>NZ_JACHMI010000001.1:355000-9355000 GCF_014207985.1 Nonomuraea rubra | reverse complement strand
CCAGCCCGGTGTACGCGAAGCGGGTGGTGTCCTTGATCAGCCCGGCGGCGGCCAGCACGGTCCGGGTGGCGGCGATCTCCTCGGGCGTCAGCGGGTCGAGCGGGTGCGGCGGGGTGGTCATGGCTTCTCCCTCGCGTAGAGGAACGTCGCCGTCAGCGAACACCACCGCGCCCGTGATTTCCAGAGCGGCCGTCGATTGTCCTCGCCGCCCGCCGCGTCAGTCTCCGGGCTCCTCCCGCGGGGCCAGGGCCTTGACGATCCGCGACAGCAGCGCCGCCCACTCCTCGTCGCCGACCCCGTGCAGCTCCGGGCTGACCAGCGCGCTGCCCATCCCGAGCAGCAGGCAGAAGTGCGCCACGGCGTCCGGCGACAGCTCGCGGTCCAGCTCGGCGTCGCCCTGCGCCACCCGTACGAGGTCGGCGATCCAGGTGGCCCGCTCGGCGACGTAGTCGCGCATCGGCCCGGCCACGTCCTCGTCCCTGCGCGCCGCGACCAGCGCCTCCACGACGAGGTAGCCGAGGGGGTCGCGCCGGCGGGTCAGCGTGCGCCCGATGGCGAGCAGCAGCTCCGTGGCCGACCGGTCGGGGTCGGTGACGAACAGGCTCGCGAGCTGGTGCCGCCCGTGCGCGCGCAGAGCGGCCACGAGCAGCCCGGCCTTCGAGCCGAAGTGCGCGTACAGGGCGCCGTTGCTCACCCCCGCGGCGGCGGCGATGTCCGCCACGCGCGTGCCGTCGTAGCCGCGCTCGGCGAAGACCTCGGCGGCGGCGAGCAGCAAGCGCTCGCGCGTCTCCGCGGCGGTGACTCCCGCGATGCGTCCCATGACCGAATTTAAAATTTCATTCAATTGTCCCGTCAAGCACGGACCGGGAGTCATCTCGCGGTCAGGGGAAGTCCCCGCCTGCTCTAGTCTGAACCGGCGAGGGGAGTACTTCTCAAGAGCCGGCCCGGTCAATACGGACGTCCCGCACGTTCCCGGACGGTCGCCCGCTGGGTGAAGGAGACCTCGAACGGCCGGAACTGTTCGAGGGAGGGATTCCATGTCCGCGGGGACACTTTCGTATGCCGTCGAGCTGCGCACCATCGCCTCACCGGCGCTCTGGGCCGTCACGGTGGCGGCCCTGTCGCTGCTCCTGCTGGTGGACCTGCTGATCACCCGGCGCCCGCGCGAGGAGAGCGTGCGCGCGTCCGTCGGCTGGTCGGTCTTCTACCTGCTGCTGCCCGTGCTCTTCGGCTGCTACCTGTGGGCCGCCCACGGGGGTGGCGTGGCGGCGGAGTTCTTCACCGGGTTCGTGGTGGAGAAGTCGCTGTCGGTGGACAACCTGTTCGTGTTCATGCTGCTGCTCGCGGCCTTCGCGGTGCCGCCCGCGCTGGCCAGGCGGGTGCTGCTGTACGGCATCGTCGGCGCGCTCGTCCTGCGCGTCGTCTTCATCTGGCTCGGGGCCGCCGCGCTGCAGAGCGGCACGTGGGCGTTCCTGCTGTTCGGCGCGATCCTCATCGTGACCGCGGGCAAGATCGTCAAGGACGTGCTGCGCGGCGGCGGGCACGAGGTGGACATCTCCTCCATGCGCACGGTACTGCTCGTGCGCCGCTTCGTGCCCGTCACCGACGACTACCGCGGCTCGCGGCTGGTCGTCCGCGAGCGCGGCCGGCTCGCGCTCACCCCGCTGGCGCTGGCCGCCGTCGCGATCCTGGGCACGGACATCGTCTTCGCCGTGGACTCCGTACCGGCCGTGTACGGGGTGACGGAGGACCCGTTCCTCGTCTTCGCCACCAACGCCTTCGCGCTGCTGGGGCTGCGGGCGCTGTACTTCGTCCTCCAGGGCGTGCTGACCAGGCTCCGCCACCTCAACCACGGCCTTAGCGTCATCCTCGCCTTCATCGGGGTCAAGCTCGTCCTGCACTGGGCGCACGGCGTCTGGGCGTGGGTGCCCGAGATCCCGACCCTGGCCTCGCTCCTGGTCATCGTGTCGGTCCTGGTCATCGTCACGGTGACCAGCCTGCTGGCCAACCGCCGCGACCGAGTCCGCGCCGCCTCCGCGCGGCCCGAGCCGGTCGGGGAACCGGCGGGCGAGCGCTGACCCGGCTCGCGGGGTCCCTTCCCGTCACCCCGGATTCCCGCCACGCCGGACGGCCGAAGCTTGGGGACGGCTTTGCCAAGACCCCGCCCGGTCGTGGCTACACACCCCGAGCCCGGGGAAACGTCAGTGGGGGAGATTAACCTGAGCGGTGTCGTCCCGCAGTGGGGCGGCGCCGGGCTCGGGCCCGGCTCCTCAGAGGTGAGACGTCCCAGCGGCCGACCGGAGGGGGAGCGATCGTGGGGTCTTTCGAGGGCGGTGGGCTGCCCCCGGATGACGTCGTCGTCACGGCCCTGCGCGCAGGCGACGAAGCGATGTTCGCGGCGCTGCTCGACACCTGGTCCAGGGGCATGCTCCGGGTCGCCAGGTCCTACGTGTCCACCGACCACTCCGCGGAGGAGGTCGTGCAGGACACCTGGCTGGCGGTGGTCGACGGGATCGACGGCTTCGAGGGGCGCGCCTCGATCAAGACGTGGGTGTTCCGCATCCTGGTCAACACCGCGAAGAAGCGCGGCGTGCGGGAGAGCCGCACGCTGCCGTGGAGCGCCTTCGAGCAGGACGGCGGCCCGTTCCGCGACTTCGGCGCGGCGCGGGGCGGGCAGGCCGACCTGGCGGCGGCCTGGCCGACGCCCGAGGGCGAGGCGCTGGCGGCCGAGGTGCGCGCGCTGATCGCCGAGGCCCTCGGCCGGCTGCCGCCCCGGCAGCGGGTCGTGATCACCCTGCGCGACGTGGAGGGATGCACCTCCGACGAGGTCTGCGAGATCCTGGAGATCTCCGCGGCCAACCAGCGGGTCCTGCTGCATCGCGCCCGCACGGCGGTACGCGGCTGGCTGGCGGACTACTACGAGTCCGTCAAACAGCCCGAATGACATCGCGCGGCCCCACCGGGCCCGCACAACGGCGACAATGAGTGAAACGGTTCATCCCAGAGACGAGGGCGGTCAACGTCGTGAAGCGGTTCACCTGCGACGAGCTGGCGGAACTTCTCACCGCCTACCTTGAGGACGCCCTCGACCAGCCGTCCCGCGACGGCATGCGGGCGCACCTGTCCTGCTGCGAGGGGTGCGGGCGTTACTTCGAGCAGTTCCGCGCCACCATCAAGGTCCTCGGCGACCAGCCGCCGGAGAAGTTGTCGGCGCCCGTACGCGACCGGCTCATGTCCGCCTTCCGCGAGCGCCACCGCCATCATTCGTGACACCCCCGCCCCGGCACCGTTCCCCGAAGCTCTCCCGCAACGCCGCCAGCACCTGCGCCGAGATGACCCCGTCGCGCAGGCAGCCCAAGGCCGCGATCGTCGCCAGCACCTGCGCCAGCCACGCCGAGCACTCTTCGCACGCCCCCAGATGCGCCGCGACCGCCCGGTGCCGCCCCGGCGGGAGCGCCGCGTCCAGGTAGTCCGTGAGCAGGGCCAGCACCTCGGCGCAGCCCAGCGAACCCTCCTCCATGTCACACAGTGCCCCGCGCGTCCCGACCGTTACGCGGAAATTCAGGTGTAACGATCGCGCCCCTCCCGGGTCTGTAGTCCCGTGCGCACGATCCGCGGCGCCGGCGAAGGGGAGACGATGATCGGGGTAACGGCCGAGAGCACGCCGCTGCGCGACGCCACGGAGGTGGCGGATTACGCACACCGGTGCTTCCGCCCCGCCGGCGACCGGGTGGGCGTGGAGCTGGAGTTCCTCGTCTTCGACCGGGCGGACCCCGGCGCTCACGTCCCGATGGAGCGGACCCGGCGGGCCCTGCCGGAGGAGCTGCCCGGCGGCAGCCGGGTGACGTTCGAACCGGGCGGCCAGGTCGAGCTGTCCGGGCCCGCGGGGCCGCTGCCCGACACGGTGGCCCGCCTGGCCGCCGACGTGGCCGTCGTGCGCGACGGGCTGCGCGCCGCCGGGCTGGCGCTGGGCGGGGTGGGGCTCGACCCGGTACGCCCCCCATGCCGCCAGCTCGGCCTGCCCCGCTACGAGGCGATGGCCGAGTTCCTGGGGGCGCCGTACGGGCCGCTGATGATGTGCTCCACCGCGTCGATCCAGGTCAACCTGGACTTCGGGCGCAGTCCGGCGGTCCGGTGGGAGCGGGCACACGCGCTCGGGCCGGTGCTGCTCGCCGCCTTCGCCAACTCCCCGCTGAGCGGCGGCAGGCCGTACGGGTGGATGTCCGGGCGCCAGGACGTCTGGAACAACCTCGACCCGACCAGGACCCGGCCGGTGCCGGTCACGGGCGACCCCGTCGCGGACTGGGCCGCGTACCTGCTGGACTCGCGGCTGATGCTGGTGCGGGAGGACGCCGAGCGCTACCGGCCCGTACGCGACGGCTCCACGTTCCGCGACTGGCTGGAGGGCGGCGGCGGGAGACGGCCCACGCCGGACGACCTCGCCTACCACGCCACGACCGTCTTCCCGCCGGTCAGGCCCCGGGGCTGGCTGGAGATCCGCTACCTGGACGCGCAACATCCGGAAACCTGGCCGGTGTGCGTGGCCGTGACCCACGCCCTCATCACCGACGACCACGCCGGCGACGTCGCGATGGCCGCCGTCGAGCCCCGGCAGGGAGCCCCGTACCAGGAGGAATGGGACAGAGCTGCGCGGTGCGGGCTGGCGGACCCGCGGCTCAGGACCGCCGCCGAGGCGTGCTTCCGCGCCGCGCTGGAGGCGCTGCCGCGGCTCGGCGCCGGCGCCGCCCTGACCGGCGCGGTGGCCGCGTTCGCCGACCGGCACGTGAGCACCGGCCGCTCACCGGCGGCCGTCCTGATCGACCAGGCGGCGAGGCACCCGGCCTGGCTCGACCACCACGACCCCGACGGCCCCACGCACGACCACGGACACGAAGGACGCGCATGAACGACATCAAGGAACGCATCGCCAGGGAGCTCATCGCGGTGCGCGACCGCTCGCTCGCCTACACGGCCGCCGAGGACGACCTCCTGATCCGCCAGCACTCACCCCTCATGTCCCCCCTCGTCTGGGACCTGGCCCACGTGGGCAACTACGAGGAGCTCTGGGTGCTGCGCGCCGCCGCCGGCATCACCCCGCTCCGCCCCGAGATCGACGACATCTACGACGCCTTCAAGACCCCGCGCAAGGACCGCCCCACCCTGCCGTTCCTGCGCCCCGCCGAGGCCCGCGGCTACATCGAGGGCGTACGCGGCCGCGTCCTCGACGTCCTCGACTCGATCGACCTGGAGGGCCCGTCGCCGCTGCACCGCGACGGGTTCGTGTTCGGCCTGGTGATCCAGCACGAGCACCAGCACGACGAGACCATGCTCGCCACCCTGCAGCTCTCCGGGCAGCCGGGCCTGGTCAGCGACGGCGACCTGCCGCCGGGCCGCGCCGCCGGCCCCGAGGAGGTGCACGTCCCGGCCGGGCCGTTCCTCATGGGCACCGACACGCTGCCGTGGGCCTACGACAACGAGCGCCCCGCCACCTGGGTGGACCTGCCCGGCTACTGGATCGACCGGCTCCCCGTCGGGAACCGGGCGTACCTGGCGTTCATCGAGGACGGCGGCTACGACGACCCGCGCTGGTGGACCCCCGAGGGCTGGCAGTGGCGGCAGCGCCGCGACATCACCGCCCCGCTCTTCTGGACCAGGGACGGCGGCACCTGGCACCGCACCCGCTTCGGCCGCGTCGAGCCCGTCCCCATGGACGAGCCCGTCCAGCACGTGAGCTGGTACGAGGCCGACGCGTACGCGCGCTGGGCGGGCAAGCGGCTGCCCACCGAGGCCGAGTGGGAGAAGGCGTGCGGCTGGGACCCGGTGGCGCGCCGGTCCAGGCGCTACCCGTGGGGCGAGGCCGACCCCACCCCCGACCTGGCCAACCTCGGCCACCGCGCCTCCCACCCCGCCCCCCTGGGCGCGTACCCGGCGGGGGCCAGCGCCTACGGGGCCGAGCAGCTGATCGGGGACGTGTGGGAGTGGACCGGCTCCTGGTTCCACGGGTACCCGAGGTTCCGCAGCTTCCCGTACAAGGAGTACAGCGAGGTGTTCTTCGGCGAGGAGTACCGCGTGCTGCGCGGCGGCTCCTGGGCCGCCGACCCGGCGGCGGTGCGCACCACGTTCAGGAACTGGGACTACCCGATCCGCAGGCAGATCTTCACCGGCTTCCGCTGCGCCCGATCGGAGCTGGTCTGAGATGTGCAGGCACGCCGCCTGGCTGGGCGCCGAGCGCCCGCTCGCCTCGCTCATCGACGAGCCCGAGCACGGGCTCCTCAAGCAGTCGTACGCGCCCCGCCGCCAGCGGGCCGGGCTGATCAACGCCGACGGGTACGGCATGGGCTGGTACGCCCCCGGACGCCCCGAGCCGGTGCGCTACCGCCGTTCCGTGCCCATCTGGACCGACGCCAACCTGCCAGGGCTGTCCGCGGTGGCCCGCTCGACGTGCCTGCTGGCCGCCGTGCGCTCGGCCACCGTCGGCATGCCGGTGGAGGAGAGCGCCACCGCGCCGTTCACCGACCGGACCTGGCTGCTCAGCCACAACGGCCGCGTCGCCCGCGACGCGGTCGAGGACCTCTGCGACGCCGCCGAGAGCACGTGCGACGCCGCCTGGGTCGCCGGGGCCGTGTTCCAGCGCGGGCGCGCCGGCGCCGGCCTGGGCGAGGCGCTGGCCGACGTCGTCGTACGGGCCGGGGAGAAGGACCCCGCCGCCCGCCTGAACCTGCTCGCGACCGACGGCACGGCCATCGCCGCGACCGTCTGGGGCGACACCCTGTTCCACCACCGGCTCCACGACGGCGTGCTGGTGGCCAGCGAACCGCTCGACGACCTGCCGGGCTGGCAGGCCGTACCCGAGCGGAGCCTGCTGACCGTCACCCGCGACGACGTGACCGTCCAGCCGTTGTGAACCCGTCTCCAGGAGGCCTCGTGCCCGTCACCCAGTCCACCGTGCGCGTCATCAGCCATCTTGACCGCGACTACCTGCGCCAGGCCCTCGAACACGACGTCACCGCCGGCCTGACGGCCAGCCCCAAGTGGCTGCCGCCCAAGTGGTTCTACGACGCCGCCGGCAGCGAGTTGTTCTCCCGTATCACCCGGTTGCCCGAGTACTACCCGACCCGGCGCGAGCTGGCCATCCTGCGCGCGCGGGCCGCCGACCTCGCGGCCGTCTCCGGCGCGGACACGCTGGTCGAGCTGGGCTCGGGCACCAGCGAGAAGACCGTGCTGCTGCTGGACGCGCTGTCGGCGGCGGGCAGGCTGCGCGGCTACACGCCGGTGGACGTGGACGCCGTCACCCTGGAGGCCGCCGCGCACCGGCTGGCCGGGCGCTACCCGGGGCTGGCCGTACGGGCCGTGTGCGCCGACTTCGAACGCCACCTGGCGCTGCTGCCCCGCAACGGGCGGCGGATGGTGGCCTTCCTCGGCGGCACCATCGGCAACCTCGAACCCGCCGCCCGCGCGGTGTTCCTCAAGGAGCTGCGGGCCACGCTGCGGGCCGGGGACACGTTCCTGCTCGGGGCCGACCTCGTGAAGGACAGGGGGCGGCTGGTGGCCGCCTACGACGACGCGGCGGGGGTGACGGCCGAGTTCAACAGGAACGTGCTGCGCGTGATCAACAGGGAGCTGGACGCCGACTTCGAGCCGGAGGCGTTCGAGCACGTGGCCCTGTACGACGAGCGGCACGACTGGATCGAGATGCGGCTGCGGGCCACGCGCGAGATGCGGGTGCGGGTCGGCGGGCTCGGGCTGGCGGTGTCGTTCGAGGCGGGGGAGGAGATGCGGACCGAGATCAGCGCCAAGTTCCGGGCGGAGGGGCTGCGGGCGGAGCTCGCGGCGGCGGGCTTCGGGGTCCGCCGCCACTACACCGACCCGTCGGAGGACTTCGCCCTGATCCTGGCCGAGGCGTGACCACCCGCACCCCGCCACCCGCACCCGGTCCCGCGCCCGGCACCCCTCCCGGCCCCGGCTCCGACCTCGGGGGCGGGCTCGGGGTGGAGGCGGTGCCCGGGAGGTGGCGGGCGGCGCGGGGTGTGGTGCCGCCCGGGCATCTCGACGCGGCCGGGTGCAACGTGCCCAGCGATCGGGTGCTCGACGCGATGACGGCGCACCTGCGGCTGGAACGCGAACGCGGCGGCTACGGCGCCGTCCCCGACCTCACCGCCGCCCGCGCGGCCCTGGCCGCCCTCGTCGGCCCCGGACCGGACGACGCCGCCCCGGTGGGGGCGGGAGGTGCGGCTGGGGCGGGGCAGGTGGCGTTTCTGGAGAGCGGGACGGCGGCGATGGCGGCGCTGCTGGGCGGCTGGCGGCTCGGGCCGGGCAGCCGCGTCGGCTGCGCCCGCACCGAGTACGGCAGCACGCTGATGCTGCTGCGCCGCCTGGCGATCCGGCACGGCTGGCGGCTCGTGGAGCTGCCGGTGGACGGTGACGCCCGCATCGACCCCGACGGCGTACGGGCCAGGCTGGCGTCGGGGCTGGATCTGGTGGTCGTCTCGCACCTCGGCTCCCACCACGGCGTCGTGCAACCGGCGGCGGAGATCGGAGCCCTGTGCCGGGCGGCGGGGGTGCCGTTCGTGCTGGACGTCTGCCAGTCGCTGGGGCACGTGGAGGTCCGGGGCACGGGCGCCACCGCCTACGTCGGCACCTCCCGCAAGTGGCTGGCCGGCCCGCGCGGCACCGGCTTCCTGATCGTGCCCGCCCCGTCCCCGTCCATGGACGCCCCGGCCCCCACTCTCAGCGGCCACGTCTGGACCGGCCTCCCTCCGGACCCCGGCGCCGCCTGGGACGAGCCGTGGCCGGAGACCGGCGCCCGGACACGGGGCGGGGCAGCGCCTGGGTGCGGCGAGGTGGCGCCGGTGGAGGGGGCGGCGCGTTACGAGAGTTCGGAGGGGCCCATCGCCGTCAGGGTGGGGCTCGGCGTCGCGGTCCAGGAGCACCACGCGCTGGGCCCGGCCGCCGTCCACGCCCACCTGGCCGACCTGGGCCGCACGGCGCGCGGCCTGCTCGACGGGGCGGGCGGCTGGCGGGTGGCCGAGCCGCTCGACGAGCCCTCGGCCCTCGTCACGCTCACCCCGCCGCCGGGCGACACGGCCGAGCGCGCCGCCGCCCGCGCAGCCGAGGCGTCCCTGCTGGTCGGCGTCGTGCCCACGGCCCGCGCCCCGCTGCACCTGCGCGAGCCCGTCCTGCGCGTCTCCCCGCCACCCGGCACCTCGCTGGACACCCTGCGAGCCCTCGCCCGCGTCCTCACCGCCTGACCGGGTCCGGCCGGATCACCGGTCGGGGGACAACCCAAGGGAGGCGATGAGGTCGCGGATCTCCTCCCGGTACAGCTTCTCCGGATGCCGCGTCTGCGTACGCAGATGCCCGTGCACCTCCAGCGCGACGAGCCCGTGCATGCGCCCCCACACCCGCAGCGCCACCGCGACGGCGGCGGGCGGCAGCCCCGGATGGGACGCGCGGACCTCGTCGGCGAGGCCGGGCCCGAAGTCGGACCAGTCGTGCCCGCCCGGGGGCTGCCGGCCCGCGGCGTGCGGCCACGCCGCGGCCACGAGCGAGACCAGCCCCGCGCAGGCGCGGCGCTCCGCGTCCGGGGCGGGCCCTCCGGGCGGCGGCCGGTAGCCGGGCACCGGCTCGCCGTAGACCAGCCGGAACCCCTCGGGGTTGGCGGTGGCCCAGCCGCGGAACGTCTCCGCCCACGCCAGCAGCCGCCCGGCGGTGTCCCCGGCGGGCAGCGCGCCGCACGCCTGGTCGATCTCGTCCATGAGCCCGGTGTAGACGTCGTCGATGAGCGCGGTGAGCAGGTCGTCGCGGGTGGCGTGGTAGCCGTACAGCGCTCCGGCCGTCATCCCCATCCGGCGGGCGATGGCCCGCAGCGTGACCGCGCCGGGACCGCCCTCGGCCAGCAGCGCCATGGCCGTCTCCTTGATCTCCCTGGCCGTCTCGGCCCGGAGCCGTTCCCGCCTGCTCCCCTCGATCACGTTGACACCCTACCGCGTTCAGTGTCTAAGCTGTGCTCACTTACTACACGCCGTTCAGCAACTGAACGCCGTACCAAGAGGAGTGGTTTCATTGCGCATCGGAGTGTTCGGCGCCACGGGGGTCATCGGGTCGCGGATCGTCGCGGAGGCGGTAGGCCGGGGGCACCACGTCACCGCGTTCACCAGGGACGGCTCCCGGTTCCCCGCCGAAGCGGGGGAGGTCGCGTGGCGCGTCGCCGACGTCCTGGACGTCCCCGGCGTGACCACCGCCATCGCGGGCCTGGACGTGATCGTGAACGCCCTCAACGCCGGCCGCGACATCGCCGAGACGATCGCCAACGCCCACGTGCTGCCCGCCGCCGCCCGGTCGCTGCTCCAGGCGCTGGAGTCGCACCCCGCCGCCCGGTTGATCGTCGTCGGAGGCGCCGGAAGCCTCGAGGTACGCCCCGGGCTCCAGGTCGTGGACACCGAGGGCTTCGCCGAGGGGCTGCCGGAGCACCTCGGCGTCCCGGAGGAGTACGTCAAGGTCGTGCTGGCCCACCGCGAGGCGCTGGGGCTCTACCGCCTGTCCAACCGCAACTGGACCTACCTCAGCCCCTCGGCGGGCCGCGTCGAGCCCGGCGGGCGTACCGGCAGGTTCCGGGTGGGCGGCGACCAGGTGCTGGTCCGCGAGGACGGCACCAGCGACATCTCCGCCGAGGACCTGGCCGTCGCCGTCCTCGACGAGGCCGAGCTGCCCCGCCACGTTCAGCGGCGGTTCACCGTCGGTTACTGATCCGGGAAGTTGGTGGTGCGGCGCGCGCGGGGATCATCGTCTGCGAGATGGAGGAGATCATGCTGAGATTACGCACGGTGGGCGCCGCGATCGCCGCCGTCGTGGCCGTGGCGGTCACCGCCTCGCCCGCCGCGGCCGCGCAGCCGCCCACCCACACCTGGCACAAGCAGACCCTGTGGAAGCAGTTCACCAGCACCGACCCGGCCACCGGGGCCAGGGTCACCACCTGCTACCGGCTCCCGGCCGTCGTCAAGACCGCAGGGAACGTGCTGCTCGCCTTCGCCGAGCGGCGCAACAGGAACAACTGCGCCGACCACGGCGCGTTCGACGTCGTCATGCGCCGCTCCACCGACAACGGCGTGACCTGGGAGGCGAGCAGGGTCGTGCTGGCGAGCACGGCGGGCGCGGCACTCCAGGGGAACGCGACCGTGGTGGCCGACTCGACCGGTCCGGTGTTCCTGTTCACGACCTCCGAGCCGACCGCCACCCAGACGACGCCCCGCGTCCCGAAGGTCCAGGTCAGCACCGACGACGGGCGGACGTGGTCGGCGCCCGACGACCTGTCCGGCGTGATCAAGGCGCCGGCGGGCGCGGGCGACTGGTTCGCCACGGGCCCCGGGCACGGGATCCAGCTCACGCGCGGCGACCACGCGGGCCGGCTCGTCGTGCCCGTCTACTTCGCCGTGGGGAGCCGGCAGAGCGTACGGCTGGTCTACAGCGACGACCACGGCGGCTCATGGAAGATCGGCGCGACCGCCACGTACGACAAGTCGGTGCTCAAGCTGGGCGAGCAGACGCTGGCCGAGCTGTCCGACGGCAGCATCCTCGTGATCGCCCGCAACGGCGCCGTCCCCGACGACCAGACCTCCGTGCACGGCCTGGCCCGCGGCGTCAGCAGGGACGGCGGGCTGACGTTCGACGGCGGCTTCCGCGCCGACGGCGCCATCACCGCCCCGCCCACCCACCCCGCCCTGCTCCGCCAGCGCTGGGACACCGCCGGCTACAGCCGCATCCTGCTGTCGGCGCCCGCCACCCCCAAGACCGACAACAACGCGGTGGGCATGAACGTGCGCTCCTCCTTCGACGAGGGCGCGACCTGGCGCGACTACAACGGCACCGTCAACAACGCCGGCGTGCGGATCGACGGGGACCACGCCGGGTACTCGGACCTGACGCTCATCGGCAACGGCGCGATCGGCGTGCTGTACGAGGCGGGCGCGGCCCGCTTCCGCGACGAGATCCGGTGGAACTGGTTCTGGGAGAGCGCCATCGGCCTGCGCTGAGCAGCCGAGACGAAGCGGCTCGTCCGGGCGCCCGCAGCGGCCCGGGCGGCTGGAGCGGCGCGGCTCAGCAGGGGATGAAGAGGCGCTCGACGGCCGCCGACACCCGGCGCGTGAACGGGGAGGCGGCGGCCGGGCCGTGGAAGGGCCGCGTCGCGCCGTCCGTGACGGCCTCGATCGTGGCGAGGTCCGCGCCGGGATGGCAGACCACGTCCGCGGCCGGCAGGCCGGCGAGCAGGAACTCGCCCTGATCGGCGCGGGCGTCGGATGGGTGGGCGGCGCGGCGGACCCAGCGCGGGTGGTCGTCGCGGTCCAGCCGGTAGACGCCGGGCCCCTGGCCGGCCGCCACCCGTACGGCGGACCGGCCGCGCAGCCGGAGGCGCATGCAGAACGGCCCGCCGCGCTGGGTCGCGCGCAGCAGGCTGACGTGGTTGAACTCCTGCGGGTCCGCCAGCCAGCTCACCCGCCCGCCCAGCATCACCACCAGGTGGGCCGCCACGAACGGGGGCACGCCGACGGCCTGCTGGTTGACCGCCGACACCTCGGTGCTCTCGTCGCAGCGCCACCTGATCGCCGACAGGTAGACCCGCTCGCCCGGCGTGAGCAGCCCGCGCAGGCCGAACAGCCCGGCGACGCCGTACCTGCGCCAGCCCCAGAGCGCGATGCGTTCCGCGCACTCGATGAGCAGCGCGGCGGCCGGCACCGGCCACGGGCGCGACCAGTCGTGGCCGGCGCCGCGCAGCGGGCCCGCGCCCAGCTCGGCGACGCCCGTCGTCTCGTGCGAGGGCCGGTCCACGTACACGCCGACCCCGCCCGCGCCGTCCGGGACGCTGAGCGCGGTGACGGCGCACGGCCAGCCGTCCACGTACGCCGCCACCCGGTACGGGCCCAGCAGCCGCGCCGCCCTGGCCATGTCCTCGTCGCCCGAGACGATCACGGTGCCGCGCCCGCCGGAGACGCCGCCCGCCTGCACCACGACCCGCTCCGAGCCGACCGCGCGCCGCAGCTCCGCCAGGCTCGGCAGCCGCTCGAACGGTACGCAGCGGATCCGCGCCACGGCCGGCACCCCGGCCGCCCGCAGCAGGTCGTCGAACAGGTGCCTGGCCTCGATCGTGGCCCGCACGCCCGCGTCGATCGCCGCGACCGTGCCGCCTGCGCCCGCCAGCTCCTGGAGCTCCGCGCCCGCGTGGCAGGTCGCGATGACGGGCGGGCGGTCCAGCTTGACCAGGTGCCGGGCGGCGTCGTGGCGTACGCGCCGCAGCCAGCCGCGCCGCTCGGGCACCGAACGGCTGCCGGTGTGCTCCTCCGCGGCGACGACCATGCCGGGCAGCGCCGGGTCCCACGCCGAGTAGCAGCCGATGCCCAGCGCGGGGCGCAGCGCCTCGATGGGCATCGGCCCGGTGTACCCGGCGCGCAGTGCGGTGCTGTACCGGTCGACGACGACCAGTGGCCTGCCCGCCAGCGCGGCCAGCAGCTCGGCGTTCGCCACCTCGGCCGCAGCGCCGTCCATCCCCGCCATTCCGCCTCCTCGCCGTCCGCCGGTCACGTCACCGTCCGCTCTCTTGACGGTGCGCTGCGTACGGCGCATCGTCGAGGGCACCGCGATGTGAAGCGATGTGAAGCTGAGATGCCGCCACGGCGCACCCGTCCCGTCGTGAACCGGGCCCTGGCCGCGCTGATCGAGCAGGCCGGCTGGACGCACGCGGCCACCGCGCAGCACGTCAACGCCGTCGCGGCGGAGAGCGGCGAGCGCATCCACTACGACCGTTCGGCGGTGGGGCACTGGCTGACCGGCACCGTGCCCAGGCCCGAGGCGGTGCACGCCGCCGTGGAGGCGTTCCGCCGCCGGCTCGACCGGCCGGACCTCTCCCCGCGGCACCTCGGCTGGCCGGACCCCGCCGTCGCCCCGCCCGCCGACGACCCCTGGCGCGGCGACCCCGTCGCCCGGCTGGCCACGCTGGGCGAGGACGACCTGCTCAACCGCCGTACCGTGCTGACCGCCGGCACGTTCACGCTGGCCGCGCTGTCCGGCCTGGCCGTCAGGCGCGGCATCCCGAGCGTGCCCGGCCACGCCTCCCGCGCGGGCGCCGGCGACGTGGCCCGCCTGCGCGCCGCCACCGCGGCCTTCGCCGACCTCGACGACCAGTACGGCGGCGGCCACGCCCGCGCCGCCGTCGCCGCCTACCTGTCGCGCGAGGTGACACCCCTGCTGCACCGGGCGAGCGGCCGCACCCGCCCCGACCTGTTCACCGCGGCGGCCGAGCTGAGCTACCTGGCCGCGTACATGGCCATGGACGCGGGCGCGAACGTCCTGGCCCAGCGCTACTACATCAGCACGGTGCGGCTCGCCGACGAGGCCGGCGACCTGCTGCTGCGCGCGACCGCCTTACGCAGCATGGCCGTGCAGGCGGCCGAGCTGGGCCACGACGGCGAGGCGCTGGCGCTGGCCGACGCCGCCGCCTCGGCCCTCGGCGGGCACGGCCCCCGGCGTACGCTGGCCTGGATCACCGGCATGCGCGCGGAGGCGCACGCGGCGGCCGGCACCCGCTGGGACGCGCTGAACCTGCTGCGCCGCACCGAGACCCAGCTCGAACGCGCCGACTCACCGCCGGAGACCGAGTGGCTGGGCAACTACCGGCGCGAGTCCCTGGAGCACCAGATCGGCCTGACCCTCACCCAGCTCGGCGACCATGCCACCGCCGCCCGCCACTTCACCGCGTCCATGGAGGCGCGGCGGCCGGTCGAGCTGCGCACGCGGGTGCTGATCGGGCTGCGGGCGGCGCACGCCTGCCTCCGGGCCGGCGACCCGGAGCAGGCGGCGGTCACCGTCCTGGGCCTCAGCGACGACATGCGGCTGATCGCGTCGGCCCGCGTGCACGCCGAGCTGCGCCGCCTGCGGGCGGGCTGGCAGCGGCACCGCGCCAGCCCCCTCGTCGCCGAGGCGGACACGGCCGTGTCCCGCCGCGACCATCCCTGACCCAGCGCGGCCGGCTCGGCGCAGAGGGCTCAGCGTGGGCGGCTTGGTGCGGGCGCGCTCGATGTGGCCGGTTCAGAGGAGGTCGGCGAAGCGGTCGGCCTGTCCGGGGTCGCGGCCGAAGCAGTAGAGCATGACCTCGTCCGCCCCGAGATCCCCGAGGCGGGCGACGGCGTCCCGGACGGCGGCGGGGGTGGTGAGCATCCCCGCGACCATGTAGTCCGCAACCCCGGACGAGGCGTAGTAGGCGCCCATCGCCGCCCGGGCCTCGTCGATCACGGGCTCGGGCCCGATGGCGGCGCCGACCTGGGCGACGATCCGTGGCGAGCCGTCGCGCCCGTGCGCCTTCCAGGCGGCGCGCACGGTGTCGAACAGCCCGCCGGCCCAGGAGGGCGGCGCGGCGGCCAGGAAGCCGTCGCCCCAGCGGGCCACCCGCTCCAGCGCGCGGGGCTTGAAGCCGCCGATCAGCACCTCGGGCCCGCCCGGCCGCGCGGGTGCGGGCCCGATGGGGCCGGCGCCCTCGCCGTACGGCTCGCCGGCCCACAGCCGCCGCATCGTGGCGAGCTGCTCGTCCATGCGGCGCCCGCGGGTACGCAGGTCGGTGCCGGCGGCCACGTGGTCGTCAGCCCGGCCGCCGATGCCGACGCCCAGGACGAACCGGCCGCCGCTGAGCCGGTCGAGGGTCGCGGCCTGCTTGGCGAGCAGCGCGGTCTCGCGCAGCGGCGGCAGGAGGACTTCGGTCTGGAGCCGGATCCTGGTGGTGGCGCCGGCGAGGACGGCGAGCGTGACCAGCGGCTCGGGGTTGTCGTAGACGAGACGGTCGAGCAGGCCCAGAGTGGTGAAGGGGCCCGCTTCGGCCCTGCTGGCCCAGTCGAGCAGCGACTCGGGGTCGGTGACGGGCAGGCCGAGGCCGACGTGCATGAAATTCCTCCGAACGAAGAGACGGCAAAGAACCGTGCCGCCCCTTCGGCACCCCGTGGCGCGGGGTGTGCGCTTCCGCTCTGCGGCGTACTTCTGGAAAGCGCTGATTCGAGTGCTGATCACTCTACAGCAGCCGCGCGGGGCCCCGCACGGACGCGGGGCCCCAGGAAACGGTCAAGGCCGCAGGATCGTCCGGGAGGCGACCAGCTCGCCGCCCTGGAACCCCTCCACCCGGATGACGTGCGCCGTCCCCGCACCCGGCGCCGGCACGGTCGTGACCTGCTGCTTCACGTCCACCGACGCCGCGGGCCTGCCGTCGAGGTAGAGGTCCGCCCGGTCCACGAGCGCGGTCGTGAGCGTCACCTGCGCGGCGGAGACCTGCACGTCGAGCCGCCGCACCGGCTGCCCGGAGAGGATCTCGCCGGCCTTGGCCAGCAGGTCCTCGTTGCCCTGAAGGACGTCCCTGCGGGTCATCCGGTGCCGGAAGTCGGGCACCACCCCGAGGTCCTCGACGGGCGTGCCGGCCAGGTCGTGCACGCGCAGCGTGCGCCGGATCGAGACCCGCATGCCGGCCCCGCCCGGCAGCGGCTTGTAGGGGGTCTCGGGGGCGGGGGAGGGGAGTTCGAGCAGGAGCTTGAGCAGCTCGTGCGTCCACACGTTGGCGCCGCCCGCGCCGGTGTTGTCGTCCGTGCCGAGGATCTTGCCGATCTTGTGGTCCTGGAAGCCGGCGGCGAAGATGTCGGTCGCCGAGTAGCAGAGCGCGTTGGTGATCAGCACGACGGGGCCGAAGTACTGCTGGCCGATCGCGTTCGCCCCGCCGGCCGGGGTGATGGAGAACGCGCCGGAGTAGACGGCGCCCGTCTCCAGCGCCTGCTCCATGGACGGGCACCAGGGGCCGAGGTCGATCTGCTCGGTCGGGTTCTCCTGGTGCTGGCGGCAGATCCGCAGGTTCAGGTTCGTCGTGATGAACTGCGTCGGCTCCGGCACGATCGGGCGCGGCGTGAGCGTCTGCAGCAGGAACTCGCTGGCGAAGATGTGCCCGCCGCCGTTGTCGCGCACGTCCAGGATCAGGCCGTTCTGCGGCAGCAGCCCGATGAGCCGGACGAACTCGCGGACGAACGCGTCGGGATCGTTGACGCTGAAGCTGAACACGCGGATGTGGCCGAACGTGCCGGACGGCGTGACGACGCTCCTGGCGCGGAAGAAGCCGGGCATGGAGGTGGGGACGTCCGCGCCTGCCTCGGCGGGTTCGGCGGCGAGCTCGGCGCCGCCCAGGCTCTCGTGCGGGGTGACGGCCTCGGGCACGTACAGCAGCTTGAGCGCCCGGGAGATCTCGTCCGCGCCGAGGTCGAGGCCCTGGGCGGTGGCGGCGACGGACAGCTCGTCGGCGTTCACGAACGGCGGCAGGTTCTCGCCGACGCGCCAGGTCTCGCTCAGCTCGCGGCGGATCCCGTCCTGGCCGACGTAGGTGAGCACCACCCAGGACTCGTCCGGCGGCACGTGCACGCGCAGCGGCCTGATCGTCATCGACTGCAGGCCGCGCGCGTGCCTGGCCGCCGGGTTGCTGCCCGCGAACCGGCCCGCGTTGATCTCCACCGCCCGGTCGATCGGGATGCCGTTCCAGTGCGTCACCTCGACGCCGGGGCCGAAGCCGGGGGCGGAGAAGCCCTGCAGCGTCCGGGTGATCACGTAGTGGCGGCGCTCGCCGTCGTAGTGCTCCTCGATGAGGTACGGGAGGAAGGCGATCCTGCCGGAGAACGGCTGCGGCAGCAGATAGTTGGTGTGCAGGTCGCGTACCGCGTGGAAGATCTCGGACAGTTCCGCGTGGAAGCGCCATTCCGGGCCCATGGTCTGCGGGGTCTGCCTGCTCAGGCGCACGGCGAGCAGCCGCAGCCGCTGCACCGGGTTCACCGCGTGCATCGCGGCCTTCAGCGGCAGATGCACGTAGTTCTGCTCGATGAGCACCAGCGCCTGCTGAACCAGGAGTCTCCTGTCGTCGAGTGTGAGTTTGTCCGCCGTGCGAAGGAAGTCGTCCAGTTCCTGCTTCGCGACGCCGCTCGTGGGCTCGGTCATCTTCGTCCACCCGTTCCGGTCGTCCGCGCGGAAACCCTTCCGCGCTCGAATACCGGCACGCTTTCACCGGGAGTGATAGGGCCGCCACCGGAGGTGTCCTAGGGATTTCCCTAGTGTGGACGGATCACCCACCGGTAGTGCTATCTAAAGATCAGTAAGCGTCGTTCTGCGGTGGTCTGGGGTGGGGATGGAAGTCGGCTTCAACGAGTTGTACGCGGCCTGCCGGCCGATCGTCCACGGGGACCTGATGCGGGGGCGGCAGGCGCTGACGGCGCTGCTGCCGGAGGCGTGGCGGCGGGGGCCGCGCTGGGGGCTCGCGATGATCCACGCGATGCTCGCCGACCTCCACGGCCGGACCGGGGACGTACCGGGCGGGATCGAGCACTTCCGGGCCGCGGTCGACCTCGGCTGGAACGACTGCCTGTCCATCTGGTCCGATCCCGGCTTCGCCGCCCTGACCCGCAGCCCGCACTACGCCGGCATCTACGGTCGCGTGTGGATCTCACCCGCCGACCTGGAGGAGCTGCGGTGGCTGCGCGCCGAGGCCACCGCGATCTCCCAGGAGCTCGGCTGGATCGCGGCCGAGAACCTCGGCCGCGTCGATCACGGCACCACCGACGTCTTCCACGCCCCGCTGCCCGACCGCGCCCCCGACGGCGCGGGCGTGCTCGCCGCCCGCATGTCCCTGGCCATCATGCAGCGCATCGGCCTCGACCTCGTCGCCTCCTCGGACATCACCCGCATCAGCGGCCAGATCGCCGTGGACAGCATCGGGCCGTCGTCCTACACGCAGTGGGACATGTGGCGCTCCGCGGACCTCGCCGGGTCCCGCGCCGCCGCCCGCCGCGCCTCCGCCCAGGCCCGCGCCTTCCGCCCCACCCCGGGCCTGTCCAACGCGCCGGTCCCCGCCTCCACCCTCCATCGCGGCTGGTGAACCACCATGGAGGATTATTTTACGAGTAAAACACCTGGTAAGCTTTCTGGGTGAGTGCCCTTCCCTTCCACCAGCTCAGGCCCCGTGTCCGCATGCCCGTCCGGGCCGCGCTACGCCTCGCGCCCCTCGGCGACCTGTGGCACAAACCCGCCCTCAGCGGGGTGGCCGCACTCGCCGTGGTCCTGCTCGCACTGCTCCTGGCGGGGCGGCTGGACCTGACCCTGTACGCCTCCGCCGGGGCCATGTGCGCCCTGTACGGGCACGGCCTGCCGTACGCGGCCCGGGCCAGGGCGCTGGGATGGGTCGTGCTGGGGATGCTGGCGGGCACCGCGGCCGCCCTCGTCACGGCGGCGCTCACCGACTCGGTCGCCGTCCGGGTGGCGGTCGCCGCCGTGCTGGCGGGGGTGCACAAGGCGGCCTGCGACGCGACCAGGATCGGCCCGCCGGGGAACGTCGTGCTCACCTTCATCGCGGCCAGCGCCGCCTTCGTTCCAGGGCAGCGCCTCGCCGACGTTCCCGTGCACGTGGGGCTGGGGGTGCTGGGCGGGCTCGTGGCCTGGGTGGTGGGCATGGCGCCCGGGCTCCTCCGCCCGCACGGTCCCGAGCGCATCGCGGTCGCCCGCGCTCTGGAGGCGACGGCCCGGCTCCTGCGCGCCCGGGACGAGGGCACCCGTGGTGGGCGGGGTGGTGACGTCCAGCAGGCGCGCCATGCTGCGGCGACGGCGGTCAACGCCGCGTGGCAGACGCTGCTCCGTGCGGGCGATCGGCGCGAGGGGCTGCGGCTGCTGCTGGTGCGGGCCGAGTCGGCCGCCGCCCGCGTCGGTGACGGCGGGTCTGGTGACGGCGGGCTCGGTGACGGTGGGTTCGGTGACGGCGGGCCCGCCGATCTGGGGCCCGCCGATCTGGGGTCCGGCGATCGGGGGTCTGGCGGTGGGGTGGATGCCGGCATGCTGCTGGCCTGGGCGCACGAGCTGCGCAAAGGCCGCCCGGTCCCCGAGCCGCCGGTCTGCGACGCCCGGACGCAGGACGCCGAGCAGGCGGAGCTGACGGGCATCGCCGCCGAGCACGTCGAACGGAAGGGATCCGCGAGCTCGCCGTTCGCGCTCGTGGCGCGCTGGTGGCGGGTCGTGGTGATGGTGGCCGGAGGGGCGGTGCTGGCGGGGTGGGTGTCGATGGCGCTCGGCGTGGGCAGGCCGTACTGGGCCGTGGTGACGGCGGCGGCCGTGTTCGCCGCGAACACCACCATGTCCTGGAGCCGAGCCCTCCAGCGCGTGGTGGGCAACCTGCTGGGCGTCGCCCTGTTCACCTTGATCGTCCCCGTGACGAGGTGGGGCGCGGTGGCGCTGGTCGTGGCCGTGCTGGTCATGCAGTTCGTCACGGAGGCGGCGATCACCCGCAACTACTGGCTGGGCAGCGTGTTCGTCGCCCCCATGGCCATGCTGATGACCGAGTTCGCGAGGGCGGAGCCGGTGCCGGCGCTGGTGGCCGATCGCTGGCTGGACACCTGCCTCGGGGCGGCCGCCGGGTTGCTGGCCTGCGTGGTGCTGCCCGACCGGCGGGCCGCCGCCCGCGTACGGGACGGGCTGGAACGACTGGAGCACCTGATCGGGGAGCCGCGGGGGCGGGCGGAGCGCGACCGGCTGCGTGCGGCGCTGGTGGAGCTGCGTGAGGCGGCCGACCTCGCGGCGGGCGAGTGGTGGAGCGCGGCGCTGCCGCAGGAACGCATCGCGGCGGCCGAGCGGGCCGGTCACCACCGGCTGGCCGAGCTGTCCGCGTAACCTCGGCCGGCGCGTACGATCGGAGACCACCGAACACCCTGGCACAGGAAGGATCGCTCACGTGGAGGACGCCGTGGCGGTCGCGCTGCGCCAGTGGCGGAAGGTCCTCCCCGACGCCGACCTCGACACGATCGCCGTCATCGGCCGGCTCAACCGCTGCACCGCCCTCCTCCACCAGGCCGCCGACGCCCCGCTCGGCCGCGCCGGGGTGAACAGGGCGGAGTACGACGTCCTGTGCGCGCTGCTCAGGGTCGGCGGCGAGCTGACGCCGGGCAGGCTGGCCCGCGAGACGTTCGCCTCGGGGGCGGCCGTGACCAAGCGGGTGCGGCGGCTGGAGGAGCTCGGCCTGGTCGCCCGGCGCGTGGACGACCGCGACCGCCGCGTGGCCCACCTGTCGCTCACCGAGCAGGGCAGGAAGTTCATCATGCGGTTGGTGCCCGAGCAGCTCGAGTACGAGACCGCGCTGCTGGAGGGCCTGCCCGCCGAGAAGGAGCGGGAGCTCGCCGGCCTGCTGGCGGAGCTGCTGCTGATGCTGGAGGGCCGGCTGGGCGGGACGCTCGGCTAGCAGGCCCGGCGCCGAGCTCGGGATTCGCGGCGAGCGGGCCAGGATTCGCGAACAGCGGGCACGGCGAGGTCAGAAGGCGTAGTTGCGCAGGACGGCGAGGGCTTCGGCGCCGTGCGGGCCGGTGGCCTTGAGCGCCGAGTCGGCGGCGGCCAGGCGGCGCGCGCCCACGCGGCAGAAGTCGCCCGCCGGCCCGGTGATCGCAGACGGCGCGTCGTGGTCGCCGAAGTGCCACAGCTCGCCGTCCGGCGCGGTGAGCTCGCAGTGGACGGGCCCGCCCGCCAGCCCCTCCACGTCGAACGCGTACGGCAGCGTGCGATGCCCCAGCCAGGCGATGTGCCGCAGCCGCGCCGTGTCCGGGTAGGGGATGCCGAGCGGGGCGGTGATGTCGAGGGCGTGGGCCCAGTGCTCGGCCAGGCGGGTGGTGGCCAGGGTGGCGGGCGACAGGCTGGCGGCGACCCAGGTCAGGCGGTGGCCCCTGGGGTGGGCGCGCAGTTCGGCGGGCATGAACGCGGTGGCCGCGCGCCAGCGGGCCAGCAGGTCGGCGGGGGCGATGTCGCGCTCGGCGGCCACGGCGCTGTCCGCCATGGCGTCCACCTCGCCGCGGGTGCGCGGGCCCGCCAGCTCGCCCCTGATCGAGGCGGCGGCGAGTTCCTCGGACTGGGCGAGGTGGAGGACCACGTCGGAGACGGTCCAGCCGGCGGCGGCGGACGGGTGCGACCACTGCGCGGGCGTGAGAGCGGCGAGGACGGTGTCGAGTTGCTCGTACTCGGCCTGGAGGTCATCGAAGATGTCCGTCATATCCCACCACACTACAGAACAAAGTTCGGGTTGGCGTGGCCTCAGACGAGAAGCGGGAGCTCGGCGAACGCGTGCGACGCCCAGATGCGGCGGGAGGCCTCCTCCGGGTAGGGCACGAGGGTGGGCTCGACGTCGAACAGCCTGGTCAGGCGCCCCTCCGGCGTGTACGGCTCCCACCCGGGCCCCTCGCCCGCCGCGAAGCCGGTCCACGCCCGCCGGAAGGCGGCCGACACGGCGGCGGCCTCGGGCGGGGCGCTCTCACCGAGGAAGAAGGTGCCCATCCCGCTGCCCGGGTTCCCGAACACCAGCGGCACGTCCAGCCCGTGACACGCCCCGCCCAGCGCGGGGCTCTCCCAGGTCAGCTCGTACGCGTGCACCCGCCCGCCCCCGGCGGCCTGCGCGTCGGCCAGCCGCAGGGACGGCATGCGGAACAACCAGTCGGACTGCACCAGCTCGTCCAGCAGCTCCGGCCCCGCCGCGGGGAAGGCGTCGCGGTAGGCCCGCTCCCGCCCCGGCGCGAACACCCCCAGCAGATCCTGCCCCGCCACCCGCCCCGTCCGCGTGAACAGCCGGTACTCGTCCCGCGTGTGCCCCACGACCAGCTCGATCCCGCGGCCAGCCCCGTCCGCCAGCGCGCTCCAGGGGTCGCGGGGCAGCACGTCACCGTCCACCACCGGCGAGAACGGGGTGACGGTGTGCGCGACCGCGCCCCAGCGGTCCTCGTACCGGCGCATCCGGCCCGTCACCGCCTCGGCCGCCGCGACGAGCCGGCCGGGCTCGACGGCGGCCAGCGCGCCGGCGTCGGGCGGCAGATCCAGCTCCGCGGCCAGGACGGCGGCGATGTCCGAGGCCAGCGCCGCGGAGAAGTACGTGCCGGGGACGCTCTGCGCGATCGCCCGCCCGAACAGCCCGGCGGCGCGCGGCATGGCCATGAGCGCGGCGATGCACCCGGCCCCCGCCGACTCCCCGAACACCGTCACCCGCCCGGGATCGCCCCCGAACGCGGCCACGTTGTCCCGCACCCACTCCAGCGCCGCCACCTGGTCGAGCAGCCCGCGGTTCGCCGGCGCCCCCGCCACGTGGGCGAACCCCTCCATGCCGACCCGGTAGTTGAGGGTGGCGACGACCGCGTTCCCCTCCCTGGCCAGCACCGTGCCGTCGTACACGGACTCGCCGGACTCGCCGCCCCGGTAGGCGCCCCCGTAGATCCACACCATCACCGGCAGCCGCGCCGCCGGGCCGGGCGACGGCGACCAGACGTTGACCGTCAGCCAGCTCTCGCCGCCGCGCCCCGCCACGGCCGGGGTGAGCGCGGACTGCTGGGGCGGCGGCGGGCCGAACGCCACGCAGTCACGTACCCCGTCCCACGGCTCGGCGGGCCCGGGGGCGCCGAAGCGCCGCTGCATGGCGTACGGGATGCCGCGGAAGACGGACACGCCGCCCTCGGTGCGGCCCCGTACGGCACCCGTCGCGATCCGGACCTCGGGCTCTGTGGTCGTCCCCATGCTCGGCCGCCTTTCTCGGAATACCACTCCAAGATTACGGGGGCCGTTCATCGACCAGATCTGACCGCTCGCCGTAAAGATCGTCCGCATGCCAAATACTGCATACCGTATGTGTGGTAGCCGTGATGCGTGTCACTCAGTACCAGGTTCGCGAGTCCCACCGGTTTCCTCAGTCGTTCCCGTACAGTGGCGGCGCCCACCTGGAGCCGTTGGCTCGTGCCGCCCGCGGCGCTCTCCGTGCACCTGGCCATCGGCCAGGCGTACGCGTGGAGCGTGTTCAAACCCCCGCTCGAATCCGCGCTCGGCCTGTCCGGCACCCAGAGCGCGCTGCCCTTCCAGCTCGGCATCGTCATGCTGGGCCTGTCGGCCGCCTTCGGCGGCACGCTCGTCGAGCGCAACGGGCCCCGCTGGGCCATGTTCGTCTCGATGACCTGCTTCTCCTCCGGCTTCCTGCTGTCGGCGCTGGGCGTGTTCACCCGGCAGTACTGGCTGGTCGTGCTCGGCTACGGCTTCGTGGGCGGCATCGGCCTCGGCATCGGGTACATCTCGCCCGTCTCCACGCTGATCAAGTGGTTCCCCGACCGGCCGGGCATGGCGACCGGCATCGCGATCATGGGGTTCGGCGGGGGAGCGCTCATCGCCTCGCCGTGGTCGGCGCAGATGCTCGGCTCCTTCGGCCCGACGACGTCCGGGATCGCCGCGACGTTCCTCGTGCACGGCGTCGTCTACGCGGTGTTCATGACGATGGGCGTGCTGCTCGTCCGGGTGCCGCCGGACGGCTGGGCCCCGAAGGGCTGGAGCCCGCCCACGGCCCAGGCCCGCCCGCTGATCACCACGGCCGACGTCTCGGCGCGCAACGCCATCCGTACCCCGCAGTTCTACCTGCTGTGGATCGTGCTGTGCTGCAACGTCACCGCCGGCATCGGAATCCTGGAGAAGGCCGCGCCGATGATCACGGACTTCTTCTCCGGCACCACGGCCGCCGTCGCGGTGGGAGCGGCGGCGGGGTTCGTCGCGCTGCTGTCGCTGGCCAACATGGCGGGCCGGTTCGTCTGGTCCTCCACCTCCGACCTGATCGGGCGCAAGAACATGTACCGCGTCTACCTGGGCGTCGGCGCGCTGCTGTACCTCGCCATCGCGCTGGCGGGCGACGCGTCCAAGCCGCTGTTCATCGTGTGCGCGCTGGGCATCCTGTCCTTCTACGGCGGCGGCTTCGCGACCGTGCCCGCCTACCTCAAGGACCTCTTCGGCACCTACCAGGTCGGCGCCATCCACGGCCGCCTGCTCACGGCCTGGTCCACGGCGGGCGTGCTCGGCCCGCTGATCGTCAACGCCATCGCCGACGCGCAGAAGGCCGACGGGCGCTCGGGCCCCGACCTCTACACGACGTCGCTGTTCATCATGATCGGACTGCTCGCGGTGGGCTTCCTCGCCAACGAGCTGATCCGGCCCGTACACGAGAGACACCACGAACGGCCCGTGCGGGCGGTGGAGGAGGGACAGGCCGTATGAGTGCCAAGGAGCGGCGCACCGGGCTGATGACGCTGGCGTGGGTCTGGGTCGGGCTGCCTTTCGCATACGGGGTGTACGAGCTGTTCCTCAAGCTCACCCAGCTCTTCTCCGGCTGAACCGAAGGGAAAACTAAGCGGCGGCAGAGGTCTGCCCTCAGTGCCGGCTAAGCGGGGCGTGCCAGGTTGACGGGCACGCGGGACACTGAGCCCGCCCGACGCGAGGGGCAGATCAATGTCGATCACCGACGTGAGGACCGCCACGCATCAGCAGATCGCGGACCTCCAGCCGAACCAGGAAACCCGGGACCTGCTGGCCGACGACCGGATCCGGCAGGTCATGCGGGAGGCCGTGGCCAGTCTCGACCGCTACACGGCGCAGTACCGGGAGAAGTACCGCGACCTCCAGGAGCGGGCCGCCCACGCCCGGTTCCAGGCCGCGCCCGAGCAGCAGCGCATGCACGACCCCGCCCGCGCGGCCGAGTACGCCCGTTCTGCTGAGTACGCCCGCACCCCCGAGTTCGCCCGTTCGCCCGAGTTCGCTCGTTCGCCCGAGTTCGCCCGCGCCGCGGAGCAGCTGCGCTCTCCCGAGCAGCAGCGCGCCGCCGAGCAGCTGCCCACGGCCGAGCAGCTCCGCGCCCCGCAACAGCAGCAGCCGCGCATGGCCGAGCAGGCCCGCGCGCCCCAGCGCGGCGACTTCGAGGTCGCCACGCCGATCACGCCCACCAACCCGCCGTACCTCTGGTTCGACCTCATGGCCCTCGGCCCCTACCGGGAGCCGTACTTCGGCGGCCCGCTCCAGCCGGCCAGGGTCGTCCACTACGGCGAGAACGTCTACCTCTTCGCCGTGCTCTGGCGCAACCCCATGCCACTGCTCGGCGGCCCCTCGGCGGCCGAGGTCATGGCGCCCTTCATCTACCAGGTGCGCGGCGTCTCCGTCGAGCTGAACTCCGTCACCCCCGGGCCCGCGCTCAGCCCGAACCCGGCGGCGTTCGGCCCCGACTACATCAACATCATCCCGATGCGGATCCCGACCGACCCCAGGCCCGCCGAGGGCCGGCCGCGCCCGCTGGAGATCCACCTCACCGTGGACATCCTCGGCGTCGGCGTGGGCCTGCCGCCGTTCGCCGGGTTCGCCAGCCGGTGGTACCGGCCCGAGCTGCAGCCGGGCTTCCTCGGGTTCCCCGACATCCTGCCGGGGATCGTCGAGGAGACGCCGGTCAGGATGCTGATCTACTCCTGATCCCGGTAGCCGCACGATGAGGGGCGTGCGGTGAGCCAGGAGGAGTTGGTGGGCCGGCGACGGGGCCGGGCCGTCCGGGATCCTCCTGGCTCACCGCCGTCCCGCCGGGCCGCCGCCCGGCCTGACTTGAGGACGTACGCCGTACCAGGAGCAAGGGCAGGGAGACCATGACAACGCTGGACGCACGCCTGCGGCACCTCCTCGCGCGGGCCCGGGAGCAGGCCGGGATCGAGGGCACGGCGCTGGCCGAACGGGTGGGCTGGCAGCCCGGCCCCCAACCTGAACCGCCGGAGGGCCCGATGGAAGGCCCGATGGAAGGCACGTTGGAAGGCACGGTGGAAGGCACGTTGGAAGGCACGGTCGAGGTGCTTGTCAGTGGTGGCGACCGGCGGTGGCTCGACGACGTGCCGGGCGTGACCGTCCACACGTTCCAGCCGGACCCGAGCAGGCCGGACGCGAGCAGGCCGGCCGCGGGCTCGGCGGACGCCGGGCGCCCGTACACCGGCGGTCTCTACGCGGTGCGCGTGCCCGTCGCCAGGCTGGAGGAGCTGGCAGCGCACGAGTCGGTGCGGCGCGTCGAGTCGTCCAGGCCGCTGTTCCCCGAGCTGAACATCTCCCGCCGCGACGTACGCGCCGCCGTCCAGGCCCCGAACAGCTCGGGACCGCTCAAGGGCGAGGGCACCATCGTGGCGATCATCGACTCCGGCATCGACTACACGCACCCGGCCTTCCGCCACCCCGGCGGCTCCTCACGCATCCTGCACCTGTGGGACCAGTCCGCCCCCGCGACTCCCGGCGGCTCCGTACCGTACGGGGTCGAGTACGCCAAGGAGGACCTCGACAAGGCGCTCGGAGACCCGCGCCCCACCGACATCGTGCCGCACGAGGACACGGCGGGCGGGCACGGCACCCACGTCGCCGGCATCGCCGCGGGCGACGACACCCAGCTCGGAGGCGCCTACCAGGGCATCGCGCCGCACGCCGACCTCATCGTGGTCGCGCTGGCGGGCGAGCCCGGTGGCACGCTCGGCCGCTCCACGCAGCTCGTCGCCGCGGTGGACTACGCCGTGCGGCGCGCCGAGGGCCGTCCTGTCGCCGTCAACCTCAGCCTGGGCATGAACGGCGGCGGCCACTCCGGCGAGTCACTCGTCGAGCGGGCACTGGACGCCTACGCCCGCCGCCCCGGCGTGGTCATCGTCAAGTCGGCGGGCAACGAGCGGGAACGGCGTACCCATGCGGGCGGCACCCTCGGGCAGGGCGAGGTCGTCGCGCTCGACCTGGTCGTCCCGCCCGGGGGCGTCGAGGACGACCTCGTGGAGGTGTGGTTCGACGGCGAGGACCGGATCAGCGTGGCGGTCACGCCGCCGAGCGGGTCCCAGTCGGCGTTCACCGGGCCGGGGGAGCAGCAGACGTTCACCACGCGGCGCGGCGACCGGGTCACCATCGACAGCGAGCTCGACGCCTCGGCCAGCGGCGACACCGCGACCACGGTCATCATCTCCGGGCCGGCCGGCCAGGGCGCCGAGCCGGGGGTCTGGCGGCTGCTGCTGCGCGGCGGCCCCGTACGTCTCGGGCGTTACGACGCGTGGATCGAGCGCGCGCCGCGCGGCGAGGGCGGGCAGAGCCGCTTCTCCGCCGCCTCGGCCGATCCGGCCCGCACGGTCACCGCCCCCGGCACGGCGCGCCGGCTCGTCACCGTCGGCTCGTACGCCACCCGCCCCGCCGACTGGAGCCTGGGCCACGGGGCGCTGTCCTCCTTCAGCAGCCATGGGCCCACCCGGCTGGGCGAGCCCAAGCCCGACCTGACGGCGCCTGGCGAGACGATCGCCTCCGCCCGCTGCGCCGGCAGCGCGCTGCCGCCTCAGCCCGATCTCCTGCACACGCTCATGGCGGGGACGAGCATGGCCGCGCCGCACGTCTGCGGCGCCGCCGCCCTCGTCATGGCCGCCCGCGCGATGAGCGGGCTCGGGCAGCTCACGGGCGAGCAGACCGGCCAGCTCCTCCGTCGCGCCGCCCGGCCCGTCGCGGCCCGGGAGCAGGATGCGCCGGTTCGCGCCCGGGATGCAGCGGGCTCTCTCAGCGGCGCTGTGGAGCAGGGCACGCCGAGTGGCGCTGGAGGGCAGGGCGCGTCCGGTGGCGCTCATGGACCTGAGCTGCCGGAGGTGGCGGGTGGTGCCGCTTCCGGTCATGCGTGGGGAGCCGGGAAGCTGGATGTGGCGCGCGCCGTCGAGTCCGCCGCCACCGCCGTCTTCCCGCGCGTCGTCAACCCGCGCGCCGAGGGCGCCACGCTGGTGTGGGAGACGGACGTGGACTGCTCGTGGCGCGTACGCTGCCACACCGTCCCCGCCCGGCTGGCCATCGGCAAGCACGTGGCGGAGCGCGCCGGGACCGGATTCGGCCGCGAGCACCGGGCGGACCTGAGCGGCCTGCCACCGGGTCGCTACCACTGCGAGATCCTCGTCACGGACCGCTCCGGCCTGTGGGCACGTGACGACAACGGCGGGCCCGGCCACGTGGTGCCGGTGGAAGGCGCCGAGGCCGCCGCCGTCGTCCCGGCCGAGGACGACTTCCAGCGGGTCAAGGGAGTGGGGCCGAAGATCTCGGCGTTGCTGCACCAGGCCGGGATCACCACGTTCGAGCAGCTCCGCGCCCTCTCGGTGGAGGAGCTGGCCGCGATCCTGCACCCGGCGGGCATCGGCGCGGAACGCCTGGCCAAGCAGGACTGGATCGGCCAGGCTGCCGCGCTGGCCGCCGAGGAGCGCAGGGCCGTGCCGGAGCGGCACACGTTCACGCTGACGGTGACAGCGGACAGCGGGACCAGGGAGGTGCTCAACTGCGAGATCCGCCACCACCAGACGGACGACGTCTCGCGCGTGCGCGGCTGGGACGCCGAGCGGCTGCTCGCGTTCATCGGCGAACGCGCCCGCCTCCGAAACCGGTGACGGGCCTGCGGTGACCGGCCTGCGGAAACGGTGGCTCAGACGGTCAGGTGGCGGCGTACCGACTCGTACAGGGCGTGTGTCTCCGGGCTGGGGGTCATGCCGAGGACGGCGTCCAGCTCCCTGCGGCAGGTCTCGTACTGGGCGAGGGCCTTGTGCGGCTGGTTCTGGCGCGCGTGACAGCGCATGAGCAGGCGGTGCGTCTGCTCCCTGCAGGAGTCGCGCGCCAGGACCTGCCTGCAGGTGTCCACGCACTTGGCGTGCGCGCCCGCCTCCAGGTAGAGGGCGGCCAGCCCGTTCAGCAGGTCCACGTGCGCGGCGCTCAGCCGCTCCCGCTCCGGTACCACCCAGTCCAGGTAGGGGGCGTCCTCCAGGAGGTCGCCCGAGTACAGTGCCCTGGCGGCCTCGTGCCGCGCGATGGCCGCCTCGTGACCGTCGCCGTCCTCCGGCCTGAGGCGGGCCGCCGTGGCACAGCCCTCGGTGAACTCCTCGATGTCCAGCCAGATCGACAGGTCGGGAGCCAGGGCGTAGGTCTCGCGCTCGTACACGACGACCTGCCTGCCGGGGCACACCTTGCGCAGGTCGGCTCGTAGGGCGTGCACGGTCGCGTTGAGGCGGTTGCGTGCGGCGTTCTCGGGGACGCCCGGCCAGATCGCGTCGAGCACGACGTCTCGGCGGATGGGCTTGGGGTGGGACAGGAGCAGGTACATCAGCACGGACCTGCCCAGCTTCCCCGACCACTCCACCACCGCCCGCCCACCGACCCGCACCCGGAACGTCCCCAGCAACCACGCCTCCACCTCGGCCCGCCCGCCCTGCTGCCCGGCCACCGGTCGCGATGCGGCTCGCGGGCCTCCCGGCTCTGGGGCGGCCGCTCGTCCGGGTATGGCGTGTCCGGGCGGCTTGCCCGCCGGCCCAGAGATCGCCGATGACGCGTTCGCGGCTTGCGGCGGTGCGGTCGCGGGGTGGGGCCAGGTGGTGGCCTCTACGGCCTGGAGCAGCAGCACCATGCGTTTGCGGGCCGAGCGCGCCCGCATCGTCCGGCGGATGAGGCGCAGCGCGTTGCGGCCCCGGGCCGCCGGCTCGCGCCCGGAGGCGAGGTCCCGCGCTCGTCGGCCGTGCTGCAGTGCCTCACCCAGCCGCCCCATGACCAGCGCCGCCCTGGCCCGCCCCCACGCCTCCCACTCACCCCGCCGAGCCCCGCCGCCGGCCGCGTCGCCCCCGGCCGCACCGCCAACCGCCGCGTCCCCACCGGCCGCGTCCCTGCCGGTCGCGTCCCCATCCGTCGTGACCGCCGGCTCGTCCTCCACGTCCGTCTCCGCCAGGAGTTCGGCCAGCAGGCCGGGGTCGTCCGCGCGGCGGGACAGCTCCACCGCCTCCCGTACCGCATGCGCCCCCACCAGCTCCCCCGCCAGCAGAGCCAGCCGCCTCCGGAAGCCCGGCGACCGGGCGGGCCGCAGGGCGCACAGCGCGGTGGACCAGAACGGGAGCATGCGGTACCAGCCACCCGTCAATGGCTCCCACCAGGGCTCCTTGTCCGGCTCGCGGAGCGCGGGTCGCAGCGCCGACAGGTCCTCGTGCGCGTACCCGAGCCGCGCCGCCAGGGCGAGCGCCTGGAGCCGGGACGGGTCCGCGTCCCGGAGCAGGGACACCGTGACGGAGGCGACGAGCTCCGCCAGCCCACTCGCCCGCATGACGCACTCGCCCAGCCCGCCGCCGCCCCGGAGGCAGGCGGCCCGCAGCACCGAGTCGATGACCCCCGGCCGCCCGCCCGTCACGGCCACCAGCCGTTCGATGACGTCGCCGTCCAACGGGCAGTCGAGGTGCCCGGCCGCCGCGGCCGCGGTCTCCGCGCCCACCCCCAGCCCCCGGTCGCCCGCGCACGGCGACAGGACGACCTCGCTGGCGGCCAGCGACGGCGAGGGGCCGCCGAGCCCGGCGGCGTCCGCGCACGGCCGCTGGATGACCACGGTGCCGGCGGGCTCGCTCGCCGCCGCCAGGCGCCGCAGGTCCGCGGGCCCCAGCTCGTACGGCTCCGGCCGCAACCACCCGAGCCCCCCGCCCGCCCGCAGCAGGTCGGCGGCCAGCCGCCCCTCCACCAGGTACCCGTCGGGGACGAGGAGGTGCAGCCGGGCGCTGTCACCGAGCCCGTCGAGCGGGAACTGGGCCGGCCACCTCAGCTCCGGCATCGGCGCGGCCACCTTGGCGAGGAGCATCGTCGCACCTCCGGGGACGGAAGGTCCGCGCAGGACGATAAGCTCCGCCGCACCGGCCGACATCAGGGGGACGCCCAGGGTTCTCCCTAGGATGAACGACCAGCGACCTCAGGCCTACCGCCCTCGCTCGACGCCCACTCCCGCCTCCGCGCCACCCTCTCGGCGCTGATTTCAGCTTCTGCGCCACCCGCCCCGGCGGTCACTCCAGCCGCCGCTCCACTGTCTCGGCGATCAGGGCGAGCGCGGCGGCGCTGGCCGGCAGCACGTTCACCAGCGTGAAGAAGACGTGCATCTGCCCCTCGAACCGCTTCAGCTCGACCGGCACGCCCGCCTGCCGTAACCGTTCCGCGTACTCCTCCCCTTCGTCGCGCAGCACGTCGTGCTCGGCCGTCAGGACGAGTGCGGGCGGCAGGCCGGACAGGTCGGCGGCGCGCAGGGGAGAGGCGTCGGGGTTGGCGCGTTGCGCGCGGTCGGGCGCGTAGTGGTCCCAGAACCAGGCCACGGCGTCGCGGGTGAGCATGAGCTGGTTCTCGGGGTCGAGGTAGGAGGCCCTGTCGAGGTCGCAGTCGGTGACGGGGTAGATGAGCACCTGCAGCGCGATGGCCGGGCCGTTCTCGTCCCTGGCGCGCTGGGCGATCACGGCGGACAGGTTGCCGCCGGCGCTGTCGCCCGCCACGACGATCGGCAGGCCGGGCATGCGGGCGGCGGCCCAGCGCAGCGTCGCGTAGGCGTCGCGGGCGGCGGTCGGGTAGCGGTGCTCGGGGGCGAGCCGGTAGTGGGGCAGGACGACGGTGCAGCCGGTGCGCGCGGCCAGCTCCCTGCCCAGCGTGTCGAACTCGTCGAGCGTGCCGAGCACCCAGCCGCCCCCGTGGAAGTAGATCAGGACGCCGCGCGGCGTGCCGGCGGGGACCAGGACGCGGGCGGGGAACGAGGCGCCGTCCTCGGCCGGGATGGTGGCCTCCTCGACGCGGGCCATGTCGGGGCCCTTGCCGTACAGCTCGCTCATGAAGGTGCCGAGGGCTCGCGCCTCGGTCACGCTCATCTCGTGCAGCGGCTTGCCGCCCGAGTCGGCGAGCTGCTTGAGGAAACCGGTCGTCGCGTGGTCAAGTGCCATCAGTGCCTCCCGAGGGGGCGGGGGGATGGTGGGTCACCCCGAACGTAGGATCCGCCGCCGGAGTTGTCGAGACCGGCGGGTGTGAAGCGGGTGAGCAGGGGCAACGCAACCAGGGTGAACGTGGTTACGGTGTCCTCCTGGCGGGAGCTGGACGACTCGGTCGGCGAGGCGGGCCTGGGCGGCGGGGGCGGGCACGCGCATTCGACGCTGGTGTTCCGCGGGCTGGCGCGCAGCACGTACACGCACATGTCGGGGCTGGCCCGGCTGCGCGGCGACTACGCGGACGTCGAGTCCCACCTGATCCGAAATTTCCGGAAATATGCGCACCGGCAGGCCCCGGGGCCGACGCTGTGGGACTGGCTGGCCCTGGGGCAGCACCACGGCCTGCCCACGCGCCTGCTCGACTGGACGTTCTCCCCGCTCGTCGCCCTGCACTTCGCCACCGCCTCCTGGCCGGAGGACGACGCCGTCCTGCTCGCGGTCGACTGCGCGGGCGCACATGAACTGCTGCCGGAGCCGCTGGGCGAGCTGCTGGCCGCCGAGGGTGCGCTGGTGTTCACCACCGAGCTGCTCGCCAAGGTCGCGGCCGACCTGCCGTGCCTCGACGAGCTGGGCGGCGACCGGCCGTTCCTGGCCTTCTTCGAGCCGCCCTCGCTGGACGACCGGGTGATCAACCAGTCCTCGGTGCTGTCGGTGCTCTCGGACCCCGCGTTCCAGCTGGAGCAGTGGCTGGAGGAGCATCAGGGGCTGGCCCGCGCGTGGCTGATCCCGCCCGCCGCCAAGGCCGAGATCAGGCAGCGGCTGGACCAGGCGAACATCACCGAGCGCGTCCTCCTGCCCGGCCTGGACGGGCTGGCCGACTGGCTGCGCCGCTACTACTCGCCCGGCTCGATCGAGTACGGCGGCGCCGGCGCGCCGATGGCGGCCCAGGAGGAACGCCACCGCCAGGACGGCCGCATGGCCGGGTGACGTCCCATCCCTCCAAACAACAGCCGCCCGCCAGGACGGCCGCCCGTCAGGGCCGGTCCGCGGCCAGGCGCAGCCGGCGCACGGCGAGCAGCCCGCCGACCACCGGGATCCAGGCCCGCCACCGGGCCCCGGCCGAGGCGCTCCCGGGGACGAGCACGGTGCAGGCGATGACAGCGAGATAGGCCCCGCCGTGCAGCGGCCCGACGAGCGACGAGACCCCCTCGACGTGCACGGTGAACAGGTTCACCAGCAGGACCGCCAGCGAGAGCGTCTCCACGGCCACCGCGACGCGCAACGCACGCATCCGGCCTCACGCCCCTTCCGCGGCACCGGGACGGACGATCATCAGCACGACGACGACCGTCCACAACACGTTGTAGACCCCGGCGAGCATGGACAGAGCACGCAGACGATCGCGGGCCCCGGGAGTGGCGAGGGCGTCGCGCTGGCGCGGGTAGATCTGCACGGCCAGCAGGAATCCCGCCGCCGCGGTCAGGACCATGGCCAGGGTGATCCAGATCTCGCCGGTACGGCCCTGCACGAACGCCAGGACGATCCCGGCCGCGGGCACGATCAGCCCGGCGATGCTGTAGCCACGGGTGATGCGGTGCAACGCCGCGGCCACGGCCCGGCTGCGCTCCTGGGACCCTTCCTCGCCGGTGACCGGCACGTACCGCGGGAAGAGGCTGGTCGCGATGGCCGAGCCGCCCACGAACACGATGCCGGCGACCACGTGGACGGACAGCAGCAGAGGCTCCACGAAGTACTCCCTCCAAACCTTCAGGTGGCCTGAAGCCTAACACGCGACCTTCAGGGTTCCTGAAGGAGGGAAGGCATGGCGGTGCCCGCGAAGCGCCCGTCGTCGACGGTCTAGCCGGAGAACGCGGCGCGGATCGTGTCGCCCACCTGCCGCTGGATCGGGTCGGCCGACTCCCCGAACAGGCGCTCGTCCACCGTGGCCACCGCCGCGCGCGCCTGCTCCATCAACCGCGCGCCGTCAGGGGTGACCTCGATGGCCGACGCCGAGCCCGCGCGGGCGGTGGTGTCGCGCACCAGCCCGGCCCCGGCCAGCGCCTTCACCGCCGTGTGCACGCTCTGCACGGTGATGCCCGACATCCGCGCCAGCTCGCTGAACGAGACGCCCGGCATGGCCGCGATGTGCCCGAGCAGCCCGAGCCTGCTCACGGTGAGGTCGAGCGGCGCGAGGGCGGCGTTGAGCTCGGTCTCGACCTTGCGCGCCAGCGTGAGCACCACGATGGAGGCGCTGGTCGTCGGGGGAGCGGGGCGGTCGTTCTCGGAGCTCACCCCCCAAGTCTCCACTAGGGTCCGGTGTCATGGCGAACGACGACGGCGTGCCGGAGAAGGTGGCCTGGGTGCTGGTACGCGACCACCGGGTGCTGATGACGCGCAGCCACGGCCGCGAGGTGTTCTACTTCCCCGGCGGGATGCGCGAGCCGGGGGAGTCCGACAGCCAGACCCTCGTCAGGGAGATCGACGAGGAGCTGCTGACCGCGATCGACGCGGACTCGATGGTGCACTTCGGTACGTTCGAGGTCCCGGCCGGGCATCCGGAGCGCGGGCCGTTCCGGATGATCTGCTACACGGCCGAGCACAGCGGGCCGCTGACGCCGTCCATGGAGATCGCGGAGAAGGCGTGGTTCGGGTACGCCGACCGGCACCGGGTGTCGTACGTCGACTCGCTGGTCCTCCAGGCGCTGCACGAGGGCGGGCTGCTGCGCTGAAACGGGCACTTCACCCGTACCAGACTGATCGCTAGGCTGGCCGCACCTCGGTGCAGGGAGATGACGCGTGGACGTGCCCGGTGTTGACCCTACGGTTCCCAGCGTGGCCCGCATGTACGACTACTACCTGGGCGGGAAGGACAACTTCCCCTCCGACCGGGCGGCCGCGGAGAAGATCATCGCGATCGTCCCCGAGGTGCGCGAGACGGCCCGCGACAACCGCGCCTTCATCGGCAAGGCCGTACGGCTGATGGCCGAGCAGGGCGTGCGCCAGTTCCTCGACATCGGCGCCGGCCTGCCCACGCAGGAGAACGTGCACCAGGTCGCCCAGCGGGTCGTGCCCGACGCCCGGGTCGTCTACGTCGACAACGACCCGATCGTCCTGACGCACGCCCGCGCCCTGCTGGCGGACAACCCGTACACCCTCGCGGCCTGGGGCGACGTCACCGATCCCGCCGCCATCCTGCGCGATCCCGAGGTGGCCGCGCACCTCGACTTCGGCCGGCCCGTCGGGCTGCTGATGTCGGCGGTGCTCCACTTCGTGCCGGGTGACCAGCAGACCAGCGACATCGTCAAGACGCTGCGCGAGCCGCTCGTGCCGGGCAGCCACCTGCTGATCTCCCACTTCTACACGCCGGACACCGACGACCCCAAGGTCAGGGCGGGCCAGCAGGTGTACAGGGCGACCAAGCCGGGCGCGCTGGTCGCCCGCTCGCTGCGGCAGATCGGCGCGTACTTCGACGGGCTGAGCCTGCTGGAGCCGGGCCTGGTCCCGGTCAAGCTGTGGCGGCCGGACTCCGACCTGGACCGGCAGGTCGCGGTCGACCTCGCCGTGCCCGGCCTCATCGGCGCGGTGGGCAGGCTGGCCTAGAGCCCGTCGCGGCACCGCCTCACGCGTGACAGAACCGCTTGTCCAGGCCGGTCAGATGCAGGAGCCGGGTGAGCCGGGGCGGGACCCCGCACAGCCGGATCGAACCGCCGGCGGCCTCGACGGTGTTGGCGGCCCAGATCAGCGTGTTCAGCCCCGAGGAGTCGCAGAAGGGGACCTCCTGCAGATCGACGACCACGGACGGCGGCCTGAGACAGGACATCGCCTCGGCCAGACCGTTGCGGAACTCCTCCTTGGAGGCCAGATCCAGATCACCGGCAGGACGCAGGACAGCCGCGTCGTCACTCTGGGTGACGACCCAGGAGAAGCCGGTGCGGTCAGCGCTTCTCATTCCACCCCTCCGCTTTGCAACGGTTCGCACTTTTATCATTGCACAGTGCAATGGAACCCGGAAGTAACACTCAAGGGGCCTCCGGGCGGAGTACGGCGTCGCGCCGGCCACCGGCCGCCCGGCCCGCGGCACGGTCCCGCCGATGGCCTGACCGGCTCAGGCCGCGGTCAGGTGACAGGTTGAGCCGGCTCGGCGGCGGCAACGACGCGGGCGCCTCCCGGGTCGGGGGCACGGTCCGGCGGCCGGTACGCGAGTGGACCCCGTCGGTGCACGAGCTGCTCCGGCACCTGGAGAGCAAGGGGTTCGAGGGGGCGCCGCGCGTGCTGGGCGTCGACGCCGAGGGGCGTGAGGTCCTCACGTACCTCGAGGGCGACACCATGGGCGACGCGGCGGTGTGGCCCGGGTGGTCGCGTACCGACGCGACGCTGGTGCAGGTGGCGGAGTGGACCCGGGCCTTTCACGAGGCCGTCGCCGACTTCGTCCCCTCGCCCGGGGCGCGCTGGCGCACCGGCGTGCCGTGGACGCCGGGCACCGTCGTCGTGCACAACGACGCCACCCCGTTCAACGCCGCCTGGCACGAGGGCCGGCTGACCGGCTTCTTCGACTGGGACTTCGCCGGCCCCGCCACCATCGGCTCGGACGTCGCCTGGATGGCGCACGCCTGGGTGCCGCTCTACGCGCGCCGCGTCACCGCGCTGGAGGGCTTCACCGACTTCGACGCCAGGCCCGCCCGGCTGCGGCTCTTCCTGGACGCCTACGGCTGGAGCGGCGGCACCGACTCGGTGATCAAGGAGATCCAGGCGCGGATGCGGGCCAGGGCCGCCCAGATCCGCCGGTACGGGGCCGGCGGCGAGGGGCTGTACGGCCGGCTGCTGCGCGGCGGCGTCGCCGACGACCTCGACGAGGCCATCAGGGAGCTCGACGACTTCCCGCGCTGACGCCCGCTCTCATGAATCAACGCGCCCAGCCGGGGTAGCCGAGCGCGGATGCGCAACGAGGGACGGCAGCGAGGCCGGCCCCGGGCCCGCGGCCTGGGGCCGCGGCTGGTCCTGGCCGGCCTCGCCGCGTGGCTCATCCTGATCCCCTTCAGCCTCCTGCTCGTGGTGGCCAAGCTGCCGCTCAACGACCTGGACGCGGGGGTCGCCGCCGGGCTGCACGCGTACGTCCTCGACAACCCCGGCGTGACCAGGGCGCTCATCGTGTGGACCGACGCGTTCGGCCCGTGGCCGTGGCGGATCGCCGTCATCGCGTGCGCCGGCTGGCTGCTGTACAAGGGCGCGGCCAGAGCGGCCGCCTGGGCCGTCACCACCGTGACCGTGGGGGGCCTGCTCGGGCTCGCGATCAAGGTGATCGTCGCCAGGGCCAGGCCCCACCTGCCGGATCCGGTCGCGCTGGCCCCCGGCGACAGCTTCCCGTCCGGCCACACGGTCAACGCGACGCTCGGCGCGGGCGTGATCGTCCTGCTCCTGCTGCCCGTGCTGCCCCGCTGGGGGCGGCGCGTGGCCTGGGTCGTGGCCGCGTTCCTGGCGCTGTCGGTCGGCTGCACCAGGATCGCGCTCGGCGTGCACTGGGTGAGCGACGTGGTCGCGGGGCTGGTGCTGGGGGTGGCGGTGATCGCCGCGACGGCGGCGGCGTTCGAGACGTGGCGGCGGGACCAGGGCCGCAGGCCCGCCTCGCCGGTGACCGAGGGAGTGGAGCCCGAGTCGGTGCGGGCGCTTCGCGAGTGAAGGAGTGCTGCGTGAGCAGAACAGACAAGCTGAGGTACTACGCGCTGACGCTCTTATCGCCGATGGTGCTGATGGCGGCGGCGACGTACGGCGCCGGCTGGGCGGTCCTGGCCTGGCCCAGCGGCGAGGCGGCGCTGAGCCGCGAGCTGGCCGCCGGCCGCGACCCGGTCTGGAACGCCGCGACCGACCTGGGCAGCAGCCTGTCCGACACCCCCTACATCGTGGCGCTCACCGCGCTGGCCGCGATCGGCTTCCGCCTCTGGTTACGGCGCTGGCGCGAGTCGGTCTTCCTCGTGGCGGCCGTGTGGAGCCAGTCGCTGATCTTCCTGGCCACCACCGAGGCCGTCGGGCGGCACCGCCCGCCCGTCCAGCACCTGGACCCGGCGCCGCCCACCTCCAGCTTCCCCTCCGGGCACGTCAGCGCCGCCGTCGCGTTCTACTGCGGGGTCGCGCTCGTCCTGACCACGCGCGTCCGCGGCGCGGCGGCGCGGGCGGCCATCTGGACACCGGCCGTCCTCGCGCCGCTGGCCGTGGGATTCTCCCGGCTCTACCGCGGCATGCACTTCCTCACCGACGTCGTCTGGGGGTTGCTCCTCGGCGCAGGCTGCGTCGCGATGGCCGCCTGGGCGATCCTGCGCCGCCCCGCAGCCCGCCGCTCGTCCGCTGCTAGGCCAGTAGTACGGGCAGGGTCAGGACGTCGCTCCCCGTGAACGACGGCAGCGGCCGCAGCTCGCCCGGCTCCACCGCCAGCCGCATCCCGGGGAACCGGCCGAACAGCGCGGGCAGCGCCACCGCCGCCTCCAGCCTGGCCAGCGGGGCGCCGAGGCAGAAGTGCATGCCGTACCCGAAGGCGAGGTGCTGGCGGTCGTGCCGGTCGATGTCGAACCTGGCGGGGTCGGGGTTCACCAGCGGGTCCCGGCCGTGGGCGCCGAACCCGATCAGGATGAGCTCGCCCTTGGCGATCGTGACGCCGTCGCCGAGGTCGATGTCCGCGGTGGCGAACCGCAGCGGCAGGTGCATGACCGGCGAGTCGCGGCGCAACGACTCCTCGATCACGTCCGTCCAGCGGGCCGGCGTGCGCAGGACGGTCGCGAGCTGGCCGGGATGGGTCAGCATGGCGACGATCGCGTGGTCGATGAGCGACACCGCGGTCTCGCTGCCCGCCCCGATCATCAGGAGCAGGGTGCTGACCACCTCGTCCATGCCGAGCCGGTCGCCGTCGGCCTCCTGCGCGGTCAGCAGCAGCGTCGTCATGTCGTCGCCGGGCTCGGCCCGCTTGGTCTCGATCAGCCGGTGCATCGCCGCGTACATGCCCTGCTGGACCGCCGTGGCCTGCTCGGGGGTGAGCGTGTTGTCCAGGACGGAGTCGATGGCCGCCAGCATGGCCGGGCGCTGGTCGCCGGGCACGCCGAACAGGTCGCAGATGACGCCGCTGGGGATCGGGTAGGCGTACCGGGCGCGCAGGTCCACCGGCTCGCCCGGCGGGGTGGCGGCGAGCTCGTCCAGCAGCGTCGCGGCGATCCGCTCGACGGACGGGCGCATCGCCTCGACCCGGCGGGCCGTGAACGCCTTGCCGACCAGGCTCTTCAGCCGCGCGTGGTCGTCGCCGTCGGCGGTCAGCATGCTGACGACGTCCACCCAGGCGGTCAGCCAGGCGATCGCGAACGGCTGATAGCCCGGCCACGACCTGCGGGCGTCCTTGGAGACGTCCGGGTGGGTCAGCAGGTGCCTGACCACGTCGCCGCGGGTGACCGACCAGGCGACGAGTCCGGCGGGCAGCCGTACGGGGACGGCGGGGCCGGCCGCGCGCAGCCGGTCGACCTGGTCGTAGAGGTGGATCCCCGAGGTGTCGAGGATCGTCGGCGCATCGGTCACGGGGACCTCCTGCGGGCACGGTTGGGGGGAATCCGGCGGTAGAGGTCTACCCCGCGCGGACCCCCGCTACAGCAGGTCCTCGATGCGGATCGGGAGGCGGCGCGGGCGGTGGCCCGTGGCGTGGAAGACGGCGTTGGCGATGGCCGGGGCGACGCCCACCAGGGCCACCTCGCCGAGGGTCTTGACGCCCATCGGGTTGAGCGTGAAGTCGGGCTCGTCGATGAAGTCCACCTCGATCCCGCCCACGTCGGCGTTGACCGGGATCACGTAGTCGGCCAGGTCGGCGTTGACGAAGCCGCCGTAGCGGGGGTCCACCTCGCTGTGCTCGCTCAGCGCCGCGCCGATGCCCCACACCACCGCGCCGCGCACCTGGGCGTCCGCGGTGACCGGGCTGGCCACGCGTCCGCAGTCGGCCACGCTGACCACCCGCGAGACCCGTACGCGCGGCGCGGCCGGCTCCACCCGCACCTCGACGAAGTGCGCGATGAAGCTGAACGCCACGTGATCCGGATAGTCGGGGCCGGCGGGGGCGACCAGGCCCGCGCGCATCCGGTCGATCGCCTCGGGCGGCTGCCCGGGGCCCTGGGTGACGGCCTCGGCCACCACCTCCTCCGCGCCGGTCGCCCGGACGGCGGCGGCCACGTCCACGGGGCCCTCCGACGGCACCCTCAGGCGTTCGCGCAGGTCGCGCAGGGCGGCGTGGACCGCCAGCAGCGTGCTGTTGGTGCCCCACGCACCCGCCGTCAGGTGGTGGGGCACGGCCCGGGTGTCGCCGACGACCACCCGTACGGACTCCGCGCCGATCCCGAGATCACCGGCGACGGCGCGGACGAGGGCGGTCGTCATCCCCTGACCCATCTCGTGCCCGCCCACCTCGGCCACCACCCCGCCGTCCGCGCCGGCCCGCAGGCGGGCGAGCACGGGCACCGTCATCGCCGGGTACGCCCCGGCCGCCACCCCCCAGCCCACCGGCGTGCCGTCGGGCGCGCGCATCGAGCACGGGTCCGGCGAGCGGCCCGCCCAGCCGAACAGTTCCGCGCCCCGCCGCAGGCACGCCGCCAGGTGCCGGGAGGAGAACGGCTTGCCCGTGACCGGGTCCGCCCCCGCGTCGTTGGCCAGGCGCAGCTCCACCGGGTCCCGGCCCGCGGCGTGGGCGAGCTCGTCCACCGCCGACTCCAGCGCGAACGCCGCCGGATGCTCGAACGGCGCCCGCATGTAGCCCGGCGTCTGGGTGTCGGTCCTGACGTGGCGCTGGCGGCCGCGGAAGTTCCTGATGTCGTACAGGCGAGAGGTGATCTCCGTGTACGTCGCGGGCAGCAGGTCGTGGCGGGAGGCCTGCTGGTCCACCTCGTGGATCGCGGCCAGCAGCCGGCCCGACCGGTCGGCGCCCAGGCGGACGCGGTGCCGGGTCATCGGGCGGAAGCTCGCCGCGTGGAACGTGTGGGCGCGGGGCAGGACCAGCTTGACCGGCCGGCCCAGCCTGCGGGCGGCCACCGCGAGGGGCGCGAGGTGCGGCTGCAGCGAGTTCTTCTGCCCGAACCCGCCTCCCACGTACGGCGCGATGACCTCGACGTGCTCCGGGTCGATGCCGAGCTGGCGGGCCAGGCCGCCGCGCAGCGCGCCGACGCTCTGCGACCCCTCGTGGACCACCACCGTGTCCCCGTGCCACTCGGCCACGCCGCCGATCAGCTCCATCGGCACCTGGTGCTGCGGGCCCGCCTCGTAGACGGCGTCCACCCGCAGAGGGCTGCGGTCGTAGGCGCCGTCGGCGTCGCCCACGACGACGTCCGCCAGGAACGGCAGCGGCAGGGCCTCCTGCTGGAGCACCGTCTCGGTGCCGTCCGCGTCCAGCTCGACCGCGAACGGCTCCTCCTCGTACGCCGCCCGCACCAGCCCGGCCGCCTCCGTGGCCGCGACCAGCGTGTCGGCCACGACCAGCGCGATCGGCTGGCCCCGGTAGGCGACGCGGTCGTCCAGCAGCGGCTGCAGGCTCTGGAAGGCGTAGCCGCCGGCCATGATGTAGCCGGCCGGAGTGATGTCCAGCTCGTCCAGGTGGGACAGGATGAGCAGGACGCCGGGGACGGCGGCGGCCTCGGCGGTGTCGAGACCGGTGATGCGGCCCTTGCCCACCGTCGAGACGACCGGCATCGCGTAGGCGACGCCGGGCGGCGTGTGGTCGGCGCCGTAACGGGCCGACCCGGTGACCTTCTCCCGCGCGCCGACGCGCGGCATCCCTGCGTTCGTCATCGCACGACCCGCCCTCCGGCCCGTGGTATTCCTCGACTGGTCATCGCACGGCTCGCTCTCCCGCGATCCGCAGCGCCTCGGCGACGGTGCGGATGCCCAGCTCGACCCGGAACGCGTTGTGCCTGCCCGGACGCGCGCCGGCGAACGCCGACTCCCCGGCCCGCCGCGCGCTGCGCCTGTCCAGCACCGCCCCCACCAGCTCCCGCTCGGCGGAGTGGCAGCGCCAGGGCCGGGTGGCGACGCCGCCCACCGCGATGCGGCACTCCTCCACGGCCCCGCCCTCGCCCAGGGTGACGGCCACGGCCGCCGAGGCCAGCGCGAACGCGTACGACGCCCGGTCCCTGACCTTGTGGAACGTCGACCCGCGGCCGGCGGCGGTGACCGGCACGCGGATGCGGGTGACGATCTCGTCCCAGGCCAGCGTGTGCTCCCGCTCCGGCCTGTCACCGGGCTCCACGTGCAGGTCGGCGAGCGGCAGCGTGCGCCGGCCGCGCGGCCCCGCCACGTCCAGCGCGGCGTCGAACGCGATCAGCGCGACCGCCCAGTCACCCGGGTAGGTGGCGATGCACGCGTCGCTGCCGCCGAGCAGGGCGTGCCCGCGATCCAGCCCCCCGATCGCCGCACACCCGCTGCCGGGCCGCCGCTTGTTGCACGGGAACGCGAGGCCGCCGCGGAAGTAGGGGCACCGGGTGCGCTGCAGCAGGTTCCCGCCCACGGTGGCCATGTTGCGCAGCTGCTGGGACGCCGCCTTGGCCAGCGACTCGGCCAGCGCCGGATAGTCCCGCCGCAGCACCGGGTCCGCCGCCACGTCGGCCATCAGCGCGCCCGCGCCGAACGACAGCTCGCTCGATCCGGCCGTGTCGATGCCGGCCAGCTCGGGCAGCGCGCGGATGTCCACGACGGCGGGCGGGGTCTCGACGTCCAGCTTCATCAGGTCGTAGAGCGTGGTGCCGCCGGCCAGCACCTTCGTGCCGGGGCCGGACTCCGACAGGGCGCGGAGGGCCTCGTCGAGGGTGGCCGGGGCGGCGTAGCCGAACGGGCGCACGCCTCAGCCCTCGCCCGCCGGCGCGTCCGTCCGCCCGGCCGCCGCGCGGATGGCCGCTAGGATGCCCGTGTACGCCCCGCACCGGCACAGGTTCCCGCTCATGTGCTCGCGGATCTCGTCGTCGTCACCGGCGTTCCCCTCGGCGATGCAGGCCAGCCCGGACATCACCTGCCCGGGCGTGCAGTAGCCGCACTGCAGCGCGTCATGATCCACGAACGCCTGCTGGAGCGGATGCAGCGCCCCGTCGGGCCCCGCCACGCCCTCGATGGTCCGTACCGACCGGTGGTTCGCCTGCACGGCGGGGAACAGGCAGGACACGACCCGCCGCCCGTCCACGTGGACCGTGCACGCGCCGCACTGCCCGTGATCGCAGCCCTTCTTCGACCCGGTCAGCCCCAGCCGCTCGCGCAGCACGTCGAGCAGCGACTCCCGCGGATCGAGGTCCAGGCGCACGTCCTGGCCGTTGACCGTCAGCTCGGTCGCTACCTCCGAGGTCATACGCGCCACGCTAGTGCCGAACGCCGCTTTTATCCCCATATGGCGGGATAAGGGCCGGTCAAGACACCTTTGGCGACGCGACCGGCGGGTCAGGGCAGCACTGAGCCCGTGAGGCGCCCGGTGCGGCGGTAGACGGCGCACATGATGTCGCGATCGCCGTCCGCCCACGTCTCCACCGTGGGCATGATCGGGTAGTACGGCAGGTCCGCGCGATCCCGCCCCCACAGCTCGGCGTGCCGCTCACCGCAGCTCTTCCAGGCGAACGCCGCCAGCGCCGCCCGGTCGTACGGGCCGTCGGCGGCGTGCGTGAAGCCGTACGACTGGTTGTCGGCCCCGCCGTCGCACGGCGTGTAGAGCACGATCCGCTCGCCCGCCCCGCGCGAGTACGCCGGATCGCTGAAGCACTCGCCGCCCTCGATCAGCAGGATCCCGGTCGTCTCCGCCGTGATGAACGACTCCGTCTTGGTCACCGGCTGCGCGGGCGGCACCACGAACAGGGTGCCGAGCGCGGCCACGGCGGGCAGCAGCCCCCAGCGGCGGGTCGCCGCCATCCGTTCACCTCCCGCTCACGCGCACGATCATCCGGGGCCGATCGTAGGCGGCGGCCGGAGAACGGCGGGCCAACGCCCGATGACGCCCACATTTCCGATCGTGAATTCATCTCGCGGACAGTCTTGGGACAGATGAGTGTCAGCGATGCCTGGGTGAATGCGCTGGCGCCCATCTCGCACTCGCGGATGGGCGAATACCGCTTCTCGATGGAGTGAACACGAAGTGAATCAGCCCACGAAGCCGCGGGCCTTCGGCTCCCGGCAGACGAAGCTCGCCGCGGCCGGCGCCGGCGTGCTGCTGGTCGGCGCGTTAGCGTTCGGCCCGGCGGCCGTCGGTGCGGCGGCGCCGCCCGTCTATCCGGCTGCCGAGGTCCACAAGCCCACGCCGATCCCCGACCGCGTCATCCTCATCCCGACGACCACGCCCGCCACCACCCAGCGCGTGTCGTGGCGCGCCGAGGCGACGGCCGACACCGCGCAGGCCCAGATCCTGGAGGCGCCGCGCGCGCTCGGCCAGGTCCAGCCCGCCGCGGGCGCCGTGGCCACCGTCCGGGCGCTGGCCAGCACCCCGGTCAACACCACGCTCGGGTACGCCTCCACGTACCACACCGCCGAGTTCACCGGCCTGAAGCCGGACACCCGCTACACCTACCGGGTCGGCGACGGCACGAACTGGAGCGCGTGGACCGACTTCACCACCGCCGCCGAGGGCTTCGAGCCGTTCTCGTTCATCTACTACGGTGACGCGCAGAACTACCTCGACTCGGCCGTGCCGCGCGTGTTCCGCCAGGCGTTCGCCGACCGGCCGCAGGCCAAGGCGATCGTCAACGCCGGCGACCTCATCGACTCCGCCAACAGCGAGGAGCAGTGGGGCCAGTGGTTCAAGGCGGGCGGCTTCATCGACGGCCAGGTCAACAACATCTCGATCCCGGGCAACCACGAGTACAGCGGCGGCCTGTCGGCCTTCTGGCGTCCCCAGTTCCCGTATCCGGACAACGGCCCCGGTAACGCCGAGCTCAAGCAGACCGCCTACACGCTCGACTACCAGGGCGTACGGTTCATCGGCCTGGACACCAACTACCAGAGCAACGCCACCCTCATGGCCGCGCAGACCGCGTGGCTGGAGAACCTGCTCAAGGACAACCCGAACAAGTGGACCGTGGTGACCTTCCACCACCCCGTCTACTCGACCACGGGCACCCGCAACAACCCGAACGTCCGCGCCCAGTGGGCGCCGCTCTTCGAGAAGTACGGCGTGGACCTGGTGCTTCAGGGCCACGACCACTCGTACGGGCGCGGCAACCCCGTCTCCGCCCGCAGGTCGGCGACGGTGCACAACGGCGTCGCGTACGTGGTGTCGGTCTCGGGCGGCAAGATGTACGCGCTCAACGGCGGCGAGAACTGGACCGGCAACGGCGCCGAGGTGCGCAGCACCAGCCAGAACACGCAGCTCTACCAGCTCGTCGACGTCACCGGGGACACCGTCACGTTCGAGGCCCGCTACGCCAACGGCGAGCACCACGACGGGTTCGTGATCCGCAAGAACGACAAGGGCGAGCGCACCGTCAACGACCTGCGCACCCCCGAGAACACGGTCGGCGAGCAGGTCACCGTCGACAAGACCTCGGTCCGGCGGCTGGAGACCCTGAAGGTGTCGGCCTACGGGTACGACCCGGGCGAGAGGGTCGCCATCTGGTGGCGCGAGAAGGGCGGCGACGAGGCTCGCCACGGCCGCGACGGCACGCTGATCGGCTACGAGAAGGCCGATGAGCTGGGCCGGGTCGAGGAGACCGTCCGGGTGCCCGCGATGGTGAAGAGGGGCGGCGTCTACGAGGTGTACCTGGACAGCCAGAACCAGAAGATCACCAGCCCCGCCATCACCGTGACCAAGTGATCCACCCTGGGCGGGGCCGCGACGCCGTGCCGCCTGCCCGGTGACGCGGCCCCGCCCAGGCGCCTTCGTACAGGAGCTTCCCCTTGATCTTCCCGCTCGTCGCACGCCGGCTGTGCGTGCTGCTCATCACCGCCGCCGCGGTTCTGGCGCCCGCGCACGCGGCCGTGGCGCACCCGTTCGGGCCGCCGTCCACGGCCAGGGTCGGCGCCGACGGCAACCGGGTGACGCTCGCCTGGCTGCCCGCCGAGGACGACTGGGTGGCGCTCGGCCGCTCGGTCGGTGCCTTCGAGGACCCGGCCGCCGGGGCCGACACCTCCCTGACCGGGGAGCAGAAGCTGGCCCGCTCCGCCGCCGTCCGCACGTACCTGCTGGCCCGCGTGGGCGTCACCCAGGCGGGACGGCCCTGCGCCGCCGAGCTGGCCCCGCTGGAGCGGCTGCTCGCCGAGGGGGCCCGGTTCAGCTTCGAGTGCCCGGAACGGGTGGTGGACGTGGACGTCCGGGTCGGCGCGCTGACCGACCTGCACGAGGCGTACCGCACGATGCTCACCGCCGAGACGCCGGCCGAGCCCGCGAAGGCGCTGCTCACGGCGGAGGCCGACACCCGCAAGCTGCGCTTCGACCCGTCGGCGGCCGGCGGGGTGCCGCTCGTGGTGCCCGCCGTCGCGCTGGTGGCCGTGCTCGGCGTGCTGGCCGCCCTCCTCGTCCGCCGGCGGCGGCACTCGGACGTGCGCGCATGAGCGGCCTCACCGGGCCGGAGAGCTACCTGATCGGGCTGTTCGACGGGGCGGGCGCGTTCTGGCTGGCCCTCGTCGTCGCGCTCGGCGTGGGCGCGCTGCACGCGGTCGCACCCGGGCACGGCAAGAGCGTGACGGCCGCGTACCTGATCGGCACCCACGGGCGATACCGGGACGCGCTGCGGCTGGGCGTGGTCGTGGCGTTGATGCACACGGTCTCGGTGCTCGCGCTGGCGCTGGCGTGGGTGGGGCTGAGCAGCGCGGCCGCCGTCGGCACCGAGGCCGTCACCGCGTGGCTGCAGGTGGTGGCGGGAGTGGTCGTGATCGGCGTGGGAGCCCACCTGACCTACCGCCACCTCCGGCAGCGCACCACGCACGGGTATGGGCACGGTCATGGGCATGGGCATGGCCACGGTCACGGTCACGGTCATGGCCACGGGCATGAGCAGTTGGACGACCCGTGGTCGGCGCGGGGGCTCACCGCGCTCGCGCTCTCCGGCGGCCTGGTGCCGTCGCCGTCGGCGTTCATCGTGCTGGTCAGCGGCCTGCTCACCGGGCGGTCGGCCGGCGCGGTCGTGCTGGTGCTGGCGTTCGGCGCCGGGATGGCCGTCACGCTGACCGCCGTCGGGATCGTGACCGTGCGGGGGGCGGCGGTGCTGAGCAGCCGTACGCCCCGCGTGCGCCTGCTGCGGACGGTGGCGGCGTGGATGCCGGCGCTGGCGGGCGTCGCCGTGGCGATCGGCGGCTGCCTCTACCTGGCCACGGCGGTCACGACTCTGGCGTCGTGACCGTGATCACCACGTTCCCCGTCTTCTGACCCGTCTCGACGTAACGGTAGGCGTCGACGATCTCGTCCAGCGGATACTGCCGGTCGATGACGGGCCGGAACTCGCCGGACTCGATCAGCTCCTTGAAATGCCGCGCCGTTCCCGCGTCGTGCTTGGGAAACGGGAACCTGACCCGCCTGCCGCCGAACAACGGGGTGACGGCCGTCAGGAACAGGTTCTGCCATAAGGGGCCCACGTCGGAGGCGACATAGATGCCGCGCGGCTTCAGCAGCCGCCGGCACCGCCCGAACGTGCTCTTGCCCACCGCGTCGATGACGACGTCATATCGCTGCTCGTCCGCGGTGAAATCGGTGGCCGTGTAGTCGACGGCCCTGTCCGCCCCGAGGCGCCTGACCAGGTCGAGGTGTTTCGTGCCGCAGACCGCGGTGACCTTCGCGCCGGCGTTCTTCAGCAGTTGCACCGCCGCCGAGCCGATGGCCCCGGTGGCGCCGTACACGAGCACGTCGTGCCCGGCGCGGACCTTCGCCCACGTGATCATCGACAGCGCGTAGTGCGCGCCCTCCGTGCCGGGAGCGGCCTCCTCGTACGACAGGCCCCGCGGGAGCGGCGCCAGCGTGCCGCCCTGCGGGATCACCATGTACTCCGCGTGCGCCCCGAACCGCGCGTCGTTGTAACCGAACACCTTGTCGCCCGGTCTGAACGCGGTGACGCCGCCGCCCACTTCTTCGACGTCCCCCGCGAATTCCGTGCCGAGAACGGGGACGTTCGGCCTGACGAGCCCCGTCATGAATCGCCAGATGAAAGGCTGGGCGGCCCGCATCGCGCAGTCCGTACGGTTGACGGTCGTCGCCCGTACCTTGACGAGCACGTCACCGTCCTTGACGACCGGCTTTTCGACGTCCGAAACGCTCACCACTTCCGGCGGGCCATATCTGGCGCGCACTGCGGCCTTCATGCCCGGGATTCTAGCCACCGATCAGCCGTCGACAGCGGCGTGAACGTGCGCGAGATCCGCCTCCATGCGCGCCGCCGTCTCCCTGAGCGCCGGCAGCACGTCGCGCAGGAGCGTGGCGTTGGAGGCGCGGCCGGCGTGCGTGGCCACGTTCACCGCCGCCACCGTACGCCCCCGCCGGTCGCGGACCGGCACCGCGATGGACCGCACGCCCTCCTCCAGCTCCTGGTCGACCAGGGCGTACCCGTCCTCGGCGGCCTGGCGCACCAGGGCCCGCAGCTCGGCCTTGGAGGTGACGGTCCTGGGCGACAGGCGCCGCGGCACGATCGCGGCCAGCCGCTCCCCGGGCAGCTCGGCCAGCAGCACCCGGCCCATGGAGGTCGCGTACGCGGGGAACCGCGTGCCCACCGTGATGTTGATGCTCATCAGGCTGACCGTCTGCACCCTGGCCACGTACACGACGTCGTCGCCCGACAGCACCGCCACGGACGCCGACTCCCGTACGCGGGCCACCAGGTCGGCCAGGTGCGGCTGGACGACCTCCCCGAACGTCAGCCCGGACAGGTGCGCGTACCCCAGCTCCAGCACCCGGGGGAGCAGCGTGAACCGGGCCCCGTCGGCGCCGGCGTAGCCGAGCCGCTCCAGCGCCTGCACCGCCCGCCGCACGGTCGCCCTGGGCAGGCCGGTGGCCTTGGCGCAGTCGGCGAGGGTCAGGCCGCCGCGGGCCGTGCCGAGGGCGACCATGACGGCCAGGCCGCGGGCCAGCGACTGCAGGAATCCCATCCCCAGCTCCTGCTTGTCGCCGCGCGAACGATCGACCCCGCCTGTCAGCCCCGCCCGAGCCGGATCCGGCGTGGGGGCGGCGAGTGCCGCTTCCATCTCGCCCACCGTCTTGCGCAACGCGCCCGCACAGTGGTCACGCAGCTCGCCCACGGTGTGCCTGCTGGTGTGGCTGACCACGCTGACCGCGCAGACGGCCCGCCCCTCCCCGTCGCGCACCGGCATCGCCACCGCGATCAGCCCGGGCTCGATGAGCTGATCGTCCTCCGCCCACGGCGTCGCCGGGTCGAGCAGGGCCAGGCCGGCCGCGCACCGGTCCGCGGGCAGCAGGTCGCCGACGCGGAAGGTGACCGACATGGTGCGCCGCCGGGTGCACTGCACGATGAACCGCACCCCGTCCCCATCGCGCACGGCCAGCGACACGGACTCGTCCAGCTCGTCCGCCAGCCGGCTCGCCAGCGGCGCGAGCGCGTCGCGCAGGCCGCTGCCCGCCAGGTACGCCTCGCCCAGCTCCATCAGGCGCGGCGCCGGCAGCACGTCGCGCCCCTCGGCCCGCACGTAGCCGAGGTGCGCGAGTGTCGCGAGCACCCGGTCCACGGTGGACCTGGCCAGGCCGGTCGCGCGGACCAGGTCCGTCGCCCGGACGGGCCGCCGGGGGCCGGTGGCCAGCGCGCGCAGCACGGCGAGCCCGCGCTCCAGGGTTCCGGCCGCTTCCATCGGCTCCTCCTCCAGGCGGTGAGGCGACGGGCGGGCCCTTCGTGGCGAGGCACCCGTCCCGACGGGGTCACCTAACACCACGAGAGGGGACCTTTGACAGCCCGCTCCTCGATCCACATACTGAAAACACATAATAGTGAACTAAAGTTCGCAGAGCGAACACGTCCGAACGGAGCGTCGTGCGCAAGGACAAGGTGGTCGCCACGCCCGAAGAGGCGCTGGCCGGCGTGCGCGACGGCGCGTCGTTCGCCGTCGGCGGCTTCGGCCTCAGCGGCATCCCCAACGTGCTGATCAAGGCCCTCTACGACACCGGCGCGACCGGTCTCGGGGTCGTGTCCAACAACTGCGGCGTCGACGGCGGCGGCCTGGGCATCCTGCTGGCGGCCGGGCGCATCGCCCACGTCACCGCCTCCTTCATCGGCGACAACAAGGAGTTCGCCCGCCAGTACCTGGCCGGCGAGCTGGAGGTCGAGCTGACGCCGCAGGGCAGCCTGGCCGAGCGGCTGCGCGCCGGCGGCAGCGGCATCCCCGCGTTCTACACGCCCGCCGGTGTCGGCACGCCCATCGCCGACGGCGGCCTGCCGCTGCGCCACAACCCCGACGGCTCGATCGCGGTCGCCTCGCCGCCGAAGGAGGTGCGGGAGTTCGACGGCCGCCAGTACGTGCTCGAACGCGGTATCCGTACGGACTTCGCGCTGGTCCGCGCGGCCAGGGGCGACCGCTTCGGCAACCTGGTCTTCAACAAGTCCAGCAGGAACTTCAACCCGCTGGCCGCCATGGCCGGGCGCGTCACGATCGCCGAGGTCGAGGAGCTGACCGAGCTCGACCCGGACGAGGTGCACCTGCCGGGCGTCTTCGTCCAGCGCGTGCTCGTCCTGACCCCCGAGCAGGCCGCCGACAAGGGCATCGAGAAAAGGACCATCACCGAATGAGCTGGACCCGTGACGAGATGGTCGCGCGGGCGGCGGCCGAGCTGCGCGACGGCGACTACGTCAACCTGGGCATCGGCCTGCCCACCCGCATCCCCTCCTTCCTGCCGCAGGGCGTGGACGTGGTCCTGCACTCGGAGAACGGCGTGCTCGGCGTCGGCCCGTACCCGAAGGCCGAGGAGATCGACCCCGACCTGATCAACGCCGGCAAGGAGACGGTCACCGTGCTGCCGGGCGCGTCGTTCTTCGACTCCTCGCTGTCGTTCGGCATGATCCGCGGCGGTCACCTCGACGTGGCCGTGCTCGGCGCGATGCAGGTCTCCGCGCGCGGAGACCTGGCCAACTGGATGGTGCCCGGCAAGCTGGTCAAGGGCATGGGCGGCGCCATGGACCTGGTGCACGGCGCGCGCAAGGTCATCGTGATCATGGACCACAACGCCAAGGACGGCTCGCCGAAGCTCGTCGAGGTGTGCACGCTGCCGCTGACCGGCAAGGAGTGCGTCCACCGGATCATCACCGACCTCGGCGTCTTCGACGTCACCGCGCGAGGGCTCGCGGTGGCCGAGCGCGCGCCGGGAGTGAGCCTGGACGAGGTGCGCGAGCGCACCGGCGCGGAGGTGAGCCAGGCATGAAGGACGTCTACATCGTCGATGCCGTACGCACCCCGTTCGGCCGCTACGGCGGAGCCCTGTCCGGGATCCGCCCCGACGACCTGGCCGCGCACGTCGTCAGGGCGCTGGCCGAGCGCAACGGCCTGGAGGCCGCCGACGAGGTCGTGCTCGGCAACGCCAACGGCGCCGGCGAGGAGAACCGCAACGTCGCCCGCATGGCCGCCATCCTGGCGGGCCTGCCCGTCACCACGCCCGGCGTCACCGTCAACCGCCTGTGCGGCTCCGGCATGGAGGCTGTCATCCACGCCTACCGCGCGATCGCGGTCGGCGACGCCTCCACCGTGATCGCGGGCGGCGTCGAGTCGATGACCCGCGCCCCGTGGGTGCTGCCCAAGCCGGAGAAGGCGTTCCCGGCGGGCGGGCAGGAGCTGGTCTCCACCACGCTCGGCTGGCGGCTGGTCAACCCGGACATGCCCGCCGAGCACACCGTCCCGCTCGGCGAGGGCGCCGAGCTGATCGCCGACAAGCACCGCATCACGCGGGCGGAGCAGGACGCGTTCGCGCTGGCCAGCCACCAGAAGGCGGCCAAGGCGTCGTTCGAGCGCGAGATCGTGCCGATCGCCGGCGTGACCCGGGACGAGGGGATCCGCCACGACACCTCCCTGGAGGCGCTGGCCAAGCTCAAGCCCGCCTTCCGCAAGGACGGCGGCACCGTCACCGCAGGCAACTCCTCCCCGCTGAACGACGGAGCCGCAGCCCTGCTGCTGACCGACGAGGCCGGCCTGCGCGGGCGCGAGCCCCTGGCCAGGATCGTGGCCAGCGGCGTCAGCGCGCTGGAGCCCCGCTACTTCGGGCTCGGCCCGGTCGAGGCGGCGGGCAGGGCGCTGGCCAAGGCGGGCAAGCGGTTCGAGGACCTGCACACCGCCGAGCTGAACGAGGCGTTCGCCGCCCAGGTGCTGGGCTGCCTGGCCGAGCTGCCCGGCCTCGACCCCGCGATCGTCAACCCCGACGGCGGCGCCATCGCCATCGGCCACCCGCTCGGAGCCTCGGGCGCCCGCGTCACCGGCGCGGTGGCCCACCGGCTGGCCGCCGCCGGCTCCGGCGCCGGTCTCGCCTGTCTCTGCATCGGCGTCGGCCAGGGGCTGGCCGTCGTACTCGAAAGGTAGCGATGATGTCCGAACCCCTCAAGCAGGCCGACATCGATCAGGAGATCGCGGCCCGCGCCGGCGAGCAGGGCGACCACCCCGCCCGCGACTACGCCCCCTACCGCAGCACCCTGCTCCGCCACCCCCACCAGCCGCTCGTCGCGATCAAGGACCCGGAGGCGGCCGAGCTGGCGGGGCCGGTGTTCGGCGTGAGCGACGTGACGCCGTTCGACAACGACCTCACCAAGCAGCACCTGGGGGAGCCGCTGGGCGAGCGGATCACCGTGCGCGGGCGCGTGCTCGACCGCCAGGGCCGCCCCGTACGCGGGCAGCTCGTCGAGGTCTGGCAGGCCAACGCCTCCGGACGCTACCTGCACCAGCGCGACGACCACCCCGCGCCGCTCGACCCCAACTTCTCCGGCGTGGGCCGCTGCCTGACCGACGACGACGGCAACTACCTCTTCACCACGATCAAGCCCGGCCCGTACCCGTGGCGCAACCACCTCAACGCCTGGCGCCCCGCGCACATCCACTTCTCGCTCTTCGGCACGTCCTTCACCCAGCGGCTGGTCACCCAGATGTACTTCCCCGGCGACCCGCTGTTCCCGTACGACCCGATCATGCAGTCGGTCACCGACGAGCGCGCCAGACAGCGGCTCGTCGCCGACTACGTGCACGACCTGTCCGAGCCGGAGTTCTCGCTCGGCTACCGGTGGGACATCGTCCTCGACGGGCCCACCGCGACCTGGATGGAGGAAGGCCGTTGAACCCCACCCCTTCGCAGACCGTCGGCCCGTTCTACGGGTATGCGCTGCCGTTCCCCGGGGGCGGCGACCTGGCGTCCGGCGGGATCGCCGTGCACGGGTACGTCTACGACGGCGCCGGTGACCCCGTGCCGGACGCGCTGCTGGAGTTCTGGCAGCCCGACGAGCACGGCTCCCTGACCGGGTCGCCCGGCACCATGCGCCGCGACCCCACGAACGGGGCCGTACTCGGGCGCGACGGCGTGCGCTTCACCGGCTTCGGGCGCGTGGCCACCGACCTCGACGGGCACTGGGCGTTGCGTACGGTCGTGCCGGGGAACGGGTACATCAGCGTGTGCGTCTTCGCCCGTGGCCTGCTGCACCACCTGTACACGCGCATCTACCTCGGGCAGGACGCCTTCCTCGACTCGCTCCCGCCGGAGCGGCGGCAGACGCTGGTGGCGGTGGAGGAGCGTGACGGGGTGCACCGGTTCGACATCCATCTGCAGGGCGAGAAGGAGACGGTCTTCCTTGACTTCGGCTGATCCCGAGCCGCGGTCCGACCTGGGGTTGTTGTCCCCCATGCGGGGTGCCGCCGAGGCCACGGGCGACGTTGCCGTGCTCCAGGCCATGCTGGACGCCGAGGCCGCCCTGACCCGTGCCCAGGCGGCCCTCGGCCTCGTCCCGGCGGAGGCGGCGGAGGCGGTGTCGGCCGCCGCCCGCGCGGGCGCGTTCAGCCTGCCGGACCTCGTGGCGCGGGCCCGCTCCGGCGGGAACCCGGTCATCCCGCTGGTACGGGACCTGCGCGAGGCGGCCGGGCCCTACGGCGAGCACGTCCACCTGGGCGCCACCAGCCAGGACATCGTCGACACCGCCCTCATGCTCGTCGCCCACCGCACGCTGGGCCCGGTCCTCGCCGACCTCGACCGGGTGATCGGCGGCCTCACCGAGCTGGCGGCCCGGCACCGTGACACCCCGATGGCCGCCAGGACGCTCACGCAGCAGGCCGTTCCCACGACGTTCGGGCTCAAGGCGGCGGGCTGGCGCGAGCTGGCCGCCGCCGCCCGCACCCGCCTGGCCGCCGCCCGCGCCACCCTCCCGGCCCAGCTCGGCGGCGCCGCCGGCACACTGGCCGCCTTCCAGCCCCCCACGAACACGCCGCCTCCCGCCGCGAGCGGGCCGGGCGAGGCGGTGGCGGTGGCGTTGCGGCTGCCTGGGCGGTTCGCGGCCGAGCTGGGCCTGGCCGAGCCGCTGCTGCCCTGGCACGTCCTGCGCACCCCCATCGCCGACCTGGCCGGGGCGCTGGCGTTCACCGCCGGGGCGCTGGGCAAACCGGCGGCCGACGTGCTGGTGCTGTCGCGTACCGAGATCGGGGAGCTGTCCGAGGGCGTCGGCGGCGGGTCGTCGTCGATGCCGCACAAGCACAACCCGGTCAGGGCCACGATGATCACCGCCGCCGCCCGCCAGGTGCCGCCGCTCGCGGCCGTCCTGTACGGCTCGCTCGCCGCGGAGGACGAGCGCCCGTCCGGCGCCTGGCACGCGGAGTGGCAGCCGTTGCGCGAGGCCCTGCGCCTGGTGGCGGGCGCCGCCCGCGACGCCGCCGAGCTGGTCGCGGACCTCCGGGTCCACCCGGACCGGATGCGCGCCAACCTGGCCGTCCCCGGCGACCCGGGCCCGGCCCCGGCGCTCGTGGACCTCGTACTCAACCATGATCAAGACAAGGCCCCGCACTGATGCTGCTGCACTACCGGCTGGACGGCCCCGAGCACGGTGAGCCGCTCGTCCTCGCCCCCTCCCTCGGCACCTCCACCCGCCTGTGGAACCGCCAGATCACCGCCCTGGCCCGCACGTTCAGGGTGCTCAGGTTCGACCTGCCCGGCCACGGCGACTCGCCGGCGCTCCAGGCCGGCACCCTGGACGGGCTCGCCGCCCTGGTCCTGGACGTGGCGGACGCCGAGGGCCTGGACACCTTCCACTTCGCGGGCGTCTCGATCGGCGGCGCGATCGGCGCCACGCTGGCGGCCCGCCATCCCGGCCGGCTGCGTTCCCTGGCCATGATCTGCTCCAGCGCCAGGTTCGGCGACCCGGAGGCGTGGCACGAGCGGGCGAAGCTGGTCCGTGAGCAGGGCACCGCGCCGCTGCTGGAGGCCACCGCCCGCCGCTGGTTCGCGCAAACGCCCGACCGGGCGCTGCTGGACGACCTGGCCGCCACCGACCCCGCCGGGTACGCCGCCTGCTGCGACGCCCTGGCGGCCTACGACCTGCGCGCCGACCTCGCGGGGATCACCGTCCCCACCCTGGTCGTGGCCGGTCGCGAGGACCCGGCGACGCCTCCTGCCCACGCCAGGGAGCTGGCCGACGGCATCCCCGGCGCCACGCTCGTCGAGCTGCCGGGCGCCGCGCACCTGGCCCCCGCCGACCAGCCGGAGCGCGTCACCCAGGCGCTGCTGGCCCACCTGCCCGCCCTGCCCGGCATGCGGGTACGGCGCGAGGTGCTGGGCGACGCCCACGTGGACCGCGCGGTGGCCCGTACCACGCCCTTCACCAGGGACTTCCAGGACCTCATCACGCGCTACGCCTGGGGCGAGATCTGGACCCGCCCCGGGCTCGACCGCCGCACCCGCAGCTGCGTCACGCTCACCGCGCTCGTCGCCCGCGGGCACCTCGACGAGCTGGCCATGCACGTACGCGCCGCGCTCCGCAACGGGCTCACCCCGGACGAGATCGGCGAGGTCCTGCTGCAGAGCGCCATCTACTGCGGAGTCCCCGCGGCCAACGCCGCGTTCGCCGTCGCCCAGCGCGTGCTCGCCGAGGAGGACCACGCCTGACCGCGGGCGTGGGAGCGCCGTCGCCGGGCAGCGTGCGGGCCAGCCTATGATGAGCCAATGACCTCGCCCCCCGCCACCACCGAACGCCAGCGGGACGCCGACCGTACCAAGGCGGAGATCCTCGAGGTCGCGCAGCGCGAGTTCGCCCGCTACGGCTACGCGGGGGCGCGCGTGGACGAGATCGCGGCCCGCATGCGCACGACCAAGCGCATGATCTACTACTACTTCGGCAGCAAGGAGCGGCTCTACATCGCCGTGCTGGAGAAGGCGTACGCCGAGGTGCGCGAGGTCGAGCGGACGGTCGACGTCCAGCACCTCGCGCCGGTCGAGGCCATCCGCACGCTGGCCGAGCTGACCTTCGACCACCACGACGCGCACCGGGAGTTCATCCAGCTCGTCGCGATCGAGAACATCCACCAGGCCGAGCACATCCGCAAGTCCGAGGTGCTGGGCAACCTCGGCACGCCGGTGCTCGACCTGATCTCCCGCATCCTCGACGCGGGGCAGGAGTCGGGCGATTTCGTCACCGAGGCCGACGCCATCGACGTGCACATGATGATCAGCGCGTTCTGCTTCTTCCGGGTGGCGAACCAGCACACGTTCGGCGCGCTGTTCGGGCGCGACATGACCGCGGCCGAGCATCGCGACCGGCAGCGGCGCATGGTCGGGGAGATGATCGTCGGCTACCTGTGCGGCAGGGGCGCGCCCCGCGCCTAGCCCGCCCCGCGCCTAGCCCGCCCCGCGCCCAGCCCGCTCCGTGCCCCGCGCCTAGCCCGATCTTCCGGTCAGGCGCCTGCCCAGCCGCTGGCCGGGCAGCTCGATCAGGCGGTAGGTCAGGGCGCTGAGCGGGATCAGGGCGAGGAAGAACAGCGGCAGGTCCGGCAGCACGTGCAGCAGGATCGGGTGCAGCAGGTAGACGGAGAAGCTGATCAGCCCGAGCCACGGCAACCAGAGCGGGAACGTCCGGCCGCGCAGCGCGTACGCCAGCCCGGACGCCGCGAACGCCAGCACGATCGCCGTCGCCCAGGCGGGATCGTCCTTGGCCGGGATCCCGCAGCCCAGCACCACCGCGAGCGTGACCCCCGCGGCCCGCCACGAGATCGTGCCCTGCTCGGCCCGGTACACCGCCGTCCCGGCGAACATCGTGGCCAGGATGATCATCCCCTGCCAGGTGCCGCCCCGGCTGCCCAGCACCACCAGCGCCAGGCCGAGCAGCCCGCCCGCGACCGCCGCCACCGTACGCGCGCCCTCGGACGCCAGCACGGTCACCGCGATCGCCGCGACCACCGCCAGCCCGAGCAGCACGGCGACCAGGTCCGCCCGGCCGCCGATCGTCGCCTTGGGCAGCAGCAGTCCCAGCGGCACTGCCGCCGCCGCCAGGCCGAGCGCGATCCCCGCCGACCTGTGCGCCTGCCGCACCGCGAACAGGGCCACGCTCATCAGGTAGAACGCCATCTCGTACGAGAGCGTCCAGGTCACGCTGATCAGCGCGGGAAGGTTGACCAGCTCCTGGAGCATCGTCACGTTCCCGAGCGCGACCACCGGCCACGGGCGCTCGCCGAGCCCCGGCGGTAAGGGCAGCACGCCTGCCGCGGTGAGGAGCAGCGCCAGGCAGCAGGCGGCCAGGAGCAGCGGGAGGAGGCGGAAGGCGCGGCCCGCCCAGAACGCGCGCAGGTCGCCGCGCCGTTCCAGGGAGGCGGGGATGATGTAGCCGCTGACCAGGAAGAACACGAACACGCCCCACGAGCCGAGATCGATGCGGCGGTCCACCTCGGCCCAGACGCCGGGGATGAACGTCCAGCCGGCGTGGTGCATGGTGACGGCCAGCGCTGCCGGTCCCCGCAGGGTGTCCAGCCAGGCCAGCCGGGCGGGGGCCGGGAACATCTGCCGCAGTCTAGGCCATAAGGGACATAAGCCTGGCCTGGTCACCCCGCAGATGCGGGCCCGGGGATCAGTCGCCGGCGCAGGACGGGCGGAGGCGGGTGAAGGCGGTGTCGACGAGCCCCATGTGGTCGGCGTCCGGCCCCGTCCTGAGCCATTCGCGGGAGGCGCAGTCGACGGCGGCGCCCGCGGCCGCGGTCAGGAGATCGACGGTGAACGGATCCAGCCCGGTACGGGCCGCCAGTGACTCGGCGATGCGCGAGCGTACCTCCTCGCGCTTCTGCTGGAAGCGGGCCCGCAGCGAGGGCGTGCGCTCGATCAGCCGCAGGGTGGCGCGGCTCTCGGCGTCGATGCGCGCGACCCACTCCCGCAGCACCGCGTGCAGCGAGTCCCAGGGCCGCTCGCCCGCCGGCCGGGCGGAGAGTTGCTCGGCGATGTCGTCGCCCATCACCTGGACGCCGCCGAACACCGCGTCCTCCTTGGCCGGGAAGTAACGGAAGAAGCTGCGCTTGGACACCCCGGCGGCACGCGCGATGTCGTCGACCGTGACCTCGTCGAAGCCCCGCTCCGTGAACAGCTCCAGCGCCACCGCGGCCAGCTCGGCCTGTACGGCCCGCCGCGCCCGCTCTCTCAACCCAGCCATGCGCCCGAGTGTATCGCTAGGCATATAGTGTCGTTTATGACACCGAATGACATGAACGGCAGCGTGGCGCTCATCACTGGCGGCACCGGCGGGATCGGCCTGGAGACCGCCCGCGGCCTGGCCAGGCGCGGAGCCTCGGTGATCCTCGTCGGGCTCGACCCGGCGCGGGGCCTGCGGGCCGCGCGGGACATCAGGGACAGCGCGGGGCACGACCGGGTGCACGCCGTCTCCGCCGACGTCACGCGGCTCGACGGCCTGCGCCGCCTGGCCGGGGAGGTCGGCGAGCGCCACGACCGGCTCGACGTGCTGGTCAACAACGTCGGCGTGAACCTGCCGGACCGCGAGCTGACCGCCGACGGCGTGGAGAAGATGTTCGCCGCGCACGTGCTGACCCCGTTCACGCTCACCCACCTCCTGCTGCCGCTGCTGCGGCGCGCCCCCGCCGCCCGCGTGGTCAATCTCACCGGCGGCATCCCCGGCGGCCCCATCGACCGCACCGACCTCCAGGGCGAACGGCGCTACCTCGGCTGGACGTTCAGCCACTACAACCACACCAAGACCATGACCATGGCGATGACCCACCGCCTGGCCGGGCGGCTGCGCGGCACCGGCGTGACGGCGAACGTGGTCTACCCCGGGCACGGCCACACGCCGATGAACCGGTCCACGCCGATCAGGGCGTTCCCGATCGCCTACCGGCCGATCGCGCCGCTGGTGCTGAAGGTCGTCGCGCCGCTGTTCCTCTCCGACCTGACCAGGTCCGCCCGGTCCAGCGTGTACGCGGCCACGAGTGCCGAGCTGGAAGGCGTGAGCGGCGCGTACGTCGACGACAGGTGCCGCAGGAAGCCGCTGCCCGCCTCGGCGCTCGACCCCGGCAACCAGGAGGCGGTCTGGGAGCTGTGCGTCAGGCTGAGCGCGCCCGTGCTGCGGGCTGCGGGAGAGCCGCCCTCAGCCTGACGCCGGCAGGAGCTCCGCCAGGCGCGCCGGCGGTGCCGCGCAGCGCAGGTCGCCGATCCGCCGGAACCCGGGCAGGAGCGCGCCGAAGCGCGCGGACGCGACCGGGTGCTCGCCCAGGTGCTCGACCAGCGTCAGCTCGTCGGCGGCGCGGAGCTGGGCGGCACCGTCCCCATGTGGCAGTGGATCGGCGACGAGGGCGCCACCACCTTCAGCTACCAGCCGGAGCGGGCGGCGGTCGTACGATCGGGGCATGCTGCATGGCCGGGAGCGGGAGTGCGCTCTCATCGCGCGGCTGCTCGACGGCGCTCGCGAACGGCGCAGCGCCGTCCTGGTCGTCAGGGGAGAGGCGGGCATCGGCAAGTCCGCCCTGCTCGGCTACGCCGCCGCGCGGGCGGACGGCATGCGGGTGCTGCGGGGCGGCGGCGTCGAGTCCGAGTCCGAGCTTCCGTACGCGGCCGCGCACCAGCTCCTGCGCCCCGTGGCGGACCGGCTCGCCGCCATCCCGGCCGGCCAGGCCGCCGCGCTGCGGGCGGCGTTCGGGCTGGGGGAGCCCGTCGAGGGGGATCGGTTCCTGGTGTCGGTGGCGGTCCTGAGCCTGCTGTCGGAGGCGGCGGAGGAACGGCCGCTGCTGTGCCTGGTGGACGACGCCCACTGGCTGGACGGCGGCTCCGCCGACGCGCTGGCGTTCGTGGCCAGGCGGCTGGAGGCCGAGGGCGTCGTCCTGCTGTTCGCGGCCCGCGACGAGGAACCGGGCCCGCCCTCCCGCACCGGCACCGGGCCGCCTACCGCGAGAGCCCTCCACCCACCCGCTGGGCCGCCGCTCGCGGGCACCGGCGTCCCTCGCCCGCTGGCCGGGCTGCCCGAGCTGCGGTTGGGCGGGCTGGACGCCGGCGCGGCCCAGGCGCTGCTGGCCGAGCGCACCTCCGTGTCGCTCGCGCCCGAGGTCGCCGCCCTGCTCGTGACCAGCACCGCCGGCAACCCGCTCGGCCTGCTCGAACTGCCCGGCTCCCTCTCCGCCGAGCAACTCGCCGGCACCCGGCCACTGCCCGAACGGCTGCCGGTGGGGGAGGTGGTCGAGCAGGTGTTCCTGGCGCGGGTGCGCCGGCTCGGCGCTCCGGCACAGACCCTGCTGCTGATCGCCGCCGCCGAGGACAGCGGCGACGTCGGGCTCGTGCTCAGGGCCGCCCGGACGCTCGCCCTGGCCCCGGACGCGCTGGACGAGGCGGAGCACGCCGGCCTCGTACGGGTCGACGGCGGCGCCCTGACCTTCCGCCACCCGCTCGTACGCTCGGCCGTCTACCGGGGTGCCACGTTCCTGCAACGCCAGGCCGTGGAGCAGGCCCTGGCGGCCGTGCTGGCGGACGAGGACGCCGACCGCCGGGCCTGGCACCTGGCCGCCGCCGCGACAGGCCCGGACGAGACGGTGGCCGGCGAGCTGGAGGCGTCGGCCGAACGCGCCACCCGCCGAGGCGGGCACGCCTCCGCCGCCAGCGCCCTCCACCGCGCCGCCGACCTCACGGGACATCCGGAGCCCCGCGCCCGCCGCCTCACGCTCGCCGCCGAGACGGCCTGGCTCGCCGGCCAGCCCGACCGCGCCCGCACCCTCCTGGACGAGGCCGCCACCCGCACGGCCGAACCCCGGCTCCGCGCCAGGGGCGAGCACGTCCGGGGCGCGATCGAGGGCCTCTGCGGCCGCCCCGACCTCGCCTACGCGATGCTCGTGGCCGGCGCCGAACTGGTATCCCCACCGAACCCCGCAGCTGCCACCCCGGCCTCCGGCGCGGGCGGGCCCGCCGACCGTGCGATGGGACACGACCCGAGCACCGGTGTCGCACCGGGGCGCGAGCCGGGCGAGGCGCCGGGGCCTGACCCGGGTGAGGTGGCGGGTGTCCCATCGGGCCGTGAGGCGGCGCAGGCCGCACGCATGCTGATCGAGGCGGGCCGGCTGGCCTTCACCGCCGCCGACCTGCCCAGGCTGGCCGAGGCGGGGCGGCGGCTGGCCGGGCTGCCGCCGGTCGAGGAGGCCGTCACCGCGGGCGGCAAGCTGATGATCGGGCTGGCCGCGCTGCTGGAGGGCGACGCCGAGCGGGCCGCCACGCTGCTGCGCGAGGGCCGCGCCCTGGCGAAGGACTCTGCCGACCCCCAGAGTCTCACGATGGCGGCGGGCGCGGCGATGTTCGTCGGCGAGGACATGACGGCGCTCGACCTGTTCACCACCGCCGCCGTGCGAGCCAGAACGGCCGGCGCGGTCAGCGCGCTGCCGCTGGTGCTCGCGCCGCTCGGCGCGCTGCAGATGTGGACGGGCCGGTTCGCCGCCGCCCGCGCCACCGCGACGGAAGGGCTGCGGCTGGCGCTCGACACCCGGCAGGACAACATCGCCGCGCACCACCGCGCCGTGCTCGCCTGGATCGCCGCCGTCCAGGGCCGCGCCGAGGAGTGCCGTACGGAGGCGGACGCCGCGCTGTCCCGCGCCATCGGGCAACGCCTCGGCCCGCCGGCCGGCATCGCGTCCTGGGCCCTGGCCCTGCTGGACCTGGGCGAGGGGCGGACGGGGGAGGCGTTCGACCGGCTGACCGCGCTGGCGGACGCCGCTCCCGGCGAGGGGCATCCCATCGTGAAGATCTTCGCCGCCGCCGATCTCGTCGAGGTCGCCGTACGCGCTGACCGCCCGGACCGCGCGGCCACCGCCCTCGACCTGCTCCGGCGCTGGGCGGGCCCGGCCCGCTCCGCATGGGCGGACGCGCTGGTGTCCCGCTGCCGCGGCCTGGTCGAGAACGCCGACGACCACTTCACCGAGGCGCTGTCGTCGCACGCGCAGGCCGGCAGGCCGTTCGACACGGCCAGGACGGCGCTGCTGTTCGGCGAGGCGCTGCGCCGGCGCCGTCGGCGTGCCGAGTCGCGGCGTCACCTGCGGGCGGCGCGCGAGATCTTCGAACGGCTGGACGCCGCGCCCTGGGCCGCGCTCGCCCGCGTCGAGCTGCAGGCGACCGGCGAGACGGCACGCAAGCGGGACCCCAGCACGAGCGCCGACCTCACCCCGCAGGAGTCGCAGATCGCGCGCATGGTGAGCGAGGGCGGCACGAACAGGGAGATCGCGGCGTACCTGTTCCTGAGCCCGCGCACCGTCGACTACCACCTGCACAAGGTGTTCGTGAAGCTGGGCCTCTCGTCCAGGGCCGAACTGGTGCGCCTCGCCCTGGAACGGCCGGGCCTCCTGGACGGCGAACACTGACGAACGGCCATTCGCCGGCCCCGCCGTTCAGCGGTCGGGGGCTGGGGCCGGGGGCAGGAAGGCGGCCAGCTTCTCCGCATCGCGGCCGGGCGGGTCGCCCAGCACGAGCACCGGGCAGGTGACGCCACCCAGCCGGCCGACGAGCCTGGTACGCGTGCCGCACACCGCCACCCGGCTGACCCGGTGCGGCAGGTCGAGCGCCGCCCACACCGGCCCCCAGGCCCGCCGCGCGCCTCCCGCGCGCGCCTGCCGCGCGCCTCCGCCTGCCGCGCGCCTCCGCCCTGGCCCGCAGGCCCACCGGCGGCGGCCCCCGTATCCCGCCCGACCCCGGCCGGTCCGACTGTGTACTTCACCGATTCGACCGCCCGATCCCGGGCGCATGGTGGTGAGCATCCGAATCCGGAGGGAATGTGATCCCGATGAACCCGACCGACGTGCTGGTGGTAGGCGCCGGCCCCACCGGCCTCATGCTGGCGTGCGAGCTGGCCCAAGCCGGCGTCCGGTGCAAGGTGCTGGAGCGCCGCACGGAGCAGCCCAACCTCACCCGGGCGTTCGCCGTGCACGCCCGCACCCTGGAGCTCCTGGACGCCCGGGGCCTGGCCGAAGACCTGCTGGAACGCGGCGTCCCTGTGCGCCAGGTCGCCCCCGCCCCCGGCGCCACGCTCGACCTGCGCAAGCTGCGGACCAGGTACCCGATGGTCCTGATCGTCCCGCAGAGCGGCACGGAGCACCTGCTGGAGGCCCGCGCCCGGGAGCTCGGCGTCGAGATCGTGCGGGGCGCCGAGGTGGTGGGGCTGCGGCAGGACGATCGGCGCGCGGTGCTGGAGCTGGCCGGCGGGCGGACGGAGACGGCGAGCTACGTCGTCGGCTGCGACGGTGCCCACAGCACGGTGCGCGGCCTGGTCGGCATCGAGTTCGCCGGCAAGCAGTACGAGACGCACATCCTGCTCGCGGACGTACGCGTCACCGAGCCGCCGCAGGACGCGCTGTTCGCCGAGGCGAGCAACGAGGGCGTGGTGCTCATGGTCCCGTTCGGCGACGGCTGGTTCCGCGCGATCGCGTGGGACCGGCTGCGCGAGCAGGTGCCCCTGGACGTGCCGCTGCCGATGGAGGAGATGCGCGACGCGTTCCTGCGCATCGCGGGCACCGACTTCGGCATGAGCGAGCAGCGGTGGAGCTCGCGCTTCCTGAGCGAGCGCCGGCAGGCCGCGCGGTACAGGGCCGGGCGCGTGTTCCTCGCGGGCGACTCGGCGCACGTGCACTCGCCGCTGGGCGGCCAGGGCATGAACACGGGCATCGGCGACGCCATGAACCTCGGCTGGAAGCTGGCCGCCGCACTCCACGGCCGGGGCCCCGACGGCCTCCTCGACAGCTACGAGCGCGAACGGCACCGCGTGGGCGCCCAGGTGCTCACCCTGACCGACGCCTTCAACCGCCTCGTGCTCGGCCGCTCGGCGATCCGCCGCGCGCTCAGGAACCTGACGCTCCGGCTCGCTCTGCGGTACGGCCGCTCCCGCGGCTTCCTGGCCGGGCGGCTGACGGGCCTGGGCATCCACTACCCGCCCGCCGACCGCCACGCCCACCCGTGGACCGGCCGCCGCATGCCCGACCTGCGGTGCGCGGAGGGCCGGCTGTACGAGCTGCTCAGGGACGGCCGCCACCTGCTGGTGGACTCGACCCCGTCGGGCGCGGTCGCGCGGGCGGCCGGGGACGCCGTCAAGGTCGCCCGCCACGAGGGCCCTGGCGTGCCCGGCGCGGTCCTGGTCCGCCCGGACGGCTACGTCGCCTGGGCCGCCGACCGCGGCGATCTGCCGGCCGAGGCGATGGCGGCGGTGACCCGCTGGTGCGGCACCCCCGCGTCCACCCACCCGGCCCGCCCGTGAGCCTGGCGGATCAGGTATCCGGTATCGGATCAAAGCCGCTTTACTCTATCTTTACCGTGACCATGCGTCACGAAGGAGATGTTCTGTGAAGAGGCTTCTCGAAGGAACCGCCATGCGCACCGGTGTCGTGGCCGCGGTCGCGCTGGCGGGCGGGCTGCTGACCTCGCCCCCGGCCGCCGCAACCACCGTGACCGGCGGCACCGCCGCCACGACGGTGACGTTCACGGCCGAGTCGGCCGCGCTGGCCCGCCCGCGCAACGGCACGATCCTCTACGACCGCATCAGCGGCGGCCAGGGGAGGCTGAAGATCAAGAACGGCCTCTCCCGGGACGGCGTCGTCGCCCTGGTCAGGGGCAAGACCAAGGCGATCAGCATCTACGTGCGCGCCAAGTCCACGGCCACCATCAACGACGTCAGGGACGGCACGTACCGGATCTACTTCACCACCGGCACCAACTTCAGCAGGTCGAAGGGCAGGTTCACGCGGAACGCCGTCTACCAGCGCTTCAACGACAGGCTGACGTACAGGACCACCGCCACCCGGATCCCCGGCTGGTCGCTGACCCTCAACCCGGTCAGGGGCGGCAACGCCGGGACCACCGGGGTCAACCCGAAGGACTTCCCGGCCTGATCCGGTCCCGCGGTCACGACCCCGCCGCGGTCACGGCCCCGCCCCGCCGGGGCCGTGACCCGCGCGGGACGAATCGTACGAAATGTGTGCACACTTGGATGTGCTCGATCGCCTGACCGAAGAACTCGACACCGTCCCGACCACAAGACGTTCGCCACCGTCGACGAGGTGCACGAGCGCCTGGCCCGCCTGGCGGACGATCATCCCGGCGTGGCGACGCTGCGCCGCATCGGCACCTCCCGCCTCGGCGACCCCATGCTCTGCCTCACCGTCGGCGACGGCCCCCGCCACGCCGTCGTCGCCGCCGGGCCGAACCCGAACGAGCCCATCGGCGGCCTGACCGTCACGCACCTGGCGGGCCGCCTGTGCGCCGACGCGGGGCTGCGCCGCGCCGAGGGCTACACCTGGCACATCGTCGGCTGCCTCGACCCCGACGGCACCCGGCTCAACGAGGGCTGGTTCGCGGGCCCGTTCACCCGGGCGCAGTACGGCAGGCACTTCTACAGGCCCGCGGGGAACGAGCAGGTCGAGTGGACGTTCCCGTTCGCGTACAAGCGGGCCTACTTCGACCGGGTGCTGCCCGAGACGCTGGCCCTGATCGGCTGATCGACGACACCAGGCCGGCGTTCATGACCACGCTGCACAACGGCGAGTCCGGCGGCGTCTTCTACTACCTCAACCGCCCCGAGCCCGAGCTGCAGGCCGTGCTCAGGGAGCTGCCCGGCAGGTACGGCGTGCCGCTGCACGCAGGCGAGGCCGAGCACCCGTCAAGCAGTTGGAACGGGCCTTCTACCTGACCCCCACCATGGAGGACGCCTACGACTACCTGGAGGCGCTCGGCCAGGACCCCGTGGAGCACGTCGGCGGCGCCGCCGGCGACCGAGGCGGCCACCAAGGCGGCCACCAAGGCGGCCACCAAGGCGGCCACCAAGGCGGCCACCAAGGCGGCGGCAGCCAAGGCGGCGACCCAGGCCTGATAGGCGATCCGGCTTGACGGACGATCTTAGATGCACCAGATTGTTCGCGTCTTTCCGGACCGTTCCCAAGGAAACCAATGAAGCGAACCATCGTGGGTGTCGCCGTGGTCGCGGGCATGGTGCAGCTCACCGCCGTGCCGGCGCAGGCCGCATCCGCATCCGACCCGGTCAAGGCGCTCCAGGCCGAGTTAGCACCCGGCAGGGCCGTCAACCTGCAGGCCACCGCCAAGATCACCTACCCGGGCGACCGGGTCGTCACCTCCACCGTCGACGGCACGGTGGGCTTCGGCTCGCGTGGCCCGGTGGCCTCCGACCTGGGCCAGAGCGTGCAGTACAGCGACAGGCTGCTGCGCGAGATGAAGAGGTCCAGCCCCAAGGAGACCGAGGGCCTGCAGGCGGGCCCCGTCCGGCTGGTCTCCTCGGGCAGCGTGAGCTACGTCTCCGGCCCGGTGGTCGAGCAGGCGCTGATGATCGCCGACGCGAGCCACGTGCGCTACAGCGGCGTCAAGCAGCCGCCGAGCAACCTGCTCCTCGAGGTCCTCGACCCGGCCACGCTCAAGGCGCTCGTGGCCGCCCGTACCTCCTGGAAGGACGGGATTCTCAAGGGCGCCATCAAGCCCGCCAGGCTCGCCGCCGTCTCCGACCCGTTCGCCTCGCGGTACGGCACGCGGTTCAAGAGCGGCAAGATCTCCTACACCCTGTACTTCGGCGAGAAGGGCCTGGTACGGCGGGTCGCGGTCAAGGCGACCCTGCCCGTCTCCAAGACCACGGTCCAGGTCGAGTCGGACACCCGGTTCACCGACTGGGGCCGCGAGGTCACCGTGAACGTGCCGCTGCGCGGCGACGCGATCGACCGCGCGGAGGTCAAGGACGAGGTGCCCGCCGGCGTTCCCGGGATCTGGAACTAGCCCGCCCGGCGGCATCCCGCGCCGGCCTGATAATCGGTGGCAGGCCGGCGCGGCGCCCTCCTACACTGGCCCCATGTCCACGCCCCGGACCTCTTAGCCAGGACACCAGCTTCCACGCCACCCTTGTGTCCTTGAGCTGTTCCGGAGCGTATTCCCATGCTTACCTTCCGTGGTGTCGAGCTGCGTGCCGGCGCCCGTCTCCTGATGTCCGGCGTCACCGCCCACGTCGCCCCCGGCGACCGCGTCGGCCTGGTCGGCCGTAACGGTGCCGGCAAGACCACCCTCATGAAGACCCTCGCCGGGCGGCTCCAGCCCGCCGGCGGCGACATCGTGCGTACCGGCCCCGTCGGCTACCTGCCGCAGGACCCGTCCGCCGCCGACCCCGCCCTCACGGTCCTCGACCGCATCCTGTCCGCGCGCGGCCTGGACCAGGCGCTGCGCGAACTGCGGGCGGCCGAGACCGCACTCGCCGAGTCCGCGCTCGCCGAGTCCGCGCGGGCCGATTCCGTGCGGGCCGATTCCGTGCGGGCCGATTCCGTGCGGGCCGATTCCGTGCGGGCCGATTCCGTGCGGGCCGATTCCGTGCTCGCCGGGACAGGGGCGGCCGGGCACTCCGGCGAGCGGTCGATGAACCGCTACGCCAGGGCCGAGGCCGAGTTCCAGGCCCGCGGCGGGTACGCGGCCGAGGCGGAGGCCGCCCGCGTCGCCGCCGGCCTCGGCCTGCCCGACCGGATGCTCGACCAGCCGCTCGGCACCCTGTCCGGCGGGCAGCGGCGGCGCGTCGAGCTGGCCAGGGTGCTGTTCGCCGAGCCGGGCGTCATGCTGCTCGACGAGCCGACCAACCACCTGGACGGCGACTCGGTCGCCTGGCTGCGCTCGTTCCTGCTCGGCTACCCCGGCGGCCTCGTCCTGATCAGCCACGACACCGGGCTGCTCGCGGACGTGGTCAACCGCGTCTGGCACCTGGCCGACGGAACGCTGGAGGTGCACAACACCGGCTGGCACACCTACCTGGCCGACCGGGAGGCCGACGACCGGCGCAGGACCCGGCTGCGCGCCGCCGCCGAGCGCAAGGCCGCCGCGCTGCACGCCCAGGCCGACCGCATGCGTTCCAGGTCCGCCACCGCCGTCCGCGCCCGGGACATGGCCAGGCGGGCCGACCGCATGCTGGCCGAGACCCGCCCGGCGCGCCGCGCGGCCAAGGTGGCGCGCATCCGGCTGCCCGAGCCGGCGCCCAGCGGCCGCACGCCGCTCGGCGCGATCAGCCTGACCAAGTCGTACGGCACCCTGCCCGTGCTGACCGGCGTGGACCTGGCCATCGACCGGGGCAGCAGGCTCGTGGTGCTCGGGCTCAACGGCGCGGGCAAGACCACGCTGCTGCGGCTGCTGGCCGGGCACGAGCGGCCCGACTCCGGGCGCGTCGTGCCCGGGCACGGGCTGCGGCTCGGCTACTTCGCCCAGGAGCACGACACGCTCGACCCGGCCACCACCGTGGGCGGCCACCTGGCGGCGGCCGCCCCGCAGCTCACCGACGGCGAGGCCAGGGCGGTGCTCGGGTCGTTCCTGTTCGGCGGGGACGACGTGGACAAGCCGGTCGGCGTGCTGTCGGGCGGGGAGAAGACCCGGCTGGCGCTGGCCGGCCTGGTCAGCTCCCGGGCGAACGTGCTGCTGCTCGACGAGCCGACCAACAACCTCGACCCCGCCTCCAAGGCCGAGGTGCTGGCGGCCGTGGAGGCGTACCAGGGGGCGATGGTCATGGTCACCCACGACCAGGAGGCCGTGGAGGCCCTGCGGCCCGAGCGGGTGCTGCTGCTGCCCGACGGGGCCGAGGACCTGTGGCACGACGGCTACGCCGACCTGGTGACCCTGGCGTAGGGACACGCCTACTTCACGGCGCCGCCGGTGATGCCGGAGATGATCCTGCGCTGCGCGATCGCGAAGACGATCAGCAGCGGCAGGCTCATCAGGATGATGTAGGCGAAGATCAGGTGCCAGTTGTTGAGGTAGAGCCCCGCGTTGGCCACCTGGAACAGGTTCAGCGGCAACGTGTCCAGCCGCCCGCCGACCACGAAGAACGCGTAGAAGACGTCGTTCCACACGTACAGGCAGATGAGGATGGTCGCGGTGGCCAGCACGGGGCGCAGCAGCGGCAGGATCACCGAGAAGAACACCCGCACGGGCCCGGCGCCGTCCATGCGGGCCGCCTCCTCCAGCGACAGCGGCACGGTGCGGACGAAGCCCGTCACGAAGAAGATCACCGTGGACAGGTAGATGCCGACGTAGACGCCGATCATGCCGGCGGGGCTGCCGGCCAGGCCGAGCTGCCGCAGCAGGAGCACGATGGTGACCACGGCCGGCGGCAGCACGATCCCGCTGATGGCCAGCGCGTACAGCACCGCGTTCAGCCTGCCGGCGCGCCGGGCCAGGATCCACGACGCCATCGAGCCGAACGTGAGCACCAGCACCACCGACGGCGCGACCACCAGCAGGCTGCCCAGGAACGCCATGGGCACCTCGCCCTGCTGCCACACCTGCGCCAGGTTCTCCCACAGCCGCCACTCGGCGGGCGGCGACAGGTCCGGCGACAGGGCCTCGCCCTGCGACTTGGCGGCCGTGACGACGACCAGCCAGAGCGGCACCCCCATGACGGGGACGACCAGCGCGACGACCGCGAACGGGCGCAGCCGGGCGGCCAGGCCCCGCGCCACCGGGGACGCGCTACGGCGGCGGGCGGGGGAACCGAAGGCGGGGACGGTCACAGGATCTCCTCCCTCCTGCGCAACACGCGGATGACGGGGAAGGCCAGCAGCGCGACCATGAGGAACAACACCAGGCTCATGGCCGTGGCCTGGGCGAACAGCCCCTGGCCGAAGGTGCGGTAGATGAAGATGTTCAGGATCTCGGTGCTGCGGGCCGGGCCGCCGCCGGTCAGCGCCTGCACGATGTCGAAGCCGTTCATCGAGCCGAGCAGCGCCGTGGCCACGTTGAAGGTGACGGCCGGGGCCAGCAGCGGGAACCGGATCGCCCAGAACGCCTGCCACGGCGTGGCGCCGTCGATGCGGGCGGCCTCCGCCACGTCCTCGGGGACCGTCTTGAGCCCCGCCAGGTAGATGAGCATCGACAGGCCCATCCACTTCCAGGCGTGGATGACCGCGGCCAGCACCAGCGTCCACGTCGTGCTGCCCAGCCAGGCCACGTCCACCCGCTGCCCGGTCAGCGCCGACAGCAGGTCGTTGAGGCTGCCGTCCGGCTTGAGCAGGGCCTGGAAGACGTACCCGACGGCCAGCGCCGACATCAGCACCGGGACCAGGAAGGCCAGGCGGGCCGCGCGGTTGAGCCAGGTGTCCTTCTCCAGCAGCACGGCCAGGCCGAAGCCGAACAGGTTCTGGAACAGCGCCACCAGCGCGGCGTAGATCACCGTGATGCGCAGCGCGCTGAAGAGCGTGCCGTCCGACAGCAGGTTGGCGAAGTTGTCGAAGCCCGCGGGACGGATCTCGCTCTTGAAGCTGGACCAGTCGGTGAAGGCGTAGACGAAGTTGAACAGGGTCGGCAGGAAGAAGAAGACGAACAGGATCGCGAACGCCGGCAGGAGGAACCACATCGGATGCGTCCGGCCGCGCGCGACGGCCGCGGCCGGCGCCCGCTGGGCGGCTCTCCTGGGGCGGGCGAGCGTCTGCTGCACGGGTGACTCCTCGCGTCAGAAGCCGGTCGCGCCGGCGGCCTTGGCGAGCTGGGCGAACTGCTTCTGCGTGGCCGCCGCCACCTGCTCGGGGGTCAGGCTGCCGGTGATCATGTCGGCCAGGTTCAGGTACAGGTCGGGGTTGGCCACGGCCAGCGCCTGCATCGACCCGACCGACCCGCCGAGCGAGGCGTGCACGTCCTTCAGCGCCTGCGGCACGCCGTCCGGGTCCGGCACGTCCGTACGTAGCGACACCGTCTTGCGGTCGGCCACGAACCCGGCGTAACCCGGCCCCATCCAGTACGCCAGGAGCTGCCGCGCGGCCTCCTCCCGCCTGGCGTCACCGGTGCGGAAGGCCACCAGCGCGTTCGACTGGTCGGGGATGAACGTGCCCACGTTCCCCGACGGCGAGATCGGGAAGAAGCCGATCCTCTCGTCCAGCTCGGCGGTGTCCGCCTTGGCCTGGAGCTGGCCGAAGAACGAGTTCACCTGCATCACCATGGCCGCCTTGCCGGACAGCAGCGCCTCGCCCTGGTCCTCGAACGTCGCGGTCTTGATGTCGGCGTTGAACAGCCCCTCGTCGATCAGCGCCCGGTACTTTTTGATCGCGTCCAGGATCGTGCTGTCCTCGAACGTCTCCTTGCCCGTGTTGACCCGCTCCCACAGGCCGTCCTTGGCGGCGTCGGCGAGCTGGACCTGCACCCACCACTGGGTGGCCCACTTGTCGCCGGCCATCTCGAAGAACGGGGTGACGCCCTTGCCCTTGAGCGCGCGCGCCACCTCGACCAGCTCGCCGAAGTTCTTCGGCGGCTCCTTGACGTGCTGCTTGTTGTAGTAGACGCCCTGCACGGCCGGGCTCGTGATCAGCGCGGCGTAGCGGGTGCCGTCCAGCAGGCCCGTCATGTCGCGCAGCTCGGGGGAGAGCGTGGAGAGCCACGGGGCGCCGTCGAGCGGCTGGAGGTTGGCGCGGGCGTTGAGCGCGGTGAGCATGGACGCCGTCGGCTGCCAGAACGCCAGGTCGGGCTTGTCGCCGGTGGCCACCTTGGTCTGCACGCCCTGCTCGTACGGGTCGGGGATGGTGACGACCTCCACCTTGGCCCCGGTCACCCGGGTGAAGGCGTCGGTCACGGCCTTGGGCACGGTGTTGCTGTTCTGGGCGGCCCAGATGGTGAGCGTCACCCCGTCCAGGCGGGCGGCAGGCGAGGGCCACGCGGCCGGCGAGCCGCCGGTGGCGGGGGCCGGAGCGGGCCCCGCCGAGGGGTCGCTGCAGGCCGTGACGGCCAGGACGAGGGCCGACGCGGCGGCGACACGCTGTGCGAGCTTCACGGTTCGGCTTCCTTCGGTTCAGAGGGCGCGGGTTCAGAAGGCGCGGTTCAGAGGGGGGGCGGTTCAGAGGGCGCGGAGACGGAGGATGCGGGCGGTGGGAGGGGGGACGGTGGCGGTGACGGTGAGCTCGGCGGCCCGCGGGTCCCAGGAGCAGGCCCAGCCGTCCGCCGCCGGGTAGGCGAACTCGGTGGTGAGGTCGTGTCCGGCCAGGTGGGGGAGGCGCAGGACGGTGGTCTCCGGGGCTCCGGGGCGGCGCCAGAGGCCCAGGTGGGTCACGCCCTCCGTGCGCAGGCCGAGGGCGAGCCAGGGGTCGTCCCAGCCGGGCAGGCCGAGCGGCCAGCACGGGGTGGCGCGCAGCAGGCCGGCGCGCAGGCTCCGGTGCAGCCGCACGCCCCGCTCGACCAGCCGGAACTGCTCCGGCGTCATCCGGTGCAGGTTGCCCGACAGGTAGAGGCGGCCGAGGATGCCGGTGACCATGGTGAACGCGATCTCCTCGCCGCTCATCCCCGGCTGCGGGTAGGCCCAGTTGGCGGCCTGCTCGGGCAGCATCGACAGCGGCGCGGCGACCGCGATCGGCGGGTAACGCAGGAAGTCCTGCTGGTCGCTGGTGGACTGCAGCTGCAGGCGCGAGAGCATCGCGTAGTCCATGCGCATCGCGCCCGAGCCGCAGTTCTCCAGCACCAGGTGGGGGTGCCGGTCCAGGACGCCCTCCAGCCAGGCGAGGTGGGCCCGGTTGTGGGCGAGCAGCCCGGCGCCGACGCTGGTGGCGTCCCTGTCGGTGCCGGCGCCAGGATCTATGTTGTAGTCGAGCTTGAAGTAGCCGACGCCCAGCTCCTCGACCAGGCGGTCCACCACCTGGTCCAGGTGCGCGACCGCGGCGGGATGGCGCAGGTCCAGGTGGTGGCGGCCGTGCTCGGCCAGCCGTACGCCGCCGCGCTGCAGGAACGCCTCCGCGGGCAGCTTGCCGGCCATCGGGCTGCGTACGCCGATCACCTCGGGCTCCAGCCACAGGCCCGGGATCATGCCGTGGCTCGTGATGCGGGCCAGGACCTCCTCCAGGCCGTGGGGGAAGCGGGTCTGGGAGGGCAGCCACTCGCCGACGCTGTCCCACCAGTCGCCGCCGTCGTCGTACCAGCCGGCGTCCACGCAGAACACCTGCGCGCCCGCCGCGGCGGCGGCGTCGATCAGGGGCAGCAGCTTGTCCGTCGTGGGGTCGCCCATCAGCGTGTTCATGTAGTCGTTGAACACGACGGGCAGCGCGGCCCTGTCGGGGTGCGGGCGCACCAGCGCGCGGCGGTACGCCGTCAGCGCCGCCGCCGCCTCCTCCACGCCGCCGCCGGAAACGGCGATCGCGACCGGCACGGTGGTGAACGACTCGCCGGGGGCGAGCAGCTCGCTCCACTGGTGGTCGAGGTCCGTCGGGCCGGACAGGACGACGTACGCGCCGTCCAGCCGCTCGCCCGTCTCCCAGCGCCACGGGCCGTTGTGCTCGATCTGCCACAGCCACGTGCGGCCGGTGCCGCGGTCGGTCAGGCCGCCCATGGGCACGTGCCGGCCGCTCGACCAGGTGCCCTGGCTGGTCAGGGCGAACGTGCCCTTGCCGTGCTGGCCGTGCTCGCGCAGGCCCAGGCCGGGGACGTGGTCGGCGAGCGGGCGCCTGGTCCAGCGGTTCTCGCCGAGCCACTCGCTGCCGGCGTACAGGACGTCGAGGCCGCTCATCCCGCTTCCGGGGAAGACCGCGGCGAACGAGGTGACCGCCAGCAGGGGCACCGGGTGCTCGCCGGTGTTGGTCACCCGGACCTGCGCCCGCACCGCCGGCACGCCGTCGGGCGAACGCATGATCAGCTCGGCGGCCAGGCCTGAGACCTCGTCCCGCATCCGGACGCGCAGCTCGTGCCAGCCGCCGTCGCCGGACTGCTCCGAGCCCGCGTACCGCAACCGGCAGCCCACCGCCGTCTCCGACAGCCGCTGGGACGCCCTGGCCCGGCCCTCGCCGGGCACCAGCACCTCCACCAGCGGCTGGGACGCGCGGGCCGTCAGGACGGGTGGCGCTCCCGCCGACAGCTCGCGCAGCGCGACCGGGCGATCCGGGTGGATCTCCACGACGGCGGTGAGGCCGGTGTGCCCCCAGCGCACGGTCTCGACGACGTCAGCAGGCATCAATGAACTCGCTTTCCCGAGGCATGTGACCGGTCACATGCTTGAGCCTCAGTGTGAGCGGTCACACGCCAGCGGGGGAACCCTCTTTGCTGGATCGTTACACGCGCGTTTCGCCGCGGGATCCCGTGCTCAGAAGCCGACGGGATTCCGCGCCTGAGCCGCTGCTACGGCGTCGTCAGGCTCTTCAGCGCGGCGGCCGGGTCCTCGGCGTAGAAGCGGATCGAGGTGACGTGCTCGCGGCGGCCGAGCGGCCTGGTCACGGCGATCGGCCGCGTCAGGTGCACGATCAGGTTGGTCTGCGCGTCCACCCCCACCATGAGGCCGCCGTCCCGGACGCTGACCACGCCGCGCGCGTCGAAGCTGCGGCTCGCCCTGACGGAGGCGATGAGCTCGCGCGGGACACGCAGGTCGAAGTAGGCGGCGTACCGGATCCGCAGCTCGTCATCGGTGACGACGTGCGGCCGGGTGGCGCACGCCGCGCCCAGGCCCAGCACGAACAGCACGCTGTAGACGTCGGCCGCCAGGACGACCGCACGCAGCCCGGCCGGCGCCTCCATGGCCGCCACCATCCACTCGAGCGCGACCGCCTGCACGACCACGGCGAACAGCAGCATCCACAGCAGCGGCCGCTGCTCCCTCGCGTACGGCAGCGCGGCACCGCCCGGCGGTACCCCGTCCACCCGCCGCCTGGCCCACAGCCCGACGCCGGCCAGGTTCGCGCGCTCCGCCCGCATCAGCATGCGCACCGGCAGCGGCACCAGAGCCTCGCCGATCGCCCCCAGCGCGTCCCGGGGTGCGGCGCCGGCCTCACGGGCGGACCTGAACAGCCGGTACGCGGTCACGTATCCCACGAGGGAGAACGGCGTGACGAGTGCCGCGGCCACCACCCCCGCCGGCGTGACGGCCAGCAGGCCCGAGACCACCACCAGCGCCACGAGCAGGTCCGCGGCAGCCACCGTCATGAAGGCCCTGCGGGGAAGGGTGGGCACCATCGTCATTCCCTCCGTCGGCGCGGCTTACCAAGATCGTAGCCCGCCTCGGGGTCAGCCGGGCGGCGGGGCGGTGGACTCGCGCAGCACGAGGGCCGGCGGGGTGAGCGCGGGCTCGGGCTGCGGCCCGCCGGTCAGCTCGGCCACCGCCGCGTGGAAGCAGGCCCGGCCCAGGCCCGCGAAGTCCATGCGCACGGTGGTCAGCGCCGGCGTCCAGTACGCCGACCCGGGGATGTCGTCGAACCCCACGATGCTGACGTCACCCGGCACGTCCTTGCCCGCGTCGTACAGCGCCCTGCGCACCCCCTGGGCGATGTCGTCGTTGCCGCACAGGATCGCGGTGACGTCCGGCGAGGCGGCCAGCCGCTGCCCGGCGGCGTACGCCGAGCGGATGTCCCACCCGCATCCGATCAGCTCGGGGATGCCGGCCCCCGCCGCCCGCAGCGCGTCACGCCACCCGGCCAGCCGCCCGCCGGGCACGGCGCCCCCGCCCTCGGACGGGATGGCGACGTGGTGGACGGTGCGGTGGCCGAGGTCCAGCAGGTGCTGGGTGGCGTCGGCGGCGGCGCGGCGCTCGTCGAGCGCGATGGCGACGCGGCCCCGGTCGGGCGCGGCCGGCTCGGCGGCTGCCACGGCCGGGACGTGCTCGGGCAGCGCCTCCAGGACCGCCACGCCGAGCGGGTCGAACGCGATCACCACCACCCCGCCCGCGCTGGCGTCGGAGACGTGCTCGACGGTCTGCTTCACCTCGGCGGGCGCGGCCGACTCCACGACCCTGATGCCCATGGCCATGCCCTCGGCCCTGGCGGCCTCCTCCAGGCCCTGCAGCGTGGCCGCGTAGCCGTACAGGATGGTGTTGGAGGTGACCACGGTGATGCCGCGGGCGCGGCCCAGGCTCAGGGCGCGCGCGGTGCGGCTGGGGCGGAAGCCGAGGCTCTCGATCGCCGCCAGCACCGCCGTGCGGGTCTCCGGCCGCACCCGCGGCGACTCGTTCAGCACGCGCGAGACGGTCTGGTACGACACTCCCGCGGCCGCCGCGACATCCCGGATGCTGGGTGCGGCTGCGCCGCGGGCGGCGGAGCGGGGCGCGCGCCGAGGAGTCGGAGTCACGATCACATCGTAGGGCGGGCGTGCCGCCTAGCGGGCCGCGCGGGCGCGCAGCTCGGGCTTGCGGATCTTGCCGGAGCCGGTGCGCGGCAGGTCCTCCACGACGTCGAAGTAGCGGGGGATCTTGTACTTGGCCAGCCGGCCGAGCAGGAAGCCGCGCAGCCCGTCGCCGGTGACGCGCGCGCCGGGCCTGGGGATGACGAAGGCGTGCCCGACCTCGCCCCAGGTCGCGTCGGGCACGCCGACCACGGCCGCCTCCGCCACGCCGGGATGCTCGGCGAGCACGCCCTCGACCTCGGCCGGGTACACGTTCTCGCCGCCGGAGATGAACATGTCCTTGGCCCGGTCCACGATGTGGAGGTGGCCGTCGGTGTCCCGGGTGGCGAGGTCGCCGGAGCGGAACCAGCCGCCCTCGGCGAACGCGGCCCGGGTGGCGGCTGGATTGTTCCAGTAGCCGGGGGTGACGTTCGGGCCCTGGATGAGGACCTCGCCCGGCTCGCCGGGAGCGGTGTCGGTGAGGTCGGGGCGGACCACGCGCACGTTCGCGAAGAAGACCGGAACCCCCGCCGAGCCGGCCTTGCGGACGCTCTGGCTCGGCTCCAGGAACGTGGCGCCGGGGGCGGTCTCGGTGAGGCCGTACCCCTGGCAGAACACCAGCCCGCGCTCCTGGTAGGTGCGGATCAGCGCAGGCGGCACGGGCGCGCCCCCGGCCATCAGCGTGCGCACGGAGGACAGGTCGGCGCCGGCCCAGCGCGGCGAGCGGGCGAGCGCCGCGAACATCGTCGTCACGCCGAACATCCAGGTGACGCCGTGCTCGGCGATGAGGTCGTAGCAGCGGTCCACGTCCCACGACGGCATGATCACCGAGCGGCCGCCCTTGAGGAACGTCGGCAGCAGCGTCTGGTTCAGCGCGGCCACGTGGAAGAGCGGGGCGCTGACCAGCGTCACCTCGTCGCTGCGCAGGTCCACGCCGACGAGCAGGTTGTAGCAGTTCCAGACCAGGTTGCCGTGGGTGAGGACGGCGCCCTTGGGCCGCCCGGTGGTGCCGGAGGTGTAGAGGATCAGGGCCGGGTCGTCGAGGGTGACCGGCACGTCGATCACCTCGGCCCGGCCGTCCTCCGCCAGCCAGTCCTCGTACGCGTGCTCGCCGGGCCCGGGATCGGCCAGGGCCACCACGGTGGCGGGGGTGTCCCGGAGCCCGCGTACGGCGGCGGCGCACTCGGGGGCGTGGACCAGCACGGCCGCGCCCGAGTCCGCCAGCATGTACGCGATCTCGGGCGCCGCCAGGCGGAAGTTGAGCGGCACGAACACGGCGCCGAGCACGTGCGCGGCGAACAGGGTCTCGGCGAAGGCGACGTGGTTGGGCCCCAGGTAGGCGACCCGGTCCCCGGCCGCCACCCCGGCCCGCCGCAGCCGGGCGGCCAGGCGCGTCGTGCGCTCGTGGACCTCGGCGAAGGTGACGACGCGCTCGCCGGAGACGAACGCCGTGCGGTCCGGGGTCATCAGGGCGCGGCGGGCGGGCCAGCCGCCCAGTCCGGCGTTGCGCATGAGGGTCTGCTCCTAGCGGGGGACGCCGCTGTGGCCGGCGGCGGACACCAGATCGGTACGGCTCGTCTCCCGCAGCGCCACCGTGCACACCACGGTCAGCAGGCAGAACCCGGCGATGACGGCGGAGATCAGCCCGGTGCCGCCACCCCCGGTGGAGGCCTGGATCTGGGCGAACAGCAGCGGGGCCAGCCCCGCGCCGAGCCCGGCGATCTGGTAGCCGAGCGAGGCGCCGGTGTAGCGGCTGCGCGTGGCGAACAGTTCGGCGTACAGCGCGGCGAGCGGCCCGTACGTCATCGGGTGGATGATCGACTGCCCGAGCACGAGGGCGAGCGTGAGCAGCCCGACGCTGCCGGAGCCGGCCAGCGGGAAGATCGCGAACGCGTACGCGGCGGCGGCCACGGCGCCGGCCAGCACGATCGGGCGGCGGCCCACCCGGTCCGACAGCGCGGACCAGCCGACGATGCCGAGGACCGCGAGCCCGGACGACAGCGTGAGCCCGTTGAGCACCTGCTGCCGCGCGAACCCGGCCTGCACCCCGTACGAGACGAGGAACGTGGTCAGCGTGCCCTGCAGCACGAACGGCGACAGCCCGACCCCGATGCCGAGCAGCAGCGCCCTGGGGTGGTGGCGCAGCACGTCCAGCAGCGGCGCGGGGCGCGGCGCCGAGTCCGACGCGGCGGAGGCGAAGACGGGCGTCTCCTCGACCCTGGCCCGCACGAACAGGCCGATCGCCAGCAGCACGATGCTCAGCAGGAACGGGATGCGCCAGCCCCAGCTCAGGAACGCCTGCTCGTCCATCATCGCCGCGCTGCCGTTGAGCGCCGCCGTGGACAGCAGCATGCCGAACGGCGCGCCGGCGTTGGTGAAGCTGGCCCACAGGCCGCGCCGGCCGGTCGCGTGCTCGGCCGACATGAGCACAGCGCCGCCCCACTCGCCGCCGACGGCGACGCCCTGCGCCACGCGCAGCAGCACGAGCACGACGGGGGCGAGGGTGCCGATCTGGTCGTACGTCGGCAGCACGCCGATGAGGGTGCTGGCCACGCCCATGAGCGTCATGGTCAGCACCAGCATGCGCTTGCGGCCGAGCCGGTCGCCGAAGTGGCCGAAGATGACGCCGCCGAGCGGCCGCGCCAGGTAGCCGGTCGCGAACGTGCCGAGGCTGGCGACCGTGGCGGCCAGCGGGCTCAGGTTGGAGAAGAAGACCTTGCCGAACACCAGGGCGGAGGCGGTGGCGTAGAGGAGGAAGTCGTAGTACTCGATGACGCTGCCGAGGAAGCTGGAGGCCACGGCGCGGCGTAGCTGGGTGGGGTCGGACATGCGTGATCCCGTTCGTGGGGGGGCGGGGAAGGGGCTCAGGCGTAGTGGCGGTAGATGGCGCGGGCGACGCAGGCGGGCTTGGGCTCGCCGTCGATCTCGACGGTGAAGTCCATGTGCATCTGGACGCCGTCGCCGGGCACGTCCTCGACCTCGGCGACCCGGCCGGCCAGGCGGATCCTGGCGCCGACCTTGACCGGGGCGGGGAAGCGCACCTTGTCCAGGCCGTAGTTGATGCTCATCCGGACGCCGCCGATCTCGAGCAGCTCGCCGAAGAGCGGGATGACCAGGGCGAGCGTGAGGTAGCCGTGCGCGATCGTGCCGCCGAACGGGCCCGCCTTGGCCTTCTCCTGGTCGGTGTGGATCCACTGGTGGTCGTCGGTGGCGTCGGCGAACGTGTTCACCCGGTCCTGGCCGATCTCCAGCCAGCCGGTGTGGCCGAGGTCCTGGCCGGCCAGGGCCCTGATCCCGGTCAGGCCGTCGGCGGTGGTGGTCATTCCTGGGTCTCCTTCGAGGTGAGGCCGAGCAGGCGGGCGGCATTGTCCTTGAGGATTTTGGGGCGGACCTCGGGTTTGATGTCGAGGGCGGCGAAGTCCTTGAGCCAGCGGTCCGGGGTGATCACGGGGTAGTCGGAGCCGAACAGCACCTTGTCCTTGAGCAGGGTGTTGGCGTAGCGGACGAGCTGGGGCGGGAAGTACTTGGGCGACCAGCCGGACAGGTCGATGTGGACCGACGGCTTGTGGGTGGCGACGGCCAGGGCCTCGTCCTGCCAGGGGAACGACGGATGCGCGAGGATGATCTTCAGGTGGGGGAAGTCCACGGCCACGTCGTCGACCAGCATCGGGTTGGAGTGCCTGAGCCGTACCCCGGCCCCGCCGGGCACGCCCGCGCCGATGCCGGTCTGGCCGGTGTGGAACAGCGCGATCGCGCCCAGCTCCTCGATCACCTCGTACAGCGGGTAGGCCAGCCGGTCGTTCGGGTCGAAGCCCTGGATGCTGGGGTGGAACTTGAAGCCCTTGACGCCGTGCTCCTCGACGAGCCGGCGGGCCTCGCGGGCGCCCGCCCGGCCCTTGTGCGGGTCGATGCTGCCGAACGGGATCAGCACGTCGGCGTGCTCCGCGCAGCTCTCGGCGATCTCCTCGTTGGAGATGCGCGGGTGGCCGGTGGCGTGCTCGGCGTCCACGGTGAACACCACCGCCGCCATCCGCCGCTCCCGGTAGTAGGCGGCCATCCGGTCGATGGTGGGGCGCTCGTGCGAGCCGAAGTACTCCGCGGAGGCGCCGAACAGCTCGTGGCTGAGCGAGGTGTGGCCGTCCCTGGAGATCTCGGCGTGGGTGTGCACGTCGATGGCGGTGAGCTCGTCGAGGTTCACGGCGCCGGCACCTTGGGTGCGGGGATGCCGTACGTCTCGGGCTCGAAGTCGCCCCAGGCGGCCGCGATGGCGTCGGCGCTCCAGCCGCCGTCGGCGTAGGCCACGGCCTTCTCGGCCGGATGCGACCAGAGGGCGAGCCTGTCGCCGCCGATCCCGATCGCCTGCCCCGTCACCTCCGCCGAGGCGTCGGAGGCGAGGTAGACGATCAGCCCGGCCACGTCCTCGACGGTGCCCAGGCCCTCGTCCCTGCGCAGCCAGCCGGGCAGCGGCGCGCCCGTGCGCTCGGCCTCCTCCAGCACCGGCGCGAACGCGGGGATGGTCCTGGTCATCTCGGTGGCGGCCACCGGCACCACCGCGTTGACCGTGATGTGCGCCCTGGCCAGCTCCATCGCCCAGGTGCGGGCCATGGCGACGATGCCGGCCTTGGCGGCGGCGTAGTTCGTCTGGCCGAAGTTGCCGCGCTGCCCGGCGGGGGAGGAGATGAGGATCAGCCGCCCACCCTCGCCCTGCTCGCGCATCCTGGTGGCCGCCGCCCTGGCGCAGCTGAACGTGCCGCGCAGGTGCACGTCGATGACGGTGTCGAAGTCGTCGTCGGACATCTTCCACAGCACCCGGTCACGCAGCACGCCGGCGTTGGTCACCAGCACGTCCAGCCGGCCGAACTCCGCCACCGCCGTGGCCACCAGGCTCTCGGCCACCTCCGTGCCGCCGACCGCCCCCGGCGCCGCCACCGCCCGGCCGCCCGCCTCCCGGATCGCCGCGGCCGCCTCGGCGGCGGTCGCGGCGTCGGCGTCGTTGACCACCACGGCCGCACCGGCTCCGGCCAGCGCCTCGGCGTACGCGCGGCCGAGACCCCGGCCGGCACCGGTGACCACAGCAACTTTCCCTGACAAATCCATACACGTCACCTCGTGTCCGAAAACGTGGGGCAAACTTGCGACCTGCGTCAAAGTTTTGCCCAATATCTCGGATCCGTCTACCCTCGGCTTGTGACTTTCCGCGAGGGGGACGACCTGCCCCCGTCCACGCGCCCCCAGTCGCTGATGTTCAGCTTCCTCGGCGTCTACGTGCTGGGCCGCGACGTCGCGGTCTACTCCGGCAGCGTCATCGACGTGTTCGCCCGCCTCGGCGTGACGGAGGAGGCGGTGCGCTCGACGCTCACCCGCATGGTCAAGCGGGGGCTGCTGGCGCGGCACCGTTCGGGGCGCAAGACGTACTTCGGGCTCACCGCGCACGCCACCGCCGTCCTGGAGGACGGGCGGCGGCGCATGTGGGAGACCGGCGCGGTCAACCGCGACTGGGACGGCGCCTGGACCCTGGTCGGCTTCTCGCTGCCCGACGACCGCCGCGCCACCCGCCACGACCTGCGCTCCCAGCTCAGCTGGGCGGGGTTCGGGCTGCTGCAGAGCGGCATGTGGATCGCTCCCGGCGTCAAGGACGTGCGCGCCATCGTGGCCGGCCTCGGCCTGCGCGACCACGTCACCGTGCTGACCGCCAGCGCCGCAGAGCCGACGGAGTCGGCCGACCTGGTACGCAAGGCGTTCGACACCGAGCAGATCGCCGCCCGCTACCACGCCTTCCTCGACCGCTGGGACATCCCCGACCCCCAGGCCGCGCTGCCCGACGACCTGGCGCGCCAGCTTCTGCTGCACACCGACTGGCTGCAACTCGTCCGGCAGGACCCGCACCTGCCCGCCGAGCACCTGCCGCCCGACTGGCCCGCCATCCGGGCCGAGCAGGTCACCCGCACCCTCGCCCGCGCCTATGAGCAGCCCGCCCGCGACCTGGCCGCCAAGGTCCTGGACGAGCTGCGGCCAGGGGCTTGATCGCCGGCCGGTGGCGTGAGCAGCGCGAACGTGGGCAGGGTCGTCATGACCGCGCTTTCGAGCGATCCGCGACCTCACAGGACGCCGACATGACACCACCACCCGGCCCGCACCAGCCGGACGGACCTTCGGGCCCGCGCCCCACGTACGGGCCCTCCGGCCCGCGCCCATCGGATGTGCCGCCTGACGCGCGTCCGTCCGGCGCGCGTTCGCCCGGCGCGCATCCGTCCGATGGGCCCGTGCGCCCGCCCGGCGGGCTGCCCGGCGACGACGGCCCGTCCGCGGAGTCGGCGGTGGAGGTCGAGATCGGGCGGGTCAAGGAGCCCGCCCGGCTGCTGCGCGTGAGCACCATGGCGCGCTCGCTGCTCGACGAGGCCCGCGGCCTGACCCTGGACGAGCACGCCCGCGACACCTTGCAGCACATCCACGCGCGCGCCGTCGAGGAGATCGGCGACTCGGTCGCGCCCGAGCTCAGGGACGAGCTGGAGCGGCTGCTGCCCGCCTCCTCCGAGACGCTCACCCAGTCCGAGATCCGGATCGCGCAGAGCCAGCTCGTCGGCTGGCTGGAAGGCGTCTTCCAGGGCATCAGGATCGGCCTCACCCTCCAGCAGGCCGCCCGCCCCGACCTGCCCCGCCCGCCGGGCCCCGCGTCCGGCCCCGGCGCCGGTCCCTACCTCTGACCGGCCGCTCCCAGGTCAGCCGCAGGCGGAGCGGTGGGTGGCCTCGACGAGGTGCCTGACCCGGTCGTCACCACCCTCGATGAGCTCCGTCATGCGGTTGGGCACGTACGCGAAGCCCAGCTCGTGATCCGGGTCGGCGTAGGCGAAGACGCCCGTGACACCCGGGTGGCCGAAGGCCGTGGGAGAGCAGTCGCCCGGCCACATCGGCCCGCCGGGGAGCATGAAGCCCCGCCCGTACGAGGTGTGGCAGCGCAGCACCAGATCCAGGCCGCTGGCCTCCACGGTACGGGCCCGGTCGGCGCTCTCCGGGCGGAGCAGGCGGATGCCGTCCACCTCGCTGACGAGGGCGGCGTACATGCGGGCCAGCCCCGACGCGTTGCCCGCACCGCCGCACGACGGGATCTCCGCCTGCGGCAGGCCGGCGGCGGCGAGGGGGTCGCCCGCCAGGCTCAGGCTGCCGAACGTCGAGCGGTGGAACAGCGACGCGGGGTCGCAGATGGCCCGGTTCAGCCCGGCCAGCTCGGGGTTGGCCCGCCCCTGGAGCAGCTGCTCCCCGGTGGGCGGCACGAGGCAGGCCAGCGACCTCTCCCGGGTGTCGGGCAGGCCGATGTGCAGGTCGAGCCCCAGCGGGCCGGCGATCTCCTGGGCGAAGAAGCGCTGCACCGACAGCCCCGTGACCCGGCGGATCACCTCGCCGACCAGCCATCCCATGGTCAGGCAGTGATATCCGTGCGCCCGGCCCGGCTCCCACGCCGGCACGGCGGCGGCCAGCGCCTCGGTCACCGCCGTGCCCCCTTCGAGGTCCAGCATGGTCAGCGGCGGATCGACGGTCACCACTCCCGACCGGTGCCCCAGCACCCACCGCAGCGGGATGTCCCCCTTGCCGCCCGCCGCGAACTCCGGCCAGTACTCCGCGATCGGCGTGCCGAGGTCGAGCAGGCCCCGATCGACCAGCACCATCGCGGCCGTGGCGACCAGCCCCTTGGTGGCCGAGGCGAGGAGTGTGATCGTGTCCTGCCGCCAGGCGGCGTCCCGGCCTGCCCGCCCGCCCCACAGGTCGACGACGGCCCGCCCGCGCTGGTAGACGGCCACCGAGGCGCCCAGCTCCCGCCCCTCGTCGAAGTTGCGCGCGAACGCCTCCCGCACCGGGCCGAACCTGGGCTCGCACACGCCGTGGATCTCGCTCAAGGCCCCCTCCTCACGACCCTCGCCGGTTGTTCCGGGCGCCGGGGGTCGCCGAAGGGGGTGATGGCACGGGGCGCCGATGTGACGCCTCCCGACTACCCGGCTGACCAGGCGCGAAACCGGAGGCCGGGCGCCTGCCCGGCTACGCGGCGGGGCGCCAGGGCAGGGTCTTGCCGTACCGGACGAGCTCGCCGTAGTGGGCCGGGTCGAGCGGGTTCAGGGCCAGGTCGAGCAGGGGGACGGCGGCCTCGGCGGGGCTGGCGGCGCCGGAGACGTCCCACCACAGGCCCGAGGTGGGTGTGTTGATCATGCCGGGGCAGACCGCGGCGAGCAGGATGCCGCGCCGCAGGTCCTCGGCGCGGCGCTCCGCGGCGAGCGCCCGTACCGCGGCGACCTGGGCGATCTTGGACGGGATGTTGATGAAGGCCGGCCAGGCACCGGCGGCGGCGCTGCCGTCCTCGACCGCGTCGCGCCAGGCCGCCACCTGCTTGTCCACCTCGTCCAGCGACGCCGCCCGGTCGAAGCGGCCGTGCAGCACGGGCGCCAGGTGGTGCAGCGTGCCCAGCGAGCTGGCCACCACCAGGAACCGCCCGCCGTCGCGCAGCAGCGGCACGAACGCGCGCATCAGCCGGGTGGTGCCGAAGTTGTTCACCTGGGTGTACTCGTCCATCACCGCCCGCGGGTCGTCATCGGGCCCGACCCGCATCACGGCGTTGCCGAACACGAGGTCCACGCCGCCGTGGCGCTCGCCGATCACGCCGGCGAGGCGGGCGGCGGCGTCCGGGTCGGCGACGTCCAGCAGCTCACCAAGTACGCGGGCGCCCGTCTGCGGCATGCCCGCCACGGCGCCGGCCACGCGCCCGGCGTCGCGGCCGGTCAGGTAGACGGTGCCGGCCGGGCCCAGCCGCCTGGCCAGGCCCTCCACCAGGGCCAGGCCGAGTCCCTGGGTCGCACCGGTCACGAGGGCTACACGAGGATTCGTCATGGGGACGAGGGTAGGAATGCCGTAGGTCATGCGTCCAACGAGAGTTCCTCATCTGTGGTATGCGTAATCGTCATGGCTCTCACCGACGCCTCGCTCACCGCGCTCCGGGTCTTCCGCGAGGTGGCCGAGCGGGGCACGCTCACCGCCGCCGCCACCGCGCTCGGCTACACGCAGTCGGCCGTCTCCCGCCAGATCGCCGCACTCGAACGCGCGGCCGGCGCCGCCCTCCTGGATCGGCGGCACGACGGCGTCCGGCTCACCCCGGCAGGCCGGATCGTGCTGCGCCGCGCCGCCGCCGTCGTCCAGCAGGTGGACGCGGGCGCGCGCGAGCTGGCCGGGCTGCCCGACGAGCCCGGCACGGTACGGCTCGGCTGGTTCGCCAGCGCGGGCGCCGACCTCGTGCCCCGGGCGCTGGCCGCCCTTCGCGCCACGCACCCCGCCATCACCGTGAACACCCGCGAGGGCCCCACGCCGGTGCTGGTCCGCGCGTTGCGCGCCGGCACGCTGGAGCTCGCGCTGCTCGGCTCGGCCCCGCCGTTCCGGCCGCCCGACACCGAGACGCCGGCGCTGGAGGTGCTGACCCTCAGCGAGCGCGGCCTGCGCGTGGCCGTGCCGGCCGGCCATCCGCTCGCCCGCGGCGACTACCTCGACGTCGCCGACCTGCACGGGCAGCGCTGGATCGCCGGCCCGGGCAGCGCCGCGGCCGGGGGAGCGGGCGACAGCACGGGCATGGGCGCCTGGCCCGGCCTCGACGAGCGTCCCGAGATCGCGCACTCCGCGCGCGACTGGCTGGCCAAGCTCGCCCTGGTGGCCGCCGGCTGCGGCCTGACCACCGTGCCAGCCATGCTGGAATCCGTCGTGCCGCCGGGCGTGCGCGTCCTCCCGGTACGCGGCGGCCCCCAGGAGCAGCGCCGCCTCCTGCTCGCCAGGATGCCGGGCCCGATGACCGAGGCCGCCGCCCGCCTGGCAGAGGCGCTGCGCGAGGCCGCCCTGGCTTCGGGAGATGAGGCCGCGCCGGTCAGAGTCCCTTGACCGCGTACGTGACCAGCGTGGTGAGCACCTCCTTCACCGACGCGCGCCGCCGCACGTCGCACAGCACGATCGGGATGTGCTCGCTCAGCCCGAGCGCCCGCCGCACCTTGCCCGGCTCGTACCGGCGGGCGCCGTCGAAGCAGTTCACCCCCACCACGAACGGGATCCCGCGCTGCTCGAAGTAGTCCACCGCCGGGAAGCAGTCCTGCAACCGGCGCGTGTCGGCGAGCACGACGGCCCCGAGCGCTCCCAGGGCCAGCTCGTCCCACATGAACCAGAACCGGTCCTGCCCGGGCGTGCCGAACAGGTACAGCCACAACCCGTCGCGGATGGTGATGCGGCCGAAGTCCAGCGCCACGGTCGTGGTGGTCTTGGACTCCACGCCCGAGGTGTCGTCCACCCCGATGCCGCGGTCGCTCAGCAACTCCTCGGTGTGCAGCGGCCGGATCTCGCTGATCGTGCCGACCATGGTCGTCTTGCCGACCCCGAAGCCGCCCGCGATGAGGATCTTGATGGCCAGGGCCGAAGGAGCCCTGGTCGTACCAGGCTCAGAGACTGCGTAGCCCATCCAGCACTTCCCTGTAGATGCGTTCGTCGATCGTCTGCGCGACGGGGCGCGGGCGCTCGATGCTGACCAGGCCGTCCCGCCGCAGATCGCCGAGGATCACGCGGGTGATGTTGATCGGCAGCCTGAGGTGGGCCGCGACGTCCGCCACCGGGGTGGGCCTGCGGCACAGCGACAGCACGGCACGATGCTCGGGGAGCAGGTCCCCGGACTGGGGGAAGTCGGTGACCGTCGCGACGATCGCCACCAGGTCGAACGACTCGCCCTGCGGGCGCGCCCGGCCCCCGGTCAGCCCGTACAGCCGGATCAGCGGCCCGGGATCCTCCCCTGTCACGGTCTCGCGCCGTTCCAGGCGGGTGCCGGTGCCGCTCCCCTCGGATGCGCGGACAGGTGCTCGCCGACCCGCTTGACCATGAGCGCCATCTCGTACGTGACCATGCCCAGCTCGGCGTCGGCCGTGGCCAGCACGGCCAGCCGCGCCCCCTGCCCCGCGGCGGTGACGAAGAGGAAGCCCTCCTCCATCTCGATGATCGTCTGCCGTACGCCGCCCAGCCCGAAGTGCCGTCCCGCTCCCATGGCGAGGCTGTGGGAGCCGGCGGAGATGGCGGACAGGTGCTCGGCGTCCTCCCTGGTCAGGCCGCGGGAGCTGCCCATGGACAGCCCGTCGGCGGACAGCACGATGGCATGCCGGATGCCGGGCACGCGCTGGATGAGGTCGTCGAGCAGCCAGCTCAGTTCGCTTCTGGGGTCAGGCATCGGGTTGGTCGTCCTTTCGATTCCACATGTCGGGCTCCTGCTTCGCCTGCTGGCGTCCTTCCTGCCAGCCGCGTTGCATGGACGACATGAGCTGTGCAAGCTCTTCGGGCGAGCGTTCGCCTGTGCCGCGCCGCTCCGGCCGCGCGTCGACGCGCAGCTGGGGAGCGAGGCTGGCCTGCGGGATCCGCATCGGCAGCCCGTCGAGATCCTCGTCCGCCTCCTGGGGCGGCACGGTGACGCTCCAGCCCGCGGGCGGGCCGGAGGTCGTGAAGGGGGCGGAGCCGTTCCCGAGCCCGATCATCGGCTCCAGGTCCGGGTGACCGCTCAGCGGCGTTCCGGCCAGCGGCGCCGGGCCGCCTTCCGGCGGGAGCGCCTGTGAGGGCTCGGGCACGGAGTCCGTCCTGTTCTGTGCGGGGCCGGGCTCGAACCAGGTGCCGCGTACGGGCCGGGTCGCGCGGCCGTTGACGGCGTCAGGCCCGGTGGCCTGCACGGCGGTCTGCCCGGTGGTCTGCCCGGTGGTCGCGGCCGGTCCCGCGGTGAGGGCCAGCGGCTCCGCCTCGGCCAGCAGGCTCGCGGGCAGCAGCACGATCGCGGTCGTCCCGTCGTACGGCGACCGCCGCAGCACGATCTTGATCCCGTGCCGCGCCGCGAGCCGCGACACCACGAACAGCCCGAGCCGGTCGCTGTCGGCCAGGTCGAACTCGGGCACCTCGGCCAGCCGGTCGTTGAGGTCGCGCAGGGTGGCGTCGTTCAGGCCCAGGCCGCGGTCCTCGACCTCCAGCGCCATCCCGTTGGCCGCCGTCACGCCGCGTACCTGCACGGTCGTGTTGGGCGGGGAGAACACGGTGGCGTTCTCCACCAGCTCGGCGACCAGGTGGATCACGTCGGTGACCGCGGCGCCGACCAGTAGCGGGGCGTTCGGCATCGGCGCGACGGTCACGCGGGTGTAGTCCTCGACCTCCAGCACCGCGGCCCGCACCACGTCGAACAGCGGCACCGGGTCGCGCCAGCGGCGCGCCGGGGAGGAACCGGACAGGATGATCAGGTTCTCGGCGTGCCGGCGCATGCGGGTGGTCAGGTGGTCGAGCTTGAACAGGTCCTCCAGGACCTCGGGCTCGTCCACCCGCCGCTCCATGGTGTCCAGCAGCGAGAGCTGGCGGTGCAGCAGCGCCTGGTTGCGCCGGGCCAGGTTGAGGAAGACCTGGCCGACGCCCTTGCGCAGGGCCGCCTGGCCGACCGCGGCCTCGACGGCGGTGCGGCGTACCGCGGAGAACGCGTGCACCACGCGGTCCACCTCGGCGGTCTCGGCCCGGTCGAGGCCGGGCGCCTCGGTGGCCGGGTCCACGTCGTCGCCGCGGCGCAGCCGCTCGACCAGCCGGGGCAGCCGCTGCTCGGCCAGCTCCACCGCCGAGCCCTGCAGCCGCCGCAGCTCGACGATCAGCGACCGGCCGAACCGGTACGACAGCCACACCGAGAGGATCACCATGGCCAGGCCGAGCAGCAGCACGCCGCCGATCCGCCAGTACGCCGCGGTCTTCTGCGCCTCGCCCGAGGCCGCCGCGCGGGCCAGCTCGGCCTGCGTGTCACGGTTGATCTGGGTCAGCACGGCCTCGGCGTCGCCGCGCCACTCGGCGGCCGACAGCGGGGGCGGCCCGCCGGTGTCGTACGAGAACAGCTCGTCCTCGACCGACACCACCCGCTTGTAGGGGGCACTGGCCACGAGCCGGTCGTAGGCGGCGCGCAGTTCGGGGCTCGCGTCCCGCTCGGCGTTGGCCAGGGCGAGCCTGCGCCCGGTCATCGCGGCGACGAACGCCGCCCGGTCGGTCGGGGTCATGTTGCGCTGCACGATCGTGGTGGTGAGCACGGCGTGCTCCCGCCACAGGTACTCCGCCGAGGTGCTGTAGGCCGTCATGCCGCGCACCGACTGGTAGGCCGAGGCGTCGCTCATCGCGTCGCGGTCGGTGAACTGCTGGTTGGCCACGGCGATCAGGTTGTTGTACGCCTCGATGATCGTCAGCGCGGGCGCCAGCACGCCGCCGTCGGCCGAGGCACGCAGCGACTGCAGCCCGTCGAGGGACTGCACCATCGCCTGCACCTGGGCCGGGGTCTCGCCGACCGCGTCGGAGTCGAGGGTCGCGATGATCTCACGCAGCCGCTTGACCTGGTTGTCGGTGACCCGCCGCTGCTCCGTCAGCGGCTTGTACGCCGCGGTGCCGTCCGGCGCCTCCGCCGAGAGCTGCCGCTCCTTCTGTAACTCCACGATGAGCTGGAGCACCGGCGAGCCGATGGACTCCCACCGGTTCTGGATCTGCGAGACCGTGGAGATCTCCGCCACGCTGGAGTAGGCGATGAACCCCCAGAGGGCCACCATGGAGACCAGCGGAAGCAGGAGGATCCTGAGCAGCTTGGTGCTGAGAGGCGGGGGCGAGCTCATCCGTCATGTCCAATTCCGCGCGTGGGGTTGCGCCGGGCGGTCGTGACCTGGCTACCGCCCCCCGAGGTTGCCCGCCACGACCGGGTGCGCCTGTGGTCCGTCCACTATGCCGATGGGGCAGATGGACTTCAAGGTACGGATGCGAAGAAACATCCCGAAAGTAATGTTGACTCTTTGTCAGCACACCGTTCGTGACCGTAGTCGTGCCGAGTTCACCGTGGGTAGTCAGACAAAGGCGCTCATCCCGGTCACCGCGCGGCCGACGATGAGCGTGTTGATCTCCCGGGTGCCCTCGTAGGAGTAGATCGCCTCGGCGTCGGCGACGAACCGGGCGATGTCGTAGTCGAGGATGATCCCGTTCCCGGCGAGCAGCTCGCGGGCCCAGCCGACGACCTCCCGCATCCGGCTCGTGCAGTACGCCTTCGCCAGCGCCGAGTGCTCGTCGCGGAAGACGTCCTCGTCCTGGAGCTGCGCCAGGCGCACCACCATGCCCAGGCAGGCGGTGGCGTTCCCGAGCATCCTGACCAGCAGGTCCTGCACGAGCTGGAACTTGGCGATGGGCCGGCCGAACTGCTCGCGCTCCCGGGCGTAGCGCAGCGCGATCTCGTACGCGGCCAGCATGATGCCGACCGCCTGCCAGGCCACCCCGCTGCGGGTCCTGCGCAGGATCCTGGCCGTGTCGCGGAACGAGCCCGCGTTCCGCAACCGGTTCTCCTCGGGGACCCGGCAGCCGGACAGCGTGATGTCGGCGTTCTGCACCGTACGCAGCGCCATCTTGTTCTCGATCTTCGTCGCGGTGAACCCGGGCGTGCCCCGCTCCACCACGAACCCCTTGACGTGCCCGTCCGCCACGTCCCTGGCCCAGACGACGATCAGATCGGCGAACGTGCCGTTGCCGATCCAGCGCTTGGCCCCGTCCAGCACCCACTCCTCACCCTCGCGCCTGGCCGTGGTCCGCATGCCGCCCGACACGTCCGAGCCGCCGGCCGGCTCGGTGAGCGCGAACGCGCCGATCCGCTCCATCCTGCTCATCCCCGGCAGCCACCGCTCCCGCTGCGCGGCCGACCCGCAGGCGGCGATGCTGCCCATGGCCAGGCCGGTGTGCACGCCGAAGAACGTGGCCATCGACGGGTCGGCGCGGGCCATCTCCAGCGCCAGGAAACCGCTGAGCAGGCCGCTCGGCTTCGGCCCAGGGCACTCGGGGTAGGCCAGGCCCGCGATGCCCAGCTCGGCGTACTCCTTCACCAGGTCGACGGGGAACTCCGCACGCACCCAGCACTCGTTCGCGATGGGCACGACCTTCTCCGCGAGGAACTCGCGGACCCGCAGCAACGTCGCGCGCTCCTCGCCGGCGAGCAGGCTCTCGAACGCGTAGAGGTCTCCGGTCAGCAGCTCAGACATGGCGGGACAGCTACCCGTGGCGGGTGCGATGACACGAAGCACGGCACGGGCCACACCGGTCACGGCAGACTGGCGCATCGAAGTCCGCCCCAGAGAAGGGCAGTGAATCGCCGATGCTCGACGCGTTCGACAGATGCCGCCTCCACGACGACTTCCAGCCCGTGACCGAGCTGGGCGCCTACCCGTACTACCACCCGGTCGAGGAGCGGCTGGCCACCGGCGAGGTGGTCGTCGGCGGGCGCGTGCTGGTGGCGGCCGGCTCCAACGACTACCTCGGCCTGTCGGCGGACCCGCGGCTGAAGGACGCGGCCTGCCGGGCGATCCGGTCGCTCGGCACCGGCACCTCCGGATCGCGCCTGGTCAACGGGTCACTCGCGTTGCACGAGACCCTGGAGCAGCGGCTCGCGGCGTTCCTCGGCCAGGAGGCGGCCATGGTGACGCCGACGGGCTTCCTCGCCAACCTCGCGCTCGGCGCCCTGGTGGGGCCGCGCGACACCGTGCTGGCCGACCAGCTCATCCACGCCTCCCTCATCGACGCGATCCGCCTGTCCCGCGCCCGCCTGCGCCGATACCGGCACAACGACCTCGATCACCTGGAGCGGCTGCTCGGCGGGTGCGACCCCGCCGCGGCCGGGCTGATCGTCACCGAAGGCATGTTCTCCACCACCGGCTCCCTCTGCGACGTGCCCGGCACCGCCGCCCTGGCCCGCCGCCACGGCGTCCGCCTGGTCCTGGACGGCGCCCACGACCTCGGCCTGCTCGGGCCCGGCGGGCGCGGGGCCGCCGAGCACCACGGGCTGTTACCGGCGGTGGACCTGCACACCCTGGCCTTCTCCAAGTGCTTCGGCACGACCGGCGGCGCCGTGGCCGGGCCCGAGCAGATCGTGGTCTACCTGCGGCACCACGCCCGGTCGATGGTGTTCTCCGCGGCGCTGTCGCCGGCGAGCACCGCGGCGGCGCTGGCCGCGCTGGACATCATCGAGACCGAGCCGGAGCGCCGCCACAGGGCGCTGGCCGCCGCCGTCAGGCTCCGGGCCGACCTGGCGGGGCTGGGCTTCGGTACGGGCGCCTCGCCGACCACGATCATTCCCGTGCACGTGGGGGACGTCGTGCTGTGCTGCCGGTTGTGGCGGGAGCTGTTCGACGAGGGGGTCTTCGCCACCGCGATGGTGCCGCCCAGCGTGCCGGACGGGCAGGCGCTGATCCGCGTCAGCACCACGGCCCTGCACACCGACGCGCAACTCGACCGCATCGCCTCCGCCTTCGCCACCGCGGGCCGGCGGCTCGGGCTGATCCCCTAGCCGTCCTCAGACGAGGAGGACCAGGGTCACGGCCACGAGGATCACCAGGACGGCCAGCATCGCGACGATGACCAGCCACTTGGGGTCGAGCCAGTTCGGCCTCGCGGCGTGGGGCTGGGCGTCCGGGTCCAGGAGGGCGCGCAGGACCGGGTTGATCTGGCTCTCCTGCAGGCGGCTCTCCAGGACGGGGATCAGGCGGGGCAGGCGCGCACGCATCTCGGCCGGCTGCCGCCTGGCGGCCCAGGCGCGCATCTCCTGCAGGATCGTCGTGACCTCCTTGGCGGAGGACGCCTGGAGCAGGTCGGTACAGAGCATCTCGAACGCATCCTGCTCCGCATACTGCTGCACCCCACCCGCCCCACCGACCGCCCCGCCCGCCACGCCGCTGGGCGCGCTGCGGCCCGTGCCGCCGGCCGCAGCACCGCCAGCTGCCCGGCCAGCGGCAGCACCAGCCGAGCCTCGGCCGCGGCTCTCCGGCGCGTGGGGCGGCGGCTCCTCCTCGCCGTGGCTCCCCGATGAGAGCGGCTCAGCGGGCTGGCCGGGCGGGGCGGGGGCCTCGCCGTGCGGCGCCTGCCTGCCGGCCACGCGGCCCGGGGCCTGCCCAGCCGCCGTCCGCGCCGGGTCGGTGGTCGGTGTGCCCCGCGCCGACACCGCCTGGCCCGCGGCTCGAGGCCGCTGCAACTCCGCGGTCTGCCCCGCCTGCGCGGCCGCTGCCTGTGCGGACGGCGGGGCCGGTGCTGCCTGGTACGGAGGCTCGCCTCGGGCCGGGGTCGCGGGCTCCGGGCGGCCGGGAGGCTGTGGCGACCAGACCAGCTCGTCCCCCGCCTCCTCCGCCACCGGCGGCCGGGCCACGAGCGCGGTCGAGTCGGGCGTGACGGACGCGAGCCGCCGCAACCGCTCCTCCATCGGCGTCTCGTCACTGATCCGCAGCCGCTTCACCAGCCCCACGAGCTGATCCCGCGCGTACGCCTCCACCAGCATGGACGCGATCCCGGCACACCGATCCCCCTGATCGGGAGAACGCGGATCCACCCGGGTCCGGTAGGAGCTCTGCGACGACACCCCCGGCCACTGCCGCAGAAAGATGATCTCCGCCCCCTGCTTGAGATCATCGCTCTCGTACGTGGAGAACGTCTCGGGGAAGCTCCCCAACGCCAGATCCAGGATGTCCACCAGCCCCCACAGCTGCACGATCGGGTTCCCGCCCGAGGCCACCGACAGCGGCGCCCCCGGCCGCCGCAGGCACTCGGACACGATCGGCGCGAGCGCCGAAGCCGCCGCCCGCGACTCCCGGTCGAGCGCGGCCCGCGCGCCGTCGTACGAGCTGATCAGCTTGCCCAGGTCGAGCGGCTCGTCCTTGTCGGGCAGCCGGGCGGCCCAGCCGGCGGCCAGCGCGAGCGTCTGCCGCACGTTCGGCATGGCCATCGGCCGGGAGGCGGAGCCGCCCAGATACGCCTGGACGCGGATGGTGCGCCGGCTGTCGGCGCCGCCGGTCCGGGTCCTGGCGAGCACCACCACGCGCCCGTCCACGAGCAGCCGGCAGAGGCTGACCCCGGGCTCGGGCCCGGGATCGAGCCAGGGCCCGAGCCGGTGGTACCAGCCGCCGGTCTGCTCCAGCGAGGTGCGCCCGGGGCCGAGGCCGGTGCGCTGCTCGTCCCATTCGAACTGGATCCAGTCGACGCTGGCGTACCGTCCCATCAGAGCCCCACCTCCGGGTAGCCGCGCAGGACGCCGGTCATGGCGAAGAGCGAGATCAGGGGTTCGAGGACGCGCCGGGGCCGCACTCCCCGCCGGTAGCGGCCCTCGGTGGCGGCGGCGCCGGTCGCCGAGACGAAGTGCAGGGTGCACTTGCGGCACTTGTCGTACGGGCTCAGCCACGCCTGCGCCCCCCGCCGGTGCAGGTAGGCGTAGACGTCGCGGCTCTCCCGCAGGACCGCGGCCGGGTCCAGCCCGTCGGGCTCGGCGTACAGCCACGTGTCGACCGGCGCCTGGAAGCGCACCGCGTCGCTCTTGGTGACCGCGATGGCGGCGGGGATGTCCAGCCGGCCGCCGGTCTTGGGCAGCCGGTCCAGCACGGCCCTGAACGACTCGTCGCCCATCCTGGCCGACCTGGTGGCAGCGTCGATCACGAACAGCAGCCCGCCGAGGGCAGGCACGAACCTGGTGGCCTCGTGGGTGGCGCTGCGCAGCAGCTCGCCGGCAATGTCGAAGAAGGCGACCGCGGTGGTGTGCCGGCCGTCGTTGACGAGCAGCGCGTCCACGGGCTCGGCGGTGGCCCGGTGCGTGGTGCGGCTCAGCGCGGCCCGCTCGACGAGCAGCGGGCGGACGTAGGAGTTGACGTACTCGGCGTGCCGCTCGATGTCGACGGCGTCGGTGGTCAGCCCGTACGGCCGCAGCCCGCCCTGCTCGATGGCGCCGATCATGGCGGCCAGCAGGTGGGTCTTGCCCGTCTCCGGGCCGCCGACCAGGCCGATCACCAGGGGGCGGCCGTGCCGGACGTAGGTGTAGGGCAGGTGGTGTTCGAGGCCGGAGTCCGGCACGGGGGCGGGGCAGCGGACGTGCGCGGCCCGCAGGAGGTCCTCGCGGCGGGGCCCGGTCACGTGCTCCAGGGAGAGCGGCTGGTACTGGCCCGCGGGGGTGCGCTCGTAGAGCTCGTCCTCGCTCCAGGCGAACTCGTGCAGGCAGATGGGGCAGAGGATCACCGGGTCACCACCCAGAGGACGATCAGCAGGGCGAGCAGGACGGCCAGCGGCAGCCACCGGGCCCACCAGGGCAGCGCCCTGCCCTGGACCTCCGGCTCCGGAGGGACGGGATGGATCCGGGTGGCGTGCTCCTCGGCGTGCTTCTCGGCGGCCACCGGGTCGCGCCTGGCCTCGCGCGCCCGGTCGAAGGCGGCGCGGCCCTCCTCCAGCCCGAGGTCCCGCTCGACGGCGAGGGTCTGCATCGGGTCGGGCACGCGCAGCCGGGCCAGCACCTCCCGCGCCGACGGCGGCGAGTCGGAGAAGATGTCCTTGAGCGGTTGCAGGGCCGGGGTGGCCGACAGGTCGGGCAGGTCGGCGATCTCGCGGCCGGTGACCGTACGGTAGATCACCATGCCCGCGCCCCAGAGGTCGTCGGCCGTGGCGGCCAGGCCCTCGCCGGAGCGCTGGGCGGGGGAGGCGTAGGGCGCCTCGCCGATCCGCAGCCGGCGGGTGCCGATCAGCGTCGCGTGGCTGAGGTCGGTGAGCTGCACGGTGGTGCCGTCCCAACGCACGGTGGCGGGCTCGACGCGCCGGTGCACGACGTCGCAGGCCGACAGGATGCGGATGGCGCGGAAGAGGCTCGCCTGCAGCGTGCGCTGCTCGCTGATCAGCAGCGCGCCGAAGTGGCGGCTGACGGGCTCGCCCCGGTAGTCGTAGAGCAGCACGAACGGCTCCTCCTCGTCGAGGCTGTAGCCGATCAGCCGGGGCAGCTCGGGCGGGTAGGCGCGGCGCAGCCGGGTGAGCAGCCTGGCGCCGATGCGGGCCTCGTTCTCCAGCAGGTCGTACAGGTACTCGCGGTCGCGGCCCTCGGCGCGCGGCACGCGCCGCTGCACGAGCTTGGTGCCGGAGGCGAGGTGGGTGACCCGGCGCTCGAACGGGTTCTGCCACGGCTCCGCCTCCACCTCCCAGCTCACCGGGTCGCCTTCGGGGGAGGTGAAGTCCATCGGCTCAGGCTCCATCACCGCTCCAGTTCTCCTCCACCGTCCCCGGACGCAGCGGCACCAGCCGGAGCGTGCCGGCGTACTGGCCCGACCGGGTCCACACGACTCCGGGCGGGTTGCCCTGGCCCCGCACGGCCCTGGGCGCGAACCGCACCGCGTACGCCTGCCGCAGCAGCAGCGACAGGTCACGATCGCCGCAGAGCTGCAACATCTGCCCGCCGGGCGGGGCCTGAAGGGCCCGCACGACCTGCTGCGACTGCCGCCACACCGCGTCCACCAGCTCCTGCCGGCCCGCGTCGGCGGTGCCGAAGTCGGGTTTCTCCTGCACGCCCCGGTGGACCAGGTGGTAGCGGTACTGCCGGAGCGTCTCGTCGACCCGCCGTTCCAGGCCCGTCCGCGCGTCGCGGTAGTCGCCGTGCTCCAGCGCCGGCCAGCCGGGCTCCAGCCAGCCCGTCACCGCGTCGAGCAGGTCGCCGGTGATGACCTCGCGGAGCTGGCCGCCGCGGTCGCGCAGGCGCACGGTGACCTCCTCGTCCAGGGCCTCGGCGGCGGCGGCCTGCCCGGCCTCGGCGCTGCTCCAGTCGTACAGCGTCGCCGACACCTGCGCGCAGATCTCGGCCAGCGTCGCCGCGATCGTGCGGGCCGCGTCGGAGGTGTGCATGCGGGCCTGGCCGAGCGTCCACTCGCTGGCGGCGACCCGTTCGAGCAGCGAGCGCAGCTCGTCGAGCGCGGTCCTGGCCGGGCCGAGCGAGAGCTGCTGCCGCCACCAGTCGCGCGAGCGCCGCCAGAGCAGGAAGCGGTTCACCAGCCCCCGGGGGAACTCGGCGGGCGCGTGCAGCTCGTTCAGCAGCTCGTCGGGGCACCTGCGCCCGCAGCCGGGCACGAAGGCGGCGCTGCCGATGGGCGCGCTCTGGTCGGCCAGCGCGCGCAGCCGCGAGACCAGCCGCATCAGGCTCCTGCGCTCGGCCAGGGCCGAGTCCACGTCGGCGCGCAGCTCCGCGACGATCTCGGCGTGCCCCATGCCGGCCGGGGTGGCGAACTTGACGCCGTTGGCGGCCAGCACGGCGGGGGCGTCCTCGTCGCCCTGGTCGATCTCGGCGAACAACCGGACGACCGCGTCGCGGAACTCGGCCAGCGCCCGCCCGGCGGCGATCACCTCGTCCGCGAGCGCGGCCCTGACCGGGGCGGTGCTGAAGTAGCCGAGGTCGTCCAGTGCCCGGCCGGCGCGGTCGAGGCGGTCGCGGGCCTGCCGGTAGAGCCGGTCCATCCGGCCGTCGGGGACGAGCGCGTCGAGGAGGTCGGCGGGCAGGTCCGCGCTGCCGCTGAGCACCGGCAGCGCGGTGGCCAGCGGCGAGCCGAAGAGCCCGGGGTCCTGCTGCGGCGGCCCGGCGAACCGCTCCGCCACGTCGGTGAAGGCCTGCGCCAGCACCTCCGGGTCGATGCGGCCCGCCACGATGCGCCAGCCGGGGGAGGCGGTGCCGTACGGGATCTCGCCCAGCTCGCCGACCACCTGGTCGAACACCTCGGGCTGGGACAGCAGGTCGATCAGGATGGCCTCCGAGCTGGTCTCGGGCCCGTGCGCCGCCTCGCCGGTGTCGGCGTTCCACAGGATGCCGCAGGGGTCGCCCACCCACAGCACCCTGCGGCTCTCGCCGTTCAGCGCGGGAGGCAGGCGCGGCTCGGGCCCCAGCGCCACCACCAGCACCGACCTGACCAGGCGCGAGCTGAGCACCTCCTGCAGCGCCTGCTGCCCGGCGGCCAGCCGCTCGGTGTCGGTCACCACCAGGACCCGGGGGCCGAGCCTGGACACCTCCTCCTTGCGGAGGTCGAGCACCACGACCATGCTCACTCCCCGGCGAGCGCGTCCAGGTCGCGCAGGTTGTAGGCGACGGCCTCGGCGACCCGTTCGAACGGCAGGTCCAGCGCGGCGGGCAGGGTGCTCGCCCAGAACGCGACGAGCTGGTCGGCCCGGTTGCGGGCGCCGGACGGCAGCTTCGGCATCATGATCTCCAGCAGCCCGAGCTGGTCGGCGGCCATGCCGGTGACCTGCTGGTAGAGCGGGTGGGGGACGCTGAGCGTGCCCGCCAGGCCCTTCGGCAGGGCGTCCATGAGCTGCTCGCTCACCAGGCCGCGGAACTCCTCGTCGCCGCCGATCACCCACTGCTCGTAGGCCCGCAGGATGCTCGGCCACGAGGACGCCTTGCCGTAGCCGGTCAGCGGCAGCGTCATCGAGCCGCCCTCGACGTCGATCCTGATCCGCGACGGCGAGTGCGGCTCGCCCTCGACCACGCTGACCTGCCCGTTCCAGAGCAGGCAGAGCAGCCGGTGCAGGATGCGGACCCGGTGCTCCTCGGTGGTGGCCAGGTAGCCGAAGTCGTAGCCGAGCCGCTGGCGCCACTTCAGGTGGTCCTGCGCCTGCTCGTGCTGCAGGGCTCCGGCCCAGCTGTGCAGCACCTCGCGCAGCTCGCGCACCTGGGTGACGCTCATCGAGGTACGCACCTGCACGATCGTCACCGAGTCGGCGTCGATGTTGCGGAAGTCGGGCACGCCCGGCAGGTCGATCCGCTCCTTCAGGAACCGTTCGAGCTCGGGGTCCTTGGCCGGAGCCGGGTAGGAGACGAGCACCTTCAGGTCGCCGCTGCCGTCGGGGGTGAAGCCGCCCGGCACCAGGTCGGCCAGCTTGAGCTGGAACTGCCGCACGTGCGGGTCGTCGCCGCCGCCCTTCGCGGCCTGGGCGAGGATGTCGGCCAGGGACGGCAGCAGTGGCTGCTCGCCCAGCACGGCGGCCTCGTCGCGGTCCTTGAAGAGCTTCTTGACCTCCAGCTTGAGCCGCTCCCGCACCCAGGCCAGCGCGTCGGCGGGCTTGCCGGTGCGCCAGGCCACGTCGTAGGCGTGCCGCCAGCCGTCCGGCCCGATCAGCGCGTTGACCACGCCGGCCTCGCCGTCGGTCGGCCGCAGGAGCTGACGGGCCACGTACACGTCCACGAAGCGGCGCACGACCGCGTCGTAGAAGGACTCGGCGCCCGCCGGTGGCAGCAGGTGGTAGACGCCGACGCGGGTCTCGTACAGCTCGCCCGCGCGGCGCGCGAACCGCTCGGGGTCGGCGTCGGCGTGCTCGGCGAACACCTCGGTGAAGTCGCGCACCTCGCGGATGAGCTGCTTGCGCAGCGGCTCCCAGCGCGGCATCTGGTCGGCCCAGGCCCGGTGCCAGAGCGCCTGGCTGCGCCACAGGTACCAGGCGTCCTGGTCGTGCAGCGACGCCTGCACCTCGGGGTCGCTCCACTGCACCTTGCGCAGCAGCCGGTCGCGCATCGGCCGCGGCTGCGGCGGCGCCTCCGTCATGTTCTCGTACGGCTTGCGCGGCTGCGCCCTGCGCTGGTCGAGCAGCCCGGCGAAGCCGAGCTTGTCGGCCTCGTGCACGTCGCCGGGCAGGCCCGTCACCACCCGCCGCAGCCGGAACGGATCGACGTGGCCGAGCCCCTCCATCGCGCCGCGCCGCACGTCCATGTCCTTGGCCATGGCCGGGACGGCGCGGCTGAGCTGCCGCTCCAGCGAGGCCAGATTGTCCTCCATCGCGCGCAGCCGGTTGGCCAGCGACTTCTGGATCTCGGTCGCGCCGGTCGCGGTGCGCGCCTCGGGCAGCGGCAGCGGCTCGCGGGTGTTGAGCGGCTCCAGGTTGGTGGTGGTGAACAGGCGCCGGATCTCGTCCACGTTGCTCTCGGCGGCGCCCGGCGGCACGGCTTCGAGCTGCGCCACCGCGCGGGCCAGCAGCCGCGAGCTGACCAGGTCGGCCAGCTCCTCGACCGGCACGGTCATCGAGGAGACGAACGCCGTGGACACGCCCCGGTTGCCGATCCCGGAGGCGGCGGGCACCTCGCGCTCCACGGCCCGGTTGATGAAGTCGTCGGCGAAGGAGGACTCGCCGCGGTCCTCCATGCCGCCGTTGGCCTCGCCCGCGGTGGTCGGCCGGGTGCCGGCCAGCGACACGATCAGCGAGGCGATCGAGCGGTGCAGGTCGTCGCGCTCGACGCCGGGCGGCATGGTGAACAGGAACGCGGTCTGCACCGTGCCGGTGGCCAGGCGCACCTCGCCCCTGCCCGGGTAGCGCACGCCCAGCTCGCCGACGATGCCCTGCTCGTCCACCTGCGTGCCCGCGTGCGGCGCGTTCTGGTCGTCGACGAGCCGGAACAGGTCGAGCAGGCTCGCCCCGGCGTTCAGCCGCGCCCGGCGCCCGCCGCCCTTGCCCTCGACGAACGCCGACGGCATGACGACCAGCGGGTGGATCCTGGCCCTGATGTGGTTGCGGGCGAAGGCGTCGCCGATCAGGTGCAGGTAGTCGTAGAAGATGCCGCTGCCGGTGCCGCCCGCCACCGAGAAGGCCACGAACACGTCGCAGGTGCGCCGCAGCCGGCCGCCCAGCGCGGCCAGCTCGCTGCCGGAGTTGCTGATCGCGCCGATGGCGTCCTCGATGCCCTGCACGACAGGCCCGGTGCCGTGGCGCATGCGCTCGAACAGCGCCGCCCTGGCCACCGTCGGGAGCTGCCCGGCGCCCCGCATCAGCGGTGCGACCAGCGGCTCCTGCTCGCGGGGCGGCAGCCAGTCCTTGACGTGGTCGCCCAGCGTGGCCCGCAGGCTCCGGGCCACCTCCGGGTAGGAGTCGAACTTGGGCACCACGTCGTGGATCAGGTGCGCGGTCCGGCCCGCCGCCGGCAGCTCCCGCTCGGTCGGCACCACCCGGCGGCGGGTACGGTTCAGCTCGTCCTCGTTGAGGTCCACGTAGACGAACTGCAGGCAGGAAGGCAGCTCGTAGGGCTGGTAGTTCTGCCAGCTGAAGTTCCTGATCAGATCCATGCCGTCGGGACCGCACAGCTCGTCTCGCAGCCAGCGCTCCAGCTCCACCCCGACCCGGCAGCCGGTGCCGCCGAGCCCCACGAACATCATCGGATCGAAGATCCTCATGCATCCCTCACAACAGGTCGTCGCCTGGCATCGGTCGGTCGGTCCTGCTCCGGTAGGGCTCGGCCGAGCCGTAGGCGGGCTGCTCGGCGCCGCCGCCCCTGGCCCGGCCGTCGTCCACGCCGAGGTACATGCCGTTCGGCAGGGCGATCGGCCGGCCCGGGATGAGCGGGTCCAGCTCCCGCCCCGACGGGTCGCGGACCAGCACGGTACGGCCCTGCCCCCGGCGTACGGCGTAGCCGGTCCCGTAGGTACGCACCAGCCGCCCGTCGCTCACCTCGAACATGAACTCCGGCCCCTCGCCCAGCGGCGCCTGGAGCCGGCTGATGTACGGCTCGCCCGGCCGGTCGAACAGGTGCAGGGTCAGCTCGCTCGGATCGGCCGCCCGCCGCCGCGCCCGCCTCCTGGCCAGCAGGAACGGCAGCGCCACCGCGAGGATCACGAGGAGGATCAGCAGGGCCTGCAACGCCCGCTGCCACAGCGGCGTCGGCGGCCGCACGTCCACGTCCACGAACTCCTCGGCCACGACCTGCCCGGCCAGGTCGAGCACCTGGACCACGCCGCTCACCGTGCCCTCGCCGGCGTCGGCGCCGACGCGCAGCTCGAAGCCCTGCTCGGAGCTGCCCGTGGGCGCCTGGAGCTGCTGGGCGGACAGGCTCACGGTGCCGGGGACGTCCACGAGCCGCAGGCCGAGCTGGACGGGTTCGGCGTCGTTGGTGACGCGGACGGTGCCCGCGAGCGTGCCGCCCGGCTCGACGGTGGCGGAGCCGAGCTCCACCTGGGCGCGCAGCCGGTCGGCCGGCCCGGCGATGCGGGTCTCGTACGGCCGCTCGTCACCGGCCACGCCGGGCCCGGTCACCCTGCCGACGAACGACAGCGCGCCGGTGGCCGTGGCCGGGATGACGATCTGGCCGGAGTACTCGCCGTCGCCCTGTCCCCGGTCGGCCCCCTCGCCGGTGTCGCCCAGCTCGACCGGGACCTCCTGGAAGCCCTCGCCGGACATCCGCGCGCTGAACCGCAGGCCCTCCAGCGCCGCCGGGTCGGTGATCGTGCCCGTCCTGGTCTGCAGGCGCAGCCGCACGTTCACCTGCTCGCCGGGGCGCGGCCGGGGGTTGCTCAGCGAGATCGAGGCCCGCAGCGCGCCCTGCCAGACGACGGTCGCGCTGACCTCCTGGCGGCTCACGCCGGGCGGCGACTTGAGCTGGATACGCCACTGGCCCGGCAGCGGGTTGCGGATGCGCAGCGACTCCACCGGGCCGGCCTCGCCCGCGGCCTGGAAGGTGGACTCCTTCAGCTCGCCCTGCTTGGGCACCTGCGTGCCCTCGGGGTCGAAGTAGGTGGCCTGGATGCGCTTGTCGCGCTTGACCACCACGATCGAGCCGTCGGTGGCGATGATCGGGATGTTGACGTGCAGGTCGATGGTGGCGCCCGCGTCGAGCGAGTCGGTCACGGACTCCTCGATGCCGGCGCACCTGGCGTAGGCGAACGCCTCCAGCAGCGAGCGCTCCACGTCGGCCGAGGTGGCCACGACGCGGGCCCTCGGGGTGGTGGTCCGCTGGTCGCCGCAGGGCTGGACCCAGCCGCCGGCCGCGAAGTCGTCGAGCGCGGACTTGTCGGCGGCGCCGAAGCCGAGCGGCCAGATCTGCACCCGGCCCCGCTTGGCGTCGTCGAGGCTGCGGGTGATCTGCGCCTGGGCGTTGGCGTTGCGGGCCTGGGCGTCGGCGCCGTACTGGGGGCTGTTGCGCACGTCGAGCACGCCGTCGGTCAGCAGGAACACGATCTTCGCGCGCTGCTGGTCGTCGGGCTGGTCCATGATGGCCAGCGCCTGCTCCAGGGCGGCGGCGTGGTCGGTGTCGTTGCCCTCCTCCGCGGCACGCAGGCGCAGCTTCTCCACGCACCGGCCCAGCGACTCGCGGTCCTGAGCGGTCTGCACCCCGGTCAGCGGGCACACGATGTCGACCGCGGACTGGCCCGGCCCGTTGGAGCTGCCGAAGCCCACCACGGCCACCTGCGACTGCGGCGAGAGCTCGCTGAGCGCGATGAGCTGGGCGGCGGCCCGCTCGCGGGTGACGTCCTGGTCCTTGAGGCTGCCCGACTCGTCGACCAGGATGACGACGCGGACGGGCTTGACGTCGGAAGGTGGTGCGGCGTGCGCGGCCGTCGGGGAGAACGCCCCGGCAGTGGTCACGGCAGCGGTCACGGTCAGCGCGAAAAGAAACCTGAGGGATGAAGTGACGCGCACATTTCCTCGCAGTTGCCGTTTTTCTTATCCGCAGAACGGAGAGAAGCCCCGAGAAGTTTCAGCCCCATTTCCGGTCACGACGTCTGTCGGATTGTGCATGTCCGTAATCGCCGGTGTCTACCCCGCATACAGGGATTCTATGGGGAAGGTCACGAGCGTGGGACTGCTGAGTCAAGAGTTCAGTAAATACGGGTTTATGCGCATTTATCCGTCAAAAACGGCATCCGCCCCGGTTTTGGGCCGGGGCGGAGGGAAACGACCATCCGGCTAGAAGTCGGTGGCGGAGAGCCGGCCGTAGACGATCATGAGTACGGCCACCAGCGACGTCCACCCCGTCTGGTGCGCCGCGCCCAGCCCCGCGCCGTTGTCGCCGTGGAAGTACTCGTGGAACTGGATCAGGTCCCGCCAGTGCGGGTCCTCCTGGAAGACGCGCTGCCCGCCGTACACCGGACGCCGCCCGTCCCGGCCGCGCAGGAACGTGCGCACGAGCCGGTCGGAGATCTCCCTGCTCACCTCGAACAGCGTCATCCGGTTGCCGGAGCCCGTCGGGCACTCCACGGTGAAGTCGTCGCCGTAGAAGGCGTACAGGTGCAGCAGCGCCCGGATGAGCAGCACGTTGACCGGGAACCACACCGGCCCCCGCCAGTTGGAGTTGCCGCCGAACATCCGGCTGTCGGACTCGGCCGGCTGGTACGCCACCTTGTACTCGCGGCCGGCCACGTGGAACGTGTACGGGTGCTCGGCGTGGTGCCGCGACAACGACCGGATCCCGTACGGGCCGAGGAACTCGTTCTCGTCGAGCATGCGCGCCAGCAGCCGCCGCAGCTTCCGCTCGTCCAGCAGGGACAACATCCGGCGGCCCGCCACGCCCGGCCGGTCGGCCGCCGACATGCCCGCGGCCAGGTCGGGATGCCGGTCCGCGAACGCCCTGACCCGGTTGAACAGCCGGGCCTGCGACTCATCGGCGCGCGGCGTGAAGACCGTGGTCGCGCAGAGCGGCAGCAGCCCCACCAGGGAGCGCGCCCTGAGCCGGGTGGCGTCGCCGCCGGGCAGCCGCAGCACGTCGTAGAAGAAGCCGTCCGCCTCGTCCCACATCTCCTCCTTCAGGTCGCCGACCCGGTCGGTGGCGGCGGAGATGCGCAGGAAGGCCATCGCGAAGCGCACGGCCAGATCCTCGTACGCGGGCGCCCGGTCCGACAGCTCGGCGGCCATCTGCAGCATCGTCTGCGCGTAGAACGCCATCCACGCCGTGCCGTCGGCCTGGTCGAGCGTGCCGCCGGTCGGCAGCTCGGCGCTGCGGTCGAAGACGCCGATGTTGTCCAGGCCGAGGAAGCCGCCCTGGAACACGTTGCGCCCCTCCGGGTCCTTGCGGTTGACCCACCAGGTGAAGTTCACCAGCAGCTTCTGGAAGACCCGCTCGACGAAGTCCAGGTCGCTCCGGCCGTCGAGCCGCCTGTCCAGGCTGTTGACGAAGCGCGCCGCCCACGCCTGCACCGGCGGATTGACGTCGCCGAACGCCCACTCGTACGCGGGCACCTGGCCGCCCGCGTGCAGGTACCGGTCGCCCAGCAGCACCTCGATCTGGTGCTTGGCCAGGTCGAGGTCCACCACGGACAGCGCGACCGCGTGGAAGGCCAGGTCCCAGGCGGCGAACCAGGGATACTCCCACTTGTCCGGCATGAGCAGCACGTCGTCGGCGGTCAGGTCGAACCAGCCGTGGTTGCGCTGCCCGGTGCGGGTCCACGGGTCGGCGCCGTGCTCGGCCAGCCAGGTCTCGACGTCGAAGTGGTAGTACTGCTTGCTCCACAGCAGGCCCGACAGCGCCTGCCGGAGCACCATCGCCTCGTCCCGCCCGAGGTCCGCCGGGGTGAGCTCGGCGTAGAACGCGTCCGCCTCCGCCCTGCGCCGGCGCAGCACCTCGTCGAAGCCCGATCCGAGCGGGTCCGGGCCCGCCTCGCCCGCGGCCAGCCGGACGCGTACGGTCACCTCGCCGCCCGCCGGCACGGTCAGCACGTGATGCACGGCGGCCTTGGTGCCCGCCCGCTCCGGGTTCACCGCCCCGCTCTCCCCGCCCACGACGTGGCGGCCGATGCCGTCCTTGACGTACGGGGAGGCGTTCGGGCCGCCGGACAGCCGCTCGTGGTTCGTCTCGTTCTCGGTGAACAGCAGCGGCGCGTCCGCCGCGCAGTACAGCCGGTACGTCCCCAGCCCGGGATGCTCGGCCAGGATCACCCCCGGCTCCGCGGCCCGCAGCGTTGGCTTGGCCGTTCCGGCCCCCCACGACCAGGTGTTGCGGAACCACAGCGTCGGCAGCACGTGCAGGGTGGCCGCCTCGGGGCCCCGGTTCGCCACGGTGACGAGCATGAGCAGGTCGTCGGGGGCGGCCTTGGCGTACTCGGCGAACACGTCGAAGTACCGGCCGCCCTCGAAGACGCCCGTGTCGAGCAGCTCGTACTCGAAGGCGTGCGCGTCCCTGGCCGCGTTCGTGGTGACCAGGTCGTCGTAGGGGAAGGGGGCCTGCGGGTACTTGTACAGGTACCGCATGTAAGCGTGGGTGGGCGTGCTGTCGAGGTAGAAGTAGTACTCCTTGACGTCCTCGCCGTGGTTGCCCTCGCCGTTCGTGAGCCCGAACGGCCGCTCCTTCAGTATCGGGTCCTTGCCGTTCCACAGCGCCATCGACAGGCAGAGCCGCTGCTTGTCGTCGCTGACGCCGCCGAGCCCGTCCTCGCCCGACCGGTAGGCGCGGGAGCGGGCGTGGTCGTGCGGGAAGTGGTTCCACGCGTCGCCCGCCGCGCTGTAGTCCTCGCGGACCGTGCCCCACTGCCGCTCGCTCAGGTACGGCCCCCATCGGCGCCACGGGGCGTCAGGGGCGGCCGACTGCGCCAGTCGTTCTCGTTCGGCATCCATGGGCGCAGCATCCTCCGAAGCCCGCCCCCTGGCTCCTCCCCGGGAAGTGAGGTTCGTCAGCCGCGTCCAGCCGGCGGTACAGCCTGCCTTCCGGTGGCCGTGAGCGCGGGAGGCCGGCCGCGCTCACGGCCCGGGGATGGTCAGACGGAGATGCGGCCCGCACCGGCGCCCGCCGTCACGATCGACTTGACGCTGGAGGCGCTGTCGAGCGAGTACGAGTACGGGATCGACCGGACGCTGCCGCCGCTCTGGCCGCTGCCGGAGTTGACGAAGTGGTTGTTGCGGGCCACCAGGCTGCCGGCGGGGGAGCTGCCCTCACCCAGGTGGAACGGATCGTCGGTGTTCTCGAAGTAGTTGCCCTCGACGAGCACGCCGGCCTCCTGGGTGGAGGCGACGCCGTAGCTGCCGACGTTGCCGTAGTAGTTGTTGAAGACGTGCACCGGGTTGCCGAAGCGGACGCGCGGGTGGCGCTGGTTGGTGCCGTCGAACCAGTTGTGGTGGTACGTCACCCGCAGGCGGCCCCGGTCCTCGGCGCCGTTGCTGTCGCTGTGGCCCAGCAGCATGGTCTTGTCGTGGTCGAAGAACCGGTTCCAGGACACCGTGATGTAGTCGCTGGACCGCTTGATGTCCAGGGCGCCGTCGCCGCCGTTGCTGAAGGAGTTGTGGTCGATGTAGACGCGGGTCGAGTACTGGACGTTGATGCCGTCGTCGCCCCAGTTCCTGAAGTTGAGGTTGCGGATGATGACGTTCGACGCCTGCGAGACGTTGAAGCCGCACCCGGAGATGGTCGCGCCCGAGTTGCCGATGACGGTCTTGTTCGAGGCCACGCGGAGCATGCCGGAGCAGGAGATGGTGCCGGAGACCCTGATCACGGCGGCGGAGCCGGACGACAGCGCGCTCGACAGCGCGGACGCCGAGGAGACGGTCGTGGCGGGCACGCTGCCGCCGCCGGTGGTCCCGCCGCCCTGCGTGGCCCAGCCGACCAGCGGGGTGTCGGCCGCGGCCGGTGCCGAGGCCGCCGCCGTCAGCCCGGCGGCCGCGGCGGCCAGGCTGGTGAGGAGGGTGAGGACACGTCGTGATGTGCTCATGAGATGCGCTCCTACCTACTGCGGGTTGTCTGTAGGTGCTGTCTGTGCCTGCCGTTCACGTATGTGAACGCCAGGCATGTGAGTGAACGACAGTGAATCTAGGAAAGCGCTTTCCGGTCGTCAATCAAGCGCCGGAGATCCTTTCGGCGCATCCGGCGTCGTGGCCGGTCAGGGCATTACAACCGGGGTTGACGATGGTGAAACTTTCAGGTCGGACGGCACCAGCCGCCGGTTGCGCACCAGCCAGACGGCCCGCTCCAGGTCGGGCGTCTGGTAGCGGTCGTCGCCGAGCGGCGCGACGTACCGCCTGAGCTCCGCCCGCAGGCGCCCCGTGATGGTGCCCAGCGGCAGGCCCGCCATCCGCCCGGAGATGAGGTCGATGCCCTGGGCCGCCATCAGGTACTGGACGGCCAGGACGATCTCCAGCCGGTCGAGGTTCTCGTGCAGGTGGCGGGCCGAGGCCATGGCCATCGTGTTGTGGTCCTCCTGCCCGTCCTTGACCGGGCGCGACAGGGTGCCCGCCGGGGTGGCCCTGGCCTGCATCTCGGGGATCAGCGCGGCGGCCACCGTCTGCACCTGCACCAGGCCGGAGTTCAGGCCGACGGGCGGGCCGGCCAGGTTCGCCGGCAGGCCGTAGCTCCACCTGGGGGACAGCAGCCGGCCCGACAGCTCCTGCGACAGCACGCCGACGTCGGTGATCTCCGCGTTCAGGGTGTCGGCCAGGTGTCCCATGACGGAGCCGTCCCAGTTGCCGCCCATCACGAACTCGTACCCCTGTCCCCGCTCACGCCTGAAGACCAGCGGGTTGGAGGTGGAGGAGTTGGCCTCCCGCGTCAGCGTGCGGCGGGCGTCGGCGAGCGTGTGCCGCAGGCCGGCCAGGATGTGCGGCGCCGCCCGTACCGACACCGCGTCCTGGACGCGCGGCTCGGGGCTGAGGCGGCGACGGCCCTCGTCCGTCATCCAGCGCGAGCCCGCCACCATCGCGCGCAGCCGCGCGGCGACCGCGCTCTCCTCGGGGATGTGCCGTTCGGCATGGGTACGGGCGTCCAGCGAGCTCCGCTCGGCCCTGGTCGCCTCCATGAACAGGGCGAACGCCCCCTCCGCCTGGTCGGCCAGCGCGGCGGCGCGGTGCACGGCGTGCGCCAGCGTGGCGGCCAGCACGGTGCTGCCGCTGACGATCGGCAGCGCCTCCCCGGCCTGGAGGGTGAAGTCCCTGGCCAGCCCGGCCCGGGGCAGCAGCTCGGAGGCGGGGCCCTCCTGGCCGCGGAACCGTACCGGCGCGTCCTCGCCGATCGCCGCGAGGCCGGCCGCGGCCTGGGGTTGCAGGTCTCCGGTGCCCAGGGAGCCGATCTGCGGCATCCGCGGCACGACGCCGGCGTTCACCAGGTCCAGCAGCCGCTGCGGCACCTCGGGGCGGACGCCGGAGCGGCCCCTGGCGAGCTGGTTCGCCTTGAGGATCAGGGCCAGCCTGACCACGTCGTCGGGCAGCGGGGCGCCGACGCCCGCGGCGTGGGAGCGCAGGATGTTGCGCTGGAACCGTTCCTGCTGCCCGGGCGTGAGCGGGCGGTCCTTGAGCGGCCCGAGCGCCTGGTTCCAGCCGTACACCCGCTGCCCTTCCAGGGCGGCCAGCGCGCCCGCGCGGGCCCTGGCCATGGTGGCGCGGGCGGCCGGGGCGAGGGAGGCGGAGACGGGACGGCCGTCGAGGATCGCGAACGCGTCCCGCAGCGAGAACGAGGCGCCGTCCAGCACCAGGCTCAGCGGGCGAGGCGCCGGAGCCGGAGCCGGAGCCGGTGCCGGCGCGGCCGCGGGGGCGGGCCCGGCGACCGCCTGCCCGGGCACGCACAGGGCGGCGACCAGGACGAGGACGGTGGCGATGCGTCGGGTCATGGCGGCTCCCTCGGGGGACATCGGTGCCGTTACGTTCTAGCGGGGCACCGGCGTCCGCGGAGGACGACCCGGCCCCGGAGGGAGGAGTGCTGACCCGATCTCGACCCTTTCCATGACAACTTCCTGGGAATGCTCCCCTCGAGGGAGGACGGAGGGCGATCGGCCCGATACGGTCGTCTGCCATGGAGATCTGGATCAACCCCGCGTGCTCGAAGTGCAGCTCCGCGCTGTCCGTCCTGGACGCCGAGTCCGCGCAGTACACGGTGCGCCACTACCTGGAGGACCCGCCGAACGAGCCCGAGCTGCGCGAGGTGCTGGCCAGGCTCGGCCTGGACCCGTGGGACATCACGCGGGTCGGGGAGGCGCGGGCGGCCGAGCTGGGGCTGGACGAGTGGCCCCGGGACGCCTCCGCGCGTGACCGGTGGATCAGGGCCCTGGCGCAGAACCCGATCCTGATCCAGCGCCCGATCATCACGGCCGACGACGGTTCGGCGGTCATCGGCCGGTCCGAGGACGCGGTGCGGTCGATGTTGTGAGCCCCGCGCGTCCGGCGGGGCGGGCGGTCGGTGTTGTGAGTCCCGCGGATGGGGCCGGGCGGGCGGTGTTGTGAGTCCCGCGCGTCCGGCCGGGCAGGAGGAAGGCCGCGTCCCCGCGGGCGATACGGGGAACGCGGCCTTCCTGGCCGGGAGTCACGCGCCGGCGACGGCCTCCTCCTTGGCCGGCGGCGCGGGCAGGTCGAGGCTGTCGCGGAGCCTGGCGGGCTTGAGGAAGGCCGCGGCGACCAGGCCGACGGCGGCGATGGCCGTCGAGATGAGGAAGATGTGGCCGGTGGCGTCGCCGTACGCGGACCTGACGATCTCCTTGACCGGCTCGGGCAGGGCGGCGATGTTCAGGCTGCCACCGGCCGCGGCGGCGTCGCCGCCGGCCGGGATCCCGGCCTTGACCAGCCCCTCCGAGATGCTGGTCGCGACGCGGTTGGCCAGCACCGCGCCGAGCACCGACACGCCGACGGTGCCGCCGAGCGAGCGGAAGAACGTGACCGCGCCGCTGGCGGCGCCGATCTCGCTGAGCGGGACGGTGTTCTGGATGACCAGGACGAGGTTCTGCATGGACATGCCGACGCCGATGCCGACGGCGAGCATGTAGACGGAGACCAGCACCAGCGAGGTCTCGTGGTCGATGGTGGACAGGCCCGCGAAGCCCGCCAGCAGGACGACCAGGCCGACCAGGATGTACGGCTTCGTCCGCCCGGTGTTGGACACCATCCGCCCGCTGATCGTGGACGACAGCAGCACGCCCGCCATCATGGGAATGGTCAGCAGGCCCGCCTCGGTGGGGCTGAACCCGCGGCCGATCTGGAAGTACTGCCCGAGGAAGACCGAGCCGCCGAACATGGCCATGCCGACCGCGAGGCTGGCCAGGATGGCCAGCGCCGGAGTGCGCCGCCGGATGACGTGCAGCGGCACGACCGGCTCCCTGACGACCGACTCGACCCACGTGGCCAGGGCGAGCAGCACCACGCCGCCGCCTGCCATCGCCGCCGTCTGCCACGACAGCCAGTCGAAGTCGTTGCCGACGAAGGTGACCCAGATGAGCAGGATGCTGACGCCGGCGGCGATGAGGGTGGCGCCCCAGTAGTCGATGCTCACGTTCGCCCGCCGTACGGTCGGCAGGTGCAGCGTCTTGGCCAGCAGCGCGAAGGCGGCGATGGTGAACGGCACGGCGATGAAGAAGCACCAGCGCCAGCCGAGCCAGGAGGTGTCGGCGATGAGGCCGCCGAGCAGCGGGCCGCCGACCGTCGCCACGGCCATGACGGCGCCGAGGTAACCGTTGTAGCGGCCGCGCTCCTTGGGCGAGATCATGGCGGCGATCACGACCTGCGCGAGGATCTGCAGCGCGCCCATGCCCAGGCCCTGCACCGCGCGGAACGCGATGAGCTGGCCGGTGTTCTGGGCGAACCCGCAGGCCAGCGAGCTGACCATGAAGATCACGATGGAGATCTGGAGCAGCAGCTTCTTGTTGAACAGGTCGGCGAGCTTGCCCCAGATGGGCGTGGAGGCGGTCGAGGCCAGCAGGGATGCCGTGACGACCCAGGTGTACTGCGACTGGTTGCCCTCCAGCGCGCCGATGATCTGGGGTAGCGCCACCGAGACGATGGTGCCGCTGATCATGGCGACGAACAGGACGAGCAGCAGGCCGCTCAGAGCTTCGAGGATTTGGCGGTGGGTCATCGGCTCCGCCGTGGACGGCGCTGCCGGCTGTGCACTCACGCGCAACCTCCGTTTCTAGGAAGAAGAGATCAACCCGGACACCCTACATGCACATGGGGCAACTTTGCGCATTGAGCATTTATTCCCATTGGGTAAGCTGTGGGGCATCATGGGCAGCACAGCAGGTTTGCGGGAGCGCAAGAAGGCCGAGACCCGGCAGGCGGTGCACGAGGCCGCGCTGCGGCTCACCATCGAGCACGGCCTCGACAACGTCACCGTCGAAGCCATCGCCGACGCCGCCAACATCTCGCGGCGCACGTTCTCCAACTACTTCGACGGCAAGGAGGACGCGCTGCTGTACGGCGACGAGGCGCGCCTGGACAGCCTGGTGCTGCGCGTACGCGAGCAACCGGAAGGGCGGACCGCCTGGCAGGCGCTGCGCGGGGCGCTGCAGAGCCTCTACGCCGAGACCGGCGGGCCCGACCGCGAGTGGCACCTGCGTGCCCGCCTGGCCATGAGACACCCGTCCCTGCTGGCCAGGCAGCTCGCGGGGCGGGTACGGCTGGAGCACGAGCTGAGCCGGGCGGTGGCCGAGCGCGACCACCGAGACGTCGGCCCTGAGCTGATCACCGCCGCGTTCCTGGCCGCGATGCGGATCGCCACGCAGCGGTGGTGCGCCGAGCCGGAGACCCGGTCGCTGGACGAGCTGACGACGCTGGCACTGGACGAGATCGCCCGGCCCTTCACCTGAGCCTGGACGGTCACAGGCCTCGGAAGGACCGGGCGAACGAGGGTGATCAGGCGCGCGCCCGCCACAGCAGGTAGACGAAGTACGGCGTGCCGATCAGCGCCGTCACCAGCCCCGCCGGCACCTGCGCCGGCGCGATCACGGTCCGCCCCAGCGTGTCGGCGAGGCTGACCAGCAGCGCCCCGAGCAGCGCCGCGACCGGCAGCACCCGGGAGTGGTGCGCGCCGACCAGGGCGCGGGCGGCGTGCGGGGCGACGAGGCCGACGAAGGCGACGACCCCGACCGCCGCGACCGCCGTGGAGGTGAGCAGCACGGCCCCGGCGAGCGCGCCCAGCCGTACCGGCTCCAGGGGGACGCCCAGGATGCGCGGCGTGTCCTCGTCCAGGGCCAGCAGATCGAGGTCGCGGCGCAGCCACACCAGCAGCGGGGTGACGATCGCGAGGGCGAGCACGACGGGGATGAGCTGCTCAGGGATCCGCCCGTACGTGGAGCCGGACAGCCAGGTGAGGGCCTTGGCGGTGTTCCACGGGTCGGACAGCACGATGATCAGCACGGTGACGGCGGTGCAGGCGTTCTGCATGGCGACGCCGATGAGGACCAGCCGGTCGGAGCTCAGCCCGCCGCGCCACGCCAGCCCGTACACCACCGCGAACGCGATCAGCGCGCCCGCGCCCGCCGCGGCGGACATCGACCAGATGCCGGCCATCGGCGCCAGCGTGAGCAGCGAGATCGCGCCGACGCCCGCGCCGGTGGTGACGCCGAGCACGCCGGGCTCGGCCAGCGGGTTGCGGCACACGGCCTGCACGGCCGCGCCCGCCACGGCCAGCGCCGTGCCGGCCAGCAGGGCGGCGGCCACCCGCGGCCAGCGCTGGTCGAGCACGAACGTCAGGGCCCGCCCGCTGCGGCCCTGCAACCAGTTGAGCACGTCGCCGGTGAGCAGCCACCGGTCGCCGCCGAGCAGGCCGAGCACGGCCGCGCCGGCCACCAGGAAGGCGCAGAGGGCGACCACGGTGAGGAAGGCGGTGCGCGAGCGGGCCCCGCCCGTACGCACGGAGGGCGGCTTGCGGGTCGGTCCTGCGTCGCGGTAGCGGCGGGCCAGCCAGATCATCACCACGGCGCCGATCACGGTGGTCACCACGCCGGGCGGCACCTCCACCCCGGCCTGCGCGCCCAGCACGGCACGCAGCACGATGTCGGAGCCCAGCATGATCAGCACGCCCGCCAGCCCGGACAGGGGCAGCAGGCTGCGGTGCCTGTGCAGCCCGGGGATGGACTTCGGCAGCAGCCGCACGACGACCGGCGCGCACAGCCCGACGAACCCGATCGGCCCGGCGATCGTCACCGCCGCCGCCGACAGCAGCACGGCCAGCAGGGTGAGCCACAGGCGCAGCCGCCGCACGTTCACGCCGAGGACCGTGGCGGTGTCGTCGCCCAGGCCGAGGATGTCCAGCCGGGGCCCGGCCACCACCGCCGCGGCCAGCGCGATCGCGATGAGCGGGCCGAGCTGGGTGACGGCGTCCAGGTCGCTCTGCACGAGCGAGCCGCTGCCCCAGCCGAACAGCCCGGTGGTCTCCTGCTCGAACAGGATCATGACCAGGTTCGTCAGCGAGCTGAGCGCCAGCGACGTGGCCGTACCGGCGAGGATCAGCCGGGTGGTGCCGGTGCGCCCGCCCGCCGACAGCGCCAGCACCAGCGCGGCGGCGGCCAGGCCGCCGGCCAGCGCGAGCCCGCCCGACACGGGCACGGGCAGCGCCAGCCCGAAGGCGGCCGCGGCGGCGACCGCCAGGTACGCACCCGAGCTGACGGCCAGGGTGTCCGGCGCGGCCATCGCGTTGCGGGCGACGGACTGCAGCAGCGCGCCCGCCACGCCCAGCGCGACGCCGACGCAGATGCCGGCCAGCAGCCGGGGCAGCCGCGAGGCCAGCAGCACGCGCGCGGCCTCCTCGGCGTTGTCCGAGCCGCCGAACGGCAGCGCCAGCAGGTCCAGCGCGCCGATCGACGAGGTGCCCTGCGTAACGTGCACGGCCGACACCAGGACGGTGGCGGCCAGGGCAAGGAGGAAGACCCCGGCGGTGCCCAGCCGCCGCAGCGGCGTGGTGGGCGGCGCCGGGGTCAGGACGTCCGTGCTCAACCGGTGTACGCCTTCACCAGCGCGTCGGCGTACTGCTGCGCGGACAGGGGGCCGCCGAAGGTCCAGATGCCGTCAGGCAGCTTGGTGACCTGCTGCTTCTCGACGAACGGCAGCGACTTCCAGATGGCGTTGTCCTTGAGCCCGTCGGCGAAGACGTCTTCGCCGTCGGAGGCGTTGTAGAAGAAGCGGGTCTCCGGGTCCTTGAGCACGCTCAGGCCCTCGACGTCGGTGGTGCCCAGGCCCCACTGCTCGTCGACCTTGCCCGTCCAGGCGTTCTTGAGGCCGAGCTGCGTGGCCACCTCGGAGACCAGCGAGCCCTTGCCGAACAGGCGGACGGAGATCGTGCTGCCCTGCTTCCACCCGTCGGCCATGACGAACGGCTTGCCGGCGCCGCCCGCGGCGGCGATCTTCGCCTTGCCGTCGGCGAGCGCCGCGTCGAAGTCGGCCAGTTGCTTGGCGGCCTCGTCGGTCTTGCCGACGGCCGTGGCGATCATGTTGAGGTCGTCGCGCATGCGCTTGAGGTTGTCGGTGGCGTCGCTGCCCTTGGCCACGATCACCGGCACGAACTTCTCGAGCTGCGCGGCCAGCTCCTCGTCGTCGGACTCCATGACGACCAGGTCGGGCGACAGGGCGCTGATGGAGTCGATGCTCGGCTCCTGCCGCATGCCGACGTCCTTGACCGAGGAGTCGAGCTTGACGGCGGTGTCCCAGGTGGCGTACCCCTTGACGTCGGCCGCGCCCACCGGCATGACGCCCAGTCCGGCCAGCATCTCGGTCTCGGCCCACTCCAGGCTGACGACCTTGGTCGCCGGGGCGTCGAGCTTGACCTCCTTGCCGCGGGCGTCGGTCACGGTGATGGGCCCGGCGGCGGTCGCCGAGGCCGTGGCGCCGGCCGCGGCGGGGGACTGCTCGGTCACGGGGGCTTCTGTCGTGCCGCAGGCGGCGAGGGCGACGATGGCGGCGATGGCCGTCAGGGGGGCGGTCAGGGGGGCCGTCAGGGCGCTGCGCATGGTTGTTCCTGTCATGTGGTTGCTGGGACGGTTCTGCTGTGGCGGCCGATGGGCCTGGTGGTCACGGTGCCCGTCCTCGGGTCGTGGCTGACCTCGATGCGGATGCCGTACGTTTCGGTGAGCAGGTCCTCGGTGAGGACCTCGGCGGGCGGGCCGTCCGCGCGGATGCGGCCCTGGTGCAGGAGCACGACGTGGTCGGCGATCTCGGCGGCCTGGTTGAGGTCGTGCAGGACCACGCCGATCGCCACCCCGTGCTCGTCGGCCAGGTCGCGGACGAGGTCCAGCAGCTCCACCTGGTAACGCAGGTCGAGGAACGTGGTGGGCTCGTCCAGCAGCAGGACGCCGGTGTCCTGGGCCAGGCAGGTGGCCAGCCAGACGCGCTGCAGCTCGCCGCCGGACAGCTCGTCCACCGGCCGATCGGCCATCCGCGTCACGCCGGTGAGCCGCATCGCCCGCTCGACGTGGTCGGCGCCGTCGGGGTCCGCGGCCCGCCAGCGCCGACGGTAGGGGTGGCGGCCGTAGCCGACGACGTCGCGCACGCACACGCCGCCCGGGGTGGGACGGCTCTGCGCGAGCAGCGTCACCCGGCAGGCGAAGTCGCGCGCGGACAGGGTGAGGGCGTCGGCGCCGTCACCGAGCGTCACGGCGCCGCTGTCGGGGCGGTGGAGCCTGGACAGCGCGCGCAGCAGCGTCGACTTGCCGCTGCCGTTGGGGCCCACCAGGGCGGTCACGTGGCCCGGCCGCAGGGTGATGCGACCGTCCTCGACCACGGGGGTGCCGTGGTAGCTGAGGCAAAGCTCCGCGCCGCGGAGAGAGATCTCCTCGGTCATGGGCCTAAGGTTAGGCTAACCTTGCCAAAGGTGCCATGCCGGGGTTGCTTTACCGCCTGTGATCAGGTCCTGTACAGGAGCGACAGCGGCTCGGGCGAGGTCCGTCCGGCCAGCTGGGTCGCGGTGCGCCCGACGTAGCGGGACAACGAGCGCGCCAGGTGCGGCTGGTCGAAGTAGCCCAGCCGGTGGATCACGTCGTGCGCCGGCACCCCGTCCTGGAGCAGCCCCGCCGCCTGCCTGGCGCGGCCGATCTGCCGGATCGTGCCCCGGGTGAGCCCGGTCGCCGCCACGAAGCGCCGCTGCACCGTGCGCGCCGACACGCCCGCCGGCCCGCCGCCGAGCACCGCGGCCACGACCGGGTCGAGGACCAGGATCTCCTCGCGCACCAGCCGCCGCACGAACCACTCCGCGTCGTCGTAGCCGGGCAGCCGCCAGGTGGACCCCTTCAGGTGGAACGACCTGCGCGTCGTGCCCGGGATCTCCACGTTGCCGTCGACCAGCCGCTCCATCGGGAAGTGCGGCATCGAGGCGCCGACGGCGAAGCTGATGCCGAAGAACGTGGCGTACTCGGGGACCGGGGCCGGGGTGGCCCGCGTCTCCGGCCCCTGCACGGCCGCGCTGACCTGCCCGCCGTGCTCCCAGAAGACCAGGTCCCAGCTCGCCGACGCGATGGACGTCATGCGCGCGACGTCGTCGCTGCGGCTGCGCCACACCCGCTCGACGTACGGCGAGTCGGACGGCCGGCTCTCGACCTCCAAGCCCATCGGACTCCCTCGCTGGAGTCGGGGATCACTGCTGTACGCCCACAGGATCGCACAGTTGACGGGACGCGCGGCCGGACCATAGCGTGCCACGGCACCGGCCGACGGCGAGGGGTCACGGAGGTGTTCAGGCATGTCCGCACCGGTCCGGGCCAGGGTGGCCGTGTCCCTGCTCTACGTGATCATGAGCGTGCCCATCGGCGGGTGGGCCGCCCGGGTGCCCGAGATCCGCCGGCAGGTGGGCGCGGACGACGCCCTCTGGGGCCTGGCGAACACCGTGCCGAGCCTCGGCAACGTCGCCGGCCTCTGCGTGATCGTGCTGCTCGTGGGCCGGGTCCCCAACCGGTTGCTCGGCGTCGCCGGGGCCGCGCTCGTCCTGCTCACCGTGCCCCCGCTCGCCGCCTCGGGCAGCTTCGCCGCGGTGGTGCTCGGCCTGTCCACGTGGGCCCTGGTCTCCTTCGTCATGGCCGTCCCCATGGGCGCGCTGGCCCTGGAGGTCCAGCGCCGCTACGGCAGGCCCCTCATGGGCGGCTTCGACGCCTGCTTCGGCGCGGGCACGCTGGCCGGCGGCCTGACCGGCACCCTGGCGGCGGCGCTGGAGGTGCGCCCGTGGGCGCAGTTCGTGCTGACGAGCGCGCTGCTCGGCCTCTGCCTGGCGGCCACGGCCCGCTGGTTGCCGCGCGAGGCGGGCGGGGGAGCGGGGCGGCTGCGCGGGCGCTTCACCCGCGGCGTGCTTCCGCTGACCGCGATGGCGTTCCTGTCCGGGTTCGTCTCGGAGGCGGCGATGCTCTGGAACGCCGTCTACGTCTCCGACACCATGGGCGCCGGCCCGGTCGCCGGAGGCGTCTCCTACACCGTCGCCGCCACGACCGGCACAGTGGCGCTGCTGGCCGTGGACCGGGTCACCGCCCGCCTGGGCCTCGCCCGCACGGTACGCGCGTGCACCCTGTTCGCGGCGGGCGGCTTCGGCCTCTGCCTGCTGATCGGCACCCCGGCTGCGGCGGTGGCAGGGTTCGTCGTGCTCGGGGTCGGCATGGCGGCCGTCAACCCCGCTCTCTACACGATGGCGGCCCACCAGGAGGGGCTGTCGCCGAGCGAGGGCGTGTCGATGGTCGAGCTCGGCCAGTTCCCCGGAGCGTCGATCGTGGCGCCCGCCCTGATCGGCGCGCTGAGCGGCCTGGCCGGCCTCCGCCTCGCCCTGGCCTCCATCGTCGTCGCGGCGCTGCTGCTCAGCGCGCTGGCCGTCCGGCTGCGCCCGGCCGGCGACCGGGTGTGGTGAGCGGCCTGCTAAAGGCCGGTCTGCCCGGCCGGCGACCGGCTGCGGTGGGCGGGTTCCCTACAGGCCGAAGGCGCCGCCCTCGGCGAGGATGACCAGGCCGAGCCCGATCAGGACCACCGGCAGCAGCACGTGCCCCCACCGGCCGAGCGCCCTGGCGATCACCGGGCGGGTGGCGAGGAACCGCCCCGCCGCGCACCAGACGGCCACCAGGACGAGGAAGACGGCGACGTAGACGGTCATACCGCCATGGCCCGAGGTGGCGAAGACGGGCACGTACACGCCGATGTTGTCGCCGCCGTTGGCGAAGGTCACCGCGGCCACCTCCAGCGCCCCCGGCCCGCCCCCGGCCCCGTCGGGCGGGTCCTCGCCGCCGTGACGGCCGCGCCACGCCCGCCATCCCGCCTTCACCCCCAGGGCGAGCGGGAGCAGCCCGAGGTACGGGACGACCGCGGCGGGCAGCAGGGCGGCGCCGAACGCGGCGGCCACCGCCACGGCGAGGATGGCGAGGAAGCCGAGATACTGCCCGGCCACGACCCGGGCGGCGGCCGAGCGCAGGCCGGCTCCCCGCGCGAAGAAGAGCGCGAGGACGAGGAGGTCGTCGACGTTGGTGACGGCGAACAGCCCCGCGGCCTGCCCGGCGATACCCAGATTCACGTGGCCCGTGCTTTCTCCCGGCCGATCCGTCCCGGGCGACCCTAACCCATTCCGGAGGCCCTTGACGGTCGCTCTGTTCGCGTTAACACTCGTGCACATCTCCACGTGCTCGGTCGTTACCGGTCCTTCGCCCGACAGGATGTTAACGCTAACAAGGGAGCTCGCCGTGAACCTCCGCCGAAGAGCACTCGCCCTCCTGGCCGCGTTATGCGCGGTGCTCGCCGTCAACGCCGCCCCGGCCTCGGCCGCGAACAGCGCGTACGTGTTCGCGTACTTCACCGAGTCGCCGAACATGAACGGCGCCAACTACGGCCTGCACCTGGCGGTCAGCCAGGACGGCCTGAACTGGACCCCGCTCAACCAGAACAACCCGGTCGTCACCCCCACCGCCGGCACCCTCGGCCTGCGCGACCCGTTCGTCCTGCGCAAGCAGGACGGCACGTTCGTCATCCTGGCCACCGACCTCAACGGCACCGACTTCGGCCAGCAGAACCAGTACCTGCACGTCTGGGACTCCACCGACCTGACGAGCTTCACCGGCTACCGCCGCATCCGGATGCACAACCTGGCAACCCACACCTGGGCGCCCACCGCGTTCTGGGACGCCGCCCGAGGCCAGTACGGCATCGTCTACTCGGCCCACAACGGCACCACCGACGTGTTCATGGTCAACTACACCACGGACTTCCGCACGGTCACCGCCAACCAGGTGTACTTCAGCCCCGGCTTCCCCGTGCTGGACGGCGACATCGTGGTGGACGGCCCGACCTTCTACCTGTACTACAAGAACCTCTCCAACGGGCTCCTCTACGGCGCCCGCTCCACCACCGGCGCCCCCAACAGCTACACCACCTACACCAGCGGCCTGCGCCAGGGCAGCGCCATGGAGGCGCCGCTGCTGATCAAGAACAACGCCGGCACCGGCTGGTGGCTCTGGGGCGACTCCTTCAGCCCGGTCAACAACGACTACTACGCCTGGTCGTCCACCAACGTCGGCGGCAACTCCTGGACGGCGCTCGACCAGCGCGCCTACACCCCGCCGCTGAACGCCAAGCACGGCTCCATCGCCGGCATCACCACCGCCGAGTACAACGCCCTGGTCAGCCGATGGGGAACCCCGGCCTGGACGCGGCTGAAGTCCTCCAACTTCCCCGACCGCTACGTCCGCCACGCCGACCTGGCCGGCCGCCTGGACGCCTACCCCTTCGACCCCTACCAGGACCAGCTCTGGCGCATGGTGCCCGGCCTGGCCGACTCCGCCGGGGTGTCGTTCGAGTCGGTCAACTATCCCGGCCGCTACCTGCGCCACTACAACTACGAGATCCGGCTCGACCCCGGCGACAACACCGCGGCCTTCCGCGCCGACGCCACCTTCCACCGGGTCGCGGGCCTGGCCGACTCCGCCTGGTCGTCGTTCCGCTCGCACAACTTCCCCGACCGCTACCTGCGGCACAGCAACTACCTGCTGCGCGTGGACCCGATCGGCACCGCCACCGACCGGGCCGACGCCACGTTCCGCCTGACCCCGTAGAGCGCTCTTGACACCGGCATGTGTATCGATAAAGTTGCCTCGCTTTATCGATACACATCCCGTGCGAGAAAAGGGTGCCCCCATGAGTGACCAGGTCGTGCCCGCTGTCATCAACCTCGACGTGCCCGGCCCGGTGATCAGCCGGCACCTGTACGGCCACTTCGCCGAGCACCTGGGCCGGTGCATCTACGGCGGCTTCTACGTGGGCGAGGACAGCGAGATCCCGAACGAGGGCGGGATCCGCCTGGACGTGGTCGAAGCGCTGCGCGCGCTGGACATCCCGAACCTGCGCTGGCCGGGCGGCTGCTTCGCCGACGAGTACCACTGGATGGACGGCATCGGGCCCAAGCAGGACCGCCCGTCGATGGTCAACACCCACTGGGGCAACGTCGAGGAGAACAACCACTTCGGCACGCACGAGTTCATGGCGCTGTGCGAGCTGCTCGGCGCGGAGCCGTACATTTCCGGAAATGTCGGGTCGGGCACCGTGCGCGAGATGAGCGACTGGGTCGAGTACCTGACCCGCGACGGCGACTCCCCGATGGTCAGGCTGCGCAAGCAGAACGGCCGCGAGGAGCCGTGGAAGATCCGCTTCTGGGGGCTCGGCAACGAGGCGTGGGGCTGCGGCGGCAACATGTCCGCCCAGCAGTACGCCGCCGAGGCCCGCCGGTTCGGCACCTACTGCCGCGACCACGGCGGCAACAAGCTCTACCGCATCGCCGCCGGCGCCAACTCCGCCGACTACGCCTGGACCGAGACGCTGATGAAGCAGCTCGGCGAGCTGGGCTGCGCCTACCGGCCGCAGCCGTTCATGCAGGCGCTGTCGTTCCACTACTACACGATCCCCGGCACCTGGCAGGACAAGGGCGACGCCACCGTCTTCGACACCGACGACTACTACCGCACGCTGGCCAAGGCCGCGTACGTGGACGAGCTGATCACCGGCCACGCCAACGTGATGGACTGCTACGACCCCGGCAAGCACGTCGGCCTGGTGCTGGACGAGTGGGGCACCTGGTGGAACGTCGAGCCCGGCACCAACCCCGGCTTCCTCTACCAGCAGAACACGCTCAGGGACGCCCTGGTCGCGAGCCTGCACTTCGACATCTTCCACCGCCACGCCGACCGCCTGGTCATGGCCAACATCGCCCAGACCGTCAACGTGCTGCAGGCCATGATCCTCACCGACCCCGACACCAAGGCCCTGGTGCTCACCCCGACCTATCACGTGTTCGAGATGAACAAGGGCCACCAGGACGCCGCCTCGCTCCGGGTCGACCTGCCCGCGGGGGTGCCTGCCCGAGAGACGCTGGCCACCGTCTCGCTGTCGGCCAGCCGCAAGGACGGCAAGGTGCTCGTCTCCCTGTCCAACCTGGACGCCGGCGCCCCCGCAGACGTCGAGCTCGACCTGCGCGGCGGCGCCCTGTCCGGCGTCCGCGCCCGCATCCTCACCGCCGGCAACCTCCAGGACCACAACACTCCCGGCGCGCCGGACACCATCGCCCCGCGCGCCCACGACCAGGTCACGGCCACGGCGAACGGGCTGCGCGTGCACCTGCCCGCCCACTCCTTCATCACGGTCGAGGGCAGGCTGGGCTGACCGTGCGCGCAGGTGGGGCGCGATAAGCTCGATGAGGAGCGCGGGGAGAGCGGAGCGTGGGGCACGGCATGGTGACCATGGGAGACGTCGCCCGGCTGGCCGGGGTGTCGAAGATGACGGTCTCCAACGTGGTCAACAACCGCGCCGGGGTCAGCGACCCGGTCCGCAGGCGCGTCCTGGAGGCCATCCGCGAGTCGGGCTACCGCGTCAACGTCTCCGCCCGCACGCTCAAGTCCGGGCGGACCGGCGTGATCGGCCTGGCCGTGCCGGACATCGAGGCCGCGTACTTCGGCCATCTCGCCTCCCACGTGATCGGCGAGGCGCGGCGGCGCGGCTTCCACGTCGCGGTCGAGGAGTCGGGCGCCGACGCCGGCGGTGAGGCCGACGCCATCGCCCGCTCCCGCACCCTGCAGTTCGACGGGCTGATCCTCAGCGCCGTCGAGCTCGACCGGGTGGAGGAGCCCGCCGACGCCCGCTATCCCGTCGTGATGCTGGGCGAGCAGGACTTCGGCGGCCGCTTCGACCACGTCGCCATGCCCAACGAGGAGGGCGCGCACGCCGCCACCGCGCACCTGGCCGGCCAGGGCTGCCGCCGGATCGCCATCGTCACCGGCGGCGGCCTCGACGGCGTGAACGTGGTGACCCGCCGCTACCGCGGCTACCGCGCCGCACTCGCCGAACGCGGCCTCGACGTGGAGCCGCCGCTGCTGTTCGCCCTCGACGGCATGGACATGGAGGCGGGGCGCGCCGCGGCTCACCGCCTGGCCGACTCCGGCCGCGAGGTGGACGGCGTGGTGGCGGTGACCGACACCGTCGCCCTGGGCGTCCTGCGCGGCCTGGCCGACCGCGGCCTGCGCGTCCCCGAAGACGTGCGGGTCGCCGGCTTCGACGACATCCCGGCGGCGGCGTACGCGGTGCCGTCGCTGACCACGGTGGCGCCCGACCATCGGTGGATGGCCGCCACGGCCGTCGAGCTGGTGACCCGGCGCATCGCCGCGCCGCTGCGCCCGACCGGCCAGTACGTGGCGCCCTTCGAGCTCGTGATCAGGGAATCGAGCCGCTGACCAACGGGGAGGAAACGGTGGATCTCGCGGAACTGGGCGCGTTCCTGAAGTCGCGCAGGGACCGGCTCGCCCCGCAGGCCGTCGGCCTGCCGCCGGGCACCCGGCGGCGGGTGCCCGGCCTGCGCAGGGACGAGGTGGCGGAGCTGGCCAGCATGTCCGCCGACTACTACACCGAGCTGGAGCAGGGCCGCGGCCAGTGCCCGTCGGAGCCGGTGCTGCACGCCCTGGCCCGCGCCCTGCGCCTCGACCCGGACGAGACCGCCCACCTGTTCCACCTGACCGGCCATCCGGCGCCGCTCGGCGCCGAGCCCGTGCCCATGCAGGAGGCGCTGCGCCAGCTCATGGACCGGCTCCAGGACACCCCTGCCATGGTGATCACCGACCTGCACGAGGTGGTCGTCCAGAACCACGCCGCGCAGGTGCTCGTCGGGCCGCAGGCGGGGCTGACCGGCGTGCGGGCCAGCTTCCTGTTCCACTGGTTCACCGTCCCGGCCACCCGCGACCTCTACCCGCCCGAGGACCACGAGTACCACTCCCGGCTGCTCGTCTCCGACCTGCGGGCCGCCGTCGCCCGGCGCGGCACCGCCGACCCGGCCGGCCGCGCGCTCGTCGATCACCTGCTGGGCACGAGCGACGAGTTCGCCGGGCTGTGGCGGGCACGCGAGGTCAAGGTGCGCCACGAGGAGTACAAGCGGGTCGTCAACCCCGCGCTCGGCACCCTCAAGGTCACCTGCAACAGCATCGTCACCGCCGACGCCGCCCAGCGGCTGCTCTGGTTCGTCCCCGACGACGCCGGCGCCGTGCGGAAGCTGGCCGCGCTCGACCCCGCCGAGGTCTGGCGCGACACCCCCGGGCCGGCGTTCGGGCTGTTCAGAAGCTGGGGTTGAGCACCCCAGGCTGTTCCGGCGCGGGTGCGGCACGCTGGTGACAGCGGGACGGGGGCGTCACCCGGACCGCGGGAGGAACCGTCATGCGAGCAGCACTCGCCACCGGGGTCGACACCCCGCTGTCCCTGATCGAACGCGAGATCCCGGAGCCGGGCCCGGGCGAGGTCCTGGTCCAGGTCACCGCCTGCGGCCTGTGCTTCACGGACCTCAACCTGCTGCGCGGGCACTACCCCTTCGCCCGCTTCCCCGTCGTGCCCGGCCACGAGATCACCGGCACGGTCGCCGCGCTCGGCAGCGGCGTCACGGGCCTGTCCGTGGGCGACGCGGTCGGCGCCCAGTTCCTGTACGACTCGTGCGGCCACTGCGACTACTGCGTGTCCGGCGACCAGATCCTCTGCCCGGCCAAGCGCGTCACCGGCATCGTCGCCGACGGCGGCTACGCCGAGTACGCCCTGCTCAAGGGCGGGTACGTGACCCCGCTCCCGGCCGGCCTCGACCCGGTGGCCGCGGCGCCGCTCATGTGCGCGGGCCTGACCGCGTTCAACGGCCTGCGGCAGGCCGGCGCCGGGCCCGGCTCCCGCGTGGCCGTCATCGGCAGCGGCGGCATCGGCGCCCTGGCCATCAGGTACGCCGCCGCCATGGGCGCCAGGGTCGCGGTGGTCGGCCGCTCGGCCGGCGGCGAGGCGACCGCCAAGGAGCTCGGCGCGGAGCTGTACGTGGCCACCCGCGACACCGACCCCGCCGCCGCGCTCAAGGCGTGGGACGGCGGCGCGAACGTCATCCTGAACGCCGCCCCCTCCAACGAGGCGGCCGCCGCCGCCCTGACCGGGCTCGCGCCCGACGGCACGCTCGTGCTCTGCGGCTACGACAACACGCCGCTCACCCTCGCCGCCCAGCCGATGGTGCTCAACCGGCTGCGCGTCATGGCCTCGCCGTCGGGCTCGCCGCACGACCTGCGCGACACGCTGGCCTTCTCCGCGCAGCACGGCATCCTGCCCCAGGTCACCCCGATCACGCTGGACGAGGCCCCGGCCGCGCTCGACGCCATGGGCGGCGGCTCCCCGGGCGGCCGTCGCGTCATCACGTTCTGACGAGGAGATCTCCCCATGAGCAAGACCATCCTGATCACCGGAGCGGGCTCCGGCTTCGGCGCGCTGTCCGCGCGCGCCCTGGCCCGCGCCGGGCACACCGTGTACGCCGCCATGCGCGCCACCGCCGGCCGCAACGCCGCCCGCGTCGCCGAGGCCGCGCGGTACGCCGGCGAGCACGGCGTCGACCTGCGCACCGTCGAGCTGGACGTGCTCTCGCAGGAGTCGGTGACCGCGGCGGTCGAGACCGTGCTGGCCGAGACGGGGGCCATCGACGTGGTCGTGCACAACGCCGGCCACATGGTGCTCGGCCCCGCCGAGGCGTTCACGCCCGAGGAACTGGCGGCCGTCTACGACACGAACGTGCTGGGCAGCCAGCGGCTCAACCGGGCGGTCCTGCCGCACCTGCGCGAGCGAGGGCAGGGCCTACTGCTGTGGATCGGCTCCAGCTCCACCAGGGGCGGCACCCCGCCGTACCTCGCGCCGTACTTCGCCGCCAAGGCGGCGGCCGACGCGCTCGCGGTGTCGTACGCGGCCGAGCTGGCCCGCTTCGGCATCGAGACCACGCTCGTCATCCCGGGCGCCTTCACCTCGGGCACCGACCACTTCGCCAACGCCGGCCACCCGGCCGACCGGAGCGTCGTCCCGGCCTACGACGAGCGGTACGGCGGGCTGATGGAGCAGGTGGGGGAGCGGCTGGCCGCGCTGCAGCCGCCCGGCGCCGACGTGTCCCTGGTCGCCGACGCCGTCGTCCAGGTCGTGGACACCCCGGACGGCAAGCGGCCGTTCCGGGTGCACGTCGATCCGATCGACGACGGGTCGGCGGAGGTGAGCGAGGTCGCCGACCGCGTACGGGCGCGCTTCCTGGCCCGCATCGGCCTGGAGGACCTGCTCACGCCGGCCCCCGCCGCGTAACGTACGGGGTATGACCCACACTCACGATGAGGACCCGGCGTGTGAGGTGGCCCACAGCGACGCTCCCGCCGAGGAGGGCGGGCGGACGCTGGTCGCCGTCTTCGCCTCCCCGGTGGCCGGCTGCCTGCTGAGGTTCGGGGCCGAGCTGGGCTACCGCACGGTCCTGTACGAGCCCGACCCCGCTCGCGCCCTGGACGGGTTCACGCCGGCACCGCGGCTGGCCGACCACCTGGACGGCACGGCGGACGTGGTGCTCACCGACCACCACCGCGACGAGATCGGCCCGATCCTGCGCGACGTGCTCAAGTTCCCCGTCCGCTGGGTCGGGATCATGGGCAGCCCCCGCCACAGCGCGCCGCACGTGCGGGCGCTGGCCGAGCTGGGGGTGCCGCCGGAGGAGGTCGCCCGGGTGCACCGGCCGATCGGGCTCAACATCGGCTCGCACACGCCGCCCGAGATCGCCGTCGCCACCCTGGCCGGCCTGATCGCCGACCGCAACGGCCGCCCGGGCGGCTTCGCCTTCTAGCACGTCGTCGTCCGGGCGGCCTCGCGTTCCAGTACGGTCCTGCACGTGCCGGCCGGAGCGGGGTGCGGTGGGGCACCCGGCGCCGCCTCAGCTCTGGATGAGCGAGAGCCGCCGCACGCCCGTCAGGGTCGGCGCCGGGATGAACTCCACCGGGTCCTCAGGATCCGTCTGGAGCCGGTCGAACCGGTCGAGCAGGATGTTCAGCGCGATCCGCCCCTCCAGCCGGGCCAGGGGAGCGCCGAGGCAGAAGTGGATGCCGCGCCCGAAGGCGAGGTGCGGGCCGGGGTCGCGGTGCGGGTCGAAGACGTCGGGGTCGGGGAACTGCCGGGGATCCCGGTTGGCCGCCCCCAGCCAGCACATGACCAGCTGATCGGCCGGGATGGTGACGCCGCCGAGCTCGACCTCCTGGGTGGTGGCGCGGCCGAGCGCGGAGAACGGCGTGAACAGCCGCAGCGACTCCTCGATCACGGCCGGGATCGAGGAGCGGTCGGCGCGCGCCCGGTCCTGCTGCTCGGGATAGGCGTCCAGGCACAGCACCGTGTTGCCGAGCAGCATCGTCGTGGTGATGTGCCCCGCGAGCAGCAGCACGATCGCGAAGTTGACCACCTGGCCGTCGGGCAGGCGCTCGCCGTCCACCTCGGCCTCGACCAGCCTGGTGAGCAGGTCGGCGCGCGGCTGCCGGCGGCGCTCCGCGGCGTGCGCCGCGAGGTAGTCGGACATCTCCTTCCACGGCTTCATCACCGCCTGGAGCTCCGCCTCCCGCTCGTCCGCAGGCCGGCTGACCGAGACCTTGGCGTCGCGCTGGAACATCGCGTCGGCCCACCGCTTGAACAGGGCGCGGTCGCTGCCGGGGATGCCCAGCAGCTCGGCGATGACGATCACCGGCAGGGGGTAGGCCAGGTCGGTCACGAGCTCGAACCGCTCCCGATCACGCGCCGCGTCGAGCAGCTCATGGGTGAGCGCGGCGATCCTGGGCTCGAGATCCGCGACGACCTTGCGGGTGAAGGCGCTGCTGACCAGCTTGCGCAGCTTGCCGTGCTCGGGCGGGTCGATCTGCGTGATGAAGCCGTCCAGCGAGAAGTCGTCCTTGGACGGCAGCATGGACTCGGGAACCACCCGCATGGTGTCGGAGGAGAACGCCACCGGGTCACCGAGCACCTCGTGCAGCTCCGGGTAACCGTAGACGTTCCACATTCCGGCGTCGGCCGCGAACTCGACCGCCGGGCCCGATCGGGGCCCGTGCAGCCAGAAGAGTTGTACGGGGATGTCGTACCGTTCGACGATGTCGGCCATCGCCTCTCCTTGTTGTCGATCCCTCGATGGAGACGTACGTCAGGATGACTTGTCGCGGTACTCCTGCCAGCGGTGGAGCATCTCGTCCCCGTCCTGCACGGTGAAGGCGAAGAAGTCCCGGGTCTCCTCCAGCCGGACGCGCTGGTCGGCCCGGTCCTCGCCGAGGATCGACAGGCCGTACTCCAGCGTCTCCAGGCTCTGCTTCACCATGCCGAGCTGGACCTTCAGGATCTGCGCCCACCCGCCGCCGACCGCGCGGTAGCGGTGCTCGCGGGTGGCCGTGGGGACACGTTCGATGATCCCGGCCGCCTCCAGTTGCCTGGCGACCGTGCTGACGGCGGTCTTGCTCAGGCTGAGCTCCGCCGCCAGGTCGGTGAGCGACGGGTCGGGCGGGTCGCAGATCATCAGCCACGCCCACAGGCGGCCCATCGAGCGGGTCGCACCCAGGCGCTCCATGACCAGCCCCATCCGATCGACGAACTCGCTCTCCGAAGGCTTCACGGGCGTCAACTCCGCAACGATCGTCAAGTACGTACTTTACGAAGTGTACGTCGAGAGGCGGAAGAGGGGAAGGGCCGGGGCCCCGCCGGGGATCAGCCCGCCTGGCCGGCGACCTGGTCGATGCGGACGAACGTGGCGCCCCCGGCTGCGGCGCGGGCGCCGAGGACGTGCCCGTCGCACATCCGGGTGACCGTCCCCGCCAGGTCGATCACCTTCCACGTGGCCGGCTCCTCGCACGGCCGGCCGAGCCGGTCGTAGCTCCAGGTGCGGTGGCACACCCGGCATTCAGAGATGCCCGCCCGGGAGGACAGCGTGTTGCCGTGCTCCTGGCACACCCCCCACGGCAGGCCGCACGGCCGCACCTGCAGCCTGGCCAGCTCCGCCGCCGAGCGCTGCAGGTCCTCGGCGGCCCTGGCCAGCAGGCCCGCCGCCTGGCGCGCCTCCACGAGGGGGTCGGGCTCGGGCGCCCCGCCGGGGGAGCCGCCGCACAGAGCCCAGACCTCGGCGGTGAGCGCCTCGGCGCGGGCCGCGAGGGCACGCAACTGCTCGGGAGTGACGGTCATGCGGGCTTCCATCTCGCGAGGGCCGTCGCCGGTACGGCCGGGGAACTGGTCGCTGGAACGGACCCTACGTCCTGCCGGCCGCCGCCGCGTCTAGGGCAGCGCCCAGGGCAGGGCCACGGCCTGCATGATGCCGTACCGCCCCGAGGTGGGGGTGACCTCCTCCAGCTCCCATCCGCCCGCCCGCAGCAGGTCGCCGTACTGCGACCGGGTACGCTCCCGGCCGCCCAGCAGCACCAGCATGGCCAGGTCGGACAGGTGCACGGGCGACGGCGCCCACGGCTCGGGCAGCAACATCTCGACCACCAGCAGCCGGGCGCCCGGAGCCGCGGCCCGGCGGCACGTGGCGAGGATGCGGACCGCCTGCTCGTCGTCCCAGTCGTGCAGGATCCACTTCAGCAGGTACAGGTCGCCCTTCGGGACCTCTTCCAGGAAGTCGCCGCCGACCAGGTCGATCCGGCCCGCGAGGGGAGAGCCCTTGAGCCGCTGCCCGGCCGCCTCGATCACCGGCGGCCGGTCGAACAGCACGCCTGTCGCGGACGGGGCCTTCTCCAGCAGCGCGGTGAGCAGCACGCCGTACGCGCCGCCGACGTCCACGAGCCGTTCGTACGCCGAGGGGTCCACAGTGGCCGCGACGTCGGCGGCGACCTGCGCCGACTGCTCGCCCATGCCCAGGGCGAAGTGCTCCGCCTCCTCGGGATGGGTGGCGAGGTGCTCCCAGAACGAGTGGCCGAGCACCGCGGGCGCGACCGGCCCGCCCGTACGGACCGAGTGCTCGAAGTCCCCGACGAGCCGCCACACCGTCGGGGAGCCGTAGGCGACGGCCAGCTCGCGGATGGCCGTGGGGGAGTCGGAGCGCAGGCACCCGCCCGCCTCCGTCAGCCGGTAGTGGTCCGGCTCGGTCTCCGCCATCAGCCCGATCGTGGCTGCGGCCCGCAACAGGCGCAGCAGGGCGCCGGGATGGGCGCCGACGGCCGCCGCCAGGTCCCGCACCGGACGCGGCCCGGCGGCCAGCTCGTCGGCGACGCGCAGCCGGGCCAGGACGAAGATGATCTGGGAGTGCCAGAAGCCGCTGAGCAGTCGCTGGACGTGCTCAACGGGCGCATCGTTCCCCGTGCCGGCGTACGACATGGACTCACTATGACATCCGGGACGGATGGTGTCAGCGGGCCCTGGCGTGGAGCTTGCGGCGATTGTCAAAACCCCGTAACGAGAGGTGTACTGCCTTGCGGAAAGCTGATCTTTCAGGATCGAGCACGAGGGAGGACCGGTGGACTTCGCGATCTTGGGAACCATCCGCCTCAACGGCCCCGCGGGCCGGGTCAGCCTCAGCCGCAAGCAGCGGGCGGTCATCGCGGCCCTCCTGCTCCATCCGAACTCCACCGTCTCCACGGAGCGGCTGATCTCCGCCCTCTGGGACGACCCGCCGCGCTCGGCCGTGGCCAACATCCAGACGTACGTCCACCAGCTCCGCCGCCGGCTGGAGGGCAGCGGGCTGGAGGTGCGCACCGAGGGGTCCGGGTACGTCTGCGAGGTGCCGCCGGGACGGCTGGACCTGCACGTGTTCGAGGAGGGGCTGCGGCGGGCGCGCGCGGAGCGGTCGGGCGGCGACCTGGCGGCGGCCGAGCGCGAGTACGCGGCGGCGATCGCCCTGTGGCGGGGCACGCCCGCCGAGGACGTGCCGCTCAGCGGGGCGATGGCGCCGCGGATCACCGAGCTGGAGGAACGCCTGGCGGTGGCCAGGTCGGAGTGGATCGACGTCCGGCTCGCCCTCGGCCGCGAGGACCTCGTCGCCGAACTGCGTGCGCTCGTCGCCGCGCACCCGCTGCGCGAGCGGCTGTGGGAGCAACTGGTGGTCGCCCTGCACCGCGGCGGCCGGCGCGACGAAGCCCTCGACGCCTTCCGCCAGGCCCGCGAGCTCCTGGTCGCCGAGCTGGGCATCGAGCCGGGTCCGGAGCTGCGCCGCCTCCACACCGCCCTGCTGTCCGGCGACGACGACCTCGACGCCCGGCCCGAACTGCGGCGGCTGCGCGCGGCGTTGACTGACGCGGATGGCGATCTCGGCGCGTGGCCTGGGCCGAGGGGCCCGCGCGCCGCGTCGATGGACGCGGGCGGTGATCTCGGCGCGCCGCCGGAACGGCGCCGCCCGCGTACCGCTGGGGGCGGCGTTGCCAGCGCGCGAGGGGAGGCACGACGGCGGCGTGCCGTTCCGCCGGACGGCGACCGGGAGCCCGGCGCGCGGGGGGAGGCGCGACGCTGGCGTGCCGTTTCGCCGGACGGCGATCGCGAGCCCGGTGCGCCGCCCGAGCCGCAGCCGTTGCCGGATGGGGTGGAGGAGGTGGGGCCCTGGCCCGCGATGCCCGCGGCGTTACGGCGGTTGTGCCAGTTGCCCGCCGACACCGCGGACTTCGTCGGGCGCGAAGCGGAGATCGCCGAGCTGACGGCCTTGCTGCGGTCGGGGGAGGACCGGCTCAGCCCGCCCATCGTGATCGTGTCCGGGCTGCCCGGCATCGGCAAGACGACACTCGCCGTGCACCTGGCCCACCTGCTGCGCTCCGACTACCCCGACGGGCAGCTCTTCGTCCGGCTCGGCCAGGACGAACGCGGCCCCCGCGAGCCGGGCGAACTGCTCGACATGCTGCTCCGCTCCCTCGGCCTGGACGGCGCGGCCATCCCGGCCACGGCCGAGGAGCGCGCCCGCCTGCTGCGCCAGCGGCTGGCCGACCGGGCGGTGCTCGTCGTGCTGGACGAGGCGGTCGAGGAGGCCCAGCTCCGCCACCTCCTGCCCGGCACTCCGCGCGGCGCCGTCCTGGTGACCTCCCGCTCGCGGCTGCCCGCCCTGGAGGGCGCCGTACGTCTCACGCTCGACCTCCCCGGCGAGCAGGACGCCAGGAAGCTGCTCGAACACGTGGCGGGCCCCGACCGCATCGGCATGGCACCCGGCGCGGCCGAGCAGATCCTGCGCTCCTGCGGACGCCTCCCGCTGGCCATCCGGGTCGCGGGCGCCCGCCTGGCCACCCGCCCCGTGTGGCCGGTCAGCGAGTTCGCCACCCGTCTGGCCGGGCGCGGGCTGGACGAGCTGGTCGTCGGCGGGCTGGACGTGCGGGCCACGTTCGAGCCGAGCTACGCGGCGCTGCCGGAATCGGCCCGCCACGCGTTCCGGCTGCTGGGCCTGGCGGGGCTGGACAGCGTCGCCGAGTGGTCGGTCGCCGCCCTGCTCGGCCCGCCACCGCCGGAGACAGCCGGCCCGGGGACGGGGGTGGTGGCGGTGGCGCATGGGCTGGAGGCGGATGCGGCGCTGGAGACGCTGGTCGCGCGAGGGATGCTCACCTCGACGGAGGTGGACGGCGCCGGGCAGCCCCGCTACCGGCTGCACGACCTGCTCAGGGTGTACGCGCGCGAACGGGCCGAGGCGGAGGAGTCCCCGGCTCGCCGGCGCGAGGCGCTGACCAGGCACGTGCTGGAATGCCTGCGCCGCACCAGGGCCGCGACCCGCCACATGCCCATCCCCCTGTCCCCGCCGTACCCGCGCGAGCCGGAAGCGGCCCCCGGCGTGCACGGAACCGCACCGCGCCCGGCGGACGACCTGCCGGTGAGCGTGCCGCGGTCCGTGGAGGACGTGCGGGCGAGCGTGCCGCGGTCCAGGGACGGCGTGCGGGCGAATGCGGCGTGGCTGGCGGCCGAGCGGCGCACGCTGATGCTCGCCCTCACCACGGCGGCCGAGCTGGGCCTGGTGGCCGCCGCCGCGGAGCTGGCCCACCACCTCACCGGCTACCTGCTCATGGACCGCTTCCTGGACGACGCCGAGCAGGTGCAGCGGATCGTGATCGGGATGGGCGACGGGTGCGCCACGCTGCGGGCCCGGCTCCTGCTGGCCGCGGTGCACATCGAGCGGGGCCGCTACGAGCGCGGCGAGGCGGAGTGCGCCGGGCTGCTGGCCGACCTCGGCCGCGCCGGCGACCCGCACGGCGCCGCGTACGCGCTGATCAGCAGGGCCGCCGCCCGCCACGGGATGGGCCGGCTCGACGAGGCCCTGGCCGACGCGTACGCCTCGATCGACCTGCTGGCCGCCCGCGCCGACACCGCCGGCCTGGAGTACGCGTGGACCTGGCCCGTCTGGATCCACATCGAGCGGGGCGAGCACGCCCGCGCCGAGGAGATCGCCAGGGCGCGGGTGGAGGTGACCAGCGACGAGGACCACACCATCCGCGGCAACCTGCTGCGTGCCCTCGGCACCGCCCTCTACCAGCAGGGGGAGACGGCGGAGGCCGTCGAGTGCTACCGGGAGAGCCTGCTGACCGCGCAGGCCGCCGGCGACCGGGGCGAGATGAGCAAGGTGCTGCGCCGCCTCGGCGAGGCGCTGGGCGCGCTGGGCCGCTTCGACGAGGCGGCCGAGACGCTGGTGGCGAGCCTGCGGCTGTTCGTGGAGTGCGGCGACACGCTCGGCGAGGCGCTGGCCGGGCACGCCCTGGGCGTCGTCCGCCTGCGCCAGGGTGACGCCGGCCAGGCACTGGGGCTGCTGCGGTCCGCGCTGGAACGGCTCGGCGCCGACGGCCCCCAGGTGTGGCGGGCCCGCACGCTCAAGGAGCTCGGCCGCGCCCACGCCCTGCTGGGCCGCCCCGAGGAGTCCGCGGCGGCGTGGCGCGGCTCCCTCGCCCTGTTCGGCGACGCGGCAGAGGCCAGGCAGGTGGCGAAGTACCTGGCGGAGTGACCGCACTGCCGGGGGGCTCCTGGAGGTGGCCTGGCGGAGTGACCGTTCTGGACGGGTTACTCCTGGAGGCGCCAGACCACGGGTGAGCCCTGGGCTCCGGCCAGCCGCGCCTCCCGGCGCGCCAGCCCCGGCGTGGCGCCCTCGGCGACCGGTGCGCCCGCCGGTGACAGCGCGACCCACACCCCGGCGGGCGCGTCCGCGAGCTCCAGCGCCCGGTTCACCTCGGGCCGGGTCGGCGCCGGCGTCCTGCTGGCCTGCCACCGCCGCCAGTACAGCCACTGTACGAAGATCAGCGGCCCGAGCACGGTCAGCAGCGGCATCGGCCGGCCGCCGGTGAGGACGAAGGCGATGGACACGGCCAGCAGCACGGCCTCCAGCCCCGCCGCCGACCACGCGGCCACCTTCCCGTACGCCCGCAGCGCCACGACCGGCCAGATCGACAACATCAGGCAGTCGCCGAGCCCGATCAGCGACGGGTTCGCGCCGTAGGAGGTGGCCAGCACGGGCGAGAACGGCAGCCCCTGCATGCGCTGCACGAAGTCGACGGTGAGCGAGCTGAGCCCGGTGGCCAGGGTGTCGTACACGGTGAGCGCCGCCGCCAGGGCGGCCACCTGCGCGGGCGTGACGGCCGCCTGTGCCCACAGGTTCACCACGCCGACCACGAGCAGGATCAGCAGCGCGTCGTTGACGACGAGCAGCGCGAGCGGCCATCCGGCGGCGTACGCGGCGACGTCGGCCGCGCACAGCGCCGGCGCCGCGATCATCGCCCACCGGCCGCCCAGCACGGGCGCCAGCATGAGCTGCGTCAGCGTCATGACGACCAGCCCGAAGACGGACACCACGACCCCGACGGGCACGTGCAGGTACGCGAACGGCATCACGACGAGCGCGGTCACCATGACCGCGATGTCCGCCCCGACCATCCGGCCGACCGGCGGGCGGGGGATGACGTAACGGCCCAGGTAGCCGGCGGCGAGCGCGACGGTCAGGGCGACGAGCGCGTACAGCGCCAGGACGTTCGGGGTCATCACAGTCCTCGCTCGAAGCTGAGCTCCAGCAGGTCGGCGCGGAGCCGGCAGGGCGCGGGCAGGTCCTCGGCGGTCTCGACCAGGACGATGCCGGTCAGCGGCAGCCCGTGCGCCCGCTCCTCCAGCCGCCCGAGCAGGCCGGGGTCGTGCTTGCCCGCCACCACGTAGAGCAGCTCGCCGTCCAGCGCGTACCGGGTGGGCAGCGGCAGCGCGTGCTCGGCCTGCAGCAGGTCGAGCACGTCCCGCGTGGTGAGCCCGCCGGGCGACCTGCGGCCGAGCACGCGGGAGGTGGCGGGCAGCGCGGCCAGCGCGCAGGTGGGGGTCTGGCCCTCGGGCAGGGTCCTGACCAGGTCGCCGGTGACGTGCCTGAGCAGGAGCGTGGTGTCGCGGAACGTCGAGTACGGCGTCACCACGATCGTGCCGATCTCCCCGGGAGCGGCCGGGGCCAGCGTGACGGGGTCGAGTATCTCGATCAGGCCCTGGTCGGGCGGCAGGTGGAGGTGACCGCCGGGGCAGACCCGGCCGGAGACGGGCGCGATCTCGGTCATGGAGTAGCCGTCGCGGACCTCCGCGCCGAACACCTGCTCCGCCCGCTCGCGCAGCGCGTCCGTGAGCACCTCGCCGCCGGACCAGATCGTGGTGAGGGCGAAGTCGCCGGCCTTCCAGCCGCCCCGGTCGGCCTCCTGGACGAGCGCCGCGAGGTAGGAGGCGGTCAGGTTCAGGTGGGTGATCTGCGGGCGCTTGCCGGGTACGTGCAGCGGCGTCGCCAGCCGGTCGAGCGTCGCCGCCGGGTCGATGGCGCCCAGGTGCGCGAACGCCGCCCCGGTACGGGTGACGGCCCGCTCGGTGAGGATCTGCGCGATGGAGCGGGAGCTGATCGCGTTGGCCCACACGTCGTCGGAGCGCAGGTTGCCGGCCATCATGAGCGCGAGCGCCGACAGCGCCGACATCAGCTCGATCTCGTACGCGGAGAACCAGACGAGCGTCGGCGTCCCCGTCGTGCCCGTGGTGTGCGCCAGCACGGCCGGCTTCGCCCGGTCGGAGACGAAGGCCGCGGGCCGGCCGCGCAGGTCGGCCTTGGTGGTGGGGGCGATCGAGGCCAGGGTGTGCGGCGTGATCGAGGCGGGGTCCACCCCGGTCGCCGCGAACCGGTGCCGGTAGTAGGGGCTCTCGGCCGCCGCGTGCCGCACCGTGCGCCGCAGCCGCCGCCGGGTGAGGTCCTCCTGCAGCTCGGGGTCGTTGCCCGCGAGCAGGTCGTCGGCTCCCTCACCGGGCGAGCCGAACGTCTCCAGGGTCTCCCGCATGTCGTCGACCAGCGCGTTCACGTCCCGCAAGCGGAACCTGCGCCCCGACATCATCGACCAGGCGTAGCCAAGCTGGCGTACCGCGGTCCCGAACACGCCTCGTCCCTCCGGTCGTGGGTGTCCCCCGGGAGACACCCTCCCGGGGGTTCACTCGTCCTCGTCAGCCGTTCAGCACGAAGATGGCGGTGGAGAGGGTGCTGATGGCGTACTTCGCGTAGCGACGGGCGGTCTTGACCATAGGGATCTCCCTGGTTCTTCCGGGGGCGCGCTGGTGGCGCCCGCTGCGATCAAGCATGTGAGCGGCCGCCAGAGAGTTCCTACACAGCCACTACAAAGGGCAAGATCCCAGCAGCGGGCCCCGGGGTTCCCGGCGGTGATCCGCAATGGACCTTGACCTACGGCCGCGTCTCGCCGATATTCGCGGTATCGGGCCGGGGATGAGGGGTGCGCATGAGGATCGTGGAGCTCGTCTCCGTGGACGGTTACGTCGCCTTCGACCTCGACTGCCCGACGAGTGCGGGCGGTACGCGGCTCGCCCCTGACGTCACCCCCGGTGAGGCGGGGCTGCTGGCGCGGGCGATGACGTACAAGCTGGCCGTGCTGGGGGAGCGGATCGGCGGGGCCAAGGCGGTGCTGCGGGCCACGGACGCGGAGCGCGAGGTCACCCTGGCGCGCTACTGCGAGGAGATCACCCCGCTGATCGAGAAGGGCGAGTTCCTCACCGCCTCTGACCTGGGCACCCGCACGCAGGACTTCGCCTCGCTGCCCGACTACCGCGCCGACTCGCTGATGCACCAGGAGGTCGGCGGCGAGCTGGTGGACACGATCGTGACCGGCCTGGGCGTGGTGGTCGCGGCGGAGACCGCACTGGGCGGGCTGGCGGGGCGGACGCTGGCGGTGGAGGGGTTCGGCAAGGTGGGCGGCGCCGTCGTCCGCGAGGCCGCGCTGCGTGGCGGGCGGGTCGTCGCGCTGTCCACCCTGTACGGCTGCGTCGCCGACCCGGCGGGGCTCGACGTGGACCGGCTGGCACGGCTGCGTGCCGAGCACGGCGACGCCTGCGTGGGCCGGCTCGGGCTGCCCGTGCTCCCGCCGGAGGCACTGTACGAGGTGGCCGCCGACGTGCTCGTGCCCGGCGCGCGCACCGGGACGCTGACCGCCGAGCGGGCCTCCCGGGTGCGCGCCGGCCTGATCGCCCCGGCGGCGAACGTGCCCTACACGGCGGCGGGGCTGCGCACGCTGCGGGAGCGGGGCGTGGTCACGCTGGCGGACTTCGTCTGCGGCGCCGGCGCCACCATCGGCTACCTCGCCGACCGCACCGGCCGGGTCCGCGACGCCGCCTCGGCGCGCGCCGTCGTGGAGGAGCGGATCGCCCGGCTCACCGCCGAGGCGCTGGAGCATCCGGACGGGCCGTTCGCCGGGTCGAGCGCGGTGGCCGAGCGGTTCCTGGCCACCTGGCGCGACCCCGCCGGCCTCCCCGACGGCCCGCCCCTCGCCCCCGACCCGCAGCCGTAACCCGTGACTCTCGTTCACGGGCCCCGGGTGCCGAACGCGGCCAGCAGCGCGAACGAGGCGACCCCGACGAGCGCCGCCGTCGCCCCCGCCGGCCCCAGGTCGAACAGCTGCCCCACCACGACCTCGCACACGAACGAGAACAGCCCGGCACAGCACGCCAGCACCCCGTAGTACGACCCGAACCGCTCGGGCGGCGCGTGCCGGGTGACGCGCTGGAAGATCGACGGCTGGATCAGCCCGTTGGCCACGCCGTTCAGCACGGCGGCGACCATCAGCGGCCCCAATTCGGTGCCGTCGAGCGGCGCGAGCACGAGGAACGCCGCCGCCGCGCACAGCAGCCCGGCCCGCAGCACCCAGGGCCGCTCGCCCCGCCGCCCGGCGGCGACGAACGGCTGGGCAGCGGCGGCGACCGCGGCCAGGGCGCAGAAGCTGAGCGTGGCCGCGCCCGGCGCGAAGCCGAGCAGCGGCACGGCCGTCATGATGTGCCCGGCCAGCAGCGTCGTGGGCGCGGTCATCAGCGCGAAGAGCAGGAAGGAACGGTCGCCGAGCACGGCCCGCACGCCGGGCAGCACCCCGCGGAAGGCGGCGGGCCGCCGCCCGGTCCTGGGCAGCAGGAGGAACAGCACGCCGGAGACCGCCCACGTGGCCGCGGCCGCCCCGGTCAGCAGCGCGAACCCGGGCTCCAGCGAGATCAGCGCCAGCCCCACGGGCGGCCCGGCGACGGTGGCGACGTGTTGCGCGGTGACGTACGCGGCGAAGCCCCCGGCCTGGTGCGGCCCGGCACCGGCCAGCAGGCTCTGCGCCGCCGGGTTGTAGAGCGCGCCGCCCACGGCGACCACGACGGCCGCGCAGAGCAGCGCGCCGACGCTCTCGGCCGTCCCGAGCAGGGCGAAGCCCGCCGCGCGTACGAAGCAGGCGATCACCCCGGTACGGCGCGCGCCGATCAGGTCGGTGAGCGCCCCCACCGGCAGCAGCAGCGCGAACTGCAGCCCGGTCCGCGCCCCGAGGATCAGCCCCGCCGTGCCCGCCATCAGGCCGAGGTCGTGCCGCAGGTGCGCGACCAGGTGCGCCATCACCGAGAAGAAGCCCAGGCAGCAGGCGAGCTGGATGGCGACCACCGTGACGACGACCCGGCGGCCTGCGGGGTCCACGGAGGGCGGAGGGGAGACGGGGGCGGCGACAGTCACGGGAACCGAGCACACCAGAGCCGTGACCGGCGGGTCCAATATCGAGATGCGGCCGGACCGATATCCGAATCCTTATCCGCACCTCCTTCGCGTAAACCGCTTGCACGCGATGATGGCGCACGCGCCGCCAGCCGTCAAACCCTTCGGGCCAGGCATGACAGAGATCTTGACTTCACACAGCGTTCGTGGTCCCATCCCGTCTATGTAAACGCTTCAACCCTCGTGGGTTTCGACCGGGTTACGCGACCCCCGCCCGGCACCCCCCTCGTGACCACGGAGGTCATCATGAACGCCACGAACCGCTTACGTGCCGTCGCCGCCACGGCGCTGCTCCTCCTCGGCGCCGCTCCGGTCGCCGCCCCGCCGCCCGCCGCCGCCGCGGCCGCCCGCCCGATGGAGAACCTCGACCGCGGGGTCGTGGCCGTCCGCAGGAGCGCCACGGAGGTCCTGATCACGTGGCGGCTGCTCGGCCTGGACCCGGCCGGGATCGCCTTCAACGTCTACCGGTCCACCGCCGGCGGCGCGGCCGTCAAGCTCAACACCGACCCGCTGACCGGCGGCACCAACTTCGTGGACTCCACGGCCGACCTCACGCGGCGCAACAGCTACTACGTACGCCCGATCGTCGACGGCGTCTGGCAGCCCGCCAGCAAGTCCTTCCTGCTGACCGCGAACCACGCCGCCGAGCCGGTGGTCCGCGTGCCGCTGCGGCCCGGCGGCCCGATCAAGTTCGTCTGGGTCGGCGACCTCGACGGCGACGGCGCCTACGACTACGTGGTGGACCGGCAGACCAGCCCCCAGACGATCGAGGCCTACCGCGGCGACGGCACCTTCCTGTGGTCGGCGAACCTGGGGCCGAACAGCACCGACCAGGACAACATCGAGGGCGGCTCGTCGGTCATCGACGTGGGCCACTGGGACGGCGTGACCGTCTACGACCTCGACAGCGACGGCCGCGCCGAGGTCGCGGTGCGCGTGGCCAACGGGGTCACGTTCGGCGACGGCAGCAGGTACACCGCCCCCGACGACACCCGGCAGGCCATCGCCATCCTCGACGGCCGGACCGGCGCGCCCCGCGCCACCGCCCCGGTGCCCGCGGACTACCTGGCGGACGGCCCGATGCCGGCCCGCCTCGGCGTCGGCCACCTCGACGGCGTGACGCCCAGCCTGGTGGCGTACATGAAGAACCGGGTCGGTGACGGCGGCTTCAACCTCATGTTCACCGCCTTGAGGTTCGACGGCAGCAGGCTGACCAACCAGTGGAAGTGGCTGCGCGGCGGCGCGGACCACGCCGACGGGCACAACACCCGGATCATCGACGTGGACGGAGACGGCAGGGACGAGGTCGCCGAGATCGGGTTCGTGCTCAACGGCGACGGGACCCTGCGCTACTCCCTGGCCGACGAGGGCGTCGTGCACGGCGACAGGTTCCACATCGGGGACCTGGACCCGTCCAGGCCGGGCCTGGAAGGGTACGGCGTCCAGCAGGACAACCCCAGCGGCCTGCGCGAGTACTACTACGGCGCGCAGCAGGGCACCATGCTCTGGCGGCACGTCGAGGACGGCGTCGGCGACGTCGGGCGGGGCATGGCGGGCGACATCGACCCGCGCTTCCCCGGCATGGAGGTCTGGTCCTTCTCGGGCGTCTACAACGCCCGCGGCAACACGCTCACCCAGGCCACCGGCCCGTGGCCGCACCTGGGCGTGTTCTGGGACGGCGACCTCGGCATGGAGCTGTTCAACGACGGCAAGATCGAGAAGTGGGACCCGGCCACCGGCGGCGTGTCGAGGCTGGTGACCACCTGGAACCACGGCGCGGTCAACGTCGGCACCCAGTACCCCGCGCTGATCGGTGACATCCTCGGCGACTGGCGCGAGGAGGTCGTGATGCCCTCGTCCGACCACGACGAGCTGGTCGTCTTCACCACGGACAGGCCGACGGCCACCCGGCTCTACACGCTCGCCCACAACCCGGCCTACCGCAACGACCTGACCGTCAAGGGCTACCTGCAGGACCACCACACCGACTACTACCTCGGCAACGGCATGACCACGCCGCCCCGGCCGAACATCGCCTACGCCGGTAGCTGACCCCCCATCTCAAGGAACAGCCGGGCCCGGCGCACCTTTGGAAAGCGCTTACCGGGCTCGGCCCGCGCAAGGAGACGACCCTGTGGTTGACATCAGCCGACGCACCATGCTCACCACGACCGCCGCGGGAACCGCGGCGGCGCTGGCCCTACGCGGCGCGAGCCCGGCCGCCGCGCAGGCCGCCCCGACACCGGCCGAGGTGCACGGCCATGACCCGATCCCGCTGAAGTGGCTGGAAGGCGGCGCCCCCGCCGAGGTGACCGGCGGCACGACGTGGGGCGTGCCGTGGCCGCGCGGCGCGTTCGCGCCAGGCCAGGAGTTCACGCTGACCACCGAGGCCGGCGCGCAGGTGCCGGTGCAGACGTGGCCGATCGGCTACTGGCCGGACGGCTCGGTGAAGTGGACCGCCCACGCGATCAGCGGAGCGGAGCCGCGGGCCGAGACGTACCGGCTCGGCGCCGGCACGGCCGCCAGGCCCGCCGCGCCGGTGGTCGTGAAGACCGACGGCGGGCAGGTCACCGTGGACACCGGCGTGGTCACCGTGGCGTTCGCACGCTCCGGCGAGCACGTCATCACGTCGATCACGCGGGGCGGCACGGTCATCGCCAAGGACGGCCGCCTGGTCGCCTCCCGCCAGGACAAGCCCGAGGAGCCGGGCAAGAGCGAATCGTTCACCAGCCGGATCTCCTCGGTGCACGTCGAGCAGTCCGGGCCCGTGCGGGCGGTGGTCAGGGTAGAGGGCAGGCACAAGAAGGGGCGCCGCGAGTGGCTGCCGTTCACGGTGCGCTGCTACCTGTACGCGGGCTCGGACGCCGTCCGCGTCGTGCACACCTTCGTCTACGACGGCAACGAGAACAAGGACTTCATCAACGGCCTCGGCGTGCGCTTCGCCGTGCCGATGCGCGGCGAGCCGCACGACCGGCACGTCCGCTTCGCCGGCGAGGGCGACGGCGTGCTGGCCGAGGCCGTACGCGGCATCACCGGCCTGCGCCGCGACCCGGGCCAGGCCGTCCGGCAGGCCCAGTACCAGGGCAAGGCCACCCCCGACCCGGCCACCTGGGACCAGCGCGTCACCACCCGCCTGCACTGGATCCCGGCCTGGGGCGACTACCGGCTGAGCCAGCTCACCGCGCACGGGTTCGAGATCCACAAGCGCACCGGGCCGGGCCACTCGTGGATCCGCGTGGACGGGGGCCGCCGCGCCTCCGGCCTGGCCTACGTCGGCGGCCCGACCGGCGGGCTGGCGTTCGGCATGCGCAACTTCTGGCAGCTCCACCCGACCGAGCTGGAGATCACCGGGGCCGCCACCGGCGAGGCGCAGGCCACCGTCTGGATGTGGTCGCCCCGCGCCGGCGCCATGGACCTGCGCTTCTACCACGACGGACTGGGCCAGGACACCTATCCCGAGCAGCTCGACGCCCTGGAGATCACCTACGAGGACTACGAGCCCGGCTTCGGCACGCCGTACGGGGTCGCCCGCACCACCGAGCTGACGTTCTGGGCGCTGGGGGGCACCCCTTCGAGCGAGCGCTTCGCGCAGCTCGCCGCCGCCAACGCCACCCCGCCCCTGCTGACCAGCCCGCCGCAGCACAACCACGCGGCCGGCGTGTTCGGCTCCTGGTCGCCCGTGGACCGCTCGGTCCCGGCCAAGGCCGCGCTGGAGGACAAGCTCGACCTGATGCACAAGTACCACCGCGAGCAGGTGGACCAGCGCTCCTGGTACGGCTTCTGGGACTACGGCGACATCATGCACAGCTACGACGGCGACCGGCACGTCTGGCGCTACGACGTGGGCGGCTACGCCTGGGACAACTCGGAGCTGTCCACGGACCTGTGGCTCTGGTACCACTACCTGCGCACCGGCGACGCCAAGGCGTTCCGCTTCGCCGAGGCGATGACCCGCCACACCAGCGAGGTGGACATGTACCACCTCGGCAAGTGGCGCGGCCTGGGCACCCGGCACGGCATCCTGCACTGGGCCGACAGCGCCAAGCAGGTCCGCATCAGCAACGCCGGCTACAAGCGCTTCTACTACTTCCTGACCGCCGACGAGCGCATCGGCGACGTCATGCACGACCTGATCGACTCCGACCGCACCTTCCTCGTCCTCGACCCCGGCCGCAAGATCAACGGCGGTGAGCCGTTCGACCCCGACCCCAAGGCGCTCGGCGTCGGGCAGACCACCGACTGGGGTTCGCTGGCCATGGCGTGGCTGGCCGAGTGGGAGCGGGGCGGCGACCCGATCGCCCGGACCAAGCTGGTCAACGGCGCCACCACGATCGCCGCGCTGCCCAACGGCTGGGTGCAGGCCGGCGTCACGTACAACCTCGCCGACGGCCGGTTCAACCCGATGACGGAGAAGTCGGTGAGCATCGGCAGCCTCAGCTCGGTCTTCGGCCTCATCGAGGTCATGACGGAGCTGATCGGCCTGATCGACGACCAGGCCGTGAAGGCCAAGTGGCTGGAGTTCTGCCGCCTCTACAACGCCACCAAGGCCGAGCAGAAGGAGGTCACCGGGGCCGACTGGGGCAACCTCAACCTGCGCCAGGCGTACTCGCGGGCCACCGCCTACGCGGCCAGGCAGCTCGGCGACCAGGCCCTGGCCGAGCGGGCCTGGCAGGAGCTGCGTACCGGCCACGCCGGCTACCCGGACAACCACCCGTTCGGCGCCAGGCGCGTCGAGGGGCCCGCCGTGCTGAACCCCGTCGACGAGGCGGACCTGAGCACGAACGCCAGCGCGCAGTTCGGCCTGGCCGCCTTCCAGTGCCTCGCGCTCGTCGGCGAGCACATCTGAAAACGGCGCGGCGGGAGTACGGTGGTCACCTGATCCCGTTTCCCGCCGCCACGGAGGCCGGCAGTGTCGCGATCGAGTGCGGTCATGGCGGTGGCTCTGCTGCTCGCGGTGGCGGGTTGCGCGGGCGGGGGAGCCCCCGTGACGCCGGCGCCGAGCCGGGCGGCGGCCCCGTGCGCGTCGAAGGTCGTCCAGGGCGAGCTGCCGGAGTGGGCGCGGGCCGGCTTCAGCCCGGACGCGGCGCCCCACCACGTGTTCAGCAGCCGGGGTGACATGGTGGCCGTGCTGTTCGGGTATCCGCTGGCGAGCCCGCCTCGCCCGGGCCGCGGCAACAAGATCCTCTGGGTGTCGAGGCTGCCGGTGGTCCCGTCCGATCCGCTGCGGATCGAGGCCCGCCTGGAGGGCGCGGGCACGCCCGTGCGCACCAAGGTCAGCGGCGGTCCCGGCCCCTCGGGCATCGACCTGCCGCGCGCGGGGTGCTGGCGGCTGGACCTGAGCTGGAGCTCGCACACCGACTCGATCGACCTGGAGTACGTCGCCCCGGCCTAGCCCGTCCCGGATGTCGTTTCTGTACAAGACCGCGGCGGCCGCTCCCGTCTAACCTCCTGGCCATGGCTAAGATCGTTTCGAGTTTCTTCATCTCGGTCGACGGCGTGGTGGAGTCGCCGGACCAGTGGCACTTCCCGTACTGGTGCGACGAGATGGGCACCATGGTCCAGGCGGGCATGGAGAGCGCGGCGGGCTTCCTCATGGGCCGCAAGCTGTACGACGAGTGGTCGGCGTACTGGACGGCGACGGACGCCGACCCGGAGATCGCCGCGCGGTACAACGAGGCCCCCAAGTACGTCGTGACGAGCTCGCTGGAGCGCGCGGACTGGGCCAACACCACGATCGTCTCCGGCGACGTCGCGGCCCGGCTGCGCGAGATCAAGGAGCGGGTGGAGGGCGACATCCAGGTCGCCGGCTCGGCCACGACCGTGCGGTGGCTGCTGGCCAACGGGCTGCTCGACGAGCTGAACCTGCTGGTCCACCCGATCGTCGTCGGCCGCGGCCAGCGGTTGTTCGAGGACACCCCCACCCACCCGCTGAAGCTGGTCAGGAACGAGACGTGGAAGACCGGCGTGCTCTACCTGACCTACGTCCCCGAGGCCTGAGGGGGCCGCGGGGGAGTCAGGCCGAGTACGGGAGCTGCTCGGGCAGCACCTGGCCGCGCAGGGGGTCGCCGGCCAGCAGCCGTTCGAGCTCGGTGACGGCGAACTCGCCGAGGCGGCGCAGCTCGCGGCCCTGCGCCCCGGCCAGGTGCGGGGTGATGAGCACGTTGGGCAGCTCGAAGAGCGGATGGCCGGGCGGCAGCGGCTCGGGGTCGGTGACGTCGAGCACGGCCGAGATCCGGCCGGACGCGCACGCCTCGGTGAGGGCCCGCGTGTCCACCAGCGAGCCGCGCGCGGTGTTGATCAGCACGGCGCCGTCCGGCAGCAGGGCGAGCCTGCGCCGGTCGAGCAGGTGGTGGGTCTCCGGCAGCGCGGGCGCGTGCACCGTGACCAGGTCGCCGCGCCGGCACAGGTCGTCGAGGTCCACCAGCTCGGCGCCCAGCAGCGCCGCCTCGGCGGGGGTGATCGTGGGGTCCGACAGCAGGACGCGTACGTCGAAGGCGCGCAGCCGCTGCAGGACGAGGCGGCCGATGCGGGAGGCGCCGATCACCCCGACCGTGCAGTCGTACAGCCCGGTGCCGTCGCCCGGCTGCCAGAGGGCCCTGTCCCGGCCGCCGGCGTAGTGGCGGGCGCGGCCGAAGGCGAGCTTGGCGCCCAGGACGAGCGCGGCGACGGTGTAGTCGGCGACGGGCACGGCGTTGGCCTGCGCCGCGGACGACACGGTGATCCCGCGCTCGAAGACGGCGGGGTCCACCAGGGCCTTGACGCTGCCGGCCGCGTGCAGCACGGCCCGCAGCCGGGGCGCGGCGGCGACGGCCCGCGTGTCGATGCGCGGGCAGCCCCAGCCGGTGAGCAGGATCTCCGCTCCGGCCAGCGCCTCGGCCGCGGCGGGCCCGTCGAAGGAGGTGAGCCGCACCGCGTCGGTCACGTCCGCGGAGCGGCGCAGCCGGGCGAGGACGTCGGGCGGGAAGACGCCGGGGAAGGCCCAGGGCGCGATGGCGAAGACCGCGACGGGTCGCCGTGGCACGGAGTGGTCTCCTTCTGGTTGACGCGAGAAGCGATGTAAACGCTTCCACGCATTCTGCCATGCCACGAGTCGAGATGGTGCAGGGCATATCCAGTAAGGCTCTTGGCTGGGTGAGAGCTCCTGGTCGTTGGTGTGTAACCGTTTTATGTTCTGGGTGTGGCTGACCTGCACTATCGTGGAAGCCGAGTCCGGCACACTGATCCTGTGCCGGACTCGGCCCTCCAGCGCGGTGCCCGTTAGCTCTTGCTCCAGACCGACGCGATCACGCCGTCCTCGGCGCTCAGGATCTGCGGCCGGTAACCCAGCGTCTTGAGCTGCGCCGCCTTGACCGTGTAGGTCACCTTCGACAGGCTCAGGTACTCCTTGACGCCGGTCGTGCTGCCCTTGCCCCACACCGTGGAGTACAGCTTGCCGGGCCCGACGGCCATGAGCACCGGGCGCAGGCCCTGCCTGGCCTTGGCCAGCAGCTCCTGGCCGCGCTGCTCCACGGTCTGGCCGAGCGTCACCTGCAGGGTGCCGGCGACCGCGCCCGTCACCCAGACGGCGGCGTAGAGCGGCTTCTCCACCGTGCCGTACACGTCCAGCGAGGCGAGGCTGTAGCCGGCGGCGCTCAGCTCGGCGTTGACCTTGACGAGGGTCTCCTTCGTCAGTGCCAGCTCGGACTTGACGAGCTGCGTGGTCTTCTCGAAGACCACCGCGAAGATCGCGCTCGGGCCCGTGCCCGTGCCGGTGATCAGCTTGGGCAGGAAGCCCAGCTTCGCCTGCTCGGCGATCCGCTGCGGCAGCTGGGTGGCGGACAGGCCCTGCAGCACGTTCACCTTGCGGGTGGTGTCCTTGACCCACAGGGACGTGTACTGCGGGCTGGCCGCGTTGCTCACGCTCAGGGCCTGGGGCACGTACCCCTTGCCCAGCAGCTCCTTGACCCGCTGCACCAGCTTCGAGCCGCTGAGCGCGTCGAGGGAGAGCCAGTCGAGCGCCTGGTTCTGCACGGTCCGCGTGGCCGTGCTCTCGGCTGTCGCCGGGGTGGCTACGCCCAGCAGGGGCGCGGCGGCGAGCGCCACGGCCGCGGTCAGGGTGGTTGCTCTGTTCTTGCCCCTCATGTTCCTCCTATGTAGGTAAAGGTCATCCCAATTGCGGACAAGAGGGGACCATAACAGAGCATGAGGGGAAGGCGACCTACCGTTACGGCGATCGTGACAAGGCTGTGTCAAAGCCGCTTACGGCTGAGCGTCACTCATGTTCTACGAGGTCACGCAGCAGGGTCTCGTACGCCCAGCGCTCGAACCGTTCCGGCGCCCAGCCGCGCTCGCGCACGAACAGCAGGTACAGGTCCGGGCTCAGCACCCCGTAGAGCAGGTCGGCGGCGTGCTCCACCGGGACGTCCCCGCGCGCGCCCGGCTTGGCCATGAGGCTGCGCGCCGCCGCCGTCGCCACGACGTGCCGCGGGTCCTCCGCGTCCGGCCACAGCAGCGGGACCTCGGGGTCGGTGGCCGCGGCCACCTCCAGCACCCTGGCCATCGGCGCCACCCGCTCCAGCACGGCCCGCGTGCCCGCCACGTAGCGCAGCAGATGCTCCGCGGCGGTGCCGGCGGCCAGCGCCTCGCGGAACCAGGGCCGGTCGAGGGTCGCCACCGGCTCGTCGTCGCCCGCGATCGTGACGTCCACGAGCTCCTTGAGCAGCCGGCGCTTGTTGCCGAACACGAAGTACACCGTCTGCACGGCCACGCCCGCCCTGTCGGCCACCTCCTGCAACGTGGTCGCGCCGTACCCCTGCGCCACGAACAGGTCGCCTGCGGCGGCCAGCACCCGCCGCCGGGTCTCCGCGGACTTCTGCGCCTTCTTGCCGGGCCTCTTGCCGTCGCTCACGCCGGCAACCTTAGTGGAACTCTAGAGCCCGGCTACGAGCCGGTCAGGGGCTCACGGGCATCCTGACGATCATCGTGAGGCCTCCTCCCGGGGTCTCCTCGGGGATGAGCGTGCCGCCCATGGCCTCGGTCAGCCCGCGCGACAGGGCGAGGCCGAGGCCGACGCCGGTGCCGTTGTCGCGGTCGCCGAGCCGCTGGAACGGCAGGAAGATGCGCTCGTGATCCTCGGGCGGGACGCCGGGGCCGCGGTCGATGATCCGGAGCTCGACCACGTCGTCGTGCCGGCTGCCCGTGAGCAGCACCCGGTGCTCCGGCGGGCTGTGGCGCACGGCGTTCGCCATCAGGTTCACCAGCACGCGCTCCAGCAGGGCCGGGTCGGCGACGATCTCGGGCAGCTCGACGGAGATGTCGCCCTCGACGCGGTCCCGCGCGGGGCCGAGGTCGTCGATCGCCCGGGGCACGACCTCCTCCAGGGCGACGGGCTGCAGGGCGAGGCCCAGCACGCCGGCCTGCAGGCGGCTCATGTCGAGCAGGTTCTCCACCAGCCGGTCGAGCCGGGCCAGGGACTCGTCGGCGGTGGCGAGCAGCTCGTCGCGGTCCTCGCCGGTCCAGGTGATGTCCTGGCTGCGCAGGCTCTCGACGGCGGCCTTGGCGGCCGACAGCGGGGTGCGCAGGTCGTGGCTGACGGCGGCGAGCAGCGCGGTGCGCATCCTGTCCGCTTCGGCCAGCGGTTTGGCCAGCTCGGCCTCTTCTTGCAGGCGTTCCTGGCGGAGCGCGACGGCGGCCTCGGCGGCGAACGCCTCCAGCACCCGGCGGTCACTGGCGTCCAGGAGCTTGCCGCGGGCGGCGAGCACCAGGTCGTCGCTGATCACGACGTCGGTGTCGGCCACGGCGGGCGCGGTGCAGGGGGCGGCGCCGGAGGTGGCGATGATGCGCCAGGCCGAGGGTTCCGCCTGGTCGTCGGGGGTGGGCTCGCCGGTGCGTTCGAGCAGGGTGACGGAGTCGAGGCCGAACGTCTCGCGCAGCCGTCCCAGGAGGGAGGGCAGCGCGGCCTCGCCGCGCAGGACGTGCCCGGCCAGCGTGGACAGCGCCTCGGCCTCGGAACTGGCGCGGGCGGCCTGGCGGGTGCGCCGGGCGGCCAGGTCCACGATCGTGCTGACCGCCGCCGCGACCAGGACGAACACGATCAGGGCGAGCAGGTTCTCCGGATCGGCGATGGTGATCCGCCCGATCGGCGGGGTGAAGAACCAGTTGAGCAGCAGCGAGCCGCCCACGGCCGCGACGATCGCCGGCCACATGCCGCCGATCAGCGCGACCCCGACCACCAGGCACAGGAACAGCAGGATCTCGCTGGGCAGCGAGATCACGTCGCGGAACGGCGAGAGCGCGGCGGTCAGCGCCGGCATGCCCGCCACCGCCACGATCCAGCCCAGGATCCGCCGCTCGCGGGTCAGCGCGGCCTTGCCGTGCACGCGGCGACGGCCCTTCTTGGCCGCCTCGTGGGTGACCATGTGCACGTCGATGCCGCCGGACAGCGCCGTCGTCTCCACGCCCACGCCCCGCGCGAGCACCTGGGCGAACCGGCCCCTGCGGGAGGCGCCGAGGACGAGCTGGGTGGCGTTGACGCCGCGGGCGAAGTCGAGCAGCGCGCGCGGGATGTCGTCGCCGACGACCTGGTGGTAGGTGCCGCCCATGCTCTCGACCAGGGCGCGCTGGCGGGCGAGGCTGGCCGGGTCGGCGCCGGCCAGCCCGTCGGCGCTGGTCACGTGCACGGCCAGCAGGTCGGCGCCCTTCGTCCTGGCCGCGATGCGGGCGGCCCGGCGGACCAGCGTGTCGCCCTCGGGGCCGCCGGTGAGTGCGACGACCACGCGTTCCCTGGTCTCCCAGGTGCGTTCGATGCCGTGGTCGGCGCGGTAGCGGTCGAGCTGGTCGTCCACCTTGCCCGCCACCCACAGCAGGGCGAGCTCGCGCAGCGCGGTGAGGTTGCCGACGCGGAAGTAGTTCGCCATGGCCGCGCTGACCTTCTCCGGCGCGTAGACGTTGCCGTGGGCCATGCGGCGGCGCAGCGCCTCGGGTGACATGTCGACCAGCTCGATCTGGTCGGCGCGGCGAACCACCTCGTCGGGCACGGTCTCGCGCTGCGGGACACCGGTGATCTCCTGGACGACGTCGTTGACGGACTCCAGGTGCTGGATGTTGACCGTGGAGATGACGTCGATGCCGGCGTCCAGGATGTCGTCGATGTCCTGCCAGCGCTTGGCGTGATGGGAGCCGGGCACGTTGGTGTGGGCCAGCTCGTCGATCAGCGCCACCCTGGGCCTGCGCGCGATCACCGCGTCCACGTCGAGCTCGGTGAAGGTGGCTCCCCGGTAGACGACGGTCCTGCGCGGGATGACCTCCATGCCTTCGAGCAGGGCAGTGGTGCGGGGGCGGCCGTGGGTCTCGACCAGGCCCACGACCACGTCCCTGCCGCGTTCCAGGCCGCGGCGGCCCTCGCTGAGCATCGCGTACGTCTTGCCGACCCCGGGCGCCGCCCCGAGGTAGACCCGTAGCCGCCCTCTCACGTCACCTCCCGTCGAGTGCCAGGTTGAGTTCGAGCACGTTCACCGCGGGCTCGCCGATGAAGCCGAGCGCCCGGCCCGTGGTGTGCTGCTGGATGAGCTGCTCCACCCTGGCCGGGTCGAGGCCGCGCTCCCTGGCGACGCGGGGGGCCTGGAGCCGCGCGTAGGCGACGGAGATGTGCGGGTCCAGGCCGGAGCCGCTGGCGGTCACCGCGTCGGCGGGGACCACCGCCGTGGCGTCGCCCCGGATCGGGACGGTGCGGCCGGCCGCGTAGTCCTGGCCCGGCTTCGCGCACTCGACCTTCAGCCCCTGGTAGCTGGTGACGAAGGGCGTGGCGGGACAGGCCTGGTTGACGCTGACGGCCCCGGCGGGGAAGACCTTCAGCACCGCGCCGACGCCGTCCGGGGTGCAGAACGGGCGGGCGCCGCTGACGCCCTCCAGCTCCCCGGCCGCCTTGGAGCGGGTGCAGACCTGGGTGAGCAGCGACGGCCGGTCCGGGGTGTCGATGACGTCTTCGGGGCCGAGGTTGCTCGCGCTGGTGGAGGTGGGGTCGTAGCCGTCGCCGGCGGCGGACGGGCGGGACTGGAAGTACTTCCTGACCGGGTTGCCGGCGGCGTCGGTGAAGGACTGGCCGATGAGCGAGCTGCCGTGCCCGCTCGCGACCATGGAGCCGTTGGCGTGGTGGTCGAACAGGGCCTGGGCGACGCCGGTGGTGACCAGCGGGTAGATCAGGCCGAGCAGCACGGTCAGGACGGCGACCGCCCGGAGGGCGGCGAGGTGCTGGCGGAGCCAACCGGGCAGGCGTTCCATTTATGACATCCCCGGAAGGAACTGGATCAGCAGGTCGATGAACTTGATGCCGATGAAGGGGGCGATGATGCCGCCGAGTCCGTAGACGTACAGGTTGCGGGACAGCAGCTTGGACGCGCTGGACGGCCGGTAGCGGACGCCTCGGAGGGCCAGCGGGATCAGCGCGATGATGACCAGCGCGTTGAAGATCACCGCCGAGAGGATGGCGGACTGCGGGCTGGACAGGCGCATGAGGTTGATCGCGTCCAGGCCCGGGTAGACGGCGGCGAACATGGCCGGGATGATCGCGAAGTACTTGGCGATGTCGTTGGCGATGGAGAACGTGGTCAGCGCGCCCCGGGTGATCAGCAACTGCTTGCCGATCTCGACGATCTCGATGAGCTTGGTCGGGTTGGAGTCGAGGTCGACCATGTTCCCGGCCTCCTTGGCGGCGCTCGTGCCGGTGTTCATGGCCACGCCGACGTCGGACTGCGCGAGGGCGGGGGCGTCGTTGGTGCCGTCGCCGGTCATCGCGACCAGCCGGCCGCCCGCCTGCTCCTTCTTGATCAGCGCCAGCTTGTCCTCAGGCGTCGCCTCGGCCAGGAAGTCGTCCACGCCCGCCTCGTCGGCGATGGCCTTGGCGGTCAGCGGGTTGTCGCCGGTGATCATGACGGTGCGGATGCCCATGCGGCGCATCTCGTCGAAGCGCTCGCGCATGCCCTCCTTGACCACGTCCTTGAGGTGGATGACGCCCAGGACGCGTCCCTTCTCGGCGACGACGAGCGGGGTGCCGCCGGAGGCGGAGATGCCGTCCACGAGGTGGCCGATGTCGTCGGTGGGGTGGCCGCCCGCGTCGCGTACCCACTTCATCACCGCCGTGGCGGCGCCCTTGCGCACCTCGCGGCCCTCGAGGTCCGATGCGCCCGAGCCCGGCGCGAAATTCACCCCGGACATGCGGGTCTGGGCGGTGAACGGCACCCATTCCGCGCCGTGGATCTCGCGCTCGCGCAGCCCGTAGTGCTGCTTGGCGAAGACCACGATCGAGCGGCCCTCGGGGGTCTCATCCGCCAGGCTGGACAGCTGCGCCGCCTCGGCCAGCTCCTGCTCGCTCACCCCGGCGATCGGGACGAACTCGCCGGCCTGCCGGTTGCCCAGGGTGATGGTGCCGGTCTTGTCCAGCAGCAGCGTGGACACGTCGCCCGCCGCCTCCACGGCACGCCCTGACATGGCCAGCACGTTGCGCTGGACCAGGCGGTCCATGCCGGCGATGCCGATGGCCGACAGCAGCGCGCCGATCGTGGTCGGGATCAGGCACACCAGCAGCGAGACCAGCACCACGCCGGTCACGCCGTCGGCGTTCAGCGCGAGCGAGTCGGGCACGCCCGGGTTGATCAGCTTGGAGTAGATGGCCAGGGGCTGCATGGTGACGGTGGCGACCAGGAAGATGATCGTCAGGGCGGCCAGCAGGATGTTGAGCGCGATCTCGTTCGGCGTCTTCTGCCGGTTCGCGCCCTCCACCAGGGCGATCATCCGGTCGATGAAGCTCTCGCCCGGCTTCTGGGTGATCTTGACGATGATCCGGTCCGACAGCACCTTCGTGCCGCCGGTGACCGCTGACCGGTCGCCGCCGGACTCGCGGATGACGGGGGCGGACTCGCCGGTGATGGCCGACTCGTCCACGCTGGCGATGCCCTCGACCACGTCGCCGTCGCCGGGGATGATCTCCCCGGCCTCGACGATCACGTGGTCGCCCTGCAGCAGCTCGGGGGCGCGGATGACGTCCCATTCGGTGGACGTGGGGCTCTTCAGCCTGCGGGCCTGGGTGTCGGTCTTGGCCTTGCGCAGCGTGGCGGCCTGCGCCTTGCCGCGGCCCTCGGCGACCGCCTCGGCGAGGTTGGCGAACAGAACGGTCAGCCACAACCAGACCACGATGGCCCAGGCGAAGAACGACGGGTCGAAGATCGCGAGGATGGTGGTGAAGACCGCGCCGATCTCCACGATGAGCATCACCGGGTTGCGCCACAGGGTGGCCGGATTGAGCTTGCGCGCCGCGTCGGGCAACGAGCGGACCAGTTGCCTCGGGTCGAGCAGGCCGGCGCCGGCCTGCTTGGGGGTTGACATGTCAGGACAGTCCTTCTGCGATCGGGCCCAGCGCCAATGCGGGGAGGAAGGTGAGGGCGACCAGGATGATCGTCACGCCGACGACCATGCCGACGAACTGCGGCCGGTGCGTCGGCAGCGTGCCCGCGCCCTCGGGGACGGGTGACTGCGCGGCCAGCGACCCGGCCAGCGCCAGCACCAGGATGATCGGCAGGAACCGGCCGAAGGCCATGCACAGGCCGAGCGCCACGTCGTACCAGGGGGTGTTGACGGTGAGGCCGGCAAAGGCGGAGCCGTTGTTGTTGGAGGCGGAGGTGAAGGCGTACAGGACCTCGGACAGGCCGTGCGGGCCGCCGTTGAGCATGCTCGCGCGCCGCTCGGGCGAGCCCATCGCGAACGCGGTGCCGACCAGCACCAGCACCGGGGTGACGAGGAAGTAGAGCGAGGCCAGCTTGATCTCGCGGGCGCCGATCTTCTTGCCCAGGTACTCCGGAGTGCGGCCGACCATCAGCCCGGCCACGAACACGGTGATCACGGCGAGGATCAGCATGCCGTACAGGCCCGCGCCGACGCCGCCGGGCGCGACCTCGCCCAGCATCATGTTGAACAGCGTCATCATGCCGCCGAACGGGGTGTAGCTGTCGTGGAAGGAGTTCACCGCGCCGGTGCTCGTCAGGGTGGTGGCGGCGCCGAAGGTCGCGGAGTTCGAGACGCCGAAGCGCACCTCCTTGCCCTCCATCGCCGCACCTGCCGCCTGCGGCACCGTCGCGCCGCCGGACAGCTCGAAGGCGTTGGTGAGCAGGACGCTCGCGAGGGCGAGGACGCCCATCACGGCGAGGATCGCGTAGCCCTGCCTGACCTGGCCGACCAGGCGGCCGAACGTGCGCGGCAGCGCGAACGGGATCAGCAGGATCAGGAAGATCTCGAACCAGTTCGTCCAGGTGGCGGCGTTCTCGAAGGGGTGGGCGGAGTTGACGTTGTAGAAGCCGCCGCCGTTCGTGCCCAGCTCCTTGATCACCTCCTGGGAGGCGACGGGGCCCCCGGTGATCGCCTGGGTGCCGCCGGTCAGCGTGGTGACCTCGTGCGGGCCGGCGAGGTTCTGGATCAGCCCGCCCGCGACCAGCACGAGCGCACCGATGAACGCGAGCGGCAGCAGGACGCGGAGCGAGCCGCGGACCAGGTCCACCCAGAAGTTGCCGATCGTGCCCGACTTGCGGCGGGCGAACCCGCGTACCAGGGCGATCGCCACCGCCATGCCCACCGCCGCCGAGACGAAGTTCTGCACGGCGAGGGCGGCCATCTGGGTCAGGTGGCCCATCGTGGACTCGCCCGAGTAGGCCTGCCAGTTGGTGTTCGTGACGAAGCTGATCGCGGTGTTCCAGGCGATGTGGTCGGTGACCGGAGCCATCCCGATGCTGAGGGGCAGCTTGTCCTGGAGGCGCTGGATGCCGTACACGGCCAGGATCGAGATCAGCGAGAACGCCAGCAGGCTGCGCGCGTAGACGCCCCAGCTCTGCTCGGCGTCGGCACGCACGCCGAGCAGCCGGTAGATGCCGCGTTCGACCATGTTGTGCTGCTTCGTGGCGTAGACGCGGTACATGTAGTCGCCGAGCGGCTTGTGCGTCAGGGCGAGCGCGACGATCAGGGAGGCGACGAAGAGCATCCCCGCGGCGGTCGTGCTCATCAGAAGCGCTCCGGGAACAGCAGGGCCGCGACCATGAAGATCACCAGGGCCACGACGACCACGAGTCCGGTGGCGTTCACGGCGCTCACAGCCGCTCCACCGCCTTCACGACCAGCCCGAAGACCACGAAGATCGCGATCGTCAGGGCGACGAAGACGACGTCTGCCATCCCCACTCCTCGGCTCGATGATGAGATCGCCGCCGCGCTCTCGCGGCGGCCGCATCACCAGAAAACGCCGAGATTTGAGGGGTTTTGCCGTTCTTGACGGGTTTCATACGGCGCCAGGCCGAATATTGACGGGCCTGCTACGGGAAGGATGCCGTTGCGATGTTCACGCTGCCCGAACGAGGAGACCCATGTCACGCGTCCTGATCACCGGATCCGCCGACGGGCTCGGCCTGATGGCCGCCCAGCTGCTCATCGGCGAGGGGCACGAGGTCGTGCTGCACGCCAGGAACGCGCGGCGGGCGGCCGACGCCGGAGCCGCCGCCCCGGGTGCCGCCGGGGTGCTGACCGGTGACCTGTCCAGCATCGAGGAGATGCGCTCGGTGGCGCGGCAGGCGAACGAGTCGGGGCCGTTCGACGCGGTGATCCACAACGCGGCCGTCGGGTACCGCGAGCACCACAAGATCACGACGGCCGACGGGCTCAGCCACGTGTTCGCGATCAACGTGCTGGCCCCGTACCTGCTGACCGCGCTGGTCACGCCGCCGCGGCGGCTGGTGTACCTCAGCTCGGGCATGCACCGCAGCGGCGACCCCGACCTGTCCGACCTGCAGTGGGAGAAGCGGGCCTGGGTCCCGGCGCAGGCGTACGCGGACTCCAAGCTGCACGACGTGCTGCTGGCCTTCGCGGTCGCCCGGCACTGGCCGCAGGTGCTCTCGAACGCGGTCACGCCCGGGTGGGTCCCGACGAAGATGGGCGGGCCCGGCGCGCCCGACGACCTGGGCCAGGCGCACCTGACCCAGGCCTGGCTGGCCGTGAGCGGCGAGCCGGCCGCCACGGTGAGCGGCGCGTACCTCTACCACAAGGCCCAGGCCGACACGCATCCCGCGGTCCACTCCCCGGACCTCCAGGACGGCCTGCTCGCGGCCTGCGCCGAGCTGACCGGGACACCGCTCCCGGCCCTCTGATCAGGTCAGGCGAGCTGCCCGGCCGCCGTGCGCGCCGCCATCCGCCGCTCGAACCACAGCGACGTGAACGGCGGCACCGCGCAGGCCAGCCCGAGCACCACCGCGCCCCGGCTCCAGCCCGCCTCCCGGGCCGACAGCAGCACCCCGGCCACGTACAGGACGAACAGCGCCCCGTGGATCGGGCCGAAGATCTTCACGCCGAGCTCGCCGGTCTCGGTCACGTACTTGAAGAACATCCCGACGAGCAGGCCCGCCCACGAGCACGCCTCGGCCACCGCCACAGCCCGGAACCAATGCAGCACGATCCACCCTTTCACCCGGTATCGCGCTCACTCTACAAGCTGTAGAGGACCGCGACTTCATCGGACAAACGTGCACGACATGCATTGATGCGCGTCGTGCACGTTTCGTGTGTAGAGTGGCGGCGACGATCGAGACGAGGACGTGGTGATGGCGATTTCCGACGAGCAGACCGACGGCCGGCGCGTGACGGAGTCCCCGACGGGGATCCGCCGCATGTTGCCGGCGGACCTGGTGGACCGGGGCGGCTGCCCGTTCGACCCGCCGCCCGGCGTACGGCAGCGGCGCGGCCAGGGAGCGGTCCAGCCGCTCCAGCTCCTCAACGGCGCCCCCACCTGGATGGTCACCGGCCTGCACGAGGCCCGCGCCGTCCTGGCCGACCCCCGCTTCAGCGCCGACCGGGTGCGGTACCCCGACGTCACCAAACTGCAGCCGCACGAGGTCGAGCAGCTCGCCGCCGCCTCAGGAAGCGGCGAGGGCGGCACCGCCGTCGCGCCGAAGGTGGACAGCCGCGCCGACGGGATGTTCGTCTTCATGGACCCGCCCGAGCACACGCGCCTGCGGCGGCTGCTGACCGGCCAGTTCACCGTCCGGCGGATGCGCGCGCTGGAGTCACGGCTGCGCGAGATCGCCGTGGAGCACATCGAGGCCATGCGGGCCGACGGCACCGAGGCCGACCTCGTGCCCGCGTACGCGCTGCCGATCCCCTCGCTGGCCATCTGCGAGCTGCTCGGCGTCGACTACGCCGACCGGGCCGAGTTCCAGGAGCGCACCGCCATCGCGCTGAACTCCACCACCCCCGACGACGAGCGGATGCGGGCCGGCCTCGAGCTGTACGGCTTCATCCAGGGCCTGGTGGCGGCCAAGCGGGAGAACCCGGGCGACGACATCCTGTCGGGCCTCGTCCACGACGCCGACCCGCCGCTGACCGACGCCCAGCTCACGGACATGGCCCTGGTGCTGCTCGGCGCCGGCCACGAGACCACCGCCAACATGCTCGGCCTGGGCACCTTCGCGCTGCTGGAGCACCCCGACCAGCTCGCCGCGCTGCGCGCCGACCCGGCGCTGATGGACAACGCGATCGAGGAGCTGCTGAGATACCTGTCCATCATCCAGCTGGGCGTCAGCCGGGTGGCCGTCGAGGACGTCGTGATCGCCGGGGTGAAGATCCCGGCGGGCGCCACGGTGATCATCGCTACGCCCGAGGTCAACCGCGACCCCCGTCACTGGGACGACCCCGACCGCCTGGACGTGCACCGGCCCCGCACCTCGCACCTGGCCTTCGGCCACGGCATCCACCAGTGCCTGGGCCAGCAGCTCGCCCGGGCGGAGATGAAGGTGGGCCTGACCGAGCTGATCACCCGGATGCCGGGCCTGCGCCTTGCCGTGCGCGCCGACCAGGTGCCGCTGCGCAACGAGATGCTCATCTTCGGCGTGCACTCCCTGCCGGTCACGTGGGCCTGAACGAGCCCGTTCCCGTGACCGGGCGCCGGGAGCGCAAGAAGCAGGCGACCAGGGCCGCCCTGCGCGAGGCGGCCCTGCGGCTGGCGCTGCGACACGGCGTGGAGCACGTCACCGTCGAGCAGATCGCCTCCGAGGCCGACATCGCGCTGCGCACGTTCTTCAACTACTTCTCCAGCAAGGAGGAGGCGGTGGTGGCGGCCGCCGCGGCCGGGGCGGAGGCGGTCATCGCCGAGTTCCGCGCCAGGCCCGCCGGCGAGTCGGTGCTGCGGGCGCTGCGCGAGGCGGTGCTCACCGTCGTCGACCGGGACCACGCGGCCGGCCACGACTACATCAGGGCGAGCCGGCTCATCCGCAGGACGCCGTCGCTGCGGCCTCACGAGCTGGCCGTGCTGGCCGCCCAGGAGAAGGCGCTCGCCGACGCCATCACCGGGCGCCTCAGTCCCGCCCCGGCCGGGATCTATCCGGCGCTGTGCGCGGCGACGGCGCTCACGGCGCTGCGCGTGGTGCTGGGCCGGTGGCTGGAGCACGCCGGCGACTCCGAGGAGGCGCCGCCCATGGCCGTCCTGCGCGAGGAGATCGACCAGGCCATCGCCGCCCTCGCGGCCGGCCTGGACCGCCCGGGGAGGCCACCTGAGGGTGACTCTGATGCCTCCGGATCAGGCCAGCGAGCCGGCGCGGCGGCCGAAGACGGCCCCTGAGGTGAGGCCCGTGCCGCCCGGGTAGTTGCCGCTGAACAGGCCGCCGAGCATCTCGCCGCAGACCAGCAGCCCGGGGATGGGGTCGCCGCCGCCGTCGAGCACCCGGCCGTGGGTGTCGGCGTGCAGCCCGCCGAAGGTGAACGTGATGCCGCATGTCACCGGGAACGCGTAGAACGGCGGCACCTCCAGCGGGATGGCCCAGTTCGACTTCGGCGGCGTCGTGGCGGCCGCGCGCCCGTCCAGCACGGACAGGTCGAGCGGCACCGACCGGTCGATCGAGGCGTTGAACTCCTCGACCGTCCCACGCAGCGCCGCCGCGTCCACGCCCATGCCCGCGGCCATCTCCTCGATCGTCTGCCCTGTCACGACGGACGCGCCCGGCATGTCGTACTCCTCGACCCGCAGCTTGGGCCGCGTGGTGGCGTCGAAGAGCTGGAAGGCCACGCCGCCCGGCTGGGCGAGGATGCGCGCGCCGTACTTGGCGTAGGTGAGGTTGCGGAAGTCGGCGCCCTCGTCGAGGAAGCGCCGCCCGTCGGCGTTGACCACGATGCCCAGCGGGTAGCCGCCGCGCGTGAGCCGGTTGGTGAGCTCGCGGTTGCTCTCGTTCTCCGCGTGCCAGGCGTCCCAGGCGACGCTGTGGCAGGTGCCCCAGTCGCCGTGCGTCCCCGCGCCGGCGGCGATCGCCGCCGCCAGCATGTCACCGGTGTTGTACGGCGTGCCCCGCACCTTCGCCCGCTGCCAGCCCTCCCCGAGGTGCTCGCGGCGCATCCCGGCGTCGGCCTCGAACCCGCCGGCCGCGAGCACCACCGACTCCGCGCGCACCACGCCGCCGCGGCCCTCCGCGTCCTCCCAGGTCACACCGGTCACGCGGCCGCCGTCGAGCGTCAGCTCGCGGGCTCGCACGCCGTAGCGGAGCTCCACCCCGGCCTGCCGTGCCGCCCGCGTGTGCTGTTCGATCAGGCCCTTGCCACCGCCGGTGCTGCCGACGGCCAGCCCGCCCCAGAAGATCTGCCGCCCGTCGCCGCCCGGGTACGCCTGCCGCTCGTACATCAGGCGGAAGCGCAACCCCTTGCCGTGCAGCCAGCGCAGCGTCCGGGCGCTCTCGGCGATCAGCACCTCGGTGAGCGCCTTGTCGTTGCGACCACCGGTGACCTTGGCCATGTCCGCCGCGAACTCCGCCGCCGGGTACGCGGGCAGCACGGTGCCGGCGTGCCGGTCGTCGGGGTCGAGCAGGCCGGCGAGGCCGCCGAGCCCGTCGTGCACGACGCGGAACGCTCCTGCGGTGTAGTAGCTGTTGCCGCCCGCCCCCTCCTCGGGGCCCTTCTCCAGCAGGAGAACGCGGCGCCCGCGCTCCGCGGCGGCGTGCGCGGCACTGAACCCGGCGTTGCCCCCGCCGACCACCACCACGTCGAACTCGTCGGGTTGCATCGTGTCCTCCAAAGTCTTGTTCTCAATTGCATGTGAGTGTATACAGTCGTACACCATAAATTCTGACAACGGGATCCGGGGAGCGGTGAAGAGCTTGATGACAGCGATCAGGCGGTGGGCCCCGCTCGTGGTCGCGCTGCTCGCGACCGGTGCGCTCATCGTCACGGCACCGGCGGACGACCAGCGGGCCGGCTCCGCGGTGGCCCGCGCGCTCGACGGCAGGCAACTACGCATCATGGCGCCCGCAGCGCCCGGCGGCGGCTGGGACCAGACCTCGCGGGAGATGCAGGCCGCCCTGCGCGACCTGGCCGGCCGCAGCGAGGTGTACAACGTCGCGGGAGCGGGCGGCACGATCGGCCTCAGCCAGTTCGTCCGGCTGAACGGTGACCCCAGCCAGCTCATGACGACCGGCCTCATCATGATCGGCGCGGTGGAGACCAACGACTCGCCGCACTCGCTCGCCGAGACCGTGCCGCTGGCCCGGCTCACCACCGACTACCAGGTCGTCGTGGTCGCCGCGAACTCCCCGCTCAAGGACATGAAGGCGGCGGCCGAGGCCATGCGCGCCGACCTGCCGGCCGTGTCGATCTCCGGCGGCTCGGCCGGCGGCGTCGAGCAGATCCTCGCCGGGCTGATGGCCAAGGCCGTCGGCGCCGACCCGGCGAAGGTCAGCTACGTCGCCCACTCCGGCGGCGGCGAGGCGCTCACCACCCTGCTCTCCGGCCGCTCGACCCTCGGCATCTCCGGGGTGTCGGAGGTCATGCCGCAGATCAAGGCCGGGCAGGTGCGGGCACTCGCGGTGTCCAGCCCGGACCGGCTGCCCGCGCTGCCCGACGTGCCCACCCTGCGCGAGTCGGGGCTCGACGTGGAGCTGCAGAACTGGCGCGGCGTGGTCGCGCCGAAGGGCATCACGCCCGAGCAGGAACGCGCGCTGGAGCAGCTGCTGCTCGACATGACCCGGACCGACGAGTGGCGTCAGGCGCTCGCCGACCGGGGCTGGGGCGACGCCACCCTGGCAGGCCCGGAGTTCGAGGAGTTCGTCAAGTCGGAGCAGAGCCGGGTGGCGCAGATTCTCAAGGAGATCGGATTGGGGCGATCATGACCACCGGGATGAACGAGCAGGCCACAGCGGCCGCCGAGCCGGAGCCGGACCTGTCCTGCGACAGGAGGACCGCGCTCAGCTCGGCGATCTTCGGCGGCCTCATGGTCGTGGCCGGGCCGGTGATGATCGTGGACGCGCGCCGCCTGCCCGGCGACGGCAGCGCGATGGGCCCCGCCGTGATGCCGTTCGCGCTCGGCGTGCTGCTCGCGCTCACCGGGTTCTGGCTGATGTGGCGTTCCCTGCGCGACCTGCGCTCGGCCGTCCGCGGGCACCCGCTGCGCAGCCACGCCGCGCTGCGGGTGGGCGGGCTGGCCGCCGCGCTCGTGGCCTTCGCCGCGGTGCTCCCGTTCATCGGGTACGTGGCCGCCTCGGCCGCCCTCTTCGTCGTCACGGCCCTGCTGCTCGGCGCGCCGCACGGCTGGCGGCTCTACGCCGGCGGATGGGCGCTGGCGGCCCTGGCCTTCCTGACCTTCGACCGCCTCATCGGGCTCACCCTGCCCACCGGACCCTGGGGGTTCTGACATGGAGCAGATCATGCTCCTCCTGGAGGGCTTCGCCGGCGCGCTGACCCCGATGCACCTGCTGTGGGCGCTGATCGGAGTGACGATCGGCACGGCGGTCGGCGTGCTGCCCGGCATCGGCCCCGCCCTCACCGTGGCGCTGCTGCTGCCGATCACGTTCAGGCTGGAGGCCTCCGCCGCGCTCATCCTCTTCGCCGGCATCTACTACGGCGGCATGTACGGCGGATCCACCACCTCGATCCTGCTCAACACCCCTGGCGAGAGCGCCTCCATCATCGCGGCCATCGAGGGCAACAAGATGGCCCGGGCAGGCCGCGCTGCCGCGGCACTGGCCACGGCGGCGATCGGCAGCTTCGTGGCCGGCACGATCGGCACCGTCGCCCTGACCTTCCTGGCGCCCGCCGTCGCCGGGTTCGCCACCGGCTTCGGCCCGCCCGAGTACGTCGCCCTGATGGCGGTCGCCTTCACCACCGTCAGCGCCCTCCTCGGCCCGAACCTGCTCAAGGGCCTGGCCGGCCTCCTCGTCGGCATCACCATCGGCCTGATCGGCATCGACTCCCAGACCGGGCAGCCCAGGCTGGTGTTCGGGATGGAGTCGCTGCTCGACGGCATCGACGTGGTGATCGTCGTGGTCGCCCTGTTCGCGCTCGGCGAGACGTTCGCCCGCGTCATGACCGGCATCGGCCGCTCCACCGTGCAGCCGCTGCGCGAACGCGCCACGCTCTCCCGCTCCGACCTGCGCCGCTCCTGGCCCGCCTGGCTGCGCGGCACCGCGCTCGGCTTCCCCATCGGCAGCCTGCCCGCCGGCGGCGCCGAGATCCCCACGTTCCTCAGCTACACCGTGGAGAAGCGGCTGTCGCGGCACCGCCAGGAGTTCGGCCGGGGCGCCATCGAAGGGGTCGCCGGGCCCGAGGCGGCCAACAACGCCGCCGCGGCCGGCGTGCTCGTGCCGCTGCTGACGATCGGGCTGCCCACCTCGGCCACCGCCGCGGTGATCCTCACCGCGTTCCAGTCGTACGGGCTGCAGCCGGGGCCCGCGCTGTTCGAGGAGTCGGGGCCGCTGGTGTGGACCCTGATCGCCAGCCTGTACGTCGGCAACGTGATGCTGCTGCTGCTCAACCTCCCGCTGGCGAAGGTCTGGGCCAGGCTGCTCACCATCCCTCCCCACCTGATCTACGCCGCGGTGCTCATGTTCTCCGCCCTCGGCGCGTACGCGGCCGGCGGCACCGCCGCGGACCTCGTCGTCCTGTGCGCGCTCGGCCTGCTCGGGCTGCTCATGCGGGAGGCGGGCATCCCGCCGGCGCCCGCCGTGGTCGGGCTGATCCTCGGGCCGATCGCCGAGCAGCAGCTGCGCCGGGCGCTCATCCTTTCGGAGGGCAACCCGTCCATCCTGGTCTCCGGGCCGATCACGATCGTGCTCTGGATCGCGGCGGCGCTGTCGCTGCTCGTGCCGGTGCTGCTGCCGGTCGTACGCAGGCGGCGCAGCACGCTGGCGCGCGCGGGCGGGGAGCCCAAGTGACTGCATACAACGGTATGCTTCAGCTCCGGTACGGCTGCGAGGTGAGGAGGACACCCTGTCCGAGGTCTACGACCGCCTGAGAGCCGAGATCGTCGACGGCACGCTGGCCCCGGGCGCGTCCCTCGTCGAGCTCACGCTCGCCGAGCGCTACGGCACCAGCCGCACCCCCGTACGCGAGGCACTGCGCCGGCTCCAGCAGGACGGCCTGGTCGAACGCGCGGACCGCGGCATGCGGGTGCGCACCCGCAGCCCCGAGGAGATCCTGGAGATCTACGAGGCGCGCATCGCGCTCGAGGCCACCGCCGCCGCCGGCGCCGCCCAGCGCCGCAGCGACTTCGACCTCGTCCGCCTCGCCCGCGTCCACAAGTCCATGATCGCCACCGCGTCCTCGGACCCGGCGGCCATGGCCGAGGCCAACCGTGCCGTCCACGAGGCGATCTGGGCGGCCAGCCACAACGGGACCATCGTCGACCTCCTCACCCGGCTCAACAACCACCTCACCCGCTACCCGCAGACCACCCTGTCGGCGCCCGGGCGGTGGGACGAGGCGATCGCCGAGCACGCGGAGATCATCGACGCCATCGGGGGGCGGGATGCGGATCGGGCTTATGGGCTGGCGCGCGAGCACATGACCAAGGCCCGCGAACTCCGCCTCCGCATCTACGCCGACACCCCGGACGCCTAACCCACCACCCACCCACCCACCCACCCACCGCGCCGCCCGCTGCCCCACCGCACCGCCACGCCACCTGCCCGGGCCGACCCCGGCCTCGCTGCCCGGCCGGCCTTCTGCCGGCTGCCGCATCCCGCCTACGCGCCTGCCCACCGTCTCACCGCGCCGCCCGCACCGCGCCGCCCGCACCGCGCCGCCCGCACCGCGCCGCCCGCACCGCGCCGCCCGCACCGCGCCGCCCGCACCGCGCCGTACGACGCTGCCCGGCCACTCCCTCCGGCCGCTCGCGCTCCTGCGCCGCTCGCGCTCCTGCGCCGCCCGTGCTGCGCCGCCTGCGGCGCCCCGCATGCTTGCCCGGACCCCATGCGTGTACGGCTTTGGTTCGGGTATATCCGGGCTGACCTGGGCACTTCCCAATACCTCCTAAGCAGAGCTAACATTTCGGATATGAGTGCGGAAGACCTGCCCGACGCTTTTGCCGCCGTCATCGGCGGGCTGAACCGGCTGATCCGGCGCAGGGTGCGCCGGCAGATGGCCGTGCCGCCGCTGCGGGGCGCGCAGGCCGAGCTGCTGAGGCTGGTCGAGTCGAACCCGGGCATCAGCGTCTCGGCCGCGGCCAAGGAGCTCTACCTGGCGGGCAACTCGGTGTCCACGCTGGTCAACCAGCTCACGGCCGCCGGCCTGATGCGCCGCGAGACCCGTAGCGACGACCGCCGCTCGGTCCGGCTGCTGCCCACTCCCGAGGCCGAGGCGCGGCTGCGGGCGTGGCAGGAGCGGCGGGCGGCGATCGTCCGCGAGCACCTGGAGCTGCTCGGCGAGGACGACAGGGCCGCCCTGGCCGCCGCGCTCCCGGCACTGCGAAGGCTGGCCGACAGCCTGCGAGAGGAGGTGACGGCGGAATGAGCGACGACGAGGAGCCGCGCGAGGTCGCGGCGAACGGTGACCAGCCGCACACGGCGGCGGCGAACGGTGACCAGCCGCACAGGGTGGCGGCGAACGGTGACGAGCCGCGCGAGGAGGCGGTCACGGTGACGGGGCTGCGGTACGCGTTCGGCCGGGCGACCGCTGTGGACGGGCTCGACCTGACGGTGGCGGCCGGGGAGGTGTTCGGGCTGCTCGGCCCCAACGGCGCGGGCAAGACCACCGCGATCCGCTGCGTGACCACCCTGCTGCCCGTCCCGCCCGGCATGGTGCGGGTCTTCGGGCACGACGTGACCACCGACCGGATGGCGGTGCGCAGGCTGCTCGGCTACGTTCCCCAGCAGTTGTCCGCCGACAGCAGCCTGACCGGCCGCGAGAACGTCTCGCTCTTCGCCCGCGTCTTCGACGTGCCCCGCCGCGAGCGCGCCGACCGGGTCGCCCAGGCGCTGGAGGCCGTCGGGCTCTCCGAGGCCGCCGACCGGATGGCGGGCACGTACTCCGGCGGCATGGTACGCCGCCTGGAGCTGGCTCAGGCGCTGGTCAGCGCGCCGCGCCTGCTGATACTCGACGAGCCCACGATCGGGCTCGACCCCATCGCCCGCACCGGCGTGTGGGACCACATCATGGCGATCCGCGCCGCCAGCGGGATGACCGTCCTGGTCACCACGCACTACATGGACGAGGCCGACCAGTACTGCGACCGGGTGGCGCTCATGCACCAGGGGCGGGTGCGCGCGCTCGGCACGCCGCGCCGCCTCACCGACGACCTGCGCGCCCGCCTCGGCGACGGCACGTCCCCGACGCTGGAGGACGTCTTCCGCGACGTCGCCGGCGGCAGCCTGGACGATCTCGACAGGGGGGAGTTCCGCGATGTCCGCCGCACCCGCAACACCGCAGCCCGCGTCGGCTAGCGGCCCGGCTCCCGCGGGGCTCGGGCTGCTGCTCGTCCCGCCGCGCTCCCGGCCCGCGTGGCGGCTGATCCCGGCCAGGGTCGCCGCGATGTGCGTGGTGGAGCTGCAGAAGCTGCGCCACGACCGTACCGAGCTGTACACCCGCGCCATCCAGCCCGCGCTGTGGCTGCTGATCTTCGGTGAGACGTTCACCCGCATCAACGTGATCCCGACGGGCGGCATCCCGTACCGCGACTACCTGGCGCCGGGGATCATCGCCCAGTCCACGATGTTCATCGCCATCTTCTACGGCATCCACATCATCTGGGAGCGCGACTCGGGCGTCCTGACCAAGCTCCTGGTCACGCCGACCCCGCGGGCCGCCCTGGTGGCGGGCAAGGCGTTCGCGGCGGGGGTGAAGGCGATCGTGCAGGCCGTGGTGGTGGTGCTCATCGCCGCGCTGCTGGGCGTGGCCCTGGACCTCAACCCGCTGCACCTGCTGGGGGTGCTGGTGGCGGTGCTGCTCGGCTCGGCGTTCTTCTCCTGCCTGTCGGTGACGATCGCCGGCATCGTACGCACCCGCGACCGCCTGCTCGGCATCGGCCAGGCCATCACGATGCCGCTGTTCTTCGCCTCGAACGCGCTCTACCCGACGTCGGCCATGCCGGGCTGGCTGCAGGCCGTCAGCGCGATCAACCCGCTCACCTACGAGGTGGACGCGCTGCGCGGGCTGCTGCTGGGCATCCCCTCGCACCTGCCGCTCGACTTCGCGGTGCTGATCGTGGCCGCGGCCGCCGGCATCACGGCCGCCTCGGCGCTGCTGGGCCGCCTGGCCCGCTGACGCGCTCCCGCGACCCCCGCGGCGTCCGAGTACGCTGCTGCCGAAGCGTTCCGGCTCCCCTAGGAGGTCTGGCCCTGATGACCACGACGTTCGGCGCGATCGGCAGCGGGCGGCGGACCCGGTTCTTCCTGCGGCTGGCCGCGGCGATGCCCGACCGGCTGCGGGTCAGCGGCGTCGTGACCCGCGGCGAGGAGCGGGGCAGTCAGATCACCGCGGAGTGGGGCGTTCCGGCCTTCCGGTCGGTCGGCGAGCTGCTGCGGCACGAGCGGCCCGACTACGTCACCGCCGCGGTGCCGTGGCCCGCGATGCCGGGCGCGATCCGCGCGGTGGTCGAGCACGGGACGCCGGTCCTGGCGGAGACGCCGCCCGCGCCGGACCTGGCCGGGCTGCGCGAGCTGTGGCGCGACGTCGGCGCCACCGGCCTGGTGCAGGTGGCGGAGCAGTACCTGCTGATGCCGGGGCACGCGGCCCGGCTGGCACTCGTGCGCGCGGGCGTGATCGGCGAGCCGACCTCCGTCCAGGTCTCCTCGACCCACCTCTACCACGCCGTGTCCATGATCCGCGGCCTGCTGGGCGTCGGGTTCGAGGCCGCCGAGGTGCGCGCGGGCGCGTTCGAGGCGCCGCTCGCCGACCCGCTGGGGCCCGGCGGCTGGACGGGCGACGGCACGCCGCAGCGGCGCACCACCACCCTCGCCACCCTCGACTTCGGCGGCCGGATGGGCCTGTACGACTTCACCGACAACCAGTGGTGGAACCCGTTGCGGATGCGCCGCATCGTGGTCCGCGGCTCGACCGGCGAGCTGGTCGACGACAGGGTGGTCCGGCTGCTCGACCCGGTGACGCCGGTGGAGTCGCACCTGGTGCGGCGCGACACCGGCGTGGACCTCAGCCTGGAGTTCCGCGACCTCAAGCACATCAGCTTCGACGGCCGCGTGGTCTACCGCAACCCGTTCGACGGCGCGGGCCTGTCCGACGACGACATCGCGGTCGCCGACATCCTGGAGCGTACGGGCGCCTGGGCCCGGCAGGAGGGCCCGGCGCCGTACCCGCTGGCCGAGGCCTGCCAGGACCACCTGATCAGCCTCGCCATCGGGGAGTCGGCCAGGACCGGCGGCCCGGTCACCACCGGCAAGGAGGCGTGGGCGGCGTGAGCGGCGGAGGACACCGGTGAAGAGGCTGCTCGCCCGGCTGTGGCTCGGCATCCGCGGGTCGATGCAGTGGCGGCTGCTCTACCTGTCCCAGGCCAAGTTCATGGTCGGCGTCACGGGCGTCGTCCGCGACCGCGACGGCAACGTGCTGCTGCTGCGGCACCGCTTCTGGCCCGAGCACCGGCAGTGGGGGCTGCCGACGGGCGGGGCCAAGCGCGGGGAGACGTTCGAGCAGACGGTCGTCCGCGAGGTGCGCGAGGAGACCGGCCTGGAGGTGAGCGTGGGGGAGCTGGTGCACCTCAGGAGCGGGTTCAAGCTCAGGATCGAGATCGCGTACGCGGCCGAGTACGCCGGCGGCGGCACCATGCGGCTGAACCCGCTGGAGATCCTGGAGGCCCGCTGGTGCGCCCCCGGCGACCTCCCCGACGGCCTGCTGGAGCCGCACCGCCTGCTGATCGAGTCGTCAGGTGGGCAGCGCGGCCGTGGTGGAGAAGGCCCCGTCGAGGTGCGCGGTGTCGTTGAAGCGGCGCAGGATCCACCGGGCCTCGGCCAGCACCAGGTGTGACATCGACGCGTTGTCGGCGCCGAGGAACGCGAACGGCCGCGACCCGGTGGCCGCGGCCAGCGCCTCGGCGATCACCCCGGCGTGGGTGACCACGACGACCCGCTGGTCGGGGTGGGCGGCGGCGAGCCTGCCGAGCACCTTGCGCACCCGCTCGGCGAACGCCTCGGCCGGCTCGGCGCCCGGGATCACGTCCCAGCGCTCCTCGGCGGCCATGCGCTTGGCGACGGGGTGCCCCTCGGCGACCATGCGCCGGAACAGCCCGCCCTCCCACTCGCCGAGGTGCACCTCGCGCAGCTCGGGGTCCGTCACCGGCGTCAGGCCCAGCCGGGCGGCGAGCGGCGCGGCCGTCTGGGACGTACGCCGCAGCGAGCTGACGTAGATCGCGTCGACGCGCTCGGCGGCCAGCCGCAGCCCCACCCGCTCCGCCTGCTCGTGCCCCTCGGGCGCGAGCCCGGGGTCGCCCTGGCCGTCGACCAGGGGGAACGGCCGGTCGGCGCGGGCAGGCTCGGACTCGCCGTGCCTGACCAGCAGGATCTCGGTGGCCCCTGGCGGCGTACGGAACCGGTTCTGCCGGTACTCGACCGGCCCGCTGTTCTCAGCTCCCACAATCACCGAACATTACTCTAGGCCAGCCTCCCGGGCGTAGTCCCAGAGGCGGTCGGCGGCGGCCGGGTCCACCGACCAGGCGGCGACGCCGGTCATCACGTCGGGGCCGCCGGGCACCACCTCGGCCTCCTGGTTGTCGTGCGTGAAGTAGCGGCCGGTCACCCCGTCCATCAGGGGGGAGGCGGCGAGCAGCACCGCGGTGGCCGCGCCCTGTTCCGGGGTGGTGAAGTAGCCGGGGGTCAGCAGGTTCCCCTCGTCGTCCAGGATGCCCATCGCCCGCTTGGTGCCGTCGTCGAGGTGGCGCTGCAGGCCGGTGTGCACGTAGCCGGGCTCGAAGGCGTTGGCGGCGATGCCGTCGCCGGCCCAGCGGCGGGCGATGCCGACCGCGAGCAGCACGTCGGCGGTCTTCGACTGCGCGTAGGCCACCCACGGGTCGTACGGGCGGCGCTCGAAGTGCGGGTCGTCGAAGTCGAACGGCTCCCGTAGCTGGGCCCCCGAGCTGACCGTGACCACCCGCGCGTCCCCGGCCTGCCGCAGGTTGTCGTGCAGCCCGGTGATCAGCGCGAAGTGCCCGAGGAAGTTCGTCGCCAGTTGCAGCTCCCAGCCGTTGGCGGCGACCTGGCGGTCAGGCAGGGCCATGATCCCGGCGTTCGCCACGATCGCGTGCACCGGCCCGCTCCACCCGGCCACGAACGAGCGCACCGACCCCGGATCGCTCAGGTCCAGTGCCCGCCCGTCGCCGGCCGGGTTCCGGCTGGCGACCGTGACCTCGGCCCCGGCTCCTCGCAGGGCCCGTACGGTCTCCAGGCCGATCCCGGAGGTGCCGCCGGTCACGATGATCCTGCGCCCGGTCAGATCGACCCCGGCGAGGATCTCGGCAGCGGTGGTCTTGGCGTTGAAGGGAGTGGTGATGCGCGTCATTACCACCACCGTAGGGACCCCGATTTGGACTTGGAATACTCGTGAGTCCACCATGGTTGCGTGAACGTCCAGCAAGCCGACCCCCTCGAAGACGTCCTCACGCTCATCGGCACGACCAGCCGCCTGTCGGTCGGGCTGGTCGCCGGTGGCCGGTGGGCGCTGTCGTTCGATCCCCCTGAGGGGATCAAGTTCAACGCGGTACGCCGCGGCCGCTGCCTGCTCACCGTGGACGGCGTGCCGGAGCCGATCCCGCTGGCCGAGGGCGACTGCTTCCTGCTCGTCCAGCCGCGCGCCTTCACCCTGGCCAGCGAGCCGGGGGTGCGCCCGCTCCCGGCCGGCCCCGTCTTCGCCGCCGCCACCGGCGGCGTGGCCCGCGCGGGGGAGGGCGAGGACGTGGTCTTCGTCGGCGGCCGGTTCGGCTTCGGCGAGCGCGCCCGGGAGCTGCTGCTGGACGTGCTGCCGCCGGTGATCCACGTGCCCGGCGGCACTCCCGAGGCCGCGACCGTACGCTGGGCGCTCGACCTGATCGACGCCGAGCTGCGCGAGCGCCCGCTCGCCGCCACCCTGGTCACCGAGCACCTCGCCCTGGTCATGCTGATCCACCTGCTGCGCCTGCACCTGATGACCGCCGGTTCCGGCGGGACGTCCGGCTGGCTGGCGGGGCTCGCCGACCCGGTCGTGGCCCCTGCCCTGCGTGCCATGCACGCCAGGCCCGCCCACGCCTGGACGGTCGCCGAGCTGGCCGGCGTGGCGGCGGTGTCCCGCTCGACGCTGGCCGCCCGGTTCAAGCAGGTCGTCGGGCGGGGGCCGCTGGAGTACCTGACCGGCTGGCGGATCGAGCTGGCCGCCGACCGCCTGCGCCGCGGCGACGAGACGGTGGCGGCGATCGCGAACGACGTGGGATACGGCTCGGTGAGCGCGCTGAGCAACGCGTTCAAGCGGATCGCAGGCGTGTCCCCGCGCGACTACCGCCTCGCTAGCCTTCCGCCTCGGCGGAGTGGTCCGCCCTGGCCGGCAGCAGCAGGGCGGTGACCACCACGGCCACGGACAGCACCGCGCCGATGACGAAGGCCAGCCGCATGCCGCCGAGGCTGGCGAGCGCCTCGGTGACGCCCGAGGACTTCAGCGCGTCGGCCCGCGCGCTCATCACGGTCACCACCAGCGCGGTGCCGAAGGCCGCCGACACCTGCTGCAACGTGCTCAGGATCGAGCTGCCGTGGGAGTAGAGCCGCGGCGGCACCGCCCCGAGCCCGAGAGTGAACACCGGGGTGAACGTCGCGGCCAGGCTCACCATCAGCAGCGCGTGCATCCCGAGAAGCTGCCAGAACGGCGTCGTCATCGAGACCTGGGTGAAGCCGGCCAGCGCGAGCATGATCCCGACCGCGCCGGGGACGACCAGCACCCGCCCGCCGAACTTGTCGAACAGCCGGCCGACGCTCGGGCCGAGCAGCCCCATCGCCAGGCCGCCCGGCATCACCAGCAGCCCGGTCTCCAGCGCGCTGAGCTGGCGCACGTTCTGCAGGTACAGCGGCAGCAGGATCATCGAGCCGAGCATCGACATGAACGCCACCGACATCATGATCAGCGCGACCGTGTAGGTGCGGTGGCGCAGGGTGCGCAGGTCCAGCAGCGGCACGCCGCGCTTCTGCAACGACAGCTGCCGCACCACGAAGACCGCGATGGTGACCACGCCGGCCGCCACGATCGCCGCGGCCATCCGTACGTCGCCGCCCTCGAACCTGCTCAGCCCGTACACCAGGCCGCCGAACCCGGCCGCCGCGGTCACCACGCTGAACCAGTCGATGGTGCCGGTGCGCGGCTCCCCGACATTCTTGAGCCGCCGCAGGCCGCCCCAGGCGATCAGCGCGGCGATGGGCAGCACCACGGCGAACAGCAGGCGCCACGTCCCGAACTGCAGGATCACCCCGGAGACCGTCGGCCCCATCGCGGGCGCGACCGAGATGGCCAGGGTGACGTTGCCCATCACCCGGCCCCGGTCGGACTCGGGCACCACCTGCATCAGCGTGGTCATCAGCAGCGGCATCATCACGGCCGTGCCGGACGCCTGGACGATGCGGGCGCCGAGCAGCACCTCGAACGTGGGCGCCACGATGGCCAGGGCCGTGCCGAGCAGGAACAGGCCCATGGCGGTGACGTACGCGCTGCGGGTGGAGACCCGCTGCAGGAACCAGCCGGTGATCGGGATCACGGCGGCCATGGTCAGCATGAACGCGGTCGAGAGCCACTGCGCGGTCTGCTCCGTGATGTGCAGCGCCGTCATCAGCCGCGGGATCGCGTTGATCATGATCGTCTCGTTGAGGATGACCACGAACGTGGCCAGCACCAGCAACCGGATCACGGGCGGGGTACGACCTGTGGCGGCGGCCTCGGGGTCGGTGGTGGAGTCGAGCTGTGAGCGGGACACGGCACCTCGATCGGGGCTGTCGGACACTATGCGGTCATGGCCGGCCTCGCGGCCTGCGGTCTCATACGAAGTCGTTGTCATACACAGACTGACCGGCACCGCTGACGAAACTCATCGACGACTCCCAACATTGCGGCAAGTGCTGCGAAATGTCACCTCCTTTTCACTCAGAGTGAAAGCCGATCTTCCGGGCATGCGGCGCGTCATCGACCCCCCGGAGGGCCGGGTGCCGGACGCGCTGAAGCCGGCCTGACGCTCGTCCAGGCCGGCTCGTGTATGCGGCGTCCTGCTGACGCCTCGTCACATGAGATCTGAGGTGAGGAAGCCGTTCTTGAGGAATCGGGCCTGCTTTTGTGCCAGCTCGCATTCTTCGGGGGTGAGCCAGCGATGCAAGATATGGGGGAAAAGGTCGATATCAATGGAGCTCGGGCGATACCCGCCGGGGTCGTCCACGCGCCGGTAACACACCTGGGGGAGCGCTGAGCTCACGGTTTCGGCTATTTGGGTGATCATGCAACGCGCGGGCCGTTCGCCATGCTCCGGATCGGATTCCCATTCCAGTGCGTGTTCGAACCATTTGCCCTTTTCGGGGGGTGCGCTATTCACGCTTTTATTATCCCCCCGGGGTGCGCACGACGGACAATGATGCAGATCTGCAATTTTGCTTGCATCTTGGTAACAGCCCGCCACGCCCAGGGCCGGCACCGTCCATGCGATGGGTCCTGGTGCACCTGACGGCATCAGCGGGACGGTGGCCCCACCGACTGCCTGGCGCGCAGTTCCGCCGGCAGCCGGTGCGCCCCGGCCCGTACCCTCTCGGCCAGCAGCAACTCCACCGCCAGCCGCCCGGCGCCGAAGTACGCCAGGTCCACGCTCGACAACCCGGGATGCAGCCACCGGGCGAGGTCGGAGTCGCCGAAGGAGATCACGGACACGTCGTGCGGGATGCTCAGCCCGGCCGCGCCGGCCGCCTGGTAGGCACCCATCGCCACCCGGTCGTTCATCGCGATCAGGGCCGTCGGGCGCACCCCCGTACCGAACAGGTGGGCCAGCGCCGTGCGGGCCTCGTCCGGTGTCCAGTCGCACCGTACGTGGCCGGCCAGCCGCGATCCGGCCGAGCGGAGCTCCGTACGGATGCCGGACAGGCGCCGGGCGCCCGAGCCAGGGAGAGCCTGGCCGGCCAGCCAGATGCCGGTGGTGTGGCCGGCCGCGGTCAACGCGGCCACCGCGGCCCGGCCCGCCTGAGTGTCGTCGGTGAGAACGGCCGGCGGCTGGGCGTCGTCGGCGAGAACCGCCGGGGCCCGGGTGCCGTCGGTGAGGACGGCCGGGGCCTGGGTGTCGTCGGTGAGGACGGCCGGGGTGCGCGGTGCCGGGCCGGCGGTGCGGACCGTGACGAGCCGCCGGCCGCGCAGGGCCAGGGGCGCCGCGTACGCCGCCGTCGCCGTGCTCACGTGAACGAACCCGCGCACACCCCGCGCCGCCAGCGCCTGAGGGCGGTCCGCGCCATGGGCCGCGAGCACCGCGTGCCCGTGGTCGCCGGCCGCGGCGACACAGCCCCGCAGGATCTCGCCGGCGGTGTGGCCGGTGGCGTCGGAGACGACCCCGATCGCCGGGGCTGTGCGGCGGTAGCCGAGGGCTCTGGCCGCCTGGAGCACCCGTTCCTCGGTGGCGGGGGAGATGCGCATGTCGCGGCGGCCCGACAGGACGAAGGACACGGTCGTGGGGGAGACGAGCGCCCGCTCGGCGACGTCCCGCAGGGTCACCCGCGCGCGATTAGCACCTCACGGTAAGTCCGGAGAATCGGTCGAACGCGCAGCACGGGGTAGAAACCGCCCGCCGCAGGGTCTACGGTGACCGGCGAAGGAGGAACCATGGCCACCCCCACCAGGCCGGCGACGATCGGCACCGCCAAGGGAGCGCGAGACGACACGCGGCTGGCGCTCCTGTTCATCCTTCCCGCGCTCATCGGCTTCCTGGTCTTCCTGCTCTGGCCGACGCTGCGGGGCATCTACCTGAGCTTCACCAGGTTCAACCTGCTCACCCCCGCCCGCTGGAACGGGCTCGACAACTACGTGCGCATGGTCCAGGACCCGGTGTTCTGGAACGCGCTGGGCGTGACCGTGTACTACGTGGTCGTCAACATCGCCGTCCAGACGGCGCTGGCGCTGGTCATCGCGGTGATGATGCAGCGGCTGACACGCAGGACGTGGCTGCGCGGCATGGTGCTGACGCCGTACCTGGTCTCGAACGTCGTCGCGGCGCTGGTCTTCCTGTGGATCCTCGACTATCAGCTCGGCATCGGCAACAGGGTGCTGGAGCTGATCGGGATGGACCGGATCGGCTTCCTGGCCGACTCCGCCTGGGTCATCCCGACCATGGCGCTGATCAACGTCTGGCGGCACGTCGGCTACACCGCGCTGCTGATCTTCGCCGGCCTGCAGACGATCCCGGAGACCCTGTACGAGGCCGGCCGCATGGACGGCGCGAGCGAGCTGCGCATGTTCCGCAGCATCACGCTGCCGCTGCTGCGGCCCGTCATGGCGGTGGTGCTGATCATCAGCGTGGTGGGGTCGTTCCAGGTGTTCGACACCGTGGCGATCACCACCAGGGGCGGGCCGGTCGACTCCTCCAGGGTGCTCCAGTACTACATCTACGAGATCGCGTTCAGCCGCTTCCAGTTCGGTTACGCCTCGGCGATGTCCGTGGCGCTGCTCGTCGTACTGATGATCATCACGTTCGTGCAGTACCGGCTCACCCGGGCCGGCACCTCCGACCTGGCGGGAGGGTGACGTGGCGACCACGACCGGGAAACCGCCGTTCGGCGTCCGCCGCACCCTCGCCTGGGCGTTCATGATCCTGGTGATGTTCGCCAGCCTCTTCCCGTTCTACTGGATGTTGCGTACCGCGCTGTCCGACAACAACGCCCTCTACGCGGGCGGCGACAGCCTGCTGCCCGTGCAGTTCTCGTGGGGCGGCTTCGAGCGGGTCTTCGGCCTCCAGACCGGGCAGGAGGCGATCGACGCGGGCGGCGCGGGGCAGCCGATCGCGTTCTGGCGCTACCTGCTCAACTCGGTGCTGGTCGCCACGATGGTCACCGCCGGGCAGGTGTTCTTCTCCGCGATGGCCGCCTACGCCTTCGCCCGGCTGCGCTGGCGGCACCGCGAGAAGGTCTTCGCCGTCTTCCTGGGCGGCCTGATGATCCCGGCGATCTTCACGCTGCTGCCGAACTTCGTGCTCATCAAGGAGCTCGGCCTGATCGACACCGTGCTCGGCATCGCGCTGCCCAGCATGCTGATGACGCCGTTCGCGGTGTTCTTCCTGCGCCAGTTCTTCCTCGGCATCTCGCGCGAGGTCGAGGAGGCCGCGCTGGTCGAGGGCGCCTCGAAGACACGGATCTTCTTCCGGCTCATCCTGCCGATCTCGGCCGCGCCGATCTCCACGCTGTCGATCCTCACCTACATCACCTCCTGGAACGAGTACTTCTGGCCGCTCATGGTCAGCTACACCGACAACTCGCGCGTGCTCACCGTGGCCCTCGGCGTGTTCAAGTCGCAGAAGCCGCAGGCGGGGCCCGACTGGGCCGGCCTGATGGCGGCCACGCTGGTGGCGGCGCTGCCGATGTTGCTGCTGTTCCTCTTCTTCGCGCGCCGCATCGTCAACTCCATCGGCTTCAGCGGGATCAAGTGATGCTCAGACGACTCCTCCTGACCGCGCTCCTGCTGACCACCGCCTGCGGCGGGGGCGGCAGCGGCGGCGCCACCGGCACCATCGAATACTGGCTCTGGGACTCCGCCCAGCAGCCCGGCTACCAGAAGTGCGCGGACGCCTTCCAGCAGCAGAACCCCGGCCTGCGCATCCACATCTCCCAGTACGGCTGGGACGACTACTGGTCCAAGCTGACCGCCAGCTTCATCGCCGACACCGCCCCGGACGTCTTCACCGACCAGCTCGCGAAGTTCCCCCAGTTCGTCGACCTGCAGGTGCTGCGCCCGCTCGACGACCTCGGCCCCACCAGCGACATCAAGGACTCCGACTACCAGCAGGGCCTGGCCGAGCTGTGGAAGGGCAAGGACGGCAAGCGCTACGGCGCCCCGAAGGACTGGGACACCATCGCGATCTTCTACGACGCCGCCGCGCTCAGGGCCGCCGGCATCGACCCCGCCACCCTGGACGAGCTGACCTGGAACCCGCGCGACGGCGGCACCTTCGAGAAGACGATCGCACGCCTGACCATCGACCAGAACGGCGTCCGCGGCGACGAGCCGGGCTTCGACAGGACGCGGGTCAAGACGTACGGGCTGGCCGCGAACGGCAGCGGCGGCGACAACTGGGGACAGACGCAGTGGTCGGCCTTCACCGGCAGCGCCGGCTGGCAGCCCACCGACCAGAACCCCTGGGGCACCCGCTTCAACCTGGACGACCCCGTCGTGCAGGACACCCTGAGCTGGTACTTCGGCCTGGTCCGGAAGGGCTACATGGCCAGTTTCGCCGCGATCGGCGGCAACAACGCGATCACCGCCGACACGCAGATCCAGTCCGGCCTCGCCGCGATGGGCCTGAGCGGCTCGTGGACGATCTCCTCGTTCACCAAGCTCACCGACGCCAGCGGCAACAAGCTCGACATCGGCGTGGCGCCGACCCCGATCGGGCCGACGGGGAAGCGGGCCTCCATGTTCAACGGCCTGGCCGACTCCATCACGACGTTCTCCAAGCAGCCGGAGAACGCCGCGAAGTGGGTGAAATTCCTGTCGGGGGAGGAGTGCCAGAACATCATCGGCCGGACCGGCGTGGTGTTCCCGGCCCGGCCCACGGGCACCGAGCTGGCCATCCAGTACAACCGGACCGAGCGGAACCTGGACGTCTCGGCCTTCACCGACCACATCAGGAACGGCACCACGTTCCCCCTGCCGGTGACCTCGAACGCGGCCGACATCACCGCCCTGATGCGGCCCGCCCTGGACGCCCTCTTCCTCGGCGAGGCCCCCGCCTCCTCGCTCACCGGCCTCAACCAGCAGCTCAACGCGCTGTTCGAGGTGGCGGGATGAGCCGATGGCCTAGGGGGAGGCCGGGCCGAGGCTCCAGGCGGTGATGGTGCCGCCGCGGTCGCCGGCGGCCAGCCAGGTCTCCCCGGCGTCCTCGGCGACCGCCACCGAGTAGACGCGCCCGCCCGGAACCTTCAGCGGGTCGCCGAGCTGCTCGCCGCTGCGCAGGTCCCAGACGCGGATCGTCCCGTCGAACCCGCCCGAGGCGACCACCGCGCGGCCCTTCACCCTGCCCACCGCCAGGCCGGCGACCTCGGCGGTGTGGCCGGAGAACGAGGCGATCTCCTGGCCGCTGCGCAGGTCCCAGACGCGGACCAGGCGGTCGGCGCCGCCGCTGATGCCCACCGGCGCGCCGTCCAGCGAGGCGGTCGCCACGGTGAAGACGTCGTCGCCGTGGCCGCGGAAGGTCGCGCCCATGGCGCCGGTCTCCAGGTCCCACACCCGCGCGGTGTCGTCGGCCGACGCGATCACCGCGAAGGGGTGCCCGTCCATCGTGCCGGTCGCGACCCCGAACACCGGGTCGCCGCCCGCCGCCTTGGGCTGGGGCCCGGAGTCGTTGCCCGTCTTCGGGTCCCATACATGGATTTTCCCGGCCTCGTCGCCGCTGACCACCACCGTCTTGCCCGCCACCTGCGCGGGCGCGAGCGCGTAGACGATCTTCTGGTGGCCCTGGTAGATGGGCCCGAGCGGCTCGTCGCCGGCCGCGCCGGAGACGACGACCCCGCCGTTCTGTAACCGCCTGAACGTGGCCGCCTGCCCGTCCACCTCGCCCACGTCGATGGCGGCGCCCGTCTCCTCGCCGCCGGAGTTCTGGATCGTGGCGAGCTCACCGGCGCGCGTGCCGAACTTCCACACCTTGGCCACGCCCTTGGTGCTGCCTGCCAGCACGGCGCGCTGCCCGTCGTAGGTGCTCACGGCCACCGTGTTGACCTCGCCGCCGAGCGTGGCCCGGGCCACCCTCCTGCCGTACGGGCGGGCGGTGACGCTGGGGGTCGCCGATTGCGTGGTGGCGGTCGTCGTGGCCGGCGTGGCCGAGGGGCCGGACGCCGTGGGGGAGCCGCCGTCGCCCCAGCGCAGGGCCACCACGATCACGCTCACGAGCACCGCCACGGAGGCCGCCGCGCCGACCACCACGAGCTTGGATCTCTTGCGGGAGCCGCCGGGCGGCTGCTCGCCCGTGGGCGGCGGTCCCGGCGGTGGCGTTCCGGCGGGTCCGGCATGCGAGGGCCCGGCATAGGTGGGCCCGGTGTAGGAGGGCCCGGCGTGCGGGGGCCCGGCCGGCGTCACGGCGGTGGGATCCCACGCGGGTGCCGCTCCGGTCGGTGGTGCTCCGGCCACCGGGGCTCCGGCCGGCGGAGTTCCGGCCGGTGGGGCCGCCGTGCCAGGGGATGCCGCGGCCGAGGGACCGGTGACGGGTCTGGGCGCGGTCCGGTCGTGGCCGAGGAGAAGGTGCAGCGCCTCCGCCGCCGTCGGACGTTCCTGCGGCGCCTTGGCCAGGCAGCGGGCGAGCAGGGCACGCAGCGGCTCGGGCACGCCGTCCAGATCCGGCGGGGCGTTGAGGATGCGGTACATCACCGCGGGCACCGTGTCCCGGCCGAACGACGGGCGCCCGGTCGCGGCGAAACCCACGGTCACCGCCCAGCTGAACACGTCGGACGCGGGCTGCCCCGGCTCGCCGGCGATCACCTCGGGCGCCATGTACGTCGGGGTGCCCACCGAGCCGCCGGTGAGGGTCATGTCGATCGCCCGCGCGATGCCGAAGTCGATCACGCGGGGGCCGTCGGAGCCCAGCAGGACGTTCGACGGCTTGAGGTCACGGTGGACGACCCCGGCCCGGTGGATGGCCGCCAGCGCGGTCGCGGTGCTGACCGCGACGCGGTCGAGCGCGCCTCCTGACCTGGGCCCGTGCTCGCGGACGGAGTCCTCCAGCGACGGCCCGTCGATGAACTCCGACACGATGTACGGCCTGTCGCCGTCGACCGCCACGTCCAGCACGCGGGCCGTGCAGAACGCCGCCACCCGCATGGCCGCGTCGACCTCGCGCAGGAACCGCTCCCGCGCCTCGGTGTCACCCGCCAGCCTGGCGTGCAGCACCTTGATCGCCACCCGCTCGCCCGAGGCGTCCTCTGCCAGGTAGACGACTCCCTGCCCGCCCTCGCCGAGACCTGCGATGATGCGATAGTCACCCAGTCGGGTCGGCTCGCCGGCACGCAGGGGGCGGAACATGGTTCTCGACGATACACGCTCGGCCATTCCACGGCGATCCCGCACGTACGGGCCCTGCCGAGCCCTCTCCGGCCCTGCACGTACCGAACCTGTCGAGCCCTCGCCGGCCCGTCCTAGGAGAGCCGTGCGAACCAGCGGTCGTGTGCCGTCCAGCAGCCGGCCGCCGCGAACCCCCCGGCCAGCGCGACGCGCCCGATGTCGTCCGCCGAGACGGTCGCCCAGCCGAACCACGGCCCGGCCACCGGCCCCCGGCGTAGCCGGAGCCGGTCCACCCGGCTCCGGGTCCCGGGCGGCGCGACCTCGGCCAGCACGGCGCCGCCCGGCCGGAGGAGCTGCCTGACCCGGTGCAGCAGCGCCGCCGGGTTGCCGCCGATGCCGATGTTGCCGTCGGCGAGCAGCGCGGTGGCCCAGCGGCCGCTGTGGGGGAGGTCCTCGAAGACGTCCCTGAGCAGGGCGAACCCGCCGGCGCGGCGGGTCAGGGCGACGGCGCGCGGGGTGATGTCGATGCCGAGCGAACGGAGCCCGCGCCTGGTCAGAGCCACCGTGAGTCGCCCGGGACCGGAGCCGATGTCCAGCGTGGGGCTGGCGCAGCGGCTCAGGAACTCCTCGTCGCCGTCGATCGGCTCGAACCAGCGCGCGGCCTCCAGCGGCACACGGGTGCCGTCGACGTACTCGATCTCGACGCTCTCCCCGGCGAGCGCGTCGGCGTAGATCTCGCCGATCACCGGCCCAGCTCCCGCAGTGCGGCGGCGAAGTGGGAGGAGGGCGCGTCGGCGGCGACGGCGGCGGCGTCGGCGGCGGTGTCGACGTCCGTCAGCTCGGGCAGGTGGTGCACGTCCAGGCCGGCGCGTTCGAGGCGGTCGAGCTGGTGCTTGCCGGTCTCCGGATGCGACATCGGCACCCCCAGCAGCAGCGCCGGGTCCGGACGCCGCAGGCCGAGCAGCCAGAAGCCGCCGTCGGCCGCCGGGCCGTACACCGCGTCGTGCCGCTCCAGCGCCCGCCCCGCCTCGCCGAGCAGGGCGGGCGTGACCTGCGGGGTGTCCATGCCGATCAGCACGACGGGGTCAGGGCGCAGACGGTGGGCGTCGGCGAAGGCCGCCGCCAGGCGCTCGTCCAGGCCCGCCCCGCGCTGCGGCACCACCACGAACCCCGGTGGCAGCCAGCGGCCGGGCAACCCGTCCAGGGCGAGCACCCGCTGGGTCGCAGGCGTCGCGGCCACGGCGCGCACGCTGTCACGCAGCGCCGCCTCGGCGAGCGCCGCGGCCTCGGCCGGGCTGTACGGCGGGCTCAGCCGCGTCTTGACCCGCCCCGGCAACGGTTCCTTCGCGATGATCACTATCTGGGCGCTCAGTGTGCTCAGTCCTCACAGGGATACGGGCGGAAGGCGGCCAGGCGGCCCGGCCATCAGAACGGTGGCTCGGGCGCGCGGCCCGGCCATCAGCACGGTGGCGCAGGCGTGCGGCCCAGCCGATCAGTACGGCCAGGGCGGCGGCCGCGTAGAACTGCGAGCCGGGGCCGGCGGCGTAGGCGACGGCGCCTGCCAGGGCCACGCCCAGCCACTCCCACCGGCCGTCCATGGCGACCAGCGCGACGACCAGCAGCGCGTACCAGGAGTAGCCGGGGGTGAACAGCAGCAGGAGCGAGCCGCTGACCAGCAGCGCGCCGCGCCAGGGCCGGTCGGGATCGCCGTACCGCAGGACGAACAGGGCGATCAGGCCGAGGGCCGCGACCGCCGCGTACGGGGCCCACGAGTCCGGCAGCACCAGCCGCAGGACCGCGTACCGGCCGCCACCCCCGTCGTAGCGCTCCTCCTGGAGGTATCCCGGCAGGTAGCCCAGCACGGAGCCGCCCGAGGCCAGGACGTACGGCAGGTAGGACAGCCCCACCACGAGCGCGGCGGGCACCACGGTGACGGCCACGCGCCGCCACACCCCGCCACCCGTGAGCCGCCCGGCGGGTCGGCCCATCGGCCCGCCCGTGTGTCGGCCCGTGAGCCCTCCGGACAGGGCGCCGGACAGTGCGCCGGACAGGGCGCCGGGCAGCGCTGTCGCCGGCAGCAGCTTGGCCGCGATGGCGGCGCCGAGCAGCGCCCCCCGGGCCCGGCCGGCGCCGACGGCGCAGAAGGCCAGCACCACCAGCAGCACGCCCAGCATGTCCACGTGCGCGTTGTTCACGGCCTCCACCGGCACCGCCGGGCACCACGCCCAGTACGCCGCCCGCCGGGCCCCCGCCACCCGGCACAGCGCCGCCAGCGCCAGCACGGCCATCACCCAGCCGCCCACCTGCAGGGCCTTGTGCCGCGAACCCTCCGGCGACAGCCAGTGCACCAGCAGGAAGTAGCCCTGCGCCGCCGGCGGGTAGATGGTCGGCTCCGTGGGGCGGTTGATCCGCGTGCAGCCGCCGTCCGGCAGGGGATAGCGGGCGGCGCAATCGGCGGGGAAGAGCCAGCCGTCGCGCAGCCCCGCGAGCTCCAGGGCGGACGGCGGGTGATCGTAGGGGGAGACGCCCGCGGCCTGCACCCGGCCGTCCCAGGCGTACCTGAAGGAGTCGGTGCTGTTGCTCGGCGGCGCCGCCAGCCCGGTCGCGGCCAGCACGATCCCGCCGGCCACGACCAGCGGGCCGAGCCGGCGCTCGGGAACCCGCCGCGCCACCCAAACGGCGGACGCGAACAGCGCCCACGCCGTCAGGTACCAGCCCAGCCCGGAGGGCTCGGTCACCGTCCTGACCAGGACGGCTGCCAGGGCCGCGAGAATCCCGCCGACGGCGAGCTGGTACCGGCTCACAGGCGGCAGCCTCGCACGCCGGAGCCCGGCCGGGACCGCCGCGGCCACCGCCGTTCGAGGTCCGTAACAACCCTTACGGACCGCTTACGTCGCTTCAGACCGCCCCGGGCGGAGGGTTACCGTCGGCGGCGTGAGAGTGATGGTCACCGGCTCGGCCGGTTTCATCGGCGGGCACGTGACCGAGACCCTGCGCGCCGCGGGCCTCGACGTCATCGGCCTGGACCTACGGCACAGCGCCGACGTGCGTGACGCGAGCTTGGACCCGCGGCACGGTGCGGACATGCGCGACGCGGGCCTGGACCTGCGCCACAGCGCCGACGCGCGCGAGACCGGCCTGGAGCGGCACTGCGGGGACGTGCGCGACGCCGCCCTCCTGGACACGCTGCTGCCGGGCGTCGGCGCCGTCGTGCACCAGGCCGCCAAGGTGGGTCTCGGGGTGGACGTCGCCGACCTGCCCGACTACGCCTCGGTCAACGTGTACGGTACCGCCGTCCTCCTCGCCGCCATGGCAAGGCACGGGATCGAACGCCTGGTCCTGGCCTCCTCGATGGTCGTCTACGGCGAGGGCCGCTACGCCTGCGCCATTCATGGCCAGGTCAGGCCGGGTCCCCGGGCCGTGCACGACCTGGAGCGGGGCCGGTTCGACCCCGCGTGCCCGCGGTGCGGCGAGCCCCTGCGCTGCGCGGAGATCGAGGAGGACGCCCCCACCGACCCACGCAACGCCTACGCCACGAGCAAGCTCGCGCAGGAGCACCTGGCCGCCAACTGGGCCAGGGAGACCGGCGGGAGGGTGGCGGCGCTGCGCTACCACAACGTGTACGGCCCGCGCATGCCCCGCGACACCCCCTACGCGGGCGTGGCCGCGATCTTCCGCTCCGAGCTGGCGGCAGGCAGGGCGCCGAAGGTGTTCGAGGACGGCCGCCAGCTCCGCGACTTCGTCCACGTGCGCGACGTGGCCAGGGCGAACCTTGCCGCCCTGGCCGCACCGGTCCGGCCGGGCGAGCTGCGGGCCTGGAACATCGCCTCCGGCACTCCCCGCACCGTGGGAGAGATGGCCCGCGCGCTGGCCGCGGAGCGGGGCGGGCCCAGCCCCCTGGTCACGCGCGAGTACCGGCTGGGCGACGTCCGGCACATCGTCGCCTCGCCCGGACGGGCGGCGGCCGAGCTGGGGTTCCGCGCCGAGGTCGGCTTCGAGGCGGGCATGAGGGAGTTCGCCGGGTCATGACGATCGACGTGATCCTGCCGTGCCTGAACGAGGAGGCCGCGCTCGGCTGGGTGCTCGGCCGCATGCCCGACGGCTACCGCCCCATCGTGGCCGACAACGGCTCCACCGACCGTTCCGCGCAGGTCGCCCGCGATCACGGGGCCGAGGTGGTCCACGAGCCGAGGCGCGGGTTCGGCGCCGCCTGCCACGCCGGGCTGCTGGCCTCCTCGGCCGAGCTGGTCTGCTTCATGGACGCCGACGCCTCGCTCGACCCTGCCCAGCTGCCCCGGGTGGCCGCGCCGGTGCTCGGCGGGCGCGGTGACCTCGTGCTCGGCCGGCGCGTCCCGAAGGCCGCGGGCGCCTGGCCGCCGCACGCCCGGCTGGGCAACGCCGTCCTCGCCGCGAACCTGCGCCGCCGTACGGGGGCGCCGCTGCACGATCTCGGCCCCATGCGGGCCGCCAGGCGTTCGGCGCTGCTGGCGCTGGAGCTGACCGACCGCCGCTTCGGCTACCCGCTGGAGATGGTGCTGCGTGCCGCCGCGGCCGGGTGGCGGATCGCCGAGGTCGAGGTGGACTACCTGCCCAGGACGGGACGTTCCAAGGTGACCGGCACCGTGCGCGGGACGCTGCGCGCCATCGCCGACATGCGACGCGTCATGAGCGCGTAGGCCCGGAGCCCGCGTCATGAGCGCGTAGGCCCGGAGCCCGCGTCAGGAGCCGGTCAGCATCCCGCGCAGCTTGCTGCGCGAGTCCACGTCGAGCTTGGTGAACACCTTGCGCAGGTGCCACTCGACGGTACGCGGGCTGATGAACAGCTCGGCGCCGATCTCGGAGTTCGTCTTCCCGCCGGCGGCCAGCCGGGCGATCTGCGCCTCCTGCGCCGTGAGGACGTGCTGCTCCTCGGCCGCCTGACGGCGTACCGGCTCGCCGAGGGCCAGGAGCTCGCGGCGGGCACGGTCGGCGAAGGCCCTGGCGCCGAAACCGTTCAACAGCTCGTAGGCGGTCTGCAGGTGCTCGCGCGCTTCGGCGGGCCGGTTCTCGTGGCGAAGCCACTCCCCGTACACCAGGTGGGTGCGGGCGAGGTGTACGGCGACCCGGCTGCGCCGGAGGTGCTCGATGGCCTCCCGGTACAGGCGGTCGGCGGTCGCGCCGCCGGACAGCAGCGCCCTCGACCTGGCCAGCAGGCCGAGCGCCCACTCGGTGCCGCTGGCGAGGGTCCGCTCCTCGAGCTGCCGCAGCGCGGTCGCCGCCGCCTCCTGGGCTCCGGCGCGGGCTCCGGCCTCGACCAGCTCGACGAGGGAGAACCCGAACACCCCCAGGTCGTCGAACGCGTACGCCTCCTCCGCGCCGGCCAGGGCGTCGTGGAAGCGGCCGAGACCGTTGTACACGACGGCGTTCAGGTAGGGGCGCACGCCGATCGCCCGGCCCTCTTTCCAGGTGCTCGCCCACTCGGCGCCGGCGTCGACCACGCCCACCACCTCGGCGTTCGCGCCGCGCCAGGCGTGCAGCAGCAGCGAGGCGTAACCGAGGTGCGAGTTGCCGGTCACCCTCAGCAGCGCGTCGGACTCCTCGATCAAGGTGGAGGCCGCGCCGAACTCGCCGGCGTGCACGTGCACGGCGGCGCGGTAGGTCAGGGCCAGGGGCAGGAAGTATAGCGCGCCGGCCTCGCGGGCCGTACGGACCGCGTGCGCGGCCAGCTCGTGCCAGGTCTCGTCGTCGTACATGTCGCCGGCGGCGGGCCAGGCCAGCCAGAGCCAGCGCATGATGTCGTCCCCGCGGCGTCCCGCGTCCTGCCGGAACGCCCGCAACGCGCGCCTCAGCAGCGGCGCCCCCGCGACGTAACCGTCGGCGAACCGGGTCGCCAGGCCGTCGAGCAGCGCGTCCGCGAGCCGCGGCGGCCGCGGGCCGCGCGGCGCGGTGCGGGCGGCCTCGGCCACCCGCCGCAGCAGGCCCGGCTCACCGAGGCGGCCGGCGAACACCGCCGAGCCGATCGCTTCCAGGTAGGCCTCGCGCGCCTGCCCCTCGTCGGTCCGTTCCAGCCGTCCGGCCGCGTCGAGCAGCAACGGCGCCGCGTCACCGCTGCGCCTGCGGGCGAAGACGATCTGGGCGCGGAGCCGGATCAGCCGCCCGCGATGGAGCTCGCCCAGCGGGCTCATCTCCGCGGCGGACAGCAGCTCGAGCGCCACGTCCGGAGCCCCGGCCTCGAAGGTGGCCTGCGCGGCGGCCACCGCCCGCGCTCCGCGCCTGGCGGGATCGGGCGTCAGCTCGGTCGCGCGCTTCAGGAACGCGGCCGCCGCCGCCAGGCCGCCGCGCGCCTGGGCCCGGCCGGCTGAGCGCTCCAGCTCGCCGGCCACGGCCTCGTCGGGCTCGACCGCCGCGTGGGCGCGATGCCAGGCGCGGCGGTCCGGGTCGGAGTCCGGGTCGGTCGCCTCGGCCAGCGCACGGTGCACGTCCTGGCGTTCCTCGGGGTCCGCCGCCCGGTACGCCGCCGAGCGCACCAGCGGATGGCGGAATCGCGCCCGCGTGCCGAACTCGATCAGCCCAGCACTCTCGGCCGCCGCCGCGGCGTCCGCGCTGATCCCGAGCCGCCCGGCCACCCGTCGCAGCAGCGAGACGTCCCCCACCGGCTCGGCGGCCGCCACCAGCAGCAGCCGTTGCGTCGCGCCCGGAAGCTCCTCGATCCGGCGCACGAAACTCTGCTCGATCTTGTTCGCCAGAGGTCGCGCGTCAGGCCGCCCGAACCCGCCGGCCAGCTCGGCCACCGTCAGCCCCCGGGGCAGCTCCAGCAGCGCCAGCGGGTTGCCGCGGGTCTCGGCGACGATCCGGTCCCTGACCCGCTCGTCCAGCCGCCCGGGCACCACCGAGTCCAGCAGCGCGCGAGCGTCGTCGTAGCCCAGGCCCCTGACCGCCAGCTCCGGCAGCCCCCGCAGCTGGTCGCCGCCCGGACCGGCCGTCGAGGTGCGCACCGCGAACACCAGCGCCACCCGCTCGGCGAGCAGCCGGCGCGCGACGAAGGCCAGCGTCTGCGCGGAGACCTGGTCGAGCCACTGGGCGTCGTCCACCACGCAGACGAGCGGCTGCTTCTCCGCCACCTCGGCCAGCAGGCTGAGCACCGCCAGGCCGACCAGGAAACGGTCCGGCACGCTGCCCGCGCTGAGGCCGAACGCGACGGCCAGGGCCTCCCGCTGCGGGGCGGGCAGCCGATCGAGCTTCCCGATCATCGGCAGGCACAACTGGTGCAGCCCGGCGAACGCCAGCTCCATCTCGGACTCGACGCCGGCCGCCCGCAGGGTCTGGCACCCTGTGGCGTTCGCCATCAGGTAGTCCACCAGCGCGGACTTTCCGACCCCCGCCTCGCCGCGCAGCACCAGCACCTGGCTGCGGCCCTCCCTGGCCTCGGCGACCAGCCGATCCAGCGCCTGGCACTCGCTGCGCCTGCCGCGCAGGCCGAGCCGGGGAGCGCCGCTCACATTCACCACCCCGTGCAGGTCAAAGTGAGCCAGACCTGGGAATTCGGCTCATCCCAATTATGCACCGGGGCGCTACGGTTCGCCTGATCCGGTCATGGACAGGTGCCCGCCTGTCCATTTCGGGCATGCTCGTTCGTCGTCAGGACTGAGGAGGTTCACGATGAAGTTCGCACTGCTGCTCTTCGATCCGGAGAACTACTGGGAGTCGGTCTCGGAGGAAGAGATGGGGGCGGCGCTGGCCGAGCACGCGGCGTTCGCCCAATACCTGCGGGAACGCGGCATCGCGTTCACGGGGGAGGCACTGAAGCCCGCCACGGAGGCCAGGTCGCTGCGTCCCTCGGACCGGGGGCCGGTCTCGGCCCCCGGGCCGTTCGTGGCGCTGAGCCAGGATCTGGCGGGCTACTACCTCGTCGAGTGCGCGGACCTGGAGGAGGCCGAGGAGATCGCGCGTCACTGCCCGCTGGGCGCGGGCCTCGAGATCCGCCCCGTCTGGGAGGCGCCGTCCTGACCGGCGCCACGCCGGCGACCACGTGGGGGTGGCCGAAGGCGGAGGCGGGCTCAGAGGCGGTCCGCGTCGACGACGGCCTGGGCGAACGCCGTGGGCGCCTCCTGCGGCAGGTTGTGCCCGATGCCCTTGAGCGTGCGGTGCTCGTAGGCGCCGGTGAACATCTCCCGGTAGGCCGAGCCGTCACCCGGCGCGGCGGTGAAGGGGTCGAGCTCGGCGTCCAGGGTGATCGTCGGCACCTTGATGTGCGGCCGCGCCTGGAGCCGCCGCTCGACGGCGTCGTAACGGCGCTCGCCCGCGGCCAGGCTCAGCCGCCAGCGGTAGTTGTGGAGCACGATGGCGGCGTAGTCGGGGTTGTCGAAGGCCGCGGCCGTGCGCTCGAAGGTGGCGTCGTCGAAGTCCCAGGTCGGCGAGACGGTGTCCCAGACGAGCCGGGCCAGGCCGTTGCGCTTGTCCCTGTCCTCCATGGCCTGCCGGCCCCGGTCGGTGGCGAAGTAGTACTGGTACCACCAGGCGTACTCGGCCTTCGGCGGCAGCGGGGCGAGGTTGGCCTCGAGGTTCGTGATGAGGTAGCCGCTCACCGACACCAGGGCCTTGCAGCGCTCCGGCCAGAGGGCCGCGATGATGTCGGCGGTCCTCGACCCCCAGTCGAAGCCGGCGAGCACGGCCTGGTCGATCCTGAGCGCGTCCATCAGCGCGAGGATGTCGAGGGCGATCGCCGACTGCTGGGCGTTGCGGAACGTCTTCGCGGACAGGAACCTCGTCGTGCCGTGACCGCGCAGGTAGGGCACGATCACCCGGTAACCCCGCGCCGCCAGTTGCGGCGCGACGTCCACGAAGCTGTGGATGTCGTACGGCCAGCCGTGCAGGCAGATCACCACCGGCCCCCGGGCCGGGCCCGCCTCGGCGTAACCGATGTTCAGCAGCCCGGCCTTGACCTGCTTCAGCGAGCCGAACGACGGGTGCGGGCCGGTGGCGACCGCCGGCGACGGCGGGGCCGCCTTCCGGGCGGCGGAGGCCGCCTGCTCCAGGCCCGCCAGCGAGGCGACGGTCGCGCCGGTCGCCAGGCCGACGACCTTGCCGAAGGTGCGCCTATCGATCATGATGAGTCCTCCGTGTCGTGTCTCAGGTGGTGCGGCATTCCTCACTGTCCCGGGCGGCCGACCGGGGCACATCAGTCAGATGACGGTGAGACACCGGGAGCGGCGGCCAGGCGGAACCTCGCGTGGAGCGGTCCCCTTCGCGGCAGGCAGAGGCTGGGATCTTGAGTCATTCGACTGCCACCGTAAGCACCTCATCGGAGCCGCGGTTACAGCGGTTACCTTCTCAGCTGAGTGGCACCTGTCCTGGAGCGGAGTATCTTTGGGCAGGTGAGAGCAGACGCGATGCGCAACCTGGAACGCCTCCTGAGCACGGGCGCCCGCATGCTCGCCGACGACCCGTCGGCGACCATCTCCGCCATCGCGGCAGCGGCGGGCGTGGACCGCCGCACGGTCTACCGCCGCTTCGCCTCCCGCGAGGACCTCATGGCCGCGGTCTACGGAGCCCGCTACGACGCGGTCGAGGAGGCCGTCGAGGCCGCCAGGTTGCACGAGGCGCCGGTCGCGGTCGCGCTGCACCGGTACGTCGAAGGCATCATCGCCGTCAACCGCAAGTGGCCCGTGGAGACCAGCCGCATGCTCCGCGAGGAGACGCTCCGCGAGCGCCGCCGCCGGCTGATCGAGGAGGTGGACGTCTTCCTGCGCCGCGCCACCGACGAGGGCCTGCTGCGCGCCGACCTGCCGCCCGGCTGGGTGGCCACGGTCCTGCCGCCGCTGATGGAACAGGCCGCGGAGAACCTGTCCGGGCTGAGCGCCGCCCAGGCCGCCGACGTCGTGGTCGACACCCTGCTGCGCGGCGCCGGCGCGTAGCGGCTGCTAGGGTAAAAGACGATCAAGAGGTAGGAGAGACCGCGACATGGCAGGTGACGACGACATCTCCGGGTGATACCGGAGGTTGACGGGCCCCGGCAGGCGCACATGACCGCCGCCGACGCGGCCCCGGTCGTCGTTCCCCGAATCCCTGTCCCTCCACCGGGCGGCTTCGGCGCGCCCGTGCTCTCCCGCGAGGTCTTCTCCCATGTCCGAGGCGTTCATCGCCTGTTCCCCGCTGTCCTCTTCCCGGCCCTCTGATCTGGTGATCGGGGGGTCCGCCGATGAGTGACGCGCTGCTCGCCCGCGATCTCGTACGCACGCTGGGCGCGCGGCGCGTGCTCGACGGCGTCTCGCTCACCGCCGCACCCGGTCACCGGATCGGGCTGATCGGCGAGAACGGCGCGGGCAAGTCCACCCTGCTGCGGTTGCTGGCCGGCGTGGACGAGCCGGATTCCGGCACCGTCGTACGGCCCGCCGACCTGGGCTTCCTGCACCAGGAAACGCCGTTCGCCGGCGACACCACCGTAGCTGCCGTGCTCGACGACGCGCTGCGGGAGGCCCGTACGGACCTGGCCGAGCTCGACCGGCTCACCGGCGCGCTCGCCGCGGCCCCGGACGATGCCGCGCTGCTCGAAGCGTACGGAGCCCGGCTCGACCAGGCGCAACAGCGCGACTCCTGGGACGCCGACAGGCGCGCGGAGATCGTCCTCGACCGGCTCGGCCTGGGCGGCGTGCCGCACGGGCGGGCGCTCGTGTCGTTGTCCGGCGGGCAGCGGGGGCGGCTCGCCCTGGCGGCGCTCCTGATCAGGCAGCCCGCCGCGCTGCTGCTGGACGAGCCCACCAACCACCTGGACGACGACGCCGCGGCGTTCGTGGAGGAGCGGCTGCGCGGCATGACGGGGGTGGTCGTCGTGGCGAGCCACGACCGGGCGTTCCTGGACGCCGTCTGCACGGACCTGATCGATCTCGACCCCGCGGTGGACGGGCCCGTCCGGTACGGCGGCGGATACGGCGCGTACCTGGCCGAGAAGCACGCGGAACGCGAGCGCTGGGAGCGGCGTCACGCCGACGAGCAGGAGGAGCTCGGCGAGCTGCGCCACGCCGTCGCGGTGACGTCACGGCAGGTGGCGCTGGACGGGTTGCGCCGCGACAACGAGAAGATGGGCTACGGGCACCGCGCCGGCCGGGTGCAGCAGCAGATCTCCCGGCGGGTCCGCAACGCCGCCCGCCGGCTCGCCGAGCTGGAACGCGAGCAGGTCCCGGCCCCGCCGCCCCCGCTCCGCTTCCTGCCCCGCCCCCTGGTCGAGGAGGCCGCCGGCCCAGGGGAGGAGGAGGTTCCGCTGCTGTCGCTGCGGGACGTGCGGGTGCCCGGACGGCTCTCCATCGACCGGCTCGACCTGGCTCCGGGGGAGCGGCTGCTGGTCACCGGGCCGAACGGCGCCGGCAAGTCCACCCTCCTGGCGGTTCTGGCCGGACGGCTGGACGCCGGGGGAGCGGTACGGCGGCGGCCCGGGCTGACCGTCGGGCTGCTGGCCCAGGACTCCGTGTTCGAGCGGCCGGACCGCACGGTGCGGGAGACGTACGAGCGGGCACTCGGCAGGGAGCGGGCTGAGTCCGTGCCGCTGCTCTCGCTCGGCCTGATCGGCCGGCGTGACGTGGACCTGCGGGTGGGGGAGCTGTCGGTGGGCCAGCGCCGCCGGCTGGCGCTGGCACTGCTGGTGGCCGACCCACCCGGGGTGCTGCTGCTCGACGAGCCCACCAACCACCTGTCACCCCGGCTCGCGGACGAGCTGGAGGAGGCCCTGGGCGCCGGCGGGCCGGGCGGGATCGTGGTGGCGAGCCACGACCGATGGCTCCGCTCCCGCTGGCAGGGCCGCCGCCTCCACCTGCCATGATTCTCGTCACCGGCTTGACAGGTGACGCCCGCCCTGCCATCATCGTCACCATACGAACCGGTGACGCAAGCCGCGTCATCGGCGTTCTCAACCCGCTCAGAACGGAACATCATGGCTGTCGACCACACCGGCGTGCGGAGTGCCCGCTTCGCCCGGCTGCCCGAGCGGATCCGGCTGGAGGACACCGTCGAAGAGCGTCCGGCCACCGCGCCGGACCCCGCGCGATGGGCCTACGACGCGGACGAATGGCTCGTCCGGTACTGCGCGTGAAACTGGAGGGACCTCATGCTGCGCATCTCCGAACCGATGAGAGTGGTGATGGTGGCCGCGATCGTGGTGGCCGTCGCGCTGGGGTGCCTGGCTCAGGTGTTCTGAGCCCGGGCGCTCAGGCGCAGTCGGCCACGCTCAGCTCGGGCCAGAACTCCCGGTAACGGCCCGAGTGGAAGACGAGCGGCTCTCCCTCGGCTCGCTGGTAGCGCTCCACCGCCCCGACGAAGATGTGGTGGTCGCCGCCGTCGTGCACCCGCTCCGTCCGGCAGACGAAGCCGGCCAGCGTCCCTGCCAGCATCGGCAGCGGGGCGGCGACCAGCTCCACCCCGGCGAACTTGTCGGCGGCCGGCGTGGCGAAACGCCTGGACAGGTGGTCCTGGCCGGCGGCCAGGACGTTGACGGCGAACCGCCCGGCGCGCAGGAAGAGCGGCGCGCTGGGCGCCCGCTTCGACAGGCACCAGAGCACCAGCGGCGGATCGAGCGAGACCGAGGTGAAGGAGTTGACGGTCACGCCGGCCCGCTCCCCGCAGGCGGTCGCCGTCGTGATCACCGCCACCCCGGTTGCGAACTGCCCGAGGGCGTCACGCAGCGACCTCATGCCGCGACCCTGCTCAGGTAGGCCTCGGCCCGGGCGGCGTCCATGAACCAGTCGGCGTAGTCGGCCGGGTCGTCGAAGCCGTTGACGAACCGGGAGGCGATCTCCGGACGTTCCCCCGCGGCGCCCAGGAGCGCCAGGTGGTGCGGTTCGGCCGGCGCCAGCAGGGCGTTGGTCCAGTTCGTGACGTGCTGGGCCTGCGCCCAGAAGAGGTCGAAGGTCCGCCGCATCCAGTCCGCGTCGAACGGCTGCCCGCCCCGCTCCACGATCGCCCGCAGGTACGTGTCCGCGCACTTGGCGGCGTTGTTGCTGCCCTGCCCGGTGATCGGGTCGTTGAGCACCACCACGTCGGCGACGCCGAGCACCGGCGCGCCGGAAGGCAGGACGGCGACGGGACGGCGGACCGTGGGGGCGAAGCGGCCGGTCAGGACCGCGTTGGCGTCGGTGAGCTCGATCCCGGCGCAACGCTCGGCCTCCCACGGGAAGAACGTCTCCAGGATCCGGCGGCTGCGCGCCAGGTGCTCGGCCGGGCCGCGCACGTCGCCCCAGCAGTCCATGGGACCGCCCGGCACGCCCTCGAACACCATGATCTCGCAGGGGCCGGTGTGCGTGAGCGCGGGGAAGACGAAGTACTCGCCCACGCCGGGAAGCAGGTTGAAGCAGACCGCCGAGTGCTCGGGGCGGGGAGCCAGGCCGTTGACGTAGGTGACCGCCAGCGCGCGCTGCGGCGCCGCGTACGGCGACCGCTCGGGGTCCCGCTCGAACAGCGAGGCGATCTGCCCCTTCCCGGCGGCGACCAGCACCAGGTCGTACCGGGCCGCGTACCCTTCCAGGTCTTCCGGGGTGGCGTCGTGCAGGACGAGCTTGCCGCCGAGCCGTTCGAACTCGCCCAGCCAGGCCGGCATCTTCAGCCGCTGGTCGACCGAGCGGGCCGGGACGTGCAGCCGCGCCGCCCAGTCGAGGGCCTTGCCGCCCTCGGGGCTCGGAACCGTGAGCGCGATGCCGTCGATGGGCGGGCAGACCTCGGCCCACCAGTCCAGGCCGAGCCTCCGCTCGTGGGCCTGCGCGGTGCCGAACATGGCCTGGCCGGACATCACCCGGCCGTCGCGGATGGACTCGGGGGTGCGGTTGGAGACCACGGTGACGTCGTAGCCGTGCTGGAGCAGGCCGATCGCCAGGTGGAGGCCGGCCTGGCCGGCGCCGACGATGAGGATGTCGCGCATGGTGGAGGTGTCCCTTCGGAGGTTTCGGGTGGAGGTCGTGATCGGCGCCTGACAAGAAAGTACGGCCGGCGTGCCCGGCCGGGCCATCCGCTGAGCGCGGATCTCATCCACCTGACGCGGAACCCCTGCGCAGCGTCTCCGACGGCGGCTGCCCGTACCTCTCGCGGTACTGGGCGGCGAAACGTCCCTGGTGCAGGAAGCCCCATCGGGCGGCCACGGTGGTCACCGTGACCCTGGCGGGATCGGCCGTCCTCAGCTCGTCGTGCACCCGCTCCAGCCGTACGCGCCTGAGGTGGGCCATGGGGGTCAGCCCGAGATGCGCGCGGAAACCCTCCTGGAGGGAGCGGCTGCTGACCGCGACGGCGCCGGCGACGTCGGCGGTGGTGAGCGGGAGGTGCGCGTGCCCCTCGATGAACTCCATCGCCCGGCGCACGACCTTGGGCAGCGCGGGCGGTCCCGGCGCGGTCAGGCGTTCCCGGTAGTTGGAGGGCTGCATGGTCAGCAGCAGGGTGATCAGGGCGTTCTCCAGGTGCGCGATGGCCAGCGGATGGCCGGACAGCCCGTCGTCGCGCTCGGCCTCCCTGACGAGCAGGTCGGCCAGGTCCCGCCAGGACCGGGTCCAGCCCATCGTCAGGTCCATGCCGAGGCCGAAGACGATCGGGTCGCCGAGCCGCTCGCCGAGCAGCTGCTCCAGCGCGCGCTCGATCGCGGTTCGCTCGAACTTGACCAGGAGCTGGGGGCAGCCGGCGGCCCAGCGCATGTCGAGGTGGCGGGTCGGTGACGGCAGCGAGGCCAGCGACGGGGTGGAGACGATCTCCTCACCGCCGGCGCGGATCAGGCTGCGGCCGGCGAGCGGGATCATGACCAGGAAGAACGTGTCGAGGTCGCCTGGTTCGATGTGCACGTCGGCCCCGTAGTCGAGGTAACTGACGCGGACCGAGCCGAACTGGACGGAGTTGAACCGGGCCGACAGCAGGTCCGCGTCCCCGGCCAGGTCCAGCCGGTGCGGGCAGAACACCTTGGCGACCTCGCCGCGGACCTCGTCGAGGTCGGAGCTGGCGAAGACGGCACGATTGCTGAGGAGCACACCAGATGATCGTGTTCGCCGCCGGCGGCGTTCCAGGTAAAAGGACGCACAACCATCGTGCGCCGCGGCGGCGGCGGCCCGCCTCAGGTGTGGTTCGCGGCGCGGTCCAGGAGCTCGTCGAGCAGGCCCCGCTCGCCCGGCGAATACAGGCCGGGCACCTCGTCGAGCACGGCTTTCAGGCCCACGGCCCGCTGCGCCACGCCCGGAGCGTCCGCCGGGGCCGCCGTGGTGATGGCCGCGAGGATGGCCTCGCGCACGCGGCCGGGGAGTGCGGCGTCGCGCTCCTCGGGAGGGGTGCCGATGAGGGTGAGCGTGAGGCCGACGCCCGCGGCGTGCACCATGGCGACGGCCGCCTCGACGCCGATGGAGAGCCGGCCCGCGACGGCGATGCGCTGGACCAACTGGTGAAGCCGCTCCAGCGACTGCTCGATGACGCGCCTGCGGGAGCCGGGGCTGGGCCGGCCGTACATGAGCAGGTAGTGCTCCGGGTTCTCCAGGCCGAAGCCGACATGCGTGTCGAAGCCGCGGCGCAGGTCGTCCACGGGGTCGTCGGACAGCTCCTGGCTGTACTTCTTCTCCAGGTAGCGCGCGAACCCGTCGGCCGCCACCGCTTCGAGCAGCCCGTCCATGTCGGTGAACAGGCGGTAGAGCGTGGGTGCCTGAACGCCGGCCGCGGCGCCGACGGTGCGCGTCGTCACTCCCTCGCGGCCCTTGTCGCGCAGCAGCGTGGCCGCGGCGTCGATGATGCGCCGGCGGACCTCTTCCCGATCACTCATGAATCAACGATAACAGAATTCTGGTAACAAGAGTCAGGAGGCCATGGCCAGGCCGGACGACGCGGCGCCGGCGAACTCGTCGTCCACCACCACGACCTCCCGCCCGCTCCTGGCCAGCAGCGAGGCCGCCGCGGTGGCCCGGTAGCCGCTGCCGCAGTGCACCCAGACGGCCCCGGCCGGGATGTCGCCGGCGCGGGCCGCGAGCTCGGGCAGCGGCACGTGCACGGCGCCGTCGAGGTGGGAGGCCCGCCACTCGTTGCCGAGCCTGACGTCCAGGATCACGCGGGGGGCGGGCAGCCCGGCCGGTACGTCACCGGCGAGCGCGGCGGCCAGCCCGGCGAACGTCGCCGTGGGCAGCGACCGCACCTGCGCCGGATCGGCGGCGAGCGCCCGGGGCGTGCCGGCCGCCGCCGCGGAGACGTGGTCCACGCCGATGCGTACGAGCTCCCGCCGCGCCTGCGCCACCTCCTCGGGCGTCCGGCCGACCAGCGTCAGCGGCGCGCCCCTGCCGATCAGCCAGCCGAGCCAGGTGGCCATCGGCCCGTCCAGCCCCAGGCTGATCGTGCCGGCCAGGTGGGCCTCGGCGTACGCGGTGCGGTGACGCAGGTCCACCACCCACTCCCCGGCCCGCAGCCGCGCCCGCAGCTCCTCCGGGGAGATGAGCGCCGGCGGGCGCAGATCGACCGGCGCGGGGCCACGCAGGTTGAGCACGCCCATGTGCGCGTAGTAGGCGGGGTAGGCGTCGAGCCCGGCCAGCGTCTGCGTGACGAACGCGTCGGCGGCGAGCCGCAGTGCCGGGTTCACCTGCCGCTCGCGCTCGATGGTGGAGCTGTCGCCGGAGGCCTGGGCGGCCGAGCAGAAGCTGCCGAAACCGTGGGTCGGCCAGATCGCGGCGCCGCCGGGCAGCAGGGCGGAAAGCCTCCGCACGGAGGCGTGCTGCTCGCGCGCCAGCGTGGCGGCGTGCTCGGCCCCCAGCAGGTCCGTACGGCCTGTCGTGCCGAACAGCAGAGAGCCACCGGTGAAGACACCCTCGACCGCCTCGCGGTGCTCCAGCACGTACGACAGGTGGTGGAAGGTGTGGCCGGGCGTGGCCAGGGCACGCAGCCGCAGCACGGGCGAGACCTCGACGACGTCCCCGTCGGACAGCGGCAGGTGCGGGAACGGCGCCTGGTCGGCCGCCGCGACGCCGTAGTGCGCCCCGGTCAGCCTGGCCAGCTCCAGCCCGCCCGAGACGTAGTCGTTGTGCAGGTGCGTCTCGACGACGTGCGTGACGCGCACGCCTGTGCGGCCGGCCAGGGAGAGCACGCGGTCGACGTCCCGCTGAGGGTCGACCACGACGGCGGACTGCCCGTCGGTGGCCAGATAGCTGTGGTCACCCAGCGACGAGGTGGCGATGACATGGACGTCGGCACTCATGAGTGCTCCTATACCCCCGGGTCAGGCGATGGTTCACCCGGGGTGAGCACGCGTCACGCCGGTCGCGAGTCCCAGAACGCGGCGCCGCCGACCACCACCGCCGCCAGGCCGGCCAGGGCGAGCGGGGGCACGAGTGACGGCGCCAGCAGGACGACCGGCGCGGTGACGACGAGCACGGCGATGGCGGCGAGCCTGCTCGCCGGTACGCGGCCGAACACCACCCGCTGGAACACCGCGTGCCCGGCCAGGAACAGCGCGGGGCCGCCCAGGACGGTGAGGGCGGTGCCCGGGCTGATCGGCCCGAGCGGGTGCGCGATGGCCAGCTCGTCGCCGACGGCCGCGACGATGATCCCGGCCACGATGGGGATGTGGCTGTAGGTGTAGGCCGACCGGCCCAGCCGCCCGGTGTCATCGGACTCGGCCACCTTCTCCGCGGCGGCCTCGGCCGAGCGGTCGAAGTACACCCACCACATGGCCACGCTGGTGAGGAACGCGATGGCGAACGCGGCCACCGTCGCGACGGACAGGTGATCGCCGCCTGCCAGGGTCAGGCCGGTGACCAGGATGGACTCCCCGAGGGCGAGGATCACGAAGAGCTGGCAGCGTTCGGCCATGTGGCCGCTGTCGATCGACCAGTCGGCCGTGGTGGCCCGGGGCAGGAACGGCAGCCGGTAGCCGTGCCAGGGCGCGGCGTACTCCGCGGCCAGCGCCACCACCCACAGCACCACCTGCGCCGTCCCACCGGCGAACGCGCCGCCGACCCACAGGACGGCGCTGATCACGTGCCAGCCCAGGATGAGCCGGAAGGTATGCCCGATGGGCTCGTGCCGGGCCGCGAGCGCGACCACCAGCGACCGGCCCACCTGGAGCACGACGTACGCGGTGGCGAACCACAGGGCGCGCGGCCCGAACGCCTGGGGCAGCGCGGCGGCCATGGCCAGCCCGGCCAGCATCATGGCGGCCAGCGTCAGCCGCATGGTGGGGTGGTCGGGGTCCAGGTAGTTCGTGGTCCAGGTGGTGTACATCCACGCCCACCACACGGCCAGGGTCAGCAGCAGGGTCTGCGCCGCTCCGGCCGCGCCGAGATGATCGAGGAGGAGGTGGGAGAGCTGGGTGATGGCGAACACGTACACGAGGTCGAAGAAGAGCTCGACGGGCACGACCTTGGCGGCCTGGCCGCGCGGTCGGAGGATGCCGGCCATGGCCGTCCTTTCGATCGGGGTTCTCAGCCCACCAGCGACTCGGGCCTCGTCGACTTGCAGTGTAATGGCGTAATTGTCACCTGATCTCCGCCGGCCGGAAGGCCGGGCCGTCCGATCGCCACAGCGGACGCGCCCGGATGTTCATCGGTCGCCCGCCAGCACCTCCTCCATGCCGCCCTCGGCGCGCCAGCGGCGCAGCAGGTCGTGGAAGGCGACGGGGCCGGGCCCGTACGTCATGCCGCCCGGGCGGGGCTTGCCCTCGTTGTTGTAGTAGCCGGGCGTACACTCGGCCTGGAACCGGCTGTTGTCCGGCGCCAGCTCCCGGATGGTGGCCACCCACGCCTCCTCGGCGTCCTTGCTCGGCTCGACCACGGCGACGCCGCGCCGGCGGGCCTCGGCGACCACGGCGCCGATGTGGGTGGCCTGCTCCTGAAGGATGTGCACGAAGTTGACCGCGGAGGCGTTCTGCAGGGGGCCCAGGTGGAACAGGTTCGGGAAGCCGTGGCTGTAGAAGCCGTGCAGCGTGCGCGGGCCGCCCCGCATCCAGGTGCCGAGCAGCGGCGCGCCGTCCCGGCCGTACACCGGCAGGGCGCCGGAGACGATGCCGGAGACGCCGACCTCGAAGCCGGTCGCGAAGATGACGCAGTCCACCTCGTACTTCCGCTCGCCGACCACGACCGCCGACTCCGTCATCGCGGTGATGCCGCCGTGGTCGGCGGTGTCGACCAGGGTGACGTCGGGCCGGTTGAACGTCTGCAGGTAGTGGTCGCTGAAGGTCGGCCGCTTGCACATGTAGCGGTACCAGGGCTTGAGCAGCTCCGCGGTGGCGGGGTCCTCCACGATCTCGTCCACGCGGGCGCGGATCTCGTTCATCTTCTGGAAGTCGGCGAGCTCGTCGAGGTAGGCGCGCTGCCCGGGTGACAGGGTGGTGTCGACGGTGCCGGCCAGCAGGTTGCGTTGCAGCCGGGCGGTGCTGGTCCAGCCGTCGTCGATCAGGTCCTGCTCGGCGTGGCCGCCGGTGACGACGGTGAGGAAGTTCTCCATCCGCTCGCGCTGCCAGCCGGGCTTGAGCGAGGCGGCCCAGGCCGGGTCTGTGGGGCGGTTGTCGCGTACGTCGACCGAGGAGGGGGTGCGCTGGAAGACGTACAGGTGCTGAGAGTCGCGCCCCAGGTGCGGGATGACCTGGATCCCGGTGGCGCCGGTGCCCACGACCGCGACGCGCTTGTCGGCGAGCTTGTGCAGGCCGCCGTTCTGGTCGCCGCCGGTGTAGCCGTAGTCCCAGCGGCTGGTGTGGAACGTGTGTCCCTTGAAGGTCTCGATGCCCGGGATGCCGGGCAGCTTCGGCTGGGCCAGGGTGCCGGCGGACATCACGACGTAGCGGGCCAGGAAGTCGTCGCCGCGGTCGGTGCGTACCTGCCAGGCGCTCGCGTCGTCGTCCCAGCGCAGCTCCGTGACGCGGGTGTGGAACATCGTGTCGCGGTACAGGTCGTACAGCCCGGCGATCGCGACGGCGTGCCGGCGGATCTCCTCGCCGGACGCGTACCGCATGGTGGGCACGTGGCCGACCTCTTCGAGCAGCGGCAGGTAGACCGTCGCCTCGATGTCGCAGTGGATGCCCGGGTAGCGGTTCCAGTACCAGGTGCCGCCGAAGTCGCCGGCCTCGTCCAGCATCCGGATGTCCGCCACGCCCGCCTCGCGGAGCCTGGCCCCGGTGAGCAGCCCGCCGAAGCCGCCCCCGACCACCAGCGCCTCGACCCGGTCGCGGACCGGCTCCCGCTCCACCCGTTCGGTGTACGGGTCGGCGGCGTAGTAGCCGAACTCACCGCGGGTGCCCTGGTACTGGGCGTTGCCGTCGGGCCGCAGCCGGCGGTCGCGCTCGTGGCGGTACCTGGCGCGTAGTTCGTCCGGGTCGAAGCCCAGTTCCGCGACGGCGAGGTGGGCGGGCGGCGTCGGAGAGTGGTCCATGGATGACCTTCCGAATCGGGAGTCTGGAGCGGAGATCACAACCGGACAGTCCTGTCCGGTCACAAGATAGCCCGCCTGACTGATCACTGTCGAACGCGCGGACGGCATGACGTCAAGAATGTGGACAATATTGTCCGGTTGATAGTGTGACAGTCATGTCCGTGGCACGTCCGGTGAACAAGGGGCCCCGCGTCGCCGCCCGCAACCGCGCGGCGCTGATCGCGGCGGCCCGCGAAGTGTTCGCCAGCGTCGGCTACGACGCGCCGCTCAGCCTGGTCGCTCGCACCGCGGGGGTCGGCCAGGGCAGCCTCTACCGCCACTTCCCCGACCGGATCACCCTCGCCCTGGCCGTCTTCGACGACGGCGTGGCCGAGCTGGAGGCCCTGGCGGGGGAGCCCGGCGCCACGCTCGACGACGTGCTCACGCTGGTCACCGAGCAGATCATCGCCACCACCGCGTTCATCGACATGGTCGACGCGAACACCGCCGACCCCCGCGCCCTGGCGATGCGCGACCGGGTGCGCGACGTGCTGGCCGACAAGCTCGCCGAGGCCCAGCGGGCGGGAACGGCCCGCGCGGACCTCGACGGCGACGATCTGCTCCTGGCGGTCAGCATGCTCGCCGGCGTCCTCGCCAAGAGGCCCGCGCCGGCCCGCCGGGTCGCGGCCGCCCGGGTGTGGTCGCTCCTACGCCGGGGCATGCACGCCTGACCGCCCCGGGCCTCGGTGTGGCATCACGGTGTGGCATCACGGTGTGGCATCACGGTGTGGCCTCACCTCGGGGCCGGGCTCCCGGGCGCAGCTCACCGGGCGGCCGGCGCGGCCCGCCGTTCAACGATCGCCGTCATGGGTGGCTAGCCGTGGGACGCGGCCGAGAGCTCCTGCCAGTCGTCCCAGGTCTTGAGCCGGCCGGCGTAGACCTGCTGGATCATCGGATAGATGCCCACACCGAAGATCACCCTCAGTGGTGGGTCGTCGGAATCGACGAGCTTGAGGAGCGCCCGGGCCGCGGCGGCCGGGTCCCCGGGGGCAGCTTGCCGGTCATCGCGCCGAGCCGCCGGCGGACGTCGTCGTAGACCGGGTCGGTCCGCGCCGCCGAGCGGCATGGTGATGATCCCCGCGGCCGAGGACAGCTGCACGATGTGCCCGGAGCGCTGCTCGCGCAGGTACGGCAGCGCGGCCTGGATCACCCACACCGCGCCGAACAGGTTGGTCTCCAGCTGGTCGCGCAGTTCCTGCTCGGTCAGCTCCTCGACGGCGCCGAACTGGGCGTAGCCGGCGTTGTTGACGATGACGTCCAACCGGCCGAAGTGCTTCTTGGCCTGCTCGACGGTTTCGAACACGGCCTTCCTGCCGGTCACGTCCAGTTCGAGCGGGAGCACCGCGTCGCCGTAGCGGTCGACCAGGTCGTCCAGGCCGGTGATGGTCCGGGCGGTCGCGGCGACCCTGTCACCGCGGGACAAGGCGGCCTCGACGAACTGGCGGCCCAGGCCGCGCGACGAGCCGGTGACGAACCAGACCTTGCTCATGATGTTTCCCTTCCACCTCGTGTTCGTGTGCCACGAGGCGACGAATCCCGGATCGGAGGGGGCGAAAGGTCAGGCGGCCGATCGGCGGGCGGAGCGAGCGCGCGCCAGCCCGCCGAGGACGATGGCGAGCACGCCCAGCACCAGCGCCACGTAGCCCCCGACGGTTCCGTTGCCGGTGCCGGGACCGCCATCGGCGGTGAGGAGTACCGCCCCGCCGATGACCGTGCCGGCCGGCCCCGCCGCCAGGGCGACGACGGCCCCTCTGCTCCCGATGCGGCCGGCGGGGCGGGCCAGGGCGAGCGCGCCGGCGACCACGCCGGCCAGGCCCAGCAGCGCGGCCGCCAAGGACCAGAGCCGGTCGGCGGTCAGGGCGGAGGGGGTGACACCCGGCGACGGGGCCGCGGCGGCGATCTCGGCGAGCACGGACTGGATGGACATGGGAGGAGATCCCTTCGTTCTGGAGGAAGAAGGTCATGCCGGCCGCTACGAGGACAGGGCGCGCCGGTCGAGCCCCGCCAGCCCTGCGGCGGTGAGGAGCCCCGCGACCGCGAGCATGATCAGGATGGGCAGGACGGTGAAGTCGCCGCCCGAGACGATCATCGGCAGGTTGGGGAAGGGCACGAAGAACCTGGCGGCCCAGTAGTCGATCCCGATGATGGGCCCGAGGACCTCGCCGAACAGGTTGACGAACAGGAAGGCGGCCCACGAGATCGCCGCCGCGGCCCTGGGCAGCAGGCCGAAGGCCAGGATGCCGACCCCGGCGAGCACCCAGACGGCCGGCACCTGGATCAGCGCGCCGCTCAGGACCTTGCCGGCCTGTCCGGACACCAGCCCCATGGTCAGGCCCGCGGCGCCGAGGACGACGGCGCTGCCGAGCACCGCGAAGGCCAGGTGGGAGCAGGCCCAGCGCATCCGGCCGACCGGGGTGGACAGGAGCAGTTCGGCCCGCCCGGAGCTCTCCTCGTCGCGCAGCCGCAGCAGCACGAGGAGCGGGTAGAGGGCCGCGACGTAGCCGAGGCCGAGCACGATCAGCCAGAGGTAGGCCTCGGTCATCGTGGCCTCGGGAGAGGCGGTGTAGCGGCGGAAGAACTCCTCGACGGCGGCTCCCTGCCTGGCGACCTCGGGGATGGACAGGGCCAGCGCCCCGAGGACGAGCCCGGCGGCCGCGTACCCGGCGGACCAGCCGATCAGCAGGCCCCGCTGCATCCGCCAGGCCAGGGCGAGCGGGCTGCGCAGCCGTACGGAGTGAGCGGGGCCCGGACGCTCCGGGATCAGGCCGAGACCCAGGTCCCGCCTGGCGTTGAGGCGGAAGGCGAGGGCCGCCGTGACCGCGAAGAGGGCCAGGCTGAGCAGCAGGACGGCCACGTTGTCGTCCCCGTACGGCCGGACCAGGTGCGACCAGCCCTGCGGCGAGAGCCACTTCAGGGCGGTCAGGCCGCTGCCGTCGGCGATGAAACGCAGGCAGTAGCTCACGCCCAGCCCGATGGCGGCGAGGCCGATCGCGGCGCGGGTGCCCTGGGTGATCTGGGCGGCCAGGGCACCGACGCCGACGAAGACCAGCCCGGCGGCGGTGATCGCGGCGCCGAAGGCGAAGGAACCCGTCGTCCCGGCGCCCGTCATGACCATGGCCGCGGCGGTGACCAGGCCGGCCAGGACGGCGCAGGCCGACGTCACGAGGAGCGCGGCCGTCAGCGGCGCGAGCCGGCCGATGGCACCGGAGCCGGCCAGCTCGGCGCGGCCCGACTCCTCCTCGCCGCGGGTGTGCCGGACGACGGTGAGGATCATGATCAGGCCGAGGACGGTGTAGATGGCGTCGGCGTTCTTCCACACCGCCATGGCGGCGACCGAGGAGGCGTACACCTCTCCGGCGAACGCGGTGAGCGCCCGGTTGGCGCTCATCTCGCGGGCGAAGGCGCCGAGGTCGGGGATGCCGGTCGCGTAGCGGTTGAGCTGGCCCGCGGCCAGGACGGCGAGCAGCAGGATCCAGACGGGCGCGACCAGGCGCTCGCGGCGGGCGATCAGCCTGACCAGGGTCCACGTGCCGGTCATGCCGCACTGTCCTGCGTGGAGTAGTGACGCATGAACAGGTCCTCCAGGGACGGCGGCCGGCTGGTCAGGGCGGCGATCCCGGCCCGGGCCAGCAGCAGCATCACCTTCTCCAGGTGGTCGCTGTCCACCTGGAAGCCGACCCGCCTGCCCTCGACGGTCAGGTCGTGCACGCCGGGCAGGTGGGGGACGGGGCCGAACAGCTCGGCGGTGATGGTCGTCATGGTGAGGTGGCGCAGCTCGGCGAGGGTGCCCGACTCGACGTCGCGGCCGGCGCGGATGATGCTGACCCGGTCGCACAGCGCCTCGACCTCGGACAGGATGTGGCTGGAGAGCAGTACCGTCCGGCCGCGTTCCTTCTCCTCGGCGACGCACTGCTGGAAGATCGCCTCCATCAGCGGGTCCAGGCCGGACGTGGGCTCGTCCAGGATGAGCAGCTCGGCGTCGGAGGCGAAGGCGGCGACCAGGGCGACCTTCTGCCGGTTGCCCTTGGAGTAGGTCCTCGTCCTCTTCCGGGTGTCGAGCTCGAACCGCTCGACCAGCTCGGCCCGCCTCGCGGGGTCCAGGCCGCCGCGCAGCTCGCCGAGCAGGTCGATCACCTCGCCGCCGGTCAGCGACGGCCACAGGCTCACCTCGCCCGGCACGTAGGCCAGCCGGCGGTGCAGCTCGGCGGCGTCCCTGAAGGGATCCCCGCCCAGCAGGACGGCGGAGCCGGCGTCGGCGCGCATCAGGCCGAGCAGGATGCGGATCGTGGTGGACTTGCCGGAGCCGTTCGGGCCGAGGAACCCGTGGACCTCACCGGTCCGGACGGTCAGCGTCAGGCCGTCCAGGGCGTGCGTGCGTCCGAAGCTCTTGCGGAGGTCTTCGACGGCGATCACGACGTTCATGGGGGGCTCCAGTGGACGGAGTGTTGCTACGCTGGCGACAAGGTCGGCGCGCACGTCCTGCCGGCCGATTTCCACTGTGCTGAGGCGCCGGATCCCGATCAACGCCGGGCTTCGAGCACCCGCGATAACGCACGGGTTATCAACGCTGGACGAGAGCCTGAAACGCTGGACGAGAGCCTGGATCGAGCTGGAGTCGGGCCACGATGGAGATGCGTGATATAGCGATCTTCCTGGTGCTCGCCGAGGAGCTGCACTTCGGCAGGGCCGCCGCCCGGCTGCACGTCTCCCAGGCCCGGGTCAGCCAGGCCATCGCCGAGCAGGAACGCCGCCTGGGCGGCACGCTGTTCGACCGCTCCAACCGCCGCAACATCCAGCTCACGCCGCTCGGCCGCCAGCTCCACGGCGAGCTCGGGCCGGCCTACGCCGCCCTGTGCGACAGCATCGAGCGGGCCCGCCTGGCCGCCCGGGGGATCACCGCCGTGCTCCGCGTCGGCATGTTACCGATGAACGTCCACGACCTGCGCCCCTACTGGGCCACCTTCCGCGCCCGCCACCCCACCTGGGAGCTGCGCTTCAGCCATCCGCCCTTCCACGACGTGTTCGGCTGCCTGCGCCGTGACGAGATCGACGTCCTGGTCGCCTGGCTGCCCGTCGAGGAGCCCGATCTCACCGTCGGCCCCGTGCTCTTTTCAGAGCCGCGGGTGCTGGCGGTGGCCGCCGGGCACGAACTCGCCCGGCGCACGTCGGTCTCGCTGGAGGTGGTGAGCGACTTCCGGCATGCGGACACCGAGATCGGGCCGGCCTACTGGTTCGAGGGGTATGTGCCGTCCCGGACCCGGAGCGGCCGCCGCATCGAGCGCGGCCCGCTGGTGCGCAACCCCAACGAGGCCCTCACCCTGACCGGCCTGGGCGAGGTCGTGACCATCTTCCCCGCCCACATGGCCCGGTACGGGGTCAGGCCGGACATCGCCTACCTGGCCGTGCAGGACATGAGCCCGCTGGCGTACGCGCTGGTGTGGCGAACGGCGGCGGAGAACGCCCCGATCCGGGCGCTCACCCGGACCGTGCGGGACCTCGGCCCGCTGGAGACGGGCGGCTGAGCGGCACCCGCAGTGGGGGCGAGTGGGCGCGCCGCCTCTGCGTGGTGTCGGGCGGGCGCCGGCTCGATCCCGAGGAACTGGCCCAGCTTCCCGACGGCACGGCAGCGGAGGCGTGATCGAGTGCCCACCGCACCGGCAGCAGCACGGACGGGACCTGGGGCGAGAAGCGGCGGAGGTAGAAGTAGCCGATCCCGGCCAGGCCGAGCATCAGGCTGGGGGTTTCCGCCGTGTGGGTGCCGCACGGCCAGGGGAACCCCGTGTCCGCGTACCGCTGTTGCCCGTGGGCCGCGACCAGCGCCGGGACGTCCGTTCCGACGGCGTCCGCTCCGAGCAGCGCGCGGGCCTCCTGGAAGGGCTCGGCGTTGCCGGTGAGCCCGTGGCAGAGGGAGAAGTTCGTGCTGCCGCTCTCCACCAGCGGCCCCGTCGCCCGCTCGGTGGTGGCCAGCGCCGTGATCGCGTCCTGCCCCCACCGCGGCTCGCCCAGGTGGGCGTACGCGTGCAGGCGCGACAGCGCGATGCCGGGAGCGCCGTGGCACCACAGGGTCGCGTAGGTGCGGGCGCGGCGGTTGCCCGGGTTCTCCCGGAAGTCCGGCCAGTTGCCCTCCTCGCGGTTCAGCCAGCGGTTCTCGTAACGCATCGCGTTGCGGGCGCCGGCCGCGAACCGTTCCTGCCCGGTCAGCAGGAACGCCTCGACGAGGGCGACGGCCACGCCCGCCGCCCCGTGCGAGATGCCCGTGAGATCACGCTGGTTGCGCACGCCGGGCGAGCGCCAGGACCATCCCGTACGGCCCTTCGCGGCCGAGCCCAGCAACCGGTCCGCGGCCCCGGCCGCGGCCTCGGCCATCGTGCGGTCGCCGATGCGGCGGTACGCCAGGATCAGCGCGAGGACCGCGCCGGCCGTTCCCGACATGAGGTCGTACTGGCGCTCTCCTGGCTCCTCGACCAGCCGGCCGACGTCGTGGGACAGGGCGATCCCCGCCTCGGCGCACTCCGCGGAGCCCAGCAGTGCCCCCACGCGCAGGGCGGCGGCCGCGAGGCCCGCCCATCCGGCGTAGAAGCCGAGGCGGGCGACGGGTTCGACCTGGTCGCGCCGGGAGATCGCATGCCGCATCGCCGCGAGCGCGGTGGCGCGCAACCGGCCCCGGCCGCTGTCCTGGCCGACGGTCGCGGCGAGCTGGGCGAGGAACAACGCCACGCCCGCGCTGCCGCCGTACAGATCGGGGCCGAGTGCCTGGTAGGTCAGGGCCCTGCCGGGGCCGTTCAGCAGGTTCACCGGCTCGGCGCCGACCCAGTTGCAACGTTCCCCCGACCAGACGGCCTCCGCCGCCAGCCGTTCGCCGATGGCCACCGCGGCCCGCAGGTCGCCGGTCATGGCGCCGTGGCCAGGGCTGGGGCGGGACGGGGGTTCAGGTGCGGGGCGTCCAGATCGATCCCGGCGCGGGCGAAGTGCTCTTCGACGGCCGCCAGAACGTCCGGCGTGCCCGATTCGTGCGCTCGGACCATCGCCTCGGCGAGCAGCCGGCAGCGGTGCTCCCCGAAGCTCTCACCGGTTGCCGGGTCCTCGGCCAGGCCGAGGCCCGGCGCCAGTTCCGCGGTGAACACGGGGGTACACGGGGAGAGGAAGCCGCCGATCTCGGCGCGCAGCGCGGCTATCGGCTCGGCCAGCGCGGGGAACTCGTCGCCGGCCAGGTAGACGACCGCCGCGTCGCACCGGGTGAAGGCGGCGGGGTCGTTGAGCACCTTCAGACGGAAGGCCGCGTCGGCGGCGTTGAGCAGGCGCGTCGCGGCCGCGACGAACGGGACGGCTCCGTCCGCGCGCAGGTTCCAGTACAGCCGGAGCATGCTACGGCCGGGCACCGCCTCGATCGGCCTGTCGGCGCACACCAGGTGGAACCCCGGCGACAGTTCGGGCAGCTCCTTGGGCAGCCTCATGGCCACCCACTCGCCGCCGCCGATCAGCTCGGCGGCGTCCACGGTCAGCTCCAGTCCGTTCTTGACGACCATCGTGCCGCGCCGGTCGGCTCCCCGTACCCGCCATCCCCGTTCGAGAGATCCTCTGCCGCTGTTCGCCGCCGACAGGGCGGCGGCGAACGCGCGGCGGCTCGCGGCGGAGCCACGCGCGGTCCAGCTCTCGGGCATGGCCCGGCCGCGACGGTAGAAGTCGTTGTACAGCTGTACGGACAGGAGGTGCACGAGGTGGCCCCGGGTGGCCTCCGGGCTGAGCAGCCGGGCGGCGCGGGCGGGCAGCCGCGGCGACGGCTTGCCGAACCAGGCGTAGCGGGCCGGCAGGTGGACGCGCGTGGCCGCGACGGCCCCGGCCACCAGCAGACGGACGTCACTCATCGCTTCTGTCTCCTCCAGCGAGGGCTTCGGGTGCGGGCTCCGGGTGCAGGCCGAGCAGGTGCTCGATCGCCTGCTCGGGCTGGACCAGCACGTTCTCGGCGAGCTGGGTCAGGCACACCACGGTCGCGTTGACGCGGGCCGCGCCCTGGGTGCGTTCGTAGGCCGTCTGCAGCAGGCGGGCACCGGCGTACCGGACGCTGCGGACCAGCGCCGCGTCCGCCGCCGCGGCGTCCCACCCGCGGGTGTCCGTGTAGGCCGCCCAGAAGGCGCGCATCGACGTGCGCATCCGCGCCAGCGGGTGCTCGGCCAGCTCCAGGTAGCGGTCCGGCAGCTCACGGCCGGCCAGCGGGATGGAGGTCAGCCAGCAGCCCAGGTAGGCGCCGAAGACGGACCCGGTGTCCCAGCAGGCGTCGCCCAGATCCCCGAACTCCCAGTCGACGAGCACCACCCGGGTACGCCGCCGCGACCGCCCGGCCGCGACGGCCAGGCAGTTGTCCCACTTGAGGTCGTGGTGAACGAAGGCGTCGGCCCGCCAGCCGTCCCGCAGCCCGGCGAGCGCGGCACGCATCGGCGCGGACGACTGGAGGATCCGTACCAGCTCGACGCCCGCGTTGCTCATCTCGCGGTAGAAGGCGGGGCCGGGACGGTCGAGCGCGAGCACCCACGGGATCCTGCCGGAGAACCGTCCCGGCCTGGACCGCACCGCCTCGGCGGCGCGGTCGTGCAGATCGGCGAGAGCCACCCCGAGCCGCGTCCCCATGGAGGCGGGGAACCGGCGGGCGCGCGCGTGGTACGAGGTGAGGTCCAGCGCACCCGGCAGGGACTGCAGGACGAGCACCCCGCCGTCGGGATCGTAGGCGTGGCAGCGCGGCACGGCGTCGCGGATCCCGCCACGCCGCCGCCCCAGCGAGCCGAGCAGGTCGTAGACCGCCGCCTCGTGCGCGAGCGAGCCGCCGCCCTGCTTGACGAACAGCTCGACGGACGGCTCGCCGCTCACCAGGACGTTCTGGTTGCGGCGAGACACGTCGGCCAGCGTGAGGCTGCCGTCGACCACCGCCTCATGGGGCACGTACCGCCGATCGAGCAGGTAGGCGATGAGCTCGGGTAACGCGAGAACCATCGATCAGCAGACGAACTCGCGGGTGGGGCAGAAGGAGGTGGTGGCCGGATCAGGGCCGGGGTCGGGGCAGTCATTGGTGGGCGCGCAGGCCGGAATGTGCGGGTTGATGGAGCAGATGTAGTTCATGGTCTCGATGGCACGAAGGGGCATGGCCCGCCGCATGACGAACGGGGTGACGTCGGCTGAGGGCAGGTAGCGGGCGGCGAGGCCTCCCTTCAAGAAATCGGCTTGTGAGGTGAGGTGGGTGACACCGGCCAGCATGCCCATGGAGGTTCCTTCCTGTCGGTGGCGCCGGGGTGTGCGTGTCCTTGCCGGGCGCCCGTACTGGGAAGGCGTTCCAAACCGTTCCATGTGGTTCGGGGCCGTGGCGTGAAGGAGAGCGCTGCCCTGCCCATGACCGACGCGTTGACGACTTCCGGGAAGGGGGAGGGGCATGGACACAGTACGGTTGGGCCGCACAGAGCTGCAGGTCAGCCCGATCTGCTACGGCACTTGGCAGTTCGGCGGGGATTGGGGTCAGGTCGACGAGCAGGCGGCCGTCGCCGCCATCCGGCACGCCCGCGAACGAGGTGTCACCTTCTTCGACACCGCCCAGGGCTACGGGTTCGGCGTGGCGGAACGCGTCCTGGGCCGGGCACTCGAGGGGGACCGGGACCAGGTGGTGATCGCCACGAAGGGCGGTCTGCGCATGGACGGTGACCGGCTCGTCCGCGACTCCAGTCCCGCCTGGTTGCGCCAGGGGGTGCGGTCGAGCTTGGAAGCGCTCGGCACCGACCACGTCGACCTGTACCAGGTGCACTGGCCCGATCCGCGCACCCCGTTCGAGGAGAGCGCCGCCGCGCTGCGCGACATGGTGGACGAAGGGCTGATCCGGCACGTCGGAGTGTCCAACTTCGACGCCGACCAGCTGCGCGCCTTCCCGGGCGCGGAGACCGTGCAGCCGCCCTACCACCTGTTCCGTCGCGACGTGGAGGCGGAGGTGTTGCCGTACGCGGCGAGTGACGATCTGGGTGTGCTGGCGTACGGGCCGCTGGCGCACGGGCTGCTCGGCGGCGCGTTCGACGAGCACACCGTGTTCCCGGCCGACGACTGGCGTGCGCACAGCCCCGACTTCACCGGCGACCGCTTCCGCCGCAACCTCGCGGTCGTCACCGAGCTGAGCCGCTTCGCCGTACGCTTCGGCACGACCATCGGACAGCTCGCGGTTGCGTGGGTGCTGTCCAACCCGGCCGTGCACGTGGCCATCGTGGGCGCGCGCAGCCCCCGGCACCTCGACGAGAGCCTGGACGCGGCCGAGCTGACGCTGGGGCCGGACGACCTTGCGGAGATCGACGCGATCGTGTCCGGCGCCGCCCCGATGGCAGGGCCCGCACCGGAAGGCATGTGAGGACCCTGTGAGGACCCTGTGAGGACCCTGTGAGGACATCGTTACGGGCCTCATCCGCGAGGTGCACGAAGAGACAGAGCCGATGTTCTCATCGGTGTGTCGGCGCACGACGGTGTCCGTCCACGAGCGGATCCATGCCGCATACGGGTCGTCGAGGGCCGGGCATGGAACCACTCATTCAGTCATGATGCGAGCAATGCGATCCCTGCTGGCAGAGGGTGACAGTGCGGAATCGAGGAGACGCGAGAAAATGCGGCGGAACCAGTACAGCGACTTCTCATCGGCGGTGACCTGGTCCAGGATGCCACTGTGCTCGGTGTAAAGCACACTCTGCTCCACTCCGGCGAGCAATCGAGTTAATATTGTGAAGTGCGCGTCGACGATACCGGAGGGCGCCGTCAGCGGCAACACGCGGAGATTCACATTGGGAAGCTCCGAAGCTTCGATCAGTTTCCGTCCCTGTGCTTGCATGATGGACGCTCCGCCGACCGTGCGCCGCAATACAGCCTCGTCGATGACCGCAATCAACTGCAAGGGGTCGTCAGAGGTGAGGCGCTCCTGGCGGCGCATCCTTACGTCAACGCGATCGTCCACCTGCCGATCGCGAAGACTCGTATCTATCTCTTTCCAAGCGGAAATAATACACCGCGCATAATCCGCAGTCTGCAGCAGTCCCGGAATCGCCCGAAGCTCCCACTGTTCTATTGTGTGAGACACCGCCTCGAAGTCCAGAAACTGAAGAAAAGCTTCTGAGCGCGCGGAGAAGGCGCGCCACCACGTTTGAGCGGGTTCGCTGGCCACGAGCGCTAGCACGCCTTGGCGCTCCTCGGCGGAGGCGCCGTAGACATCCAGAAGCGCTGCCACGTCCACTAGTGACACCCCGATCCGGGCGTTCTCGATTCGGCTGATCTTGGAGGCGGACCAACCGAGCCGCCTGCTGACCTCCTCGCCGGTAAGGAGACTGCGCTCACGAAGTCGCCGCAGCTCCTCGGCTAGCAAGACGCGCTGCATGGACGGGGACAAGGTCCACCTCTCGGGGAGTGAAGCCGCGTTGGGTATGGGCAAATCTCACGTCATAAGAGGCTGAGCCATCGGGGGTAGGGAAGTAAGACCTTGTGCAAGCTTGCATGCAAGCTCTCTGAGAGCCCATCATAGAAGCGCAGGCATGGTCAATGGCCGCGAAGTAGATCTTTACCGTCAGCGCCCACGACGACCCGCCGTCCGCAGGCAGGTCATCATCTACGTCATGGCTGCACAACAGAGATCGTCACCGGGAGGCCCGATGGCTCCTTCACCGTCTCGACCACCGTTGTTGTCGGTCAGGGCCGCTGTGATACTGGTTTCCGCCTCCATCCTGGGCCTCGTGGCCGCCCTGCTCAGCTATTGGGCCGATCAATCCCTGCCAGGAGCGATTCTTATGGGCGGTGGAGCAACAGGAGCAGGGGTATTACTTTTGCAGAAGCTGATTGCCGAGTAGCCAACATCCCTTGGCCGGCTCCCCCCTTATGTACGAACAGCGCGATGCGCTTGAAGCTGTAAGGGTGTGCAAGGCGGAGGAAGGCTTCCGCCGGCCCAAAAAGCTGGTCGAGTCTTGCGCACGAAGGATCTGTACGGGTAGCTTCTGGCATCGTCGCGGCGAACAAGCCATGTCGCCGTGAACCGACATCGGCCCCATCGCCGATGTGAGACAGATAAAGATCCACTGGTCGCACTCGATATCCCCATCTCACCTTCGTCGAGATGTCGACCTGCCGAATCCGTGCAGCCAGGAAGCGCGGAGCCGGGGAACCAGCGATCCCGCTTTCCCGAGGGACCAGGGGTGAATCGGCGCGCAGACTGCGCCGTAGGGCTACTTCCAGCCCGAACCCGTCAGCTAACCCGGTAGGCGTTCGTGGAAGACTCAAGGAGAAATCCTGACTACTCTGTACAATGCTGACTCATTCAATTGGCGGCGCTCGAGCCGCTGCGAAACGGGTGCGTGCGTCGAGATCGCCATCGTGCCGGGCAACCGGGTCGCCATCCGTAACTCACAGAAGCCGTCCGACATGGTGGTCATTTCGGGAACGGAATACCAACGGTGGATCGACTCTCTGAAATGAGGTGAACATCCTCGGGCAGGACTCCAGCCTGCCCGAGGATGGTGACCGTCATGCTGGTGGGTGTCCGGTTCAGGTGCCGCGCCTGGGACGGTTTCGCGGTCGGCCTGAGGCGCCGTTCTGGTCGGCGGAGGCGGCGGTGGTGCTCGGGGAGACCCGGCGAGAGGTGTTCCTGGCCGTCCGGGCTCTGCCGCGACGCCAGCGCGAGGTGCTGGTGCTGCGTTTCTACCTCGAACTGTCGGAGGCGGAGATCGCCCAGGTGATGGGGGTCAGCCGCGGAACGGTCAAGTCGACAGCATCCCGGGCGCTGAAGGTGCTCGCCGCGAAACTGCAGGAGGAGCGATGACCCGAAGCGTTGAAGACCGGCTCCGCGACGCCTTCTCCGCCGGCGCGGAGCTGGTACGCCCGGAGAGCCTGGGGCCTGTCGCGGACCCTGTCACGATCCGCGCACGTCGTGGCTTCCGGGGGTTGCCGGTGTTGACGGCTGCGGCGGTCGCCGCCGTTCTCGCCGTGGTCGCACTGGTCACGAACCTGATCATCCCGTCCGCCCGCGTGGCTCCTCCCGTTCTTGCGCCCTCTGACGGGAACGAGGCACTGCGCCGGTTGGCGGCCCAGGTCGCGCGGTTGCCGGACGAGCGGGGCGCGTACTGGCGCAGGTCGCTGGTGCGTGACTCGCTGATCCGGGTGCAGGCCGGGGGGCGCGCCTTCAACGCGGTGGTCTCATCAAGGACAGAACTCTGGCTGCCGCGCGACCTCAAGAACCCGGTCCAGACCCAGGACGGGGAACCGAGCCTGCGCCCGGCGACTGCGGCGGACGGACGCGTGTGGCGGGCCGCGGGATCACCCGCCAAGGTTCAGCGTGTGTGCACTGCCGGCACGAAGGCGGCCGACTGCCTGAAGCTGCCGATGCGCGTGGAGAGCAAGGGCTGCCAGTACACCCACGAGGTCGCGCCGGACCACGGGCCCGGCGCCCAACCGCTCGGCCCATACACGCCGGCCGAGATCTCGGCACTGCCCGCCGACGACAAGGGGATGCGCGCATGGCTGCGGGCCCGGTGGGAGTCCAGCCGGACCAAGACGGGGACTGCGCGGACGCTGGAGGAGACCATGGCCGGTTCCGTCGGGCTGCTGGCGACGCCCCTCGCCCCGGGCGCCCGGGCCGCCATCCTGCGCCTGCTCGCCGACCTGCCCACGACCAGCGTTCGGGGGCCGGCCGAGGATCCGCTGGGCCGCAGCGGCCTCGCCGTGGACTTCGACAAGGGCAGCGCCTATTTCAGGGAGTTCGGTACGGACGACGAGGTGACCGAGGACCACACGACCATTCTGGACCCCTTGACCGGCGAGATCCTGGCCAAGGTCACGAAGGCGGGAGAGAGCACCGTGGGCCTCGCCAAGGGCCAGACCGTGGACTCCGAGGTCTGGACCTCCGTGACAGGCTGGACCGACGACCGCCCAAAGCCGCCCGGAAACTGCCGTCGCCTCTAGCGAGCCACCCGGGCCGACGCGGACCCGCCCGCCCGCTGCGACGCCGTCCTCTGCAACCGCGACCGCGGCGGACGGCGTCGCGCGCATGCCGAGCCCTCCGGCTGGGACGACCCGAGCTCGGCCCGCCACCCCACGGCGGCGCGGCGCTGTGGGCGATCACTTCCTTGAGCACTCGGGGCGGGAAGCACAGCCAGGGCTCGGACGGGGGCTCACTTGACAGCGGCTAGGCCAGGTGGAATCGGCACCCGGAGCTCTATCGATCCCGCGCCCCGAGGCTGGCCCGATCGGCGGCGGTACGGCCCGCCGCCCAGCCCTCCCGGTCCCAGGCCGTGCGGACCGCATGCGAGACCAGGTTCGGGAACATGCGCTCGACCGCCTGCTCCACCTCCTGTTCCCGGGCCGCCAGCACGGGCACCAGGTCGGCGCCCCGGCTGGCGCTCTCCTGCGCGACCGCGTCCGCCGTGGCCCCGGCGAGCCGCTCCCCGATCCTGGAGGCGAACGCCGACAGGAACGACTGGCGGAACGCCTTGTTCCTCGACCGGCCGCTGCCGTGCTTCTTGGTGCCCGAGTTCACCAGCGCGGTCTGCGCCTGCACCAGCAGCGAGGTGAACAGCATCTCCACCCAGGACAGGTCCGCCCCGAACCCCATGACGGTGGCGAACCCCAGCTCCTTCGACCAGATCACCCGGCACCTGTTAACCTCGGCGACGAGAACGAGCAGCACGGCCTTGGGCTCCTCGTACGGCGCGTCGACGCCGACCCGGATGCCCGCCGGGGCCTCGCCTCCGCCGGGCCGCGCGTCCAGCATCGCCGCGTCGATGCTGTACTTCGCCATCAGGCTCTGCGCCGCCGAGGTGAACGTCTCCGCCTCCGCCTCGTACGTCGTCGACTCCGCCTTGGCGAGCAGCGCCCGTACCCGCGCGAGCGTCTTCTCGCTGACCGCGTGCGGGCGGGCCAGGACCGTACGGCGAGCGGCCCCGGGCGGCGGGCCCAGCGACTCCAGCCGGGGCAGCCCGGTCAGCAGCCCCAGCAGCTCCAGCACCCCGGAGACGGTCACCAGCCGGCCGGCCCCGTCGCGCGCCTGCCGCGCCGCCAGGTAGCCGCCCTTCCACCACACCACGGCCTCCAGGCCGGCGAGTTGGTCGCGCCAGCGCTCGTCCACCGTGGCCGGCGCGTAGGCCCGCATCTCCCAGGCGATGAGGTCGGCCGCCACCCGCCCGTGCCAATCGGTCAGCCGCCTGGCCGCGATCCTGACCACGTCGGCGGGCTGCCAGCCGTTCCGCCACAAGTCCGAGACCGCACGGGTGACGACCTCCACCAGCACCCGATCGGCGTCGTCCCGGTCGGCCAGGAAGGCGGCGGCGGAGTCGAAGGCCGCCTGGTCCTCGCGGGCGAGCGCCTTCATCGCCGCGCCGATCAGCTCATCAGCCTTGCTCACCCGTGCCGTCCACCTCAAGGAAAGTCCGCCAGAACTCTACCGTGACGGAGCCCCGTCCCGATTCCTTGATCGCGATGATCGGCCGGGGAGGGATGAAGGGACATGACCCCCCGTACGAAGGCAGGGCAGCGATCAAACTCGCTGTCGTGGATGACCATCGCCGCCGTGCGCGCGTACGAGGAGCGGGAGGTTCCCATCCTGCGCCGCCTGCCCGACCTGGGTGAGGGCGCGTACCTGCGGGCGGGCGTGAACGTGCACGACCAGCGGGATCAGGCCCTCGTGGTGGTGGACGGGCTCGTCATCGGCCTGCAGGTCGAGGACGACGAGCAGGCGACCACGAACTACGCGAAGATCCTGGCCGCGCGCCTGCGCGAGGAATGAGGCCGGGAAGCGAGGGCCGCAGGACGATCGCCGGGGATACAGTGATGCTGTTCCTCCGGTAGGGCGCTACGAGGGATGGGGCAGTGGGCCGTCAACCGAAACCACTCGATCCCGGACCAGGGGTGCGCCGGCGGTTCGCCCATGACCTGCGGCTGTTGCGGGAGCGGGCGCGCGGGCGGCGGCGCGGGCTCGTCGTGACGGGCGCGATCGCCGTGGCCTTGCTCGCCACGGCGCTGTTGTGGTTACCGCAGGTGCGAGGAGCCGGCACACCGGCCGAGGCGGCTCGCCCATCGCCCTCCGCAGCGCCGCCCGGCCCACCGGACGCCCCTGCGCCGGCCGATCCCGCAGCGCGGGCCGGGCTGCTGGCCGGTCCCGGATGCCCGGACGGGGCGACGTACAACATCGACACCTGGACACCCGGGAACGACGGCTGGCACGACGACCACGGTGGATGGCAGGGGAACGGGTGCAGCGGCGCCACGGCCTACACCAGGCTCACCGGCGCCATCGACCACTGGGAGGACGTCTTCGACTGGGAGTACCGCGTCGGCGAGAGCGCCCGGTGCAGCTTCGCCGTCTACGTCCCGGACACGCCGCGAGCGGGGGCGAACGCGGCGTACGACGTGTACGGCGAACGGGAGTCCACGGTCGAGGACCGGATCGCCACGTTCACCATCGACCAGCCACGCCACCGCGGCACGTGGGTCGACGTACCCGGCACCCACACCTTCCCCGACGGCGTCGCGCAACTGGCCCTCGTCGACCGGGGAAAGCCCGCCGGCGCCACCGTGGCCGCCGCGGCCGCCGTCCTGACCTGCTCATGAACGCGTCATCGAGGGTCGCCGAGGGGGTCGGAGTGCCGACATGCAGGCGGCCAGGTACTCTCCCAGCTCCTCGATCCGCGTGTCAGGCAGGCGGCTGGACGGCCCGGAGATGCCGACCGCGCCGAAGCGACGACGCGGCCCGCGCCGCCATCGCCGGCTACGTCCTGGTCAACGACGTCAGCGAGCGCACCTTCCAGCTCCACCGCGGCGGGCAGCGGGTCATGGGCAGGTCGGCCGGGACGTTCAACCCGTGCGGCCCGTGGCTGGTGACGCCGGACGAGGCGGGCGACGTCGGCGACCTGGGCATGTGGCTGGACGTCAACGGCGTGCGCCGGCAGACCGGCTCGACGGCGAACATGCTGTTCGACCCCGTCTTCATCGTGCGGTACCTGAGCCGGTTCATGGTCCTCGAACCCGGCGACCTGATCAACACCGGGACGCCCGCGGGGGTCGGCATGGGCCTGACGCCGCCGGTCTATCTGCGGGCGGGGGATCGGATGGAGCTCGGCATCGACGGGCCGGGCCGCCAGAGCCAGTCCGTCGTCGCCGCACCGTAGCTCCCGCACCGCTTCCCCACGCCGCAGTGGGTTGCCGCCTGCCGCCGGTCCGGCTGCACGACCTGCGCCATGAGCTGCGACGTTGGCGCCGGCGTCGGGAATGCCGGCGTCTTATGAGCCGATGCGTCGTGCCGCGACGAGCACGGGCCCGCCCGGCATCGTGGGGAATCGCCGTACGTCCCCCAGGCCGTACGCGGTGAGGGCCTTCGCCATCCGGTCCGCGTCGTAGGCGTTGCCGCCGTTGCGTACGGCGTGCCAGCCGGCGACGGCCCGGCGCAAGGGGGCGGTGACCGCGGGGTTGGTGCCCACGACGATCCAGGCGCCCGGCTTCAGCGCCTCGATCAAGCGCGGCAGGGCCTGGGCCAGGGCAGCCTCCGCCAGGAAGGGTGCGGGCAGCCAGACCAGGTCGTAGGCGGCCTGCTCCGCCACGTCCACGACGTCGGCGTGGCGCAGGGTGACGCGGCCGGCGGCCTCGCTGCCGGCGCCGGCCAGCTCTTTGCGCGCCAGCTCCAGCGCGCGCTCCAGGACGTCGATGCCGACGACCTCGGTACGGGGGAACGCCTCCGCCAGGGTTAGTGCCAGAGCCGCGATGCCGGTGCCGATGTCCAGGATGCGGCTGCCCTGTCCGTCCAGCCGGTCCGCGAGGCCGGGCAGGGCGGGGACGACCTTGCCGGCGATGGCGCGGCCGGTGCCCGCGGACGCGCGGCCCTGGTTGAGCAGCACCTCGTCGTCCTGGTCCGCCCAGCCGCCAGCCTGCCCTTGGTCCCCCGCTGCCGCCGCCACCGCCTGGCGCAGCGAACTCAGACGGGCCTGCGCCGCGCTGCGGTTCGTCGGGCCGTCGGGGTACCGGTACGACGGATGCAGAACCAGCGTGTCCCCGTCCCGCTGTACCAGCCCGGCCGCTTCCAGCACGGCGGTGCGCTGCGGGTCGGCCGCCAGGACGTCGGCCAGTGGCTTCGTGGCGGCGTCGTCCAGGGTGGCGATCAGGGCCGCCAGCGCCCAGGCCGCGGCTTCCAGGGTGGCGGCCGGATCGTCGTTCGGGTCCGGGGAGAGAGCGGAGGGCGGAGGAGCCACGGACATGCGCGGGCCTTTCCTGTCTGAGGGGCTTGTAAGCCTGCGGGAATGGTAACGGCCGCCCAAGCATGAGAGAACGCTCGGTCTTGACGCGGCGCTCGACTGGGAAGACTGACCGTTCTATCTGCTAGACTTGCTTTGGTGGTACACAACACTCGAGGTCACGTCTCCGAAGCGCGATCAAGGCTGCTCGCGACGGCCACCCGGATCTTCTACGCGGAAGGCCTGCACGCCGTCGGGATCGACCGGATCGTCGCGGAGGCCAAGGTCACCCGTGCCACCCTCTACCGGCACTTCCCCAGCAAGGACGAGCTCGTCGTCGCCTATCTGCAGGGAATTCACCAGGCCGATCGCGACCAGGTCGGCGAAGCGCTGGCCAGTGGACTGCCGGCGGCCGACATCCTGCGAGCCATCGCCGAATCGATCACCGAGGGCATCAGGTCGGCCCGGTTCCGCGGATGCGCCTTCCTCAACGCCGTCGCGGAATATCCGGACCCCGAGCATCCCGTGCACAAGGCAGTCCTCGCCCACCGCGCATGGTTCCTGCACACCGTCACGGATCTGCTCGCGCAAGCCGGGAAGACGCCGCCGGAACCCGCGGGCCGGCATTTCGTGATGCTCCGGGACGGCGCGATGGTAGCGGGCTGCCTGGCCGACTCGGCGGAGATCTGCGACACCTTTCTGCAAGGGGTCGAGGATCTCCTGCGGTTCCGCGTCGACTCCTAGCCAGGCCCGCCCGCAACTCGTGGCTGGATCGCCCCTGGTCCCTCCGAGGTAGAACGTTCGGTCTTGACAGCTCCAAGCTTCGTTGCGATGCTGCACGAGATAGAACGTTCGGTCTTGTCGCGTTCAGGGGAGGCCTGATCGTGGCATCCGCTGCATCGCATTCCCTGCGCCACACCATGGAAGGGACCATCGTGACCACCGTTGACTCACCCACCGCCGGCCGGATCGCATCGGCGCTGCGCCGGCTCTACTTCGTGCGGTTCGCGTTCGCCATCGTCTGGGCGGCCTTGATGTTCATCACGAAGGGGCAGCTCGGGCCGCTCGGAATCGCCCTGATAGTCCTCTACCCCTTGTTCGACGTCGCCGCGGCGATCGTGGACGCTCGCTCGTCCCGTGCCACCGGACCGGCTCTCGGGCTGTACGTGAACATCGCCATCAGCCTTCTCGCCGCCGTCGGCCTGGCCATCGCCGCCGCCAGCTCCGGTGTGCCGGGGGCCCTGCTCGTGTGGGGTGTCTGGGCGGTCGTTTCCGGGCTCGTCCAGCTGGTCGTGGGCGTCGTCCGTCGCAGGATGGGCGGCCAGTGGCCGATGATCCTCAGCGGGGGCATCTCCGTGCTGGCCGGGGCGTCGTTCGTCATGGGGGCCTCCGCGCCGAATCCGTCGCTGACCAACGTGGCCGGTTACGCGGTCCTCGGCGGCATCTTCTTCCTCGTCTCGGCGCTGCGCCTCGGCCGCGCCGCCAAGGGGAACTGACATGGGCGCCACGACGTACGACGTCATCGTCATCGGCGCGGGCCCGGTCGGGGAGAACGTCGCCGACCGGGTGGTGCAGGGTGGCTTGACCGCGGCCGTCGTCGAGCGGGAACTGGTCGGAGGCGAGTGCTCCTACTGGGCCTGCATGCCGACCAAGGCGCTGCTGCGCAGCGCGGCGGCGCTTCGGGCGGCCCGCCAGGTGCCCGGCGCGCGTGAGGCCGTGACGGGAGACCTGGACGTGGCCGCCGTCCTCCGCCGTCGCGACTCCTTCGCCTCGTCCTGGAAGGACGACGGGCAGGCCGCCTGGCTGGAGCAGGCGGGAATTCCGCTGTACCGCGGGCAGGGGCGGATCACGTCCGCCCGGACCGTCGAGGTCACCGGAGAGAACGCCGTCAGGACCCCGCTGACCGCGCGGCACGCCGTCGTCATCGCGACAGGAAGCGGCGCGCTGGTCCCGGACATCGCCGGTCTACGCGAGGCGGCGCCGTGGACGAGCCGTGAGGCGGTCGCCGCGAACGCGGTTCCCCGCAGGCTCGCCATCATCGGCGGTGGCGTCGTGGCCTCGGAGCTGGCCACCGCGTTCGCCGCGCTCGGAGCCTCGGTGACGATGCTGGCCCGTGACGGGGTGCTGCCGCTCGCGGAACCGTTCGCCGGCGAGCGGGTCGTCGAATCGTTGCGGGACGCGGGAGTCTCCGTCCGTCTCGGCGCGGAGGCCGGATCCGTGAAGCGCGGCGACGACGGAACGGTGCACCTCACCCTCACCGACGGCGAGCAGATCGAAGCCGACGAACTCCTCGTCGCGACCGGACGCACACCGAACACCCAGGACCTCGGACTGGACGCCGTCGGCCTGACCCCGGGTGCCTGGCTCACGGTCGACGACACCTTGCGAGTCCTCGGGGACGACGGGGCGCCGATCGGTGACGGGTGGCTGTACGCCGCCGGTGACGTCAACCGGCGCGTACTGCTGACCCACCAGGGCAAGTACCAGGCCCGCGCCGTGGGGGACGTCATCGTGGCGCGTGCGAAGGGCGAAACGGTCGAGGGCGACCGGTGGGGGCGGCACGTGGCGACGGCCGACGAGCGGGCGGTACCCCAGGTGGTGTTCACCGAGCCGGAGATCGCCTCGGTGGGGCTGACCGCGGCGGCCGCCGAGGCCGCCGGGCTGCGGGTCCGGGCCGTCGACTACGACATGGGCGCCGTCGCCGGGGCCGGGTTGCAGGCCGAGGGATATCGGGGCCACGCCCGCATGGTCGTCGACGAGGACCGGAAGGTGATCGTCGGTTTCACGCTCGCCGGCCCGGACGTCGCGGAGCTGCTGCACGCGGCGACGATCGCCGTGGCGGGAGAGGTTCCGCTGGACCGGCTGTGGCACGCGGTCCCGGCCTTTCCCACCGTCAGCGAGGTCTGGCTGCGGCTGCTGGAAGCCTACGGCCGATGACTGTCCGGCCGCGAACGCCGGCCGATGACGTGAGGTTCAGCCACTGGGACCGCTGGTAGCCGTGTTCCTCGTCTGGCGGTCGTCGAAGGTCGTCGAGCCCGGCGTCAACGTGCGAACTTCTCGATGGCCGCCGGGGTGACCGGGGTGAAGAAGTTGACGAGGTTGCCGTCGGGGTCGCGGAACAGCAGCGACCGGTTGCCCCAGGGCATCGTGGTGGGCTCGTTGACGAAGTCGGTGACGAAGCCGGTCAGGCTCCGGTGAACGCGGTCCACGTCGTCAACGCGGAACTCGGTGATCACGCTGTGGTTGTCCGCCGGACGGGCAGAGCCCGGAGCGAACAGCGGGACGGTACGGGTGCCGGCGATGGCGAGGGTGGCGTTGGGGGTCCTGAGCTCGGCGAAGTCCTCACCGGCCCACATCGCCCGCACCCCTGTGGCTCGCTCGTAGAACGCGACCAGGCGCGCGACGTCGCCGGTGATGATGCGGATCGAGACGAAGTCCATGCTGATCTCCTTGGCTGGTGGAACCGCTGCACATCGCAGGTTAGGAGAAATACTGGACAGAATCGGTCCTGTATTCGCCTTAGGCTGTGCGCATGCCTCGACCCACCGCCCGCGTGCTGACACTCCTGGAGTTGCTGCAGTCGGGCGGTACCCGGACGGTGGCCGAGCTCGCCGACCGGCTCGGCGTCGATGGGCGCACCGTGCGGCGGTACGTGGACCAGCTGCTCGACCTTGACGTACCGGTGGAGTCGGTGCGCGGCCGCTACGGCGGGTACCGGCTCGCCCCCGGGTACCGGCTTCCTCCGCTCATGCTCAGCGACGACGAGGCGCTGGCCGTGCTGCTCGGCCTGGTCGCCGGCCGCAGAACAGGGCTGACGGCGGCGGGTCACACCGCGAGCGAGACGGCCTCGGCCAAGATCCGGCGGGTGCTGCCCGAACACCTCGCCCGCCGGCTCGGCACGCTCCTGGAATCTCTCGCCTTCACGGATCAGCCCGGTGAGCTCGCCGCCCCGGACGCCGGCGTCCTGCTCACCATCGCCGATGCGGTACGCCATCGCCGGCCGGTCTCGATCCGATACACCGACCGCGATGGCCGGCGCAGCGAACGCACACTGCACGCGTACGGGATCGTCGCCCACTCGGGCCGCTGGTACGTCACGGGCACAGACCCTGACGTCGGGGAGGACCGGACCTTCCGGTTCGATCGCATCGCAGCCGCGAGGACCCTGCCCGGTTCCTTCGAGGCGCCCGCGGGTCCCGATCCAGCGCACCGCGTGTTGTCGGGGTTCGCCACGGCTGCGTACCGGCATGAGGTGATCTTGCGGATCCACGGGACAGCCGAGCAGATCCGCGCCCACCTTCCCGCCGGCGTCGCGACCCTGGAGGAATGCGAGCCCGTAGTTCAGGACCGGGCGACCGGCCGCTGGCTGCGTGTCCGGCTACGGGTGGAGCGGCTCGACTGGTTGCCTCCGATACTCGCCTCACTCGACCGGCCGTTCGTCATCGAGCGGCCCGATGAACTGCGCGACCTCGTCATCGCGCTCGCCGAACGCCTCGCGTCCAACGCCCGCCAAGCCTGACGGCGAGGAACCGACGTCATGAGGGTGGAGACCGTACGGGGAGAGCCTCACGCCAGGTCAGGTGCGCTGGAGCGGCGGCCATACCCCCGGCTCGGATGCAACACGAAACCGCCGCGGTGGTGTTCAGCGCATGACACCCTGCACGGGAGTCTTGCCGACCACGTACGCCGAGGCGGCGCGCTGGGCGAGGACGGTGCTTTCGAGCAGGTATGACGAGCGCTCATGTGCAGGTTCGTGGCCAGAATCCTCCCTGTCGTTGTGCCGGTCTGTAGTGCCGCCAAGCAGTCATGCGTAGGCGATGTACGGCCTTTTGGCAGAATGACTTGCCTCGCTTTTGAAGCGAGGCAAAGCCTGCTTTTCGGGTACGAATCTGGTTTCGGGACCGGATCGCTCAATGAAACGACGCCCCGCGGCCGTTCGTGTGGCAGAAGACCGCCGAAAAGATCCTCGAATTCCTAACCCGATTTTGCCGACGAATTTCAGGCGCGGAACACCGGTGAATGGCCGCTGCCGTACCAGGACCGGGTGCGCCGGCTCATTCTAAAACCACGCCTGACGAGGGAGCGCGGCGCCACCACCTCGCCCGGCCGCACCGCTCCGTTAAATGCCGCCGCCATTCCCGGCTGTGGCGATACCGTGAGTTCTGTGGGTGATCGCGAGACAAGGATTCCGCCGCACATCACCGCGGCCAGGAAAGGGCGGCCGGGCGGCCTGCTCCGCACCCGGAACTTCGGCCTGCTGTGGGCTGGGGAGTCGGTCAGCGGGTTGGGCTCGGCGATCACCACGGTGGCCGTCCCGTTCGTGGCGATAACCGTCTTGCATGCCAGCACCGGCACGGTGGCCCTGCTGACCGCAGCCAGCTGGCTGCCCTGGTTCCTGATCGGCCTCCCGGCCGGCACCTGGGTTGACCGCTGGCCACGCCGCCGCATCCTCGTGTCCGCCAACCTGGTGTCCGCCGCGGTCCTGACCGCTGTCCCGGTCGCCGCCTGGACCGGTGTGCTGACCGTGCCCATGTTGCTGGCCGCGGTGCTGATCGCCGGCACGTCCAGCATGTTCTTCACCCTGGCATTCAACGCCTACTTGCCGCACCTGCTGGCCCCGGATGACCGGATGGAGGGCAACGCCAGGCTCCAGGCCAGCGCCTCGGCCGCAGAGATCGCCGGCCCGGGCCTCGGCGGTCTGCTCACCGAGGTGGCCGGAGCGGTCGGCGGCCTCCTCATCGACGCGTCCACCTTCATCTTCTCGGCCGCCTGCCTGCTCAGATTGCGGACCACGCCCGAGCCGAGGGCGGCGGCGGGCGAGCGGCCCGGCATACTCCGGCAGCTCAGCGAGGGCCTGGGCTACTTCAAGTACGGCGAGTTCATGCTGCCCATGCTCATCGTGGCGGCGATGATCAACCTCGGGATGCTCGGCGTGTTCTCGCTGCGCATCGTCTTCCTGGTGCGCGCCGAAGGTATCGCGCCGGGAACTGTGGGCGGCCTGATCAGCCTCGCCAGCCTGGGCGGCCTGCTGGGCGCCGTGCTCGCGTCCCGGGCCGTCGCCCGCTTCGGCAGCGCGCGCACCTACGTGGTGGTCAATGTCGTGACCGCGCCGTTCATGCTGCTGCTGCCAGCCAGCGGCCCTGGCTGGCGGCTGGCGCTGTTCACGGTGGGATCGTTCGTGGTCATGCTCGGCGCCACGATGTCGGGCATCGTCACCGCTACCTTCCGCGTGAACTACATACCGGCGCATCTCCTGGGCCGGGTCACGGCGGTCTCCCGGTTCGTCATCTCCGGCACCGTGCCGCTCGGCGCAGCCACCGCCGGCGTCCTGGCGACAGCCTTCGGGATCGGTGCCGCGATGTGGGTGTTGGCCGCCTTCTTCGCCGTCACCCCGCTGCTCCTGCTCGCTTCCTCGATGCGCAGCATGCGTGACTTCCCGGCCCTGCCCAGCCAGCCTCCCGTATCCAGCAATGATGACCGACTGCGGTGAAGCATCGGAAAACTGCGCCTGACCTCCTCCGGCCAGCACAATCCGGCTGCGGCGATCAGGCGGGGCTGAGTAGCGGGCCGGCCTGCGTCGTTGCGAAGAAACCATACGGCGGTTAGGTATATCGGAGGGTCTGCGGTGCGAGATTGGCGTGGGAGGGGTCACTAGTTCGACGAGCCGGGGATGGGCTGGGTGGGAGCGAGTCAGCCGTGTTCGGCGTGGCTGCCGTGGTCGGTGACCTGGGCGTCGAACCAGGCGTGCAGCGCCTTGATCAGGGACGGGTCGGTGGTGGTGTAGGCGATTTGGGCGCCGGCGGGGGTGTCGGCATAGCCGATGTCGATCCGATCATGGCCCTGTTCCAGCTCAAGCAGGCCGGGCATCTCACCGCCGTGGATGGACGCGGGGTCGCCGTAGTCGCCCTTGCTGAAGCCCGTGGCCTCCTTGGCCAGGTGCTCGCGGATGAGCTTGACCTGCTGCGCGTCGGAAGGATCGTCGGAGGTGACGGTTTGCAGGCCGCCGGTGGCTGATTTGGCGAAGCGGTGCGTGGTGCGTTCAAGGTCGAACGGCATGACCTGTCGGCTCTTGGCCGCGATCTCCGCCTGACGGGCGGCCAGCGCTTGTGGTTCGTTCCGGCCGACGAGCAGGTATCCGGCCGATGCGGCGCCGATCAGCGCCAGGCCGGCCAGCAGTAGGGGGACGCGTCGCTTCCTAAGGATCATCCAGTGCCTCCGTGAGGGTTTCCAGGGCGTTCAGAACGCCGGCGCGTTCGCTCTCCGGCACGCGGTTCAAGACCGCGGAGAAGCGCGCGGCTCTGGCCTTGGCCAGTTGGTCGGCGGCCTTCGTTCCAGCGGGAGTGAGCTGGACCAGCACCCCGCGCCCGTCGTCCGGGGCCGGGATGCGCTCGGCCCAGCCGCGGTTGATGAGCTGCGTGACGAGGCGGCTGGTGGTGCTCTTCTCCAGGCGCAGCCGATGCGAAAGCTCGCTTTGCCGCAACGCGCCGTCCCTGGCCAGCTCGCCCAGCGCGTGCGCCTCCGACACCGGGATCGGCCGTCCGCAGGGGGTCTGGTCGGGCTGGTGCAGGCCGAATGCCCGGACGAACCGGGCCACGGCCTCCTGAAGATCACGCCCATCCGTCATGGTTCGACCATACAACTATCTTGTTGTACGGCACAACTAGATGGGTGTGCTTCGTGGCTCTCAGCGACTTGGCCTTCCGAGGAGATTGGTGTTGAAAGGCCACGTGAGAACCGGCCGATCCCTGGATCCGACGATCAGACGACGCACCCCGGCTTCTGGAATTCCGGAGCCGGGGTCCTGATGCGTGCAACAGGCACTTCAGTGCTGGGCGAGACGGCGAGCCTCCGCCAGGGTTTTGGACGGGATGACCAGGGTGGGCCTGCCCGAGATGTGCATGACGTGGGTGGAGGTGCTGCCCGCGAGGAGTGCCCGCAGCCCTTGCCGGCCACGTGAGTCCATCACGACGAGCGAGGCGTCGATCTCCTCCGCGACGTCCACGATGGCCTTGGCGGCACTCTCCTCGGGGATCGAGGCGACCCGCGGTTCGGCCCTCAGTCCCCGGCGGCGAGCGTGATCGGCGCCCTCGGTGGCCGGCCGTTCCGAGGCGTCGAAGGTCTTGGCGTCGATGTCGCGCAGGTCTTCCAGCGCGGGGGTGGCCCTCCAGGTGGGCAGCAAGGCTCCCCAGCGGCCGGCGGGCGTAGAGAACGACCGCGATAGCCCTCGGGAAGAGCCGGGCGGTCTCCTCGATGGCGTGGCGCGCGTCGGGGGAGCCGTCGTAGGCGATGAGGATCGGTGCGATGCCGGTCATGGGATGCTCCTTGGGGAGTTCAGCGGGCGGTGGCGGAGCCGGGCTCGGCCGGCTGGGGCTGGTGGGAGCGCAGGGTGAGGCCGGCGAGCAGGGCGCCGGCGGCGGCGATGCCCGCCGCTCCGACGAAGGCGGCGGAGAAGCCGCCGGTCAGCGCGGGCAGGTCGCCCAGTTGCGCGGCCCCGTTGGCGGCGGCCACGGCGGTCATCGCGGCCAGGCCGAGTGCGGAGCCGACCTGGTAGCTGGTGTTGACGATGCCCGAGGCCAGGCCGCCTTCCTCCGGGCGGGCGGAGGAGATGGCGGTGCCGAGGGAGGGGATGAAGGCCAGCGACATGCCGAGGGCGGCGACGAGGCCGGCGGGCAGGACGTCGGTGGCGAAGCTGCCGTCCGGGCTGATCAGTGAGAGCCAGGCCATGCCGGCGGTGAGCAGGACGAGGCCGGTGACGGTGGTGGTCTTGGGGCCGAAGCGGCCGATGGCCCGCGGCGCCACGACGATCATGCCGATCATGATGAGCACGGTCATCGGGACCAGGGCGGCGCCGCTGGGGAAGGCGCTGTAGCCGAGGACCTGCTGCAGGTAGAGGTTGAGGAAGAACCACATCGGGATCCACGCGCCGCCCAGCAGGAGCTGCGTCAGGTTGGCGGCGGCCAGGTTCGGGGTGCGGAAGATGGACAGGCGCATCAGCGGCTCGCGGCGGCGGGCCTGGATCGCGACGAACGCGCCGAGCAGGGCCACGGCCACGGCCAGGACGAGCCAGGTCTGTGCAGCGCCCCAGCCGACTTCGGGCGCGCGGACGATCGCGTAGACGGCGGCGGCCAGGCCGGCGGTGACGGTCAGTGCGCCGGCCACGTCCACGGAGCCCCGCTGCGGGGGAGCGGCGGGCATGAGCGGCTTGTTGGCCAGCAGCGCGACGACGGCGATGGGGATGTTGATGTAGAAGACCCAGGGCCAGCTCAGGTACTCGGTGATGACGCCGCCGAGGAAGACGCCTGCGGTGCCGCCTGCCGGGGCGGCGGCGCCGTACAGGGCCATGGCCTTGGTGAGCTCCCTGGGGTCGTGCCCGAAGAGCATCATGAGCAGAGTGAGGGCGGACGGCGCGATGAGGGCGGCGCCGGCTCCCTGGATCACCCGGCCGGCGAGCTCGACCCACACCTCGGGGGCGATGCCGGCGACGAGCGAGCCGGCGAGCAGGATGCCCCAGCCGGCTCCGAAGAGGCGGCGGGCGCCGAACAGGTCCGACAGGCGCCCGCCCAGCAGGAGCAGGCCGCCGAAGGCGACGACGTAGGCGTTGAACACCCAGGACAGGTTCTCCTGGGAGAAGCCGAGGTCCTGCTGGATGCGGGGCAGGGCCACGCCGATGATCGACGTGTCCATGATCACGATGAACTGGGCCGTGGCGATCAGGGCCAGCGCGGCCCAGCGCCGGGGGGATGGTGCGTTCATGAGCATGCCTTCTGTTCAATACCCGGGTACGGTATGAGCGAGCCCGACTGCCGCTCCGGTATACGGCCCGGGGGTATCGGAGAGCCAATGAATACCACTAGGGGGTATCTGTCAAGTGCCATCGGTGCCGCCGGCGCGCGGCGAGGGAGATCGCAGCCGACGGAATGACGAGCGCGAAACCGATGGTCATGCCGGCTGTGAGGCCGATGAGCTCCTGGACCCAGCCCAGCACCACGTACAGCGCGCCCGCGGGAGCGGCCGACAGACCCAGAACGGTCCCGGCTGCCGCCGCAGGGTGCGCGATCACCACGTTGATCGGGCTGCTCAGGTACAGGAACGCACCTGCCAGAGCGGCCGCGGTGAAGTACGGCACACCGCCGGGCTCCAGCCAGGCCACCGCGAGCAGCGGCACGGCCGCGGCCATCAGGGAGCCGGTCAGCACCCGCCGGTGTCCCAGGCGTGGTGCCAGGACGCCGCCGATCAGGCTCAGGAACGGCGAGGCCGGCAGCACACCGATGGCGCCGACCAGCCGCAAACTGCGTACCCCGGCCACCGTGCCGAAGAACGGCTGTGTCACCTACGACGCGATCGAATGGACCGCGACGATCAGGGCCAGGATCGCCGGCCCCAGCCCGAACCGGGCCTGCAAGGTGGGGAGCGGGGCGCCCAGCATCGCGGTGATGGCGTCGTTGGCGACGTGGACCGCGGCGAGGAAGGCGGCGAGCCTCGTCCCTCCCGGTACGCCTGGCCTGCGGATGATGTGCGGCGTCTGAATCTCCCGAATCTCGTGGTTCGACGCGCGTGCCCGGCTCTCACCGGTCGCCCGCTTGCTGGGAATACCATAGGGGGGTATGGTGTTATTCCCGGCGACGAACCGATGGGAGGGCTGGACATGGCCGGATACACCGGAAACAAGCAGGACCACGCGATGCGCCTGCGCCGCATCGAGGGGCAGGTTCGCGGCCTGCAGCGCATGGTCGACGAGGACAAGTACTGCATCGACATCCTGACCCAGGTGTCCGCGGCGACCAGCGCGCTCAAGGCGTTCTCGCTGTCGCTGCTGGAGGAGCACCTGGCCCACTGCGTCGCCGAGGCCACCCAGAAGGGCGGCCCCGAGGCGGAGGCGAAGGTCAAGGAAGCCTCCGACGCCATCGCCAGACTTGTCCGTTCCTGACTGGATTGAAGGAGAGATCGCTATGAGCACCAGCACCTACACCGTCAAGGGCATGACCTGCGGCCACTGCGTCAGCTCGGTCAAGGAAGAGGTCGGCGAAGTCGCCGGTGTGACCGGCGTCGAGGTGGACCTGGCCACCGGGCTGCTGACCGTTGACAGCGACGGCCCCGTCGACGCGGCGAAGATCATTGCCGCCGTCGAGGAGGCCGGATACGAAGTGGCGAATCAGTCGTGAACGCGGCGGCCAAGCTCGGCGCCTACGTCCTGGGACTGGCCGTCGTCTTCGGCGGCGCCCTGGGCGCGGGCAAGGCGGTGGGCCCCATCGGGACGCCGGCGGCCGAGGACCACAGCGCGATGACCGCAGCCCCTGTCGCGAGCGCCGAACACGACCAGCACGCCACCCAGCAGGCAGACAGTGATACCCCTGGGGGGCTCCAAGTGTCCGAGAACGGGTACACCCTCGTCCCGCTCACCGAAACGATCAAGCCCGGTGAGGCCACAGACTTCCAGTTCACCGTGACCGGCCCCGACGGCAAACCGGTCACCGACTACCAGGTCGAGCACGACAAGAAGCTGCACTTCATCGTGGTCTCCCGCGACCTGGGCAGCTTCCAGCACCTGCACCCCGCCGAGGCGGGCGACGGCGTCTGGTCGGTCAAGCTGACGCTGCCGGACGCCGGCCTGTACCGCGCGTTCGCCGACTTCGTCCCGACCGGCGGCCAGGCCCTGACCCTGGGCACGGACCTGGCAGTGGCGGGCGACTACGAGCCCAAGGCCCTGCCCGAGGAGAGCCGCACCGCGACCGTGGACGGCTACACCGTCACCCTCGACGGCGACCTGACCCCCGGGCAGTCGAGCAAGCTCACCCTCAAGGTCGCCAAGGACGGCAAGCCCGTCACCGACCTGCAGCCCTACCTCGGCGCCTACGGCCACCTGGTCGCCCTGCGCGCCAGGGACCTCGCCTACCTGCACGTCCACCCCGACGGCGAGCCCGGCGACGGCAAGACCCCGGCGGGCCCCGAGATCGTCTTCTACGCCGAAGTGCCCAGCACCGGCGACTACCGCCTGTTCCTGGACTTCCAGCACGACGGCAAGGTCCGCACCGCCGACTTCACCCTCGGCGCCGGAGAGCAGCCCACCCTTCCCAAGGCGGCTCCGACGGCCACCCCGAGCGGGCACGACGCCGACGGCCACAGCCACTGAACGAGAGAAAGGAGCACGGTGATGACCTCGGTCACCGATGACCGGCAGAACGCGGTCGAACTCTCGATCGGCGGCATGACCTGCGCCTCCTGCGCCAACCGCATCGAGCGCAAGCTGAACAAGCTGGACGGCGTGACCGCGACGGTCAACTACGCCACGGAGAAGGCGAAGGTCTCCTTCCCCGAAGGAGTGGACCCGCAGCAGCTGATCGCCGAGGTGGAGAAGGCCGGTTACACCGCCGCGCTGCCCGCCCCGCCGAAGGCGGAGGCGGCCGAGCAGGAGCCGGAGGACGAACTCCGGCCGCTGCGCAACCGCCTCATCACCTCGGTGGTACTCGCGGTGCCGGTGATCGCGATGGCGATGATCCCGCCGCTGCAGTTCACCAACTGGCAGTGGCTGTCGCTGGTGCTGGCCGCGCCGGTGGTGGTGTACGCCGGCTGGCCGTTCCACAAGGCCGCCTGGACCAACCTGCGGCACGGCGCCGCCACCATGGACACGCTGATCTCGCTGGGCACCATCGCCGCGCTCGGCTGGTCCCTGTGGGCCCTGTTCTTCGGCACGGCGGGCACGCCGGGCATGACGCACCCGTTCGCGTTCACCATCGAGCGCACCGACGGCTCCGGCAACATCTACCTGGAAGCCGCGGCGGGCGTCACCGCGTTCATCCTGGCCGGGCGCTACTTCGAGTCCCGCTCCAAGAGGCGGGCGGGTGCCGCGCTCCGCGCGCTGCTGGAGCTCGGAGCCAAGGACGTCGCGGTGCTGCGCGACGGGGTGGAGGCGCGCATCCCGGCCGAGCAGCTGACGGTGGGGGACAGGTTCGTCGTCCGGCCCGGCGAGAAGATCGCCACGGACGGTGTCATCGAGGAGGGCACGTCGGCGGTCGACGCCTCCATGCTGACCGGCGAGTCCGTGCCGGTGGAGGTCCGGACGGGCGACGCCGTCACCGGCGCCACCGTGAACGCCGGCGGCAGGCTCGTCGTGCGCGCCACCCGGGTCGGCGCCGACACCCAGCTCGCCCAGATGGCCAAGCTCGTGGAGGACGCCCAGACCGGCAAAGCGGCCGTGCAGCGGCTGGCCGACCGCATCTCCGGGATCTTCGTTCCGATTGTGATCGCGCTGGCCCTCGGCACGCTCGGCTTCTGGCTCGGCACCGGCGACGGCGTCGGCGCGGCGTTCACCGCCGCGGTCGCGGTCCTGATCATCGCCTGCCCCTGCGCGCTCGGCCTGGCCACGCCGACGGCGCTGCTGGTCGGCACGGGCAGGGGCGCCCAGCTCGGCATCCTGATCAAGGGTCCTGAGGTGCTGGAGTCCACCCGCAGGATCGACATGGTGGTGCTGGACAAGACCGGCACGGTCACCGAGGGTCGCATGACCCTCACCGGCGTCCACGTCGCCGACGGTGAGGACGAGGCCGAGGTGCTGCGCCTGGCCGGCGCGCTGGAGCACGCCTCCGAGCACCCCATCGCCCAGGCCGTCGCCAAGGGCGCCACGGCCCGTGTCGGCGAGCTGCCCACCCCTGAGGACTTCGCCAACGTCGAGGGCCTCGGTGTCCAGGGCATCGTGGACGGCCACGCCGTTCTGGTCGGACGCCCCCGGCTGTTGGAGGAGTGGTCCCAGCACCTGACCCCGGAGCTGGAGCGTTCCCTGCATGCCGCGCAGGCCGCCGGCCGTACCGCGGTCGCGGTCGGCTGGGACGGCCAGGCCCGCGCGGTGCTCGTGGTGGCCGATGTGGTCAAGCCGACCAGCAAGGAGGCCATCACCCGGCTCCGCGCGCTCGGGCTCACCCCCGTGCTGCTGACCGGCGACAACGAGGCCGTGGCCAAGACCGTGGCGGCCGAGGTGGGCATCGACGAGGTGATCGCCGAGGTCCTGCCCGCCGACAAGGTGGACGTGGTCAAGGAGCTGCAGTCGGAGGGCAGGGTCGTGGCCATGGTGGGCGACGGGGTCAACGACGCCGCCGCACTGGCCCAGGCCGACCTCGGGCTCGCGATGGGCACCGGTACCGACGCCGCCATCGAGGCGAGTGACCTGACCCTGGTCAGGGGTGACCTGCGGGTGGCGGCCGACGCGATCAGGCTGTCCCGCCGTACCCTGTCGACGATCAAGGGCAACCTGTTCTGGGCGTTCGCCTACAACGTGGCCGCCCTGCCGCTGGCGGCACTCGGCCTGCTCAACCCGATGATCGCGGGCGCCGCGATGGCGTTCTCCAGCGTGTTCGTGGTGAGCAACAGCCTCCGCCTGCGCCGGTTCAAGTAACCGAAACCTACGGAACGGCCCCGGGCAGCTGCGCTCGGGGTCGTTCCATCGTGACAGGACCCATCCAGAGGAAGATCTGCTGCGCATGCCATCATGAACTGGTCGCCCTGTTCGCCTTGGACCGGCCTTGATGGCATCGCGATCCAGCGCCGGTAGGCGAGGGAGCCGGAGAAGGCGCCCGCCGCGGGGCCGGCCTCCAGTGCGGCGGCGAGGGTTGCGCGCCGCCGGCGGGCGGTCTCGCTGCGGTGGGCGCCGGCGAGGCGGCGGGTGGCGACCGTGATCAGCCATGTGGCCGGATGGTCCGGGACGCCCTGGCCGGGCCATTGCACGGAGGCGGCCAGCAGCGCCTCCTGGACCGCGTCCTCGCAGGCGTCGAAGTCGCCGTACCGGCGGATGAGCGTGCCGAGGGCCTGCGGAGCGAGCCGGCGCAGCAGGTCCTCGGCGGTGCTGGTGCCGCTCACATCTCGAACCCGGACGGGTCCATGATCGGCCTGACCTCCACCGCGCTGTACCGGGCGTCGGGAAAGCGCGCCGCGATCTCGGTCGCGCGTTCGAGGCTCTCGCAGTCGATGACGAAGTAGCCGGCCAGGTGCTCCTTGGAGTCCAGGAAGGGGCCGTCGGTGACCCCTGGCATGCCGTCGCGGACCCGTACCGTCCTGGTGATCAGCGGATCGGCGAGCGGCGCGGCGCCTGCCGCTCGCCTGCTACACGCGGAGTGTGGCGGCACCGAGGACATGGAACGAGAACGGGGTGCGTGCCTCCGGAAGCAGGAAACGCTCGACGTCTTCCAGGGTGAACCCGGCTCGTTCGATCTCTGCCAGAGTGTCGCGGCCGGTGTGGCATCCACCGGCCAGATGCGGCCAGACGGTGGCATCCAGGACCCGCTGCACCCGGACCATCGCGGGTGTGCCGGCACGGACGTGCTCCAGGAACCGCACCTGCCCGCCCGGCTTGAGCACCCGCCTCGCCTCGGCCAGCGCCGCCCCGACGTCAGGCAGCGAGCACAGCACCAGGCAGAACACCACCGCGTCCACGCTGTGATCAGCCGGCGGGAGCCGGTCGGCCAGGCCGGGCACCACCTCGACGGAGATCGTGGCACCGGCGCCGGCGATGCGGGCCTGTTCCCGCAGCCGCGGTTCCGGCTCCACCGCCACCAGCCGGGTCACCTCCGCGGGATAGAGCGCGAAGTTGACGCCGTGCCCGGCTCCCACCTCGACCACCTCGCCGGTCAGGCCGGCCAGCAGGTCGCGGCGGCGTCCGGCCATGCCGCCCTCGTCCAGAGCGCGGGCCATCCTCGGATACATCCGGCCGAAGAACGGCCGCCGCGCGTTCGTCTTCGTCATGGCGGTCACCAGGTGACGGGCAGGGCGGTCAGGCCGCCGGTCAGTACGTTCGCGTTGAAGGTCAGCTCATCTGCCGCACACCCCGGCCTCAGGGTGGGGAAGCGGGCGACGAGCTGGGAGAAGACCACTTGGAGTTCGATGCGGGCCAGCGGGGCGCCGATGCAGTAGCGGGCGCCGTGCCCGAAGCTCAGATGGGGTACGGCGGCACGGCCGATGTCGAAGCGGTCGGGGTCTTCGAAGACCGTGGCGTCATGATTGGCCGCGCCGTTGTCCAGCAGCACCAGATCACCGGCGCGCACCTGCACCCCGGCGATGTCCAGATCGGTTCGCGCGTAGCGCGGGATGCCACCGCCGCCCAGGCCGGGCGCGCGCAGGATCTCCTCCACCGCCGCGCCGACCCGGGACGGGTCCGCCACCAGAGCCTGCCACTGCTCCGGGTAGGCCAGCAACCACAGCGCCCCCTCGTCGATCGCGGCGACCGTCGTCTCGTGCCCCGCGAACAGCAGGAACATGCCCATCGCGGCCGCCTCGTCGTCGCTGACCCCGTCGGTGGCGGCCAGCCGTGAGATCACATCGGCGTCCGTGTCGCCCGCGGCCCTCTTGCGAGCCACCAGCTGCTGCCCGTAGCCGAACAGCTCGGCCAGCCCCTGCTCGGAGCGGGCCCGGTCGGTGATGTCGCCGGCGGCCTGGGTCCAGGCCCGGAACTGGGCGCGGTCCTCGTACGGCACCCCGAGCAGTTCGCAGATGACGGCGATGGGCAGCGGCAGTGCCAGCGCGGCGTGCAGGTCGGCGGGCGGTCCGGCGGCGGCCAGCTCGTCCAGCAGGCCCGCGGTGAGCGTCTCGACCCGGGCGCGCAGGGCGCGCATCCGCTTGGGCGAGAAGTGCGGCTGCAGCAGGGAGCGCATGCGCCGGTGGTCGGCCTGCTCGGTGTCGAAGTCGCCCAGCGGGCCGCCGAACATGGCCGATTCTCCCGTCCGGGAGGCCTGGTCCGGCTCGCGGTGAGCGCGGCCGAGCCGGTCGTCGTCCAGCAACCGGCGCACCTCCTCGTACCCGGTGACCTGCCAGCCGGGATCACCGACCGCAGTGCGGATGGCATGGATCGGAGTGCGGGCCTGCAGCTCGCGTAGCAGCGGCGCGGGCCGCATCGGGTCAGGTTGCGCGTACGGAAGCTGAACGGGTCCGGACATGACTCCTCCGTGAGGTAGACGCAGATTTGTATACTCTGATGTCTAAAAAGCTACATGTAGACTTTTGCTTCTACAAGTGGAGGTGGGATGAGCAACCCCGACTCGACCGGCAACGAGGACGTCGCGGTTCGGCCGGTGCGGCGACTGCGCCGCGCGGAGCGGCGCGAGCAGATCCTGGACGCGGCCACCCGCGCCTTCGCGCGAGCCGGATACGCCGCCACCGGCCTGGACGACATCGCCACCGAGGCCGAATTGACCCGGGCGATGCTGTATCGGCATTTCGACTCCAAAGCCGACCTTTACCGCGCCGTCCTCGACCGGGCCTGCGTACGGCTGGCCGAAGCCACCGGCGCCGACGACTTCGGCGACGACGCCATCCCCGCCCTGCTGCGCGCCGCCGCCGCCGACCCGGACGGGTTCCGGCTACTCTTCCGCTACGCCGCCCGCGAGCCCGACTTCCGCGACCTGATCGACTCCCTCACCGCCGCCTCCCGAGAAGTCGGCCGCCGAAACCTCGCCCGCGCCATCCCCGAAGGCCCTTGGCTGGACTGGGCCGCCAACCTCATCCCCGGCTTCACCCTGGAGGCCGTCATCGCCTGGCTGGACGCCGGCCAACCCGACCCCGATCAGGCCGCCGACCGCATCGCCCAAGCCGTACACGGCGTCATGGCCGCCGCGCACCCCAACGCCTGACGGATGAGACATCGCACCCATCTGCCTTGTAGCCGACAGATCGACCAAGGAAGCTGGCAGGGCTGCAAGGGCCGGCCACCGCCGCCACAAGTCCTCTTTCATCGCGTCCGACCTTCCCGGCCGACCCATCCGAGCCACGATCCACCCATCCACCTGCAGTGTTGCGTTGATCGTTTGAATCTGAGGCCGCTTTTGAGTATGGGTGTACTCATCCCTTGTCTTGCTGCTCCGGCCTAGCCTCGCTGTGGAGCACGAGGAGGATGAGATGGCCACACTGCCCCGGCAAGTGATCGAAGCCATGGCCGACCGGGCCGTACGCCTGCACCATGCCGTCTGGCATGCCTCCCGCGACACCTGGCAACGGCTGAACGAAGCGCAACGCAAGGTGTACCGCGATCACGGGTGGGAGCCGCCGCGCCCGTCGCTGACGAGGGATCAGCAGGTCGAGTTCGACAACGGCTCGGGCGAGGACTTCCTGTACATGCACCGGGAGATGATCCGCACCGTGAACGGGATCCTCGTCGGCTCGGGCGACCGGGTGGTGGGATGGCCGTCCATACCGGCAGCCGGCGACGCCGAGTTCCCCGTCCCGCCGCCGTTCACCGTCCCCGGGAGCGAGGAGACGACCCGGCAGATCGAGCAGGCCAAGTCCGCCGCGACGCTGGAGCGGCTCGGGGAACGGGAGGCCCAGGTGCGGGACCCGGCGGTGCTGCGCGGCATCACCCTCGGCCGGCTCGGCGCGTTCATCGAGTTCCGCATCCACAACACTCTGCACCTGCGCTGGGCGGCCGAGCTGCCACGCTACCGGCCGAGCGGTTCGGCGTTCGACGTGGACCCGCAGTGGGACGTGCCCGGCTACGACTGGCTGGCCGACACCTACTCCAGCCACGTGAATCCGATCTTCTGGAAGCTGCACGGCTGGGTCGACGCCCGAATCGACGACTGGATGCGGGCCAACGAGCTGACCGGGCCGGTGCCCTGGTCGTTCGACCCGCCGTGGATGGGGCCGGGACACCATCACCACCACACCGTGGCCGAACTGGCCCTGCGCGACCGCTCCGGCGCCGGCCTGCGGTCGCACGTCCGCGACCTCGAGGACACCGTCCGAGCCTTGCGGGAGAACGCCGTTCCCGAGCCCGCGCCCTTCCTCGTCCAGGACTGACCAGTCATGGACATCGCCGCCCTGACGGGCACGTACACCTACCGGAGCTTCCTCGACGTGCCGGACCCGGTGGACGACTTCAACCGGCTCCGCTTCGGGCAGCTCGAACTGAGACTGTCCGCCGACCCCGGGGGAGCCCTCAGCGGGTTCCTGCTCTTCTCCTCTGGGTCGCAACCACTGGTCATGGACCTCACCGGCAAGGCGTCCGCCGCGGATCCGCTGCGGTTCCAGCTCACCGGCAAGGGCCGCCCGGCCACCCCCATCGCGGACTTCCACTACGAGTACGACGGCACCGTCCTGCGGCGCTGGGAGGCCGGCCTCGGCCAGCGGACGACGCTCGCGGGCACCGTCCTGCGAGCGGCGGACCACGGAAGCGGGGCAAGCCTCGCCAGGGCAGGACAGACTGCCAGCTTCCTCGCCGTCCGGCGAGCCGCCTGACCTTCCGCTGTCCGCGTGATGGTGGTTCGCCGGTCAGCCGGCGTCGAGCCAGCCGAGCCGTGCCGCCCGCACCCCTGCCTGGAACGGCTGCTCGCTCCCAGCATCGCCGTCAGCTCGCTCACCAGGCGGGTGATGGTGCGGGTGGAGACGCCCATGCTCCTCGCGATGGCGGAGGCCTTCGCGCCGGCGGCCAGCATGCGCAGCACCGCGAGCTGCTGTTCGGTGAGTGAGACGCCATCGGCGGAACGCGGCACGTCCTCCGGCTCCGAGGCGGTCGTCCAGCAGTAGTCGCAGATGGCCGCGAGCGATCTGACCACGCTGCCGCCCCGGATCAGGATGCTGCCCGCGTGCAGGTCCTCGGGGCCGGCCTGAAGGACGGTCGGCGGGGACCTCAGGATCGTCGGCAGGCAGCCAGACTCCCGCGTCCGGAAGGAGCGCAGGGCGGGTCGTCCACCGATGGACGGCGGCGAACCGGCCCCGTTCTGGAAAGCCGGCCATGGCGGGTATCCGTGGCCCGAGTACAGCGAGGCCGGTGTCCATGGCATAGGCGGCCGCCACGGCTTCGGTCGTGCGCGGCGGGACGGACAGCACGCCGCCCTCGGGGCTCGACACCCCGAGGACCGGATGAATCTTGCCGTCCCAGGCAGGGCGATCACGTCCGGGCTCGCCGATGATGTGCAATGCGCCGACCGGTGGCCAGCTGCCGAGCCGGCGGGACAGGTGCTCGATGAGTCGTCGCTCCACCACTTCTCCAATGTACCCTAGGGGGGTATGGTACATCCATGGCACGTTGAGGAGGAGAAATGCGACGACTGGCCCCACTTGACCCCGCTGACGCGCCGGGGAAGGCCAAGGATCTGCTGGCTGACATCGTGAGCAGAAGGGGCGGCGTCGGCGACATGGTCGCCACCATGGCCCACTCGCCGGCGCTGCTGGAGGGATATCTGGACCTTTCACGAGCGATGAAACGCGTCAAGCTGCCGCGCACGCTCAGCGAGAAGATCTCGCTTGCCGTTCAGGAACGGATCGGATGCGGTACCTGCCTCCAGGCGCACACCGAGGCCGGTCGGGCGGTGGGACTCAGCGAGACCGACATCGCGCTGGCCCGGCAGGGCACCTCCACCGACGTGAGAGAGGCGGCACTCATCGCGGTCGCCGTACGCGTGCTGGCCGAGCCATCCTCCATCACCGATGAAGAAATCGCCGAGTTGCGCAAGCACGGCTGGAGCGATCGGATCATCGCGGAGATCGTCGGCGTTGTCGCCCTCAATGTCCTGACCGGCGCTTTCAACCTCCTAGTCGGCTTGCAGCCAGCCGAAACCGCCACGTAGCCCGCTGTACGCCGGCAGGGCCGTGACCCGTTGCTCTGCCCGTTGGTTCCGGCCGGCAATCGGAGCGGCCGAGTGGGGCGCTGGGGATTCGCCTCATCCGATCTGCCTGGGTCTCTCGTACTTCTGCCCTTCGGCAAGGGGAGGCCCAGGGCGCGATCGCGGTGACGCGTACCGAACAGCAGCAGGGGGCCAATCCTGAGGCGAAGCAGCTGGCCCGAAGATCGAGACCGGGCAGCAGGTGCAGCAAATTCAGAAGATCGTCGATCGCCTTCAGTGACCCGCCGTGCGGGAGGAGTGCCTGTTCGTACCGTCGAAACAGATCCGGACTCTTCATTGCGCTTGCGGCATTGAAGGTGGGATGATCGGCGATCATCAGCCCGTGACGGCCTGGTCAGCGCCCCATGGGACAGGGCATGCCTTCGCCGCCGAACCAGTCGGCCAGATACTGCTGCATCTGGACCATCTCGGCGTGCTGCGCGTCGCGTACCTTGGCGGCGAAGGCGGCGACCGGTGGGTGCTGGACGTCTCCGTGCATGAGCAGCTGCTGGGACATCATGACCGCCATCATGTGATGCGGGATCATGTCGCGCAGGAACGCCTCATCCAGCGCATCGCCGGACAGCTTCGACAGATCGCGCATCATCGGGCGGTAACCGGTCTGCGGCGAATGCCCGCGGTACCAGGTGGTCAGCCACCTGTTCATCGTGGCGATCTCGGCGCTCTGCGTGGTGACGATCGAGGCTCCCAACGTGCGCATCTGGGCCCGGCCCGAGCGCTGAAGCTGCTTGGCCGCGGCCACCGCCTCCTTGTGGTGGGCGATCATGTGGGTCAGATAGTCGGCCTCATCGCTGACGTTCGCCCCAGGCATCGAGCTGGTTGACGCCATCATGCCCCAACCGGGCGGCCCGGCACTCTGCTGCGAGGCCGTAGCCGTGCCGCTTGCCGCCGTCGCCGCCAGCACCGAGCCGGCCGCGATCCCTGCCAGTACCGAGCGTTTCATCTCGGCCTCCAACGCTCCTGCTCAGAGCGTTGTCCTACCCTCCAGCCTGGATAACGCACGCATCTGTGCAGGGCCGTCAGACCCTTCACCGGCCGGGGACCGGAGCCCCTCCCTCGCCACGTCGCAACGGGTCACGAGCCCTCCGTCGCGACCGCATGCGTCCCCGGAACCCGCTCAGGACTGAGGGCGCTGCTTGATTCCCGCCTCCAGCAGACGAATCGTTTCGGCGATCCGCTGCGCGCGCACCTCGGGGCGGCGTTTGGTGGCATCGATCCAGCGCAGATAGGCCCGCCGGTAGAACTGGGCCAAGGAGTCGAAGAAGGCGCCCGCCGCCGGGTTGGCTTCCAGCGCAGCAGCGACATCCTCGGCGAGATCCGCCCGCTGTGGCCCTTCCGGAGTCAGCACCACCGTCACGTGCGCGCCTGGCTCCAGCCCGCACCGCAGCCAGGCGGGACCGAGCAGGAACCCGCGCTGCCCCTGATGTTCGGTGATGACCGCACGAATACCCATGCCGTTGAGCGTGCCCGTCACATGATGCACCGGCTTGGGCGCCCAGACCGCATCCGGATCGAACGGCACCGGGACGAACAGGCGTCCCCGCCCACCGGGCCGGCTCTCGACGGTGTAGTGCTGCTCCTGCACGCCCTGATACTGCCACGGCGAACCTGACGCGCCGAGCCGGCACGCAGCCACCGGCGGAGCGGGCCGGAGGATAGGGAGATGCGCCTGGGATCACTCTGCACGGCACATCGGGGCCTGAGAGGTCACGCGGAGGCCAGGATCCGGCAGATTCCTTCGGGGCCGCAGCCGGCCGGATCGACGCTTCGTGCCCGCTGGTGCAGGCTCTGCAAGGCGGTGCGGGTGGCGAGCAGTTCCGCGATACGTGCCTCGACCTGCTCCAGATGGGCCTCGATCAGCGTGGTGACGTGGTGGCAGGGTGGCTGTCCGGCGTCGCGGATGGCCAGCACGCTGCGGATCTCGGCCAGGGTGAGCCCGGCGGCTTGGGTGTCGCGGATGAAGGCGAGCCGTTCGGCGGCCCCGGCCGGGCAGTCGCGGTAGCCGGCGGGAGTACGGGGCGGCTGGGGTAGCAGCCCGGCTTGTTCGTAGAAGCGGATGGTCTTGGTAGTCAGGCCGGCCGCGGTCGCTGGCAGATGCGCGGCTCGCCCACCCTGCTGATCGACGATGCCAATCCGCAGGTCAACGGCCTTCACCTCGCCCGTCGCAAGGAGGTAGATCCCATGGCCACCACCGCAGCCGACGACGCACAGCGCCTGCTCGCGCTGATCCGCCGCCAGATCACCCGCCCCGACATCGCCTTCACCCTGTGGCAGCTGCTGGCCGAGCACGGCGAGCCGGTCGGCATCGAGCACCTGGCCGCCGCCGGCGGGTGGAGCGAGCAGGAGGTCCGGGCCGAATTCGCTCGCCAGCCCGGCACCGACTACGACGCGCGCGGCAGGATCGCCGGGTTCGGGCTGACCCTGCACCCGACCCCGCACGCCTTCACTTTCGGCGGTCGCACCGTGTACGGGTTCTGCGCCAGCGACATCCTCGACTTCCCCGTCGTGCTCGGCCGCCCCGGCGTGGCCGCATCGGCCTGTCCGGCCACCGGCGCGCCCATCCGCGTCGAGCTGACTCCGGACGGCATCACCAGCCTGCAGCCGGCCGCCGCCGTGGTGTCCCGGATGCGGCCCGGGCCACGCCGTCCCCGACGTGCGCCAGCTGTGCAACCTCGGCAACTTCTTCGCCTCCCGCGAGGCGGCCGCGGCCTGGCAGGCGGCCCATCCCGATGGCGAGGTCGTCCCGGTGGCCGAGGAGTTCGAAGTCGTCCGGCTGGCGATGATCGAGCTCGGCTGGACCGCCCACCGCTGACCCAGACTCGGGCCACACTGGCGACAAGAAAAGGTTGTCGACACCCGATTGACAATCTGACGTTGCTGTTCACCCTTGCCACCGACCCCGGCTGCTCGGCCCGCCGCATCCTGGACGACCTCGGCGTTGAGGCCGCCCACTTCAAGAGGGAACTCGCCGACTGCATCCCACCCCCGCCCCGGCCCGGACGCCGCGGCCGCAAGCCGGCCAGGCGTGATCCCGGCAGGCGGGCCTGCTCGTTCTGCGGCGAGTGTGTGCACCTGGCCGGCGAGATCGTCGTCGGCCAGCACGAGCAAGCCCAGCACGAGCAAGCCCAGCACGAGCAAGCCCAGCACGAGCAAGCCCAGCACGAGCAAGCCCAGCACGAGCAAGCCCAGCACGAGCAAGCCCAGCACGAGCAAGCCCAGCACGAGCAAGCCGCGCACGAGCTTCAGCCCGGCCGGCGACTCATCGGCTGAGCATCCGCCGCCCCAGACTCAGGCCGTCCGTGCGGCGTGCGGCGGCTCGGACCCGGCGGTGGGCGCTGCGGGCCAGCGCCGCCATGGCCGGCAGGCCGACAACGGCCGCAGGCGCGAGCGCGCAGGACATCGTCACCGGCCAGGGGACGGGCCAGGTCCACGCCTGACCGGCGATCAGCATCGCAGCCCAGGCGGCGGCCATGCGCGGGCCGGTGGCCGGCATCGCCCGGGCTGCGCGCTGCCAGGGCGAGGCGCGCACGAACGCGGCGGCGATGGTCTCGGCGTCGCCGAACTCGGCGATTGCCGCGCGCCCAGCCGCTTGAGGGTTCATCGAGCCCGGCAAGATGCGCCCCGTAGGCCTCCTGCAGCCCGTCGGACAGTTCCTCGCCGGCGGAGGCGGGCAGCCGTCGGGCCAAGAGAGCGATCTGGGCGGCGATCAGCTCGTGGCCGGCCATGGCCGTGTTCCCAGGGCCGCGGTGATGGCGGCGGCGAACTCCCGCCAGGTTGCCCGCTCGCCGCTCAGCGCCAGGCGTCCCTTCTGGTGAGCGCGACCCAGGCGATCGTCAAGGCCGGATGGCTGGCACGCCCGCGAACAACCGCGTCCTCTGCCCACCTCGGCAGAGGGTCGCACTCGATTGTGCGAAGCCATCGTGCGTGCGGTCACACCCATCCGACCGTCAGCGCGTCCAGCACCTCGACCTGCTACTCGGGCATTCATACCTCCAGCGCCTTGACGCCGTCGGCGTTGGAATGGGTGCAGGTGGAGAAACGAACAGCAGCTGTTCCCTCGCGCCGTGGCGAATTGCTCCTACGGCGGTCCCGACGGCGAGAGGGCCAGGAATGTCCCACTTGCCAGGCCGAGCAGGATGGAGAGCAGCGCGGAGAGCTCGGCGACGCGGGAGGCCGCGGGGTGGGGTTCGGCGGGCGGTTCCCCGGGCCGGAAGAGCGGCACGATCCAGCGCAGGTAGTAGAAGACGCTGGCGACCGTGTTGAACACGGCGATCACGGCCAGCCAGGCATAGCCGCCATCCCAGGCCGCGGCGAAGGCGAGTAGCTTGGCGACGAACACGCCGGTCGGAGGCGTGCCGACGAGCCCTAGCAGGCAGACCAGCAGCGCGAATGCCAGCAGGGGCGAGCGGCGGCCTAGACCGTCGTAGCTCGTCAGTGAGTCCGCGCCCGTGGCCACCACCACGGCAAACGCTCCAACGTTCGTGACGGCGTACGCGGCCACGTAGAACAGGAGAGCTGGCTGTGCCAGGCCGGACTGCCCGGCGACCACGACTGGCAGAAGCAGGTAACCCGCCTGGCTGATCGTGGAGTAGGCGAGCAGGCGGCGCACGTTGTCCTGGTAGAAGGCGGCCAGGTTGCCCAGCGTCATGGTGGCGACCGCGATCACCGCCAGGACAGGGCGCCAGGTGCCGGCGAACACTTCGGTGGCGAGCCGGAGGAGGCCGATGAACGCCCCGATCTTGGGCACGGTGGTGATGAACGCTGCCACCGGCGCGGACGACCCTTGCGTCGCGTCCGGCACCCAGAAATGGGCGGGTACGGCGCCCACCTTGAAGAGGACCCCGGCCAGCACGAGGAGCACCGCCACGCCTGCGGCTGCGGGAACGCCTGGCGCGGGCGTGTAGGAGGTGGTGCCCGAGAGCCCGTACTGCAAGGTCACGCCGGCGAGCATGACCACGCCCAGGAAGGTGCCCATCAGGTAGTACTTGAGCGCGGCCTCGGTGCCGTGCGCGTCCTTGCCGAAGCCCGCCAGCGCGTACGCCGGAATGCTCGCCAGCAGGTAACCGGCGACGAAGACGAGCAGATCGCTCGCGCCGGCCAGCACGATCGTGCCCAGCGCCGCGAGCAGCACGAGCACGTACCACTCGCTCTCCCGGCTGTGACCGCGCAGGCGACCGGAGCCGAGCAGCACGATGAGCAGGGTCATGCCGGCGACCGCGAGCCGGGTGACGTTGGTGGGCAGATCGACGGCGAAGGCCTCGAACGCCATCACGTCCGGCCTGGTCATCGCGTAGCCGGCCGCCGCCATCGCGGACACGAGCGCCAGCCCGCAGATCCACGCCACGACGCGCTGCCGCCGGCGCGGGACGAACAGCCCCACGAGCAGGCCGGCCACCGCTCCCAGCAGGATGAGGAGCTCGGGCAGCAGGTCGAGCGGGTTCTCCGCCATGCTGCTCATCGGCTCACCCACGACACGACGAGAGCGGAAGCCGGCTCGATCAGATCGAGCAGCCAGCGGGGCGCGATGCCGATGGCCAGGGAGAGCAGGAGCAGCGGGGCCACCGCCGCGATCTCCGATGGACGTGCTTCGAGCATGCGTCCGGTGAGCTCGCCAGGCTCGCCCAGGAAGGCCCGGTGCAGCAGCCTCAGGAACAGAGCGGCGGTGATCAGGATCCCGAGAATGCTGAGCGCTCCTGCCACGATGGCGCCGGTGCCGATGACTCCGATGAAGATCTGGAACTCGGCGATGAAGCCGGACAGCCCGGGCAGCCCCAGCGAGCCGAAGGCCGCCACCGTCGCGAGCGCTGTGAAGACGGGCGCGTTCGCGGCGATCCCGCCGAAGCGGCCGGCGTCGTAGCTGCGGGCTCGGTCCCACAACACGCCGGTCAGCAGGAACAACGCACCCGTGAGCAGGCCGTGGCTGACCATCTGGGTGACCGCGCCGGTGACGGCGAGGTCCTTGGCCCGCGAGGCGCCGGAGGACAGGCCCGCAGCGCCGAGGGCGAGCACGATGTAGCCCATGTGGTTGACGGAGGTGTAGGCGATGAGCCGTTTGATGTTCTCCTGTGCCAGCGCCGCCAGCGCTCCGTAGAGCACGCTGACCACGCCCACGATGATGATCACCCATGCGTAGGCGCGCCACGCCTGCGGCATCATCGGCATCGCGATCCGTACCAGCCCGTAGGTGCCCATTTTGAGCAGTACGCCGGCCAGGATCGCCGATCCGGCCGCCGGTGCGTCGGTGTGGGCCGGAGGCAGCCAGGTGTGCACGGGCACGGTCGGAGTCTTGATCGCCAGCCCCAGGCCGATGGCCAGCAGCACCAGCGCGCTCGCGGCCGGCGGGTTCTGGATCAGCTCGACCATGTCGAAGGTGCCCCCGGCCAGGAACAGGCCGATGAAGCCGAGCAGCAGCACCAGCGAGCCGAGGAAGGTGTAGAGGAAGAACTGCAGCGCCGAGCGGCGTGCCTCGCCGTGACCCCAGCCGACGATCAGGAAGTACATGCCGACGATCGACAGGTCGAAGAAGACGAAGAACAGCAGCAGATCCAGCGCCGCGAACAAGCCGGTGCACACGGTCTGGAGGAACAGGAAGAGAGCGGCGTAGGCGCGTGGTCGCCGCGTCTCACGGACCGAGTACACCGCGCAGAGCAGGAACAGGACGGCGGTCATCGCGATGAGCGGCAGCGACAGACCGTCCACGCCCACGTGGTAGCCGGCCCCGATGGACGGGATCCAGCGCAGGCGCGTCTCGTGAGCGATACCCGAGCCGTAGCCGAGCCACATGACGAGGACGAGGGCCAGGTCCACAGCGGCGGCGCCGATCCAGATCCCCAGGACGGCACGCCGACCGAGCCGGGGCAGCACGAGCAACGCGGCCGCCGCCAGCGGAAGGAAGATCACTACGGACAGCACGGTCACCCCATCAGCACGATGATCAGCGCCAGGACGATGAGCACCGCCACCGCCTGGGCGAAGTAGGTGTGGATCTGCCCCGTCTGAGGGCGGCGGACCAGCCTGGCGAGCCGGGCGGCGACGGCGGCGACACCTGCCACGACACCGTCCGCACAGGTCTCGAAGGGCTTCATGACCACGCGGGAGGCGGCCATGACCAGCCCTCCCGCGGCTCGTACGGCTCCGGCGACGACCCGATCGTCGAACCACGCCACGGCGGAGGCCGTCCACATCAACGGGCGCCACACCAGCGCCACCGCCACCGTCTCGAGATGCAGCCACCTGCTCCAGGGACGGGCGGCCTGCCAGTGCGTACGGCGGGTCATCGCGATCACGATCGCAAGGGACAGCGCGCCTGACAGCGCCAGCTCGCCGCCGCTGGGCCCGGGCCGGACCGGTCCGCCCACCAGTTGCGACCATGCGCCGAACGACCACGGCGTCACCACGACGCCCAGCACCGCCGCGCCCGCGGCCAAGGCAGGCAGGGGCATGAGCTGCCGCGCGCTCAGCGCACGTGCGTCGGGCTGCGCCGGCCCGCCGGCCCGCCAGACCGCGATCAGCGCCTTGGCCGCGTACGCCGAGGCCAGCAACGCGGCGCCGAGCGACACGACGAAGAGTGCGAGCGAGTCCGTTGAGGCCAACACGGCGTCCTTGGTGAGCCAGAGAGACAAGGGAGGCACCCCGGCCAGCGCAAGCGCGCCCACCGCGAACGTCACCCCGACCAGACGGTGGCGACGGGCTGCGCCCCGCAGCTCGTCCAGGCTCTCGGTGCCGAGCGAGAACAGCCAGGCGCCCGCCCCGAGGAACAACAGGCTCTTGACCGCGGCGTGCGCCACCAGGTGCGCGGCTCCGCCGGCAACGGCTCCCAGGCCCGCCGCCATCACCATGAAGCCGAGCTGCGCGCAGGTGGACGCGGCGAGCAGTTGCTTGAGGTCCCGCTGTGCGAGCGCCACCCCGCCGAGCAGCAGCGCGGTGAGCGCCCCCGCCCACGCCACCAGGGTCGCCGCCCAGCCGGTGGCTGCCAGGAGCGGCTGCAGCCGCAGGAGCAGGTACGCCCCGGCGGCGACCATCGTCGCCGAGTGCAGCAGGGCCGAGACAGGGCTGGGGCCGGCCATCGCCCTGGAGAGCCAGAAGGAGAAGGGCAGCTGGGCCGACTTGCCCAGCGCTGCCAGCACGACCCCTGCCGCGACCAGGTCGAGCCAGGGGGAGCCGGCCAGCTCGGCCAGCGCCAGCGACTGGCCGCCAAGCAGCGCGGCACCCGCCGCGACATACAGGCCCAGGTCTCCCGCCCTGGTGGTCACGAAGGCGACATCAGCCGAGCGCACCCGCCAGGGCTCCCGCCACCAGAAGCCGATCAGCGCGTACGACATCGCGCCCATGACCTCCCATGCCATCAGCAGCAGGAGAAGATCCGTGGCCGTGACCGTCAGCAGCATGGCCCCGACGAAGATCAGCATGAAGCCGTGGAAGCGAGGGTGGCCGATCTCTCCCGCGGCGAAGACGAGCACCGCCAGGGCCACCGCCGCCACCGTGACCACCATCACCGCCGACAGGCCGTCCACCGACACGCCCGAGTCGATGCCGGAGACCAGCGTCGTACGCGCCGAGGGGCGCGCCACCGCGGCCAGCACGGCGAGCACCAGCGTCACGACCGCCACGGTCACCGACACCATGGCAGGGCGCCACCGCACCACGAGCAGCAGGGCACCGCAGGCCATCGGCAGCACGGGCAGCAGCCACGCCAGTGCGGTCATCCCTGCAGATCCGAGGCGTCGTCGGTCATGTCGACGTCTCGGGCTCGGAAGAGGGCGGTGACCACGGCGAAGCCCATCGCCATCTCCAGCGCCATCACGGTGACCGCCACGAGCACCAGAACCTGGCCGTCCGGAGTCTGCGGGCTGAGGAAGTACCAGAAGGCCCCGCCCGCGACGATCAGCCCGTTGATCATCAGCTCCAGGCCCATCATCAGCATGACGATCGACTGCTGGGAGAGCGCGCCGTACAGGCCGACCGCGAAGAGCGCCGCCGCCAGGACGAGCAGTGCCTGCAACGTCATGAGCCATGCCCCCGATCGGCGTCGTAGCGGCCCCGGTGCGTGGCGAGCACCACCGTGGCGATCATCGTGGCCAGGATCGCGACACCGATCACCATCATCACCAGCATCTTCGGGCCCATGATGGACAGCCCGAGCGCGTGCGTCGGATCCGCCGGGGGCGCACCCCTCCTGTGCGGCCATGGCGTGAGCAGCGCCCCGGCGGCCAGCAGGACGAACACCGCCCCGGCGATGACGATGGCGCCGCGGTGGTTGTGCACCATGGTCATCGGCATGAGGCCGGCCGGGTTCATCATGTACATGATCATGAAGACGGCCATGACGAGCATCTCCATGACCATCATCAAAACGATCAGCACTCCCAGGTAGTGCAGGTCCAGCAGAAGGAAGATCCCGCCCACCGCCAGCAGCGACGCGAGCAGGGCGAAGGTCGCCCGCGCCATGGAATCCACGACGAACACGGCCACGCCGGCGGCCGCCGCGACGACCGCCAGCACCCAGAAGGCGACGTCCATCACATCACCACGATCGAGACGACCAGCAGTTGCACGAGAACGAGAGGAATCAGCACCACCCACGACACCTGCATGAAGCGGTCCATCCTGATCGCGGGGAACCGGTGCCGCGCCCAGAGCAGGACACCGAGCACGGCGGCGGTCTTGACCGCCACCCAGCCCCAGGCCGGAAGCAGGGGACCGGCGCCACCGCCGAGGAACAACGGCACGGCGGCCCCCGCGGCGACGACGAGCAGGGCATATCGGCCCGCCTGGAAGACCAGCCGGTCGGCTCCGGCCAGCTCGGCCGTGACCCCGCCGGCGATGTCCGGGCCGAGGGGCTGGCTCATCGGCCCCCAGAACGCCATGGCCAGCGCCGATACGAGATAGACGACGAAGGCCACCGGCATCCACACCACGAACCACAGCCCCTGCTGGGCCTGCACCGCATCGGCCACGCGCAGCGATCCCGCGCCGACCGCCACAGTGATCAGCGCGAACATGTGCGGGAGCTCGTACGCGAGCCCCTGTGACACGAACCGGTAGCCGCCCACCAGCGGATAGACCGAGTTCGCACTCCAGCCGGTGAGCCAGAGCGCGCCCCAGGCACACACCTCCATGGCGTTGAACCAGACGACGCCGACGTCCAGATCCAGCAACGCGACCTCGCCCAGCGGCAGGACGGCCCCGGCCAGGACCGCCGCCGTCAGCAGGCTGATCGCGCCGATCCTCATCAGCAGGACGTCGGGGAGCAGCGTACGGCGGCGCTGCCCCACCAGCAGCCTGGCCAGCCTGGGGAGAGGGCTACCGCCGTCGAAGGCCGCCGTGGCCAGCACGAACGCGCCCAGCACGACGGGATAGGCGGCCAGCGTCCAGAGCGGTGTGTCGTCAGCCATGGAGCACCTGCTCGACGTCCGGGTCGATCCCGGCCACGATCAACCGGGCCGTCGCGAGCTCGGCACCTGCCAGCAGGCCGGGAAGCTCGGCGAGCTTCCTCGCCACGGGACGGGCGCTCAGCGCGCCGCGCGGGCCCTCGTCGTTGTCGAGGAACTCACCGTCGTCCAGCGAGACGAGCGCGTTCTCCGTACGGGCGAGCCAATCGCTCGCCCGGCCCCACACGTCGCCACCACCACACGGGACGTCCCGCAACATCCAGCGCAGCGTGCGCGAGCCGCGGACACGGCGCGCGAAACGGTCGAACGGGCGCCTCAAGGCGAACTCCGGCTCTCCCGCGAGCGTGCGGTCACGTAGCCGCCTGGCGTGGGTGGCCTGTGGTGACCAGCCCGCGACGTCGAGCAGGCGGCCGAGGCTGTCCAGGTGTGCGGCGGCGCGACGCCGCTCGGCCTCGCCTCGCGTGACCGGCCGTCCCCGGGCGGCTTCCAGCCAAGGTTCGTCCCAATACGGACGCGGGGGACCGTCGGGCAGCCCCGAGACCGTCGTGATCTCGGCCTGCTGTACGACGTCACCCTGGAGCACCGTCTCGACGACCAGCCCGCATGGCCAGTCGTTCAGTATCGGACCCAGCGGCACGTGGAGCTGGTCGAGCTTCAGCCCGTCACGGTCGTCGCCCCGGTCGGCCATCGCCAGGCCACCCGGAACGCCCATGTGGTGCCCGTGTGCGTGACCGGCGGCTGCCTCATGACCCTGGCCTCCGCGGTCCATGCCGGCCTGGGGCGCGTGATCGTGGTCATCGGCTTCGGGCTTCTCCTGTGCGTCGCGCATCTGCCCTCGTACGTCGGCCAACCGGCCGGCACCGTCGTCCAAGGCGTGTGCCACGTGTGCGGCGTCCGCGTCCGGTGGCAGCTCGACGAGCACGCGCGGGCTCGTGAGCTGCGCCCACGTCCGACGGACGGCCTGGCTCAACTCGCGGCCAGGGGTGCCACAGACCACGAGCATGCCCGCGTGGGCAGGCGCGTAGGCGACCCGCCAGCCCCGGCGGGCCAGTTGCGCTTCGGCTCGCACGCGGGTGCTCGTGGCGAAGGGGACGCTCACCACGAGAGGGCGCGGGTCGAGAGCAGCGGTCCGCAGCAACCAGCTGGTCAGGCCCACCGGAACGCGCCTTCGCGCCAGGCGTACACCACGCCTACCAGGAGAAGGGCGAGAAAGATGAACATCTCCGCGACAGCCATCGCGCCGACCTCGGCGACGACGAGCGCCCAGGGAAACATGAAGATCATCTCCATGTCGAAGGCCAGGAAGACCAGCGTTACCGCGTACCAGCGCACATGGAAACGGGACAGTGCGTGCTCCCGGGGGTGTCCGCCCGACAGGAACGGCATGACCTGCGTTGTGCCTGGAAGGGCGGAGAGCCTGGTGGCCAGGTAAACGGTGAGCACCACCGCCAGCAACAGGGTGATGAGGCCCAGCAGGGCCATCCAGGGTGCCATGACATCCCTCCCACCATTGCTACTAGGCCACGTAGTTCCCATCTGTGATACCGCCAACCCCGACGTCCGTCATGGATCCCCCGCAACCGGTGCAGGAGCATCCCGCCGCGTCGCCCGCTTTGCTTTCGTTGGCATGCTCCTGCTGAGTCGCGTACGTGACTTGCACTGCTCATCCGGCGGGCGACCTCATGAGGAGGCCGCATCCCGGGCGTCGCCGCCTGTCTCGCGGCGCGTTGCGTTCGCCACGCGTGCTCGTTCCGGCGGACGTGCTTCTCGCCGCTGTCCTGGCCGATGCGGTACCGGCCATCGTGCTGTTCGGACAGGTCCGGCGAGCGGAAATGGCCGCACGCCGCCTGGCGGGCCTGGGCCGAGCGCGCTCTGATCAGCACGCTCACCACCCTGGCCTGCTGACGAACCGGTCATCGTCACTGTGCTCGGTTCAGGCCGTTCTCATAAGCGAAGATCACCACCTGGACGCGATCGCGCAGACCGAGCTTCATGAACAGCCTCTTGACGTGGGTTCTGATCGTCGACTCCTCGACGACCAGGGCCGCGGCGATCTCGCGGTTCGACAGGCCACGGGCAACCAGCTCGAGGACCTCTCGCTCGCGCGGGGTCAACCCGGCCGGCAGAGCCTGGTCGGCGAGGTCCGGCGCCGGCTGCCGGGCCATGCGGTCGATCACCCGCCGCGTCACCGACGGCGACAGCAGCGAGTCGCCGGCGGCGACGATGTGGACAGCGGCGATGAGATCCTCGGGACGGGTGCGTTTGAGCGGGAAGCCGGAAGCGCCGGCACGCCTGCTCGACCGCCTCGCGCCCGGTCGCGGCCTGGCCGACGATGTCGATGGTGGGATCGTTGGTGAGCAGTTCGATCAGCCCTGCTCGCATCAGGTCGTCGTCATCGCTGATCAGCACCCGCGTCATGGGCGGTGGCCTCCGCAGGGGATGCGGGCGCGGACGCGGAAGGCGTTCTCGGCGCGGTCGACGTCGAGGCTACCTCCCATCAGCGTCGCGCGTTCCCGCATGCCGATCAGGCCGTGCCCGCCACCATGGCGTCGAACGGCGTCCGCGGGCACCCCGTTGAGGACGGTCATCTCCACGGCGGCCTCACCGAAGACCAGCTCGACCCGGGCGCAGCCGTCTCCGTGGCGGGCCGCGTTCGTCAGCGCCTCCTGCTGGATCCGATACGCGGCCTGATCCGCCGGGCCGCCGAGGTCTCGCGGAGACCCGGAAACGTTCAGCGTGACCTTCAGCCCCGCGGCGCGGTGACGCGAGACCAGGTCGTCGAGCGAGGCGAGCCCCGGGCGGCGCCTCATCCGCCGCCTCGCCGTGCCCGCGCAGCGTGCCGACGATCTGGTCGATCTCGCCGGCCGTCTGCCGTGCCAGCTCCTCGATGGCCTCCAGCGCCCGCAGCGAGCGATCCGGATCCTGGTGGTGCCGCAGCCGGGCCGCTCCTGCCCGGACGGCGATCACGCTGATCGCATGCCCGGCCGAGTCGTGCAGGTCACGGGCGATACGGGTACGTTCCTCCGCGGCGGCCAGCAGCCGTTCCTGCTCGGCCTCGCGTTCCGCCCGCATGGCCCGCTCCTGAAGCTCGGCGATCTGCTCGCGCCGCAGCCTCGTCCGCTCGCCGGCGAACCACGCCACCGCCCACGTGATCGGCGTCAGAGACAGGGCGATCCCGGGAACGTCACTGGCGGCCATACTCGCGCCCAGGTGAGCGACGCCCAGGCCACAGACCACGCCGTGGACCGCCAGGTCCAGGGCGACTGCCGCTCGCGGCTGGCCGTCAACACGTAGAGCGCGGCGACAGGGCCGAGCATCAGCACCGAGCGATAGTCCAGGGCCGACAGCACCACGCTCGCCGCCGCAGCCGCCGCGAACACGCCGAACGGTGAGCGCCGCCAGAGCACCAACGGCACGGCCGACAAGCCCACCAGTACCAGGGCGAGCATCGAGGTCACCTGCCCCGGCGCGCGCCGGGTTCATGCCGCCGTGGGGAAGGAGACCAAGCCCGTGGGCCAGCGGCACCAGCGACCCGCCGAACACGGTGATCGTCAAGGTGACGTCGAACAGCGTTCCCCGGACGGGCTGGGCCGCGAAGAGCCGGCGCGCGCTGATCTGGGAGGACACGAACGCCATGGCTACCTTCGTGCCGTCCGGATCAAATCCCCCTGACGGATGAACCTGGTCCACGCCATGGGGACGCGGAAGTTCTCCTCACAGGGGGAAGCGCCACCCCGCCCGCTGGATGTGAAGTGGTGAGCCCGACATGGCGGCAAGAGCGGAAGGACAGGACATGACGAACTCGGTCCCCGGCCCTGACGGCGGCACCGCCCCCGACCGCGGATCGCCTCCCCGCATGCCTCGCTGGGTGAAGACGGCCGTGATCGTGGTGGGCGTGCTGCTCCTGCTGTTCGCCCTCATGCGGATCACCGGCCTCGGAGGTGAGCACGGGCCCGGACGGCACCTGCCCACAGGATGTCGCAACCGTGCGCGGGGGACACCTCGCCAAGGACATCACGACCTCGTACGTCATCGTCCCGCTCGCCTGGGCGGCCTTGGCCACGGGCCTGCTGCAGTCGTGGGGACCACGTGGGGGTTGTTCCGTCACTACCGGGTGCCGACGAAACTCACGCTCACGGTCGTCGCCACGATCGTCCTGCTGGCGGAGACGAGGACCGTCACCGCCCTGGCCGACTACGCGGCCTCCAGCGCTGATCCTCGCGCCGTGCCCGGCACGCTGCCGCACTCCATCGGCGGCCTCGCCGTGCTGCTACTGATCACGATCCTGTCCGTGGTGAAACCACAGGGGCTGGCCCGATACGGATGGCGAAAACAGCAGGACAACCGCCGCAGGAAGGCCGCAAGCCGGGCAAGTGCCGTGGCGTAGAGGTGGCCGCCGTACTCAGTGGCCCTGGTGATACTGGTGGATCACCGCATGGCCCTTGCCCCGGGAGATCAGCCACTTGTTCACCGGCGTCGTCAGCACGAAGGCCACCAGCAGGGCCCCGGCCAGCGCCACCCAGAACAACCAGCTGGCCAGGCCCGCGTCCATGGCGCCCGGCACGATCAGCATGACGCCGTTGTCCAAGATCTCCATCACCGCGATGGAAATGGTGTCCGCGGCCAGCGCGACCTTCAACGCACTGCGGAAGTCCACCCCGGCGCGCAGCACGCCCCGCATGGTGAGCGCATAGCCGAAGACGAAGGCCAAGGCCACTGCCAGCACGATGGTCGCGACGTTGGACAGGCCGGCCCAGGCGCCGATCACCATGCCCAGCACCTCGCCGATGGCACAGCCGGTCAGGCAATGCAGAGTCGCCTGCGCGGCCATGCCCCACGTGGCCGTGGGGTTGGCAGATGTTTCATGTCCGGAGTGTTCGGCCGCGTGGTGAGCGTGCCCGTGCTCGCTGTGCGAGGTCGAGCCGGGACTCGGGTGGTGGTGACCGCTGTGATCCATGTGATCCTCCATAGTCGTGGGGTCCAGATTGTACGGGTAAGGGGTATAAGAGAGAAACACGTGGATTGATGGGGTTTTTAGGCGTGCGCGACCTTGGAGAGGAGAAGGGAAGAGCCTGTTCGGCCATGGTCGAACTATGTGGAGTAGTAGGGGCTGGCTGGTACGCACTCAGGCGAAGCACCGCGCGCCACGCCGTGAGCGAGCCGGTGCCGGCCCCGTCCAACCCAGCCGGCTGACCATGCCGGGCGTCAGGGGTGCCGAGGCGGACAGAGGGCTTGCACCGCCACCTCCATGGCGTCGAATACCGGGAGGTAGGCCTGCAGCCCCGTGATCCTCAACCATCGCGTGACCAGCGCGTTAGGCCGTAGGTAGGCCATCGTCCCCCCTTGCTGCCGCAGCTGCTGGCAGGTCGCGATCAACGCGGAAATCCCGGAGGAATCGAGGAAGGTCAGGGCTGACAGATCGATCAGCCCGGGCAGATGCGCATCGGACGGCAGATGCGTCTCCTCCCATGATCGCCACTCGGCCACGGTCAGCCAGCCCAGCTCCCCGGCGACCCGGACGAGCAGCACCCCATGGTCCGGGGCGACGCTGGTGGTGAGCCCGCTCTTCTGCATCCCACCCCCGTCATGCTGACCACGCACGTCACCGGCCTGGGTGACCACCTGCCCGCGCTCGGCCCCTTCCCCATCGTCGCGGCCATTCTGAGAACCTTGGCCGTCGGACCTGACGTTCGTCTCGTAGGCCAACGGAATCACTGGCTGGAGGCCAACTGCCCTCTTACGCGATCGGAGGTGAGGTCGCGCAGCTCGTCCAGGTACGCCCGCACCTCAGGATGATCAGAATGTTCCGAGCCGACCGCACGCACCAGTTCCTTCGACGACATGATCAGATGCGGGACGGACCTCCGCTGGGCCTTGAGAGACGCCCTTGGGGCGCAGCGACCGTCTGATGTTGGCGAACGCGGCGACGGGGTCGTCGAAGAACATGACCCCAGCGCGGCTGATGGCCACCTCGAAGTGCGCGTCCTTCAGCGGGTGGACCTGGGCATCGCCGCGCTCGAAGGTGATGTTGCCGATGGCCTCCTCTGCGGAGATACGTCAGGCGATCTCCAGCATCGGAGCCGACAGGTCGATCCCGACGGCATGCCCGCGTGCCGCGTGACGTGCGGCGATCCGAGTGGTGTCACCCGTACCGCAGCCGATGTCGAGAACCCGGTCACGCTCGCCGATGCCCGCGGCGGCGAGCAAGTGCTCGTTGGCGGGCGCGGCCATGCGATCCAGACGTTGATAGTGATCGGCACAGCGCCTGCCTTCCTCGCCGTTCCACGCCTCCTCCTGCCTGGCATTGGCCACGAGCGTCATCAGGACGCCTCCGCATCGCTCAACTGCTTGACGAAGTGCCCGCGGCAGTGGGTGCAGCAAAAGCCATAGGTCTTCCCGCCGCGCTCCAGGATGACAGCATCCTGAAGAGGCACCGTCGCGCCGCAGACCGGATCGACGATCATGTCGTCAGCGACCGAAGCCGCAGGGCCGGTCTTGGCTCGCTCGATCAGTTGCAGAACGTCGGCGGAGCGCTGGGCCCGCCCGTGCAGGCCGTAGCCGCCCTCGTGAAGGCTGATCACGTGCACCACCGCCCGCGGCTCGGGATTTCCTTCCGCCTCCGCCAGCTCCGCGGTGATGCGGGAGATGAGGTGCTCGCTCATCTCCTTCCCCCACATCCCGACGATCACGTTCACCACGTACCAGGGGCCCTGCGAAGGGTCGAGCAGCCGCCCGCCGCCGTTCCATACCTCTTCCTCGCGCACCACCACATGGCTGAGCGAGTCGAACAGGTCGATCACGCCAGGATCGGCAGCCATCGTCTCCCCGTTTGCGGCCGACAACAGGCGCCGCGCGGTCAGCCGCCCGGCGAGGTTTCGGCGCTCTTGCTCATCGAAAACACCCCTGGGCACCAGTAGCTCAACGAACAGCATCGTCGATCTGTCCTTTTCGAAGAGGGCCGATCAGTGGCAATGCTCCCGCGCCGGAGTCCTCTCCGTCGTCGGCCCGGAGACGACTCTCCCGGCTACCTCGCCAGTTGTAGCGGGCAGGCACTCTACGACCAGGGAAGTAGCGCGGTGCGCTCTCCTCCTCGTGGGGCTCCGCGGCGTGGCTGTCGGAGACGTATTCGATGTTGCGTGGTAGCCGCCAGGACCGGTCGCTTCGTGCCGCGATCCAAGTGCCGCCAGCCGCCGCCGGGCAGCCGTGCCCGGCTGCATGGGAAACTACTGGGGTGACCGCACGACGTATCGCCTACCAGGGCGAGCCTGGCTCGAACTCCCACATCGTGTGCAAGCGCCACTACCCCGACTGGCATGCGGTGCCGTGCGCGTCCTTTGAGGACGTGTTCGCGGTGGTGGAGAACGGCGAGGCCGAGCTGGCGATGATCCCGATCGACAACTCGATTGCCGGCCGGGTGGCCGACATCCACCACTTCCTGCCGACCTCGGGCCTGCACATCGTTGGCGAGCACTTCCTGCGGATCCAGTTCAACCTCATGGCGTCGCCGGGTGCGACCCTGGACACGATCAAGGCCGTGCACAGCCACGTGCATGCCCTCGGACAGTGCCGCCGGATCATCCGTGAGCACGACCTGGTGCCGGTGATCGCCGGTGACACCGCCGGCGCTGCTCGTGAGGTGGCCGAGGCGGACGACCCGACTCAGGCGGCGATTGCGCCGCCGCTCGCGGCGGAGATCTATGGCCTGCACATCCTCGCCCGCGACGTCGAGGACGAGGAGCACAACACCACCCGGTTCGTGGTGCTCAGCCCGGACTTCGTGCAGGCACCGCGCGGCGAGGGCCCCGTGGTCACCTCGTTCGTCTTCAACGTCCGCAACCTGCCGGCTGCGCTCTACAAGGCGCTCGGCGGGTTCGCGACCAACGGCATCAACATGACCAAGCTGGAGAGCTATATGGTGGGCGGCCACTTCGCAGCCACCCAGTTTCTCGCCGAGGTCGACGGGCACCCTGAGGACCCCGGTCTGAAGAACGCGCTGGAGGAGTTGGCGTTCTTCACCACGGACGTGAAGATCCTCGGGGTCTACCCGGCCGACGCGTTTCGCGCCGACTGAGTCTCGAGACGGGCGCCAGGGCACTCTGCGGATGCCGACAACTGTGCCGGCACGCTGACCAGGCACCTCCAACGATCCTTCGATTACCGCCTGTGAGCAATCGCTCAAATTCTGCTGAGCAAACGCTTGAGCGGGTTTGAGTGTGTGCTCGAAGCTGGCGGGCCGCTCGCCCAGACCTCGCAGCTCGGACGCATGAACGGGATATCGGCACCCCACAGGCCGAACCTGGCATGTCCAGGCAGGGACGCCCGGCCGGAGGGATCTTGTAGGTTGAATCGGCGGCCGCTGGCCGACCGCGTCCACCGCATCGTTCGCGTAGGGAGCCGGGGCGCGGCGACCTGAAACTTTCAGCACGTTCGTGCGTCCGGCCTGGCCGGACGCACATCTGTCGTTGACGAGCGGTGATCTCATGGCTCAGGGTGCGAGGTACTTGGGAACGCTCCCACTCAAGGCTCCCGCATAGGTGCATATTTGCAGAGGTCCCCATGAAATCGACCACACGGCTGCTGACCGCGGGCGCGGTGATCGCCGCGATGCTCGCCGCGCCCTCGGCGACGGGCACGGCGCAGGCCGCCACCTTCCGGTACGGCGAGGCGCTGCAGAAGTCCTTCCTCTTCTACGAGGCCCAGGCGTCCGGGCGGTTACCGGACTGGAACCGTGTCTCCTGGCGCGATGACTCCACCCTGAACGACGGCAAAGCGGCCGGCGTGGACCTGTCGGGCGGCTGGTACGACGCGGGGGACCACGTCAAGTTCGGCTTCCCGATGGCCGCCGCGGTCACCACGCTGGCCTGGGGCGGCGTGGACTACCGGGCCGCGTACAGCAAGGCCGGCCAGCTCACCCACCTCCTCAACAACCTGCGCCAGGCCAACGACTACTTCATCGCGGCGCATCCCGAGCCGAACACCCTGTACGTCCAGGTCGGTGACGGCGGCGAGGACCACTCCTACTGGGGCGCCCCGGAAACCGTGGACGCCAAGGGCCACACCCGCCCGGCGTACAAGATCACCGCATCCTGCCCGGGGACCGACGTGGCCGCCGAGACCGCCTCGGCCATGGCCGCCTCCTCGATGGTGTTCCGGGCCACCGACCCGGCGTACGCCGACACGCTGCTCACCCACGCCAGGCAGCTCTACACGTTCGCCGACACCACCAAGGGCACCACCGGCCAGGACACCGCCTACGTCCGCTGCGTCCCCGCGGCGCAGGGGTTCTACAACTCCACCGGCGAGGGCGGCCAGGTCGAGGGCGCCACCAAGATGTACTGGGACGAGCTGGCCTGGGCCTCCATCTGGCTACACCGCGCCACCGGCCAGGCCTCCTATCTGGACAAGGCTCGCGAGTTCTACCCCAAGATGGGATCCCAGGACGACCCGGGCAACCAGGGCGTCAAGGTGCCGGTGTTCAACTTCGGCTACGGCTGGAACGACAAGCAGTACGCCGTCTACATGATGATGGCGAAGCTCACGGGCGAGCAGAAGTACAAGGACGACACCCAGCGCTACCTCGACTACTGGACCGTCGGATACAAGGGCAAGAAGGGCACCATCACCCCCGGCGGGCTGGCCTTCATCTTCTTCTGGGCATCACTGCGAATGGCGGCCAACACCGCCTGGGTCGCCCTGAACTACGCCGACTACCTCGGGTCCGACGACCCGCTGTACGCGCGCTACCACGACTTCGGCAAGAGACAGATCGACTACGCGCTGGGTGACAATCCGCGCAACTCCAGCTACATGGTTGGCTTCGGCGCCAATCCGCCGCGCAACGTCCACCACCGCGGTGCGCACGGCTCGTGGACCAACGCCGGGCCGGACAGCGAACCGGCCACGAGCCGCCACATCTTGTACGGCGCGCTGGCAGGCGGTCCCGACGCGGGCGACACCTACACCGACAGCCGGGGCGACTACGTGAAGAACGAGGTCGCGCTGGACTTCAACTCCGGCATCACCAGCTCGCTGGTGCGCCTCTACGACGAGTACGGCGGCGAGCCCCTGGCCAGCATCCCGCAGGAGACGCCCGACGGGAACGAGTACTCCATCGAGGCCACCATCAACCACCAGACCCGCGAGACCATGGCCAGGACCTACATCATCAACAAGTCGGCATGGCCGGCCCGGGTGCTGGACAAGGCGAAGATCCGCTACTACTTCACCCTGGACGGCAACACCACGCCGTCCCAGGTCACCGTGGGCGCGTCCTACACCCAGTGCAAGACGCCCACGGGGCCGCACCAGCTCGAGGGCAGGATCTACTACGCCGAGGCCGACTGCACCGGCACGCTGATCTTCCCGGGCGGCCAGTCCGAGTACCGCCGCGAGGTCCAGCTGAGGATCGGCGTGGCCGAAGGCGCCACCTGGGACCCAGCCAACGACTGGTCGGCGTCGGGCGGGCAGAACATCACCTACTACGGCAACGACGGCACCCTGCTGTGGGGCAGGCCCCCCGTCCCGGACACCCCCGACACCCAGCCGCCCACCAGGCCCGGCACGCCGGTCGCGTCCGGCGTCACCGCCACGGGGGCCACCCTGACCTGGGCGGCGGCCACCGATGACCGTGGCGTTCAGGGCTACGACGTCTACCGCACCGGCAGCACGACCAAGGCCGGCTCGACCACCACCACGTCCATCACGCTGACCGGGCTCACCCCGGGCACCGAGTACTCCTACTACGTGGTCGCCCGCGACTCGGTGAACGCCGGGCCCCAGTCCGACCCCGTGATCTTCACCACCGACCCCGTCCCGGTCGACAACGAGGACCCGACGGTGCCCGGCAAGCCAGCGGTCTCGGCGATCACTCGCACCGGCGCCACCGTCACGTGGATCGCTTCCAGCGACAACGTCGGTGTGACCGGTTATGACGTGGTCTCGCCCAATGGCACCGTTCTCGGTTCGTCCACCGGCACGTCACTGGTCCTCACCGGCCTCACCGCCACCGAGTACTCGGTGGCCGTCGTGGCCAAGGACGCGGCCGGCAATCGCTCCGACCCCTCGCCGGCCACCGCCTTCCGCACCGAGTCCGAATCCACCGGCACCTGCCGGGTCACCTACAGCACCAGCGACTGGGACACCGGCTTCACCGCCGCAGTCGGTATCACGAACACCGGTACCACGCCGATCAACGGCTGGACCCTGAGGTTCTCCTTCACCGCCGGCCAGCGGGTCACCCCGCCTGGCTGGTCCGCCGCCTGGACGCAGTCGGGGGCCGATGTCACCGCCACCCACCTCGACTGGAGCCGCACCATCAACCCCGGCCAGACCATCACCATGGGGTTCAACGGCAGCCACACCGGCAGCAACCCCCGTCCCCCGTCCTTCACCCTCAACGGCGCGACCTGCGCCTGATCCCTGACAGCCGTCCGGGAAGGCAGAAGCTCCCCGCCGCTCGTCCTTCGAGCGGCGGCGGGCCACCTTCTTGCATGGGGTGATCGGGATGAGGGTCCAGGTGTCGTTGGCGGTTTTAGAACCACCGTTCGCCTGGAGCCACTGGCTCGCCCGGCAGGCGGCGGGCGGTAACACGTGGTGGTCGCACAGGCCAGGATGTCGGGAGAGCTGCGGCGTCCACGGTATTCACGGCATTGAGCGGAGTAGTGACACCCTTCACCCCCCAACGTGATCCACTTCAACGGGCGTCGTCCGCACCGGGCCTTGAAGCAGGCCAGCCCTCTGCGGGCGCTACCCGATCCGGTCGAGGCCGACATCGAGATTTCCCGACGGGAACGGCTCGGCGTCCTCCTGCATGATTACGCGCAGGTCGCATGAGGAGACACGATATGCGGCACCCAACAGCTTGTGGTCCGTGGCTGGTGACGGACCGAACTATGGCCAGGGCGACGGTGGTGGCTTCTGCGGGCGAAGGACTGGGGTCAGGGCCCGCGTGTCCGAGTGGAGGGCTTGGGCGCACAGCTTGAGCGTTTCCGCGAGTGTCACGCGGTCCGGGTCGTCGATCTCGGCGAGCATGACGGCTTCGATGCTGTCGAGGGAACGGTCGCATCGCCGGAGGGTGCTCAGGCCTTTCGGGGTGAGGCGGGTGCGCAGAGCGCGGCCGCCACGGGGATGTGGGTCGCGGCGGATCAGGCCGCGTTGTTCGAGATCGCGGATGACCAGGTTCATCGCCTGTGGGGTGACGAAGGCGATGCGGGCCAGGTCGGCCGAGGATGGGGCGTCGCGCAGGCGCAGTTCGCTGAGCGCCATGTATTCGGTGGTCGTCACGCCGTGCCGGGCGAGCGCTTCATCCAGGCAGGCGCGGATGCGGCGTTCCAGCCGGAACACCAGATAGCTCACACGGGGCGGAGGTGCGTCCGGCGCAGCGGCCACGGGGACACCCGGATCGGTCACCAGGAGAGGATATCGCGCCCCGTCAGAACGGGCCCCAATGTAAGTTTCTCCCACCGCTATCAAGGACCTTGATAGCAAGTTACTTGATAACCAGGGGAAACGGCTCCCTGCCAGGTGAACCGGCGGACATGCGCACCAAGCGTTCATTGACGGTGGATTGTGGCCCTTCTATTGTCCAGCGACCGATGTCAATACGCGGCGGACCTATTCGCGGCGCGCCGCGAATAGGGAGAGGAGGAGCGCGAATGAGACGATTGACCACGGTGCTGGCCGGTGCCTGCGCCGCGGCGCTCTTTGCCGTCATGACCGTGGTACTAGGATCTCCGGCCGTCGCCGCCGCCTTGGTGGAGGTGACCAGCTTCGGCAACAACCCGGGCAACATGAGGATGCACGTCTATGTGCCGGACTCGCACCCGGCCTCGCCGGCGATCGTGGTTGCGATGCATGGCTGCGGCGGCTCCGGTCCCGGCTTCTACCAGAGCAGTGAGTTCGCCTCGCTGGCGGATCGACATGGCTTCATCGTCATCTACCCGACCGCCACCCAGTCGGCAGGGTTCGGCAACTGCTTCGACACCTGGTCGGACGCGGCCAAGCAGCGCGGCGGCGGCAGCGATCCGGTCTCGATCATCTCAATGATCGACTATGCCGAGCGGAACCATCAGGGAGACCCGAACCGGGTCTACGCCACGGGAAGCTCGTCTGGCGGCATGATGACCCAGCACATGCTCGCTGTCTACCCGGACGTGTTCAAAGCCGGAGCCTCCTTCATGGGTGTGCCCTTCAACTGCTTCGCCGGCGCCTCCGACTACCCGCCCGGAAGCAGCAGGTGCACCGGCGGGAGCATGGACCGAACACCCCAGCAGTGGGGCGATGCGGTCCGCCAGGCGTACCCGGGGTATTCCGGCCCCCGCCCGCGCATGCAGCTGTGGCATGGCACCGGTGACACCCTCGTGCCCTACTCGCTGCTGCGGGAGTCGGTCGAGCAGTGGACCAATGTGTTCGGGCTGAGCCAGACCCCGACCAGCACCGACACTCCGCAGGCAAACTGGAACCGCAGCCGGTACGCCAATTCGTCCGGCACCGTGCAGGTGGAGGCGTACAGCATCCAGGGCGCCGGGCATGTTCTTCCGCAGAGCGGTATGGCCCTTCACGCCACCGAGTTCTTCGGTTTGACCACCAGTCCGACCGACACCACGCCGCCGACCACGCCAGGCACCCCGGTCGCGTCCAACGTGACCGCCGCCAGTGCCACGCTGACGTGGACCGCGTCCATGGACCAGGGCGGCTCCGGCCTGGCCGGCTACGACGTCTACCGGGAGCAGGGCGCCACCGACCCGCAGATCGGCCAGTCCACCACCGCCTCGATCACCCTGACAGGGCTGAGTGCCAACACCCAGTACCAGGTGTACGTACGGGCGCGTGACAGCGCGGGCAACCTGTCGGGCAATTCCGCGCCGGCCACCTTCACCACGGCCGCCACCGGAGGCGACACCGCGCCGCCGACCGCCCCGGCCGGGCTCACCGCCTCGGGCACCACCACAACCGGCACCAGCCTGACCTGGACGGCCTCTACCGACGACACCGGTGTGACCGGCTATGACATCCTGCGCGCTCCCGGCGCGACGGGCGGAACGTTCACCCAGGTCGGCACCTCGGCCACGACCTCGTTCACCGACACGGGCCTGACTGCGAACACCACCTACCGCTACCAGGTCCGGGCGCGCGACGCCGCCGGCAACGTCTCACCGGTCTCCAACACCGTCCAGATCACCACTCAGGGAGGCACGACCGGTGCCTGCTCGGCCACCCCGACCGTGCAGTCCCAGTGGGGGAACGGGTATGTCATCCAGCCGGTGACCATCACCAACACCAGCACCTCGACGATCACCAGCTGGACCGTCACTTTCACCCTGCCGGCCGGGCACACCCTGACCGGCTCGTGGAACGCCACCGTCACCACCAGCGGCCAGACCGTCACGGCCAGAAGTGTCAGCCACAACGGCACGCTCGCGCCGGGAGCCGGCACAGCCAGCTTCGGCTTCCAGGCGAGCAGGCCCAACGGCAACACCGCCCTGCCATCCGGCTACACCTGCGCCTGACCGTCAGCGCGCTTCCCTGATCACGGCCCCGGCCTTGACTGGAGGGACCCGGGCCGTGATCAAGGGATCCGCGCCGGCGGGAGAACCGGCTGCGTACCTGCCCCTGCCGACAATTGCGTCCACCCAGGTCATGACCCCTGCGAGGCTGTGCGTGGCGGGCGCGAGCTCCGGCCACCTTGGAGAAGAAAGCGCGTGCGGCAGGATGGTCGCGTGCTCCTTCGGCTGGCCTACCCGACCGTCACGAACGCCCCGGCTCCGTCGTGGGCGGATCGGGCGATCCTTTCCGTGCTCGCGCGGTTGCTTCCTCGACACCGTGGATGTCACCTGCTTGCCACCCCGCGGATGCTGCTGCGAACTCGATGTTCGATACACGGCTGTCCGGATCGGTGACGTAGGCCCACAGAGTGGGAGTGAGTGACGAAGCCATCTCGACTCCGTTCACCGTCGTGGCAGGCGCAATGTCGAGATCGGCGACGACGGCTTGGCAAGGTCAACCTTCAGCGTCTGCCACTCCGACCAGGTGCTCGACGCGCCGCCCACGCTGACCCGCGTGCGCCAGCGCACCTGCCAGAGGTCGGCCGGCTTGTCCGTGGGAATTGTCACGGAGCCGAAGGCGCCGTTGGTCACTCCGGTGACGCTGCCCGACCAGATCGGACCCGAGCCCTGGCATCCGCACCTCGGCCGGGATGGCCGCGATCTCCCATGCGCCCGTCTCGGGGCGCCTCGCCGTCAACGAGGTCCGGGGACGGGCATCACGGTGAGCGCCGCCCTTCCCCGCCGGGCTCTCGCCTAGCCGGCCCGCACGGCGGGCGGCCCGTGCTGAGCCGTACCAGGAGAGGTGAGCGGCTCGAATCAAGCGGTGCCGGATGCGAGCGTTCAGGGAGATTTGAGAAGCTTCCGGCGTGCGTATCTCACTGCTCGGTCCGCTTGAGGTCCTTGCCGCCGATGGGAGACCGGCCGACGTCGGCGGGGCCCGGTTGCGGATGCTGCTGGCCAGGCTCGCCCTGGCGGCCGGTCGCCCGGTCTCCGCGGAGTCGCTGATCGCCGACCTGTGGGGCGAGGAACCTCCTGCGGGCGCCGTTTCCGCCCTGCAGGGGCTGGTGTCGCGGCTGCGCAAGGCCCTGGGCGAGACAGGGGCGGTGGAGCTGGTGGCGGGCGGCTACCGGCTGCCGGTGGAGCCCGAGGACGTGGACGCGCACCGGTTCGAGGAGCTGTCCGCCCAGGGGCGCCGTGAGCTGGCCGCCGACCGGCCCAGGGAGGCCGCCAGGCTGTTGGGTGCCGCGCTCGATCTGTGGCGCGGCGCGGCCCTCGCGGACGTACGGGAGGCCGCGTTCGCCGCCAACAGCGCGACCAGGTTGCACGACCTGCGGGCCGCGGCGGACGAGGACCGGTTCGACGCGGAGCTGCGGCTCGGGCGGCACGCGGAGGTCCAGGCCGATCTCGCCGCGGCGGCGGCCGAGCATCCGCTGAGCGAGCGGCTGGCCGAGCTGAGGATGCGTGCCCTGTCGGCGGCCGGGCGCCAGTCGGACGCGCTGGCGGTCTACGAGGAGCTGCGCGCCAGGCTGGGCGACGAGCTGGGCGTGGACCCCTCGCCGGAGCTGCGGAAGGTGCATCTCGCACTGCTGCGTGGCGAGCTGGACCGGCCGGTGGCGCAGACCGAGGCCGCGCCGAGCCGGCTGCCCGCCCGGCTGACCACGTTCTTCGGCAGGGAGAGCGAGCTGGGCCGGCTGGCCGAGCTGCTGGACACGGCGCGGCTGGTCACCATCGTCGGGCCGGGCGGCGCCGGCAAGACCAGGTTGTCGCTGGAGGCCGCGTCCCGGCTGCGGGCGCGCGTGTGGTTCGTCCCGCTGGCCGGGGTGAGCGAGCCCGGCCAGCTCGCCGACACCGTGCTCGGCGTGCTCAGCTCGTCGGACAGCCGCCTGTTCGACAGCGGGCAGCTTCGGGAGGCCACCCCCGTCGACCGCATCGCCAACCTGCTCGACGTCGGCGACGGCGTGCTCCTGCTGGACAACTGCGAGCATCTCGTCGAGGCCGCCGCCGAGCTGGCCCAACAACTCCTGGAACGGCTGCCGCGGCTGAAGATCATGGCCACCAGCAGAGAGGCGCTCGCGATCACCGGGGAGACCCTGTGCCACCTGGGTCCGCTCGATCTGCCACCGGCCGAGCCCGAGCCGGCCGAGGCGGGGCAGGCAGCGGCGGTACGGCTCTTCGTCGACCGCGCCGCCGGCGTACGGCCGGGCTTCACACTCGACGCCACCACGGTGGGCGACGTGGTGGAGATCTGCCGCAGGCTCGACGGCATGCCGCTGGCACTTGAGCTGGCGGCGGCGAAGCTGCGCGCGATGGGCGTCAGGGAGATCGTGCGCCGGCTCGACGACCGGTTCAGGCTGCTGACCTCGGGCAGCAGGACCGCGCTTCCGCGCCAGCGCACGCTGCTCGCGCTGGTCGAGTGGAGCTGGGACCTGCTGGAGGAGCCGGAGCGGGTGCTGGCGCGCAGGCTGTCGGCGCTGCCCGGCGGGGCGAGCCTGCCGGCTCTGGAGGTGATCTGCGCCGACGACCGCCTGCCCGCCGACGAGGTGCTCCACGTGATCGGCTCGCTGGTGGACAAGTCTCTCGTCCAGGAGGACGAGGACCGCTATCGCATGCTGGAGACCGTACGCGCCTACGCGGCCGGCCGGCTTGCCGAGTCGGGCGACGACATCACGCCACAGCTGTCCAGATATTTCCTGGCATTTGCGGAGGAGCAGGAGCCGCTACTGCGGACCAGGGACCAGCTGGACGCCATCGCGGCGTTCGACGCGGAGCATGACAACCTGATCCACGCGCTGCGGTCCGCGCTCACCGCGCGCGATGCGGTCACGACGTCCAGGTTCGTGCGCGCGCTGTTCTGGTACTGGGGAATCAGGGGCATGAGCCGCCAGTTCGAGACGTACGTCGCCGAGGTGCTGGCGTTCGGCGACGAGCTGCCGGCGGACGTGCGTGCCGCCTTCCAGGTGGTCCAGGGCGTGGGGGCCGGGGTGCGGAGCGGCGAGCAGCCGCCCAGCCTGGACCGGCGGGCGCTGGGCTTCCACCCGGCGGTGCCGCTGTTCCGGCTGTCCCAGCTGGCCTCCGCCGACCAGGGCCAGGCCGAGCTGGAGCACGCGCTGAACTCACCGGACCCGTGGGTGCGGGCCAGCGCGCTGTGGGCGCAGGACTTCGTACGCAGCCAGCAGGGTGACGTGGACACCGGTGCGCAGGCGCGCCGGGAGGCGTTGCGGGCGTTCGAGCAGGTCGGCGATCGCTGGGGCATGGTGATGGGGCTGCTGGAGATCAGCATGTACGAGGACATGCGCGGCGACCACGAGCAGGCGATCTCGGCCGCGGAGCGGGCCGTGGTGATCAGCTCCGAGCTCGGCACGGAAGAGCATCTGGCCTGGGCCAAGGGGCGGCTGGCGGCGGCCCGGGCCCGCAGCGGCGACCTGGACGGCGCCCGGCGGGACCTCGACGCGGGGCTGCGCCAGGCCAGGGGGCGCGGCCTGCGACGCCTGGAGACCACGCTGCTGAACCATCAGGCGGCAGTGCTTCGCCGGTCAGGAAAGTATCGCGAGGCCCACCGGACGCTGGACCGGCTGGAGACGTTCGCCCATCGGACGCCCCTGCCTGAGGAGATCGTCCGAGGGCTGATCACGGGTGAGCGAGTGTCGCTCCTGCTCGCCGAGGGCGACGCCGCGCGGGCGCGCGAGTTGCTTCCGCAGGCCGTACGGGGCGCCTTCGCCTACGGGAACCCCGGTCACCTGGCCACCGCGTGCGAGTGGCTGGGCAGGCTCCTCGCCCTGGAGGGCGACCCGAAGGGCGCGGCCGCCGCGCTGGGGATGGGCGAGAAGATCAAGGGGCTGCTCGACTCGGGCGATCCCGAGATCCGCGCCCTGATCGGCGACCTGGTCGGGCAGCTGGGCGAGGACGGCTTCCAGGCGGCCTACCGCGAGGGTGCCGGCCTGCCCAGGCAGCAGGCGATAGACCGGCTGGCCGAGGTGGCCGGCCGGTCTCCGAGTCAGGACACCGGGGAGCACGGTCAGGTCGCCCGCTTGCGGTAGGCGCGCATGGCCAGCGGGAAGAACACCGCGACCATCGCGGCCATCCAGGCGAGGCCGCCGAGCAGCGGCCCCGCCACCGGGCCGCCGTTGAGCAGACCCCGCATGCTGTCGGCCATCAGGCTGACCGGGTTGATCTCCGACCAGGCCCGCAGCCAGCCCGGCATGGTCTGGGAGGGGACGAAGACGTTGCTGGCGAACGTGAGCGGCAGCACCAGGATCGTCATCAGCCCCTGCACCGAGCCCGGCGTGCTGACCAGCATGCCGAGGTAGACCGACAGCCAGGAGAAGCTGAGCGCGAAGGCGACCAGCAGCATGACCGCGGCCACCGCCGCGGCCGGGCTCGTCTGGACGCGGTACCCCATGACCAGCGCCAGGGCCAGCAGCGTGCCGAGCGAGACCAGGTAGCGGCCGACGTCGGCGAGCACCGCGCCGACCAGCGGCGCCGAGCGGGCGATCGGCATGCTCCTGAACCGGTCGAACACCCCCGTGCCGGCGTCGGCGTTGAGCGAGACGCCGATGCCGATGCTCGCCTGGAAGACGGTCATCACCATGATGCCCGGCACGATCGTCCGCAGGTAGGCGTCCGGGTCGCCGCCGCCGATCGCGCCGCCGAAGAGGTAGACGAACATCAGCAGGAACACGATCGGCGTCAGGACGACGTCGACGAGCTGCACCGGAGTCTTGGCGATCTTCGTGACGCCCCGCCCGGCCAGGGCGAGCCCGTGCCGCGCGGCCTGGGCCGGGCCGAGGCGCAGCGGCGCTCCTTCGGCGGTCATGCTGGTCATGCGGCGACCCTCCTCGTGCCGGCGTCCTGCCGGGTGAGCGCCAGGAAGACCTCGTCCAGGCTGGGCAGGCGCAGGCCCAGCTCGTCGGCGGTGATGCCGGCCGACTCCAGCCTGCGGACCAGCGCGGACACCAGCATCGGGTCGGCGGCGGGCACGGTGACCAGGCCCGCGCCCGGGTCCTGGGCAGGAGCGTGACCGGTTAGCTCGGTCAAGATCGCGGTGACCGCGTCGAGATCGGCGGGCAGGGTCGGCCGTACGTGCATGATCTGGCCGCCGACGCGCCGCTTCAGCTCACCCGGCCGGCCCTCCGCGACCACGCGGCCCCGATCGACCACGGTGATCCGGTCGGCGAGCTGGTCGGCCTCCTCCAGGTACTGGGTCGTGAGCAGGACCGTGGAGCCATCGTGCACCAGCCCCCTGACCACCTCCCACAGCTGGTTGCGGGTGTGCGGGTCCAGGCCCGTGGTGGGCTCGTCAAGGAACAGGATCCGCGCGTCTCCGACCAGGGAGGCCGCCAGGTCGAGCCGGCGCCGCATGCCGCCGGAGAACGTGCGGAGCGGACGGTCGGCCTCGGTGGCCAGCTCGAACCGCTCCAGCAGCTCGGCCGCGCGGGCCTTGGCCTGCCGCCTCGGCAGGTTCAGCAGCCGGCCGTACAACACCAGGTTCTCCGCGGCCGACAGCGTCTCGTCCACCGAGGCGTACTGGCCGGTCAGCCCTATCAGGGAGCGGACCCGCACCGGGTCGCGCACCACGTCGTGGCCGCCGACCCGGGCCCGGCCCCCGTCGGGCCGCATCAGCGTCGCCAGGATGCGCACCGTGGTGGTCTTACCGGCGCCGTTCGGGCCCAGGACGCCGATGACCTCGCCGGCCCGCACCTCCAGGTCGACCCCGTTCAGCGCGACCTTGTCCCCGTATCGCTTGACCAGGCCCTCGGCCTCGATCGCGTACTCCATCATCGCTCTCCCCCAGTTTTCCGACGACCGCCGTCAGGCGATGGCCGCGGCTGCCAGGGCCAGCGCGGAGCCTGCGAACACCACGACGTTGCGGACGTTCTGCAGGACCCACACCCAGGCGGGGAAGCCCTTCTCGGCCGCCTTGAGCAGGGCCCTGACGTCGATGCGCTGCAGCACGGGGTCGCCCTTGCGCTTGAAGGCCGCCTGGACGGACTTCGCCGCGGTCAGGTTGCTGTAGACGATGAGGACGTTGCCGAGGAGGACGATCGTCTGGAAGACCCAGGTCAGCGTCTCTCCCCAGGGGTTGGCCAGCAGGTTGAGCGTGGCCACGGCCACCATGACGGCGGCGACGGTGACGGGGACCGCGGTCTCGTGGCCGCTGGCGTCGAAGCTGAGCTTGTTCTCGGCCAGCACGGTGACCGGGACGCCCTGGCGGCGCAGCTCCGCCTCGGCGTTCGCCTTCGCGCTGCCGCCGAAGCGGTGACGGACCAGCGGGATGCTCAGGAAGGCGAGGGCGACGAGCAGTTGCAGGATCGCGGTGAAGGTCATCATGTCGGGTTCTCCTCAGCTCTGGTTGCTTGGTGATGCTGAGGACGATGGTGGCCTGGGGCGCTCTCACGGCGCCGATAACCCGCTGATAGGGGCTGTCAGGGCAGATCAGCGAGGTTGGTGGAAGGTGACGCCGGTCAGTTCCTCTTCGCTCATCGCGCCTGCCTCCGGATGACTCGGCACAAGGCTGGGCCGACCAGCGTGGCGGCGCCTACCGTGTGTCGCCGCGGTTGTTGCTGGGGTGTCTCGTGATGTACCGCACCGCCCAGTGGAGGGCGTGGTCGGCGACGCGTTCCCATTGGGGGGCGCCGAGGGCGAAGTGCGGCATGCGGGCGAATTCGTGGTAGTCGGTGACCGCACGGGACTTGCGATAGCGCTGGTAGGTCTGCCGTACCAGGGTGGCGGGGACGGTGTGATCGGCGCCGCCGGCGATCAGGAGCAGCGGGGCGCGGGTGTCGTTGTGCACGTCGACACTGGTTGCGGAGTGCCGTTGCAGGTTGGCGGCGGCGGCCTGGAACAGAGGGCGGCCGGGGGCGGGTACGTGGTAGCGCTGGTAGATAGCCTCCGATTCCTGCGGGGTCAAGGTGTTGGTGAACGCGTAACGGAACTGCCGGGCGCTCAGTGCCACGGTGCGGGAGCGGTTGCCGGGGTTGGACAGGACCGGGAAGGCTGAGCGCAGGCTGCTGAGCGGCAGTCTCAGCACGCCCTTGATCGGAGTGGGGTGGATCGCGACGCCGGCGGCGCCGAGGCCGCGGCCCAGCAGGACCTGGGTGATCAGGCCGCCGAGGGAATGGCCGACGATGATGGGGGGCCGGGCCTGCTCGCGGACGATCTTTTCGTAGAAGTCGACGACTTCGGTGATGCCCAGGCCGTTCATGACGTCGGGGTTCTTGCGCAGGGCTTCGACCTCGATCTCCATGCCGGGCCAGGCCGGGGCGGACACCTGGTGACCGCGTCCGGCGTAGCGCTCGATCCAGTGCTCCCAGGCGCGCGGGGTCAGCCACAGGCCATGAATGAGGACGATAGGGGGCTTGGTCTCGGTGTTCTCGGTCATGGGACTCTCCTGCGAAGTCATCGATCAGGCGGCCAGCAGCGTGGGAAATCGAGATCCGGCTGCCCCTTCAGCGCACAGGAGTACACGGCTGGAGGAAACGGGCAATTCATGCGCAGCTCATCTCCGGAGCTGATAACCGGCGCCGTCGGTGCAGAGACCGGCCCGGCATCGGGTTACCGAGGCCTACGAGCCACGCCGGTCGTGAGCAGCCTGACCGGTGGCTGCTGATCCGCCGCAGGCCTCGCCACCGGCGAGATCGGATGGTTCATCCCCGCGGGGTAGTCGAGCCCTCAGCCGGAGAGCTCGTCGGACACCGCCTCATAGGCCGACCGTCACGCTCCATGATCGCTGCCTTTCGCCAGGAATCGCCGTGCTTACAGCGCCCGGTCACCCGTGATCGCATCGGCCGCGTCCGCCCACGTCATGTCGAGAAGGCGAGCCCCGGCGTCGTGAAGAGTGATGCCGCAGGCCGGCGCCTGGTCGACAGGCAACCCTTCGGTTGTCGCGCTGATCGCCTGGAAGCGGGTGTCGCGCGTCGGGCCGTTGCCGACGAGGTGGCCGCGCAGACGGCCGGTGCGGTCGTAGACGGCCCACCGGCCGTCGCCCACTTGCGGCATGGCGTCGGGGTTGTCCTTCAGCCACTGCGCGTTGGCCGCGTGATCGGGCCGCTCATCGGCCTCATCCGGCTGGGCTGGATCCCCTGTGGCTTGAACCTCGGTGTTGCGAGCACTGCTCATGTCGTGTCTCGCTCTCTCATCATGGCTGGTCGCCTCCGAGACATCGGAGAAGTACTCTCAGCCGTAACCCAGGGTATGGCACGGATCGCACTCCGCCCTCCACCGTCGGGATGCGCTCTCCCGGCGTGCGCCGACGCAGCCCACCGCCGCCCCAGGCTCCACGCCTGACCGCCGGCCTGCCAGCCGATCCAGGCGCCGCCGCTGGAACAGGGTCCCGACGGTCCTGCGACTGCATGAGCAGGTAGATGCCGGCCCCTGGCCGCGTGGTCAGCCCGCGACCGCTGATGAACAGCCAGAAAATCAGCACCATTTCACCGGCGAAGGTGAACACAGCGACGTCGTGCAGATCGCCGCCCGGATTCCTGCACGGACGGCAGCCGAGCCGCGGGCTCGCAGTGATCAGACGGACGTCGCGGATCTCGGCCGGGGTGCCAGGCCGAACTGAACGGCGGTCACGGAGAGGAGCAGGTGTCGCCGCCGTGCCTGGCTGATGGGCGGCGTAGTGTGGGTGTTGTGACGCATCGCGATGTGCCTACCGACCCGCCGCATGACGCGGTGGCTCCGGTGACGGCGCTCGTCGACGCCTGCCGGCACTTCGCCACCCACGTGCGGCTGCTGGCCGACCAGCTCGGTGCGGTGGAGCTGAGCGACGACGACGTCGAGCGGGTCCACAGTGCCGTCCATCAGGTTTTCACCGCGGCGGGCCTCGCGGGCGCGCTCGCCACCGGGCTGCAACGGCACACCGGTGAGCAGGACTGCCCTCACTACAACGTGCTCACCGACGCCGAGTGGGCTCCGCTGGCCGAGGGCGGCAGGCACGGCCGCAAGGCCGTCTACGGGTGTGAGCTGGAGCCAGGTCATGCGGGCGCCCACGCGGCGCACGTCCAGCTGCTACCCGGACCCGACCGGTTCATCTGGATCCGCTGGGACATCCGCGCCCGCGAACTGGTCACGCTGCCGCCGTGCCCGGCCGAACGCGCCGACCCTGACCCCGACCCGCGCTCCCCTTACGGTGACGAGCCGGCGCCGTGCCTGCTGTTCAAGGGGCACGTCGGCCCGCACCGTTACTAGCCCGGATTCAGATCGCACTCAGCCCGTCACCGGCAGGACACGCCTCCAGGGCATGATCCGACTCCAGTTGCCTTCGGAGAGAGTCAGCCACGAGGCCCGTGCCGGACAGGGGCAGGGACGTACGGCCGATTCCAGGTTCGGTCGGCCACTGCCGGGCTGCAGGGGTATAGCGGGGGCCGCGCTCGCGGCGTGGCGGGATGATGATCGCGAGGTGCGCGGTGACCGTGGCCGGGGTCAGGGTCGGCGATGCGCTCCCGATGGCTGCACCGGTGGTGAGCGCCGTCCCGCTGGTCACGGTCGTGGCGGATCCGTTCCGTGGCCTGTCTCCTTGACATGAGCACCGGACGGACCCCGGGCGCGCGCATGCGCCACTCCGTCACGATCTGCTGCGCGACCCGTAGGTCAACCGTTGTCGGGGGTGGAGCATGCGGCAGGCTGCCTGCTCGGAGGGCGGGTCGTCTCCGCCGAGATCGAGGCCGAAGGGCGGATATCGGTCGGTCATCTGGGCCGCGTAGCGGGCGACCTGCAGCCCTCAGCGGTTCAGCCCGAGGATGAGGTCGAACTGCGGCCGGGGACAACGGCCGGTGATGGCGAGCGCGAACCCGGTGATCAGGACGAGCAGAGCGACCAGGCCGCCGCCGCCCCAGCTCCACCTCTCCGGCCTGCCCGGCCGATCCAGGCGCTGCCGCCGAACAGGATCTCGGCGATCAGGAGGTGCGGGATGGCCAGGAGCCGGCGTGAGGCTAGGCGGTGGCGGGCCGTACGGGCGCGGGATCGGTGACGCGGCCGCCTTCGTTCTCCCAGGCGGCTGAGCCGTCCCGGCCAGGTGAGCCCTCCTCCGGTGCCGTGGGGTGGAGGATGTCGGCGGGACGGACGCCGGTCGTGCCCGCGGCGGCGAGCGCGAGCGCGGCCATGGCGTGGCCGGCCGCGGTGCGAGGCGGGATGACCAGCAGGGTGATGGGCACGGTTCCCGCGATACTCAAGGTGATCAGGTGCGGGTCAGCGCTGCGGAACCAGCCCACCCTGACCTGACGGCCCCGGGCCGGGATACGGCGCGGGATGCGATCCCAGGCGTCCAGATGCAGGCCCACGCGCAGGACGGCCCTTCCGAGCCGCTGGTCCACGGCGGCGATGAGGGAAGGCAGTTCGGCGGCGGCATCGCGGGTGCGCGGCCACCATGCCCCGTCGACCGTGCCTCGCCGGTCGAGAACGGTGTTCAGGCTGAGCCTGGGCGCGGACTGGGCCGCGAGAGCAGGGCTGGACGGGGAGAGGAGTGTCGTCATCATGCTTGCCTGGCCTGTCAGGCCCCTCGTCGGGAGGCCGGAAGTGGTCTATCGCCGCGGGCGACGCCAACCTGAATGCCAACGCTCGAAATGTCCTCGGTATTTCTATTCTACCTCGTTCTGCGACCAGGGAGAGATCTGAAGGTGTCAACAGGGAATCGACGCTGTTATCGATTGCGGTGATGGCCAGGCCGGCGATCACCTGTTTCCCGCGCTCTCCAGGAAGGTCAGCCTGGGACAGGCCGCGCCACCGGAAACCGGCATCTGGAGTCGAAAGGCATGGCCGGTCGGACCGGAAACAATCCACGGCAGCGCGGCGGAAATTCGGAAGAATGTTCAAGCGCTGACCGCGGTGATCGTCGACGACACCGAAAACATGCCGGTCCGAGTCCGGCTTATTCTCGCTTCCAGCGATCAGTAAATCTCAGGCGCAAATCTGGAGTAGCCATGAATCATGTCATTGTCGTGGGTGCGGACGGTTCGGATGCCGCGACCGCGGCCGTCGAGTGGGCGGCAGACGATGCCGCTCGCGCGGGGGCGTCGACTGCGAGCTGCTTCAGGGCGCCGCCGCGGCGGTGTTGCGCAGCCAGACCGGTGACTCCGCCGAGGTCGTGATCGGCGCCGGCGGGCTCGGCGGATTCCCCGGGGCCGTGCTGGGCTCGGTGAGCACCCACGTGGCCGGGTACGCGCACGGCCCGGTGGTCGTCGTCCGATCCGGCCCCGACACCGCCCACGGGGAGGTCGTCGTCGGGCTGGAGGACTATCACGCCTGCGGACCCGCCCTCCGTTACGCCTTCGAGCAGGCGATGCTCCGGGCGAGCACGCTACGCGCGCTCTACGCCTGGCAACCGCTGGCACACGCTCACATCCCCGAAAGCGCCCATGACCTGGACGAGATCCACGCCACCCAGTGCCGGAGCGCGGCCGTCATCCTCCGGGGATGGCGGCAGCGATACCCGCAGGTCCCCGTGATCGAGGACGTGCGTCGCGCCCACCCCGTCGATGCTCTCGTCCGCGCTTCCGCCCAGGCGGATCTGGTCGTCGTGGGTTCTCAGGGCAGAGGGGCGATCGGCACCGTGATGCTCGGATCCGTCACTCTCGGGGTCTTGCACGGTGCACGCAGCTCCGTCGCGGTGGTGCGGCCATGAGGACTTGGCCGGGGATGTGCAGCCTGCGCCGGTGACCGTCGTGCTGAGTCAGCCGGCAGGATCGCGGTTGAGCAGCGGCGCCGGAGGTGCCGGCGGTGCGCCCGGCTGGGTCACCGGGCCGCAGACGAGCTTGTCGGCCGCCTGAAGCAGGCGATCCGGGATCGATCCAGCTCCAGAACCGATCACCAGGATGTCGGGCTGCGCACAGCGGTCGGAGCGCGTGCGTCAAACGTTCTCGTCGCTGTGGCCGGCGGCTGTCGGAGCGTCTTCGCGGGGTGCCGGCTGGGTGAACGGGGCGGCAGGCTCCAGCCAGCCGAGCTGTTGGGCGAGGTGCCTGGCGCTGTTGATGACGGTGGCGATGTGGGGAGAGGGGTTGTCCTGGTGCCACAGCAGTGACCACGGGTAGTGCGTCGCGGGCTCGGCCAGAGGCCGCCAGGTGGTGCCGGGCCGGTTGGAGGAGCGGAAGGAGGAGGGGACACAGGACACGCAGCGGTGCTGAAGGACGAGGTCGGCAGCGGCCCGGGAGCTCTCGACGGTGCCCTCGTAGAGGGCGGGCGTGAACCCGGCCGAACGGCACAGCGCGAGCACGAGCTGGTTGAGCTCCGGCGTCTGCGACTCCTCGCCCAGCAACAGCAGCTCGCCGGCGAGGGCGGCGACGGGCACGCCGGCGAGAGCGGCGAAGCGGTGGTCATCGGGCACCAGCACGCCGAGCGGATCGAGCCTGATGAGCTTCGAGGTCACCTCGGCCGGGGTCTGCGAGGCATGTCCGATGGCGATGTCCAGGCGGCCGTCGGCCAGTTGCCGGTACTGCTCGGGGCTGCCTGCTTCGACTTGGTGGATGGTGATGTCGGGATGGTTGTCCTGGAGTTCGCGCAGGATCTGCGGCATGGTGTCGTAACCGGCGTCGATGATGCCGACGCGCAGCGCGGGCACCGACGCGGCGGCGTTGCGGGCGGCCTGCGCGGCCCTGCTGACGTGGTCGAGGATCTGCCGCGCCTCGACGAGGAAGGCGGCACCGGCGGGGGTCAGATCGACGTGGTGGGTGCTGCGGTCCAGCAGCCGCACGTCCAGCTCGCGTTCCAGCCGCTGGATCTGCTGGCTCAGCGCCGACTGCACGATGTGCTCGCGGGCGGCCGCGCGGCCGAAATGCAGCTCTTCGGCCAGCGTCACGAAGTAGCGCAACTGCCGTAACTCCATGCCCGCCACCCCTCTCTGTCCGGGCGACGCCGTTCCGGGCCGTCGTCTCCCACTCTAGGGTGCCTCGTGAGCGAGTGAAGTTCTGGAGGCGGGCCTGACCCCATGCGCTGGACTGAGGTGTGTGGCAGGCGATCTTCGGATTCATGCCGAGGCAGTTGAGGGGGGCGGCCAGGATCGTCACCGCCGCGGAGACGATGGGGTCCGTCGGATGGGGTCATTGTGGAGTCCGCCGAGGTTCAGGCGGGATCCCAACTCGGGACGCAGGACCCGCCGGGCGGGCTGTCGAAGCGGGATCAGCGCTTACCGGCGTCGCCGGTCTTCCCGCCGGTCTGCTTCAGCCTGCCCGCAGTCTGATCGCTCTTGCCCGCGATCTGCCGAGGCCGGTTGCCGTTGACGCGGCCGAAGCGCTGCCTGGCCCAGCGCTTGACGATCTGGACCTTGTTGCTGATCTCCCACTGTAGGCTCATCGCGATCTTCCTCACTGCTCCGCCGCGGTCAGGCGGTTTGGACTCCCAGTGTCCGCACCGCACTGGTCGGGGGAAATGAGCAAAGGGCGGTTCCGGTTATCACCGGAACCGATGAGCGCGGTGTATCCCAAGGACCGCGACCATGTGATTCCTCTTTGTCCATGGAACGGGACCGGTTGGCAGCGGAACCGACAGGCTCATCGATCAGTCTCCGGTCGGCGCGTGGGCTTGCCTCTGTGGGCCGGCGCGACGGCGCTGGATCCGTTCGGGGTCGGGCCAGTGCACCTTGCCCGCCCAGCCGAGCCGCTCGAACAGGCCGATCACGGCTGCGGACGGGTCGAACTGGCCCCGGTTCAGGCCGTGCCGGGCGCAGCTCGGCTCGCTGTGGTGGCCGTTGTGCCAGCTTTCGCCGAAGGACAGCAGGGCCAGCGGCCACAGGTTCGTCGAGCGGTCGTGACGGCGGGTCTTGAAGGGCCGTGCGCCGATGACATGGCACAGGGAGTTGACGCTCCAGGTGACGTGCTGGAGGAGCGCGATGCGGATCAGGCCGGCCCACAGGAAGGCGGTCAGGGCGCCGTACAGGGTGCCGGTGATCGCCCAGCCGGCCAGGAACGGCAGCGCCAGCGACAGCGCGCACAGCGCCGGGAAAGCGCGTGCCACTCGTCTCATGGCGGGATCCGCCAGCAGGTCCGGGGCGTAGCGTTCGGCGGGGGTCGGGTCGTCGGCGAACAGCCAGCCCAGGTGGGCGTGGGCAAGCCCCCGAAGCTGCCCGCGCAGTCCCGTGCCGTACCGGTAGGGGGAGTGCGGATCGCCCGGCCGGTCGGTGAAGGCGTGATGGCGGCGATGCACCGCCACCCAGTCCACGACGTTGCCCTGGAAGGCCATCGACCCGGCGACCGCCAGCACCACGCGCAGCCAGGGCCGGGCGGTGAAGGAGGCATGCGTGAGCAGCCGATGGAAGCCGACCGTCACCCCCAGACCGGTGACCACGTACAGGACGGCGGCGAGCAGCAGATCGGTGAGTGTGACGCCCTGCCCCCACGCCAGGGCGATCGCGACGCCGAGCGCGACGAACGGCACCACCACGATCGTCGCGGTCAGTCCTACCTGGAGCCTGCCTGCTGGAGCGTGTTCTTCTGCCCCGGGGAAGGGCGATGCGCCGTCGTAGTCCTGACGGTGTTGCACCGCCTGTTCGGAAATGGTCATGGGTCTCCTGCGTCTCGTTCATACGGTGCGGCGGTGCACGTAACACCAGCGCCAGGTCGATCTCGATTCCAGGGTGGCGACGACCGGATGGTCGGTCTCCTCGTAGTGGGCGCGGGCGTGCCCGCCCTGTGAGTCGTCGGAACAGGCCACCCAGCCACAAATCAGGCACACCAGCAGGCGCGTCCAGGGCCGGTCGAGGGTCAGACATTCCTTGCACTCGGCCGGTCCATACTGCACCTGGGGGAGCTGGTCGATGTGATCGCAGCGCGGGGCCTGACCATTCAGGCCTGCACGGTCGGTCGCGTCCGTTCCTTGTGCGTCCAGGGTCATCACGACCCCCTCACGGTGACAGCGACGCAAGGTGCGCCGACTGGTCACTTACCAGTCAAGGTGCTCAGCCGGCTCGGCGGAAACACGCAATCCCAGCTAGCCTCATCAGCTGCGGCGATTGCGAGGCTGCGGGCTCGTCGCCGTTCTTCCTCGGGTACTGGTCTGTCTTCCGCCGATGCCCAGGCCGTCGCGGCGAACACGGGGCCGGGCGCGATCGAATTCTCCAGTGACGATGTGATTTGCGACAAGAGCTGATCATCAATCGCACATCGCGAAAAGTTCGGCCTGTGCGGTGATGTGCCCCAATATTCTCGCATCACAGCGCGGGTATTTCATATCAGCCTTGCTGGTGTGGCGCTGACCGCCTGGCCGGCCACTGTGGTGATCGCCCGCCTGGCGCGCCGGGCACACCCGCACCAGCGTGGCCTGGGCGGGCGTGTGGGCCGCCGCGCTCGTGTCCGTCGCCTTCATCGCCTTCATGCCGCAGAACACCACCGCCACGCAGGTGTCCTTCCTGAGTACACGGCACCCTGCCGCTCGCGGTCGCGATGCTGATCGCCACGCTCAGCGGGGATCCTGGTCACCCTGGTGCTCGGCACCGCCCGCATCGCCCAGCTCCGCCGCCTGGCCAATCGGCGCCGCCGCCGGAACCGCTGACCGGCGAGCCTGCTCCCGGTAGGGCTTGCTGCCCGAAGTTGAGCCGCCGTCAGGGAGATCGGATCGTCGTGTGGTATCGGCGCACCACCTCGGCGACGTAGCTCTTCACGTCATCGATCGAAAACCCCGACATCGCGATCCTGCTGTGATCAGCTTTCTCATCGAACGGGGAGGAAATGGCGCCAGCGCACTTCCGGAACCGCATGATTTCGGAAGGTATGAGGTAGAATGAAAATACCGAGGATTTTTCGAGCGTTGGCATTCAGGTCTGCGTCACCCGCGGCGAACCACCACCGGCCTCTTGGGGCCTGGACAGGGTAGGCGACATGACGCTGACACTTCTTTCTCAGCCCGCACCGCTCAGCTCCGCCTCATCGGCGATCCCCCGCGCCGATTCCGCGCTACGGCTCAGCCTCCACCCGGTGCCGAATCGGCGCGCCGTGGTGAACGGGGCCTGGTGGCCCTACTCCCGCGATGCGGCCGCCGAACTGCCTGGCCTCATCGCCGCCGTCGACCGGCTGCTTGATCGCGTCACGCTCGGCATCAGCGTCCATGGCGACACGTGGCAGAGCCTCCCTCGCCGCATCCCCGCTCGCGGCCGCCAGATCCGCATCAGCTGGTCACGCCACACCGACCCGCGCCTGATCACTCTCAGCTTCGCCGCCGGAGAGCCGGTCGTCTTGCTGATCATCCCCTCGGGCACCGCCGCCGACGCTGCGCAGGCCACGCTCAAACTCGCCACCCAGGACACCGCCGGCCTGACGCCCGACGACATCCTCAACCTGGCGACCCTGCCATCCCGACCCGCGGCGCGCCCGACCCTCCGTACGGTGACCGCCGGCAGCTCAGCCGACTGAGACCACGAGGCCGGGGTCTCTCCTCGGCAGGAGACGGCCACCTCCACCAACCGACCGTCGGCACCGGTGTGACCCACGTGCCGCCTGCCGGCCGGATCGAGCGGTCCAGGCACCGCCCTTACTGGCGGCGGCCCGATCTCTCCGGCCGGCAGGCATCCCGTCCATTCGGCTTCTCCAGTGAGGAAACCTTCATGACCGTCATCGACATCGCCCCACTCGCCGGGGCGACCGCCCCGGTGCCGACCCTCGTGCGGCTGTCCGGGAACATCGGCCTCTTCACCACAGCGCAGCTGCGCCAGCGACTGATCAACACCCTCGCGCACAGCAGCGACCTGCTCGTCCTGGACCTGTCCCGGGTCACCTTCTGCGGGCCCGGCGGGCTCGGCGTGCTGGTCGGCGTGCAAGGCCGTGCCCGGGCCCAGGGCATCACGCTGGCCCTGACCGGCCTTCCCCCGTTCATGGCCCGGCTGCTGCGCACCGCCGGCCTGGACCACCGCTTCCCGATCATGGCGTGACCGGCCCCGGCCACCCGCAAGCCCGCCGAGGCGAGCTGTGACGGCAGCCCGCCCTTCCCCGCCCTTCCCCGGCCGGCGACGCCCACGCGCGCTCCGGCGATGAAGCAGGTGCCCGTTGCCGCGAACGGCGCCAGTACGAACACCCACAACGAGCTGGCATGCGCGCGTCCCGCGTGAGCCCGCCACGGCCCGGGCGCCACCTGCGCCCGCCGCGAGCGTGCCTCCACCCGCCTCTGAGCCCGTCAATCCTTCTGCTTGGGTTGCTTCTCAGGAGGTACGGCCTGCGCCGGTGGTCTCGGGACCGGTCCTGCCGGGAGGGGGATCGGATCGTCCTTGAAGAGCTCTGGCACGGCCCGGTAGAGAATGGCGGTGATCGGCACGGCCACGACCGCGCCCGCGATCCCTGCCAGGATGCCGCCGACTGCCAGCACGATAATGATCGCGAGCGGGTGGAAGTGCAGCACCCGGCCGACGATCAGCGGCTGGAGCACGTGGTTCTCCAGTTGCTGCTCGACGATCAGGATGCCGATGAAGATCAGCGCGTAGATCGGGCCCTTCGCGCCGAGCGTGACCAGCGTCGCGACCGCGCCGGCGAAGAGGATGCCGACGATCGGGATGAAGCCGGCCAGGAAGATCAGCACGGCCAGTGCCGCCCACAGCGGGACGCCCATGATGGCCAGCACCACACCCATGAGCACGCCGTGCACCGCGGCTACGGCCACAGTGCCCTGCACGTAGTGGGACAGCGTGGCCCAGGCGGTCCGCCCGGCCCGATCGACCCGTGGCGCCATCCGGCCGAACCCCTTGAGGAACCAGGACCAGATCCGGTCACCATCCTTGAGCAGGAAGAACGTCACGAACAGCAGGAGCACGATCGAGGCCAGCACCTCGACCACCACCACGGTGCCCGCGAGAACCGTCGAGGTGATCTGCTGCTGCCGCTCGGTGACGAACGTGGCGATCTCGTCCACCCAGCCGCTGAGCTGGATGGGCTCCAGGTTCAGCGGGCCGGTATAGAGCCAGCCCTCCACCGTCTTGGCCGTCTGCCTGACCTGGGTCACCAGGCCGGGGAACTCCGCGTTGGCCCGGACGCCGATGATCCAGCCCGTCCCGCTCAAGGCAGCGAGGGCGACGAGCATGGTGATCCAGGTGGCGTAGATCGCCCGCAGGCCGGACGCGCGCAGGCGCCGGGTGAGCGGGAACAGCAGCGCGGTCAGCAGCAGGGCCACCGCCACCGGCAGGGCGACGATGCGCATCGCCGCCACGAAGCCGAACACGTAGTTGGCCACGACGCCGATGACGATCAGACACGCGCACCACGCGGCCATCCTCGCCAAGGTCGCAGGCACTAACCGCAACAGGTGCTCCTGAGGTGGATCCATGCACGGGAACCTTCCCCACCGGCCGGAGATAGGCACGCCTTGAGGCTTCAAGGCGCAGGGAAACGTTCGGAGAAATAGAGTGCGCGTTATGGGTAGGGTTATCCCTCCTCTACCAGCTTTCATGACGGCACGGTGAGCCATCTTCTGTGAGACGACCGCGGCGCGCGCTCACGGCCGCATTCCGCCGACGTACCGGCCTCGGCCATGAGCGCCTTCAGGGGCTGGGCCAGCCGGATGGCGGCAGGCTGGAAGAACGCGAGGAGCCGGCACGGGTGGCTGGATCACATGGTGCGGGCCCTGATCCGCTACGACCAGGCCGATGCCGGCCGGCTGTCGGCCGCCCTCACGTACTACGCTTTCTTCGCCACGTTCGCTCTGGCCCTGCTGGGGTTCGCCATCCTCGGCCGCATCCTGGATCAGCCGGCCGCGCTGGCCGAGGTGCAGCGCTACCTGAGCGACACCTTCCCGCGCCTGGACGTCCAGGCGCTTCGCGACGCCGGAGGAACGGCCGGGCTGGTGGCCTGCGTGGTGCTGCCGCTGACGGGCCTGTTCTGGATGGACACCCTACGCTCGGCGACCAGGGCGATCTGGCGGCTGGAGGAGTATCCGGGCGGCTTCTTCCTGCGTCAGATCATCGACCTGGGCGTGGTGGCGGGGCTCGGGATACTGCTCTCGTTGTCGCTCACCGTCGTCTTCGCCGCCGAGTGGGTGCTGACCTGGATCGCGGTGAACACCGTGGGCGTGCAGGCCGCTCCCGCCCAGTGGGTGCTGTCGGTGGCGGCGTTCGTGCTGGGCATCGGAGTCAACACGTTGCTGGCCATGGCGCTGCTCACCGCGCCACCACGGCTGCACCTACCGCTGCGCCGGGTGATCGGGCCGGCGCTCGTCATCACGATCGGCCTGGAGATTCTCAAGACCCTCGGCCAAGCTCTGCTCAACCTCACCGCCGCCAACCCCGCCTACCAGGTCGTCACCGGAGCGGTGGCGATGCTGCTCTTCCTCAAGGTGCTCAACCAGCTCATCCTGTTCGCCACCGCGCTGGCGGCCACCAGCACGACCGGGGACGTCACCGACCTGGCCACTCGGCGCGGTCCGCCGTGACCTTGAGGTGTACTGCCACGCGACGCAGGAAGGCGGTTCCGCCGAGAGCTTCACCATTCAACCCTCGTCGAGGGGCGTGAGCTGCGATCGGCTCCGCCGATGAGCTTTGCTCAAAACGGCCATATCCGTCTCCGGGTCGATGGCGTTGACTGACAGTGCCCGGTTACCTGGCTTCGGGCGGGATGCGCCGGTGATCCTGGAGCGGAGGCGGTCATGTCCACCGAGACCGTGATGTGGGTGGCTGTCATCGTCGGGGTGGTGGCGGTGATGCCGGCCGTCGGCTTCTTCTTGGTGCGCAGGCGTCGAGATCGCCTGCGAGCGCGATTCGGCCCCGACTACGAACGCACTGCCGCCGCGGCGGGTGACCGCAGGGCGGCCGAGCGTGAGCTGCGGACCCGCCGAACGCGATCAGGGCCACTCGACATACAGCCGCTCGATCCCGACGCGCGCCGCAACTACGCTGACAGATGGGCCGCGGTTCAGGAGCGTTTCGTGAACGAGCCGGGTCCCGCGGTCAGCGAGGCCGATCTGCTGGTGCGGGCCGTCATGGCCAAGCGCGGATATGCCACTGAGGACTTCGCGCAGCAGGCCTCCGAGCTGTCCCTGCGGCACAGCCGCACTCTGGAGCACTACCGCCAAGCCCATGAGGTCAGCGGGCGCGCCACGAGCGGCTGGGTGTCCATCCAGGAACTGCGGCAGGCCATGACGCACTTTCACGCCTTGTTCGACACCCTCCTCGGCGGCGACCAGCGGCCTGTCCGTGCTCGTACACCTCTGACACGCCCACGCGGAACCACGGGTCCCCACCGGTAGGCCGCAGAGCGCACACGAGGCCGCGAGCCGCGGCACACACGACGGATGAATCCACCCCGTGGTCGTGCCACGGGAAACTCACGAAGGCGCCAGGCCCATGACCGGGGGTGCAGGTGCTGTTCGCCCATTGCTTGCGATGCCATTCCAGAGCGGCTTTGCCAAGGTGGACGCCTCGGGCCACTGGCGCGTGGTTCGAAGGGCGCGTGATGTCAGCGGTGTCCGTCGGACTGGAGGGCGGAGAACTCTGCGTGCGCCCGTTCGACGGCCGCGCCTGGCAGGTGGTCAGCAGCCCGACAGAGGCCGGATCGGTCGGAAAAGCACGCGGCTGGGCCGATCACCTTCAGGACGCCGGCCAGAGCCTTGTGCAGGCGGGGCGTTCACCATCACTCACCTCGCCGTCCTTGGCTTCATGCAAGGACGTTCAGTCAGCAATCGTCCCTGCGCCGCGGGGATCTGGAGCCGGGTCAGCGGCTCTCGGTGAGAGGTGCGCCGCCCGCGGCGGGCGCCAGGGGGGCGCAGCCAGGGTGATCCGTGGCGGAGCGCAGTGGCCCTCCGTGCTGAATCTCAACGCGCCGTCGTTCTGCGACCTCAGCGTGATCAGGCACTCATCACCATGCGTACCGTGCTGAACGACGCCGGGGGGATCGCATCGCCATCATCGCGGCTCATCCCCGCGTAGCCGAGGTCTTCGCCAGGCTTCCCGCCCTCATGGACGCCCTCAGCCTGGTGTATCTACCGGCGCCCCGGAGCTTCCCAAGGCGAGCCGCTGTTGCCGCTCGGTGCGCCACTCGACCGTCAGCACGGTGGCATCGTCCTGGAGCCGGCCGCGCTGGTACTTCAGGACGGTCTGGATCAACCGGCGCAGCGTTTCCGGCGCCGACATGCCGTCGGCCTCGCGGCGGACGATGAAGTCGATGAAGCGCTCCAGCCCGAACACTTCCCCGTCCGGACTCTGCGCCTCGATGACGCCGTCGGTGTAGAACAGCAGCCGATCCCCGGGCTCCAGCTGGTAACGCAGGAGACCGGTGGACAGAGCCCAGCCGAAACCCATCGGCGGATCGGGGACGCCAGTCAAGGCGGCGACCAGTTGGCCGCCTCGGATCACCAAGGGCGGATGATGGCCTCGGTTGACCCAGCTCAGCTGGCCGCTGCGCAGGTCCAGGTCGGCCAGGACACCCGTGGCGAAGCGGTCCGTGAACTGCTCGGCGATCGCCGCGTCGATCGCCTGACTCGTCGCGGGCAGGTCCTTGCCCTGGCGGCGGCTGGTGCGACCGGACCCGACGGCGATGGTGGCGGTCAGCCCGGCCGCGGTGTCGTGTCCCATCGCGTCGAAGATCGACAAATGCAGCGTGTCACCGTCGATCGCATAGTCGTAGGCGTCTCCGCCCACCTCGTAGGCGGGCTCCAGCGCGGCACTGACCACCACGTGGTCGTTGGCGAAAGCTCCCGGCGGGAGCAGGTTCCACAACACCTCAGCCGACAGCGTCATCGGCTGAGCGCGCACCAGGCGCGCATAGGAGTCGCTGTGCGGACGCTTACTGATCACCAGCAGCGAGACGAGCGAGGCCAGCCGGCCGACCAGCAGCCCGGCGCCCTCTGCGCCGTTCGGCACGGTCACCCCCAGCACGCCGACCCGCTCGGTGCCGTTCAGCAACGGCACCCACAGCCGCTGCGGACCCTCGCCCGCCGGCGACGTCCGCGCACTCTCGGGCGCGGCGGGGTCCAGCACGTGCCGCGCCTCGACGATCTCCACGCCGCGGAAGGCACGCCCCGCCATGGTGGCGTCGATCCGGATCGGCTCGAGCCGCTCTCCGAACACATCGTGTTGTCCAGTCAAGGGCATCAGCAGTTGCTGTTGCAGGTCGGCTACGTAAATCATCGTCTGTGAGAAGCCGGCCAACCGGCCGTACTCGGCGACCAGGCCCGGCAGATCCTCCATCGCGGACAGATGAGCGGCCTCCAGCAGCCCGCCCAGCATCCCCTCACTCTCACCCGTCACCCTGGCGCCTTCCCTCGAACCCCTGCCATCACCCTAGATCTTGGCCCCGTGCCGAGCCCGCCAGACAGGTCGCCGGGGCGTAGAAGCCCCTGGCACAGCCGGGCGACACCACCGGCTGAGCGCGCCGGCGGCCCGGCGCCGCCCAGTTGCTGTCCCGACTGCTTCCGGACGCCTTCGACCGCGATGGCTCCATGGGCGATGTTCAGCGCTCGGGCGCGTCTCTGCCGTACGAGGACCGGAACTCCCGCGACCGTGCGTACGCGCTCAAGCCGGTATCCACCCGGCAGTCCGGCGCGAGGAAGGTCGTATCCGCCGGCCGGACACCCACCTCGCACTCCCGCGCCAGCAGGTTCTCCCAACCCTCCAGAGCCAACCGCCGGACACCCGCCCCACCGCGCTTCCCGGGGCATCCGAAACACGCGCGCAAGTCCGCCACATCAGCCCTCTACTGAACAGGAACCACACGCCTATCCAACAGGGGACATGGTCACTGTGGCCCTGGCGGTCCTGTCCTCGGCTGCCGCGGTGGCGGGCCGGCAGCGGGGCTGGTGTGTCGCTGCAGGATGTGGCGGACCTGTTCGTGGGAGCAGCCCGCGGCGGTGGCGATCCGGCGCAGCGGCAGGCCGTCGGCGCGGGCGGCGGTGATGGCCTGCTCGCGCGCCTGGGTGTGCAGGCCGGTCAGGCTGTCCTGCAGCTGGTGCAGGATGCGAAGCCGGTCCTCGGCGGCGACCTCTTGCAGTCGGTCGTGGAGCCGGTCGATGCTGGTGCAGATGTCCTGGACGCTCTGCCGCCAGCCCGGTGTCGCGGAATCGCTCATGTCAGACCTCATCGATGGCGGGGACGCGCAGGAGCAGCAGGGCGGTGTCGTCGCTGCGATAGTTCCCCGCATGCGCGGTAAGGGCGGCGGTGATGCGATCCAGGATCCGGTCGGCGTTCAGACCGCCACATCCGGCCAGCAGCGCGGCGAGCGCCGGTTCTCCCCACGAGGCGTGATCTCCGCGGCGGTGGGCCTCGGTGACTCCATCGGTGTAGAGCAGCACCGCGTCACCGGGCGCCAGGTCAACGATCTCGGTGTGGAGGCTCAAATCATCGAACATGCCCAGCAGATCGCCGGGCAGGCCGGCTTCCTGCACCGTGCCGTCTGCTCGCCGGATCAGCGCGGGGGCGTGGCCGCCCAGGCTGATCAGCCCGCGCACGCTGCCGTCCGGGTGGGGCTCGAACGTCAGGCAAGCGGCGGTCAGGAAACGGGTGTTGAGCCGCTGGCGGCACAACGCGTCGTTGAGCCGGGTCAGCACGGTGGCCGGGGATAGATGCTGGGTGGCCTCGGTACGCACGGTGTAGCGGGCCAGGGCGGTGACCTTGGCCGCTTCCAGCCCCTTGCCCGACACGTCGCCGAGCACGGCGCACCAGCGCTGCTCCTGGGTGGCGAACAGGTCGAAGAAGTCGCCGACCACGTTCTCGCCGTCGCTCGCGGGCAGGTAGAGGGCGGCGGCATCCAGCCACGCCGGCCGGGCGATCACCGGCGGCAGGAGGCTGTCTTGCAGGCTCTGTGCCAGTTGACTAACGGCCTGGTGCGAGCCCTCCAGGCCCTCAATGCGCTCGTGGGCCTGGCGCAGTCGCCGGCGCAGGCTGATCTCTTCGCTTACCGAGCGGGCCAGCCGTTCCAACGCCTGGCGCTGCGTGCCGCTCCACCTGCGCGGCCGGTCGTCCAGCACGCACAGCCCGCCCAGCACCAGCCCTTCATCTGACAAGATCGGGAAGCCTGCCCACGCACCGAGGCCGCCCTCATGCGCGATCGGCAGATGCGCCAGCCGGGCATCGTGCGCGGCGTCTTCGACCATCACCGGTGTTCCAGCGCCGATCAGCAGGTGGCACAGGTCTTCATGGATCGCAAACCGCCGCGTTTCCAGCGACAGCGGCCCGCCGCCCGCGGCAGCCTTCCAAAAGGAGTGCCTGCCATCCAGCAAGGCCACGCATGCCCGTCGGGCTCCGGTCGTCGCCACAGCCAGCTCGCACAGGTCATCCAGACCCTGCTCGGGCTCACTGTCCATCAGCTCCGTCGCGGCCAGCGCGGCCAGCCGCTGCGGGTCGTACACCTGGGCCGGTAGCTGGGGCACCGTAGGCGCCAGGACCGGCTTGAACGACGATGCCACGCCAGCACCTCCTCATGCGAAAGGTGTGCCAGGGGGGCCCACGCTGCCTCGTAGTCGCTCAACAACCGATCCGCGTCAACTCACTTGACAGGACCTAATCTACACCCAGCAGCGTTGACTCCATCGTCGGGCGTGAGTCCGGCGTCTCGCCTGGAACCGCGTGCTCACGCCTGTTGGGGGCAGGCCCGGCCTAGTCTCGGTCCTGCTTCTCAGGAACGCTCGATTGCCAGAGAAGATCACCGGTGTCGTGGCCGCGCTGCAGAGAGGGTCAGGACGCTGAGGAGGTATCGCCGTGACGTCATCACGTCACCTCCGGCCCTTCCTCAGCACCAACTGGAGCTGCCCGCGCATGCGGACGGGCGGCGGCGTAACCCGCTGCGCCGCCAGGGCTTCTCCGTGGTCGAGGAGGTGGAGGCAGAACTCGAGCACGCCTGCGCGCTGCTGGCGTTGGATGAGGATCCGCATGTGCGGCGGAAGATCACCGATCTGGTGCTGGCCGTTTTGAAGGACACCAAGGTCCTACCGCCAGTGGAGGAGGTGCGGCGCAAGGTCCGTACCCACGAGGATCTGAACCCGACCGCTACGGTCGCGGAATGGATGACCGAGTTCCTGCGCCGCAAGCGGAAGATCGATCAGACCACGCGCCGATCGTACGAGGCGCACATCCGGCTCTACTTCACTCCCTGCTCACCTGGTGTGAACAGGCAGGCGGTTGGCTCAGGTTGCGGTGTGCCGCGTTGATGGCGGCGAGCAGTACACGGGCTGAGGGGTCTCGTTTGCCGGTGAGGGCGTTCTCGACTCCGGCGAGTTGCTGGAAGGCTCAGCGGGATTCGGTGCGCTGGGCGATCTCCAGTGCTTGGCGTCCGCTGGTGATGCCTTCGTTGAGGTCTCCGATGCGGGGTTGGGTGGCGGCGATCTTCTTGTGGTCGGTCTCGTAGGAGAGGGCGTTGAGGGCGGCTTGGCCTTCGGTGATGACGCGGTTCTCGTCGCCGAGGTTGACGTAGGTGGAGAGCCGGTAGGCGGCCATGCGGGCCGGGTCCAGGAAGCGGGTCCACGCTCGTTCACGCTGGGGCCGTGCCTCTGCATACACATCTCTCGCCTGTTCCAGGCGGTTGAGCGCTTGGCGGTCGCCGAGGTCGGCATAGGAGCAGGCTTGGACGATCGGGTGTCCGCTTTCCTGGGAGGCCAGGTCGGCGATGCGGTCGAACGCGGCGGATTGGCTCGGCTGCTTGATCTCCCAGGCGATCCGTGAGGCCAGGACGGCGGCTTCGCCGGTTGTCGCGGACAGTCGGCGGCGTAGTCGTTCGGGAAGTCCGGCTGGGAGGAGGGTGCTCAGTTCGTTGAGGTGGGCGGTGAGGCCCGGGTAGAGGGAGCGGGCGGGCATGGTTTTCGAGGCGGTGGAAGCCGAGGGTGCGGGCTTCGAGGCGTTCGGCGGTCAGTCCGGCTGCGATTGAACAGGCAACGGCGGTGCGGTTGACGGTGACGTGGCGCGCCGATCTGCCGGGAGAATCCCTCCCTCGCGACACATCACGACCTTCCCGTCGCGGACACTGAGCAGCTCCGGCGCATCGTCCTCATACCAGCGCTGGTAACCGAAAAAGGACTCGTCCTTGTGGAGCCGGGCGGTCAACCAGTCGATCAGCTCGGCCACCTCGGCATGCCCGTCGGGGTGGATCTCCCAGCGGCAGGCAGCAGATCGAGAACCTCATTGACGACGATCGTCTCCTCGGTGATGTGCTCGGGCCGCGAGCCGAGACCCAGATGCCGGCGCAACTCGGCGAGCTCGGTCTCGGACAGGTCGCCACGCAGGTCCATCGCGACCAGGAGTTCGTGAATGTCAGCCACGGCCGTATCGACACGGGCCGACATGCCGGACGGGCTTGTGAGGGATTCCTTGTGAGCAGGTCGCCGTTCAGGCGCAGGAAGCCGGCAGGGGTCCGTTGCGGCGCGCTGAGCGAACCCGGCGAGCCGGCCCCATCAACCGATCGGTGGATGCCGCCGTCGTCGCCCGCCGACGATCCTCGATGCATGGCAGTCATCGAGATCAACGAGCTCACGAAGACCTACCACGGCACCCAGGCCCTGAACGGCGTCTCCCTGCGGGTGGAGCGCGGCGAGATCTTCGGTATCGCCGGCCCCAACGGCGCGGGCAAGACGACGATCGTGGAATGCGTGTCGGGCCTGCGCCGGCCCGACGGCGGCACCGTACGGGTGCTGGGCCTGAACCCCCAGAACAACCGGCGCGCGCTCCTGCAGCGCATCGGGGCCCAGCTCCAGGAGGCGGCCCTCCCCGATGGGATCAAGGTCGGTGAGGCCCTGCGGATGTACGCCTCCTTCTACGACAACCCAGCCGATTGGCGCGCCGTCATGGACGAATGGGGTCTGACCGGCAGGAAGGGAACCCGGTTCGCGAGTCTGTCCGGCGGCTGGAAGCAGCGGCTGTTCATCGCCCTGGCGCTGGTGGGGGACCCGGAGGTGGTGCTGCTCGACGAGCTGACCACGGGCCTGGACCCCGACGCCCGCCGTACCACGTGGGTGCTGATCCGCGCCATGCGCGACCGTGGGGTGACCGTCGTGCTGGTGACGCACTTCATGGACGAGGCCGAGGCGCTCTGCGACCGGATCGCGATCGTCAGCGGCGGGCGGGTCATCGCCGAGGGCAGCCCGCGGGAGCTGATCACCGAGGCGCGGGCCGCCTCGCTGGAGGACGCCTACTTCGCACTCACCGGAAGGAACTGACCCATGCGAGCCCTCAAGAACGTCATCGCCGTCGAACTCATGCTGGGCCTGCGGGACCCCATGTCGGCCTTCTTCGCGCTGGGTTTCCCGCTGATCATGCTCTGGGTGAAGCTGCGCGAGGGGAACAAGCGACTGCCCGGCGGTGCGCCGCTCGTCGACGCCACCGTGCCCATGCTGACCGTGTTCGTCATCGGGCTGGCCGGGCTGGTGGTGCTGCCCGCGACGCTGGCCCAGTACAGGGAGCGGCGGGTGTTGAAGCGGCTGCGGGCCACGCCCGCCTCGCCGGTCATGATCTTCGGCGCGCAGTGGGCCGCCCACATGGTCCTGGCCGTGCTCGGTACGGTGCTGATCGTGGGTGCCGGCGTGCTGGCGTACGGCCTGACCGCTCCCGCCAGCCTTCCCCTCGTGATCCTGGCGTGGCTGCTCGGCGCGCTGAGCCTGGGCGCCATCGGTCTGCTGCTGGGCGTGCTGGCGCCCAGCGGCCGGGCGGCGACCGTGATCGGGCTCGGGCTCTTCTTCCCCATGGTGTTCATGTCCGGCGCTGTGATCCCGCGCGAGAGCATGTCGGGCTCGATGCGGGCGATCGGTGACCTGACTCCGATGGCGCCGGCCGTCCAGGCGATTCGCGACGGTTGGGCGGGCAACGGAGCCTCGGCGGTTACGCTGGGAATCATGGTCGCTGTCTTCGTGGTGGCCGGCGTCGCTGCCGTCAGGGCGTTCCGCTGGTGAGCCGCTGGGCCCAGGCGGGCGGTGGTCACTGGGAGAAGACGCAGGCCGCGCTGCCGTACCTGCTCGTCCTGATCCCCGCGCTGTTCTCGCTGCTGCGTGAGTGGCGGCCGGAAGCCCTGGCCCTGGCGTTGTTCGCGGTGGCCTGGCACTGGTCGCTCGTGACCGCGCACCCCGGCTGGATGGCGCGGCCCTGGGTGGTGCTCGTCTACTTCGTCGTGCTGCTTGCCGCCGTCGCGGCGCTGGTGAGGATCGACACGGTGTTCACGGTGACGGGCGTGGGGATGTTTGTGCAGAGTTTCGCCCTTCTGCCGGGCTTATGGGCCTATCTCGGGGTGGCAGGGACAGTCGGCGTGCTGGTCGCCGCCCGGCCATCGGACGGCCGGACCCCCGTCGAACTGCTCGCCTCCTGCGTCGTGGGAGTGCTGATCTCCTCCATGGTCGGCCTGATCATCAAGACCATCCTGGGGCAGAACGAACGTCTCACCGAAACCGGCCTCAAACTGGCCGCCCTCGCAGAGGAGAACGCGAACCTGCAGGCCAGGCTCCTGACGCAGGCCCGCGAGGCCGGGATGCTCGGCGAGCGGCAGCGAATGGCCAGGGAGATCCACGACACCATCGCGCAGAGCCTGACCGCCATCATCACCCAGCTCGAAGCGCTCGGCGACGTGCCCGAGGCGGGCGCGCGGCTGGAGACGATACGGGCCCTGGCCAAGGAGAGCCTGACCGAGGCCCGCCGCTCGGTGCAGGCACTGCGTCCGGCGCCGCTGGAGGACGCCCACCTCGCCACCGCCCTGTCCGGGATCGCCGAGCGATGGTCGCTGGCCTCGGGCATGCCCGCCTCGGTATCCGTCACCGGCGACCCCCGCCCCCTCCACACCGAGGTGGAGAGCACGTTGTTGCGGGTGGCTCAGGAGGCTCTCGCCAACGTGGCCAAGCACGCCGCGGCCGGCCGGGTCGGGCTGACTCTGTCGTACATGGAGGATGTGGTGGCGCTGGACGTGCGTGATGACGGTTCGGGGTTCGTACGGGACCGCGCGGCGAACGGCTTCGGCCTTGTCGCCATGCGCCAGCGCGTCACCCGCCTGGCCGGCACCCTTGAGATCGAGACGGCCCCCGGCCAGGGCACAGGCATCTCGGCCACCGTTCCCGCGATCCCGGCCGACGCGGAGCGGTGACCATGCCCGTTCGCCTGATCATCGTGGACGACCACCCGATCGTCCGCGACGGCTTGCGCGGAATCCTCGACACGGACGACATCGAGATCGTCGGGGAGGCGGCCGACGGCCCCGAGGCCCTCGCCGTGGCCCTGCGAACCGCCCCCGACCTGGTGCTCCTCGATCTGCGGATGCCGAAGATGACCGGTGCCGAGGTCATCCGGCTCCTGCGCGAGCAGCAGCCAGGAATCCACGTGCTCGTGCTGACCACGTTCGACGACGACGCCGACGTCCTGCCCGCGATCGAGCAAGGCGCCACCGGCTATCTCCTGAAGGACACCCCTCGTGCGGAGTTGCGGCGGGCGGTGCTGGCGGCGGCGGCCGGGGAGACGGTGCTGTCGCCCACGGTGGCGGGAATCCTGACGCGGAAAGCGCAGGAACCGGAGCCGCGCACGTTGAGCCCGCGGGAGCTGGAGGTCATGCGGTTCATCGCTCGGGGGGCGACGAATCGGGAGGTAGCGGGCAAGCTGTTCATCACGGAGGCGACCGTGAAGACGCATCTGCTGCACGTCTTCGCCAAGCTGGGGGTCAAGGATCGTGCGGCGGCGGTCGCGGTGGCGTACGAGCTGGGTCTGCTGGAGCGGCAGCGCTGATCAGTGGGGGCGCCTTTTCATGAACTGCGTCGCCCGTGCCACACGGGTTCTCCTCAGAGTTGTGGGCTCTCGGGCATGCCGGGCTTCGCAGAGGCGAGGAAACGCAGAGGAAACACGAACCTCACGTTGCTGGTCGTCATCAGGATGCACCGTCACGCCGGTGACTGATTCGGATCGACGTGGAGAGCACAAAGCGGCAGACACACATCTTGACCGTCGGAAGTTTCTCCAGGGTGCCGGCGCCGCACTCGGAGCCGGCGCGGTCGCCTCGCTGATCGGCACGGACGCGGCAAACGCCGCTGCGGCCTCTGCTGGGAATCCCGACGAACTTCTGCGGCAAGGCGAGTTCGCAGCCGCGGAGCGTGCCTACCGGGAGATCCTTCGCAAGGAGCCGGGCAACGCCCTCGCGGCCGCCCAGATCGGCTACATCGCCCTGCTGCCCAACCGCTTCGCCGACGCTGAGACGTTCCTGACCAAGGCCATCACCCTCAACCCCGGTGACACCTCCTCCCCGCATCAACTCGGCGACTGTTTCGTTCGCCAGGACGAACTGGACCGCGCGATCGAGCCGCTGCGCGCATGGGGAAACCTTGCCGGGGTGGCGTTCGGCAAGCAGTACGCAGCCATCAACGGCAGGCCGTGGCAGGTCCACGGTGCCGACACCGCCCGGCTGCCGTTCCTGACCATGGACCCGTTGCCCGTCGTCGAGGTCCGGGCGAACGGCGGCCCGCCTAAGAAGATCATTCTCGACACCGGGGCGACGAGCTTGGGCCTGACCGTGGCCGCGGTGGAAATGGGGCACCGACCTCGGCACCCTGTCCACCGGCGCCGACTGCCCGCTACGCTTCGCCGGCCAGTACGCCGACACCGAATCCGGCCTCCACTACAACGTCTTCCGCCACCACGACCCGGCCGCCGCCCACTACATCAGCAGCGACCCGCTCGGCCTGGCGCCGGGCCCGAACCCGTTCGCGTTCGTCCACAACCCGATCACCGCCGCCACCTTCACGGGAAGCCGCCATACGACCCGCATCCTGACGGAGGACACTGTCCTGTATCGGGCCGGCAACGCGGTGAGGGAACTGGGAGAGTACTACTCCGTGCAGAAGCCGGTGGGAGTGATCCAGGCGCGTATCGACAAGGCACTTCCGCCGGTCTGGGACGACGGCAAGGAATGCCTCGTGACCACCGGCTATGCCGTCAAGATCCCCTCCGGTGTGCCAGTCTTCGAAGGAGAAGTCGCGAACCAGGGCTCCTGGTACATGGGCGGCACTGATCAGATCTACATCCGAGACCTGGAACATCCCCGGAGTAGAGGTGCTGGACTCATGGCCGCTTCGCTAGAGGAAGACCGCCTGCACACTGTGCTGCTCGCCCTGATCGAGTTGCTCGACCGCGTCGGCGAGACCGGGTGGGCCGACGCCCTGAGGCGCCACCTCCTGGAGGTCGAGGAGGCCCGTGACCGCGACTCGCCCGAACTGCTCCAGTACGCGGTCCGTCGCATCCTCAGACTCTCCGGTGGCATGGGCAGCTTCGCGGACCTGGTTCTGATGCGTGATCGGAAGGTGTTGCCAGAGCAGAACGAATTCCACAGCCTGCGAAGGCAACTGTTCGAGGTGGCCTGGGACGAGCTGCGCTAACGCGCCGCCAGGGGTGCCTGCGGACGTCGCGGCGGATGGCTGCAGGCAGGGCCTGACGCAGCATGTCGCCGGCGTCGTGGTCGATTTGGCGCACCTCCAGCAGGGCGTCCGCGAGTCGGTAGCGGTCCTCCGGCGACGGGGGCCGGCATGCGGCGGGGGCGGCGCCTCGAACCGCGGCGGCCAGCGAGGGCCAGAGCCGTACGGCGGCTTCCACGGGCAGCATCCACGCGATCTCGGCCGCTCGGTCGGTGTGCGCGGCGGTGACGAGCCCGATCACCCTCAGGGCCGCCGGATCCCAGACTGCGGCGCCGCTGAAGCCACGCTCCACGGTGCCGCCGGTGGGCCGCACGCCGCCGAGCTGCACCCAGTCGGGGCACGGGCCGCCGACGCCGTGCCGCGGGGATGGCCGATACCATGATCTTCCGGCCGTCCGGCGGTCCGCAGGCCAGCAGCGGCAGGGGACGATATCCAACGGGGAAGGGGTGGATGACCAGGTTGCAAGGTCAGCGCGGCGAAGTCCCCGTTGCCGGTGAGTGGGGGACATCGTGGTGATCGATGACCGGCTGGTGGCGGGGCTGGAGGCGGGCGGCCGAGACGATCCGTCTGCGATAGCTCTTCGCCGTGCCTCCCGGCGTTGACGGGGTCGGGCCCGGCAGGTCGCGGTCTGCTGGTCGTGGTCGCGCAACCTGCGCGACATCGCAGCCCGGCTCGTCAGCAACATCTTCCGCAAACAGGACATCACCTCGCGCCGCCAACTCAAGGACATGCGCCTGGCGTGAGGTTGTCACTTCGAGTGATACCTCCCGCGACGTCCGCCGGCGGGTGCGGGCGCACGCCGGGACCACCGGAAACGATCACGCAAGGTGTCCCGGTCCGGCCGCTAGGAGTCCTGGGTGAGGTCGGCGCGGTGGTCGGTGGCCCACTGGGCGAGGGTGCGGCCGGGCTTGCCGAGGACGCGTTCGACGTCGGGCAGGACCGGGGGCGGCTCCTCGGCGTACTCGGCCTGGTAGCCGAGCAGGTATTCGGCGATGTCGCAGGGCATCCCGGCGGTGATGTAGGAGGAGCGTGCCTGGCCGTAGGTGAGCGCTTCGAAGCGCAGGCTTCTGCCCAGTCCCTCGCCGATGGCGGCGGCCTGCTCGCGGTGGCTGAGCGCCTGCGGGCCGCTCAGCGAGTAGGCCTTCCCGGCGTGCCCGTCCTGGACGAGGGCGGCGACGGCAACCTCGGCGATGTCGGCTTCATGGATGGGTACGCCGAGCGCGTCGGGGAAGGCGCTGCGCACCACGCCTTCGGTGCGGATGGACTCACCCCACATGTCCAGCTTGTTGATGGCGAACTCGCCCGGCCGGACGTGGGTCCATCGCAGGCCGGAGGCTTCGATGGCCTGTTCGACCTGGCGCAGCATCTCGTAGCTGCCCGGCCGCCGGACGGTGACGGCCACACTGGTGAGGGTGACGATGCGGGTGAGCCCCGAGGTGACGGCCTGCCCGGCGAAGGCGGCGGCCTGCTCGGCGGCGCGGCCGGGGTCGGGGTCGAGCAGGCCGGCCAGGTAGTAGGCGCCGTCCACGCCGTCGAGTGCGGCGGGCGCGTCACTGATGTCGCCGGCCACCAGTTCCACGCCGTCGGGCAGGGCGGCGGTGGCCGGGTTCCTCGTCAGGGCGCGTACGTGCTGTCCGGCGCGCAGCAGGCGGTCGACCACGATGCGCCCGATCGTGCCGGTCGCGCCGGTCACCAGGATGGTCATGGAGGTTCTCCGATCGTGGATGGCGGACGGCCGCGGGCCGTCGATCGAGCCCGGGTGGCCGCCGGTGACCGACGTGGACATGATGATCGAACCGGCCGGTGCGGTGTCGCGTTCGCGTCAGCGCACGGCCTTCTGAACGAGCTTCCTGATCGCCGCCTCGCCGGCCTCGGTCAACCCTGTCAGGGCGTAAGCGGTCGGCCACATGCCATCGTCCTCGTCGAGATTCGCCTCCACGCTGAACCCCAGCGAGGAGTAGCGTTCCTTGTCCGCCTGCCCGCTGCGGAAGAAGCACACCACCTTCCCGCTCTTGGCGTAGGCGGGCTGGCCGTACCACAGCCTCGGCGCCAGCTCAGGGGCGGCGGCGGTGACGATAGCGTGTACACGCTCGGCCAGCGCACGGTCCGGCTCCGCCATCGCGGCGATCGCCGACAGCACCGCCGCCTCATCAGCGGCCGCCTTCTTCGCGCCTCGGCCGCCGCGTGCCGCCTCCCTCAGCTCGGTGGCGCGCGCCTTCATCGCGGCGCGCTCCTGCTCGGAGAATCCCTCCGCCGAGCGATCGTGTCCCGTCTTCTCGCCGCCGGCCTTCGATGTGCCGCTCATGACGTGTTGCTCCTTGCCAGTCGCCGGGAGGGGGGTGTCCTCACGCTATCCACACGGGCACAGGTCAGGGCTTCTCGATTCCTGACCGATCCAACGCCCCGCGACGCCGTACGCGGCTGCAGGTCCAGATTTGGTTGGAGATTTGAGTCGTGGACACGACACGACGCACAGTCGCAGGTTCGCCCTGGTCCGGCGGACGAACCAGCGGTGCGCGCTAGGTGTATTGACCCGCTGGGTTGTTGACACGGGTGATCGGTGGTCGGACGCCGAGTGTGGTGTGGCATCGGTGGTGGGTGTAGGTGTGCGGGAAGTCTGGCAGAGCGGTGGTGCGTTCGTTGTTGCTGTCGTAGGGCTGGGCGTAGGCCCATTCGTCGAGCAGGGGGCGGTTGAAGCGTTCGGCCTTGCCGTTGGTCTGGGGCCGGTAGGGGCGGGTGTGCTTGCCGGCGGCGCCGAGGTCGGCCAGGGCCTGGTGCCAGGCGGTGCCACGGCGGTGCGGCCGGAGCGGTGGCTGCGCTGGTCGCGGCCATGGATGCGCCAGCCGCCGCCGTCGGGGATGCGGCCGAGCTTCTTGACGTGGACGTGGCGAGTCCCCTTGTAGGCGGTGGGCCGCGAAAACCCATCTCAGCGGCCACATGCGCGACTGGACGTCCCGCTTGAACACGATCGACGAGCGGCTGGCGGGCATGGACGGTCAGCCGGGCGCTACGGTGGGACATGAAGCCTCCGTGCGGTGCAGATTCGACACCTTCACCACATCGGAGGCTTCTCTATTGATCAAGTCCCTCTGTTGACAACGCTCGTGGTCAATACAGCTAGAGACAGGAGGATTCATGCGCCAGGCATTCAGCCCGAGATCCACGAAGCTGTACAAGGCCCGTACCGAGAAGAGGAAGCAGAGCGCGACATGACCTTTACCGGCTGGCGCAAGATCCTGAACTTCGCCCGCATCCAATCCCGGACTGTGACGGTGCACCTGACCAGCGGGGCCGTATTCAGCGGCATCGTGGCGAGCTTAGAAATGGACCTCGTCAAGATCGATGAACACCATCCCGAGACCGGCAAGGTGCAGGAGCACAACTTTGGTATCGATGCCGTCATCGCGATCACGTTCGCCCCGGGAGGACTGATGTCGGAGGATCCACAGTTTGGCAGCCCCGAAGAGCGGGAGCGCCAGTTCACAGAACGAATGCGCGAGATCGGCCGCCAGATGGATGAATCCGCCAGCTGGGACAGCAACCTCAGCTCCGCCCTCGGCAGCGCGTTGCCGCTGGTGTACCAGCGTGACATCGCCACCGCCCGCGCCATCCTGGCCAGGCTGAACCCCGATCAGTTGCGGGCGGTATCCGCCGCCGCGAGCACGCTGGCCGGCCTCGCCGACGAGGAGCTGAGTGCCAGATGAGGAGGAACTCAATCACCTTCGCAGACCATGAACTCGCCATCGATCAATGCGAGTACGAGACCTTCGACGATGACGGCAACCCGGTCATGCGGATGACCGGGCGCAGTACCTTGTGGTGCTCGTACGGGCAGCCGCACGGCTACTGATGCCGAAGCGGTGGTGATGCGGGCAACGGTGCTGGGAAACGGGGGATGACCTCCTCCATGGCCCGCAGCTCCCCGTGCGCTGGGGCGTGATCCTGCTCGCTGGCGTCGGCACCGGTGTCGCTCTGGGTTCGCGGCCGGGCCTCTCGCGGGCGTGATGGTGTCTCGTGGGAATGGTCTGTCCGTTGGTTCCACGCGTCAGACTGGAGCTCGCCTCCGGGCTTGGGTTCCAGGGGCGATCGCAACACCTGACCCTGTGGGGGTTGCCTGACCAAGGTGCATCGGACAGGGCTTCTGGAGGATGGAGCCAGAACTGGTCCTTGAAACCCACCTACACTTCGAACTGGTCGTCGGAGACGATGTGAATCGCAGCCTCCTCCGCGGAGGCGCCCGCACGGTCGATGCCGATGTCCTCGGCCCAAAGATCCGATGACGGGTCTCCGGCATCCTGGGTGGCCCAGACGAGCCGCCCTGCCCTCAGGTATCCGACTTGGTCGTCGATGAGTTCGCCGTCGGTATCGGATGCATCACCGATCCCGTCACCGAACTCTTCGGCTGCGATGTCGGGAACCTCATGGGCAAGCCTCTGGCTGAAGGGTTCGTGGGTGCGAGCTTCGTCGGCGGTCAGCCCCCAGGCCAGGCTTCCGATGGGGCGATCCACTGGCAGATAACCCGGGCCGTCGCCGTCCTCGCCAAGTTCCTCGTCATCGAGGCTCTCCTCTGGTGGCAGCAGTCCGGGCACGTAGTCGTCCATCATTTCTCCTATGAGTGGGTTGCCTGGTCGGCTGGGCCGGGCAACGTGTGCCCGTGGGTGTCCTCGAGAATCGCGTCGCTGTCGGGTACGTGCGCTTCCGCAAGAGGGTCGTGTTCGCCCTGGCATCGTAGCGCCTTTGGGAAAGAAACGGACTATTTAGACCAGTGTCCTTGAGGGGCAGATCGGATCGTTGATCACGGAGGCGGCCGCGTACGGTCGCAGGCAGACCGGCGACGAAGGCAGTGAGCAGCGCTGGCGCGGAGCTTGGCCGTGCTTAGGTGACCGGGTCGTGGCTGAGTCGTTGGACGCTCAACCAGGCGTCGGTTGGCGTCGACCGATCTCCCGTAGCGCGAAAAGATCGGCCATTGCCGAAGGGCGCTGCGGGAGGGGTGGCTCATGGTGAAGGGGATGGTCGGCGGACACGCGACCGCTGCAGGCGCGATGACGTCGCTCAGCGTCCTCGCACCGCTCTGGTGCAGGAGAGCATGCGTGCCTGGCTCGGCCCGCGTAGCTGGAGTGCCGGGCGGCCAGAGAGTGCGCGACCAAGTCGTGGGCCCGATAGTGCTCGCTCGAGGGCCCTGCTGAGAGGACTGGGGCTCTCAGCCGGTGGCCTTCGTGCGCACCGATTCGGCGGCGGTGCGATCGGAGTAGCCTGGGTGCCGGGCGTCGATCAGATCGGTATGGGCGGTCGTTCGTGAAAGGTAGTCGGCGACAAAGGGGCACATGGCGGTGATCGTGCCCTCGCGGGCGCGGATCTCGTCGAGCACTTGCCGCACCACTGCACTCCCCACGCCCCGGTGCCGATGGCTCGACTCCACCTCGGTGTGCAGCAGGGCGTACCGGTTGGGCTTCAGGTGGGTAGTAGAGCCAGCCGACCAGATCGCGGTCGCGGTGAAGCTCGAACCGCCCTTGATCGGTGTTGTCAATCAGCACCTCGGTCACCGGCGCCTGTTCTTCGCCGCTCATCGGCTCACCCTTCCCGTGTGGAGGGACGCCGCGCCTTCGTGCACGCCTACCAGCCGGACTGTCCCATCCACGTATGACGTCTGTCTGCTGCCAACATACACGTAAGTGCCATATATTTGGACTATAAGGTCCCTTTTTCTGGCGAGGGCTGCTCGGGGCCACCACCGATGACGAACGAGGCGAGAAGTGAACATGGAGCCATCACCGGCCGCCCTTGAGGTGCACAAGGACGAGACAATTCGCCTCCGCGAGGCGCTGTCCGATGCCGGGGTCGCCGGTACCCTGGCTTCCGAGACGACCAGCGGGCGGATTACGACCGCCCACCTGTACGTGGACCCAGACCAACGGCATCGGGGCATCGCCTCCGCCTTGGCCCGCCATGCGCTGAGTCAGAGTCGAGCCGTGGTCGGCATCTACTGCGGGTTTACTGTCGACTACGTCCAGGCCTATCCGGAATGGAACGTCATGGTCGACATCAGCCGCTCAGCCTTCGCTGCCACCCGCACCACGCGAAACACGAACAGCGGGCGCTGACGTCATGGACGATCTGCACGTCACCATCGAGCCTGAGCGCATCGTCACCCTGACCCTCATCTTGCGTTCCTGGTCCGCCGAAGATGCTCAGGAAGCGTTCGAGATCTACGGGGACCCGAGAATTGCCAAGGCCATCGGCCGGCGGCAGCCTGTGCGTGATCTCGCCGAGATGCGGGAGTTGTTGGGAGACTGGGATCTGCGGTCGTCACTGAGCCCTGTGCCGCAGGGCCTGTGGGCGGTGGAAGCGGCCGACGACGGCCGGCTCCTCGGCGGCGCGACGCTGCTTCCCTTCAGCCCGCGCGATCCCCGGCTGATGATGGGGTGGCATCTGCGGCCCGAGGCCCGTGGCCACGGTGTCGCCGGCCAGATCGGCCATGCTCTGGCACACCAGGCATTTCTTGCCGCCGACGTCGACGAGGTCTTCGTCGCGGCGCCGCCCCAGAACGCCGGCAGCCTCGCCGTTGCCAAGCGTCTCGGAATGACCGTCGTCGATGACGTCGACTGGTCACACCACGGCGTAAGGCTCGAGGTGCTGCGGATGGGCCGGGCCGACCTCCACAAGATCCGGCCCGGGATCTCGCTGGACAACTCCTATGCCCCGGACGGGCTGGACGACTGGTGAGCTTGACGACGGCGCCCGACGTCCCCTCGGCCGGCAGGCTCAAGGAGAGGGGCCCCGCTCCGGGATCTCATGCCGCCGATGTTGGCTCAACCGGCAGACAAGCTCTCGATATACGCCAGCGCCATGTCGATGGAGGTCGCCATCGGTGTGACATCGCGCGCAGTCTGGGCCAGCATGTATCCGCCCTGGAGGGCGGCCATGAGCCCGGTCGCGAGTTGGTCGATCGGCGCCTCGGCCGGAAGAGTGCCCTTGTCCTGAAGCCTGCGCAACACGCCCGCCAGGAGTCCCTGCCATTCGCTGAAAAGCCGAGACAAGGCCTGGCGCCCGAGGTCGTCCTGATCGGAGACCTCGGAGGCCAGCGTGCCGAGCGCACAGCCGTAGGCACCATGCCGCAGGGCGTTGTTCTGCACCAACGCATCCCGCCAGCGTCGCAGACCTGCGATCGTCGAGACACGGCCGAGGGCATCGCGCTCACGCTCGATGACGCGTTCTCCCACGTGATCGATGACGGCGCGCACGAGCGGTTCCTTGCCGTCGAAGTGGTGGTACAGCTGCGACTTGCTCACTCCACTTGCTGCGAGCACGTCGTCGAGCGTGGTATCCCCGACTCCTTGGACGTACATCAGGTCGGCCGCTGCGGTGACGATCCTTGCCCGCGTCTTTGCGCCGCGCGCCGTCAGGCGTCTGCCAGTGTGCGAGTCAGCGGTCGTCATCACGCATTCATGTTACTGATATCGGACTACTCGTTCCCCGTCCTCGCAGGGCTGTCGTCCTCGGCTGCCGCAAAGGGCGCGAGCGCCATGTCGAGCGCGGCGTTGAGCGGCCAAGGGTCTCGTGCGATCTGACTCAGGGTGCTGCCGCCATAAAGCGCTGCAAGGATCAGCACGGCAGTCTTCTGGGCGTCGACATCGGCTCTCGAGGTCTGCGCGGAAGAGCAGCGCGAGTTTCCTGTGGCGCCCGACTGCAGCAACCGGTCCAAAGCCTCGGCGATGAGCTCGCGCCAGCGATCGAGTAAATCGGCTCGCTCGGGCACATCACCCGATTTTTGCAGGGCCAGCACGTACGGTGATCGCGGGGTCATGAGCTCCTTGACGACGCGGCGACGCCAGCCGGCCAGCTTTGCCCGGTCGGTGACGCCAGACAGAGAAGCGCTTTCGCGGGCCAAGACTTCCGCGAAGTGTGTCGTCATCAATCCCTCCCGGCCAGTCGAACCGCTCACATATTCTGCCATGGAACAGGACTAAATAGTCCAAGTATGAGTTTGATCAACATCTGGCAGCCAGGCGCGGCACAGCCTGACCACCGTGGACCGACTTTCGGTCTGTGATGGCTTGCCAGGCTGTGCCCCAGGTGACCGCTCGGCGAGCGGCCGGTCGGCACCCGGCCGGTGACCTCGGCCGAGATGAGGTTCTTCTCAAGCTGCTTGAGGTCAAGGGCCAGTTCGTGTGGGATCCGAATGGGCCGCTGATCACCGAGATCGCGCGAAGCTGCCCAGCGTCGCCGCGATCTCGATCCGCGCGTACGAGGGCGTGGGGGTGGATCCGCAAGCGGGATGCGGCGCCCTGCGTTGGCGGAGCCGGTCTCCCGGTTCGTCGCGAGCACGAAGGCGATCCGTCCCGCATCCCTACTCATAATGTCGCCTCTGCGCCACCAAAGCCAAGGTCAGCGGTGGCCTTTGGCCACTCCGGGGTGCTCGGGGTCGATGAGGTCGGTGTACTCGGGGTTGTGCTCGATGAAGGTGCGTACGACCGGGCACATGATGGTGACCGTCTTGCCTCGCGCGCGCACGTCGTCGAGGACGCGTCTGATGAGCTCGGTGGCGATGCCCTGTTTGCGGTACTCGGGGAACACCGAGGTCGCCAGCAGTACGAGCCGGTCGCGGCCGGCGACGGTGTAGGGCAGCCCGGCGATCTCGCGGTCGCCCAGGATGGCCTCGTAGATGCCTGCCCTCTCGTCATTGACGACTGTGAAGTCGAACGCGGAAGCATGGGGATCGTCGATCACCTCGTCGACGAGGACGGCCTGGTCCTCACTGAGGGTGTTTCTCCCCTCGGGGTACTCAGAGGCGTAGCTGGTTGGCTCGGTCATGGGATGCTCATTCGTTGATTACTCGTTCGCCGGCCGGGGCCGCTCATCTTGTTCTTGGGTGTGCCGAGTCCTTCAGGGACGAACGCGAATGATCGTCTTCCCCTTGATCCGCTCGGTCGGGTTGAAGGCGGCGACGGCATCGTCGAGGGTCGCCACGTTACCGATGTTCGTGCGCATCCGGCCGTCCCGGACCCGCTGGACGACCTCACCCAGTTGCGCGCGATCAGCCTCGACCACGAAGTCGACCGCCAGACCCTCGGCCGGCTGCGCCTCGGGCGGGCCGGCGATGGTCACCAGCATCCCGCCGGCGCGGACCAGGCCCGCGGACCGCCTGGCGATGTCGCCGCCGATCACGTCGAAGACCAGATCGACCCCGCCGACGTCCTCCAGGGTGTCGTTGTCCAGGTCGACGAACTCCTGCGCGCCGAAGTCGAGCGCCGTCTGACGGTCGGCGGCACGTCCGGTGCCGATGACGTAGGCTCCGGCCTCCTTCGCGAGCTGAGTCACCATCGAGCCGACTCCGCCGGCCGCGCCATGCACGAGAACGCTCTGCCCCACCTCGAAGCGGCCGTGCACGAACAGCCCCTGCCATGCGGTCAGGCCGGAGATCGGCAGGCTCGCCCCCACCGCGAAGTCGACGTCGCCCGGCAGCGGCGCGAGGTTACGCGCCTCGACGGCCACGAACTCGGCCAGGGTGCCGTCACGAGTCCACTCTGCGAGACCGAACACCCGCTGTCCCACCGACAGCCCCCTCGTGCCATAGCCGAGCGCGGTGACCACACCGGCCACCTCGTGGCCAGGGATCGACGGCGTGCGGTCCCGGCCAAGGCGATCGGTCCAGGTTCCGGGCCACGTCAGCTCGCCGGGGGTGAAACCCGACGCGTGAACCTCAACCAGAACATCGTTTCCTGCCGCCTCCGGCTCCGGCCGCTCCGCCAGCGTCATCCCAGCCGTTCCCGCAGCCTCATCCGTCACCACAATGGCCTTCATCGGTACGCCTCTCCCTGTATCAGTCGCTCGCCGACACGAAACTTCGGCTCTTCGCCTTGGTGACGCCAGACGTCGTGGTCTTACCCGGCTGAGCGGAACGATCTGCGACCGGGAACGCAGCCCCGCTGCGGCTGCGTTCGAGGCCAGGCGTCGCTGAAGCTCCGACTGCCCTTCGGTGGCCCGGCTGGTGGCTCGACGGCTCGGCGGGTGGCCGGGTTCGCTCGGATCGGTATACAGCCGGATGGCGGTGCGGCACTCTGATGCCGCTGATCGTCGCGTCCGGACCGGTCGGTGCGGCACGTCGCCCGTCGTGGACCGGCGTGACGTATGGTGCGAACGAAGCGGTCTAGGCTCTAGCCCGTGACCCATTTCGATGTCCTTGTCCTCGGCGCCGGCCCGGGGGGATACGTCGCCGCCATCCGCGCCGCGCAGCTCGGCAAGTCGGTCGCCGTTGTCGAGGAGAAGTATTGGGGCGGTGTCTGCCTCAACGTCGGCTGTATCCCGTCCAAGGCGCTGCTGCGCAACGCGGAGATCGCCCACATCATCACCCAGGAGAAGGACACCTTCGGCATCACGGGTGAGGCGACCATGGACTTCGGCGTCACCCACAAGCGCAGCCGCGCTGTTGCCGAGGCGAGTGCCAAGGGCGTGCACTACCTGATGAAGAAGAACAAGATCACTGAGATCAACGGCTGGGGCACCCTCACCGGCCCCACGTCGATCGACGTTGTCAACGACTCTCAGACCTCGTCCTACACCTTCGACAATCTGATCATCGCCGTCGGTGCCACGGTGCGGCTGGTCCCGGGGGTCACGCTCTCCGAGAACGTGGTCACCTACGAGGAGCAGATACTCACCGACCAGCTGCCGAAGTCGATCGTCATCGGCGGTTCGGGCGCGATCGGGGTGGAGTTCGCCTACGTGCTCAAGAACTTCGGGGTCGACGTCACCATCGTGGAGTTCCTGGACCGAATGGTGCCGACCGAGGACGCCGATGTGTCCAAGGAACTGCTCCGCGCCTACAAGAAGCTGGGCATCAAGGTGCTGCTGTCCACGGCGGTCAAGGGTGTCCAGGACACCGGCTCCGGCGTGCGGGTGACGGTGGCCCCCTCCGCCGGTGGCGATGAGCGGCTGATCGAGGCTGACAAGTTCCTGGCGGCCTTCGGCTTCGCGCCGCGGACGCAGGGCTTCGGCCTGGAGGCTGCCGGCATCGCGCTCACCGACCGTGGTGCCATCGCGGTCGATGCTCGCGGTCGCACCAACGTCGAGGGCATCTACGCGATCGGTGACTGCACCGGCAAGCTGATGCTCGCTCACACCGCCGAGGCGATGGGCGTGGTCGCCGCGGAGACGATCGCCGGCACGGAAACCATGGAGATCGACTTCGACATGATCCCGCGGGCGACGTTCTGTCAGCCGCAGATCGCCTCCTTCGGCTACTCCGAGGCCCAGGCCAGGGAGAAGGGATACGACGTCAAGGTCGCGCAGTTCCCCTTCTCCGCCAACGGCAAGGCCCGTGGGATGGCCGCAGGCGTCGGCTTCGTCAAGGTCGTCGCGGACGCGACGCACAACGAGTTGCTCGGTGCGCACATGATCGGCCCGGAGGTCACCGAGCTGCTACCGGCGTTGACGCTGGCCCAGCAGTGGGACCTGACGGCCGACGAGGTGGCCCGCAACATCTTCGCTCACCCGACACTGTCGGAGGCGATGAAGGAAGCCATCGAAGGCATCGCCGGTCACATGATCAACCTCTAGCCTGCTGCGGAAGTGCGGTCGAGGTCTGCGCCGGTCTACGGCATCCGCGGCCACGCACGGAGCTGCCCGAAGACCGCCGAGCATGCGGCGGTCTTCGATCGCACGGGACCGAGACGGCCCGGGTGAACTCGCGGCCCAGGGTCAGCCATTACGCCAGGGCCGCTCGCACGCGCTGACGTAGCTGGGGGAGGACCTCTGCCTCATACCAGGGGTTCTTCGCGAGCCATCGGAAGTTGAGCGGAGACGGATGCACCAGCGGCAGCACTGCCGGGAGAAAGTCCGCGAACCGTCGAACTGTCGCTGTGAGCGACTCACGAGTGCCTAGATAGTGCTGTTGCGCATGACTGCCGATGAGCAGTGTCAGCTGAATGTGGGGCATCGCCTGGAGGGTCCGCGGGTGCCAGCGGGCAGCGAAGTCGCCTTGCGTCCAGGCGCCTGTCCCGAGAGCGCGACGGACTGCGTTCGCGTTGACACCGGCTACGGCAGGACCCTACGTTTGGACTAAATCGTCCGTTGTGGGTTGCTGTCGCCAGCGACCCCGACCGTGAGACGACCACCACTAGAGACCGTTGAGTCTGGAAGAGAGCACAGGGTGACAATCTCCCGTGGCTTCTTCGGCCATCACGATCCGCGTGCCGTCGATCTGCCGCCCGGTCAGCATCTGACCCACGGATTCCCCGTGCTGACGGCTGGGCCGACACAGCTGATCTCGACGGAGGTGTGGAGCTTCACCATCACGCCTGAGAGTGACAAGCCGAGGCGGTGGAGTTGGAACGAGATGATGGCCTTGCCCTCCGAGGAGATCAACGTCGATATCCACTGCGTGACCCGGTGGACGAAGCTCGGGACCCACTGGCGGGGCGTGGCGCTCGACACCTTCTTCGAGGAGATCGACACCGACAACGAATACGCGATGGTGCATTCGTACGGGGGCTACACCACGAACCTCCCGTTGGAGGACCTTGTCGGGGGCAAGGCCTGGATCGTGTACGAGTATGAGGGAGAGCCGCTTCATGCCGAGCACGGTGGTCCGGCCAGGCTACTGGTGCCGCATCTCTACTTCTGGAAGTCCGCGAAGTGGGTGAACGGCATCACGATGCAGCGCTCCGACGAACCGGGCTTCTGGGAAGGCTTCGGCTATCACAACTACGGGAACCCGTGGCGCGAGGAGCGCTACGCCGGTGACTGACACGAATGCGACGGAGGGTCAGGCCGACAGCTCTGCAGAGGAGACTCCGCCAGCAGGGAATCACTGGCGCAAAGCAACGCTTATCGGTGTGCACCCGCAGTCCTGGCATTCTCGGACACTCGTTCTGGACGTCCCCGGCTGGGCCGGGCATCTGCCCGGTCAGCACGTAGACGTACGTCTCACAGCCGCGGACGGCTACTCGGCGCAACGGAGCTACTCGCTGGCGGAGCCTGCCACGCCCGACCGCGTCGCCGTCACTGTCGACCTCCTGCCCCACGGAGAGGTCTCGCCGTACCTGGTGGAGAGCATGGAGCTCGGCGACGAGCTCGATGTGCGCGGGCCCATCGGTGGATGGTTCGTCTGGGAGCCGGGGGATCCGTCCATCGGAGACGGCCCGGTACTCCTGATCGCCGGCGGATCAGGGGTGGTACCGCTGGTCACCATGCTGCGAGCCAGGAAGCGAGCAGTGGATTCGACGCCGACGATGCTCGTGTATTCGCTTCGCGGCCCTCGCGACCTCATGTACGGGCCTGAGCTGGAAGAGATGTCGGCCGATCTGTCCGCGCCAGGATCCGCCGAAGTGCGCCTCGTCTACACGCGCAAGGTCCCCGGCGGGCACCCCCGTCCCGCCTCACACCTCACGGTCGAGGACATCAAACCTCCGTCCGCATGGCCGGAGCCCTTGGCGGCCCGGGTCTACGTGTGCGGCTCCTCTGGCTTCGTTGACCACGCCGCAGGACTGCTCCACAAGGCGGGATACCCCGACGATCGCATACGCACGGAACGATTTGGACCAACAGGAGTTGATCGATGACCTCGGATCTCTCGACCCCGGCCGCGCCCGATGGCGGCGCCGAGTCAGGCGCGGTCTTGGACGGCAACGCCGCTGCCGGCGATTTCGCCGGGATCCTCGCAAGCGACCCGACCACCGTCACGGTCCGCTGCGGAAGCTGCGGCTCCACACAAGCATTCGGACAACTGTCGGCATGCCTGGGCGGACCGGGAACTGTGCTGCGCTGTCGCCAGTGTGAGGCGATGGTCGCCCGCGTGGCCAAGACACCACAGGGCACGTGGCTCGATCTCTCGGGCTCCAGCTCATGGTTGTTCCTGCCCGCCCCAGGTCCCGCCTGACCGCGACCGCCGGGCGGCCAACCCGATGGGCTCACCCCTCATCCGCCCGGCTGTGCGTTCCAAGGCATGGAAAGGAGGGAAAGCCCGTTCCAACACGAACGTCTAGCCATGCGCGCAAGCTTGCTGGTGCCCACCCTGGGCCGGTCACGAGAGCGGATGCGGCCAGGTAAAGGATCGATGAGGGGAAACGAAATGAAGGCAGTGGTCGGGGAGACCGTCGTGGCCGAGGCCGCGAACGACGCGGTCGTCAGGATGGAGGGAAATGTCTACTTCCCGCCGGACTCGGTTGTGGCCGGCGTGCTCCGCGACAGCCCCACGCCCTACACCTGTCCATGGAAGGGGAGGGCGCAGTATCACGACGTCCTGGTCGGCGAGACGGTGCTCAATGACGGGGCCTGGTCCTATCCGGACGTCAACGAGTCGGCGGTGGCCCGTGTCGGCCGTGACTTCAGTGGCTATGTCGCTTTCGACGGGCGCCAGGTTCGGATCGAGACCTGACCGACCACGACGATGACCGAACAGCACATGCGACAGGCGAACCTCCAAGATCTCGCGCAGGAGAGCCTCGCGCCACCTGGTTCGGATGCACCTGATGAGCTCCGAGATGTCGCTCTCGGCCATGCACGCATCACTGCAGGCCGTACGCGAGGGAACACTTCAGGCAAGCGCTGGTGCAAGTGGTGAGGAGATCTTGTCGGACCTCGATCGTCGAGTCCGGGTAGCTGTCCAACATCGCCGTAACCACCGAAGTCATCTCGCTCGACTTCCCTTCCCATCTCACGACCGGGGTGAGCCCACTCCTTCGGCCGGTTGGCCCGTCTGTCTGTAGCGTCTCCCGATCGAGGTCTTACGCGGATCGAGATGAGGGACGAAGGGGCCGCGGCACGTAAGGACGGACACCCGCATCACCAAGCAGGGCGGGAAACGACCGCAGGTCTCCGGTGACCGACGCCTGTCACCTTGGCACCGGGCCTCCGGCGCGACACACACGCACACTCTAGACGTGGACTATGAAGTCCATTAGCAGGCGTCAGATCGACTCGTCACGCGTACCAGTCAGCGAGGCGCAGGAAGAACGACGGGGTGCAGCTCCCACACGTAACCCCACAGGTACGACGTGGCATACGATCGATACGGTTGCCACGGCTCACCCCGCTGCTGCGCGGCCTTCGGTGTGATCACGCTGTCGAGTTGATCGAGTACGGTGATCGCCTTGCGCACAGTAAGGTCACCGGCCGGGAAGATGTCGGGTCTGCGCAGGTAATGCAGCATGAACCGTTGCGCGGATGATGGACCGATACCGGGTACAGCCACGAGGGCGGCGTGGATTTCGGCATCCGTCATGGTCACGAGTTTGTCCGGCTCCAGCAGACCGTCATCGACGCGTTCGGCCAGTGCGCGGATCGTCCTGGCTTTCTGGTGAGACAGCCCGGCGTCGCGCAGGGTCTGCTCGTCGGCCGAGACGACACGCTCCGCGGTGATGGCGCCGCCGAATCGCGCGACCAGTCGATGGTAGATCGCCAAGCTGGATGCTCTGCTGAGCTGCCGCGAGGCGACGGCGAAGGAGAACCATTCGAGCGGACTGCCCACTGTAACGGGCAGATGCGCGTCATAGGCATCGATCGGGCCAGTGGACTGCACCCACCGGGCGAGTGAGTCGTCGAGCGAGCCCAAGTACTCAGCAGCTGCATGCTGCTCCTTGGTCGCACGCTTCCCCGTGCGAGTCATGGTCACGGCACCAGCCTGGCAAACTTGGACGCTATAGTCCAGTAGAGGTTTGTACGCCGGACGGACCGGCTAGACATCTCGGTACATCATGGGGGCAGAAACTGTCTCGCCGGCCTGCGAGCTCAGTGACCGCCGGCAAGTTCTCCGGCACGCCTGGCACCGACGCGATGCCCTTGGGCTGTCCAGCCGAACCAACAACGAAGATGGAGTGATTGTCATGTCGGCACGTACAGCCCTGATCACGGGCGGCACCAGCGGAATCGGGAAGGCGACCGCGTGGACTCTGCACGAGCGCGGTTACCGCGTCGCAGTCACCGGACATCGTCAGGAGAGCGTCGCTCGGGCGCGGGAGGAGTTGCCCGACGATGTCCTGGTCTTGCAAGCTGACGCCCGGTCGCTCTCGGACACTGACCGGGTCGTGTCCGAAGTCGGGGCGCAATTCGGCAATCTGACCACGCTGTTCCTGAACGCCGGCGTGAACCATCCGATGACGCTGGAGGCTTGGGACGAAGCCGCGTACGACGATGTGTTCGCCGTCAACACCAAAGGGGTGTTCTTCACCCTGGTCAAGGCGCTGCCGCTGCTGTCGGACGGTGCTTCGGTCATTGTCACCGTGGGGATCGGAGCGACACGCAGCCTGACAGGCAGCAGCGTCGCCGCCGGGTCCCACGGCGCGATGCTGGCCATGATCCCGACTCTGGCCCTCGAGCTCGCGCCGCGCCGCATCCGCATCAACGCGGTCAGCCCGGGAATGACCGACACCCCGATGACGCGGGCCTCGATCCGGACGGAAACCGAAGACGTCGCGGGGACGATGACGGCGATGGCCGAGCACAACCCGTTCGGCCGCCTCGGGACGCCGGAAGACGTCGCCGGGACGGTCGCTTTTCTGGCTTCGGACGATGCTGCGTACGTCACCGGGCAAGAGATCGTCGTGTCCGGGGGTGCAGGCTTGGCCATCTGACCGAATCGTCACAGGTTGGCAGATCCGTCTCTGCCCGCATTCGGGGTGGGGCCGTTGCCGCGCCGGTCAGGCTGGACAGATCCGGAAGCAGCGGCGGGTCGGCCCAGCGGCCCGAAGGTGGCTGGGCTGCCACTTCGCCGGCGATGGCGAGTCAGCCAGGCGAAGGTTCGTGCTGCCACCCACCTGCGCGGCAGCACGTCGAAGCCGCCATCCTGTCACTCACCAGGACATACCTTGCAGGATCTCCGCTTCCGACATCCAACTGCGGCAGAGCCGCATCGCAGAGGAGTGAAGAGGCATGGGCGCGTTCGAAGGCCGCAAGCTGATCGCCGTCGGCGGCAGCAGCGGCATGGGACGGCAGAGTGCCCCACTCCAAGCAGATGGGGGAGTGGTTCCCCGCTGACAGGACACTCTAGCCAGGCATCCAAGGCATGACTCGACCAGGTGGACGCGTGGACAACACAGCGCACACCGCATCCGGCGATCAGCGGAATGATCACTGGGCTCGACTGGACGCCTTTCTCCAGACCGATCCGCGCGGCGCGGGCTGTGACGAAGCCATGGCAATGCTGGACGTCTACGCGGAGCTGCTTGCTGCGGGCAACGACCCGAGCGAGCGGTTCCCGGACATCCACCCCCGCACACCTTCTGGCCTGTGGTCCATGCGTCCAGGACTTGGAGGGCCTGCTGTCAGCGCTCACAGGGCCGGCCTCATCTCGGCGGGGCCTGCTGTAGCCCAATAAACCGGACTACAAAGTCCTATAACTTGGTGATCTCGCAGAGTATCTGGCATCTGTGTGGACTATATCGTCCAGATACGATGGACGTAGACGTGGTGTCGGGAGTGACTCGACCAGCGCGTACACGGATTGTGCTGCTCTGACGAAAGAGGTTTGCGGTGGACGACGCGGAGATCGATCAAGAGAATCGCCGATGGGTGCAGGATCTCGCCGGCGCAGGCCCGCGCAGAGAGGCGACATGCGCCGAGTTGTATCCCTTGCTGCTCCGCGTCGCGCGTTCCGAGGCACGTCGACGCGCCTCCCTCCTCAAGCTGGACGGCCCGGAACTCGAGGACATCGCCCACCAGGCCGCCGCTGACGCGCTGATGGCCATCACCGGGCGGTTGGACAAATTTCGGGGTGAGGCGCGGTTCACCACGTGGGCGAGCAAGTTCGCGATTCTCAACGTGGCCACGAAGATGAACCGCCACTTCTGGCGTCGCCACGAGATCCCCTACGAACAAGAGGATTGGTCCAGGCTCGCTTCTCGGTTCGACGTCGGCCCCGAGGGTGAGGCGCAGGTCCGGGAATTCGCGGCCGCCGTCTCGGCTGCGGTGAACGAGAACCTGTCCGATCGCCAGCGGCTTGTGTTCGTTGCGACGGTCCTCCACGGCATGCCGATGGATGTTCTGGCCGACGAACTGGGCTCGACCCACAATGCGCTGTACAAGGTGCTCTTCGACGCCAGGAGGAAGCTCCGTATCGCGCTGGTGGCCGATGGCTACCTGCCTGAGGCACCTGCGAGCCGGTCGGTCTGAGAGGCGCCTGCTCTCGGACGCGAGGCCTTCATCGGTGCCATCGGGCGACTCGCGCCAGAGGGGGAGCATCGGGTTGGGGTCGATATCCCGAATGGACACGCGGCGTCTCCATCGCCAAGTCGGTACAGGCTGCGCAGCATGGCCAGGTGATCAGCCGGCCCGCCGTGAGCTTCTTCGGCCGAACGCCTGCGGAGTCAGGGGCCTGCGCCTCTGGCCAGGATCGACGGTACCCGCGTGGTGTCCGGCCTGATGGACGCCACGGTGTGGGCGAAGACCAGGGGCATCGCGGGTGCAGGCATCGCTCCCGAGGAAACCGGCGTGTGCGAGGTCCGTGAAGCGCGGGGGAGTCAAACGCTCGCCACGGCGTTCTCGGTCCGGGCCGGCTCAGGGCAGGGATGTAGCCATCTCGCTCGAGAACGAACAGGCGTGAACCGGGATCAGCGTTCGACGGGGTCCGGCTCTAGCGCGGAGATGTCCAGGTCGCCCTTGCGGAGCCGGAAGACCTGAAGACGCAGCTCATAGTACTTCGTCGTTTCTCCGACCCACTCCATCCCGATGCGACGGGCGGCGCGTGTACCGCGATCGTTCTTGGGCCGTACGACGGCGAAGACCTCTTCCTCGCCGTTGCTGAAGGCATAGTGGGCCAGAGCGTGACCCGCCTCGGCCGCCAGCCCGCGGCCCCACGCCCAGGGAGCGAGCTGGTAGCCCAGCTCCAGGTCGTCGCCCTCCGGCGGTAGCGGAAGGATCTGCCCCGAGCCCGCGACACGCCCGCTCTCGGTCTCTTCGATCACCCACCGGCCACTCGGGCGCCCTTCGGATCCCAGGGGTGCGGCGATCCATCTGGTGATCATCGCCCGCATCTGGTCGAGATCGTTGACGCGATCCATGGCCGGGGCCAGCCACCGGGAGACCTCCGGGCTGCCGTAGATGTCGAGCGCCTCCGCTGCGTCTGCTTGATGCCACGGACGCAGCCGCAACCGCGGTGTGCTGATGGTCGAGCCGACGATGGTGACCTCGTGAGACAACGCTGCTCCTCGACGGGGGAGGGGACACGCCCAACGGGGCGCTCAGGGGTTGATTACACTACGCCGGATCGGACGAAGCCGTCCATCTAAGCTCCCAAGTGGAGCCACCTCGGCTCCTGCTCTCGACGCTTGCCTAGTGGTGCTGCGTTATCCTAACTTGGACTATATAGTCCTATTAGTGGATGTCGGCGAGGCCGGGTGCCGCGTAGACGGCGGGGAAACGACGACCCGGCCGTGGTGAACGCCGAATCGCATGAAGAAGGAGCGAGAGATGAACGACACCAAGTCGTCGGCCGAAGATCTGGCGATCCTCGAGCAGCTGAACCTTGACTACAACCGTTCGGACCAGGCCGGCGACGCAAAGCGCCTCGGTGAATTCCTCGCTGAGGATTTCATCGTGCAGACACCGGGTGTCACCCGTAACCGTGAGGAGTACCTCGATGACATCGCCAAACCCCGGCCCTTCAAGGATCAAGTGCTGCACGAAGTCAAGATCCGAATCCTCGGCGATGTCGCGCTGATCCACGGCAGGGTGACGTACACCATGATCGCCGATGGGGTGGAGCACGACGCGCTGTACACGGACGTCTACCAGAAGCGTGAGGGTGTCTGGGTCTGCGTCTCCGCCTGCGCGATCGCCCCGGGCGCCTGACCCGCCGCCATGTCCGACGTTGCGGTCCAGGCGCGGTACGAACAGTTCGCCGAACTCCACCGTGGCCCCGGCACGTTCATCATGCCCAACGCGTGGGACGGCCCTTCGGCCCTGCTCTTCAAGGAGGCCGGGTTCATGTCCATCGCGACCTCTTCAGCTGTTCTCGCCGCGACCCTGGGCCGGCTCGACGGCATCCACGCCGTCAGCCGTGATGAGCACCTGAACCATGCCGCCCTGCTCACGTCCGTGAGCGGCCTGCCGACCAACGGCGACTTCGAGGACGGCTACGGCGAGACTCCCGAAGACGTCCGCGCCACTGTCGACGCTGCCGTCGCCGCCGGTCTCGCCGGCATCGGAGTCGAGGACACCACTGGTGACCCCTCCAACCCGATTCGCGACTTCGACGACGCGGTCCGTCGCATGGAGACCGCCGCCGCGGCTGCGCACGGACGGATCGTTCTGACCGGACGGACGGACAACTTCCTGTGGGGGATTTCCGACCTCGATGACACCGTCCGCCGCCTCTCCGCCTACGCGGAGGCAGGGGCTGACGTGCTCTACGCGCCGAGCCTGCCGGACCTGGCCGCCATCGGCGCAGTCGTCAGGGCGGTCGCCCCCAAGCCGGTCAACGTCCTCGTCGGCCCCCAGGACGGGGTTACCCTCGCGGATCTCCAGACGATCGGTGTCCGCCGGATAAGCCTCGGGGTCGACCCCTACACGCACGCTCTCGGAGCAACACGGGCGGCTGCGGCGAAGCTCGCGAAGGGAGACCTGACAGCGCTCGCATCAGATCTCAGCTTCGGCCACCTCATCGACCTCATCAAGGGCTAACACGGCCGCGCAGCCCTGCACTTGACGCATTGAGCCAGATCTCGACGCGAGCCGTTCCGGCCGCCCGCGAGGGCTCGTGCAGAAACGCCGTGGCGCGCTTGCCGAGCAGAGCCCGGCCAGAAGCATGCGATCAGCCAGGAGAACACATGATCGAAAACGAAGAGCCGACGCTGACGCACCACGCACCGCAGATGCGCGTGGTCACGGCATCCTCCTGTACCGCGGCCGTCCGCGTCCCGGCCCAGCCTGTAGCCGCCCGCGCTGCTGCCACTGGTGCGGAGCTCGGTAGCAGGCGGGGCTGGGCGTCCGTCGGTGCGGTCGCGCTCGGCGCGTTCGTCATCGTCATGACGGAGACGCTGCCGGTGGGGCTGCTACCGGAGATCGCCGACGGGCTGCATGTCTCGCTCGGCCTCGCAGGGCTGATGGTGCTCGTGCCGGGCTTCAGCGCGGCGGTGTCGGCGCCGCTGTTCTTCCTCGGCTCCGGCCGCTTCAACAGGCGCTCCGTCATCGTCGTCCTGGGGCTGACGGTGCTGGTGTCGAACGCGGTCGTCGCGGTGGCGCCGGGCTTCGTCCTGGTGCTGATCGCCCGTATGATCTTTGGCGCCACTCTCGGAGCCTTCTGGACCGTGGTCTCACCGGTCGGACCCAAGCTGGTGGGCCCGGCCGGCGGCACTCGCGCCATCACCATCATCGCGGCCGGTATTTCAGGCGGGACGGTGGTGGGGCTGCCTGCGGGACAGTTCCTCGGCAACCTCGTCGGCTGGCGTCTCACGTTCGCCATCGCGGCGGCGGCGACGCTGCTCGTCGTGGTTGTGCAGGCAGTCGTACTGCCGGCAATTCCGCCGGACGGGCGTACGCACCTGCGTGATCTCGTGGGAGTCGTGACGCGGCGGGCCGCCCGGTTCGGGATGGCGGCGGGCGCGATGGTGTTCATCGGACAGTTCGCCGCCTGGACCTATGTCACCCCGTTCCTGATGGACCACACGCATCTGTCCAGCGGCGTGATCTCCCTGCTCTACATCATCTACGGCTGCGGTGGCGTCGCCGGCTCACTCATCGCTGGATCGCTGTTCAAGCGCGGAGTGATCGGCAGCTTCGCCGGGGCGGCGGCGGTAGTGGCCGCCCTGCTCATCGCGCTGGCGAGCGTGGGCGCCACACCTTGGCCTGCCGGCGTGTTGCTCGTGCTGTGGGGCTTGTTCTGGGGAATCGTGAACCCGGGAACGCTGGTCTGGATCCTCGACGCGGCCCCGGAAACCCCCGAGGCCGCATCGGCGGTGAATGTGACGAACCTTCAGATAGCCCTGGCGGCAGGGTCCGGCCTCGGCGCGATCCTGGTCTCGTCGACAACCTTGCAGACGGTGTTCCTCACAGCGGGCTTCATCGTCCTTGCCTCCGCCGTACTCGCCTTGGTGGCGGGGCGGGTCGTAACACTCGTCCGGCGGGGATGAGGGGACCGGGGGGGAGGCAGGGAGCTCACACCGCCCCTCGGCTCATCCCGCGCTGACCGCCAAGGGCCAGGCGGCGCGACGGCTTCGTCGAACGAGCGAGATCGCGAAGTCAAGCGCTTCAGCGAGTTCCTCGCCGAGGACTTCATCGTGCATGGAGCGAAGCAGGAAGCTCTGTACACGGATACGTACCAGAAGCGTGAGGGGACCTGGGTCTGCGTCTCCGCCTGCGCGATCGCTCCGGGCGCCTGACGGCGCCTGCGCAGCTGCTGGTCGCGGGCAACAAGCCGAGACCGTACGGTGAGTCCGCCCTCGTGATCCTTTCCGGCACGCCCGGCTGCGGACGATGGAATGCCTCCCGAGGGCTCATCTGAGGAGGCTCACCGCACGATCTCGGCTACGTCGTCGTGCGCACCGCGCAACCCCCAGAAGTGCTGGCATGGTCCCGAAAAGAGGAAGACGACTCGATGCAACACGTGACCCCAGCGACCAGTCTGGGCAACCGGGACAGAATGCTCCGGCCGGCGTTCGTTTCCGCAGCGGTCTCCCCGGCCGAGGCATGCAACCGGACGCTGCGGTTCTGACCGGAGCGTGCGCCAGGGCGATGTGACCAGCGGATATCGCTTGACATGGGTGGTGAAGGCGGGCGTCGATACCGACCGCCCCGGGCCGGCCGGTGGCCTCGGAGCGTCCCCGCTGCGGCCCCCGTATCGGGTCTCTGCGGGCCGACCGGGGCACGGCGATCCTCACTCCGGGCCGCCCGACGGCGACCGGCACGGTGATGGGCCGGGGAGGGGGAGCGCCGCAGGAAGCGCGACGTCGGGTGTCGACACGAACGACATGGCGAGCTACAGCATGCCCACTGCCCAGCTGTCCAGCACCAGAGCGAACGTCTGCTCGTCACCGTCACGCAGCCGCTGGACCAGAACCCCATCCAGGGGCAGCTCGCGTGCGCGCTTCATCTGCATTCCCTGCCGCTGATCAACTGAGGGGTCAGCTTAGTGCAGTTGGGTACATGGCCATTGCATTCATATCCATCTCCGTAAGACTTTCTTCACCCGCCCGTACAGGCGTCACGGGACGATGCTCGGCAGGTAGTGCTCATCGAGAATATGGGACACGAGCTGCCCTCGGCTGCGCACGCCGACCTTGGCGAAAATGGACTTGAGGTGGTCCCGCACCGTGCTGGTGGAGATGCTCAGCTCGGTGGCGATTCCGGCGGACGGCATACCGGCGATGACCCGCTGCAACACGTCCCGCTCACGGGGAGTGAGGGCGTAGGCGAGCATCAGCAGTTGGGAGATCTCCGAGGCAGGGGCCGCCTGGATGACGACCGAGACATCCGCCGCGTCACCCCCGTCGAGCGGGGAGCCCCAGAGCGACAACCAGCGGCCGGTTCGCGTACGGACCCTGGCGTGGGCACGGGAGCCGTCGCCGGCGCGGGCCGCCGCCGCCACCTCGTGCACGGCGATCCGGAACGGCGGCAGTTCCTCCAGATTGCGGCGGGCGGTCTCGTTGGCGGCCAGCGTGCCCCCGCCTCCGTCCAGAATCAGGACCCCGGGACCGCCGGTATCGCCGCTCACCCCCACCGCCGCGTCCCTGCGGCACGCGGCGGTCCTGAGCGCCACTGCGACGGGGGTGGAGATGGCCTGAAGCAGGTCGGCCTCACTGTCGGTGAAGTCGGCCCGTCCGCCGCCGCGGAACATGGACACGCTGCCCCAGCACCTGCCGTCGGCCACGAAGACGGCCCGCATCTCGTGCCGCGCCTCGATGAGGGACAGCACCGAGCGGAACCGGTGGCTGGCGGCCAGGTCGCCGCCGGTGCTCTGACTGAGGATCGCCACCGTACGACGGGACCTGGCCAGGTCGGCGAACTTGCCGAAGTCCTCGACCAGGTACTCGTTGAACACGGCTGGGGCGACACCGGTCGCGGGTATCGCGTCGGATACCACGTCGATGCGCAGCAGCGTCCACGGATCGATCGTGCTGAAGCAGTACGCGTCCATGGGAACGGCGCGGCGCAGCCGCTCGGCGAGCCTGCCGCGCAGGGTTCGCGAGTCCAGGTCGAGCCGGCAGATCGCCGTGATGTCGAGAACGGCTTCGCGCTGTGTGACAGAGAGCCTCGTCATGGGCGGGCAGCCTATCGGTCCAGAATCCGGACAATCCCATATTTCTGGGATACGCCTGTACGAGACCGCACCCGCATGGTGTCTGTCGATCGACGGCCGTCCACGATGTTCCGCTCGACGGCCTCGGCGGGTACGGCCTCACCGGTCCACGTCCACGAGGACGAGGACGAGGACGAGATCGTCGTGCTCCTGTCCGGCAGCGGCATCTTCTGGGCCGGGCACGCGGCTGACCGTTCTCGCGGGACGAGGCCTGGCAGGTCCTCCTGCACGCACACGACCACATCGGGCGGAAGATCGAGGCCGGTCTCGCCCCCGCTGAACGTGAGCATGGCGGAATACAGCGTCCTGTCCCTGCTCGCCCGGGCCGGTGGCGCCGGCATGCGCATGTCCGAGCTGGCCAAGCGCCGCGTGATGTCCACCGGCGGCTTCACCCGGCTGGCCGACCGGCCGGAGAACCGGGGGCTCATCGAGCGCCGGCGGGCGGCCGAGGACGGGCGCGGGTACGTCGCCGTCCTGACCGCCGAGGGGCGCACCCTCCTGCGCAAGGCCTGGCGGCAGCAGCACGCCGACCTGCGCCGCCTCTTCCTCGACCGGCTGGACGAGCAGGACCTGCGCGACCTGGCGCGCATCTGGTCGAGACTCGCCCCGGACTCCGGCGACGCCGCGGACGACGGTGGCCGCAGAAGCACGCGGGGGCGGTGATGCGGCGGCCCGCGCGTTCAGGACAGGATCTGCTGCAGGATGTAGACGATCACTGAGGCCACGATGCCCAGCACGTACTGCAGGATCGCCGCCGTCCTGATCGGCAGCGTGCGCAGCGTGCCGAAGTAGGCGTACGCCTGGAGGTCGTCCTCGGACCGGCCCACGCGGTTCAGCGCGTCGGACGGGCCGGCGGCCGGCGCCATCAGCGGCGCGATCACCTCGTCCAGGTGGCGGCGCACGATCCGCGACAACGTCACGTACGGCTGGACGCCCACGTACAGGGCGATCGCGGCGGCCGCCACCGGGAAGCCGAGCAGGAAGGCCCCGGCGGCGGGCCCGGGGTTGCGGGCGGCCAGGACCATCGCGGCGATCTCGATGGTGACGACGCCCAGCGCCATGGCCGCGGAGACCAGCGCGTAGCAGTGGCACAGCCGCACGATCGCGAACGTGCCGGCGGGGTCGATCCACGCCAGGCGGAGCCGGGTGTGCCCGCGCAGGCGCAGCGGCAGGTCGGCCACGGTGACGAGCCAGTAGAGCGTGTTGCCGCCGAGGAAGCCCATCCAGCAGTTGTGCAGGTAGAGGGCCGCGGTCGGCTCTACGACGTCGCCGCGCTGCACCGCGACGAGCGCCAGCATGCCCGCCGAGACGGCGGCCCCGGCGAACGCCGACAGGAGCTGGCCGGGCAGCCTCATCCGGCGGCGGAGCCAGCCGTCGAGCCGGTCCCGCTCGGGCGAGTCCGCGACCAGGTCGGCGAGCGGGACGACGAGTTTGCCCGCATGCCCCCAGGCGCCCCAGGCCAGGCCGAGCATGGCCACGCAGACGACCGTCGTCGACAGGGCGTACAGGGCGCTGCGCGCGTTGCCGAAGACCTGGCCGGGTGCCATGAACGCGAGCGCCAGATCGGCCAGGTACGGCCAGGCCGCCATGGCCGTCACGGACACGCCGGCGGTGAGCCAGGTGACCCGGGCGCCGGGCAGGAGCACCGCCACCAGCCGGGCGAGTGCCACGATCACGGCCCGGCGGTGGCCCTGCTCCAGCGTCCCGGCGAGGCGATCGGCGAAGCCGGGAACGGCGCCGCCCGTCGGCGCCGGGCTTTCCACCATGTCATGCGCCAAGACGGGCAGCTCCTCTTCGCGGGATTCCGGAGAGCCGCAGCCTGCCCGGCGCCGGTGACCGTCCGACAGGCCATTCGCTGCCCATTTCCGGCCCGGGAAGCGGCTACGATGCGGCGGCGCCGTAGAGCTCCCGGTGCCACAGGTCGGCGCAGACGCGTTCGACGCCGGCCGTCAGGTGGCGGCGGTAGGTGGTGAACGGCAGGCCGAGCTGCTCCGCGGCCAGCTCCTGGGTGGGCGTGCCGTGCAGGAACGTGACGGACAGCGCCCGGTGGAACTTGACCGAGCGCGGATCCTCCCGCAGGTCGTCGACCGCCTGGCGGAGCAGGCCGCCGAGCGCGGTGGCCGGATCCTCCCCGGCCCGGTCGGCGATCAGCCTGGTGCGCGTCAGCGGGGAGGCGGCCAGCGCGCTCGGCCGGGACAGCTGGCGCAACGCCACGCGCACCGCCTCCGAGAACTCCGTCTGGGACAGCACCGCCAGCTCCGCGGTGGCGGTGTTCGGGCCGTCGGCGGAGCCGCCGAGGAGCAGACGGTTCATCCGCTCCAGCCACGCCTGCGCCGGCACCGCGCGCCAGTCGTGCGCGAACAGGGTGTGGGCGTCGTCGTCCAGCTGCGGCTGCTCGGGGATGATGCGCATCCCGTAGTGCCCGAGATGCCGCACCCACGTGCGGTCCGGCCGCCGCACGGCGATGTACGACCAGGCCATGCGCTCGGCGCGCAGGCAGTTGCCGATCATCCGCCACTGGATCAGGTCCAGCACCGGCGAGTTGGCGCTATGCTGCGGCAGCACCCACAGCCGGCTGACCGCCAGATGCTCGCCGGCGCGCACCGGCGTGGTGGCGCGGGCGTGCGCCCACGCCGCGGCCACCACGGGGTCGGCCGCCAGCTCCCGCTCGTCGAGCTCCGCCAGGCGCAGCCAGGCGGAGAAGGCCACGAGCTCGCCGGTCTCGGTCCGCCGATACAGGCGGAACGCCTCCGGCTGCCGTCCGGCCCAGAAGGCGGCGCCGGCCGCGGACGCCGGGCCCTCCGCCGCCGTGGCCACGCGCAGCAGCGCGGGGACGTCCTCCGGGCGCAGCACCTCCTCCTGGAACTCGCCCTCGTCGCGGCAGCGGTCGAAGTCGGTCAGCGCCCCGTTGTCCCGATGCAGGTAGAGCAGCGCGGCCACCGCGCCGAGCACGTCCGCGTCGCCCGCCGTGCGGACCCTCTCCGCCAGGTGCGCGTAGATGCGGTCGTGCATCACCGCATACCCCTCGGGGTCGCGCCACCGCAGGTCCGCCTCCAGCAGCTCGCGCACCACGTCGTGCGGGAACAGCCCGAGACTGCTCGACTCCACGAACGGCAGCCGCCGCAGCCACCGGAACAGCCTCCCGGCGTCCTGCGGCAACGCCGCCCGCAGCAGGGCCTCCGTCGTCATGTGGGCGTGCGCGCAGATCTCCAGCGCGTGCTGGTGCGCCGCCGACGGCAGCTCGCCCACCAGCTGGTCCAGCAGCGTGGCCACCACGTCCTGGTCCGGCATCCACCGCCTGCTCGCCCCGCCGTCCTTGACCGCCACCGCCGCCCCCAGCAGCAGCGCAAGCGGATGGCCGCCGGCGAAGGACAGCAGCGGGTCGCGCAGCTCGGCCGGCACCCCGCGGGAGTCCAGCAGGGCCTGCGCGTCCACCGCCGGCAGGTCCCGCAGCGCCAGCACCTCCAGCGCCCCGGCCCATCCCGGATCGGCCTGCCAGCGCATGTCCGGCGGGTACCGTCCGGCGATCACCACCAGAGCTCCCACGGGCACCCGCGGCAGGAACCGCTCGCGCAGCCACCCCTCCAGGCCCTGAATACGTTCGAAGCTGTCGATCAGCAGCACCGCGCCGGCGTCCTCCAGCACCAGCCCGGCCTCCGCCTCGAACGCCGCCGGCGACGGCTCCAGCGTGCGCCCGTCCACCGCGGACACCTGCCTGCCCGCCATCGCGGCCTCGTGCGCGAGCCGCCGCAGCAGGGCCGACTTGCCGATGCCGCCGGGGCCGTGCATGTACAGGACGCTGCAGCCGCCGCCGTACAGCGCCGCCTTGAAGACGGCGACCTCTTCCTCCCGCCCCACGAACGCCAGCTCGCGCGCCGCCTCCAGGCGCGATCCCAGCAATCCGGTCGTCTTGCTACTCTCCGATGACATATCCCTGATCCCTCTCCGAACACCCGGCGCGGACTGCTCCTGGGCGCGGGTCCGACTTCTCGGACACGGCGGCCGGATTCTCGGCGAACCATCGACAGGTTCGGCCGGCCAAGAAATCAACAGGACGCACCATGGCATTTCACCACGATGCCCTTCCCACCCTATGAAAGGGCCGCGAGTCGCGGCCATACAGCTCGCTGCCCACCCCCGGTACAGCAGGCTGTGCCTTTGCCGCTTTTAAGTGTCATGAAATGAGAAATCACCTCATTTAATGCAAAGATCATTCATCTGATGAATTCTGGACTTTCAGGTGGGCTTGGAGTCGTCGGCGGTGACGCCGCTGCCCTCGTAGGGATCCGAGGCCCTCGATCAGGCCGAGGAGCTCGGGGTTGGTCGGCGGAGCGGTCGCGATGGACCTGGGCGATCTTGGCGCCGATCTCGGGGCCGGGGTCGTCGGTGAGGTCGTGGGAGATCGTGTCGGCCGCCAGTGGCAGGCCGATCGCGTCGATCTGGCGGTGCAGCGGGTCGTACATGTAGGTGCGGTAGTTGCTCGCCGAGCGTGCGCATCAGGTCGAGCGCGTGCTGGACCTGGTCCTGCGGGGTGTCGGGCTTCAGGGCGATGCGGACCTGGTGGCAGATCATGCCGGTTCCCTCGGAACGGCCCTTAATGCAATGATTTGTTGTGTTAAGTATTGTAGCCCTGAACGCACCTGTTGGTTTTAGACCCGCATAACGCCGTCGATCGGCTCGAACCAGCGTGCCGCCTCCTCGCGTCCGTATATCCGGAGATTTCCGTCCAAGCGTCGTCATGAGCCGATCGGCCGGACCGGGTGATTGGCCCTGATGATGTCCAGCGGGTCGTAGGTCTTCTTGACCTCCTGCAGCCTGCCGAGCACGTGCGCGGGCTCGAAGGCGAGCCCCTCGGCACGCCGTTCGGTGAAGTTGCGGTACGAGGTGGCCGCCCGCCAGGGCGTCATGGCCGCGGCAAGGGCGTCAAGGGTGGCGTTCACCGCGCCGAAGGCGCCGGCGTCAGGCGTAATCCCGGCCGAGAACACGGCGAAGGCGGCGTCCAGCGAGGACACCGCGCCGCCCTCGCTCGCTCCCGGAGCGAGGGCGCCGCCGAGATGCCGCGCCTCAAGGGTCAGCAGCGGGGCGTCGCGACCGGGACCGGCCACCTCCAGCAGCGCGGCCAGGGCCCCATCGGGCAGTCCGGTGAGCTGGAACCCGTCCCCGGCCGCCGGGGTGGGACCGGGCGGGTCAAGGTGGAGCAGGTGCAGGTCGGTGACGGGGGTGGGGGCGAAGGTGTCCATCTCGGGGGCGAGTTCCCGCAAGGGGGCCAGCAGATCGTCGGCCTGGCTCGGGCCGAGTTGCGCGACCGCCTCCACCGCGACCAGGCCGCGGCCGCGGAACGGCTCGGGGATCTCCTCCACCGGCGGGAAGCGGAGCAGCCGCCCGAGCGAGGTGACCGTGTCCGGGACGGTCGCGGTCCAGTCGCGCCAGCGGGTCAGCACGGCCTCGGCCCGCTCCAGCGGCCAATACATCGCGCCCGCGTACACCTGAGAGACAGGGAACAGGCCGAACTCCAGCTCGGTGATCACCCCGAAGCTGCCGCCGCCCCCGCGGATGGCCCAGAACAGCTCCGGCTCGTGTTCGGCGTCCACGCGCAGGACGCGGCCGTCGCCGATCACCACCGTGGCGGCGGTGACGTGGTTGGCGGCCAGGCCGTGGGAGCGGGCGAACCAGGACAGGCCGCCGCCGAGGGTGTAGCCGACCACGCCGACGTCGGCCGCGGTGCCGCCCAGGCCGGCCAGCCCGTGCCCGGCGGCGGCTTCGGTGACCTCCGCCCACACCACGCCGGCGCCCACGCGGGCCCGCCGTCGGCCGGCGTCGATGTGCACCTGTGCCATCTCGGACGTACGCAGCAGAATCGTGTCGTCAAGCGGGCCGAGCGGTGCGGCATTGTGCCCGCTGCTTTGCGGCGCCACCCGCAGCCCCAAGGTCCTGGCCGTGTCCAGCGTGACGGTCACGTCGGCGGCGGACCGGGCCAGCACCACCGCGGCCGGGCGCTGGTCCACGGCCAGTTGCCACGCGGACCGCCCGGCGTCCCAGCCCTGATCGCCAGGCAGGACCAGCACACCGTCGAGATGCCGGGCGAGCTGTACCAACTCATGAGGGGAAGTGTCAGTCACGGTATTCGGACCCTCCGATCGGGTTCGTTGTCCCGATCGAGGGTGCCGGGGTACGTGAGCGGGCCCCATCCCACAAATGAGGGATGTGCCGCGTGTGTGCCGCGTGGGAACCTGTGCGGTGACATGACTCGTCCACGGCATCTGACCTGGCCTTCTATCCTCAGCGCTCAGGTTTCTACGCCTGCTGTGTCTGCTGACGGTCCGGTTGTCCGGCTGGCTGACGCTTCTCGTGCGAGGCGACGCCTCCAAGGCCGTGGAGATCTTGGTACGGCGTCATGAGGTCGCCGTCCTGCGCCGTCAGGTCGCCCGGCCACGACCGGCCTGGGCCGACCGAGCGCTGCCGGCCGCAGAACGGCGATCTTGGCCGCCTCGCGCGACCGGCGCGGGAGATCCGCGCCGCCGGGCCGCGCACGGATAAGCCTGTGCCGCTTCATGACTCATCGTGTGGTGCTTGATCTGCGGCTTTGACCTCCAGGCGCCGTGCGAGCAAGATCGCGGTCTGTGTCGGTTCGTCTGCTGTATCTGACCTTGATGGCCTGGCATCGCCGCCTGATCAAACGCTCGTGAACCTACCCACACCGCGCCGGCCCTCCTGCGATGAGCAAGGAGGTCAGAGAGTTGGTCCTCCGGCTGGCACGTGAGAACCCCAGGTGGGGATACCGGCGGGTACACGGTGAACTGGTTCGGCTCGGCGTGCAGGTCAGCGAGGCGACCGTGCGACGAATCCTGCATTCGCGCCGGCACGGCCCGGTGCCACGAAACGTCGACATCTCTTGGCGGACGTTTCTATGGCTGCAAGCGCAGGGACTGCTCGCCTGCGACTTCTTCCACGTCGACACGATCTTCCTGAAACGCCTGTACGTGTTGTTCGTGATGGAGGTGGAAACACGACGCGTGCATATTCTGGGTGTCACAGCCCATCCCACCGGCGCCTGGACAGCTCAGCAGGCGAGAAATCTGCTCATGGCTTTCGGGCGCCGGGTCAGGTCATTCCGGTTTCTCATTCGTGATCGGGATGCCACGTTCACCGCCGTCTTCGACGAGGTCTTCACCAGCCTGGGCGTCACGGTGATCACGACTCCGCCACGGACGCCCCGAGCCAACTGCTACGCCGAACGCTGGGTCCGAACCGTCCGAGCCGAATGCACCGACCGCCTGCTGATCTACGACGAACGCCACCTTCGATCAGCCCTGAACGAGTACGCCGAGCACTACAACGCGCACCGCCCGCACCCGTCCCGCCGACAACGCCCACCTGATCAAGACGAGCACATCGTGGTGCCGCTGGAAGGCCGGATTCAGCGCCGACAGGTGCTCAGCGGAGCCATCAACGACTACCACCGCGCCGCCTGACCACCCCGAAGAAACACCAGCTCAGGCCACGTGCACGATTTTTGAAGCGGTACAGCTTCCGCCGCCTGCGCATCCAGATCTCCGATTAGGGAGGTACGGCTCTCGGGCAGGACCTCTGAAGGAGTCAGCCGTCTTCCGTCACGTACCGCAGGTAGAAGTCCGGCTTGGCGAGAAAGCGCCGCCAGTCGTCGACCAACTGAAGCTCCTCCCACCTCGTGGCCTGAATGCCGTGCTCTCCCAATTCGATGATCTGCGCGCCAGGAAGGCCGGCCAGGATCGGCGAGTGCGTCGCGCAGATGATCTGGCCGCCTTCGAGCGAGACGCGGTGCATGAGACCGAGCAGGCGAAGGCAGGATCGGAACGACAGGGCCGCTTCGGGTTCGTCCAGCAAATAGAGTCCCGGCCCGGACACCATGCGGTCGAGAACCGTGAAGAACCCCTCGCCGTGGGACTGCTCCGTAAGGTCGTCCTCCCAGAATCCAGGCATGCCGGACACGTTCTGACCCAGGTTGAAGAGTGTCTCGGCGCGGAAGAAGAAACCTCGTCGCTTACGTCGAGGACCGCGCAGGAGTTTGAGCCCTGTCGCGGTGAGTTCGGCGTCGAGCGCCTCTCCCAGCGGAGAGGGTATCCCTGTCGATGCGTACCTCGTACCGGCTTTGCCGCCCTCGGAGTTGATGCCGCACACGTCGGCGATGGCCTCGATCAAGGTGGATTTCCCTGAGCCGTTGTCCCCCACCACGAACGTCACCCGGTCGGTGAAGGTCAGCCCGTACGCCTCCAGATGACGGACCAGGGGCAGTGCGGCAGACCAGCCGGCCGGAGGGCGGGAAACGTCAAGCCGCGTCAGCAGCACGTCTACGCCTTTCCACCGCTTCGAGAAGCTCATATGTGTTTACGGACCGGTGTTTTGCAGTCCCCATCAGGATTGCACAGGGTCACGCCCATGAACCCCAAGCGTAGGCCCCGCTCGCGCCGGTGGTCTGCGAAGACCATCGCGCGGAGCCCTCCTCCCCCTCCCAAAGCATGGAATTACCCCTGCGGTACAAGTTCCCTCGACCTTGCTGTCCGCGCTCGCGCACTCTATGGGGGCCCACCGAGACCATTACCGTGCGCAGGTACAACAGCAACGGCGCGGAGCGGCTCGAAGCCTTCACCGGCCGCTTCGGTCATAAGGAAGCAAGCGCGGAGTGGCAGACTGGCATCGCCGAGACCGGTCGCGGTCGCATCGCGGTCTACCTGCACCACTGGAACTACTTCAACGACTTCCGCCGGAACTGCACGTGTTCGACGACCTCGACACCGCGCTGCACAAGCTCGCTGACGATAACCGCATCCCTCCAGGAATGGGGGTGCCCCGGTGGTAGACCGACGCCGCTGACGTCCGCGACCGGCTGCGCGACCCCGCGGCCGCCCGCGAGCTCATCGACAACCTCGTGGAGTACGCAATGCTCCCGGCCGGCCCGCGCACTATCGCCGTCGGGTGCGCCGGCGGCAAGCACCGAGCATGCGGTTTGGTGGAGATCCTGGCCCACCGCGTACGCGAGCGCGGCCGCGCCGTCAACGTCGAGCACCGCCACGCTCACCTGCCGCGCGTGCTGAAGTAGGGGCGTCCGGGACCGACTCAACCGGCCCGGACGCGCCCAGCATCCACCATCACGTCACGAAGCGAGCCCCGGTCCCCCTCAACTCCAGTTCGAGGGGGGCTCACTCGACCCCCGCCGCACCGCCGGCGCTCTCCGCGCGGCCGACCCAGGGGCCGCTCCCGGGCGACCGTCATTGAAGCCGGTCAGCAGCTTGAAGGGCGGCCAGGTGCGCTAATCGTGTGTGATGTCCGGGTTCTGGATCAGGGCGCGGAACCCGGTCAACAATGCCTTGAGGCCTACTTCGAACTCGTCGTCGCTGCTGACCTCCGCGAGGGCGTCGGCGTGCTGCACGATCAGGGGCAAGGCCGCGGCGTCTCGGGAGCGGTACAGCAGGCGCCGGTGACGGCTCTCTTCGGGATCTGACGAGTCCAGGCCGAGGTTGAAGTTCACCGAGCCGATGATGAAGGTGGCCAGCGACGATGCGGCGGCGTACGCGAGCCGGGGGCTGAAGCCGGCGCCGATGAACAGTTCGAGGGAGTATTGCACCCCGGCCAGCGAGTTGGGGCCGAGCCGCTCGGTCCCGCGAAGGAGCGAGGCCACGCCGGGGTGCCGGAGCAGGTGCTCGCGGAACAGGCGTGCGGACCACGCCGCCTTCTCGGCCCAGTCCGTGTCGCCGGGCGGAACCGAGCTCGCCACGCTGAGTGCCCGGTCGACCAGCAGGGTCACCAGTTCCTCGCGGTTGCGCACGTGGCGGTAGAGGGACGCCTGCGTGCAGCCGAGTCCCTCGGCGATGTTGCGCATCGTCAGCGCGGCCACCCCGCGCGTGTCGAGCAGGTCCATGGCCGTGTCGAGGACGGCATCGAGGGTCAGTGATCTGCGCCGCCGCCGCCGCGCCGGTTCGTTCTCCTGGGCAAGCCACCAGGCCGCCGTGCCCGGCCTCGGTTCCGCCCGCTGGTTCTTCCGCGGGTCATGCGGCGGCAGCTCGCCGGCCATGCCTGTCGTTGTGGGTTCGCGCACGGGACCACGATAAGGCCTAGGCGAACACCGATCACTTACCATAAGCTAACAGCGTTCACATAGTGGCGCGTTGAAGGGGATCATCATGCGCGCAGTGCGTAACACCGACCAGGGCATCCTCGTGACCGAGATCGACGAACCGGTAGCGCCCGGCGTACGCCTCACCATCGCCTCGACGGGCATCTGCGGGACCGACGTGATTTTCGCGGCCGGCGGCGTTCAGGGCTACACCGTTCAGGGCTACACCTACGGCCACGAGTTCGCCGGCACCGCCGCCGACGGCCGGAGCTATGCCGTCGAACCCTTGGTTTACTGCGGACAGTGCGACCAATGCCGCACCGGCCATGTCCAGCGGTGCACTGCCCCGGAGCACGGAACGCTCGGCATCTTCCGGAACGGCGGCATGTGCGATGCCGTGACGGTCTCGGAGAACATGCTCGTCCCGCTTCCGGCCGGCCTGGACGTACGCGACGCCTGCCTCGTGGAGCCGGCGTCAGTGGCCTGGCACGGCGTCCGCAGGGCGGCGCTCACGCCGGGCGAGCGGGTGGCGGTCGTCGGCGGCGGCAGCATTGGGCTGCTGGCCGTGGCCGCGGCCCGGCAGCGCGGCCACGACGTTGATATCGAGGTGCGCCACAAGCACCAGAGGATGGCTGCGGAACGTCTCGAAGCCGGCCCAGCCGAAGGCCTCTACGACGTCGTGATCGACGCCGCCGGCAGCGAGTCCGGTCTCGCCCGGTGCGCCGAGCTGGCCCGCCCCGGCGGTCGCATCGTGCTGCTGGGCGTCTACGTGCACACCGTTCCCATCCCGGGCGTCGCCAGCCTGGTCAAGGAACTCACCTACGTCAACTCCATCTCCTACAGCCGGCACGACGGCATCCGCGACACCGAACAGGCCGCAGCGTTGCTCGCCGGCAACCCTGCGATCGCGCAGACGGTGATCACCCACCGCTTCCCCCTCGACGATGCCGCAGAGGCCTTCCGCGTGGCCGGTGACCGGGCCTCCGGAGCCATCAAGGTCGTCCTCCACCCCTGACGGCCCTCTCCCCGTCGCCATCACCCGCTGTGGCCTGCGGCAACGCTCTCCTCGGGACTCATGGCAACCGCCCCGAGGCGAAGGCGGCACCGCGACCTCAAGAGGCACACGAAGATGCAGACGAGTATCCGACAGGGCCGGCACCTGCCAGGGACGGCACTGTGATCGACTTCGAGGGGCAAGGGTGGTTTCGCGTCCTCCGAGCGGCGCCGCCAAGCCTCGTAGTCGTCCAGGTCGTCGGGGTGAGCCTCGTTCCAGTTGGTGCTGCGCGCCCACTGAAACGAGAAGGGTGTGGACCCTTTCCAGGGAGCCTCTGAGCTGGTGGTCCGAGGGCTGGTGGGGTTGTCTCGTGTCTTCTACCGTTTCGGTAGGGAATGCGAGAGATGGCCGTGATGAGCTCGTTCCTGGAGGAGTTGGCGCGGCGTGAGAACCGCGGCTCGCCGTCGGGTGGAGGCGACTCGGGAGGAGATCGCTGTGCTGACCGAGCGGTTGGGGGCCGAGGAGCAGCTTTCACGGGTGGTGGTCGCTCGGGAGGTGGCAGAGGAGATCCTGGGCGAGACGGCTCGGCTGGCGGGGGCGGAGCTGGAGCCGGCCAGGGTGCGGCCGGATGGGTCGCCGATCGGGGTGATCACGGTGGGGCAGTGGGAGCCGGGGATGACGCCTGCGGTGTTGCCTCAGGCGTATCGGGACGTGATGGAAGTGATCACGGATGCGGGGCACGGGCTGCGGTCCAAGCAGATCGCGCTGGCGCTGGGGCTGGGCGATAGCGCCTCGACGGTGGAGGGGCTGCGGGAAAAGCTGCGGCGTCTGGTGGCTCGCGGGTGGCTGACGCAGGACTCGCCGGGGATATTCGCCCTGGTAGATCAGGTTTCTGACGTTCGGGAGGGGTGAAGAGCGGGCTCTCCACATGCGGAGGCGGCGCTGGAGTACGCGCTGGAACAGGCGTCGGCCCGCGGGACGCGGGTCCGCGTGATCCATGCCGTTCCGTTCCCCGCCCTCGCCCCGCACCCGGCGGGATACGGCCCCCTGCCCGCCACGAACGCCGATGGCGCAGGCAGGCGCTTGGCACTCTGGCGGGAGAAGTACCCCGAGGTCGAGATCGTCGAGTCGCAGGTGCACCGGCACCCGGTGCCCGCCCTGGCCGAGCCCTCGCGTACCGCCGGGCTGGTGGTCGTGGGCTCGCGCGGCCTGACAGGGTTCACCTGCTCGTGCACGGCGAACGTGATCGGCTGGTGCCGGTCGCCGCCTCCCGCGCGCTGGCCAGGGCACATCCGTCCTGGCAGCTCGTCGTTCTGGACGGGGTGGGTCACACTCCCCAGCTGGAGGCGCCCCAGGAGACGGCGGACGCCGTGCTGCGCTGGCTCGACCGCGCGGGACCCGCGCTCCACGCCGCCCGCCATCCGCCGGCACGGCAGGCATAACAGCGCCCAGAGCGGGACCTTCGGCTCTACGAGCCTTACCGGCCTCGGACGACGCTGACGCCAACCGGCACGTGCGAAAGGTGGCGAAGGGGCATGGCCGACCACATGAGTCCGCTCGACGCGGCGTTCCTGACCCTGGAGGATGAGCAGCCCGAGGTGTCGATGGCGATCTCGTCGGTCGCCGTCCTGGAGGGCCCGCCGCCGGGCCGGCAGGAGCTCCTCGACACCATCCGCGCCCGGCTGCCGCTGGTGCGGCGCTACCGGCAGAAGGCGCGGCAGGTGCCGCTCGATCTGGGGCCGCCCGCCTGGGTCGATGACCCCGCCTTCGACCTCGGCTACCACGTGCGGCGCGTCGCTCTGGCCCCGCCGGGCGGTGACGTGCAGCTGAGCGAGCTGATCGGCGACATCATGTCCCAGCGGCTCGACCGAGCCCACCCGCTCTGGGAGTACTGGGTGATCGAAGGGCTGGCCGAGGGCCGCTGGGCGCTGGTGTCGAAGGTGCACCACTGCATGGTGGACGGGGTGTCCGGCACCCACCTCTACTACGTGATCTTCGACGAGTCGCCCGAGGGCACCCCGGGGCCGCCCGCGGACGAGTGGAACCCCGACGGCGAGCCGACGGCCCTGCGGCTCACCACCGACGCGCTGCGCGACCTCCTGCTCAACCCCGTCGAGCAGGCGCACCTGATCGGCCGGGCACTGGCCTCGCCGCGCGTCCTCGCCCAGCGCGTCGCCGAAGCGGCCCGCGGGCTCGTGCCGCTGGCGGGCGCGCTGTGGCCGGCGACCGCCTCCACCCTCACCGGAACGATCGGCGAGCACCGCCGCTACGCCGTCGCCCGCGCGCCGCTGAACGACGTCAAGGACGTCGCGCACCGGGCCGGAGTGACCTTCAACGACGTGGTCCTGTCCGCGATCAGCGGGGCGTACCGGAAACTGCTGCGCGAACGCGGCGAGGAACCTCTCCCTCACGCGGTACGCTCGCCCGTCCCCGTCTCCGTCCGCGCGCCCGGCGAGGAAGGCGTGTGCGAGAACCGCATCTCGCTCCTGCTGCCCTACCTGCCGGTCCATCTGGACGACCCGGTGGCCCGGCTGCGCGCCGTCCACGAACACCTGGCCGAGCTGAAGGCGAGCGGTGAGGCGCAGGCCGGGGAGGCCATCACCCGGTTGGCGGGACACGAGCCGTTCCCTCCCGTGTCCGGCGTCATGCGCCTGGCCGCGCACCTGCCGCAGCGTCAGATCGTCACCGTCACCACGAACGTCCCCGGGCCACGCCGGCCCCTCTACCTGCTCGGCCGGCGAACCCTGGAGATCCTCCCGTACGTCCCCATCGCCAACCGGCTGCGCACCGGAGTGTCCATCTTCACCTACTGCGACCAGGTCACCTTCGGCGTCACCGGCGACTACGACAGTGCGCCCGAGGTCGAGGGGCTCGCCCGCGGCATCGAGCGGGAGGTCGAGAGGCTGCGCCTCGCCTTCCGGCCCGCCCCGGCGGCTCCCCGGCCGCGTGCCGCGAAGCGGCGTGCCCCGCAGGCCGCGCGGCCCAGGGTCGCGGAGCCGCACCCAGCCTGATCGAAGGAGAGAGCCATGTTCAACCTCGCCGTCATCCTGCGCGAATCGGCGCAGGCCGCGCCCGGCAAGGCGGCCATCCGCCACGACGGCGGCGTCATGACCTACGCCGAGCTGGACCTGCTGTCCGACTCGGTCGCCGGGGGCCTGGCCGCCCAGGGCGTCCGCCCCGGCGACGCCGTCGGGTTGCAACTGCCCAACCTCCCCGAGTTCGTGGTGGCCTACTTCGGCACCCTCAAGGCCGGGGCGGTGGTCGTGCCGCTGAACCCGCTGCTGAAGGCCCGGGAGGTCGCCTACTGCCTGCGCAACTCGCGGGCCCGTGCACTCATCACCTGGGCGCCGGTCGCGCAGGAGGCTGTCAAGGCCGCCGCGGAAGAGGGCGTCATCGATGTGTTCACCGTCGGCCCGGACTGCCCGCCCGCCGCCCCGTTCACCGAACTCGTCAGGCCGGCGCCGGAGCGCCGGCCGATCGCCCCGAGAGGGCTCCGACACCGCCGCGATCGTGTTCACCTCGGGCACCACCGGCGTGCCGAAGGGCGCCGAGCTGACGCACATCCAGCTCTACATGAACGCCGACATCCCCGGCCGGCTGTTCGACGTGCGCGCCGACGACGTCGTGCTGACCATCCTGCCGATGTTCCACGTGTTCGGCATGTCGAGCATCCTGAACGTGGCGGCGCGCTTCGGCTGCACGCTCTCCCTCGTCCCGCGCTTCGACGCCAGGGCCGCCCTGGAGGCGATCCAGCGCGACCACGTCACCATCTTCGAGGGCGTGCCCACCATGTTCGTGGCCGTGCTGGAGCATCCCGAGCTCGACCGGTACGACACCTCCTCGCTGCGCGTCGCGATCTCCGGCGGCGCCGCCATCCCCGCCCACGTCCTGGACGCCTTCGAGCAGCGCTTCGGCGTCATCATTCTGGAGGGCTACGGCCTGACCGAGACCGCCTCGACGACCACGTTTAACATCAGCGCCGGCGAGCGGCGCGCGTACAGCGTCGGCAAGCCCATCTGGGGCACCGAGACGCAGATCTGGGACGAGCGAGGAAATCGGCTGCCGCCCGGCCGCGAACACGTCGGCGAGCTCGTCACCCGCGGCTTCCACGTCATGAAGGGCTACCACGGCCAGCCGGAGGCGACCGCCGAGGCCATGGCGGGCGGCTGGCTGCACACCGGCGACCTCGGCTACGTCGACGAGGACGGCTTCTTCTTCATCATCGACCGCAAGAAGGAGCTGATCATCCGCGGCGGTTACAACGTCTACCCGCGCGAGGTGGAGGAGATCCTCTACCACCACCCGGCCGTCGCCGAGGCCGCCGTGGTGGGTGTCCCGGACGCGCGGCTGGGGGAGGAGGTCGCCGCGTACGTGTCGCTCAAGCCCGGCGAGCCCGCCACGCGAGCGGAGCTGATCGCCTACTGCAGGGATCGCCTGGCCGCCTACAAGTACCCGCGCTACGTCGAGATCCGCGACGCGCTGCCCAAGACGGCCAACGGCAAGATCGCCAAGCTGGATCTGGTCCGGGCGTGATGGGACGAACGTCCTGCCCCTTCCACGACCTCCGGCCCTGCCACGCGCGGGCCGGAGGCCGGAGGCTGGAGCCGGGATGACAACCATCCTGCTCACAGCGAGAAGAGGAGCTCACCATGAAAGCGACCGTGGGTGACCGGCTGATCGTGGAGGGGACGTACGGCGCCAACGCCCGCCGGGAGGGCTTCGTCGTGGGCGTGGAGCATGCCGACGGCTCGCCGCCCTACCAGGTGCGCTGGCTGGACAACGGGCGCGAGTCCCTCGTCTACCCCGGGCCGGACGCGCGCGTCGTCCCCGGCCACCGATGAACGTGACGGGGCGCATCGATCGTGCCAGCCCCTCGGACGTCGCCATGCTGGCCATGGGAGCGGCCGGCTCGCTGTCACAGCGGGCCGGCGCCGTCCTGCTGCTAGAGCCGGGGCCGGAATTCGAGGTGACGCGGATATCGGCGCTGCTGGCCGAGTGGATCAGGTCCGTGCCGAGGCTGAGGCGGCGGCTGGTACGGGTGCCGTTCGGCGGTGGCCGCCCGGTGTGGGTGGACGATCCGCGGTTCGACCTCCGGCTGCACGTGCGCGAGGTCAAGTGCCCGGCCCCGGGGGACGAGCCGGCGCTGCTGGACGTGGCCGCCGCCGTGCTGACCGGCCCGCTGCCGCCATCGCGGTGGACGGCGCTCTTCGTCACCGGGCTGAGCGACGGCGCGGTGGCGCTGATCGTCGTGCTCGACCACGTGCTGGCCGACGGGATCGGCGGGCTCGCCCTGCTCGCGGCGCTGGCCGACCCCGCGCAACGGCCGGCGCCCACCGGGTTCCCGCAGCCTCCGCCGTCCCTGCCGCGCCTGGCGGCCGACGCCTTCACCGAACGCCTGCGATCGATCGGCCGCGTACGAACCTTCTGGCGGGACGCCAAGACAGCCCTCGCGGCCACCGGCGGGCTGCGCCCGGAGCCCATCGCGCGGTGCTCGCTGCTGCGGCCGACCGGCCAGCGCCGCACCTTCGCCGTCGTGCGAACCGGCCTGGCGCCTCTGCGGGCCGTGGCCCACCGCCACGGCTGCACCGTCAACGACGCGCTCCTGACGGTCATCACGGGCGCGCTGAGCAGGCTCCTGGAACGGCGGGGCGAGCACGTCGGCGCCCTGTCGGTCTCGGTGCCGGTGTCGGCCCGGCGCAGCACCACCTCCAGCGAACTCGGCAACCGCTTCGGCGTGCTGATCGCCGCCCTCCCCACCACCGGCGATCCCGCGCACCGCATGGCGCGGATCACCGCCCTGCTCGCCGGGCGCAAGAAACAGGCTGCGATCGCCTCCGCCGCCGATCTGTTCGGCCCGCTGTTCCGGCTGCTGGCCGCGCTCGGGCTCTACCGCCGCTACCTTCGCCGGCAGCGCCGCATCCACACCCTGGTCAGCAACGTACGCGGCCCTGACAGCATCCCCGATCTCGACGAGCTCATCGCGTACCTGCACGACGAGCTCGCCGGCATCACGTAGATCCTCAATCGGCCGGGGCCGGCGCGGTCCGCTGCAGGTTCTCGATGCTGCGCACCAGAGCCAGGTTCGCGGCCGTCAGCGTGCGTACCTGCTCCTCGAGACTGTCGACCCGCTTCTTCAGCGTCAGCAGCTCCGCGTCGACGAGCGGCGCTTCCATGATCACGCGTCCACCGATCATGATGGGTTCACCTCCTGATGAGCCCATGGTGACCCCTCCACCGGGCTCGGAACACCGGCGAATGCCCTCACCCCGAGGGACCAATGGCACTGGCCGCCCGCGCCGCCCGCGCGGACGCTCGTGGTGAAAGGAGGTGGCACGATGAGGCTGACCTGGAAGGACGCTCTCGCGACAGTGGCCGCCGGCGTCAACGTCGCCGTCTACGTCGCCTTCACCCAGGGCGCGGACCTCCCGATCGTCGGCGACGTGCGCGGCGCCACCGGGACGATCCTGCTGCTGGGCCTGGTGGGCGGCTGCATGCTCAGCGCGGCGCCCGAGGCGTACGAGCGCAAAGGCCCGTACACAGTCGTGGCCAGCACGCTGGGCGGCATCGCGCTCCTGGCGGGCGTGATCGGGCTGATCATGGCGGCGGAGCTCGCGCTGGCGGTGCTGTTCTACGCCACCATGGCGCTGTGGCTGATGGCCACCGTGCGGCACGCGCTCGCCCCGGCGAAGACGGAGGCGCTCAAGTGAGGAACGGGCCGGAGCTCTCGACGGCTCCGCGCGAAGCTGGCGGCGACCGGTCCTGCGCGGCTGTTCGAGGAGCCGTACCACGGCATCGACCAGGGGTGAGGAGGCTGCGAGGTGGCTCTTGGCGCTGCTGGGCGGCCCGTGCCGGTTGGTCCGGGTGCCGCTGGAACATGATCGGGTGACCGAAGGCCTGCTGCCGGGTACCTCCGCGTACGCCCACAGCAGTGCGGTCCTCGCCGTCTCCCAGACCTTCTTGACGAGCTGAACCGGCGCCTGGACGTGGCGTTGCCCGTGGAGCGCTTCCGCCCGAACATCGTGATCGACGGCTGGAACGAGTTGTATCTGGAGGACCGCGCCCAGCGCATCGCCATCGGCACCGGCGATCTCGGCTACGCCAAGCAGGCGATCCGCTATGCCGTCACGATGGTCGACCCGGTCACCGGCGGCAAAGCCGGGCCGGAGGCGCTGCGGACGCTCGCCACGTACCGGCGTGTGGCCGGGGGAGGGGGCGCGTTCGGGGCCAAGGTCGCCGTCGTACGGCCGGGTGAGCTCGCGGCCGGGGACCGCAACGTCGCGCGGTCAGAGGCCGTGGATGCGGCGGCCGGTGATCTGGTGGGGCACGATGCGGATGTACAGGTGCCGCTGGCCGCCCGCCCATGGGGTGACGCCGGCGCCGCTCACCGTGGCCACTTCGTCATCGGGCACATGGTGGGCGGGACCCTGGACGAGCACGCTCCAGCCTTCGCGCCGCGGCTCGTCGATCCGGTCCACCTGGAAGCCGATCTTGATCTCCACGCCTTCCACGCCTGTTCGCAGGTCCTGGTCCATGGGGCCGCCGTGGGTGGTGCGGAAGACGATCGCACCGTCGTGCACCCTGTAGTTGACGGGCAGTACCGTCGGGCCGTGTGAGCCGTTGAACGCCACCCGGCCGATGCCGCCCGGCGCGATCAGGCGCAGGCACTCCGCGGGCTCCAGCACCTCCAGCACGGGGCTCTCCGCGGCGGTTCCCGGGCCGGGCGGACGCTCGTACCCTCCGCCCAGCAGATCCTCCACCGTGGTCTCCAGCGCCTTGGCCAGCCGGGTCACCGTGCCCCTGTCGGGGGTGCCCAGATGGTCTTCCAGGTACTGCACGTATCCGGCCGACATGTCCGCGCGGTCGGCCACCTCTTCCAGCGTCAGGTTCAACCTCGTGCGGTGATGGGTGATGCGACGCCCGAAATCGCCCGGGTGGGTCATGATCGTCTCCTCCACGGTGATGACATTGCCGGCAGCCAGGTGTGAGCCGCCTCGGGTGACGCTACCCAGCCGCCCGCCATATCAGACAGGGCCTTTGTCCCTTCGCCATCGACGACACGCTCCCCTCAAGCGGGTGGCCCTTGGACCTGCGGTCGTGGGGACTTCTGGCCCTGTTCCCGGGGCCTCGGCTGAGGTCGGATGGTGTGGTGACAGAGGAGGCCATGATCCTTGCGGGCGTCGGCGGGCCCGGCCCCTCGCGTGCGGCCGCCACCGATCCTCCGTGCCGTCAGCCCACCGCCCGCGGGACTGGACTGAACAGCCGCACCTTGGGCACTACAGCAACCCACACTGAGAAGGGAACGTCCTCATGACCGCAGTTTCGGATGAGCAGGTCCGCAAGGCCGTCGATGAAGACATGCTGGAGAGACTGGCCTCCCCGAAGGCCGGGGAGGTCGAACAACTGGACGCCTGGTGGCGGGCCAACAATTACCTCACGATCGGGCAGATTTACCTGCAGGGCAATCCGCTGCTGCGCGAGCCGCTGGCGCCACGGCACATCAAGCCGCGGCTGCTGGGCCACTGGGGAACCAGCCCCGGCCTGTCGTTGATCTACGCGCACGTCTCCCGGCTCATCCGGCACACCGCGCAGCAGGCGATCTACCTCGCCGGGCCGGGGCACGGCGGGCCGGCGCTGGTGGCTGCCGGATACCTGGAGGGCACCTACAGCGAGATCTACCCGAACGTCAGCCAGGACGAGGCCGGGATGTTGCGGCTGTTCCGGCAGTTCTCCAGCCCGGGCGGCATTCCCAGCCACGTCTCGGTGACCACGCCGGGCTCGATCCACGAGGGCGGCGAGCTGGGGTACGTGCTGGTGCACGCCTTCGGCGCCGTCATGGACAACCCCGACCTGCTGGCGGTGGCGGTGGTGGGCGACGGCGAGGCCGAGACGGGGCCGCTGGAAGGGTCGTGGAAGGGCCTGTCGTTCCTCAACCCCGAGCGTGACGGCGCCGTGCTGCCGATCCTGCACCTCAACGGCGCGAAGATCGCCGGCCCCACGGTGTTGTCCCGCAAGGATCCTGACGAGGTGCGCCGGCTGCTGGAGGGCCACGGCTACGAGGTGCTGGAGGTGGAGGGCTCGGACCTGCCGGGCATGCATCACCGCTTCGCGGCGACGCTGGCCGAGGCCTGGAGCAAGATCCGCACCATCCAGCATCTGGCCCGTACCGGCGGGTGGGACGGGACCCGGCCGCGGTGGCCGCTGATCGTGCTGCGCTCGCCCAAGGGGTGGACCGGCCCGGACAAGGTGGACGGCGTGCAGATGGAGGGTACGTGGCGCTCGCACCAGGTGCCGCTGTCCGGGGTGCGCGACAATCCGGAGCACCTGGCGATCCTGGAGAGCTGGCTGCGCTCGTACCGGCCGGAGGAGTTGTTCGACGCCACCGGTGCGCCGACCGAGCTGGTGCGCGGCCTGGCGCCGGAGGGGGAGCTGCGGATGAGCGCCAGCCCGCACGCCAACGGCGGCCTGCTGACGCGGGATCTTGCCCTGCCCGACTTCCGCGGTTACGCCGTCGAGGTGCCGCGTCCGGCGCAACTGCGCGCGGAGTCGACCCGCCGGCTCGGCGAGCTACTGCGCGACGTGTACCGCGACAACCCCGACACCTTCCGCCTGTTCTGCCCGGACGAGACCAACAGCAACCGGCTCGGCGCCGTGTTCGAGGTGTCCGACCGCGCCTTCGCCGAACGCGTGACGGCCGAGGACGTGGCGATCAGCCGGAACGGGCGGGTCATGGAGGTGCTGTCGGAGCACAACTGCCACGGCTGGCTGGAGGGCTACACGCTGACCGGACGGCACGGCATGTTCGCCACCTACGAGGCGTTCGCGATGGTCAGCGCCTCCCAGACGGTGCAGCACGGCAAGTGGCTGCAGGAGGCGAGCCGGCTGCCGTGGCGGGCCAAGGTGCCCAGCCTCAACGTGCTGCTGACCTCGACCGCCTGGCGCAACGACCACAACGGCTTCTCCCACCAAGGGCCCGGCCTGATCCAGGTCGTGCTGACCCAGCGCGGCGACGTCGCCCGCGTCTACCTGCCGCCGGACGCCAACTGCCTGCTGTCGGTGGCCGACCACTGCCTGAGGTCGCGGTCGTACATCAACCTCATCGTCATCGACAAGCAGCCGCAGCTGCAGTGGCTGAACATCGACCAGGCCATCGAGCACTGCGCCCGCGGGGCCGGGATCTGGGACTGGGCCGGCACCGACGACGGCACCAGCGACCCCGACATCGTGCTCGCCTGCGCCGGCGACGTGGTGACGATGGAGACGGTCGCGGCGGCGCAGATCCTCAAGGAACGGCTGCCCGGCTTCAAGGTCCGCGTGGTCAACGTGGTCGACCTGATGACGCTGCCGCGCCCGAAGGACCACCCGCACGGCATGAGCGGCACCCTGTTCACCGAGCTGTTCACCGACACCGTCGATGTGGTGTTCGCCTTCCACGGCTACCCGGGCGCCATCCACCAGCTCGTGCACGGCCGCCCGGACGCCGACCGGTTCCGGGTGCGCGGCTTCATCGAGGAGGGCACCACCACCACGCCCTTCGACATGACGGTCCGCAACCGCGCCTCCCGCTACCACCTGGTCATGGACGCCATCAACAACGCCAGGCGGCTGCCGCGCGGCGCCAGCGACCTGATGGCCTGGTGCGAGCGGAAACTCGCCGAGCACCAGGCGTACGTCGTCGAACACCTCGAAGACATGCCCGAGGTGCGTGAGTGGTCGCTGGGCGACTGGGCGAAGAAGGGCTGACCAGACCGAGCACCGCCGCCCCCGCTGGTGACCACCAGTGGGGACCTGCGGCGTTGCCCGTAGCCCCACCTCATGACCTGGTCCGCGATCACCGTCACTCCGCGGCGGACCGCGCGATGGCAGGGGCGTTCCCTCGGCGTGCCGCCGCTGGATGCGGATGTGCTTGGTGAGGACCAAGCTCCTCTGGCCTCGGGTGGTACGGCACTGGGCGCCGGCGACCCTGCACACCTCCTGGTGAACACAACTTGCCGAGGACCAACGGCGCCGATCTCGGGACTTCGTCCCCGGGCGCCGGGACCCGGTTGCCGGGACGGTGGAGATGACAGACCGACGTCCGAAGGAGCGGCATCATGGCCGGTCACCTCGTGGCAGGAGAGATCATGACCGTGGAGACGCTGACCGTAGGCAACCGGTCGTGGACGGGCGGCACGTGCTCGGCATCCTGACCCGCGAGCGGATCGCCGCGTCCTGGTCGGGCGGGCCGCAGGAGCAGTCCAGCCGTCCTGTACGGGCGCTGCTCGGCTGCGAACAGGTGCCGCGGGTACGGCAGGACACGCCGCTGACCAGGGTCGCCGTCCTGATGCTCGACGCCGGCTGCGACGCCGTGCCCGTGGTGTCCGGCGACGGGCTGTTCGGGCTGGTCACGGCCCGGGACGTGCTGTCGGCCGTCGCCGGGCGGGCCAGGCCCGCCGCAGAACCCGGCGAGGTCGTGACCGGGATGTTCCACCTCGAACCTGTCCTGCCCCACGAGAACCCGATGGGAGGCGCGTGATGGACGCGCTGGTCGTGTACGAATCCATGTTCGGCAACACCAAGCAGATCGCCGAGGCCGTCGCCGAAGGGCTGGCCACCCGCCTGCGAGCAGAGGTGGTCGAGGTCGGCTCCGCGCCCGCGAAAGTGGGGCCGGAGGTCGGGCTGCTCGTGGTGGGCGGGCCGACGCACGCCTTCGCCATGAGCAGGGCCTCCACCCGCCGCTCCGCCGCCCAGCAAACCACGCACCCGCTGGTCTCCCGAGGTGATGGCGTGCGCGAGTGGCTGTCGGCGCTCGCCACGGCCTCGTCCGCGGTCCGCTCGGCCGCCTTCGACACGCGCGTCGCCAAGCCGCGCGTGCCCGGCTCCGCCGCCCGTGGCATCGCCAGGCGCCTGCGCCGCATCGGCGTCCGGGCCGTGGCGCCGGCGCAGAGCTTCTACGTCACCGGCACGGAAGGACCGCTGGCGGCGGGGGAGTTGGAGCGGGCCAGGCAGTGGGGACAGAGCCTGGTGGCGTCGTTCCCCGTCACGACAGCCTGACACGGCGCGCAGGCCCGATGGACGGGGACCCACGGCTCTGCCGCCTCCCCGTCCGGCGGGCGCCTTCGCGTGCCGGACTCCGGCAAGGGGCCGAAGGTCCCACGCACGCGGGACCGTGGTCTCTGACCCGCGAGCCCCGAGCGCCGGACGATGAAGGCATGAGACTCGGAATCAACGGATTCGGCAGGATCGGCAGAGCCGTCCTGCGCCGCGCGCTCCGCACCGACCTGGAGATCGTCGCCGTCAACGACATCGCCGACCCGGCCACGCTGGCTCACCTGTTCAGGCACGACTCCACGTACGGGCCGCTGGACCTGCCCGTCACCGCCGCCCCCGGCCTACTGGAGGTCGACGGCCGGAAGCTCGCCGTGAGCGGCTGCGCCGACCCCGCCCAGATCGACTGGCGGGCTCACGACGTGGAGCTGGTCATCGACGCCACCGGCCGCTTCCGCACCAGGGACGCCCTGGCGAGCCACCTGAAGGCCGGCGCCCGCAAGGTGCTGCTGTCGGCCCCCGGCAAGGGCCTGGACGCCACCATCGTGCCCGGAGTCAACGACGCCGCCTACGACCCGGTCCGGCACGAGATCGTCTCGCTCGCCTCCTGCACCACCAACTGCGTGGCCCCGATGGTGAAGGTGCTGCACGAGCGGTTCGGCCTGGTGCGCGGCTTCATGACCACCATCCACGCCTACACCGGCGACCAGATGCTGCTGGACGCCCCGCACAAGGACCCGCGCCGGGCCCGCTCGGCCGCCGTCAACATCGTGCCCACCACGACCGGCGCCGCCCGCATGGTCGGCCAGGTCCTGCCTGAGCTGGAGGGCCGCCTGGACGGCGTCGCCATCCGGGTGCCCGTCGAGGACGGCTCCATCACCGACCTGTCCGCCCAGCTCAGCCGCCCGGTCACCGCCCAGGAGATCAACGACGTCTTCGCCGGTGCCGCCCGGGACGACCTGCACGGCATCCTGCGCTACAGCACCGACCCGCTCGTCTCCCGCGACATCATCGGCGACGCCGCCTCCTGCGTGTTCGACTCCGCCCTCACCCAGGCGAGCGGCGACCTGGTCAAGGTCTTCGGCTGGTACGACAACGAATGGGGCTACGCCAACCGGCTCGTCGAGATGGCCCAGCGGATGGCCTGACGCTCGCATGAGAACCCTTCCGGTGATCACCCTGCGCTTCGACGAGATCTGCCTGAAGCACACGCGCCGCGTGCTCCTGCACGCGGCGCGGGAACGGGGACTGGACGGGGCTCGCCTCGACGACTTCCTCCTGGCGGTCGACGAGGGCGTGGTCAACGCCGTGGCGCACGGCGGCGGAGCAGGCAGGCTGAGCCTGTGGTGCGGGGACGGCGTTCTTCGCTGCGAGATCAGCGACCGAGGACCCGGTATTCCCGCGCGGATTCTCGCCGGCGCCTCCCTTCCGCCGCCCACCGCGCCCGGCGGGCGGGGGATCTGGTTGATGCGCCGCCTGGCCGACGAGGTCGCCTTCACCACCGGACCCGAGGGCACCGCCGTGCGGCTGAGCATGCGGCTGCCCCCGCCGGCGGAAGCGGATCGGCGATGTCCCCAGGCCCTGTCCGGTGCGTCGCCGGGACCGCCGCAGGCAGAGGCCCTTCGTCCCTTGCACCGGCGACCTCCGGCCCTGCGCCACGCGGACACGTATGAGGTCCGATGAGAGGTGACGAAGGAGGAAATCATGATCATCGTAGGAGTTGACGGATCCGTGGCCGCACGGGCCGCTGTGGAGTGGGCGGCCGGCGACGCCGCCCGCAGGCACGTGCCGCTGCACATCGTGCACGTGACCGATACGTCGTGGTACCTGGTCGGCAAGCGCCCCGACGCGGTGCTGCCGGACTCCCTCCACAAGGAGGGGCGGCGGGTGCTGCGGGAGGCGGAGGCTCTCGTCCGCGAGCGGCAGCCGTCCGCTGAGGTCACCACGCGTGAGATGGAGGGCACGCCAGCCGAAGTGCTGCGCGAGCTGGCCGGGGACGCGACAGAGCTGGTGGTCGGCTGCCGCGGTCTCGGCGGGCTCTCCGGCGCGCTGCTGGGTTCGGTGAGCGCCCACGTGGCCGGGCACGTCCGCTGTCCCGTCGTGGTGGTGCGGGCCCAGCACCGGCCCGTGCACGGCGAGGTCGTCGTGGGGCTGGACGACTCGCCGGAGTGCGAGCCCGCCCTGGCCTACGCCTTCGAACAGGCACAGCTGCGCGGCGCGACGCTCAGGGCCGTGCACGCCTGGCAGCTGCCGGTGCACGCCTACGCTCCCGAGGCCCCCTACGACCTGGACGAAGTCCGCGCCACACAGCACCAGGCCGTCCACGACCGGGTCAAGGCCGCAGGCCAGGACCACCCGCAGGTGACGGTCGTCGAGGACGTGCCCTGTGCGCAACCGGCGGACGCCCTCACCGCGGCGACCGAACAGGCGGATCTGCTCGTGGTGGGCTCGCACGGGCGAGGAACCCTGGGAGCGGCGCTGCTCGGCTCGGTCAGCCGCGGCGTCCTGCACCACGCCCGCTGCCCGGTCGCCGTGGTCCGCGCCTGACGACGCGGGACCTTCGTCATGGTCATCGGGGACGTTCGCCGCTGACCGCCCAAGCCGCCGTACGCGAGCCTGGAGGTGAAAGAGAGGTGGACATCATGTCGATCGAAGTCAAGGACGTCATGGGACGCGTGGCCATCGCCGTGCAGGCGGACGCCTCGTTCGCCGAGATCGTGGCCGCGATGAAGCGGTTCGCGGTCGGCGCGGTCACCGTCATCGACGCAGACCGCCGCCCGATGGGCGTGGTCTCCGAGGACGATCTCCTGCTCAAGGAGATCGACACCGTACGGCACAGCGTGTCACTGTTCGAGACCCGCAAGCAGCGGCGCGACCACCAGAAGGCCGCCGCGGTCACGGCATCCCAGCTGATGACCTCCCCCGCGATCACCGTCACCCCGGGCACCAGCGTGCGCGACGCCGCCCGGCTGATGCACACCAAGCGCATCAAGCAGCTGCCCGTGATCGACGTCGTCACCGGGAGGGTCATCGGCACCCTGCACCAGCGGGACGTGCTTCGCGTCTTCACCCGCCCCTCCGGCGAGCTGGAGGCCGACATCCGTGCCCTGCTGCCGGAGCCCGGCCCGTTCACGGTCGAGATCGACGCCGGCATGGTGAAGATCGGCGGGCAGGTGCGCTGGCGGTCGCAGGCGATCGCCCTCGTCGAAGCCGTCCGCAACGTCGAAGGCGTGGTGGACGTCGTGGGCGACCTGGCCGCCGAGGACGACGACCTCATCGTCGTCCCGCCGCTGATGTAGGGCCGCCGTCGTGGACACGGCATGGCACATCGAGGTGCACGGCATCGTGCAGGGCGTCGGCTTCCGGCCGTTCGTGCACCGGCTGGCAACGGCCATCGGGATCCGGGGACAGGTCAGGAACGCCGGCGGGCACGTGGTCATCTCCGCCACCGGCCCGCCGGCGTCGCTGGAGGCGTTCGTCTCCGGCCTGCGCACCCAGCCGCCCAGCGCCGCCCGCGTCCGGGACGTGCTCGTCACGCCGGTGCCGGCGGAGCAGCAGACATCAGGCTTCGAGATCGTGGCGAGCGACGTCACGCCCGCGACCGGCAGCGAGATCCCGCCCGACCTGGCCACCTGCGCCGACTGCCTGCGCGAGCTGTTCGACCGGGCCAACCGGCGCCACCGCTACCCGTTCATCAACTGCACGGCGTGCGGCCCCAGGGCGACCATCATCGGCAGCCTGCCCTACGACCGGACACGAACGTCGATGCGAGGCTTCGCGATGTGCCCGGCCTGCGCCACCGAGTACCGCGACCCGTCGAACCGGCGCTTCCACGCCGAGCCGATCGCATGCGCGTCCTGCGGCCCCCGCCTACGCTGGCAGGCCATGACGGGCGAGACCGCGCTGCGGGCCGCCTCGGACGCCATCGCGGCCGGCGCCGTCGTGGCCGTCAAGGGCCTGGGCGGCTTCCACCTGGTCTGCGACGCCATCAACGACGAAGCCGTGTCCCGGGTACGCGAGCTCAAGGCCCGCGCCGGCAAGCCCCTGGCGGTCATGGTGCGCGACACGATCACGGCAGGCGCGCTGGCCGGCCTGTCGGACGCCGACCGCGCCCTGCTCACCGCACCGTCCGCGCCCATCGTGCTGGCGCCGCGACGGCACGGCGTGCTCTCGCCCGGCGTCTGCCACGGCATGCCGGACATCGGACTGTTCCTGCCGTACACGCCGCTGCACCACCTCCTCCTGGACGCGCTGCGCCGTCCCCTCGTGGTGACCAGCGCCAACCACGCCGACAGCCCCATGCCGACCATCGAGATCTCCGGCCTGGCCGTGGACGGCGTCCTCACCCACGACCGGCCCATCGTGGCCCGCTACGACGACTCGGTGATCCGCTCGTTCGGGCGAGACTCGATCACGATCCGGCGTGGGCGCGGGCTCGCCCCCGCGCTGCTGCGCCTGCCCGCCGCGGCGCCGCCCCTGGTGGCCGTGGGAGCTCAGCTGAAGAGCACCTTCACTCTCGCCGACGGCGACCGGGCGGTGCTCGGGCCGCACATCGGCGACCTGTCCGACGCCGAAACACTGCAGGCCTACGACCAAGCCCTCGATCACCTGAGCCACCTGCAAGGCATCGAGCCGCTGCACGCCGCGCACGACTTGCATCCCGGCTACCTGTCGACCCGCCTGGCGCGACGCTGGCCGAGCCGCATCGCCGTCCAGCACCACCACGCCCACGTCGCCGCCGTCGCCGCCGAGCACCGGTTGCAGCCGCCGTTCCTCGGCGTGGCCTACGACGGGCTCGGCCTGGGCGACGACGGCACGTTCTGGGGCGGCGAGCTGCTGCTGGCCTCCTACGGCGGCTACCGGCGGCTGGGCCGCTTCTCCCGCGCGCCCATGCCCGGCGGCGAGGCGGCCGTGCGCAGGCCCGCCCGCATGGCTCTCGGTTACCTGCTCGGCGGTGAACTCAGTACCGGGTCCGTCCCCGGGCACCTGCCCGGACAAGAGGTCATCGCCCGCATGATCGCGCGAAGCGTGAACTGTCCGGACGCCTCCAGCGCCGGCCGCCTGTTCGACGCCGCCGCGGCGCTGCTGGGCCTGTGCGAGGTGAACGGTTTCGAGGGTGAAGCCGCCACCCGGCTGGAACAGGCCGCGGCGGGCTTTCCTGGGGCCGAGCCGCTGGCCTGGCGGCTGGAGCGCCACGACGGGCTGTGGGTATACGACTGCGTGGCCACCCTGCGGCACCTGCTGGAGGCTGAGGCGGATGGCGAGCCGGTCGGCCGGATCGCCGCCGCCTTTCACGCCACGATCGCGGCTGTGACGGTGCTGCTGTGCGAGCGGGCCGCCGCCGAGCACGACGTCACCCAGGTGTGCCTGGCGGGCGGGGTGTTCCAGAACCGGCTGCTGGCCACCGACGTGCTGGCCCGGCTGTCGGCGGCGGGCTTCGAGCCGTACATCGGCGAGCGGGTGCCGGTCAACGACGCCGGCATCAGCTACGGCCAGGCGGCAGTGGCGGCGGCGCGGTTGTCACACGGGTGACCCGTCATTCCTTGCGTTCGGCCCGCAACCGGGCGGCCAGGGCGGCGGCCTGGGTGCGGCCACGGAAGATCCTATGGCCTGCGGGCCTGGGCGAGCTGAGGAGCAGATCATGAAATCCGACACGCGCCGCTCCGGGCGCTGGCTCCGGTGGATGTACCGCGGTGGCCGCCCCAATCGCCTGGCACGCGCCATGAACCGGTCCTGGACGGTGGTGCACTCCAGCGGCCTGGTGCCCCACCTGGTGACCTTGGAAGTGCCCGGACGTCGGACGGGACGGATCATCTCCTTCCCCATGGTGATGGCCGACCACCGAGGAGAGCGGTACCTGGTGGCGATGCTGGGACCGCACACCAACTGGGTGCTCAACCTGCGCGCGAACGGTGGCGGGGCGGTGCTGCGGCACGGTCGGCGCAGGAGCGTCCGGCTCGTCGAGGTCGACCCCGCCGAGCGTGCTCCCATCCTGCGCCGTTACCTGGCCCTCGCGCCAGGCGCGCGCCCGCACATTCCGGTGAACCGGCACGCCCCACTGGAGGAATTCCAGCCGATCGCGGCCCAGGTCCCCATATTCCGCATCACGGCCCCGTAGAAGGGCCTTTCGGCCCTGCCCGGCCTGGCTGAAGCGGATCAGTCTGGAAACCGGACGGAAGGACCGACATGTCAGCGGTGATCGTAAAAGGACTACGCAAAGAGTATGGGACGGTGAAAGCCGTCGACGAGGTGAGCTTCGTCGTCGAACGCGGAGAGGTGTTCGCACTGCTCGGGCCGAACGGCGCGGGCAAGACCACCACCGTGGAGATCCTGGAAGGGCATCGGAAGCGCGATGCCGGCCACGTGTCGGTGCTCGGCTTCGACCCGGCCACCGGCGGGCGGGCCTACCGTGAGCACATCGGGATCGTGCTGCAGGAGGCCGGGTTCGAGGAGGAGTTCTCCGTCTTCGAACTGGTCAGCCTGTACGCCGGCTTCTACCCGCACCCCCGCGACCCGGGCGAGGTCATCGAGCAGACAGGCCTGAAGGACAAGCGCGACACCCGCGTGCGGACGCTCTCCGGCGGGCAGCGGCGCCGCCTGGACCTGGCGCTCGGCCTCGTCGGGCGTCCTGAGGTGCTGTTCCTGGACGAGCCCACCACCGGCTTCGACCCCTCGGCCCGGCATCACGCCTGGGAGCTGATCGACGGGCTGCGCTCGTCCGGCACGACCATCCTGCTCACCACCCACTACATGGACGAGGCCCAGCATCTGGCTGACCGGGTCGCGGTGCTGCGCGCGGGCCGCGTGATCGCCTCCGGCGCGCCGGACACGCTCATCGCGGCCGAGCACACCAGCGTGCTGACCTTCCGCCTGCCCGAGGGTACGGCCGCCGCCGACCTGCCGCCCCTCACCGGCCACATCGAGGCGCGCGGCCCGGCGGTAACGGTCGAGACCAAGCAGCCCGCCCGCGACATGCACGAGCTGACCGGCTGGGCACTGGAACGCGGCACCGACTTGACCTCCCTCACCTTGGCCCGGCCGTCGCTCGAGGACGTCTACCTCGACCTGGTGAGCGAGGAGACATCATGATCGCGCGGCTGGCCTGGCACGAGACCCTCTCCTTCGCCCGCAACCCCATGGCGGCCGTCTTCACCGTCGCGATGCCCCTGCTGATGACGGTGATCGTCGGTGCCGCGGTGGGCAACCAGGCCGTCCAGCCCGGCTCGGACGTGCGGGTGATGCAGTTCGTCATCCCGGTCATGGCAGTGTTCGGCGTCGCCCAGGGCTGCTTCGGCGCGCTGGCCATCCGCCTGGCCGACCTGCGCGACCGCGGCTGGCTCAAACGGCTGCGTGGCACGCCGGTGCCCGCCTCGGCGGTGCTCGCAGGGCTGGCCGGGGCGTCGCTGGTCATCGCAACGGTGACGGTGGCCGCGCTGCTGGCGGTGGGCGTCGTCTTCTACGACACGCAGATGGTCTGGCGTACGCTGCCCGCGCTGCTGCTCACCCTGCTGATCGGGGCGGCATGCTTCACCGCGCTCGGCTTCGCGGCGGTCGCGCTGGTGCGCAACGCCGCGGCGGTGCAACTGCTCGGCACCGGCCTGCTGCTGGCGCTGGCGTTCATCTCCGACGTCATCCTCATCGGCGCCCGGCTGCCCGCCTGGCTGGACGCCGTGGGCTGGGTCTTCCCGCTGCGGCATCTGGCCCATGCCGTGCGCGACGCGATGAACCCGTTCCTCACCGGAGCCGGCTTCCACGCCGACCACCTGGCGGTGCTGGCGGCCTGGGGGATCGGCGGCGCGGCGCTGGCGGTGTGGCGCTTCCGCTGGGAACCCGCCCCGGCGCGGACGGCGAAGGCTCCCGCGCCGATCACGCGGCGGCCACGTCGGCAGGGCCGTCCTTCACCGGTGTCGCTGCTGGCCGGTCAGGTCGCGCACGCGCTCTCCCGGCTGCGCCGGGACCTGTCCACCGCGTTCTTCACCGTCATCCTGCCGGTGCTGCTCCTGGCGCTGATCTCACTCATCTTCACCGACGCCCGGGTCTCAGGGGTGCGGCTGCCGGTCTTCATGCTCGCCGCGATGATCACATACACGGTGGGCGTGGCGTCCTACGTGAACATCGCCGAAGCCACTGCCGGTGACCGCGAGCGCGGCGTGCTCAAACGGCTCGCCGGCACTCCGCTGCCGCGCTGGGCATACCATGCGGGCCACCTCACCACCGCGCTGCTCGTCACCATCGCCACCGCCCTGGTGCTGGCGCTGGTGGCGGCGCTCGGCTACGGCGTCAGGATCGAGCCCGGCATGATCCCCTGGATGCTCGCCGCGATCGTCGCCGGAGCGTCGTGTTTCACCGTCCTCGCAGCGCTCGTGGTGGCCTTCGCGAGCAAGCAGCAGACGATCAACGCGATCACCCTCGGCACCTTCCTGCCCCTGGCCTTCGTCTCCGACGTCTTCGTCATCGGGGGCGAACTGCCCGCCGCGCTCCGCATCATCGGTGATGTCTTCCCGCTCAGGCACGTCTCCCACACGGTCCTCGCCGTGCTGGATCCGGCGGGACGGCCGTGGCCGTGGACCGACCTCGCCGTGGTGACGGCCTGGACACTCGGCGGGCTTGCGGTCCTCTCCGTCGTGGGCACCCGGCGAAGGGCCGGCTGATTTCGGGGTGCCGTCAACCAACACGTCATAGGCCGCCAAGCCCCGCAGAACACCTAGCCCGACCTTCTGTCATGCCGAAGGGCCCGGCGCGAATCTATGGGCATTGAACGTCCGCCGCTTGGCACTCGTCTGGCCTTCGCACTGGTGCCGAAGTACTTCACGCAGCACGGGCCCTCCCATGCTGCCGGGTGGAGTCCTCTGACGAGATGGTCGACTACGTCGCGAAGCAGCGCCAGTTCGCTCGTGGCGACCCTGCCGAGCCCGACGATCGCCACCTGCGACAGACCGTTCGGACAGGAGGCGAGCGCATCCCGCAGTGTCCGCAAGTCCCGCGTCCGGCCGCCGAAGGACATCGCCAGACGTCGTTTCAGCCCGGCCAGTGCCCACCGGCGACTTGGCGCGGACGGCGATGCGCTGGGCCGGCGGCCTGCTGCTCCTGCTAGCCGCCACGCTGGCCGGCATGTACGGCGTGTCGCTCGTCCGCCAGGCCCTCACAGCGAGCTGCCGGTGGACGCGCGGCCGCTGCCCCAGGCCCAGATCCACCTGGGCATGGCCTCGACCTGACCATGGTCGTGCCCACCCTGGTGCTGGCGGGCGTGCTGCTGTGGCTGCGCACCGCCTGGGGGTACGCGCTGGGCGTCGCGACGTGCGTCTACGTCGGGGCGTACCAGCTCAACTACCTGACGGCGCGGTACTTCGTCGCGCAGGCGGGTGTCCCAGGAGTGGCGTACGCCGAACCGCTCGACCTGCTGATTCCTGCCCTGCTGCTGGCCTCGCTGCTCGCCCTCATCGTCCACCGCCGCGCAGCCTGACGGCGCGAGGCATGCGCACAGCCGTCACCTCGTTCTCGTCCCGCACGCGACGCCGGTAAGGACCAACGGCGCTCCTGATCGGGACTTCCTCCCCGGGCGCTGAGCTCCCTCCGGGACGACGTTGGAGGTGACAAATCGGAGCGAAGGGGTGCGAGATGGCAGGACACATCGTTGTGGGAGTGGAGAGATCCGCAGCGGCGAAGGCCGCCGTGCAATGGGCGGCGGCCGACGCCGAGCGCAGGCACCTGGGCCTGCGCATCGTGCACGTGCGTGAGCAACGGCCAGGGGAACACGCGAGGGGATGCTGCGCGAACACGCTGACCTCCGCCGCCGACCTGGCCCGCGCAACGGCGGGCGGCATCCAGGTGACCACGGAACTGGTGGCAGGCACCGTGGTCGACCGGCTGCTCGCCGAGTCCGAGACCGCCGACAGCGTGGTCCTGGGCAGCCGAGGCCTCGGCGAGCTCGCCGGGATGCTGGCCGGCTCCGTGAGCCTCGCCGTGGCCGGGCACGCCACAGGCCCGGTCGTGATCGTGCGAGGCCCTGACAACACCAAGCACGGCCGCGTGGTCGTCGGCTACGACAACTCCGAGCACGCCGAGGCTGCCATGCAGTACGCCGTCGAACACGCCCGAGCCCACGGTGCGCGCCTGCACGTGCTCCACGCCTGGCAGACACCGATCTTCTCGCCGTACCTGACCGCCTGGAACAGCCTCATGGTGGAGGTCTACCAGGAGGAGTCCAGGGCGGTGACAGAGAACCTGACGCGGTGGTGCGAGAAGAACCCCGACCTCGACATCACCCACGAGACGCTGTCCGGACACCCGGTGGGCGTCCTGGCCAGGGCCGGCGCGATGGCCGACCTCGTGGTCGTGGGCTCGCGCGGGCGAGGCGGCTTCACCTCGGCGGTGCTGGGCTCGGTCGGCCACGGCGTCCTGCATCACGTGACCTGCCCGGTCGCGGTGGTGCGGCCCCGCAAGGAGGAATCCTGAGCGGCAGGGGACGAAGGTCCCGGTGCCGCGGGCCCTACGGCACTGCTGCGCGAGCCGCGCTAGCGGTGTGCTTGAGATGACACAGAAACGGCGAATCACCCCTCGAAAGGGGGCCATCATGGCCGCCACCCTCAGCAGGCCCGTCATGGAGACCGGCGCCGCTCACGCCCGCCGTCCCGTCGATTACGTCTGGGCCGCCGCCCGGATCTCGATCGGCTGGATCTTCCTGTGGGCGTTCCTGGACAAGACCTTCGGCTGGGGTTTCGCGACCCCTGCCAACCGCGCCTGGATCGAGGGCGGCAGCCCCACGACCGGGTTCCTCAAGGGCACCGGCGAGAACGCGCTCGGCGGCTTCTTCTCGGGCCTCGCCGGGCAGGCGTGGGTCGACTGGCTGTTCATGGCCGGTCTGCTTGGCATCGGCCTGGCCCTGATCCTCGGCATCGGCACCCGCATCGCCGCCGGTGCCGGCACCGCGATGCTGGTCCTGATGTGGGCGGCCGAGCTGCCCCTGGCCAACAACCCGTTCATGGACGACCACATCATCTACTCGATCGTCCTCATCGGCCTCGCCCTCACCGGCGCGGGCACCACGTTCGGGCTCGGCAACCTGCCGATCGTCCAGCGCAACGCCTGGCTGAAGTAGTGCGAACGACCAGACGCCCACCTCCGGCACACCGGAGGTGGGCGCCGGCATGTGCGGGGATCGGCCCGGCGCCTGGCCCACCGAGCCGTTCCGGCTTCGTCCCGCGGTCCTTCGGCTCCCTGCTTCCGGGACTTCCGGCCCTGCACGTCGCCTGGCGACTCCGGTCAGATGGTGGTAACGAAGGAGGACATCATGATTGTTGTGGGGGTCGACGGCTCCGTGCCGGCGCGTGCCGCCGTGGCGTGGGCCGCCAATGACGCCTTCCGCATGCACCAGCCGCTGAGGCTCGTCTACGCGGTGGACCGGCAGCCGTACCAGATCGCGAAGTACCCGGACGCCGATCGGCCCGACCAGCTGCGCCGTGCCGGTCAGAAGGCGCTGAACGAGGCGATGGCGCTGGTGCACGAGCGCCAGCCCAGCGTCGAGGTGACGACCGTGCTGGAGGAGGGGCCGCCCGCGCGGATCCTGCGCGAGCAGGGCAAGGCGGCCGTCGAGGTGGTGATCGGCAGCAGGGGGCTCGGCGCGGTCACCGGCGCACTCCTGGGGTCGGTCAGTGACCACGTCGCCGGTCAGGCCGAGGCGCCCGTCGTGGTGGTCCACGGTGGGCAGCGGTCGGCCTACGGGCAGATCGTGGTGGGCGTGGACGACTCGCCCGACTGCACGCCGGCGCTGGTCTACGCCTTCCAGCAGGCCGCCCTGCGCGGCAGCACGCTGCGGGCCGTGCACGCCTGGCGGCGGCCCGTCCAGGCGTTCGGGACCGAGCTGCCGCACGAGGCGGGCGAGGATCGTCTTGCCCGCGAGGACATGGTGAGGGCGTGCCTGGAGCCGTTCAAGCGGCAGTACCTGGACGTCACCGTGATCGAGGACATCCGGTACGCCGACGCTGTCGAGGCGCTCACCCAGGCGTCGGAGGAAACAGACCTGCTGGTGGTCGGCTCCCATGGGCGCGGGGCCCTGAGCTCGGCGCTGCTGGGCTCGGTCAGCAGGGGCGTTCTGCACCACGCGCGCTGCACGGTCGCCGTGGTCCGGACGGGCTGAGGCCCGGGACCTTCGGCCCCGGCACGCGGGACGTTCGCCGCTGCCCCCGCTCGAGGATGAGGCGCACGCTGACAGAACAAGGCGGAGGAGGCTGGTCAGGATGTGCCTGGGCGTACCGGGAAGGATCGTGGCCCGCGACGGCGAGATGGGCACCGTGGACTTCGACGGGCTGCGCCGGGAGGCATGCCTGTCCTACACCCCCGGGGCGGGGCCGGGCGACTACGTGATCGTGCACGTCGGCTTCGCCATCTCCCTGCTGGACGAGGACGAGGCGCTGCGTACGCTCGCGGTGCTCCGGGCGATCCCGGGAGGGCTGGATGAGATATCTCGATGAGTACCGGGACCCCGTGCTCGCCCGCCGCCTCGTGCGGGAGATCCGGGCCGCCGCCACCCGTCCGTGGTCGATCATGGAGGTGTGCGGCGGGCAGACGCACACCATCGTCCGGCAGGGCATCGACGAGCTGATCCCGGTGCGGATGGTGCACGGGCCCGGCTGCCCGGTGTGCGTGACGCCACTGGCCACCATCGACCGGGCACTGGCCATCGCCGCCCGCTCTGAGGTCATTTTCACCTCCTTCGGCGACATGCTGCGCGTGCCCGGCTCCGGTGCGGACCTGCTGTCGGCCAAGGCGCGCGGCGCGGACGTGCGCGTCGTCTACTCGCCCCTGGACGCCGTGAAGCTGGCGGCGGCGAACCCGGACCGGCAGGTGGTGTTCTTCGCGGTCGGCTTCGAGACCACGGCGCCGGCCAACGCGATGGCCGTGCTCCGCGCGGACGCGGAACACCTCGGCAACTTCAGCGTCCTGGTCAGCCACGTCCTGGTGCCTCCAGCGATGGCCGCGATCATGGAGTCCGCCTCCGTGGACGCCTTCCTGGCGGCCGGGCACGTGTGCGCGGTGATGGGCTGGACGGAGTACGAGCCGCTGGCCGCCCCCGCCTCGGCGCCGGCACGCTGGAGGACGCCGCGATCGTCACCACCGGCGCGCCGGAGATCGTGCTGTCCACCGACGGGTTCGTGGTCACGCCCCGCTTCTTCCCCGGAGGCGACATCGGGTCGCTGGCCGTGCACGGCACGGTCAACGACCTGGCCATGATGGGCGCCGTACCCGTGGCGCTGAGTCTGGCCTACATCGTGGAGGAGGGGCTGCCGCTGGACGAGCTGCGCCGCGTCACCACCTCCGTGGCCGAGGCCGCGCGAGCCTGTGACGTCCGCGTCGTGACCGGCGACACCAAGGTCGTCGGCAAGGGCGCGGCCGACGGGCTGTTCGTCACCACCACCGGGATCGGCGTGCGGCTGCCTGGCGCGCACGTCGCCGCCGCGAACGGCCGCCCCGGCGACGCCGTGCTGCTGTCCGGCCCGATCGGCCTGCACGGGATCACCATCCTGAGCACCAGGGAAGGGCTCGGATTCGAGAGCTCACTGGCCTCCGACAGCAGGCCGCTGCACCGCCTGGCCGCCGCGATGATCACGGCAGGCGCCTGCGGGGTGCACACATTGCGCGATCCGACCAGGGGCGGGCTCGCCAGCGCGCTGAACGAGCTGGCCGCCGCCTCCGGCGTGGGCGTGGAGCTGGACGAGCCGGCCGTCCCCATCCCGGCCCAGGTCGCCGCCGCCTGCGACCTGCTGGGCCTGGACCCGCTGCACGTGGCCAACGAGGGCTGCCTGGTGGCGTTCGTCGACCCGGCCAGGGCCGAGGCGGTGCTCGCCGCCATGCGCGCACGGCCTGAGGGTGCGTGCGCGACCCGCATCGGCACCGTGGTCGCCGGCCATCCCGGGCGGGTCACCATGCGCACGCTGGTGGGCTCGCACCGGGTCATCGACATGCTGGTGGGAGAGCAGCTCGCCGGGCATCCGGCCGAGTGCGCGCGCCAGCTCCACGGCATCGGCCAGGGACAGGACGTGGCTGCTCGCCCCACCGTGCGGCAGGGACGGAACGCCGCGGAACCGGCGCACCACACCCGGCGGCTCGCCCGAGCACGCGGCGTCGACCACGACGGCCACGTCAGCGCCCGTCCACGCCTCGATGAGCTCCGCCGGATCGCCGCCGTTCTCGATCACCGGCACGCCCAGCCCGCGCAGCAGGCGGGCGGTCGCGAGCCCGGCGCCGTCGTCGCCGCGATAGTCGTTTCCGAGCCCGATGACGACCGTTCTAGTGGCCTCGTTCCCGGTGGCGATGACGGTGGCCGCGGCCTTCGCGTGAGGGCCGAGCGCAGGGCGAACCTGGGAAGGTACACCTGGATCGGTGCCTGAAGCTGAACTCTTCGACGATTCCGCGATCGCGGGACCACACGATCGTGTCGTGCCGCTTGGAGACCAGGGCGGCACCGTGGTGCCATGGACCGGCGCCGAGAACGGCGATTCTCATTCCCACCCGCTCCGCAGCCGCCGCCCGGTGCCGTCAGTCCTGGTTTACGACGGACTTCGTCCTTGTCCTTGACCGTGCACCACGTTGATCACGCCGTCGCGGGCGTGTCCGCGACGGCGTGTCCGTCCTTGCGTGGTGAGCCGATCACTGGATCGACCGGCCCGAGGTCATGCGCCGCCCCAGACGGGCAGGTCGGCGATGTCGTCGTGCTTCCAGCCGAGTTCGTCGTGCACGGCCACGACGCCGTCGATGTTCTCCGCCAGGCGGACGGCGGTGACGGCCTGGCTGCGCTCGGCGTACGTGCCGCTCAGCGTGACGACGGCGTCGGCCACGGCGACGTCGGCCTTGCCGTGCAGGGCCTCGCGCACCGCCCGCTCGATCTCCTCGTCCAGGCGCAGGAAGACCTTGATCAGGTCGCGGCGGCTGACGATGCCGGCCAGGCGGCCGTCGGCGTCGACCACGGGCAGGCGCTTGACGCCGTAGCGGTCCATCAGCCGGGCGGCCGACACGACGGGAGCGTCGGGGGTGGTGACGTGGGCGGGGCTGGTCATGAGCGCGCCGGCGGTCTCACCGAGCGACTTGCGGTAGCCGCTGCCCTCGCTGCCGGCGGTGTGCCGGATGCGGGCGCGCAGCGGCGGCCGGTAGCCGTCGCCGTAGTAGCGCTCCTTGAACTCCTCCTTGGCCAGCAGGTCGGCCTCGGACACGACGCCCAGCACGCGGTTGTCGTCGTCCAGCACGGGCACCCCGCTGACGCCCCGGCTGATGAGCAGCTCGGCCACGGTGTGGAAGGACGCGTTCTCGTTGACGGCGGCCACCTCGGTGGTCATGACGTTCTCGACGATGGCTCTCATGGTGATCTCCTGACGTGCTTGACCCGGACGATGCCGGGCACGGTACGGGCGAGCACGTCGGCGATGTGGTCGGCATGCTCGTGGGGCGGCCCGCTCAGCTCGGCGACACCGTCACGTACGGTGACCTCCCAGCTCGGGCCGGACGGGTACTGCTCACGCAGGGCTGCTGCGACCGCCTCGCGCAGCTCGTGGTCGGGGCGGGCCAGCATCGCCATGAGGTCGCGGCGGCTGACCATGCCGACGATCTGTTCGCCGCGGACCACGGGCAGGCTCTTGATCCGTTTGCCCACCATGAGGTCGATGGCGGTGGTGACGTCGGTGGTCTCGGTGACGGTGACGGCTTGGCGGGTCATGACCTCCATGACGCGGCGGGGCGGCGGCTCGTGCGCCTCTTGTGCGGGCAGGACGGTGGCGCGAGGGTCGGGCTCGAACTCGCCGCGCAGCAGGTCCAGTTCGCTGACCACGCCGGCCAGGTGGCCGGCGTCGTCCACGACGGGAGCGGCGGTGATGTTGTTGTCGTAGAGGGTCCGGATGGCCCGCCGCACCGGGTCGGTGCGGCGGACGGTGATGGCCGGGCCCGTCATGACCTCGCGCACGAGCATGGCTACCTGCCCTCCCACTTGGAGTCGTCGGCCTTCCAGGTGAGCTTGTCGACGACGTCGACCACACCGTTGACCCGGCCGGCCATGCGCACGGCGATCGCTGCTTCGGTGCGGCGTTCCATCCAGCCGGACAGCGTCACGACGCCCTGGCGCACGTCCACCCGGACTCCGTCGGTGTTGACCCACAGGCTGCGGTCGAGAACATCGTCGCGCACCTCGGCGGCGATGGCCTCGTCGCCGCGCAGGAACAGCTTGACCAGGTCGCGGCGGCTGACGATGCCCACCAGGCGGCCGTCGTAGTCGACGACCGCGAGCCGCTTGACGTCGCGCTCGTCCATGAGCCGGGCGGCCTCCACCGCGGCCGCGGCGGGCGTGATGGTCACGGCGGGGCTGGTCATCAGCTCGGCGGCGGTGTCACCCTCGGCCTTCCGCCGGCCCTTGGGGTGGCGCAGCCGGGCGCGCAGCGGCGGCCGGTAGCCCTCGCGGTAGAACTGCTCCCGGAATTCCTCCTTGCGCAGCAGGTCGGCCTCCGACACCATGCCGAGCACATGGTTGTCGTCGTCGGTGACCGGGACGGCGCTGATGCCGCCGGTGATGAGCGTCTCGGCGATCTGTTTGAACGGGGTGGCGGCGGATACGGCGACGACCTTGTCCGTCATCACGTCTGCGACGGTCATGCGCATGACTGCCTCCTTGTCGGTTGTCTTCATCACACCTCGCGAAAGCGGCGGCGCTCAGAGGCGAAGGTCCCGAACGGGACGGTCGTTGGTCAGCGCAGCCGCCGTAGCAGCGGCGAGGGCGGAGGCTCGCAGGGCGCCACCCTGATCCGGGCATCCACCGTGACCGCATCGTCAGCGGTGACGATGACCGGATTGAGGTCCAGCTCCGCCACGTGGGGCAGATCGTCCAGCAGGCGTCCGATGCGGGTGATCCGGTCCGCCAGGGCCTCGGCGTCCACGGGCGGGGAACCCCGGTAGCCGTGCAGGAGAGGGGCGCAGCGCAGCTCCTCGATCATGCCGGCCGCGTCGGTCACCGGAGGGACGCGGAAGGCACGGTCGGCCAGCAGATCGGCCAGCACCCCGCCCATGCCCACCATGACCAGCGGGCCGAAGGCTGGGTAGCTCACGCCGCCGACGATCACCTCGACGCCGCCCTGCAGCATGGGCTGGACGATCGCGCCGGTCATCTCGGCGCCGAGGCGGGCCGCCATCTCCCCGTACGCCTGCCGCACCTGCTCCTCGGTGCGCAGATCCAGCCGGACGCCGCCGACGTCGCTCTTGTGCACCGGCCCGACGGCCTTGAGCACGACCGGCAGACCGGCACGCCGGGCCGCCTCGGCCGCGGAGTCCGGGCCGTCCACCTCCAGCGACTCGACCAGCGGCACGCCGTAGCAGGCCAGCAGCCGGGCGGTGGCTGCGGGGGAGAGCCAGCAGCCCTCGGGGGAGGCGGCCAGCTCCGCCTCGACGATCTCCCGGGCGGCGCGGCCGTCGACGCGGACGTCCGCGCCCGCGGGTTCGGCCGGGCCCCTGCGCCACTCGGCGTAGCGCACGGCGCGGGCCAGCGCGGCGACGGCCTGCTCGGGGAACGCGTACGACGGGATCCGGCCGTCGATCATGCCATCGTGACCGACGACGCAGGCCAGCACGGTCTTGCCCGCTGTCTTGGCCGCCTCCGCGATCGCCTGGCGGGTCCGGTCCAGACCGGAGCCGAACGGCGGCGTGTAGACGACCAGGATCACGTCCACCTCGGGACAGGCGACGAGCGCCTCGACGGCGGCGCCGAGTTCGTCCGCGGTGGCGTCGGCGGTCAGGTCGACCGGGTTGCCGAGCGCGGCGGCGGCCCGCGCGTCCAGCAGGCCGGGCGGCAGCTCGGGGACGGTCAGGCCGGACCGCTCGCAGGCGTCGGCGGCCATCGCCTGGGGGCCGCCCGAGTTCCCCACGATGGCGACCCGGCGCCCCTCGGGCAGCGGCTGGCCGGCCAGCAGCTTGGCGGTGTCGATCAGCTCGTTGACGCTGTCGAGCCGGATGGCCCCGGCGGCGCGGGTCAGCGCGTCAACGGCGACGTCGGGGGTGGCCGCCGCGGCGGTGTGCGAGCGCACCGCCCGCCCGCCCGCGCCGCTGCGGCCGCTCTTGACCAGCAGCACCGGCTTGCTCCTGCCGACCCGGCGGGCGATGCGGGCGAACTTGCGCGGGTTGCCGAACGACTCCAGGTACAGCGCGATCACATCCGTCGCCGGGTCGTCCTCCCAGTATTCGAGCAGGTCGTTGCCGCTCACGTCGGCCTTGTTGCCGACGGACACGAACGACGACACGTCCAGCCGTTCCAGCAGAGCCGCCCCGACCGCGCCCGATTGCGACAACAGCGCCACCCTCCCCTGGACCGGGCGGTGCGGCAGGAAGCTGGCGTTCAGCCGCGCCGCCGTGTTGACCACCCCCAGGCAGTTCGGGCCGACCAGCCGCATCCCCGCCGAACGGCAGATCCGCAGCAGCTCGCCCTCCACACTCTGCTGCCCGGCCTCGGCGAACCCCGACGTCAGCACGATCAGCCCGGCGACTCCGGCCTGCGCGCAATCCCTGGCCACCTCCAGCACGTGCCGGGCGGGCACGGCCACTACGGCCAGATCCACGCCGTCGGGAACCTTGGCGTGGCAGGCCAGCCCGGCCACCTCGGCGGCGTGCGGGTTGACCGGATGGATCGGCCCGTCGAAGCCGCCGTCGAGCAGATTACGCAGCACCTTGTGGCCCACCGCCCGCTCGTTGCGGCTCGCGCCGATCACGGCCACCGAACGAGGGGCGAGCACCCGGGCCAGGGACGTTCGCGCAGCCTCGTGATCGCGCGCCTCGACGCCCTGCCGCAGCCGGGCCGTGGGGCGAGCGGCGATGTCGAGGTGCATCATGCCACCCTCGAAGCGCCGCGCCACGTCCAGACCGAGGTCGTGCAGCACCCGGATCATCGGCCGGTTCTCGGCCAGCACGTCGGCGACCAGCGTGTCCACCTCGTGCTCGGCCGCGTCCAGCGCGACGTGTTCGAGCAGCAGCGTGCCCAGCCCGTGGCCGTGCACGGCGTCGTCGATGAGGATGGCCAGGTCGGCCTTGCCGTCGTCCATGGGGACGTACTCCGCGACCGCGACCAGCCGGCCCCGCAGAGCCGCCACCAGGGCGTGCCCGCGGTAGACGCCGGAGGTGATGCGATCCATGTAGGCATGGGCGGTGCTCCGGCCGCCGGTGAAGAAGCGCAGGTAGGCCGAGCGTTCCGACGAACGCTCCACCAGCTCGTGCAGGGCCACCCGGTCGCCGGGATGCAGCCGGCGCACATGGGCGATGCTGCCGTCGCGCAGCAGGACGTCATAACCCTCGGACATGGTCCGTCTCCCGTTCTGAAGGGCGTGCTCTCAGCTCTGAGGCTGTCGGGAGGCGGGTGTGGCAGGCAGTGCCGGACGGCCCCGGCATCAAGGCCGAAAGTCCCTGCTGGAGGTGCCGACGCAGGGGCGACGCTGGGCACGCCCGCCCTGGTGTCGCAGCCCGTGGTGGGCTGAGCCGTCACCTGGCCACCAGCTCGGCCGCCGGGCGGCGCGGGCTGCGGGCCACGTACGGGCCGTAGCCGAACTTGATGATCATCTGTGGGTGCCCCCGCCGGTGGTGCGGGTCGCGGCGCCGGCACATGTCCCGCAGGTCGAGCGGCTGGTTGAGGAACGACGCTGGCCCAGCTGCTGGGCATGGAGCCGGCGGAGAGTTTCCTGTTCGCGCTGGGCGTCACCGTGGCGCTGGTACCCGAAGGGCTGCTGCCGACGGTCACGCTCTCGCTGGCGCGGGCCGCCCAGCGGATGGCCGCCCAGAACGCCCTGGTACGCCACCTGGAAGCGGTCGAGACGCTGGGCTCGGCCACGTTCATCTGCACCGACAAGACCGGCACGCTCACCCGCAACGAGATGACGATAGCCGACCTGTGGTCACCCGCCACGTCGCCCGCCGAGGTGCTGCGCTCGGCCGTCCTCAGCTCGACCGGGCGCATGAGCGGCGGCAAACCGGTCGGCGACCCCATGGAGGTGGCCCTGCACGTCGAAGCGCTACGCCTGCACGCCGCCGTGGACGACCAATAGGTCACCGCACGCCTCCCGTTCGATCCGGTACGGCGCCGCGCCTCCGTCGTGGCCGGCGGCCGGCTGCCTCTCAAGGGCGCCCCGGACGCCGTGCTGCCGCTCTGCCACGCCGTGCCCGGAGTGGACGAGGCACTGGCCAGGATGAGCGACCGGGGCCTGCGCGTGCTGGCGGTCGCCCGCGGCGACACGGCCGAGGAGCGGGACCTGGAGTTCCTCGGCCTGGTCGGCCTGCACGACCCGCCCCGCGACGACGTCGCCGAGGCGATCTGGAAGTGCCGCATCGCCGGCATCAAGCTGGCCATGGTCACCGGCGACCACCCGCGCACGGCCCGCGCCATCGCCGCCGAGGTCGGCCTGCTCGGCGAGGAGGAACTCGTCGTCACCGGCGCCGACCTGCCGACGGACGACGCGGCCCTGGGCGAGCTCCTGGACCGCGACGGCGTCGTGGTCGCACGCGTGGCCCCCGAGGACAAGCTGCGCATCGCCCGCGCGCTGCGCTCACGAGGCCACGTGGTCGCCATGACGGGGAGGAGATGCTCTGCAACCACGCGGTCGTAGCCGAGGCCGCCGTCGTGGAGGCCTGATGGGCGACTTGAGGAGGAAGCCGCCGCAAGATGGCAAGCTGGAGCTCGTGGCTCCTCGAGCGTGATGTCTCAGATCGAGGTCACGCCGTGGCCTCGGAACTGGCCGTGCACGCGGTCGAGCAGCTCCTGGCCGGGCGGTGCGACGTCACCAAGGGGGAAGCGCAGGCCGAGGCGCTCGTACTTGGCGGTGGCCATGCGGTGGAAGGGCAGGACGTCGACCCGTTCGACATTGCCCAGGCCGGCGACGAAGCGGGCCAGGGCATCCACGTTGTCGGGGGCGTCGGTGAGTCCGGGTACCAGCACGAACCGCACCCAGGTGGGCCGGCCCAGGTCGGCGAGGCGGCGGGCGAAGCGCAGGGTGGGTTCGACCGGTCCGCCGGTGAGGCGGCGGTAGGTGGCCGGGTCGTAGGACTTGATGTCGAGCAGGACCAGGTCGGTGTCGGCGAGCATGGCGTCGGTGGCGCGGATGCCGAGCAGGCCCGAGGTGTCCAGGGCGGTGTGCAGACCGCTGCCATGGCAGCGGCGCAGCAGCTCGGCGGTGAAGCGAGGCTGCAGTAGCGGTTCACCGCCGCTGATGGTCACCCCGCCGCCGGCGACGGAGATGAAGCGCCGGTATTTCCCGATTTCCGCCATGACTTCCTCGGCGGTGACCTGGCGGCCGTCGCGCATCCGCCAGGTCTCGGGGTTCTGGCAGTACAGGCAGCGCAACGGGCAGCCGGCGGTGAAGACGACGAAGCGGGTGCCGGGGCCGTCCACGCCGACCGACAGGTCCCAGGAGCTGACCGAACCGTTCATCTCGGTACGCTCACATCGAGCCGTGGAAGGTGCGGTTGACGACGTCGCGCTGCTGGTCGGGGGTGAGACGGACGAAGTTGACCGCGTAGCCGGAGACGCGGACGGTGAGCTGCGGGTAACGGTGGGGGTGCTCCATGGCGTCCAGCAGCACCGCGCGGGTGAGCACGTTGACGTTCATGTGGAAGCCACCGGCGTCGAAGTAGCCGTCCAGCACGCCGACCAGGTTCGCGACGCGCTCCCCCGGGGTTCGGCCGAGCCCGTCCGGGGTGGCGGTGCTGGTCAGGCTGATGCCGTCGAGGGCCTGCTCGTAGGGGAGCTTGGCGACCGACAGGGCGGAGGCGATCAGGCCGTGACGGTCGCGGCCGTTGCTCGGGTTGGCGCCGGGGGCGAACGGCTCGCCGGCACGGCGGCCGTCGGGGGTGTTGCCGGTGTGCTTGCCGTAGACGACGTTGGAGGTGATGGTGAGCACGGACTGGGTGTGCTCGGCGCCGCGGTAGGTGCGGTGCTCGCGGATCTTGGTCATGAAGGAGCGGACGAGGTCGACGGCGATGGCGTCGGCGCGGTCGTCGTTGTTGCCGTAGGCCGGGTAGTCGCCTTCGACGTGGTAGTCGACGGCGAGGCCGGTGGCGTCGCGGATGACCTTGACGCGGGCGTGCTTGATGGCCGAGAGGCTGTCGGCGGCGACGGACAGACCTGCGATGCCGCAAGCCAGGGTGCGTTTGACGGGGTAGTCGTGCAGGGCCATCTCCAGGCGCTCGTAGGCGTACTTGTCGTGCATGTAGTGGATGATGTTGAGCGCGTTGACGTAGGTGCGGGCCAGCCAGTCCATCATCCGGTCCAGCGCCTTGGCGACCTGCTCGTAGTCGAGCACGTCGCCGGTCAGAGGTGGGTGGGCGGGCCCGACCTGGGCGCCGGTGATCTCGTCGTGGCCGCCGTTGATGGCGTACAGAAGGGTCTTGGCCAGGTTGACGCGGGCGCCGAAGAACTGCATCTGCCTGCCGACCGGGGCGGCCGACACGCAGCAGGCGATGGCGGTGTCGTCGCCGGTGCGCGGGCGCATCAGCTCGTCGCTCTCGTACTGGATGGCGCTGGTCTCGATCGACAGGGCCGCGCAGAAGCGCTTGAACGGCTCCGGCAGGCGCGGCGACCAGAAGACGGTCAGGTTCGGCTCCGGCGCCGGGCCGAGGTTGCGCAGCGTCTGCAGATAGCGGTAGCTGGTGCGGGTGACCAGCGGGCGGCCGTCCTCCCCGAGGCCGCCGATCGACTCGGTCACCCAGGTGGGGTCGCCGGAGAAGAGCTGGTCGTACTCCGGGGTGCGCAGGAAGCGGACGATGCGCAGCTTGATGACGAAGTCGTCGACGAGCTCCTGCGCCCGCTCTTCCGTGATGTGGCCTTCGGTGAGATCGCGTTGCAGGTAGACGTCGAGGAAGGTGGAGGTGCGGCCCAGGGACATGGCGGCGCCGTTCTGCTCCTTGATCGCGGCCAGGTAGGCGAAGTACAGCCACTGGACCGCCTCATGCGCGGTCGCGGCCGGTCGGGAGAGGTCGTGGCCGTAGGAGGCGGCCATCACCTTCAGCTCCTCCAGCGCGCGCAGCTGCTCGGCCAGCTCTTCCCGGTCGCGGATCACGGCGTCGGTGGCGTCGGCGTCGTCCAGGGAGCGCAGCTCGGCCTGCTTGGCCTCGATGAGCCGGTCGACGCCGTAGAGGGCGACGCGGCGGTAGTCGCCGATGATGCGGCCGCGGCCGTAGGCGTCCGGCAGGCCGGTGATGACGCCGGAACGGCGGGCGGCCAGGATCTCGGGGGTATAGGCGTCGAACACGCCGTCGTTGTGGGTCTTGCGGTACTTGGTGAAGATGTCCTTCACCGCCGGGTCGAGCTTGTGGCCGTAGGCGGCCAGGCCGTTCTCCACCATGCGCAGCCCGCCCGCCGGCATGATGGCCCGCTTCAGCGGCGCGTCCGTCTGCAGGCCCACGATCAGCTCACGGTCCCGGTCGATGTAGCCGGGCGCGTGCGCGGTGATCGACGACGGGGTCGTGGTGTCGGCGTCGAGGATCCCCCGCCGCCGCTCCTCGGGGAACAGCGCCGAGACCTTCTCCCACACCGCGCGGGTGCGCTCCGTCGGCCCTGTCAGGAACCGGTCGTCGCCCTGGTACGGGGTGTAGTTCGCCTGGATGAATGCCCGCACGTCCACGCCGGATCTCCAGTCCACGCCACGAAACCCCCGCCACGCATCCGTCGCGATCATCGTTCCCCCTTCGTCTTCGTCGAAGCTCTCCTTCCACCCTCGTGCACCGGTTGCTCGATCACATCGGCCTTAGGGCATCCGTGCGTGGGACGAACGTCCTCGCTCTTCGTAGACCTCCGGCACTGCCGCGCCCGAGCCGGCGGCATCCAGGTGATCATGGTGACCGGCGGCCACGCGGACACCGCCTGCGCCGTCGCCGAAAAGGTCGGCATCGAGCCGGCCCGGTGGTGACCGGTGCGGTACTGGACGGGCAGGACGCACTTCGAGGAGAGCTGCCTGAAGCGCACGCGGCGCGGGAACGGGGACTGGACGGGGCTCGCCTCGACGACTTCCTCCTGGCGGTCGACGAAGGCGTGGTCAACGCCGTGGTGCACGGCGGGGGAGCAGGCAGGCTGAGCCTGTGGTGCGGGAACGGCGTCCTGTGCTGCGAGGTCAGCGACCAGGGACCTGGGATCCCCGCGTGGCTTCTCGCCGACGTGTCCCTTCCACTGCCTGCCTTGCCCAGGCACCTGCTGTAGCCGGGCAGGTAGGGGAAGGCGCCGGGCATATGCTCGGGTACGTAGGGCATCCGGCGGGCCTCGGAATGGACGCCAAGCTGCTCCGGATGACCGGGCACGACGTCCAGGGCCCGCTGTCGTCCGGCCCCGGAGAGCACGCCGACGTGCTGGCCCACATGGCCGCCATCCCGGGCGACCCGTCCCAGGCCAGTACGAGCGGCTGGTCCAGAGGCCGAGCTTCGCTGATCTGGCAGCTCCATGGAGTCAGGTGGGCTGCTGGATGCGCCGGCCGGTGGCCTCCACCGCGGTGATGACGATGAAGTGGTCACGGCCTCGGGCCCACGGCGTCAGCGGCAGGCTTTCCAGCCGGGCGAGCTCTGCCGGGTCGTCGGCGACGCGGGCATACCCTACGACGGTGACCGACCAGCCGCTGCGCGCCTCGGGGTCGAAGTCGTCGACCTCGAAGGCCACGACCGCGTGGCGGGTGGCGGCGGCCAGCTTGGAGCCGGCCGCCGTACGGATGACGATGTCCTGCTCGTCCAGGCAGAAGTTGACCGGCTGCACGGCCGGCAGTGCGCGGTCGGTGAAGACGATGCGCCCGATCGGGCGTGATGGCAGCAGGCGCATGCACTCCTCGTGGGTGAGTACCTGCAGACCGGCCGAGTCGAGTTTCATGTCTGTAGCGTGCCCGTGGTCGTGTCCGGCTGGTTAGGGACGAAAGGCCCGTGACGGCTGCTGATCGCCCTCGGTGATTGCGGGCTGAGGTTCTTGTGGGCGGGGGGTGGGGTGCAGGATCCGGTCGAGGCGTGCGGCGGCGTAGCCGAGTACGGACAGCGCGGTGACGATCAGCAGGTCGCCGGCGTTCAGTGGCTGGGTGCTGAGGAGTTGGCGCAGTGGGGGTAGGTACAGGGCTGCTAGTTGCAGGATGAACGCGCCGGCGACGGCGAGCAGCAGCATGGGGTTGGCCAGGGTTCCTGGGCGGGTGCGGGAGCCGAGGGCGACGCCGAGCTGGGTGGCGCCGAGGGCGAAGAAGGCCATGCTCTGCCAGGGGCGTCCGGTGGCTGCGGCCCAGATGGCGATGCCGAGGGTGACGGTGGTGAGGATGACGGCGATGCGGATGACGCGTTGCCACAGGCCCGCGCCGAGGGTGCTCTGGCTGGGTGGCCGGGGTGGGTCGGTCATGGCTCCTGGGACGGTGGGCTCGCCGCCGAGGGCTACGCCGGGCAGTCCGTGGGTGAGCAGGTTGATCCACAGGATCTGGGCGGGGAGCAGGGGGAGCGGGAGTCCGGCGAACGGGCCGAGGAGCATCACGGCGATCTCGGCGGCGCCGCCGGACAGGCCGTAGACCAGGAAGCATGCGGCGCCACAAGGGCACGGGCGGCTTCTGCGGGAGCAGGCTGGCGCCGTCGCGTGCGAGCCGCAAGGCCGCCTCCGCCGACGTCAGCCCAGACAAAGGCATCACCGTCATGTCCTCCGTGCTCGCCGCGGTCTTCCGGCAGGCGGATGATCGCTCGAATGTGTCCGCGCCCTACTGTTCGCGAACTCAGGTGCAGCCAACAGGGACGTTGGTCCTTTTCCGGAGGGCCGGAAGCACACATCGCGGAAGAATCCGTGGAAGGGCCTTTCGGCCCCTTAGGACCGACCTCCTGAAGGCCATTGGAGGTTCAGGATGGAGATCCACGCGCCGGCACGCCGTCCGGCCGTCGCTCGCCGCACCGGCTACACCATCGCCGCTGTCATCGACGGGACCCTGCTGTACGCCATCAACGCCCACCCCGGCTGGCAAGCCGTGCCCCTCCTCTCCCCCGATACCCTGCGGGTGCTGCCGCTGGTCAACCTCTCGCTGATCGCGGCACTCATCGCCAGCACGATCTTCCTGGCCCACGACCCGCGCTGGATGAGGTCGGCAGGGGACCTGGCGACCACGCTGATCAGCCTCACGGCTCTGGCCCAGATCCTGCGGATCTTCCCGTTCGCCTTCGACGACCCCACCGTCGACTGGGCGCTCATCGTCCGTACGGTGGTGATCGTGGCCATCGCCCTCACGGCCATCGCGGCCGCCGTGCATCTCGTGACCCTGCTGAGGCACGCGGCCCAGCGACCGTAGGCGACAGGGCGCCTGGCGGTGCCACCGGCGCCCTGAACACGACGCGGGCGAGCGATTCTGCAGTGATGAAGGAGCATCAGCGGCCCGGAACGCCGAGCCTGCCGCGGCCTCTCCTCACGTGGGACCGAAGCTCACTCGCGTTCTTGGTCGGGCCGGGGCACGACCATGACCGGCCGGTGGGCGTGGTGCAAGGTGGCCATCGCGACGCTGCCCATGAGGATCTCGCGTGCCGCTGAACGCCCCCGTGACCCGACGACCAGGACGGACGCGTCCCGGCTGCGGCCGCACGCGCTGAGCGCCTCGGCCACAGCGCGTCCAGGCGTGCCGGAGCCGCCGGCGACGTCCAGCCGGTCCAGGGTGATGCCGCCGCTCTGCGGCAGGCTGCCCGAGGGCGAGGGGATGTCAGCGCCGTCCACGCAGACGATCGTCAGGTCCCGTCCCGGGAACAGCTCCTGCGTCGCCGCGAGGGCGGCTTCTGCGCCGGGTGATCCGTCCCAGCCGATGAGCGCCGGCCCGCTCTCCAGCGCCGCCTGCTCAGCGGACAGCAAGGGATGCGGCACGACGAGGACGGGGCGGGGCGTGTAGTGCACCACCATGTCCGAAACGCTGCCCAGGACCGCTTGGGCGCCACCGAGGCCACGCGATCCGACGAGAACCAGGTCGGCGTCCAGTTCCTGCGCCAGCTGGGCGAAATACAGGCCTTCGCCGCCGTAGGCGCGGCGCACCAGGGGCTCAGCGTTCCAGCCGGCGGTGCGCGCGAGCCTGACTCCCCGATCGGCGAGCCTGCGTGCCTCGGCTTCCCCCTCGCGCTCGATTGCCGCGATGAAGGCGTTGAGCTCGGCGGCGCCCGTCCACAGCCGCCGCCGCAGGCTCTCGCTGGCGAACGGCGGGGTCCACAGATGGGTGATCCACACACGTGCCTGCGGGAACAGCGCGGCACCGACATCGATCGCCGCGGCGGCCGCTGGAGACCCGTCAAAACCCACGATCACATTGATCGCCATCATGTACCTCCCTGGGTACTGCTACTGCCAGGCACAGCCTTGCCCCATTTGCACCGGCTTCACCCTGAGCATCCACGGTGGCAGACACCGTCGATGGGAGGCTTTGGACCTGTCTCGCCTGCCGTTGGTCCTTCGCGGCCGGCGACCGGATCGGCCGGCTGGAGATGCGCCCGCCTGGATCGACCGGGAGGTTTGCGGTGTGACATCCGGCAGGAGGTGCCGGTCTGCCGGGATGATGGCTGCATGAACGTGAACGAAGTGCTGTTGCCAGGCGTCGGCCTGCGGTATGAGTTCACCACTCAGGCGGGGGAGCGGATCGCCGTGGTGGCGCGGCGCACGGGTGAGTTCGAGGTGGTCGGCTACGCAGGTGATGACCGCGACGAGGGCTGGCCGCTGTTCCGGCTGACCGAGGAGGAGGCCGAGGCGCTGGCGCAGATCCTGGGTGCGCCGCGGATCGCCGAGCGGTTCGCCGACCTGACCCGGGAGATCCCAGGGCTGAGCTCTGAACCGGTGACAGTGACACCGGCCTCGCCTTACGTGGATCGCCCGCTGGGGCACACGCGCGCACGCACCCGTACCGGGGTGTCGGTGGTGGCGATCGTGCGCGGCGCGGATGTGATCGCCTCGCCCGGCCCGGACGAGGTGTTGCGGGCCGATGACGTGCTCGTGGTGATAGGCACCCAGGAGGGCATCGACGGTGTGACGCGGATCATCCAGGGCTGAACGCGTGCACGTCTCGATCGCGCTGCTGCTGGAGCTCGGCCTCATCCTGGCCGCCCTCGGCCTCCTGGGCGCCCTGGCCCGCGGCATGACGCTGTCGCCCATCCCGCTCTACCTGCTGGCCGGCCTGATGCTCGGTGAGCGTGGCGTGCTGCCCGCCCCGGCCGCAGGCGAGTTCGTCCAGGCCGCGGCCTCGATCGGGATCGTGTTGCTGCTGCTGGCGCTGGGACTGGAGTTCTCGCTCGCGGAGTTCTCCACGAGCATGCGCCATCATCTGCCGTCGGCGGGGGTGGACCTGCTGGCCAACGCCGTCCCGGGCGCGCTGGCCGGCTGGATGCTGGGGCTGGACGGCGTGGGCATGCTGGCGCTGGCCGGCGCCACCTACAGCTCCTCTTCGGGCATCATCGCCCGGCTGCTCGGAGATTTGCGGCGGCTGGGCAACCGGGAGACGCCGTCGGTGCTGTCGGTTCTGGTGCTGGAGGACTTCGCGATGGCGGCCTACCTGCCTGTGCTGGCGGTGCTGGCCTCCGGAGGCACCTGGTGGCAGGCAGTGCTGGGCGCGCTGGTCGCGGTCGGCGCAGTGGTGTCCGCCTTCGCCGCCTCCTCCCGTTGGGGGCACCATATCGGCCGGCTCGTGGCGCACCCGGACAACGAGCAGCTGATGCTGCGCATGCTGGGGCTCACCATGGTGGTGGCTGCGCTGGCCGAGTTCGTGCACGCGTCGGCGGCGGTTGGTGCCTTCCTGGTCGGACTGACGCTGACCGGGCAGACGGCCGAGCGGGCACGAGCCGTCATCACACCGTTGCGTGACCTGTTCGCCGCGATGTTCTTCGTGGCCATCGGCCTGTCGGTGGCTCCCGCCGGCCTGTTGCCCGTCCTGCCGGCCGCGCTGGCGCTGGCCTTGGTCACCGGGCTGACCAAGGTGCTCACCGGGCGCTACGCCGCCGCCCGCGACGGGGTGGGCCGGCGGGGCCGGCTGCGTGCGGGCGCCGCGCTGATCGCGCGAGGGGAGTTCTCCATCGTCATCGTCGGCCTGGCGGGGCCCCACCTGCCCACCCTGGCGCCGCTGGTAGCCGCCTATGTGCTCGTGCTGGCCATCGCAGGGCCGCTCATCACCCGCTTCGTCGGAGCCCGGCCCACGGCGAAATCTCCGCCCAGCCGTGCCGGATCTCGGCCTCCAGCGTGAGCCCTCATTCCCGCCGGTCAGCTCGCAAGCGGCGGCCGGGTCGTCGCCGGCGCTGACGAGGAGGTCCGCGTGGGTGCAGGTGTCCGGCCGGGTTCGACCGCGGGGACGCCGCCCTTGAGGATGTGCAGGCCGGTGCCGCAGTTCGTGACGGCGCCCATGCGGTCGATCGCGTCCGTCGGTTCGATGAGCTGTGGCTCGGGAGTCTCCTCCCAAGCGCCCGACCAGTGCTTTCATGCGGAACCTCGTTGGAGAGATCGCGGAGGTCGGCCCTTGCCATGGTGGGGTCGCGTCAACGCGTCGGCGTGGCGTGTGCGGGTGCTGACGTCGGGACGGTGGCCAGGCGGATGCCGACCAGGATGAGCGCTGTGCCGGCGAGCAGCAGGACCGCCGTGGCGATGAAGAGCCCGGCCGTCAGCCCTCCCAGCCAGGGAAGGGTGGCGGCCACCCGCAGGTCGGCTGCCACAGCCGGGGTGCCGTTGGCGTTCATGACGACGACGGTCCACTTACCGGGCTGGACGTCCCAGGTCAAGGTACTGGTGCCGGTGGCCGCCCAGAAGGTCTGGGACGAGGGCGGAGCCGGTGTGGCCGCCCCCGGATACCGGTCGTAGGCGCCACCGATGCCTTCCGGGGTGACCCGTTCGTGGGTGACGTTGCTCAGATAGGCGGTGACGTCGTCCTGGCGGGCGATGCCGAGGAAGAGCGGGGTGCGGGTGCCGGATGCGCTGATGCGGACGCGGCCCACGCCGTCGCGCAGGAAGGACACGCCCTGCCCGGCGATGGTGATCTGCTCGCTGGTGAGGGCGTAGGTGGAGGTGGCCACCCGCTGAGGGCCGGTGCTGATGAAACCGTCGGCGTCGCGAGCCTGGCCGAGCAGGGCGGCGCCGGTGCCGGTGGCCGCGGTGGCGAGCCCGGCGAAGGCGAGGACGGCGCCGGTGGCGAGAGCCACGATGGAGGTGGCGCCGTGCCGCGCCGGGGTGTGCGCCGAGGCGGGCGGCGGTTCAAGCCGCGGCAGCTCATGGCCGCCCTGTTCGAGACGGAACGGCGGGTAGGCGTCGGTCATGAGCGTGGCGTACGCCGCGACTCTGAACGCCCACCGGTTCATCCCGAGCACGAGGTCGTACACGCCGTGCGGGTAGCGGCCGGTGAACAGCAGCGACAGCGCGGCGATGAGGACCAGCAGGCCGATGAGACCGCCCCAGTCGAGGGTGTAGAGGACGCCGCCGCCGTCCGGCAGGCTGTTGTTCCAGGAGATGATGCTGCCGCTGGTGAACAGGCCCACGATGAGGTAGTGGGGGATGGCCAGCAGCCACCATTTGACCAGGACGAGGCCGCGGGAGAGTCGTTCCGGGTAGTCGATCTCCAAGGTGGCCGGGTAGTCCGGGGCCGCGCCGAGCGTGAAGGGCGGGTAGCGGTCGGTGCCCAGGGCGCCGTAGGTGTAGTAGGCGACCCGCCAGGTCCAGCGCAGCACGCCCAGGTTGAAGTCGAACAGCGCGCGCGGGTATCGGCCGGTGAACAGGATCGCGAAGAACGCGACGACGGTGAGAACGCCGAAGGCTATCCACAGCAGGCTCAGCACGACGTAGTGGGGGATGGCGAGAAACCACTTCACGATCCAGAGGCCACGGTTGAGCGGTTCCTCGAGCCGAGCCTCGACCCGCACCGGATAAGTACTCATGCGACCAGCACATCAGCGGTCACGCGCGACTGCCTGCGGGCGAAAGTCCCGACTCTGGCGCTGATGGACCCAGCCGGCTCACGTGCCCGTCGTCCCGGACGCGACGCTGTCACAGCCAAGGCCGATGACGACGAGGTCCAGCGCTGTCGTTCTGGGCCTCAAGCGGTTTCCAGCTCGGCGGCGGGGCGCCGTGGGCTGCGCGCCACGGGAAGCCCGTAACCGAGCCGGATGATCATCTGCGGGTGACCTCGGCGGTGGTGGGGGTCGCGGCGCTTGCGCATGTCGCGCAGGTCCAGCGGCTGGTTCAGGAACGATGCCGACACGCCGTGCCCGGCGGCCACCAGCAGCACCCGCTGCAGCGCCTGACCGGCCCGCAGCCAGTCCGCGGGGCGATCGCCCATGGTGGTCAGCACGGCGAGCTGCGGGTGTTCCTCGAATCGTGCCTCGCCTTCCTGCCGCCCGAAGTCCCGGACAGGCGCTGGATCGCGCAGCGGGCGTGGCCCGTGGACGTAGCCCGGAAGGCCGTCGTACCGCGCGCCCGGCATCGCCCACGCGGCCAGCTCGGCGCGGTAGTCGTGGTCGCGGGCCAGCTCCTCCTCGGCGATGGCGGCACAGTCCAGCGTGTCGGCCGTCGCATGCCGGTCGAGGAACACCAGCCCCGCTCCCTCCCGCATGGCGGCCTGCCGGAGTTCGGCCCGCACCGCGCGTGGCAGAGCACGGTCGGCGAAGGGCCGGCGGCTGGTGCGGCGCACGGGGATGAGGTCGTACAACTCGCGATACTCCTCGGGGACGGGCAGCGGCCCGCCCATGCGCACGGCCGCCAGCAGCTCGGGCTCCGCCTCGGGCGCGGGCAACAGCCACACCACTGGCCGCCGGCCGGACGTACGCACTGCCAGGCGCAGGTTGAACAGCGCCGCGCCGCAGCTCACGTACTGATTGCGGCCGCGCGGATCGCTGATCCGCAGCCGCCGGTCGGGATCGGCGAACATCTCGACGAACTCCCGGCGGACCACGTTGAAGCGCCATGGCTGGGTGTTGAACACCGACGGCGCCTGCCCGGCCGCCACCAGCAGCCGTCGGACGCCGAGCTCGGTAGCGAGTGAAACGGACATCACACACCTCCTGCCACCGACGCTGCCGCACCTGGTCCGGCTGCGGTGAGGGCCTGACGGCCCCGCCTCGGTGCCGAAGGTCCCCGCGCAGCGGCGGGCAGCGCCACGACTTGGCGTGGGGGAGGACCAAGGTCCTCATGCCGAGGGCCGTACGGCACTGAGCGCCGGCGGCCACAACCGGTGTGATGGAGGTGAGACAAGGACGCACGACAGAACAGGAAAGGGAGGCCCGCCATGGCCACCACCATCCACCAGCCTGTGACGCACACCAGCGCGGGCAAGGCGGAGCACAAGACCCCGGCCGACTACGTCTGGGCCATCGCCCGGATCTCGATCGGCTGGGTCTTCCTCTGGGCCTTCCTGGACAAGACCTTCGGCTTCGGCTTCGCCACCCCGGCGGCCAAGGCCTGGATCAACGGCGGCAGCCCGACCACCGGCTTCCTCAAGGGCACCGGCGAGCACGCCCTCGGCGGCTTCTTCACCGGCCTGGCCGGGCAGGCGTGGGTGGACTGGCTGTTCATGGCCGGCCTGGCCGGCGTCGGCCTGGCGCTCGTCCTGGGCATCGGCACCCGCATCGCCGCCGGCGCCGGCACCGCGATGCTGCTCCTGATGTGGGCCGCCGAGCTGCCCCTGACCACCAACCCCTTCATGGACGACCACCTCATCTACGCGATCGTCCTCATCGGCCTCGCCCTCGCCGGCGCCGGCAGGACCCTCGGACTCGGCAACCTGCCCATCGTCCGCCGCACCCCGTGGCTCCAGTAGCCGCCCTGGCCACCCGCCCGCCCTGCCCCCAGGGCGGGCGGGTTTTCGTTGACCTGAAGGAGAGATCATGATTCTCGTGGGAGTGGACGGCTCGCGGCCGGGCTCGAGGCCGTCGGCTGGGCAGCCCGGGAGGCGGCCCTGCGCGCGGCGCCGAGTTCCTGGTCGTGGGCAGCCATGGGCTCGGCGGAGTGCGCGGGATGCTCGTCGGATCGGTCGCCTACGGGGTGGCCGGGCATGCGCCGTGCGATGTGGTCGTGGTTCGCCAGACTTCCTCGACGGCGGCTGGTGAGGTCGTCGCCGGTGCGGACGGTTCCCGGCTTCGCCACGGGTGCTGGAGTTCGCTTTCGCCGAGGCGGAGCTGCGTGGTGGGCGGCTGCGAGTCGTGCACGCCAGGGCCCAGCAGGGGTTCGACCCCGTGGCGCAGGAGGGACCGGGCGCGCTGAAGGAGGCGCTGGGCGACCTTCGAGCACGGCATCCGGACGTGACCGTCGCAGAGGAGTTGGTGCACGGCCATCCGGCCGAGGTGCTGAGGGAGGCCGCGGCCGGTGCGGAGCTCCTGGTGGTCGGCTCGCACGGGCACGGCACGTTCGCCGGGATGGTGCTGGGCTCCGTCAGCCACGCGCTGCTGCACCACGCCCCGTGCCCACTCGCCGTGGTCAGAACGGCACCATGACCCGAAACCACCTGGACGACTGCGTGCGCAGGAGTCGCCGGCGCGGATGGGCAGCATGGGACGCCCCCATGAGCTGTGGGCGTGGCGGGCTGACCCTCACTCTGGGCAGATGCATCATGAGAACGATCCGGCTGGAAGAGGTCGAGGCTCGAAAGCCTCCGATGGCCGGTCCGGACAACCGAAGCCCGGCCCCGATCAGGATCGGGGCCGGGCACGGCGTCTTGTTCTGGAGTGGTCAGAGCTGGAAGACCAGGCGGGCGGGCACGGTGCCGGCCAGGACGTCGTCGAAGGACTGGTTGATCTCCTCCAGCTTGCGCGTCTCGTAGACGACCTTGGTGCGTCCCGCGGCGTGCAGTTCGAAGACCTCGGCCAGGTCGGCGCGGGTGCCGACGATGGAGCCGATGACGCTGATGCCACCGAGGACGGTCTGGAAGACGGGCAGGCTCATGGTGTTGTCCTTGGGCAGAGAGACCAGCACCAGGCGGCCGCCGCGGCGCAGTGAGGCGTGCGCCTGCTCCAGCACGCGCGGACTCGCGGCCAGCACGATGGCCACGTCCGCCCCGCCCAGGGCTTTGATCTCGGCGACCGGGTCGCTGACGGCGGCGTTGACCGTGTGAGAGGCGCCCAGCTCCCGGGCCAGGCGCAGCTTCTCGTCGGTGACGTCGACCGCGATGGTCTCGCCGCCGAAGATCTGCGCGTACTGCTGCGCCAGGTGGCCCAGCCCGCCGATGCCGAAGATCGCGGCACGTTCGGAAGGCCGCAGACCGGAGACCTTGACCGCCTTGTACGTGGTCACCCCCGCGCAGGTCAGCGGCGCGGCCTCAGCCGAGGCGACGCCATCGGGCACCGGGACCACGTAGGCGGCGTGCGCGACCGCGTACTCGGCGTGGCCGCCGTTGATCGCGTACCCGCTGTTCAGCTGGGACTCGCACAGGGTCTCACGGCCGCTGACGCAGTATTCGCAGGTGCCGCAGGCGTAGCCGAGCCAGGGGATGGCCACCCGCTCGCCGACCGCCCGGCCGGTCACGGCGGAGCCGACCTCCTCGATGACGCCGACGCCCTCGTGGCCCGGGGTGAACGGCAGCGCGGGTTTGACCGGCCAGTCGCCGTGGGCGGCGTGGATGTCGGTGTGGCACAGCCCGCTCGCCTCGATGCGGACGAGGACCTGGGACGGCCCCGGCTCGGGTACGGGCACCTCCTGAAGTTCGACGGGCTTGTCGAAGGCGGTGACGACGGCAGCACGCATGACTGTTCTTCTTTCTCCATCGGGTCTCGCCTTCAGCCTTCCGGTCACAGCGGCGCCCACATCAGGGCCGAAGGTCCCGTACTCGCGGAGTCCCGAGTCACCTCTGGCAGGACCTTGCGTCATCCATCGGCCTCATGGGGCGGCGGGTAAGGCGGGAAGCGACATGAAGCGACATGGAGGCCATGCGCCCAGCGCAGCGTGGGAGCGGTGGCCGGGAAGCCTGCTAGCGAGTTGCGTGCTTTGGGTGCTTGCGGACGGGTATGAGGCCGGAAACTGATGATCGTGCGCAGGTACCAGGGAAGAATCACGCGGCGATCCACGGCGGTGCCTGGCCGGCGAGATCCTCAAGATGAGGCGGAGCTCGATGACGGAGACCGGTAGGAGACAGGCGAGCGAGGCGGATGGCCAGGCCGTGCTGATGCTGGTCATGGCGACGTTAGGCTTCGCGGTGAACTTCTGGGCCTGGGCCCTGCTCAGCCCGCTGGGTCCACGGTTCAAGGAGATGCTCGGCCTCTCGGCGCCGCAGCAGGCGTTGCTGGTGGCGGTGCCGGTGATCGTCGGCTCGCTGGGGCGGATCCCCGTGGGCGCGCTGACTGACCGGTACGGCGCGCGGGTGATGTTCCCTCTGGTGTCTGCCGTCACGATCGCGCCCGTTCTGTTCATCGGCGTCGCAGGGCAGACCTCGCTGGCTGCGCTGCTGATCGGCGGGTTCTTCCTGGGTGTCGCCGGTACTGCCTTCGCTGTCGGGGTGCCGTTCGTCAGTGCGTGGTTCCCGCCGCAGCGGCGCGGGCTCGCAGTGGGAATCTTCGGCGCGGGCATGGGAGGCACCGCCGTCAGCGCGCTGACCACCGTCCCGCTGGTGCGCGCCGGCGGCGCCGCCGCCCCGTTCGTCATCACGGCGGTCGTGCTCGCGGTCTACGCGGCCGTCTCATGGCTGATTCTTCGGGATGCGCCCGGGCGCAGCGTGGCCGGGCAGCCGCTGATCGCGCGGCTCACGGCCACGGCCAGGCTGCCGATCACGTGGCAGGCCTGCCTGCTGTACGCCGTCGCGTTCGGCGGTTATGTCGCCTTCTCCGTCTACCTGCCGGCCTATCTGCAGACTGGTTACGGGCTGGAACAGGCGGACGCGGCCTATCGAATGGCCGGATTCGTGGTGCTCGCAGTCCTCATGCGGCCGCTCGGAGGGTGGGCGTCGGACCGGATCGGCCCGGTACGAGTGCTGGCCGGGGTGTTCGCCGTGGTCGCCGTCATGGCGGCGATCCAGGCGCTGACACCTCCCTTGATGCCGGTGGGCACGGTCGCGTTCCTGTCCATGGCGGCGGCGCTGGGCGCGGGCAGCGGCGCCACGTTCGCGCTGGTCGCTCAGGTCGCCCCGGCCGACAAGGTCGGTTCGGTCACCGGCCTGGTGGGCGCGGCCGGAGGGCTGGGCGGTTTCGTGCCGCCGCTGGTCATGGGCTTCATCTATGGCCGGCTCGGCTCGTACGGGCTCGGCCTGGGCCTGCTGGCCGTCACCGCCGCGCTGGCCGTTCTCCTGACCCTGACCGCGGTACGTGCCCTGACCGCCGCGCGAGCACACGCTGACTGATCTGCGGGCGACGCACCGCCTCTACCTGCCGCTCATACCGGACGACCGCGGCACCGCTCACGCCATGGGGGCCGCGGTCCGATCCGGGGGACGTCAGCCGTCGTGAACGGTGCTGACGAGGCCGTAGTCCCCGTCAGCGCGGTGGTAGACGAGGCGGCCGGCTCCGGTGTCCGTGTCGGCGAAGAAGACGAACGCGAACCCGGTCAACTCCAGCCGTTCGATGGCCTCCGCCACGGTGAGCCGGGGAGCGGGCAACGGGCTGACCGAGATCGCCGCGCACGTCGGAGCCGGCAGATCCGACTGCGGCACGAGCTGAGCGAGGCGGTAGCCGTCGCCGGTGCGGTAGACGACGCTGTCCTGGCCCGTCGCGTCCTCGGTGAACAGCAGGAAGTCGTAGTCGAGCTCCTCCATGTCCACCACAGCCTCGTCAGGCACGGCGCGGGCCGCCGCGGGAAGCCGTACGACCTGCCGCTCCCCGCCGGCCTGCCCGGCTGGACGCTGTCCGTGGTGGCGCCCCCGCCGGTTCTCCCAGTCCCTGGTGCTCTCCAGCAGCCGCGTCCGCAGCCGGTCACCGAGCAGCTGGACGGCTCCACGAGCGGAGGCCGCGCTGGCCCGGGCCCTGACGAGTCTCCCCTGGACATCCAGTACGGCCTCCGCTGTCCGCCGCCCGGCGCCGAACTCGGGCGCGGTGCCGAGCTTGACCCTCGCGCCGAGCACCGGCTCGTGAGCGAGCCGCGCCAGATGAGCCACGGTCTCCTGGGCGTGCCGGACATCGGCGGGCCGGAACCCGCCACGGATCTTGACCTGCACGTCGGCGGGATCAAGAGCGATGGGCCTGTGCCTCATGCGTGAGCACCTTCTTCGCATCCGTTGCTGATGACCCCACCCTCTGGCCAGTCCGGACGCCGCGGCCAGGGACTTTCGTCCCCGCCGGGCAAGGACGTTGGGCTCCTGCGGCGGAAGGTGTCGCTGGGGCCGGAGCGAGGTCTCTCGCCCGCCGCTGCGAGGACTTTGGTCCCTGCCCGGAGGTGACGGCAGGCGACAAGGTGGTCCCATGCGGATCCTGATGACGGAGTCGGACCCTTCCGGCGGTGCGGTGGCAGGGGCGTTGCTCGCCCTCGAAGGACACGAGATGGCCTACTGCCACCCTCCAGGCGCGGCGCCCTCCACGGCGCCGTGTGCCGGCATGGCTCCTGGCGGTCGCTGCCCGCTGGCGGGCGGGGATGTGGACCTGCTCGTCGACGTCAGGCTGGCGCCGGGCCCCTTCACGCTGCGAGAGGCCGGGGTCATGTGTGCCCTGCGCGCGGGGGTCCCGGTGCTGGTGGCGGGGCCTACACCGTCGGGGACCGGGCTGGAGGAGACCGTATCCAGATGCGAGCCCGTCGAGCTGGTCGAGACTTGCGCGGAAGCGGTGTCGCCGACCGGCCCCGCAGCTCTGCGGGCCGTCGCTGACGCGGTCCGGCCCCTGCTGCGCCGCGCGGGCATGCGTCCGCAGATACGACTCGTGGAGGTGGACGGCACGGTGCACGTGTACCTGTCGTTCCTGAGCGAGATCAGCACAGCGCTCGCAGAAGAGATCCGCCAGGCGGCCGCGCAGGCCTACACGCAGGTTACCCGCGACCGCTTCCAGATCGTCGCGCACGTGGCGCTGCTGGCCGCCACATAGATCCCCGCACCTGCTACCACGGTGAGCGTGCGGCGGCCGTCACGCCTGGTTCCACGTCAGCGCGATGGCTCCCAGCCGCGTCGGACGGCCCGTTCCTCGTCCCTGCTGCGGTAGACGATGTACGGGCGGGTGAGGTACCCGACGGGGGCGGTGAGCATGTGCACCAGCCGGGTGAACGGCCAGATCGCGAACAGCACCAGCGCACTGAGTGCGTGCAGCTGGAACAGCAGCGGCGCGCCTGCCATCGGGGCGGGTTCCGGCTGGAAGGAGAAGATCGACCGGAACCACGGTGAGACGGTGGTGCGATAGTCGTAGCCGCCGCCGGTGATGTTGGCCAGGACGGTGGCGGCCAGGCCGAGGGCGATGGTGAGGGCCAGGACGGCGTACATCAGCTTGTCGTTGCGGGTGGTGGCGGTGAACACGGGACCGACCGTCCGGCGCCGGTAGATCAGGATGGCCAGGCCGCCCACTGTGGCGATGCCGGCGATGGTGCCCAGCACGACGGCGAACAGGTGGTAGAGCTCCTCGCTCATCCCCAGAGCTTCGGTCCAGCTCTTGGGGATCACCAGGCCGCCGACGTGGCCGAGCGCCACGACGAGGATGCCGAAGTGGAACAGCGGGCTGCCGATACGCAGCAGCCGTGACTCGTACATCTGGGAGGACCGGGTGGTCCAGCCGAACTTGTCGTAGCGGTAGCGCCACAGGTGACCGAGCACGAACACGGTCAACGCCACGTACGGCAGCACAACCCAGAGCAGGATGCTCATCGGCCCGCCTCCATCACTGCGTACGGTTCCAGGCCGACGGCTTCGGCCGGCGGTCCCTCGGCCGCCAGCCGTAGCGCGGCCTCCTGCTCGCGTGCGCCCGGCGGGGGCAGCGTGGCGATCACGGCGGCGACTACGTCCGCGTACGGCGAGCGTTCCTCCTGCAGCGCAGCGCGCAGCACCTCCACGCCCGCGCGGTGCTCCAGCAGCAGCCGCCGGGCCTCGCGGACGGCGCCGCGCGCCGACAGCTCGCACACCACGGCCAGGTGGTCGGGCAGCTCGCCGTCGGCGAGCTCGAAGCCCGCCGCGTTCAGCGCGTGCTTGAAGCGCAGCAGCGCGGCGCCGCGCTTGCGGGTGTCGCCGTAGGCGTAGTAGGTGAGGTACGGGCAGCAGCGCCGCTTGAGATCGAACGTCGCCACGTAGTGCGCGGCCAGTTCGGCGGGATAGGTGGCGGCCACATGGGCGAGGAAGGCCGACAGCCGCTCGCGCGCCTCACCCGCCTGCAGCCCGTCCACCGCCTTCGCCAGCACGCCGAGCCCGTCGTACAGCCGTTCGTCGGGATAGCCGAGCAGCACCGAGGCCACCATGTGGGCGGTACGTACGTCGGCGCTCATTTCTTCCTCCTGGGGAACAATCCGTCTGGTGTGCCTTTGCCGTCCCAGTTGAGGAGGTTGACGCGGCCGTGCAGTTCGCCGGCATCGTCCAGGTCCTCGCCTGTCTGCCGCTCGCGCAGGGCGTGGAAGTTCTCCACCGCCACCGGGGCGGGCATGCCGGACGCTTCGCCGAACGGGCCGTTCATACCCGGGCCGCCTTCGTAGTCGAGGCTGCAGCCGGTGGCCAGTTCCTCCAATTGCTCGCCCTGCTCGGCGTGGGCCTTGGGAATGACGTACCGCTCGTCGTAGGGGGCCAGGGCCAGCAGCCGGTGCATGCCTTCGACCTGCTCGCCGCTCATTCCCACGGCTGTGGCGATCAACTCGTCCCGATCCTGGCCCAAGTTGATGCGGCGCATGTAGGAGCGCATCGCGGCCAGCCGGCGCAGCACCGCCCGCACCGGCTCCGGATCGCCGGCGGTGAACAGCTCGGCCAGGTAGCCGATGGGGATGCGCAGGGCGTCGATGGCGCCGAACAGGTTTCCGGCGTCCTCACCGTCATGCCCGGTCCCCGCGAGCACGTCCACCACAGGTGACAGTGGCGGGATGTACCAGACCATGGGCATCGTCCGGTATTCCGGGTGCAGCGGCAGCGCCACGCCGTACTCGAAGATCAGCCGGTGGATGGGGGAGCGGCGGGCCGCCTCCAGCCAGTCCTCGGGGATGCCGGCGGCGCGGGCGGCGGTGATCACTTCGGGGTCGTGCGGATCGAGCATGACGCTCTTCTGCGCCTCGAACAGGTCCTTCTGGTCAGGAACGGAGGCCGCCTCGGTGACGCGGTCGGCGTCGTACAGGATGAGGCCGATGTAGCGCAGGCGGCCCACGCATGTCTCCGAGCAGACGGTGGGGATGCCGACCTCGACACGCGGGTAGCAGAACGTGCACTTCTCCGCCTTGCCGGTGCGGTGGTTGAAGTACACCTTCTTGTACGGGCAGCCGGTCACGCACATCCGCCAGCCCCGGCAGCGGTCCTGGTCCACCAGGACGATGCCGTCCTCCGACCGCTTGTACAGCGCGCCCGACGGGCAGGAGGCCACGCAGGAGGGGTTGAGGCAGTGCTCGCAGATGCGCGGCAAGTAGAACATGAACGCCCGTTCGAACTCCAGCTTCACCTGGCCTGACAGCTTGCGCAGCACGGGGTCGGCCGGGGCGAGCTCGGGCCCCCCGGCCAGGTTGTCGTCCCAGTTGGCGCTCCAGCTGATCTTGGTGGGTTCGCCGGTGATGAGCGAGCGGGGCCGCGCGACCGGGGTGTCGGCCTGCATGGGAGCGGAGAAGAGCTGGTCGTAGTCGTAGGTCCAGGGCTCGTAGTAGTCCTGGATGGCCGGCATGAGCGGGTTGGCGAAGATCGAGAAGAGTTTCTTGAGCCGGCCGCCGGCCTTCAGGCGCAGCCGGCCTCGCCGGTTGAGCTCCCAGCCGCCCTTCCATCGGTCCTGGTCCTGGTAGGTGCGGGGGTAGCCCTGGCCGGGGCGGGTCTCGACGTTGTTGAACCAGACGTACTCGGTGCCGGCCCGGTTGGTCCAGGCCTGCTTGCAGGTGACCGAGCAGGTGTGGCAGCCGATGCACTTGTCCAGGTTCATCACCATGGCCAGCTGCGCCATGACACGCATCAGTAGTCGACCTCCTGGCTGCGGCGGCGGATCACGGTGATCTCGTCGCGCTGGTTCCCGGTGGGGCCCAGGTAGTTGAAGGCGAAGCTCAGCTGGGCGTAGCCGCCGATCAGGTGGGTGGGTTTGACCAGGAGCCGGGTGAGGGAATTGTGGATACCGCCCCGCAGGCCCGAGGTCTCGCTCTTGGGCACGTCCACCACCCGCTCCTGGGCGTGGTACATGTACACCGTGCCCGCGGGCATGCGGTGCGAGACGATGGCGCGGGCCACCACGACGCCGTTGCGGTTGACGGCCTCCACCCAGTCGTTGTCGGCGATCTTCGCTCTGGCGGCGTCGGCCGGGCTCATCCAGATGGTCGGGCCGCCGCGTGACAGGGTGAGCATGAGCAGGTTGTCCTGGTATTCGGAGTGGATGGACCACTTGGAATGCGGGGTGAGATAACGCACCGTGATGCCGTTCTCGCCGGACTCTCCTACGCCGGGCTCGCCGAACATCGCGGTCATGTTCAGCGGTGGCCGGTAGACCGGCAGCGCCTCGCCCGCCTCGTGGATCCAGTCGTGGTCGAGGTAGAAGTGCTGGCGACCGGTGAGGGTGTGCCAGGGTTTGCGGTGCTCGACGTTGATGGTGAAGGCCGAATAGCGGCGCCCGCCGCTTTCGCTGCCCGACCATTCCGGTGAGGTGATCACCGGCACCGGCCGGGCCTGGGTGTCGGCGAAGGTGATCTGCCTGTGCTCGTCGGCCAGGCCGTCGAACGACGTCCCGGTACGCCGGCCCAGCGTGGTGAACCCCTGCGCGGCCAGGTGCCCGTTGGTGGTGCCCGACAGGGCCAGGATGGCCTCGCACATGTCGACGTCGCGGGCCAGGGACGGGCGTCCGTCGGCGACGCCGCCGCGTACGGTGCCGTTCATCCTGCCCAGCCGGTCGATCTCGCCGGAGACGTCGAACGTCAGGCCCTTGGTGGTGGCGCCGAGCCGTTCCAGGAGGGGGCCGAGGGCGGCCATCTTGTCTGCCACGGCCCCGTAGTCGCGCTCGACGGTGACCAGTTTGGGGAAGTCGCGTCCCGGCGTCGGCCTCCCTCCTGTCGCGCGCCAGTCGTGCACCCGCCCGTGCGGGGTGGCGAGTTCGTCGGCGGTGTCGTGCAGGAGCGGAACGGCGACCAGGTCGGTGCGGGTGCCCAGATGGGTCTTCGCCAGGCCGCTGAACGCCTTGGCGATGGCGTGGAAGGCGGCGAAGTCGGTGCGGGTCTGCCACGGCGGGTCGATCGCCGGCGTGAAGGCGTGCACGAACGGGTGCATGTCGGTGGAGGACAGGTCGTGTTTCTCGTACCAGGTGGCGGCCGGCAGCACGATGTCGGAGAACAGCGTGGTGGACGTCATCCGGAAGTCCAGCGACAGCAGCAGGTCGAGCTTGCCCCGAGGCGCCTCCTGCGGCCAGGCGACGCCTTCTGGCCGCTGTTCGGGAGCGGCCTCGTCGGCACGGACGGCCGAGTCGGCGCCCAGCAGATGACGCAGGAAGTACTCGTTGCCCTTGGCGGAGGAGCCGAGCAGGTTGGCCCGCCACACCGTGAGCACACGGGGCCAGTTCGCGGGCGCGTCGGGGTCCTCGCAGGCGAAGCCGAGCCGCCCCTCCGCGACCTGCCCGGCCACGTAGGGCCCTGGGTCGGACCTCGCCGCGGCGGCCTCGTCGGCCAGGTCGAGCGGGTTGCGGTCGAACGTCGGGTATGAGGGCATCCACCCCAGACGTGCCGACAGCGACAGCAGGTCGGCGGTGGCCTTGCCGGTGAACGCGCCCTCGCCGAGCGGAGAGGAGACGACGTCTGCCGCGTAGGTGTCGTAGCGCCACTGATCGGTGTGCAGGTACCAGAAGGCGGTGCCGATCATCTGCCGGGGCGGGCGCGACCAGTCCAGCCCGAAGGCCAGCTGCGCCCACCCGGTGATCGGCCGGCACTTCTCCTGACCGACGTAGTGCGCCCAGCCGCCCCCGTTGACGCCCTGACAGCCGGTCAGCGTCGTCAGCGCCAGGAACGAGCGGTAGATCGTGTCGGAGTGGAACCAGTGATTCGTCCCCGCACCCATGATGATCATGGAACGGCCGCCGGACTCCTCGGCGTTGCGGGCGAATTCCCGCGCGATGCGGGCCGCCGCCGCGGCCGGCACGCCGGTGATCGCCTCCTGCCAGGCGGGGGTGTAGGGCTCGGCAGCGTCGTCGTACGCGGATGGCCAGCGTCCGGGCAGCCCTTCGCGGGCGACCCCGTACTGAGCGAGCATCAGGTCGTAGACCGTGGTCACCAGGTGAGCGCCGACCCGCCGCACCGGCACGCCGCGCTGCAGCACGCCATCGCCGTGACCGTCGAAGCGTGGCAGCGCCACCGGCACCGACTCCGGCCCGAGACAGGTCAGCAGCGGGTCCACTCCGTCCAGGTCAAGGTTCCAGCGGCCCTGCCCCTGGTCGGAGTAGCGGAAGCCGAGCGAGCCGTTCGGCACGACCGGCTCGCCGGTCCGCGCGTCCACAAGCACCGTGGCGAACGCCGCCTCCTGGCCCTCCTGACCCAGGTCGGCCGCGGTGAGGAACTTGTCCGGCACGTATGATCCGTTGCGCTCTCGCAGCCGGATCAGGAACGGCAGATCGGTGAAGCGCTTGACGTAGTCGGCGAAGGCGGGCGTCGGCCGGTCCGTGAAGAACTCCTTGAGGATCACGTGGCCCATGGCCATGGCCAGTGCGCCGTCCGTGCCGGGGTGCGGGGCCAGCCACTCGTCGGCGAACTTGGCGGCGTCGTTGTAGTCGGGCGCCAGCACCACCACCTTCTGGCCGTGGTAACGCGCCTCGGCCATGTAGTGGGCGTCCGGCGTGCGGGTCACCGGCACGTTCGAGCCCCACAACATCAGGTACGCCGCGTCCCACCAGTCCGCCGACTCCGGAACGTCGGTCTGGTCGCCGAACACCTGCGGCGAGGCCACCGGCAGGTCGGCGTACCAGTCGTAGAACGACAGCATCGCGCCGCCGATCAGCGAGATGAACCGGGCGCCCACCGCGTGCGACGCCATCGACATCGCCGGAATGGGCGAGAAGCCCGCCACGCGGTCGGGACCGTAGGTCTTGATCGTGTGCACGTGCGCCGCCGCGATGATCTCGGTGGCCTCGTCCCAGGTGACGCGTACCAGGCCACCCTTGCCTCGGGCGGCCTGGTATCTTTCCCGTTTGCCTGGGTCCGTGGTGATCTCCGCCCACGCCTCGACCGGATCGCCCAGCCGCGCCCTGGCCTCCCGGTACATCTCCACCAGCACGCCCCGCGCGTAGGGGTAACGCACCCGGGTGGGGGAGTAGGTGTACCAGGAGAAGGCCGCGCCACGGGGGCAGCCACGCGGCTCGTACTCCGGCCGATCACCGCCGACGCTCGGATAGTCGGTCTGCTGCGCCTCCCAGGTGATGATCCCGTCCTTGACGTAGACCTTCCACGAGCACGAACCCGTGCAGTTCACCCCGTGCGTGGAGCGCACCACCTTGTCATGGCTCCACCGATCCCGATAGAAGGCGTCCGACTGCCGGCCGCCCACCTGGTACAACGACCGCAGGTCCGCCGAGACCGTACCCGGCCGCAGATGCCGGCCCATCTTCAGCAGCGCGTCGCTGACCGATCCATCCATGCCCGCCATATCACTCGTCCCTGCCGTCACGAATCCGACATGTCCGGTATGGGTGTTGTCTTAGCCCAACAAGAGGCGGGGAAACTCGAACCGGCCGGAAGTGTGAGGGTTCCTGCTCAGGGGAGGCTGCGTGCGAGCGTTTGAGGGGCAATCTCCCACCCCTTGTCAGCGGGGTTGACCAGGACGGGAACCTTGGGGCCATCGAGTGCGCGGTGTCGCGCTCGCCCACCCTGCCGCGTCAAGCCTCGAACGTGATCGCGTGGCCGTCATGGTTCCCCTTCGTGTCGAACGCCGGCTTTCACGCTTTTTGATCTGGGGGCGACCAGGTCGGTCGAAGGGCAGCTGCGAAGGGGACCAAGGTCATCAGGAATCGAGGACGTTGGCCTCCGTACCTGCTACTACGCCACTGATGTGCTGGTGATGATCCTGGAAGTAGGACATCATCATGTCCGTCACTCCGCTGACACGACGCCGCAAGCTGGGTCCGTGGATGGCGACCGCGCTGGTCGTCGGCAACATGATCGGCTCAGGCGTGTTCCTGCTGCCTGCCTCGCTGGCCGCCTTCGGCAGTGCCAGCCTGGTGGCCTGGACACTGACCGCGACCGGCGCTCTGCTGCTGGCGCTGGTCCTCGCCCGCCTCGGCCGCGCCTACCCCAAGACGGGCGGCCCGTACGCCTACGCCCGCCGTGCTTTTGGCGACTTCGTCGGCTTCCAGACCGCGTGGGGCTACTGGATCGCGGTCTGGGTCGGCAACGCGGCCATCGCCGTCGCCTTCGTCAGCTACCTCGGCTACTTCTGGCCCGCCCTCGGCGACACCGCCCTGCTCGCGGCAGGCGTCGCGCTGGCGGCGATCTGGCTGCTGACCGCCGTCAACGTGCGCGGGGTACGGCAGGGCGGCTGGATCCAGGCCGTCACCACCGTCGCCAAGTTGCTCCCGCTGGTCGCGCTCGCCGTGGCCGCGCCGTTCTTCATCGACGCCGGCGACTTCACCCCGTTCAACCCCAGCGGCCAGAGCACGTTCGGCGCCGTGACCGCCGCCGCGTCCCTGACGCTGTGGGCGTTCATCGGCATCGAGTCGGCCACCGTCCCGGCCGAGGACGTGGAGCACCCCGAGCGGACGATCCCGCGCGCCACGGTCATCGGCACGGCCGTCACTGCCGCCGTCTACATCCTGGGCACTCTCGCCGTGTTCGCCGCCGTCCCCCGCCAGGTGCTGGTGGACTCCACCGCCCCGTTCGCGGACGCCGCCGCGGTCATGTTCGGCGACTGGGCCGGCACCGCCTTCCACCCCATGTTCGCCGGGCGGGCTCCGGTCTGGTACCCGGCCGAGGCCGAGTAGCCGGCCACCATCGAGGGCGGCGACATCCACGTCGTCGGCGACGGCACCGTCCTGGTGGGGATGAGCGAACGCACCACCCCGCAGGCGATCGAACTGCTGGCCCGGCGCCTGTTCGAGGCCGGCGCCGCTGACAGGGTGATCGCCGCCGCGCTGCCGTCCAAGCGGGCGTTCATGCATCTCGACACCGTCATGACGATGATCGACCGAGGCGTCTTCGTGGTCCACCCCGAGTTGCCTCCGCTGCGCTCGTTCACCCTCACCCCAGGGTTGCGGGTGCGCGAGAACGACGACCTGTTCACCGCGCTTGGCGCGGCCACTGTGCTGCGCGCGGAACAGGACGTGTGGGCCGCCGAACGCGAGCAGTGGGACGACGGCACCAACGTGCTCGCCATCGCGCCCGGCGTGGTCGTCGCCTACGAACGCAACGTCACCACCAACACCATGCTCCGCAAACACGGCGTCGAGGTCATCACCATCGCCGGTGCCGAACTCGGCCGCGGCCGTGGCGGCCCCCGCTGCATGAGCTGCCCCATCGAGAGGAACCCCCTGTGAAAGACCTGCTGCGCATCGCCGACCTGACCGAGCACGACCTCGCCTACCTGCTCGACCGGGCCGAACACCTCAAGCGCCACCCCGGTGCCGCAGGCGACCCGCTGGAAGGACAGACGGTGCTGCTCCACTTCGCCAAACCCTCCACCCGCACCCGCGTCTCCACCGAGACCGCCGTCGTCCGCCCGGGCGGCGTCCCGCTCACCGTCGCCCCTGCCGAGCTACAGCTCGGCAGGGGCGAGACCATCGCCGACACCGCCCGGGTCATCGGCTCCTACGCCGCCGCCGTCGTGATCCGTACCTTCGACCACGACGACGTGGCACGGGTTCGCCCGGTCCGCCGAGGTCCCGGTGATCAACGCGCTCACCGACGCCCATCACCCGCTGCAGGCGCTCGCCGACCTGCTGACCCTGCGTGAGCACTTCGGTGAGCTGCGCGGGCGCAAACTGGCCTACGTCGGCCCCGCCACCAACGTCACCCACAGCCTCATGGAGGCCACCGCGCTGGCCGGCAGTCCATGGGAGATCCCATCGAGGAGAAGACGGCCAGGACCGCGGCGCGCACCCCATACCGCGTCACCGCCGGCCTGATGAGGGAAGCCGCACCTGGAGCGGTCTTCCTGCACTGCTTGCCCGCCCACCGCGGCGAGGAAGTCGCCGGGGACGTCATCGACGGCCCGGCCTCCCAGGTGTTTCCCCAGGCCGCCAACCGCCTACCCACCGCACAGGCGGTCCTGGAAGCGCTGGTCGGCCCCACCTTGGCAGGCGCAAGGTGAGGATCGTCATCGCGCTCGGCGGCAACGCGCTGCTGCACCGCGGGGAACGGGCCGACGCGGCCACGCAGATCCGCAACGCCGCCCACGCCGCCGAGCAGATCGCCCGCCTGGCCACCCACCACCAGATCCTCGTCGTGCACGGCAACGGCCCCCAGGTGGGGCTGCTGGCCGAGGAGAGCGAACGCGACCCCACCCTGGAACGCGGCTACCCGCTCGACACCCTTGTCGCCGAGACCCAGGGCATGATCGGCTACTGGCTCGCCCAAGGCGTCGGCCGCCACCTGCCGGACGTGCCGGTCGCCGCTCTCGTCACCCAGGTCGTCGTGGACCCCGCGGACCCGGCCTTCGACCATCCGGAGAAACCCATCGGCCCCTGCTATCCGGAGGCGGACGCCGAACGCCTCACGACCGAGCGTGGCTGGACCTTCGTCCGGGAACGGCACGGCTACCGTCGCGTCGTGCCCTCGCCGCGGCCCGAACGCGTCGTCGAACTGCCCGATCGCCCGGCTGCTGGACGCCGGCACAGTCGTGATCGCCGGTGGCGGAGGCGGCGCCCCCGTCAGCGGCGACCTCACGGGCATTGAGGCGGTCGTGGACAAGGACGCCGTCGCTGCGCTGCTCGCCACACAACTCGAAGCGGACTTGCTGGCCATCCTCACCGATGTGCCCTACGTGTACGCCGACTACGGCACACCGCGCCAGCGTCCCATCACGACTGCGACTCCCGACAAGCTGGACGGCGACTCCTTCACACCCCGGCTCCATGGGGCCCAAGGTGGCGGCGGCCTGCGCGTTCGGCCGCGCCACCGGCCGGCCGGTGGCCATCGGCGCGCTGGACGAGCTCGCGCGGGTGGTGGATGGCATCAGCGGCACCCGCATCCAGCCCGCAGAGTGACCTCCGCGCCTGGCGATCAGGGACCAAAGGCACTGCTTGTGCAGGACTTCCTCCTCGGGAGTTCTTCCGCCGCCCTGGCGAAGCTGAGAGTGCGAGATCCGATCCGTTGAGGAGATGAGTGATGGCCAGTCAGATCGTGGTCGGCGTGGATGGGTCCGCCCCGTCCTCCGCCGCAGTGGAGTGGGCGGCGGCCGACGCCGCGCGGCGCGGGCACGACCTGCGACTCGTGCATGTGTGCGCGCCGCGGTCGCACGGAGAGGGGACAGAGCACTGCGCCGGCGCGCTGGAGGCAGCCGCCGACCGGGCGCGCGACATCACCAGCGGCGTCAAGGTGACGACGGACCTGCTGACCGGGAACGTCATCGACGAACTGATCGCCGAGTCCGCCACGGCCGACTGCCTGGTGCTGGGCAGTCGCGGGCTCGGCGGGTTCACCGGGATGATGCTCGGCTCGGTGAGCACCGCGATGGCCGGACACGCCATGGGACCGGTCGTCGTCGTCCGCGGATCCCAGCCGGCCGAGCACGGCCGCGTCGTGATCGGCTACGACGGCTCCGAGCACGCGCAGGCGGCCATGGAGTACGCCGTCGAGCAGGCGATGAGGCGCCGGGCCGAGTTGCACGTGGTCACGGCCTGGCAGGTGCCGTCCTTCTCCCCGTACGCCGTCGCCTACAGCAGCCTGATCGAGCAGGTCATGCGGGAGGAGAAGCGCGCGGCACGCGAGCTGGTCGAGCCCTGGCGCACCAACAACCCTGACCTCGTCATCACTGATGAGCAACCCTGCGAACACCCGGTCGCCGCCCTGACCAGGGCTGCCAAGGCGGCAGACCTCGTCGTGGTCGGCTCGCGCGGGCTGGGCGGCTTCGCCTCGGCACTGCTCGGCTCGGTCAGCCACGCCGTACTGCATCACGTGGCCTGCCCGGTCGCCGTGGTCCGGCCCGGTCGGAAGGAGCAGTCATGACCGTCGAAGCGCTGACGGCCGGGCAGGTGATGAGCCGCGTTCTGGTCGCCGTCAAACCGGAGGAGTCGCCGCTCATGGCCTGGGAGCTGATGCGCCAGGCCGGCGTGCACCACCTGCCGGTCGTCGCCGGCAGTCACCTGCTGGGCATCGTGACCCGCGAGGACCTGGCCGCGTCCTGGTCCGGCGGGCCGCAGGAGCAGTCCACCCGGCACGTCCGCGGCCTGCTGGGACGGGAGAGGAGACCGCGGGTGCGGCCGGAGACGCCGCTGCCCCAGGTCACGGCCGCCATGATCGACGCCGGCGTCGACGCCGTGCCGGTCCTGTCCGGCGACGGCCTGGTCGGCCTGATCACCGCCCGGGACGTGCTGGCCGCGGTCGCCGGTCGGGTCAGCCCTTCGGAGGAGCCGGGGGAGGTGGTGACCGGCATGTTCCGCCTTGAACCCGTCCTGCCGACGCGAAGAGAACCGGTCCTGCCGACACGAAGCTGGAGGGAGGCGTGACATGGACGCATTAGTGATCTACGAGTCCATGTACGGCAACACCAAGAAGATCGCCGAGGCGGTGGCCGAGGGGCTGGCCACGCGGATGCGGGCCGAGGTGGTGGAGGTCGGCTCGGCACCCCCGCAGATCGGGAAGGAGATCGCGCTGCTCGTGGTAGGCGGGCCGACGCACGCCTTCTCGATGAGCCGGGCCTCCACCCGCCAGCCGGCCGCCCACGCCGTCGCCAGACGGTTGCGCCGCCTCGGCGTCAGATCCGTCGCACCCGCTGAGAGCTTCTACGTCACCGACATACGGGGGGCGCTGGTCGAGGGTGAGCTGGAGCGGGCCAGGCAATGGGGTGAGAGCCTCGCGGCGTCGTTCCCGGTCCCCGCATCGTGACCTCACAGGCACACCCGAGGGTCGAACCGCCGGACCAAAGGCCCGGCCATCAGGGCAGAACGTCCCTGTTTTGCCCTGGTCCCTCGGTTCGATCATTGAGGCATGAGATTTCATCGCATCGTGGCCGGTGCCGACGGCACCAGGAATTGCGAGGCCGCCCTGCTGTGGGCCGCGGAACAAGCCGTCGGCCGCGGGGAACGATTGCTCGTCGTGCACGCGTGGGAACCCCGGGTCCCGTACAGGGCGCCGTACGCGCGGCAGCCGGCACACGACGACCTGGCGTACGAGCAGCTGCACGGCGATGCCGCACTCAATCGCGCGCTCACCCTGGTGGGGGACCGGTTCCCCGGAATTCGCGTCGAGGGACGGCTCGTTCCCGGCAGGCCCGAGTCCGTGCTCGCCGAGCAGGCCCGGGGGGCCGATCTGCTGGTGCTCGGGTCGGCCGCCCCGCTCGCCGGGGACGGCAGGCTGGGCGCGGTGGTGCTGTCATGCCTGCGCCGGCCGCCGTGCCCGGTGGTAGTCGTACCCCCGATGGGGCTTGACGCTTCTCAACCGGTCGCCGTGGAGCTGGCCGAGGCGCGGTGAATGTCCTCCGGACAGTATGGAGGACGAGGCGCACAGATGGGCGACGGACGGCCGAACATTCCTGACGATACGGCGGCCGGACACCTGCTCGGCGTCCACCACGATGTAGTGGTCACGGCTGCCCGGCGTCCACGCGGTCAGAGGCAGCGCGGCCAGTTCGGCGATCTCGGCCGGGTCGTGCACCGCGCGCGCATGCCCGATGACGGTGACCGACCATCCCGTGCGCTCTTCCGGGTCGAACTCGTCGGCCTCGAAGGCCACCACGGCGTTGCGGGTGGCGGCGGGCAGGGCGCGATCGGTGAGACGATCCGTCCGGTCAGCGCGGACGACAGCAATCGCAGGCACTCCGAACGGGAGAGCACCTGCAGGCCGGACGAGTCGAGTCGCACACCCTCAACAATGACCGCCCGGTGCCGCTCCTCATCAGAGGCGAAGATCCCGTCATTCCCGTCGGTCAGCCCGCAGCCGGGCGGCCAGCGCGGCGGCCTGGGTGCGTCGCTGCATGTCGAGCTTGGACAGCAGATTCGACACGTAGTTCTTGACCGTCTTCTCGGCCAGGAACATGCGCTCGCCGATCTGCCGGTTCGTCAGCCCTTCACCGATCAGGTCGAGAATCTGCCGCTCCTGGTTGGAGAGCGCGGCCAGCGGGTCTCGCCTGGCGGCCTGGTCGCGAAGCCGTTGCAGCATGGCGGCGGTGGTCTGCGGATCCAGCAGCGACTGGCCCGAGGCGACCGTGCGCACGGCGCCGACCAGGTCCGAGCCGTGGATCTGCTTGAGCACGTAGCCGGCGGCGCCGGCCATGACCGCGTCGAACAGCGCGTCGTCGTCGGCGAAGGAGGTCAGCATCAGGCACGCCAGCCCGGGGAGCTTGGAGCGCACCTCGCGGCACACGTCCACCCCGTTGCCGTCGGGCAGCCGCACGTCCAGCACCGCGACATCCGGCCGCAGCGCCGGGATACGCGCCACGGCCGACTCGGCTGTGCCCGCCTCGCCGATCACCTCGATGTCGTCCTCGGAGTCCAGTAGGGCGGCGACACCGCGCCGCACCACCTCATGGTCGTCGACGAGGAAAACGCGAATCATGCTCAGACGCTATCCAACACACGCAACATCGCAAAGTGACCAAAGTCCCGATAGTCGCGGCATACCAGCCCTACTCGCGGTCGCGTGGCCGGTCACCAGGGTCCGCTGGATCAAGGCCGATCCCACGTGAAAGGAAGCTCGAGGATGTCGTCTCGCCGCCAGACGAGGTCCTCGTGGACGTCGACGACCCCGTCGAGCCTCTCGGCGGTGCGCGCGGCGGCGGCCGCCTGGCTGCGCCGGTCGATGTAGCCGGACAGGGTGACGATGCCGTCGTGCACCTCGACAATGATGCCGTCGCGGTCGTTCCACCTGTCCCGTGGCGTTATGCCGGCGACGACGCGGCGCCTGATCTCCTCATCGTCGCACAGGTACGTCCTGAGAAGGTCCCGCCTGCTGACGACACCCTCCAGCCGGCCCTCCTCGTTGACGACGACCAGACGCTTGACGCCGTACTCGTCCATGAGGCGAGCCGCCCTGACCGTTGAGGCATGCGGCGCGACCGTCACCGCGGGAGCGGTCATCAGACCCGCGGCGGTGTCCGCCGCCGCCTTCGTACCGCCGTCCTCGCTCCGATCCGTCACTTTCCGGCGCAGCCTTGTCCGCAGCGAGGGCTGGTAACTCTCGCCGTGATACTGCTCGCGGAACTCCTCCTTGCGCATGAGGTCTCCTTCGGAGACCACGCCGATGACCCGGCCGTCGGAGTCCAGCACCGGCATGGCGCTGATCCCGTTCGCCACCAGCATCCGGGCCACGTCCTTGAATGGCGTGTCCTGCTCGACCGCGACAACCTGCTTGGTCATGACGTCGCTCACCGTGATCCGCATCATGAGCCTCCCTTCGCTCCTGCCTGCCATGACATCGCTTGCCGCGGTGTGACGCGTAGGGGCCGAAGACCTTGTGAGCCCGGCCGTTGGTCGCGGTCTCGGCGCCGCGCACCCGCCGAAGGTCCCGGCAGGGCGGGGACGTACGGCTCTGCACGCGGCAGCTCGAATCCGATGTGCTGGAGGCGACGAAGAGAACAGGCACACAGCCCGCTGGAGGCGGCATCATGACCACCGCGTATGCGAAGCCCGTCACGTACCACGAGACCACCACGACCGGCGCGCGTCGCCCGGTCGACTATGCCTGGGCGATCGCTCGGATCTCGATCGGCTGGGTCTTCCTGTGGGCGTTCCTGGACAAGACCTTCGGCTGGGGCTTCGCCACACCCGCCAACCGGGCCTGGATCGAAGGGGGCAGCCCGACGACCGGCTTTCTGAAGGGCACCGGCGAGAACGCCCTGGGCGGGTTCTTCGGCGCACTCGCGGGACAGGCATGGGTGGACTGGCTGTTCATGGCCGGACTGCTCGGCATCGGCCTGGCACTCGTCCTGGGCGTCGGCACCCGCGTCGCCGCGGCCGCCGGCGGCCTGATGCTGGCGCTGATGTGGGCGGCCGAGCTGCCGCTGGCCAACAACCCGTTCATGGATGAGCACATCGTCTACGCGATCGTCCTCATCGGCCTCACCCTCGCCGGCGCGGGCGGCACTCTGGGACTCGGCAACCTGCCGATCGTCCGGCGCAACGCCTGGCTCAAGTAGTTGCACGCCTCACGCGCCCACCCCGACGTCCGGGGTGGGCACCGTGCTGTCCCGGATGCGAGACTGATCGCATGTCGGAAGGCGAACATCGTCCGTTGATGCCTCAGATGCGGCTGGATGAACTGCTGGCCGAGCTGCAGACCAGGCTCAATGCCGTCCTGGCCACGCGCGACCGCGTGCACGCGCTGCTCGAGGCCGTGGTGTCGGTAGGTAGCGACCTGGACCTGGAGACGGTGCTGCGGCGGATCGTGGAGACCGCGACGACGCTGGTGGACGCCAGCTACGGGGCGCTGGGCGTGGTGGGCGAGGAGAACACGCTCCTGCAGTTCATCCCGGTCGGTCTCAGCGAGGAGGAGATCGCCAGGATCGAGCACTGGCCGCACGGCCTGGGCCTGCTCGGACTGCTCATCAAGGACGCCCGGCCGCTGCGGCTGGGCCGCATCTCCGACCACCCCGAGTCCTACGGCTTCCCACCCGGTCACCCGCCGATGGGCACCTTCCTCGGCGTCCCCGTGCGCGTCCGCGACGAGGTCTTCGGCAACCTGTACCTGACCGAGAAGCGCGGCGGCGGCGAGTTCGACGAGGAGGACGAGGCCGTCGTCATCGCGCTGGCCACCGCGGCAGGCGTCGCGGTGGAGAACGCCCGCCTCTACGCGGAGTCGCGGCGGCGCGAGACCTGGCTGCAGGCCTCCGCGGAGCTCACCACCAGCCTGCTGTCCGGCGCCGACCCGCACGAGGTGCTCGCCACGATGGCGGCCCGCGCCCGCCAGATGTGCGACGCTGACCTGGTCCAGGTACTGCTGCCAGAAGCGTCCGGCAGCACGCTGACCGTGGAGGTCGCCGACGGCGAAGGTGCGGACGAACTGCTGGGCACCACGTTCGACATCGCCGCCACCCTCGCAGGAGACGCGTTCACCCAGGGCGAGCCGCTGTCCGAGACCGACCTGCAGAACATCCCCGATCTCGACTCGCCGCTGCGGAGGCTGGGCTACGGTCCCGCTCTCTTGGTGCCGCTGGGCACGATGCCCAGGGTGCGCGGGGTGCTCACACTCACCAAGCGCAGCGGCCGGCTGCCCTTCAGCAGGGCGGATCAGCAGATGCTCGAGTCGTTCGCCGGCCAGGCCGCGATCGCGCTGGAGCTGGCCGAGGCCCGCCGGGACGCCGAACGGCTCGGCCTGCTGGAAGATCGCGACCGCATCGCCAAGGACCTGCACGACGTGGTCATCCAGCGGCTGTTCGCCACCGCCATGACGTTGATGAGCACGGTCCGGCTGGTGGAGCGGCCGGAGGCGTCCAAGCGGCTGCAGCACGCGATCGACGAGCTGGACGAGACGATCCGGCAGATCCGCTCGTCCATCTTCGCCTTGCAGGGCACGCGGGAGGACATCGTCCCCGGCCTGCGCGCACAGATCGTCGACCTGGTCGAGGGCGCGGGCGGTCATCTGGGCTTCATGCCGGGCCTGCGCATGGAGGGGCAGATCGACACCCTCGTGCCCGAGCAGGTCGCCGAGCACCTGCTCGCCGTCCTGCGGGAGGCGCTGTCCAACGTGGTGCGCCACTCCCACGCCACCCGGGCCGAGGTCTCGATCGCGGTCGCGGATCGGCGGCTCAACCTCACGGTCAGCGACAACGGTGTCGGATTGGGAGAGGGCGGACGCCGCAGCGGCCTGCGCAACATCGAAGAACGGGCCGGACGCTTGGGCGGCACCGCTGAGCTGGAGAGCCAGGAGGGGGGCGGGACGCGGCTGAACTGGCACGTCCCTCTCTGATCCTTGGGCTCGTGGGTTCGTGTGCATCCGGCACGCTGGTTCGGCCGTTGCCTGTTCCGCGCCGTGGGTTTCGATCTGCGCGTGGGCTGGATCCAGGGCGACGGGCGGGACCAAGCTCCCCAATCCGGATGGTGCCGAGTCTGAGAGATCGGCAGCATGACGATGATGCAGCCGTCAAGCCGTGTCTGCTCGGCCGCTGGGCGCCACAGCGGGCCTGAACCTCGTCTTTGCCCACCTTAACCGGATCATCGGCGAGTGCGGCCAGGACATGATCTACATCGCCGGGTTAGGCCACGGCGGGCATGCGCAGGTTGTTCCGGCAGTTCTCCTTCCCTGACGGCATCCCCCGCCACGTCGCGCCCGAGAGACCCGCCTCGATCCATGAGGGCGGCGATGGGCGTGGGACCAAGGTCCCTCCGGACCGGGTCACACGACCCTACGGCCATGGCAATGCCCTGCAGGAGTCTGGCTGCCATGGACGTCCTGGACCTTTCCCGCTGGCAGTTCGGCATCACGACCGTCTACCACTTCCTGTTCGTGCCGCTGACGATCGGGCTGTCGATCATCGTAGCCGGGCTGCAGACGGCCTGGCATCGTACGAAAAAGCCGGAGTACCTGCGGCTGACCAAGTTCTGGGGCCGACTGTTCCTGATCAACTTCGCCATGGGCGTGGTGACCGGGATCGTCCAGGAGTTCCAGTTCGGCATGAACTGGAGCGCATACTCACGCTTCGTCGGGGACGTCTTCGGGGCGCCGCTGGCCATGGAAGGGCTGATGGCCTTCTTCCTGGAGTCCACCTTCCTCGGCCTGTGGATCTTCGGCTGGGACAGGCTGCCGCCCCGGCTGCACCTGGCCACCATCTGGCTGGCCGCCATCGGCACCAACATCTCGGCCTACTTCATCCTCGCCGCGAACTCCTGGATGCAGCACCCCGTCGGCTACCGGATCAACAACGGCCGGGCTGAGCTGACCGACATCTGGGCCGTGCTCACCAACTCCACCACCCTCGTCACCTTCCCGCACGTGATCTTCGGTGCGTTCCTGACCGCCGCCGCCTTCGTGCTCGGCATCAGCGCCTGGTTCCTGCTGAAGAAGCGGGATACGCCGCTGTTCCGCACCTCGGCCCGGCTGGGGCTGGTCGTCGCACTCGTCTCGGCGGTGGGTGTGTCGTTCTCCGGCCACTGGCAGGCGCAGATCATGACCGAGCAGCAGCCGATGAAGATGGCCGCCGCCGAGGCACTGTGGGAGGACGAGAGCTCGGCGGGCTTCTCGCTGTTCGCCGTCGGTGACGTCGAGAACGGCCGCAACCACGTCAACCTCCAGATCCCGTACGGCCTCAGCCTGCTGTCCACCAACACCCTCGACGGCAAGGTCGAGGGCATCAACGACATCCAGGCCCGCTACCAGGAGCTCTACGGACCCGGTGACTACCGGCCGGTCGTCGGCCTGGCGTACTGGTCGTTCCGGCTCATGATCGGCTTCGGCGCGCTGTCAGCGCTGCTGGCCGCGGCCGGGCTCTGGCTGACCAGACGCGGCAGGCTCCCCGCAGGACGCTGGGCGTACCGGCTGGCCATCGCCGGGATCGGCCTGCCGTTCCTGGCCAACAGCCTCGGCTGGATCTTCACCGAGATGGGACGCCAGCCCTGGACGGTCTTCGGGATCATGCGCACCGCCGCTGCCGTCTCACCCACTGCGGACGTCACGTCGGTCGCCATCACCCTCGTCGGCTTCACCCTCGTCTACGCCGTCCTGGCGGTCATCGAAATACGGCTGCTGCTCAAGTTCATCCGTGTCGGGCCGCACGAGCAGGCTGAGCCGGAAGCCCCCGTCCCCGCCCTGAACTACTGAAGGACTTTCCGCCATGGAACTGACCACCGTCTGGTTCGTGCTGATCGCCGTCTTGTGGACCGGCTATTTCGTGCTCGAAGGCTTCGACTTCGGGGTGGGCATCCTGCTGCCCTTCCTGGGAGGCGACGAGGCCGAGCGGCGCGTCATCGTCAAGACGATCGGCCCGGTGTGGGACGGCAACGAGGTGTGGCTGCTGGTGGCGGGCGGGGCGACCTTCGCCGCCTTCCCCGAGTGGTACGCCACGCTCTTCAGCGGCTTCTACCTGCCGCTGTTCCTGATCCTGCTGGCCCTGATCGTGCGCGGGGTGGCGCTGGAGTACCGCAACAAGAGCGACAGCACACGCGGCTGGGACCGGGCCTTCTTCTGGGGCTCCCTCGGTCCCGCGTTCCTGTGGGGTGTCGCCTTCGCCAACATCGTGCGCGGCGTCCCGCTGGACGCCGACCACGAGTTCACCGGGAACCTGCTCACCCTGCTCAACCCATTCGCCCTGCTCGGCGGCGCGGTCACGCTGACCCTGTTCACCCTGCATGGCGCGATCTTCCTGGCCCTGCGCACCACCGGAGAGCTCCGCGAGGGCGCCGTCCGGATCGCCCGCACGCTCGCGCCGGTCACCATGCTCGTGATGATCGCCTTTCTGGTCACTCTCGACGGCGGCAAGCCGGTCTGGTGGGCGACGGTGGTCCTGGCCGGGGCCGGTCTGGCGGCCGCCCTGGTGGCGACCCTGCGCGGCCGGGACGGCTGGGCGTTCACCGCCAGCGCGCTGGCGGTCGTCGCGTTCACCGCGGCCCTGTTCACCGGGCTGTGGCCGAACGTACTGCCGGCCCTCGACCCGGCCCACAGCCTCACCGTCACCAACGCCGCCTCCAGTCCCTACACCCTGACCGTGATGACCTGGGTGGCAGCAATCTTCACCCCTGTCGTGCTGGCCTACCAGGCGTGGACCTATTGGGTCTTCCGCCGTCGCCTCACCGGGGCGCCCGGCGTGCCCGTTGGTCCGCCGAACCCGGGACCTTCGGCCCTGACCCCCGCGAACGGCGGGTGATGTGCTGTTCGTATCCCGATGGAGGTAGATGCCATGAGCACCCGGACAGCCGCGGAGAGCACCCTCGCCATTCGCGCATCGCTGGAGGCCGCCACGTGGGCGCCGTCCGTGCACAACAGCCAGCCCTGGTCGTTCGCCGTCTCCGGCGACGAGATCAGCGTGCGCGCGGACACGGCCAGGAAACTGCGCCATGCCGACCCTGAGGGCAGGCAACTGCTCATCAGCTGCGGAGCCGCGCTGTTCAACATCCGCACGGTGCTGCGCCACCGGGGGTACGAGCCCGTCGTACAGGTGCTGCCGGACCCGGATCGGCCCGCGCTGCTGGCGACCGTGCGGCTGGGGGAGAGCGTCACGGCCGACGAGCACACCAAGGCGCTGCACGCCGAGATCGAGCGACGTCGCACGCACCGGGCCCCCTTCACCGACCTGCCCGTACCGGATCGGCTGGTGGAGACGCTGGTCCAGCAGGCGGCCGCGGAAGGAGCCCGGCTGACCCCCGTACGCGCGGCGCAAGCCGTACGGGCCGTCGCGGCGCTGACCGAGGCGGCCCAGAACATCCAGGCGCAGGACCGGGTCCTCAACCTCGAGGTCATCCGCTGGGCTCGCCCGCCGGGCAGCGCCCGCAAGGACGGCGTCCCCGCCGACGCCTATCCCGCCGACCCGGCCGGCACCGATCCGCGGTTCCCTCAACGCGACTATGCCTGGCGGCACGACTGGGGCACGCATCACGACACCGAAGCGAGCTCCACCGGTGTCGTGGCACTGCTCACCACCAGCGGCGACACCCGCAGGGCGTGGATCGCCGCCGGGCAGGCCCTGCAACGGGTCCTGCTGCACGCCAGCGCGCACGGAGTCAGCGCCGCCTTCCACACCCAGGCGCTGGAAATGCATCATCTGCGCGAGTTCCTGCGCCAGGAGCTCTGCTCGGGCCAGTACCCGCAGATGGTCATGCGCCTGGGGATTACGTTCGACCAGCATGCGGCCGTGCGCCGTTCCCTGCCCGATGTGGTGGATTGAGGGCAGATCTGTACCGCGTCAAACCCAGGGGTCTTGCCCCAAGGACAGGTGGTCAAGGTTCGGCTGCAGGAGCGCTGCGGAAGCCTGCTCGGCCGGGGCGGCGACGCAGCGGCCGGCCATGCTGTCCCGTGCGGCAGGAAGACAGCATGGCCGGTGCGATGATCACGACCAGTGGGCTGAACACCTGCGTCCAACCCAACACATGTCAGCCGACGGCGGTGACGACCCATTCAGGGACGATGACCCCACCGGAGCGCGGCTGGTACCGGGTGCCGAAGCGACCGTTACCCAGTCCGGGATAGACCCACAGATCGCGGTCCCCGCTGACGGCGACCAGGTCGGTCCTGCCATCACCGCTCAAATCCATGGCCGCGACCTTGTAGTTGGTCCAGCCGCTGCCAGCGTGGGTGCGGGCGCCGAGGGTGATGCCGCTCTGGCTCGTGTTGGGATAGAACCAGAGGTCACCGTTGCGGTCGATGGCCATGATGTCGGTGCGGTTGTCGCCGTTGAAATCGAAGGGGAAGGTGCGGTAGCCGGTCCAGCCGCTGTTGCCGATCTGGATCCTGGTGGCACCCGCTGCCCCGTCCGGGTAGTGGAACAGCGTGCCGTTGGCGTTGTGGATGGCGAACAGGTCGGCGTGCGGGTTGCTGTTGGCGTTGCCCGCGGTGAAGGTGTATTTCTCCCAGCCGGAGCCGACATCATCTCTGCTACTGCTGGTCAGATATCCGCCCTTGTTGGGATACATCCACAGAACGCCGTCGGAGCCAGACCTGAGGAGGTCGGCCAGGCCGTCCCCGTCCCAGTCGGTGACGACCCATCCCATGCCCCAACCGCTGCCGATCTTGACCCGGTTGCTGACGCTGACCGTGTTCTCTCCCGAACTGCTCTGGTTCGGATACATCCACAGGTCACCGGCGCTGTCGGTGAGAATGAGATCGTTGCGGCCGTCTCCGTCGAAGTCGTGGTTGTTCTTGGCGGGCGTCAGCGAGACCCTGTTCCAGGTCTGGACCGTGGACAGCACACCGCTGAAGTAGCCGCCGAGGCTCGCGGCGCCGGTCTTGTGCGCGCCTACGCGCAGCGCGCCGGTGGCCTTCCACTTCGTTGTGTGCCGGACACTGGCGACGTTCTGGCCGTTGACCCAGAGGATCACCAGGCCGGAGGCGGCTTTGTAGGTCACGGTGACCTGCGACCAGACACCCAGCGCAGCGCTGCCCGCGGGCGCGACGGCGGTGTCCCAGACGGGACTGGCCACGTCCGACTGGCTCATGGCGAAGTGCCAGGCCTCGTTCTGGATCCAGAGCTTGAAGCGGGCGGTGTTGACGCCGTCCTGGGAAAGTACGGTGCCACCGGCGGTGGAGGGGGGCGAGTAAGTGCCCTGGATGGTGGGTTTGGCCCAGGCGCTGAGGCTGAAGTCGGCGTCGGTGACGACGGCGGGGCCGCCGGCCGCGAGCGTTCCGGTGGTGCGGTCGAACGCGATGGCCGGGCTGTAGGTGTCGCCGGTCTTCCAGGTCGCGCCGGCGGTGGCGGTCAGCGGGAGGCCTGTTCCGGTGAAGGCGCTGTCGGCGACGGTGCCGACCGCGGTGCCCGACGTAGCCGTGGCGGGCAGGTCGGCCAGGGTCCAGGTGTGGTCCGCCGCGGCGGTGGTGATGGCGTTGACCCAGGTCGTCAGATCGTCAGCGCGGGCGGCGGTGAGGGAGCTGTCGCTCCCGGCGGGGTCGGGGCAGCCGGCCTGGCCCGCCTGGCTGAGCACGGCGGCGAGCTTGCCGCCGTTGAGTACCGGTGCACCGGCCATCCCGCTGCACACGAGCGGGCCGGTCGCGGTGGTCAGCGTCGTGGCGGTCGCGGCCGTGAAAGTGACCTGCGCGGTGCGCTGCTGGTCGTTGGTCCAATCGGTGGCGGTCACCCCGGCGCGGCTGTAGCCGACCGTGGACAGTTCGACACCGGTGGGGGCGGTGGTGGCCAGCGGGATCGGGGTGATCCCTTCAACCGGGGTGGCCAGCCGGGCCAGGACCACGTCGCGGCCGGGGCGCGGGCTCAGCCAGTCGACCTTGATGCCGGCCTTTCCGGGGAACGTGACATAGGTCGCGCCGGCCGGCGCGCCTTCGGCGAGCTGGGGCTGGTTCGGGTCGGGGGCCAGGCAGCTCACGGCGCCCAGCACCCAGCTCGGCGCGACCAGCGTCGCGGTGCACTCGCGGCCGTCGCCGGCGAGTTTGCCGACTGCCGCCTGTGCTCCGGTGCCGGGGGCGGGGCCGGTGCCGGCGCGCAGCTGCAGCAGCATGGTGGGGGAGGCGGTCGGGTCGGTGCCCTCGCCGACTTGGGTGTAGCCGTCAGGGTCTACGTTGACGGTGAGGCTTTCGCCGTCGTCGTTGCGTAGTTTGGCGGTTATTTGGTGGCCGGTGCCCTCGCGTAGGCCGTCCCCGCGGATCTCGTACACGCCGGGAACTTCGAGGTTCAGTACGCCGGAGTTGGCGGCTACTTGGAAGCAGACACGGCCGATTCCGTCGGCGCCGATGGCCTCGTCGGTGGTTCGGATCTTCAGCAGGCCGATGTCACCCTGCACCGGCGTGGCGCAGTCGGCCAGCAGGATGTGGCCGTCGCCGGAGATCAGCCTGACGTTTTGCGCCTCCAGGATCTCCGCCGCACCAGGGTAGGGATAGACGCCGTTGTCTACCAGTGACGGGAGCGAGATCGCAGACGCGCCGGCCGCCGGCCAGGCAGCTACCGATAAGGACGCTGCCATCGCTGTGGCGACGCCCAGCGTCACCCAGCGTGGGGATAACTTCATGACCACAAACCTCCGATGTTGCCTGTGCGGAAGTTCCGATAGGCCTGCTAACGCTTGAAGGGTTCACCGCCCGTTCACGTTGCTCGCGCCTCTGCGGATATGGAACGAGGCTAGAGAAGCCCGGTATGCCGGTGGTATATCCGATCATTTCTGGGATTGCCCGGCATTCGAGCATCGTGTGACACTCCGCTGTGCTGAATGGGGGGTGAACCGGATTCGCCTCGTCAGCGCTTCCCGTATGCGAACTTTCGAGCGGTGATGGAGGCTGCGGTGCAGCTGAATGTGTGTGCGCGGATACCCATACGGTGGCAGGTGGTGATCGCGACATGCACGGTCCTGGCTGTGCTCGCCAGCCTGCTGCACGCGCCGCCGGCGTATGCCCAGGGGACGGTTCCCGCTGATCGCCCCCTCGTGGTGTCGGCCTGGCAGGAGGGTGGTCCGCAGGTCCGATTAGCTGCCGAGGCCGCGTTGCTGGGTTCGGACGCTCAGGTCAGCGCGTTCCTGGATGGCGGATGGGCCCAGGCCCAGCGTCTCGATCAGCGGGAGAATCTTGCGCGGGTCATCAGTAACGGTGGTCCCGCCCTGCGCGCGAAGGCTCAGGCCGCCCTAGACGCGGACATCGCAGGTGACCAGAACGCGATCCCCACGTTCCTGAAGAGCGGTTGGCAGGGCCCGTCGGACATCGACACCCGGGTGTCGGTGAACCAGCTGATGGCCTCCGGCGGCGATCAGGTCAAGCAGGCGGCGCAGGCCGTACTGGACTCCGGGACCGCCGAGGAGATGCGGAAGTTCCTGGAGTCCGGCTGGCAGGCGCAGTGGAACACCGACCAGCGGCTACGGATCAACCAGGCCATAGCCACAGGTGGCCCGCAAGTCCGCGCCGCGGGCCAGAAAGCACTGGACGCAGGTGCGCCGGAGGCGCTGGAGGCATTCCTCTCCTACGGCTGGGCCGTGGCCTCGGCGCGGGACGAGGAGACCGCGACTCTAGAAGACCTGCTGGGCCAGGCGAAGGAGGCCAAGGCGCTGGCGGAGCAGGAGACCGCCAACGCCACGAGCGAGGCCGATCGCGCCAGGGACTCCGCAGCCGCGGCGCGCCGGTCGGCGGCGGAGGCCGCTGCCGCAACCGCGGCGGCACGCGACAACATGGCTGAGGCGAAGGCGCAGGCCAAGCGGGCGGCCAGGGCGGCGGAGCAGGCGGCTGAGGCGGCGCAGGTGGCCGTTCACGCCGCGGCTGCGGCGAACCGGGCGGCGCGTGCCGCAGCCACCGCGGCAGCACGCGCCGCGCAGATGGCGTCGAAGGCCAACCAGAAAGCTTCCGAGGCTTATCAGCATGCCGCAGCCGCGGCCGTCGATGCCACTTTTGCGGAGAACGCACGGCAAGCGGCGCAGGCAGCCCAAAGGATCGCCCGGGAGACGGATGAGCTCGCCGAGCTGGTCAACTTGGCGCTCACGGCGGTCAGGGCCAACTCCCATGCGGTCACAGCGGCTACGGCTGCGGCTGAGAATGCTCTCGCGGCAGCGGCTGCCAATGACGAGGCTGTACGGTACGCCAACGCGGCCGGCGCGGACGCCCAGGAGGCGGTCGCCGCGGCGGCAAGGGCACGGGCCAACGCCGAGCGGGCCGCGCGGGCGGCACGGGCGGCACAGAAGTACCTCCAGACAGCCATCGATGCCGCGATCAAGGCGCGAGACGCTGCCATCAAGGCGGCAGCCAACGCCCGGGCCGCGGCCGTCGCGGCCCTCGAAGCCGCCGAGCACGCGGGCGACGCCGCCAAGGCGGCGGAACGGGCCACCGAATACGCCAACCTGGCCACCACGGCCGCGCAGCAGGCGCTGGACACCGCGACCCAGGCGGCCGCGGTCTACGATGCGGCGCGTGTCGCCGACGCCGAACGCCTGGCGGTGGCTCGGGACGAGGGGTTGGAAACCGCCCGGGCAGCCAACGTCGCGTATGAGAGACAGCAGCGGGCCGCCGACTGGGATGTCGACCAGGCCGCCAAACGCGACGCCGAGACCAACAGGCTCATCGCGGTGGTCCTCGACCCGGCCACCGAGCGAGCGGCCGCGGTCGCGGCCGCTCGCAAGGTCGCGCTCAATCTGGCCGGCGGCCAGGGCGCCTGGACCAAGCAGGCGGCGCTGGGCGCACTGGGTGGCGCCGACGATCTCGTGCTGGAGTTCGTGCGCGCCGGCCTCGCCCGCGCTGAGGCGCAGGACAACCGCATCGCGGTGACCAAGCTGTCGGTGACCGACAACGCCGCCCTGGAGACGGCGGCCATGAACGCCCTGGCCGGCAGCGACCAGACGGTTGCGACCTTCCTGCGTACGCAGAGCTATCCCGGCCGGTACACGGCGGACCGGCTGAAGGTCAACCAGATCCTGGCCGCGGCCAAGACGGCCGGCGATGTCGTGCTGGCGCAGCGAGCCGAGCAAGCCCTTGAGGCCGACACGCTGCAGGCGTTGCGGGACTTCCTCGACACCGGCCAGTACACCGCGGCGGTCATCGGTGAGCGGGTGCGGGTCAACCAGATCCTGGCCAGCCCGGACAGCGGGCCGGAGGTGAAGGCGGCAGCGCAGATAGCCTTGGAGGGACCCGCTCCGGGTCTGCGGCAGTTCCTCAGCACGGGCCGGTTCACCGCGGCCGAGCGGGACCACGAAACCGCGGTTCACCTCGCTGTGGTCGCCGGCCTGCTGACAAAGATCAGCCAGGCCGCCGAGTCGGCCGTGGAGAGCGCTCTGGAAGCGCAGGCCGTAGCCGCCCGCGCCCGCGACGACGCCGCGTTGGCCGCATCCTACGCTCAGCAGGCGATCGACTCGGCGCAGCGGGCCGCCGGCTACGCTCAGCAGGCCAGGGTGCACGCCGACCGAGCCGCTGCCTCGGTGGAGAAGGCCGCGGCTGCGGTCAAGACCGCCGTCGGGGCGGCCACGAAGGCCAGAACCTCCGCCCACAGCGCCCTCCGGTCGGCCACCTGGGCGATCGCCTCCCACGCGATGGCCGTCGACGCCGCCAACAGCGCCACCCGAGCAGCACGCCTTGCCTACGATTCGGCCATCAACGCCGGTCAGAGTGCCGACGCTGCCGCCAGCGCGGCCGATGCGGTTTCCAAGGATTATGAGGACGCCGCCGGCGTAGAAATCGCCAAATGCGACTTCGAGTACAACCGGGATGACTATGCTCGGCTGGAGGATGCATACGGCTTAGAAGAGGGCCAGTTCTATCGCGACTGCATCTACAACATCCTCGGGGATCCGGAGGAGCTGGCCACACGGGTATACCTCAACTCCGCCTTCTGTGACATCTATCCGCAGGACAGCCAGTCCTACGAGAACTGCATTGCCTCCACATCGGCTCCCGGCTTCGAAGCGATACAGGAATACAACCTTACCTTTGAGGCGCTCAGGTACGCGCTCACGATGTTCGAAGTGGGGTGGATGCCGGCCATTGTCGGCTGTCAGGTCACGCTGGTCTGCGGAGCAGCACTTACCATCGCCACGGTAGGTGTTGAAATATATCGTTTCGTCCAGGGCGACCAATCGCTGGCCAAGACGCTGCTCAACCTCGGCACGATCGCTCTTGAATCGCTGGCCGGATATGGGATCGGAAAACTGCTCAGCAGTGGGTTCCGGGCACTCAAGAGGGCCTTCGCAGCTTCCAAGACGGGCACGAGCGCGATATCGGAGATCCGTAGAGGCCTGCTCCAAACCGAGCAGAAGCTGGTCCTCGCGCACGTCCGGGCGATGCTTGCCAGCGAATACCCCACGGTCAGGGACACCGCCTTCTTCTGGTCCGGCCGCACGCAGATAGCGCCTGACAAGTATGTGCATGCCGGCCCCGATCTCGTCGCTGAAATTGCGAAGGCGAAGGGTGGCACCTCGCTCGAAATGCTCATGGACAGCCGTGGGATTCCACAGGCGCAAATTCCGAAAGAGATAGAGTGGGACCCCTGGGAGGTGCCATGGGACGCCATCCAGGATCAGGTCAATGATGCGTGGACCCAGGTCTCCCTGAATTACGCGCGAAATGCCTCCGGCGTGGTCAGGGTGGTTCACGGAACAAGCCTGCGCCCGGGCAACGTCTGGGAGACGACGGAGTTCCCCGCGCTCAAGGCCAATCCCAACGTCACCAAAATAATCAGAATAACCATCGTCGACGCGACTACGCGGACGGAGGAAGTGATCTTCGAGCGATAGTCGACAGAAGGCCGTGCTGGTACCCTGTTTCGGTGGAATTTACGATCAGTGAAGAATGGAAAGAGCGGGTCGTCTACCGGGAACAGGGTGCCAGCTTCACTTTCGACTGCGCCTGGGGCGTCAAGCCTCACACCGTCTTCGTGCCATCCGCCGCATACTGGCCGCAGGCGACTCCGGCCTGGATGCACGATCGGCGGGACGAGATTATCGGTCGCCTCCGCGCTCATTTGGGTGCGCGCTACGTCATCGAGGAGTTCGAGAAGAGCGACACCGGTCGCCGGCAATGGGTGACGGTTCTCGCGGCCCGCCATTCGGACGGGTCGGTTCCCGGCGAGTGGATCGCCGTGCTCATGGATCCCGACGAAACAGCCACCCCCCACGCCTCCTGGACGCCCGAACAGCGCAGTCAGTTCTTCGCTGATCACGCGGGGCGGGTCGGCGGCGGGTCCACACCGGACGAGGCGGTGGAAGATCTCCGGCAACGGGTCGGCCAGCCCGAATTGCGCTGGGGAACCTGAACGAGACATCCGCGTGCCGCAGCCACAAGGGCTGCGGCCGGGAACGGTCAGATCCACGTCACACCCACCCGCACTCCGGCGCTCCTTGCCCAGGTGAGCGACCCGGCGGGCAGGCCGCTGCGCGCCGAGGCCGAGAACGAGCACGACCCGGCCGCACCGGACGGCCAGGGCACCGGCCAGATCTGGACCGGCAGCGTGGATAACGTACCGGAAGGCACCCAGGCGAGCATCGCCGTCCCGGCGAACACGCTGTCCGACGGATGGAAGGTGCGCTGGCGGGTCCGCGCGGTCTCACCCACCGCTACCTCCTCCAGGTCGGACTGGCAGACCTTCGCCATCAACGTGCCTGAACCCAGCGCTACCGGCCTGACCATCACTCCATCCAAGGTGGTGGACGGCACCACGGTGACCACCACGCTCACCCCGGCGCTCGCGGCCGAGGTCACGGTGGCTGCGATCATCGCGATGTGGTGTTGTCGCTTGTCTATCGGTTGGTGAGGGGCTTGTTCGGGTTGCTGACGGTGCTGGTCCGACCTGATCTGTCCAAGGACGCTGAGCTGCTGGTGCTCCGTCACGAGAACCAGGTGCTCCGCCGCCAGGTCGGCGGCCAGCCGCGGTGGGGTCACGCCGACCGGCTCTGGCTCACGGCGTTATCGCGGCTGATCCACCGCCGCCGGTGGGCGGAAGTCTTCCCGGTTACCCCAGCGACGATTTTGCGCTGGCATCGTCACCTGGTAGCGCGTAAATGGACCTTCACCGACCGAAGGCGCCCGGGACGGCCCTCCGCGGATGGCTCGGGAGAACCCCACCTGGGACACCGGAGAATACAAGGCGAGTTGGCGCGCCTGGGCTACCCGATCGCGGCCTCCACGGTGTGGGAAATCCTGCACACCGCGGGCATCAGTCCCGCGCCCCGCCGAGCTGGGCCGACCTGGCGGCAATTTCTGACCGCCCAAGCCCACGCGATCATCGCCTGCGACTTCCTGGCGGTCGAGACGGTGCTGCTCAAGCGGCTGTATGTGCTGGTCTTCATCGAGCACGGCACTCGGCGACCGCACCTGGCTGGAGTATCCGCGCACCCGACTGGAGCATGGACGGTGCAACAGGCCCGCAACCTGATCATGGTCCTGGGGGAGCGCGAGCGGGTCATCGGCACCCTGCGCCGCGAACTCCTGGACCGGATCCTAATCCTCAATGAACGCCATCTGGCCCGCGTGCTGCAGGAGTATCTGATCCATTACAACGGGCGCCGGCCGCACCAGTCCCGGCGCCAACGGCCTCCGGACCTTGCGACGCAGCCCTCCCACGACGTGACCAACCTCGACGACCTGCGATCCATCCGCCGAAAACCTGTAGTTGCAGGCATGATCGGCGAATACCACCACGCTGCTTAACCGCAGCTCAGGGTACGGAACGCAATATTCGAGCGGTACACGGTCCTGCGTGACGACGTCGCGACCTGTACCGCGAAGATCGTGTATGTCTCGATCAGCAGTGACGGCGCGGGAAAGCAGCCGGTGCCCGCGCTGCTGCGGAAGGCGCTCACGCAGGCGCACGCCGACGGCAGCCCATGACCGACTGGCAAGGCCCGCGGGGCGCGGCCGAGGAGCGGGCTCGCCGGTCATGACCATGTGCCGTGAGCGGCTGGCACCCCTTCCCAAGTACGTGGCGCTCAAGCTCGATGCCTCACGTCACCCGCCTGACAGGCTCGGAATGCGGGCGCTTCAGCGCCTTGATCCGCGGCTGCCGGCCGCTCTCTTTCACTTGCACGCAACTCGACGTTGTCGCCGGAGGTTTCATGGAAGTCGGTCTGTTCTACGCCCATCAGCTGCCGGACACCTCCCCGGCCGACGGGTTCGACTGGGACATGCAGGTGGTCCGATGGGCCGAGGAGTACGGGCTGAATGAGGCCTGGTTCTCCGAGCACTTCACCGAGGGCTACGAGCGCTGGTCCTCTCCCGAGCTGCACATCGCCGCGGCCGCCCAGCAGACGTCCCGGCTCAAGCTCGGCACCGCCGCCAACCTGCTGCCCTACCACAACCCCATCGCGCTGGCCTACCGGCTCATGGCCCTGGACCACATCACCCGCGGCCGGCTGATGGTCGGCTTCGGCGCCGGCGCCTACCCCACCGACGCCCAGCTGTTCGGCACCGAACTGCCCGCCCAGAACCACGAGATGCTGGAAGAGGCTCAGGACCTCATCCGCCGCATCTGGGCCAACACCGGCGAGCCGCTCACCCTCACCGGCAAGTACTACAACCTCGACATCCCGCCCCTGGACAACCCGCTGCTGCTGGGCAACCACTGGCGCCCCTACCAGGACGGCGGCCCTCGCATCGCCTGCGCCGGGTTCTCCCCCCGCTCCTCCTCCATCCGCCAGGGCGGCGCCCGCGGCGACATCCCGCTCAGCATCGCCATGACCGACGAATACCTGGCCGGGCACTGGGAGGTGTACGCCGAGGGCGCCCGCAGCGCTGGCCGCACCCCCGACCGCACCGACTGGCGGGTGGTCCGGGACGTCATCGTCGCCGACACCGACGAAGAGGCCTTCGCCCTGGCCACCTCCACCCCGCTGCGCCGCCAGCAGGAGGAATGGGTCATCCCGCACAACATCAGCGCCATGGGACTCCCCGACGGCATCAAGCCGGAAGACGTCACCGTCGACCTCCTGGCCCAGTACATGTGGATCGTCGGCTCGGTCGACACTGTCGTCGAACGGCTGGCCACCGAGTACGAACGCTGCGGCGGGTGGGGCACCCTGCTGGTCTACAACTACGACTTCCACAGCCAGCCCGACGCCTTCCGCCGCCACCTGCAGCTCCTCGGCACGGAAGTCGCCCCTCGGCTCACCGAACGCGTCAAGCACCTCAACCCCACCACCTGAACAACCTTCGGGCATCAGCAGCCGTCGCTCGGGACGGCTCACGAGAAGGCCGCGGCCGGCCCCTGCTGGATCGTTCGGGCAGGGACCTGCCGCCGGGCCGGTTTCACCGCAGCAGCGATGCGGGCAGCGGACCGTCGTGTGGTCTCGTGCCGCCTGCTCCGACCCCCCCCAGCTGTGCACCCCTGGACACGTTCGGCCGGCCCTCAACGACGAGGTCGCCGAACCGCCGGAGTCCTGAACGAAAGGAACGACGCCGATGACGGTCACCCTGGACAAGAGTGTCGAGGACTTCGTCGCGAAGCCCCGGCAGCTCTTCATCGACGGCCGGTGGGTGGACGCCGCCTCCGGCAAGACCTTCACCACCCCCGACCCGGCCACCGGCGAGACGCTGGCCCGCATCGCCGAGGCCGACGCCGAGGACGTCGAACGCGCGGTGAAGGCCGCCCGGCGAGCCTTCGAAGGCCCGTGGTCGCGACTGACTCCGTCCGAGCGTGGCAGGATGATCTGGCGGATCGGTGACCTCATCCTGGAACACCTTGAGGAGCTCGCCCAGCTGGAGTCGCTGGACAACGGCAAGCCGCTGGCCGTGGCCAGGTTCGCCGACGTGCCATTGGCCGCCGACCTGTTCCACTACATGGCGGGCTGGGCCACCAAGATCGAGGGCAACACGATCTCGATCTCCGCACCGACCGCGCCCGGCGCCGCGTTCCACGCCTACACGCTCCGGGAGCCGGTCGGCGTGGTCGCCCAGATCATCCCGTGGAACTTCCCGCTGCTGATGGCGGCCTGGAAGCTCGGTCCCGCGCTGGCGACCGGCAACACGGTGATCCTCAAGCCGGCCGAGCAGACGCCTCTGTCGGCGTTGCGGCTGGCCGAGCTGATCGCCGAGGCGGGCATCCCGGATGGCGTGGTCAACGTGCTGCCCGGCTACGGGGAGACGGCCGGGGCCGCGCTCGCCGCGCACCCCGGCGTGGACAAGGTGGCCTTCACCGGCTCCACCGAGGTCGGCAAGCTCATCGTGCGGGCCGCGGCCGGCAACCTGAAGAAGGTGACCCTGGAGCTCGGTGGCAAGAGTCCCAACATCGTCTTCGACGACGCCGACCCGGCGCTCGCCATCGAGGGCGCGGCCAACGCGATCTTCTTCAACCACGGCCAGTGCTGCGTGGCGGGCTCGCGCCTGTTCGTCCATCAGAGCAGGTTCGACGAGGTGGTCGAGGGCGTGGCCGGCATCGCCCGCAGCATCAAGCTCGGCCGGGGCCTGGAGCCGGACACCCAGATGGGGCCGCTGGTCTCCGACGAGCAGCTGCGCCGGGTGACCGGCTTGCTCGACTCCGGCCGGGACGAGGGCGCGCGAGCGGTGGCCGGCGGCGCACGGCATGGCGAGCGAGGCTACTTCGTCGAGCCCACCGTGCTCACCGACATCCGCCCCGACATGAGGGTCGTCCGCGAGGAGATCTTCGGCCCGGTCGTGGTGGCCTCGCCGTTCTCCGACCTGGACGAGATCGCCGCCCAGGCCAACGACACCCCGTACGGGCTGGGCGCCGGCATCTGGACGCGCGACATCTCCAAGGCGCACGCGCTCGCGAGCAAGATCCGGTCGGGTACGGTGTGGATCAACTGCTACAACGTCTTCGACGCCGCTCTGCCGTTCGGCGGCTACAAGCAGTCCGGCTGGGGCCGGGAGATGGGTCACGAGGCGCTGGAGGCATACACCGAGGTCAAATCGGTCTGCACCCGGCTCCAGTGACTGTGGGTCATCGAGCAGGTTGAAGGGCGGGCGCCCGGCGCCCGCCCTTACCCATGCCGGCGACGGCCGGCTTTCACCTGATCAGACAACTGTCACGGACGCGGGCTTCGCTCAGATGAGAGCGGGCGGACGATAGCCACCCACACCGCGGTCAGCGCGATGAGCACGGCGACGAGTGCCGTACCGAGGCGGAAGTTGGTGGTCCGGGCGAAGCCCCGCCTTCCTTGCGACCACGACCCCAACGCCCACGTGAGCGCCCCGCCCGTGAGTGCGATGCCGGCGGTGGCGGCCGGCAGTCCCCGCTCGCCGGCCGGCATCAAGGGCACCATGGCCTCGGCGGCGTAGAAGGCAAGGCGCCGGTGGTCAGCCCGAGCAGCGCCACGACGGCGGGCAGGCCGGCCGTCGCCCTCAAGGTGTCCCTGGGTAACAGGCGGGGCAGTGCCGCGGCGAGCACGATCAGTCCTTCAGAACGAGCAGCCCGGCACCGCTGCCGTACTGCGTCAGGACCGCACCGACGGCGGTCAGCGCGGCCCGACCGGCCTTGCGGTGCAGGCCTGGAGCGGCGATGACCGGCCGCTGGAGACAGGGTGTCCGGCCAGGCCGCGCAGCAGAGCCGGTGCCGCCACGGTGATCAGCGCCGGCACGGACAGGAACACCCATCGCCGGCCGACCGTGTCCACGATGACGCCGGCGGTGATCGGGCCGGCCAGCGAGGGCGGCACTCAGGCGGTGGCGGGCAAGGAGAAGATCCTCGGGCGGTGCTCCTCCGGATACACCTTGGCCACCACGACGTACACGGCCACGCCGACCAGGGCGCCGCCGAAGCCCTGCACCACCCGGCCCGCAATCAGCACCTCCATCGAGGTCGCCGGCCCCGCGAGGAGCAGGCCCGTGACGAAGCCGGTCGTCCCGGTCCACAAGGGCGCCTGCGGCCCGCGTCAGTGCTCGGTGGTTCATGTCCGCGTCCCCAGGTGGCACCGGGGAGGGGAGTTCGTTCAGCCGCTGCGCGTAACGATCCTCCAGAACCCACGTGCTGGTCCCGGGCTACGGGCATGGCGTCCTCACAGCAGCGAATGATCTTTCGCATCACCTTGGTGCCGAGTGGGGAGCGCCGTCCAGGAACCGCAGCGCGGCTGTCGCTGCACGAGCATCGCATGGCGCGCCGGTTCAATCCGTGCCGCTGCCGCGCAGGGAGTATCACGGCATCGGCCAGAGCGGCACGTCCGGTGCGGTGAGCCCGGGTGACGCCTTCCTCGCACTACCCCGATTGGAGAGGCGTGGACGACACGACTTCGCACAGCGCGCCATCGCTCGAGACGCAGCAGGACGGCCGCGAGCACCTGCAAGGCCATCTCGGCACCGGTGGCTTGATCTTCACCGCCCTCGCCTTCAACGCCCCGCTGACCGTCATGGCGGCGACCGTCCCCATCGTCATCAGCGGCGGCATCGGAGCCGGCACCCCCGTGGTCTACTTAACGATCATGGCGTTGGTGCTCGTCTTCGCCGTGGGCCTGGTGGCCATGGCTCGATACATGGAGAAACCGGGCGCCTTCTACACCTACATCATCGCGGGACTGGGCCGCACCGTCGGGCTCGGCGGCGGCTTCCTCGCCATCCTGACGTACCTGGGGCTCGGCGCCTCGACCTACGTGGTCGCCGGTTTCTCCGAGCAGAGTCTCCTGCACAACAACCTGGGCGGCCCGGACATCCCGTGGTGGCTGATCGTGCTCGTCCAGTGGGCCGTGATCAGCTGGTTGAGCCTGCGTAACATCGACATCTCGGTACGCGTCCTCGGCGTCGCCCTGGCGGTCGAAGTCCTCATCGTCGCCGTCTGGAGCCTCGCCGTCGTGGCCAACGGCGGCCCGGAAGGCCGGTCGCTCGACCTGGACGGGCAACTGGCGACCGGCTCCCTCGGCTTCGCCCTGCTGATGGGGCTGTCCTGCCTGGGCGGGTTCGAGTCCATCCAGGTGTACCGCGATGAGACCCGCAACCCGGTGAAGACCATCCCGCGCGCGACGTACCTGACGGTCGTCTTTCTGGCCGGGTTCTACGGCATCGGCTCGTACGTCTACCTCATCGCCCACGGAACCGGCCCCGCGATGGCCACCGCGGCGGACCCCACCAACGCGTTCATGGCGAGCATCGCCGCCTACACCGGCACGTTCATGCAGCAGCTCGGCTACGTGCTGACGTGGTCCAGTGCGGCCGCCGCCCTGCTCGCCATCCACAACATCGCGGCGCGCTACGTCTTCGCCCTCGCGCGGGACGGGGTGTTCCCCCGATGGCTGGCCCGGGTGCACCCGCGGTACAAGTCCCCGTCCACCGCTGCCGTGGCGGTGTCCGTCACGCTCCTGGTGGTCGCCCTGGCTCCCGCGACGTTCCAGCTGGACCCCGTCGTCGGCTACACCATGCAGTACGGCCTGGCGAGCTGGTGCATGGTGGCGCTGTTCGCGGGAACGGCACTGGCCACCGTGGTGTTCTTCGCCCGCAACAGGCACCTGCACGTATCGGTCTGGAAGCGTCTCGTCGCCCCGGTCGTCGCGCTGTGCGGGATGTCGGTCGTGCTCTACCTGGCCACGGTGCAGCGTGAAGCCCTGTTCGGGTCGGCGGAGCTCGGGGCGCTCGGTATCGGTTTCCTCATCCTGGTGGCGCTGGGCGGTGCCCTGTACGCCCGCTGGCTCAAGGCCAGGCGTCCCGAGGTGTACGAGCGGATCGGGGACCAGGAGGAGAACGGTGTCCTCGTCCCGCTCGAACACCCTCCGGCGATCGAGGAGGACGAGGACTTCACCCCGCAGGTGACCGCGAGACCCGAGGACGTCCCCGGCACCTGAGCCGGGTGTCATCAGGGGCGCACGGTCACCGGGACCGAGGCGGGTCCGCGCAGGTTGATCCGGCCGTTCCACCTGACCTCTCCGTCGAGGGCGAGGGCCGGGAACCGGGACAGCATGCGCTCGAACACGACCCGCGCCTCCAGCCGGGCCAGCGCGGCGCCGAGGCAGTGGTGCGGCCCGGCTCCGAACGAGACATGGTGATGCGCGTCTTCCCTGTCGACGCGCAGCTCGCCGGCATCCGGCCCGAAGCGCCGCTCGTCCCGGTTCGCCGAGCCGAGCAGCGCCATCACGAACGCCCCCGCGGGGATCTCGACGCCGCCCAGCACCATCGGTTCCAGAGTGACCCTCCCGCTCGCCTGGACGGGGCTGTCGTAGCGGAGCAGCTCCTCGACCGCTCCCGGCATGAGCGCCGGATCGGCGCGAAGCGCGGCGAGCTGGTCCGGATGCCGCAACAGGGCGACGGTGCCGCCGGAGAGCAGGTTCACGGTGGTCTCGTGGCCGGCGATGTAGAGCAGCAGGACCTGCGCGACGAGCTCGTCCTCGCTGAGCATGTCACCGTCCTCCTCCGCGTGGATGAGCGCGGTGAGCAGGTCGTCCGCTGGATGGCCGCGCTTCCACGCGATCATCTCCGCCGTGATGCCGACGAGCTCCTCCTGGGCGGCGACGATCGCGCTCATCACGTCCTCGTCGTTCACGGGCTCCAGCGCCCGGACCGCGGTGCCGCTCAGATCGCGGACCCGGGCGTGGTCGGTCGGCGGTGTGCCGAGCATCTCGGCGATCACGGCGAACGGCAGCGGAAACGCGAGCGTGGGCACCAGGTCCACGCTCGCGGCGTCGGCGATCTCGTCGAGCATTCCGTCGGTCAGCTCGGCGATGCGCGGTTCGAGCGCCTTGATGGCCCGGGGCGTGAACGCCTTCTGGACGAGCCTGCGCAGGCGAGTGTGGTCCGGCGGGTCCCGGTGGAGCATGGAGACGTCGTCGGTCGCCGGCATGGCAGACTGCCCGGCCTGGTCCTGCCCGGCGGCGTCGAAGGCGGTCACGTTGCGCATCTCGACCGAGGCGCCGGAGCGTAGCAACGCCGAGACGTCGTCATGGCCGGAGGCCACCCAGAAACCGAACGGGTTCTCGTGCACGGGCGCGGTCTCGCGCAGCCGCGCGTACTGCGTATAGGGATCGTCGGTGAACCCTTCAGCGAACGGGTCGAACAACGGATCTTCGGCGTTCCCTGCGGTGGTGAGCGGTTCACTGGTCATCGTGGCGTCCTCTCTGATCCCGGGTGTGGCCGTTGCGTGGGTCATGGTTCGGCGAGTTCGAGGAGCGCGGCGCGGGTCATCACGAGCTCCTCCTGGGTGACGTAGGCGACGTCGAACGCGAGCGCGGCGGCGAGGCCCTCGGCGGCGAAGCGGACGGCGTGGGTCCGGGCGGCGGGCAGCCCGTCCTTGAGGAAGGCGGCCCGCCACCATTCGGCGTCCGCGCGCAGCAGCTCGGCGACCTCGGGGACCTCCTCGATGCCGGCCCAGTGCGTGGAGGGGGCGAAGGTCCGGATCGCGTCTTCGCTGCCCCCGCACAGGGCGCGGACATAGCCGCGAAGGAGCTTGCCGGCGCGGTTCTCGGAGATGTCGGTGTGTTCCATCACCTCGTCGCGGAAGCGGGCGATGGCGTGGTCGACCACCGCGACAAGGAGCGCTTCGCGGTTGGAGAAGTGGTAGAGCAGGCCGCTTTTGGAGACTTCGGCGACGGTGGCGACGTCGGCGAGGCTGAACCGCATCCCGCGTTCCTGCAGGAGTTGTCCGGTGGCGGCGATGATCGCCTGGCGGGTGCGTTCGCGGTCGCGGCTCGTGGGCCGCTTAGTGGTGGCCGTCATGCTGGGGCTCCTTTTCTCTGGTCGAGGGAATCAAGCGCCATGCGACGCCGGAGGCGACGAGCAGGAGCGCGGCGGCGATGAGGGAGGTGACCTGCATGCTGCCGGTGAAGGCGTGCCGCGCGGACTCCATGATCGCAGCCAGCTTGCCGCCGGCCTGCTCGGCGATCGCGGCACCGGTGGCGAGCGAGTCGTTGAAGGCGGCGCGCACGTCCTCCGGCAGCCCGCCGGGCAGATCGAGGTGGGCCCGGTAGAGGGCGTTCTGCAGCGATCCGAGCACCGCGATGCCGAGTGCCACGCCCAGTTCGTAGGCGGTCTCCGACACCGACGAGGCGGCTCCCGCCCGCTCCTTGGGGACAGCGCCGACGACGGCGTCCGTGGACAGCGTCATGCTCAGGCCCGCGCCGAGCCCGCAGATGGACAGCGCGAGGCACAGCAGCCAGTAACCGGGAGCGGCCTCGGCGACCGCCAGCAGCGCGAGCCCAGACGCGGAGACGATCATCGAGATCGCGATCGCGCGCCCGCGGCCCAGATAGGTGAGGACGGTGCTGGCGATGGCGATGACGAGCATCGAGGCGATGGTCGCCGGCAGCTCCACCAGGCCCGCCTGGAGCGGGCCGAGGCCGCGTACGAGCTGTAGGTACTGCGAGAAGAAGAACAGCAGACCGATGAAGGCGAAGACCGCGATCGTCTCCGCCGCGACCGCGCCCGCGAACGCGGGGACACGGAACAGCGAGATGTCCACCAGCGGATGCTCGAGCCGGCGCTGGCGGCGTACGAACAGCGCGCCCGCCCCCAGACCGAGCACGGTGCTCACCGCCGCGGACACGTCGAAGCCGTGGCCGGCGATGTGCTTGATCGCGTACACGATCGGGACGATGGCCAGCACCGACAGCACCGCGGAGGCCACGTCGATCCTCTTGCCCGCGGGGTGCTTCGACTCCGGCAGCAGCGTGATCCCGCACACCACGACGAGCAGCATCACCGGCACGTTGATGAGGAACACCGATCCCCACCAGAAGTTCGCCAGCAACGCTCCGCCCACCAGCGGACCCACGGCTGCGCCTCCGGTCGCACCGGCCGCCCATACCGCGATCGCGCTCGCCCGCTGTTTCGGATCCTCGAAAATGTTGCGCAGGATCGACAGCGTCGACGGCATGATCGTCGCCCCGAACAGGCCCAGCAGCGCCCGCGCGAGGATCAGCATCTCCGCGTTGGGCGCGAACGCGGCGACCACCGACGTGAGTCCAAAACCGACCGAACCGATCAGCAGCAGCTTCTTGCGTCCGATCCGGTCGGCGAGGTTTCCCATCGTCACCAGCAGTCCGGCGATCATGAACGAATAGATGTCGCCCGTCCACAACACCTCCGTCGAGGTGAGCATGAGGTCGGCCGTCATCGCCGGGATCGCCAGGACGAGCACGGTGCCGTCCACTGCCAGCAGCACGACGGCGAGCGTGAGCACGATCAGGGAAAGCCATTCGCGCCGTCCGGCGCGTGTTCGAGTGGTAATCGTCGTCATGACATCCACTGTACCTCTTGGACGGTACAACAGACCAATTGGTCAGTTAGGAGAGTGTGGCCGTGCACGGATGCCGATCGTCGCAGGTGGGATCGCCGCTACCGGGACCCTGTGAGGGGCAGGCGCCCCTCCGCCAGAGCCGTCGTGGCCGCCACGATCTGGAGGAGCGAGCGCTCGTCGGCCAGGTCGTCGGGGCGGGCGAGCCGCTGCAGGATCAGCCCGTCGAGCCCGGCGAAGAAGAAGCGGGCCACCTCCTCGACCGGATGGGCCAAGGTCATGCCCGCGTATGCCGCGGCCTCCCGGAACGCGTCCTCGAAGACGCCGTCGAGCCGCCGCTGATACGCGGCGATGGTGGGGCGCAAGGACGGGGAGCGAAGCCCCATGACGAACAGCTCGGCGATCAACTGGTGGACGTGGGGCTGTTCGACGACGGTACGCCACAGCCGCTGGGCGAACGCGCCGATGATGGCGTGGAAGTCCGGGCCCGCCGGTATGTCGATGGCCCTGACCTGCTCGGCGATGTCGGCGGTCAGTTGCTCGATGACCGCTCGGTACAGCTCGTCCTTGGCGCCGTAGACGTAGTGCACCGTCGCCTGCGCGATGCCGAGTTCGGCGGCGATCGCCCGCGTGCTGGCGGCTGCCACGCCGTCCCGGCGCATCACGGCGATGGCGGCGCGGATGAGCTGTGGTCGGCGCTCGGCGGCGCTCACGTGTGCCACGGTCTGATCGTAGGGGACCGCGGACCCCCGACGGCAGAAGTTGTTCAGGTGACATTGTCAGGTGAACAAATCGCGTCTACGGTGGGGCCACGACGACCGGTCAGCCCTGGCTCGCTGACCCGTGACGACCCGGAGCACCGCGTGAAGAGCATTCGATCCGCTGCCCGTCCCGCTCGGTTCGTGCCGTACCGTACGGCGACCCAGCCCGCCACGCCGGAGGTCTCGCTGTGATGGCGGAGACCGCGGGGCGCCTGGACATGGACGGGCCGATCACCCCCGAGTGCGTGCGAGCGTGGAACAACGCCTACGTGTCGAGCCGCATGGCCGATTCGGTGTGGTTCCCGGAGCAGCTCACGTCGTTTCGCGGCCGGTTCCGGCGGCGCACGCTGCAGGACCTCGTTCTGGTCGACGTCGAAGCCGACCCCTTCGGCACCCGCTACGCGAGTGACTCGCCGGTGACGCAGTACATCGGCGTGTCGGTGAACACACGCAGGTTCACCGAGCGGGTGGTGTTCGGCGACCACCGTGAGTACGTGCTGTCGGCACCGGTCGAGGTCTGGGACGCCACGACGTTGGTGGAGTCGGAGATCCTCGACCCGATGTCGCAGACCGTGGTGCTCGTGCCGAAGCCGGCGCTGCACATGGCCAAGAGCAACTCGCTGATACTGGACGAGGCGGTGCTCGAGGAGGATCAGGCCTCGCTGCGCCTCCTGCGCGGGGTGCTCCTCACCATAGCGGCCGAAGCGGACCGGCTCAGTCCCACGGCCATCGGGGTGGCGCGCAACATCGTCGTCGAACTCCTGCTCAGCGTGGTGCAGGAGCATCGCCGGCCATCGGGAGCGGCAGTCAGCGAAGGCATGCGCCTGTCGGTGAGCCGGTGGATCGACGACCACCTCCACCTCGGCCAGGTTCTGCCGGCCCAGGCCGCTGAGCAGCACGGAATCTCCGTGCGCTCACTGCATCGCCTGTTCGCCGACTCGGGCGAGAGCTTCGGTTCCCTGGTGCGCCGGCGCCGGCTGGAGCGGGCCTGCCGCGACCTGCTGCACACCGACGACATGGTCCAGACCATCGCCATGCGCTGGGGTTACGCCGATGCGAGCCACTTCATCAACGACTTCAAACGGGTGCACGGCAGCACACCGGCCACCTACCGCAAAGGGCTGCGGAAGGCGCCCTGACCGCGACCGCGGGGCGTGACGCAGGCGGTCGATCGGCTGGCACGCTGGCCCAATGAGCGTCCTGTGCTGGTGCAGCACCGTGGTGGGGTCTGGACCGGCCGTACAGGAGGCAGTCGATGGAGCCACGGTGGAGCAGTTCGAAGGCGTTGTGGGAGCGCGCGTGCCGGAGCATCGGCGGTGGCGTGGCCTCCAGCGTGCGTGGCGGGGTGTATCCGCACCAGTTGTATTTCGAGTCCGGCAAGGGCGCCCACCTGGTCGACATCGACGGTGACCGCTACATCGACTACGTGCTGGGCTGGGGCCCCTTGCTGCTGGGGCACGGCCACCCGGCGATCCTGGAAGCCGCGCACGCCCAGCTGGACCGGGGCATCATGTTCGGCGGCGGGAACATGCACGAGGTCGTCGCCGCGGAGCGTTTCCTGGGCGCCCTCGGATGGGCTGAACGCCTGCTGTGGACGAACACCGGCACGGAGGCCGTCCAGATCGCCCTGCGTCTGGCGCGCGCGCACACGGGACGGGACATCGTCGTCAAGCTCGGCGGCGGATACCACGGATGGCACGACACCGTGCTGGCCAGCTACATGGGTTACGGCAAGGGGGGAGAGCCTGTTCCGCACTCGCTGGGACAGCCAGCCTCCTCGCTGGCGGACCTGCGTGTCGGCCTCTACAACGACCTGGACAACTGCGCGTCGGCCTTCGAGGCCGAGCCCGGGCGGATCGCCGCCGTTCTGGTCGATCCGACCTCGTCGAACACCGGTAGCGTCGCCCCCGAGCCCGGTTACCTGGAGGGCCTGCGACGGCTGTGCGACGAACACGGCGCGTTGCTGATCTTCGACGAGGTGGTCTCCGGGCTGCGACTCGGCCTGTCCGGCGCCGCCGGCCGCTTCGGTGTCACCCCGGATCTCGCGACGTACGGGAAGGCCATCGGGAGCGGCATGGCGGTGGCCGCGGTGGCCGGCAGGGGCGAGGTGATCGACCTCGTCCTGCAGGGCGCCGTCCATTCGGGCACGTTCAACGGCAACCCGCTGGCGATGACGGTCCTGACCGCCACGCTCGACGTGCTGTCCCAGCCAGGGGTGTACGACCATATCGACGCGCTGGGGCAGGCCCTGGTCAAGGGGGTGCGCATGGCGGCGATCGAGGCCGGGCACGTGGTGGCCGCGCACCATCTCGGGGCCACGGCGATGGTCGCTCCGGGAGTGCCCCGGCTCACCGGTCCGGATGACTACGCCGAGGCCGACTGGGAGCACTGGGGCAAGCACGTCGTCCCGGCCATGCTCGAGTACGGCGTCTATCTGCTGCCGGGAGGGCGGTTGTTCCTGTCCACCCAGCACACCCTGGCGGATGTGGACGCGACGACGGAAGCGTTCGCCGACGTCTTCGACTCGCTGCCGGCGCCTCGGGTCCAGGGGAACAGCGACAGCTGACCTGCTTGGAAGGGCAGCGGCTCGCGGATTCAGCCGGAACCGCGAGCCGCTGCCCTGACGGCCTCCACCAGAGCTGTGGCTTCGGTGTCCTTGAGCAGGAATCCCGCCACGCCAGCCCGCCGTGCCCGGGACGCGTCCTCATCGGTGGCGAACGTGGTCAGGATCAGCACGGCGCAGACCCCGGTCAGTCGCCCGGCGGCGGAGACGCCGTCGAGCCGCGGCATCCGCACGTCCATCAGCACCACGTCGGGTCGCAACTCCCGGGCCATGGTGACCGCCTGTTCACCGTCGCCGGCCTCACCTACGACCTCGATGTCGTCGGTCCCGTTGAGGATCATCATGATCGCGCCTCTGACGTCGGCCTGGTCGTCGGCGATGAGCACCCGGATGGCGGTCACCCATCGGCCTCCGTCCTCGTGTCGTGGCCGCGCGTTCCCGTCCACCGGATGTCGGGCAGCAGGGCCCGCAGTGAGCGGCCCTTGAACGCGCCGTACCAGACGCCGGACCCGTAGGCCAGGTCGTCGAGGCGGCGGGCGACGGCGAAGCGGAACGGGTCGAGGTGGGCCTTGGTGCGGCGGAAATCGACGATCGTGTCGAAGAGGGCGGCGGCGGCCACGGCACGGCGCATGCGCCGGGAGAACAGGCAGCCGATCGCGGCCAGCGGCCACCAGTGGCGCAGCAGCAGGGCCTTGAGCTGCCAGGTCGCGGCGAGGGCGCGGTCGAAGGTGAGGACGGCGCCGAGCCGGACGGGGTGCTCGGTGTTGCGGACCTTGCGTGACAGGCGCAGGGTGGCGGCGGCGAAGATGAGCGCGGCGGCCGGCAGCGACCAGCGGCGTTGCAGGAGGAGGGCCGTGGCGAAGGCGGCGCTCCAGGGGGTGACGATGGCCGGGGCCACGTCACGGCCGTGCCGCTGGGCGAGCAGGTCGGCTCCGGTGCCGTAGAAGGCCTTGCGCCTGAGCCAGTCGGGGATGGCGGTGCGGTGCTCGTGATAGACGGTGGCGGCCGGCTCGTAGCGGACCCGGTGGCCTTCGCCGGCCAGCCGCCAGGCGAGGTCGACGTCCTCGCCGACGCGCATGCCTGCGCTGAAGCCGGATCCGAGGGCGTCCACCTTGGCCAGCAGGCAGGCGCTGGGCACCCAGGAGACGGGCGCGCGAGGGCGGACGATGCCCGCATGCACGCCGAGGTCGAGTGAGGAGCGGGCGTCCTCGTAGCGTCCGACCCACCGGTCCCGGCCGGGCAGGCGCAGCCCCAGCACACGCGGGGCGACCATGGCCACGCGCGGGTCGTTGAAGTGCCGCAGCAGCAGCGGCAGGGCGTCGGGTTCGAGGACCACATCGTCGTCGGCGAAGGCGACGTAGGGGGTGGTGACCCGTTTCAGCCCTTCGTTACGGGCGGTGGCGGGGCCCACGTTCCGCTTCAGCGCGACGAGCTCGGCACCATGGCGGGAGACGACGCCGGCGATGGCGGCAGGGGCTCGTGACGCGTCGTCCACCACGATCACATGGTGCCGGTCTCCGATGCAGGTGAGCAGTCTGCCGAGGGCTTCCGGCCGGTCGCGTACGGGGATCACGACGGTGATGAGCGCCGGGTCGAGGCCGGGCAGGTCGGCCACGACGGGATCGGCCAGGCCGCCTTCGAGCAGCCGGTCGGCCAGCAGGGCGGAGGCGCGGTCGCGGACGCGGATGGTGCGGCCGTCGAGGTGAGCGGCGGCGGCCTTGGACAGGCGGATCAGGCGGGTCGGGGCTCCGCCGACCAGAGTGCGGCCCTGGTCGCGGACTCGCACGTGCCGATTCAGCCGGACGGCGAACCCGATCGGCAGCGAACCGGCGTCGCGGGTGCTGGTCATGGGGTGATTCCTCTTCCTCTCGCGGCGCCCGGCGCCCGGGGGTGCATCAGGCACCCGTCCGGGCCCACGTGCCCTTCACTCACCCTGGCCGCCACGTCCTCCGCCATGCGGTCGAACAGGCGCTGCCCTTCCTGCGCAGAAGCGGCGGTGGGATCCCCGAGCACCCCTGAGGGCGACACGCCGGCTATGCCTCTGGCGAGGATGTCCGGCATGAGCTGGGGAAGGGGGGTGAGGTTGCCGGGCTTCGCCCGGGCCAGGTCCACGAGGTGGGGGGCCAGGTGCAGCATGAGCGAGGTCTCGCTGCGTCCCGCGTGTGCGTCGGCGCCGTCGGCGGCGCACGGCGCCCACGCTACGTGGTGGCCTTCGGCTCTCAACTGCGTGACGGCCTCGGCCAGGCCGCGCACGTTGCCGCCGTGCCCGTTGACGATCACGGTGCGTCCTGCCCACAACGACAGGGATCGGACGAGTTCGACCAGCAGGAACCGCAGGGCCTCCGTGCCGAGCGACATGGTGCCGGGGAAGCCCTGGTGCTCGCCGCTGGCGCCATAGACGAGGGCGGGCGCGACCACGACCGGAGCGGCCAGGCGCGCCGAGGCGGCTCGCGTGACCGCGACGGCGATCGTGGTGTCGGTGTGCAGGGGCAGGTGGGGTCCGTGCTGCTCGGTCGATCCGAGGGGGATCAGGACGGTGGGCGATGACGGCAGTGCGGGCCAGGGCAGGTCTGCTGACACCTCAGGTGCCGATCTCCCGGGTGAAGCCGGGCGGGATCACCACGTCGGAGGGGGTCAGGTCGTGGACGGAGGCGTGGCCGAGGCCCAGCAGCGCCGAGTCGATCCCGTTGCGCAGGACGTCGAGCACGTTCTCCACCCCGGCCTGGCCGTTGGCGGCCAGCCCCCACAGGTAGGCCCGCCCGATCATGACGGCGCGCGCACCGAGCGCCAGCGCCTTGATCACGTCGCCGCCGCGCCGCACGCCCCCGTCCAGCAGCACCTCGATCTGCGAGCCGACCGACTCGGCGATGGCCGGCAGCAGCCGGATGCTGGCCGGGATGCCGTCCAGGTTGTTGCCCCCGTGGTTGGACACCGAGATCGCGGTGGCTCCGGCCGCCACGGCCCGGCGGGCGTCGTCCAGCCGGCTGATGCCCTTGACCATGAACGGGCCGCCCCACCGCTCCCGCATCCACTCGACGTCCTCCCAGGTGGGAGGCGGCGTCTGCATCCACTTGCCGTACGTGCCGAAGAACGTCGGGGCCGGCTGCCCCGCCGGGACCACGTTGGGCACCGTCAGATCGGGCAGGCGACCGGATCTGACGAAGTCGAGCAGCCAGCGTGGCCGGGTCAGGGCCTGAGGCGACAGCTTGACCATGGCCTTGAGGTCCAGCCGGTCGGGAATCCACGGGCTGCCCCAGTCGCGGCCGTGGGAGAACGTCCAGTCCAGCGTCACGATCAGGCCCTTGACGCCGGCGGCGCGGGCGCGCTCCATCTCCGCCGTCATGGACTCCTTGGTGCCCATCCAGTACATCTGGAAGAAGGTCTGCGGGTTGGCCGCGACGACCTCCTCGACCGGCTTGCTGGCGAAGTTGCTCAACCCCATGACCGTGCCGCGGGCCGCGGCCGCGCGCGCGACCGCCACCTCGGCGTCCGGGTGCACGGCCTGCACGCCGGTCGGTGAGATGAGCACCGGCAGGGACACGGGCTGGCCCATCACGGTGGTGGACAGGTCACGCTTGGCGGGCAGGTCCGCGACATGGGGCGCGAAGCCGAGTTCGGCGAACGCGCCCATGTTGTCGCGGTAGGTCACGCCCTTCTCCGAGCCGGCCAGCAAGGCCGCGTACACCGACCTGGGCAGGCGGCGCCGGGCCCGGCGTTGCGCCGCGGCCACCGTCTCGAACCAAGCGGGCATCACAGACCTCTTTCCGGGGATACGGCCAGTCCGGCCAGCGGGCTCTCCGCGCAGGCGCGCACCGGCGGAGCGGCGGGGCGCGGGCCGATCCGCACCGGGACGCGGCGGGAGTGATCCTGGCTGGGCCGGGGCACCGTCCGCCCGGCCGCGGCCAGGGCGTCGGCCGCGTGGCCCTGTACGCATTCGGGGTCGGGGCCGTCCAGCGGCAGGCCGGTGAAGAACTTCGCCGCCATGCAGCCGCCCCGGCAGGAGTCGAAGAAGGCGCATCCCGTACAGGCGCCGCCGGTCTGCGGCGAACGCAGCTCCGCGAACAGCTCCGACTCGCGCCACACCCGGGCGAAACCTCCCGGGGACAGCAGGTTGCCCGCGCGGAAGCGGTCGTGGATCGCGAACGGGCAGGCGTACACGTCGCCGATCGGATCGATCAGGCACACCACCCGGCCCGCACCGCACAGGTTCAGCCCCGGCAGTGACTCGCCGTAGCCGGCCAGATGGAAGAACGAGTCGCCGGTCAGCACGTCCTCACCCGATCGCAGCAGCCATTCGTACAGGTCACGCTGCTGTTCGGCCGTCGGGTGCAGCTCGTCCCACACGTCCGCGCCACGGCCGGAGGGACGCAGCCGGGTGAGCCGGAGCGTCGCCCCGTGAGCGTCCGCGATCGCCTTGAACTCATCGAGCTGGCCCGCGTTCTCGCGCGTGACGACCACCGACAGCTTCGCGTTCTCGAATCCGGCGGCGGCCAGGTTGTCCAGCGCGCGCATCGCCGTCGCGTACGAACCGGGCCCGCGCACCCGGTCGTTCACCTCGGCCGTGGCGCCGTCCAGGGACACCTGCACGTCGACGTAGTCGGTGGCCGCCAGGCGCCGGGCCCGCTCGGGCGTCAGGCGCACCCCGTTGGTCGAGAACTTCACCCCGACCCGGCGGCTCACCGCGTAGTCCAGCAGGTGCCAGAAGTCCGGCCGGATCGTCGGCTCCCCGCCGCCGATGTTGACGTAGAAGACCTGCATCGCCTGCAGCTCGTCGATCACCGCCTCACACTGCCGCGTGCTCAGCTCGCGAGGATCGCGCCGCCCGGACGAGGAAAGGCAGTGCACGCACGACAGGTTGCAGGCGTAGGTCAGCTCCCAGGTCAGGCAGATCGGGGCGGCGAGGCCGAGTTCGAACCGCTTGACGAGCCCTCCGCCGGCCGTACCGGTACGGCCTCCGGCCGGTTGTGCGGCCTGCGGCGTGAGCGCCGCTCCCGGCGTACGCCGTCTGATCATGTCGGCGTCGGCCAGGGCGCTCAGCGCGGAGGAGTAGGCGGGCCACTGCTCCGGGGACACCCCCGCCAGGACCAGCGCGGTACGAGCGTCGGGCAGGCCGGCGAGCGCGCGGACGACGGAGACCAGCTCCGGGCGTTTCATGAAGGACAGACGCCGGTTGCCGAAGTGGTAGGCCAGCGCGCCGAAGGGTTCCGGCCGCAATGCCACATTGGGAGAAAGCTCCCATGCGTCATTCAGCAAGCTTGTCATCGCGTGTTCCGATCTTGGCTAGTAGACGCCGCACATGCCATCGATCGACACGTCTTCGAGCAGCATGTCCTCGGTGAGCACGTCGGACTCCTGAGCGGTCTCATCAGGCAGGCCGGTCGCGATGATCGGGTCGTTCATGACTCCTCCTTCGTTGAATGACGTTGCCGTGCTTCATGGGGTGGGTGGCAGGCGGGCAGCCTCGGAGATCCGACCCTGTCATGTCGGCCGCCCGAGGCATTGAGCACGAGCGCCACCCGCTTGGAACGACCTGCCAGCACAGGCGTGCCGGCCGGTCGCCCTCATCGGTCAGCCGGCGGAGAGGCCGCCGTCGACGGGGAACACCCCGCCGGTGCAGTAGGCGGAGAGGTCGGAGGCGAGGAACACCACGAGCTTCGACACCTCCTCCGGCTCCGCGACGCGGCTGATCGGCTGGGACCACAACCAGGTGTCGAAGTCGAAGTACTCGTTCGTGGCGAAGTGCGCCTTCTCGTGCTCCAGCATCGCCGTGTTCACCGCTGACGGGGCGATGGCGTTGACGCGGATGTTCTCCTTGGCGTAGGTGATGGCCATCGATCGTGTCAGTCCCAGCACGGCGGCCTTGCTCGCCTGGTACGCGGCGTACCCCCAGCTGCCCTTGAGGGCCTGGACCGAGGAGGTGTTCACGATCACACCACCGCCCGTCGCCTTCATCGCGGGAATCGCCGTGCGGCAACCCCGCAGGATGCCGGCCGCGTTGGTCTCCATGATCAACGCCCACTCCTCGTCGGAGCACTCCTCCACCGCCGACACCTCGCAGACGCCGGCGTTGTTGACCAGGATGTCGAGCGAGCCCTTGTCGTCGACGAGCTCCGTGACGACCTCGTTCCACGCTGCGCTGTCCCGCACGTCCAACCGTGCGTAGCCGGCGCCGTGACCCTTGTCCCGGAGCTCCTGCGCCGCTGCCTTGCCCTGGTCGTCCAGGATGTCGGTGAGGAGCACGTACGCTCCCTCTTCCGCGAGGTGTCTCGCGTGAGACGCGCCCTGTCCGCGGGCGGCTCCCGTGACGATGGCGACCTTGCCTTCAAGCAGCATGGCATTGACCTCCTGTTTCAGTTCGATTCAGATCGGATGTGGCGGTTCATCCGAGTCGGAAGACGACGACCTTGCGCACCGTCTCCAGCGTCGTCCAGCGGCAGGTGTCTCCAGGAGCGAGCACGCCGGCGTCTCCGGGCCCGAACTCGAGGACCCGTCCGTCGGGAAAGTCCACGCGCGAACGTCCGCTGACGATGACGAACGACTCGTTGCCCTGGACGTCGTCGAGGACGCCGGGCGTCATCTCCCACACCGCGCCGACCTCGCTCCCGTCCTCCCGCTCCCAGAGCATGGAGACCGTGACCTCCGCTCCCGGTGTCAAGCGCTCGGGAGCGACCGGATACGGGTCCATACGCACGTCGGTCGGCTGGAATCTCGCACTCACCATGACGGCACTCCCTGTTGCTGGCTGATTGCGGTGGGGCCCCTCTAGGAGCCCGCCACCAGGTGGGACAGTCGGGGGGCCACTTCTGAGCCGAGAAGTTCGAGGCTGCGCCGATAGGTGTCCGGCTCCCGGCCGCGGCCAGGGGCGCCCATGAGCAGCGTGCCGAAGCCGCCCACCTCGGCATGAAACGCCTCGATCTTCTTGGCGACCGTCTCCGGCGAGCCGATCAGGAAGAAGTTGTCCACGAGCCACTCCAGGCAGAGATCGTGCTCGGGCACGTCGGCTCCCGCCAGGAGCGAGCCCAGTCCGAGGTCCTTGAACAGGGGGAGGTTTACCTTGGACCAGACCTCGCCCAGGGGGCCGCTCAGCACCTGCTCGCGGGCTTCCTCGTCGGTGTCCGCGAGCCAGACATCCCTGGTGACGCGCCAGCTCGATCGGCGTGGAGTGTGCCCGGCGGCCTCGGCCGCCTCGGCGTAGGTCTCCCAGTGCCGGATGAGCGTCTGGCTCGACACCTCCTGGCTGACCGGGCTGTGGCCTCGCTTGCCGGCCTCGGCGAGAGTCGGCGACTTCGGCTGCATGCCCGTCATCAGGATCTCGGGATGCGGCCTCTGGAGAGGCTTGAGATGCGGACCGTTCACGCTGGACGAGAACTCGGGCATGTCGGCGGTCCAGTACCGCCCGTCGATACGCCACGGTCCGGGCTTGGTGAAGATCGCCTGGATGATGTCGAGACCCTCGGCGAGCATGCGCGCGTTCTCCATGCCTGTCCCGAAGAGCTGCGCGTCCGTCGGGAAGGCACCCGGCGCGACGCCCGCGACGTATCGTCCACCGGTCAGGTGATCAAGCCAGATCATCCTGTGCGCCAGTGCCACAGGGTTGTGGTAGGGAACGAGATGTCCGAGGGCTCCGAGCCGGACGCGAGTCGTCTGCTGCGATGCCGCGGCGATCATGAGCTCAGGGGCGGGACTCGGCTCGTGGCCGAGGGTGTGGTGCTCGGCGAAGAAGACTTCGTCGAGGCCGTACTGATCGGCCCATGAGGCGACTTGCAGGTCCCAGGCGATGACGTCGGAAACGCTGTCCGTACCGGCCGCATAATCCAACGCGTACGGGACGCACAAGACCGCGAACCTCACTCTTACCCTCCATAGATCGACGGAAATGCCTTTCACCAATGCGCGACTTCAAGACCGGCACGACCGTCGGCACTCCCGCCCTGCACGTGCCGCAGACCACGGAAACCGCTCGCGAAGAAGACCATGGGATCGTCCGCGTGCGACTCCACATGGAGCTGGACAATCTCCAGGACGACGATTTCGTGGTCCCCTGCCTCGTGCGACTCACGAATCGCGCATTCGAACCAGGCCTGAGTGCCGTCGACCACGACGGCCCCGGACGCCAGCCGCGTGACCTCCAGACCCGCGAACCGATCGGCCTCCTTCGAGGCGAGCCGCCGCGCGTGGGCCTGCTGCGCCCGGCTCAGCACGCTCACCCCCACCACGCCTGCCTCCCGGAGCCGCGGCCAGGTCGTCGACGACAACTGGATGCACACGCTGAGCAGCGGCGGATCGAGCGACACCGGCATGAACGCCGAGACGGCCATGCCCACGCGCTCCTGTCCGTGCATCGCGCAAACCGCGACCACGCCCGTGGGAAACTTCCCGAACGCCGTCCTGAGAAGACGCCCGTCCAGGGGGGCCTGAGCGTAGCCGTTCGCCATGTGTTGACTCCTCAGCCGTACGATGCAGACGTTTGTCTTCGTCCCAGGGTCCTCCGAACGGCTCGGCGGGCATTGAGCCTGAGCGCCGTCACGGTGTGTGCGAGTGCCAGCCCGCCGGTCAGGCCGCGGCGACGTCGAAATTCTTGTTCGCCATCTCATCGCCGTTGTCAATGGCCTTGCCCATGAAGGCCCCGAGCACCGGCGTGTGGATGAGACGCAGCCAGAGGCTGCGGTAAAGGTGTTCCTTGCGGTCGTGGGGAGTGAAGAGTGTGCGCAGTTCCAGAGCGCCCTTCTGCTCGTGCAGGACGAATGGCCGCATGCGCTCCTCCCACCTCATGAGAGCTTCCGCCATATCCCCCCGGTGACGGTCCAGCATGGTGCCGAGCAGTTCGCCGCCGGCGATGGCTGTGGAGGCGCCCATGCCCGAGTAGAGGGACAGGCACCACGCGGCGTCGCCCACCAGGACGATCCGGCCGCGATGCCAGCGTGGCATCTTGACCTGGTTCACCGAGTCGAACAGGAATTCCGTGGCCTCTCCGAACTCGACCAGCAGGTGCTCCAGCAGAGCGCCGGGAGGTTCAGGGCCGAAGGCCGCCCGGATGGACTCGATCGGCGGCCGGGTGAACTCGCGATCGACATCGGCGGTGCGATAGGAGAACATCAGGCCCGGTCCACGGTTGCTGAAGGGGAAGGTCCATACCGAACGTCCCGGCTCCGCCAGCACCAGCCCCTCGTTCAGGGAGAAGCCTTCGACCGGCTCGTTCAACGTGGTCGTACCGATCATGTACTTCAGCGGGCGCAGGTATTCGGGGTGCGGGCCGAAGACCAGTTGACGGATGGTGGAGCGGGTCCCGTCGGCGCCGATGACCAGGTCGAACCGATCCGTGGTCGTGGCGCCTGTGGCGGTGTTGCGCAGGGTGACCTCGACGCCCTGGTCGTCCTGAACCAGCTGCGCCGGCACGGTGGAATAGCGGATCTCCACATCGTCGGGCAGTGCGGAGAACAGCCCCCGCTCCACATCGCCGCGCAACAGGGTCCGTGGCCTGCCGGGCAGGTCGGCGAAACCCACGCCTGGGCGACGGCGTCCCGCGCGGTTCACCTCGTACGCGGCGAAATCCTGGTGGGTGCGATCCCCGATGGCGTCCAGCACGCCCAGCCGCCGCGCGGAAGCGGCGCCGGCACCGAACATCGCGATGAAATGGCCGCCGGAGCGACGCGCGGAGGCCCTTTCGACAAGAAGCGGTGTCCAGCCGATCTGTTGCAATCGCAGGGCGGTGGCGATTCCGGCGATGCCCAGTCCTACGACAAGTGCCCGGCGACGCGCCCGGTTCGACATATGCAGCCTCCTTCGGTGCGGTCCCGACGGGCCTGGGCCTCGTATCGGGGCTCACCGTGTTGCCTTCTCATGCGTTAGGTAGGCGTGGACGCACTTCACCCCTTGTCGTTGGAAGACGCCCCCGCCTCCGGAAGAGGCTGCCAGCCGGCGCCCGGTCCGCCATAGGACGAAAGCGTCGCCCAGTTGCACAAGGAGGCCGATGGCCGAAGGCGAACTGTCAGAAGGTGATGAGACCGCGGATGTTCTTGCCGTCCCGCATGTCCTGGTAGCCCTGGTTGATCTCGTCCAGCGTGTACGTCGCGGTGATCATCTCGTCGAGCTTGAGCCTGCCCTCCTGGTAGAGGCGCAGCAGGCGAGGGATGTCGCGGCGGGGATTGGCGTTGCCGAAGATGCAGCCGACGAGCTCCTTGCGCTGCATCGACAGATCGAACAGATTGAGCTTGACGTCCTCCTGGTGGATCGGGGCGACCGCGGTGACGACGCCCCGGCCACCCTTGGTGACCATGTTCATCATCGGCTGGATGAGGTCGCCGGTCGCGACGCCGGTGCACAGGATCGCCTTGTCGGCCATCGCGCCCCAGGTCAGCTCGCCGGCCTTGGCCGTGGCCTCCTCCATGGAGGCCGCCGTGTGGGTGGCGCCGAACTCGGCGGCCTTGTCCCGCTTCCAGCCGACCGGGTCCACGGCCAGCACGTGACGCGCGCCGGCGAGCGCGGCACCCTGCACCGCGCCCATGCCGATCCCGCCCAGCCCGATGACGACCACGGTCTCTCCCGCGCGTACGTCGGCCGCGTTGACCGCCGAACCCCAGCCGGTCGTGACGCCGCACCCGACGAGCGCGGCCTTGTCCAGCGGAACCCCGTCATCGATCTTGACGCAGGAGCTCTCGGCCACGACCGTGTACGGGGCGAACGTCCCCGCGCAGGCCATGATGCCCAGATCGACGCCGTCCGCCGTGTGGTGCCGGGCCGTCATGTCGGTGACCTGACGCCCGGCCAGCAGGAACGCGCCGAGGTCGCACAGATGCTGCCGGCCGCGCGCACAGGACGAGCATCGGCCGCACGCCGGAATGAAGGACAGCACGACGTGGTCGCCCTCCTTCAAGGTGGACACCCCGGGCCCCACCTCGACGACCTCGCCCGCGCCCTCGTGACCCCCGATGATGGGGAACTGCTTGACGCCCGTCAACGCCGCGACTTCCGGGCTGAGCACCATGTCACCCGTGAGGATGTGCTCGTCGGAGTGGCACAACCCGGAGGCCGCGAGCTTGATCTTCACCTCGCCGGCCTTCGGGTCGTCCAGCTCGATGTCCTCGACGTGCCAGGGCTTGTTCTGTTCCCACACGATCGCTGCCCGCGTCTGCATGCTCTCACCCTTGAGGTAGGACCATCGCGGCAGTCGCGCTCGTCCTCGAGACGGCCCCCCGATGGAGAGTTTGTCGTAGGTGATTCTGCGCGCGAGCAGAGCGATGCTTATTGGCTTACAGCGCCATCGGATCGCACGCATGCGACAAGTCGCGGCACCTTGGGAAGCGAATGACGCTGAGGTTCCACCGGTCGGCACGGACCGGCAAGTCAACTGCCGATGGTGACCGCGACGCTGTCCTCACACCACCTCGAACCCCACCGAAGCGGCCCGGAACGAAGACGAGGAGCCCCCCTTGACCGAGCGCACCTACAACCTGGCCGACCTCCTGGAGATCCTCGCGACAGCGGACCCGGACAGGCCGGCGCTGGTGGCCGGCGACGTGCGGCTGTCCTACGGCGACCTGAACGCGCGGGCGAGCAGGGTCGGCCATCACCTGGAGCGGGTGGGCATCGAGCCGGGCGATCACGTGGCGATCCTGGCGTACAACAGGGCCGAGTGGCTGGAGTCGATGTTCGGGACACACAAGATCAGAGCTGTGCCGATCCCCGTCAACTACCGCTACGTCGCGGCCGAGCTCCGGCACGTCCTGGCTGATTCCGACTCCGTCGCGATCATCGGGGAGCGCTCGCTGCTGGCCCGCGTCGAGGAGGTCCGCGGCGAACTGCCGAAGCTGCGCCACGTCATCGTCATCGAGGACGGGGGAGAGGAGACGATCCCCGGCGCGGTGCCCTACGAGGAGGCCCTCGCGGCGGCCTCGCCCGCCGACGATTTCCCGCCCCGCTCCAGCGATGACCGCTACATCATGTACACGGGCGGCACCACGGGTTACCCGAAGGGCGTGGAATGGCGCTGCGAGGACATCTTCTTCGGCGCGCTCGGAGGCGGCAGCTCCGGGAACACCCCGATATCCCGCCCCGCTGAGATCGCGGAAGCCGCGAACCAACCCGGCACCGTCATCCTGAACTGCGCGCCCGTGATGCACGGGGCCGGTCAGTGGATGACGCTCATGGGCCTGTTCATCGGGGCCAAGGTCGTGCTCTACACCGAGCGGGCGTTCGATCCCGAGCAGGCACTGGACCTGCTGTGCGCGGAGGGGGCGAACGTGGTGATGATCGTGGGTGACGCCATGGGCCGCCCGATCGCCTCGGAGCTGGCCAAGGGCCGGCATGACACCGGTTCGCTGTACGCGCTCTCGTCCGGTGGAGCGCCGCTGACCCCCGCCGTCCGCGACGCTCTTCGCGACCAGTTGCCCGACGTCCGTTTCGTCGACAACTACGGCGCTTCGGAGACCGGGGTCGGCGGCGCCTCCGCCGCGGGCAGGAGCACCGGGACCGCGAGGTTCACGATGGGCCCCGACTGCACCGTACTCGACGACGATCTGCGCGTCGTCGCACCCGGTCAGATCGGCAAGCTGGCGCGCAGCGGGCACATCCCCCTGGGCTACTACAACGACCCGGTCAAGACCGCGGCCACCTTCTTCACCGACAGCGCAGGCACCCGCTGGTCGATCCCCGGAGACTTCGCCACCCTCGAGCCTGACGGGACCATCGTGCTGCTCGGCCGCGGCTCCTTGGTGATCAACAGCGGCGGCGAGAAGATCTTTCCGGAGGAGGTCGAGGCGTCCCTCAAGGAGCATCCCGATGTCTGCGACGCGATCGTCATCGGTGTGCCCGACGAGCGGTTCGGCCAGAAGGTCGCGGCGGTGATCTCCTCTCATCCCGGCAAGGACATCCTCCTGGAGGATCTCCACGCGTTCCTGGCCGACAGGATCGCCGGTTTCAAGCTGCCTCGCGAGCTCAAGCTCGTCACCGAGGTCAAGCGCACGGCCGTCGGCAAACCCGACTACAAATGGGCCGCCTCCGTCTTCGGCTGATCCGGTTCTGCGATGTCGAACGCCTCGGGGGCCAAGGAAGGGAATGGCCTGCATGGGTCATCCCGCGAGCCCGGCAGCCGTCCCGACGTGCTGATCGTCGGCGCCGGCGGAGCCGGTGCGGTGCTCGCGGCGAGGCTCAGCGCCGATCCCAGCCGGTCGGTGCTGGTCCTCGAAGCAGGGCCGGTCCCGGCCGGCGGATTTCCCGCCGGCCTGCTCGACGCGCGGCTGGTGCCCGGCGCACGGCCTGACCTGCCTGCCACGAACGTCTATCCGGCAGAGCTCACGCCAGGACGGCCCTACCTCGCGGTACGCGGCAAGGTGCTCGGCGGCTCGACGACCGTCAACGGCGGCTACTTCATCCGGGCCCGGGAGGCCGACTTCACCCGCTGGGCGGCGGCGTCCGGAGATGCCCGCTGGTCCTACGCGGCGGCGCTGCCCTTGCTGCGCCGGCTGGAGAACGATCTCGACATGGGAGATCCGGACCTGCACGGCAGGACCGGGCCGATCAAGGTCCGGCGGACTTCCCTCACCCACCCCGCGGCACACGCCTTCGCGCAGGCCGCACGGGAACTGGGCCACGCCGCGGAAGCAGACAAGAACGCCCAGGGCCCGCCGGGGTTCGGGCCGGTCCCCGTCAACGCGGACGGCGGCGTCCGGATCAACACCGGGGCCGCCTACCTCCTGGGCGTCCTGGCCCGCCCGAACCTCACCGTGCACGGCGACTGCACCGTGCGCTCCATCGTGCTGCGGCGAGGACCGGGTGGCCTGCGCGCGGCGGGCGTTCTCGCGGTCCGGGACGGCCGTGCCGAGGTGATCGAGGCGGGCCGGGTCGTTCTGTGCGCCGGGGCGTTCGGCTCCGCGCACCTGCTCCAGGTGTCGGGGATCGGCCCGGCCGGCGTACTGGCCGCCGCCGGGATCGAGGTCGTCCATGAGCTCCCCGCCATCGGCGCAGCCTTCAGCGACCATCCGCAGGTCGTCGTGGACTGGACGCCGAGCCGTCCGCTGCCGGAGCCTGAGGAGAGCTGGCTGGGCGGTGCGCTCCATCTGAGTTCGGACGGAGGCGAGCCCGGCGACCTGGAGATCCTTCAGTCGCTCGTGCCTATGGCAGGCCTCGTCCGGGGTGAGACGGCGGTGCCGGGAGCGCCCCATGCGCTCCTCGTCTCAGTGCAGACTCCCCGGGCGCTCGGCCGGTTGTGCGCGACCTCGCCCGACCCGGACACCCCGCCTCGCATCCGCTACCGCTATCTCGCCGAGGCGGAGGATCGGCGGCGGATGCGAGAAGCGGTCAGGGCCGCCGTGGCGATCGTGGGATCGCACGCGTTCGCCGAGCTGACCGCCGGGCCGGCCGAGCCCGCGGGCCTGGACGACACCGCACTCGACGGGTGGGTCGCCACCCGGCTCGGCACGTCGCAGCACACCTGCGGGACGGTCCCGATGGGCCGCTCCGGCGATCCGGCGGCGGCCGTGGACGGCTGCGGCGCGGTGCACGGAGTGGCCGATCTGACCGTCGCGGACACCTCGATCCTGCCGACCGCCCCCCTGCGCGGCCCGGCGAACTCGGCCGTGCTGGTGGGAGAGGTGATCGCGGCAGCGCTGGCCTGAGAACTCGGGAACGGCGCACATCGCCGACACCGTGGCACGCAGACGCAATGCGTAGATCGCCGCAACAACCAGACTTTTCGGCGTATGTCGGGCGGTGCCGAGGTTCGCCCACGCCCGACAACGGAGGGGGACCGAGAGTGCTTGACGACAGCGGCGCCAGAGGAACGGATACGGAGGAGCCCGTCCCGGGTGGTGTCGTGCCCAGGCGTGGCAGGAAAGGCCCAGAAGACGGATCTCCTCGGCTGATCCTGCTGACCATGGCCAGCGCCGGGTTCCTCCTGTCGATGATCCAGAGCACCGTGGTACCGGCCCTGCCGCTGATGGCCGCCCAGCTGAACACCTCGCCCGCCACGGTGGCGTGGGCGACCACCGTCGTCCTGCTGAGTGCGTCCGCCATGACCCCCTTGATGGGCAGGCTGGGGGACGTCTACGGCCACAAGGTGGCCTTCGTCGGTGTGCTGACCGTGACCCTGGCCGGCAGCCTGCTCGGAGCCCTCACCCACAGCGTGGGACTGCTGATCCTGGCGCGGGCGCTCCAGGGCGTGAGCCTCGGTCTCTTCCCGCTCTCCATGAGCGTCCTCCACCGGGAGATGCCCTCGCACCGGCTGGCCGGCTCGATGGCCATCACCGCGTCCGCGATGAGCGTCGGCGGATGTCTCGCCCTCGTCGCGGGCGGGCTGCTGACACTGAACGGCGCGGACTACCGCCGCATCTTCTGGCTCAGCGTGGTGCTGTGCTGCCTCGTCCTGTTGCTCGCCACGCGGCTTCCACGACGGCGCGGGCCGGGCGGACGGGTGGACTACGCAGGCGCCGCACTGCTGGCGTCGGGCCTCTCGGCGCTGTTGCTGCCGATCTCCCAAGGAGAACGCTGGGGCTGGGCCTCGGCCCTCGTGCTCGGGCTCTTCGGCATCGCGGCGTTCGCACTCTGCGCCTTCGTATGGCGTCAGGCCCGATCGCCGCATCCCCTGGTCGCCATCGGCATGCTCAAGAAGGGCCCCGTGCTGGCGGCGAACGTCGCCGGCTTCTGCGTCGGCCTCGCCATGCTGATCCTCTACATGGGCGCCACCTACTTCGTACAGGCGCCGGCCGGCTCGGGATACGGCTTCGCCGCGGACGGCCTCAGGACGGCGTTCGTCTACATGCTGCCGGGCGCCATCGCCGCCATCCTGGCAGGTCCCGTCCTCGGCTCGCTGGTCCAGCGATTCGGCCCCAAGATCGTTCTGGTGTCGGGCGGCCTCGTCGGTCTCGGGGCGATGCTCATGTTCACGTTCCGGCATGACACGACCGCCGACGTCGTCATCGCCATCGTGATCGGCGACCTCGCCATCGCCGCCGCCTACGCCTCGATGCCGGTGCTGCTCGTCGCGCATGTGCGGCCCGAAGAGACCGGAGTCGCGAACTCGATCAACTCGATCACCCGCACCATCGGCGGAGCCGTCGGGGCGGCGGTCGTGGGGGCTCTGATGGTGAGCGACATCAAGACGGTCGTCACCGCTACAGGGCCGATCGAAGTGCCGCTCGAGGGCGTTTACAACGAGATCTTCCTGCTCGGAGCCGTCTTCTTCGCCGCAGCCGCCGTGGCGGCCGCACTCGTCAGGACCTCCCCTAACAGAACGTGACCATGAACCCGGTAAGGAGAGCCATGTCAACGGCCAACACGCTTGCGGCGACCGCCGGAGGCGTCAGCGAGAACCACGGTTCACTTCACATCGGTGACCTTGAGGTGAACTTCTTCGACTCGGTCGAGGAGCGCGGCGATTTTCCTCCGATCGTGCTGGTCCACGGGACCGGGGGCAGCACCCGCAGCCATTTCAGCTTCCTGTTCCCCATGCTGGCGGCCAGGCAGAGAGTGGTGGCGGTGGACCTGGCCACGCCGCAGGGCCCGCCGGAAGAGGGAACGGCCCGGATGGCGGAGCAGGTCCAGGCGGTGATCGAGAAGGTCCTGCCCGCCCGCCCCGTGACCCTCGCCGGCTATTCGCTCGGTGCGGTGGTCGCCGCCACGGCCGCCGGCGCCCGACCGGACCTGGTGGGCGGGCTGGTCCTGATGGCCGGCTGGTTGAAGACCGACGCGCAGCAGAGGCTGCGCAACGATGTCTGGCACGCCCTGCGGCAGTCGGACGCCGCAGCGCTCCGGCGTTACCAGGCCTTCTGCGCCTTCAGCGCACCTCTCCTGGCGATGTTGAGCGAGGGCGAGATCGAAGCTCTCGTCGCGAGCTTCCGTACGGACGACGTCATGGCGGCCCAGATGGAGATCAATCGGCACGTGGATCTCACGGAGATCGCGCCGAAGATCACCTGTCCCACCCTCATCGTGGCCGGCACGGACGACTTGATGACGCCGTTCAGGCAGTCCAAGCGGCTCTTCGGCGCCATCGCGGACGCCCGGTACACCGAGATCACCTCCGGCCACGCGATGGTCGTCGAGCGGCCCGCCGAACTGGTCCACCTGATCGCCGCGTTCAACGCCGACCCGAACGAGTATCCCGCGGGCGCGACCCTGCCGGCCCGTCGCCCCTGACCGCATCCCTCCGTACTTCTCCTCGAAGGAGCCTGACGTGCCCACCTCCACCCCAGACGCGTTGCGCGACGTTTCAGTGATCATCGTCGGCGCCGGCTTCTCCGGCCTCGGCCTCGGCATCCAGCTCCGCCGGCGCGGCGAGACCTCGTTCGTCATCCTGGAACGCGCCGATGACGTCGGCGGATCGTGGCGGGACAACACCTACCCGGGCGTCGCATGTGACGTTCCCTCGCCGCTCTACTCCTACTCCTTCCGGACCAACCCCGACTGGTCGCGGATGTTCGCGCCCGGCCAGGAGATCTGGGACTACCTGCGCACGGCCGCCCGGGAGGAAGGCCTGGAGCCGCACCTGCGCTTCGGCGCGGACATGCTCGAGGCCCGCTGGAGCGAGACCGACCACCGCTGGACGGTCCGGACTCCGCAGGGCGAGTTCCACGGTGACGTCCTGGTCGCCGCGACAGGACACCTGACGGACATCAAGCTTCCAGAGGTCCCGGGCCTCGACACCTTCACGGGCGAGCTGTTCCACTCCGCCCGCTGGAACCACGACTTCCCGCTGGACGGAAAGCGCATCGGCGTGGTGGGGACCGGAGCCTCGGCGATCCAGATCGTTCCACAGCTCGCGGAGATCGCCGAGCGGTTGGTCGTGTTCCAGCGTTCGGCGCCCTACATCCAGCCGCGCCGGGACCGCGACTTCTCCGAAGCGGAGAAGAATCTCTTCCGCCGTGATCAGCGCACGGTCGAGGAGATGCGGGAGATGCTGTTCTGGTACAACGACTCCCGGTTCGCCGCCCGTCGTCTCGTCGACGACTTCCTCGCCGAGGCCATGTGGCAGGCGTTGAGCCATCTGGAAAAGCAGGTCCCAGACCCTGAGCTGCGCGCGACGCTCACCCCCGACTACACGATCGGTTGCAAGCGGGTCCTGCTGTCCGACGACTACTATCCGGCCGTCCAAAAGCCCAACGTGCACCTCGAAGCGGCAGCCCTGGAACGGGTGGCGGGCTCGACGGCGTTCAGCGCCTCCGGACAGGGGTTCGAGCTCGACGTCCTGGTCGTCGCGACCGGCTTCGAGACCTACGACCTTCCGTCGTCGTACCGGATCTTCGGACGTGCAGGGCGGTCCCTCGCCGACCACTGGTCGAACGGGATGCAGGCCTACAACTCGATCGCCACGGCCGGGTTTCCCAATCTCTTCCTGCTGAACGGGCCGGGGACCAGCTTGGGGCACAACTCGGTCATCTACATGATCGAAGCCCAGGTCGACCACCTGCTCGCGGCGCTGGACTGGCGCTCCGCGCACGGCGGGCGGGTCCTGGAGGTCTCTTCCGAGATCGAGAACGCCTTCGCGAGGCGCCTGGACGAGGTGGCCGCAGAAACGGTGATCATCCGGGGCGGATGCAGCAGCTGGTACCTCGACCCCCGCAACGGGCGGGCGACGCTGTCCTGGCCGGACTTCGCCCACCGCTTCCGGGACGAGTGCGCGCCCTTCGACCCGGCCGCGTACGACGGGGACGAGCGGGCCTTGCGCGTCTGACGGAACACCGCACGGGAAGCCGGCTTTGGGCCCCTCCGAAACGTCGATCGGAGTCCGCAGCCTCCGATCGACCGCCTGCCGTCCGGGGCGCCGAGTTCAACGGCGCACTCCACGCTCCGAACGGCAGGCTTCAGCCGGCAGCTCTGGGTCGAGGTGGCGTCTCGCGGCGATGGCATGGCGCGGATTTCCTATGGGGCCGCGCTGATGGCCCAGGAAAGTAGGTGTGCCCCAACTTCACGTATAAGGAGACGCTCATGGGCCTGCTGGACGGCAAAGTGGTGTTCATCACCGGCGGAGGCCGCGGACAGGGCCGCGCCCACGCTCTCGCGTCGGCACAGGAGGGCGCGGACGTCATCCTCACGGACATCGACGCTCCCATCAGGACGGTGCCGTACGACCTGGCAGGCAAGGAAGACCTCGCCGAGACGGTTCGCCTCGTCGAGGATCTGGGCCGGCGTGCTCTGCCGTTCGTCGCGGACGTGCGTTCTCAGCAGGCGCTGGACGACGCCGTCGCCCAGGGCATCGCCGAGTTCGGCAGGATCGACTGCCTCATCGCCAACGCGGGCATCCTCACCGAGGGGAAAGTCTGGGAGCTGGACGACGAGACCTGGCAGGACATGATCGACGTCAACCTCACGGGGGTATGGCGCTCGGTCAAGGCGGTCCTGTCCCACATGATCGAACGGAAGAGCGGCTCCATCGTCATCACCGCCTCGTCCAACTCCGACGACCCCGACCCCGGCATCGCGCACTACACGGCGGCGAAGGCCGGCGTCATCGGCCTGATGAAGAACGTGGCGGTGGAGGTCGCGCCCTTCGGCATCCGCTGCAACGCGATCAAGCCCGGCTTCATCGCCAGCGAGATGACCTCGTGGCAGGGCATGCTGGACCGCTACGCCGGCCACGAGGGCGGGACCGTCGAGCACATGCACCAGGCCGGCTACTACTTCAACGCGCTGCCGATGCCCATGATGCAGCCGGAGTCGACCGCCAGGGTGGCGCTCTTCCTGAACTCGGACCTGGCCGCCTATGTCACCGGCCAGCACTTCTTCGTGGATGCAGGCCACTCCGTCCTCTCGCGGACCAACCTGGGCGCGGTCATACCGTCCGCCGAAGACTGACGTACGGACGGGTTCTCCCTTACGCGAGGCGCCAGCGTGGCACTTCAACAGCATCGCCCCGGTCGTCAGGCAGGCCCCAGCACCGTCGCGGGCCTGCCACGTCCTGTCGAAGTCCGCCCGCTCACGAGACGAGATCTGGGTGCGGTGGATGGCCTCGGGTCCGCACGGCGGCGTCGTCCTGCGCGAATCAGAACAGGCAGTGGGACATGCGGCCGGGTGCGGAGGCCCCCTTCCACAGGGAACCTCAATCCGCCAGTAGGTGGCGCAGGACGTAAGGCATGATGCAGCCGTGCCGGTAGCAGGCGGCTTCGCGGGCGGTGTCGAGGCGGAGGCGGGCCTGGAAGGTGATGGCGTCGGCGGCCACGGTGAGCGTGGGCGGGCGGTCCGGTCCGTCGAGCGCGGCCCGCCCGGAGACCGTGATGGTCTCACGGCCGGTCAGGCCGAGCCCGTCCGCGCCCTGACCGGGGAGCAGCGGGAGCACACCCCCGCTGGTCGAACCGCTGCAGCACCTATCGCCTGGCGTGGCCCGCGCCCAGGAGGCTGACCTCGCCCGTCAGCAGTGGCCGGGTCGTGATCAAGAAACGGTGGTGCGTCTTGGATGGCGGGGCAGCGGGACAGCAGGATGCGTTCGGCGTCGGGGGTGGCTGATGAAGATCGGCGGTAGTTGCGTGATATCCGGTATCTGTGCAGTGGCGGTCTCCTCGGCGGTCACACCGATGTGCCGCAATCGGCGCACTCGGGCTTCGGCCGGCTCCGGCCGGGTGGACGAAGGACTTCGCGGCTAAGGACCGCTTGGGGGCCGAATCACGGGGTGAGACGGTGTCAACCAAAGGATGTAGCTCGATTCCTCAGATGGCAGGAGGCCGTGCGGACAGCGCCTGAATGGGGTGTTTCGAAGACTTGGCCCGACCAAATCCCTCGAAAGGATTCTTCATGGCCTCAGCCCGTAAAACGCTTGTCACCGGCTCGATAACTCTTGTGGCAGGGCTGGCGCTCTGGCTGTTGGGATCAGGACTCGGATCGGAGTCAGGGTGAAGGGCATGATCGTGGCACCGGCCATCGCGAGCACGGCATGCGCCCCCGTCCGGCGAGGAAGAGCGGCAGGTAGGAGAGCGGGGCCGCCGCGGACCGATCCGAGTGGGCGTGGTCACTTCCCGGCGTCCAGACGGGCGGCCACCTCGGTTGCTGCCCGCCGGCCCGACAGGATCGCGCCGTTCATGGTTCCCGACGTCTCATCGGCTGTCTCGGTGCCGGCCCAGTGCGCCAGCCCGACCGGCTCGCGAAGGAACCGTCCGAATGTCGTCCATGCTTTCGGCCCGACCGCCGGATTCGGCCCGCCGGGGGCGAACGTGTCGTTGCCCCAGGAGAAGTCGGTGTAGTCGATGGCGTGGCGCGCGGGCTCACCGTACATGTGGGTGAGCTGCCTCACGACGCGGCGGTGTCGCTCGTCCTTGTCGTACGCGTCGAACCCGCGTGCGTCACAGAACACCATGAGGATGCCGGGGCTGCCGGCGGCGGGGGTGACGTCGAAGGTGAGGAAGACGGTCTCGTCGTCGGACATTCCCTCTCCCGACAGGCCTTCGTCTCGCCAGAAGGGGCGGTCGTAGGCGACGAAGGCCTTGCTGAGCGCTCCGAGCCGCCAACTGCGGGAGAGCCCGTAGTGGGGCTCCGGGAGGGCGGGCGTGAACTCGATGGTCGAGCGGTGTGCCGGCGACGCCGTCACGATGACGTACCGCGCCTCGATGGTGTGCTTGCTGGTCTCGACGGTGACGCGCTCACCGACTGTGGTGATGCGCTCTACGGGGGAGTCGACGAGCACGGGGGACTCCAGCGTGTCGGCGAGCCTGCTGACCAGCGTGTACGTCGTTCCCAGCACGCGGTCCTGCTGGTCACCGCCCTCGACGGAGAGCATGTGCTCGATGCCGCCCAGGGTCTTGATGTAGCGCATCACGTTGAACAGCGACACCTCGCCGACGGGCGCACCCCAATGCACCAGGCTGAGGACATTCAAGAACTTCCGGGTGTCCTTCAGGGCGTGCTCCGCGGTCAGCCACTCGCCGAGCGACATCGAGTCATGCCGCGCGGCATGGGGGTGCTCCCAAGGCGATGAGACGGGAAGGTCGTCGACCATCTTCTGCAGCTCTCTCAAGATGCGCCAGACGTCGAGCATCACCCAGGGCGCCAGGGCGGTGAGGCCGTCGATCTTGCGCCTGCCCCCGAAGGAGAGGACCCCCTTGCCAGGGCGGAACTGGGGCATGAACTCGCAGCCGAGCCGGCTCGCGAGATCGCGTACCGCTGCGTGGCCCGGAGCCACCCACGTCGCTCCGGCATCGACGGAGACACCCGCGATCTCGGCCTTGCGGATACGTCCGCCGACGCGATCGCGACCCTCGACGACGACGTCATGCCCGGCTCGGGCGAGCTGATCCGCCGCCGTGAGCCCTGCGAGTCCGGCACCGACCACGACGACGTCGGTGGATCGGGTACTGGCACTGTTCATGTTCGCGCTCCGTTCGTGTGTGGCCTGCCGGCCTCTGCCAGTTACTGTACTGACAAGTCAGTACAGTTCCAACTCGGTGAGTTCACTCGTCGGTACGGATGATGGGGAGAACCCATGGGGACAACCGGCCCGGTCGCCAGCCCCTCCACAGCGCAGACATGTCGCTCGGCCGACGGTGAGTGCCGTGGCCGTGCCGGGCGCGAGCCTGCTCAGGCGCACGATGGACATGACGATCCTGGGCCACGCGCTGCTGGACGCGGCGGCCGAACAGTGGCTCTTCCGCGCCCGCATCAACCGGTCACGGCCCGCCGTGCACGAGGTCATCGCCAGAGGAGCGAACAGGCCGGACCTCGCGGCACCGGCGGCGCCGAACGGAGGTCGTCGATGCGCCCGAAGCGGTGTTAGGAGCCGGGAGTGGTGAGGTTCTCCAGCTCGGTGCGCAGGGCGACGAGCTCCGCGCGGTCGGGCTTGAGCCCCCATCCCGTCATCAAACCGGCGCCGTCGACGGCGTTGAGGATGACGGTCCGTGCTCCCAGGGAGAGTCCGTCTTCGGCCATCTCCGCCTTCCAGCGGACCCCGTCCTCGGCGACGAGCTCGGGGACACCAGGGGCAGCCGCGAGGGCGGCCAGGAGGAACAACCGCTCGCCGACCGCGTCGATCTGGTCGCCCTCCAGCGACGCACGGATGAAGGCGCGTGCCAGACGGCCAGGCGCCCGGCCGTCCTCGACGCGGTCCTGCACTGCCTGGTGGAACTGGGCAATCGCGTCGCGGGCCAGCGCGATCCACAGCGCGTTCTTCGAGCTGTAGTGGTAGATCACCGCCCCGCGGGTCAGGCCGGCCGCGACTGCCACGTCGTCAAGGGTCGCCCGGGCTCCCTGCGACACGACGACGCCCCTTGCGGCGTCCAGGATCAAGCGCTTGGTGTCTTCGGGCCCTCGTCCTGCTGTGCGTCCCATCAGTCTCTCTCACGTGCAGTAGTGACATCTCTCGGGGCCAGTGTGCTCGGCCACCACGCGACCAGGCGAATGGCCCGCCTGCGGCTGTTGAACCTCGTCAGCGTCGCCGGGATGGTGGCGCTGCGTCCCCGGTGCTGAGCCCCGCGGTCCGCGCTGTGATGCTCTGTGCCGTTCTGGTGAAGGGCCGGACGCCGGACTCGAACCGTGCGAAGGCGGACGTGACGTCATCCGTCTCCCGCAGGGACTCGGCCGCCGTCTTCGCGCCCGGCAACGACGCATACGCCCCCACCCCGCACACCGGGTTGATGCAGTGCGTGGCGTCGCCCAGGAGCACGGCCCGGCGGGTGTGTCTGCGCGGCAGCCGCACGTGCGAGATCCGGGTGTCAGTTGGATGTCCTCTGGCTTCCGTGCTGCCACCGCAGCCCGTCAGTGAATGGGCCCATGGTCTCAGAAGCTCTGAACTGGCCTGACTGGTCAGTATAGTTACTGAGAAGGAAGATGATGTCAATCTCCTGTAGGTGTAGAGACGGGTCCTAACCCAGCGGCCTCAATCGGAGCCGATGACGCCTGCCTCGGCCCATGGTCGGGATGAAGATTCCGTCCACGGTCCCGCCCCCGTGTCACGCTCGACGGCTGCTGGCGAGTGTCATTGGCGATCTTGATCGCTAACCCCGGCAGAGCCCCTATACGGCCAGGCGCTGAGAGTACGAGAAGCCGGGTGCCGGTCCGGTGGAAACCTCCCAGAACTGGTGATCGATCGTCCTGGAACCTGGCTCACACCCCATTACCGGGGCCGGTGACGTTTCCTTCAGATCGCGTGGCACGTGGGATCAATCACGGCCTGGCTCACCGGGCGCAGGCTTACCTGGGAAGGCGCGGTCGGCCTGATGAGCTCATGACCGCTGATTCCGCTCATGCACGGGACCGATCGAGCAATTGACACACGAAGGGACACGCGGATGTCTGCTCAGCTCGATGTGGCCGTGCTCGGCTGCGGCTTCATGGGGTCTGCTCTGGCCAGGACGTTAGCGGCCAGGGGAGCGAACGTCACGGTGTGGAACAGGACTCCGGAGCGCGCACAGGCTCTGACGGCCTCGGGGTGCTCCGCCGTCGCGACCGTACAGGAGGCCGTGGGGCGCGCGCGGATCGTGGTGATCTGCCTCAGCACCTACGAGGTCGTCCAGGCCGTTCTCGGCGACGCCGGGACGCTGGCCGGCCGCGTCGTCGTCAACATGACCACGGGCAGTCCTGATCAGGCGCGGCCGATGCGGGATCGGGTCGCCGAGCAAGGCGGCGGCTACCTCGACGCTGTGATCGTCGGTTATCCGGAACAAGTCGGACGAGACGATTTCCTGCTCCTGGTCTCCGGCAGCGAACCGGAATGGGAGACCGCCCGGCAGCCACTGGCGCTTCTCGGCGGCATTTCTCGCCACGTCTCCGAGTCCCCGGAGGGCGCGAACGTCCTGGAGGCCGCCACGGTCGGCGCCTTCCACATGACCATCCTCGCCGCGTTCGCTGAGGCCGCCCGGTACGCCAAGGCGCAAGGGATCTCGCCGAAGGAGTTCATGCCACTGGCGGTGCGGGTGGCCAGCGTGCTGGAGTTCCAGCAGGAGGAGATAGCCCAGCGGCTCGCCGACGAGGACTTCAGCACCGACCAGGCGACCCTCGCCACCTATGAGAAGGCGGCCCGGACGTTCCAGCACGCGCTGTCCTCCTCCGGCACGCGGGCCCCGCTGTTCGACGCGGCCGTGGCCGAGTTCGGGCGCGGTGTCGCGCAGGGCCGGGGCGAGGACGCGGTCTGGACGCTCGCCGCGAACCGGGACGACGCCTGAGGACGGCCGTCCTGGCTGGTTGCCCAATCCGGCAACGCCTGAACTGCCGCAGCGAGCTGGTCTTCGTCATGGCCTCGCACTGTCGCGGGGCGGCTGCATGATCTCCGCCGTGGTGCCGTCGCTGATACTGGCCGCCGGGGTCGAATTGATGGCCGTGCAGGAGGCCCTCGGCCACGCCAGCGTCTGCCCTCGAGGTAGCACCCGCTGTCGCGGAATCGGGGGCTCACCGGGGCAGGGCCCATCGACCTGCTCGACAATGAGTGGTCCCCGGAGCAGATCGCGGGAGACCTGCGGCTGATGCACGCCGGCAACCCGCTCATGCGGATCAGCCACGAAAGCATCTACCGCGCGATCTGCACGACCCGCTGGAAGCTGATCCCGCGTGAGCTGTGCACCAAGCTGCGCACCCACCGTCCCATCCGCAAGAACAAGAGGAACACGGTCAAGGGCCAGTGGCGTTCCCAGATCACCGGGGCACGGCCGATCGAGGAACGGCCTGACACAGCCAACGCCCGGACCGAGCTCGGCCACCTCGAAGGCGATCTCATCGTCGGAGCCAGGAACAGCCAGATCGCGACGCTGGTCGACCGCAAGTCACGCTACCTGACCATGGTCGCGCTTCCCAGCCGTCACACCACGACGGTCATCCCCGCCCTGCAGCAGGCATTCTCACGGATGGATGCCCGCCTGCGCAGCACTCTGACCTGGGACCGCGGTATGGAACTCGCCGGCCACCGGCTGCTGACCGAAGCGACCGGCGTCGACGTCTATTTCGCGGCACCGCGCAGCCCATGGCAGCGGGGTACGAACGAGAACACGAACAAACTGATCCGGCAATGCCTGCCGATAGGCATCGATCTGAGCTTGTACAGCCAAGCCGACCTTGACGCACTGGCCGCCCGACTGAACAACCGCCCCCGCAAGTGCCTCGGCTACCGAACCCCGGCCCAATGTGTTGCCTTGAATCTTTGAATCTAAGCTAACCACTGCTGCGACCTCACGCACCGCCGGCCGGATCCATCCCATCACGCCGGCCCCGAACCGGTCGTGACCGTCACCGGCTACGCGTCGCGTCCCGCCGTGAGACCGCTCACCTCCACGTCATGAGCCGTCGATGCCATCCCGGCGAGGGTGAGATCGGCTGCGTGATGGCAGGCCGCCTGCCGCCACTCGCCGAATGCCCGCAGCTCGGGCACGACGGTGCGGCACAGTTCGTCGCGTACGTGCGTGCACCGGGTGTGGAACCGGCAGCCGGGCGGCGGCGCGGCCGGGTCGGGCAGGTCGTCGGCGATCTCGTACGCGTGCCGCTCCCGCCGCAGGCCTGGGTCGGGCACCGGCACGGCGTGCAAGAGCGCCTCGGTGTACGGATGGAGCGGCTGCCGGTAGAGGTTGGCCGTGTCGGCGTCCTCCGCGACCTTGCCGAGGTACATGACCGTGACGCGATCGCTGATGTGCTCGACCACGGAAAGGTCGTGCGAGATGAACAGGTAGGTGAGCCCGAGCTCGTCCTGCAGGTCGGTGAGCAGGTTCAGTATCTGGGCGCGGACGGACACGTCCAGCGCGGAGACTGGCTCGTCGGCGATCACCAGCCGGGGCTCGGTGATCAGGGCCCGCGCGATGTTGATGCGCTGCCGCTGCCCGCCGGAGAACGCGTGCGGATAGCGCTGCATGTACTCGGGCCGCAGTCCGACGCGGACGAGCATGTCCGCGACCCGGTCCTTCAGTTCGCTGCCGCCGGCGATGCCATGGGTCTTGAGCGGCTCGCCGACGATCTGCTGGAGCGTCATGCGGGGGTTCAGTGATGAGAACGGATCCTGAAATATCACCCGGATCTGCCGCCGGAACTCCTTCAGCCTGGCACCCGTGACCGTGACGAGATCGACCTCGTCTCCCTCGGCGGTGCGATAGAGGATCCGCCCCGAGGTCGGGTCGATCAGCCGGGCGACGCATCGGCCGAGCGTGGTCTTCCCGCATCCCGACTCCCCCACCAGGCCGAGCGTCCGCCCCGCCGGGATCGCCAGGTCCACCCCGTCCACGGCGCGGACGGCTCCCGACGGCCTGCGGAACAGGCCGCCGCCGCTCGGGTAGTGCTTGGTCAGTCCCTCGATTCTGAGCAGCGGCTCCGCCTCGCTCGCGGAGGCGCGCTCGGCGACCCTGGCCACGACCGGGGCGGAGCGCTCCGCAGGGACCTCGTCGAGGTGGCAGTAGGCCAGGTGCCCGTCGCCGCCGTACGTCCTGAGCGGGGGCGGCGCGGTGTCGCACAGGCCTTCGATCGCGTGGTCGCAGCGGGTGTGGAACGGGCAGCCGTCCGGCACCCGGCGCAGCGCCGGCACCATGCCGCGAATCGCGGTCAGCCGCTGCCTGGCCCCGCTCCCGCGCAGCTTCGGGATCGAGCGCAGCAGCGCCCGCGTGTACGGGTGGCGCGGGTCGGAGAAGATCTCGTCTACCGTGCCGTGCTCGACGACCTTGCCGAGATACATCACGGCGACCTCGTCGGCGATCTCCGCGACCACGCCGAGGTCGTGCGTAATGAACAAGATCGCCATGTCGTTCTGCGCGCGCAGGTCCATCATCAGGTCGAGGATGCGCGCCTGGGTGGTGACGTCGAGCGCGGTGGTGGGCTCGTCGGCGATCAACAGCGCCGGGTCGCAGCACAGCGCGATCGCGATCATCACACGCTGGCACATGCCGCCGGAGAGCTGGAACGGGTAGCTGTCGAAGCGCTGCTCGGCGTTGGGGATGCCGACCTTGCGCAGCAGCGCTATGCTCTCCTGCCTGGCCTCCTGCTTGGTGAGGTCGCGATGCAGGCGCAGCGCCTGAGAGAGCTGGGCGCCCACGGTGTACATGGGCGACAGCGAGGCCATCGGCTCCTGGAAGATCATGCCGATCTCGCCGCCGCGCACCCGCCGGATCTCCTCTCCCGCCGGGTGCAGCCGGGCCAGGTCGACCTTGCCGTTCCAGCGAATCGAGCCATCCACGATCTTGCCCGGCTTGTCCACGAGCTGGAGGATCGAGCGGGCGGTGACGGACTTGCCGCAGCCCGACTCGCCGACCAGGCAGACGGTCGTGCCGGCCGGCACCGAGAGGTCCATCCCGTCCACGGCCTTCAGCACGCCTTCCGAGGTGAAGAAGTGGGTGCGCAGCCCCTCGATCCTGAGCAGCGGTTCTTCCACGAGTTCCTCCGTGCGTCCGACAGGGTCAGTGTTTGTAGGGGTCGGCCGCGTCACGAAGACCGTCACCGAAGAAGTTCATGGCCAGGACGGTCACCACCACCGCGACGCCGGGGACCAGCATCCATGGCGCGGTGGACACCGCCCGGATGTTCTGCGCCTCCTGCAGCAGCACACCCCAGCTGATCATCGGCGTCTGCAGGCCGATCCCGATGAACGACAGTGCGGTCTCGGCCAGGATCACCGTCGGGATTGACAGTGACAGGTTGGCGATGATGTGGCTGGTGAAGGACGGCAGCATGTGCCGGAACATGATCCGGAAGCGGCCGGCACCGTCGGCGGTCGCGGCCATGACGTATTCCTCGCCCCGTACCGCGAAGAACTTGCCCCGCACCTCCCTGGCCATGCCGGTCCATCCGACCAGCGAGATCACGACGGTGAGCGCGAAGTAGCGTTCGAGCTGGCTCCACGAGGCCGGCACGGCCGCGAACAGCGCCATCCAGAGCGGGATCGTGGGGATCGACATGATGATCTCGATGATCCGCTGGATCACCGTGTCCGTCCGCCCGCCGACGTAGCCCGACACCCCGCCCAGGACGATGCCCAGCAGCAGCGAGAGCAGCACGCCGACCAGGCCGATCGACATGGAGACCGTGGTGCCTCTGATGATCCTGGACAGCAGGTCCCGGCCGACCGAGTCGGTGCCCAGCAGATACATGGGCGGGCCGTTCGGATCCTCGGGCCCGAAGAGGTGCCGGTCCCAGGGGATGAAGCCGAGCAGTTCGTACGGCTCACCCTTGACGAAGAACCCGACCGGCACCTTCTTGCTCTCGTCGGTGGTGAACGACAGGGCCAGCGTCTCCGGGTCCTGCTCGAAGGTGTACGGGTTGACGTACAGGCCGGTGTCGAAGTCGAAATGGAGCGACTGGGGCGGGGCGTAGGTGTAATCGGCGTTGGCCTTCTGGCCGGAGCCCGGGGCGAGGAACGGCGCGAAGACCGCCACCAGGTAGATCGCGATGGTGACGAACCCGCAGATCAGCGCGACCCGGTGGCGCTTGAAGCCCCACCAGACAAGCTTCCACTGCGACGCGACGGCGAGGGTCTCATCCTTGACTGACGAGTCGTTCATGGCGCGTCCCTCCTAATACCTCAGCCGGACGCGCGGATCCAGCCACCCGAGCGCGATGTCGGAGATCAGCGTGCCCACCACCACCAGCACCGCGCTGATCAGCAGGATCGCCCCGGCGAGATACATGTCCTGGGCCAGCAGCGCGCGCAGCATCAGAGGTCCCGTGGTCGGCAGGTTCAGCACCTTGGACGTGATCGCGTCGGCGGCGATCAGTCCGGGCAGGATCCAGCCGATGGTGGAGAAGAACGGGTTCATCGCCACCCGCACCGGATACATGATCGCCATCTTCCGCTCAGGCATGCCGCGCGCCCTGGCCGCGACCACGTACGGTTTGCGCAGCTCGTCCAGCAGGTTGGCACGCAGCACGCGGATGTTGCCCGCGGTGCCGGCCGTGCCCCAGATGACGATCGGGATCCACAGATGCGCCACGAGGTCGCCGAACTTGGCCAGGCTCCAGGGGGCGTCGCGGTATTCAGGCGACAGGATCCCTCCGGGGCTCAGGTCGAAGAACTGCAACCCGATCCACATCAGCACGAGCGCGATGAGGAAGTTGGGCACGGCCAGCCCGAGGTATCCGAGGAAGGTGAAGCTGTAGTCGCCCACGGAGTACTGCCGGATCGCGGAGTAGACGCCGATGGGGAACGACACCGCCCAGATGAAGAGCAGCGTCGCCACCGACAGCCCGATCGTCAGCGGCAGCCGCTCGCCGAGCAGCGCCACCACCGGCCGGCCATAGTCGAAGGACTCGCCGAAGTCGCCGTGGAACAGGATGTTGCTGATCCACTGCCAGTACTGCACGATCACCGGTTTGTCCAGACCGTAACGCTCGGTCAGCCGGGCCAGCTCGCCCGTCGGCAAGGCATCGCCCTGAGAGGCTCGCTGCGCGGTCAGCGTGGTCAGATAGTCACCCGGCGGAAGCTGAATCACCACAAACGTAATGACCGTGATCGCGGTCACCGTCGGGATGAGGATGAGCAGTCGCCTGCCGATGTAACGGAGCATGAGCCGGGTTCCTCAGGCTTCGAAGTACCAGGTCGGCACGTTGGCCGGGCCGGGTGCGAGGTGCAGGAACGCGTCCGGGTAGCTCTCCGGCACGTTCTTCAGCTTCTTGCTCGCGATCGCGTACCCGTCGGTGGGCAGGACGATACCGATGACGTAGAACTGCTCCTTGGCGATGGCCAGGATCTGCCGGAACAGCTCCTTGCGCTTGGCCTGGTCCGGCTCTCTGCCCATCTGCCAGTAGAGCTCCATCTGCTTGAGCGTCTCGGCGGGCGGCTTCTGAGCGTCATCGCCCTCGCCCCGGGTCTGGAAGTAGTTGCCCCAGGGGGTGGCGTAGTTGGACTCATCCCCGTTGGGGAACCACCAGCGGGCCTCCTCGATCTCGACGCGGTAGCCGCCGTCACCGGCCCAGATGTTGGCGTCGTGCTGGTTGTTCGCGACCGCCTTGCGGTCGTAGAAAAGGGTCCGCTCGATCGGATTGACCTTCATCTCGACGCCGACGGCTTCCCAGTTCTGGCGCACCAGCTCGGCTGCGTTGGCCCATTCGGGGAACAGCGTGGTCAGGTCGAGAGAAAAGCGCAGCCGCTCGCCGCTCGGCAGCAGGCGGAAGCCCTTGTCATCCTTCTTCGTCAGCCCCGCCTTGTCGAGGTGCTGGTTGGCCAGGTTCACGTCGAATTCCGTGTACTGCTTGGCCATCTGCTCGTCGAAGAACTCCGAGTTGCGGTGCGGGGCGGCCTGCCACGGCTCGCCCTGCCGCTGGTAGGCCGTGTTGATGATGTTCTGCCGGTCGATGGCGTGGGACAGGCCAATGCGGAAGTCCTTGTTCCTGAAGACGTCACGCAGGTCCTTGTCCTTGTGGCACAGGTTGAGCGAGATGATCATCCGGTTCATCGAGGTGGGCTCGACCTTGGTGAACCGGTAGCCGCCCTTCTGCCGCCCCTCGGCCAGCACCGGCTTGTTGGCGTCGGAGTTGATGTGCCGCGCGTGGAAGTCGAACTTGCCGTCCACCGCCTGGAGCACCATCACCTCGGCTTCCTGGATGATGGCGAACTCCATCTTGTCGATGTACGGCAGCTGCGCGCCGCCGGAGTCGACCTTCCAGTAGTACGGGTTGCGCTCGGCCACCACCCGGTCGCCGGTATTCAGCGGGTCGGTGATGATCCACGCGTGCAGGGTCGGCCGCTCAGGGTTGTTCCACCACTTGATCCGGTCCTCCCAGTAAGGAAGGAACTCACCGAACCCCCTCTCCTTCATGTCCTTCTTGTAGTCCTTGTTGTATTTCGGGTGAAAGTCCTTGAGGTAGTGCCTGGGGAAGAACCCGAAGTTGACCGACCACCAGATGGCGCCACGACAGTTGTCGAGGAAGTCGCCCTTGGGCTCGGCGAAGGTGATCTTCACGGTGAGGTCGTCCACCTTCTCGGCCTTGGCCGGCTTGCCGTTCGCGAGCAGCAGGGGCGGCGGCCCGGTCGCGGTGACCTCGTCGTTGAGGTAGACGTCCTCGATGGCGAACATCACGTCGTCCGCCGTGAACGGCTGGCCGTCCGACCAGCGCATGCCCTTGCGCATGTGGATGGTGTACTCGGTGCCGTCGGCGTTCGCGGCGATCTCCTTGAACGCGCCCGGCATGCTGGTCTTCATCGTGGGATCGACGCGCAGCATCGGCTCGTAGCCGATCAGGCGCTCCAGCCACGGGTCGTCGCCCTCGCCGAGGCAGCCGCCGCGGTAGGTACCGCCGTAGGTGCCCAGACCCTCGGGCCCGTCCACGACCAGGCGGTCGGCCACTTCCGGCAGGCGTCCGGCGAGTGGCGGTAGCTTCCCCGCCTTGACCTGCTCCGCGAGCATCGGCGATTCCAGCGGCCGGTTGGCCGGCGGCGCCGCGCTCTTCGACGCCTGGGCGGCGCCTGGTGATCCTTCACTGGTACACGCCGTGAGCGTCGCGGTGACGAGGAGGGCACCACTGCCGAGCCTGATCAGGTCGCGACGGCTGAAGCGCTGTGGGTCGATTCGATCTGCCATTCGAGACTCCAAGGGCAGCCGGAGGGGGGAGGTCGTCGTAGTAACCGGTTAACTCGACAAGTTGCGCTGAACGTTAAGAGCGGGTTACACCCGCGTCAACCCCGTCTGCCGGATGCGGATCCCCGCGCCGACGCGCTGAACAGCACGTCCAGCATGGAACGCGACAGAGTTGTTAGCTTTTTGTTATGTTGAGATTTGTTGGGCATTGACGGTAGTTGCGGGATATGTCTATCTTCGGCGTAATGTTTGGTAACCGATTACTAGGAGGTGCCGTGCGTAATGACCGTCCCCGCGAGCACTGGGTGAAGGTGGCGGACGGGCTGCTGGAGGCCGTGACGCCGTACGCCACGCCCGGCTCCGCGCAGTACCGCCTGCCGGGCCGGGCCGGCAGGGCGGGGCCCGCGTCCGACGGGCTCGAAGGGTTCGCGCGCACCTTCCTGCTCGCCGCCTTCCGCCTCGCGGGTGACCCGGCAGGCGCACCCGCCGCGCTGCTCGAGCGCTACGCCGACGGACTGGCGCACGGCACCGACCCCGGCCACGAGTACGCCTGGCAGCCCATCGCCGACGGGCACCAGACGATCGTGGAGGCCGCCTCGATCGCGATCGCGCTGCACGAAACCCGGCCTCTGCTGTTCGACCGGCTCGATCCCGGCGTCCAGGAGCGGGTGATGTCCTGGCTCGGCGGGATCGTGGGCAAACGTGCCTGGCCGTGCAACTGGGTGCTGTTCAAAGTGATCGTCGAGCAGTTCCTCGCCGGGGTCGGCGGGCCGTACGACAAGGACGAGATCGACGGGCACCTCGCGGACGTGGAGCGCTGGTACGTCGGTGACGGCTGGTACACCGACGGCGCCGGGCAGAACTACGACTACTACTGCGGCTGGGCGATCCACCTCTACACGCTGTGGTGGACCAGGATGTCAGGCGCCGACGCCACGGTCTACCGGAAACGGCTGCGCGCCTTCCTCGACGGCTACCGGCACTTCTTCGCCCCCGACGGCGCCCCCATGCACCAGGGGCGCTCGCTCACGTACCGGATGGCGAGCGTGGCCCCGCTCTGGCTGGGCACGATCTTCGACGCCTCCCCGATCGCGCCGGGGACCACGCGCCTGATGGCGGGCCGCACGCTGGACCACTTCGCCGCCCACGGCGTGCCCGACGAGCGAGGCCTGCTCAGTCTGGGGTGGCACCGGCCCTACCTGCCGGTCACCCAGGGATATTCCGGGCCGGCCTCGCCATACTGGGCCGCCAAGGGGTTCGCGGGCCTGCTGCTGGGCCCCGACCACCCGGTGTGGACGGCGCCGCCCGCCGAGCCCGACGAGGGCGACCTCACCGTGACCCTGCCCGCCCCCGGCTGGCTGCTGCACCGGACGGATGGCGTCACCCGCCTGGTCAACCACGGCAGCGACGGCAACGACCCGGACAGCGCCAGGGACGACCCCCACTACACCAAGCTCGGCTACTCCACCCACACCGCGCCCGAGACCGGCCCCGGCGGCCGGGCCGACAACGCCGACAACCACCTCACCGTGATCCTGCCCGACGGGCGGGCCATCCGGCGCCGCCGCATCGAGCGCATCGGGATCGCCCGCGACTTCGCCGCCTCCCGTTACGCCGACGGCGAGGTCGTCGTGGAGACCGCCTCCGTGCTCGACGGCCCGTGGGAAGTGCGCGTGCACCGCGTCACTGCTCCGGAGGACAGCATGGTCCGCGACGGCGCGCACGCCCTCGCCTCGGACCGGCCGTGCGACGTCACCCTGTCCGGGCACACCGCCTTGGTGAAGACCGCCCCGGCTCGGGCTTCCACGGAGACCGATGTGGCCCCGATTCCGGCGCTGGCTCCGGCTCCGGCGGAGATCGGGCTTGTGAGCGAGATCGTCGGGCTGCACGGCTGGCGCACCGTCCAGGCCGTGCTCCGCCAGGACGAGAACGCGATCGGCGCGCACTCCGCCACCCCGTGCCTCGTGGGCACCCACCCGGGCGGCCACGGAGTCTTCGTCTCGGCGGTGCGGCTGAGCCGCGGCTCCTTGATCCCGCCCCCCAACGTTCGCGTGAACGGTGATCACGTCTCGTGGGACGATACCGCCGGACTGCACGTCGAGGTCGCCCTGGGCCGCGAACCCGTCTACAGCCGACACGGATCCGTGGAGGAACGCGTTGTCTGGACCGGCTAAACGCGTCACCATCCGCGACGTCGCCAAGCACGCCGGGGTCTCGGTGGCGACCGTCTCACGCACGCTGGCCGGCGACTACCCGGTGCAGCCGGCCACCCGGCACAAGGTGCTCCAAGCCGTGGGCGAGCTGGATTATGTGCGCAACGCCCACGCCAGAGCCCTGTCCGTGGCCGCACCCGGCGCCGTGGCCATCGTCATCAACTCGGTCGCCACGGCTTACTACTCCTACATCGCCCAGGGCGTGGAGGAGCAGGCCACGGCCGAGGGACGGCTGTGCCTGATCTGCACCACCGGAGGCGACCCCCAACGCGAGCTCGCCGTCGTCCAGATGATGCGCGAGCAGCGGGCCGAGGCCGTGATCCTCGTGGGCAGCGTGATTCAGGACGACGACTACAAACGGCGCATGACCCGCTACGCCCACAGCCTGGCCGATTCGGGCTCGTGCCTGGCGCTGTGCGGCCGCCCGCCGCTCGGCGACGGGGTGCCGGCGTTCACGGTGGGCTTCGACAACACCGGTGGAGCGCACGCGATCACCACTCACCTGCTGTCCGCCGGGCATCGCCGCATCCTCTACCTGGGGCTCCGCCTCGGCCAGAGCACGTCGGACAGCCGGGTGGCGGGCTATCGCACGGCCCTGGCCGACTTCGGGGCGGTCTACGACCCCGAGCTCGAAGTGGGCTGCGGTTACGACCGGTCGAGCGGTTACGCGGCGATGAAGCATCGGCTCGCCGCCGGAGCCGGTGACTTCACGCGGGACTTCACCGCAGTCTTCGCCGCCACCGACGTGATCGCCGCCGGCGCTTTCCAGGCGATCCGCGAGCACGGGCTTCGCATTCCCGACGACATCTCCATCGTCGGCTATGACGACACGCCGCCAGCCGAGGACATCGGGCTGACCACCGTTCACCTGCCGCACGCCGAGCTGGGCCGGGCCGCGGTGCGTCTCGCCCTGTCCGGCAAGAACCCTCTGGTCGAGGCTCCGATCACGCTCGGTACCCACATCGTGGTCAGGAATTCAGTCAAACGAGTGGGGAACGTGCGTTGAGAGCCGCCTTCGCCATGCGCGGTGCGTTGTTCGGCGAGATCTTCCCCGATGACCTGCGCGTACGGCTCGCCGAGCTGGTCGACGTTCCCGGCACCGTCCTCAGCGGCCTTCGCGGAACGCTCGGCGACGTGGAGGTGCTCATCACCGGGTGGGGCTGTCCCCGGGTGGACGCGGCTGTGCTGGACGGTGCCCCCCGGCTGCGGGCGATCGTGCACGCGGCGGGCAGCGTCAAGGGGCATCTCACCCCAGAGGTGTTCGAGAGGGGGATCGTCGTGTCGTCAGCCGCCGATGCCAACGCGGCCCCCGTGGCCGACTACACGATGTCCATGCTGGTTCTGGCTGCCAAGTCGGTGCCGCGGCGGATCCACGCCTACGCCACCGGCGGCTGGCCTGCTGGCCCGTATCCCGGAGTGCCGAACGCCGGTGAAGCGGCCGGGCTCGGCGGCGCCACCGTCGGTGTCATCGGCGCCTCGCGCATCGGCCGCCTGGTCATCGAGCGGCTCACGTCATACCGCGTGACGCCGCTGCTCACCGACCCGTATGTGAACGCTCACCAGGCCCGCGAGCTCGGCTGCGAGCTGGTCGAGCTCGACAACCTGTGCCGCCGCGCGAACCTGGTGACCATTCACGCTCCCGCCCTCCCAGAGACGTACCAGATCCTGGACAAACGCCGACTCGGCCTGCTGCCGGACGGCGCCACACTGATCAACACCGCCCGCGGCACGCTCGTGGACACCGACGCGCTCACCCGTGAGTGCGCTTCCGGGAGGCTCAACGCGATCCTCGACGTCACCGACCCCGAGCCCCTGCCTGCCGGGCATCCGCTGCTGGCGGCGCCTGGCGTCTGGGTGACGCCACACATCAGCGGCGCCCGCGGTAGGGAGTTGCGCGCCCTAGGGGAATACGCGGTCGGCGAGATCGAGCGGTTCATCACCGGGCAGCCGCTGCGCGGGCAGGTGCGCTCCGCCGATCTGCTCAGGATCGCGTGAGCGTCAAGCTCGGCATCCTGTTGACTTGCTCCGACGGGAAGACGGCGGTGCGCACGCCCCAACCGCCGTTCGGAATGAGTGAATCCGCGATGCTGCCGCCGTGGACAGCTCGCCGGCTGGGCCGTACCGCGGAGCCGCGTCACGTCGAGACGGGCGTCGGACGGCCGTGCGCGACCAATGCTGGTTGCCGAGGGGAACGCGATGTGCAGCCAGACGTACTGCGAATCGTTCACCGGCCCGCCCCACGCACCGGCCCAGCGGTCACCCATGTACAGGTAGCTCGTGGTCGCCGAGCCCTGGACGGGCAGCACGAAAGCGGGCTGGGAGTTGTACGTCGTGCCGTCGCCGACGTTGGTCCAGCCCGTCCACGGGCCGGAGATGCTCGACGCGGTCGCGTACTTCGCCTGGTTCGGGTTCCACCCCGTCGCCCCGGACGTCAGCAGGAAGTAGATGTCGCCTCGCTTGAACATCGCCGGGGCCTCGCGGTGGGCGTCGTTCCAGAAGTTGCCCACCAGCGTGCTGACGTTCAGATAGTCCGCCGTCAGCCGGTAGATGTGCAGGTCGTGGGTCTCGTCCGCCGCCGAGATCATGTAGGCGGTGCCGTTGTCGTTGTAGAGCGTGATGTCGCGCGACATGTGGCCCAGCGGGCGGAAGCTGCCGTGATAGGTGTAGGGACCCGTCCACGGTCGCCGAGGAGGCCACGGCGGCGCGCGCCTCGCTGTAGTTCGAGCCGTTCTCCTTGTGCATCCACATGACGTAGCGGCCGGTCGCGCTGTTGTAGATGACCTTCGGCCGCTCGATGTTGGCGACGTTGAGCTCGGCGTGCGACGACTGGGTGAGGACGTTGTTGCGGAACTCCCAGGTCAGCAGGTCCGTGGATCGATAGACCGAGACGGCGCGGAAGGTGTTGTCGGGATTGCGGTGCTCGCCGAACCAGTAATAGTAGCCGCCCACCTTCAACACGCCACCGCCGTGCGCGTGTAGGACGTTCCCGGCGGTGTCGCGGAACTGCGTGCCGTTGGTGACGGTCACCGGAGCGGCGAGCACGCCGAGCAGTAAGAGAGCGAGGGCCGAAAGTTTCATGAGGAGGAAGGACACGGATGGCACCCCTTCTGGGCCGATCTCGCCACGATCCATACCAGACGTCGCGAGAATGGTTGAGCCGATGTGAAGAACGCGGAGGCGAACTCGGCGAAGTACGGCTCGCGCAGGTCAGGCATGCCGAGTGGGTTGCGTCCGCGGAAGTGGTGTACGAGTTTGACCTGGTCAGCAGGTGTGGCGTCGTGAAATGAGAACGGTCATCGCGTGATCCTTCGTAGCAACGATTCCAAGAAGGAGAACGGCGATGACCGCGGACAACAGTGTGTCGCCTGAGCGGTGGCTGGCGCAGCAGATCGAGACCGGTGACCCGGATCTGTTGCGATCCATGGTGAAGACCATGGCCGAGACGTTGATGTCGGCCGAGGCCGACAGCCTGTGCGGGGCCGCCTACGGGCAGCGCAGCGACGAGCGGACCAACTCCCGTAACGGCTACCGGGCGCGCGAGTGGGACACCCGGGCGGGCACGATCGAGCTGGCGATTCCGAAGCTGCGCTCGGGCTCGTACTACCCGGACTGGCTGCTGGAGCGACGGCGGCGGGCCGAGCAGGCGCTGATCAGCGTGGTGGCCACCAGCTACCTGCTCGGCGTCTCCACCCGGCGGGTGGACAAGCTGGTCGAGCAGCTCGGCATCAAGCACATCTCCAAGAGCCAGGTCTCGCAGATGGCCAAGGTGCTGGATGAGCAGGTCGAAGCCTTCCGCACACGCGCCCTGGACGCCGGCCCGTACACCTTCGTCTGGATCGACGCCTTGACCCAGAAGGTGCGTGAGGGCGGCCGCACGATCAACGTGCACGCGCTGGTGGCCACCGGCGTCAACGCCAACGGCCAGCGCGAGGTGCTCGGCCTGGAGGTCACCTCGGCCGAGGACGGCGCCGGTTGGCTGGCGTTCCTGCGCGGCCTGGTCGCCCGCGGCCTGTCCGGGGTGCAGCTGGTCATCTCCGACGCGCACCGCGGCCTGGTCGAGGCGATCGGCGCCGCCCTGCCGGGCGCGTGCTGGCAGCGCTGCCGCACCCACTGGAGCCGTCAAGAAATAAGGCGTTGCTTTTCGATCTTGAACTCGTTGGCCTGGTATGGGCATACCGGACGAAGTCCGCGATCAGCTTTCCTTGCGGTTCAGGGTGCTGTTTCCGCATTTGAACGAGCGGCAGCGGCGTCTGGTGATGGGCCAGGAGGCTCGGCTGCTCGGACATGGTGGGGTGCGGGCGGTGGCGGCAGTGGCCAGAGTGTCCGAAACGACGGTCCGTGCCGGCGTGTTCGAGCTGGAGGCCGGTGAGGATCCGCTGCCGGATGGCCGTGTCCGTCGTCGTGGTGGCGGTCGCAAGACGGCTGAAGCTCAGGACCCGGATCTGGTGCTGGCACTGCTGGCGCTGGTGGAGCCGGATGAGCGCGGGGATCCGGCCTCGCCGCTGCGCTGGACTACCAGGTCGCTGCGTGATCTGGCCCAGGAACTGACCCGGCAGGGCCGTCCGGTCTCGGCTCCGACGGTGGGCCGGCTGTTGAAGGACCAAGGCTTCAGTTTGCAGGCCAATGCCAAGACGCTGGAAGGCAAGCAGCATCCGGACCGGGACGCGCAATTTCGTTACATCAACGAGCAGGTCAAGGCTCATCAGGCGGACGGTGAGCCGGTGATCAGCGTGGACACGAAGAAGAAGGAGTATCTGGGCGATCTGCCGAACCCCGGCCGACAATGGAGGCCCAAGGGCGACCCGGTCCGGGTTGAGGACCACAGCTTCTTCTTCACCGGTCCGCACGTGCCGCACGCGATCCCGTACGGAATCTACGACATGGCCCGCAACACGGGCTGGGTGAACGTCGGGATCGACCACGACACCTCGGCGTTCGCGGTGGAATCGATCCGGCGCTGGTGGCGCGGCCGCGGCAGCCTGGACTACCCGAACGCGAACCGGCTGCTCATCACGGCGGACTGCGGAGGCTCCAACAGCTATCGCTTCCGGTTATGGAAGGCCGAGCTGGCTGGCTTCGCCGCCGAGACCGGGCTGACGGTGACCGTCTGCCACTTCCCGCCGAGCACCAGCAAGTGGAACAAGATAGAGCACCGGCTGTTCTCGCACATCACCATGAACTGGCGCGGCAGGCCGCTGACCAGCCACGAGGTCGTGGTCAACAGCATCGCCGCGACCCGCACCCACACCGGGCTGACCGTCACGGCCGAACTGGACACCAACGCCTACCCGCTGGGCGTGTCGGTGTCGGCCGAGCGGATGAGCATGCTGCCCATCGTCCCGCATACCGAGCGCGGCGCCTGGAACTACACAATCAGCCCGGCAGACGGCCACCCGCCCCTGTCCCCATGCGATGACCAGGCGCGCATCCGGTCCGAAAGCCTGCATGCTCTGGCCGATCCCCGGCTGACTGGGATGAGCCGCCAGGAGCTGAACGAGCTGGCCGCATGCCTGGCTCCGGGTCAGGCGGCCCTGGCCGAGCAGCGCAACTTCGAAATCCGTGGTGGCCCACGCCGGCAGGCCAAGGCTAACCACGGACGCCCCCTGCTCACCGACGCCGACAAGACCCTGATCGCCATTGTCTATCTCCGCCAGATCTGCTCCCAGCGCGTCCTGTCGGAGATGCTCGAGATCAGCCAGCCGCCGATCGGTCAGGCGATCACCGAGACCGGCAAGCTCCTGGCCGCCCGCAAACTCACGATCAAGCCCACCGTGCTGCGCTTCACCAGCGCCGGTGCGCTGCGCGACTTCCTGGACAGCAACACCGTCCCGGCACGGCCGAACCGGCTGGCGCTGCTCGCCGATCCGGCACTGACCGGGATGAGCCGCCCGGAACTGGCCGCGCTGACCGAGCGCCTGTCGCTGCGGCAGGCCGCCGAGGCCGAGCAGCGCAAGCATCGCCAGCGCGGCGGTGACCGGCAGGCCAGCGCTCGTGGAGGCATCTTCCAGGAGAAGATCACCGACGCCGAGCGCGTCCTGGCGGTCATCCTTGGCATGCGCAAGGTCTGCACCTGGCAAGTCGTGGCCGAGCTGTTTCAGGTGAGCCGGCGAACCATCGGAAACGCGCAGATCTGGGTCCGCCCGCTGCTGGAGGAGACCGACTACACCGTCACCCGAGCCGCAACCCGCTACTCCAGCGCCGACGCGCTCCTGAACGCCCTCACACCACACGACGACAACCCAGCAGTCACAGAATCGACACCTTGATTTTTTACGGCTCCACTACCTGCGCAATCTGCTCACCACCGTGCCCAAGTCGGCCCAGCCGTGGGTGGCCACCCTGGTGCGCACCATCTTCGACCAGCCTGCCGCCGAGCAAGTTCGCGCCCAGCACGCCTGGGTCATCGACGCCCTGGAGGCGAAGTATCCGGCCGCATGTGAACATCTGGACGCCGCCCGCGAGGACCTGCTCGCCTTCGCTGCCTTCCCGCGTGAGACCTGGCGGCAGATCTGGTCGAACAATCCGCAGGAACGGTTGAACAAAGAGATCCGCCGCCGCACCGACGTGGTGGGCATCTTCCCCGACCGGCCCTCGATCATCCGGCTGGTCGGCGCGGTGCTGGCCGAACAGACCGACGAATGGACCGAAGCCCGCCGCTACATGGGCCTGGACATCCTCGCCAAAGCCCGCGTCCGGCTGATCACCGGCGACACACCGACCCCAAATCCACTTCCGCACACACTTACCGCTTAACCTGCAGAAACAGGATCACGCGAAGATCGATTCATACACCACGTCCGTGGACGTGGCCTGCCGAGTGCGACCAATCCGCTGGAACCGGTACGCAGTTGCCGTGCGCTCCAGTGCCGGCCTGTAACCCAGCTCGTCGATCACTGACCGAAGGCGACCTCGGAGCACCGGTTCCATGCCAGACGGCGCAGGCAGAGCCGTACGGTCTGCCTGCGCCGGGTTGTGGGGTTATGCAGCGGCGCCGACGTCGAGATAGCCGACGAACCGGATCCCCAGCGTTGCCGTACCGGCCGCCGAGGCGTTCACCGTGAACTGCGCGTAAGCACCGGCCGCGTTGTTGCCGTTGCAGAACCCGCTGCCGGAGAATCCGGACCAGTTCGTGTCGATCGTGCCCTGACACACCGCCGGGGCGGTCTCCGCCTCGTAACGTCCCGGAGGCGGTGGCGTGTCGGGAGAGGTTTTGACGAGTGAGAGCTGGTCGGCGACAACACCGCCCGAACCCGACGCCCGCACGTGCCGGGGGAGCGGTGGTCATCGACCGGCCCGATGTTCACCCTGGGCGGCGGAGCGCCGGTGCAGCCGGGCCATCTCACGCACCGCTTCCACAAGCTGGTGAGTGCGAGCGGGCTGCCGCCGGTGCGGTTGCACGACCTGCGCCATGGAGCTGCGACGTTGGCGCTGGCGTCGGGGACGGAGTTGAAGGTGGTGCAGGGCACGCTGGGGCATGCCGGCATCGTGTTGACCGTCGATACCTACGTCTCGGTGCTGCCGCAGCTGTATCACGACAGCGCCCGCGCGACGGCGCGGCTGGTGCTGAAGGCGGTCCGGGCGACCAACCGGAAGATCGGCAAGCGTCGGGAGGGGCGTGACTCACCGTGACTCACGATCAGATGATGCGACTACGGATTCGGGTAAAGCCGCAGGTCGGCGTGGTAGGGCGGGTGGGACTTGAACCCACGACCCACGGATTATGAGAATCCTCGGTTGATGTCGCTCAGTGTCACCGAGTGCTGTTTTGTATCGTCGTGACCGGGATTATCCCCGTGGTCGTGTCGGTCTGTGCCGACGCGTGCCGTGCTGTATCGCCTACCCGCGAGCAACCGCCGAGCAACCATGCGTTCTTGACCATTCGGCATGATGCGCCATTTGTCCCTGTCTCGCGTGCGGCGGGTCGGTGCTGCCGGGGGTTACACATGTGGCATGGATGCCCGAAAGCCGCGGAAATCCAACACGTACGAGCAACTTGCGAGCAGCCACACGTCAGCGCATTCGGCAGTCAGGGGAAGGACGAGGGGGCGGAGCCGATTCATACCGTTCGGGCTTGATCGTTGAACTGCGGGCTCGGCCGGTTGCGTACAGCCCCGCGGAACCTCATCCGGGGTCGGGCAGGCGGGGTGATCACATGCCGGGTGGTTGGGAGACTCTCGGGCTGGCGGGCGATCCTGCTCCGGGGGATCCGGTCCAGGTGCGGGCGCTGGCGACGCGGCTGTTGGAGCAGGCGAAGACGTAGGCCGGTAGCGCGTTGCGGCAGGGGCAGGCGGCGGAGGAGCAGTATCAGGGCGCGCTGCGCGAGGTACGGGCGCAACTGCCGGCTTCGGCCGCGTCGGGCAGTCTGGCCAAGGTGGAGACGTCGGTCAGCGCCGCCGATCCGGCTGTCCAGGCGGCGGTACGGCCCGCCGTGGCGCGGACGCAGAACGCCGAGGCCGACCGGGGCCGGGCGCGGCGGATCGCCGACGAAGCCGCTGGGCTGCGGGGGGACGCGGAGTCGCGGGCGGTCGAGGAGATCGAGCGGGCGCTGGAAGGCAGCGGGATCCAGAACAAGTCGTGGCTGGATAAGGCGTGGGACACGGTCAGCACGCCGTTCCGGTCCTGGGACGACTTCGTGAACCTGGCCCGCAACGTGGCGATGGTGGCCGGGATCGCGGTGCTGATCATCGGCACCGGCGGGCTGGCGGGGGCGATCCTGCTCGGGGCGGCGGTGATGGCCGGGGCGGTGGTGTTCGCCGACACGCTGCACAAGTACCGGCAGGGCAAGGCGAGCCTGGGGCAGGTCGTCCTGGACGGGATCGGGGTGATCCCAGGCGGCCGTCAGGTCGGGTTGCTGGCCCAGGGCGGCAAGGCGGTCGCGGTGCTGGGCGGGCTGGCGGCGGGGGTGCGGGCCGGACGCGGCACCGCGATGGGGCTGTTCCGGGCCGGGATCCCGGCGGGCGCGACGGCGGTGCGGGGGGGCGGGGCTGCGCGGGGCGATGGCCGCAGGCGGGGACGGGTCTCCACGGCGGTGGGTACGGCGTGGCAGAAGGCCAAGCAGTTCTTCAGCAAGGACCCGGTGCACTTTCCGACCGGCACCGTGCTGCTGCCGCAGACGGGACTGTAAAACTAACGGCTCTGGCCCGTAATCGGTGGTGGCACTGAGTGATCCCTGCCAGGCTGGGCCGTGCTGAAGATCGACGATCTTGTGGGTGTGGTATTTGCGGGGCTGTCTGCCCTGGTCATCGAGGCAGTAGAGGACGAGGACGACCTCATTCGGGTCATGGCCCGTACTCGCGACGAGCCGGTGCCGTGCCCGGTGTGCGGGGCGCTGAGCGGTCGGGTGCACGGCTACGTGAGCCGGACGGTCACGGATGTCCCGGTCGACGGGCGGCGGGTGGTGGTGTCGCTACAGGTACGGCGTCTGGTCTGCCCGGCGTGGGGATGCCCTCGGCAGACGTTCCGTGAGCAGGTGCCCGGGCTGCTCGAGCGCTACCAGCGTCGAACGAGCAGGCTCACCGGCCAGCTGGGCGCGGTGGTGAAGGAACTGGCCGGTCGGGCGGGTGCGCGGCTGTCGGCGGTCCTGGCCGTCACGATTTCGAGGTCCACAGCGCTGCGCCTGCTGGCGCGGCTGCCGCTGCCGGCGCTGCGGATCCCGCGCGTGCTGGGTGTCGATGACTTCGCGCTCAAGCGCCGGCACCGTTATGCCACCATCCTGATCGACGCCGAGACCGGCGAGCGGATCGATGTCCTGCCCGGCCGCGGTGCCGATGTGCTGGAGACGTGGCTGCGATCCCACCCTGGGGTCGAGATCGTCTGCCGCGACGGGTCGGGCGCGTACGGTGAGGCGGTTCGACGCGCTCTGCCGGATGCAGTGCAGGTCGGGGACAGGTGGCACCTGTGGGCGAATTTCTGCGACAAGACCCTTGCTGAGGTTCGCTCCCACAGCGCCTGCTGGGCCACGGTTAACCCGTCGCGGCCCGCCGGCGTCCATGAACAGACTACCCGTGAGCGTTGGCAGAAGATCCACGACCTGCTGGAGCGGGGCGTCGGCCTCTTGGAGTGCGCCCGTCGGTTGAACTTGTCCCTCAACACCGTCAAGCGCTACGCCCGCACCCACAAGCCCGAGGCTTTGCGCCGCGCTCCGCGCTATCGACCCACTCTCGTCGATCCTTACCGCGATCACCTGCGAGAACGGCGCGCCGCCGATCCGGCCGTTGCCGTCCAGCAGCTGTTTCGAGAGATCAAAGTGCTCGGCTACACCGGCAGCCTCAACCTGCTCTACCGCTACATCACCCAGGGCCGAGCCGAAGGAGAGCGGCCCGTCATCACGCCGCGCCGCTTGGCCCGTCTCCTGCTCACCCACCCCGACCGGCTGCGTGATAGCGACACCCAGCTGGTGCAGGAGCTCACAGCCGCCTGCCCCGAACTGGCCGAACTCGCCCGCCATGTCCGCAGCTTCGCCGAGCTCCTCACCCCGGCCGACGGCAACGACGCCAAGCTCACCGCCTGGATCGCCACCCTCCGAGCCGCTGATCTGCCGCACCTGCACGGCTTCGCCAACGGCATCGAACTCGATCGCGACGCCGTGAACGCCGCCCTCACCCTCCCGCACCACAACGGCCGAACCGAAGGCGTCAACACCCGCACGAAGAGGATCATGCGCCAGATGCACGGCCGCGCCGGGTTCGACCTTCTGCGCCACCGCATCCTGCTGCCGTGAAGATCACTCAACGCCACCACCGATTACGGGCCAGAGCCAAACTAACGGCGGATCTGATGATCAAGGAAGAGACGCTTGATGTCCGAGACCGCCGTGGAGTCGCTGTCCATGAACGAACTGCCTGCCGAGCCGGACCGCTCGATGACGGACGAGCAGCTGATCTCGATGCTCGTGACCCGGGCCCGTAGTGAGGGGCTGCAGCTGACCGGTGAGGGTGGCCTGCTGCAGCAGCTGACCAAGCGGGTGCTGGAGTCGGCCCTGGAAGGCGAGATCACCGATCACCTCGGCTATGACCGGCACGATCCGGCCGGGAAGAACAGCGGCAACAGCCGCAACGCAGCCGCACCAAGACCGTGGTGACCGACGTCGGCCCCGTGGAGGTGCGGGTGCCGCGCGGTGGCGGGCACCTTCGAGCCCCAGCTGGTGCGCAAGCGGCAGCGCCGGCTGTCCGGCGTAGACGAGATGGTCCTGTCCCTGTCGGCCAAGGGGCTGACCCATGGGGAGATCTCCGCCCACCTGGCCGAGGTCTACGGGGCGAGCGTGTCCAAGCAGACCATCTCCACCATCACCGACAAGGTCATGGACGGCATGGCCGAATGGCAGAACCGGCCGCTCGATCGCGCCGCGTGTACCCGGTCCTGTTCGTGGACGCGATCAACGTCAAGATCCGGGACGGTCACGTCGCCAACCGGCCCATCTACCTGGTCATGGCCGTCACCGTCGAGGGGCACCGCGACATCCTGGGTATCTGGGCCGGCGACGGCGGTGAGGGCGCCAAGCACTGGCTGGCGGTGCTGACCGAGCTGAAGAACCGCGGCGTGGACGACGTGCTCATGCTGGTCTGCGACGGGCTCAAGGGACTGCCGCAGGCGGTGGAGACGGTCTGGCCCCGCACGATCGTGCAGACCTCATCCGTGATTCATCTGCTGCGCAACTCCTTCCGCTACGCCGCCCGCCAGGACTGGGACAAGATCGCACGTGCGCTCAAGCCCGTCTACACCGCACCGACCGAGGACGCGGCGCTGGAGCGGTTCTATGAGTTCTGCGAGACCTGGGGGAAGAAGTACCCGGCGATCGTGCGCCTGTGGGAGACCAGCTGGGCCGAGTTCGTGCCCTTCCTGGCCTTCGACGTCGAGACCCGCAAGGTGATCTGCTCCACCAACGCCATCGAAAGCGTCAACGCCCGCATCCGCAAGGCCGTGCGAGCCCGCGGCCACTTCCCGAACGAGACCGCCGCCCTGAAGTGCGTGTTCATGGCCCTGATGAGCCTCGATCCCACCGGACAGGGCCGCAAAAGATGGACCATGCGCTGGAAGGCACCGTTGAACGCCTTCCAGATCGCCTTCGAAGGCCGCCTCACCCCTGCCAACCTCTGAACACTTCAACAACCAAGATCAGCCGTTAAGTTGACACTCCCGCGTATGGCTGGGCTTCTGCTGGAGCGTATGGGGGGGCTGCATGTTTGGCCGGTGGAGTCGCTGATCGTGGGGATGGTGCGGCGCTGTAAGGACACCTACGACCGCGCGATCTCGAAACGTCGCTGCCCGATAATGGCCTGCCGGACGCGCTCACTGAAGTCGGCGCTGCGGGCAATGCGGTCGACGCCCCGGGCCTTGTTTACCCGCAGCACCGACCGGAACTCCTTGTCCAGCGCGCCGGTCATCTGCTCCAGAAGCTCATCTGACAGGTGCGCGAGGTCGATGTTGAGCAGGTCCCGCTCGTTCGGGTGACGCAGGCGAGTGAGAGTGAAGGAGGACATGTACGCGAGATGGTAGATCCAGTTCTCGATCGTCTCGCCCAGAAGTGGGGTGTCCTTGCTGTAGGCATGCAGGAACTTCCTGATGCGGCAGTGCACATCAAGGGTCAGCCGGTAGATATCTAGGTTGTGTGATGAGGAGAAGATTCTGCTGTAACGGCTTTCTTCCAGGAGTAGGGCTTCGGAATGCTGAAGTGCGGTGTGCGGCTCCTGGAGGCGGAACGCGGTCATCTCCCGGGCAAGCCGCGCCATGCTGACAACCTGGTCGATCGCGTAACCTTGGTTGCGATAGTAGTTGGCGCGGCGCTCGTAATAATAACCGCCCCGGTAGTTGAGGCTTTCCTCGATGTCCTTCTGGATCTGCTCGGTGGCACGCAGAGCGCCGGCGGGAAGAGCGGTCTGGCTGTTGGTGGCTCGGATGATGCGGTCACGGGTGGTGCCGGCCTGCGGTGCCACCACGATTTTCACCAGCAGCGCTCGGTCCAGGTCCTTGCCGCCGTTCTCGAAGTACTTGTAGATCTCGTGGCTGGTCTGCAAGCCATTGACTATTTGTGGATCCCTGATGACGATCTTCTTGCCTGAGATCTGGGCCGCTTCGGCGACTATGGTGACACCATTGTTGAACCACCAGAAGTCCTCACGTGTAGCCGTTTTCAACGTCTCGCCTATCGCGGTGTTGACAGCGGTGCTGCCGGCATAGTCGCGGACGTTGGACTCGAACAGTTCAAGGCGCAGCGCATTGTTGGACGACGTGATGAAATTGTAGTATTCGTCCAGTCGTACCAGGCACGCGTAGCCTTCGCCGATAGAGGTACTGATAGGGGTTTCCGAGAAGACCAGATGAGCCACCTCCTTCGCGCCTCGGCCGGCGCGCTCGCGAAGGTCGGCCGCGGTCAGGTATTCGACCACGCACTCCGTCTGACTGGTTATCTGCTCCATCTCCCGTCGCAGCCGATCTCCCTTGGCCTTCACGTTGGGATGCGGCCCGTCAGCCGCCCGGCATGCGTAGATGATGTGCACCTTCACCTGGGGGAAGGATGAGGCGGTCGACTCGAGAATATCCAGGAAACGTTGCGTCCGGTCCAGAAGCTTGGCGTTGGTGTGCTCGGCGAGCTCCTCTTCCGAACGATCCATCGACAGCAACTGCGGGAGATGGTAGTGAAGCTTCTCAAGTACGGATTCCTGATATCCAGTCGAGGTTTTGGCTTGGAGGATGACCAGATCTATCGTACGGGTCCGCGAGCCGAGGTAATGTTTGACGTCGGCGGTGATGTGTCGGCCGTCGATGAAAGACCAGATGCCATCGATGCCGCAGTCGTGCGCGCCGTCCACGATTCCGTCGCTGATTTCGTCAAGGTCGAGATCCCAATCCCAGAGCGCCTTGGCGGCAGCGAAGAAGTTGAAGAACTCTTCCGGCTTCGTGTCGGGAGCCAGGGCTTTCCGCTGATCTTCCAGGATTCGATCTAGCAGTCGCTGGTCGTTGCTGAGAGCGGTGGCCATAAGAGTCCTCCCGATCGCGGACCGCCACATTGTCTCAGTCAGATTGGCCTTCAACAAGCCAGTGTCATAGAGAACGATGATGTGGCCACATAAGCGTATTGTGGTGGGCTAAAATACCTCATTTCGGAACTGTCCTCCATATGGCGCACGCGCGAGGGAACACTTCGTACGACGACGGCCGTTCTCGGTACGCGGTGGCTCGGGTTCACGTCCAGCCCCGGTGCGGCGGAGCAGACTGCTGAGCTGGTCGAAGATGTCGTCTTCCTGCCAGTGGGCGTAGGCGGTTTGCACGGAGGGTATTCGGGAGGGCTGATGCGGTTGAGTAGGAGATGGCATTCATGATGGTGCGCAGTAGTGTTCGGGTGGCCGTCCGACGTTCAGGGCGTTGTCGCGGCGTTCTGCGCGCCAGGCGGTCGGCACAGGCTCGACGAGCGCGCTCCGGACGTCGGACAGGTCGCTGGGGTTGGGACGCGGTTCACTGTCTCTGGGGTACTACCGGGTGAAGTGGCTGGCCAGACCTCGGCAATTCAACCGGAATTTCGTCCTGGAGATCGTAATAGAGAAAGGTGCCTCCGACCTGCGATGATCGGATTGCCTAGATCACGAACTCGCAGAGAACGGATGCATCTTTCGCGTGAACGCTACGGCATGGGACCGCCGCTTGTCTGTCCGAGGGGACGGCAAGGGGCTCATCGGACATGCGGGAGCCGTGCTCCTGCGCAAATGCGCTGATCAGAGTGGGTTAACCTCGATGACTCACGGGGTGGCCGTCCCTCCTGATCAGATTCGGCTGATGGAGGTTTGTGCCTGATCGTCCCGTTCGCTGTGGGCGAGTGCCACGACGACCTTCCCGAGACGCTCGGACGGCGGTTCCACGAGCCGCGCTGGGATCGGGGCTACTCCTTTCGGATCGGCGTGGACGCGTTCGGGCTGGTCAGGTGGGTGCAGGCAGAGCGCACAGGCGCTGCCAGCAGGCCAGGAAGGCGTTCTTCCAGGGCCAGGTGGCGCGGATCCTCAGGATCCGGCGACGGGCATGGGAGATCAGCCGGGCCGGCAGGTGCCACAGGCAGTAACGCAGCCTCTGTGGCTCTGCCCGGGCAAGCTCGCGGTCGTCATGCAGGCCCAGCAGTCGTGTCCAGGCATCCAGATCCGCGGCGAGGTTGCAGGCCAGCACCCAGCCGAGGTTGACGTTCCAGGTCTTGGACGGCAGGTTGCGCAACCCCATCGCCTTGTTCGTGCGCACCCGATTCTCGACCTCGGCGTGATCACGATGCACGGCATCGATGAACTGGACGTGGTGACTGCCGGGGATGCCGCGCAGGCCACGGGATCCGAGGTTGGTGGCGATAATGACGTACTTGAAGCCGATGTGCTGCTCCAGCGCGGTGAACTGGCGCTGGTCACGGGCCGAGGGCCGGACCCGGCGCACCAGCAGCCGCACGCCCCAGACGGCGGCCCGCTCGTCCAGGTGCGTCAGCTCGGCCACACCGGCATGCGCGTGCAGCTGGCCGTCCTGGTGCAGGGCGGCCAGCCACGCCTTGTCCGGCTGCTTGGCGATCGCGGCCTCGTCGGTATCGGTGATCTTCCAGCCGATGGCGAACCTCACCGTGCGCCGGGTGGTGTTCAGCCCCTTCATATGCTCGACCCGTTCGTGAGTGGCGCCCGCGCCGTCGATCCTGATCCAGATTTTGGCCCGGAAGCGGTCGGGGATCTTGTACCGCGTCAAAAATGCAGCCACGACGGCTCTGACCTGTGGTTTGACGAGCTTCGTACCTGCAAACAAGATCGCGTCTTGTGCTTTTCCGCATGCTCTATCTGCTCACGCTTCGAGTGTTCGGCTGGCTGATGTTGCTGGGCCGCGGTCAGGCGTCGAAGGACGTTGAGATCATGGTGTTGCGTCATGCGGTGGCGGTGCTGCGGCGTCAGGTCGGGCGCCCGAAGCCGGACTGGGCCGATCGGGCCGTTCTCGCGGCGCTGGGCCGGTGGGTTGCCGGCGGTGCTGCGCGCTCATCGTCTGGTCACCCCGGCGACGTTGCTGGCGTGGCATCGTCGCCTCGTGCGACGGGCCTGGACCTACCCGCATCGGCCTGGGCGTCCAGGAACGACTCCGGAGCTTCGGGACCTGATCGTGCGCCTGGCGCGGGAGAACCCTGGGTGGGGCCATCGACGGGTGCACGGAGAGTTGGTGCGGCTTGGCTTCCAGGTCAGCGAGGCGACCGTGCGGCCCATCCTGCGCTCGCACCGTTTCGGTCCGGCACCCCGACATCTCGACACTTCCTGGCGGTCCTTCTTACGATCGCAAGCCGAAGGGCTCCTGGCCTGCGATTTCTTCCATGTTGACACGATCTTTCTGAAGCGCGTGTACGTGTTGTTCGTGATGGAGGTCCGCACGCGACAGGTGCATGTCCTGAGCGTGACCAGCCACCCGACCGGCGCATGGACCGCTCAGCAGGCCCGCAACCTCCTGATCGACCTCGGTGAGCGAGCAGAGTCGTTCCGCTTCCTCATCCGCGATCGGGACGCCAAATTCACCACCCTCTCCGACGAGGTGTTCGCCGCTGTAGGCATCACGGTGTTGAAGACACCACCGCGGACGCCAACGGCGAACTGCTACGCCGAGCGCTGGATCCGGACGGTACGCGGCGAGTGCACCGACAGAATGCTGATCTACGGTGAACGTCACCTGCGCGTGGTTCTGAACGAGTATCTCGATCACTACAACGCGCATCGGCCGCATCAGGGCCGTGGACAGCGACCACCCGATCACGATGAGCATGTAGTGGTGCCGATGGAAGGCCGGATCGAACGCCACGCGATACTCGGGGGAGTGATCAATGAGTATCGCCGAGCCGCATGGCTTGGTCGGAGAAACCCCAGCTCAAACCACGCACGCGAGTTATGACGCCCTACACGTGGGCGTCTTGGGCCTGTTGCAGGAGCTGACGGACAGGATTGAGCGAGCCGTCGACCGCGGCAGACGACACCCGAGCTTGTGCGCAGCTTCTTCCGCGATCGCGACCTGCTCTACATCACGTCGCCAGTAACTGAGCTACGGTCTAGTAGACCAGTTTCTGCTTAGTAAGGCCTATGGCACTCTGCATAGCAGCCCCTGTGATGAAGCCCAATCGCGGTCGAGGAATCTACCTGTGATTCTGCCGAGGAGGGTCAGAAACATCTCCATCTCTTCTTCTAGTGACGGCGGAAGAATTTCGAGACCTTCCCAATAACCTCTGTAGCGCTCCAATCCCAGACCCTCGGCATCGCCTTCCCCGTCCTCGGAGTAGTACGGCAAATCCACCTCGCCAACCGCCCCGAGAAAGTTGATTTCGAAAAGACGATGACCACCGATAGTAAGGTCCTCAGGGGGGGACGGCATCAGGCCGCCGAGACAAATAATATGAGACCAGCCAGGGGCAAGAGATGAAATCCAAACTCGCATTGTCTCCGGCCTGGCCGGTATCGATCTCACGGCGCTCTGCAAGTCGCATCTAGTTATTATCTCCGAGACCTGCAGTCGCCGGGCTACCTCGTTGACATCCTCAATGCTTATCCACCGAGCATTGAACCAATCCTGAAACCCGAGCTCCATCAGGAGGAGGTACTGGCTCTCGCTAGGAAAACTGTTCATTTTCATTCAAGGTACGTCCTGATTCCGGCATCGCGATCAAGCGGGGGAGAGAGGGGGGCCCGAGGGGTGATGTTGGAATTCTACCACCCCTCGGAGCCCATAAGATATGCTGCTATGCCCACTCCGGCCTAGGGGTCAATGAGCACCCAGAACTTGTTGCCTTCCCCAACGTGGAAGCGTGTGAAGAATTGGTTAAGTGCCGTGCCATGCGCTTTGTTGTGCGCGTATTTCACAGCTCTCAGAGAATAATGTCCGTTGGAATTGGCCGCGCCTTGGGTAGAAGCGGCGAAAGGATATTCGTCGCAAGCGACGGTTCTCGTATCCGCCCAGGGCAGCCCATCCGCATCGGTTTTTTTCGTATACTTCTCCGGCATATAATACTTGCAGTAATTGATGTGGTACCGACGGCTTGGCCAGGATGGCGGTGCCAGCCAATGCATTGCATGTGTCGTGCCCTCATCCATATGCATCTCCTCGAAGCCGGAGAACGCCGCCCTGTTCGCACTATTGATGACGCCTGGTTCTCCACGCGTCAGCGGCGAACCTGCAATGGTTGCGGCGGACGCGGCCCAGTTGCCGGGTATCATTTTCTTCTGCTCGGTACCTTTCTTATCGCGCGTGGGAGGGTAGCTGGTCTTCGTCCAGTCGTGGCCTGGCCTGAGCGGCGGCCAGGTTTGAGAGTTATTCGGGTTTAACGCATCTCCGATATGGTCTATGACCTCGCCGAATTCTTCCCCGTCCTCGGTCTTGGACATGACAAATACGCGTTTGGACCTTGTGTTAATACAGGCGCCAATGCTGTCCTCGACGTCCGGATCGGTGGCGCCGAAGACCTTACGGTCGCATCGGAAGTTCGGCTTCCATTTGAGACCCTCTGGGCCAGGATCATCACTGCCGTGGCGCCGTACGCCCATGGGCCGGGCTTCCCCCGCCGCGCTGTAGACCTTTTGGCTCCACAGGGGAATTTTAAGCGAGTAGATATCGTTTGAAATTCTGATGTACGGCATGAGGGAACAGATCATCGTACTGGAAGTTGATGCCTTGATGAGGTACTTCTCGTCAGACTTGGCATGCCATCCAGAGACGTCCTTGAATCTCGTCCAGTCTTCGGTATCGCAATCACCCCCATCGGCGCCCCAGCCGTAGGTGTGCAGGAGGAGATCCATGGGAAATCCTCGTAGCTTATCCGACGAAACTTTAACGCGCCCGCCGACACCGTCGACGACGGCGAGTTCATCGACGCGGACGAACATTTGCATTTCGGTTGGCTTGAGGTTGCTCTCTCCACCGTTCACCACCTTGTTGCCCGTCGCATCGCCCAGATAGCTGTGGATGGTCCAGGTGGCCCGGAAGCGAAGGACGTCGTCGTCGTCGAATGGCTCGGTTAGAACGTCTTTCAGCAGCTCCCAAAGTGTTTTGAGAATTGAGCTGTGCAGATTCGACTTCACCATCCGGCGGACGCCGTCGTCGTCCACCTCCTCTTCGTAGTCCATGATATAGAGGTAGGAAGACCAGCACGAGAGGTAGGGCTGCTCGCGGATACGCGCGTCACGCTCCGCATATCCGGTTTCCGCTGGGCTTACCTGGCATTGCTCCATAGATAGGTGCTGATAATCGAAACCTCCCGTTTGCGTTGCGGCCTGTGCTGATCCTGCTTCTCTCAGCGTTGTGGATACACCTGTGGTTGCCGGAGCGATGGCCGATGCGAACATGCCTGCGACATCGTCGGCGTTGAAGGCACGTTGGTAGATGCGGACTTCATCGAGATCACCCCTCATTTTGCTGCCCAACGTCATGGCAGTGTCCGCGTTCCAGGTCGGGAAGCTGACGGACGCCGTCTTGATGACGGTTCCGTTGAGGTACAGCGAGGCCGTCTTGACCGCCGTGTCGTAGACGCCAACTAGGTAGAACCACTCATTGACCGGCGCTTCGACCCCGGACAGCACGCCCTCGATCGTCGCGTCGGCAGTATCGGCGCTACTGAAGGTGAAGACCAGGCCGTGATCGGGGGAGTTGCCAAGGCGGAAGGGAGCCTGATGGATGCCTTTCTGCTCCGCGACGGTGTAGTCGCCGTCCTTGTCGCTCCAGCGCAGCCACGCGCCGATCGTGAAGCTTTGGTCGGTGCGGATCACCGGTCTGGCGGTCTGCGCCAGAGGCTCCTCGCCGGGCTGGGTGACGTCCACGGTGACCTGCTGCCAGTCCGACCAGGCAGAGGATGCGTCACCGGCGACTGCGCGCAGTCGCCAGCGCACCTTCCATCCGTCGGCCAGCTTCCCCTCGGGGACAATGAGGCTCGCCTGGGTGCCCGAGGCGATGTTGTCCACGCTGCCGGTCCAGATCTGGCCGGTGCCCTGCCCGTCGGGTGCGGCGGGGTCGTGCTCGATCTCGGCCTCGGCCCGCAGAGGCTGGTCGGCCGGGTGGGTGACGGTGGCCTGCAGCGTGGGGGTGAGCCTGGTGGTCACCGTGACGCCGTCCGTCACCTTCGACGGGGTGATGGTCTGGCCGGTCGCGGTGGGCTTGGGCAGGCTGACGGTGAACACCTGCCAGTCCGACCAGGCAGAGGAGGCAGTGGCCGAGACCGCACGGGCCCGCCAGCGCACCTTCCACTCATCGGCGAGCGTATCGGCCGGGACGGCGATGCTCGCCTGTGTGCCTGCCGGGACGTTGTCCGCGCTGCCGGTCCAGATCTGGCCGGTGCCCTGCCCGTCGGGTGCCGCGGGGTCGTGCTCAATCTCGGCCTCGGCGCGCAACGGCTTACCGGCCGGGTCGATCACTTGCGCCAGCAGCGCCGGGGTGAGCGTGGTGGTGACGGTGGCGCCGTCCACCTGCTCCGACGGGGTGATCTGGAGCGCGCCGACGGCCGGTTCGGAAACCGGGTCCGGTATGTCGACGCTCAGGGACTGCCAGTCGGTCCAGGGCGAGCCGACCGTGGTGGCCGTGTTGATCGCCCGGACGCGCCAGCGTACCTTCCACCCGTCGCTCAACTTCCCGTCCGGAACGGTCGCCGAGGTTTGGGCGCCGGAGGCGACATTGTCGACGGCACCGGCCCAGATCTGGCCTGTACCCTGACCGGTCGCGGCAGGGTCGTGCTCGACCTCGAACTCGGCCCGTACCGGCTGCGCGGCCGGATCGGTAACCGTGGCGCGCAAAGCCGGGGTCAGACTCGTGGCCACGGTGACGCCATTCACCACCTGAGAGGGGGTGACCTGGAAGGCACTTACTGTGGGGTTGGGCACATCCACGGTGGCGCTTTGCCAGTCCGACCATGCCGAGGCCGCCGAGGATGAGACCGCGCGGGCCCGCCAGCGGATCTTCCACCCGTCGGTCAGCTTCCCCGCTGAGACGCTGACGGTGGCCTGGCCGCCGGAGGCGACCGCCGCCGAGGCGCCGGCCCAGATCTGGCCGCTGCCCTGACCGGTCGCGGCAGGGTCGTGCTCGACCTCGAACTGGCCGGTGAGGTTGCCGCCGGCAATGTCGGCGACGGTCGCGGCCAGCTGCGGGGTGAGCGAACTGGTCACGGTGACGCCGTCCACGCTCTGCGCCGGGGTGATGGCCGGGGCGGAGATGGCCGGCTGCGAGGTCGGGCCGCTGGTGGTGACGGTCAGCTTGGGCGGCAGGTTGAAGTCGGTGTCTTCTGAGGAGGTGAACACCCGATAGTTGTTGATGTTCGCCTCACCGGGTGACTTGAGCACGAGACCGTGGTTGGCGGCGCCGGCGGCCCAGTCTTGGGCAATGCCGGTGACGTTCCAGTTCATGGTGTCCGGGTAGACGGCGCAGTCGGAGTTGACGCCCTTGAAGTTGGTGGAGGCGTCCTCGGTGGTGAGGGCGGGCTTGTTGGCCCAGTACAGGTTGTCCGGGTCCCATGCGCCGGTGAGGCGGGCGACCTGGATGCCGTTGGCGAGTGCAGCGCCGCAGTTGTGGCTGTCGATGGTGTTCATCGACAGCGTGGCGTCGGTCACCGTGCTGCCCTGCAGGCCCGCTGTATCGAACCGCAGGTGCACCCGGGCTTTGGTGCCGCCCGACACGGTGCCGGCCAGCATGTACTGGTTTCCCGGGTACGCGGGCGAGACGTCGGAGTCATTCGTGCTGACATCGACGTCGGCGCTGAGCGGCAGCGTGACCGCCGCGGCCACTCGTACCGGGTAGGTGGTGGCGGCATCGGCCAGGAACTTCTGGTCCGGCTTGACCACCAGCTCTGTGCGGCCGTCCTTGGTGACCACGTCGCCAGCGGCCTCACCGTGCTTGACCGCCGCGGGACGGTCCTTGCCGCCACCATCCAACACGATCGGCCGCGTCCCTGCGGCGACCAGCTTCTTGTCCTTGCCCTTCAGCAGCAGCCGACCGCCCTTGCCCTCGGTCAGGGTCAGGCCGTCGTCTTCGACACCGATCCGCAGCTCCATCTGCTTGGCGGGCCGCTGGCGCAGTACTACCTCGTGCCGGAACCCGGCCGGCAGCGCCGTCACCACCAAGTCGGCACCCACGCCGGCGGCGTCGGTGTAGGTGGCCACGCTGCCCTTGATCGTCGGCTTCGGCAGTGGCGTCGGCCAGCGCAGCGCGTACGACTTGCCGTCGGCGGCAATCTTCACGAACGGATCCGTGCCACCGGCGGAGATCTCCACTACGGCGCCCTCGGCGAGGGTCTTGGGCCGCAGCTTGCCACCCTGCTCGGCCAGGGTGGTGTCGATCGGCGCCCATGCGCCGCTCTGCCTGGCCCGTACTGGGCCGGCCGCGACCTCGGTCTTGAACGTCTTCCCATCCGGCTGCGCGTAAGTGATGCTGGTCGCGGTCGTCTCATCGGCGACCTCGACCTGCTTGCCCTGCTTGGCCGCCGCCAGGGAGGCGGCGATCCTCGCTTGCGACGGCGTGTTGGAGATCGCGTTCCCGTTCTTGCCGGCGATCCACGCCGCGGTGTCGTTCAGGTCGGCGTCATGGCCATTGCCCGAGGAGTCGGCGGCCGTGCGGCTATTCCCCTCGTCGAACGTCCACTGGCCCGCGGCCTGCTTCAGGGTAGTGAAAGACCAGGTGTAGGGTGTCATCACATTTTCCCACGAGTCGATCGCTTCCGACACGTCAACGGTGTATCTGGTGCCGGGGCGAAGCGCCTGTTGCGGGGTGAAGGTTGCGACCTTTTCAGTGCCATCTACGGCGATTGAGCCCTGAATGTCGTCACCGTGTGCACTTTTCACCGAGATCTCCGGTCTGGAGACCGGCTCACTGAATGTCACCCTGACCTGGGAGTTCAGGGGGACCTCCGTAGCCTCGTTGGTCGGTTCTGTCGCCAATACTCGTGGCGAGGACGCGTCCTCGCCTTCCGAGTTGCCGGTGTCGTCAGTGTCGCCGGGATACGGCAAGGCGGGAGGAAGGTTGTTGGTTCCGATGAAGGAGCCTTCACCGTCTCGATGCTTATCAAGGGCGGCTACCTGCTCCCCGGTCATTGCCGTCGAGTCGAATGTTGCCGGCACATGAACTGATCGGGTGAGTGCTTCCTCGTATTCGGGGATCGAGGTGAGTGGGTCGCTGGAGCTAATGACCACTGTTTCCCGGCGTGGTGGCACCGGCAGCTCGAAGTCGATGGTGAGGATGGGTGGGTGCAGCTCGAACTTGCAGTCTTCCAGCGGTGCCGTCATGCAGCCGCCGGCGTTGTGGGAGGTGTAGCGCCGCCAGTTCCGCACATCGGATTCGTTGCCGGCGGTGAGCTGGATCCCGTAGTTGGTGGCGCCGTCGACCCATGCCTGGGCGATCTCATCGAGCGAGTGGGTCAGGTTCCAGGCGTAGGAGCAGGTTTCGTCGTAGGCGCCCGGCTCATTGTCCGCTCCTGTGCTCGTGACAGACGGCTGGCGATCCCAGTGCAGCGTCAGGTCATCCCAGGTGGAAGTGATCCGGCGCGCCGTGATTCCGGAGCCGGGAGAGGTCCCGCAGTCATTGGACTCATAGTTCCACAGGTGCAGGTCGGCGTTCTGCACCTTGCTGCCCGCGAAGCCGGGGGAAATGTTGGGGAACTGGAGGTAGCCGCGCCAACGCTTGGCGATGCTGCTGGCGTAGGACTTGCCGGCCACGATCTGAGGCTGGGCTTGGGTGTCCCAACTGTCCTTGTAATCGACGTCGTTGATCCAGGTGTCCATGCCTCCCCTCTGCCAGCCGGTGTGTTCTTCGTACCAGTCATCCCTCGCGGCCGCCATCGTCACCGGGTAGGCCGTCGCCGGGTCGGCCAGAAACGCGGCGTCCGGAGTGAAGATGAGGGTCTTGCCGTCGTCGGCGAGGGCGACGGCGGCTTTGCCGGCTCTGCCCGTGTCGAGCGGGGCTTTGGGATCGGCGGCCTCGGCGTCCTGTATCAGGGTGGGCCGTACCTCGGTGAGCGTCTTGCCGTCCTTGCCCACGATCGTGGGCCGGCCCGCGGTGTTCTTCTTGAACGACAAGCCTGAGGGCAGCTCAACCGGCACCCGGAACGAGACCGGACCGGTGGGCCGTTCACGAATGATGATCTGCTGTTCAAAGCCGGTCGGGTTCGCGGCTACCAGCAGGTCGCGGCCCTTGCCGTAGGCGTCCGCGTAGGTTGCGGTGTTGCCCTTCAGCGTGGGCTCGGGCAACACCCACGGCGCGGTGATCTTCGCCGCGGCGTTGGCTGTCCGGCTCTTCAGCAGCGCCTTGTCCTGTCCGCCGGACAGGGTCAGGCTTCCCGCTATCGCCTTGGGCTTGATGGCGCCAGCCTCTTCCACCAAGGTGGTGTCGATCGGCGTGAAGCCTTTGCCGTCAGCGTTCTCGACCCGCACTGGCTGGGTGTTGAGCTCCAGCCGGAGCGTTTTGCCGTCGGGGTTGGCGTAAAGCGTGGTGCTCTCGGTGTTGCGTTCCGGAATTTCCACCCGCTTACCGGACTTGGCCGCCTTGCTCTTGGCGGCTTCAAGGACCTTATCGACGGCCCTATTTTCGCTCGAAGGCGGTGGGGCGGTCGGTTGGGGTGAGGATGGTTGGGGAGCTGGCGTGGGCTCCTCGGCCCACGATGGCACGGCGGCGAGGCCGACGACCACGGTGGTCGCGATGCTGACGGTCACGAAGCGGCCGAGTAAGCCGGCGCGTCGTGTGCGCGGCAGGGTGAGGGGTAAGCCTCGCTGCCCTGGGTCTGGTGTCACCTAGCGTTTCTCCTTCTTGCAGGCATGCCGGACAGCCCGCGCATAAGGTGCGCAGGCTACTATAAGTGGCATTTCGGACAGGAACGTATCAGTAAAGATCACTTATAGAAAGAGTAAGTTGACCATGTGATCCAACTCGTAGTACTGCCCGTATCCATACGCCGACTGGTGTGAGAGTGATCAACAGCGTTGGGCCGGGGGCTGCATGCCGCGGGCATCAGCGGCCTCGCGGTACTCCCATGTGCGGCTTGACGCGTGGGAACGGTTCGACGGCAAGCGCCGCCGCCTCAAGGCGGCGAGCCATTCCCCCCAATTTTTCCGTCAGGCGCGGGTTCCTGCCCTCGATCGTCTTGTATCGACCGTTCAACCTGCTGGGGACAGGGCTGTCCTCGTCGGCCTTGGCCAGCCCTGTCCCGATCGAGGACTTACATCAGAAACTTGTGGAGAAGGCCAGCGACGGCGACACCGGCCATCACGCCTGCAAGGGGCCCTGTCGCGAGCCCCAGAGCGACACCGGTGCCGACGCCGGCAAGCAGGATCACGCCCCAGCGCACAGGGAGCTGCGGGCCGTGGGAATTGTCGTCGTCGCGATTCCGAGCGCCGTTGGAGCCTGACGGGTTCCCACAGTTTCTCCCGGTCTCCTACTACAACCACGAACACCGCCACTCCGGCATCGGCCTGCACACCCCGGCCTCGGTGCATTTGGGCACCGCCGACCAGATCCGGGCCGAGCGTGCCCGGACTCTCCAAGCCGCCTACGCCGCCAATCCCGGCCGGTTCCGGCGCAAGCCCGCCCCGCCCAGCCTGCCCACCGCCGTCTGGGTCAACGAACCTGCCAAGGAGGAACCCAGCTCCGATACAGAACAAGTCGCCTGCAACGTCTCAAACGGTTTGACAGTTACCGCAGACCCTCCCGCCCGATTATCGGCCCCCGCTCCCTCTGCTGACCATCCATAGGTGCAGTGTGCTTGAGCGGTAGAGCAGACGTACGGCATCTTGATGTTCCACTGCCGTCTGGTCCGCGACTACAAACACCTGCCGGCCAGCTCCGAATCATGAGTGTATTGGGCGATGACCGATGTCATGTCCCGCCGCCTGACCGCGGTTCGGCCCCGCCTGAGCGGTGGACATGACCAGACCCGACGGGCGCCCGCCCGGGCTCTTGAGCACTCTCTGGGGAGTGGTCACGGTCGGTGACTCAGTTGTGGAGCGCCATCTTCCGGAGTAGGTCTAGGTTGGCGCTGCCGAACATGAGCCGCTTCCAGAACTTAATGATCTTCATATAGTGCCCTCGACAGCGCCTGATGAGTAGGGGAGGGTGAGCCCGGCCAGGACGGCGGCGTGGTCTCGCGTTCGATGCCGTTGGCCAGGGAATGGAGGGCGGGGAGCGGGTCGGCACGGACGGCGGTGAGCCAGCCGTCCAGGTGCTGCCGGCCGGTGCGTTCGGTGAGCATGGTGGCGAAGGCTCGGACATGGCCGGCGGTGGCGGCCAGTTCGGGGCTGCGATCCAAGATCTTGGCGAGGTGTTCGGCCTCGGCTTCCCTCAGATGGTCGGGGTGGGTCATGATCCAGCGGACGACCCGGCGAGGCTTGGGCGGAGCGGGCGTGGTGGGGGCTTGCCGGGGCCGCGACTGGTCGTCGGTGGGGTCGGGCCGATATTGCCGCAGGTAGGCGCGGACGGCTTCGGCGCTGCCCGTCCAGCCTCGGCTCTTGATCTCGGCGTGGAGGGCGATGGCGTTGGTGGCTCCTTGGTTCCATCGCTGATTGAGGTAGGGGCTTGAAGTCGTCCAGGATGCTGGCGCGGTGAGTGGCCTTGAACAGCACCTGCTCCAGACTCTCGGCGCGGGCGAACCGGGCCACGGTCTGCCGGTTCAACCCCAGTTCGCGGCCGATCGCCGAGAGCGACAGCCCCTTCCAGTAGGGCTTGGACCGCGTCATATCGCTCGGTGTGCCGGGCGATGAGCCGCCGCGGCTGTCCTGCACCGTCACGGTGTCCGTCCGGATCGGCGGGCGGCGGCGCGAGGTCTGCGCCGGGCGCGGCAGGGTGTGGCGGTGCCGTCGGCGCGGGCTCCCTGTACTCCGGTCCGGGGTCGGGGTCGTGCAGGGCGCCGTGGTGGGTGATGACGGTCTTCTCCACCGCCTTGCCCAGGTCCTGCAGCAGGTGAAACCTGTCGGCCACCTGCTGCGCATCGGGCGCGCCCTGCCGGGCTCCTAGTGCATAGGACCCTCCCCTGTCCCTGCAGATCACCTTGATCCCCGGGTGCGCACGCAGCCAGTCGGCGAAGGTATCCGCCTCCCGGCCGTCGAGCACGTCGATGACGTGGTGAGTGTCCATGTCCAACAAGACGGTCGCGTACGACGCCCCCTTGCGCTTGGCGAAATCGTCAATCCCGAGGACGGTGACCGGCCCGGCCTCGGGATCGGGCAGCGCCCGGATCGTCCGGATCAGCGTGAAGCGTGAGACAACCTGGCCCATCGCGAGCGCCAGACGGGAGCCCGCGCTACCGGCCAGTGCGAGCGCAACCCGCTCCAGCAGACCCCGAAGCCCTACCGTGCGGCGCTGGTGCTTGGCGGTCAGCCCGTCGACCTGCTCGGCGAATGTCGCGATCGGGCAGGAGCTGTTGCCGCAGACGAACCGGCGGACCTCTAACGCAACCTGGATCGGCCGCCCGCCGCACGACACATCCTGCAGACGCCGCTGGTACCGGTCATGCACCCGAGTAGTCGGTGTGGCGCAGCGCGGGCAGACAGCCAGCTCGGTTCCGGTACCTGCCGTGATCCGTACACTGCTGCTCATGTCCTCGATCCGCTCGAACTCCAACCCGTCCAGGTGCGGGAACAACACACGCTGCAGCCGGGCCTGGTCGTCGGTGACCGGAGACAGCACAACGACCCCCACGGCCGTTCTTGGTGATCGGATCTTGGTGGTCAAGATCGTCACAGACCGGCCGTTGCCATGTGCGGCGAGTTACAGAATCTCCACCCAGCCGGGCTCCACCTCGGGCCCTCATCTGCCCTCGACGTCACTCCAAGTGACTGCTCCCCAGAGAGTGCTCAAGAGCCCATGAACTCTGACGCGGAAGGGTGACCGACGCCGGTTGCCCCGAAAGCGTGATATGAAGCTGGCACAGCCTGCGCCATGACCGATAACTGCCTTTCATCAGGGGGATCGTTGGCGGATAGTTCGGGATATGCGACTCTTCGGATGTGCTTGCGGCCGCCGCGGGTCGCGGTGGTCTTCGACGGTGGGGAGCGCTGGCACTTCTGGGCGCGGCTCGCCCTCTATGCGTGTACGAAATTCTGGGGCGGCGCAGGGTTCATTCTCATCCCGCACAATAACGGCACGGTCCATCCGACCCTGCTCGCAGCGGCACGCGCGTACGATCCCGACTACGTTGTCACCCTGCAGCGGACCATCCGCTCGATTGAACAGGCGATGCCTGGCGCACTCAATCTTCTGGACTCTGAAGGAAAGCCGTCGGAGGGTACAGCTCGCGATCAACTCATCGAGCGAGCCGGAGACAGGCCGATCCCGTGGGGAGCAGACGAGCAGGCGCGAAAGCGGGTGGCCGAGGTCTGCTCATCGCACCGCCGCCGTCATATCAGTGACGAGACTGGGTGGGACGAACACGTCACCTGGCTGGCCGCTTACGGCGACACCGCCCATCTCACGAAGGCTGCGGACATCTCCGGCAACCTTACGGACGCCTGCCTCAGCGCTCCGCCGGAATGGGATGGCGTGTTCGGTGTTGCAGTCGCCGCTCGGTGTGGGGCGGTTGAGGAACCGCAGCTTGGCGGCGAGCCCCGTCTGGATGAGCCCGAGTCCCGGCGTCTGGGTTCCTGGCTGGTGGATCCTGCTGGAGGCCTTGGCACGCCGCCTCCTGACATCGTGTGGCATCCCGCTGCAGTGTCCAACGTCGACCCCGGGTCTCTGGCTACCGCGTTCGAGAGGACCAAGTTAGGCCTCACGGTGATTGGCCGAGGGATAAGATCACGGCGTCGCATCGTGGTGTCAATCGGCGACGCGGCGGAGGATTTCGCTCTCGCCTACGTATACGAGCGCCTCTACGGAGGTGGGCTCTGGTTGCCCACCGTGTGGCTGACGTTGAACGGCACGGGGGAGAGGGGCATAGATTTCGCCGTCCGAACGGCCATCTCTGACCACGTCCTGAAAGGTGACACCGTCACCGTCACCACCACCTCGGTGGACGAGTCCACGCTGGACTCGATCGTGACGGATCTTCGGCAGCCAATCCTGTGGACTCCCGGAGACGAGGAGAGCATGGTCCGGCAATACGAGGAGCGACTTACGCGCAGTTCCGTTGACTGGCCTGTGGAGGGAGTCCAATTCCTGGCAGTAGCCGACCAGTACAATCAGGACTACGCCATCCCCATCACCCGCAGCGACGCCGGTGACATCGAGATGGTCGTGCCCTGTCCGCCCCCAGCCATCAATCATCCGGTTCTTGCGGCGTCCACGGCGCTGCGATGGCAGGCGGACATCGAACTGATCGAGGCGATCATGCCTCACGGCCGAGGACTCGACGGTCATGCTGCCGTACTGGCCGAAGGCGCAGATCCCTACGTGACCTGGGTCCGCAGCGGGCGTGACGGCATCGTCTACGAGTCAGAGCGTTACGATTTCATCGCCGCAGGTACGCCGCCAATGTCCCGCCTGGCCCGTCCCCGTTTCAGGGTCCCGAGTCTGGCCACATGGGCCGACCTCATGGCCAGACAAGACGGCAAGCGGATGGAATTTTCCGGGGCCGGCCGGCGGGTGGAGGTCATGCGACGCCTTTGGGGAGACCGTGCCGCCCTGGCCGCACACTTCGCCGGACCAATGCTGTCGGTCCTGCGAACGTTTCGACCTACGGGTAAGAAGTCCGAGTCGGAATTCGAGGAGACCGATGGCTCCGTCCTCCCTACTGGCGCAGGTGAGCACCTCTGGGAGGGATACTTGACCTTTGCTGGCATCCTCAAGTACGGCAAGGCAGAAGCCGGGAAGGAAACCGATTTCCGCCGTCAGGTAGATGACCTGTTGGCGCGAGGCGTTCTCCGGCGAGGGCTCATCCTCGGTTGCGCGCAGTGCGGCAAGCCGGCCTTCACCACGATCGACAACCTTGCCCAGGTCAACCGGTGTCCTCGATGTTCGGCACTGAACGACCTGTCCCAACCTCGTTGGCGGAAGCCGGACACTGAGCCGCAGTGGTACTACGATCTGCACCCGACCGTCCGTGAGCATCTCAGCCAAGACGGTGACATCCCTCTTCTCCTGTCGCATTATTTGCGCACCAAGGCGCGCCGTTACGTCGATGTCGCCGAGCTTGAACTCAAAGACGCCGCCGGCAATCCGCTCGCAGAGGCAGATCTGATCGCGCTCAGCGATGGGCAACTGATCACCGCAGAAGCGAAACGACCTGGGTCGCTAGGAAAAGCGAAGCTCGCGCAGGCGGCTGCGAAACGAGCCCTGCTCGCCGAGCAGCTTCACGCCGACCAGATAATCCTTGCTACCGCTGACTCCCAGTGGCAGGAGGCCAGCATCAACGCTCTCTGTAAGCAGGTCAGGACTCGCCCATGGGCCATCCCCGCCCCGTGTATACGCCTCGTCTGTGGACTGGGGACGGATAGGATTGTCGATCTCTGTGTCGATATTGAAACTGGGCAGACTTCACCATGGCGATAATTTGAAAGCCCGAGGGGGTCACCGAAAGGGCGCATCGTCTGCTAGGAGCTGAACTCGGAAGCTTGTTACTGCAATGTGTCAACCTTTCCCGCGCTCGCGACAGATACAAGCTTGTCTACCGCATACCAAGCTGGTGCCTATGTCGGTGGGGAATTTTCGGCACCGCAGGGTGGCCTCGTTTACCGACGGGTAGTCGCAACTTCGGCAGCGGGCCGCATCTGCAACGTCGCGACGAGTTGGTCGAGCTCGGGGTCGTCGGTCCACGGCTCGTCAAGTTGCACAAGGACAGCAACCTTACCCGGCCTATTGGCTATAACCCCGATGCCAGTCCAGGAAGCGGTGCGCTCCAGGTGTTTGCGGGCACGGCACCAGGTGAGCAGTCTCTCGCGGAGTCGATCAACTGTGTATCCCTTTCCGACGGACATACCGGTAACGCCAAACGAGGAGTGCGAGTCAGCGAACAGGCGGGTCTCGTCGTGCGGGCGTCCATCAAGTCGGGTGCGGCGGGCCAATCTGCGGACCATCGTGGCAACCTCATTCCGGACGTTGCGGTCGCCCTGGTGCAGGTTGAGAGCAGCGGTGGTCCATCCGTCGGGGCGTTCACACTCGAGTTGGGTGGTCAGCTCACGGAACGCTTTTGGTGACCATTCCTGCCGCGGTTTCGGTGCCGGCGTCCGGCGCTGGCCTGTTTGGTGCAGGTAGTAGGCATCCAAGGGGTCGGTCATGGAAAGCGTGAAGAGCTCGGTGGTGGGGTTGCCGTCTTGGTCGACGTGATCACCCAAGTACAGGCCCTGGTCGAGGAACATCATGAACAGGTCGAGTTCCTCGGATGCGGTGATCATATTGAGGTTGATCGCCTGCTCGTGCTGTTGCAGGTAGTGCAGCAGCTGCGCCGGCCCCTCCGCGATCTCGCAGATGACCCAGAGGTCGAACAGGCTCACGATCCACGGCAATTCGCGTCGTGACGGCAGGATGCCGGCGTCAACGAACGCGGATGCGCTGCCAGTGACGCTGGTGACGTCTTCCAGGGTGACGGCGATGGGGAAGACCCGTCGCACGTGGGCGAAGTCGAATTCGGCCTGGTTTCGATCGCGGACGCGCAGTCGGCCGTCACGGGCCAGCGTGGTGCGCAGCCGGTCAGCCTGTTGGACGGTGTCAGCGACGATGCGGGTGAGGTCACGGCTCATTCGCGCTGGATCACCTGAGCGCGCTCGCGGGGTAAGGCTGACGGCCTTGGCCTCTATAGCGAGCGCGACCCGGTCGCACACCAGGAGCGCATCGCTTTCCACAGCGCGTCCGTCCGCGAGTACGAACTCGATGTTGCGGTGCACCTCTTCAGGGGCGAGTCGCTCCTGCAAGGCGGCCACCGCCCCCTCTTCGACCCAGTCACCGCGGTGTTTGGCATAGAGGTCGAAGACGTTGTGCTGCTTGAAGGCGTCCTCAATGAGTTCCCGCAGACCGAACAGCAGGTTCCCAACGTTGACCGGGAAGTAGCCGATCGCGGAGTCGTGAAGCACGGCCCTGGTCCGCAGCGGGTTACGGCCGCGGAAGTAGTCCTCGACCAGATCGACAGCCGGCCTGGTACCGAATGGCTGCGAAAACAGCTGAAGCACCGCCTCGATCGCGGAACAACCTTCGTCGAGCATGGCGGCGAGTTGCTCGGCGGTAATGGCGATCCGGCGCCCCAACCGATCCGACACGATCGCCGCGATCGCTGCGACAGACGCGCGGGACCTGTCCAGCAGCTCACGGTCCACCGCCTTGCGACCGTGCTGGCGACGGCGTGTGGCCGCCGAGCCGGTAGCGACAGCGTCAGCAGCTCGGGGGGCGGCCAGGACATGCTCCCGGGCGGCGTCCACGCTGTCCCAGTAAGCATTCTCGATCACCCGATGGAGACCGTCGATGACCTTGAGCGCCTGTTCGATGGTGAAGCCGAGGGTCGTGACGAGCAGGTCCGACACCGGCGGTTCGCCGAACAGCCCTCGCAGCAGGCGCTCCTGCATGTGCGGGTAGCCCAGGTTGCGCAGCAACATCTCCCGTTCCACCATGTGAAAGCGCAACTGCCAGTCAGGCCCGCCGTCGGCGTGCCGCGTCAAGTTCAGCAGATGCCCCCCGTCGACAAGGTGACGAAGGCCTGCGTCCAAATCATGGCAGAGCTGGGCAACCGCGCCGGGATCCACCATGCCGTCGGATTCGGATTCGGGTTCGGATTCGGGTTCGGGTTCGCGGGGCCGCGAGTCGCCGCTCATCGCGTCGGCCGACGGCCGTTCCATCATAAGGAGCGCCGCGAGCTCCACCAACGCCGACAAGCCTTCATGCGTGCTCTCCTGGTACTCCTCGGCGTACGCCATGTTCGCACGCTGCAGCCACGCCAGGACGTCGAACGCATGCCAGGAACTCGTCCGCTCAACCAACTCGGCGACGACCGTGTTCATCATCGCCGCTGTCCGAGCAGCCACCTCATCCCACGACTCGGCCTCGTTCATGAGGGTCGTCAGTGCTTCGGCGGACCGGAGCACTCGACGCTGAAACACCTCCACTTGAGCGGCCGCATCGACATCGGCCAGCTGCCAACTCTGCTGATCGTGTCGAGCGGCCCGCTGCCGTCGAGATTTCTTTGCCACGCGAGCAATTTACCTGTGGGTCCGACATCTCGTCCGCATCATCGCGGTGGTCAGCACATCGGACATCGTCGTTGTGTGAGTTCAGACCAGCGTTGCGTCGCAGCGAAGTCGATCCTTGGCGAGGGCGTACCACCCGAGGGCTGGACACCTGAGACGTACCTGTCAGGCGAAGCGACGTGAGCGTCCACCCACGACCGGCTCAATCCGCATCCTCGTCCTGCGCCTGGTATGGATACCTCCGGCTCGGGCTATCGGCGGCCACCGAGAACTGCCCCGCATGAGGGGACAGCAGCGTCTTCCTGAGTCACGCGATCAGCTTAGGCGGTTGCGAGGACAAGCAAGTTCGGGTGGACGCGATCACAACAAGGTCGGAGCTTCGGGGGACTCGGGGGCCGGGGCTTTGCGAGCGCTGGCGGGAACTGGCAAGACGCTCGCTTTTTCCAGGTCGCCAACGGAAATGAGTGGGCTGTTGCAGATCTTCTCCAGTAGGTCGGTCTGGTCGGGTTCCAGCTCCACGCACAGCGTGAGTACGTGGAGAAGTTGCAGTAGCTCTGTGGTGAACTCAGCGGGCCACTCTTCGCTGTGGATGTTGTCGAGGGGCGAGGACTTCCGGCCTGCTGGGTTCTTCTTGCGGTAGCCGAACCACTTCTTGACGATCTTCATCCCGGATACCTCGTATGCCCACACTTCAGGGCGGACAGGCGAGATGCGCCCGGCGCCGACGTGCAGGGTCGCGGTTTCGGGATCATAGAAGATGCCATCGGGCATCTCTTCAGTCGTTCCGGGGATGGCGACTTGTGACTTTGCACGGTGGGCTGGATCTGGTCTTGGGGGTCCTGCGGGTCGGCCCTCGGCCCAGTCTGCGAAGTGCTCGCCGTAGGTGTGCAGCCAGATGATGCGTCTCCCTAGATGTACCGCTCGGGTCCACAGCTCTGCGTCGGCTGTGAGCGGCACCCGTACGCCCGGGGTTCGGAGTTCCTGGGCGAAGCGAGTTGTGTAGCCGCTGTGGGCGGTTACCGCCGCGACGTATGCCAGCACGTCGGGCGCCGTGAGCGGTAGGCCGAGGCGGTCAGAGAGCAGGCGTGTCAGACCTGGAGCGAGGTTGGGCGAACCGGCAGCGCGATCACGGTAGAGCGGAAGTACACGCCCGCCCGCGCTTCCCTTAAAGTGGTCCATGTCCGGGACATGGGAAGCGAAGACGAGACCAGGTCCGTTGCCGAGTGGCTGGGCATGTTGTTCAACGGTGTAGATCTGGGAATCGCTCGCCACACGCCATAGATCAGGGCTGGGGCGGTGATGAACGCGATTATCTGGTATTACCCATTGCCGATCGAAGGATCGGTAGCTGACGCGGACCGGGTTGGGGCAGGGGCTAGTCTCATCCTGGATCGTTCCGGCGTGCGGAGCAAGGCCGGTGATCGGCTGTATCACGCTGTCTACCTTGCGGGAATCGCTCTCCTTGAACAGGATGGCTTTGTCGCCAGCCGGCGCCTTAATCAGGCGTTCCCAGCGGAGTCGTAGGGTGTCAGGGCTCGGGTCGTACACCCACGTGCGGTTGGGTTTGATGCCGGGAGCTTGCCAGGGCATCAGGTCTCCGAGCGCCGGGTAGCTACGCCAGTCCTTTCCTTCGGCGGGCTGGAGTCGATCCGGCCAACCGGTTGCGCAGTCGGCCCATCCTGGTCCGTCGATAGCCAGTTTCGCCAGGCGAGCGAACTTCTCGGAGCGATGCCCCGCCAGGCTGATGTGATGGATCAGCGCGGGTGTCTCACGGTTGCCCATGCCGTACCGGGCGAAGATTCCGATGCAGAGCGGCTGCTGAACGCCGGGGAAGACACGAGTCGACACGTCGGGTTGGTGTCCCTCCGGCGAGAGGTCGATGATCCATCCCTCATCGGCTGTCCGGCGGAGGTACTCGCGCATTCCAGCAAAGCCGGGGCCAGTTGTGTAGCCCGAGGTCGTGATGAAGGCCACGATGCCGGCGGGTTGGTCCGGGTGGGCATCGAAGACCTTCCACGTCGCCCACCGCCAGAAGTAGACATACATGTTGGACAGCACGTACTCGTATCTGCCGAGCCCGGCGGCCTTGAAGTCGAGCAGCGGCGTGCTGACCCCGGAGTTTTCCGCGCCCTGCTCGATCCAGCCGCCCAGCCCTTTGGCGCGTTCCCGGTACGGCGGATTGCCTATGACGACTTGGACCCGTGTCTCACGCTTGACGCGGTTGGCTTCGCGGCGAGACCGCACGATCGGCTCGTACATCGAGCCCAGATCAAGGTGTGTATCGTCGAAGGGGCTGTCGAGAGTGTCGGCGACGTAGAGCTTCTGGTCCTTCTCGGCGACCTCGGCTCCATGCTCCGTCTTGAGAGCCTGATTCAGCCGGAGTTCGGCGACGGCATAGGGTCCAGCCTGTCGCTCTAGTCCGATCAGGCGTCCGAAGAGCTTCTTCAGCTGGGCGGGAACCGCGCCTTTGCCTTCCTCCTTCTCCACAGTCCGGGCCACGCTGTTGACGATGTTGAGCAGGTAAGTTCCCGTGCCCATCGCCGGGTCCACGGCCACGACGTCGTCTGCTGCGAAGCCGCCTTCCCGCCTGAACCGGTTGCGCAGGATGTCATCGACGAAACGGACCATGAACGAGACGACCTCGTTCGGTGTGTAGTACGAGCCGCTTTCCTTACGGAGGTCGGAGTCGTAGGCCTCAAGAAAGTGCTCATACAGGTGCAGGTAGGAGTCCGCCGAGCCGTCGCTGATCCGATCCCAGTCCACCGCTCCGATGACCCGCTTGAGCGTCTCGGCGACGACGCTGCGGCCCTCCACCGCGTCATGGGTCAGTACGGCTAGCGCCTTACCCATGAGCGAGTGGTTCTTGCCGAGGTGTGCGGCGATCTGGCCGAGGCTGCGGCCCTCGAAGGCGATGCCGTCCACCCGCGCCAGCAACATGGCGAATGTCACCGTTTGCGCGTACGCGTCGGCGAATTCCTCATGGGTGAGGCCGGGGAACAGCAGTTTGCGCCAGTCCATGGTGAGCTCGGTGAAGATCTTTTGCTTCTCTTCGCCCCGCAGCTCACGGCCGATGGTTTCGAGCACTTCCGTGCGCAATAGCTTGCACAGCCCGGCCACAGCGCGAACGAGCTGGCGGATGTTGCGAGGGGGGTTCGGCTTCCACAGAAGGAAATCGGAAACGACGCGGGCGAACTCCCCGTCGAAGGGAGCGAGCTTGCTGCCTGCCGTACGTACGTCACCGTTCAACCGGGCCACCTGCCCGACCAGCTCGCCATCGCGATAGAGCGCCCAAAGAGCGCCGTCGGTATAGAGGACGTTCGGCAGCAGACGCAGCTTCTCCCATTGCGTCTTCTCGTGTTTGTTCGGGGTCCAGGTCGTCGGCACGCCGCGCCCAGGAGCCTTGAGCTCGACATAGCCCACCCGGGCACCGGCCACGTCCACGGCATAGTCCGGGCGTACGCCGAGTGTGGCGAGAGACATCTCACCGATCATGGCCACATCGACACCGAGAACTGCGGCTATGTCCTCGAATAGCTGTTCTAGCGGCGCACGGAGTTGATCCTCGGGCTGCCCGCCGCCGTTCAACTTGATGGCGGCGGATTTGCCGAATCGGGCCACCGCTTCAGCGGCCTTGTCCAGCAGCGGCTTAGGGGGATTAGTCGCGGCCATGTACACCCGTTCGATGTGAAATTGTTGCGCTAGACCGGTCTCTTGCATATCGCGTGATTGGGCATGACGGTTTCACGCGTTCCAGCCCCTATTCACGGAAAACGGCGGCCCTAAAAGGCTGGTCTCTGCTGCATGCGATCTTGAAGGCTGCCGTAACCCGGCGGCAGTCCTTCGTTCCACTTCGCCCAATACGACTAGCCGCACGGCTTTATTCGGTATCCTGTTCGACTGTCAGGCGGATCTTCGGGGCTCCGCCGCGAACAAGGTGGATCTATGGACAGTCTCAGTCACGTCATCACGCCGTACACCCATCCCGAGCGATGGACAGAGGATGAGAAGGCTCTCTTCGACCAAGGAAAATGCTGCTGGGTCATTGCGAGTGGGCGCGGGCGAATCGAGTACTGCGGCGAGCCGAGCGAGGAAGGGGCGTCCTTCGGCTACTGTCCAGAGCACACTGATCACCTTTTCGAGAATCACCAGTGTGCTGGCACCTCACCTGCCGATGACGTCATCCGTCCAGATTGTAGTGTTGTTGGGGCTCACCTGACGTAGGCGACCTTCAGTCCACTCAGAGTGCAGCATGATGATCATTTGCGGTTCAGTCTGGCATATCGCGCCGTCCGCGAATGCTCCGCGGCGTTGCGGCTGGTACCGATGGGCGATCGAGTCGAGAACGCCAAACCCTTGCCCTCCGCCAGCGGATCACCGTTCTCGAACGGCAGTTCAGTGTCAGCACAAGGGTGAGGTTCGCTCCCTGACTGGCCGAGCCTTCCTCGCCGACTGCCGATGGCACTGCCCTGCAAGGTTCTGCGCGCCCGGAGCGATACCCCCACCGCGCATCGACTCCAACGAGATCATGATTTCTCGTCCGTGGCTCCGTCCGTGAGACATCGAAGCGTTGGGTCGAAGGCTCGGAGCCGCCCAGCGAATGGCTGCCGAAAGTGATTGCGCTCAGCTGTTGGAGCAGCGGATTGTAGGGACTGAATCGCTCGAGATTGGGGATGGGCTCGCCGGGATCGACGGCCGCACAGCGGCAATCGCATCAGCACGCATCGCTACTGACTGTCCTCCCTCGCAGGCAGCATCGCTAGAGTTCCGTCGACCACTATCGGAGTTACGCAGATGTCATTGCTATCGCGGAGCCTAATCGCCTGCTGACTTAGCTCTGTAACGAGCTTGTCGTAGGCGTATCGCTTTCCTCTGGTATAACGCGAATCTTTGTTGTTCCAGTTTTCGTGGCTGAACCAGAAGACCAAATAGATTCCCTGCCGGAGGTCTGCGGGTTTGAGGTAGCGCTCAACGAGCTGCGTCTGCATTGCTGTGGTTACTTCGCTGTGTCAGCAGCCCTTAGTTTCGATAATTAGTGTGATGATATCTCGTGCGTTGCTGGTTGAGATCGCTTGAACATAGAGGTCAGTGCGCTCGCCCATCCGGGAGCCGGTCTTTCGTTGGATTTCGACTTCCCGGTTGACGATGACACCGCGCTGTGTGAGGTCCCGACGCAGGAAGTCGGCAGCGTAGTCGCTCAACCGGTCTTCGTTTTTCGGTTGGCGCATCTCTTCATCCCACAGGGCGAATGCCTGCGGTGTGGGGTGTCCTTGCAAGAGGCGCTGTAGCCTGCCGAGAGATTCGGTCACCACTGAGACGAGGTCTCTCTCATCATGGACGACCCGCCGTTGCTCATCGTCGAGAAGGGCGATGATCTGCGCAAGCTCAAGTCGCCGCGTGCTGTTCAGGCGAAGCAGCCGAGTGGCCTGATGAACGTGACTACGCAGCCAGGGCACGTCTGGCCGTGCCTCGATGATTCTTTCTAGTGCTGCGACGGCTGCTGGTGTTCCGCGTTCGGTTAGCAGGGATGGTATGCGATTACGAGCAATCGCCAGTTCCCGCCGGGGGGTGATGCGAGGTTCGGCATCCTCCGGGGGGTCGTCGTCGGGTGAGAATTGCTGCACCGACCATGTGTAGAGGTCGGCAAGATCTTCCTCGCTGAGGCGCGGGAAGAGGGTCGCGCCTGCCTGGGGCAAACTCAGGAAAAGTTGGGCACCCCAACTTGGATCCTCGCTAAGGATGTTCCATATCACTGGCCACACCTCTGTGGCGGCGTGGTGAAGCGCCTGCCGCGCTGCAGCGAGGGCTCGGGCGGGCTGCGTTCGACGAGGCTCGGGTTCCAGTGCGGCAAGTGCAACTGAGATCGCTTGGGGCGTCCTACTCTCAAGCAGGATTTCCAACACCGATGCTGCCGTCGATTCCGGCAGTGTGCGACTGGCCAAGGTAGAGGCGAGAAATTCTGAGAGGCGCGTATCGATGATGGGAGCGAGAAGGCGGGCCGCGAACAGCGAGTGGTCATGTTGGGCGGCTTGGTCGATGAGGATGTCGGTGGCCTTGATCACCTCGTCAGGGGCAAGTGCGTATGCCCGTTTGACCAACGCTTCTCTCACCGCTGCACTTTCGTCGTTGCCTGAAGACAGCGGGTAGTCGAGGGTGATGCCGGCCCATCGTCGCCAGACGTCTGCTGGGAGATCGTCTATAGCGGCCGGATCGAGACGAGACAGTAGAGCCAATGCACGGTATCCAGCCCACACCGGTCGCTGGACCGTGTTTGTGCTCAGAGACTGCTCAACATCGATCTGAGCTTCGCGCAGGTAGTGCTGGGCAGCAATGAGGAGGCTCTGCCGCTGTGCGGGATCGAGTAGGGTCCACCCGGGAAGCGTAGTGAGATCATCGTGACGCTCGTCACCGAAATGGGACGTGTCGGGAGTCACGGATAGCCACAGGTGCAACTGCCACCAGGCATCGTGGTCGCCGGCTGAGGCTGCTGCCGCGAGTGGACTCAGCCGATTACGAAGCTCTTCCACGCTCAGTCGCTTGACGCGATCGGGCTTGCGCCAGTGCTTTCGCAACTCCTGGACGTCCTCTTGGTCCAAACCCATCGGCTCGATCCACTGACGGGCAAGCTCGCCATAGAGGCGGCTACTTGCAGGGATATCGAAGATGATCTCTCGGTGGTCGGCGCGGGAGGGGTCGTAGAGGTAGCGGGCAAGGGTGAGAAGGCTGTCGCGCTCGAGAGATTCGTCGAGCTCGCTACAACGCTGCGTGAGCCAGGCGAAGTCATCGGCGATGAGGACGGGCGTTGGCAGAGCAACCAGGCCAATACTGTCGACTCGCGATTGAAGCGAAGAGATGACCTCGCTGGCCAGAGCCTGACGAACTCCGGCGGCCAGCACGGGAAGAGGCGGTTGGCTGCTGTGTCCTTGCCGCAGCAACCGATGCTCCGGAAGGCCATGCAAAATCAGGGCCGCTAGTGCCTGGCACACGGCTGGCCGAGAGGCATTGTGCCAGGCCAAACGGACAACGGCGTCCCAGAGATCATCAAGCCAATCTCCGGGCCACTCCTGATCGAGCTGTTGTGTGACCCAGTTCAGCGCGTCGGGAAGCTGCTCCTCGGTCAGAGACCGAGGCAGAACGACGCTCAGAAAGTACTGGTAGGCGCCCAAACTCTCCGGGCGCTGGGGTGGTGTCAGCGCAGGGAGCACATCGCTCATGCTGAGGTCGCGGGGGTACAGTGCAGAGAGCACACTCCCTTTGATCTCGTCGGTTCCAGGGCTGTCGGTTTGGATCAACGGCTTGAGTGCAGCACGTGCCGCTGGGTCGCTAGTGGCCCCCAACGTCGAGATGGCGGCGATCCGCAGTTCTAGAGGCTCAGCGCTATCCCCACCGATTTGTGCGAGATCCTGAGCCAAGGTTGGATCGTCAGCAGTTCGGGCGAGCCAGAGCGCCACATAACGCGCGGTGACACTGTCGCCTTTGTCTCTCAGTACGGGCCCGATCTGCTGGGTCAAGCCCGGGTGCATCAGATGGTGACAGTCCTGACGCAGATTCGGCGGCAGGTCGTAATCACGGGCGTTGGCAAAGAGCCCCGCAACAATCTCACGCCGTACCCGGTCGTCGGGGATCTCCACTGCGGTCATCGTGAAGCCGACTGGGTCGCGACGCGCGTAGTCGCCGTACAACTGCGGCTTCAGGGCGATGAGCCAACTAATAGTGCTGCGAAGGGCCTCTACAGGATTGCCATCGCCATCAGCGATGAGCCGGCGCACGCGGTCGTGCGGCAGATCGGCAAGGTAGCGGGCTGCTAGAAACTCCATGTAGGTCTGGTGAGCGAACCCGAACCGGTACGGGCCTCGCGATGAGAACAGCCCCGTGTTGCCCAGCATTGACCAGACCTCACGACCGGTGCCTTCTTGCCCGGCAAGGCCTGCCATCGAAAGATCGATGTCCTGTGACGGCCGCTGAACCGCCGGTCCAGTCCATACTGCTTCGGCAGCGCTCAAGGTCATCACGACAGCCAGACGTCCGGCCGCCTTCATCAGCTCTTCCGGCGTAACCTTCGTCTGATCCGCGTCTCGACGTAGCTCATCCCACTCGTCGCACAGCGCGGTGAGTCCGCGCTCATACAGCTCCAACTGTCCGCGACCCGGTGTCAACCCTCCGTTGGAGCCGCGGCTCATGTCCGCCAGCAGCAGTTGCAGCGTCACTGGCTTGATGGCCAACGGGACAGCGCCGCTAGCCGATAGGGACACTAGCGTCTGTTCCGGATCGAAGCCTTCACTGTGCACCATGGTGGCGACATCGATGCGCCGTAGCGGAGCGAGCTCATAGACGGCCACCTCCTGGGGGCCGAACACCTGTCCTAGACGCTTCTCCAAGCCAACGGGCCAGCCTGCCGTTCGGCATGCGAGTACCACTCTGAGCTGAGCGGATGCCAGGCGGGCAATCTCAGCCTCCACAATGCGAGGCAAAGTAGAGATGCGGCACTCGTCATATGAGTCCAGTATCAGCAACAACGGCTGAGGGTCGTTTCGCCAGCGCTCCAGGTCCTCGTTGCGAAAAACCTCCGCAACTAGACGCTCTTCTGAGGCATATGCGCCCAGGTCGTAACGGAACACAGCGCCACCGACAAGATCGGCACCGGTCGATAGCAGGCCCTTGGTCACCGTCGACTTGCCCATGCCCGGTTCACCGAGCAACACCACGCAGTGACCGTTGCGAACTACTTCTTCCGAGGTGACCAGGTCGCCGTTGACGTGCTGCCCTAGAAAAGTCTCGGGGTCGAGCAGATACCCATCGTCATCTAGCGACAGATTGCCTGCACGTGGACACCAATACCGCGGCGCCTGGCCGTATCCCTCATCGGTCACAAGAGCATTGTCCTGCAAACCAGCACACTCCAGCGCCACGGCACAGCTGGACGGAACGATGTCGGAGATGACGGCGAAGTAAGAGGACGGGACAATGGGTGCCGCCAAGGGTGGCCGGGGGCAGCGTTGTGGAATCGTCGAGCGGCGAAATGGCGGGGATGATGTCATCACCAGCATCACTTTCCGAGTCGGTGTCCTTCTGGCAGGCGCGGTCGGGATGGCTACCTGGCAAGGCCGAAGTGGTGGTCATCGGGGGTGGGCTGCTTGGCGTCAGTACCGCGTACCGGCTGGCCGAAGCCGGACTGGACCCGCTGCTGCTGGAAGCGGGGGTTCCCGGTACAGGCGCAAGTGGGCGTAACGCCGGCTTCGTGGGGCCGGGCTTGGCCACGCCTTACCCACAGGCCGTCGCGATGCTCGGACGCACTCTGGCCCGCGAGCTGCACCGCTTGACCATCGGCAATGTCGCACTGGTACGCCAGCTCGTGGCCAAGGAAGATATCGACTGCGAACTGTCGGCCGATGGCCAGCTCAGCCTCGCAGTCGGGCAGGCGCAATGGAACGCCACCCGTGAGCAGGCCGAGCTCCTGGCGGCCGACGGATTCCCCGTTGAGGTCGTGGAGCGGGCGCAACTCGGCCGATTCATCGGCACGCCTGTCGCTGAGCATGTCGGCGGCGCGCTGTACCAGCAGGACGCACTGTCGATCAATCCGGTGCGGCTGGTCATCGCTCTGGCACATGCCGCCCAGCGGCGCGGCGCCCAGATCATGACCGGCGTCCAGGTACGGTCCATTGCCCACCACAGTGGCCGGATCCAACTCCAGACCAACGTCGGGCCGTTGAGCTGCGCGGCGGCCGTCGTGGCAGCGAACGCCTGGACCCCCGCACTGGTGCCGCAGACGGCCGGGCTGATCACTCCGGCGCGCGCTCAGATGCTCGCGTACGCGCCCGCCGCACCGGTGTTCCGGGTGCCGACGGGCGGCTCGGTGAGCCCGACCGGCGAATACTGGCGGCAGACCGCTGACGGTCAGATCATCATCGGCGGTCGCCGTGATCTGGACGTGGGCTTCGCGACTACCGTGCAAACCCCGACCGATGAGGTCCAGGCGGCCGTCGAGCGGGTCCTGCCGGGGCTGTTCCCCGAGCTCGACTTGCCCCCTGTCACCACCCGCTGGGCCGGGGCGATGGCCCGCACCCCCGATCAGCTACCCATCACCGGCGCGTTGCCCGATGTGCCCGGTGCCTGGTTCGCGGTGGGTTGCAACGGGCACGGACTCGCCTTCGCTGCCTTCCTTGGCCACGCGCTGGCCCAGGCGATCATCGACCGCCACAGTCCTGACGTGCTTGAACCCTTCTCACTGGGGCGTCCCACCCTCAATGGTCTGGTACACCCATTTACCGAGTGAACCAACGCGCGGCGGCCCGCGTTCACATGCTGCTGGCCGGATACGAAGGGCTCTCGAGGATCCGGAGACGGCCTCGGATCAGGCCTTGGACACCGATTTCTGCCCTCGCTCAACCTCGCGCAATGCCGGAATGATGGAAGCTGCCATCACACGTGCAAACGCGGCACCCGCACTCCGTGGCGCTACAAGAGGCGCTCGCGATGAGCGGCAGCTTCCTCCCGGACTTCCGCAAAGAACGTCGCTGTGCGGCGCTTCTGCCAGTCCTCCTCGTCGAGGTCTTCAGCTTCGTCGAGCTCGGTCGCGTCTTCGGCGTACAGCAGCCAGCAGCCACGGATGCCGCTGAGCAGGTCCTCCAGAAGGTCGAGGGCCGGACGGGCGGGATCCAGCGGCGTGATCCGCAGGCCGAGCGCGTCCAGGCTCGGTTTGGGCTGGTCGTTGCGCTGCTTGTCGAGCAGTTGTTCGGCGGCGGCGATGTGCTGCTGGAGTGCGGTGATGTCAGGGATCTCGCCTTCGGCGACCCGCAGGGCGTCGCGGATCAGGGGCATTACGGCCTGGCGCGGTGTGGCGCCGTCGGCAATGAGTTCCAGAACGAGGGTGGGTGTCTCGTGGGGAAGTGCCTCGATGTTGTCAGCTTCGACCACGAGCTGGGTGGCGGGGAGCCCGGTGGACTCGGCGGTGATGGTGGCGGCCGCGTAGAGCCAGTGTGCGGCGGCGACGGCGGCTGCGGCCGGGTCGATCTCGGTGAAGAGTGCTTCGGGGCCGAAGGGGTTGTCGTGCAGCAGGCTGCTGGCTTGGGCGACCTGGACCGGGGAGGCGTCTTCGCGGGTGAGGGTGACGGCCTGGCGGGCGCGTTCGGTCAGGTTGCCCAGCTCGGCCTGCTCGATGGCGGCCAGTTCGGCGCCCACATCGATGGTGACGCGGGTGGTCAGCTCGGCAGCGTTGAGGGCGTGCAGGACGCGGCCGACCTGGTGGGCGGCTTCTTCGACGCGGATGTAGGACTGGATCATGAAGCCGTCGGAGGGCAGATTGGGCCTGGTCAACGCGGTGAGGACGCTGGTGAAGGCGTCGCGTTCTTCCTGCCGGCGTTCGCCTTCGGAGTTGGGTTCGTGGCTGCCGGCGGCGCTGGCCGGATGGGTGTAGCAGCGCCAGCAGGCGTCAGAGAGCTGCGTCAGCGTCCTGGCCAGGTGCAGTGCGTCGTGGCTGGGGATCCCGGCAGGAAGGTCGGCTACGTCCACCGCGATGTCTCCCAACCCGGTGTTCCAGGAGGCGATGAGGACGTTGCGGCGGTGATCGACGGCGTACCGGGTCAAGAACGCTCCTCGCGAATGAGCAAGAACAGTGCTGGGACACGCTCAGCATGGAGCATCAGCGGCCGGTTGAGTGCCGGATTCAAGAGGCGCGCCTGATCTTTCGCCCCGTCTGCTGTCAGAGCGAGTCCGGCCTGTGGCTGTTGGGCGTGGCGAGTACCGTGGGGTGGGTGGATCAGCGTGGGCCTGACCAGTACACCTTGCGGGCAGCCGTGATGGACGCCCACAGGGCAGAAGCCGAGTTCGATAACGCATGCGCCTGGTTGGAGGCGGCGATGAAGGGTCCGATGGACCCTCTCGCGGCCGAGGTATGGGTCTTCGACGAAGCGTTCCGGCATGTGCTGCTGGTCAAGCATCGCTGGCGCGGGTGGGTGCCGCCGGGCGGGCGAGTCGAGCCTGGCGAGAGGCCGCGGGATGCCGCCCGTCGTGAGCTGCTCGAGGAGACGGGGATTTCCGCTGATCTGCTGGAAGCACCGGCGGCGGTGACGGTGCGCTCCTACCACCGAGATTGGAGCGTCACGCTTGGCCTGTCCTATGGAGCCATCGTGGCCCGGTCACTGCAGGTCACAGAGGAGAGCAATCAACCTGTCGCATGGGTTCCTCTCTCCCAGGACTGGGAGGGCGCCTTCCCTGAAGATCGGCCACGCATCCGCCGGTACGCGAGCCAACTGTCCGAGCGGACGGGTGCGTAGCGAAGGGACCGCAGTTCCCGCCCGTCACAGGCTCAGTGGGGTGTTAAGGGACGCGCTCTTGAGGAGCGCGACGGTCCCATGACAGATGCCGCTGGCACTGAGTCCCTTGTCAGGCTTGGGCAGTGACGACGAGCCAGCGTGTTGTGACCTTCCGCGTCTTGTCGACCTGCTCGTAGGCTTTTCGCAGGATTTCCAGGCGCTGGGTGTGGGTGAGCTGTCCGGGCGGTCGGGCGAAGAGCGGGATCGACAGCCACGCGCGCTTCTCCTCCAAGGTGCCGGTGCGCGTGACGACGTCCGTGGTGACGGTCGCGAACCCGGCCGCCTTCAGTTGCGTCCGCAGGATGGCCGCCGTGGAAGACGGCCGGCGCCTCTGCTGGGGCGGTACGTAGCCGTAGTCCGCTACTGCGATGGCGATGATCAGGTCGTTGAGGGAGGCCGTGGCGTGAGGTTCTCGGTCGGTGAGGCCGGCGAATCGGCCGCCGATGTTGAACACGAACCGCCCGCCCGGCCGCAGCACGCGTCGTACCGCGGCGAAGACCGCGGTGGTGTTGGTCTTCCAGATTGCTGAGTTGCAGATCACGGCGTCAGCTGGCGCGGAGATGTGCTTGGCGAGGTCTTCAGCCTTGGCGGTGATCCAGGTGATGCGAGGCGTGTCGCGGTGGCGCCGCCCTACCGCTTGCATGGCGGGGGCACTGTCGATGGAGATCACGTGACCGTGTGGCGGGAGGCTCTCGAGGAGGACGGTTGCGGTGGCGCCTGTTCCGCCACACAGGTCGATGACGAGTTGCTTGTCGGTGAGATCGGCTCGAGCGGCCAGGTCTCGGCTGGCGTCGGTGTAGAAGGTGTGCTCGCGGGTGAAGCGGTCGTAGAGTTCCGCGTTGTGTTCGTCGTCCCAGCCGGTGAGGGCATCTGGGCGTTGCATCGGTTTTCGTCCTCATAGGTCGTATGGGCTGGTGTGGGTGCATTGCGGGCTGCGGTCGTGGTCAGAAGAGCGATTCTTGGACGGTGGTCGGTGGCGAGGCGTAGTTGCCGATCAAGACGCGGTGCCCCTTGAGCGCGTTGAGGTCGAGGACGTAGAGGATCTCGTCTCCGGCTGACAGCCGTGCCAGGGCGTGCGGTCCGGAGCAGGCTTCGATGCTGAACCCGTGCTCGCCGGTACGTAGGTCATGGGGGTAGAGGGCTCGTTCTGGTGAGCGTCGGGGGTCACGCACGGCACAGCTCTCGGCCGATGGCAGCCATGCCTCGCGTTCGGAAGCTATCCCGAGGGCGGCCAGCGTGGTGATCGCCTGGTCGACGGCCTTCGCATGTGCGTCATCGACGTGGCCGGGATCGAAGGAGACCAGCGCCGCGAGTTTTGCCGTGGCACGGATGGCCTGGGTGAGGCCGAGTTCACGACTGAGGGCGTCTTCCAGGTGACGAACAGCGCGCCCGTCCGGTGCCTGGGCGAGGTAGGTGGCGCGGATCGGGCCTTGCTCATCCAGCCGGGACTTGCGACGGGAGGCCGCCGCCGTTCCGACCTTGCTGACCGCGTTGGCGAAGGTGGCGATGTAGAGCCAGTGGGGTTGAGCCATGTAAGCGGCGAGGGCTGGTGGGGTGTGACCGCCCTGGTGGATCTGGTGGGCGAAACGGAAGTCGTCCCGCTCCAGGCAGTTGGCGCATTGGCCGCCGCGCTCGGCGAGGGCCTGCTGCGGGCAGGACAGGGGCACGACATGGACGGTGTCGGTGAAGGCGTAGCGGCTGGTGCAGAATCGGGCCGAGTCGACCACCTTCAGCCCCAGGTGCCGCCCGACGACCTCGATCTGCCCGAGGGTGCCGGTCGTGGTGTCCGCCAGGAGAAGGGTGGGCCTGCCGGTGGCCCAGGTGACGCCGTGCCACAGGTATCGCCGGTCGGGTTCGAGCTGCATGCGGCCTTCCTGATTCAGGGAATCTGGATGTCGAGGCGTTCGGACAGTAGCGTGATCGTCTCGGCCAGGACGGCGTCCGCGTCCTTGTGAGTGACGTCCATGGATGCCCAGGTCGCATCGGTCGCCTGCCGGCGCAGTTCCTCGGTGACGTCCGTTTGGTAGGAGACGAACGCCTCGCTGGTGGAGCCGATGCGGCCTGCCTCCAGGGCGGTGAAGTCGCCGTTGCGTCGGCGTAGGGCCTCATCGGCACTGATGCGGAGGAACAGGATGAGGTCGGGCGGGGTGAGGCGGGCGAAGAGCTGGCGGGCCAGGTCGGTGGGGACGTCGGGACAGACGGCGTAGCGGGCGAGGATCTTGTGGTGGGCATTGTCGAGGATGACGTGGACCCCCGCTCGCAGGGCAGGCTGGATGATCAGCCGGTCCTGGAGGGCGTACCAGGCGGCCAGAGCGCAGAGCCAGTAGTGATTGCCGCAGGCGGCGCCCACGGTCGGATCGCGGCGGTAGACGACCGTGTTGACGCTGTCCACGTAGGCGGATAGCTCGGCGCTCATCGGGACCTCGGTGGTGTGCTTGCCGACGAGGATCGCGTTCTTGTTGGCGTCCTTGAGCGCCGTGTGGAGGGCGGCGGCCAGCGTTGATTTGCCGGCGCCGTCGATGCCGGTCACCGTGATGAGCTTGCCGGGTGCGCCGGTCAGGATGTGCACGCGTTGGTTCCTTCGCTGGTTCGTGTCGTGGGCATGCTCCGTAGCCGGAGCCGGATGATCTCGTGGATGCGGTCGAGGAGGACGGCCCGCTGTTCGATGACGGTGGGAAGTCGTTCGTTGGACAGGTCGGCGGGATAGGGGCGGGCCAGGTTGTTGGAGACGACGTGGAGATAGCCGAACTCGATGCCGGAGGTGTGGGCGGCGCGTCCCATGTGGCCGATCTCCGGGTCGACGAAGTGGTGGCCGTGCTGGCGGGCCAGCCAGTTGGTGTCCTCGAACAGGATGGAGGGCGAGGTGACGTGGGTGCCGGAGCGGACGTCCGGTTGGCCTGCGGCGAGGTCGCCGAAGAAGTCCGGCCAGGTCACGCGGCCGTCGGGCAGGACGCTGGTGTGGCCGGTGGCCAGGCAGGTGTTCGGTGCGATGTGCGGGTCGAGAGAGCCGACCTTGCCGACGTAGACGATGCGGCGGGCGCCCAGGGCGGCCAGGCGGGCTACGACGCGGCCGGCCACGTCGCCCCAGATGCTGTGCAGGTAGCCGAGGTAGAGCACGCGCCGTCCGTCGACGTTGGTGCGTTGCCAGGCGTGGCCGGGGCCGTGGGTCCAGGTGGTGGCGTTGGCGAACCGTTCGAGGCCCCAGCCGACGACGATGAGGTCGTCTGCCGAGGCGTCGATGTCCAGCCGGTCGACGGCGGCCCGGCAGGTGTGTTCGGAGGGGAGCGTGTAGTCGACTTGGCCGCGGTAGCGGCCGACCATGTTCAGGTAGGTCGCGATGATGAGGGCGTAGTGGTGGACGTAGTCCACGCCGGGGAAGCACTTGATGATCAGGTGGGTGCCTTGGACTTGTGCGGTGGGGCGTTGCCAGTTGAACAGCTTGTCGTTCTTCTCGTGGGCTGAGATCAGGCAGTGGCGGTCGTAGCCGGCGACGACCGAGATGCGGGCCCAGTCGTAGTCCTGGATCAGGTGATGGACCTTGATCTTGAGGTAGCGCAGCAGGCTCGCAGTGTTCATGGTGTGCCGGTAGAAGTCGATGGGGGATGCTGCGAGAGCCCTTTGCTCGGACGCGTGATCGATGAGTGTCGGGCTCGTCATGTGGGTGTCCGGATCTCGATGGGGCAGCCGGTGGCGTACCGGACGGCCTTGATGTTGTCTTTGATCAATGAGAACCGGCCCGGTTCGATGTGTTGCACGGTCTCGACGCGCGGAGTCCGGATCTTCTCGTAGGGTCCGTCGGGCAGCATGCGGATGCCCATGGCGCCGAGCAGGACCGGCGCGGCGGCGTCGACCGAGCTGATCCATTCGTGCCGGCGTTGTTCGAAGAGCTCCAGATGACCGGTCCGGCCCAGGCCCAGCAGCCGGTAGATCCGTCCGGGGTCGACCATGCCGTGGGCTTCGAGGTGCTCTGTTGCGGTGAGGCGGTTCTTGGAAAGCGCGCGGCTTGGCTCCTTGCCACGGGAGGCGGGGAAGGCGATCGCGCCGACGTAGTCGCGCGTGATGAAGTGGTCGTAGCAGCGGTGCCAGTCCTCGTCGGTGGCGGCCTGGACGACCGCGCACAGCCGGAACTTTTCGCTCAGGTCGAGGATCTGTGCCGCCGCCAGGTCGCTGGCGCGCATGGTGGCGGAGGCGTCACCGATGACATCCGGCAGGATGATCTCTGCGGCGTTCACCGCTCGGGCGGCTCGGAGGAGCTCGCACGGCTTGAGCGACTGGCCCAGGTCGAAGACGCCGTTGTCGAGGATGATCGTGGCGCCGCGGCGTTCCTCTTCGAGGAAGAACGCCCGGTAGGCCGGATCGAGCAGGACGCGCTGGGCCGCCACGTGGTGGACCGTGGCGGGCGTCTGAGCGACGAACTCCCGCAGATAGGCGGCGGGAGCGATGACGGAGAAGCTGATGCCGTGCAACGGGGTGCGGCTACCTGGCACGCTGACCGCCCCAGATCAGCACGTGCTCACGGGTGGTCAGGTTCCAGCCGTGCTGAAGCGCGGGGGCCGCGGCCATGCGCATGTGCTCCATCACGCGCTCGGGGGTGGTGCCCTCGGGGCTCAGCCAGATCTCGGTGAGCCCGAACTCAGCCTGAAGTGTGGCGACCTCCGCCAGGTCGTCCACAGTGCTGACGACGAACTTCCATCTGGCTCGGCCGCTTGCTTCGAGCTGCCTGATAGCGTCCGGTTTGATGCGCTTCTTGCGCGGCACCGCGGAGCTGGCGAGTTTGAGGCCGGCGTTGAAGGCCACGCCCGCGGCGACCAGGTCGGGGCCGGGCTTGATCGTCGCGTTCGTCTCGATCTCGACGTGCCGGTCGGCAAGCCGGGCCTGGTGCGCGAGGTGCAGGACGGCGTCTTTGTGGAGGAGCGGTTCCCCGCCGGTGATGACGATCAGGTCGATCGGGGGGAGGGTCGGGTCGGCCGTGGTGGGGTCGAGTTGGATCAGCTCGTCCCAGATCGCCTGTGGTGTCAAATGTCGTGCACCTGCGGAGAGGTCGTGCTTGGCGCTGTTCCAGGTGTATTCGGTGTCGCACAGCATCGAGCCTTGCGCTGGACTGTGACGGCTGGTCGGCGCGTCGGTGTAGCCGCAGGTCAGGTTGCAGCCCAGGAAGCGGACGAAGAGGGCGCGACGGCCGAGGTTCACTCCTTCGCCCTGGAAGGAGTAGAACAGTTCGGCGATCGGAGCGGGCCGCTGTCCGGTCGGGATGGCGATCGGCAGCAGGTCGGCGGACATGGGTTTCCTCTCGGTGGGATCGAGATGCGGGTTACGCGTCCGGGGGGAAGCCCCTGGGTCAGGGTCGGTATTCGGCCCAGGTGGCGGGCGTTTCGCTGACCCGGACCGCTTCGAGAGCTGCGGTCGTGGGCAGCGGGAGGTTCGTGGCGCACCACTCGAACAGGCATCGAGCGAGGTTCTCGCTGGTCGGCTCCACGTCGAGACCGGTGTTGAGCGCTTGGTGGTCGAAGTGCTCAGCCAGATGCTGCTTGACCGGAGCGAGGTCGGCGAAGTCGGCGACGAAGCCGGGACCGGTCAGCTCGGTGGCCGTCACCACCACCTCGACGGTGTAGGAGTGGCCATGCAGGCGGCCGCACTTGTGTCCCTCGGGCAGGCCGGCCAGCTGGTGGGCGGCCTCGAAGGTGAATCGCTTGCCGATACGGAAGGTCATGCGGCTCTCCGCGTCTGTGGTGCGGCGAGTTGCAGGAACTCCGCGCGAGCGCCGGGATCGTCCCGCAGATCACCTCGGCAGGCGATCGTGACCGTCTCAGCACCCTGAGCACGAACTCCGCGCCTGGTCATGCACAGATGCTCGGCCGCCAGGACGACACCCACCCCGCGGCATTCCAGCCGCTCCTCCAGGAAAGCCGCGATCTGCTGACCGAGCTCCTCCTGTACCTGCATGCGCGCCGCGAAGGCCTCCACGGCCCGGGCCAGCTTCGACAGACCGGCGATCCGAGCAGCGGGCAGCACGCCGACGTGCGCGACCCCTGAGAACGGAAGCAGATGGTGCGCACACAGCGAGGTGAACGGCACGTCGCGCGCCAGCACCAGCTCGTGCTGCCCTTCCCGGTTGGGGAAGGTGGTGAACTCCCAAGCCGGGCAGTTGAGCAGTTCGGCCAGCCCGGCCACCATCCGAGCCGGTGTCCGGTCGGCGGCCTCACTGCCGTCGCTCACGCCGATGGCCGTGAGAAGGGCTGCGGCGGCCTGTTCGGCTGCTGCGACGTCGATGCCTGGCGATCCTGGGATGAAGGTCGCGGGCAGGCGATGGTTTTCGGGGTGTGCGATGAGCACCTGATGTCCTCCGATCGAGGTTCCGGCGGGCACCCCAAGCCAACCGTCCGGTAAAGCGCCAGGCCACGGCATCGGTGCCGCATCGATGCGGCACCTTTGCGGCATCGCAGCCGGTGATCGTGCATGTGCCGTACGCTGCACTTGACGGAACGACGCGGGCGGAGGTGCGCCTTGGCGGCCAAACGCAGGCGCCTTGCCGAACGGAGGAAGGCGCTCGGCTACAGCCAGGAATTCTTCGCCGACCAGCTTGGCATCGACCGCACCACGGCCGGACGGTGGGAACTGGGCAAGACCGAGCCCTGCCCCTACATCCGGCCCAAGATGTGCGACCTGCTGAAGGTCACCCCGGACGAACTAGATGACCTCCTCGCCCTTCGTGAGGAACACCCGCAAGCGTCCGTCGCCACCTCAACCCCGGTCGTCATCGGCAGGGTCGTGACTGAAGCCCCGCTGACGGGTGAAGGTGACGACATGTACCGTCGTGAACTTCTCCGCCTGCTGAGCATCGCCGGCACGCTCATGGTGCTTCCCCAGCCGGCCAACGCCGACGTCCAGGAATGGGTCGGCCCATCCGACGAGGCCGACGACGTCGAGCAGCACGTGCTGCTCAGCGGCCACCTCTGGCAGGTCTTCGCCTTGTCCAAGTCGAAACGGCTGGTCTATCCGCTGGTCCATGACCAGCTCAAGCTCCTGGTCAAGCACCTGGACCAGGCTCATTCAGCGCGAGCCCGCCAGCAACTGTGCGTGGTGGCCTGTGATCTTTTCCAGCTCGCGGGAGAGATCTGCTTCGACAGCAACCGCTACACCGACGCCGCCTACTGCTACACCATGGCCGTCAGCGCCGGTCGCGAAGCTCGCTGCTACGACCGCTGGGCCTGCGCTCTCACCCGGCAGGCGTTCGTCAACCTGTACGAGCATGAGTATCCCCAGGCCACCGCGGTGCTGTCCGCGGCCGCACGCATCGCCCAGCGGGGTGACAGCCGACTGTCCACACGGCACTGGGTCGCCGCCGTGCATGCTGAGGCCCACGCCGGACACGGCGACCAGGCGGCATGCGAACGTGCTCTCGCCGTCGCGGACGAAGTCCTTGATCTCGCCGATCCCGCCAGTCCTGGAGGGTGGCTCCGCTTCGACGGCTCTCGCCTGGCTGATCAACGTGGTACCTGCTACCTGACTCTCGGCCGGGCCGATGCGGCCGAGGCCTCACTCCTCGCCGCTCTCGATCAAGCCACCTCGCTCCGGCGCCGGGGGAGCCTCCTCACCGACCTCGCAGCCCTCGGCCTCCAGCGCCGTGACCTGGACCAGTTCCTGCACTTCGCCGGCGACGCCGTGGACCTGGCCGAGCAGACCCAATCCGCGGGCTACGTCGGCAGGAAACTGCACGGCATCCAACAGCAGCTCCAGCCCCTTCTCTCCGACAGCCGGGTGGTACAGCTGAACGACCGCATCGCCCACCTGTCGGCCCCCGCCCCACACTGAGAGGATCAGGATCACGATGCAGAGCACGACGGACGAGCAGGGCCGCATCTTCCGCGAGGCCTGGATCGCGGGAGTGCACAAGCACTTCCCGGGAGAGCCCAAGCCCTCCTACATCACCCCGTGGGAGGAGACACCCGAGTGGGAACGCCAGGCCGCCGCCGCTGTCTGCAGTCAAGTGCGTTCCTTCGTCGAGATCAGCGCCGGCCATACGGCCAAGCTGACCCGCGAGCAGAAGGGCAGATTCGTCGCTTTGTGCTGGATCACCCAGATCCATAAGCACATCGACAACCCCAAGCCGTCTTACGTGGCCGACTGGGACGAGCTTCCCGAGTGGCAGCGCGAGACCGATGCCGACATCTTCGAACACATCGAGAACAGTGCCTAGCGGACGAGCTGGCCTGACTGCGATGACCCAGCATGTTCAGTAGTTGCGAGAACGACGACACGCAGGGCCGCACAGCCAAGCTCGCTAACATAGAGCAAGTGCCATCTGACAATCCGTCATCAGTTGAGTCCCCCGAATTCCTCCGCGACGCGATGGTCGCCGAGCTGCGAGAGCGCGGCGCCATCCGCTCATCCGAGATCGCCGCCGCCTTCGCCAAGGTGCCCCGCGAGAAGTTCGCTCCCGAAGCGCCCGTCTCCGCCGCCTACTCCACCCGCGACACCGTGGTCACCAGGCGCAACGCCGATGGCAAGGCCACCAGCTCGATCAGCGCCCCCTGGCTACAGGCCGAGATGCTCGAAGCAGCCCGCCTGCAGCACGGGATGCGGGTGTTGGAGATCGGCAGCGGCGGCTACAACGCGGCGCTCATCGCCGAGCTCGTCGGCCCGGACGGGCTGGTGATCAGCGTGGACATCGACCCGTTCGTCACCGACCGCGCCACCCGCTTCCTCGCCGAGAGCGGCTACCCGCAGGTGAAGGTGGTGCTCGGGGACGCCGAGCATGCTGCCGACGAGCTGGGGCCGTTCGACGTCATCCTCGTCACGATCGGCGCGTGGGACTGCCCCTGGGGCCACCTGCTGGCGCCCGGCGGCCGAATGATCGTCCCGCTGCGCTTCTGCGGGCTCACCCGCTCCTTCACCTTCGTCCGCGACGGCGACCACTTCGCCGGCCTCGACCCCACGGTGTGCGGGTTCATCCCCATCCAGGGCGCGGGCGCCCACCAGGAGCACGTGGCGGCCCTGGCCGGCGGGACGGTGAACCTGCTCATCGACGCCGGCCCCGACCTCGACACCGCGGCGCTCGACCGAGCGCTGGACGGCGACCGCACCGAACGCTGGACCGGCGTCACGGTCGGCCACAACGATCCCTTCGACACCCTTCACCTGTGGGTCGCGGCCCAGACCGAGACCTTCGGCGTGATCTGGGCCGACCCGCAGCGCGGCAGCGACCGCATCGAGCCCGCCATGCGCTGGTTCACCCCCGCACTGATCACCCCGGACAGCTTCGCCTACCTCACCATGGGCCCGGAGCGGCGGGACGGCGAGAGCGGGGAACGCCGCTACGAGCTCGGCGTCCACGGCTACGGCAAGCACGGCGACGCCCTGGCCCGGCAGCTCGCCGACGAGGTGGTGACCTGGGACCGCGACTGGCGCCAGCACCCGGACCCGGACTTCACCCTGCACCCGATCGACGCCACCGTGCCGGCGCCGGCTATCGGCCGGGTCTTCCCCAAGCGTCACACCCAGCTGGTCATGGCTTGGACGTGACCCTCCGCAGGGGGAGAGTCCGCTTGTGACGCATCCCCGCCTGGCCGCCGCCGTCGAACTCCTGCGTACCAACCCTCGTTATCGCCGGTACGCGCTCGCCCGGATCTCCTCCACGATCGGCAGCACCGTCGCACCCCTGGGACTGGCGTTCGCGGTCGTGGACCTCGGCGGCGGCGCCACGGCGCTCGGCCTGGTGCTGATGAGCGGACTGCTGATCTTCCTCGTGGTCACGCCGGTCGCCGGCGTGCTGGCCGACCGGCTGCCGCGGCTGTCCATCATCGTGGCCTGCCAGCTCGTCAGCGGCGCGGCCCAGCTCTTCGCGGCCGGGATGGTGCTGACGGGCACCGCCACAGCGGGGGCGCTGGCCGGGCTGACCATGGTCGCGGGCGCGGCGGGCGCGTTCTTCCAACCGGCCGCCAAAGGGCTGGTGCCGCAGCTGGTGCCGCCGGGGCCGATGCTGGTGCAGGCCAACGCACTCCTCCAGATCTGCTTCAACGCCGTCGCGATCCTCGGACCTGGACTGGCCGGCCTGGTGATCGCCGCGAGCAGTCCCGGGCTCATCCTCGCCTGGGACGGCATCAGCTTCGCAGTGTCCGCCGCGCTGTTTCTCACCCTGCGCCCTTCACCTGGCGGGCGCCCGGAGCGGCGACGCTTCCTGGCCGACCTCGCCGAGGGATGGACCGCCTTCGTCGCGCGCCGGTGGCTGTGGGCGCTGACCGTCCTGAGCATGGTGACCTCGTCCTGCTGGGCGGCAGGAATGAGCGTGCTCGGCCCGATCTACGCCACCCAGCACCTGGGCGGCGCGGCCGGCTGGGGCCTGGTCAACTCCGCGATCGGCGTCGGGCTGGCGTGCGGCTCGATCACCTCGCTGCTGTTCCCGCCCGTCCGCGTCGGGCTGGTGCTGTGCGCTGGCGCCATCCCAGAGGCGCTGCTTCTGGCCGGGATGGCGGCCGACGCCTGGCTGCCGGTCCTGGCCGTGACCGGAGCGCTCACCGGCGCCGCGGGAACACTCAACCTGATCGTCTGGACGTCGTTCCTGCAGGAGACCATCCCGGAGGAACAGCTCAGCCGGATCGTGGCGGCCAACGCCACCGTCGGCAGCCTACTGGTGCCCGTCGCGTACGCGGTGACGGGGCCGCTGGCTGACGTGGTGGGCGTGCGGGCCGTCCTGGCGGGGTGCGGGGGTGTGGTCGTGGCGGGGGCTGTTGGCGTCGTCAGCCTGCGAGAGGTTCGCCGCCTCCGGGCGAGCAGCCATCAGGGCATGGCCAGCGGCTGAGGTGCACCCTGCAGCAGAACGGGCACGCCTTACGGAGGCGGGCGCATGGCCGGAAACGCCGAAGGTCCCGCTTCGAACATGTCACGAGGTGAGGGTGCCTAGACGTTTCGAGGGGAGCGGACGTGCTCGATCCCGAGTTACGCGATGAGCTGCTGGCGCGGATGGAGCGTGATCAGCACGTCCGGCTGAGTGTTCCGGTGGGGGAGCCGTTGTCGGCGGAGCTGCTGGAGGAGTGGGACCGGGTGGACACCGGCAACACCGCGTTCCTCAAGCGGGTCATCGACGAACACGGCTGGCCCGGCCACGACCTGGTCGGCGAGCGCGCCGCCCAGGCGGCCTGGCTGCTGGCTCAGCACGCCGACCGCGATCGCGACTTCCAGCGCCGCTGCCTGCCGCTGCTGCGCGATGCGGTTGCCCGAGGGCAGGCGGCTGCGCGGCACCTGGCGTACCTGGTCGACCGGGTGCGGGTGGGCGAAGGACGTCCTCAGGTGTACGGCACCCAGTACCTGCAGACCGCCGAAGGCGGGTTCGGCCCGCACCCCATCGAGGACCGTGAGCACCTTGACGAGCGCCGCGCTGAGATGGGGCTGGAGCCTCACGCCGAGTACGACCGGCACATGCGCCAGTACAAGCAGGGTTGAGGGGCACGTCATCCGGCGCAGAATCCCACCCGTACAGAGCGAATTGCTGTTGGTGAGGTACCGCGCAGAGGTGTTGACGGGCTTATCAGCCCAAGAGGCGATGGCATGCGACGTTGCGCACCAGGAACTCCCACTTGTGGGGTGGGAACATCTCATCGCACTTCATGCCGAGTAGTGATGTGCCTTGATCGCCCCCGAGGGGCGCCCGTGAGTACGAGGAAGGCCCGTTCTGTGCGCGCTTTGATCGAGGGGCCGGCCGAGACGAGTGACGGTCGTCTGCGGTGTCGGTCGGCCGTCGCGGCCGTACGAGTTCGCGGCGAGCAGGTCGCTCATCGACGTGTGTACGGTTCTTGACTGCGCCCACGTGCTTGGCACCGCGGCTGCCGCTGTCACGCTCGCCGGTCTTTCGGCGTGAGGAACCGGCGGTGCCGGTCAAGGAGGCCGTTGAGATGCTCGCCGTGCGCTGCGACGGAGCAGAGTCGGGGCCAACATGATTGTCGGCGGGCTGTTGCGAGGCGTCCTTGGCTTGAGGCAGCGACACGTGGTTGCGTCCGCGGAAGTGGTGTACGAGTTTGACCTGGTCAGCAGGTGTGGCGTCGTGAAATGAGAACGGTCATCGCGTGATCCTTCGTAGCAACGATTCCAAGAAGGAGAACGGCGATGACCGCGGACAACAGTGTGTCGCCTGAGCGGTGGCTGGCGCAGCAGATCGAGACCGGTGACCCGGATCTGTTGCGATCCATGGTGAAGACCATGGCCGAGACGTTGATGTCGGCCGAGGCCGACAGCCTGTGCGGGGCCGCCTACGGGCAGCGCAGCGACGAGCGGACCAACTCCCGTAACGGCTACCGGGCGCGCGAGTGGGACACCCGGGCGGGCACGATCGAGCTGGCGATTCCGAAGCTGCGCTCGGGCTCGTACTACCCGGACTGGCTGCTGGAGCGACGGCGGCGGGCCGAGCAGGCGCTGATCAGCGTGGTGGCCACCAGCTACCTGCTCGGCGTCTCCACCCGGCGGGTGGACAAGCTGGTCGAGCAGCTCGGCATCAAGCACATCTCCAAGAGCCAGGTCTCGCAGATGGCCAAGGTGCTGGATGAGCAGGTCGAAGCCTTCCGCACACGCGCCCTGGACGCCGGCCCGTACACCTTCGTCTGGATCGACGCCTTGACCCAGAAGGTGCGTGAGGGCGGCCGCACGATCAACGTGCACGCGCTGGTGGCCACCGGCGTCAACGCCAACGGCCAGCGCGAGGTGCTCGGCCTGGAGGTCACCTCGGCCGAGGACGGCGCCGGTTGGCTGGCGTTCCTGCGCGGCCTGGTCGCCCGCGGCCTGTCCGGGGTGCAGCTGGTCATCTCCGACGCGCACCGCGGCCTGGTCGAGGCGATCGGCGCCGCCCTGCCGGGCGCGTGCTGGCAGCGCTGCCGCACCCACTGGAGCCGTAAAAAATCAAGGTGTCGATTCTGTGACTGCTGGGTTGTCGTCGTGTGGTGTGAGGGCGTTCAGGAGCGCGTCGGCGCTGGAGTAGCGGGTTGCGGCTCGGGTGACGGTGTAGTCGGTCTCCTCCAGCAGCGGGCGGACCCAGATCTGCGCGTTTCCGATGGTTCGCCGGCTCACCTGAAACAGCTCGGCCACGACTTGCCAGGTGCAGACCTTGCGCATGCCAAGGATGACCGCCAGGACGCGCTCGGCGTCGGTGATCTTCTCCTGGAAGATGCCTCCACGAGCGCTGGCCTGCCGGTCACCGCCGCGCTGGCGATGCTTGCGCTGCTCGGCCTCGGCGGCCTGCCGCAGCGACAGGCGCTCGGTCAGCGCGGCCAGTTCCGGGCGGCTCATCCCGGTCAGTGCCGGATCGGCGAGCAGCGCCAGCCGGTTCGGCCGTGCCGGGACGGTGTTGCTGTCCAGGAAGTCGCGCAGCGCACCGGCGCTGGTGAAGCGCAGCACGGTGGGCTTGATCGTGAGTTTGCGGGCGGCCAGGAGCTTGCCGGTCTCGGTGATCGCCTGACCGATCGGCGGCTGGCTGATCTCGAGCATCTCCGACAGGACGCGCTGGGAGCAGATCTGGCGGAGATAGACAATGGCGATCAGGGTCTTGTCGGCGTCGGTGAGCAGGGGGCGTCCGTGGTTAGCCTTGGCCTGCCGGCGTGGGCCACCACGGATTTCGAAGTTGCGCTGCTCGGCCAGGGCCGCCTGACCCGGAGCCAGGCATGCGGCCAGCTCGTTCAGCTCCTGGCGGCTCATCCCAGTCAGCCGGGGATCGGCCAGAGCATGCAGGCTTTCGGACCGGATGCGCGCCTGGTCATCGCATGGGGACAGGGGCGGGTGGCCGTCTGCCGGGCTGATTGTGTAGTTCCAGGCGCCGCGCTCGGTATGCGGGACGATGGGCAGCATGCTCATCCGCTCGGCCGACACCGACACGCCCAGCGGGTAGGCGTTGGTGTCCAGTTCGGCCGTGACGGTCAGCCCGGTGTGGGTGCGGGTCGCGGCGATGCTGTTGACCACGACCTCGTGGCTGGTCAGCGGCCTGCCGCGCCAGTTCATGGTGATGTGCGAGAACAGCCGGTGCTCTATCTTGTTCCACTTGCTGGTGCTCGGCGGGAAGTGGCAGACGGTCACCGTCAGCCCGGTCTCGGCGGCGAAGCCAGCCAGCTCGGCCTTCCATAACCGGAAGCGATAGCTGTTGGAGCCTCCGCAGTCCGCCGTGATGAGCAGCCGGTTCGCGTTCGGGTAGTCCAGGCTGCCGCGGCCGCGCCACCAGCGCCGGATCGATTCCACCGCGAACGCCGAGGTGTCGTGGTCGATCCCGACGTTCACCCAGCCCGTGTTGCGGGCCATGTCGTAGATTCCGTACGGGATCGCGTGCGGCACGTGCGGACCGGTGAAGAAGAAGCTGTGGTCCTCAACCCGGACCGGGTCGCCCTTGGGCCTCCATTGTCGGCCGGGGTTCGGCAGATCGCCCAGATACTCCTTCTTCTTCGTGTCCACGCTGATCACCGGCTCACCGTCCGCCTGATGAGCCTTGACCTGCTCGTTGATGTAACGAAATTGCGCGTCCCGGTCCGGATGCTGCTTGCCTTCCAGCGTCTTGGCATTGGCCTGCAAACTGAAGCCTTGGTCCTTCAACAGCCGGCCCACCGTCGGAGCCGAGACCGGACGGCCCTGCCGGGTCAGTTCCTGGGCCAGATCACGCAGCGACCTGGTAGTCCAGCGCAGCGGCGAGGCCGGATCCCCGCGCTCATCCGGCTCCACCAGCGCCAGCAGTGCCAGCACCAGATCCGGGTCCTGAGCTTCAGCCGTCTTGCGACCGCCACCACGACGACGGACACGGCCATCCGGCAGCGGATCCTCACCGGCCTCCAGCTCGAACACGCCGGCACGGACCGTCGTTTCGGACACTCTGGCCACTGCCGCCACCGCCCGCACCCCACCATGTCCGAGCAGCCGAGCCTCCTGGCCCATCACCAGACGCCGCTGCCGCTCGTTCAAATGCGGAAACAGCACCCTGAACCGCAAGGAAAGCTGATCGCGGACTTCGTCCGGTATGCCCATACCAGGCCAACGAGTTCAAGATCGAAAAGCAACGCCTTATTTCTTGACGGCTCCACTACCTGCGCAATCTGCTCACCACCGTGCCCAAGTCGGCCCAGCCGTGGGTGGCCACCCTGGTGCGCACCATCTTCGACCAGCCTGCCGCCGAGCAAGTTCGCGCCCAGCACGCCTGGGTCATCGACGCCCTGGAGGCGAAGTATCCGGCCGCATGTGAACATCTGGACGCCGCCCGCGAGGACCTGCTCGCCTTCGCTGCCTTCCCGCGTGAGACCTGGCGGCAGATCTGGTCGAACAATCCGCAGGAACGGTTGAACAAAGAGATCCGCCGCCGCACCGACGTGGTGGGCATCTTCCCCGACCGGCCCTCGATCATCCGGCTGGTCGGCGCGGTGCTGGCCGAACAGACCGACGAATGGACCGAAGCCCGCCGCTACATGGGCCTGGACATCCTCGCCAAAGCCCGCGTCCGGCTGATCACCGGCGACACACCGACCCCAAATCCACTTCCGCACACACTTACCGCTTAACCTGCAGAAACAGGATCACGCGAAGATCGATTCATACACCACGTCCGTGGACGTGGCCCGACACGTGCTGGTTGCCGGGATTGCTTACCCCTACGCTGCCTATGGCTACCGCGGTGGCTATGACGGCGGCGGCTCCGCCCGCCTGCAGCAGCGTTCTGGCGCGTACGCGTCCACGCGGTGGTTCACCCTTTTCGGGCATTCCTGGCTCCCCCATGCCTTTGATGCTTGCGGTGAAGCGTACCTGTGGTGCTTCGGCTATTCTGCGGGCTTTGATCTTCGCTTGATGATTCATGACTCTGGAGTCGCACCCGGTTCACTCCGGCAACTGCACCGCGTATGAAAGGGTCCTGTCTTCTGTGTGTATCGACGGCTGCGATTGGATTTGGAAGGCAGCCGCTTCCGTAAAGGGTCACGCAACACGTCTGACCATCGGGGATGGTGTGAATGTCTGCTTCGCCCATCGGGCCACGCCGTGGATGTGTGGAGATGTGCTCTTAAAGAAGAGTGCTCTTGCATCACTGGGCTTACTGGTTGGATACCGGACGACGCGTGGTGGCTTACTGTAGTATTGCAATTACTTTAAGTTGCCGAGGTGTCTGGAGCGTCGATGCGCCTGCCCCTGCTGATCGCCGGCGCCGGTCTTAGCGCTGGCCTGGTTCTCGCTGCCATCCCGGCCCATGGAGCTGCCCGGCCGAACGCGGTCGTTCTCACCGTCACGGCGCATGGGAACAGCAGTCTGAAGATGGTCACCCTGCGGTGTCCTGGCATGACAGAGGGACACCCGTACGGTGAGGTCGTGTGCGTCGTCATCGATGCCGTGCGTGGCAACCTCGACCGTCTTCCCGGCGACCCGCGTCGCAGGTGCAGCGAGAGATACGACCCTGTCACGGCGACCATGTACGGCCTGTGGCGGAACCGGACCATTGGCTGGCAGAAGACTTACCCCAACGCCTGTGCGCTCGCTGCCAAGACGGGTCCGGTCTTCCGCTTCTGAGGAGGGGACGCGGTGCTGCCGCCCTGATTCGGCATGCGGGGGGAGGTCTGCGTCCACAGAGCGCGGCACGATCTCAACTTTTGTGATTTTTATTCCTTCTCCGGAGCGTGCCACGAAGGCCGTGGTGGTAAATCGGCTGAGTGTCAACCCTCTGGAGAAGCCTGGTGCTTCAGGGATGCCTTCCCGACGACCGGAAGAGAAATTCCGGTAGCTTTAGCCGAATTGCCTTCGCGGGCGCCTTGGTGGCGGCATTGCTGGATGGGTCGGGTACGGCTTTGGCCGCTGCTGAGCCGTATTGTCCGCCGGTTCCAGAGGAAACGCGCCAGATGTTCGATATGGAGAAGTTGTGCGCATTGGTACACCGGGATGTGGCTGAGGGACGCGGGCTTTCCAATCTCAGTGAGCGGCTGGGAGAGTCTCAGCGTGTACCTGCGGGAACGGCGTCGTCTCCGAGGCCACAAGTGCGTTCGACGCCGAAGCGCCCGACCTTCCGAGAGCGCCCGACTTCCAGAGAGCGACCGACCCCCAGAGAGCGGCCGTCGAGCCCTACGCCCGTAGCACGTACCGATCGAGAGGAAGGCGGACCGCGCGGCTGGCGTGAGCTGGATTCGCGGACGGAGCGGCCATCGAAACCCGTCGCGGATCGGTGGCGCAACGCCAGGAACGACCATCGTCGGCATGGTCGCCACCACAACGTTCGGGCGCCACGTCGTCGTGACGAACTCGGCTCTCCCTCTTCGCCGCCGATGCTTTCGCCCCTGCCTTCTCCGTCCTCTCCTTTGCCTGCGGCGCCCCGTGGTGAGGCGGCTGCGACGTGGCAGCGCGCGGCGGGTTCGTCCGGTGTGCAGGGGCAGCTTGGCGCTGCGCTGCTGTTCGGGCTGATGGTCATGCTCTTGGGCGCTGTGCTGGTCCTCCGTTGGCGTCGTCGGACGGGATCGGTGATTGCCGCCTCTTCGGGTGTGCTTGCCGACGGGCGCCCTGCTGAGGAGACAGACGGTGATGTGGCGGCTGCAGCCCCTGTCCAGGCGTCAGTGACGGACGCTGGCATGGCTGGTCCCACGGCCGGCGCTCCCGAGGAAGCGGACGTCGCGGCGTCTGGGCTGGGCATGACCCAGGAAAACGCCGGTGAGCCGAGTGTCGTTGACCTGGAGGACGCCACATCAGCTTCTCGTTCTGCGGAGTTGGTAGATGCGGGGTTCGTAGCGGAGCCAGGCAAGGGGAAAGCCGAGGTGCTCGGAGGGCTGCGGTTGTCGTATGACGGAGTGGAGGTCTCCTTCGGCCGTGCCGTAGCGTCCGACCTGTTCGCCTTGCTGTCGACCTCGCAGGAAGGGCTGCCGACGGAGAGCATCATCGACACCTTGTGGCCGGGCGATGATGACCGGGGTGTTCGCTCGTTGGAGTCGGCGGTTCGGCAACTCAACCAGGTGATGCGGCAGGCGTCCGGTCTTGCGGCGAGCGTGAAGTTCGTGGCGAAGACGCGGCAGCGGCGCCACTTGGCCTCCGCCTACTTCGATGTGGACTACTGGCGATTCGAGAGGGCCTTCATCCGGGCGAACAGCACGGGAGAGGAGCCGGATCGGCTTGCTGCACTGCAGGAGATGCTGACCCTGTATCAGGGACCGTTGCTGGCTGGGCGGGATGCTCTGTGGATCCTCCCGCTGCGGCAGGCTGCTCAGCGGCAGGCGGTCGATGCGGCCGAGCGGCTGGCCGAACTGGTGCGCGGGGGCGACCCGGATCGGGCGTTGGATGTGTTGCGGTTGGCGGTGGAGCGCATCGACCCGTACAGCGAGCTGTTGTGGTGTCAGCTGATGACGATCCAGGGGGAACTGGGCCGGACGTCAGCCGTACGGCGCTCGTTCGGGCTGTTGAAGGAGCGCTTGGCGGAGATCGACGCGAGTCCGAGCAGCGAAGTGCGTCAGGTATGTGAGCGGTTTCTCGCTACGTAGCCGGCTGCGGGGGCGGGGGAGATAGCGCAGCGCGGAGATCTGGTGCATTTCAGGCGGCGGGCCTAGCTGACAGCCTGGTTCGCCATGTTTGCACCAGTCTGGGCTGACGTGAGCGTCATCGGAGTTGGCGTTTCTCATCAATAGCGTGGACGCGATTTCGGTCGTGCCGATGATTTTTGTGCGGATCCGTGGTCGATACGGCTGGAGATACCGGCAGCGGTGGCCTGTGCTGGGAACGTCCCAGCGCTGGAGGAAGCACATGGGGGCAGTGATGAGCGTCGACGACTCCAAGCAGGAGCAGGAGCACACCATCCGGACTGGCGAGCAGGGGATGCGGGTGAGCGGTCCCAGGGTGTTGGTGGCGGGGGCGAGCATCGCGGGGCCGGCGCTGGCCCACTGGCTGCGACGGCGGGGGGCCGAGGTGACCGTGGTGGAGCGCGCCCCCGGGCTGCGCCCCGGCGGGCAGGCGGTGGACGCGCGCGGGGTCGCCAAGGAGGTCATCGGGCGCATGGGGCTGGACGCGGCGGTACGCGCGGCCCGCACCGATACCGCCGGCGCGTACATCGTGGACGCGGACGGGAACGTGCTGGAGACCCACCGCGCGGACGACCACGGCGGCGATGGGTTCATCGCGGACATCGAGATCCTGCGCGGGGACCTGTCCCAGGTGCTCTACGACGACACCCGAGACGGCGTCGAGTACGTCTTCGATGACCGGATCGCCGAGCTCAGCCAGGACGCGGACGGGGTTGACGTGGTCTTCGCCGGCGGCGACCGGCGGCGCTTCGACCTGGTGATCGGGGCCGACGGGCTGCACTCGCAGTTGCGAGCGATGGTCTTCGGGCCGCGCGAGCACTTCATCCGGCATCTCGGGCTCGTGCTGGCCTTCTACAGCGTGCCCAACGAGTTCGGAGTGGACCGCTGGATGATCGACTATCAGGAGGCCGGACGGTCCGCCGGCCTGCGGCCCATCCCGGACGCCACCCGGGCGATGGCCATGCTCTCCTTCCCCGCGGCCGACTTCGACGTCGATTACCGCGACGTCGCGGCGCAGAAGCGCCTGCTGCGCGAGCGGATGGACGGTTTCGGCTGGTTGACCCAGCGCATCCTCGCGCACGTGGACGACACCCCGGACTTCTATCTGGACCAGGTCGCTCAGGTGGTAATGGACCGCTGGTCGAGCGGACGGGTGGGGCTGCTCGGGGACGCGGCGTTCAGCGCGTCGCCGATGTCCGGGGCGGGCACCGGGCTGGCCCTGGTCGGCGCCTACCTGCTGGCCGGAGAGCTGGCCGCCGCCGGGTGGGACCCGGAGGCCGGGTTCGCCGGCTACGAGGCTCGGATGCGCCCGTTCGTGGAGGCCAACCAGGAGATCGGCCGGTTGCACGTACACAGCCTCGAGGTCCCGGGGCCGGACGCCGAGCCGAGCCCCGATTTCGCCGGCGAATGGTTCACCGACCTGGTCGAGCGTGCGATCAACGGCGTCGAGCTGCCCGACTACGCAGGGGTGCCGGACACCGGGGCGTGGGCCGGACTACCGATGATCTCGTCGGCCAAGCCGTAGGTTTCACATAACGTCTCGAGAGGGGCAGACCATGGGCAACGTCGGTTCGTGATCGTAGTCTGGGCAACCGTGACCACTGCTGAGACCGTGTTGTTCGGTCTCCACGTCCATTACCGGCAGGCCTACCTCGCCGACGCATACGACGAGTTTCCGACCGTGGAGCGCCGTCCTGACAATCCTGAGCACCCCGTGGGGATTGTCAGAGTGGCAGTGGAGGAGGGAAAGGCTCATCTCATCACGGGTCTCCATACAGGACCGGTCGGCTTCTCAGTGACAGTGGCAGACGAGGACCCCGGAGCGGACACCGACGGATATGAGGACATCGTGGAGATCAGCTTCTTGGCCCAGTCGGAATCGCTCCGCATAGCCGAATGGTCGGGCGAAGGCGATCATCTGCTGCCCGAGTTGCCCTCGGGACCAGGGTGGTATCGGTTGCGATATCACGCCGTAAACATGGACGAAGGTGCCAACGTGAACAGCTTGGCCACCGGAGATGCCGTCGTTGACCGCTACCTGCTGCAGATCTGGCCGCAGCCTGAGTCCCCATCGCGTGTGGTTAAGAGCACGAGCCACCAGCTCGCCTACTGGTGTGGCGTGGACTGACGTCTCGATCGAGACTTCCTGGGAACCCCAATGTGTGCCGAGGATTCGAGGCGGGCCAGCCGGCGCGTGGCGTCGGGGCCGCGACCTCCCAGGCAGTTTGCAAGAACCACACTTGGGATCGCACCGTCATTTTGAATGTCGTTCGGTCACCTGGATAGATGCTGATCTAAAGGACGGTGCCCAGGTCGGCCGCATGCCCGCTGTCATGTTCAGCGACGCCAGACACCTGGTCGAAGTGTCATCTGTTTCCTTGGCGGAGGGCGTGCTGGTCGCGCGGGGTGTAGGTGGCGAGCATGGCGGGGGTGAGCAGGTGGGCGGGCTGGGTGCCGTAGATGCGGGCCAGCAGGTGCAGGGTGTGGACGGAGGGGCGTCGGCCTGTCTGGGGCCAGGTCTCGTGGTCGTAGAGGCGGGATTCTCGTAGTCCTGCGCCGGTGGTGGCGGCGAGCCGGTGGAAGGCGTCGACTGTCTGCGCTGCGGTGAGGCCGGCGGCGTGGCGGTAGAGGCGGAGTGGGCTGGCGGGGTGATCAAGGGCGAGGATGATGGCGATCTGGTCGATGGTGAAGCCGTGCTGGCGCAGGTATCGGCTGCGGCGGCGGCAGTCGAGGAGCGTCTGGTAGCCGGTGCTGGTCATGCGGCGAGGTGTCCTTTCTATTCTGACCGCGGCGTTGTGTCGCCTCAGCGGGGGGCGGGGACGAGGAACGGTAGGTGGGCTGGGCCGAGGGGCTCAAGCTTCTGCGTGGGGTGATCGCCGGAGGTACTACGGGCGTTCGGTGGGCGTGTGGATGGCGATGGTGCTGATCGAAGCGGTACCGGGGCGGGGTTGCGGGTTGGGGATGTGATTCGGGCGGCGAGGTGGGTGATGGTGCTGGCCGTTCCCGGATGCGCCGGGGCGTGACCGGAAGGGACACTCAGCATGAGCCACCGCGAGCAGCGCACTTCAGTCGAGCCGAGCTGCCCTCTGGGACTGCGGACGCCCGGGCAGCCGCTGGGGGAGGAGTTTCCGGATCTGGCGCCGGGCCTGGTGATGTCGACGTTCCGCTCCCCGCAGGTGTGGGGTGGGATGGCGTGGCGACGGGCGTTTCCCGGGCGGGAGGATCAGTCGGCCCCCGCGCGCCGCATGGTGGGCTGGTTGCTGGCCGACACCGGCCGGGAGGGGGATGCGCAGTGGGTGACGGCCGAGCTCGTCAGCAACAGCCTGCGGCACTCGCGCTCGGGGCAAGCGCGGGGGTTCTTCGTGGTGGAGGTGCTGCGCGGTGCGGACGTGGCGCGCATCGTGGTCTATGACCTGGGCGGGAGTTCGGTTCCGGACTTCTCCCGGACGCCAGACTCCATACCAGGACTGGCTGAGCACGGTCGCGGGCTGGCCGGAGTGGCAAAGCTGGCGTCCCGGTACGGGGCGGCGGGTGATCCGAGCACCGGGCATGCGGTCTGGGCGGACCTCGCTCTGCCCGAGCAGGCGGCTCAAGCCGCCACAGCCGACGACGCGGCCGGTGCTGGCGGGGAACGGCCGGAGCCGGTCGGCCTGCACGAGCGGATGCCAATGCCCTTCAGGAAGGTCACGAAGGAAACGGGACACGCGATCACTGGTGTCGGCTCCTCGCCGGTGGACTGCGGAGGAACCCCCAGTGATCTGGCGGCTGGCCCGCATCCCTCCCCGCAAGGCAACGCGACGATGAGGTGGGAGGCGGACCAGAGGTCGGCCTTCGGTCAGGAACCGTGGGCGCAGCTGGCGCTGGCCGAGCTGCGCCGGGACTGGCCCGATTGGGCCTTCCTGGTGGTGCAGTATCGGTGGCTCGCCATGCGCGGCCCCCAGGTGGTGATCACCGCGGCTGGTCCAAAGGAACTGCGCCAGGCCTTGCCGCCGATCCCGCGAAAACCCATCTCGGCCGACGCTGGATCCGGTGCATCCAGTCTGCATGAACACTGCGCGATGGCGCCTGACCCGCCGGTGCTGACCTTCTCCGAGCCGCTGGGGACGGAGCCGTACAACGGCCGGGGGCGGGCAGGCACGTCATCCCCGCCAGCGCCCACGCCGGGTGCGTGCGCGGGCATGGGTGGGGTGCGCGGGAAAGAGGGCGCCGGGGCGGGGGTGAGCGGCACGCTGGCGGCGGTTGCGCCGCCGTCAGGGGTAGTGGCCGCCGAACGGTCGGAGACGGGCACGTGGGCGGTTGTCGGCGCGGGCCCGGCGCGGGCGGCGTGGTGGCCGCGCGGGTGGCCGGTGTGGCGGCGGGGCCGCTCGCGGGCAGGCGCACGAGTGTCTGAAGGGGACCGTCGGGCTGATCCGAGAGGTTGGCCTGGTGGGGGTGGCCCTCGCCATCGCCGGGTTCGGTCGAAGACCGTCGCGGTGGTCGCTGTCGCCGCCCAAGGACAAGCATCCGCGGCGTGATGCGGGGCTTGACACCTGGGGCGCAGATGGGCGTCGATTCTGGTCCCGCCTTCCGGCGCGGAGGGCGCCGGAAGGCGGGCAAGCCTCGAGGCTGAGGTACCTCTGCCGGTGAGGGACGAGCCGAGATCGGGAGGACGTGGAGCGTCGCGTTCGCTGTTGCGGGTTCATGGACGGGGCGTTGTCCGGTGTTGTCTTCGGTGTCGCGTTTTGTTGTCGCGCTCGGTGTTGCCGCTGAGAGCGCCTCACCCGTCGATGTGCCGTTTGCTCAGGTCAGGTGGGTTTCGGCTGTTGCGATGGCCGCCCCGAGTCGCCTTAAGGCGACTCCTGGAAGATGTGTGTGGGTACGTTGGCGTGCTGCGTGCTCCTACGCCGGTGTGGTTCCCGTCGTCGGCTGCCTTCCCGTCCCGTCTCGCTGCATTTTGGCTGGTGTGTTGCAGGGTGCCGGCTGGCCAGCCCTGGTGAGGCTTGCCGAGAAGGCCCTGGGTGAGCAGGTTCGTCCTGCCGCCTGCCGCCTGCCGCCTGCCGCCTGCCGCCTGCCGCCTGCCGCCTGCCGCCTGCCGCCCGCCGCCCGCCGCCCGCGTGATCGCCGCCCGCGTGATCGCGTGATCGCGTGTGATGGGGGCGCTGTGCGCGGGCATGGGTGGGCCCCGGTACCGCTGTTGGGCGGTGCCGGGGCCGTTCCCTTGCCGGGGACCGGTTGTTAGGCCGGGGCGTGTGTGTCGTTCATGTCGGCCGGGCGTGTGGCGTCCGTGGTGGCGGTGGTGTTGTCCTGGCCGGGGTCGAAGTCGCCGAGGGTGTCGGTCAGGTAGGCGGCGATGGCGTCATAGTCCGGGTGGTGGCTGCCCAGGTTGATCATGTGCTCGTGGGTGCAAATTTCGAGGAGTGCGTCGTCGTCGCGGTCATGGCGGGTGATGACGGGTTGGGTGTGGTCGTCGTGCCACATGAGGGCCCAGCCGGGGCCGTGGGCGGCCAACGCGCGGACGTCGGCCGGTTCCACGGTGATGTAGCGGGGGGTTTCGGGAAAGCCGGTGTCGTGGGCGTGGCGGTAGCCGGTGGCGGTGTGTGGGGGGAGGCCTCCGGCAGCGGCGATCAGGGCAGCGACAGCGGCGGGCGGCGTTTGGCGGGGCACGGTCACCGTGTACGTGGGGACGCTGTGTGCGGGGTGGGGGTCGGTGATGGTGATCGTGATGGGTACGGTTGAGTCGGTGGCGTACGGCATGGTGATCGATGCGGTCGCGCCGGTGCGGGTGATCCGGTAGTCGGTGGTGATGTGGCGGCCGTCGGCGTCGGGGCGGCTGGCCTGGTGGCGATGGATGCCGTAGGGGCGTAGCGCGGTGGTGTAGGGGCCGGTGGCGGCCATCATGTGGGCGGTGTGCGGCCATTGTCGCAGGCGGATACGGGCCTGGCCGGTGATGACGGCGGCGACGGTGACAGCGATGGCGGCGGGGCCGTCCGGTTGGCCGTGCTGGGCGTGCTGATCGTGGATGGCGGTGTATCCGGCGTGGTCGATGATCTCGAAAATGTCCCCGTGGTCGGCCAGGTGGGTGGGGGCGGCGAACACGTCGTGTTCGTCCCACATGAGCGCCCATCCGGGGCCGTAGGCGGCCAGGCCGCGTAGGTGGGCGGCGTCCACCGTGATGTCGTCGGCGGCCATCGTGGGTGCCATGCGGTTTCCCTTTCGTTCCCCCGGCGCGTCATCCCGGGTGGTTTTCAGCGGCGATTCACCGCCTAATTCCATGGACGCTCCATCGCGCATCAATGTCAACCCGGACGCGCATTAATATCTGAGATTCCACAACTGGGAATCGGACAATCAGGGGTCGTTCGCCGTCGTCCGGTGAAATGCGTGAAGAGTCGGGCCGGCCGCGGATGTCAAGCCGATATAGCGATCCATCTTCGAGATGTTTCCGCAGATCAACGATTGTTTATGAGGGTAGCCTCTCCAGCCGTTCCGGTGACGGAAAATGTTCCCGGATCGGCTTGCCAGTCGTTATCCATGCGAGGGATGGTCGTCGCACAAACAAAAACATCGGCCCGGAACGGGGCCGGGAAACGCGACCGGAAAGGGACGCATGCCATGGCTATCACTACGCGGGAAAACACCGGGACCGAAAACATTCCCGCTGACACCGACGCCGCTATCAATAACGCGAATACCGCCGTCCCGGCCGCCCACGCCGCGCCCCTGACCGCCCCTGACCGCCCCGGCACCGCCGCCCCGGACACCGACCCCACGGTGGGCACCGATACCCGTGCGGAGGCGGTGTGGGCGGCGCTGAACGCCGAGCCGGGCGCGACCGCCACGGCGATCGGGGCGGCGGCCGGGCTGAGCCGGATGGTGGCGGGCAAGATCCTCAACCAACTCGATTCCGACGGGCGCGCTCGCCGCGAGCTGGGCACGAACGACGGTCAGACGCGGGGCCGCGCCGCTGACCGGTGGTACCCGATCAACGCCGACACCACCGCCCCGGACACGTCCGCCTCGGACACCCCGGATGCCGAAACGCCGGGCACCGCGCCCGCCGTGCCGGACGCTGATACCCCCGACGCTGACACCCCGCTGGGTGACACCGTAGAAGCAGCGGACGAGGAGACGCTTCCGGCTGCCGACGGGACGGCCGCGCCCGGCCCGGTGGCCGCTCGGCGCGACGAAGGGGAGCCGGTCGAGGGGGCGCATGATCAGCCGGAGGAGCTCGGCGACGAAGCGCCCGATGAGGGTCCGGACCAGGCCCACGTCTCGGTCCCCGGCGCTGACCCGTCCGAGCCTGTGTCCGAGTCGGTGTCTGGGCCGGTGGTGGATGATCCGGCGTGGGCGCGCGTGCGGGCCGAACTGGCGGAACTGATCGACCTGCTCGGCGGGGTCGCCCTGGCCAAAGACGACGGTAACGACGTGATGGCGTTGGGGTGCCTGGAGATGGCGATGGCCAGGATCGCCTCGGTGCACCGTGACGCGCGCGCGGTGCTGACCGGTATCGACGCCGCCCCGGCCCGCGCCGTGCCGGGCGCCCGGCCGGGCGGTGCCAGCGGCGGCATGGGGGGCGGGGTGCGGCCGGGGGCGTTGCGGGATCGGGTGTACGCGCACCTGATCGAGTACCCGGGCAAGGACTTCACCCCGTACGAGATCGGGAAGGTGCTGGATGCCTCGTCCGGTGCGGTGGCCAACGCGTTGGACCGGCTGGTCAACCTCGGCCTGGCGGTGCTGACCTGTGAGCGGCCCCGCCGGTTCGCTCTCGCGCCCACCGACGCCCCCACCGGCGTCCCGTCCGAGGCCAGCGCGGCGGACACCTACACCGGCTGAACGAGGGTCAGGGCGGGCCATCCCATATCGGCCCGCCCCGGACCCGTAGCCCGGCCGGTCGCCCTACCGACCCACCGCAACCCACGACCCACCCCTGGCTCACACGCCGGGCGGCAGCACCGTCCGACCCACCCGGGCCACCTCCATCGATCCCCGCTCCACCGGCCCCGACGCTGAGGGGCCAGCCCCACATCTGTTCGTCATCGCGTCTGTTTCGCCTGCCCACACATCAGAAAGGCCCTGTCATGGCTCACGAAATCGAGATCTTCGCCAACGGTTCGGCCGGGTTCGCCGCCGCCGGTAAGCCCGGCTGGCACGGGCTCGGCTACACCGCGCCCGGCCCGATGACCGCCGAGGACCTGCTGTCCAACGCCCAGCTCGCTGGATGGAACGTGCGCAAGGTGCCGGTCGGCCAGGTGACCGACCCTGTCACCGGCCAGCCGGTCACCACGGATGAGGACTTCCTGGTGGTGCGCACCAACCCGGTCACCGGTCAGCCGGAACGGCTCGGCCGTGTCGGCAAGGAGTACGAGGTGTTGCAGAACGAGGAGGTGACCGCGTTCCTGCAGACCCTGGTGGATGAGTCGGGGGCGGTGTTCGACACCGGCGGGTCGCTGAACAACGGGCGGCGCATCTTCGTCACCATGCGGCTGCCCGAGCCGCTCATGGTCGGCGGGTTCGATCAGGTGGACCTGTATCTGGCGGCGTTCTCCCGGCATGACGGGTGGGGGTCGTTCGTGACCGTGGCGACCCCGGTCCGGGTGGTGTGCGCCAACACCGAACGGGCGGCGCTGGCCAATCACGCCTCGAAGTTCACCGTCCGGCACACGGGCCGGATGGCTGGGCGCATCGCCGAGGCCCGCGATGCGCTCAAGCTGACCTGGCGGCACGGGGAAGCGTTTGCCGCCGAGGCCGAAAAGCTCCTCGCGACCCCGATGAACTTTTCCGAGTTCCGCCAGTTCACCAACGTGCTGTACCCGATCCCGGCGGGCGCGAAGGATCTGGCGCGCAAGAACCGCGAGCTGACGCTGCGCCAGCTGGAGCACCTGTTCGCGCACGCGCCCACCCAAGAGCCGATCCGCAACACCCGCTGGGCCGCCTACAACGCGGTGACCGAGCGGCTGGACCACCGCAGCCCCGTGTTCGGCAGCCGGGACGTGGCGGCCGTGCGGGCGGAGCGGGCCCTGCTCGACGACCACGAGCACGCCAAGATCAAGACCCGCGCGTTCCGGCTCCTGGCCACCGCCTGACCCACAGCCCGTGGCATCCGGTACAGGCCCCAGCCCGGGGGCCGTACCGGACACCACCCCCGAACCCGCCGCACAGACCGTCCGGCGTGACCTCGGCTGCGCCCGGCCCCGGGCTGCCGGGTCGGCCACGCCAGGCCTCACGCCGCGCATGTCGTCAACCGCTTACCGAAGGAGACCGTCATGGGACGACTCGAAGATCTAGCCGTTCACTACGCCAACACCGCCCGCTGGGAACTGAGCCAGGCGCTCAACCGCATCGCCACCCTGGACGACGAGGGCACACTGCACGACAAGGACCTAGGCCGGATCGCCTACGCCTACCAGCGGATGTCGTGGTGGCAGCAGGTCACCGACCTCACCCACGGCCGCGAGGAACCGATCGACGGCGCGACCGCCCTGCTCACCGTGCGGCAACGCGCCCAGGACCTGCTGATCAACGCCCGCCCGGTGAACAACGGCGGCCTGTTCACCCTGGCCATGGCCGAATGCCGCAGGGGCGGCGCACGCGCCTTCCTCGACGCGACCGAGAAGCTCGCCGACGCGCTGGCTCTCCTCTCCGATCACGACACCCGCCCGGCCGAAGGGATCACGCCCGCGATCGAGCAGGCCCCGGCCGAGGGCCGCCGTCCGTGACGCCGCGCCCGGCGGGCGCGGCGTCGAGCCGCCAGCCGGGCGGCCACCCCATGACCCACCCCTCACCCATCCCTGCAACTCAGCGAAAGGACGACACCCGATGCATGACATCCCCCAGCCCGGCACCCTGCCCCCGCTCCATCCGCCGGACAGCATCACCCCGACGGAGGACACCGTCACCGGCCAGCACGAACAAGCGTGGCCCTCCTGCGATCAGCTGACCACCGAGAAGATCACCACTGTCCGCCACGCCTGCTACACCGCAGCAGCCAAAGCGATCTTCGCCTTGCAGAACGGACAGCGGCTGACCGGCGAGCAGCTGTTCGTCACCGTCCACGCCCAGGCAGCACGCGCCTGGTGGGATCTAGTGGAGGAGGAGATCACCAGCAAGCAGCTGGCCTCCGATCACGCGCTGCGGCGGGTGCGCTCCTGGGCCCGCCACTACCTCACCGCCGAACCTCCGGCCGCCCGGCCGGGCACGTTGTTCGATCACGCCCTCGCCCACGCCGCCCGCATGGCCGCCCGCGACTTCCTTAGCGACAGCGGCCACCTGCTCACCCAGCACCTCATCCACCAGGCAGCCCATCCGGCGGCCACCTCCGCCACGCCCGCAGAACACGATCACCCTCGACCGGTCAGCCCCACCCCGCCCGTACCGACGGTGGTGGCGCCGTGACCGAGCAACCCACCGCGCGAGCGCATCCCGGCGCTGACGCGAACCCCGCAGGAAAGGACAGCACCGTCATGAACGACGCTCAGCAGCCCCCCGCCACCGGCGCACCGCCCCCGGCGGCCCCGGCTGCGCTGGAGGCGATCATCGAGCAGGCCCGCAAGGCCCGCCAGCATCACACCGAGGACACCTTCCGGCGTCTGGGCCGAGGCGAGCGGCTGAGCGCCGAGCAGATCTACGACACCCTGCACGCGCACACCGTGTGCACCTGGTGGCTGCTGGTAGCCCGGCACATCGAGTACGCCGACAGCGGCGGCTTGCGCCCGGCCCAGGCCATCGCCCGGTTCATCTCCTGGATCGCCCCCTACGCCACCGACCCCACCCCACCCGAACCCGCGACCCAGGCACCAGCACCCGGGGCGGACACCGAGCGCGCCGCCGCCCTCGACCACCTCGAGCGCAGCCTGGCACTCGTACGGCAGAACGCCGCCCGCGCCTTCCTCACCCAAGCCGAGACACTCGCGCCGGCCTGCTTCCGCCAGCAGACCCCCGATACTTCAGCCGGGCAGGAGGCCACGGCATGACCCACCCCCACCCCAACCCCCACCGCACCGGCGACGCCACGTCCAGATTGGACCGGTCGGATAGCACGGGTGTGGAGGTCTTCCAGATGCTCGGCTGGCGCTGGGACATCACCAAGGCCAAGAAGCTCATCCAGGGCCGGGCCGCGGACGGGCTGATCGTGACCGAATGGTGGGCGGCGATGCTCAACCTGATCGCCATCGACGCCGAGCACGCGGCCCAGGTGGACCTGTCGGAGCCGCTGATCGTGGCCACGGTCCCGACCGGCGGCATCCTGATCATCGACGGCTGGCACCGCCTCTGCAAGGCCGTGACCATCGGCCTTCCGGAGCTGTACGCCGTGGTGCTCACCGCCGAGGAGGAACGCGCCTGCCGGATCTGCGGCGGAGAAGAGCCGGTAGCGGAGGAGGACATGGCCGGTAGCGCCTGAGCCGGTGACGTAGGTGGCATGCCCCGCCCAGCACAAGTGAAGTGTGCTGGCCGGGGCATACCTCCTGCACCACCGGATCAGGCCTGTCTGCCCGGCCCCTTGTCCATGACCGGAGGGTGCTTGCCCGCCATGATGAGCGCGACCTTCTTCCTCACCTTCTCGGGCGTGGGGTCGCGCATCAGGTACGGGTTGGGCCCCAGACCGAGCGGGCTCACGTAGGGGGCAGGCTTGTCCGGCTTGGGCTCCGGCTCGATTCTCCTGAAGAGGGGGCCGCCGCCGTCGGGCGCGCCTGCTGGCCGGGGGTAGAGGGTGTGGCCGATGAGCCGGAGCACGGACTCGATGGGCAGCAGGTAGTCGATGAGACTGGTCTCGTCGTCATCCGAGAGCGTGGGGTCGCGGGGCCGGTTGCGGTTGTGCAGGTCGACCTGCCCCGCCTTGACGAGATGGTCATAGAGGCGCCCTTCCAGCCACCCGGCCTCGCTGCTGTTGAGCGTCTCATCCTCGTTGGACTCGTAGCGGATGAGCAGCGCCCGATACCAGTGCGCGCGGTCCCTGAGCTGCTGCAGCACACGGTGGCGAAGGCCGGGTGTGGTCGCCTTGCCGACGTAGGCTCCCCACCGGCCCTCGTGGTCGGGCCGGTCGAGCAGAAGGTAGACGCCGGGCACATTCCAGCCTTTTTCGAGGCGGTTGGCGTGATCGCGGTCGAGCAGAAGCATGCCGGCGACCTTGTGCTTGGCGCGGATCTTCATCGGGTTGTTCAGGTCGTAGGAGAGGCTGACGATGAGCTGGGACGGGGCGAACCGTATCGCACACACGAGAGCGTCTCCTTCGCCTGGTGTTACGGGAAAACTGTCTCGAACAGTATCGGAGGCATCGCTGTGCGTAATCGTGGTTTGGAGAAGAAACGTGCAGCTCACCCAGCGGATAGGGTCTTCCCGCCGCTGAGCGGAACCGTTCGGACGGTGTCACGGACCTCATCCCATGCGGTCAGCCGGACCCGTTCGCCGGAGGTACGTCCACGGTCGGTGCGGGCGGTCGGTGGCCGGAGCCGTGGCGGGCGGTCAGCCTGTATCGGGCTGGTGCTGGCGGCGCGGGCGATCGGGCGGGAAAAGCTGATCAGGTCGCGGCGCTGGTAGGTGTCGATCCTGACGACACTGCGCCGGTTGGGTGCGTGGATCATCTGCCCGTTGCCGATGACGAGGCCGACGTGTCCGGGGCCGTCGGCTTGCATGTTGAAGAAGGCGAGGTCGCCGGGCTGTTCCTGGCCTGCGGGGATGGGTGGGCCGTGGCGCCATTGGTCGGCCGCGACGCGGGGGATGACGATGCCGGCTGCTTGGTAGGCGCGCATGGTCAGGCCGGAGCAGTCGAAGGCGTAAGGGCCTTCGGCTCCCCACAGGTACGGCTTCGCGAGCTGGGCATGCGCGTACGCGAGCACGGCAGCGATCGTCTCGCCTGGAATGGGAGGAACGCAGGTGCCGGCGAGAGCGTCAACAAGGCGTTGGGCAAGTGGCTCCCATTGGGCGTAGGCGTCCGGGCGGCCGGAGCGCTGGACGGCCTGGGCGGCCCGCGTGAGCGGGAGTTGCTCCCAACGCCGTACTGCGCCCAGCCGGTCGTAGAAGGCAGTGATGGCGTAGCGGGGGTCGAGGATTTGCTCGGGTGTTCCCCAGCCCTGTGAGGGGCGTTGCTGGAACAGCCCGAGGCTGTCGAGATGGCCGTAACGCAGATTGCGGAGCTGGGCTTCTTGCATGGCGGTGGCGACCGCGATCACGGCGGCCCGGACGGGCAGGCCGCGCTCCATCGCGATCTGGACGATGAGGGCGGCATGGGTTTGCTGCTCGCTGTCCAAGGTGGAGGCGGCGCCGCGGGATGCCGGGGCCGCGACCGGCGTGCTTGCCATGCTGCTCACTGTGCTGGGTGTGATCGCGCAGGCGCCGCCGCCGGGCGTTCCAGAGGAGGTCAGGATGCTGGTGGCGGCTGCGACGAGAGCCGAGACGAGGAGCAGCAGGAGGGCGGCGCCGGCCGCGGCGGCCTTCACCTGCTCTCGTTCTCCTTGAGCAACGAGCTATCGAGATCGTCGTAGGAGGTGCTGACGCTGGTGGTGGCGGGCTGCTCTGGGCTTCGGCCGAGGATGAGGTGGGGCCAGGCGGTGCCGAGTTCGGCGAGCCTCATTCGAGGCTGACCCGCCCGGCTGGGGAGCGGGAGCCAACAGGGCCCGGCGGGGCCATCGTCGAGTTCCGTCTGGACGGCGGTGGCGATGGGTATCTCGGTGGCCTTGATGACGGCGCGGAGATGGGTCTCGCGTTTTCGGCTGGGCAGCCAGAACAGGACCGGGGTAGTGATCTGGGTGGTCTCGGCGAGGTCGGCGTAGGAGGCGAGTTTGTCGGCGACCTTGGCCAAGGTCATGCTGCCGGTGTCGTGTTCGAGGAAGAAGTCGATCTGGCGGCCGTTCTCGGACCAGCAGCCGAAGGCGTCCGGACGAGCAAGGCCGCCCCAGATGCTGGCGCACTGCTTTTCCGACAGCCACGCCCGCAGACGAGCTCCTGAAGTGTGGCGGGCCCGGTAGTGCAGGTCGGTGAAGAAGTCGTTGACGCCGATCTGGTGGCCGCTCTTGTCCGAGACGGAGATCGACATGGCCAGGTCGGGATGGTAGCCGAGCTCTTTGACGGTGGTGTGGCTGCGTAGGGCGAGGAGTTCGGCTCCGGCGCGGCCGAGGACCCAGTGGCAGGGGGCGGAACCGCCGTAGGGGGTCCAGGGGCGGTAGCGGGTGATGGTGTGCAGCTTGTGCAGGATGCCCAGGCGGCGGCGGGTGGGCTGCGGCTTGGTGAAGAACAGCCGCTGGAGTTGGTGGGTGGTCAGGACACGGTGGTGCAGGAGGTGCTCCAGGAGCTGGTAGTCGCGGGGCGTGAGCCGGGCGGCGATGGTGGCCATGGTGTCGGCGTTGAAACGTGGCAGGCCAAGCGGGATACGAGCTGCGGGCATGGCGGAATCTCCTCAAGGTGATCGGTACTGCGCGAGTGGGCTGAGTGGCGGGTCAGGCGGGCTCTTCGTGCTGGTCGGGAGGTCCGCTGCGCAGGTCGGTGCGCAGGTCGGGTGCGTGGCCGATCTGGCGGAGTGGCCTGCGGGCGGGGTGCTGGGTCGCGTCGTCCGGCTGGGTGTACTGCTCGCGTGATGCCTGCCGGATTTCCTCGGCACGCCCCTCGATCAGGCCGGGGAGGGGGCGGGTGCGCAGGGTGAAGGCGGAGATCTGCTGGCCGTCGACGATGAGGCGGGCGGCCGTCTGGTACGCGCCCAGGTGGGTGAGGTCGTGCGGGCTGATCAGCGGCGCAGTGTGGTGCTTCAACTCGTTCGCGTCCTTGGGCGAGGCATTGAAGTAGATCTTGTTGCGCGCGTCAGCGGACAGCGCCTCACGCAGGTCGCCCGGCAACTGGTCGAGGTGCTGGTGGGCGAGCACGAGAGAGAGCCGGTAGCCGCGCGCCTCGGCCAGCACGTCGTTGATGTGGCCAGGCAAGTTCAGGAAGTTGTGGCACTCGTCGATCACCAGCGAGGCGTCCGGCCGGTCAGCTTCGGCGAGCTGAGTGCGGCGGGTGGTGGCCTGCCAGGTGTGGGCGAGCAGGATGGAGCCGAACAGGCGGGCAGCGTCATCGCCGAGCACTCCCTTCGGGAGCCGGGCCAAAACCAGGCCGCCTTGATCGAGAAGCCGGCCGATGGGGACAGTCGTTTCTGGGCTGGCCAGCGCCTGGCGGACGAACGGGCGGAGCAGGACGGCGCGGAGCTTGTTCATCACCGGGCCGATCACGGTCGCTTGCCCGGCTGGGGTGAGGGCTTCGTAGGAGTCCCAGAATCCGCCCAGCAGGCTGTCCTCCAGCCGGGTGACGATCTGGGCGCGGAACGCGGCGTCGGTGAGTAGCCGGGGCACCTCGGCCAGGGTCGCCTTGCGGCCCAGGACGCTGGTCAGGGTGAGGCAGGTGGAGCGGAGCAGGTCATCCACGCGTGGTCCCCAGGCGGTGGAGAAGCAGCGGTGGAAGATGGTGACGACGGAGTCGACGGCGAAGGCGGGGTCGGGCCCGGCGAGAATGTTGATCGATGGCGGCGGGGCCGGGTCTTGTGGGTCGAAGACGACGGTTCTGCCGATCGCCCGCTGGGGCAGCCGGTGGAGGATGTCGGTGATCAGGTCGCCTTTCGGGTCGATGACCAGGGCGCCTCGGCCTGCGGCGGCGTCAGTGAGGACGAGGTTGGCGAGCAGGGTGGATTTGCCGACGCCGGTGCCGCCCAGGACGTGCGTGTGGTGGCGGGCGTCGGCCACCGGTAGCGCTACGGGGCGCGGTGGGCCGCTGTCGGCGTCGCCCAGGACGCGGGCCGTTCCACCAGCCGTGGTGCGGGGTACGGCCGGGGACGGCGCGATGGGGCGGGCTCCGGCGCGGGTGATGCCGGGGGCGTCGATGTCCCAGGGCAGGTGGGCGAGCGCGGCCAGCTCGGCAACGGACAACAGATATCCGGCGTCGAGGCGCCGCGAGCCGACCGCCCGGCGGGCGCGCCAGAGGCGGGCTCGGCGCAGGTACTGGTGGCTTGCGGTGTACAAGGCGAAGACGCCGGCCAGCGTGTGCGCGTGGCCGCGCAGCCAGCCACGAACCAGATCAGCCGGCTCCCGGCGGACCTTCGCGGACGCCGTGGAGATGGGTTCGCGGGTGGTGGCGACGGCGTAGCGGATCGCCACGGTGTAGCGCGGCTGGCCTGCCTTGGTGAGGATGGCGCGGACTTGTTCGGCGCGTTCGGGAAAGTCGCGAGCGAGATCGCCGCTGGGGTGCCGGTCGCGGCGGGCGTCGGGCAGGGGGAGAAGCTCGTCGAGGACGCGGCCGAAGAGAGGGCGGCTGCCTCCGCCGCGTAGGTGAGCGGCTGCGCGATAGGCGTGGCGTAGCCGCCTGCCGGTGGTCGGGCGGGCCAGGATTTGGACGACGGCGTGTTCGCCCTCGCGGAGCCCGCCCATCGCCTCCAGCAGGGAGCGGACGGGGTCGTGGTCGTGGTCGGTCCTGAGGGGAAGGTGTTCGGGCGCGGCCAGGACAAGCCGTCCCCCGGCGACCTCGGTTTCGTCGGGGAGTGGCGAGGTGGCCGGGCTGGTGGTGGTTGTCGCGCCCGGCCAGGCGGCGTGGACGGTCTTCTCCACGATGCCTGGCGGGATGGTGCCAGGTACCCACAGGCGGATCCGGACGCCCGCGTCGCTGCCGCAGTACTCCCACACCAGGTGGGGTTGGCCGGTGAAGGCGCGTTTCCAGGCGGGTCGGAGCAGGCCGACGAGCTGCCGCCATAGCACGAGCGCGCCTTCGGGATCGCTGCGCGGCGGGCTGGAGATCTCGATCAGGCGGGCCTCGGGGGTCATGTCGGCGTGGTGAAGCCAGCCGAGCAGGTAGCGCACAGCGGCGGTCACGGTCCAGATGACGGCGAGGGCCAGGGCGAGCCGGGGCCCGTAGGCGAGGGTGAGTTCGGGCAGGCGGGCCGGTAGCTCGGCCAGAAAGTCCAGAGCGGTCTGTACGTCGTGGTCGTCGATGCCGCACAGCAGGCACGAGCCATCCTGGCGGAGTGATGGGTTCATTGTCATAGCGGGTCGCTCTCCTCGTCCTGGTGGCTGGTGCTGATCTGGTCGGTGTCCTGCGGGACGGGAGGTCGCGGCGGCGGGGGCTGGCCTGGCTGGGGGTGGTGCTGTTCGAGCTCGGCGAGGACCTTCGGGTCGGTCGTGACCAAGATCGCCTCGGCTGGTGAGGAGACGATGCTCAAGGCCGTCCGGCAGGCGGGGCCGGCGACCAGGAGGGCTTCTCCTCTTTCGGCAGTCAGCAGGAACTGGCGTTCGCCGTCGGTCAGATCGAAGGCGTCACCGACTGCGCCGATGGCCTGCGGCGCCTGGCGCAGCAGGACCTGGCTGGCGGCGTTGGCCACGACCGCCTGCCCGAGCTCGGAGCCGAGCAGGTCGGCGGCGTCCTGGGTGACGACGGCGAGCCCGGCCCAGTGCTTGCGCGCGGCCTTGGCCATCCGGAACAGGAAGCGGGCGCCCTCGGGTTCCTTCATCAGCAGCCAGGCCTCGTCCACGACGACCAGGCGCTTCTTGCGGTCGCGCGGGTTGGCGACCCGCCGCCAGATCGCATCCAGCGCCAGCAGGGTGCCGATCGCCTTCATCTCCTCGGGCAGGTCACGCAGAGAGAAGACGATCAGGTGCCCGGCCGGATGGGTGGTGGTGGGGCCGTCAAACAGCTCCCGGTAGGAGCCGGTGACGTACGGGGCGAGCTGCGCGGCCAGGTCCGCGCCGTGCTTGTCCGCCTTCAACGCGGTGACCAGGTCCGCCAGCAGCGGGGCGGGCCGGGTCCAGGTGTTCGGGTCGCGGGTGATCCCGGACGCCGCGTACGTGGCGAGCAGGGCGGTGTCCAGGGTCGCCCGGGTCTGCGGGGTGAGCTGGGTGCCGCCGAGCATGGTGGCGATCAAGGTCTGCAGGAACATGGCCCGCCGGGACAGCACATCATCGTGCGGGCCGTGGCTGGCGGGCAGGTCGAAGGGGTTCCACCGCACTCCGGATGCGCCGAGCCGCAGATGCGTGCCGCCGACCGCGCAGGCGAGGCGGGCGTACTCGTCTTCGGGGTCGACGACGGCGACCTCGACGCCCTGGTACAGCAGGCGCAGGGCTTCGAGCTTGGTGAAGAAGCTCTTACCGGCGCCGGAGCGGGCCAGGACGACGGAGTTGTGGTTGTCCTGTGCAAAGCGGTCCCACACCACGACGCCGGAGCCGGTGGCGCTCAACCCGTACAACACCCCAGTCTCGCCAGCAGTCGTCGGAAGGTCGGGAGAGGTGAAGGGGAAGGCCGCCGCCAGCGCGGTGGTGTCGAACGTCCGTGTCTGCTGGAGCGAATCGACCCCGAGCGGGAGGCCAGTGGTCCAGCCTTGCAGGGCGCGGAAGGTGGCTGGTTGCGCGTCGAGGAGCAGGGACGATGCCAGCGCCCGGACCCGCTCCACCTCGGCGGCCAGCTCGAGCTCCGTAGCGGCCGTGACGGTCAGATAGAGACCGACGCTGAACAGCCGGCCATGGCCCCGGGCGAGCTGGGCGGCCAGGTCGGTCGCATCGTCGGCGGCGGCCTCGGCGGCGAAGTCAGCCAGGCGGCCGTGGGCGGCGTCGGAGCGGCTGGCCGATTCCAGCCGGGCAAGCTGGCGGCGCAGCCGCATGGCCGCCACGGCTTGCGGGATCGGCTCGATGTGCAGCGAGACGTCGAGGTGGCCGGGGTAGGTGAGCAGCGGTTCCAGCCATCCCGCGCCGACCTCTCGCGGGTAGCCGGTCACCGCGAATGACGCACAGACCGCATTGGGCAGGGCCAGGGTCCGGGCGCCGACGTGTGCCGCTCCCGGGTGGGCGAGGGCGCTGGGCTCGTGGTTGCGGTGGCGGCGGTGTGGCTTCACGATGTGCTCCCGGTGGTCGAAGTGATCAGTTCGTCGGGCAGGGCCTGGCCGTGCGGGTGTCGGCCGCCGGGGTCGAGACATTCGGCCAGCGCCTGGTTGGCGGCGTCGGCGTCGAGCACGCGGGTGGCGACCCCGAGCGCGGCCAGGCTGCGCTCGGCTTCGGCGGCTCGGCGCAGGACGACGGCGGCGCAGGCGTCCCGGCGTAGTGCGCGCCGTCCCCGGCCGGTGGCGGGCTGGTCACGCAGGACGATGAGCACCTGCCGGGCCAGCAGCTCGCGTGAGCTGTTCAGCTCGGCCAGGTAGCCGGCGTGTTCGCGGGCGGCGTGGGCAAGCGCGGTATGCGGCAGCGTGTCTGCCTGCCGTTCGACGGTCTCGACCAGATCAGCGAGGTCGGCGGGGCGAGCTCGGGCGAGGATCTGCACGGGTGCTTCGAGCGAGTTCAGCCACCGGCCGAACGCTCCCACCAGCGCGGCCTGCTCGCCGGTGGTGCGCAGGTGGAAGGACAGGGTGCTGGTTTCGACGAGGACGGCGACGCCGCCGTCGGCGAGTTCGAGCGCACCGTCGGTGCGGATCGCCCGGACCGGCAGGCGCAGCGGGCAGGGCAGCTTGCCTCGCACCCGGCACCACCGGGGCGGCTCGGCGATCCCCTCAGATGCGGACACCAGGTGCTTGCGGGCGCGCGCGTGGAGCAGCGCGGCCAAGGCGAAGCGGTCCAGGCTGAGCCCGTCACGCCGCCCGAGGGCGATGGTGAGGCCGAGCGCCAGGAGCGGCAGCACCATGGCCGCGAGGATGATGACGGGCAGAAGGCGATGGAACAGGTAGTAGATGGCGGCGGCGATGCCGCCGGTCAAGGTGACGATGAGGATCTGGCGGAAGGTCAGCCCGTAGGCCATCTTGTCCGGGGTGTTGATGTCGGCGGGGATGCGCGCGACAAGCGGCTCCGGCTCGTTCATCATCGGTCTCTTCTGCGCGTGCGGTTCGGCGGCGGATCAAGGCGGAGCAGCAATTGCCGGGGCCGGGCCGGGCGGGTGGGCATGCCAGGCAGCATCGGCTGACTCCAGGGCGGTTTCGGCCGGATCCATGGGCCTGTACGCGCGGCCGGGGGAGCTGGTGTGGGCTGGCGCGGCACGGGGGTGACCGGGAACGGCAAGGCGAGTTGGCGTCCCTGCCCGGCTACGGATCCCGCCCGACGAGCACCTGTCGCCGGTGTGGACGGAAGATTGAGCGGGAGCTGGAGCTGCTGGTGGCCGCGCTGGCCGGACGGGTTGGGCGTGTTCACCGGTGCTGTTCCTCCCGTGCTGGTGGATCGGCCTGTCGGCCGCGCTCCCGACGGTCCGCCGCGCGGCCGGGCAGCGGAGCGGCCCGCGCCTGGCCTGCCGGGCGGCCGACGCCGCCTGCTCGAAGCGCTTCTCGCCGCGCGGGCGGCTCTGCCGCTCCTGACCAGGGCAGTTCTGGCCAAGCCCATGGTTTTGTAGACGATCAAGCCTTTGACCAGGCGGGTCAGCAGCTGAGGCTGGGCGGGCTGCCCGACGGAGCGGGCCACCCAGCCAGGAATCTTGATCAGCAGGAACAGCAGGCCGATCAGCACCAGGGTGTCGATGGCGCGCATCACGATCGGCTTCACTGCCGCCAGGACCAGCTGGTCGGGGCCGGTGGTGAAGGCGTCGGAGGCGTCGGTGAAGTACACCTTGAACGCCAGAAGCAGCACCAGCGCCTGCAGGACCTGCATGACCAGGACGCCGGTGAAGGCGCGCCACCACAGCCGGGCGATGTGCTCGGTCTGCGGCAGCGCGTGACACAGCAGCGCGAGCGGCGCCGCGACCATCAGGAACAGCAGCAGCGCGATCCGCACGACCGCGATGAAGGCCAGGATGAGGCCCATCACCACCGCGATCGCGACCATCCAGATGAAGAACATGTGCGGGGCCGCCAGCTGCCCGACCGGGTTGGCGAGCTTGTTGGCGATCAGGTCGCCGGCCCGCCGACCGTCAACGCCGTTCTCGAGTAGTGCTGCGACCAGGCCGTTGGCCAGCTCGATGGCGTACTGACAGACGGTGAGCGAGAAGTTGAGCGCGATGGCGGCGACCAGCACGCGGGGCGCGACCTCGGCGGCGGTGGTGGAGGTCTGCACGCTGCCGTAGGCCATCACGATCACTCCGCCAGCCAGCACGAACAGCGCCAGCAGTGCGTTGGCCACCACCCGCACGTGCGCGGACAGCTCCTGCACCCGTTGCAGCATGTCCGGTGGCGGCGAGGACAGCAGCAGCGTGCCCATGGTTTGGAAGGCGGGCTGGATCGCCTCGGTGACGATCGACCCGAACCAGCCGTTCAACGCGCGGTTGATCTTGCAGCCGAAGTCCAGCCAGCCGCACTCCTCCGCCCCGCCGCCCGGTTGCGGCGCCGGCTCGGCGGCGGGCGGCTGCTCCGAGGCGGGAGAGGTGGGTCCGGTGCTCGGGTGCGGGTGCGGTGGTGGTGTGAGCATCGGTCCCGTCGGCGTGGACGGAGTCGCTTTCGGAGCGGGTGTGGCGGGTGGCGTGGGCTGGGAGTTCGCCGTTGGCGAGGGTATTGACGGCGGGTTCGGTTCGGTGGCGGCTGGGGTGGCGGTGACGGTGAGCGTGATGGCGACGATGGTGAGGATCTGCGCCAAGCGGCGCGGGATGGGCGAGAGCACGTTTGCCGTGGGTGGGCGAGGCGGCGGGTGGCGGGTCACGGTCAAGCTCCGACGATGCCCTTGAGGACGCTGACCAGCAGCGGCGCCAGCACGGCGATGCCGTAGCCGAGCGCGGCGTAGCGCAGGGTCTTCTTGGCCGCCTCGACCTCGCCCGGGTCGCCGCCGGCCAGGATGTAGCGGACCCCGCCCACCGTGAGGAACAGGGTGGCCAGGGCCACCAGCAGGCCGACGATGACGTTGCGCAGATTGTCGATCACCGCGTTGAGCGAGTCTGGCCCCTTGCCGCCGTCGGCGAGCGCCTCGGTGGGCAGGCCTGCGGCGGTGGCCTGGGCGAAGTGGGCCAGGGCGAGTTCCAGCAGGGTGCCGAGCGTCACGGCGGCGACGATGACGGCAGTAATAAGCAGGCTCTTGCGGGTGGTGAAGCGGGAACGTTGGATCACGGCTGCCTCCCCGGGCAGATGGACGCGAGGTTCGATGTGGAAGGCGGCGCGGAGGCTCGGGCCCGGGCGAGGCCGGGTGGGCGTCCTCCTTCGGTGCTGGATGCGGATGGCGGTCCGGTGGTGACAGGAACCGGTGGCCGGGTGCGGCCTGTCCGGGCTCGGTGCCGTCCGCGCTGCCTTTCACCTGCTAAAAGACCGGGGTCAAGGGCCGAAATCAGACACCGGGGCCGGTGGAATTTGCCCGTTCATGACTGTCCGTCTCGACGTATGACGAAAGCCGGGGTGTGGGCTTCACTCGGCATTGCCGGACAGCGACAAATCACCGCCAAGCAGGGCCTGCCGAAGGCGCGCTTCGGCACGCTGGCGGCGTTTGAGCTCGGTGCAGTACAGCAGGCCGCGGGCCCGGCAGTAGGTGCTGAGCGAGATGCTGTCCAGGCGGGTCATGGAAATCAGTTCGGCCGCCTGCGCGGTGATGACGCCCAGCTCGACCGCCCGCTCCAGCAGCTCGTCGACGTGCCCGGACGGGTAGCGCAGCGCCTGTTGGCCGTCGCTCATGTCCGGCTCTGGCAGCAGGTCGGCTCGGTCGATGGCATGGGCGCGCAGGACGGCGAACTGGGTCAGCCGCGAAAGCCGCAGCACCAGGTGCGACCAGGACAGCTCCACTCGGCCCAGCGCCTCCATGAAGCAGGCCAGCATCTCGGCCTCCAGTTCCTCGCGCTCGACCGGTAGCGTCTGGGCGAGGGTCTTGAGCAGGCGGCGCAGCATGGGAGTGGCGAGCGCGACGGCGGCCACCATCCACGCGCCTCGGTGGGTGCGGGCTTGCTCGATGAGGTGCCGCCAGACCTCGTCGCGGGTGGCCCGAGGGCAGGACGGGTGCAGGAGGAGGGTGCCGAGCTCATCGAGCGGGATCGGCCTGACGGGCAGACCAGGCCCGAGGGCGGTTCCGTCCACGGCCAGCGGTTGCGGTCCCTGCATGAGCAGCCGGAAGGCACGCTCGGCCAGATCGAGTGGACGCCCTTGCGCGGACGCTGTCGAGGCGTCGCGCGAGGTGTCCGTCATGCCGAGGCAGGTCTCGTGAGCAGGCGCGGCGATCGGAGCGGTGGCGTCGGTCGAGCGGGTGTCGTACATGGCAGCCCCCGAAGGCGGGTGAGCGGATCGGATGCTGCTCATGCCGCCAGAGGTTCCGTACAGGAACCGGACATCTTCCGGGCAGACTTCGGCCCGGACAAAGATCACCCAAAGACTGAGAACATGCCGAAACCGCGTCTGACCTGCGGTAACGCGGCTCTGGGGATGTCTCGATGGCGCAGAGCGGTGGAGACCGGTCGGTGTCCGAACCTCGACCGAAAACGGCCTGACCTGGCAGAACAGCGCCAGGCCGAGATCACGAGGTCAAAAATGTTCCAAGGCTGCCGTACCGCCTTGCAGCGGCTGGTGCGGATGCGGCGGGACGCTCAGACGGGCTCAGTGAAGGGGACCCCGCCGGTGCATTCAACGGCGGCTAGCGCCTGCTCCACGTGGTCGTAGGCGCGAATGGCTGGCATGGCGCCGGTGATCTCCAGGATGCGAGCGACTCGCGGCTGCAGGCCGGCGAGGTGCACGGCGACGCCGCGGGCCTGGGCGAGGACTGCGGCGGCGAGCAGCACGGCCAGCCCGGAGCTGTCCAGGAAGGACAACCTGGTGGCGTCGATGATCAGTTGGTCGTCGAGGCTGCGGCGTACCAGGTCGATGTAGTTCTCCAGTTCGCGGGAGGTGGTGATGTCCACCTCACCGTCGATCGTGATGATGCTCGCGCCTGGCAGGTACCGGTGGGTCAGTCTCATGGCAGTCTCCACAGGCGCGGCGTCGGTGCAGGGGGGGGTCGAGCAGCGTTGCGATGGCGGCTTCGGCTGTGGGATGGATGTTGAGGGCATCCCATACTTCGGTGATTTGCAGCAGGCGGGCAGGGAGATCCCGTACGGCGGCCAGGTGCAGGGTACTGCCTTGCTTGCGGATCTCAGCGTGGACACGCAACAGGACATGTAGGCCAGAGCTGTCCATGAAGGTGAGGCCGCCGAGATCGAGTACCACGGGCTGGCCCGGCTGCCGCATCCGGCCGACATAGGTCTCCAGGTCGTCGGCGTTGGTCGCGTCGAGTTCGCCGCCGACCGTGATCACCACGCCGAGGGGGGCCGGGCGGCAGTCAAGGTGCAAGGACGTCACGCCGGCCTCGCCAGCTGCTGGGCGTGAGGGGCTGAGCGATGGCGATCATCACCGTCTCGAAGGTAGGCCTCGTTGGTCCGGCGGCGTCAGTGCCGTCACCGTCGAGAGTAGAGGGGAGCGCCGGTACAGGACAGCCAGATCGTCCTGCGGTCTTCAGGCACCAGGTGTAATCCATTCCGTATGTCCGGGATATCCGGCGTAAGCGCGCAGAGCCGTTCCACGGACACTCGCCGGGGAACATTGACTCGCCTCGGCCCTTCTCGCCCACCACGGCCGCATGCTTGTCTCGCGACACTGGGGTGCGGCCTACGGGGATCTCCTCGCTGCGAATCCGGGCCGACAGGGGGTTGTTGAGGCCGTTGTCCGGTTTCTGTCCGGACGTTGTCCGGATCGTGTACGGAACTCCGAGCTCCGAAATACCCGCCAGCGTCGGGACTGGGATCCGATGAGGTGGAGTCCTCTTCGAGCCGTAAGACGGCCGAGACAGGTGACGGATTCTTTGCTTGTCGTCGTGTCCCAAATCGGTCCTGGACACCGGTATTTAGCTGAGTGACAGGAACCAGCCGGCCCGGGTGATCGGGCCACATCATCGTGACACCACCTGCACCTGCCGACCGCTCCCACACCGCCCGCCCGCTCGCTCCCGCCCAGACCGTCCGCGAGGTGGACGCACGCCATCTGCCGCTGAGCGTCTGGCCGGCAGCCGCCGACACCGAAACCGTTCCCGCCTGCCGCACCGGCTGCTGCGTCCCGGTGAGTGGACCGCTGGTCCGCCACCTGGTCACCGCGTGCACTCGGCTCGGCGACCTCGTGATCGACCTGGACGCCGCCGACCACCACGTCATCTCCACCGCTTTGGCCATGGGTTGCCAGGCCACCGCCACCATCACCGACCCCGACCTGCTCACCGTCATCGGCAAGACGCTGGCCAGGCTCCATCCCGACCACGACCTGGAGGTGGCCGACCTCCGTCTCACCCGACCCGACACCTGGCCCACCGACATTCAAGATCTCATCGGGACTGCCGCCTTGGTCGTACGCACTCACACCTGCCCGTCCCAGCAAGACGCACAAGCGACCGAACCGGCAAACCCGACCAACCGGACGACATTTGACCTGGCCGAATCGGCGGCGCTGTTGAAGCCCGGAGGCCACCTGGTCGTCGTCACCGGCCTGCACCGGCACGGGCAGGAACTCCTCGACCCGGCCCCAACCCTGATCGCCGCGGCACAACGGGCGGGGCTGTTGTACCTGCAGCACATCGTCGCCCTGCGCGTCCCGCTCCGTGGCGCGTCCATCGAGGCGCCGATCACCTGGGGGATGTCGAAGACCGGTACACCCGTCGCCGGCCTGCCCCTCAGCGCCCGCGTGCACAGCGACGTGTTCATCTTCACCAAACAGCGCCCCGAGAGCTCCCCGCCCACGTCCGGCTCCAGGAACACCGACGATTCAGAGGATCATCCGCTGCTGGGCGAGCAGGCCTGGCTGGAGGGAGAGCAGGCATGACTACGACGACGACCTCGGTATGGGCGACGGGCCAGCAGCCGTCCCGCTCCCAGCGGCAGGGCCGGTACCTGCCGGAATCCATGAAGCACCCGGGCAAGATGCTGCCCGCGATCGCCGCCCAGGTGATCGACACCTACACCCGGCCGGGCGAGCTCGTCATCGACCCGATGTGCGGGATCGGCACCACCCTGGTCGAGGCCGTGCATCTGGGCCGCGACGCTGCCGGGGTGGAGTACGAGCAGGGCTGGGCGGAGCTCGCGGTCGCCAACCTCGCGCACGCCCGCCGCCAGGGCGCCACCGGCACCGGCACCGTGTTCGCCGGGGACGCGCGCGGCATCACCGGCCTGCTGCACGGCCTGACGGGACAGGCGGCGCTGGTGCTCACCTCCCCGCCGTACGGGGCGGCCACCCACGGCCATGTCCGCTCCACTCGTGACAGCGGCGAGCCCGGCATCCGCAAGCACAACCAACGCTACTCCCGCGACCGCGCCAACCTGGCTCATCAGCGGCTGCCGGTGCTGCTGGACGGGTTCGCCCAGATCCTCGCCGGCTGCACCGAACTGCTGCGGCCCGGCGGCGTGGTCGCGGTGACGGTGCGCCCGTACCGGCAGCAGGGCGAACTCATCGACCTGCCCGGCCACGTGCAGAAGGTCGCCGCGCGGGCCGGGCTGGTGCTCGCCGACCGGATCGTGTGCCTGCTCTGCGGGCTCGGTCACGGCAAGCTGCTCAACCGGGCGTCGTTCTTCCAGATGCACGAGGCCCGCAAGGGCTGGACACGTGGGCTGCCCATCCACGCCACCGCGCACGAAGATCTGCTGATTCTCGTCAAGCCGTTGACGGTCACCGACACCGAAGACATGAGCAACCAGCCGGCCCAAATAGCTGGAGAACGCGGCCCATCCATGGGAGAACGTCGATGAACGATCAGACACTCGCGGCGGTGCTTGACACCGCGGACTCGATGAGGCCGGCGGATCGGCAGGTGGTCGGCGGGGCGAACGAGCCGCTCGTGGTCAGCCTGATGGAGGCCGCTCGGCTCCTGGGAATGGGACGGACGACGGCGTACCGGCTGGCAAGAGCCGGTACGTTCCCCTGCCCGGTGCTCAGGATCGGTGGTCGGTACGCAGTCCCGCGGCACGGCCTGCGGATACTGCTGGGCTATGACGATTCCCACGACGCCTGCGAGGAAGGGCAGGAAGAGGCCCGGACGGCTCCGGCAGGGTGAGGCTGATGCCGGCCGCCAGTTCCGGTTGATGAAGGGGTGGGCTCGCTGGAACTATTTCACGGGCCCACACCCTTCCTGGGGCGCTCGTCTTACAGCCAGAGATCCATTTTCGGGTTGCCGCGCTGGCACTTCTCGGCATGCATCAGGAGTAGTTGCATCCAGACCGCACGAGCCCGCGGGTGGCAGCCTCGGGCGGTCTCTTCAAGATCGCCGAGGGAGTTTCGGCGCAGGATCACGTATTGGCCGCCTTCGCAGAGGAACTGGTAGGTGTCACAGCAGCAGATGCCCCTGATCCGAGCCGCGTTGCCGGTGTAGCGGTGGTAGGGCCTCCAGTCGGTCACGGTGCTATGCCTGCAACGTCGGTAGGCCAAGGAGCGCGGCCGGATCCGGCTTTTAGAAGACGGCGCAGCAGGCGCGGGCTCCTGTCGTTGACTGGCCGTCGATGAAGGGCTGGCCAGCTCGAACGATCGCCACGGAAAGGGGCGTCGCAGGGATGCGGCAATATCCCGTTGAGTCGTATCCGTCCGTGACGCTCAAGGAGTTGGTGGCGGGGAAAGGTCATGCCACCGCCTCCTCTCAAGCTGGCCAGCCCTGGGCGGCATCCAGCACTCTTCCCTTACCGTGTCCCGATCGAGCGCTCATGCCGCATGCTCGACACCTCCTGGTGGGGTAGGGAGCTCGCCCTGCCGCAGGTTCGGCAGGAGCGGCCGGGCGAGGTTTCCCCGTTGGTCACAGCGCGGGGCGTGGCGACCCGCGAGGTCACGCGCTGTGACGGCGTCCATGCAATCCGGCATCGATGCCTGCCGTACACGGCGTCATCTATACGTTTGCCGTGCCAGAGCGCGAATCGCGCTAGCGGGCTGGTCGTTTGCTGGTCGTTTCGGGAATCGACTGGAGCAACGGGTTTTGGCGGCGCACACTGTGTGGTCCCCTGGACGGTGAGGGAGCGTGACACGCGGTGAACCAGCCCGAACGGCAACCCGGCAACGGCCGTCCCGGCTTCGTTCGGGCGCGCGAGCGCAAGGGCCTCACGCAGGAGGAGGCCGCCGAGCTGATCGGCGTCGCGGTGACCACCTAGGCTCGCTGGGAACGGGGCGAGCAGAGGATGCGGCCCGCCTATCGGGTTCGCATCGCTCACGCGTGGCACGTACCGGTGGAAGAAGTGGAACGCTGGCTGGCCGTCCCCCAACCTGTCGTCGAGCCGGCGCCCGAGACGGAGGTGAGCGGGCTCGCGGTGGGCTGCTGTGCCGAGTCGGCGGGCCGGTTGTGGAGGCGGGAGATCGACACGTCACGACGACAACTGCTGGCCGCACTGCCCTTCACCCCCACGGTGCTGGGCGAATGGCTGGTGTCCTGGAGCTTCGACCCGCACGCCCCCAGCAGCGGCAACGCCGGCAACGTACGCGTCGGCGTTAGCGACGTACGCGCCATTCAAGAGGCACATGAGGCATTCACCCGCATGGATCACCAATTCGGAGCCGGACTGCTCCGCCCGGCGGTCATCGACTTCCTGGCCTCGAAGGTGGCTCCGCTATTGCGCGGCAGAGCAGATGACGACGTTCGGACGGAGCTGTTCACGGCCGCCTCCCCAATGGCTCGGCTGGCTGGATGGATGGCGTTCGATTTGTCCCGGCACGGCCAGGCCCAGCTGCACCTCGGCCAGGCGTTGAAACTGGCCAAGCAAGCCGAGGACGGCTTGACCGGCGCCTGGGCGCTGGCCACCCTTGCCCAGCAGGCCTGCGATCTCGGCCAGCGACGCTGGGCCATCCGCCTGGCCGGCGCAGCCGTCGAGGCTGCGGGCAAGGCCGGGGCTCCGTCTCAGGTGATGGCCGAGCTCCTGGTCCGCCAAGCTCGCGCCCCCGCCGTTTCCGCTGACAGTGACGGGAACCGGCGCGATGCCCACACGATCGGCGCGGTGGGACGACTGCTGGCGGAGGCGGAGACCGCCTTCGCTCGCGACACCACGGGCCGCGGCCTCTCCTGGAAGGACAGCTTCGACCAAGCCGAGATGGCCTCAGAGGCCGGCTACCGCTGGCAACTCGTCGGCGGTTCCTGGCTGCTCAGGCCCACACGATTGTCGCGTGTGACTTCCTGGTGGTCGAGACGGTGCTGCTCAAACGGCTGTATGTGCTGGTCTTCATCGAGCACGGCACCCGGCGACTGCACCTGGCCGGAGTGACCGCGAACCCGACCGGAGCATGAACCGTGCAGCGGGCCCGCAACCTGGCGATGGACCTGGGGGATCGCATCGCCGAGCTGCGGTTGGTGATCCACGATCGGGATCTGCTCTTCACCTCTGCTTTTCGGGAGGTGTTCACAGCTGAAGGGCTGCGGTTCATTACCACGCTGCCGCGGACCCCGAGGATGAACGCCATCTGCGAGCGGGTCATCGGCACCCTGCGCCGTGAACTCCTGGACCGTGTCGTGATCCTCAACGAACGCCACTGGCCCTCGTGCTCCAGGAGTACCTGATCCGCTACAACGGGCACCGGCCGCCCCAATCCCGGCAGCAACGGCCACCAGACGTCGCGACACAGCCCTTTCGCGACGTGGCCGAACTCAACGACCTGCAATCCATCCGTCGAAAACCGTAGTTGCCGGCATGATCAGCGAGTACCACCGCGCCGCTTAACCGCAGCTCAGGACACGTAACACAATTTTCGAGCGGGACAGGTTCCTCGCCAAAGGTCGGGCATCGTCTCCGCCACGGTGAACACCGCACGCCAAGCAGGCAGCGCGCTGGGCATAGCCATACTCGGCACGATCCTCTCCCACAGCCGTGCCGGTGCGGACCCGATGACCTTTCGCGGCTTGTACGACACCGGCATGCGCGACGTCGTGATCACCGCAGGTCTCGCCGTGCTCGCCGGGGCACTTCTCTTGGCCCTCCAGCGGATGAAGCGGTCGGCCAACCCGCATCCGCGCAGACCGGCTCGTGCGGAGCAGAGTCAGCTCAGATGAGTGCAGACCGGATGAGTCAAGATTTGAGGAGCGACAATGATTATCAGTATGGTTATCGCCGTTGTCCGTTTGGCGGCAACGATCCCCTTTGTGATGGCCGTCAGAAACCGAGGTTGTTCCCTTGCCGCAAGATGAGGAAGTCGCCCCCCGCAAGGGCCGGCGCATGTGGATCGCCGCAGCAGCCGCGCTGGTCGTGGTCCTAGGAGTGACCGTTGGTGTTGCGACCGGCTGGGGCCGGGGAGACCGGAGCACGTCATCCCCCAGCGAGGCGAAGAGTCGCGGCAGCGAACTCGTCGTCGCTGTCGGGGACGTCGCCGGGGGCGAGTTCGATCCGTTGAAAGGCTGGGGTTCCAGGCCGGCACAGATCCGGCTGATCCACAGCTCGTTGCTCACCATCGACAAGGACGTCAACTTCGTCGGCGACCTGGCCTCGAAGTACTCCGTGAGTGACGACGCCATGTCCTGGAGCTTCACGATCCGGGACGGCGCCCGCTGGTCGAACGGCGAGCCGGTTACCGCGCAGGACGTGGTCTTCACCTACGAGACGCTGAAGAAGGACGGCACGCGTTTCGACCTGACGTTCGTCGATCGGATCGTCGCCGCCGGCGAGACCCAGGTCACCTTCCATCTGAAGACGCCGCGATCGACCTTCGTCAGCCAGCTCTCGGAGATCCCGATCCTGCCCGCCAAGCACTACGACACGAATTACTCGCGCAACCCCATCGGGTCCGGTCCGTACACCGTGGCCGACTACCAGCAGGGGCAGCAGCTCATCCTCAAGGCGAATCCTCACTGGTACGGCCAGCGGCCGCAGTTCACCAAGCTCACCTTCCTCTTCCTCGGCGAGGACGCCGCGCTCGCCGCCGCGAGGGCGGGATCGGTCGACATCGCCTACGTCCCTCCGACCTTCGCCGACCAGAGAATCGCCGGCATGACACTGCAGAGCTTCGAAAGCATCGACTCCCGCGGCCTGTCCCTGCCAACGCTCCCGGCCGGCAACCGGGGGAAGATCCAGGGCAACGACGTCTCGGTCGGCAACGACGTGACCGCGGACCCGGCGATCCGCAAGGCACTGAACATCGGCTTCGATCGCGAAGAGATCACCAAGATCGTGCTGCAGGGACACGGCCGCCCGGCCTACACCCTCGTTGACAGCCTCCCGTGGTTCAACGAGGAGGCGGTGTTCGAGGACGGCCGGGCCGAGGACGCGAAGCGCATCCTCGCCGAGGCCGGCTGGCGCGACTCCGACGGTGACGGAATCGTGGAGAAAGACGGCCGCAAGGCCCAGTTCACCCTGATGTACCCCTCGGACGACAAGCTCCGCAGCGACCTGGCCCTGGTGGTGGCGGAGCAGGCGCGCACGCTCGGCATCGAGATCACCACCAAGGGCAGCACATGGGACGGCATCTACCTTGACGGCAAGGCGAACGCCGTGACCTGGGGCGGCGGGCGGCACCACGCACACCAGCTGCACTCGATGTACTCGTCGAAGGGCATCGACACCGGCTACAACAACATGCCGCAGTACTCCAACTCGACGGTCGACGCTCATCTCGACCGTGCTCTGTCCGCCGCCACCCAGGACGAGGCGAACAAGCACTGGAAGCGAGCACAGTGGGACGGGGAAACCGGCTTCGCCGGGGAGGCCGGGGACGCGCCGATCATCTGGCTGGTCCGGATCGACCACCTCTACTTCGTCCGTGACGGGCTGAGCCTCGGCGACCAGCCGATCCACGGGCACGGCCACGAGTGGGCGCTGTTCAACAGCCTGGTCCAGTGGCACTGGAAGGACTGAATGCCCACGGGATGGCCGGGGCGGTGCCTGTCATGCTGAGATTGATCCTGCTGCGTGCGCTGCGCCTGGCGACCCTGCTGGTCGGGGTGTCGGTGCTCGCCTTCACCCTGGTCTACAACTCGCCCATCGATCCGATCCAGGCGTACATCGGCACCGACGTGGACCTCACGGAGGAGCAACTGGCGAAGCTTCGCGAGCACTGGGGCCTGGATCGCTCACCGGTGGAGCAGTACCTCGCCTGGGCTCGCGAGATGATCCAGGGCGACTTCGGCGTGTCGACGCTCTACAAGGCTCCCGTGATCGATGTCATGGGAGCCCGCTTCGGTGCGTCGCTCGCGCTCATGGGGGTCGCATGGACCATGTCCGGGGTCCTCGGATACCTGCTCGGGGCGGCCGCGGCGATGCGTCGCGGGCGGCTCGCTGACCGGGTCATCTCGTGGTACAGCTACACCCTGTCCGCCACGCCCGCCTTCTGGCTCGGCATCGTCTTCCTCGTCGTCTTCTCCGTATGGCTCGGCTGGTTCCCCGTGGGGCTCGCAGGGCCGCAGGGTGTCCCGGCGGCCGAGGTCACGTTCGCTCAGCGGATCCACCATTTCGTGCTCCCGGCCCTCACCCTCTCCGCGATCGGCGTCGCGAACATCGCCATGCACACCCGGGAGAAGATGACGGATGTCCTGAACAGTGAGTATGTGGCGTTCGCCCGTGCCAGGGGCGAGACCGACGCCCAGATCTTCCGCAATCACGGATTCCGGAACTCCGTCGTCCCGGCGGTGACCCTGCAGTTCGCCTACTTCGCAGAACTCTTCGGAGGCTCGGTGCTCGCCGAAACGGTGTTCTCCTATCCGGGGCTCGGCTCCACCCTGACCGAGGCCGCGCTCGGCGGCGACGTTCCGTTGCTCCTGGGCATCGTGCTGGTCAGCGCGGTGTTCGTCTTCACCGGAAACATGATCGCGGACGTCATCAACGCCGCGATCGACCCGCGGGTCCGGAGGAGAGCATGAGTATGTCGGCCGATCACCCTCCGCAGTTGCGCGGACGCCGGGACGTCGTCGTCTCGCTCTCCGTCGTGGCGCTCCTTACCACCTGCGTGATCGCAGGCTATTTCTTCCTGAATGACGCCTCGTTGCGGCCGAACTCCGCGCCGCGGCTGTTGCCGCCAAGCTTCGAGCACCCGTTCGGCACCGATCACCTGGGCCGGGATCTCTTCACGCGAGTGGTGAAGGGGCTCGCGCTCTCCTTGGGGATCGGCGTGCTGACAGCTGCGATCAGCACGGTGATCTCCGCGGTGCTCGGCATCGGTGCCGCGCTCCTCGGCAAGCGGGTCGACGGCTTCATCTCGTGGCTCATCGACCTCTCCATCGGCATCCCGCACCTGATCTTCATGATCCTGCTCGCCTTCACCGTCGGAGGCGGGATCCCGGGCATCGTGCTCGGCATCGCGTTCACCCACTGGATGTCGCTCGCGCTGCTGGTCAGGGCCGATGTGAAGCAGATCCGCAGCTCGGAGTTCATCCTCGTCTCACGTGGACTCGGCAGGTCAGTGCTCTTCATCGCATGGAAGCACGTCCTGCCGCTCGTCCTACCTCAACTCCTGGTGGGATTCGTTCTCATGTTCCCGCACGTTATCCTGCACGAGGCCGCGCTCACGTTCCTCGGGTTCGGGTTCTCGCCGCAGACGCCGGCGGTCGGCATTCTCCTGTCGGAAGGAATGCCGCACATCTCCAGTGGGATGTGGTGGCTCGCGGTGTTCCCCGGTATCGCGCTCCTGCTGCTTGTGCTCAGCTTCGCGCGGCTCGGCGACCGGGTGCGCACGGTGCTCGACCCGGCGACAGCGAATGGATGAGGGCCAGATGGACTCGCCTATCTTGACGATTTCCGAGCTCAACGTCAGCTTCATGCAGTACGCGAGCAGACTGCGCACGCGGGTGGTCACCGGCCTCACCGGTCTGGATCTCGAGGTCCGCGAGGGGGAGGTGCTGGCCGTCATTGGCGCGAGCGGCTCCGGGAAGACCTTGCTCGCGCAGGCGATCCTCGGCATCCTGCCGCGCAACGCGCAGGTCACTGGCGAGATCCGGTTCCGCGGCGAACGGCTGACGGCCGTCAGGCGGCGGCGGTCGGTCGGCCGGGAGATCTCCTACATCCCGCAATCGGTGACGAACCTCGATCCGCTGATGCCGGTCGGTAAGCAGGTGCGGATCGGTCTCGATGCGAGGACGGCGCAGCAGGAGCAGAGTCGGCTGTTCGCTCGCTATGGCCTGGCGAGTGAGACGTCGAGGCTCTATCCGTTCGAGCTCTCCGGGGGGATGCTCAGGCGAGTGCTCTTCGCCACCAGCGTCCGGGACGGTGTCCGGCTGGTCATCGCTGACGAGCCGACCCCGGGCCTGCACGCCGAGGCCGTCGAGGAGGTGCTACGGCACCTGCGCGAACTCGCTGCGGACGGGGTCGCTGTACTGCTCATCACCCACGACATTCTCTCGGCAGTGTCCGTGGCCGAGCGGGTGGCGGTGATGAACGGCGGGCGCCTCGTCACCGTCGAGCCCGCCTCCGCATTCACCGGGGAAGGCGACAGACTCAGCCATCCCTTCGCGCGCGATCTGTGGCGCGCGCTGCCGCAGAACCGGTTCTCCGTCGGAGGTGTGGAGTGGCACTGGTAGTCAGCGGCCTCAGCTACGGACATCCAGGCGGGGAGATCTTGTATCGCGACGCCTCCTTCCGCGTGGAAGCCGGCACCGTGGTGGGCATCACCGGGCCGAGCGGCACTGGTAAGTCGACGCTCGGCGCCCTCTTGGCGGGAGACGTCCGGGCACGATCCGGTGAGATCTCGGTCGACGGCGTCCGGCTGCCCAGGCGTGGGGCCCGCCCGGTGCAACTGATCCACCAGCATCCTGAACGGGCGGTCAACCACAAGTGGCGGATGCGCTCGGTGCTGAGGGAATCGCATGAAGTGCCCCAGCAGACGCTTGACCTGCTCGGCATCAGGAGCGAGTGGCTCGACCGCTGGCCGGCCGAGCTCTCCGGAGGCGAGGTGCAACGCTTCTGCATCGCCCGCGCGCTTCATCCCGCCACCAGGTATCTCATCGCCGACGAGATGACCGCCATGTTCGACGCGATCACGCAAGCGCAGATCTGGCACGCACTCACCGGGATCGTGCGTGAACGCGGCCTCGGTATGGTCGTCATCAGCCACGAGCCGGCGCTACTCGACCGGCTCTGCGACGAGCAGCTCGCCGTCGAGCGTTTCCGATGACTCAGCGAGTGTGGCTGGGCGGAGGCTGAGAACGTCGAGGACGATGAGATCGGCCCGGCCCACGCCGGTGGCGTGCCAGTTGTGGTGGGTTCGACCCGGCAACGGTGCCGTCACGGCGTCCGGACGCAGCCGGGCATGCTCGCGGCCAAGCCTGCGAGCGTCGGCACAGGCCCACGAATCTCAGAACGAACAGTCATGGCCGGAAGGAATCCCAAGGTGCTGCCTTCGGCCCTCTTGTCCGTGAAGCCCCAGGAGGTTACCTCGGCATAGACGGTTGGTGGCCATCCTGCGGCCGGTGGCCTCGAAGGCTGGCCGGGAAGATCTCCGGTGACCAGCACGCGGTGCTTAACCAAGTGCTCTGTCCTCCGAAAGGCTTGTGCAGCGACCCGCAATCCGGTAAGACAATGATAACCATTGTCATTATGCACATTGTGGGGCAGGATGATCGACCTCGCGCGGTGGGATCGGATGCTGGAGGAGGCGGGCATCCGGACGACCAGACACCGGCTCCTGGTGCTCGATGTCCTGGCCTGTCACCGACAACCGATCTCAGCGCAGCAGATTCACGCCGAGCTGCACGAGCGGGGGGCGCGGATCGGGCTCACCACCGTCTACCGGGCGCTCACCTCCATGGCTGCGGCAGGGCTCGTGCACACGTTCACCCGGACAGAGGAGACCGTTTACCGGCTGTGCGGCCCCGCCAAGCACCACCATCTGATCTGCCGGGTATGCGGCCTGGTGATCGAACGGGTCGAGGAAGACGTCATGGCTGGATTCCGGGCCGAAGAGGTATATGGCACCTGTGCCGCCTGTGCTTCTCCTGAGATAACGCCTTGAATCCTGATCTCAGATATCGTCCACAACTCACGCAAGACGTACTTGGGGCGGTCACGTCTGAGCGCACCTTGAGGTCGGCAACATGCGCAAGCACGAAGCCGGCTGCCAGCACTCCGTCATGACCAACGGGACGTGTGCCCTCTACCCGCGTACGCGGGACTGGATGGTGTACATGCGGAGTTCGGCCGGGCCGGTCTGCTTGAGGTTGAGGCCGTGTCCATGGAGTTCCACCTCGAGCGTCTTCTCGTCGAGGAGCCACCAGTCGTAGCTGACCTCCAGTTCGGCGACCATGTCCGAGTCCTGGTAGGTGCGGTACATCATGTGCCAGAGGAGCCGGTCGGGGCCGGCGGGTTCTGCCCTACCCCAGCCCTCGTATCTGCGTCGGCCGATGTGCACATCGGCTCCCCTGAACTCCGGGACGGCGACGGGCTCGGTCGGCGGCTGAAGGTTGAGCACGGCCCGGCCGCCGGGAAGGAGTCGCATGGCCAGCATGTTCCAGATCCTGTCTCGGTCCGCGGCGGGGAAATGGCCGATGACGTTCATCGCGACCACGGCGCCGATTCGATCGGGAAGGGCGGCCTGCAGGAATCCCTCCGGGAGTACGGTGACCCGGTCGCGCAGTCCGGCGTCCTCGTATACCCGGGCGAGCAGGACGGAGCGGAGCGCGAAGGACGGCTCGACGGCCACGATGTCCGCGTCCGGCACCGCCTGTGCGATCACCCTTGTGCCGTGCCCGCCGCCGGCTCCCACGTCCACGATCGGACCGGGGGTCCCGCGCAGAGCTTCCGCGAGCGGGGAGCTGAGAGCGGACCAATGCGGTCCCAGCATGATGTCGATGAACTCGGCGGACTTCTCGTACTGATCGACCACGCTTACTCCTCGTTCGTGATGGTACTCATGTGCATCGCGGACCCTGGGGCGGCGGAGTCGGCGTCACGATGTCCGCATTAAGGTGTGGCTTCGCCGTCACGCGGGTTGCCGGCCCACACGCAGCCGCGGATCGAGCCGGTCGGCGTCCAGGTCGCCGTCCGTGAGCCACGTCTCCACGGCCTCGGCGTCGGCCTGGCTGAGGATCGGCCCGATGGGAATGGCTGCGCCGCGGGGGCTGCGATCGATGTCGCAGGGCTGGACGATCAGATGGCAGCCGTTGTCGTGGGCGGCGCCCGGCCGGCAGCGCGGCGTGCGAAGCAGGCAGCCGGTACGGAGGAGCACTCCGTGGGGACAGCGCCGGACGGCGGCCGCGAGCCGGGGCACCATGTCCAGGCCGGGCTCGGAGGAGCGGCATGGCCCCGCTTGGCAGAGCGCCACGGTGAAGGGCCGTTCGGTCATTGTTCCTCCTACGGTTCTGCCGGGGTGCCCGGCGGCACCGCCACCGTGGCGGCTTGGGCGCGCCGGGCGGCGGGTGACATCCACGCCAGGACGAGTGCGGTCGTGACGGCACCGAGCGCGGTGAGGATGGGGATGGCAGGGCCGATCTCATACAGGGCGGTGCCCAGAAGGGGGCCGACGATGAAGGTGGCGCCGAGGGTGGCGTTCACCAGTCCCGAGATCGAGCCTTGCCGCGACGGCTCGGCGACCATGGTCGCCGCGGCGGTGAAACCGGGGATTGCCAGGCCGAGCCCGAGGGCGAGCAGGGCGAATGCCGTGGCGATCAGCCACAGGCTCTGCGAGAGGGACAGCAGCGCGAAGGCGGCGATGGCGATGGGCGTGCCGACGCGCAGCAGGCGCAGGACCGGCCAGCCGAGCGCCGGGACCGCGGCACCCTGCACCGCGACGAGCACCACCCCGGCGGCGAAGAGCACGATGCCGACCGCGCCTGCGGTCTGTTGTGGTCCGAGGTGGAGGCGGTCGGCGACGAGGAAACCGATGATCACTTGGACGAGGCCGAGGGACAGGTAGAGGAAGAAGCCGATGACCAGGAGGGGCCACAGCCGCGCGTCCCATGGGCGCAGTCCTGGGCCGTTGTGCGTGGCGGGTGCGCTCGCGGCCGGCGGGCGTACGGCTGCCAGGACCCAGAGGGACAGGAGCAGGCACAGGACCGGGGCGAGGTAGAGGGGAAGCATCAGTGACACCGCGGCCAGCGCGCCGCCTCCGGCGGGGCCCAGGACCATGGAGGCGGCTTGCGCCGCGCCGACCAGGCCGGTGGCGCGGGTGCGTTCGGCCTCCGTGGTGGTGGCGGTGCCGGCCACGGCCAGGGCGGCGACCGGCAGGGCGGCGACTCCCGCGCCGAAGAGGATGCTGCGGGTGATGAGCATCAGCGCGAAGACAAGGGGTGGGGGCATGGTGTCGTCGAGCCCCAGGGCGGCCACCGCCGCGAATCCGGTCAGTCCGACGGTGGTCAGGCCGAGCCCTGACAGCAGGACGAGGCGTAGCCCGATCTTGTGCAGGGCGTGGCCCCACAGTGGGCTGGCGATGGTCAGGGCCGTGGCGGCGACGGTGATGACCAGGCCCAGCTGGGTCTCGGTCAGCGTCAGCTCTCGGGAGAGTGGCGCCAGGACCGGGGTCAGTAATTGTTGTGCCGAGAACACCACCAGGACGGCGATGAGCAGCGGGATCAACGATTTTCGCACCGGAGGAGCCCTTCTCCGAGACGGCGATGGCCGTTCGGTCGTGGAGATGTCCGTGGCGGCCCGGTCATGCGCTGGGCCGGGAGGCGTAGGGGAGCAGGGCCATCTCGCGGGCGGTCTTGATGGCCTGGGCGATGCGGCGCTGTTGCTGGACGGTGACGCCGGTGACGCGGCGGCTGCGGATCTTGCCGCGGTCGGAGATGAACTTGCGCAGCAGCGCGGTGTCCTTGTAGTCGATGCGGTCTACGTTGAGCAGTGGGTTGGGCTTCTTGCGCGGGGCGCGGCGGGGCTTCACGCGATCTCCTTGAGGTCGAGGATGGGGGCGAAGGGGTCGTCGTGGCCTGGGCGTTCGCCGTCGGCCAGCAGGCAGGAGTCGAGCAGGGCGTGCAGGCGTTCGACGTCGAGGTCGGGGCCGGTGAAGACCAGGTGCTGGACACGGTCACCGTGCTCGGGGTCCCAGTCGAGGGCGGCCGCCGCGCGGCGGGTGGGGGAAACGAGGTCCCAGGCGGCTTCGGGCAGGGCGGCCAGCCAGGGGCCGGCGTCCTCGACCGAGACGATGCCGGCGACGGCGTCCCACGCGAGCATCTGCCCGGGCCGGGTGGCCAGCCAGAAGCGGCCGCGTGAGCGTACGGATTCGGTGACCAGCTCGTCCACGGCCTCGAAGAAGCGGCCGGGATGCAGCGGGCGGCGGCTGCGCCAGACCGTCGTGACGATCTCCTCCGTCCGGGCGTCGGCGGGGAGGCGGGCGGTGCTGGGGTCCACGCGTTCGGCCAGCTCGGCCGTGCACAGGGCCGGGCCGGTGACCGCCGGCAGGGCCGCCGTGCTGTGCACCGGGGTGACCGGGGCGAGGTGGGTGAGCACCCGCAGGGACAGCTCGTGGTCGTCTTCATCCCCGCCGTCCAGCACCAGGCCGGTGGCGTACTCGAGCTGGCGGGCCAGGACCTCGGCCAGGTAGCGCTGGTCGCCCGCAGCCGCGGGTTTGCCGACTTCACCGAGGGGTTCGCCGCGGGTGATGTCGTCGGGCATGGCCTCGGCGTCCAGGGCGGTGAGCACGGCGGTGAGCCGCAGGGTCTCGCGGGCTTCGTCGCAGTCGATGGCCTCGGCGACCGATCGTGGCTCGACCGTGTCCCACAGGTCCACGATCAGCAGGGTCGCGGTGTGTGCCAGGAGGGCGAGTCGGGGGAGCAGGTCCTCGCGGACGGTGCAGGTGACGCAGCCGTGGGTGAGGTGTACGTCGGTCGTGTCCAGTACGCGGCCGGTGTCGCGGACGGTGCACCGCACGCGGCCATGGGTGACGTCGCCGAGGTCGTGGTGAATGGCTATGGAGCCCGGATGCCGGGCCAGCAGTTCGTCGGCGGTGGCGGTGCGAGCCGCGGGATGCAGGCCTGCGACGAGGACGACGGGGGTTGGCACCGAGCCTCCAGTTGGCGAAACGAAAACCATTATCGTTATCCTGGCACAGTATTGCACGCCGAAAGGAGCCGCTTTGGCCAGAAATGAGGTGCGCCCCGTGATCAAACTCAAGTCCACGGCCGGCACCGGCTACACCTATGTGACGACGAAGAACCGGCGTAACGACCCCGACCGGCTCACCCTGCGCAAGTACGACCCCAGGATCCGCCGGCACGTGCTGTTCAGGGAGGAGCGATGAAGAACGGCATCCACCCCGACTACCGCCCGGTCGTCTTCCGCGATCCCGGCGCGGACTTCGCCTTTCTCACCCGTTCGACGATCAGCAGCGACAAGACGATCGAGTGGACCGACGGCAGGACGTACCCGGTGGTGGACGTCGATGTGTCGTCGGCGAGCCACCCCTTCTACACCGGCCGCAGCCGCGTCCTGGACACCGCAGGCCGGGTCGAGCGGTTCAACCAGCGCTACGGAAGGACCTGATGTCCGCGCACTGCCAGCTCACCGGCGTCAAGCCGGTCTTCGGCAACAACGTCTCCCACTCCCACCGCCGCACCCGGCGCCGCTGGAACCCCAACATCCAGCAACGCCGCTACTGGCTGCCCAGCGAGGACCGCTTCGTCCGGCTCACGCTCAGCGCCCGCGCGATCAAGACGGTCGACAAGATCGGCGTCGAGGCCGCCGTCGCGCGGATCCGCGCCAGGGGAGAGAAGGTCTGATGGCGAAGAAGAGCAAGATCGCCGCCAACGAGCGCCGCAGGGCCGTCGTCGCCCGCTACGCCGAACGGCGCGCCGTGCTGAAAGAGATCATCCGCACCGGCGCATCCCAGGAGCGTGCGGACGCCGCGCGCGAGCTGGCCCGCCAGCCGCGCGACGCCAGCGCCACCCGCATCCGCAACCGCGACTCCGTCGACGGCCGGCCCCGCGGGCATCTGACCAAGTTCGGGCTCTCCCGGGTGCGCTTCCGCGAGATGGCGCACCGCGGCGAACTGCCCGGCATCACGAAGGCGAGCTGGTAGCCATGGCCGTCCCCAAGAGGAAGACCTCCCGCAGCAACACCCGGCACCGCCGCAGCCAGTGGAAGGCCACCGTTCCCGACCTCGTGCCGATCACCGTCAACGGGCGGGAGGCGCTCGTCCCGCGCCGCCTCGTCCGCGCCTACCAGCGCGGGCTGATCACCATCGACTGAAGCCACCAGGCCGGCCACCGGGGCGTCCCGCCGTGCCAGAGACAGCCGGCGCGGCGGCACGGCGGGCACCCGGTGGCCTGGGCAGAAGCGGCGTACCTCGGGGTTGCGAGCCGGCAGCAGGGACAGGCGCACCGGCAGCTCGGCCAGCTCTTCCGGGACCAGTCTGGCCTTGACGAGCAGCTCGGCGTACCCGGTGCGGGGATCATCCGCTCGATCACCAGCAGACCCGCGCCGGAGGGCATGGCGCTCGCACAGTTGCCGAGGATCGTCCGGCACTGCTCGTTGTCCCAGTTCGTCGCCTCCGCGTCACCTGAGAAGGCGGTCACCGGGCGGTTCGCCTCGAATGATGCGACCGCCGTCGAGTACGACGATCTGGTCGGAGGCGTGCAGAGTCGCCGGTCGATGAGTGATCCATACGGTGGTGGATCCGGCCAGTTCCCGGCGTAGCCGTTCAAGGAGCTGGGCTTCGGTGGCGGCGTCGAGCTGGCTGGTGACCTCGTCGCAGATCAGTAGCGCGGGGCGCCGGAGCAGCGCCTGGGCGAGTGACAGGCGCTGCAGCTCGCCGCCGGACAGGTTGGCGCCGCGCTCGGTGAGCCGCGTGTGAAGCTGCTCGGGAAGTGCTCGTACGGTGTCGGCCAGCGCGACGACCTCGAGGACGTGCCACAGCTCGCCCTCGTCGGCGCCGGGCCGGGCGAGCCGGAGGTTGCTCGCGACGGTGCCCGAGAAGACGAACGGGCGCTGGTCGGCGAGGGCCACCTTGCGGCGGAGTTCATCGTCGGGGATGCGGCGCAGGTCGGTGCCGTCGAGGGTGATGATGCCCTCCGTGGGGGTGAGGGCGGCGGCCAGCAGGTATCCGAGAGAGGATTTGCCGCTGCCGGTCACCCCGAGGACGGCCGTGGTCGATCCCGGCGGTAGGTCGAGGTCGATGCCGTCGAGGACCGGTGCCGCGTTGTCGGCCGAGCCGGGAAAGGCGAAGCGCACCCCGCGCATGGAAACCGCCACACCCGCCCGACGGTATAGGCCCCCTGCGCTCGCCCCGGCCGACGGGGCGAGCTCCGCGCGGACGGCCGCGGGCGGCGTGTCGATGATCACGAACAGTCTCCGGGCAGCGGCCAGGGTGGTGCCGAACTCGGCGGCGAACGCCTCGACCGCGGTCAGGGCGGGCGCCATGGCGAGCGCGATCGCGATCGCGGTCCACCACGCCTGCAAGCCGATCCCGCCGCCGCGCCACAAGTACGCGCCGGTGAGCGCGACCGCGCACACGGTCGCCGCGAGGACGGCGGTGTTCGCGGCGCGGCGGCCTGCGATGCGGGCGGCCAGCGCATGGGTGTCGGCGGCGGCGCGGGCATCCAGCGCGTCGAGCCGCCCCTGCCACTGCCCGATCGCCCGGAGCAAGGTGAGGTCACGCAGCCCTGCGATGGTGTCGGTGACGTGCGCGGCGATCTGCCCGCGGGTGTGCTGGCGCCGCCGGGCCGCCTGCCCGGCCCGGTGGCGGCCGAGCAGCGGTACGGCTAGACCGGAGATTGCCGCGCCCACCAGCAGGATCGCCGCCAGTGCCGGGTGGACGGCGACAGCGAGGTAGGCGGCCGAGCCGAGCAAGACGAGGGCGGCGGCGAGCGCGGGTGCGATCGTGTGGGCGTAGAACACCTCGACGCGGTTGACGTCGGCGGTGGCGCGAGCGGTGAGATCGCCGGAGCGGTGCTGGTGGAGCACGCTGGGAGACAGCCTGGCGAGGGCGTCGAAGAAGGCGATGCGCAGCCGGGCCAGCACTGTGAAGGCGACCCAGTGGCCGAGATACTGTTCCCCGTAGTGCGCGGCGCCTTTGGCGACGGCAAGTACGGCGATCAGGCCGGCCGTTGCGGCGATGCTGGCCTCGCCGATGCGGGCGATCGCGCTCACCGCGACCGCCAGGATCGCGATCCCGCACGCCAGCTGCAGCACGCGTAGCGCCGCGGACAGCGCCAGCGCGGCCGCGAAGGGCCGGGCGAACGCGGCCAGGCGGGCGATCACCGGGCCACCGCCCGTGCGCCGGTGACCTCGACGATCCGGTCCGCGACCCCGCTCAACGCCGGTGAGTGAGTGGCGACGATGATCGCCCGGGTGCCGTGCAGGCGGCGCAGGGACTCGATGATGAGCTGCTCGGAGCGTGCGTCCACATGGCTCGTCGGCTCGTCGAGCAGCAGGACGGCGGCGTCGAGGAGCAGAGCGCGGGCCAGCGCCAGCCGCTGCGCCTGCCCACCCGACAGAGTGAGTCCCTCCTCACCGACGCGCGCGTCCAGCCTGCCCGGCATCGCCTCCACCTCGGCCGCGAGCCGCGCCTGCCGCAGGGCCTGCCACAACCGCTGCTCGCTCGCCGCCGGGTCGGCCAGCCGCAGGTTCTCGGCGATGGTGCCGGTGAATAGCCAGCTGTGCTGGGGGACGAGCGCCAGATCCGGCGCGCCGCCCTCGGCCACCGGCACCCGGACCGTGCCGCCGCGGGGTGCCAGCTCGCCGGCGATCACCGACAGCAGCGTGGACTTGCCCGCACCTGAGGGGCCTATGAGTGCCACCATCTCGCCGTGGCGGACGCCGAACGTGCTGCCCTCCACGACGGCGGGCCCGGCGCCATGACCGGCGGTGACCGCCGCCAGCTCGACCACGGCTCCCTCACCGTGGTGAGGGGTGACCTCGGCCGGCTCCGCCGCGACTCTGCCGCCCTCATCCGAGGTCGCGCCCGGGACGGCACGCGGGCCAGGACGACCGCCGGCGAGGGCGCCGACGATCTGGCGGTCGGCGGCCCGTCCCGTCATGGCGATGTAGAAGAACTGGCCCACGACGCTGATCGGCTCCGTCAGCAGCAGCGAGATCAGCACCAGCGCCACGGCCGTTCCCGCGGAGATCGCGCCCGACGCGTACCGTGACAGTGCCAGCGCGGTGCCGGTGCCGATCAGCCCGCCGTAGAACACCACGTCGGTGACGAGCAGAACGAGCTGGTTGCCGGCCAGCAGCCGCATGGTGGCGCGGCGCTGCCGCTCGCTCTCGCCGGCCAGCAGCCGCGACTGCCGTCCGGCAGCGCCCAGCAGGGTGAGCAGCCGCAAGCCCTGGACGGACTCCAGGAAGTGCGCGGCCAGCCGCCTGGACTGGGCCTGGTAACCGGCTGAGGAGGCACGGAACAACCGCTGGAAGCCGGCGACCACCGGCGGCACCGTCATCACGACCGCCAGCAGCACGAGCGCGGCCGTCACATCGACGACCAGCGCCACGACCGCCACCACGACCAGCGGGGTGGTGACCGAGGAGACGAGCCGGCCGAGGAATCCGCCCCGCCAGGCGGCGACCTTGGCGGCCCCCTCGGTGGCCAGGGAGGAGAGCGCACCCGTCACCGGACTCCCGGCTCCGGAAGCTTCCCGGCGCGTTCCGCCGGCGAGGACGAACCGATGGATCCGAGCCCGCACGCTGACCTCGGCCACGGCCTCACCACGCCCGCTCGCGACACCCTGGCCGACGGCTCCGGCCGCGGCGAGGACGATCCCGGTCCCCATCATCACCAGCGCCTGCCATGGCCGGTCCCCTGCGCCCGTGACGTCATCGATGAGCCGGCCGACGCCCAGGTAACACACGCACAGACCCACCGCGACGAGCCAGCCGCACCCCACCGCCGCCAGGACGTGAGACCTCACCGGCAGGTCGAGCCGCCGTGCGGGCGCCGCCGTCCGGTTCATCGCATCGCCTCGGGGTGCAGCCAGCGGGCGATCTCCTCCAGCCCGTCGGCGATGTGCACGCTGCCGGTTCCGTACGAGATCCGCGCCGGCATCAGCTTGACCCGGCCGTCGCGGACGGCGGCCAGTTCGGCCACGGCCGGGTTGCTCATGACGCTCGCGAAAGAGGCCTGGCCCTTGCCGGTGACGTCGATCAGCAGGATGGCGTCCGGCTTGGCGGCGATGAGCTGCTCGGCGGTGACCGGCGCGGTGGCGCGCAGGCCGATCCGCTCGGCCACCAGGTCCCCGCCGGCACGTTTGACCAGGTCGGAGGTGAGCACGTCGGCGGCGTTGATGAAGGGGCGGCCGGCCTGGTTGGACAGGATCGCCACGCTGGGCCTGCTGGTCGGGTCGCCGAGCTTCTCTGCCACGCCGGCGGCGCGTCGGTCGAGCTCGGCGATCAGCTCGCCGGCCTTGGCCTCGGCGCCGAGAGCCGTGCCGAGCATGGTCAGGTTCTGCTTGACCTCCTCCAGGGTGCCCCAGTTGTTGCCGATGGCGATCATGGGGATGCCGGCCTGGGCGAGCGTGGCCTGGGCGTCCCGCTCGCCGCCGTGCCTGGTGGTGATGAGGATGAGGTCGGGGTTGAGGGAGATGATCTGTTCGGGGTCGGGATCGGTGCCCGGGGGCAGCTTGGTCGCGACGGTGGCCATCTCCTTGGCGTGGCTGGACAGCGACGCGTTGGCGGCCGAGGCGGGGACGGCGATGAGCCGTCCGGCGCCGGCCAGCTCCAGGGCGGCCTCGGCTGCGTCCGCCGACAGGGCGGCGATCCGCTTGGGCTGGGCCGGGATCGTCACTTGCTGTGCGGGCTCGCCGGGCACCTGGACCGTGCGTGGATAGGACGCGGTTCCCGCCCGTTGTGGGGCCGGGGCGGCGGCGGGTTCCTGGGCGCAGGCGGTGAGAAGGCTGAGTCCGAGCACGGCGGCGCCGAGCCGGATGAGGATGCGGTTCACTGATTCTCCAGAGTGGTTACGGTGAGGGATCCGGTGAGGTCGTCGGGGCGTACCACCGCGCGCACCCCGTAGGCGTCGGCCAGGTGTCCGGGGGTGAGAACGCGCGCCGGCTCGCCGTCGGCGACGACGCGGCCGCCGGCCAGCAGGGCCAGCTCGGTGCAGTAGCGGGCGGCGAGGTTGAGGTCGTGCAGCACGACCAGCACCGTCCGGCCGGCGTCGGCACAGGCGCGCAGCAGCCGCAGGACGTCGAGCTGGTGGCGCAGGTCCAGGGCGGAGACCGGCTCGTCGGCCAGCAGCACGGGGGAGTCCTGGGCGATCGCCTTGGCCAGGAGCACGAGCTGGCGCTCCCCGCCCGAGAGCGTGGCCACGCTTCGCCCGGCCAGATGAGTGGTGCCGGTGGCGGCCATGGCCCGCTCGGCCTCGCGGTGGTCGGCCGCGCTTTCCATGGCGAAGCGGCCCACGTGCGGGTGCCGGCCCATGAGCGTCACCTGGTAGGCGGTGAAGGGGAACGACAGCGCCGTGTCCTGGGGCAGGTAGGCGATCATGCGGGCGAGCTCCCGGGGCCGCCGGGCGTGCACCGGGCGGCCGTCTACCAGCACCCGGCCGCGGCTGGGGCGGTGCAGCCCGGCGATCGTGCGCAGCAGGGTGGACTTGCCGGCGCCGTTGGGGCCGACGAGGCCCACCATGCGGCCGGCGGGCACGGTCAGCGCGACGCCGTCGAGGATCACCGCCCGGTCCAGTTCGACCCGCAGGCCGTCGATCGTGATCACAGTGCCCTCCGGCGGGACCAGAGCACGAGCAGCAGGAACACCGGCGCGCCGACGAACGCGGTGACCACGCCGGTCTGCAGCGTCACCGGCGCCAGCAGCATCCGCGCCGCTGTGTCGGCCAGCACCAGGAACACCGCCCCGAGCAGCGCGCTCGCCGGCAGCAGCAGCCGATGGTCCGGACCGGCGGTCAGCCGGATCACGTGCGGGGCCACCAGGCCGACGAAGCCGATCACTCCGCTCACCGACACCGCCACCCCGGTCAGCAGGGACGCCAGAACCAGCAGGACGTGCCGGGTGCGTGCCGCGTCCACGCCGCTGGTGCGGGCGGCGTCGTCGCCGAGCAGCAGGACGTTCAGGTCGCGGGAGAACACCAGCGTCGCCGCTACGCCGATGACGACCGGTCCCAGTGCGAGGCCGACATGTTCCCAGGTGCGGGCGTCCAGGTCGCCCTGCAGCCAGAAGACGATCCCGCGCAGCGACTGCTCGTCGGGCGCGTTGGCCACCAGCGCGGATACCACGGCGCCGAGCAGCGCGTTGAGCGCGATCCCGACCAGCAGCACGGTGGCCAGGCCGCGGCTGCGGCTGAACGCCCCGATCGCGTAGATCGCGGCCACGGTGAGCAGCGCGCCGGCGAACGCGGCGGCCGGGAGTACGAGGGTTCCGGCCGCGCCGGAGGTGATGGCCAGCACCGCGCCCACGGCCGCGCCCGCCGACACGCCGGTCACGCCGGGTTCGGCCAGCGGGTTGCCGAACAGCGCCTGCATGACCGCGCCTGCCACTCCCAGAGCGGCTCCGACCAGCGCCGCCACCAGGATTCTCGGCAGCCGGATCTGGTCGACCACGAGGGCGTTCTGCGCCGGCACCTCGCCCAGGGGCAGGCCGAGGTGCGCTGCCAGGACCGCCGCGACGTTGCCCGGCGGGACCGGGACGGGTCCGAGCGAGATGGCCGCCACGCTCACCACGATGAGCAGCGCGACCAGCCCGCCCAGCATGGCGGTCGTTCTCCGCCCGGGCCGACCCGTCTGCGTGGCTCCAGCGGGCTGTGATCTGGTGGTGCCGTCGATCACGGGCGCGTTCCGGCTCCGATGAGGGACGTGGCATCCAGCTCGGTCATCCCCCGCTCGCGCAGGAGGCGTCCGAAGGCAGCGCGTACCTGCTCGACGGCGGGTTCCTCCAGGCCGGTGAGCATGCCGCGGAAGCCGCTGCCGAGCACCACCTGCCAGGCGAGTGCGGTGTCCAAGGGGATGCGCAGGGGAAAGCGGGTCACGGTGACCTTCGTCAGCCCGCGGGCGGTGAGCCAGGTGTGCAGATCCTCCTCGGTGTCGATTGTGGACGCCGCCTGCCTGCTGGTGGGGGGAGCCACCGGGGCTTGCCGTACGTGTGCGACGGCTTCGGCGAACAGCTGGCCGAAGTTCTCCATGGCGCCCTGGGCCCAGGTGGTGATGACCAGTCGTCCGCCGGGCCGCAGCAGGCCGGTCAGCCGGGTGACGGAGGTGTCCATGTCCGGCAGGAAGAAGACGCCGTGGACGCACTGCACCACGTCGTAGGGCTGGTCCTGCCACGTGGTCGCGTCGGCTTGGACGAAGCGCACGTTCCCCAGCCCCGCAGATGAGGCGCGGCGGCGGCCGTGAGCGAGGAGTCCTGCGGCGAGGTCGATGGCGTCCACGTGGCCGTGCGGCCCGGCGGCCCGCGCGGCCGGGATGGCCGAGGCGCCCGTACCGCAGCACACGTCTAGCACCCGTTCACCTGCTCCGATCGCGGCGGTCGCGACGGTGGCCTCGCCGATCGGGTTCCACAGCAGGGGTGAGATCTCGGCGTAGTGGGTGGCGGCGCTGTCGAAGACGGCGCCGATGCCGACGGATGTCATGGGGAATCTCCGTATGGAAGGGGCCGGGATGTGGGCTTCAGGGGAGTTCAGCTGGGCGCAGGCACAACTCCTGGTCGGCGGCGTGAGCGAGGAGCTCGTCGTCGTGGCTGATCAGGATGACGACGGCGCCGCCCGCTGCGAGGTCGCGCATGACCTGCGTGATGGAGCGCAGGTGCCGGCGGTCCACGCCGGAGCTGGGCTCGTCGAATACGACGATCCGGCGGCCGCTGAGCCGGGCCGCGGCCACGACCAGACGCTGCTGCTGCCCACCGGACAGCGAGAGCGGGTGCCGATCGGTGAAGGCTTCCAGGTCGAGGTCTCGCAGGAGTGCGCGGGAGCGGGCGTCGTGCTCGTTGTCCCGGGAGGCGCCGAGCCGGAGTTCGGCCTCGACGCTGTCGGTGAAGAGCTGCCGCTGGACGTCCTGCATGACGTAGGCGCACGCCCGCTGCCGTTGCGTGCGGCTGAGCCGCCGCCCGTTCAGGAGCACCTCGCCTTCGTGGCGTTGCAGGCCGGTGATGATGCGGGCGAGGGTGCTCTTGCCGGCGCCGTTCGGGCCGGTGATGGCCGTGATCGTGCCGGCGCGCAGGTGCGCGTGCTCGATGTCGAGCACGCGGTGCCCGCGGAAGGCGCAGCGTAGGCTGCGCAGCGTCAGGCCGGTGGTGGGAGGTGTGGCCGGTTCGGTTGCGCGATCGATGCTCGGGCCGCGCGCGTCCGCCGGAGCGGGAGCCGGGCGGGCGGGTGGGGTGAGGCTGCGCAGCCCTTCCGCCCGCAGGGTGGCGTCGTCGAGGGTGGCGAACTCCGCGCCGGTCCATTCGGTCTCGATGCGGCCGTCGCGCATGGCGATGACCCGGTCGGCGAGGCCGTGCAGGAAGTGGAGCCGATGCTCGGCGATCACGATGGTGGCCCCACCGGCGCGCAGGCGAGCCAGCGTGGCGGTGAAGCGTTCGATCGCGGCGGCCGAGAGATTGCTGGTGGGTTCGTCGAACAGCAGTAGGGCGGGGTGGTGGGTGGCCGCGGCGGCGCAGGCGACCTGTTGCTGCTGGCCGCCGGAGAGATCCTGGAGCCGGCGGCCGGTGAAGTCGTTCAGGCCGTGTTCGCCGATGACGGTGGTGACGCGTTCCCTGATCGCGTGCGTCGGTTCGCCGAAGTTCTCCAGGGCGAAGGCCAGCTCGGTCTCGGTCTGGTCGGTGAAGAACTGGCGGCGGGGGTGCTGGAGCACGGTGCCGGTGCGGCGGCCGAGCTGGTCGAGTGGCAGGTCGGCGATGGCTTGGCCGTCAAGGTCCGCGGTGCCTTCGAGCCGGCCCTCGTGGAAGTGGGGAATGAGGCCGTTCATGAGCCGGAGCGCGGTGCTCTTGCCGGAGCCGCTGGGACCGCAGAGCACAACGGTCTCCCCCCGCCGCACGTGCAGCGTGAGACCGTCGAGGGTGGGAGCGCCGGAGCCGGCGTAGGCCCAGCGCACGTTCTCGATCCTGATCACCACAGCACCGTGACCGTGATCAGCGCCGCCGCGACCAGCACGGCGACCAGATCGGTGACGCCCAGGCGCGGCGGGTGCAGCGCCGTGGGCCGGGTGGCCGAGCCGAGCCCGCGCAGCAGCGCCGAGGCCGACAGGTCCTCGGCGACCCGCAGGCTGGAGGCGATCAGCGGGACGGTGAAGCGCTCGATGCTCAGCACCGGGTGACGGAGCAGGCCGCCCCAGCCGCCGATCCCGCGCAGCCGCATGGCGTCGTGCACCGCGCGGGCCTCCGTGACGATCACCGGCAGGAAGCGCAGCATCACGGCCGCCGAGACGGTGATCGCCCGGGGCACGCGGGCGGCCCGCAGGGCGGCGGTGAGCTGGGTCGGCGTGGTCGTACGCATCAGGTGCAGCGCGATGCCCGCAACGGCGACGAAACGCAGCGCATACGCCGCGACCGTGGCGATGACGCCCACGGCGGGATGCGGTGCGGCCATCGGCAGCAGGTAGGCGACGGCCGCGACCACGGCGGCGGTGAGCGGCAGGGCGGCCACGCGCATCCAGGCACCTTCGCCGAGCGCGAGCAGCAGCCCGAGGACGAGGGCGGCGGGGATGAACCTCTCCCCGCCGGGCGCCATGACGGCGGCGCTCGCCGACAGCACGAGCAGCACCTTCGTCCGTGGGTCCAGCCGCAGCACCCGGACAGCCGCGGTGACCTGCCCGGGAAGGGTGAGCGGGGATGCGGTCACGCCAGGCCCGCCTTCGCGAAGTGCTTGCGCGTCAGCCGCAGCCCGAGGAGTCCGCCGAGCAGGCCGAAGACGACGGTGGAGACGTCGAAGGCGAGCAGCATGCCAGGGGACAGCAGCGCCTGCATCTGGTTGACGTAGTCGGTGCCCATCATCTGCATCGACGGGCTGGAGAAGTAGTCGTCGCGGGCATAGAACAGCGGCATCATGGGACCGACGTACCAGGCGGAGTAGACGGCGTAGGCCGGCACGCTCAGCCGCCGCGACCGGTAGCCGCCCGCCCAAATGACGACCTCGGCCAGCAATGCGCACGCGACGGTGATCGCGAAGCTGATCGGCGGATGGCCGGTGAGCAGGAACAGCCCGCCGGTGATGATGCCGAAGACGGTGACCATGCCCGCGTGGCGTACCCGGGTGAGGAAGAGGGTGAAGGGGATGCCGCCCGCCACGATGCTCGCGGCGAGGGCTACGAGCATGACGGGCGGGTTGATGAAGCCGAGCATGCTGATCGCGTACACGACGACGAGGTAGAGGGCGCCGAAGACGCCGATGTTGATGAGGTCTTTGGGGCTCATGCGCACGTCGATGCGGCGCCCGGCGGGGGTGGCGGTGGTCATGAGGTTCCTTCCGAGGTGAGCTGCCAGCCGCGAGCGCGCAAGCGCTCGTGCCAGAAGCGCGCGTACGTGCCGCCGGCGGCCAGCAGGCTCTCGTGGTTGCCGTGCTCGGTGATCCGGCCCTGGTCGAGGACGAGGATGCGGTCGGCGGCGACCACGGTGGACAGGCGGTGGGCGACGACGATGACGGTGCGGTCGCGGGCCAGCTCGGCGATGGCGTCGGCGATGGCGGCCTCGTTGGCCGGGTCGAGGGCGGCGGTGGCCTCGTCCAGCAGCACGATGGGGGCGTCCTTGAGCAGGGCGCGGGCGATGGAGACGCGCTGCTTCTCGCCGCCGGACAGGGTGGAGCCGGCCTCGCCGACGCGGGTGTGCCAGCCCTGCGGGAGGCGTTCGACGACCTCGTCGAGGCGGGCGATGCGGGCCACCCGGTCGAGGTCGGCGTCGGTGGCGTCAGGGGCGGCCATGCGCAGGTTGTCGGCGATGGTGCCCTCGAACAGGTAGACGTCCTGGAAGACCTGCGCGGTCAGCCGGGAGACGCCGGTGCTGCCGAGCTCGCGGACGTCCCGGTCGCCGATGCGGATCGTGCCTTCTGTGACGTCGAAGAAGCGGCCGAGCAATTTCAGCAGGGTGCTCTTGCCCGCGCCGGACGGGCCCACGACGGCGGTGAAGCTGCCGGCGGGGATCGTCGCATCGATGCCGTCGAGGACGGCCGGGCCGCCGTCGTAGCCGAAGCGCACGCCGCGCAGCTCGATGCCGGTGCCGGCCGGTTCGGCGGGGGTGATCGGTTCGGGCAGCGGCGGCACCGCCAGCAGGTCCCGTACGCGGCCGATGGCGTCGGCGTTGACCTGCACGGTGCCGGCGAGCTCGCCGAGCTGGGAGATGGGGTCGAGCATGCGCAGGGTGACGATGAGCACGCCGATCATCACCGGGAGGGAGACGGAGCCGTTCAAGGTCAGGCCGACGGTGAGGGCGATGACGGCCGTGACGACCAGTTGCAGGGTGCCGAAGAACGCGATCATCCCCCAGGCTCCCCGGATGGTGAGCCGTGACTGGGAGCCCTGCTGTCGGGCCAGGGACTCCTCCAGGGTGCCGAGCTCGGGCCGGTCGAGCACACCGTAGGCGCGCAGGGTCGGCTGCTGGCGGGCGTACTCGACGATGCGGGAGGCGCTGACGCCGATGTCGTGCTCGTAGTCGTCGTCGTTGCGCCGCACGATGACCATGAGCAGGCGCAGGGCCAGTGCGCACAGCAGCGCGCCGGCGGCGAAGGCCAGGCCGATCCGCCAGTCGAGCAGGAAGCTGCCCAGGATCATGGTGGCGGGCGCGGTGATGCCGACGACGACGTGGCGCAGCAGGTGGGCGGGGATGTTGGCGACGTCCATCGTGCCCTTGCCGAGCATGCGCCCGATCGGCCCGGTGCGGTCGCCGCGGAACCAGCCGATCGGCAGCGTGGCCAGGTGGTTGCCGAGGCGGGTATGGAAGCTGGTCAGCACGTCCGTGCCGACGACGTACCCCAAGGAGGTGCTCCAGGCCAGCAGCACGTGGTGGGTGGCGACCGTGGCGGCGATCGCGCCCGCCCAGATCCAGAAGCGGCCCCAGTCGGCCGGCGCGCTGGTAAGCGCGGCCACCAGCGGCGCCACGAATAGAAAACCCAGCCCCTGGAGCACGCCCTGCCCGGCCTGGGCGGCGAGCATGACGCGCAGGTGGCGGCGCCCGCGCTCGTCGAGCAGCTCGGACAGGTATCGGATCATGGCGATCATCAGCGGGCCTCCAGCCTCTGCGCGCTGCCTTCGCGGGCGCGCTGGTCGTGCTCCCACAGCCGGGCGTACAGGCCCTGGCGGGCCAGCAGCTCCTCATGCTGGCCCCGCTCCGCCACCCGGCCCTCATCGAGGACCACGATCTGGTCGGCGCCGCGGATCGTGCTCAGCCGATGCGCGATGACCAGCACGGTACGGCCGCGCGCGACCTCGCTCAGCGCGTCCTGGATGCGGGCCTCGTTCTCCGGGTCCGCGCTCGCGGTCGCCTCGTCCAGGACGAGGATGGGCCGGTCGGCGAGGATCGCGCGGGCGATGCACACCCGCTGCCGCTCGCCTCCCGAGAGCTCGGCGTCCTCGCCTGCGACCGAGTCGAGGCCGCGCGGGAGCGCGTCGAGGCGGTCGAGGATCTGCGCCTTGGCCGCCGCCGCGCGTACGTCGGCGTCGGAGGCGTCCGGGCGGGCCAGGCGGATGTTGTCGCGGACGCTCATGCGCAGCAGCGCCGAGTCCTGGAAGACGAAGGCCACGTGCCGGTACAGCTCGGCGGGGTCGAGATCGCGCAGGTCGGTTCCGTGCAGCTCGACCGAGCCCTGCTGGGGGTCGTCGAACCGGGGCAGCAGCTTGGCCAGGGTGGACTTGCCGGACCCGGACGGGCCGACCAGCGCGGTCACCGTGCCCCGCTCCAGGTCGAGATCGACGTCGTCGAGCGCGACCGTGTCGCCGTAGGAGAAGCGGACGCCGCGCATGCGCACCACCGGGCCGGGAGCGGCGGGGTCGGGCACGACCGGGCTCGCCGGGACGGGCAGCTCGGGGGCGGCGAGCACCTCGCGGATGCCGCGCGCCACGCTCAGCGCCGTGACCAGCGGGTGGATCGACATCATGACGGTCATCAACCCGGCGGTGGTGACGGTCCCGAACACCAGGAACGCGATGAGGCTCGTCAGCGGCAGCCATCCGGCGGCGGTGAGCGCGCCGCCCGCGCCTGCCATGATGACGAGCACGCTGGGCGGCGACAGCAGGATCTCCGAGATGACCGAGGCCGTGGTCGTGGCCTTGGCCCAGTCCAGGAAGAAACGGGCAAAATTCCGGGACACCTCCTGGAACCGGCGGCTGGCCACCCCCGGCGTGCCGAAGGCCTTGACGACGCCGATGCCGTTGACGAACTCGACCGCGGCCCCGCTCAGCCGGGTCAGCCATGCCATGAACTCCGGGTACTTCGTCCCGGCCCCGGCCATCGCCCGCTGGTACACGACCAGCCCGGTGACCAGCGGAACCAGGCTGATCAGCGCCATCCGCCAGTCCACAATGAGCAGGTAGCCGATTGCGACCACCACGGGGACGGCGGCGGCCGTCACCTCCACCACGGAGTGGGCGATGAGCTGGTGCAGCGCGGCGACGTCGTCCTCGACCGTCTTCTTCACGATCCCCGAGTTGCGGTCGGTGAACCAGCCCAGCGGCAGCCTGCGCAGCTTGGCCAGCAGCTCCCGCCGGATCCTGAACGACACCCGGATGTCGGCCAGATGCGTCAGCACCCCCGCGCCGAACGTGCCGAGCTGCTTGACGGCTAGCGCGGCGAGGGCGACCACGATGATCGGCCACACGTCCGTATCCCCGTGGAGCAGGCGCCGGCTGATCTCGACCACCGCGATCAGCGGCGCCATCCCGGCCAGCGCGCTGATCCCGGTCAGGACAGCACACCCGATCAGGGTGGCGCGGGCGGGGGCCAGCACCGATGGAGCTCGAGAAGCGGACATGCCTCACCCTTCGCGGTCGATGTCCCGACAAGTCGAGCAAATGATAATCATTATCGATCAATTTCGTAACCCGTCACCCCATGGTTCGTATGGATGAGGAGGCGGCGGTCAGCCTGTACGGGGAGGGCTCCTCTGGAACCTGTGTGGGCAGTCCGTCGCGACTACAAGGGGCAGTCCGGTGAGGGGAGGGCGGGTACGGCTGCGAGGCGGGGCGCGGCGACCACCAGGGAAAGTGCTATCGCCATCGTCGTAGCTCGTCCTTATGCCCCTCCCGATCGAAGTCGGGACTCAGTGGGAAGCGATAACCGCTTTCATCCCAGCGTGGGAGATCAGCGGTGCCTCTTCGGGCAAGCGCGATCGCTCAGCAAGGCTCATTCATACGGTTCGTCGGGCGCAGCTATCCGCTCAACACGGGAAGCGGTCACCTCGGGCGGAGAGTAGGCGTCCGTCCCTCGGACTTTTCGCGGACTCCAGGTGCCGGTCACACGCACCCACGCATCAGTCGCGGGCGCGGGGACACCTTTCACCATGACCTGCATCGTGAGGGCGTCGGCGGCGCAGCAGCCGATCCGCATGCGCGTCAGGTACCACCCGCCGTCCCGGCCGGACGGTACGACGAAACCGGTCAGCCGGACGGTCTTGCCTCGTAGGGCTCTGCTGGAGTCGTCCCAGGCCAGATTGGCGAACTCGATCATGCTCAGCGTGTTCACCTGGCCGTCTTTCAGTACGGTGGGGCGGGCTTCGACGAGAGTGGGCGGAGGCACGTGCGAGGTCTGCTCGGCCTGCTGGACGGCGAACGAGCCGAGAGCCGGGGGAGCGACCAGGAAGATCACCGTGAGCGGGGCCACCAGCAGCCACGCCACCCGATGCCCTCCCACATGCTCGTGTTCCTCCTGGTGCGCGGGGGTGACCGGATCGCGGCCGACCAGCGCGGCCAGATAGGCCTCCTCGGCCACGCGAGCGCGGAGGAGTTCCCCCTGGCGCGCCGCGCTCCTGCTCCTGCGGAGGTCCAGAGCCAGAGCGGCCACGGCCAGGACGACCAGCACCACGCCCGCCGCGATCACCAGCGGCCGGAAACCCGGCTTGACGTAGTTGGCGAAGTCCGCCGAGAAGGCGGAGATCTTCAACAGTGCCCCGCCGAGCAAGAGGAGCAGCAGGTTCTGCGTGACCCGATTCACCGGCGTGACCTCTATTCGTACGGCTCCGCCGGCCGCGCGACGGCGGTCACAGCGGTCGCGGTCAGGGCCGGAACCACGTAGTCATCGGGCACCCCGTCCGGCCACGGTACCCAGGTGCCCGTGACCGCCACCCAGGAGTCCTCCGCCGGGGCGGTCGCCCCCTGGACGGCGACCTCCAGAGCGAGCGCGTCAGCGGCGCAGCAGCGGATCTGCATTCGGGTCAGATACCAGCCCCTGCCGTCCTCGGCCGGGACGGCGAAGCCGATCAGCCTGACCTTCCTGCCGGCGAGTGGCGGCCCCGGCCGCGCGTAGGCGCGGCCGATGAACTCGCCCAGCGTCAACTCCGTCACCTCGCCTCCCGCCAGCGCGCTGTAACCCCCGGTCCGGGCGAGCGCCGGCGGGCCGCCACTCTGCCGGGCCGCGAAGGCGCCGAGCGCGGGCGGAGCGATCAGCACGATGGCGAACACCGGCACGGCCAGCAGCCACGCCACCCGCGGCCCGTGCCGGTGGGCGCCGGGCCGGTCCAGCAGCCCGGCGACGACGGACAGCAGGCCGAGAGCCGACAGCACCGCGCCGGCCCCCACGAGCAGCGGCCGGAACCCCGGTTTGACGTAGTTGACGTACGTTGTGGAGAACGCGGAGATGCTCAGCACCGTCGCGCCGAGGATCAGCAGAACGGCGCCCTGCGCCTGGCGGCTCACAGCAGCACCCAGCCCGCGACGAAGCCGGCCGCGATCGCGAGGACCAGCGTGAGCGGCGCGAACCGCCAGGCGAAGGCGCGGCCGAACGTGCCCGCCTGCAGGGCGATGAGCTTCAGGTCCACCATCGGCCCGACCACCAGGAACACCAGCTTGGCCGTGGGGGAGAACGCCGTGAACGAGGCCGCCACGAACGCGTCCGCCTCCGAGCAGATCGACAGCAGCACCGCCAGGAACGCCAGCACCAGCACGGACACTTCCGGCATCCCGGCCACCGCGGTGAGCCAGCCGCGGGGGATCACCACGTTCAGAGTCGCCGCCGCCAGCGCGCCGACCACCAGGAACCCGCCGGCGTGCAGCAGGTCGTGACGCATCGTGTCCACGAACGCGCCCGCCTTGCTCTGGCCGGTCCCGGCGGTTCGGCGGGGCGCCGGCAGCCACGCGGCGCGCCCGAACCGGGCCCAGATCCAGCCGGCCAGCACGGCCACGGCCAGCGAGGCGGCGAACCGCGCGACCACCATCGCCGGGTCGTCGGGGAAGGCCACCGCGGTGGCCACCAGCACGATCGGGTTGATCGCCGGGGAGGCCAGCAGGAACGCCAGCGCCGCCGGTGGCGCCACCCCGCGAGCCATCAGCCCGGAGGCCACCGGCACCGACGCGCACTCACAGCCGGGCAGCACCGCCCCCGCCATCCCCGCCACCGGCACCGCCGCGTAGGTGCGCCGGGGCAGCGCCCGCGTCCAGAACGAGGCGGGCACGAACGCGGTGATGGCCGCCGACAGCGCCACCCCCAGCACCAGGAACGGCAGTGCCTGCACGCACACCGCCACGAACACGGTCGCCCAAGTCTGCAGCGCCGGATGCGTCAGGTGGGGCGCGAGCAGGAAACGCCCCGCCACCAGCAGGGCCACGAGAACGATGAACGCCCAGGGCATCCGGAACCCGGCCAAGGCCCGTTGTAACCGGGACTCCGGCGACCGGCCACCGTCCGGGACCGGCCGGTCCGCCGTACTTGGCTGCGACATCACCCTCCCCACTCGCACGCAGGTACGCGGCAGCAGACTAACGCGGCTGTCTCACCGCCTACGCCCCAATAGTGCATGAGTCATGCGTGGTGATACGGTCTGCCGGAAATGATTCTCATTTTCTGGAGTGTCCTTGAGAACGTTGCGTGAGCCGGGCCCATCGGGCTCCGGCGCGGCATCCTCACCGGCGGCCCCGGGAGCCGAGGACCCATCCACCGGTAGCGCGGCGGGGCCGGCCATGGCGCTGATCGTCGTTCTGCTGGCCGGTGTCCTCGCGGTGTCGGTGCTGCTGGCGATAGGGCTCGGCGCCGCCGCGGTGCCGCCGGGGGAGACGCTGCGCTTCCTGTGGGCGGCGGTGACCGGCGGCTCGATCACGGCCGAGGAGGTCACCGCCTACCAGATCATCTGGCAGGTGCGGACGCCGCGCGTGCTGCTGGCGGTCCTGGTGGGGGCCGGGCTCAGCGTCGTCGGCGTGGCGATCCAGGCGATGGTGCGCAACGCGCTGGCCGACCCGTACGTCCTGGGCGTGTCGTCGGGGGCGTCGGCCGGGGCGGTGCTGGTCAGCGTCACGGGCGCGCTGACCGCCCTGGGGATCTACGCGGTCTCGGCCGGCGCGTTCCTCGGCGCGCTGCTCGTCTCCGCCCTGGTCTACCTGGCCTCGCGCGGCGCCGGCGGCCTGACGCCGCTGCGGCTGGTGCTCACCGGCGTGGCGATGGCCTTCGGCTTCCAGGCCGTGATGAGCCTGATCGTGTACTTCGTCCCGGACGGCGAGTCGACGAGCACGGTGCTGTTCTGGTCGATGGGCGGCTTCGGCGCGGCGACATGGGGAGCGCTGCCGGTCGTGGCAGTCGTCACTTTGGTCACCGTCGTGGCGCTGCGCCGCTTCGCCCGCAGCCTCGACGTGCTCGCCCTGGGCGACGAGACGTCGGTGAGCCTGGGCGTGGACACCGTGAGGTTCCGCCGGGGCCTGTTCGTGCTGACGTCGCTGGCCACCGGCGCGATGGTCGCGGTCAGCGGCGCGATCGGCTTCGTCGGTCTGGTCATGCCGCACCTCGTGCGGCTGTGGACGGGGGCGGCACACGTACGCGTGCTCACCATCGCGCCCCTGGCCGGGGCGATCTTCATGGTGTGGGCCGACCTGGTGGCCAGGACCCTGGTGGCGCCGCGCGAGCTGCCGCTGGGCGTGATCACCGCGCTGGTGGGCGTGCCGGTCTTCGTCGTCCTGCTGCGCCGCCGCGGCTACCTGTTCGGAGGACGCTGATGACCCGCCTGCTGCTGGACGATCTCTCCGTGTCCATCGACGGCGCCGCCATCGTCAAGGATCTGGCGCTCGCCGTCGGCGACGGGGAAGTGGTGGGGTTGGTCGGACCCAACGGCTCCGGCAAGACGACGGCCCTGCGGTGCGTGTACCGGGCGCTGCGGCCCACGGGCGGCGCGGTCTGGATCGACGGCCAGGAGCTGACGCGGATGCCGCTGCGCGACAGCGCCCGCACGATCGCCGCCCTCACCCAGGAGGGGAGGGCGGATCTCGACTTCACCGTCGAGGAGGTCGTCGCCCTCGGCCGCGCCCCGCACCTGCGCGGTAACCAGGCACTCGACGCCCGCGAGCGCGAGCTGTGCCGTCAGGCCATGGCGCAGATGGAGGTGCTGCACCTGGCCGGGCGCGGCGTGCTGTCGTTGTCCGGCGGGGAACGCCAACGGGTCCTGGTGGCCAGGGCGCTCGTCCAGGAGCCGCAGGTACTGGTGCTCGACGAGCCGACCAACCACCTCGACCTGCACCACCAGATCCGCCTGCTGTCGATGCTCAAAGGCTCCGGGCTGAGCGTGCTGGTCACCCTGCACGACCTCAACCTCGCCGCCTCCGCCTGCGACCGGCTGGCGGTGCTGTCGCACGGCACCCTCGTCGCCTGCGGCCCGCCCGCGCAGGTCCTCACCGAGGAACTGCTGCGCGAGGCGTTCGGCGTCGAGGCGAGCGTCGTCCCCCATCCGCTGACCGGGGTCCCCCAGGTGCTCTACGACCTGGGCACGGCCACAACCACGAAAGGAAACTCGAAGTGAAAAGACGCACCCCCGCTGCGCTCCTGACGGGGGCACTCCTGCTCGCAGGATGCGGGGCGCAGGTGGAGGGCGGCGCCGCCGCCGCGCGCACGGTGACGGTCAAGAGGTGCGGCGAGGACGTCCAGTACACCACCCCCCGCCGGGCCGTCGTCTACGAGGGCGGCAGCGCCGACAAGCTGTTCGCCCTCGGCCTGACCCAGCACGTGCACGGCTACGTGATGCCGCCCGCCAACCCGCCCGTCACCGAGTCGCCCTGGGCGGCCGAGTACGCCAAGGTGAAGTTCCTCAGCGACGACCTGCTCAACCGGGAGCTGGTCGTGGACGCCAAGGCCGACTTCGTCGTCGCGGGCTGGCGCTCCGGCTTCAGCGACCAGCGCGGCATCACCCCCGAGATCCTCGACGGGCTGAAGATCCAGAGCTTCATGCACGCCGAGTCGTGCTTCAACTACCCCGGCTACCCCGAGCGGGTCGCGCCGTTCGAAGCGCTCTACACCGACCTCGAACGCCTCGGGAAGATCTTCGGCGTCGAGGCCAAGGCCCAGGAATTGATCGCCGGCTACCGCAAGCGCGTAGAGGCGGTCCAGGCACAGGCGCCCAAGGGCGACCCGACGCCCGTCTTCCTCTACGACTCGGGCACGGACAAGCCGTTCACCGCCGGCAGCCAGGTGCCGCCCACCGACATCATCCGCTTCGCCGGCGGCCGCAACGTCTTCGGTGACCTGGACGCGCGCTGGGGCGAGGTCACCTGGGAGGCCGTGGTCGAGGCCAAGCCGGAGGTCATCGTGATCCTGGACTACGGTGACAAGCCCGCAGCGGAGAAGATCAAGTTTCTGAAGGAGTTCCCCACCACCAGCAAGCTGCCCGCCGTCGTCAACGACCGCTTCTACGTCCTGGACTACAACGAGGGCATCAGCGGGCCGCGCAACATCGACGGCCTGGAAGGGTTCGCGAAATACCTGCGCGAGCTCCAGACCTGACCGGATGAGCGGCACCCCGGGAGCAGCTCACGGGTGGCGTGTGTCAGGCCCGGTGAGGCAGGGAATTCCCCGCCTCACCGGCGCGGGTGTAGGCGACCGTCAGGTTGCCCAGCGGGTCTGTGGCGATGTGGGCCTCGACTCCGAAGACGTTCCGCAGCCGTTCCGGGGTGAGGACCTCGTCCGGCGGCCCGTCGGCGATCAGCGTGCCGCCGCTCATCAGGACGAGGCGGTCGCAGTGGCGGGCGGCCAGGGACAGGTCGTGCAGGGCCACCAGGATCGTCTGGTCGGTGGACGCCAGCAGATCCATCAGGTCGAGCTGGTGTCTGATGTCCAGGTGATTCGTGGGTTCGTCGAGCAGGATGCACCAGGATTGCTGGGCGAGGGCGCGCGCGATGTGGGCGCGTTGGCGTTCGCCGCCGGAGAGCGTCTTCCAGTCCCTGGACCTCAGCTCGGTCAGGTCGAGGCGTTCCAGTGCGGCGTCGATGACGAGCTGGTCGGTCCGGTCGAGAGCCTTCCATGGGCTGCGGAACGGGGTGCGGCCGAGGGCGACGACGTCGGCGACCCGCAGGTCGCTGTCGGAGTCGGCGGACTGCTCGACGAAGGCGGCCTGCTGCGCGATGCGGCGGGCGCTCCAGCCCCGGATGTCCTGACTGTCGTAGCGGACGACCCCCGAGGTGGGAGTGCGCAGGCCGGCGACACAACGGAGCAGGGAGGACTTGCCGGAGCCGTTCGGGCCGATCAGGCCCACGGTCTCACCCGAGCCGACGTGGAAGGTGACGTCCCGGACGATGCTTTTGCCCGGGACGTCCCATGACAGGCCCTCGACGTCGATGTTCACAGCTCACCTCGTTTGCGCAGCACCAGCAGGAACAGCGGGACGCCGAGCAGCGCCGTGAACACGCCGACCGGGACTTCCTGCGGGGCGAAGGCGACACGGGCCAGCGCGTCCGTCCACACCAGAAAGATCGCGCCGGCCAGCGCGCTGAGCGGCAGCAGTACGCGGTGCAGCGGACCCACCAGGAAGCGCACGCCATGCGGCACGATCAGGCCGACGAAACCGATGGCGCCCACGCCGGCCACGGCCACCGCGGTGAGCAGCGCCGTGACGCCCAGCAGCACCAGGCGCGTCCTGCGCACGTCGATGCCGAGCGAGGAGGCGGTGTCGGTCCCGAAGCAGAACCCGTCCAGCGCGGTGGCGTACGGCCAGAAGACGGCCAGTCCCATGACGGTGACGGCGCCGCTCGCGATCACCGCGTCCCACCGGGCGGAGGCCATCGAGCCGAGCAACCAGTGAATGATCGCCCGGGTGGTATCGGCGTCGCCGGAGGCCACCAGCACGAGGGCGGCGACGGCCGCGAAGAGCTCGGCGACGATGACACCGGTCAGCACGATCCGCATGGAGTCCATGCCGCTGCGCCGCAACAGCAGCATGAGCAGCCCGAACGAGGCCAGCGCGCCGGCGAACGCACCGCCGGCCACGGAGAACGCCGCACCACCCAGACCGAGGACGACGACGGCCACCGCTCCGGTGGACGCACCGGAGGAGATGCCCAGCAGGTAGGGATCGGCCAGCGCGTTGCGGGTCACGGCCTGCAGCACCGCGCCGCACAGTGCGAGCCCGGCACCGACCAGGGCCGCCAGGAGCACGCGGGGCACGCGCAGGTCCCAGATCAGCGAGTCGAGCAGGCCGGGCAACGGCTCCACCGGCAGGCCCAGGCGGGTGCCGAGGACGCGGCCGAGGTCGATGAGGCCGACCTCGGATGTGCCGATCAGCACCGAGGCCGCCACGGAGCCGATCAACAGCCCGATCCCGGTCAGGAGCAGCACCGATACAGGCGGTCCCGCGTGGCCCGGCGGAGCGGGGCGCGAGCCGTCAGGGACGGGGCGATCTCTCGCGGTGGGATGCAGGATCGACAGATCAGCGCCGCTAGCGGACATGGCCGAGCTTCCGCAGCCCTTCGACGAACAGGCCGAGGGTGTTCACCGTCCGCACCGACGGGTCCATCTCGATGCCCGGGACCTCGATGACGCGGTTCGCTTTCACAGCGGTGAGCTGCGACATCGTCGGCTCCTTGCGCAGCATGTCCAGCTTCTCGGCGGCGCTGTCGCCGGGTGCTCCGCGCTCGGACAGGTCGCCGATCACGATGACGTCGGGGTCGCGCCTGGCGATCTCCTCCCAGGAAACCTCCGGCCAGTCCTCGTCCACGTCGTCGAAGGCGTTGCGGACGCCCACCAGCTCGCTCATCGCGCTGGGCATACCGCCGTGGCCCGCGACGTACGGCAGGCCCGCGTACACCGAGTACAGCCAGACGACCGTGACTTCGCCGGTGACCGCGGAACGGCCCTTGGACGCCCGGTCGATGACCCGTCGTTGTTCGGCGATGAGCTTCGCGGCCCGGTCCTCGACGCGGAAGATCCGGCCCAGGTTCTCGTAGTCCCGCAGCAGCAGATCGAACGGGGTCGGCCCGGCTCCGCCGGCCTGGGGGCAGTCCACCACGCTGACGTAGGACGGCAACCCGAGCCCGCGCAGCTCCTCGCGAGTGCCGACCCGGTCCTTGGTGTACAGGGCGGCGAAGGAGGAGACGACCAGGTCAGGGGTGGCGGCACGAAGCTGCTCACCGGTGAGGATCTTCGGGTTCAGCACGGGGACGCTGTCGTAGGCGGCCCTGTACTGCGGCGCCACCGCGGTCTTCAGATTCGAGGTCCCGGCCATACGATCCTGCAAGCCGAGTGCGAGCAGCGTCTCCGTCGAGGACTGGTCCAGCGTGACGACGCGCTCCGGCGGGCTGGAGAACGACAGCTCCTGGCCGCAGCTGCTCACCCGCACCGCACCGGTGGCAGGAGCGGCCGAAGGGGAGACGGATCGGGTGCCGCCGCAGGCGGCCGAGAACAAGAGTAGGACGAGCCCGGCGAAGACGCTGATCTTACGAGACGGGGGAAAGGCCCTCATGGAAGTGGAATGATAGTGGTTTTCACTAACATGTTGTAGATCGCGAATCTCGTTCGTCCTGGTCCCCTGGAGGAGTCCACCTGTGATCGCACCGATGCCCACCGACTCGGACACGTCGTCGTCCGCGGCACGGTCCATCCTGCGCGAGAGGCGGTTCATCCGGCTGTGGTGCGGCACCACCGCCTCAGGGCTGGCGACCTGGGCGCTGCCGTTCGTGCTGGGGCTGGCCGTGCTGGACCGTGAGCTCACCGCCGCCGGTCTCGGGATCGTGCTGGCCACCCGGACCGTCGGCTTCCTCGCCGCGGTGCCGATCAGCGGAGTTCTGGCCGATCGGTACTCGCGCCGCGCCGTGGTGTGGTGGGCGGGACTGGCCGCCGCGCTCGCCACCCCGTTCATCGCGCTCGGGCTCGGCCGCTCCGTCCCGCTCATGGCCGTGGCGGCGGCGGTCGTCGGCGCGGGCCAGGGGGCGTGCCGACCCGCGTTCCAGGCGCTCACGGCCGAGGTCGTGGACGCCGGCCACCGCCGGCAGGCCAACGCCGCCATGACCCTGGCCGTGCGCGTCACCACCCTCGTCGCGCCGGCGGGCACGGCGTTGCTGGCCGCCGTCCTGAACACCTGGTGGCTGCTGATCGGCACCGGGCTGCTGTGGCTGGCCGCCGCCGTGCTGCCGCCCCGGGGCCTGCCCGCCCGGGCCCTCGCGGCGGGCGGCGCGCGGTTCTTCGCGGAGTTCGGCGAGGGTGTACGCGAGGCGCGCCGGCATCCATGGTTCCTGGCCGGTCTGGGGGCGCTGGCCGCGGTCATCTTCACCGGCTACTCGGCCACGGGCGTGGCACTGCCGCTGGTCAGCCGCGACCGGTACGGCACCGAGGCGGTGCTCGCGGCGGCGCTGACCGCCTACACCCTCGGCGCGCTGGCCGGCGCGCTGCTGGTGGCCCGGTGGCAGCCGCGCGCGCAGGGCTGGGCGGCGCTGGCCGGCCTGGCGCTGTACGGCTTCGCGCCGCTCAGCCTGCTGGTGCCGGTGCACCCGATGGTGGTTTTCGCCGCCTACGCGCTGGCCGGGCTGGGCATCGAGTTGTTCAACGTGCCCTGGTTCACCGCCACGCAGCGTGAGGTGGAGCCGCGCCTGCTCGCCCGCGTCTCCTCGCTCGATTTCCTGGTCTCCTACGGGCTGGCCCCTGTCGGCCTGGCCTTCCTTGCCCCGGCCATCGACGCCTTCGGCTGGCAGCCGGTCCTGGCCGGCTGCGCGCTGGTGTGCTTCCTCGCACCCGCCGCCGCGGCCCTGGTCCCCAGCAGCCGCGGCTTCTCCCGACCTGAGAGGTCCTGAAGATGTCCTTCGGCATCCTCCCTGACCGTGTCGACGGCCGGGACACCGATCGCATCCGTCACCTGCTCACCGAGTCAGGTGCGGCCATCCTCACCGGTTTCGCCGCCACTCCCGACGCGCTCGTCGTCGCCGCGGCGCTCACCCTCGGCCACCGGTTGCGGCAGGTGTTCCCGTACCGCAGCAGGCCGTCCCGCGACGCCGGCCCGGTGCACCTGCACGCCGACAGCTTCGACGTGGTCGTCGACATTGGAGGCGTCCCTGTCCGCAGACGTGACCCCGACGAGGACTACGTCTTCATCCAGGCCGTCCAGACGCCCGGTTCGGGCGGCGAGTCGTTCGTCGCCGACGCCTACCGCTTCGCCGACGACTGCGAGCGGCGCGACCCGGGCCTGTGGGACTTCCTCACCAGCGCGGACGTGGACCTCTACGGCAGGTGGGCGGACCTGCGCGGGCTGCCCGCCATGCCGCGCGTCGGCCGGCACGTCGAATACACCCGCACCGGGCGCCGCGTCGTCCGCCGCACCGAGGGCGCCGTGCCGCTGCACCGTGACCCGGACGCTGAACGCATCCGGGAGCTGATCGGCGGGCTCGACGAGGCCGTGCGGGAGGCGGAGCCGACGCTGCCCAGGTTCGCCCTGGACGAGGGCGAGATCCTGGTGCTGGACAACTACCGCTGCTGGCACGGCCGTGACGGGCACAGCGGGGAGCGTCTCGTCCGAATCCTGACCGTGCGTAGCGCCGATGCCCGCTGACGTGGCCTTGGCCGACGTGCCCGCAGCTACTTGATCGCGATGAATCCCTCGAAGGCGAGGTATTTCAGGATCGTTCCGTAGCTCGCGAAGCCGGCCTCTTTGAGGAGAGCGACGTTGTCGTCGGTGGAGACCGGCTGCAGCACGCCGAGCAGGCTCTCCTTCTTGTTGAGGATTTCCTCCGGGCTCAAGCCGGCGTTGCGCTTGAACCGGTAGTGCAGCGTCGTGATCAGGTCTTCGAGCTGAGCGCCCGGCGCCAGGACCTTGTCGAACATGAAGAAGGCTCCGCCGGGACGGAGCGCCTGGCAGATCTGGCGGAACACCTCCCGCCGGAGCCCGGGCGGCAGGAAGTGCATGGTCAGGTACGCGACGACGAAATCGCAGTGCTGATAGGCGATCGTGGTGAGGTCGCCCTCGACGACCTCGACGTTGTCGAGACCGGCGCAGTGCTCGCGGGCGGCCTTGACCATCGCGGCCTCGCGGTCGACCCCGATCCAGTGGGTGGCGTGGTTGGCCGGGCCGTGGGTGGCCAGGCGGTGCAGGAGCTGGCCGGTGGCCGAGCCGAGCTCGTAGCCGATGTGTGGCCCGTCGCCGCCGAGGAAGCACGTGGAAAGGTCGCAGACGAGGTCGTGGCCGGCGTCGTAGAGCGGCACCGAGTGGCGGGCGTGATCGACGAACACCGTCGGGACGTCGCCGGAGAAGACCCACGATCCGGGTGAGGTGATGGGAAGGGAGGTCACGGCGGATCACGCTTTCCGGTAGGCCGAGATGTTGCGGGTCGAGGTGGCGGTGAAGGGGGCCTTGTCCCAGCTCGACCAGCGCTCGTGCAGCCGCATGCCGGCGATGCGGGCCATCAGGTCGAGCTCGGACGGCCAGATGTAGCGGACCGCGCCGGGGCGCAGCTGGACGCCCTCCGTCTCGCTGAGTCTGATGTGGCAGGTGCGCATCTCCTGCGTCACGTGGTTGGCGGTCGAGACGAACAGCGAGACCGCGTCGGGCTTGACGTTGGAGGCCCAGGCCCTGCCGTTCTCCAGGACACCGCTGGCCGGCGCCATCAGCTCGACGACGAAGAAGCCGCCGGGTGCCAGGTGCGCGGCGACGTTCTCGAAGCACTGCACCTGCGCCTCCTGCGTGGTCAGGGCCGACAGCGCGAAACGGGAGATGAAGGCCAGGCCGAACTCGCCGTCGACCTTCACGTCGGCGAAGTCGCCCTCCACGACGTCGATCTCGTCGCCGCGCGGTTTGGCGCGCAACTGTTCGAGCATCCAGGGGGAGTTGTCCACGCCGGTCACGGCCAGCCCGCGGTCGAGCAGCGGGAGGGCGAGCCGGCCGGTGCCGATGCCGAGCTCCAGCACGGCCCGCCCGGCGGCCAGCCCGGCCAGGTAGTCGGCCGCGTCCTGGGTGTCGGGCTGGTCGCCGAACTCCGCCTCCCAGCGGGCCGACCATTCCGGTCCGTAGGCGACGGCATTGAGGGCGTCGGCGTCTTTCATCGTCGGCATTCCTTTCACGCGTGGGGGAGAGGGAAGACGTTCAGCTCTGTCCGGGCGGGCCAGCCGAGCTTGACGGCGGCGTTGCGCAGCCGGTCGGCGCCGAGGTAGGGGAAGGCGGCGGCGAAGTTGCCGGCCAGCCCGGGAACGAGCGTTCTGGTGACGTGGAGCCCGGCCGCGGCGACGTCCGGGGTGGTGAGGTCGACGGCGATCACCTCGTAGCCGGCCTGCTCGACCCGCTGCCGGTAAGTGCTCAGGGAGCGGTCGGGCATCGTGGACACGGACGAAGCCGGGATGGTGGTTCCGGAGTCCAGCCAGCTTCGCACCCGCTCGACGGCGCGGGGGTCGAGGTTGACCTGCATCTGGCATTCCAGGTCGCCGACGTCGCGGAAGTCGGGGCGGAAGCTGTCGAGGTAGGCGCGGTCGGCCCGCCACTCGTGCATGAAGTGCCGGGCCTTGCGGCCAGCGTGCACGGCCTCCCAATACAGGCCGTCGGGATCCTGTAGATCACGGGCGATCTCCTGGAGTGTCAGCGCTTCGGCCCAGGCCTTCTCCGCCGCGAGCTCGAGGGTGTCGCGGCAGCCGAAGCCGATCGTCAGGATCTGATCCCTGGCGTGCTCGACGACGCCGGCGATGACGGGGACGTCGAACTCGTTGGGCAGCGGGATCAGCCACGCGCGCTGGCCGGGTGTGCCGTCGAAGAGCGCGGCCAGGCGCGGCGTCGGTTCCAGGGACGGAAGGGCGGGCAGATTGGCCCACCAGACCATGGTGGCGTCGCGCTCGATCACCTCTTCGAGCCCGGACCGTACGGCGTCGTCGAAGGATTCCCCGGCCGCCACACCTGCGTAGTACAGGGGGTTCGTGATGGGCTCGTGGTAGTAGGGCCCGACGTAGTAGTTGCAGTAGGCCAGGCTGGCGGGCACCCAGATCGGCCGGTCATGGGTGAGGGAGCGGCCCGCGATCCAGTGCACCGGCAGGTCGCCGTCGAAGCGGACGAAGGGAAAGCCTTCCGCCGCGTACTGGGCTTCGGAGAACAGGACGATCGATTCGGGTGCGAGGGCGTTCTCGCCGGCCTGGCGCAGCTCGGCGTAGGACGCCTTGCGTAGGAGTTCGGGCTGGATCCAGTTGGCGCAGTAGCGTTCCACGCTCTCGCCGATGGCCGCCGCCCGGGCCCCGGCCGCGTCGCCGAAGGAGCTGGCGCCGCACAGGACGTTGGTGGCCCACGGGAAGCGCCGTCCCATGTCGGCGACATCGGCCTGCACCGTCGTCAGGGCCCGCGGGATCGACGGGTCGTGCTCGATGACCCTGGTGGCTGCCACGATGCCGATGCGGTCGTCGAGCAGCAGGTCCGCACCCGTGATGCGATGGTTGATGACCTTCGGGTACGGGCTGGCCGGCAGGGGGAGGAACGGATGGAGCCGGATCTGCGGGCCCGCCGGATCCACCTCGACCTCGTTGCCGGCCAGGGCGCAGGGCTCGCCGGCCAGCCAGCGGCGCAGCTCGACCAGGAACATCGACACGAGCCAGGTCAGCACGTCCGGGGAAGGCGGGCGCAGGCCGCCGGTCAGCGAGGGCTGGAGGAGCGCGTCGGCGAGGTCGGGCCGCTGCGTCACGCAGGCCCGGCGGGTCAGCAGGTCCCGGTACGGCGCGGTGCGGCCGGGCTCGATGGCCGGGCCGAAGTAGCACTTGCCCTGATCCAGGAAGAAGCAGGTCCACGGTCCGGTGCGCTGGCCGTCCACGCGTAACAGCAGCTCGGGATCGAACCGCGTGCTCAGCAGCGCCAAGGGCCGGTCGAGCGGCACATCGCCGCCCATGGGGTGCGTCTGCTCGCCAGGCGCGGCGAGCCTCGTGACGATGGGATGCAAGTCGGCATCGGCGAGGAGCACCGGGGGTTGCGGGGGTTCGATGAGGGAGCCGGTCGAGGCGAGCAGGCCGGCCAGCTCCGGCCACGGCGGAGACGCGCCGGGCGGCGTCGCGGCGAGGTCTTCCAGGGCGCGGACGACGTCCGCCGCTGGCCGGTCGATCTCGAACATCCGGCCGTTCGGCGTGATGAGCACGGCCGCGTCCTCGCCCAGGGGACGCACGTCCACGTTGACTCTCGGAATGTGCTTCAAGATCGTATCCTTGTCGTAGGGGCCCGTGGGGCCGGATGCGTGCCGGCCCCACGGGTGTCACCTCGTCAGCTCCAGCGGAAGGCGCGGAAGCCCGTGCTGTGGTTGTGCGGCGCGACGGTGTCGCGGCGCCGTTCGGTGCTGATTTCGCGGATCATGCGCTGACCTCCTCTCTGTGGGGTGGTTTACTGCAGCTGGTGGCGGATCAGCCGGGCGTAGGTGCCGCCGGCTGCCACCAGCTCCGCGTGCGTGCCGATCTCGGCGACCTTGCCGTGATCGAGCACGATCAAGCGGTCGGCGGTGCGGATCGTGGAGAGCCGGTGGGCCACCAGCAGGGTGGTCCGGCCGGCGCGGACCCGGGCCATGGCCAGGCCCAGCAGCCGCTCGCTCTCCGCGTCCACATTGGAGACGGGCTCGTCCAGGATGAGGATGGGCGCATCGCGCAGCAGCGCGCGGGCGATGGCGATGCGCTGGCGCTGGCCGCCCGAGACCCGTGCGCCCCACTCGCCGACGACGGTGTCGTAACCGTCGGGCAGCTCCTCGACGATGAAGTCGTGGGCCAGCGCGGCCGTGGCGGCGGCCTCGATCTCCTCCTGGCTCGCGCCGGGCCTGCCCAGCGCGATGTTCTCGGCGACAGTCCGGTTGAGCAGGTAGATCTCCTGCGGCACCACGCAGATCAGCTCGCGCAGCTCGTGATCGGCCAGGTCACGCAGGTCGTGCCCGGCGATCCGCACCGAGCCCGACTCCGGATCCCAGAAGCGGAGCAGCAGGTTGGTGATCGTCGACTTTCCGGCGCCGGAGTGCCCCACCAGCGCGACCGTCTCTCCGGCGGCGAGGTCGAACGTGATGCCGGACACGGCTGGAGGCAGGTCGGGGCCGTACCGGAAGGAGACATTGCGGAAGGAGACGTCCAGTGCCATCGGCAGGGCGGGCAGCGGCCGAGGTGAGGCCGGTTCCGGCGCCATGGCGGGCGCGTCGACGACCGCGAAGATCCGTTCGCCCGCGGCGGCGACCACGCCGAGCTCACGGGCGGCGTCGCCGAGCTTGGTGACGGGCGCCAGCGCGGCGGCGGCCAGGACCACCGCGGTCGGGTAGAGCACCACCGGCATGGTGCCGGTGGCGACCAGAACGGCCGATCCGGCGAGCACGCCGACCACCCCCAGCCCGATCAGCAGGTCGGTCACGGCACGCTCGACCCCGACCCGGCTGCCGTGGGCCAGCTGGGCCTCGTGCAGGTCGCGGCCGTGCTCGCCGAGCCGCGTCAGGTAGCGCTCCTCCTGGCCGAAGGTGGCGATCTCGCGCAGCCCCTGCACGCCGTCCACGGCGGTGGCGTTGAGCCGGCCGAGGTGCAGCCGCCACGCCCGGCCCTGGACGGTCGCCCGCTTGCGCAGCCAGGCGGGAACGAAGGCGACCAGGGCGGCGATCGGCAGGATGACGAGGGCGAGCACCGGGTGGATGAACCACAGGGCCGCCAGCGACCCGGTCGGCACCACGACCGCGACGCACAGCGGGCTCAGGGTGTGGGCGAAGAACACCTCCAGCCGCTCGACGTCGTCCATGACGGTCGAGGCCAGGTCGCCGGAGCGGTGCCCCTTGGGGTGCGCGGGCGCGATCCGTTCGAAGCCCGCGTAGAGCCGCTCACGGATGTCGACCAGGATCCGGAAGGCCATGTCATGGGCGATGTGCGACTCCACGAAGGCCAGCACCGCACGGGGGATCACCAGGCAGGCCAGCACGATCAGCCCGGGACGCAGCTCGGCCACGCCCGCGCCGGTGATCGCGGCGCCGGCCACCCAGGCGCCGACCGCGGCGATCGCCACGGTGAGGGCCTGGTCGAGCACGCCGCTGCCGATCGCGCCGGCCAGGTGGAGCCGGTAGGGCCGCACGACGGCCAGCAGGGGGCGCAGGCCGGAGATCATCGGCTCACCGCCTGTGCCGCCACGAGCCGCTGGTAACCGGCCGACCGTTCGAGCAGCTCGGCGTGGGTGCCGGCGGCGGCGACCCGGCCGTGGTCGAGCAGCAGGATGCGGTCGGCGTCCCGTACGGTCGACAGCCGGTGGGCGATGACCAGCGTCGTCCGGCCGGCGGCCAGCCGGTCGAGGGCCTGCTGGATCTCCGCCTCATGGGCCGAGTCGATGCTGGAGGTCGCCTCGTCGAGGACGAGGATCGGCGCGTCCTTGAGCAGTGCGCGGGCGATGGCGATGCGCTGCCGCTCGCCGCCCGACAAGGTGGCGCCGCGCTCGCCGACCACGGTGTCGTACCCGTCGGGCAGCCTGCAGATGAAGTTGTGGGCGCCGGCGGCGACCGCGGCCACCTCCACCTGCTCGGCGGCGGCGTCCGGCCGGCCGAGCAGGAGGTTGTCGCGGACCGTGCCGTGGAAGAGGTAGGTGTCCTGGGCCACCACGGAGATCAGGCCGCGTAACTGCGCCAGGGACAGCTCCCGGATGTCCCGCCCGCCGAGCAGGACGCGGCCCGACCTGGGATCGAAGAAGCGCAGCAGCAGTGCGACGATCGTGCTCTTGCCCGCGCCGGACCGGCCGACGATCGCGACCGTGCGGCCTTCCTCCACCGCGAACGACAGCTCCGAGACGACGTCCTGCCCGTCGCGGTAGCCGAAGGACACGCGGTCGAACGAGATCGACGAGGACGCCGGCTGCGGCTGCGGCTGCCGCGCCTCGGTGACGGCCGGCGAGGCGTCCAGCAGCTCGAAGACCCCGCCGGCGGCGGAGATCGCCGGGTAGGCGGAGTGGTAGGCCTTCTGCAGCTCCTCCAGGGGCCGGAACGCCTCGCGGGCCAGGAGCAGGACCAGCAGCAGGCCCAGGACGTCGAGCTGCCCGGTGGCCAGCCGCACGGCACCGAGCCCGATCGCGAGGGAGACGCCCGCGACCGACAGCAACCCCATCGCGCCGGTCCGCAGGTTGGCCACCGCCACGAAGCCGATCGAGGCCCGGTAGAACTCATGGGATTCGCGCGACAGCTCACGGCCGCGCTCGCGGCTGACGCCGAAGGCCTTCAGCGTCGTCATGCCTTGCAGCACGTCGAGGTATTCGGCGCCGAGCCGGCGCCACAGCCCCCAGAACCAGCCGGCCCGCTCGGCCTGCAGGCGCCGGGCGAGCAGGGGAGTCGCGGTGATCGCGAGCGCTCCGGCGAACAGGACGCCGCCGATGAGCGGATCGACGAGGACGAGCCCGGTCAGGATCGCCAGCGCGCCGATCGCGGCGCCCAGCAGCTGGGACAGGAAGCGGCTGACGTACACGTCGATCTTCTCCACGCCGTCGACCACCGTCGCCTGGGTGGCGCCCGTGCGGTTGGCCGCGGTGTAGCCGGGCCCCAGCTCGAAGAGCTTGGCGTACAGCCGCCTGCGCAGGGAATCCTTCATCGCCCGTCCGGTGGCGACGATGACCAGTTCGCGCGCCCAGATCAAGGCCGCCCTGGTCACCAGCATGCCGGAGACGACAACCAGGGGAACGAGCACGCCCTGCCACGGCGCGCCGGCGAACACGACGGCCAGGGCCTGCGCGATCGCGATGCCTTGGCCGACGTAGGTCGCGGTGATGGCGAGCGTCACCGCCGTGCCGAGAGCCAGCCAGCCGCGTACGCAGGCGGCCAGACGTAACAGCCGTGGTGTCAAGGGGGCAACCCGTTGCCGAGTCGACGCGGGTTTGATAACCGTTGTCATATCCAGGGACGCTAACCCGGCACCGGAAGGTGCGCAACAGCAGAGGAGAAAATGGATGAAACGCTTATTCTGCGCGCTCCTGGCCGCCTGGCTCACCGCATGCGGAGCCGCCGGCCCGCCACCGCGGGCGGCCCCGGAGCGGCCCGGCTGCGTGACCGAGTACTCGCCCCAGACGAACTACTTCCCTCACCAGGTCGAGGCGGAGTACGCCAAGGGCTGGCAGGTTCGCTACGAGCGCTCGTACAAGGTGCTGAAGACGACGGTGCAGGCGGCCGGCGGGCACGCCAAGGCCGGCAGCCGCGAGATCGACAGCACCTACGTGCTGCTGCAGTGCGGTGCTCCGCGTCCGGAACTGACCGGCGAGCTGGCCGGCGCCACCGTCATCGAGGTTCCCGTCAGGACGATGGTCGACGGCGGCAGCGTCCTGTACGCGTCCCTGGAGAAGTTGGGCAAGGCCGACGCGCTGGCCGGCTACGCCGAACCGTTCATCGGCGACATCGAGGCACCCTACCTGCCCAGGATCGCTGAGCGGATCAAGGCGGGCAAGGTCGCCGAGATCGGGTACGAGATCAACTACGAAGCGCTGGCCGACGCCGACCCCGACTTCTACACCAACTACGCCGGTGACGACCAGACCTTCAGCAAGATCGAAGAACTCGGCATTCCGATCGTCTTCTACTTCCCGTACACCGAAACGCCACTCGGAGCGGCTGAGCAGATCAAGTTCCTGTCGCTCTTCTTCAACGCCGAGCAGCAGGCCCAGCAGGTGTTCGACCCGATCAAAGAGCGTTACCTGAAGCTGCGTGCCCAGATCGACGCGCACGTCGCCGACCGGAAGAAGCCCAAGGTGCTGATCGGCACCGTCGGCGAGTCGGGATCGGTGACCACCAGGCAGCGGGAGCGGTTCGAGCCCCAGCTCATCCGCGAGGCCGGCGCGGAGCCGGTGCCCGACCTGCCCGGTGGCGGCATCGCGACCCTGTCGCTGGAGAAGTTCCTCGACGCGGGAGCCGACGCCGACTACTGGATGGACCTGGTGTTCTTCCCCAAGCACAAGACGGGAGCCGACTACCTCGCCGCCGACGACCGGCTCGCCCGCCTGCCCGCCCTGGAGAACGGCAGGACGTTCCATCGCGTCGGGTCCCGCGGGGCCGACTACTTCCTCAACGGCGCGTTGGAGGCCGACCTGATCCTGCGCGACATGGTGAACCTCCTGCACCCGGAACTCCTGAAGAGCGGCGATGAGCTCCAGTTCGTCAAGCGTGTCCCGGCCGAGTAGCGCGCGCCGCGCCGTCGTCCTCGCCGTGCTCGCCGCCGGGGTGCTGGCCGCGTTCCTGGCCACGCTGGCCTGGGGGTCGGTCAGCGTGCCGCTGGAGGAGGTCATCGCCATCCTGCGCGGACAGGCCCCGGCCCGCAGGACCTGGCGGGCAATCGTCCTCGACCTGCGCCTGCCGCGTGCGACGACGGCGATCCTCGCCGGGACGGCGATGGCCCTGGCCGGGCTCGCCATGCAGACGCTGTTCCGCAACGCTCTGGCCGAGCCGTACGTCCTCGGCGTCACCTCGGGAGCGGGCCTCGGGGTGGGCCTGCTCCTGCTGCCGCAGGGCGCGGCCACCGGCGTGGGCGCCTCGCTGCTGGCGGGACTCGCCCCGCTGCACGGGCTCGGCGTCGTTGGCGCCGCCGCTGCCGGTGCGGCCGCCGTCCTGCTGGTCATGCTGGCCGTCGCCGGGCAGGTGCGGAACATGGTGATCGTCCTGGTGGCGGGCATCATGGTCGCCGCCTTCCTCGGCGCGATCACCAACGTGCTGGTGTTCTTCGCCCGGCCCGAGGCCGTGGTGGCCTTCACCCAGTGGCAGTTCGGCAGCTTCGAGGGCGTCCGCTCAGCCCAGCTCCCCGTGCTCGCCTCGGTGGTGGCCGCGGGCACGCTGCTGCTGACCCTCTTCGTCAAGCAGCTGAACGTGTCGCTGCTGGGGGAGCGGTATGCCCAGAGCATGGGCCTGTCCCCGCGGCGGGTGCGGATCGTCGCCATCGCCGCCACCGCCCTGCTGTCCGGCGCAGTCACCGCCTACACCGGGCCGATCGCCTTCCTCGGCATCGCCGCCCCGCACCTGGCGCGAGGCCTGCTCGGCACGGCCGACCACCGGCTGCTGATCCCCGGCTCGGCGCTGCTCGGCGCGATGATCGCCCTGGCCGCCGGGATCTTCGCGCAGCTGCCCGGAACCGGGCTCACGCTGCCGCTCAACGCCGCCTTGGCGCTGCTCGGCGCGCCCGTCGTGCTTCACGTATTGCTGCGGATCAACCGGGCTGGCGGAGGTTTTAGTGTCTGACGTACGGCTGGGCGCCACGGACCTCACGGTGGGTTACCGCCGCCGCGCCGTGCTCTCGAACATCAATGTCAACTTGCACGCCGGGGAACTGGCCTGCCTGATCGGTGCGAACGGTATCGGCAAGTCCACCCTCATGCGCACCCTGGCCCGCGCCCAGCCACGGCTCACCGGACGCATCGAGCTGCGCGGGCGGCCCATCACCGACCTCTCCCCACGCGAGCTCGCCGGGGAGCTGGCCATCGTCCTCACCGACAGGGTCGCCGTCGGCCAACTGCACGGCTACGACCTCGTCGCCCTCGGACGCGCCCCGCACACCGGATGGTTCGGCCGACTCGACGACACCGACCGCCGCGTTATCGAGCAGGCCCTGGACACCACCAACGCCGGGCACCTGGCCCACCGGCCGGTGTCGGAGCTCAGCGATGGCGAGCGGCAGCGCCTCATGATCGCGCGGGCGCTCGCCCAGCAGCCGTCCGTGCTGCTGCTGGACGAGCCCACCGCGTTCCTCGACGTGGCTGCCCGGCTGGAGCTCATCAAGCTGCTGCTCTCCCTGACGGACGAGCACGGCCTCGCCGTCCTGATGTCTACCCACGACGTCGAGCACATGCTGCGGCACGCCGACTCGGTCTGGCTGGTCACTCCCGAGCGCGAGCTGATCAGCGGCGCGCCGGAAGAGATCGGGCTGGCCGGACACCTGCGGCGCATGCTCAACGACGCCGCCGCCTTCGACCCGCGAACCGGCACCTTTACCTGGGACACCCGCCACTCGGCCACCGCGTGCATCACGGCACCGCAGGACTGCTCGGCCGACCTGCTGTCATGGACCGCCCGTGCGGTGGAGCGCGCCGGATACCGCATCAGCGAGCATCATGCCGACATCACAGTCGAGGTGCGTTCGCCCGGCCGATGGCTGGTCGGCTCCCACGAGCTCGATTCGGTGGCGACACTGGTCGCCTACTTGCGAAACGGCCGCTGATCGCAGGCCTGCCGTCGGATACGTCCAGCGGCGACGTCTGGCGAATCCTCGCGCATCTGCGCGAGGCTTCCGAGGTCGATGGCCATCTGGGTGAGGACGCGCTCGGCAACCTGGCGGTCACCTGTCGCGCGGTCAAGAACGGCCAGAGAGGCGCTGAACCTTTCGCAGGTCCGCTGCATACCTGAGACCGTACGGGTCGGGAGAGGGAAGCTTCGCTGGAGGGCGGACTTCTCACCGGGGCGTCGGGCTGGAAGGATGAGTGCCGTGTCCGCCCTGGAACGGATCTCGCGCCTGGCACGCGCCGCCGTCTTCGCCGCGGTGTGCGTTGTCATCTCTGCGGGCGGGCATGTCCTGGCTGGCGGTGCTCCGGTCGCGGTTCCGACGTTACTGATCGGCGTGCTGGGGACCTTCGTCCTCGCCTTCGTGCTCAGCGGACGAGAGCGTGGCCCCGAGATCGTCGTCGCAGCGACGGCGGTGGCTCAGCTCCTGCTGCATGAACTGTTCACCAGGAGCGCCGCCGGCACCGTGGCGTATGCCGAGCATGTGCACGCGGGCACACCGGGCGCCGGCATGACCGTGGCTCATCTCGTGGTCGCGGTGCTGAGTGGATGGTGGCTCTATCGCGGGGAGAGCGCGTTCTGGCTGATGGTCCGGCTGCGGGGGATGGCTCCGCTGCCGAAGCTGCGGCGGCTGCTCGTCGGCGCGGTCGAGCCGTTCGCGACGCCGGTCCGGGTCGTGCTCGTGGCCGAGACGAGGATGCATCGCGGGCCTGAGCTCGTGCGGGCGGTACGGCGGCGCGGGCCGCCCGTGGCGTCGCCCGCTCACTAACGGCCCGTCCCGCCTGTCCGCCGGGGCGGACCTCCGCGGGCATCAACGTAGCCAAGAAGGACATGCCGCTGTTGCGGCATTCGGTCCGACACGATGCACGGCCGGCATGACGGTGCCGGTCCGCCGCCCCTTGAGATGACAGCCGGAGTCATGCCCGCTGCAGTGATGTTCCGCCTGCTGCGCGCCACGGCCTTCGCCGTGGTGTGCTGCGGGCTGGGCGCGTTCGCCCACCTGCTCGGGGGCGGCAGGGTGACCGCCCTTCTGGCGGTGACGGCTCTGGTGGTCTCCTTCGTCGCCGCCGTGCCGTCGACCGGCCGGGAGCGCGGCGGGACTGCCGTCTTCCTGCTGCTGGCGGGCGTGCAGGTGGCGTTGCACCTGCTGTTCTCATTCGCGCCGTCATTGCCGGTGTTGTCGGGTTTGCCCGGTGGGCACGTGCACTCCGGTCTCGTTCCGGGGCTGGGGATGCTGGTCGCCCACGGCCTGGCGACCGTGATGACGGCCGTGTGGCTGTCACGAGGTGAGGCGGTGCTCTGGGCGTTGCTGCGTCACCTCGGTGTGCGCGTTCTTGTGCTGCTGCGTGTGCCGCACCGCACGCCGTACTGGACGGTGATCGTAGACACCGTCGAGCCGGCGCCTCTTCGCTCCGTGCTGCTCGAGCACTCGCTGAACGGGCGCGCTCCACCGGCTCTCTGAACCCCCTGCTTCTTCCCTTCGCCGGACGGATGCGCTCCGCCCGGTAGCCGTCGTACGCCCGAAACGGGAGCCCTTCATGCCGGAACCTGTCCCCGCAGCTCGGCCGCATCCCCACGTTCTTCCTTCTCCGCAAACGCTTCCTTCTGCGCAAACGCACCGGACACAGGGAGCGATGGAGTCGAGTCCTGGTGTCACCGATGAACGCTCAGATGACGACCAGCGCCTGACCGCGCTCGCCCTGGCCGCCCGCGATGGCGTGCCGGCGGACGTCGCGGCCTTCACCGAGGCGGTGTACGGCGACGTACGCCGTTTCCTGGCCTACCTGACCGACGTCCAGTCGGCCGATGACCTGACCCAGGAGACGTTCGTCCGTGTCCTGGGCAGCCTGCCGCGCTTCGCCGGAAGATCGTCGGCCAGAGCCTGGGTGTTGTCCATCGCCCGCCGGGTGGTCGTCGATCGATTCCGGGCCGCGAGGGCGCGGCCCGTGGTCGCGGATCTGACCGACTGGCAGGCCGCCGTGGAGCGGTGCCAGCCCCGTGACCTGCCCGGCTCGCAGGATGCGGTGGAACTGGCCGAGTTGCTGGCCGAGGTGCCGCAGGAACGCCGCCGCGCCTTCGTGCTGACCCAGGTCGTGGGCCTGCAGTACACCGAGGCAGCCGAGCTGCTCGGCTGCCCGGTGGGAACGGTGCGCTCCAGGGTGGCCCGGGCTCGGCATCAGCTGTCGGCGTCCTGGCTGGCCGCCTGACGTTGAGGTGGTGGCTTCGTTATCTGACTGTGATGCATGCCGGTGGAACTTCCACGTCGGCCCACACGACGTTTCGATCATGAGTTTGTGCTGGACGAGCGCCGTTCCGCCCGTGACCGTCGCGACTGTTGAGCCGTGCATGCATCAAGCACCCGCGCTTGTGGCGGTGACGCGTCATGCGCGCTGACGAGGCTGCAGGCCCGCGACGCCGGAGGCTGGTAGCCGCATGCGCCATGGTGGTGCTCCTCCTGCTGACCGCGTGCGCCACCACGGCCGAGAGCCCTCCCAGCGCCCGTGCGGATGGAAAGCTGACCATCGCGACGCCTTATGCGATCGACGACCTCGACCCCATCACCAGCGGCTACTGGGGCGTCGAGTTCGGCTATGTCGAGCTGCTGATGCGGGCGTCGGAGAACGGGGTGCCGACGCCCTGGGTGTTGTCCGAGCTCGCGGCGGTGGACGGCCGTACGTGGCGGCTGAAGGTGAACGAGGGCGTGACCTTCGTCAACGGCAAGCCCTTCGACGCCAAGGCGCTGGCCGCGACGCTGACCTGGAGCGCCGAGAACCAGCCCGGTTTCTCCCGCTCGGCCAACTTCGCCTCGGCGGAGGTCACCGGCCCGCTCGAGGTGACGCTGAAGACGAGCGAGCCGACCCCGACGATGCCCAACCTGCTGGCGGACGAGTCGAACGTGCTCGTCATGGACGTCGAGGCGTACAAGCAGCACGTGGCCTCCAAGAAGGGCGCCGAGGCGCTGCTGAACGCCGGGCTGTACACGGGGCCGTACAAGGTGACGAGCCTGGACGTCAAGGGCGCCGAGCTGGCGCCCGTCGCAAGTTACTGGCAGGGGCGGCCCGCGCTCGACGGGCTCAGCATCCGCTTCGTCGCCGAGGCGACCTCGCGCATGCAGGCGGTGCAGGCGGGCGAGGCCGACCTGGCCCTGTACATGCCGGTGAGCGCCGCCCGCACCCTGCGAGGCCGTACGGACGCGTACTTCCTCAAGGGCGAGCCGACCGGTCTGGTGTTCGGGCTGATCTCGCGCGTGGCGTCGCCGCTGATGCGGGATGAGGCCGTGCGCCGCGCGATCTACCTGGCCACGGACTACCGCGCGATCGCCGAAGAGGTGCTGCAGGGGCATGTCGGCCATGCCAAGGCGGTCTTCCCGCCCGGCTACCCGTACACGATCGAGACCCAGACCACCGACCTGAACCGGGCGGCGAGCGAGCTGGAGGCCGCCGGCTGGACCGCCGGCGAGGACGGCATCCGCCAGAGGGACGGCCGCCGCCTGGTGATCCGCATCATCTGCACGCCGTCCATGCCCGACGGCGTCACCATCGCCACGGCGATGCAGAGCCAGCTCAAGAAGGCCGGCATCGAGGTCAAGGTCGTCCAGGTCGACGACCACAGCGCGGCCAGGGACGGCGAGGACTGGGAGGTCTCCCTCTCTTCGTCCCTGCTGTCGTTCGGCGGAAGCCCCGACCAGGCCCTGTCGGAGCTGCTCGCCTCCGGCGGCACGAACAACTACGCCAAGATCGCCGACGACGAGCTGGACGCGCACATCACCGAGTTGGGCAGGACGTCGGACGAGAAGCGGCGTACGGCGATCCTCGGGCAGATCCAGCGGCTGGTCTGGGACCGCGGCTACTACGCGGTCGCGGCGCAACGGCTCCTGACGGTCGTCGTCGGTCCCGCACTGCAGGGGTACCGGGTGCCGGTGCCCAACCTGTGGATCGACCACAAGACCGCGCCGGCGACCTGACGCCGTGCTGCTGATCGCGCTACGGCGTGCCGGTCAGGCGGTGATGAGCGCGCTGGGCGGAGGCGTCATCGTCTTCGCCCTGCTCATCGCCGCCCCTGGTGATCCGGCACGGCGCATTCTCAACGTCAGGGGCATCGAGGAGCCCGACCCCGCGCAGGTCGCGGCGGTCCGCGCCGAGCTCGGGCTGGAGCAGCCGATTCCCATCCGGTTCCTGGACTGGTTCGCCGGATTGTTCCGCGGCGACCTCGGCGTCTCCTGGCGCACGGGCAACCCGGTGGCGAGCGAGTTCGCCTCACGGCTGCCCGCGACGATCATCCTGACGGTCGCGGCCCTGCTGATCGCCGTCGCGCTCGCGCTGATGCTCGGCATTCTCGCCGGGTGGCGGCGCGGCGGTTGGGCCGACCACCTCTCGCGGGGGCTCAGCACCGTCGCGCTGGCGTTGCCCGCCTATCTCATCGGGGTGCTGCTGCTCGACCTGGTGGCGGTCAGGCTCGGGTGGGGGCGGGTGATCGCCGACGGCACCTGGGCGACCGTGTTCCTGCCCGCGTTCACGCTCGCCCTCGCCTCCGCGGCGGTGTGGTCCAGGGTGCTGCGCGCCGCCCTGCTCGACCTCGACGCCGCGGGTTTCCTGCGCATCTCCACCGCCAGGGGAGCGAGCACGTGGCGGAACATGTTCGTGCACCGGCTGCCCAACGCCCTGCCGCCGTTCCTCACGGTCGTCGGGCTCGGCGCGGCCACGCTCGTCGGCGGCGCGCCCATCGCGGAGACCGTCTTCAGCTGGCCCGGCGTCGGCAAGTACACCATCGAGGCGATCACCGCGCGCGACATGCCGGTGCTGACGGCGTTCACGATGATCGCCGTCCTGGCCTACGTCGGCATGAGTTTGGTGGTGGACCTCCTCATCGTGATCATCGACCCGCGGCAGGCAGTACGCACATGACCGTCCTTTCAGCGTTCCTCCGCCCGGGGCAGGAGACGGCGGAGATCGACACCGCTGGCGCCCTCCCGCGACTGCTACGGCGCCGGGATGCCCGGATCGCGATCCTGCTGCTCGCCCTCGTCGGCGCAGCGGCGATCCTCGCGCCCCTGATCTCCATGGACCCGGACGTCCCCGACTACACCAACTCCCTCGCGCCGCCCGGCTCCGGGCATCTCCTCGGCACCGACGAAGCCGGTCGCGACCTGCTCGCCCGCACGTTGCAGGGAGCCCGGCTCTCGCTGGGCAGCGCGCTGCTGGTGACCGCCATCACCGCTGTCGCGGGTCTGCTCCTGGGCGTGATCAGCGGGTGCGTCGGCGGCGTCCTGGACGCCGTCGTGTCCCGCCTGATAGACGTCCTGCTCGGCCTTCCCGGGCTGGTCGTCACCCTCGCGATCGTCGGACTGCTCGGCCCCGGCTTCCTCAACCTGGTCATCGCGATGTCCGCCACCGGCTGGGCGGCCCTGGCCCGGCTGGCGCGGGCCACGAGCCGGCAGGCCATGCACCAGGGTCACGTCAGGGCCGCGCGGATGGCCGGCGCCTCGCTGGCACGGGTCGCGCTCGGACACGTGCTCCCGGCCGCCGCGGGCGGCGTCACGGTGGTCGCCACCCTGGGCATCGGCGAGGTGGTCGTCGCCCTGGCAGGGCTGTCGTTCCTCGGACTCGGCGCGCAGCCTCCCACGGCCGAATGGGGCACGATGCTCGCCGACGCCCGGCAGACCCTCGCCTATGCCCCCTGGCAGATCCTCGGCCCCGGGACGGGACTGGTCGCCACCGTGCTGGCCGCGACCATCTTGAGCGAGGCGCTCCGCGACGTGACGAGCCCGGGAGCGGAACGTTGAACGATCACGCGCTGCGCGTCACGAGCCTGAGCGTGCGATACCCGAACGGATTCGAGGCGCTCCGCGACCTCTCCTTCACCGTGCCGGCCGACACCGCGGCCGGCATCGTCGGAGCCTCGGGAAGCGGCAAGTCGACGCTCATCCGCGCGATCCTCGGGCTGCTCCCGGCGGGAAGCGAGGTCAGCGGGAAGATCACGGTCGGCGGCCACGACGTCCTGCACGCTGATGAGGCGACCATGCGCGGCTGGCGGGGCCGTCTCATCGGTTACGTGGGGCAGGACCCGTTCGCCGCCTGCGACCCGCTGCGCAGCGTGCGCCACCACATCGAGCAGGCCTGGCACGTGCACCGGCTGCGCCCACCGGCGGACGCCGTCGTGGACGGGCTGTCCTCGCTGGCCGTCGCCGACCCGGCCGCACGCGCCGGCCAGCGCCCGCACCAGTGGTCGGGCGGGATGTTGCAGCGGGCTACGACCGTCGCGGCGACGGCCCACCGCCCGCTCATCACGCTCGCGGACGAGCCGACCAGCGCCCTCGACGCCGAGCTCGCCGACGGCTCGCTCACCCTGCTCAGGAAGAGCTGCGGCGCCCTCCTGCTGATCAGCCACGACCTCGCCTCCGTCGCGCGGCACACCGATCACGTCGTGGTGCTCGACCGCGGACGAGTCGTCGAAGACGGGGAGGCGCACGTGCTGCTGTCCTCGCCGCGCAGCCCGGTGACGCGTTCGCTGCTCGAAGCCTCCGACCCGCAGCCGCTTCACCGCCCGCCGGTCGGCACCCCCGTGGTCGTCGAGCTTCGCTCGGTCTCGAAAGCGTACGAGGTCGCCGGTCATCGCACGCCGGTCATCGTCGACGCGGACCTCACCATCCGCCGGGGCGAGATCGTCGGCGTCGTCGGCCCTTCGGGCTCGGGCAAGTCGACCCTGCTCAGGCTGCTGTCGGGGCAGGAACGGCCAGACAGCGGCGACGTCCTCGCCGAGGGCGAGCCCCTGTGCCGGAGCGGCTTGCCCCGGCCCGGCTGGATCATGCCGGTGTTCCAGGACCCCGTCACCAGCCTGGACCCGCGATGGCCCCTGTGGCGGACGATCACCGAGCCGCTGGTACTGAGAGGCGAACGACTCAGCCGCGGTCAGCGGCGGCAGCGTGCTCGTGCCGCCCTGGACGGGGTCGGGCTCGCGCACCTCGACATCCTGCGCAGACCCGGCTCACTCTCCGTCGGGGAGTGCCAGCGAGTGGCGATCGTGCGGGCCGTGATCGCCGGCCCCGGCGTCATCGTCGCCGACGAACCGACGGCGAGCCTCGACGCCGAGTCCGCGGCCACCATCGCGGCCCTGCTCCGCCGGCTCGCGGACGAAGGCGCCGCCGTGCTCGTGGTGAGCCATGACGAGCGGCGGCTCCGGTCCTATGCCGACCGCGTGCTTCGCATGCACCAGGGGCAGGCGACGCCTTGACCATGACCGTTCCGTCATACACAGCACTCGGAGATCTGAATGACACGCATATCACCAGCTGAAGCAACTCTCGGAACTGACGGGGAGCCTGTCCAGCTGCTCATCGGCGGCATGACGTGCGCCTCGTGCGCCGCCCGGGTGGAGCGCAAGCTCAACCGGATGGACGGCGTGAGCGCCAGCGTCAACTACGCGACCGAGAAGGCGACCGTCCACGCCGACGGGGTGGCGGTGGAGGAGCTGATCCGGACGGTCGAGCGGACCGGTTACAGCGCCGAGGTGGTCACGCCGCAGGTGTCGGCCGCGCCGCAGGACACCGACGACCGGCGGGTGCGGATGCTGGGACGGCGGATGATCGTCGCCGTCGTGCTGGCGTTCGTGCTGATGGACCTGTCGATGGGGATGGCGTTCGTCCCGGAGTGGCATTTCGCGGGCTGGCAGTGGGTGCTGATCGGGTTGACGCTGCCGATGGTGACCTGGTGTGCGTGGCCGTTCCACCGCAATGCCTTTCGCGCCGCCCGGCACGGCACGACCTCGATGGACACGCTGATCTCGACCGGGGTGATCACCTCCACGCTCTGGTCGGTGTACGTCATCCTGTTCCCGATCGATGCCGGGCCGGTCGGGCCGGGTCTGTGGGCGGTGCTGTCCGCGCCGAACAGCGCGTTCTACCTGGACGTCGCCGCGGGGGTGACCATGTTCGCGCTGACCGGCCGGTTCCTGGAAGCACGGGCGCGGCGCTCCTCCGGCGCGGTGCTGCGCCGCCTCGCCGAGCTCGGCGCCAAGGACGTCAGCGTGCTGCGCGCGGACGGCAACGAGTACCGCATCGACGTGGCCGACCTGCGCGTGAGTGACCTGTTCGTGGTGCGGCCGGGGGAGAGCATCGCCGCCGACGGCCGGATCGAGTCCGGGCACAGCACCATCGACACCAGCGCGATGACCGGCGAGCCGGTGCCCGTCGAGGTCGCCGAGGGCGACGTGGTGACCGGCGCGACGGTCAACCTCAGCGGACGGCTGGTCGTGCGCGCCACCCAGGTCGGCTCCGACACCCAGCTCGCCGCCCTGATCCGCCTCGTCGAGCACGCTCAGGCCGGCAAGGCCGCCGTGCAGCGGCTGGCGGACCGGATCTGCGGCTGGTTCGTCCCGGCGGTGTTCGTGCTGTCGGCGCTGACCCTGGCCGTCTGGCTGCTGGCCGGCGGGCCGACCCACGAAGCGGTCACCGCCGCGCTTGCGGTGCTCATCATCGCCTGCCCGTGCGCGCTCGGTCTGGCCATCCCCACCGCGCTGCAGGTCGCCTCCGGTACCGGAGCCAAGCTCGGCGTGTTCATCAAGGGCCATCAGGCGATGGAGTCCGCGCGGGTGATCGACACCGTCGTGCTGGACAAGACCGGCACGCTGACGCAGGGCCGGATGAGCGTGGTGGAGGTGATCACCGCCGGCGACCGGCCGGTGCGGGAGGTGCTGCGTTACGCCGGAGCCGTCGAGGACGCCTCCGAGCACGCCATCGCCACCGCCATCGCCGCGCACGCCCGCGCCGAGCTCGGCGACCTGCCCGCGGTGAACGGCTTCGCCGCGCTGGCCGGCCTGGGCGCGCAGGGCACCGTCGAGGACAGGCGGATCCTCATTGGCTCGGCCCGGCTGCTGGCCCAGCAGGACGTCGCCATCCCCGCGGCTTTGGCCGAGGCGCGGACCGGCTGGGAAGGCCAGGGCCGCACCGTCGTCCTGGTCGCGACCGACGGGGCGGCCATCGGGGCGCTCGCGCTCGCCGACGCGATCAAGCCCTCGGCCGCCGACGCGATCGCCCGGCTGCACTCCATGGGTCTGCGCACGCTGCTGCTCACCGGCGACAACGCCACCACCGCCCAAGCCGTCGCCGCCCAGGCCGGCATCACCGAAGTCATCGCCGAGGTGCTGCCCGCCGACAAGGAGGCCACCATCGCGCGGCTGCAGGGCGAGGGCCACCGGGTGGCCATGGTGGGCGACGGCATCAACGACGCCCCCGCCCTGGCCCGCGCCGACCTCGGGCTGGCCGTGGTGGACGGCACCGACGTCGCGCTGGCCGCCGCCGACCTCATCCTGATCCGCGACGACCTCGACGTCGTGCCGACGGCGCTCACCCTGGCCCGCGCCACCCTGCGCACCATCCGCGGCAATCTGGTCTGGGCGTTCGGCTACAACGTGGCTGCCCTGCCGCTGGCCGCCACCGGGCTGCTGAACCCGCTCATCGCCGGCGGCGCCATGGCGCTGTCGTCGGTGTTCGTGGTCACCAACAGCCTGCGGCTACGCCGCTTCGCCCCGCCTCCCGCGACCGACGACTTCCTCACCGAGCACCTGAACGAGGAGGAGGCGGTGGGCGAGAAGGTCTGACCCGTCAGCGGGCGGCGTCCTCGATCAGTCGCAGCGCGAGCCGCTGCAGGTCGGGCCCGGCCTTGTCCGGGCTGCCGGTGTCGAAGGGCGGCTGCGGGTCGTACTCCACGGCGAGCTGGAGAGCCTGCGCCGTCCTGTCGCCGGCGAGCTTCGCCGCCAGGTGCAGCGCCATGTCGATCCCGGCGGACACACCCGCCGCAGTGATGATCTTCCCGGATTCGACGAAGCGGCCCGGCGCGTGCACGGCGCCGAACGTGGTCTCCAGATAGGTTCGCGACGCCCAGTACGTCGTGGCGGGCACGCCGCGCAACAACCCGGCGGCTCCCAGGAGCAGCGCGCCCGTGCACACCGACGTGGTCCAGGTCGTGTGCTCGTGCAGGCGGCGCACCCAGTCCACGGTCTCCGCGTCCTCCATGGCCGTGGTGATGCCCCGGTTGCCTGCGCCCGGCACGAGCAGCACGTCGGCCTGCCGCACCTGGTGCAGCGCCCGGTCGGCGACCAGGCCGAGCATCCCGGTGTCCGTACGCACCGGCCCCGCCTTCCTGGCCACCGTGACCACCGACACGCCCGGCACCCGGCACAACACCTCGTACGGGCCCACCGCGTCCAGCGCGGTGAAGCCGTCGTACAGCAGGATCGCCACCCGCACCCCCCGCGGCCGGGGCGCGGCGGCGACCGGCGACGCCGCACCTATCGCGCCCAGCCCCACTCCCACGGCTGCCGCCTTGAACACCATTCGGCGAGTGCTGTTCATCCCGATCCTCCTTCGCGACGGTCGCACTTCAGTGGTCGCACGAACCCTCGCCGAAGTTCCCGGGAACCGAAGCGAGCTTCGGGACGACTGGTCCGACGGGCCGCTTTGTGCCCATGGCCGTGGCCAGAAGCCGGCGGACGTTGGCCTGCTGGCCACTTCCACGCGATGGGGCGTCTCGTCACCATGGGGACCCGCGATTCGACACCGAGAACCTGGAGGTTGCATGCGAGCCGACATCGTCGTCTTCGACGGCGCGGACGACCTCGACGTGGTGGGGCCGTACGAGGTGCTGGGCCTGGCCGGCCGGGCCGGCCAGGGCGTCACGGTGCGGCTGGTGTGCCTGGACGGGCCGCGGACGGTGACCACGGCAGGCGGCCTGCCCCTGCCCGCGGCGGACTGGGCGCCGCAGGAGGCCGACGTGGTCATCGTGCCCGGGGGCGGCTACGCCAGGAGCGAGACCTCGGGCATCCGGGCGGAGCTGGACTCGGGACGGCTGCCGGCCGCGCTCGCGGCGGCGGCCCGGCCCGGCCTGGTGCTCGCGTCGGTGTGCACGGGCGCGATGCTGCTGGCCGCGGCCGGGTTGCTGACCGGCCGGGCCTGCACCACCCACCATCGGGCGGTCGAGGACCTGGTGGCGGCCGGTGGCCGGCACGTGGACGCCCGGGTGGTGGACGACGGCGACCTGGTGACCGCCGGAGGGATCACCTCGGGCTTGGACCTGGCGATCTGGCTCATCGAGCGGTATCGCGGCGCGCAGGCCGCCGCGCTGGTGCAGCAGGTACTGGAGTACGAGCGCCGCGAACCGCTGTGGCGTTCCGGCGATCCGGTCGCGTCAGGAGCGGCACGATGATGCGGCGGCTGACGCTCTGCCTGGTCGCGGTGCTGCCTCTGGCCGCGGCCGGTTGCGGCGGCGATGCCGGGTCGGTGGCCACCGGTTCGTCGATCGTGGTCAAGGACTGCGCAGGTAAGGACGTCACCTTCAGCGGGCCGCCCGCGAAGGTGGTGACGCTCGACGGGTACGCCGCCCAGACGATGGCCAGGCTCGGCCTGAGTGGCAAGATCGTGGGCACGGGCTACCCCGCCCCGTTCACCGTGGACACCTCTCCCTACAAGGAGGATCTGGCCAAGGTTCCGGTCCTGGCCGAGCGGGTGCCGGTCACCGAGGTCGTCGCCGCGCAGCGCCCCGACCTCGTCCTGACCGCCTTCTCGGCGTTCGGCGGCCCGCCCGGCAGCCCCAAGGACGCCGACCTGGCCACCATGAACGCCAAGGGATTGGCCGCCTGCATGCCGGGCGGCAACACCGCATCCGGTCTCGCGCCCACCTACGACTACATCCGCAAGCTCGGCACCGTGTTCGGCGTCCAGGACCGTGCCGACCAGCTCATCGCCGAGCTGCGCGCCCGCCAGGACGCCGTCAGTACCGGAGGCGCCAAGCCACGCGTCATGATCGTCCAGGACAACCCGGTCGCCGGACAGCCGATCAAGACCTCAGGCAACGGCACCATCGCCCACGCCATGCTCACGCTGGCCGGTGGTGAGAACCTCTTCCCCGACGTCAGTGCCATGCACGCCGACGTCTCACCTGAGCAAGTGGTCAAGCGGGACCCGCAGGTCATCTGGGTGATCACCGACTACACCTTTGCCAAGGCCAAGGGGCAGGAGCTCGTCGACCAGGTGAAGCGGAACCCGCTGCTGGCTGAGACCACCGCCGTCAAGCAGGGCAGGGTCATCTCGACGTCGCAGTACCTGGTCTCCTTCCCCAGCCCGCTGAACCTCGACGGCCTCGAACAACTCGCCGCCGGTCTGCGTGAGGGCGGCGCGTGACCGCTCTCGTCCAGAAACTCCCCCTGCGTGCCGTGGCCGTGCCGTACCCGGTGCTGGTCGCTGTGCTGGCCACCGCGCTGACCGTTTCCGTGGTGGTCGCCACCGGCATCGGGCCGGTCGGCGTACCCGCGGGAGAGGTCGCCGGCATCCTCACCCATCATCTGACCGGCGGCGGCGACAGCCCGGCGACCGCCGACCTCATCGTCTGGCGGATCCGCCTGCCCCGGGTGCTGCTCAGCGCGGTGGCCGGTGCCGGGCTGGCGCTGGCCGGGGCCGTCGTGCAGGGCGTGGTGCGCAACCCGGTCGCCGACCCCTACCTGCTGGGCCTGTCCCACGGCGCCTCCGTCGGCGCCGTCCTGGTGCTGACCACGGGCACGGCCGTGCTCGGCGCGCTGACGCTGCCGGGGGCGGCGTTCACCGGCGCGAGCGTCGCGATGGGCATCGTGCTCGCCATGGCCAGCCGGCAGGGCCGCTTGCTGCCGGTGCGGCTGATCCTCGTCGGGGTCGCGTTCGGGCACCTGTTCGCCGGGGTGACCTCGTTCCTGCTGGCCCGTACCGACAGCTCGGCCGCCCAGCAGCAGATCATCTTCTGGCTGCTCGGCGGCCTGTCCGGCACGAGCTGGGCGACGCTGCCCGTCCCCGCGATCGTCGTCGGCGTCGCGGCCGGGATGCTGCTGATGCGGGCGCGCCGGCTCAACGCCCTGGTCCTGGGCGAGGAGGCCAGCGCAGCGCTCGGGCTCAACGCCGGCAGGCAGCGCTGGTACCTGCTCCTGCTGGTCACGCTGCTGACCGGTACGGTCGTCGCGGTGTCCGGCGGGATCGGGTTCGTCGGACTGATCGTGCCGCACCTGGCCCGGATGCTGGTGGGCGCCGACCACCGCCGGATGTTGCCGGTGACGGTGCTGCTCGGCGCGCTGTTCCTGCTCTGGGCGGACGTCGCCGCGCGCGTGCTGATCTCGCCGGCCGAGCTGCCCATCGGCGTGCTGACCGCGTTCCTCGGAGTGCCGTGCTTCCTGCTCGTCATGCGGGCGCGCGGCCTGGCCGCTCAGGAGACGGCATGAGACTCGACCTCGACGCCGTGTCTGTCACCCTCGGCGGCAGGACGGTGGTCGGCGACGTGTCGCTGACCGTCCCGTCAGGCCGGTTCGCCGCGCTCGTCGGGCCGAACGGCAGCGGCAAGTCCACCCTGCTGCGTACCGTCTACCGGGCCCGCCGACCCAACAGCGGCACGATCCGCCTCGACGGCCGCGACGTCTGGTCCATGCCGCCCGCCCACGCCGCACGCAACGTGGGCGTGCTCATGCAGGAGCAGCACACCGGCTTCGAGTTCACCGTCGCCGAGACCGTCGCCCTGGGCCGCACGCCGCACCTGGGCTTCTTCGACCGGTTCACCCGCGAGGACCGCGCCGCGGTCACCGAGGCTCTCGACCGCACCGGCCTGGCCGCCTACGCCGGGCGCCGCGTCGGGCAGCTTTCCGGGGGTGAGCGCCAGCGGGTCCTGCTCGCCCGCGCGCTCGCCGGCCGTCCCCGCCTGCTCGTCCTCGACGAGCCGACCAACCACCTGGACGTCCGCCACCAGCTCGACCTCCTCGAACTGGTCCGGGACCTGGACGTCACCGTGCTCGCCGCCCTGCACAGCCTCGACCTGGCGGCCACGTACGCCGACACCATCGCCGTCCTGCGCGACGGGCGGCTCGTCGCGCACGGGCCCGCCGCCGAGGTGCTGACCCCGGCCACCATCGGCGAGGTGTTCGAGGTGAAGGCCACCGTGCACAACGCCGGCGGCCGGCCCGGCTTCGCGCTGCGGCCCCGCTGCGTGTGCCCCGACCGGCGCTGCCACTGGAGCTGTCGCGAGAGGAGGCTGCTCAGCGATGCCCGCTGACCCGCACGTCGTCGCCGTACTCGCCCTGGACGGCGTGGTCGGCTTCGACCTGTCGATGCCCTGCCACGTCTTCGGCCTGGCCCGCCTGCCCGACGGCAGCTATCCCTACCTGGTACGGGTGTGCGGGGTGGCCCCGTCGGTGCGCGCCACCGCCGGAGGAGTCGGCTACTACAACATCGAGGCCCCCAACGGCCTGGACGGTGCCGAAGAAGCCGACACCATCGTGGTGCCGGGCGTGACCGTCAGCAGGCAGGCCCCTGAGGCGGTGCTCGCCTTGCTGCGGAAGGCCGCCGCGAGGGGAGCGCGGATCGTGTCGATCTGCACTGGCGCGTTCGTGCTCGCCGACGCCGGGCTGCTGTCCGGCAGGACGGCCACTACGCACTGGGCGGCCGCGGCGGAGCTGGCCCGCCGCCACCCCGACGTGCGGGTCGATCCCAAGCCGCTGTACCTCGGCGACGGGCGCCTGTTCACCTCGGCGGGCGTGGCCGCCGGGCTCGACCTGTGCCTGCACCTGGTTCACCGGGACTTCGGCGCCGCTGTGGCCGCCGGGGCCGCCCGCGCCACCGTCATGGCGCCCAGCCGTGACGGCGACCAGGCGCAGTTCATCCCGCAGCCGCCTGTCACCGTCCCGGACGGCGGGCTGGCCGCCACCCTCGCGTGGATGCGCGAGCACGCCGCCGAGCCGTTGGCGCTCGCCGACATCGCGCAGCACGCCAACCTCAGCGTCCGCACGTTGTCGCGCCGCTTCCAGGAGCAGATGGGCACCACGCCGCTGGCCTGGCTCGCCCACCAGCGCCTCCTGCTGGCCCGGCACCTGCTGGAGACCACCGACCTGCCCATCCCCGCCGTCGCCGACCGCAGCGGCCACGGCTCGGCCAGTGCCCTTCGCGCCCACTTCGACCGGGAGCTGCGCGTCAGCCCGCACCGCTACCGGCAGTCCTTCCGGCCGCGCGACTGAAAAGCCCGGCGAGGGCCACCCCGCCGGGCTCGTTCACACACGTCAGGCGACCTTGAAGCCCGCCTCCTGCACGGCCTGCCGGACCAGGTCGGCCTGAGGCCCACCGGTCACGTCCATCCTGCCTGTCGGCAGGTCGACGACGACGCCCGTGACGCCGGGCACCTCGCCCACCGCCTCGGTGATCGAGTTCACGCAGTGCTGGCAGTTCATGCCCGTGACGACGTAGGTGCTGGTCATCGGTCCTCCTTGGCTCAGTGGGCGAGTTCGAGCTGGAGCACGCGGTCGAACTCGCCCGCCCGCGCCTTCTCGACGAGGTCGCCGAACTGGTCGGCGCTCATCTGGATCTGCTGGCCGAAGTCGTCGGTGATGACGATCCGCTTGTCGGCGACGGCGTCGGGCGCGAGGTATACCTGCGGGCAGCCGCAGCTGCAGTTGCCGCACAGCGCGGCGAGGTGGGTGAGCTGGTCGTTCATGGTTGTCTCCTTCAGGGAAGTCACACGACTGCTGGGGTCCTGCCTGCGGTGCAGGAGGTCCCCGTAGTACGCGGACGTGTCTGAGGAGTAGCCGTACGGGTGCGTCGTCGTCCTCACGGGTGTGGACGACCGAGCCCGGCCGGGCCAGGACCCGTCCGGCCGTCATGAGCATCGGGCGCAACGCCCATCCGGCGAGTTGCCGGACCATGGCGCACAGGCCCGCCTCCAGCCATCGGAGCCACACGGAGGTGAGCAGCACGGCGGCGGTGTGCATGAGCAGCATGTCGGAGCCGGTGGGCCCGTGCGTCGTCGTTCCCGGCATGCCGGGCATCTGCTGCGCGCCATGCGCCATGTCCTGCTGTGCCGTGCTCCGGGTGAGCAGGACGTGCAGGATTATCTGCGACGTGGCCGTCGCGGGAAGGACGGAGGCCAGCGTACGTTCGCGTCCGGTCAGGGCCAGCGCGGGCAGCAGGAGGAGCAGGAACCCGCACGTGACCGGGGCGGGCTCGAACGTACCGCCGCCGGCCAGGTGTCCGAGCGTGGCCAGCGCAGCGCAGGTGGCGGCGAAGCTCGCCGCCCGCATCCACCTCACTGGCGAGAACGGACCCATCGAGGCCGACCCTCCCACACGGTCATCTCCGCCGTCGTCGCACCGCGCTGGTGTCGCGCAAAGAGACGTTGTGGAGGGAGGTACGTGGCAGGCCGCCACCCGGTTCAGCCCCGGTGGAACGGGATCTGTGGCGGTCGGCGTGGTCTCGAACGACATCATCGCTGTCACGGCACTCCGGCAGCCGGTTGAACCGGGCCCATGCCGCCTGCGTATCACCCTTGTGCGCCGAAGGGACGGCCATGGCCAGAACCTGTCGGCGGTGGGAGCATGGGGATGCCGCGCATTCGGCGGTCGCCGAGGTGTGGCCTGGGGCGATGTGGCGGGTTCGCGATGAGGGTTTCCGTACGGGCGTACACCGCGTTCGCGGTCGGCGCAGGCGTTCTGGTGCTCGTCGCGGTGCTGGGCTTCGGAGGGGGAGCCGGGCAGCCGGAGATCGCCGGGCTGCCCACCGCCGGGCCGCTGACCGACTGGGGGCTGCCGCTGGCCCGCTTCGCCCACGACCTGTGCGCGGTGGCCTGCGTGGGAACGCTGCTGGCCGCCGCCGTTCTCGCCCCCGCGACCTCGCCCGAGTCGGCGCGTTGCCTGCGCGCGGCCCGTGGCTGGGCGCTGGGCTGGGCGTTCGCGACGTTGCTGAGCTACGTGCTGACCCTGTCCAGCTTCATCCCCATGCCGGTGGCGGGTCTGCTCGCCGCGCCCGACATGCTCGCGTTCGGCACGGAGCTGCCGCAGACGCGGGCGCTGCTGCTGGTGCTGGCCGTGACCTTCGTGTCGGCGGCGGCCACGGTCCTGCCGAAGGTGCCCAGGTGGGTGCCGCTGGCGGTCGCGGCGTTCGGCCTGCTGCCGCCCGCCTATGTGGGCCACGCCGCCTCGGCGGGGGACCACGATCTCGCCATCTCCGCGCTGATGACGCACCTGCTGGCGGTGTCGCTGTGGGCTGGCGGCCTCGGCGCTGTGCTGATCTACTTCCGGCGCTCGGCCGACCTGCCGGTCGTGCTGCCCAGGTTCAGCACGATCGCGCTCGGCTGCTTCGCCGGAGTGGCCTGGTCCGGGCTGGTCAGCGGGTGGGTGCGGCTGAACGTGCCCGCCGATCTGTGGCAGAGCCGGTACGGGCTGCTCCTGCTGGCTAAGGCGGCCGCGCTGGTGGTGTTGGCGTGGTTCGGCTGGAACCATCGTCGCCGCACGGTCGAGGGCGTGGCCGAGCGCGGGGTGCGCCGTACGTTCGTGCGGCTGGCGGCGGCCGAGGTGGGTGTCATGGTGGCGGCGATGGGGCTGGCCGTCGGCCTGTCCCGCACGCCACCGCCGCCGGGTGACGGGGGCGGGCATGACCACCTCGTGCTGGAGTACGTCCTGGCGCCGTACTCGCCCGGCAGGCTGATCACCGAGGTGCGGCTGGATCCGCTCGTCGTCCTGCTGCTGGCCCTGCTCGCCGCCGGATACCTGATCGGCGTGCGCAGGGTGCCCGCCTGGCCCCGGGGAAGGGTCCTCGCCTGGCTCGCCGGCCTCGGGCTGGCCGCGCTCGCGCTCCTCGGCGGAATCGGTGGCTACGGGCGGGCGATGCCGTTGGCCCAGGCCCTGCAGCACGTCCTGCTCACCGTCGCTGCCCCGCTCCTGCTCTGCGCCGCCGCGCCGGTCACCTTGGCGGCCCAGGCCACGACGAGTGCCTCGCAGAATGGCGGCCTTAGCTCGCGAGCGTTCGGACGGCGGGTCACGCATCCCGCTGTGCTGATGGTGGCCTACCCGACGCTGTTCCTGCTCCTGTACGGCACGAGATGGCTGCCGTGGAGGCTGGCCGGGTATGCGCCCCATCTGGCCACCGCATTCCTCTTCTTCGGCCTGGGCCTGCTGGTGTCGTGGGTGGTGCTGGACGTCGATCCGCTGTACCGGCCGTTCCCGTGGGCTGCACGGGTCCGGCTGCTGGCGGTGGTCGTCGGGACGCACCTGGCGGTCGGCACGTACCTGTTGGCCGGGCCGTTGATCGCAGGGGAGTGGTACGCGCTGGCGGCACCGCCGGGCGTGCCCGACCTGCTCGCCGACCAGCGTGCGGCCGGGGCCGCGTACCTGATCGTGTCCCTGCTCGTCCTCGCACCGGTGGGCCTGCGCCTGGCCCTGCAACGACAGACCGCCCGAGCGCGCCAAGCGCAATCCAGGCATGTGGCACGATAGCGGGGTGTCTGTCGGCCGGCCTCTCCTGCGCGCCTTGCGTGCCTCCGTGTTCGCGGTGGCCTGCGTGCTGGTGTCGGCCGCGCTGCACGTCATGGCCGGGGGCACGATCTCGCACCCCGGGATGATCGTCACCGCCCTGGCCCCCGCGTGGACGGGTGCGTATGTGCTCGGCGGGCGCCAGCGCGGCGTGCCCGCGCTGCTCGCCGCCTGCTTCGCCGCCCAGTACGGCATGCACCACCTGTTCGGCGCGACGCTGCCCGACCTGCCGTTCATGACGGGCCAGGCCGCGCACGAGCATGGCGGCGGGCTCGGGATGTTGCTGGTCCATACGGTCGCGGCGTTCGGGTCGGCGTGGTGGCTGGCCAAGGGGGACGCCGCCCTGGCGACCTTGCTGCGCCTGGCCGTCGCGTCCGTCGGCATGCTCTGGACCGCGCTGCTCATCCTGGTCTGCGGACCGGTCGACGCCGTCCGTCCCGGCGGCGCCGCCTGTTGGGACGACCCGGCGCCGCGCCGGCCGTCACCGTTCGCGGCGACCGTGCTCAGACGCGGTCCGCCGATCGTCTTCTCCGTTCTCTGACCGGGCCTTCGGGTCCGGAATCGGGCCGCGGCCGGTGCCGCGGCCATGTCCGCGTGGCCTTCGCGCTCACCTCGCAGGCCCGCGTCCGAACTGTCTCGCGAGAAGCCGCGTACCTGTCGAAGGCGCGTGCTCGCAGAACGGAGAAGCACCTCGTGACCTCGTCCATCGACGTCTCCACCGCACCAGCCGAGCAACCGGCTTCCCGCCGCGGGGTGGCCTTGCGACCCCTTGTACGGCGGCTGCACTTCTACGCCGGGCTCCTCGTCGCGCCCTTCCTCCTGGTGGCCGCGACCACCGGCCTGCTGTACGCCGCCTCGTTCCAGATCGAGAAGATCGTCTACCAGCACGAGCTGACCGCCCCGGTCGGCCAGACTCGCCTGCCTCTCGACCAGCAGGTGGCGGCGGCCAGCGCGGCGCTGCCCGACGGGAAGGTCAGCGCGGTGCGGCCGGGCACGGAGGCCGGCCAGACCACCCGGGTGCTGCTCGACGTGCCCGGCCTGGCGCCCAGCACCAGGATGGCGGTCTTCGTCGACCCCTACACCGCCCAGGTCCGCGGCACCTTGGAGAGCTACGGCAGCTCCGGCGCGCTGCCCGTACGAGCCTGGATCTCCAACCTCCACCGCCACCTTCACCTGGGAGAACCGGGACGCATCTACAGCGAGCTGGCAGCGAGCTGGTTGTGGGTCGTCGCTCTCGGCGGCCTGCTGCTCTGGCTCACCAGGCGCCGCCGCCAGCGCCGCCGACTGATCCTGCCCGAGCGCGGCGCTCCCGCCGCGCGGCGCACGCTGTCCTGGCACGGCTCCGTCGGCGTATGGGCGGTGCTGGGCCTGCTGTTCCTGTCCGCTACCGGCCTGACCTGGTCGAAGTACGCCGGCGCCAACATCGGCGACCTGCGCTCCGCCTGGGGATGGGGCACCCCGGCGATCGACACCTCCGGCGGCGAGCACGCCGCACACTCCTCGGGCGGGCACCAGCACGGCGCTACCTCCACGTTCAGCCTGGACCGGGTCGCGCAGGCGGGCGCGAGCAAGGGCCTGTCCGGTCCGCTGGAGATCACCTGGCCGGCCGAGGCCGGTGGCCCCTACCTGGTCAAGGAGATCGACAACCAGTGGCCGGTGCGCCTGGACCAGGTGGCCGTCAGCACCACCACCGGACAGGTGAGCGCCGAACTGCGCTTCGACGACTACCCGCTGGCCGCCAAGCTGACCAGCTGGGGCATCTCCGCTCACATGGGGACGCTGTTCGGGCTGGCCAACCAGATCGCGCTCATGGCGGTCGCGGCCGGGCTCATCACGCTCATCGTGCTCGGTTACCGCATGTGGTGGCAGCACCGCCCCGCCTCCACGCCCGCCCGTGGCGCCTGGAGGCAGGCCGGCTGGGCCGCGACAGGGCTGCTGGCACTGGTCGCCGTCGGCATCGGGGTCTTCCTGCCGCTCATGGGCATCCCCCTGGTGGCGTTCCTGCTGCTCGACGCCGTACTGGGCTGGCGGTCCCGCAGTGTGAAGGCCCGATAGAGGCGCGAGGGCCGCGCCTGCCCGCGCGAACCTCACCTTTGCACGCCGGTACTCATTTCTCCATATCGGCGGACCTCGGCGACTTGATCTCACCGGACGAACGGGCGCTGCCCTCCGCGAGCATGGACCAGATCGCCGCCGCACTGGGGTGCCCTCGCCTCGCGGTGCAGGTCGACGCCGCGGAGCTGCGCCAGGCCGCCGGCGACACCGCCGGCGGCCGTGCCACCCTGCTCCCCTTCGCTACCGAGGAGGGCGAGCGTGCCTGGCTCGACGAAGCCCAGACGTACGGCGGCACCTCTCTGGTCGGCGATCGGTGGGTGGTCGTCTCTGCCGGAACGCTCCTTGAGAGCCTGCAGCGGCGGCTCGGCGGTCGCATCGAGCGATCCCAGCCGCACTCACACTGAACAGGTCACGGCTTGCGCGAACGGCGGCCGGTGAGAAGGCCGAGGGCGATCATGGTGGCGCCGAGGAGGAGATGCAGCCGGTTGTCGGCGGTGTTGAGCGGAACGAAGTCGGCCGGGCTGTCCTGCTCGATGAGCCGGCCGTAGAGCCAGAGCGACAGGTAGATGGCGCCGCCGCCGAGCAGGAAGCCGCGGGCGCCGTTGAAGGTACGGGCGAGCATCAGTCCGGCGACGCCGAAGGCCAGATGGACGAGGTTGTGCACCATGGAGACCTGGAACAGGCCGAGCAGCAGGGCGCCGGAATCATGCCCGGCGAAGGTGAGCCGGTCGTAGCCGATGGTGACGCCAGGCACGAAGCCAAGGACACCGGCCAGGAGGAACGCGGCGCCGACCATGGTGGCGGACCCGCGCAACGCGGAACGGCGCGGTAGGAGGATGGGGGTGGTCATGCCGGTTCTCCTTGGCGAGAGCGGGCTCGACGCCCGGGTCAGCTCGTGGGCACCAGGACGGTGTCGATGAGGTAGACGGTGGCGTTGCGGGTGCGCACGTTGCCGCAGACCACGGTGGCGTCACCGACCAGGTAGCCATCGTCGGTGTACACGGTGGCGACCTTGCCGCCCTGCAGCGTGGTGAAGGAGCCGCGCTTCAGGTCTTCGCGGGTCTTACGACCCCGGACGACGTGATAGGTGAGGAGGTCGGTCAGCGTCTTCTTGTCGGCCAGCACCCTCTTGAGGACGGCTTTGTCTATCTTCGCGAAGGCGTCGTTAGTCGGGGCGAAGACGGTGATGTTCTCGGCCGTGTTGAGTGTGTCCACGAGTCCGGCCCTTTTCACGGCGCTGACCAGGGTGGACAGGAGCGGATTTTTGGAGGCGGCAGTGGCGACAGGCTCGTCGGCCATGCCGGTGAAGCTGCCCTCGCCGTCGTCGGGCATCGCGGAGCAGGCCATCCCGAACTGCTCATCTGTCTTGGCCGGCTCGGGGCTGGCGTCGTCGCCGGATTCCGCGGCCATCGGCGGGCTGGCGCTCGGCGCGGGGGCGGTGCCGCTGCTGTTCGGAGCCGTGGCCGCGCCGGATCCTGTGCCGCAGGCGGTCAGTGTGATCAGGGATACGGCTAGGGCCAGGCCGACGCCGAGGCGCTTGGTCGCGATGGCAGTCACACCAGGGATTCGGAACCGATCATGAAACGGATGCGTGACGTTCCTCTAGCTGCATGGAGGAAGGGGCGCATATGAGACGATTCTGGACGAAAGCGACGGCGGAACGAGGAAGCCGGTGTGAGTCCGGTGCGGTCCTGCCACTGTGCTCGGTGAGCGATCCCGACATGGGCCACCGCCCCGGCGAGGGGTGGGAAGGCCTGGGGTGAGTGTCGGCCCGAGCGTCAGGAGACTCCCGCGGTCGCCTCCTCGAAGAAGTTGGGGCGGATTTCCCCCAGGAGAGCGAGGCGCCGCTGGCGGTGGAGCCGGACTTCGTCTACGGCGGCTGGGACAGCGTCTTCGAGGACAAGGCCGGGCGCAGCCGTGAGACCCTGGCCAGGGCCGGGACTACTCCTTCCTCAATCTAAAGGACTACGCGACCGGCCCGGTGGTCACGGACCTGCTGGAGGAGAAGTTGCGCACAATCGGCCGCATCTTCGGCGTGAGCGACCGGGTCGAGCCGGTGGAGGCATGGTCGCGGCTTATGGAGAATTTGGGTCGCAGCCGCGAGGGCAGCGAGTACGGCCTGGTATGTAACATCGAGGGCCGCCTCCAAGATCGGGGACGGGCACGGGATTCACTTCGATGCGAGTACCGCACTTAGGACAGTCCGGCCAGTCCTGGTTTCGGAATTCCGTCCATGTCAGCCCACTCCCCGTACTGGGCCCAACCAGGCGGTGGCTGTTGTCCGGATCAAGGCGCCAGTGTGTCTCGATCATGCTGCCTCCTCATTGGTCTGATGCGACAGCATCAGCCCGTGAAGCGGGGTCAGGTACGAAGCGCGCCGCCTTGGCGTTGTGGTGTGGTCCCGTGAGTCCGAGGGCTCTTCGGCCCTCGGACTCATTTACTCTTTCGGAACTCAGCCCTTCGGCGGGTACGGATCGTTCCCGGGGGCGATGGTCCGCTGGTCGCGGATCTGGCCGTCAGTGTTGTGGATGCGAAGCTCGCCGCCGCCGTCGTTGGTGAGGATCTGCGATCCGCGGGTGATGGCCTGGGCCTGGGTGGGCGCCACGGCGCTGGCCCGGCTCGCGCCGGGTCTGGTGACCTCCCAGTTGCCGTCCTCGCGACGAACCACGTCACGAGAGTTGGCCCTTCTCGACATGTTCCCTCGATTCCGAGGTAACCACCCTTTGGCGATCGTCCCGCCCTTGGGGCGGGCGTAGATCCGGGGTAGGGTCCAAAGGCGCGACCAACGCATTCAGGCCCACTGTTGGGGTGGCTGGCCTCTTAGGTCATGGCCCCAGCAGGGGCCTGATCCATTTCTGTCGAGCTTAGTAGAGCAGGTTCCTGCCACCAGATCAAGCTCATGCCACAACATGTCGTCACCTAATCGAAGTGAGGCACTAGATGTTGTGTCTGAGGGGGGCAGCCTGGCGACAAGGCCCCTGAGGAGGCTCTCACACGAGACCGACAATTTCTCGCGCTCAGAATCTGATCGCTGGTCGTTCGTGCCCCTCCGCCGATGAGCCCGCTGTCGCGACCGGCCGACCCGGTGCCGACCCAGCTCGTTGGTCGACGACACTTCAACGATCGGGCGTCCGCCATGTGAAGCAACCTTCCGTGTCGGAGGGGCCACCGGCCCCTCCGTCTGGCGCCGCGACTCCTCACCGATCGCCGAGCTGGGTGGCCAGGAGCCGGGTGTAGGCGCCGTCGCGGTCGATGAGCTCGGCGTGGGTGCCGGTCTCGGCGACGCCTCCGCCGTCGAGGACGATGATGCGGTCGGCGGTGCGGATGGTGGACAGGCGGTGGGCGATGATCAGGGTGGTGCGGTCGTGGCGGGCGGCGGTCATGGCGGCGGCGACCTCCTGCTCGCTTTCGGCGTCGAGGTTGGAGACGGCCTCGTCCATGATGAGGATGGGGGCGTCCTTGAGCAGGGCGCGGGCGATGGCGATGCGCTGGCGCTGGCCGCCGGACAGGCGGGCGCCGAGTTCGCCGGGCAGGGTGTCGTAGCCGTCGGGCAGCGCGGTGATGAAGTCGTGGGCGTGGGCGGCGCGGGCGGCCGTCTCGACCTCGTCATCGGTCGCGTTGGGGCGGCCGAGGCGGATGTTGTCGCGCAGCGGGATGTTGAACAGGTAGACGTCCTGCGGGACGAGGGTGATCAGGCGGCGCAGGTCCTCCTGCGGGAAGTCGCGTACGTCGTGGCCGCCGATGGTGATGGCGCCGGCGGTGACGTCCCACATGCGCATGAGGAGGCTGGCGCAGGTGGACTTGCCCGCGCCGGAGTGGCCGACGAGAGCCAGCGTTTCGCCGGGCGCGAGGTCGAGGGTGACGCCGGTGATGGCTTCTGGGAGGTCGGGAGCGTAGCGGAAGCGGACGTCGTCGAAGCGGACGCGAGGCTCGATCGGGCCGGGCGGGGGGACCGTGACGCGGTCGGTGACGGGGGCCGGGGTGCCGAGGATGGTCATGATGCGGTCGCCGGCGGCGATGACGAGGTTGAGGTCGCGGGCCACGTCGGTGACGGCGATGACCGGGGCGAAGGTGGTGGCGGCCAGCACGACGGCGACGGGGAACAGGGCGGGTTGCAGGCTGCCCGCCGACGTCAGCAGGGCCGCGGTGACGAGGACGGCGAGCAGGCCGAGGGTGGTGGCGGCGTTGGTGACGGCGTGTTCGAGGCCGGAGCGGCGGCCGTGGGCGAGTTTGGCGTCCAGTAGCCGCTGGTCGTGTCCGGCCAGGCGGTCGAGCTGGCGGGCGCCGGCACCTGAGGTGAGCAGCTCGCGCAGCCCTTGGAGGGTGTCGACGGCTTCGGCGTTGAGCTCGCCGAGTTCGGCGCGGAGCTTGGCGCCCTGGGCGGCGGCGCGCTTGCGCAGCCAGGCGGGCAGGAGGGCGAGCAGGATCAGGGCAGGGGCGAGGGCCGCGGCGAGGGCGGGGTGGAAGGCGGCCAGGGCGGTCAGCGCGGCGACGGGGACGGTGACGGCGCTGATCAGCGGGCTGAGGGTGTGGGCGAACCACAGCTCCAGTTGCTCGACGTCGGAGATGGCGGCGGTGCCGAGGTCGCCGGAGCGGCGCTGGAGCAGGTAGCCGGGCGCGAGGCGTTCGAAGGCGGCGTAGACGCGGCCGCGGACGTCGGCCAGCACGCGGAAGGCGGCCACGTGGGCGAGGTAGGACTCCAGCCACGGGGTGAGGGCCAGGAAGGGCAGCAGGAGGCCGAGAGCGATCAGGCCGCCGCGCAGGTCGTCGGGGGTGGCGCCGGTGATGGCGCGGCTGACCACCCAGGCGCCGACGCCGGCGGAGGCGAGGACGACTAGGTGGTGGGCGATGCCGCTGGCGATCGCGACCAGGAGCAGCGGGCGGTGAGGGCCGAGCAGGGCCAGGATCGGACGGAATCGGGAGCCGCCGGGACGGGTGATCGTGACGGTGGTGGCGGTCATCGGGCGGCTCCGTTCTGGGCGGCGACCAGGCGGGCGTAGGCGCCCTGGCCGGCCAGGAGTTCGCTGGGCGGGCCGGCTTCTGAGATGCGGCCGTCGGCCATGACGATCACTCGGTCGGCGGCCTGGACGGTGGACAGGCGGTGGGCGATCATCAGGGTGGTCCGGCCGCCGGACAGCGTGTCGAGGGCGTGCTGGATGGCGGATTCGTTGGCGGCGTCCACGGCGGAGGTGGCCTCGTCGAGGACGAGGATGGGGGCGTCCTTGAGCAGGGCGCGGGCGATGGCGATGCGCTGGCGTTCGCCGCCGGAGAGCTTCAGGCCGCGTTCGCCGACGACGGTGTCGTAGCCGTCGGGCAGGGCGGTGATGAAGTCGTGGGCCTGGGCGGCGCGGGCGGCGGCTTCGAGCTGCTCGTCGCCGGCGTCGGGGCGGGCGAGGGCGAGGTTGCGGCGTACAGTGCCGTGGAAGAGGTAGGTGTCCTGCGACACCACGGCGATCAGACTGCGCAGCCGGTCGAAGGACAGGTCACGGACGTCGACGCCGTTGACGGTCACCCGGCCCGCGGAGGGGTCGAAGAAGCGCAGCAGCAGGGAGGCGACGGTCGTCTTGCCGGCGCCCGAGCGGCCGACGAGGGCGACACGCTCGCCGGGTGCGATGTCGAGGCTGAAGCCGTCCAGGGCGGGGCGGTCGCGGCCCGGGTAGCTGAACGTCACCTGGTCGAAGGACACCGAGGGCGGGCCGGTCAGACCGAGCGGGGTGGTGCCCTGCTCGGGTTCGGGGGTGTCGATGATCTCGAAGACGGCCTTGAGCGAGGGGACGGCGTTGTAGCTGGAGTGGTAGGCGGCCTCCAGCTCCTTCAGCGGCCGGAAGCTCTCGGCGGTCAGCAGCAGGATGATCAGCAGCTCGGTGACGGTCAGCTCGCCGGCGGCCAGGCGGAGTGCACCCGTGCCCAGCGCCACGGCGGTGCCCAGGCCGATGATGAACGCGACGCCGCCGACGTAGCCGATGACGATGGCCATCAGCCGGATCGAGTCGCGGCAGAACTGCTCGGCCAGGCGGCCCAGCTCGGCGCCGCGCCGGCCGCTGGCGTTGAACGCCTTGAGCGTGGCCATGCCCTGCAGCGCGTCGAGGTTCTCGGCGTACAGGCCCTTGTAGCCGCGGAACCAGGCGGCGTTGCGGTCGCGCAGCACGCGGTCGGAGACCAGCGGCAGCACCGGCATGAGCAGTGCGCAGGCCAGGACGACCGCGCCGACCAGGGGGTCGAGGGTGAACAGGTACGCGGTGACCGCGATGGCGCCGAGGACGGCGGCGATCACCTGCGGGAGGAACTTGCCGATGTAGGCGTCGGCGGTCTCGATGCTGTCGACCAGGGTGGTCTGGGCCGAGCCCGTGCGCCCGCGCTGGGCGTGGGCGGGGCCGAGTCGCAGCAGCTTGACGGTCAGGCGGCGGCGCAGCTCGGCCTTGACGGCGCCTGAGGTACGCAGGGCGACGCCATCGCGGGCGGCCAGGGCGACGCTGCGGACGAGCTGCAGGGCGACGACCGCGGCGACCGGCCAGACGATCGAGGACGCGTCCTGCCCGGCGAAGATACGGGCCAGGGACTGGGCGATGAGCAGGCCCTGTCCGACGTAGGTGGCCGTGATGGACAGCAGGAGTATGACCAGTCCGGCCAGCCGCCATCGGATTTGAGGGGTTAAGGCCAGCAGTCGGGGGATCACTGCTCCTCCTTGAGCCGTTCGAAGACGAGCTGGGGGCGCTGGACGGCGCGCACGCCGTACACCTGCGAGATCAGTTCGGGGGTGAGGACCTGGCCGGGCGGGCCGCCGGCGACGATGCGGCCGGCGTTTATCACGTAGAGGCGGTCGCAGAAGGCGGCGGCCTGGTTGAGGTCGTGCAGCACGGCGAGAGTGGCGATGCCGAGTTCGCGGATCAGATGGAGGAGTTCGAGCTGGTGGCGGATGTCGAGGTGGGAGGTGGGCTCGTCGAGCAGGAGCAGTTGGGTCTGCTGGGCGAGGGCGCGGGCGAGCAGGACGCGTTGTTTCTCGCCGCCGGACAGGGTGGCGAAGACGCGTTCGGCCGCGTCGGCCAGGCCGACGCGGTCCAGCGCGCGGGCGCACAGCTTCTCGTCGGTGGCGGCGTCCGGTTTGTGCGGGGTGCGGCCCATGGAGACGATCTCGGTCACGGTGAAGTCGAGGTCCGCCGGGATCTCCTGGGCGACGACGGCGGTGCGCTGGGCGGCCTGGCGGGCGGGCAGCCGGTGCACGTCGTCGCCGTCCACGGAGATGAGCCCGGCGCAGGGGCGCAGCGCCCGGTAGATCGTGCGCAGCAGCGTCGACTTGCCGCAGCCGTTCGGCCCGACGAGGGCCACGAACTCGCCGTCGTCGACCAGCAGGTCGGCTTCGTACACGATGGGGTGGCCGTCGAGGGCGACGGACACGCCGCGCAGGTCGAGCTTCATGAGACGGTCACCGCCCGGTCCACGGAGCGCCGGCGCAGCAGCCACAGGAAGAACGGCACGCCGAACAGCGCGGTGACGATGCTCAGCGCGAGCTCCTGTGGGGCGTTGACGGTGCGGGCGGCGATGTCCACCAGTTGCAGGAAGACGGCGCCGAGCAGGGCGGTGACGGGCAGTACCCGGCGGTGGTCGGCGCCGACGAGCAGCCGGGCGGCGTGCGGCACGATCAGGCCGACGAACGCGATCGCCCCGCTGGTGGCCACCAGCACGCCGACCAGCAGCGAGGTCAGCACGAACAGGATCAGCCGGAAGCGGTTGACGTTCACCCCGAGCGATACGGCCGTCTCCTCCCCGGCGGCGATCGCGTTCAGCGGGCGGTGCTGCAGCAGCAGGTACGTCACCCCGGCGGCCAGGACGACGGCGGGCAGCGGCAGCATGTGCCACCGGGCCCCGCCGAGGCTGCCCATCAGCCAGAACAGCACCTGCTGGGCGGCCCGCCCGCTCTGCGCGGCCTGCAGCACGTAGCTGTAGGCGGCCTGGAACAGGTAGGCCAGCGCCACCCCGGCCAGCACCAGCCGGGACGGGGTGAGCCGGCCGCTGCGCTGCGCCAGCAGGTAGACCAGGCCGAGGGCGAGCAGGGAGCCGGCGAAGGCGGCGGCCGACAGCGACAGCCCGCCCAGCGCCGAGGCGCCCAGGATGAACACGCACACCGCGCCGAACGAGGCGCCGGAGGAGATCCCGAGCAGGAACGGGTCGGCCAGCGGGTTGCGCACCAGCGCCTGCAGCACCGCGCCGACCACCGCCAGCCCGGCCCCGACGAGCAGCGCCAGCAGCGCGCGCGGCAGCCGGAACTCCCACACGATCTGCTCCTGCACCGGCGTCCACGTGCGCGGCACCAGGCCGGGAACGAGCCGGTCGGCCACGATGCCCCACGCCTCCGGCAGGGCGACGTGGACCGCGCCGATGCTCACCGCCAGCCAGGTCGAGGCGAGGGCGGCCACGGCGAGGGCGGCGAGGAGCAGCACGAATCGGCCGGCGCGCCGGTGGGCCGGTCCGGCGCTCACCGCCTGGGCAGGCGCCACGTCCTGGGCGGTCATTGCGCGAAGGCGTCCGGGTGCAGGAACCGGGCGATGTCGGTGACCGCCAGGATGTTGCGGTAGCCCGGGTGCTGGGCGGCCACGGGCAGGGCGAGGTAACGCTTGTCCCTGGCGGCGGGGCTGTTCCTGGCGATGGCGAACGCCTCCTCGGCCTTGGCGGGCGAGCTCGGCATGTCCTCGCCGCGCAGCGTGGCGTAGTCGCTGACGAGCACCGCCTCGGGCTGGGAGGCGCTCACCTTCTCGACGCTGACCTCGGTGTAGTCGCCCTTGACGTCCTTGAGGACGTTCTCGCCACCGGCCGCGGTGATCATCTGGTTGGTGATGCCGGAGCCGCCGTAGGCGTTCACCGGGCCCTTGCCGCCGTCGGTGGCCAGCACCTTGACCGGGGTCCGGCCCGCGACGCGCTTCTTCACGTCGGCCAGCCGGCCCTGCAGCTCGCCGACGAGCTTCTCCGCCTGGTCGGGAACGCCGAAGATCTTGCCGAGGTTGCGCAGGTCGGTGAAGGTGTCGTCGATGGTGAACTGGAGCACCTCCTCGGGGCTGCACCACCCGCCGAGGATGTAGACCGGGCTGCCGGCCGTGTCCAGCTCCTCCACGGTGGCGTAGCCGCCGGCGGCGTCGAAGCTGGCCATCGCGTTGTCCAGGACGAAGTCCGCGCCCTGGGCCAGCATGACCTCCTTCTGCGGCAGCATGATCGTTTCGGAGATCTGCGGGATCCGGTCGTACTGCTCCTTCTGGCCGGGCAGGAACGCGCTCTCGCCGAAGTAGGTGCGGCCGGCGATCCGGTCGCCCAGGCCGAGGGCGAGCAGGGTCTCCAGGGAGGGGTGGTAGCCGGTCACCACCTTGGACGGCGGCTGGTCGAAGGTGAGCTTGCGCCCGCAGTTCTCGACCGTGACGGGGAAGCCGGCTTGCGAGGCCGCCGCGGTGGCAGCGGGTTCCTGGGTTGCGGGCGCTTGCCCACAGGCGGTCAGCGTCAGGGCCGCCACCAGGACGAACAGCTTTCTCATGATCCGGCTACCGCCTTCAGCGACGCGCTGTCGCGACTGATCGGAATGGTTGGAGCAGAACAAGACAGGCGGCCCATGCGGTGAGTCTCCGAAGATGGAAGGTCAGATGATCGGGAGGTGCAAAACACCCCATTCTGCTCATATGTCGCAAATGCGAGCAAGTTGCAGAAGATGGCGGCCGGCCGATCATTGAGTGAATGCGTCCGGATGCAGGAAGCGGGCGATGTCGACGATGGCCAGGATGTTGCGGTAGCCGGGATGCTGTGCCGCCGCAGGCACGGCCAGGAAGCGTTCGGCTTGGGCCGCTGGGCTGTTCTTGGCGATGGCGAAGGTGGCGGCGGCCTTGGCCTGGGCGGCGGGCATTTCCTGGCCGAGCAGCTCGGCGTAGTCGCTGACCAGGACCGCGTCCGGCTGGGTGCTGCTGATCTTCTCGGCGCTGACCTCGGTGTAGTCGGCTTTGATGTCGGCCAGCACGTTCACGCCGCCCGCCGCACTGATCATCTGGTTGGTCAGGCCGGCGCCGCCGTAGGCGTTGACCGGGCCGTCGCCACCGTCGGTGGCCAGCACCTTGACCGGGGTGCGGCTGCCGACGCGCTTGCGCACGTCGGCGAGCTTGGCCTGCAGCTCTCTGATCAGCTTGTCGGCGCGTTCGGGGACGCGGAAGATCGCGCCGAGATTGCGCAGGTCGGTGAAGGTGTCGTCAAGGGTGAACTGCAGGGTCTCCTCGGGGCTGCACCAGCCGCCCATGATGTAGACCGGGGCGCCGGCGGCGTTGAGCTCCTCCACGGTGGCCAGGCCGCCGGCGGCGTCGAAGCTGCTCATCGTGTTGTCCAGGACGAAGTCCGCGTTCTGGGAGAGCATGACCTCCTTCTGCGGCAGCATGATCGTCGGCGAGATCTCCGCGATCCTGTCGTACAGCGCCTTCTGCCCCGGCAGGAACGCACTTTCGGAGAAGTTGGTGCGTCCGGCGATCCGATCGTGCAGGCCAAGGGCAAGCAGGGTTTCCAGAGCCGGTTGGTAGCCGGTCACGACCCGGGCGGGCGCGCTGTCGAAGGTGAGCGTGCGCCCGCAGTTGGTGATCGTTACCGGGGCTGCTGCCAGAGGTGCGGGCGCCGCCTGCCGGACGGCCGGTGCCTGCGAGCAGGCGGTCAGTGTCAGGGTCGCCAGCAGGACGAACGCACGTCTCATGTCGCCACCGCCTCCAGCAACGTCTGGTCGCGGGTGATGAGCGCGAGCGTGCCGACCCGTGACTCCCTCCACCCCGCGAGCCGGTCGAGAATCCGCGGCAGCGGCCCGAGCAGGGCGACCTCGTCCAGGAGCGCGTCCGGCACGGCGGCGATCGCCTCGGCGCGGCGTCCTTCGCCGTGGTGGGCGCGGATCGTCTCGGCTTCGGCCTCGAATCCGATCTCGCGGGCCAGGTCGAAGTAGGTGTTGCGGACGCCGGGCAGGTTCGGGCCCAGGTAGGCGGCGTAGAGCGGGCGCAGCTCGTCGCGGGCCTTGTCGAGGTCGCGGGTGCGGACGGCGTGGGTGATGACGGTGATGTCCACGTCGCCGGGGTCCCGGCCGGCGTGCTTCAGCCCTTCGTCCAGCGGGGCCGTGATGATCTGCTCGCGTTCGGGGGAGTAGAAGCCGGGCAGCCAGCCATCGGCGATCTCGCCGGCGAGCCGGACCATGCCGGGCCCGATACCGGCCAGGTAGGTCGGGATCGTGGTGCGGACCGGATCGAGCAGGGCCTTGACCGGGCGGGCGCGGCCGGTGGAGCCGGGGCCGCGGTAGGGGAGCTGGTAGTACTCGCCCTCGTGGGTGACCCGCTCGTCCGCCCTGATCGCCTTGCGCAGGATCCCCACGTACTCGCGGGTGCGGGCCAGCGGTTTGCCGTACGGGACGCCGTGCCAGCCCTCCACGATCCACGGCACCGACACGCCCAGCCCGAGCAGCAACCGGCCCTCCGACAGGATGTCCAGGGTCAGCGCGGTCATCGCCGTGTTGGCCGGGGTGCGGCCGGCCAGCTGCAGGATGCCGGTGCCGAGCTTGATCCGCTCGGTCCTGGCCGCCAGGTAGGCCAGCACGCTGACGCCGTCGGCGCCGTACTCCTCCACGCTCCACACCGAGTCCACGCCGACCCGCTCGGCGTGCTCGACCAGCGGCAGGATCTCCGTCATCGGCTCCCCGTGGTAACCGAGGGCCAGTCCGATCCGCATATCGACGTGCTCCTTAGGCGAAGGGAAGGGGATCGAGGACCGGCTCGGTCGTGCCGAGCCGGGAGCCGCCGAGGAAGGGGAAGGCCGCCGGCGCGTTGCCGTACAGGCCGGGCGCCACCACCCGCACCACGCTCAAGCCGGTGGCGCGCACGTCGGGCGTGGTCAGGTCCACGCTGACCGCCCGCAGGCCGGCGTCCGACAGCCGGGCGAGGTAGCTGTCCGGGTCCACGGCCGTGGGCAGCGGACCGGGGACCGGATGGCGCAGCCGGTCCAGCAGCGGGCCCTGCATGCGGGGATCGAGGAAGAGCTGGAGGTTCAGCTCCAGGTCGGTCAGGTCGTGCCAGTCCGGGCGGAAGGCGTCGCGATAGGTCCGGTCGGCGCGGAACGGCCGGTAGGGGTGGTCGGAGGTACGCCATACAGGGGCGTTGGAGTCCAGCAGGCCCAGGCTCATCGTGTACGACACCACCGCCTCGGTGAACGCCTTGGCCGCTGCCGCCTCGGGATCGGAGCGGCAGGCGGTGCCGAAGGCGACGACCTGGCGGGCGCGATCCTCCAGGAAGGCGCCGGTGACCGGGACACCGAACGCCGAGGGAATCGCCAGGAAGGTCACCGCCAGGCCGCGGCGCACCGCCTCCCCGACCGGTCTGGTCAGATCGTGCGGGGTGAAGCGGGTGGCCTGTTCGCCGCGCAGCCACCACAGCGTGACCGCGTCGCGTTCGAACAGCTCCTCCATCGCCGATCGCTCGGCCCGTCGCTGGTTGGAGCCCGCCGCGATGCCCGCGTTGGCGTGCATGCTGGTGTGCGGCGGGCGGGTGTAGTTGAGGTAGACCAGCGGGGCAGGCACGAGCACGTCCTTGCCGCTCACCAGGTCACGGCCCGTCGCCCACTCGATCTCCAGGTCACGGGTCAGGGGGATGAACGGGAAGCCGGGCGCCGCGTACTGGTGCGGCGCGTACAGGGCGAGGTCCTGCGGATCGATCGCCTCGGCGTCCAGGTCGGCGTAGCGGGCACGGGGCAGGCCCGCGGGGACGGCGTTGCCGCAGTAGCGCTCCACCGCCTCGCCGATGGCCGCCTTCCTGGCCTGGTTCTTGTCGAAGGACGCGCCGCCGGCCACCCGGTCGGCCTTCCACGGCGCGAAGCGGTCCGTGGCCGAGACGTAGGCCCGGTAGACCACGCAGGAGTCGAGCGCGCTGCTCGCCCGTACCACCCGAGTGATCGGGCCGTACTCCGGGTCGACGAGCTGTTCGGGCGTGGTGGTCCACTCCCAGCCCGGCCGGGGGAGGGGCAGGACGGGGCGGCGGGTCAGCGAGGCGCCGACGACGACCTGGTGGCCCTCGCTCGGCAGCGGCCGTCCGGACAGGACCGCGAGCACGTCGTCGGCCAGCAACCCGGCCACCAGCCCGATCGACTCGTCGCCCGGCTCGCCCGTCAGAGCGGCGCCGCGATCGAGCTGCTCCCACAAGGTCAGCAGTTCGTCCGGCAGGCGGGCGGCGGCGAGCCGGCGGGAGCGGGTGTCGGCGTAGGCGGCGGTGCGGCCGGGGATGGTGCACGGCCCGACCCGGATCGCCAGCCCTTCGGTGTGGCAGCGATGCCACGGAAGGTCCGCGCAGAGCCGGTCGATGCGCTGCCATTCGGTGTCGGGCAGCTGATCGGCGCAGGCGACGACCATGTCCACGCCCTCGACGGAGTCCAGGGGGCCGCGTACCACCTTGACGTGCGGCTGCAGGAGGGCGGCGGCCAGGTCGGCGATGGGAGAGCTCCCGGTCACGTGGACGACGTGGCCGGTCAGCGGCGACGGCGGCTTTTCAGCGGTGAGGACGCCGCGTTGTTCCAGGGCCTGCAGCAGGTCGGCCAGGTCGTCGTCGATCGGTACGGTTCCCGCCAGGGCTTGGGGGAGGCGCCGCATCAGCGCGTCGGGGGTGAGGATGCGGGTCACCCGGCCGTCGGGCTCGTGGCAGCGCCAGACGCCGTCGGCGCCCGGATAGAGCTGGTGTCCGGGGGCGATGCGGAGCGGTCGGATCATCCGGCTGGCCTCCGGAGTCATGCGGGAAGAGGGCGGTAGGGGTGCGGGAGACCGGGATCCGGCCTCCCGCGGTCGATCACTTGTCGTCGTCCTCGTTCCAGGCGAACTCGGTGTCGACTGCCGGTGTGTGGGCCCTCACGCAGACGCTGAGGTCCTCGATCTCCTCGAATGCGACGTGTGCCATGGCCATCCTCCTCTGGATAGCTTGCAGAGTCCTTGCAATTGCGAGTCTTTCGCAATAAGCAACGGTAGGTCGCGACATGAGAGCGGTCAATGGCCAATCCACATGCGGGACGGCAGTCCAATCGCTTGCCGACCGCACGGATGTCGTGACCAAAAGTCGCATCGGTCAGCTCATCGTCCGTTCCGATCTCCTGCTGCTAGCTGCTCTCACCAAGCCTGGACGGCGGCTGCTTGAGCATGATCAACCTGACGTCGTCCTCCGCGTTCAGCAGCGCGGCCACCCGCCATCCTCTGCGGCGGTACAGTCCGAGCGCCGCGCCGGCCCGCGGGTGCGTGGAGAGCCACCACGACGTGCCCGGGGAGGCGGACAACAACGCGTCGTGCAGGCGCACTCCGAGACCGTGCCCCTGCATGGACGGTGAAACCGCCAGCTCCCGCAGCGTGATGTCCCCACGTGGCAGCCGGGAGGCCAGCAGTGCGAGCCGGGAACACCGCACACCGTAGGCGAAGCCATGGACCTGGTCATCGTGAAAGGCGACGGCCAGGGCGAATCCCGGTCTGAGCGTGTCGGCGGCGAGCCGTTCGGCGACCGCGTAGGCGGACTGCCGCGGCTCGGCCCATGGAGGGCGGGTGAAGACCTGAGCGGCCACCTCTGCCACGGCGACCAATAAGCCGTCCACCTCGTTCACCGGGACGATGCGAATCTCGAAGGTGGCGGCGCCCGCCTGGCCCCGCGGACCAAGCTCGGACCAGGCGGGCGTCGCCGGCATCAGGCTAGGCGCCGCGGGCGGCGTCGTAGCGGGCGATCACGTCGTTCCAGTTGATCAGGCCCCACAGCTTCTCCACGTAGTCCGGGCGGACGTTGCGGTACTGCAGGTAGTACGCGTGCTCCCAGGCGTCGAACACCAGCAGCGGGGTGGTGTTCATGCCGACGTTGCCGTGGTGGTCGTAGACCTGCTCGACCACGAGCCGCCGGCCCAGCGGCTCCCACGCCAGCACGCCCCAGCCGGACCCCTGCACGGTGGCGGTGGCGGTGGTGAGCTGCTTCTGGAAGGCGTCGAACGAGCCGAAGTGCTCGGTGATCGCCTCGCCCAGCTCGCCGTCGGGGCGGTCGCCGCCGTCGGGGGAGAGGTTCTGCCAGAAGATCGTGTGCAGGACGTGGCCGGACAGGTTGAACGCGTACGTCTTCTCCAGCCCGACCAATCCGCCGAACTCACCCTTGTCGCGGGCCTCGGCCAGCCGCTCCAGGGTGTCGTTGGCGCCCTTGACGTAGGCGGCGTGGTGCTTGGCGTGGTGCAGCTCCAGGATCTCGCCGGTGATCGCGGGCTCCAGCGCCGCGTAGTCGTAGGGCATGTCGGGAAGGGTGTACTGACCCATGACGTCTATCCTCCAAAGCTCCTACTTGCATACTTCTCGCAATAACCATAGTCCCGCAACTAACTCCGTCGCGGGAGACCTGCCGACAACGTCGGCAGCGGCCCCGCAGGAGCTGGCCGGTTGGCTCCATCTCGAAGCCGCAACGCGCCATGACCAGGTCCGCCGCGGGATCCAGCCCGTCAGCGGGCACTTCGACCAGCAGCCCGCAAACCTCGCAGATCAGGTGATGGTGGGGGCTGATGGCCAGCCCGAACAGCGTCTCCCCGCCGTGCTCGATGCTGTGCAGCACGCCGCGTGCGCTCATCGTCGTCACGTTCCGGTAGACGGTGGAGACGTTCACCATCGGGTACGCATCGGTCACCAGCCGATGCAGGTGCAGGACGCTGAGATGGGTGTTCATCTTGTCCAGGATGCTCAGGATGGTCAGCCTCGGGATCGTCCGGCGCAGGCCGGCACCAAGCAGGGTGTCGTCGAAGTCGTCTTTCACGGGCGGCCCGCCCGTATGGTCCGGGTCCTTACGGCGAAGACCACGGCGAGGACGGCCAGACCGGCCCCGGCGATCCACAGCGGCGCCCGCAGCCCGGCGACGGTCGCGAGCGCCCCACCCGCCAGCGCGCCCAGCGGAGCGGCCGCCATGGACAAGGTCCGGCTGGCGCTGTTGACCCGGCCGAGCAGCTCGGGCGGCACCTCACGCTGGCGCAAGGTCACCGACAACACATTCCACACCGCGAACCCGGCCCCCGTTCCTCCCCATGCCAGCGCGCCCGTCACCGGATGCGGCCAGGCCGCCAGCGCGAGATCGACGGCCGCGCACCCGGCCAGCGCCGCCACCTGCAGCCACCGGCGATCGAAACGCCGCACCAGCGCCGGCGTCACCATCGCGCCGGCCACGCCACCCACGGCTCCGGCCGCCAGCATGACGCCGTACCCGCCCTCCGACATCCGCATCGGCCCCACGGCCAGCAGCACCAGCGTCGACTCCCAGGCCAGCGTCACGAAGTTCATCACGCAACCGGCCAGCACCACCGTCCGCACGAGATGGGGCCGCAGCAACCAGCGCAACCCCTCCGCCGCCTCGCGCGCGACCGCCCGCCGGGCAGGTGTCACCGGCCTGACCGTCCGGATGCCGGCGAGCAGCGCGGCGGCCAGCCCGAGCGCCACCGCGTTCAGCCCGAACGGCAAGGTCATCGCGGCGGCGAACAACACCCCGCCCGCCGCCGGCCCCACCAGGTCCTGCCCCACCCGCTCGGCCGTCACCAGCCCGCTGTTGGCGGACTCCAGCCGGGCGTCCGGCACGATCTTCGGGATGAGGGACTGGGCCGCGTTGTCGTAGACCGCCTCGCCGATCCCCAGCAGGAACGCGACCGCGTACAGCAACACGATCGACCGGACATCGGCCAGCAGCGCCAGCACCAGCCCGCCGAGCAGGACCGCCCGCACCAGGTTCGCCACCGTCATGAACACCTCGGGCCGGCCCCGATCGACCAGCGCGCCGACCGGCAGCCCGAACAGCACCCACGGCAGGTACGCGCACGCCGTCAACCCGCCCACCAATGCAGGATCGCGCGTCAGCACGGCCGCCAGCAGCGGCAGAGCCACAAGCCGGACCCCGTCCCCGACGTTGGACAGGGCGGCAGCGGCCACGACCCGCTGATACGGTGCTCGGCCCGCGGGCGCGACGACGGGCGTCGCGATGAGAACCACCTCCCCGAGATGGCTCGCCGCATGTGAGCCCGAGCCTGCCGCCGTCGTCTCCGTCAAGCCCGAGAATGCTGCACATTTATCGCTATTGCAACATAGCCGCAATAATCTGATCCGCTGGCCAGGTGGTCCTCTGCCGCCATGGCGCCGCTCAACGCCTCCAACCAGCGTCCCAGCCTGTCGCGACTGGTGAATCCGCGGCGGCTTCCCCGGGGCAAGCGGAGGCGTTCTGGCGTTGGGCGTGTTCGTCGAGCACCACGCGGCGGGCCGCGGCCGACAGGCGGTCGATGTAGAGGAGCCCGTCGAGGTGGTCGGTCTCGTGTTGCAGGCAGCGGGCCAGGAGCCCGGTCCCGTGCACGGTGACCGGCGCGCCCGTCATGTCGAAGCCCTCGCAGACGGCACGGCAGGGGCGAGCGAGCGGGGCGGAGCAGCCGGGAATCGACAGGCAGCCTTCCTTGCCGTCGTCGAGCCGGCGCTCCTCCCCCGTGGGAAGACGCAGGACCGGGTTGATCATGACGCCTTTCTGGACCGCGTCGTTCTCGTCGGGGCAGTCGTAGACGAAGACGCGCCGGCCGACGCCGCTCTGGTTGGCGGCCAAGCCGACGCCGCGGGCGGCGTACATGCTGGCGAACATGGTCTCCACCAGCCGGGCCAGGTCGTCGTCGAAGCGTTCGACGGGACGGCAGGGCTGGTGCAGCACCGGCGTTCCACCAGGGTGATGGGAAGGATGTCGGTCACGGGTGGCTCCGTCGTTCGGGGTTGAGCGAGGCCGCGGTCAGCGGCGCCGATGGATCGGCCGCCAGGGCGAGCGAGGACGGTGGCGTGTCTGCGGCGATGAGGAGATCTCCGACGGCCGCGATCATCGCTCCGTTGTCGGTGCACAACCGTGGCGTCGGGATGCGTAGGGTGATGCCCGCGGCGGCGCACCGCTCGGCCGCGACCTGTCGCACCCGGGCCTGGCCGTCAGGAACATGCGGCGCCCTCGAAGTGCGCGTTGGCTTCTGAGGCCAGGTCAGGCGCGGCGGCGGGCGTGGTAGGCGGCGACGTGCGTGCGGTTGCCGCGGGTTCGGCCATCGCAGTAGACGCGGGAGCGGTTGCGGGACTCGTCCACGAAGCCCCTGTTGCAGTCGGAGGCCGAGCAGGTGCTCAGGCGTTTCGCCTCCCCCTGCGCCAGCAGGTGCAGGGGGTGACCGTCGTGCTCGGTCAGCCGGGCGGTGACGCGGGTCTGCGACAGCATGGCGTTCACGGTGCGGACCGCGGTGGCTTGGTCGGGAGCGGTGAAGACCCGGTGGAAGGCGTCGTGAACCCTTCTGATCTGGCCCAGATCGCGGGGTACGAGCGCGTGCACCATGTCATGGCCGAGCCGCATGTGCAGTCCCGTCCGCGCCCGCTGCCAGTCTGGCCGCAGCGTATCTGCACAACGGCTTGGCCGCGGTTGCCGCGGGACAAGGGATGGCTGCCCGGTTGGTGTCACACCTTGGTGGCGTTCCGGCTGCGGGCGGCGAAGGCCACGGCGCCGGCGATGAGCAACACCAGACCGACGCCGATGATCCCGGCCACGCCGACGGGGATCCCGCCCACCTCACCGTAGTCGGCCAGCGCCCACTCCCCGAACAGGTGGTCGGCCGCCTGGTCGATGAAGCCCTTGTTCTCGGCCACCGCCTCCAGCCCGTCGGGCGAGGAGGAGGCGAAGAAGGAGACGAGCCCGGCCAGCACCAGCGTCACGCCGACGCCGCCGAGCAGGAACGGCTTGAGCGCGCCGCCGGTGGCCACCGGCCGCTCCTCGCCGGCGACCGTGGTCGTGCCCTCGGCGCCGCGCAGTTCCAGCGGCTTGGCCAGGCCGCGGGCGCCGTACACGAGGTCGGGCCGGACGGCCAGGACGGCGCCGACGGTCACCGCGGTGATCAGACCCTCGCCGATGCCGATCAGCAGGTGCACGCCGCCCATCGCGGCCGCCACCGTGCCGACCTCGATCGGCGCGGTGCCGCCGATCCAGAACAGCAGCGTGAACACCAGCGCGGAGGCCGGCACCGAGATCAGCGCGGCCAGGAACGCCGCCACCACGACCTTCCCCCTGGCCATGGTCGTGACCAGCCGGAAGACGCCCCAGCCGGCGAGCACCGTGACGATGCCCATGATCGTGATGTTGATGCCGAGCGCCGTCAGCCCGCCGTCGGCGAAGAACACGCCCTGCACCAGCAGGACCACGGCCATGCACAGTACCCCTGTGTAGGGCCCGACGAGTATCGCGGCCAGCGCGCCGCCCAGCAGGTGGCCGCTGGTTCCGGCGGCGACGGGGAAGTTGAGCATCTGCACGGCGAAGATGAACGCGGCGACGAGCCCGGCCATGGGCGCGGTGCGGTCGTCGAGCTCGCGCCGGGCCCCGCGCAGGCAGACCGCGACGCCGGCGGCCGCGACGACGCCGGCCGAGATGGATGTCACTGCGTTGAAGAAGCCATCGGGTACGTGCATGGCAGGCCTCCGTGCGGAGAGAACGCTGAAGCGCTCTCACTGTAGGCCAACGTCTCTCACTTGCACATATGTGGCACCTAACGAATGCGCTGCTCAGCCAGGTCCTCGATCGTCAGGGAACCCATAGATGCACAGTCACCGCAGTTGCGATATGAGTGCAGTAAGCTTCAGGATCTCGAACATCTGCCGTGGCGGCGGCTGGCGAAGCTCTGGCAGGAGGGCTCGCGTCGTGCGTGCTGCCCCGTATCGGGGGCAGACCTACGCCATCATGTTGCCCCTGCGTTCGAGTTGCAGTTGCTCATATCGACAAGGACGGGCTTGCCGGTGACTGATCAGATCGACGCTGGACTTGCGCCGGTCTCGGTGGAGACTCTTATGCTTCGAGCCGCAGCCGACGGGCGCTGGTCTTACCGGCGGCTCACCGCAGCGCTCGGCCGGGGCGAGAGCCCCGATGAAGTCGCGCGCCGGCTGGCCGGACTGTCCGTGAACGAGCCGTCCACCGTCGTCCACTCGACGAGTTGGCGTCACCGGCCGGAGGGGCAGATCGTGCTGACCTACGCCGTATGCCCCGACCCGGAGCCTCACCTGCCGGCCGAGGAACTGCCCGTCCTGCACATAGCCCAAGGCAGTGCCCCGGCAGCGCCCGCGCCGGAGCGCATCGACACCACGAACGTGGCCAGTCACGCCGTTCGCCACCTGGCGTTCCTGATGGCCACGGACGCTGTGGTGCGTCGCGCCTTGCTGAACCATCCGCTCATTGCCAGGACTCTGGAAGGGCTCGCCCCGCTGACCATGGCGCGGCTGGAAGACATCCCAGCGTAAAGCTCCGGGTCCCGAAGTCGGAGACGGCGGCCATGAGCGCGAGCACGGCCCGACCGCGCGCGCCCTCTCCTGCAAGGCAAACGTCCCATTCCTCAACCGGCTGCTTACCGATGTCCGGGAAACCGAGACCGTTTATACGGCGGGGTGTAAGGAGCCATCCGCAGGGGTGGTCATAACCGAAGTCTGGGTGACACCACGTCGAGGAAAGAAGGTAGATGTCCGAAACTCTCACTCCGGTCACCACCGAGCTCGACCGTGATCCACGGCTGCTGCCGGCCAGGCTGTTCGCGCTCTCACCAGCCCAGCAGGCCGGGCTGTCTCGGATGAGGCTGGAGCGCACCAAGGGCTGATCGTCATGAGTGCCGGCCCGCGCTTGGCGCAAGCGCCAGGTGCGGGCCGGCACATGCCGGACGCTATCCGTGACGTCTGCGGGGACACGCGTGACGCGTCAGCGGGCCTTCCGCGAAAGACCGTGGTGCCCGATGGCGATCGGGGGGCGCCCTTCGCGATCGCCATCGGCCGTCCGAAAGTGATCAGGGGATGGTGATTTCGCAGTCGGTACGGGTCTCCAGGTCGCTCGCGCACTTGGCCTGGCCGGGAAGGTCGGCCCGCCGTCGCCGCTGTCGGCGAGGCCGGAACCGCCGCGGAGCGTGTCGTTGCCGTTGCCGCCGTAGATGAGGTCGGCGCCCTCCTCGCCGTACAGAGTGTCGTTGGCTATCCAGCCGTCGAGGAGGTCGCCGCCGCTTCCCCCGTACACGGTGTCGTTGTTGTCGAGGAGGAAGCCGACCGCGCCGGTCGAACCGTAGAAGACCGCCTGTCTGTCGTCGAAGCAGACGATCCCGTCGCCGCCGGTATCGGTGAGCTGGTCGTTGCGCTCATGCAGGGCGATCACGTCGTTGCCGGGGGTGTCGGACAGGATGCCCGGGCCGGCGGTGCCGACGATGGTGGCGGTGTAGCCCTGACAGGCGACGGCCATGCTCTGCGATGTCGCCGCCCCGCCGGGAGCGCGGCCACCATGGGGCGGGCGAGCAGGGCTGTCCCCGCCAGGAGGTGTCGGAGTTGCCTCACACGTTCCTTTCTTGTAGATCTTGGATCGTGTGAGGCGGTGGGTCATTCGGCGACGATCTGCTCAGGGATGACCATGACATTCCGGGGCCCGAGGCCCGGCATGCGGTCGTTTGCACCACCGCATGCCCACTATGGGTGGCGGAGGCGCCGGCGGGTCAGGTGAGCGGTCAGGGCTGCCAGGGCGGTGAAGGCGCCCAGAGCCACGGCCACCTGAACGTCGCCGGCGCCGTCCGCGCCCACGGCCGGGGGCGGGGCCGGGCTGAGGCCCGGGTCCAGGACGGCGGCGGTGGCGATCAGCCGGGGTGCGGGCTCCTTGGACGCGTCTTCGGCGCCGATCCATTCATACCCCTTGCCGCCGGTGCACCGCTGTGTGGCCGGGAAGAGCAGCGGCTCGCCGGCCTTGCCCGACAGGCGGGCCTTCACGGTGAAGGCCGCCTTGGTGCCGTCGGCGATCCCCGGGCCGGTCCACTCGACCGTGTTCCCCTTCACCGTGCTGCGCCAGCCGTCCGGCTGACCGGCCGACAGCAGCGAGGAGCCGGCCGGTATCCGGACGACGAGTGCCTCGGTCGGCGCGCCGTCACATCCGTGGTCGAAGGAGAAGGTGAGCGTGACCGACCCGTCGCCGTTGGGCTGCGCGGACTCCAGCAGCACGTGGGCCAGCGCAGGGGCGGCCGGGAGCAGCACCAGCACGGCCGCCGCCAGCGCCACCCCGGCGGCCCGGACGACACCGGATCTCACGGGATCACCACCTCCTGGGAGACGACCGGGCTCTCGAACTCCGACAGCCGCACGACCAGCGTCACCGTCCACGTCCCGTCCAGCGGGAAGTCGACCGCCGCCTCGTAGGTGCCCTTGCCCGTCGTGGACAGCGGCTTCTTGAACGGCCCCAGCTCGTAGGCGGGCAGCCGTACCGACAACTGCGGCGTCTCGTGCGGCACCAGCGGCACGCCCTTGCTGTCCACCAGGGACAGCTGGAGCGCGTTGACCCCTCGCCTGCCTGGACTGATCACCATGGTGGCCTTGCCGTCACCGACGGCCGCGGTGAGCGTCTTGGGCCCGGCAGCGGAGGCGGACGCCGCGGCGCCGGAGGAGGGCGCCGCGGGCGCGGCGGCGGGCTCCTCGCGCGGCGTCTGCGAGACCAGCACGCCGGTGACGGCCACCACCACGGCCAGCCCGGCCGCCTCGAACCCGACGGTGCGGCGCAGCGCGGCCAGGGTGACCTCGCGGCGCGTGCCGGAAAGGACGGAGGGGACGAACCGGTACCGGTTCCAGGCGGCGACGCCGACGACGGCGAGCACCAGCACGAGCTTGACCAGGACGAGCCGGCCGTAGCCGGTCGTCCACAGACCGTCCACGCTGTCGGCGATCCGCCACCACAGCAGGACCGCGCTCGCGCCGAGCCCGGCCACCAGCCACAGCGCCGCGGCCGAGAAGCGGCCGACCGCCGAGGCGACCTCGGCCACCCGGTGGTGGCGGTCGGGGACGAACAGCAGGCACAGCCCGAGCAGCCCGCCGAACCACAGCGACGCGGTGGCCAGGTGCAGCAGGTCGGCGGCGAGCACCAGCCCGCCCGGCCCGTACACCCTGGTGTGGCCCACCACGGCGAGAGAGCCCAGCGCCAGCGCCGTCCCGGCCGCGGCGGCGACCGGCAGTTCGCGGCGCACCGCGACCAGGGCGATCACGACGCCTGCGGCCAGCAGCGCCGCGGCGGCCGCGGGCGCCGCCGACAGCGCCGCGGGCCACAGCGCGGCGGAGAACAGGTCGCCGACGCCCGCGCCGTCCTGCCAGAGCTTGACCAGCGGGACCAGGGCCGCGGCGCCGAGCACCGCCGCCGCGGCCAGCGCGTCGCGGGTGCGCCCGACCCTCCGGGCGAACGCCGCGGACCTGCGCACGCTCGGCTCGGCGATGAACAGGCCGAAGGCGGTCAGGCCCGCGAACCCGAGCACGCCCCCGTACCGCAGCACCTCGGCGCCGATCCGGAGCACGTTCACCTCGCGGACGGCGACCTGGTCGGGAACGGCGACGGAGCTTGCGCTCGGCTTGCCGATGGAGAAGCTGATCCCACCGCTGACCGGGTGGGTGTCGGCGGAGATGACCCGCCAGCTGACGATGTAGGTGCCCTCGGCGAGGGTTGAGGCCGGGGTGTAGACGACGGTGTCGTTCACCGAGCGGATGTCGGCGGGGACGGGGCGGCCGGCCGAGTCGAACAGTTGGTTTCCCTTCGGAGCGAGGGTGATCGCCTCGTTGAAGGTGGCTGTGACGGTGCGCGGCGCCTGCGCGAGGACCTGGCCGTCCTTGGGGTCGGTGTACTTCAGCACGGCGTGGGCGTCGGCCGTACCCGGAAGGAGTAGGACCAGGAGGGCGGCCAGGAGCAGGACGGTCCCGGTGGGGACGGCGGCCGGCCGCCCCCACCGAGACGTCCAACGGTGGACCGGACGGGTCAAGAGGTCTTCCTGCCGCGCACCAGTGCGGTCACGCCCGCGGCCGCGCCGATCGCGCCCAGCACCAGGCCGGCCCAGCCGACGACGCCCGGCTCGCCCGAGCCGGCGGGCGCGGCCGAGCCGGCGGCCGCAGGCGCCGCCGCTGGGGCGGCCGACATCGCGGTCTCAGCCGGCGTGGCCGAGGCCTTCGCGCCCTCCGCCTCGGCGGCGGTCAGCACGATGAACGGGGCAGGGTGCTCCGGCTCCTCCGCACCGTCGGCGGCGACCTCGGTCCAGGGCGTCTCGCCCTTCTCACACTTCTGGACCGCCGGGAAGACGAGCTTGGCACCTTCCTTCTCCGGGAGCTTCAGCGACAGCTCGAACGTGTCGCGCAGGGCATCGGGCAGCGGGGTCTTGGCGGTGTAGACGATCTGGTCGACCCGCTCGGTGTACTGGCCGCCATGGCCGTCGTCGACCGGGGTGGCGAGCTTCTCCATCTTCTTCTCGACCTCCCAGCCCGGGTTGACCGTCGGCGTGACCGCGACGATCTCCTCGGGCATCGCGATGGCGACCGAGGTGGTGGCCGACCCGTCACAGCCGTGCGGGACGGAGAAGGTCAGCACGGTGTAACTGCCGGCCGCGGTGGTCGAGGGCGTGACGGTGACGTGCGCTGACGCCGCGCTCGCGCCGAGCAGGACCAGCCCGAGGGCGGCCGTGCCAACGGCGAGGGTGCGAGCGGCAGTGCGCAGGGTCGTACGAAGGGCAGAGCTCATGGGGGGTTTCTCCTCTGTACGGATCACGACCGTACTGTTCGGTCCGGGGGAAACGGGGCCTGATGTCCCCGTGGTGCCTTCAGATCCGGGCGAGGAGGGGTGGGGCGCGTGTTCCGACCGGCCCGCCGCACAGCCGAGTCAGCGTGAGAACAGCGCGGAAGGCGACCGGGACCACGCGCAGGACCCGCGGCGGGAGATCGCGGACACGGACAGCGCAGTACCGGGCGCCGAGCAGGGAGAGCAGGCCCCACCACATCCGCTCGCCGTGCTCCAGCAGCAGCGCGGTGAGCACGGTGGCCGCAGCATGCGTCAGGACCATCGGCGACGAGACGTCGCCGGCGCCGTAATGGACGGGGCCCGTCAGGTAGACGCTGAGACCGTGGATGCCGAACTGGGCGGCACCGAGCAAGAACAGCAGCTCCCACCGGGTGACCCTGCGGCCCGCCAGCGCGTAGGCGACGCCCCAGGCCACCAGGACCACGGGAAGCAGGGCCAGCAGGGGCGGAATCGTCCCGTGGTTGGCGCGGTGGGCGGCGACCGCGATCACGGTAGTGCCGAATGCCACCAGGGCCGAGCGCAGGCCGCGCCTCGTCCGTCCCGGGGGCTTCATGGCCGGAGCCTAGCAACGGCTCCGCCCGGCCGCCTCAAAACTGCAGCCATTCGCCTGTTCCGTTGCGAGGCGCTGATTTGCCCAAGTCTTGGTTCGTCGCGATGTCCTAACTTCTGCCTTCGAGCCGGTATTTACAGGGTGACAGGAACAAAGGTGGCGTCATGCCGACGGGCGGTAGTCGTGACCAGCGGATATCGCTTGACGGGTGCCATGAAGGTGGGCGTCGATGGCCGCCCGTCCTGCCGATGGCCCGTCTGGGGCGTCGTGCGGGCGGCGGACAGAAACGACAGCGCTCGACGAGAAAGGCCAGCCATGACGATGAACGGCACCATCTACAAGACCTGTTCCTGCCGGGATGAGGCGAGCGGGAAGAAGCTCGGCAAGAGCTGCCCGAAGCTCCGCAGCTCCGGGGGCAAGGGGGAGCGGTGGAGCCTCACGCACGGTAGGTGGGCCTACCAGCTCGAGCTGCCCGCGCACGCGGACGGGCGGCGACGCAACCCGCTGCGCCGCCAGGGCTTCACCGCTGTCGAGGAGGTGGAGGCCGAGCTGGAGCACGCCTGCGCGCTGCTGGCGCTGGATGAGGACTTGCACGTGCGCCGCAAGATCACCGAGCTGATGCTGGCCGTCCTGAAGGACACCAAGACCCTCCCGCCGGTGGAGGAGGTGCGGCGTAAGGTCCGCACCCATCAGGATCTGAACCCGACGGTGACGGTCGCAGAATGGATGGCCGAGTTCCTGCGCCGCAAGCGGAAGATCGACCAGACCACCCGCCGCTCGTACGAGGCGCACATCCGGCTGTACTTCACCCCCTACCTGGGTGACATCCGGCTGGACCGGTTGCGGGTGTCCGACATCGCGGGCATGTTTGACGCGATCGAGGAGTTCAACGATGTCATCGTCACTGCTCGCGCCAGTGACAATCCGGACGAGCGGGCGAAGGTGCGGTACCGGCGGCCAGTCGGACCGAGCACCATGCACCGCATCCGCGCGACCCTGCGGCACGCGCTGAACATCGCGATCAAGCAGGACCGGCTGATCGACTTCAACCCCGCCGCGGTGGTCGAACTGCCCGATGCGGACAAGCCGAAGGCGCTGGTGTGGACCGACGAGCGCGTCACTGCCTGGACCCAGGATCTGCATCGACGACTTGCCGCCGAACAGCAGCGACGCGGCCGGGTCAACCCGATCAACGTCTACATCTCCACCCCGCGGCCCTCACCCGTGATGGTGTGGACCCCGGCGCACACCTCGACCTTCCTCGCCCAGGCGGCCGGCCATCGGCTGGCGGTGTTGTACCGGCTGATCGCGCTGCGCGGGCTGCGCCGGGGTGAGGCGGTCGGGCTGCGGTGGAAGGACGTCGACCTGAACGCGGGGACGGCCGGGGTGCACTGGCAGATCACCCAGCTGGGCTGGGAAACCATCCAGGGCAAGCCCAAGACCGAGGCCAGCGACCGCACCATCGCCCTGGACGCCGACACCGTCACCGCTCTGCGCGGCCACCGCAAGGCGCAGGCCGCCGAGCGGCTGGCCGCAGGGGAGACCTGGGTGGACAGCGGGTTCATCTTCACCGACGAAATCGGCCGCCCGCTGCATCCGCAGCACGTCAGCGACCAGTCCTACCTGCTGTCCTACGAGGCGGGCCTGCCACCGGTCCGGCTTCACGACCTCCGGCACGGGGCAGCCTCCCTGATGCTGGCCGCCGGAGTGGACCTGAAGATCGTGCAAGAGACGCTCGGGCACGTCTCATCCACCTTCACCCGCGACACCTACACCAGCGTCTACCCGGAGGTGGCCCGCGCGGCCGCCGAGTCCACCGCCGCCCTCGTCAGCGCCGTGCCGGACACCGGTCACGCTCGCTTGATCACTTTGCCTGCTCGCGTCTGAGTACCGGTAGTCCACATGGGGCCCGCAGTGGGAGCTGCGGGCCTCGCCTTTGGGCCGAAAGACCAGCGGACCAAAAGTCTGCTCGGCCCCGAGGCGAAGGCGGGGGGAACATGCTGAGGAACCAATAGATGACCCCGCTCTGCCGTGGCTTGACCGAGTGGGCGGTACGGGTGTTCAGCTTTGATCTTCTCTTGATGGTCGCTGGGGTCTGTCGTGACGATGGCGGTCTTAACGATCTACCGCGTCACGCAACCCGCACCGGCGAGCAACCACCGAGCAACCAACCATGATCAAAAACGAGATCCGAGGCTGGCGAAATCCGAGAAACCCCAGGTCGAACGCGGTATTGGTGAGTAGGGCGGGTGGGACTTGAACCCACGACCCACGGATTATGAGTCCGATGCTCTGACCGGCTGAGCTACCGCCCCTGGATGAAGTTGTGCGACGCACGGCAGGCAACGAGAGGATCATGCCGAGCCCCGCGCAAGCTAAGGCTAGAGCATCGGACCCGGTCGTGGTGCCCGGCCGTACGGGGAGAGTTCTCCGCCGACATCATTCCATGCCTGCCGGTGTTGTTGGAGCCCAAGCCGATCATATTCGTGCCGCGTTCCGGACGCGCGCGTCCGAGAGAAGAAGGCGGCGGCGAGTGCGGGCGCTCTGGGGAGAGCGCCCGCACTCGCCGCCGGCCAGGGCCAGGATCGTCCGGCCGTCCTACGGACAGTTCCAGGCCGAGCATGTTCTACGGATGGACGGACGGTAGGTCACGGCCGAGCACGTCCTGCAGACTGTCCCGGTTCGGGATCGGGCGGCGCGCCCTCATGGCCGGTTCAGGCCGAGCGTGTACGCGCCCGCCCCGCTGTAAGCATGCACCCGATACCGGTAATAGCCGGCGCTACCGCTGTAGCTGATGCTCTCATCAGGATTCGGGCTGTCCCCCCGCGCCACCACGGTCCACGACGTCCCGTTCCACCTCTGCAGGTAGATGTCGAAGTCCACCCCGCTGGGCCCGTCGAGGCAGGCCGCGTGGGTCCCGGATACCGTCGCCTGGTAGTAGGAGCCGTTCGGCTGGTACGCGCTCTGGTTCGAGGTCAGCGACCCGCTGTACGTCTCCTCGTACCCCTGGCAGCCCGTCGGCGGCGGGTCGGTGCCGCCGGACGTGACGAGGGTGAGGCCGCCGGCGGAGAGGATCTCGCCGAGGGGCTGGAAGTAGGTGGTGCCGCCGACCGAGCAGTTGCCGGAGCCGCCGGAGGTCATGCCCTGGGCCTGGTCGCCGGAGATGAACGATCCACCGGAGTCGCCGCCTTCTGCGCACACGTTGGTGCGGGTCAGGCCCGACACCGTGCCTTCGGGGTAGTTGACGGTGGAGTTCAGGGCCTGGACGGTGCCGCAGTGCCACTGGGTGGTGGAGCCGGAGCGGCAGACGGAGCCCTGGGGCTGGGTGACGGCCGCGCCGCGGACGGGGAGGATGCCGGCGCTGTAGCCGTTGACCACGCCGGGCGCGGTCCAGTTGCTGTTCGTGGCGACCCACGCGTAGTCGTTGCCGGGGAACGACGAGATCTGGAACGTGCCCTGCGCCACCCGGTTGTAGCCGGTGGTGGTGACGCCGGTGCCGCCGCAGTGGCCGGCGGTGGTGAAGCCGAGCTGGGTGCCGCGCCTGGCGGCGAAGCCGATGGAGCAGCGGTAGCCCTCGGAGGTGTAGTACGCGTCGCCGCCGCGGATGTCGTAGAACAGGCGCGGGCGTTCGGCCGAGGCCTCGAACGTCACGGCGGCGGCGTCGGCGATGCCGCTGGTGGCGACCCAGGAGCGGGCGGCCTGCTCGTCGCTGGTGAGGACGACGACGGAGTTGCTCTGCGGGGAGACGGCCCAGCTGTGCACGGAGGCCGGTGGCGCCGTGCGGTCGAGGCCCTCCTTGACCGAGGAGAGCTGGGCGAGCGAGCGCGGGACGACCCGGGCTCTGGCTCCGGCGCGGGTGATCGCGGCCGTGTCGGCGGCGGAGGTGCTGGCCACGACGAGCGCGCTTTCGGCGCCCTCGTACCAGATTCCGGCATAGCGGTCGCCGAGCGTCTTGCTCAGGCCGGAGCCGTCAAGAAATAAGGCGTTGCTTTTCGATCTTGAACTCGTTGGCCTGGTATGGGCATACCGGACGAAGTCCGCGATCAGCTTTCCTTGCGGTTCAGGGTGCTGTTTCCGCATTTGAACGAGCGGCAGCGGCGTCTGGTGATGGGCCAGGAGGCTCGGCTGCTCGGACATGGTGGGGTGCGGGCGGTGGCGGCAGTGGCCAGAGTGTCCGAAACGACGGTCCGTGCCGGCGTGTTCGAGCTGGAGGCCGGTGAGGATCCGCTGCCGGATGGCCGTGTCCGTCGTCGTGGTGGCGGTCGCAAGACGGCTGAAGCTCAGGACCCGGATCTGGTGCTGGCACTGCTGGCGCTGGTGGAGCCGGATGAGCGCGGGGATCCGGCCTCGCCGCTGCGCTGGACTACCAGGTCGCTGCGTGATCTGGCCCAGGAACTGACCCGGCAGGGCCGTCCGGTCTCGGCTCCGACGGTGGGCCGGCTGTTGAAGGACCAAGGCTTCAGTTTGCAGGCCAATGCCAAGACGCTGGAAGGCAAGCAGCATCCGGACCGGGACGCGCAATTTCGTTACATCAACGAGCAGGTCAAGGCTCATCAGGCGGACGGTGAGCCGGTGATCAGCGTGGACACGAAGAAGAAGGAGTATCTGGGCGATCTGCCGAACCCCGGCCGACAATGGAGGCCCAAGGGCGACCCGGTCCGGGTTGAGGACCACAGCTTCTTCTTCACCGGTCCGCACGTGCCGCACGCGATCCCGTACGGAATCTACGACATGGCCCGCAACACGGGCTGGGTGAACGTCGGGATCGACCACGACACCTCGGCGTTCGCGGTGGAATCGATCCGGCGCTGGTGGCGCGGCCGCGGCAGCCTGGACTACCCGAACGCGAACCGGCTGCTCATCACGGCGGACTGCGGAGGCTCCAACAGCTATCGCTTCCGGTTATGGAAGGCCGAGCTGGCTGGCTTCGCCGCCGAGACCGGGCTGACGGTGACCGTCTGCCACTTCCCGCCGAGCACCAGCAAGTGGAACAAGATAGAGCACCGGCTGTTCTCGCACATCACCATGAACTGGCGCGGCAGGCCGCTGACCAGCCACGAGGTCGTGGTCAACAGCATCGCCGCGACCCGCACCCACACCGGGCTGACCGTCACGGCCGAACTGGACACCAACGCCTACCCGCTGGGCGTGTCGGTGTCGGCCGAGCGGATGAGCATGCTGCCCATCGTCCCGCATACCGAGCGCGGCGCCTGGAACTACACAATCAGCCCGGCAGACGGCCACCCGCCCCTGTCCCCATGCGATGACCAGGCGCGCATCCGGTCCGAAAGCCTGCATGCTCTGGCCGATCCCCGGCTGACTGGGATGAGCCGCCAGGAGCTGAACGAGCTGGCCGCATGCCTGGCTCCGGGTCAGGCGGCCCTGGCCGAGCAGCGCAACTTCGAAATCCGTGGTGGCCCACGCCGGCAGGCCAAGGCTAACCACGGACGCCCCCTGCTCACCGACGCCGACAAGACCCTGATCGCCATTGTCTATCTCCGCCAGATCTGCTCCCAGCGCGTCCTGTCGGAGATGCTCGAGATCAGCCAGCCGCCGATCGGTCAGGCGATCACCGAGACCGGCAAGCTCCTGGCCGCCCGCAAACTCACGATCAAGCCCACCGTGCTGCGCTTCACCAGCGCCGGTGCGCTGCGCGACTTCCTGGACAGCAACACCGTCCCGGCACGGCCGAACCGGCTGGCGCTGCTCGCCGATCCGGCACTGACCGGGATGAGCCGCCCGGAACTGGCCGCGCTGACCGAGCGCCTGTCGCTGCGGCAGGCCGCCGAGGCCGAGCAGCGCAAGCATCGCCAGCGCGGCGGTGACCGGCAGGCCAGCGCTCGTGGAGGCATCTTCCAGGAGAAGATCACCGACGCCGAGCGCGTCCTGGCGGTCATCCTTGGCATGCGCAAGGTCTGCACCTGGCAAGTCGTGGCCGAGCTGTTTCAGGTGAGCCGGCGAACCATCGGAAACGCGCAGATCTGGGTCCGCCCGCTGCTGGAGGAGACCGACTACACCGTCACCCGAGCCGCAACCCGCTACTCCAGCGCCGACGCGCTCCTGAACGCCCTCACACCACACGACGACAACCCAGCAGTCACAGAATCGACACCTTGATTTTTTACGGCTCCGCCAGGTGCGGCAGCGTTGCCGCGGGCCTCGTTGGCCAGGCGGTTGATCGCCTGGTCCTTCGTGATGCCGAGGTCGCGCTGCAGGGCGTCGACCACGCCGGAAGGCGGTTTCGCGGTGGCGACGGCCGGGGTCGTCGTCACGAGTAACGCGCCGATCGCGATCGCGATCAGCGCCGGGGTCCGGAGCATGGATGTCTCCTCGCTGCTGGGGGTGCCGTCACGGTAACGGCGGTGCCAGGCATCGAGGAGTACTACTTTGCCCCTATCACCGTGTTATGGAGCGGTGCCGTAACCCGGGTTTCGTACCAGCCAGTCGTAGTAGACCTGGCTCCGGCGTACGGCGTCCATGTGGGCCTGTTTCGCCTGCCCGACGACCCAGGCGGCCTCGGGCGCGGTGGGGTGGCGGCCGAGGAGCTGCCGCCAGCGCAGGGGCGCGCGGGCCAGCGGCACCATGATCAGTCCCTGGGCGGCCTGGTGGGTGGCCTGGCAGAGCACGACGGCGCGGCCGACCTGCGCGAGGTGGGTGCAGGTGGGCACGTCGGTCTCGTAGATCGTGCCCGGCGTGAACCCGGCGCGCGCGCACGCCATCGCGAAGCAGTCCGCGAAGCAGCCGTCGCCGGGCGTCACCGCCCACTGCTCGCCGGCCAGGTCGGCCAGCTCGACCTCCTTCTCCTTGGCGACGGGATGGTCCTCTCCGACCAGGCAGAAGACGGGATCGAGGCTGATCGTCTCCCAGACGAGCGTGCCGGTGGGGGTGCCGGAGTCGCCGCAGGCTCCGGTCAGTACGTAGTCGAGGCGGCCGAGCTCGACCATGCTGATCAGCTCGTGCGTCGACCAGGACGTGTACGTGCTGACCTTCCGCTCCGCGGCGAGCCGGTCGACCAGGCCGCCGAGTATCGGCCCGTTCGTGGCGCCGATGCGGAAGCCGGGGGAGGGGGCGTGAGCGAAACGTACGGCCTCGTCCTGCAGTTCTTTGGCTGCGGGGAGGAGGACGCGTGCTCTGTCGAGCACGAGTTCGCCGAGGCGGGTGGGCCTGGCGCCGTGGCGGTCACGCTCGAAGAGGGCGCCGCCGAGCACCCTCTCGATGCGCTTGAGCTGTGCGGTCAGGGCCGGTTGTGCCAGCCCGAGCAGGGACGCGGCCTTGCTCACACTTCCCGCGTCCGCGACCGCGCGGACGATCCTGAGGTGCCTGAGCTCGAGGTCCATAACGGGAAGGTAAGGCGGCGATCTCTTACAAACAATGCCTCTATGTCAGGAATTGTGACAGATATTGTTCGGGGGTTCCTGGGGTAGGGGGAGCGCATGACGACGATGGGAATCGATCCGGCCCAGCTCAGCGACGATGACCTGGTACGAGAGCTGCGCCAGCTGCACCTGACCCGGAGCGATACTTTTTTCCACGGGTCCGACGACGCGCTTGAGCACCACACCTCCCGCACGAACGAGCTGGAGGCCGAATACCTTCGCCGCAACCCCGACCGCGAGGTCGACCCGCTGCGGCTGAGGGAGGGAGCGAGGCAGCGGTCATGACGGAAGGTCACGATGTCCAGGCCCTGTCGGACCGGGACATCCACGTGTACGAGACCGTCGCCTCCCAGGCCGTCGAGTGGGCCGGTGGCGGTGCCGGGCTCGGCGGCATCGTGCGGGCGTCGGGGCTGACGGAGGAGGAGGTGCGCGAGAGCCTGGCGAAGCTGGTCGAGCACGGGTACGTGGTGCCGTCCGGCGACGGGTACGGGCTCGGGCCGCACACGTTCGAGGTCGAGTACTGAACGACTCGGGTCGAGGGCGCGTGACAGGTACGGGTACGGGCCCGGGTCGCACGCGTTCGAGGTCGAGTACCGAACGTCTCAGGTCGAGTACTGAACGTCTCAGGTCGAGAGGGCGCGCAGGACGGCCGCCTGCTCCGCCGTGACGCCCGACGCGCGCTGGCCGGCCGCCTCCTCGGGCGTGAGCCCGGCCGCGCACCAGGCCGCCACCTCCTCCAGCGGTACGGCGCCCCACCATGAGGCCATGACCTCCACCGCGGGGAGCCCGGCCCTGGCCGCCTCGGCCGCCGTGAAGCCGAGGGCCCTGAACACCCGCGCGTCCCCCTGGTCCACCCGCCGCCTGGCCCATTCCTCGGCCTCGGCCCCGTCCCAGCCGGCGTCGGCGTACGCGCGGGCCACGTCGGCGGGCACCTCCGCCCGCAGCAGCCGGCGCAGCGTGTCCACGACCTCGGGGGCGGGTGTGACGGGCTCGGGTGCGGCGAGGCGGGCGAGCCAGGGCACCCGGCGCGGGCGCTCGCCCGCCAGGTGCCTGCGGGCGGCGTCGTGCGGGGCGACGCCCAGCTCGTGCCAGCGCACCGCGTCCTGGGGCGTCATGCCGGCCCGCTGCCAGGTGACGACCGTGGCCGGGGTGGTGGCGGCGGTGCTCCAGAGGCGGGCGTCGGCGGGGACGGTCACGCCCGCCTCCCGCCACGCCGCCGCCTCCTCGGGGCCGAAACCGGCCCCTCTCCATCGGCGTACCTCACCCTGCGTGAAGCCCTCCCACCCCGTCATCGTGGCACCCGGACCGTGCTCGCCCAGGCCGGGGCCGGGTGGCGGGTGCCGAACAGGCAGGTCACGACGTACGGGCGGGGGCGCCGCTCCGGCCACGGGGTGTCACCGTCGGTGAGCACGACGAGCACGTCGGCCCGCGGCGAGGCCGCCTCGAAGCCCGGCCGCAGGTCCGTGCCGCCGCCGCCCACCAGCTCCACCCGGGCCGCCTCCCGTACCCGCTGGGCCGGGTGCGCCTCGGTGTCGCAGCAGATCACGTCGAGCCACCGGTGCCCGGTGGCGCGCAGCACCCCGTCCAGCTCGGCCAGGGCCCGTTCGAGCGCGGTACGGGAGACGCTGCCCGAGGTGTCGACCAGGACGGCGACACGAGGGAGCGGGCGTACCAGGGCGGGCAGCACGAACGGCGGCGCGGCGGTGGCGCGCCTGGACGGGCGGCGGTAGCTGTAGTCCACCCGGCCCGACGCCTGGGCCAGGCCCCTGCGGACCAGCCGGGCGAGCACGGCCCGCCAGTCCACCTCGGGACGGAGCGTCGTCTCGGCCCAGCGCCGCCAGCCGCCGGGAGCCGTGCCCCTGGCGTCGATCTCGGCGGCCACCGCCCTGGCCAGGAGCTCGCGTTCCAGCGCCGTCATCGCCTCGGGGCCGGTGAACGGGGGCTCGGCGCACGGGGCCAGGTGGGCAGGCGGGTCGATGAGGTCGAGCAGCTCGGCGTACCGCTCGGCGAGCAGGCCGTCAGGGAGGCCGAGGGTCTCGGGGGAGATCGTGCCGGCGGGGGCGTCCGGCAGGTCGTCGTTGACCTCGGCGTCGGCGGCGCGGGCCCAGCGCAGGGCCTCCTCCCGGTACGGCCGGGCGCGGGCGTGGTGGTCCCGCAGGAGGTGTCCCACGTGGTGGAGCAGCCACCAGCCGAGCTCGGGCACGGGGGTGGCGGCGGTCGTGACGGGATCGAGGTGCAGGTTCCAGTGCTCGTCGGCGGCGGGGCGCGGCGGGGCGCTCCCGTGGGGGAGCGGGGTGAGGGCGAACAGGGCCGAGGCGAGGTACGGCGCCCGCGCGGCCGCCCACAGCCGGGCGCTGGCGAAGCGGTCGAGGGCCGGCTGGTCGCTCACGGCATCAGCCCGGCGGATCGCAGGATCGGGGCCAGCTCCAGCACGGTCCGCGGCAGGACGGCGCCGTGCGGGCGGCGGGCGGCCAGGGAGCGGGCCGCGGTGGCCGCCACGTCCGGGGTGCGCCGGGCCACCCGGCCGATCACCGACCACGCCCGCTGCCACGCGTCGGCGCTCCCGTCGGCGGCCACGTGCGCCACCACCGAGCCGAGCACGGCGTGCACCCGGTCCACCCGGTCGGGCAGCGGCGCGTCGGGGTCGGCGAGCAGGGTCGCGGGATCGGGCAGGTCCAGGTCCCGCAGCCAGGACAGCAGCTCGAACCCGGCGGCCTCCCCGACGGCCCCGGTCACCAGCTCGGCCCGAACCCGCGGCGTCCCGCCGGTGCCGACACCGGTGCCGACACCGACGCCGCCACCGGTGCCGGCGTCGTCGCCGGTGCAGGCCAGGGCCGTGGCCGCCAGCTCCCACGTACGCGGGCTCGGCCACGCCCGCGCGGGCCCGTCGGGCACCGCCAGCACCAGCTCGGGCCGTACCCGCAGGAACGCCCCCACCAGCGCCCTGGCCCGCCCCACCGCCGCGGCCCCGGCCTCGACGGGAGCGGCGGCAGGCGCGGAGAAGCCGACGGTGAACCCCTCCGCCACCGACTCGGCGCTCACCGTCCAGTCCAGGTGGATGAGCCGGTTGGCGAGCGGCGCCGACAGGTCCCACCCGTCGGCGGCCTGCTCGGGCGGGTTCGCGGCGGCCACGATCCGTACGGACGGGGGCAGCGCCAGATCCCCGACCGCCCGCTCCAGCACCACCCGCAACATCGCGGCCTGCACGGCGGGCGGCGCCGTGGTGAGCTCGTCGAGGAACAGGATCCCCCTGCCCGCCGCCGCGAGCCGCGAGGCCCACCGCGGCGGCGCGAACCAGGTCTCCCCGTCGCGCAGCACCGGCAGCCCCGCGAAGTCGCTCGGCTCCCTGATCGAGCCGACCACGACCTCGACCGGCAGCCCGAGCCGCTCCCCGAGCGCCAGCACGGCCGAGGTCTTGCCGGTCCCGGGAGACCCCCACAGCAGCACCGGCAGGTTCGCCGCCACCGCGACGGACAACGCGTCCACGAAATCACATCCCCATTCACGTCAACTTTGGTTGACCTCGCACAAGTCAACGTAGGTTGACGCGGGGCAGGATGTCAAATCTCCAGCACCAGCTTGCCGACGAAGTCGCCGCTCTCCATCAGCGCGTGCGCCTTGGCGGCCTCGGCCAGCGGGAAGACCCGGTCCACGTGCACGTTCAGCGAGCCCTCCGCCGCCAGCTCGGCCACCGAGGCCAGTGCCGCGTGGTCCGGCTCCACGATGAGCAGCCCGTGCCGCACCCCCGCCTCCGTGTACGCCTCGACGTCCCCGGGCGTCAGCCCGGCGACCGCGATGAGCGCGCCGCCCGGCCGGATCAGGGGGAGCGACCTGGCCGGATAGTCCCCGCCCACGATGTCCACCACGAGATCGACATCGGACACGGCCGAGGCGAAGTCCGTGCCGGTGTAGTCGATCACCTCGTCGGCCCCCAGCCCCCGCACGAAGGCGTGCTTGGAGCCGCGCGCCGTGCCGATCACGTACGCCCCGCGCAGCTTGGCGAGCTGCACCGCCAGGTGGCCGACCCCGCCCGCGGCGGCGTGGACGAGCACCCGCTGCCCCGGCGAGACGCCGGCGACGTCCGTGAACGCCTGCCACACCGTCAGCGCCGGCATGGGCAGCGCCGCCGCCTGCACGTGCGAGATCCCGGCGGGCTTGAGCGCGAACTGCCGCGGCCTGGCCACCACGTACTCCGCGTAGGCCCCGGCGTAGAGCGGGAAGTTCAGCATGCCGAACACCTCGTCCCCGGGCTTGAACCGGCCGACGTACTCGCCGACCTCCTCGACGACGCCCGACACGTCCCAGCCGGGGGTCAGCGGCGGCTCGGTGTAGTCCGGCGGGTAGGGGACGCGCCGCAGCTTCCAGTCCGGCGGGTTGACGCCGGCGGCCCTGACCCGTACGAGCACCTCGTGCGCCTGCGGCTCGGGCTGGGCGACGTCGGCGAGTTCCAGCACCTCGGGCTCGCCGAAAGAGCGATAGACGATCGCACGCATGTTCTCTGTCACGGAGAACATGCTGGTCGCGCCGGTACCCCTTGTGAAGAAGGCACCTGATTGATATCCAGGTACCTGATGGATACCACGTTTCCCGACCTCCGCCGCTACGGCGGCGCCGAGGCGTTCCTGCGGGTCTGCAAGCCCAACACCGTGCTCGGCATCTTCACCACCAAGTGGACGGGCCTCGTCATGGGCGCCCTGCTCGACGGCCCGCGCCGGTTCAACGAGCTGCGCAGGATCCTCGACGGCCTCACCCAGAAGATGTTGTCGCAGACGCTGCGCAGCCTGGAGCGCGACGGCCTGGTCAGCCGCACCGTCTACCCGACGATCCCGCCCAGGGTCGACTACGAGCTGACCGAGCTGGGGCGCAGCGCGATCGGCGTGCTGCAGGCCATCGGCGAGTGGGCGGGCGAGCACGCCGACGAGGTGATCGCCGCCAGGAACGCCTACGACGAGCGGGCCAGGGAGCCGGTCAGACCCGTTTGATCCGCGACCACACCACGAACGCGCCGCCGAACACGGCCATGGCCAGCCCCGTCCACAGGTTGACCGCGCTGCCCACCACCCCGGCGACGATGAGGATCACGCCGTACAGCAGGAACAGCCCGCCGATCACCAGTCTGATGTCACTCACAGGATCACCCCGTACGCCAAGGCCGCCAGGACGAGCGCGCCCGTGCCGAGCAGGACGGGCGAGCGGTACCACCGCGCGTCCCCGGCCAGCGCGTCGTCCTCCAGGTTCACGTCGCTGAGCCCGTACACGAGCCCGCGCAGCTCCTCCTCCGGCTTCTCCGTGGTGACCAGCGTGACCACCACGGACACCGCGATGTCCACGACGAACGCCAGCCCCGCGCCCCAGAAGCTGGCGTTCAGCTCGGTGCCGAAGTCCACCAGCCCCGCCTTGTACGACACGTACGAAGCGAAGGCCGCCACCGTCCCCGCGAGCAGCCCCCAGAAGCCGGCCCACGGCGTCATCCGCCGCCAGAACAACCCGAGGATGAACGTCGCGAACAGCGGCGCGTTGAAGAAGGAGAAGAGCGTCTGCAGGTAGTTCATGATGTTGGAGTAACCGGCCGCGATGAACGCCGTGCCCACGCCCAGCGCCACCCCGGCCACGGTCGCCACCCGCCCGACCAGGAGATAGTGCCGGTCCTCGCGGCCCGGCCGCAGGTGCGCCTGCCAGATGTCGTTGGTGAAGACCGTGTTGAACCCGCTGATGTTGGCCGCCATCCCCGCCATGAACGAGGCCAGCAGCCCGGTGACCGCGACCCCCAGCACGCCGTTCGGCAGCAGGTCGCGCATCAGCAGCGGGATCGCGTTGTTGTAGTCCTGCCCCTGGCCCCACCCGCTGAACAGCACCAGCGCGATCAGCCCCGGCAGCACGGTCACCAGCGGGATGAAGATCTTCGGGTACGCCGCGATGATCGGCGTCAGCCGGGCCGCGTTCGTGTTCCTGGCCGACAGAGCGCGCTGGACCTCGGCGAAGTTCGTGGTCCAGTAGCCGAACGACAGCACGAAGCCGAGCCCGAACACGATCCCGATCCAGTGCGCCTGCATCGGGTTGTCACCGGCCGTGCCGGCCCAGGTGTGCAGGCCCGCGTCGCCGAGCGGGCTCTGCCGTACCTTCTCGAACAGGCCCGAGATCCCGCCCACCTTGATCAGCCCGAGCACGGTGAGGGGGATCAGCCCGGCCAGGATCACGAAGAACTGCAGCACCTCGTTGTAGATCGCCGAGGAGAGCCCGCCGAGCGTGATGTAGGCCAGCACGATCACCGCCGACACCACCACCGAGACCGTCAGCGGCCAGCCCAGCAGCGCCTCGATGACCAGGGCCAGCGCGTACAGGTTGACCCCGGCGATGAGCACCTGCGCGACCGCGAACGTGATCGCGTTCAGCAGCTGCGTGGCGGGGTTGAAGCGCCGGCGCAGGAACTCCGGCACGCTGCGCACCTTCGACCGGTAGTAGAACGGCATCATCACCAGGCCGAGGAACACCATCGCGGGGACGGCGCCGATCCAGTAGTAGTGCAGCGTCATGGCGCCGTACTGGACACCCTGGGCCGCCATGCCGAGGATCTCGATCGCGCCGAGGTTGGCCGAGACGAACGCCAGCCCCGTGATCCAGGCCGGCAGCCCGCGCCCGGCCAGGAAGAAGTCGAGGCTGGAGCTGATCCGGCGGCGGGCGGCGAACCCGATGGCGAGCACGGTGACGAAGTAGATCGCGATGAGGACGTAGTCGAGGAGGTTCACGTCGAGACGCACGGGCATCCGTGCTACCCGTAGTGGACCTGCGTATGCGGCGCTTCTACAGTCAAGGCGTGGACGTCGCCGATCTGAGCCCCGCGCAGGCGCGGGAGCGCTTCCGTGCCGGCGCGCGGATCCCCACCGCGGGCTGGTGCCGGGGCTGGACGCAGGCCAACCTCATCGCCGTGCCCAAGCGGCTGCGGTACGACCTGCTGCTGTTCGCCCACCGCAACCCCCAGGCGTGCCCGGTGCTCGACGTCGGGGAGCCCGGAGCGTGGTCCACCGAGCTGTTCGGCGGTGACCTGCGTACGGACCTGCCCGGCTACCGGCTCTACCGCGACGGCGAGGCGGTCGCCGACCTCGGCGAGGTGGTGAGCGAGTGGCGCGAGGACCTGGTGCCGTTCCTGATCGGCTGCAGCTTCACCTTCGAGCGGGCGCTGCTGGCCGCCGGGGTGCCGGTGCGGCACCTGGAGAGCGGGACGAACGTGCCGATGTACGTCACGAGCGTGCCCTGCCGGTCGACCGGCACCCTGTCGGGGCCGCTGGTGGTGTCGATGCGGCCGGTCCCCGGCGAGCTGGTACGCACGGCCGTCGAGGTGAGCGGCCGCTACCCGATGGTGCACGGCGCGCCCGTGCACGTCGGCGACCCGGCGGCGATCGGGATCGGCGACCTCGCCCGGCCCGACTACGGCGATCCGGTGGAGGTGCGGGCCGGGGAGGTGCCGCTGTTCTGGGCCTGCGGGATGACGCCGCAGGCGGCGATGCTGGCCAGCGGCGTCGACTACGCGATCGGCCACCTGCCCGGGCACATGGCGATCATGGACGTCCGTGACGACGACTATCTAGTGACATAACGAGATATTTCGCCGTATGGGTGGACGCGCTGGTCAGCTCGGCCGGGGTGCCCTCGAACACCACCCTGCCCCCGTGCTGCCCGGCCTCCGGGCCCAGGTCGATCACCCAGTCGGCGCGCTTGACCACGTCGAGGTCGTGCTCGATGACGATCACCGTGTTGCCCTCGTCCACCAGCCGGTCGAGCAGCGCCAGCAGCGTGTCCACGTCCGCCATGTGCAGGCCGGTCGTCGGCTCGTCGAACACGTACACCCGGCCCCGCTCGCGCAGCCGGTGCGCCAGCTTCAGCCGCTGCCGCTCGCCGCCCGACAGCGTGCTCAGCGGCTGCCCCAGCGTCAGGTAGCCCAGCCCCAGCTCGCCCAGCCGGGCCACGCCGGGCAGGTCGAACACCGCCGCCGCCTCGCCGGCCGTCATCGCCAGCACGTCCGCGATCGTCCGCCCCGCCACCGTGTACGACAGCGCCTCCTCGCTGTACCTGCTGCCCCCGCACGCGTCGCACACCCGCGTCACCGGGTCCATGAACGCCAGGTCCGTCTTGATCTCGCCGCGCCCCCTGCACGCCGGGCACGCCCCGGCCGAGTTGAAGCTGAACATCCCGGGCGCCACCCCGTGCGCCTCGGCGAACAGCCTGCGCAGCGGGTCCATCGCGTTGAGGTACGTGGCGGGGGTGGAGCGCGGTGAGGCGGCGATGGCCGACTGGTCGATCAGGATCGTCTCCGGGTGCTGCGCCACCAGCTCCTGCCGCATCAGGGTGCTCTTGCCCGACCCGGCCACCCCGGTGACGGCCGTCAGCACGCCGAGCGGCACGCGTACGGTGACGTCCTTGAGGTTGTGGGCGTTCGCGCCGGACACCGTCAGCCGGCCGGACGGCTCGCGCACGCGCTCCTTGAGGCCGGTCACCCGGCGCAGCATGCGGCCGGTCAGCGTGCCACCGGCGCGCAGCCCGGCCACCGTGCCCTCGAACACCACCTGCCCGCCCTCCGCGCCCGCGCCCGGCCCCAGGTCCACGACGTGGTCGGCCAGCTCGATCAGGTCCCGGCTGTGCTCGACGACCAGCACCGTGTTGCCCTTGTCGCGCAGCTCCACCAGCAGGTCGCCCAGCCGGTGCACGTCACGCGGGTGCAGGCCCACGCTGGGCTCGTCGAAGATGTAGGTCATGCCGGTCAGGCTGCTGCCCAGGTTGCGCACCGTCTTGAGGCGCTGGGCCTCGCCGCCCGACAGCGTCGGCGTCTCGCGGTCGAGGCTGAGGTAGCCGAGGCCGATGGCGTCGATCCTGCGCAGCGACTCCACGGCGGCCTCGGCCACCGGATCGTCAAGGCGTCCGAGCACCTCGATCAGGTCGGTGACCTCCATCGCGCAGTAGCCGGCGAGGTTGTGGCCGCCGATCCTGGAGGCCAGGGCGGCCTCGTTGAGCCGGGCGCCGCCGCAGGCCGCGCAGGTGCGCTCGCGCACGTACGGGCGGGCCTCCTCGTCCACGTGCTCGCGTGCCCGCTGGAGGTAGAGCCGGTTGAAGCGGACCACCACGCCCTCGTAGGTGTTCAGGTACCTGCCCCGCCTGACCTTGAACCCGCTCCCGCGCAGCAGCAGCTCCCGCTCCTGCTCCGTGAACTCGCCCAGCGGCTTGTCCGGGTCGAACAACCTCGACTCGGCGTAGATCTGCCACGGCGCCGTGCCCACCGGGTGCAGCGCCAGCGCGCCCTGGTTGAGCGACAGGGCCGGGTCGATCAGCTTGTCCAGATCGACCTCGACCGTGCGCCCGAGGCCGTCGCAACCGGGGCACATGCCCTGCGGGTCGTTGAAGCTGTAGGCGGAGGCCGGGCCCGCCGACGGCTCGCCGCGCCGCGAGAACAGCACCCTCAGCAGCGCGTGCACCTCGGTCATCGTGCCCACGGTCGAGCGGGCGCCGCCGCCGACCGGCTTCTGGTCGACGACGACCGCCGCCGTCAGGTGCGACATGCGCTCGGCCCTGGGCCGCTCGTGCTTGGGCAGCCGGTTCCTGACGAACGCGCTGAACGTCTCGTTGAGCTGCCGCTGCGACTCCACCGCGATGGTGCCGAACACGATCGACGACTTGCCGGAGCCCGACACGCCCGTGAACACCGTCAGCCGCTCCTTGGGCAGGCGCAGCGAGGCGTTCTTGAGGTTGTTCTGCCTGAGCCCGATCAGCTCGATGTCATGCGGCACGCGGATCCACCCCCTGTAGCTTTTGCTAACACCATTAGCCTAAGCTATCTGGCATGGCTGACATTCCCGACCGCAGAGCCCGCCGCAGGGCCGAGACGCAGGCCGAGATCCTCGGCATCGCGCTCGGCGTCATGGCGGAGGAGGGGGTGGCAGGGCTGAGCCTGGCGACCGTGGCCAGGCGGCTGGGAGTGCGGCCGCCCTCGCTCTACAAGTACTTCCCGTCGCGGCACGCGGTCTACGACGCGCTGTTCAAGCTGGGGCAGGAGGGCTACCTCGCCGCCGTGCGCGGGCCCGGCGAGCCGGGGCTGCGCGGGATGGGGGCCTCGCTGGAGGCCGGCGCCCGATGGATCATGGACAACCAGGTGCTGGCGCAGCTCCTGTTCTGGCGGCCGGTGCCCGGATTCACCCCTTCACCGGAGTCGTACGCGCCCGCCCTGGCCATCCACGAGCACTTCGCCACGCTGATCGGGCAGGCCGTCGCGCGCGGCGAGCTGCATCCGGACGCGGCGAGCGAGGAGGGCCTCGCCCTGGCCGCCAGCCTCATCGCCGGCCCGATCTCCCAGCAGCTCGCCAACGAGCCGGACGCCACCTACGAGGAGGGCCGCTTCACCCGGCTCGTTCCCCGGCTTCCCGCCGTGTTCGCGGCGGTATACCCGCCGCCGTGAGCTGCGCCCCGATCTCCGGCGCGCCCCGCCGGTTGTCGATCTCTAGATGCGGTACGGCCGGCGGCTCGTCCACCCGGATGTCGCGCAGGTAGTTCTCGAACGCCGCCAGCTTGCCCGCGTCCCTGCCGAGCCCCCTGGCCGTCAGCCGCTCGCGCAGGGTCGGCCCGTCGGAGCGCACCCACAGCAGCCGCACCGGCGGCCCGCCCAGCTCCGCCACCCACTCCGCCCACCTGGCCGCGTCGTGCACCTGCGTGGTGAACGGCCCGTCGAGCATCACGGGGCAGCCGTGCCCGCGAACCTGCCTGGCGATCCTGGTCAGCCCGCCGTACTCGTGCCGCTTGATGTGCTCGTCGTACCAGGGGCCCTCGCGCTCGCCGCCGGGGCGGCCGTGGGCGCGCAGCACCTCCGCCGCGAAGCCGCCGTACACGGTGTCCTTGTCGAGCAGCGCGGGCACGGGGGACAGGCGGGCGAGCAGCTCGGCCGCCACCGTGGACTTGCCCGCCCCCGGCGGCCCGCTGATCACCCAGAGCGTGCTCACGCAGATCACCGTATACGCGGATCTGCGTACGCGGGTGCCTCGCCTCGGCGGACGACCGCGCGGCGCGCGGTGAGCAGACTCGTTGCCCATGCTGACCGTCTTGACCAGAGTCTTCCGGGCGCCCGACCTGCGGGGCAAGGTGCTGTTCACGCTCGGGATCATCGTGCTGTTCCGGCTCGGGCAGCTCCTGCCCGCCCCGGGCGTGGACATCGTGGTGGTGCGCCAGTGCCTCGGGTCCGCCAGCGGCGGCCTGTTCGACATGGTGCAGATGCTCAGCGGGGGCGCCATGCTGCAGCTCTCGGTGTTCGCGCTGGGCGTGATGCCGTACATCACGGCCAGCATCATCATGCAGCTGCTCGCCGTGGTGATCCCCAGGCTGGACGCGCTCAGGAAGGAGGGCCAGAACGGCCAGGCCAGGATCACCCAGTACACCCGGTACGCCACCGTCGGCCTCGCCGTGCTGAACGCCGGCACGGTCGTCGCCCTGGCCCGCACCGGCCAGCTCCTGCCCGGCTGCCCCCGCCCGCTGCTGCGCGACGACGGGCTGCTCACCGAGACGGTGATCGTGCTGACCATGGTGGCGGGGGCCTGCGCGGTCATGTGGCTGGGCGAGCTGATCACCGAGCGCGGGGTCGGGAACGGGATGTCCCTGCTGATCTTCACCCAGGTCGTGGCCGTGTTCCCGGCGTACCTGTCGAGGATCTTCGTGATCAGCCCGGTGAGCTTCGTGGTGATGATCGCGGCGGGGCTGTTCCTGGTGGCCGCCGTGGTGTTCGTGGAGCAGGCGCAGCGTCGGGTGCCCGTGTCGTACGCCAAGCAGCTCATCGGCAAGCGCATGTACGGAGGGCGCAACACCTACATCCCCATGAAGGTGAACCAGGCGGGCATCGTGCCGGTCATCTTCACCTCGTCCCTGCTGTACCTGCCGACGCTGGTCACCCCTCTGCTGGGGCCGGAGGCGCGGGCGTGGGTGGAGCTCAACCTCACCTCCGGGACGCATCCGCTCTACATGACGGCGTACGTGCTGCTCATCGCCGGGTTCGCGTACTTCTACGTGTCCATCACCTTCAACCCCGAGGAGGTGGCGGACGGCATCCGCAAGTACGGCGGGTTCGTTCCGGGGATCCGGCCGGGGCGGCCGACGGCGCAGTACCTGGCGTACGTGCTCAGCCGGCTGACCGCGCCCGGGGCCCTGTACCTGGCGGTGCTGGCGCTGCTGCCGCTGGTGGCGTTCGCGATCCTGCGGGATCCGGGGACGCAGCAGAACTTCCCGTTCGGCGGGACCAGCATCCTGATCATGGTGGGAGTCGGGCTGGACACCGTGAAGCAGGTCGAGGCCCAGCTCCAGCAGCGCAACTACGAAGGGTTCCTGAAGTAGCGGGCTCAGGCGGGCAGTGCGAGGCCGGCGCGCATGGCGAACACCACGAGCTGCGCCCGGTCCCTGGCGTGCAGCTTGACCATGGCGCGGCTGACGTGGGTGCGTACGGTGTCGCGGCTGATCGTCAGCTCCCTGGCGATCTCCTCGTTCGACCGGCCGGTCGCCACCCACGCCACGAGCTCCCGCTCCCTGGGCGTGAGCGTGTCGATGCCCTCGACCGGGCGGGCGTCGCCGTGCCTGCCGAACAGGCCGATGACCTTCCTGGTGATGGCGGGCGACAGCAGCGCCTCGCCGGCGGCCACCACGCGGACGGCGTTGACCAGCTCGTCCGGGGCGCTGTCCTTGAGCAGGAAGCCGCTGGCGCCGGCCTGGAGGGCGGTGAAGACGTACTCGTCCATGGCGAACGTCGTCACCACGACGATGCGGGTGCCGCGCAGGCCGGGGTCGCCGGCGATGGCGCGCAGGGTGGCCAGGCCGTCCAGGCCGGGCATGCGGATGTCGAGGAGCAGGACGTGGGGGCGGGTGCGGCGGATCAGCGTCAGCGCCGCCTGCCCGTCGCCGGCCTCGCCGACGCACTCCATGCCGGGCTCCCGCTCCAGCAGCGCTCGCAGCCCCATCCGCACGACGGCCTGGTCGTCGGCGATGGCGACCCTGATCACACCCTCCGGCCCAGCAGCGCCTTCCGCGCTGGCCGGGCTAGCCGCCCTGGCCGAGGTTTCCGCGCTGGCCGGGCCGTCTGTGCTGGCCGGGCCGTCTGTGCTGGCCGGGCCGTCTGTGCTGGTCGTGCCGGTCATGTCGTGACCTGTGGGAAGCGTGCCTCCACGCGGAAGCCGCCGCCCTCGCGTGGCCCGGCCGTGAGGTGGCCGCCCGCCTCGGTCACCCTGGCGCGCATCCCGGCCAGCCCGCGCCCCTCGCCCGCGCCCGCCGGGCCGATGCCCCGGTCGGCGACCTCCACGACGAACTCGTGCGGGTCTCCGGACGCGCGCACCAGCGCTCTGGTGGGGCCGGCGTGCCGCAGCACGTTGGTGAGCGACTCCCGCACCACCCGGTAGACGGGGCTATGGAGGTGGGCGGGCACGGTGAGGACCGGAGGCTCGACGTCCACGGGCAGGCCCGCCGCCCGTACGCCGTCGATCAGCGCGGCCAGCTCGCCGGCCGGCGGGTCGATCCCGTCGAGCGCGGCGCGCAGGTGGGCGAGCGCCGTCGTGCTGGTCTCCTTGATCGCGCGCAGCGAGGCCCGCGCCTGCTCGGGATCGTCGTCGAGGGTGACGAGCGCGAGCCCGGCCTGCATCGCGATGGCGGCCAGCCCATGACCGGCCGCGTCATGCACCTCCCCGGCGATCCTGGCCCGCTCCCGCGCCAGCACCGCATCAGCACCCGCGCCGCCCAGCCCGGCCGCGACCTCCGGCGCACCGACCAACCCGCTACCGCCCAGGCCACCCACGCCGGCGAACGCCGCGCCGGCCTCACAGTCCAGACTGCCCGCGCCGTCCAGGCCGGGTGCGGCGTGGGCGACGGCGGGTGCGGCGGGGCTCGCCTGGCAGGGCCGCACTGTCGCGATGGGCGCGGTGCGGGCCGCGGGGATGCCCCATGCCGCCGTGACGGCAGGCGGGGCACCCTGGGACTGGTCGGCCGCAGGCGCCTGGAGGCGGGGCATCTCGGCCTCGGCGGCGGCAGCGGCGGCCGCCGCGCGGGCCTGGGCGAGGCCGCTGAACGACCAGGGGACGGCCAGCCACCCGGCCCATGCCAGCATGACGACGACCGGCACGTCACCCAGCCGGCTCACGCGCGACAGCGCGGCGAGCGGCCTGCGCAGACGCCCGGTCCTCCGCGTGTCGTCGGTCGCCATCCCCCACCCGCTCAGGCTCGTGTAGCCCCGATCCTAGCGAGCTTTCACACGGTGCGGCTCGACCGAGTCCCGTCCAGCCCCCAGGAGATGATCTTGCTGGGCGCGAGGCGGATGACCTCGCGGGAGAAGAACGGCACAGGCGGCTCGGCGTCCGTCAGCGCCACCGCCGTGCCGCGGATCTCGATCCCCCGCGCCACCCACGGATCGACCGAGGCCAGGTCGTCCACGACGAAGGAGACGGTGCTGCCGCGCTGGATGTTCCTGAACTTCTTGGACGCGCCCAGCGCGTGCCCGCCGATGACGATCGTGCCGTCCTGCACGAAGAAGCCGACGGGGTTGTTCTGTACCTGCCCGTCGGGCGCCACCGTGGCCAGGCGGCCGAGCTGCTGGCCGGAGAGATAGTCGAGTTCCGCTGATGTGAAGATCATGCCGACCAGTCTGCAACCTTGACATTGGTTGAGGTCAAGGCCGGGCTCAGGCCGCCAGCCCCTCGGTCAGCCAGCGCAGCGGGTTGTCGTGGGTGATGAGGCGCATGACGTCCTCGCCCGTGCCCGCCTCGCGCAGGCGCGGCAGCAGCGCGTGGAACAGGTGCGCGTAACCGGGCCCGTCGTACCGGCGTACCTGCGCCACCCGGCTCAGCCCCGTGCTGAGCAGCAGGCGCTCGGCGTGGCCGTCCTCGATGAGGGCGAGCGCGATCCTGGCCGCCTGCTCGGCGCCCAGGCCCAGCGCGCCCAGGCTGACGTACGCGCCCGACTCGGCGATCTTCCTGGCGGCGCCGAGGTCGGCGCCCGCGTACCCGACGGCGATCCGCGAGCCGGGCAGGTTCTGGCCGAGCAGGATCTCCAGCAGCGCCAGGGCGCTCCTGCCGTGCGTGGCCACGGGCAGGCGCGAGCGCAGGGAGGCGCGGGCGGCGGCGATCAGGCAGCGCTCCTCGCGCGCGGTGGGCTCCGCGCCCCAGCAGCCGACCTCGCCGATCACGCCGGGGAACACGCCCGTCCCGTCCACGCCGCTGACGATCTCGTCCATCAGGCGGGCGGTGAGCGCGTCCACGTCGTCGTCGCCGACGTTCGTGAACGGCTCGGCGTACAGGCCGGTCGAGGCGATCACCGGCACCCGGCTGCCCGCCGCGACGCGGGCCAGGGCGGCGGCGTCGCGGCCCATGCCCATGCAGGTCAGATCGACCACCAGCCCGAGCTGCTCGGACTGGCGCAGCTCGCGCAGCTCCGCGGTGACCGTCGTCTCCTCGTCGAGCCAGCGGTGCGGGTCGGAGTCGATGCCGACCGCCCAGCGCATGTCGGTACGCAGGTGTTCGTGGGGGAGGACGGTGCCGTCGATGGCGGCCACGCGTACAGGGCCGGTGACGGTACGGAGCAGGACCTCGGGCATAACAGACATTAACCGATGTTTGCTGGACAAAAGCTGATCAGGCGGGAAATTTTACCGTCTATGGGGTTTGGTGGATTGCTAGTCGTCTGCAAGTGGGCACGGGGGGCCGGGCCGTATCCTGGGTGGCACACTGACTGCCGGGGGGACTTGTGCCGATTTCGAACTCCGACGCGGGCGCAGCCGACGTGATCAAGAACGACGCCGCCGACCGTTCCAGCATGCCCGAGCGCCGCTCGGGTTTCCGGGGCTGGCTGGACGGCGTGCGCTCCACCCGCGCGGGGGCCCTCACTCTGAAGATCGTGGTCGGCGTGATCGGCGCCCTCATGGTCGCGGGCGGGTTGATCATGGTGCCGTTCCCCGGGCCGGGCTGGCTCGTGGTGTTCGCGGGCCTGGCGGTGCTGGCCACGGAGTTCCACTGGGCGCACAAGGTGCTGGAGTTCGGCAAGCAGACGTTGCACGCCTGGACCGAGTGGTACAAGCGGCAGGGCTGGACCGTGCGCATCATCGTGCTCGTCGTCACGGTGGCCGCCGCCGCGGTGATCGTCTACTTCGGCCTGCTCACGCTCGGCATCGACGTCATCGAGATCGCCCAGCGCTTCGTCTAGTCCCAGACCCGGTGGTTATCGCCACCGGGAACCGGGCGATCCGCTGTCTATTCTGCGGGCGTGATCGCTCACCTCGTCATCGCGCTGTCCATGACGTTCTCCGCCGCCTCCGTGCCCGCTCGGGCGGACCTGGCGCTGCCCGGCACCGGTGGCGTGAAATATCGCGAAAAGGCGGGCGATCCGGTGCGCCTGGCCGCCTACGGGCTCGGCACCAGGCGTACCTATCTCCGATCGGCCACCGGCAACGCCTTCACCTGGGAGAAGTCGCTGTCCGAGGTGTCCGTCTCGCCGGGCAACCGCTGGACGGCCGGCGTGCCCGCCGCGTACCGGTCCGGCTACGACCACCTCGTCGTCACCGACCGCACCACCGGGCGCAGCTCCAGCATCCGCACCGTCAAGCAGCCGATGACCGCCTCGTACGTCTCCTGGTCGCGCGACGCCAGGCGCGTCGCGCTCACGGTCGAGCGCAAGGTGAGCGGCAAGTGGCGGGTGCTCGGCTTCACGGTCGTGGACGTGGTCTCCAAGACCGCCCGCACCGTGCGGATCTCCGGGCTGAGCGCGGAGGCCGGGTTCTGGTGGAGCCCCGACGGCAACCTCGTCTCCCGGCACGGCGGCGGCCTGCGCGTCCACCGGGCCTCCGACGGGGCGGTCCTGCGCACGTACGCGGGCGCCGGGCTGCCTACGGGGCCCGAGGACTCGTTCTCGCCCTCGGGCAGGCGGCTGGTCACCTGGTGCCCGTCACGCTTCCAGGAGCACCTGTGCCTGGTCGATCCCGCCACCGGCAGGATCGCCAGGCGGGTGGCGGCGCGGCCGGAGGCGGTCTTCGGCTGGTGGGACGAGAGCCACCTCGTCGCCGTCATGGCGCACCGCGGCGCCTACCGCCTGTCGGTGCTCGACCTCGGCGGCAGGGTCACGCGCGTGCTCGCCGGCCTGCCCGCCCGGACGTGGGCCGCCGACCTGTGGCTCTCCTTCACCCGTACGCCGGGGGCCTAGGTCTCACCCGGACGCCGGGGTCACAGGTACAGGCCCGTGCCGTGGTCGGTCTCCTCGGTGGCCACGGCGTGCAGGTCGCGCTCGCGCATCACCAGGTAGACCTTGGCGTGCACCTCCACCTCGAACTGGTCCTCCGGGTTGAACAGCACCTTGTCGCCCACCTTGACCGAGCGCACGTTCGTGCCGACGCCGCAGACCTCGCCCCACGCCAGGCGGTTGGCCATCTTGACCGTCGCGGGAATGACGATCCCGGAGCCGCTGCGCCGCTCCTCGGCCTCCTGCTCCAACCTGATCATGACTCGGTCGTGCAGCATCTGAATCTCGAACTTGGGCTCTTCCACGGGCTCAAGTTTACGAGCAGGCGGACGTGCGGTCCTCCAGGACGCTCACACCGGCCGGCTACCGTGACCGGGCGATCATGGCAGGATATCGCCATGATCATGGCCTTCGGCGAGACCGGCTGGCAGTGGCTGAACGCTCCGAAGCAGTGGACCGTGGACGACGGCCTGAGCCTCTTCTGCGACCCGGGCACCGACCTGTGGCGCACCACCCACTACGGCTACGTCAACGACAACGCCCACCTGTTCGGCCGCACCCTCCCCGGCGACCTGCGGCTCACGGTCACCTTCTCCGGCGAGTACGCCGAGCAGTACGACCAGGCCGGCGCCGTGCTGCGGATCGACGAGCACAACTGGATCAAGGCCGGCGTCGAGTACGTCGACGGCGGCTTCCACCTCAGCACGGTCGTGACCAGGCAGTTCTCCGACTGGTCGGTGCTGCCGCTGGACCGGGCGGCGAGCACGGTGACGTTCGACCTGGAGCGGTCGGGCGACGCGGTCACCGTGCGCTACGGCCTCGACGGCGCCCCGCCGCGGACCATGCTCCGCCTGGCCTACTTCCCTCCCGGCGAGCCCGCCCTGGCCGGCGCCATGGCCGCGGCCCCCGCCGGCAAGGGCTTCCCCGTCCGCTTCACCGACATCCGCGTCGCCACGACCCCGCCGGCTACGGGAGCCTGAGCTCGGCGAACACCGGCCGGTGGTCGGTGCCGCCGAGGCCCAGCACCTCGAAGCCGAGCACCGCCATCCGCGAGTCCGCCAGCACGTGGTCGATGGTCACCCCTGGCGACTGCACCAGCGGCCCGTTCTGCGGCCACGTCGCCACGAACCCCAGCCCCATCACGTCCGCGGCGTCCCGGTACCCGGAGGCCAGCAGGTCACGCACCGGCAGGTGGTCGAGCGTGGCGTTGAAGTCGCCCGCCAGCACCCGCAGCTCCTTCCCGCCGCCCCGGGGCAGCGCCTCCAGCCCGGCCCGCCAGCAGGGCTGCCGCCCGATCCGCTTGGGCGCGCACGGATGCACGGAGACGACCTCGATCCGCTCCTCGCCGGGAATCGTCACCCACGCCCTGGCCTGCCCGAACGGCCCCTCCTTGATGAACCCGCCGTCCTTGAGCGGGTGCCGGGCGTACACGGCGGACCCGCCCACCCCGTTCAGCGGCCTGGTCACCGCGTGCCGCAGCGTACGGCGCAGCCCCGCCTCCTCCAGCCCCCGCATGGAGTCCGGGGTGAACTCCTGCAGCGCCAGCACGTCCGGCTTCAGCCGTTCGACCAGGGCCATCAGCTCGGCCGGGTCCGCCTGGCCGACCATCAGGTTGGCCGCGAGCACCCGCAGCGTGGGCCCCTCGGCGTCGGGGTTGCCGTCCGTGAGCGCGCGCGGCAGCACGGCGGGCACCAGTGCCAGCACCGACACGAGCGCGACCGTGCCCGCCGCCCATCGCCGCAGCACGCAGGCCAGCACCAGGCCGACCACGGCCGCGCACACCGCGTACGGCGTGTACGCCACAGCCGGGATCCACGGCCAGTCCGGCTCGAACCCGCTCAGCCGCACCACCGCCCACAGGGCGAAGGGCACCACCATGATCCAACTCGTCCAGGTACGCACACCCTGTATCGCCATAAGTCCGGATCCGGGTTCATGAGAAGGTGTGCCCATGCACCGCGCAGAAACCCTCGTCCTCGACGCCCTCGACGAGGCCGAGACCGTGAACCTGCTGGCCGAGACCGTCAGGGTCCCCAGCGTGACCGGCACCGACGCCGAGTCCGACCTGCAGCACCGCATGGCCCGCCTGCTCACCGAGGCGGGCATGGACGTGGACGTCTGGAAACTCGACCTGGCCGACCTGACCACCCGCCCCGGCTTCCCCGGCACCGAGGCCCCGAGATCGGAGGGGTACGGCGTGGTGGCCGTCACCCAGGCCGGCGAGGGCGCGCCCGCGCTGGCGCTGCAGGGTCACGTGGACGTCGTGCCGACCGGCGACCTGGCCAAGTGGGCGGGCAGCGACCCGTTCGCCGCCCGGATCACCGGCGACGTGCTGCACGGCAGGGGCGCCTGCGACATGAAGGCCGGCCTCGTCGCGAACCTCGCCGTCGCCCGCGCGATCAAGCGGGCCGGGATCGAGCTGGCCAGGCCGCTGGCCGTGCACTGCGTGATCAGCGAGGAGGACGGCGGGCTCGGCGCGTTCGCCACCCTGGCCAGGGGGCACACGGCCGAGGCCGCGGTCATCACCGAGCCCACCAGCGGCGCGGTCATCACGGCCAACGCTGGCGCGCTGACGTTCCGGCTGGAGATCGCCGGACGGGCCGCGCACGGCGCCACCCGGTACGAGGGGGTCAACGCGATCGAGGCGTTCTGGCCGGTGTTCCAGGCGATCAGGCGGCTGGAGGCCGAGCGCAACAGGGACGTGCCCGAGCTGTTCGCGGGGAACGCGATGCCGTACCCGATCGAGGTCGGCACGGTGCGGGCCGGCGACTGGGCCAGCACCGTGCCCGACCTGCTGGTCGCCGAGGGGCGGCTCGGGGTGCGGCTGGACGAGGACCCGGCGGCGGCGCGGGCGGCGTTCGAGGGGGCGCTGGCGGAGGTCGCGGACCCGTGGCTGCGGGCCAACCCGCCGGTGGTGACGTGGCCGGGAGGGCAGTTCGCCAGCGGCAGGCTGCCGGCCGGTCACGAGCTGCTCGACCAGGTGAACCGGGCCGTCAAGGACACGACGGGCGCCCGGCCCGCGCAGACGGCGGCGCCGTACGGGAGCGACCTGCGGCTCTACACGGCGGGCGGCATCCCGACGCTGCACTACGGCCCGGGGGACGTGCGGTTCGCGCACGCCCCGAGGGAGCAGGTCGAGCTGAGGGAGCTGCGCGAGGTCACGCGGGCACTGGCACTGCTCGCTGTGCGCCGCTGCGCAGCACTCTGAGCAGCGCGGGAGGGCTCATCAGCGCCTGCGGCGGGTCGTAGAGGTTCGTCACCCGCAGGAAGCGCCGCGTCAGCTCGGCGTCGTGCTCGGCGGCGGCGTGGAACCGGTCGAGGTAGGCGCCGATCAGCCGCATCCTCGGCGTCGGCCGGCCGGCCGTGGTGGCGATCCGCAGGTCGGCGCCGACCGTGATCTCCCAGGGGAGGTCCACGACGGCGGCGATCCGGCGGAAGTACGCCGCCGGGCTCAGGTCGGGGTCGAGCAGCGCCCTGGCCTCCAGGGCGGCGACCGTCATGCCCTGGCCGTAGAGGGGGTTGAACGAGCAGACCGCGTCCCCGATGACCAGCAGGCCGTCGGGGAAGGAGGCCAGCCGCTCGTAGCGGCGCCTGACGGCGGCGGGCGTGTGGTACGTGCGCGGCTCCCCGAGCGGCTCCGCGGTCGTGACCAGGTGGTGCAGGTCGGGAGCCGCGAGGGTGCCGGCGAACGCGGTGAAGCCGTCATGGCCGCGCGGCGGAGCCGCCGTGGTGATGCAGGCGGTTGCGTCCGCGTGGCCGTGCGGCGGGCCCGCGCCGTAGCCGGCCAGGGTGACGGCCCAGCGCTCGTCCTCCAGCGCCAGCGCCACCCCGGCGCGCGGCACCCCGGGCGTGGGGCCGACGACGGCGATCAGGTCGCCGGCGAGGTGGTCGCCGCGGCGGCGGAACTCGCGCGAGCTGTACCGCAGGTCGATCGTCACCCGCTCCTCCCGCGGCGGCCGGCAGCCCAGGTCGCCGAGCCAGAGCGGGGTGCGCGAGCCGCGGCCCGAGGCGTCCACGATGAGATCGGCCGGGACCAGCTCGCCCTCGGCGAGCCGCACCCCCGTGACCCGGCCCCGCCTGGACAGCAGCCCGGTGACGGTCCGCTCGGCGAGCACCCGCACGCCGGGCAGGGCGCTGACCCTGCGCCGCACCTGGCCTTCGAGCAGCGGCCGGCTGACCAGCACCCCGGTGAGCCCGCTGGAACCCCGGGCCAGCCGCCGCCCCCCGTGCACGTGGCGGGCCCTGTCCTGCATGTCTCCCCTGATCGCCCCCTGCGCGACGAGCTCGGCGGTGAGGCCGGGCAGCAGCTCGTCCATGACCTCGCTGCCCCTGGCGAGCAGGCCGTGTGCGTGGCGGCTCTGGGCGGCGCCCCTGCGGTGGGCGTCGACCGCCGGCAGCGTGTCGCGGTCGAGCACCGTGACCTGGGCGAACCGGCGGTGCAGGGCGGCGGCGGACAGCAGGCCCGCGATGCTCGCCCCGATGACGACTGCGTGGTCCATCTGGATTCCCCCTGTGAAGTCGTTCTGAGCATTCGGCAGAGGGTCGCCCGTGGATGGCTTTCCTTCCACGTCTTTTGGTGCGTTTCAGGGCCGGGGAATTGGACTAGAGTCCGGATGGTGCGGGAAACGTCGCTGGAGCTGCTGATGAGCCGGCCCGTCCAGGAGCGGGCGGACGCGGCACGCAACCGGGAGAAGGTGCTGGCCGCGGCGGCGCGGCTGTTCGCCGAGAAGGGCGTGGACGCGGTCTCCATGGACGCCGTGGCGGCGGAGGCCGGGGTGGGCAAGGGCACGCTGTTCCGGCGCTTCGGTGACAAGTCGGGGCTGGCGGTGGCGCTGCTCGACGCCCGCGAGCGCGACCTCCAGCAGCGCATCCTGTCGGGCCCGCCGCCGCTCGGGCCCGGCGCGCCCGCCGGCGATCGGCTGGTCGCGTTCGTACGGGCCTACCTCGGCTACCTCTTCGACCACCTCGACCTGGTACGCATGTCGGAGACGGCCAGCCCGGGCGCGCGATACCGCATCGGGGCGTACCGGTTCTGGCACCGGCACGTGGCGATCCTGCTGGCCGAGGCCAGGGGCGGCGACGCCGACGCCCTGGCGCACGCGCTGCTGGCGGCCACGCAGGCGGAGCTGGCGGAGGTGCTCAGGAACGAGTACGGCCGCGACCGCGCCGTCGCCGCCGTCACCACCCTGGCGACGGCCCTGACCTGAGCGCGCCTCCTTCCGTTCCCTGAAGGGACCGGGAGTGGACGGAGGGCTCAGGAGGAGGCGGCGGTCACGCGGCGGCGGGCCTCGGGGACGATGAGCGGGGTGCCCGACTGCGGGTCCTGGATGATCTCGCAGCGCAGGTCGAACACCTCGTGCACCAGCTCCGACGTGACGATCTGCGTGGGATCCCCCTCGGCCACGATCTGCCCGCCCCGCATCACGATGAGATGCGTGGCGTACCGGCACGCCTGGTTCAGGTCGTGCAGCACGGCCACCATGGTCCGCCCCTGCTCGTGCAGCTCGGCGCAGAGGTCGAGCACCTCGATCTGGTGGGAGATGTCCAGGAACGTGGTGGGTTCGTCGAGCAGCAGGATCGGCGTCTCCTGGGCCAGCGCCATGGCCAGCCACACCCGCTGCCGCTGCCCGCCCGACAGCTCGTCCACGATCCGGTCGGCCAGCTCGGCCACGTCGGTGGCGCGCATGGCCTCCGACACGGCCGCCTCGTCGGCCTTCGACCACTGCCGCATCAGCTTCTGGTGCGGGTACCGGCCGCGGGCCACCAGGTCGGCCACGGTGATCCCGTCGGGCACGATCGAGCTCTGCGGGAGCAGGCCGAGCCGCCGGGCCACCTCCTTCGACGGCAACGAGGTGATCACGCTGCCGTCCAGGTGCACGGCGCCGGTCTTCGGCTTGAGCATCCTGGCCAGCGCGCGCAGCAGGGTGGACTTGCCGCAGGCGTTCGGGCCGATGATCACGGTGAACGACTCGTCGGGGATCGCCACGGTCAGGTCCGTGGCCACGACGCGCTGGTCGTAGGCGAGGGTCAGGCCGGTGCCGGACAGGCGGCAGTCCATCAGTGGCGGTCCTTTCGGAGGAGCAGGACGAGATAGGTGCCGCCGATGGCAGCGGTCAGCACACCGACGGGCAGCTGGGTGGGGGCGAGCACGCGCTGCGCGGCCAGGTCGGCGGCGGTCAGCAGCACGGCGCCCATGAGAGCGGAGGAGGCCAGCGTCACGCCGGGGGAGCGGGTCAGCCGCCGGGCGAGCTGCGGGGCGGCCAGCGCGACGAAGATGACGGGCCCGGCGGCGGCCGTGGCCACCCCGGACAGCAGCACGCCGGCCGTGACGGCCGCCGCCCGGACGACCTCGACCCTGATGCCCATGGCCTTGGCCGCGTCGTCGCCCATCTCGATCATCCGCAGCGGCCGCGCGATGGACAGGCACAGCGGCAGCAGCACGAGCAGCGCCAGCGCCACGGGCCAGGCGTGCTCCCAGCCGCGCCCGCCGAGGCTGCCGGTGAGCCAGGCGCCCGCGTTGGCCGCGTCGTTGATGTTGGCCCTGGTCAGGATGTACGAGTTGACGGCCAGCAGCAGCGCGTTCGCCCCGATGCCGACCAGGACCAGCCGGTACCCCTGGACGCCGCCCCGGTAGGCCAGCAGGTACACCAGCGCCGCCGTCACCACGCATCCGGCCAGCGCGCCGCCGGCGATCGTCATGGCCGAGCCGCCCGCGACGACGGCGAGGATGCCGCCCGTGGAGGCGCCGGCGGTGAAGCCGATGAAGTCGGGGCTGCCCAGCGGGTTCCTGGTGAGGCTCTGGAAGATGGCCCCGCTCAGCCCGAACGCGGCCCCGACCAGCAGCCCGGTGACCACGCGTGGGGCGCGGAGTTTGCCGACGATCAGCTCGGCGACCGGCGTGCCCTGCCCGAAGATCGCCGAGACGATGTCGGGCACGGGCACGGTGAACTCGCCCGTGGACAGCGCCGCCACGGTGACCAGGAAGCCGGCCACGACGAGGAGCACGCTGACGAGCAGGGCGCGCGGTGCGAGCCGTACGGACCAGGAGCCGACGCGCACGTTCACAGCGCCGCCACCCGCTTCCGCCTGGCGAGCATGATGAAGATCGGCGCGCCGATCACCGCCCACACGATGCCCACCTGCACCTCTCCCGGCCGGGCGATGAGCCGGCCGATCACGTCCGCCCCCAGCAGCAGGATCGGCGCGGCCAGCGCCGAGTACGGCAGCACCCACCGCTGGTCGGGCCCCACCAGGGCGCGCACGGCGTGCGGCACGATGAGCCCGACGAACACCAGCGGCCCGGCGGCGGCGGTGGCGGCGCCGCACAGCAGCGTGACGGCCACGCCGGTGAGGATCCTGGTCCTGTTCACGTTCACGCCCAGTGCCTTGCCGGCGTCCTCGCCGAGCGCCAGCAGGTTGAGCGGCCTGGCCAGCAGCAGCCCGAGCACCAGCCCCGCGACCATGAACGGCGCCAGCCGCACCAGCGTGTCGGCCGTCTGCCCGGCCAGCGAGCCGGTCAGCCAGAACCGCATCCGGTCGAAGGTCTGGGAGTCCATGCGGAGGATGGCCGAGGAGATCGCCGTGCAGACCATGCCGAACGCGACTCCGGCCAGGGCCAGGCGTACCGGGCTGGAGCCCGAGCGGCCCGAGGACGCCAGCGAGTACACCGCGACGGAGGCCAGCGCGGCGCCGCCGAAGGCGAACCAGACGTACACGACGGGGTCGGTGAGCCCGAACAGGCCGAGCGCGAGCGTGACGCCGAGCGCGGCGCCCTGGTCGATGCCCAGCAGGCCGGGGTCGGCCAGCGGGTTGCGGGTCAGGCTCTGCATGAGCGCGCCGGCCAGCCCGAGCGTGGCGCCGACGCCGAGGCCGAGCAGGGTGCGCGGGACGCGCAGCTCGCGGATGACCGTGTGGTCGTTGGAGCCGTCCGGCGCCACGAACGCGTCGATCACCGCGCCGAACGACACCGAGCGGGCGCCCAGCGCCACGCTGGCCATGGCGACCAGCGCCAATAAGGCGACCGTGACGGCCAGCCCGGCGACGAGCACGGAGGGGCGTGCCCTCGCCTTGCGTCCGCCGTCTTCCTGGCCCGCTCCGGCCGTGACCGATACCTCAGCCGGGCGCACCCGACCCCCTCTCGTCGCAAGTCAAACTTAGGCAAGGCTAATCTAATGACCTCGCAAGAAGGCAAGCCTAACCTTAGGAGATGTACATGTCGGGACCGGTACTGGCTCGCAGGGGCTTCCTGTCGGGCGCGGCGGGACTCGCGGCGGCCCTGACACTCGCGGCATGCGGTGACGGCGGCACGAGCACGCAGGCGACCCCCGCCGCGCCGGCCTCCTCCGGCGCCCCCTCCCAGGGGCCGTGGACGTTCACCGACGACCGCGGCAAGAAGCTGGAGCAGCCCAAGGTCCCCACCAGGATCGTCGCCCAGGTGGGCGCCGCGGCCGCCCTGTGGGACTTCGGCGTGCGCCCGATCGCGGTCTTCGGCCCGCACAAGCTGAAGGACGGCAGCAGGGACCCGCAGGTCGGCAACGTCGACATCACCAAGGTCACGGGCCTGGGCAACGTCTGGGACGAGTTCAACGTCGAGCAGTACATCGCGCTGCAGCCCGACCTCCTGGTCAGCAGCATGTACGTCAACGGCACCCTCTGGTACGTGCCCGAGAAGTCCAGGGACACCATCGAGCAGGTCGCCCCCACCGCCGGCGTCATGCTCACCGGCAAGAGCGCCACCGAGGTGATCGGCAAGTACGAGGAGCTGGCCGCGTCGCTCGGCGCGAGCATGGAGGGCGTGCCCGAGGCCAAGGCCCGCATGGAGGCGGCCACCAAGGAGCTCGCCCAGTTCAAGAACCTCAGGATCCTCCTGGCGTCGGGCGGCGCGGACGCGTTCTGGGTCGTCAACCCGCCCGAGTACCCGGACATCGTGCACATGGTGAACGCCGGCCTGAACGTCGTGACGCCGTCGAAGGTGGACGAGGGCGGCTTCTTCCAGACCCTGAGCTGGGAGAACGCCGACGAGTACGACGCCGACGTGATCCTCTACGACACGCGTACGCAGGCGCTCAAGCCCGAGGAGATGATGAAGAAGCCCACCTTCGCCAAGCTCCCCGCGGTCGAGGCCGGCCAGCTCTACCCGTGGTCCGCCGAGGCCCCCTTCAGCTACCAGGGGTACGCCACCTTCCTGGAGGAGCTGGTGGCGAACCTGAAGAAGGCGAAACCGCTTCAGTAGGCGCCCCGGACCTCGACGATCTCGGCGAGGGGGAACTCCAGGTAGTCGCCGGCCTCCTCGCACCACGCGTCCAGCGCGCCGCCCTTGAGCTCGCCATGGCTGATCGTGGCGGTCAGCCCGTCGGCCAGCGTGATGCCGGCGCGCACGCCCCGGTCGACGACGAAGCCGAGCAGCGACTGCTGCGCCGTCGGCAGCCTGGTCGCCATCCTGCCGATGATCGCCCAGGTGCGCCCGTTCCTCTCGTCGTCCGACCGGCCGGTGGCGACGAGGCGGCGGGCGTGCTCGTACGGGTCGGGCGGCGGCTCGACCAGCATGTGCGCCGGCGCCTCGAACTCCGCCAGGCCGGGGAACTCCGACAGCTCGGCCACCTGCCCGCCCGGCAGCAGGATCAGCTTGCCGGGGGCGCTCTCCTCCGCCCTGGCCCGGTGGATGGTGATCTCGCCGGTGTCGGAGACGGGCACGGGGGAGTAGCCGACCTCGCGCAGCGCGGCCAGCGTACGATCGGCCGGCGCCGCGCTGACCAGCACCGTGGGGGCCAGCAGCCGCAGCCCCAGCCGGCCCAGCCGCCGGTGGGCGGCGATCTCGGCCAGCAGCGTCGGGTCGGTGGCCTGCACCACGCAGCCGACCGTGCTCACCGTCACCTCGCCGTGCCTGCGGGCGGTGTCGCGGACCAGGTATTCGAGCGGCTGCGGGATGGTGCCCACCGCCGCCAGCTCGTCGAGCAGGTCGTCGGCCTCGTACCCCTGGTCGAGCGCCCGCCGCACGCTCGGCGTGGTGAAGCGCCACACCGAGGCCGCGCCGCGCGACTCGCGGTCGGCGCAGCGGTCGAGCAGTGCCGCCAGCTCCGCCGACGGCGGCCCCGTGACGACCGCGGTCAGGTCGGGCCCGAACAGCGCGCTCCTGCGCACGCTGGCCAGCGCCCTGGTGGCCGCCTCCGCCAGCATCGGGTCGTGCTCGACCATCGGGACGGCGTCGTCGTTCTCGTCTCCCGGCCTGGCCGTCAGCCCGGCCAGGGCGCGGCCGAGGTCGGTCAGCGCGTTGTTGGCCAGCAGCCCGAGCAGCCTGGCCTCGTCGAGCACGCCGGGCGCGCACTCGCGCAGCAGCGCCCGGTCGATCAGCGGGGCGTGCCAGTGGACGCTGCTGATCAGGCTGTCGCGGTCGGCGAAGGCCGTGCCCGAGGGCAGGTGGGTGAGCACCGACAGCACGGCCCTGCGCACCTGGGCGATGACGGGGCCCGCGGGGTCGTCGCCGAGCACGGTGCCGTACTTGCCGTCGATCTTGCGCAGCGAGGAGCGCTCCATCCGCCACCAGGCGGCCAGCAGCACCCGCAGCCGGGCCGAGCCCTCGTCGAGCCGCCACCGGTCGAACCGCTCGGTGGGGATCATGCCGCCGGACGGCTCGTCCCAGGCCAGCAGCCTGGCCACCGCGCAGACCTCCAGCAGCAGCCGCGTCTCGTCCTCGTCGCAGCCGGTCTCCTTGGCCATCCTGCGGACCTCGCGCACGCCCACGCCGCCGGTCTTGAGCAGCGGCAGCGGCGTCTTGGAGGTGTTGTCGAGCAGGGCCGCGCACCGCTCGACCACGTGCGGCGCGGCCAGCGTCATCAGGTGGTCGACCTCCTCGGGGTCGACCGGGATCGTGGCCACCTCGGGCGCCTCGGGCAGGTAGGCCGGGTGGTAGCCGGAGCCGCGCAGGCAGATCGCCACCTCGCGGGGGATCTCGGCCTTGTGCCAGCTCGGCCGGAAGAGCAGGCCGTGGTCGGCGCACCACCGCTCGGGCGTGCCGGGGCTGACGAACCTGGCGCCGTCGACGGCGAGCGCGGGGCCGTCCCAGGCGAAGCGGTCGAGCAGCGGCACGGTGCCCTCGGGGGCGTGGCGCATCAGCGCCCTGACGCGGTCGGTGTCGCTGAGCGCCTCGATGACCCGGCTGATCATGCGGCGCTTGTTGCCCTGCACGGGCAGGCCGAGGTTGCGGGCCAGGGCGTGCAGCGCGTCGTTGCTGATCGACCAGGCGTTCAGGTAGTGCGCGAGCGGCTCGCCGAGGCTGAGCGGCGCGGTCCACCAGCGCGCGACGCCCTCGGCGAGGTGGATGACGCCGTCGTCGCCCGGCCAGGCCAGCGCGTGGTCGTAGAGGTGCTCCAGCCAGGGCGTCACCTCCTCGGGCGGGCTGCTGAGGAAGCTCGCCAGGGACTCGAGGGTGGGGCGGGTCATGGCCAGGGCGGTCTCGGCGACCTGGAGGCAGGGCAACGGCAGGCGGCGCAGGGTCTCGATCACGGCGACGGCGTTGCCGAGCCGCTGGGTCAGGGTGTCGAGCCGCCTGGGCCAGGGCGCGGCGATGGCGTCGGGCCTGTTGGCCAGGATGCGGCCGAGCCGGTCCTCGTCCAGTGTTCGTAGCCAGCCGAGCAGGTGATCTTCCATCTGTCAGCACTCTCATGGGGTCGCGCGCGGGACTCACCGTGAGCCATGACCATCCACGGTAATGCAGATCACCCCCGGTCAGGAGAGGACTGCCCAGACGATCTTTCCGTGAGGCGCGAGTGCGGACCAGCCCCAGCGGAGGCTGAGCGATTCGACGATGTGGAGTCCGAGGCCACCGGTGTCAAGGGGCCCAGGGTATCGCAGCACCGGGACCGAGGAGGCTGGATCGGTGAAGGCGCTGGTGACCAGCGGCCCCCGGCGGACGAGTGACATGTGCACGGAGCGCTGGCGGGCCGGGTCGTCCAGGCACAGGCCGTGCCGCAGGGCGTTGGTGGCGAGCTCGGAGACCACCAGCTCCATGTTGTCGGCCAGCTCGCCGAGGCCCCAGCCGGTCAGCGCGCCCACGGTGAAGCTGCGGGCGGTATGGACCGAGGTGGCGGTGGGCGGGAGCACGAACGTGGCGCTCATCGACGGGCCGGGGACCAGCAGATCGCGGGCGGCCTCCGGCCACCAGCCGACAGGGGGCCACCAATCGAACGTGGTCCACTGGCCGGGTGCCGTGGTGGATTGCACGTGATCATTCTGCTGCAAACTCTCGTGCAGGTGCAAGAGCGAATGCACGTGCAGACAACTCGTGCAGGCGCTACGGTTGCCCTCAAATGGTCAATATGGGGGAAAGGGGATCTTGTCCGCGGCCCATGATCTTTCGGCCGTGAAGTGACAGACTGTAGGTGCATACTCCGCTACCCTGCGGTCGCCCGCACAAAAGGGGCGTATCGCGGGTGCAACTTCGCTACGTGCGGTGGGCGCCGCCGAGAACGGTGCGGTCCCATCGTGTTGCAAGGAAACGACCCTTTACGGGATAGGACCAAGGAGCAGCACGTGTCGATTGATCCGCCCGGGACCGGTTCAACCGTTCGGCGCATCATGCTGGGGGCGAGTCTCAGGCGCCTCCGCGAGGCCAGCGGGCTCGACCGGGCACAGGCCGGATTCCACATCCGGGCGTCCGAGTCCAAGATCAGCCGCATGGAGCTCGGCCGCGTGGGCTTCAAGACACGTGACGTGGAAGACCTGCTCACCCTGTACGGCGTCGTCGACGATGCCGAACGCCGTGCCCTGCTGGAGATGGTGCGCGAGGCCAACACCCCCGGGTGGTGGCACAAGTACTCGGCCGAACTGCCGTCGTGGTTCACCACGTACATCGGTTTGGAGGAGGCGGCCAGCGTGATCCGTACCTATGAGGTGCAGTTCGTGCCGGGCCTGCTGCAGACGGCCTCGTATGCGCGTTCGGTCTTCCAGCTTGGCAACCCCGATGCGAGTTCCGAGAGAATCGAACGGCGCGTGCACCTGCGCATGCAGCGCCAGGAGCGCTTCACCCAGAAAGACGGACCCCGGCTGTGGGCCGTCATCGACGAGGCGGCGCTCAAGCGGACCATCGGCGGGCGGGAGGTCATGTCCGAGCAGCTCCAGCATCTGCTGGAAGTCGCTGCCCTTCCCAACATCACCCTCCAGGTGATGCCCTTCAGGTTCGGCAAGCATGCCGCTGAGGGGGGCGCGTTCAGCATCTTGCGGTTTCCCGAGTCCGACTTGTCGGACGTTGTCTACGTCGAGCAGCTATGGGGTGCCCTGTACCTGGACAAACGTGAGGACATCGATCCGTACCTCACGGCCATGGAGCAGTTGTGCGTGGAGAGCACCACGCCAGGGGGCACCGTCGAGCTCATCGGCGGTCTTCTCAGAAAGATGTAGATGAACCAGACCTACAACGGCATGCCGGCGGCGGACCTCACCCAGGTCGCCTGGCGCAAGAGCCGCTACAGCAACTCGCAGGGCAACTGCGTCGAGCTCGCGGAGCTTCCCGACGGGGGCATCGCGGTGCGTAACTCGCGCTTCCCCGACGGCCCTGCCCTCATCTATACCCGCGACGAGATCCGGGCCCTGGTGCTCGGGGTGAAGGACGGAGAGTTCGACGGCCTCCTCGTGTAACAGCATGTTCACACCGGCGCGCCCCGCGTAACGAGGGCGCGCCGGTGGTGTAACCGCCCGGCCTCGTGCTTTGGCCAGGATTCAGGTCATGCTCGACCAGATGACTCTGTATCCGATCGCCGACGACGTGCTGTTCGCGCCGGGCGGCAAGGTCGTGATCCGCACCTATGGCGTGGCGCCCGCCGCCACTGGCGCCTCCGTCTCCTACCGCACCTGGGTGACCGGCATCCGGGACCAGCCCCGGTACTGGCACTGGGGCCACTTCGAGGACGCCGCGTCCGGGCACCGCAGGGTCCTGGAGTGGCTCACGGGACGGGGGCCCCAGCCTTCCCAAGCGCCTGCCTGATCGCTATCCTCTGAGCCAAGCAATCGCTTGGTAGTCGGAGGAGGCGTGGTGCGGCGCGCGATCCACCTGATCGAGGAGGTCGACTTCCGGCCGATGAACTCCAGGCGCCCGCTGGAGTACCTCACCTGGCTGACCCGCTACAAGCGCGAGGACGAGGAGCGCGCGGCCCCGGAGCTCACCTCCGGCATGTCCATCAGGTCGCGCGAGATCGACCTCGTCGGCGCCTTCTACGCGGTCGGCATCACCGGCCACCCCCAGTTCAAGGCCGTCACGCTGTGGGACTGCCACGGCGGCTGGGACGGCGGCTGGCGGCAGATGATGGAGATCTACCAGGGCGTCGACCAGCGCCTGTTCCTGTCCGACATCGACGACCTGCGCTTCTCCGCGTTCTCCCGGCCGCTCGGGGCCGTGCCCGGCTGCCCGCCGCTCGCCGAGGCGCCCGCCGCCGAGCTCTACCTCTTCGAGAACGCCCGCGTACGCCCCGGGGCCGCGCTCGACTACCTGCACGCCGTACGCACGGAACGGGCCCCCATGCTCGCCGAGCACGGCCACACCCTCGTCGGCCTGTACGAGGTGCTGTTCTGTGACACCGAGGCGGTCACCCTCTGGGCCGTCTCCCTCGACGACCACCTGGCCACCCAGCGCGCCCGCGACGCGGCACTCGGCCTCGACGACGAGGCCGAGCCGGATTCTCGGCTCCTGGACTGGGGAAAACGCGCCCGCGACTACCTTGAAGGCCGCTGGCGTGAGACGCTTCTGGCACCGTTCCCCGGCTGCCGCCTGGCACCAGGGAGCCCGCCGGGTTAGCGTCGGCTGCGGAGGTGGCCATGACGGACTCTTACCTCTACAACGGGCAGAGCCCAGACGACCACGTCGCCTCGTGCCCCGACTGCAGCGCTGCCATCGCGCTGCTCGACGGGCCGGAGACGGCCGCCGAGCCGCCCCCGTCGCTGCGCGAGGCCGTGATGTCCCTGGCGCGCCGGCGCCGCAGCCCGGCCCTGGTGCCCGTGGCGACGGTCGCGGTCCCGTACGCCGAGCAGGTCGCGCTCATGGACGACCTGCTGGCCGAGCTGAGCGCGCCCGACTGGGAGGCCCCGATCGCCCGGCACGGCACGATCAGGGGGCTCGTCGAGCACCTGGCCGCCAACGACGAGACCGTGGCCAGGTTCATGGGCGTGGCCGGCGCGGGCGTGACCACGATGGCCGCGCCGATCCACCGGCGCTGGCGCGACCAGGCCGGGTCCCTGCTGCAGCGCGTGTCGGCCGGCACCGAGGTGCTGCTGGACGTCGAGGTGGCCCTGGCCGGCCCCAGCCCCACCCCGGTCCGCGCGCCGCTGCGCCAGGCCATGGTCCAGCGCACGTTCGAGACGTGGACGCACGCCGACGACATCCGGGCCGCCACCGACCGCTCCAGGGCCGCGCCCCGGCCCGAGCACGTGCGCATGATCGCCGAGTTCGGCCTGGCCCTGCTGCCGCGCGCGATGAAGGGCCCGCGCCGCGACGTCTCCGCCACCGTCGTGCTGACCGGCCCCGGCGGCGGCACCTGGACGGTCCCGCTCTCCCCGGCCTCCGACCACGTCGGCGTGCTCGTCTCGGCCGACGCCGTGGACTTCTGCCGGCTGCTGGCCAACCGATGGCTGCCCGACTGCTTCCCGTACGCCGCCGAGGGCGATCCCGGGCTCGCCCGCGACCTGATCCGCGCCGCCGCGACGCTGGGATGCGACTGATGAGCGACATGGACCTGTGCGCGCGGCTGACGGCCGGCGACCTCGACGCGCTGGCCGACGCCTACGACCAGCACGGCCCGTACGTGTACGGCGTCGCCGTCAAGGTCACCGGCAGCCAGGCGTACGCGGAGGAGGTCACCCAGGACGTGTTCACCGCGCTCTGGGAGCGGCCCCTGTCGTACGACCCCAGCCTGGGGTCCTTACGCGGCTGGCTGGTGAGCAGGGCCCTGCACGAGTCGGCCCTGCGCACGAAGGTCTAGCCAGGGTCTAGCCCGCCATCGAGTTGACGGGGGCGTTCCAAGCCATGAGCACCGGCTCGGCGTGCTCGAAGCCGAGCCGCGAGTAGGTGCCCGTGTCCAGCCTCAGCAGCCTGCCGTCCTCGGGCGGCAGGCGCAGCCAGCGGGCGGCCAGCACGCGCAGGAAGTGGCCGTGCGCCACCAGCGCCACCCGCCCCTCCGCCTGCCTGGCCCGCTCGATCACCCGGTCGGCGCGCGCGCCCACCTGCGCCGCGCTCTCGCCGGGATGCTCGGCGTCGCCCTGGATCACGCCGTCACGCCACAGGTACCACCCGGCCCTGGTCTTGCGGATCTCCGGCGTGGTGATCCCCTCGTAACCGCCGTAGTCCCACTCCCACATGTCCTCGTCCACCTGGTAGCCGGTCAGCCCGGCCAGGTCCGCCGTGCGGCGGGCGCGCTGGGCGGGGGAGACCAGCACCAGGTCGAACGGCTCCTTGACCAGGGGCGCCAGGGCCCTGGCCTGGTCCTCGCCGTGCTCCGTCAAAGGCAGGTCGGTACGGCCGGTGTGTTTGCCTGCCTTGCTCCATTCGGTCTCACCGTGGCGAAGCAGCAGCATCTCGTTCATGAGTCCCATCATCGGGCACGGCCGCTCCCAGCCTGAGGCCAGGTAGCCGGGGACGGGGTGGGTCAGGTGGCCAGTTCCTCGACGACGGGCTCGAAGGCGGTCAGGTCCCGCTCGTGGTGCAGCACGAAATACGAAATATCATGCTCATCTCGCCAATAGCGGAGCTTGTCGACGATGTCGTGTCGCGTGCCCAGCAACACCTGCGGCGTCTCGTCCAGCGCGGTGCTGTCGGCCGCGCTCCACGCCTCCTCGGCCTTCCGCTCGCCCGCCTGGATCACGCTGGTGCCCAGTTCGAGGCCCGCGTACCGCTCCCCGGCGGCCTCCCGTACGGCGGCGAGCTTGCCGAGCAGCGCGCGCAGCCCGCCGTCACGCAGGTCGGGCCCGCTGCCGTCGGCCTGCACCCGCATCCCGATGTTCACCACGTCGGCCTCCTCGGCCGCCAGCCGCAACATCCGCGCCCCGCCCGCGCCGATCACCAGCGGCGGTCGCGGGCTCTGCAGCGGTTTCGGCCGCTGGTCGAGCCCGGAGATCCGGTAGTGCCGTCCCTCGAAGCTGAACGGCCCCTCCCCCCAGAGCCCCTTGAGCACGGCCAGGGCCTCCCGCAGCCGCTCGACCCGCACCCCGGGCGGCTCCAGCGCCAGCCCGGCGCCCGCGTAGTCGCCGGCCATCCACCCGGTCCCGATCCCCACCTCCAGCCGCCCGCCGGACAGCAGGTCGAGCGTGGCCGTCTCCTTGGCCAGCACGGCGGGGTGTCGGAAGTCGTTGGCAAAGACCAGCGTGCCCACGCGCAGCCTGGTGGTGGCGCAGGCGGCGGCCGTGAGCGCGGCGACGGGCGCGAACCTCGGGCCGACGAGGTGATCGGGGACGAGCAGCACGTCGAACCCGGCCCCCTCCAGCCTCCTGGCCTTCTCCGCCCACGCCTTGCCCGACTCCGCCTCCCGCACCACCGCCCCGAACCTGAACCTCCGCACGACCGCCTCCCACCAAGTGCTTGCTCGGTGAGCATAACCGAAGAGCCGTGCACTGAGCCGATCGTGCGGGGTCAGGCCTTGTCGCGGGGCTGGGGCAGGGCCAGGGAGACGCCGCCCAGGCCGGCCGCCAGGATGATCCAGGCCGCGGCCGCCGCCGCGTTCGAGAGCTGGGCGAACCAGGCGACCGGGATCAGGAACGGCGCCACGATCAGGGTGATCGCCGCCCACCTCGGCGCCGCGCTGGAGAGCGCCGCCACGCCCAGCAGGACCAGCCCCAGCAGCGCCGGGAAGAACCCGAGCCCGGCCACCGCCGTCGGCAGCCCCTCGCCCAGCTCCACGACCAGCCGGTTCGTCGTGGCCGCGTCGAGCCCCGCGCGGGCGGCGGCGTAGATGACGTCGTCGGTGTCGACCGACGGCAGGACCAGGATGAACGCGAGGATCATGCCGGCGAGCCCCAGCACGGGCCGGCCCGACCTGGCGACCCTGCTCACGGCGAGGAGCCCGGGGATGAGGGCGGCGAAGCTGAGGAGGCTGAGCCAGCTCGGCAGCGCGTACGCGTCCAGGCGCGCGGTGAACGCCCGGATGTAGGCCTCGCCCTCCAGCGTGGCCTGGAACGGGGTGAGCAGCAGCGACAGCGCGATGAGCAGCGGTGCGGCCACCGCGCAGGCGACCATCGCCGTACGGGTGAAGCCGGAGGTGACGGAGGGGGTGTCCACTGTGGTCATGCCCCGAGGGTCGGCCAGGGAGGGCGGGCGCGCATGAGTAGGGGGTACTCAAACGACGGGTCTTACCAAGCGCTTGCTTTAGGTGCGAGACTGGGGGCATGGAGATCCCCGTGCGTCAGGCGACCGACGACGAGGCGGCGTTCTTCGCCGAGCACGGCTGGGTACGGCTCGGCCGGCTGGTCCCGCCCGGCGTCGCCGCCGAGCTGCGCGAGCGGGCCACGGGCTACCTGGAGGCGCGGAGCAAGCGGCACGAGACGCTGGTGGACCAGGCGTTCGGGCAGTCCAGGGACATCGCGGCGAGCGACGAGGCGTTCGCCGCGCTGACGCTGAGCCCCGCGATGGGCCGCACCGCCGCCCGGCTGCTGCGCGGCGTCCGCGCGGTACGCGTCCAGGTCACCAACCTGCTCGTCAAGGAGCCGGGCGAGCACGGCGCCACCGAGTTCCACCAGGACTTCCCGTGGATGCCGATGGACCGCTCGGCCATGCTCACCGTCTGGCTGGCCCTGTCCGACGTGCCCGCCGACATGGGCTCGCTGCGCTTCTACGACGGCTCGCACCGGTACGGCCTGCTCGGCCGCAGCTTCACCCGCCCCGGCGACGACCAGCTCACCCAGCACCCCTGGCTCAAGGAGCTGGAGCTGTCACCGCCGCTCGACCTCAAGGCCGGCGACGCGACCGTGCACCACGCCCTGACCGTGCACGGCGCCCCCGCCAACCGCCGCGACACCCCGCGCCTGTCCTTCACCGTGACCTACTTCGACGCCGACGCCCTCTACACCGGCCTGCCGTACAAGCAGACCGACGGGCTCGGGCTGGAGGCCAACCGGCCGTTCGAGCACGAGAGGTTCCCGTGCCTGAGACCGTGAGGGGCCCGGTCGCCGACCTCGGGGCGACGCTCATGCACGAGCACGTCTTCGGGCTGAGCCCGGAGATCCTGTGGAACTGGCCGGACATCCCGGAGGGCTGGGACCTGGAGGCGCGGGCGCGCGAGGCGGCGGGCAAGCTCGACGCGCTCAAGGCGGCGGGCGTCGACAGCATCGTGGACCTCACCGTGGTGGGCCTGGGCAGGTACGTCCCGGCCGTGCAGCGCGTGGCCGAGCTGACCTCCGTGAACATCGTGGCCGCCACCGGCCTCTACACCTACGACGCGCTGCCGCCGTACTTCGGCAACCGGGGCCCGGGCTCGCTGTTCGGCGGGCCGGACAGGCTGGCCGAGTTCTTCGTGCGGGACCTCACCGAGGGCATCGGCCGCACCGGCGTCAGGGCCGCCGTCCTGAAGTGCGCCTCCGACCACCTCGGCCTGACCAAGGGCTGCGAGCGGGTGTTCAGGGCCGTCGCCGAGGCGCACCTGGAGACCGGGGCGCCGATCACGACGCACTCCCACAGCGCGTCCAGGGGCGGGCTCGACCAGCAGAAGCTGCTCGCGTCGCTGGGCGTGGACCTGGGGCGGGTGGTGATCGGGCACGCCGGCGACTCGACGGACGTGGCGTACCTGGAGGAGCTGGTCGCGAACGGGTCGTACCTGGGCATGGACCGGTTCGGCATCGAGACGATCAGCTCGTTCGAGGACCGGGTGGCGATCGTGGCGGAGCTGTGCGAGCGCGGGCACGCCGGGAGAATGGTGCTGAGCCATGACTCGTACTGCTTCAACGACCGCTTCGACGCCGAGGTCGTCCGGCGGCGGCACCCGCGCTACCACCTGCTGCACATCTCCCGCGACGTGCTGCCCGCGCTGCGCGGGCGGGGCGTCACGGACGACCAGATCCACCAGATGCTCGTCGTGAACCCGCGGAGGATCTTCGCACCATGACCGAGGACATCATCGAGGACATCATCGAGGACTTCGACGTCGGCGCCGATTGGCACGTGGCGGCCCCGTACCCGTTCCTGGCCAGGCTGCGCGAGCAGGCGCCGGTGTTCAGGAGTGAGCACCTGGGCGCGTACGTGCTGACCCGCCACGCCGACGTGCGGGCCGCGTACGGCGACCCCCGCCGCTTCTCCTCCGAGGGCTCGCTGACGATCTCCCGCAGCCTCACCCGCCAGACCAGGGAGAAGCTGGGCGAGCACGGCTCGTTCCTGTCCAGCTTCGTGGCGAACGTGGACCCGCCCGACCACACGCGCCTGCGCCGGTCGGTGTCGAAGGCGTTCACGCCGCGCGCGGTGGCGGCCATGGAGCAGCAGTTCAGGCGGCTGAACGAGGAGCTGCTCGACCGGATCTCGCCCCGCGGGCACGCCGACTTCGTCAGCGAGATCGGCCACGAGCCGTCGATCAAGCTGACCGCCCGCTTCATCGGCGTGCCGGAGGCGGACGAGGCGTTCGTGCAGGCGCGCGTCAAGGACTGGTTCCAGCTCTTCCTCTCCCCGCAGCCGCCGGCCAGGCAGCTGGAGCTGGCCGGGAGCTTCCTGACCTACCTCGACTACGTGGACCGCCTGGTCGCCGCGCGGGCCAAGGACCCCCAGGACGACTTCACGTCCCTGATGACCTCGCTCATCGGCGTCGAGCTGACGCACCGCGAGGTGGTGGAGCTGATCTCCACGATCCTGCTCGGCGGCAACGACACCGTGCCCAACCAGCTCGGCAACACCGTCCTGCGGCTGCTGCGCGAGGACGCCTGGCCGGTGCCGCCCGAGCTGGCCGCGAACGCCTCCGAGGAGTGCATGCGCATCGACGGGGCGTCCCTGGGCTCCTTCCGGTACGCGGCCGCCGACGTCACCCTGCACGGCGTGACGATCCCGCGCGGGGCCCTGGTGCTGCTGTCCACCGACTCGGCCGGCCACGACGGGACGGTCTTCCCCGACCCCGACCGGTTCATGATCGACCGGCCGAACGCCGCCGAGCACCTGGTCTTCGGCTACGGCATCCACTTCTGCGTGGGCGCCGCGCTGGGCAGGCTGCAGCTTCGCACGGCGCTGGACGTGCTCGGCCGGCGGCTGCCCGGGCTGCGGCTCGCGCCCGGCCAGGAGATCACCTACCGCAGGTCCATCGTGGGCCGCGGGCTGACGTCCCTGCTGGTGGAATGGTGAGCGGGCGCTTCGACGGCAAGGTGGCGCTCGTGACGGGCGCCGGATCCGGCATCGGCGCGGCCTGCGCGGCCCGCTTCGCCGCCGAGGGGGCCCTCGTCGGGGTCCTCGACGTGCGCACGGCGGGCGCGCGGGCCACCGCCGCCGCCATCCGCGCCCGCGGCGGCACCGGGATGGCGCTGACCTGCGATGTCTCCGACGAGAAGCAGGTGGAGGAGGCGGTCGCGACGCTGGTGGCCTCCTTCGGCCGGGTGGACGTCCTGCACTCCAACGCGGCCGTGTTCGACCCCGGCGTGTACGGGCGGGACCGGGAGCTGGAGGCGCTCGACGTGGCCGTCTGGGACCGCACCATGGAGGTCAACCTGCGCGGCGCCATGCTCATGGTCAAGCACGCCGTGCCCGTCATGCCCGACGGCGGCGCCATCGTCCTCACGTCGTCGGTGTCCGCCCTGGTGGGCGACACGGTGCACGCGGCGTACGGCGCCTCGAAGGCCGCGCTGATCGGCTTCACCCGGTACGTGGCCACGATGTACGGCTCGCGCGGCATCCGCTGCAACGCGGTCGCGCCCGCCCTCGTCCTCACCCCGAATGCCCAGCGCGCCATGACACCCGAGCAGCTCGCCGTGAAGGAGGCCGAGCGGCTGCTGCCGTGGGCCTGCTCGACGGAGGACGTCGCCGGCCTGGTGGCGTTCCTGAGCTGCGAGGAGTCCCGCTGCCTGACGGGCCAGACCCTGGTGATCGACTCCGGCACCCTCGCGCACCGGCCCCAGCACGCGGTTGAGCGCTGGCGCTCGCGGCCGTAGGTTGCACGGATGAGCGATCAACGGGAGCCGGTGGCGGTAGGGCTGGTCGGGGCGGGGCCGTGGGCGCGGATGGCGCACGCGCCGATGCTGGCCAAGGGGCCGCACACGCGGCTGGCCGGGGTGTGGGCACGCAGGCCGGAGGCCGCCGCCGAGCTGGGGGCGCCCGTCTTCGCGACGGTCGAGGAGCTGTTCGAGCACTGCGAGGCCGTGGCGTTCTGCGTGCCGCCCGCCGTACAGGCCGAGTACGCCGTGCGGGCGGCCCGCGCGGGCAAGGCGCTGCTGCTGGAGAAGCCGCTGGCCGACACCCTGGAGAGCGCCGAGCGGGTGGCGGCGGCCGTCGCCGAGGCGGGCGTGGCGTCCCAGCTCGTGCTCACCCTCCGGTACGCCCCGCAGACCCGCGCGTTCCTCGCCCGCTGCGCCGAGATCGACGCCCTCGGCGGCCACGCCGCGAACATCTCCGGCCTCCTCCTCGGCGACCACCCCTTCGCCACCCCGTGGCGGCACGCGCACGGCCCGCTCCTGGACGTCGGCCCGCACGTGATCGACCTCCTGGACGCCGCCCTGGGCCGCGTCACCGGCGTACGCGCGCACGGCGACCCGCTCGGCTGGACGGGCCTGCTGCTCGACCACGAGGGCGGCGCCGTCAGCGAGGTGTCCCTGTGCATGACCGCCGCCGGCGACCCGCCCCCGCCCACGTTCGCCGTGTACGGCCGCGCGGGCAGCGCCGTCCTGCCCCACTTCGACGACGACCCGCTGGAGACGGTCGCCGAGGAGTTCGCCAGGACCGTGCGCGCCGGCGGCGGGCATCCGCTCGACGCCGCCCACGGCCTGCGGCTGCAGCGGATCATCGCCGAGGCGCAGGCTCAACTCGCCCCTTGACGCGGGCGGCATCTGGGGCATTGATAACGTTTGTCCGATGCGCAGAGCGCAGCGAAGTCCGGTGCGAGTCCGGCGCTGTCCCGCAACTGTCATAGCCAGGTCGCCTGCCTCCGCGCTGACGTCATCAACCCTCGTGGAAAAGGGTGATCCGTCGCTCTACGCGGGTCTCTCGGTTCCGAACAGTGTGAAAGGACTTCTCGTGAGGCCCGTACGCACGGCCTTCGCGGGCGCGCTGCTGGGAACGCTCCTCCTGGCCGGATGCGGCCAGGGCGGCACCACCACCACAGCGTCCGCCCCCACCACCACGGCTCCCGCCTCGTCCCCCGGTGCCTTCCCCGTCACCATCGAGGCGGGCAACGGCAAGGTCACCATCACCAAGAAGCCCGAGCGGATCGTCTCGCTGTCGGCCACCCACACCGAGACGCTGTTCGCCATCGGCGCCGGCCCCCAGGTCATCGCGGTCGACGAACAGTCCAACTACCCGCCCGAGGCCCCCAAGACCGACCTGTCCGGCTTCAAGCCGAACGTCGAGGCCATCGTCGCCCAGAAGCCCGACCTCGTCATCGTCTCCGACGACCTCGACAAGGTCGTGGCCGAGCTGGGCAAGGTGAACGTGCCCGTCCTGCTCCAGCCGGCCGCCACCAAGCTCGACGAGGCGTACGAGGAGATCGCCGAGCTCGGCGCCGCCACCGGCAACCAGGCCAAGGCCGACGAGGTCGTCGCCGGCATGAAGGCGGCCATCGACGAGCTGGCCGCCAAGGCGCCCAAGGACAAGCGGCTCACGTACTACCACGAGCTCGACACCACGCCGTACGCCGCCACGTCCAAGACCTTCCTCGGCCAGATCTACGGCCTCTTCGGCCTGACCAACATCGCCGACAAGGCCCCCGACGCGGCCGGCGGCTACCCCAAGCTGTCCGCCGAGTTCGTCGCCCAGGCCGACCCCGACCTGATCTTCCTGGCCGACGTCAAGTGCTGCCGGCAGAGCAAGGACACCCTGGCCGAACGGCCGGGATGGCAGAACCTGTCCGCGATCAAGAACGACCAGGTGGTCCAGCTCGACGACGACATCGCCTCCCGGTGGGGGCCGCGGGTGGTCGATCTGGCCGAGGCCATCGGCGCCGCGGTCTCGAAGGCGGGCACGAGCTGACGTGGTGACACAGGCGGGCCCGTCCAGGGCCCGGCCCCTGTGGGTGGCGTGCGCGCTGGGCGTGCTGGCCGTGTCCATGATCGCGGCCCTGCTCGACGGGGCCGCCGACATCTCGCCGTGGCAGGTCGTGCTGCAGGTCGTGGACTGGCTGCCGTTCACCGAGGTGGACTCGGGGCTGGCGCCCGTCGAGCAGGGGCTGCTGTTCGAGCTGCGGCTGCCGCGGGTGCTGGTCGCCGCCGTGGTCGGCGGGCTGCTGGCGATGGCCGGCGCCGGGTACCAGGGCGTGTTCCGCAACCCGCTCGCCGACCCGTACCTGCTGGGGGCCGCCGCCGGCGCCGGGCTCGCGGCGACCGCGGCGATCGTGCTGCTGCCGTCCGTGGCCGGGAGCATCCCGGTGGCGGCCTTCCTGGGGGCCGTGGGCGGGGTGTTCCTGGCGTACACGCTGGGCAACACCGCCGGGCGGGCCGGCGGCACCGCCACGCTGGTGCTGGCCGGGGTGGCGGTCACCTCGTTCCTGACCGCGATCCAGACGTTCGTGCAGCAGTTCAAGGTCGAGGAGCTGCAGCGCATCTACTCGTGGATCCTCGGCGACGTCGGCGGCGGGTGGGACCAGCTCTGGCTCGTCCTGCCGTACGCCGCCGTGTCCGCCGTGCTGCTCCTGCTGCACGGGCGCATGCTGGACGTGCTGTCCGTCGGCGACGAGGAGGCCACCAGCCTGGGCCTGCGGGCCGCCAGGGTGCGCCTCATGGTGCTGATCGCCGCGTCCCTGGCCACCGCGGCGGCCGTGGCGGTGAGCGGGCTGATCGGGTTCGTCGGGATCGTGGTGCCGCACGTCGTACGGCGGATCGCGGGCGGCTCGTACCGGATCGTGCTGCCGCTCTCGCTCATCGGCGGGGCGGCGTTCCTGGTGCTGGCCGACCTCGTGGCCCGCACCGTGATCGCGCCGGCCGAGCTGCCGATCGGCGTCGTGACCATGTTCGTCGGCGCGCCGTTCTTCGTGGCGGTCCTGCGCATGACCAGGCGGGCCGGCACATGATCGGCGCACGCGGCCTGTCGGTGCGGCTCGGGGAGCGCGACGTGCTCGACGGCGTCGACCTGGAGGTACGGCGCGGCGAGTGGGTCGGCGTCATCGGGCCCAACGGGGCCGGCAAGTCCACCCTGCTCAAGGCCCTCATGGGGCTGGTCGGGCACCGGGGCGAGGTGCTGCTCGACTCCCGGCCGTCCGGCGGGCTCAAGCCGCGCGAGCGGGCCAGGCTGCTGGCGTACGCGCCGCAGACGCCCGCCCTGCCGCCGGAGATGACGGTCTTCGACTACGCGCTGCTGGGGCGCACGCCGTACATCCCCTACCTGGGGCGCGAGAGCCGGCACGACCGCGAGGTGACGGCGTCCGTCATCGAGCGGCTGGACCTGACGGCGCTGGCCGGCCGGCACGTCGGGGAGCTGTCCGGCGGGGAGCGGCAGCGCGTCGTGCTCGCCAGGGCGCTCGCCCAGCAGGCCCCCGCGCTGCTGCTGGACGAGCCCACCACCGCCCTCGACCTCGGCCACCAGCAGCAGGTGCTGGAGCTGGTGGACCGGCTGCGGCGCACCGACGGGCTCACCGTCGTCACCACCCTGCACGACCTGACCGTCGCCGGCCTCTACGCCGACTCCCTCCTGCTCCTCACCGGCGGCCGCGCCGTCGCCTCCGGGGAGCCCGCCCAGGTGCTCACCGAGGAACTCGTCGGGCGGCACTTCGACGCGCATGTCAAGATCGAGCCAGGGCCCGACGGGCGGCCCGTCGTGCACCTGGTGCGGGGAGGGCCGTGAAGCTCAGCTATCGCGTGGAGGACGGGGCCCGGCTCGGGGCGTTGCTCTGGGAGTTCGGGCCCGGCTGGCGGATGATCTCCTCTGCCATGCTCGGCGGCGGGATCGGGCCCCGGGAGTGGGTGCTGAACGCGCAGGTCGTGGCCGGGTACGCGCGGATGGACCCGGTCGATCACCTGGCTTCGCTGGGGCCCCGGGACGGGGCCGGGGTCGGGATGATGACCGCGGCGTCCGTGGACCGGTACGTGCGGGCCGCCGATGGGGGTGTGGAGGCGTACGCGACCGTGGGGCTGCGGGTTCCCACCTGGGCTGCGGCGCCGGAGGGGCACGTGGATCCCGAGCTGGCGCCGATGCGGGTGGGGACCATCAACCTCGTGGTCGTGCTGCCGGTGGCGATGACGGACGCGGCGCTGGTGAACGCGGTGATGACGGTCACGGAGGCCAAGACACAGGCCCTCGTCGAGACCGGCTTCGCGGGGACGGGGACGGCTTCCGACGCCGTGTGCGTGGCCGTGCGTGTCGCGGGGGAGGAGGAGGTGTTCGGGGGGCCTCGGTCGGAGTGGGGGGCTCGGGCGGCTCGGGCCGTGCATGCGGCGGTGCGGCGGGGGGCCGAGGCGTGGCGGCCTCGTCACTCAAAGTGAGGAGATCTGGGGAAGTAGCATGTGGGCGAGGGCGAGGTTCCCGATACTGAGCAGGTGACCGCAATGGCGACGATCGAACCGACCAGGCAGGCCGGCATTCCGGGCGTGCCGCCGTTCACTGTCGATGACCTGCTCAAGTTCCCCGACGATGGGAACCGCTACGAGCTCTTCAACGGGAGCCTACTAGTGAGTCCTGCCCCCAGCCCGGTGCACCAAGACGTGATCTTCAGGCTGCAGATGATTCTCCACCGAACGGTGCCATCGCATCTGAAGGTGCTCTCCACAGTCAACGTGCGGAGTTCCGACAAGGACCTCTACATTCCCGATCTGGTCGTGGTACCCCGGGAGCGGTTCAAGTCGGTGAGGCTCATGTTTCCGCCTGAGGATGTGCTTCTCGCTGTCGAGGTGGTCAGTCCGAGCACCAAGACACGTGACCGGGCGACCAAGGTGGGGGCATACGCAGAGGCCGGCATCCCCACGTATTGGCGGGTCGAACCCACCGAAGGGCCAACGCTCTACGTCTACGAGCTCGACGGAGAGTGTTATCGAGGACCTGCCGCCCACAAGCCGCAAACCATGGCCTCCCTCACGCGGCCCTACCCGATCAGTTTCGACCCCGCTGACCTGATCGACTAATTTCCCAGCCCGTAGTCCTCGGCCGCGCCTCGCGCCGAGACGCGCCCCGCGTCGAGGTCCGCCAGCACCGCCTCCCGGTCCCGCTCCGACGCGACCCCCAGCCCGCCCCCGCCCGTCGTCTCCACGATGAACGCCTCCCCGGCCGCGAACCGCACGTTGTTCACCTTGGACGCCAGCCGCTCCACCGTCCCGTCCAGCCGCCGCCGGTAGAACCCGCCCAGCCGCCCCGGCAGCCCGCCCTCCCGTCCCGGAGGCGCCAGCCGTAGCCGGTCGCCGCGCGTCGTGACGTGGCAGTCCTCCAGGAAGCGGTAGACGGTGCGCGATCCCAGCCCGCCCCGGTGCCGTCCGGGGCCGCCCGAGTCGGGGATCGTCTCGATCGACTCCACGATCAGCGGGCAGCGGCTCTCCACGGGCTCCGCCTGCGGCACCGAGTTCCGTCCGACGCCGAAGTGCACGCCCGTCGCGTCCGGCCCGTCCAGGCCGCGGCGCGCGCCCACGCCGCCGAAGTCGTACGACAGGTGGATCCAGTACGGCGCCCCCACCGCCGAGATCGAGAACGGCTGCAGGATCCCGCTGGCCGCGATGGCCCGCTCGGGCACCGCGTCCGACAGCGCCTGGAAGACGGCCTCCATGGCGGCGTAGATCGGGACGTACCGGCCGCCGCAGGGGTGCGGAGAGCGGGCGTTGAGCAGCGAGCCCTCCGGGAGATGCACGTCGATGGCGCGCAGGCAGCCGTCGTTCATGGGGATGGCGGGGTCCAGGAAGCAGCGGATCGCGAACACGGCGGCGGCCAGCGACTGCGACGCCGAGGCGTTGATCGCCGCCGGCACCTGCGGGTCCGTGCCGGCGAAGTCCAGCGCCGCCGTACGGCGGGCGAGCGTGACGGCCACCCGGACGTGGTGGGGACGGTCCGGGTCGATCCCGTCGTCGTCGATCGGGTACGACGCCTCGAACCGGCCCTCGGGCAGCTCCGCCAGCGCCGCCCTGGTCCTGGCCTCCGTGTGGTCGAGGTAGCCGGCCACGCCCGCGGCCAGGCCGTCCTCGCCGTACTCCGCGATCAGGGACTCCATGCGGGCGGCGGCCACCGCCGTGCCGGCCACGAGGGCGCGGACGTCGCCCATGACCTTGTCCGGGGTGCGGCTGTTGGCTTTCAGTATCGCCTCGACCGCCGGCTCCAGGCCCGAGGCGGTGGCCAGGCGGACCGGGGGGAGCTGGAGGCCCTCCAGGAAGATGTCCGTGGCCAACGGGGCCATCCCGCCTGCCGAGAGGCCGCCCAGGTCGGAGACGTGGATCATGGTGGCGGTGAAGTAGGCGGGGGTGTCCCGGACGAAGACGGGGCGGTAGACGAGCAGGTCGTTGGTGTGCACGCCGCCGCGGTAGGCGTCGTTGAGCGCGTACACGTCGCCGGGGCGCATCGTGTCCGGGGGGATGTCGGCGAGCAGCTCGGGGAGGGCGAGCTTGAGCGCCATGCTGTTCATCAGCGTGGTGGCCATGGAGTGGGCGATCAGGCGGCCGCCGGCGTCCAGGACGGCCGCCGAGGCGTCGGAGCCCTCGACGATGAACGTCGAGTACGCCGAGCGCACCACCACGATGCCGGCCTCCTCCGCGGCCACGACCAGGGCGTTCCTGAGCACCTCGGCGGTCAGGGGGTCCGGGGTCATGCGGTGGTTCTCCTGGTGAGGTGGATGGCGTGGGCCGGGGTGAGGGTGGCGGTCCAGGCGGGCGGGACGACGGTCGTGGACTCGGGGTCCTCGATGATGGCCGGGCCCTGGAGCGTGGCGGCCGGCTCGGTGGCCAGGGTGCCCCTGGTGTGGACGGGGACGCCGGTGTACCCGCCGCACTCCGGGAAGTACGCCCTCCGGGTGCCGGTGCTCGCCGTTCGCGTTGCGCCGGTCTCCGCCGCACGACTCCTCGCCGCACCGGCGCTGGGAGGGGGCGGGGCCGGGTGGGACGCATCGTCCGCGAGCGCGTCGCTCGGTGGGGCGGCTCCGGGTGGGGTGGTGACGCGGACGCGGTAGCTGACCAGCTCGATCTCGCCCCGCTGCGTGATCCCGTACACCTCCGCGTACCGGCGGAAGAAGCGCGACTCCAGGGCGGCGCGGTCGGCGGACCAGTCCACCGTCAGGTCGTGCGACTGGCCCTTGAAGCGCACGTCCACCGAGCGCAGCACCCGCACCCCGGGCGCCGTGAGGTCGAGGTCGAGGTCGTTGGCGGCGTCCGAGGCCAGGGAGGTGAAGAGGGCCTCGGGGTCGGGGGCGTCGAGGCGGGACAGGACGCGTTCGGTGGACAGGGCGCCCGACAGCAGGCCCGCCGCCGAGGCCACCCCGCAGTGATCGGGCACCACGACCGTTCCGATGCCGAACCGTCCGGCGATCCGGGCCGCGTGCATGGGCCCCGCGCCGCCGAACGCGACCAGGGCGAAGCCGCGCGGGTCGATGCCGCGCTGGACGGTGACCACGTGCACCGCCGACGCCATCGAGGCGCTGACGATCTCGTGCACCGCGTACGCGGCCTCCGCCCGCGACACCCCCAGCGGCGAGGCCAGCCGGTCCAGCGCCTTGTCCGCCAGCGGGGGCGACAGCGGGATGGAGGCCGAGGACAGGTAGCCGAGCACGAGGTTCGCGTCCGTGACGGTCGGCTCGGAGCCGCCGAGGCCGTAGCAGGCGGGCCCCGGGGAGGAGCCGGCCGAGCGCGGGCCGACGCGCAGCGCGCCCGCCGGGTCCAGCCAGGCGACGCTGCCCCCGCCCGCCCCCACCTCGGCCAGGTCGATGGCGGGGGTCTTGATGGGCACGCCGGTGCCGGCCCGCCGCCCGCCGAAGCTGCCCTTGCCGCCCACGTGGAACTCGTGCGTGATCTCCGGCCGCCCCCCGCGCACCACGCACGTCTTGGCGGTGGTGCCGCCCATGTCGAACGAGATCGCGTCCGCGAACCCGGCCCCCGCCGCCGCCAGCACCCCCGCCGCGGGGCCCGACTCGATCGTGGCCACGGCCCGCCTGGCGGCGAGGTCGGCGGAGATCACCCCGCCGCTGGACTCCATCACGTGCACGGGCGCGCGGATCCCGATCTCCGCCAGCCGCTCCCGCAGCCGCGAGAGGTAGGAGGCCATCAGCGGGCCGATGTAGGCGGACATGATGGTGGTGGTGGCCCGCTCGTACTCGCGGATCTCGGGCCACACCTCCGACGAGGTGACCACGACGGGGACGGTCTCGCGCAGGATCTCCGCCACCCGGCGTTCGTGCGCGGGGTTGGCGTACGCGTGCAGCAGGCACACCGCAGCCGACCCGATCCCGCGGGCCGCGATCGCGGCGGCCACCCGGCGTACAGAACCGGGGTCGAGCGGGATCAGTACGGCACCCCGGGCCGAGACGCGCTCGACCACTTCGAAGCAGTCGCCCGGCGCGACCGGGGGAGGCGGCGGGGTGAAGCGCAGGTCGTAGCGGTCCTCCTCGACGCGGGCGTACCGGCCGAGCGGGACGGCCGCGCGGAAGCCCCGCGTCGTGACGAAGGCGACCCGCGCCCCCTTGCGTTCGAGCACCGCGTTGGTCGCCAGGGTGGTCGCGTGCACCACCCTTGTGACCTGCGCCGGGTCCCGGTCGCCGAGCACCCGCGTAACGCCGGAGACGATGCCCGCGATGGGGTCGTAGTGGGTGCTCAAACATTTGGCCACGGATATCGCTCCGGACGTGCCGCTCAGGACCACGTCGGTGAAGGTGCCGCCGACATCGACGCCGATCGCGTAACCCATTCAGGCACGTTATGTCCCCGAGCAAGCGCTTGTCTATGTGGTGGTCTATTGACTTACGCCATGTGATTGGGAACCTGGTCCTATTCCAGTGTTTGGAGCGGAGATGGCGCGCCTCACAGCTCTTGCCGGTGGCGCCGCGGTGGCACTGGCGCTCATCGCGACACCGGTCGCGGCCCACGAGCACCCGAGCGGGATCACCGACCTGGTGAGCCCGGCCGTGGTGCGGCTGGAAGCCGTGTCCAATGTGAAGATCACCCTGCTCGACCACGTGGGCGAGCTGAAACACGTGGACCGTTCCTACAGCCTGCCGTTCGCCGCGGGCACGGGCACGGTCGTCAACCCCGACGGCACCATCGTGGCGCTCAGGCGCCTGGCCGTGAACCCGAACGACGTCGCCATCTACGCCGCCAACAAGATCTTCGCCGAGCACCACAAGGTGAAGATCCCGGCCGACTACGACAAGCACAAGCTCTCCGACCCCGTGCTCAACCGCCACCTCCAGCAGTGCTACAACCTCGGCAGCGACACCGCGACCTGCATCGTCAGCGTCACCACCGACATCACCGCCTTCCCCAACGTGTCACCGGCCAGCCCCGACGGCTACAAGGTCAAGTGCATCAAGGCCGGCCCCCAGCCCGACGATCCGGCCGTGCTGGTGCCGCTGACCCCGGCCGCCGGCGGCGTCGGCATGCCGACCGCGCCGCTCGCCGACAAGGTGCCCGACCAGGAGGGCTCCCCGACGAACGTGGCCGGCTTCCTCGGCAGGCCGGGCCCGAACGTGGCGCACACCGTCGAGATCGCCCACCTGGGCAAGGGCGGCGTGCAGGGCGGCGCCGGCAGGCCGTTCGCCGACCCGGAGAAGAAGGTCGACGAGCCGGTCAAGCTGGGCGGCCTCGCCGACAAGGGCCTCGTCGGCGCGCCGGTGATCGGCGACAAGGACGGCCACGTCATCGGCCTGCTGGTCGGAGGCGGCAAGGACGGCAAGATGATCGGGGTCAAGGAGGTCACCGCCGTCCTGGCCGCCGCCAAGGTCGTGCCGCGCAGGGGCGCGATCGACACCGCCTTCGAGGCGGCGCTGACCCGCTATCACACGAAGTACTACACCGAGGCCGCGCCGGGCTTCCAGCGCGTGCTGGAGCTCTACCCGGGCAACGTGGTGGCCGCGGCGCTGCTGAAGACCTCGCTGGCCAAGCGGGGCGGCCCGGAGGACCAGGGCACGAAGAAGGCCGCGGCCGAGACCGAGGCGCCCACGCCGCTGTGGCCGTTCATCGCGGCGGCGGGAATTCTTTTCATAGCGGCCGGGGGTGGCGCGTATCTGCTGTGGCGCCGCCGCACTCCTGAAAGACAGACAGAACTGCCACAGCCGCTGGCGGCCAGTCCACCGTTCGACGACGGCGCGAACCAGACCGTGGTCGTGCGGCGGTCCCAGTCGTTCCAAGTGGTCCCGCAGCAGCAGCAGGTGATGACCGCGCCAGACCCGGCGATCAAGTACTGCACCTCGTGCGGCATGAGGCTCGGACCGGCGCACCGCTTCTGCGGCTACTGCGGCCACCCCATCGAGACGTGATGCCATTGAACGAAAGATCGCTCATCGGCCAGGAGGTGGCCGGGTACTACATCGAGGACATCGTCGGCAAGGGCGGCATGGCCGTCGTCTACCTGGCGCTCGACCCGAGGTTGAGCCGCAGGGTGGCGCTGAAGATCCTCAACCCGGTGCTCAGCGTCGACGACAGGTTCAGGCAGCGGTTCATCCTGGAGTCCAGGACGGTCGCCAGCATCGAGCACCCCAACATCATCCCGATCTACGAGGCCAACGCCGACGTGGACGGCGTCCTGTACATCGCCATGCGGTACGTGGACGGTCTCGACCTGCGCCGGCTCATCTACGACCGCGGGCCGCTGCCCCTCGGCCAGGCGAACCAGATCTTCTCGCAGGTGGCCGCGGCACTCGACGCCGCCCACGCGCACGACCTGATCCACCGCGACGTCAAGCCGGCCAACATCCTGCTGGCCGGTGACCACGTCTACCTGACCGACTTCGGCATCACCAAGCACCGCTCGTCGATCTCCGGGCTGACGCAGACCGACCAGTTCATCGGCACGCCCCGCTACATGTCGCCCGAGCAGATCAACAAGGAGCACATCGACGGCCGCTGCGACCAGTACGCGCTGGCCTGCGTGGTCTACGAGGCGCTGTCGGCGCGGCTGCCGTTCCAGCGCGAGAACGACATCGCGCTGCTCTGGGCCCACCTGGCCGAGCAGCCGCCCCCTCTGTCGCAGCTGCGGCCCGAACTGCCCGCGCAGGTGGACGGCGTGATCATGCGCGCGCTGGCCAAGTCGCCCGAGCAGCGGTACGCGACCTGCACCGAGTTCGTGACCGCGCTGCGCGATGCGATCAGCGGGCACCACCACGACCCCTTCGCGGACCCGTTCGGCGCGCTCGGCTCCCCTCTCGGGCCGGGACGGCACCTCGTGCCGCCGCCGGGGCAGAGCCCGCATTCCGGGCCCTATCCCGTGCAGCGCCAGGGAGGAGCGCACGCCGCGCCCTCGTCCGGGCCGCATCACGCCATGCCGCAGCCGGACCTCGGCCCGGGCCCCGGCTCGGGGCCGCACTCGGTACCGGGTTCAGGGCCGGGCTCCGGGCCGCACTCCGTACCGGGTGCCGGGCCGGGTGCGGGGCCGGGTGCTGGGCTGGGTTCAGGGCCGGGATCGGGGCCGGGTTCCGTGCCGCCGTTCGCCGCCCCGCTCGCGCGGCCTCAGGGTACGGCCGGGCAGCCCACGCAGCCGGCGGGCAGGCGGCCCGGCCGGGTCCCGATCGTGGCCGCCACGCTGGTGGCCGCCGTGGCCGCGCTCGCCCTGGTGGCGTTCGTGATCATGAACAATCGCGGCGATACCTGGATGAACTACAAGACCAGCGCCGCCGCGCCGCTCACGTTCGACTATCCGGGCGACTGGACGGTACGCACCCACCAGGACCTGTTCGCCGTGGCGTCCTCGCACGCCACGGAGTTCGAGGACCTGTTCGTGGCCGGTCCCGGCGCCGACTGGTCGAAGGTCAAGGAGATCGTCGGCAACGACCCCGAGGGCGTCGCCGGGGTGTACGTCCAGGTCTCCGACACCCTCGACGCCAGCGGCACCGCCGAGATGATGAAACCCAAGATGGAGGCCCTGCTCCCCGGCCAGGTCGACCTCGACAAACCCGTGCAGGACCAGGCGGGCAGCAGCCCCGCCACCCGCTTCGACGGCTCGCTGCACGACCCGGCCAGCGGCACCAGGATCGGCTTCGTCAGCTACGTGATCGACCGCGAGCCCAAGACCATGCTGATCATGTACTTCTGCGGCAAGACCACCTGCGACGACGCCACCCAGACGAGGATCAGGCAGAGTGTCCGGCTGTCCTGACTTGGAACTCACTTGCGTACGGCTTGGCACGGGTGTTCTCCCGGTGTTCAAGGAGGCACCCGGCGTCTAACCTCCGCGTGTGGGCATTCGCATAGTCATCGCCGACGATCAGGCGATGGTCAGGGCCGGGCTGCGCATGGTCGTCGAGAGCGACCCCGGCATGGAAGTCGTCGGGGAGGCGGCCGACGGGCGTGAGGCCGTCGCCGTGGCCAGGCGTACGCGGCCGGACATCGTCCTCATGGACATCTCGATGCCCCGGCTCGACGGGCTGGCGGCGGCCAGGGAACTGCTCGACACCCCCTCGCCGCCCAAGGTCATCACGCTGACCACGTTCGACACCGACGAGAACCTCTACGCCGCGCTGCGCGCCGGCACCAGCGGCTTCCTGCTGAAGGTGTCGCCGCCGGAGCAGCTCCTGGAGGCGATCAGGGTGGTGTACTCCGGCGACGCGCTGCTCGACCCGGCCGTGACGAGCCGGGTGATCGCCACGTTCGCGGGCCGCGCCGAGCCCGTGCCGTCGCCCGCGCTGGCCGAGCTGACGCCGCGCGAGCTGGAGGTGCTGCGGCTGCTGGCGCGCGGCCTCACCAACGCGGAGATCGCCGGGGACCTGTACGTCGGGGAGGCCACGGTCAAGACGCACGTGGCCCGGGTGCTGATGAAGCTGTCCCTGCGCGACCGGGCGCAGGCCGTCGTGTTCGCGTACGAGACGGGCGTCGTGCGGCCCGGGGCTGCCTAGCCGGGAGGGACTAGCGGGCAAAGGCGTGAATATGTGTATATTTTCCTGTATCAGGTGGCAGATGCAGGAGATATTTCATGCGATCGTTCCCCAAGGTGCTGTTCGACGAGGCTCACAGCGAGTCGTGGACCATCCGGCGCGAGCTGGCCGAGTCCGTCAACCCCGCCCATCCCGACGACACCAGCTACGCCCGCGCGGCCGGGCTGCTGCGGCACCTGGGGCACACGGTCGGCGTGCACACGACGGGGCCGCTCGGTCCCGAGGCGCTGGCGGACCAGGACGTCCTGGTGATCGCTCACCCGTCGAGCGGCACGTGGGAGCGCACGACCGGTGAGGGCAGCCCCGTCCTGACCGCCGCCGAGCTCGACGCCGTCGAGTCCTTCGTGGCGGCGGGCGGCGGGCTGGTCGTGCTGGCCGAGGAGGAGCAGGACAAGTACGGCAACAACCTGCGCGAGCTGCTCGCCCGGTTCGGCGTGGACGTCCGGCACACCACCGTGCGCGACCCCCGGCACGCCTACCGGGACGTGGCCACCTGGGTGCTGGGGGAACGTTCCAGCGGCTCCGGCCTGCTGGCCGGGGTGCGGACGGCCTGCTTCTACCGCGCGGGCACGCTGGTGGCGGAGGGGGCGGAAGTGCTCTTCGCCACCTCGGCGGCGGCCGACCCGGCCGGGGAGCCGCTGGCCGTGGCGCTGCGGCACGGGCGCGGGCGGGTCGTGGTGTTCGCCGACTCCGACCTGTTCGGCGACGACTCCATCGAGGACCACGACCACCGCGTGCTCTGGCAGAACGTGATCACCTGGGCCGCCAGGCTCCCCGGTGGCGAACCCGCGGGCGCGGCTCGCCACGAGACCACCGGCGAGCTCGCCGGTGAGGCTCGCGGTGAGGTGATCGGCAGGGCCGCCGGCGAGGGCAAGGCCACGCTGTTCGCCCGGCTGAAGGAGACCGTGGAGGAGCTGCGGCCGCTGCAGGTCAAGGACGGCTCCGTGCCGGCGGAGGCCAAGGAGCGGGCCAAGGTCCTGGTGGAGCGGATCGCGCAGCAGGTAGGCGAAATTTCAGGACATTTCCCGCACGACGCCGCCTACCTCCAGGCCGTCCAGGACGACCTGGGCAAGTGGGCCGCGCAGGACCTCGGCGTGCCCGACTTCCTCGACTCGCTCGACCTCTTCCACCCCGACACCCAGCGCGAGGACGGCCTGGAGCACGTCGTGGTGTTCCCCATGTACACGCAGAACGGCAACCCGTCCCGCAACCTCGAAGCCGTCTGGATCCGTACGATCTGGCCCGGCTGGCTGGCCGAGCTGGAGGCGGGCGGCTACGACAACCCGATGTTCGTGCCGATCGCGTTCGAGGACTTCACCTCCGGCTACGACACGCACTCGGCCGTGCTGTTCCCCGAGACGGTGGCGGTGCGGCAGGCGCCCGCGAGGTTCACCTGGGGCGGGATCTTCGCCGACCGCGAGGCCGCCAGGTTCAGGCGGGTGTCCAGGGCCGCCGTCGAGACGCTGCGGCTGGACCTGCCGCCGGACGCCGAGCGGCTGCTGGCCTCGCAGCGGCTGGCGCAGGACACGTTCGTGCTCTGGGACCTGGTGCACGACCGCACGCACAGCCACGGCGACCTGCCGTTCGACCCGTTCATGATCAAGCAGCGGATGCCGTACTGGCTGTACGCGCTGGAGGAGCTGCGCTGCGACCTGACCGCGTTCGGCGAGGCCGTGGAGCTGGAGCGGCGGGGAGTGCCGTACGCCCGGTACGTCCAGACGGCGATCCTGTTCGACCGGCTGTTCCGGTTCCCCGTCACCGGGGAGCGGGTGCGGAACTACGACGGGCTGGGCGGGCAGCTCCTGTTCGCCTACCTGCACCGCAACGACGTCGTCCGGTGGACCGACAACCGGCTCACGATCGACTGGGAGCGGGTCGCCGACGGGGTGGCCGACCTGCGCGGGGAGGTCGAGAAGCTGTATCGCGACAGCATCGACCGGTCCAAGCTGGCGCACTGGCTGGCGGCGTACGAGCTGGTCAGCGCGTACGTCGCGCCGCACCCGGGCTCGACCTGGGCCAAGGGCGTCGAGGCGCTGCCGGAGGAGCAGAAGGCCAAGGTGGACGCGGTGCTGCCGGACGAGTTCCCGCTCAGCATGTTCTACGAGGCGCTGCGCCGTAAGCTGACGGACGTGGTCGAATCGACTAAGGGACTCCGAGCATGATCATTCTGGTTACCGGGGCCGGAGGGCCTACAGGTGACGCCGTATCCGGATATTTCCGGAAACGGGGGCACACCGTGATCGGTGTGGACAAGCAGGACGTGGACCTGCTCGACCGCGCCGCCGTCCAGGAGCTGGCCGATCGCGTCGAGCGCGAGCACGGCCGCGTGGACGGCGTGGTGCACCTGGTCGGCGGCTGGCGCGGCGGCAGGTCGTTCGCCGAGACCAGCCTCGACGACTGGGACGCCCTGCACGACCTGCTGATCCGCACCCTCCAGCACGTCTCGCTGGCGTTCGAGCCGCTGCTGCGCCGCAGCGACAACGGCCGCTTCGTGATCGTCTCCGCCCGCGCGGCGCAGCGGCCGAGCGCCGGCGGAGCCGTCTACGCGGCGGCCAAGGCGGCGGCGGAGGCCTGGACGCTCTCCCTCGCCGACGCGCTGAAGGACACCTCCAGCGCGGCGACCATCCTCGTCGTCAAGGCCCTGGTGAACGACGCCATGCGCGCCGAGAATCCCGACGGCAAGTTCCCCGGCTTCACCGACGTCAACGACCTGGCGGCGGCCATCGGCGGCCTCTACGACCGCCCCGCCGCCGAGCTCAACGGCACACGATTGGACCTCACTTCTTGAACCCCCGGCACGACCCCCGGCTCAAGGCCTTCGCCAGCGACAACTACGCCGGGGTGCACCCCGAGATCCTCCAGGCCATCGTCACCGCGAACGGCGGCCACCAGACCTCCTACGGCGACGACGTCTACACCGAGGCCATGCAGGAGGTCTTCCAGCGGCACTTCGGCGAGCGGGCGCAGGCCTGGCCGGTGTTCAACGGCACCGCCGCCAACGTCGTCTCCCTGCGCTCCATGACCGCGCAGTGGGAGGCGGTCATCTGCGCCGAGAGCGCCCACATCAACACCGACGAGGGCGGCGCGCCCGAGGTGGCGGCCGGCATCAAGCTGCTCACCGTCCCCACGCCCGACGGCAAGCTGACCCCCGAGCTGATCGACCGCCAGGCCTGGGGCTTCGGCGACGTGCACCGGGCCCAGCCGAAGGTGGTCTCGATCTCGAACACCACCGAGCTCGGCACCGTCTACACCGCCGACGAGATCGCCGCGATCTGCGCGCACGCCCACGACCTGGGCCTGCGCGTGCACCTCGACGGCTCCCGGCTCACCAACGCCGCCGCCGCGCTCGGCGTCCCCATGCGCGCCCTGACCACCGACGCGGGCGTGGACGTGCTCTCCTTCGGCGGTACGAAGATCGGCCTCATGTACGGCGAGGCCGTCGTCGTGCTCGACCCGGACGCGGCCACCGGGGTCGACTACCTGCGCAAGACGTTCATGCAGCTCTCGTCGAAGATGCGGTTCGTGTCGGCGCAGTTCGAGGCGCTGCTGTCGGGCGACCTGTGGCTGCGCAACGCCCGCCGGGCCAACGAGATGGCGCGGCGGCTGGCCCAGGCGGTCGAAGGGGTTCCCGGCGTGCGGGTGGCCAGGGCGGTCGAGGCCAACGCCGTGTTCGCGGTGCTGCCGGAGGACGTGGCCGCCCGGCTGCGCAAGCGGTACAAGTTCTACGACTGGACGGACGGGGAGGTGCGGTGGATGTGCGCGTTCGACACGACGGAGGAGGACGTGGACGCCTTCGCGGCCGCCCTCGCCGAGGAGATGACCGACACCCGCCGCTGAGACTCGGCGACGGCGCGGCGCCGGGCGATGGCGCGGGGCCGGGCGCGGCCTGGCGGCGGCACAGGGTCGGTGGGGCCCGCAGGCCGGTCAGTGGTGGCGCAGGGCCAGGCGGGCGGCCTGCCAGCCGCCCATCCCGTGCACGCTCGGCCCCGGCGGCGTCGAGGCCGAGCAGAGGAACACCCCCGGCAGCGGCGTGCGCCACGGGGCGGGCGACCAGACGGGCCGGCGGAGGAACTGCGTCAGGCTGGCCAGCCCGCCCCCGAGGTCCCCGCCCACCAGATTGGGATTGTCCGCCTCCAGCGCCGCCGGCCCCATCGCGTGCCTGGCCAGCACCCGGTCACGGAAGCCCGGGGCGTACCGCTCGATCTGCGTCTCGATGGCGTCCGTCATGTCCGCCCGGGAGCCGTGCGGGACGTGGCAGTAGGCGTACAGGGTGTGCCCGCCCCGCGTCGGATCGGCCGCGTACGGCTGGACCAGCAGCACGTACGGCCGGGGGGACACCCGCCCGGCCACCGTCTCGGCCTCGCTGAGCGCGATCTCCTCCAGGGTCCCGCCCAGGTGCACCGTGCCCGCCGACGCCACCGCCGGATCCCGCCACGGCACCGGCCCGTCCAGCGCCCAGTCCAGCTTGAACACGCCGGGCCCGTACCGGAAGCGCTCCAGCCGCCGCCGGTACCCGTCCGGCAGGTCGGCCATCGCGAGCAGCTGCCTGGGCGTCACGTCGAGCACGACGACGGGCGCGTCCAGCTCCTCCAGCCGCCGTACGCGGTGCCCGCTCACCGCCTCCCCGCCCAGCGACCTGAGCTCGGCCACGAGCGCGTCGGCCAGCACCTGCGACCCGCCCCGCACCACCGGCCAGCCCACCAGGTGGGCCAGGACCGCCAGCAGCAACCCGTAACCGGCCGAGATGGGGGAGCGCAGGTCCAGCATGGAGTGCGCGGACATGCCCGCGATCAGCGCCCGCGCCTCCACGGTGCGGAACGCCCCGCGGGCGAACGTCGTGGCGGGCAGCGCCGCCGCCAGCCCGAACCTGGCGGCCCTGGCGAACACCTCCGGACTGGCCGGCCACGGCCCCAGCGGCTTGAGCAGCAGGTCCACCAGCGGGAGCCCCGCCCGCACCGCCGCCCCCACGGTGGCCGTCCAGGCGGCCCGGTCGGGCCCCAGCCCGTCGGCGGTACGCCGCACGTCGCGGTGCACCAGCACGGCGGGCCGCCCGTCGAGCGGATGGGCGGCGGCCACCGGCGGATGGGCGAACTCGACGCCCTTGAGGTCCAGAGCGCGGAACGCGGGGGAGGCCAGCGCCATCGCCATCACGGTCGCGCCCAGGTCGTGCACGCGCCCCGGCAGCGTCAGCTCGCCGGACCGCAGCCCGCCGCCGAACCGGTCGGCCGCCTCCAGCAGCAGCACCTCGCGCCCGGCGCGGGCCAGCATGACCGCGGCCATCAGCCCGTTGGGGCCCGACCCCACGACGACCGCGTCGGCGCCCACCGCTACTGGCTCTTGAGTATCGACGGGTAGGGCCGCGCGCCCCGCTGCTCCAGCAGCTCCGTCATGAGCTTGATCTCCCCGCTCTGCCCGTCGACGATCTTCTGTGCCATGCTGACCACCTCGCTGCGCGTGGACAGCGAGAGGAGCCCCTCGGCCATCTGCACGCCGCCTTCATGGTGGCGGATCATGAGCTGCAGGAACAGCACCTCGGCCTGCGTGCCCTGCGCCTGCCTGAGCTCGGCCAGCTCGGCGGCCGAGGCCATGCCCGGCATCACCCCCGGCGTGGCGGAGGCGGACGGCGTGGCGCCGTGCCCGTGGCCGCTCATCCAGGCCATCGGCCGCTGGTCGGTCGCCTGGCTCAGCTCCCACTGCTGCAGCCAGCCCTGGAACATGCCGCGCTGGTTGGCCTGGGTGTTGATGATGTCGAAGGCCAGGCTCCTGATCTCCTTGGCGGGGCCCTTGTCCCTGATGATGAACGCCATGTCGACCGCCTGGGCGTGGTGCGTGGCCATGTCGCGGGCGAACCCGGCCTCCGGCGAGCTGTCGCCGGGCGTGCCACCCCTGCCGAACAGCAGGAACGCGGCCACGGCGAGCACCAGCACGCCGCAGATGATCAGGACGGGTCTTCTCACCGGCTTTTCCATGGCGGCTCCAGCGTACCCACCTGCGGAGCCGTGATCGGACCCTTATGCGGGGCTTATTCTCCGCATACGCCCGCAGGGCATAGGGTGACCCGGAGTTGGTACGCCGATGGAGGGACGATGACGAAGGAGAAGGCGCAGGCGAGGCGCGAGAACCTGCAGAGGCTGCGCGCCGAGCAGAAGCGCAAACAACGCCGCGCCGCACTGCTGATGTGGGGCACGGGCGGGCTCATCATCGTGGTGCTCGTCGGCCTGGTCGGCTTCTACCTGATCGACCAGAGCAGGAAGACCTCGCTCGACGCGGTCACCAGCGTCAAGTACGAGGCCGGGCAGCACGTCTGGAACACGGTCTCGTACAAGGAGACGCCGCCGGTGGGTGGTGAGCACAACAACTACTGGCAGCAGTGCGCGATCTATGACAAGCCCATTCACAGCGAGCACGCGGTGCACTCGCTGGAGCACGGCGCGGTCTGGATCACCTACCGCCCCGACCTGCCCAAGGCGCAGGTGGACCAGCTGAAGGAGGTCGCGGGCTCCACCGGGCAGCAGGACTACATGCTCATGAGCCCGTTCCCCAACCTGCCGTCCCCGATCGTGGTCTCCTCCTGGGGGCACCAGCTCAAGCTGACCGATCCGGCCGACCCGAAGCTCGGCGCGTTCATCAAGCGCTACCAGAACGGGCCTGACACCCCCGAGCCGGGCGCCACCTGCGGCGGCACGGACGCGATCACCACCACGGCCGACCAGGCGCCGCTGCCGCCCGAGCCCACGAACCAGCAGCAGGCGCCGATGGAGACGCTCTCCCCGTCGGCCAGCCCCTCCCAGCAGCAGTAGCGGAACCGGAAGGACGTCAGGGCCTGGCCCCCGCCGGGCCCTGACGCACGTTCCAGGTCGGCCCTCGCCGCGTGCGCAGGGGGACATCACCACCCTGTTCATCACGGTGAGTAGCTGATCGCTACTTAGCGTAACTCTTGGGGTGCGGGATGCCCAGAGGCGGCGGAGAATCCGCTCAGGCGAGCACGTCCCGCGGCGGCGTCCACTCCAGCCCGTGCGCCTCGGCCACGGGGCGGCTGGTCACCCGGCCCTCGTGCGTGTTCAGGCCGAGCGCCAGCGCGGGGTCCTCGCGCATCGCGCGCTGCCAGCCCAGGTCGGCGATGGCCAGCGCGTACGGGAGCGTCACGTTCGTCAGCGCGAACGTCGAGGTGTGCGGCACCGCGCCCGGCATGTTGGCCACGCAGTAGAAGATCGAGTCGTGCACCCGGTACGTCGGCTCCTCGTGCGTGGTCGGCCGCGAGTCCTCGAAGCAGCCGCCCTGGTCGATCGAGATGTCCACCAGCACCGAGCCCGGCTTCATCCGGCTGACCAGGTCGTTGCCGACCAGCGTCGGCGCCTTGGCGCCCGGCACGAGGACCGCGCCGATGACCAGGTCGGCCTCCAGCACCGCGCGTTCGATCTCCAGCGTGTTGGAGGCGACCGTCTGGCAGTGGCCCTGGTAGATCAGGTCGGCCTGGCGCAGCTTGTCCAGGTTCATGTCGAGCAGCACCACCTCGGCCTGCATGCCGAGGGCGATCGCGGCGGCGTTCATGCCGGAGACCCCGGCCCCGATCACCACCACGTGCGCCGCGCGCACCCCGGACACCCCGCCCATGAGCACGCCCCTGCCGCCCGCCGAGCGCATCAGGTGGTAGGCGCCCACCTGCGGCGCCAGCCGCCCCGCCACCTCCGACATGGGCGCCAGCAGCGGCAGCGCGCCGCCGGCCGTCTGGACCGTCTCGTAGGCGACGGCGGTGCAGCCCGACTCCAGCAGCGCCCGCGTGCACGGCCGCGACGCGGCCAGATGCAGGTACGTGAACAGCACCAGTCCCTTGCGCAGCCGGTGGTACTCCTCCGCCTCCGGCTCCTTGACCTTCATGACCAGGTCGGCCGCGCCCCACAGCTCGTCGGCGCCGGGCACCAGGACGGCGCCCGCGGCGGCGAAGTCGGCGTCGGGAATCGCGGAGCCCGCGCCCGCGTCGCGCTCGACCAGCACCTGATGTCCGTGGCGGACCAGCTCGTGCACCCCCGCGGGGGTCAGCGCCACCCGGTACTCGCTGTTCTTGACCTCTCGCGGCACACCGATCTTCATGCCGTCACTCTTCCCGGCGATCCCGTGTTTCCTCCTCCATTCTTCCTCCGGTCTCACAGTTGCATGAGGATTATCCGGTGGATTACCCCGCTGTGCCTTCTCCTCGATAGGCTCACCGGCAGCCCGAACGTCAGGATGGGATCGTCATCGATGGACAAGCCGGAAGAGCCGCCACCCGCGGACCCGGGGGAGCCGACCGCCAGCAGACTCACCACCATCGTGCTGATCGTCTCGCTGGTGCTCGTCGTGCTCATCGCAGGCGTGCTCGGCACGGTCGCGGTCCTGATGACCAAGAGCCCCGACACGCCGCTGTTAGGGGGCGCGCCCCCGCGGTACCTGTCCGTGCCCATCCACTTCGCGCCGGTCAGGGAGACCAAGCCCGCGCCGTGCCCCGGCGACCCCGCCGTGCTCGACCAGGCGCAGACCACCTGCTACCTGCTGGAGGACGGCGTCACGGTCGGCGCCGTGCAGCGGATCGAGCCGCTGCGCGAGGACGACGGCCTGTACTCCGTGCGCATCGCGGTCGCCCCGGCGTTCAAGGACAGGCTGGTGCAGCTCATCGACGAGCTGGCGCCCTCCCAGGAGGAGGTCGCCATCGTGCTGGCGCCCTCGCAGGCCGACCAGCCCAAGACCGTGCTGGCCGCGCCCATCGTGACCCAGCCGATGGACGGCGACAGCGTGAGCATCGCCGGCTTCACCAAGCAGGACGCCGAGGCGCTGGTGACCCGCCTGCTGGGCAGCACGCCGGCCCCCGGCACGGGCACCACCCCGGCCCCCACCGGCCAGTCCACGCCCCCCACGGGCCAGCCGGCCACCCCTCCCACCGGCGGCCCCGCCACGGGGCCCACCGGCGGGCAGCAGACCGGCCCCGCCACGACGGCCGGGCCGACCGCCGGCACGGGTACGACGGGTTCCACCGGCACGTCCAGGCCCGGCGGCACGACGCCCGCGACGGGCGGCCGGGGCGGCCTCGACAAGCGCTACGGGAGCTGCAAGGAGGCCGTGGCGGCCGGCGACGGGCCCTACTACAGGGGCACGCACGAGGAGTACGCCTGGTACACCGACGTCGACAACAACGGCGTGGCCTGCAACAGCGGCGACATCCGCTAGGCGAACAGCTGCTCCAGCCAGTCGATGGCGAAATAGGCCAGGAAGATCAGCGAGACCACCCAGAGCAGCCAGGGGATCTCCGAGAAGCGCCCCCTGACCGCCTTGATCAGCGTGTAGACGATCACGCCGGCGCCCACGCCGTTCGTGATCGAGTACGTGAACGGCATCAGCGCGATCGTCAGGAACGCCGGCACGGCCAGGTCCAGGTCGTCCCAGGGCACGTTCCTGCTCTGCATCATCATCAGCGCCCCCACCAGCACCAGCGCAGGGGCCGCCGCTGCGGCCGGCACCACCGCCGCCAGCGGCGTGAACAGCAGCGTCAGCCCCAGCAGCGCGCCCGTGACCACGCTGGCCAGACCGGTACGCGCGCCCTCGCCGACACCGGCGGCCGACTCCACGAAGACGGTGTTGGCCGACGAGCTCGCCACGCCGCCCACCATGCCGCCGACGCCGTCCACGGTCAGGATGCGGCCCAGCCGCGGCACCCGGCCCCGCTCGTCCACCAGCCCGGCCTCGTCGCTGACGCCGATGATCGTCCCCATGGCGTCGAAGAAGCCCGACAGCACCAGCGTGAACAGCACCACGGTGGCCGTCAGCGCCCCCGCCGTGACGAACCCGCCGAACAGGTCGAACTGTCCCACCAGCCCGAAGTCCGGCGCCGAGACCAGCCTCTCCGGCATGCGCGGCGCGACCACGCCCCAGGTCGCCGGGTCGATGGTGTTGACCGAGTTGACCAGGATGGCCACCGCCGCGGTCACGGCGATGCTGATGAGGATGGCGGCCGGGACGCGGCGCACGTACAGGAGGATCATCAGGAGCAGGCCGAAGCAGAAGACCGCGACCGGCCAGCCCGTCAGGTGCCCGGTCGCGCCGAGCTGCACGGGCGTGCCCGTGCCCGCCGCGACGAAGCCCGCGTCCACCAGGCCGATCAGTGCGATGAACAGGCCGATGCCCACGCTGATGGCGTGCTTGAGCGCCAGCGGGATCGCGTTCATGATCAGGGTGCGCAGGCCGGTCACGGCCAGCAGGATGATGACGAAGCCCTCCAGCACGACCAGGCCCATGGCCTGCGCCCAGGTCATGTGCGGGGCGGCCTGGTAGGCGACGACCGCGTTCAGGCCGAGCCCGGCGGCCAGCCCGAACGGCGCGTTGCCGACGAACGCCATGAGCAGCGTGGTGATCGCCGCGGCGAGCGCGGTGGAGGTGGTCAGCTCGCCGATCGAGAGGCGGGCGCCCGTGACGTCCCTGGCCCCGGCCAGGATGATCGGGTTGAGCAGGATGATGTAGGCCATGGCCATGAAGGTGGTGAGCCCGCCGCGCACCTCGCGGCCGACGGTGGTGCCCCGCCCCGTCAGCTCGAAGAATCTGTCGAGCACCGCCATTCCCCCCTTGTGATCAGGGGGAATGCCGGGTTGCCTACCCCGCGGGGCCCGAGATCACGCCTTCTCGTGGCGGCCGTGGCCCACCAGGGCGACGAACTCGTCCAGCTTGATCATGCCGTCGCCGTCGCTGTCGGCCGAGCCGATGAACGCCTCGACCTCGCTCTCCGACGCGCCCTGCCCGCCGAGCGCCTCGTTGGCCTTCCTGATCTCGTCGGCGGTCAGCAGGCCGTCGCCGTCGGTGTCGAAGCGCCTGAACTCCGCCTCTGCCGCCTCACGCGCGGTTGCCATGGGATGCCCCCCTTGTCTAGCTCTCGTCGAACAAGGCGATATCTTCCGGCCTGATCGGAACGCGAGTCAACCGGAGCCCCGTGGCCGCTCTGACGGCGGCGGCGATGGCGGGGGTGGACGACAGGGTCGGCGGCTCGCCGGCGCCGCGCAGCCCATACGGAGCCGCCGGGTCCGGATTTTCTAGGATTTTTAGCGTCATGGGCGGCATGTCGAGGATGGTGGGGATGAGGTAGTCGGTGAACGACGGGTTCAGCACCTGGCCGTCGCGGACCTGGATCTCCTCCATCAGCGCCAGCCCGAGCCCCTGCGCGGAGCCGCCGTGGATCTGGCCCTCCAGGGCCTGCGGGTTCAGCATCCGCCCGACGTCCTGGACCGCCGCCAGCTCGACCACCTTCACCAGGCCCAGCTCCACGTCCACGTCCACGACCGCCCGGTGCACGCACAGCGCGAGCTGCGTGTGCGAGTCGCCCTGCCCGGTGAGCGGGTCCATCGGGTACGTCGGCCGGTGCCGGTACTCCCGCGTCTCCTCGATCGGCCCGAACCGCTCCAGCGCCTCCTTCGGCGTCAGCCCGTCGAACCGCTTGCGCACCGCCTCGCAGGCGGCCTTGACCGCGCCGCCCGTCACGTACGACTGCCGCGACGCCGACGACGAGCCCGCCGAGCCGACCGAGGTGTCGGCGGTGGCCACGGTGACGTTCGGGATGCCCAGCTCGGTGCGGGCGATCTGGGCCTGCACGGTCACCAGGCCCTGCCCCACCTCGGCGGCCGCCGTCTGCACGGTGACGTGCGGCTCGCCGCCGACCAGCTCGGCCCGCACCCGGGCGGTGGAGTAGTCGTCGAAGCCCTCGGAGAAGCAGATGTTCTTGATCCCGACGCCGTAGCCGACGCCGCGGCGCACGGACTCGCCGTGCGTGGTCTGGGAGACGCCGCCGGGCAGCCCCCGCAGGTCCCCGTCCCCGGGGCCGGGCAGGGGCATCGTCTCCAGGTCGCGCAGCATGTCGGCGAGCGGGGCCGGCGAGTCGATCACCTGCCCGGTGATCAGGTGGGAGCCCTGGGAGACGGCGTTGCGCACCCGGATCTCCACCGGCGACAGGCCGCACGCCTCGGCCAGCCGGTCCATCTGCGACTCGTAGGCGTAACACGCCTGCACCGCGCCGAAGCCGCGCATCGCGCCGCACGGCGGGTTGTTGGTGTAGACGCCGGTGGCGTCCACGCGCACGTTCGGCACCTCGTACGGGCCCACGCCCAGCGACGCCGCGTTGCCGACCACGGCGGGGGAGGAGGAGCAGTACGCGCCGCCGTCGAGCAGGATGTCGGCCTTGACGTAGACGAGCCTGCCGTCGCGGGTGGCGCCGTGCTCGTACCGCATGCGGGCCGGGTGGCGGTGCACGTGGCCGAAGAACGACTCCTCGCGGCCGTACACGATCTTGACGGGGCGGTTCAGCCGCAGCGCCAGCATGCAGGCGTGGATCTGCATCGACAGGTCCTCGCGGGCGCCGAACGCGCCGCCGACGCCCGACAGCGTCAGGCGCACCTTGTCCGCGGGCAGGCCCAGGCAGGGGGCGAGCTGGTCGCGGTCCACGTGCAGCCACTGGGTGGCGATGAACAGGTCCACGCCGCCGTCCTCGGCGGGCACCGCCAGGCCGGACTCGGGGCCGAGGAACGCCTGGTCCTGCATGCCGACCTCGTACTCGCCCGTCACGACGACCTCGGCCTCGAAGGTGTCGCCGCGGCGTACCGGCTGGTGGCGCACGAAGTGCTGGGACCGGCGGGGGTCGGTGATGGCCGGGCGGGGCTCGTACTCGACGGCGATGGCCGCCGCCGCCCTGCGGGCCGTCTCCGGGTGGTCGGCCGCCACCAGCGCGACCGGCTCGCCCTGGTAACGCACCTGGTCGATGGCCAGCACCGGCTGGTCCTTGTGCTCCAGGCCGTAGTACTTCGCCCCGGGCACGTCCTCGTGTGTCAGCACCGCCCGTACGCCGGGGATGCGCAGGGCCGGAGCCACGTCGATCGAGCGCAGCCACGCCGACGGGTGCGGGCTGCGCAGCGTCGCGCCCCACACCATGCCGTCCAGCCACAAATCGGAGGCGTAGGCGAACTCGCCGGTCACCTTCAGCGTCGCGTCCGGCCGCCGCGCGCTCGTCCCGACACCGAATCCGGTGCCGGCGCCGGGGAGGATCGCGTCAGACGTCTGCGTCATCCTCCGAGTAGAGCACCGCGCCCGCACCGGACAAATATGCCCGAAGTCAAATTGCGGTCATCGGTTGCAACATCCGGCTTGTACATTCCTACAGGTGCGCATCTCCGACCTGCTGGCCATCGACGACCTGCGCCTGCGGCTGCTCGCCGGCGACCCGGCCCGCGAGTTCGGCACCGTGCACATCACGGACCTGCCCGAGCCCGGCCGCTACCTGAGCGGCGGCGAACTGGTGCTGACCGGGCTGATGTGGTGGCACGCGCCGGAGGACTCCGCCCGGTTCGTGGCCGCGCTGGCCGAGGCGGGGGTCGCCGCACTCGGCGCCGGCGAGGCGTGGCTGGGCCACGTGCCCGACGACCTGGTGGCCGCCTGCGAGCAGGCCGGGCTGCCGCTGCTGAAGGTGCCGGTCGAGGTCTCGTTCCGCACGCTGGCCGAGACGGCCGGGCACCGGCTGGCGGGCGACGTGCGCGACGCGCTCGGCCGCCACCGCCGGCTCGTCGCGGCCATCGCCGAGGGCGCCGACCTGCGCGAGCTGTTCGAGCTGACCGCCGCCGAGCTGGGCGTCACCGGGGCGGTGGTGTCCGCCTCCGGGGAGGTGATCGTCGGCGCGGCCGGCGACCCGGTACGGCTGGCCAAGGCGTACCTGACGGCGCCGCGCCTGCCGGTCAGGGTCGGCGAGCACACGATCTTCGCCGTCGGCCGCGGCCACCGCGCCGCCGGGTGGGCGCTGGCCTGCGACGGCGACCTGATGGACCGGGCCGACCTCGGCTACGAGCTGGCCGCCTGCGTCGGGCTCGAACGCAGCCGGATGGAGGAGGGGCGCAGGGTCGAGCGCCGCCTGACCGAGCAGCTCGTCGTGGCCGCGCTGGACGAGGCCGGGGTGGCGGAGCTCGACGCCAGGCTGCGGACGTGCGGGGTGGGAGCGGCGGAGCCGTACACGATCGTGAACGTCACCGCGCCCCGGCCCGGCGCCACCCGCGGGCCCGACCCCGCCACGCTCGGCGGCCAGGCCGTCGAGGAGCTGCTCGGCCGCGAGGTCGTGGCGGCGGCCGGCGCCGACGGCGCGGTCGCCGTGGTGCCGCTGCGCGAGCGCACCACCGCCGAGCTGGCCGACCGGCTGCGCGCCGGAGCCGGCGTGCTGGCCGCGCTGCCCGGCACCCGCCTGTGCGTGGGGCTCAGCGGCGCGCTGACGGGCGCCGCCGCCGTCAAGGGCGGCGTGGAGGAGGCCGGGCACGCCCGCCGGCTGGCCGAGGCCCGCGGCGGCGGGGTGGTGATCAGCGACGAGATCTACACGCACGCGCTGCTGCTGGCCACGGTGCCGGGCGACGTGCGCCGCTCGTTCTCCTCCCGGCTGCTGTCGCCGCTGCTCGACTACGACCGCAGGCACCAGTCGGAGCTGGTACGCACGCTCGGCATCTTCCTCGACTGCGCCGGCTCGTGGAACGCCTGCGCCGAGCAGCTCCACGTGCACGTCAACACCGTGCGGTACCGCGTGCGCAGGATCGAGGAGCTGACCGGCAGGGACCTGTCCACGATGGCCGACCGGGTCGACTTCTTCCTGGCGCTCAGGGACACGGCGCCGCCACGCTGAGGCCCGGGTCTCACGCGGTGACCGAGCGCTGGCCCGTCGCCGCCTCGCGTTCCCTGGTCGCCTCCCGGATCCAGTACGGGCTGCCCATCTGCTCGGCGAGCACGAGCGCTTCGATGCTGTACCTCATGGCCTCGCGGGTCCGGCCGAGCAGGCGGTGGGCCCGCGCCAGCAGCACGACGCAGTTGACCTCGGTCATCTTCATCCCGGTAGCGCGGGCCGGCTCGAGCACCTCGGAGAGCAGGGCCAGCGCGGACTCCCGCTCGCCGAGCTCGATCAGGACCAGCCCGCGCGCCACGGTGAATTCCACCTGCCGGAGGGAGTCGCCCGCCTGGTCCGCCAGCGCCGCGCCCTCGTCCAGCGTGATCGCGGCCTCCTTGAACCGGCCGAGGCCCGTGTAGGCCCGCCCCGCCACGAGCAGGGCGTAGCGTTCTCCCGGCCCGGACGCGATGTCGCGGGCGATCACGCGCTGGGCGAGCGCGTGCTCCAGCGCATCGGAGCACCGGTCCCATTTCATGAGCGTGCCGGCCAGGTTGCCGTGCGCTCGCTGCTCGTTGAAGCGGTCACCGAGCAGCCGCGCCAGCCGGAGGTGCCACTCGTGGTGCTGGATGCACGCGGCCCAGTCGCCCTTGAGGTACAGCCCCGTGGCGATGTGGGCATGCCCCTCCATCGTGATGACCCGGTCGTCGAGGCGCTCCCCCGTCGCGAGCAACTGCTCGCCCAGCGAGATCAGGCCGGGCACCCGGTACGCGGCCTGCTGGTACCACCACAGGGCGAGGGCGATCCCCGCGCCGGCCCGCGCGATGTCGTCGTCCGGATCCGCCATCGCCTGGAAGGCGGCGGCGAGCAGGATGGTCTCCTCCCTCCTGAGCCAGGCGCGCGCCTCGTCCGCGCTGTCGAAGCCGCGGCCGCGGACGTCCAGCGGCGGATACAGGCAGTGGACCCGGTGCGGGTCGCTGGTCCGCGCCGCGGCCCGCGCGGACTCGGCGTAGTAGCCGATCGCCCGCTTGAGCGGCGCGATCCGCTCGCCGGCGGGCAGCAGGTCGCCCGCGAAGAGCCGGACGAGGTCGTGCGGGTGGTAGCGGCCCGGCTCGCCGGCCTCCAGCAGGTGGGCGTCACAGAGCCGTTCCAGGGCTCGCTCGACGTCGACCGGGGAGGACTCGGACAGCGCCGCGGCCGCCTCCACGGTGACGTCGGGCACGTGCAGCAGGCCCAGCAGGGCCAGCAGGTGCGCCGCCTCGCCGTCGAGCTCGCGGGTGCTGCCGTTCAGCGCGTTCCAGCTCGCCGCCAGGCTCGACCGTACGGCGAGGTCGCCCGCCTCCAGCTCGCGCAGGCGGCGCCGCTCGTCGGTGAGCCGCATCGTCAGCGCGCCTACGCTCCAGTCGGGACGGTCGATCAGCCGCGCCCCGGCGACCCGGAGGGCGAGGGGGAAACCGTCGCAGAGCCGCACCAGGTGAGTGGTCTGGTCGAGGTCGGCCGATACCCGGTCCGCTCCGACCAGCTTGGCCAGCATGGCCGTGGCCTCGGCGTCCGAGAGGGGGTGCAGGCGGACCTGGGCGCAGTCGTCCCCGGCTGTCAGGGACTCGCGGCTCGTGACCAGCACCGCGGTGCCGCGGGGTGCCGAGATGAACGGCTTGACCTGCGCCAGGTCGGCGGCGTTGTCCAGGACGAGGAGCAGCCGCCCGCTCTGCAGCTTGCTCCGCCACAGGGCGGCGGCCTCGTCCTCGTCCTCGGGAATGGCGCTGTCCGGCGTGCCGAGGCCGCGCAGCAGGCGGCTGAAGATCTCGTGGGTGGACGGCCGGGGGACGTTCGGCGTGCCCCCGCGCAGGTTGACGTAGAGCTGCCCGTCGGGGAACCGTTCGCGCACCATGTGGGCGACGTGGACGGCCAGCGCCGACTTCCCGACACCGGGCGGGCCGCAGATCACGACGAACGGGTGCGGAGGCTCGTCACCCCAGGGATCCAGCAGGGATCTGAGCCGGACGGTCTCCCGCGTGCGGCCGACGAAGACGAGCAGGTCGCCGGGAAGCTGGCGTGGTTTGACGTGATCAGGGGCCGCGGGCTCGCCGGCACCCGACAGGACGACGCGATGCGCGCGGCGCAGGCCCTCGCCGGGAAGGATGCCGAGCTCATCCGACAGAGCACGCCGGGCCTCCTCGAACACCGCCAGCGCCTCGGCCTGGCGCCCGCACCCGTGCAGGGCCAGCATGAGCAGCTCGCCCGGGCGCTCCCTGAGGGGGTGGCGGTGGACCAGCTCGTACAGCTCCCCGAGCGCCTCCTCGGGGCGGCCGAGCCGCAGCAGCGCGTCGGCCCGGGTCTCCACGGCCGTCACCTGGAGCTGGTCGAGGCGGGCGCGCTCACCATCGGCGAAGGGCCCCGGCACGCCGCTCAGCGCCGGGCCGCGCCACAAGTCCAGCGCCTCGTCGATGGCGCGCAACGCGCCGGCGAAGTCACCGGACTTCCTGGCCTGCGCCGCCGCGTCGAGCCGCGCGGCGAAGAGGTGGGCGTCGACCTGGAGGGGGTCGAGCTGTAACAGGTAGCCGCCCGAAGCGCGGGACACCCTGCCCGGAGGCTGTCGCCTGCGGCGGCCGGGCTCGAGCGCCCGCCGTAACCCCGCGATGTAGGTGTAGATGCTCTGGGTGGCGCTGGGGGGAGGATCGTCTCCCCACAGACCCTCGATCAGCTGGCTCACGGTGACCACGCGGTTGGAACTCATCGCGAGCATCGCTACGATCGCCTGCTGGAGCGGCGGCCCCAGGTCGATCTCCCTGTCACCGAGCACGCCCACGACGGGGCCCAGGAGACCTACGGTCAGATCGGCCGGGGGGCGCTCATGATCGCGAGTCTCGTCCACGTAGGGAGCTTAGTCCCGATGGCCGCAGCGTAAAGAGGCCGAATCCGTCATGTAGAGGGAATGTAGACGGGGCGGCTAGGCTGAGCCCACGTGCCCGAGGTGCGGTCGGTCACGTGGGCTCAGACTGATCAGCGGCTCAGGCCTGACGGCTCCCTTTCCTGCCAGACCACTGGTGCCGACGAGCGCGAAGTGCGGTTCGTGCCCGTCGTTCGCCTCTTCTCGCTCGGCTCAGCAGCAACCGATCTCCGCTGTGGCGCTCGAGAGGGAAGACGCCGTGGCATTCGCGGCCGTAACATGACCTCCTAGGACTGTCGCGGCGCCGACCGCGACAGCCAGGATCGACAGGGCAATGCGCATGCGCATGGGGGTTCTCCCTCGCCTTTGTGAGTTGCTCGGATTTCATCTTCTCAGGGAGCGGTAGCTGTGACCACATCTGACCTAGTCGGACTCCGCATCAAGACGGTTCGGCGGCAACGCGGCTTGTCGCAGGCACAGCTGGCCCATCCCGAGCTGTCGGACAGTTACGTCTCGCTGATCGAGAGCGGCAAGCGTACCCCCACTCCCGCAGTCTTGGAGCTCCTGGCCAACAAGCTCGACTGCTCGCTGTCCTACCTGATCAACGGTGTCACCGCCGAGCAGATGGAGGACATCGAGCTCGCTCTCGGCTACGCGCGGCTGGCACTCGAGAACGGCGAGGTCGCCGAGGCCCGCACCCGCTTCGCGGAACTGCTGGGGAACAGTAACTTGGCAGGTCTGACATCGCTTCGTCAAGAAGCCGAGTTCGGCCTGGCCCTGGCGACGGAGGCGGCCGGCGATCTCGACCAGGCCATCTCGATCCTGCTCAAGCTCCGCGCGGAAGAGCTCTCGCCCGACCGCGCCATCGAGGTGGCCGTCGCGCTGTGCCGCGCCTACCGGGAGAGCGAGCGGCTGAGCGAGGCCGTCGAGGCGGGGGAGCAGTTCCTCAGCGGCAACGCCCGCCAGCCCTGGAACGACCTGCTGGTCGAGCTGGCCGCCACGCTCCTCATGGCCTACTACGAGCGCGGCGACATGCTGCGCGCCAGGCAGTTCGCGGCCGAGCTGCTCAACGCGGCCGACGCGCTGGGCACCCCGCGCTCCATCGTGGCGGCCAACTGGAACGCCTCGATCATCGCGCGCGTCACCGGGCACACCGACGAGGCGGTGACCTTCATCGAGCGGGCCCTGGCGGTGCAGATGGAGCACGGCCAGCCGCGCAACACCGCCCGGATGCGGCTCCAGGCCACGCGGACGCGGCTCAGGAGCGGCGCGCAGGACCCCGTGAACGCGCGCGAGGCCCTGCGGGCGGCCGTCACGGAGTTCGAGCAGACCTCGACCAGCACGATCGACCAGGCCACCCTCTACCTGGAGCTGGCCTGCGCCGAATACATGAGTCACGACCTCGACAGCGCCGCCGAGCACGCCAGGGCCAGCAGGAGCCTGCTCCCCAGCTTCGGCCACGTCGCGGGCGCCGAGGCCGACCTGCTCCTCGCCCGCATCTACGGTGCCGTCGGCCGTACGGAGGAGGGGCGTGAGATCGCCGCCGGCGTCGAGGGCTGGCTCTCGCCGCTGCCCGACACCCGCCGCTCGGCCTCCCACTGGTACGCCACGGCCGAGACCATGGAGCAGCTCGGCGACGCCGGCGGCGCGGTCGACGCCTACCGGCGCGCGCTGGCCTGCGCGGGATTGTAGAGCCCGGTTCGTAGAGCGACGTCCGGACCGGGCGGTGGCGTCGGTAGCCTTGGGGGTGCCATGAAGAGATCCCCGCTCGCGGCCCTCACCGCGATTCTCGCCTCCGCCCTGCTCGCGTCCGGGCTCGTCGTGTTCGGCTCCGCCGCGCCCGCACTGGCGCACGACACGCTCAAGAGCAGCTCTCCGGCCAAGAACGCCGAGGTCAAGTCCCTCGACGAGGTCAAGCTGGAGTTCAGCGCCAAGGTGCGCATGCCGTTCGTCATCGTGCGGGGCGACGGAGACGCCCAGCACCAGAACGGCAAGCCCGAGGTGGACGGCGCCGTGGTGACGCAGGCGGTCAAGGGGCCGCTGCCCGACGGGAAGTACACGATCGCCTACCGCGTCGTGTCCTCCGACGGGCACCCGATCGAGGGAGAGATCCCGTTCCGGGTGAAGGGCGCCGAGACGCCTGCCCCCAGCCCGTCACCCTCCCCGTCGGCGTCCGGGTCGGCGTCCGGGTCGGCGTCCGCGTCGGCGTCCGTGTCAGCGTCGGGGGAGCCGGCCGCCACCGGCGCGCCCGCCTCGAGCGCCCCGGCTCCCGCGGCCACCGAGGTGACCGCCACCGATCAGGCGGCCGTCGAGCAGGGGGCGACGTTCCCCGTCTGGCTGATCATCGTCATCGGCGCGCTCGTCGGCATCGGCATCGGGTTCCTGCTGAGCGCGCGGAAGAAGCAGCCATGACCCGGGCGGCGCGCCTCGCGCTCGTGACGGCGGCGGCCGCGATCGCCGCGCTGGTCCTCGGCATGATCGCCGGAGGCAGGGCGTTCCCCAGGATCATCCCGGGGCTGCCCGACGCCGGCGCCGTCGTGCGGTGGGGGCTGCCGCTGTCCAAGCTGCTCATGGACGCCGCCGGCGTGATCACCGTGGGCCTGCTGCTGATGGCCGCCGCGCTGCTGCCCAACGACAAGGGCGTGCTCGGCAAGAGCGCCGTCGAGTACGTCAAGGCCGCCTCGTGGGCCGCCCTCGCGTGGGCCGGCGCCGCGTTCCTGTCCATCGTGTTCGGCGTCGCCGACTCCATGGGCAGGAGCGTGCCGCAGATCCTCGACCGGGCCTTCCTGACCAGCTACGCCACCCAGACCACCCAGGGCGTCGCGCTCACGCTCGTCGTGCTGTTCGGCGTGGCCATCGCGCTGTTCTCGCGCGGCGCCATCACCGCCGGGGCGGCGGCGGGGCTGCTGGTGTTCGCGATGGCGACGCTGCTGCCCGCGCCGCTGACCGGGCACACCTCCTCCTCGCCCAACCACGACCTGGCCACCTCGTCGGTGTCGCTGCACCTGCTCTCGCTCGCGCTGTGGACGGGCGGGCTCGGCGTGCTGGCCCTGCACGCGCTGCGCAAGCAGCCGCAGCTCGACGTGGCCGCGGCCCGGTTCTCCCGGATGGCGCTGTGGTGCTACGCCGGGGTGGGCCTGTCCGGGGTCTTCGCGCTGGTCGCCCGCCTGGGCGCCGTCTCCGACCTGTGGACCACCGAGTACGGCCTCCTCGCCGTGGCCAAGATCGTGCTGTTCGTGCTGCTCGGCTACATCGGCTACTGGCACCGCCAGCGCACGCTGGCGGACCTGGAGGCCCGCAAGCCCCGCGCGTTCACCCGGCTGGCCGGCGGCGAGATGGTGCTCATGTTCGCCACCATCGGCGTCGCCGTGGCGCTGTCGCGCACCCCGCCGCCCGAGTACAGCGTCCCCGCGGACCGGGCCTTCGACCTGCTCGGCTTCCCCCTCCCGCCGCCGCTCACCCTTGGCAACATCTTCTCGCTGTGGTGGCTCGACCTGTTCTTCGCCGTGGTGGCGGCCGTGCTGGCCGGGCTCTACGGTGCCGGCCTGCTGCGCCTGCGCCGGCGCGGCGACCGGTGGTCGTGGGGCCGCACCGCCTCCTGGTACATCGGCGTCGCGCTGCTCGTCTTCTGCACGCAGAGCGGCCTGGCCAGGTACGCCAAGGTCATGTTCGACGTGCACATGATCGAGCACATGACGCTGTCCATGGTCGTGCCGATCTTCCTCGTCCTCGGCGGGCCCGTCACGCTGGCCCTGCGCGCGCTCAAGCCCGCCGCCAGGCGGGGCGACAGGGGGCCGCGGGAGTGGATCACCACGATCCTGCACAGCCGGTTCACCAAGGTCGTCACCCATCCCGTGGTCGCCACCGCCATCTTCGTGGCCTCGACATACGCGCTGTACTTCACGCCGCTGTTCGAGTCGGCGATGAACGAGCACCTCGGCCACATCTGGATGACCCTGCACTTCCTGATCAGCGGCTGCCTGTTCTTCTGGGTGATCATCGGCGTCGACCCCGGGCCGAACCGGCTCCCGTACGTCTGGCGGCTGCTGATGCTCTTCGTCACCATGCCGTTCCACGCCTTCTTCGGGATCGCGCTGATGATGATGGGCTCCGTGATCGCCTCGGGCTGGTACGAGCAGCTCGGCCGTACGTGGGGCGACACGCTGCTGCAGACGCAGCGCGACGGCGGCGCCATCGCGTGGGGCTTCGGCGAGATCCCCACGCTCATCGTCCTGCTGGCCATCGCCGTGCAGTGGTACAAGGACGACGACAGGCAGGCCCGGCGCGCCGACCGCAGGGCCGAACGCGGCGCCGGCGGCGATCCCGAGCTTGATTCCTACAACGCCTACCTCGCCCGCCTCAACCGTGCCGACAAGGGCGAGTAGCGGTTCGGACATGGCCTTCTACCTTCCGACTACATGTCTCTGGACCGGCAGGTAGCCTTTCTTACAGGGGAGACGGGCATAACCCCATCAGCTAGAGTGCGCAGGCCTTGAGGGGGGATACGCACCGCAGCTTGGGAGCGCCGGAGTGGGGACCGGCGCTGCGCCCGGTGCCAAAGAAGGCGAGAGACCAATTGTCGGAAGAGACTCGGATGCGCGGGGGGCAGAGCCTGGCCGAGGCCCTCGAGAGTTATCTGGCCGAATGGTCGGAGCGCACGGGAATCACGGTCGAGACGTGGGCGCTGCCCGCGACCGACGTGCCGTCCCGCGTGTCGAGCGGCGTCATGACCACCATGCGTGAAGCGCTGTCCAACGTCGAGCTGCACAGCCGGGCCCGGACCGTGTCCATCGCCGTGACGGTCGGCAAGAGCGGGCTGCGGATGACCGTCAGCGACAACGGCCAGGGGTTTCCCACGTCGGGGGCAGGGCGGGGGATCGCCAGGATGCGGGCGGCCTTCGCCGAGCTGGGCGGGACCCTGTCGGTGAACAGCGTGCACGGCGAGGGCACCACGGTGACGGGGGTGGTGCCCAGGCGGCGTTGACGGGGGCGCGCCCCGGGCAGGCGTGCGGGTCAGGGCAGGGTGAGGATCTCGCTGCCGGATTCGGTGACGACGATCGTGTGCTCGAACTGGGCCGTGCGCTTGCGGTCCTTCGTCACGGCCGTCCACTTGTCGGGCCAGATCTCGTACTCGATCGTGCCCAGCGTCAGCATCGGCTCGATCGTGAACGTCATCCCCGGCACCAGCTCCACCCGCAGCGACGGGTCGTCGTAGTGCGGCACCATCAGCCCGGAGTGGAAGCTCGTGCCGATCCCGTGGCCGGTGAAGTCGCGCACCACGCCGTAGCCGAAGCGCTTGGCGTACGCCTCGATGACGCGGCCCACCACGTTGAGCTGCCGGCCTGGCGCGACCGCCCTGATGGCGCGCATCATCGCCTCGCGGGTGCGCTCCACCAGCAGCCGTGACTCCTCGTCGACCTCTCCCACCAGGAACGTCGCGTCCGTGTCGCCGTGCACGCCGCCGATGTAGGCGGTGATGTCGACGTTGACGATGTCGCCGTCGCGCAGCACGGTGTCGTCGGGGATGCCGTGGCAGATGACCTCGTTGATCGAGGTGCACAGCGACTTCGGGTAGCCCTTGTAGCCGAGCGTGCTGGGGTAGGCGTGGTGGTCGAGGAGGAACTCGTGGCCGATCCTGTCGAGCTCGTCGGTGGTGACGCCCGGCCGGACGTGCCTGCCGACCTCCTCGAGAGCCTGGCCGGCGATCCGGCCGGCCACCCGCATCCGCTCGATGATCTCGGGGGTCTTCACGTCGGACTCGCCGGTCCTGGGGCGCTTCTTGCCGACGTACTCCGGCCGCTCGATGTGGGCGGGAACCTTTCGCATGGGCGAAACTCGCCCGGGCTGGAGCAGTGTCGTCATGAAACCTGAGTCTACGGGGCAGAATTGACCATGTGAGCGAAGGCCAGTGGTGGTTCTGTCTCAAGCACATGCGGGTCGAGCCCGACCAGGGCTGCCCCAACAAGGACCGGATGGGTCCGTACGCGTCCGAGCAGGAGGCGGCCGGGGCGCTGCAGCGCGCCGCCGACCGCAACAAGGCATGGGACGAGGCGGACCAGGACGACGACTGATCAGCGTGCCCGAGTAGGCTGAGCCGCGTGGAGATCGATCCTCGGCGGCTGCGCATCCTGTACGAGGTCGCCCGCCGCGGCGGCGTGCTGCGCGCCGCCGAGGCGCTGCACCTGACGTCCTCCGCCGTCTCCCAGCAGCTCGCCCAGCTCGAACGCGAGGTCGGGCTGCCCCTCATCGACCGCTCCCAGCGCAGCGTCTCGCTCACCCCGGCGGGGCGGGTGCTGGCCGGGTACGCCGAGCGGGTGGAGGAGGAGCTGGCCGAGGCGAAGCGGGAGCTCACCCGGTTCACCGAACGGCTGGCGGGGCCGGTGCGCATCGCCGCGTTCGCCACCGTGATCAAGCACATCCTGGTGCCCGCCCTGCGGGAGCTGGCCGTCCGCCATCCCAGGATCACGCCGGTCATCCACGAGATCTACGGGCCGCCCGCGCTGCAGGAGTTACGGCTGGGGTCGGTGGACGTGCTCATCACCGAGCAGGACATGGGCCTGCCCGCCCTGTCGCAGCCGTCGCTGAGCACGCGGCTGCTGTACGTGGACGAGTACCGCATCGTGCTGCCACCCGGCTGGGCCGAGCCGGCGGCCACGGTGACCGACCTCATGCGGTGCCCGTGGGTGGCGAGCCTGCCGTCGCACGCGACCGGGCAGGCGCTGGACCGGCTGGCGGGGCTGCACGGGTTCGAGCCGCGCAAGGTGCACCTCGTCACGGAGTTCGACTCGGCGCTGGCGCTGGTGGCCGACGGGCACGGGGTGGCGATCGTGCCCACGCTGGCGCTGCTGGACGTGCCGGAGGGTGAGGTGCTGGTGAGCGACATCCGCGAGGTGGGGGCGCGCAGGGTGGACGTCATCACGCGGGTCGGCCGTACCCGGTCGGGGGAGCCCGATCCGGTGCAGGCCGTGGTGATCGAGGCGATCGAGGAGGCCACCGCGGCGCTGGAGGCGTCCCTGCGGGGGCGGCTCGGCGAGGAGAAGCCGGTCGCCGGCCGGTAGCCCGCCTGGAGATCCGCCTGGAGTCAGTCGGTGATCTGGGGGCCGCTGACCTTGTCCAGGAGGCGGGCCAGGCGGTCGCGCAGGCGCGGGCGCTGCTCCAGCTCGCCCGCCGCCGCGCTCACCAGGTGCTGGGCCCCGTCGAACGTCACCAGCCCGTCGCGCGGCACCGCGATCGCGTCGTGCGCCAGCCCGGCCAGCTCCCGGTCGCCGCCCTCGATCGCCAGGATGGTCGCCCCCGTGCGCCGGGCGTCGTCCACGCGTTCCAGCAGGGGGACCGGCGCCTGCTGCTCCGACAGTACGAACAGGGTCTCCCCGCGGGCCGCCCGCTCCAGCCGGTCGAGGCCGACGCTCAGGTGGGCGGGGGCGCCCGGAGGCGGGTCCCAGCGCACCAGGGTGGGCGTGAGCTGGGACAGGCCGGACAGGCGGGCCTCGTCGGCGAGGTGCGCGGTCAGGTGCCAGGGCTCCTCGTCCGGCGTGCCGACCAGCAGCAGGCCGCCTGGCGAGCGCGTGGCGCGCAGGGCCAGGCCCAGCTCGCGGGCGCGTTCGAGCCAGCCGGTCTCGGCGAGGAGCTCGCGCAGGAAGGCCACCGATCCTGAGTCCATGTCCCCATGGTGCCCCACGGGGGTGAGCGGGGAGGTTGATTCGCGAGTGATGTATTGACACGAAGCGTGCGTATCCGTCATTTCGGGCCTTGACATTGAGTTACCCTCGGGTAACGATCGGCTCGCGGCGCCGCCGTCCCAGTGGTGATCCTCACGGAGAGGGGCGGCACATGACCTTACGTGTGCGCGTCAGCATGTCCATGATCCTGTTATCGATCATGTCGCTTCTCACCGCGGGCCCCGCCCGCGCCGCGGCACCGGGAGACGTCGTCTCCGCCCAGCCCACCACGGTCTACCTCCTGCCGGGCCGGCTCCTGGAGGTCCCGGTCAACGCCTGGCACCTGCGCTACAACTCCACGTCCGCCACCGGCGCCGTCAACACCGTTTCCGGCACCCTGCTCGTGCCCAGGGCCGGCTACCCGCTCGGCACGCGCCCGATCATCGGCTACGCCTTCGGCACCCACGGGCTCGGCGACCAGTGCGCGCCCTCCGTCAGCATGAGCCAGGGCAGGGAGGCCGAGCTCGCGCTGGTCAGCCTGTTCCTGCTCAAGGGGTACGCGGTCGCGATGACCGACTACGAGGGGCTCGGCACGCCGGGGCCGCACACGTACATGGCGGGGATCTCGCAGGGGCACGCCGTGCTCGACGCGATCAGGGCCGCCACCCGTGTGTCCGGCGCCGGGCTGTCGGCCACCGCGCCCGTCGGCATCATGGGGTACTCCCAGGGCGGCGCCTCCGCCGCGTGGGCCGCCCAGCTCCAGCCCTCGTACGCGCCCGAGCTGCGGCTGCGCGGCGTGGCGGCCGGTGGCGTGCCCGCCGACCTGCACGCGGTCGCCCAGCACCTGGACGGCAGCGCCGACTTCGGCCTGGCGGCGGCCGCCGGGGTCGGGCTCGACGCCGCCTACCCCGAGCTCGACCTGGAGGCCGACCTCAACGACCGCGGCCGCGCGCTGCTCGCCGACGCCGCCGACGACTGCGTGGGCGACCTGAGCAAGCTGGCCGGGCTGCGCTTCGCCGACCTGAGCCCGATCGACCTGCTCAACCAGCCCAAGTGGCTGACCCGCCTGGCGGAGAACCGGCTCGGCGCGACCCCGCCGCGGGTGCCGATGTTCCTGTACCACGCGCGCGGCGACCAGATCATCCCGCTCGCGGTCGGGTCCACGCTGCGCACCGAGTACTGCAGAGCAGGGGTGCGGGCGCGCTGGCTCTCGCTGCCCGCGCCCGACCACGTCACGGGGGCCATCGAGGGCGGGCCGCTCGCCATCGAATGGCTGGCCCTGCGGATCCTGGGGCTGCCCGCCTCCAGCAACTGCTGAGACCCGCGACCCACCCACCCGGCCCTGGTGCCGGGTGGGTTTGGCATGATCTGGTTATGACAGACGTGAACGGACTTTCCATCGCCATCCTCGGCGGCACCGGTGACCAGGGGAAGGGGCTGGCGCGGCGGTTCGCGCTGGCGGGGCATCCGGTGCTGATCGGCTCGCGCAGCGCCCAGCGGGCCCAGGAAGCCGCCGAGTCCATCGGGGCCGGCGCGACGGGGGACGAGAACGCGGTCGTGGCCGCGCGGGGCGACATCGTGATCGTGGCGGTGCCGTACGAGGGGCACAAGGCGTTGCTGGAGTCGCTGAGGGGGGAGCTGGCCGGCAAGATCGTCGTCGACTGCGTCAACCCGCTCGGGTTCGACAAGCAGGGCGCGTACGCGTTGCAGGTCGAGGAGGGCAGCGCCGCGCAGCAGGCGGCGGCCGTGCTGACCGACAGCCGGGTGGTGGCCGCGTTCCATCACGTGTCGGCCGTGGTGCTGATGGATCCGGCCGTGGACAAGGTGGATCTCGACGTGCTGGTGCTGGGGGACGACCGCGAGGCGACCGACACCGTGCAGGCGCTGGCGGAGGTGATTCCGGGGGTGCGCGGGGTGTACGGGGGGCGGCTGCGCAACGCTCACCAGATCGAGGCGCTCACCGCCAACATCATCTCGGTGAACCGCCGCTACAAGGCCCACGCCGGGCTGCGCATCACCGACATCTGACCACCGCAGCCCGCCCGCCGCGCCTGCCCGCCGCGCCTGCCCGCCGCGCCTGCCCGCCGCGCCTGCCCGGCACGCCTGCCCGGCGTGACTGCCAGGCGTGCGGTCTCCGGGTGCGGCTGGGGGCGGTTGGCGGGTGGCCGGGGTCAGAGCCAGCCGGCGTCTTGGGCGATCCGGATGGCGTCGATCTTGTTGCGGGCGCCCGTCTTCGTGATCGCCCCGGTCAGGTAGTTGCGCACGGTGCCGGGGGAGAGGTGGAGGCGGGCGGCGATCTCCTCGGCCGAGGTGCCCCTGGCCGCCTCCCTGAGCACGGTCGACTCCCTGGGCGTCAGCGGGCTCTCGCCGTACTCCATCGCCGACGACACCAGCTCCGCGTCCAGCACGCGCAGCCCGGCGGCGGTGCGCCTGATCGAGTCCGCCAGCCGGTCGCCGGGGGCGTCCTTGACCAGGAACGCCTCGATGCCGGCGGCCAGCGCCCTGCGTACGTGACCGGGCTGGCCCATCGCCGTGAGCACCAGGACCCGGCAGGACGGCAGGCGTTCGCGGAGCGTGGCGGCGGCGGTGATGCCGTCCACGACCGGCAGGTCGATGTCCAGGACCGCGACGTCCGGCCGGACGCGCAGCGCCTCGGGGACGATCTCGTCGCCCCGGGTGACCTCCGCGACCACCTCGATGTCGGGCTCCAGGCGGAGCAGGGCGGTGAGGGCGGCGCGGATCATGTGCATGTCCTCGGCGAGCAGCACCTTGATCATCGAGCGGCTCCCGTGGTGCCGCTGTCACGGCCTTGCGAAGCACGGGTCACGTCGCGACCTCGACCGCCAGGAGGAAGCCGCCCTCGCCCGTCGGGGTGGTGGTGCAGGAGCCGCCCGCCTGCGCCGCCCGCTCGGCCAGCCCCGTCAGCCCGCCGCCCGCGGCGCCGTGGGCAGCGGGGGCGAGCCCAGCCGGCCCGCCGCCCGCGGCACCGGGGGTGAGGCCGGTGGGCGCGCCGTCGTTGGCCACCTCCAGCCGCACCGCGCCGCCGTGCAGCGACGTGGTGATGGTGCAGGTCGTGGCCCTGCTGTGGCGCAGGACGTTGGTGACGCCCTCGCGTACGGCCCAGGCCAGCGCCTCCTCCGAGCGCTTCGGCAGCCGGACGTCGGCCAGGTTCGCCTGCACGCCCACGCCTGACGACTCCAGCAGCGCGACGGCCCGGTCCACCTCGCCCGCCAGCGACAGCTCCCGGTATCCCCTGGCGACGTGCCGTACGTCGTGGGCCGCCTCCCTGGCCACCTGCACCAGCTCGCCCACCTCCGTACGCGCCGCGCCGGGGTCGCGCTCGATGAGCCGGCCGGCCAGATCGCCCTTGAGCGCGATCGCCGTGAGGCTGCGGCCCAGGCCGTCGTGCAGGTCGCGGGAGATCCGCAGCCGCTCCCTGAGCACCGCGGCCTCCGCCAGCTCGGCCCTGGCCTGCTCCAGCTCGACCGTCACCCGGACGAACCGCACCAGCAAGTAGATCATCGCGCCTGTCGTCGCGATGGTGGCCACGTAGAAGAACGTGATGTGCGCCCCCGCCAGGCCCCACCACATCCGCGTGGCCTCGCTCAGCATCATCAGCCCGACCAGCGCCCCGCCCCAGCCCAGCGGCAGGAGCACCAGCAGCGACCCGGCGAGCAGCGGCGCGGTCAGCGCCGACATGCCGCCGGGCAGCAGGAAGTCGGGCAGGTAGGTGGCCACCGCCTGCAGCACCAGCGTCACGGGGAACCAGGGCGGCCGCACGCCGCGCAGGCCGGCCCGCATGTTCACGTGATGGGTGGTGATGACGGCGGCCATGGACAGCAGGGCCAGCAGGCCGTAGTAGGCGCCCTGCCGGAAGTACACGAGCGTGATCGCCGTGTACGCGCACGAGACGGCCGTGATGAGCACGCCGGCCAGCCTGCGGGCCGCGGGGGAGGACATCACGATGACGATTATGACCTGCGCGGTTCCCAGCGGAACCACAGCCGCAGCGCCACGAGCCCCACGACGGCCCAGCCCGCCAGCACGAGGAACGGCACCACGAGCTCGCCGGTCCTGACCGCGTCCACCACGGCCGTGGTGGGCAGCAGGTCCAGGGCCGGACGCAGCCAGGAGGGCACCGGGATGGGCCCCATCGCGCCCGCCGACACCGCGGCGACGAGGAAGACCGGCATGGTGTAGGCGGCGGCCAGCTCGGCCCGCGGGATCGCCGCCGTGTACGCGGCCCCGAGCAGGGACATCACCACCGAGCCCGCGATCGTGACGGCGGCGAAGGCCACGGGGTCCGCGGGGAGCGGGACGCCCGCGGCGTAGCGTACGGCCACCGCGCACAGCACGATCAGGGCCACGGTCTGCGTGGCCGTGCTGGCGATCTGGCCCAGCAGGAGCTGGCCGTCCGTCAGTCTTGTGGAGCGCAGCCGCTTGAGCACGAGCTGGTCGCGGCGGGCGGTCAGGGCCACCGTGATGTTCATGAACGCGGTGATCGCCAGCAGGATCGAGATCGAGCTCTGGGCGAGGGCGGCGGCCCCCGCGACGCCGCCCGCGGTGACGTGCCGCATCAGCGTCGGCAGGCCCACGGCCAGGCCGACGGGCGTGACGACCGAGGCGAACAGCATGGCCTTGTCCCGCCAGAACAGGCGGGTGCCGAGCCGGTAGGTGGCGGTGAGGCTCATCGGGCGCTCATCTCCATGAACAGGTCTTCCAGAGTGGCGGCGCGGACCTCCAGGCCCGCCAGGCGCAGCCCGCGTTCGGCCGCCCAGGTCAGCAGCGTCTGCGCGGCCAGGTCGGGGTCCTCGGCGCGGCACACGGCGACCCCCTGCTCGACCGTGACCGGCAGCGGCAGGGAAGCGGGGTCCACGTGCGCGGGCAGCCGGAACGCCACCCGCCCGCCGCGGGCCGCGAGCGTCTCGGCCATGCCGCCGGAGGCCACGATGCGGCCCTCGTCCATGATCGCCATCGAGGCGGCCAGGCGCTGCGCCTCCTCCAGGTAGTGCGTGGTCAGCAGGATCGTGGTGCCCTCACCGGCCAGGTCGCGGATGACCTGCCAGGTGGCGGCGCGTGCCTCCGGGTCCATGCCGGCGGTCGGCTCGTCGAGGAAGAGCAGGTCGGGGCGGCCCAGCAGGGCCAGCGCCAGGTCCAGCCTGCGCTTCTCGCCGCCGGACAGCTGCCGCACCCTGGTGCCCGACCTGGCCCGCAGCCCGGCCAGCTCCAGCGCCTCGTCACGGGGCCGGGGCGAGGAGGTGAAGTCGCGCCAGGTGTCGACGGTCTGGGCGACCGTCAGGTCGGGGAAGAACCCGGCCTCCTGCAGCATGACGCCGGTGCGCCGGCGTACGGCGGCGCGGTCGCCGTGCGGGTCGAGGCCGAGCACCCGCACCGTGCCGCCGTCGGCCCGCTGGAAGCCCGCCAGCACCTCGATCGTGGTGGTCTTGCCCGCGCCGTTCCTGCCGAGCAGCGCGAAGATCTCTCCCTCGGCCACCTCGAACGAGATGCCCTTCACCGCCTCGAATCCCTGATGGCTCTTGCGGAGCCCGCTCACGTCGATCGCTGTCATGCGTCCCACTGTCGCCGGGGGCGGAGGCGGGCGACAGTGAAGAATTCACGACTTCCGGGAGAGCTTGAGCAGCGCGTCGGTGACGCCCTCGGGATCGACGAGCTGGTGCAGGTGGGTGCCGGGCAGCCGGGTCACCGGCCAGCCCCGGCGGGCCGCCTCCTCGGCGACCGCGTCGTACGGCGGGCCGTACCACAGGAGCGAGCACCGGACGGTGTCCCATCCGGCGGGCACGGGTATCGGCTGCGTGTAGTAGTCGAGCGGCAGCCGCGGCTGCTCGGCCGCCACCCGGATCCTGACGGCCGGATCGGGCAGCATGGCCACCACGTCCTCCTCGTCCCACCAGTCGGTCCAGCGCGGCAGCACGCCGTCGGGGCCCGCCAGGTCGTGCAGGAACGGCAGGAACGCCTCCTCCGCCGTCGTGACCATCCCCTCGCCGGGCGGGATGTGCGCGTCGGCGAACACACAGGCCACCACCCGCTCGCCCAGCCCTTCCTTGATCGCCGGCACGAAGAACCCGGCGTTGCTGTGCGCGACCAGCACGAGGGGGCCGTCGGAGGGCGCCGCGGCCCGCACCGCGGCCACCACCTTGTGCCAGTACGGTGGCCCGCCCGCCGACACGCCGGTCAGGTCGGGCACCACGGCGGCATGCCCGCGGCGCTCCAGCGACTCGGCCACCGGAGCCCACGTCGAGGGCCCGACGGAGGGGCTGTGCACGAGTACGAACGTCGTCTGCATGCATCCAGCTTTTCAGACGACGAGGGGGTGGCGGGAGACCGTGCGACCGGCTCCGTCGTACGAGGCCCAGGCCGCGGCCAGGTTGTTCACCGCTCGCGAGAGCTCGTCCTCGGGGAAGAGGAAGTGCAGCCGCATGCGGTCGGCGTGGGCGCCCAGCGGGTCGAAGGAGCGGCCGGGCGGCACCGCGACGCCGTGCCTGAGCGCCACCTGGGCGAAGGAGTCGGCGTCACCGTGCGGGAGGCGTACCCAGATGGTCTGGCCACCGAGCGCGGGCTCGAACGTCCAGGACGGCAGCCGTGCCCGCAGCTCGGCGCACAGATGGTCGTGGCGGCGGCGCAGCGTGGCGAGCTGGGCGGCGCGAACCTCGTCCAGGCGCCGCACCAGCGCGGCGGCGGCGAGCTGGCTGACCACCTCGCCACCGAGATCCTGTACGGCCCGCAGCCTGGCCAGCCGCGAGACCAGCGGCGCCGCCGCGCGGATCCAGCCCACCCGCAGCCCGCCCCAGACGAGCTTGCTCAGCGAGCCGATCGTGATGATCTGCTCGCCCCGGTGGAAGCCGGCCAGCGGCGCCGGCGTCTCGCCGGAGAAGCACAGCTCGGCGCGGACCTCGTCGTCGATCAGCGGTACGTCGTGCTCGGCGGCCAGCGTGGCCAGCCGCCGGCGGGACGGATTGTCCATGATCGCGCCGTCCGGGTTGCGGACCGAGGGCACGAAGTACGCCAGCGCCGGGCGCTCGCGCAGGTCCTCGATGCTCGTGGCGGGCCGCACGACCGCCGCCGCGTGCCTGAACGCCTCCAGCGCGCCCGGATAGGTGGGCGTCTCGGTGAGCACCGTGTCGCCCGGCGCCACCAGCAGGCTGGTGAGCAGGGTGAGCGCCTGCTGGGCGCCCGTCGTCACGATGATCTCGTCGGGCGTCGTGGGCAGGCCGCGGCCCGTGTAGTACGCGGCCAGCACCGCCCGCAGCTCCGGGTCGCCCGCCGGCTGGTAGCCCATCTCGTGCAGCCCGGCCAGGCGGTGCGCGGCCTCGGCGTACGCCTCGCACAGGGCGGGTGGCGGGTCGTGCGGGGCGGCGCACGTCAGGAGCTGCACGTTGTCCGGCGGGTGCAGGATGTGCAGGAGCAGCGGGTTGGCGGCCACGCCGTCGGCCGTGCGCGTGGCCGGCAGGTCGAGCGCGGCCACCCTGGTGCCGCTGCCCTGGCGGCGCACCAGCCGGCCCTCCTGCTGGAGCAGGTCGTACGCGGCCACCACCGTGCCCCGGCCCACCGCCAGCCGCCTGGCCAGCACCCGGTCAGGGGGCAGCGGCTCGTCCGGCGCGAGCACGCCGTCGTCGATCAGCGCCCGCAGGCGGGCGGCGAGCAGCAGGTACAGCGGCCCGCGCCCGGACGCCCAGCGGCCGAGCAGATCGACGAGATCATCGAGATTGGCCCCATTCATGGACCAATTCTGCCGCATTGGCTCTGACATCGGATCCCAGGCGGATGGATCCTGGAGCCATGAACGAATTCCGCCCTGATTCCCGCCCGGTTTTCCGGCCTGAGACGCGAGCCGTGCACGTTCCGCAGCCGCCCATCGAGGGCAGCCGCCCGATCAGCATGCCGATCTACCAGACCTCCGGCTTCGTCTTCGACGACCCCGCCGTGATGGCCGAATCGATGGGGCGCCCCGACGGGGCGTTCGTCTACGGGCGGTACAGCAACCCGACCGTGCGCTCGCTGGAGCTCGCCGTGGCCGGGCTGGAGGGCGGCGAGCACGCCATCGCCACGGGCTCGGGCATGGGCGCCATCAACGTCGTCCTGCTCGGCCTGCTCAAGCCCGGCGACCACTTCGTGGCCCAGCGTTCCCTGTACGGGGGCACCGCCGCCATGATCAACGAGCTGGTCGCCAGGTTCGGCGTCACCGTCACGTACGTGCCGGAGAACGACCCGGCCGCCCTGCGCGCAGCCGTCCGCCCCGAGACCCGGCTGGTCTACCTGGAGACGATCAGCAACCCGATGACGCTGGTGGCCGACCTGCCCGGGATGTGCGAGGTCGCCCGCGACCTGGGGATCCTGTCCGTGGTGGACAACACGTTCGCCACGCCCCTGCTGTGCCGCCCGTTCGAGCACGAGGCGGACATCGTCCTGCACTCCACCACGAAGTACCTGTCCGGGCACACCGACGTGGTGGGCGGGCTCGCCGTCTTCGCCGACCGCGGGCTCTACGACCGGCTGTGGCACTTCGCGATCGAGCTGGGGGCCTCGCCCGACCCGTTCGCGAGCTGGCTGACGGTACGCGGGCTGCAGACGCTCGCGCTGCGCATGGAGCGCCACTGCGCCAACGCCGAGTACCTGGCCACCCGGCTGGCCGGGCACCCCGCCGTCGAGGCCGTGCACTGGCCGGGGCTGGCCACGCATCCCTCGTACGAGCTGGCGGCCAAGCTGCTGCCCGGGTTCGGCGGGGTGTTCTCGTTCGACCTGGCCGGCGGGCGGGCGGCGGGGGAGCGGTTCATGAGCTCCGTACGCCTGGCGCTGCTCGCCCCGTCGCTCGGCGGCGTCGAGACGCTCGTCCTGCACCCCGCCACCACCTCCCACCGCGCCCTCGGCCCTGACGAACTGCGGCGCAGCGGCATCGGCGAGGGCACCGTACGCATCGCGGTCGGCATCGAGCACCCCGAGGACCTGTGGGCCGATGTGTCCCAGGCCCTGGCATAGCCTTGAAGACCGTGACGACTGTTAACCATGAGCACGTTCCGGCGGCCGCTCGGCGGATCGCCGGGCACGTGCTCCGCACGCCCGTGATCGAGGTCTCTCCCGGGTTGTGGCTGAAGCTGGAGCTGCTGCAGCACACGGGGTCCTTCAAGGTACGCGGGGCGTTCAACCGCATGCTGTCCGCCGGTGAGCTGCCCGGGAGCGGCGTGATCGCCGCCAGCGGGGGCAACCACGGGTTGGCGGTGGCGTTCGCCGCGCGGGCCCTGGGCGTGCGGGCGGAGATCTTCGTGCCCGAGGTGACCAGCCCGGTCAAGGTGGCGGGGCTGCGGGCGCTGGGCGCGCACATCACGCAGACCGGGGCCTTCTACTCCGACGCCGCCGATGCCGCCGCCAAGCGGGCCGTGGAGACCGGGGCGCTGGCGGTGCACGCGTACGAGCAGGCCGAGGTGGTGGCCGGGCAGGGGACCACGGGGCTGGAGCTCGTCGAGCAGACCGGCGGGGTGGACACGGTGCTGGTGGCCGTCGGCGGGGGCGGCTTCGCGGCCGGCATCACGCTCGGCACAGCCGCCGCCGCGGCCGCGGCCGGTGCCGGTCCGGCGGATGCCGCCGGGTCCTCGGCCGGTTCCGGGGCGGGTGGGCCGAGGATCGTGTGTGTCGAGCCCGAGCGGATCCCGACCCTGCACGCGGCGCTCCGGGCGGGCGAGCCTGTGCAGGTCGAGGTCGGCGGCGTGGCGGCCGACGCGCTCGGGGCCAGCAAGCTCGGCGGGCTGGCGTTCGAGGTGCTGTCCGGGCCCCGGGTGGAGAGCGTGCTGGTGACGGACGAGGCGATCGTGTCGGCGCGGCGTACGCTCTGGGAGCGGCACCGGGTGGCGGCCGAGCACGCGGGCGCGGCCGCCTACGCGGCGTTGCTGTCGGGCGTCTACCGGCCGGCTCCGGGCGAGCGGGTCGCCGTGGTGGTGTGCGGCTCGAACACCGACCCCGCCACACTCACCACCGCCTGACCCGCCACCCGCACGACCACGCCGAACCCCGGTGGCCGCCCCGACGGAACGGCCGGCCACCGGGCACCTGACAGGCCCGCGCGGACAGCCACCCGGCCAGGCGGGTACCCGCCTGGCGCGGACGGCCACGCGAGTCACCGGGCCATGCTCGGACGGCTGCCGGGCGCGTGGTCAGCTGTAGGTGTGCTCCGCCGCCGGGAACGCCCCGGACACCACGTCGTCGGCGAAGGCGCGGGCGGCGCGGTCCATCTCGCCGGCGAGGTCGGCATACCGCTTGACGAACCTGGCCGGCCGCGGCGTGAGCCCCATGAGGTCCTGCCACACCAGGACCTGGGCGTCCGTCGCGGCTCCCGCCCCGATGCCGATGGTCGGGATCGCCAGCGACGTCGTCACCCGCTGCGCCAGATCGGCCGGCACGCACTCCAGCACCACTGAGAACGCCCCGGCCCGCTCCAGGTCCTTGGCGTCCGACATGAGCTCGTCGCCCGACTGCCCCCGCCCCTGTACGCGGTAACCGCCCATGACGTTGACCGACTGCGGGGTCAGCCCGAGGTGCGCCATGACCGGCACCCCGGCCGAGACCAGCGCCTCGACCTGCGGCAGGACCCGCCGCCCGCCCTCCAGCTTGACCGCGTGCGCCCCGGCCTCCTTCATGAACCTCGCCGCCGACTCCAGCGCCTGCTGGGGCGAGGACTGGTACGAGCCGAACGGCAGGTCGGCGACCACCAGAGCGCGCTGGGAGCCGCGCACGACGGCGGCCGTGAGCGGCAGGAGGTCGTCGACCGTGACCGGCAGCGTGGAGTCGTAGCCGTAGACGACCATGGCCGCCGAGTCGCCCACGAGCAGGACCGGGATGCCCGCCGCGTCGAACACCCGCGCCGTCATCGCGTCGTAGGCGGTGACCATCGGCCACCGCTCTCCGCGCTCCTTGGCGGCGGTGAGGTCGCGGACGGTGACGCGGCGCCCGGACACGCCGCCGTACAACGTGGTTGAAGAGGACATGTGCGAACCCTCCAGGACAACGTCTCGAGGCGCCCCAGTGGCGTCCCCGGACTCACTCCGATGATGTCACGCGCTCTCATACGCGGAAAACCAGTGGCAAAACTGTCGGTGCCTCTTGCCACAATCGACGTCGGAGGTAATGAACACCATGGCTCTCGACCCTTACCGGCGCCTGCTCAGAATCCCGGGCGTCCCCACGCTGCTCCTGGTGGGGCTGCTGGCCCGCGTGCCCGCCACGGCCGTGGGCATGGCGCTGACCCTGCACGTGGCCGAGGTGATGGGGCTCGAGTACGGCCCGGCCGGGCTGGTCTCCATGGCCAGCACGATCGGCATGGCCATCGGCTCGCCGCTGGCGGGCAGGTTCGTCGACAGGCACGGGCTGCGTCCGGTGCTCACCGTCACCACCGTGGCGCAGGCGGCGTTCTGGGCGAGCGCCTGGGCGCTGCCGTTCCCCGTCCTGCTCGTGGCAGCGGCGGTGGCGGGGCTGCTGGCGCTGCCGGTGTTCAGCGTGACCAGGCAGTGCCTGGCGGCCATGGTGCCGGTCGAGCAGCGGCGCAGCGGGTTCGCGCTCGACTCGATGCTGGTCGAGATCTCGTACATGGTAGGGCCCGCGCTCGCGGTGGCGGGCATCACGACGCTCGGCAGCGGCGTGACGCTGACGGCCATCGGGGCCGGCCTGACGGCGGCGGGGCTGGGGCTGATCCTGCTCAACCCGCCGGTCCGCTCGGTCGCCGAGCTGGAGGCGGAGGCCGTGAAGGTGCCCAGGCGGCAGTGGCTCACGCCGGCGTTCGTGGCGCTGCTCGGCACGGCCGCGGCGGCCACGTTCGTGCTCACCGCGACCGAGCTCTCCCTGGTCGCCACCATGACCGAGGCGAAGCAGACCGCGTGGGTGGGGCTGGCGGTGGCCATCTGGTGCGTGTTCTCGCTGGTCGGCGGGTTCGTGTACGGCGGGCTGTCGCGGGGCTTCTCGCCGCTGGCCCTGATCGCGGGCATGGGCGTGCTGACCATCCCGGTGGGGCTGGTGGAGGGCGGCTGGCACTGGCTGGTGCTGGCGCTGCTGCCTGCCGGGCTGCTGTGCGCGCCGGCGCTGTCGTCCACGGTCGACGCGCTCAGCCGGTGGGTGCCCAGCGCGGCGCGGGGCGAGGCGATGGGCTTCCACGGCACGGCCCTGCTGATCGGCGGGGCCGCCTCGGCGCCCATCGCGGGCGCCGTCATCGACGGGGCGGGGCCGGAGTGGGCGTTCGTGCTGGCCGGGGTGGTCGGGGTGGCCATGGTGGTGGTCGCCCTGCCGTTCTGGCGGCGCCGCCCGCCCGGCGGTGGTTCGGGGACGCTGCTGGAGAAGGGGGCCACCGAGCAGGCCGAGCCTGCCACCGCCGCGTCGTCCTGACACAGCCCGTCATGACGGAGGCGTCGTGACGGACGGGTGAACGGGGTCCGGGGGCGCGCGGGGGCTGCTCCCGGGCCCCACCGCGTCCTCGCCTGTTTACCTCAGGTTTACGAAACGGGACCGTTGCGTATCGGAATACCTTGCGATACGGTGACGTTGCGAAACTCAGACGTATCGAAATTAAGGATGTTTCCATGGACCCGAACACAGGGCACCCACGCCGCTGGGGGATCCTCGGCGTGCTGGTGTTCAGCCTGCTGGCCGTGGTGCTCGACAACACGATCCTGAACGTGGCGATGAAGACCATCGCCGACGAGACGGTCGGCTTGGGCGCCACCCAGAGCGAGCTGGAGTGGGCGATCAACTCCTACACGCTCGTGTTCGCCGGCCTGTTGTTCACGTTCGGCGTGATCGGCGACCGGACGGGACGCAAGCGGATGTTGTTCATCGGCATGTTGCTGTTCGGCCTGGCCTCGCTGGCCAGCGCCTACTCACAGGACCCGATGCAACTGATCCTGGCCAGGGCGGCGATGGGCATCGGCGGCGCGGCCATCATGCCGGCCACGCTGGCGATCATCTCCAACGTGTTCCCGCCGGCCGAGCGGGGCAAGGCGATCGGCGTGTGGGCCGGTGGCGTGGGCCTCGCGGTGGCGATCGGCCCCATCACGGGCGGCCTGCTGATCGAGCACTTCTGGTGGGGCTCGGTCTTCCTGATCAACGTGCCGATCGTGATCATCAGCATGATCCTCATCGCGGCCGTCGTGCCCGAGTCGCGTGACCCGAAGCCGTCCAAGCTGGACCCGGTCGGCGTGGTGCTGTCCATCATCGGCCTGGTGGCCCTGGTCTACGGCATCATCCGCGGCGGCGAGCTGGGCACCGTGGCGAGCGCGGAGGTGCTGATCCCGACGCTGGCCGGGGTGGCGGTGCTGGGCCTGTTCGTGTGGTGGGAGCGGCGCATCGACCACCCGGTGTTCGATGTGCGCAGCTTCGGCAACGTGCGCTTCAGCTCGGCCATCGGCATGATGGGCATCGTCTTCTTCGCGATGATGGGCGGGATGTTCTTCCTCACGTTCTACCTGCAGATCGTGCTGGGGTTCACGCCGATCCAGGCGGGCGCGCTGATGATCCCGTTCGCCGCCGCGCAGCTCATCTTCGCGCCGCTCAGCCAGCGCATCAACGAACGGTTCGGCGCCAAGCTGTCGGCCAGCGTCAGCATGGTCGTGGTCACGCTGGCCCTCGGCAGCTACGCGCTCATGGACCAGAACACGCCGATCCTGCTCATCGAGGTCATCTTCTTCGTCCAAGGTGCCGCGATGGCGAACATCATGCCGCCCGCGACCACGGCCATCATGGAGTCGCTGCCCAGGGAGAAGGCCGGTGTCGGCTCGGCCATGAGCAACACCGTCCGCCAGGTGTCCGGCGCGCTCGGCGTGGCCGTGCTCGGCTCGGTGCTGTCGTCCAGCTACCGCGGCCAGATGGAGCCCGCGCTGTCCGCCCTGCCCGAGGGCGTGCGGCACGCGGCCGGTGAGTCGATCATGGCGACCATGTCCGTGGTGCAGGAGCTCGGCGCCCAGGGGCGGGCGCTGGTGCAGCCGGCGTTCACCGCGTTCGTGGACGGCATGCACGTCACGGCGCTGGTGTCGGCGGTGATCGGGCTGCTCGGCATCGCGGTGGTGGCCCGGTGGATGCCCGGCAAGCCCCGCTCCGCCAAGCACGCGGAGCAGTCCGAGCCGGTGCTGACGTCCTCCCGCGGATGAGAGGCGGGCCGGCCGATGGAGCGAGCAGCGGGCGGCGGCGCGTGTGCGGCCGGGCGCCCTGAAGACCGGCGCGAGCGCGCCGGCGAGGTATGGTGAGGCCGCGATGTCGATCCAGGAATCCGGAACCGCCCGCCCCGCGGGCCGTCCGCGCAGCGAGAAGGCCGAGAAGGCGATCGTCGAGGCGACCCTCGACCTGATCGGCGAGGGCATGGGCGTGTCCGAGCTGACCATCGAGGCGATCGCCTCGCGGGCGGGCGTCGGCAAGACGACGATCTACCGCCGCTGGTCCAACAAGGAGGACCTGGTCGTCGACGCGCTCTCCACGCTCAAGGCGCCGCTGCCGCCGCTGTCCGGCACGTCGGTGCGCGACGACCTGATCGCCCTGGTCGACGCCATGCGCAGGGAGCACGGCCAGGCCCGCAGCCGTTGCGTGATGAACATCGCGATGAGCGAGGCCGACCGCTACCCGCAACTGTTCGAGCGCTTCCTCCAGCGGGCCGTGGAGCCGCGCAGGGCGGCGATGCGGCAGGTGATCGAGCGCGGCATCGCCACCGGCGAGCTCCGGGCCGGCCTCGACGTGGACATGGCCCAGGCCATGATCTCCGGCACCATGTTGTGGCACACCAAGTGGGGCCCGGCCGGCGACCTCTCGCTCGATCTGGCCGAGCGCGTCGTCGACGCGGCCCTGGCCGGCATGGCTCCATGAGGTCTTGAGAAGAAATGTAGGCGGGCGGGCTAGCGTTCTGGTTCGCCCCACGGAGTTGCACGGATGGCCGACTTCGCGGGGCGCCATTTTTTCCGGATCTTCCGCCTAGGCAGAACGTGAGCCTTGTTCTAGTCTCGCGGCCATGGGCCTCCTGCGAAAGCTCGCGTCCATCGTCGCACTCGCGTCGGGCCTGCTGGTGGCCGGCGGCGGCGCGGCCCTGGCCCACGAGGAACGCCCGGTCTCGTTCCCCGACGGTACGGGCTCTGTGCCGGTCCTGCGGCAGGGCGAACCCGATCTGCTCGTCTGCAAAACCGACAAAGCCGATTTCGAACGCCGAATCGCGAATTTTCCGGCCGACCTTAAAACCCGCAACGTCGACTTATTCGCGAAATGTCAGGAAAACGGGGTGCGGCATCTCCAGGAGGCCGTGGACCGGGTGAACCGCCCCGGAATGACCATCGCCATCCTGCCCGGCCTCTACCGCGAGGAGCCCAGCCGCCCCGCCCCCACCGGCGCCTGCGCCCGCCTGCCCGCCCGCTGGTCGGACTGGGGCTACCAGATCCTCAGCTACGAGCAGCAGGTCCAGTGCCCGCACAACCAGAACCTCGTCGCCATCCTCGGCAAGCAGGACCTCCAGATCGAGGGCACCGGCGCCGGCCCGCTGGACGTCGTCATCGACGCCGAGTACCGCAAGCTGAACGCCGTCCGCGCGGACCGGGCCGACGGCGTCTACTTCAGGAACCTCACCGCGCAGCGCACCACGTTCAACTCCCTGTACGTGCTGGAGACCGACGGCTTCGTCATCGACCGCGTCCTGACCCGCTGGAACGACGAGTACGGCTTCCTCACCTTCGCCAGCGACCACGGCCTCTACACCGACTGCGAGTCGTACGGCAACGGCGACGGCGGCCTCTACCCGGGCAGCGCCTCCAACCTGAACGAGGGCCGCGGCCACGACGTCCCCCGCTACGCCATCGAGATCCGCCGCTGCAAGAGCCACGACAACGCGCTCGGCTACTCGGGCACCGCGGGCGACTCCCTCTGGGTGCACGACAACGAGTTCTACGACAACATGGTCGGCGCCACGATGGACAGCCTCTGGCCCTCCCACCCCGGCCTGCCGCAGAACCACGCGAAGTTCGAGAACAACAAGATCTACGACAACAACCGCGACTACTACCACCACACCCGCGACGGCACCTGCGCCAAGCCGCCCGCCGAACGCGGCTACGAGCGGGGCGTGGTGTGCTCGCAGGTGGGGGTGCCACCGGGCACCGGCGTGATCGTGGCGGGCGGCAACTACAACGTCTTCAAGAACAACCAGGTCTGGGGACACAAGCGGGCGGGCTTCCAGCTCTTCGGCGTGCCCGCGTTCATCAGGGGCGAGAACGACCTCGCCAAGCAGGCCGACACGTCCGACTTCAACCGGTACGAGGGCAACGTGTTCGGCGTCAGCCCGACGGGGGAGCGGCGGCCGAACGGGCTGGACGTCTGGTGGGACGGCCAGGGCACCGGCAACTGCTGGCAGGGGGACGCGGGCGCGTCCTCGCCCACGGTGCTGCCCGTGTGCGCGGCGGCGGCGCCCGAGCTGACGGGCGGGACGCGGCGGCTGCTGGCCGAGCCGGTCAAGCTCGTCAAGCTGTATCTGTGCGCGGACTTCAGCGCCGCCGAGGCGCGGCTGCCCGCCGGGTGCGACTGGTTCGGGGCGTCGGGGCTGGGCAAGGTGGAGGCGCAGCTCGCGCTGGGCGGCTCGGTGGTGCTGGGGCTGCTGGCGGGGCTGTTCTGGTGGCGGTCGCGGCAGGCGATCAGCCGGCGCAAGGCCACGCCCGGTCCGGCGGTGATCAGCCGGCGCGGGGTCACGCCCGGTCCGGGGGCGATCAGCCGGCGCGGGTATCGGCTGGTGGTGGCGGGGACCGTGGCGGGCGGGCTCGGGCTGGTGCTCGACGTCGTGGCCGCGGCACTCGGCAGCTCGGCGCAGGCCGGGGCGGCGTTGCTGCTCATGGGGGCGTGGTGGTTGTGCCTGGGGTCGGCGCTGCGGGCGGGGCGGCCGGTGTTCGGCTGGTTCACGATCGTGGTGGGTGTGCTGGCCTGCGCGGACGCCTTCGACCGGCTCGTGTACCTGATTCCGGTCATCCCGCTGGGGCCGGGGTGGGTGCGGGGGCTGGTCACCGGGTTCTGGGTGTTGTGCGCGGTCGTCGTGCTGGCGCCCCGGCGGGCCCGCGCGGCGGCCGAGCGGCCCGCCGAGGCCGAGGTGCCCACGTGAGGCTCGCCTACTCGCGTGGGTGCCGTGTCGCGAGGCTCGCCTTCGCGCGCGGGTGCCGTGTCGTGCTGATGGTGGCGCTCGCCGCGGGAGCCGCGGGGTGCGGGCCGTTGTCGCGGACGCACCGCGATCCCGGCAACAGCCACGAGGTGGCGACCGGGGCGCCGAGCGGGCGGGCGGACGCCGAGATCACGATCGCGGGCGGCCGGGTCCACCCGCCTCCCGGGTGGCTGGAGGTGGCCAAGGGGCGGCAGGTCAGCATCACCGTCACCAGCGACGTGGCCGACGAGGTGCACGTGCACGGCTACGACCTCGCGGCCGAGCTGCGGCCCGGGGTGCCCGCGACCGTCCGGTTCACGGCGGACCTGACCGGGGTGTTCCAGGTGGAGACCCATGGCAGCAAGCTGGTCCTGACCCAGCTCGCGGTCCGGTGACGGGCATGGTCGCGGCGGGCATGGTCGCGGCAGGCATGGTCGCGGCGGGCGTGCTCGCGCACGGTGTCGGGGAGCGGGCCGATCTGCCGATCCCGATCTTCTACGCCTACGCGGGCGCGTTCGCCGCGCTCGTCGTCTCGTTCCTGGCGCTCGGCCTGCTCTGGGCCGATTCCCGCTTCCGCGGCGACCTGGCCGGCCGCCCGATCACGCTACGCCTCCCCGGCCTGGCTCGGCGCCACGCCGGACCGGCCCCGCCTGGCGATCCCGCCGCCCCTCCGGAGTCTCGCCGTCTGGCCCGTCCGGCCCGGGTGCGCCTGGCCGCGCGCGTCCTGACGCTGCTGGCCGCCGCCTACACCCTCGGCTGGCTGGTCCTCGGCCCGGAGGTGGAGAACGCGGGCCCGTACCTGGTGTACGTGCTCTTCTGGGTCGGCCTGGTGCCCGCGTCGCTGCTGCTCGGCCCGGTGTGGCGGGTGCTGAACCCGTTCCGGCTGCTGCCGGACCGCCCGCGCCGCCCGTACCCGTCCGGGCTCGGCTACCGGCCCGCGGCGGCGGGGCTGCTCGCGTTCACCTGGATGGAGCTGGTCGCCCCCGAGCCCGCCGCACCCCCCACCCTGCTGATCTTCCTCACCCTGTACGCCGCCGCCCAGCTCACCGGCACCCTCGCCTACGGCCACGCCTGGCTGGAGCGCGGCGACCCGTTCGAGGTGTACTCGACCCTGATCGGCCACCTGTCCCCGCTGGGCCGGCGCGCGGACGGCAGGCGCGTGCTGCGCAACCCGTTCGACGGCCTGGACGCCATCGCCCCGGCCCCCGGCCTGGTCGCCACCGTCTGCGTGCTGCTCGGCAGCACCGCCTACGACGGCCTGTCCACCAGCCCGGCCTGGGTGAACGCCCTGCAGTCCGCCCCGTTCGGCGGCCGCGCCGGCCTGGGTACGCTCGGTCTGCTGGCGGCCGTCGCCGGGGTGGCCGCGCTGTACGCCGCGTGCCTCGGGGCGGCCGGCCTGATCGGCGGCACGAGGGGGCTGTCAGGCCGCTTCGCCCACTCGCTGCTGCCGATCGCCGTCGGCTACCTGATCGCGCACTACTTCTCGCTGCTGGTCATCGAGGGCCGGCACGCGATCATCCTGGCGCTGGGCCTGGACGCCGAGGTGGACCGGAACGCCGTGGCGCCCGGCACGATCGCCACCGTGCAGGTGCTGGCCATCGTGATCGGCCACGTCGCGGGCGTGGTGGCCGCCCACGACCGCTCGGTCCGGCTGCTGCCGCCGGCCAGGGCGGTGGCGGGCCAGATCCCGCTGTTCGTGCTGATGGTCTGCTACACGACCGGCGGGCTGACGCTCCTGCTAGCGTGAGGCCGTCCTGCGGCGGAACAGCACCGCCGCCACCGGCACGCAGACCACCACCGTGGCCGCGAGCCACGCGGTGGCCACAGCCCCCGACGACCCCATGGGCAGGCCGAGCAGCAGCGACCGCATGGTCTCGATGATCGGCGTCAGCGGCTGGTTGTAGGCGAAGTCCCGCAGCACGCCGGGCATGGTCTGGGCCGGGACGATGCCGTCCGACACGTACGGCAGGAAGAGCACGAAGAAGCTGAACGCCCCGGCCGCCTGCGACGAGCTGACCAGCAGCCCCCAGACCGCCGCCAGCGCGGACATCGCCAGCACGTACCCGGTCACCAGGGCCAGCACCAGCGCCCAGTCGGCGAGCGAGGCGTCGGGACGGAAGCCGAGCAGCAGCGCGGCGGCCAGGGCGATGGCCGAGGAGCCCACGTTGCGGATCACCGAGGCCACGACGTGCCCGGCGGGCACGACCCAGCCGCTGATCGGCAGGGTGCGGAAGCGGTCGATCATGCCGCCTGTCATGTCCTCGGCGATCGTCACCGCGGTGAGCGCGGCGCCGTACCCGCCGGACATGAGCAGGACGGCGGGCACGACGAAGTCGATGTAGTCCAGCCCGCTGGAGCCGGTCGTGATCGCGCCGCCGAACACGTACACGAACAGGACCATGATCATCACAGGCAGTGCCGTGTTCACGATGAGGCCGTCCAGGACCCGCAGGTCGCGGCGCAGGTCGCGGACGACCAGGCGGCGCAGGTCGCCGGGTGCGGTGAGGGAGGCGCTCATGCCGCGGCTCCTGTCGCGGTGAGCTCGAAGAAGACGTCGTCCATGGTGGGGGTGCGCAGCTCCACGCGTTCGACCGGGATGCCCGCGCCGTGCAGAACGTCCAGCGTGTGACGCAGGTGGTCGGGGCCGTGGAGGGCCAGCGTCAGCTCTCCGGCCTCGGGGTCGACGTGGGCACCCCGCAGCGCGGCGCCCGCGCGGGGCAGGTCGGCCGGGCGTGCCGGGCGCAGGGCCAGGCGTTCCCTGCCGACCTGGCGCTTCAGCGCGGCGGGGGAGTCGTCGGCGACGACGCGACCGTCGTTGATCACCACGACGCGGTCGGCGAGCTGGTCGGCCTCCTCCAGGTACTGGGTGGTCAGCAGGATGGTGGTGCCCGAGCCGAGCAGCTCGCGGATCACCGACCACAGCTCGGCCCTGCTGCGCGGGTCGAGGCCGGTCGTGGGCTCGTCCAGGAACAGGATCGGCGGCGCCGACACCATGCTGGCCGCCAGGTCCAGGCGCCGGCGCATGCCGCCCGAGTACGTGCCGGCCCGGCGGTCGGCGGCGGCGGTCAGGTCGAAGCGTTCGAGCAGCTCCTCCGCCCGCCGCCTGGCCTGGCGGCGGCCCAGATGGTAGAGGCCGGCGAACAGCTCCAGGTTCTCTCTCCCGGTCAGCAACGCGTCCACCGTGGCCTGCTGGGAGGTCAGCCCGATGGCGCGGCGCACCCGTGGGCCGTCGCGCGTCACGTCGTGCCCGGCCACGGTGGCGGTGCCGCCGTCCGGGGCCAGCAGCGTGGTCAGGATCCGTACGGTCGTCGTCTTCCCCGAGCCGTTGGGCCCGAGCAGTGCCAGCAGCGAGCCGGTGGGCACGGTCAGGTCGATCCCGGCCAGCACCCTGGTCCCGCCGAACGACTTGGTGAGCCCCCGGGCCACGATGGAATCTGTGAATGGCTTACTGTGTATGACATTCATAGTTTCACGATAATGCAGAATCCTAGGAGCGAGTCAAGGAGGAGTTCGATGGCGCAGGACCGGTTGCCCCCCATGCTGCAGCGGCTGTGGGGGCGCGAGCCGGCGCCGCGCAGAGGGCCGCGGCCGCGGCTCGACCTGGTCACGATCACCGCCGCCGCCATCGAGCTGGCCGACGCGGAAGGACTGGCCGGGGTGTCGATGAACAGCGTGGCCACGAAGGTCGGGGTGGCCGCGACGGCGCTGTACCGGTACATCGGCAGCAAGGACGACCTGCTCATGCTGATGTCCGACGCCATCGCCGCCGACCCGCCTGATCCGTCGGGCCGGCCCTGGCGCGACTACCTCGCAGAGTGGACCAGGCTCCAGCGCGACCTCGTGCTGAAGCACTCCTGGGTGCTGCAGATCACGAAGTTCGCCCCGCCGCTCGGCCCGCGGCGGCTGCTCTGGCTGGACCGGGCGCTGGCCGCGCTCGACGGCACGGGGCTCGACGACGGGGAGAAGATCAACGTGGCCAGCGCCCTGACCGGGTACGCGCTGACCGACGCCGCGATCGTCGAGGCGGCCGGCACCGGCGTCCAGGAGTTCACGGAGGCCGGGATCGAGAGCGCGGCCGACTACGGCGAGCTGCTGGTGGAGCTGCTCGACCCCGAGCGCTACCCCGCCGCGTCGGCCGCCGTGCGCGGCGGCGCCTTCCGCGGCGCCGAGGGCTGGATCCACGACGACGACTTCCGCTTCGGCCTCGACCTGCTGCTCGACGGCGTGGAACAGCTCATCGCACGGCGCGCGTCAGGCAGTCACGGCGGCGGGTAGCGCGCGTCAGGCGGGCAGCGGCTCGTGGCGCGGTGCGCGTCAGGCGGCCACGTCGGCGGGCAGTAGCTGCTCGGTCAGTAGCCGTCGTACCCGGTCGGGGCCGGTCGCCCACCGGCGCACCAGCTCCCATCCATGGAAATATCCGAAGATGTACGGACTCATCGGCGACGGCTTGAGCAGCCCGAGCGCCGCCGCCACCTCGTCGTCACCGTAGAGCGACCACCGCCCCAGGTACGCGGCCAGCTCCGCCTCGTCCCGCCCCTGGTCCGCCAGGAACGCCGCGTTCCCCCAGACGCCCCACAACACGTTCCTGGCCCGGTGCACGGCCGCGAAGTCGCTGCCGTCAGGCCGCATGCCCAGCTCGGGCAGGACGTTCGCGTTCAGCCACGCCTGCGCCTCGTCCCCGGGGAACACCAGCTCCTCGGCCACCAGCCCCAGCCCCTCGCTGAGCACGAACGACGGCGACAACATGAACCGCACCCGCTGCCCGTCCCCGAGCCGCAGCTCCTTGAGCATCGACTCGGCGATGTGCCCGGGATGCCCCTCGTGCGCCACCAGATACAGCAGATCGGCGACGTTGAACGGGATCGCCCGGTTGATGTGGATCGTGGACTTCAGATCACCCTCGTAGTGACCCGCCCCGTGGAACCCCACGCCCTCCACCAGCCGGCACTCCACCACCTCGCCGGGCGGCAGCGGGACGATCGTGCCCGTCCGCGCCCGCGTCTCCGCCACCGCCCGGTCCACCAGCCCGGGCAGCCGCCCGATGTCCCGCAGCGTGTGCGCCTCCTGCCACGCCCTGAGCCGGTCGGCCAGCGTGCCGGAGTGCCCCGGCAGGGCCGCGTCCAGCTCGGCGTGCGCCTGCTCGAACACCTCCTCCGGCACCCATCGCGGCTCCAGCCCCAGGCACTCCCGCCCGTACTCGGCCAGCGGCGGCCGCTCGCCGTCCAGGTGGCGGGCCATGGCGCGGACGGCGCGTACGTGGGCGGCGAGATAGGCGGTCGGCGCGCACTCCATCAGCCGCTCCGCCTCCTCCGCCAGCGCCCCCGCCACGGCCGGCGGCTCCGCCTCCACCGCCGCGGCCCACTCGGCCGGTCCCCGGTAGATCAGCGCGGTGCCGCTCGCGCCGCCCGTCGCCAGCCGGTTGATCCGCAACGCCAGCATCGCGTGATCCCGGTGCCACTGCTCCATCTCGTCCTCCTCGGGTCGTCGGGGGCGCCTAAGCTAGCCGTACGGATTTCCGTACAATGCACGGAAGGCTGGAGCATGCCGGAGACGATCTGGTTCCGTGAGGACTCCGGGCCGCGCAGGCCCCGGCTGTCACGCGAGCGCATCGTCGAGGCCGCCGTCGCGCTCCTCGACGCGGAGGGCGTGGCCGGCTTCTCCATGCGGGCGCTCGCCGCGCGGCTGGGTGCCGGGACGATGTCGCTGTACGAGTACGTCCAGAGCAAGGAGGACGTCCTCGACCTGGCCCTGGACGAGGTGATCGGCGAGATCGAGGCGCCCGGGGAGACGGGGCCGTGGCGCGAGTTCCTGACCGCGCAGCTCACGCAGAGCCGGGACGTCATGCGCCGCCACCCCTGGGTGCCCGCGCTCACCGCCACCCGCCCGCTGCTGGGGCCCCAGGCCGTGGCCCGGTCCCGGCTGTTCTACTCGGCGCTGGCCGCGGAAGGGCTGGAGGGGGCCGAGCTCACCGCCGCGGTGGGGACGCTGTCGTCCTACGTCAACGGGTTCGTCGCGGCGGAGAACATCTGGTGGCAGAAGGTTCGCAGCCCTGCCGCCGACGCCGAGATCCGGGCCAAGGTGGCCGGGCATCTGGACGGGGAGCTCGCCCGGCTCAGCCAGGTGGAGGATGGGGACTTCGACCGGCAGTTCCTGCTCGGGCTGGGGCTCATCCTGGATGGGATCGAGGGCCGGCTGGCAGGAGCAGGGCGGTGATGTTGTCCTGGCCGCCCGCCGCCAGGGCGTGATCGACGAGGGCGCGGGCAGCGTCCAAGCCTCTGGTGCGGGTCCGGTCTCGCAGGGCGTCGGTGCGGGCTCGGCCGCGCACGGCGCCGACGTGGGTGCGGTCGCGCAGGGCGGTGGCGGTGGCGGTGGGGAAGTGGCGCCACAGGCCGTCCGTGCACAGCAGCAGGAGGCCCGGGGTGCTGGGGCGGAAGCTGCGGAGGTGCGGCTCGGGGCGGCCGGCGTCGGCGCCGAGCCAGGCGGACAGGGCCTCGTGCTCGCCGGTGTCGTCCTCCGTCATGGCCGTCGCGACGCCCTCGCCGGGGAGCCAGTACGCGCGGCTGTCGCCGACCCAGCATGCCCACACGCCGTCCCTGCCCGCGACGCCGGCGACGTACGTGCAGGCAGGCGCCCCGTGCGCCATCGGGTCCCCGGCGGGCGCCAGCGGAACCCGGGCGCGAGTCAGTGGGCCCCGGGCGTGGGTCAGCGGATCTCGGGGGCCGGCCTGCGGATCCCGGCGGCGCCACCGTCCGTCGTGAGCTCGACGTGGGAACGGAACGCCGGCTGCGCCGTCCCGCAATCCCAGCAGTGGCCGTCGGGGGCCACGGTGCCGCCGCCGCACGAGACACAGCGTGTCATTTCCGTCATGGCCTCACGATCGTCCCAGATTCCGGCGGCGGTAGCGTGGCAGGACGCGACACGAGTGGGGTGGACCGGCGGATGGCGCGGACCTGGATCGAGGAGCCCGACGGCGAGGCGGGAGAGCCGCCGCCCCCGTTGCGGGGCGGAGAAGACCGCGAGCCGGCGGCGGCCCGGGGCGGGGAGGAGCGCGAGCTGGTGGCGGCGGCCCGGGGCGGGGACGAGGAGGCGTTCGGGCGGCTGGTGGGGCCGCTGCGGGACGAGCTGCGGGCGCACTGCTACCGGATGCTGGGCTCCCTGCACGACGCCGAGGACGCCGTGCAGGAGACCCTGGACCGGGCGTGGCGAAGCCTGGGACGGTACGAGGACAGGGGCTCGATCAGACCCTGGCTGTACAAGATCGCGACGAACCGGGCCCTGACCCTCATCGAACGCCGGACCCGCCGCGAGCTGCCCGCCGACCTCGGCCCCGGCGGCGCGAGCGAGGTGGCGTGGCTGGAGCCGTACCCGGACCGGCTGATGAGCTGGACGGACGGGCTGGACCCCGAGGCGCGGGTGCTGGCGCGCGAGAGCGTGGAGCTGGCGTTCGTGGCGGCGCTGCAGCACCTGCCGGCCCTCCAGCGGGCCGTCCTGCTGCTGCGCGACGTGCTCGGGTACGCCGCCCGCGAGGTCGCCGACCTCCTCGGCACGACGGTCGCGGCCGTGAACAGCGCCCTGCAACGGGCCCGCGGCACGCTGCGGGACCTGCTCCCCGGCGCCACCCAGCAGCAGACCCTGCGCGAGCTGGGCGAGGAGGGCCGGCGCGAGCTGGCCCAGCGGTACGCGGACGCCTGGGAGGCCGGGGACGTCGAGGCCGTCGTGGCCATGCTGACCGAGGACGCCAGGTACTCGATGCCGCCGCTGACCGCCTGGTACCAGGGGCACGCGGGCATCCGCGCGTTCCTGGAGGAGGGGGCGCTGAGGCGGAGGTGGCGGTTCGTGGCGGCGCGGGCGAACGGGCAGCTGGCGTTCGGGACGTACATGTGGGACGGGGAGCGAGGCCGTTACGTCCCGGCCGGGCTGGACCTGCTCGTGGTACGGGGCACGCGGGTCGCCGAGGTCGTGTCGTTCCTGGAGACGGACTTCGCCTCGTTCGGCCTGCCGGACGGTGACGAGCTCGGTTCGGCGGCCGGAGCTGACTTCGGCGGCGGGTGCTGACTTCTGCGGGCGAGGACTCCTGGTTGCGATGACTTCCGCGGGCGGCGATGAGTTCGCGGCGTGGCGCGGGTTGTAACCGCGGAAGCAACCCTCAGGAGGAGAACCTCATGACCACCGACGAGCAGAGCGTTCGCACGCTGATCGAGAGCTGGGCCGCCGCCGTGCGCGCCGGGGACCTGGACGCGGTCGTCGCCGGTCACGCCGACGACATCGTCATGCACGACGTGCCGGAGAACCTGCGCGGCATCGAGGCGTACCGCAAGGCCTGGCCGCCGTTCTTCGAGTGGCTGGCCATGGGCGTCCCGTTCGACATCGAGTCGCTGGAGGTCACGGCCGGCGCCGACGTCGCCTTCGCGCACACCCTGCTCCGCTGCGGGCCCGCCGCCGAAGAGCCGGACAGGCGGCTGCGGATCACGTTCGGGCTGCGGAAGGAGGGCGGGCGGTGGGTCGTCGCGCATGAGCACCACTCGTTCCCCATCGCCGACCAGGCGGCGGGGGAGGCGGAGGTGCGGCGGGTGCACGAGCGGTGGTACGCGGGCACCGCCGCCAGGGACCTCGACGGCATGATGGCCGCCATCGCTGATGACGTGGTGTCGTACGAGCAGGAGGCGCCCCTCCAGCACGTCGGCGTGGACGCGGTGCGCGAGGTGTGCGCGCGGGGCCTCGACCTGGCCGGTGACGCCCGGGTCACTCTGGCCGTTCCCGAGTTGAAGGTGCTGGTCAGGGAGGATCTTGCGGTGTCGTGGGGGCTCGACCTGGTACGGGTGGGCGAGTCGGGTGAGAGCTGGTCTCGCGGGACCCGGGTGTTCGAGCGGCGCGGCGGCGAGTGGGTGATGGTGCACCAGCACCTGTCCGTTCCGTACGACCCGGCGACCGGAGAGGCGAAAACCGGCCTGCGGCCATGATCGGCGGCCGTTAGCCTGGCGGGCATGTGCACCTACGCGATGGTCCACTACAAGGTCCACTACGTCTGCCTGCCGTGCCGGCGCAGCCACAAGCAGCCCTGGCACGGCGGGGAGCACCGCTGCGCCCGCTGCCGGAGGCCGATGCTGGACGGCGGTCACGACTTCGCCGCGCCGCGGCGGGCGGACGAGCGGAGGTGGCGGGCGGTCGCGGCGGTGCTGGAGTCAGGGTTGCGGTACGAGGGGTTCGAGCCCTGCGGGTGCGGGCGGCAGCCCGAGTACCGGCCTCGGACGAGTGCGCAGGTACGGGCCCGGCGGAGGGTGGCGGCCCGCAGGGGGCTGACCGAGGCGGAAGCCCTGGCACTCCGCGACCCTTCGGACGACTGAGCCTCCCGGCCCTCACATGAGGGAGGCGGTCCAGGTCCCGGCTGTCCGCCGGGGCCGCTCCTGGGCTGAGGGCGTGTTCCGGGATGGGCGGCGTGTTCCGGGGCGCGAGGCTGACCAGCGCCCGTGTTTCGGGTTGCGCGGGTGTCGAGCGGCCGTGACTCGGGTTGAGCGGCCGTGTCTCGGGACGAGCGGGCGGTCAGCGGGGCTGCTCCTGGACGGTCGCGAGCATGGTGTCGAGGGCCTGCTGGGACGTCTGGAGCCGTTCGATGGTCTCGGCGATGCGGCGGCGTTCGCGCTGGAGGTTGGCGACCATGCCGGGGCAGGCGGTCGGCACCATCCGGTCGCCGTCGTCGTGGACGCAGTCCAGCAGCCGCGCGATGACGGCCGTGGGCAGGCCGGCGGCGAGCATCGTGCGGATGTGGCGCACGGCGGCCACGTCCGCTTGGCCGTATTCGCGGTAGCCGTTCGGCAGCCGCAGCGGACGCAGCAGGCCCTGCTCCTCGTAGTAGCGCAGCAGCCGCCTGCTGACCCCGGTCTCGCGGGCCAGGTCACCGATCCTCATGAGCTTCCTTGACCTTCACATCGATGTGACGCCTTAACGTCGCGAGCGTCATGCATGCGAGAACAACGTGAAGGAGCGGATCGATGCCTGGAGCGGTGATCGTCGGGTCGGGGCCGGGGATCGGGCGGTCGGTGGCCCGCCGGTTCGCCAAGGAGGGGCTGGCGGTGGGGCTCGTCTCGCGCAGCGGTAGCTCGCTCGGGCTGGACGGGGTGCTCACGTACCGGGCGGACTGCGGGGACGAGGGGGAACTGCGCGCGGCGCTCGACGCGGCGACGGGAGCGCTCGGCACGCCGGACGTCGTGGTGTACAACGCCGCGATCATCCGCCCTGACACGCTCGCCGAGGCGAACGCGCGGGTGCAGCTCGACGCATGGGCGGTGAACGTGGTGGGGGCGCTCATCACGGCCGCGCACGTGGTGCCCGCGATGGCGCGGCGCGGCGGCGGCACGTTCATCGTCACCGGCGGGATGCCCGAACCCAAGCCCGCGTACGTCAGCCTCTCCCTGGGCAAGGCGGGGCTGCGGACGCTGGTGGCGATGCTGGACGAGGAGTACGGGGCGTCGGGGGTGCACGTGGCCGGCGTGACGGTTGCCGGGGCGGTGGCGCCGGGCACGGCCTTCGATCCGGACGACATCGCCGAGCACTACTGGCGGCTGCACACCCAGCCGCCCGAGGCCTGGAAACGGGAGGTCGTCCACACGGGCACCCGCGGGTGAAACCCGGCCGAGGCTTGCCGGGCGCGCCGGCTGGGTGCCTGCCGGTCGTGCGCCTGTCGGCTGGGCGCCGTGCGTGTTGCGCCGTTCACCGCCGCACAACGCCTCGCCGCACCGGCGCTGGATGGTGGCGGGGGCTGCGGTTTGGGCGGCGGCGGGTTGCCGGGCGGGCCGCACCGTGAGCGGTGGCGTGTCAGGCGGTGAGGTGCCAGAGCCGGCCGAGAGGCCGGAGGGCCAGGCGCCGAGCTACCCGCTGCGACGAGTGGTTGTCCGCGCTGGTGCTGTAGAACAGGTGGATCCCGGGCAACTGGTCGGCCCAGGCGGAGGTGGTCGCGGCGGCGTAGCCACGACCACGGTAGGGCGGGGAGGTCCAGGTGCCGGCCTCGGCGCCCAGCGGGGTGAGGCGGGCGCTGTGGCAGATCGAGACCACCCGCCCGTCCTCGGCGACCATCGCCCACGGGGCTCCCGCGCTGAGGCCGGTGAGCTTGGCCCACTCGTCGGGCTCCCAGGAGTCGGGACGCGGTAAGGAGCGTACGAGGTGCACGTGCGAGGCGGAATCCGACCTGAGCACGTCCACCGCGACGAGGGCGGGGACGGGCGGGGTCACGAGGTAGCTGGGGCCGCCCGAGATCGTCACGCGCTCGCCGCCCAGCAGCGCCCGGCAGTCCGCCAGGACGGACGGCGGGGTGGCGAGGTCCGGTGGGGCGGGGGTGGCCGGGGTGATCAGGGAGAGCAGGCGCTCGGCCAGGTCGTCGGGGACGTCGCGGGCGACGGCCGCCGTCAGGCCACCGGCCGCCACGCCGATCACCATGTCCTCCGGCCCCGGCAGGCGCCCGCGCTCGTCCAGCCGCCAGATGACGCCCAGCTCGATCCGGAGCAGGTCGATGTCGCGCGCCTCATCCGTCACAGGACCCCTCCCGGCCGGTGCCTCATGCCCCGGTCAGCGTGAACGGGACGGTGGCGGCCACCCTACCGTTGACGATCACGTCGAGCTCGCGCGGGCCCGGCGGCTCGTCGCGCGTGGTGACCGGGCGGAACGAGTGGCTCTTGCGTACGGTGAACGTCTCCCCGGCCCCGCCCGCCTCCCGCTGCCCGAGGTGGAACACGCGGCGCGAGCCCGGCCGCCGCACGGCGTACTTCAGCAGCACGGGCCCCGCCGCTTCCGCCGTCACCGTGACCGTGAAGGCCAGCTTGCCGCCCACGGCCACGGTGGGCGAGCCGAGGGCCAGCTCGTCCACCGCGCCGCTGCCCGGCGTGGCGCCCACCAGGGCGAGGGCCTCGGGATGGCCGGCTCTGAGCAGCCCGCGGACCGCGTGGCGCAGCACCCGTTCGACGTGCGAGCCGCCGCCCGCGCGCCAGCCCGCCAGCAGCTCCAGCGCCACCTGCGGATGGTCCTTGGCCAGGTCGTTGACGTGGTTGGCGACAGAGCGGCGGACGTACTCGCTGGGATCGTCGCGGAGGCGGTCGAGCAGGGGCAGGGTCGGGCCGGGCGTCATCAGCCAGCCGACCCGGGTCGCCCAGGGCAGGCGGGGGCGCGAACCCTCGGAGGCCAGCCGGCGCAGGTGCTCGTCGGGTGACTCCGCCCACCCGTACATGATCTTGATGGCGTCGTCGCGGTAGCGCTCCAGGTAGGGGCGCACGGCGAACTCGCCCGTGGCGTACGGCGTGAGCGCGGCCAGCGTCTCCATCGCCGCCTCCAGGTGGTCGAGCCCCTGGGCGGCGGTGTGCTCGGTGGCGGGCCAGCCGCTCCACATGTCGAGCGTGGCGGCGCACTCGCGCACGAGCGGGGCGGCCTGCGGGTACGGCAGGGGCAGGGCGTCGTGCAGCGCCGCGGCGACGTGCGTGACGCGGGCCTTGAGCTCCAGGCCGTCGAGGCCGGTCAGGGCCCGCTCGGTGAAGCGGGCCCGCGGGAACGCCGGCCAGGCGGCGGCCAGCCCGTCGGCGAGCACCGACACCGATCGGGTGTTGATCATGTCTTTCAGGGGTTGAGCCACGCGGCCACTGTGCCAGGAGCCACCGACAATTCCTGTTCAGCCGCCTGACGGGGTGAGACCGGCGTAGTACGCCTGCATCGACGGGTAGTACGCGTCGAAGCCGGGCGCGGGCGAGCCGTCGCGCGAGGCGACGAGCAGGTCCAGGTAGTACTCCCAGCCAGGTCCGATGTCCCCGACGCCGTCCAGCGTGTCGAGGTGCTGGACGAACCGCAGCTCCGTCACCCCGTCCGACTCCGCCAGCAGCAGCTCGAGATGCCAGGCCCCGTGCTCGTCCAGCGACGAGACGGCCAGGCGGCGGGGCGGCTCGCAGGCGTCGATGCGCAGGTCGTACCAGGGCTGCTGCTCCTCGAAGAGGAGCTGAACCTTGACCGTGCGCCCGGGCGCCGCGTCGCCCTCCCACGGCCCGAACCAGCGGGCCGTGCGCTCGGGCTCGGTGACGCTGGCCCAGACGTCGGCGGCGGGCGCGCGGAAGGTGCGCGTGAGGACCAGGTCGGTGCCGTCATCGGTGCTGAACAGCCGTCCTGTGGGGATGGGGCTCATCCGGTGCTCTCCTCTCCGGGGACGCCTGGGGCGGCGTCGGTGGTGGTACGGCGTTCGCGGCGCGTGCGGTACACCTCGGTCTCCAGCGCGTCGAGGCGGTGCTCCCACCCGGAGGGCCGCACGAACGGCCCCAGCCACGCGACCAGCTCCCCGAACGGCCCTGGATCGAGCGTGTAGAGGCGCTGCCTGCCGACCAGCTCGGCGCGGACCAGCCCGCTGCGCCGGAGCACCCGCAGGTGGCGGCTGACGGCGGGCCGGCTGATCGCGAAGCGCTCGGCGACCTCGCCGGCCGGCAGCGGCCCGTCGCGCAGCAGCACGAGGATCCGCCGCCGCACGGGATCCGCGACAGCCCCCGCCACCTCGTCCAGTCGTTCCTCCGCCGCCTCGGTCACAGCAGAAAGCGTAACCTACTGGTTACGTATACTCAAGGCAGCACAGCACGAAGTCCCGCACGACGGGGTTGTCGTCGTCCGCGGGCGCCCAGGCGACGGCGACCTGGCTGGCGCTGACGCCCGTGACGGGCCGGTACGTGACCCCGGGCCGCGCGTAATAGCGAGCCGCCGACTCGGGCGCCAGGGCGACGCCGTACCCGTTGGCGATCGCGCTCAGCCACTCGTCCGGCTGGTCGGTGACGGCGCCGATCCGCACCGGCCGCCCGTCGCGCTCCCCGGCGCCCACCCAGTAGTCCCGCCAGGCCCCGGTCTCCTCGGGGGCCGCCACGAACGCCTCGTCCCACAGCTCGCTGAACGCGATCACCTCCCGCGAGGCGAGCGGGTGCGAGGACGGCAGCGCGACGCAGCGGGGCTCGCTGAAGAGCACCTCCACCCGCAACTCGTCCTGCCCGGGCAACGGCAGGCGCAGCAGGGCGACGTCGACGTCCCCGTCGGCGAGCCCGGCGGTCGGGTTGGCCCACGAGGCCTGCCGCATGTCGGCCCGCCAGCCCGGCCGCCGGCGCGCGAACTCCGCCACGATCTCCTGGGTCGCCTCGTTCGCGGCGCTGGCCAGGAAGCCGACCCGCAGCACGCGGGCCGCCCTGCCGGCCGCCCGCCGGGTCTCGCGCAGCGCCCGGTCCCAGGTGGCCAGCAGCTCGGGCACCCGCTCCGCCAGGGCCCTGCCCGGCCCGGTGAGCGCCATCCCGGACTTGGACCGGGTGAACAGCCGCACCCCGAGCCGTTCCTCCAGCTGCTTGATCTGCTTGGTCAGCGCGGGCTGCGACACGTACAGCCGCTGGGCCGCGCGGGTGAGGCCGCCCTCCTCCGCCACGGCGGCGAAGTAACGCAGCAGGCGCGTGTCCACATCCATGCCATCAGGTTATGGATGCGTGTATTGGACGCCCGGAGCGGGGCGGGGCGAGGGTGGAGGAGAAGGAGGTGTTCGAGCGATGTACAGCGCCTATCTGGCCGTGACCCTCGCGACGATCGCGGTCAACGCCTGGGCCGTCTGGGCGGACGTCGTGCGTGCCAGGTTCGTCCTGGCCAACTCCAGCGAGCTGGGGATCGCGGAGTCCTGGCTCCCGCTGCTGGCCGCGTTGAAGGCCGCGGGGGCGGCGGGGCTGGTCCTCGGGCTCCTGGGCGTGCGCTTCCTCGGGCTCGCGGCGGCGGCCGGGCTGGTCGTCTTCTTCGCGGGCGCGGTGGTCGTGCACGTCCGCGCCCGCGTGTTCCACAACTTCGCCTATCCGGCGGCCTTCCTGGCCCTGGCCGCGGGGTCGCTCGGGCTGGGAGCGGCGACGGCCTAGCCCGTGGTCTCCCGCCAGCGGTTGGTGATGGGCAGGCGGCGGTCACGCCCGAAGTTCTTGGGCGTGATCTTGGGGCCCGGCGGGTACTGGCGCCGCTTGTACTCGGCCAGGTCCACGAGCCGGATCACCCGCGTCACCAGCGCCGGGTCGTGCCCGGCCGCGATGAGCTCCTGCGAGCCCATGTCCTTCTCGACGTAGTCGTCCAGCAGCCGGTCCAGCACCTCGTACGGCGGCAGCGAGTCGGTGTCGCGCTGGTCGGGACGGAGCTCCGCGCTCGGCTCCTTGCTGATCGAGTTCTCCGGGATCGGCTGCTCGGCCTGGAGCAGGAAGCCGGGGCAGGAGTTGGCGTTGCGCCACCTGGACAGCTCCCACACCATCGTCTTCGGCACGTCCTTGATCGGCGCGAAGCCGCCGGCGGAGTCGCCGTAGAGGGTGGAGTAGCCGGTGGCCAGCTCGCTCTTGTTGCCGGTGGTCAGCACCAGGTGGCCGTGCTCGTTCGACAGGCCCATGAGGATCATGCCGCGGACCCGGGCCTGGAGGTTCTCGGCGGCCAGGCCCGACAGCTCGATCTCCTTCTCGAACCCGTTGACGATGTCCGCGATCGGCACCACCTGCGCGCTGACGCCCTGCCTGCGCACCAGGTCCTCGGCGTCGGCCAGCGAGTGGTCGGAGGAGTAGCGGGAGGGCATGAGCACCACGTTGACGCGCGAGGGGCCGATGGCGTCGGAGGCGATGGTGGCGGTCAGCGCGGAGTCGATGCCGCCCGACAGGCCCAGGATGACCGACTGGAAGCCGTTCTTGGCCACGTAGTCGCGTACCGCCAGGACGAGCGCCGAGTAGACCTCGGCGTGCAGGTCCAGCCGCTCGGGGACGGCGGAGGGCTCGACCTCGTACGGCGCGACGGGCTCGGCGGACAGCACCAGCCGCTCGACCGTGATCGTGGAGCCGTCGCCCGCGTCGTACGGGTACGTGCCCGGCTCGGCGTCGGAGACCGGCAGCCCGTCGAGGTCCACGATCAGCAGCTCCTCCTCGAACTGCCGGCCCCGCGTGACCAGCTCGCCCGAGGCGTCCACCACGATCGAGTCGCCGTCGAAGACCAGCTCGTCCTGCCCGCCGACCTGGTTGACGTAGACGAGCCCGCACCCGGCCTCGCGGGCGCGGCGCGCGCACAGCTCCAGCCGTACGTCGTCCTTCTCCTTCTCGTACGGCGAGGCGTTCGGCGCCACCAGCAGCCCGGCGCCGGCCTGCCCGACGACGGACACGGGGCCGCCCTCCTGCCAGAGGTCCTCGCACACCGCGATGGCCACGTCCACGCCGTGCAGCCGGAAGATCGGCAGCCGGTCGCCGCGCACGAAGTACCGGTACTCGTCGAACACCCCGTAGTTCGGCAGGTGGTGCTTGGCCGTGCGGGTGACCACCTCGCCCCTGTACAGCAGCGCGGCGGCGTCGAGCGGGGCGCCCTTCGGCTGCCCGACGCGGGGGGCCAGGCCGGCGCGGTCCACGTAGCCGACGACCACCGGCAGGTCGCCCAGGCCCTCCTGCCGCAGCCTGCGCGCCACCTCCTCCAGCGTCCGGATGCTGGCGTCCACGAAGGAGGTGCGCAGCACGAGGTCCTCCACCGGATAGCCGGTGAGGAACATCTCGGTGAAGACCACGAGATGGACCTCGCGCTCCGCCGCGTCGCGGGTCCACGCGATCAGTTTGTCGGCGTTGGCGTTCAGGTCGCCGACGGTCGGGTTCGTCTGTGCCAGGGCAATGCGCAGTTGTGCCACGTTGAACAGCCTAGTACGCCCCGATTTTTATCGTCAAAGCGACGAAAAGCCGGTCATTTCGCGCCTGGGGTGACCAGGCCCGACTCGTACGCGGCCATCACGAGCTGTGCCCTGTCGAACAGCCCGAGGTGCTCCAGCAGCGACTTCACCACCACGCCCACCTCCTCCTCCGGCAGCGCGAGCGTCTGCCCGATCTGCCGGTTGGTCAGCCCGCGGGCGACGAGCTTGAGCACGTCCAGCCGGTCGTCGGCGAGCCCGGCCAGCGCCGGCGGCGAGGCCGGGTCGGTGCGCCCGGCGAACGCCGAGATCAGCCGCGTGGTCACCGCCGGGTCGATGAGCGCGTCACCGGCCGCGGCGGCCCTGAGCGCGGCCAGGATCTGCTCGGGCGGCGAGGTCTTCAGCAGGAACCCGCTCACCCCGGCCCGCAGCGCCGCGTACAGGTTCTCGTCGCTGCCGAACGTGGTCATCATGACGACCTTAGGCGGCCGCTCCCCGGCCAGGATCCGGCGGGCGGCGGCCAGGCCGTCCAGGCGCGGCATCTGGATGTCGAGCAGCACCACGTCGGGACGCGCCTCGCGGACGGCCGCGATCGCCTCCTCGCCGTTGGCCGCCTCGCCCGCGTGCGCGAACCCGGGCTCGCTGTCCAGCATGGCCTTCAGCCCGGTACGCACCAGCGCCTGGTCATCGGCCACCAGCACGCGCAGCACCCCGCCATCCGGCACGGGCCCGGGGACCGGATCGGCGGCGGGCTCCTCCAGGCGCTGGGCCAGCATGTCGGCCTCCAGCCGCTTCAGCCCGGCCGACAGGTCCAGCCCCAGCTCGTCCCGCCACACGGCGCGCGCCCTGCGCAGCGCCGCCAGCGCGTCGCCCTGGCGCCCCATCCGGTAGAGCGCCACGGCCAGCAGCCGCCACGCCTCCTCCCGCAGCGGGTACGCCGTCGCGTGCGCCTCCAGGTCCGCCACCAGCGACGTCGCCCGGCCCAGCGCCAGCCCGGCGTCCGCCCGCCGCTCCACGGCGATCAGCCGCAGCTCCTCCAGCCGCCCGGCCTCGGTCGCGGCCCAGCTCAGCTCCGCGAACTCGGCCAGCGCCGGCCCCCGCCACAGCCCCAGCGCGGTGTCCATGGCCGCCCACACCTGCGCGGGCGTGCCGTCGGACTTGACCAGGCCCTCGAAGTGCCAGGCGTCCACCTGCTCGGTACGGGCGCGCAACGCGTACCCGGGCGGCGCGGACACCAGCACCCCGGCCTCCTCGCGGGGTGCCCGGCCGGGCTCCAGGGCGCGGCGCAGCCGCGAGACATAGCCCTGGATCGTGGACAGGGCCTGCGCGGGCGGGTCGCCCGGCCAGAGCTCGTCGATGAGGGTGTGCACGGGCACGGCGCGGCCAGCGGCGACGAGCAGGCGCGCGAGCACCGCCCGCTGCCGCTGTCCGCCGAGGTCGAGGGGCGCGCCGTCGGCCCAGGCCTGGAACGGTCCGAGAGCGGTGAAGGTCAGCATGTCAGGCGTAACTGTAGAGGCAGAACGAGTCTGGGTATATGGGGAAATTTCAGAGAGGTAGTTCGGCGTCGACAACGGTGCCGCCTCCCTCCGCCTCCCGTACGACGCAGGTGCCTCCCAGCTCGGCGGCCCGCTCGCGCATCGAGCCCAGCCCGACGCCCGCCCGCGCGTCCGGCGGGATCCCGCACCCGTCGTCGGTGACGGTGATCCGCAACGTCTCCGCGCGCCGCAGCGCGACCGCGATCGTGGCGGCGCCGGAGTGCTTGCGCGCGTTGGTGAGCGCCTCCTGCACGATCCGGTACGCGGCCACCTCCACGGCCGCGGGCAGCCCGTCGAGGCCGCCGGAGACCTCGACCGGCGTGCCGGCCAGCTCCGCCACGGCCCCCGCCAGGCCCAGCTCGTCGAGCGCCGGCGGGCGCAGGCCGTACACGAGCTGCCTGATGTCGCCGCTCACCGCGTCCATGCCGGCGCGCAACTCGGCCAGCAGCAGGTCCGCGCGCTCGGGCGAGCTGCGTACGGACAGGCGGGCGGCGTTGATCGACATGGCCATGCCGGTGAGCGACTGGCCGAGCCCGTCGTGCAGGTCGCGGCGCAGCCGCCGCCGCTCCTCCTCGCGCGCGGTCAGGATGCGCTCGCGCGAGCGCTGCAACGCGGCCGTCAGCCGCACCGCGTGCGCCGCGTCGGCGATGTACGGCGTGAGCGTGGCCAGCACCCGCTCGTCGTGCGCCGCCGGGAACCTGCGCCTGTCGGTCGGCCCGACCAGCAGCAGCCCGACCGGCTCGCCGTGCCACACCAGGGAGATCACCCGCGCGGGCGGGCCGAGCGAGCCGGAGGTGGTGGTCATGCCGTCCAGCTCGACCGCCACGCCCGTCACCGACAGGCCCTCGCGCAGCGTGTCCAGCGTGGCCAGCAGCCCGTGCACCGGGTCGGCGTGCTGCAGCCGGTGCCGCAGCCGCCTGGCCAGCGTGCCGGGCACGCCGGTGCTGCCGTACAGCAGCCGGTCCACGCCGCGCTGCATGCCGCGGCGCATCGGCTGGAAGGACGCCCCGGCGAACACCGCCGCCGCGATCCCGGCCACCTGGTCCACCTCGGCGAGGAACAGGCTGCTCGCGGCGCTGACCGCCACGTACACGCCGGTCGTCACGATGATCAGCCCGGTGCCGATGAGCGCCCGGGTGATCAGCGTGTCGATGCCGAACAGCCGGTAACGCAGCACCGCGATCGCGATGGCCGCCGGGATCAGCGGGATGGTCAGCGTCGCCAGCCACCAGAACGGATCGCCCAGCATCCACGGCACCAGCAGCCCCGGCAGCGCCACCACCAGCCACAGGAGCTGGCGCCGCTCGGCCGCGTCCCCGCGCTTGAACCGCACCACCAGCGAGACGAACGCCAGCGCCATGGCCGCCGACACCATCCAGTGCGCGGGCTCCCGAAACGTTTTCTGCCCGCTCAGCGCGCCGGCCCAGTCGAGCGCCACGCCCATGACGGCCAGCACGACCACCCAGCGCCAGCGCCTCGACAGCAGCGTGCCGACCGGGAAGAGCAGGGGGAGCAGCACGCCCAGCGTGAGCTGCAGCACATGCCAGGTGAGGTTGATCAGCGGCCAGCCCACCGCGGCGTGCCCGTACAGCAGGTGGAAGGTGTTCGCCGACAGGATGTTGGCCGCGGCGCTCAGCCCGCCGACGCACAGCAGCCAGCCGATCACCAGCCGCGGCCTGCTGTGCACCAGGATCGCGCCGAAGACGGAGAACGCCGTGCCCGCCATGTCCTCGGGGGCGAGCGGCAGCGGGGTCCAGGAGGGCTGCGGCAGTTGTGCCGTCACCCAGATGTCGGCGAGCTCGAACACGACGGCGAGCGTGGCCATGCCGATCGCCGTGCCGCGCATGGCCGTGCCGGTTGCCACGCTGCGCATCCCGCCCGCCCTTCCCACCCCATGATCGAGGGTGAAAATTACCGGTGGGCTGCCAACGTCCGATCAAAATTTTCTCAACGCGCTCCGCACCTGGCCGGAGCAACGATAGCGGGCCGGTGCGGGCGCGGTCAGCGGCGCCGGATCGCCGGGCCGAGCAGCAGCATGCCGGCCGCCGACGCCAGGCCGACGCCGCCGATCGTGAACCACAGCGCCCCGGAGCCCAGCTCCAGCAGCGGCCCGCCGAGCAGCGGCGCCAGCACCGCCGACAGCGACCACGCGAACCCGAACAGCCCCGAGTACCGCCCGCGCAGCTCCGCCGGCGCCAGCGCGGCCACGATCGCGCCGGGGATCCCGGCCGTGACGATCTCCCCGGCCGTCCAGATCGCGATCGTCACCGCCAGCCCGAGCACGCTGCTCACGTACGCCGTCAGCGCGAACCCGACGCCCATCACCGCCAGCCCCAGCGCGAACGTGCGCGCCGGGTCCCTGCGCCCCAGCCACCCCGACACCAGCGGCTGCACGACGACGATCAGGATGCCGTTCAGCGCCATGGCCAGCCCGAACTCGTGGGGCGACAGCTTCACCACGCTCGTCATCGCCACCGGAAGCATGGTCATCGTCTGCGAGTAGACCAGCGCGTTGCCCAGCGCGACCAGCGTGAACCCGACCATCACCCGGTCGCGCAGCACCACCCCGAACCCGCCTGTCGCCTGCCTGCTCTCCGGCCTGGTCTCGGGCACCGCCCGCCACACCAGCACGGCGAAGACCACGCTCGACACCGCGTCGATCCAGAACAGCCAGACGAACCCGAGCCCGGCCAGCCATCCGCCGGCCGTCATGCCCACCGAGTAACCGAGGTTGATCGCCCAGAACAGCAGCCCGTACGCCCGGGGCCGCTCCTCGGCCGAGACGAGGTCGGCGACCAGCGCGCTCGAGGCCGGCCGGTAGACGTCGATCACCAGCCCGAGCGCGAACATCGAGGCCAGGATCGCGGGCAGCGAGGTGCTGTACCCCAGCGCCAGCATGCAGGCGGCCGTGGCCAGCATGCCGCCCGACAGCGTGGCCCGGCGCCCGATCCGGTCCGCCAGCACGCCCGCGACGAGCTGCGACAGCAGCGAGCCCACGCCGAACACGCCCATGACCAGGCCCGCCGCGGCCACGGACAGGCCGCGGCTCTGGGTCAGGTAGACGCCGGTGAAGGGCATGACCATGGTGCCCAGGCGGTTCACCAGCGTGCCTCCCCACAGCGCCCAGAACGGGCGGGGGAGCCCGCCGATCTGCGACTTGAGGAAGGACGGTCTCTGGGCAGTAGTGCTTGACACGCCTCAAAGACTGAGATTTCCGGTTTCGCGGTGCGAACGATTTAGCGCACACTAAAAGCATGTCCATCACCTGGGCGCTGAGGCCCGAGGACGTGGCGCGCATCCGGTTCGCCTTCTCCCCGATGTGGGAGCTCGTGGCCAGCCTGCGCACCCTCCAGCAGCCCGCCAGGCAGTCGATCCACCTGCCCTGGCTCAAGGCCGTGCGGCCCCGGCTGGCCGGGCTCGACCTGTCCGAGCTGTTCGCGCTCGTGCCGCCGGGCGGCTACCTGGCCGACTTCATCACCCCGCCGCCCGACACGCCGATGCCCGACTTCGCCGCCGAGCTCGACCGCGTCAGGCGCACCGACCCCGCGCTGGCCCGCCAGGAGGCGCTGAAGGTGCGCGGCACGGACCCGGCCGTCATCGCACGCTTCGCCGCCGACCCCGAGGCCGGGGTGTCCAGGGTCGCGGACGCGCTGGAGGCGTACTGGGAGGGGTGCTTCGCCGAGTTCTGGCCCCGCGTGTACGCGCTGCTGGAGCGGGACGTGCTGCGCCGCTCGCGCCAGCTCGCCCAGGGCGGGGCGCGCGAGCTGTTCGCCGGGCTCGACCCGGCCGTGGTGTGGACGGGGGAGCTGCTGCTCATCGACCGGCCCTGGTGCGCGTCGGGCGGGTTGCACGGGGACGGGCTGGTGCTGGTGCCCAGCGCGTTCTACTGGCCGGCCGTGGCCGTGATGACGGCGCCGTACCAGTCGATGCTGGTCTACCCCGTGCAGGGCGTCGGCACGCTGTGGGAGCAGGGTCCGCCGCCCGCGCCCGGCGCGCTCGCCGCGCTGATCGGGCGGAGCAGGGCCGCGATCCTGCTCGCGCTCGCCGAGCCCGCCACCACCTCGGCGCTGGCCGCCCGCATGGCGCTCACGCCCGGCGCGGTCAGCCAGCACCTCGGCGTGCTCAGCGGCGGCGGGCTGGCGGTCGGCATGCGGCTCGGCAAGCAGGTCGTCTACCGCCGCACCCTGGCCGGCGACATGCTCGCCGCCGGCCCCAAGGCCCACGCCTGACGCCGCCGCCGGTCCCAAGGGCCCACGCCTGGCCGGTCCGGAGGTCACGCGTAGCGCTGGGACTCCAGGAGCCAGTCCAGGTGCGCGCGCGGCGCGGCCAGGTAGGCGCAGGCGACCTTGCTGACGTCCCTGGCCGCCTTCGGCGCCAGGTCGTCCAGCGGCAGCCGCCTGGCCGCCTTGCGCATGTCCTGGCAGCGCGCGGCGATCCGGTCCAGCACCCAGGCCGTCGCCTCCCGCTCGCCCAGGCCGAGCTGCCGCATCGCCAGCACCACGAAGTTGTGCACGTCGCCCCGCTCCTTCGGCCGCGAGGCCACGTCGTTGCACCAGGCGGTGACGTCGCTGCAGGCGTCCACGAGCTGCCGCCACGGGTCCGACTCGTGCACCCAGACCGGCACCTCCACCCGCAGGCACGGCTCCACCAGGTCGTACAGGTAAGGGCCGACCGTGCCCCTGCGCAGCGCCGGGTACTCCTCCAGCGTCGGCATCCGCCCCGCCGCCCGGTTCTCCGCCTCGGCCCGGCAGGCGTCGTACTGGCGCTGCAGCCCCACCGCGAACCTGGCCCGCCACTGGTCGCTCATCCGCACGCTCGTCACGCGCCACAGGTCGGCGAAGGCCGCCTCCAGCGGATGGCAGGACGTGCCCTTGAGCATGCCGTGGAAGATCTCCAGCGGGCCCGACCGCTCGTCCAGCTCGTCGTCCAGGTGGAACAGCCACGTCAGCCACTGCGCGAACAGCGCCGCCGCGGCCGCGTCGAACTCGGCGAACGCCCGGCCCGCCATCCGGTGGTAGCCGACGCCCGGGTCGGCACGCAGGCCGGAACGCCTGGCCCAGTCGATGACCGCGGCCTCGATCGCGTACACGGCCGGGTGCATCCTGCACGGCGCCGCCATCGCGGGCACCCGCTCGGTGAGCGGCAGCAGCGCCATCGCGGCCGAGCCGCCCCTGCGCGGCAGCGGCAGCAGGGACGACAGGGCCGAGCGCAGGGCGGTGCGGACCGTGGCGAACACGGTCGTGGTGGCGGCGGTGCTCACGCCGTCCTTGGAGGCGCTCTTCACTGGAGTGTTCTTCACCGTGCTGTTCACAGGGGCCCGAAAAGCCAGTTGCCGGCGGCGTTGGGGTCGTCGCCGCGGTAGTAGTCGGCCGCGGCCACGACCAGCTCGTCCACGGTGAGCGTGCCCCTGCCCGACCGGTCCAGGCGGTCGAACGCCTCGTCCACGTCGTCGTAGGCCACCCCGAACGCGCACAACATCGTGCGGAACTCGCCCGGCCCGATCTCCCCGTCGTCGTCGCCGTCGCACAGCTCGGCCACCGCGACCGTGGCCGGCCTGAACACCGGGTCGTACTGGTCGCCCGTGACGAACGCCGCCGTCATCCCCCGCAGGAAGTCCGGGCGCGCGATGCCGGAGTCGCCGTCGCGCTCCAGCGTCTCCGACAGGGTGGACCAGATGCGGTCGAAGCCGTCCACGAGACTCGCCCCGGCGACCGAGGTGGGGGACTCCCCGAAGCCCACCAGGATACGGGCGCCCAGCCCCAGCAGGTCCTCGCGCTCGACGACGCCGTTGCCGCTCGCGTCGATGTGGTCGAACGCCCGATCGAGCTTGTGATTGAGCAGGTCGATAGCCACCAATGCCTCCCCCGAGACTGACTGCGTGATCACAGTAAGTCGGGGCGGGCCCTTTGTCAGCGAGGCTCGCACCGGCACCCCCCGTAACGTGTGCGAAACACGGACACGGCATGCTGGTGTGTACGCCTGTACTGTCCGTACGAACGAGGGGATGCCGTGGACCGCCAGCAGGAGTTCGTGCTCCGCACGCTCGAGGAACGCGACATCCGGTTCATCCGGCTGTGGTTCACAGACGTGCTCGGCTTCCTCAAGTCCGTCGCGATCGCGCCCGCCGAGCTGGAGGGGGCCTTCGCCGAGGGCATCGGGTTCGACGGCTCGGCCATCGAGGGCTTCGCCCGCGTCTACGAGTCCGACATGCTCGCCAAGCCCGATCCGGCCACGTTCCAGATCCTGCCGTGGCGCAGCGAGACGCCGGGCGCGGCCCGCATCTTCTGCGACATCCTCATGCCCGACGGCACGCCGTCGCACGCCGACCCGCGCTGGGTGCTCAAGCGCACGCTCGCCAAGTGCGCCGACATGGGCTTCACCTTCTACACCCACCCCGAGATCGAGTTCTTCCTGCTGAAGAACCGTCCCGAGCCCGGCCAGCGGCCCGAGCCGATCGACTCCGGCGGCTACTTCGACCACACGCCCCACAGCTCGGGCCACGACTTCCGCCGCCAGGCGATCATGATGCTGGAGTCGATGGGCATCTCCGTCGAGTTCAGCCACCACGAGGGCGCGCCCGGCCAGCAGGAGATCGACCTGCGCTACGCCGACGCGCTCACCACGGCCGACAACATCATGACCTTCCGCCTGGTCATGAAGGAGGTCGCGCTGGAGCAGGGCATCTGGGCCTCGTTCATGCCCAAGCCGTTCACCGAGCACCCCGGCTCCGGCATGCACACCCACATGTCGCTGTTCGAGGGCGACCGCAACGCCTTCTACGAGGCCGGCTCCGACTACCGGCTGTCCAAGATCGGGCGCTCGTTCATCGCGGGGCTGCTGCGGCACGCCGCCGAGATCACCGCCATCACCAACCAGTGGGTCAACTCCTACAAGCGGCTCTGGGGCGGCGCCGAGGCCATCGCCGGGCAGGGCGGCGAGGCCCCCTCCTACGTGTGCTGGGGCCACAACAACCGCTCGGCCCTGGTCCGGGTGCCGATGTACAAGCCGCACAAGGGCGGCTCGACCCGCATCGAGTTCCGCTCGCTCGACTCGGCCTGCAACCCCTACCTGGCCTTCGCGCTGATCCTGGCCGCCGGGCTGAAGGGCATCGAGGAGAGCTACGAGCTGCCGCCCGCCGCCGAGGACAACGTCTGGACGCTGACCAGCGCCGAGCGGCGTGCCCTGGGCATCCAGCCGCTGCCCGGCTCGCTCAACGACGCCATCGAGGTCATGGAGCGCAGCGAGCTGGTGGCCGAGACGCTGGGCGAGCACGTCTTCGACTTCTTCCTGCGCAACAAGCGCAGCGAGTGGCGCGAGTACCGGCGCCACGTCACCGAGTTCGAGCTCGGCCGCTACCTGCCCGTGCTCTGACCTGCTCCGACCTGCCCTGACAGTGGGCCCCGCCGTGGCGGCGGGGACCGTCGGGGGTCAGCCCCAGAACTCCCGCACCTCGATCGGGAGCGTGCTCGCCGCGGCCATCTTGCGCCCCCAGGCGAGCGCCGCGTCCCTGTCGGGCGCCTGGATCACGGTGAAACCGCCGATGTGCTCCTTGCCCTCGGTGTACGGGCCGTCCGTGGTGAGCACCTCGCCGCCGCCGCGCGGGTCCAGCACGACCGCCTCTCCGGGCGGACGCAGGCCGCCGGAGAAGAGCCAGGCGCCGGCGGCCCTCATCTCATCACCCAGCGCGTCGAGGTCACGCATGATCGGTTCGAGCACCTCGGGGCCGGGCGGCTCGCCGTCGGGCTGGTAGATGGTGAGCACGTATCGCTGCATGGTTCGCTCCTTCCCTTCAGCCCTTGTACGAACGGCGCGGGCTCGGATCGACACCCGGCGGCGGATCGAACACGATCGCCTCCAGCAGCCCCGCCTCCGCCCGGTTCACGATGTACGCCCCTGCCGCCGGAGCCGGGTCACCGCCCTTGACCCGCGCGAGCAGGCAGTCCCACCTGCGCTGGTGCCGGGCGAACGTCCTGGGCGCCACCACCCTGCCCCTGGCCCGCTGCCCCGCCAGCGCCTCGCCGGGCGGCGCGTCCAGCAGGAGCAGGTGGAAGTCCGCGCCGTGCCGGCGCGCCAGCCAGGCGAAACCGCGCAGCACGTACGGCCCGCAGCCCCGGTTGTGCGCGACCACCGAGTGGCCCTGGGTCAGGGCCTGGCGGATGCGGGTCAGGTGGGTGACGAACACCACGGCGCGGCGCACCGGATAGGGCGCCCAGGTGATCCTGCCGTCCCAGTGCCGCCTGGACTGCGAGGAGTCGATCACCACGACCGTGCCTGAGGTGACGGGCAGGCTCTCGGTGCCGTGCAGGTCGTACAGGCGCCGCAGCAGCGTGGTCTTGCCCGCCCCCGGCAGCCCCGTCAGGATGACCAGGGCACCCGGCGGATATCGCAGCCTCGCCCCCACCACGCGCAACACCCTCCCGGCCCGGTCCGCCCTACGCTACCTCTGCCGCGCCAGCATAGGGCGTCTGATACCAGCCTCTCCGAGGATGGGCCGGGACGCGCACGACACTCCTTGATCGAGGAGAATCCGCCGTTTGGTCGCGGCAGGCGGGAAACCTCGTTAAGGTACTGCCGACGCCTTGATCGGCCTCACTCCCGGAGCGGTTCGGAGTGAGGCCGATTTTCGTTGCTTCTGACCCCCGAGTCACATCCGAGCGATGTGCGGCGCCTAGCGTCTCGTTACCCGGTGGGGGAAGTTTCGGGCCCGTTCAAGGCGTTATGGAGACGTACCGAGCGGCCACCGGACCCCCGCATCCTAGGTAAACCGGGTGTCCAGTAAAATCGGCCTGCTCTTTATGATATTTCCGGACTTTTCGCCTGGCGTGGCGATATAGGAGGGTGTGGCATGACGACGGCTGCCCTGCAGACCGTGTTGACCGTTCCCGAGCGCTTCCGTGGTCCCGTCGGCGTCGCCAACGGCGGCTGGATCGCCGGCACCATGGCCGAGGCCGTGAACGGTGGCCGATCAGCCGTCGAGGTCACGCTGCACGCCCCCACGCCGCTGGAGACGGAGCTGAGGCTGGAGCACGTCGCCAACACGGTCTCCCTCTCGCACGGCGACAAGCTGCTGGTCGAGGCGATCCCCGTGGCCGAGGAACTGCAGGGCCCGGGGTTCGTGCCGTTCAACGACGCCGCCCGCGCCGAGGCCGGGTTCGCGGGGCTGACGGCGCACCCGTTCGCGGAGTGCTTCGCCTGCGGTCTGCGCGAGCCCGGCGACGGCCTGCGCATCTTCCCCGGCCCGGTGGAGGGCACCGACCTCGTGGCGGCCGGCTGGCGGGTGCCGTTCACCGTGACCGGCGAGGACGGCGTGCCCGCCTCGATCGTGGGCGCGGTGCTCGACTGCATCACCGGCTGGGCGCACTTCGGCCCCGGTGAGAGCGCCCTGCTCGGCCGGCTGGCCGTGCAGATCCACCGCCCGGTGCTGCCCGGCGGCCGCTACTCGGTGGTGGCCCGCCCGACCGGGCGCGACGGCCGCAAGATGTTCGGCCAGAGCGCCATCTACGAGGCGGACGGCACGCTGGTCGCCGCCGCCCGCGCCACGTGGATCGCTCCACGCTAGAACGTTCCCCGGCGAGCACGTGCGCGAAGGCCCCCGAACCATCCTCGGGGGCCTTCTTCGTGCGCCGAGTGACCTGCTCAGGCGGAGATGCGCGGGCCCGTTACGGTGGCCGGCGGCCTCAGCCGGGGGAGGTGAGGCGGTCCACCACCGTGGCCACGCAGCGCTCGTCGAACAGGATCGTGTAGTGGTTGCAGTCCGGCACCACCTCGTCCCGCAACCCCGGCAGCAGGTCCGTCCACGGCCGTGCCAGCTCGTCGGGCAGCATCCCCGTCGGCTGGTCGAGTAGCCCGCGTGGCGCCCTGAGCAGGTACAGCGGCGAGGTGATCGCCCTCAGCGCCGCACCGATGGCCTCCCGCTCCAGATGCAGCCACCGTCCGTCCTCCAGCACCGCCTCGCCCGCCGCCCGCGACCGCAGCGCGCCCTCGGGCCCCGTCAGGTCGTAACGTACGTACGCCTCCACGTCGGCGTTCCAGCGCCCGGCGAAGGCGGGGTGCGCCTGGAAGAACTCCACGTACGCCTGCGCCGAGGGGAACGTCTGCCGCAGCCGTGCCAGGGCCGGCCCCAGCACGGCCTCCAGTGCCGCGTCCGGGTCCATGCCCTCGGGGATCGGCGGCAGCGGGATCCCGCCGTCCACCAGCACCACCCTGGCGAACTCGCGCCGCGCGGCGGCCAGCGCCGCGACGTACGCGCCCATGGAGTGCCCCGTGAGCACCGCGTCCGGTCCCGCTCCGACGTGGTCGGCCACGCGCAGCACGTCCTCGGCGTGCCTGGGCAGCCCGTACGGGCCGGGCAGGGACGCGCTGTGCCCGCGCCCGCGCAGGTCCACGGCCACCAGTGACCAGCCGTCAGGGAGCCGCCGTCCCACCGCGGCCCAGGCCATCAGCGACGCCGTGATGCCGTGGACGGCGATGATCGTGCGCGGTCCGGTGCCGAACGTGGCGATGCGCAGCCCGTCGACCTCATCAATCCTCATAAACACCACATAATTACGCATATGCGAATCACCGTCATCGAACACGAGGCCGAGGCCGGGCTCGGCTACCTCGCGCAGTGGCTGGGGCTGGACTGCGAGGTCGTGCGGCCGTACCTGGGAGAGGACGTCCCCGCGCGGGCGCGGGACGGGCTGATCGTGCTCGGCGGCGCGGCGGCCGCCTGGGAGGACGAGCGCAGCCCCTGGCAGCCCGCCACCCGCGACCTGCTCCGCCGGGCCGTCGATGACGCCACCCCCACCCTGGCCGTCTGCCTGGGCGCGCAACTGCTCACCATGGCCTGCGGCGGCACCGTCGAGCGCGGCGCGAACGGCCTGGAGGTCGGCGCCCGCGAGGTGGTCGCGCTGCCGGCCGCCGCCTCCGACCGGCTGCTGTCGGGCATCGGGAGCCCGGGCAGCACGGCCGTGGCGGTGCAGTACCACCAGGACGCCATGACGCGGCTGCCCGACGGGGCGGTGCCGCTGATGACCGGCTCCCAGTACCCGAACCAGGCCTACCGGCTCGGCGAGGCGGCGTGGGCGGTGCAGTTCCACCCCGAGGCCACGCCGGAGATCTTCGCCTCGTGGACGGCGGACTCGGACCTGGACGCGGCCGAGGACCTCAACGCCGAGGTCAAGGCCGCCGAGAGGGCGCTCGTGGCCACCTGGCGCCCGGTGGCGCGGGCGTTCGCCGGCGTGGTCAGGAACGGCTGAGCCCCACCCGCCGCGCGCCCTGCCGGCCGGTGCGGCCGTACCTGCCGGTGAGGGCGTGCGCGAGGGCGTGCACGCCCGCCAGGACCAGCGGGAACGCCGCCACGGCCGCCCTGGGGCCGCGTGACGGCACCCCGGCCCGCCGCAGCCGCCGCCACGCCCACACCGAGTACGGGATCACCACGACCGGCGCCGTCACCACCCCCGGCGTGTACCCCCGGAACAGCGCCGCCTGGGCGAGATGCACCACCCCGTGCACTCCGAACCCGGCCAGCGCCGCCTGGAACACCGCGCTCCGCCCGCCCGTACGCGCCCCCAGTCCCGAGGCCACGGCCATCACCCCGCCCATCAGCCCGATGGCCGCGTTCGCGTGCGCCTGCGACACCTCCAGCCGCTCCCACGGCATCCCCGGCAGGCGCTCCTCCAGCCGGGGCCGCGCCGCCCGCGTCCACCGCGCCATGGTGGCCAGTTCCTCGGCGTCGTGCACCACCCAGGCGGCCAGCAACCCCCACGCCACCCCTGCGGGAACCCGTCCCATCCTGCCCTCCTCGCAAAACGCAACGCAACGTTGCGTTCGCATGCTACGACGAAACGGGCATGAGCTGTCAAGATGGAGGGGTGCCCAGGATCGAATCCACCGCCGCGAGGCTCGCGAAGCTCGGCTTCGCCGACGGAGCCAGGGCGGCGCAGCTCGTCGGCCAGTCGGAGGCCGACCTGGACGACATCCTGGAGTCCCTGGTCGACGTGGCCGACCCGGACCAGGCCCTGGTCTCGCTGACCCGCCTGATCGAGCGCGAGCCGGCCGTGCTCGACGCGCTGCGCTCCGACGAAGGGCTCAAGGGCAGGCTGCTGGCCGTGCTGGGCGTCAGTGCCGCGCTCGGCGAGCACCTCGTGCGCCATCCCGGGCAGGTGGCCCGGCTGGCCGAGCCCGCCCTCGGCGAGGCCAGGGCCGAGCTGCTGCGGGCGGTCGGCGCCGAGCCGGGCGAGAGCGAGCCGCGCGCGGCCGAGGGCGGCAACGGCGCGCTGACGGCGCTGCGCGTGGCCTACCGGGGCCGCCTGGCGCACCTGGCCGCCCGCGACCTCAACGGCCAGGCGACGCTCAGCGAGGTCACCGCCGAGCTGTCCGACCTGGCGGGCGCCGCGCTGGAGGCCGCGCTCGCCATCGCCCGCACCGAGGTCGAGGCCGAGGAGGTCCGCTTCGCGGTCATCGGCATGGGCAAGTGCGGCGCCAGGGAGCTGAACTACATCAGCGACGTCGACGTGATCTTCGTGGCGGAGCCGAGGGAGGGCGCCGACGAGGCCAAGGCGCTACGGGCCGCCACCCGCCTGGCCCAGGCCATGATGCGGGCCTGCTCCGCGACCACCCCCGAGGGCTCGTTGTGGGAGGTGGACGCCGGGCTGCGCCCCGAGGGCCGCTCGGGGCCGCTGGTCCGCACGCTCGCCAGCCACCTCGCCTACTACCGCCGCTGGGCCAAGACCTGGGAGTTCCAGGCGCTGCTCAAGGCCAGGCCCGTGGCGGGCGACCTGGAGCTGGGCGCCGCCTACGTCGAGGCCGTCAACGAGATGGTCTGGACGGCCGCCACCCGCGAGCACTTCGTCGAGGACGTGCAGGCGATGCGCCGCCGCGTCGAGGCCCACGTGCGCGCCGAGGGCGAGCGGCAGCTCAAGCTCGGGCCGGGCGGGCTGCGCGACATCGAGTTCGCGGTGCAGCTCCTGCAGCTCGTGCACGGCAGGCTCGACCCGCTGCTGCGCCGCAGGGGGACGCTCCCGGCGCTGGCGGCGCTCTCCAGGGGCGGCTACGTCGCCCGTGACGACTCGCGCGGGCTGGCGGAGGCGTACTCGTTCCTGCGGCGGGTCGAGCACCTGCTGCAGCTCCACCGCCTGCGGCGCACGCACGTCGTGCCCACCGGCGAGGCCGACCTGCGCAGGCTGGGCCGGGCGCTGGGTATGCAGGCCGACCCGGTGGGGGAGTTCACGGCGCGGTGGCGGCGGCACGCCATGGAGGCGCGGCGGCTGCACGAGAAGCTGTTCTACCGGCCGCTGCTGCAGGCCGTGGCGCGGCTGCCGGAGTCGGAGGCGCGGCTGTCCACCGCCGCGGCGGCGGCCCGGCTGGAGGCGCTCGGCTACGTCGACCCCAGGGGCGCGCTGCGCCACATCGCGAACCTGTCCACCGGCGTGTCCAGGCGGGCCGCCATCCAGCGCACGCTGCTGCCGGTCATGCTCGGCTGGTTCGCCGACACGCCCGACCCCGACGCGGCGCTGCTCGGGTTCCGGCAGGTCAGCGACAAGCTGGGCAGCACGCCGTGGTACCTCCGGCTGCTGCGCGACGAGACCGCCGTGGCCGCCAGGATGGCCAGGGTGCTCGGCACCAGCCGCTACGCCACCACCCTGCTCATGCACGCCCCCGACGCGGTGGCCATGCTGGGCTCCGACGAGGAGCTGGCCGTACGCCCGCCGGAGGCGCTGCTCGGCGAGGCGTCCGCCGCGGTCGCCCGGTATACCGGCGACCCCGAGACCGCCGTCACGGCGGTGCGGGCGCTGCGGCGCAAGGAGCTGTTCCGCACGGCCGTGGCCGACCTGTCCGGCCTGATCGACATCGAGACCGTCGGCACCGCGCTGTCGCGGCTCAACGACGTGACCCTCCAGGCCGCGCTCGACGCCGCACTCGGCAGGGCCGCCGGCGTCACCTCCTTCGCGATCATCGCCATGGGCCGGCTGGGCGGCATGGAGTGCTCGTACGCCAGCGACGCCGACGTCATGTTCGTGCACTCGCCGCTGCCCGGCGTGGCCGAGCGCGAGGCCACCGACGCCGCCTTCGCCGTCGCCAACGAGCTGCGCAGGCTCCTGTCGCTGCCCGCCCCCGACCCGCCCCTGCCCATCGACCCCGACCTGCGCCCGGAGGGGCGCCAGGGGCCGCTGGTGCGCACGCTGGCGTCGTACCGGGCCTACTACTCCCGCTGGTCGTCGCCGTGGGAGTCGCAGGCCCTGCTGCGGGCCCGCTTCTCGGCCGGGGACGCCGAGCTGGGGGCGGCGTTCATCGCGATGATCGACGAGCTGCGCCACCCGCGCCACGGCCTGCGGGAGGACACGGTCAGGGAGATCAGGCGGCTCAAGGCCCGCATGGAGGCCGAACGCCTGCCGCGCGGCGCCGACCCCGCCCTGCACACCAAGCTCGGCCCCGGCGGGCTGTCGGACGTGGAATGGGTGGCCCAGCTCCTGCAGCTCCGGTACGCCGGCACGCACCCGTCGCTGCGCACCACCCGCACGCTGGAGGCGCTGCGGGCGGCCGTGGGGGAGGAGCTGCTGGCGCCGGCCGACGAGGCGGTGCTGGCGGAGGCGTGGCGGTTCGCGTCTCGGGTGCGCGACGCGATCATGCTGGTGAAGGGCCGGCCGGGAGACAGCGTGCCGCGCGACGCGGGGGAGCGCAGGATGCTCGCCCAGACGCTCGGCTACCCGCCGGACGGCTCGGAGGACTTCCTCGACGACTACCGCCGCGTCACGCGGCGGGCCCGCAAAGTCGTGGACCGGGTGTTCTACGGCGCCTGATCACCGGCATTGCGGGGCCACACCGCGTGGTGGTATCAATGCGCCGTGTTATCCGTTTACGTGGATTTGGCCCTCGGCCTGGTCGTGGCGTTCCTGCTGCTGTCGCTGCTGGTGAGCGGCCTCAACGAGCTGTTCGTCCGGGTGCTGTCCATCCGCAGCAAGTTCCTGTGGGCCTACCTCAGGGACACCCTGGACGGCGTCGGGGACACATCGCCGTCGTGGCTGCCCGCCAGCGTCCGGGACGTGCTGCTGGCCCTGCCGTTCGGGCGCGATCCCCGGCCGAGGCACAGCGACAGGCCCGCCCCCGCCGACCCCGGCCGGCTGCCCGAGGCGAGGACCGGCGAGTCGATCATGAACCTGCTCTACGAGCGGGTACGCGAGATCGACCACGCCAAGCGCGGCAGGACCAGCATCGCCAACCTGCCGCCCGAGCGCTTCGCGGTCGCGGTGATGGAGCTGGCCGCGATGGAGAACGGTGACATCCCGGAGTTCCTGAGGAAGCTGCACAAGATCGGCAGCCCTCTGTACGGCCATCTCAAGGGCGTGTGGGAGAGCGCGCAGGGCGACCTCGACCGGTTCAGGAAGGGCGTCGAGACCTGGTTCGACGGGGAGATGCAGCGCCTGTCCATGCTGTACAGGCGCTACGTCAAGTGGGTGCTGGCCGTGCTGGGCGTCGTGGTGACGCTGCTGTTCTCGATGGACGGCTTCGAGTACGCCAAGACGCTGCTGCGCGACAACGCCTTCCGCTCCTCGGTCACGGCCGTGGCGGAGGCGGGGCCGGACGCGTACGAGGAGCTGAGGCGGCAGTGCACGGGCGAGGCCCCGGTGCCCTGCGTGACCGAGCTGCTCAGCGAGCCCGCCCTGGTCAAGATGATGGGGCAGGCGATGGTCAGCGTGTCGATCCCTGCGCAGGGCGAGCCGAGCGTGCAGGGGAACCTTCCCATGTGGTGGGACCGGATCAGCACGCCGAGCCACTGGCCGGGCTTCCTGCTGACGTACGTGGCGCTGCTGTTCGGCGCGCCGTTCTGGTGGGACGTGTTCCGCCGCATCACCGGGATCAGGTCGCGGCGCTGAGCCGCCTGCCGCCCGTGGCCGCCAGGGCGATCACGTCGGCCAGGGCGGACAGCTCGTCCGGGTCGTCGGTGAGCCGGGCCGTGGCCAGCCGCAGGTGGTGGGCGGCGGCGGGCTCGACCACGTAGCGGCTGCCCGGCGCGACCGAGATGCCGTGCGCGGCCAGCGTGACCAGGGCGGCCGGCTCGTCGTGCACCGGCACCCAGAGCACCAGGCCGTCGCCGCCGCCCGTACGCACGCCGCGCGCCGCCAGCTCCGCGGCCAGCCGCGCGCGGCGCCGCGCATACACCTCGCGGGCGTGCGCGACGCGCTCGCGCACGCCCGCGTCGCCCAGCAGGTGGGCGAGCGTGTCCTGGAGGATCCGGCTGGTCCAGCCGGTGCCGAAGCTGCGCAGCACGCGCACCCGCTCCACCGCGTCCGCCGCCCCGCCGATGACGGCGATGCGCAGGTCGGGGCCGTGCGACTTGGAGTACGAGCGCACCAGCACCGTACGGCCCGGAAACCGGGCCCCCATGCTGACCATCGGCGAGACCGACAGCTCGCCGATCCCGTCGTCCTCGACGATGAGCGTCTTGGCGGGCTCCAGCAGCTCCGCCAGCTCGGCCGAGCGCGCGGGGGTGACGGCGTGGCCGCACGGCGACTGGCCCCGCGGCTGGTAGACGAAGGCCACGGGCCTGGCCCGCAGCGCCTTCTCCAGCGCACCCGGGATGGGGCCGTGCTCGTCGCAGGCCACCGGGACGATCTGCACGCCGACCCGCTCCAGGATGTCCAGCAGCCGCGCCCCGGTCGGCTCCTCGATCGCGATCCTGTCGCCCGGCAGGGCCGCGGTCTGGCAGAGGAGCTGGACGGCCTCGTACCCGCCGCCGACCGCCAGCCAGCCCTCCGCATGGAACGGCCAGTCCGGCTCGACGGCGGCCCGCAGCCGCGGCGTGATCGTCGCGCGGGCGTAGTCGTTGAGCCCGTCCGCGCGGGCCGCCGCGGCCAGCGCCGCCTCCAGGGGCGGGAGCAGGGCCGTGTCGGGGGAGGCGATGGTCAGGTCGATGGCCAGGCGGTCGCCCCAGTGGCCGAGGCGTTCGTACCGGATCGGGCGGGGCACCTCCGGCGGGCCGAGCACCACGGTGCCGCGGCGCCGCTCGGTCCTGATCATCCCGTGTTTGCGCAGCTCGGCCCAGGCGTCCGCGACCGTTCCCGAGCTGACGCCCAGCTCCCTGGCCAGGCCGCGGACCGTCGGCAGGCGCGTCTGCGCCGTGACCGTGCCCTCCCTGATCAGGTCGGTCAGGGCGGCGGCGATCCCGCGCGCGCTCGGATCGGCGATGCGCTGCGCCAGCCATGCGGTGTCCACTTTGTCCCCCTGTAAATCTTTGTTCAGCAACAAAGATCTTCTTGTGTGGCTTGCATGGCTGAACATATGGTTTCTGGCAATTAACGGCAACTATTGCCCGTTTGGGGTGCTTTATGGCAAATATCCGCCTTGCCGTGCGGGATTGGGACCACCTCGTGCCGGTCGTGACAGGGGTCGTCCGGCCCGAGGGGTTCGAGCTGGAGATCGAGTCCCGTGCCGTCACGCCCGACGTGCTCGGCGAGCCCGGCCTCGACGGAGGGGAGACCTCCTTCAGCCGGTACGTGCTCGGCCGCGCCGCCGGCGACGACCGGCTCGTGGGGCTGCCCGTGTTCGTGATGCGCGGCTTCCGGCACCGCTGCGTGCTCGTCCGCCGCGACAGCGACCTGACCTCGCTGGACGAGCTCAAGGGCGCCCGCATCGGCCTGACCGGCTGGCCCGACTCCGGCAACACCTGGACCCGCGCGCTGCTGCGGGACGCCGGGGTGGACATCGAGGGCATCGAGTGGACGGTCGGCCCGCTGGTGGCCGGCGAGACCGGCAAGGACCGGACCGGGCCCGTGCCGCTCCCCGGCAACGTCTCGCTGACCGGCGACGGCCTGGCCGAAGGGCTCGCGGACGGCCGGTACGACGCGATCATGACGCCGTTCATGCCGCCGGAGTTCTTCACCCCCGGCAGCCGCCTCCGCCACCTGCTGCCCGACCACCGCGCCGCCGAGCTGGCCTACTACCAGCAGACCGGCTTCGTGCCCGGCATCCACCTGATCACGCTCAAGCGGGAGACCGCCGAGCGCCACCCGGAGCTGCCCGGCGCCGTGCTGGACCTGTTCGAACGCTCCAAGCGGCACTGGCTGGCCCGGCGGCGGCTGCTCACCGACACCACGCCGTGGCTGCTCGCCGACCTGACCGAGACGGCCCGCACCTTCGGCCAGGACTGGATGCCGTACGGCGCCGCGCCCAACGCCCCGATGGTGGCCGCGTTCTGCGAGGAGCTGCACGCGCAGGGCATCTCGGGCCGCCCCATCGCCCCCGAGGAGGTTTTCCCCGCATGAGGATCGCCGTAGGACAGTTCGCCTCCGCGGAGGACTGGGCCGTCAACCTCAAGACCTGCCAGGAGCTCATCGACGGAGCCGTGGCGGGCCGGGCGGACCTGCTGGTCCTGCCCGAAGGAGCGCTCGCCCTCTTCGTGGACGAGCCCGTACGCATCCGCGAGGCCGCCCAGCCGCTGGACGGCCCCTTCGTCAGCGGCCTGGTCGAGCACACGCGGGGCAGCGGCACCACCGTCGTCGCCGGCGTGCACGTGCCCGAGCCGGACGGCCGCGTGTCGAACGTGCTGGTGGCGGCCAGGGACGGCGAGATCGTCGCCACGTACGTGAAGCTGCACCTGTACGACGCGTTCGGGCGCCGCGAGTCCGACAACGTCGTCCCCGGCGCGAACGCGCCCGTCGTCTTCGACTGCGCCGGCTGGAAGGTCGGCCTGATGACCTGCTACGACGTGCGCTTCCCCGAGCTGGCCAGGCTCCTGGCCGACCAGGGCGCCCAGGTGCTCGCGCTGCCCGCCGCCTGGGTGCGCGGCCCGGCCAAGGAGTGGCACTGGGAGGTCATGGTCACCGCCCGAGCCCTGGAGAACACCTGCTACGTGGCCGCCTCCGGCGAGTGCGGCAGGCGCAACATCGGGGCCAGCATGGTCGTCGACCCGCTCGGCATCACCAGGGCCCGCCTCGGCGAGGCGCCCGGGCTGCTGTGGGCCGACGCCTCCGCCGGCGAGCTCGCCGCCGCCCGCCGTACCCTGCCCGTCCTGGAGAACCGGCGCTTCGCGGTGGACCCGCGACTGGACCCGCGACCGGACCAGCGGCCGGACCCGCGGCCGGACCCGCGGCCGGACCAGCGGCCGGACTCGCGACTGGACCCGCGATTGGAGCCGCATGTCTAAGCCCGTGACCGCGTTGCTCGCCGCCGCCGTTCTGCTCATGGCCGGTTGCGGCGCCAACCCGCCGGAGGCCGAGGGCGTGCTGGAGCCGGCGGGGCAGCCCTCCGCCGCCGCCCAGGCCAAGGACCAGGCCCTGTACGACCGCCTGCCCGACAAGGTCAAGCAGGCCGGCAGGCTGATCTCGGTCAACAACGGCTCGTTCCCGCCGTACGAGATCGCCGGCGCCGACGGCAGGTCGCTGACCGGCGCCGCCGCCGACATGACCGAGGCGCTCGGCCAGGTCCTCGGCGTGAAGATCGAGCACGTCACCGTGGACGGCCTGCCCAGCTCGTTGACCGGCATCGCCTCCGGCCGCTACGACTTCGCCATCGGCCCCGTGGGCGACTTCCCCGACCGGCAGAAGAACAACGACTTCGTGGACTGGGTCAAGGAGTACGTCGTGTTCGCGGTCCCGAAGGGCAACCCGGACCGGATCGGCTCGGTGGCCGACACGTGCGGGCTGAAGATCTCGGTCATGGCCGGCGGCTCCGCGGAGGCGGTGATCAAGGGCCAGTCCGCGGCCTGCGTCAAGGAGGGCAAGCAGAAGATCACCGTGCAGTCGTACAAGGACCAGCCCACCTCGGTGCTGGCGGTCAGCTCGGGGCGGGCGGACGCGTTCTTCTCCTCCCAGGCACCGCTCACCTACTTCGTCGACCAGGCCGGCGGCAAGCTCGAACTCGCCGGCAAGGGCCGGCCGAACGGCTTCGACGACCTCTACCAGGGGGCCGTCGTGGCCAAGGACTCGCCGCTGCGCGACGTGCTCAGGGACGGCATCCAGAAGCTCATGGACAACGGCACCTACGACCGGATCATGGCCAAGTGGAAGACCTCCGACAACAAGCTGGACCAGGCCGGAATCAACCTGGCGAAATCATGAGCGAACCTCCCGAGATCGACGTCGCGGGCGCCGCCCGCACCCGCCACCCCCTGCGCTGGGTCGCCTCGGCCGTGCTGCTCGTGCTGGCCGCCCAGCTCGTCAGCCTGCTCGTCACCAACCCCAACTTCCAGTGGGACGTCGTCGGCCGGTACGTCAACGCGCAGCTCATCGGCCAGGGCATCTTCACCACGCTGCTGCTCACGGTGATCGCCATGGCCGCGGGCGTCGCGCTGGGCGTGCTGCTGGCCGTCGGACGGCTGTCGGAGAACCCGGTGGCGCGGGCCGCCTGCGGCCTCTACGTCTGGTTCTTCCGGGGCACGCCGGTGCTGGTGCAGCTCGTGCTCTGGTACAACCTGTCGTACCTGCTGCCGGAGATCTCCTTCGGCATCCCGTTCGGGCCCGAGTTCGTCAGCGCCGACACCAACCAGCTCATCACGCCGCTGCTGGCCGCCATCCTGGGGCTCGGGCTGAACGAGGGCGCGTACATGGCGGAGATCATCCGCGGCGGCCTGATGTCCGTGGACCCCGGCCAGACCGAGGCCGCCTCCGCGCTCGGCATGAGCAACGCCCGCGCGTTCCGCCGCATCGTGCTGCCCCAGGCCATGCGCTTCATCATCCCGCCCACCGGCAGCCAGGTCATCAGCATGCTGAAGGCCACCTCCCTGGTCAGCGTGATCGCGCTGGCCGACCTGCTCTACACGGTGCAGTCCATCTACAACCGCACCTTCCAGACCATCCCGCTGCTGATCGTCGCGTGCGTCTGGTACCTGGTGATCACTTCGATCCTGTACGTCGGCCAGTCGTTCATCGAGCGGCACTACGCGCGCGGCGCCACCAGGAACGCCCCGCGGAGCTTCTGGGCCTTCGCGACCTTCCGCCGCCGCCGTCCCTCGGAGGTGACCCCGTGAGCGTCCCCATGGTGCGCGCCCGCGCCGTACGCAAGCACTTCGGCCACCTGGAGGTGCTCAAGGGCATCGACCTGGACGTGCGGCCCCAGGAGGTGGTGGTCGTCCTCGGCCCGTCCGGCTCCGGCAAGTCCACGTTCCTGCGCTGCGTGAACCACCTGGAGACCATCGACGGCGGCTCCATCCACGTGGACGGCGAGCTGATCGGGTTCGAGGCGTCCGGCGGGAAGGTGCGGCACCTGCGCAAGAAGGAGATCACCCGGCAGCGCAGGGAGATCGGCATGGTCTTCCAGCAGTTCAACCTGTTCCCGCACATGACCGTGCTGCAGAACGTCGTCGAGGCGCCCGTCGGCGTCCGGGGCGAGCCCCGCGACCAGGCCAGGGAACGCGCGCACGCCCTGCTGCGCCGCGTCGGCCTGGAGGACAAGGCGGGCAACTACCCCCGGCAGCTCTCCGGCGGGCAGCAGCAGCGCGTCGCCATCGCCAGGGCCCTGGCCATGCGGCCCAAGCTCATGCTGTTCGACGAGCCGACCAGCGCGCTCGACCCCGAGCTGGTCGGTGAGGTGCTGGCCACCATGAAGGGCCTGGCCGAGGACGGGCTCACCATGATCGTGGTGACCCACGAGATCGGGTTCGCGCGGGAGGTGGCCGACCGCGTCGTGTTCATGGACGAGGGCGTGGTCGTCGAGTCCGGCACGCCGGCCGAGGTGCTGGACGACCCGAGCAGCCCGCGGACGAAGGCGTTCCTCAGCCGCGTACTCTAGGCCGGATGGAGACCGAACGGCTCATCATGCGCAGATGGCGCGAGGAGGACCGGGCGCCCTTCGCCGCCATGAACGCCGACCCCGAGGTGATGGAGCACTTCCCCGCACGGCTCACGCGGGTGGAGAGCGACGAGCTGATCGACAGGATCGAGGAGCAGTTCGACCGGCTGGGCTACTCGCTGTGGGCGCTGGAGGTGCGGGAGAGCGGGGAGTTCATCGGCTTCACGGGGCTGGCGCTGCAGACGTTCGAGGCGCCGTTCCTGCCCGCGGTGGAGATCGGGTGGCGGCTGGCGCGCCCGGCCTGGGGCCACGGGTACGCGATCGAGGCCGCCAGGCGGGCGGCCAGGTACGCCTTCGAGGAGGCGGGGCTCGACGGCCTCATCTCGATGACCGCCGAACGGAACCTGCGCTCCCAGGCGGTGATGCGGCGCCTGGGCATGACCAGGGATCCGGCCGAGGACTTCGACCATCCGCGCGTGCCCAAGGCCAGCCCGCTGCGCCGCCACGTGCTCTACCGGCTCACCCGGCCGTAGCCGGCGTCGTACGGACTCACCCGGCCGTAGCAGGCCGGCCGCCGTCACGCGGTGCTGAGGGCGTACAGGACGTCGCGGAGGGACGCCTCGCGGGCGCGCATCCAGACCAGCCGCAGCGCGAGCGGCGGCGCCTGGAGATCCAGCTCCACCAGCGCCCCCGAGTTCAGATCCGTCCCGAGCGCGAAGTCCGGCAGCAGCGCCGCCCCCAGCCCCTGCCTGGACCACTCGCGCGCGGTGGCGATGCTGGTCAGCTCCCTGCGCGGCACCTCCACCCCGAACACCTGATCGGCCGCCAACCGGATCGAGCAACCGGCCGGGCTGACGAGCAGCGGCTCCCGGTCGCCGCCGGGCGCCGCGACCAGCGACAGCCGGACCTCGCCCAGATCCAGGTGGTCCATCCCCGCAGGCCGGTCGAACCCCAGCCCGCCGACCCGGTCACCCAGGTCCAGCAACAGCGCCGCGTCGAGCCGGCCGCCCGCCACCGCCTCCAGCAGCGGCCGCCTGGTGAGCGACTCGACGCTCACGTCCAGGTCGGGGCGGCGCTCCGCCAGGCGGCGGACCACGGCGGGGAGCCTGGCCGCGGCCAGCATCTCCAGCGCCCCTATCCGCACGCGGCGGCGCGCGCCCGTCACGGCGCGCCGCACCTCGTCAGCGTGGTCCAGCAGGCCCTGCGCCCGGGCCAGCAGCGCGCTGCCCGGCTCGGTCAGGCGCATGCCCCGCGGCGTCCGTTCGAAGAGCACGACACCGAGGCCGGCCTCCAGCCTGCGCACCTGCTCCGACACCGAGGCGGGGGCCAGGCCCAGGCGGTCGGCGGCCGCCGTGACGGAGCCCGACGCCGCCACCGCCACGAACCCCCTCAACTGCCGCAACTCCACACATGCCAGCATACGGCTTTCCCGAACGCTCCCCGCGGCTCAGCCTGTTGAGCGGCAGGGCCGCGTTTCAGCAGGCTGGGGCGCATGTTCGGTTTCTCCCTCGCCTACTTCCTGGTGATCCTCGACACCACGGTCCTGACGATCGCGCTGCCCGACCTGCGGGCCTCGCTCGGCGGATCGCTGGCCGGCCAGCAGTGGGCGGTGAACGCGTACACGGTCGCCTTCGCCGCCTGCCTCCTCACCGGGGGAGCGGTCGCCGACAGGTACGGCGCGGCGCGGATCTTCAAGCTCGGCGTGGCGTCCTTCGGCGTGATCTCGCTGCTGAGCGCCGCCGCGCCGGACCTGGGCGTGCTGATCGGCCTGCGCGCCCTGCTGGGCGTGGCGGGCGCGCTCTGCACGGGCGGCTCGCTCGGCCTGCTGGCCGAGCTGTTCCCCGAGCCCGCCGCGCGGGCCCGCGCCACCGGCCTGTGGGCGGCCATCACCGGCAGCGCGCTCGCGGCCGGCCCCCTGATCGGCGGCCTCCTGGTCGACCTGTACGGCTGGCGCGCCGTCTTCCTGCTCAACCCGCCCATCGCCCTGATCAGCCTGCTGGCCATGCGCAAGGTGGTCTCGCCGCGCGGCAGCCGGGTGATCGACTGGTGGGTCCAGATCCTGGCCTGCGCCTTCCTCGGCCTGGTCGCCGAGGCGCTGATCGGCTCCGCGCCCGTGGCCGCCCTGCTGTCCCTGGCCCTCCTCGCCGGCCTGGTGCTGGCCGAGCGGCGCAGCCACGCTCCCGCCCTCCCCGGCGGCCTGCTCGCCGCCACCTGGCCGGAGCTGCTGGCGGGCACGGCGGCGAACTTCGCCTTCTCCGGCGCCCTGTTCGTGCTGACGCTGCTCCTCCAGGACACCCGCCACCTGAGCCCGATGGCCACCGGGCTGGCGTTCCTCCCGCTCACGCTGCCCATGACGGTGAACCCGCTGCTCACCGGCCGCCTGGTGGCCCGCTACGGCCCGCGCCCGCCGATACTCGGCGGCCTGGCCCTCATCGCGGCGGGCCTGGCCGGGACGGCGCTCACCGGCGTGCTGACGCCCTGGCTGGTGGTGCTGGGCTTCGGCCTGTCGTTCGTGCTGCCCGCCCTGATGGCCGGGATGATCAACAGCGCCCCGCCCGGCACGGCCGGCACCGCCGGCGGCGTGCTCAACGCCTTCCGCCAGGTCGGCGCGACCCTCGGGGTGGCGGTCATGGGCGTCATCGGGCGGCCCCTGCTGGTGGCGGCCGTCCTGGCGGCGCTGACCTGCGCGGGCTACGCCCTGGCCGCGCGCCGTGCCCGCCACCGCCTGACGGGGTGACCGGAGTAAGGTGAGAGGTCCGGCGGGAGCGGCCACGACGATGGGGTGCACGTGTTCTTCCAGCATTCGAGCGACATCTGGCGGGATTTCCCCGAGCTCGTCCCGGGGGCGCTCTACGCCGAGGGCATCACCGCCGACGCCGTCCCCGGCGCCCGCATCGCCGCGCACGCCGAGCGGGCCACCGCCCGGCTGGCCGGCGCCTCCGAGGGCGAGCTGCCGGAGGTCCAGGCGTGGCGGCGCACCTTCACCAGGATGGGGCTGAAGCCGACGCAGTACAGGTGCGCCTCCGAGGCCCTGCTGCGCCGCTTCAGGAAGGAGGGCTCGCTGCCGCGCCTCCACCCCCTGATCGACCTGTGCAACGCGGTCTCCATCGGCTACGCGATCCCCATCGCCGTCTTCGACGTCTCGCGGATCACCTCGTACGTGGAGGTGCGGCACGCCGCGGGCGACGAGACGTACCTGACCTTCGGCGGCGAGACGGAGCACCCGCCGGCGGGCGAGGTGATCTTCGCCGACGCGGAGGGCAGGGCACACGCCCGCCGCTGGACCAACCGCCAGAGCGGCCACTCGGCCGTGCGCGACACGACGGCGAACGTGCTGATCGTCGCCGAGGCCCTGCACGACACTGCGGCCAGGGACGTGGAGTCGCTGCTGGCCACGCTCACCGACGAGCTCAACGGCCTGTGGCCCGTCACCCCGAAGTCGGCAATCCTGACCCCCGCGGCTCCCCGCTTCGAGTTCCCGGGTCAGTAAGCTCCGCGCCGGCGAGTGTCCGGTCGGTGAGGCCGTACAGCACGGCGTCGGCGAGGGCCTCGGCCTGATCGGCGGGGGAGAAGAGCTCGGGGCAGGCCGGCCAGGTGGCCGCGGGGCCGTTCACCGACATCATGATCGCCGGCGCGGCGGCCTCGGCCCACAGCTCGCTGATCGTGGCGAGGTAGAGGGCGGCCTTGTCGTGGAAGTGGTGGTAGGCCGCGCCCCTGGTCACCCCGGCCCGCTCGGCGATCCCCGCCAGGGTGGCGGCGGCGTACCCGCGCTCGGCGAACACGGGCAGGGCGGCGCGTAGCAGCGCCTGCCGGGTCCTGGCCGCCTCTTCAGCCGTACGTCGCATGCCAGCGCCCTCTCACGGTCCGCGACCCTTACATACATACATGTGTGTATGTATAGTGCCGGCCCATGCTGTGGCGGCCGGCGGACGGGGAGACGTGGCCGACGGGCGGGAGAGGTGATCGACGGGCGGGGCCGCACGCTCCTGCCCGGGCTGAGACATGATGTCGGACCCCGCCGGAATCGCGCCCCTGCGCGCGCCGAACCCGGCCGGCGCCGAGCTGCGCACGGCGGGAACCGCCGCCACCGTCCCCGGCGGCTACGGCTGGTACCTGGTGGACCAGGGCCACCTGCCGCCCTTCCCCGCCCTCACCGGCCCGGACGAGGCGGACGCCTTCGTGGCCGCCCGGCTCGCCGAGGGCTCCGACCACCTCAAGATCCTGCTGGACGACGGTGCCACGACGGGCATGCCCACCCCGTCCATGGCCGTGGAGACGGCCGCCGCGCTGGTCTCGGCGGCCCACGATCGCGGCTGGCTCGCCATCGCCCACGCGCTCACCGCGGAAACGGCCCGCCAGGCGGTACGGGCGGGCGTGGACGTGCTCGGCCACGTGTTCGTGGACCGCCGGGACCCGGCGCTCGCGTACGAGCTGGGCGGGACCGCGGTGGTGCCGACCCTGGCCGTCCTGGAGGAACTGTTCGGCGCGAGCGGATCAGAGGCCGCACGCCCGCAGGCCGCACCCCCGCAGGCCGGGGCTCCGCAGGCCGGGGCTCCGCAGGCCGGGGATCCGCAGGTCGCGGGCCCATTGGCCGGAGGCAGGTTGCTGGCGGCGGACCCGCGGGTGGCCCCGCGCCTGACGGAGCACTCGCGCCGCATGCTCACCATGGGCCCGTTCCCGCTGCCCGGCGGGGCGCGCCACGACCTGAGGGTGGCCTACCGCACGGTCGCCGAGCTCCGCGACGCGGGCGTCACCCTGCTGGCAGGCTCCGACGCGTCGAACCCCGGCACCGCCCACGGCGCCACCCTGCACCGCGAGCTCGCCCTCCGGCTCCGGGAAGTTCGGCGACTCGCCGGCCGCGTCCGGGCCGTTCCCGGCCTGGACGGGGCGGTCAGCGCGGAGCGGCCCTCCCCGCCCGGGACGGGGAGGGCCGCTGACTGCCTAGCTCTCGCAGTTGACCTCGGTCTCGGCCGAGCACGAGTCGACGCCGTCACCGCCCTGGGCGCTGTCCACGCCGGCGTTGCCGGACAGGAAGTCGTTCCCGGGGCCGCCGTCGAGGAAGTCCCTGTCGGACCCGCCGGAGAGTCTGTCGACCCCGGCGTTGCCGATCAGGGTCGTGTCGATGGTGGAGGCGCTGACGCGTACGACGTCGTCACCCGACCCCATCCTGGCCTGGACCGACAGCTGCGTGGCCGGGCAGGACACGACGGCCCCCAGCTGGACGCAGGGGGCGCCGCCGGAGGTGACAGCGTGCAGGACCGAGCTGATCCGCACGCTGTTCCCCGATTGCACGACATCGATGCTGTCGTTGCCGGTCGTGCCCTGGATGATCACGATCCCGCCGACGACCCGGGCCGTGGCCCCGGCCGCGTGTGCGGGGGCCGCCAGGGCGGCCGTGGCGCCGAGGGCGGCGGTGGTCAGCGCGAGCGCGGCGAACTGCCGGCGAACACGGAACATGGGATTTCTCCTGAATCTTGTTCACGGAATTTCGTACGCCGTGAAGTGAAGCAGGAGGTTCTTCGGCGATCCGCGTCTTAATCCAGGAACCAGGTGTGCTCTGCGGTATTTCGCGGCTAGCTGCGCGCCTCGTACGGAATGATCTCCGACAGGGCGGAGGCCCCGCCGATGCCGTAGTCCACGCGCAGTCTCAGGAACCGGGCGGAGACGCCTTTCAGGTCCACGTCGTTCGGTTCCGTGACGCGCCGCCACTCGACCCGCTCGACGTCGGTGAACGTCGTGCCGTCGGTGCTGACCTGCACCATGCCCTCGAGGACGGTGCCGTTCATGTTGGAGCGCAGCTTGGGCTGGAACCGCACCGCGGACAGCGTCCTGACCTTCCCCAGGTCGACCGTGATGTAGTGGGGCTGCGGCGCGACCTCCGGGTAGTAGGAGTGGTAGTCGGTGAGCGGGTTCCCGTCCACGGCGTTCCCCGGGTCCCCGATGCCGGGCTTGAAGGTGGTCGCGGTCGCGCTGAGCTCGGACGGGGGCACGCGGACGCCGTCCGGGGTCGCATGCCAGACCTCGCGCGGGTCCGCGGGCCGCTCGTTCACGGCGGGCCGGTCGGGGCCGGTCCCCTTGCCGCGGATCAGCACGTCGGTGATGACCGAGCCGTGGTCGGAGTAGAACGGGTAGGGCTGGTCGAGCCGGCTGTCCTGGTGCCGGGGCAGGCGCCGCACGTCGGTGCGGGAGCCGAGGACGCGCACGTCCCTGCCGCGCGCCCAGACGTAGTCGATGCGGCCGGGCGTGGCCAGGTAGCCGCTCAGCGGGCTGAAGGTGCTGCCCGGGTAGCGCCCGGCGTCGGGGTTGGCGTAGCGGAAGGTGTCGACGAAGCCCGCGTCGTTGTACAGCTTGGTGTACGGCCACGGCAGCACCAGGCCCCCGTGCCCGCGCGCGTTCGCGAACTGCGCGGTCCAGTCCTCATGCGGCAGGGCGTTGAGATCCCCGCCCATGAGCACCGGGGCGTCGTCGTCGCCGATGAAGGACGGGATGGCCTTCTCCAGGATGGCCTTGCCCATAGCCATGCGGCGCTGACGGTCGTTGTCGAGGATCTGCTCGGTCGTCTTCGTCCGGGGCAGGCCGAACAGGTTCTGTATGGCCGCGTCGTGACTGTCGTGGCGAGCCGGGCCGTCGTGCCAGGTCCAGAGGCTGAACGCGTGGACGTGCTGCCCGTTCGGCAGGCCCAGCCGGGCGCCGCCCAGGTTGAAGGAGGAGATGTCGGCGTCGGCGTAGCGCGGGTAGACCTTCTCGATCTCGAGCTTGGTGTACAGCCACAGGTTGTCGCCGTTGACGCTGTAGTCCTCCGGCGTGGTGAGCTGGACCGCGGAGAAACGGTCGTCCGCCGCCCGCCCGGCGTTGAGCCCGTCCAGGATCTTCTGGCCGGATCCGTACGCCTCGACCACGAAGAAGACGTCGGGGTCGACCTCGTTGAGGTACTCGATCAGCTGCGTCAGGTTCTCGCCCGTCGTCTCCTGGCGGTTGATCGTGCCGCCGACGAACAGGTTCCACGCCATCAGCCGCAGCGGCGTGCCCACGAACTTCTCCGGCATGGAGCTGACCTTGACGTCCACCGTCACGTCCTGCTCGGGCAGGACGAAGGGCCGGCTGCGCACCTGCCCCTCACGGCTGTAGACGGTGTCACGGGCCCAGACCTGGTCACCGCTCCTGACGGTGGTGCTGAACTCCTCCACGTGGCCCAGGCGATGCCTGGCGGTCGTCACCACCGTGCAGGTGCTGCCGGGCCGGTCGCCGTCGCAGTCCAGCCGGTACGTGGCGGGGACCGGCACGGCGGGCCGGTAGGCGATTCGCCCCGGCACGGGATCGGCGGCGGCGGGCGCCGGGGCCAGTAACCCGGCGAGGACCAGGGCGGCGGCCATGGACGGGACGGATCTGCGCATGAGCTGTCCTTCGTGAGGGGGTGTGGTTCGGAAGGGGAAGCGGGCGCCGGTGTCAGCGGCCCGGCCAGGCCGATTCGGGAGAGGCCGGACGGGTCAGGCGAGCCGGCGGGGGGCGGCGGGGCGGGAGATCGAGCCGTCGGGTGAGAAGAAGTGCTCGTCCACGTGGTCCAGCGCCAGGCAGGCTGCGCCGAGTGCGACGCATTCCTCGCCGAGCGTCGAGGGCCTGATGTCGGGAACGCGCAGGCAGTGAGGTTCGAGCGCCCGGCGGAGCGCGGGCAGCAGGACGTCGGCCGAGCGGGAGAATCCGCCGCCCAGCACGACCAGCTCCGGGTCCAGGGTCAGGACCATGGCGGCGGTGCCGAGTGCGAGGTGGTGGGCGTAGGCGTCGACGGCCGCGAGCGCGCCGGGGTCGCCGGCGCGAGCGGCCGTGAAGACGCGCCCGGCGGCGTCCTCGGGCGTGCTGCCCTCGGCGGCGGGCGCGTCCTCCAGGTGAGAGGCCATGGTGCGCCAGCCGGTCATCTCCATGAGCCCGACCTCGCCGGTCGCGCCGCTGAAGCCGTGGTGCAGGCGGCCGTTGAGGATGAGCGCGGCGCCGGGCCGGCGTCCGGCGTGCAGGTAGACGAGGTCGCGGACGCCCGCCGCGACGCCCAGCCGCTGCTCGGCGAGGGCGGCGAGCTTGCTGTCGTTCTCGACGGTGGTCGGGCAGGACAGCCGCTGCGCGAGGTGACCGGCGAGGTCGACTCCCTCCCAGTCGGGCAGCGCCTTGACCCGGGCGACCATGCCTTCCCTGTTGACGACGCCGATGCTGCCGACGGCGACGCCCCACAGGTCGGAGGCGTCCAGGCCGGACGCGACGAGGGCGGCGTCCACGGCCCGCCACATGGCCTGCAGCCGTTCCCGCTGGGTGGTGTGCGCGTCCACGGCGACCCGGCCGCTGGACAGGGTGCGTCCGGCCAGGTCGGTGACCACGGCGAGGACCTTGTGGACCCCTATGTCGAGGCCGAGCACGCGACCGGCGTCGGCGCGGAAGCGGTACCGCTTCGCGGGCCGGCCCATGCCGCCGGAGGCGGGTTCGACCTCGGCGATCCAGCCGCGTTCGCACAGGTCGGTGATGACGTCGATGACGGAGTTGCGTGACAGCCCTGTCAGCGTGGCCAGCTCGGTGAGGGTCAGCGGGCCCGGCGCCTCGCGCAGGGCCCGGATGCTGTTCAGCGAGTTCAGCTGACGCAGCCGCTGAAGGTCCCCACCGCTGACCTGCACAGGCTCTCCTCCACATTGTTGCGGTTTCCGGATTATGTGAGCAAGGGCCGATCCTTTGCTAGCTGGATCATCCGACAGGGAAGGGCTTGACTGCAAGACCGAATCCGTGACTATCTATGGACTCCGCAATAAATCGGGGAGTCCGGCACATGAGCGTGACCTTAGCCATCGTCGGGGCAGGAGCCCGCGGCCAGATCTACGCCAGGGCGGCCGCCGCCGACGGCCGCGCCAGGATCGTCGCCGTGGCCGATCCCGACCCGGCCAGGCGGAACGCCCTGGCCGACGAGCACGGCCTGCCGGAGGACGCCCGCTTCGCGGGCTGGGCCGAGCTGGCCGCCGCGCCGAAGCGCGCCGACGCCGTGGTCATCGCCACGCAGGACCGCATGCACGCCGAGCCGGCCGTGGCCTTCGCCGAGCTGGGCTACGCCATCCTCCTGGAGAAGCCCATGGCGCCCACCGAACGGGAGGCCCGCCGGATCGTCGAGGCCGTCGAGCGCAGCGGCGTCGTCCTCGCCGTCTGCCACGTGCTTCGCTACACCGCCTACACCAGGGCGTTCAAGGAGCTCGTCGGCGGCGGGCGGCTGGGCACGATCTCCAGCGTCCAGCACCTGGAACCGGTCGGCTGGTGGCACATGGCCCACTCCTTCGTCCGCGGCTCCTGGCGCAACGCCGCCGGGTCGGGGCCGATGCTCCTGACCAAGTCCTGCCACGACCTCGACTGGTTGCTGCACCTCGTCCAGGACGAGCCCGTCAGCGTGGCCTCCTTCGGCTCGCTGACCCACTTCCGGCCGGAGAACCGGCCGCCGGGAGCGGGCGGGCGCTGCGTCGGCTGCGCCGTCGAGCCCACCTGCCCCTACTCCGCCCAGCGGCTCTACCTGGGCTGCCTCGGCGACCCGGACCGGGAGTTCTGGCCTCTCGGCCCTGTCACCTCCGACGCCACGGTGGCGGGCGTCATCCACGCCCTGGAGACCGGCCCGTACGGCCGCTGCGTCTACGACTGCGACAACGACGTGGTGGACCAGCAGGTCGTGATGCTGGAGTTCGCGCGGGGCACCACCGTGTCGTTCACGATGACCGCCTTCACCCCGCTGGAACACCGCAAGACCAGGGTCTTCGGCACGCACGGCTTCGCCGAGGGCGACGGCCGGACCATCAGGGTCGTCGACTTCACGACAGGCGCCGAGGAGAGCATCGACACCGGGACGATGGCGGGCGCCTCGCTCGCGGACGGTCACGGGGGCGGCGACGTGGGCCTCATCAGGGCCTTCATCGACGCCGTGGAGGCCGGAGACCAGGCGCCCCTCGGGGCCGGCGCGGCCGACGCGCTGGCCGGGCATCTCGTCGTCTGGGCCGCCGAGCGTGCCCGCGAGCGCCGGACGGTGGAGGCTCTGTGACGACGATCCCGGCACCCTCCCGCCTCGTCCCGGCCGGCGGCCACTTCGTCCTCACCGCGGCGACCCGGCTGACCGCCGACGCGCGGCTCGGCAGGGCCGCGGCGTGGCTGCGCGAGGCCCTCGGCCCCGCCACCGGCCTGCCGCTGCCCGAAGGCCCGGGCGGGATCGAGCTCCGGCTCGGCGAGGGACTCGGGCCCGAGGAGTACCGGCTCACGGTCACCACGGAGTCGGTGCTGATCGAGGCCGCCGCCCCGGCCGGTGCCTTCTACGGCGCCCAGACGCTGCGCCAGCTCCTCGATCCGGCCGCGTTCCGCGCCGGCCGTACGGGAGACAGGACCTGGAGCGTCCCGGCCGTCAGGATCGCCGACGCGCCCCGGTACGCCTGGCGGGGCTGCCTCATCGACGTGGCCCGCCACTTCCTGGCCAAGAACGACCTGCTGCGCTACATCGACCTGCTGGCCGCCCACAAGCTGAACGTCCTGCACCTGCACCTGACCGACGACCAGGGCTGGCGGCTGGAGATCAGGAAGTACCCGAAGCTGACCGAGGTCGGGGCGTGGCGGCGCGAGTCGCCCCGCGGCCACGTCCGGCACGGCCTGCTCGACGGCCGCCCGCACGGCGGCTTCTACAGCCAGGACGACATCAGGGAGATCGTCTCCTACGCGGCGGACCGGTTCGTCACGGTGGTCCCGGAGATCGACCTGCCCGGCCACACCCAGGCCGCCATCGCCGCCTACCCGGAGCTGGGCAACCTCGGCACGCCGCTGGACGTACGCACCGAATGGGGTGTCGGCGAGAACGTGATCAACGTCTCCGACGAGACCATCGCCTTCTTCCTCGACGTGCTCGAGGAGGTGCTGGAGCTCTTCCCCGGCGAGTACGTCTGCGTCGGCGGCGACGAGGTGCCCAAGACCCAGTGGAACGACAGCCTGCCCGCCAAGGAACGCATGCGGGAGCTCGGCCTGCGCGACGCCGAGGAGCTGCAGAGCTGGCTCATGCGGCACTTCACCGACTACCTGCTGGCCCGGGGCCGCAAGCCGCTCGGCTGGGACGAGCTCCTGGAGGGCGGCCTGCCCGCGGGAGTCACCGTGGCCGCCTGGCGCGGTGACAGGTGCGCGGCGCTGGCCGCGCGGGCCGGCCACGACGTGGTCGTCTCGCCGTTCGCCGAGACCTATCTGGACTTCCGGCAGGCCGACGGCGACCAGGAGCCCGTGCCGATCGGCAGCGTGACCTCGCTCGGCGCGGTGCACGCCTTCGACCCGGTCCCCGCCGGCCTCACCGAGAACGAGCGGGGCAGGATCCTGGGCGCCCAGGCGGCGCTGTGGACCGAGCACATCGACTCGCCACGGCTGCTCGACTACATGGCCTTCCCGCGCCTGGCCGCCTTCGCCGAGGCCGTCTGGAGCGGCAGGCGCGACTTCGAGGACTTCCTCACCAGGCTCGCCACCCACGAGAAGCGGCTCGACGCCCTCGGGGTGGAGTACCGCCCGGCCGGCGGCCCGCATCCGTGGCAGCGACGCCCCGACGCCCCCGGCCACCCCGTCAGCAGAGCCGCGATCGACGACAAGCTCGCCGCCTGGACCGCCAACCTGCGGCCCTGAGACACCCCCTGGAGGACCCCATGCGTTTCCGCCTGCCCCTGGCCGGGCTGCTCGGCCTCACCGTTCTCGCCGCCGGATGCGGCTCGTCCGGCGGGTCCGCCGCCGGCGGCGAGGTCACCATCAGCTACGCCATCTGGGACAAGAACGACCAGCCCAGCTCCGAGAAGATCATCGCCGCCTTCCAGCAGGCGAACCCGAAGGTCAAGGTGAAGCTGGAGATCACCCCGTGGGAGCAGTACTGGACCAAGCTCCAGACCGCCGCCTCCGGTGGCGCCACCCCCGACGTCTTCTGGATGAACAGCCTCAACGTCCGCATGTACGCCAAGGGCGGCATCATCGCCCCGGTCGAGGAGTCCAAGGCCACCGGGCTGCCCGGCGCGGTCGTCGACGGCTACCGCTACGACGGCAAGCTGTACGCCCTGCCCCACCACGTGAGCATCCCGGCGCTCTGGTACAACAAGCAGCTCTTCGAGGAGGCCGGCGTGGAGCCGCCGACCGCGGACTGGACCTGGGACGACGTCAAGGCCGCCGCCAAGAAGCTGACCGACCCGGGCAAGCAGCAGTTCGGCATCCTGGCGCCGATGCTCAACCAGGTCGGCTACTACAACACGATGCTCCAGGCCGGCGGCCAGGTGATCTCGCCTGATGGGAAGCAGAGCGGCTTCGGCGACCCCGCCTCCGTCCAGGGCCTGGAGTTCTGGACCGGCCTGATCGAGGAGAAGAGCGCGCCCGCCGCGGAGGTCTACGGCGACACCGACCCCATCCAGCTCTTCCAGTCCGGCAAGTACGGCATGTTCTACGGCGGCATCTGGTTCGCCTCCACCTACTGGGCCGATCCCCAGTTCCGCGAGCGGATCGACGTCGCCCCGCTGCCCAAGGGGCCCGCGAAGGAGGCCGTCATCCTGCTCGGCCTGGCCAACGCCGTCTCGGCCAAGACCGCGCACCCGAAGGAGGCGGCGGCGTTCGCCGAGTTCATCGCGTCCGAGCAGGCCCAGAAGATCATCAGCGACAGCGCCGGCGGCGCCCTCTCGCTGCGCCCGGGCACCCAGGACGGCTGGTTCAAGGCGTTCCCCTCCTTCCACCTGAAGGAGACCTACGACGCCTCGATGCCGCACGGCGTGCCGTACCCGGTGTCGCTGAACACCGCGCAGTGGCAGGAGGCGGAGACCAGGCTGCTCGCCGACGCCTGGGCGGGCAAGCGGCCGGTGGCCGACGCCGCCAAGGAGATCGCGGTGCAGATGAACGAGATCCTCGCCAAGGAGTAACGGATGCTCTCCAAGCGCGAGTGGGCGTGGGGTTACCTCCTCATCGCCCCGATGGCGCTGGGCCTGGCCGTCTTCTACCTGTGGCCCATCTTCCAGACCCTGTACCTCAGCTTCACCGAGTCGGGCGTCTTCGGCGGATACACCTGGGTGGGCACGGCCAACTACGCCGACCTGCTCGGCGACGAGGACATGGCCGGCGCGCTCGGCAACACCCTGCTCTACGCCGTCCTCGTGCTGGCGGGCGTGCCGCTGTCGATCGTCGTCGCGGCCCTGCTGAACGTGCCGGGGCTGCGCGGCCTGAGCGTCTACCGGACGCTCTACTTCCTGCCGGTCGTCACCATGCCCGCCGCCGTCGGCCTGACCTGGAGGTACCTGTTCAACGGGGACTTCGGGGCGATCAACCACCTGCTGGGCCTGGTGGGGATCGACGGGCCGTACTGGATGGGCGATCCCGACGTCGCCATCTACGCGATCGCGATCGTCGGCGTCTGGAGCTCGATCGGCTACAACGCGGTGCTGTTCCTGGCGGGGCTGCAGGGCATCCCGCGGCACTACTACGAGGCGGCCTCGATCGACGGCGCGGGACGGCTGCGGCAGTTCTTCCGCATCACGCTCCCGCTGCTCACGCCGACGACGTTCTTCGTCGTCGTGATCACGATGATCAACGCGTTGCAGGTCTTCGACCTGGTCTACCTCATGATCGACACGACGAGCCCCGCGCTGAGGGGCAGCCGCACGATCGTCTACTTCTTCTTCGAGAAGGCGTTCGTGCACAACCAGCGAGGACTGGCCGCGGCGATCGCCGTGCTGCTGCTGGGGCTGATCCTCGTGCTGACCGCCATCCAGTTCAGGCTGCAGAAGAAGTGGGTGCACTATGAGTAGGCCCAGGACGTGGCCCGCCCACGTGGTGCTGGCCGGGGGCGCGCTGGTGATGGTCGCGCCCTTCGCCTGGCAGCTCGTGGTGTCGTTGCAGACGCTGCCCGAGTCGCTGCGGGTGCCGCCGAAGTTCACGCCCTCGTGGCAGTGGTCGAACTTCCCCGAGATCTTCCAGACGGTCCCGCTGGGCAGGCAGTTCCTCAACACGGTCGTGGTGACCGCGGCCGTCACCGCCGGGCAGCTGCTGCTGTGCTCGCTGGCCGCCTTCGCCTTCGCCCGGCTGCGCTTTCCCGGCAGGGGCGCCATCTTCATGCTGTTCCTGGCCGTGCTCATGGTGCCGGGAGAGCTCTTCCTCATCCCGCGCTACGAGATCATGGTGGGTCTCGGCTGGCTGAACACGCTGCAGGCGCTCATCGCGCCGGGCGTCTTCGGGGCGTTCGGCACGTTCCTGCTCCGGCAGTTCTTCCTGACCCTGCCCAGGGAGCTGGACGAGGCCGCGCAGTTGGAAGGGGCCAACCCGCTGCAGATCTACTGGCACATCATGCTGCCGCTGGTGCGGCCGGGGCTGCTCGCGCTGGGCATGCTGACCGTCATGTGGTCGTGGAGCAGCCTGCTGTGGCCGCTGGTGGTCAACACCGACCCCGAGATGATGACCCTCTCGGCGGGGCTCGCCTCGCTCCGAGGGCAGTTCCAGACCAACTTCCCGATGTTGTTCGCCGGCTCGGTCGTGGCCACGCTCCCCGTGATCGTGCTCTTCGTGATCATGCAGAAGCAGCTCATCGCCGGCATCGCCTTCACCGGCTCCAAGGGCTGAGCCCGCGACGGCCCGGCCTCGCGGTGCGGGGCTACGCGTCTCCCGGACGATCCAGCTCGGGACGGAGCTCGGCCGCCGGGAGGCTCCCGGCGGCCGAAGGGCCCGGCTCGTCGCCTTGATGGCGAGATCCCAAGGCAGGTCCGCCTTGGTGAGCTGCCGTTTCCACCCTTTGCGCTCGGTGAGCGCGGTCACGCCGTACGTTCCTACCGCGCCGAGCAGGACACCGATGAGTGCGGGGAGTTGGTCCAGGCACCTGGTGACACGACAAGGCCCGGAACCGTACCAGGTCCCGGGCCTTGGTCGGGTACGCGTCAGATCAGACGTCGTAGTAGAGCTCGAACTCGTGCGGGTGCGGGCGCAGCCGGATCGGGTCGACCTCGTTCTCCCGCTTGTACGAGACCCACGTCTCGATCAGGTCGGGCGTGAACACGCCACCCTCGAGCAGGTAGTCGTGGTCGGCCTCCAGCGCGGCGAGCACGTCGGTGAGCGAGCCGGGCACCTGCGGGATGTTGCGGGCCTCCTCCGGCGGCAGCTCGTAGAGGTCCTTGTCGACCGGCTCCGGCGGCTCGATCTTGTTGCGGATGCCGTCGATGCCCGCCATCAGCATCGCGGAGAACGCGAAGTACGGGTTGCACGACGGGTCCGGCACGCGGAACTCGATGCGCTTGGCCTTCGGGTTGGAGCCCGTGATCGGGATGCGTACGCAGGCCGAGCGGTTGCGCTGCGAGTAGACCAGGTTGACCGGCGCCTCGTAGCCCGGGACCAGGCGGTGGTAGGAGTTGACCGTCGGGTTGGTGAAGGCCAGCAGCGACGGCGCGTGCTTGAGCAGGCCGCCGATGTAGTAGCGGGCGGTGTCGGACAGGCCCGCGTAGCCGACCTCGTCGTAGAAGAGCGGCGAGCCGTCCTTCCACAGCGACTGGTGGCAGTGCATGCCGGAGCCGTTGTCACCGAAGATCGGCTTGGGCATGAACGTGACCGTGTGGCCGTACTCCAGGGCCGTGCTCTTGATCACGTACTTGTAGAGCATGAGGTTGTCGGCGGTCTTGAGCAGCGTGCCGAACTTGAAGTCGATCTCCGCCTGACCGGCGGTGCCGACCTCGTGGTGCTGCATCTCGACCTCGATGCCGGCCTCGATGAGGTTGCGCACCATCTCCGAGCGCAGGTCGGTGAAGTGGTCCATCGGCGGGACGGGGAAGTAGCCGCCCTTGTAGCGCGGCTTGTAGCCCAGGTTGCCGCCCTCGGTCGCCTTGCCGGTGTTCCAGGCGCCCTCGATGGAGTCGATGTAGTAGTAGCCGGCGTTCTGCTTCGTCTCGAAGCGGACATCGTCGAAGATGTAGAACTCGGCCTCGGGGCCGAAGTACACCGTGTCGGCGATGCCCGTGCCCTTGAGGTACTCCTCCGCCTTGCGCGCGACGTTGCGCGGGTCGCGGCTGTAGGCCTCGCCGGTCAGCGGGTCGTGCACGAAGAAGTTCAGGTTCAGCGTCTTGTGCTGGCGGAACGGGTCGACCACGGCACTGGACGGGTCGGGCAGCAGGAGCATGTCGGACTCGTGGATCTGCTGGAAACCACGGATCGACGAGCCGTCGAACATGAGTCCGTCGGTGAAGACGCTCGCGCCGAAGTTCTCTGCCGGGAAGGTGAAATGGTGCGTCGTCCCCGGCAGGTCGGTGAACCTGACATCGACGAACTGCACCCCTTCGTCGCTGATGAACTTCAGGACGTCGTCGGCGGAGTTGAACACTCTCGAACCTCCCTGGGGACTGGCCATCATTGCGACGCTAGGGCGCGGCCGTTTCCGTATGGTGTCTCGATTGTTTCGCACGTGTTACGCAGGGTCAGGGTCCGGCAAAGGCGGTTCACGTGCCCGTGGAGGCCTGGCAGTTGTACTTGGGCTGAGGTCCGTCCAGTTCGTACGGGTCCACGGGATCGCCGACCGGACTCTTCGTGCTGGGGGTGGAGTCGTCGTAGGAGGGGTGGATGAAGCCGCCGTCCATGTCGCAGCGGGCAGGCGTCGCGTATCCGCCCGACTGCCGCACCCAGACGACGAGCTCACCTGCCTCGCGGTACACCAGGAAGGTCCCGCGCTTTCGCGTGAGGAGCCGGATCGTCGTGTCCGGCTGCCCCGGCCGCCGGACGGCGTGCACGATGATGTAGTCGGCCTCCAGCTTGGCGCCCTCGCGCCCGTCCAGCTCGAACGACGTCAGCTTCGTCCTGCCGCGCACCTTGATCACGTCGCCGACCTGCTCGGCGGTCCCGGGCGCGAAGCTCGTCACCCACCAGCGGGTGTCCCCAGGACCCTCGCGGTCGAGGTGCTCGCGGAACCAGGGCCGCTCCTTGGGGGGGAGCAGCTTCATGAACGCCTTCGGCTCGCCGCCCATGAGCGTCTCGCGGTCGAGGTGGGCCGCGGCCAGCAGGTCACGGGTCCGCGCGATCCCCTCGGCCACGTCCTCTTTTGACAGCCCGCCGATCGCCTTGGCCTCCGGCATGACGAAACCGGCGGCGCCCTCCGCCCAGCTCTCCGCCTCGGAGCCGGCGAACGGCCCCCCGGAAGTGTCCTCGGGGCCCGTATCGGCGCCGGTCTGCGACGGCAGGGGAGCCGCCGCCACCGGCATCGTCTCCTCGGGCACCGGGCCCGCGGGCGCGAGCAGGTCGGGCCGGAGCGAGACCACGGCGCCCGCCGCCGCGAGCACCGCCGCCATCCCGGCCACCGCCAGCCAGCCCCGCCGCATCCTGCGCCGGGGTGGAGGCGCCTCCCACCCGGGCTCCCAGGCGGCCTCACGGCGGGCTTCCCTGCGTAACCGTTCGAGCTCGTCGCCCCGGGCCCGCCGCGACTCCTTGGCCCCCTTCTTCGCCGCCGCGCGCATCTTGCGCTGCTGCTCGGCGTCTATCTGCGCGACCAGCTCGTTGAACCGCTGGTCAAGGTCATCCCCGTGTGGCATGGCGTACATGATGGCCGGTCCGTGACGCGGTTGGGTCACAATCCGGACCGGCCCACCGGGCGGCTACCGTGGAGGTATGAGCAGCAACGAGCCTCGGTGGACGCAGACCTGGCTGGGCGGGGTCAGGGCCGCCGGCGTCGATCTCGGATTCCCAGGTCAGCGCCTGGGCCTGCCCGAGGAGGGCAGCGGGTCGATCGCCGGCTGGGGGCGCCGGATCGGCGCGCTCGTCATCGACTGGATGATCTGCACCTGGGTGGTCGTGCAGCTGCTGCTCCGGATGAACCCCGCCGAGTCGCCGTGGGCGCCCGTGCTGGTCTTCGCGCTGCAGTACCTGGTGCTGGTCGGGTGGATGGGCCAGACGTTCGGGCACCGGCTGATGGGCGTCAGGGTCGCCGCGATGGACGGGGGCGACCCGCGGCTGCTGCCCGTCGTGGTGCGTACGGCGCTGCTCGCGCTGGTCGTGCCGGCGGTGATCTGGGACCGCGACCACCGCGGGATCCACGACCGCGCGTCCAACACGATGGTCGTGCGCATGTAGCGGGAGCCCTGGCGAAAAAAACCGTACCGGGTATAAATTTGTACCCGGTGTGGTTTATGCTGTCCGCATGATGATGGCGGGACTCAGGGAGCGCAAGAAGGAGGAGACCCGGCGGCGGATCTCCGAGGCGGCGCTGCGGCTGTTCGACGAGCGCGGGTACGACGCGGTGACGGTCAACGAGGTCGCCGAGGCGGCCGGGGTCGCCAAGGTCACCCTGTTCAACTACTTCCCGAGCAAGGACTGCCTGGTCCTCGACGCGGTCAGGGAGGACACGGCCGCGATCGTGGCGGCGCGGCCCGCCGGGCAGTCGCCGCTCGGCGCCCTGCGCGCGCACTACCGCGGCATGGCCGGGCTGGGCACCGGCGAGGTGGACGTCGAGCCGCTGCTGACCACGATCCGGGTGATCTCCGCCAGCCCCGCCCTGCTGGCCGGCGTCTACCAGACGAACATGGCCCAGCGCTACGAGCTGGCCACCGCGCTCGCCGAGGCGGGGGCCGGGCGTGCGGCGACGCTCCTGGCCGGGCAGGTCACGGCCGCCGTCACCACGTTGCAGGAGGCGTTCTTCCACCGGCTCTCCACGGGGGTGCCGCTGGAGGAGGCGGGGCGGCTCCTGGAGGAGGAGGTCGAGCTGGCGTTCGACCTCCTGGAACGCGGCTTCTCATCCATCGAGGGAGATGAATCTTGAAGAAGGGCATCAACTACGACACCGGGTTCCTGCCGGGTGACGGGATCTCGCGCCGGGCGTTCGACCCCGGCACCGTCGCCCGCGAGATGCGGGTCATCGCCGAGGAGCTGCACTGCCAGGTCGTCCGCGTCTCCGGGCGCGACCCCGGGCGGCTGGGCGTGGCCGCCGGGCAGGCCGCCGCGGCGGGGCTGGAGGTCTGGTTCGCGCCGTTCCCGGTCGACGTCCCGGAGGAGCGGATCCTGGAGCTGTACGCCGACTGCGCCGGGCGGGCCGAGACCCTGCGCGAGGGCGGCGCCGAGGTCGTGTTCGTCGCGGGCTGCGAGACCAGCGCCTTCTGCCCCGGCTACATCCCCGGCGACGCCTACGCGGACCGCCTGACGTGGATGGCGACCGCCGGCATGGAGGAGTGGACCGCGCTGGGCGCCGGCATGGAGCGGTTCAACGCCTTCCTCGCCGAGGCCGCGCGGACCGTCAGGTCCCGCTTCGGCGGCCGGGTCACCTACGCCGCCGGGCCGTGGGAGTTCATCGACTGGAGCCCGTTCGACCTGGTCGGCGCGGACGCGTACCGCGCGGCCTACAACCGGGACACCTTCGCCGACGAGCTGCGCGCCCATTTCAAGCACGGCAAGCCGGTCGCCGTCACCGAGTTCGGCACCTGCGCCTACCGGGGCGCGGGGGAGCTGGGCGGCATGGCCTGGTCGGTGCCCGAGGGCGCGGTGCGCGACGAGGGGGAGCAGGTCCGCTACTTCACCGAACTGCTCGACCTCTTCGAGCGGGAAGGCGTCGAGACCGCGCTCTGGTTCACCTTCGCCGGATACACCCGCCTCGGCGAGGACGACCTCGGCTCGTACGGCGTGGTCAGGATGCTGGACGAGACGCGCTGGCAGCCCAAGGAGCTGTTCCACGCCATGGCCGCTAGGTACTCGCGCAGCTGAAGATGGCCGTGCCGGGCAGGTGACGGCCGCGCAGCGGGCTCCAGCCGCCCCACACCCGCTCGTGCCCCTCGGGCCACTCCGGCTCCAGCAGCCCGGTGATCGTCAGGCCGGAGGCCGCCAGCAGGTTCACCCAGTCGGCCATCGTCCGGTGGTGCTCGACGTAGGTGAGCACGCCGCGCTCGTCCCGCTCCTCGTACGGCCCGCGGTCGAAGTACGACCGGTCGGACGTCAGCCCCCGCGGCCCCGGATCGTCGGGGAAGGCCCACCGGATCGGATGGCTCACCGAGAACACGAACAGCCCGCCCGGCCGCAGCACCCTGCGCACCTCGCAGAAGACCGCCGCGGGATCGGCCACGAACGGCAGCGCCCCGTACGCGGAGCAGGCCACGTCGAAGGCGCCGCCGGCGAACGGCAGCACCTCCGCGTCGGCCTGCACCACCGGGACCCGCACCCCCGTGTCCAGGTCGAGGCGCTGGGAGTGGCGGAGCTGGCGGTGCGAGATGTCGAACGCCGCCACCCGCGCGCCCTGCCCGGCCAGCCACCGGGCGCACTGGGCGGCGCCGCAGCCGATCTCCAGCACCCGCCGCCCGCGCACCTCGCCGAGCAGGCGCGCCTCGGCCTCGTCGAGGCCCTCGGGGCCCCACACGAACCCGTCGTCACGCAGGAACGAGCCGTGCTCGACCTGGTAGTCGTCGGCGTTGCCGTCCCACCAGCCGCGGTTGGCCCGCGACGAAGCAGACAGCACTAGCGCATCTTGGGGCCGCGCGGCATGCGGGCGCCCTTGGGCATCGGGCCCTTCGGCATCGGCATGTTGCGCGGCAGCGAGCGCAGGCGGTCCTTCACCTCGTTCACCGACGGCTTCTTCAGGTTGCGCGGCAGCTTCATCAGGTGCCGCTGCAGCTTGCCGAGCGGCACCTGCCCCTCGCCGTCACCGCACTGGATGTCGTAGATCTCGACGCCCAGCACCACCCGCGAGATGCGCTGCTTCTCGGCCTTGAGCATCTTCGCCACCCGGTTGCCCGGCCCCTCGGACACCAGCACCACGCCCGGGTAGCCGACCACCAGGTGCACGATGTCCTGGTCGCGGTTGACCGCGATGGCCGGGGTGACCTGCCAGTTGCCGCGCATGCCCTGGAGCACGGCCGCCGCGGCGCCGGTCTGGCCGTGCAGGATCGAGTACTGCGCCCTCTGGGCGAGCTGGCCGAACACCACGAGGCCGACGGTGAGCGCGGCCAGGATGCCGATGAACACCGAATACCACACGTAGCCCGTGACCAGACCGATCACGACGACCACAGCCAGCGTGCCCACCGCCGAGAGGAAGACGATCGGCATTCCCTTGGGATTGGCCTGCTTGATGATCTGCGCGATCATGCGGAGCTGCTTGATGCGCCCCGGCTTCTCTGCGTCCTCGGACTTTGCCATGCTCAGAAGGATACAAACCAACTGGTGCGGGAGGGAAAACGCGCCCCCGCCCGTTCTCCGGCTGTGACTAGATCTTCACCGTAGCCGACAGCCGGACGTCGGCCGAGCTGCGGCCCACCTCCACCGTGTGCTCGCCCGCGACCGTACGCCAGCCGTCCTCCCACACCTGGAAGGCCCGCTCGGGCAGGAACAGCGTCGTGACCACCGTCTGCCCCGGCTCCGCCTCCACCATGTCGAAGGCGGCCAGCCTCCTGCGCGGCCCCGCGTACACCTGCACGACCTCCCGGCCCGGGCGCGTGCCGGTGTTCGTGACCGCCACGGTCACGGTCGTGCCCTCGGCCGCGATCGAGTCGTACGACCAGGTCGTGTACCCCAGGCCGTGCCCGAACCAGAACGCCGGCGCCCGCTCGGCGCGCCGCCACGCCGGATATCCGGCGAACACGCCCTCGTCGTAGAACACCTTCCCGTCCACCGGCGTCACCGCCCCCACCGGCGCGTCCGCCAGCCGCTCCGGCCACGTCGTGGGCAGCCGCCCGCCCGGCTCGGTGTCCCCGAACAGCACCTCGGCCAGCGCCGCCCCCGCCTCCTGCCCGGGGAACCAGGTCAGCAGCACCGCCGCCACCTCCCGCAGCCACGGCATCTCCACCGGCGAGCCCGCGTTCACCACGACGACCGTACGCGGGTTCGCGGCGGCGACCGCGCTGATCAGCTCGTCCTGGCGGCCGGGCAGCCGCAGGTCCGCCCGGTCGAACCCCTCGCTCTCCACCTCCGGTGTCGTCCCTGCCACCACCACCGCCACGTCGCACTCCCGCGCCAACCGCACGGCCTCGGCGATGAGCTCGCCGGCGTCGCCGGGCGCCGGCTCCGCGTGGCCGAGCGTGAACGACACGATCGCCGTGCCGCCGAACCTGCCCGGCGGGTGCGCCAGACCCAGCTCGTACGTCTCGCCCGCCACCATCGGCACCCCGATCCGCTTCTCGGGCGGCGACAGGAACGCGACGGCCGGGTCGCCGGCGTCCAGGCCGATGCTCTCGTCGAGCACGGCCTCGCCGTTCACGGTCAGCGTGAACGCGCCCACCCCGGCCACCGACAGCTCGTGCACGCCGCTCTCCCGAGCCGTGTACGCGGCCCGCAGCCGGACCGTCCTGAGCCTGGCGGCGTCCACGCCGGGCGGCAACTGGCCGAGCCAGCGCGCCTCGCCGGTGGCCAGCGGCTCCTCGCGCAGCACCGCGCCCGACTCGCCGAGGAACTGCGCCGTGACGGGGCCGGGGAGCGGGGAGAGCCGGATGCGGGGGTCGGCGCCGAGGGCGTACCGGACGTCGGTGCGCTCGGACAGGCCCTGGAGCGGGGAGACGATCCGGTCGGGGAAGACCTGGGCGCTGCCGCCGCCCATCACCCGCGCCTCGCGGGCCGCCGCCCCGAGGACGGCCAGCGTCGGGGTGCCCTGGAGGGGCAGGACGCCGTCGTTGGTGAGCAGGGTGCAGGCCCGCGCGGCGAGCTCCCGCACGAGCGCCACCCCGTCGATGCCCTCAGGAGCGGCGGCGCGTTCCGTGCCGGTGGGGTGGAGGGCGCCGACGCGTTCGGCCAGGCGCAGGATGCGGCGGACGCGGTCGTCCACGGCCGATTCCGGCACGCGCCCCTCCCGCACCGCCGCCTCCAGCCGGGCGCCCCACGGCCCGTACGGCCCCGGCATGGCCACGTCGGTGCCACCGAGCGCGGCGGCCTCGGTCGAACGCACCGCCGTCCAGTCCGACACCACGAACCCGTCGAACCCCCACTCGCCCTTGAGCACCCCGTGCACCAGCTCGGCGTGCTCGGTCATGGTGGTCCCGTTCACCGAGTTGTAGGCCGTCATCACTCCCCAGGCCCCCGCCCGCACCACCCGCTCGAACGGCCGCAGGTACAGCTCGCGCAGCGCCTGCTCCCCGACCACCACGTCCACGGTGAACCGGTCGGTCTCGAAGTCGTTGGCGACGAAGTGCTTGGGCGTGGTCGCGACCCCGCCCTCCTGCACACCCTCCACGTACGCCGCGCCGATCTCACCCGTCAGGTACGCGTCCTCGGAGAAGCACTCGAAGTGCCGCCCGCCCAGCGGGGAGCGGTGCAGGTTGAGCGTGGGCGCGAGCAGCACGTGCACCCCCTTGCGCCGCGCCTCCTGCGCCAGGAGCCTGCCGGCCCGCCTGACCAGCTCCACGTCCCAGGTCGCCGCCAGCGCCGTCGGGCTGGGCAGGGCGATCGAGGGGTCGGCGGCGCTCCACTGCTCACCGCGTACGCCGATGGGCCCGTCGCTCATCACGAGCCGGTCGAGCCCGATCTCGGGCAGCGGCGGCAGCGACCACATGTCGGCGCCCGTCAGCAGGCGGATCTTGGCGGGCAGGTCGAGACGGGAGATGAGTTCATCCAGGTCCACGAGCACAGTGTTCACCAGAAAACCGAGCACCCGATAGGTTTGTGACCTTTGCGTAACGCAAAGCCCCGGGCCGCCGATACGAGGACCGGCAGCCCGGGGGCGTCACCGCATACAGATTGGCAGCGTCAGGCCGTGACGAAGAACTCCAGCAGCTCGGGCACCAGCGCCTCCGGCGCCACGTTGTGCGCCTGGTCCTCCAGCACCCGCCGCACCGCCCCCGGCACGGCCGCCGCCACCGCCACCCCCGCGTTCGCCATCCACGCCGCGCTGTCGGCCCCGTTGAGCACCAGCGTCGGCTGCGCGATGCGGGCCAGCCGCGCCGCGGGCAGCGCGTTCCCGGGGCCGAGCACGGCCGCCTCGTAGGCCAGCGTGTGCGCCACTGCCTCCATCTCCGCCCACGCGGGGTGCGCCCGCATCCCGGCGACGGCCTCCCGCGGCATCTCGGCCGCCTCGACCATGAACCGCTCCACCGCCTCACCCCGCTGCCCCATCGCCACCAGGTCGGCGAGCTGCCCGGCGAAGTCGAGGGGGAGAGCGGGCGCGCCGTCGTCCACGTGGTACGGCGGCTCCCACACGGCCAGCTTGCTGATCGACGGGTTCACCGCCGCCGCCTCCAGCGCCAGCGCCGCGCCCGACGAGCCGCCGAACACCATGGCCGCCCCGCCCGCCGCCCCGGCGACGGCGGCCAGATCCTCGATCTCCCGCTCCACCGCGTACGGCTGGGTGTCACCGCTGCCGCCGCGCCCGCGGCGGTCGTAGTTGTAGACCGTGAACCACCGCGCCAGTCCTTCGGCGATGGCGGTCATCAGCGGATGCCGCCGATCCGAGAACGCGCCCTGGACCAGGACGACCGCCGGGCCCTCACCGAGCCGGTCGTAGGCGATGAGGGTCCCGTCGGCCGACTTCACCGAGCCGGACATGACCGCGTCCTGATTCACTCCGTCGGCGGCACCAGGCACAGCACCTCCCAGTGGTGTCCGTCGAGGTCGGCGAAGCCGCGCTGGTAGCGGGGGCCGCCCTGCAGCGGGACACCCGCCGGGGTGGCGCCGGCGGCCAGGGCCTTGTCCACCAACGCGTCGACCGCGGCCGGGTTCTCCACGCCGAGGCACAGGATCGCCTCGGTGCTCTTTGCGGAGTCGGCGATCTCCTTGGTGATGAACGAGCCGAACACCGGCTCCTCCAGCAGCATCACCTGCGTCTGCTCGCTGATGATGACCGACGCCATGCCCTGGGCCATGCCGAACAGGTTGAAGCCGAGGTCGGTGAAGAACTTCGACGACCTGTCCAGGTCCTTGACCGCCATGTTGACGAAGAGCTGCATCTCCGGATCCCTTCTCGCTTGCGTGTGCCCTCAGTCTGCTCGGCGAGGGACCCGCCGGTCTTGGATCTGGGCGCCAGGGAGATTGACGATCAGCGCACGGTGTGGGCGCGGCGGTACTCGGCGGGCGGCATCCCGTACGCCTGCCGGAACAATCTGGAGAAATGCGCCGCGTCGGGCAGCCCCCACCGGGCGCCGACCGCGCTGACGGACCGGCCGCCGCCCGAGATCAGGTCCGCGCGGCAACGTTCGAGGCGGCGCTGCCGGATCCAGGCGGCCACCGTCGTGTTCTCCGACTCGAAGAGCCGGTGCAGGTACCGCACGGAGATGTGGTGCGCGGCCGCGACGGTCGCCGGATCGAGGTCGATCTCGCCCAGCCGCTGCTCGATGAACGCGTGCACCTCCATCAGTAACGTACGCTGCCGGGCGTCGGCGGGCAGCGACCGCGCCAGGTCCAGGCGTTCGGCCACGGCGGCGCTGACCAGGTCCGTCACCACGCCCGACAGCCGGGCCGCGCTGCCCGGCCGGTAGGTCTCGTGATCCAGCGCCACCCGCCGCAGCAGCGGCACGGCCAGGGCGGCGGCCCCCGACTCCGCCCCGATGGGCAGCGCGGCCAGCTCCGCCACCGCGTCGACGGGCACGGCGAGCTGCTCGCGCGGGAAGCTGAACACCACCAGCCGCACCGCCGAGTCGTAGGCCAGCTCGTACGGCCGCGAGAAGTCGTAGATCGCGAACTCGCCGCGGCTGAGCTGCGTGTTCCGGCCGTCCTGGGACAGGCGCGGGCTGCCCGCCAGCGTGAGCACCACGCGGTACAGCTCGGGGTTGTCGCGGTGGATCATGCCCGGCGTGCGGTGGATGCTGTGCGGCGTGGACGTCTTGATCCGGCCGACGCCGACGGCGCCGAGCTTGCCGAACTCGATCTCGCCGCGCAGCGGGGCGTCGGGATCGATGCGCAGGTCGAGCGGGCCCAGCGTGTCGCAGACGATGCCGCGCCACGCATCGTGGCGGCGCGCCGCGGGCAGGTCACTGGTGCGGATCAGCACGGCCATGTGAGTCGCCCCTCCGTCGGGTGCGCTGCCATGCTAGCCCGTCCGCGATCGTCCGGGCGGAACGCCGCATTACCGGACATGAAGCAGCCCCGGGAGGAGCTCCCGGGGCTGCTTCATGTCTGGAATCAGGCGGTCTGGCGGGCCTCGATGGCCTGCTTGTAGAGCCGGCCCGCCCGGTACGACGAGCGCACCAGCGGCCCGGACAGCACCCCGGCGAACCCGATCGCCTCGGCCTCGGCCTGCAGCTCCACGAACTCCTCCGGCTTGACCCACCGCTCCACCGGGTGGTGGCGCGGCGTCGGCCGCAGGTACTGCGTGATCGTGAGCAGGTCGGTGCCCGCCGCGTGCAGGTCGCGCATGGCCTCCACGATCTCCTCGCGCGTCTCGCCCATGCCCAGGATCAGGTTGGACTTGGTCACCAGCCCGGCCTCGCGGGCCGTCGTGATCACGCCGAGCGAGCGCTCGTAGCGGAAGGCGGGACGGATGCGCTTGAAGATCCGCGGCACCGTCTCGACGTTGTGCGCGAACACCTCGGGCTTGCTGGAGAAGACCTCCTCCAGCTGCTCGCGGTTGCCGTTGAAGTCGGGCACCAGCAGCTCGACGCCGCAGTCGGGCAGCAGCGCGTGGATCTGGCGCGCGGTCTCGGCGTAGAGCCAGGCACCGCCGTCGGGCAGGTCGTCGCGGGCCACGCCGGTCACGGTCGCGTACTTCAGGCCCATCTGCTGGACGGACTCGGCCACCCTGCGCGGCTCGTCGCGGTCGTATTCCTTCGGCTTGCCCGTGTCGATCTGGCAGAAGTCGCAGCGCCGGGTGCACTGGTCGCCGCCGATGAGGAAGGTCGCCTCGCGATCCTCCCAGCACTCGTAGATATTCGGACAGCCCGCCTCTTCACAGACCGTGTGCAGGCCCTCCCGGCGCACGAGCGATTTCAGCTCGGTGTATTCGGGGCCCGTCCTCAGCTTGGTCTTGATCCACGGGGGCTTGCGCTCGATAGGGGTTTCGGCGTTACGCACCTCCAGGCGGAGGAGCTTTCGGCCTTCAGGAGCAACGGTCACCTTCTCAGCTTACGTCCGCCGCGGCAGCGACCTCGTCGAGGGTCAGGAGATGAGCCCGAAGCCGCGGATCGCGCGGGCGTAGTGGGCGGCCAGCTCCTCGTCGATCCGGTCGGACTGGTGGGTGCCGAGCAGCTCGGAGTGCGGCGCCGAGGGCCACACGCCGTCGGCGGTGAGCTGGAACTTGGTCAGCACCGTGCGCCGGATCGCCGAGACGCTCTCGCCGCGCAGCGCCGCCGCCTGCATCGGCGCCAGGTAGCCGCCGCGCGCCTCCAGCGCGTCCAGCTCGGCCAGCTCCGCCTCGGTGGCCGCACGCAGCGCCAGGGCCCGCTGCCTGGCCTGGACGCGGCTCTCGCCGGCCCGGGACAGGCGGGCCAGCGCGTACCGCACGAGCAGCACCGGGCCGCCGAGCACCCGGCCGACCAGGCGGCCGAGGATGCCTGTCACGTCGTACGCGGGGTGCATCGCCTCCAGCGCCATCGGCGTCGAAGCCGCGATCTTGTCCTCCGCCTCCGACCTGGCCTTCAACGGCCCAGAGCCGGTGCCCACCAGGGCGTCCCGCCAGGCGTCCAGCGTGGCCAGCGCCTCGCTCACCACCCGCTCGTCGCCGGTGGGCAGCCGCGCGTACGCCCTGGCCAGCAGGGCCACCCGCTGCTTGGGCGGCAGCGCCAGCCACAGGGGCAGGCCGAGCATCAGGACGGGGGTGCGCGCCAGCCCGACGCGGTCGTACCCGGTGCGCGTGGCCAGGTCGCGCACCGCCACCTTGGCGGGTCGCTTGACCCCCACCTGGTCGGCCACCCGGTCCGCCACCCCGTACAGCTCCGCGGCCGAGGCGCGGTCGAGCACCTCGGCGTCGGCGGGCAGGCGGCCCAGGCGCGGCCGCAGCGCCCAGCCCACCGCCAGGCTCACGCCACCGAAGATCCACGACAGGACCGATCCCGGCTCACGCAGGATGATCCACCCGCCCAGCACCACGAACGCCACCGTCAGCAGGTGCACCACGAGCGCGAGCACCAGAGCGCAAAGACGCGTCACACAGGCGATGGTAAGCCGGAAAAGCGCGCCTACCAGATGCCGATTCGGTCAACGACCGGGTATCGCTCCGTCAGCGCCGGAGGAGGTCCTCCTCGTGCAGGTCGAACGGCTCCTTGCCGAGCGCCTCCGCCAGCCGCTTCTCCGCGATCGGCATGACCTCCTCGACCACGATGCGCCGGCCCGTCTCGGCCGACAGGGAGGTGACGCCCACGTCGGGGATGCCGCACGGCGTGATGCGGTTGTACCAGCGGGGGTCGTTGGCGCAGTTGAGCGCGAAGCCGTGCATGGTCACGCCGCGCGCCAGCCGCAGGCCGACCGCGCCGAGCTGGCGGTCGGGCAGGCCGAGGGCCGGGTCGCCGAGCGCCCAGACCCCCGCCCTGCCGGCCACCCGCCTGGCCGTGACCCCGAAGTCGGCGCACACCTGGATCATCGCGTCCTCCAGGCGGCAGGCGAACGCCACCACGTCGGTGATCGCCACGATCGGATAGGCCACCAGCTGCCCGGGCCCGTGCCAGGTCAGCCGCCCGCCGCGATCGACGTCGACGACGGGGGTGCCGTCGGAGGGGCGCTCGTGCGGGGCGGTGCGCTTGCCCGCCGTGTAGACGGGCGCGTGCTCAAGGATCAGGACGGTGTCGGTGAGCTCTCCGGCGACCCGCTTGCCGTGCACCCAGCGCTGCAACGACCAGGCCTGCTCGTAGGGGACGTCGACACCGAGTCGGACGATGGCGAGTGCGTGGGGATCGTCCCCGGGGATGGGGCGCATGAGCCTATTGTGCCGTTCCCTCACCCTTGAAGGGTAATCAGGGGGTCAGCAAACGCGGCTCGATCCTGAACTCCTTTACCTTTCCCGCACCGTCGGTCTCCACCTTGTACGCGTACGAGCCCGGCTCCGTGCTCACGGCCTGGATGAACTCCGTGCCCACGTAGTGCAGGCCGACGTTCTCGTCGGCGGCGTACCCGGCGGGCAGCTCGCCCTCCGCCACCGACCGCTGCAGCAGCGGGCGGCGCTGCGGCTCGGCGTTGTAGTGCACCCCGCACGAGTACGGCAGCAGCGCCATCCCCTCGGACCACACCCGCAGGTCGGGGCCGAAGGAGTCGGTGTTGCCGCCGACGTGCCAGCACAGCGCGCCCGCGCTCTGCCCCGACAGCACCACCCCGGCCCGCCACGCCTCCTCGAACGCCTCGTCGAGCCCGTGCAGCCGCCACAACGCCATCAGGTTCGCCACGCTGCCACCGCTGACATAGATCATGTCCTGCTCCAGGATCCACGCCCGCGGATCCGGCACGTTCGGCATCGGGAACACCGTCAGATGGCTCACCTCGACGTCCCAGCTCGCGAAGGCGCCGTACATCTTCAGCACCCAGTCGGCCGAGTCGCCCATCGCCGTGGCCACCAGGCCGAGCTTCGGACGGTCCTGGCCGGTCAGGTCGAGGCCGTAACGCAGCAGGGCACTGGCCTCGATCTGGCCGTGGCGCCTGCTGGGGCGGAACGACCCGCCCCCGACGGCGAGGATGTGCGACTGTCCTGACCGGGTCATGTCAGATTTCTCCCAAGTGCTAGAAGGATGGATCGGCAACCTACAGTACGGCGCGTAGCGCCTCGTCGAGACGCGTATGCGCGAAGCGATAGCCGCCGGCCGTCAGCTTGGCCGGCTCCAGCCTATGGCTGACCAGCAACCCCTCGCGGGCGAACTCGCCCAGCCCCGCTGCCAGCGCGAACGCCGGAACAGGGATCGGCATCGTGCCCCGGCGCAGGGCCTTGCCGAGGGTCCTGGTGAATTCGGCGTTCGTGACGGGCGACGGCGCCGTGAAGTTCACCGGCCCGTCGAGGTCCCGGGTCCTGAGGACGTGCAGCGCCGCCCCCACCCAGTCGTCCACGCTGATCCACGACCAGTACTGCCTGCCCGTGCCGAGCGGCGCGCCCAGCCCCATCCTGAAGATCGGCAGGATCCGCCCGAGCGCCCCGCCGTGCTTGCTCAGCACCAGCGACGAGCGCGCCAGCACCGTCCTGATCCCCGACTCGCCGGCCCGCCGCGCCTCGGCCTCCCACCGCTCGCACAGGTCCGACAGGAACCCGCGGCCCTTGCCCTGCTCCTCGTCGATCACCAGGTCGCCGGTGTCGCCGTAGAAGTCCATGCCGGAGGCCGACAGCAGCACCTCGGGCGGCGATGACAGCTCGCGCAGCGCGTCCACCAGCACCCGCGTGCCCTGGGTGCGGCTGGTGACCAGCTCGCGCTTGTACGCGGGCGTCCACCGCCTGCCGCCGATCGACGCGCCCGCCAGATGCACGACGGCCTCGGCGCCTTCGAGGGCGGCCAGGTCCACGACCTGCTCCACGGGGTCCCAGAACGCCTCGTCGTCCCTCTGCGGCCGCCTCCGCACCAGGCGGACCACCTCACGCCCCTCGGCCCGCAGCGCCCCGGCCAGCGCCGTCCCGAGCAGCCCCGACGCGCCCGTCACGATGATCGCCATGCATCCCACACTACGCCGGGCCCCCACCCGGACATCTCCCACCGTGCTCCGCTTCCGCGCGCCGCCGCACTCCGGCGCGCGTCAGGAAGGTCTTCGGCAGGACGCGCGCCCCTCCAGAGCGCCAGGCGGCGGCGGAGCCGGGTGGGGCAAGCGAAAGGCCGGGCGGTCCCGTGGGGGCCGCCCGGCCGATCACAGGCCCGGAGGTGCCGCGTTACGCGAGGCCGAGCTGCGCCTCGAAGCGCCCCTCCTCGAGACGACGCTTGATCGTCGTCAGGAAGCGGGCCGCGTCGGCGCCGTCCACCAGGCGGTGGTCGTACGTCAGCGCCAGGTACACCATCGACCGCACCGCGATGACCTCGCCCTCAGGCGTGTCGATCACCACGGGCCGCTTCACGACGGCGCCCGTGCCGAGCATGCCGACCTGCGGCTGGTTGAGGATCGGCGTGTCGAACAGCGCGCCCCGGCTGCCCGTGTTGGTCAGCGTGAACGTGCCGCCGGTGATCTCGTCGGGCGTCACCTGGTTGTTGCGGGTGCGCTCGGCGAGGTCGGTGATCTTGCGGGCGAGACCGGCGAGGTTGAGGTCACCGGCGTTCTTGACGACGGCCGCGAGCAGGCCGCGCTCGGTGTCGACCGCCATGCCGAGGTTCTCCACGTCGAAGTACGTGACCTCGTTGGTCTCGTTGTTGATCGTGGCGTTGAGCTTCGGGTGCTGCTTGAGCGCCTCGACCGTGGCCATCGCGAAGAACGGGGTGAAGGTCAGCTTCACACCCTCGCGGCGGAAGAAGTCGTCCTTCGCCTTCGCCCGGAGCTGGGCGATCTTCGTCACGTCGACCTCGACGACCGACGTGAGCTGCGCCGCCGTCTGCAGCGACTCGACCATGCGCTTGGCGATGGTCTGACGCAGGCGCGTCATCTTCTCCGTACGGCCGCGCAGCGTCGTGTCGACCTCCACCGGCTCGGGAGCCGCGGCCACCGGGGCGGCCTGGGCGGCGGGCGCGGCCGGGGCGGCGGCGGGCGCGGCCGCGGGAGCCGGAGCGGCCGGCTGCTGGGCGGCGGCGGCCTTCTCGCGCTGGGCCTTGGCGGCCTCCAGGACGTCCTGCTTGCGGATCCGGCCGCCCACGCCGGTGCCGTCGATGGAGTCGAGGTCGACGCCGTGCTCGTTGGCGAGCTTGCGCACCAGCGGCGTCACGTACGGGCTGTCGCCCGAGGGCGCGGCCGGAGCCGGGGCGGCGGGCTGGGCCGGGGGAGCGGCCTGCGGCGCGGGCGCCGGGGCCGGGGCAGGAGCCGGAGCGGGCGCGGGAGCCGGGGCGGGCTGCGCCGGAGCCGGCTGCGGGATCGAGGACGCCTGCGGAGCGGGAGCGGGCTCGGGCTCCGGGGCCGGAGCGGGCTCGGGCTCCGGAGCCGGCGCGGGGGCCGCCTCCGGCGCCGGGGCGGCGGCGCCCGGCTGGCCGTTCTCGTCGATGACGGCCAGCTCGGCGCCGACCTCGACCGTCTCGTCCTCAGCCACGACGATCTTGGTGAGCACGCCGGCGGACGGCGACGGGATCTCGGTGTCGACCTTGTCGGTCGAGACTTCGAGGAGCGGCTCGTCGGCCTCGACGCGCTCGCCCTCCTTCTTCAGCCAACGGGTTACCGTGCCCTCGGTAACGCTCTCGCCGAGCTGGGGCATCTGTACGGAGACCGGCATCGTTATTCTTCTCTCGCGTTCTGATCTCGAGGGCTGGATTAGTTGTGTACGTGCAGCGGCTTGCCGGCCAGGGCCAGCATCGCCTCACCCATGGCCTCGGACTGGGTCGGGTGTGCGTGGATGAGCTGGGCGACCTCTGCGGGCAGGGCCTCCCAGTTGTAGATGAGCTGCCCTTCGGTGACGAGCTCGCCGATGCGCCGGCCCACCATGTGGACGCCGACGACGCGCCCGTCCTTCTCGGCGATGACCTTCACGGCGCCCGAGGTGCCGAGGATCTGGCTCTTGGGGTTGCCCGCCAGGTCGTAGACCTGCTCGACGGTCTCGATGCCGCGCTCGGCCGCCTGCGCCGAGGTCAGGCCCACCGAGGCCACCTCGGGGTCGGAGTAGGTGATGCGCGGCACGCCCGCGTAGTCGATGGGCGGCGGGTTGAGGCCGGCGATGTGCTCGGCCACCATGATGCCCTCGGCGAACCCCGCGTGCGCGAGCTGCAGGGTCGGGATCAGGTCGCCGATGGCGTAGACGCCGGGCACGGAGGTGCGGCAGTGCTCGTCGACCACGACCGCGCCGCGCTCGATGGCGATGCCCTGCTCCTCGAAGCCCATGCCCGCCGACACCGCGCCGCGGCCGACCGCGACGAGCAGCAGCTCGGCGTCGAGGGTCTTGCCGTTGGCCAGGGTGACGACCACGCCCGTCTCGGTGGTCTTGGCGCCGTCGAAGAAGACGCCCAGCTCGTACTTGATGCCGCGGCGGCGGAAGGCCCGCTCCAGCAGCTTGGAGCTGGACTCCTCCTCGGTCGGCAGCAGGTGCGGCAGCGCCTCGACGATCGTCACCTCGGCGCCGAACGAGCGGTAGACGCTGGCCAGCTCGACGCCGATGACGCCGCCGCCCAGCACGATCACCGAGGTGGGCACGCGGTCCATCTTGAGCGTGTGCTCGCTGGTGATGACGCGCTCGCCGTCGATCTCCAGGCCCGGCAGCGACTTGGGGGCGGAGCCCGTGGCCAGGACGAGGTTGCGGCCCTCGTAGACCTCGGAGCCGACCTGGACGCTGTTGGCTCCGACGAGGCGGCCCTCGCCCTCGACGATCGTCACGCCCGCGGCCTTCAGCAGGCCCTGCACGCCCTTCCAGGCCCGAGTGACGATCTTGTCCTTGAAGGCGTGGACGCCCTGGACGTCGATGCCCTCGAAACGCGCCTTGACGCCGTACGACTCGCTCTCGCGGGTCTCGTCGGCGACCTCGGCGGAGTGCAGCAGGGCCTTCGTGGGGATGCAGCCCCTGTGGAGGCAGGTGCCGCCGATCTTGTCCTTTTCGATCAGGGCGACCGACTTGCCCAGCTCAGCCGCCCTCAGGGCACAGGCGTAACCGCCGCTGCCGCCCCCTAGGACGACGATGTCATAGGCCACGGGAAGGCTCCTTGTCGGGGTGTTCGTGATGCCGTCATCTTTTCATTTGTTTCAGATGCTCGCGTGCCGCTCTGCGAGTCCGATGAGGGTGCGGGTGATGGCGCCCGTGCCGCCCTTCGGGGTGTAACCGTACGGCTCGCCCTTGTTGAAGGCGGGACCGGCCATGTCGATGTGCGCCCAGCGCACCCCGTCGGGCACGAACTCCCGCAGGAAGATGGCGGCCGTGAGCATGCCGCCCCAGCGCTCCGGGTGCAGGTTGGCGATGTCGGCGATCGGCGAGTCGAGGCCCTTGCGCAGCTCCTCGGGCAGCGGCATGCCCCAGGCGCCCTCGCCCGCGGCGCCGGCGGCCTCGACCACCAGCTCCCTGATGGCGTCGTCGTTGGACATGACTCCCGAGGTGCGCCAGCCGAGCGCGACGATCTGGGCGCCGGTGAGGGTGGCCACGTCGACGATGAGGTCGGGGGAGTCCTCGGCGGCGCGCGCGATGCCGTCCATGAGCACCAGGCGGCCCTCGGCGTCGGTGTCGAGCACCTCGACGGTCTTGCCGCTGTAGCTGTGGATGATGTCGGAGGGGCGCTGCGCGGTGCCGCTCGGCAGGTTCTCCGCCAGGCAGAGGTAGCCGACGGCGTTCACCGGCAGGCCGAGCCGCGCGATGCCGATCACCGCGCCGAGCACGGCCGCGGCGCCGCCCATGTCGGACTTCATCAGGTCCATGGCCGCCGACGGCTTGAGCGACAGGCCGCCCGAGTCGAACGTGATGCCCTTGCCCACGAAGGCGAGCGTCTTGCCTGCCTCGGGGTGGCGGTAGGCGAGGCGGACCAGGCGCGGGGCGTTGGCCGAGCCCTGGCCGACGCCGATGAGGCCGCCGTAGCCGCCCTCCTTGAGCTGCCGGTCGTCCAGCACCTCGACGCTCAGCCCGGCCTTGCCGCCGACCTCTTCCGCCAGCTCGGCGAACCTGGCCGGCCACAGGTCGGACGGCGGGGTGTTGACCAGGTCGCGGACGAGGGAGACGGACTCGGCCAGCACGCTCGCGCGCTCGGCGACGCCGCCGGGCTGCCCCGAGAGCACGGTGAGCTCGGACACGGGGGGCTTCTGCTCGCCGTTGGTGCGGTAGCGGGCGAAGGCGTAGGCGCCGAGCAGCGCGCCCAGCGCGACGGCCTCGGCCTCCTCGGCGGTGTCGGCGGGCAGCGCGAGCGCGGCACGGGAGGTGCCGGCGAGGGAGCGGGCGGCGGCGCCGGCGGCGCGGCGCAGATCCTCGGGGCCGGGGGTGTCGCCCAGGCCGACGGCGACCAGCAGCGGGGCGGTGACGGCGCCGAACGTCGGCAGCTTGACCAGCTCACCCGCCTTGCCGGAGAACGCCACGGCGCTGAGCGACGGGGCGAGCTTGCCGCCGAAGGCGGCCTCCAAGGAGTCGGCGCCCACCGCGGGGACAGGGCCGTCCTGGCCCGGCCGGAAACCGACGATCAACGCGTCGGTGTCGACGGAGACTGGATCTGCTGAGTTCAGCCGCACAGTGGTCACGTAAACCGATGCTATCCACGGTTTCTGCGTACTCACAAACAGGGGTTCATCCTACCAATCGTTGGTCAGCGTTCTTCGATCAATGGTGCTAGTGTCATTAGCACCATGTTGCTGACGCTGGATCTCAACGACGCGCGCCCCCTCCACGAGCAGGTGGCGGGCGCCATCCGCCGTGCCATCGGCGAGGGCTCCTACCGGCCGGGCGACCGCCTGCCGCCGGCCCGTGACCTGGCCGCCGCGCTGGGCATCAACCCCAACACCGTGCTTCGCGCGCTGCGCGACCTGCGCGACGAGGGGCTGCTGGAGTTCAGGAGAGGCCGCGGCGTCAGCGTGGCCGGCCTCGCGGACGGGCGCGCCCTGCTCGTGCAGCGCGCCCGCGAACTGCTCGACGAGGCCAAGAAGTACGGCTACAGCCGCGAAGACCTCATCACCATCGTGGAGGAACTGACGTGAGAGCCCGTGTCGTCGCCGTCGCATGGTGGCTCGCCGTGGCCACCGCACTGCTCGTGGCACCCCTGGCACTGCGCGACCGGCTGCCCGATCCCCTGGCCACCCACTGGGGGACGTCCGGCAGCGTGCCCGACGGGTCGAGCTCGTTCACGGGGCACCTGATCCTGACCCAGGCCCTCTGGGCCGGGCTGTGGGTGCTGTTCTTCCTGCTCGGCCGGGCGCGCGACCGGCGCGCGGCCCGGGTCACCTCCGCCGCGTGCCTGGTGGGGGCGGGCGTGCTCCTGCTCGGCGTGGACGCCTCGACGCTGGCCGTCAACCTCGACGCCGCCACCTGGCGCGAGGCCCTGCTGCCCGGCTGGCACATCCCGACCGTGATCGCCGCCATGGTCGCGGCCGGAGGACTGGCCGCGTACCTGGGCAGGGGCGCCCCCGACGAGGAGCCCGCGGGGAGCGGGGAGCCGCCCGTGCTCAGGCTCAGGCGGGGCCAGCGGGCCGTCTGGGTCAGCCGCGTGGTCAACCCGTGGCTCGCCGCGGCCACCGTCCTGGCGCTGGCACTCACCGCGACGATGGGCGTGCTGACCCTCGTCGGCGGGGCCCCCGGCGGCTTCCTGGCGGGGCTGCTGCCCGCCTTCGTCATCCTCGTCGTCGTCGGGCTCGCGACCGTGGCCGTCTCCGTCAGGGTCGGCGACGGCCGGATCACGATCGGCTTCGGCCCGCTGGGCTGGCCGGCGCGCAGGATCCCCCTGTCCAAGGTGGAGTCCGCCTGGTCGCAGACGCGGCAGCCGGGCGAGGTCGGCGGCTGGGGCTTCCGCGGCCTGCCGGGAAACGCCACCATCATGCTGCGCGGCGGCGAATGCCTGGTACTCCGCTACCGTTCCGGCGGTCAGCTCACGATCAGCATCGACGACGCCGAGCGCGGCGCATCCCTCATCAACGCCCTCATCGCGGAGCGTGTCCAGTCATGAAAAGACCTCTGCTCATCTTCACCGTCCTGGCCTTCGGGCTGTCCTGGGCCGTGGCGCTGCCCCTGTGGTTCGGCGGCGGGCTGGGCTCGCCGCTGATGCCGGTGCTGGGCACGTTGATGATGTTCACCCCGGCCGCGGGGGTGCTCGGCGTGTGGGCCGTCTCGCGCACGCCGTTCCGCGAGTGGGCCAGGCAGACCGGGCTCACGCTCGGCGATCGCCGAGGCCGCACCGCCGTGCTGGTGCTGACGGCGTGGCTGGGCGTGCCGCTGCTGGCGTTCCTGGCCATGGGGATCAGCGCCGCCGTGGGGCTGGTCGAGCTGGACCTCGAACGGCTCAGCCTGCTCAGGGCGTCCTGGCAGGCGCGCGGCGTCGAGGCGCCCGCCGACCTGAGCACCATCGCCATCGTGCAGGTCGTGATCGCCGTCGCCGCCGGGCCCGTGCTGAACGCGATCCCGGCGCTGGGCGAGGAGTGGGGCTGGCGCGGCTGGCTGGTGCCCAGGCTCGTGTCCACCAACGGCATGCTCGCCGGGCTGCTGCTCTCCGGCTTCGTCTGGGGCCTCTGGCACGCCCCGTTCACGCTGCTCGGCTACAACTACCCGAGGCTGGGCTCGTGGGCGGCGCTGGTGTTCATCGGCTTCTGCGTGCCGGCCGGGGTGGTGATGGGATGGTTGCGGCTGCGTACGGGCAGCGTGTGGCCCGCGGTCGTGGCGCACGCCTCGCTGAACGCCATCGCCGGGGTCGCGCTGCTGCTGGGCGACGCCGCGGACCCGCCGAACGAGCTGCTGGCCGGCATCACCGGCGTGGTGGGCTGGGCGCTGCTCGCGCTGCTCGGCGCGGCTCTGCTCCGCTTCTATCCGGTACGTCCGCCGCATCCGGCCGGTCCCGCGGCGGCGAGTGCCGGGCCGGCCGAACGGGACGAGCCCGCCGAGCCGGTCACCTGAGCAGTCCCCGGGCCTCGTGGCGGCTCAGCCGAGGATCGCGTACACGACCAGGGTCGCGGCCGTGGCCGTCTCGACGAGGGCGCCGAGCACGTCGCCCGTGATGCCGCCGAGGCGCCGCCTGGCGTGCGCGAGCAGCAGCAGGGCGGCGCCCAGCCCGGCGAGCAGCGCCACCGGCGCCACCACGACCCCGGAGAGCCCGTCCAGGCCCCCACTACCGCCGGACACCGCCACCATGTCCACGTCCACGAACTGCGACGCCATGCCGACGCCCTTCCACGGGTGCGGATCGTCCACCGGAGGGCACGAGCCCACCATGCAGGGGTAGTGGGCCGTCAGCTCGCGGGTCGGCTCGTCGCTCCCGTCCCAGGCCCACAGGCCCGTGCCCGGAGCGGAGAGCAGGCCGATCACGGCGGTGGCGAGCAGCGCGGCCACGGTCGCGAGCCAGACGGCCGGGCGGTGTACCGTCCCGGCGACCGTCGCACCCAGCCCGTCGGGGCGGGCGGCGGGCACGCCGGAGCGGCAGGCCCAGGTCAGCGCCAGCCGGCCCGCCACGCACGCCGTCACCAGCGCCCAGAGCCCGGCGTCGGCGAGCGCCACCACCTGCGCGAGCAGCATCAGCACCAGCGTCATCACGCCGAACGGCCCGATGTCCGACTTCTTCATGATGTCGAGCGCCTGATCGGACGGCTTGCCGCTGCCCAGCCCGTCGGCCAGATCGGCCAGCCCGTCGAGATGCAGGCCCCGGGTCAGCAGCGCCAGCAGCCCGAGCGCCAGCACGGCGCCGAGCAGCGGCGGCGCGGGCAGCAGCAACGCCAGGCCGGCGAGCAGCCCGAGCAGCAGCCCGACCGCCGGGGCCAGCGCCATCGCCTGCCCCGCCACCTGCCGGTCCACCCGTTCGACCCGCACCGGCAGCACGCTCAACGTGCCCAGGGCGAACCTCAGCCCGTCCATCAGCCGCATAACGCAGGATCCTAGGGGCCACTAGTGTGGCGGGATGCACGTGGTTGAACTGGAAGGCGTAGGTGTCCGGGTTGTCGGCAAAGCGCTACTGGACGGCGTCGATTGGCAGGTGGACTACGGCGATCACTGGGTGATCCTCGGCCCCAACGGCGCCGGGAAGACGACGCTGCTGTCGCTGGCGGCCGCCGTGCGGCATCCCAGCGAGGGCACGGTCAGGGTGCTCGGGCACCGGCTCGGCCGGGTCGACGTGCGCGAGCTGCGCCGTCACCTCGGCCTCGTCGCGGAGAGCCAGCGGCTGATCGACGAGGAGCTGATGGAGGAGGAGGGGGCGACCGCGCACACCGTGGTCCTCACCGGGCACACGGGCACGAGCGTTCCGCTGTGGGACAGGTACGGCGACGCGGAGCACGACCGGGCCCACCGGCTGCTGGCCGACCTCGGCTGCAAGGACCTGGCCGAGCGGAAGTTCCGCGTCTGCTCGCAGGGGGAGCGGGCCAGGGTCAGGGTGGCCAGGGCGCTCATGGCCGATCCCGCGGTGCTGCTGCTCGACGAGCCGTTCGCGGGGCTCGACCTGCCCGCGCGCGAGGACCTCATCTCCGCCGTCGAGGACCTCGCCGCCACCAGGCCCGTGCTGACCACCGTCACGGTGACGCACCACCTGGAGGAGGTGCCGGCCACGACCACGCACGCCATGCTCATGCGCGACGCCAGGGTGCTGGCCGCGGGGCCGGTGGCCGACGTGCTCACCTCCGCCAACCTCAGCGACTGCTTCGGCCGCCCTCTCCACGTGGACCGCCTGGACGGCCGCTGGTACGCCCGCGCCGCCCGTTCCTGACCCTCCCGGAGCGCGTCGAGGCGGCCGATCCGCCGGCGGCGCCCCCGAAAGCGACGCGGGCGGGGCCTCAGAGCTCGACGAGGCGGCCGGCGACCACCAGTGCCACGTACTCCGACTCGGCCGCCAGGCGCTCGTTGAGCCGTCCCAGGGCGTCCCTGAACGCCCGCCCGCTCGGCGTCGCCGGCACCACGCCCATCCCCACCTCGTCCGACACCGCCACGATCGGCTCGGGAGCCTGGCGCCACGCCGCCACGAGGTCGTCGCACCGGGCGGCCACCTGCGCGCGCTCCCCTGCCTCCTCCCAGGCGCCGTGCTCGTCGAACACCGCCGCCACCCACGTCCCCAGCCCGTCGATCAGCAGCGGCCCCGTGGCCGTGCGGATCGCGGTGACCAGGTCGGTGGTCTCGGCGGTGCTCCAGTGCGCGGGCCGCCGCTCCCGGTGCGCCCGCACCCGCGCCGCCCACTCGCCGTCGCCCGCGCCGCCGGGCCCGGTGGCCACGTACGTCACGTACGGCTCCGCCGCCAGCCGCAGCTCCGCCTCGGCCGACTTCCCCGACCTCGACCCGCCCAGCAGCAGCGCCCGCCTCACCGTCCGGCGCGCCGCCCCTGCCGCCCGCCCCGGTGCGACGTCCAGCTCGGTGCCGTCGGGTACGGCCAGCGCGCCCCACAGCCGCAGCCGCCTGTCCAGCTCCTCCTCCGACCGGACCCGGTGGTCGAGCCCGGCGGCCACCACCGTGGTCCCCTCGTCCACCTGTCCGGCCCGCCGCAGCTCCCCGAGGCGTTCAGGACGGTCGAGGAGGTCGATCAGCACCACGTCGTACCTGGCGGACTCTGCGGCGGGCACCGGGCGTCCCCGGGGCAGGCAGAGCAGCCTGGAGCCGTCCGGGCCGGCCAGCCCCAGGCCGCCGGCGGTGGAGCGGTAGCCGGTGGGCGGATCGGTGAAGGGGAACGGGATCGCGCCGTCCACGACGAGCCCGAAGGGGCGGCGATGGCCGGGCGGCAGGGCCGAGCAGGAGGCGCAGCGGCATCCGGGTTCCGGCCAGCCCGCGCTGCCCGCCGTACCGGTGAGAAGGACTTTCACCGCGCCGAGCGTACAAAGCCGCCGGAACCCCGCCCCGACCGGGTCAGCGGGTGGGTGTGGCCTTCGTGCGGCGGCGGCGGGTGGCGACGGCGGTGCCGGCCGCCAGCAGGGCCAGGGCGGCCGCGCCCGCCGCGATGAGCAGGGCCGGCGGACCGGCGGGGGGCGGGGCGGGGGTGAGGGCGGTGCCGCTGCGCGCCGGGGCCGCCGGGTAGCCGTCCACGGACGTGACGCCGCCCGAGCCGTCCACCCGCACCCGGGAGGCCGCGGCGAGGAGCTGGGCCGTGGTGGCGTTCTCGGCGCCCGCCACGCACGCCGGCGCCACCCGCGCGGGCGGCTGTTCACCCGGGTGGGCGTCCGATTCCGCGTCGCCGTAGTCCACGGCCAGCACCACCCGCTTGTGGCCCGAGCCGGCCGGGTCCCCGCCGCACACCGCCTCGAACGAGGGCAGGTCCCCGCCCGGAGGCTCCCCGGCGGCCCCGTCCGGCGCCACCGAGAAGCGCCAGCCGACCACCGAGCCGTCCGGCGGCGAGTCCCCGGGACCGGCGGCCAGCCACGCGGTCCCGTCGCTCAGCCAGACGCCCCACGCCCGCGCGGAGCCGTCAGGAGGGGGTGAGGCGGCGACGGGGGAGGGGAGGGAGAGCAAGGCGGCCACCCCGAGGGCGACCCCTGCCACAACACGATACGCGCGCAGCATCGATTGACCTCCAAGCTCGGGAGTAGGGTTCCAGTGCCTGCGGAGGGTGCGCCGGCGAACCCGCGGAAAAGGAGCGTATGGCATGACATGGCGATGGCGTTATGAAAATGCAAATGGTGGTGAGGTAACCGATCGCCCCTTGCCGCGAGAGGTTTTTCCGAGCCAGGCCGACGCGGAGTCCTGGCTCGGCGAGAACTGGCGTGACCTGCTGGATTCGGGAGTCGAGCAGGTCGCTTTGCTGGATGAGGACCGTGTCGAGTACACGGGTTTGTCATTGCGTCCGGAGTGATTCCCGGATAAACGAAAAACCCCTTGAGCGCTTTGCGGCTCAAGGGGTTTTCGGTGCGGGGGATGTTACGGACGCGAACGCGGGCTCTGCGTCTTGGACGGGTCGCGCTCCACGACCGAGCCGAGCACGTCGTCGATGCGCTTCAGCACGTCGGCCTCCAGCTTGACGCCGGCCGCCTTCACGTTGTCACGCACCTGCTCGGGCCGGCTGGCGCCGATGATGGCGCTGGAGACGTTCGGGTTCTGCAGGACCCAGGCGATCGCCAGCTGGGCCATGGACAGCCCCAGGTCGGCGGCGATCGGCTTGAGCTCCTGCACGCGGGTGAGCACGTCGTCGTTCATGAACCGCGCGATCATGGCGCTGCCGCTCTTGTCGGTCGCGCGCGAGCCCTCCGGCGGCTGCTGGCCGGGCAGGTACTTGCCGGTCAGCACGCCCTGGCCGATCGGCGACCAGACGATCTGCCCCACGCCCTCCTGCTCGCACAGGGGCACGATCTCCGACTCGATGACCCGCCACAACATGGAGTACTGCGGCTGGTTCGACACGAGCCTGTCGAAGCCCATGTCGTCGGCGATCTTCAATGCCTGGGCGATCTGGTCGGCGTTCCACTCGCTCACGCCGACGTAGAGCACCTTGCCCTGGCGGACGAGGTCGTCGAACGTCTTGAGCGTCTCCTCCAGCGGAGTCTCGGCGTCGAACCGGTGCGCCTGGTACAGGTCGACGTAGTCGGTCTGCAGCCGGCGCAGCGAGCCGTTGATCGACTCGGTGATGTGCTTGCGGGACAGGCCCCGGTCGTTCTTGCCGGGCCCGGTCGGCCAGTAGACCTTCGTGAAGATCTCCAGCGACTCCCTGCGTACGCCCTTGAGCGCGCGGCCGAGCACCTCCTCGGCCTTCGTGCCCGCGTAGACGTCGGCGGTGTCGAACGTGGTGATGCCCTCGTCGAGCGCCGCCTGCACGCACTGCTTGGCGGCGTCCTCCTCGACCTGGGAGCCGTGGGTGAGCCAGTTGCCGTAGCTGATCTCGCTGACCATGAGACCGCTGCGACCAAGGTGACGGAATTCCATGGATCCGACCTTAATCCCGGCACATGGGATGATCCGATTCGGGATAGGGTGCGCGACGTGCTGAAGCTCGTTCGGCTGGCGCTCACGGCGGCCATCCTGACCGCGATCGCGGTACGGCTGCGCCGGCGCGCCCGCATGTCAGAAAGGCCGATCGCCACCCAGGCTCCGGCGGCGGCTCCCCGCACGCGGATGGGCCTCGTGTGGGCCGGCATCGCGGCGATCGTCGCGGTGACCCTGACGGCCGCGCTGGTGCCGGGCGGCACGGGCAGGGCCACGCCGGCCCCGACCGGCCCGCCGAGGGCGATGACCCCGGAGGAGTCCAGGCTGGCGGCCCTGCTGGCCCAGACGGCGCGGCAGGCGTCGCCCCAGCCGCCCGCGACACCGGCGCCCACGCCGGCCGAGACCCCCGACCCCCACTGCTCGCCCGCGCCCCGCCCGGTGACCGTGCGGCCCATCGACTCGAAGGTCAAGCGGGCCGTGGACCGGCAGTGGCGGCGGATCGAGCGGTGGCTGAAGGCGAACGCGCCCCGTACGTACCGCACCCTCGGCGCGCCCGGCAGGGCCCGCACGATCGCGATCGCCGAGGCGCAGATGGGCGTGGACCTCCCGGACGACCTGCGCGCCTCCCTGCTGCGCCACAACGGCTCGCGAGGGATGGACGGGTTCGGGTTCGGGGCCTGGTTCGACGGCGCGCCGAACCTCAGCATCCGCGACATCAGGGACACCTGGCGCCACATGTGCCGCTTCGACCCCACCGACCGCGGCGATGACCCGTGGAGGGAGTTCTGGAGCGGCCGGTTGATCCCGTTCCTCTCCTTCGCCGAACTGGAGGACGGCTCCGCGCAGTGGGCCGTGGTCGACTCCGCCGACGGTTCGGTCGGCTGGGACGACACGATCGCCGGCCTGGCCCCGCGCATGCCGTCCTACTACGCGCTCATGCGGGCCGTGGCCGACGCCCTGGAGAAGGGAACGGAGTTCGACGGCTGGCGGCCCGCGGTCGAGCGAGGCGTGCTGCGCTGGGAGTACGCGGAGTACGGCAACCCGTAGCGGCTAGCGCTTCGGCGGCACCGGCTTGCCGCCGGGCAGCACCTGGGGCGGCGGGAAGCGCAGCTTGCGGATCTGCAGCGCCCGCATGGCCGCGTAGAAGCCCACGCCCTTGACGCTCTCGCCGGGCAGCTTCTCCGCCACCAGCTTCTTCACCTTCCACGACACGTAGACCGAGGTGAAGAGCACGCCGATCATCATGATCGGCCAGCCGATCGTGACGACGTAGCCGAGGACCTGCGCGCGCACCGCCATCGGCCACGGAATCCACGTGGCCAGGAGGATCAGTAGCGAGAACGGCAGGAAATACTGGCTCGGGAGCCGCCGCGAGTCGACCCAGTCGCGCGCGAACTTGCGCGCCGGGCCCTTGTCACGAACGGGCAGATACCGCTCGTCACCTGCGAGCATGCCCTGGCGGGCCCGATCGCGCTCGGCGGCCTGCTTGGCCCGCATCTGCCGGTATGCCTCTTTGCGGTCTTTCGGCGCGGAGACGTACTGGCGCCGCTTGCCTTCGGCTTCCCGGCGCTTGGGTGTGGGACGACCTTTACCCTGGGGCTTAGGATCGTCAACGGGGACGGGGGTGTCGTCCACGGAGGTTTGGGAACGGCGTCGCAACACACGTCAACCCTACCTGGACTGCAACTTAGTGACGCCCCCGTGCGTTATGCGTAGGGTAATCCCAAGGCGGCTGCGCTGCATTGGGATTGACACCAGCACGACCTAGAAGGGGACGGCCGACGCGCATGAGCGTGATGAAGAGACTTTCGATGATCTTCAAGTCCAAGGCCAACAAGGCCCTGGACAAGATGGAGGATCCGCGCGAGACCCTTGACTACTCCTATCAGCGGCAGCTGGAGCTGCTGCAGAAGGTGCGGCGGGGGGTGGCCGACGTCGCCACCTCGCGTAAGAGGGTGGAGCTGCAGATCTCCGGACTTGAGAAGCAGGCCACGCGGCTGGAGGAGCAGGGCCGCAAGGCGCTGTCCGTCGGGCGCGAGGACCTGGCCCGTGAGGCGCTGCAGCGCCGGTCCAGCCTGCAGACGCAGATGGCCGACCTGAAGGTGCAGCACGACAACCTGCAGGCCGAGGAGGAGAAGCTGACCACGGCTTCCCAGCGGCTGCAGGCCAAGGTCGACTCCTTCCGCACGAAGAAGGAGACGATCAAGGCCACGTACACCGCCGCCGAGGCGCAGACGCGCATCAACGAGGCGTTCTCCGGCATCTCCGAGGAGATGGGCGACGTCGGCCTGGCGATCCAGCGTGCCGAGGACAAGACGGCGCAGATGCAGGCCCGTGCGGGCGCCATCGACGAGCTGCTGGCCAGCGGCGCGCTCGACGACTTCAGCGGCACCCGCGGCGACGACATCCAGGCCGAGCTCGACCGCATGGGCGGCGGCATGGACGTCGAGCTGGAGCTGGCCAGGATGAAGGCCGAGCTGGGCCAGGGCCCGGCGCCGCAGTCGGCGATCGAGCAGGGCCAGCCGCAGCAGCAGGCCCAGCCCCAGCCGCAGGCGCAGCCCCAGCAGCAGGGCGGCCAGACCCAGCAGTACCGCCAGCCCGGGGAGGGTGCATGATCGTCAGGATCATGGGCGAGGGTCAGGTGGAGATCTCCGCCGACGACATCTCGGTCCTCAACGAGCTGGACAGCGAGCTCGAAGCGGCCATCGAGGCCAGCGACGAGAAGGCCTTCAGGGTCAAGCTGCACGCGTTGCTCGACAAGGTGCGCCACGTGGGCAAGGCGCTTCCCGACGACAGCCTTGAGCCGTCAGAGCTGATCCTTCCCCCCGCGGACGCCTCGATCGAGGAGGTCCGGGAGATGCTGGGCGACCAAGGCCTCATCCCGGGCTGAGCCCGTGCGTACGCGGTTCGCGTCCGACCGCGGCCTGACCAGCCGCATGGTCGTGACGATGTTCCTGCTCGGGCTGCTCTACGTCGTGTTCGTCGGCGTCCTCGTCGCCCTCGGCGTGCGGGCGCTGACCGTGCTGGTGCTGGCGGGCGGCCTGCTGCTGGTGCAGTACTTCCTGTCCGACCGCATCGCGCTGTTCGCGATGCACGGGCGGGAGGTCTCGCCGCAGGAGGCCCCTGAGCTGCACGGCCTGATCGACAGGCTGTGCGCGCTGGCCGACATGCCCAAGCCGCGGGTGGCGATCGCGGATTCAGACGTCCCCAACGCGTTCGCCACCGGCCGCAACCAGAAGAAGGCGGTCGTCTGCGTGACGACCGGCATCCTGCGCCGCCTGGAGCCGCAGGAGCTGGAGGGCGTGATCGCCCACGAGCTGTCCCACGTCGCCCACCGTGACGTGGCGGTCATGACGATCGCCTCGTTCCTCGGGATCGTGGCGGGCCTGATGACCAGGTTCGCGCTCTACAGCGGGCTGGCGGGCCGCCGCAACGGCGGCCAGGGCGGGCTGCCCATCGGCGCCATCGTGCTGCTGGTCTCCGTCATCGTGTACGCCGTCAGCTTCCTGCTCACCCGCGCCCTGTCGCGCTACCGCGAGCTGGCGGCCGACCGGGCGGGCGCCCTGCTCACGCAGCGGCCGTCGGCCCTGGCCAGCGCGCTGACCAAGGTGACCGGCGACATGGCCAGGATCCCGACCAGGGACCTGCGGGAGGCGGAGCCGTTCAACGCCTTCTACTTCGCCCCGGCGCTGGCCAAGGGCCAGTCGGTGGCCGGCCTGTTCGCCACCCACCCGCCGCTGGAGCGCCGGCTCGAACAGCTCGCCGACATCTCCCGGCAACTCGGAAGGGGCTGAACGTCCATGGGCTGGCTCGACGCGCTGCTCGGCCGGTCGAAACCGGTCAAGCCCGACCTCGACGCGCTGTTCGCGCTGCCGTCCGCGGCCGTGACGCTGCAGGCGGCCACCGGGCTGGTGCCCACCGGGCTCGGCTCCGTGGCGTTCAGGGCCGCGGAGGGCGGCGCGTTCGCCACGGCGGAGAGTGACGCCAAGGCGCTGCTGGGGGAGCGCGTCGAGGAGTCCGACGACGGCTACGGCTACACCTGGCTGCTGGCCCGCCGCCCGGCGGAGGCGCTCGGCGACCTGGTCACCGAGCTGCACGCGGTCAACTCCACGCTGGAGGGGGCCGGGTTCGGGCCGTCGCTGCTGTGCTCGCTGGTGTCGTTCGCCGGTGACGGCAGGCGGCTGGCCGTGGTTTACCTGTACAAACGCGGAACCTTCTACCCGTTCGCCCCGCTGCCGGGGCAGAGGCGCGACAACCCGCTCGAACTGCAGGCCAGGGGAGCTCTGGAGGGCGAGCTCCCGCTGGAGAAGGATCTCAGCCGCTGGTTCCCTGTCTGGGGCGCTCCGGGGCTCTGACCGGGGTGCTTCTGGGCGGAGGTAGCCCGGAGTGATCTAATTGTTACGTGGAGCGAAGGTTGTTCGTGCTCGCCGCGTGCGCGTTCATCGTGGCGGCGGTGCTCGGCAGCGCCTGGGTGACCGGCCAGTTCACCACGCCCGCCGTGGACAGGACCGAGGGGTACGTCAGCGAGCTGGCCGCCGGCGACCAGCCGTGGACGCGGCTGTTCAGGGTCAGCGACGTCCTGTCGGGGCTGGCCTGCCTGGCGGGGGTGGCGCTGGTGCCGAGGGTGGCGCGCGAGTGGCCGGGCTGGCTGGCGCTGGCCGCGTTCGGGCTCCTCACCCTCGTGGCCGGGCTGTTCCCGCTGGACTGCGCCGCGCTCAGCGATCCGCTGTGCGGGCGGCGGGAGGCGTCCTTCGCGCACGTGGCGCACGGGCTGGCGCGGGTGCTGGGGACGGTCGCCGTGCTGGCGGCCATGATGCTGCTCAGCGCGCGCTGGGCGTCGCGGGCGTCGTGGCTGCTCACGTGGCTGACCCTGGCCGCCACCCTGGTCACCGCGCTCGCGCAGGCCGCCGGGCACGGCGTGGGGCTCGCGCATCGCGCCCAGCTCACGATGATCGCGGTGTGGCTGGTGTACGTCGCGCTGCGGCTGCTCGTCGCCGACGACCCCGAGGAGGCCGGGCCGAGGATCGCGCCCGGCCGCATGGGAGGGGTGGGCGGCGCCCGGGTCCGTACGGACGACGCCCCCGCCTGGAGCGGCACCCGCAGCGGGACGGACTCTGTGGCGGGATGCGGGCGGGCGCATGTCGTCGTGCAGGGGGCCGGGCCGGCGGTGCTGATCACGGCCGGGCTGGCCGGAGCGTGGTTCCACTGGGACGCGGTGGCCGCGCGGCTCGCGGGCGGTCACCGCGTCATCCGGTTCGACCGGCCCGGCCTCGGGCTCAGCCCGTGCGCACCCGTCCCGCCCACTCTGTACGGCGAGGTCGCCAGGCTGGCCGCGCTGTCGCCCCCGCACCCCCAGCGGGTGACCCTCATCGCCGACGGGGTGGCGTGCTGGCACGCGGAGGCGTTCGCCAGGCTGCACCCGCTGTGCCTGGCCAGGCTGGTGCTGGTGGAGCCCGCCTGCGCGGGCGAGCGCCGGCCGCTGCCGTTCGCCGGGACCGCCGGCAGGTGGCTGCCCGCGGTGGGCCGCACCTGGGGCGCCACCGCCCTGGCCCGCCTGACGGGGCCGCCCGCGCACCGGCTGCTCACCGGGACGGCCGACCCGTCGGGCGTCTACGGCACGGGCAGGGTGCTCGCGGCGGCGGCGGGGGAGTGGCTGGCCCGCCGCGGCATGGCCGCCGACCTGCGCCGGCTGCGGGCCGAGACGCCGTTCCCCGACGTGCCCGTCACCGTGATCAGCTCGGACGACCCCGACGGCTGCGCGGGCCACCTGGCGGGCGAGCTCGCGGCCGAGCACGTACGCCTGCCCCTGGCCGGCCGCCACCTCCGGCTCCGCGCCCCCCAGGCCGTCGCCGACGCGGCCACCTGACCCCGGCGGCCACCGTCGTCCGAGCCCCGCGCCCGGCGGGCGTCACCCGAGCCGCCCGCGCGCCTTCCCCGAACACATGACGGAACCCCGGGCGACCCACCAGAATGGCGGGAAACACGCCATATAGGGGGAGTCGCCAATGCCGGACCTCGCGGCCCTGAGAGCTGGGGACCCCGCGACGGTGGGCGAGTACCGCCTGGCCGGGCGGCTCGGCGAGGGCGGGCAGGGCATCGTCTACCTCGCCACGAACCCCACCGGCGGCAAGGTGGCGCTCAAGCTCCTGCGCGCCGACCTGGCCGGCGACGCCGAGGCGTCGGAGCGGTTCGTCCGCGAGGTGGCGCTGGCCAGGCGGGTGGCGCCGTTCTGCACGGCCCAGGTCGTCGAGACCGGGCTGTTCGGCGGGCGGCCGTACATCGTCAGCGAGTACATCGACGGCCCCACCCTGACCGACGTCGTACGCGAGCAGGGCCCCCGAGCGGGCACCTCGCTGCACCGGCTGGCCATCGGCACCGTCACCGCGCTGGTCGCCATCCACCAGGCCGGCATCGTGCACCGGGACTTCAAGCCGTCGAACGTGGTGCTCGCCTCCGACGGGCCGCGAGTGATCGACTTCGGCATCGCCAAGGCGCTCGACCTGACCTCGACGCTCACCGGCGCGGTGATCGGCACGCCGTCGTACATGGCGCCCGAGCAGCTCACGGAGAGCGGCCCCGGGCCGAAGTCGGACCTGTTCGCGTGGGCGTGCACGCTGCTGTTCGCCGCGTCGGGGCAGCCGCCGTTCGGGCAGGACAGCGTGCCGGCGGTGGTCAACCGGATCCTGCACACCGAGGCCGACACCGGCTCGCTGGCCGATCCCGCGCTGCGCGCGCTGGTCACGGACTGCCTGGCCAAGGACCCCGCCAGGCGCCCGTCGTCGAGCGAGGCCCTCATGCGCCTCCTCGGCCACAGCGCCCCCACCGGCCCCACCCCGCCCAGCGGCCCCCGCGGTCCGGCACCCGCCCTCCTGCAGCAGGGCACGGCCGCGGCCGCACCAGGCAGCGCCGCCGCGGGGAGCCTGCCGAGCGGAGCACCGGGTTTCGGGCCGGGCGTGTACCGGCCGCCGGGGGTGCAGCAAGGGCCCTACGTGCCCGGCCCGGCCACCAGCCCGGCGGGGCGCAGGCGTACCGGCTGGGTGGTCGCGGGCGGGGTCGCGGGCGCGCTCGTGCTCGCCGCCGCCAGCGCGTTCGTCGCCGTACGCCTGTCGGGGATCCCCGAGCGCACCACCTCGCCCGCACCGACCACCGCCGCGGCGGCCACCACCTCGCCCCCGCCCACCACCTCGCCCCCGCCCAGCACCACGGCACCGCCGACCGCCCGCGCGCTCACCCTCCCCGGCACGTCGGTGAAGCTGGAGGAGCGCGACGGCGACCCCATCAGGCTCGCCTCCTACACCGTGGACAGCGGCAAGCGCCTCTACGTCAGGAAGCACGCCACCGGCCGCTTCACCTCCGACACCCGCTACTTCGAGTACGCCCTCGACCCCGCCACCAACCGGGCCCTGGGCACCGACGTGGACTACAGCACCGACCTGTACGCGACCGTCTCCATCATCGACCACGTCAGCGACGCCAGACGCGTCGTCAAGCTCAGCCCCAAACCGGTCTTCCCCACCACGCCCCGCTGGTCGCCCGACGGCAGGTACGGCCTGGTCACCCTCTACAAGAGCAGCGGCGGCGAGACCGTCGAGTACGGCTTCGGCATCATCGACGTGGCCGCCGAGAAGGGGAGGACGTTCGAGATCAAGGACGCCGGCGCGGGGGAGTGGCGCTTCTTCTGGGACGCGGGCGGGCAGGCCGTGGGCACCTGGACCGGCGGCCGGATGAGGTTCTACGACCTGAACGGCAAGGTGGTGCGCACGCTGTCCGGCGTGGGCACGCCCGTGTGGGTGGAGGGCGACGACATCTCCCCGTCCGGCACCCGCTTCCTGGCCCACTGCAGCTCGGCGGGCACCTCGCTGTGCGCCCGCCCCACCTCGGGCGGCGACGCGGAGCCGATCGAGATCCCGTTCGCCAGCAACCGGCTGATCGGCTGGTGGGACGACGACCACCTCGCGGTGTGGCGGGCGAAGGGCGGCGGGTACGAGGCGGTGGTGATCGACCTGTCGGGGAAGGTGAGCCGGGTGCTGGCGACGGCGGGCAAGAAGGCGGAGTTCGACAAGATGGGCTTCCGCTTCGGCCGGGTCTCCCCGTAGCCGCGCCGGCCGTTCTAGGATCGAGGCTGAACCCGCCCGGAAGGAGCTGGGGCTCGTGGACATCACCGTGACCGGCGAGGGCTCCGTCCTGGTCGCGCCCGACACGCTGCGGCTGCACGCGGGGGTCGAGGTCCGCAGGGCCTCGGCCGGCGAGGCGTTCGCCGCGGCGCGGGCCGCGGCGGCCCGGCTGGGTGAGGCGCTGCGGCAGGCGGGGATCGCGCCGGAGGACCTGTCCACCGCGGAGCTGTCCCTGGGCCCCGAGTACGAGTCGTACCCGAAGGTGTCGGCCTACCGGGCGGCGCAGGGGCTCCAGGTCGTCGTGCGTGACGTGAGCAGGGGCGATCACGTCATCGACACCGTGGTCGGCGTGGGCGAGGAGGCCAGGCTGCACGGCGTGGCCTTCGAGGTGGCGGAGCCGGGCCAGGCGCTGGCCGAGGCCAGGGTCAGGGCGTTCAGGCAGGCGGCGGCCAAGGCGGCACAGTACGCCGAGCTGGCCGGCCGCCCGCTGGGCCGGGTGGTTCAGGTCGAGGAGGTCGCGGGCGCGCCGCCGGTGCCGATGCGGCAGATGGCGCAGACCCTGGCGGCCGAGAGCGACGCCTCGATCAGCCCCGGCCGCCAGAGCCTCACGGTGCAGGTGAAGCTCGGTTACGAGTTCGCCTGACGCCTATGGCAGGGCGAGCATGCGGTCGAGCGCGACCTTGGCCCAGTGGGTGGTGTCGGCGTCCACGGTGATCTGGTTGACGACGTCGCCGAGCACCAGCGACTCCAGCGCCCACACCAGGTGCGGCAGGTCGATCCTGTTCATGGTCGAGCAGTAGCAGACCGTGCGGTCGAGGAACGAGATGTTCTTGTCGGGGAAGGTCTGGGCCAGCCGCTTGACCAGGTTCAGCTCCGTGCCGATGGCCCAGCTCGAACCCGCGGGCGCCGCCTCCAGCGTCTTGATGATGTGCTCGGTGGAGCCGACGTGGTCGGCCTTGAGCACGACCTCGTGCCGGCACTCGGGGTGCACCAGCACGTTCACGCCGGGGATGCGCTCGCGCACGTCGTCCACGGACTCGGCGGTGAACCGGCCGTGCACCGAGCAGTGGCCGCGCCACAGGATCATCCTGGCGCGCTCCAGCTCCTCCTGCGTCAGGCCGCCGTTGGGGCGGTGCGGGTTCCACACCACGCAGTCGTCCAGCGACATGCCCATCTCCAGCACCGCCGTGTTGCGGCCCAGGTGCTGGTCGGGCAGGAACAGCACCTTCCGCCCCTGCTCGAACGCCCAGTCGAGAGCGCGGCGGGCGTTGGAGGAGGTGCAGACCGCGCCGCCGTTCCTGCCGCAGAAGGCCTTGATGTCGGCACTGGAGTTCATGTACGTGACCGGGATCACCTGATCGGCCAGCCCGGCGTCCTCCAAAGCCTCCCAGCACTCCTCGACCTGGTCGAACGTGGCCATGTCGGCCATCGAACAACCCGCCGCCATGTCAGGCAGGATCACCCTCTGGGCGTCGGTCGTCAGGATGTCGGCGGACTCGGCCATGAAGTGCACGCCGCAGAAGACGATGAACTCCGCCTCGGGCCGCGCGGCGGCCTGCTGGGCGAGCTTGAAGGAGTCGCCCGTCACGTCGGCGAACTGGATGACCTCGTCACGCTGGTAGTGATGGCCGAGCACGAACAGGCGGTCGCCGAGCGCCGCCTTCGCCTTGCGCGCGCGGTCCACCAGCTCGGGGTCGGAGGCGGGCGGCAGCTCGCCGGGGCAGTCGACCCCCTTCTCGCTGTGCGGATCGGCATCCCGGCCGAGGACGTAGAGCGGCAGTCCGGTCTGGGCAACCATGTCCATACCCCCTTATCGTCGATTTGACGATACTCATCATGACACACGGCGCCCCGTGGTTATTCCGGGGGAGCCGACCCCGGGAATGTGTGGCATCGCCCAGGTGTTGGTAGCGTCATTAGTAGGACGTCAGAAACAGACAGCCGGGTTAGGGAGTCAGCAGATGACGGTTGAGAGCAGCGAGACCACGGCACAGGGCCTGATCCTGACTGAGGCCGCCGCCGCCAAGGTCAAGAGCCTGCTCGAGCAGCAGGGCGAGGAAGGTCTGCAGCTGCGGGTCGCCGTGCAGCCGGGAGGTTGCTCCGGCCTGCGCTACCAGCTCTTCTTCGACGACCGTTCGATGGACGGCGACGTCGTGTCGGACTTCGGCGGTGTCAGCGTGGTCACCGACCGGATGAGCGCCCCCTACCTGATGGGCGCCTCCATCGACTTCGTCGACACGATCGAGAAGCAGGGCTTCACGATCGACAACCCCAACGCCACGGGTTCGTGCGCTTGTGGAGACTCGTTCAACTAGCGCTCGACCGGCGCTGGAGGGAGGTCCCGCCCGCCTTTGTGCGTGCGGGACCTTCGCGTATTCTCGTGGGGCCCATTGGCCTGCTGACAACGAGGAAGAAGAATCCCGTGCGCATTGCCGTGACCGGCTCAATCGCGACAGACCACCTGATGACCTTCCCTGGAAGCTTCGGCGATCAGCTCATCGCCGAGCAGCTCGACAGGGTGTCACTCTCCTTCCTGGTCGATGATCTCCAGATCCGGCGCGGCGGTTGCGCCGCGAACATCGCCTTCGGAATGGCCTGCCTCGGTCTCAACCCGATCCTCGTGGGCGCCGTCGGCAACGACTTCGCCGACTACCGCTCCTGGCTGGAGCGCCACGGCGTGGACTGCGGCTCCGTGCACGTCTCCGAGACGCAACACACCGCGCGCTTCCTGTGCACCACCGACGAGAACCACAACCAGATCGCCTCCTTCTACACCGGCGCCATGGCCGAGGCGCGGCTCATCGAGCTGCAGCCCGTCGCGGACCGGGTGGGCGGGCTCGACCTGGTGCTGATCAGCCCCAACGACCCCGACGCGATGCTGCGCCACACCGACGAGTGCCGCCAGCGCGGCATCCCGTTCGCCGCCGACATCTCCCAGCAGCTCGCGCGCATGGCCGACGAGCAGATCCGCCAGCTCGTCGACGGGGCCGCCTACCTGTTCTCCAACGACTACGAGAAGGGGCTCATCGAGCAGAAGACGGGCTGGTCCGACGAGGAGATCCTCGGCCGGGTCGGCGTCCGCGTCACCACGCTCGGCCCCAAGGGCGCCGTCATCGACCGCAAGGGCGAGCCGTCCATCCAGGTCGCCCCCGCCCCCGAGCGCGGCAAGGCCGACCCCACGGGCGTCGGCGACGCCTTCCGCGCCGGCTTCATGTCCGGGCTGGCCTGGGACCTGTCGCTGGAGCGCTGCGGCCAGATCGGCAACCTCACCGCCACGCACGTGCTGGAGCGCGTGGGCGGGCAGGAGTACGAGCTGGGCCAGGAGGTCTTCCTGGAGCGGTTCGGCGCCGCGTACGGGGCGGAGGCCGCCACCGAGATCGCCGAGCACATCCGCTGCTACCACCCCTGAGCCCGGGAAACGGTGAAGGCCGCCCCGGCTCGCGGGACGGCCTTCACGTGTGCGGTCAGCGCAGCGCGTAGACCCGGTGCACGAACTCGGCGAGCTGGTCATCGGGCAGGTGCCTGGCCAGGTCGGCCTCGCTGATCATGCCGACGATGCGGCCGTTGTCCATCACCGGCAGCCGCTTGATCTGGTGCTCCTCCATGCGGGCCAGCGCTTCCTCCACGGTGGCCTCTGGCGGCACCCAGACCAGCCCGGTGGCCAGCTCTCCCGCCGTCACCTGCGCCGGGTCGTGCCCGGCCGCGACACATTTGACGACGATGTCGCGGTCGGTGATGATGCCCGTCACGCGGTCGTCAGGACCGCACACGGGCAGCGCCCCCACGTCGTTGTTGCGCATCATCTGCGCCGCCCGGTCGAGGGTCTCGTGCGCGCCGATGCACTCCGCCCCCGTGCTCATGACGTCGCGGGCGGTCTCGTTCGGTTGTCCGCTGATCATGGCTTCCCCTGCATGTCGATGGACTCGTACGGAAGGCCCCTACCCACCGTGCGAGACTGAATCGGGGATTTGCGGACGGCCGGAAATTCAGTAGTTCCGCATGACGTGGATCGCCCAGCCGCCCGCGGGCAGCTCGTACGACCCGACGTGGCGGTGCGACTTCAGCCGGCACCACGCCGGCACGTCCGTGTACGCGGCCGGATCGTCGGCGAGCACGGCCACCACGGCGTTCAGCGGGACGTAGTTGATCTGCTCGGCCAGCATGATGATCGGGATCGGGCACTTCTTGCCCAGCGCGTCGATCGTCAAAGCCGGCTGCGTCACCTCGGTCATGCGACTCCCGCGTCCTGGCGGATGCGGCGCACCAGCTCGGGCAGCGCGGCGAGGAACCTGTCGACCTCGTCCGCGGAAGCGCCCCTGGGCAGCGACACCCTGACATTCCCATGCGTCAGCACGCCCATCGCTTCGAGGACGTGCGATGGACGAAGCGTACTAGCGGTGCACGAACTTCCGGACGATACGGCGAATCCGGCCTTGTCCAGCTCGGTCAGCAGCGCCTCCCCGTCAACGTACAGGCACGAAAAGGTCACGATGTGCGGCGCCCGGTCAACGGGGTCGCCGATGACCTCCACGTCCGGCACGATCTCCGGGACGGTCCGCCTGATCCTGTCGACGAGCGCGGAAAGCCTCGCCTGCTCCCCGGCCTCGGCGGCCGTCGCACGCAGCGCCGCCGCCGCGGCGACGATGGCCGGCACGTTCTCGAAGCCGGGCACCCGGCGCCGCTCCCGCTCGTCCTCCGGCAGGTACGAGCGGAACCGCGTGCCCTTGCGCACCACCAGCACGCCCACCCCCGCCGGGCCGCCCCACTTGTGCGCGCTGGCCGCCAGCACCGACCAGCCCTGCGGCAACGGCATCCGGCCGGCCGTCTGCGCCGCGTCCACCAGCAGCGGCACGCCGTGCTCGCGGCAGGCCGCCGCGGCCTCCGCCACCGGCTGCAGCGTGCCCACCTCGTGGTTGGCCGTCTGCAGGCACGCCAGCGCCGTGCCGGGCCGCGCGACCGCCTCGGCGAAGCGGCCAGGGTCCACCCGCCCGCTCAGCGTCACGCCCACCGTCTCGACCGTGCCGCCCTCGCGCTCGTGCACCTGCCCCGCGTGCAGCACGCTGGAATGCTCGACCGCGCTCACCACCAGATGGCGCCCGGCCCTGTGCCTTCCGTGTAGGGTGCCGAGGACGCCGAGATGCACGGCCTGCGTGCCGGACGTGGTGAACGAAACCTCGTCGGGGCGCGCGCCGAGCACCTCGGCCACCTCCGTGCGGGCCTGCTCCAGCAGCAGGTGCGCGCGGCGGGCCTGGCCATAGAGTCTCGCGGGATCGGCCCAGCCGGCGTCGATCGCCGTCAGCAGCGCCTCGCGCGCCTGAGGGTGGAGCGGTTCGCTCGAAGCCGCGTCGAAGTAAGCCACGAGACTCATCGTCCCACTTGCGGCGCCACCGAGGGGTCGCGCGGTAGGGCGAGGCCCCTGCACGCTAATGTGTCTGCTTGTCAGTCTGTGCTTGATGCAGAAAGAGCAATACGAGCGCCCAAGGGAAAGACTCTTGGGCTTCATCTGTGGGGTAGGCGATCCGTGAGTCCGACTCGCCGTACGACGCGGCGTTCGTTGGCCCGGCGCAGGGTGCCGCGCGCCGCCGCTTTGGCGTTGCTGCTGGCCACTGCTACGGCGTGTGCTAATGACGTCCCCGAGGCCGACTGGTCTCGCGGCCTTCTTCCCGACCACATCACCGAGCAGGGCGGGATCGTCCAGAGTCTGTGGAACGGGGCCTGGATCGCCGCACTCGCCACGGGTGCCGTCGTCATCGGTCTGATCATCTGGGCGTGCATCTTCCACCGCAAGCGCCGGGCCAAGGCCGAGCTTCCGCCGCAGGTGCGTTACAACCTGCCGATCGAGATGCTCTACACCTTGATCCCGCTGGTGATGGTGTCGGTGTTCTTCTTCTTCACCGCCCGCGACAGCGACGCGCTGGCCAAGGTCGACGGCGACGCGCCGGTCAAGGTGAAGGTCGAGGCCTTCCAGTGGAGCTGGCGCTTCACCACGACGGTGAACGGCAAGCCGCTCAAGCCCGTCGCCGGCGTGCCGGTGAGCGACTACAAGCAGGGCCCGCAGCTCGTTCTGCCGGTGAACACGAAGGTCGAGTTCGACCTCCAGACCGACGACGTCATCCACTCGTTCTGGGTGCCGGAGTTCCTGTTCAAGCGGGACGTGATCCCCGGCATCCCCGAGGGTGACCCCGGGCGCAAGTTCCAGATCAACACCCTCAACAAGCCAGACGTCTACGCCGGCCGCTGCGCCGAGCTGTGCGGTGTCGACCACAGCCGAATGCTGTTCTCCGTGAAGCTCGTTCCGCAGGCTGAGTGGGACCAGTACGTCGCGACCCAGGCTGGGAGTGCCCAGTGACCGCCATTCACGAACCCCTGACGACCGCGCCGGTCAGGCCCACGGGAAGCCCCAAGGGCCAGATCATCGCCAAGTGGCTGTCCTCGACCGATCACAAGATCATCGGGCACATGTACTTGATCACGTCGTTCGCCTTCTTCCTCATCGGCGGCGTGATGGCCCTCGTCATGCGGGCCGAGCTGGCGCAGCCGGGGCTGCAGTTCACCAGCAACGAGCAGTTCAACCAGCTGTTCACCATGCACGGCACGATCATGCTGCTGATGTTCGCGACGCCGCTGTTCGCCGGCTTCGCCAACGAGCTGATGCCGCTGCAGATCGGCGCCCCCGACGTGGCGTTCCCGCGGCTGAACATGGTCAGCTACTGGCTCTACCTGTTCGGCAGCCTCATCGCCGTCTCCGGCTTCTTCACGCCGGGCGGCGCCGCCTCGTTCGGCTGGTTCGCGTACACGCCGCTGTCCAACGCGATCAACTCGCCCGGCATCGGCGGCGATCTGTGGATCATGGGTCTGGCCCTGTCGGGTCTGGGCACGATCCTCGGCGCGGTCAACTTCATCACCACGATCATCTGCATGCGCGCACCCGGCATGACCATGTTCCGCATGCCGATGTTCGTCTGGAACGTGCTGCTGACCAGCATGCTCGTGCTGATGGCCTTCCCGGTGCTGGCCGCCGCGCTGCTGGCGCTGGAGTCCGACCGCAAGCTCGGCACCCACATCTTCGACTCCGAGAACGGCGGCGCGCTGCTCTGGCAGCACCTGTTCTGGTTCTTCGGGCACCCCGAGGTGTACATCATCGCGCTGCCGTTCTTCGGCATCGTCACCGAGATCATCCCGGTCTTCAGCCGCAAGCCGATCTTCGGTTACATCAGCCTCGTGGGCGCGACGATCTCGATCGCCGGTCTGTCCATCACGGTCTGGGCGCACCACATGTTCCCGACCGGCCAGGTGCTGCTGCCGTTCTTCTCGTTCATGACGTTCCTCATCGCCGTACCGACCGGTGTGAAGTTCTTCAACTGGATCGGCACGATGTGGCGCGGCCACCTGAGCTTCGAGTCGCCGATGTTGTTCTCGGTCGGCTTCCTCATCACCTTCCTCCTGGGCGGCCTGACGGGTGTCATCCTGGCCTCGCCGCCGCTCGACTTCCACATCAGCGACACCTACTTCGTCGTCGCCCACTTCCACTACGTGGTCTTCGGCACCGTGGTGTTCGCGATGTTCGCCGGGTTCTACTTCTGGTGGCCCAAGTTCACCGGCAAGATGCTCGACGACAAGCTGGGCAAGCTGCACTTCTGGCTGCTGTTCGTCGGCTTCCACACGACGTTCCTCGTCCAGCACTGGCTGGGCATGGCCGGCTTCCCGCGCCGCTACGCCGACTACAGCGCGGCCGACGGCTTCACCGACCTCAACATGCTGTCGTCGGTGGGCGCGTTCGTGCTGGGCGCCTCGACGCTGCCGTTCTTCTACAACGTCTGGAAGACCTGGCGCAGCGCGCCCAAGGTCACCGTCGACGACCCGTGGGGCTACGGCAACTCGCTGGAATGGGCCACGAGCTGCCCGCCGCCGCGGCACAACTTCACCTCGCTGCCGCGCATCCGGTCGGAGCGTCCCGCCTTCGACAAGCGGTTCCCGCACGCTTCCGCCAAGTCCGACCACCCGGAGGTTGAGTCCCGATGAAGGTGCAGGGATGGTTGTTCCTGCTGTGCGGCCTGTTCTTCGCCGGCGTGGACATCGCCTACTGGTTCTGGACGAAGGCCGCCACCGGCAAGGGTGAGCCGGTCGGCACGACCGCCATGGCCATCTCGGTCGGCTTCGCGTTCATGGTCGGGTACTACCTGATGTTCACCGCGCGCCGCATCGGGGCGCAGCCGGAGGACAACAAGCAGGCCGAGATCAGCGACGGCGCGGGCGAGCTGGGCTTCTTCAGCCCGAGCAGCTGGTGGCCGCTGTTCCTGTGCCTGGCGGCGGCCTTCGCCTTCGCCGGGTTCGTGATCGGCTTCTGGATGTTCCTGATCGGGGTCTTCCTGGTGATCATGGCCATGATCGGGTTCGTGTTCCAGTACTACCGGGGTCACTTCTCGCACTGAGCCCACCGACCTGGAGCGGGCGTTCTCCCTTGGGGGAGGACGCCCGCTTTTTGGTGTTCTTTACCAGTGCGCGGATGTGGTGATTCGATCACTCAGGGTAATAAAGGAGGCAGAAATGGCTTGATGGTGGACGAGGGAGTACTCGTGGGGCGCGGAGCGTATGGAACGGCCGGGCTGCTGGCCCTGGCCCTGCTGACGGCGTGCTCGGCGGGTCCGGCCGAGAAGCCCGAGGGGGTCGCCATGGCGGGCGGGGCGCGTGGCGCCCCTGTAGGCGTCTCTCCGGCGGACAAGGCCGCCGACGTGCCCACGGACCAGCCCGTGGTCGTGTCGGTCCACGGGGGCAGGCTGAAGAGCGTACAGGTGCAAGGCGGCAAGGCCGGCCCGCTGAAGGGCGTCCTGAGCGCCGACGGCACCCGCTGGCGCAGCGTCGGGACGGCCAGGCCCGGCACCTCCTACACCGTCACCGCGGTCTCCGTGGACGCCTCGGGGAAGGCCAGCGAGACCAGGAGCGCGTTCACCACGGCCAAGGGGAACAAGGTCTTCGACATCGAGACCATCACCCCGAACAAGGACGACACCGGGCTGACCGTCGGCGTCGGCATGCCCGTCATGATCGCCTTCGACAAGCCCATCGCCGACCGGGTGGCCGTCGAGCGCAACCTGACCGTGCACAGCTCCAAGCCGGTCGAGGGGGCCTGGCACTGGTTCGACAGCCAGCACGTGGACTTCCGGCCGGAGAAGTACTGGCCCGCGCACACCAAGGTGCGGGTGGAGGCCAAGCTGGCGGGGGTGCGCGGCGGGCCCGGCATGTACGGCAAGCGCGACGTACGGCTCGACTTCAAGATCGGCCGCTCGCAGATCACCAAGGGCAGCACCGACGAGCACGTGCTGCACGTCAGGCGGAACGGCAAGAAGATCCGCACCATGCCGATGAGCGCCGGCCAGGGCGGCCAGTGGAAGTACTACACGACCTCGGGCATCCACCTGGCGATGTCGCGCGAGCCCGTCACCGTGATGACCTCGCCCGGGATCGGCCCGGGCTCGCCGGGCTACTACCAGCTCACCGTCTACAACACCGTGCGGATCTCCAACAGCGGCGAGTACGTGCACAGCGCGCCGTGGTCGGTGGGCTCCCAGGGCAACTCGAACGTCAGCCACGGGTGCGTGAACATCAGCCCGGCCAACGCGGCCTGGTTCATCAAGAACACGCTGATCGGGGACCCGATCATCATCACCGGGTCGCCGCGGAAGCTGGAGCCGACCAACGGGTGGGGGCACTGGCAGGAGAACTGGAAGCAGTGGCTCAAGTGGAGCTCGCTCAAGGCGGGGCCCACGCTAGCGCTGCGCTGAGGCGCCACGTGTGACGGCCCGCATCGAAGGTCGGTGCGGGCCGTTCCGTGTGTGCCCGGGCCCGGCCGCCGCGCGGAGGCGTCAGGAGGCGGGTCCGTCAGGAAAACGGGCCGTCAGGAAAACGGGCCGTCAGGAAAACGGGCCGTCAGGAGGCGGGCCGTCAGGAGGCGGGGCGTCAGGAGGCGGGGCGGAAGGAGCCGCTGGCCTCGATCCAGCGGTCGAGGGTGGCCGCCGCGGCGCCGGAGTCGATCGCCTGGACCGCGCGGGCGTAGCCGTCGATCATGGCCGAGTCGAGGTCGTCGCCGGGGCCGTCGAGCGCCACCAGGGCGGCCGCCGTGTTCAGCAGCACGGCGTCGCGCACCGGGCCGGTCTTGCCGCGGACGAGGTCGTGCACGGCCTGGGCGTTGAACGCCACGTCGCCGCCGCGCAGCGCGCCCACGTCGGCGCGCGGGATGCCGAGCACCGCCGGGTCGAACGTGGTCTGCGTCGCGGTGCCGTCCCTGACCACCCAGACCGTCGAGGTGGCGGCGATGGTGAGCTCGTCGAGGCCGTCGTCGCCGCGGAACACCAGCGCGGAGACCCCGCGCTCGGCGAAGACGCCCGCGAGCACCGGCAGCATGCCGGCGTCGTAGACGCCGATGGCCTGGGCCGACGGGCGGGCCGGGTTGGTGAGCGGGCCGAGGAAGTTGAAGATCGTGGGCACCCCGATCTCCTTGCGCGTCGGGCCGGCGAAGCGCAGCGCGGGGTGGTAGACGGGGGCGAAGCAGAACGCGATGCCCGCGTCGCGCGCCACCTGCGCCGTCTGCTCCGGCGTGAGGTCGAGCCGGATGCCCAGGTGCTCCAGCACGTCGGCGGCGCCGCAGGACGACGAGGCCGCGCGGTTGCCGTGCTTGACGACCCTGGCCCCCGCCGCGGCGGCCACGATGGCGGCCATGGTGGAGACGTTGACGGTGTGCGCCCGGTCGCCGCCGGTGCCGACGATGTCGACCACCGGCCCCTCCACGGTCAGCGGCGTGGCCAGGTCGAGCATGGTGCGGGCGAGCCCGACCACCTCGGCCACGGTCTCGCCCTTGGCGCGCAGCGCGATCACGAACCCGGCGATCTGGGACGGCGTCGCGGCGCCGGACATGATCTCCCGCATCGCCCAGGCCGACTCGTCGGAAGTGAGGTGCTCCCCCGACAGGAGAGCGGAAAGCAGGGTGGGCCAGGTCGTCCGGGAGTCCATGGGCTACCTACTTAGCGTTGAGGCGGGTGGAGTTACGGCGGCGCATCAGATCGGCAACGGTATCGGCCAGGATCATGGGCTCCAGGGGCTGCGACACGACCGCGTCGGCCTTGGACCAGTCGGCCAGCCAGCGGTCGTCGCGCCTGGCGATGATCAGGCAGATGGGCGGGCAGTCGTAGACCTCGTCCTTGGCCTGGCGCGCGACGCCCATGCCGCCGGCGGGCTGCGTCTCGCCGTCGAGGATCGCCACGTCGATCTCGCCCGACCCCAGCCACTGGTGGACCTTGGGCTCGGTGGCGCACTCCACGATCTCCACGAGGGGTACGTCGGCCGCGGGGCGCCTGCCGATGGCCTGGCTCACCTCGGCCCTGGTGGCGGCGTCGTCGCTGTAGACGAGGACCTTCATCTTCTCGTCGGTGCTCCCAGTGGACATCGGTCGCGCTCACTATCAGTCGAAGCGGTATGGTCACCTGGGATCGTACCGGTGTGCCGGGACGCAAACCCAGGGCACCATGCCTGGTGGGTGTTATGTGGCAATTATCCCAGGTTGGCTACCGGTTTGTACCTGCTAACGGGGGGTCGTGCGCCGGACCGACCACCGGAGCCGCAATAATGCTGCCCGTGGCGACAGCATCCGCAATAACTTCGACGACGACAGCACAGTCGTACCGCAGACCGAACCTGGTCAGTGTGGGCACGATCGTCTGGCTGTCCTCCGAGCTCATGTTCTTCGCGGCGCTGTTCGCGATGTACTTCACCATCCGGTCGGTGAGCGAGGGCAAGGGCCTCGAATGGGGCCCGGCACTCCTACCTGCGGGCGCAGAGGCCGCAGAGGGAGTCGCTCACCTGAACATCCCGTTCGCGACGGTCAACACGATCATCCTGGTTCTGTCGAGTGTGACGTGCCAGCTGGGCGTGTGGGCCGCAGAGAAGGGGCAGGTCGGAAAGCTCCGCTTCTGGTACATCGTCAGCTTCCTCATGGGCGCCGTCTTCGTCGCCGGGCAGCTGTACGAGTACATGGAGCTGGCGTCAGAGGGCGCGACCTTGTCCGCTAACGCCTACACCTCGGTGTTCTACCTGACGACGGGCTTCCACGGCCTGCACGTGACCGGTGGCCTGATCGCGTTCCTGTTCATGCTGGGACGCACGTACGCCGCGAAGCGCTTCACGCATGAGCAGGCCACCAGCGCGATCGTCGTGTCCTACTACTGGCACTTCGTTGACGTCGTCTGGATCGGTCTTTTCGCGACCATCTACATCATTCGTTAAGGAACGGGATCTCTGTGACTAGGATCACCGCTTGGCGGCGGCATCCCCTCGCGAGATACGCCGTCCTGATTTTGGCCTTGGCGCTGGTCGGGATGGTATACGCCGCCTTTGTCCAGGCGGGTAAGCCTGCCGACGCGGCACTGGCGACTGGCAAGGTCGATGACGTGGCCGAGGGCAGGAGCCTGTTCGAAGCGCACTGCATGAGCTGCCACGGCACCAACGCGCAGGGCACCTCGACGGCGCCCACGCTCATCGGCGTCGGCGCCGCGGCCGTCGACTTCCAGATGAGCACCGGCCGCATGCCGGCCGGCGCGCCCGGCCCCCAGGCGCCGCGCAAGCCGCTGGCCGAATGGGTCGACGAGACGAAGATCCGCCAGATCTCGGCCTACGTCCAGTCGCTCGGCGGCGGCCCGCAGGTGCCCGGCGCCGAGCAGGTCGACCCGAAGCTGGGCGACGCGGGCAAGGGCGGCGAGCTCTTCCGCGCCAACTGCATCCAGTGCCACAACTGGGTCGGCGCCGGTGGTGCGCTGACGCAGGGCAAGTACGCGCCCAACCTCAACGAGGCGACGCCGGCGCAGATCTACGAGGCGATGATCACCGGTCCGCAGGCCATGCCGGTCTTCAACGACACGACGATCACGCCCGAAGAGAAGCGCAGCATGATCGCCTACATCACCCAGGTTCGTGAGCAGAGGGACCCGGGCGGTTTCGCCCTCGGCCGGATTGGCCCCGTCACCGAAGGTCTCGTAGCGTTCGTGGTGGGCATCGCAGCCCTCTGCCTCGCCGCCATCTGGATCACCGCGAAGAAGCGACAGAAGTCATGACAGACAACGAGCACGAGATCGAGCAGCCCGATGAGCGCGTGCCCAAGCGCGTCATCGGTACCCCCGCGCCGGGCACCTCGATGCTCGGCACCGCGGAAACGGCGGAAGCCGACCAGGACGTCCCCGGCGTGACGCTGCAGGACCCGGTCAAGGCCCGCAAGGCCGAGAAGATCGTGGCGCTGTGCTTCACGATCACGTTCCTCGCGGCCATCGCGTTCATCATCTCCTACGTGTACTTCCAGGTCGGCAGCCCTGAGGCGACGGGCAACTCCAACCTGGCGCTGGGCAGCACGCTCACCATCGCGATCCTGGGGCTGGCGGTCGGCATCGTGATCTGGGTCCGCCAGATCATGCCGAAGTACTCGCTGATCCAGGAGCGCCACGCGATGGCCTCCGACGAGGAGGACCGCGACGTCGTCGCGGACACCTTCCTGCGGGGCGCCAACGAGAGCGGCTTCGTCAAGCACAAGCTGCTGCGCCGCACCCTGCTGCTGGCGGCCGCGCCGCTTGGCCTGGTGCCGCTCGTCCTGCTGCGCGACCTCGACAACAACCGGATGCCGGGCGCGAAGTTCAACGAGCAGCTGCGCCACACGGTGTGGGGCGAGAAGACCAAGGAGGGCAAGCCGCTCAGGCTCATCGTCGAGGGCACCGGCCAGCCCATCAGGGCGGCCGACTTCAACTCGCCCGGCGGCATCCTGTCGGTCGTCCCCGAGGGTCACGAGCACGACCTGAACGCCCTGGCCAAGGCCACGCTGATCCTGATCAAGTTCCGTCCGGAAGAGATCAAGGGCGGCACCAAGCTGAACTGGACGCACGACGGCATCGTCGCGTACTCCAAGATCTGCACCCACGTGGGCTGCCCCGCCGCCCTCTACGAGCAGAACACCCATCACATCCTCTGCCCGTGCCACCAGTCGACGTTCGACGCCGCCGACGGCGCCAAGGTCATCTTCGGTCCGGCCGCGAGGCCGCTGCCGCAGCTGCCGATCACCGTCGACGCCGAGGGTTACCTCATCGCGCAGGGCGACTTCGACGTGCCCGTCGGTCCCAGCTACTGGGAGCGCGGTGACGCGGAGGCAGCGGTCAGGGAGAAGGGAGGCCAGGCATGAGTGACCTGAAGGCCGTACCCAAGGCCATCGCCGGGCCGACGAACTTCCTCGACGAGCGCCTCGGGGGCGCCAACGCCCTCAAGCGCAACCTGCGCAAGGTCTTCCCCGACCACTGGTCGTTCCTGCTGGGTGAGATCGCGCTCTACTCCTTCATCATCCTGCTGCTGACCGGTACGTTCCTGACGTTCTGGTTCAAGCCCAGCATGATGGAGGTCGCCTACGACGGCTCGTACGCGCCGCTCAAGGGCGTCATGATGTCCGAGGCCTACGCGTCGGCGCTGGACATCAGCTTCGACGTCCGGGGTGGTCTGCTCATGCGGCAGATGCACCACTGGGCGGCCCTGCTCTTCGTGGCCGGCATGATGGTCCACGCGCTGCGCGTGTTCTTCACCGGCGCCTACCGCAAGCCGCGCGAGATCAACTGGATCATCGGCGTGCTGCTGCTGACGCTGGCGCTGGCCGAGGGCCTGACCGGCTACTCCCTCCCCGACGACCTGCTCTCCGGCGCCGGTCTGCGGATCACCGAGGGTGTGGCGATCTCGCTGCCGCTGGTGGGCACGTACATCACGTTCTTCCTGTTCGGCGGCGAGTATCCCGGCGAGGCGGTCATCTCCCGGTTCTACTCGCTGCACATCCTGCTCATCCCCGGCATCATCCTGGCGCTGGTCACGGCGCACATGGTGCTCATGTGGGTGCAGAAGCACACGCAGATGCCGGGCAAGGGCCGCGACAACAAGAACGTGGTCGGCGCGCCGTTCTATCCTGCCTTCATGGCGAAGGCGGGCGCGTACTTCCTCTTCACGCTGGCCGTGATCAGCGGTCTGGCGACGTTCACCCAGATCAACCCGATCTGGCTGTTCGGACCGTACACACCGGCGGACGTGTCGGCGGGGTCGCAGCCCGACTTCTACATGGGCTTCCTCGAAGGCGCGCTGCGCATCATGCCGGCCTGGGAGATCAACCTCTTCGGCACGTCCCACGCGGGCACGCTGCCGCTGAGCGTCATCATCCCGGCGCTGGTGCCGATGGGCATCATCATGACCGGCCTGGCGCTGTACCCGTTCCTGGAACGGTGGGTCACGGGCGACAACCGCGAGCACCACGTGGCCGACCGCCCGCGCAACAACCCGCACCGCACCTCGATCGGCATGGCGGCCATCACGTTCTACGGCGTGCTGTGGCTGCTCGGCGCCAACGACGAGATCGCGGCGAACTTCCACGTGAGCCTCAACCACACGACCTACGCGGGCCGTGTGCTGATCTTCGTCGCGCCGGCCCTGGCGTACCTGATCACCTACCGCATCTGCCTCGGCCTGCAGCGCTCCGACCAGGCGATCATCTCGCACGGTGTGGAGTCCGGCGTGATCAAGCGGCTGCCGCACGGTGAGTTCATCGAGGTCCACACGCCTCCGACGGAGGACATCGAGGCTCACATGCGCGGCAAGGAGCCGGTGCCGATGTTGCCGGTGGACGAGGACACCTCGGGCATCCCGCCGAAGGGCATGCGCGGGCCGCTCGGCAAGCTGCGCGGGCGCATGTCCAAGGCGTACGGCGGGGAGAAGATCCCGCTGGACGACGGGCATGGGCACGAGCACGAGGACGAGCACGCCGCCATCGGCGGTGGCGGCGACGACCGGAGCATCACCCACTGAGGCCCTACTGAGGCCCTGACGCCACAACCGCACGGGCCCGGACGAGAAGTGACTTCTCGTCCGGGCCCGTCGGCGTTGGTGCGGGTGGGTGTGTCAGGGACAGGTCCGGCGGCCGGGCGCGGGCGTGCGCCGGCGAGGGGCCGGTGGTGGGTCAGTCGGCCTCGGGGAAGCCGATGGAGAAGGCCGCGTCCAGGTCGTGCTTGGAGTAGGCGCGGAAGGCGATGTGCGTCTCCGTGTGCAGCACCCCGGCGACCTTGTTGATCCGCCCCGGCACGACCTCGGCGATCTCCTCGTACGCCGCGACCCGCACCATGGCGAGCAGGTCGTACTCGCCGGTGATGGAGTAGACCTCGCTGACCCCCTCGATCTCGGCGATCGTCTGGGCGACCTCCGGGATCCGGTCTACCTCTGCATTGATGTGGACGATAGCCGTGACCATGTATCAACTCTATCGTTTCACCTCAAAGGTCGCCCCTCCCGAGGGCGGCGTTGGTCGAGATGCCGGTAAGCGAGGTCAATGCGGGCCTTGTGCCGCCCGGCGCCGAAGGCGGGCAGGCTCCACTCGCCCTCCACCTCCACCAGCCGCACCCCGGGCGACTCCAGCCACCGCAGGATGCACTCGGTCTCCTCCGCGCTGGCCGCGTGCACGGGCCCGGGGCCCGGGATGACGACCTCGGCGGTGGCCTTCAGCGAGGCGACGAAAGGGGTCGGGTGGGTGCCCTTCTGCATGACCCCGGCGGCGGCGAGGCGGCCGTAGCGGACCACGTGGATGTCCCAGCCGCCGCCGAAGGCCGGGCTGGCGGCCACGAGCTGCGGGATGCGGGTGATGGCGCTGAGCCGCTGCATGCGGGCCGCCGTGCGGACGAACGCGGCCAGCCGGTCACGGTCGACCGACGCCTCCTCGTAGCGCTGCTCGACCGACAGCCGCTCCATGCGGGCCGACACGGCGCTGAAGACGGTGGACGCGTCGAGGGTCATGGCGCGGCGGGCGTTCTCGACGTGCACGGCGTACTCCTCGGGGCTCTCCCTGCCCTCGCAGGGCGCGCCGCAGCGGCCCATCTCGTGCAGCACGCACGCCGCCCGCCGGGTGCGCAGCGTGACCGGCTGGGTGCACTGGCGCAGCGGGATGGCCTCGTGCAGGGCGATCCGGGCGTCGTCGGCCAGGCGGGCGCTGGTGAAGGGGCCGAGGTAGGTGGCGCCGTCGTCCTTGAGGTCGCGCACGATCGACAGCCGGGGGAAGGCGTCGGTGGTGAGCTTGAGCCACAACATCTTCTCCGGGAAGCGGGAGCGGCGGTTGTAGCGGGGCTTGGCGCCGCCGATCAGGCGCAGCTCGCGTACCTCGGCCTCCAGCCCGGTCGAGCAGACGATGTGCCGCACCCGCTCGGCGATGCCGATCATCTCGCGGATGCGGGGACGGGTCTCGCCGGCGGTGAAGTAGGAGCGCACGCGGTTGCGCAGGTTGGTGCTCTTGCCGATGTAGAGGACCTCGCCGCGCTCGTCCTCGAACATGTACACGCCGGGCGCGTGCGGCACCGACTCGGCCAGGTGGCGCTTGCGCTGCTGCTCGGGAGTGGGGGCCCGGACGAACGACTTGAGCTCCTCCAGCGTGTGCACCTGGAAGGAGCCGGCCCGCTCGATCAGCCCGTGGAGCACGTCCACGGTGGCCCTGGCGTCCTGGAGTGCGCGGTGGCACGGCTCGACGGGGCTGCGGAAGAACCGCGCGAGCGTGGCAAGCTTGGCGTTGGGCGTCTCGTCGCGGGTCAGCACCCGCCTGGCCAGGTCGACGGTGTCGACGACGGGATTGGCCGGCGGGGGGTAGCCGAGCGCGGCGCAGGCGGCCTTGACGAATCGGGTGTCGAACCCCGCGTTGTGCGCCACCAGGGTGGACCCGCGGATGAACTCCAGGAAGCTCGGCAGCACCGACTCGATCTTGGGCGCGGCCACCACCATGGCGTCGGTGATGCCGGTCAGCACGGAGATGAACGGCGGGATCGGCCCGCCTGGATCGACCAGCGTCGAGAACTCGCCGAGCACCTCGCCCGCCCGCACCTTGACCGCCCCGATCTCGGTGATGGCGTCCTCGGCGGGCGAGCCGCCGGTCGTCTCGAGGTCGAACACGACGAACGTGACTTCGCTCAGCGGCGTGCCGAGCTCGTCGAGAGTGCCTTGAACCGGATCCACGAACCAAGACCATAGAGAGCCGGACCGACAGGAACGAGTAAGCACCCCTCTTGATCCTTAGTTACCCTTCCCTTTATGTCCGCGGGAAGACTTGCCGGCCGTTACTCCCTGCTCCGCCCGCTGGGCGCGGGCGGCATGGGGAAAGTGTGGCTGGCCAGGGACGAGATGCTTGATCGCGAGGTCGCGGTCAAGGAGCTCACGCTGCCCGAGGGCATGTCCGACAAGGAGCGCCACGACCTGGTGACCAGGGCCGTGCGCGAGGCGCAGGCCATGGCGCGGCTGCGCCACCCCGGCATCGTGGCGCTGCACGACGTGGTCGTCGAGCAGGAGCGGCCGTGGCTGGTCATGGAGCTGCTGCGGGGCCGCACGCTGGCCGAGACCGTGCGCGACTTCGGCCCCATGCCGCCCGACTACGCGGCCAGGGTCGGCGCCGACGTGCTCGAGGCGCTGATGGCCGCGCACGCCCAGGGCATGCAGCACCGCGACGTCAAGCCGGGCAACGTGTTCCTGACCGAGAGCGGCCGGGTGGTGCTCACCGACTTCGGCATCGCCAGGCAGGAGGGCCAGGCCACGCTCACCGAGCAGGGGCTGATGATCGGCTCGCCCGGGTTCATCGCGCCCGAGCGGCTGGAGGGCGAGCCCGGCGGCCCCGCCGCGGACCTGTGGTCGCTCGGCGCCACGCTGCACGTCGCGCTGATGGGCGTGCCCGCCTACGAGGGCTCGGCCGCCCAGCGCATCCGCGCCACGCTGACGCAGCCGGTGCCCGCCATGCGGGGCCCGCTCGGGCCGCTGGTGAGCGCCATGATGGCCTACCGGCCCGCCGCCCGTCCCGATCCGCGCCTGGTCGTCCAGGGGCTGCGGCAGGTGGCGGCGGGCGGTCCGGCGCCGCAGTTGCAGCTCAACGCCGATGTGACGGCGCCGCGCGCGGCGCGGCGGCGCGGCCGGGCCGCGCTCTGGATCGCCGCGGCGGCGGTGGTGGTGCTGGCGGCGGCGGGCGCGACCGGGTTCGTGCTGATGAACCGCGGCGGCTCCGGCGCGTTCACCGTGCCGATGGACGTCTGCACGCTCATCTCCCAGCAGGAGGTGGGCAGGGTGCTGCTCACCCAGCGGCCGCCCGCGGGCGTGCCCGGCTCCGACGAGGTCGGCCCCAAGTGCGGCTGGCCGCTGACCGGCACCGGCGTGGGCCTGCAGGTGCAGAAGGACTCCGACACGGTCGACCCGTGGTCCATGACCGAGGGCTCGGCCCGCACGCTCTTCCGCAACCAGCAGCGCTACTGGGCCAAGTACGACACCGTCGACTGGAGCTGGCCCGAGATCGGCGTGAAGCAGGCGATGCGGGCGGCGCGCACGCCGGTGCGCCAGGTCACCGGCGTCGGCGAGGAGGCGTTCGGCTTCGAGCTGAAGGGCCCCACGGGCCGCATGATCTCGGCCCACGTCTACTACCGGCTCGCCAATCTGGTGGTCAGCGTGGAGTACACCACGCTGAGCGACAAGCCGACCGACGAGGACATCAAGCAGGCGGCCCTGAAAGCCGCGCAGGCGAGCGAGCGGGCGTTGCGCGATGCCCGGTGACCTCTACCTGCTGGCGGGCCGTTACCGGCTGATCGAGCGGCTCGGGCAGGGCGGCGCGGGCACGGTGTGGCGGGCGATCGACGACATGCTCGACCGGCAGGTCGCCGTCAAGCAGGTGCGCGTGCCCGAGGGGCTGGGGCCGAGGGAGCGGGCGGAGTTCGCCGACAGGGCCATGCACGAGGCGAGGTCCGCGGGGCGGCTGCGCGACCCGGCGATCGTGCTCGTGCACGACGTGGTCCTGGAGGGCGACCAGCCCTGGATCATCATGGACCTGACCACGGGCCGCTCGCTGGACAAGGTGATCAAGGAGCGGGGGCCGCTGCCGCCGGGCTTCGTGGCCGCGGTCGGGCTGCGGGTGCTGTCGGCGCTGGAGGTCGCGCACGCGCACGGCATCCTGCACCAGGACGTCAAGCCCGCCAACATCCTGCTCGACGCCGACGGCACCGCGATGCTCACCGACTTCGGCATCGCCGCGCCGATGGGCGGCAGGGGCGACATGTTCGGCAGCGCGGGCTCGCCCGGCTACATGGCTCCCGAGCGGCTCAACGAGCAGCCGTCCGGCCCGTCCGCCGACCTGTGGTCGCTGGGCGCGAGCCTGTACACCGCGGTGGAGGGCCGCGCGCCGTTCGAGCGGGCGCTGCCCGCCGCCGTCGCGGCGGCGGTGCTGCTGCACGAGCCGCCGTTCCCCGCCCGTGCGGGGCGCGAGCTGGGCGGGCTGCTCATGGCCATGCTGGCCAAGGACCCCGCCGCCCGCCCCACGGCGGCCCAGGTCCGCCAGGTGCTGACCGCGCTGACGGGGGCCGGCACGGCTCCCGGCCATCGCCAGCAGCGCCATCGTCAGAAGCGTCCCCGCAGGTGGTGGCCGGTGCCGGCCGCGCTCGCCGCCGTCGTCGCGCTGGGCGCGGGCGGCTGGTACGCCGCCGCCGCGCTCACCAGGCAGGAGACCGGCAGGTACACCACCGCGCCCGACCCGTGCACCCTGCTCACCGACGCCCAGGCCGCCCGGCTCGTGAAGGGCACCCCGAAACGCAGCCTCACCAGGCCGGGCGAGTGCCAGTGGCTCATCCGCGAGGGCACGGTCCCCGCCCGCAGCCTCGTCGTACGCATCTGGGCCGAGCGGCCCAACCGCGACCTCGGCGGGCCCGAGGTGGCGCAGCGCCGCTTCGCCAGCGAGAAGAGCACCCGCGCCGCCGCCGAGGGCCTGAGCCAGCGGCAGGCGTACGGAGCGGTCACCGCCATCACCGGCGTGGGCGAGGCGGCGATCACGCAGAACGGCTTCAAGTTCTACCTCAACTCCACCACGAGCGGCAGCGCCGACAGCATCCTGCTCTTCCGCACGAGCAACCTGCTGGGCGAGGTGCGCTGGCGCCGCGAGGATGTGCCGGTCGACGGCTCGCCAGGCAAGGACGCGGCCGACGCGATGGCGGACCCGGAGACGGCCATCGCCGCCGCCCGGCTGATCACGGCGGCGCTGGCCAAATGAGACATAGCGAGCAAAGACGCTGCAAGCACCTTGCAAGTGGCGTGACTACCATGTCTCCCCGCAAGTCAGGGCAACCCCAGGAGTCCCAGTGAACCCCGGTAGCGAGTTCCAGCCGCCCAACACCCCTCACCAGGTGCCAGGCAGGCCGTTCCAGCCGCCGGGCCCGCCTCCCATGCCGCCGGGCGGCATGCCTCCCATGCCACCGGGCATGCCGCCGACCATGCCCTCCATGCCCTCCATGCCCTCCATGCCGCCCATGCCGCAGCCCCCACCGCCCCCGCGCCGTCCGGCCTGGCTCCTGCCCACCCTCGCCGCCGCGCTCGTCGTGCTGGTCGCTGCGGGCGGCGTGGGGGCCTACTTCGTGTACGGCAAGGTCTCCGGGGGTCCGGCTCCCACCGGCACCCGTTCCTCCTCGCCCGCCAAGCAGCCCGCCGCCGCCGCGACCGCTCCCGACGTGTGCGCCATGCTGCCCGAGGAGGAGGCCGAGCGGCTGGTGCCCGGCGCGACCGTGGCCAGGTCGTCCCGCGACGGCGACTACACGGTCAACTTCGGCTGCAACTGGATCAACCAGCGCATCTCGTTCGGCGAGTTCTGGCGCAGCCGGGAGATCGACGTCAAGATCGAGCAGCACAAGGGCGAGGGCGCCAAGACCGGCCGGGCGATGGCACAGAGCTCGTACGAGGTGGAGTACCGGGGCGGCAAGTTCGGCGAGACCGCCAAGCCGTCGCTCGACCCGGACGAGAAGGAGTACATCTCCCCGGTCAAGGACATCGAGGGCGTCGGCGACGCCGCGTTCGCCCAGTACACCTGGCGCCGCGACGGCGAGCTGCTCTGGTACGCCTACGGCACCGCGCACGCCCGCGTCGGCGACATGACGATCGAGGTCAAGTTCCAGGCGGGCCAGCAGCGCAAGGACGCGCAGATCCTGAGCAACGAGAGCACGAAGGCGGTCACGGAGGAGAACGCCATCCGCGAGGTGAGCGGGCTCGTCGGGCACATCGCCAAGGGCGTGGCGGCCTGGCAGGCGCAGAACCCCGGCGTGCTGGCCAAGGCCGAGCCGTCGGCGGCGGCCACCGTCTCGCCGACCGTCAGCGCGACGCCCTCGCCCACCGTGCTGGCCTCCTTCCCCGCCGACTGCCAGGCCGTGACGGAGACGGCCACCCGGCTCGTGCCCGAGCCGGTGACCCGCGCGCGCGGCACCGCGGTCGGCGACGACGGCCAGACCGAGTGCCGGTGGCTCAACCGGGAGCTGTCCGGCGGGCCGGGTGTCGCGAAGATCCGTAGCGCGCTGATCACCGTGCACCGGTTCACGAACCGGGCGGGGGTGGCGGACGAGCCCGCCGCCAAGGCGTACTACGCCGGCGAGTACGGCCGTGCCAAGACCACCGCCAAGTCCTCGATCGGGGCCATCACCTGGGGCGCGCTGACCGACGTCGAGGGGCTGGGCGACCAGGCGTACCAGCAGTACGTGCAGACGAGGAGCGGCGAGGTCTCCGCCTCCAGTGGCTCGGTGATCGTCCGCCGGGGCCCGGTGGTGGTCACCGTCGACTACTCCGGCCACCAGCGGCCCGAGGGCGAGGCGACCAACTCGCCCGAGGTGAAGATGATGCCCGAGAAGGAGGCGATGGCCGGCGCGCTCACCCTGGCCAGGGCCTACCTGGAGAAGACGCCCGGCAGCTAGCCGGTTTCGTGACCCTGACTCATGATCTGCGGCAACGGTTAATGCGGCTGCAACCCGGTTGCAAGCGGGACAAATACGGTTATGTCTGCAAGCACCTGAGCCGCGCGATCATGTTTGTCCAGTACAGGGGCATGGGCAAACCGTGGGGGATCTCGCGGCTCATTGCTTTCCCGGGTCAGGAACGGCTCCAGCAACCCCGGGACGGCCCGCGCCGCCAGGTCGAGCCCGTCGCCGCGGCCCACGTCCACCACGTCGTAGTGACCCCGGCCCGCCGCCGTCGTCGCCGAGACCGTCAGCAGGCCGGAGCGCCGCTGGAAGTACGACTCGGTGAAGGTCCAGCCCGCGATGCCCCTGCGGTCGAGCGCGACCGTGCGCCGCACCACGGCGCCCCTCCTGGCGACCAGATGGCGGGGGCTGAGCGCGTGCCCGAGGCTCGCGGCGCTCGTCACGGCGTGCCACAGCCCGTACGCCAGCACCGCCACCGGCACCAGCCACGCCCAACCGCCCGCCCAGATACTCACCCAGGGCCACGCCGCCGCCACGCCGGCTCCGGTGACCAGTGCCGTGACCAGCGCCCGTACCAGCCGCCTGCGCCTGGCCGCGGCGGGGTGCGCCACCAGCGCGGGCACGCCGGCGCCGGCGATCGCCGCGGCGACGCGCACCGCCAGGGCGCGCGGCATCGGCGGGGTGAGCGCGGCGGCGTCCTCGGTCTCGTCGCCGGAGCTCTTGCCCAGCCCGGTGGCGATGGACCTGAGCCGGGCGGCGCCGGCCAGCCGCAGCAGCAGCGGCTCGCCGAGCTCGACGCCGCGCAGCCTGCGCTCCTCCAGCGTCAGCGACCGGCTGGTCAGCAGGCCCCTGCGCATCCTGAGCCGGCCCGGCTCGCGTTCCAGCCGGTAGCGGGCCCACGACTCGGCGAACAGCAGCATCGCGCCGAGCACGCCCACCACCAGGTTCGCCGCGAGCACCAGCGGGACGGTCACCAGCGGTTGCGCCACCAGCCACTCCCACAGGCCCGTCGCGAGCCGGGTGGTGAACCTCTTGAGCCCGAACGAGTCCAGCGCCTTGTACAGCGCCCCGAGCACCACGGCCGCGCCCGTGAACGTCCACACCGACAGCGGCGCGTACCGGATCCACGACCAGCTCAGCTCCGCCAGCGGCCCGCCGCCAGGCTCGGCCTGCTCGCCCTGGTGCAGCAGGGTGCGGCGCAGGGCCTCGGCGTCGTGCCTGCTCAGCGGGTCGAGCTTGAGCTCCGAGCCGCCTTCCGCGTGCTCGCCCGTGCCCACCTTGGCCACGGTCAGGCCGAAGATCCGGTTCACCGGGTCGGCGCGGAGATCGACGCTGCGTACCCGGTCGCGCGGGATCGAGCGGTGCTGGCGGACCGTGATGCCGGAGCGCAGCTCCAGCCGTTCGGAGGTGAGCCGCCAGCGGGTGGTGCGCAGCCTGAGCACGTCGTACGCGACCACGCCGGCCACGATCAGCACCGCCGCGCCCGCGCAGGCCGCCACCATCCCGCCCACCGGCCAGTCGCGGCCCGCCAGGAAGCGCACCAGCCCCGCCGAGGCGCCCGCCACGAGCGCCAGCGACTTGACCGCAGACGCCCACAGGCTCCGCCGCGCCAGCCCCTGCCACCCGCCGTCACCCGCAGGGTCCGTGTGCCGCTCCGCCGCGGCCGGGGACGTCTCGTACGGGCTCACGTCGCGTCCCCCGGAGTCGCCTGGGTGATCGCGGTCAGGCGCTCGGCCAGCTCGGCCGCCACCTCGTGATCCAGCGCCTCGATCTTGACGGCCCCGGCGGAGGACGCGGTGGTCACCGTGACGTCCGCCAGCCCGAACAGCCGCTGCACCGGCCCCCGCGCGGTGTCGACCCGCTGGATGCGCGACATCGGCGCCACCCGCCAGGTGTGCGTCAGCACCCCCTTGCGCGTGTAGACGGCCTGGTCGGTGACCTCCCACCGCTCCACCCGGTACGCGGCACGCGGCGCCACGACCGCCACCACCAGGCAGCCCGCCGCGAACACCCCCGCGGCCACGCCCAGCCACACCGGCCGCTCGGTGAACAGCCAGTACGCCGCCACGGCCGCCCCCGCCACCGGCACCATGAGGATCAGCCACTGCACCGTCCACCAGGCCACGGCCCGCGGATCGACCTGATGGCGCGGCGGCCGCAGCCGGGTCGCGCTCATTGCCCGTCCTCCGCTCTGTCCATGGACTCGGCGACGGCCAGCAGCGCGAACCCGAGCACCCCCATCACGATCGTCGCGAACACCTCGTATCCCTCCAGGAACGGCAGCAGGTTGACCACGAGCAGGTCGTGGGCCCACCGCCACCATCCGAGCAGGCCGTTCACCAGGCCGCCCACCCCTTGCAGGACCAGCAGCCAGCCGAACACCCTCAACACCGCTTGCATGCCGTCCAGCCTCGCCCGGCCGCCCGGCCGCCCGCGTCGGCCGTTGGTCTCGGCAGGCACCGACTTTGGTCGGTGTCGCCGCACCCGGGGAAGGGCCTAACCTCGATGAACGTGACGGAACTGCGGGGAGACGGCGCCGCCACCTCCGAGTACCGGTGGGCGCTGCCGTCGGTGCTGCTCGGCGACGGCAGCGCGGGCGGGCGCGTGCGGCGCTCGACGCGCGACTGGATCGTCGACATCCTGCTGTTCCTGCTGGCGTGCGGCCTGACCTTCCTGTCCCTGATCGAGCTCAGGGCGCAGCACCCGCCGGAGCCGCTGATGTTCGCCGAGCAGGTCACCGGGGCGCTGTCGTGCGCGGCGGTGTGGCTGCGGCGCAGGTGGCCGGTCGCGCTCGCGGTGGTCACCGGCCTGCTCTCCTCCTACCTGGAGATGCCCGGCGGGGCGTCGGTGGCCGCGCTGTTCACGGTGGCGGTGCACCGCCCGTTCAAGATCTCCGGGCCGATCACGCTGTTCAACCTGCTCACCCTCATCCCCTATGTCTCGCTCCGGCCCCAGACCGAGCTCGACCGCACCTGGACGGCGGCGCTCGGCGTGGCGATCGTGCTGACCGTGTTCGCCTGGGGCATCGTGATCAGGGCCAGGCGGCAGCTCGTCTGGTCGCTCAGGCAGCGCGCCGACAGCGCCGCCGAGGAGGCCAAGCGGCTCGAACGCGAGCGCATCGCGAGGGAGATGCACGACGTGCTGGCCCACCGCATCTCGATGCTGAGCCTGCACGCGGGCGCGCTGGAGTTCCGCCCCGACGCGCCGCCCGGCGAGATCGCCAAGGCGGCCGGCGCGATCAGGGCCAACGCCCACCTGGCGCTGCAGGACCTGCGCGAGGTGATCGGCGTGCTGCGCCACTCCACCTCCGAAGGCGAGGGCGGCGAGGGCGGCGAGGGCACGGTGCCGGAACGGCCGCAGCCCACGCTCGCCGACCTGCCCGCGCTGGTCGAGGAGTGCCGCCACGCCGGCATGGACGTACGGCTCGACCTGCGGGCCGACGGCGCGCCCGAGGGGCCGGGCCGCAACCTCTACCGCATCGTCCAGGAGGCGCTCACCAACGCGCGCAAGCACGCGGGCGGCGCGCCGGTGACCGTCACCGTCGAGGGCGCCCCCGGCAAGGCGCTGTCGGTGGAGGTGCGCAACCCGCTGGGAGGGCGCCATGGCGGGCTCGGGGTGCGGCACGGCGCGCGCATCCCCGGGGCGGGCGCCGGGCTCATCGGGCTGACCGAGCGGGCGGAGCTCGCCGGCGGCAGGCTGGAGCACGGCGCGACGCCGCAGGGGGAGTTCGTGGTGCGCGCCTGGCTGCCGTGGCCGGTGGAGACGACTCAGGAGGACGACGCATGACCGCCGACGGGCCGAGCACAGGGCCGATCACCGGGCCGATCAAGGTGCTGATCGTGGACGACGACGCGATGGTGCGGGCCGGGCTGTCGATGATCCTCGGCGGCGCGGCCGACATCGAGATCGTCGCGGAGGCCGGTGACGGGGCCGAGGTGCCGCCGCTGGTGGGGGCGCACCGGCCCGACGTTGTGCTGATGGACATCCGGATGCCCGGCATCGACGGGCTGACCGCCACCGAGACGCTGCGCCGTACGCAGGAGCCGCCCGAGGTGGTGGTGCTGACCACCTTCCACGCCGACGCGCAGGTGCTGCGGGCGCTGCGCGCCGGGGCGGCCGGGTTCCTGCTGAAGGACATCGCGCCCGGCGACCTCGTGCAGGCGATCAGGAAGGTGGCCGCGGGCGAGCCGATCCTGTCGCCCGCGGTGACGCGGCAGCTCATCACGCACGTCTCCGACGGCGGCGGGCCGGGGGAGCGCGGCGAGCGCGCCAGGAGGCTGCTCGGCCGGCTCAGCGAGCGGGAGCGCGAGGTGGCCACGGCCGTCGGGCAGGGCAAGTCCAACGCCGACATCGGGCGCGAGCTCTACATGAGCGTGCCCACGGTCAAGGCGCACGTCTCCCGGATCCTCACCAAGCTGGGCCTCAACAACCGGGTCCAGGTGGCGCTGCTCGTCTACGACGCGGCTTCGTAGCCGGCCAGCAGCTCCTCGATGGTGGCCCGGTGCAGCACCAGATCGTCGGGGTCGTCCGGCATGGGCAGCTCGCCGAAGTGGATCCTGCGGTGCCAGATCCTGGCCATGATGACGCCGTGCCGCAGCGCCGCGTACAGCTCGTAGAAGTCCAGGTCGCGCGGCTCGTAGCCGGTCAGCTCGCGGTAGGTCGCGCAGACGTCCTCGCGGCGCATGAAGCCCGGCATGCCGGGCAGGCCCGCGCTGACCGTGATGTCCTGGAAGAACCGGTGCAGGAAGATCATCCAGGACAGGTCCAGCTCGCGCGGCCCGATGGCGGCCATCTCCCAGTCCAGCACCGCGACCGGGTCGAAGCCCTGGTACATCACGTTGCCGATCCTGGCGTCGCCCCATGTCAGCACGTCGGGGCCGGGGTCGTCCGGCCAGTGCGCCTCCAGCCAGCCGAACGCCCGCTCCAGCAGCGGGACCCGGCGCTTGCCGTGCGCCCATTCGTAGTAGGCGCGCTGCGCCTCGACGTGCGCGCGCAGCCCGGCGGCGCCGAACGGGGCCAGCTCCTCCGGCGTGAACGGGGTCTGGTGCAGCGCCGCGACGATGCCCACGCTGGCGTCCTGCAGCCGGCGCTGGTCCGCGGGGGAGGCGTCGTGCAGCCAGCCGCCGAACGTGTACGGCATCACGTCGGGCGGCACCTCGCCGTCGGCGCGTTCCATGACGAAGAACGGGGTGCCGAGCGGGCCGGGGTCCGGCTCGAACCACAGGGGCCTGGGCGCTGGGATCCCAGCTTTTTCCCTGGCCAGGCGCATCATCTCGAACTGGGCCCGAAGATCGTAGGAGGGAAAAACCGGAACGGCTTCCACCGCAGGTGCGAGCCTGGCTACGCAGCGCGTACTCCGCCCGTCCCAGGTGGCGGTGAAGAACAGGGTCTCGCTCGAAAGGCCGTTCTCGGACGGTCTGGACATCTCGGACACCGAGGCGTTCGCGCCGACCCGGGCGCGGAGCCAGACGGTGGCACGTTTCCGCAGTTCTTCGAGGTCACGGGTGGAAGTGCGCAGCTGTTCCGTCACAGGGTGCCTCCCGGATGGACATGTGCCCTTCGACAGTCGTATACCCCCTAGCAAGCGCTTGTCCATATTCGGGCGGCCGTTACGGTCAGGTACGCAACAGCCGTACCCTTGTCTGAAAGGGCATGTCACGAAGGGACAAGTGGGATGAGTTCAGCGGGTGAAGGCCTGTCTCGCCCGCTTCCCGAGCAGGTGCGGCTCAATGTCGTGGATCTGGCTTCCCAGGTTCTCGGGTCGATGCCCGCTGCCACCATCCCGCCTCCGCTGCGCGGCATCGCCAAGTTCGACCCCCGCAAACGGGCCAAACTCGGCAGCGCGCCCATCGCGGCGCAGCTCGAGAACGACAAGAAGTTCCGCGAGCTGGTCGCCGAGTCCGTGGCCGCCGGCTGGCCCGAGCTGGTCGCCTCGCTGGCCGAGGGCAACGTGCCGCCCGCCGCCGACCCCGTGCTCGTGGCCGCGGCCGCGTACCTGACCCGGCCGCCGGGCTGGGCGGAGATGATCGAGACCGCCCGCGCCGACCTGGAGCAGTCGGCGGTGGCGGCCGAGGACCTGGAGCGCGAGGAGACCGTCACCCGGCTGCGCGAGCAGCTCGCCGCGCAGAAGAGCGCCGCCAAGGAGGAGGCCGACCGGCTGCGCGAGCAGATCAAGGCCGCCCGCGCGGAGAACTCCGACCTGCGCCGCAAGCTGCACGACGCGCGCGAGCGCGCCAAGGCCGCCGCGCGGCGGGCCGAGGAGATGGAACGCACGGCGGAGGAGGCCAGATCGGCCGCCACGGCCGCGGGCAGCGCCGGCGAGTCCGAGCTGCGGCGGCTGCGCGAGCGGGTGGCCGACGTGGAGAAACAGCTGGAGGCCTCGCGCCGGGCCGCCCGCGAGGGCAGGAGCATCGAGGACGCGCGCATCCGGGTGCTGCTCGACGCCCTCCAGGACGCCTCGGCCGGGCTCCGGCGCGAGCTGGCCCTGCCCACCACGATCAGCCGGCCCGCCGACTCGGTCGCGGCCGTCACCGGCGAGCGCCCCGGCGTGCGCGGCGTGCCCGCGCGCGCCCTGGCCGACGACGACCCGCAGCTCCTCGACCAGCTCCTCGCGCTGCCGCAGGTGCACCTGATCATCGACGGCTACAACGTCACCAAGACCGGCTACGGCACCCTCACCCTCGCCGACCAGCGCACCCGGCTGATGACCTCGCTGGGCGGGCTGGTGGCGCAGACCAGGGTCGAGGTGACGGTGGTGTTCGACGGTGCGGAGCTCAACGCGCCCGTGCAGGTGGTGGCGCCGCGCGGGGTGCGGGTGCTGTTCAGCGCGCCGGGGGAGATCGCCGACGACCTCATCCGGCAGCTCGTCCGGGCCGAGCCGTCCGGCCGGGCCATCGCCGTGGTGTCGTCGGATCGGGAGGTGGCCGAGTCCGTCAGGCGGATGGGCGCCAGACCCGTTCCGTCTGGCTTGCTGCTGCGCCGGCTGGGCCGCGCATAAATTACGAATTGGTGGGTTTGGCGATACCTCGCCTGCCACTTCTGTACTATTTCGCCCCAGGTGTAATCCCTGGGAGGCGATACAGTGAGGTTTGGCAGGGTACCGGTGGCCGCGGGTCTCGCGTTCGGACTGGTGCTGACCCCGCTGGGAGCTGCCCTCGCCGATCCCCGCCCCACCTTGGCGCAGGCCAAGGCCAAGCTGGAGAAGCTCAACGACAAGGCCGACAAGGTCGTCGAGCAGTTCAACCAGGCGAACGAGCGCTACAAGAAGGCCAAGGGCACCTACACGAAGCTGAACGACAGCTACAAGCGCAAGCTGCAGACCGTCGCGGAGCTGCGCGCGCAGGTGATCGGGATGGCCGTCGAGAGCTACAAGCTCGGTGAGGACGTCACCTCCTGGCCCGGCATGTTCGGCTCGGACAACCCGCAGGCCATGCTCACGGGCTGGGCCGTCGCCGGGCAGCTCTCGCGCGAGCGGGCCGAGAAGCTGGCCGCCTTCGATCGCGAGAACAAGGGGCTGAAGACCGAGCGTGACAAGGCCGAGGTCGCGCTGGACGAGGCCGAGGAGGAGCGCGACGCCGTCGAGAAGGAGCGCTCCGAGATCCGCAAGCTGATCGCCGAGCAGAAGAAGCTGCTGGACAGGCTGGGGGCGTACAACCCCGGCAACCCGAACAGCACCGGCATCAAGTACACGGGTCCGGCGTCGGGCAGCGCGGCGGCGGCGTTGCGGTTCGCGTTCGCGCAGGTGGGCAAGCCGTACATCTACGGCGGCACCGGGCCGCGGGGCTTCGACTGCTCCGGGCTCACCCAGGCGGCCTGGGCGGCGGCGGGGGTGTCGCTGCCTCGTACGACGTGGCAGCAGTGGTCCTGGGGGGCCAGCCGGAAGGTGGACCTCGACGCGCTGCAGCCCGGAGACCTGATCTTCAGCGAAGGGCTCGGGCACGTCAGCATGTACGCGGGCAACGGGCAGATCGTCCATGCGCCGCAGACGGGCGACGTCGTCAAGGTCGTCAAGCTCTCCGCGTACGGCCGTTCCCTGGTCGGAGCGGTTCGCCCGTAAGCAGGCCGGTTGTGAGGCCGTTTCGCGGTCACCGGCGCTTCTACTATCGCGCATCGTAGACCGGTGGCCCGGGAGCGCTCCCAGTGGCGTTGCTCACGTTTAAAGGGCGACAAATGTGACGTAGGCGACAAATGCCACCTGACAAGCTCGGTGATTTCGAAGTGTGAGCAGGGTCACATTTCAGTAACGGAACCTGGTGTTCCAGCAGGGGTTTCCAACTTGACTCACCCCTCTGGCTGATCTTTACAACCTGACTCAGCCTTTGCCGATCCTTGACCTTTCGGCGTAGCTTCTGGCGTCGTCGCGGTGAACAAGCCATGTCGCCGCGAATCCCGCATCGGTCCCTCCCGATGTGCGACAGATAAAAAAATCCGCCGGTCGCACCCCGAGCATCCCCACATCGAATCTCGATCGGGGCACGCGACCTGCCGAATCCGTGCAGCCAGGAGGCACGGAGCCGGGGACCCAAGAGATCCCACGTTCCCCAAGGGATCAGGGGTGAATCGGCGCGCCCATCGCGCCGTAGGGCGACTTCCACGCCCGAATCCGTCAGCTAACCCGGTAGGCGTTCGTGGAAGACACAAGGAGAAATCCTGTCTAGTCCCCTGCACAACCCCCGCCTGTCCCGCCTTGCCCTGAGTGGCGTAGCACTCACGATGACCGTGACGGCCGGAGGTCTGATCCTCCATGCCCCAACGGCTCAGGCGGCGACGACGAGCGAGACGGCCACTCTGACGACGGTGAAGGCGGAAACCACCGCCAGGACGTCCCAGAAGGCCACAGCAGCCCAGCGAAGGGCCGCCAAGCTCGCTCGGCAGAAGATGAAGGCCCGCAAGGCCCTCGCCGTGGCCAAGAACCAGATCGGTGACCCGTACCGGTACGGAGGCACAGGGCCTGGTTCGTTTGACTGCTCCGGTCTCGTCCAGTTCGCCTGGAAGAAGGCCGGCGTCAAGCTCCCGCGCGTGGCGAGCAGCCAGTTCGCCCGCACCAAGCACAAGGTCTCCTGGCGCAATCTCCAGCCTGGCGACCTGATGTTCTTCAGCGGGCTCGGCCACGTGGGCATGTACGTCGGCAAGGGCAAAATGATCCACTCGCCGCGGACAGGTGAACGGGTACGCGTCGACAAGCTGAGCGGATGGCGCCGATCGTCCTTCGTGGGCGCGGTCCGACCCGGCATGTGAAGAAGCCCCGTCCGGATTCCTGGAGGATTTCCTGGATCCGGACGGGGCTCTCGCACGTCCGGAGCCCTCCGCCGGCGGGGAGCACTACGATCGGGCATCGTGTTCGAGCAGGTGAGCCGGCGAGCCGTGGTGACGGGCCTGCTGCTTCTCGTCCCCGCCGCCGCCACCCCGCTGCCCGGTTCCCCCATCCTTCCCCCCGAGCTGCGCGGCCTGTGGCCCGGACGGCGTACGGCCGTGAGCCGCGGCGCCCGTTCCACCGTGGCGGGGCCCGGCACCGTTCCGGCCGAGCGGCTCGACGAGCTGGCGCGCAGGGCCGACAGCGCGGGCGCGCGGGTCTCGGCCGTGCTCGGCAGGCCCGTACGCCCCCTGGTCGTGCTGCCGGAGTCCGGCCGTGACGCCGCCCGCCTGGCCGGCGGGGGACGGCTCGACGGGCTGGCCGCCGTGGCCGACGGCCGGCGCGTGATCGTCGTGCCCGAGGCGTTCGCCACGCTCAACCCCACCGGCAGGGACGTCGTCCTCACCCACGAGCTGACCCACGTCGTGGCCGGTACCGGCGGCCTGCCCGTCTGGCTGTACGAGGGTTTCGCCGACTACGTCGGCTACCGCGACGCCGGGCTGCCCGTGACCGTCGCCGCCGCCGAACTGGCGGCCGAGGTGCGGGCCGGACGGCTGCCGAGCGCTTTGCCCGGACCTGCGGCTTTCGCGGCGGATGGGCGTGACCCCGACCGGCTGGCCCGGGCGTACCAGGAGGCCTGGCTGGCGTGTCGCTTCCTCGCTGACCGGTTCGGTGAGGGGACCCTGGTGGGGCTCTACCGTGCAGCCCAGGTGGCGGGCGTCGATCGGGCGCTCGCCTCGCTGGGGCTCTCCGTCGCCACGCTGACGGCACGGTGGCGCGCGTACGTGCGGGATCAGCTCGGGTGAAGGGGAGGCCGATGGACGATCGAAGAGACACCGACGACGTGGCACGGGAAGGGGACGTGGCGGATGGCGCGATGGCCGCCGTGGGCGCCGCCGGCCATCCGGATGAGGACACGGCGCTCGGCGATGGCTCGTACGGGGAGGAGGCGGCGGAATCGGAGGACGCCGCCCGGCCCGGACACCCCCGCCCCAGCGCCGCTCACTCGGGCGCCGCTCACTCGGGCACCTCATACCCCGACAGCGCCCGCTCCGACAGCACGATGGCACCGGGGGACGCGGCGGGCTCCACGCCCGGCAAGGCGGCGGGAGGCGGGGCGGAGTGGCACGCGCCCGACGAAGCGGCGCGAGGCGAGGGGAAGCGGCACGTGCAGGGCGATGCGGCGGAGCCCGTGCCGGGGCATCGTGAGGAGGTGCCCATGACAGGAGGAGACGGCGGGACGCGGGCGGCGGCGATCGCGCTCGTGCTGCTGGGCCTGGTGATCGTGGCCGTGGCCGCCTTCAGCACCCCCTGGCAGGTACTGACCAGTGGCCCGCCCGACCCGGCCCGCGACTTCAGCGCCGCCCAGATCGCCAGGGCGCAGGCGTTCGACGCGGCCACCACCCTGCCGAGCTACCTCTCGCTGGCCCTCACGATCATCATCGCCGGCATCCTGGTCGCCACTCCGTTCAGCGCCAGGGTGCTGGGCAGGCTGCGGGGCCCGTGGTGGTTGCGGGTCGTCCTGGGCACCCTGGTGATCACCGCGCTCGTCGAGCTGATCAGGTGGCCGCTCGGCATCTGGGTCGAGACGATCCTGCGGGACTACGGCCTGTCGACCCAGGACTGGGCCGGCTGGGCGGGCGACCGGCTGAAGAACCTGGGCGTGGAGGTGTTCCTGGTCTGCGTCATGCTGCTGGCCCTGGTCGCGCTGGCGCGCAAGGTCAGGCGCTGGTGGATCCCCGCGGCGGTGGGCGCGTTCGCGCTGACGGTGGTGACGTCGTTCGTGTACCCGGTGGTGTTCGAGCCGCTGTTCAACGACTTCAGCTCCATGCGGCAGGGCCCCCTGCGCACGAACCTGCTGGACATGGCCGCGCGTGACGGCGTACCGGTCGAGGACGTGCTGGTCGCCGACGCCTCGCGCCGCACGACGGCGCTCAACGCGTACGTGTCCGGCTTCGGCGCCACGCGCCGCATCGTCGTCTACGACACGCTGCTGCGGGCCCCGCAGCGGGAGGTCGAGCTGGTCGTGGCGCACGAGCTGGGGCACGCCAAGTACGACGACGTGCTGTACGGCACGGTCATCGGCGCCCTGAGCGCCGGCTTCGGCGCGATCGCGCTGTTCCTGGTACTCAAGCCGCTACGGCGGCGCACCGGCGTCACCTCGATCAGCGACCCCCGGGCGGTGGGCGTGGTCATGGGCCTCATGACGATCGGCTCGCTGATCATGGGCCCGGCCCAGAACGTGATCAGCCGGCACATCGAGGCCAGGGCCGACGTGCACGCGCTGGACCTGACGGGGGATCCGGCCATGTTCATCGCCATGCAAAAACGGCTCGCCATAACGAATATTTCCGACTTGTCGCCGGATGCGGTGGAATATGTCCTCTATGCCTCCCATCCCTCCGGCCCCGAGCGCATCGCGATGGCCCGCGCATGGGCCAAGCTGAACGGCGTCCCCGAGCCGTGACCCACCCCGGCCACCCAGCCGACGCCCCAGCCGACGACCCCGCCGGCGACCCCGCCGGCGACCCCGCCGGCGACCTCGGCGGCGGCGTGCTCATCGTGACGAACGACTTCCCGCCCAGGCCGGGCGGCATCCAGTCGTTCGTGCACGGGCTCGCGCTGCGCACGCCCGGCGTCGTGGTCTACGCTCCGGCCTGGCCGGGCGCCGCCGAGTTCGACCGGCGCCAGCCGTACCGGATCGTGCGGCACCCGACGCGGCTCATGCTGCCCATCCCGGCCGTCGCGCGCACGGCGGCCGGGCTGGTGGCCGAGCACGGCGTGCGGACCGTGGTGTTCGGCGCGGCGGCGCCGCTGGGACTGCTCGCCCCGCGCCTGCGGCGGGCGGGCGCGCGGCGGGTGGTGATGCTCACCCACGGCCACGAGGCGTCGTGGGCGAGCGCGCCGGGCTTCCGCTCGGTGCTGCGCAGGATCGGCGGGCATGCCGACGTGGTGACCTACCTGGGCGAGTACACGCGCCAGCGGCTGGTGGCCGCCATCCCGGACGGCAAGCTCGTCCGGCTCGCGCCCGGCGTGGACGTCCGCCAGTTCCACCCCGGCGCCACCACGGCGGAGCCGGGCCTGGCCGGGCGGCCGGTCGTGGTGTGCGTCTCCCGGCTGGTGCCACGCAAGGGCCAGGACCAGCTCATCAGGGCCTGGCCCCGGGTGCTGCGCTCGGTGCCGGACGCGGTGCTGCTGCTGGTGGGCGGCGGCCCGTACCGCAAGAGGCTGGAGCGGCTGGCGGCCGGGCAGGAGTCGATCAGGTTCACCGGTACGGTGCCGGCGGCCGCGTTGCCGGGGTACTACGCCGTGGGCGACGTGTTCGCGATGCCGTGCCGTACCAGGCTCGGGGGAGTGGACGTGGAGGGGCTCGGGATCGTGTTCCTGGAGGCGTCCGCGACCGGGCTGCCCGTGGTGGCGGGCGCGTCCGGCGGCGCGCCGGACGCGGTCAGGCCCGGCGAGACCGGCCTGGTCGTGAACGGGGAGGACCCGGGCGAGGTGGCGCAGGCCATCGTGGAGCTGCTGACGGACCCCGACAAGGCGCGCAAGATGGGCGCGGGCGGCCGCGACTGGGTCGCCCGCGAGTGGGCGTGGGAGCAGGTGGCCGCCCGCTTCCACCGGCTGCTCTGACCCTTCGTGCGCTAACCCTTCGTGGAGCCGAGCGTGAGCCCGGCCACGAACTGCTTGTGCAGCAGCTGGAAGACGATCAGCGTCGGCAGCGCCACCAGCATCGAGCCGGCGGCCAGCAGGTTGTAGTCGGTGAAGAACTGGCCGCGCAGGTTGTTCAGCGCCGAGGTGACGGGCAGCTTGTCGCCCGACGACATCAGCACCAGCGCCCACAGGAAGTCGTTGTACATCCAGGTGAACTGCAGCGTGGACAGCGCCGCCAGCACCGGACGGCACAGCGGCAGCGTCAGCCGCCAGTACCGCTTCCACACCCCCGCCCCGTCCACCAGCGCCGCCTCGCTGATCTCCTCCGGGATCGTGCGCATGAAGTTCGCCATCACGAAGACGCAGAAGCCGAACTGGAACGCCACGTGGATGAGGATCAGCCCCAGGTAGGAGTCGTAGAGCGACTGCGAGTCCGACAGCCACGCCGGCAGCGGGACCAGCGTGTAGAGCGTGTAGAGCGGCGTGATGAGGACCTGCGGCGGCAGCAGGTTGCCCGCGGTGAACACGATCAGCAGCGTCCTGCGGCCCGGGATGCGCAGCCGCGCGATCGCGAACGCCGTGAACGAGGCCAGCAGCAGCGTCACCACCACCGCGGGCACCACGATGATCAACGTGTTGAGGTAGTAGCGGGGTAACTCGGCCTGCGTCCACGCCTGCGTGTAGTAGTCGAGCGTGAGCTGCTCGGGCAGCGAGACGTACCCCAGGCGGGCCGTCTCCTCGTACGGCCGCAGCGAGGCGTACACGGCCAGCACCAGCGGCAGCAGCCAGCCCAGCGCCACCAGCAGGAGGAAGGCGTGCAGCAGGACCCGCAGCGGCCGGACCGGGCGCCGCGCGGGCGCGCGCCGCGCCTGGCCGGGGGGAGCGGAGGCGGGCGCGGTGAGGGTCATCGCTGCTCCCCGGGCGTTCGCGACAGGCTGAGAGTCATCGCTCCTCCCTGAACATCTGCGAGAGGTACACCACGATGAACCCCATCGAGATCACCAGCAGGATCACCGCGATCGCCGAGCCGAACCCGATCCTGCTGGCCTCGCCCACGATGTTCTCGGTGACCAGCACCGACAGCAGCTCCAGCCCGTTCCTGCCCTTGTTGATGGCGTAGACGATGTCGAACGCCCGCAGCGCCTCGATCACCGTGATGACCAGCACGATCACGTTCACGGGCCGCAGCGTCGGGAACACCACCCGGAAGAACGCCTGCCGCTCGTCCGCGCCGTCGATGGCCGCGGCCTCCTTCAGCGCGGGATCGACCGCCTTGAGCCCCGCCAGATAGATGATCATGACGTACCCGACGTGCCGCCACCCGGCCGCGACCATGACGACCCAGATGTTGATGGAGCTGTCGCCCAGCCAGTCCACGCCCAGCCCGGTCACCGCGTTCAGCACGCCGTAGTCGGAGGAGTAGACGAGCTGCGCGATGAAGCCCACCACGGCCAGCGACAGCACGACCGGCATGTAGAGGGCGCTCTGATAGAAACGCGACAGCCGCAGCCGCCGGTCCAGCAGCACCGCGCAGAACAGCCCGAACGGCGTCGCGACCAGCCCGAGGAAGCCCAGCCACAACACGTTGTTGCGGACCGCCGACCAGAACGGGGGGTACTCGGCCGACAGGTCGTGGTAGTTCTGCCCGCCCACCCACTCGATGGGCCCGATCCCGTTCCAGTCGGTGCCGGACAGCCCGACGGAGGCCAGCGTGGGCCCCCAGATGACGCTCACGTTGACGGCGATGGCCACCCCCAGCCCGATGACCAGGACGGTCACGTCGCGGGCGGAGTAGCGACGGGTCTTGGCGGCCATCAGCGGAAGATGTTCGCCTTCTGCTTCTCGATGCTCGCCAGCAGGGAGTCGATCTCGTCCGGCTTGCTCACGAACGACTGCAGTGACGGGATCATCACGGTGGAGGCGAAGTCGGGCCGCGTGTCACGGTCGAGGAACTGGGCGATGTGCGTGGCCTTCGACACCAGCTCCGCGCCGCGCTTCTGCAACGCGCTGTAGCCGGAGGTGTCGGCCTTCGAGCTCGCGGCCAGCGTGCCGGGGTCCAGCTCCGTGGCGACGTCCTGCGAGGACGGCTGGGCGAAGTGCCGCAGCAGCGCCTTGGCGCCCTCCACGTTCCTGGCCTTGGCGGAGATCATGTAGCCGTCGATGGGGGCGTCGATCGAGTCCGTCCCGTACGCCGGGTTGATCTCCGGGAAGGTGAAGAAGTCGAGGTCGTCCCGGTCGGCCTCGGGGAACTGCTGGGCGACGAACATGCCGAGCAGGTACATCCCGGTCTTCTTCTGCGCCAGCGACTGCCCGGCCTCCTGCCAGGTGCGACCCAGCGCCGCCGGCTGGTGGAACTCCATCAGCCCCCGCCAGGTGTCGAACACCTGCTTGACCCGCGGATCCGTCCACGACTCCTTGCCGGCCATGAGCGAGATGTGGAAGTCGTAGCCGTTCATCCGCAGGTTGAGGATGTCGAACGTGCCCATCGCCGGCCAGCCGTCCTTGTCGGCGAACGCGATCGGGATCACCCCGTCGGCCTTCATCTTCCTGGCCAGCGCGGTCAGCTCGTCCAGCGTGGCCGGCGGCTCGTACCCCTTCTCCCGCCACAGGCTCTTGCGGTAGAAGACCGCCCACGGGTAGTAGGTGAACGGGATGAAGTACTGCTTGCCGTCGACGCCGGTCGACTGGTCCTTGAACGCCTGCGTGTAGTTGCCGCCGATCTCCTGCCACACGTCGGAGATGTCGACGGCCAGCCCCTGCTCGGCGAAGAACTGCATGCGGTAGCCCGCGAACCAGGTGAACACGTCGTCGGGCGTGCCCCTGAGGTAGCGGTTGATGTTCTCCTGGAACGTGTTGTGGTCGACCGTGTTGATCCGGCTCGTGGCCTGGGTGAAGCCCTTGACCACGGTCTCCAGGGTCTTCTTCGGGATCTCGTCGGAGGCGTTGGAGCCGATGGTGACCGTGCCGAGGTTTCCGCCGGACGCGCCGGGCGCCTGTGCGGGAGCCTGGCTGCCGGAGCCGCATCCGGCCAGGGCCGCGGGGACGCCGAACGCGGCGGCGGTGCCCAGCAGGAGATTGCGGCGTGTGATCGGCGGCCGTTGGTTCATGGTGGGTGCCTCCTTGCCGGACCCGTCAGAATCCCCCGAGTTCGCTCACCTTCCTTCATCGAAAAGCCAACATTTCGGACTGTCAACGGACGAAATCAGGTCATCATGCGGTGCGGTGCTCTGACCTTCATGATCTGGTGGGAGTGGAGGAGGGCGGGCTCTGGGGGGTGGGTGCAGGCCCGCCCTGTCAGGGGGTTAGTTCACATCGAGCTTGCGCTGGATGGTGAGGAGGATGCTCAGCATCTGCTGTTGGGCCGTCTCCATGGACTCCTGGTGTGACTGCACGGAATCCAGGGTCGCCAGCATGGACTTCTGGGAGAACTCCATCGAGTCTTGGCGTGACTGCATGGACTCCAGGGTCGCCAGGATGGAGTCCTGGGTGGTCTCCAGTGCGCCGAGCCGCTTGTCGACGTCGCCGAATCGCTCGTCGATCACGCCGAACCTCTTGTCGATGGCGTCGAATCGCTCGTCGATCGCGTCGAACCGCTTGTCGACGGCGTCGAATCGCTTGTCGACGGCGTCGAACCGGGCCTCCATCCTGCTGTCCAGCTTCTTGACCCGGTTGGCGACGTCGTTGATGCGCTCGGTGAGTTCCTGGCCGAGCTCGATCTGGTTCGCGCGAATCTGTACCAGCTCGTTGTGAATCTTCGTGACGAACTCGGTCCCAGAGTCCTTGATGGTCATGGAAATCTCCCCTAACGTAAGGCGAGGGACCGGGGATTTTCCGCATCTCCGGTCCCGTTCTTTGCCACGAGAATACCCCGGAAAAGACCGCGAGCAAGCGGGAATCGAAGGGAGATTCCCCTGCTCAGGCGGCACATATGGGACCCAATTCGGAATAATCCTCATATCCTGGTGAGGCCGTGGGGAGCCTGAAGAATCGTGTCCGGCTAAACGGCCCGGGAAAGGCGCTCAAACTGGTCGTCCGTCAACGTGATGGACAAAGCGGACACATTTTCCTCAAGGTGGGCAATCGACGACGTTCCGGGGATGGGAATCACCGTGGGGGAGCGGCGCAGCAGCCAGGCCAGTGACGCCTGCGCCGGCGTGACCCCGATCTCGGCCGCCACCTCCGCCAGCGGGCTCCCGGGCCCCGCATGCGAGCCGGCCGCGAACGGGAACCACGGCAGGAACGCGATCCCGTGCTCGGCCGCGTAGTCCACCACGGGGTCGTGCTCACGGGTGCTCAGGTTGTACAGGTTCTGGACGCTCGCGATGGGCGTGATCTCCGCGGCCTGGCGCAGCTCGTCCACGCCCACCTCCGACAGGCCGAGGTGGCGTACCTTGCCCTCGTCCCTGAGCTGCTTGAGCGCGCCGATCTGGTCGGCCAGCGGGTACTCCGGGTCGATGCGGTGCAGCTGGAGCAGGCCGATGCGCTCGACACGCAGCCGCCGCAGCGCCAGCTCGGTCTGCTGGCGCAGGTAGGCGGGGTGGCCGTGGGTGACCCACTCGGTGGGCGACGGGCGTACCACGCCGACCTTGGTCGCGATCGTCACCGTCCCCTCGTACGGGTGCAGCGCCTCGGCGATCAGCTCCTCGTTGGCGCCGAGGGCGTAGGCGTCGGCCGTGTCGAACAGGTCCACCCCCAGCTCGGCGGCCCTGCGCAGGAGCGCGATCGCTCCGGCGCGGTCGGCCGGGGGATGCCAGATGTGCGCCTCGGTGGCGGACGGTGCGGGCTCGGGGCCGTCGGCCAGCCGCATCGCGCCGTAGCCGATCCGGTTCACCGGGAGGTCGCCGCCGAGGGAAAAGGCCTCATGTGCAGGAATTTCGCTCATGGCCGTCACGCTAGGACTTCACATGGATGTGAGATTCAAGCCGGAAGGTTGTGAGGAGCGTCACATGAGGATCGGGGCGTTGTCGCGCGAGACCGGGGTCAGCCCGAGGCTGCTGCGTTACTACGAGGAGCAGGGGTTGCTGAGCTCTCACCGGGGCGAGGGCGGTCACCGGCGCTACGACGCCGGTGCGCCTGTCGTCGTCCGCCGGATCCGCACGCTGCTCGCCGCCGGTCTGCCGACCAAGGTCATCAGGGACGTGCTGCCGTGCGTGTCCGGCTCGGGCGAGGTGCTCGACGCCTGCACGCTGGGGCACCTGCGCGACCGCCTGACGGGGCTGGAGGCGCAGCTCGCCGAGATCCAGGCGACGCGCGACAGCCTGGCCGCGCTGGTGGCGGCGACGGAGAACTCGGCGCCGGTGAGCGTGACGCCGGTGAACGCGACGCCGGAGCAGGCAGCCGCCCGGGCCGCCTGACGGCGGGCGTCCGGCCGCCGGCCGTCCGCCGCGAACGGCCGGCCGCGAGCCGCCGGACAGGCTCGGTAGGCGCTCCCGACGGGCTCAGTGACCGCTGTAGAGCTCGTCGACGTCCTTGGCGAAGTCGCGCATCACCAGGCTGCGCTTGACCTTGAGCGTGGGCGTCAGATGCCCGCTCTCCTCAGTGATGTCCGCATCCAGAATCGTGAACTTCTTGATCTGCTCGGCCTTGGACACCGACAGGTTCGCCCGGTCCACCGCCCCCTGGATCGCCGCCAGAACCTCGGGATCGGCCCGCAGCTCCGCCACCTTGGCGCCGGCGGGGATGGCCTCGGGGTCGAGCGTGATCAGGGCCGCGACGAACGGCCGGCCGTCGCCCACGATCATGGCCTGGGAGATGAGCGGGTGCGCCCGCAGCGCGTCCTCCAGCGGCCCGGGCGCGACGTTCTTGCCCGCCGCCGTGACCAGGATCTCCTTCTTGCGCCCGGTGATCCGCAGGTAGCCGTCGTCGTCCAGCTCGCCGATGTCGCCGGTGTGGAACCAGCCGTCGGCGTCGATCACGTCGCCGGTCGCCGAGTCGTTCTTCCAGTAGCCGGGGAAGACGTTGCGGCCCTTGGCCAGGATCTCGCCGTCGCCGTCGATGCGCAGCGTGACGCCGGGCAGCGGCTTGCCGACGGTGCCGATCTTGTTGGCGCCGGGCATGTTGACCGAGACCGGGGCCGAGGTCTCGGTCAGGCCGTAGCCCTCGAAGACCTCGATGCCGACGCCTCTGAAGAAGTGGCCGAGCCGTTCGCCGAGGGCGGAGCCGCCGCACACCGCGGCCGACAGGCGGCCGCCGGTGGCCGCGCGCAGCTTGGAGTACACCAGCCGGTCGAACACGGCCCGCCGCAGCCGCAGGCCGAGGGACGCGCCGCCGGAGCTCTCCGCCTTGCTCCAGGCGACCGCCACGTCCACCGCGCTGGCGAAGATCCTGCCCTTGCCGCCGGAGATGGCCTTCTGCTCGGCGCTGTTGTAGACCTTCTCGAACACCCGCGGCACGCCCAGCAGGAACGTCGGCTGGAAGTCCTGGAGGTCGGGCGCGACGTTCTTCATGTTGGGCGTGTGCGCCATGATGGCGCCCGCCTCGATCAGCACGACCTGGATCATCCGCGCGAAGATGTGGGCCAGCGGCAGGAACAGCAGCGCGGCCGGGTCCTTGCGGGCGAACAGCGGCTCCAGCGGCCCGCGCAGCACGTTGAGCGCGGTGAACAGCAGGTTGTCGTGGGTGATCCGGCAGCCCTTGGGGCGGCCCGTGGTGCCCGAGGTGTAGACGATCGTGGCCAGGTCGGCGGAGGTGACGCCCTTCCTGCGCTCGTCCACGTCCGCGGCGGTGGCCTCGCCGGGCTCCGGCGTGCTGTCCACCCGCCAGATCGACCGCAGCTCGGGCGCGGCCTCCCTGACGGCCTCCTCGTGCGTGTCGAGCTCGACGAACGCCGCTTTCGCCTCGCTGTCGTGCAGGATCCACCTGACCTGCTCGACGGAGGACGTCTCGTAGATCGGCACGGTGACCCCGCCGACAGCCCAGATGGCGTAGTCGACCAGCGTCCACTCGTAGCGGGTGCGCGACATGAGCGCGACGCGGTCGCCGGGCTCGATGCCCGCCGCGATCAGGCCCCTGGCCACCTCGACCACCTGGTCGCGGAACTCGGCCGCGGTGACGACGGGCCAGCCCGAGCCGACCTTGCGGCGCATCACCACCGCGCCGGGCTCCTGCTCGGCGCGACGGAAGACGGTGTCGGCCAGGCCCGCGGAAGCGGGCACGTCGACCAGGACGGGGACGCTGTACTCGCGCACGAACTCAACTCCTCTTCGGGGACCGCCTGGACGTTACCGTCTTAAGTTACGCGCCGGTAGCTCCGTCATTGAGGCGTTATGAAGGGCATTTCTCACGCTAGCAGCCACCACCTGCCGGTACGCGCACCGGAAACGGCGGATCGCGGCGGGCTTAGGATCTCCCCATGAAGGTGCATGTCGTCAGCGACGTCCACGGCAGGGCCGACGCCCTGGCCCGTGCGGCCGACGGCGCGGACGCGCTGATCTGCCTGGGCGACCTGATCCTGTTCGTCGACTACGACGACCACGCCCAGGGCATCTTCGCCGACCTGTTCGGCGCGGAGAACGCCAGGCGGTTCATCGAGCTGCGCACGGCCAAGCGGTTCGACGAGGCCAGGGCCATGTCGGCGCGGCTGTGGGCCACGCTCGACGGCGACCCGCGCGAGCACATCGAGCGCAACGTACGCGCCCAGTACGACGTGCTCTTCGCCGCCATGCCCACCCCCGCCTACCTCACCTACGGCAACGTCGACCTGCCGCGCCTGTGGGCCGACTACCTCCGGCCAGGCCACCAGGTGCTCGACGGGCAGGTGGCGGAGATCGGCGGGCTGCGGTTCGGCTTCGTGGGCGGCGGTCTCAAGACCCAGTACCGCACCCCGCACGAGATCACCGACGAGGAGTACGCCGCCAAGGTCGAGGCCGTCGGCGAGGTGGACGTGCTGTGCTGCCACATCCCGCCCGCGCTGCCCGAGCTGCTGTACGACGTGGTGGCCAGGCGGTTCGAGCGCGGCAGCGAGGCCACGCTGGAGGCGATCAGGCGCACCCAGCCGCGCTACGCCCTGTTCGGCCACGTGCACAACCCCCTGCGCGCGCGGGCCCGCGTGGGCCGCACCGAATGCGTGAACGTGGGCCATTTCCGGGGGAAGGGCGTGCCGTACGTCCTCGAATGGTGATCTGACCGGCACCGTGCAGCGGTCCGCCGCACTCGGTGGTTTGTGCACTACGGTGGTCGCATGTCTGATCGCACCACTTCGAGCATCACCATCGGCGCCCCGCAGGCCGACGTGATGGCGGTCATCGCGGACTTCCCCTCGTATCCGGAATGGGCCGGGCAGGTCAAGAGCGCCGAGGTGCTCAGCGCCGACGCCGACGGCAGGCCGCAGAGGGTGCGGTTCGTCCTGGACGCCGGCCCGATCAGCGACACCTACACCCTCGCCTACACCTGGGAGGGCGACAGCGTGCGCTGGCAGGTGGCCGAGCCGGGGAAGATGGTCTCCGACCTCCGGGGGAGTTACCGGCTCGCCGGCGCGGGCAGTGGCACCGAGGTGACGTACGAGCTGACGGTCGATCTGAGCGTGCCCATGATCGGCCTGATCAAGCGCAAGGCGGAGAAGGTGATCGTGGACACCGCGCTGAAGGGCCTCAAGAAGCGCGTCGAAGGGCGCTGAGTTGAGCCCGCGGGTCCTGCTCTTCACCGGCAAGGGAGGCGTCGGCAAGACGACGGCCGCCGCGGCCACCGCCACGCTCGCCGCCAGGCGCGGCCTCAAGACGCTCATCATCTCCACCGACACGGCGCACTCGCTGTCCGACGCGCTGGCCACGGGGCCGGGCGAGATCGCCCCGGGCCTGCACCTGCACCAGGTCGACACGCAGAAGACGCTGGAGCGCCACTGGGGCGAGCTGCAGGACTACGCCAGGGGAGTGCTGACCGAGCTGGGCCTCGACCAGATCACCTCCGAGGAGATCACCGTCCTGCCGGGCGCGGAAGAGGTCATCGCCCTGCTGGAGCTGCGCGAGCACGCCCGCGAGGGCCGCTGGGACGTGATCGTGGTCGACTGCGCGCCCACCGCCGAGACGCTGCGCCTGCTGGCCCTGCCCGAGGCGCTCGACTGGCACGTCAACCGGCTCATGCCGGTCGGCCGCAAGCTGGTGCGGCTCGTCGCGCCGTTCGTGCGCGGCGTGGCCCGCGTGAGCGCCCCCGGCGAGGACGTGCTGAGCGCGGGGGAGCGGTTCCACCGCGGCCTGATGGAGGTGCGCGAGCTGCTCACCGGCGACCACGCCTCCGTGCGGCTGGTGCTCACCCCCGAGTCGGTGGTGCTCGCCGAGGCCAGGCGCACCCTGACCTCGCTCAGCCTGTACGGCTACCGCGTCGACGCCGTCATCGCCAACCGGGTCTTCCCCGGCGAGGGCGCCGACGAGTGGCGCGCCCGCTGGGTGGAGGCGCAGTCCCGGCTGCTGGCCGAGGCTGAGCAGTCGTTCGCGCCGCTGCCCGTCCACGTCGTGCCGTACCTGCCCGCCGAGCCCGTCGGCAAGGACGCCCTGGCCGGGCTGGGCGCGGCGATGTACGGCGAGTCCGACCCGTTCGCCGCCCACGCCGTCGAGCCGCCGCTGCGGATGAGCGCCGACGAGCTGACGCTGGCCCTGCCCGGCGCCGATCGCGGCGACGTCGACCTGGCCCGCAAGGGCGACGAGCTGATCGTCACCGCGGGGCCGTACCGCAGGATCCTGGCGCTGCCGGCGGCGCTGGCCCGCAGGAGGATCAGCGGGGCGGAGCTGCGCGACGGCGTGCTGCGCGTGCGCTGGGCGGCCGGCGACGGCCCGCCCGGGGGCGGGGGGTCCGCACTACGGTTCGGCTCGGGGAGCGAATCCGCGACCTGAAGAGTTGAACATGGAGGAGCGACCCATACGCCAGGGAGGGCCAAGATGACCGAGAGCCAGGACAGAGATCCCATCGGGACCGTCGCCGACGAGGCGCGCAAGCTGTTCGATTCGATCCAGGGGCGGGCCACCCGCCAGGTGGGCAGGAGCGTGTTCAACTCCTTCACCGGCGGCGGCCGCAGGGAGCGGGACGTGTGGGAGGAAGCCGTCTCCGAGCCCCACGACGAGTACATCTGCCGCGCCTGCCCCGTCTGCCGGGCGATCGCGGCGCAGCGGGAGTCGGGCGGCGACGTGACCGGGCACCTGATGGCCGCGGGCGGCGAGCTGTTCGCCGCCTTCAGGGGCGCGCTCGACGCGCTGAGCAGGCCCGCGCCCCGCACCAGCCGGCCGCGGGAGGACCGTGACGACGACCGCGGCGACGGCGTGGAACACATAGATCTGAACTAGGGAGACACGGGGCATGCTCACGATCGGTGTCGACATCGGCGGAACGAAGGTGGCCGCCGGTGTGGTCGACGACAATGGCGAGATCGTCGAACACACGCTCAGGCCCACCGCCGCGGACCGTCCCGACGTGGTCGCCGAGACGGTGGCCGACGTCGTACGCGAGCTGTCCAGGGACAGGGCGATCGAGGCCGTCGGCGTCGGCGCGGCCGGCTTCGTGGACGAGACCAGGTCCGTCATCCGCTTCGCCCCCAACCTCGCCTGGCGGGAGGAGCCGCTGCAGAAGAAGATCAGCGGCCTGGTCGGCCTGCCGGTCGTCGTGGAGAACGACGCCAACGCCATGGCCTGGGGCGAGACCCGGTTCGGCGCGGGCAGGGGCCAGTCGCACGTGGTCTGCCTGACGCTCGGCACCGGCATCGGCGGCGGCATCGTCATCGACGGCGCGCTCTACCGGGGCCGCTGGGGCATGGGCGCCGAGCTGGGCCACATGCAGGTGCTGCCCGGCGGGCGGCTGTGCGGCTGCGGCAACATCGGCTGCTTCGAGCAGTACGCCAGCGGCCAGGCCCTGGTCAAGGACGCCAGGGAGATCGCCGAGGCGGAGCCGGAGCGGGCCCGCATCCTGCTGGGCCTGGCCGGGGGCAAGATCGAGGGTGAGGAGGTGACCGAGGCCGCGCGGCAGGGCGACGAGGCCTCGCTGGCCGCCTTCCACAGCCTGGCCGACTGGCTCGGGCAGGGCATGGCCGACCTGGCCGCCGTGCTCGACCCCGGCTGCTTCATCGTCGGCGGCGGTGTGTCCCGCGCGGCCGACCTGTTCATCGACCGGGCCAGGCAGGCGTTCGCCGAGCGGCTCACCGGCCGCGGGCACCGGCCGCTCGCCGAGATCAGGCTGGCCGAGCTGGGCGCCTCCGCGGGCGTGGTGGGTGCCGCCGATCTGGCCAGGCAGCGCTGAGCCGCGCACGTGACGATCAGGGTCGCCACGTACAACCTGCACGGGCTGCGCGACAGCGTGCCCGCGCTGACCAGGGTCATCACGGCGGCCCGGGCCGACGTGCTGTGCGTGCAGGAGGCGCCCAGGTTCGGCCGCTGGCGGGCCAGGCGCGCGGCGCTGGCCGCCGCCGCGGGCCTGGCCGTGGCGACGCCGGACAGGGCGGGGGGAGTGGCCGTTCTCGTCGGGCGGCGCGCCCGCGTGCTGCACGCGGAGAGCCACCGGCTGCGCGCGTTCCTCGGCCTGGAACGGCGCGCGCTGGCCGTCGCCGTGGTGCAGGCCGAGGGCGCCAGGCTGGCCGTCGGCTCGCTCCACCTGGACCTCAGCGACCCCGCCAGGATGCACCACGCGGCCGAGGCCGTGGCGCTGCTGGAGGACGTGGCGGCCAGGCACGGCGCCGCCGTCGTGCTCGCCGGTGACGTCAACGAGCATCCCCACCGGCCCGCCTGGCGCTATCTGGCGGGGCGGCTGTCCGACTGTTACGCGGTGGCGCCCAAGGGCGAGGGGCTGACGTTCCCCGCCGCGAGGCCGTCCGCGCGGATCGACGGGGTGTTCGCCGCGCGCGGGACGCACGTCGTGTCGTGCGGCGGAGTGGACGCCGCGATCGCCGATCTGACCGGGGCGAGCGACCATCTCCCGGTGGTCGCGGAGTTGCGAGTTGGGCACTAGCGGGCATGTCAGGCTCTCCAGCCCGTAGCATTTCCTTCATGACCCGTCGCTCTCAGCGGCGTGCGCTCTCCTTGATCTTGGCGACGTTCGTGGCCTGGACGCAGGTCACGCCCGCCGCGCATGCCGATCCCCGCCCCACGCAGATCGAGGCGTGGCAGCAGTCGACCAGCGTGCGCCTCCAGGCGGACGGCTCGCTCTCCGACGTGCTGGCGATCTCGCCGAGCGACGTGTGGGCGGTGGGCCAGCAGGAGATCTGGGACGTCTGGAAGAACCGCGGCACCATCCGCCACTGGAACGGCAGCAGGTGGGCCGAGGTCGGCATCCGCGACAACACGGCGGCGGGCAACCTGCGCGGCCTGGCCGCCGCCTCGCCGTCGGACGTGTGGGCCGTGGGCGACGGCCACGACGGCCTGCCGTACCTGGCGCACGGCGACACGGCCGGGTTCGACCGGGTCAGGCCGCCCGCCCTGCGGGCCGGCGACTGGCTGGGCGGCATCGACGCCAAGTCGGGCAAGGTCGTGGCGGTCGGCAGCCGCGAGAGGAACGGCCTGATCCTCACCGGCCAGGGCAACTCCTGGACCGCGCAGGAGACCAAGGAGAAGGGCGCCCTGTACGCGGTGTCCGGCGGCTTCGCGGTCGGCGACACCGGCACCGAGCCGCTGATCGTGCACCTGTCGGGCGGCTCGTGGAAGTCCATGCCGCTGCCCGACATCCCCGGCGGCTACCTGCGCGACGTGCAGGTCGACAGCTCCAAGCGGGCGCTGGCCGTCGGAGGCGTCTACCGCGGCCCCGGCGACATCTCGCCGCTCGCCCTGGCCTGGAACGGCAAGCGGTGGCGGGAGCTGCGCCTGCCCCGCTCCGAGGCTCGGCTGTACGGCGTTACCGGCGACGGCAAGGGGCGTTACTGGATGACCGGTTACGACCCCGCGCGGGCGGCCGAGCCGTTCATGCTGCGCTGCGAGAAGGCCGCGTGCGAGACGATCAGGGGCGGCACGCAGAAGGGCAGGAGCAGCGTACGGCTGCAGGCGGTGGCGTACCTGGCGGGCAAGAGCACGGTCTGGGCGGTCGGCCACGCGGTGGACACCAGGGACCGCTACACCGACGTGGTGGAGTCGTTCGCGCCCAGGACCACCACGTCGAAGTCGTAGGCACGCTCAGAGTACGGCGCCGTCGTCCCAGCCGGAGTCGTTGGGCGGCCCGTCGCCCATGCGGACCACCAGCGCCACGAACCCCCCGATGAACGCCGCCACCGCGGTGAACAGCGCCCAGCCCTCCATGTGCCAGCTCGCCATGGCGGCGACCAGCAGGTAGGCGGGGCCGCCGAACAGCGCCACCCACGCCAGCTTGGTCGGCAGGTCGAGCTTGGGCAGCGGAGGGGGCGGCGGAGGCTCGAAGTGGCCCTCGTCCTCTTCCTCCCCGTCCTGGCCGGCGTCCGAGCGTTCCAGCGGGTCGTCGTCGAGGACGGTGCCGGTCGCGGGCTCCTCCTCCGGGGGTTTGACCACCCGGCGGGTCGGCTCGGCAGGCACGTTCTCGCTGTCGGGCCATGGCTGATCGGCCGAGTCGCGCTCGGCCGTGTCGTTGAAGGACGCGACGATCTGCCGCCAGACCTCGTCCTCGTCACTCTGGGGCGTCACCTAGATGGGCCTCTCCGCAGCGATCGCGACTTCCCCCTGGGTGCGATCAGTCCCTCTGCAAGGGTACCGAGGCATGTGTCCGGATGAAGTCGAGGCTCCCGGCAAAGATCCTGTCGGCATCGTTGTCAAGCGTCGCAACATGGTAGCTATCGGTAAGCTCCTCGATCGTGGCCTGCGGGACCTTCGCGCGTATGATCGCGACACTCGTCGGCTTCACCACGTGGTCCTCCACGCTGTGGAAGACCAGCAGCGGCTGTGTCACCTTCGCCAGGTCGGCCTGCACCAGCGACCAGAGCCCGGGCAGCGAGGCCGCCGCCTTGACCGGGGTGCGGGTGTAGGCCAGCTCGCGCGCGCCGGGCTTCTTGACGTCGTTGGCGACGCCGGGCACCGACGGCACGAACCATTTGAGCAGCGGAGCCAGCTTCAGCAACGGCACGTCGTTGGCGATCGACGGGTTGACCACCATAACGCCTGAGATCGCCGGGCCGTGCACCTCGGCCAGCCGCAGCGCCAGGCAGCCGCCCAGCGACAGCCCCGCCACGAACACCTCCGCGCACCTGCCCTGGAGGTCGGCGAATGCCTTCTCCACCTCGGCGTACCAGTCCTCCCAGCGCGTCCTGTTCATCTCCTGCCACCTGGTGCCGTGCCCGGGCTGGCGGGGGAGCGAAACGCTGACCCCGTGCCCGGCCAGGTATTCACCCCACGGCCGCAGGGACTGCGGCGTGCCGGTGAACCCGTGACACAGCAGCACGCCGATCTGGCCTGCTTCGTGGTGATAGGGCTCTGCGCCTGGCATGAGCGGCATAACAGCTCCTCTGTGCCGTTTCATTCCGGCAATTTCCGCCGGAACGGCCCGATCGTCGCATGTTCCGGGGTATTTGTGCGAGAGCTGATGTAGGAGCATGGCCGTCGAGGTGGGAAGATGACTCTGCCCGCTGCTGACAATGCCCGCCGACGAGAAGTGCGCAGGAAGAGGTGCCAGGGTGTTCTACTGGGTGGTCAAGGCCATCTTGGGGCCGTTCCTCCACCTCATCTTCAGGCCGTGGACCGAGGGCGCGGAGAACGTGCCCAAGGAGGGGCCCGCGATCCTGGCCGGCAACCACCTGTCCTTCGCCGACCACTTCTTCGGCCCGCTGCAGATCCGGCGCAAGGTCATCTCGCTCGGCAAGGCCGACTACTTCACCGGGCGGGGGATCAAGGGCTTCTTCACCCGGCTGTTCTTCAGCGGCGTCGGCACCGTGCCGATCGACCGCTCCGGCGGCAAGGCCAGCGAGGCCGCCCTGCGCACCGGGCTGCGCGTGCTGCGCGAGGGGCACATCCTGGGCATCTACCCCGAGGGCACCCGCACCCCTGACGGCCGCCTCTACAAGGGCAAGACCGGCGTGGCCAGGCTCGCCCTGGAGTCGCGGGTGCCGGTGATCCCGTGGGCGATGATCAACACGTACGAGATGATGCCGCCCGGGCGGGTGCTGCCCAAGCTGGGCATCAAGCCGGGCGTGCGGTTCGGCAAGCCGCTCGACTTCTCCCGCTACTACGGCATGGAGGACGACCGGCTGGTGCTGCGCGCGGTGACCGACGAGATCATGTACGCGCTGATGGAGCTGTCGGGCCAGGAGTACGTCGACAAGTACGCCGCCAGCGCCCGCGTCGAGATGGAACGCGCCGCGCGCGCCGCGGCCGCGGCCTCCGGCGGCAAGAGCGAGTGATCGCGGGGTCAGGCGGACGACCGTAAGGCCTCTTCCGTCCTGCGCATGGCGCTCGTCATCGCGCGCAGCTCCTCCCGGCTGAGCCGGTCGATCAGGAAGGCGCGCACGACCTCCAGGTGACCGGGGGCCACCTGCTCCAGGCACCGCGCGCCCTTCTCCGTCAGCACCGCCAGCACGCCGCGCTCGTCGGACGGGCACGTCGCCCGCTCGACCAGCCCCGCCTTCTCCAGCTGGTTGATCTGGTACGTCAGCGCGCTCTTCGACACCACGACGTCCCTGGCCAGCTCCGTCATGCGCATCTGGCGGCCGGGGGACTCCGACAGGACCACCAGGATCTCGTACTGCGGGTGCGTGAGGCCGGCGGCGGCCTTGAGCTGCTCCTCGATGCGCCGCTCGAGCAGGTGGGAGGTGGACACGAAGGCGCGCCAGGCCGCCATCTCGGTCGCGTCCAGCCATCGGATGTCCGTCACCGATTCAGTGTACTGTCGTTCGAATTTGAACAAATCACTGCTAGAGTCGTTGTTCAAATCTGAACAACCATCGAGGAGTTCCGCATGGTGGATCAGGCGCGTCCCTTCGCCCTGCTGCTGGCGAGGGTCGCCATCGGGGTGATCTTCCTGGTGCACGGCTATCAGAAGTTCGCGACGATGGGGATCGCGGGCACGACCAAGTTCTTCGAGTCCGTCGGCATCCCGCTGGCCGGCCTGGCCGCTCCGGCGGTGGCCGTGCTGGAGGTCGCCGGCGGCCTGGCGCTGATCCTCGGCGCCGCGCTGCCGATCGCCGGCACGCTGCTCGCCCTCGACATGCTCGGGGCGATCGCCTTCGTGCACGGGGGCAACGGGCTGGCCGGTGAGGGGGGCTACGAGTTCGTGCTGGCGCTGGCCGCGGCCAGCCTGGCCGTCGGGTTCACCGGGGGCGGGGCGCTGGCGCTCGACCGCGTCCTGCTCCGCCGCCGCAGCCCCGCCACGGCGACCGCCTGACGCGCCCGCCCTGCGGTTCAGGCCGGCCGCGCGGACCCGCCCTGCGGTTCAGGCCGGCCGCGCGGACCCGCCCTGCGGTTCAGGCCGGCCGCGCGGACCCGCCCGGCGGCTCAGGTCAGGCGGGCGCGGATCCGCCTGGCGGGTCAGGTCAGGTGCGTGCGGATCCGCCTGGCGGGTCAGGTCAGGTGCGTGCGGATCTGCCTGATGTGCTCCGGCGTCGTACGGCAGCAGCCGCCGATCAGCGACACGCCCGCCCGCTGCCACTCCTGGGCGGCCCGGCCGTACTCGACCGGGTCGGCCAGGCCCGTCCAGCGGCGGGCGGCGGCGTCCCACGACTCGCCCGAGTTGGGGTAGACCACCACGGGCAGGCCGCCCGACAGGCACCCGATGAGGCCGGGGATGTGGCGCGGCGCGGTGCAGTTCGCGCCGACGGCCACCACCTGCGGGTTCCCCGCGAACAGCGCCGCCGCCTCGCGGATCGGGGTGCCGTCGTTGAGCCGCTCGCCGTCGCGGCACGAGAAGCTCACCCACGCCTTCACCCCCGGCGTGCGGGCCAGCAGCGCGGCCAGCGCCCGCGCCTCGGCGAAGGACGGGATCGTCTCGCAGGCCAGCAGATCGGCCCCGGCCGCGGCCAGGATCTCCCAGCGCGGCAGGTGCCAGGCGTACAGGCCGTCCTCGTCGAGGTCGTAGTCGCCGGTGTACTCGGCGCCGTTGGCCAGATAGGCGCCGTACGGGCCCACGGAGGCCGCCACCAGCCCGTGCCCCGCCTCGTCCCGGGCCTGGGCGGCCAGCTCCACCGACAGCCGGATCAGCCGCTCGGCCTCGACCGCGTCCAGCCCGCGCCGCGCGAACCCCGGCAGCGTCGCCTGATAGCTCGCCGTCGTCGCCACGTCGGCGCCCGCCGCGAAGTAGTCCGCGTGCACGCGCCGGATCAGCGCCGGCTCCTCCAGCAGCGGCCGCGCCGACCACAGCGCGTCGCTGAGATCCGCGCCGAGCTCCTCGAGCCGCGTCGCCAGCCCGCCGTCCAGGACCAGTGTCGTCACTTATCCAGCGTACGGGGCCGCCGGAAAGGCACGGATGACGTGGTCGAGCATGGCGGGGGTGTCCTCCGGCGCGTCGATCGTGAAGTCCGCCCGGCGCGCCAGCTCGTCGCCCGTCTCCCCGTTGGCCACCGCCACCCTGACGCCCAGGAACGCCGGATCCCGCTCCTCCCGCCCGCGCAGCACGTCGAACGCCCGGCCGTCGGACAGGTCGTCGCCGAAGTACCAGGCCCGGGTGAGGGTCTCGGCCTCGCGCTCGACGACGGTGCCCTTGTCGCACTCGATTGGGGGTCTGAGCTCGACGACCATGCGCCCGTACTGCTCCCGCAGGCCCAGCTCGGCGGCCTTGGCCGAGGCCCATCGCTCCACCGCGCCGCGCAACGACGGCACCGCGCGGTAGTGCAGCGCCACCAGCAGCGCCTTGTCCTCCACCAGCACCTCGCCGGGCAGGTCGCGGGCGGCGTCGGCGGCCACCCGGCCGATCACGGGGGCCCAGGCGCCGGCCTCGGCCGCCGTACGCACCCGGCCGTCCACGACGCTCTGCATGCCGTACAGGCCGAACAGGCTCACGTGCGGCACGTCCGCGAACCGGTCGCGCAGGAACGCGGCCGGGCGGGCCGAGACGACGGCCACCCTGCCGACCAGCTCCGCCAGCACCCGCAGCCGCTCCACCGCGCCGGCCACCGGGAGGACGGCGGCGGGATCTCGCATGATGGGGGCGATCGTGCCGTCGAAGTCGAAGAAGAAACCGGACTTCGTGCTCTCCGAGACCGTGGCGGACACCGCTTCCGTGAAGCGGAGCGGGGCGCGAGGGGTCGCCATGCTCAGTGACTGTAGAACAGCCGGACCGGATCGGACAGACGCCCGCACGCCATGCGTTTCGGTCCCTGGGGGAGTGCGGGGCGAGGGGTGGGGCAGAACGTGCGCGGGGGGCTTGTGAGCAGGGGTGAGCTTGCGCGGTTCAGGGGCCGGGCTTGCGCTCTCACGGGGTGGGGCTTGCGCGGGATGCTCTCACGGGGTGGGGGCTGGGAGGGCGGCGGCGCGGGCGAGTGCAGGGTGGTCCAGCACGATCACCTCGCCGGTGCCGATCTCGATCAGGCCCCGGCGTTCGAACGCCCGCAGGGCCCGGTTCACGCTCACCCTGGTCGCCCCGATCTCGGCACCCAGACCGGCCTGCCCGCCGTGCAGCGGCACCCGTCCGGTGGCGCAGCGGCGTACCAGCCAGGTCGCCACCCGCGACGGCACGTCCCGCACCGACGCGTCGAGGAGCCGCTCGTCGAGGTCCCGCACGGTCGTGGCGAGCGTGCGCAGCAGCCGCGCCGCCACGGACGGCTCCGCGCCGACGACCTCCAGCACGGCGGCCCGCGGCAGGTACGCCACCTCCACCGCCGTCAGCGCCGTGCACGTGGCGCGATGGGGCCCGTCCACCAGCAGGGCCGTCTTGTCGAAGGCCACCGGCGCCTCCTCGACGGCCAGCACCACCTCCCGGCCCTCCGCGCTCACCCGCGCCGCCCGCACCCGCCCGGCCAGCAGCACGATCAGATGGTCGGCCGGATCCCCCTCCGTGCACAGCACCTGCCCGGCCGGATACCTCCGCCGCCGCGCCGCCAGCCCGCGCAGCCGCTCCTCACCGAGCCCGCCGAACATGGGCAAATCGGCCAGCGTGTACGTCATGTATCCCGTGATACACCACGCCCGTGCCTCGCGATGCTGAGCGCGGTGGTGGCCGGGGCCTAGCGTGCGGGGGCATGGCGAGATACGTGTTGCAACTGGCCTTCGACGGCGATCCCCGGCGGCTCGCGGCCCGCCCGGCGCATCGGGAGCATCTGCGGCGGCTCAAGGAGCGGGGGCTGCTGGTGACCGCCGGGCCGTGGGCGGATGACAGCGGGGCGATGCATGTCTATGAGGTGGCGGACGAGGCCGAGTTGCGGGCGATCCTCCGGGAGGATCCGTACACGGCGGTGGACGGCTACGAGATCGTGCTGCTGAGGGAGTGGACCCCGCTCATGTGACGCCCGAGCGCCGCCACCGCACTGTGGCGGCGGCGGCGCACCCCGCGGGGCCGTGGGCGGTCAGGCGCGCTTCCAGAAGGGGCCGCGTCGCTGGCCGCCGGCAGGGCCGGGTGCCGGAGACGGGGAGCTGCCGCCGGTGAGGGCGGTCAGCACCTCGACGGCGCGATCGTGCAGCGCCTGGGCGTCCGCGCCGGGCCGCTCGGCGCCCTCCAGCTCGCGGGCCAGCGTCTCCAGGTCCTCGTTCCCGCCGAGGAAGGCTGCCAGGGCCGCCAGCCGGGTGCCCAGGTCCGCCAGGTACAGCAGGTCAGGCGCCGGGAGGGCCCTGAGCCGGTCGAGCTCGGCGACCAGCTGGGGCCGTACCGAGTCGAGCCGGTGAGCCGGCCGCGCGCCCGGCCTGCCCCAGCGGCCCCCGCCGGGAGCGGCCGGAGCGGGCATCGGCGGCCCGCCGGGCGTGGCCGGCCGCGGCGCCCCGCCATAAGCCGGTCCTCCACCGCCAGGCCCGCCACCAGGACCGCTGGGACCGCCATCACCACCGAGACCGCCGGGACCGCCGAAGGCGGGGCCGCCCTCCTGGGCGCCGCCGCCCACGAACCCCTGGTCCAGGTCGGCCTGGCTGAGCCCGGGCGCGGGCATCCGCATCCGGGGTGCCGCCATGGGGGCGGCGGCCAGCATCATGCCGGTCGCGAACGTGCCCGGCGCCGGCGCCGCGCTGGGCAGCTCCCAGCCGCTCGGCGGCTCGACCGGCTGGATGACGCGGTGCTCGGGCCCCTCGCCGGCGACCTGCCTGGTGTCGACGGCCACGTACGCGGTGAACCGGCAGAGCACGCCGTACTCCAGCGACGTCCGCACGATGCGCGACTCCAGGTCGTGCTCGCCCATGGCGTACCGGTCCTCCAGCTCGCGCAGGTGCGCCCGCGCCCACACCGCGCGGATGGCCGGATGGTCCGCGGTCACGCCGGGCACCCGCTCCTCCCACGGCGTGCCCGCCGCCGTCCCGCGCACCGTGACCGAGGAGCCCTCGCGGTAACGCCCGTACGCGCGCAGCGGCACGCCGGGGAAGATCGAGCCCAGGTGGGTGACGGTGCCGGGCTCGACGTCGAGGTCCTTGAGAGACAGGTCGGTCACCAGGGGGGCGCCGATCCTGCGGTGGATGGCGTCCATGGCGGCGTCGAGCCGGTCCTCCGACTCGACCAGCTCGCACCGCCCGGCGCCGAGCCCGGCCAGCCGGCCGAGGAACCCGGCGTTCACGGCCCGGTCGATGCCGACCGTGTGCACGCGCATGGCCGACAGCGCGCCGCCCGCCTGCTCCAGGATCTGGTCCTCGTTGCCCACCTGGCCGTCGGTGACCAGCACCACGACGCGTTCGCGTCCGCTCTGGGCGCCGCCCAGCAGGGCGGTGGCCTGGCGCAGCGGTTCGAGCAGCTCGGTGCCGCCGCGGGCGTCCACCCTGGCCAGGTGCTCGACCGCGCGGTACCGGTTGCGGTCGGACGCCTCCACCAGCCCCTCGAACGCCTGCTCCACCACCGAGTCGAACGTCAGCACCGCGAACCTGTCCTGCGGCGTCAGCGTGTCGACGATGCGCGCGGCGGCCCGGCGGGCGCAGACCATCTTCCAGCCGCCCATGCTGCCCGAACGGTCGAGCAGCAGCACCAGGTCGCGCGGTGTCCGGGTGGACTCGAGCGGCGGGGGCAGCACGGTGAGCGCGAACGTTCCCCGGCCGTCGAGCTGCAACGCCGTGGAGGCGTCGAACGACAGCCGGAGCACGAAGTCCCGGTCGAGCCGCTCGCCGGGGCGCAGCCGTACGGTGTGGCCCGCCTCTCCCTCGGCCTCCTCGACCACGTGCAGGCTGGAGGCCAGCTCGCGCAGCTCCAGCCCGGCCGCGTCCACGGTGGCGGACAGCGACAGCCGGACGGGGTTGGGGAAGCCGGGCAGCAGGACCGGCGGGCTGATCCTCGACGCGTCGGGCACGGCGTCGGTGTCGGGAGCCGTGCCGTCACCGGCCGGCGGGCCGTCGATCGGGCTGCCCGGGATGTAGCGCGGCGCCACGACCAGCGGGAACCTGAACGTGGCCGCTCCGTCCTCGTACGGCAGGGGCTGGCTCATCGTGAGCTTCACCGAGACGCGCTCGCCGGGCAGGATGTTGCCCACCCTGATCGTGAACACGTCCGGCCGGTCCTCCTCGGCGATCGCCGCCCGCCTGCCCTCGCGCAGCGCCCGGTCGTAGTCCGCCCTGGCCTGGCCGCGCTCCTTCAGCACGCCCTCGATGACCCGGTCGTCGGCCTCCATCCGGAAGCCGGTGACGGCCGCCCTGCCGGGCAGCGGGAAGACGTACGTGGCCTCGAGCGTGACGTCGAACGGGTTCCTGAAGCCCTGCGTGACCTCCACACCGGCGATCAGGCCGGAGATGTCCGCGGTCACGTCCACGCTCTCCAGCGGCAGGTTGCCGCGCTCGGTCAGCAGCGCGCCGAACCCGGCGTCCGGCACCGGCAGGCACCGTGCGGGCTCCAGCGAAGTGATCCTCATATCAGCTCCCTCTCTTCGAGCACCGCGAGCAGCGGCCGCGCCGCCGCCAGCACCGCCTGTACGTCCTCGTCGGACGGCGCCCGGCCCGCGTCCAGCACGAGCCGCACCCCTTCCGCCAGCCTGACCCCCGTCACCACCCCACCACGGGCCCCGCCCGCCCTGCCTTCCTCGGCGGCCCCGACACGCCCCTGACCGTCGCCGGCCATGCTTTCCTCGGCCGCTCGGACACGTCCCTGACCGGCCCCGCGTGCCTCGGCGGCCCGGACACGTCCTTGCTCAACGCCGCCCCGCGTCGCCGTGTCGCTGGTAGGCACCGTGCCAGGCCCGTGCGCGGGGTGCTCGCGGCGCGGTGCGTGCGCCTCCTGAGGCGGGTGTGCGCTCGGCGATGTGCCGGGCACGGGTGTTTGTGCGCCGGGCGCTGCTTCGCGAGCGTGTGCCGCGCGGCTGCCAGGACGCTCGGCCCAGAACCGGTCCCGCACGGGCTCGCCACCACCGGCCGCTCCCGCGTGTGCTCCAGCGGCCCGCGCACCGTCGGCCGCCGCAGGCACGTGACCGGTCGCGTCCGGGTGGTGGGCGGGCGGTGGGGACTCCAGGTGGGCCGCCGCCTCCAGCATCCGGTCCGTGGCTCCCGTCAGCGCCGCCTGGATCTCCGCGATCGATCGCCCGGCCGCCTGCAAGCGCTTCACGGCGACGAGCTGCAGCAGGTGCCGCCGCCCGTACCTGGCCACCCGGCCGCGCCGGGTGAGCGGCGGGTCCACCAGGCCGATCGTCGTGTACCACCTGATCAGCCGTTCGCCCGGCACGTCGCGGACCCGCCCGTTGGGCGGTGACGGCGCGCCGGCGCGCAGGGCGCGTGCCGCGTGCTCGGCCAGCTCGCCGATCGTCCAGGTGGTGTCACTCATACCCCCACAATGACACTGTCACTATTACACTGTCAATGACGTCGAGACCCGGAAGATCTGACTCCCCGATTTCGTTCTTGAATGTGTAAATTCCGACCGTAGGGGAGGAAACAGACATGGCTACCATCACCGGCCCGCTCTCGGGCGACGCCAGGAACACCGTCGCGGAGGCCCTGCAGGGCGCTCTGGTCGACCTCATCGATCTGTCGCTGGTCGCCAAGCAGGCACACTGGAACCTCATCGGCACCCACTTCCGCTCCATCCACCTCCAGCTCGACGAGGTCGTCGCGCTGGCCAGAACGCACATGGACACCATCGCCGAGCGTGCCGTCGCCCTCGGGGTGAACCCGGACGGCCGCGCCGCCACGGTCTCCCGCTCCAGCAGGCTCCAGCAGCCGGAGAGCGGCTGGATCGAGGACGGGAAGGTGCTGGCGACGATCACCGACGTTCTCGACGGCATCAGCAAGCGCATGTACGAGCGCATCCGGGCCACCGACGAGGCCGACCCCGTCACCCAGGACCTGCTGATCGCCGTGGCGCAGGAGATCGACAAGCAGCACTGGATGTTCCAGGCGCAGCGCTGACCCATCGCGAAGAGAGCCCGGGCCCCGAGCCCGGGCTTTCGCATGTCCCGGACACCGCGGCATGGCGCCGGGCACCGACGTGTCCGTTCCCGCCACGGTGCTGTCACCGGCGCTCGGCTCCGCCGATAGGACGGGACGCGGCGGTACCCGGTCTCACCGTCACCGACCGTCATGAGGCGGCAGGTCGCCGGTCCGCGTACCGCCCCCAGCTGTACGGAACGTCACCGCGCACGGACCGCCCGGCGAACGGAAGCCGGGGTTTGCGCAGAGTTTGATGTCGCGAGTCCCTGCCATTCATGTCGGTGCGGTCGACTAGCGTGGCACCTAGAGGGAGGCCCCACGATGTCGCGCAAGACTCTCCTCCGCACGGGCCCGCTCGTGCCGGGCGGCGTCAGCCCGTACGGTCCGCTCGGCCTGGCAGGCACGGGCGGCCTGGCGCTGCCCCCAGGGTTCACCGGCCGGGTCGTGGCCCGCTCTGGGCAGAAGGTCGCCGGCCTGACCTGGCACGCCGCCCCCGACGGTGGCGCCTGCTTCCCCGACGGCGACGGCTGGATCTACGTCAGCAACTCCGAGCTGCCCCTGCTCGGCGGCGCCTCGGCGCTGCGGTTCCGGGCCGACGGCAGCATCGGCGACGCGTACCGCATCCTGTCGGGCACCGACCTCAACTGCGCCGGCGGCGCCACGCCGTGGCACAGCTGGCTGTCGTGCGAGCTCGGCCACCGGGGCCGCGTCTTCGAGTGCGACCCCTACGGTGCCCGCGCCGCCCGGCCCCGGCTGGCCATGGGGCGGTTCAAGCACGAGGCCGCCGCCTGCGACCCCGAGCGGCACGTGATCTACATGACGGAGGACGAGCCCGACGGCTGCTTCTACCGGTTCCGGCCGAGCGACTGGGGCGACCTGACGGAGGGCACGCTGGAGGTGCTGTGCGCCTCGGGGCACTGGCAGGCGGTGCCCTCGCCGGCCGCCCTGCTCAAGGAGGCCCGCCACCAGGTCGAGGACGCCCGTCACTTCGACGGCGGCGACGGCTGCCACTATGCCGGAGGGGTGTGTTACTTCACCACGAAGGGCGACACCCGCCTGTGGGCGTACGACGCGCAGACCTCGACCCTCGACCGGCTCTGCGAGGGCGTGCGCGCCATCACCGCCGCCCCCTCCGGCGATCTGTACGTCGCCAGGGAGCGCCCCGAGATCGACGTCATCGCGCCCGACCGGGCGGTGACGCCGTTCCTCAGGCTGGAGGGGCACGACGGGGCCGAGCTGACCGGGCTGGCCTTCTCGCCCGACGGCGAGCGGCTCTACTTCTCGGCCAGGCGCGGCCGCACCGAGGGGCACACGTTCGAGGTGAGCGGCCCCTTCCGCACCTGACCGCGGTCAGGGCGCCCCCATATCCGTGGTCAGCTCAGGTAGCGGACCAGCATGAGCTTGAGCTCGTTGACGAGCTCGGCCGACCGCTCGGGCGCCGATGAGGTGATCATCGGCATCACCGCCTTCACCGTGGCCAGCGCCATGGTCCCGGTCAGCAGCGCCCGTTCCTCCGGCAGCCCGGGGGAGCGGCGGCGCAGCATGGCCGCGAGGTGTCCCGCGATGTCCTCGTGCAGCCGCTGCGACGCCGCCGCGAGCTGGTCGCCGGTCGCCGAGCCGTACAGCAGCGACCAGTACGCGGGCGACGCGCTCTTGAACCGCACGCTCTCGTCCACGAGCTGCCCCACCAGCGTCTCCAGGGGCACCTCCGGCGTGACGCCGGCCAGCCGGGCGGCCCAGAACTCCTGCCGGTCCACCGTGTAGCGGGCCACCAGCCCGTCCAGGATCTCCTCCTTGTTCCTGAAGAACTGGTACAGCGACCCCGGCGACACCCCCGCCCGCGCGGCGACCTGGTTCGTGGTCATCTCCGGGTAGCCGACCTCGGCGATCACCAGCTCGGCGGCGTCGAGGATCTCCGCCATGCGCTTGAGGCCGCGCGCCTGCCGGCGGACCGTGCGTTCAGCCATGGGTCTCCTCGTTGACAAATACGAGCATTTACTTGTATTTCTGGGTCCGGAAGTAAAACACGAGCAGTTTACCGACTTTCGGGGAGATCTCATGGTGACCACCCGCGCCCGCCCCGCCCGCCAGGACACGGCGGGCCCGCCGCTGCGCAGGCTGGGCTTCCTGCTCGTCCGCCGCCGCCGGCTCGTGCTCGCGCTGGCCCTGGTCCTGCTGATCGGCGCCGGCGTGCTGGCGGCGGGGGCGGCCTCCGGGCTGTCGCTGGCCAGGTTCGAGGCGCCCGGATCGGAGTCGGACCGGGCGCAGGCCGAGCTGGAGGAACGGTTCGGCACCGGCAGCCCCGACATGATCTTCCTGGTGACGGCGCGGAGCGGCACCGTGGACGATCCCGCCGTCGAGGCGGCGGGCAGGGAGCTGACCGAGCGCGCCGGCCGCTACGAGGGCGTGGCCGATGCCGCCTCGTACTGGACCCGGGGCAGGCCCGCCACCCTGCGCAGCCAGGACGGCAGGCACGCGCTGATCGTCGTGCGCATCCCGGGGGACGCCGACCACGTGCGCGCCGGGGTGCTGCCCGGCCTCGTCCCCGAGATCACCAGGGGCACAGACCTGCTGCAGGTGCGGGCCGGCGGCGGGGAGGAGGTGTTCAGGGAGACGGTGCCGCTGGCCAGGCAGGACTTCGTCCGGGCCGAGCTGGTCATCTTCCCGCTGGCGTTCGTGCTGCTCTGGCTCTACCAGCGGCGCGCCATGGCGGCCCTGGTGCCGATCCTGGCCGGCGTGTACGCCATGGTGATCGGCCTGGCGCTGCTCGGCGGCGTCCTGCTGTTCGCCGAGATCTCCACCTTCGCCCTCAACCTGACCCTGGCCATGGGCCTGGGCCTGGGCATCGACTACTGCCTGTTCGTCATCCAGCGCTTCCGCGAGGAGACGCGGCGCGGGGCGGACCGGGCCGCCGCGGTCGCCGGGGCGGTCGAGCACGCGGGCCGGACGGTGCTGTTCAGCGGCCTGACCGTGGCCTCATCGCTGGCCGTCCTGTTCGCGCTGCCGTTCGACTTCCTGCGCTCCTTCGCCTACGCCGGGATCGCGGTCGTGCTGGGCGGCCTGGTGGCGGCCGTGATCGTGCTGCCCGCCGTGCTGGCCGCGATCGGCGGCACGTTCCTGCCCAAGCGGGACAGGCCCGAGCGGGCGGACGGCTTCTGGCACGCCCTGGCCACCCGGGTGATGCGCCGGCCGCTGGTGTCCGGCGGGCTGGCCACGGTGCTGCTGCTCGTGCTCGCCTCACCGTTCCTGGGCCTGCGTTTCGGCGTGGCCGACGACCGCATCCTGCCGCCGGAGGCCTCCTCCCGCCAGACGCAGGAGGTCATCCGCCAGACTTTCCCCGCCGAGGAGACCGACGCCATCCAGCTCGTCTCCAGGGACGCGTCCGCGGGCGACGTCTCCGGGTACGCCGCGAGCCTGTCCAGGCTGCCCGGCGTCGCCCAGGTGGACTCGGCGGCCGGCTCGTACGCGGGCGGCACCCGCGTGGGCGACGGCGACCGGGCCAGGTTCCAGGGGCAGGGCACGTGGTTGTCCGTGGTCCCGTCCGCGGCGGCGCTGGCCGACGACCCCGTACGCCTGGTCGAGGCCGTACGCGCGGTGCCGCCGCCCTTCGAGGTGCTGGTCGGCGGCTACCCGGCCGAGCTGTCCGACTACCGCTCCTCCGTGGTGGACCGGCTGCCCCTGGTGCTGGCGCTCATGCTGGGCGTGACGTTCGCCGTCCTGTTCCTCATGACCAGGAGCGTGATCATCCCGATCAAGGCGACCCTCCTGAACGTCCTCAGCCTCGGCGTGATGTTCGGCGCCATCGTCTGGATCTTCCAGGACGGCAACCTGTCGGGCCTGCTCGGCTTCACCCCGACGGGCACGCTCGACCCGAGCATCCCGATCCTGATGCTCTGCGTGGCCTACGGGCTGTCGATGGACTACGAGGTCTTCCTGCTCTCCCGGATCAAGGAGGAGTACGACAGGACGGGCGACACCGAGTCGGCCGTGGCCACGGGCCTGCAGGCGGGGGCGCCGCTGATCACGGCGGCCGGCGGGATCCTGGCGCTGACGTTCGCCGCGTACGCCACGGCGTCGGTGACGTTCGTGCAGATGCTGGGCGTCGGCATGGCGGTGGCCGTGCTGGTGGACGCCACCGTGATCAGGGCGGTGCTGGTGCCCAGCCTGATGCGCCTGGCCGGGCCGCTCAACTGGTGGCCTAGAGGTCGCGCGACCACAGCTGCTCGGTGACCTCGACCCCGTTCTCCACCCCCTTCTCCTCCGAGTCCAGCTCGAACCCGGCCGCCTGGTAGATGCGCCGCGCGCTCGCCAGGCAGTCGCGGGTCCACAACACGATCCGCTTGTACCCCTCGGCCCGCGCGTGCCGCAGGCACTCGTCCACGAGCCGCCGCCCGATGCCCAGCCCCCGGGCGGACGGCTCGACGAGCAACATCCGCAGCTTGGCCGTCGTGTCGTCCTGGCGCACGCAGAACACGCACCCGGCCCGTTCCCCGTCGACCTCGGCGATCCAGCCGGCGTCGCGCGAGAAGTCGAGATCGCCCACGATCCTGGCGACGAGCTGCTCGAACTCGGTGCCCCAGCCGTACTCGGCGCTGTAGAGCGTGCCGTGCCGGTAGACGACCCAGCCCAGGTCGCCGGTGTGCGGCGGCCTGATCACGTACGGGGCGCGTTCCCGCCCGCCGTCCAGCGCCCGCCTGATCGCGGCCATGCCGGACACCAGCCGCTCCTGGTCCGCCTCGGGCAGGCGGCCGAGCAGCGTACCGATCTCCTCGGACGAGCGCCGGTCGAGCGCCGCGAACACCTCGGCCCCCGCCGGGGTGAGCCCGACGAGCTGCTTGCGCGCGTCGGCCGCCGAGCGCTCGCGGGTGACCAGCCCGTCGCCCTCGAAGCGGGCCAGGATCCGGCTGAGGTAGCCCGCGTCCAGGCCGAGCAGCCCGCGCAGCTCGCCGGTCTCCATGCGCTCGGAGTGCGCCAGCTCGAACAGCACCCTGGCCTCGGTCAGCGAGTACGGCGAGTCGAGCATCCCTGCCTGGAGCGCGCCGATCACCTTCGTATAGAACCGGTTGAAGGCTCTGACCTCAGAAACCCTTGCTTCTGTCAACGAACTCATTGCCATAGTCAACCATAGGAGGATCCCCACTGTGAAGCATGTGCGCATAGGCGGATACGGCCCTGGGATCGTCACCGTCGGAGGGGGCCTCACCCGGGTGACGGCGGCCTCGTTCCTGGCCGCCCATCCCACGCTGCCGGTGCTGTACGCCGTGGGCGAGCTCGAACGCGGCTGGCTCACCGCGTACGAGGTCCGGGGCGCCGACCTCGCCCCGCTGGACGAGCGCCCCAGCGAGGGCGACAGCCCCTGCCACGTCGCCGTGGACCCCGAGGGCGGCCTGCTCGCGGTGGCCAACTACGGCGACGGCACGGCCACCCTCTACCGGCTGGACGAGCGGGGCGTGTTCGCCGGGGATCCGATCGTGCTGCGCCACACGGGCTCGGGCCCGGTCGCCGGCCGCCAGGAGGGCCCGCACGCCCACCAGGCCGTCTTCCACGAGGGCCTGGTGCACGTCTCCGACCTCGGCACCGACGAGATCCGCCGCTACCGCCGCGACGGCACCCCGCTGGAGCCGATCGCCCTGGCCCCCGGCACCGGCCCGCGCCACTTCGCGTTCGCGGGCTCGCGCCTGTACGTGGCGGGCGAGCTGGACGGCACCGTCACCCTGATCGACGGCGAGCGCCGCACGGTCGTCCGCGCCTCCCGCAGGGAGGGCGACAACGCCCCCTCCCACCTGCAGCTCCACGGTGACCTCGTCTACGTCGCCAACCGCGGCCCGAACACGATCTCCGTGCTGCGCGCCGCCGACCTGTCACCGGTGGCCGAGGTGCCCTCAGGCGGCGACTGGCCCAGGCACTTCGCCATCGACGGCGACCGCGTGTACGTGGCCAACCAGTACGCGAACACCGTCACCACCTTCAGGCTCAAGGACGGCGTGCCGGAGCCGGACGGGGAGGCGTACGAGGTGGAAAGCCCGGCCTGCGTGCTGATCATGTAAGGAGTTCGCCAAGTCGGGGCTCGCCGGGGCGCCGGGTCCCGACCATGGGCACGTGCGCAAGATCCTGCTCGCCCTCGCGCTGCTGGCCGCCGGCTGCGGTGAGGCACCCGCCGTCGAGCCACCCGTTGACACTCCGGTCGCGCGGCAGATGGCCGAGCCGCCGCCGGACGCCGACGTGCAGGAGTCGTGGCGGATCACCCGGCACGGCGCCGAGCACGAGATCGAGGGCTACGCCGACGAGGTGAGCGTGCTGCCGGGGGAGCGGTTCCGGCTGCGCGTCTCCACCACCGCGCCGCGCTTCTCCGCCCGCGCCTTCCGCATGGGCGCCAACCCGTCGAAGGTGTGGGAGTCGGCGTGGGTGCGGGGGACGCGGCAGGCGCCGGCGCGGCTCGTCGGCGGCGGCACGGTGAGCGCCGCCCACTGGAAACCGTCGCTGACCGTGGACACCACCGGCTGGCCCGAGGGCGCCTACCTCGTCAGGCTCGACGCCTCCACCGGCGCCCAGCGCTACGTCCCGATCACCGTGCGCTCGGCCTCCACCGCCGGTCGCGTGGTGCTCGTGAACGCGGTCACCACCTGGCAGGCGTACAACCTGTGGGGCGGCCGCAGCCTCTACTCGGGCCCGGGCGGGTTCGGGTACCGCTCGCGCGCGGTCACCTTCGACCGCCCCTACGACGGCACCGGGGCCCGGCTCTTCCTGGACTTCGAGGAGGAGGCGCTGGCCGTGGCCGAGCAGAGCGGGGTGCCGCTGGCGTACCTGACCAACCTGGACCTCGTGCCCGGCGCGCTGGACGGCGCCCGCGCGGTGATCTCGCTCGGCCACGACGAGTACTGGTCGCCGGGCATGCGCAGGGCCGTCACCACAGCCAGGGACCGGGGCACGAACCTCGCCTTCCTCGGCGCCAACGCCGTCTACTGGCGCATCGCCATGCGCGGCAGGCAGGTCCTGTGCGACAAGGAGCGGGTCTGCGAGCTGTGGCGGGAGTCGGAGCCGGAGAGCTCGCTGATCGGGCAGATGTACGACTGCTTCCCCGCCGAGGGTGTCTACCGGGTCAGCAGGCCGGGGCACTGGATCTTCGCCGGGACGAAGGGGCGGCGCTTCCCCGGGATGGTCGGCGTGGAGACCGACCGGGTGTCGCGGGGGTCGCCTGCCGGGGTCCAGGTGCTGGCCGAGTCGCCGTTCTCGTGCGGCGGGCGGGCGAGCGTCACGCACAGCACGTACTACACGGCGCCGAGCGGGGCCGGGGTGTTCGCCTCCGGGACCATGCGCTGGGTGTGCGCGCTGCGCGGGCGGCGGTGCGGCCACGGCGTCACCGACTCCGCCGCCGCCTTCACCCGCCGCGCCACGCTCAACCTCCTGACCCGCTTCGCCAAGGGGCCGGCCGGCCAGGAGCCATGACGCCGGGGGTTCACGCGCCGTGAGTGGCGAGCCGGACGGCCGCGCGCCACCGCTCGTAGGCGGCGTCGTCGCGCTCGCCCGGCTCGAAGCGCCGGTCCAGGTGCCAGGTCTCGCGCAGCTCGGTCCGCGACCCCCACACGCCCGCGCCCAGCCCGGCCAGGAACGCCGCCCCGAGCGCCGTCGTCTCCTGGATCGCCGGCCGCTCCACCGCCGCCCCGAGCTGGTCGGCCTGGACCTGCATGAGCAGGTCGTTCGCGCTGGCCCCGCCGTCGGCCTTGAGCACCGGCCCGTCACCGTTGGACCCGAGCCCGCCCGTCATGGACTCGACCACGTCCCGCACCTCGAACGCGATCGCCTCCAGCGTGGCCCTGACCAGGTGCGCCCGCGTCGTGCCGCGGGTGATCCCGGTGATCAGCCCGCGCGCCTGCGGATCCCAGTGCGGCGCCCCGAGCCCGGTCAGCGCGGGCACGAACACCACGCCTCCGCTGTCGGGCACCGTACGCGCCACCGCCTCCGACTCCGGCGCCGTCCCGATCACCCCGAGCCCGTCACGCAGCCACTGCACCGCCGCGCCCGTCACGAAGATCGACCCCTCCAGCGCGAACGTGCGCTCGCCCGACGGCGTCTGCCAGGCCACCGTGGTCAGCAGGCCGGACTCGGAGCGCACGATCTCCCCGCCGAGGTTGGTCAGCACGAACGAGCCCGTGCCGTAGGTGCACTTCACGTCGCCCACGTCGAAGCAGGTCTGCCCGAACAGCGCCGCCTGCTGGTCGCCCGCCACCCCGCTGATCGGCACGTCCAGCCCGAGGAAGGCCGACGGTTCCGTACGCCCGATCGGCCCGTAGTTCGGCACGATCTCCGGCAGGGCCTCCTCCGGCACCCCGAACAGCTCGCACAGCTCCGGTTCCCAGGTGCCGGACGCCAGCCCGTACAGCAGGGTGCGGGAGGCGTTGGACGGGTCGGTGACGTGCCGCGCGCCCGCCGTCAGCCTGGCGATCAGGTACGAGTCCACCGTCCCGATGGCTACATGTCCGGACTCGACGCCTTCCCAGACCCGGGGGTCGTTCTCGGCCAGCCAGGTCAGCTTGGTCGCGGTGAAGTAGGGGTCGAGGCGCAGCCCGGTCAGCTCGGACACGCGCGGCTCGTGCGCCGCCTCGCGCAGCCGCCCGCACAGCGCGGCCGTGCGCCGGTCCTGCCAGACGATCGCCCGCCGCGGCGCGGCCAGCGTGCGTCGATCCCACAACACGGCGGTCTCGCGCTGGTTGGTGAGGCCCACGCAGGACGGGGTCTGCGTGGTTCCGCGCAGCGCCGTGGCGCAGGCCGACAGGGTGGCCTGCCAGATGTCCTCGGGGTTGTGCTCGACCCGGCCGGGCTCGGGGAAATGCTGCGCGAATTCCTCGTACCCCTTGGAGATGATCTGCCCGTTTTCGGTGACTACCAGCGCCGTCACCCCAGTTGTCCCGGCGTCAATCGCGAGCACAATCATGAAAATTCCTCCGAGGTAAGGGTTTAGTTTTTCGGGCTGGCGTTTGGTCTAGACCACTGCGCGTGATGCCGGGCACAATGCGAGTCTGACATCAAGGTCTGGCTCGTGACCCCTATCTGGGAGGAACCCGCCATGCGTATTGGAGTGCTCACCGGAGGCGGCGACTGCCCCGGGCTCAACGCCGTGATCAGGGCAGTGGTGCGTAAGGGGGTGAGCGTCTACGGCCATGAGTTCGTCGGCTTCCGTGACGGCTGGCGCGGCCCTCTGGAAGGCGACACGATGCCGCTGGACATCCAGGCCGTGCGCGGCATCCTGCCGCGGGGCGGCACCATCCTGGGCTCCTCACGGACGAACCCGATGAAGATCGAGAACGGGGTCGGCCGGATCAAGGAGAACCTGGCCGCCACCGGCGTGGACGCGCTGATCGCCATCGGCGGGGAGGACACCCTCGGCGTCGCCAAACAGCTCTACGACCGCGAGGTCAACGTCGTGGGCGTGCCCAAGACCATCGACAACGACCTGTCGGGCACCGACTACACCTTCGGCTTCGACACCGCGGTGAACATCGCGATGGAGGCCATCGACCGCCTGCACACCACGGCCGAGTCCCACCACCGGGCGCTCATCTGCGAGGTCATGGGCCGCCACGCGGGCTGGATCGCGCTGCACGCGGGCATGGCCGGCGGCGCCAACGTCATCCTCATCCCGGAGAAGCCGTTCGACATCGACCGGGTCTGCGAGTACGTCGAGTCCCGCTTCCGCACCCGCTACTCGCCGATCATCGTGGTCGCCGAGGGCGCGCACCCCATCGAGGGGCAGATGGAGCTGCAGGCGGGCACGCTCGACGCGTTCGGCCACGTGCGCCTGGGCGGCATCGGCGAGGTGCTGGCCAAGGAGATCGAGAAGCGCACCGGCAAGGAGGCCCGCACCACGGTGCTCGGCCACATCCAGCGCGGCGGCACCCCCACCGCCTACGACCGGGTGCTGGCGACCAGGTTCGGGCTGCAGGCGATCGACGCGGCCCACGAGGGCGACTACGGCAAGATGGTCGCGCTGCGCGGCACCGACATCGTGCGCGTCGGCCTCGACGAGGCCACGGCCGAGCTGAAGACCGTGCCGGTGGAGCGTTACTCCGAGGCCGAGGTGTTCTTCGGATAACAGGCTGAAAGCGGCTTGCAAGCGGGCGGCCGTACCTTCGAGTCAGCGGGGTTACCGCTACAACCCCTCGAGGTACGGCTTGCGTCGCAGAGAGTCGGCGGCCCACCTTGCGTCGCAAGCCGTACCCGGCTACATGGCTCAACCGCGGGGCGTGCCGAAGAGATCGACCTCCGGCGCGCCCTCGTCGCGTCCGCGCAGCCGCTCCCTGTACTCCGCCTCGCTGCGCAGCTCCTTCTCCGAGGGCGACAGGATGACGGTGAGCAGCAGGCCCACCGTGATCACGCTGATGCCCACGATGAGCGGCAGCAGGAAGTCGATGGCCCGCGCCCCCGGCACGGCCGCCATCTCCAGGTGCGACGAGACCGACATCGAGTACATGCCGGTGTAGTGCATGCCCGTGACCGCCACACCCATGACCAGCGCCGCCCCGCCGATCCTGAGCGCCCCGCTGACCCGCAGCGTGAACCAGAGCGCGACCGTGGCCGCCGCCACCGCGATCAGCACCGACAGCGTGACGACCACCGGGTCGTAGGCGACGTGGGCGGACATGTTCAGTGCCGCCATGCCCAGGTAGTGCATGCCGGCCACGCCGAGCCCGGTCAGGACGCCGCCGCCGAGCAGGAAGCCCAGCCGTTCGCCGCCGTGAGCGGCCAGGAACAGCCCCATGCCCACGACGACGACGGCGAGGAACGCGGACGCGGCGGTGAGCGGCACGTCGTACCTGATCGCCAGGCCGCTCACGGAGAAGCCGAGCATGGCGATGAAGTGCATCGTCCAGATGCCGGTGCCGCCTATCGCGAAGGCCGCGCCGACGAGCCACCACCTGGCCTCACGCCCGCCGATCAGCCTCGCGCGCGAGGTGAGCAGCAGGCCGAGCATGGAGCCCACGCTGGACATGATGTACGCGAGCACGGGTGTCAAGAGCCCGTGAGAGAAATGGTCGATCGGCGACATACCCCACCCATCCCCTTACGCACCGATAAGGGAGTATGAGCAGGGTGTCGCCGCCCACGCAACTACCTTCGCCGAGCCTGCATCGGCTGTTGGCGTGGCATTGGCGTGGGATACGTGAGTTGTTGCTGATGAGCGGTGCGACGGCGGAGTTCCAGCTTCGCCACCAGTTCCGCGTCCTCGTGCAGCTCCTCCTCCGAGGGCGACAGGATGACCATGAGGAGCATGGTCAGGGTGATGAGGCTGATCACCGTCATGAGGGGTACGAGGAAGTCGAGCGCGTCGGCGCCCGGCACGATCGCGGGGTCGGAGTCGACCGAGACGTGCATGGCGTACATGCCGGTGTAGTGCATGCCCGAGACGGCCACGCCCATGACGAGGGCGGCGCCGGTGATCCAGATGGGCTTCTTGACCCGCAGGGTGAACCACAGGGCCACGGTCGCGGCGACCACGGCGATGCCCACGGAGGCGGCCACGGTGAGCCGGTCGTAGGAGACGTGGGCGGACATGTTCATCGCGTACATGCCGAGGTAGTGCATGGAGGCCACGCCGAGTCCCGTCAGCAGGCCGCCGCCGAGCAGCGCCAGGATCCGGCCGCCGCCGTACGAGACGAGGAACAGGCCGGTGCCCACGACCACGATGGCCACCAGCGCGGAGGCGACGGTGAGCCAGACGTCGTACTTGATCTGGGTGCCCTCCACCTCGAAGCCCATCATGGCGATGAAGTGCATGACCCAGATGCCGGTGCCGCCGATGGAGATGGCCGCTCCGAGCAGCCAGCGCACGCGGGCCCCGCCGCGGGAGGCGTGCGCCTGCGCGGTGAGCCGCAGTCCGAGCATCGAGCCGATGCAGGACATGACGTATGCGAGTAACGGCGTGATCAGTCCGTAGGTGAAATGATTCACAGCGGAGGTCATCTATCGGTTCCTTGCATTAGGGGTCCCCGGATTGTGCCATCCCGGATGTCCCTTTCGCATGGATACTCGAACTATCTGTCAACTTCTCTGTCGGAAACATGAGAAACGCTCATGGCTATCGAGGGGCCGTTCTGGCGGGCGATCGCGGTCTTCCGCGTCGCCTCGCTGGTGTACGCCGCCGTGCTCATGGCCCAGCACCGCGGCTACGAGCAGCCGCTGCTCGGCTGGCTGGTGATCGGCGTGATGGCGCTGTGGACCGCCGCGGCGACGTTCGCCTACGCGGCCGGGCCGCTGCGCCGGTGGCCGCTGCTGGCCGTCGACCTGACGGTGACGATGGCGTGCCTGCTCACCACCCCGTACGTGCAGGGCGACCAGCAGGTGACGCTCGGCTCCATGCCCGTGCCCGCGACCTGGATCGCCGCGCCCGTGCTCGCCTGGGCCGTGCGCCACGGCAGGCGGGCGGGCACGGTCGCGGCGGCCGTGGTCGCGGCCGGCGAGCTGTGGTCGCGGGCACGGGTCGGCGAGGCGTCCGTCCTCATCAACGAGACGGTGCTGCTGCTCATGGCGGGCTGGCTGGTCGGCCACATGGTCCGGCTGGCCAAGCAGGCGGAGGAACGCCTGCAGCGGGCCGCCGAGATGGAGGCCGCCCAGCGCGAGCGGGAGCGGCTGGCCCGCGACATCCACGATTCGGTCCTTCAGGTGCTCGCCCTGGTGCAGCGGCGCGGCCGGGAGCTCGGCGGCGAGGCCGCCGAGCTGGGCCGCCTGGCGGGGGAGCAGGAGGCCGCGCTGCGCGAGCTCGTCTCGGTCGGGCCGCCGCCTCCCCTGGGCACCATCGACCTGCGCTCCCACCTCGCCCGCTACGGCTCGCCCTCGGTGACGGTCTCGACCCCGGCCACGCCGCTGCTGCTGCCCGCAGAGGCCGCCGCCTCCGTCTCGGCGGCCGTCGGCGCGGCCCTGGACAACGTCCGCGCGCATTGCGGTCACGACGCGCGCGCCTGGGTGCTGGCCGAATTTCTGGACGGCACCGTCACGGTGACGGTCAGGGACGAGGGGCCCGGCATCCCGGAGGGCCGGCTGGAGCAGGCCGCGGCCGACGGGCGCATGGGAGTGGCCAGGTCGATCAGGGGACGGATGGCCGAGCTGGGCGGGCAGGTGTCGATCGTGAGCGTTCCCGGGCAGGGCACCGAGGTGGAGATCACCCTGACCGCCTGACCAACGCCTACAGTTGCGCCATGGTGCGGGTCATGGTGGTGGACGATCATCCCATGTGGCGCGACGGCGTCGCCAGGGATCTCATGGAGGCCGGGTACGAGGTCGTGGCCGCCGTGGGGGAGGGGCGGCAGGCGATCAGGGTGGCCGCCGCGGTGCTGCCCGAGGTCGTGGTGCTCGACCTGAGGCTGCCCGACCTGCCGGGGCCCGAGGTGGCGGCCCGCCTGGCCCAGGTGGACCCGGCGCCCAGGGTGCTGGTGCTGTCGGCGAGCGCCGAGCAGGACGACGTGCTGCAGGCGGTCAAGGCCGGCGCCTGCGGATACCTCGTGAAGTCGGCGAGCCGCGAGGAGTTCCTCGACGCCGTGCGCCGCACCGCCGACGGCGACGCCGTCTTCACCCCGGGGCTGGCCGGGCTGGTGCTGGGCGAGTACCGGCGGCTGGCCGGGCAACTGGAGCCCACCGAGGGGCCCCGGCTCACCGAGCGGGAGACCGAGGTGCTCAGGCTGGTGGCCAAGGGGCTGTCGTACAAGCAGATCGCCGAACGGCTCGTCCTGTCCCACCGCACCGTGCAGAACCACGTCCAGAACACCCTCGGCAAGCTCCACCTGCACAACCGGGTCGAGCTGGTGCGATATGCGATCGAGCGCGGGCTGGACGCGGACTAAACTCGGGTGGTCGCGGCGTTGGCATCATCGACCGCCGCGCCCGTCCCCGTCTTCCCCGGAGGTTCCACCATGACGATGTCCGCCCTGGGCGAGCCGTGCGTTCTGCTCAAGCTGGGCGAGATCGTCCTCAAGGGCAAGAACCGCGAGCTCTTCGAGCGCCGCCTGATCGCCAACATCCGCGACGCCCTGCAGACGGTCGGCGTCCAGGTCGACGTGCGCAAGCGGCACGGCGTGATCGCGATCTTCCTGCCCGAGGGCGCCACCGCCGAGCAGGCGGAGGCCGTGGCGCAGCGGGTCGCCGACGTGCCCGGGCTGGTCTGGATCCACCGCGCCTGGCGGGTCGCCAAGGACCCCGACGCGGTGCTCAAGGCCGGCCTGGAGCTGGTCGGCGAGAGCGAGGAGGCCAAGCGGGGCGCCCGCTTCGCGGTCCGCTCCCGCCGCCGCGACAAGCGCTTCCCGCTGCGCTCCAACGAGCTCGACCGCCTCGTGGGCGGCGCCATCAACGACGAGTACGGCCTGCCGGTCGACCTGAAGAACCCCGAGCTGACGGTCTCCATCGAGGTCGACAGGGACGAGGTGTTCGTCTTCACCGGCGGCATCCCCGGCCAGGGCGGCCTGCCCGTCGGCAGCAGCGGCCGGGCCCTGGTGCTCATGTCGGGCGGCATCGACTCGCCCGTGGCGGCGTACCGGATGATGCGGCGCGGCCTGCACGTCGACTTCCTGCACTTCTCCGGCATCCCGTTCACCACGTCGGAGTCGATCTACAAGGCGTACGCGCTGGTCAGGAAGCTCGACCGGTTCCAGGGCAAGTCGCGCCTGTGGGTGGTGCCGTTCGGCAAGGCGCAGCAGTCGATCCGCACCTCCGGGCAGGACCGGCTGGCGGTGATCGCGCAGCGGCGGCTGATGCTCAAGACGGCCGAGGAGGTCGCCCACCGCATCCGCGCCGCCGCCCTGATCACCGGCGACGCGCTCGGGCAGGTCTCCTCGCAGACGCTGGCCAACATCACCGCCCAGGACAACGCGGTGGAGCTGCCGATCCTGCGGCCGCTGGTCGGCTGGGACAAGACCGAGATCATGGCCGAGGCCCGGCGCATCGGCACGCTGGAGATCTCGGAGCTGCCCGACGAGGACTGCTGCTCGCTGCTGGCTCCCAAGCGTGCCGAGACGCGGGCCAAGATCGAGGACCTCAAGCAGATCGAGAAGCGGCTCGACGCCGAGGAGCTGTGCGTGCAGCTGGCAGACTCGATCCAGGAGTACACCCTCTAGGCGTCGACCTTGAACGGGTCGTGCTCGGCCAGGAGCTTGTCCAGCCGGGCCTGGTCGACGCGGTTGCTGACCTCCGAGAGCTCCTGACGGTCCCGTACGACCTTGCACAGGGTGACCGTGGAGGTGACGACGTACAGGAGGCCGAGCCCGAGGAACGCCCTGATCCAGCCCTCGACGGGCAGGTAGACCAGGGCGACGACCACGGAGGCCAGCGAGACGGCGAACGACAGGACCGCCTGGACGTAGAACGCGGTCGTCTGCGTGGGTTGAATGGGCTTCGTCATGTGGCCATGGTGCGGCGCGGGCGAAGCCCCGCACATGAGGGTTCGTACTCAAGTTACCCATGAGTACGAACCCGGCGCCCGGCGGGTCAGGCGGTCGCGGGCGCCTTGCCGAGCAGCGGCGGGAAGTCGGTCATGACCTGGGCGAGCTCGTGCAGGTCGGCGTCCACCAGGGCCTGCGGCCCGTCGCAGAGCGCCTGCTCGGGCTGCGGGTGCACGTCGATGATGACACCGTCGGCGCCGACCGCGATGGCCGCGCGGGTCAGCGGCAGCACCAGGTCGCGCCGCCCGCCAGAGTGCGACGGGTCGATGATCACCGGCAGGTGCGACAGCCGCTGCGCCACCGGCACCGCGGAGACGTCCAGCGTGTTGCGGGTGGCCGTCTCGTAGGTCCGCACGCCCCGCTCGCACAGCACGATGTCGAGGTTGCCGCGCTGGGCGATGTACTCGGCCGCCATCAGCCACTCCTCGATCGTGGCGGTCATGCCGCGCTTGAGCATCACCGGCCTGCCGGCCGCGCCGACCTCCTGCAGCAGCGCGAAGTTCTGCATGTTGCGGGTGCCGACCTGGAGCATGTCGGCGTAGGAGGCGACCATCTCCACGTCCCGGGCGTCCACGACCTCCGTGACGATCGGCAGGCCCGTCTCCTCGCGCACGTCCGCCAGGATGCGCAGCCCCTTCTCGCCCAGCCCCTGGAACGCGTACGGGGACGTACGCGGCTTGAAGGCCCCGCCGCGCAGCAGCACAGCCCCGGCCGTCTGCGCCATCCTGGCCGCGGCGAGCGTCTGCTCGGGCGTCTCCACCGCGCACGGCCCCGCGATCAGCGTCACGGTGTCGGGGCCGATCGGCACGCCGCCCACGTGGACCGTGGAGCGTTCCGGATGGTTCTCCCTGCTGACCAGCTTGTACGGCGTGGACACGCGCATCACGTCGCGCACCCCCGCCATGCCCCGCAGGCTCGCCGCGTCGAGCTGCGTCACGTCGCCCACCAGGCCGACGATCGTGCGCCGCACCCCCTTGCTGACGAACGCCTCCACCCCGGCCGCCTCGACGACGGACACGATCGCCTCGATGTCGGCGGCGGTGGCCTCGGGCCCCATCACGATCACCATCTGCTTGCTCCTCTGGAGGGAAAGTTGCCGGGAAAAACAAGAAGGCCCCGGGTCCGATCGGACCCGGGGCCTTCGTTCGCCTGTCTGCTAGCGCAGCACCAGATGGCGAACGGACTCGGGTCCGCCGCCATAGGAAAACAGGAACGCTGCGTGCATAGTCCGCAAGCCTACCGCACCACACCCGCCCGCGAACCACAGATGGCCCGATGGCAGGATGGCCCAAGACGCGAGACCGGTGAGGAGAGTGATCGTGGAGGAGTCGCGCCTGCCTCCAGGCCAGTACGTTCCACGCGGCCGGCCCGTGATCCACTACGGCAGGGTGCCCGCGTTCAAGCCGGACAGCTGGGACTTCCGCGTGTTCGGGGCCACGGCGTCGGGGGAGGAGCACCGCTTCGACTGGGGCGAGTTCGAGCGGCTGCCGCGCGACACGAGCATCGCCGACTTCCACTGCGTCACCAAGTTCTCCCTGATGGCCAACGAGTGGCGCGGCGTCACCCCCGCCACGATCATCGAGGCCGCCCCGCCCGACCCCGGCGTGCACCACGTGATGATCTGGGCCGAGTACGGCTACAGCGCCAACCTGCGGATGTCCGACTTCACCGCGCCCGGCACGCTGTTCGCCATGGAGCTGGACGAGAAGCCGCTCAGCCCCGAGCGCGGCTTCCCGCTGCGCATCGTGGTGCCCCACCTGTACGCGTGGAAGAGCGTCAAATGGGTGCGCGGCATCGAGTACCTCCTGGAGGACCGCAGGGGCTTCTGGGAGGAGCGCGGCTACCACAACGTGGCCGACCCGTGGCGCGAGCAGCGCTACTCCTACCAGGAAGAACCCGGAGAGGGCCCGCCCTGACACAACTCCCGGTTTTCCCCCGGGCACACTCCGTCATTGGTTACGGTTTCCAGCATGCTGACCACCGTGTGCGTGGCGCTGTGCTGTCTGACCTTCCTCCTGGGCTACGGCCTCGCCCGCGCGCCGTGGCGCGGCCGGGCGGTGCCGGCGGAGCCATGCAGGGCGGACGACGCGACGTACACCACGCTGCACCTCGCCGCGATGGCGGCCCCGGCCCTGCGTGCGGGGCTCGACCGTGATTCCGCCCGCAAGGCCGTACGGCACCTGCGCACCCTGCTCGGCACCTCCGCCGTCGCGATCACCTCGACGGAGGCCGCGCTGGCGTGGGACGGGCCGTGCACCGACGACGTGCTCACCTACGCCCGCGCCACGCTGGCCGCCGGGCGGACCCAGGTGTTCCCCGGGGGGCCGCAGGGGCCGGACCTGGGGGCCGTGGCGGTGCCGCTGACGGTGGACGGCACCGTGGTGGGCGTGCTGACGGCCTTCGACGGCGAGGTGAGCGCCGCGCTGGTGCGTACCGTGAGCGAGGTCGGCCGCTGGGTCTCGGGCCAGCTGGAGCTGGCCGAGCTCGACGCCTCCAGGCGGCGCGCGATGGAGGCGGAGATGCGCGCCCTGCGCGCGCAGATCTCGCCGCACTTCGTCTACAACGCGCTCACCACGATCGCCTCGTTCGTCCGCACCAACCCCAAGCGCGCCCGCGAGCTGCTGCTCGACTTCGCCGACTTCTCCCGGTACGCGCTGCGCAGGGCGCACGACTTCACCACCCTGGCCGACGAGCTGACCTGCGTGGACCGCTACCTGCTGCTGGAACGTGCCCGCTTCGGCGACAAGCTGCGCTTCAGCATGCAGGTCGCCCCGGAGGTGCTGCCGGTGCCGGTGCCGTTCCTGTGCCTGCAGCCGCTGGTCGAGAACGCCATCAAGCACGGCATGGCCGGGCGCGGCGGCCCCGGCGAGGTGCGGGTCGTGGTGCGGGACGCCGGCCCCGAGGCGCACATCACGGTCGAGGACGACGGCGCGGGCATGGACCCCGAATGCGCCCGCCGCATGCTGGACGAGGACCCGGCACGCGAGGGCAGCGGCATCGGCCTGGCCAACGTGGACCTGCGCATGCGCCAGATCTACGGCGACGGCTACGGCCTGGTCGTGGAGACGGCGCTGGGCGCGGGCACGAAGGTGCGGCTGCGCGTGCCCAAGACGCAGCTTAGCTCTTTGTAGTCAAATACTTACTCCATGCTAGCGTGGCGCTGGTGGTGTCTGCTTTCATACGACAGCGTGGTGGACATGCTGAGAGTCCTGGCCGTTGACGACGAAGTGCCTGCTCTGGAGGAGCTCGCCTACCTGCTGCGCCAGGACGACCGAATCGAACACGTCACGACCGCGGCCGACGGCGTCACGGCGCTGCAGGACATGGTCCAGATGATCGGCGGCGGCGAGCGGCTCGACGGGGTGTTCCTCGACATCCGCATGCCCGGCCTCGACGGCCTCGACCTGGCCAGGCTGGTCGGCGGCTTCCCCAGCCCGCCCAGGCTGGTGTTCGTCACGGCGCACGAGGAGTGCGCGGTGCAGGCGTTCGAGCTGGAGGCGGTCGACTACCTGCTCAAGCCCGTCAGGGCCGAGCGCCTGTCCGAGGCGGTGCGCAGGCTGGAGGCCGCCACCAACCCGGCGCCCGAGCCGGGCCAGGACGACGTGATCCCGGTCGAGCTGGGCGGGCGCACCAGGTTCGTGCCGCAGCAGGCCGTCTGGTTCGCCGAGGCCAAGGGCGACTACGTGCGCCTGCACACGGTCGACGGCAGCTACCTGGTGCGCATGTCGCTGGCCGCGCTGGAGCGGCGCTGGTCGGATGCCGGGTTCATCCGCATCCACCGCAGCACGCTCGTCTCGGGCCGGCACGTCAGCGAGCTCAGGTTCGAGGGCGGGCGGGTGACGCTGACCGTCGGCACCGAGACGCTGCAGGTCAGCAGGAGACACAGCCGCCAGGTGCGCGAGCAGCTCGTGCGCCAGCACAGGGGAGTGATCTCGTGACCGGCGGGCGCCGCGTCGTCGTGTCGCGGCGGCCCGCCGCGCTCGCCGGCCGCGGCACGCCGTCCCCGCCCGGCGACTCGCCCGACGTGCCCGCCATCGTCGGCCTGCAGTTACGGCGGGCGCTGCGCACCGTCGCCGCCGTGGCCGGCCTGCTGGTGGGCATGCCGGTCCTCGCCGCGTGGCTGCCCGGCCCCTGGATGTGGGCGGCGATGTCGGTGGCGGTCCAGTGTGTCTGGGTGGGCCTGTCCCTGCTGCAGCTCAGGTGGGCGGAGCGGCTGGAGAGATGACCGTCGCGGTGCTGACCGGGATCGCCTACGTGCTGGTTCTGGGCATCATGGTGGGCGCCGCACGACCGCGCCGCTCCAGCGGCGCCTCCGACTTCTACGTGGCGGCCAGGGCGGTCCCTCCCTGGTGGAACGGCGCCGCGATCACGTCCGAGTTCACCTCGGCCGCCGCCTGCCTGGGCACGGCCGGGCTCATCGCCACGCGCGGCTCGCCGATGTTGTGGTATCCGGCGGGGGCCGCCGCGGGGTTCGTCGTCATCCTGGCCCTGGTGGTCGCGCCGCTGCGGCGGTCGGGGACGTACACGCTGCCCGACTTCGCCGAATGGCGGCTGCGCTCGGCGCGGCTGCGCCGGTTCACGACCTGCTTCGTGCTCCTCGTCGGGCTGGCGTTCCTGGTCGCCCAGCTGCACGCCGCAGGGGTGGTGGTGCGGCTGCTGACCGGGCTGCCGCCGTGGCTGGGCTGGGCGGCCGTCGCGGCGGCGGCGCTGGCCGTGGCGTTCGCCGGCGGGCTGGGGAGCCTGACGAGCGTGCAGGCCGCGCAGTTCTGGCTGAAGCTGGCCGTGTTCCTCGGGGTGGGGGCGGTGTGCTGGGCGATGGCCGGCACGTCGCTCGTCACCGGGCCTGTCAGCGGGCCGGTCACCTGGCTGGAGGGCGCCTACCGGGCCGGCGGCGGCGGGCTGGCGGGGGCCGGCGACCCGTCGCTGCCGGGAGTGCTGTCCGTGCTGGTGGCCTGCGCGCTGGGCGTGATGGGGCTGCCGCACGTGATCGTGCGCGTCTACACCAGCGGGGACGGGCGCGGCGCCCGCCGCTCGATCGTGGCCACGCAGGTCATGCTGGCCCTGTTCGGCGTCGTGCCGCCGCTGTACGGGCTCCTGGGCAGCGTTCACGTGCGGGGTGCCGCGGCGGACGAGATCGTGCTCCTGCTGCCCGCCAGGCTGCTCTCCGGGCCCGTGGGGGACGTGCTCACCGGGCTGCTGGCGGCGGGGGCGTTCGCGGCCTTCCTGGCCACCTCGGGCGGCGTGCTGGTGGCCGTCGGGGGCGCGCTGTCGGGGTGCGTGCCGCGGCCGGGGGTGCGCTCGTTCCGCGCGGCCGTGCTCGTCGTCATGCTGGCCGGGCTGGCCCTGACGATGGCCACGGGTCCTGGCGTGTCGATGGCGCTGGTGCTGCTGGGCTTCTGCCTCTCCGCCGCCACGTTCTGCCCGATGCTGGTGCTGGGCATCTGGTGGCGGCGGCTGACGGACGTGGGGGTCGCGGCCGGGTTCGTGGCCGGCGGGGGCGTGACGGCGGTGCTGGTGATCGCGGAGCAGGCGGGCGTGAAGATGGGCGCGCTGACTTCCTGCCCCGCCCCGGTGGCGGTGCCGGTCTCCTTTGCCGCCATGATGGTGATATCCCTGGTCACACCGGGTCGGGTGCCGCGGGTGGTGGGGCGGATGATGACCAGGATGCATGTGCCCGAACATCTTGCGGGCCCCCTGACCTACCGCTCGTCGCGTGGCGCCGACCGCTGGTCGTAACACCACTCTCCGTATATCGATGACTACGGACCGTTCGACGAGCTGTCCGTAAACGGGGTTTCGCCCACAAGATCGCAACCGTAGTGTTTCGGCATCGGAAGCCTTCCCGGCGCATCGGGGGGACGGGCCGAGAGGCTCATCGAGAGGAACGGTGCGCGGGGTTCACCGGCGACGCGCAGGTCGCCGCGGCGGTCGGGCCCCTTACCGGGGGGTGGGGCCCGCCACGCCGAACGTGAAGGGGCGCCCGCTGAGGCCGCTGCACGCGGCCCCGCGATCCGGCCCTCGGGGGCGGTCGGATCGCGTGAGCGGGTGCCCCTATCACGGTTGCCGCTCCGGTGGGGGATTTATCCCTGGCGGTCAGCCGTCCCTGAGCTTCTTCAGCAGCGCGATGTCCTCGGCGTGCTTGGGCGCCTTGCCCGGCGTCTCGATGCAGATCGGCACGCCGGCCACCGCAGGGTGCCGCATCAGGTCGGCGAACGGCTGCGCGCCGATGTGCCCCGCCCCGATGTTCTCGTGGCGGTCCTTCTTCGCGCCGCACACGTCCTTGGAGTCGTTGGCGTGGATCAGCCTGAGCCGCCCCGGCGCGATCGTGTGCAGCGCGTCGAACGTCTCCCGCACCCCGCCCTCGGCGGCCAGGTCGTGCCCGGCGGCGAAGGCGTGGCAGGTGTCGAGGCAGATGCAGGCCCGCGGGTGCCAGTCGAGGGCCGACAGGTAGGGCTCGAGGTCCTGAACCGTCGCGCACAACATCGCGCCCTGGCCCGCCATCGGCTCCAGCAGCAGGTCGGGCCCGCCCTCGGGGATCTCGTCGAGCAGCGGCAGCAGGTTGTCGTGCAGCTGCCGCAGCGCGTCGTCACGCGACTGCGTCACCGCCGAGCCGGTGTGCACCACGACCCCCTTGGCGCCGGTCTCCACCCCCCGGCGCAGCGTGTGGCGCACGATCGCGATGGAGTTGGCCAGCGTCTCCGGGCTGGGCGAGCCGAAGTTGACCAGGTAGGGCACGTGGATGAACGTCTCCACGCCCGACTCGGCCAGCTTCGCGTCCTGGTCGGGCTTGCCCTCGGTGAGCGCCCAGCCGCGCGGGTTGGTGACGAAGACCTGGATCATCTCGGCGCCGATCTCGGCCATGTACTTGAGGCCGCCCGTCGCCAGGCCGCCCGTCACGGACACGTGTCCGCCGATCAGGGAAGTTGGGGTCATGATGGCTCTCAGTTTAGGCGCAGCTCCCGACCGTTTCCGTCGCGGCGACACGCGCCCGCCTGCCGTCCTTGGAGCATGACACGAAAAGTGTCCGGCATCCGGACCGCGAGTTGGGAGTTCTGGCGGATGGACCGGGCACGAAGCGCGTGTGTGTACTTCTGACATGCTCACCGACTTCAACGCCCGGTCCCCGGCCGAGGCCGAGGCGGACCTGCTGGCCTGCTGCGCCTCCCGCGCGTTCGCCGGGAAGGTGGCCGCGCTGCGGCCGTACGCCGACGCGGAGCGGCTGTTCGACGCCGCCGGGGCGGCGGTGCTGGAGCTCGCCTGGGACGACGTCCTGGAGGCGCTGAGCGCCCATCCCAGGATCGGGGAGCGGCCGGGCGGGGCCGGCAGGGAGGCGTCGTGGTCCCGCCAGGAGCAGTCGGGCGTGGAGGACGGCCTGCGCGCCGCGCTCGCCGAGGGCAACCGGGCCTACGAGGAGCGGTTCGGCCACGTCTACCTCGTCTGCGCCACCGGGCTCACCGGCGCCGAGATGCTGGCCAGGCTGCGCGAGCGGCTGGGCAACGACGAGGAGCGCGAGCGCGCGGTCGTCAGGGCCGAGCTGGCCGCCATCACCCGGCTGCGGCTGAGCAGGCTCGTGGGGGAGGAGCCGTGAGCTTCTCCACCCACGTGCTCGACGCCGTCACCGGCCTGCCGGCCGCCGGCCTGCGCGTACGCCTGGAGCACGACGGCGACGTCGTGGCCGAGGGCCGCACCGACGACGACGGCCGCATCCAGGGCTGGAACCCCGGCGCCGGCGTGCACCGGGTCGTCTTCGACACCGGGGCATACCTGGAGGACACCTTCTACCCGGAGGTCGTCGTCACCTTCCTGATCACCGACCCCGACCGGCACCACCACGTGCCGCTGCTGCTCAGCCCGTACGCCTACTCCACCTACCGAGGGAGCTGAATGATCGTCAAGCTCGGCGCCAACCGCTACGGCAAGGCGGAGACCAGGCTCGTCCACGTCCTCAGGGACGGCCCCGTGCACCACGTCAAGGACGTCAACGTCAGCACCTCCCTGTCCGGCGACATGGAGGCCGCGCACCTGACCGGCGACAACTCGGCCGTCCTGCCGACCGACACCCAGAAGAACACCGTCTACGCCTTCGCCAGGCAGTACGGCGTCGGCCAGATCGAGGAGTTCGCCCTCCGCCTGGCCAGGCACTTCGTCGCCACGCAGCCCTCGATCCGGCACGCCAGGGTGACGATCGAGGAGTACGGCTGGAACCGCGCGGGCCCGCACTCGTTCGTGCGCGACGGCGGCGAGGTCCGCACCTGCGTCGTCCACCACGACGAGGACGGCCGCAGCACCGTGCTGTCCGGCCTCCGGGAGCTGGTGGTGCTGAACTCGACGGGCTCGGAGTTCCACGGCTACATCACCGACGAGTACACCACGCTCCAGCCGACCACCGACCGCATCCTGGCCACCGCCGTCACCGCCCGGTGGCGGCACACCGCGCCGGAAGCCTCCTCCTACGCGAAGTCGTACGAGGAGGTCAGGCGGTGCCTGATCGACGCGTTCGCCGGCACTCACAGCCTCTCGCTCCAGCAGACCCTGTACGCCATGGGCGAGCGCGCCCTGACCACCTGCCCGGAGATCTGCGAGGTCAGGCTGTCCATGCCGAACAGGCACCACTTCGCCGTGGACCTGTCGCCGTTCGGCCTGGACAACGAGAACGAGGTCTTCCACGCCGCCGACCGGCCGTACGGGCTGATCGAGGGCGGCGTGCTGCGCGACGACGCCCCCGACGCCGGATTCGCCTGGGAGTAGGGGAGATGGACTTTCTGCGCCCCACGACGTGGGAGGAGGCGCTGGCCGCCAAGGCGGACCAGCCGGAGTCGGTGCCCATCCAGGGCGGCACCGACGTGATGGTGGAAATCAACTTCGACGTGCGCAGGCCGCCCGCGCTGCTCGACCTCAACCAGGTGGCCGAGCTGCGTGAATGGTCGATGACCGGCGGGTTGTGCCGGGTGGGGGCCGGGGTGCCGTACGCGGTGGTCGTCGACGAGCTCGGCGGCCCGCTGCCGGGGCTCGCGCAGGCGTCGCGCACGGTCGGCTCGCCGCAGATCCGCAACCGCGGCACGGTCGGCGGCAACCTGGGCGCGGCCTCGCCCGCCGGCGACAGCCATCCGCCGCTGCTGGCGGCCGGGGCGGCGGTCGAGGTGGAGTCGCGCGAGCGGGGCGTCAGGATGATCCCGGCCGCCGAGTTCTACCGCGGGGTCAAGCGCAGCGCGCTGGAGCCGGACGAGCTGATCAGGGCCGTGCACGTGCCGCCCGCCACCGGGCCGCAGTACTTCTCCAAGGTCGGCACGCGCAACGCCATGGTGATCGCGGTGTGCTCGTTCGCGATCGCGCTGCACCCGGGCGAGCGGCGGGTCGGCACCGGGCTCGGCTCGGCCGCGCCCACCCCGCGCCGCGCCCTGGAGGCCGAGGAGCTGCTGGCCGCCGAGCTCGACTGGGAGGCGCCGCTCACGCCCGCGCTGGCCAGGCGCTTCGGGGAGCTGTGCGCGCGGGCCGCCGCGCCGATCGACGACGTGCGCGGCACCGCCGCCTACCGCGTGCACGCCATCGGCGTGCTGGCCCGGCGCACGCTCGCCTGGGCCTGGAACGACCACCTGGAGAAGAGGGCCGCCTGATGCGTGTGAGCTTCGTCGTCAACGGCCGCGAGGAGAGCGCCGACGACGTCTGGGAGGGCGAGAGCCTGCTGTACGTGCTGCGCGAGCGCCTGGGCCTGCCCGGCTCCAAGAACGCATGCGAGCAGGGCGAGTGCGGCTCCTGCACGGTCTACCTGGACGGCGTGCCGGTCTGCGCCTGCCTGGTCGCCGCAGGGCAGGTGGAGGGGCGTCGGGTGCGTACCGTCGAGGGGCTCGCCGAGGGCGACCGGCTCGACCCGGTGCAGGAGGCGTTCGTGGAGTGCGGGGCGGTGCAGTGCGGCTTCTGCACGCCCGGGCTGATCGTGCAGGCGCACGACCTGCTCGAACGCCGCCCGCGCCCGTCCGACGCCGAGATCAGGGAGGCGCTGGCGGGCAACCTGTGCCGGTGCACCGGCTACGAGAAGATCCTGGACGCGGTACGCCTGGCCGCCTCCCGCAAGGAGGCCCGGTGATCATCGAGAACGTCCACGTGGCCCCCGTCGCCGGCCCCGAGCTCGAATCCGGATACATCCGCATCGAGGGGGACCGGATCGCCGAGGTGGCGGCGGGGCCCGCACCCGAGGCCCCGGGAGTCCCCCGGATCGACGGCACCGGCTGCCTGGCCACCCCCGGCCTGGTCAACACCCACCACCACCTCTACCAGTGGGCCTCGCAGGGCCTGGCCCAGGACGCCACGCTGTTCGAGTGGCTGGTGGCGCTCTACGAGGTGTGGGCCGCCATGGACGCCGAGGTGGTCGAGGGCGCGGCCACCGCCGGGCTGAGCTGGCTGGCCCTGTCGGGCTGCACCACCACCAGCGACCACCACTACATCTTCCCCAAGGGCAGGGGCGACCTGCTGGCCGCCGAGATCGAGGCCGCCCGCGCCGTGGGGCTGCGCTTCCACCCGGCGCGCGGCTCCATGGACCGCGGCCGGTCCAAGGGCGGCCTGCCGCCGGACGAGGTGGTCGAGGAGCTGGACGACATCCTGAGCGCCACCGCCGAGGCCGTGGACGCCTACCACGACCCGTCGTTCTCCTCGATGGTGCGCGTGGCGGTCGCGCCGTGCTCGCCGTTCTCGGCCAGCGCCGAGCTGATGACCGAGTCGGCCGCGCTGGCCAGGGCGAAGGGCGTGCGGCTGCACACGCACCTGGCCGAGACCCTCGACGAGGACGAGCACTGCCGCGAGCAGTTCGGCCTGCGTCCCGTCGACTACATGCAGAAGCTGGGCTGGCTCGGCCCGGACGTGTGGTTCGCGCACGCCGTGCACCTCAGCGACCACGACATCGGCAGGCTGGCCGCCACCGGCACCGGCTCGGCGCACTGCCCCTCCTCCAACGGGCGGCTCGGCGCCGGCATCGCCCGCGTGTCGGAGCTGCTCGCACACGGCGCGAACGTGGGCCTCGGCGTCGACGGCAGCGCCTCCTCCGAGCTGACACCGCTGGCCGGCGAGATGCGGCAGGCCCTGCTGTTCCAGCGCGCCCGGTACGGGCCGCGCGCGCTCACCGCCCGGCAGGTCCTGGAGCTGGCCACCCTGGGCGGCGCCCGCAACCTGGGGCGTCAGGACGAGCTCGGCTCGCTGGAGCCCGGCAAGCTGGCCGACATCGCCCTGTGGCGGGTGGACGGTCCCCACACCGCCGCCGTCGCCGACCCCGTCTGCGCGCTCGTCTTCGGGCCCGTGCCGCCGCTGGCCAGGGTGCTGGTCGGCGGGCGCACGGTGGTGTCCGACGGCGAGCTGCGGACCGTCCCCCAGGACGAGGCGGGGCGGGCGGGGGTGCGGGCGCAGCGGCGGCTGGCGCGGCTGGCGCGGGAACGCGGCTTCACCGCCCCCGAACAGATCCACTAGAACGCCGGCACGCCTGAGTGCGGGTTCGCTGTCCATGAGGTCGCGACCACTAGGGTGGGAATGTCCCGAAACGAGCAGGAAAGGCGGTCCCGTGACGGCGGAACTCCCGGACGAGCGGCTGGCGGAGCTCAAGATTGCGTTCGCCTCGATCGACACCGACGGCGACGGCTACATCAGCGAGGCCGAGCTGAAGCGGCACTTCCCCGACCTCCCGGCGGAGGCGCTCGGCGCCATGAGCCAGGAGGCCGACTCCGACCAGGACGGCCGCTACTCCTTCGAGGAGTTCGTCCGCACGGTGTCCTGACGATCTCAGGGGCGCGACAGCTCCCGCTCCAAGGGGGTGCGGAAGCGGGGAGTGACCCTGACCTCGCCGAGCCAGGCGGCCAGCCCGGCCGCCTCGGCCTCGATCGCGGCCACGGCCTGCCCGCCCGCGTCCTCCAGCAGCCGCCAGACGATCTCGCCGTCCGGCCGCTGCGCCCAGCCGCCCACCACCCGGCCGTCCCACCACACCGTCGGGCCCACGTTGCCGTTGCGGTCGAACAGCTCGGCCCGGTGCTCCGGCGGCAGGTACCAGTCGCGGGCCTGCCAGCCCATCGGGGTCGGGTCGAGCGCGGGCAGCAGCGCCGCCCAGGGCTCGGGCACGGCGGTCTCCTCGCCGTCGCCCGGCAGCACGTAACCGGTGCCCTCGTCCAGCTCCACGGCCACCGCGCCGGCGGCGGACAAGGCCCGGCGCACGTCCTTGAGCGTCCAGCCGGTCCACCACTTCAGGTCGGCCTCCGTGCCGGGCCCGAACGCCGCCAGCCACCGGGTCACCAGCTCCGCCTGCGCCTCGTGCGCGGCCAGCTCGGCCATCTCCGGCGCCAGGCCCCAGTAGTGGGTGCCGCTGACCCAGGTGCCGCCCGCGCGGGCCCGCCGTACGAGCAGGCCGTCCATCGCCATCAGGGCCAGCAGCCGCGAGCCGATGCTCACCACGCCCTCGTACGGCTTGCCCACGGCCACCCTGACCTGCTCCCGCAGCCGCGGCTCCAGCCTGCCCAGCTCGGCCGCCGTCGCGTCGCCCGACTCCGCCAGCAGCCGCAGCACGGACGCCTCCACGTCCTTCAGCCGCGCCTCGTCCCAGCCGCCCTCGCCGAACGTCTTCAGCACCGACGCGCGCTCCCTGCGGGCGATGGCCAGCGCCGAGGAATGGTGCACGACCGGCACCAGCTCCGACGGCACCACGAACACCGTGCGCCGCATGCCGGTCATCCGCACCAGCGTGCGGTCCGCGTACAGGGCCCGCTCGACCGGCTCGGGGCCCGGCGCGGTCAGGCGCGCGCCCGCCGACAGGAACACCGTCGCAGGGTCCGTGCCGTGCAGCGCCACCACGGCCGCCGCCGCCTCCTCCGGGGTGGCCGCCTTGCCCGCCAGCAGGTGCCTGGTTCCGAGCCGGGCTCGACGCTGGGCTTGAGAAATCCGCACGAACGCCCCCTTTCCTGCGGTGAGCCTAGTGGGAGGAGGGCGCGAGCCGCTCTTCGGCCACCTGCGGTCTGCCCCGGCCGGGCGCGGGATGTGATGATGAGTCACGCCTTCCTGCCCGCTCGCACCGGGCAGGAAGGCGTGTCTGGACATTGTTCATCATCAGGTGGGAGTTCGTAGTGGTTCAGCATGTTCTGGTCGCCCCGGACAAGTTCAAGGGGTCGCTGACCGCCGCCGAGGTGGCCGCCCGGGTGTCGGCGGGGCTGGGCGTGCCCACGGTGGAGCTCCCGGTCGCCGACGGCGGTGACGGCACCGTGGACGCCGCCGTGGCCTGCGGCTTCGAGCGGATCACGATCGAGGTGACCGGCCCGACCGGCGAGCGCGTCCTGGCCTCCTACGCCTGGCAGCCCGCCGGCACCGCCGTGGTCGAGCTGGCGGAGGCGTCCGGCCTGCGCCGCCTGCCCGGCGACCGCGAGCCCCTGACCGCCACCAGCTACGGCACCGGCGAGCTGATCGCCGACGCCGTGCGCCGCGGCGCCAAGCGCGTGGTGCTCGGGCTGGGCGGCAGCGCCTGCACCGACGGGGGAGCGGGCCTGGCCCAGGCGCTCGGCGCCCGCCTGCTCGACGGCGACGGCGACGACCTGCCCAGGGGCGGGGCGGCGCTCAAGGAGCTGGCCCGCATCGACCTGTCGGGCTTCATGAACGTCTCGGGCGTCGAGTTCGTGGTGGCCAGCGACGTGGACAACCCGCTGCTCGGCCCGCACGGCGCCGCCGCCGTCTACGGCCCCCAGAAGGGCGCCACGCCCGACGACGTGAAGACCCTGGAGGCGGCGCTGGCCCGCCTGGCCGCCGTCGCCACCGCCACGCACGGGCTCATGGGCGCCGTCGAGCACGACGACGTCGTCCGCGCCATGGGCGTGGCGGGGGCTCCGGGAGCGGGCGCGGCCGGCGGTGTCGGGTTCGCGGCGCTGGCGTTCCTGCACGCCGAGATCAGGCCCGGCATCGACTACCTGCTCGACCTGCTCGGGTTCGGCGAGCTGGTGGAGGGAGCCCGCCTGGTGATCACCGGCGAGGGGTCGCTGGACGAGCAGTCGCTGCGCGGCAAGGCCCCCGTCGGCGTCGCGCAGGCCGCGGCCAGGGCGGGCGTGCCCGTGGTCGCCGTCTGCGGGCGCCGCACGCTCAGCGACGCCGAGCTGAAGGCGGCGGGCATCGAGGCCGCCTACGCCCTGACCGACCTGGAGCCCGACCCGGCCGTCTGCATGGCGGAGGCCGGCCCCCTGCTCGAACGCCTCGCCACCCGGCTCGCCGCCGACCGCCGCCTGGAGGGCGATGGATGACCCCGTACGATCTCGTCGTCAGATCCCGCAGGACCGTCACGCCCGAGGGTGAGCGGCCCGCCGCCGTCGCCGTGCGGGGTGGGAAGATCGCCGCCCTGCACGACTACGCCGCCCCCCTGCCCGCGGCCGAGGAGGTGGACCTGCGCGACCTGGCGCTGCTTCCCGGCCTGGTCGACACGCACGTCCACGTCAACGAGCCGGGCCGTACGCACTGGGAGGGCTTCGCCAGCGCGACCAGGGCCGCGGCGGCCGGAGGCGTCACCACGATCGTCGACATGCCGCTCAACTCCCTGCCGCCCACCGTCTCCCGCGAGGCGCTGGACGCCAAGCTGCGGGCCGCCGAGGGGCAGTGCCACGTGGACGTCGGGTTCTGGGGCGGAGCCGTGCCGGGGAACGCCAAGGAGCTGGCGGCGCTGCACGAGCGCGGGGTCTACGGGTTCAAGTGCTTCCTGTCGCCGTCGGGGGTGGCGGAGTTCCCGCCGCTCGGCCCCGCCGAGCTGCGGGCCGCGCTGGAGGAGATCGCCGGGTTCGGCGGGATGATGATCGTGCACGCCGAGGATCCCGAGCTGCTGGCCGAACCAGAGGGGCCGGGCTACCGGGAGTTCCTGGCCTCGCGGCCGGGAGCCGCGGAGCGCAGCGCCGTCACGCAGGTCGTGCGGCTGGCGGAGGAGACCGGGTGCCGGGTGCACGTCCTGCACGTCTCCAGCGCCGAGTGCCTGGAGGTGCTGGAGGCGGCCAGGGCCCGCGGCGTGCCGGTCTCGGCCGAGACGTGCCCCCACTACCTGACGCTGGCGGCCGAGCAGGTGCCCGAGGGGGAGACCGCGTACAAGTGCTGCCCGCCGATCCGCTCGCTGGCCAACCGCGACCTGCTGTGGGACGGGCTGGCGCGCGGCGTGCTGAGCTGCGTCGTGTCCGACCACTCACCCTCGACGGCCGACCTCAAGGTGCCCGACTTCGCCGCCGCGTGGGGCGGCATCGCCTCGCTCCAGCTCGGGCTGACGGCGGTCTGGACGGAGGCCGCGCGCCGCGGGCACGGGCTGGGGGACGTGGTCCGCTGGATGTCGGCCAACCCGGCCGCCCTGGCGGGCATCACCGGAAAAGGCGGGATAAAGACCGGGAACGATGCCGACCTCGTGGCCTTCGACCCCGCCGCCGACACCTTCGTCGACGCCGCCCGCCTCCACCACAAGAACCCCGTCACCCCCTACCACGGCCGCACCCTCAAGGGCGCCGTCCTGACCACCTGGCTGCGCGGGCGGCCGGTGGACGGCCGGCCGCACGGACGACTGCTCATGAAAGGCGATGGATGAGCTCCTTCACCACGCTGCCCGACCTGGCCCTGCGTACCCTCGGCGGCTCGGTGGTGGCCGCCAGCGACGAGTCGTTCGCCGAGAAGGAGAGCCTGATCAGGCCGGGCAGGCCCGGCTTCACGCCGGGGACGTTCGGCGGCAAGGGTCAGGTGTACGACGGCTGGGAGACCCGGCGCAGGCGCGCGCCCGGGCACGACTGGGCCCTGGTACGGCTGGGGGTGCCGGGCGTGATCCGCGGGGTCGTGATCGACACGGCCTGGTTCAAGGGCAACTACCCCACCCACGCCTCCGTGGAGGCCACGGCCGTCGGCGGGCACCCGTCACCGGACGAGGTGCTGGCGGCGCCGTGGACGGAGCTCGTGCCGCTCTCGAAGCTCGGAGGAGACGCCGAGCACGCCTTCGAGGTGCTCGACCAGGGCCGCTACACCCACGTACGGCTCAACATCCACCCCGACGGCGGCGTCGCCCGGCTGCGCGTGCACGGGGAGGCCCGCCCCGACCTGACCGTCCACGACGGGCTCGGGCTCGACCTGGCCGCACTCGCCAACGGCGGGCTCGTCACCGCCTGCTCCGACGAGTTCTACTCCGCGCCCAACAACGTCATCGCGCCCGGCCTGGCCAGGCACCAGGCGGAGGGCTGGGAGACCGCCCGGCGGCGGGGCGGGGGCAACGACTGGCTCGTCATCCGGCTGGCCGGGCGCGGCGTCGTCAGGCTGGCCGAGATCGACACCACCAACCTGCTGTTCAACGCGCCCGCCGCGGTGGCGCTGACCGGGCTGGACGGGGAGCGCGAGGTCGAGCTGCTGCCCAGGACCCGCCTCCAGCCCGACACGCCGCACCGCTTCCGCCTCGGCTCCGCGGAGCCGGTCACGCACGTGCGCGTGGACATCTACCCGGACGGCGGCCTGGCCAGGGTCCGCCTGCACGGCCACCTGGCCTGACCCCGCGCGTGCCCCTGCGGGCACGCGCGTCCGGCTCACTGCCAGAGGTAGACGGTGCTGCCGGCCGGGCGCTCGCTGTTCGGCAGCGGCCGCTGGTACTGCACCACGCCGCCACCGCCGAGCCGCTGCACCCGCACCTGGAAGCCCAGCGCCTCCAGCTCGGCCTTGGCGTCGTTGACGTTCTTGCCGATCACCCCCGGCACCAGGGCGAACTGGTCGCCGTCCCTGGCCTCGCCGTGCCTGCGGAAGAAGTCCCAGATGTCGGTCTGGCAGCGCGCCACCGTCACCATGACCTGCGCGCCCTTGTCGACCTCGGCCTTGGCCTTGGGCGCCTGGGCGATGACCGTGCACGGCTCCGCGTCGTCGTCGACCTCGTTGACCTGCACCTGGAAGCCCTGGCGGCTGAGGAACTCGGCGGCCTGGTCCTTCGGCATCCCGCCCACGTCGGGCATGGTGAGCCCGGCGCTGACGTAGATGTTGACCTTGGTGCCCTCCTTCAGCCTCTCGCCCGACTGCGGGGAGGTGCGGATCACCTTGTCGCGCTCGACGTCCTGGCTGGCCAGGCGCTTGACGGTGCCGACGGTCAGCCCGGCCCCGGCGATCTCGGCGCGCGCCTCGTTGGGGGTCTTGCCCTCGACGTTGGGCACCACGATGCGCTTGGGGCCGAGCGAGAGCACCAGCGTGATCGTGGAGCCCTTCTCCAGCTCGGCGTCGGCCGCCGGATCGGTGCTGAGGACCAGGCCCTCGGCCACCTTCTCGTCGTACTGGCCTTCGGCCTTGCGCATCAGCAGCCCGGCGCCCGCGAGGTTCTTCTCCGCCGCGGTGAGGTTCTGCCCGACCAGGTCGGGCACCCTGACGTACTCGGGCTGGGCGAAGTACCACCCGGTCAGCCCGACCGCCACGACCATCACGGCGGCGAGCGCCACCAGGAACCAGTTGGGGCGGAACCCGCGCCGCTGCTCGGGCACCTCGGCCCGCGGCTGGACCAGCGTGTGCGCGGGCGCGGGCCGCGGCATCGACGGCGCGCCGAACGGCGCCGAGGCCGTGCCGGGGGGCGCGGCGAGCGGCTGGGAGTGCGACAGGACCGGGCCGGTGCCCGGCGGGACGGTCGTGCGCGGCAGCATGCGGTGCGCGTCGACCGCGGCCACGAGCATCGCGGTCGCGTCGGCCGGGCGGTGCTCCGGCTCGCGCGCGGTCGCGCCCGCCACCAGCGTGTCGATCAGCGGCGGCACCTCCGGCACCAGCGACGACGGCGCCGGGACCGTGTCGTGGACGTGCCGGTAGGCCACCGACATCGGGGTCTCCCCGTCGTACGGCTGCTGCCCCGTCACCAGCTCGAACAGCATGATGCCCGCGGCGTAGACGTCGCTGCGCACGTCGGCGGCGCCGGTGATGACCTGCTCGGGCGCCATGTAGCCGACCGTGCCGATCATCACGCCGGTACGGGTCTGGTTGGTCGCCTCGATCGCCTTGGCCAGGCCGAAGTCGACGACCTTGACCCGGCCGTCGTCGGTCATCAGGACGTTCTCGGGCTTCACGTCACGGTGGACCATCCCGGCCTGGTGGGCCGCGCCGAGCGCGGCGAGCACCGGGATCATGATCTCGAGCGCCTCGCGGGCGGGCAGCCTGCCGCGCTCCCGGAGGATGTCGCGCAGGGTCCGGCCCGGGACGTACTCCATCGACAGGTAGACGACGTCGTTGTCGGTGCCCTGGTCGAAGACGTGCACCACGTTGGGGTGCGAGAGGCTGGCAACCGATTTGGCCTCGCCGATGAACCTTCTGACGAACGCCGGGTCCTCGGCGAGCGAGCGGTGCATGACCTTCAGCGCCACCGTCCGGTCGAGCCGGATGTCCAGCGCGAGGTAGACGGTCGCCATACCGCCCCGGGCGATCCGGCTCTCGATGCGGTAGCGCCCATCGAGGAGCCGCCCGACCAGGGGGTCCGCAGTCGTCGTATCCACCCCGCTGAGTTTACGGGCGATTTGCCACCGACATGGCCCCGGCGCCCGAAACCGATGCGGAGACGTTCCCGTAACGTGCTTGCCGGAACGCCTCCGCGCCCGGGCTCAGGGCGTCATCGGGGAGGAGGCCTCGGCGTAGCGGCGGCGCGGGATGCGGCCCGCCTGCCGCGCCAGCCGGCCGGCCACCACGGCCGCCTTCATGGCCGAGGCCATCAGATCGGGCCGCTGCGCCCTGGTGACGGCCGTGGCCAGCAGGACGGCGTCGCAGCCCAGCTCCATGGCCAGCGCGGCGTCGCTGGCCGTTCCGATGCCGGCGTCGAGGATCACCGGGACGGAGGCGGCCTCCACGATGAGCTCGATGTTGTGCGGGTTGCGGATGCCCAGCCCCGAGCCGATCGGCGCGCCCAGGGGCATCACGGCCGCGCAGCCGGCCTGCTCCAGCCGCCGCGCCAGCGCCGGGTCGTCGCCGATGTACGGCAGCACCACGAACCCGTCGGCCACCAGCCGCTCGGCCGCGTCGAACGTCTCGATCGGGTCGGGCAGCAGCGTGCGCTCGTCGGCGATGACCTCCAGCTTGACCCAGTTGGTGCCCAGGGCGTCCCTGGCCAGCCGGGCCGTCAGCACGGCCTCGCCCGCGGTGAAGCAGCCCGCGGTGTTGGGCAGCACCTTGATGTCGCGCTCGCGCAGCACGTCCAGCACGGAGCCGCGGGCGCCGGGATCGAGCCTGCGCATCGCCACCGTCGTCAGCTCGGTGCCGGACGCCGCCAGCGCCTGGTCGAGCACCTCCAGCGAGGGCGCGCCGCCCGTCCCCATGATGAGCCGGGAGGAGAACTTCTCCCCGGCGATGATCAGATCATCCACCTTGCACCGCCGTCAGAACCTCCACGCGGTCACGGTCGCGCAGCGCCGTCGTCTCCCAGGCGCCGCGCGTGACCACCTCGTCGTTCACGGCCACGGCCACTCCGGTGGTGGCCGAGGTCAGGGTATGTACGGCTTGAGCCACGGTCATGCCGTCGGCCACCTCGTGGGTCGAACCGTTGATCACAACAATCATGAAATTTCCCGAAATCTCCCGGGCGCGCACAGCGCCGCCAGCTCGCTCTCCTCGCCCAGCAGGATCGCGGTCGTGAGCGGGGCGAGCAGCACGCCGCCCCGGTGGTGCCCGGTCGCGTACGCCAGCCCCGGCGTACCGCTCGGGCCGATCAGCGGCAGGTTGTCCGGCGTCCCCGGCCGCAGCCCCGCCACCACGTCGGCGACCTCCAGCTCGGTGACGCCAGGCACCAGCTCCCTGGCGTCCCGCAGCAGCTCGTAGAGCCCGCCGGCCGTCACCCTGGTGTCGAACCCCATCTCCTCCTGCGTGGCCCCGACCACGAGCTCGCCGTCGCCCCGGGGGACCAGGTAGACGGACGAGCCGTGCACGGTGCCGCGTACGCACCGGCCGAGCAGCGGCTGCGGGGAGCGCAACCGCATGATCTGCCCCTTGACCGGCCGCACCGGCACCTCGGCCAGCTCGGAGCTCCACGCGCCCGCCGCCAGCACGACCCGGTCGCCCCGCACCTCCCGTCCGATGCCGTCCTCGGGGGCCGGTGGCGGTGCGAGGCGGACTCCCGCGACCCGGCCGCCCTCGTACAGGAACTCGGCCGCCCGGGCCCGCACCAGCGGGACGCCCAGCCGTTCCAGCGCGGCCAGCAGGGCCGCCGTCACGCGGCGCGGGTCCACCCACGCGTCGCCGGGCGCCAGCAGGCCGCCGCGCACGGAGGGGGCCAGCATGGGCTCCAGGCGGCGGCACTCGCGCCCGGTGAGGCGCTCGACCGGCAGGCCCAGCTTCTCCATGTACGCGGCCAGCTCGCCCAGCGCCGCCATGTCGTCGGCCCCGAACGCCACATCCAGCGTCCCGTCCGCCCGCAGGTCCAGCCCGCGTACCTCGGCGAACCCCGGCCCGGCGCCCGCGGCCGACCCGTCGCCGGGTCTCGTGCCGGCGCTGGATTCGGGCTCGATGCCCGATGGCGGCCCTGTGCCCGCGACCAGGCCGGCGTCCGTGGACAGGCCGGCGTCGGCGGTCAGTTCGGCGGCGAAGGCGGGCCAGCGGCGCAGGGAGGCCACGCCCAGCCGGAGCAGCGGCGCCTCGGTGTAGGTCACCTCGCTGACCGGGGCCAGCATCCCCGCCGCCGCGTACGAGGCCCCCCTGCCGGGAGCCGGGTCCACCACGGTGACGGGCCGCCCCGCGCGTGCCATCCGCCAGGCCACCGAGAGCCCGACGACCCCGCCACCCACGATCACATCCACCTGCGCTCCCTTCGCCGGCATGATCCGGATCAGGTGTCTTGCGGTCGAAGGCCCGGCAAAGCCTTCCTCTCAGCCCGGTTACGGCCGGACTCCCGCGCGTCTTACCCGAACAGCCTACGGCCTCGGTGCCACGTCCACGCACGCCCCCCGTTATGGTCATCAACGTGAACCATGTCGTGGTGGTGGGAGCGGGCCTGGCCGGAGTGCGTACGGTGGAGGCCCTGCGCGGGCGCGGCTTCACCGGCCGGATCACCCTGATCGGGCAGGAGCGGCATCGTCCCTACGACCGCCCGCCGCTGTCCAAGGCCGTGCTGAAGGGCGAGGCCGACACCAGCTTCGTCGACACCGACCTCGACGCGCTCGGCGTGGAGTTCTGGCCGGGCGTCGCCGCCAAGTCGCTGCGCGCGGGCGTCGTGGAGACCACCGAGGGCGAGGTCGCCTACGACGGCCTGGTCATCGCCACCGGGGCCGACCCGATCCGGCTGCCCGGCGACGGCCCCCAGCACGTCCTGCGCACCCTCGACGACGCTCACGAGCTGCGGGCCATGCTCGTCCCCGGCGCCCGCGTCGCCGTCATCGGCGCCGGGTGGATCGGCGCCGAGGTCGCCACCGCGGCCCGCCGCGCCGGCTGCGAGGTGACGGTCGTCGAGTCCGCCTCCGCCCCGCTCTCGACCGCGGTCGGCGCCGAGCTCGGGGGGCGCACACTGCCCTGGTACGACGGCATCGACCTGCGGCTGCGCACCATGGTCGACTCCGTGGACGAGGGCGGGGTGCGGCTGGTGGGCGGCGAGTTCGTCGAGGCCCACGTGGTCGTCACCGGCATCGGCGTGCGCCCGGCGGTCGAATGGCTCGCCGACGCCGACATCGACCTGCACAACGGCGTCGTCACCGACGAGCACCTGCGCACGTCCCTGCCCGGCGTCGTCGCGGTCGGCGACTGCGCCGCCTGGTGGTCGCGCCGCTGGCAGGCCAGGCTGCGGGTCGAGCACTGGGACACCGCGCTCAACGCCCCCGACGTGGCCGCGGCGACGCTGCTGGGGGAGGAGGCGGTGTACGATCCGGTGCCGTACTTCTGGTCCGAGCAGTTCGGGCACATGCTCCAGTACGCCGGCCACCATCCGGCGGGCGATCGGCTCGTCTACCGCGGCGAGCCCGAGGGCAAGTGGTCGGCCGTCTGGCTCGCCGGCGACGGCACCCTGGCCGCCGTGCTCGCCGTCGACCGGCCCCGCGACCTCGTGCAGGGGCGGCGGATCATCGGTGCAGGCTCGCGCCTCGACGCGGAACGCCTGGTAGATCCACAAGTACCCCTACGAGATTGTGTTGTTTGAGCAAGCACGGCATGTGGTAGTTGTGGTTTCGTGACGCTTTCTGTTGCACAGATCGACCGGGAGACCGACCAGCTCGTTGACGAGTGGCTCACCCTCCCCGAAGTGGCTACGCGCCTCGATCTTCCGATCGGGCGAGCCAAGCAACTCCTCCGGGACCACAAGCTCCTCGGCGTGCGCCGGGGCAGCGGCGGGCCGCAGGTGCCCGCGGTGTTCCTCGATGGAAAGGACGTGATGAAGGGCCTGCCCGGCACGCTGACCGTGTTGCAGGACGCCGGCTACGACGACGTCGAGTCGCTGCGCTGGCTCTTCACCCCAGACGAGTCCCTGCCGGGGTCGCCCATCGAGGCGATCAAGGCCGGCCGTCACACTGAGGTCAAGCGGCGTGCCCAAGCCCTCGCTTTCTGAGGCCCGCCTCTATCTCTGCACGGACGGCCGCCGCGACCGCGGCGACCTGGCAGAGTTCCTCGACTCGGTGCTGGCCGGCGGCGTGGACATCATCCAGCTGCGGGAGAAGGGCCTGGAGGCCCGCGAAGAACTCGCGCTCCTCGAAGTCTTCCGCGACGCCTGCGACCGGCACGGCAAGCTGCTGGCCGTCAACGACCGGGCGGACATCGCCTACGCCGCCCGGCCCGACGTGCTCCATCTGGGGCAGGACGACCTTCCTGTGATGGTCGCGCGAGAGATACTCGGCGACGACATCGTCATCGGACGGTCCACCCACTCCGCCGCCGAGGCTTCCGCCGCGGCCGTGGAGGAGGGCGTCGACTACTTCTGCTGCGGCCCCACCTGGCCCACCCCGACCAAGCCGGGCCGCCCGGCTCCCGGCCCGCCGCTGCTGCGGCACGCGGCGTCGCTGGAGACCTCGCGGCCGTGGTTCGGGATCGGCGGCATCGACCTCGGCAACCTGGACGAGGTGATGGCGTGCGGGGTGCGGCGCGTGGTGGTGGTGCGGGCGATCACCGACGCCGACGACCCTGGGGCGGCGGCGGCGGAGTTCGCCAAACGGCTCTCGGCCGGCTGACTACCGGGCGCCCGCCCTTCACGGCGGGCGCCTCCGTCATCCCCGCGCACAGCGCCCCGCAAGCAGCAGCGCCCGCGTGACCTGCGGTGCGGGCGTGGCGACGGTGGGGCGGTGCCCGCAGCACGCGCGGGCGTGATGCGAGGCCGGCGGCGCAAGGTGCCCGCGTGACCTGCGGTGCCGCGTCTGACTTGCGGTGCCGTGTGTGGTGCGGTGCTCGCGCGCCATGCGGGCCTCGCGGGCAGAGGTGTGCGAGTGTGGCGGATCAGGTCTTGCGGGAGGTGGCGGCGATGGCGAGGTCGGTGAGCGCGGCCCGGGACTCCGGCGTGACCGGAGCCGTTTCGAGAGCCGCCAGCGCCAGCTCCAGGTAGTCGCCGATCAGGTCCTCGCACTCCTGCAGCGCCCCCGTGCCGTCGATGATCTCCCGCAGCGTGGCGACCCCGTCCTCGTCCAGCTCGGGATCCCCGAGGAGCCGCCGCACGGTCTCGGCGTCCGCAGGGGAGGCGGCGGCCAGGGTGCGGGCCACGAGCATCGTGCGCTTGCCCTCCCGCAGATCGTCCCCCGCCGGCTTGCCCGTCTGCGCCGGGTCGCCGAACACCCCGAGCACGTCGTCACGGAGCTGGAAGGCGATCCCGACCCGCTGCCCGTACCCGGTGCACAGGTCGTCCATCCACGGCAGGAGCTCGCGGGCGGCGAGCGCGAGGCCGAGCCTGAGCGGCTGCTCCACCGAGTACTTGCCGCTCTTGAACAGAGCCACCCGCAGCGCCGACTCGAACGTGTTCTCCCCGTTGGCCTGCTCCAGCAGGTCGAGGTACTGCCCGCACATCAGCTCGCTGCGCATGTGGTCGTGGACGGGCTGGGCCGCCTCCAGGGACTCGCGCGGCAGGTCGCTGGTCCGCCACATCTCGCCGGACCAGATCAGCAGCAGGTTGCCGAGCAGGATGGCCGCGCCCTCGCCGAACTGCTCGGCCGAGCCGTACCAGCCGGACTTCTCGTGCATCGCCTGGAAGCGGCGGTGCGCGGACGGCATGCCGCGGCGCAGGTCGCTCTTGTCCATCACGTCGTCGTGCACGAGCGCGCTGGCCTGGAGCAGCTCCAGCGAGGCCGCGGCGGTGAAGACGCCGGGCACGTCGGTGCCGCCGGCGCCGCGCCAGCCCCAGTAGCAGAACGCCGGGCGCAGCCGCTTGCCGCCGGACAGCAGCTCATCCGCTGCCGTGCGCAATGGAGCGAACTCGGGGTCGTCGGCGGAGGGCAGCTTCCGCTCGACGAACTCGGCGAGGGCACGCTCCACCTGGGCGCGCAGGGTCTCCATGCCGGCGGCGTCAGTGGTCATGCCCCTGAGACTAGTGGCCCGGAGGACAGGTACGGATCTCCAGGTGGCTCCTGTCACCCGCCGGTTCGAGGATGTGACGGTAACCTTGCCTCATGGCGCTTGGTCGATCCTCCATCCGGCCCGATCGTGTTCCCACCGTCCGCGAGATGCTCGCCTCCGGTGGCCGGTCGTTCTCTTTCGAGTTCTTCCCCCCGAAGACCGACGAGGGCGAGCGGCAGCTGTGGCGGGCGATCAGAGAGCTGGAGTCGCTGCGGCCGACCTTCGTGTCGGTGACGTACGGCGCCGGCGGCTCCACCCGCGACCGCACGGTCGACATCGTCGAGCGGATCGCCCACGACACCACCCTCACCCCTGTGGCGCACTTCACAGCGGTCAACCACTCGATCCGCGAGCTGCGTCACCTGGTGGGCCGCTTCGCCGACGCCGGGGTGCGCAACATCCTGGCCGTCCGCGGCGACCCGCCCGGCGACCCCATGGGCGAGTGGGTGCAGCATCCCGAGGGCGTGCTGTACGCCGAGGAGCTGGTGCGGCTGATCCGGCAGGCCGGCGACTTCTGCGTCGGCGTGGCCGCCTTCCCGTACAAGCATCCGCGCTCGCCGTCCATCGACTCCGACACCGAGTACTTCGTCCGCAAGTGCCGGGCGGGGGCCGACTACGCGATCACGCAGATGTTCTTCCAGGCCGACGACTACCTGCGGCTGCGCGACCGGGTGGCGGCCCAGGGCTGTGACACGCCGATCATCCCGTGCATCATGCCGGTCACGCAGATGAGCACGATCGCGAGGTCGGAGCAGCTGTCAGGGGCGCCGTTCCCGCCGGACGTGGCGGCCAGGTTCGAGGCGGTCAAGGACGATCCGGCGGCGGTGCGGCGGCTGGGCATCGAGCACGGCGCCGAGCTGTGCCAGCGGCTGCTCGACGAGGGCGCGCCGGGGATCCACTTCATCACCTTCAACCGGTCGAGCGCGTCCCGCGAGGTGTTCCAGCGGCTGGAGCGGCTGCCCGCCTCAGCGTGACCTCGGCGTGAGTGAGCGCCCGTGAGTGAGCGCCCGCCACCCGCCCGCAGGGGGACCGGGCGGGTGACGGGCAGGGGAAGATGGGTGACGGGTAAAGGGTCGGCTACTTTCCGTCACTGATCGTGCCCGGTGTCATGGCGCGGTAAACCCACAGGTCACAGCTTTACCAGCTCAGGTCAAGGGGAGCGGGCGGCCCGCGATCGCGTACTCCTCCGAGCCGCCGGGGAAGATGAACCTCGTCAGCAGGTCGCTGAAGCCCATGCTGGCGTAGAGGTGGCGGGCGGCCGTGGGCTGGTCGTGGGTCGACAGCACGGCCGAGCGCTCGCGGCGCCCGGCGCACAGCGTCGTGATCATGGCGCGGCCGACGCCCTTGCTCTGGTAGTCGGGATGCACGTGGATCTCGGCCAGCTCGAACGCGTGCCCCATCCAGGCGTTCGCCGCCTCCTCGCCCAGCCGGTCGGCCAGGCCCCGTAGGACGACGTCGTGCCACCACTGCCCCGGCGCCCCCCGGAATCCGTACGCGAAGCCGACGGTCCGGGGTTCCGGAGCGGGCATATCTGGGGATGAATCACGCAATTCCGCGAAATAGCACTGAAAATGGGGATATGTCGCGTGATTTCGCATGATCGTCTTGCGGCCGGTGATCTGCTCCTCCGGCGGGTTCATGGCCGCCGTGTAAATGTCGATCACCGTCTCCAGCCGCTCGGTGAACTCGGCCGGCCCGGCCCCGCGAAACTCGATCATCCGTCGCACACTACTCGACGTCCACCGGCATGCCCCCGGTGATCCGCACGAGCTCGTCGAACGTCGTCGGGAACACCGTGTGCGGATGCCCGCCCGCGGCCCACACCACCTCGTGCTTGCCCAGCCAGTTGTCCACCAGGGTGCGCACCGGCGCGGGGTGCCCGACCGGGGCCACGCCGCCGATCGGCTGCCCGGTGGCCTCCCTGACGAACTCCGGCGTCGCCCTGCGTACCCGCTGGACCCCCGCCGTACGGGCGATCAGCTCGACGTCCACCCGGTGCGCGCCGCTGGTCAGCACGAGCAGCGGCGCGCCGTCGGCGTCGAAGATCAGGCTGTTGGCGATCGCGCCCACCTCGCACCCGAGCTGCGCCGCCGCGGTCGCGGCCGTGGGCGCCTTCTCCGGCAGGACCACGATCTCACCCGTGGCACCGAGCGCGCGCAGGGCGGACTCCACGAGGACGGCGTTCGCAGGCAACTTCTCAGACATGGAGACACTCTAAACAGGTTGACGCCTGTATTACCCATTCCTGGTAAGTGGTGTAGGGTCCCCTGATCCGTTCTTTAGGAGAGGTGGTACGCGTGCGGGTTCGACGGCTGCCCCGGGTGGCTGCTCTTCTGACGGCCGGCGCGGTCGTCGTCTCGGGCTGCGGCACGCAGCGGCTGGAACCGCGGGCGCAGGCGCCGCTGCCCGCCTCCCCTCCTCCCGCCGCCGCACAGCAGGGCCCGTCCGCCGTCACCCCCGAGGCCGTCACCGCGCCGCGCAAGACGCTCAGGCTCGGCGCCAAGGGCAAGACCGTCACCTGGATGCAGAAGCGGCTCATCGAGCTCGGCTACCGTCCCGGCAAGGTCGACGGCCAGTACGGCGGCACCACGCTGGCCGCCGTCTGGGCGTTCCAGAAGGTCAACGGCATCAAGCCGACCAGCACGATCGCCAAGCGCACCTGGGAGGCGCTGGAGTCGCCGCGCACGCCCAAGGTCCTGGCACCGAACGGCAAGGGCACCCGCGCCGAGGTCAACCTCAGCAAGCAGATCATGGTCCTGTACGTGCGCGGCGAGGTGAAGCTGATCACCCACATCTCCTCCGGCAGCGGCATCCCGTACTGCGAGACCACCACCTGGCAGGGCAAGGAGCAGCGCTTCTGCGGCTCGGCCCGCACGCCGACGGGCAACTACCGCACGACCTGGCGAGTGAGCGGCTGGCACAAGTCGTACCTGGGCGAGCTGTACAACCCGATCTTCTTCAACGGCGGCATCGCCTTCCACGGCGCGCTGTCGGTGCCGCTCTACCCGGCCTCGCACGGGTGCGTGCGCATGCCCATGAACGTCGCGCAGGAACTGCCCGGGCTGCTGGGCAAGGGTGTCCCGGTGCACGTCAGGGGCGCGTACAAGCGTGCCTAGCATGCCTGAGGCCGGATAACCCCGGCATAACCGAAATCGGTGACAGGCCGGTTATCCGTGGTCTGGTGAGCTTCCCCCGAACTTCTGGGGGATCTCATGACTACGGCTTTCATCCTGAGCACGCCCGCCCGGCCCGTCCCGCCCGTACGCCGGCGCGGCGCGGGGCCACGGCTCCGGTGGCTGCTCGTTCTCGGCTGGATCGCGCAGGTGGCGCTGCGGCTGTGGCTGAACCGCTACCACACCACGCCCGTGGCGAACCCGGACGAGACCGGCTACCTCCTGGCCGCCCGATGGCTCGCCGGCGGCGCGGGCGCCGATCTGTCCGGCTCGACCTTCTACCAGGCCGGGTACGCGCTGCTCCTCGTCCCGATCTTCTGGCTGACCTCCGACCCCTGGCTCGCGTACCGGCTGGCCGTCGGGGTGGGGGCGGTGGCGGCGGCGAGCGCGTACCCGGTGGCGTACGTGCTGCTGCGTCGGCTGGGCGTGAGCGGGCGGGCGGCGCTGGTCCTGGCGTTCGTGGCGGGGCTGTCGCCCGCACTGGTGGTGTTCTCCGGGTACGCGCTGGCGGACGCCGTCCTGCCGGTGGTCGTGCTGGGGTGGCTGGTCGCGCTGCACGACCTGGTCGCGGACGGGCCCGGGCGGCGGCGGGTCCTGGCCGGGCTGGGGGCGGGCGGGCTGGCGGCGTACGCGATGGCCGTGCACCTGCGGGGGACCGTGATCGTGGCGGTGTGCCTGCTCGTGGCGGTCACGTTGTGGCGCAGGCTGCCGCGCGCCGCCCTGCTCGCGATACTGGCGAGCGCGGTCGCGGGCGCCGTGGCCGGGGACGTCCTCAACCGGGCGCTGCGGGCCGCGCTCTACCCCGGCGGCCCCCGTGATCTGTCGGGGCTGCTGGTGGAACGGCTCACGAGCCTGGAGGGGCAGGCGTGGGCGCTGTCCGGAGCGGCCGGGCAGCTCTGGTATCTCATCGCCGGCACGTGGGGGCTGGCGGGTGTGGGGATGGCGGGCGCGGTGACCCTGCTCGCGCGGCGCCGGGCACCGCTCGCGCCGCGCGTCCTGGCGGGGGCGCTGCTGCTGCTGACGCTCGGCATCGCGTACGCGTCCTCGGCCGCCCTGCCGGACGAGCACCGGGTCGGCAACTTCGCCTACGGCCGCTACCTGGCGTGCGTCGCGGTGGCGTGGACGCTGGCGGGCCTCCTCACCCTGCTACGCGCGAGGCGGCTCCCGGCCGGGCCTGCGCGTCCGGCACCGACCGGGATCGGGCTTCCCGCGCCGGCCGCCGGTCGGCGGGCAGGGTGGCGCGGGCTTGGGCGTCCAGCGGCGGCAGGCGGCCGGTGGGGTGGGCCGCTCCGGGTGGTGTGGCTGGTGGTGGTCGCTGCCGGGCTGCTCGCCGTGACCGGTGGGGTGACCGCCTGGTACGCGGGGGACCGGCTCCGGCGGCACGCGTTCATCGCCTTCGACTTCCCCGAAGTGATCTTCCTCACCCGGACGCCCGGCTCGCTCGACCTGGTCGCCGCCTCCCTGTCCGCCCTGGCACTGCTGGCCTGCCTGGCCGGCGCGACCCTGGTCCGCCGGCCCGGGATGCTCGCCGTCGGCGTCCTGGCCCTGGTCCAGGTGGCGTTCGTCGCCCACCTGGCGCCCGCCCCGCCCGCGCCGGGCCCCGACTGGCTGCCGGCGCCGTCGCCGCCCGGCCGGGTGGCGGTGGAGGAGGGAGTGAAGTGGAACGTCTGGGTCCCGCTGTCGTACCGCGTGTGGTGGACCCGGATCGAACGCTTCCGCGGCACCCCTCCCGAGGGCGTCTGCACCGCCGTCGTCCCGCAGGACGCCGGCCCGCCACCGGCGGGCTGGACCACCACCGGCGCCCGCCACGGCTGGGCCACCTGGTCGCGCTGCTAGCCGCCCTCGCCTGGTCGCGCTGCTCAGCCCCGCCTGGCCGCGTTACTCGGCCTCGCCCGGATGCCCGGCGTCCCAGCGGGCGCGGGCGTCCTCCATGGCGTCCTTGTGCTCGCGCGACCAGTCGGCCAGCCGCTGCACGGCCTCGGCGAGGCTGCGCCCCATCGGCGTCAGCCGGTACTCCACCTGCGGCGGGATCGTCGCGTACGCCGTGCGCTCGACCAGCCCGTCCCGGCACAGCCGCCGCGTCGTCAGCGTCAGCATCCGCTGCGAGATGCCCGGCACCGCCCGGTGCAGCTCCCTGAACCGCCGCACCCCCTTCGCCAGCTCCACCATCACCAGCACCGTCCACTTGTCGCCGATGCGGTCGAGGACGTCCCTGATGCCGCAGTCGTCGTCCCCGCACGGCCCCGCGGCCTGGGGGGTTACCTCCGTGTGCGCGACTGACATGAGAGTGCCTCCTTACGGCGAGCGCGGGGCCTCGCCCATGCTTGGGTTCGTTTCACCTGGCAGATCCACATTAGGGGGACCCATGATTGTCGTGACAGGCGTGTCCGGGGCACTGGGCGGAGCGATCTTCGGCGGGCTGCGGGTCGCCGCCGGGACGGCGGTGGCGGGGGCCAGCAGCTCGGGCGGCGGCGCCGGGGTGCGGCACGCCGACTTCGACCGGCCGGAGACGCTGGAGCGGGCGTTCGAGGGGGCGCGGGTGCTGGTGTTCGTGTCCGCCGGGTACGCCGAGGACGACGTCGTGCTCGCCCGGCACGGCGCGGTCGTACGGGCGGCGGCCGCGGCGGGCGTCGAGCACGTGATCTACACCAGCCTGGCCGGCTCGGGTGAGCGGCTCACGATCGCCCTGCCCCACCGGTGGACCGAGGCGCGGCTGGCCGAGGCGCCCTTCGATGTCACGGTGCTGCGCAACGCCCTGTACGCCGAGATCCCCGCCGGGCTGGCACTGGCCGGCGTTCCGGCGGCGGCGGAGAGCGGGGTGTTCGCGGCGCCTCTCGGCACCGGGCGGGTGTCGGTGGCGGCCAGGGAGGACCTGGCCGCCGTGGCCGTGCGCGTGGCGGCCGAGGCCTGGCAGGACGTCGCCTCGGGCGGGGCGCGGCGGCACGCGGGCAGGACGTACGAGCTGGAGGGCGTGAGCGCGGTCGGCGGGCACGACCTGGCGGAGGTGCTCTCCGAGGTGCTGGGGCGGCCCGTCGCCTACCGTCCGGTGCCGCTGCGGGAGGCGCGGGCGGGGCTGGCCGGGCTGGAGGCGTACCAGGCGGGGCACACGATCTCGACCTTCTCCAACATCGGAGCCGGCCTGCTGGAGGCCGGGGGCGGCGATCTGCCGGCGTTCCTGGACGCGCCCCGGCCTGCCCGCGACCTGATCGCGGCGGTCGTACGAACGGGTGTCAGCTCTGCCCGTTGACCTCTGCCACGTCCGGAGGCTTCGGGGCCGCGCGCCTGCCGTAAGCGGCGGCCACCACCATCCCCACGGCCTGCGCCAGCCCGCCTGCCAGCAGCAGCCAGGCCGTGTACGGCTGCCACGCGGGCAGCCCGGCGAGGAAGTCGGGGGAGTCGTACAGGCCGGCCAGCAGCTCGACGGGATTGAACAGCGCGACCCCGAACCCCAGCGCGTACGGGACGATGAGCACCCCCGACACGACGAGGATCAGCGTCCGCCCGCGCCGCTCCCGCAGCAGGAGCACCCCGAACGCCAGGTAGGCCACCGCCACGGCGCCCACGACCATCGCGGTCCACCAGGTCAGCCGCCACGTGTCCACGCCCAGCGAGGTCAGCCCCGACTCGTCGATCCTGCCGCCCTCCCAGGCGGGGCCGGCGGTCTGCGCGCGTACCGCCGCCCGGATGGCCAGGTGGCCCGCGCCCGCGTACGCCGCCGCCAGCACCGGCCCCAGAGCCAGCAGTACGAGCCCCACCGGGCGACCGCTTCCCGCCATCCGCGCTCCCTTCCCGTGGCGGTTCCCGTGGGACAGCTTCTCAGAAGGATCAGGGCACTCTCCACGCGAAAGGGTGCAGAGCGGGCTCGCGCTAGCCGAGGCTGCGCAGGCCGGAGATGGCGACCTCGGCCGCGCGGCGCGCGTTGCCCAGGATGTCCTCCAGCGACTGCTCCTCCTCCAGGGTGGACATGACGCCCAGCTTGACGGCCCCGATCAGCGCGCCCACCGCCGCGGCGGCGTCCACCCGCGTCAGCTCGGGGAACGCGTCGTGCAGCGCCACGGCGAGCTTGAGCTGGGTGTCGAACAGCAGGTGCAGCGCCCGCGCCTGCAGGGCGGGCTCCGTGAGGATCAGCCGCACCCGCAGCACCGCGTCCTCGCTCGTGAGGTCCTGGTAGGCGACGGCCTGCTCGAAGCTCTCCTCGACGATCCTCATCAGCACGCCGGTCACGGTCTCGTCGGGCCGCCTGCCCTCCATCACCCTGAGCGCCAGGTCCAGCCGGGTCTTGGTGTCGTAGAAGACCACGTCCTCCTTGCCGGCGAAGTAGCTGAAGAACGTGCGGGTCGACACGTCGGCCTGCTCCGCGATCTCCGCGAGCGTGGTCTCCTCGAAGCCCTGCTCCTGGAACAGCCGCAGCGCCGCCTCGATGAGCGCCTGGCGCGTGCGTTGCTTCTTGCGTTCCCGGAGCCCTTCCACCATGCCGGAACTATACTGCACGTCCTAATTGTTTTCATCCATTGAAATTTTGCATCCAATGATGTTTTCTGGGAGTGAGAGTTCGGAAGGAGCGGAACATGTCAGAACTGACCCTGCCCACCGCCCGCCAGCGCCCGCTCGACCCGCCCGACGAAGTCACCGCGCTGCGACAACAGGGCACGATCCACCGCATGACGTACGCCGACGGTCACCAGGGCTGGCTCGTGACCGGCCACGCGGCGGCCAGAGCGGTGCTCGCGAGCCCGTACTTCAGCAACCGGCCGGAGCACATGCACCCGCCGATCCCGTCCGCCAGGATGGAGCTGGCGACCCAGCCGGAGAAGCTGCGCGTGCCGCCCGGGTTCTTCCTGCGCATGGACCCGCCCGACCACACGCGCTTCCGCAGGCTGCTGACCGGGCAGTTCACGGTGCGGCGGATGAAGATGCTGGAGCCCCGGATCGAGGAGATCACCGGCGCCTGCCTCGACGCCATGGAGGCCGCGGGGCCGCCCGTGGACCTCGTCCAGGAGTTCGCGCTGCCGATCCCGTCGCTGGTGATCTGCGAGCTGCTCGGCGTGCCGTACGGGGAACGCGCGCAGTTCCAGGCCGACACCAAGGTCCTGGCCAGCCTCGAGAGCAAGGCGGACGACGCGATCGCGGCGCTCGGGAGTATCTCGGCCTACCTCTACGGGCTCGTCCAGCGCAAGCGCAAGGAGCCCGGCGACGACCTGCTCAGCGGGCTCATCGAGAGCGGCGAGCTGAGCGACGAGGACCTCACCGGGGTCGGGGTCCTGCTGCTCATCGCGGGGCACGAGACGACCGCCAACATGCTGGGGCTGGGGACGTACGCGCTGCTCACGAACCCCGACCAGCTCGCCGCCATGCGCGACGACCCCTCCGTGGTGGACAACGGCGTCGAGGAACTGCTGCGCCACCTCACGATCATCCATCTCGGGCCGATGCGCTCCGCGCTGGAGGACGTGGAGATCGAGGGCGTCACGATCAAGGCCGGTGAGACCGTCTCCATCCACCTGCCCGCCGTCAACCGTGACCCCGCCCGCTTCGACGACGCCGAGCGGCTCGACGTCACCCGGCCCGCCGGCGGGCACCTGACGTTCGGGCACGGCATCCACCAGTGCCTCGGCCAGCAGCTCGCCCGCGCGGAGATGCGCATCGCCTACCCTGCGCTGCTGCGCCGGTTCCCTGGCCTACGCTTGGCGGTAACACCCGAGGAGGTGCCGATGCGCTCGGACATGAGTATTTACGGAGTGCACCGCCTCCCTGTCACTTGGTAGGTCGCGATGGAAATCAAGGCAGATACGACGGTGTGCATCGGTGCGGGCATGTGCGCGCTGACGGTGCCGAAGGTGTTCGACCAGAGCGAGGACGAAGGCACTGTCGTCCTGCTGCAGGACGAACCGCCGCAGGAGCTGGAGGAGGCCGTGCGCCGGGCCGTGACCCTCTGCCCGTCCGGGGCGATCTCGGTCTCCTGACGCGGGCCCGCGCCTTGACACTGCCCTGACAGCACCATCCCGCCGTCGCCGCATCCGAACCGCGGCGGCGGCTCTTTCGTCTGCGCCGCCTCGAACCGGACGGCTTCCGCCGCGTGTCGTTCCTTTCACTTCATGGTCATCGAACCTATGTTCGTGGATCGGTTGACAACGGGGCGTGATCGAAATTATGTTCGACCTAGTGACGGCGAGGCTCGCGGCTCAACGTCACCAGGACCTGGTCGCGGGCCGTTCGCTTCCCCAAGCGAGCCCCGTGGCCAGGTTCCCGGGCGAAGGGTGCGTCCTCGTCGTCGGCGGAGACGAGTGGGCGTGTCCTGGCCGGACGGGGAGAGGGGAAGCTCCTCGTCCGGCCTGCCCGGCGGAAATGTCGGTGGCGTCTGCGATTGTTGGCTCCATCGGCGCAGAAGCCGGACGCCGCCCACGACTCCAGAGGAGGCGCGCAAGATGGCACCACGGCCTAGAGACACGCCCGGGCCCCGGCTGTCGCCTGCGGTTCGGGCACACCTGACCGATTCACGTTCGTGCCTGGCGGAGGCGACCGGCGCTCGCACCCCGGCATCCCGATACGTGGCCGCCCACCTGGCGGCCCTGCGAGCGGCAGCGGCGATCCTCGCCGCCCACCCCCGCCCCACGGAGGGCCGCCGCCGGCGGCTCCGCAGCGCCTGGGACCTGCTGCCCGAGGCCGAGCCCGAGCTGGCGCAGTGGGCGGCCTACTTCGCGATGACCGCCGCCAAGCGCGCCGCCGCCGAGGCGGGGATGGTGCGCCGGATCAGCGCGGCGGACGCGGACGAGATCCTGGCGGAGGCGGAGACGTTCGTCTCGACCGTCGAGGGCATCCTCGGGGTCCCTAGCCAGCCGCAACTGCCGGTGGACGTGCCACTGGCGGGGTGACGGCCACCCTTCGGAGGTGATCCCGCGGCCGGTGAGGGGCTGCGGAGGGGTTGCCGCCTTGCGTCCCTGTGCCGGCGGTCGGGTCACGACGCGCCCTGACCCGCGCCGGGTCGCGCACTGCTCGGACGATGGGCCGCGCCGGTCGGACGCCGCAGCGCGGTCGACGCGCGCGTCCTGTTCGACCTCGCCTTGCCCGGCACGTGGTGCGGTTCGGTGGCTTGTTCGTGGTGCGAGGCTTCTGTGCCGCCATCCGACGCCGACGTTGCGCCGCGACCTGGTCCCGCCTGCGCGCTGCCACTCGACGTCGCTGCAGGTGGCCTTGGGTGTCACCCGCCTGGCGGCCCCGGGTGTGACGCGGGTGGACATGCCGATGGGCTCGCCGGAGTGCGGCGAGCCCTCGGTTGGAGCGGGCGACCAAAAAACCACGGCCTCGGGGCCGCGAAGCCCCGGGACCCGGACGACCTCAGGACGTCAGAACGACTCCACGGCCCGGCGGGCCTCGGCGTCGAGGACGCCCCAGCTGATGAGCTCCTCGGTCAGCTCGCTCGGCGACTTGTCGTAGATCACCGCCAGGGAGCGCAGGTCCTCCTGGCGGATCGACAGCACCTTGCCGTTGTAGTCGCCACGCTGGCTCTGGATGGTGGCGGCGTACCTGGCCAGGGCGCCGGCCTTCTCCTTCGGCAGGGTCGCGAGCCGCTCCAGGTCGATCACAAGCTTGGGCGTCGGCCCGAGCGGGCTGGGGGCGGCTCCGCCCGGCAGCAGCTCGGATACGGGCACCCCGTAGAAGTCGGCAAGCTCGGCAAGCTTCTGCACGGTCACCGCTCGGTCGCCACGCTCATAGGAGCCAACGACTACGGCTTTCCACCTGCCACGCGACTTCTCTTCGACTCCATGCAGGGACAGGCCCTGCTGGGTGCGGATGGCGCGGAGTCGTGCACCCAGCGACTTTGCGTACTCAGACGGCATCGTGTGGCCCCCCGGCTCTCGTATGTATCGCTCTCAGTAGATTGTGCTCCCTTGCGGCGTATGCCCGGGCCACCGGGGGGTCTGGTGCCTGGGTCGGCACCATCGGTAGCCATGGCTCTGGGTTTACCCCATAACGCCGCGCGGTGTGGTTACGCACAGTGACGGTAAAGGGGTGGACGCCTAAGGTCAAGCTGATTGGAAAAAAGATGCCGAATCCGATCCGGTAGGGATCGCCACAATCGCCCCTCATGTCCCACTGGCAACGATGACTTCGTCAGGTTTTGACGAGAAATTCCGGCGGTCAGGGCTCTCGAGTGAGAATCATGACAGGGCAGGTCGAGGCCCGGACGATCTTGATCGAGGTGTCCCCGAGGAAGACCCGCCTGAGTGGCCCGGTGTCGCTGGAAGCGCATATGATCATCTCGCCGGGCAGCCACGAGGTCGTCCCGAGTGCCTGGGCCACGTTGCGGCCCTCCAGCACCTCGACCTCGACGGGCCGCCCACCGGCACGTCTCGCCGGTCGCCGGCCCCGCACCGCCGCGTGGAGGTCGGCCGCCGCCTGGTCGCGCAGGCGTACGAGCATCTCCTCCTCGATCCTCGCCCGCCTGCCGCTGCTGATCACCAGCGTGACCAGGCGCAGCGGCACGCCGAGCGTCGCGGCCGTCCGCGCCGCGTCCGTGACCGCCGCGTCGCAGCCGGGGCCGCGGCGGTAGGCGACGGTGAGGCGGTCGATGGCGGCCGGCGGCCCGTCGCCGTAGCCGCGCGGGGCGAGCAGGACGGGGACGGAGGACGAGTGCAGGAGCTGGTCGGCCGTGCTGCCCACCGAGATGCGCCCCCTGCCGCCCCCTGGTGCCGAGCCGATCACCACGACGTCCGCGCCACGCCTGCGCGCCAGCTCCACCAGCCCGCGCCCGCTGCCCCTGTGGGAGTGCGCGAGATATTCAACCTCTCCGCGGGTCGCCCCAGCAGACTCGGCCGCCGGTCCGGCGTGTTCGGCTATCAGGTCACGGGCCTGGGCGAGCGTGGCGTCGGCCTGCTCGCGCAGGTAGGCGCGCCAGGCGCTCTCCTCGGCCCTGGCGGGGCCGGGGGTGGAGCGGGCGGGCGGCTGCACGGTCGCCACCGTCAGCCGCGCGTGCGCCTGCCCCGCCAGCAGTACGGCCAGCGCCAGCCCGTCCCGCCCCCGGGACCCGGGAACGTATCCGGCCAGCACGTCGTCGAGCCTCATTCAGCGCACCTCGGCATTCAGCCGCGAATGGCCATAGCCGTACAGGAAGTAACAGATCAGCCCCGCGAGCATCCACAGCCCGAACGCCAGCCAGGTCACCCCGGCCAGCCCCGCCATGACCACGACGCACATGATCGCGCCCAGCACCGGCGTGACGGGGAACAGCGGCGTGCGGAAGCCGCGCGGCAGCTCGGGGCTGCGGTAGCGCAGCACGAGCACGCCGACGTTGACGATGGCGAAGGCGAACAGCGTGCCGATGCTGGTCGCCTCGGCGAGCTGCCCGAGCGGCACCAGCCCGGCCAGCACGGAGATGAACGCGGCCACGATGAGGGTGTTGGCGATCGGCACCTGCCGGCGGGGGTTGACCCTCTGGAAGACGCGGGGGATGAGCCCGTCGCGGGACATCGCGAACAGGATGCGGGTCTGCCCGTAGATGACCGTGAGCACGACACTGGCGATGGCGACGACCGCGCCGAAGGAGACGATCAGGCCGGGCCAGGTGGCGCCCACGGCCAGGTCCGCGATGTACGACAGGCTCGCCTCGGTACGGCCGGGGTCGAACGCGGTCCACGGCATCGCGCCGACGGCGGCCAGCGCCACGAGCACGTAGACGGCCGTCACGATGGCCAGCGACAGGATGATCGCCAGCGGCAGGTCCCGCTTGGGGTTCCTGGCCTCCTCACCGGCGGTGGAGGCGGCGTCGAAGCCGATGTAGGAGAAGAAGACCTGCGAGGCCGCGGCCGTGATGCCGGCCACGCCCATGGGGGCGAACGGCGCGAGGTTCCCCGACCGGAAGGCCGTGAACGTCACCACGCAGAAGAACAGCAGCACCGCGATCTTGATGAGCACGAAGAAGGCGTTCGCCCTGGCGCTCTCGGAGGCCCCGTACAGCAGCAGCCACGTGGCCAGCAGGACGATGACGATGGCGGTGACGTTCACCACGCCGCCGTCCTGGCCGGGGGAGCGGGTGATGGCCTCGGGCAGCGTGAAGCCGAACAGCGCGCGCAGGAACGAGTTCAGGTACTCGCCCCAGCCGACGGCCACGGCCGCCACGGAGACGGCGTACTCCAGCATCAGGCACCAGCCGCAGATCCAGGCCACGAGCTCGCCCAGCGTCGCGTACGCGTAGGAGTAGGACGAGCCGGACACCGGGATCGTGCCGGCCAGCTCGGCGTACGACAGCGCGGAGAACAGCGCCGTGACCGCCGCCAGCACGAACGCCATCACCACCGCGGGCCCCGCCTTGGGCACCGCCTGCCCGAGGATCACGAAGATCCCGGTGCCCAGCGTCGCGCCGACGCTGAACAGCGTGAGCTGCCACAGCGACATCGTGCGCCGCAGCTCGCCGCCCTCGCCGTGACCGCCCTCGGCCACGATGCGCTCGGTGGGCTTGGTCCGGAGGAGCCGCCGGGCCAGCGTCATCGGACACCCCCTACAACGTGCTCGTCAGCGGCCACCGGCCGTTGGGTGTGACGATGGTGCCCGCCGTGCCGCCGAGTATGCGCTCGGCGTCCTCCAGCCTGCCGATGGCCGCCATGTCGCCGGTCGTCTCCACGAACCTGCAGACCGCCTCCACCTTCGGCCCCATCGACCCGGCGGGGAAGTCGAGCGCGCGCAGCTCGTGCGGGGTGGTGTGGCCGATCTCGCTCTGGTGCGGCGTGCCGAAGGCCCGCATGACGCGCGGCACGTCGGTGAGGCTGAGGAACGCGTCGCAGTCCAGCGCCTCGGCCAGCATCGCGGTGGTGAGGTCCTTGTCGACCACGCCCTCCACGCCGGTCAGCCGGCCGCGCTCGTCGCGTACGACGGGGACCCCGCCGCCGCCCGCGCACACCACGATCACGCCCTCGCCCACCATCCGCCGGATCAGCCGGGTCTCGACCACGCGCTGCGGGGCCGGTGACGGCACGACCCGCCGCCAGAGCCGGCCGTCCTGCCGCACCGTCCAGCCGTGCTCGGCGGCCAGCTTCTCGGCCTCCTCCTGCTCGTAGACCTGGCCGACGAACTTCGCCGGCTCCGCGAAGGCCGGGTCGACCGCCGACACCAGCGTCTGCGTCACCATGGCCAGCACCTGCCTGCCGGGCAGCGCGTTCTGCAGGGCCTGCTGCATCCAGTAGCCGATCAGGCCCTGCGTCTGCGCGCCGAGCGCGTCGAACGGGTACGGCCCGCTCAGCTCGGGGTCGGCGGCGCTCTGCATGGCCAGCAGGCCCACCTGCGGGCCGTTGCCGTGGGTGATGACCAGCTCGTGCTCGGCCGCCAGCCTGGCGAGCGCCCTGGCGGCCGCGCGCACGTTGGCGAGCTGTACGTCCGCGTCGGGCCGCTGCCCGCGCCGCAGCACCGCGTTGCCGCCCAGCGCCACGATGACCCGCATGTCAGTCTCCCAGCGTCGCGACCATGACGGCCTTGATGGTGTGCAGCCGGTTCCCGGCCTGCTCGAAGACGATCGAGCGCGGCGACTCGAAGACGCTCTCGGTCACCTCCAGCGCGTCGAGCCCGGTCTTGTCGTAGAGGTCGCGCCCGACCTCGGTCTCCCTGTTGTGGAAGGCGGGCAGGCAGTGCATGAACCGCACCGAAGGGTTGCCGGTGGCCCGGACCACCGCGTCGTTCACCTGGTACGGCAGCAGCAGCTTGATCCGCTCCTGCCACATCTCGGCCGGCTCGCCCATCGACACCCACACGTCGGTGTAGAGGAAGTCCACGCCCCTGACGCCCTTGCCCAGGTCGTCGGTGACGGTGATCCTGGCCCCGGTGCCGGCCGCCAGCTTCTCGGCCGGCCCGGCGGCCAGCTCCGGATCGGGCCACAGGGCCCTGGGCGCGACCAGGCGTACGTCCATGCCGAGCAGCGCCCCCGTGACCAGCAGCGAGTGCCCCATGTTGTTGCGCGCGTCGCCCAGGTAGGCGAACGACACCTCGCGCAGCGGGCGGTCGCTGTGCTCGCGCATGGTCAGCATGTCGGCCAGCGTCTGCGTGGGATGCCACTCGTCGGTCAGCCCGTTCCACACGGGCACCCCCGACAGGGCCGCCAGCTCCTCGGCGTGGGCCTGCCTGGAGCCGCGGTACTCGATGCCGTCGAACATCCGGCCCAGCACCCGCGCGGTGTCGCCGACCGACTCCTTGTGCCCGAGCTGGGCGCCGGCCGGGTCCAGGCACGTGACGTGCGCGCCCTGGTCGCGGGCGGCCACCTCGAACGCGCAGCGCGTCCGCGTGGAGGTCTTCTCGAAGATCAGCGCGAGGTTCCTGCCCCGCAGCCGCTGCCGCTCGGCCCCGGCGTGCCTGGCGGCCTTCAGCTCCGCCGACAGCCGCAGCAGGAAGCCGAACTCCTCCTGGGTGAAGTCCAGCTCCTTGAGAAAGCTGCGGCCCCGCAGGTCCACCGCCATGTGTCGTCCCCCTAGACGGCGTCGCGCTCCAGCGGGCAGCTCATGCACCGCGGCCCGCCGCGCCCCCTGCCGAGCTCGCTGCCCCTGATCGTGATCACCTCGATGCCGTTGTCGCGCAGGTAGTTGTTGGTGGTCGCGTTGCGCTCGTAGGCCACGACCACGCCGGGCTCCAGCGCCAGCCCGTTGCAGCCGTCGTCCCACTGCTCCCGCTCGGCGGCGTAGACGTCCTGGGTGGGAGTCAGGACCTTGATGTCGGGCAGGTCGAGTGCGTGCGCGATGGCCTTGTGCATGTCCTCGGGCGGGTGGTCGGTGACCTTGAGCTCCTTGGACGTCTCGCCCGGCTCGATCGTGTACGCCGGCAGCATGCCCAGGCCGGCGTACTTGGTGAACACGCCCACGTCGAGCATGGTCATCACCGTGTCGAGATGCATGAACGCCCGCGCCTTCGGCATGTCGAGCGCCACGATCCGCCGCGCGGACCCGGCGCTGAACAGCCGCTGCGCCAGCATCTCGACGGCCTGCGGCTGGGTGCGCTCGCTCATCCCGACCAGCACCGCGCCGCGCCCGATGACCAGCACGTCGCCGCCCTCCATGGTGGCGGGGGCCACCGACTGGCCGGGCATCCAGCAGTGGTACCCGCCCTGCCCCGGCCTGCCGAAGCCGCTGGCGAACGTCGGGTGGTACATGTAGACGGCCTCCATGTTGACCGTCTCCCGCATGCGGGCCTTCTTCTTCATCGCGTTGATCGACACGCCGTCGTAGATCCAGCACGAGGTGTCCCGCGTGAACAGGTGGTTCGGCAGCGGCGGCAGGATGAAGTCGTCCTCGCCGGTGGCGTGGAAGGTCACCGCCTTGGGGTCGCAGCCCATCGAGACCAGCTCGCGCTTGGTGATGCCGCCGGTCAGGTAGACCTGCAGGGTGGCGGAGTCCATCCCGTCGAGCGTGTTGCGGATGTCGTCGATGGCGACCGGGCCGAGCCAGCGCTCGTCGATGACCGCGTCGAGGATGTGCTTGCGGGCCTCCGGGATGTCGACGGTCTCCCTGAGCAGGTCCGCCAGCAGGTGCACGCGGATGCCGCGGTCCGTCAGCACCTGCTGGAACTCCTCGTGCTCCTCGATCGCCCGCTGCACCCAGAGCACGTCGTCGAAGAGGAACGCGTCCTTGCTGGTGGGGGTCAGCCGCTTCAGCGCCAGGTCGGGCTTGTGCAGCAGGACCTGCCGCAGGTGCCCTACCTCGGAATCGACATGGAACGTCATCTGTCCTGTATCCCCCTCCAGGAAGCGGAAGTCACGCCCGACTCCCGCCTCGCGCGCCGGGTAGACGTGCCCCGCGCGGGCCGTCCCGACACGGCGCGGCGCGGGAAATTACCTGATCCAGGAGATCGCCCTGATCCGCGACCGCGCCGTCGCTCCCCGTACGGGCACCACGGGAGGGCACTCGCGTTGTACCTGGTAGCCCCTGGTACTGTGTGTCCCGACCAACACCCTTTTAAGACCCGTCCCGTGAGGCGGGAAAGGTGGTGAGCTTCGCCATGTCCGCACCTGCGGGTGATTCCAGGGCCGTCCTGGAAGCCCCGGACATCCACCGGGCGCTGACCCGGATCGCGCACGAGATCCTCGAGCGCACCAAGGGCGCCGGCGACGTCGTCCTCCTCGGCATCCCGACCCGCGGCGCCACGCTGGCCCGCCGGCTCGGTGACCGCATCGAGCAGTTCGAAGGCGTCAAGATCCCCGTCGGCTCGATCGACATCACGATGTACCGCGACGACCTGCGGCGCGGGCCCGTGCGCCCGCTCGGCCCCACCGAGCTGCCGCCCGACGGCATCGACGGCAGGGTCGTGGTGCTCGTCGACGACGTCCTCTACTCCGGCCGCACCGTGCGCGCCGCGCTGGACGCGCTCAACGACCTCGGCCGCCCCACCGCCGTGCAGCTCGCCACGCTGGTCGACCGCGGCCACCGCGAGCTGCCCATCCGCGCCGACTACGTCGGCAAGAACCTGCCGACGGCCAAGAGCGAGAAGGTCAAGGTCTACCTGCAGGAGATCGACGGCCGCGACGCCGTCCTGCTGATGAAGGGGGGCGCCAAGTGAAGCGGCACCTGATCTCCGCCGGAGACCTGACCCGGGACGACGCGCTGCTCATCCTCGACACCGCCGAGGAGCTGGCGAGGGTCTCGGAACGTTCCATCAAGAAGCTGCCCACGCTGCGCGGGCGCACGGTGGTCAACCTGTTCTTCGAGGACTCCACGCGCACGCGGATCTCGTTCGAGGCGGCGGCCAAGCGGCTGTCCGCCGACGTGATCAACTTCTCGGCCAAGGGGTCGAGCGTGTCCAAGGGCGAGTCGCTCAAGGACACCGCGCTCACCCTGGAGGCCATGGGCGCCGACGCGGTCGTCATCCGCCACGGCTCCTCCGGCGCGCCGCACCGCCTGGCCAACTGGGTGCGCGGCAGCGTCGTCAACGCCGGCGACGGCACCCACGAGCACCCCACGCAGGCGCTGCTCGATGCCTTCTCCATGCGCCGCCGCCTGGGCAGCCTGGAGGGCCGCAGGGTCACGATCGTCGGCGACGTGCTGCACAGCCGCGTCGCCCGCTCCAACGTGCTGCTGCTGCACACGCTCGGCGCCGAGGTCACCCTGGTCGCGCCGCCCACGCTGCTGCCCGTCTCGGTCGGCACCTGGCCGTGCGAGGTGTCCTACGACCTCGACGCGGTGCTGCCCAAGTCCGACGCGGTGATGATGCTGCGGGTGCAGAAGGAGCGGATGAACGCCGCGTACTTCCCCAGCGAGCGCGAGTACTCCCGCCGCTACGGCCTCGACAGGGACCGGTTCGCGAAGATGCCCGACGAGGCGATCGTCATGCATCCGGGGCCGATGAACCGGGGTATGGAGATCGCCGCCGAGGTGGCCGACTCGGCGCGATCCACGATCGTCGAACAGGTCGCCAACGGCGTGACCATCCGCATGGCCGTCCTGTACCTGCTGCTCGGGGGAGAGACCGCATGATCATTCGCAACGTGAGGATCCTGGGCGCGGAGCCCGCCGACATCCGGGTCGAGAACGGCGCGATCGCCGAGATCGGGCCCGGCCTGGCAGGCGACGACACGCTCGACGGCGCGGGCGCGATCGCGCTGCCCGGCCTCGTGGACCTGCACACGCACCTGCGCGAGCCCGGCCGCGAGGACGCCGAGACCGTGCAGACCGGCACCCAGTCGGCCGCCCGCGGCGGCTACACCGCCGTGCACGCCATGGCCAACACCTCGCCCGTCGCCGACACCGCCGGCGTGGTCGAGCAGGTGTGGCGGCTGGGCCGCGAGTTCGCCCACTGCGACGTGCACCCGGTCGGCGCCGTCACCGTCGGGCTGGAGGGCAGGCAGCTCGCCGAGCTGGGCGCGATGGCCGACTCGGCCGCCCGCGTGCGCGTCTTCTCCGACGACGGCAAGTGCGTGGACGACGCGGTGCTGATGCGCCGCGCCCTGGAGTACGTCAAGGCGTTCGACGGCGTCATCGCCCAGCACGCCCAGGAGCCCAGGCTCACCGCCGGCGCCCAGATGAACGAGGGCGTCATCTCCGGCAGGCTCGGCCTGACCGGCTGGCCCGCGGTCGCGGAGGAGGCGATCATCGCCCGCGACTGCCTCCTGGCCGCCCACGTCGGCTCCCGGCTGCACATCTGCCACGTCTCCACGGCCGGCTCTGTCGAGATCATCCGCTGGGCCAAGTCCAAGGGCTGGAACATCACCGCCGAGGTGACCCCCCACCACCTGCTCCTCACCGACGACCTCGTGGAGGAGTCGCCGGTGGGCGCCTACAACCCGATCTACAAGGTCAACCCGCCGCTGCGCACCCGCGCGGACGTCGAGGCGCTGCGCGCCGCCCTGGCCGACGGCACGATCGACATCGTGGCCACCGACCACGCGCCCCACCCGGTCGAGGACAAGGAGACCGAGTGGTCGGCCGCGGCCATGGGCATGGTCGGCCTGGAGACCGCGCTCAGCGTGGTCCAGGAGGCCATGGTCGAGACCGGCCTGCTCGACTGGGCGGGCGTCGCCCAGCGCATGTCCGTCGTGCCCGCCCGCATCGGGCGGCTCGGCGGCCAGGGGCAGCCGCTGGAAGTGGGCGCCCCGGCCAACATCACGCTGTACGACCCGTCCGTGCGGACGAAGGTGGACCCGTCCGCCTTCGCCTCCAAGAGCCGGAACACCCCGTACGAGGGGATGACGCTGCCCGGCAGGGTAGTGGCCACGTTCCTGCGCGGCAGGCCGACCGTTCTCGAAGGGAAGCTGGTTTGAACACTGCGGTGCTCGTCCTGGAAGACGGCCGCGTCTTCCACGGAACTCCATACGGCGCCGAAGGCGAGACGTTCGGCGAAATGGTCTTCAACACCGGCATGACCGGCTACCAGGAGACCCTCACGGACCCCTCCTACCACCGGCAGATCGTCGCCATGACGGCGCCGCACATCGGCAACACCGGCGTCAACGACGAGGACCCTGAGTCCCGGTGTGTCTGGGTGGCCGGCTACGTCGTGCGCGAGCCGTCCAGGGTGGTCTCCAACTGGCGGGCCAACCGCTCGCTCGACGACTACCTCAAGGAGCAGGGCGTCGTCGGGATCGCGATCTCCGGCACCCGGGCGCTCACCCGCCACCTGCGCGAGCGCGGCGCCATGCGCGCCGGCATCTTCAGCGCGGCGTCGGCGCCGGTCGAGGAGCTCGTCGAGCGCGTGCGGCAGTCGCCCCCGATGGAGGGCGCCGACCTGGCGCGCGAGGTCGCCACGGGCGAGACGTACGTCGTCCCGGCGATCGGCGAGAAGCGGTTCACGGTCGCGGCCGTGGACCTCGGCATCAAGGGCATGACCCCGCACCGGATGGCCGAGCGCGGCTGCGAGGTGCACGTGCTGTCGGCCGACGCCACCTACGAGCAGATCATGGCGGTCCGGCCCGACGGCGTGTTCTTCTCCAACGGGCCGGGCGACCCCGCCACCGCCGACGTGTCGGCGCTGCGCGGGGTGCTGGAGGCGAAGGTGCCGTTCTTCGGGATCTGCTTCGGCAACCAGCTCTTCGGGCGGGCCCTGGGGCTGTCCACGTACAAGCTGCGCTACGGCCACCGCGGCGTCAACCAGCCGGTGCAGGACGTGCGCACCGGGAAGGTGGAGATCTCCGCGCACAACCACGGGTTCGCGGTGGAGGCGCCGCTCGGCGGGCCGTTCGAGACCCCGTACGGGCAGGCCGAGGTGAGCCACGTCAACCTCAACGACCGCTGCGTGGAGGGGCTGCGGCTGCTCGACGGCCGCGCCTTCAGCGTCCAGTACCACCCGGAGGCCGCCGCCGGCCCACACGACGCCGCCTATCTCTTCGACGAGTTCTGCGAGGTCATGACCCGTGCCAAAGCGTGAGGACATCCAGTCGGTCCTGGTGATCGGCTCGGGGCCGATCGTGATCGGCCAGGCGTGCGAGTTCGACTACTCGGGCACCCAGGCGTGCCGCGTGCTGCGGGCCGAGGGCTTCCGCGTGATCCTGGTCAACAGCAACCCCGCCACGATCATGACGGACCCGGAGTTCGCCGACGCCACGTACGTCGAGCCGATCACCCCCGAGTTCGTCGAGAAGATCATCGCCAAGGAGCGGCCCGACGCGCTGCTGCCCACGCTGGGCGGCCAGACCGCGCTCAACACCGCCGTGGCGCTGCACGAGTCGGGCGTGCTGGACAAGTACGAGGTCGAGCTGATCGGCGCCGACTTCGACGCGATCCAGGCGGGCGAGAACCGCGAGAAGTTCAAGGACATCGTCGCCAAGGTCGCCCGCGAGCACGGCCTCAACGCCGAGTCCGCCAAGTCCGTCATCTGCCACACCATGGACGAGTGCCTGGCCGCCGCGGGCGAGCTGGGTTACCCGCTGGTCGTGCGGCCCTCGTTCACCATGGGCGGCGCCGGCTCCGGCTTCGCGTACACGGAGGAGGACCTGCGCCGCATCGCCGGCGCGGGGCTCGACGCCTCCCCGACCACCGAGGTGCTCCTGGAGGAGTCGATCCTCGGCTGGAAGGAGTACGAGCTGGAGGTCATGCGCGACAAGGCCGACAACGTCGTCATCGTGTGCTCCATCGAGAACATCGACCCGATGGGCGTGCACACCGGCGACAGCGTCACCGTGGCGCCCGCGCTGACCCTGACCGACCGCGAGTACCAGAACATGCGCGACGTCGCCATCGCGGTCATCCGCGAGGTCGGCGTCGACACCGGCGGCTGCAACATCCAGTTCGCGGTGGACCCGCGCACCGGACGCATGATCGTCATCGAGATGAACCCGCGCGTGTCGCGCTCCTCGGCGCTGGCCTCCAAGGCCACCGGCTTCCCGATCGCCAAGATCGCGGCCAAGCTGGCCATCGGCTACACGCTCGACGAGATCCCCAACGACATCACCAAGGAGACCCCGGCCTCCTTCGAGCCGACGCTCGACTACATCGTGGTGAAGGTGCCGCGCTTCGCGTTCGAGAAGTTCAGGGGCGCCGACCAGACGCTCACCACGCACATGAAGTCGGTGGGCGAGGCCATGGCCATCGGCCGCTCGTTCCCCGAGGCGCTGCAGAAGGCGCTGCGCTCGCTGGAGAAGAAGGGCTCCTCCTTCACCTGGGCCGGCGACGTGGAGCCCAAGGACGAGCTGCTGGCGGCCTGCCGCACCCCGCACGACGGCCGGCTGCGCACGATGCAGCAGGCCATCAGGGCCGGCGCCACGCCGGAGGAGCTGTACGAGGCCACCAGCGTGGACCCGTGGTTCATCGACCAGCTCTTCCTGCTGCACGAGGAGGCCCAGGCGGTCGCCGCGGCCGACGACCTGACCGCCGAGGTGCTCGGGCGGGCCAAGCACCTCGGGTTCAGCGACCTGCAGCTCGGCGAGATCCGCGGCATCGACGAGGCCAGGGTGCGCGACCTGCGGCACGCGCTGGGGCTGCGGCCGGTCTACAACACGGTCGACACCTGCGCCGCCGAGTTCGCCGCCAGGACGCCCTACCTCTACTCCACCTACGACGAGGAGACCGAGGTCCCCACGGGGGAGCGGCAGAAGGTCATCATCCTCGGCTCCGGGCCCAACCGCATCGGGCAGGGCATCGAGTTCGACTACGCGTGCGTGCACGCCTCGTTCGAGCTGTCGCGGGCCGGGTTCGAGACCGTCATGGTCAACTGCAACCCCGAGACCGTCTCCACCGACTACGACACCTCCGACCGGCTCTACTTCGAGCCGCTCACGCTGGAGGACGTCCTGGAGGTCGTGCACGCCGAGCAGCAGACGGGCCCGGTCGCGGGCGTGATCGTGCAGCTCGGCGGCCAGACGCCGCTGGGGCTCGCGCAGGCGCTCAAGGACGCCGGCGTGCCCGTGGTCGGCACCTCGCCCGAGTCCATCCACCTGGCCGAGGAGCGCGGCGCGTTCGGGCGGGTGCTGGCCGAGGCGGGGCTGCCCGCGCCCAAGCACGGCACCGCGCTGACCGTCTCGGAGGCGCTGGAGATCGCGGGCGAGATCGGCTACCCCGTGCTCGTACGGCCCTCGTACGTGCTCGGCGGGGCCGGCATGGCCATCGTGTACGACGACGAGACGCTGAGCCGGTACATGGCGGCCCAGGAGGGCGGCCACCCGGTGCTGGTGGACAAGTTCCTGGACGAGGCCATCGAGATCGACGTGGACGCCCTCTACGACGGCGAGGAGCTGTTCCTGGGCGGCGTCATGGAGCACATCGAGGAGGCCGGCATCCACTCCGGCGACTCGGCGTGCGCCCTGCCGCCGATCACGCTCGGCGGGGCCGACATCAAGGCCATCCGCGCCGCCACCCGGGCCATCGCCGCCGGCGTGGGCGTGCGCGGCCTGCTGAACGTCCAGTACGCCATGTCCGCCGGCATCCTGTACGTCCTGGAGGCCAACCCGCGCGCCAGCCGTACGGTGCCGTTCGTGTCCAAGGCCACCGGCACGCCGCTGGCCAAGGCGGCGGCCAGGGTGATGCTCGGCGCGTCGATCGCCTCGCTGCGCGAGGAGGGCATGCTGCCCGCCGAGGGCGACGGCGGCACGCTGCCCCTCGACGCGTCGATCGCGGTCAAGGAGGCGGTGCTGCCGTTCAACCGCTTCCGCGGCGTGGACATCGTCCTGGGGCCCGAGATGCGCTCCACGGGCGAGGTCATGGGCATCGACGAGTTCTTCGGCATCGCCTACGCCAAGTCGCAGGCGGGCGCGTACGGGCAGCTCCCGACCAAGGGACGCGCGTTCGTATCCGTGGCCAACAGGGACAAGCGTGCGATGATCTTCCCTGTGAAGGCGCTCGCGGATCTCGGATTCGAGATCCTGGCCACCGAGGGGACGGCCGAGGTGCTGCGCCGCAACGGCGTCCATGCCAAGATCGTGCGAAAGCACAGCGAGGGGACTGGTCCCGGAGGTGAGCCCACGAGCGTGCAGGCCATTCTCGACGGAGAGGTCGACCTGATCGTCAACACGCCTTTCGGCAGCCCCGGCCAGTCGGGGCCGCGGCTCGACGGCTACGAGATCCGCACGGCCGCGGTGCTGCGCGGCATCCCGTGCATCACCACGGTCTCGGGCCTGGCCGCCGCCGCGGCGGGCATCCAGGCGATCGTACGCGGCGACGTCGGCGTACGGTCTCTCCAGGAGCACGCACAGGCACTCCGGGGCTGACCCCGCACGGGAGGTGAAGACGTCTGGCCGGCACACCGGTGCAGGTGACGGGCACGGTGCTGACGACGCGCCGGGTCGACGCCTACCATGCGCTGACGGTGGTGGCGCCCGGCATCGCCGAGCGTTACCGCCCCGGCCACTTCGTCTCCGTGGCGGTGGGCGGGCCGTACACGTCGATGGTGACGCGCCGCGCGCTGTCGATCCACGACGTGAAGTCCGACTACGGCGGCACGGTGGAGCTCGTCTTCACCGTCCGCGGGTCCGGCACGGCCTGGCTCGCCGAGCGGCGCGCCCGTGACACGCTCGACCTGGTCGGGCCGCTCGGGCGGCCGTTCCCGCTGCCGCGCGACCCCGTCCACTGCGTGCTGGTCGGCTCCGAGTACGGCTCCGCCGTGCTGTTCCCGCTGGCCGACGCGCTGCTGGCGCGGGGCTGCCGGGTGGACTTCGTGCTCGGCGGCGCCGGGGCCGAGCGGGTGTTCGGCGCGATGCGGGCCCGCAGGATCGCCGAGACGACGACGCTGACCACCGAGGACGGCTCGCTGGGGCTGCGCGGCAAGGTCACCGACGCGCTGCCCTCGGTGATCGCCGACACGCGCGCCGACGCCGTGTACGCCTGCGCGCCCATGGAGACGCTGCGGGCGGTGACGGCGGTGGCGATGGAGTTCGACATCCCCGTGCAGGTGGCGGTCGAGGAGGCCATGGCCTGCGGGATCGGGGTGTGCATGACGTGCGTGCTGCCCGTCATCGGCGACGACGGCGCGACCAGGATGGTCAGGGCGTGCGCGGAGGGGCCGGTGTTCCGGGGGGAGCGGGTGCGCTTCGAGGACGTGGGAACGATCCCGTTCGACGCGCTCGGCGCCCCCGGAGGCGGTGCACGACATGTCAGTTGATATGCGGACATTTCTGGCGCATGTGGAGCTCGCGAACCCCATCACCACCGCCGCCGGCTGCGCCTCCTCGGGTCGGGAGCTGGCCCAGTTCTTCGACCTGCACCGGCTCGGCGCGCTGACCACCCGCTCGATCACCATGGCCCCGCGCGCGGGCCGGCCCACGCCGCGCATGGCCGAGACGCCCTCGGGCATGCTCAACGCCGTCGGGCTGCAGGGGCCGGGCATCGAGGCGTTCCTGGAGCGCGAGCTGCCCTGGCTGGCCCAGCGCGGCATCAAGACCATCGTCTCGATCGGCGGCGGCACCGTCGCCGAGTACTCCGAGCTGGCCCGCAGGCTCGCCGACGCGCCCGGGGTGACCGCGCTGGAGGTCAACCTCTCCTGCCCGAACATGGAGGACCGCGGGCGCGTCTTCGCCCGCGAGGGCAGCGCGGCGGCCGAGGTGATCGCCTCCGTGCGCTCCATCATGCGCTACGACGTGCCCGTCGTCGCGAAGCTCGCGCCCGACGTGGCCGACATCGTCTCCGTCGCGCGCGCCTGCGTGGACGCCGGGGCCGACGCGCTGTCCATGATCAACAATCCGCTGGGCATGGCCATCGACACCGAGGCGCTGCGGCCCTCGCTCGCCGCCGTCACCGGCGGGCTGTCGGGGCCGGCCATCCTGCCGCTGGCCGTACGGTGCGTCTGGCAGGTGCACGCGGCACTGCCCGGAGTGCCCCTGATAGGTGTCGGCGGCGTCATGACGGGCAGGGACGCCTTCCAGCTCGTCCTGGCGGGCGCCTGCGCGGTCGGAGTGGGCACGGCGCTGTTCCACGACCCCTACGCCTGCCTGCGCATCGAACGCGAGCTGGAGGAGCTCCTGAGGGCCCGCGGCTTCCAGCGGCTGGCCGACGCCGTCGGGCTGGCTCACCGACCGCCGGGGAGCGCGCCCCGGCACCTGCTGGTCGACACCGAGGAGAGCACGCCTTGACTCCCGAATCCCTGGAGAGCACGTCTTGAGTCCCGAATCCTTGGGGAGCACGTCTTGAGTCCCGAAGTCCTGGAGAGCACGTCTTGACCCCCGCACCGATCGCCGTCGCTCTCGACGCTCCCGACCTGGAGACCGCCGCCCGGTGGGCCGCCCTCGTGACGCCGCACGTCAGCACGGTCAAGGTGGGCCTGGAGCTCTACCTGCGCTACGGGCCCGACGTGATCGCCTCCGTGCGCGGGGCCAGCGGCGTACGCGTGTTCCTCGACCTCAAGCTGCACGACATCCCCAACACCGTGGCCGGGGCCGCGCGGGCGGTGGCGCGGCTGCGGCCCTCGATCCTGACCGTGCACGCCGCCGGCGGGCCCGCCATGATCAGGGCGGCCGTGGCGGCCGCGCCGCACACCCAGATCGCCGCCGTGACCGTCCTGACCTCCCTCACCGAGGGCGACCTGGAGCGCATCGGGCTCACCGGGCCGGCCGACTCCGCCGTGCGCCGCCTGGCAGCGCTGTCGGTCGAGTCGGGCGCCACGGCGCTCGTGTGCTCGCCCAACGAGGTCTCGGCGGTGCGCGCCGAGGTGGGCGAGGAGATCACGCTCATCACGCCCGGCGTGCGGCCCACCGGGGCCGCCACGCAGGACCAGATGCGCGTCGCCACGCCCGAGCAGGCCCTGGCGGACGGCGCCGACCTGCTCGTGATCGGACGGCCCATCACGGGCTCGCCCGACCCGGGAGCGGCGGCCGCGGCCATCGCCGCCTCGCTCCGCCGCGCCACCTGAGGCACACGCCACCCGAGGCTCACGCCCCCGAGGCTCACGCTGCCCGGCGCGCCGCTTGGGGCGCAGGCGGCCCGGCGCGCGCCGCCTGAGGCGCGCCGTGCGGGCATGCGCCGCCCGCCGCCACGCACCACGCCTGCCGGGCCCCGCTTACAAGATCGTAATGCATCCGCGGGTGATCACGTGACAGGTTTCGGCCCTGGTGCGGGCGGGGTTTCGGACATCGGTGCGCGGCGAGATCATGAGCCCCCTTGCGTTTCGCGACACCGGCGCGAGCCGACGCGCGAAGGGGGAAGTGAGGGCGATTTGATCAGCACAATGTGATTTTACGAACACGCAGAGTGATGAAGTGGATTTTGTGGCGAGAGAAACCGCTCTTGACGTTGCTTAGGGGGCGATGACCAGCTAGTTTCCCTTCCCGTCCGAGTACATCGACAGAAATTCGAGGTGACCCGGCGTGGCTCTTCCTCCCCTGACCCCTGAGCAGCGCGCCGCAGCTTTGGAAAAGGCTGCCAAGGCCCGTAAAGAGCGTGCCGAGGTCAAGAACCGGCTCAAGCATGGCGCGGTTTCTCTGGCTGAGGTGCTCAAGGATGGGCAGACCGACGACGTCATCGGCAAGATGAAGGTGTCGGCACTGTTGGAATCGCTCCCCGGCGTGGGCAAGGTCCGCGCCAAGCAGCTCATGGAGCGGCTTGCCATCGCCGAGTCCCGCCGCGTGCGGGGCCTCGGCGCGAACCAGAGGGCCTCCCTCGAGCGCGAGTTCGGTGGCAACGAGAGCTAATCTCTGTTCCACACGAAAGCGCAGGTTCAACGGGGGGTAGGAAGTGACCGACAGGTCCTGGTCCGGCGAAGTCAGTGCCCACGAGGCGGTCGGACCGGAAGTGGAAGTCGACTTCCCGCCCTTGATCGAACGGCGGCTGACGGTCCTCTCAGGGCCGTCGGGCGTCGGCAAGTCCACGGTCGTCGCCGAGCTCCGGCGGGCGCACCCCCAGGTGTGGCTGTCGGTCTCGGTGACCACCAGGAGGCCCCGGCCCGGCGAGGTCAACGGGGTCCACTACTTCTTCGTCGACGGCGAGGAGTTCGACCGGCTCGTGGAGTCGGGCGAGCTGCTCGAGTGGGCGGAGTTCGCGGGCAACCGCTACGGCACCCCGCGCGAGCCGGTGCTGAAGAAGCTCGCCGACGGCGTGCCGACCCTGCTCGAGATCGACCTCGAGGGTGCCAGGCAGGTGCGCAGGAGCATGCCCGAGGCGCTGCTGGTGTTCCTGGCCCCGCCCACCTGGGAGGAGCTGGAGAAGCGGCTGCGCGGGCGCGGCACCGAGCCCGAGGACGTCATCGCGCGCCGGCTGGCGGCCGGGCGGGTCGAGATGGCCGCCGAGTCGGAGTTCGACCTGACGCTGGTGAACACAAGTGTCCAAGACGTGTGCCACCGGCTGATAGCCTTGATGACTGACCCTCAGGGGGTCACGACAACCACCAACCGAGAGGTCTGACATCGTGGCAGGCACCACCCCGGCCGCGGAGGGCATCACCAACCCGCCGATCGACGCGCTGCTCGACATCGTCGACAGCAAGTACTCCCTGGTGATCATGGGTGCCAAGCGCGCTCGCCAGATCAACGCCTACTACTCCCAGCTCGGCGAGGGCCTGCTGGAGTACGTCGGGCCGCTGGTCGAGACGCACGCCCAGGAGAAGCCGCTGTCCATCGCGCTGCGAGAGGTCTCCGAGGGCCTGCTCAACGCCGAGCCCATCGAAGGCGCGGCCTGACCCCTTCGATGCAGGTCGTCCTGGGCGTCAGCGGCGGCATCGCCGCGTACAAGGCGTGTGAGCTGCTGCGGTTGTTCACCGAGTCGGGCCACGAGGTGCGGGTCGTGCCGACCCGCGAGGCCCTGAAGTTCGTGGGCGCGCCCACCTGGGCCGCCCTCTCCGGCAACCCCGTGTCGCCGGAGGTGTGGGACGACGTCCACGAGGTGCCGCACGTACGCATCGGCAAGCGGGCCGACCTCGTCGTGGTGGCGCCCGCGACCGCCGACGTGCTGGCCAAGGCCGCGCACGGGCTGGCGGGCGACCTGCTCACCAACACGCTGCTGACGGCGACGTGCCCGGTGGTGTTCGCGCCCGCGATGCACACCGAGATGTGGCAGCACGCCGCCACGCGGGCCAACGTCGCGACGCTGCGCGAGCGGGGCGCCATCGTGATCGACCCGGCGGTGGGCCGGCTCACCGGCGCCGACACGGGGCCTGGCCGGCTGCCCGACCCCGCCGAGATCTTCCAGGTCTGCCTGCGGGTGCTCCGCGGCAGGCCCCGTGACCTGGCAGGCCGCAAGGTGGTCGTCTCCGCCGGCGGCACCCGCGAGGCCATCGACCCGGTGCGCTACATCGGCAACCGTTCCTCCGGGCTGCAGGGCTACGCCCTGGCCCGCACGGCCGCCGCCCGGGGCGCCGAGGTCACGCTCGTGGCCGCCAACGTCACGCTCCCCGACCCCGCCGGCGCGAAGGTGGTGCGGGTCGAGTCCACGGCCGAGCTGCGCGATGCCGTACTGGCCGCCTCCGCCGGCGCCGACGTGGTGGTCATGGCCGCCGCGGTGGCCGACTTCCGTCCCGCGACGCGGCACGACGCCAAGATCAAGAAGACCGACGGCGAGCCCGAGGCCATCCACCTCGTCAAGAACCCCGACATCCTCGCCGAGCTCGGCGAGCGCCGCCGCGTGGAGCCGGGTCCCCCGGTGATCGTGGGCTTCGCGGCCGAGACGCACGACGTGCTGGCCAACGGGCAGGCCAAGCTCGCCCGCAAGGGCTGCGACCTGCTGGTCGTCAACCAGGTGGGGGAGGGCCTGGCCTTCGGCACGCCCGACAACGCGGCCACCGTGCTGGTGGCGGGCGGGGATCCGGTGGAGGTGCCGTTCGGGCCCAAGGAGGATCTCGCCGACGCCGTGTGGGATCTGGTCGCCGTACGGCTCGGGTGAGTCCCGGAAAATCGTACAAAGCGTACAGATTCGGTTACACGATCACCTGTTGCACCATTACTCCTTGCCTACGGATACTTGGGGCAAGGGGGTTGGAATGCCGGTGGGTTCCGCTGTCAGGGAGCGTTGTAGAACATTGCTCGGCGATCAGGGGGAGATCCATTATGTCTTCCCCGCGTTCTCCGAGGGTTCCGCGGGGACGGGCAACTTCCTGATCGTGGTCACCGGCACGGCCATCTCCGTGCTGGCCACGAGAACGCTCAGGACCGACAGGCCCGTGTCGGTGTTCGCGGAGTTCCCGCGGCACACCCGGCTCGGCCCGATCCTTCCGGGGAACGTTCTCGAGCTGGGCTCGATCGTGTTCGAGTTCGATGAGGAGTACGCCGCTGTGGTGTCGGCCGCGGACGCGGAGATCTTCGCCCCGGAGATCCTGCCGGCCGATCCCCTGCCCGAGCTTTGATGGGAGACATATGGTGGACAGTTTCGCGACCTGGCGCCTGGTGGGGCTAGACTTCGGCGAGGCCCAGCCGTGCCCATTGGTCCCGGGCCTTACATCCGTCAGCAGCCGCTGCATGAGGAGCCACTGAGTTGTCACGTCGCCTGTTCACATCCGAGTCGGTCACCGAGGGCCACCCGGACAAGATCGCCGACCAGATCAGTGACGCGATTCTCGACGCCATGCTCAAGGACGACCCCAAGAGCCGGGTCGCCGTCGAGACGATGATCACTACCGGCCAGGTACACGTCGCAGGCGAGGTCACGACCGAGACCTACGTCGACATCCCCGGCGTCATCCGCGAGAAGATCCTGGAGATCGGCTACGACGCCTCCCACAAGGGCTTCGACGGCGCCTCGTGCGGTGTGTCGGTGTCCATCGGCGCGCAGTCGCCCGACATCGCCCAGGGAGTCGACGACGCCTACGAGCACCGCGTCGGCGGCGACGTTGACGAGCTCGACCGCCAGGGCGCCGGTGACCAGGGCCTCATGTTCGGCTACGCCTGCCGCGAGACGCCCGAGCTGATGCCGCTGCCGATCACGCTCGCCCACCGGCTGGCCCAGCGCCTGTCCGCGGTGCGCAAGAGCGGCACGGTCCCCTACCTGCGCCCCGACGGCAAGACCCAGGTCACGATCGAGTACGACGGCGACACGCCGGTCCGCCTCGACACCGTGGTGGTCTCCACGCAGCACGCCGCGGAGATCGACCTCAAGGAGATGCTGGCGCCCGACATCAAGGAGCACGTGGTCGACCCCGTGCTCGCCGACCTGGAGCTCGACACCGAGGGCTACCGCCTGCTGGTGAACCCCACCGGCCGCTTCGAGATCGGCGGCCCGATGGGCGACGCCGGCCTCACCGGCCGCAAGATCATCATCGACACCTACGGCGGCATGGCCCGCCACGGTGGCGGCGCCTTCTCCGGCAAGGACCCGTCCAAGGTCGACCGCTCGGCCGCCTACGCCATGCGCTGGGTCGCCAAGAACGTCGTCGCGGCCGGGCTCGCCGACCGGTGCGAGGTGCAGGTGGCGTACGCGATCGGCAAGGCCCAGCCGGTCGGCCTGTTCGTCGAGTGCTTCGGCACCGAGAAGCTGCCCGTGGAGAAGATCCAGGAGGCCGTGCTGCAGGTGTTCGACCTGCGGCCCGCCGCCATCATCCGCGACCTCGACCTGCTGCGGCCGATCTACTCGGAGACCGCCGCGTACGGGCACTTCGGGCGCGAGGGCTTCTCCTGGGAGTCCACCGACCGCGCGGAGGCCCTGCGGACCGCCGCGGGTCTGTGACGGCACACACTCGTTGACCGGTGCCGCTGCCCGAGAGGGGCGGCACCGGTTTTTCGCGTGCCCGAGGGGCGGCGGTTTGTGGTGCGTCCGGGAGGCGGCACCGCTTTCGTGTGACCGGGAGCGGCGGCATCGGGTTTCGTGTCACCGCGGGGCGCGCCGGGCTGGCGTGGCTCCGGGTCCGGGCGTGGCTTCGGTTCCGGGTGTGCCCGAAGGGTGGTTCCGGCCGCAGGGGCCCGTCTTCGAGCGTGCGCTGTTCCGGGGGTAATCGTCTTCCGGCGTGCGCTCTAACGGGGGCCTGCGCCGTCGCATCGGGGCGTGGCCGGGGCTCACGTCGTGGGCGTGGGCGCGGCCGTGGGTCTGGTAGACCTTTTGCGTGACCCCTTCCTCCGACGACGCGCTCCTGCCGCTCGAAGCCGTGCGGCCCGCGCAGTCGTCGAAGGACACCAAGGGCGCGCCCGTCCCCGCCCCGGAGAACCCCGTGGCCAGGGTCGTCGTGGACAGCCCGCTGCCGCACCTCGACCGGCCCTTCGACTACCTCGTTCCCGGGACCATGCACGAGACGGCCGAGCCGGGCGTGCGGGTGCGGGTGCGGTTCGCGGGCAAGCTCGTGGACGGGTTCCTGCTGGAACGGGTGCCCGAGAGCGAGCACGAGGGCAGGCTCACCCCGCTGGAACGGGTGGTCTCGCCCGAGCGGGTGCTCACCCCGGAGATCGCCGGCCTGGCCAGGGCGGTGGCCGACCGGTACGCGGGCACCCTCACCGACGTACTCCGCCTGGCCGTGCCGCCCCGCCACGCCAAGGCCGAGTCGGAGCCCAGGAAGACCGACCCGCCCGCGGACTCCCAGGACCAGGACACGTCCGAGAGTCCACCGCCGGCCCCGTCCCCGAGCGCGTGGGACGCCTACCCCACCGGATCCTCCTTTCTCGACGCCCTGCGCGACGGCCGCGCGCCCCGGGCCGTGTGGTCGGCGCTGCCGGGAGCGAGGGGGTGGGCCGGGGCCGTGGCCGAGGCGGTGCGGGCCACGCTCGACGGCGGCAGGGGAGCGGTCGTCGTGGTCCCCGACGGGAAGGACGTGGCGCTGGCCGACGCGGAGTTCGGGCGGCTGCTCGGCCCCGGCAGGCACGTGGCGCTCACGGCCGACCTGGGGCCAGCCGAGCGGTACCGGCGGTGGCTGAGGGTGCTGCGGGGCGAGGTGCGGGCCGTGGTCGGCACCAGGGCCGCCATGTTCGCCCCCGTCGCGGAGCTCGGCCTGGTGGCCATCTGGGACGACGGCGACGACCTGCACGCCGAACGCCTGGCCCCGTACCCGCACGCCCGCGAGGTGCTCGGCCTGCGCGCCCACAGGACCGGCGCGGGCCTGCTCATCGGCGGCTACGCCCGCACGGCCGAGGCCACCCAGCTCGTCGCGAGCGGCTGGGCCAGGCCGATCGTGGCGGCGCGCACGACGATCAGGACCCTGGCGCCCCGCGTACGCCCGGCGGGCGAGGACGCCGAGCTGGCCAAGGACCAGGCGGCCCGGCAGGCCCGCCTGCCCAGCATCGCCTGGCGCGCCCTGCGGCTCGGCCTGGAGAGCGGCCCGGTGCTGGTGCAGGTGCCCAGGCGCGGCTACCTGCCCGCGCTGGCCTGCCGGCACTGCCGCGCCCCCGCCCGCTGTGTCCTGCCCCCCACCCGCACCGGCCCTCGCCTTCCTGGGCCGGCGCACCCGCACTCGGAACCGGGCGCGCAAACCGGTGTCCCCCCGGGCGGGCAGGCGCAGATCGCGCTGGCTACCCCGGAGCACGACCTTCCTGCTGCGGACCTGCCGGGTGCGGACCTGCCGGGTGCGGGCCTGCCGGGTGCGGGCCTGCCGGGTGCGGGCCTGCCGGGTGCGGGCCTGCCGGGTGCGGGCCTGCCGGGTGCGGGCCTGCCGGGTGGGCAGGGGCCGCTGTGTCATGGGCCGCTGGCGCTCAGGGGTGGCCACGCGGCCCCGTACTGCCGGTGGTGCGGCCGGGTGGACGCCGATTGGCGGTGCCCGTCCTGCGGCAGCCCGCGCCTGCGGGCCGTCGTCACCGGCGCCAGGCGTACGGCGGAGGAGCTCGGCCGGGCCTTCCCCTCCGTGCCGGTGCGGACCTCGGGACGTGACGGCGTGCTGGCCACCGTGCCCGCCACCCGCGCGCTGGTCGTCGCGACCCCGGGCGCGGAGCCCGTGCCGGAGGGCGGGTACGCGGCGGCCGTGCTGCTGGACGGGTGGGCGCTGCTGGGGCGGGCGGACCTGCGGGCGGCCGAGGAGACGGTGCGCCGGTGGATGAACGCCGCGGCCCTGCTGCGTCCCGCCGCCGAGCTGGTCGTGCTCGGGGACGCGGCGCTGCCGGCCGTACAGGCCCTGCTGAGGTGGGATCCGATCACGCACGCCGAGCGTGAGCTCGGCGACCGCGCGGAGCTGGGCTTCCCGCCGGCGGTGCGGATGGCCACGCTCACCGGCGCGGCCAGTGCGGTCAGGCAGATGCTGGACGAGGTCCGCCTCCCGCCCGACGCCCAGGTGCTCGGGCCCGTCCCGGTGGACGAGTCCGGCCAGGAACGCGCCATGATCCGGGTACGCAGGGCCGGGGGAGCGGCGCTGGCCGCCGCGCTCAAAGGGGCCAGCGGGGTGCGTGCGGCCAGAAAGACGCCAGATGTCGTGAGGGTGAGTGTCGACCCTCTCGACCTGATTTAGACCGTTTCCCCGATTCGCTCATCCGTTGGTCACCCGTTAGCGTGCCCCTGTGTCGATCGAATGGGTGAACCAGGCCATCGACGACCTGCGTGCATGGGGCCGTGCGCGGGAAGTCGAGGTGGACGCGGACGAGGTCCGCCTGCTCTGCGACTACGCCAGCGACTACCTCAACGTCAACGAACTGGGTGATTTCACTCCGGAGACCTTCGACGAGCTCCTGCTGTCCATCTACCCGCGCAAGGTCATCGCTCCACCGGAGAGCGCGCCGGAGACCGTCGCCGCCGCCCGCACCCTCGTCGACTACCTCGCCGAGGCCGCCCAGGTGAGCGGTGACACGGCCGCGCGGATGCGCGAGCGGCTGGACGACATCGCGCCCCGCATGTCCGAGGCGCTCGCCGACACCTCCAACTTCGGCATGGCCAAGAGCCTGTTCAGCTCCATCGGCCCCGAGTCGCTCGAGCAGTCGATCGCCATCCCCTCCGGCGAGCTGCCCGACCTGGGCGAGGCGCCCTGCGACTGCCCGGGCTGCACGCCGCTGCCCGCCGTGCGGCTGGCCGCGCCGGAGGAGCTGCGGGCCGCGCTGGCCGGCGTCCCGATGCTGGCGGAGGAGCCGCTGCAAGGCGGCGGCGACCCGCTGGACGCCTGGGCGCGGCGCGTGGCCCACCTGCTGGAGCAGGACACCGGCGGCGCGGTCACCGGCTCGGCGGCCCTGGACGAGGGGCTGTACGACCTGTTCGACATGATCTACCGGCTCCAGGTGCGGGTGCCCGTCACCGTGATCGGCGAGTACCTCGACGAGCTGGCCGGCGAGGGCGAGGTCGATCTGGCCGCCGTGCTGGGCCGGCTGGAGCGTACCGGCCTGCTCAGGGTCGCCGGCGACTGCGCGGAGCTGACGCCGCTGGGCGTCTGGGGGCTGCGCGAGCACTACCTCTCGCTCGGCGTCGACGCGCCCCAGGCGCCCGACCTGGCCGAGTCCGACGCGCTCGGGCTCATCGAGGGGCTGCTCGACGGCGTGCCCACCGAGATCGCCGAGGACGACATCAGCCGCTGGCTGTCCGGCAGGGACGCCGGCGAGGCCGCCGCGGAGCTGCTGGCCGCCGCCTCCGGCGCGCCCGCGGTGGCCCGCGGCATCGCCATCACCATCGTCGACCGTCTCGGCTCCGAGGCCGAGCCCGCCGTCCGTGGCTACCTGGAGGACCAGGAGCTGCGCCCGCACGCCATCCACTGGCTGGCCGCCAGGAAGCTGCCCGCGCCGCCGCTCACCCAGGACGAGCTGCTCTGGGTCAGCGTCGACATGCTGGCCCTGGCCATGCCCGCGGCCGAGGAGGACCCCGAGATCTTCGCCGAGAACATGGCCGCCTCCGGCCCCCCTGCCCACCTCATCGAGGAGATGTGGCGGGTCGACCACCCCGACGTCGTCGAGGTCCTGGAGCTGCTCGGACGTTCCATCCCCGACGGTACGGTGGCCAAGGCGGCGCGCAAGGCCGCGTTCAAAGCCCGCTCCCGGAGCATCCGTTGAGTACGCTCATGTGACCGGTGTGCAGTAAGTTTCGTGGGTGGCAAACAACGTCTTCGACCTCGCCGAGCTGCGCAAGCTGATCGATGAGCAGGCCGCCGTGCCTCCACGGCCCCCTGAGGAGACTCACGTGGAGCATGAGGCGCTGACGTTCCCGCCGGTGCTGCTGGCGGCCGACGCCGAGCTGGCCCGGGCGGTGCCCGCCGTGCCCCTCGTGGCCGACGCCATCAGGCTCACCGCGTGGACGGGCGAGCGGCAGGTCACCCCCGAGATGCACCTGTCCGAGGCCGACGCCGCTGCCGCCGCCGAGGAGCTCGGCCTGCCCGCCGCCCGCCTGCGCCTGATCTGGATCGTCGCGGTCAACACCGGCCTGCTGCAGATCCTGGGCGGCCGCGCCTCGCGGGGGCCGCTGTCGATGCAGCTCACGGTGGAGGCCACGCTGGAGTTCTGGGACGGCGTGGTCATGGACGTGCTCGATCGCGCCGACGAGGGCCTGACCGGCTCCGCCGTGGTCGACGGTCACCTGGCCGAGATGCTGGCCACGATCTACTCCGTACGGTCGGGGGTGGCCACGGCCAACCTCGCCCGCGGCATCCTCCAGTCCCACGAGGTCGCCTGCGCGCCGGGCCCCGTCGAGATGCGCAAGATCGCCGCCGCGCTGCCCGCGGAGCTGCTGGAGGCGCTGTCGCTGCTGACGTACTGCGGGCTGGTCGAGCAGACCGCCGCCGGCCGCACCGCGCTCACCCCGCTCGGCGTCTGGGCCATCCGCCGCGACCTGCTGCGCGAGGGGCACGACGCGCCGACCGCCGCGGAGGTGGAGGTGTTCGCCGACCTGTCGGCGGCCGAGCTGGTGGAGGCGCTGGTCAAGGGCAGCGCCACGCAGAGCGCGGTGGCCGGCTGGCTGGAGCGCCGCTCGCCGGAGTCGGCCGCCCGCGACCTGATCGAGATCGCCGCCTCCGGCACGGCCGGGCAGCGCGGCGCCGTCGGCGCGATCCTGGAGGAGCTGGGGCCGGAGGCCGAGGCGCCGGTCAGGCAGGCGCTGGAGCATCCGCTGATGCGCCGCTACGCCGCCTCCTGGCTGCACATCCGCGACCTCGAGGCCCCCACCCTCAGCCCCGAGGACCACACCTGGATCGCGGTCGACTCGCTGGCCGCCCTCATGCACCTGTCGGGCCCCGCCGCGGGCCGGATCGACCCGCCCGAGCCCGGCGAGGACCTGATCAAGCTGGTGGGCGAGATGCCCGCGGTCGGCCACCCCGACACGATCGCCGTCCTCGACATGCTGGCCGGCGCGCACGACGACCAGGCCGTGGTCAAGGCGGCGCGCAAGGCCGCGATGAAGGCCCGTTCGCTGGAGCACGCCCGCCACGGCGGCTAGCGCGGGCCACCTGATCGGGCCCGCACCTGCACTAAACTGGGCTGATCCACGCTTGAGAACGGAGTGACCCCCTTGGCGATCCAGTCGATCCGGCTGTTCGGAGATCCGGTGCTGCGCACCCCGGCGGCCCCTGTCGTCGACTTCGACAAGGAGCTGCGCAAGCTGGTCAAGGACCTGACCGACACGATGATGGACGCCCCGGGCGCGGGCCTGGCGGCCCCGCAGATCGGCGTCGGGCTGCGCGTGTTCACGTACTACGTGGACGACCGGCTCGGCCACCTGATCAACCCCGACCTCGACCTCTCCTCCGAGCTCGACGAGGAGGGCGAGGAGGGCTGCCTGTCCTTCCCCGGCCTGTCGTTCCCGACGCCGCGCGCGATCCGCGCCGTCGCCAAGGGCTTCGACATGCACGGCGAGCCGGTCACGCTGGAGGGCACCGACCTCATGGCCCGCTGCTTCCAGCACGAGACCGACCACCTCGACGGCATCCTGTTCATCGACCGCATGGACCCCAAGCAGCGCAAGCTGGCCATGAAGGCCGTCCGCGAGGCGGAGTGGAGCGGCCTGTCCGCCCCCGTGATCAAGGTCTCGCCCCACGCCACCGGCGGAAAGGCACTCTGAGAGCATGCGTCTGGTCTTCGCGGGCACGCCCGAGACGGCACTGCCGTCACTGCGCACCCTGATCGACTCGCCCCGGCACGAGGTGGTGGCGGTCGTCACCCGCCCCGACGCGCAGTCGGGCCGCGGCCGCAAGGTCCACCCCTCGCCGGTGGCCGAGCTCGCGGAGGAGGCGGGCATCGAGGTGCTGCGCCCGCAGAAGGCCGGCGACCCCGCCTTCCTCGACCGGCTCAGGGCGCTGGAGCCCGACTGCTGCCCCGTGGTCGCCTACGGCGCCCTGCTGCCGCAGTCGGCGCTCGACGTGCCCCGGCACGGCTGGATCAACCTGCACTTCTCGATCCTGCCCGCCTGGCGCGGCGCCGCCCCCGTCCAGCACGCGATCCTGCACGGTGACGAGATCACCGGCGCGAGCACGTTCCAGATCGTCAAGGAGCTGGACGCCGGGCCCGTCTACGGCGTGGTGACCGAGGAGATCCGCACGTCCGACACGAGCGGGGCGCTGCTGGAGCGGCTGTCGGTGTCGGGCGCGGGGCTGCTCGCCGCCACCCTCGACGGCGTCGAGGACGGCACCCTGGAGGCCCGCCCGCAGCCCGCCGACGGCATCACGATCGCGCCCAAGATCGCCGTGGGCGACGCGCAGGTCGACTGGGCCAAGCCCGCCATGCACGTCGATCGGCTGATCCGGGCCTGCACGCCCAACCCGGGGGCGTGGAGCGAGTTCAGGGGCCAGCGGGTGAAGCTGGGGCCGGTGCGGGTGGTCGCCGGGGAGCGGCTGGCGCCCGGGCAGGTCGCCGCGACGAAGACGGCCGTGCTGGTCGGGACGGCCAGCGACGCGGTGGAGCTGGGCGAGGTGCAGCCGCAGGGCAAGCGGCTGATGGGGGCCGTGGAGTGGGCCCGCGGGGTTCGCCCCGACGGTGACGAGACGTTCAAGTGATCAGGTTGAGGCGATGAAGACCAGGGGGCAGCAGGGGGCCGGCGGCAGGGGCGGCGACAACCGCCCGGGCAGGCCGCGCAGGCCGTCGCGGGACCCGGCGCGCAACGCGGCCTACGACGTGGTGCGCGCCGTGGACGAGCGCGACGCGTACGCCAACCTGCTGCTGCCGCGGCTGCTGCGCGAGCGGGGCATCAAGGGCCGCGATGCCGCGCTGGCCACCGAGCTGGCCTACGGGACGCTGCGCGGGCTCGGCACGTACGACGCCATCATCGAGATGTGCAGCGACCGCGCGCCCGACCCCGACGTGCGCGACGCGCTGCGGATCGGCGCCCACCAGCTGCTGCGCATGCGCGTCCCGCCGCACGCGGCCGTCGGCACCACCGTCGATCTGGTACGCCTGCGCATCGGCCAGGGCGCGGCCAAGTTCGTCAACGCGGTGCTGCGCAAGATCGGCTCTCGGACGCTGGAGGAGTGGGTGCCCATCGTGGCGCCCGACCCGGCCGACGACCCGGTCGGGCACCTCGCGGTCGCCTACGGGCATCCCCGCTGGATCGTCTCGGCCTTCCGCGACGCGCTCGGCTCGGGCGACGAGCTGGCCGGCCTGCTCGACGCCGACAACGCCCGTCCGCTGGTGACGCTGGTCGCGCGGCCGGGGCGCAGCTCGGTGGAGGAGCTGGAGGACGCGGGTGCCGTTCCTGGGCGTTACTCGCCGTACGCCGCCTACCTGCGGGAAGGCGACCCCGGGCAGATCGAGGCCGTGGCCGAGACGCGCGCGGCCGTCCAGGACGAGGCCAGCCAGCTCGTGGCGCTCGCGCTCACCCGGGTGCCGGTGGAGGGTGACGGTGAGGAGTTGTGGCTCGACATGTGCGCGGGGCCCGGCGGCAAGGCCGGGCTCCTGGACGCCATCGCCACTTACGGTGATCTCGCCGGGCTGAGCGAGGAGGCCCGGCGTCGTGCGGCGGGCGGCGAGAGCGACGGTGCCGGGTCGGGCTCTGCGGGTGCGGTTGCCGGATCGGGCTCTGGAGGCGGTGGCGCTGGGCCGGGCTCTGCGGGCGGTGGCGCTGCCGCCGAGGCGTTTCCCGGCGGGGCGCGGTTGGTGGCCGCCGACGTGCAGCCGCACCGGGCGCGGCTGGTCTGGGAGACGACCAGGGACGCGTCCGTGGTCACCGCCGACGGCACCGAGCCCGCGTGGCGGCCCGGCGTCTTCGACCGGGTCATGCTCGACGCGCCCTGCACCGGGCTCGGCGCGCTGCGGCGGCGGCCCGAGGCGCGCTGGCGGCGCGATCCGGCGGGCATCGCCGAGCTCGGCAAGCTGCAGCGGCGGTTGCTGGAGACGGCGCTCGACGCCGTGCGCCCCGGCGGCGTCGTGGCCTACGTGACGTGCTCGCCGCACCTGGCCGAGACCCGGGTCGTGGTGGGCGACGTCATGGCGCGCAGGAAGGACGTCGAGCAGCTCGACGCCCGCGACCACCTGCCCGGGATCGAAGGGCTCGGCGACGGGCCGCACGCCCAGTTCTGGCCGCACCGGCACGGCACCGACGCGATGTTCCTGGCCCTGCTGCGCAAGATCCGGTGACGCGCCGGCAGTCCGTGTGATCCGATCAGGAACGTGGATTTTCTGGACGACCTTCACCTGGCGGAGCTGGGGCCGATCGCCTGGCTCCAGAGCTGGCCCGACGCTGTCCGGCCCGTGCTGGAGCTGGTGTCGGTGCTCGGCACGGACACGTTCTTCCTGCTCTGCCTGCCGCTGCTCTACTGGTGCGTCGACCCGGCGCTCGCGCTGCGGCTCGGGTTCACCGTCCTGGCGGCCGCCACCACGAACGCGATCGGCAAGCTCGCCGCCCACCAGCCCAGGCCGTACTGGATCGATCCGAGGATCCACGCCTTCTCCGTGGAGGGGGCGTTCGGGCTGCCTTCCGGGCACGCGCAGATCGGCACCGCGGCGCTGGGGCGGCTCGCCGCGGCGGTGGCCAGGCCGTGGGCGTGGTGGACGGCCGGGGTGATCGTCGTGCTGGTGTGCCTCAGCCGGGTGTATCTGGGCGTGCACTTCATCTCGGACGTGGTCGCCGGCGTGCTGCTCGGGCTGCTGGTGCTGGTGCTCGTGCGGCGGCTGGAGCGGCCCGCGACGGCGTGGTGGCGCGGGCAGCGGCTGCGGGTGCAGCTCGCCGCGTCCGCGGTGCTGTCCGGCGCGATGATCGGCGGTGCGATGCTGGCCAACGCGCCGTACGCCGGGTGGACGGTGCCGCCGGGCTGGGGCGCGGCCGGGACGATCGACCCCGAGAGCCTGGACACCGTCGTGTCCTTGGCCGGGGTGCTGCTGGGCACGCTGGCGGGGGCGTCGATCATGTACCGGCTGGGCTGGTTCGACGCGGGCGGGCCGCTCGGCGCGCGGGCCGGGCGGTGGGCGATCGGGACTGTCGTGGCGGTGCTCATCTGGTACGCCGAGCGCGAAGTGCTGCCGGAGGGCCCCGTGGGGACGTACGCGGGGTACGCGGTGCTGGCCCTGTGGGTGCAGGTGGGGGCGCCGGTGCTGTTCATCAGGCTCGGGTTGATGAGCCGGAGCGCGAAGGAGCCTCGGGGCGACCGGGCGGGGGCGGGTCACTAGACTGGGGGGATCATGGCCGTACAGATCTCGCCCAGCATCCTCGCCGCCGACTTCGCCAGGCTCGCCGACGAGGCCGCCGCCGTGCCGAACGCCGACTGGCTGCACGTCGACGTCATGGACTACCACTTCGTGCCCAACCTGACCCTTGGGCTGCCCGTGGTCGAGGCGCTGCGCAAGGCGACCGACACGCCGCTCGACTGCCACCTCATGATCGCCGACCCCGACCGCTGGGCGCCGCAGTACGCCGAGGCGGGCGCGGGCAGCGTGACCATCCACGCGGAGGCGGCCAAGGCGCCCATCCGCACGCTGCGCGAGATCCGCTCGCTCGGCGCCAGGGCGGGGCTCGCGCTCAACCCCGCCACCGCCGTCGAGCCGTACGAGGACCTGCTCGGCGAGGTCGACATGCTGCTGCTGATGACCGTGGAGCCGGGGTTCGGGGGGCAGAAGTTCCTCGACGTGGTGCTGCCGAAGGTCCGGCGGGCCCGCGAGCTGATCGGGCGGCACGGCGGCCGGGTCTGGCTGCAGGTCGACGGCGGCGTGGACGCCGGCACCATCGAGCGGTGCGCCGAGGCGGGGGCCGACGTGTTCGTGGCCGGCAGCGCCGTGTACGGGGCCTCCGATCCGGTGGCAGCGATCGACGCGCTGCGGGCCGCCGCCAATCGCGCCATTTCCTGACATGAACCCTGCATCACCTGGGTAACTCTCCACTTATGAGCGACCATGGGATCTTCGGGCCCCGCTCGGTGACGTGGCGGGTGATGGGCGAGCCGATCCTGCTGGTGGGCGGCATCCGCGCGCTGCTGATGCAGGGGCTGCATCCGAGGGCGATGCGCGGGGTGCTGCAGAACTCGGCGCTGATGGATCCGCAGGAGGCCTGGTCCCGGTTCGTACGGACCTCCGAGTTCGTCCGCGTGCGCACCTACGGCACCCACGCCGAGGTCGAACGGGCCGGCCGCCGCGTGCGGAAGATCCACGCCAAGCTGACCGCGTACGACCCCGACACGGGCGTCACCTTCCGGCTCGACGAGCCCGAGGCGCTGCGCTGGGTGCACGTGGGCGAGGTGGACTCGTACCTGTCGGTCGCCCGCCGCGCCGGGGTCGGGCTGTCGGACGCCGAGGCCGACTCGTTCGTGGCGGAGTGGCGGCGGGCCGCCGAGGTCGTGGGCCTGGCGCCGGAGGACGTGCCCGGCTCGGTGGCGGAGCTGCGCGACTACATCGAGGCCGAGCGTCCGGGGCTGAGGTTCGTGCCCGAGGCCGCCCATCCGTTGCGCCTGTCGCTGAACGCCCCGCTCCCGCGCCTGCTCACGCCGCTCAAGCCGGCGATGCCCGCGCTGACGCTGCTGGCGTTCGCGACGTTGCCGCGCTGGGCGAGGAGACTGTACGGGCTGCCCGCCACGCCGGTCGGCGACCTGTGGGCGACCGCCACGCTGCGTACCCTGCACACCGGGATCGGCCTGGTCCCGGGGCACGTCCGCTACAGCCCGGCGGCGCGGAGGGCGCACCGGCTCATGGCCGCCTGACCGAGCGCTTGCTTGTTTTGCCGGGGGTGGTCGCGTGCTCGGGCATGGACATGGCAAACTGGTAGCAGAAGAGAGCTAGCGTGCTCCGGGGTCGGTGAAATTCCGAACCGGCGGTGACAGTCCGCGACCCGGCCGATGCCATCGGCCGGTTGACCCGGTGAAATTCCGGGACCGACGGTTAAAGTCCGGATGGGAGGAAGCGCGCGAGGTGTCCGGTGTCCCAGCCGGGCGCCTGCCGTGATGCGTGTGCCGCATCCCGGTCAAATCCCCCGGGGCCCGCCGTGGCTTGGAGCTACTGGCGAGTAGGAGACCCGGGGTTGGAGACACCCGCGCAGGACGCCGCCCACATGGCGCGCGCCGTCGAGCTGGCCGCGCACGGGCACGGCACCACCAGCCCCAATCCCGTCGTCGGCTGCGTCGTGCTCGACGCCGCCGGGCGGGTCGCGGGCGAGGGCTTCCACGCGTACGCCGGCGGGCCGCACGCCGAGGTCGTCGCACTGGCGCAGGCGGGGGAGCGGGCCCGCGGCGGCACCGCGTACGTGACGCTGGAGCCCTGCGACCACACCGGCAGGACGGGGCCGTGCAGCCGCGCGCTGCTGGCGGCGGGGGTGGCGCGGGTGGTGATCGCCGTGTCCGACCCCAACCCGAAGGCGGCCGGTGGAGCGGCGCGGCTGCGTGACCACGGGGTGGCCGTCACCACCGGGGTGCTCGCCGGGGCGGCCGAGCGGGTCAACGAGGAGTGGCTGACCTACGCCCGGCTCGGGCGGGCCCACGTGACCTGGAAGTTCGCCGCCACGCTCGACGGGCGGTCGGCGGCCGAGGACGGCACCAGCAAGTGGATCACCTCGCCCGAGGCCAGGGCGGACGTGCACCGGCTCCGGGCCGCCTCCGGCGCGATTATCGCCGGGATCGGCACCGTGCTTGCCGACGACCCCCAGCTCACCGCCCGCCCCGCCGCCGCGGCGCGGGACGTCGCGGAGCGCTCGGCCGTCGCGGCGCGGGAGGCGGCTCTGGGGGCCTCCGATGGCGCGGGGCGCGAAGGTGGCGTGCTGGAGGGCGGCGCGGATGCCGTCGCGCTGGGCGCCGTGGAGCACTCGGCCGCTGGCGCGACGCGCAAGGGCGGCGCGACCCGGGAGGGCGGCGCGACCCGGGAGGGCGCGACATGCGAGGGTGCCGCGGAGTGCGAGGGCGGGTGGCTCGTGGGCGGGGGCGCGAGGTCGCGGCGGGTGCCGTTGCGGGTGGTGGTCGATGCCGAGGCCAGGACGCCTCAGTCCGCCAGGGTGCTGGACGACCAGGCGCCCACCCTCATCGCCATCGCCGACGACACCGGCACCACGCTCAAGGCCGACCTGCTGCGCCTGCCCCGCCGCGACGGCGGGCTCGACCTGGAGGCGCTGCTGCGGGAGCTGGCCAGGCGCGACGTGGTGAGCGTGTTCCTGGAGGGCGGGCCGACGCTGGCCGGTGCGTTCGTGCGGCAGGGGCTGGTCGATCGCGTGGTGGCGTACCTGGCGCCGGCGTTGCTCGGCTCGGGGCGGGCCGCGCTGGGCGCCGCAGGGGTGGGGACGATCGCCGGGCTCCACCGCCTGACTTTTGACGAAATTTCCCCCATCGGGCCGGATGTGCGGCTTATTGCCCGGCCCTTCACCCAACGAGGCAGGGAGTAGTTGATGTTCACCGGAATCATTGAGGAAAAGGGCGAAGTGGTGGCCATCGAGCAGGCCGGCGGCGGCGCCCTGCTGTCGGTACGCGGCCCGGTCGTCACCTCCGACGCCAAGCACGGCGACTCGATCGCCGTCAACGGCGTGTGCCTCACGGTCGTCGAGGTGAAGGACGACGTGTTCACCGTGGACGTGATCAAGGAGTCCCTCGACCGCAGCTCCCTGGGCGGCCTCGCCGAGGGCTCCGCGGTGAACCTGGAGCGCGCCGTACGCGCCGACCAGCGCCTGGGCGGCCACATCGTGCAGGGCCACGTCGACGGCACTGCCGTCCTGCTCTCCCGCGACCCGGGCGAGAGCTGGGACGACCTGCGCTTCTCCCTGCCGGAGCCGATCGCCCCCTACGTCGCGGAGAAGGGTTCGATCGCCATCGACGGAATCAGCCTGACGGTGACGACGGTTGACGACGACAGCTTCGGCGTGAGCCTCATCCCGACCACGCTGAAGCTCACCACGATGGGCGAACGGCAGGCGGGTGACGTGGTCAACATCGAGGTGGACGTGATCGCGAAGTACGTGGAGAGACTGGTGGTCAGGAGATGAACTGGCTCAACGCCGGATTCGACATTTTCGGCACGCATGTGCTCTGGACCGACCTGGTGGGCAACATCGCCGCCCTGGCCACGGTGCTGCTCGCCATGCGCAAGTCCCTGTGGACGTGGCCGGTGCAGTTCGCCGGGGCGGTGCTGCTGTTCGCCGCTTCGATCAACGCGCACGTCACCGGCAACGCGCTCAAGCAGGTGCTGTTCGCGGGGCTGGCGATCTACGGCTGGTGGGCGTGGCGGCGCGGCACCCAGGACGGCAGGCAACTGCCGGTCAGGCCCGCGCACTGGTGGGAGCGGTCGACGCTGATCGCGGTCATGCTGGTGGGCACGGCAGTCGTCGGGTTGCTGTTCTACGTGACGGGCCTGTCGTGGGGCGCGTCGGTGCCGGGGCTCAAGGGCATGGCGCTGGTGGCCGCCGACGCCTACATCTTCGTCGGCAGCGCGATGGCCACCTGGGCGCAGGGCAGGGCGCTCGTGGACTTCTGGATCGTGTGGGTGGCGGTGGACCTGGTCGGGGTGCCGCTGGCGTTCAGCTCGGGGCTGGTGGTCTCCGGAGCGGTGTATGGGGTGTTCTTCGTGCTGGTCCTGGTCGGGTTCGTGAAGTGGTTGCGTGAATACCGGACGGGACCCCTGGGAGTGGCGGCGGTGGCACAGTGAACGACATCAAGCTCGACCCGATCGAGCGGGCGATCGAGGACATCCGCAACGGCAAGCCCGTGGTCGTCGTGGACGACGAGAACCGGGAGAACGAGGGCGACCTCATCTTCGCCGCGGCCAAGGCCACGCCGGAGCTGTGCACGTTCACGATCAGGCACACCAGCGGCATGATCTGCGTGGCCATGGACGGCAAGGAGCTCGACCGGCTCGGGCTGCCGCTCATGGTCTTCCACAACAAGGAGCGCATGCGCACGGCGTACACGATCACCGTGGACGCCCGCGACGGCGTCACCACGGGCATCTCGGCGGCCGACCGGGCCAAGACCATCCGCACGCTCGCCGACTCGGCCACCGAGCCGAACGAGCTGGTCCGCCCGGGTCACGTCTTCCCGCTGCGGTACCGCGAGGGCGGCGTGCTGGCCAGGCGCGGCCACACCGAGGCGGCCGTCGACCTGGCCCGGCTGGCCGGGCTGTCGGCGGCCGGGGCGCTGGCCGAGGTGGTCAACGACGACGGCACCATGGCCCGGCTGCCCGAGCTGCGCCGCTTCGCCGACGAGCACGACCTGGCGCTGGTCTCCATCGAGCAGCTCGTCGACTACCGGCGGCGGGCCGAGAGCATGGTCACCAGGGTCGCCGAGACGCGGCTGCCGAACACGTACGGGATGTGGCGGGCGTTCGGGTACGCCAGCGCGCTCGACGGCGGCGAGCACGTCGCGCTCGTCTACGGCGATCTGGCCGGCGGCGAGAACGTCCTGGTCAGGGCCCATTCGGAGTGCCTGACGGGCGACGTGTTCGGCTCGCTGCGGTGCGACTGCGGGGTGCAGCTCGACAACGCCATGTCGGCCATCGCGCAGGAGGGCCGCGGCGTGATCGTCTACCTGCGCGGGCACGAGGGCCGGGGGATCGGCCTGCTGGCCAAGCTCAAGGCGTACAGCCTCCAGGACAACGGCAGCGACACCGTCGACGCCAACCTGGAGCTGGGGCTGCCGGTGGACGCGCGGGAGTTCTCCAACGCGGGCCAGATCCTGGCCGACCTGGGGGTCAAGTCCATCCGGCTGCTCACCAACAACCCGGCCAAGCTCAAGGGCATGGACGGCTACGGCATCAAGGTGCTCGGCCGCGAGCCGATGCCGGTGGCGATGAACCCGTACAACGAGCGGTACCTGAAGGCCAAGCGCGAGAGGCTGGGCCACGACATCATCGAGGAGAGCGCATGAGCGGGGAAGGACGGCCGGGCGTCGCGGTACCGGACGCGTCGGGGCTGACGGTGGGGGTGGTCGCGGCCAGCTGGCACGCCAAGATCACCGACCAGCTCGTCTCGCGGGCCGTGCAGGCGTGCGACGACAGCGGCGCCAGCGCGACCGTGGTACGGGTGCCGGGCTCGCTGGAGATCCCGGTGGTCGCCCAGGCGCTGGCCCGGCGCTGCGACGCGGTGGTGGCGCTGGGCGCGGTCATCCGCGGCGAGACGGCCCACTTCGACTACGTGTGCGACTCGGTGACATCCGGTCTGACGAGGATCTCGCTGGACGAGGAGACGCCCGTCGGCAACGGCGTGCTCACCTGCGAGAACCTGGACCAGGCGCTCGACCGGTCCGGCCTGCCGGGCAGCAAGGAGGACAAGGGGTACGAGTCGGCCATCGCCGCGCTCGAGACCGCCCTCCTGCTGAGGAACCTCCACTGACCTACGGTAGGTTTCCTTCGTGCCAGAGCCCGTATCCCCTCCGCCCCTGCCCGTCACCTGGCGTCCGCGCCGGGGCCGCGTCGTCGCCTACGGCTTCGCGGCCGTGATCGTGCTGGGGGCGGTGGCGATGGCGGTCTTCATCGCGGAGCCGTTCAAGCTGCCGGACCGGGTGGCGATCGTGGCGTTCGGGTGCGGGGTGGCGTGGCTGCTGCATCTGCTGGGCCGGGTGCGGGTGGAGGCGGACGAGCAGGGGCTGACGATCGTCAACGCCGCCCGTACGCACCGGGTGACGTGGCCGGAGGTGCTGGAGGTCACGATGGTGGTGGGCGATCCGTGGCCGCGCCTCGACCTGTCCGACGGGCGTACGGTCGGGGCCATGGGCATCCAGGGCTCGGAGAAGGCCCGCGCCCGGCAGGCCACGGCGGAGCTGCGCGCCCTGATCAGGCAGCGAGGAGAGGCGCAGGAAGGCTAGCCGGGCTCGGCGAACAGCTCCTCGACCGTGTCGACGGTGAGGATGCGGATCAGCCACTGCTGGAGGACCTCCAGGTCCTCGCAGGTGGCGATGGCCTCGCGCTTCTCCGAGCTGATCCAGAGGAAGCGGGTCTGCAGGGCGACGTCGATCGCCCTGCGGGCGGCGGTGATCTTACGCTGCTCTCTCGTCGCCGGGGAAACGTGGTGGTCGTCCCACGACTCCGGCATGCCGGGGGGTACGGGCACGCCCTGACGTCCTTTCGTTGGGTGAGCAGGATTTTACATGCTGTGATGGTCGCTCCGGGTGAATATCGCAGGAGCGGGTGTCGACGTAGCCTGAAGGCGTGCTGCGGCGGACAATCAGGGCAATGGACATCGAGTCGCCGGAGAAGCTCATCGAGCTTCTCGACCGGCACGCCTACCTGGCCGACGAAGGGCTGGCCACGGCCGCCTTCCTCGCGTTGCGGATGGGGCGGCCGCTCTTCCTCGAAGGGGAGGCGGGGGTCGGCAAGACGGAGCTGGCCAAGACGCTCGCCGCGCTGCTGAAGGCGCCGCTCATCAGGCTCCAGTGCTACGAGGGCCTGGACGCCGCCCAGGCGCTGTACGACTGGGACTTCGCCCGCCAGCTCCTGCACCTCAAGGCCGCGGAGGCCGCCGGGATCACCGACGTGAGCAGGCTGGAGGGGGAGATCTACGACCGCAGGTTCCTGATCGCCAGGCCGCTGCTGAAGGCGATCGAGACCCAGCCGAGCGTGCTGCTGGTGGACGAGATCGACCGGGCCGACGACGAGTTCGAGGCGTTCCTGCTGGAGGTGCTCTCCGACTTCACGATCTCGATCCCCGAGCTGGGCACGGTCAGGGCCAGGACGCCGCCGGTGGTCGTGGTGACCTCGAACAGGACGCGCGAGGTGCACGACGCGCTCAAGCGGCGCTGCCTCTACCACTGGCTGGAACACCCGGACTTCGACCGCGAGGTGGCCATCCTGCTGCGGCGGCTGCCCGGCTGCACCGAGACGCTGGCCATGCAGGTGGCGCGGGCGGCCGAGCGGCTGCGGCAGGCCGACCTGGTCAAGCCGCCCGGCGTGGCCGAGACGCTGGACTGGACGGAGGCGCTGCTGACGCTGGGGGCCAAGGAGCTCGACCCCGGCCGGGCGGCCGCCACGCTGGGCGCGGCGCTGAAGTACCGGGAGGACGTGGCGGCGGTGATCGGCAACGGGCTGCTCTCCCATGGATGAGCTCGCGGCCACGATGACGGGGTTCGCCAGGACGCTGCGCGCGGCGGGCGTCGCGGCCGACCACGAGCGCACGCAGAACCTGCTCAGGGCGCTCGACCACCTCGACGTGTGCGATCCGGGCGAGGTGTACTGGGCCGGCCGGCTGACGTTGTGCGCGGGCCCCGACGACCTGCCCCGCTACGACCGGTGCTTCGCCGCGTACTTCGGCGGGCGGAAGGCGGCACTCCAGCGTACGGCGACCACGAGCGTCACCCGCCACCTCGCGGAACGGCAGGGCGACGGCGGGACCGGCGACGACGACGGCACGCCGGCCGCCGCCACCGCGAGCCGTATCGAGGTGCTGCGGCACCGGGACGTCGCCAGGCTCACCGAGGCGGAGCGGGCCGAGGTGCACCGCATGATGGCGCTGCTGAAGGGCGGCCGGGCCCGGCGGCGGTCGCGGCGGTTCGAAAGTGCCCACCGGGGCGATCTGGACCAGCGCCGCACGATCCGCGACGCGCTCAGGAAGGGCGAGGTCGCCAGGCTCCGGCACCGCAGGCACACCACCAGGCCGCGGACGGTGGTGATGTTCGTGGACGTCAGCGGCTCCATGGCCCCGTACGCCGAGACCCTGCTGCGCTTCGCCCACGCGCTGGTCAGGAGCGAGCCGAGGGCCACCAGGGTCTACTCGGCCGGCACCCGGCTCACCCCGATCACGGCCGAGCTGCGCCACCGCGATCCCGGCACCGCGCTGAACGAGGTGTCCAAGGTCATCCCCGACTGGAGCGGCGGCACCCGGCTGGGGGAGGAACTCAAGGAATATCTCGCCCGTTTCAGTGCGCGAGGCGCGATCGTGCTGATCGCCTCGGACGGGTGGGAACGAGGAGATCCGGAGCTGCTGGGCACGCAACTGGCCAGGCTGGCCAGGCAGGCGTACCGGGTGATCTGGGTCAACCCGCACAAGGGGTACGCGGACTACCAGCCGCTCACGGGCGGCATGCGGGCCGCCCTGCCGTACCTCGACGACCTGGTGGCCGGGCACAGCCTGGCCGCCTTCGAGCAACTGAGCGAAAGGCTCGCGCATGCGTGACGTGCTGCCGGAGATCATGAAGTGGTGGCGGTCGGGGCTCAGGTTCGGGCTGGCCACGGTGGTCGGCACCTGGAGCAGCGCGCCCAGGCCGCCCGGCGCGGCGATGGCGGTGCGCGGGGACGAGGTGGTCGGCAGCGTCTCGGGCGGCTGCGTCGAGGGCGCCGTGTTCGAGCTGGCCACCGAGATCGAGACGCCCGTCCTGCAGCGGTACGGCGTGAGCGACGACGACGCCTTCGCCGTGGGGCTCACCTGCGGCGGCATCATCGACGTCCTGGTGGAGCCCATCTCCATCGAGACCTTCCCCGAGCTGGGCGAGATCGCGGCGTCGGTGGAGGCGCACGAGCCGGTCGCCGTGGCCACCATCGTCTCCGGCCCCGGCCAGGTCGGCGCCCGCCGCGTCATCTGGCCCGACCGCGTCAGCGGCACGCTCGGCCTCGAACGCCTCGACGACGCCGTGGACGACGACGCCCGCGGCATGCTCGCCCAGGGCCTGACCGGCCTGCGGCACTACGGCGGGCAGGGGGAGCGGCGGCTGGACGACCTTTCGGTGTTCGTGCACTCGTTCGCGCCGCCGCCGCGGATGCTGGTGTTCGGCGCGATCGACTTCGCCGCGGCGGTGGCCAGGGTGGGCAAGTTCCTCGGCTACCACGTCACGGTGTGCGACGCGCGGCCGATCTTCGCCACGGCCAAGCGTTTCCCCGACGCCGACGAGGTCGTGGTCAAGTGGCCGCACGACTACCTGGCGTCGGTGCAGGTGGACGAGCGTACGGTGATCTGTGTGCTGACCCACGACCCCAAGTTCGACGTGCCGCTGCTGGAGGTGGCGCTGCGTACCGACGCCGGGTACGTCGGCGCCATGGGCTCGCGCCGCACGCACGACGACCGCCTCGCCCGCCTGCGCGAGGCCGGCCTCACCGAGGCCGAGCTGGCCCGGCTGAGATCGCCGATCGGCCTCGACCTGGGGGCGCGGACGCCGGAGGAGACGGCCGTGTCGATCGCCGCCGAGCTGATCCAGCTCCGGTGGGGCGGCTCCGGCGCCCCCTTGTCCACGACCCAGGGCCGCATTCACCACGAGATCCAGCACGAGATCCCGCACGAGGCGCCATGAGGTCGTCCAGGAACGCCGGGCTGCTGCTCGCGGCCGGTGAGGGCACGCGGCTGGGCAGGCCCAAGGCGCTGGTCGAGTTCGCGGGCGAGCGGCTGGTGGACCGGGGTGTGCGGATGCTGGAGGACGGCGGCTGCCATCCGGTCGTGGTCGTGCTGGGCGCGGCCACGGTGCAGGTGCGCGGGGCCGTCACCGTACGCAATCCGGACTGGGCCTCGGGGATGGGGTCGTCGCTGCGGGTCGGGCTGGCCGCGCTGCCCGAGGAGGCCGAGTCGGTGGTGGTCGCGCTGATCGACCAGCCGCTGATCGGGCCGGGCGCCGTGCGGGCGCTGATCGCCTCGGGCGCCACCGGGCTGGCGGTCGCGACGTACGGGGGCCGGCGCAGGAACCCCGTGCTGATCGGCCGCGCGCACTTCGCCGGGGTGGCCGAGCTGGCCGTGGGCGACGTCGGGGCGCGGCCGTACATGAAGGCGCATCCCGAGCTGGTCACCGAGGTGCCGTGCGACGGGCACGGCGACCCGGCCGACATCGACACGCCGGAGGACCTGGCCCGCCTACATCCGCAGTGAGGCGATCGCGGCCCGGTGGTCGCTGCCGGTCGCCGGCGCCACGCCCGCCTCGGTGGCCGTCATCCCCTTGAACAGGATGTGGTCGGGCCGGGTGACGGGGAACTCGGCCGGCCAGGTGAAGCCGAACCCGTCGCCCGCCGCGGCCTGCGCGTCGGTCAGCGGCGGCGTCAGGCCGCGCATGCCGCGGTCGGTGGTGGCGGTGTTGAGGTCGCCGAGCAGCAGCAGGCGCTTGCTGCGGTCGGCGTCGATGAGCTTGCGGGCGCGCGCCAGCGAGGCGTCACGCGTGGTGGTGTGGCCGGGCCTGGCCGAGGCCAGGTGCATGACGTAGACGGTCACCTCGCCCTTGGGGGTGGTGATGACCGCGCGCAGGGCCCGCGGCCAGCCGAGGCCGACGTCCAGCGGCTCGGTCTCGCTGATCGGGTAGCGGCTCCACAGGCCGACCGTGCTGACCGGGTAGTGGTACTTGAACATCTTGTTGAGCTGCTTGGCCGCGGGCCCGCCCCTGGTCAGCTCCTGCGCGGCGAGCACGTCGAGGTCCTTGGCGATCACGCGTACGGCCTCGCCGGACGCGCTGTTGCGCACGCCCACGTTGACGGTGCCGACGGCCAGGTCGCTGGGCCCGCCCGGCGGCGTGCGGAAGAGCGTGGAGCCGAACATGACGGCCCACACCAGCCCCGGCACCAGCGCCGCGGCGGCGGCAGCGGTGGAACGTGCCACCGCGGCGCCGGCGATCAGCACGGGGACGGTCAGCCCGATCCAGGGCAGCAGGCTCTCGAGGACGGGCGTGAACCCGCCGAGAGCAGGGATCAACCCGTGCCCCGCCAGGGCCGCGGCCACCACGACGGACACGACGATGACGAGCCGACTCAGCACCCGAACCAGGCTAGCGGCTCCCGCCCCGGATCGCCGACGCGATACGATGTCCGAGTCGTAACAGAACATCATTCGGTCCAGCGGGAGCCCGGCATGCGCATCGGTATGGCACTCAAGTACTCGGGTGGATTCAAGGAGTCGGTGGCCGAGCTGGCCGACTACGAGAAGGCCGGGCTCGACATCGTGTTCGTGGCCGAGGCCTACTCCTTCGACGCGGTCAGCCAGATGGGCTACATCGCGGCCAAGACCGAGCGGCTGGAGATCGCCTCCGGCATCCTGCCGATCTACTCGCGCACGCCGACGCTGATGGCCATGACGGCCGCGGGCCTCGACTACGTCTCCGACGGGCGGTTCACGCTCGGCATCGGCGCCTCGGGGCCGCAGGTGATCGAGGGCTTCCACGGGGTGCCGTACACCGCGCCGCTGGGGCGTACCCGGGAGGTCATCGAGATCTGCCGCCAGGTCTGGAAGCGCGAGCGTGTCCAGTACGAGGGCCGGCACTACACCGTGCCGCTCCCGGCCGATCAGGGCACCGGCCTCGGCAAGCCCCTGAAGATCATCAACCACCCGGTACGCCCCCGCATCCCGATCGTGGTGGCCGCCATCGGCCCCAAGAACGTCGAGCTGACCGCCGAGCTGGCCGAGGGCTGGGAGCCGATCTTCTACGTGCCCGAGAAGGCCGCCGACGTCTGGGGCCCCGCGCTGGCCGCCGGAAAGGCCAGGCGTGACCCCGAGCTGGGCGAGCTCGACGTGATCGCGCAGGCCAGCCTGGCCATCGGGGACGACGTGGCCGGGCTGCTGGAGTTCGGGCGGCCGATGGCGGCCCTCTACATCGGCGGCATGGGCGCCAGGGGCAGGAACTTCTACAACGACCTGGCCAGGCGCTACGGCTACGAGAAGGAGGCCGAGCTGATCCAGGACCTCTACCTGGCGGGCAAGAAGGAGGAGGCCGCCGCGCAGGTGCCGGCCGAGCTGCTGGAGAAGATGTCGCTGGTCGGCAGCGAGGGCTACGTGCGCGACCGGGTGCAGGCGATGAAGGAGTCGGGCGTGACCACCCTGAACGTGACGCCGCTCGCCGGGACGCACGAGGAGCGGCTCCGGTTGATCGAGACGATCAAGGAGTTTGCCGCATAGTGAGGTAGATCACCCAGTTTGCGGGGAATGCTCCGCCTTTCACGGGTGTTGTGGCAGCTCGTGAGGTTTTCCCTGGTGTTCGTGTGGCTCGTAGAGCGGCTGCACATCGACCTGTGCCGGTTGCACGGGTCGCTCTGTAGCTGACGGCTCTGCGTCCGTCCACACCCCTCACCAGGCGTGCCGCACCGGCATGCCCTTCTCGCGAAGGCTTCCTCATCCGTGAAGAGATTCTCCTTTTCCCTGCAGCTCCTGCTGGGCCTCGTCGTCGGCATCGCGCTGGGCTTCGCCGCCAAGATCTGGGACGTGGCCTGGCTCGGTGAGACGCTGAAGCAGGTCGGCCAGATCTTCGTCCAGCTCCTCAAGCTCGCCGTGCCGCCGCTGGTCTTCACCGCCGTGCTGGTCAGCGTGGCGAACCTGCGCAACGTCAACGGCGCGGCCCGGCTCGCCTCCAAGACGCTGCTGTGGTTCCTGATCACCGCGTTCGTCTCGGTCTCGCTGGCGATCGGGCTGGGCCTGCTCATCAACCCCGGCCAGGGCGTCACCCTCGACACCGGTGCCGCCAAGCCCTCCGACACCCAGGGCACCTGGCTCGACTTCGTCACCGGCATCCTGCCGACCAACGTCGTGACGGCCTTCACCGAGGTGAACGTCCTCCAGATCGTGTTTCTGGGAGTCGTCCTCGGTGCGGCGGCGATGGCGGTCGGCGAGAAGGCCGAGCCGTTCCTGAACCTCGCCCGTTCCGTGCTGGAGCTGGTGCAGAAGGCGCTGTGGTGGGTCATCCGCCTGGCGCCCATCGGCACGGCGGGCCTGATCGGCAAGGCCGTGTCCACGTACGGGTGGGAGCTGCTGGCGCCGCTGGCCAAGTTCAGCGCCGGCGTCTACATCGGCTGCTTCGTCGTGCTGCTGGCCGTGTACCCGACGCTGCTGGCCGTGTGGGGCAAGGTCAGCCCCATCGCGTTCTTCCGCAACGCCTGGCCCGCCATCGAGCTGGCGTTCGTCTCGCGCTCCTCGGTCGGGACGCTGCCGCTGACGCAGCGGGTCACGGTCGAGCGCAACGGGGTGGACCGCGACTACGCCTCGTTCGCGGTGCCGTTCGGCGCCACCACCAAGATGGACGGCTGCGCCTCGGTGTACCCGGCGCTGGCCGCGATCTTCGTGGCGCAGGTGTTCGGGGTGCCGCTCGGCTTCGGTGACTACCTGCTGATCGCGTTCGTCTCGGTGGTCGGCTCGGCCGCCACGGCGGGCCTGACCGGCGCCACGGTCATGCTGACGCTCACGCTCAGCACCCTGGGGCTGCCGCTGGAGGGCGTCGGGCTGCTGCTGGCGATCGACCCCATCCTCGACATGATCCGCACCGCCACCAACGTGGCGGGGCAGCTCGTGGTGCCGGTGCTCGTGGCGCGTTCCGAGGGGCGCCTGGACACGGCGGTCTTCAACGCGCCGCCGCAGTCGCTCGACCGCGCGCCCGCGCCGCGCGTGCCCGAGCCGGCCGCGGCCTGACCGGTCTGATCTGATCTGAGGGGGGTGGCTGCGGCCGCCCCCCTCATTCGTACGTCAGCAGGTCTCCCGGCTGGCAGCCCAGCGCCTCGCACAGGCGCGCCAGCGTCGAGAACCGTACGGCCTTGGCGTGGCCGTTCTTCAGGATCGACAGGTTGACGACGGTGATCTCCACGCGGTGCGACAGCTCGGTGAGCGTCATGCCGCGCTCCTTGAGCACCTCGTCGAGCCGCACCCTGATGACTGGCTCGGCCATCAGATCGTGGCCTCGACCTCTTCGAGCAGGGCCAGGCCCCGGCGGACGATCTCCGACACGCCGAGCGCGGCGAGCCCCGCGACGACGGCGCCGACGAACTCGCCCGACGGCAGGTAGAAGGGATAGGTCTCGGCCAGCAGCATGGGGGAGAGTATGGCCTGCGCCACGGCACCGAGCACGGCCGACACGACCGAACCCGCGATCAGGATCCAGCCGAGCCTGCGCAGGTGATCGGCCGTGACCGTGGAGAACAGGGCCCGATCACCCGACCTGGCCCTGCGCAGCGCCCGTACGACCGTGAACAGCGCCAGCAGGGCCGTCGCCGTGCCCGGTGCCCACATCAGCAGGTAGAGCAGGGCGGCCAGCGGTGCGGCCCCGCTCGGGCGGACCGTCACCTCCGCGCTGACGCTCTCGACCGTGGCGCCGCCGACGGTCATGCCCGCGGTCGGCACGTCGAAGACCTCCAGGGGGATGCCCATGCCCTTCGCGGTGCCGAAGAACGCGATCGCGACGGTGGCGGCGAGGCCGGCCAGGGCGCCCAGGAGGCCGAGCACCAGGCCGATGCTCAGCAGGGTCTCGAGTCTGATGATCCAGCGAGTTGGCATAACGATAATCGTAAATAACGAAAGTCGTTATGTCGAGCCCGGCGGCGGGCGAAGGTGGGGCGGGCGGGGGTGCGGGGGCCCTATGGTGGGTCGAAAATCCTGATATTCGAGTAATTGGCGGGGATATGTCCGACGGAACGGAGCGTGCGCCGTCATTGGTCGCTGACCGGTACCGGCTCGACGAGCGCATCGGCAGCGGGCCGATGGGCGAGGTGTGGCGCGGGTACGACACCCGGGCCGACTGGGTCGTGGCCGTGAAGGTGCTCGGCGCCAGGGCGGCCGGGGCCGCCACCCGGGAGGTGCTCAGGCAGCACGCCCAGGCCGTGGCGCGGGTGATCCATCCGAACGTGGCCATGGTCCTCGACGTCGGTGACCACGAGGGGTCTCCGTTCCTGGTCATGGAGTACCTCACCGGGCTCAGCCTCGGCGAGGAACTGGCCGCGCGCGGGCCCATGAAGATCGTCGAGGTGTGCGACCTGATCGGGCAGGCGGCCGCCGGGCTGGACGCCGCGCACCGGGCCGGGGTGGTGCACGGGCGGGTCGATCCCGACAGCTTCCGGCAGGCCGGCAGCGGGGTGCTCAAGGTCGTCGGGTTCGGGATGGACGAGCGCGGGCCGGCGCCCGCCGGGGGCCGGTACGTGGCGCCCGAGCGGGCCGGGGGTGAGGCGGCGCGGGCGCCCGGGGATGTGTACGCGCTGGGGTGCGTGTGTTACGAGCTGCTGTGCGGCCGACCGCCCTTCGACGACGGGACGGCGCCCCAGGCGGGCGCGCCGGGTCACGAAGCGGCGGGGGCAGACCAGACCGCGCCGGGCGCGGCGCCGGGTGAGACCGCGCAGGGCGCGGCACCCGGCCAGACCGCGCCGGGTGGTGCGGCGCAGGGGCAGGGCGCGGGTGGGCGGGGGCGGCCGGTTCCGCCGAGTGCGATCAGGCGTGAGGTGCCGCCCGAGCTGGACCGGCTGGTGCTGGCCATGCTCGCCGATGACCCGGCGCAGCGGCCCGCCAGCGGCGAGGCCATCCGGCGCGCGCTGGCGGCCATCGCCCGGCCGAAGCCCGGCCCGGCCGGGCCGCCCGTGACCGGCGTCTCCCTCCGCGACCCCGGCCTCGGCCCGGGCGCCGCGGGCGCGATGGGCGCGGCAGGGGCGCCGGCCGGTGGGTTCGGGGGCGCCGGGCAGGGGGCGACGGAGGTCTTCCATGCCGCGCCCGGCGGGCCCGGCGGGGCGCCGCCCAGGGCCGGGGACACGGCGGTCTTCCAGGCGGCCGACCTGGAGCCCGACCCGCCATCGGGCCCGAACCGCAAGCTGATCATCCAGCTGGGCGTCGCCGTCGTCGTGATCGCGGCCGTGACCGTCGGCATGGTGCTGTGGGCAGGCAGGCGCGACATGCAGGCGCCGGTCGCGGAGAGCACCCCGACGGCCGAGGCCACCACGCCGTCCGCCACCCCCACCACCCTCCCGCCCACCCCCGACCCGTCACCGGGCCTCGTGATCACCGCCGGCCCCGGGCAGGACTCCGACGAGGAGCCCGACTACCTGCGCGAGACCTCGATCCCCAAGGCCACGCTGGGCGAGGCGATCCCGCCCGGCGGTTACGCCAAGTGGCTGCAGGAGTTCGACAAGGCGCTGATGGCCCAGCAGAGCATGGGCGGCATCAACCCCCAGGTCGCGGGCAAGGCGCGGGAGAAGATCCGCAAGGCGGCCAGGAAGTTCGGCGAGGGCAAGCCCGACGCCACGCTCAGCCAGATCGCCGACGTCTACCGCGACCTGGCCAGGGCGCGGGAGCGGGGCGACATGGCGCCGGAGGGCCCGGCCGTCTCGTTCATGGAGGAGTGGCGCCTCCCCACCGGGTGACCGACCGGCATTCGGGACTCCGCGGGCAATAGTGACAGGAGAGGCGTTACCCGTACATTGGGCGAATGACCTTCGACTACGCGGCGCGCCGGGAGCGGCTCGCCGGGCTGCTGCCCGCCCACGAGGTCCACGCCCTGCTGGTCACCTCCCCCGTCAACGTCCGCTACCTCACCGGCCTGGCCAGCTCGAACGCCGCCGTCCTGGTCAGGGCCGACGGCACGGCGACGCTGGCCACCGACAACCGCTACATCGAGGCGGCGCGCAGGCTGGACGTGCCGTCGGCCGAGGCGGCGGACGTGGCGGGCAGCCTCGCGTTGCCGGGCACCGGGATCGAGGCCGCGAGCATGAGCGTGGCCGCCTTCCGCCGGCTGGGCGACGGGCTCGTGCCGCTGGGGCCGGTGGTGGAGGTGCTGCGCGCGGTCAAGGACGAGGCGGAGCTGGAGCTGATCCGTACCGCCTGCGCCATCACCGACCAGGCGTTCGCCGACGTCTCCCCGCGGATCGCCCCCGGGATGACCGAGCGCGAGCTGGCCGGCCTGCTCGACCGCCGCATGACCGAGCTGGGCGCCGACAAGCCCGCGTTCGACACGATCGTGGCGTCCGGCGAGAACGGCGCGATCCCGCACCACACCCCCACCTCGCGGGAGCTGCGCGCCGGGGACCTGGTGACCATGGACTTCGGTGCCCGCTACCAGGGCTACCACGCCGACATGACCAGGACGGTCAGCCTCGGCCCGCCCGCCGACTGGCAGCGCGAGGTCTACGAGCTGGTCGCCGCCGCGCAGCGGGCCGGCAGGCACGCCCTCACCCCCGGCGCGAGGGCCGGGGACGTGGACGAGGCCGCCCGCTCCGTCATCGAGCACGCGGGCCACGGCGGGCACTTCAGGCACGGGCTCGGTCACGGAGTCGGGCTGGAGATCCACGAGGAGCCGTTCCTGGGCCCCTCCAGGACCGGTAGACTAGAGGATCGAGTTCCGATCACCGTCGAGCCTGGGGTCTACCTCCCGGGCCGGGGCGGCGTCCGGATCGAGGACACCCTGGTGACACGTGAGGGCGGGCCGGAACTTTTCACCAAGACGACCAAGGAGCTGCTCGTCCTTTAGAGCGGCCGCACGCGGGAGAAGAACGAGTGGCGACGACCAACGACCTCAAGAACGGCATGGTGCTGAAGCTCGAGGGCGGTGAGCTCTGGAGCGTTGTCGAGTTCCAGCACGTCAAGCCGGGCAAGGGCGGCGCGTTCGTGCGCACCAAGCTCAAGAACGTCCTCTCCGGCAAGGTCGTCGACAAGACCTTCAACGCCGGGGTGAAGGTCGAGGTGGCCAACGTCGACAAGCGCGAGATGCAGTACTCGTACAAGGACGGCGACGACTTCGTGTTCATGGACACCGAGACCTACGACATGGTCAACGTGCCCAGCGCCACGGTCGGCACCGCCGCCAACTACATGCTGGAGAACACCCTGGCCACGGTGGCCTTCAACGAGGGTTCCGCGCTCTACGTCGACCTGCCCGCCGCCGCCGAGCTGACCATCGCCGAGACCGAGCCCGGCCTGCAGGGCGACCGCTCCACCGGCGGCACCAAGCCCGCCAAGCTGGAGACCGGCGCCGAGATCAAGGTGCCGCTGTTCATCACCACCGGCGAGAAGGTCAAGGTCGACACCCGCAGCGGCGAATACCTCGGCCGGGCCTGAGGTGTCGGCACGGGGCAAAGCACGCAGGCGAGCGCTCGACATCCTCTTCGAGGCCGAGCTGCGCAGCGAGGATCCGCTGAAGATCCTCGCTGAGCGCGTGGAGCGGCAGGAGCCGCCGGTGAACGAGTACACCTCGGCCATCGTCGAGGGCGTCGCCAGGCACCACGCGCGCATCGACGAGCTGATCACCACCTACGCCGAGGGCTGGACGCTCGACCGGATGCCCGCGGTCGACCGCAACCTGCTGCGCGGTGGCACGTACGAGCTGCTGTGGATGCCAGACGTGCCCGAGGGCGTGGTCATCAGCGAGTGGGTGCACCTGGCGGGCGAGCTGTCGACCGACGAGTCCCCGCAGTTCGTCAACGGCCTGCTGGCCCGCTTCAAGCAACTCAAGCCAAGCCTCACCCTTTAGACACCCCCTTTGGTTCCGTCTTCGCGGGCCGGGGCCGCGCGTTCGGGGTACGTTCTGACCACGCCGGCCTGCACCACGGCTTGCGAGGCGAGGGACGTGTACTGCCGCGCGGTCAGGCGTCGCATCCGTCAGCCCGGGGCGGGTGCCTGACCGTGTGGCCGGGACGGTACGGAAAGTGGCGCGTCACCAGCCGCGACGCGCCCTTTTCCTTGTCCGGCTAATTTCCTTGTCCGGCTAACGTGGTTCCCATGGCGACCGAGGACGACGTGCGCGGGCTCGCGCTCGCGCTGCCCGAGACCTCCGAGAAACTCATGTACGGCACCCCGGCCTTCTACGTGCGCGGCAGGTGGTTCGCCCGGATCAAGGAGGAGGGCGACCTGCTGGTGCTCCCGGTGGCCTCGCAGGAGGACAAGCAGGAGCTGATCGCCGCCGAGCCGGGCACGTTCACCACCACCCCGCACTACGACGGGCACGCCATCGTGCTCGTGCGGTTCGGCGCGGTGGACGCCGGGGAGATGGGCGAGCTGCTGACCGACGCGTGGCGGTTGCGGGCGCCCAGGCGGCTGGTCGCCTCCCTGGGCGACGGCTGAGCGGAACGGGTATCGGCGGTGGGGAGCGGGAGCTCGCGCGTACGGCGTAGGCTGGGCCCGACCACGAAGAAGAGGCGTTCGCGACGTGCACCTTCGCGGCGTGCACATTTACGCGGGGAGAGAGGCGAGCCGACGTTGCGTGCTGAAGGCGTCACCACCAGGACCCCGGCGGTGCGGACCGCCGTCGTCTGGGACGCGTTGCGGTCCATGCTGGCCGAGCGCACGGCGGCCACCGGCCGGGAGTCGCTCGACATCGTCGACGCCGGCGGCGGCACCGGCGGGTTCGCCGTGCCGCTGGCCGCGCTCGGCCACGCCGTCACCGTCGTCGATCCGAGCCCCGACTCGCTGGCCGCGCTGGAGCGCCGCGCCAAGGAGCGGAACGTCGGCGTGCGCGGCCTGCAGGGCGACGCCGCCGACCTGGGCGAGCTGCTCGCCCGCGACTCCGCCGACCTGGTCCTGTGCCACAGCGTGCTGGAGTACGTCGAGGACCCGATCAGCGCGCTGACCGCGGTCGCGGCCCTGCTGCGCAGGGGCGGAGCCGTCAGCGTGCTGGCCGCCAACCCCGTCGGCAGCGCCATCCACCGGGCGCTGTCCGGGCAGTTCGACGAGGCCGCCGCCGTCCTGGCCGACCCGCGCGGCACCTGGGGCGATCGCGACCCCACGCCCAGGCGCTTCGCCGCCGACACCCTCGTCGAGCTGCTGACCGCGACCGGCTTCACGGTCGGCGCGATCCACGGCGTACGCGTCTTCGCCGATCTGGTGCCCAGCCGGCTGGTGGACGGCGAGCCCGGCGCCGCGGAGGCGCTGGTGGCGCTGGAACAGGCCGCCTCGACCCATCCCGTGCTGCGTGACATCGCCACGCAGCTCCACGTGCTCGGCCACCGCAACTGAAGGAAGTTCGCATGCTCGCCCCCCTCGGTGTAGAACGCGTGTTCGGATAGACTCGGAGACGTGTCTCGCAAGCAGATCACCGGCATCGGCCCCGCTCCGCGGACCGGGGTCGATGACAGCGGCTGCCCGATCCTCCATGTCGACATGGATGCCTTCTTCGCCAGCGTCGAGCTGCTCGACCGTCCCGAGCTGCGCGGCCGCCCGGTGATCGTGGGCTCGCCCGCGGGGCGCGGCGTGGTGCTCAGCGCCACCTACGAGGCCAGGGCCTTCGGCGTGCACTCGGCCATGCCGATGAGCAGGGCACGCAGGCTCTGCCCCCAGGCCACGGTCATCCCGCCCAGCCACGGCAAGTACTCCGAGGTCTCCAAGGGCGTCATGGAGATCTTCCACACGATCACCCCGCTGGTGGAGCCGATCGCGTCCGACGAGGCGTTCCTCGACGTCGGCGGCGCGCGGCGGCGGCTCGGCGCGCCCGCCGCGGTGGCGGCGATGATCAGGGAACAGGTTCTCGACCGCTACGGCATCACGTGCTCCGTCGGCGTGGCGAGCAGCAAATTCGTGGCAAAGCTGGCCTCCAAGCAGTGCAAGCCCGACGGGTTGCTGGTGGTGCCCGCCGACCAGGTCGTCGACTTCCTCCATCCGCTGCCCGTGTCCGCCCTGTGGGGGGTCGGCGAGCGCACCGAGCAGTCCCTCGTACGCCTGGGCATCCGCACGGTCGGAGATCTGGCCAGAGTGCCGTCCAGCACGCTCCAGCGGGAGCTGGGGCAGGCCGCGGGGGCCCACCTGGCGGCGCTGGCCTGGGGGCGTGACGAGCGGGCCGTGACGGCCCACGTGCCGGACAAGAGCATCGGCAACGAGGAGACGTTCGCGGCCGACGTCGACGACCCCGAAGTGATCAAGCGGGAGTTGCTGCGACTGTCGGAGCGGGTGGCGGCCCGCATGCGTAAGGCCGGTCACGTGGGAAGAACTGTAAGTGTGAAGCTACGCCGAGCCGATTTCACCACGATCAACCGCTCGCGCACGCTGCGTGAGCCGACTGACGTGGCACAGGTGATTTACGCCACCGCCTGCGAGCTGTTCGGGGCGGCCGGGCTCGACCGGGTGCGGTTGCGCCTGGTGGGCGTCCGGATGGAGAACCTGCGGCCGGTAGACGAGGCCACCCGCCAGCTCGCTCTGGGGGAGAAGGAGACCGGGTGGCGCGAGGCCGAGCAGGCCATGGACAAGGCGATCCGGAGATTCGGACCCGATGCGGTGGTCCCGGCGTCGCTAGTACGTGGCAAGCTTGATGAAATAGAGACATGACGTTCGATGTGCGGACATGCTGGGGGCGTCCGTGTCAGGATTTTGGGGGAAGGGGGGCGAGATGGGCCACAATAGAGCCATGACGTCACCTCCGGTTTGGTCTGCGTTGGACGTTTGCTTTCGCCTACGTCTACAGCCTCGTATTCTGGGGATAACCGACCGCGAGGTTCGGACACCCCGTGTCGTCCGTTGCCGTCTTCCCCGTCCTGGGGCCGTCCTTGGGAGGCGCCGTGCCGCTCTCTGAGCACGAGCAGCGCTTGCTCGACCAGATCGAGCAGGCCCTCTACGCCGAGGACCCGAAGTGGGCCAACACCGTAAGGATCAGCGACCCGCGCAGCCATTACAAGCGTCGCCTCATCAAGGCCTCCATCGGCTTTGCTGTCGGTGTCGTGACCATGATGGTCGGCGTGGTGTTGAGTGGCGCTGCCCTGATCCCGCTCGGCGTCGGCGGTTTCGTGGTCATGCTCGCCGCGTGTCTGTGGGGCCTGTCCAGTTGGAAAAAGATGAATGGGTTCGGTGACGCCGCCCCCGCCGCAGGCACGGCACCTCCTCCGGGCAAGCAGGCCCGCAGGGGCAACCGGGGCAGTTTCATGGAGCGCATGGAAGAACGCTGGCGCCGTCGCCACGACGAGCGCTGACCGGCAGAGCCGGCGTACGTGCGGCCGCCTCCTTCGGGAGACGGCCGCACGTGCGGTCGGTGTGAAGGCCGGTCCGGCGTGCCGCGCCCTCGCGGGCTCCGGCGCCGCCGCACCGGTTCCGATGGCGCCGTCTCGCTCAGGCGACTCCCGGCGGCGCCGGATCCTCCTCAGGTCTTGACGGCCGGGCACTGCCCGCCGGGGAATCACGGGGCCCCGACGGCACGCCCGCACCGGCCGCCCCCGCCTCCAGCCACCCGCCCGCACATGAGATGGCGGCCGCCCCCAACGGGGGACGGCCGCCATTCGCCTTTCCGGTCCGGTGCCTCAGCCGCCCTTCTGGGCCGCCGTCCTGCGCAGCCTGATCGTCTCCAGCAGGTCGAACCCGTCCAGCAGCCGCTCGCCCAGGAGCCGCAGCCGGCGCAGCGTCGACGGGGGCAGCAGCACCGCCCGTACCCGCCGGCCGCGTGACACCGTGGCCGCCAGGGCCTGCCGCACCTTGCGCAGGTCCTTGCTCATGGGCTCGATCCGGCCAGGGTCCCGGGCGAACAGCACCCGCTCGACCGCCGAGGCGATGGCCGTGATGGCCGCCGCCGAGCCGGCGTCGAACTCGTACTGCTGGGACAGCCGCCGGGCCAGCGCCCGCGGGGTCTCGCTGGACTCCCGGGCCATGCCGTAGTCGAACAGCACGTCGTCCAGCTCGGCCCACGCGGCGGCCACCGTGACCTGGTTACGGCCCGCCGCCATCCTGGCCGTCAGCTCGTCGGAGGGTTGTGACACCTTCCAGCCGAGGCTGCGGACCCGCCGGTTCCTGGTGATCAGCCGCACGCCCGCCGGGATCAGCAGGACGAGCAGCAGCGCCGCCGCCCCGATGCCGATCTTGCCGATCAGCGGCATCGAGTCGTCCGGCGGCAGCGTGCCGGTCGCCGCCGTGCCCTCGCGGTCCAGCTCGCGGGGGTTGCGCCGGGTCGCCGGGTTCTGCGGCTCGTCGGCGGAGGAGCTGGAAGCCCCCGGCGTCGGCGTGTTGCTCGCCCCGGGCGTCGGCGTCGGCCGCGGCGCCGCGTACGGGGGAACGCGCGCGCTGCCCTGACCGGCCGCCCCCGACGGGGTCGGCTCGAACGGCAGCCAGCCCACACCCTCGAAGTACAGCTCCGGCCAGGAGTGGGAGTCGTTCGTGCCCACCTCCCACCGGTCGCCGACCTGCACGCCGCCCGTGTAGCCGATCGCCACCCGCGACGGGATGCCCACCAGCCTGGCCAGCACCGCCATCGACGCGGCGAACTGCTCGCAGTACCCGACCCGGTCACTGATCAGGAAGTTGCGCAGCGCCGAGCTGTTGTGGCCCTGCGTGCGCAGGTCGTACTGGAAGTTGCCCGGCTTGGTGAAGAACTGCTGCAGCTTCAGCGCCGCGTCGTAGGTGGTCCTGGCTCCCGCCGTCTCGTCCTCGGCCAGCTGCCTGATCTCCGGCGGCAGGTCGTCCGGCAGGGCGAGGAAGCGCTCGTCCACCTCCGGCCTGATGCCGTCGAAGGAGTCGAGCAGGTCCGCGGTCGGCTCGGGCTCGCTCGTCATCACGTCGTAGTCGATGCCGGCGGCCTCCTCGCGGGTGGAGAAGACCATCAGCGTGTCCACGTCGGCCCGCCAGTCGCCGTCCACCCTGATCTCCCGCGCCGGGTACGGCAGCGGCAGGAACTGCAGCCGCGCGATCTCGTCGCTGATCTGGACGTTCGTGACCACGTTGTTGATCTTCACCTCGGGGCCGAGCCCCGGAGGTTCGGGCAGCGGCCCGTTCTCCGTCCTGTTCTCCGGGGCGCCCTTCGGCTGCGTCATGCCGAACTGCTGCCCGTCGAACGTGTCCAGCGCGTAGATCCGCAGGTACCGGGGCTTCTTGTCGGAGCTGGTGTAGGACAGGACCACCCGCCGCTCCGGCAGGTCGAGCTGTCCCTTCAGGTTGGCGATCGGGTTCGGGATGCTGATCGAGTTGCCGGGCCCCGAGCCGCGCCCGCCCACGCCGAACGTGAAGAACGACACCGGCTCCATCGCCGGCAGGGCCGCGGGCAGCAGCACGGCCAGCAGGATCGCGGCGAACCCGATGCGCTTGCCCGACAGCCGCAGGCCGCTGGTGTCCGCCGGGGCGCCGTTGCCGGCCAGCGGGCCCGAGGCGGTCTGGCGGCTGCGGCGTACCAGCACCGCCCTGCCCCAGTGGCCCACCCGCTCGCGCCCGTCCGCGATCAGCAGGCTGACGAAGCCGAGCGCGGCCACGATGAACGCCCACCAGCTGATCGGGTCGGTCAGGATCGTCGCCGGCACCGTCGCCAGCGCCAGCAGTGGCAGCCCCGACAGGGCCGCCCGCCGCACCCGCGCGGCGAGCAGGTCCACGGCGATCGCGATCAGCGCCACGCCACCGGCGGTCAGCAGCGTGATGCCCTCGGTCTCCGGCACGGGGGCCGCGAAGCGCTGGATGTCGGCCCAGCCGACGCCCAGCAGCCTGGCCAGCTCCACCACCGAACCCTTGGTGGGCACCACCAGCGCCCACGCCTTCTCGGAGGCGAAGGCCGCCGTCAGGTAGATCCACGTCGCGGCCACGCCCAGCAGCGGCGCCGCCCACGCGGGCAGGGCCAGGCGGCTGCTCAGCAGTCCCGCCGCCACCACGGCCAGCACGGCGCCGAGCGAGGTCCAGAACCAGCCGCCGCCCTGGAAGAGCGGGGTGAGCAGCAACGCCGCGGTGAACGCGGCCACTCCCGAGGCGATCGTCAGTCTCATGCCGCACCTCCCGCGGGGTTGAGCGCGTACCTGCCGCGGTTGGCGGCGTCCTGCCAGACGGAGGCGATCGAGGTGCCGGCGGGCAGGTTCACGATGCGCCAGCCGTACCCGGCCAGGACGGTCTGCACGGCCTGGTGGTTCTCCTCGGCGGCCCGGTCGCGGCCCTCCCACGTGCTCACGTCGAGCAGGACGGCCACGCCGGTGATGCCGCTGTGCCGCAGCCTGGCCAGCTCCCTGGCCTCCTCGGCGTCCATCCCGCCCAGCACCGCCACGATCAGCCCGTCGCCGCCGCCCGAGCGCAGCGCCGAGATGCCCATCTCCAGAGAGCGGGCCGGGCTGTGCCGTACCACGGCGAGGGTGTCGAGCAGCGAGTAGCTCAGGCCCGTGTCGGTCAGGTGCTCGGCGCCCTGGTCGGTGACCAGCCGCAGGCCGAGGCCCTCGTGGGCGAGGTGCACGCCGATCGAGGCGGCGGCCGAGACCGCCACCTCGAAGGACGAGCGCGGGCCCTCGCCGCGGTGGGCGTGCCTGCGGGTGTCCAGCAGGAGCGCGCCGCGGCTCTGCCACTGCTGCTCCTCGCGGCGCACCATCAGCTCGCCGTAGCGGGCCGTCGAACGCCAGTGCACCCGGCGCAGGTCGTCGCCCTGGCGGTATTCGCGCGGCGCCACGTCGTCGTCGCCGGCCGCCGCCACGCTCCTGGTCCTGCTGTCGCCGCCGCCCGTCCACTCACCCGACAGCCGTACGTGCGGCAGCGCCGCGACGTGCGGCGTCACCACCAGCGTGTCGCTGATCGTGAACGAGCGGGTCAGCTCCACCAGCCCGAACGGGTCGGCGATGCGGATGGACAGGGGCCCGATCGTGTACCGGCCGCGCAGGTCGGAGCGGACCCGGTAGTCGATCTCCCGCACGCCGCGCGGCTCCACCCGGTCCAGCACGAACCGGGGCCGCACGCCCAGCGCGTACGGCACCGTGTCCTCGACGAGCAGCAGGCCGGTGGGCAGCCTGGTGACGTTCTCCAGCCGCAGGGTCACGGTGGCCTCTCCGCCCACCTCGGCCCTCGGCGGGTCCAGGCGCCTGGCGCAGCTCAGCCGGTAGCGGGTCCGCGCCACCACCATCGCGGCCAGCAGCGGCAGCGCCGTCACCAGGACACCGATCCTGAACAGGTCGTTCTCGCCGAGGAAGAACGCCATCAGCAGGGCGGCGATCCCGGACGCCAGGAACGACCTGCCCCTGGACGTCAGCGCCTGCATCCCCGCTCTCACGGTGTCTCCTTGGGAGCCATCAGCGGGTCTCCGGCACGGGAACGCGCCTGATCAAGTCGGTCACCACCTGCTCGGGCAGGCGGCGCTGTCCCTGGGCCTCGACGCTGGGCAGCAGGCGGTGCGCCAGCACGGGGATGGCCAGGTCCTGGAGGTCGTCGGGGATGACGTAGTCGCGCCCGGCCAGTGCCGCGTGCGCCCGCGCGGCGCGTACGAGCTGCAGCGTGGACCGGGGGGAGGCGCCCAGCCGCAGGTCGGGGGAGTGACGGGTGGCCACGACGAGGTCGATGGCGTACTTCTTGACCGCCTGGGAGACGTAGACGCCGCGTACGGCCTCGATCAGCGCGCGCACCTCCGCGGTCGTCGCCACCGGCTCGAGCTTGTCGAGCGGCGAGGTGCCGCCGTGCACGTCGAGCATCTCCAGCTCGGCGTTCGGCTCGGGGTAGCCCATCGCGACGCGCGCGGTGAAGCGGTCGCGCTGTGCCTCGGGCAGGGGATAGGTGCCCTCCATCTCGATCGGGTTCTGGGTGGCGATCACCATGAACGGCGCGTCGAGCTGGTACGTGTGCCCGTCCACCGTCACCTGGTGCTCCTCCATGCACTCCAGCAACGCCGACTGCGTCTTGGGAGAGGCACGGTTGATCTCGTCGCCCACCACGATGTTGGCGAAGACGGGCCCTGGCTTGAACTCGAACTCTCTGGTCTGCTGGTTGTACGCGCTCACTCCGGTGATGTCGCTGGGCAGCAGGTCCGGGGTGAACTGGACCCGGCGCACAGGACAGTCGATGGAGCGGGCGAGTGCCTTGGCGAGCATCGTCTTGCCGACACCCGGCACGTCCTCGATCAGGAGGTGGCCCTCCGCGAGCAAGACGGTCAGCGTGAGGCGGACGGCATCGCTCTTGCCCTCGATCACCGATTCGATGGCCTGCCGAATCCGGTGGGCTGTGGAGACCAGCTCGTCGAGCTGGGGAGGGACGTCATGGGTTACTGCCACCAGGCCTCCATGAGAAGTGCGACGGCTGTCCCGGTACGGTGCCTTTGCGGGAGCCATGCCATTCCTTTTCCATTGTCTGTACGACCCTACGACGCTGCGGGTTCTTGAGCGACATTTGCGGATATTCCAGCGAACACCGGCAAAGTTCCTGTTCTTGTGGCATAGCAGTGCGAATCCAGTGACACAGCCGGTCCCACGGAGCGCCCCACTTTCCCCCACCCGGCGCCTCCCCGGCCCCGCGCCCCCTATTTCCACGGGCTTTCGAACTCTCGACACGCCCATGAGGGTTGACCCCCCGTGCACCGCCCCCCACCCCGCCCCATGGCTCTGACCTGCGGTAACGCAAGGGAAACCGATGATGAAGACGGTTCGAATCAGTTGACGGTGGGGAGAAGTGGAGTATGGTGGTGCGCAGTGGAGAGCCCGGTGCACCAGCGCTGAGCGCTTCACGAGGCACGGGAGGTGGGGCCGATGTTCCTCGGCACCCATCAACCGCGTCTGGACGACAAGGGACGGCTGTTCCTGCCGGCTAAGTACCGTGAGGAGCTGGCGGAGGGTCTTGTGATCACCAAAGGCCAGGAGCGATGCCTCTACGTGTTTCCCGTGGAGGAGTTCCAGCGCATTACCGAGGCTCTCAGCACCGCCCCGGTCACCGCCAAGGCGGTGCGTGACTACAGCCGCGTCTTCTTCGCCAGCGCGTCCGACGAGAAACCAGACAAGCAAGGGCGCATCACGATCCCGCAGAGCCTCCGCCAGTACGCGGGGCTGGAACGTGACTGCGTCGTCATCGGGGCCAACACCCGGCTGGAGATCTGGGACGCACAGGCCTGGGACACCTATCTCAGCGCACAGGAGCAGGCGTTTTCCGAGCTGTCGGAGGAGGTGCTGCCAGGGATCTTGTAGTGACCACGGTCGATCCGTCGGTGATGTCGTTCGGCGAGGTCTCCACCCGCAACCACTGTCCGCCAGCTGATGCACCTTCCCCGGTGTCAGATGGCGGGCGTCCACGAAGAGGGTGCGGATGGGGACCTGGCCGGGCGGCTCCGGGTGGGGACCCAGGAAGGACCGGCGAACGATCGATGAACGCGTCAACCGCGAGCAAGGACGCGAGAGGGGGGTTGGAGATGAGCGACGACGTCGGCACGGGCGGTCACGTTCCGGTGCTGCTCGAGCGCGTACTGGAGCTGCTGGGCCCCGCGCTCTCGGTGCCTGACCCGGTCGTCGTCGATGCCAACCTCGGCCTCGGTGGCCACTCGGAGGCCCTGCTCGCCGCCCACCCGGGCCTGCACCTGATCGGGATCGACCGCGACCCCTTCGCCATCGACTTCTCCACGCGCAGGCTCAGCGCGTACGCGGACCGGATCACCCTCGTCCACGCCTCCTCCGCCGAGCTGGCGGACGTGCTCGCCCGCACGGGCCGCACCGCGATCAACGGGGCGCTGTTCGACCTGGGCGTCTCCTCGCCGCAGCTCGACGAGGCGGAGCGCGGGTTCGCGTACTCCTACGACGCGCCGCTCGACATGCGCATGGACACCTCGCAGGAGCTGACGGCCGAGCAGGTGGTCAACACCTACGGCGCCGCCGAGCTGACGCGCATCCTGCGCGACTACGGCGAGGAGAGATTCGCCCCGCGTGTCGCGGGGCTGATCATCAAGGAACGGGCCAAAGAGGCAATAACGTCTACGAAGCGGCTGGCGGACATCGTCCGCGAGGCGATCCCCGCCGCGACCCGGCGCACCGGGGGCAACCCGGCCAAGCGAACTTTCCAGGCGCTGCGCATCGAGGTGAACGCCGAGCTGTCCGCCCTGGAGGCGGCGCTCCCGGCGGCACTCGACGCGCTGGTGCTCGGCGGGAGAGTCGTCGTGCTCTCCTACCACTCACTCGAGGACCGGCTCACCAAGCAGGCCCTCACGGCGCGAACCAGGGACACCAGCCCCCCAGGGCTGCCCGTCCCGCTACCGGCTCACCAGCCGAGGTTCCGCCTGCTGACGAGGGGAGCGGAGCTCCCAAGCGACGAAGAGCTCGCCCGCAACCCGCGGGCGGCCTCGGCCCGGCTACGGGCGGCAGAGAGGATCCGTGTTGACGACTGAGCAGGAGACCGGCAAGGGTGCGCCCGGCCGCCGCGCCGTGCCCAAGACGGGCACGCGCCGCTCGGCGACGGGGCACCAGCCCAAGCCGCGTCCCCGTCCCGACACGCGGCACGAGCCCGAGGCCAAGCGCTCGGCCGCCGAACGAACCCGCGCCGAGGCCGCCGGGAGGCGGCCGGCCGACGAGCGCGCTCGGGCCGAGGCGGATGGCACGGCGCCCGCCGCCGGCCGCTCGCGCGGCTCCGCCGGTGGCCGTGAGGCCGCCGGGCGGGTGCGCGGTGCCGCCGGCCGTGAGACGGGCGGGCGTGACGCGGGTGAGCGGGTGCGTGACGCCGCCGGTCGTGAGGTGCCGGCCGCCGAGCGGGTGCGGGGTGCGAGCCGCAGGACGCCGGTCGTCGAGCGGGTGCGTGCCCAGGCCGCCGGGAAGCGGCCGGCCGGCGGGCGCTCGCGTGCCGAGACGGCGGCGAGCCGTCCCGCGGCGCGGCGTGGTCCCGCGCGGCGGCAGCGGGCGCCGTTCGTGCTGCTCGTCGTCGGGCTGCTCTGTGGCGGCCTGGTGAGCCTGCTGCTGCTCAACACCATGCTCGCCCAGGACGCCATCACCGACGCCACCCTGCGCAAGGAGATCGCCGAGGCGCGGCTGCAGAACGAGCAGATCGACCAGGAGTACCAGCGCAAGACCCAGCCCGACGTCATCGCCGACCTGGCCGAGAAGCAGGGCTACGACCGCGACTGGGGCGAGGTCAACAGCTGGAGCAGCGCGGGTGACCAGGCGAGCCGGGTGGACACGGAGCGGTGAGGGATTCGGGCGGCAGGGGGCAGGGACCCGGCCGCGGCGCTGGCGGCGCCGGCTCTCAGGGAGGGCCCGGCGCCGCTCGTCGTACGCCGGGAGGTCCGGGGCGGGCGGGGCGCCAGGGCGGCGGCTCCCGTTCGGACGGTTCGCGGTCTGACGGGGGCCGTTCTGACGGTTCCCGCTCGGACGGTTCCCGCTCGGACGGGGGCCGTTCTGACGGGGGGCGTTCCGACGGGGCGGGGCGTCCGGCGTCGCCCGAGAACCCGCCGCGACGCCCGCGCGACCCCCTCGACCTGCCGTTCGGACGTGACACGTTCGGCCGCGACGACGGCCGTGACCGGCCGGGGCGTGACTCCGGCGACAACGCGCGCGGCCGCTCCCGGCAGGAGCCGGCGGACGACACCCGCAGGCGGCCCCGCGACGAGGGCGACTCCCCGCGCGGCCGCGGCGCCCAGGGACGCGAGGACACCGACAGCCCCAGGGGCCGTGGCTCCCGGGGCGCCGGAGAGGACGAGCGGCTGAGGGGCCGCGTGCAGGGGCGGGACGAGCGTGACCGCGGTCGTGCGGGCGAGCGGCCCGACGACCGCCCCTCGGCATCCCGGGGCGCCGGATCCGGAGGCGCCGCGGCCCGCGGGACCGGCGCGCGGCGCGGGGACGGGCGCACCGGGTCGGAGGCAGGGCGTCCCAGGGCGGAGAGCGGCCGCACCGGGGCGGAGAGCGGTCGCGCCAGGCCCGAGACCGGCCGCGCCAGAGCGGAGGCGGGGCGGGCCGAGACCGGCCGCGCCAGGCCCGAGAGCGGGCGTGCCAGACCCGAGGCCGGACGGGGCGGGACGGAGTCCGGGCGGGGCGGAGGTGAGGACGCCAGGCGCAGGAGCAGGCAGGAGGACGGGCCGCACCGCCGCCCCCAGCCGGGAAGCTCCCGCCCGGAGGCACGCGAGCGGGCCGCCAGGCGCGGCCCGCTGGGTGGCGACGTGCCGCCGCCCAGGGGCCCGCGCAGGCCGCCGCCCAGGCCGCCGCGCCCGCCGCTGGTGCTGCGGCTGGGCAGCCCGCGCCGGCGGATCAACTTCGGCCTGATCGGCATGACGTTCATCCTGTCGATCTTCGCCGGGCGCCTGATCCAGATGCAGGGCCTCGACTCCAAGGTGTACGAGGAGGCCGCCGCCGACCAGCGCCAGCACGTCGAGACGATCCCGGCCAAGCGCGGCTCGATCACCGACGTCAACGGCCACGACCTGGCCGTCACGGTCGAGGCCCGCGAGGTGTCGATCGACCCCACCAAGGTGCCGGTCGGCGTGCGCGCCAACGTCGCCAAGATCCTGGCCCAGCAGCTCGGCAAGGACGAGCAGGAGATCGCCGCCAAGCTGGCCAAGCCGGGCACCCACTACCAGCTCCTGGCCAGGGACGTCGATCCCGTCGTGGCCACGCGCCTGCTGCAGGCGCGCGTGCCCGCGCTGTCGGCGAAGAAGACGTACAAGCGGCTCTACCCGTCCGGCGATCTGGCGGGGAGCCTGATCGGGTTCGTCGGCGACGAGGGCGACGGGCTCGGCGGCATGGAGCAGGCCAAGAACTCGCTGCTGGCCGGGCGCGACGGCGAGCAGCGCGTCGAGACGGGCCGCGACGGCCTGCGCATCCCGATGACCAGCAGCCAGCGCACCGCGCCCGTGGACGGCCAGGACATGCGGCTGACCATCGACCGCGACATCCAGTGGGCCGCCCAGAAGTCGATCGCCGAGCAGGTGCAGAGGTCCGGGTCCGACAGCGGCACCGTGATCGTCATGGACGTGCAGACGGCGCAGATCGTGGCCATGGCCAACGCTCCCGAGCTCGACCTGAACAACTGGCGCAAGGCCCCCGAGTCCAGGTACGTCAACAAGGCCGCCGCCGACGTGTTCGAGCCGGGCAGCACCAACAAGGTGATCACCGCCGCCGCGGCGCTGGAGGCCAAGGTGGTGACCCCCGACACGGTCTACCAGGTGCCCGACCGGATCAGGTGCGCCGACCAGGTGCTGCGTGACGCCCACGCGCACAAGGTGGAGGCGCTGACGTTCCGCCAGGCGATGGCGCAGTCCAGTAACGTGGCCACGGTCATGGCGGCGCGCAAGGTCGGCAGCCAGAAGCTGTACGAGATGCTGAAGGCGTTCGGGTTCGGCTCCACGCCTGGTGGCGGCGTGCCCGGCGCGGAGGCGGGTCTGCTGCCCGACTACCGCAAGTGGTCGGGCAGCCAGAGCTGCACGGTCGCCTACGGGCAGGGCGTCTCGGTGACGGCCCTGCAGATGGCGAGCGTCTACCAGACGATCGCCAACGGCGGCGTGAAGATCGAGCCGCAGATCGTGGCGGGCACGACGGACGCCACGGGCAGGTTCGTCCCGGCTCCTGCTGGTAAGCAGACCAGGGTGGTGAGCGAGACGACGGCCAAGGAGATCACGACCATGCTGGAGAGCGCGGTGGGCGAGGAGGGCACGGGCCAGCTCGCGGCCATCGACGGCTACCGGGTGGCGGGCAAGACGGGCACGGCCAACCGGTACGACGCCGAGCTCGGCCGCTACGACGGTTACACCGCCTCGTTCGTCGGGTTCGCGCCGGCCGACAAGCCCCGGCTGGTGGTGCTGTCGGTGCTGCAGAACCCGAAGAAGGGCCACTTCGGCGGGCAGTTGGCGGCCCCCGTGTTCAAGGATGTGATGACGTTCGCCATCAAGAGCAAGAAGATTCCTCCCACAGGCTCCGCCGCGCCGACGGTGCGTACGCGCGCCGGACAGTGACCAGGGAAGGTACGCTCTCGCCGTGCGTCCCCCGTCGTCTATGCGTCCCACGACCAGCCCGCCTCGCCCGCTGACCGGGCTCGCGACCATGCTCGACGCCGATTCGGGCACTGCGCGGTCGCCTCATGCCGCGCTGACCGGCGTCACCATCGACAGCCGCAGCGTCAGACGCGGCGACCTCTACGTAGCGCTGCCCGGCAACCGGGTCCACGGCGCCACGTTCGCCGCCGACGCGATGGCGTCCGGCGCCGTGGCCGTGCTCACCGACCGGGCGGGCCGCGACGCGGCCGTGGCCACCGGCCTGCCGGTGCTCATCGTGCCCGACCCGCGCGCCCTGCTCGGGCAGATCTCCTCCTGGGTGTACGGGCAGCCGGCCCACGACGTCCAGGTGCTCGGCGTCACGGGCACCAGCGGCAAGTCCACCACCACGTTCATGCTGGAGGCGGGCCTGCGGGCCGCCGGCCATCGGGCGGGGCTGGTGGGCGGCGTCGAGATCCACGCGGGCGACCTGCGCTTCCAGCCCACGCTGACCACGCCGGAGGCCAGCGACCTGCACGGCCTGTTCGCGCTGATGCGCGAGGAGGGCGTCACCGCGGCCGCCATGGAGGTCTCCAGCCACGCGCTCGCCCTCGGCAGGGTCGACGGCATCTACTACGACGTCGCCCTGTTCACGAACCTGTCGCAGGACCACCTCGACTTCCACAAGGACTTCGAGGACTACTTCGCGACCAAGGTGAAGCTGTTCCAGCCGGAGCTGAGCCGCGTCGGGGTGACCAACCTCGACGACCGCTACGGGCGCGAGCTGCTCGACCTGGCGAAGGTGCCGATGACCACGTTCTCGGCGCTGGGCGACCCGGAGGCCGAATGGCGGGCGGTGGACGCCAGGCTCGGCTCCGACGGCAGCGTCTTCCGGGTGGTCGGGCCCGGCGGCGTCGAGGCCGACGCGAGCGTCGCGCTGCCCGGCCCGTTCAACGTGGCCAACGCGCTCGGCGCCGTCGTCACGCTCGTCGAGGCCGGGGTGCCGCTGCACACGGCCGTGCACGGCGTCGGCACGCTGGGCGGGGTGCCCGGGCGCATGCAGCGCGTCACGGGCGCCGAGGACGACTTCCAGGCCGTCGTGGACTACTCGCACAAGCCGGGGGCCGTCGAGTCGGTGCTGCGCTCGCTGCGTACGGTCACGGAGGGCACGCTGACGATCGTGCTCGGCTGCGGCGGCGACCGCGACAAGGGTAAACGCCCCATCATGGGGGAAATCTCCGCCGAGCTGGCGGATGTGGCCATTTTCACGAGCGACAATCCGCGCTCGGAGGATCCGCTGGCCATCCTCGCGACGATGATGGAGGGAGCGCTCCGCGTTCCGCAGCACGACCGCGCTCATGTGATCATTGAGCCCGACCGCGCGGCCGCCATCGGCCTGGCGATCGCCCGGGCCGGGCGCGGCGACGTGATCGTCGTGGCGGGCAAGGGTCACGAGCAGGGCCAGTACGTTTCAGGCGAGGTGATCCCCTTCGACGACCGCGAAGTGGTCGCCGGAGCGATCGACGCACGCAAGGAAAGCAGGAAGCACTAATGATCCCGTTGCCGCTGGCCAGGATCGCCGAGATAACCTCGGGCGCCCTGTCGGGCATGGCCGATCCCCGCGCGGTGGTGCGCGGGCCCGTCGTGATCGACTCGCGGGCCGTTGAACCGGGATCCCTGTTCGTCGCCATCAAGGGCGCGCGGGTCGACGGTCACGACTACGCCGCGCACGCCATCCGGGCCGGAGCCGTCGCCGTGCTGGCCGCCAGGCCGGTCGAGGCGCCCGCGGTGATCGTTCCCGACACCGCCGCCGCGCTGGCCGAGCTGGCCGCCGCCCAGGTCCGTACGCTGTCGAACGTCACCGTCATCGGCGTCACCGGCTCGGCCGGCAAGACCAGCACCAAGGACCTGCTGGCCAGGCTCACCGCCAGGATCGGCGCCACCATCGCGCCCCAGGGCAGCTTCAACAACGAGCTCGGCCACCCGCTGACCGTGCTGCGCGCCGACCTCGACACCCGGTTCATGGTGCTGGAGCTGGCCGCGCGCAACATCGGCCACATCAAGGAGCTGACCCGCATCGCCCCGCCGCAGATCGGCGTGGTGCTCAACGTCGGCACCGCGCACCTCGGCGTGTTCGGCGGCAAGGAGGCCATCGCCAAGGCCAAGGGGGAGCTGGTGGAGTCGCTGCCGCGCTCGGGCGTGGCCGTGCTCAACGCCGACGACCCGCTGGTGCGCGGCATGGCCACGCGCACCGAGGCGCGGATCACCTTCTACGGGCGCGGCGAGTCGGCGTCGATCAGGGCCGAGGGGGTCGTGGTGGACGCGCGCGGGCGCGCCTCGTTCACGCTGCGCACCCCGTCCGGGGCCGCGCACGTGTCGCTGCAGCTGTACGGGGAGCACGCCGTCGAGAACGCGCTGGCCGCGGCGGCGGCCGGGTACGAGCTGGGCCTGCCGGTGGCCACGATCGCCGAGGAGCTGTCGGAGGCCACGCCGCGCAGCCGGTGGCGGATGGAGGTCACGGAGCGGGCCGACGGGGTCACCGTGGTCAACGACGCGTACAACGCCAACCCCGACTCCATGAAGGCGGCCTTCTCGGCGTTCGAGGTGCTGGGCAGGGGGCGGCGGCGCTTCGCGGTCATCGCGGCGCTGCGGGAGCTGGGCGAGGAGGGGCCCGCGCTCAACGCCGAGCTCGGCCGGCTGGCCGGCGGCGCGGGGCTGGCGGGGCTCGTCGTCGCCGGACCCGACGCCGAGCCGGTCCTGGCGGGCGCCCACGCGGCCGCCCAGGCGAGCGCCGCACAGCCCCCCGCCGGGTGGCAGGGGCCGGACGGCGCACCTCCGGGAGCGCCCGCCTACCCCGGGCAGCCCGGCCATGGGCAGCCCGGTTACGGGCAGCCGACGCGGATCGTGCACGTGCCCGACGCCGAGGCGGCCGCGAGGGAGCTGGCCGCGTGGCTGCGGCCGGGTGACGCGGTGCTGATCAAGGGCCCGAGGGCCATGGGTCTGGAGCGGACGGCCGAGCTCGTGCTCGGAGGTGCCACCCAGTGATCAACATCGTCATCGCCGGCGCGGTGGGCCTGGTCCTGTCGATGCTCGGCACCCCCCTGGCGATCAGGCTGTTCTCCCGGCGAGGCATCGGCCAGAACGTCCGCGAGGAGGGCGTGCAGGCCCACCTCGGCAAGAAGGGCACGCCCACGATGGGCGGCATCGTGTTCGTGCTGGCCGCGCTGCTCGCCTACGGCGCCTCCCACCTGGCCACGGTGGAGCCCCCGACCGTGTCGGGCATGCTGGTGCTGTTCCTGATGACCGGGCTGGGCGCGGTCGGCTTCCTCGACGACTTCATCAAGATCTACAAGCAGCGCAGCCTCGGCCTGCGCAGCGGCGCCAAGGCGCTCGGCCAGCTCGTCGTCGGCGCGGTCTTCGCCGTCCTGGTGACCCGCCAGCCGAACGTCTACGGCATCACCCCCGCCGAGACCCGCGTGTCGTTCCTGCGCGACATCGGCCCGTCGATCGGCATCGTCGGGTTCACCATCTGGGTGCTCATCATGATCGTCGGGTTCTCCAACGCGGTGAACCTCACCGACGGTCTCGACGGCCTGGCCAGTGGCGCCACGGGGGCGGTGCTGGCCGCGTACGTGCTGATCGGCAACTGGCAGCTGCGCAACAACTGCATCGACCAGCTCGGCCCCAACTGCTACTGGGTGCGGGATCCGCTCGACCTGGCGGTGGTGGCCTGTGCCGTGCTGGGGGCGCTGATCGGGTTCCTGTGGTGGAACGCGCCGCCCGCCAAGATCTTCATGGGCGACACCGGCTCGCTGGCCCTGGGCGGCGTGCTGGCCGGGCTGGCCATCGCCACCCGCACCCAGCTCCTGCTGATCATCCTGGCCGGCCTGTGCGTGATCATCACGCTGTCGGTCATCATCCAGGTCGGGTCGTTCAAGATGACCGGCAAACGTGTGTTCAGAATGGCCCCCCTGCAGCATCACTTCGAGCTCAAGGGCTGGGCTGAGACCACGATCGTGGTCCGATTCTGGCTGATCGCGATCCTGTGCGCGGCGCTCGGGCTGGGGCTGTTCTACGTGGAGTGGATGCCCAAGTAATGAGTTACACCTGTGTGGCCGGGCTCGGAGTGTCCGGTACCGCCGTCGCCAGGGTGCTGGCCGCGCGCGGCGAGCGGGTCGTGGTCGTCGAGTCCGTGGAGGGCGAGCGGCAGCTCGACGCCGCGGCCGGGCTCGCCCGGCTCGGCGTGGAGACCCGGTTCGGCGAGATGGTGCTGCCCGAAGGGGTGACGCGGCTGGTCACCACCGGGTGGGCGCCGCACCACCCGCTGATCGCCGCCGCGCTGGGCGCCGGCGTCGAGGTCGTCGGCGAGGTGGAGCTGGCCTGGCGGCTGCGCCCCGGTCACGCCGCGCCCTGGCTGGCGCTCACCGGGACCAACGGCAAGACCACCGCGGTACGCATGCTCACCGCCATCCTCCAGGCCGACGGCCGTAAGGCCCTGGCCGTGGGGAACGTGGGGGTGCCCGTGGTGCAGGCCGTCGCGGAGCCGTACGACGTGCTGGCCGTCGAGCTGTCCAGCTTCCAGCTCCACTGGTCCGGCACGCTGGCCCCGCACGCCGCGGCCATCCTGAACGTGGCGCCCGACCACCTCGACTGGCACGGGTCCATGGAGGAGTACGCCGCCGCCAAGGGCCGCATCTACGAGCGGGCCGGCACCGTGATCTTCAACGCGGACGATCCCGAGACCGCCCGGCTGGCCGCGCCGTACCCCGGGGCCGTCGGGTTCACGCTGCGCGTGCCCAAGCGGGGCGAGATCGGCGTGGTGGAGGACCTGCTGGTGGACCGGGCGTTCGTGGCCGACCCGGTCGAGGCGGCCGAGGAGCTGGCGACGCTGGAGGACATCCGCCCCTTCGCGCCGCACAACGTGGCCAACGCGCTGGCCGCCGCCGCCCTGGCCCGCTCGCTCGGGGTGCCGTCCGAGGCCGTACGCCAGGGGCTGCGCGACTTCGTGCCCGACCCGCACCGGCTGGCCCACGTGGACCGGATAGGCGAGGTCGACTACATCGACGACTCCAAGGCCACCAACCCGCACGCCGCCGCGGCGGCGCTGGCCTCGTACCCGTCGGTGGTGTGGGTGGCGGGCGGGCTGCTCAAGGGCGCCGACGTCGACGACCTGGTACGCCAGGCGGCCCCCAGGCTGCGCGGCGCGGTGCTGCTGGGCACCGATCGCGCCAGGATCGCCGAAGCCATTGCGCGACACGCGCCGAATGTCCCCCTCGTGGACATCCCCGATCGGGACACTGGTGCGATGGAAAAAGTCGTCACCGAAGCCGCGCGGCTGGCCTCCCCCGGGGACACCGTGCTGCTCTCCCCGGCGGGGGCTTCCCTCGACATGTTCGCGAACTATCCGGCGCGGGGGGAGGCCTTCGCGCGTGCCGTACGTGAGCTGAAGCAGCGACATGAGCGCGAGCGCTGAGGAGCGGGTCAGGGCGCCCGCCCCCGCGAAGGAGGGCCCGCAGGGCTGGGCCCGCGAGCAGCTCGGCGCGCTGAAGGAGCTGCTCGACCGGCCGCTGACCACCTACTACCTGATCATCATGTGCAGCGCGCTGCTGCTCGCACTCGGGCTGATGATGGTGCTGTCCGCCTCCAGCATCGAGGCGCTGCAGAAGACCGGCAGCCCGTTCTCGTGGTTCATCAAGCAGTCGCTGTCGGCCGCGATCGGCGTGCCCGTCATGTACCTGTGCTCGCGCCTGCCCGTCAGGTTCTTCCGCTGGGCCGGCTACCCGGTCATGGCGCTGTCGATCATCGCGCTGGTCATGGTGCTGTTCATCGGCTCGTCGGAGCTGGGCGCGCAGCGGTGGATCTACATCGGCCCGCTGACCATCCAGCCGTCGGAGCCGGCCAAGCTCGGGCTCGTCCTGTGGGGCGCCGACCTGCTGGCCAGGCGGGCGCGGCAGGGCCGCATCGAGTGGCGGCAGCTGCTGATCCCGCTCATGCCCGGCACCGCGATCCTGGCCGTCATGGTCATGCTCGGCCGCGACCTGGGCACCACGCTCGTGCTGTTCATGATCTTCCTGTCGCTGCTGTGGGTGGTGGGGGCGCCGGTCAAGCTGTTCGGCGGCATCATGGCGCTGGCGGTGCTGGCCGCGGTCATCATGATCAAGGTGGAGCCGTACCGGATGGCGCGCATCGGCGCCTTCCTCGACCCGTGGGCCGACGCGCAGGGCGCCGGTTACCAGGCCGTGCAGGGGCAGATCGCGATGGGCTCGGGCAGCTGGTTCGGGCTGGGGCTGGGCGAGAGCCGGCAGAAGTGGAGCTGGCTGCCGCACGGCGAGAGCGACTTCATCTTCGCCATCATCGGCGAGGAGCTCGGGCTGATGGGCACGCTGATGGTGGTGGCGCTGTTCGGGCTGCTCGGCTACGCGGGGCTGCGCGTGGCCGTCCGGGTCAACGACCCCTTCATCAGGCTCGCCGCCGCCGCCATGGTGGCCTGGATCGTCGGGCAGGCGACCGTCAACATGGGGGCCGTGCTCGGCGTGCTGCCGATCACGGGCATCCCCCTCCCGCTGGTCTCGTACGGCGGCTCCGCGCTGCTGCCCACGCTCGCCGCGCTCGGCATGCTGCTGTCGTTCGCCAAGCGCGAGCCAGGCGCGCGTGAGGCCTTGGCGGCTCGTGGCCCCGGACCGGCCGCCCGGGCCCTAAGCTGGCTTGGCCTGGGGGGTACGACCAGAGGCCGAGTGACACGTTAGGGAGTGACCGAGATGAGGGTGGTCCTCGCCGGTGGGGGGACAGCCGGGCACATCGAGCCCGCGCTCGCCCTTGCGGACGCGCTGCGTCATCTTGACGGGAGCGTCGGCATCACCTGCGTGGGCACGGAGCGCGGCTTGGAGACGCGGCTCGTGCCTGCCAGGGGCTACGAGCTGGAGCTGGTGCCGGCCGTGCCGCTGCCCAGGGCGATCACTCCGAGCCTGCTCACCGTGCCCGGCAGGCTGGCCGGGGCGATCAACGCCACGGCGGCGATCCTCGACCGCGTCAAGGCCGACGTCCTCGTCGGCTTCGGCGGGTACGTGGCGACCCCCGCCTACCTGGCGGCCAAGCGGCGTGGCGTGCCGATCGTCGTGCACGAGGCCAACCCGCGCCCCGGCCTGGCCAACCGGCTGGGCGCGCGGCTGACCGACCACGTGTTCAGCGGGTTCCCCGACGCCGCGCTGCCCAAGGCCGAGTTCATCGGCACGCCGCTGCGGCGCGAGATCGTCACGCTCGACCGGCTGTCCACGGGCGACAAGGCGCGCTCGTGGTTCGGGCTGGAGAACGACCGGCCGACGCTGCTGGTGTTCGGCGGCTCGCAGGGCGCCAGGTCGATCAACGAGGCCGCGCTCGCCGCCGCCCCCGTGCTGCGCAGGGCCGGCGTTCAGGTGCTGCACGTGCTGGGCCCGAAGAACACCGTCGAGCACGAGCCGCCGCCAGGCGACCCGCAGTACGTGCTGCTGCCGTACGTGGACCGCATGGATCTCGCCTACGCCGCCGCCGACCTGGCCCTGTGCCGCAGCGGCGCGCTGACCTGCGCGGAGCTGACGGCGGTGGGGCTGCCCGCCGCGTACGTGCCGCTGCCGCACGGCAACGGCGAGCAGCGCATCAACGCCGAGCGCATCGTCGCGGGCGGCGGCGGCCTGCTGGCCGACGACGCCGAGTTGTCACCCGAATGGATCATCCACAACGTGCTGCCCATCCTCCACGACCCGGAGCGGGTCGCCGTCATGTCGGAGGCCGCCTCCAGACTGGGGAGGAAGGACGCCGATATCATGCTTGCCAGGAAAGTGTTGGAGATAGCCCGATGAGTCTCGTGAAGCTGGTCGATCCCGTGTCCGTCGAAGAGTTGGGCCGGGTGCACTTCATCGGCATCGGCGGCGCGGGAATGTCGGGGATCGCCCGCATCCTGCTCAAGCGCGGCGTGCGGGTGACGGGCAGCGACGCGCGCAGCTCCGAGCAGATCACCGAGCTGCGCGAGCTGGGCGCCACCGTGCACATCGGGCACGCCGCCTCCCACATCAGGGACGTCGACACCGTGGTCGTCTCCACCGCCATCCGCGACTCCAACCCCGAGCTGGGCGAGGCGCTCAAGCAGGGGCTGCGGATCATCCCGCGGGCCGCCGCGCTGGCCTCCGTCATGGCCGGGCGCACCGCGGTCGCCATCGCCGGCACCCACGGCAAGACCACCACCACCTCCATGCTCACCGTGGCGCTGCAGAAGTGCGGCGCCGACCCGTCCTACTGCGTGGGCGGGCAGCTCGTCACCACCGGGCTCGGCGCCGACGACGGGCAGGGGCGGGTGTTCGTGGCCGAGGCCGACGAGAGCGACGGCTCCTTCCTGATGCTCGCCCCCGACCTCGCCGTGGTGACCAACGTCGAGGCCGACCACCTCGACAACTACGGCGACCCGCGGGCCGTGCACGACAGCTTCGCCCGCTTCGCCGAGCGGGTCGGCTCGCTGCTCATCGCCTGCGCCGACGACCCCGGCGCGGCGGAGCTGGCGCGGCGCGCCAGGGAGCGGGGGCTGCGCGTCAGGACGTACGGCGCCCAGGGTGACGACTACCGCGTCTCCGGCGTCAGGCCCGACGGGTTCGGCACCGTCTTCACCATCGAGGGCAGGGGCGAGGTGCGGCTGGCCGTTCCCGGGGCTCACAACGCGCTCAACGCCACCGCGGTGATCGCCGTGGCCGACGAGCTGGGGCTCCCGTTCGAGGAGATCAGGGAGGGCCTGGGGGCCTTCACCGGGGCCAAGCGGCGCTTCGAGGCCAAGGGCGAGGCCGGGGGCATCGCCGTGTTCGACAGCTACGCCCACCACCCGACCGAGCTGACCGCTGACCTGAAGGCCGCCAGGGACGTCGTGGCGTCCTACTCCGGCACCGGGCGGGTGATCGCGATCTTCCAGCCGCACCTGTACTCGCGGACGCGGTTCTTCGCCGACGAGTTCGGCCTGGCGCTGGGGCTGGCCGACGAGGCCATCGTGCTCGACGTCTACGGGGCCAGGGAGGATCCCGAGCCCGGGGTGTCGGGGGCCATGGTGGCCGGGCGGGTGCCGTTGCCGCCCGAGCGGGTGGCGTACGCGCCGGACCGGTCGGCCGTGCCGGCGATGGTGGCCGAGCGGGCGCGGCCGGGCGACATCGTGCTGACGATGGGGGCCGGCGACGTGACGGAGCTGGGGCCGCAGATCGTGGCGCGCCTGGCCTGAGGGGGGCCGCCCCAGGCCGCCCGGGGCCCCACCAGCGGCGGGACGGCGTGTTTGGGCGTGGCGTGCGGTGTCGGGGCTCGCGTCGGCGTAGGTTCGGTGCCGACATGAGCCGCGTTCGGTGGGAGGGCGATGAAGGCGCGCACGGCGTTCCTGGTGCTGCTGACGGCAGGGGTGGTGGGCTCGGCCGCGTGGCTGGTGTTCTTCTCGCCCGTGCTGGGAGTGCGTTCGATCGAGATCGTGGGAAATCTCACAGTCCCCAGCGAGCGGATCGAGCAGCAGGCCGGCGTGGCGGACCTGCACCCCCTCGCCACCGTGAACCTCGCCGACGTCGAGACCCGCGTCCTGGGCATCAGACAGCTCGCCTCGGCCAAGGTCGACCGGGTCTGGCCCGGCACGCTCAAGATCGAGGTGGTCGAGCGCCAGCCGGTCGCCGCGGTCCAGGCGGGCGACAAGGTGGCGATCGTCGACGGGCAGGGCGTGGTGATCGAGCTCAAGCCGGCCGCCCCGCCCATGCTGCCGCTGCTCAAGGTGGACCGCCCGCAGCAGGGCGACCCCGCCATGATGGCCGCGCTCAAGGTCATCGAGGCGGTGCCCGACGAGGTGGCGGCCAAGGTCAGGCAGGTACGCGCGGGCACGGCCGAGGGCGTGACGCTGACGCTGTCGGACGGCCGTACCGTCATCTGGGGTGGCCCGGACCGGCCGGAGGAGAAGGGCCGCATCCTCAGCTCGCTGCTCAAGAGCGAAAGATCGGTCACCCTGTACGACGTCAGCTCACCCGACGTGGTGACCCTGAAGTGATCGTGATCGTCAGGGTCTGGCAACTCAGGGGCAAGGGCATCGCCGAGCCTGTGCGAGGCGGGGGCCGCGGCGTGAGAGCCTGTAAGCCGGACTTTCGGCGAAGGAGGGCCGCCACCAGGCGCGACTGCGGAGCGAAACGGACAGCCCGCGACACGCCGGACGTGCTTGCGGCGCGGTTAGTTGACCCGCCTGGAGCGTAACTCCTACTGTCCGTATCAATCTCAGGTTGACATAAATCTAAATCTCAACCTGAGGTTGAGAGTTACCCGAACTGACAAAAAGCGGAGACAATCCGCACCGAAATGGCAAGTCAACGAGCGGAAAGGCCCCTCGTCGTGGCAGCACCGCAGAACTACCTCGCGGTCATCAAGGTCGTCGGCATCGGCGGCGGCGGAGTCAACGCCGTCAACCGGATGATCGAAGAGGGACTCAAGGGCGTCGAGTTCATCGCGATAAACACCGACGCCCAGGCGCTGCTGATGAGTGACGCCGATGTGAAACTCGACGTGGGCCGCGAGCTCACGCGCGGACTCGGCGCGGGCGCCAACCCCGACGTCGGCCGCAAGGCCGCCGAGGACCACCGCGAGGAGATCGAGGAGGTCCTCAAGGGGGCCGACATGGTCTTCGTCACGGCGGGCGAGGGCGGCGGCACGGGCACGGGCGGCGCCCCCGTCGTGGCCAACATCGCCAGATCGCTCGGCGCGCTCACCATCGGTGTCGTGACCCGGCCGTTCAGCTTCGAGGGACGGCGCAGGGCGTCGCAGGCGGAAGCGGGCATCGAGACGCTGCGCGACGAGGTCGACACGCTGATCGTGATCCCCAACGACCGGCTGCTGTCGATCTCGGACCGGCAGGTGAGCGTGCTCGACGCGTTCAAGGCCGCCGACCAGGTCCTGCTGTCGGGTGTCCAGGGCATCACCGACCTGATCACCACCCCCGGCCTGATCAACCTCGACTTCGCCGACGTGAAGTCGGTCATGTCGGGCGCGGGCTCGGCCCTCATGGGCATCGGCCACGCGCGCGGCGACGACCGCTCCGTGGCGGCGGCCGAGATGGCCGTCTCCAGCCCGCTGCTGGAGGCCAGCATCGACGGCGCGCACGGCGTGCTGCTGTCGATCGCGGGCGGCTCCGACCTCGGCCTGTTCGAGATCAACGAGGCGGCCCAGCTCGTCTCCATGGCCGCCGCGCCCGACGCGAACATCATCTTCGGCACGGTCATCGACGACGCGCTCGGCGACGAGGTGCGGGTGACCGTGATCGCCGCGGGCTTCGACGACGTGCCGGGGCCGGCGGAGAAGCAGGCGCCGCGCCCGGTGGGCCGCGCGCCCGCGCAGCCGCCCGCCGCGGCTCCTGTGTCGCCTCCGCGGCCGAGCGCGGCCGCCCCGAGCGTGAAGTCCGAGCCGCCCGCGCCGCGCCCTGAGGTGCGTCCTGAGCCCCGTCCCGAGCCGCGCGCGGAGTTCAGGGCCGAGCCGCCGCGTCCCGAGCCGCGTACGGAGTTCAGGCCCGAGCCGCCCCGCCCCGAGCCGGTGCGCCCGGTCGAGCCGGTGCGCGAGGTGCCCAGGGAGCCCGTGCGGGAGCCGGCACGCGACTCCCTGCGCGACCCGGGCCCCGGCGACGACCCGGCCGACGAGCCGTCCGGCCCCGTCTCGATCCCCCGGCCCGCGCCCGAGCCCGCCAACCCGCCCACGCCCATCACCTCCCGCATGTCGGAGCCCCCCAAACGTCCTCGAGTGATCTTCGAGGAGCAGGAAGAGGAACTCGACGTTCCCGACTTCCTCAAATAGCCGTCAAGTAGCCGCGCCTGACGCCGCTCCCCACAGGGAAACGGGAGCGGCGCCGTCGTGCGTACGGGATGCCGGCGAGCACACCTGGAGGAGGGGGAGAGGCACGTGAGAAGGGACGAGATCGCGGCCGGTCTCGCCGAGGTCGACGCGCGCATCGCCGAGGCGTGCCACGCGGTGGGGCGCGACCGCGGCGAGGTCACGCTGATCGCCGTCACCAAGACGCGCCCGGCGGAGGACGTGCGCATCCTGTCCGAGCTGGGCGTGCGCGACGTCGGCGAGAACCGCGACCAGGAGGCCGCCCCCAAGGCGCACGAGCTCGCCGGCCTCCCGCTGACCTGGCACTTCGTCGGCCAGCTGCAGACCAACAAGGTCCGCTCCGTGGTCGGGTACGCCGACGTGATCCACTCCGTCGACCGCGTCAGGCTGGTGGAGGCGATCAGCAAGGAGGCCGTGCGGCAGGGCCGCAGGGTCGGCTGCCTGGTGCAGATCGCGCTCGACGACGACCCCGACAGAGGCGGCGTGCCCCCCGCCGGCCTGCTGGAGCTCGCCGACGAGATCGCGCTGACCGAGGGGGTGTGGCTGGGCGGCGTGATGGCGGTCGCGCCCCTGGGCGAGGAGCCGGCCAAGGCGTTCGCCCGGCTGCGCGACCTGGCGATGCGCCTCCAGGAGCAGCACCCCCGCGCGACCATGATCTCGGCCGGGATGAGCGAGGACCTCACGGAGGCGATCGCCTACGGCGCGACACACGTGCGGGTCGGTACGGCGTTGCTCGGTCGTCGCAAGCCCTACGTCAGGTAATGTCCCCTCAAGTGGGTCTTCAGGCCCATGACCAAGTAGAGGTCGATCAGCGGTGAGCTCCAAGGGGGTACGGCTACCGCCTCGGACACGGCGACGGGCCCGAGCGAGTGCGACCATGAGCAGGAGGACGACGTAGCGATGGCCGGCGCGATGCGCAAGATGGCGGTCTACCTCGGTCTCGTGGAGGACGACCGCTACGAGAGGTACGAGACCTACACCGACGACTACACCTACGACGACGAGGTGCAGCGGCCCGGCGAGGAGCGTGCCGTGGCGGTCCAGGAGCGCGAGGACGAGCCCGACGCCGGGGCGCCCGCACCGAGGCCCACGGCGACGATCCTGGAACGCCGCACGACGGATCTGGCCCGCATCACCACCCTGCACCCCCGCACGTACAACGAGGCCCGTACGATCGGAGAGCACTTCCGCGACGGGACCCCGGTCATCATGAACCTGACCGAGATGGTTGACAGCGACGCCAAGCGGCTCGTCGATTTCGCGGCAGGTCTGGTCTTTGGCCTACACGGCAGCATTGAACGTGTTACCAACAAGGTGTTCCTGTTGTCCCCTGCCAATGTAGAGGTGACTGCCGAGGACAAGGCTCGAATCGCGGAACGCGGGTTCTTCAATCAGAGTTAGAGTCTCTGTATGCCTATCGGACCCAACCCGGTCTCACCGAGGCCGGGCGGGCACATCAGAAGAGGAGGCGCGGCCGGGCCGTGGAGATCATCGGTGGGATCTTGGTCGTTGTCCTGTCTCTCTATCTGGTGCTGCTCATCGGCAGGATGATCTTTGAGACGGTGCAGGCGTTCGCCCGTCAGTGGCGGCCTTCCGGCGTCGTCCTCGTGCTGGCGGAGGCCACATACACCGCAACTGACCCACCCCTCAAGTTCCTCCGCCGTTTCATTCCTCCGCTCCGGTTGGGTACGGTGGCCTTTGACCTAAGCTTCACTGTCCTGTTCATCGTGGTTCTGATCTTGATACAGATCGCCGGAACTCTGCGATGACCGGTCCGGTGAGGCGCCGGTCGTGATCCAACTCGTGTCCGCGCTGAGGTGATTCGGGTTACCGTCCTCCGGACAGACTCCAAGCGCGCCAAGGAGACCAAAAAATGCCGCTGACGCCCGCTGATGTGCGGAACAAGCAGTTCAGTACCACCCGGCTGCGGCCGGGCTACGACGAGGAAGAGGTCGACGCCTTCCTCGACGAGGTGGAAGCTGAGCTCGACCGCCTGATCCAAGAGAACGAGGAGCTCCGCGCGAAGCTGGCCGAGTGCCTGCGCGGGAAGGTGCCGGGCGGCATGAACATGCCCATGGCCTCCGCCCCCATCCAGGAGCAGCCCAAGCCCGAGATGATGGCGCCGCCGCAGCCGGAGCCCATGCGGGCCCCCGAGCCGCCGCCGGTGCAGCAGCAGCCGCCGGTCCCCGTTGCCATGAACATGCCTCCCGCAGAGGACAACATGGACACCGCGGCTCGCGTGCTCGCGCTCGCCCAGCAGACCGCCGACCAGGCGATCGCCGACGCCCGCCGGGAGGCGGACGAGACGGTCACCCGCGCCCGCCGCGAGGCCGACGAGATCCTCACCAAGGCCCGCCGCCAGGCCGAGCAGGTCATCGGCGACGCCCGCGCCCGCGCCGAGACGCTCGAGCGCGACGCGCAGGAGCGCCACCGCCAGGCCATGGGCTCGCTGGTGCAGACCCGCGACGAGCTCGAGCGCAAGGTCGAGGAGCTGCGCAGCTTCGAGCGCGAGTACCGCAGCCGCCTCAAGCTCTACCTGGAGAACCAGCTCGCCGAGCTGAACGTCTCCGCCGAGGGCAGCGGTGGTTTCCCGGTCATGTCCGGTGGTCCGCAGGGTCAGGCTCCCGCCATGTCGCACGCCGTGCCTCAGGGTGGCCAGCAGCCCCTTCCCGGTGGTCCGAACCCGTTCGGCGGCGAGCCTCCGCAGGGTGCGTTCCCCGGCGGTGACGGTCCGCACAACGACCGCCGGTAAAGTAGCGGGTCACTAGGACCTGACACTCGAAAGAGCCCCCTGTGATCCTTATCAGTGCTGGTTTGGTGCTCGCGGCAGTGGTTCTGCTGATCGCGGGCTTCGTACTGGCGAAGCCGTTCCTGATCATGTGGTCCATCGTGGTCAGCGTGCTGTCCGCGCTGTTCCTGGTGATCGGGGCGTTCCTGCGGCGGAACGAGCTTTTTCCCGGAGGTGGGCAGGCCGCTGCGCCGGCCACCCCCCCGAAGGGGCTCATGCCGTCCGCGCCGCCGTACAACCAGACCGGTCCGATGGTTCACCCGCAGCAGCACACGCAGCCGCGGCAGCCACCGCAGACGCATCCCCAGGCGCACCCCCAGGCGCCGCAGCGCACGGCGACCGCACCGGGCCCCGCCCCGCGCAGGCCCGCGCCGGGCGGCATCGCGCCGGATGCGATCGTGCTGGTGATCCCCGGGCGCAAGCGCTACCACGTGCCCGGCTGCCGGCAGCTGATCGGCCGGGATCACGAGGAGCTCACCTACGAAGAGGCACGCGAGGAGGGCTTCACGCCCTGCACCACGTGCCTGCCGGACGCAGCGCTCGGCGGACGGCAGCTACCGCCTGCCGCCGACCCCGAGCCCGCCGTCACCCCCGGCCCCGCCGCCGGCGTTCCCACGGCGAGCCGGGCCGAGAACTCCGCGGAGACCCGCGACGTACGTCCGCCGGTCGCCCCGCCGAAGCCCGACACGAAGGCTTCCACCCCCAGCCCGGAGCCTGCCGCCTCCCACGAGGAGGAAGGCGCCACCGGGTGGTTCGGCCGTCCCCCTGCCGCCCCCGCCGCGGGCCAGGGCAAGGCCACCTCCTCCTCCGCCGCCCCCGAGCCCGGCTCGGACGATGAGCAGGCGGACGACACACAGACTTCCTTCTTCCGGCCGGCGCCGTTCGCGCGCAAGGCCGGTTCCTCGTCCGGTGAGCCCGGTTCCGGGGCGGACGAGCCTTCCTCCGACGAGACGTCGCCGAGCAACCCCCGGCCTGTGGACAAGCCCGCACCGCGGCCTGCCACCACCGGCAGCCCCGAGCAGCCGGTCGGGTCCGGCCCGAAGCCCGGTGCCGGGCAGCCTGGCTCCAAGCCCGTGGCCGGGCAGGCGGGTGCGAAGCCCGGGAGCACGCCCCGTGGCCCGGGTTCGAAGCCCGACGCCAGGCCGGGGCAGTCCGGCGCGGCCTCCGGTCCGAAGAGCGGGCAGCCGGGTGCGACGCCTGAGACCACCAGGGCTGGGCAGGCCAATGGCACGTCTGAGCGGGCCGGTGCCGAGGGGCAGGTGGGCGGCGGGAAGCCGCAGACGCCCGAGAGCCGGCCACAGGCTGCCGAGGGCAGGCCGCAGACGTCCAGTGGCAAGCCGCAGAGCGTTGGTGGGAAGCCGCAGAGTGGTGGCGCGCAGCCTCCGACGGCTGGTGACAAGTCCCAGACCTCGGGTGGTAAGCCTCAGACGGGTGGCGGTAAGGGCGGGCAGGCGGGTGGCAGGCCCACGTCGCCCGCCGGTGCGTCCGGGTCGGCTGCCGGCGGGCCTGGATCGGGTTCTGGCGCGGCTGGCGTGGCCTCCGGTGCGGTGGCCAGGCGGCGCGTTGACGATGATGACGTTTCGGGCTCTGACACGGCGCCGCAGCCGCGGGTGACTGCGTCCGGGATGCCGGTGGAGCCGTCGGGCGGAGCTGCCAGGCGTCCGTCCGGGGCCGCTGAGGAGCCGCCATCGTCCGGGGAGACCGCGGTCCTGCACGAGCGGCCCGCGTCCTCGGCCGAGTCGACGGCCAAGCCCAAGGGGCCGCTGCCTCCGGGCACGCCGGCCAGGCCGTCGGCCGCCAAGCCCGTGGCCGTTCCGGCGAAGGCCACGTCCGAGCGTCCGCCCGCGCCCAAGGCCGGGGTCGCCAAGGGGGAGCCGCCGCGGAGCGCGGACAGCGGCCCCAGGAGCGGCGCGGCCGGTAAGAGCGGTGACGAGCCCGGCCAGGGGAGCACCGGGGGCGGCAAGGGCGAGCGGTCGGGCACGGTGAAGGTCATCGTCGGCACCCGCCGCTACCACAGCACCGCGTGCCCGCTGATCCGGGGCGCGGGTGAGACCGGCGTGGAGACGATGACGCTGGCCGCGGCCGAGGCGGCCGGGCTGACGAGCTGCTCGGTGTGCCAGCACGACCGCGAGACGGTCGGCTGAGCGCCTGCCGCAGAACGGCCGGCTGGGCGCTGGTCGCGGGGTGACCGGTTGAGCGCCGGCCGCGGCATGGCCCGGCTGAGTGGCGCTGTCTGAGCATGATCCCCCTGGCGAGGACCCCTTGCCCACGGCCTCCCGCATGCTGCTGGAGGCCGTTCTGGCGTGCGGGGTCGAGGAGCGGGGCGGCCGAGCCGGGGCCTGCGAACGTGCCTGGGCTAGCGGGGCGGGCCGGGGCTTGCGAATGTGTGCGGGGAGCGGGGTGGCGGGGGCGGTGGTTGACGGGCGGGGTGGTGGCCGGTAACGTGCCCCACCCCTAGCGACGCTTCGGAGCTGCGGGTGGGGGTTGGACACCACCCACCGGCTCTCTGGAGGCTCCTAGATGTCCAGCCGTCCGCCGTCCAGGCGACGCGACTTCCGGCTGCTGCTGTTCGGGCAGACCACCACCCAGCTAGGCACCCAGGTCAGCGGCGTGGCGATCCCGCTGCTCGCCGTCGTGACCCTCGACGCCTCACCCCTGCAACTCGGCCTCGTCACAGCCTCGGGAACGGTCGCGTTCGCGCTGATCGGCCTGCCCGCCGGCGCGTGGATCGACCGGTGGCGGCGCCGGCCCGTGCTCGTCGCGGCCGACGTGGCCCGCGCTGCGCTGCTGGCCACGATCCCGCTCGCCGCGCTCCTCGGGACGCTGACCATCGCGCAGCTCGTCCTCGTCTCGTTGCTGGCCGGCGTCGCCAGGGTCTTCTTCGACGTCGGCTACCAGAGCTACCTCCCGTCCGTCGTCGGCCGGGCCGGACTGCTGGCGGGGAACTCGGCGATGGAGACGGTGCGCGCCTGCGGCCAGGTGGCCGGGCCCGGAGCCGGGGGCTGGGCCGTCACCGTGCTCGGCGCCGCGAACATCGTCCTGGTCCAGGCCGTCACGTTCGCGCTCTCGGCCGCGTCGCTGCTGGCCATCAGGGCTCCCGAGCCGCCCCCGGGCCCGCGGCGGGGCCGGCTCGCAGCGGAGATCCGGGAGGGGCTGGCGTTCGTGGCGGGGACCAGGGTGCTGCGTGCGACGGCGATCACCAGCGCCGCCTGCAACTTCTCGTTCGCGATCGCCTCGGCCGTGAGCTTCGTCTTCATGGTCCGCACGCTCGGCCTCGCACCCACCGCGATCGGGCTCGTCGTCGCGGCGGGTTCGCTCGCCGCGCTGGCCGGCGCGGCCCTCACGCCTCGCCTCGCCCGCCGCGCGGGCTCGGCCCGCGTCATCTGGCTGTCCCTGGCCGTCACCGGCCCCGTCGCGTTGCTCACCCCTCTGGCACAGCCGGGCTGGGCGGTGGGGCTGCTCGTGGCCGGTACGGCCGCCGGCGAGCTCGGCCAGATCGTGTACGCCGTCACGAACGTCAGCCTGCGCCAGCGCCTGTGCCCCGAGCGCCTGCTCGGCCGGGTCAACGCCACCATGCGCGTCCTCATGATGGGCCTGTTCCCGGTGGGTGCCCTGGTGGGCGGCGTGCTCGGGGAGGTGGCCGGGCCACGGCAGGCCCTGTGGACGGCAGGCGTGCTCGTCCTGCTGTCCCCGCTGCCCGTGTACGCGGCGCTGCGCGGGGTCCGCGACGCCGAGGACGTCCCGCCCTGGCACGGGCGCTGAGCACGGGAGAGGGCGGCACCCGGAGCCGGGTGCCGCCCTCTCTCAGAGCGGGTCAGGCGCGGCGGAGCTGGAAGGTGAGGCCGAGGTCGGCGTCCGTGTGGGACGGCAGGTCCGCGGCGGTGCCCTCCGTGAGGCCGGTCGCCAGGACCTCCTCGCCGACCACGTGGCCCTCCGCGCGCAGCGCCGCGGCCAGGTCGCCGGACGTGGCGGTCCACCACAGGTCGATGCGGTCGGTGATGGACAGGCCGGTCGCCTTGCGGGCCTCCTGCACCAGGCGGATGACCTCGCGCAGCAGGCCGGCGCGGCGCAGCTCGTCCGTCAGCTCCAGGTCGAGCGCGACGGTCTCGCCCGTGCCGGTGCCGATGGCGCCCGTCTCGACCGCCCAGCCGGAGCGGGGCTGCTCGTTGACGATCACCTCGTCGGGGCCGAGCATGACCTCGCCGAGCTCGTCCGCCTCCACCATGACCGTGGCGCCCGAGCGCAGGGCCCTGGCGACGCGGGTGGCGTCGGCGGCGGTCACGGCGGCGGCCACGAGCTTGGTCTGCGAGCCGAAGCGCTTGCCCAGGGCCCGGAAGTTGGGCTTGACCGTGTAGGACACGAGGTCGGCGCTGAAGCCGGACATGTCCTCCAGCGTCTGGACGTTCAGCTCGTCGGCCACGAGGCCGCGCAGCTCGCCAGGCAGCGACGGCCAGCCGTGCGCGCCCACCAGGGCCCGCCGCAGCGGCTGGCGGGTCTTGACGCCCGACGAGGCGCGGGCCGAGCGGCCCAGCTCCACCAGGCGCCGTACGAGGGCCATCTGGTCCGACAGCGCCGGGTTCAGCAGGTCCTGGCGCACCTCCGGCCAGGAGGCCAGGTGGACCGAGGAGGGCGCGTCGGACGAGCGCAGGACGTCCCACAGGTAGTCGGTGACGAACGGCGTGACGGGCGCCATCAGCCGCAGCACCGTCTCCAGGCACTCGTACAGGGTCGCGAACGCGTCCTGTGAGCCCTGCCAGAAGCGGCGGCGGGAGCGGCGCACGTACCAGTTGGACAGGTCGTCGAGGAAGTCGGCCAGGCGGCGGCCGGCGCGCTGGGTGTCGTACTCGTCGAACGCCGCCGTGACCTCGGCCACCGTCCGGTGCAGCTCGGCCAGGGCCCAGCGGTCGAGCAGCGGGCGCTGCGCGGCCGGGGTGGCCTCGGAGAGCATGGCCGGGGACCAGGACTCGGCGTTGGCGTACAGGGTGAAGAACGACGAGGTGTTCCACAGGGTCAGCAGGACCTTGCGGACGATCTCCTCCAGCGTGCCGTGACCCACCCGGCGGGCCGCCCACGGCGAGCCCGCGCAGGCCATGAACCAGCGCAGCGCGTCGGCCCCGTGCTGGTCCATCAGCGGGATCGGCTCGAGGATGTTGCCCAGGTGCTTGCTCATCTTGCGGCCGTCCTCGGCCAGGATGAGGCCGAGGCAGAGCACGTTCTCGTAGGAGGACTGGCCGAAGACGAGCGTGCCGACGGCCATCAGCGAGTAGAACCAGCCGCGCGTCTGGTCGGTGGCCTCGCAGATGAACTGCGCCGGGTAGACGCCCTCGGGCTTGCCGCGCTCGCCCCACTGGGCGAACGGCATGGAGCCGGAGTCGTACCAGGCGTCGATGACGTCGGGCACGCGCGTGGCGAGGGCGCCGCACGACGGGCAGTCGAAGGAGATGTCGTCGACGAACGGGCGGTGCGGGTCGACGGCCGAGACGTCCTGGCCGGACAGGGCGCCCAGCTCCTCCATCGACCCGACGCACGTCACGTGCGACTCGTCCTGCGAGCACACCCACAGCGGCAGCGGCGTGCCCCAGTAGCGCGAGCGCGACAGCGACCAGTCGACGTTGTTGCGCAGCCACTCGCCGAACCGGCCCCACTTGATCGTGTCGGGGAACCAGTTGGTGCCGGCGTTCTCCGCCAGCATCTGGTCCTTGACCGCGGTGGTGCGGATGTACCAGGAGGGCAGCGCGTAGTAGAGCAGCGCCGTGTGGCAGCGCCAGCAGTGCGGGTAGCTGTGCTCGAAGTGGCCGCCGCGGTAGAGCAGGCCGCGGGCCCGCAGGTCCTCGGTCAGCGCCTCGTCGGCGTCCTTGAAGAACGTGCCGCCGACCATGGGCACGTCGTCGAGGAAACGGCCGTCGGGGCCGATCGGGTTGACGACCGGCATCTCGTACTTCTTGATCACGGCCATGTCGTCGGCGCCGAAGGCGGGCGCCTGGTGGACCAGGCCGGTGCCGTCCTCGACCGTGACGTAGTCGCCGAGCACCACGTAGTGCGCGCCCGGGATGTCGACCAGGTCGAACGGGCGGGAGTAGGCGGTGTGCTCCAGCTCGCGGCCGGTGAAGCGGGCCACCTCGGTCGCGCCCTCGCCGAGCACCGACAGCAGGGGCTCGGCCACGACCAGCACCTCGCCGCCGGCGGTGCGGGCCGCGACGTAGGTGACGTCGGGGTGCACGGCGACGGCCGTGTTGGAGACGAGCGTCCACGGCGTGGTCGTCCAGATCAGCAGCGCGGCGTCCAGCTCGGCCAGCGGGCCGGACGTGACGGGCATGCGGACGTAGACCGACGGGCTGGAGACGGTCTCGTACGCCCCGGGCTGGCCCAGCTCGTGGTCCGACAGGCCGGTGCCGCAGCGCGGGCAGTAGGGCGTGATCCGGAAGTCGCGGAACAGCAGCCCCTTGTCGAAGATGACCTTCAGCGACCACCACACGGACTCGACGTAGGACGGGTCCATGGTGCGGTAGGCCTGGGACAGGTCGATCCAGTAGCCCATCCGCTCGGTCATCTGCTCGAACGCGTCGACGTGCCGCAGCACCGACTCGCGGCACTTGGCGTTGAACTCGGCGATGCCGTACGTCTCGATGTCGCGCTTGCCGGACAGGCCCAGCTCGCGCTCGACGCTCACCTCGACCGGCAGGCCGTGGCAGTCCCAGCCCGCCTTGCGGGGCACGCTGAAGCCGCGCATCGACTTGTAGCGGGGGAACAGGTCCTTGAACACGCGCGCCTCGACGTGGTGAACGCCGGGCAGTCCGTTGGCGGTGGGCGGGCCCTCGTAAAAGACCCAGGCGGGGTTGCCCGCGTTCTGCTCCACGGAGCGCTCGAAGATCTTCCCGTCCCGCCAGCGGTCGAGGACCTCGCGCTCGAGCGCGGGCAGGTCGACCTGCGCGGGAAGAGAGCGGAATGATGGGGAAGACATCTCGGGCGGGACCTCCACGCTTGATCGGCCGGGTCGGCTGGACGCGTGAAGGGACGAAGCCTGGCGGCTCCGCGGTACCACCCTTCTTGACCCCGCCTCGGGCGGGGCCCTCTTCATTTGGCCTGCTGCCGGTTCTAGTGAGCTCGTCAGAGCCGTTCTTCCGGCGGCTCCGGGGTGATATCCCTCACAGTCGGGCCCCATCAACGCCTTGCAGACTCAAACCATAACGCAGAGTGGGGGCGAAGGCTTCCTTGTTTTCCTGGTGGCGGTGCCCTTGCGCCGGTACGCGAGTCGTAAACGGCGCAAAGTTGTGGGAATGGACGCCACCGGTGAGGAGTTGAATGCGCGAGGCGGGATAGTACGGGGGAGGTAAACCGTCCGGCGGGTCGTTTGCCGTTCCGTTATGAGGATCCTAAGCTGCCCGCACCATTTACGGCCTTGATCAGCAATGGAGGCAGCCATGGCGGCAGTCACGCAGACCGCGACACCCTCGATGTGGTCGGAAGAGGAGCTGGCCGAGGTACGCGGCAGGCTCCAGACGGAGATCGACGAGCTCGAGGCGGACATCCTCCGCCACGAGTCGGAGATAGCCTCTGGAGACGTCACCCAGGGCGCGGGCGACGACCAGGCGGACGCCGGCGCCAAGACGTACGAGCGCGAACGCGAGATCGCCCTTACCCTGAATGCGCGCGATCTGGTCGCGCAGAACGAACGTGCGATCGCCAGGATCGACGCAGGGACCTATGGAGTGTGCGAATCGTGCCACAAGCCGATCGGCAAGGAACGCCTCCAGGCGTTCCCGAGGGCGACGCTGTGCGTGGCCTGCAAGCAGAAGGAGGAACGCCGGTAACCGGCTCCGCCGCAGGCTCGGGAGGCGCAGCGGGCAGGCCCCGCCGGCGCCTCTTCGCCGTTCTCGTGACGCTGGCGGCCGTGATCTACGCGGCCGACCTGGCCACCAAGACCGTGGTGCTGCGCACGCTGGAAGGTGAGCCGCCGCTGGTCGTGCTCCCGGGGGTGCTGCAGTTCCGGGTGATCTTCAACTCGGGCGCCGCGTTCAGCATCGGCACGGGGATGACGTTCGTCTTCACGCTCATCGCGGCCGGCGTGGTCGTGGCCATCGTGCGTACGGCGCGCAAGCTCGGCAGCCGGTCCTGGGCCGTCACGCTCGGCCTCCTGCTGGGCGGCGCCACCGGCAACCTCACCGACCGGCTGCTGCGCTACCCCTCGGGGTTCGGGCGCTCCTCGCAGCTCCAGGGGCACGTCGTCGACTTCATCGAGGTACTGCCGGGCAACTTCCCGGTCATCGACTACTTCCCGGTGTTCAACATCGCCGACTCGGCTATCGTCTGCGGCGGCGTCCTGGCCGTGATCCTGGCCTGGCGCAACGTGCAGATCGACGGGTCCAGGGAGGTGGGCAAGGATGACTGAGCAGCGCAGCCTGCCCGTGCCCGACGGGCTGGAGGGCGAGCGGCTCGACGCCGCGCTCTCGCGGCTGTTCGGCTTCTCCCGCACGCGCGCGGCCGAGCTGATCACGGCCGGCGAGGTGCTCGTGGACGGCCGCCAGCCGGCCAAGTCGGACCGGGTGCACGCGGGCGCGTGGCTGGAGGTGACCCTGCCGCCGCCGGTCACCACCCCCATGCCGGTGGCCGAGCCGGTGCCCGGCATGACCATCGTGTACGAGGACGACGACATCATCGTGGTCAACAAGCCCATCGGGGTGGCGGCCCACCCGACCGTCGGCTGGACGGGGCCGACCGTGATCGGCGGCCTGCTCGGAGCCGGGCACACGATCGCCACCAGCGGCGCCGCCGAGCGCCAGGGCATCGTGCACCGGCTCGACGCCAACACCACGGGCGCGATGGTGGTGGCCAAGAGCGAGCACGCCTACTCCCGCCTCAAGCGGGCCTTCAAGGAGCGTACGGTCGACAAGCGCTACCACGCGCTGGTCCAGGGGCATCCCGACCCGTTCAGGGGCACGGTGGACGCGCCCATCGACAGGCACCCGTCGGGCGACGGCCGCTTCGCGGTGGTGGCCGGGGGCAAGCCGTCCGTCACGCACTACGACACGGTCGAGGCGTTCAGGGCCGCGTCGCTGCTGGACATCAAGCTGGAGACCGGGCGCACCCACCAGATCAGGGTGCACATGTCGGCGCTGCGCCATCCGTGCGTCGGGGACATGCTGTACGGCGCCGATCCGACGCTGGCGGCCCGGCTGGGGGTCACCCGGCAGTGGCTGCACGCGGTGGCGCTCGGGTTCGAGCACCCCTCGTCTGGGGAGTGGATGTCGTTCAGCACCGACTACCCGCAGGACCTGCAGAAGGCGCTGGACATCGTGCGCGCGGAGTCCTGAGCCTCCCTCACGCCGAGTCCCCCTCGCCGTGGTCCGAGCCCTCGACCCGGCCGGGGTCCCCGTCCTCCTCCTCGCTCCGGGTCGGCTTCGGCTCCTTGGTGGAGCCCTTCTTGTTCCCGCTGGGTGACGGGCTGCGCGGCTGGTCGCGGGTCGGTGGCGGGGTGCTGCGAGGCGGGGGCGTCGTGGTGGCCCGGGGCTGGACGCCCTGCGGCGCCGGGCTGCTCTCGGGGCGGGTGGTCTCCAGCTCAGGGGTGGGGGATTCGTACACGGTGGTGGCCTCGGTGGTCACCACGACGGGTGCGGGGCTGGGGGAGACCGCCTCGCGCGGCCGCTGCGACCACCAGGCCGCGCCCCCCGTGACCAGCCCGACGAGCAGCGCGCCCCCGGCGATGGCGGCCAGTGGCAGCAGGCGCCGGCTGGACCGCCGCCGCCCTGACGGCGCGGTGACGGGGCCGGTCCGCCCGGGGGGCTCGCCCGTCAGGATCGCCGCCAGCCGCCGCTCGGCGTCGTCCAGCGACAGGCGCCCGGACGGGTCCTTGTGCAGCAGCCCGTCCAGCACGGGGGCGAGCGCGCCCGCGCGGGCCGGCGGCCGGGGCTCGGCGTGCATGACGGCCCCCAGCGTGGCCAGGGCGTTGTCCCGCTGGAAGGGGGAGTCGCCCTCGACGGCCATGTAGAGCGTCACGCCCAGCGACCACATGTCCGAGGCGGGCCTGGCCCGGCCGCCGGCCGCGCGTTCCGGCGCCATGAAGGCGGGGGTGCCGATCAGGATGCCCGTCCTCGTCACGGGCGCCTCGTCCTCGGTGGTGGCGATGCCGAAGTCGGTCAGTACCGCGCGGCCGTCGTCCGTCAGCAGCACGTTGTCGGGTTTGACGTCGCGGTGCAGCACGCCGGCCGCGTGCGCCGCGCGCAGCGCCTCCAGGAGCTGTAACCCGATGCCGGCGACCTTGGCGGGCGGCATCGGGCCCTCGTCGCGGATCAGGGCGCCCAGCGTGCGCGAGTGCACGAGCTGCATGACGATCCAGGGGTGACCGCGCTCCTCCAGCACGTCGTAGACGGTGGCCACGCCGGGGTGCGCCACCCGGCCCGCGGCCCTGGCCTCACGGAAGGTGCGTACGGCGAACTCGTCACGCTCGGGACCGGTCATGTTCGGCGGCGGCAGCACCTCTTTCACGGCCACGTCCCGGCCGAGCACCTCGTCGTGGGCGTGCCACACCATGCCCATGCCGCCCTTGCCGATCGTTCTGAGCAGCCGGTAACGCCCACCGACCACCAACCCAGCTGAATCGGACATGCACGGCGACTACCCGAGAAGCATCCGGGCAAGCGCGGTGACGACGGCCGCCGAGGCGAGCACGACGAGGAACGGCGCCCGCAGCAGCAGCGCCACCACCGCCGCCCCCAGCCCCGCCGTCCTGGCCGGGTCGAAGCTCAGCCCGCCCTCCGCCGTGAACGTCTGCACCGCGATCAGCGCCGCCAGCAGCGCCACCGGCACCAGCTCCGCGAACCTGCGCACCCGCGGATGGTCCAGCACCCGCCGGGGCGCGGCCAGGCCCGCCAGCTTCAGCGCGTAGCAGCCCAGGCAGACGGCGGCGATCGCCCACCACAGCGTCATCGCAGCATCACCGCCAGCACCGCGACGGCCGACAGCAGCACCGGCACGCCGGCGGGCAGGAACGGGGTGGCGCACAGGGCGATGGCCGCCGCCCCCGCGGCCAGCCAGCGCAGCTCGGCGCTCTCGGCCAGCCGCGGCCACAGGATGGCCAGGAACGCCACCGGGCCCACCACGTCCAGCCCCAGCACGCCGGGGTCGCCCAGGAACGAGGTGCCGTACGCGCCGGCCAGCGTGGTGAGGTTCCAGGCGACGTACAGGCTGGCGAACGTGGTGACGAAGCCCGTGCGGGCCGACTCGGGGTCCGGCTGGGCCATGGTGACGGCGGTGGTCTCGTCGATGACGCCGTGGGCGGCCAGGAGCCGGCCCAGGAACCGGTGCTGACCGCGTACCCGCAGGAGATCGGCCATGCGCAGGCCGTAGAGCGTGTTGCGGCCGCCGAGCAGCAGCGCGCCGAGCGTGGCGGCGGCCAGGTCGCCGCCGGCGGCGACCGCGCCGGTCAGCGCGAACTGCGAGGCGCCCGTGAACGCCAGCAGGCTCAGCACGCACGCCTGCGGCACGGACAGGCCCGCGGTGACCGCCGCGGCGCCGAAGGCGATCCCGGACAGCCCCACGGCCAGTCCCACGCCGAGACCGTCCCGCACGGCGGCGGAACGGGAGGTCGTCTCTTCCATGCCACCCGAGGCTAGGCGCCGGGTGAATCGTCCGTCTTGTACGTTCCTGCAGCTCGCTGGTAGGCAGCGGGCGGAACGCCCACGATGCGCTTGAAGTGACGGTTCAGATGGGCCTGATCGGTGAAGCCCACCTCGGCGGCCACCTGCGCCGGCCGCACGCCCGCCTGCAGCAGGCTGCGCGCCTGCCGCACCCGCAGCGAGGTCAGGTACGCGTGCGGCGGCAGCCCCGTCGCGGCCTTGAACGCCCGCAGCAGCGCGAACGGCCGCGCCCCCACCGCCCCGGCCAGGTCCTCCAGCGTCGGCGGGTCCACCAGGCTCTCGTGCAGCAGGTCGAGCGCGGCCCGCACCGCCCGCCTGCCCTCCGCCGGCAGCACCGTGACCGGCCTGGGCGCGGCGTGGCGGGCCACCAGCCGGCCGAACAGCGTGCGGCTCAGCGTCGAGGCCGCCAGCGCGTCACCCCGCTCGGCCGCCTCGTGCGCCCGCGCCAGCAGCGCCGCCACCTGGTCGTCGCGCACCACCTGGCGCGGGAAGTACGGCGTGCCGCTGGGCGCGCCCAGCTCCGCCGCGATCCCGCTCAGCGCGTCGATCGAGGGATAGAGCATGCGGTACGCCCAGCCGCCCGGCACGCCCGCCTGCCCCGTGTGCACCGCGTCGGGGTTCACCAGGACCAGCTCGCCCGCGCCCGCGCGGTGCAGCGTGCCCCGGTAGTCGAACTCCTCCACCCCCGAGACGATCAGGCCGATCGCGTAGCCGTCGTGCACGTGCCGGGAGAAGCGGTGGGTGACGTAGCGGGCCTTGAGCAGGTCCGTCTCCGGCACCGCCGGGTGCCGCCAGAATCGGGCCTGCTCCTTCACAGCGGCTTGAACGTCCTGGCGAACGTCTCGAAGTAGTGCCGGTCCCGGGTCCAGCGGGCGTGCGGCGTCTCCCAGTACAGGGCGTACGGGCGGCCGTCCGCGGTGTGGAAGCCACGGTTGATCACGTGGATCGTCTGGCCGCCGCGCACCCGGATGAACTCCCAGTCGGCGGCCTTCACGCCCAGGTAGTCGACGGGGGTGATGCGGACCCGCTTGTACTGCTGGAACTCGCCCTTCGCCCGGATCTCCTTCTCCAGGCCGAGCCAGTGCCGCTCCGGGTCGTCCCACGGGATGTCGGGGACGGTCCACTCCACGATCAGCGTTCCGGGGGAGCCGGGGCCCTTGATGGCGATGCTGTCCCTGTCCGGGTTCTTCGCCGGGCGCCACCCCTCGGGCATGGCGATCTGGAAGCGGCCGACCGCGCTCCTGTAGGACCGCCAGCCCGCCGGGACCGCGGTGCGGGTGGGCTTCGGGGCGGTGACGGTCTCGGTGGGTCCGGGGGTGGGCTCACCGGTCGTGGGGGACGGGCTGGGGGACGTGCTCGGGGACGTGCTCGGTGACGCCGTGGGGGACGTGCTGGGGGAGGCCGCGGTCCAGCGGTCGGACAGCAGCACGCCGCCCGTGCCCAGCACCGCCACGGTCGCCACCGCCACGGGCAGGCCGATCCACCAGGCCTTGCGGCGCCCGCCGGCGGGCCTGGGCCGCTGTTCTGGCATGGTCGGGTGCGAGGGGCCCGGGCCGGTGCCGGCCGTCTGCCAGCCGGTCCCGTCCGCACCGGGCTGCCAGGGCGGCGGCGTGGCCGATGCGCCCTGGTGCGGGGCGGGGGGCGGGGTGGGGTGCGGGGTGGGGTGGGGGGCAGGGTGCGGTCCGGCCGGTGGGGCGGAGGCGGCGTCGTGCAGCAGTCTGGCGGCCTCGGCGGCGGGCAGCCGCGCGCCGGGCTCGCGGCGCAGCAGGCCCATGATGACCGGCTCCAGCACGCCGGCCCGCACCGGCGGCTCGGGCTCGTCGCGCAGCACCGCCGCCACTGTCGCCGCCCACGAGTCGCGCTTGAACGGCGGCCGCCCCTCGACCGCCGCGTACAGGGTGGCGCCCAGCGACCACAGGTCGGACTCGGGGAGCGCGGGATCGCCGTTCAGCCGCTCGGGCGGCATGTACGCGGGCGTGCCCACCAGGCCGCCCGTGGCCGTGAGCCCCGCCTCGGCCTCCATGGAGGCGATCCCGAAGTCGGTGAGCACGACGCGGCCGTCGTCGGCCAGCAGCACGTTCTCGGGCTTGACGTCGCGGTGCAGCACCCCGGTGGCGTGCGCGGCGCGCAGCGCGTCGAGCACCCGCCCGCCGATCACCGCGACCTGCCCGGGGCGCAGCGGCCCGCTCTCGCCGATCACCTGCGCCAGCGAGCGCGAGCGGACGAGCTGCATCACGATCCAGGGCCGGCCGTCCTCCTCCACGACGTCGTGGATGACGACCACCGACGGGTGGTCGAGGCGCCCGGCGGCCCTGGCCTCCCTGATGGTCCTGCGGTTGAGCTCGGCCCGCTTGGCGTCGCCGACGCCGGTGTAGCGGACCTCCTTGATCGCCACCGTCCGGTCGAGCAGCTCGTCGTAGGCCCGCCAGACGACACCCATCCCGCCCTCGCCGAGCGGCTCGACGAGGCGATAGCGATTGCTGACGTGCACGCGGCGAGCCTACCTACTTGGAGGGCACGAACGTCGCGCAGAAGCCTTCGAAGAAGTCGTAGTCCTGCTTCCAGTGGCTGCTGAGCGTGTGCCAGTAGATGGCGTACGTCTTCCCGTTCTCGGCGACGAAGCCCCGGTAGCGGATGCGGCTCTTGCCGGTGTTCGTGGGCCAGTAGAAGTCCCAGTCGGCGGCGGCCTCGCGGAAGTCGGCCTTCTCGATGCCGATCTTCTTGTAGCCGCCGTACCGGTCCTTGAGGCTGGGCTCCAGCTTCTTCCAGCCCTTCAGCGGGTCCTTGCCCAGCTTGGGCATCTCCTCGACGCGTACGTGCGCGTTGGGCGCCCCGCCCGGGCCCTTGAACTCGACGCCCCTGCCGGTGCGCGTCCACTCGTCCCAGCCCTTGGGCAGGCCGATCTTGAAGCCGAGCTTCTTGTCCGTGTAGTACTTCCACCCGGACGGCAGCGGGTCCTTCTCGGCCTCCTCGGTCTTCTCGGGTTCAGAGGTGGGCGAGGCACTCGGCGACGGGGAGGACGAGGCCGTGGGCGAGGCCGAGGGCGGCTGCGAGGCGGACGCGCTGGGCGACGGCTGCGCCGGGCTGGTCGTGACGCCTGCCGCACGCGTGGCGGAACGCTCCGCGGCGTCGTCGCCGGGGGCGGAGTTCAGGCCGAGGTAGCCGCCCACGATCGCCACCAGCAGCACCGCCACGGCCGCCGCGATGACGATCGTGGGCTTGCGCTGCGGATCGGGCCTGGCCGCGTCCATCGTGGACTCGGCGGGCGGCAGCGGCGGCTCCACGGTCGGCGTGTGCGGGATGCGCGCGCCGGTCTCGGGCAGGGCTGCGGGCACGGCGTTGGGGGCGGCGGCGGGCCCGGCGTTGGGCACGGCGTTGGGCACGGCGTTGGGCACGGCCTGGGGCGCTCCCTCCTGGGAGGCGCGGGCGGCCAGGAGGTTCGGGTCGGTCGGGGTGTCGTCCTCGACGGGCTCGTAGGGGCGCCTGGCCTTGGCGGGGCCGGGCCGCTTCGGCCTGGCCGGCGGCGCGACGGGGCGCTTCTGCTCGGCCGGGGCCGGCACCTGGAGTTCCTGCGCGGCGGGGAACTGCTTGGTGGGCGGCGAGACGGACGGGCCGGTCGCGCCGGTGTCCGGCTCGGCGGCGATCATGGCGCGCAGGGCCCGGCGCAGCATGCGCTGCGCCTCCTCGTACGTCAGCCGCTGCACCGGCTCCTTGACCAGCAGCCCGTTGATCACATCGGTGAGCGGGCCCGCGTGCGTGGCGGGGTCGGGCTCGTCGGTGAGCACGGCGTGCATGGTGGCCAGCGCCATCCCGCGCTCGTGCGGGGAGCGGCCCTCCACCGCCGTGTAGAGCGTGGCGCCCAGGGACCACAGGTCGGACTCGCGCCGCGCGGGCAGGCCCTTGAGCCGCTCGGGCGCGATGAACGCCGGCGTGCCCGCCAGGCCCGTCACGGTGAGCTGCGTCTCGGTCTCCAGCGTGGCGATGCCGAAGTCGGTGAGCACGACGCGGCCGTCGTCGGCCAGCAGCACGTTCTCGGGTTTGACGTCGCGGTGCAGCACGCCCGCCTCGTGGGCGCGGTGCAGCGCGTCCAGCACGGCCAGGCCGATCTCCGCCACTCGCTTGGGCTGCAGCGGCCCGTCCTGCTTGATCACGGCCCCCAGCGAGCGCGACTGGACGAGCTGCATGACGATCCAGGGACGTTCATCCTCCTCGATCACGTCGTGCACGACGATCACGTTGGGATGCTCGAACCTCGCCGCCGCCCTCGCCTCGCGCATCGTGCGCCGGTTCAGCAGCTGCACCTCCTCGCCCAGGGCGGCGGCGTACCTGACCTCCTTGACCGCGACCGTGCGATCCAGGAGCTCGTCGTAGGCGCGCCAGACGATGCCCATCCCGCCCCTGCCGATGGGTTCCTGCAGCTGGTAGCGGCCGGCGATGCGGCGTCCGTCCTGCTTGCGATCCGACATCAACGGCCTCAAACCCTCCTCTAGGCCAAGAAATACTCTCATGGGCAGGGATCAACGGCGACTCGCCTGAAGGTCAGTCCGCCATGTGAGAAGCGCCGCCCAGCAGGTGGAGACAGGGGTGTAGGGTTCAGATATGACTTGTCGTCGCTACGCGTTTACCGAGCCGGCTCCGGGAGAGCCGGTCGTCAGCTAGCGACCACCTGGAGTCGGCACGAAGGCAGAGACAGACCGTCTCTGCCTTTTTGGTTTTCCGCCGGCTCCGAGGGCCGGCCACAGTGGGGAGTCGGGATGTCATCGACGTTGGAACGGCACGCGGTCGGCGCGGTCGCCGTGGGCGGCCTCCTCGTGGGAGCGGGGCCCGCCGTGGTGATCGGCGACCGGGTGAGCCTGCGTACCGATCCGCCCGCCGCGTTGCGCGCGGGTGTCACGCTCGCGGAGCCGGCCACGGCGGCCGACCTGCCGGCCATCGCGGAGCACGCGGCGGCCGTCGTGGTGGGGGCGTCGTGGACGCGCGACATCCCCCTCGTGCGCGCGGCTGCGGGGCTCGGGCTGCCGGTCGTGGTGGAGCGGCGGGCGTCGGCCTCCATGGAGGAGTGGCTGGGGCTGGCCGCCTACTGCGCGGGCGAGGGCGACGGGCGGGTGATCCTCTGCGAGGGGGGCAGCCGTCCCGACCTGGCGCTCGTACGGGCCGCGCGGGCCGCCTCGGGCCGCCCCGCGCTGGTGGACGTCTCCGCCGACCTCGGCCTGTCGGCCGCCGCCGTAGCGGCGGGCGCCGATGGGCTGATCATTGACTCGGGCACGGGCACGGGCACGGGCACGGGCACAGGCACGGGCACAGGCACGGGCACAGGCACGGGCACAGGCGCGGGTACAGGCGCGGGGGCGGCGCAGGCCGCGGGGGCGGCGCAGGCCGCGGGGGCGGCCGGGCGGCGGGTCGCCGAGGAGGCCGTGACCGTCGTCGGCGCGCTGCTGCGCGACGAGACGCCCGCCACGCTGCCCGAGTGCAGGCAGGCGATCGACCGGGTGGACGCCGCCCTGGCCACGCTGCTGGAGCGGCGGGCCGAGCTGGCGGGCATCGTGCAGCGGCTCAAGCCCGTCGGCGGCTTCGCCGGGCGCGACCTGGGCAGGGAGCGCGACGTCGTGGCCAGGATGGCCGTGCGGGCGCCCGCGCTGGGCGAGTCGCGGCTGTCGGCCATCATGAACGCCGTCATCGAGGCGGGGCTGCACCTTGCCGAGGAGCGTTCGGGTCGGTGACCAGGACGTTGTTCATCGGCCGCCCGGGGCCGGCGGCGATCTGCTTGGTGATGAGCTCGGCGAAGCGGCGGTAGCCGTCACCCGTCGGGTGGTAGCTGCGCGCGTTGACCCGCAGCTCGTCCATGTCCACGGCCAGCCCGTTCAGGAACGGGCGCGGCCGGCCCACCTCGTGCCCGGCGAACGCCTCGTAGGCGTCCACGTACTCGGCGCTGCCCGGCGCCCCGAACGCCGCGATGGCCCGGTCGAACTCCGCCACCACCGACCCGACCGTGTCGTTGAGCCGCCGCGTCATGGTGTTCAGCCAGCGCTGGTCGGCCACGGTCAGGTTGTCGACGCTCTCCACCGGTTGCTCGGGGAACGGGCGCGGGTAGCCGAGCACGATGACGCGCGCGGCGGGCGCGCGCCCGCGTACCTCCCTGAGCACCTGGAGCATGCTCGTACGCAGCTCCTCGATGCGCCGGTTGACCGCGGCGTCCTGGTCGACGCAGGCCGACGACCACGGGATCTTGACGATGCAGCCCGTCAGCACCTTGGAGAAGCCGGCGTCGTTGCCCCCGATGCTCAGCGTCACCAGGCTCGCCGCCGCGGTGACGCGGGTGATCTGGGGCGGCTGGCCGTACTGGCCCGACAGGAGCTGGCGGGTGGTGGCGCCGCTGCAGGCGTAGAAGGCGGTGCCGCCGCCGAACCGGTAGGCCTCGGCGACGAGCGGCACGTACGAGCCCTCCGAGCGGTGGCAGCGGTCGGCCCCGTCGTTGACCGGAGCCTGGTCCAGCTCCCACACCCCCTCGCCGGAGGAGTAGGAGTCGCCGAGCGCCACGTACGTGCCGCTCTGGGCCACCTGGACGGCCGTCAGCCTGGTGAGGCGCGGTAACTCGCCCCGCGGCGCGGCGCCGGTGGGGCAGCCCGCGTCCAGCACGGCGCAGGCCAGCCTCGGGTAGACGCCCAGGGGCAGGCACGCCACGGCCAGCGCGACGCCGATGGCGGCCGCGGCCACCGTCTGGACGATCTTCCTTCTCGCTGCGTCCAGTGCGACCTCCCCGCCCGGCGACTCCTCTGCTGCGCCATCGAGACTACCCAGCGACCCCGGCGCCGCGGGCGTGCGGGAACGGCGGCCTCAGGACGGGCGGCGGCGCCGGACGGCCCACCAGCCCAGCGCGATGGCGGCGGCCAGCAGGGGGATCAGGTAGAACGCCACCCGCTGGTCCTCGTCGGCGAACGGCATCAGCAGCACCACCAGCGCCAGGAACGCCATCGTCAGCCAGTTGGTGTAGGGCGAGCCCGGCATCGGGAAGTCCGAGCGGTGACCCGTGCGGCGCAGCCGGGTCTGGCAGTGCACCAGCACGCCCCACGTCGTGATCACCCCCAGGGAGGCCACGGCGGTGGCGATGTTGAAGGCCCGCTCCGGCAGGAAATAGAACAGCGCCACCCCCGCCAGGAACATGATCGCGGTGAACAGGATGCCGCCGATCGGCACGTGCCTGGTGCTCAGGGCGCCGGCGAAGCGGGGCGCCTCCTGCTTCATGGCCATCGAGCGCAGGATGCGGCCCGTGGCGTACAGGCCGGAGTTGCAGGACGAGAGCGCGGCGGTGATCACGACGAGGTTCATGGCGTCGGCCGCCCACGGGATGCCTAGCCCGGAGAAGACCGTCACGAACGGGGACGTGCCCGCGCGGTAGGCGGTCCACGGCAGGACCATCGCCAGCAGCGCCACCGAGCCCACGTAGAAGATCGCGATCCGCCACACCACGCCGTTGATGGCCTTCGGCATGACCTCGCGCGGCCTGGCCGTCTCGCCCGCCGTGATGCCGACCAGCTCGATCGACGCGTACGCGAACACCACCGACTGCAGGCTCATCAGCACCAGCGGGAACCCGGTCGGGAAGAACCCGCCGTGCGAGACCAGGTTGTGCGGCCCCGCCTGGCCGATCGCGAACACCACCAGCACCAGGCCGACGACCAGGAACACCGTGATGGCCAGCACCTTGAGCATGGCGAACCAGAACTCCAGCTCGCCGAACAGGCGCACCGACAGCAGGTTGACCGTCATGACGAAGCCGAGCGCGATCAGCGCCGTGAGCCACTGGGGGAAGGCCGGCGCCCAGTAGTGGATGTAGGCGGCGATCGCGGTCAGCTCGGCGACGCCGGTGGCCGCCCAGTTGATCCAGTACATCCAGCCGCTGGCGAAGGCCGCCCACGGGCCGATGAACTCACCGGCGTAGTCGACGAACGAGCCGGAGACCGGCCGGTAGAGCACGAGCTCGCCGAGCGCCCGCATGACGAAGAACGCGGCGATCCCGGCGGCGGCGTAGGAGAGCACCAGCGCGGGCCCGGCGGCTGCGAGCCGGCCCCCGGAGCCCAGGAACAGGCCCACGCCGATGGCCCCGCCGATGGCGATCATCTGGACCTGGCGGTTGCCCAGCGCGTGCGTGTATCCCTCTTCGGTCTGCGTGCGCACCCCGTGACTCCTCGATCACCCAGTGTGAATCCGAGGATATCGGTGCTGCTGATCGCCGCCGCCCGCGGCGCGCCGGTCCCCCGGGCCGCCGGATGGGCCCCGGGTTGTCGGTCGGGACCACTAAAGTCAGATGCCACAACCCACCGAGACCGGGAGGCGCCGCTCCATGTCGTCCAGCGACTCGTTCGTGCACCTGCATGTACATACGGAATACTCCATGCTGGACGGGGCGGCCCGCCTCAAGCAGATGTTCAAGCAGGTCGGTGACCTGGGGATGCCCGCGATCGCGATCACCGACCACGGCAACATGCACGGCGCCTACGACTTCTACAAGCAGGCCACGGCCGCCGACATCAAGCCGATCATCGGCATCGAGGCGTACGTCGCGCCGGAGTCGCGGCACAACAAGAAGCCGGTGCTGTGGGGCGAGCCGCACCAGAAGCGCGACGACGTCTCGGCGGGTGGTTACTACACCCACATGACGATCTGGGCGCGCAACAAGACGGGCCTGCACAACCTGATGCGGCTGTCCTCGCGCGCCTACACCGAGGGCTTCGTGCGCAAGTGGGCGCGCATGGACGCCGACATCCTGGCCGAGCACGCCGACGGCCTGATCGCCACCACGGGCTGCCCGTCGGGCGAGGTGCAGACGAGGCTGCGGCTCGGCCAGTACGACGAGGCGCTGAAGGCCGCCGCGAAATTTCAGGACATCTTCGGCAAGGAAAACTTCTTCCTGGAGATCATGGACCACGGCCTCGACATCGAGCGCCGCGTCCGCGACGGCCTGACCAGGATCAGCAAAGAGCTGAACATCCCGCCCCTGGTGACCAACGACTCGCACTACACCTACGAGTCCGACGCCTCCTCCCACGACGCCCTCCTGTGCATCCAGACGGGCAAGCAGCTCTCCGACCCCGACCGCTTCCGCTTCGACGGCTCCGGCTACTACATCAAGAGCGCCGACGAGATGCGCGCGGTCGACTCCTCCGACCTGTGGGCCGAGGGCTGCCGCAACACCCTGCTGGTGGCCGAGCGGGTCGACGCGACCGGGTTCTTCGAGTTCAAGAACCTCATGCCGACCTACCCGGTCCCCGACGGCATGACGGAGAGCGCGTTCTTCCGCCAGACCGTCTGGGAGGGCATGGACCGGCGCTGGCCCGAGGGCTACGACGAGGAGCACCGCCGGCAGGCCGAGTACGAGATCGGGATCATCGAGCAGATGGGCTTCCCGAGCTACTTCCTCGTGGTCGCCGACTTCATCATGTGGGCCAAGGAGAACGGCATCCCGGTCGGCCCCGGCCGTGGCTCGGCGGCCGGCTCGCTGGTCGCGTACGCGATGGGCATCACCGACCTCGACCCGCTCCCGCACGGCCTGATCTTCGAGCGGTTCCTCAACCCCGAGCGCGTCTCCATGCCCGACGTCGACATCGACTTCGACGAGCGCAGGCGCGGCGACGTGATTCGCTACGTGACCGAGAAGTGGGGCGCCGACAAGGTCGCCATGATCGCCACGTTCGGCACCATCAAGGCCAAGGCCGCCATCAAGGACGCGGGCCGCGTCCTGGGCTACCCGTACGCGCTGGGCGACCGCGTCTCCAAGGCGTTCCCGCCCGCCGTGATGGGCAAGGACATCCCGCTGGCGGGCATCTTCGACAAGGACCACCCGCGCTACGCCGAGGCGGGCGAGCTGCGCCGCCTGTACGAGGAAGACGTCGACGTCAAGGCGACGATGGACCTCGGCAAGGGCCTGGAGGGCCTGATCAGGCAGACCGGCGTGCACGCCGCCGGCGTGATCATGTCCGCCGAGGTGCTGACCGACCACATCCCGATCATGCGCCGCGACTCCGACGGCGCGATCATCACGCAGTTCGACTACCCGACCTGCGAGACGCTCGGCCTGCTGAAGATGGACTTCCTGGGCCTGCGCAACCTCACCATCATGGACGACTGCCTCAAGATGATCGAGGCGACCACGGGTGAGAAGGTCGACCTGCTCTCGCTGCCGCTGGACGACCGCAAGTCGTACGAGCTGCTGGCCAGGGGCGACACGCTGGGCGTGTTCCAGCTCGACGGCGGCGGCATGCGCTCGCTGCTGCGCCTGATGCGCCCCGACAACTTCGAGGACATCTCCGCCGCCCTCGCGCTCTACCGTCCCGGCCCGATGGGCGCCAACTCCCACACCAACTACGCCCTGCGCAAGAACGGCCAGCAGGACATCACGCCGATCCACCCGGCGCTGGAGGAGCCGCTCAAGGACATCCTCGACACGACCTACGGCCTGATCATCTATCAGGAGCAGGTCATGGCCATCGCCCAGAAGGTGGCCGGCTTCACGCTCGGCGCCGCCGACCTGCTGCGCCGCGCGATGGGCAAGAAGAAGAAGGCGGAGCTGGACAAGCAGTACGCCGGCTTCGAGAAGGGCATGCTGGACAACGGCTTCCCCGCCGAGGCCATCAAGGCGCTGTGGGACATCCTGCTGCCGTTCTCCGACTACGCCTTCAACAAGGCCCACACCGCCGCCTACGGCCTCATCGCTTACTGGACCGCCTACCTCAAGGCCAACTACCCGGCCGCCTACATGGCCGCGCTGCTGTCGTCGGTCAAGGACGACAAGGACAAGTCGGCCCTCTACCTCAACGAGTGCCGCCGCATGGGCATCAAGGTGTTCCCGCCGGACGTCAACGACTCCGACTTCGACTTCACCCCGCGTGGCACCGACATCCGCTTCGGCCTGTCGGCCGTCCGCAACGTCGGCGGCAACGTCGTCGACGGCATCATCTCCGCGCGCAAGGAGAAGGGCCGCTTCGCCGACTTCAAGGACTTCCTGCGCAAGGTGCCGGCCATCGTCTGCAACAAGCGCGTGATCGAGTCGCTGATCAAGGCGGGCGCGTTCGACTCGCTGGGGCACGTGCGCAAGGGCCTGGTCATGGTGCACGAGCAGGCGGTAGACGCGATCATCGACATCAAGAAGAACGAGGCCATCGGCCAGGACTCCCTGTTCGGCGCGATCGACGGCGGCGAGGACCAGACCTTCGACGTGCAGATCCCGGTGGGCGAGTGGGACAAGAACACGCTGCTGCAGTTCGAGCGGGAGATGCTCGGCCTGTACGTGTCGGACCACCCGCTGTTCGGCGTCGAGCACATCCTGGCCGCCGGGGCCGACTGCTCGGTCGCCGCCGTCCAGGACGAGAGCCGGAGCGACGGCCAGGTCGTGACCGTGGGGGGCATCCTGAGCGGGGTGCAGCGCAAGGTCACCAAGAAGGGCGACACCTGGGTGCTGACCCAGCTGGAGGACCTCGCGGGCTCCATCGAGGTGATGATCTTCCCGTCGGCGTACCAGCTCTGCTCGACGTTGCTGGCCGAGGACGCGATCGTGTTCGTCAAGGGGCGGATCGACAAGCGGGAGGACGTCGCCAAGATCATCGCGATGGAGGTGACGGCGCCCGACCTCACCGTGGAGGCCGGCGGCCCGCTGCTGGTGAGCCTGCCGCTGACCCGCTGCACGCCGCCGGTGGTGGGGCGGCTGAAGGAGATCCTCACCACCCATCCGGGCACGTCCGAGGTGCATCTGCAGGTGCACAACGGGCCCAAGACGACGGTGATGCGGGTGGACGACCGGCTGCGGGTCACGCCGTCCCCGGCGCTGATGGGCGACCTGAAGCAGCTCCTCGGCCCGGCCTGCCTGGGCGCCTGACCCCCGTTCCCCGGCGGGGCGGCCGTGGGGCAGGATCGCAGGCGTGAGCGAACTGCATTTCCTGACCGCGACCGAGCTGGCCCGGCTGATCAGGGCCCGGCAGGTGAGCGCCGTGGAGGTACTCCAGGCCCACCTCGACCGGATCGAACAGGTCAACCCGCACGTCAACGCCATCGTCACCCTCGTCGCCGAGCGGGCCATGGAGGCGGCGCGGGCGGCCGACGCGGCCCTCTCGTCGGAGGGGGCCGCCGGGCCGCTGCACGGCGTGCCGGTCGCCCACAAGGACCTCGTCGACACCGCCGGCATCAGGACCACGTACGGCTCGCCGCTGTTCGCCGACCACGTGCCCGAGCGGGACGACCTGATCGTCCAGCGGCTGCGTGCGGCCGGCGCCGTCACCGTGGGCAAGACCAACACCCCCGAGTTCGGCACCGGCTCCCACACCGTCAACGAGGTGTTCGGCGCCACCAGGAACCCCTACGACCTGTCCAAGTCAGCCGGAGGCAGCAGCGGGGGAGCGGCGGTCGCGCTGGCGACCGGGATGGTGCCGCTGGCCGACGGCTCCGACATGGGCGGGTCCCTGCGCAACCCCGCCTCGTTCTGCAACGTCGTCGGCCTGCGCCCCACGCCCGGCCGGGTGCCCGACATCTCCGACGTCAACGCCTGGTACACGCTGAGCGTCTCCGGGCCCATGGCCAGGACGGTCGAGGACGTGACGCTGATGCTCGGGGTCGTCGCCGGGTTCGACCGGCGCTCGCCGTACTCGATCAAGGAGGTGTTCGCGCCCGAGCCCGAGCAGGGGGTGGCGGGGCTGCGCGTGGCGTGGAGCCCCGACCTGGGCGGGCTGCCCGTCGACCCGCGGACGGCGGCGGTCACCGCGACCGCGCCCGGGGTGTTCGAGCGGCTCGGGGCGCGCGTGGAGCAGGTCGAGCTGGACCTGAGTGACGCCGAGGACGCGTTCAGGACCTACCGGGCGTGGAACTACCTGCTCGTCCACGGCGACAAGAGCGGGCTCGGCCCCAACACCGCCTGGAACGTCGAGCAGGGCCGCAAGGTCACGGGCGCCGACCTGGCCAGGGCCGAGACGGCGCGCAGCCGCCTCTACCAGCGCATGGCCGCCTTCTTCGACACCTACGACGTGCTGATCGCGCCCGTCAGTCAGGTGCCGCCGTTCCCGGTCGAGCACCCGCACGTCAGCGAGATCAACGGCCAGAAGCTGCCCGACTACCTGGCGTGGATGCGCTCGGCGTACTGGATCAGCGTGCTGCACGCGCCGGCCGCCTCCGTGCCCGCCGGGTTCACCGGGGACGGGCTGCCGGTGGGCGTGCAGATCGTGGGCAGGCCGTTCGAGGACGCCAGGGTGCTCCGGGTGGCGCGGGCCTTCGAGCAGGCCACCGGCCACGGCCTGCGCCGCCCCGTGCTCTAGCCCTGCCCGATCCCGCCGTACGGCTGCCTGAGAGGCGACTCGCGGTAGCCGTGCATGCCCTCCAGCAGCCCGAAGAACCCCACGGCCAGCAGCGGCCAGGACACCAGCACCCCCTGGGCGGTCAGCCTCAGCGCGCCCGGGACGATCTTCACTCCGGTCACGCTGGGGGCCGCCTCCACCACGACGGCCCCCAGCGTGAACGTGGACCCCGTCCACCACGTCAGGAACGCCGCCAGCACGCCACCCGCGCACAACCCGAGCAGCACCGGCAGCATCCACCGCCGCGCCGAGAACCAGGCCACTCCGCCGCACAGCAGCCCCAGCCCGCCCGTGATCACCGCGAACCAGCCGTCGGCCGCGATCAGCGCCTGCGTGGTCGGATCGGCCAGCACCGTGCCCTGGTCGGTCACCTGGTACGGCGCCCGCGGTGTCAGGCCTGACCAGAGCAGTCCGGCGGCGACCCCGAGAGCGGCGAGTGTGAGGACAGTTACCGCAAAAGCGCGTACTTCCCTCGTCACGCCACTCCCCCTCACATGTACGTCCGAATCAGCTCGATGGTATCCCCCGGCTAGGCTCACTCCGTGATTGCAGAAGAGGTCTGGCAGATTGAACCCTCCGGCCCGCTCCGGGGAGACGTCGAAGTACGCGGTTCGAAGAACGGCGTGTCCAAGCACATGGTCGCGGCCATGATGGGCAACGGCGAGAGCAGCATCCACAACGCCCCCGAGGTGGGCGAGGTGGGCATCACCGCCGAGATGCTGCGGGCGCTCGGCATCCACGTCGAGATCTCCCGCACCGAGATCAGGATCGAGAAGGGCGCGGAGATCGAGCCCCGGGTCCCCGACGCGTTCACCGGGCTGAACCGCATCCCGATCCTCATGCTCGGCCCCCTGCTGCACCTGGCGGGGGAGGCGTTCGTGCCGCTGGTCGGCGGCGACCCGATCGGGCGGCGGCCGGTGAACTTCCACGTGGACGCCCTGCGCGCGATGGGGGCCGAGGTGCAGGTGGGCGACGCCGGCATCTACGCCAAGGCCAAACGGCTCAACGGCACCCGGATCGAGCTGCCGTACCCGAGCGTGGGCGCCACGGAGACGGTGCTGATGTCGGCGGTGCTGGCCGACGGCAAGACCGTGCTGAAGAACGCGGCCACCGAGCCGGAAGTGGTGGAGCTGGCGCTGTTCCTGCAGCGGATGGGAGCCAGGATCGAGCTGTCGCCCGACCGCAGGATCGTCATCGAGGGCGTCGAACGGCTGCGCGGCGCCCAGACCTGGCTGACCGGCGACCGCATCGAGGCGTTCTCGTACCTGGCGGCGGGCCTGGTCACCCAGGGCGAGGTCCGCGTGCACGGCTGCCCCCAGGACCGCCTGGTCACCGCGATCACCACGCTGGCCAGGATGGGCGCCCAGTTCGACATCAACGACGAGTACCTGTGCGCCACCGCGCCCCCCGAGGGCCTGCGCGCGGCGGCCGTGCAGACCGACACCCACCCCGGGTTCATGACCGACTGGCAGACGCCGCTGATGGTGCTGTTCACGCAGAGCCAGGGCATGTCGGTGCTGCACGAGACGGTCTTCGAGAACCGCCTGGTGTACGTGCCCGCGCTGCAGAAGATGGGCTGCGAGATCGAGGTGTTCGACCAGTGCCTCGGCGGGCCCGCCTGCCGCTACCACGACACCAACGCCCGCCACTCGGCCGTCGTGCGCGGCGTGTCCAGGCTCAAGGGCGCCGACGTGACGCTGCCCGACATCAGGGCCGGGTTCTCGGCGGTGCTGGCCGCGGCGGTGGCCGACGGGCCGTCCACGCTGCGCGGCGTCCACCACATCGAGCGCGGCTACCACCGGCCGTTCGAGCAGTTCGTGTCGCTCGGTCTGAACATCACACGCCAACGGTAAAGAGGCCGGAAGCGGGCGTTTGCCACTGATCGGGACGTCGCACATCATCTGACGTGACCGTACTCAGATCCGTCGGGGCGCTCGGCCTGGCGGGGGCGCTCGGCGGGGTGCTGGCGGCCGCGCTGGCCGCTCCGCTGGTGGGCGGGGGCGGCCTGGCGGCGATGAGCGTCACGAACACCTTCGTGGACCTGCCGCCCGCCCCGCGCGAGGAGCCGCTCGCCCAGGTGACCAGGCTGCTGGACAAGGACGGGCGGCCGTTCGCCCAGTTCTACGAGGCCAACAGGACGGCCGTCCGGCTCGGCGCGGTCGCGCCCGTGATGCGCAGGGCCATCGTGGCGATCGAGGACGCCCGCTTCTACGAGCACGGCGGCCTCGACGTCAGGGGCACGCTCCGGGCACTGCTCACCAACACCCAGGCAGGCGGCATCCGGCAGGGCGGCTCGTCCCTGACCCAGCAGCTCGTCAAGAACATCCTGGTGGAGAGCGCGCGCAGCGACGCGGAACGCGACAGGGCCCGCGCCCCCAACCTGGCCCGCAAGATCACCGAGCTGCGGCTGGCGCTGGCGCTGGAGAAGAAGTACCGCAAGGACGAGATCCTGGAGCGGTACCTGAACATCGCCTACTTCGGCGCGGGCGCGCACGGGGTGGAGGCCGCGGCCAGGCGGTTCTTCTCCACCTCCGCCTCCCGGCTGACGCTCACCCAGGCGGCCACGCTGGCGGGGGCGGTGCGCATGCCGTACTCGACGGATCCCTCGCTCGGGCAGGAGCACAGGGAGCGCCTGAAGATGCGGCGCGACCTCGTGCTCGACCGCATGGCGGGGCTCAAGCAGATCACCCAGCAGGAGGCGGCGAGCGGCAAGGCGGCGCCGCTCGGCATCCGGCTGCGGCCCGAGCCCGGCGGCTGCGCCCAGAGCGAGTACCCGTTCTACTGCATGTACGTGCAGCGCGAGCTCCTGTCGAACCCCGTCTTCGGCAACACCGAGCGCGAACGGCAGCGCAGGATGGCCAGGGGCGGCCTGACGATCAGGACCAGCCTCGACCCGATCGCGCAGCGCGCCGCCGAGCGGGCCATCCGCGAGCACGTCTCGCCGGAGGACACCGAGGTGGCCGCCGAGGCCATGGTGGAGCCGCGTACCGGGCGGATCAGGGCGATGGCCGCCAGCAAACGCTTCGGCCGCAACCCCGGCAACCGCAAGAATGGCCCCAAGACCACCTTCAACCTGCCGGCCGACGTGGCGCACGGCGGCGGGCAGGGATTCCAGGCCGGCTCCACGTTCAAGGTGTTCACCCTGGCCACCGCGCTGCAGCAGGGGTGGCGCTTCGGCGACGGCTTCCAGACGCCGGGGTCGCTGGTGCCGGGGCAGGGCTACCGCGACTGCTCGGGCAAGCCCGTCAACGACCCGAACACCCGCGTGCTGAACGCCAGCGGCGAGGGCGAGGGCGGGCCGCACAGCATCGAGACCGGCACCTGGAAGTCGGTGAACATCTTCTACATGATGCTGGAGCGCAAGGTCGGGCTCTGCAACGTCGTGCGCATGGCCAGGACGCTCGGCGCCACCAGGGCGGACGGGGAGCCGCTGAAGGAGGTGCCGACGTTCACGCTGGGGGTCAACGAGATGGACCCGGTGACGGTCGCGGCGTCCTTCGCGGCGTTCGCGGCGCGGGGGCAGTACTGCCGGCCGCTGGCCATCGTGGAGATCGTCGGCAGGGACGGGCGGCGCACCCACGTGCCGCCGTCCTGCGAGCAGGTCATCGAACGGCCCATCGCGGACGCGGTCAACCACGTGCTGGAGGGCGTGTTCGACAAGGGCACGATGAAGGGGCAGAGCATCGGGCGGCCCGCCGCGGGGAAGACGGGCACCAACAACGGCTACACCTCCGCCTGGTTCGCCGGCTACACGCCGCACCTGGCGGCGGCGGTCAGCGTGGGGGACATCCGGGGGTCCTACCGGTTCCCGCTGCAGGGGGTGCAGATCGGGGACCGGTACTACGGGTCGGTGCAGGGGGCGTCGCTGCCGGGGCCGATCTGGGTGGAGTCGATGGGGGCGGCGCTGCGGCGTACGGAGCCGCGCGGGTTCGCCGGGCCCGACATGTCACGCTTCGGGGGCGGGCACACGCCGGGGCTGGAGGAGGCGCTGGCCGAGGAGGAGCGCAAGAAGCGGGGGAACAACCCGTTCGGGCGGCGGGCCCGGCGGCTGTTCGAGTGGCTGCTCGGGCAGAGCCCCGGGCCGTCTGTGGAGTGGCCGCCGCCGCGCGAGCGCGAGCGCCCGGACCGGCTGCTCCGCCGCCTGCCCCCGGACCGCCCCCTGCTGGAACGGCCCCGCCGCGGCCCGGCCGACGGGGCGCCCGAGGGGCGGCGTTACGGGCGCAGGCCGTGAGGCGCGGCGGCGGCCATCCGGACTGCCAGGTGTCAGCCGGTCTTGCCGATGGGGGCCGTGACGGCGCGGGTGAGCGTGATGAGGTTGTCGGGGGCCGTCTCGATCTGGAGCCCGCGCTTGCCCGCCGAGAAGTAGATCGTCTCGAAGTCGAGCGCCGACGAGTCCACCACGGTGGGCAGCTGCTTGCGCTGCCCCAGCGGGCTGATCCCGCCGACGACGTACCCCGTCACCCGTTCGACCTTGGCGGCGTCGGCCATCGCGGCCCGCTTGCTGTTGAGCGCGCTCGCCAGCGCCTTGAGGTCGAGCTTGCCCGCCACCGGCACCACCGCCACCGCCAGCCCGCTCTCGACCTCGGCGACGAGCGTCTTGAAGATCCGCTCGTACGGCACGCCGAGCGCGTCGGCGGCCTCCTCGCCGTACGCCTGGGCGGCGGCGTCATGCTCGTACGGGTGCAGCGTGAACTCCGCCTTGGCCTTGGCCAGGGCCATGGTGGCAGGAGTGCCCCCTGTCTTGGTTTTGCGAGACATGGTTGATGACCCTAGCGCGGCGCCGCCGTTGGACACGCGGGGCTTCCCCTCTGCGATACTCGTCGAAAAGGTTTGCCGGCAAACCCACAGAGGAAGCGATGCCTACGGACGGCCCGACCGTCGACCAGGGAGTGCGGGAGATGCTCCTGCTGATGCCGCGGCTGGTCGCGCGTGCCAAGCGCATGCCGGTCCCCGAGCAGCTGCGCGACTTCGCGCTCACCCCCCGCCACCTGTCCCTGCTCGCCCTCCTGCTGTACGACGGCCCCGCCACGGTGAAGACGCTGGCCGGGAGGCTGGAGATCGCGTCCACGACGGTCAGCCTGATGGTCGGTGACCTGAGCCGGCAGGGGATCCTCGTACGGACCGAGGACGAGCGCGACCGCCGGCGCACGATCGTGAGCATCGGCGACGGGCACCGCGACGCGATCGAGGGCTGGCTGGCCGCGGGCGCGGACGCGTGGCGGACCGCGCTGGAGCCGCTGGCCCCGCGCGAGCGGCAGCTGGTCATCGACGCGCTGCGCACGTACGAGCGCGAGACGATGAAGCGCACCGGGCAGCCCGACTGACCCTTCCGTCGCCCGCGGGGCGTTGACAGGCACCACTATGCCTCTTTAGGTTTGGTTTCAAATGTTATTTGATTTCAAACCCAACAGGAGTAGTCGCATGCCCGTGTACGACCTCGACCACGTCACCCTCGGCGTACGTCACCTCTACGAGAGCGCGGAGCGGCTGCGCCGCGAGACCGGGCTGCGCAGCCACGAGGGAGGATGGCTGGCGGTCATGCCCACCGCCCACCGCGTCATCCCGCTGCCGGGCGACGCCTTCATCAACGTCGAGTCCGTGATCGACCACCACGCCGAGCTGCCCCCGGAGATCGGCGCGTTCCGCACCTGGTTCGAGGAGACCACCCGCCGGGGCGACCACTGGATGACGTGGAACCTCCGGGCCCGCAGCTACGCGGACCTCGAGGACGTGGCCCGCCGCTTCGGCGGCGAGGTCGTGACGGCCCCGGGCGCCCTGCGGCCGGACGGGACGTCCTCGACCACGGTCATGGCGCCCGGCAACGCCGCGCTGACCTGGGCCCGCGGGCTCCCCAACTGGTACTACCACGAGGACCTGGACCAGCACCCGGCACGCCGGGCGCCGATGGCGCACGAACGGCCCCTGCTCGCGGTCGCCTGGCTCGAACTCGGCGGCGACCCCGACGAGGTGGAGGACCACCTCGGCCCCGAGACGTTCCAGGCCCTGCCCCTGCGCTTCGTCGGCGGGACGCCGGGCCTGCGGGGGCTCGGCCTCACCACCGAGGACGGGGCCGAGATCGCCATCCGCGCCGCCTCGGGCGCGGCCGGCCTCGCCGAACTGGCCGCACGGTAGCCGGGACGGCCGGAGAAGGAGGCATGGCGTGGCCTGGCTCCGCTCGTTCTGGTCAGGGCTGCCCGCCGAGGGGCGGTGGCTGCTCGCCGTCGTCGCCGCGCAGACGCTCGGCCGGGGCCTGACACTGCCCTTCACGATCATCTACCTGCGCGAGGTGCGGGGGTTCGACCTCGGGGTGGCCGGTGCGCTGATGGCGCTCGTGGCGGTCGCGGGGTTCGCCGCCACCGTCCCGACCGGCCGGCTGGTGGATCGGTACGGCGCCCGCGGCGTCCTGCTCGGCGGCCAGGGCGCGATGGCGGCCGGCTGCGCGCTGCTGGCGTTCGCCGCCGGCCCCTGGACGGCGGGGGCGGCGCTCACCCTGATCGGCCTGACGTTCGGGGCGGCGCTCCCGGCGTTCAACACGATGATCGCCGCCGTCGCGGACGGGGACGTGCGGCAGCGCTTCTTCGGCGTGCACTTCGCCCTCATGAACCTGGGCATCGGCGCGGGAGGCGTCGCCGGCGGGCTGTTCGTCGACGTCGAGGCGCCCGCCACGTTCGCCGCGGTCTACCTCGCCGAGGCCGCGACCGCGCTGGTCGCGATGGCCGTGCTCCTGTTGCCGCTGCGGCGGCTGCGAGGGCGGGCCGGGCGGGGAGCGGCGCCGGGGGCCGGGCGGGACCCGGCGCCGGGGCCCAGGGAGGCCGGGTACCGCGCCGTTCTCCGGCAGCCCGCCGCGCGGAGGCTCGCCGCCGTCACCTTCATCGGCGTTCTCGCGGGTCACGGGCAGTTCCAGGTGGGGATCCCGAGTTTCGCGCGGGAGGTCGCCGGCGTCTCCACCGGGGCGATCGGCCTGGCGTTCGCGGTCAACACCGTGATGATCGTCGTCCTGCAACTGCCGGTGCTGTCGGCCATCGGCGGACGTCGCCGGACGCGGGCCATGCTGGTGATGGGCGGCGCCTGGGCCGGTGCGTGGGTGCTGCTCGGCCTCTCGGCGCTGGGGGCGGGCGACCTGCCGCCGGGTGCGGGGCCGGGTGCAGGGGCCGCCGTTGCCACCGCTGGGCTGCTGGCGTTCATGGCGGTGTTCGCCTTCGGTGAGACCCTGCTGCAGCCGACGGTTCCCGCGGTCACCAACGACCTGGCGACCGACCACGACCGGGGCCGGTACAACGCGGTCAACGCGGCGGCGTTCAACGGCGGCGCCATCGCCGCGCCCGCGGTCGCCGGCCTGCTCCTCGGCCTCGACCTGGGCGCCTGGTACGTGGGGCTGATGGCCGCCGGCTGCCTGGCGCTCTGCGGCCTGGCGCTCGCCCTGGAACGGGTGCTCCCGCCGGAGGCCAACGGCGTGCCCGCCACCGCCGCGCCTGGCGCCCGCTAGGCCGGCGCCGGACCGCCGTTGCGCCGCTGCTGCGATCTGGCGGGGTCAGGGCGTCGGGCGGAGGCGGCCGGGTGTGTAGCCGAAGGCACGCCTGAACACGTCGATGAACGCGCTCGCCGACGCCCACCCGCACCGGTGCGCCACGGCCGTCACCGGGCTGCCGTCGGCGAGCAGGAGGAGGGCGTGGTGGAGGCGGAGCTGGGTGCGCCACTGGGGGAATGTCATGCCCAGCTCGGCCCGGAAGAGGCGGGCCAGCGTGCGGTCGCTGGTCCCGGCCCTGGCGGCGAACCGGGCCAGGGTGCTGTTGTCGGCGGGGTCGCGGTGCAGGGCGGCGCAGACGGCGGCCAGGCGCGGGTCCCTGGCGGTGGGCAGGTGGAGCGGCTGCTCGGGGGCGTGCCTGAGCTGGTCGAGCAGCACCGCCAGCAGCCGCTCCCGCTCGTCGTCGCTTCGGCCGTCGGGAGGGTCGCCGGTGTAGGTGATGATCAGTTCGCGGAGCAGCGGGCCGACCGCCAGGACCGCGGGGCGGCCGAGCCCGAGCGGGTTCTCCGTGAGGCCGACCAGGCGCAGGTCCGTGTCGCCGTGCGCGCGGTGCTCGTGGACGGTCCCGGCGGGCACCCACAGGGCCCGGTTCGCGGGGGCCACCCAGGTGCCGGCATCGGTGGTGACGGAGATGACGCCGCGGCAGGCGTACGCGATCTGGTGGGTGTCGTGACGGTGGGCGTCGATGCCCGCGCCCGGCGCGAGGGGACGGCGGCCGGTGGGCGCCTCGGACAGATGGCGGATTTCCATCATGGATTGGCATTTTATCGGAAGCGAGCCATCCGCCCCCGGGAAAGGATCGGAGGCGTGAACAGGATCCCCATGCTCGCCGCCGGTCACGCCACCGTGGACTTCTACCAGGGCGCGGTCCCCGCCCTCGTGCCGTTCCTGGTGGCCGGGCGCGGATACGGGTACGTCGCCGTCTCCGGCATCGTGCTGGCCGCCACGCTGCTGTCGTCCATCGTGCAGCCGCTCTTCGGCGTGCTGACGGACAGGTGGCGCATGCCGTGGCTGATCCCGGCGAGCATGATCCTGGCGGGAACGGGGGTGGCCATCTGCGGCGTGTCCGACTCGTACGTGCTGACCTGGCTGGCCGCGGCCCTGTCCGGGCTCGGGGTGGCCGCCTACCATCCGGAGTCCGCGCGCCTGGCCAGGATCGCCAGCGAGGGCAGCCACGTACGGATGAGCTGGTTCTCCACGGGCGGGACGCTGGGCTTCGCGTCGGCGCCCGTGCTGGTGACGCCGCTGCTGGCGGGGTGGGGCCTGGGCGCCTCGCCGTTCCTCGTGCTGCCCGCCGTGCTGGGCGCGATCGTGACGCTGCCGGCGATCAGGGCGCTGGCCGGGGGCACCAGGGCGGCGCGGGCCGCCGGGACCGTGTCCGGCCGGGACGACTGGCCGTCGTTCGCCCGGCTCACGCTGGTGATCGTCTTCCGCTCGGTGGTGTACGTCGGCCTGAGCGCCTTCGTGGCCCTCTACATGGGCGGCGGGGCGGCCGGGGCGGTGGCGCTGTTCGTGCTGTTCGCGGGCGGGGCGGTGGGCACCGTGGTGGGCGGCAGGATGGCGGCGCGCCTGGGCAGGGTGCGGACGATGCGGCTGGCGTACGCGCTGGCCGTGCCCGCCGTCGCCGGTGTGGTGCTGGTGCCGGGCCCGGCCGCGTACGTGTTCGTCGCCGCCTCCTCCATCGCCCTGTACGCCCCGTTCTCCCTGCACGTGACGCTCGGCCAGGACTTCCTGCCGACCAGGGTGGGCACGGCCGGCGGCGTCACCCTGGGGCTGGCGGTCAGCGTGGGCGGCCTGGCCAGCCCGCTGGTGGGCGCGGTGGCCGAGGCGTCCTCGCTGCGTACGGCGCTGGCGTGCCTGATCGTGTTCCCCGTGCTCGCGCTGCTCATGGCCCGCACGATCAGGGAACCCGCCCCGGCGGCCGCCTGACCGCTAACCGGCGGCCGGGAGCCGCAGGACGCTGGTGTTGTCGCGCTGCGTCGGGTCCAGCCGGGTGGAGGTGACGCGCGCCACGAGAGGCAGCCGGTCCGGCGCGTCGCGGGCCACGCGGACGCGCGCGTGCAGCCGTACCGGCCTGCCCGGATGGATGGTGCCGATCGTGCAGGCGGCCTCGCGCTCGGCGCTCTTGCACGTGGCGCCGCTGATCGAGGCCAGGGCCGTGCCGGACGGCAGGGTGAGCGTGACGGGCACCTGGGCGGCGGCCATCAGCCCGCGCATGGTGACGGTCGCCGTCACCGTGGCGGTGCCGCCGCGCCTGACCGGCCGCCCGGGGCCCGACAGGCTGACGGACAGCGCGTCGTACGTCCCGCGCGGGTCGGCCCGCTTGACGATCGCGCCGTAGCCTTCGAGGTTGATCGCGTTGGCGACCGAGTTGCCCTCGGACTCGCCGTCCTCCTTGCCCGCCGACAGCACGCCGACCAGGTCGCCGGTGCCCTTGACCACCCACGGCCCGCCGCTGTGCCCCTTGAACAGGTGGCAGTTGACCGTCTCCAGCCGCCCCGCCTTCGACGCGGTGCCCGCCGCCGTGCGGGCGGCGCGCATGGTGTCGTGCGCCGTGTCGTGCATGGTATCCGCGTGGGCGATCCCGAGCGCCTGCCTGGTCCTGGCCAGGCACCAGAGCTGGTCCCTGCCGTCGTACGGCTTCCTGCCGAGCAGGCCGGGGTAGCCGGTGGTGGCGATCGTGTGCCTGCCGCCGTGGTTGAGGAGCGGGGTGAAGGCGCCCACGGCGTCCTGAAGGGTGCCGTCGCGCCGGCCGACCTCGATGAGGGCGATGTCGTAGATCGAGTTCCAGTCGCCGCCGGGCGTCCCGGTGTAGCCGTCGGGCTTCCACGCCCGCCGCCCGCCCCAGCGCCCGTACGGCTCGCGCTGCCGGACGGTGGCCCCCCGGCCGTCGTAGGCGGGCACGAACGCGAAGCTGGTGTGCCAGCGGCCGGTGGCCGAGCCCGCCGGGACGCCGTACACGCAGTGGGCGGCGGTGACGACGAGCAGCCTGGAGGCCGAGCGGACCACCGAGGCGCTGCAGGAGTCACCGTTGCCCGCCGCGTTGACGAAGAACAGGCGGCCGGTGATCCGGCTGGCCGGCGCGCCCGTGTACGGGCGGTGCACCCGGGCGTACCCGTTGCTGTCGCCGCCGGGCGTGATGCGTTTGCCCGAGGGCACGCTCAGCCGCCGTTCCGCGGCCCCGCCGCTGTCGTCGGCGTCCTCGCTCGCCTCCGCCCCCGAGCCCGTGGCGGTTTCCGCACCCGTGGTCGGCACGCTGGTCGGCAGGTCGGCGGCCTTGGCCCTGGCCTGCTTGTCCGCGGTCCAGTACCGCACCGCGCGGCCGGGCCGCATCAGCGGCGACGCCACCGCCCCCCACGAGTGGTCGTGCTGGGCGGCCCGCACGGTCCGGCCATCGGACGGCGTCTGTACGGCGGGCGCGGCGGGCGGCTGGTCGGCCGCCGCGGGCAGCGCGATCGTGCCGCCGGCCAGCGTGGTCAGTGTGGTCAGCGTGGTGACGAGAGTTCTCTGCACCGTGTCCCCCGAACGGTTCGATGACCTTGTGATCACTTTAAGTCACCATAAGGTGACGAAGTGTTGTCCGGGGGTGTGTGTCGGGTAAATCAGCCCGCGGCGGCGTCCCCCTGCCCGCGCGGCAACTCGGCCGTGGTCGCCTCGTGCGGCTCGCGATCGGGCCGCAGCCCCCGCCAGGACGGATGCCGCAGCCGCCCGTCGCCGGTGACCTCGGCGTACTGCACCTCACCGACCACCCGGGGCTCCACCCAGCGCGCGTCGCGGGCGTGCTCGCGCGGCACCACCTCGTCGAACGGCGGCTCGGCCCGCTCCAGGGGCGCCAGCCGCTCCCGCAGGTCGCGCAGCACGGCCTCGGTGAAGCCGGTGCCGACGTGGCCGACGTACAGCAGCCGGCCGCGCGGGTCGTACGCGCCGAGCAGCAGCGACCCGATCATCCCCGACCGCCGCCCGCTGCCGGGTTTCCAGCCGCCGATGACGACCTCGACCGCGCTGACGTTCTTGACCTTGGTCCACTCGCCGCTGCGCCGCCCGGGCCGGTACGGCGAGCTCGTCCGCTTGCACACCACCCCTTCGAGCCCGAGCTGCCGCGAGGAGTCGAAGGCCCGCGAGGCGTGGTCGGCGAACCAGACGGGCACCTGCCACCGGTACCCGGGCCGCAACGTGCCCTCCAGCAGCTCGCGCCGGCCGGTGTACGGCCGCGAGACCGTGCTCGCGTCGTCGAGGTGCAGGATGTCGAACGCCATGTACGTCACCGGCACCGCCCTGGTCAGCTCCGCCACGGCCGCCGGGTTGCGCTGGTGCATCCGGGGCTGCAGCGCCTCGAAGCTGGGCCGTCCGGCCTCGTCGAAGGCCACCACCTCGCCGTCGAGCACGGCCGCGTGCCCGCCGGTGGCGCCGGCCATGAGCTGCAGCTCGGGGTAGGCGGCGGTGATGTCCTTGCCGTTGCGCGACATCAGGCGGACGGCGCCGTCCTCGACGTAGGCGAGGGCGCGCACGCCGTCCCACTTCATCTCCACGGCCCAGTCGTCACCCTGAACGGAGGTCAGCGTCCCGAGCTGGGCCAGCATCGGGGCGTAGGCCGGCAGCCGCACCATGGTGCATGCCGTACCCCGTCCGCTTGATCGACAGTGGTGGACAGGGGTCTACAGATGGTCAAGTGGCCTGTCTTCCACCAGTTCGGCCAGGTCCACGCCGTGCTCGCCGAGATCGGCGACCGTGGCGCAGTACCCGCGCAGGTAGGTGCGGCCGTTGACGTGGTGGGAGACACGCAGCAGCGGGCGATCGTCCATGATGATCGCCTCCACGAGGATGCCGCCGGGGCCGCGCCACTGTCCCATGCCGGTAAGGGTATGTGCCCCGACATAATGGACAGGTAATGAAAGCGCCCGTCACGGGAAGGCCGGGCCCGGTTCGGGGGCGTCGTCCGGCCAGGTGCGCCGCAGGCGCAGCACGGCGGCGGGTGCGTCGGGCGATTTCACGAACGCGTCCTTCAGCGGGAAGCACAGGTAGCCGCTCGTCGTCCAGACGTGGTGGCCGCCGAGGTCGAAGCAGCGGGCGCCGCTCTCGTCGTGCTCGGGGAAGCCGGTCATGGCGAGGTAGAGGAGGCCGGTGTAGACGCCGCCGATGCCGTAGACGTCGATCCGGCCGCGCTCGCCCGGCTCGACGAGCAGGTGGGAGTGGACGGTGTCGGAGCTGGGCCACGGGCTGGTGTTGCCCACGCCGTGCGTGTAGCTGCCGGTGAACCGGCCGTGCCCGGGCACGGCGATGTCGACCGTGCCGCCGACCGCCCACCCGCCGGACGCGGTGACGGCCTTGCGGATCTCGCTGCCGACGGAGTAGCGCAGCCGCGCGCCGCCCTCGACGACGGCGGTGGCGGCCCGCCACGGGTAGCGGGCCGCCAGGCAGCCGCCGAACGCCAGGTGCCCGGCATAGCGGGAGATGAGCTCCTCGAAATGGTCGAGCACGAGCCTGGCGGTGGCGTGACCGGTACGGTGGTCGATGATCGTGATGCCGCGCTCCCGCTCGGCGTCGTCGAAGCACTCGGGGCAGACCTGCTTCACCTCGGCCCACTGCTCCTCGCACGGCTCCACCCCGGGGACCGTCTTCCACTGCGCGCCGCGCGGCACGCCGGCGGCGGCGACGTGCGCGGGGATCGTGTATCCCGGGTCGATCCCCGGGCGGACGAGCGGGATGCCGGCCACCGCGTCGGACTCCACGTCCTCGACCTGGTGCAGGGCGGCGGCGTGCCGGCGGGAGGTGCAGACCGCCACGCCCCGGTGGTGTGTGCCCGCGCCGGTGCTGTTGTGGTGCATGAGACGGCCCCTCTACGATTCGTTCCCTGCCGTAAAGGCGACGTAACGTTATTTTCTGGTTACACTAAGTTTTTCTTGGCTTGAAGCGTTAGAAGCCGCGCGTCCCGGGCAGAGGTGACCCCCTGAGCCTTTCCCTGCCGTGGCCGTGCCCCCGTGACGGCCACGGCTCCCGCCCCGGCAGGCCCGGTCCGGGGTGTCGGAGGCCGCGGGGCGCGCGTCGGCGAGCGCCCGCCCCGCGGCCTTCCTGCTGTACGGAGGCCGACATGTCCGGATCGTGGACAGAACCAGATTCAGGGCCCGGACTCCGTAGACTGTCAGGGTGATTTCCCGTATTGACATGCGCGGTTCTCTGCCCGAGGACCTGCGCGACGTGCTGCCCCACGCCGAGCTCGACGTCGAGGCCGCCCTGGAGAAGGTGCGGCCCATCTGCGACGACGTGCGCCATCGCGGGGCGGCAGCCGTACGGGAGCTGACCGCCAGGTTCGACGGTGTCGACATCGCCTCCGCCCGCGTGCCCGCCGAGGCCCTGGAAAGGGCGCTCGCCGAGCTCGGCCCCAAGGTCAGGGCGGCGCTGGAGGAGTCGATCAGGCGGACCAGGCTGGTCCACCGCGACCAGCGGCGCACCGACGTCACCACGCAGGTCGTGGCCGGCGGCACGGTGACCGAGCGGTGGGTGCCGGTCGACCGCGTGGGCCTCTACGTCCCCGGCGGCCGCGCGGTCTACCCCTCCAGCGTGGTGATGAACGTGGTGCCCGCGCAGGAGGCGGGCGTCGGCTCGCTGGCCGTGGCCAGCCCGGCGCAGAAGGAGTTCGGCGGGCTGCCGCACCCCACGATCCTGGCCGCGTGCGCGCTGCTCGGCGTCGACGAGGTCTACTCCGTGGGCGGGGCGCAGGCCGTGGCCATGTTCGCGTACGGCACCGAGGACTGCGCGCCGGTCACCATGGTCACCGGCCCCGGCAACATCTACGTGGCGGCCGCCAAGCGGCTGCTCAAGGGCCTCATCGGCATCGACTCCGAGGCGGGCCCGACCGAGATCGCCATCCTGGCCGACGAGACGGCCGACCCGGTCCACGTCGCCGCCGACCTGATCAGCCAGGCCGAGCACGACACGATCGCCGCCGCCGTGCTCGTCACGACCAGCGCCGAGCTGGCCGACGCCGTCGAGAAGGAGCTGCCGGGCCAGGTCTCGGCCACCAAGCACTCCGAGCGCATCACCGAGGCGCTGAGCGGCAAGCAGTCGGGCATCGTGCTGGTCGGCTCGATCGACGACGGCCTCAAGGTCGTCGACGCCTACGGCGCCGAGCACCTGGAGATCCACACCGCCGACGCGGCGGCCGTCGCGGCCCGGGTGCGCAACGCGGGCGCGATCTTCGTGGGCACGTACGCGCCGGTCTCGCTCGGCGACTACCTCGCCGGCTCCAACCACGTGCTGCCCACGGGCGGCTGCGCCTGCCACTCCAGCGGCCTGTCGGTGCAGTCGTTCCTGCGCGGCATCCACGTCGTCGACTACAGCCGCGAGGCGCTGGCCGGCGCGGCGGCCCACGTGTCGGTCCTGGCCGACGCCGAAGACCTGCCCGCACACGGCGCGGCGATCCGCGCCCGATTCGACTGGCGAGTGCCCGAGTGAACCTCGACGACCTGCCCATCCGCGAAGACCTGAGGGGCAAGACGCCGTACGGCGCGCCCCAGATCGACGTCCCGGTCCGGCTCAACACCAACGAGAACCCCTACCCGCCCTCGCCCGCGCTGGTGGCCGACCTGGCCAGGGCGATCGGGGAGCAGGCGGGCGAGCTCAACCGCTACCCCGACAGGGACGCCGTCGAGCTGCGCGCCGAGCTGGCCGCCTACCTCGGCCACGGGCTGACGACCGAGCAGGTGTGGGCCGCCAACGGCTCCAACGAGGTGCTCCAGCAGATCCTCCAGGCGTTCGGCGGCCACGGCCGCACCGCCATGGGGTTCGAGCCGTCCTACTCCATGCACCCGATCATCACCAGCGGCACCAGCACGGAGTGGGTCAAGGCCAGCCGCGAGGAGGACTTCTCGCTCGACCCGGGCAAGGCCGTGGCCGCGGTCGAGGAGCACCGCCCCGACATCGTCTTCATCACCTCCCCGAACAACCCGACCGGCACCGCGCAGCCCCTCGGCACGATCGAGGCGATCGCCTCGGCGGCGCCCGGCATCGTCGTGGTGGACGAGGCCTACGCCGAGTTCGCCCGCGAGGGCACGCCGTCGGCGCTGACCCTGCTGCCCGCGCACCCGAGGATGATCGTCACCCGTACGATGTCCAAGGCGTTCGCCATGGCGGGCACCCGGGTGGGTTACCTGGCCGCGCACCCCGCCGTGGTGCAGGCGCTGCTGCTGGTGCGGCTGCCGTACCACCTGTCGACGCTCACCCAGACGGCGGCGCGGGTGGCGCTGCGGCACCAGGAGGAGCTGCTCGGCAGCGTCGACGAGCTGCGGCGCGAGCGTGACGACACGGTGGCGTGGCTGCGGTCCAAGGGCCTGGCGGTGGCCGACTCCGACGCCAATTTCGTGCTGTTCGGGCGTTTCCCCGAGCGCCGCTCGGTGTGGGAGGGGATGCTGGAGCGCGGCGTGCTCATCCGCGAGGTGGGCCCGCCGGAGTGGCTGCGTGTCTCGATCGGCACCAGCGAGGAGATGGCGGCCTTCCGCGCCGCCCTGGAAGGAGTGCTTTGAGCCGCGTAGGTCGCATCGAGCGTGTCACCAAGGAGACCTCGGTCCTGGTCGAGGTGAACCTCGACGGCACCGGCCAGGTCGAGGTGGCCACCGGGGTCGGGTTCTACGACCACATGCTGGCCCAGCTCGGCAAGCACGGGCTGTTCGACCTGACCGTCAAGACCGAGGGCGACCTGCACATCGACTCGCACCACACGATCGAGGACACCGCGCTCGCGCTGGGTGCGGCGTTCCGCGAGGCGCTGGGCGACAAGTCGGGCATCAGGCGGTTCGGTAGCGCGTCGTGCCCGCTGGACGAGTCGCTCGCCCAGGTCACCGTCGATCTGTCCGGCCGCCCGTACCTCGTGCACCACGAGCCCGAGGGCATGGCGCCGATGATCGGCCCCGAGTACGACACGACGATGACCCGCCACATCCTGGAGTCGTTCGTCGCGCAGGCGGCCATCTGCCTGCACGTGCACGTGCCGTACGGCCGCAACGCCCACCACATCGTCGAGGCCCAGTTCAAGGCGCTGGCCAGGGCGCTGCGCGAGGCGTCCGAGCTCGACCCCCGGGCCACGGGGGTGCCCAGCACCAAGGGCGTGCTATGACTGACAACGTCCTGGCCATCGTGATGGTCTTCCTTGGACTGTTTCTGATCGGTGGCGTGTTCTCCCTGGGCAAGCAGGGGCTCAAGATCGGTGCGGCCGTCTGCGCGCTCGGCGCGGCGATGGCGATCACGGCGGGGGTGCTGTGGTGGTGAGCAAGAAGAACGTCGTGGTGCTCGACTACGGCTCGGGCAACCTGCGCTCGGCCGAGCGTGCCCTGTCCCGGGCAGGCGCCGAGGTGACGGTCACGCCCGACTTCGAGGCGGCGCTGGAGTGCGACGGGCTCGTCGTGCCGGGCGTGGGCGCGTTCGAGGCGTGCATGAAGGGGCTCAAGGCCGTGCGCGGCGACCAGATCGTCGGCCGCCGCCTGTCCGGCGGCCGTCCGGTGCTGGGCATCTGCGTCGGCATGCAGATCCTGTTCGCCAAGGGCGTCGAGCACGGCGTCGAGACCGAGGGCTGCGGCGAGTGGCCGGGCACGGTCGAGCGGCTGGAGGCGCCGGTGCTGCCCCACATGGGGTGGAACACCGTCAAGGCGCCCGCCGACAGCGTGCTGTTCGCCGGGCTCGACGCGGCCACCCGTTTCTACTTCGTGCACTCCTACGGCGTGCGCGAGTGGGTGCTGCGCACCGGCGACGGCTTCGCCGAGCCCGCCGTCACCTGGGCCGAGCACGGCGTGCCGTTCGTGGCCGCCGTGGAGAACGGCCCGCTCATGGCCACCCAGTTCCACCCCGAGAAGTCCGGCGACGCCGGAGCCCACCTCTTGCGGAACTGGCTGCGGACGCTGTGAGCCCGTCGTGAGCAAGGAACGCGCGCGCCGCAGGGCCGAACGGGAGGCCGAGCGGGCGCGCGCGATCCGGGCCAACGAGGAGCGGCAGGCCCGCCGGGCACGCCGCCGCGCCCTGCTCGGCCGCCTGACCCCGCGCCCGGTGCGGTTCTACCGCCAGGGCGGCCTGCTGGCCCGCCGCCACCGCGCCCAGAACGCGGTCGTGGCGCTCGGCTTCCTGCTCGTGCAGGTGATCGTCTGGCTGGTCTGGGGCTCGTTCCCGCTCAGCTTCGGCGCCTTCATCCTCTCCCTGCTGCTCGCACCCGTAGTCGTGACCCTCGCCTTCGACCGGAGGACCTGAATGTCGCTCGTATTGCTGCCCGCCGTGGACATCGTGAACGGCCAGGCCGTGCGCCTGACGCAGGGCGAGGCCGGGACGGAGACCGTCCACGGCACGCCCCAGGCCGCCGCGCTGGCCTGGCAGGAGGCGGGCGCCGAGTGGATCCACATGGTCGACCTGGACGCCGCGTTCGGCCGGGGCGGCAACCGCGAGCTGATCGCCGAGGTGATCGGCAAGCTGGACGTCGACGTGGAGCTGTCCGGCGGCATCCGCGACGACGAGTCGCTGGCCGCCGCGCTGGCCACCGGCTGCCGCCGGGTCAACATCGGCACCGCCGCGCTGGTGAACCCCGAGTGGTGCCGGAAGGTCATCGCCGAGTACGGCGACAGGATCGCGGTCGGCCTCGACGTGCGCGGCACCACCCTGGCCGCCCGCGGCTGGACCGAGGACGCCGGCGACCTGTGGGAGGTGCTCGACCGGCTGGAGTCCGACGGCTGCCCCCGCTACGTGGTCACCGACGTGACCAGAGACGGCATGATGCAGGGCCCCAACCTCGGCCTCTACCGTGAGATCTGCGCCCGTACCGACAGGCCCGTCATCGCCAGCGGCGGGGTTTCCAGCCTCGATGACCTGGTCGCACTCGCTTCTCTCGTCCCGGACGGAGTGGAGGGCGCGATCGTGGGCAGGGCCCTGTACTCTCACGCGTTCACGCTGGAAGACGCGCTTTCCGCGGTGCGCGTGTAACTCTTGCCGGGAGGGGGCGAGATGAGCGTCAGCAGCATCGGCATGGAGAGCACCGGGTACAGGGTGTTCTCTGGCGGCATCTGGGAGGAGAAGTACGGCTACGCCCGGGCGGTGGTGGCGGGCGAACGAGTGATCGTGTCCGGCTGCACGGCCACGGTCGACGGCGAGGTACGGCACGTCGGAGATCCGTACAAGCAGGCCATGACCGCGATCGGCATCGCCCTGGAAGCCGTCCTGATGGGCGGCCTGACCAGGGAGGACGTCGTCATGGTGCGCTACTACGTGGTCGAGCAGCGCCACTTCGACTTCGTCGGACAGGCCATCCGCGAGGTCTTCTGCAAGGTACGCCCCGCCTGCACAGGGGTGCGGGTGGCGGGGCTGGTCGACCCTAGAATGCTGGTCGAGATCGAAATCGAGGCACTGCGAACATGACCGTAGCGGTAAGAGTCATCCCCTGTCTCGACGTGGACGCCGGACGCGTGGTCAAGGGCGTCAACTTCGAGAACCTCCGCGACGCGGGCGACCCCGTCGAGCTGGCCAGGCGCTATGACGAGGAGGGCGCCGACGAGCTGACCTTCCTCGACATCACGGCGTCGTCGGGCGAGCGCGAGACGATGCTCGACGTGGTGCGCAGGACGGCCGAGCAGGTGTTCATCCCGCTCACCGTCGGCGGGGGAGTGCGCTCGGTCGAGGACGTGGACCGGCTGCTGCGGGCGGGCGCCGACAAGGTGTCGCTCAACACGGCCGCCATCGCCAGGCCCGAGCTGCTCACCGAGGCGTCCAGGCGGTTCGGCGCGCAGTGCATCGTGCTGTCGGTGGACGCACGCCGGGCCCCGGGTACGGAGACCGGCTTCGAGGTGACCACGCACGGCGGGCGGCGCGGCACCGGGATCGACGCCGTGGAGTGGGCCGCCCGGGGCGAGGAGCTCGGCGTGGGCGAGATCCTGCTCAACTCGATGGACGGCGACGGCACGCTCGACGGCTACGACCTGGAGATGTTGCGCGCGGTCAGGGCGGCCGTGCGGGTGCCGGTGATCGCCAGTGGCGGCGCGGGCCGGCTGGAGGACTTCCCTCCGGCGGTGGCGGCGGGCGCCGACGCCGTGCTCGCGGCCAGCGTGTTCCACTTCGGCACGCTGAAGATCTCCGAGGTCAAGGACACGCTCAGGATGGCGGGGCACCCCGTCCGCTGAGCGGCTCGCCCCGGGCCGCGCCGCCCGGGGCCGAGAGCCTCAGAACACCCGCAGGTGGTGGAACAGCTCGTACGGGACGTCCTTGCCCGCGAACGCCGCCGCCTCGGAGCGCTTGACGGCCAGGTACGCGCTGCGCCGCAACGGCCCGAGCGCCTCCATGAGCACCTCGTCGCCCTCCAGGGCGTCGAGTGCCTCGTCCAGCGACTTCGGCAGGCGGGGATAGCGGCCCGGACGCGTGTCGGGATCGACGTCCACCGCCTCGCCGGGGTCGAGCTTGCGCCGGATGCCGTCGAGCCCGGCGTGGATGACGGCGCCGAGCGACAGGTAGGGGTTGGCGGAGGAGTCGGACGGCTTCAGCTCCAGGTTCGGCTCGCCGGTCTCTCCCAGCGGGGAGCACACCCGGATCGCGGCCTCCCGGTTGTCGGGCCCGTACACGGCGTAGGCGCCGGCCCAGGTGCGGGGGGCCAGGCGGCGGAAGCTGTTGACGCTGCCGCAGGTCAGCGCCGTCAGGGCGGGCAGGTGTGCGAGCAGGCCGCCGATGAAGCCGTCGCGGACCTCGCTCTCCTCGGCGAAGACGTTCTGCGTCTCGTTCCACAGTGACAGGTGCAGGTGGCAGCCGTTGCCCGCCTGGTCGGCGAGCGGTTTCGGGGCCAGCGAGGCCCACATCTGCATGCGCATGGCCACGCCGCGCACGGTCTCGCGGTAGATCACGTGGTTGTCGGCGGCACGCAGCGCGGGCGCGTGGCGGATCGACAGCTCCTGCTGCCCGGGGCCGAGCTCCGGGTGGTAGTGCTCGACACGCAGCCCCTGCGTCTCCAGCGCGCGGATCAGCTTGATCGTGTAGTCGTGGGCCGTGTCGAAGCCCGTGGTGGCATAGCAGAGCGAGTCGTCGAGCGGCACCAGCCGGTCGGGACCGCCCGACGGGTCGGGCAGCCGCCGCCCGAGGGTGAACTCGGGCTCGAACGCCGCCACCAGCGTGTACCCCTCCGTCCTGAGCTCGGCAATGGCCTCCTTCAGGAACGTCCGTGCGCACGCCCCCCACGGGCTGCCATCCGGCAGACACAGGTCCGACAGCATGGCCGCCGCGCCAGGGGCGTGGGGCAGCGGGACGTACGTGGCCGGGTCGGGGACAATGCGTACCTCGCCCACCGGACCCAGGTGCTCGACCTCCTGGAGCTGGTCGAGCATGTTCATCGCCATCATGGCCACCGTGTGCCCGATGCCCGTGCTGAGCCGTTCGGCCAACCGTGACCGGGATGCCGCCTTGCCACGGATCACGCCACCGTGGTCGGCGTACAGGAAACGGATCAGCTCGATGCCCTCGAGCTCCGCTCGCTCGAGGATGCGCCGCGCGTGCGGGTCGAGCTGATGAGGTTTGGTGCCGCTGGGGCGATCTCTCATCCTGCCTGCGTAACACGATCTGGCAGCGCGGGGAAGCACCTGACGCAGACAGAACCTACGGTCAGGTCAGAACACTTGAGAAGAACACGGCCAACCGATCAGCTCCTTGAATGATTCCGGCGAACACACCGTTGACCGCGGCGGCGGCTTGCTCCGGCCGGGTGAACAGGTAGAAGACCACGAACGCGACAGCCACGTAGGTGATCACCTTCTTGACCTGCATGGGGGGCCTCCTGCAGTCCATTCCCAGCCGTATATACCCGGATCTGGGCGATCCCTAGGCATCTTCTGTGAAGATGTACATGATCCTAACCGGGGGGCTTCTTACTCATGCCATGGTACGGGCAGGAGATTACCCGTGAGCGCCTTCCGCATCGGGATTTCGCGCGGTAGCAGGGCAACCCCGGAGAGGGCTCAGACCCCCAGAGTGGCCTCCCGCAGCCGGGTGATGGAGCCGGGGTCGCCGGTGAGCTCCACGCGGGCGTGAGCCTGCCGCCCGAAGCAGAACATCAGCAGCTCCGCCGCCTTGCCGGTGACCTCCACGCGCGAGCCGCCGCGCGGCCCGCCGAGTGCCACGCCGCCGCCGAGGCGGTGCAGCACCACGCCCACCGGCGACTTGCGCAGCATCAGCCGGGCGCCGGTGGAGACCCGCTTCCAGATGAGCGCCTCCAGGTCGGCGGGCAGCTCGCGCGGCTGCCACGCGGGCTGGGCGCGGCGCACGTCCTCGTGGTGCACGAACAGTTCCAGCGTGTTGACGGCCTCGTCGAGCGCGGGCAGCAGGCCGTACACGCCGCCGGGCCTGCGGATGACGCCGACCAGCTCGGGGAAGGGGTGGCGGGCCTTGAAGCCGTTCTGGACCGAGGCGGTGTAACCGGCCAGGGCCTTGATCGCGATGCCGCCCATGGCGTCGGGCCTGCGCTCGCGCACCGCGAGGTGGGCCGCCAGGTCGTAGGTGGTCCAGCCCGCGCAGAGGGTCGGCGCGTCGGGGCCGAGCCGGTCGAGCAGGTCGCAGAGCGCGGAGCGTTCGCCACGAGCGTGAGTCACGTGCCCAACCCTACCGCTGGGAATAACCACCTGATCGGGAGTGATACTGACATACGGAGAAACGTCAGACTTGAGAGGAAACCCACCGCGTGGCGAGCAAGGTCACCTCGGCCGTGATGCGTCAAGGGCTCCGCGTCCTTGGGGTGGCCATCCGCACGGAGAGAACGGTGTTCACGCTGGCCGTCCTGGCCAGCGCCGTCTACGGAGGCATGACCGTCGCCTCCGCCTGGGCGCTCGGCTGGGCGACGCAGCACGTGGTGCTGCCCTCGTTCGCCGAGGGCGCCGTCACCGCGGGCGCGCTGTGGACCGGCACGTTACTGATACTCGGGACGGCGTTGCTCAAGGCGCTCGGCGTGGCCGGGCGCCGCATCCTTGCCGGCGTCATGCAGTACCGCATGCAGGCCCGCTCGCGCCGCGACGTCACCAAGCAGTACCTGCGCCTGCCGCTGTCATGGCACCACCAGCACCCGACCGGCCAGCTCCTGTCGAACGCCAGCGCCGACGCCGAGGCCGCCTGGGCCCCGCTCGCGCCGCTGCCGATGGCCGTGGGCGTGATCGTCATGCTCGTCACCGCGGCCGTCGCGATGCTGTTCACCGACCTGGTGCTCGCCCTGGTGGGCTTCCTGATCTTCCCGGCCATCGCCGTGCTGAACCTGGTCTACCAGCGCAGGCTCAGCCCGCTGGCCACCCGCGCGCAGCAACTGCGCGCCGAGGTGAGCGAGATCGCGCACGAGAGCTTCGACGGCGCACTGGTCGTCAAGACGCTCGGCCGGGAGGACCTGGAGACCGAGCGGTTCCAGCGGCGCGCCCACGAGCTGCGTGACGCCAACATCGCCGTCGGCCGGGTGCGCGGGCTGTTCGACCCGATGCTGGAGGCGCTGCCCACGCTCGGCGTGCTCGCGGTGCTGGCCGTGGGCGCGGCGCGGCTGTCCACGGGCGCGATCGACGCCGGCGGGCTGGTGCAGGTGGCGTACCTGTTCACGCTGCTCGCCTTCCCCATCAGGGCGCTCGGCTGGGTGCTGGCCGAGCTGCCGCGCAGCGTCGTCGGCTGGCAGCGGGTGCAGGCCGTGCTGGAGGCGACCGGCTCCATGGAGTACGGCTCCACCGCCACGAACTCCACGACCCCGGCGAAGCTGGCGGTCGAGGGCGTCTCCTACGCCTACGGCGAGGCCGAGGTGCTGCACGACGTCACCTTCGAGGTGCCCGCCGGCCGTACCGTCGCCCTCGTCGGGCCCACCGGCTCGGGCAAGTCCACGCTCGTCCAGCTCCTCGCCCGCCTGGTCGACCCCGGCTCGGGCCGGGTGCTGCTCGACGACGTGGACCTGCGCGAGCTGCCGTACGGCGGCGTGGCCGGGGCGGTCGCGCTGGTGCCGCAGCAGACGTTCCTGTTCGACGACACCGTGCGCGGCAACGTCGCGCTCGGCGCCGAGACCTCCGACGAGGACGTGTGGGCGGCTCTGGGCCTGGCCCAGGCTGACGGGTTCGTCGGCGCGCTGGCCGACGGCCTCGACACCCGCGTCGGCGAGCGCGGCGCCTCCCTGTCGGGCGGCCAGCGCCAGCGCCTCGCGCTGGCCCGCGCGGTCGTGCGCCGCCCCCGCCTGCTCGTCCTCGACGACGCCACCTCCAGCGTGGACCCGCAGGTCGAGGCCAAGATCCTGTACGGCCTGCGCGACGCCGCCGAGGCCTCGACCGTCGTGGTCGTCGCCTACCGCATGGCCACGATCGCCCTGGCCGACGAGGTCGTCTACCTGGACAAGGGCCGCGTGGTGGACCGCGGGCCGCACGAGGAGCTGATCGAGCGCTGCACCGGCTACCGCAACCTGGTGACCGCGTACGAGCGTGAAGAGGCCGAGCGCGCGGCCATCGACGTCGAGGAAGCGGTCGAAGGGGTACAGGCATGACGGCCCAGAGCACGGCCCAGAACACGGCCCAGAACACGGCCCAGAACATCAGGCGCGACTCGGAACGTTCCGCGCTGGCCACGGTCCGCCAGGGGCTCTCGCTCACGCCCGAGTTCCGCAAGGGCCTGGTGGGCACGCTGGCGCTGGCTGTCATCGCGACCATCGGCAAGATCATCGTCCCGATCGCGGTCCAGCAGACGATCGACACCGGCCTCAAGGGCGGCACACCCGACATCTCGTACATCACCACCGCCGTCCTGGTCTGCGCGGCGGCGGTCGTGCTGACCGCCCTGGCCGGGTACGTCATGAACGTCCGCCTCTACAAGGCCACCGAGTCCTCGCTCGCCACCCTGCGCGTGCGCGGATTCCGCCACGTCCACGACCTGTCGGTGCTCACCCAGAACACCGAGCGCCGCGGCGCCCTGGTCTCCCGCGTCACCAACGACATCGACCAGATCAGCAACTTCATGCAATGGGGCGGGCTGATGATCATCGTGGCGCTCGGCCAGCTCCTCGTGGCCACCGTCCTGATGTTCGTCTACTCCTGGCAGCTCACCCTGCTGGTCTGGATCTGCTTCATCCCGCTGATGATCGCCCTGCCGCGCTTCCAGCGGCTGCTGTCGCGCGCGTACACGGTCGTCCGCGAGCGCACCGGCGACATGCTCGCCGCCGTCAGCGAGTCCGTGGTCGGCGCCACCGTGATCCGGGCCTACGCCTCCGAGCGGCGCACCGCCGAGCGCATCGACCAGGCGGTCAACGCCAACAGAAAGGCCCAGACCAGGGCGCAGACCATCGTCGGCTTCGTCTTCCCGCTGACCGAGATCGTGGCCGCGATCGCCATCGCCGGAATCGTGCTGCTCGGCGTGCGGCTCGGCCTGTCGGGCGACATCTCGCAGGGGCGGCTGGTGGCGTTCCTCTTCCTCGTCACGCTGTTCGTCTCGCCGCTGCAGACCGCCACCGAGGTGCTGAACGAGGCGCAGAACGCGGTCGCCGGCTGGCGGCGCATCCTCGGCGTTCTCGACACCCCGCCCGACGTCGCCGACCCCGGCGAGACGGGCGTGACGCTGCCCCGCGGCCCCATCCAGGTCGCCTTCGAGGACGTGCACTTCTCCTACCCAGGAGGCGTGCCCGTGCTGCGCGAGGTCACCGTGGACATCCCGCCCCGCTCCCGCGTGGCCGTCGTGGGGGAGACCGGCTCGGGCAAGACCACGTTCGCCAAGCTCCTGACCAGGCTGATGGACCCCGGCTCGGGGCGCGTCACCGTGGACGCCCACGACCTGCGCGACGTGCGCTTCTCCTCGCTGCGCGAGCGGATCGTCATGGTCCCGCAGGACGGCTTCCTGTTCGACGGGACCCTGGCGGACAACATCCGCTACGGCAAGCCCGCGGCCACCGCCGAGGAGATCGAGCTGGCGCTGACCGAGCTGGGCCTGGCCGACTGGCTGGAGGGCCTGCCCGCCGGCCTCGACACCCCGGTCGGTCAGCGCGGCGAGTCGCTGTCGGCGGGCGAGCGCCAGCTCGTCGCCCTGGCCCGCGCCTACCTCGCCGACCCCGACCTGCTCCTGCTGGACGAGGCCACCTCCGCGGTGGACCCCGCCACGGAGGTGCGGCTGGCCCGCGCGCTCGAAGGCGTCACGCGCGGCCGCACGGCCGTCTCGATCGCGCACCGCCTGTCCACGGCGGAGAACGCCGACGAGGTCCTGGTCTTCGACGCCGGGCGGCTGGTGCAGCGCGGGCCGCACGCGGAGCTGGTCCAGGAGCCCGGCGTGTACGCCGATCTGCACGCCTCGTGGATCTCGGCCGCCCGCTCCTGACGGCGGCTACCCGCGGATGGCGGCGAACGTCACGGTCGTGCCCGCAGGCCCGGACACGATCGTGATGTGATCGCACAACATGCTGGTCAGCCACAACCCCCGCCCGCGGAAGTCGAACCCCTCGGGCGGCCGCATGTCGCCCATCCACCCGGCGGGCAGCCCCGGCCCCTCGTCGCTGACCTCGCACCACAGCCGCTCGCCGTGCGACCACAGCCGCAGCCGGCCGTGCCCGCCGCCGTGCACGACCGCGTTCGTGGTGATCTCGTTGACCGCCAGTACGAAGTCCTCCAGGCGCCTGCCGGTGAGCCCCTCGTACCTGGCGTGCTCGGCGACGGCCCTGCGCAGGAACGTGATGCGTCCCCGGGCGAAGGCCGCGCAGAGCACCTGCCTACACATCGCCCACCCGGCGTACGGCGACGAACTCGTCCGCGCCGATCAGCCGCAGCACCCGGGCGGTGGAGTCGCGGCACACCACGGCGGTGGCGCCGCGCGGCCTGGCCATCGCCGTGACGGTCAGCAGCTGCGCCGAGCCGGCGTCGATGAAGTCCAGCCCGGACGCGTCGATCACGACCTCGCCCGGCTCCTTCTCCAGCCGTGACAGCAGCGAGGCGAACGCCGGCCGGTTGGTCAGGTCGATGTCCCCCCACACGCGCAGGCCCGCCGGCTCGAAGGTGTTGGCGAAGCGCAGCAGCGCCTGCTCGGGCGCGATCGGATGCACGGAGGTGGCCCGGTCGATGGCCTCGCGGGGGAAGAGCCCGCGGTCGTACTGGCACACGGCCGCCAGCCACCGCTCCCCGAACAGCTCGTTCGTCTTCGCCTCGAACGCCGCCTGCCGCGGCGCGTCACACGCCCCCCAGGAGGCGTCGACCAGCGCGTACACGCCGTGCTGGCCGTGCTTGCGGGCCCGGTCGTAGGCGTCGGCCAGCCCGGCGTACACCCGCCCGGGGTCGAGGCGGCCGCCGGTGAAGTGGGTGTCGGCGCAGTCGAGGATCTCGACCTGCCCGGCGGACTCGGCGTCGGCGAACCCGGGCACGAGCGGTGCCAGCCACCCGCGCGTCCGCTCCGGGCTGTCGGCGTGCGTGATGATCACCACCTTGGTACGGCGCCGCAGGCCGTTCACCGTGAACAGCCCGGTGGCCGTCATCCGCTCCCGCTCGCCGTCGAACGGCAGGCAGACGTGATCACCGAGGTCGGGATCGAGGACGAAGCCCGCGACGTCCACCACGATGGTCCTCCCCTAGCACGCGTCGGGACGAAAGTACTCCGATCCCCGCCATCACGTACCGCATTCTCGGCAAAACCCACTGTGACGCGATGCAGACAGGTGTACCTTTTCGGCGGGGCCGCCCGCGGGAGGGGTCGTGAGGAGCATGGGCGTGGATGTGCTGGAGATGTCGCGACGCCGACACGGGGAGCTCGTGGTGGTCAGCCTGGCCGGGGAGATGGACGTGGACAACGTCTCCCAGGTGCGCAAATGCCTGGACGAGGCGGTGGCCACGGCCGAGCCCAGGCTGGTGGTGGACCTGAGCGCGCTGACGTTCATCGACACCACCGGGCTGGGGGTGCTGGTGCGGATGCTGGCCTCGCTGCGCGACCGCAACGGGACCATGGCCCTGGTGGCGCCGGACGGGCAGGTGCTGCGGCGCCTGCGGCGGACGAACCTGGCGCCGCTGTTCCCGATCTACGACACGCTGTCGCAGGCACTCGCCTGAGGCCACCCGCGCCTGCGGGGGGCGGTGGGCGGGGCTGGTTGAATGGATGCATGTCCCTTGACCCCAAGATCGCCGCCAGGCTGAAGCGCAACCCTGAGGGGCTGGTCCCGGCGATCGCCCAGCAGTACGACACCGGCGAGGTCCTCATGCTCGCGTGGATGAACGACGAGGCGCTGCACCGGACCCTCACCACCGGCAGGGCCACCTACTGGTCGCGCAGCCGCCAGGAGTTCTGGGTCAAGGGTGACACCTCCGGCCACGTCCAGCACGTCAAGTCCGTGGCGCTCGACTGCGACGGCGACACCGTCCTGGTGCGGGTGGACCAGGAGGGCGCCGCGTGCCACACGGGCGACCGCACCTGCTTCGACGCCGACCGGCTCGAGCTCGCACTCGGCTGAGGACGTCGTGGGGAGCGAGAAGGGGAACGAGAAGCCGGAGGCCGGCCGCCGGGAGTTGTGGGGCTGGGTGGCGGCGACCGCGCTCGGCTGCCTGCTCGTGCTGGTGGCCGCCGGGCAGGTCTGGGCGCGGGTGCTGCAGGGCACCGAGGTGGCGGCGCCCACCGGGGGCGACCTCGGCCCCGCGCTGACGCCCGTGGCGCTGGCCGGGCTGGCCGGGGTGGTGGCGGTGCTGGCCACCAAGGGCGCGGGGCGCAGGCTCGTCGGCGCGCTGCTGGCGCTGTGCGGCGCCGGCGCGGCCGCGGCGACGTGGGCGGCGCTGAGCGGCGACAACGTGACCGGCTGGCTGCGCGAGCAGAACGTGCTGCACGGCGCCACCGACCTGCCCTGGGAGATCGCGCCGCTGTGGCCGGCCGTGGCGGCGGCCGGCGCGCTGCTGATGGTGGCGGGCGGGATCGTGGCCGCCGTACGCGGCAGCAGGTGGGCGGGCATGTCCGCCCGGTACGACCGCGGCGCGGGCCCGCACCCCGAGGCGAAGGCGCAGGTCAGCGACGACAGGGCGCTCTGGGACGCGCTCGACAGGGGAGACGACCCGACGGATTCCCGCTGAACCAGGCGCTGTCGAATCCTCCACTGTTCTGAACCATTGTCTGCTTGGCAAAGGTTTCCTCAATAAGCTGCCGTTGCAACTCGCCACGGAACACTGAGGAGCCAGCTCATGACCTACGGGGACCAGGGCGCCAGCGGCGGCTACGGGCAGCAGCCGCCGGGCGGGGGAGGCTACGGCCAGCAGCCGCAGAGCGGGGGCGGCTACGGCCAGCAACCCCCGAGCCACGGCGGTGGCTACGGTCAGCAACCCCCGAGCCACGGCGGCGGATACGGTCAGCAGCCCCCGAGCTACGGCGGCGGATACGGTCAGCAGCAGCCGGGCTACGGCGGCTACGGCGACCAGCCGAACAGCCAGCAGAACCTCGGCTACGGCCAGCTCCCCCCGAGCGGCGGCTACGGCTACGGCCAGCAGCCGCCCCCCGGCTACTACGCTCCGCCGCACCCGCCCCGCTCCACCAACGGCATGGCGGTGGCCTCGCTCGTGCTGGGCATCATCGGCCTGGTCTTCTGCGGCCTCACGAGCATTCCCGGCGTGATCCTCGGGCACATCGCGCTCAACCGGATCAAGAAGACGGGCGAGGACGGCTCGGGCATGGCGGTGGGCGGTCTCGTCACGTCGTACATCACGGTCGTGATCTGGTTGTTGTGCTGGCTCTTCTTCGGCGGGTTCTTCCTGTGGATGCTGGGCCTGTCCGCCGCGGCCTCGTCCTCCTACGACTACTGACCGGCCGGTAACCTGCCGGACATCTAGCCGGACCGTGACGAGCCGCTTGCGGTCCGATTACGAATTGTCCGCAAAATGGACGTTCGTCCACGTAGCAGATGCATTCTCGCTAGGCTGCCGCGCGCAACTCAAAGATGACGACACTGAGGGGTCATGAACATGAGTTACGGTAACCAGGGCGACGGCGGTTACGGCGCCCAGCCGCCTGGCGGTGGCTACGGTCAGCAGCCGCCGAGCGGCGGTGGCTACGGCGGTGGCTACGGCCAGCAGCCGCCGAGCGGTGGCGGTTACGGCCAGCAGCCCCCGTCCGGTGGCGGCTACGGTCAGCAGCCGCCGAGCGGCGGCGGTTACGGTGGCGGCTACGGCCAGCAGCCTCCGTCCGGTGGCGGTTACGGCCAGCAGCCCCCGTCGGGCGGCGGCTACGGTGGCGGTTACGGCGGCCCCGGGGGCAACCCGCCGGACAACCAGCTCGTCCCGGCCATCCTCACCACCCTGTTCTGCTGCCTCCCGCTGGGCATCGTGGCGATCGTCAAGTCGTCGCAGGTGAACCAGAAGTGGCAGGTCGGCGACTTCGCCGGCGCGCAGCAGGCGGCCGACGAGGCCAAGACCTGGTGGAAGCGCAGCCTGATCATCGGTGCCATCGGCATCGGCCTGATGATCATCGCGTACGTGCTCTTCTTCGTGATCCTGGCCGCCAGCGTGTCCACGTCGACGTACTCGTACTAGGCCGCACCGGAAGGCGGATACTGGGAACATGAGCCTCGCAACCACCGGGCGGCACGGGACACGGCGCGTCAAGGCCCTGCTCGCGCCGCTCGGTGTTGCGGCCGCCACCGGGGCGGTGTTCGCGTTCGTCGGCACGGTCGATCCGAACGAGCCGGGTCACTACCCGACCTGCCCGTTCCTGTGGATCACCGGTCTGTACTGCCCGGGTTGCGGCACCATGCGCACCATCCACGCGCTGGCCCACCTCGACCCGGTCGCCGCCCTCGGCCTCAACCCCCTCGCCGTCGCCATGATTCCGTTCCTGGTGTTCTGGTGGGGCCGATGGGTGGTGCGGGCGTGGCAGGGCAGGCCCAGGCGTACCACGCTGGCGCATCCGGCGTGGCTGTGGGCCTTCCTCGCGATCGTCATGGTCTACTGGGTCGTCCGTAATCTGCCTTTCGGGGCGTTCCTTGCCCCTTAGGGCGGCGCCCACATGGGGACCGGTGGTGAGGTGACCCCGTAGGGGCCGATACCATCGCAGGACAAGGCAGAGAGCGGACGCGACGCGAACTCTCCGCCGCCCCCAGCAGCCGACCGGAGGGACCTCAAGCGCGTGAGTGAGCGGACGGAAGGGCCGAGTGTCCTCGACGACATCCTCGACGGGGTGCGCGCCGACCTCGCCGCACGACAGCAGGCAGTGTCCATCGACGAGCTCAAGCAGCGAGCCGAGCGGGCCCCTGCGCCCCGCGACGCGATGGCCGCGCTGGGAGGCGACCGGATCTCGGTGATCGCCGAGGTCAAGCGCTCCAGCCCGTCCAAGGGCGCGCTCGCCGCGATCGCCGACCCGGCGGCGCTGGCGGCCGACTACGAGGCGGGCGGCGCGCACGTCATCAGCGTGCTGACCGAGCGCCGCAAGTTCGGCGGCAGCCTCGACGACCTGGCCGCGGTCCGCGCCCGGGTGGACATCCCGATCCTGCGCAAGGACTTCATCCTCACCTCCTACCAGCTCTGGGAGGCCCGGGCCCACGGCGCCGACCTGGCCCTGCTCATGGTCGTCTGCCTGGAGCAGGAGGCGCTGGTGTCGCTCATCGAGCGGGCCGAGTCGATCGGGCTCACCCCGCTGGTCGAGGTGCACACCGAGGAGGAGCTGGAGCGGGCGGTCGCCGCCGGCGCCCGGGTCATCGGGGTCAACGCGCGCAATCTCAAGACACTCGAGGTCGACCGCGATGTCTTCGCGAAGATCGCGCCGAAGATCCCCGATAATGTGATCAAGATTGCCGAGTCGGGCGTGCGCGGCCCGCACGACCTGCTCGCCTACGCGCGGGGCGGCGCGGACGCCGTCCTGGTGGGCGAGAGCCTGGTCACCGGCAAGGACCCGCGCAAGGCAGTGGAGGCGTTGGTGACCGCCGGCGCTCATCCGTCGACGCGCCCCGACCACTCAGCAGAGGGATAGCAGTGGCAAACGAAGGCACCATCCTGACGGCCGCCGACCTGGCGGGCAACGGCGCGTACGGCGACGACCCCGACGTGCACGGCAAGTTCGGCATCTTCGGCGGCCGGTACGTGCCCGAGGCGCTCATCCCGGCGCTCGACGAGGTGGCCGCCACCTACGAGAAGGCCAAGAACGACGCGGAGTTCCTGCGCGAGTTCGACCACCTGCTGCGCACGTACGCGGGCCGGCCCACCACGCTGACCGAGGTGCCGCGCTTCAGCGAGCAGGCCGGCGGCGCGCGGATCATCCTCAAGCGCGAGGACCTCACCCACACCGGCGCGCACAAGATCAACAACGTGCTGGGCCAGGCGCTGCTGACCAAGCGGCTGGGCAAGAAGCGGGTGATCGCCGAGACCGGCGCGGGCCAGCACGGCGTGGCCACCGCCACCGCCGCGGCCCTGCTCGGCCTGGAGTGCGTCATCTACATGGGCGCCGTCGACTGCGAGCGCCAGGCGCTCAACGTCGCCAGGATGAAGCTGCTCGGCGCCACCGTGGTGCCGGTCAAGAACGGCTCCCAGACGCTGAAGGACGCCATCAACGAGGCCTTCCGCGACTGGGTGACCAACGTCGACACCACCCACTACCTGTTCGGCACCGTGGCGGGCCCGCACCCGTTCCCGGAGATCGTGCGCGACTTCGCGCGCATCATCGGCGTCGAGGCGCGCCGCCAGATGCTGGAGCTGACCGGCAAGCTGCCCGACGCCGTGTGCGCGGCGGTCGGCGGCGGCAGCAACGCGATCGGCATCTTCCACGCCTTCATCGGGGACCAGGACGTCAAGCTGCACGGCTACGAGGCCGCGGGTCACGGCCTGGAGAGCGGCGAGCACGCGCTCACGCTCACCGCCGGCTCGGTCGGCGTGCTGCACGGCTCGCGCACCTACGTCCTCCAGGACGACGAGGGCCAGACGATCGAGTCGCACTCGATCTCCGCCGGGCTCGACTACCCGGGCGTCGGCCCCGAGCACGCCTGGCTGAAGGACTCCGGCCGCGCCACCTACCACGGCGTCACCGACGACCAGGCGATGGCCGCGTTCTCGCTGCTGGCCAGGACCGAGGGCATCATCCCCGCCATCGAGTCCTCCCACGCCCTGGCGGGCGCGCTGGAGCTGGGCCGCGAGCTCGGCCCCGAGGCCACCATCCTGGTCAACCTCTCCGGCCGCGGCGACAAGGACATGGGCACGGCGATGAAGTACTTCAACCTCTAGGTCTTCCGGCGTCCCCTCGATCGCCGGCGGCCCGCGCCGGGGCGGCGACTCACCGGCGCGGGGATTCTGGGGCGGGCCCGTGGCAGGGCATCATGGGAAGACTCGACCTTTCGAAACGGACAGACATGACGACTCTTCAGACGGTTTTCGCCAAGGCGAAGGCGGACAACCGGGCCGCGCTCGTCGGCTACCTGCCCGCGGGCTTCCCCTCCAAGGGTGGCGACGTCGCCGCCGCCGCGGCCCTGGTGGAAGCCGGCTGCGACGTCATCGAGATCGGCCTGCCCTACTCCGACCCGCTCATGGACGGCCCGACGATCCAGGACGCGGTGCACAGGTCGCTGACCAACGGCACGCGCATCGCCGACGTGATGCGCACGGTCGAGGGCGTGGCCGCCACCGGCGCCGCCACGCTCGTCATGACGTACTGGAACCCGATCGACAAGTACGGCGCCGACCGGTTCGCGCGCGACCTGGCCAACGCGGGCGGCGTGGGCACCATCACGCCCGACCTGACGCCCGAGGAGTCCGAGCCGTGGCGGGAGGCGTCCGCGGCGGCGGGCATCGACACGGTGTTCCTGGTCGCGCCCAGCTCGACCGAGCCGCGCATCAAGGCCGTCGTCGACTGCTGCACCGGTTTCGTGTACGCGGCCTCGCTGATGGGCGTCACCGGCGCCAGGGAGACCGTCAACGTCGCCGCCGAGGGCCTGGTCAAGCGGACCAAGGCGCACACGGACCTGCCGGTGTGCGTGGGCCTGGGGGTCGGCACGGGCGCGCAGGCGGCCGAGGTGGCGGCCTACGCCGACGGCGTGATCGTGGGGTCGGCGTTCATCCGCCGCATCCTCGACGCGCCCGACGAGGCGGCCGGGCGCGAGTCCATCGGGGTGCTGGCCAGGGACATGGCCAAGGGCGTGCGCCGCTGAGCGTGGCCCTGACGCGGTGATCTGACCGGGCGCGGTTCCCCTGCGGGGGGCCGCGCTTTACCGTCTAGGTCAGACGGTCCCGGGAGGACAGGTCATGCGTCCCTTGTTACTGACAGCAGCCCTCACCCTCGCGGCCACGGCCATGGCCGCCCCGACCTCGCAGCCGGTCGCCGGCCAGGAGCCGCCCGCGCCGACCCCGGCCCCCACCTATGAGCTGCCGTCCCCCGAGCCCTCGCACACCGGGGCGCCGCCGCCGAGCCCCACCGCGCAGCAGATACCGCCCACCCCCGCGCGGGTCGCCGAGCCGATCGTGATCGCGTCGGCGGCGCTGCGCGTGGAGCTGGACCCGGCCTTCCCGCGCGTCCTGCGCTACACCGACCGGGCGAGCGGCGCCACGCTCGGCGGCAGTACGGCGGTGCCCGCCGTCGTGCTGAACGGCCAGGCCAGACCCGCCGAGGTACGGCTGACCGGCAACGACGGCGCGACCGCCCGCTACCGGCTGGACCTCGGCGACGGGGTCGCTCTCCGGGCCAGCCTCGGGGTCAGGGGCAGGGTGACGACGTTCGCGATCGACGAGGTGATCGACACCGAGGCGTTCAGGGTCGGCACCATCGACCTGCCGGGCCACGACCTGGTGTCCGTGTCGAGCACGCAGCCGGGCGCGGCCACCGCGTTCACCCGCCTGGACCCGAACTCCACCCGCACCGCCGACGTCTTCGCCCGGGTGACCGCGGACACGGCCGCCGAGGAGACGCCGGCCGGGGCGACGTACGCGATCGTGCACACCGACCGGCTGGCCGCCGCCGTCGAGACGAACTCCACCTACGACCGCCCGTCCGGCGCGACCGACCGGGACGCGGCCCGGCTCTGGCACCAGGCCAGGAAGGACGAGGACGGCACGGTGCGGGTGGGCGTGTGGAGCGGCCAGTGGACGCACCGCGCGAGCGGCTCGCCGTTCACCGAGGCCCGCCCGTGGGCCAAGGTCGTGCTCACCCCCGACGCCAACGGCGACGGCACGCTCGACTGGCAGGACGGCGCGATCGCGTTCAGGAGCATCGCGACCAAGGCGCTCGGCGCGGAGGAGACCAGGGACCGGGTGGTCACGCACATCCCGTTCAACTTCTCCAGCCAGGCCACGCACCCGTTCCTGCGCACGCTCGACGACGTCAAGCGCATCTCCCTGGCCACCGACGGGCTCGGGCAGCTCGCCCTGCTCAAGGGCTACCAGTCGGAGGGCCACGACTCCGCGCATCCCGACTACGGCGGCAACGTCAACCGCCGCGCCGGCGGCCTGAAGGACCTCAACACGCTGCTCAAGGCGGGCAGGGCGTGGAACGCCACGTTCGGCGTGCACGTCAACGCCACCGAGGCCTACCCCGAGGCCAGGAGCTTCGACGAGCGACTCGTGAACAAGGACGCCAAGGGCTGGAACTGGCTCGACCAGGCGTACCTGATCGACCAGCGCGGCGACCTGACCAGGGGCACGCTGGCCGCCCGCCTGTCCCGGCTGCGGGCGGAGACGGACAGGAACCTCGCGGTGCTGTACGTGGACGTGTTCAGGCCCTTCGGCTGGGTCGCCGACCGCACCCTGGCCGAGCTGCGCGCCCAGGGCTGGCAGGTGACCACGGAGTGGTCGGACAAGCTGGAGCGCTCGTCGCTGTGGGCGCACTGGGCCACCGACCTCAACTACGGCGGCGTCACCAACAAGGGGCTGAACTCGCAGATCATCCGGTTCGCGCGCAACCACGAGAAGGACGTCTGGAACGCCCACCCGATCCTGGGCAACGCCCGCATCGTCGAGTTCGAGGGCTGGACGGCGGAGAACGACTTCACCGCCTTCTACCGCAACATCTGGGAGCACAACCTGCCGGTCAAGTTCCTCCAGCAGCAGCAGATCATGGACTGGAACGACGGCGAGATCGTGTTCACCGGCGGCGTGCGCGGCACGTACCGGGACGGCAGGCGCGAGCTGTTCGCCGGCGGGCGCAGGGTGCTCGACGGCGGCACGTACCTGCTGCCCTGGCACGGCAGGTTCTACCACTACAACCCGGCGGGCGGCGAGAGCACGTGGGAGGCCGACCGGGCGATGAGCGTGTACGAGCTCACCGACCAGGGCCGCGTCCCCGCCGGCACGGTCACCCCGTCCGGCGGGAGGATCACGCTGCGGGCGAAGGCGGGCGTGCCGTACGTGCTGTATCCCGGCAAGGCGCCCAGGCAGGCCGATCCCGGGTGGGGGCAGGGGAGCGGCCTGCGCGATCCGGGCTTCAACGGCGACCGCCTCGGCGGCTGGACCGTCAGCGGGCCCGTGAGCGTGGAGCGCAACGCGCTGGGCCACCGGGTGGCGCTGCTCGGCGGGGGCGCGCAGGCACGCCTTGAGCAGCCGCTGAGAGGGCTGCGGCCGGGCCGGACGTACACCGCGTCCGCGTTCGTCGAGGTGGAGCCCGGCAGGACGCGCGCGACCACGCTGGAGGCGGGTGGCGAGTCGGTGACCGTGCTGCGCTCCACGGCCAGGAACTACATCGCCTCCGACGAGAAGCACGACACCTTCTTCCAGCGGGTGAAGGTCACGTTCACCGCGTCCTCGCCGTCCACGGTGCTGCGGATCACGGCCGCCGGGGCCGAGGGGTTGGTGCGGGTGGACGACGTACGCGTCTTCGAGCGGGAGCCGGCCGGGGCGGTGGAGACGTTCGAGTCGGTGGAGCCCGGGTGGGGGCCGTTCGTGAAGGGGGACGCGGGCGGGTCGTTCGACGCGCGCACCCACCTGTCGGAGCGGCACGAGCCGTACACGCAGGCAGGCTGGAACGGCAAGACGGTGGACGACGTGCTGAACGGCGACTGGTCGCTGAAGGCGCACGAGGAGCGGCAGGGCCTGATCTACCGTACGGTGCCGCAGACCGCGCGGTTCGAGCCGGGGCACGCCTACGAGGTGTCGTTCGCCTACCAGAACGCGCTGGCCGGCACCTACCAGTGGGTCACCGGCTACGACCGGGGCGGCGCCAGTGTGGAGACGCGCCGCACGCCGATCCCCGAGCGGCGTGTCACCGCCCGGTTCAGCGAGCGGGTCGTGGCCGGGTGCGGCGACGTGTGGGTGGGGCTGCGCTCGCTCCTGCCGGAGCAGGCCGGGGCCGACTTCGTGCTCGACGACTTCGCCGTCACCGACCTCGGGCCCGCGACCGGCGCGCAGGCGTGCGGGACGCTGGAGGTGACGCCCGCGGCGCCAGCGTTCGAGCAGGGGGCGGCCAACGAGGTCACCACCACGTTCACGAACCTCGAGGAGGTGGCGGTCCGGGACGTGGCCGTGCGGCTGGACGTGCCCGAGGGGTGGACGGTGGAGGGAGACGGCGCCGGTTCGGTGGAGCCCGGCGGGAAGCTGGTCACGACCTGGCGGGTCACGCCGCCCGCCGGCGCGCCGTACGGCACGTACGAGCTGGCCGCCACGGCCTCGTACACCGCCGGCGGCGCCGCCAGGACGCTGACCGCCTCCGCGTCCGTGCGCACGCTGCCGCCGCCGCCCGCGGCCGACGCCTACGCCAGCGACCTGGAGTGGGTCAGCGCGGACAACGGCTGGGGCCCGGTGGAGCGCGACCGGTCCAACGGCGACACCGGGCCGGCCGACGGCGGGCCGATCGTCATCGGCGGCCGGGCGTTCGGCAAGGGGCTGGGCACGCACGCGCCCGCCGAAGTGCGTTTCTACCTGCGTGGCCGGTGTACGGCGTTCACGGCCTTCGTCGGTGTTGACGATGTGCAGGCCACGCGGGGGTCGGTGGAGTTCGGGGTGGTGGCCGACGGGGTGGAGCGGGCGCGCAGCCCGGTGCTGCGGGCCGCCGACGCGGCGTACGAGCTGAGCGCCGACGTGACCGGCGCCCGGTACGTGGACCTCGTGGCGGGCGACGCGGGAGACGGCGTCGGCAACGACCACGCGGACTGGGGCGAGGCCCGGTTCAGGTGCTCCTGAGCTCGGCGTAGAGAGGGGACCAGCGGTTGTAGACGCCGGTGGGGACCAGGTAGACGTTCATCGCGACCTGCATGAGCAGGAGGAAGGCGATGTACTGCGCGGTGTTGACCCCCGGCACCGCGTCCACCGGCAGGGCGTAGGCGATGACGACCCGTACCACGGCGTCCAGGAGCAGGCCGATGCCCCACATGACGCTCGCCACCCGCCAGATGCGGCGGAAGGCGGGCAACCGCTCCCACAACACGTCCCACGACTCGCGGTTGGGCCCGATCCGGCCTTCCAGGACGAACCGGGTGAACACGAACGCCAGCGGACGCTCCCCGCGCGCGCTGAGCAGGAACCACAGCCCCCCCGCCGCCGTGAACCAGCCGTCCTTGGCCAGCAGCAGCCGCGGGTCGTGGACCAGGACGGACACGGCTGCGCTGGCCAGCATCATGACCGTCATGTAGAGGCCCAGCCGGTCGGGCCTGCGGCGGCGTACCAGGTCGGAGACGACGCTGACGCCGGGCACGAACGAGCTGATCACGAACGCCGTGTGGGCCTCGACGCCTGCCGCGCGCAGCGCATAGTAGAGCGCCACGGTCAGGCCGACGTCCACGGCCAGCGTGAGGAGCCCTCTCGACCGGGTGCTCATGCGCGGGTCGCCCTGGCGAACAGCGCCGCCAGCTCATCGGCGTACTCGGCCAGGTCGGCCCCGGGGTCGGCCTCCAGCAGGAACGGCAGCCCGTCCAGCGACCGCTGGACGGTCATCGCCATCACCCGCGTGCTGAACGGCCTGAACTCGCCGCTCTCCTGCCCCCACTCCAGAAGGCGCTCCAGGTGGGCCAGCGACGCCAGGTCGGTGGCCGCCTCCTGCACCGCCGTGCCGCCCTCCGGGCGGAAGTTGAGGAAGATCTCCGTGGCCGCGCGCATCTCGGCGCGGTGGCCGCCGAGGTACTCCACCAGCGAGCGGATGTACGCCTCCAGCGCGCCCGAGGCCGTCCGCTGGGCGCTGACGCGCTCGTGCATGAACCTGCTCAGATCACCGTAGATCGTGGCTATGGCCTGGCCGATCAGCTCGTCCTTGCCGTCGAAGTGGTACGAGATCAGCCGCGTGCTACTCAGCCCGGCCCGCTCGGCGATCCGGGCGAAGGACGCCTGCTGGTAGCCGAGCTCGGCGATGGTGGCGATGGTCGCGGTCACGATCTGAGCCCGCCTGGCGGAGCTCGTGACCGACTCGTCTCGTTTTACTTGCATGAGTAATTTTTAACTTAGATGAGTAAATGTGGCAACCCTCCCAGCTCAGGCGCGGAAAACTCGCTTAGCTGACGCTTATCCGCGACGTGATGCGATGGGACCCGGGTACTGTGCGCATTCCGGCGCAGAGACAGAGGAGAACGCTTGTGGCCGCGTCACTACCGTCACCTTGGGCGAGATGGGCGATACCCTGGGTGACGACTGTCGCCCGCTTGATTCTGGGCGGGGTGCTGATCGCGGCGGGTGCGCTCAAGATCGGCAATCCGGCCGACTCCGTGGTGGCGGTCAAGGCCTACCAGTTGCTGCCGGAATCGATCGCCGTCGCGGTGGGCTACGCCCTGCCGATCCTGGAGATCGTCGTCGGCGTGCTGCTGGTCGTCGGCCTGCTGACCAGGGTGGCCGCGGTGGTCGCCGCGCTGCTCATGTTCGCGTTCGTGTTCGGCATCGGCTGGGCGTGGGCGAAGGGCCTGCGGATCGACTGCGGCTGCTTCGGCGGCGGCGGCCAGCTCGGAGCCGGGCAGGAGCCGACCTACCTGCTCGACATCCTGCGCGACTTCGGCCTCGTGCTGCTCGGCGCGTGGGTCGCGCGTTTCCCGCCGGGCCGCTTCGCGCTCGACGGGGCCCTCGGTCTCGGGGGCGATACTCAAGATGAGGACGAGGGGGACGACTGATGGGCAAGGGCGAGCGTACGAAGACGAAGTCGCAGTCGGCGCGCGAGAAGATCAAGGCGCAGCAGGCCGAGCAGCGGGCGCGGGAGAAGCGCCGCAAGACGGTCACGTACGTGACCGCGGGCGCGGTCGCGGTGGCCGCGGTCGGACTCGGCTGGTGGTACGCCGCCAGCATCTCCCGCCCGGAGGAGGCCGCCGGCGCGCTGGCTCCGATCACCGTGCAGGCCGACGGCACCGCCGTGATGGCGAAGGCCGGCGTCACCGCTCCGGTGGTCGACATCTACGAGGACTTCCAGTGCCCCGCCTGCAAGGAGCTGGAGCGCGTCAGCGGCCAGACCTTCAAGAACCTCGCCGCCGAGGGCAAGGCCAAGGTCGTCTTCCACCCGATCACGATCTTCTCCCAGGAGCCGACCAAGTCCAACTCCGTGCGCGCGGCCAACGCCGCCCGGTGCGTCGCCGACGGCAAGCAGTGGCTGGCCTTCCACGACCTGCTCTTCAAGAACCAGCCCTCGGAGACAGAGGAGGGCTTCAAGGTCGATCAGCTCAAGCAGTGGGGCAAGGAGGCCGGGGTCACCTCGCCCGACTTCGACCAGTGCGTCACGTCCAACAAGAACGCCGACGCGCACCTCGCGTACAGCAAGAAGATCAGCGAGGAGCAGAAGCTCAACCACACGCCGACAGTGAAATTGAACGGCACAGAAATAGACAATCAGGTACTGTTCAGCCCGGCGCAACTGCGCGATGAGATTACGGGGGCGGCTAAGTAGGCTTGCTTCCGCTACCCTCACCTGACATGCCCCTTGCCTCGATTCCCAGCCCTTCCCAAGGGGTCTGGTATCTCGGAATCATCCCGATCCGGGCTTATGCGCTATGCATCGTGCTCGGCGTCATCGTCGCCGTCTGGCTGAGCGAGCGCCGCTGGCGCGCCCGCGGTGGCCAGAAGGGGACGATCATTGACATCGCGGTCCCCGCGGTCATCTTCGGCCTGATCGGCGGCCGCCTCTACCACGTCATCACCGACTGGCAGACGTACTTCGGCAGCCGCGCGATCAAGGAGCCCATCCAGGCCCTGTTCATCTGGGAGGGCGGCCTCGGCATCTGGGGCGCGATCGCGCTCGGCGGCGTCGGCGTCTGGCTGGCCGCGCGCAGGCGCGGCCTGTCCATGACGGCACTCGCCGACACGATCGCCCCCGGCATCGCGTTCGCGCAGGCCATCGGCCGCTGGGGCAACTGGTTCAACCAGGAGCTGTACGGCTCGCCGACCACGCTGCCGTGGGGCCTGGAGATCGACGTCGACCACGGCGGCGAGCCCGGTGTCCTCTACCACCCGACGTTCCTGTACGAGTCGCTGTGGGACGTCGCGCTCGGCTTCGTGCTCATCTACCTGGGCCGCCGCCTCGCGCTGCACCACGGCCGGCTGTTCGCCCTCTACGTCGCCGGCTACACGCTCGGCCGCTTCTGGATCGAGGGCCTGCGCATCGACCCGGTCGGCGGCGTGGACCACGCGGTGGAGTTCCTCGGGCTGCGGATCAACCAGTGGACCTCGATCGTGCTGTTCGTCGGCGCGCTGGTGTACTTCTGGGCGACCAGGAACAAGACGGGCGAGGAGATCGTCGTCTCACCGTCGTCGCGCTACGAGCCGGGCGCCGAGTCCGCCGACCCGGCCCACGCCTCCGGCCAGGCGGACCCCGGCACGGGCGAGTCCTCCGACTCCACGGAACCCTCCGGGTCCACGGAATCCTCCGCGGCCGATACGCCGGAGAGCCGGGCTTCCGCGCCTGACGAGCCGGCCCAGGCCGATGACACGCCGAAGGCGGAGCCGACCAGCGAGGAGGCCGGGGCTCCGGCTTCCGCCCGCGAGGACGTCCCCGGAGACGCCGAGCAGGACGCCGACCAGGCCTCCGACCAGGACGCCGACGGGGCGAAGCTTTCTGACGCCGACGCCGAACCTGCGACGAAGGAGAAGAACTCGCGATGAACGGTCGCGCGGAGATCCACCACCGGCATCGTGACGTCACCGGAGGCTGGTTGCGGCCCTCGGTGTTCGGCGCGATGGACGGCCTGGTGTCGAACTTCGCGCTCATCGCGGGTGTCGCGGGCGGCACCGCCAACACCAGGGTGGTCGCCCTCGGCGGCGTCGCCGGGCTCGCCGCCGGGGCGCTGTCCATGGCGGGCGGCGAGTACGTCTCGGTGGCCAGCCAGCGCGAGCTGGCCCAGGCCGAGATCGCCGTCGAACGGCGCGAGCTGGCCCGCCACCCCGACGACGAGCGGGCGGAGCTGGCCCAGACCTTCGTCGACAAGGGTGTGACCCCCGGCCTGGCCGCCGAGGTGGCCAGGCAGATCTCCGCGCACCCGGAGCGGGCCCTGGAGGTCCACTCGCGCAACGAGCTGGGGGTCGTCCCGGGGGAGCTGCCGTCGCCGATGGTGGCCGCGGTCTCGTCGTTCCTGTCGTTCGCGGTGGGGGCGGCGCTGCCGCTGCTGCCGTACCTGTTCGGGGTCCAAGGGCTGGAGGTCTCCGCGGTGCTCTCGTGCGTGGCGCTGTTCGCGGCGGGGGCGCTGGTCTCCGCCGTGACGGCGCGGAGCTGGTGGTACTCAGGGCTACGCCAGCTCGTGGTGGGCGCCGTGGCGGCGGCCGTCACGTTCGCCCTCGGCAACCTGATCGGTGCGGCGGGGCTGTGATGGCTCGTCGCAGAGGCCCGTCCGGCTCCGGCGGCGGGCGGTCGAACGGCGACCGCTCAGGCCGCCCCCGAGGCACCCGCGCCACCCCGGCCCCCGACACCCACTCCCCGGGCACCGACGGCCCCGGCTTCGCTCTCCCGGGTACCGACGGCCGCGGTTCTGCTTCCCCGGGCGCCGGTGGCTGGCCGGCCGCCGATGCCGCCGACCGGCGCGTTTCGGGCACTGACGCCGGCGGCTGGCCCGTAGCTCGCGGCGGGGGAGCGGGCGGGACCGATGCCGCCGGCCGGCCCGTCGCCGGTGCGCCCAGCGGCGGGCATGCTGCGGGCGGCATGGATGATGGCGGCTGGGCTGCCGCTCGTGCCGAGAGCCACCCTGCGGGCAGTACGGACGGTCGGGGCTGGTCTGCGGCTGGCGCGGAGCGCTCAGTGGGCGGCACGGATGGTGGCGGGTGGCCCGTCGCCGGTGCCCACGGCGGTGGTCACGCTGCGGGTGGCACGGATGGTGGCGGCTGGCACGCGGCCGGCGGCGGCCGGTCCGGAGCCGACGCGGAGGGTCGCAGGCGGTCGGCGGGGACCCGCAGCGGCCGGAGGGCGGCCCGCTCGCGCGGCTCGCGATCCACGGAGCCGGTCAGCGACGACAGGCACGCCTCGGGCGCGGACAGCAGCGGTTGGCCGGCCTCAGGTGCGGACGGCAGCGGTTGGCCGGCCACGGGGGCGGACAGCGGCGGTTGGCCGGGCGCCGGTGTGGACGGTGGCGGGCGGGCGGCTGCGCGTGGTGAGGGCGGTGGCAGAGGTGCCGTTCATGATGACGGCAGCTTCATGCCCTCGCCAGGAGAGGCCGATGGCACCTGGCCGCCGAGAGACCTGCCCCACGTGCGACCGGCGAGGAGGGCCCAGACCGGCGGACGGTCGGAGGGCGGTCGTCGCCGGACAGCGGACGGTGGCACTGACGTCGATGGGGCGGCGGGGGCCGACGAGGCCGCAAGGGGTGATGAGGCCGAGCCGACGGCGTCCAGGAAGCGGCGCCGCACCCCTCGCTCGGACTGGCAGCTCCCCCTGCTCACCGACTGGGGTTTCCGCCCGGAGCAGCAGCGGCTGATGGTCATCATCGCCACGGTCGTCGCCGTCCTGGCAGGCGGGACGGGCCTGGTGGTGGCCATCACCAACCTGGGCAAGTACTCGCCCGAACAGCAGGCCAGCGCCGCCGTGCTCGGCCCCGACGCGGCCGTGCCGCAGGTGTTCCACGGCTGGGGCTCGCCGAAGCTGTTCGAGCCCCTCGGAGAGCGGGCCAAGGACGGGAAGGCCCTGACCGAGAAGGAAGTGTTCAGCGAGAGCGAACTCGCCGTCACCAAGAAGCTCAAACTCAAGCTCGTCGCCAAGCAGCTCGACGCCGACTGCTCGGCCGCGCTGTGGGGCGGCACCCTCCTCGAACGGGTCTCGGACGCGGGATGCACCCAGGCCGCCCGCGGCCTGTACGCCAGCTCCGACGGCCGGTACGTCGGCCAGTACACGCTACTCAACCTCAAGGACGGCACGTCGGCCGCCGAGCTGGTCGAATCATTGAAGACCCATTACCGCGGCGGCTGGGCGCTGCCCCTGACCTCGACCAAGGCCTCCTTCCCCGGAGGCGGCTACTCCGAGGCGGGCGGCTACGCGCTGGGCCACTACGTCGGGCTGGTGTGGATCGGCAAGGTGGACGGCGCCGAGCCCACCACCAAGGACGACTTCGTCTCCCTCACCCTGGCCCTGCGCGGGGCGGAGAAGGCCGTCTACCGCCGCGTCGTCGCGATCACGGGATCGGCCTCCTGATGGCCCGGACCGGCACCGGAGCAACCCCCTCCGACGACCCCACCCCGGCCGAGGCCGCTCCTCCGAGCAACCCTGCCTCGGCATCGGAGCCGCGGGACGATCCGTGGGCCGAGGAGGGCAGGGAGCGTCCGTGGGCCAGGCCGCTCCTCATCGCCGCTGTCATCGTCGTCGCGGCGGCCGTGGGCGCCGGCGGATGGTTGTGGGTGGGGCGCGAGCAGCCCCGCCCCGCCACCTTCCACGCCGAGCCCACCTCCGCCTTCTACAGCGCCATCGACACCCGCCAGAACGACGCCGCCCCGCTGACCCTCCAAGAGGTCTTCACGGCGGCCGGCAAGACCCTGGGCAAGATGACCCTGGCCGCGACCCGCGAGTTCACCGACTGCGACGAGGTCCTCTGGGGCGCCACGGCTCCCGGGTGCACGCAGGCGCTCCAGGCCACGTACCAGGGCGGGTCCGTGGCGGGCCAGTTCGTCATCTTCAACCTCGGCGACGGGCGCGCCGCCGACGCGCTGGTGGCGGCGCTGCGCAAGGACGGGTTCGTGCGGCAGGACATCGCGTTCGAGGCCGCCGGCAGCCGGGCACAGGCCCGCGCGATGGGGCACTACGTGACGGTGAGCTGGGTCGGCGGCACGGCCTCCGCCCAGGACCTGCTCACCGCCCTCATCGCCCTCGACGGCCTGGGCCGCGTGGTCCAGGGCCGCGTCATCGCCGCCAGCTGACCCCCGCCAAGGTGAAGCCCCGCCTGAGTCCGGGTGCGGTGCCTGCCTGCTTGTGAGAATGGGGGCGATGCGCGTGGCGTGGCCTGTGGTGCCCTGCGCACTGGCAGGGTGATGTGCCTCAAGAAAGCAGATGATGCACTGTGCGGTTCAGGGAGTGGTGCCGGTCAGGGCCTTGACCGTGGTGGCGACCGCGTCCCGGAGGGTGGACAGGCGGTGGAGGGGGGCCTCCAGCGGGGTCAGGTCATCGGACCAGCCGGCCGCCTCCCGGATCAGGGCGCGGGCCTCGTTCTTGGTCAGAGTCGTGCCCTGCGCCCTGGCCAGCGCGATGAGGGCCTCGCGCCACGTGTTGGCCAGTTTGGCGTGGCCGTTGTCCAGGATCCTGCGCAGCACCGTGTCGGCGTCACCCTCGGGCTGGGGCCGGCGTACGACGTCCAGCACGCCCTCGCCGGCCTCGCCGAGCGCGTACACGGGCGACAGCGCCGCAGGGAGGCGCGGAGTGAGGCCCGGGCCCACGACGCGGAGGTGAGCGGCGCGGGAGGCCAGCAGGAGGCGGGGGAGTGCGGCCTCCAGGCCGGCCGGGACGGCCACGGCCACCCGGGCGGGCGCGGCCGCGTACGGCTTGGCGAGCCAGGTCGAGAGCTTGACCCGAGGCTGGGCCAGCGCCTTGGGCCAGTCACCCACCAGGAGCTCGGCCCCGAACTCCGCCGCCAGCGCCGCTAGATCTGTGGGTACACCCGAGACCCGCGCCTGGGCGCCCGCGGTCTCTGACAGCGCCGCAGCGTCCCCGGACGGCACCGCGGCGCCCGCACCCCCGGAACCCTCCGCCTGAGACCTCCCAGCGCTCTCCACGGCCTGCGGGCCCTGGGTGTAGATGGCGGTCGTCTGGCGGCTCAGCCGGGACTGCACGGCCGGGCGGGTCTTGCTGGTGGGCCGGAGGATGTACAGGTCAGCGGCCGACCCGATGGCCTCCGCCCCGAAATACCGGTTGAAATCAGGGTAGATCGCCTCGTACGCGAGGTTCAGCTCCGACAGCTCCTGCTGCACCTTGAACGCCAGCAACGGCGTACGCTCGCTGGCCCCGTACGCCAGCAGCACCCGCCCCCCGTCCTTCAGCCCCTCGACGGCGCGCGCCACGAACAGGCCGGTGCCCTCCGGCGTGTACGGCGGGTCGGTGAGCGCCAGGTCGTGGTCCCTGGCCGACGGGGGCAGGCCGAGGCGCAGGTCGGCCCAGCGGGTGCGGACGCCGAGCCGCTGCTCGTCGAGGTAGGCCAGGATGCGCTCGTCGACGTCGACCACGGTCACGTCCGTCTCGGGGTGCACGAGCTTGACCGCCAGCGAGGTCAGGTCGTGGTCGCCCACGCAGAGCAGGCGCGCGCCGGGCAGCCAGAAGCGGGCGCCCAGCAGCAGCGCCCGGCGCAGGACCGTCTCGGGCGTGGCGGAGACGTGGTCGAGCACGTGGCGGGCGCGCGGGGCCTTGGCGATGAGCGTGGTCAGGCGGTCGAGGGCGGGGCCGTAGTGGGGCAGGAGGTGGGCCACCGGGTCCTCGGGGGGCGGGGCGACGGCGATGAGATCCTGGTAGGCGGGCGTGTCGGTGAGCGGGACACGGAAACGTTCGCCGTCGTGCTCCAGCCTCAGCTCGCGCAGCAGGGCCTCGACGGTGCGCCGGGACGTGGCCGTTTCCCTGACCAGATCCGCCAGGGTCCACCACTGGCCGTCGCACACGAGGGCGAGGGCGTGCCTCAGCCGCCTGCTGTCGGCCCCGGCCTCGGTGAGCAGGCGCTCGACCCCGTCACGCTCCATGGCCCAAACCCTATCGGCTCGCGGGCACTCGCTCCTCCTGGCGGAAATCGCTGTGCCGGGCGGGAATTTCGGCGGCCAGGCTCAGGGTTTGGGATAGGGAGTTCGGATGCCGAGATGGCGGCGAAAGTTCGTAATGCGGACGCGGCGGGCACCATTCCGGCAGGGTGAGGTAACCTCTACCCACGATATGCAGCAGGGCCAACGTCGTCCCTCGCCTGTGAAGCAGTTCTCGACAGACGAAGACGACGGGAGGGATTCAATGCCTGCTGCCCACCTCGGGTTCCCCGAGCCCCAGGGCCTGTACCACCCCGCCAACGAGCACGATGCCTGCGGTGTCGCCATGGTTGCCGACGTCGCCGGGCGCCGTGATCACGGCATCGTGGTCAAGGCGCTGACGGCGCTGTGCAATCTTGATCATCGGGGGGCCAAGGGTAGCGAGCCGGACACCGGCGACGGAGCCGGGATCCTGACGCAGATCCCCGATGGGTTCTACCGGGCGGTCGTGCCGTTCACGCTGCCCGAGGCCGGTGCGTACGCCACCGGCATCGCCTTCCTGCCGTTCGACGGTGAGGCCAGGGCCACGGCCGTGCGCCTGATCGAGGAGATCGCGGCCGAGGAGGGCCTGACCGTGCTCGGCTGGCGCGACACGCCGGTCGACCGGGAGCTGCCTGGGCCGAGCGCCCGGGCGGTCATGCCGCACTTCGCCCAGCTCTTCGTGTCCGACCCCGAGGGCCGCACGGGGCTGGAGCTGGACCGGCTCGCGTTCTGCCTGCGCAAGCGGGCCGAGCACGAGGCCGACGTGTACTTCCCCTCGCTGTCGTCCCGGACGGTCGTCTACAAGGGCATGCTCACGCCCGACCAGGTCGAGCCGTTCTTCCCCGACCTGAGCGACGAGCGTTACGAGACCGCGATCGCGCTGGTGCACTCGCGCTTCTCCACCAACACGTTCCCGAGCTGGCCGCTGGCCCACCCGTACCGGTACATCGCCCACAATGGCGAGATCAACACGGTCAAGGGCAACCGCAACTGGATGCGTGCCCGTGAGGCGATGCTGGCCTCCGCCCACATTCCGGGCGATATTTCGCGACTTTTCCCCATCTGTGACCCGGATGGCAGCGACACCGCCAGCTTCGACGAGGCCCTGGAGCTGCTGCACATCGGCGGCCGGAGCCTGCCGCACGCCGTCCTCATGATGATCCCCGAGGCGTGGGAGAACCACACCGAGATGGACCCGGCGCGCCGGGCCTTCTACGAGTTCCACTCCACGCTGATGGAGGCCTGGGACGGCCCCGCCTCGATCACCTTCACCGACGGCACCCTGGCCGGCGCCGTGCTCGACCGCAACGGCCTGCGCCCCGGACGCTTCTGGGTGACCGCCGACGGCCTGGTCGTGCTGGCCTCCGAGGCCGGCGTGCTGGACATCGCGCCCGAGGACGTGGTCCGCAAGGGCCGCCTGCAGCCGGGCCGCATGTTCCTCATCGACACCGCCCGCGGCAAGATCATCGAGGACGACGAGATCAAGGCCGAGCTCGCCGCCGAGCTCCCGTACTCCGACTGGCTGCACGCCGGTCTCGTCCGCTTCGAGGAGCTGCCCGCGCGGCAGCGCGAGATCCCCACCCACGAGGCGCTCGTCAAGCGGCAGCAGACCTTCGGCTACACCGAGGAAGAGCTGCGCATCATCCTGTCGCCGATGGCCAAGGTCGGCCAGGAGCCGATCGGCTCCATGGGCACCGACACGCCGGTCGCCGTGCTGAGCGAGAAGCCGCGCCTGCTGTTCGACTACTTCACGCAGCTGTTCGCGCAGGTCACGAACCCGCCGCTGGACGCCATCCGCGAGGAGCTGGTCACCTCCCTGGCCAGCACCCTCGGGCCCGAGGGCAACCTGCTGGACCCGGGGCCGAGCTCCTGCCGCCAGCTCGTGCTGCCGTACCCGGTGATCGACAACGACGAGCTCGCCAAGATCATCCACATCAACGACGAGCACGACCTGCCCGGCTTCCACCCGTACGTCATCAGCGGCCTGTACGAGGTCGCCGGCGGCGGCCAGGCGCTGCTGCGGCGGCTGGAGGAGATCAGGGCCGAGGCGTCCCAGGCGATCGCCGACGGCGCGCGCATCATCGTGCTGTCCGACCGCGGCTCCTCCGACGCGCTCGCCCCGATCCCGTCGCTACTGCTGACGGGCGCGGTGCACCACCACCTGATCCAGGAGAAGACGCGCACCAAGATCGGCCTGGTCATCGAGACCGGCGAGGCGCGCGAGTGCCACCACATGGCGCTGCTGATCGGCTACGGCGCCGCGGCGATCAACCCGTACCTCGCGATCGAGACGATCGAGGACCTGGTCGACACCGGCGCCCTGCAGATGGACAAGCACAAGGCCGTCCGCAACCTGATCAAGGCGTACGGCAAGGGCGTCATCAAGGTCATGTCCAAGATGGGCGTGTCCACGGTCGCCTCCTACACCGGCGCGCAGATCTTCGAGGCGCTCGGCCTGAGCCAGGAGGTCATCGACGCCTGCTTCACCGGCACCACCTCCCGCCTCGGCGGCGTCGGCTTCGACGTGCTGGCCGAGGAGGTCGCGCAGCGTCACCGCCACGCCTACCCGCGCGTGGAGAACGCCCACCGCAGGCTCCAGGTCGGCGGCGAGTACCAGTGGCGGCGCGAGGGCGAGCCGCACCTGTTCAACCCCGAGACCGTCTTCAAGCTGCAGCACGCCACCAGGACCCGCCGCTACGAGATCTTCAAGGAGTACACGAACCTCGTGGACTCCCAGGCGGAGCGGCTGATGACCCTGCGTGGCCTGTTCAAGCTGCGCAAGGGCAACCCGATCCCCATCGAGGAGGTCGAGCCCGCCTCGGAGATCGTCAAGCGCTTCTCCACCGGCGCGATGTCGTACGGCTCCATCTCGATGGAGGCGCACGAGACGCTCGCCATCGCGATGAACCGGCTCGGCGGCAAGTCCAACACCGGCGAGGGCGGCGAGGACCCCGAGCGCCTCTACGACCCGGCCCGCCGGTCGGCGATCAAGCAGGTGGCCTCCGGCCGGTTCGGCGTCACCTCGGAGTACCTGGTCAACGCCGACGACCTGCAGATCAAGATGGCCCAGGGCGCCAAGCCCGGCGAGGGCGGCCAGCTGCCAGGCCACAAGGTCTACCCGTGGATCGCCAAGACCAGGCACTCCACGCCCGGCGTCGGCCTCATCTCGCCGCCGCCGCACCACGACATCTACTCGATCGAGGACCTGGCCCAGCTCATCCACGACCTGAAGAACTCCAACCCGGAGTCCAGGGTCCACGTGAAGCTGGTCGCCGAGGTCGGGGTCGGCACGGTCGCGGCCGGCGTGTCGAAGGCGCACGCCGACGTGGTGCTCATCTCCGGCCACGACGGCGGCACCGGCGCCTCGCCGCTGACGTCGCTCAAGCACGCGGGCGCCCCGTGGGAGCTCGGCCTGGCCGAGACCCAGCAGACGCTGCTGCTGAACGACCTGCGCGACCGCATCGTCGTCCAGGTGGACGGCCAGCTCAAGACCGGCCGCGACGTCGTCATCGCCGCGCTGCTGGGCGCCGAGGAGTACGGCTTCGCCACCGCTCCGCTCGTCGTCTCCGGCTGCGTGATGATGCGCGTCTGCCACCTCGACACCTGCCCGGTCGGCGTGGCCACGCAGAACCCCGAGCTGCGCAAGCGCTTCACCGGCAAGCCCGAGTTCGTGGTCAACTTCTTCGAGTTCATCGCCGAGGAGATCCGCGAGTACCTCGCCGAGCTGGGCTTCCGCTCGCTCGACGAGGCGATCGGGCACGCCGAGATGCTCGACATGACCGCGGCCGAGGACCACTGGAAGGCCAGCGGCCTGGACCTGTCGCCGATCCTGCACCAGCCGGAGCTGCCCGCGGGCACCCCGCTGCGCCGCACGGTCGAGCAGGACCACGGGCTGCAGCACGCGCTGGACAACACGCTCATCCAGCTCGCCGAGGGCGCCATCGACGACGGCACCCCGGTCACGCTGGAGCTGCCCATCCGCAACGTGAACCGCACCGTCGGCACCATGCTCGGCTACCAGGTCACCAAGCGGCACGGCGGCAAGGGCCTGCCCGACAACACGATCGACATCTCGTTCACCGGCTCGGCGGGCAACTCGTTCGGCGCGTTCGTGCCGCGCGGGATCACGCTGCGGCTGGCCGGCGACGCCAACGACTACCTCGGCAAGGGCCTGTCCGGCGGGCGGATCACCGTCCGGCCGCACGACGAGGCCCCGCTCGACGGCCACATCATCTCCGGCAACGTCGCCCTCTACGGGGCCACGTCCGGCGAGGTGTTCGTCCGCGGCGTCGTGGGCGAGCGGTTCTGCGTGCGCAACTCCGGCGCCACGGCGGTCGTCGAGGGCGTCGGCGACCACGGCTGCGAGTACATGACCGGCGGCAAGGTCGTGGTGCTCGGCCAGACCGGGCGCAACTTCGCGGCCGGCATGTCGGGCGGCATCGCGTACCTGCTGGACCTCAAGCCCGAGCGGGTCAACCGCGAGATGGTCGCCATCGAGGCGCTCACCGAGCAGGACAACGAGTTCCTCAAGGAGACGGTCGAGAAGCACTTCGCGGAGACCGGCTCGCCGGTCGCCAAGGCGCTGCTGGCCGACTGGGACGCGGCGCTCGCCAGGTTCGGCAAGATCATGCCGACCGACTACAAGAGGGTGCTGGAGGCCGCCGAGGCCGCCCGCATCGAGGGCAGGGACATCGACGAGGCGGTCATGGCCGCCGCGGTTAAGGGATAAGGGAGGCGTACCGAATGGCTGACCCGAAGGGTTTTCTCACGCACGACCGGGAGCTGCCGGCGCGCCGCCCCGTGGACGTCCGCATCAGCGACTGGCGCGAGGTCTACCAGGACTTCTCGCAGGAGAAGCTGACCAAGCAGGCGGCCCGCTGCATGGACTGCGGCATCCCGTTCTGCCACAACGGCTGCCCGCTCGGGAACCTCATCCCCGAGTGGAACGACCTCGTCTTCCGCACCGACTGGCGCGAGGCGATCGAGCGGCTGCACGCCACCAACAACTTCCCGGAGTTCACCGGCAGGCTCTGCCCGGCTCCGTGTGAGGCGGCGTGCGTGCTCGGCATCAACTCCGACCCCGTCGCGATCAAGCGGGTCGAGGTCGAGATCATCGACCGCGCGTTCGCCGAGGGCTGGGTGACCCCGCAGCCGCCGGCCGTCAAGACCGGCAAGAAGGTCGCGGTCGTCGGCTCCGGCCCCGCCGGGCTCGCCGCCGCCCAGCAGCTCACCCGCGCCGGGCACGACGTGGTCGTGTTCGAGCGGGCCGACCGCATCGGCGGGCTGCTGCGCTACGGCATCCCCGAGTTCAAGATGGAGAAGCGGCACATCGAGCGCCGCCTGGAGCAGATGCGGGCCGAGGGCACCGAGTTCCGCACCGGCGTGAACGTCGGCGTCGACATCACGGCCGCCGAGCTGCGCGAGCAGTTCGACGCCGTGGTGCTGTCCGGCGGCGCCACCCAGTGGCGCGACCTGCCGGTGGCAGGGCGCCAGCTCAAGGGCATCTACCAGGCGATGGAGTACCTGCCGCTGTCCAACAAGGTCCAGGAGGGCGACTACGCGGTCTCGCCCATCTCGGCCGAGGGCAAGCACGTCGTCGTCATCGGCGGCGGCGACACCGGCGCCGACTGCATCGGCACCGCGATCCGGCAGGGTGCCGCGTCCGTCACCCAGCTCGAGATCATGCCGCAGCCGCCGAGGTCCAGGCCCGGCAGCCAGCCGTGGCCGACGTTCCCCATCCTGTTCAAGATGGAGAGCGCCCACGAGGAGCTGGCGGACGGCGGCGGGCAGCGCGTCTACGCCGTCTCCACCACCGAGTTCGTCGGCGACGCGGACGGCAACGTGCGCGCGCTGCGGCTGGTCGAGGTCGAGGGGCCGCAGAACGGGTTCAAGCCGATCCCCGGCACCGAGCGGGAGATCCCGGCCGATCTGGTCACGCTGTCCATGGGCTTCGTCGGGCCGGAGAAGGGCTCGCTGCTGCAGGACCTGGCCGAGGCCGGCGGTGACGGCTTCTACGACGCCAGGGGGAACGTGGCGCGCGACAAGACGTACATGTCCAAGGTGGACGGCGTCTTCGTGGCGGGCGACATGGGGCGCGGGCAGTCGCTGATCGTGTGGGCCATCGCCGAGGGCCGCGCCGCCGCCTCCGGCGTCGACCGCTTCCTCACCGGCGACACGGCGCTCCCGTACCCGATCCTGCCCACTGCTCGTCCGCTCGTCTGACGGCTGCACGGCCCGGCTTCCACAGCCGGGCCGTTGTCGTTTCACGGCCACCGTCCTTTACGGCAAGCCGACGTCACCCCACCCGCCGCACGTGGCCGAGGGCCTCCAGGGAAACGCCCGCTGAACCCGCACGGGGCCGGGCGCCGTCACGTGCGCGTCCTTGGCCGTCCGCGTGGTCACGGCCCGGCCGAGGGGGTCAGCAGGCCCGCGCGACGGCGTCGAGCACGCGCTGCGAGTCCGGGTCGGCGGCCCGGTAGATGATCAGCCGCTGCCCGGGCGCCTGCAGCGGGGCCAGCACCTCGTACTCGACCGTCAGCGGCCCTTCCGTGGCGTGCCGCAGCCGCTTCTGCCCCCTGGCGTTGACCCGCACGTCGCGCATCGCCCACAACCGGGCGAACTCCTCGTTGCCCGAGGTCAGCTCCTCGACCAGGTCCGCCAGGCGCTTGTCGTCGGGATGGGCCGCCCAGGAGGCCCGCAGGTCGGCGATGCCCTCGCGCACCGTGCGCTCCCTGTCGCGGAAGAAGTGGTCCAGGCCCGGGTGCAGCATGCACAACCACAGGCTGTTGCGCTGCCTCGGCGGCAGGCTGCCGAAGTCGAGCATCAGGCCGGCCATCTCCGGGTTCCACGCGATGATGTCGAAGCGGTGATTGACCACCATGGCCGGCAGCGGCGACAGGTCCAGGACCAGCCGGGACAGTGGCCCGGCCTCGTCGCCGGCCGGGCCCTCGCGCTCGGGCCTGCTGGTCGGCCGCTGCCGGGCCAGGTCGAACAGGTAGAGCCGCTCGTCCTCGCTCAGCCGCAGCGCCGCGGCCAGCGCCTCCAGCACCTCGGGTGAGGGCCGCAGCCCGCGCCCCTGCTCCAGCCGGATCACGTAGTCGACGCTGACGCCGGCCAGCTCCGCGACCTCTTCCCTGCGCAGCCCCGGCGTGCGGCGGTGGGTGCGGCGCGCCGGCAGCTCGACGTCGCCGGGGCGCAGCCGCTCGCGGCGCGTCCGCAGGAAGGCCGCGAGCTCGCGGGTCTGGTCGACGGTGCTCATCGCCTAGATCTTACGGCCGCAGGCCCGCCCCGGCCGCGCACTGCCCGGAGCCGCGTACCCGCCGCGCGTCCGTCGCGGGCGCTGCCTGGGACGGCCGATCCCAGGAAGAGCCTTCCCTTACCCATGGCTCGCGCCCCGAGCACGCTTGGACGCATGACAACTCTTGACACCTACCGCTTGCTGGGCCGTTCCGGCCTGCGGGTCTCGCCGCTGTCGCTGGGCACGATGACGTTCGGGACCGACTGGGGCTGGGGCTCGGACAAGGAGGAGTCCCGCCGCATCTTCGACGCCTACGTGGAGCGCGGCGGCAACTTCATCGACACCGCCAGCCAGTACACCAACGGCACCGCCGAGACCTTGGTCGGCGAGTTCGCGGCCGGGCGGCGCGAGCAGCTCGTGCTGGCCACGAAGTACAGCATGGCCAGGCGCCAGGGTGACCCGAACTCGGGCGGCAACCACCGCAAGAGCATGGTCCGGTCCGTCGAGGCCAGCCTGCGCCGCCTCGGCACCGACCACCTCGACCTGCTCTACCTGCACGCCTGGGACTTCACCACCCCTGTGGAGGAGATCCTGCGCGCCATGGACGACCTCGTCAGGATGGGCAAGGTGCTCTACGTCGGCATCTCCGACACGCCCGCCTGGCAGGTGTCGCGCATGCAGGCCATCGCCGACCTGCGCGGCTGGTCGCCGCTGATCGCCCTGCAGATCGAGTACAGCCTGATCGAGCGGACGGGGGAGCGCGACCTGATCCCCATGGGCCGCGAGCTGGGCCTCGGGGTCATCCCCTGGTCGCCGCTGGGCAGCGGCGTGCTCACCGGCAAGTACACCCGGGCTGACCTGTCCCACGAGATCTCCGCCGACCCGTCGGGCACCCGCAAGAACGTGGCGGCGGCCAACGGCTCCCTAACCGAGCGCTCGCTCGGCATCGCCGAGGTGGTCAAGCGGGTGGCGGACGAGCTGGGCGCGACGCCGTCGCAGGTGGCGCTGGCCTGGACGCTGCTGGAGCCCGCCGTGACGGCGCCCATCGTCGGCGCCCGGACGCTCGCCCAGCTCGAGGACAACCTGGGCGCGCTCGACGTGCGCTTCACCGGCGCGCAGATCGCCACGCTCGCCGAGGCCAGTGAGGTGGACCTGGGCTTCCCGCACGAGTTCCTGCGGCGGCCGATGTCGCGCGGGGTCATCTCGGGCGGCGTCACGCTCGATCCGGCCCGCTGAACGGCGCGGCCGGCGCACCACTGCGAGGGCCTGACCGGGACGCGGGCCAGGAGCGGCGCGGGCCCGGCGCGGCGGCTCTGGCCAGGGACGGAGCGGACCTCCGATGGAGGTCCGCTTCGTCGTATTCGACCGAAATTTCACCACTAAGTTGCATCAGGGGATTACTGTCGGGAAGATTCAGGTTCTGCGGCAAGTCGGCGGATGGGGGAAGAATGCGGCGGGTCGCCTCGGGCTTGACGGCGCTGGCCGCCGTGGTCGCGCTCGGCGCCTGCACGCCGGCCGCGTCCCGCGAGGCCGCCACCCCGCAGGCCGAATTCCTCGTCTTCTACGACTTCGGCAAGCAACGCCAGGCCGAGGCCGCCGTCGAACGCGCCGGCGGCACCACGATCTCCGCCGACACCAGGCTCGGCTACCTCATGGCCGCCGGCTCGGGCTCCGGGTTCGAGGAGGCCGTGGGCGCGGACCCGGCCATCGCCGGCGTCTCCCCGGACCGCCGCATCGGCTACGCCACCTCCCGCCCCGCCACGGAGGCCGCCGCCCGCAGGGCCGCGTTCCCCGATGAGAAGGCGTTCACCAAGACCAAGGGAGAGCCGCTCGCGGGCCGCCAGTGGGACATGCGCATGATCGGAGCCGACCGCGCCCACGCCAAGGCGCCCGGCACCCGGCAGGTCCTCGTCGGCGTCATCGACACCGGCGTGGACGGCAAGCACCCCGACATCGCCCCCAACTTCAACCGCGAGCTCAGCCGCAACTTCGTCACCGACAAGCCCAAGGACGAGTACGGCGAGACGCTGGACGGCCCCTGCGAGGCGTCCGGCTGCAAGGACGCCGTGGACGTGGACGACGACGGCCACGGCACCCACGTCGCCAGCACCATCGCCTCCCCGCTGAACGGCCTGGGCATCGCCGGCGTCGCCCCGGGCGTGCAGATCGTGAACCTCAGGGCGGGCCAGGACTCAGGCTTCTTCTTCCTCAAGCCCAGCCTCGACGCCCTCACCTACGCCGGCGACATCGGCGTGGACGTCGTGAACATGAGCTACTTCGTCGACCCCTGGCTGTTCAACTGCGCGAACAACAAGTCCGACACCAGGAAGCAGCAGCTCGAACAGCAGGCCATCATCACCGGCATGCAACGCGCCCTCGACTACGCCCGCCAGCGCGGCGTCACGCTGGTCTCCGCCCTCGGCAACGGCTCGACCGACCTCGGCCACCCCCAGGTCGACAAGCAGAGCCCCGGCTACCCGAAGGGCGACGAGAAGGAGCGCCAGGTCGACAACTCCTGCATCAACGTGCCCGCCGAGTCCAACGGCGTCATCTCCGTCTCGGCCCTGGGCCCGTCCGGGCGCAAGGCCGTCTACAGCGACTACGGCAACGAGCAGACCGACCTGTCGGCGCCGGGCGGTGACGTGCTCGACGGGCAGGGCACCCAGGCCACCCGGTCGATCCTGGCCGCCGCGCCCGAGCACGTGCTGCGCGCGGCAGGCCGCATCGACGCCAAGGGCGAGCCCAAGGGCGCCGACGTCGTCAAGGACTGCACCGGCGGCACCTGCTCCTACTACCAGTACCTCGAAGGCACCTCGATGGCCTCGCCGCACGCCGCCGGCGTCGCGGCGATCATCGTCAGCCGCTTCGGCAAGCCCGGCAAGGGCGGGCTCGACCTCGCCCCGGCCACGGTCGAGCAGCTCCTCTACAAGACCGCCACGCAGAGGGCCTGCCCGACGCCCCGCCAGTACGTGTACAAGATCTTCGGGCAGACCGAGACGCACGCGTGCGAGGGAGCCCCGTCCGACAACGGATTCTACGGCCACGGCATCGTGGACGCCTGGAAGGCCGCTACCGTCGAACCATGATGTATCGCCTTCTCGCGGACGCCGCGATGGTGGTGCACTTCGCCTTTCTCCTCTACATGGCCGTGGGCGGGTTCCTCGCCTGGCGCTGGCGGCGTACGATCTGGGCGCACCTCGCCGTCGCCGCCTGGGGCGTACTCTCGGTCGTGGCCGGCGTCGAGTGCCCCCTCACCCTCGCCGAGGACTGGGCGCGCCACGGCGCGGGCCAGGAGGGGTTACCCGCCAGCGGCTTCATCGACCACTACATCGAGGGAGTGATCTACCCGGAGGAGTACACGAACTTGGCGCGACTTGGGGTTGCCGTTCTCGTTCTGTTCTCCTACGTCGGGTACGTTCTCCGTCGTCAGTGACTGCCAAGTGGTCTGTACCAATTAAGGTAGGACTCGTGACTCGTCGCGCGAAAATCGTCTGCACTCTAGGCCCCGCCACATCCTCGGAAGAACGCCTCCGCGAGCTGATCGCCGCGGGCATGGACGTGGCACGGTTCAACCTCAGCCATGGCAATCATGACCTGCACAGAGAGGTTTACGACCGGGTCAAGGCGGTGGCGGCCGACCTCGGCCGCGGTGTAGGCGTGCTCGCCGACCTGCAGGGCCCCAAGATCCGTGTCGGCACGTTCGAGGAAGGCCCCGTCAGGCTGGGCTTCGGCGACGTCTTCACCATCACCACCGAAGACGTGCCGGGCGACCGCGAGCAGGTCTCCACCACCTACAAGGGGCTGCCCAAGGACGTCCGCCCCGGTGACACGATCCTCGTCGACGACGGCCGCCTCGTGCTGGAGGCCACCCGCGTCGACGGCGAGCGCATCATCACCCGCGTCGTCATCGGCGGCATGATCTCCGACAACAAGGGCCTCAACCTGCCGGGCGTCAACGTCAGCGCCCCGGCGCTCACCGACAAGGACGAGGCCGACCTGCGCTGGGCGCTGCGCACCGGCTTCGACATGATCGCCCTGTCCTTCGTCCGCCGCCCGTCCGACGCCGACGTGGTGCGCAACATCATGGAGCAGGAGGCCGTCCGCCTCCCGCTGCTCGCCAAGATCGAGAAGCCGCAGGCCGTCGACCGCCTCCCCGACATCGTCGAGGCGTTCGACGGCATCATGGTCGCCCGCGGCGACCTCGGCGTCGAGCTGCCGCTGGAGCAGGTCCCGATCGTGCAGCGGCGGATCATCGAGCTCTGCCGCGAGAAGGCCCGCCCGGTCATCGTCGCCACCCAGATGCTCGACTCGATGATGAACGCCCCGCGCCCCACCCGCGCCGAGGCCTCCGACGTGGCCTACGCGGTCATGGACGGCGCCGACGCGGTCATGTTGTCGGGCGAGACCTCGGTCGGCAACTACCCGATCGAGGCCGTCTCCACGATGGACCGCATCGCCTGCGCCGCGGAGAAGTCCTCCCTGCACGCCACCCACACGCTGGAGCGCATGCCGGAGACCACCGGCGGCGCCATCGCCCGCGCCGCGGCCGAGGTCGGGGCGATCGTGGGGGCCAAGGCGCTGGTGGCGTTCACGATGTCGGGGGAGACGGCGCGCCGGCTGGCCCGCTACCGCTCGCCGATCCCGCTGCTCGCCTTCACCTCCGCGCCGCACGTGCGGGGGCAGCTGTCGCTGACGTGGGGGGTGGAGACGTTCCACGTGCCGTTCGTGCACCACACGGACGACATGGTGCGGCAGGTGGAGGCGTCGCTGCTGTCGCTGGGGCGGCTGGAGAAGGGCGACAAGGTCGTCATCGTGGCCGGCTCGCCTCCCGGCACCCCGGGCTCGACGAACGCCCTGCGCGTCCACACAATCGGCTCCGCGGTCTCCCACGCGCACTGACCTTGTGACCCGCCGTGCGTGCGGCGACTCTCCGTGACCCCGCCGTGTGTGCGGCGATCTCTGATCGCGGCGTGATGCCCCTTCTTTTACGCTGCGACGTGGCCCGCCACCCGCCGCACTCCGGCGGGCGGCCCTCCATGTAACGGCCTCTGACCCTTCACCGGCTGAGCGCCGTTACGCGAGCCCACGTGGGCCGTCTCCGTGGTTCAAGGAGCAGCCGGGCTACCGGGGGTCCAGGCTTGCCCGCTGAAGCAGGCCGGCCCGGCGACGCCCTGTGGCATGAAACGACGATGGGGCAGCGTTCGTCCGGGCGCTGCCCCATCGGTGTTCTGCCAGTGGGTCAGTCGTTGGCGTGGAGGGCGGCGTTGAGTTCGATGCCGCCGCCCTTGCGGGGGAGGGCCTCCACCGCGCCCGACTGGGAGTTGCGCCGCAGCAGGATGCCGTTGGAGCCCGACAGCTCGGCCGCCTTGACGACCGTGCCGTCCGGCAGCGTGACCCGCGTGCCCGCCGTGACGTACAGGCCCGCCTCCACCACGCAGTCGTCGCCCAGCGAGATGCCCAGGCCCGAGTTGGCGCCCAGCAGGCAACGCTCGCCGATCGAGATGACCTGCTTGCCGCCGCCCGACAGCGTCCCCATGATCGAGGCGCCGCCGCCCACGTCGGAGCCGTCGCCGACGACCACGCCGGCCGAGACCCGGCCCTCGATCATCGAGCTGCCGAGCGTGCCGGCGTTGAAGTTCACGAAGCCCTCGTGCATGACCGTGGTGCCGGCGGCCAGGTGGGCGCCCAGCCGGACCCGGTCCGCGTCGGCGATCCGGACACCCGCCGGCATGACGTAGTCGACCATCCGCGGGAACTTGTCCACCCCGTACACCGTCACCGCGCCCCTGGCCCGCAGCCGTAGCCGCGTACGCTCGAAGTCCGGCACCGGGCAGGGGCCGAAGTTCGTCCACACCACGTTGGCCAGCAGGCCGAAGATGCCGTCCAGGTTGACGCCGTGCGGCCGGACCAGGCGGGACGAGAGCAGATGAAGACGCAGGTAGACGTCGTGCGCGTCCACGGGCGCCTCGGAGAGCTTGGCGATGCCGGTGCGCACGGCCACCACCTCCACGCCCCGCGCCGCGTCGGAGCCGGCCAGCCCGGCCAGCTCGCCGGCCTCGTCGGCGGAGAGCCGCTGGGTGCCCGGATGGGGCGCGTCGCCCAGCTCGGGGGCGGGGAACCAGGTGTCGAGTACGGTGCCGTCGGCGGCGATGGTGGCGAGGCCGACGCCGAACGCGCCGGTCGAGGTGGGATCGAAAGCAGTCACGGCCCCAAAAATACCGTTTCCAGGTCAGCCCGGGCCCGCAGGCACCCCGACGCCCCCACCGCCCTCATCCCCGGCCCCCAAGGCCGGCGGTGTCGACCCGCGGTGTGGGCCCCCGCGGTGTGGGCGGCAGCCCGGCCCATGGCAGGCCGCCGACATCAGAGCCGCCCTCAGGAGGCTGCCGGCGTCAGCCACCGTACTCATGGGGGCCCTCAGCTCAGGGCGCCCAGGTCGGCCGAGAGCCAGTGTTCCGGGCGCATCCTGAACGTCACCAGCACGTTGAGGTCCGACCCCTGGACGTAGCCGGACACCGCGTCCGGCGGCAGGTAGCGGGCGGAGATGCGGGTCAGGTCGTCCAGCGTCGTCGGGCCCGAGCGCACCACCGGGCCCTCCACCGACACGTAGCGGTAGGTGGGACTGACTCGCTGCGCCAGTATCGAGAACCGGCCCGTCTTCGCGATGAGCCTGGCCTTGTGCGAGCCGCCGTCCGTCAGGAACCGGATCTCGCCGCCGGGGCTGTAGTCGTACCAGACCGGTACGACCAGCGGCGCCCGGCCGTCGCCCGCCTCCACCGCCAGGCTGGCGATGTGCGACTCCGCCAGGAACGCCTCCCGCTCCGCCACGTTCAACGGCATCCCGCCCCACCCCCCATGAGTCTTCGATCTTGAGACGGCTATTCCCGGTGGGAGCGATCCCGAAAAGTCCCCACCCCACCCGAGGCCCGAGCCACAACCTCCGCCGCCGTACGAGGCGCCGCGACGTCCGCCGCCGCATGGTGTGGGGCGGTCTCCGCGCTGGTGCGCCGCGCGGCGACCTCCGTCCCTGTGCGGATCGTGGCGGCCTCCGCCCCTGTGCGGATCGCGGCGATCTCCGCCGCCGTGCGGACGAACTCGGCCAGTGGCCGCGACCGGGCCCCCTCCGGCCAGGCCAGCACCACGGTGGTCGGCTCCGCGTCCAGCACCGGCACGCACGTCAGATCCCGCCGCACCTGGTCGTGTACCGACTCCGGCGCCACCACGACGAGCCGCCCCAGCGCGACGAGCTGCATCAGCATCGCCGGATCGCCCACCTCCTGGTGGGACCCGGGCCAGCGCGGCGGCGGGCCGGCGTCGAGTTCGGCCAGGCGCACGTGGTCGCGGCCCGCCAGCGGGTGGCCCGACGCCATGACGGCCACGTTCGCCTCCACCAGCAGCGGCTCGCTGTCGAACCCCGTCAGGTCCTCGTACGGGCGGTGCAGGAACGCCACGTCCGCCGTCCCGTCGCGCACCAGCCGCGCCCGCTCCGCCACCCCGCACAGTGCCAGCTCCACCGCCACCGCCCCGGGCCGCGCCCGGTAGGCGGCCAGTACGTCCGGCAGCAGCCCGCCGTCGCCTCCCGGCTTGAGCGCGACCACCAGCCGCGGCTCCGCCAGCCCAGCCCTGCGGGCGCGGGCCGCCGCCCCCGGAGCCTGCGCCACCGACCTCACCAGGGACCTGCCGTTGCCCATCACCCGCACGGCCGCGGAGGGAGCGGCCGTCGTCATCCATCTGGCCACCCTGGGAGCCGACGGGCCGACGGGCGGGTTCTTCGACGACGGCGGGCCCGTGCCCTGGTGACGCCGCCCGGAATTACGGTCGAGCATTTCGGCCATCTGCCACGGAGTGCGATATCGTGCATGCGGAGAGTGTCGCAGCCGGGTACGACAAAACCGCCGGGCTCGGAAGCCGGGCGGTCGGGTCGGTGTCACCTCGGTGCCCCGGGTGGGATTCGAACCCACACTGAATGGATTTTGAGGCCATCGACTCTGCCGATTGGTCTACCGGGGCGGCGAATGTCCGGGCTGTGATCTCGTAGCGTAGCGCTCCGAGCCGCACCGGCGTGGATCTAATCTACCGGACGTCTGTACTCTTCTGCTCGTGAGTACGCAGCGGCGAGTAGTGATCGCGGAAGACGAGGCCCTGATCCGCCTCGACCTCAAGGAGATGCTCCAGGAGGACGGCTACGTCGTCGTGGGCGAGGCCGGTGACGGCGAGCAGGCGATCCGGCTGGCCGCCGAGCTGAGGCCCGACCTCGTCATCCTCGACGTGAAGATGCCGGTGCTCGACGGCATCTCGGCGGCCGAGCGCATCGTGTCCGAGCGGATCGCCCCCTGTCTCATCCTGACCGCGTTCTCCCAGCGCGACCTGGTCGAGCGGGCCAGGGACGCGGGGGCGATGGCCTACCTGGTCAAGCCGTTCACCAAGGCCGACCTGGTGCCGGCGATCGAGATGGCGGTCAGCAGGCACGAGGAGATGGTGGCACTGGCGGCCGAGGTCTCCAGCCTGTCGGAGCGGCTGGAGACCAGGAAGCTGGTCGAGCGGGCCAAGGGTCAGCTCATGACGCAGCACGGCTGGACGGAGCCGCAGGCGTTCCGGTGGATCCAGAAGGCGTCGATGGACCGGCGGCTGAGCATGCGCGAGGTTGCCCAGATCGTTATCGACGACACGGCGGAGCGATCCTGAAAAAGCCCTATATCAGGTGATTTGGCCCGGCGGGTTGTGGTGCGGTCACGAGTGGGCATCCAACCGGCCTCGGCCGCTTACGTGGGATGCGTCCCGGCGCGTAACTGATGGTCGGACGGAAGGTCCGCTCATCTCGATCGGAGACGCACTCCATGATCCGCATTCTTCGCGCGCCGCTCGCCGCCACCGCGGCGGTCGTGGCGCTGGCGGCGTGCTCGCCCGGCGACACGACCGCCGGCACCGTCCCCTCCGGCTCCGCGCCGGCGCAGCCGCCCTCGGCGACGGCGCCGCAGGGGGACGGCACGCTGAGCATCGGCACGGTGCTGCCGCAGACCGGGTCGCTCGCCTATCTGGGGCCGCCCATGTTCGGGGGCGTCGATCTGGCGCTCAAGGAGATCAACGGGGCCGGCGGCGTGCTCGGCAAGCCGGTCACGAAGTCCGACACGGACTCGGGGGACACGACCACCAACATCGCCTCGCAGTCGGTGGACAAGCTGCTGGCGCAGAAGGTGGACGCGATCGTCGGCGCGGCGTCCTCGTCGGTGTCTGAGTCGATCATCGACAAGATCACGCGGGCGGGCGTGGTGCAGTTCTCCCCGGCCAACACCTCCGACAAGTTCACCACGATCGAGGACGCCGGCCTGTACTTCCGTACGGCGCCGCCGGACAAGCTGCAGGGGCGGGTCCTGGGTGACCTGGTGGTCGCCGACGGCAACGACACGATCGGGATCCTGGCCATGCAGGACTCCTACGGCTCCGGCCTGGCCGACCAGGTGACGCGGACGGCCCAGGAGGGCGGCGCGACGGTCGTGGAGCGGGTGGACTACGACCCGAAGGCGGCCGACTTCTCCGCCGACGTGTCCAAGATCAAGGCGGCGAACCCGAAGGGCATCGTGCTGATCGGGTTCGAGGAGACGTCGAAGGTCGTGCAGGAGCTGGTCAAGCAGGGGCTGACCAGCGACAAGTACAAGTGGTACATGGTGGACGGCAACATGTCGAACACCAACTTCGCCAAGACCCCGAAGGGCACGATGGAGGGGGTCAAGGGCACGCTGCCCGGGGCGGAGGCGCCAGAGGCGTTCCAGAAGCGGCTGCTGAAGGTGAACCCGGAGCTGGCCGAGTACACCTACGCGGCGGAGTCGTACGACGCCGTGACGCTCATCGCGCTGGCCGCGGAGGCGGCCAAGGCGGACACGGGCGCGGCGATCGCGGGCAAGCTGGTGGAGGTCAGCAAGGGCGGCACGAAGTGCACGGGGTTCAAGGAGTGCGCCGATCTGCTGAAGGCGGGCACGGACATCGACTACGACGGCGTCAGCGGGCCCGTGGACTTCAACGACGTGGGTGACCCGTCGGTCGCGACGATCGGGGTCTACCAGTACAGGGCGGACAACACGTTCGACGCCGCCAAGGCGGTCGAATATCGCCGGGGGAACATCGACGGCTGAACCGCGCGGCTTTCTCACCCTGGTCCGGATATTCGGGCCAGGGTGCTCTGCTTTACGGACCCATCCGTAACTCTCCTGAAACAGACCATTACTCTGGGTATTTAGGACATTACGATCCAGTATAAAAGTCAGGTAAGAACTCCCCATCCTCGCGCTGAACAGGCATGCTGAGCTCGGAAAACGCGGCGAAGGTGATCGTCTCTTCGCCGAGATTGGGGGAGTTTCTTCTATGAACCGCATTGCTCCGATGGGGCGCCTGCTGGCAGCCGCGGCCGCGGCGAGCCTGGCTCTGACGGCCTGCGGCGGCGGCGACACGGCCAACCAGTCCGCCTCCACCGCGCCGTCCGCCGCGACGTCCACGCAGGCCTCCTCGGCGCCGGCGGCGAAGGGTGACGGCACGCTGACCATCGGCACGGTCCTGCCGCAGACCGGTTCGCTGGCGTTCCTCGGCCCGCCCGAGTTCGCCGGCGTGGACCAGGCCGTCAAGGAGATCAACGAGGCCGGCGGCGTGCTCGGCAAGCCGGTCACCAAGGTGCACACGGACTCCGGCGACACCACCACGAACATCGCCTCGCAGTCGGTGGACAAGCTCATCGGGCAGAAGGCCGACGCCATCATCGGCGCCGCGTCGTCGTCGGTGTCGGAGTCGATCATCGACAAGATCACGGGTGCCGGGGTGGTGCAGTTCTCACCGGCCAACACCTCCGACAAGTTCACCACCATCGAGGACAACGGCCTGTACTTCCGCACCGCGCCGCCGGACAAGCTGCAGGGCCGCGTGCTGGGCGACCTGATCGCCGCCGACGGCAACGACACCGTCGGCATCCTGGCGATGCAGGACTCCTACGGCTCCGGCCTGGCCGACCAGATCACCAAGACGGCCGAGGCCGCCGGCGCCAGCGTCGTGGAGCGCGTCGACTACGACCCGAAGGCGGCCGAGTTCTCCGCGGACGTGGCCAAGATCAAGGCCGCGAACCCGAAGGCCGTCGTGCTGATCGGGTTCGAGGAGGGCGCCAAGGTCGTGGCCGAGCTGGTCAAGCAGGGGCTCACCGCCGACAAGGTGAAGTGGTACATGGTGGACGGCAACATGTCGAACACCAACTACCTGAAGATGCCCAAGGGCACGCTCAAGGGCGTCAAGGGCACCATCCCGGGCGCCGAGGCGCCGGAGGAGTTCAGGGAGAAGCTGAAGAAGCTCGACCCGAAGCTCGACGACTTCACCTACTCCGCCGAGTCGTACGACGCGGCGAACCTGATCGCGCTGGCCGCGGAGGCCGCCAAGGACGACAGCGGCGCGTCCATCGCGGGCAAGCTGGCCGAGGTGAGCAAGGGCGGCGAGAAGTGCAAGAGCTTCAAGGAGTGCGCCGACCTGCTCAAGGCCGGTAAGGACATCGACTACGACGGCATCAGCGGGCCCGTCGAGTTCGACGACAACGGCGACCCGGCGGTGGCGACCATCGGCGTCTACCAGTACGGCGACGACAACAAGTACGCCCCCAAGGCGCTGGAGTACCGGACCGGCAAGATCGAGGGCTAGGCCCTCATCCGCCCGGGCCCCTTCCTTCCCGAGGGGCCCGGGCACGCCCGTCAGGAGCCGAGGCCGCAGGTCCGCTGGGCGTAGGTGATGAGGCGGTCCTGGAGGGGCTTGGGCGGGGTGACGATCAGCACGCGCTCCTCGCCGCCGTCCACCGACACCCGTACAGGGAACAGGAACGCCTTCTTGGCCTCGGCGAAGGCGTGCGGGTCGCAGCGGCCGGGGGTGAGCTCGAGCGGCACCTCCAGCCGCTGCTCCCCGGCGGCCAGCGTGCCCATGGGCCTGCGCGCGGGGGTGGCGATGTAGTGGGTGGTGCCTCCGACGTCGGCGAGGGTCACAGCGCCCTGCCCGCGCCGCGTGACCACCAGGCTCCCGCGCATCACCCGCTCGGACTTCGGCCCTGACTCCGTCCACTCGGGCCCGAACTCGATGCTCGCGCGCTGCTTGATCAGGAACTCCGAGCACTCGTCGCGCAGCAGCCTGGCCAGCAGCGGGTCGGGGTGCGGCACGTCGAAGACCACCTTGCGGAGCTGCTCCGACCCGGTCCGCACGTGCGCCACGACCGTCGCCGGCTGGACCTCTGGCAGGCCCTGGGGCCGGCAGTTGGCTGCGCCGTACGTGATGGGCAGGTCCGTGCGCCTGGTCTTCCTGATGACGGCGTCGGCCTGCTGCGGCGGCAGCGTCTTGAAGGACGGCGTGACGAGCTGGACATCAGCGAAATAAACGGGTGTTTCACTAGTATTTCGGACAGCCACTTGAAGCGCGTGCACCGGTTCGTCCGAACGATATTGGGCCAGCGTGACCGATACTCCGGGCGGCGGTCCGGCGGGCGGCGGGGAGTGCGGCTCGGTGGAGCCGCATCCGGTCGCCAGCGCGACGATCAGCAGGAGAGGCGTTTTGCGCTTCACCTGTCGCACATTAAGCGCCGGTGCGCAGCTCTCGTAAGTTGAGGAGTGATTACGACTCCGCATCCAAGTGCCGACAGTTCCCCAGCGGATCTGGTTCGAGTGTGCAGCAATTTTGTACGTTTCCTGCATTCGATCGGGAACGCTCGGCGGTGCTGAGGATCCCGGCCTGGAATCGGAGGAGACACTTCATGATCCGCATTGCTCCCGTGGGGCGGGCGCTGGCTGTCGTGGCTGCCACCAGCCTCGCCCTGACAGCCTGCGGTGGTGGCGGCGGTGACACCGCCACTCAGGCTTCCCAGAGTGCCGCGCCTGCCTCATCCGCGCCCGCGGCGAAGGGTGATGGCACGCTGACCCTCGGCACGCTGCTGCCCCAGACCGGTTCGCTGGCGTTCCTCGGCCCGCCCGAGTTCGCGGGCGTCGACCTCGCTCTCAAGGAGATCAACGAGGCCGGCGGCGTGCTCGGCAAGCCCGTGCAGAAGTTCGACACGGACTCGGGCGACACGACCACCAACATCGCCTCGCAGTCCGTGGACAAGCTGCTGGCGCAGAAGGCCGACGCCATCATCGGCGCGGCGTCCTCGTCGGTGTCCGAGTCGGTGATCGACAAGATCACGGGCGCCGGCGTGGTGCACTTCTCCCCGGCCAACACCTCCGACAAGTTCACCACCATCGAGGACAAGGGCCTCTACTTCCGTACGTCCCCTCCGGACAAGCTCCAGGGCCGCGTGCTGGGTGACCTGATCATCGCCGACGGCAACGACACCGTCGGCATCCTGGCGATGCAGGACTCCTACGGGACCGGTCTGGCCGACCAGGTCCAGAAGACGGTCACCGACGGCGGTGGCGAGGTCGTCGAGCGCGTCGACTACGACCCCAAGGCGGCCGACTTCTCCGCCGACGTGGCCAAGCTCAAGGCGAAGAACCCCAAGGGCATCGTCCTGATCGGCTTCGAGGAGACCGCCAAGGTCGTGCAGGAGCTGGTCAAGCAGGGCATGCCGGCTGACAAGCACAAGTGGTACATGGTGGACGGCAACACGTCGAACACCAACTACGTCAAGATGCCCAAGGGCACGCTGACCGGCGTCAAGGGCACGATTCCCGGCGCCGCGGCTCCGGAGGAGTTCCAGAAGAAGCTGACCGGGGTCAACCCCGACCTGGAGGACTTCAGCTACGCCCCCGAGTCGTACGACGCGGCGAACCTGATCGCCCTGGCCGCCGAGGCCGCCAAGAGCGACGCGGGCGTCGACATCGCGGCCAAGCTGATGGAAGTCAGCAAGGGCGGCACGAAGTGCAAGAGCTTCAAGGAGTGCGTCGACCTGCTGAAGGCCGGCACGGACATCGACTACGACGGCGTCAGCGGTCCGGTCGAGTTCGACGAGGCCGGTGACCCGGCCGTCGCCACCATCGGCATCTACCAGTACGGCGACGACAACAAGTACGCCTCCAAGGCGCTGGAGTACCGCACCGGCAACATCGCCGGCTGATCAAGCACCACCCAGGCACCACCTCGAAGGGCCCGGCCACCTCGGCCGGGCCCTTCCGGCTATCCGCCGCATTCCGCCACGATCCGGTCGGCGGCGGCGCGGTACTGCTTCAGCAGCGCCACCTGCCGCTCCCTGGGCACGCCGCTCTTCGACAGGGCCGCTGTGGTGCTCTTCACGGTCTCGGCGGCGTCCCGCAGCGAGCCGGGCAGCCGGTCGCCGAACTCCCTCGTGATGCCGTTGGCCTCGGCCAGACGGCCCAGGACGGCGTCCTCGAAGTTCTGCCGCTCCTCCTGGCCCTTCGGCTCCAGCATGAGGCCGGCGTACCCCAGGGCGGACACCACGCGGTCGCAGGGGCTGTCGGCAGGGTCGCCGCCGGTGCTGTACTTCTGCGCGGAGGAGGCGCCCTCCTGGCACCCGGCGAGCAGGGCGGGCAGGATGAGCGCGACTGCCGCGAAACGTCTCACACCACTCATTAAAAAACGGAGAAGGGGCCCAGGGGAGCCCCTTCTCCGTTTTGCCGCCGGAGCCCGGTTACGCCTTGGCCAGCGTCCCCAGGTACAGCTCGATGACCTTCGGGTCGTTGGCGAGCTGCCTGCCGGTGCCGGTGTAGGCGTTGCGGCCCTGGTCGAGCACGTAACCGCGGTGGCAGATCTGCAGGCAGCGCCGCGCGTTCTGCTCCACCATGATCACGGTCACGCCGGCCTTGTTGATCTGCTGGGCCTGGATGAAGACCAGGTCCTGCAGCTTGGGCGACAGGCCCGCCGACGGCTCGTCGAGCAGCAGCACGGAGGGCTCGGTCATGAGGGCCCTGGCCATCGCCACCATCTGCCGCTCACCGCCCGACAGGGAGCCTGCGCGCTGCTTGCGCCGCTCCTTGAGCGCGGGGAACAGCTCGGCCACGAACTCGAAGCGCTCCTTGAACTTCCCCGGCACCTGGAAGGCGCCCATCTCGAGGTTCTCCTCGATGGTGAGGCTGGGGAAGACGTTGTTGGTCTGCGGCACGTAGCCGACGCCGCGCGAGACCAGGGAGTGCGCCTTCATGTTCGTGATGTCCTCACCCTTGAGCACGACCGTGCCGCTGCGGATGGTGACCAGGCCGAACATGGCCTTGAGCAGGGTCGACTTCCCGGCGCCGTTGGGGCCGATGATGCCGATCAGCTCGCCGTCCTTCACGTACAGGTCGGAGCCGTTGAGGATGTTGACGCCCGGGAGGTAACCCGCGATCAGCTCGTCGCAGCGCAGCACCGCGTCCTTGGCGCCCTCCAGGTGGGCGCTGCGGTCGGTGACGGCGGCCTTGGACTGGACGGGCGCTTCGTCGGCGCTCACTTCTGCCTCTCCTCTGCGGTCTCGGGCTCCGGGGCGGTGATGCCGCCGGTCTCGTGGATCTCCGCCTCCAGGGCCGCCTCGGCCTCGTGGAGCTGGGCCTCCAGCTCGCTCTCCGACAGCGGCGCGTCGTGGTGGGCGCCGAGGTAGGCGTCGATCACGCGCTCGTCGGACATGATCGTCGAGGGCGGGCCCTCGGCGATGACCGCTCCCTGCGCCATGACGATGACCCAGTCGCTGATGTCGCGGACCATGTCCATGTCGTGCTCCACGAACAGCACGGTCATGCCCTGCTCGCGCAGGTCCTTGACGTGGCCGAGCAGCGACTGCGTCAGCGCCGGGTTCACGCCGGCCATCGGCTCGTCGAGCATGACCAGCTCGGGGCGGACCATGAGCGCGCGGGCCATCTCCAGCAGCTTGCGCTGGCCGCCGGAGAGCGACCCGGCGAAGTCGTCGCGCTTGGCGTCGAGCTTGAAGCGGACGAGCAGCTCCTCGGCCCGCTCGGTGATCTCCTCCTCCTGCCCGCGCCAGACGCTCGGGATGAGGGCTCGCCAGAAGTTCTCGCCCTTCTGCTGCTGGGCGCCCAGGCGCATGTTCTCCATCACCGTGAGGCGCGAGAGCGCCTTGGTGAGCTGGAACGTGCGCACCATGCCGGCCCGCGCCACCTTGTGCGCGGGTACGCCGTTCATGGCCCGCCCGTTGAACGTCCACGTGCCGGAGTCGGCCGTGTCGAAGCCGGTGAGCTGGTTGAAGAACGTGGTCTTGCCCGCACCGTTGGGGCCGATCAGCGCGGTGATGGAGCCGCGCTGGACCTCGACATGGTTGACCTCGACGGCGGTCAGGCCGCCGAAGCGGCGCACCACGTTGTCGGCCACGAGGATCGGGTCGGGCTTGGGCACCCCGGGATCGCGGGCCAGATCCTTGAACGCGGCCAGCGCCGCCGCCTTGCGGTCGGTGGCCCCGGCGGTCGCAGTCGTCTTAGCGTCGTGCATCGATCGCTATCTCCCTCTTGTCACCCAAAATGCCCTGCGGCCGGTAGATGAGCAACAGGATCAGACCGAGGCCGACCAGGATCCAGCGCATGGCACCGACCTGGTTCGTGTTCAGGAACGTGATGTACCCGGCGGCGACCGCCTCGGCCATCACGTTGTAGAACAGGACCAGGAGCACCCAGAAGATCATCGAGCCGAGAACGGGGCCGAGCACGCGTGCGGCGCCGCCGAGGATGAGCATCGTGTACATGTAGAACGTGGTTTCGGTGCCGAACACGTCGGGCTGCACCGAGGCGTAGCCGAGACCGTAGATGAAACCGCCGAAGCAGCCGATGACGCCGCCCAGGACGAGCGCCTGCATCTTGTACGAGAACACGCTCTTGCCCAGGCTGCGCACCGCGTCCTCGTCCTCGCGGATGGCCTTGAGCACGCGGCCCCACGGGCTCTTCATCAGCAGGTACACGATGAAGCTGAACAGGGCGATGAGCGCCCAGCCCACCGTGAGCACCCACATCGTGCGGTGGCCGAAGAGCAGCGGCACCGGCCCGAGGTTGAAGCCGTACTCCCCTTCGGGGTACGGGTTGAGCGCGTAGAACCCGTCGGTGAAGCCGCGCTGGCCGTCGGAGCCGCCGAAGACGCTCTTGAACTCCACCGAGCGGAAGATGAGGCGGACGATCTCCGCCGCGGCGATGGTGACGATGGCCAGGTAGTCGGCGCGCAGCTTCAGCGTCGGTATGCCCAGCAGGATCGCCAGGATGACGGCGGCGATCAGGCCGACGAAGATGCCGACCCAGAACGGCAGCCCCATGACGGTGACCGTGACGGCCAGCCCGTAGCCGGCCACGCCCATGAACGCGGCCTGGCCGAAGTTCAGCAGGCCGGTGTAGCCGAAGTGCACGTTCAGGCCGATGGCGCCGATGGCGTACAGCACCGTCTCGACGTTGACCGCCGCCTTGATGGTGGTGCTGAGAATCGTGATCCAGTCCATTCTGATCCTCCCCCGATCAGCCGATCCGCTCGCGGCGGCCGAGAATGCCCTGCGGCCGGACGAGGAGCACGATGATGAGTACGGCGAGCGCGCCCACGCTCTTCAGCTCCGGCGGCACCCACAGGGTCGAGACCTGGATGAACAGGCCGACCACGAGCGAGCCCACCAGGGCGCCGAAGGCGGTGCCGAGCCCGCCGAGCGTGACGCCGGCGAAGATGAGCAGCAGGACGTCCTGGCCCATCGTGTACTTCAGGTTCTGGGAGAGGCCGAGCATGATGCCGGCCAGCGCGGCGATGGCGCCGCCGAACGTCCAGATGATCCTGATGACCCGGTCGACGTTGATGCCGGACGAGGCTGCCAGCGCGGGGTTGTCGGCCACGGCGCGGGCCGCCTTGCCGGTGCGGGTGCGCAGCAGCGCGATGCCGACGATGATCAGGACCGCCAGCTCGATGCCCATGGCCACGAAGTTCTTGGGTGCGGCCGAGATCGGGCCCACCTCGATGCCGGGCTGGGCGGTGTACTGGGCGTAGGCCTCGGTCTGGCCGCCGAAGAAGATCAGGAACACGTACCGGAGGAAGAGCGCCACGCCGATCGAGATGATCATCATGGCGATCGTGCCGGTGCCGCGCCTGCGCAGCTGCCCCCAGAACAGGCGGTCCTGGAAGTAGCCGAGGACTCCGGCGACGATGACGGCGATCACCGCTGCCGGGATGAGATGCAGCCCGAAGCCTATGTTGAAGGCGTAGGCGAGGATGGCGCCCAGCGTGACCAGCTCGCCGTGGGCGAAGTTGGTCAGGCCGGTGGTGCCGTAGATGAGCGACAGGCCCAGCGCGGCCAGCGCGATGATCAGGCCGAGGTTCAGGCCCTCGAACGTGAGCTGCGCGGCCTGCGTCCAGAACGTGCTGGTCGAACCGCCGCCGTCCTGCTGCTGCTGGCCGGGGGCTCCCTTCGGCTGCAGGGCGTACAGGACCGTGGAGCAGTTGCCCTCGTAGACCGTCGGCGTGCGGACGTTGTTGCCACCGCGCACCTCGGCATTCTGCGGAAGGCTGCTGACATCCAACGTGACCTTGTACTTGCCTGGCTTGTCGACCTGTACGTCCCAGGTGCCTTCCGCGTTTGTCGTGACCGTCTCGACGGGTTGTCCGCCCTCTGTGGTCACAGCGACTTTGGCGCCGTTCACTGGCTGGCCTTGGAGTTTGAGTGTTCCCCTCAATCCCTGGCAATCGGCGGGACCCGCGTGGGCGGGCCCGGCCAGCAGGAAGATGAGTCCACCCAGGAAGGCCGTGAACGCGATCACGGCTCTGCGCAATGGTGCTCCCTCAAAAGTAGGTCAAGGCGGGGTTGTGCCCCTCCATCTCGACACGCGCGCATCGCAGGCACAACTGGGATGCAATGGCGGGAGCTTATTCCGGCGGCGCCCGGTTCAGTATCGTTCGTCACCAATTAGTGACATGCGTGTGTCACTCATGTGAGGAATCAACGAGCCAGGTCAGGGCCTAAATGAGGCGAGACGCCTGGCGTCGCGGAGGAACGAAACGATAACGATCAACCGAAAACGTGGACGAGCCCGCGGGGGCGGCCTTTGGGGCCATGTAAGGATCCCCTTGGCGCTTGCGAGAACACCCTCGCAGACGTTGGGGCCGAACACGTTTTCTACTGGGCCTCCCCGCGGGCTCTGTTGCGACCACGGTAGCGACCCGCGGGGGCCATGCGCAAAGGGTCGGCGAAAGTAACGGACGTGACGTAAGTGTTATCGGTCTCGCACCATGCAGGTGAGGCGTGAGGTACAGACGCGACGGCCCTGCTCATCGGTGATCTCGATGTCGTACGTCGCCAAAGTGCGGCCGCCGTGCAACCGTGTCGCGACCCCGGTGACGTACCCGGAGGTCGCCGACCGGTGGTGGGTGGCGTTCAGCTCGATGCCCACGGCGATGCGCTCGGGACCGGCGTGCACGGCCGCCCCCACCGAGCCCAGCGTCTCGGCGAGCACCGCCGAGGCCCCGCCGTGCAGCAGGCCGTACGGCTGCGTGTTCCCCTCCACCGGCATGCGGCCCACGACCCGCTCGGCCGTGACCTCCAGGAACTGGATGCCCATCTTGTCGGCGAGGGTGCCCTCGTGCAGGTCGCCGAATATCGAGACATCCAAGGGATTGGTCTGCGTCAAAGTGCCGCCTCCACTCTTCCGAGCTCGGGTTTTCTGTCGGAGACGCAGACTAGGCTGCGTACGTGCCGAAGAGTGAAGTGACCCCCAGCCGCCCGTGCCTGCTGCTGCTTGACGGGCATTCCCTGGCCTACCGCGCGTTCTACGCGCTCAAGGACGCCAACCTGATGACCACCGACGGTCAGCACACCGAGGCGGTCTACGGGTTCACCTCGATGCTGACCAACATCCTGCGCGACGAGCAGCCCACGCACGTCGCGGTGGCCTTCGACCGGTCGGAGCCGACGTTCCGCCACGAGGAGTACGCGGAGTACAAGGCCAACAGGAGCGAGACCCCGGAGGACTTCCGCGGTCAGATGCAGCTCATCTACGAGCTGCTCGACACGCTGCGCATCCCGCGCATGTCCAAGGCGGGCTTCGAGGCCGACGACCTCATCGCCACCCTGGCCACCCGCGCCGGCGAGCAGGGTATGAACGTCCTGATCGTCACCGGCGACCGCGACGCGCTGCAGCTGGTCAACGAGCACGTCACCGTCCTGATGACGCGCAAGGGCATCAGCGACATGACCCGGTTCACGCCGGAGGCGGTGGAGGAGAAGTACGGCCTCACCCCCGCCCAGTACCCCGACTTCGCCGCCCTGCGCGGCGACCCCAGCGACAACCTCCTGAGCATCCCCAGCGTGGGGGAGAAGACCGCCGCCAAGTGGGTGCGCGAGTTCGGCTCCCTGACCGCGCTCGTCGACCGGGTCGACGAGGTCAAGGGCAAGGTCGGCGACAAGCTGCGCGAGCACGTCGCCCAGGTCCTGATGAACCGCCGGCTCACCGAGCTGCTGCGCGACGTGCCGCTGGAGGTCGAGCTCGGCGACCTCAAGCAGGGCGCCTGGGAGCGCGAGGAGATCAACAAGCTGTTCGACACCCTGCAGATCCGCGGCGAGCTGCGCGAGCGGGTGTTCAAGGTGCTCGGCACCGGCGAGCAGGAGCCCGAGCAGGGCTTCGAGGTCGAGACCGTGCTGCTCGGCCCCGACCGGGTCGCCGGCTGGCTGTCCGCGCTGCCCGAGGGCCGTGCCGGGCTCGCCTTCAAGGGCGCCTACGGCAGCGGCACCGGCCGCGTCGACGCCATCGCCGTGGCCTCGCCCGACGGCACCGCCGCCCACATCGACCCCGTCAAGCTCACCGAGAGCGACGAGGCGGCCCTGCGAGCCTGGCTGGGCGACGACACCAGGCCCAAGGCCGTGCACGACGCCAAGGGGCCCATCCTGGCCCTCTGGGCGCAGGGCATGGAGCTGCGCGGCCTGAGCTGCGACACCGCGCTGGCCGCCTACCTCGCCATGCCGGGCCAGCGCACGTTCGCCCTGGAGGACCTGGCCAGGCGCTACCTCCACCGCGACCTGCGGGCCGAGGAGGAGCCCAACGGGCAGGCCGCGCTGTTCGGCGACGACGAGGACGCCCCGGCCAAGGACCTCGCGCTGCGCGCCCACGCCGTGCGCGAGCTGGCCGAGGCCCTGGAGACCTTCCTGGCCGGGCGCGGCGGCACGCAGCTCCTGGCCGACGTGGAGCTGCCGCTGCTGTCGGTGCTGGCCGAGATGGAGCGGGCGGGCATCGCCGTCGACAGCGAGTACTTCGCCGGCCTGGAGGCCGAGTTCGGGGCCGCGGTCAAGCACGCCGTCGAGGAGGCGCACCGCTCGGTCGGCGAGCAGTTCAACCTGGGCTCGCCCAAGCAGCTCCAGGAGATCCTGTTCACCCGGCTCAACCTGCCCAAGACCAAGAAGATCAAGACCGGCTACAGCACCGACGCCGACCAGCTCGCCTGGCTCGCCACCCAGACCGAGCACGAGCTGCCCACGATCATGCTGCGCCACCGCGACCAGCAGAAGCTGCGCACCACGGTGGAGGGCCTGATAAAGGAGATCTCCGACGACGGGCGCATCCACACCACGTTCAACCAGATCATCGCCGCCACCGGCCGGCTCTCCTCGGAGAAGCCCAACCTGCAGAACATCCCGATCCGCACCGCCGAGGGCCGCCGCATCCGGCAGGGCTTCACGGTCGGCGAAGGCTACGAGACGCTGCTGACCGCCGACTACAGCCAGATCGAGCTGCGCATCATGGCCCACCTGTCGGGCGACGAGTCGCTGATCGAGTCGTTCGAGTCGGGGCACGACTTCCACCAGGCCACCGCCGCCAGGGTCTTCGACCTGCCGCCCGAGCAGATCGACGGCGAGCTGCGGGCCCGGATCAAGGCGATGAACTACGGCCTGGCCTACGGCCTGTCCGACTTCGGGCTGTCCACCCAGCTCAACATCCCGGTGAGCGAGGCGCGGGCGCTGAAGGAGGAGTACTTCCAGGAGTTCGGCGGCGTGCGCGACTTCCTCAACGCCATCGTCTCCCAGGCCCGCACCGACGGCTACACCGAGACGATCATGGGCCGCCGCCGCTACCTGCCCGACCTCACCAGCGACAACCGCCAGCGCCGCGAGATGGCCGAGCGGATGGCGCTCAACGCGCCCATCCAGGGCTCGGCCGCCGACATCATCAAGGTCGCCATGCTCCACGTGCACCAGGCGCTGCGCGAGGAGGGGCTGGCCTCGCGGATGTTGCTGCAGGTCCACGACGAGCTGGTGTTCGAGGTGGCGCCGGGCGAGCTGGAGCGGCTCACGCAGCTCGTGTGCGACCAGATGAACGCCGCCTACCACCTGCGGGTGCCGCTGGAGGTCTCGGTGGGCGTGGGCCGTACCTGGGAGGACGCGGGGCACTGACCGGAGCCCCGGCCGGGGCCCGCCGAGGCGGTCCCGGAACCGCCGCTTGTGCCCCGGATTCTCCACTAGCCTGGGGAGCCGTCCTCACCGAGCGGCCGGGGGTTTCGTGCGGGTTCCAGGGTCCCTTCCGCGGATCATCGGCATCGCGAACGTCGTCGTGATCACGGTGGCCGTCATCGGCCTGAGCCTCCTGCCGGCCGGGCCGCGACCCCAGGCCGGGCCGAAGGCCGCCGAGCACGGGCGGAGCCCCGCGGCGGCCGCGTCGCCTGAGCCGTCCGCCAGCCCTGTCGGGCAGCCGCCAGGGGTGGTGGCCACGCCCGAGTTCGCCCGGCAGGTGCGCGCCAACGAGGCGGGCCTGGTGCCGGTCCTGATGTACCACCGCATCCTGGCCAAGCGGCACGCCTCGCTCGACCGGACGCCCGACCAGCTCAGGAAGGAGCTGGTGAGGCTGGCCGAGCGGGGTTACGTGCCGATCACCGCCAGGGAGTTCGCCTCCGGGGACATCCGGGTGCCCGCCGGGAAGCACCCCGTCGTGCTCACGTTCGACGACGGGCACCCCAGCCACTTCGGGCTCGGGGCGGACGGCGGGCCGCTGCCCGGCACTGCCGTGGCGGTGATCCAGGAGGTGGCGGGCCGGTATCCCGGATTCCGGCCGGTGGCCACGTTCTGGGTCAACAGGGAGCCGTTCGGGCTGCGCGACAGGGCCGCGCAGGAGGCCGCCGTGCGGTGGCTGGTCGATCACGGCTACGAGGTGGCCAACCACACCTGGGGCCACCCGAACCTGAGGATGCTCAAGCGCAAGAAGGTCGGCGAGCAGATCGTCAGGATCGAACGCCTGCTCAAGAAGCTCGGCGCGCCGCCGTCGGAGACGATGGCCCTGCCGTACGGGTCGATGCCCCGGCCCAAGAAGGCCGCGCGGAGCGGGTCCTGGGACGGCACGCGGTATGATTTCGCGGGCGTGTTCCTCGCCGGGGCCGAGCCTTCGCTTTCGCCCTACGCGAAAAAGTTCGACCGTGGGGCGATCCAGCGGATCCAGAGCAACGGCAAGAAGGGCGAGTGCCGCAAATGGTGCTCGCAGTACTGGCTGGAATGGCTGGACAAGCACCCTCGTGAGCGCTATGTGAGCGACGGCGACCCGGAGCGGATCTCCATACCGGAGGCACTTCGAGGTAATATCGTCGCCAAGCGAGGGCTCCAGGTCATCGCCTACTGACGTCTCCCCGGATTGACCCAGTGGCGAAGGTCTCATATGCTGATCGCTGCGCTGTGGGCTCGCGCGCGCCTCAGACGGAGCGGGCTCGCGCTCGGTCACGTCGATGTCGTAATTCCTCGGCTTGATGCGGAAGAGGGCCTGCCGCGCATCCGCCACATCGACATCCTGTCCGCGTTCGGAGCAATTCCACACATGACGTCCAGCACTGAGGCCACCTCGAGCACCCCGCAGGTAGCGGTCAACGACATCGGGTCCGAGGAAGCCTTCCTCGCGGCGATCGACGAGACCATCAAGTACTTCAACGACGGCGACATCGTCGAGGGCACCGTCGTCAAGGTCGATCGAGACGAGGTTCTTCTCGATATCGGCTACAAGACCGAGGGTGTCATCCCCTCGCGTGAGCTTTCGATCAAGCACGATGTCGATCCCGCTGACGTCGTGGAGGTCGGGGAGCACGTCGAAGCCCTGGTTCTCCAGAAGGAGGACAAGGAAGGGCGCCTGATCCTGTCCAAGAAGCGGGCTCAGTACGAGCGCGCCTGGGGCACGATCGAGAAGATCAAGGACGAGGACGGCATCGTCACCGGCACCGTCATCGAGGTCGTCAAGGGTGGTCTCATCCTCGACATCGGCCTGCGGGGCTTCCTCCCCGCGTCCCTGGTCGAGATGCGCCGTGTCCGCGATCTGCAGCCGTACGTCGGCCGTGAGCTCGAGGCGAAGATCATCGAGCTCGACAAGAACCGCAACAACGTGGTCCTGTCGCGCCGCGCCTGGCTCGAGCAGACGCAGTCCGAGGTTCGCCAGACGTTCCTCAACACCCTCCAGAAGGGCCAGGTCCGCAAGGGCGTCGTCTCCTCGATCGTCAACTTCGGTGCGTTCGTGGACCTCGGCGGCGTCGACGGTCTGGTCCACGTGTCCGAGCTGTCCTGGAAGCACATCGACCACCCGTCCGAGGTGGTCGAGGTCGGCCAGGAGGTCACGGTCGAGGTCCTCGACGTCGACATGGAGCGCGAGCGCGTCTCCCTGTCGCTCAAGGCCACCCAGGAAGACCCGTGGCAGCAGTTCGCCCGCACCCACCAGATCGGCCAGGTCGTGCCGGGCCGCGTCACCAAGCTGGTGCCGTTCGGCGCGTTCGTCCGGGTCGAGGAGGGCATCGAGGGCCTGGTCCACATCTCCGAGCTGGCCGAGCGCCACGTGGAGATCCCGGAGCAGGTCGTCCAGGTCGGCGACGAGATCTTCGTGAAGATCATCGACATCGACCTCGACCGTCGCCGCATCAGCCTCTCGCTGAAGCAGGCCAACGAGGGCGTCGGCGCCGAGGTCGAGTTCGACCCGACGCTGTACGGCATGGCGGCCACCTACGACGACCAGGGCAACTACATCTACCCCGAGGGCTTCGACCCCGAGACGGGCGAGTGGCTCGAGGGCTTCGACAAGCAGCGTGAGGAGTGGGAGCGGCAGTACGCCGAGGCCCAGCAGCGCTTCGAGGCCCACAGGAAGCAGATCGAGGAGGCCCGCAAGGCCGAGGCGGAGGCCGGCGAGGCCGCTCCCTCGACCTACCAGGGCGAGACGCCGGCCCAGTCCGGCAGCTCCTCGTCGGCTCCCGCCAGCGGCGCGCTCGCCTCTGACGAGGCGCTCGCGGCTCTGCGCGAGAAGCTCGCGGGCGGCCAGAGCTGAGGTCCGCCAGGACTTCGGCCGCCTGAGGCACAGGTAGTCGGGAGGCCCCGCACGGTTCGCCGTGCGGGGCCTTCCGCATTCTCCGCTCCTCCGCCCAATGCGGAACGATCCTTGCCGCATTGCCGTCTACCTTCGGAGGCATGAACGAGATCAAGCCCTTCCGCGTCGACATTCCCCAGGCCGACCTGGACGACCTGCGAGCCCGGCTGCGGCGCACCAGATGGGCCGCGCAACTGCCCGGCGGGTGGAGCAGGGGCGTGCCGGTGGCGTACCTGCGCGAGCTGGCCGCGTACTGGGCCGACGGGTTCGACTGGCGGGCCCAGGAGGCCAGGCTGAACGCCTTCCCCCAGTTCACCACCGTCATCGACGGGCAGCCGGTCCACTTCCTGCACGTGCGCTCGCCCGAGCCGGACGCCCTGCCGCTGGTCATGACGCACAGCTGGCCCAGCACCGTGGCCGAGTACCTGGAGGTGATCGGCCCCCTCACCGACCCGCGCGCGCACGGCCTCGACCCCGCGGTCGCCTTCCACGTCGTGGCCCCGTCGCTGCCCGGATTCGCGTTCTCGCCGTTCCCCGAGCCCGCCGACGAGCGGCCGTGGAGCATCGAGCGGGTGGCGCGTACGTGGGCGGAGCTCATGCGGGGGCTCGGGTACGAGCGGTACGGCGCGCACGGCAACGACGCCGGCGCGCTCGTCACGCCGCAGCTGGCCGCGCTGGACAGCGAGCACGTGGCGGGCTCGCTCATCACCGCCGGGCTGGGCATCCCCACGGGCCGGCCGGGCGAGCTGGACGGGCTCGGCGAGAAGGAGCTGGCCGAGCTGGAGGAGCTGACCGCCTGGACGACCGGGGGCAGCGGGTACGGGCCGTACCTGGCGGCCAGGCCGCAGACGCTCGCGTACGGGTTCGCCGACTCGCCGGTGGCACAGCTCGCGTACCTGGTGGAGAGGTTCAAGGAGTTCGACGGGTGGGGATCGGGGGAGGAGCCCGTCGGGCGGGACCTGGTGCTCGCCAACGCCAGCCTGTACTGGTTCACGGCGACGGGCGGCTCGTCCTCCTGGACGTACTACGAGGGGGCGGCCGGGCTGCCGATCTCCCAGCGCGCCGTGCCCACCGGGGTGACGCACGGCGGGCCCGAGGTGATGCGGCGGCTGGCCGAGCGGGACAACGACCTCGTGTACTGGGGGCAGGCGCAGAGTCCCAGCCACCTGATCGGACTGGCGGCGCCCGGCACGCTGGTGACGGGCATACGGGAGTTTTTCCGGATGATCCGGTGAGCGGGGCGGAGATTTTACCTAGGGACTTTGCAAGGCCCTGACCTGCGGGATCGGGCGCTGGGAAACTGGGCGGCGGCGCTGGTGGTCGCGACTCTCCCAGAGGTGACGCATTGGGCATGGTTCAGCGGGTGATCCGGGCGGCGGCCGTGCTGGCGGCGGCGGTCTGTGCCTCCGTACCCGGCGTTCCGGCGGCCGTCTCCGCCTCCGTCCCGGGTGTACCGGCACCGGTCCAGGTGGGGTGGTGGGGGTGCGGGGACGGGCTGGAGTGCGCGAAGTTGTCCGTGCCCGTCGACTGGGCCAGGCCGCGCGGGCCGCGTACCGAGATCGACCTGGCGCGGATGCCCGCCCGGGACCCGGCCCGCGGCCTCGGCCCGCTGGTCGTCAGCACCGGCGCCGAGTCCACCGTCCAGGGCGTGCGGGCGCGGCCCGACGCCGTGAGCGAGCTGGCCCGCTGGTTCGACGTGGTGTTCGTCGAGCCGCGCGGGATCGGTGACCGGGGGAGCGCCGCCACCGTACGCTGCTCGGTGCCCCAGCCCGACCCCCGCCGGCTCCAGCTCACCCCCGGGCCGGCCGCCTGGCGGGCCCACGCCCGCGACAACGCCGCCTACGACCGGAGCTGCCGGATCGCCGCCGGGCCCGCCTACGCGGGCCTCACGTCCTGGCAGGTGGCCCACGACCTCGACGCCGTACGCGCCGCGCTCGGGCAGCCGCGGCTGCGGTACTTCGGGAACGCCTACGGGGCCGTGTTCGGGCAGGCCTACCTGGAGCTGTTCCCGAGGCGGGTGGAGCGGATGTACCTGGAGGGGGTGCCCGACCACGGGCAGCCCGGCGTGGGGCGGCGGCTGATCGCGCACGCGCGGGCGGCCGAGCGGCAGCTCACCGCCTTCCGCGACTGGTGCGCGGGGCGGCTGGGCTGTCCCCTCGGAGGGGACGACGCCGTGAAGGTCCTCGACGGCCTGCTCGAACGCGCTCCCCTGCCCGCCGCCCCCGGGCAGGCGTTGGACTCGCGGGGGATCGTGGTCGCCGTGCTGGCCGGGCTCGTTCCGCAGCGGTGGCCCGAGCTGGCCCGGGCCCTGTCGGCGGCCGACGCGGGCGATGCGAGCGCGCTGGCGGCTATGGCGGCCCCCGGGCGGCCCGTGGCCCCCGCGACGGTGACGCGGTCGCTGCACTGCCACGACTTCATGCCCGCCGTGCCCGGGTACCGGCGGTTCCTGGCGATGGAGTCGCGCCTGCGGGAGCTCGCGCCGCGGGTCGGGTGGCTGACCGGCCGGTACGAGGTCGGCCGCTGCCTGGGCATCACGGGCCGCCCGAGCTGGCCACCACGCCCGGCCGCGCTCGGCAACGGCCTCCCCACGGCGGCGCGGGGCGGCGGAGAGCCGTCCGCGGGCGCCGCGGCGCGGGCCGTGAGGGGCCCGGCGGTGCTGGTCGGGATCGGGCGGCTGGACCTCGAGAGCCCCGCCTCCGGCGCCGCACGGGTGGCCGGCCGGATCCCGGGGGCCGCGGTGCTCCGGCACGGGGACGGGCACGGCGCGTACCTGCACCAGGGCACCGCCAAGCTGCGCGCCACCTGCCTGCGCTCCCGCGTGCACGACTTCCTCGTCAACGGCACCCCGCCCCGGGCCCGTACGCGCTGCCCCGGAGAGCTGACGGCCGTGAGATAGGCTGCCGCAGGTGGTGATCGAACGAGCCGAGCCCGCGGACGCGGGCGAGATCCTCACCCTGCAGCGCGCGGCCTACCTCAGCGAGGCCCAGCTCTACGGCGATCCGTACATCCCGCCGCTCGTCGAGTCGCTGGAGCAGGTGCGCAAGGTCGTCGAGGACGCGCTGGTGCTCAAGGCGCTCGACGGCACGCGGATCGTCGGCGCCGTACGCGGCCGGCTGTCCGGCGCCACCTGCCTGGTGGGCCGCCTGGTCGTCGCCCCCGACCGGCAGGGTCAGGGCGTGGGCACGGCCCTGCTGCGCGCCCTGCACGAGGCGCTGCCGGAGGCCGAGGCGTTCGACCTGTTCACGGGCCACCTGTCGGAGGGGAACCTGCGGCTCTACCGCCGGCTGGGCTATCGGGAGACGAGCCGCGAGCGGATGGACGATCACCTGACGGTGGTGTACCTGCGTAGGACGCCAGATCGATCCCCTCCTCCGCGATGATCATGGCGCGGCCGAGGTCATCGTCCACCCAGTTCCACCCCCACCGCCACTCCGAGCCGGCCGGATGCGCGGCGTTCAGCCGGTCGAGCACGGCCTGCAGCCGGGCGGCGGGCACCACGATCTGGTGCCTGCCGCGCCACGGCACGTGCTCGGGCGCGTCCAGCGGCGGCACCCGCACACCGTGGCGCCGCAGCCCCGCCAGCACCTCCTCCGGCGAGACCCCGAACGGGTGCAGCGGCGTCGCCCCGCGCTCCACCTCGGTGTCGTGGGCCAGCGCGATCAGCCAGTGCTCCGGCGACGGCACCCGCTCGCCCTCGGCCAGGGCCAGGCCGGTCGCGATGCCCGACAGCTTGTGGAGGGCCGGATTGGCGAAACCGCCGCCCCGGTGGTGCCCGGGCCGCCCGTGACGGGGCAGGAGCTCCAGGGCGTGCTCGTGGTCCAGCCCGGCCTCGTTCAGCACCCTCGCGGCGAGAGAGTCGCCGCTCAGCAGGGCGAGCACGACGTGCCACGGCCCCACCCAGTCGTCGCCGGCGGCCGCCGCCTGCTCGTGGGCGGCCCGTACGATCCAGCTCACCATGCTCCGATGATGCACCTTGGACTAGGCTTCTGGCGTGCTGAAGATCGGACTGACCGGCGGCATCGGCTCCGGCAAGAGCGAGGTGGCCAGGCGGCTGTCGGCCGCGGGCGCCATGGTGATCGACGCAGACAAGATCGCGCGTGAGGTGGTGGAGCCGGGCACACCGGGCCTGGCGCGGGTGGTGGCCACGTTCGGGGAGGAGGTGCTCCGGCCGGACGGCTCGCTCAACAGGGAGAAGCTGGGCTCGCTGGTGTTCGCCGACTCCGAGCGGCTGGCGGCGCTGAACGCGATCGTGCACCCGCTCGTCGGGGAGCGGGTGGCGGAGCTGCAGCGGGCCGCCGCCGACGACACCATCCTGGTCTACGACGTGCCGCTGCTGGTGGAGAACAACCTGGCCCCCATGTACGACGTCGTCATCGTCGTCGACGCCCCCGACGGCCTGCGCATCAGGCGGCTGGCCGAGCACCGCGGCATGCCGGAGGCCGACGCCAAGGCCCGCATCGCCGCCCAGGCGACCCGCGAGGAACGGCTGGCGGCGGCCGACTTCGTGATCCCGAACGACGGCTCGCTGGAGGAGCTGGACGCGCGGGTGGCGGAGGTCTGGCAGGAGCTGCTCGGGCGCGCCGCCCGCGGCTGAACCGGCGGGTTGACGGCCTGACCGGTTTCCGTGACGATCGGAAAGATCGCCCGGAAGGATCACCGGAAGGACCGCCCATGCCGCGTCCCTGGCGTGCCGCCCTCGCCGCTCTGACCGTCGCCATGACCGTGCTCGTCCCGGCCGGGGAAGCGAGTGCGGCGCAGTCGTTCCGCAACCCGGTGAACCCCTCCGCCGACCCCAGCCTGCTCCACCACAACGGCAGCTACTACGTGGCCACCACGCGCGGCGACCGGATCGGCATCTGGCGCTCGCCCAGCCTCGCCACCCTGCTGGCGGCCCCCGAGCAGGTGGTCTGGCGCGACAGCGACAACAGCCGCAACAAGCAGATGTGGGCGCCCGCCTTCCGCCACGTCGGCTCGCGCTGGTACCTCTACTACACGGCGTCCGACGGCGTGGACGCCAACCACCGCATGTACGTCCTGGAGTCGGCGGGCGACGACCCGATGGGCCCGTACTCGTTCAAGGCCAGGATCGCCGACTTCGGCGAGTACGCCATCGACGGCGAGCCGATCACCCACAACGGGCAGCAGTACTTCGTCTGGAGCGGCCCGGGCCGCGGCCTGGGCGGCCCCGCCCAGCTCTACATCGCCAGGATGAGCAACCCGTGGACCGTCACCGGCGGCCGCGTCGCCATCCCGGCGGACGGCGGGTGCACCGAGGTGCGCGAGGGCCCCACCCCGCTCTACCGCAACGGCAGGACGTTCCTGACCTACTCCACCTGCGACACCGGCAAGCCGGACTACCAGCTCTGGATGAAGAGCATCGCGAACGGCGCCGACCCGATGGTGGCGGCGAACTGGAGGCAGCACCCGGGCCCGGTGTTCTCCCGCAACGACGCGACGGGCGTGTGGGGCCCCGGGCACCACTCGTTCTTCCGCTCGCCCGACGGCGCCGAGGACTGGATCGCCTACCACGGCAAGAACACCAGCACCTACACCTACGACTTCCGCACCACCCGGGTGCAGAAGTTCACCTGGAACGCCGACGGCACGCCGAACTTCGGCCGTCCCCTGGCCGCCGGCGCCACCCAGCAGCTCCCGTCCGGCGACCCGGGCGCCGCCACCTCGGTGATCAACGACTTCGACGCGCAGGTCACGTACGCGGGCACGTGGCAGTCCGGCTCCGGCTGCGGCAACCAGTGCTTCTGGAGCAACGACCACTGGAGCGGCCAGGCCGGCGCGACGGCGACGGTCACCTTCACCGGCAGCCGCGTGGCCCTGCTCAGCGTGCGCGACCGGGGCAACGGCATCGCCGCCATCTCCATCGACGGCGGCCCCGAGCAGCGCGTCGACTACTACAGCGCCATCCGGGTGGGCGAGCAGCTCAACTACCTGAGCCCCGTCCTGCCGCGCGGGCAGCACACGCTGCGCGTACGGGTGACGGGCGAGCGCAACCCCGCGTCGGGCAGCACGGTGATCAGCATGGACCGGATCGAGGTGTTCTAGAAGGGCGAGTCGAGCGGTACCTGCCGCACCCCCGGCAGGTACGGATCCAGCTCGCCCAGCTCGAACCGCGACATGCCCACCACGTGCCAGAACTGCCCGCCGGGCTCGCCGTGCACCTTGTACCGCCCGTCGGGCGCCAGCGCCGCCCACCCCTCGGGCAGCCCGAGCAGGGTCGCCCGCCGCTCGCCGCCCGCCCAGAGGATCACCAGGCCGTCGTCGCCGGCACTGGCCAGGAGGTCCTCGGCGGGGCTGAAGGCCACCGACCAGATCCTGCGGGCGTGCCCGCCCAGCGTGTGCAGCAGGCGGCCGGTGGCGGTCTCCCACACGCGTACCAGCGTGTCGTCGCCGCCGGTCGCCAGGCGCTCGCCCGAGGCGTCGAACGCCAGGCTCCACAGCCGCCCCTCGTGCCCGTCGAGCGTGTGCACGAGGCGGCCGGACGGCCGCTCCCACACCAGGGCCCTGCCGTCGTTGCCGGCACTGGCCAGGAAGCGGCCGTCGGGAGAGAACGCGACGGAGTAGACCCGGTCGCTGTGCCCTTCCAGCTTGGCCGTCCGGAGGCCGGTGCCCGCCTCCCACACGCGGACCGCGTGGTCGTCGCAGCCGGTGGCCACGTACGCGCCGTCGGGGCTGAACGCGATCGAGCGCACCCGGCCCCGGTGGCCCAGCAGCTCGCCCGCCAGCCGCCCCGTCGGCCGGTACCAGATCCGCACGCTGTCGTCGTCGTTGGCGGTGGCCAGCAGGCTCCCGTCGGGGCTGAACGCCTCGGCCCACACGTGGTCGGTCTCGGCGTTCAGCTCGCGCTCGTAGTCGCCGGTGGCGGCGTTCCAGAAGTGCACGCCGCCGTCGTTGCTGGAGGTGGCCAGCACCGGCCCGGCGGGGGAGAACGAGGCCGAGATCAGCCGGTCGGCCGTGCCGGTGAACTCGCGCAGCCGCCGCCCGGTGCGCGGCTCCCACAGCCGTACGACGCCGTCGTTGCCGCTGGTCGCCAGCATCGTGCCGTCGGCGCTGAAGCGGACGGAGGAGATGCGCCGCCCGTGGCCGCGCAGCACCCGCTGGCACTGGCCGGTCTCCGGGTCCCACAGGCGCACGGTGCCGTCGTTGCTGCTGGTGGCGAGCTGCCCGCCGTCGGGGCTGAACGCGAACGGCCAGACCGAGCTGCGGTGCCCCGTCAGCTCCACCCGCTGGCCCGCGCCGAGCCGCTGCACCCGCACCACGCCGTTGGCGTCGCCGCTGGCCAGGGTCTGCCCGTCGGGGCCGAACGCAACCTGGTAGACGGCCGCGGCGTGCGTGGTGTGCACGCCGCGGGCCTCGCCCGAGGTCTCCCACACGCGTACGCCGCCCGCCGTGTCTCCGGAGGCCAGCAGCGAGCCGTCGGGCGAGAACGCCACGCAGTAGACGCTGCCCAGGTGCCCGGCCAGCTCGTGGACGAGCCGCCAGGTGCGGGTGTCCCACAGCCTGACCGTGCCGGCCTCGTCGCCGGTGGCCAGCAGGCGCCCGCCGGGGCCGTGCACGGCGCGGTAGACGCTGCCGCGGTGCTCGCCGAGCGTCTCCTTCACCTGCCCGGTGCCGAGGTCCCAGACGCGCACCACGCCCGCGGAGTCGCCGGTCACCAGCGCGGCGCCGCCGAACGACGCGGTGTAGACGGGCGCCCGGTGCCCGGCCAGCTCGTGCGCGAGCCGCCCGGTGGCCGTCTCCCACACGCGGACGACGCCGTCGCCGCCGCCCGCCGCCACCAGGTCGCCTGACGGGCTCAGCCGCAGCGGCCAGACGCCACCGGGGTGGCCTTCCAGCCTGCGCAGCAGCTCGCCGCTGAGCGCGTCCCACAGCAGCACGTAACCGTCGGCGGCGCCCGTGGCCAGCAGGTCGCCGGCGAACCGCACCGCGTACACGCGGCCCCGGTGGCCCTGGAGCGTGCGCACCGGAGCGCCGCCGGCGCACAGCAGCACGCCGCCGTCCTCGTTGCCGACCGCGATCGTGGCCCCGTCGGGGCTGTAGTCGATCGGCTCGGGCAGGCGGCTGGTCTGGAAGTGGTAGCCGTACGGGACGCCGATGGCGGCCGGCGCGAACTGCACCTCGACCGGCTGCCCCGGCACCACGGCGGCGCCGGGCAGGCGCGGCAGCGTGCCGGTCACGTCGATCAGCGAGGCCCGGTGCCAGCGGGCGCCCTCGACGTCGGCGTCGCTCAGGTCCACCTGCGCCAGCCGTGCTCCCGACAGGTCGGCGCCGCGCAGGTCTGCCCCGGTGAGCTGGGCGCCGTCGAGCCGCGCGCCGATCAGCCTGGCGTCGCGCAGCGTGGCCCTGGACAGGTTCGTGCCGGCCAGCGTGGCCTCCGACAGGTCGGCGCCGGTGAGGTCGACCTCGCGCAGGTCCCTCGCCGACAGGTCCTCGCCCTTCAGGCTGGCGCCGCGCAGGTCGGCGTGGGCGGGGGTGCGCAGCCTGGCGGCGATCTTGACCGCGTTCGCCCTGGCCACGTCGTCGGCGGGCGGGTCGTTGACCCACGCCCGCAAGGCCCGCACGTCGCCCAGGTCGCACAGGAACTCCACGGTCAGCGCCGACAGCGGCCGGCGCGCCAGCAGCACCGGGTGGTCCAGCGTCGTGGCGATGCGCCGGGCGACCAGCCACTCCATGACCGAGGCGTGGATGAACCCGAACATGCCCTCGTCGGTACGCACCAGCAGGCTGCCCGAGCCCATGCGGAAGGCGGCGTGCGCGGCGGTGAGCCGGCCGTCGGCCAGGCCGGTCAGCGTCTCGCCGATCTCGGTCAGCTCGTCCAGGGCCAGCAGCGCCTCGCCGGACTCCCACAGCCGCACCGCCAGCGCCGTCACCACCTGCCACAGCTCCTCGAGGCTCAGGCCCGCGGGGGAGCCGGGGACCCTGGCCCGCCGCTCCTCGAAGGCCAGCCACGAGGTGAGGATCTCCTCGTACAGCAGGGCGGGGCTGATGGTGTGGCGGGCCTCGGCGACCGTACGCAGGCGGTCGGCGTCGAGGTCGGCGATGAAGCTGAGCATGCGCGGGTTCTGGGCCAGCGCCAGCAGGTCCTGGATCTCCCCCATCAGCGACATGCGGGCGCCGGCCTCCTCGCCGCCGCCGAACCGGTTGGCCAGGTAGGAGCGGATCTGGTCGGGCGTGAAGTCCTCGACGCCGAGGACCCGCCGCTGCGGCAGCACCCCGACCATCTCGCCGAGCGAGGTGAGCACCTGGCTGTGCGACTTGAAGTGCTGGGTACGGCTGGCCACCACGATCTTCGCCTTGTCGTCGGCCGCCGCCAGCAGCGTGGCCAGGTGGTCGGCCGCCCGGTCGTAGGTCAGCCGGGTCACCAGCTCGTCGAACCCGTCGAACAGCAGCACGATCCGCCCCTGCCGCAGCAGGTAGCGGAACGCCTTCAGGTCGATGACCTCCTCGCCGTGGCCCGCCAGGTGCGCCGCCACCAGCGCGTCCACGGAGTGCGCCTTGTCCAGGGCGCGCAGCTCGATGAGGATCGGCGTCAGGTGCGGCAGCTCGGCCGGGATGCGCCGGGCCAGCTCGCGCAGCGCGAACGTCTTGCCGTGGCCGAAGTCGCCCAGCAGCAGCAGGAACCGGCCGTGGTCGGCGGCCAGCAGCCGCATCAGCTCGTCGGTCAGGCCGTGCCTGATCTGGCTGCCGGGGCGGTCGAGCTCGCGGTAGCGCTGCGGGACGTACAGGGCGGGCGGGTAACGCCGGTCGGAGGTCAGCCTGGCGGTCTGCTCGGCGACGTAGCCGCTCAGGTCGAGCAGCCCCTGGAACTCGGTGAAGCTGCGCAGCCGCACGCCCATCCGCATCAGGTCCTCGCGCAGCGAGCGCGGCGCCGGCGGCCCCTGGTAGACCAGCTCGGCGGCCAGCCCGCCGGCGTGCGCCTGCCGCACGAACCCGGCCACCGCCTCCTCGTCCAGCGCGCCCACGTGCGCGCCGATCATGGTCTGGCGGACGAAGCCGTCCTCGGCCTGGGTGACCACCAGATGCGTGTCGAACCTGCGGATCTTGGCGCGCTCGTGCCTGGCCTCGCAGACCTCGGTGACCCGGTCGAGCAGCAGCTCCACGGGGCTCGGCACGCGCTCCTCCGGCTTGGCGGCGGGCGGCTGCTCGGGCGGGCTCTCGCCGGTGAACGTCGCCTGCGCGGCCCGCCAGCGTACGCGCACCGGCTCGGGACGCTCCTGGTCGGGCACCCACGTGCGCAGCCCGTCGGGGCCGATCTCCACGAGGTGGTGCCGCCCCGAGCGCGGCGCGCCGATGCGCCCCTCGGCCGCCTGCCCGGTGCCGCCGTGGAAGAGCAGGTTGAGCCGGTGCCCCAGCAGCCGCTCGAACGCCGGCGCGTCCGTCAGCTCCTCCGGCGGGTGCCCCATCGCGCCCAGGCGCAGCCACCCGCGCTCCTCGTACGGCCGCAGCCGCTCGGCGAACCAGGCCGCCTGCGCCTCCCCGAGCATCGCGTACGCGTCGCGCTCCAGATGGCTCATCGCCATCGTCGAGTTCAGCCCTGCCACGACCACCTTCAGATCGGGTACCTCGAACAGCGTCCACGGCTGCCCGCCGTCGAACACCCGGTCGTCCAGCCCCTGGTACAGCTCGCCGAACAGGGTGGCGAAGTGGCGCCACTTGGGCCAGTACGGCGGCTGCGGGCTCACGTCGTCGGCCTCGCAGGTCATGAAGTACGCGCTGGCGGCGGCCTTGGTGACGTCGCGCGGCCCCGGCAGCAGCACCAGCCGGTGCGGCTCCAGGCCGAGCAGCAGCCGCAGGTCGGTCACGAACCGGGTCGCCTGGGCGTACTGCCCCAGGCTGCCCGACTCGGTCAGGTCGCCGCTGACGACCATGAGGTCGGGGCGGGGCATGCCGCGGTCGTACAGGGCGGTCAGGTCGGCCCAGATGCGGGCCTGCATGTCCTCGGGCGTGAACGGCTCGCCGGGGTCGGGCAGCGCGCGCCCGAAGCGGGGACCGCCGATGTGCAGCACGCCGATCGAGTCGCGGCCCCGGCTCTCGCCGGCCACCGGGGGGAACGTGGGCGGCGTGACCGGGGCGCGCCTGGCCCTGGCCCGCTCGGCGGGCGGCGGCAGGCTGGGCAGGGTCGCGGGCGGCGACGGTGGCACGACGGAGCCGTCGGGGAAGGCGGGCGCGGCCTCGGGCTTGGCCCGGCCCGCCAGCGCCTCCCCGACCCGGCCGAGCAGCAGCGCCCTGGCCTGGCCGGGATCGGTGACGCCCAGCAGGTCGACCCAGGTGATGGTGGACAGCAGCCCCTCCAGGGGCACGTCCTCCAGCCTGATCGTGACGAGCTTGTTGGAGGGGTTGTCGGGGTCGGCCCGCAGCGCCGCCTGCCACTCCAAGCGGCCGTAGCGCGAGCCCAGGTAGTTGCGGGAGAGCACGGCCACGACGAGTTTCGCCTCGCTGACGCCGCGGTCCATGAAGTCGATGAAGTTGGTGCCGGGCACGAAGTCCCAGGCCTGGATCATGGTGCGGTAGCCCGCCGCCTCCAGCTCCCAGGCGATCCAGGTCGCCCAGGCTGTGTCGGCCGGGGAGTAGCTGACGAAGATGTCGGTCGGCCTGCCGTCACGTGCCATTCGCTCAGTATCCCTTGCCCCGCCGCCGGTGTGCGATCATCTTCGGGTGTGGCGGCGTCTTGGCGTGCTCGACTGGATCAGGGTCGGGCTGCTGGTCCTCGGTCTGGTCTTCGTGGCGGCCGGCCTGCTGCCCTGGGCCGACGCGGTCACCAGCCTGGGTGAGATCGGCCCGTTGCTGGTCTTCCTGGTGGCGATCATCGTGCTGGCCGAGCTCACCAAGGAGGCGCAGGTTTTCGACGCCATCGCGGCCAGGATGGCGGTCCTCGGGCGCGGCAATTACGCCGCCCTGTTCTTTCTTTGTGTCGCTTTTGCGTCATTTGTTACGATATTTCTGAACTTGGACACGACGGCAGTGCTGCTCACCCCCGTCATGCTCGCCCTGGCGCCACGGGCCCGCATCGCCGCCCTCCCCCTGGCCATGACCACGATCTGGCTGGCCAACACCGCCAGCCTGCTGCTGCCGGTCTCCAACCTCACGAACCTGCTCGGCATGCGGAAGATCGGCCTGGACGCCACCGAGTTCGCCGCCCGCATGTGGGCGCCGCAGGCCGCCGCGATCGCGGTGACGATGGTGTTCCTGTGGGTGTTCTACTGGCGGCGCGGTGAGCGGCGCGACCTGCGCTACACCCCGCCGGTGCTGGAGCCGGTGGCCGACCGCGTGCTGTTCGGCGCCGCGTCGGCGGCGTGCCTGCTGTTCATCGTCCTGCTGCTGCTGGAGACGCACGTGGCGATCGCCGCCACGGCGGCCGCCGCGACCGTGCTGGCCGCGTTCGTGCTGCGCGCCCGCGAGCGCCTGACGTGGAGCCTGATCCCCTGGCAGCTCGTCATCTTCGTGACCGGCCTGTTCCTGGTCGTGCCCACGCTCAGCATCCACGGCCTGTCCGCGCTGATGACCTGGATGATCGGTACGGAGGGCGACCCCTACCGCACCGCCGCGGTGGGCGCCGGGCTGTCCAACCTGATCAACAACCTGCCCGCCTACAAGGCCGTCGAGATCGTCATCCCCGCCGCCGACCAGGACCGCCTGCTGGCCCTGCTGGCCGGCACCAACGTCGGCCCCGTGATCACCCCGTGGGCCTCGCTGGCCACGCTGCTGTGGTTCGAGTCGTGCCGCCGCCACGACGTCCGGGTCCCGATGCGCCGCTTCCTGCTCACCGGGGCCGGCCTGGCCGTCGCCGGGCTGCTGGCCACGGTGTGGGCGCTGGTGGAGTTCGGCTGACCCGGGCTTGCTCAGGCCGGGTCAGACGGCGGCGGGCTCGTAGGCGCAGGCGACCGCGTCCAGGGCCCAGCGCATCCGGCGCGCGTACGCCTCGGGGTGGTCGCCGGCCTCCTGCGCCACGAACGCCGCGCACCAGGACGGGTCGCCGCCGCACGCGCACAGCCGCTCGTCCACGGCCTCGCGGATCCGGAACGGGGACAGCTCGTCGGACGGCTGGAGGGTGGTGACGAAGAGCACCTGGGCCAGCTCGGTGGTGGTGAACATGTCGGGCTCCTCTCCGCGGTGATGCCGTTCTCGGCACCCTCTAAATAGACGTCGAACGGCGGCGGAACTCATCGACAAACGACACACAACATCCGCGGATTTTTCCTCACTGGAGGAACGACAGCAGCCCCGGCATGGCCCGCGGATGGGCGGCCACGAAGCTGCGCTCGTCGGCGGGAGCGTCCACGCACTCCTCGTACGGGCCCCCGTCCAGCCCACGGATCTCGATGCCCGCCTCCTGCGCCAGCAGCGCCCCCGCCGGCAGGTCCACCACCCCTGCCCGGTAGCCCACGATCCCGTCGATGTCGCCGCGCGCCAGCATCGCCCAGGCCAGCAGCGGAGCCCAGAGTTGCAGCACCCGGCGGGCGTTGAGGTCGAGCGCCGTCTTCAGCCGCCGGACGGTGGCGTCGTCCCTGGCGATGCCGTACCCCTGGGTCCAGGCCAGCAGCGGCCCGTGCGGGCTCGGCGCGTACGGCGGCGCCAGGCGCATGCCCGAGGAGGCGACCGCGCCCTTCCCCCGCAGGGCCGACCACGTCTGGCGGGAGACCGGGTCGTGTACCACGCCCAGCAGCGGCAGCCCGTCCCTGCACAGCGCCACGCCCACCACGTACGCCGGCAGCCCGATGGCCACGTTGTTGGTGCCGTCGAGCGGGTCGACCAGCCACGTCCACTCGCCGCCCGCCGCGCCGACCAGCCCCGACTCCTCGGCGATCACCGTGTGCGACGGGTACGCCGTCAGGATCCGCTCCAGCAGCAGCTTCTCCGAGGCCAGGTCCAGGTCGGTGACCACGTCGCCGGCCTCCCCCTTGGCCCGGGTGCCGAGCGCGCCCCGCGTGCCCTCCCGGAGCAGGGCGCCCGCGGCCTCGGCGGCTTCGACGGCGACCGTACGAGCGTGATCCAGGTCCATCGGTGCCCTCTCAGGTCAGGTGCGCGGTGATGGTGCGGATGGCCAGGGCCCGCTCCCCGGCGTCCAGCGGCTGCCTGGAGACGTGGTGGGAGCGGCCGGCCAGTGGGCCGAGCGACAGGTCGTGGCTGCCGGGCCGGCCGCGGCCGAGCGCGATCGTGGCCGCCTCGCCGCCCTCGGGCACCACGCTGCTGTGGAAGCGGTCGGCGGCCAGCGTGTAGGTGTCGCCGGGGCCGAAGACCTCCACCAGGCCCGTGGTGTGCCGCACGGTGCGGGAGGTGGGCGAGATCCGGTCGCCATCGGCACCGCTGACCACCTCGTACACGCGGTGCGTGGCATGGTCGCAGGCGTCGTCGACCACGGCGTGCACGTTGCGCACCTGGCCGTAGAGCACGTGGCTGACCAGGTCCCAGCTGTGGCAGTGGATCTGCGAGGTGGTGCTCTCGGCGTGCGCGAGCGAGTCGGTCCACAGATGCAGGCATACCCCCTCGCCGCCCTCGCGCTCCAGCGGCAGGCAGACGAACCCGAGCGGGTGGCGTACGGCCGTCAGGTCCGGCCGCGACAGCTCCGCCAGCGCCCACGCCCTGGCCTCCCCCGCGAGCAGCACCTCGTGCACGCCGCGCAGGCTCATGAGTACGGGTCCACGGCGCGCAGGGCCTTGCGGGCGATGTCGACGACGTCGCGGCCGTTGTACGACTTGGGCAGGGGCACCCCGATCCGCTCGAACAGCTCCTGCACCTCCTCGATGGTGGGCTCGTCGCCGAGCGGCACCTTCTTGTACATCTCCAGCGGCACCCGGCGCGCCTGCTCCAGGCTCAGCCGCAGCTCGGTGTCGCAGTTCTCGTAGTAGAACGTGTCGGCCAGCGCGGTCATCGCCATGTTCGGGTCCTCGACCGTCATGATCAGCCGGGTCGAGGACAGGTCCCAGCGGAACGTGGTCATCGTCGAGGACAGGCCCACCTCGATGTCGAGCAGCCCGTAGCGCTGGCGGTGCCAGAAGGCGGCCAGGATGGTCGCGTACGACTCCTTCCTGGCCCGGTCGGTCGTCCACGTCTCGCCGGTGCCGTCGGGGGCGTCGGACAGCGAGCGGCGGTAGTGGGCGTAGGTCTCGCACACCTCCACGTCGCCCGGGTCGATGATCTCGACGCTGACCCTGAGGTGCCGCTTGTCCCTGCGCGCGGCGGCGACGCACTCGGGCAGGGTGACCGCCCGCAGGTAGGTGCCCGTACCGCCCTTGAAGCTCCACCGGGTGGTGTCCTTGCGGGCCTCGGCATGGGAGTGCGCGATCTCCTGCCTGCTGCCCAGCACCCTGACGAGCTGCAGGGAGTCGAGTGCCCTGCGGGTGCTGTGGGCCAGGGTCTCGATCTCCTCCAGGCGGGCCAGGCGTACGGGCAGCTCGGCCAGGGCCCCCGAGGTGATCGTCTTCTCGACGGGGGCCTGCCGGGCGCGGTCGCGCAGCAGCGCGGTGGCCACCAGCGCGAGGATCACCAGGGTCGCGGCGGTCACGAGCTGGCCCTGGATCTCGTCGCCCTGCGGGCCGAAGATCTCGTCGGGCATGATGCCGAGCACGCCCACCACGATCGCCAGGCCCAGGGCGATGGCGCCGTCCGCGTTGCGTGCCGCCCATGGGGCGGACCTCTTCAACGCCGCCATGAACCGTGCCATCGCTCGCCCCGCCGTCCGACGATCAATCAGTCCCGAGGTCATGGTAACGACGGCGCCATGCGACTGCCAGCACACGATCTGCTAGCGGAAGATGCCGCGCAATATTGCTTCGCGTACGGATCGGCGGCGATCCTAGGATCGGATGGCATGATCATGGATCCCGCCGTCATGGGTTACTACGAGCGCGGGGGCGAGCTGACGCGCCTGCGGCAGGGCCGGGGCCGCCTGGAGTACTGGCGCACCCGCGACGTGCTGCGCCGCTTACTGCCGCCGGCGCCCGCGGGGGTGCTCGACGTGGGCGGCGGCACGGGCGTGCACGCCGAGTGGCTGGCCGCCGAGGGTTACGACGTCGAGCTCGTCGATCCGGTGCCGCTGCACGTCGAGGAGGCCGCGAAGCTACCGGGGGTGCGCGCCCGCCTGGGTGACGCCAGGGCGCTGCCGGTGCCCGGCGGGCAGGCCGACGCGGTGCTGCTGCTCGGCCCGCTCTACCACCTGCCCGAGCGCGCCGACCGCCTGCGGGCGCTGTCGGAGGCCCGCCGCGCCGCCCGTCCCGGCGGGCTGGTCGCCGCCGCCGTCATCACCCGGTACGCGGCCCTGCACGACAGCGTCTACCACGGCTACCTCCTCCAGGAGGGGCGGCCGGCCATCGAGTACGAGGCCCTGGAGACGGGCCTGCTCATCTCCTCCAAGGAGGGCGGCTTCCGCGGGTACGCCCACGGCCTCGACGAGATCCTCACGGAGTTCACCGAGGCGGGGCTGCCCGAGCCGCGCCGGTACGGCCTGGAGGGCGCCTTCTGGCTGTACGGCGACGTGAACGACTGGCTGGACGACGACGGGCGGCGCGAGCTGCTGCTCGACGCCGCCCGCCGCCTGGAGTGCGAGCCGTCGCTGCTGGGCGTCAGCGGCCACCTGCTGGCCGTCGCGTCCGTTTGAGGTCGATCACCTCGTCGCCGCGCCCCGGATAGACCATGACGAGCAGGTGCTGCGGGGTCCACGCCTCCCAGTCCGGCTCGCGGTAGTGCACCCGCACGCGGTAGTGTCCCCTGCCCGCGACCGCCAGGTTGGGCAGCTCCGGCGAGTCGAACGGGTCCCGTAGCGTGAAGTCCCCCGTGGGGCTGAGGTAGCCGACCTCGATCACCTTGTCCCAGCCCTTGACCTCCACGGGCGGGCGGCGCCGGTAGGTCTCGGTGGTGACGCACTGCTCGTAGTCGGCGGCGAGATCGATCCGCAGGACTCCGGTCGCGCTGCCCACCAGGTCATGGTGCATGACCGGGTCGTCCTCGCTGTCCTCGTGGTCCTCGTACGCCTCCAGCCCGATCTCGCTGAACTCGAGGATCCTGGCGACCCGGACCGGCTTGATCAGCGGCTTGTGACGGAACCGGTCGCACTCGGCCTGGCTCTCGGCCTCCTCGCGGGCGTACTCGGCCTCCTCGGCGTCGATCTCGCGCTGCCAGTCGGCCGCGGCCGGCGGGCAGATGGGGGCCAGGAACGCGGCGTGCACCGTCGTGCCCGGGTAGCGGGCGCACTGCTCGCGGCCGAAGGCGAGCAGCCGGTGATCGGGGAGTGTGGGGTATTGCGCGCCCTGGCGGGCGCCGCACAGGAAGGCGTTCTCGCCCGTCGGCACGGTCTTGGCGTAGGGGTAGGCAGGCTCGCACACCAAGGGCCTGATGGGGCCCGACGCCAGGTCGGCCGCCGGGGCGAGCCCCAGCAGGGCCACGCCCAGCACGACGGCCGCTCCGCGCCGGAAGCGGCGTCCCGAGACCAGCCTGCGCAGCCGGTGGCGGGGCAGGCGCACGGCCGTGAACGCGCACAGCGCGGCGAGCACGGGCGCCAGGGCCGGGCCGAGGAAGAACCACAGCCCCGCGAGCCCGCCCCACGCCCCGGTGCAGGCCCGGTCGATGGCCAGATCCACGGCGAAGGCCAGCGGGCCCGTGCCGTACACGACCAGCACCACGGTGGCCATGACCCGCGCGAGCACCCGGCCGAGCCCGGGCCGCCCCCTGCGCGTGCCCAGCCAGCAGGCGGCGAAGCCGAGGACCAGCAGGGGCGCGCCGGCGTAGCCGAGGAGCGGCACCGCGAAGGCGACGGACCACACCCGGCTCAGCTCGAACAGGTAGAACTCGCGGCCGGGACAGAACCCGCCGTAACCGAAGAACGCGAACCCGCCCGCCGGCCCCGCCGCGACGTACGCCGCACCCGCCACGCTCAGCGCGAGCGCGGCGGCCCACCATAATCGTGATCTCCAGGACACGATCGGCACCCTAGCGGGCCGGACCGACAGGTGATGGCGGGCGGCGGGCCGCCCGCCCTCCTCCGGATCAGAACCAGCCGCGGTGGCGGGCCATCTGCTCCAGGCCGCGCTGCAGGGCCGCGTCGGCGTCCTGCGGCGACTGGTCGTAGCGGACCGTGAACCGGTTGTACGCGTCGTGGCTGGAGGTCAGGAAGCCACCCCGCTTGTCGGCCTCCAGGATGACGTCCATCTGCCGCGGCCCGGCGATGAACGTCAGCTCCAGCTCGTTGAAGTAGCGCCGCCACTGGCCGCCCGCGTAGTACTCGATCTCCTGGAAGAACGGCATGGTCGAGCCGTACAGCGTGCCCCGCTCCAGGTCGGCCTTCTTGAACTGGAAGCCCAGCCGGTCGAGCGCCCCGATCACGTGCTCCTGGGCGGGCAGCGGGCTGACGAACAACGGGTCGAGGTCGCCCTTGTCGAGCGCCCCCGCCAGCGCCAGCTCCGTCTGGACGCCCAGCTTCATGCCGTGCAGCGGGTGCCCGGCGATCGCGCTGATCGGCGTCTCCCACGGGATCGGGATCTCGAACGGCTGCTGGTGCTGCGCGCCGGCCGCGAGCTGGAAGGTCCCGGCCACCTGCTGGCGCAGGAAGCTGTAGGACGTCTTGTACTCGTTGTCGCCCTGCTCGACCTCGACCACGGCGGTCAGGTCGATGTAGATGCCCTCGACCTTGTAGTCGGAGTTGCCGCCACGGAAGTGGACGACGCCGCGCAGCGGCTCGCCCGGGCGCACTCCCGTGTTGGTCAACACCGTGTCAACCTCGACGCCCGCGCCGAACGCGGCCATCAACTTGCGGAACACCATGGGGTTCTCCTAAGCGGAAGGTGTGGGGCCGTTCACTTGCCCTGTGCCCGAGATGCGGGGGAGCAGCTGGGCCAGGAGGAGGGTGGAGAGCGCGGAGTCCGCCTGCCCCTGCTGGGTCCGTACGACCAGCGGCTGGGGTGCGTTCTCCGCCAGTTTGGCGCCCACGTCGAGGCGCCTGCGGGCCAGCTCGTACTGCAGCACGGCCCGGTTGTCCCGGTACGATTCGGCCAGCCGGCGCAGCGCCTTGGCCTCGTTCTCGGCGGAGGTCAGGTCGGCCCTGCCCCGCGCCTCGATCTCCCACGTCACCCGCTGCGCCTCGGTCTCCTGCTCCTCCAGCATGCGCGCCACGTTCTTGCGCGCGTTGTTGTGGGCGGCCTTGACCTCGACGACGCGGGCGTCACGGGTCTTCTTGGAGCGTTCGATCTCCATCAGCAGCGTGTCGATGCGGCGCTTGCGGGTCAGCTCCCACTCCCGCTCGTAGGCGGACAGCTCCTTGGCCACCTTCTCGCGGGTGGCCAGGTGCTGCTGGTACTGGTCGGGGAGCTGCACGTCGGGGATGTTGGCGCCGGTGATGCGCACGCCGTAGCGGCCGAGCTGCCGGTTGAGCGCGTCCTGCATGTCGCCGACGTCGGAGCCGCGCAGGTCGTACGCGCGCTCGGTGTTGACCCTGCGGCTGCGCTGCCTGATCGCGTCCTGGACGGCGCTGGACAGCACCAGGTCGAAGTTGCCCGCGCCGATCGTGCGGACGAACGCGACGGGGTCCACGATCCTGAACTTCAGGAAGAACTCGATCGACTTCAGCGGCACGTTCTCGGCGGTCGGGCAGGCCACGATCGGCGCCGAGTACGGGATCTCGGTGGAGGTGTCGACGACCGCGTCCACCCGGTCCCACGGCAGCCACAGGTAGTGGCGGCCCGGCGGCAGCGTGCCGGTGATGGCGCCCCAGCGGCTGCGCACGCCGGTGGTGCCCTCCTCGATCTCGATGATGGCCTTGCGCCACATCGTCAGCAGCGCCAGCAGCAGGAACAGCAGCGCGGCGAACGCGCCGACGAGCGTGAAGTCGGTCAGCGCGGCCAGGCCGGCGAAGTAGATCGCCAGGAACACCAGCGTCATCCAGGCGAAGCCGCGCCGGTCCTTGGGGATGACGACGGGCACGAGCTGGCCCTGCTCGCCGCCGCGCAGGAGCTGGCGGATCTCTCCCCAGGAGGCCAGCGACTCCTTGATCTTCGAGAACTCGCGGCTCATCTCAGATCTCCTTCCCGGGCAGGAGACGCTCGACGGTGCGTTCCAGGTCGTGGTCGGGCTCGGGTGTGGCGGGCGGCTCGGCCACGTCGGCGGCGGCCTTCTTGAGCAGTGCGGCGATCTCGTCCTCGCGCTCGCGCACGCGGGTGGCGATCTCGTCGAGCCTGCCGCGGATGGCGGCCATGTCCTCGGCGGAGAACAGCGCCGCGTCCCTGCCGCCCACGAGCTGCTGGGCCAGGGCCAGGAAGTCGATGTCGGTCTGCTCGCCCACCTGCACCACCTGCGGCAGCCTGGTGGCCACGGACTCCAGCTTGGCCAGCAGGTCCTGCTGGAAGCGGTAGTCGAGGATCTCGGGCGCCTCGGCGGCGGACAGGGCCCTGATGTCCAGCGCCTGCGCCTCCAGGAGCGCGGCGTTGGCGTTGGCCGTGGACTCCGCCTCGACCAGGCGCTGCCTGGCCTGGGCGGTGGCCTGGTGGGTGGCGCGTTCGAGCGCGGTGTCCATGCGGGCCTGGTAGCCGGCGATCTCGGCCTGGATGGCGCTCAGCGTCTCCTGCAGCCCCGCCAGCTCCTTGACCAGGTCGCCCTCGTTCTGCTCCTTGCGGAGCTGCAGCTCGTACTCGTAGGTGTAGGCCTCCTTGGCGACCCTGACCATCTCGGGGGCGGCCAGGTCCATGCGGTATTCCTGGCTGGACGGCTCGGCGTGGGTGATGTTCACGTCGGTGAGCCGAACGGCGGGCAGGAACTGCTGGTTGAGGCTCTCCAGCATGCCGAGCGTGCTCTCGCCGACGAGGTCGTAGATCTCCTCGGCCCGCTGGGCGTAGATCAGCGAGCGGGTGACCTCGCTGATGGCGTTCTGCAGCTTGGACTGGAAGCCGCTGACCGAGCCGAGCACGAAGATGAACTCCGCCGGGTTCTCGATCCTGAACTGCAGGAACAGGTCCACGCTGGCCTTGACGCCCTGCTGGGTGGGGGCCTCGCTGATCGGCGCGTTGAACGGGTACTCGCGGGTGGTGTTGACGATGTAGCTGACCCGCTTCCACGGGTTGAACAGCGTCACCCGGCCCGGGTCCGCGATGTGCACCAGCTTGCCGAACTGGGTGATGAGCGCCTTGCAGCCCTCGGGCACCATCACCACGCTGCGCCGCCACCACAGGAACACGGCGGCCAGCACCAGCACGACCCAGTAGTGGGGGCCGAAGACCACGTCGGCGCTCGGCACGATGTTGCCGAGCGCGCCGAGGAGGCCGAGCGCCACGAGGATGCCCAGCGGCACGACCACCTTGGCGGTGCTGCCCTTGGGGATCACCACGGGCGAGATGACGTGCATGCCGTTCTCGGCGAAGCTGCGGTTGACGATCTCGCCGGCTTCGTTGAGCGAGGCGGACCTGGCCTCGATGAGGGTGCCGACGGAGGCGCCGCCGTCCCGGGCGGCGGCGAAGTCGTGCGGGTTCAGCCTGAAGCCCGGGGCCTGGCCGGCCAGTTGCCCCGCCTGGTCGACGACCTGCCCGACGGCCTGCCCCATGGCCTGCCTCACGTCACCCCCTTGGGCCACCGCTCGGGCTACGCCCTGTCCAGCCTGGATCAGTGCCTCTCTGGGTCGTGACATCGAACCTTCCTTTTCCGCTACAGGCGATTCCGACCGTATCGGGTGTGACTTACTGTTCGCTTGCAATGCGGTGTCATATGTGTATTGCGGTCTGTAGTAGGTGTGCTATAGATGTAGTAGTCCTACTACTTGGAGGGTTGATGGGAGCGGTGAAAGAACTCGCAGGGGGCCTCGACCTCGGCAAGAACGCCGCCGCTCTGGAGGTCGAGGGGCTGCGGATGGCGTACGGCGAGAAGGAGGTCCTGCGGGAGGTCGCCTTCACCGTCAGCCCGGGCGAGGTGATCGCCCTGCTCGGGCCCAACGGCGCGGGCAAGACCACCACCATCGAGATCCTGGAGGGCTTCAGGAAGCCGTCCGCGGGGCACGTACGGGTACTGGGGGTCGAGCCCGCCCGCGGCGACGAGCGCTGGCGCGCCAGGCTGGGCGTCGTGCTCCAGTCGTGGCGCGACCACGGCCGCTGGCGGGTGCACCAGCTCCTGCACCACCTGAGCCGCTACTACGAGCCGTACGCCAGGCCGGACCGGCCACCGTTCGGCACCGCCGAGCTGATCGAGGCGGTCGGGCTCACCGAGCAGGCCGGGCAGCGGATCAGGCAGCTTTCGGGCGGGCAGCGGCGCCGGCTCGACGTCGCCATCGGCATCGTCGGCCGGCCCGAGGTGCTCTTCCTCGACGAGCCGACCGCCGGCTTCGACCCGCAGGCCAGGCGCGACTTCCACGATCTCGTGCACCGCCTGTCGGACCTGGACGACACCACGATCCTGCTCACCACGCACGACCTCGACGAGGCGGAGAAGCTCGCCGACCGCATCCTCATCCTGTCCGGCGGCCGGATCGTCGCCGACGGCAGCCCCGACAGCCTCACCCGCGAGTACTCCCGTGACGCCCAGGTGCGCTGGAGCCGCGACGGCGAGCACTTCGTGCACGCCACCCGCGACGCCACCGGCTTCGTCCGCGAGCTGTTCGAGCAGCACGGCACCGAGATCGGCGACCTGGAGGTGCGCCGGGCCACGCTGGAGGAGACCTACATGGCCATCGTCAGGAGGGAGGAGGCGTGAACCCCACGCTGCACGCCGCCCGGCTCGGGGTGTCCCGCGGGTGGATCGAGTTCAAGCAGCAGCTCGCCAGCGCGCAGGACATGGGCTTCACCGTGGTGAGCACCGCGGCCTTCGTCGTCGTGCTGTACTTCCAGCGCGACGCGACGCTGCCCGGCACCGGCCTGTCGCTGGCGGCGGCCACGCTGCCCGGCCTGGTGGGCCTGATGATCCCGCTCAACGGGCTCATGGGGGCGGTGGGCTCGCTGTCGGTCGAGCGCGAGGACGGCACCCTGCTGCGGGCCAAGGCCGTGCCGCAGGGCATGGTGGGCTATCTCGTCGGCAGGATCGTCATGCTGTCCATCACCACGATCGGCTCCGTGGTGGTGATGCTGGCCGCCGGGCTGTTCTTCGTGCCCGGGCTGCTCGGCATCGGGGCGGGCGGCTGGCTCACGCTGGCCTGGATCGCCCTGCTGGGGCTGCTGTCCTCGCTCCCGCTCGGCGCGATCATCGGCTCCCTGGCCAAGAGCCCCCAGTCCGCGGCCGGGCTGGCCATGCTGGCCGTCGGCGCGCTCACCTCCATCTCCGGCGTCTTCTACCCGATCACGGCGCTGGCCGGCTGGCTCCAGGCCGTCGCCCACGCCTTCCCGCTCTACTGGCTCGGCCTGGGCATGCGCTCGGCCCTGATGCCGGACGCGGCCGCCGCCGCGGAGATCGGCGGCTCCTGGCGGCCCGTGGAGACCACGCTCGTGCTGCTCGCCTGGGCCGTGGCCGGGCTGCTGCTGGCGCCCCCGATCCTGCGCAGGATGGCCAGGCGCGAGTCCGGCTCGGCGATGGAAGAGCGCCGTCACCGGGCGATGCAGCGCGTGACCTGAGAAACTACGGCCTGATGAGTGAGACCGTCTACAACCGCATCGCGCTGCTGCGCGCAGAGCGGAACGTGACCCGCAGGCAGCTCTCCGACGCGCTGGGGGTGCACTACCAGACCATCGGCTATCTCGAACGCGGCGAATACAGCCCCAGCCTCTACCTGGCGCTGCGCATCGCCGAGTATTTCGAGGTGCCCGTCGAGGTGGTCTTCTCCACCACGCCCTTCCCCCGGATAGGCGAGCGCACGGCCTGACCGTTTCTGTCGGTCGGGCCGCCTACAGTGGGCAGCATGCGACCGGTCACTGATTTGCAGCGGAAGGTGGCGCCCTTCGAGGTCGTCACCGAGATGACTCCATCGGGCGACCAGCCGACGGCCATCGCCGAGCTGGAGCGCCGCGTCAAGGCCGGGGAGAAGGACAGCGTCCTGCTGGGCGCCACGGGCACCGGCAAGACGGCCACGATCGCCTGGCTGATCGAGCGCCTGCAGCGGCCCGCCCTGGTCATGCAGCCCAACAAGACGCTCGCCGCGCAGTTCGCCAACGAGCTGCGCGAGATGCTGCCCAACAACGCGGTCGAGTACTTCGTCTCGTACTACGACTACTACCAGCCCGAGGCGTACGTCCCGCAGAGCGACACCTACATCGAGAAGGACTCCTCGATCAACGACGAGGTCGAGCGGCTGCGCCACTCGGCCACCAACTCGCTGCTCACCCGCCGCGACACGATCGTGGTCGCCTCGGTGTCGTGCATCTACGGCCTGGGCACGCCGCAGGAGTACGTCGACCGCATGACCCGGCTGCGCGTCGGCATGGAGACCGACCGCGACCAGCTCCTGCGCCGCCTCGTCGACATGCAGTACACCCGCAACGACCTGGCCTTCACCAGGGGCACGTTCCGGGTGCGCGGCGACACGATCGAGATCATCCCGAAGTACGAGGAGCTCGCCGTCCGCATCGAGATGTTCGGCGACGAGATCGAGAAGCTGTCCACCATGCACCCGCTCACCGGCGAGGTCATCACCGAGGACGAGGAGCTCTACATCTTCCCCGCCTCCCACTACGTCGCCGGCGAGCAGCGCATGGCCGCCGCCGTGGCCGGCATCGAGGCGGAGCTGGCCGATCGGCTGGCGGAGCTGGAGCGGCAGGGCAAGCTGCTGGAGGCGCAGCGGCTGCGCATGCGCACGACGTACGACATCGAGATGATGCGCCAGGTCGGCACCTGCTCCGGCATCGAGAACTACTCGCGCCACATGGACGCCCGCGAGGCCGGCAGCGCGCCCAACACGCTGCTCGACTACTTCCCCGAGGACTTCGTGCTGGTCCTCGACGAGTCGCACCAGACCGTGCCGCAGATCGGCGCCATGTACGAGGGCGACGCCTCCCGCAAGCGCACGCTGGTGGAGCACGGCTTCCGGCTGCCGTCGGCGCTCGACAACCGGCCGCTGAAGTGGGAGGAGTTCCTGGAGCGCATCGGCCAGACGGTCTACCTGTCGGCCACGCCGGGGCCGTACGAGCTGGGGCGGGTCAAGGGCGACGTGGTGGAGCAGGTCATCCGCCCGACCGGCCTGGTCGACCCCGAGATCGTCGTCAAGCCCACCAAGGGCCAGATCGACGACCTGGTGCACGAGATCCGCGAGCGGGCCGAGCGCGACGAGCGCGTCCTGGTCACCACGCTGACCAAGAAGATGTCGGAAGACCTCACCGACTACCTCCTGGAGCTCGGCATCCGGGTCCGCTACCTGCACAGCGAGGTCGACACGCTGCGCCGCATCGAGCTGCTGCGGGAGCTGCGCATCGGCGAGTTCGACGTGCTCGTCGGCATCAACCTGCTGCGCGAGGGCCTCGACCTGCCCGAGGTGTCGCTGGTGTCCATCCTCGACGCCGACAAGGAGGGCTTCCTGCGCTCGGAGACGTCGCTGATCCAGACCATCGGCCGCGCCGCCCGTAACGTCTCGGGCCAGGTGCACATGTACGCCGACAAGATCACCCCGTCGATGGAGCGGGCCATCGACGAGACCAACCGGCGCCGCGCCAAGCAGATCGCCTACAACGAGGCCAACGGCATCGACCCGCAGCCGCTGCGCAAGAAGATCGCCGACATCCTCGACTCGCTGTCCCGCGAGGACGCCGACACCCAGCAGCTCATGGGCGGCGGCCGGCAGCAGTCGCGCGGCAAGGCCCCCGTGCCCGGGTTCGCCGCCCGGCAGGCCGGCCAGCACGCCAAGGCCATCGCCGGCGAGATGCCGCGGGCCCAGATGGAGTCGCTCATCGAGTCGCTGACCGAGCAGATGCACCAGTCGGCGGCCGACCTCCAGTTCGAGGTGGCGGCCCGGCTGCGCGACGAGATCAAGGAGCTCAAGCGCGAGCTGCGCGACATGCGCGAGGCGGGGGTTCAATAGGTCGTATGCCTTCCGACCTGGGCGAATGCTTCACCTTCAGGTGGGCAGCGTCCAGGTATGAACAAGACGATCATTGGGGCCCTGGTCGGTGCGTCGGTGCTGGCGGGAGGCTGCGGCACCGTGGTGCGCGAGGTGGAGCGGCTGGCCGTCCAGTCCTCGCCGACCATCGGCACCGCGACGGCCACCACCGCTCCGCCGGGGAGCCCCACGGGCTCCCCCGGCGCGGGTGACCTCAAGCAGGCCGCCCAGGCGGCGCTGGGCGCGGTGCCGGGCTCCACCCTCGTCTCCATCGAGACCGAGGAGAACGGCCGGCTCTGGGAGGTGCAGGTCGTCGGCGAGGACGGGACCGAGCACCAGCTCGACGTGGAATCCGGCAAGGTCGTCAGCGGCCCCACCACCGAGCAGGAGGACAACGCCGACAAGGCCAAGCACCGGGCGCGGGTGTCGGCGGCCGAGCTCGACTACGCGCAGGCGGCCGACAAGATCGCGGCGGCGGTGCCCGAGGGGCGGATCACGGAGCTGAACCTGGACACGGAGCAGGGCAAGACCGTGTGGGAGGCGGACGTGATCGGGGCGGACGGGACGAAGCACGAGGTGGCGGTGGACGCCGCCACGGGCTCGGTCACCAGGAACAACAGCGCCACGACGTGACCCCCTGGGCTAGGGGCCCGGGGAAAGCAGGGCCGCGAGCGTGCGGGCGAAGGCCTGCGGGTTGTCGAGCATGATGTTGTGCCCCGACTCGGGAATCTCCAGCACCCGCACGCCCGCCTCCCGCAGCTCCGCGGCCCCGCGCGGCTCGTCGCCCTCCGGGTGCAGGAAGGCCCGGGGGATCGGCAGCCCGGCCAGCAGCTCGCGAACGGTGGGCGACGTCCCCCTGGCCAGGCTGACGGCGGTGCGGTGCAGGCCGCGCAGGTCGGCCAGGCGCATCGTGGACCACCAGTGCGGCCCCACCCGGTCCCGCACCTCCTTCCAGCCGCCCGCCACGAACTCCTCCTCGCCGAAGGCCGCGATGCCGGTGCCACCTGGCCGCACCGGCGCCGGGGGATAGGGATCGAGGTTGGCGTCCACCAGGATCAGGCGCGCGACCAGCTCGGGATGGCGCGCTGCCAGGACCGTGGCCACCGCCCCGCCCATGCTGTGCGCGATCACCGACGCCCCCGTCACCCCGGCCTTGCGCAGCCCCTCCGCCAGGGTGCCGGCGTGGGCCTCCAGCGTGTACGAGAACTCCCGCGGCCGGTCGCTGATGCCGAACCCGAGCAGGTCGATCAGGAGGGACCGGTGCCGGGGCAGCAGGGGATGCGCCGCCACCTCCGCGTAGTAGGGGGCCGAGGTGGCGCCGAGACCGTGGACGTAGACCCGCGCCGGCTCCTCGCCGGGCAGCTCCACCCAGCGCATCCGGGCGCCGCTGGAGTGAACGATGGCATCGTGCATGACGGAACTCCTCATGTATCGGGGCCAATATATATCGGCACCGAGGTATGCTGACAGCCATGCTGGAGCTGGCGATACTCGGGTTCCTCAGGGATCGGCCGTTACACGGTTACGACCTGCGCCGCAGGGTGGCGGCGCTGATGGGCCACGTACGCCCGGTGGCCGACGGCACGCTCTACCCGGCCATCAAGCGGATGGCCGGGGCCGGCTGGCTGGTCAGGAAGGACGAGCCGGGCGTGGCCGCCGCGCCACGGCGCATGCTGTACCTGACGCCCGAGGGCCGAGCGGAGCTGGAGCACCGGCTCCGGGCCCCGGACGACCTCGACATCAGCGACGAGAACCGGTGGTTCACGCTGCTCGCCTTCCTGCGCCACCTGGACGAGCCGAAGGAGCAGGCGGCGGTGCTGCGCAGGCGGCTGGCGTTCCTGGAGGAGCCGACGAGCTTCTTCTACGACGGCGACCGGCCGATGGCGGCCGGGGAGTTCGCCGACCCGTTCCGCCAGGGCCTGCTGGCCATCGCCCACGCCACCAGCCAGGCCGAGCTCGCCTGGCTGCGCGCCACCATCGAAGCCCTCGGCTGAGGCGTCAGGGGAGCAGCCCGGCCTCCTTGCGGAGCAGGGCGGCCAGGGCGTCCGCGTCGGCGGCGGCGACGCCCTTGGCGGCGAACCAGGTGGCGACGTTGCGCGCGTCACGGTCGAGGAACGCCGGGCCCACCGGATGCGCGATCACGTCCACGATCTGCGGCAGGTCGATGACCACCAGCCTGCCGTCGTGGACCAGCAGGTTGTACGCCGACAGGTCCCCGTGGGCGAGCCCCTCGCGGGCCAGCGTGACCATGGCCGCCACGAGCTGCTCCCACAGGTCGCCGAGCCCCTCGCTCACCTGCGCCAGCCGCGGCGCCGCGTACCCGCCTGCCGTCCCGACGAACTCCTGGAGGATCTCCGTCCCCACGATCTGCACCGGGTACGGCACCGGCACCCCCAGCTCCCACAGCCGGCACAGCGCCGAGAACTCGGCCACCGCCCACTGCGCGGCGATGACCTGCTTGCCGAACGCCGTCCGGCCGGCCATGGCCCGGTTCATGCGGTCGTCGCGGGTCCTGCGGCCCTCCAGGTAGCCGGCGTCGCGGTGGAAGAGGCGATGCTCGGACGAGCGGTACCGCTTGGCGGCCAGCAGGCAGACGCGGTCGGTGCCCGGCACGCCGCGGGAGATCAGGTGGACGTCGGCCTCCTTGCCCGTCTTGAGGATGCCGTGCTCGGTGTCGACGGCTGCCAGCTCGGTGACGAGCCAGTCGGGGTAGGGCCGCGGACCCTTCTCCGTCGGCGTGCTCTGGTCCCAGGTGGACCAGCGGTCGCCTTCCGGCGGGCCGTCGTAGGCCCCGGAGAGGCTGCCGGGGGCGGTCTCGGGGGTGTTCTCGAGCCATTCGAGGTCGTCGGCGTCGAGGGCGTGCTTGCCACGGCGGCGGTGTTGCGAGTGCTTCGGCACGGTGGGATGACTCCAGCCATGAGGCCCACCGGCCGGTCGCGATCAGGTCGGCCGGCTCCCGGTGGGAAGGAATGAGGACGCGGAAAACGGCACGCGAACAGTCGTCGTCACGGTCTCACCCTCCCTTCGTGTCGCGGTGATCGAAACGCAGCCAGAGTATGCCGAGGCGGCGGGTGCCGCCGCAACCGGTTAAACGCCCCGGTCCCTGCGTTCCTCCATCGAGCGCCGGTAGAGCTCGTCGATCTCGTCCAGCGGGTCGGGGGCGCGGCGGCGGGCCTCGATCTCCAGGTCGGTGCGGGAGGTGAGGTCCGCGATGCCGGTGGCGGTGTGCTGCACCTGGTCGCCGAGGAGGTCGGCGCGGATGCGGGCGCACATCGCCGTCAGCTTGGCCTGGTGCTCCCTGAGCCGGTCGAGGGTGGCGTGGTCCACGTACGGCGACACGCGGCGCTGCTGGGCGTACATGCCGAGCTGCCCGTCGTGCACGTCGGCCTGCGCGGTCAGGTCGGCCAGGAGGCGGGGCAGGTCGCCCAGGCCCCAGCCGAGGCTCTGCGCGTGCTCGACGGCCTGGCGGGTGAGGGAGACCTCGCGGCGCAGGTCGAGCCGGAGCCGCTCGACCTCGGCGGCGTCGCCCGTGCCCATCGCGTTGACGTGCGTGCTGAGGCGGACGGTGGCCTGCTTGGCCTTGACCGCGGCCTTCTTGCCCAGCTTGACCAGGAGGTAGATGCCGACGCCGCCCAGCAGCAGGAGGAACGCCAGGATCACCAGCACGATGACAAGGAACTCGCCGATCTTCGCCACCTCCCGTTGGTGTTGGTGCCTTGAAGGATAGTCGGCTCCGGCGGTTCCGGCGCGTCCCGCGGGCGTCCCGGGTGAGCAAGCAAGCTCTTGATCGGATCCGGCCGGTGTGTTTCAGTGCACATGTCTTCCCAACCACCCCTAGAGAGGGCGAAAAGGGTGCTCGACGGCAAGGTTGTGATCATCACAGGCGGCGCCCGTGGCATGGGGGCGGCCACCGCCCGGCGCTGCGTCGCGGCAGGGGCCCGGGTCGTGCTCACCGACGTGCTGGTGGAGGAGGGCACGGCGACCGCCAAGGAGCTGGACGCCCGCTTCATCCGGCACGACGTGACCAGCCAGGACGCCTGGGCGGCCGTCGTCGCCGAGGTCCTGGAGGCGTACGGGCGCGTCGACGGCCTGGTGAACAACGCCGGCATCGCCACCATGCTGACGATCGAGCAGCAGCCCCTGGAGGAGTTCCAGAACGTCCTCCAGGTGAACCTCGTCGGCACCTTCCTGGGGCTGAAGGCCGTGCTCGCGCCCATGCGCGAGCAGGGCGGCGGCGCCATCGTGAACCTGTCGTCGGTCGCGGGGCTGTTCGCGCTGCCCCTGACCGGCGGGTACGGCGCCTCCAAGTGGGGCGTGCGCGGGCTGACGAAGATCGCGGCGCTGGAGTTCGGGCGCGACCGGATCCGGGTCAACTCCGTGCATCCCGGGATGATCGTCACCCCGATGACGCAGGGGCTCGGGGCCGTGTCCGGGGAGGGCACGTTCGGCCTGGCCCCCGCCGGGCGCTGGGGCGAGCCGGAGGAGGTGGCGGAGGCGATCGCGTTCCTGCTGTCCGACGCGGCCTCGTACGTCACCGGCGCCGAGCTGGCCATCGACGGCGGCTGGACCGCGGGGGAGGGCTCGCTGCTGCCCCCGCCGAAGGCTCCAGAGGTCTAGGTGCCGTACGAGGAGGTCGGGGAGGGCGTCCGGCTCTTCTACACCGACGACGGGCAGGGCACCCCGCCGCTGCTGCTGGTCCACGGCTGGGGGACCGACTCCCACCAGTGGTCGTGGCACATCGACGCGCTCGCCGCCACGCACCGCGTGCTCGCCGTGGACCTGCGCGGCCACGGCTACTCCTCGGTCCCGGAGACCGGCAACACGCCGCGCGCGATGGCCGCGGACCTGGACGTCCTGCTCGGCCGCCTCGGCATCCCCCAGGTGGTCGCCGTCGGCCACTCGATGGGCGGCCAGGTGGTCTCCATCCTGGCCGTCGAGCACCCGGAGCGGGTGCGGGCGCTGGTCACCCTCGACCCCGGCTACGGCATGACGGCCGAGATCGCCCGCGGCTTCCCCAGGATGATCGAGGGCCTGCGCGGCGAGCGGCCCCACGAGGCGGCCGAGCGCATCGACGAGTGGTGCACGAACGCCGCCACCCCGCCCGTCATCAGGCGCTGGCACAAGCGCAGGCTGCACGGGATGCCGCCGCACGTGCTGGTCCAGGCGTTCGAGGCCATGTTCACCGGCCCCGGCGCGATCGGCGTGCGCCCGGCCAGCGACGACTACCTGGCCCGCAGGCGGTGCCCGGTGCTGTCGATCTGGGCCGACGCCGGCCGGGCGGGCTGGGAGGCCGGGCTGCTCAAGGACCCCGCGTCGGTGGTGCTGTCGTGGGAGGGCGCGAGCCACCGGCTGCACGAGGAGCGCCCGGGCGACTTCGTCAACGCGCTGGAGGGCTGGCTGCGGCGGTTGTGAAGCGCCCGGCGGCACGGGAGTGCCGCCGGGCGCCGGTGCGTGTGAGCGTGCCAGGGTTGGGGGCCACGGATGTACGCTCACACGTTTCCATCCCTTTGTTCGCTACCTCGCCCCAACCGTAGGCGGCCAGCCGCGCCGGCACATCAGCCCGCGGGCGGAGCGTGGATCAGCCTGGCGGGTGATGATTCCCGGTCGCCCTCTTGCGGGCCCTCCTGTGGGCGCGGAAGCGGCGTACCCGCCGCAGCAGCCACCACGCGGCCACCGCGAGCACCAGCAACGCGACGATCACCAGCACGGGCAGGAACACCGCGATCAGGCTCATGCCGAACGACCCGGCGTCCTCGACCGTGCTCACCACCGGCGCGCCGACGCCCGCCGTGCCCGCGTTGATCACCGGGCGGGCGGCGGACTTGACCGCGTGCACGGCCAGCGCCAGCAGCACGCCCAGCAGCCATCCCACCCAGGGGCGCTCGGTCATCCAGGTCGAGTTCTCCAGCTCGGCGGCGGCGCTCGTGGCGGAGAAGACCACGCCGCCCGAGGCCGGGCGCACCACGGTCTGGATGACGTCGTTGACGCTGTCGACGGCGGGCACCTTGTCGAGCACCATCTCGGCCACCAGCAGCACCGCCAGGACGGCCAGCACCCCCCAGTTCGACAGCCACGCGTAGCCGTCGGGCAGCCGGACGGCGTCGGTGACGTTCGCCAGCACCCCCACGACCAGGAGCGGGATGTACGCGTTCAGCCCGGCGGCGGTCGACAGCCCCAGGCCGGTCAGAGCGGCCAGCATGACCCTAGTCTGCCCGGGCCGCCTCCTCCATGAGGCCCGTCAGGCCGGGATCGGTGAATTCGGCCACCGCCCGCTCGTACTTCTCCATACCCCAGGACCAGAAGTCGAAGTCGATGGTCTCGTTCGCGCCGTCCTGGATGGAGGCCCACAACGTCCAGCCGTACTTGGACATGAGGCCGAGCAGGCGCGCCCGGGCGATCTTGTGGCGCAGGCGGCGGCCGTAGTAGGCGGTGACGAGCTGCTCCAGGTGGCCGGGGGGCAGGGCGGACTCGCTCCAGATGTTGCCGAGCTCGAAGCAGGGGTCGTTGTTGCCCGCGTACTCGTAGTCGATCAGCCAGAGGCGCTCGCCGTCGTCCAGGATGTTCCCGGGCAGCAGGTCGTTGTTACACGGAACCGTCCCCTCGTCCCTGATAGCCAGACATTTCCGGATCTGGGTGACGGTGGGCATGAAGTCGAGGTAGCGGGGCGGGAGCCGGAAGCCGCGCTCGCGGACGATCTCCAGATAGCGCCGCTGCACCTCGAACATGTCGAAGTCGCGCACGAACCGCGGCCCCGCGTGCAGCCGCCTGCACGCCTCGGCCACGCGCGGCAGGTTCGCCTGGTCGTGCAGGTCGGCCTCGGTGAACGTGTGGCAGCCCGGCAGGAAGCCCACCACCAGCACCCCGAGCCCCGGCAGGTAGTCGTGCACCGGCGCGCCGACCCCCGCCCGCGCCGCCGCGATCGAGTTCGCGTGCTCGGCGTCCCTGTCGATGGCCAGCAGCGTGCCGTCGCTGGCCCACACCCGCACCACGTACGCGCCGGACGGCGTGGTGACCTTGTAGTTGTGGTTGGTGAGCCCGCCGGGCAGCTCCTCCACGGAGCGCGGCACGCCGGACAGCAGCGGGATGCGATCGAGGAGCTCGGGCGCGGCCATGCTCGATGCTAGCTCCGCGGCGGTAAACGGTCTAGACCTTTAGGGGCGCGCCGGTTAGCCTCGCGACCATGAGCGACTCGGCCCGGATCGTGATCATCGGTGGCGGCGTGGGCGGCGCGTCCGTCGCCTACCACCTCACCCAACTCGGCGAACGCGACGTCGTCCTGCTGGAGCGGGACGAGCTCACCAGCGGCTCCACCTTCCACTCCGCCGGGCTCGTCGGGCAGCTGCGCGCCGACCCCACGCTGACCCGGATGAACCAGTACTCCGTCGAGCTCTACCGCTCCCTCGACGCAGGCTGGACCGAGTGCGGCGGCATCAAGCTCGCCTCCACGCCCGAGCGGATGGCGGAGATCCGCCGCCAGATCGGCTGGGCGCGCACGTTCGGGCTGCCGCTGGAGGAGATCTCCGTGGCCGAGGCCGTGGAGCTGTTCCCGCTCATGGATCCGGAGGGCGTGGTCGGGGCGGCGTACCTGCCGACCGACGGGCAGATCGACCCCTCCCAGCTCTGCTACGCCCTGGCCGCCCGCGCCCGCGAGGGCGGAGTCACCGTGCGCACCCGCACCCGTGTGCTCGGGATCACCGTCGAGCGGGGCCGCGTCACGGGCGTGCGCACCGACCAGGGCGAGCTCGCGTGCGAGATCGTGGTCAACTGCGGCGGCATGTTCGCGGCCGAGATCGGCCGCATGGCCGGGGTGCGGGTCCCGATCGTGCCCATGTCGCACCAGTACGTCGTCAGCGACGCCTTCCACGACCACACCGGGCTGCCCACGCTGCGCGACCCCGACCTGCTCGTCTACTACCGCCAGGAGGTCCAGGGCCTGGTCATGGGCGGGTACGAGCGCCAGTGCGCGCCCTGGACGGCCGGGCAGAACGCCTACGACGCGGTGCCCGGCGACTTCAACGGCCGCCTGCTGCCGGAGGACTGGCCGAGGTTCGAGGAGATCTCGGACAACTCCCGTGTCCGCGTGCCCGCCATGGCCGACGTCGGCATCCGCAAGCTGATCAACGGGCCCGAGGCGTTCACCCCCGACAACGAGTTCTGCCTGGGCGAGACCGAGGTCGCCGGGTTCTTCGTCGCGGCCGGCTTCTGCGCCCACGGCATCGCGGGCGCGGGCGGCATCGGCAAGGTGATGGCCGAGTGGATCGTCGAGGGCGAGCCCGGCATGGACCTGTGGCACATGGACGTGCGCCGGTTCGGCCGCCACTACCGCTCACCGTCGTACACGATCAAGCGGGCGGTCGAGAACTACGAGACGTACTACGACATCCGCTACCCGGGCCACGAGCGGTCGGCGGGCCGGCCGCTGCGGGTCTCGCCCGCCTACGGCTGGCACGCCGCCCACGGCGCCGTCTTCGGCGAGAAGTCCGGGTGGGAGCGGGTCAACTACTACGCGGACAACGCGCTCCCCGGCGAGGAGGAACGGCCGCACGGGTGGGCCGGGCGGCTGTGGTCGTCCGCGATCGCGGCCGAGCACCGGGCCACGCGCACGGCCGCCGGGCTGTTCGACGAGAGCTCGTTCGCCAAGATCGAGGTCACCGGCCCCGACGCCGCCGCGCTGCTGGAATGGGTGTGCGACAACCGGGTCGCCAGGCACGTGGGCGCCGTCACGTACACGCAGGCGCTCAACCGGCGCGGCGGCATCGAGTGCGACTTCACCGTCACCCGGCGCGGCGAGGAGGAGTTCCTGATCGTCACCGGCACCGCGTTCGGCGCGCACGACCTGGGCTGGCTGCGCAAGCAGGCGGCGCTCACCGGGTCGAAGGCCAGGATCGCGGACGTGACCGGGCAGTACGCGTGCTTCGCGCTGTGGGGGCCGCGGGCCCGCGACGTGCTGGGCGGGCTGACACCCGACCCGCTGGACTTCCCCTTCATGTCCGCGCGCGAGCTGACCGTGGGCGACGTGCCGGTGCTGGCGCTGCGGGTGACGTTCGTGGGGGAGCACGGGTGGGAGCTGTACTGCTCCAGCGAGTACGGGCTCGGGCTCTGGCAGACGCTGTGGCGGGCGGGGGAGCCGTACGGGCTGGTGGCCGGGGGGTACCGGGCCATCGACAGCCTGCGGCTGGAGAAGGGGTACCGGGTGTGGGGGGCCGACATCGGGCCCGAGACCACGCCGTACGAGGCGGGGCTGGGGTTCTGCGTCAAGGACGGCAAGGACTTCCTCGGCAGGGACGCCCTCGATCCCGCGCCCGCGCGGAGGCTGCGCTGCCTGACGCTGCGCGATCCGCGCGCCGTCGCGCTCGGCAACGAGCCGGTGCGCGTGGACGGGCGGGTGGAGGCGCGGGTGACGTCCGGCGGGTACGGCTACACCGCGCGGGAGTCGATCGCCTACGCCTACCTGGAGGCCGGGCCGGGGACGCCGGTCGAGGTCGAGGTCGAGGGACGGTGGGTGCCGGGGGTGGTGGTCAAGGGGCCTCTGGTGCCGTGACGCCGGCGGTGCCGTGACGCGGGCCGGGTTTCAGGCGGTCTCCGTGACGCCGCTGCGGACCGAGATGCGGACCCGGTCGGGGCGGAACAGGTCGAGCGCGTACTCCACCGGCGTGCCGCCCGCCGCGTAGGCGGTGCGCTCGATCAGCATCAGCGGCGCGCCCGGCTCGATGCCCAGCTCGGCGGCCTCGGCCGGCTGGGCGATCACCGGGTCGAGGTGCTCCACCGCGGTGCGCGGCTCCAGGCCGTACCGGGTGGCCAGCAGCGCGTACAGGGAGCCGGTGAGGTCCTGGCCGAGCAGGCCGGGCAGGCAGGGGAAGTACGAGCGCTCCAGCGCGACGGGCGAGCGCCCGGCCGAGCGCACCCGCGCCACCTCGTGCACCGGTGAGCCCGGCGCGACGCCCAGCGCCCTGGCCGCGGCGGCGGGCGCGGGCACCGTCGCGGCCCGCAGGATCCGCGCCTCGGCCCGCAGGTGGGCGCGGCGCATCTGCTCCGTGAACCCGGCCAGCCCGGTCAGGTCGCAGTCGATGCGCGGCTCGGGGCGCGGCTCGGCCACGAACGCGCCGCCCGACCTGCCCGGCACGCGCAGCAGCACGCCGTCGCGCTCCAGCGAGGCCAGCGCCTGCCGCAGCGTCATCCTGCTCACGCCGAGCCGCCCGGCCAGCTCCCGCTCGCCGGGCAACCGGTCGCCCGGCGCCAGCTCGCCGCAGGCGATCGAGGCCAGGAGCCAGCGCTCGATCTGCACGTGCGCGGGGACGCCGGTGCCGCGTTCCAGCTCAGGCGGAGTCCCGACCACAGGCGCAGGTTACCTTCTGGGAAAGAACGGGCAAACGCCCGGGGGCTCACTCCGCAGACAGGCGGCGCAGCCGCTCGATCGCCTCGCCGAACTCGCTGATCATGTCGTAGACCACGTCCCTGGCCGGTCTCACCTGGTCGAGCTGGCCCACGACCTGCCCGACGAAGTAGTTGACCAGCTCGACGGCCCCGGGCTCGCCCTTCTCCGCCGCCGCCCCGATGCGCGCCATCGCGCCCTCGGCCAGCAACATCTGCAGCGGCATCCCCAGCGCGCCCGGGCTCTCCTGGCCCGCGTCCCACTCCTCGGTCCAGGCGGATTTGAGCTGGCGGGCCGGCTTGCCCGTACGGGACCGGGACCGGACCGTGTCCAGCGACGAGGCCGCCAGGAACTTGGCCTTGACCGCCGGCGCCGTCTCGGCCTCCTCGGTCGTCAGCCACACCGAGCCGCACCACACGCCCTCGGCGCCGAGCGCCATGGCCGCCGCCATCTGCCGCCCCGACGCGATCCCGCCCGCAGCCAGCACGGGGACCGGCGCGACCGCGTCCACGACCTGCGGCACCAGCACCATCGTGGAGACGTCGCCGGTGTGCCCGCCCGCCTCGGTGCCCTGCGCCACGATGAGGTCCGCGCCCGCCGCGACCTGCCTGCGGGCGTGCTCGACCGTGCCGACCAGCGCGGCCACCGGCACGCCCGCCTCCCTGGCCCTGGAGACCATCTCGGGCGGCGGCGGCCCCAGGGCGCTGGCGATCAGCCCGATGCGGTGCTTGAGCGCCACGTCGATCAGCCCGGTCGCGCCGGCCGCCGTCACCCGCCTGCCGAACTCGTCGGCCACCGCCGTCATGGGCTGGCCGGGGGCGCTGACGCCGTACTTGGCCAGCAGGTGGGTGACGAAGTCCCGGTGGCGGTCGGGGACCGCCTCCATGAGGTGCGTGCGGCGGTCGAGCGCGGAGGCGTCGATCTTGCCGGGGACGAGCACGTCCACGCCGTACGGGCGGCCGCCCACCCGTTCGTCCAGCCAGGTCAGCTCCGTGTCGAGCTGCTCGGGCGAGTACGCGACCGCGCCCAGCACCCCGAAACCGCCCGCGTTCGTGACGGCGGCCACCACGTCGCGGCAGTGGCTGAAGGCGAACAGCGGGAACTCGATGCCCAGACGTTCACAGATGGCGGTCCGCATGGAACGACGCTAACTGTCAGAACCTTGTTCGGTCCAGAGGGTGACTCAGGGGAAGGTGTCCAGCGTGATCGGCGCGTGCCAGCCGAGCTCCGGCGTGTAGCCGCGCACGCGCCTGGCGGGCACCCCCGCCACCACGCTGTGGTCGGGGAACTCGCCGCGCACCACCGCGCCACCTGCGACCACGCAGTGCCGCCCCAGCGTGGTGCCCGGCAGGATGATCGCGCCCGTGCCCAGCCAGGAGCCGGAGCCGATGGACACGGGGCTGTTGCGCGGCCACTGCCGTCCGATCGGGATGTCCGGATCGTCGTAGACGTGGTTCTGGTCCGTGATGTAGACGTACGGGCCGGTGAAGACGTCGTCGCCGATCTCGACCGACTGGTGCGCGACGAGGTGCGAGCCGCGGCCGATCGAGCAGCTCGCCCCGATCCGCAGGATCGTGTCGGGACCGAGATCCCGGTCCGGGACCATGCCGCACGAGATCGACACCCGCTCGCCGATGAGCGTGTGGTCGCCGATCTCGATCCACTGCTCGCCGAAGATCGCGCCGGGCGGGAACGCGATGCTGACCCCGTCGCCGAGCCGGCGGAACCGGTACCCAGCGGGACTCTCCGGAGAGATCGCGCCGGCGTGGCGGATCGCCGCGTAGGTACGATGAATCAACGCGCCCAAAGCCCGCCGTACTACTGACATAGGGACCAAAGTTACCGCTAGGTCAGGCCGTTCAGGCATGTGAGGGGCGTTGTTTGATATCCTGAGAGCCCGTGGACACTTCGACCACACCTCGAGCCACGGGAGCCCCTTTGCGCAGCGCATCGCAAACCAAGCATCTGTTCGTCACCGGCGGTGTCGCCTCCAGTCTCGGCAAGGGGCTCACGGCATCCAGCCTCGGTCGCCTGCTCAAAGGGCGCGGTCTCAGGGTCACCATGCAGAAGCTCGACCCTTACCTCAATGTCGACCCCGGCACCATGAACCCGTTCCAGCACGGCGAGGTGTTCGTCACCGACGACGGTGCCGAGACCGACCTCGACGTCGGCCACTACGAACGGTTCCTCGACACCCACCTGCACGGCTCGGCCAACGTGACGACCGGCCAGGTCTACTCCAACGTCATCGCCAAGGAGCGGCGGGGCGAGTACCTGGGCGACACCGTCCAGGTCATCCCGCACATCACCAACGAGATCAAGGACCGGATCCGGGGGATGGCCGGCCCTGACGTGGACGTCGTCATCACCGAGGTCGGCGGCACGGTCGGCGACATCGAGTCGCTGCCGTTCCTGGAGGCCGTGCGCCAGATCAGGCACGAGGTCGGGCGCGACAACGTGTTCTTCCTGCACGTGTCGCTGCTGCCGTACATCGGGCCGTCAGGAGAGCTGAAGACCAAGCCCACCCAGCACAGCGTGTCGGCGCTGCGCAGCATCGGCATCCAGCCCGACGCGATCGTGCTGCGCTCCGACCGGCCGGTGCAGACGGCGATCAAGCGGAAGATCAGCCTGATGTGTGACGTCGACGAGGACGCCGTCGTCTCCGCCGTCGACGCCGCCTCCATCTACGACATCCCCAAGGTGCTGCACTCCGAGGGCCTCGACGCCTACGTCGTGCGCCGCCTCGGCCTGCCCTTCCGCGACGTCGACTGGAAGGAGTGGGAGCAGCTCCTGCGCCGCGTGCACCGGCCCGCCAAGGAGGTCACGGTCGCGCTCGTCGGAAAGTACATCGACCTGCCCGACGCGTACCTGTCGGTCACCGAGGCGCTGCGCGCCGGCGGGTTCGCCAACGACGCCCGCGTCAACATCCGCTGGGTCAAGAGCGACGACTGCGAGACGCCCGAGGGCGCCGAGCGCGAGCTCGACGGCGTGGACGGCGTGCTCATCCCCGGCGGCTTCGGCGTACGCGGCATCGAGGGCAAGATCGGCGCCATCCGCCACGCCCGCGAGAACAAGATCCCGCTGCTCGGCATCTGCCTAGGCATGCAGGGCATGGTCATCGAGGCCGCCCGCAACATGGCCGGCATCGAGGACGCCAACTCCGCCGAGTTCGACCCCGACACCAAGCACCCGGTCATCTCCACCATGGCCGACCAGGAGGACGTCGTCGCCGGCGAGCGCGACATGGGCGGCACCATGCGCCTGGGCAGCTACACCGCCAAGCTCGGCGAGGGCACCCTGGCCCGGCAGCTCTACGGCGGCAAGGCCAAGGCCGACGAGCGCCACCGCCACCGCTACGAGGTCAACAACGCCTACCGCGAGCAGCTCGAGCAGGTCGGCCTGGTCTTCTCCGGCCTGTCGCCCGACGGCCGCCTGGTCGAGTACACCGAGCTGCCCGTCGACGTGCACCCCTTCTTCATCGGCACCCAGGCCCACCCCGAGTTCCGCTCCCGGCCCACCAGGGCCAACCCGATGTTCAAGGGGCTCATCAGCGCCGCCCTCGCCTACGCCGACAGCCGCGTCGGTGCCAAGGTGGGCCCATGATGAAGGTGGAAGACACGCCCGAGGCGTGGGACGTCGTCGATTCCAAGCACCGGTTCAAGGGCTACGTGATCGAGGTCGTCACCGACAGCGTCAAAATGCCCCGCGACGAGGTCGCCGACCGCGATTACGTCGTCCATCCGGGAGCCGTCGCCGTGCTCGCCCTCGACGAGCACGACCGCGTCCTGATGATCAGGCAGTACCGCCACCCGACGCGGCACCTCATGTGGGAGCTGCCCGCCGGGATCCGCGACGTGGCAGGCGAACCGCTCGTCACCACCGCCGCCCGCGAGCTGGCCGAGGAGGCCGGCTACCGGGCCGGCACCTGGTACACCCTGCTCGACCTGCGCTCCTCGCCGGGCATGACCGACGAGCGCGTCCGGGTGTTCCTGGCCCGCGACCTGAGCAGGATCCCCGAGGAGGAGAACGGCTTCGAGCACCGGCACGAGGAAATCGACATGCCGGTCGAATGGGTCCCTCTGGCCGACGCGGTCGAGAAGGCGCTCATGGGAATGATCCACAATTCCTCGACCGTGGCCGGTATCCTCGCCGCATATGCGGCATCGGTCGAGGGGCATGCCCTGCTCCGCCCGGCCGACGCACCGGAGGCGTGACGGAAGGACCAGTTCGTGGAGGCGGTGCTCTCCAGCTACCTCGCCCATCTGGCCGTGGAGCGCGGCCTGGCCGCCAACACGCTCGCGTCCTACCGCCGTGACCTGCGCCGATACTTCGAACACCTCCAGGCGCGCGGGCGCCTGGAGCTCGGCGAGGTGGGGGAGGCCGACGTGCTGGCCTTCCTCGCCGCGCTGCGCGAGGGCGACGGCGAGCACCCCGCCCTGGTCGCCAGCTCCGCCGCCCGCGCCGTCTCCGCCGTGCGCGGGCTGCACCGCTTCGCCCTGCGCGAAGGCGTCACCGCCCACGACCCCGCCCACCAGGTACGCCCGCCGCGCCAGCTCCGCCGCCTGCCCAAGGCCATCGGCGTGGCCGAGGTCGAACGCCTCATCGCCGCCTCCGGCCCCGACGGCGCCCCCCTCACGCTGCGCAACCGCGCCCTGCTGGAGGTCCTGTACGGCACCGGCGCCCGCATCTCGGAAGCCGTCGGGCTGGCCGTGGACGACCTGGAGGACGACCAGGTACGCCTGCACGGCAAGGGCGGCCGTACCCGCGTCGTGCCCCTGGGGAGATACGCGCGTTCGGCGCTGGACGCCTACCTCGTACGGGCCAGGCCCGGGCTGCTCGCCCACGGGCGCGGCACCCCCGCGGTCTTCCTCAACGCCCGCGGCGGCCGCCTGACCAGGCAGGGAGCCTGGGAAGTGCTCCAGGCCGCCGCCGAACGCGCCGGACTCGACGGGATAAGCCCCCACGTACTCCGCCATTCCTTTGCAACCCACCTGATTGACGGCGGCGCGGACGTTAGGGTGGTACAGGAGTTGCTCGGCCATGCCTCTGTGACGACCACCCAGGTCTACACCCTGGTCACGGTCGACAAACTCCGCGAGGTCTACGCCGCGGCGCATCCCCGTGCCCGGCAGTGATCTATAGTCTTTTGGGACGTGCGCCGGCCCACGGCGTGCCGCCTTGCCGCGTTAAGTGGTGACGCCATAGTGTCCGTCCGGACGGTCCGGTTCGGGATCGTCAGGGAGGTTCGAGCTGGTGACTGTGACGACCAAGGGTTCGACCCCGGGGACCCCCGACAACCCCTGGGGCGACACGAAGACCAACGCGCCTTCCAACGGCGTCAATCTCGGGCCGACGCAGCGGCCCCGGCCGGTGTTCCCCGAGCCGGTGCCCCCGGCGGTGCACGGCCCGGCGCGCGTGGTCGCGATGGTCAACCAGAAGGGTGGCGTCGGCAAGACCACCACCACCATCAACCTGGGCGCCGCGCTCGTCGAGTACGGCCTCAAGGTGCTGCTGGTCGACTTCGACCCGCAGGGCGCCCTGTCCGTCGGCCTGGGCATCAACCCGCTCCAGCTCGACCTGACCGTCTACAACCTGCTCATGGAGCGCGGCGTCACCGCCGAAGAGGTGCTGCTGCAGACCGGCGTCGAGGGCCTCGACCTGCTGCCCAGCAACATCGACCTGTCCGCCGCCGAAGTGCAGCTCGTCACCGAGGTCGCCCGCGAGCAGGTGCTCGGCCGCGTCATCAAGCCGCTGCTGCCGCACTACGACGTCTGCCTCATCGACTGCCAGCCGTCGCTGGGCCTGCTCACGATCAACGCGCTCACCTGCGCCCACGGCGTGATGGTGCCGCTGGAGTGCGAGTTCTTCGCCCTGCGCGGCGTCGCCCTGCTCATGGACACCATCTCCAAGGTCCAGGAGCGGCTCAACGAGGACCTGGAGATCGAGGGCCTGCTGGCCACCATGTACGACGCCCGTACCCTGCACGGGCGCGAGGTGCTGGCCCGCGTCGTCGAGGCGTTCGGCGACAAGGTGTTCCACACCGTGATCAACCGTACGGTGCGCTTCCCCGACGCGACGGTCGCCGGTGAGCCGATCACCACGTTCGACCCGTCGTCCCTCGGCGCGAACGCCTACCGTGAGCTGGCCCGCGAGGTGCTCTCGCGCTGGCCGGCGCCTGCCACAATGGCCAGGTGACCACCGAGCAGCCGCCGCCCCAGGGCTTCCAGGTCCACCTGGACGTCTTCGAGGGTCCGTTCGACCTGCTCCTCGGCCTCATCGCCAAGCACAAGCTCGACATCACCGAGGTCTCGCTCTCCAAGGTCACCGACGAGTTCATCGCCTACATCCGCTCCCGCGGCCCCGAGTGGGACCTCGACCAGACCAGCCACTTCCTGCTGGTCGCGGCCACCCTGCTCGACCTCAAGGCGGCCCGCCTGCTGCCCACCGGCGAGGTGGAGGACGAGGAGGACCTGGCGCTGCTGGAGGCCAGGGACCTGCTGTTCGCGCGGCTGCTGCAGTACAAGGCGTACAAAGAGGTGGCCAAGGTCTTCGCCGGGCGGATGGCGGAGGAGGCGCTGCGCTTCCCGCGTACCGTGGCGATGGAGGAGCAGTTCGCCAACCTGCTGCCCGAGCTGATCCTCGGCATCGGCCCCGAGCAGCTCGCCCGCATCGCCGCCAAGGCCTTCACCCCCAAACTGCCGCCCACCGTCAACCTGGGGCACGTCTACCAGCCGCTGGCGAGCGTCAAGGAGCAGGCGGCGATCCTCGTCATGCACCTGCGCCGGCTCCGGCGCGCCACCTTCCGCGCGCTGGTGGCCGACTGCGACGGCACCATCGAGGTCATCGCCCGGTTCCTGGCCGTGCTGGAGCTCTTCCGGGAGTCGGCGGTGACGTTCGAGCAGATCGAGCCGCTGGGGGACCTGCACGTGACGTGGACGGGCTCCGACGAGGGGGACGTCGCGGTGGGGGACGACTACGAGGAATCCGCGGAGAAACCATCCCATGACTGACGACAACCCGCTGCCCAACCCCCGCCGCTCCCCGGACTCGGAGCCGCCCCTGCCCGCCTGGATGACCCTCCCGGGCTCCCTCGCCCAACCAGGCGCCCCAGAGCTCGAAGCCGAGCCCGCGGCCACCCCGGCGGACGAGGAGACCGGGAGGGCGGGTCCTGGGTTTGAGGAGGTCGCGCCGGTGGGCTCGGGGCTTGTGGACGCTGAGCCGGTGGGCTCGGGGCCTGAGGACGCTGGGTCGGAGGGTTCGGGGCCTGAGGACGCTGGGTCGGAAGGTTCGCGGCTTGGAGATGCGGCGCCGGAGGAGCCGGAGCTTGAGGACGCCGCGCCGCTGGCCTCGGAGCTCGACGGCGCCGGGTCGGCGGGGCGTGGTGTGGTGGAGCTCGGCGCAAACCGCGCGCCCGGGGAGCTGGCGATCACCGACGTCGAGCACGCTGAGGCTCCCGATGCGGGCGAGGACGCGGGGCAGCCTGAAGCTTCCGGTGCGGCGGAGGAGGCGGCTGGGGACGACGGGGCCGGCGGGAGTGGGGTGGGGCCGACGATGGAGGCCGCGTTGGAGGCTATCCTGCTAGTGGTCGACGAACCTGTTGCCGAGGTGACTCTCGCTCAGGTGCTGGAGCGCCCCACGCACGAGGTGAGTGCCGCCCTGCGCGAGCTGGCGGCGGAATACACCGCCGCCGGGCGGGGTTTTGACCTGAGAGAAGTCGCGGGCGGCTGGCGGTTCTACACGCGAGCCGACTGCGCGCAACTGGTCGAGCGGTTCGTACGCGACGGCCAGCAGACGCGGCTGACCCAGGCCGCGCTGGAGACACTAGCGGTCGTGGCCTACCGGCAACCGGTGAGCCGTGCCCGCGTCGCCGCTGTCCGCGGCGTCAACAGCGACGGCGTCATGCGAACGCTCGTCGCCAGGGGGCTGGTCGAGGAGGCCGGCACCGACCCGGAGAGCCAGGCAGTGCTCTACCGGACAAGCTCATACTTCCTTGAACGTCTGGGACTGCGGGACCTGAGCGAGCTCCCCGAGCTCGCGCCCTTCCTCCCGGACGACGTGGAGAATCTCGAGGAGACAACAAAGTGATCAACAGGCGTAGCACCCCGTCCGGTGATGGACGCGGTCGTGGACGCGCGGGCGGCTCCGGCCGTGGTGGGCGTCCCGCCTTCCGCTCCGACGACACCCGCGGCGGTTTCCGCCGCGACGACGACAATTTCCGCGGCGGCGGCCCCCGCCGCGAGAGCGGCGCCCGAGACGGCGCCCGAGACGGCGCCCGCGACGGCGCCCGCCGCGGCGACTCCTTGCGCGCCGACCGGGGCGGTTCCCGCGCCCGGTACGGCGGCAGGCGCGACGGCGAGAACGCGAGCCGTCCCAGCCGCGAAGACCGGTTCGGCCGCGAAGAGCGACCCGGCCGTGATGACCGGTTCGGCCGCGATGACCGCTTCGGCGCCCGCGCCGACCGTGGCGACCGCGCCGAGCGGGCCGACCGTGGCGCCCGCGCCGACCGTGGTGACCGTGGTACCTATGGTGACCGCGGTGACCGCGGCGGACGCGAAGCGCGTGACGGCCGCTATGGCCGCGACGAGCGCTACGGCCGCGATGACCGGTTCGGTGGCCGTGGTGGCGACCGCGACGATCGATTCCGCAGCCGCGATGACCGCTTCGGCGGCCGCGGTGACCGACCTGCCCGTGATGACCGCTTCGGTGGCCGTGGCGACGGTCCCGCTCGCGATGACCGTTTCGGCGGACGTAGTGACCGTCCCGCTCGCGATGACCGCTTCGGACGTGGTGAGCGTCCCGTCCGCGAGGAGCGCTACGGGCGTAGTGAGCGTCCCGTCCGCGAGGAGCGGTACGGGCGTGGCGAGCGTTATGAGCGCGCCCCCCGTCGCGACGATCGGGGCGGCGGTTACCGTTCCGAGGGCCGTGACGACCGGCGTGACGACCGGCGCGACGACCGGCGTGACGAGCAGCGCCGCGACGACCGGGCCGGTGGGTTCCGGGCCGGGCGGAGCGGGCGTCGTGAGGAGGCCGCGCCCAGGGCGGCGGCGGGCTCGACGCGTTCCCGTTACGGCAGGCGCGACGGCGATGACCGCCAGGGCGCCCGCGCACCCCGGACCCCGCGCCGCGACGACGTCCAGACCATCGGCGGAGGCACCAGGCGTGGCGGCGGGCAGCCGGGCTACGGCAGCCCGCAGCACGACCGGGTGAAGGCCGCCCGGCAGCCGATCCGCGACCGCGACCTCTACCCCGAGGGCTACACCGACGAGCGCGACACCACCGAGGTCCCGGGCGGCGTGCGCCTGCAGAAGGTGCTCGCCCAGGCGGGCGTGGCCAGCCGCAGGGCCTGCGAGGAGATGATCGGCGAGGGCCGTGTCACGGTGAACGGCCAGGTCGTCAGGAGGTTCGGCGCCAAGGTCGACCCGGCGGCGCAGGTCATCCACGTGGACGGCAAGCGCATCCCGACCGCCCCCGACCTGGTCTACTACGCGCTGAACAAGCCCATCGGCGTCGTCTCCACGATGGACGACCCGCAGGGCCGCCCATGCCTGGCCGACTACGTCGAGGAGCTGGCGCCACGCCTGTTCCACGTGGGCAGGCTCGACACCGAGACCGAGGGCCTGCTGCTGCTCACCAACGACGGCGAGCTGGCCAACCGGCTGACGCACCCCAGCTACGGCGTGCAGAAGAAGTACTGGGCCAAGGTGCCGGGGCCGATCCCGCGCGACCTGGGCCGCAGGCTCAAGCAGGGCATCGAGCTGGAGGACGGCATCGCCAGGGCCGACGCGTTCTCGATCGTGCAGGAGCACGGCCAGCAGGCGCTGGTCGAGGTCGTGCTGCACGAGGGGCGCAAGCACGTCGTGCGGCGGATGCTGGAGGAGGCCGGTCACCGCGTGATCGACCTGGCCAGGATCGAGTTCGGGCCGGTGAAGCTGGGCAGGACCAAGCCGGGCACCGTCAGAGCGCTGAGCTTGAAGGAAGTCGGCGAGCTGTACGCGGCGGTGAAGCTGTAATCTGGCCGGACGAAGGAGCCCGTGCGAACCTCCGCACGGGCTCTGCGGCTATGGAAGGGGACGAACCACATGGTGCGGGCGATCCGTGGGGCGATCCAGGTGGACGCCAACGACCGCGACTCGGTCATCTCCGGCACGACCGAGCTGGTCAGCGCGATCATGGAGCGCAACAGCCTGTCCCCGGACGACGTGATCAGCGTGTTGTTCACGGCCACGCCCGACCTGACGGCCGAGTTCCCGGCGCTCGCCGCGCGCAAGCTGGGTTTCCACGAGGTCCCGTTGATCTGCTGCACCGAGATCGACGTGCCGGGCGCGCTGCCCCGCGTCGTACGGCTGATGGCCCACGTGGAGACCGACCGCCCGCGTTCGGAGATCCAGCACGTCTATCTGCGCGGCGCGGTGGCGCTGCGCCAGGACATCGCCCAATAGAACCGCCCAATGAATCCGTAGCACCCCGTCAAGCGCGCGGCAAGCCGGGCGCGTGACACTACCAGCCCGTACGGCCCGATAAACAGGACATCGAGATGGATCTTCGTACCGTGCTCGTCGTCGGCACCGGTCTCATCGGCACGTCTGCGGCGCTGGCGCTGCGCAAGCGCGGGGTGCGGGTGCTGCTCGCCGACCGCGACCAGGGCGCCGTACGGCTGGCGCGGGAGCTCGGCGCGGGCGAGGAGTGGCAGCCGATGAAGGGCGGGCAGTCCGCGGCGCAGGCGGCCGAGCGGGCGGACCTGGCGATCATCGCGGTGCCTCCGGCGTACGTGGCGACGGAGCTGCTGGAGCTGCAGCGCCTGGACGCGGCCCGGTTCTACACCGACGTCGCCAGCGTCAAGGCCGAGCCCATCCACCGGGCCGCGCAGCTCGGCTGCGACCTGGCCACCTACGTCGCCTCCCACCCGCTGGCCGGCCGGGAGAAGTCGGGGCCGGGGGCGGCCAGGGACGACCTGTTCCTCGGGCGGCCATGGGCGCTGTGCCCGACCGAGGAGGCCGACCCGGAGGCGAAGGCGGCGGTGCTGCGGCTGATCGAGCTGTGCGGCGCCAACGCGGTGGAGGTCAGCGCCATCGACCACGACCGCGCGGTCGCCGTGGTCTCCCACGCGCCGCACGTGGCCGCCTCCGCCGTGGCCGCCCGGCTGGCCGACGCCACGGACGTCGCGCTGGGCCTGGCGGGGCAGGGCGTGCGCGACGTCACGCGGATCGCCGGCAGCGACCCCGGGCTGTGGCTGGGCATCCTGTCCGGCAACGCGTCCCCGGTCGCCGAGGTCCTGGAGGCCGTGGCCAACGACCTGGCCGACGCGGCGAGCGCGCTGCGCGCCCTGGCCGAGGGCGACGGCACCGCGACCAACGAGATCACCCAGCTGCTCAAGCGCGGCGTGGTCGGCCACGACCGCATCCCCGGCAAGCACGGCGGCCCCGCCTCCTCCTACGCCGCCGTCCAGGTCGTGATCGGCGACCGTCCCGGCCAGCTCGCGCGGCTGTTCCAGGTGTGCGACGAGGTCGGCGTCAACGTCGAGGACGTGCGCCTGGAGCATGCCCCCGGCCTGCCCCTGGGCATCGCCGAGCTGTCGGTGGAGCCCGACGCGGCAGGCACGCTCACCGAGGCCCTGCGCGAGCGCGGCTGGCAGGTTCCCTAGGCGATGTCACATCCTTGCCTCCCCGATTCGTCTGCAAGCACGAATCGAGGAGGTAAGGAAGATGACCGACATCCTGGTACTCGGCGGGGGCTACACCGGCGTCGCGGCGGCCATCAGGGTCGCGCACAGGACCCGCTCCACGGGCGCGCGCGTCACGCTGGTGAACGCGTCCCCCAGGTTCACCGAGCGGCTGCGCCTGCACCAGACGGCGGCGGGTGAGCGGCTGGCCGACCACGCGCTGACCGACGTGCTGGCGGGCAGCGGCGTCGAGTTCGCGCAGGGGCGGGTGACCGCCGTCGACCCGGTACGGCGGCAGGTGAGCCTCGGCGACGGCCGCACCCTCGGCTACGACAAGCTGATCTACGCGCTCGGCACCGTCACCGACGCGACCGTCCCCGGAGTCGCCGAGCACGCCCACGTCTACGACGACTACGCGGCCACCGTGCGCCTCTCGGAGCACCTGGACACCCTCACCAGCGGCACGGTGATCGTCGCCGGCGGCGGGCTGACCGGCGTCGAGTCGGCCGCCGAGCTGGCCGAGGCCCGCCCGCACCTGCACGTCGTCCTGCTGACCAGGGGACGTCCCGGCTCGATGATGAGCCGGGGCGCGCGGGCGTACCTGGACAGGGCGCTGGAGCGGCTCGGCGTCGAGGTGCGCGCGGGCGCGGACATCACCAAGGTGCTGCCCGACGGCGTCGAGCTGGCCGGCGGCGAGCTGATCCACTCCGACGCCACGCTCTGGACGACCGGCACCAGAGGCCTCCCGCTGGCCGCCGAGTCGGGGCTGACCGTGGACGAACGCGGCCGGATCGTGGTGGACCGGGTGCTGCGCTCGGTCTCCCACCCGGACGTGTACGCCGTCGGCGACGCCGCCGCGGTCACCCAGAAGTTCGGCGTCATGCACGGCACCTGCCAGGGCGGCATCCCCACGGGCCTGGGCGCGGCCGACTCGCTGGCCGCCACGCTGCTCGGGAGGACGCCCCCGCCCTTCAGGTTCGGGTACGTCCACCAGCCCGTCAGCCTCGGCAGGCGGGACGCCGTCATCCAGTTCACCCACCCGGACGACAGCCCGCGCCGGTGGTACCTGACCGGACGCGCGGCCATCGCCTACAAGGAGACGGTCAGCAGCAGCCCGCTTCCCCAGTTCAGGCTGCTCAAGCGCGGCCTGGTGCCGGTCTGGGCGTTCGGGCTGACGGCCGGGCGCTCGTGAGCGGGACGCGCGGTGGGCGGGGCCGTTCACGGCCCCGCCCACCGCACCCCCACGGAATCAGCGCTTGGTGACCGCCTCACTGACGGCGTTCGGGCCGTCGTACTGGCGGTCGGGCATGTTCTGCAGCGCCTGGACGATGTCGTCGCCCGCGTTGTGGTCGCGGGCGGCCTTGACCAGGTCGTCCTTGCTGGCCGGATAGTCGACCCCGCTCAGGTGCTTCTGCAGGTCGATCGGATTCGGTGCTGTGCTCATATCCGCCTGCTGCCCCGCGTTCACGAGACGTAACGGCGGGCCCGCGAGTTCTCCTGGGACGCCTCCAGGCTCGCCAGCCTGGCCTCCACGCGCGGCGGCACGCACCGCCGTTCCGCCAGCACCCACGGCAGCCCGCGCAGGGCGTCCAGGGCCGCCAGCGCCGAGACGCGGTCGCGTGGCACCGTCCTGGCCAGGTGCGCGGTACGCCGCAGCGCCGCGCGCAGCGGCCGCCGCAGCCAGGTGAACCAGAGCGTGTTGCGCAGCCCCACCCGCCGCCTGCCGTGCGCGTCCCGCCGCTCCGAGGCCTGGTGGTGGACCGTCAGCTCCTCCAGGTAACACAGCTCCCAGCCGGCCGTCGCCAGGTCCACGGCCAGCAGCTCCTCCTCGCCGCCCAGCCACAGCCGCCGCGAGAAGCCGCCGCATTCGAGGAACGCCTCCCGCCGCAGCACCGACGCCCCCGCCAGGAAGCTGCCCAGCGCCGGGCCGGGCAGCCAGCCGGGGCCGGGCACGGGGGAGTCGCGCAGCTCGGCCACGATCGGGTCGTCGCGCCCGCCGGGCTCGGCCAGGATGCGGGCCGTCACGACGGCCAGGCGGGGATGGGCGTCCAGCCTGTCGGCGGCCCGCGCCAGCGAGCCGGGCTCCCACCAGGTGTCGTCGTCGGCGAAGGCCACGTACGGCGTGCGCAGCCGCTCCACCCCGACGTTGCGGCCCACGGCGCCCAGGTTCTCGTCCAGGGCGACCACGTCCACCTCGGGGTAGGCGCGCGCCACGGCCTCGGCGGTGCCGTCGGCGGAGCCGTTGTCCACCAGCACCACCTGGGGCCGTTCCGGGAGCGCGAGCAGGCGGCCCAGCGCGGTCAGCACCTCCTCGCGCCGGTTCCAGGTGATCACGACGGCGCCCACGCGCGGGTCAGCCATCGGCCCGCTCCAGCGTGCGCCGCGCCCGCTCCACGGAGACCGGCAGCCCCCGTCGCTCGGCCAGCGCCCGCGGCAGCCTGCGCACCGCCGTACGCAGTCCCTCGCGGCCCGCGGAGCCGCCCCGCAGCGCCTCGAACGAGCGCCTGGCCACCACCCGCCACGGGCGGCGCAGCACGGCCGTCAGCACGGCGTTGCGCGCGGCCAGCACCTGCCTGCCGCGCGGGTCCCTGGCCGGCGAGGGGTGGTGGTGCGCCACCACGTCGTCCACGTACGCCAGCCCCCATCCCTTCGCGGCCAGATCCACGGCCAGCCGCTCCTCCTCGCCGAAGAAGAAGATCACGTCGTCGAACCCTCCCGCGTCGAGGAACGCCTCCTTGCGCACCACCGCCCCGCACGCCAGGAACCCCAGCACGCTCGGCCCCGGCAGGTCGGGCTCGACGCCGAGCGGGGAGTGGCGCATCTGCTCCGACACCGTGTCCAGCCGCTCCTCGGGCCCCACGAGCACGCGCGCGCCCAGGACCGCGAGGCGCGGGTAGGCGTCCAGCACGTCGGCGGCCCGGTCCAGCGCGCCCGGCGCCCACCAGGAGTCGTCGTCGGCGAAGGCGACGTAGGGGGTGTCGGCCATCTGGACGCCGATGTTGCGGCCAGGGGCGCCCAGGTTCCTGCCTGCCTCGACCACGTGGACGTCGGGGAAGTGGCGCCGGACGAACGTGGCGGTGCCGTCGGTGGAGCCGTTGTCCACGAGGATCACCGGGCGCGGGTGCAGGGGGAGCGAGCGGGTCAGCGCCCGCAGCCTGTCCTTGCTCGCCACGACCACCGTGACGCGGGCTCCGTTCTTCACACGGTGTCACTTACCGGAGCGGACGCCCTTACTCCTCCGCCGGGCCGTTGACGGGTTCCCGGAGGAGGCGTATAGAGGAGGTAACAGTGTTACCGAGAAGAAACGGCGTTACCGAGCATGGTGGTTACCGCGTACCAGCAGGCCCAGCGCGAGGGGCAGAGCGTCGTCAGGGCGGCCATCCTCGACGCGGCCAAGCGGCTGCTCGTCACGGAGGGCCCGGCCGCGCTCACCGTGCGGCGGATCTCCGGCGAGGTGGGCTGCTCGACCAAGGTGATCTACACGCTCTTCGGCGGGAAGGACGGGCTCGGGGAGGCGCTCTGGCTGGAGGGGTTCGCGCGGTTCGAGCAGGTGCTGCTGTCGGTGCCGGCGCGCGACGACCCGTTCGAACGCCTGCACCTGGGGCTGATGGCCTACCGCGAGTACGCGCTGAGCGAGCCCGACTACTACCGGGTCATGTTCCAGGGGGCGCTGCCGGGGCTGAACCCCAGCCCGGAGGCGGTCCAGGCGGCCAAGCGCACGTTCGGGCTGCTGGTGCGGGGGGTGGCGGACTGCCTGGACGCCGGGCTGCTGCGCGGGGCCGAGGCAGTGGAGATCGCCGACGTGTTGTGGATGGCCGTGCACGGCGCCGTGGGGCTGGAGATCTCGGGATTCTTCGATCGGGAGGTGGCCGGGCGGCGGTTCCGGCTCCTCTGCGTCTCGGTGCTCACGCCGTTCCTGGCTTGCGACGATGAAAGGGACCCGTCATGACCACTCCCTTCAAGGATGGATTCGCCCCGGTGAGCGAGGAGATCACCGCGTTCGACCTCGACGTCACCGGCCGCATCCCGGCCGAGCTCAACGGCCGCTACCTGCGTAACGGCCCCAACCCGCTCAGCCTCGACGACCCCAGCGCCGGCCACCTGTTCTTCGGCGAGGGCATGGTGCACGGGGTGCGGCTGCGCGACGGCCGCGCCGAGTGGTACCGCAACCGGTGGGTGCGCAGCGCGCGCGTCGCCGGGCGGCTCGGCGAGGAGGCCAGGCCGGGGCCCGTGCACGCCGGGCTGGACTTCTCGGCCAACACCCACGTCATCGGGCTGGGCGGGCGCACGTTCGCCACCGTGGAGGCGGGGGCGCTGCCGTACGAGCTGGGGTACGAGCTCGACACCATCGGCGCCTGCGACTTCGGCGGTGGGCTGCCGGGCGGGTTCGCCGCGCACACCCACCTCGACCCGGTCACCGGCGAGCTGCACGCGCTGGCGTACTTCTTCGGCTGGGACCACCACCAGCACCTCGTGCTCGACCCCAAGGGCGTGGTCCAGCGGGTCACCGACATCCCGGTCGCCGACAAGCCGATGGTGCACGACTTCGCGCTCACCGAACGGTTCGTGGTGATCTACGACCTGCCTGTCACGTTCAGCCTGGCCCACGCGGAGAGGGGCGACCGGCTGCCGTACGCGTGGAACGACGACCACCCCGCGCGCATCGGGCTCATGTCGCGCGAGAGCGGCGACGTGCGGTGGGTGGACGCGCCGCCGTGCTGGGTCTTCCATACGCTCAACGCCTACGACGACGGCGACGAGGTGGTCGTGGACGTGGTCAGCTACCCCAAGGGGTTCGTGGACGCGCGGCTCGACCTGGGCGGGCCGCCCGCGCTCGACCGGTGGCGGATCGACCTCACCACCGGCCGCGTCGGGCAGGCGCGGCTGGACGATCGCGCCCAGGAGTTCCCGCGCATGGACGAGCGCCGCACCGGCAGGCCCTACCGCTACGGCTACACCGCCGTCACCAGGGAGCTGGTCGACGTCGTGGGCGGCGGCGTGGCCGGCGAGCTGGAGGATCTGGCGGACGACGCGTTCGGCAACACGCTCATCAAGCACGACCTGCGGCGGGGCACGCAGGAGTCGCGGGAGCTCGGGCGCGGCGCGTACGTGGGCGAGCCCGTCTTCGTCGGTGCCGGGGAGGCCGAGGACGACGGTTACGTGCTGTCGTTCGTCAACAACCCGGCCAGGGGGGCCGCCGACCTGGTGATCCTTTCCGCGCAGGACTTCACCGGCGAGCCGGTCGCCACCGTGCACCTGCCCGCCCGGGTGCCGCTCGGCTTCCACGGGAGCTGGATCGCCGACTGACGCCGGCGACCTCCCGCTGGAGCTGGCCCGTGCGGGTGGCGACCCGCTGGAACGTCGGCCTGTGCGGGTGGCGGCCTGTAACAAGAGCCGGCCCGTGCGGGTGGCGGCCTGCGATCAGGGCCGGCCGTCGTTGTGCGGGTGGCGGCCTTTCGCGTCCACGTTGCCGGACAGCGTCCTGAGGATGCCGGGCAGGTCCGCCACCGTCTCGGCGGACAGGCCGGTCACCGTCTCCTCCGCCAGGTCGCACCAGAGCCGCTTGATCTGCCCGGTCAGCTCCCTGCCGCTGTCGGTGAGCTCGACGATGCTGGCGCGCCTGTCGGCGGGGGCGGGCGCGCGGCGGATGTGGCCGGCGGCTTCGAGCTTGCGGACCATGAGCGTGACGCTGGGCGGCTCGCAGCCGAGCGCCTCGCTGAGCTGGGTCTGGATGCTGGGGCCTGACCGGGCGAGTTCGAGCAGCAGCGCCTCCTGCCCGGGGTGCAGGCCGAGCGGGGCCAGCAACGCCGCGGCCCTGGCCCGGTGGCGCAGGCTCAGCAGGCGGATGGCCTGGTTGAGCGCGTCGGCTTGCTCGAAGTCCATGGGCTCTCCTTGACACATTAGTTATGCGCATAATTATTATGCGCATAACTAATGCTACCCGACTTCGAGGAGCCCGGTATGACCGTCAAGGTCGCCGTCATCTACTACAGCTCCACCGGCACCGTGCACGCGCTCGCGCAGGCCGTCGCCGGGGGCGCCGCCTCGGCCGGGGCCGAGGTGCGGCTGCGCCGCGTCGCCGAGCTGGCGCCCGACAGCGCCATCGACGAGAACCCGCGCTGGCGGCGGCACGCCGATGCCACCGCCTCGATCGCCGCCGCCACGATCGAGGACCTGGCCTGGGCGGACGCGTTCGCGTTCGGGACGCCGACCCGGTTCGGCGCGCCGGCCGCGCAGCTCAAGCAGTTCATCGACCAGGCCGGCGGGCTGTGGCGGGAAGGGAAGCTGGCCGACAAGCCGGTCACGGCCTTCACCTCGGCGTACAACCGGCACGGCGGAAGCGAGGCCACGATCCTGTCGCTGGGCAACGTCTTCTACCACTGGGGGGCGCTGATCGTACCGCCGGGATTCACCGACCCCGCCGTGTACGCGGCCGGCGGCAACCCGTACGGCACCTCGATGACCGGCCCGGCCACCGACGGCCCGGACGCCGCGACGCTGGAAGCGGCCAGGTACCAGGGCCGGCGGCTGGCCGAGGTCACGACGCGGCTGCTGGAGGGCGGCCGTACGGCCCCGGACGGCGGTGCCGCGACGGGGGTCACGGCCCTGGACGGCGACGCAGCGACGGGCGTCACGGCCCTGGACGGCGGCGCCGTGACCGTTTCCCAGGGCGTGTGAGCGGCCGGCCCGCAAGGAGAAATGTCATGACAAGCACCGACCCCGCGACGCACGCCCAAGAAGGCGCGGGCTCCGCGGACTCGCGGCTCCGCTCACAGCCCGGCTCGCAGTCCGGCTCACAGCCCGGCCCGCAGTCGCGCCCGCAGCCCAGCCCGCTGCCTGGACCGCAGCCCGGCCTGCACACTGGCCCGGCGTGGATGGTGCTGGCGCTGGCGTGCGCCTGCCAGTTCATGGTCATCCTGGACTCGTCCATCGTCAACGTCGCCCTGCCCTCGGTCCGCGACGACCTCGGCTTCACCTCCACCGGGCTGGCCTGGGTGATGAACGGCTACCTGCTCACCTTCGCCGGCTTCATGCTGCTGGGCGGGCGCGCCGCCGACCTGTTCGGCCCGCGCCGGATCCTGACCGCCGGGCTGGTCGTCTTCTCCGCCGCCAGCCTGGCCGGCGGCCTGGCGACCGCTCCGCAGGTCCTGGTGGCGGCCCGCGTCGCGCAGGGCGTCGGAGCCGCCCTGATGGCCCCGGCCACGCTGGCCGTGATCACCACCTCCTTCACGGAACCGCACGCGCGCGCCAGGGCGTTCGGCGCCTGGTCCGCCGCGGGCGGCGTGGGCGGGATGGCAGGCGCGCTCGCGGGCGGCGCCATCACCACCGGCCTGTCGTGGCGGTGGGTGTTCCTCATCAACGTGCCGATCGGCGCGGCGCTGATCGGCACGGCCCTGACGGCGCTGGCCGGCGCGCGGCCCGGCCGGCGCGAGCCGCTCGACCTCGCCGGCGCGATCACCGGGACGGCCGGGCTGGCCGCGCTGGTCTACGGGGTGATGCAGACCGCCGATCACGGCTGGACGTCCGTGCCGGTCGCCGGGCCGGTGGTGGCGGGCCTGCTGCTGCTCGGCGCCTTCGTCGCGGTGCAGGCGCGGCTCGCCGCCCGGCCGATGATGCCGCTGCGGCTGTTCAGGGTCCGGGGAGTGGCTGCGGGCAACGGCATGCTGCTGCTGTTCGGCGGGATCACCATCGCGATGTGGTACTTCACCTCGCTCTTCCTGCAGGGCGTCCTGGGATTCAGCGCCTTGCAGGCCGGGCTCGGGCAGACACCCGCGGCGGTCGTGTTCCTGGTGGTCGCGCGGTGGGCCGCCGTGCTGATGCCGCGGACCGGCGTGCGGCCCCTGGTCCTGGCCGGCAGCGCCTGCTTCCTGGCCGGGTTCGGCTGGCTCGCCCAGGCCTCCGCCGGCAGCGGGTACGCCGTCGGCGTACTCGGGCCCACGCTGCTCGTCGCGCTCGGCATCGGGCTGACCTTCCCCACCCTCATGGCCGCGGCGACCGCCGGCGTGCCCGAGGGGGACGCCGGCATCGTCGGCGGCCTGGCCAGTACGGCCGGCCAGGTGGGCGGGTCGATCGGCCTGGCGGTGCTGGCGACGGCCGCGGGCGCCGCCTCGCACTACGACCGGGTCTTCCTCATCGCGGCCGGGCTCGGCCTGGCCATCGCGGCGGTCAGCGTCCTGCTGCCACGGCACCGAACGGCTGATCCGGGGTGATCGGCCTGCCCCGTCGGCAACCATAAGAGCGTCCCGGAGGCGGTAGCCTCTTCGGGTTGGACCTAACACGTGAAGAGGGAGAGGCCGTGACCGGTCTGGTCGTCGCCATGGACGGCCCTTCGGGGTCGGGTAAGTCGAGCGTGTCGCGTGGCGCCGCCCGCGCGCTTGGCCTGCGTTACCTCGACACCGGGGCGATGTACCGGGCGATGACCTGGTGGATGCTCCGGCAGGGCGTCGACCTGGCCGACCCCGCCGCCGTCGCGGCCCGCTGCGGCGAGCCCGCCATCGTCTCCGGCACCGACCCCGACGGCCCCGCCATCCATGTCGACGGCGTCGACGTGGCGGAGCCGATCAGGCAGGCCGACGTCACCGGCGCGGTCTCGGCCGTCGCCGCCGTGCCCGAGGTGCGCACCCGGCTCGTCGCGCTGCAGCGCGAGATCATCGGCGCCGGTGACATCGTGGTCGAGGGCCGCGACATCGGCTCGGTCGTCTGGCCCCAGGCTGCCGTCAAGATCTACCTGACGGCCAGCGCGGAGGCCCGCGCCCGCAGGCGCAGCGCCGAGGTCGCCGGCTCCACGGTGGAGGCGCAGCAGGAGGCCATGGCCAGGCGTGACACCCTGGACTCAACACGTAAGACGGACCCGCTCTCGATGGCGGCTGGCGCCATCGAGCTCGACACCACCGCGCTGAACCTGGAAGAGGTCATCGCGGAGGTGCTGAGACTGGTCAAAGAGCGCACCTGAACCGTTCAGGTGCGGTACTCACTGTAAGGACGAGACATCGTGTCAACGGGGGATTGGGTCGAGGCCGACCTCGACGAGCTGGAGATCGACGAGCAGGAGCACCACAGCGCGCCGCTGCCGGTCGTGGCCATCGTCGGGCGGCCCAACGTCGGCAAGTCCACGCTGGTCAACCGCATCATCGGCCGCCGCGAGGCGGTCGTCGAGGACGTGCCGGGCGTCACCCGCGACCGCGTCACCTACGACGCCAACTGGCGCGGCCGCCGCTTCACCGTGGTCGACACCGGCGGCTGGGACCCTGACGCCACCGGCATGAACCTGCGCATCGCCGAGCAGGCCCAGGTCGCGGTCGAGCTGGCCGACGTGATCGTGTTCGTCGTGGACGCCACCGTGGGCGCGACCGACGCCGACGAGATCGTGGGCTCCGTGCTGCGGCAGTCCGGCAAGCCGGTCATCCTGGCCGCCAACAAGGTCGACAACCAGCAGCTCGAACTGGAGGCCGCCGCGCTGTGGTCGCTCGGGCTGGGCGAGCCGTACCCGGTCTCGGCCCTGCACGGCCGGTCCAGCGGCGACCTGCTCGACGTGATGCTCGACGCGCTGCCCGAGACGCCCGCGGTCACGTTCGGCACCGAGCGCGGGCCCGCCCGCGTCGCGCTGCTCGGCAAGCCCAACGTCGGCAAGTCCTCCCTGCTCAACAAGCTGGCCGGCGAGGAGCGGGTGCTGGTCGACCCGATGGCGGGCACCACCCGCGACCCCGTGGACGAGCTGATCGAGCTCGGCGGGCGCACCTGGCGCTTCGTCGACACCGCCGGCATCAGGCGGCGCGACCGCGAGCTGCAGGGCGCCGACTTCTACGCGGCCATGCGCACCCGCGCGGCGCTGGAGCGCACCGAGGTGGCGATCGTGCTGATCGACGCCAGCGAGCCGCTCACCGAGCAGGACCTGCGCATCATCGGCCTGGTCATCGAGTCCGGGCGGGCCATGGTGGTGGCCTTCAACAAGTGGGACCTGGTCGACGAGGACCGGCGCTACTACCTGGAGAAGGAGATCGACCGGCAGCTCGTCCGCACCCCGTGGGCGCTGCGGGTCAACATCTCCGCCAAGACCGGGCGGCACGTCGACCGGCTCGTCCCGGCCCTGGAGAAGGCGCTCGACTCCTGGTCCACGCGGGTGCCGACGTCGCGGCTCAACGCGTTCCTGACCGAGCTGGTGCAGCAGACCCCGCCGCCGGTGCGGGGCGGCAAGCAGCCGAAGATCCTCTTCGCCACGCAGGCGTCCGTCGAGCCGCCCAAGTTCGTGCTGTTCACCTCCGGGTGGCTGGAGGAGACCTACCGGCGCTTCATCGAGCGGCGCATCCGCGAGGAGTTCGGCTTCGCCGGGTCGCCGATCGAGGTGACGATGAAGATCCGCGAGAAGCGCGCCAAGAAGGACAAGTAATCGTTTTGCCGCCGGTCCCGCGTTGATCGTAGGATCGGCGGTAACACGTTGACGGAGACGAGTAGCCAGCGGCCCCGCACGGGCCCAGAGAGCCGCCGGTAGCTGCGAAGGCGGCGCCGTGCCCCGCTGGTGAAGACACTCCCGAGTGCGGGGAGGAAATGCCCCGCCGGCCTGACCCCCGTCATCGGGTCGTCGAGGCCGCCCCCGTCGCGGGGCGGCGAAAGTGCGGTGGCACCGAGAGTTCCCTTCTCTCCCGCACTCCCAAGGGGTCATGCACTTCCTTCATCAGAGGAGCTGTGATGATCTCTCGTGTCATGTCGGCGGAGCTCGCTGAGCACGCCGGCCAACGAGTGACGATCGCCGGTTGGGTCCATCGCCGCCGGCAACTCAAATCCGTGTCCTTCCTCGTCGTCAGGGACCGTACCGGGCTGGCGCAGGCGGTCGCCACCGGCGAACTGCCGCCCGAGGAGAGCGTCGTCCGGGTCACCGGCACCGTCGTCGCGGGCGAGCGGGCGCCGGGCGGCTACGAGCTGGTCTCGCCCGAGGTGGACGTGCTCGCGCGGCCGTGCGAGGCGCCGCCGTTCGACCTCTACAGGCCCGTCGTCGGGGCGGCGCTGCCGACCGTGCTCGACCACGCGCCGGTCGCGCTGCGGCACCCGCTGCTGCGGGCCGGGCTGGAGATCTCGGCGGCGAGCGTGGCCGGCTTCCGCGAGACGCTCGACCGGCTCGGCTTCACCGAGATCCACACACCCAAGATCGTCGGCTCGGCCACCGAGTCCGGCGCGAACGTCTTCGGCCTCGACTACTTCGGCCGGCCCGCCTACCTCGCCCAGTCGCCACAGTTCTACAAGCAGGCGATGGCCGGGGTGTTCGAGCGGGTCTACGAGGTGGGGCCGGTCTTCCGCGCCGAGCCGCACGACACCGTGCGGCACCTGGCCCAGTACACCAGCCTGGACGCCGAGCTGGGCTTCGTCCGCGACCACCGGGACGTGATGGCGGTGCTGCGCGAGGTGGTGGCGGGCATGCTGGAGTCGGTACGCGTGCGTGCCGCCGCCGCGCTCGGCCTGCTGGGGGCGGAGCTTCCCGAGGTGCCCGCCGAGATCCCCGCCGTGCACTTCACCGAGGCGCAGCGGCTGACCTCCTCCGGCGAGCCCGACCTGGCGCCCGCGCAGGAGCGGTGGCTGTCGGAGTGGGCGGAGCGGGAGCACGGGTCCGCGTTCCTGTTCGTCACCGGGTATCCGATGGCCAAGCGGCCGTTCTACACCCATCCCGACCCTGAACGGCCCGCGTACTCCAACGGGTTCGACCTGCTCTTCCGCGGGATGGAGCTGGTCACCGGCGGGCAGCGGCTGCACCGCTACGACGACTACGTGCGGGCGCTGGCCGGGCGGGGCGAGGGGACGCGGGCGTACGAGGGGTATCTGCAGGCCTTCCGGTACGGGATGCCGCCGCACGGCGGGTTCGCGCTGGGGCTGGAGCGGTGGACGGCGCGGCTGACGGGGGCGGCCAACGTCCGCCAGACCACCGCGTTCCCGCGCGACCTGCACCGGCTCTCGCCGTGACCTCCGCGTGCCCGTCCCGCCCGCGCGGCGGGGCGGGCACGCGTCAGCGGCGCGGCATGAGGACGGCGACCGCCGCGCCCGCCACGCAGATGAACGCCGTGACCAGGAACATCTCGGTGTACTCGGTGTGCAGGGCCGCCTGCACCTGGGCGGTGTAGTCGGCCAGTTGCCGCTGGTACGTCTCCTGGTCCACGCCGAACGGGAGCGGCGTGTCCAGGTGGGCCGTCAGCGACTGGAACCGGTAGAACCCCCACGCCGACACGGCCGCGATGCCGATCAGCATGCCCATCATCCTGGCCACGACGACCGCCGCCGACGCCACCCCGTGCTGCGCCGCCGTGCTCACCCGCAGCACCGCCGACGACACCGGCGCGATCACCAGGCCCAGGCCCAGCCCGGCGAGCACCAGGTCGCGGTCCATCACCAGGCCCGCCCCGGCCAGGTCGAGCGGCCAGCGGCTCATCAGCCAGTAACCCCCGGCCGCCAGCGCCATGCCCGCCACCGCCACGACCCGGTCGTCCAGCCTGCGCGCCAGCAGCCCGCCCAGCAGGGCCGCGACGGTCAGCGCCGCCAGGAACCTGGCCAGCACCAGCGACGCCGCCAGCGCCTCCTTGCCCAGCAGGGTCTGGGCGGTGATCTGGACGAACACCATGGTCACCAGGAGCGCGGCGCCGGCCAGGAAACTGACACCCAGGGTGGCCAGCAGCGGGCCCTTGCGGGTGGTGGTGAGGTCGAGCAGGCGTACGGGGGAGCGGATCTCCCACCAGACGAACGCCCCGGCAACCAGCACCCCGGCGGCGATCACCGGCGGGCCCCACGGGGGGAGGACGGCGGTGGCGGGGTCGGGGTTGTACAGGCCCACGACCAGCAGGCCCAGCGCCAGCGCGAGCAACGCCCCGCCCACCACATCCACCCGCCCGGCCGCGCCCGCCGCCGACTCCGGCGTGGGCGTGTGCGCGTCCGGGGTGTCCGCCGCAGTCTCCGGCGCGAGCGTGTGTGCGGCAGGTCCGGCTGAGGTCGCCGTGGCCGGTTCGCCGGCCGTGGCCGCGCCTGCCGGGCCCGGGTCCTGGTGCGAGGCCGTGACCGTGCCGCTCGCCGCATCGGGATCCGCGCCGGGGGACGGCACCTGCTCGCGGGTGGACGCCGGGGCGAGGGGGCGGGGCGGGACGGTGAAGTGGATGGCGACGGCGGCCAGGGCGGCGAGCGGGACGTTGATCCAGAAGATCGCGTGCCAGCCCCCCAGCTCCACCCCCGCGACCACGGCCCCGGGCACCCCGGCCAGCAGCCCCCCGTACAGGGGCCCGAGCGCGCTGCCCAGCTCCTGCGCCGCGCCCACCGCGCCCAGGGCGACCGGCCGCTCCCGCTCCTCCCACAGGTCCCCGATGAGCGCCATCGTGATCGGCAGCAGCGCGCCCCCGGCCACCCCCTGCACGGTACGCCCTGCCACCACCATGACCTCCCCGGCCGCCAGCGCCGTGAGCACCGAGCCGAGGGCGAAGGCCGCCAGGCAGGCGTGGATGAGGGGGCGGCGGCCGTACCGGTCGGAGAGCTGGCCGAGCAGCGGCATCGCGGCGACGTACCCGAGCAGGAAGCCCGTCACGATCGGCGTGGCCCGCTCCAGGTGGTTGAGCGGGATGCCGACGTCCCCGGCGATGTCGATGAGGACCGTCACCACCACGTACGCGTCCAGCGCCGCCAGCAGCACCACCGCGCCGCCCGTGCCGAGCACCACCCGGCGGGCGCGCCTCATCTCGCCGGCCTCACTCGGCGGCGGGCGGCGTGACCGTCACGGGGGCGTCATAGTCGCTGAACGACACCGTGACCGTACCGCCCTGCAACGGCAGGCTCGCCTTGGTGAGCCGGCTGCTGGCCTGGTCGAGCCAGACCTTGCCGTTCACGCCCTGCGTGACGCCCGGCACGATCGGCGCGACGACGTTCGCGGGGAAGGTGGTGGCGACCCGGTAGGAGCCGTCCTCGACGCCCTCCACCTTGGGGTCGGTGGCCGAGGCCAGCAGCTGCGCGATGCCCTTGGTGGGCTCCAGGATCACCGACGGGTCGTAGAACTGCGCGAGCTGCTCCCGCGTCATCTTCTGGAAGCCGCCCGTCGGCCCCTTGAAGTGCACCGTCTCGCCGACGAGGGCGAAGGAGACCTCCTGCAGGCTGCCCAGGAAGTCGAGCGTGAGCGTGCCGTCGGCGTCGCCCTCCGCCGTGAGCCGGCCGTCGGCCTTCTTGACCGGCACCTGCGGCTTGCCCTCGGTCGCGATCGAGAAGCTGGCCGACTTGACGGCCTTCATGGACTCGGAGGCCTTCTTCATCAGCTCGGGCCCGGCGGGCAGCTCGGCCCCGCCGCCGCCCGATGAGCACGCCGACGCTAACGCGAGCGCGGCCACGACGAGGAGTCTTCTGAGCATGACCGGATCGTATCGACCACCGGCGGAGGCCGTGCGCCGTCGCCGGTATCGGTTGGGTGTCAGCGCAGCTTCTTCAGCTGCTCCACCAGAGGCGCGTACGCCTCCTCGATCGCGTCGAGCTGATCGTCGGTGAGCCGGTCGACGAAGTGCTCGCGGACGCCCGCCACGTGGAACGGCGCGACCCGCTGGATCGTCTCCCACCCCTCGTCGGTCAGCACCGCGTACGTGCCCCTCCGGTCGTCACGGCAGTCCTCCCTGACCACCAGGCCCTTGGCCTCCATGCGGGAGATCTGATGCGACAACCGGCTGCGCGACTGGATCGTCGCGTCGGCCAGGTCGCTCATCCGCATGCGCCTGCCCTGGCTCTCGGAGAGGTTGACGAGGATCTCGTAGTCGTTCAACGAGAGAGAGTGCTCCTGCAACTCGCGGTCGAGCCGGTGCATGAGCAGCTTGTGCAGCGCCAGGTGCGTACGCCAGGCACGCTGTTCGGCGGGTGAAAGCCAGCGAGGCGCGCTCATGATCTCCAATCTAGCGCACGTACAGTGGAACGCTATGGGGGAGGCCGAGTCGGGGGAGAGCCTGGGCACCGTGCTCGTCGCCGGCGCCGCCAACCTCGCCATCGCCTTGGCCAAGCTCATCGCCGGGCTGATCGGCGGCTCGGCGGCCATGCTCTCGGAGGCGGCGCACTCGGCGGCCGACACCGTCACCGAGCTGCTCCTGCTGGTGGCGGTGCGCCGCTCGGGCAAGCCCGCCGACCGGCGGCACCCGTTCGGGTACGGCAAGGCCGGGTTCGTCTGGGCCATGATGGCGGCGGTGGCGACCCTGGTGGGCGGGGCCGGGTTCTCCGTCACGCACGGGCTGCACGAGATCAGCCATGGCGAGGAGCTGTCCAACCTGACGCCGTCCTACGTCGTGCTGGCCGTGTCGTTCGTGATCGAAGCCGTCTCTTTCTCCAAGGCGTACAGGCAGCTGCGCGGTGAGGCGCGCCGCTACGACGTGAGCCCCGTGCGGCTGGTGCGGCTCACGTCGGAGACCGCGCTCAAGGCGGTGCTGTTCGAGGACGCCGCCGCGCTGGTCGGGCTGCTCATCGCCGGTGCGGGGCTGCTCGGCTCGCAGCTCACCGGCTCGGCGCTCTGGGACGGCGCCGCGTCGGTCGCGATCGGGCTGCTCCTGCTGGTCGTCGCGCTCATCCTGATCCAGTCGAACCTGTCGCTGCTCATCGGCCAGGCCGCTCCGCAGGGGATCGAGACCGGCATCCGCGCCGTGCTGCTGGCCCAGCCCGAGGTGGAGGACGTGGTGGAGCTGCTGACCATGATGATCGGGCCGGGCGCGATGCTGGTCGCCGCGAAGATCGACTTCAGGGACGAGGCCAGCGCGCTGGGGGTGGAGCTCGCCTGCGAGGAGGTGGACCGTAGGCTGCGGGAGCGGTTCCCGGGGGTCAGGCAGGTCTTCCTCGACCCAACCCCGACCCGCCGCCGTTCATGATCCCCGGGAGGGCCGCGCTCCGCCGCCGTTCATGATCCCGGAGATGATCGTGCTGCGCCGCCGTTCATGAGTCCTCGCCGGGGATGGGCACGCGGCGGGCGGGGCTGTCGGTGACGACCGCCACCCTGATGTCCGGGCCGGCGCTCCACTCCAGCAGGTGCCGGCCGGTCAGGTCCGCGCCACCCTCGCTCACCTTGTCGAGCGTCAGCTCGCCGCGCTTGATGAGCGCCTCCTTGCGGGTCCAGTGCCTGATCAGCTCGTCGTTGCCGGTGACCATCGCCCGCTCGTACGGGGTGAGCACGCGGTCGGCCAGCACCGTGTCCAGCGGGCCGGGGCGTACGCGCTCCGCGTCCACGCCGATCTTGCCGGGACCCGCCGCCGCGCACACGTAGCCGCGCGTGTGGCTGAAGCTGACGCCGAGGTCCGGGGCCTGCTCGATGGACGGCCTGCCGTGCCCGAAGCCGTGCAGGTCGCAGTACTGCAGCAGCGTGAGCTCCGCAGGGTCGGCGCCGAGCACCTCGGCGGCGCAGATCCGCACGAGCAGGTGGGCGGCGACGAAGATGGTGCGGTCGTGGTCGAACTTGAAGCGGGCGGCCCGCTCCCGCTCCACCTCGGTGAGCCATTCTTCGGGGGCGCGCACCTCGTCGGGGCGCCCACCCATCGCTAAGGGGCCGATCGTCAGTCCTTGTTCTTCTCGTCGCCGTTGAGGTTGTACTGGTCCTCCGACGCCGCGCCGAGCACGGTCACGTCATGAATCTTCCAGCTCCCCTTCTCCTTCACAAGGCTGATCTTAAGGTGGGAGTCCTTGACCGAGCGGATCGCCTCCGAAGTGTTCACCTGTTGGTCCACGACGACGATGGCGTGGGCGGTGGCCTCGTCCACGTCCGCCAGGTAGACCTCGCGGACGGTGGCCTGCGAGGTGGCCTTGAGCTTGACGATGACCTGCGCCATCGCGCCGCCGAACGCCGTGTCGTACGTGGCCAGGAAGTCGCCCGTGGCCTGGGCGGCGAGGGTGGAGCGGGTGCTCTGGAGGTTCTGGTAGTCGTAGCTGAGCAGGGCGCGGCTGAACGCGCTGGCCGCGCCGGACACCTCCAGGCGCAGGGCGCGCTCCGACTCCAGGCCGGCGCGGGCGTCCTCGGCCTGGGCGGCGGAGATCCACTGCAGGACGGCGGTGGCGGTGATCGCGGTCACCAGCATCGCGGCCAGCGCCCCGACGACCTTGGCCCGCGTGAACCGCCCGCCCCTCGTGGACGTCTCGTCGCCGGCCGTGGCGCCCGCGTCCGGCGCGCCGGGCGAGCTGTCCTTGGCCTCCGGCTCGGCGAGCGGGGCCTCCTCGGCCTCCGGCTCGGGCGCGTCGGCAGGCGGGGCGGCGTCCTCCCGGGTGCTGTCCTCCAGAGTGGTGGCCTTGGGGTCGTCGGTCATGGTGACTCCTCACGGCGGCGGGCGGCCCGGCCCGCCGCTATCCAGCCCACGATGCCACCGCTCACCACCACGGCGAGGAAGATCGCGGCAATCAGCGGGGCGATGTCCATCGGGGTTCCTGACGCGGCCCGGTTGCCGGCCACGGCTCTGGGCGACTCGGTGGTGCTCTCGGGTGAGGGCTCCGGGGTGTCCTGCTCGCCGGCGCGTTCGGCGGGCCGGGAGGCGTCGGCGTGCCGGCCGTCCGGGTACGGGCCGGAGTCAGGGCCGGGGCCGGAGTCGGGGGAAGGGTCGGGGGCGGGCGCGCGGGAGGGACAGGACCGGACCTTGGGCACGGTGGGCGGCCCGAGGGGGCCCGCGTACTCCTCGGCCGGCGTCGGCCCGCCCGGCACGCTGAAGATGAACGACGCCTTCCCGTACACGGTCCCCCCGCGCCGGTCGCTGATGTCGCCGGCCAGGGTGAGCGCGGTCGGCACGATGCTCAGCAGGTGGTGCACGTTCCGCTCGGTCGCCGCCGAGAAGGCGGGCTGGTGCGGCAGCCCCGCCGCCGTGAGCAGGCACGAGAAGCCCGGCCTGGACGTCCGCACGGCCGCGTCGAGCTGCGCGAACACGCCGGGCCCCTGGTCCAGGAAGGCGTTCAGGTCCGTACGGGACTCCCGCAGCGCCGCCGTCACCGTGCTCAGGTCCGAGATCCCCGAGGCCAGCTCGCCGCGCTTGCCGGCCAGCGTGTGCGTCAGCCGGGTGAGCTGCACCGACAGGTCGTCGAGCAGTTCGGCGTTGTCGGCGAGGGTCCCGGTCAGGGTGTGGGCGTCGTCGACGATGCGCCTGATGGCCGGGGCCCGCCCGTCCAGGGCGACGGCCAGCTCGTGCACGATGGTGTCGGCGTCCTCGGGCGGCACCGCGTTCAGCAGCTTGCCGACCCCTTCGAACAGCTTCTTGTAGTCCAGCGGCACCGTCGTCCTGGCCAGCGGGATCGTGTCGCCGGCCGCCAGGGTGGGCCCGGCGACGCCGGTGGGCGGCGGCGAGAGCGCCACGTACGGCTCCCCGATGGCCGAGCGGCGGCGCACCTCGGCCGTGACGCCCTTCGGCAGCCGGATCTCCCTGTCGATGTCCAGCCCCACGACGATCCTGCCGGGCGCCAGCCGCACGTCGCCGATCTTGCCGACCCGGACGCCCAGGTACGCCACGTCGAAGCCGCGGATCAGCCCGGGGGAGGAGACGAACTCGGCCGACACCCGGTACGGCCGCTCGATCGCGTCCAGCCGGATGATCGTGCTGAACGCCCAGACCGTCATGACGATCCCCAGCAGCACGAAGAACCCGAGGTTGACGTAGATGCGGCTTCTCATCGCGGCGGCTCCAGCAGCAGGCTGAAGTCGCCGCCGCGCTCACGTACGGGGGTTCCGCGCACGCTCGGCAGCAGGCCCTTCAGCCACACGTAGATCAGCACCTGCCCGTTCACCGTGATCGGCGGCGTGTCGATGAACGCCTGCAGCTTGGCCACCAGCGCCTTCAGGTCCTCCTTGCCGCGCTGCATGGCCGTCGAGACGGCCTCCAGCTCGCGCAGCAGCGTGCGCAGCCGTTCGGCGTGGCGCGGGTAGACGGTGAGGTTGGCCTGCTCGGCCAGCTTGGTGAGCGCGACGATCGTCCGCTTGACGTGCCGGCGGCCGTGCGCGAGGCGTTCGGTGGCGGCGGCCAGCGTGCCCGGCAGCCGGTCCAGCTCGGCGCTGCCCTCGGCCAGGTCGTCGCCGAGCCTGGCCAGCGCGTCGATGGAGGTGCCGAGGTCGCGGCGGGCGGCGGCGTAGGCGTCGGTGACCTGCGCGGTCTGCTTGATCAGGCGGTTCACCTCGTCGCCCTGGCCGGCGAAGGCGGTGGAGGCGGCGTCGAGGATGGCGTTCACGTCCTGCGCGCCGAGCGCCTCGATGAGCGGCCCCGCCTTCGCGGTGACCTGCTCGATGTCCGGCTCGACCGACGTCTCGGCGATGGTCGCGCCGTCCTTCAGGTACGGGCCCGTGGCCAGGTTCTTCCCGGCGGGCGGGGTGAGCCGGACGTAGTTCTCGCCCAGCACGGACGTCTTGGCCACGGTGGCCGTGCTGCCCTCGGGCACCCGGTGCGCCGACTGGACCGACATGGTGACCCTGGCCCGGTAGCCCTCCAGCCGGATGCCGGTGACCGTGCCCACGCGTACGTCGGCGATCTGCACGCTGTGCCCGGCCACCAGGCTCTGCACGTCGTCGAAGACGGCGTGCAGGGTGAGGTCGCCGGTGGTCGCGCCGAGCGTCTGCAGCGAGCAGCCGGCGGCCAGGGTCAGCGCCGCCAGCCCGGCGATCAGCCGCCGGATCATCGTGAGCCTCCCCGGCGTGCGAAGGGGCAGTTGCTCAGCCCGGCCGGCAGGCACGGCACCGGGCCCAGGTTCAGCGCCTCGAACAGCGGCGTCAGCCACGCCCTGGTCATCGCGTTCAGCACGACGCGGATCTTCAGCACGTGCTGCTTGCGGTCCCAGGAGTCGATCAGGATGTCGGCGAAGTCGGCGGCGCCCTTGACGGCCCGCGCGGTGGAGGCGCTGTTGGCCCGGACCGTCAGCACCAGCTCGGCCAGCGTCGTGGCGGCCCTGGGCAGCCGTTCCGCGTACTGCTCGATGATCACGTCGCCGCGGCGCACGAACCCGGCCATGGCCGTGACGAACCCGCGCAGCCGCCGCCGTTCCTCCGCCAGGATCGCGCTCGCCTCGGAGAAGGCGTCGATGGCGCCGGTCACCTGGCGTTCGCGCTCGTTGAGGCTGGTGGCCAGCTCGTTCAGGCTCCTGGCCAGGTCCACGAGCTGCTGGTCCTGCTTGGCCAGCACGCCGGTGAGCTCGGAGGTGTCGGCGATCGCGTCGTTGATCGTCTTGCCGCGCCCGCGCACCCCGTCGGCCAGGTCGCCCGCCACGTCGCCCAGCTTCTCGTCGTCGAGCGCGTCGGTCAGCTTGGTGAACGCGTCGAGCGCCTCGTCGATCTCCACCGGCAGGTCGGTGCGCTCCAGCGGGATCGTCGCCCCGGCCTGGATCCGCTGGTCGCCCGGCTTCCACGGGGGGTAGAGCACGACGTTGCGCTCGCCGAGCGTGTTCTGCGGAGCGACCACGGCCTTGACGCCGGACGGCAGCGGCACGTGCCGGTCGATCCGCAGCTCGACCCGTACCTTGTCGCCAGATATCCGGATCCGTTCCACGTAGCCGGCGTCGAGCCCCATCACCTTCACCCGCGCCTCCTCGTACAGGGAGGGTGCCTGGCTGAAGATCGCCACCAGCAGGTACGGCCCCGCCCCGCCCACCGAGCAGCCGGAGGCGAGCAGCGTCCAGGCGAGCAGCACCGCCGCGAGCCGCCTCATCGGTCGTTCTCCCTGTCCTTGGCGATGGCGGCCAGCACCTCGGGGTTGATCGGCCCGAGGCCGGTGGCGATGGCCTCCAGCCACGGCCCCTGCCCGCCCATGGTGGCCAGCCCGGAGAACGTCGGCCCCGCCCAGGCCAGCAGCGAGTTGAGCCGTTCCGTGCTGCCGCTGAGCCGGGTGGTGATGGCGGCGTTGTCGTCGAGCACCCGCACCAGCGTCTTCTCGTGCTCGGTGATCAGCCGGGTGGTGCTCTGCACCAGGTCGCTGCCGTCGCCGAGGATGGTGCGCAGCTCGTCGCGGCGCCTGCGCAGCTCGCCCAGCATCACCTCGACGGCGTCGATGAGCCGCCCGAGCTGGGCGTCCTTCTTCTCCAGGACCTTCATGATCCGGGTGCCGTTGTCGAGCAGCCTCTGCAGCTGCGGCTCGCTCCTGCTGATGGTCTCCGACAGGTCGCCGATGTTGTCCAGGAGCCGGGTGACGCGGCCGTGCTTGAAGGTGTCCAGCTTGCCCAGCTCGGCGAGCAGGTCGTCCACGGCCTCGGTGTCGAGCCGCTCGACCAGCCTGGTGGCGTCCTTGACGGCGTCGTTGATCAGGGTGGGCACGCCGGTCCGCTGCACCGGGATGCGCCGCTGGGCCTCGGGGAGCTGGTCCAGGTACGGGGGCGCGACGGCGCCGGTGAGCTTGACGTACCGGCCGCCGAGCAGGTTGGACAGGGCGATGTCGGCCCGCGTGGAGCGGCCGAGCCGTACGCCGTCGTCGACCTTCCAGGTGACGACCACGTGCCCCTGGCCGTAGTCGGCCCGCACCTCGGTGACCTTGCCCACCCGCACCCCGGCGACGCGCACGTCGTTGCCGGTGCGCAGCCCGCCGGAGTCCACGAACACCCCGGACACCGTGTAGCCGCCCTCCAGCAGCCCCAGGTTGCCGACCAGGAACGTGGCCACGAGGACCACCGCCAGCGTGGCCAGCGACACCAGTCCGACGGCGTGCTTGTTCCTGTCGCGGAACGACTTGCGCGCCATCACCGGCCCACCAGCAGCTTCCTGAGGTCCTTCTCGCTCTGGATGCGGGTGTTGCGCAGCGGCGGCGGCGTCTGCATCCCGTACGGGCAGGGCGCGGCGCTCAGCGCCAGGCAGGGGACCGCGGTGATGAAGTAGTGGCCCCGGTTGACCGACGAGTACGCCCGGGTGAGCAGCGGCGGGAAGGTGTCGACCACCTTGTCGATCTCGCCCACGTGCCGCCTGATGCCGCCGGTCAGCCCCGACAGGTTGTCCACCAGCCCGCCCAGCTCGTCGGCGTTCTTGCCGAGCACCTCGTTGGAGGTGTGGAAGGTGGCCGACAGCTCCACCAGCGCGTCGTCCACGAGCTGCCGGTTGTCGGCGAACGCCTCCGACAGCGTGACCAGGTTGTCCACCAGCCGCTCGATCTGCTGGTCCCGCTTGGCGACCACGCCGGTGACGGTGGCGTAGTCCTCCAGCAGCCGCTCGATGGTCTTCCTGCGCTCGGTGACCGTGGTGGTGATCGCGTTGATGTTGTCGAGCAGGCGCGGGATGTTGCGGTCGTTGCCCTTGAGCGAGGTGGCGGCGGCCGTCAGGAGCTGGTTGATCTGCTCGGGGTCGAGGCTGCGGGTGAGCGGGCCGAGGTCGCTGACCAGCTCGCCGATGTCCACGACGGAGGAGGTGCGGGTGATGCGGGAGCCGGGCGGCAGCCTGCCGGGCGCGGTGCCGGGCAGCAGGTAGATCACGCGCTGGCCGACGGCGTTGCGCCAGCGGACGGCGGCCTCGGTGTCCGTGGGCACCCTGACCGCGTCCTGCACCTCCATGGTCACCTCCGCGCGCCCGTCCACGACGGTGATCGTGTCCACCTGGCCGACCGGCGCTCCGGCGATCTTCACCTGGTCGCCCTCGACCAGCCCCGACACGTCGTCGAACACGGCGGTCAGCCGGTAGCCGCCGCCCGTGCCCACCCGGGCGATCTGCACGGCGATGAACACGATCAGCGACACGGTCAGGCCGATGAACAGCACGAACCGCAGGAAGGTCCAGCGGCGGCGCACCCGTTCCATCAGCGCCTCCCGTCGGTCGGGCCGCAGGCGCCGACGATCAGCTCGCAGATGTCGGTGGCCACGAACGCCTCCACCTGGAGCTGCCGGCTGTTGCCGGGGCCGGGCGTCTCGATCAGCTCGTTGAGCAGGTCGACCAGCGTGTTCAGGCCGCGTACGCCGTCGCCCGCCAGGCCGAGCTGGGCGTAGATGAGCGCGGCCACCCGCTCGCCCGAGTGCACGCCGGCCCGCAGGTTCTGCCGGTGCTTGGCCAGGCCGTGCGTGACCTGCCCGGACACCGAGGTGATCTCCTGGAGCAGCGCACGGACCTTGTCGGCTCGCTCCAGCAGGTCCGGCGTGATGACGTTGACGTCGGAGGAGATGGAGACGAGCTCGTCGCCCTTGTCCGACAGCGCGGTGCCGAGCAGCGCCGTGTCGTGCAGGAACTGCCTGGCCCGCTGCCGGTGCCGGTGCGCCACGTCCACGACGGTGCCGGCGTCGCCGATCAGCTCGCGCAGGTCCTTGCCCTGCCCCTCCAGCCCCTTGGCGAGCGTGTGCACGATGACCGTGACCTCGCGCGGATCGACCGCGTCCAGGCCCTCGTAGGCGTCGCCGAGCGTGTCGGACAGGTCGAGCGGGTCCCGGGTCTCGGTGATGACGGCGCCGGCGGCCAGGTAGGGGCCGGTGGTCTCGCCGGAGCCGAGCTCCAGGCCGACGAACTTGGGGCCGAACACCGACGCGGGCTCCACGGTGGCGACCGTGGTCGCGGGCAGCCTGACGGTCACGTGCATGGTGACCACGGCCCGGCCCTGGGCGTCCAGCGACAGGTCCGTCACCTCGCCCACCGTGATGCCGCGGATCTTGACGGGGGAGCCGGTGTCGAGCCCCTGCCCGGCCCGGCCGAACACGGCGTCGATCCGGGTGCCGGGGACCTGGGTGGCGGCGCGCACGGCGTACAGGGCCGCGGCGGCGAAGACGGCCAGCACGGCCAGCGCGATGCCCAGCCGGGCGGCGAGAGGGAGATCAGCTCGGCCCACCGGCTCACCCCGTCAGCGGTATGTTGCCGCCGCCGCCCCAGAACAGGTACGACAGCAGCAGGTTGAGCAGCACGATCGTGACGATCGACTGGCGGATGGCCCGGCCCGCCGCCACGCCCACGCCCACCGGCCCGCCCGTGGCGTGGAAGCCGTGGAAGCAGTGGATCACGATGACGGCGAAGGCGAACACCGCGACCTTGGCGACGCTGAACACGATGTCGCTGACCGGCAGGTACAGGTAGAAGTAGTAGTCGTAGACGCCGGGCGCCAGCCCGAACAGCACGGTGCACATCAGCCGCGTGGCGAAGAAGCTGGCGAACAGCGCGATGAGGTAGATCGGCACCAGCGCCAGCAGCGCCGCCACGACCCGGGTGCAGATCAGGTAGGTGAAGGCGTTGATGCCCATCACCTCCAGCGCGTCGATCTCGTCCGAGATGCGCATCGCGCCCAGCTCCGCCGTGAACGACGAGCCGACCTGCGCCGCCAGCGCCGTGGCGGCGATGATCGGGGTGATCTCGCGGACGTTGGCGAAGCTGCCGACCAGCCCCATGAACGACTCCGCGCCGATGGCCTGCAACCCCTGGTAGCCCTGCAGACCGACGGTCGCGCCCACGACGAACGCCATCGTGAACACCACGAAGATCATGCCGCCGCCGATGACGGTCGCCCCGACACCCACGACGACGTCGCTGACCTGCCGGATGACGACCTTGAAGTACTTCAGCCGCAGCACGACGTCGCGTACGGAGTAGAACAGCACCCGCCACACGAACAGCGGCCAGTCGGCCAGCGACGCGAACCGCTCGGCGGCGTCCCGCCCCCTCAGGGCGATCCGCAGGCCCGCGGTCCGCGTGACCATCAGAGCGACCTCGGCGGGTAGGCCAGGAAGTACACGGCCGAGATCACGTAGTTGAACGTGAACACCAGCATGAACGTCACCACGGTCGCCTGGTTGACCGCCCGCCCCACCCCGACCGGGCTGGTCGCGCAGGTCATGCCCTTCCAGCAGGCCACGCCCGCCGCGACGAACCCGAAGATCCACGCCTTGAACAGCGTCACGTACAGGTCGGAGGCCACGACCAGCGACAGCGCCCCGTCGAAGTACGCGCCGGGCGTGACGCCCTGGACCACGACGTTGAAGAAGTAGCCCCCGGCCGCGCCCGCCACGATGACCAGCGGGCACAGGCAGACCGCGATCGTGCTGGCCGCCCACATGCGCGGCGTGACCAGGCGATGGATCGGGTTGACCGACATGACCTCCATCGCGCTCAGCTCGTCGCGGATGTGCCGCGCGCCGATGTCGGAGGTCATCGCGCTGCCGCCGGCCCCGGCGATCAGCAGCGCGCTGGCCAGCGGCGCCACCTCGCGGATGAGGCCGACGAAGACCGCGCTGCCGGTGGCGGAGCCGGCGCCGAGCTGCCTGGCCAGCTCGCCCACCTGTAAGGCCACGGTGGCGCCCAGCGGCAGGGCGACCAGCAGCACGGGGACGCTGGTGACGCGGGCCAGGAACCAGCACTGGTCGACGAACTCCCACCACCAGCGCCTGACGTCCCAGCTCCGGCGCAGGCCCTCCAGGACGATGACGAACAGGTCACCCACCTGGCCGAGGGCCGAGCCGGCCCGCCGCCCGACGTACCCGGACCAGGCCATCACCACCTCCGCCGCCTACGGATCGCCAACCCTACTGACGGGCTGTCCAGTAGGCCATGGCTTGGCGGGAATTTGCGCGAAAGGTATGAGAGCGGGGCCGGGCCTTGTCAGGCGGGTACGAATAGTGGCCGTTCCGTTACAGCAGGGCGCCCATCCACGACTCGATCTCGTCCGGGTGGCGGGGCAGCGCGGAGGACATCAGGGTGGCGCCGTCCGCGGTGACGACCAGGTCGTCCTCGATGCGGACGCCGATCCCGCGCAGCTCCTCCGGCAGCGTCAGGTCGTCCGGCTGGAGGTACAGGCCCGGCTCGACGGTCAGCACGTAGCCCTCCTCCAGGACGCCGTCCAGGTAGACCTCGGCACGCGACTTCGCGCAGTCGTGCACGTCCAGGCCGAGCATGTGGCCGCTGCTGCACAGCGTGTAGCGCCGGTACAGGCCCGTCTCCATCAGCTCGTCCGTGGACTGCTTGAACAGGCCCCAGTCGCGCAGCCCGTCGCAGATGACGCGCATGGCCGCGAGGTGGAAGTCGCGGAAGCGGGCGCCGGGCCTCAGGGTGGCGATGGCGGCCGTCTGGGCCTCGTACACCAGCTCGTACGCCTGCCGCTGCACGGCGCTGAACCGGCCGGACATCGGGATGGTGCGGGTGACGTCGGCGGTGTAGAGCGTGTCGGCCTCGACCCCCGCGTCCATCAGCAGCAGGTCGCCGGCGTCGAGCGCGCCGTCGTTGCGGATCCAGTGCAGCACGCAGGCGTGCGCGCCGGAGGCCACGATGCTGTCGTAGCCGACGGCGTTGCCCTCCAGCCGCGAGCGCAGCCCGAACACGCCCTCCAGGTACCGCTCGCCCCTCGGGTGCCCGAGCGCCTGGGGCAGCGCGCGCACGACGTCCTCGAAGCCGCGCGCGGTCGCGTCCACGGCGCCCTGCAGCTCGCCCAGCTCCCACTCGTCCTTGACCAGCCGCATCTCCGACAGGAACGACTCCAGCTCGGCGTCCCCATCGCCCCTGGGCACCCGGGCGTCCACGGAGGCGTCCACCCCGCGCAGCACCCTGGCGGGCCCGGTGAGATCCAGCTCGCGGATGTGCGCGCAGTCGAGCTGGTACAGCTCGGCCGCCTCCGCCAGGTCGGGGCGCGGGCCGGCCCAGAACTCGCCGTAGCGGCGGTCGCGGTAGAACTCCTGGCCCTCCTCGCGCGGGGCGCGCGGCCTGACGTACAGGACAGCCTCGCCGGACGGCTCGATCACCAGCACGTCGTCCGACTCGTTCGCCCCGGTCAGGTACGAGTACGCGCTGTGCGGCCTGAACCGGTAGTCGCAGTCGTTGCTGCGCACCTTCAGCGTGCCCGCCGGGATCACCAGCCGCTCGCCCGGGAAACGCTGCGCCAGCGCGGCGCGCCGCTTGGCCGCCCACGGGGCGATCGGGCGCGCGCTCACCCCGGCCGCGCCCTGCCGCCCCCAGCCGGTACGCATGAAGGCGGCCAGCTCCTCGGTGACGGGCAGGTCGTGGCTTCCGGTGTTGAGCGGCTCGGTCATCTGGCAGTCCTTGGGTGATATTTCGGTCTTTGTACGGGATTTCGTACGCCAAGCAGCCTACGTGACCCATTGACTCCGTCCCCACGGGCTTGTTTGCCTGGATGCAGGCTTGGAAGACTGAGGGCAGAGGTGATGCACATGCTCATCGGGACCATCCTTCGCGGCAAGGGCAGTGGCGTGACGACCGTGGCGCCCGAGGCGACCGTGCGGGAGCTGCTCGCCAAGCTCGCGGAGCACAACATCGGAGCCGTGGTCGTCTCGACCGACGGCGAGGTCATCGAGGGGATCGTCTCCGAGCGCGACGTCGTGCGGCGCCTGCACGACCGCGGCGCCGCGATCCTCGACGCCCCCGTCTCGGCGATCATGACGACCGAGGTCACCACGGTCGGCCCCGGCGAGAACGTCGACTCGCTGCGGCGCACGATGACCACGCAGCGGTTCCGGCACATGCCGGTGGTCGAGGACGGCCGGCTCATCGGCATCGTGAGCATCGGCGACGTGGTCAAGAGCGCCATCGAGGAGCTGGAGACGGAGAAGGCGTCGCTCGTCGACTATCTCCACCGTTGACAGGGATGGCACGCTTGGTCCGTGATGTACGGGCCTCCGCCTCCTGACCACCCCCGGTACCCCGAGTACCCGCGGGCGACGAGCAGTCCGCCGATCATCGTGCTCGTCTCGGGGCTCGCCGCGCTGCTGGGCTTCCTGCTGGGCGTGCTCGTCGGGTTCGGGGCGGGGACGACGACGGAGGAGCCCGAGCCCAGGGTCACGGTCACCGTCGAGGACACCCCGCCGGAGGAGACGGCCCCGCCCCAGAGCTCACCCCCTCCCGCGAGCTCACCACCCCCCGCGCAGACCCAGCCCGGCCAGACCGGACAGCCTCAGCCAGGCCAGACCGGACAGCCTCAGCCAGGCCAGACGGGGCAGCCTCAGCCAGGTCAGACCGGACAGACCCAGCCGGGACTGGGGACGACGACACCGGGCGCCACCGGTGCCGCCGTCGATCTCTCCTCGCTCCTGCGCACGCTGGTCGTCGGCACCGACATCCAGCCCGGCACGTACCGCACGACCGGACCCATGACCGGCTTCCCCATGTGCTACTGGGCCAGGCTGCGCACCACGACCGGCGGCGTGATCGCCACCGGCATGCCGAACGGCCCCGCCACCGTCACCATCCAGGCCACGGACAAGGCGTTCCAGACGGGCGGCTGCGTGGAGTGGACCCGCGCCTGACGCGCCTTCCTGACCGAAGGGGTGGACAACCCGGCAGAAACGCGCAATTCTGGCGGGCGACAGAGAGGAGGCACGCCCGGGCGTGCTGGCGTGTCGTCCCTGCGTTCTATGGGCCACGCCACTCCGGCGTCCCTGGCCAGGGCGCCTGGCGGAGAGTGCGGAACAGCACGCGTGAGCCACCGATCCGAACCGTCTCGTTCGCGAGGAGTGACCATGCGTCTGTCCGTACTCGTCTCCGCGGCCGTCCTGGCCGCCACCGCCCTCGTCCCCGCCCCCGCCCAGGCGGCCACCGCCCTGCCGGCCCCCGTCGCCTGCGACGGCTGCTGGAAGCCCGCCCTGAACACGAGCTGGGAGTGGCGGCTGTCCTCCCTGCCCGCCAAGCCGTTCCTCGACGTGCAGATGTACGACATCGACGGCTTCGCCGCCGCCGAGAGCGGCACCATCGTCAAGGCGCTCAAGGCCGCCAGGCCCGGCCGCAAGCTCGTCTGCTACATCAGCGCCGGCTCGCACGAGGACTGGCGGCCCGACGCCGGGCAGTTCCCGGCCGGCGTGCTCGGCAAGCCGCTGGACGAGTGGGAGGGCGAGCGCTGGCTCGACATCCGCCAGTACACCGGCAAGCTCGGCGAGATCATGAAGGCCAGGCTCGACATGTGCAAGGCGGCCGGGTTCGACGCCGTGGAGCCCGACAACGTCGACGCCTACACCAACGACAGCGGCTTCCCGCTCAAGGCCGCCGACCAGCTCGCCTACAACGCCTGGTTCGCCAACGAGGCGCACAAGCGGGGCCTGTCCGTCGGGCTCAAGAACGACGTGGCCCAGATCCCGCGGCTGCTGCCGTACTTCGACTTCGCGGTCAACGAGCAGTGCTGGCAGTACTCCGAGTGCACCACCGCGCAGAACGGCACGTACGGCTACGACCAGTTCGTCAAGGCCGGCAAGGCCGTCTTCCAGGTCGAATACGAGCTGAGGACCTCGCAGTTCTGCGCCAGGTCCAACGCCCAGAACTTCAACTCGCTGAAGAAGACCTACGACCTCGACGGGACCCGCACCGCCTGCCGCTAGAGCGGTGTTTGCACTGGTAGGGCGAGCGTAGGAGGATGCGCTCAACCCACCAAGGAGGAAGACATGTCGGTGTTGCGGAGCTTTGTCGACAGCGTGCGCAGCGGGGCCATCGAAGTGATCGATCTGACCGCGCCCCTCTCGGCGGAGACGCCCATCCTCCAGCTGCCCGAGCCGTTCGGCAACACGATCCCGTTCCGGCTGGAGGAGATCAGCCGGTACGACGACCGCGGCCCGGGCTGGTACTGGAACGACATCCACACCGGCGAGCACACCGGCACCCATTTCGACGCCCCCGTGCACTGGGTCACCGGCCGCGACGGCCAGGACGTCTCCCAGGTGCCCGCGCGCAGCCTGATCGCGCCCGCCGTGGTGCTCGACTTCACGGCGGAGGCGTCGAAGGACCCCGACTTCCTCCTGCAGATCGACCACGTCAAGGAGTGGGAGCGGGCCAACGGCCCGCTCCCCGACGGCGGCTGGCTGCTCTACCGCACGGGCTGGGACACCCGCTCCGGCGACCAGGCGGCCTTCCTGAACGCCGACGAGACCGGGCCGCACACGCCCGGCGTCTCCGTCGAGTGCGCGCGGTGGCTGGCCGCCGAGACCCCCATCCTCGGCATCGGCGTCGAGACCGTCGGCACCGACGCGGGCGCCGCCCACTCCTTCGACCCGGCCTTCCCCTGCCACTCCTTCCTGCTGGGCGCGGGCAAGTACGGCCTCACCCAGCTCCGCAACATCGACCGCCTGCCGGTGACCGGCGCCGTCGTGGTCGCGCCGCCGCTGCCCATCGTGGGCGGCTCGGGCAGCCCGGTGCGCGTGCTGGCCCTGGTGGAACGTTGATCGTCGCGGAGGCCGTCGGCCGGGCCCTGGCCGCGTGCGGGGCCGAGGCCGTGTTCGGCGTGGTCGGCAGCGGCAACTTCCACGTCACCAACGCCCTCGTGGCGAGCGGCGCGCGCTTCGTCGCCGCCCGCCACGAGGGCGGCGCCGCCACCATGGCCGACGCCTACGCCCGGATGAGCGGGCACGTCGGCGTGGTGTCGGTGCACCAGGGGCCGGGGCTCACGAACGCCATGACCGGCCTCACGGAGGCGGCCAAGAGCCGTACGCCGCTGATCGTGCTCGCCGGGGAGGCCACCGAAGCCCAGTCCAACTTCCACATCGACCAGGCCGCCCTGGCGACCGCGGTGGGGGCGGTGGCGCTGCGGGTGGCCTCGGCCGAGGGCGCCGTGGAGCAGGTCGTGGAGGCGTACCGGACGGCGGTGGGGGAGCGGCGCACGGTGCTGCTGAACCTGCCCCTCGACGTCCAGTCCGCCCCCTACGAGGGGCCGGAGGACGTCGCCGGGCTCGCCACCGCGCTGCTGCGCCCGGCGGCCACGCGCCCTCACCCGACCGCCCCGCCGGGCGGCGCCTCGGCGGGGGCCGCTCTGGCAGGGGCGGCTCTGGCCGAAGTCGCCTCGCCTGGCGGAGGCACGGAGGTGGAGGTGGCGGCGCTGGCCGGGGCGTTGGCGGCGGCTCGGCGGCCCGTGTTCATCGCCGGGCGCGGGGCCAGGCATGCCCGGCACGAGCTGGAGGAGCTGGCCGGGCGGACGGGCGCGCTGCTGGCGACGTCCGCGGTGGCCAGAGGGCTCTTCCGCGGCAGCCCGTGGGACCTGGACGTCTCCGGCGGGTTCGCCACGCCGCTGACCGCCGAGCTGATCCGCGAGGCCGACCTGGTCGTCGCCTGGGGCTGCGCGCTGAACATGTGGACCACCCGCCACGGCTCGCTCATCTCGCCCGGCGCCCGGGTGGCGAAGGTGGACCTCGACGCCGCGGCGCTCAAGACGCACGTCCCCGCCGACCTGGGCGTGGTGGGCGACGTGGCCGAGGTCGCCCGGGCGGTGACGGCCCGGGCCGAGCAGGCTTCCGGCTACCGTACGCCCGGGGTGGCCGAGCGCATCCGGGCCGAGGGGCGCTGGAGGGCCGTCCCGTACGGGGACGAGAGCGGCGGCGGGAGGATCGACCCGAGGACGCTCACGATCGGCCTGGACGACCTCCTGCCCCCGGAGCGGATCGTCTCCATCGATTCCGGGAACTTCATGGGATATCCGTCGATGTTCCTTGATGTCCCGGACGAGGGCGGGTTCTGCTTCACGCAGGCGTTCCAGTCGGTCGGGCTGGGGCTGGCGACGGCGATCGGCGCCGCCGTGGCCCGCCCCGACCGCCTCCCGGTGGCCGCGCTCGGCGACGGCGGCCTGCTCATGGGCCTGGCCGAGCTGGAGACCGTGGTCAGGCTCGGGCTGCCGATGGTGATCGTCGTGTACGACGACGAGGCGTACGGGGCGGAGGTGCACCACTTCGGGCCGCACGGTCACCCGCTCGGCACGGTCACGTTCCCACCGGCCGACCTGGCCGCCATCGCCCGCGGCCACGGCCTGGCCGCTGTGACCGTCACCCGCCGGGAGGACCTGGCGGGCGTGGCGGGCTGGCTGGACGGCCCGCGCGACCGGCCCCTGCTCGTGCACGCCAAGGTGGCGGGGGAGCGCGGCTCGTGGTGGCTGGAGGAGGCCTTCAAGGGCCACTGACCACACCCGGCCCACACCCGGCCCACACCCGGCCCGCAGGCGGCTCGCAGGCCGGTGGGCGCACCAGGCCCGGGTACTCGGAGCGGCCGTTCGGAGCGGGCGTTCATCGCGAGCGCTCGGAGCGGCCGTTCAGAGTTTGCGGAAGGCGCGGGCCTCCTCGGCCGCCTCCAGCACGTCGGCCAGGGAGGCCCCCGTGCCCGCCGCCACCGCCGCCGCGACCGCCCCCTCCACGAACGGCACGTCCGCCACCACCACCCGCCCGTCCTCCTCCAGCAGCCGGGCGGTCAGCACCGAGCTGCCGAGATCCGGGATGATCACCACCCCGAAGCCGCTGTCGACGCTGCGCACGGCCGCCTCGATGAGGTCCAGGCTCGTGCCCAGCCCGCCGTCCACCGTGCCCCCGGCCGCCGCCAGGGGCGCGTCCTCGCCCGCGATCCCGCGGACCAGTGCCACCGTCTCGTCCGCCAGCCCGGCGCTGTGCGAGACCAGCACCACACCCACCATCACGCCGCCCCGCCACCTCCCGTCGAAGCACCGCCGCCCGTCACAGAACCGGTCCGTGCCGCCACGGTCATCCGGCCACGGTGGCCAGCGCCGCCATGAAGAGTGCCGACGACGCCGCGCCCGGGTCCTCGTGCCCGATGCTGCGCTCGCCGAGGTAGCTGGCCCGACCCTTCCTCGCCTGCATCGGGATCGTGGCCTTGGAGCCGTCCGCGGCCGCGCGGGCCGCCTGGTCGAGCGCCTCGCGGACCCCGACCCCATCACGTACGGCCAGGGCCAGCGCACGGGAGGCGGGGGCCAGCGCGTCCACCATGGTCTTGTCGCCCAGCGCGGCCTTGCCCAGCCGCTCGACCGCCACCACGCCCTCCTCGAACGCCGCCGCGAACCCGGCCAGCGTCACCGGCGTCTCCAGCGCCTTGCCCATCTGCCGGAACAGCGACCCGTACAGCGGCCCCGAAGCGCCGCCGACGCGGCGGATCAGCGTCGCGCCCGCCGTCGCCAGCACCTGCGCCTCCGACTCGATCGCCGTGTCGGCCAGCGCCTTGAGCACCTCGGTGAGGCCGCGGTCGAGGTTGGTGCCGTGGTCGGCGTCGCCGATCGCCGCGTCCAGCCGGGTCAGCCGGTCGCGGTCGGCGCGTACGAGCCTGGCCGCCTCCTCGAACCAGGCCACGAACAGCGCTGCCTCCATCACCGCCCCCAGCGCAGGCCGGGCGTCTCGACCGGCGCGTCCCACAACCGGGTCAGCCTGTCGTCGAGCCGGCAGACGGTCACGGAGAAGCCCTGCATCTCCAGGCTCGTCACGTAGTTGCCCACCAGCGACCGCGTCACCCGCGCCCCCTTGCCCCTGACGAACGCCGCCACCTCGGCGAACACGACGTACAGCTCCATGAGGGGGGTGCCGCCCATGCCGTTCACCATCACCAGCAGGTCGCCCTGGAGCGGCAGGTCGCTGTGGACGGCCTCCATGGCCACGCCCGCCAGCTCGCGCGCCGACACCATCGGCACCCTGGCCCTCCCGGGCTCGCCGTGGATGCCGATGCCCAGCTCCACGTCCGTCTCCGGCAGGTCGAACGTGGGCTTCCCGGCCGCCGGGACCGTGCAGGAGGACAGCGCGATGCCGAACGACCTGCTGCGCTCGTCCACCTCGGTCGCCACGGCGGCCACCTCGGCCAGCGGCGCGCCCTCCTCGGCCAGCGCCCCGGCCATCTTCTCCACGAACAGCGTCGCGCCGGTGCCGCGGCGGCCGGCCGTGTAGAGGGAGTCCTGGACGGCCACGTCGTCGTCCACCAGCACGCTGACCACCTCGACGCCCTCGGCCAGCTCGGCGGCCATCTCGAAGTTGAGCACGTCGCCCGTGTAGTTCTTGACGATGTGCAGCACCCCGGCGCCGCCGTCCACGGCCTTCGTGGCGTCGATGATCTGGTCGGGGACCGGCGAGGTGAACACCTCGCCGGGGCAGGCGGCGTCCAGCATGCCGTGACCGACGAACCCGGCGTGCAGCGGCTCGTGCCCGGAGCCGCCGCCCGAGACCAGCCCCACCTTGCCGGGGCGGGGGCCGTCCGCCCGGTAGACCACCCGGTCGCGGATGCGGAGCGACGGGTGGGCGGCGGCCATGCCGTTCAGCGCGTCTTCAACTACGGAGTCCGCCGAGTTGATGAGCTTCTTCATGGTCAAAACATCTGCCCGTTTTCACGACCGCGCAAGCGTCGTAGCGTGGGCGGGGTGGATGTCGTCTACAACCCGTACGATCCCGCGGTGAACGACGAGCCCTACCCCGTCTACGCGCGGCTGCGTGCGCGAGCGCCTCTCTACCACAATCCCGAGCTCGGCTTCTGGGCGCTGTCCCGGTACGCCGACGTCTCGGCCGCGCTCACCGACAGCTCGCTGCTGTCCAGCGACCACGGCCCCATGCTGGACCCGGGCGCCTGGGGGCCGCACGCGCGCACGTTCCTGTCGTTCGTGGCCATGGACCCGCCGGAGCACACCCGCATGCGCGCCGCCATCTCCCGCGGTTTCACCCCGCGCCGGGTCGCCGCGCTCGAACCGATGATCAGGCAGATCGCCCGCGGGCACATCGAACGGGCGGTCGAGCGGCGCACGTTCGACTTCGCCCGCGAGATCGCGGCCCGGCTGCCGCTCGACGTGATCTCCGAGCTGGTGGGCGTGCCGCCGTCCGAACGGGCGCACGTACGCGGGAACTTCGGCGCCGCGCTCACGTACGACCCCGAGGGCAGGATGGCCGAGGACGGGCTCAGGAGCATCATCGGGCTCGGCGACTACTACCGCTCGATCATCGCGGAGCGCAGGAAGGCGCCCCGCGACGACCTCGTGTCCGTGCTCGTCGCCGACGACGAGCTGACCGACGAGGACATCGTGGCGTTCCTCTTCCTGCTCATCGGCGCCGGCGCGGAGACCACCACCCACCTGCTCAGCGCCGCCTGGTACTGGGCGTGGCGCAACCCCGGCCAGCGCGCCGCCGCCTTCGGCGGGGCGATCGAGGAGTGGATGGAGGAGTCGCTGCGCTACGACACGCCCGCGCACGGCATCGCCCGCCGCCTCACCCGCGACACCGACTGGTACGGCGTCCGTGTCCCCAAGGACTCCAGGGTGTGGCTCCTGATCGGCTCGGCCAACCGCGACGAGACCGTCTTCCCCGCCCCCGACGTCTACGACCTGGGCCGCGACACCGCCCGCGCGATCAGCTTCGGCTCCGGCCGCCACTACTGCCTCGGCGGCCCCCTGGCGAGGCTGGAGGGCCGGATCGCCCTGGAGGAGCTGACCAGGGCCGTCACGCCCGGCTACGACCTCGACCCGACCGGCATCAGGCGCACCGCCCACGGCAACGTGCGGGGCATGGTGAGCCTCCCGACTACCGTGACACCCGTCTGAGTAGGTTACCTTCTGCACATGGCTGAGATCGTGTACCCGCCGGTGATCGCCGCCGCGCGGACCCTCTTTCGCGTGCTCGACGTCCGCTTCCACATGGAGGGCACCGAGCACGTGCCGCGGTCCGGGGGAGCGGTGCTGGTGAGCAACCACATCAGCTACCTCGACTTCATCTTCGCGGGGTTCGCCGCGCTGCCGTCGAAGCGGCTGGTCCGCTTCATGGCCAAGGAGGACGTGTTCACGCACCGGATCTCGGGGCCGCTGATGCGCGGGATGCATCACATCCCGGTGGACCGGGGGGCGGGCGCGGGCTCGTACGCGACGGCGCTGCGGATGCTGAAGGCGGGCGAGGTGGTGGGCGTGTTCGCCGAGGCCACGATCAGCCGGTCGTTCACCGTCAAGGAGATCAAGAACGGGGCGATCCGCATGGCCATGGCCACCGGCACCCCGATCATCCCGGTGAGCCTGTGGGGCAGCCAGCGGCTGTGGACCAAGGGCAGGCCGCGCAAGCTGCTCCAGCGTCACGTGCCGCTCACCATCCTGGTGGGCAAGCCGATGTACCCCAAGCGCGGCGAGAACGTCAACGATCACACGGCCGACCTGCACTCCCGCCTGTCGGAGCTGGTGGACCGGGCGCAGCGCACGTACCCGGAGGTGCCGCAGGGGGTGTGGTGGCAGCCGGCCCACCTCGGCGGCACGGCGCCGACGCCCGAGGAGGCCGCGGCCATGGACGCCGCCGAGGCCGAGGCGCGCGCCAAGCGCGACTAGACGGGGGTGACTAGACGAGGCTGCCCTTCTCCGCCTCGATCAGCCCGTTGGAGACGGCGCGGAGCAGCACTTCCGGAGCTCCGCCGTCGTCCTCGTTCACGAAGACGCGGACCTGTTTCTGCGCCCGGCTGAGCGCCAGGTAGAGCAGCGACAGCAGCCGGGTCCGCTCGTTGGCGGTCGGCAGGGCGAGGCGCAGGTCCGGGATGCCGGCGACGAGCACGGAGTCGAACTGCAGCCCCGCCAGGTACTCCGCCGGGCCGACGATGAGCCCGCGATGCCGGTAGCCGAGCCCTTCGAGGCCGGACCGCCCGGAGACAGCGGAACGCAGGTGACCCGGCCGTGATGTTTGTCGTGCGCGAAGTCGCAGTCGGCGGTGATGATGAGCAGGTTTCTCCGCCACATCGACGCGGCCGGGTCGACGGCCTCCAGAACGACGCCCTGCCGGAGCGGATCGGCCGGTCCCAGCTCGCGATATTCGGTGAACGGCTCGGCCACCTCACCACCTCCGGCCCGGAGATCATGCGTTCGTCCCGTAGCTCCACGGTAACGGAAAAGGCATGATCCGGAACGGTCTATCCGGGTGTGGTGAAAGCCGCCGGCTTCACCACACCCGCGCGATCCCGGAAGGGTCAGATGGCCGCCTGGTACGCGCTGGCGCGCATGCCCGCCAGCAACCCCGCCGTCTGCTCCGGCGTGTACCGCCGCACCGGATCGTGATGCAGCAGCCCCTCGATGAGCGGCCGCATCACCCCGGCCCGCCGGGGCGGCGGGTACGGCCCGCTGCGGGCCATGCCGAGCACCGTGGCGGCGTCCTGCCCCGGGTAGGGCGGCTGGCCCTCGATGGCGCTGTAGAGGGTGGCGCCGAAGGACCACATGTCGGCCTCCTTGCTGGCCGGCCCGCCGTGCAGCCGCTCGGGCGCCATGAAGGCGGGCGTGCCGCGCAGGCGGCGGGAGGTGGTCATGCGGATGTCGCCCTCGGCGGTCGCTATGCCGAAGTCGGTCAGCACCACCCGGTCGCCGGTCAGCATGACGTTGGCGGGCTTCACGTCACGGTGCAGCACGCCGGCCTGGTGGGCGGTGCGCAGCGCCGCGAGCAGGTGCTGCCCGATGGCCGCCACCGACTGGGCCGGCAGCGTGCCCACCTGTGAGAGCAACTGGTGCAACGAGAGCCCGTCGAGGTACTCCATCACGATCCAGAGCTTGCCGCCCTCCTCGATCAGGTCGTGGACCGTGATGATGTTCGGGTGCGTGAGCCCGGCGGCCATGCGCGCCTCACGCAGCACCCGGCGGCGCACCATCTCGGCCTCTCCGGCCAAGGTCAGCTCCTTAAGCGCCACCGTACGGTGGAGGAGCTGATCGAACGCCCGCCAGACGACTCCCATACCCCCACGACCGGCCTCCTCATTCAGGAGGTACCGTCCGCCGATCTTCCGCATACCATCCCCTCAAGCTCGGGGATAATCATGTCACCTCAGCACAGGCTGTAGGGTGCCTAACGTGATCTGGATATGTCGGAAAGTGTAGGTTCGCTGGTCAGAGGCCCAGAAAATTGATCTGACAGGGCGCGCCACACCAGTCCGACTGCCACCAAACATACTCCTGCGGCGCCCACGAGGGCGGCCGTGAGCCCCGCGAGCTCCGCCACGACGCCGCCCAGGGCCGCTCCCAGCGGCATGCCACCCATCCCGATCAGGCGGTATGCCGAATTGACCCTGCCGAGCAGTCCGGCCGGGATCAGCCGCTGCCGGGCCGAGATCACCAGGACGTTCCCCGCGGCGCCGACCAGCCCCCACAGCACCGCCGTCGGGTACAGCGTCCACGGGGACGGCACGATCACCGGCACCAGGAGCAGCACGCTGGTGGTCATCCAGTTGCCCACGAGCGTCCTGAGCTCGCCGAACACCGCCGCGGCCCGGCCGGCCAGCAGCGACCCGAACACCGCGCCGACGGCGAAGGCCGTGGTCATGAGGCCGTACTCGCCCGGCTCCAGCCCGATCCGCGACCCGTCGCCGACCGCCCACAGCACGAAGACGGCGAAGTAGCCGGCGTTGGCGAGGTTGAGCAGGCCGGCGGTGATCGCGAGGCTGCGCAGGATCCGGTGCCCCCACAGGTAACGCAGCGCCTCGGCGATGTCGGCCCGCATCGGCCGGCGCGCGGGCGGGTCCGGCAGCCGGTACGTCCCGCGCATGCCCAGCAGGAGCAGCCCCGCGGCGCCGTACAGGACGGCGGGGGCGCCGAAGACGGCGGCGGGCAGCGCCACGACGAGGAGCCCCGCGACGGGGGCGCCGACGAAGTCGTTGCCGATCATCTGGGCGGTGGACACCCGGCCGTTCGCCCTGGTCAGCTCCTCGCCGCGGACGGTCATGGGCAGGACGGACTGCGCTGACAGGTCCGCGAACACCTCGCACACCCCGGCCAGCAGCACGGCGGCGAGCAGCAGCCAGAGGTTCAGCAGGCCGAGCACGGCCAGGGCGGTGACGGCGGCGAGGAGGGCGGCGCGGACGAGGTTCGCGCCGACCATGACGCGGCGGCGGTCGGCCCGGTCGGCCAGGGCGCCCGCGTGCAGCGCCAGGACCAGCCACGGCAGCGTGGCGGCCGCTCCCACGAGGGAGACCAGGGTGGGGGAGCGGGTCATCGTCACCGCCAGCAGCGGCGCCCCGATCTTGAGTACGCCGTCCGCCAGGTTGGACAGCCCCGTGGATGACCACAGGAAGGCGAACGATCGCCCGAGACGTGCCACGGCTTGCTCCGCTAGTGTGTAAGGAAAAGTGTGCACAGGTTTCTTTGCAAAGATAGGCTTGCACAGTCATGCGAATCAAGTCCTTCTCCTCGCGGACGCTCGGCGCGAACGCGCTGAAGTCCTTCGCCCACCCGCTGCGCCTGCGGATCTACCAGCTCCTGGAGGAGCACGGCCCCTCCACCGCCACCCGCCTGGCCGGCCTCCTCGGCCAGAACACCGGCGCCACCAGCTACCACCTCAGGGAGCTCGCCAAGCACGGCATGATCGAGGTCGTGGCCGGGATGGGCCGCGGCAAGGAGAAGTACTGGCGCATCACGCCCGGCGGCTTCTCCTACGGCGACGCCCGTCCCGCCGACCCCGAGGTGGCGGGCGCGCTCGACTACCTGCTCGACGACCTCGTACGCACGCGCGGCGCCGAGCTGGCCCGCTGGCGCCAGGAATCGGCCACAGCGCCCGAGGAGTGGGTCCAGGCCAGCGTGTACGGGCGCCGCTCGCTGCGGCTCACCCCGGAGGAGACGGCGCGGATGCGGGACCAGGTGTTCGAGGTGCTGGAGCAGTACCGGGCGCTGTCGGACAGCGGCGACCGCGACGGGACCGGGCACGTCATCGTGCACTTCGACGTCCTGCCGGTCGGCTCGGAACGCGACGGCTGACGGGCGCGGCAGGGCTCAGAGGTGCCCGGGGCGATCACGGCCTAGGGATTTCCCTAGGTGCCGCCCTGAAGCCAGGGCCTCGCGCGACGCCATAGTTTCTTCGGCATCCGGCCTCGGCGCGAGCGGCATCTGGAACGCTCCAAGCCGCCGCGCGAGACCTCCGGGCCCCGCCGGACACAGGGCCTGGAGGAGCGGCGCCCTCGCCCCGGGCTGGAGGGACGGGGGCGCCCGCTCCACACGCCCGCTCCACACGCCCGCTCCACACGCCCGCTCCACACAGGGGGGCCGGTCAGGGGAGCAGGCTGAGGGCGCGCTCCATCATGGCCTGCGAGGCCGTCTTCGCCGAGCCGCTGTCGAACGGCGGCTGCGGGTCGTACTCGATCATGAGCTGCACGCTCCGCGCCGTCTCCTCATCGCTCGCCTGCCCCAGCAGCGTCAGCGCCATGTCGATGCCCGCCGACACCCCCGCGCCCGTCACGACCTTGCCCGCGGTGACCACGCGCTCGCTCACCGGCTCGGCCCCGTAGGTCTTGAGCATGTCCAGCACCCCCCAGTGCGAGGTCGCCGGCAGCCCCTCCAGCAGCCCCGCCGCGCCGAGCAGCAGCGAGCCGCTGCACACGGAGGTCGTCCACCTGGTGTGCTCGTGCGCCTGCCTGATCCAGGTCACCAGGGCCTCGTCGGACAGTGCGTCGAAGGTGCCGCTGCCGCCCGGGACCACGATCACGTCCGGCGCGGGCAGGTCGGCGTACGCGGCGGTGGCGTTGATCGTGAGCGTGCCGTGGTCGTCGGCGACCGGCCCCGCCTGGCCGGCCACGAACGTGACCGTGACGCCCGGCGCGAAGGCCAGCACCGTGTACGGCCCCACCGCGTCGAGCGCGGTGAAGCGGGGATAGAGCGGGATGGCTACGTTCATGGCTCTCGCCTCTCCTTGGCGTGGAATCGTCTGCGGTGGTCGCCGGGCGAGATCCGCCAGTGCCGGCGGAAGACCCGGTAGAGCGTCTCCTGCGTGCCGAGGCCCGACTCCCTGGCCACCGCGGCCAGGGGGAGGCCGGTCACCTCCAGCAGCCGCCTGGCCGTGTCGGCCCGGCTGCGTTCGACGTACCGGCCGGGTGACAGGCCGGTCTGCTCGGTGAAGACGCGGGAGAAGTGGCGCTCGCTCATCCCGGCGCGCGCGGCCAGCGCGGGCACGCTGAGGTCGGCGCCCGGGTTCGCGTCGATGTAGGCCTGCAGCTCCCTGAGCGGCTCGCTGCGCGGCGTCATGGCCCGCATCGGCGTGCTGAACTGGCTCTGCCCGCCGGGCCTGTGCAGGTAGACCACGAGGCCGCGGGCGACGTTCCTGGCGAGCGGGTGGCCGTGGTCCCTGGCGACCAGTGCCAGCGCCAGGTCCACCCCGGACAGCACGCCGGCCGAGGTCCAGACGTCGCCGTCCTCGATGTAGAGCGGGTCGGGGTCCACCTCGACGTCGGCGTACCGGCTGCCGAGCTCGCCGGCGGACAGCCAGTGCGTGGTGACCCGCCGGTGGTCCAGCAGCCCGGCCTCCGCCAGCAGGAACGCGCCGTTGCACACCGAGGCCACGCGGCGGGCGCCGGCCGCCAGGCGTACGATGTCGGCGATCAGCTCCCGGTCCTCGACGTGCTCGGGCACGGTCAGCCCGCCCGCCACCAGCAGCGTGTCGACCGTCCCCGCGGCCTCGCCGAGCGCGCCGGCCACGACCGTGACGCCGTTCCCCGCGCTGACGGCGCCCCCGCCCGGAGCCGCCACCTCCACCGCGTAGCCGCCATCGGGCACGATCAGGTCCGCCGTCCCGAACACGTCGGCGGGACCGGCCATGTCGAGGAGCTGGAACCCGGGGAAGACGACGATCAGGATTCGTCGCTGCATGCCTTTCATGCTGGTCGCGCCGCCCGGGTGGCGTCAACGACACGAATATTGCAGATTACGCCACGGGGTCGCCCAGGATGACGACGGGCGCGTCCTTCACGTCCATGCAGTCGCGCTCGATGCCCACGCCCGTGGCCTGCTCGACGAAGGCCAGCGCCGCGGCCCGCCTGCCGTCGTGGTCCTCCGGGCCGAGGGTGTCGAGCAGGGCGCGGAAGCCCGCCAGCACGTCGGGATCGCCGCCCTCGCGGCGCTGCCCGGACAGGACGAAGTCCCGCATCCACGCCCTGACCCTGCCGCCGGCCGCGTAGAGAACGGTCGCACCCCCGTTGAAGTGCCAGGTCACCATCCAGGACTGGACGTCCTCGCTCACCCTGGCGAGCACGTCGTCGGGGACGGCGTAGCCGAGGGAGAACTCCAGCAGCCCCCACGCCCCCTCGTCCTCGTGGACCAGGAAGACGGGCCGCTCCTCCTCCATCGCGGCCTCCTCCCTGGGGAAGGCCATGACGCGATGCTCGGGGTCGCGGCCGCCGTTCAGCCGCCACAGGACGTCGTCGACCGTCAGGCCCTCGTCCAGCGGCCGCACGACGATCCAGCAGATGTGGTCCCCCAGCCAGCCGTACCGCTGGAGAAGGTCCCGGTAGTGGTCGATCACGCCCTCATTGTGGGGCCGGCGTCAAGAGCCCCCGGGGGGCAGGACCCCGGGGGCTCTTGACGGCGATGGGCGGTCAGCCCATGTGCGGGTAACGGTGGTCGGTCGGCGGCACGAACGTCTCCTTGATCGCGCGGGCGCTCACCCACCGCGTCAGGTTGAAGATCGAGCCGGCCTTGTCGTTGGTGCCGGACGCGCGGCCGCCGCCGAACGGCTGCTGGCCCACGACGGCGCCCGTCGGCTTGTCGTTGACGTAGAAGTTGCCCGCCGCGAAGCGCAGCCGCTCGGCCGCCGTGGCGATGGCGTAACGGTCCTGGGCGATGATCGACCCGGTCAGCGCGTACGGCGCGATGCCCTCCATCTGGTCCACGACCCGGTCGTAGTCGCGGTCCTCGTAGACGTGCACGCCGAGGATCGGCCCGAAGTACTCCTTGACGAAGATCTCGTCGGCCGGGTTCGCGCACTCCAGGATGGTGGGCTTGACGAAGTAGCCGACGGAGTCGTCGTAGGAGCCGGTGAGCACGTCGATGTCGGAGGCCGCGCGCGCCCGGTCGATCGCCTCCTTGTGCTTGGCGAACGCCCGGCCGTCGATGACCGCGCCCATGAACGTCGACAGGTCCGCCGCCACGTCGCCCACCGTCAGCGACTCGGCGGTGGCGACGAAGTCGTCACGCATGCGGCTCCACAGCGACCGCGGCACGTACGCCCGCGACGCCGCCGAGCACTTCTGCCCCTGGTACTCGAACGCCCCCCTGACCAGCGCCGTCGTCAGCACGGCCGGGTCGGCCGAGGGGTGGGCGAGCACGAAGTCCTTGCCGCCGGTCTCCCCGACCAGGCGCGGGTAGGCGTGGTAGGCGGAGATGTTGGTGCCGATCGTGCGCCACAGGTGCTGGAACGTCGCGGTCGAGCCGGTGAAGTGGATGCCCGCGAGCGCCGGGTGCCCCAGCGCCACCTCGGACACGGCCTGCCCGTTGCCCGTCACCAGGTTGATCACGCCCGGCGGCAGCCCCGCCTCCTCCAGCAGCCGCATCGTGAAGTGCGCGGCGAACTGCTGCGTCGGCGACGGCTTCCAGACGACGACGTTGCCCATCAGCGCGGCCGACGTCGGCAGGTTGCCGGCGATCGCGGTGAAGTTGAACGGCGTGATCGCCAGCACGAATCCTTCGAGCGGGCGGTACTCCATCCGGTTCCACACGCCGGGCGACGAGATCGGCTGGTCGGCGTAGAGCTGGCGGGCGTAGGCCACGTTGAAGCGCAGGAAGTCGATCAGCTCGCAGGCCGCGTCGATCTCCGCCTGCTGCACCGACTTCGACTGCCCGAGGACTGTCGCCGCGTTCAGCGTCGCCCGCCACGGGCCCGCCAGCAGGTCCGCGGCCTTGAGGAAGATCGCCGCCCGCTCGTCGAACGACAGCGACCGCCACGCCGGGGCCGCCGTCAGCGCCGCCGCGATGGCGTCCTGCACGTCCTGGGCCGTAGCGTCGTTGGTACGGCCCAGGACGGAGGCATGGTTGTGCGGCTGCACCACGTCGATGGGGGCGCCGCCGCCGAGCCGCTGCTCGCCGCCGATGGTCATGGTCAGGTCGAGCGACGCGCCGGCCAGCTCCTTGATGCGGCCCGCCAGCGTCTCCCGCTCGGCGCTGCCGGGCGCGTAGCCGAACACGCGCTCGTTCGCGGGCACCGGGACGTTGCTGATGGCATCCATTTACTTACCCCCAAGGGCACGAAGGAAGAAGGCGACGTTGGCCGGGCGCTCCGCGAGGCGGCGCATGAAGTAGCCGTACCAGTCGTCGCCGTAGGGGACGTACACGCGGACCGTGTGACCGGCTCCCGCCAGGGCCTCCTGCCGGTCGGTCCTGATTCCGTAGAGCATCTGGAACTCGTGGTCGCCGATCGTCCTCCCGAAGCGGTCGGCGAGCAGCTCGGTGATCGCGATCATGCGGTCGTCGTGCGTCGCCACCATGGGGTACCCCTTCCCCGCCATGAGGATCCGAAGGCATCGCACGTACGCCTTGTCCACGTCCGACTTGCCCTGGTGCGCCACCGACGCGGGCTCGCGGTAGGCGCCCTTGACCAGGCGCACGCGGGAGCCCTCCGACGACAGGTCGCGGCAGTCCTGCTCGCTGCGGAACAGGTACGCCTGGATCGCCACGCCCGTGGACGGGTAGTCCTCGCGCAGCTTGCGCAGGATCGACAGCGTGGAGTCGACCGTGGTGTGGTCCTCCATGTCGAGCGTGACGGTCGAGCCGTTGGCGGCCGCGGCGGCGCAGATCTCGCGGGCGTGCTCCAGCGCCATCGACTCGTCGAGCCGCTGGCCGACGGCCGACAGCTTCACCGACACCTCGCCCCGGGTGCCCAGCGCGAGCGGCTCGACGGCCTGCAGCAGCGTGATGTAGGCGTTCGCGGTGTCCTCTGCGGCCCGCGCGTCGAGCGTCTCCTCGCCGAGGTGGTCCACGGTGACGGCGAGGTTCGCGTCGCGCAGCCGCTCGATCGCGGCATGGGCCTCCTGGACGCTCTCGCCCGCGACGAACCGCTGCACGACCTTCCTCGTGAGCGGGAAGCCTGACACGGTACGGCGTACGAGGCCGCTTCCGGAAGCGGCGAGGAGCAGTTGACCCAGCATGGGTTCAGTGTAGAAACCGCAGCTCAGAGGGGGCCATCGACGGGCGTAACGCGGCTTGTGGCAGGCTGTCGTACAAATGCACAACTCGGCTGACCTACAAGAGATCGTCGACGAGATCGCCGCCCGGCTGGGCGCGTCCGCGACGCTGGAGGACCGCTCGTTCCGGCTGCTGGCGTACGGGGCCCAGCACGGCGACATCGACACGGTCCGCCAGGAGTCGATCCTGCGCCGGCGCGCCACGGGCGAGGTACGCGACTACTTCGAACGCTACGGCATCGCCAGGGCCGGCGGCCCCGTCAGGATCCCCGCCGACGCCGAGCTCAAAGTGCTGGCCAGAGTCTGCTGGCCGCTGCGCCACGCCGACGTCACCTACGGCTACCTGTGGCTGCTGGACTCCGGCGAGCTGACCGACGAGTGGCTGCGGGCCGCCGCCCCGCTCGTCGCGCGCGCCGCCGCCGCGCTCGCCCAGGAGGCCAGGAGCCGCCAGGACCTCGGGCACGGCCTGCGCGCCCTGCTCTCCGCCGACCCGGAGGAGCGGGCCGGCGCCTCCATCGAGGTGCCGGGCCCGGTCGCGGCCATCGCCGTCCGCGAGTCGCAGGATCGCGTCGCCGCCCTCTGGACGCTTCCGCGCGGCGTCCTGGCCCGCGCGGGCTCCCCCGTCGCCCTGCTCGCCCCCGCCCACCTGGCGGCGGAGGTGGCGCAGACCGTGCGCGGCGCGTACGGCACCGCGGCCGGCATCGGCGCCCCCCGCGACGACCCGGCCGACGCCTGGCTGAGCTGGCGCGAGGCCCGCCAGGCGCTGCGCATCGCCGAGCACTTCCCCCGCCACGCGCCCATCGCCCGTTGGGAGGACCTGGGCGTGCACCGCCTGCTGGCCCGGCTGAGCCAGGCGGACCTGCGCGAGCTGGCCGAGGAGACCGCGGCGCTGGACACCGAGCTGGCCCAGACCGTGGAGGTCTACCTCGACCGCGGCGGCCACGTGCAGAAGACCGCCGCCGAGCTGGGCATCCACCGCCAGACGCTCTACTACCGGCTGGGCAAGGCCGAGCGCCTCACCCACCGCGACCTGTCGGACGGCGACGACCGGCTGGCCGTGCACCTGGGCCTGAAGGCGGCCCGCCTACGCACTCACGAGCCCCCGAGCGGTCCCGCTGCCACCCGCCCATGAAGCTGCGGGCCGGCCCGGGCGTTACGCGCTCAGGACCTGCCTCAGTGCGGCGGCGAAGGCCTCGGGCTGGCCCGGCATGCCGAACTCGTTACCCATGAAACCTCCGTGGTTGCTGGGGAAGGTGACGGGCTTCGTACCGAGCCGCTCGGCCGCGCCCTCGCCCCCGCGACGGGCCATCTCCCCCTCCGACTCGGCACCGACCGCGATCACGACCCGGGTCGAGGCGGCCCGCAGCGCGTCGAAGTCGGGCTCGTAGTGGGTGCAGGTGACGAGGTTCTGCCCCAGCAGCGCGTCGTCGCGCGACCCGTCGTCCTGCGCCGGCAGGCCCATCATGGCCGGGTCCGGCACCGGCAGCTCCTTCGGATCCGCCGGGAACTCGCCGCGGTGCCCCGTCAGCGCGATGAACTGCGCCATCGCCGGCCCGAAGCCCTCACGCTCGTACGTCTCCCGCATGTGCTTGATCGCGGCCATCGCCCGCTCCCGGTCCGGCAGCACCTTGGCGAGCGGCGGCTCGTGCGCCACCAGCGTGCGCACCTGCTCGGGATGCCGCGCCACCAGCGCCAGCGCGTTCACCGCGCCCCCGCTGCTGGCGAAGACGTCGACCGGGCCGCCGCCGATCGCGTCGATCAGCCGGTGCAGGTCGTCGGCGTGCAGCTCGGGCGTCGACTCGGCCAGGCCGTCGGTCCGCTTGCTCCGGGAGACCCCGCGCGGGTCGTACGTCACCACCGTGCGGTCCTCGAAGTGGCCGGCCAGGGTGGTGAAGCCGGTGGCGTCCATCGGGGAGCCGATCATCAGCAGGATCGGCTCGGCGCTCCCCTCGGCCGCGCGCACGTCGTAGGCGATGGTGGCGCCGGGCACCTCAAGGGTGTGGGTCTGGGGCTCGGTCATAGGGTCGCTCCTTCTCGTCGGTCGTCAATCTAGACCAGGAAACCGACAGAAAGTCATCGGCTTGAACCCCGGCCTCCGCCGGCCGCGTACAACACCGCGAGACCCAGCACGGGTCAGCGAAGCAGGTGATCTCATGCCGGGCGGATGGGAAACACTCGGGCTGGCGGGCGACCCTGCGCCGGGGGACCCGGTGCAGGTGCGGGCGCTGGCCACGCGTCTCCTTGACCAGGCGAAGCTGGCCGAGGACAACACGGCCCGGCTGGCTACGGTCTCGGGCAACAGCCCGGCGCTGAACATGCGCGGCGACTACGCGGCCAAGTACGCCGAGGCCCTGCGGACGCTGCCGGATGAGCTGGCCAAGCTGGGCAGGGCCTACCGCGGCGCGGGCACCGCGCTGAACACCTACGCCGGCAGCCTGGAGCAGGCCAAGACCCAGGCAGGTAGCGCGTTGCGGCAGGGGCAGGCGGCCGACGAGCAGTACCAGGGGGCGCTGCGCGAGGTTCGGGCCCAGTTGCCCGCCACGGCGGCGACGGGCAGCCTGGCCGAGGTGGAGTCGGCGGTGAGCGCGGCCGATCCGGCGGTGCAGGCGGCGGTACGGCCCGCCGTCACCCGCGCCCGCAACGCCGACGCCGACCGCACCCGGGCCCGGCGGATCGCCGAGGAGGCGGCCGGCCTGCGCGGGGATGCCGAGTCGCGGGCGGTGCGCGAGATCGAGCAGGCCCTGCACGGCAGCGGCATCCAGAACAAGTCCTGGCTGGAGAAGGCGTGGGAGACGGTCTCCACGCCGTTCCGGTCCTGGGACGACTTCGTGAATCTGGCTCGCAACGTGGCGATGGTGGCGGGGATCGCGGTGCTGATCGTCGGCACCGGCGGGCTGGCCGGGGCGATCCTCCTGGGGGCGGCGGTGGTGGCAGGGGCGGTGGTGTTCGCCGACTCGCTGAACAAGTACCGGCAGGGCAGGGCGGGCCTGGGCCAGGTGGTCCTGGACGGGATCGGCGTGTTCCCGGGCGGCCGCCAGGTGGGGATGCTGGCGCAGGGCGCCAAGGCGGTGGCGGCGCTGGGCGGGCTGGCGGCGGGGGTACGGGCCGGTGGCGGCACCGCGATGGGCCTGTTCCGGACCGCGGGGATCCCGGCGGGCGCGACGGCGGTCGCCGGTGCGGGGTTGCGCGGGGCGCTGGCCGGCGGCGCGGGCCGGGCCGCGACGGCCGCAGGGACGGCGTGGCGGAAAGCCAGGCAGTTCTTCAGCAAGGACCCGGTGCACTTCCCGACCGGCACCGTGCTGCTCCCCCAGCACGACGTCGAGCTGCCCGGGGTGTTACCGCTGGTGCTGGAGCGCACGCATCTGTCGTCCTACCAGGTGGGCCGCTGGTTCGGCCCGTCCTGGGCCTCCACCGTCGACCAGCGGCTGGAGATCGACGAGCAGGGCGTGTGCCTGGCGCTGGCCACCGGCGCGCTGCTCACCTTCCCGCACCCCGGCCCGGACGAGGTGCTGCCGGACGCGGGACCGCGCCTGCTGCTGACCCGCGACCCCGATGGCGAGGTCTACCGGGTGACGGATCCGGCCACCGGCCACACCCTGCACTTCACCGAGATCGACCAGGCCGAGGAGGAGGCGCGGGTGCTCCCGCTGACGGCCGTCACCGACCGCAACGGCAACCGCATCGACCTGCGCTACACCGGCGGCGTGCTCGCCGAGGTGTCACATTCCGGCGGCTACCACCTCGACATCGAGACGCACGCCGGCCTGATCGTGGCGATCCGGCTGCGCGAGGCCGGCCAGACGCTGGTCGCCTACCGCTACGACGAGCACCGCAACCTGACCGAAGTGATCAACTCCTCCGGCCTGCCGCTCCGCTTCGACTACGACGAGCACGGCCGGCTGACCCGCTGGATCGACCGGATCGGCACCTGGTACGCCTACACCTACGACGAGCAGGGCAGATGCGTCGAAGGCAGCGGCAGCGACGGCATCTTCGACACTCGGATCTCCTACGCCGGCGGCATCACCACGGCCCGCGACTCCCTCGGCCACGAGACCACCTACCACTACAACGACCTGCTCCAGGTCACCGAGCAGACCGACCCGCTGGGCAACACCACCCACTACCAGTGGGACCCGTACGACCGCCTGCTGTCCGAGACAGACCCCCTGGGCCGTACGACCACCTACACCTACGACGCCCGCAGCCTGCTCGCCATCACCCGCCCCGACGGCGCCCGCCGCACGCTCACCCGCGACGCCCTGGACCAGCCCGCCACCATCACCGACTTCGACGGCACCTCCTGGCGGCTCACCTACGACGAGCGCGGCAACCTCACCGCCGACCCCCGCAACACCTACACCCACGACGAGCACGGCCACCTGACCACGGTCACGGACGCCCTCGGCCAGGTCACCACCATCGAGAACAACCCGGCCGGCCTGCCCATCGCCGTCACCGACCCGCTCGGCGCCGTCACCCGCTACGAGCGTGACGCCTTCGGCCGCATCACCGCGATCACCGACCCGCTCGGCGACCTCACCCGCCAGAGCTGGACGGTCGAGGGCAGACCAGCCGCCCGCACCCTGCCCGGCGGCGCCACGGAACGGTGGACCCACGACGCGGAAGGCAACCTGACCGGGCACACCGACCCGCTCGGCCGGATCACCCGCCTCGACATCGGCCCCTTCGACCTGCCCAAGGCCAGGACCACCCCGGACGGGGCCCGCACCGAGTTCACCTACGACACCGAGCTGCGCCTCACCCAGGTCACCAACCCGCTCGGCCTCACCTGGCACTACACCTACGACCCCGCGGGCGCCCGCACCGGCGAGACCGACTTCAACGACCGCACGCTCGCCTACCGCTTCGACGCCGCCGGCCGGCTCACCGAGCGGGTCAACGGCGCGGGCCAGACCACCCGCTACACCCGCGACGTGCTCGGCCAGGTGGTCGAGCAGCGCTCCGGCGACCGTGTCACCACCTTCGCCTACGACCTGGCAGGCCGGCTCGTCCAGGCCGCCAACCCCGAGACCGACCTGCGCCTCGTCCGCGACGACCTGGGCCGGATCACCGAGGAGATCTGCAACGGCCGATCCCTCGCCTCCGCCTACGACGCCACCGGCCGCCGGGTGCTGCGCCGCACGCCGTCCGGCGCCGAGAGCACCTGGCTGTACGACGAGGCCGGCCACCCGGCCGCCCTGCACACCGCGGGCCAGACCATGCGCTTCACCCACGACCCGGCGGGCCGGCAGACGTCCCTGAGCTTCGGCGCCGGCGTGTCGCTCACCCAGGACTGGGACCCCGACTCCCGCCTGCGCGACCAGACCCTGCGCACGGCGAAGGGCAGGGTGCTGCAGCGGCGCACGTACGCCTACGGCCCGGACGGCGGGCTCACCGGCCTCGACGACCTCCTGGCCGGACGGCGCCACTACGACCTCGATCCCGCCGGCCGGGTCACCACCCTGCACGGCCTCGACTGGACCGAGCGCTACACCTACGACGCGGCCGGCCAGATCACCGACGCCCGCTGGCCGTCATCGCCGGACGTCCAGGGCCCCCGCACGCACACCGGCACCCAGCTCCGCAGGGCGGGAAACGTCCGCTACGAGTACGACGCCCAGGGCCGCGTGGTCCTCCGCCGGCGCAAGGGCCTGTCCGCCAAGCCCCGGACCTGGCACTACACCTGGGACGCCGACGACCGCCTGACCGAACTCGTCACCCCCGACGGCAGCCGCTGGCGCTACGTCTACGACCCCCTCGGCCGCCGCGTCGCCAAGGAACGCCACGACGGCACGGACCGCGTCGACTTCACCTGGGACGGCTTCACCCTCGCCGAGCAGACCGCCGCCGGGCGGGCCACCGTCTGGGAGTGGGAGCCGGAGGCGGTCCGCCCACTCACCCAGACGGAGCGCGTCCTCGAGGCCGGCCAGGAGTGGATCGACCGCCAGTTCTACGCCATCACCACCGACCTGGCGGGCACCCCGGCCGAGCTCATCGACCCCGAAGGCACGCTCGCCTGGCGTGCCGGGCACACGCTGTGGGGCTTCGCCTCGCAGGTCATGTCGGCGGGGGCGCACTGCCCGCTGCGGTTCCCGGGCCAGTACGCGGACGAGGAGTCGGACCTCCACTACAACCTGTTCCGCTACTACGATCCGGCGAGCGGGCGCTACACCTCCAGCGACCCTCTGGGGTTGTCGGGCGGCTGGAACCCGTACGCGTACGTGGTCAACCCGGCGACCTGGCTCGACCCGCTGGGCCTCAGCCCGTATCCGGCCAGGGGCGAGATCAACCCCAACGAGGTCCGGTTCTCCCAGGACAGTGTGAGTCCTCGGTACAGGACGGGGCAGACCATCGAAGAAACCGCCGAAGCCCTGCGGAACGGCACGCTCAGCCCAGCGGACCTGCCGACCATTCGCCTCTTCGAGCGCGATGGCCACTTGTTCACGTTGGATCACCGCCGGCTCGTCGCCTTCCAGAAGGCCGGACTAGAGTCCGTGCCCTATCGGATGGCGACTCCCGAAGAGATCAGGGACGAGGTCGGACGCAAGTTCCAGACGCGGACGGAGGGCATCGGCATCCAGATCCGTGGCGGTGAATGGCACGGCCCCCGGCCGGCTGACTGATGGGATGGTGAACGGACGTGAATCTGTATCAACAGGCCGACCAAGTGGTGACTCGGCAAGACCTTGCCAGGCTCATCGCCGCCATGGCGGAGGCCGCCGAGTCGCCGGAGAGCTCGAACTGGGAGAACATCACGTTGCCGCAGTTTCTTGAGGCTCTGGCCGCCTGGACCGACGGCATGGACGGCTATTTCCGCAACCAGGGAATGGCCGAACCGGAGCAACCCTCATGGTGGCTGATCGCCCAGATGCTCACCGCGGCCACCATCTACGAATAGCGGGCCTTGTAGACCTTCACCCAGTCCACGTACATCGACACGGTGTCAGGCGTCGAGGAGTCGCGGCAGCGCGGCTCGCACACCACGTCGTTCTGCAACGCCAGCCCCATCCGCCGCCCCTCCGGAACGTGCGCCCCCCGATACTCCCAGACCTTCTCCCCGTCCATCCAGAACGTCAGCCGCCCCGGCAGCCAGTCCACCGCCACCGTGTGCCACCGCGTGAAGTCGCCCCGCAGCACCTTCCTGGCACGGCCCTGCTTGCTGTGCACGAAGATCCCGCCGCCCTGCCGCTTCGGGTCGACGATCTCGGCGAAGTTGACCTCCGAGTGGGATCCGTCCTGGGAGGACGGCCAGAGCAGCGCCACCGGCGTGTACCCGGCCCCGGCCTCCGCCCTGAACCTGACCTCCCACCGGCCGTACTGCTGGGCGAGCCTGGTCGCCACGCCGCCCGACAGGTCCTTGCCGCCGTACAGGCCGCCCTTCAGCCGCAGCGCGCCGTTCGAGACCGAGGCGGCCTTCCCGGTGCGCGGGTTGTGCCGCGCCTGGGGCGAGTGGTAGATCATCCAGCGGTTCGTGTCGATGGCGGAGCCGTTGAAGTTCTCCACGAGCACGGGGCGGCCCCAGCTCGCCGGGGTCTGTGCGTGCGCGGTCTGGGGGAGGGCGGCGACGCCCGCGAGCGCCACCGCCGCCAAGATCGGACTGCGTGTAGGCATGCGGTCCATCGAAGCAAAGATCTCACTCGGATAACAACCCTTCTGTCCCTTCCGTCACTCCAGGAACGGAACGCGGGACGGGGCGGACGGTGCGCGGGGCGCCGAGCAGCGAGCGGGTGAGGGCCTCGCGGCCGCGCAGCATCTCCTCCAGCGCGGCCGTCAGGTGCCCCATGCCAGGCCTGTCCGGGACGGGGTCCTCGCGCAGGGACTCCAGCACCGCCCGGCGCAGCAGCTCCTTGAAGAACGAGGCGGTCATGCCCTCGGTCCTGGCCACCAGCCGCTCCAGGTCCGGTCCGGCCAGGTGGGCGGCCCCGTACAGGCGCAGCAGCGCGGCCCGGCAGAGGGCGTTCGGCCTGGGCACCTCCACGGCCAGGTCCACCCGGCCCGGGCGGTCGGCGAGGGCCTCCTCCAGCAGGTCGACGCGGTTCGTGGTGAGCACGAACGTGACGTCGGCGTCGGCGCCGATGCCGTCCATCGCGTCGAACAGCGTGAACAGCAGCGGGCTGCCCTCCGCGGAATGGCGGCGCTCGTGCGCGAGCAGGTCGACGTCCTCCACCACCACGATCGCCGGTTGCAGGCGCCTGGCCAGGGCCGCGGCCTCGGAGACGGCGCTCAGGGCCGTGCCGGCCATGACCACCACCGTCACGCCCGGCATGCGGCCCATCAGGTAACGCACCGTGTGGGTCTTGCCCGTGCCGGGCGGGCCGTGCAGCAGCAGGCCGCGCTTGAGATGCTGGCCGCGGCCGAGCAGCGCCTCCGCGTGCCGGCCGATGCCCGCCACGTGCCGCTCCACCGTCTCCAGCACGCCCTCCGGCAGGATCACCTCGCCGGGGCCGAGTGCCGGGCGCGGCAGGAACCTCACCAGGCTGTTGCCCCGGTGCTCCGAGACGCCGAAGGTGAGGATCTGGCCGCGCATCACGTCGTGCCGGCGCATCAGCCGCTCGATCTCCTCCCGCGCGGCGGTGGCGCTCGTCCTCGACGCGGCGATCACCTCGACCCGGCAGCCCTCCCTGCCGAACATCTCGGCCGGCCCGCGCATCCCGATCACGATGGGCGCGCCGTCCGGCGCGACGGTCTCGACCAGGCCGAACGTCACGACGTCGATCGTCTCGTCCGGGCCGGTCGCGGTGGCGGCGTAGTCGACGGCGCCGATCACGAAGTGTTCGAAGCCGCGTCTGGACATGGTCAGGATGTCCATCGTGTCGCTGTGTGGCCGGCCCTGCGCGGACACGCCGTACCAGGCGGGCTCGCCCCTGGCCGCCAGGTACGCGTCCACGCCGCGCTGGAGGCTGGCGTGCTCCCAGTTCCGGAAGGACTGCGTGACGCACACCAGGTCCTTGAGCGCGCAGGACAGGTGCGCCGTCACCCTGGCCGCCAGCTCGGAGACCGGCCGGGACTCGTCGATGACCTTGTGGGCGTCGTTGAGGAGCTGCTGGAGGGCACGGGCCAGCGCCTGAGCGTCTTGGAGGTCCATGCGCGCACGATCGCACACGCGGGACGGTCCGGAAATGGCGCCGGCAGGTGGCCACCGCCACCTGCCGGAGTCGTGTGCCGAGGGGTCAGGCGCAGGCCGCCTCGTAGACGCGTACGAGCTCCTGGCTCACCCGCTCCCAGGAGTAGCGCGAGCGCGCCCGGTCGGCGCCCGCGTAGCCCAGCGCGGTGCGCAGGGTCGGGTCGTAGAGCAGCTCGCGGGCCAGCCGCGCGGTGCGGGCGGGCCGGTCCGGCGGCACCAGCAGGCCGGTGACGCCGTCGATGATGGAGTCGAGGTGCGCGCCCACGGCCGAGGCGATCACCGGCACGCCGCAGGCCATCGCCTCCAGCGCCACGATGCCCGTCACGGCCTCGCGCGGCACCGACACCACGGCGTCCGCGCTGCGCATCAGCTTCGGTACGGCGGCCCGCTTCACCTGGCCGAGCAGCGTCACCCGGTCGGCCACGCCGAGCTGCTCCGCCAGCGCGCGCAGGCGGCGCGCGTCCCTGTCCTGGTCGAGGTCCTCCGGCTCGGGCCCGCCCGCGATGACCAGCTCGACGTCGCCGAGCCCCGGCAGCGCCCGCACGATCGTGTGCGAGCCGCGGTCGATCGAGAGCGGCCCCACGTGCAGGAGACGCTTGCGGCTGCCGCGCGTGGCGACCGCGCCCCGGCGCTGGAAGCGCTCGGTGTCCACGCCGTACGGCACCACGGCGATGTTGCCGCGCGGCACGCCCAGCCTGATCAGCGCCGACTCCTCGTCGCCCGAGCCCGCGATGACCGCGTTGGCCCGGCGGCCGAGTGCCCGCTCCAGCTCCATGTGGGTGGTGTCGACCGTATGGAACGTCTGCGTGACGGGAACGCCCAGCCCCTTGGCGCCCGCCACCGCGACCAGCCCGCCGGTCCACGAGTGCGCGTGGATCACGTCGGGACGATCCTGGTTCCACCGCTTCATCAACTGGTTGCCGACCTCGTTGAGGTAGGGCACCACGTCGTCACCCGTGAGCTCCTCGGCCGGGCCCACGTCGATGTGCTCCAGCGTGACACCCGGGGCCACCCGCGTCTTGGGCTTGCCATCGGCGTTGTCACGGCGGGAGTAGATGGTGACGTGATGCTCGCGCCCCAGCTCGCGTGCAACGGACATGATCCGGTGGCGCTGGTTACCGTTTGCGGAAGCGACGATCGCGATATTCATGGCACACCTCAGCGTGGAAAGCGTTAAAGGTGTGCCTGCGTCTTAGGCACGTCGTTCTACGTCTTCGACCATACCCAGATTTCCGTCGATCGCAAACCCCCGCAGATCAGACACCTCGCAGCGCGAAGACCACGATCTCGTCCCACACCTGGCCGCCGGAGAACGTGTGCCGATCCGCCTCCACCGCCTTGACCACGGTGGACGGCGCCTGGCCCGCGCACCGGCTGAGCACGTCGGCCAGCCGCTCCTCCCCGTACGGCTCGCCGTGCTCGTTCCTGGAGGAGATCAGCCCCTCCGAGTACAGCAGCAGCGTCTCCCCGGGGGAGATCGTCAGCGTCTCCACCCCGGTCTCCGCCTCGGGCGAGATGCCCAGCGGCACGCCGCCGCCCGCCGCGAAGCGCACGCCGCCGTCGGACTGCAACGTCACGGCCGGATGGTGCCCGGCCGACGACAGCCGGATCTCCCGCCCCTTCACGAACCCCGCCACGGCCATCACGAACATGCCCGTGCCCTGCGTCACCAGGGCCTGGTTGACCTTGCGCATCACCAGGTCGGGATCGGTCTCCCAGACGCTGAGCACGCGTAGCCCGCCGCGCACCATGGCGCTGACCGAGGCCGCCTCCTCGCCCTTGCCCGCGGCCCCGCCCAGCGCGAAGCCCCAGCCGCCCGAGACGGGGAACACGTCGTAGAACTCGGCGCCCACCGACGAGCCCGGGTGGTAGACGGCCGCCGCCTCGTAGCCGGGCACGTCGGGCAGGTTGCGCGGGGCGACGCTGGCCGACAGGGCGTCCGCGGCCCGCGAGCGGCTCTGAAAGCTGCTCTGAGCGCGTACGGCCAGCCCGATCTGCAGCCCCACCTCCTGCAGCACGGCCAGGTCCGCCAGCGCGAACGGCGGCCTGTCGTGCCCCCGCACCAGCGTCAGCACCCCGTCGCCGCGGCCGATCGGCACGCACAGCACCGAGCCGGCGCCCATCGCGGTCAGCAGCGGCCCGTCGGCGCAGAAGCCGAGCAGCGTGTCGTCGTCCACCATCTCCAGCACCATGCCGGAGCCCCGATCGAGCACCTGCAGCACGAGCTGGCTGCCCGACGGGTCGGCGGACTCGACGTGCCGGACGAGCTCGCCCAGCGGGTGGTTCTTGGGCGCCATGACGACCGAGCGGCGCGGCGCGCCGTCGCGGACCATGTCGGCCACGACCCAGTCGGCCCACTCGGCCGCGAGCAGCCGCGAGGCCCGCTGCAGCGCGACGGGGCGCAGCAGCGCCTCCTCGTCGAGCAGCAGCCTGCCCATGCGCGTCAGCAGATCCTGCCGCTTGGCCGCGGCCAGCAGCAGCGCGCCGTCGCTCTGCTCGGGCCGGCGCGCGCCCGGCTCGGGGAGCTGCACCTCGGTCGGCAGCGCCACCGCCGCCACCATCTGCTGCGGCTCGCCCGGCATCGTCAGCCTGGTCAGCGCGAGCTGGACGGTGTGCGTGCGCCCCTGGTGCGCCAGCCTGGTCTCGAACGCCGCCGGCTGCCCGGTCTGCAGCACCGACGTCAGGTGCGAGCGGAACGCCGCCCGTCGCGACACGTCCACCAGCAGCGGGAACGAGCGCCCCACCAGGTAGCCGTCGGGGCTGCCGAGCACGCGGGAGGTCTCGGGGTTGATCCGGCGCACCACGCCGCCACCGTCGAGCACGACGACGGGCACGGGGAAGGCCCGCAGGACCTGGCGCAGCAGCTTCAGCTCCCGCTGGCCGCCGTCCTTGCGGCCGGTGGCCCGCTTGGGAGCCTTGCGCAGCTCCTCCTGGGCCTCGGCCAGCAGCTCGGCGGCGGTGTCGAGCTCGGCGAGCGCGGCGTCCAGCGTGGGTGCCAGGTCGGCTGGGTAAGCGGCCCTCGCTTCGCGCAACGAGGAGACGCGCCCGGTCAGCGCGTCAAGCGCGTGTTCGAGGTCCGGCATGGTCATGGTCTGACGCTACGCCACTCGGGATAATGCTAGCCATAAGGGGTAGAAGCTTGTTGCTATGGAATCGACCGCGATGATCACCCCTGGCCTCGCCCGAGATCTCGCCGCACTGGGCCGCCTGGGGGAGGACACCTCGACCGAGAGCGTACTGCGCGGCCTGACCACGGCGCTGGCCACCGGCGTGCCCAACTGCTCGGGCGCCTCCGCCGAGCACTGGCGTGACCACCGGGTCATCGTCTCAGGCTCCCACAGCGAGCTGATCATGCTCGTCGAGGGCGAGCGCGAGCTGGGGGAGGGCCCCTCCGTCGAGGCCAGGCAGAGCGGCGGCCGCGCCACCGTCACGGACGTGCTCAAGGAGACCCGCTGGCCCCGCTACGACGCGCTGGCCACCCGCTGGGGCGTGCGCTCCGTGCTCGTCGTGCCCATCGAGGTGTCGCCCGCGCTGCTCGTCGTCGGCCTCTACTCCGTACGGCCCGGCGCCTTCTCCCCCCAGGGGGCGGGCTCGCTCGCCGACATGCTGACCGAGCAGGTCGGCGTGGCCATGGCGAACATGTGGGAGTTCGAGGAGGTGCGCACCGACCACGCGCAGCTCCAGGAGGCCCTGGCCGGCCGCTCGGTGATCGACCAGGCCAAGGGCATCATCATGCAGACCAGCGGATGCACCGCCGAGGCCGCCTTCGAGGAGCTGCGCAGGATCTCCCAGCACCACCAGGTCAAGGTGGCCGACCTGGCCAGGCTGCTGGTCGACGAGCACCAGCGCAAATCGGCGCGGCCCTGAGGGGCCGGCCGGTCACTTGATGGCGGCCAGCGCGTCCTCCAGCGTGTCGTAGAGCGGCAGGCGCTGGGCCAGGCCGGTGATCCACATCACCTTGGACTTGGAGTACTCGACCCCGATCAGCGCGAACTTGGCGCCCGCCGCCAGGCTCGTCTGCCAGTGGTGCACGATCAGCCCGAGCGCGCGCGAATCCATGAACGTCACCCCGGCCAGGTCCAGGATCAGGTCCGAGCCCGCCATCGCGAGGTAGTCGGCGAACTGGGCCCGGGTCGTGGCGTCGAGCACGCCGTCGACCCTGACCACGGTGATCTCGTCCACGGTCGACGACGTCAGGCTGAGGGCCGCCACTGGCTCCTCGCCGTTCTCCGGCATTGTCACGGAGCAACCCTACTGTCACCGCGCGATCGAGGAATACTTCCCGGCGCATGGGGGATACTGGAGCCGAAGTCCAGCAGAGGGCTTCGGTCTCGAGAGTAGAGCGAGGCGTGCCTCTGCATGGGCTTTTTCCTTTGCGGCAGGCCGCCTGCGACCCATATGAGGAGCAGCGATGGCTGTGCAGGAATACGTCCTCGAGGAGATGACCGCGGAAGAACTTCTGGCCGAGATGGCCAGGGAAGAGACGCCCGACAGCCACAGGGAGCGCCTGCGCGAGCGCATCGTCGAGATGCACCGCCCGCTCGCCATGGAGATCGCCCGCCGCTACCGCTACCGCGGCGAACCTTTGGAGGATCTCCTCCAGGCCGCGTATGTTGGCCTGATGAAAGCCGTCAACGGCTTCGACCCGACCCTCGGGCACGCGTTTCGCGGGTACGCGGTCGTGACGATGACCGGCGAGGTCAAGCGCCACTTCCGCGACCGCACCTGGGCCATCCGGGTGCCGCGGCTCTACCAGGAGCGCCGTTCGGAGCTCAACCGGCTCGTGGCCGACCTCAGCCAGGACCTCGGCCGGTCCCCGACCGTGGCCGAGCTGGCGGCCAAGATGAACATCAGCGAGGAGGACGTCCTGCTCACGCTCGACGCCTCCGCCGCGTACAGCACCCTGTCGCTCGACGCGCCGCTCGGCACCGACGACGACGCCGCCTCGCTCGGCGACGTCATCCCCGAGGACGACGACACGCTGAGCAACATGGTCGACAGGGAGGCCGTCAAGCCGCTCATCGACGCGCTGCCCTCCCGCGAGAAGCACATCCTGCTGCTGCGCTTCTTCGGCAACATGACGCAGGCCGAGATCGCGGCCGAGTTCGGAATCTCCCAGATGCATGTATCGCGCATTCTCCGCAAGGTTCTCGACCAGCTTCGCGCCGAGCTGGTCGGCTGACGAGGGCGGTCGCCGGGTGAACGAGGACGTCGAGCCTCAGTCGGGCTACACGAGCCCGCCACCCGGCGCGCCCGTGAAATCGCTGCTGTTCCGGCTGGCCGACCTGCCGGAGGTCCGGCAGTTCGCCGAGGAGGAGGCCCGGGCCGTCGGCATGCCCGAAGAGGTCATCGGCGACTTCGTCATCGCCGTCAACGAGGTGGCGACCAACGCCGTCACCCACGGGGCCGCCGACGCCCGCATGCGTACCTGGGTGATCAGCGGAGATCTGATCGTCGAGGTGCACGACGACGGCGCCTGGAAGCCGGGGCCGCTGCCCGGCGCCGTCGGCGGCATGGGGCTGTGGGTGGCGCGGCTGCTCTCCTCGGACCTGACCCTGCGCGTCGGCAGCGGCGGCAGCACGGTGATCATGAGGTTCCCCGGCAAGGGTGGCTGACCACCCCTGAACAGCGGATCGCCGGACGGCACGGCCGCCCGGCGATCCTTTTCGATCCCGCTATCGGCGGGCTCTGCCCCGCCAGTTGCTGTAACCCGTACGGATGCTGGCCGTGCCGACGCCTGCCTGGTGCAGGGCCAGCAGGGTCAGCCCCAGCAGGACGAACGTCATGCCGGAGAACCCGCCGGGAATCGTCGCGCCTACCAGGTCGAGCAGGAAGCCCAGCCCGAAGATGATCGCTGCGATGACCGCGAGCATGTCATGTCACCTCATTCCCTGACTCTGGAACGGATCAGGCTGCGAGGTCTGCGCCGGCAGTGTCTGTTGTGCCGGCTGTGTCTGTTGTGCCGACTGTGCCGGTTGTGCCGGTGACTTGCTGGACAGGGCCAGCAGGCGTTCCAGGACCGTCCGGTAGTCGCGCAGGGCCAGGCGCAGCTGCTCGGTGTCGGCGCTGCTCCCGGTCTCCTTCCAGCGGTCGCGCAGGGCGTTCGTCCGGTTGCTCAACGTGCTGGTGAGGGAGTCCACCACCTCGCTGACCAGCCCGTCCGCCCGCTGCACGGCCTCGCCGGGGTCGTCCACGAAGGAGGACTGCACGTCGCGCCAGCGGGCCTGCACCTCGGCGGGGTCCTGGTCGAACAGCACGATGTCGTCGGGGGCGGCGTGGGAGCCGGCGGTGGCGTGGGCGGGGTCGGGGGCGGGCTCGGGCTCCGGCTCGGCCAGCATGTCGCCGCCGGTCCTGGCGTACGGGTCCCGGTACGAGGGGTCGTCGTCGGCGACGGTGGCGCCGGGGACGGCGGCCGCGTACTCCTCATCGGCGCGGGGGCTGCGGCCCGTCCCTTCCTCCTCCTCGTCGTTGTGCCGGGGGAGGTTCTCGGTCCTGGCCTCGCTGCGGGCGAGCTCGTCGCCGTCGACGGGGTCGTTCCTCAGGGCGTCGTGGTCGTTCCTCAGGGCGTCGTGGTCGTCGTCGTTGTCGTGTGCGTCATCACGCTGCTGCTGCGACGGGACCTTCAGCTCGTCGCTGCTCATATGCGTTCACCGTCCTCGGGTGGTCTCTTGCAGCAGCTCCTCGAACAGCGCGCGGTAGTGCACCATGGCCTGACGGAGGTCCTCGGTGGAGGCCTCCTTCCTGGCCGCGCGCCCGCTGATCTCGTGAGCCGTCCTGTAGTGGTCGAGTGTCGCGGCGTGCCCCACCGACAGGTCGGACACCCGCTGCTCGAAGTTCTCCGTGGGGTAGCCGCGCTCGGCCATGACCGCGGTGACGAGCTGGTCGGCCTCGGTCACCGCGAACCCGGGTGCGTCCACGAAACGTTCCTGCACCTCGGTCCACCGGTTGGCGTAGGTGTCGCGCGACTCCTGTGTCAGGGGGCGGATGTCGAGGCCGGCGTGCCGCTGCTCGCGGCTGAGTAGTTCCTGCTCCGCCTCGCGGCGGTTGTTGTCGTGCTCTGCGACTATGCGTTCGTACTCGGGGCCGAAGCGTTCGCGGAGATGGGTGCGGCGCTTCTGCTGCTGCAGCACGAAATAACCGACTGCGGCGAGCGCCACCACCGCGACCACGACGACGGCCACCCAAGCCCAGGTGGACATGATGTTCGCCTCCGGTCTCTGTGTCGAGACCAGCGACTGCCCTCGAACGGCAGGTCGAAACGCCTTTCTCAGCGGGTGTCGAGTGCCTTCCTGGCCGCGGCCAGCACGGATGCGACGTGCGAGCCCTGAGGGGCGGCGGGCACCTCCGTGAAGCCGCCGGCGGCGTCATAACGCACGTCGAGCCCGGCGTCCACGAGCCGCTGCGCCCACCGCAGCGCCGTGTTCAGCCGCTCCGCCGCGGGCGGCTTCCCCTGGGCCGCGGCCGACAGGTTCCGCAGGTTCGTGGCCGGCCCGGACTGGGCGTGCTCGCGGGCCAGCTTCCACGGGAGCGCGGCGCTGTGGTCCAGCATCGGCTTGGCCAGCCCGGCGGCCCGCTTCGCCTGCAGCACCCCCGACTCGCTGACGCCGAAGTGAGCGGCCAGCTCCTGCACGCTCATCCCCTCCGCCACCCGCCGCGCCAGCTCCTCGCGATCAATGGTCGGCTTGCGCCCCACCTGGCCGCCTCCGCTCCCGCTCTCCGTGTACGCGTGCACGTCCGATGTGCGCTAAGGTTATGACGTCCCGCCCCCCAGAGGGGCGGCCGACACAAGCCGGGACGTAGCGCAGCTTGGTAGCGCACTTGACTGGGGGTCAAGGGGTCGCAGGTTCAAATCCTGTCGTCCCGACCAGGGTTTCGCTGGTCGATCAGGGTGTCACTCTTCCGGGTGGCACCCTTTCGCACATCTGGGTGAGGATCGGATGGTGGACTGGTCACGGCAGAGCCTCATCTTCACCTCCGAGCAGCCGGTCCGGAGCGCGGCGCGGGCACTCGCGGCGGCGCTCGGCATCGAGCTGGAGGAGACGCACCGCGACGGGTTCGTCAGCTTCCACGCCGGCGGCCCGGACGGGGAGTCCATCGGGGTCACGGACACCGACGCCCAGCGCGCCATGTTCGGCTCCCTGCCCGCCGAACAGCGGGAGGCGGTGCTCGCTACGATCCCGCGCGAGCCGACCGGCGTCCTGATCCATGCCACCGGCCGTGCCGGGAGCGTCGTCGACGCGCTGACCTCCGCGGGTTTCACCCTCACGCACCGTGACCCGTTCCCACCTGCCGACGTCCAGGAGGCCGACGCGGCCTGGGCGCGGCTGCTGCCCGAGCTGCGGTCCAGGGGCTGGGAGATCGACGTCACCTGCTTCGCCGCGCCGGTCCAGCTCGAAGGGGCCGTCCCCGAGGGTGACCGGTTCTACTACCGGTGCCGCTGGGACACCTGCTCACTCGACATCGGCGGCGACGACCCGTCCGCCGTCGGCGACTGGGTGGGCGAGCAGAGCCTCGAAGGCGAGTACGCGGCGAGCTACCTCCACCCGGACGAGGCCGTCCGCATCCTGCTGGAGCTCCATGGGCGGTGGCTCCAGGAGGCCGGCACCGGCTGAGCGGGTCATGCGTACGCCTCGGCCAGCAGGTGGCGATAGGCGGACAGGTGGCGTACGAAACCGGCGGTCACCGCGCCGACCACGCGGCCGTCACGCTGGTACTCGACCAGGAAGCGGCCGTCGGGTTCGAGGTGGACCAGCCGCGGCCGGTAGCCGGTGCCGGTGACGCCGACGGACCGCAGGCGGTGGCCGTACAGGTCGCACCAGAACGACGGGACCGCGCCGGGCGGGGCGGCGGCGCCGAGGAGGGACCGGGCCGCGTGCGCGCCCTGCTCGACGGCGGCACTGTAGTGCTCCACCCGGACGAGCTCCCCGCCCAGCAGGACGGACGGCCGCCGGGCGACGTCTCCGGCCGCGGCCACCCCCGGCGCGGCCAGGCCGTGGCGGTCGGTGACGACACCCCCGTCCAGGCGCAGGCCGGAGCCGTGGAGCCAGCCGAGCTCCGGTTCGGCGCCGAGAGCCACGACGAGCAGGTCCGCCGGGAGGACCGTGCCGTCGTCGAGGCGTACGTGCTCGACGCGGCCGGTGCCGGCGGCGGCGGCCACGCGGCGGCCGAGCCGCAGGTCGACGCCGTGGGCGCGGTGCAGGTCCGCGATGACGGCGCCGAGACGCTCGCCCAGCGGCCGGCGCAGCGGCACCCGGCCGGGTTCCACCAGGGTGACCGGCAGGTCCAGGGACCGCAGGGTGGCGGCCAGCTCCGAGCCGAGGAAGCCGGCGCCGGCGATCACCACGCGGGGGCGGGCGCCGAGCGCGGCCCGCAACGCCCGGGCGTCGTCGAGGCCGCGCAGCGTGACCACGCCGGGCAGGCCGGCGGTGCCCGGCAACGTTCTGGCCCGCGCTCCGGTGCCCGGCAACGTTCTGGCCCGCGCTCCGGTGGCGATGATCAGGCCGTCGAACGCGACAGGCTCCAGGGCGCCGCGGAGCAGCCGGCGGCCGGCCAGATCCAGGCCGGTGGCCGGCTGGCCGAGCAGCCAGGTGGCGCCGAGCTCGCCGGTGCCCGGGAGGGCGACGTCGGCCTCCGGGTCGAGCAGGAACTCCTTGGACAGGGGCGGCCTGCGGTAGGGCCGGTGGCGTTCGGCGCCGACCAGGCTGATCTCGCCGTCGTACCCGAGGCGCCGCAGCTCCTGCGCGGCGGTCAGCCCGGCCAGGCCGGCGCCCGCGATGGCGATACGGCGCATGGCCAGGCCGGCGGTGGTGGTGGCGACGCGGCGCATGGCCAGGCCGGCGCCTGCCGTATCGATGCGGCGCATGGCCAGGTGGGCGCCGGCGGTGGCGATGTGGCGCACCGTTCAGTCCCCGTCCAGGGAGATGGCCCGCACCGGGCAGGACAGGACGGCCTGCTCGACCGCGGGCCGCAGCGCGTCGCCGGGCGTGGCGTCGTACACCAGCTCGTCATCGTCGTCGAGCGCGAACACCGCAGGGGCGGCGAACACGCACTGGGCATGGGTCTCGCACAGGGTCAGGTCGACACGGACGCGCATGGCTGCCTTTCATCGAGGGCGGGGTTGAACCGCGAGTACTTGCCGAAGGACCAGCGCTGGGGGAGGCCGCCGGTGATCTGGACGACCCGTTCGACGTCGAAGTCGACCAGGCGCTGCGCGCCCGGCACGGCGGCGGCCCTGACCGGATCCCAGTCGACCCGGGCACGGCCGGTCAGGTGCAGCGTGTGCCCGTGCTCCCAGTCCAGGAACAGCAGCCCGCAGCGTGGTTCGAGCTCGAGGTTGCCCAGCGTCATGTACATGGAGTTGCCGAGGTAGTCGGGCCACGTCAGCCGGCGGGCGCCGGACACGGTGACGAAGCCGGGGTTGCCGCCCCGGTGCGAGGCGTCGGCCCCCAGCCCGGCCACCCGGGTGGCGATGAAGAACGTGTCGGCCGTGGCGACCCACCGCCGCTGATCGGCGGTCAGCTCGCCCGTGACGTGCGCGGTCCCGCCGCTGGCGGGCGGGGTGTCGGCGTAGGTGCGGGTCTGGATGTACTTCGGGCAGTTGGAGTACACCTGCTCGGTACGCACCACGAGCCGGCCGCCGTCGGCCCGGGCACGGCCGTTGACCCGCATGCGCCTGCGGCTGGACGGCTCGATCGCGAGGATGCCGATGTCCCGCCCGATGTCAGGCGCGCCGTCGAACGCGCCGGCGAGCGGGTCGCCGGGGCCGGGGAGCCGGTCGGCGACGACGGTACGGTCACCGGGCGCGGTGACGAACCCTGGCGGGCCGGTGAGCGCGCTCGCCCATGGGGTGCCGCTCTCGTCGGCGGCCGCGATGACCACCAGTCGTTGCAGGCCGAGAAATTCGGCGGCCACCGGGGGGACGGCCGCGCCCACGCCGGCCGATCCCCAGCCGTCGGCCGTCACGCCGGCGCGGCGCTGCACCGCGCGTTCGCCCTGATGAAGCACGGGATGAGGCATGGGAGGCTCCTTTCGTTGCCGGCCCGGGCCGCGGCGTGCGGCCCGGGGCGCGAGTGGCCGTCTTAGAAGAAGCCGCAGGTGGGAGAGCCCTGGACGGGCGCGGGTGCGAGGTCGGCACCGGTGGGCGCGTAGATCTCCAGGCGGATGCCGTCGGGGTCGGTGAAGAAGACACCGCCGGAGGACGCGCCCTCGCCGTGCGGGACGATCCCGTCGTAGGCGAACTCCACCCCGAGCTCCCGGAGGACGGCCTCGGCGCGGCGGACCGCCTCGATGTCGGGCACCTGGAACGACATGTGGTGCAGGCCGGGACGGTCGGTGGCGAACGTGCCGCCGCTCTGCTGCCACAACGCGACCACCAGGGTGCCGTCGCGGCCGAGGAGGGCGAACCTGCGGTCGCCGTCGGTGCGCTCGGCCATGGTCTCGAAGCCGAAGACCGTGCCGTAGAAGGCGGTGGAACGTGCCAGGTCGGTCACGTTCAGGGCGACGTGCCCGGGCTGCAGGGCCGGTGTGCTCATGCGGAAACTCCAAGCTGGATGGGACGACCCCATTTTCTAATGGATCGCTGCCATGATGGCCATTAGAATGCTGGCAGCCGTTTCTAGCGGTGTCAACTCGGAGGTAGCGTTAGAAAGGTGGAAGTGGCACACCTGACAGGCGGCGGCGCCCCACTCCTGGGCGAACCGCCGCCGATCGAACTCGGCAACACCTCGTACGCGGTCAGAGGCCGTGCCAGGGAGGGGCTGGAAAGCGCGGAACACCTGGCGGCGTGGCTGCGTGACGTGCGCCCGCACCTGGCGGTCACGCTCGCGGACGCCGACCTGCACGACGTGACCGACGGCGACCTGCATGCCGCCAGGGAGCTCAGGGACGTCATCCGCTCGCTGGCCGCCGCGACCATGGACGGCCGCGAACCCGATCCGGCCACGGTCGCGACCCTGAACCATCACGCGAGCCTGACCCCGCGGTGGCGCGAGCTGCGCACGGCCCCCGAGCCGGGCATGACGGTGTGCAGCGCGGGGCGGCCCGTGGCGGCCGCGCTCGCGTGGCTGGCAGAGGAGGCCGTGGCCCTGTTCGCCGGGCCGCTCCGCCACGACCTGCGTGCCTGCCACGGCCCCGGCTGCGTGTTGTACTTCGTCCGCGAGAGCCCGCGGCGCGAATGGTGCTCGCCCGGCTGCGGCAACCGGGCGCGGGCCGCCCGCCACTACGCCAAGGTGCGGCAGGGGCCCCAGATCAGCTGATCTGCATGACGACGGCCTTGGGCTCGGTGAAGAACTCGCGGCTGAAGGTGCCGCCCTCGCGGCCGACGCCCGAGTCGCCCACGCCGCCGAAGGGGGCGCGCAGGTCGCGGATGAAGAAGCAGTTCACCCAGACCGTGCCGGCGCGCAGGCGGGCCGAGACGCGGTGGGCACGTGACAGGTTCTCGGTGAACAGCATGGCGTTGAGGCCGTAGCGGGTGCCGTTCATGAGGGCGACGACCTCGTCCTCGGCGTCGAACGGGGTGACCGTGACCACCGGGCCGAATATCTCCTCGCGCTGGTGGCGGCCGGTGGCGGGCATGCCGGTGACGATCGTCGGGCGGACGAACCAGCCGTCGCCGAGCCCGCCCGAGTGCACGGTGCCGCCCTCGCCGGCGACGGTCTCGACGTAGCCGCGGACCTTGCGGTAGTGGGTCTCGGAGGCCAGCGGGCCGAGGTCGGTGGACTCCTGCTTGGGGTCGCCCAGGCGCATGGCCTCGGCGCCGGCCGTGAAGCGGGCCAGGAACTCCTCGAAGACCGGCCGCTGCACGTACAGGCGAGAGCCCGCCAGGCAGACCTGGCCGGCGTTGGTGAAGATGGCCTTGAGCGACCAGTCCACGGCGTTGCCCAGGTCGGCGTCGGCGAAGACGGCGTTGGCGCCCTTGCCGCCGAGCTCCAGGCTGACCGGCACCAGGTGCTTCGCGGCGGCGGCCGAGATGACCCGGCCCGTCGCGGACTCGCCGGTGAAGGTGATGCGGTCGATCCCCGGGTGCTCGGTCAGCGCCTGCCCGGCCGAGCCGGGGCCGTAGCCGTGCACGACGTTCAGCACGCCGGGCGGCAGGCCCGCCTCCAGCGCGAGCCGGGCGAGGATGGTGGCGGAGGCGGGGGTGTCCTCGGCGGGCTTGAGCACGACCGTGTTGCCCCACGCCAGCGCGGGCGCGATCTTCCAGGTCTCCAGCATGAGCGGGAAGTTCCACGGCGCGATGGCGGCGGCCACGCCCACCGGGTCGTACCGGGTGTAGGCGTGGTGGCCGGAGTCCATGGGGAGCGCTTCAGCTGGTGTCAGGCGGGCGTGGTCGGCGAAAAAACGGAAGTTGTCGGCGGCGCGGGGCACGTCCTTGCCGCGGCTCTGGGCGATCGGCTTGCCCATGTCGCGGGTGTCGGCCAGGGCGAGCCGGTCGGTGTCGGCCACGATGAGGTCGGCCAGGCGGTGCAGCAGCCGGCCGCGTTCCGCGCGGCTCAGGCGCGGCCAGGGGCCCTCGTCGAAGGCCCGCCGGGCCGCCGTCACGGCCCGGTCCACTTCGCCGGCGCCGCCGAGCGCCACCTCCGCCCACGGCTCGCGGGTGTAGGGGTCGACGCTGGCGAACGTCTCGCCGCTCGCGGACTTCACCTCCGCGCCGTCGATGACGTGTCCGAAGAATTCCATGTCAACCACCTCTGCTGGCTTCGTCGCGTTCGGCCAGCGTCTGGTCGCCGGCCGCCCAGTGGGTGCGCGGCACCTCCCGTACGATCACCCGGATGCTCTGCGCGGGAGAGCCCAGCGAGCGCTCCACGGCGGCGTGCACCTCGTGGATGAGCGCCCTGATCGCGGCCGGATCGCGCCCTTCCGACAGCGTCACTTCCACCAGCGGCATGTCACACTCCTCATGGTCTCGCGCTCCGGCGGCACCTCGGCGGTGCGTTCGGTCATGGGTCAGCCCTGCCCGAGCGGACGGCGGAGCTGGGGCTGGGTGTGCACCCGGCGGGTCGGGCCCTGCCACATGTCGATGGAGCCGATCTCGGCCGGGTCGAAGTAGCGGGGCCGCCAGGCGTCCTCGTCGGTGATGAGCCGCACGCCCCAGGAGTACTCGTACGTGATGCCCTCCGGGCCCTTGAAGTAGACGAAGACGGCCGTGGACTGCGGGTGGCGGCCGGGGCCCATCTCGATCTCGACGCCGTTCGCCTCCAGGAAGTGCCAGTTGCGCATGACGTCGTCGAGCGAGTCGACCTGGAAGTTGATGTGGCACAGGCCCGGCTCGCTGCCCTGGAAGACGGCCAGCTTGTGGTGGACCTGGTCGATGCGCATGAGGCAGGCCCAGTCGCCGATCCAGTCGGAGACGCGGGCGTTGAAGTGGCCGTTCCAGAACCGGTACGCCTCGCGCACGTCGGGGGCGTCCAGGCACAGGTGGCCGAACTCGGTGATGCCGGACGCGCGGCCGCCGTGCACGGGCGCGGTCAGCGTGACCTGGTCGATCGCCAGGTCGACACGGTTGCCGAAGGGGTCGTCGAAGGCGATGAAGTCGCGGACGCGGCGGGAGCGGGCGGCCTTGGCATCGCCCCTGGCGACCTCGATGCCGGCCCTCTCCAGCTCGGTCTCGGCGGCGGCCAGCGCGTCCTCGTCGCGGACCAGGAAGCCGGAGCTGATCACCCCGGACTCGCCCTCGACCAGGGCCAGGCAGTGGTGGCGCTGGTCGGCGCGCAGGTAGGCGACGCCGTCCTCCTGGGCGGTCAGCTCCATGCCGACGATGTCCACGGCGAAGCGCACCGCGTTGTCCAGGTCGGCCGCTCCCGAGCGGACGTAGGCGATGTCGGTTAACTCGATCATGAAGTCTCCCGGAGATGGGACCAGATGCGGCCGGTCAGTTCGGTACGCACGGCCCGCCAGGCCTGCTGCTCGGCGGGCGTGATGGGGGTGGGGGTGCCCGAGGCGGCGGCGGTGGCGTTCATGCGGGCGCTCGCCTCCAGCACCCACATCAGGGCGACGGCCTCGCCGACGCTCGCGCCGACGGTCACCGCGCCGTTGCCCCGCATGACGAGGGCGGGGGCATCGGCCAGGTGCTCGGCCAGCGCCCTGCCGCGGGCGCGGTCGCGTACCAGCACGGCGTCGTCGAACACGGGCACCTCGGGGCCGAGGAACGCGCCCTGACCGTGCAGCGGCAGGATCGGCACCCCGGCCGAGGCCAGCGCGGTGGCGGTGGGCGGCTGCGCCCGGCAGATCGCGTGCACGCCGGGCCGCGCCCTGGCGATCTCGACGTGGATCCACGCCTCCCTGGGAGCGTTCGCAGGGAGGCCGGGGGCGTCCAGGGGGATCTCCGCGTACGGGGCGCCGGGGGTGAGCGTCCCCAGCGGCACCGGCGGGGTCATGAGCAACCGGTCGGCCGGTAGCCGGGCCGACACGTGCCCGAACGCGGTGACCAGCCCGGCCGCCGCCAGCACCCGACCGGCGTCCGCCAGCGCCCGCACCGTGTCCGCCGGTTCTGCGTTCACGCCAGGTCCTCCTCGTTGATCAGGCAGGACCATACATGTATCTCGATACATGTTCTAGGGGTTCTGTGTGCCTCCCTATGCTGAGGGGCATGTCGCTTCAGCACGCGCTGCTCGGCGTCCTGGAGGCGCGCCCGATGAACGGGTACGAGCTGACCCGCTTCTTCGAGGCCGCCCCACGCTGGGTGTGGTCCGCGCCGCACAGCCAGATCTATCCGACGTTGCGGCAGATGGAGCAGGCAGGGCTGATCGAGGGGCAGCAGGAGATCCGCGGCACGAAGCTGAGGCGGATGGTGTACTCGATCACCGAGCGGGGGCTGGAGGAGCTGCGCACCTGGGTGGGCAGCGGGCACGCCGCGCCGCCGGTGCGTGACGCGTTCTTCCTGCAGGCGCTCTTCTTCGACATGGTCGAGCCGGAGCGGGCCGCGTCCGTGCTGGGGACGTACATCGCCGAGCAGGAGAAGCTGATCGCCGAGTGGCGCGCTCACAGCGAGGCGCTGCTGGCCAAGGAGACCGATCTGCTCAAGGAACGGCTGAAGAACCGGCCGGTGGCCGAGCACGACCGGATCGCCAAGCTGAAGGCGCACGTCTTCGCCGGTCAGATCGCCGTCGCGCAGGCCCGCGCCGACTGGGCCCGCGAGAGCCTGCGCCTCCTGGCCGAGGACGGGGCGGCCGGTCGCGAGGACGCCTGAGCGGGAGTGCTCCGGCGTCGCTCAGCCGAGGTCCGGATGGGGGACGTAGCGGTCGGGGCGGATCAGGCCGAGCGCGGCGTCGTCGGCCATGAGGGTGTCCAGGTCGCCGATCCGCCAGCCGGCCGCGACCAGCACGGGCACGAGCGGATGCGTGCCCGGCACGGCGATCTTCGCGGTGCCCGGCGTCGCCGAACCCGGCGCGGTGCCCGGCGTCGCGGTGCTCGATGGCGCGGTGCTTGATGGCGCGGTGCTTGATGGCGCGGTGCTTGATGGCGCGGGGCCTGGTGTTGCGGTGGCGGCGAGGGCGCCGAGGACGGCGTTCACGCTGTCCTGTGGTGTGGTGCCGCCTGCCGGGCCGATCACCGCCTCGTCGTCGATGGCGCGGACGAAGGCGTAGCCCTCGCCCGTCGTGTACGCGGCGACCCCGGGAACGGCCGCGTACCAGGCGAGGGTTCGCCGGCGGTCGCCGCCCGCCACGCCGGCGTCCAGGGCCGCGACCTCGCCGGGGGACGTCACGCGTACAGGCGGGGCGGGCAGGCCCGTCGCCGGCCCGGTCAGGTAGAGCAGCGGGCACCACGGACGCAGCCCGTGCCGCACGTACAGGCCCAGGGCGCGATGGTCGGAGGAGGCGAAGGTGACCCTGGGACCGTCCCCGGCCAGCAGCCGCGCCAGCAGGGCGCCGCCGAGCCCCGACGACTGGTGGGCGGGCAGCACGAAGAGGTCGCCCAGGTGGGTGAGCTCGCCCCTGCGCAGGGTGCCGCCGAACCCCAGCGCGTGCCCGGGCCGGCCCGGGGCGAGGAGCAGCGTGCCGAAGGCGCGTTCGGCGTCGAGGAAGTCGGGGGCGCCGGGCCGCCAGCCGCCCAGCAGGCCGAAGCGCCGGGCGACGGCCCGCACGGCCGGCATGTCGCCCTCCGCCGCGGCCCGCACACCGGTCTCCAGCACGTGCCCGCCCCTCGTCAGCCTGTCCCGCCGCGATTCTAGAAGCCCGGCCGTGACCGCCCGGAACCCGGGGACTGCTCCGATGGGAATGCGGGGGATGCGACCGCCTGGAAGTCGGGGGACGCGCCGCCCGGCACCCGGGGACTGCGCCGCCTGGAATCTCCGGCAACGGGGTCCGGCTCGCGCCCCGGTGTCCCGCTCCGCGCCCTCCGGCGTGCTACGGCGCGTAGACCGGGGCCAGGTCGACGAAGATGCGGTAGTCCGTGATCAGGCCGTCGGAGCCGGTGCGCCAGATCGACACCGCCGGCACGCTGACGTCCTTGCCGTCGAGCCTCCGGTACGTGACCTCGGTCTCGGCGATGGTGTCGTCCCCCGCCTGCCAGGTCCTGACGATGCGGTGCCGCAGGCCGCCGATGGTGGAGAAGAACGTCCGGAGCCCGGCGGCGATGGCCTCGCGCCCGACCGACGGCTCGGCGTTGGCGAACACGAGCGTGGCGTCCTCCGCCAGCAGCTTCACGAACTCGTCGGGGTCGAACGAGTCCACCACCTGGAAGACGTGTCGTACCGCAGCGACGGTCATGCCGCTCACCCCTCACGTGATCAGGATCGTTGCTGGGGACGATACGGGACGAGATGCGCCGCGCAACTAGCAGAAAAGGGAGGATTCGGGGTGGACGGCCGGGGGTGTGGCGCCGATCCTGGTGAGGAGCACGGTCGTGATCACCGGTCGAGTCGAGGAGCCCCCATGATGTTCCGTACCCGGACCCGCCGCGCCGCCGCCGCGACCGGCGCGCTGCTCGCCGTGCTGGCACTGGGCGCCTCTCCGGCGCAGGCGGACGGTGTGTCGGACCCGTGCGGCGACGCGAACGTGGTCCGCACGCCGCAGAACGTGACCGCCGCGACCGTGGTGCGCACGCCGCAGAAGGCCATGGTGCTGGCCGACGGCGAGTCGGGCACCAAGCGCCCGCTGTGACGGTGTCCTTAGTTCGTTAGCCATCAAAGTTTGACAGTCATCGAACTTCCGTGCTGGAGTGGACGCTCGCTCCCTGTGACGGAAGGACTGTTGCGATGGCCAGGATGGTGGTGTTCCGCGAGCTCGGCGGGCCCGGGGTGATGCGGCTGGAGGACGTGGAGGTCCGCGACCCCGGCCCCGGCGAGGTGCGCGTCCGCGTGGCGGCCATCGGGCTGAACCGGTCGGAGGTGCTGTTCCGCTCCGGCCTGTACATCGAGCCCGTGAGGCGGTTCCCCGCCACGCTGGGCACGGAGGCCGCCGGCGTCGTGGAGGCGGTCGGCGCGGGGGTCACCGGTCTGCGGCCGGGGCAGCCGGTCAGCACGGTGCAGACGTTCTCGATGAACGACTACGGCGTTTACGGCGAGCGGGTGATCGTGCCCGCCGCGGCGGTCCTGCGCCGCCCGGAGGGGGTCGGCGAGGTCGAGGGCGCAGCCGTGTGGATGTCGTACGTGACGGCCTACGGCGCGCTGATGGAGACCGGCGGGCTGCGGCCCGGCGACACGGTCGTGCTGAACGCGGCCTCCAGCAGCGTGGGCCTGGCCGCCATCCGCGTCGCCGACCGCCTCGGCGCCACGCCGATCGCCCTGACCCGCTCCGCCGCCAAGAAGGAGGCGCTGCTGAAGGAGGGCGCCGCCGAGGTGATCGTCACCGGGCCTGAGGAGGGCGTGGCGGAGGAGGACGTGGCGGAGGACGTGGCGGAGCGGGTGCTGGCGGCCACCGGCGGCCGGGGCGCCGAGCTCGTCCTCGACGCGGTGGCGGGCCCCGGCGTTCGGGACCTGGCCAGGGCGGTCGCGGACGGCGGCATGCTGCTGGTGTACGGGGCGCTGAGCGGGCAGCCGACGCCGTACCCGGGGATCGAGCTGGGCATGCCGCCGGTGGCGATGCGGACGTACACGATGCTGGAGACCACGACCAGCCCCGAGCGGCTGCGTCGCGCGGAGGCGTTCGTGGCGTCCGGGCTGCGCTCGGGGGCCTTCAGGCCCGTCGTGGACCGCACGTTCGAGCTGGAGGAGATCGCCGAGGCGCACCGCTACCTGGAGTCGAACGCGCAGGTCGGCAAGATCGTGGTCACCGTCCCCTGATCCACGCCCGCCGGCGAGGCGGTAACTTTCGTTTACCGGAACGATGGTCTAGGGTTCGGAACATGTCCGAGCAGAATTCCGCGGACAGGCTCGTCGGATCCGACCGCGTGCTCGCGGTGCTGGCCGAGCTGGCGCGCCACCCCGACGGCATCGGGCTGGAGGAGATGGCGCGGGCGGTGGCCAGCCCGAAGCCGACCGTGCACCGCGCGCTGGCCGCGCTGCGCCGCGCCGGCCTCGCCGCCCAGCACGGCCACGGCCGGTACGTGCTGGGCGACGAGTTCCTGCGGATGGCCTTCGCGCACCACGAGGCGCGGCCCGACCACGTCAGGGTCATGCCGGTGCTGCGGGCGCTGTGCGAGCGTTACGGCGAGACGGCGCACTACGCCGTGCTCGACGGGCCCTCGGTCGTCTACCGGTCCAAGCTCGACCCGGCTGACGGGGCGGTGCGGCTCAGCTCGGTGGTGGGCGGCCGCAACCCGGCCCACTGCACGGCGGTCGGCAAGGTCCTCCTCGCCGACGCGCTCAGGACCGAGGACGCGGTCCGCGCCTGGGCGGACGGCCGCCCGCTGGAACGCCCGACCGAGCGCTCGATCGGCACGGCGGGGGAGCTGCACGCCGAGCTCGTACGCATCCGCGAGCAGGGCTACGCCACCGACGACCAGGAGAACGAGCCCGGCGTCAACTGCGTGGCCGTCGCCGCCTACCTGACCTCGCCCACCGTGCCCAGCGGCGCCATCAGCGTCAGCGGCCTGGCCTACCGCACCCCGCTGCGCAAGCTCGTCGACGACGTGCCCGCCATCCGCGCCATCGCCTCAGGGGAGCACCTCCCGTGACGTTCACCCCGGCCACCGCCGGCCTGGGCGCCCCGGACCCCGGCGACGGCCGCCTGCCCATGCCCTACTGGAACCCCCTCTGAGAGAGACGCCCATGTACCTCATGCGCATCGGCGCGCCCGGCGCCGAGAAGCCGGTCGTCCGCGTGGACGACACCCACTACATCGACGTCTCCGACGTCACCCCCGACTTCGACGAGCGCTTCTTCGCCGCGGGCGGTCCCGCCCTGCTCGCCGACCGCGTGAGCCGCGGGGACACGCGGGAGTTCGCCGGCGAGCGGATCGGCGCGCCGATCGCCCGGCCGCACCAGATCCTGTGCATCGGCCTCAACTACAGCGACCACGCCGCCGAGACCGGCCAGGCCGTGCCGGAGGAGCCGATCCTGTTCACCAAGTCGCCCAACACCCTCGTCGGCCCGTACGACGACGTGCGCATCCCGCGCGGCTCCACCAAGACCGACTGGGAGGTGGAGCTGGGCATCGTCATCGGCAGGCGCACCTCCTACCTGGACTCGGCCGAGGAGGCGAAGGCCGCGATCGCCGGGTACTGCGTGGTCAACGACGTCAGCGAGCGCGCCTTCCAGATGGAGCGCGGCGGCCAGTGGAGCAAGGGCAAGTCCGCCGAGACGTTCAACCCGGCCGGGCCGTGGCTGGTCACGCCGGACGAGCTCGCCGACGTGAAGAACCTCGCCATGTGGCTGGACGTCAACGGCGTGCGCCGCCAGACCGGCACCACCAAGACGATGATCTTCGACCCGTACGTCATCGTGCACCACCTGAGCCAGTTCATGGTCCTGGAGCCGGGTGACCTCATCAACACCGGCACCCCGCCCGGCGTCGGCATGGGCCACGACCCCCAGATCTGGCTCCAGCCGGGCGACGTGATGGAGTTGGGGATCGAGGGCCTCGGCAGCCAGCGCCAGCAGGTGATCGCCCCCCGCTGAAGCCACCGCCAGAAGGCGCCGTCCCCGGCGCGCGCCGCCGAACGTCTCGTTGGAAACACGGAGTGAGCATGAGCCTGACCGCACCCGATCCCGCCGTCCTGGCCGCAGTGGAGGCCGCCGTCCCCGGGATCGCCAGGGCGCGGGCGAGCGACCGGCTCGGCCTGGCTCACGACGCCTCGCACTACCTGCTCACCCCGCAGGCCGTGCTGGTGCCGGAGAGCGCGGAGCAGGTGGCGGCGCTGCTGCGGACGGGCCTGCCGCTGACGTTCCGCTCGGGCGGCACCAGCCTGAGCGGGCAGGCGGTCAGCGAGCACCTGCTCGTGGACACCCGGCGGCACTTCCGCGGCATCGAGGTGCTGGACGGCGGGAAACGCGTGCGGGTGCAGCCCGGCGCGGTGCTACGGCAGGTCAACGCCCGCCTCGCGCCGTACGGCCGCAAGCTCGGCCCCGACCCGGCCAGCGAGTCGGCGTGCACGATCGGCGGCGTCGTCGCGAACAACTCCAGCGGCATGACCTGCGGCACGCACGCCAACACGTACCGGACCCTGGAGTCGATGACGATCGTGCTGCCCAGCGGCACCGTCATCGACACCGGAGCCCCCGACGCCGACGAGCGCCTGCGCACGCTGGAGCCCGCCCTCGCGGAGGGCCTGGCCAGGCTGCGCGACAGAGTCCGGAAAAATCCGGACTCGGTGCGTCGCATCCAGGCGCAGTTCTCGCTCAAGAACACCATGGGGTACGGGCTGAACAGCCTGCTCGACCACGACACGCCCGCGCAGATCCTCGCCCACCTGGTCATCGGCAGCGAGGGCACCCTGGGTTTCGTCGCCGAGGCCGTCTTCCGCACGGTCCCGGCGCACCGGCTGGCCGCCACCGGCCTGCTCGTCTTCCCCACCCTGCACGCGGCCATGGCCGCCATGCCCCACCTCGTCGAGGCCGCCCCCGCCGCCGTCGAGCTGCTGGACGCCGAGTCCCTGCGCGTGGCCAGGACGGACGCCGAGGCCGGCGAGGCGCTGCGCTCGCTCGCCGTCGCCGAGCACGCCGCCCTCCTGGTCGAGTGGCAGGAGTCCGAGGAGGAGCTGCTGGCCGGGCGCGAGCGCGCGGCCGGGGACCTGCTGCCCGAGCTGGAGCTGGCCGCCCCCGCCGCGCTGAGCAGGGACGCCGGCGGCAGGGCGGCGCTGTGGCACATCCGCAAGGGCCTGTACGCCTCGGTCGCCGGCGCCCGCCCCAGCGGCACCACCGCCCTCCTGGAGGACGTCGCCGTCCCCGTCCCCGCGCTGGCCGGGCTCTGCGACGAGCTGACCGCGCTGTTCGCCCGGCACCGGTACGAGCGCAGCGTCATCTTCGGCCACGCCAAGGACGGCAACCTGCACTTCATGCTGAACGAGCGCTTCGACACCGAGCTGGAGCGCTACGCCGCCTTCACCGAGGACATGGTCGAGGCCGTCCTGTCCAGGGGCGGCACGCTCAAGGCCGAGCACGGCACCGGCCGCGTCATGGCCCCGTTCGTCCGCCGCCAGTACGGCGACGAGCTGTACGAGGTGATGCGCGAGATCAAGCGCCTGTGCGACCCGGACGGCACCCTCAACCCGGGGGTCGTGCTCACCGACCGCGACGACGCCCACCTGCGCGACCTCAAGCACGTGGTCACCGTCGAGCCCGAGGTGGACCGGTGCGTGGAGTGCGGCTACTGCGAGCCCGTCTGCCCCAGCCGCGACCTGACCACCACCCCGCGCCAGCGCATCGTGCTGCGCCGCGAGCTGGCCGCCGCCGTCGCCGCAGGAGACCGGGCCCTCGCCCGCGAGCTGGAGGCCGAGTACGGCTACGACGCCGTGGACACCTGCGCCGTGGACGGCATGTGCGCCACCGCCTGCCCCGTCGGGATCAACACCGGCGACCTGACCAAACGCCTGCGCGCCGAACGCCACGGCCGCGCCGCGCGGCAGGGCTGGAAGAGCGCCGCCAGGCACTGGGACGGCGTCACCCGGGCGATGAACCTCGCCCTGGACACCGCCGCCGCCACCCCGCCCGCGCTGCCCGAGGCCGCCGGCCGCGCCGCCCGAGCGCTCACCGCCGACGAAGCCGTCCCCCAGTGGAGCCGGGACCTGCCGCGCGGCGGGATGCGCCGCCGCCCGCTGCCGAACGCCGACGCCGACGTGGTCTACCTGCCGTCCTGCCTGAACACCATGTTCGCCCCCGCCGACGGCGGACCCGGCGTGATGATCGCGTTCGCCCGGCTGGCCGGGCGCGCGGGCGTGCGGCTGCACGTGCCGGAGGGCATCGGCGGGCTGTGCTGCGGCACGCCCTGGTCGTCCAAGGGCTACGCCGACGGCCACGAGGTGATGGCCGGCCGCGTCCGCGACACGCTCCTCGAAGCGACGGACGGCGGCCGCATCCCGGTGGTCAGCGACGCGGCCTCCTGCACCGAGGGTTTCAGCCACCTGGGCCTGGAGGTGATGGGCCTGGAGGTGACGGACGCGGTCGCCTACACCGCAGCCCACCTGCTGCCCCGCCTGGCCGTCAAGCGCCGCCTGCCCACCCTGGCCCTGCACCCCACCTGCTCCTCCACCCGCCTGGGCCTGGACGCCGCCATCGACCTGATCGCCCGCGCGGTCGCCGACGAGGTGACGGTCCCGCAGGGCTGGCAGTGCTGCGCGTTCGCCGGTGACCGCGGCCTGCTCCACCCGGAGCTGACCGCCTCCGCCACCCGGGCCGAGGCCGCCGGCGTGCTGGCCGGGGACTTCGCCGCGCACGCCTCGGTCAACCGCACCTGCGAGCTGGGCATGACGCGGGCCACCGGCAAGCCGTACCATCACCTGCTCGAACTGCTCGACCGGGCCACCACACCCTGACCGGCACCGGCGCCGCGCGTGGGGCCGTGGCCGGTGCGTCGTGACCGCGGGCGCACCGGCCGGGGCCTGAGACCGGTCCTGGCGGGGCAGGAACGTCACCATGCACGCCCTCGACATCCTGGCCATCGCGGCGCTCCTCGCCGGCATCGTCGTCGCGCTCACCCAGAAGGTGTGGCCGGTGGCGCTGCTGTGCCTGGGGCTGCTCCTGGCCGTCCTGGCCGACGCGGGCGTGATCCCGGCGCGGGTCCCGTGAGCGGGATGGCCGGGAGCACGGCACGTCATTAACCTGCCTCGACCATGGGCTGCCTATCGTGGATCTCGCAAGCCCGGTCCGACGAGGTGGTGGAGCACGATGCCGGAGACGAGCGAGATCGAGGCGCTGAAGCGGCGCCTGGGGCGCGTAGGGGTCTGGAACGCCACCCTCAGCAGGGAGCCGGCCTCGGTCGAGCGGGAGGCCGCCGCGGAGATCGAGAGCCTGGGCTTCAAGGCGTTGTGGGTGGGCGAGACGCCGAACGGCAAGGAGTCGCTGGCCCACGCGGCGATCCTGCTGGGCGCCACGAGCAGCCTCACGGTGGCGACCGGCATCGCCAGCATCTGGGCGCGCGACCCCATCGCCGCCGCCAACGGCGCCAGCGCGCTCGCGGAGGCGTACGAGGGCCGCTTCCTGCTCGGCCTCGGAGTCAGCCACGCGCCCGCGGTGGCGGCGCGCGGGCACGACTACCGCAAGCCGGTCTCGGCCATGCGCCACTACCTCGACGCCATGGACGCCACCGAGTACGCGGGCCCGCTGCCGGAGCCGGCGCCCCGGGTGCTGGCCGCGCTGCGGCCCAGGATGCTGGAGCTGGCCGCCCAGCGGGCCAGCGGGGCGCACCCCTACTTCGTGCCGCCGGAGCACACCGCGCAGGCGCGGGCCGTGCTCGGCCCCGAGCCGCTGCTGGCGCCGGAGCAGACCGTGCTGCTGGAGACCGACCCGGACCGGGCGCGGCGCCTGGCCCGCCAGTTCACCACGCGTTACCTGGCGCTGCCGAACTACGCCAACAACCTGCGCGAGCTGGGCTGGAAGGACGAGGACCTGACCGAGGGCGGCAGCGACGCGCTGGTCGACGCCCTGGTGGCGTGGGGCGATCCGGAGACGATCATCCAGCGGGTGCGCGCGCACCTCGACGCGGGCGCCGACCACGTCTGCATCCAGCCGCTGACCGGCAGCGCCGGGGAACTGCTGGAGCACCTGCGCATCCTGGCCCACTCCGACGTCGTGGAGACCTGAGCCCACCGCTCGTGCCGGTCCCGGCCTCGGCAAGGGCAGGGAAAGGAATGGAACGGGCGGGCTACGGCCCGCGGCGAAGGGGAAGGGCGCAGAGAGGACGGGCGGGCGCTCCCCACCGCACCCGTCGCGATCCGGCGCGTCAACGGGGGAGTGTCTTGTGCGAGTCGTCGTCGATCTGACGCGCTGCCAGGGGTACGGGCAGTGCGTGTTCCTCGCGCCCGACGTCTTCACCATGCGCGACGAGGCGCTCCTGTACGACCTGCAGCCCGCCGCGGAACACCGCGAGCACGTCCTGAGGGCGGCGGCTGCCTGCCCCGTCCAGGCGATCCACCTCGACAGGACGGCGCTGCCCATGCCGCCGCCCGGCGCTCAGGAGCCGCGGAGCGCGGCGTCCGGCGGCGACGGGCGGATCGTGATCGTGGGGGCCTCGCTGGCCGGGGCGCGGGCGGCCGAGGTGCTCAGGCGGGAGGGCTTCACCGGGTCGCTGACCATGATCGGCGACGAGCGGCGCGAGCCGTACGACCGGCCGCCGCTGTCCAAGCAGGTGCTCACCGGCCAGGTGCCGCCCGAGCACACCCTGCTGCCCCGCCTGCGCGAGGTTGACGCCGAGCTGCTGTTCGGCACGCCGGCGACCGGGCTGGACGTGGCGGGCAAGCGCGTACTGCTCGCGGACGGCAGGGAGATCGGCTTCGACCGCGTCCTGCTGGCCACCGGCACCCGCGCCCGCCCCTGGCCTGACGCGGCCGAGGGCGCGCTGCACGGCGTGTACACGCTGCGCGACGCGCGGGACGCCGCCGAGCTGCGGCAGGCGCTGGCCGCCGGCCCGCGCCGCGTGCTGATCCTCGGCGCCGGGTTCACCGGCAGCGAGATCGCCTCCGTCTGCCGCGAGCTGGACCTGCCGGTGACCGTCGTCGAACGCGGCCCCGCCCCGCTCTTCAACGCCATGGGCGGCGTCATCGGCGACGTGGCCGCGCGGCTCCAGCGGGACCACGGCGTGGACCTGCGCTGCGGCACGACCGTCACGGCCCTGGAGTCGGACGGCAACGGGCGGCTGCGCGGCGCCCGGCTGTCGGACGGCAGTACGGTCGAGGCGGACGTGGCCGTGGTGGCGCTCGGCTCCGTGCGCAACGTCGAGTGGCTGCGGGACTCCGGGCTGGCCGCCGGGGTGTGGGGCGTGACGTGCGACGCGGGCTGCCGGGCCGTGGACCTCAACGGCCTGGTCACCGACGACGTCTTCGTGGCCGGTGACATCGCCCGCTTCCCGCACCCGCTGTACGAGTACCAGTTCATGAGCCTCGAACACTGGGGCAACGCCGTCGCCCAGGCCGAGATCGCCGCGCACAACATGGTGAGCGACCAGGCGCACCGCTGGCCGCACCTGTCGGTGCCGGTCTTCTGGTCCAGCCAGTTCGGCGTGAACATCAAGTCGGTCGGGGTGCCCACGTTCGCCGACCAGGTCGTCTTCACCCAGGGCTCGCCGGAGCAGGGGCGGTTCGTCGCCGTCTACGGCTACCAGGGCCGGATCACCGCCGCGGTCACCTTCGACCAGGCCATGTGGCTGGAGTTCTACCAGCGCCAGATCGAGCGCGCGGCCCCGTTCCCGCCGGACTTCCGTCACGTCGGCGGCGGCGTGGACGGGGAACCGGTGCCCGCGCGGGTCCCCGAGCGGCTGGTGGCCGCGGCTGGGGCGACGGTCGTGGTGACCGGCCACGACCCGGCGGAGCGCCGCGCCTCCCTGGTGCACCCGCACTGACGGCAGGACAAGAGCGAAGACAAGAGCGGAGACAAGAGCGGAGAACAGCATGGACATCCTGAAACAGATCCTCGACCCGGCCGCCCGCGCCGACCCGTACCGGTTCTTCGGCGCGCTCCGGGAGAGCCCCGTGGCGTTGCAGGACGACGGCACGTACCTCGTCAGCACCTACCGGGAGATCGTCGCCCTGCTGCACGACCCGCGCATCAGCTCCGACCGGCGCAACCTCGACAGCGCCGCGCCCTACGAGCCGGACCTCCACCCGTCCTTCATCGGCCTCGACCCGCCGGAGCACGACCGGCTGCGCCGCCTGGCCATGCGGCACTTCGGCCCGCCGCACGCGCCGGAGACGGTCGAACGGCTGCGCCCGAAGATGCTCGCCCTGACCACCTCGCTGATCGACGCGCTGGCCGGCAGGAACCGGGCCGACCTCGTGGAGGAGGTGGCCTACCCGCTGCCGGTGGCGGTGATCTGCGCGCTGCTCGGCGTACCGGAGGAGGACGAGCCGCGCTTCCACGCGCTGGCGGACGAGGTGGTCGAGACGCTCGGGCCGGGGGAGGAGGACCGCGCGGAACGCGAGCGGGCGCGTGAGGCGGCGTCCATGGAGCTGTCGCGCTACCTCGCCGGGCTGGCCGAGGCGCGCGGCCGGGAGCCGCGGGACGACATGCTGTCCGGGCTCATGACCTACCGCGGGCCCGAGGGCGGCATGACGCAGGACGAGGTGGTGTCCACGGCGGTGCTGCTGCTGATCGCCGGCCACGAGACCACGATCAACCTCATCGCCAACGGCATGCTCACCTTCCTGCGCCGCCCCGAGCTGCTGGAACGGCTGCGCGCCGAGCCCGACCTGATCATCCCGGCCGTCGAGGAGCTGCTGCGGTACGAGCCGCCCGTGCAGTTCGTGTCCTCCCGGGTGGCCCTGGACGACATCACGATCGGGGGCACCACGATCCCGGCCGGGGCGCCCGTCGTGCTGGCCATGGCGGCGGGCAGCCGCGACCCCGGCCACGTGGCGCACCCGGACGAGTTCGACCTCGACCGGCCGCGCAACGAGCACCTCGGCTTCGGCGGCGGCGTGCACTACTGCTTCGGCGCGCCGCTGGCCAGGACGGAGGCGCAGATCGTGCTGAACGAGCTGATCCGCAGGCTGGACAACCCGCGCCTGGCCGCCGACCCGCCGCCCTACCGGCCGAGCGCCGTCCTGCGGGGGCCGCGCCACCTGGTGGTGGAGTACGACGGCGTCGCCCCCGCGTGACCGGCGCAAGCCGACATGTTGTCATACGACTTACAGAGTCATACGATGACGGATGAATCTGCCGCCGACCACGCCGAGGACCCCCATGGACCGCATCCGCCACGTCGCCCTCTCCTCCGTCACGCTCCCGCTGGACGTCCCCATCAGTGACGCCAAGGTCCTGACCGGGCGGCAGAAGCCGATGACCGAGATCGCCTTCCTCTTCGCCGAGATCTCGACCGAGGACGGCCACGGCGGCACCGGCTTCAGCTACTCCAAGCGGGCAGGCGGCCCCGCCCAGTACGCGCACGCCAAGGAGGTCGGCGAGAACCTGCTCGGGCAGGACCCGTCCGACATCGGCAAGGTGTACGAGTCGCTGCTGTGGGCCGGCGCCTCGGTCGGCCGGTCGGGGGTGGCGACGCAGGCGCTGGCCGCGATCGACGTGGCGCTGTGGGACCTGAAGGCCAAGCGGGCCGGGCTGCCGCTGGCCAAGCTGCTCGGCGCCTACCGCGACTCCGTCAGGACGTACAACACCTCCGGCGGCTTCCTGCACGCGCCGATCGAGGAGGTCAAGGCGCGGGCGACGCAGTCGCTGGCCGACGGCATCGGCGGCATCAAGATCAAGGTCGGCCAGCCGGACATGAAGGAGGACCTGCGCAGGCTCGCCGCCGTGCGCGAGCACCTCGGGGACGGGGTGCCGCTGATGGTGGACGCCAACCAGCAGTGGGACCGGCCGAGCGCGCTGCGGTTCGGGCGCGCGGTCGAGGATCTCGGGCTGGTGTGGATCGAGGAGCCGCTGGACGCCTACGACGCCGAGGGGCACGCCCAGCTCGCCGCCGCGCTCGACACCCCCATCGCCACCGGCGAGATGCTGTCCAGCGTCGCCGAGCACGTGCGCCTCATCGAGGCGCGCGCCGCCGACATCATCCAGCCCGACGCCCCGCGCGTCGGCGGCATCACCCCGTTCCTGCGCCTGGCCACCCTCGCCGACCACGCGGGCCTGCAGCTCGCGCCGCACTTCGCCATGGAGATCCACCTCCACCTGGCCGCCGCGTACCCGCGCGAGCCCTGGGTCGAGCACTTCGAGTGGCTCAACCCGCTGTTCAACGAGCGGCTCGAGACGCGTGACGGCCGCATGATCGTGCCGGACCGGCCCGGGCTCGGGTTCACGCTCAGCGAGCAGTGCCGCACGTGGACGGTGGACTCGGTCGAGTTCGGGCGGGCCTGAGCCGTGGGCATCGCCTCCGTACGGTTCGGCCGCTACGCCGTGCCCCTGGCGAGGCCGGTCAGCGACGCCAAGGTGGCCACCGGGCGGCAGCGCCCCCTGGCCCAGCTCGACGTCCTGACCTGCGAGATCGCCACGGCGGACGGCCTGGAGGGGCTGGGGTTCTCCTACACGACCAGGGCGGGCACGCCGGCGCAGTTCGCGCACGCCAGGGAGGTCGGCGAGCTGCTGCTGGGCGAGGACCCGTCCGGCATCGGCAGGATCTACGACCGGTTGTCGTGGGCGGGCGCGTCCGTGGGCCGGTCGGGGGTGGCCACGCAGGCGCTGGCCGCGATCGACGTGGCGCTGTGGGACCTGAAGGCGAAGCGGGCCGGGCTGCCGCTGGCCAAGCTGCTCGGCGCCTACCGCGACTCGGTGCGGGTCTACAACACCTCCGGCGGCTACCTCCAGGCCCCGATCGAGGAGGTGAAGGAGAAGGCCACCCGGTCGCTGGCCGGCGGCATCGGCGGCATCAAGATCAAGGTCGGCCAGCCCTCGATGGGCGAGGACCTGCGGCGGCTGACAGCGGTGCGCGAGCATCTCGGGGACGGGGTGCCGTTGATGGTGGACGCCAACCAGCAGTGGGACCGGGCCGGCGCGCTGCGGTTCGGCCGGGCGGTCGAGGACCTGGGGCTGGTGTGGATCGAGGAGCCGCTGGACGCCTACGACGCCGAGGGGCACGCCCAGCTCGCCGCCGCCCTTGACACCCCCATCGCGACCGGTGAGATGCTCACCGGCGTGCCCGACCTCGTCCGCCTGATCGACCTGCGGGCCGTGGACTTCCTGCAGCCCGACGTGCCCCGCGTCGGCGGCATCACCCCCTACCTCAAGGTCGCGGCGCTGGCCGACCACGCGCACCTCCAGGTCGCCCCGCACTTCGTGATGGAGATCCACGTGCACCTGGCCGCGGCCTACCCGCGTGACTCCTGGGTGGAGCACATCGAGTGGCTCTCGCCGCTGTTCGAGGAGCGGCTGGAGATCGCGGGCGGGCGGATGGCCGTGCCGGACCGGCCGGGGCTCGGGCTCACCCTCGCGGGGCGGGCGCGGGACTGGCGGCTGGACGAGGTCGAGTTCCGCGCGGACGGCCGGTAGATTGTCCGCCGTGCCGCCCGACCAGAGACTCGACCGCGACACCGGTCGCGGGCTCGCGCACGAGCTCGTCGAGCGGCTCAAGGCCCGCATCCTGGCGGGCGAGATCCAGCCGGGGCAGAAGCTGCCCACCGAGTCGTCGCTGATCCAGGAGTTCGGGGTCAGCCGCACGGTGGTGCGCGAGGCCGTCTCGCGGCTGCAGGCCGCCGGGCTCGTCGAGACCTTCCAGGGGCGCGGGTCGTTCGTGCTGGCGCTGCCCGCCTCCACGGCGTTCTCCGTGGAGGCGTCGCAGGTGCGCACGCATCGCGACGTCCTCGACATGATCGACTTCCGGATCGGGGTCGAGACGGAGGCGGCCGGGCTGGCGGCGGAGCGGCGTACGGAGCTGCAGCTCAAGGCGATCGAGCGGGCCCTGGTCGACCTCGGGCGGATCGGGGAGCAGCCGAGCAACGCGGTCGAGGCCGACTTCGAGTTCCACCTCAAGATCGCGCTCGCCGCGAACAACCGGTTCTACTCCGACCTGCTCACGTCGCTCGGCCCCATGATGATCATGCTGCCACGGACCCGGCTGGAGCACGTCTACACGGTCTCCGACGCCACCCACTTCACGAGGGTGACGCTGGAGCACGAGAACATCTACCGCGCCATCGCCGGGCAGGACGCCGCGGCGGCGCGGGCGGCCATGCGCCTGCACCTGTCCAACTCGCGGGCCAGGCTGCAGGCGCCCTGACGCGCCGGGTCGTCCGCAGGCCGGGCCGGGGCCCGGCCTGCTACCAGCGGGCCGTGTTCGGGGTGAAGTCCGGGACGATCGAGCGCATGTACGCCGTGTCCTCGCGCCCCCGCTGCCCGCACCGGACGTACTGCTCGTGCAGGGCGGCCAGCGCGTCCTCGTCCAGCTCGACGCCGAGCCCGGGCCCGGTGGGCACGGCGACGGCGCCCTCGCGGAACTCCAGTGCCCCCGGCTTGACGACCTCCTCCGTCTTCCACGGGTAGTGGGTGTCGCAGGCGTAGGTGAGGTTCGGGGTGGCGGCGGCCAGGTGGGTCATGGCGGCCAGGCTGACCCCCAGGTGCGAGTTGGAGTGCATGGACAGCCCCATGCCGAACGTCTCGCAGATGCCCCCCAGCAGCGCAGAGCGGCGCAGGCCGCCCCACAGATGGTGGTCCGACAGCACGACCTGCACGGCGTCCGCGGCGACCGCCGGCTTGAGGTGCTCGAACGAGATCACGCACATGTTCGTGGCGAGGGGGAGGTCGGTGTGCCTGGAGACCTCGGCCATGCCGGGAATGCCGGGCGTCGGGTCCTCCAGGTACTCCAGCACGCCGGAGAGCCGGTCGGCCGCCTCGATCGAGGTCTCGACGGTCCAGGCGCCGTTCGGGTCGATGCGCAGGGCATGGCCGGGGAAGGCCGCCGCCAGGGCCTCGACGGTCTCGAACTCGTGGCGCGGCTCGTACACGCCGCCCTTGAGCTTGACGGCGGTGAAGCCGTACTCGTCGATCATCCGCCGCGCCTGGGCGACCATCTGCTCGGGCGTGCGCCCCTCGCCCCAGGTGTCCTCGTCGTGGCCCGGGTGGCCGGCCCACTTGTAGAACAGGTACGCCGAGTACGGCACGCGGTCGCGTACGGCCCCGCCCAGCAGGTCGCTCACCGGCCGGCCGAGCGCCTTGCCCTGGAGGTCGAGCAGCGCCACCTCGAAGGGCGACACCACGGTGTCCACGGCGCTGGAGACCTCCAGCATGCCGCCGAAGCTCGCGCCCGCACCTCCCGTGGAGGCGCCGAGCGTCTCGGTCACGATGCGGCGCAGGGCGTGCAGGTCGAAGACGTCCGCGCCGGGCAGGGCGGCGGCCACCGCCTCCAGCCGCCCCACGTGCGCCGTGTCGGCGTACGTCTCGCCGAGGCCGACGAGCCCCTCGTCGGTGTGCACCTGGACGATGGCCCGCAGCACGTACGGCTGGTGCACGCCCACGACGTTGAGCAGGGGCGGGTCGCGGAAGGCGACCGGGGTGACGGTGACCCTGCTGATCCGGCCGGCTTCGCGAGGGCTCACTGGGCCGCCTTCACGGTCAGCACGGGCACGGTCGACTCCATGAGGATGCGCTGCGCCTCGCTGCCCATGATGAACTTGCCCACCAGCGACCGGTGCCGCAGCCCGATCACGACGAGCGACGCGCCGGTCTCCTTGACCAGCGCCTCGAAGGTCTCGGGCAGGTCGTCGTCGTGCAGCGGCTGGCGCAGCTCGGCGTCCACCCCCGCCTCCCGCGCCCGGCGCAGCAGCTCGGCGCCCGCGGCGTCGTCGATCTTGTGCTCGTCGATGGGGGCGCCGCGGCGCGGGGAGTTCACGATGATCACGCGCTCCCCGCGCAGCTTGCCCTCGCGCAGGCCCGCGTCGACGGCGGCCTCGCCCTCGGGTGTGGGCAGGTACCCGACGAGGATGGTCATTTGATCTTCTCCTCAACACGATCAGCGGATGTCTTGCGGGGTATCGCCTTGCGGATCAGCGGCCAGGCCGCCACCACCACGATCACGGCGAAGATCGTCCCCGAGATCGGCCGGGTGAGGAAGCCGGTCGGGTCGCCGCCGTAGATGAGCAGCCCCTGCCGCGCCGAGCTCTCGATCATGGAGCCCAGCACGAACGCCAGCACCAGGGGCCCCGGCTCGAAGCCGAACTTCTTCATCAGATACCCCAGCACGCCGAACACGATCACCAGGAAGATGTCGTAGACCTGGTTGCGCACCGTGTACGCGCCGAGCAGCGTGATCAGCACCGTGATCGGGGCCATGATGGCCGGCCGCACCCGCAGGATGCGCACGAACACGCCCACCATCGGGATGCTCATGATGAGCAGCAGGATGTTCCCGATGTACATCGAGTTGATGACGCCCCAGAACACGTCGGGGTGCTCGGTGACGAGCTGCGGCCCCGGCTGGATGCCCTGGATGAGCAGCGCGCCGAAGATCAGCGCCATCGTGGCGTTCGCCGGGATGCCGAGCGTCAGCAGCGGGATGAACGAGGAGGTGGCGGCGGCGTTGTTGGCCGTCTCCGGGGCGGCCACGCCCTCGACCGCGCCCTGGCCGAACCGCTCGGGCCGCTTGGCGCGGCGCTTCTCCAGCGCGTACGCGGCCAGCGACGACAGCACCGCGCCACCGCCGGGCAGCACGCCCAGCACGAACCCGATCAGCGAGCCGCGCCCGATCGCGCCACTGGCCTGCCCGAGGTCCTTGCGCGACGGCCACACGTTGCCGACCTTGGCCGGCGAGTGCACCTGGTTGTGCCGCTCCTCCAGGTTGTAGAGGATCTCGCTGAGGCCGAACAGGCCCATGGCGATCGGGATGAAGTCGATGCCCTCGGCCAGGTTCAGGCTGCCGAAGGTGAAGCGCTCGGCGCCGGTGAACGTGTCGCGGCCCACGGTCGCGATCAGCAGGCCGATGCAGGCGGCGATGATGGCCTTGAGCTTGTTGCCGTTGCCGATCGAGGAGATCAGCAGCACGCCGAGGATGCCCAGGGCGGCGTACTCGGGCGGCCCGAAGTCGAGCGCGAACCCGGCCACGACCGGCGCGACGATCGTCAGGCCGATGATCGAGACCGTGCCGCCGATGAAGGAGCCGATGGCCGCGATGCCCAGGGCCGTGCCTGCCTTGCCCTGCTTGGCCAGGGCGAAGCCGTCGAAGACGGTGACGACGGAGGACGCCTCGCCGGGCAGGCGGAGCAGGACCGAGGTGATCGTGCCGCCGTACTGGGCGCCGTAGAAGATGCCCGCCAGCATGATGATCGCCGACACGGGCCCGATGCCGTACGTGATCGGCAGCAGGATGGCGATCGTCGCGCCGGGCCCGAGGCCGGGCAGCACGCCGATGAGCATGCCGATGATGACGCCGATGAGGCAGTAGAGCAGGTTGGTCGGCTCCAGGACGACGCCGAAACCGTCGAGGATCGGGGAGATGTCCATGTGACTTTCTCAGATGAGGCGGGGGAGCGGGATCTGCAGCAGCAGCACGAAGAGCACGTAGAACGCGGCCACGGCGCCGACGCTGATCACGATGGAGGAACGCCACGACTCCTTGCCCAGCCAGCGCAGCCAGATGAACATCAGCAGCAGCGAGGGGACCTCGAAGCCGATCACCGGCAGCAGCGCGGCCAGCCCGACGAGCGTCACCAGGCCCACCGCGGTCATCAGGCTGGAGCGGGAGAACCGCTCGGTGTCCTGGAGGCCGCGGCCCGTGACGACGAGCACCGCCGACAGCACGATGATGACGACGCTGATGGCGAACGGCCACAGGCCGGGGCCGGGCTGGGTGAGCTGCCCGAGCCCGAGCGCGTACGAGCCGACCGCACCGAAGACGCCGACGGCGAGCGCCACCAGCGCGGCGGCGATCTGCGAGATCGGGCCCGCGTGCGGCGGCCTGGCCTCCTCCAGCTCCGCCTGGAGCCGGTCGGCCTCCTCCTGCAGGTCCATCGCGACCGCGGCCTGCCCGGGCTCCGCGCCCGGCGGCTTCGTGGGGTCGGACATGGCTATGCACACTCCTTTGTGCCGGCGACGGCGGCGGCCGGGGTGCCCGGCCGCCGCCCCCGCATCAACCGGCGAGGTTGATGCCGAACTTGTCGAGCTGCGCCTTGAACGTGGTGGAGTCGTTCTGCAGCGAGGTGAGGACCTCCTGCGGGGAGACCTCCATCGGGGTGAGCGAGTTCTCCTCGTTGAACTTCTTGTACTCCGGCGTGGCGAACGTCTTCTTGGCCGCGTCGAGCAGCTTGGTCTTGACGTTCTCCGGCGTGCCCTTGGGCGCGGTCAGGAACCGGTACTGCGTCACCAGGACGTCGAACCCCTGCTCCTTGGCCGTCTTCACGTCCGGCAGGTACGGGATGCGCTCCTGCGAGAAGACGGCGAGCGGGACGAGCTTGCCGCCCTTGATGTTCTCGATGGCCTCGCCGATCTGCATGGTGGACACGTCCACCTGGTTGCCCAGCAGGGCGGTCAGGTTGGGGGCGCCGCCGTCGAACGGCACGGCCGTGGCCTCGATGCCGGCCGACTTGAAGGTCAGCGCGGAGGCGAGCTGGGCGCCGGTGCCGACGCCGGTGGTGCCGTACCTGATGGTCTTGCCGGCCTTCTTCAGGTCGTCGATCGACTTGTAGCCGGACTGGGCGCTGGTCGCCATGACGTAGTCGTCGCGGGAGATGCCGGTGATGACGTCGAACGAGTCGATCTTCGTGGCCTCGGCGGCCGACACCGTGAGCGGCGTGATCGTGAAGAGCGAGGCGTTCTGCACGGCGATCTTGTAGCCGTCGGGCTTGGCCGACTGGAGCTCCTTGGCGTTCAGCGCGCCGTTCGCGCCGGGCTTGTTCAGCACCGGGGTCGACACGCCGAGCTCCTTGCCGATGCCCTGGGCCAGGGCACGGGTGATCAGGTCGGTCGAGCCGCCTGCGGAGGCGCCCACGCTGAACTCGATGTTGCCCGTGGGATATTCGCCGTCCCCGCCACCGGAGGAGGTTGTCTTGACACCACCACAGGCGGTCAGCGCGACCGCGGCGGCGGCGCCGACGACACCCAGGAGGATGCGGCGGGGGGCTGTCCGAGATGTCGGCATTGACTTCTCCTTCATGCGGGCGGGGGGCCGCCCGTGGATCTTCGTGAAGCGGAGTGAAGGGGTTGCGTAAGGTTACGGCAAGGTTTCCGCTCTGTAGTCTCCGGAGACTATGGACCAGCCTCGATGCCTGTCCAGGCTTAATTCGGTATCGAGTGATACTCTTCCTGCATCATGCTAACACTCGATCAGATCCGGGCTTTCGTAGCGGTCGCCGAGGAGCTGCACTTCGGTCGCGCCGCTGATCGGCTGCGCATGACCCAGCCCCCGCTGAGCAGGCACATCCAGAAGCTGGAGCGCGTGATCGGCGTGACGCTGCTGGAACGGGACAACCGGCGCGTGGTGCTCACCGACGCCGGCCGCGGATTCCTGGACGACGCCCGCCGCATGCTCTCCCTCGTCGACACCGCCGGCGACCGGGCGCGCCGGATCGCCAGCGGCGCGGCGGGCACCGTACGGCTGGGGTTCACCGCCGTCTCGGCCATCAGCATGCTCGGCGCGCTGCTGCGGCGGCTGTCGGAGCAGCTCCCGGAGATCGACGTCATCCTGCACGAGCGGGTGACCGCCGGTCAGGTGGACGGCCTGCTGCGCGGCGAGCTCGACCTGGGCCTGGCCCGCCCGCCGTTCGACATCGACACGCTCGACTCCCGCGTCGTCTTCCGCGAGCCGCTGTGCGCCGCCGTGCCGCTCGGCCACCCGCTGGCCGACCTCGGCCGGCCGCTGGCGCCCGACGACTTCGACGGCCTGCCGGTGATCAGCTACAACCCGGTCCAGTCACGCTACTTCCACGAGCTGACCGTGCGCTTCCTGACCAACGCGCATCCCCGGATCGAGCAGCAGGTCCACCAGATCCTCACCGCCGTGCTGCTCGTCGCGGCCGGCCGGGGCGTGGCGCTGGCACCCGCGAGCGCGCGCTCGCTCGGCGTGGACGGCATCGCCTTCTGCGACCTCGTACGCGGCGGCGGCGACCCCCTGGACGGCGACGAGGGCACCGGCGAGCCGGTCGAGCTGCACGTCATCTGGAGCCGCGAGTCCACCAACCCCGCGCTCGCCCGCGTGCTGGAGCTGCTGCCGGACCTGGAAGCGCGTTGATGCTCTGTGGGTATCGCCGGATACATAATCGCACTTGGACAAGTATCGCCCCACTTCCTTAGCCTGTCGGCGTCAGTTCTTACCGGCGGTGCGGGAGAATCCCACGGCCGCAAGTGAAGCGAGGAGCGTCCGCCATGCCCCATTACTCCCCGCAGGAGCTCGCCACACAGCTCAAGAGCGGTCTGTTGTCGTTCCCCGTCACCCATTTCACCCAGGACCTGGAGTTCGACGAGGCGGCCTACCGCGACCACCTGGCGTGGCTGAGCTCGTACCCCGTGGCCGGCCTGTTCGCGGCGGGAGGCACCGGCGAGGGCTTCTCGCTGACCCCCGAGGAGATCGACCGGGTGGTCCGCGCCGCGGTGAGCGAGGTGAACGGCAAGGTCCCGGTCATGGCCCCCGCCACCGGCGGCACCGCCAGCGCCGTCGCCCAGGCCAGGGCGGCCGAGGCCGCCGGCGCCGACGGCATCCTCCTCATGCCCCCGTACCTCACGGAGGCCGGCCAGGAGGGCCTGGTCGAGCACGTCTCCGCGGTCTGCCGCGCCAGCGGCCTCGGCGTGATCGTCTACAGCCGCGCCAACGCCGTGCTGAACGACCGCTCCGTGGCGGCCCTGGCCGAGCGGAACGAGACGCTGATCGGCTTCAAGGACGGCGTCGGCAACATCGAGAACCTCACCCGCATCTACGCCTCCGTCGGCGACCGCCTGGCCTACATCGGCGGCCTGCCCACCGCCGAGACGTTCGCGCTGCCGCTGCTGCAGCTCGGCATGAGCACGTACTCCTCGGCGATCTTCAACTTCGTCCCGCAGTACGCCCTCGACTTCTACGCCGACGTCCGCGCCCAGGACCGCGAGGCCGTCTACCGGCGCATCCGCGAGTTCGTGCTGCCGTACCTGGACATCCGCGACCGTACCAAGGGCTACGCCGTCTCGATCATCAAGGCGGGACTGGCCGCCGTCGGCCGCCCGGCCGGCCCCGTGCGCCCGCCGCTGTCGAACCTGAAGGACGGCGAGCTCGCCGAGCTGACCGCCCTCATCAACAAGATCAGCTAGGGGCCTCACGTGTCTCCCACGATCCAGCGCGTGGAGGTCGTCCCGGTCGCCGGGTACGACAGCATGCTGCTCAACCTCAGCGGCGCCCACGGCCCGTTCTTCACCCGCAACGTCGTCATCGTCACCGACTCCGACGGGCGCACCGGGCTCGGCGAGGTGCCCGGCGGCGAGGCCATCAGGCGGACCATCGAGGAGGCCGCCGAGCTGCTGACCGGCCGGCCGGTGGCCCGCTACCGGTCGCTGCTGCGGTCGGTGTCCGAGCGGTTCGCCGCCAGGGACGCCGGCGGGCGCGGCCTGCAGACCTTCGACCTGCGGACCACCGTCCACGCTGTCACCGGCCTGGAGTCGTCCCTGCTCGACCTGCACGGCCAGTACCTCGGCCTGCCCGTGGCAGACCTGCTCGGCGAGGGACGGCAGCGCGACCGGGTGCCGATGCTCGGCTACCTGTTCTACGTCGGCGACCCCGGCAGGACCGACCTGCCGTACCTGGTGGACGACGGCGGCGACGACGCCTGGTCCAGGCTGCGCCGCCGCGAGGCCCTCACCCCCGACGCCGTCGTCGCGCTGGCCGAGGCCGCGCGGGAGCGCTACGGCTTCACCGACTTCAAGCTCAAGGGCGGCGTGCTGCCCGGCGAGGACGAGGTCGAGGCGGTCAGGGCGCTGGCCGCCCGCTTCCCCGAAGCACGCGTGACGCTCGACCCCAACGGCGGCTGGCTGCTGTCCGACGCCGTACGGCTCTGCCGCGGCCTCGGCGGCGTGCTCGCCTACGCCGAGGACCCGTGCGGCGCCGAGGGGCGCTTCTCGGGGCGGGAGACGATGGCCGAGTTCCGGCGCGCCACCGGCCTGCCGACCGCCACCAACATGATCGCCACCGACTGGCGGGAGATGGCCCACGCCATCCGCTCCGACGCCGTGGACATCCCCCTCGCCGACCCGCACTTCTGGACCATGGCGGGATCGGTCCGCGTCGCCCAGCTCTGCCACGACTTCGGGCTGACGTGGGGCTCGCACTCCAACAACCACTTCGACATCTCGCTGGCCATGTTCACGCACGTCGGGGCCGCCGCGCCGGGCGACATCACGGCGCTGGACACGCACTGGATCTGGCAGGACGGCCAGGCGCTCACCACCAAGCCGTTCCAGATCACCGGCGGCGCGATCGACGTGCCCGCCACGCCCGGCCTCGGCGTCGAGCTCGACCGCGACGCCCTGGCCGCGGCCCACGAGCTCTACCTGCGCCACGGGCTCGGCGCCCGCGACGACTCCGTCGCCATGCGGTTCCTCGTGGAGGGCTGGGTCTTCGACCCGAAGCGGCCCTGCCTCGTCCGCTAGAAGAGGGTCAGGGGCTCGTCCGGTGCCGGGCCGTCCGGCATCGGGTCGGGCAGCGGCTCCAGCTCGGGAACGCCGGCGCGTACCTCGTCGTGGAAGCGGCGGGCCAGCCGCAGCGCGTCGGCGTTGTCCGGGGTGTGCACGAACACGGTCGGCTCCCTGCCCTCGCGCAGCCACCGCGTCACCTGCTCCACCCACGGCCGCCAGCCCTCGACCGTGTGCTTCTCGGCGTCGCGCCCCAGGTAGCGCACGATCGGGCGGGCGGTCAGCGCGCGGGTGCGGCGCGGCACGCGCGGCTTCTTCGTCCACGCGTCGCGCTCGGCGTCGCTGGTGGGCGGAGAGGCGAACATGACCGTGGTGTCGAACGGCACCCACTCCGCGTCCACCGGGGCCAGGACGCGCTCCAGCAGGCGCTCGGCGCGCTCATCCTCGAAGAACGCGCGGTGACGGACCTCCACGGCGTACCGGTGCTCCCGCGGGAGCCTCCTCAGGAACGCCGCCAGCGTGCCGGCGTCGGCGGGGGAGAAGGAGCCGGGCAGCTGGATCCAGAAGGCGTGCACCCGCGGCCCCAGCGGCTCCATCGCCTCCAGGAACGCCGCCACCTCCGCCTCCGCGCCCACCAGGCGGCGCTCGTGCGTGATCGGCTTCGGCAGCTTGATCACGAAGCGGAAGTCGTCGGACGTCTGCGCCGCCCACGACTCGACCGCGGCCCTGGACGGGGTGGCGTAGAACGTCGTGTTGCCCTCCACCGCGTCGCACCAGGTGGCGTAGGCACGCAGGCGGTCACCGGGGCCGAGGTGGCCGGGCAGGTACCGTCCTTGCCAGCGCGCATGTGTCCACATCGCGCATCCCACGTGAAGCCGCATGGGCACGACGTTATCGCCACCCGCGCCCCCTGGCGTTCCCGTGAATCGGGTGGTCGTAGTGTGGGCGGCATGGGCATGGTCGGGACGGTCGGGCTGGTACTGCATCCGCAGCGCGACTCCAAGAAAGCGATAGACACGATCCTGCGGTGGGCCGCCGGCAAGGGCGCCACCGTGCTCGGCCTGCCCGAGGAGGTGGGCCGCATCGACTGCACCGCCGTCCCCGTGGACGCCGCCACCCTGGTGGAGCGGGCCGACCTGCTCGTCGGGCTGGGCGGCGACGGCACGATGCTGCGCACGATGCGGCTGCTCGCCGGGCGGCCGACGCCCATCCTGGGGGTGAACCTGGGGCGGCTCGGCTTCCTCGCCGAGATCGACGTGGACGAGCTGGCGGGCACGCTGACGGCGATCGACGAGCACGCGTACACGATCGAGCCGCGCATGGCGATCCGCAGCTCGCTGGCGGGGGTGGAGGTGACGGCGTTCAACGACATCGCGCTCGTCCGCACCCCCGGTGACGGGCTGGCGGCCGTGTCCGTCACCCCGTCGGGCAGCCCCTTCGTCCGCTACTCCGCCGACGCCGTCATCGTGGCCACCTCCACGGGGTCCACGGCCTACAGCTTCTCCGCCGGCGGGCCCATCGTGTCGCCGCGGGTGGAGGCGGTGCTGGTGGTGGCCGCCGCCGCCCACTCGGCCTTCAACCGGGCGCTGGTACTGCCGGCGGACGAGGAGGTGACGCTCCAGGTGCTGCCCAGCAGCGGGCGGCTGGCCGTGGAGGTCGATGGGGCCGTGATGGGGCACCTGTCGCCGGGGGACAGCGTCACGGTGTCGGCGTGGCCGGGGGCCGCGAAGGTGGTGCGGTTGGGGACCACGTTCTACGAGCGGGCGCGCCGCAAGCTCCGCGTGGACGGCAGCGCCGAGGCCGACTGACGCGCCGCCGCCCCGCGCCGTCCGGCGCTGCCCCGTCCCGTCCGGCGCTGCCCCGTGCCGGCCCGCGCCGTCTCTTGGCGAGGTCCTGTCCCGGGAGCCTGGGCCGGCCTGTGCTGGCTCGGGCGCCGTGCGTGTTGCGCCGGGCCGCGCCGCACACCGTCCCGCCGACCCGGCGCAGGGGAGGGCGGCGGGTGTTCGCTGCACGCGTCGGGCGGCGCGGCGGGCGCCCCTCCGCGCATGCGGGGGCCCGGGCGGCGGGCACCCCCGCACACCGGGAGGGGCCGTGTGACGGGCGATTCCCGCGCCCGTGCCGGGCCCTGCAGCGGGTGCCCCGCGCGCGTGTCGGGGCGGGTGGGTCAGCCCTTGCCGGCCGCGTTGACGATGCGGGTGGTCGAGCGGTCGGGGATGGCGTTCATCTCCCAGCACTCGGCCCCCAGGATCGCCGCCGCCGCGGCGCGGGCGCCCGCGTGGGGGTCGCCCGCCGTGTGGGCGAGGGCCGCCGGGCGCATCGGGGCCAGGAGGTCGATGTAGTCCTCCGGGCCGTGCGCCTCGGGTGGTCCGGTCACGATGAAGACGCCGGTGACGAAGCGGAGCGCGGCCAGGACCTCGGCGCGCTCCGCCGATGGGTTGAACGGTCGGGTCGGCCCCTTCCACGCGCGCACGCGCGGATCGTCCTCGACGCCCACGATCAGCGGCAGCCCGCGCGCCGCCACGGCGCCCAGGTAGCGCACGTGGCCCACGTGCAGAATGTCGAAGACACCGGTCACGACCGCCGCCCCCGGCCGCTCGTACGGCTGCGTCCAGACGGCCTCCAGGCTGCTCACGCGACCTCCTGCTCCCCCACGGGCCTAGACGACTCGTCGATCGCAGCGTACTCGGTCGGTGAACCGGGGCGTGCAGGCGACCTCGGGAAAGGTCATTCCTACCTTTTCGCGATAATCTCCGGGTGCCCTCCGGGACGTCTCATAACGGCACCGGATTTGGGGGAGGTCACCGTGGCACCGCCGGACTCGCACCACGTGGACGGGGACGATCAGACCGGCGGCGGTGATCTCGTGGCCAGGTTGCCGGGGATGCCGTCCCAGGTGGCCAGGGCGAGGGAGCTCGTCACCGCGGCGCTCGGCCGCGACCATCCGCTCTACGACGACGTGGCGCTGCTCACCAGCGAGCTGGCCACGAACGCGATCCTGCACACCAAGTCCGGCGCCGGGGGCTCGTTCACGGTGAGCGTGGCCAGCTCGGCGACGGCGGTGCGGGTGTTCGTGGCGGACGGAGGGTCGGAGGAGCCGCCGTGCGTGTGCCGTACGAGCACGCAGGCCACCAGCGGCCGCGGCCTGCCGTTGATCGAGGCGCTCAGCCACCGGTGGGGGTTCATCCGGGAGGCCGGGTCGACGACGGTCTGGTTCGAGTGCCTGAAGGAACGGGTGCCCGCCCGCCTGGCCGTCCAGCCGTCTTGATCCGCGGCCGGTCCCGAAGGACCATGGTCAGCGTGAGTCGGGACGATGGCGACGACCGGAAGGTCGAGCGGCCAGGCGCGGGGCCGCGGCGGACCTGCCCGGTCCAGCGGGCGGACGACGGCACCTGGCAGGTGAGCGGCCTCGCGGCGGCCCGCGCCGTGCTGCGCAGCGAGGCGACCGTCCAGGCCGGGCTGGGTGTGGAGACGGTGGAGAAGCTGCCGGCCAGGGTCCGGCGGCCGGTGTTGTACCGGGACGGTCCCGAGCACCGTGAGGATCGGCGGCAGACGGCGCGGTTCTTCACGCCCCGCCGCGTGGACGAGCGGTATCGCGGGCTGATGGCGGAGGTCGCGGACAAGCAGCTGGCGAAGCTGCGGGCGGCGGGCGAGGCACAGCTGTCCGAGCTGAGCTTCGGGATGGCGATCGAGGTGGCGAGCGCGATCATCGGGCTCACCTCCGGCAGGCCGGGCATCCGCGAGCGGCTGGAGCGCTTCTTCCCCGAGAAGTACGGCCGGCCGGGCCTGACCAGCCTCCACGGCCTCTACTGGACCGTCAGGCAGAACGTCAACTGGCTGCGCGTCTACCTGGCCGACGTGCGCCCGGCGATCCGCGACCACCGCCGCGAGCCGCGCGACGACCTCATCTCGCACCTGCTGGACGACGGCTGCTCGGCGGCGGAGATCCTCGGCGAGTGCCTGACGTTCGCGGCGGCCGGGATGGTGACCACCCGGGAGTTCATCTGCGTGGCGGCGTGGCACCTGTTCACCGACGACGCGCTGATGGCCCGCTACCGGGAGGCGGACGAGCCGGAGCGGCTGGCCGTGCTGCACGAGATCGTACGGCTGGAGCCGGTGGTGTCCCGGCTGCGGCGGCGCACGACGGCCGCGATCGAGCTGCCCGGCGCCGGCGGGCCGGTCACGGTGCCGGCGGGCGCGCTGGTGGAGGTGCTGGTCGACGCGGCGAACACCGATCCCGCCGCCGTGGGCGCCGAGCCGCTGGCGGTGCGGCCTGGCCGGCCCGTGGGCGACGGTACGGGGGCCGCGGCGCTGGCGTTCGGCGACGGCCCGCACAAGTGCCCCGGTTCCGGCGTCGCGATCCTCGAGACCGACGTCTTCCTGACCCGGCTCCTGGCCATGGAGGGGGTCCGGATGGCGCGGGCCCCGAGGGTGACGTTCAACAACGACATCGGGGGATACGAGATCCGCGGCCTCGTTGTCGCCCTCCCGAGGTCGGAGGACCAGCCCCTGACGAGGTCAGGGGGCTAGTCGTCGCCCTCTCCTGAGCAGGTCTCCAGCCTGCGGCGCAGGTGCGCGCGCTCGGGCTCCGTGCCCGCCCAGCCGAGGGCCTGGCGGTAGGCGTCGGCGGCGGCGCGGTGGCGGCCGAGCCGGTGCAGCAGGTCGCCGCGCGCCGTCGGGTACGGGTGGTATCCGCGCAGCCGCGGCTCCCCGGCCAGCTCGTCGAGCAGCGCGAGCCCGGCCTCGGCGCCGTCGCGCATGGCCACCGCCACGGCCCGGTTGAGCGCGATCACCGGGGACGGGGCGAGCGCGAGCAGCACGTCGTACAGGGCCACGATCTGCGGCCAGTCGGTGGTGGCCAGGTCGGCGGCCTCGTCGTGCAGGGCGGCGATGGCGGCCTGCACGCCGTACAGGCCGGGCGGGCCGCCGGTGAGCGCGGCGACCACCAGGCCCTGCCCCTCCTCGATCATCGTGCGGTCCCACCGGGAACGGTCCTGGTCGTCGAGCAGGACCAGCTCGCCGTCCGCGCCGATCCTGGCCTCGTGGCGGGCGTGCACGAGCAGCATCAGGCCGAGCAGTCCGGCGATCTCCCGCTCGCCCGGCAGCAGCCGGCGCAGGATGCGCGCCAGCCGGATGGCCTCCTCCGCCAGGTCCGGCCGCTGCAGGTCGGGGCCGGTGCTGGCGGCGTACCCCTCGGTGAAGACGGAGTAGATCACCTGGAGCACGCCGGGCAGCCGCTCGGGCAGCTCGTCCGCGCCCGGCACGCGGAACGGGATGCGAGCCTCGCGGATCTTCTTCTTGGCCCGCACGATGCGCTTGGCCATGGTGGCGGGCGGCAGGAGGAAGGCGCGCGCGACCTCCTGCGTCGTCAGCCCGGCCAGGCAGCGCAGCGTCAGCGCCACCCGGTCCTCGGCGGGCAGAGCCGGGTGGGCGCAGGTGAAGAAGAGCTGCAGCCGCTCGTCCGGCAGCTCGCCGGACGAGCCGGTGCCGGCGGGCGCCGCGGGACCGGCGCGGTCGGCCTCCACCTGGAGGATGGCCAGGCGGGCCGCGTACGTACGGTCGCGGCGCAGCCGATCGACGGCCCGGCGGCGCGCGGTGGTCATCAGCCACGCGCCCGGGTTCGGCGGCACGCCGTCGGCCGGCCAGTGCACGAGCGCCGCCTCGATGGCGTCCGAGGCGACCTCCTCGGCCAGGTCCAGGTCGCCGAAGCGGCGCACCAGGGCCGCGAGGAGCCGGCCCCGCTCCTCGCGGAAGACCGCCTCGATGGAGGATCCCACTCCCGCCATCACCACTCCCTGCTCACTCGGACTCGGCTCGGTCGGACTCGGCTCGGTCGGACTCGGCTGGGTCGGACTCGGCTGGGTCGGACGCGGCTCGGTCGGACGCGGCTCGGTCGGACGCGGTTCAGTCGAACTCGGCGACCGGGCGGACCACGATGGAGCCGCCGCCGCGCGCGCCCGGGCAGCGGGCCGCCCAGTCGAGGGCGACGTCGAGGTCGGGCACGTCGATGACGTAGAAGCCGCCGAGGATCTCCCGCGTCTCGGCGAACGGCCCGTCGGTGACGGTCCGCTCGCCCGACGCGTTCACGCGGACGGTGGTGGCGGTGGTGAGGTCGGCGAGCGACTCGCCCGCGACGTACACGCCCGACTCCCTGACGGACTTGTCGTAGGCCACCCACTCCTCGAACGAGGCCGGCTCGGTGTCGCTCTCGGCGGCGGCGCTGTTGATCAGCAGCATGTACTTCATGTCCTGTCTCCCTGTCTCGTTGCGGCCTGAGTGCCGCGTCGCCATGTCCACGAACGGGACGAGCGCGGAAGGACACGCCCCCGGAACTTTTTATCCCTACTTTTCGGAAGCGGGTGGGCGAGGGCCGGGTCAGGTCTTGGTTGACGTGGTGAAGTCGCCGTCAAAGCCCGGCGAAATCAGTGGATATGTCATGGTCTGGGGTGATTTACGTGCCTATCGTGTGAGTGAGGGAGTGATGATGCAGGGGAGGAGTCATGGCCGGAATATCGGGCTTCCACGAAGGAGGAGGCTGCCGGGGGCGCTGGTGGCGCCGCCGTCGCTGCCGTCGTCGCCGCAGGCGCTGGTGGGGCTGGTGGTGAGCCGGGACCGGTGAGCCGGGCGCCTTGATCCCTGTCAGAGGTCGAGGCGGCACAGGCCCTCGGCCAGGGCCTTGGTGGTCAGGCGGGTGCGGCTGTCGCAGCCCAGCTTGGCGAAGATGTGCTCCAGATGCGTGGTGACGGTCCGGACGCTGAGCACGAGCGCGGCCGCGATCTGCGGGTTGGAGTCACCCGCCGCCACCCGGGTCAGCACGTCCACCTCCCGCCCCGTCAGGTCGTACGGCAGGCGGCAGCGCCGCTCGGCCGCCACAGCCCCCTGCAGCGTCCCCTGGAACCCGACGCCGGCCCGCAGCAGCCGCACCTCGTGCCACCGCCCGCCGGGGCCCGGCCAGAGCCCGTGCCGGCTCAGCTCGCGCGAGTCGATGAACGCCCGCGCGTACGCGGCCATCGCCGGATCGTCCCACAGCGCGGCCGAGACCTCGTGCCCCGGCACCTCGCGCCGCGTGCCGACCCGGTCGTAGGCGACCGCGCGGAAGCCGGGCGGCAGCCCCACCGGGTCGATCACGCACCTGCTCAGGTCGGTGACGTGCGCCAGCATCGGGCTGACCGCCGCCACCAGCGCGCCCGTGAGCCGCGGGAACGCCTCCCTGGACGCCAGGTGCAGCAGCCCCGTGTAGCGGCCCTCCCTCAGGAACAGCGGCGCCGTCAGCCCGGCCCGCCAGCCGTAGGGGGCGAGGTGGCGGCGGAAGTACCGCTCGGTGTCCGGCTCCGGCATGGGGACCGGCGCCCGGGTGGCGATCGCCTTGCGGTACGCCGCCAGCCCGGCGTACTCCTCGGCCGCGTCGCCGTCGATGCGCGGATGACCGTCGGAGACCACGCTGTGGTGCCGCCCGGTGGCGGGGTCGTACGCGACGAACTCGTAGGCGTCGAGCGGGACCACGCGGCGCAGCGCCGCCATCGCCCCGTGCGCGCCCCCGCCGCCCGCCACCTGGTAGCCGACCTCGGCGAACGCCTGGAGCTGGCGCACGTCCACGGTGATCTGGGCCACGGGGCTTTTATATCATTTGACGTTTTCAACGCCGAAGATCTACGCGAGGCCCGCGTGCTATGGTCGTGCACATGCAGCGCGCCTCCGTCACGACGACGCCGGACACCGTCCCGGCGCGCTGAATCCATGCTTCCCGGGCGGACGCCCGGGAGTGCTGGTCGTTCGCCCTTTCCACGGAGAGGATGATCATGAACGACCATCGCAGGCTCGGCCGTGAGCTGGGCATCTTCGACACCGATCCGCTGATCGGCGCCGGCCTGCCGTACTGGCTGCCCGCGGGCGCGGCCGTGCGCAAGGCCGTCGAGGACTACGTGTACGAGCTGGAACGCCGCAACGGCTACCAGCACGTCAACTCGCCGGTGCTCGGCAAACGCGAGCTGTACGAACGATCGGGGCACTGGGCCCACTACGCCGAGGACATGTTCCCGCCCATGATGGTGGGCGGGGAGGAGTTCGTGCTGCGGCCCAGCCTGTGCCCGCACCACGCGATCGTCTACCGCTCCCGGCAGCGCAGCCACCGCGAGCTGCCGCTGCGCATCGCCGAGCTGGGCGGCATGTACCGCTCGGAGCTGTCGGGCGTGCTGGGCGGGCTGACCAGGGTGCGAGCGATCCAGCTCAACGACGGGCACGTGTTCTGCGCGCCCGAGCAGGCCGCCGCCGAGGTGTCGGCCGCGCTCGACCTGATCGAGGCCGCGCACGAGCGGCTCGGCATCCGGGCCGCGCGCTACCGGCTGTCGCTGCGCGGCGAGGGTGAGAAGTTCGTGGACGACCCGGCCATGTGGGCGCGCTCGGAGTCGGTCCTGCGGGACGTGCTGAAGGAACGGGGCCGCCCCTACGACGAGGAACGCGGCGAGGGCGCCTTCTACGGCCCGAAGATCGACATCCAGATCGCCGACCCGGCCGGCCGCGAGTCGACCCTGTCGACCGTCCAGGTTGACTACTTCCAGCCCGAGCGCTTCGACCTGCGCTACGTGGGCGGCGAGCGGCCGGTGATGGTGCACCGCAGCGTGGTCGGCGGCATCGAGCGGCTGGTCGCGCACCTCATCGAGGTGCACGGCGGCGCCTTCCCCGCCTGGCTGGCCCCGGTGCAGGCGGTGGTGCTGCCGCTGTCGGACGCCGAAGGGGCCGGCGCCGAGGAGGTGCTGCGCCGGTGCGTGGCGGCCGGGCTGCGGGCCGAGCTGGTGCCCGCCGACCGGGGCAGCCTCGGGGCCAGGATCAGGGCGCACCGGCTGGTGCCGTACCAGCTCGTGGTGGGGCCGCGTGAGGTGGCCGGCGGGCGGGCGGCGGTGCGGCTGCGCGACGGGAGCCAGGCGGGGGAGGTGCCGATCGAGCGGCTGGCCGCGCGATCACGACCGTTCGGCTGACGAGCGGAAATCAAATGCGTAACAGAGGCTTCCCTGATCAAGTAAAAGGCTCGTAAAGTCCCTGCAACGCCGTGTCGGGGAGGACGCACTTGACCGAGCTGAGCGACCGAGAGGCAGAGCTGGTCTCGGCCCACGAGCAGGAACGTCCGGCACGACAATTGGGCGGGCCGCTCAAACTCGGCGTGTGGGTCGTGGGCGGGCTGCTCTCCGCGTATTCGCTGGTGGTGGTCTTCCGGCCGGTCGAGGCGATCGAGCACCGGATGACATTCCTGGCGGTGGCGCTGCCGCTGGTCTTCCTCTGTTACCGCTCCGGGATGGCGCCGTACGCGCGGCGCCTCCTGCGGCGGCCCGAGCCCGTCCCCCTGGGGGACGGGCCGCGGGTGGAGTGGCCGAGCGTGCTCGACTGGGCGCTGGCGGCGGTGTCGCTGGCGGTGCTGGTCTACCCGCTGCTGGACATCGACGCGTTCCGCGACCGGGGTTCGGGCGCGGCGCTGTCGGACGCGGACATCGTGGCGGGCGTGGTGCTGACGGTGCTGCTGCTGGAGGCGGTACGGCGCACGGTCGGCTGGTCCTTCGCCATCATTTGCGTCGTTTTCCTGATTTATGCGTACTACGGTGCATATTTGCCGATCGATTGGACCATCGGCCATATCGGGTTTGATATCGGGCAAATCGTGTCGCAGCTCTACACCGGCACCGAGGGCTTCTTCGGCGTCCCGATGCAGGTGGCGGCCAGTTACATCATCCTGTTCACCATTTACGGCGCGGTGCTCGACTACTCCGGCGCCAGCAAGTTCTTCATCGACCTGAGCTTCGCCGCCTTCCGCAAGTCCCGCGCCGCCCCCGGCCGCACCGTCACCACGGCCGGCTTCCTGCTCGGCACCGTGTCGGGCTCGGGCGTGGCCACCACCGTCAGCCTGGGCAGCGTGGCCTGGCCCGTGCTGCGGCGGGCCGGCTACCCCAGGGAGCCCGCGGGCGGCATCCTCGCGGCCGGCGGCATCGGCGCCATCCTGTCGCCGCCCACGCTCGGCGCGGCGGCGTTCATCATCGCCGAGTACCTCGGGGTCAGCTACCTCCAGGTGCTGCTCTACGCGACGATCCCCACGCTGCTGTACTACCTCGGCATCTTCCTGGCCATCGAGATCGACTCGCGCCGCTTCGGCACCCACGCCGTGCAGGTGGACGCCCCCGGGGCCGGGCGGCTGCTGCTGCGCTTCGGCTACCACTTCAGCTCGCTGATCCTCATCGTCGTGCTGATGGCGCTGGACCGGTCGGCGTTCCAGTCGGTCGTGATCGCCACGGCGGTCGCGTTCCTGCTGTCGTTCCTCGACCCCGCGCATCGGATGGGGCCCAGGCGGATCGGGCAGGCGCTGGCCAAGGGCGCGCTGGAGGTGCTGCCGGTGACCGCGGTCTGCGCGGCGGCGGGCATCATCGTGGGCTCGATCACGCTGACCGGGCTCGGCCAGAACCTGGCCGACATCATCGTGGACATCGGCGCCGGCAACCTGATCATCACCACCGTCATGGCGGCCGTCGCGGTGCTGCTGCTGGGCCTGGCCGTGCCGGTGACGGCCAGCTTCATCATCGCCGCCGTGATCATCGGGCCGGCGCTCTTCGACCTCGGCGTCACCAGGCCCGAGGCGTACATGTTCGTCTTCTACTACGCGGTGCTGTCGGAGGTGAGCCCGCCCACGGCGCTGTCCGCGGTCGCGGCGGCCGCGATCACCGGCGGCAACACGTACAAGACCATGATGATGACCTGGCGTTACACCTTGCCGGCGTTCCTGGTGCCGTTCGCCTTCGTGCTGACGCCCAACGGGCAGGCGCTGCTCTTCCAGGGTCCGATCGGCACCGTGCTGCTGATGACCGCGGTCTCCGCCGTCGCGGTGGCCGCGCTGGCCATGGCCACGGGCGGGCTGGCCGGCTGGCCCGAGCGGCTGCTGGCCGCGGTCGCCGCGGTGCTGCTGCTGTTCCTCGAGCCCGTCCCCATCGTCGCCGGCCTGGCCGTACTCGGCGTGGCCGCCGCCGTGCACCTCATCAGAAGCAGGAGAAGGAGAACAGCGTGAAGCGGATTCTCACGATCGTCGCCGCCGCCGTCCTGGCGGCCGCGGGCTGCGGCGGCGGTGGCGCCGGCGGCGGCTCGGGCAACCGGCTGTCGATCGCCACCGGCGGCACGACCGGCGTCTACTACGTCTACGGCGGCGGCCTGGCCCAGCAGCTCTCGGCCAACATCGCCAACACCCGGGCCACCGCGTCCGTCACCTCGGCCTCCGTCGAGAACATCAAGCTGCTGGCCTCCGGCAAGGCGCACATCGGGTTCTCCCAGTCCGACACGGCCGCCGACGCGGTGAACGGCAAGGACACCTTCACCGCCAAGCAGCCCGTCAAGGCCATCGCCCGCATCTACGACAACTACACGCACGTCGTGGTCGCCCCCGGCGTCGAGGCCACCAAGGTCGCCGACCTGAAGGGCAAGCGCGTCTCGCTCGGCCCCGCCAACTCCGGCACCCAGGTCGTGGCCAGGCGCATGCTGGAGGCCGCCGGGCTCGATCCCGACACCGACATCACCAAGCAGCAGCTGTCGATCAACGAGTCCGTCCAGGCGGTCAAGGACGACACGATCGACGCGTTCTTCTGGGTCGGCGGCCTGCCCACCGCCGGCATCACCGACCTGGCCACCAGCAAGCCGGACATGAAGATGCTCGACACCAGCGACGTGCTGGCGAAGATGCAGTCCACGTACGGCCAGCAGTACGTGGCGCTGAACGTGGACATGTCCGCCACCTACAAGCTGTCCGGCAAGCTCCAGACCGTCGGCATCGCCAACGTGCTGCTGGTGCCCGACTCGATGAGCGAGCAGCTCGCCTACGACATCACCAAGACCCTGTTCGAGAAGAAGGCCGAGCTGGCGAAGGTGCACCCGGAGGCCGAGAAGCTCGACCCGGCCATGGGCCAGCAGGTGGCCCCGGTCGGCCTGCACCCCGGGGCCGCGCGGTACTACAAGGAGAAGGGCTGATCCGCCTGCTCCTGGCGCTCGCGGCGGTGACGGCGCTCGGCACCGGCGACGGCGCCGGGCGCCTCACCGCCAACGGCCTCCCCGTCTCCCGGGGGTTCGGGATCGGGTACGTCCATTCGATCTACCGAGCCCCCTCCGCCGAGCTCTTCACCGTCGACGGCCCCCGCTTCACCATGCGGGCCGTCGTGTCCGTCAACGAGGGCGTGCTGGACTACTACGCGGTCGAGGGCGAGCGGGTGCGCCTGCCGGGAGGCCTGTGGCTGCTGCGGCTGGCCGAGCCCGCCACGTACGAGGAACTGTCGCTGCTGACCACCTCCATCGGCCGCAGGACGGTCATCTCGGGCGGGCGCTGCCTGCCTCTCTACCCGGCCTCGGGCGCCGGCGAGGTGCGGCTGTCACTCGTGCACACCCGGCGGGTCACGAGCCGGCCCTGCCCCGGAACCTTCGCGGCCCTACAGCCAGTCCTTCTTCTTGAACACCGCGTACAGTCCCGCTGAGGCCAGCGCCACCAGCACCGAGGACGTCCAGAAGCCGATCGGCTCCCCCGTCCCCGGATAGGGCACGTTCTGGCCGTAGAAGCCGGTGATCGCGGTCGGCACGGCGATGATCGCGGCCCAGCTCGTGACCCGCTTCATGATCTCGTTCAGCCGGAAGCCCTGCTGCGACAGGCGGGTCTCGCGCACGTTCGCGAGCATGTCGCGGATGGACTCCACCCACTCGGTGACGCGCAGGACGTGGTCGTAGACGTCCTCGAAGTACGGCTTCATGACGGGGTCGGCGACGAGGTCCTGGTCGCGGCGGAGCAGGGTGCCGACCACCTCGCGCATCGGGAAGGTGATCCTGCGCAGCTTGGTGGTGTCCTTGCGCAGCAGGTACATGGAGTGCTGCAGCGCCCTGCTCTCGCGCACGCCCTGCACGAACAGCGCCTCCTCCATCGCCTCGACCTGCCCGTCGAGGTCCTGCACCAGGTCGAAGTGCTGGTCCACGACGTAGTCGAGCAGGCCGTGCAGCAGGAACGTGACGCCGTGGCGGGCCATGCGGGCGCCCGCGTCCCAGCGCCTGACCACCCCGCCGATGTCGAAACGGTCGTTCTCCCGCACGGTGACCAGGGCGTTCGCGGTGACGAAGACGTCCACCTCGACGGGGACGAGCCGGCCCTGCTCCAGGTGCAGCCCGTACACGGTGATGAACAGGTGGTTGTCGTAGACGTCCACCTTCGGCCGCTGATGGTCGGTGAGGACGTCCTCGACCGCCAGCTCGTGCAGCCCCAGCTCCTCGCCGATCAGGGAGAGCTGGTCGGGCGACGGGGCGCACAGGTCGAACCAGACCGCGTTCGCCGGGTCCGCCACGTGGTCGGAGACCTCCTCGATCGGGAAGCCTTCCTTCTCCAGGACGCCGTTCCGGTAAAGCCGCGTGTGCACTAGGCGAGTCTGACAAATCGTCTCGCGTTCCGCACGGCCGCCCCTCCCGGATCGTTGTTGAAGTAGACGAACGCGTCCTCCCAGCCCGCCTCGCGCACCCGCGCGGCCCAGGTCCGCAGCGCGCCCTCGCCGTACGCCCAGCCGGACCGGCCCTGGTGCAGGCGCACGTAACCCCAGCCGGTCGTACGCCACAGCGGGCTCAGCGGCCGGCCCAGCCGGTCGGCCCAGCACAGGGCGGCACCCCGCGCGGCCAGGAGCCCCCGCACCTCCTCCGTCCACCAGGAGTCGTGGCGCGGCTCCACGGCCACCCGAACCCCCGCGGGGAAGCAGCCCAGGCACCGGTCCAGCCTGGCCGGATCGGCCTTCAGTGTCGGCGGGAGCTGCAGCAGGATCGGGCCGAGCTTCTCCTTCAGCCCCGCGGCGGCGCCCATCAGGCGCGCGACCGGCTCCTCCGGCTCGGCCAGCCGCTTGATGTGGGTGAGGAACCTGCTGGCCTTCACCGCCATCACGAACCCCGGCGGCGTACGCTCCCGCCAGGCGGCGAACGACTCCGGGCTCGGCAGCCGGTAGAAGGCGTTGTTGCTCTCCACGGTGGCGAACTCGGCCGCGTACGTCTCCAGCCAGAGCCGCTGCGGCACGCCCTCCGGATACAGGACCCCGCGCCAGTCCTTGTACTGCCACCCGGAGGTGCCCACCAGCCGTGTCATGGCATCTGGCCTACCCTGCGGGGCCGCGTGCAGTACAACTGTCCTAGTTCGTCACTCCTGTTCGTCACCCCTGATTCGTCACCCCTGTTCGTCACACTTCGGAGGATCTTTCACGCGATGGGCGCCAACCACGCGCACGGCACCGCCGTCCCCAGCTCGCGGCGTACCGTGGTGGCCGGCCTGGCCGTCCTGGTGCCGCTGGCCGTCGTCACGCTGATCGCCCTGGTGTGGCTCTGGCCGTCCGGCGGGAAGGAGGCCGCGCCGGCGCAGTCCGGCGTGCAGCGGCTGAGCGGCACGGTCGTCGGCGTCACGCTCAAGACGTGCCCGGCCGCCACCGAGGGCACGCCCCAGCACGACCCCGCCACCTGCGGGAACGCCGTCGTGAAGGTCGGCGAGGGGCCCGACGAGGGCCAGGACGTCGAGCTCCGCCTGCCCAGCGGGCCCGGGGCGCAGCACTTCGGCACGGGCGACGACGTGATCCTGCTGCGCGGGGCCGACGGCGCCTACCAGATCTCCGATCACGACCGGGGGCTGCCGCTGTGGCTGTTCGGGGCGGCTTTCGCGCTGGCGGTGATCGCCTTCGGGCGGTGGCGGGGGGTGACGGCGCTGGTGGGGCTGGCGGTCACGTTCGTGCTGCTGCTGACGTTCGTGATCCCCGGCATCCTGGAGGGGCGGCCGCCCATGCTGGTGGCCATCGTGGGCGCGTCGGCGATCATGCTGGCGGTGCTCTACCTGACGCACGGCTTCTCGCTCACCACGTCCGTGGCCGTGCTCGGGACGCTGGCCAGCCTCGCGCTGACCGGGGTGCTGTCGTACGCGGCGCTGGGGTTCGCCCGGCTCAACGGCATCACCGACGACAGCGCGCTGGCCCTGGACATGAGCCTGTCCATCGACACGCAGGGGCTGCTGCTGGCCAGCATCATCATCGGCGCTCTCGGGGTGCTCGACGACGTCACGGTCACGCAGTCGGTGACGGTGGCCGAGCTGGCCCACGCCAACCCGTCGTACGGCTTCGCCAAGCTCTACCGGGCCGCGAGCCGGATCGGGCGGGCGCACATCGCCTCGGTGATCAACACCATCATCCTGGCGTACGCGGGGGCGTCGCTGCCGTTGCTGCTGCTGTTCAGCATCGGGGAGCAGCCATTGGGAGAGGTTCTGTCGACGCCGGTCATCGCGCAGGAGATCGTCCGCAGCGTCGTCGGCACGCTCGGGCTCATCGCGGCCGTTCCCATCACGACGGCGCTGGCCGCCCTGACGGCCTCCCGGCGACTCGCGGATGCGCTCTCCCGGGAGCCGGGTCGGGGCGGGGAGCCCTTCGGGGCGCACGCGCACGAGGCCGAGCAGGAGGACTTCTTCTCCCGGCAGCCGGACCCCGACGAGGACTTCTTCTCCCGGCGGCCGGACCCCCACGAGCACGACGGGTTCTTCGCGCCGGAGCCCGCGCCGCTTGGCCGCCGTGGGATCGCGTCCGCTGCGCCGCCCGCGCGTGAGGACGGCGCCGCCTCGCGTGGTGGCTTCTTCACGCCGCAGCCGCGCCCCGACGCGCCCTCCCGCCCGGAGCCGTCCCCGGCCCCGGAACGCCCCGCCCGCCACCGCCGCCGCACGGGCCGCTAGCGGACGACCCGCCGCCACCGTCCGCCGCGCGGGGCCGTCGCGGACGACCCGCCGCTACCGCCACTGCGCGGGCCGTTGGCGGGCAAGCCGCCGGCACCCGTCTGCCACCCGTCCGCCGCGCGGGTCGTTGGCGGGTGAGCCGTTGGCACCGCCGGTCACGTGGCCCCGTTGCGGGGTGCGGGTGCCATGATCGCGTAATCTTTCCTGACATGACGGCCGACCTGGTGGCGAGACGGGTGACGAACGTGCTGGCACCGCAGGTGCTGGTGATCGTCATGCCGCCGCTCGTCGGCCTGCTGGCCCAGGGCTGGGCGGGGGCGGCGTGGGGGCTGGTGGCGTCGGCGTTCTGCGGCGGGGTGCCGGCGGCGGTGATCGCGGTGGGCGTGCGGTCGGGCAGGCTCGACTCCCACCACATCGTGGACCGCGCCCGCCGCACCGGCCCGCTGCTCGCGGCCGTGGCGGCCGTGCTGGTGGCGCTGGCGCTGCTGGTCGTGATGGGCGCGCCGACGTTGCTCGTCGCCACCGTGACGGCGATGCTGGTCGCCCTGGGCGTGACCGTGCCGATCACGTTGCGGTGGAAGATCTCCTTCCACGCCGCCGTCTCCGCCGGCACGGTCGTGGTGCTCGGCCATGTCCTGCCCGCGTGGCCGACCGCGATCGCGGGGGCCGCCGTCGTGGGGCTGGTGTGCTGGGCGAGGGTACGTCTCACGCACCACACCTGGGCCCAGGTGGCCGCCGGGGCGGCGGTGGGCACCCTCACGACCTGGGCGACCCTGAGCGCCTTCGGCGTGGGCTGAGCCCGTACCGGCGAAAAGGGGCCTGTACCGGCGTCGCAGGACCCCGTACCGGCGGAACGGGAGCCCGTACCGGTGGAATAGGAGCGCGGCCGGCGGGGTTGCCGCGAACATGGATGCCACGAACCGCGGCAAGGTGCGTGTCGAGCGCACCGCCAAGCGCGTGCGAACCTATCTGGGCGGCCGGGTGGTGGCCGACACCACCTCCGCCCTGCTGGTGTGGGAAGTCCCGTACTATCCCACCTACTACTTCCCGCCGGCAGACGTGGAGCAGTCCGCGCTGAAGGCCACGGGAGCCACCAAGCACTCCCCGAGCAGGGGCGACGCGGTCGTCTACACCGTCACCTCGGGCACCGCGGAGGCCGCCGACGCGGCGCTGGCCTACCCCGAGTCGCCGCTGGAGCAGATCCGGGGGTTCGTGCGTTTCGAGTGGGACGCGATGGACGCCTGGTTCGAGGAGGACGAGGAGGTGTTCTTCCACGCCCGCGACCCGTACACCAGGGTGGACGTCCTGAACAGCTCGCGCCACGTGCGGATCGAGGTCGACGGCGTGACCGTGGCCGACTCCCGCAACCCGCGCATCCTCTTCGAGACCGGCCTGCCCGCCCGGTACTACCTGCCGAAGACCGACGTGCGGCTGGACCTGCTGGAGCCCACCGACACGGCGACGCACTGCCCCTACAAGGGCACGGCGGAGTACTGGACGGTCAACGGCAAGAAGGACCTGGCGTGGTCGTACCGGACGCCGCTGCCCGAGAGCACGAAGGTCGCCGGGCTGATCGCGTTCTACGACGAGAAGCTCGACGTGTACGTGGACGGCGAGCTGCAGGAGCGGCCGAAGAGCAAGTTCGCCTGACGATTCAGGAGGCCGGAGCCCAGAGGGGGTCGCGGCCGAGGTAGCGCAGCAGCGCGGCCACGTCGTCGTCGCCGGGCAGAGGCGCCAGCTCCGGGGCGTACGCGCCCCAGGCGCGCAGCGGCTCGACGATCTCCCTGGCCACCTTCAGCAGGGGCCGGGCCAGCTCAGGGGTGAGCGGCGACGGGCCGCCGCAGGCCAGCGCGATGTCCCAGGCGTGCACGCCCGCGTCGAGCGCGCACGCCGCGGAGCCCGACCAGGGCGTCAGCTTGTGCGGCGGCACCGGCGTCGGCACCGCGGCGGCCTCCCGGTCCACCCCGGCCCAGGCCCTGGCCGAGCGCGCCAGCGCGTCCTCCAGGAGCGCCCGGGGGTCCCCGTCGATCACGCCCGAGGGGGCGAACGGGTCGAAGGAGGGGCCCGGCTCGCCGGTGAGGGCGGCGGCGAAGCCGATCTGGTCGCCCGCGGCGTGCTGGAGGACGTGCGCGACGCTCCAGCCCGCGCACGGCGTCGGCAGGCTCCAGCCGCCGGCCGGCACGCCGCCGACGGCCTGGCGCAGCGCCTCGTGCGAGGCGTCGAGAACGTCCCAGCCGCTGGTGATGATGTTGTCGCTCATGAGGAGCCCCTTTCGGCGTCGATGACTCCACTCTATCAGAACGGAATGCTTTGTTCCACTAGGAATCCTCCAGTCCCCGGATCAGAGTGTCGAGGGCCTGGGTGAAGTCGGCCTCCGGGTCCACGCCGCCGCCCCGCGTCCAGCGCAGCAGCCGGCTGAAGTGCGGCAGCGCGACCGGGTTCAGCTCGGTGATGTACGCCTCGACGCCCGCCGCCCCCGCGTGCTCCTGTGTGTTCCCCGCGAACCCGCCGGTGGACAGCGACAGGGACCCGTACACCAGCGCGTTCACCGCCCCCAGTGCCCGCCAGGCGCCCTCGTCGTCGAACCCGCCCGCGTACAGGGCCCCGACCAGCGCGTCCACCCGCGACATGGCCTGTACGGAGGTCGGGTTGGCGCGGTCGGTCACCAGCGCCAGCGGCACCACCGGATGGCGGCGGAACGCCCGGTACATGCTCAGCGCAGCCGACCTGATCTGCTCCTGCCACGGCAGTCCCGGGTCGGGCAGCTCCACCTGGGCGAACACCCCCGCTGAACAGGGAGAAGGTCCTCGACGCGGCCTTGGCGCTGGCCGACGAGGAGGGCCTGGACGGCCTGTCGATGCGCCGCCTGGCCATAGTAGGAGGTTGGCGGATGGAAGACGTGATCATTGCCGGCGGCGGGCCCGTCGGGCTGCTGCTGGCCTGCGAGCTCAAGCTGGCCGGGGCCGACCCGCTGGTCCTGGAGGCGGCCGGCGACGAGGAGCGCAGGACGCGCAGCCTCGGGCTGCGCTCGCTCAACGCGCGCACGCTGCAGTCGCTGGCCCTGCGCGGGCTGGTCGAGCCGGTCGAGCGGGCCCAGTGGGAGATGCTCGACGTGCCGGCCGGGGAACGTCAGGACCCCGCGGGGGCCGACGTGGTCGCGCTGATGCTGGAGATCCTGCGCACGGGGCAGATCAGGGGGCACTTCGCCGGGCTGCCGCTGCTGGACCCGGCGGGCGGCGCCGCGTACGTCATGCTCAAGCAGGACCGGCTGGAGGACATCCTCGCCGGGCGCGCCGCCGCGATGGGCGTGCGGATCCGGCAGGGACAGGCGGTGACGGACGTCGCGCAGGACGACTCCTCCGTCACGGCCACGCTCGCCGGCGGGCAGGTCGTACGCGGGGCGTACCTGGTGGGCTGCGACGGCGGGCGCAGCGTGGTGCGCAAGCGGGCGGGGTTCGCGTTCGACGGCACGCCGCCCACCATGACCGGGCGGACGGCGGTGGCCGAGCTGGCCGATCCGTCCCTGGTGACGTCGTCGCTGCGCGGGCCCGGCGGGCTGGTGAACCTGTCGCTGGTGCCGGGGGAGATCGCGGCCATCGAGTTCGACGGCGGTCCCGGGGACCGGGACGCGCCGGTGACCGCCGCCGAGCTGCAGGAGAGCCTGCGGCGGGTGACCGGTCTCGACGTGGTGGTCGAGCGGCTGGAGACCGGGATCAGGTACAGCGACAATGCGCGGCACGTGGAGACGTACCGGATGGGGCGGGTGCTGCTGGCGGGGGACGCGGCGCACGTGCACTCGCCGATCGGCGGCCAGGGGCTCAACCTGGGGCTGCAGGACGCGTTCAACCTGGGCTGGAGGCTGGGGCTGGTGGCGCGGGGGCTCGCGCCCGGGAGCCTGCTCGACGGGTACACCGCCGAGCGGCATCCGGTGGCGGCCAGGGTGCTGCGGAACGCGCGGGCGCAGGTCGCGCTCATGCGGCCGGGGGCGCAGGTGGACGCGCTGCGGGAGGTGCTGGGCGAGGTGATCGGGCTGCCGGAGGCGTGGCGGCACTTCGCGGGCATGATGGACGGCACGGCGATCGACTACGCGCCCGGCGCGGCCGAGCCCCTGGCCGGGCGGTTCGTCCCGGACCTGCGCCTGGCCGGGGCGGCGGGGGTCGCCGAGCTGATGGCGGACGGGCACGGCCTGCTCATCGGACTCGCGAAGCCGGGCGAGGGCCGGGGCGTGATGCCTGGTGGTGGTGCGGGCGGGACGCCGGGTGGTGCGGGCGGGCTCGGAGAGGTGCTGGCCGGGTATCGCGACCGGGTGCGGCCCGCCTGGGCCGAGGGTGGCTCCGGCCTCGGCGGGGCGAGTGTGCTGCTGGTGCGGCCCGACGGGTACGCCGCGTGGGCGGGCGAGCCGGGCGAGGCGGCCGGCGCCCTCGCCACCTGGTTCGGCCCGCCCGCGCGCACCGCCGCGTGACGCCCGCCCGCGCGGTCGCTACGTGAACAGGCGGGGCTACGTGAACAGGCGGGTCAGCACCCGGGTGCCGAACTCCAGCCCCTCCACCGGCACCCGCTCGTCCTTCCCGTGGAACATCCCGAAGTAGTCCAGATCGGGCCGGAGCATCAGCGGCGCGAACCCGTACCCCTTGATGCCGATCCTGGCGAACGACTTGGCGTCCGTCCCCCCGGCCATCACGTACGGCACCGGCCGGGCCAGCGAGTCCTCGGCCACCAGCGCCCCGGCCAGCTCGTCGAAGAACGCCGACGGGTACGGCGCGTCGGGCGCGTCCTCAAGGTTCACGAACTCGCGGGTGACCTTCGGCCCGAGCAGCTCGTCGATCGTCTCCAGGAACTCCTCCTGCAACCCCGGCATGAACCGCCCGTCCACGTGCGCGGAGGCCGTCGAGGGCACGACGTTGACCTTGTAGCCGGCGTCGAGCATGGTCGGGTTCGCCGAGTTGCGGATCTGGCTCTTGAACAGGCTGCCCAGCGGCCCGAGCCGGGCCGCCTCGGCGTCCAGCCGGTCCAGGTCGATCGGCCGGCCGGTGATCTCCGACAGCCTCCGGACGAGCTCCGCGACCGTCGGCGTCAGCCGTACCGGCCACTCGTACGCGGCCACCTGCGACAGCGCGTGCACCAGCGTCGCGACCGGATTGTCCACGGCGGGGCGGGACCCGTGCCCGGCCACGCCGTGCGCGGTGAGCTTCATCCAGGCGGTGCCGCGCTCGCCGACCGCGATCGGGTACACCCGGTGCCCCTGCGAGTCCACGCTGAACCCGCCGGACTCGCTGATGGCCTCGCTCACCCCGTCGAACAGCTCCCGGTGCTCGGTCACGGCGTGCCGGGAGCCGTAGTCGCCGGTGGCCTCCTCGTCCGCCAGGAACGCCAGCACCAGGTCCCGCTTCGGCCGCTCGCCCCTGGCCCGCATGCCGAGCACGGTGGCCAGGGTCATCGCGCACGAGCCCTTCATGTCGACCGCGCCCCGCCCGTACACGCAGCCGTCCTCGATCTCGCCCGAGAACGGGTGCATCCGCCACTCGGCCGGATCCGCGGGCACCACGTCGAGGTGGCCGTGCACGAGCAACGCGTCGGGCGAGTCGCCGTCCATCCTGGCCACGACCGTGGTCCGCTTGGGCGCCGACTCGAACACCACCGGCTCCAGGCCCGCGTCGGCCAGCAGCGTGGCGACGTACTCGGCGGCCGGGCGCTCGCCCGAGCCCGGGTTCGTGGTGTCGAACCTGATCAGATCCGAGCAGATCTCGGCAACACTCTTCATGCTCTCCCCTTCAACGCCAGCGGCGGTACTTCCGGTGTCTCCATGCCGAAGATCAGCCCGTAGAAGGCCAGCTCCGCCTCCAGTACCGCGACGACAGTCTCCTCCCTGCGCCAGCCGTGCTGCTCGCCGGGGAAGGTCAGCAGGGCCCACTCTTTGCCGTGCCTGTCCAGTTCGGCGGTGAACCGCTCGGCCTGCGAGACGTCCACGATCGCGTCCTCCAGGCCGTGCAGCATCAGGCACGGGCCCGAGGCACGGAAGGCGTTCAGCAGCGGGGAGCGCTCGGTGTAGCGCTGCCGGGTCTCGGGCAGCGGGCCCACCAGCCCGTCCAGGTAGCGCGACTCGAAGTCGTGCGTCTCGGCGGCCCAGCTCTCCGGGTCGGTGATCGCGTAGTGCGCCACCCCGCCCGCGAACACGTCGCTGTGCACCAGCGCCGCCACCGTGGTCCAGCCGCCCGCGCTGCCGCCCCTGATGGCCAGCTTGGCGGCGTCGGCCCGGCCCAGCTCGACCAGGCCGCGCGCGACCCTGGCGCAGTCCTGAACGTCCACCACGCCCCACTGGTGGCGCAGCCGCTCCCGGTAGGCGCGGCCGTAGCCGGTGGAGCCGCCGTAGTTCACCACGGCCACGCCGATGCCCCTGCTGGTGAAGTAGGCGATCTCCAGGTCGAGCATGACCGGCAGGTTCCCGGTGGGGCCGCCGTGCGCGAAGATCACGTACGGTCCCGGCCCCCGCACCCCGGACGGCGGGTACAGGTGCGCGTGCACCCCCTCGACCGTCACCGTCTCGGGGGAGGGCAGCAGGTCGCGGTCCGGCAGCGCCTTGCGCGCCGACACCACCTCGTGCGCGCCGTCGTCCAGGCCGGTCAGCGTGACCTCCAGCGGCGTGTACGGCGTCGCCCCCACGGCCGCCACCCTGCCGCCCGCGACCGACACGGTCGACGACCAGTGGGTGGCCGCGCCGCCGATCTCCCGCAGCTCACCGGTCCCAGGGTCCAGGACGCCCAGGCGCCGGTGGTCGGCGGTGCCGTAGACGACGGCCAGGCGGCCGTCCTCGGCCACGGCCAGGCAGGTCAGGCCCGGTTTCCAGGCCGCCGCGCCGAACTCCAGCTCCATCGGGGTGAGGTTGCGGGCGGGGGAGCCGTCCAGGGGGACGAGGTGCACGTTCCACCAGCCGGTCGGGTCCGTCACCGCGTACAGGCTCGTGTCGTCGCGCCACTCGGCCTGGAACACCGACTCCGCGGGGCCGCCCGCGACCACCTCGTACGGCCCGGCGGTGCCGTCCTCGGCCAGCGGGGCCACGCACAGCTCGGTGCCGTCCCACGGCATGTTCGGGTGGTCCCAGCCGATCCAGGCGACCCACCGGCCGTCCGGGGAGAGGCGGGGATTCATCAGGAAGTGCTGGGCTTCGGCGACGACCCTGAGGGGGCCGCCGTCCAGCGGCACCGCCACCAGGTCCCGCACGTCGGCGATCTCCCTGACCGCCCACACCTCGTCCCTGCCCGGCGGCAGGTAGAGGTCGCCGTACCGCGCCGGGCCCGCCGGGGTGAGCGGCACGGGATCGCCGCCGTCCAGCCGGTAGAGGCGCTGGTCGGCCCAGTTCGTGAAGACCAGGCCGCCGCCGGGCAGCGGGCGCCAGGAGCGGCCGCCGTACTCGACGAGCCGGTTGCGGGCGTTCCAGCCCGCGGGGAGCGCGTCGACGCGGGAACCGTCCGGCAGGCGGCGCACCACGCAGCGCCTGCCGCCCTCGTGCGGGCGGGGCTCGTCCCACCAGACCTCGATCCCGGAGGGCGTGGCCACCGCCTCCACCCACTGGGGGCCGCCATCGGTATGGGCCACGTCGATCGGTCGAATGCTCATCAACTCACCAATTGCCGTTGGTACAAGGAGGAAGAGGAACGTCGGGGGGATGGAGCACGTACGCGATGCCGCCGCTGCCGGAGCTCCTGAGCCACACGTGCTCGAACGCCGCCCGCGGGTAGACCCGCCGGACCTCGGCGTCGCGGGGCGCGGCCGGGTCGTTCACCACGACGTCGCCGCCGGCCGTGAATCCGGTGACGACCAGGATGTGGCCGCTGGTGGAGTAGCAGGATCCGGGCAGCTCGTGCACCTTGAACGACTGCGAGGTGATCACCGGGATCCCGGCCCGTACGAACTGCTCCAGCTCCGCCGCCGACCGCAGCCGCGTCACGAACCCGGCCAGCCCGAACCGCCCCGCGTACGCCACGTTGAACGGCCAGTTGCCGGTGCCCTGGTAGCTCTCGTCGTACGTGCCCGCCGCCGCGTGGTCCACGGCGGGGGCCGGATCGCCGTCCCCCACCCAGGCCAGCTCGCCCGGCGCCGGCCCGCGGCCCCAGTAGGCCAGCACCATGGCGACCGAGGCGGGGCTGCACCAGTTGACGCCGCCGCCGTCGTAGCGCACGTGGTGCCCGGCGTGCGCGTGCTGCGAGCGCGGCGGCACGGCCAGCTCCACGGCGTCGCCGGAGCCCGGCGCGCTCGGCGCGGGCGGCTGCCGCGGCAGCGCCGAGGCCATCACGCCCAGCCCGGTCACCCGGGCGCCGTCGCCGTGCCGGGTCACCCGTACCTGGTAGGCCGTCACCGGCCGCCTGGCCACGTACGTGTCCACCGCCACGTCCCCGTGCTCGTCGCCCTGGCCCGGCACCGAGGTGCGCGGGCGGCCGTGCTCGGACCAGCGGCCCATGACGTACCACTTGGTGAGGTCGCCGGAGGTGGTCCTGGCCCGCAGCGCGATCTCGAGCCACGCCCCCGGCGGGGTGCGCGCCGTCCACGACGGGACGAGCTGGGTGGCGGGGAAGCCGATCGGCCGCTCCTCGCTGACCCACCCGCCGGCGGGCCCCTCGTTGGCGGGCCCCTCGTCGGCGGGTCCTTCGTCGGCGGGCCCCTCGTCAGCGGGCACCGTGAAGCGGGTGAAGGCGACATGGGCCAGATCGACGGTGAGCACCAGGCACATTGTGGTTTCGCACTCCATGTCGCACATCGGAAGGTTTACGTACCGGCCCGGAATTGTGTCGGTGATCATCTCTATGGTTCGGGGCATGACTTCAGCGGTACAGGCATACACCTACACCGGGCCCTCCGTGCTGGCCGGCGGCAGACTCGGCCTCTCGACCTTCGGTGGCACGGCGTTATCCGGCCCGCAGGCCCACCCCAGGTTCTTCAGCGGGCTGCTCACGCACGCCGCCCCGGCCGCCGCCGGGCTGCTCGCCGTGGCCGACGTGGCGCTCACCCGCTACCACCAGCCCCGGCCCGGCTGGACCCGCGACCCGGTCGTGACGTGCGACGGCGAGCGGCTCAGGTTCGAGTCGTTCTCCGCCTGCGGCGGCGTCTACGCCCGGCTCGACGTGCACGCGCTCGACGGCGACGTGCTCGACCGGGGCACCACGAACGTCGACGTCAACGGGCCGCTGCGCGAGTCGCTGGCCAGGGTCGGCGGCAAGGACCCGCTGCACCTGGGCGTGGGGGCCGACGAGCTGACGGTCACCACGCTCGACGGGGCGGTGGTGGAGAAGAAGGTGCCGCTGCCGTCGCGGTGGCTGCGTGGGTTCGCCGAGGTGCAGGTGATGGCGGCCGGGTGGGACCTGCGGGCCGAGCTGGCGGGGCCGCAGGCCGTACGGTTCCTGCGCTCGCTGCCCAAGAGGGCCCGCTCCACGGTCTGGGCCGTGCCCGCCGGCCGCGACCTGCGGCTGTCGTCGGCCGCGGCGCGCGGTGGCGTGTGCCTGTCGGGCACCGGGCGGGTGGTCACGCTGATGCCGCTGCTCAGGTTCGCCAGGGCGCTGCGGGTCTACGGCCCGGCGGACGGCTCGTCCACGGCGAGCGCGTGGGAGCTGGAGCTGCCCGGCATGCGGTACACGCTGGCCGTCTCGCCCCAGCCGTCGCGCGGCTTCTCCGGCGAGGGCCAGGTGCTCGACGACCTGGCCACCGACGAGGCCGGGGCCGACGCCGACGTGGTCGGCATGCTGCTCAACTTCGAGCCCACCGTCGAGCTCGGGCTGCTCTCCGACCGCTCCGGCCTGCCCGTCGAGCGGGTACGCGCGGCGCTCACCCAGCTCGGCACCTCCGGCCGGGTCGGGTACGACCTGCACGAGGCCGCCCACTTCCACCGCGAGCTGCCCTACGACCGGGACCAGGTGGCCGAGCTGAACCCGCGCCTGACCTCGGCCAGGAAGCTCGTCGACGCCGGCGCCGTCCGCCTGCTGCCCGGCGGCCAGGCCGAGGTGACCACGGACGGCGGTGTGCGGCGGGTGGGCGTCGGCGACGGGACCTGCACGTGCCCGTGGTGGTTCGACCACCGGGGGTCGCGCGGGCCGTGCAAGCACGTGCTCTCGGCCAGGATCGCCGCCCGGCTGGCGGTGGAGGCCACACCGTGACGGCCCAGGAGGTGGCCGGCGAGGGCGACATGACGGCAGGTGAGGAGTCGGTGTGGGAGTCGGTGGTGGCCGTGCTCGACACCGGGGACCTCGACCTGGTCGCCGACCGGGTGCTGGCGCTCGACGAGCGGGCCCGCCGCGAGGTGGCCGCCGCCCTGCCCGGCCACGTGTCCGTGGCCGAGGGACGCGCGCACGCCCGCCGGCACGAGTACGAGACCAGGCGTGCCCGCGAGGCCGAGGCCGCCTGGCGCGAACACGTACGGGCCGAGGAACGCGCCGGCCGCGCCGTCCACGAGCACGAGCGCCGGCAGTGGGAGGTCCCCCGGCACCTCTGGCAGGTCTCCGGCGACGAGAGCTGGGCGGCCCCGCTGCGGGTGGCGGGCGCGGCGGCCATCGGCGGGCCCGCGGCCGTCGTCGCCTGGCTCAACCGCCGCGACCTCCACGACCGCTGGGCCTGGGACCGCCGCACCGCCGCCGTGCTCGAACGCGTGCTCTCGGCCCGCCCCGCCGCCTGGCAGGCGGACTTCGCCACCCGCGCCACCCTCAAGCTCCGCACCACCGGGCGCAGGCGCGCCACCCGTGACCCCATGGCCGGGCTGGTGCTGACCATGCTGCGGCGCACCGGCGCCACCCCGCCCCGGCACGACCCCCTCGTGGTGGCCTGGGCCACCGGCACCCCCATCGCGGCCGAGCTGCGCGAGGACCCGCTGCTCGACCATCTCCTGCCCCGGCTGTTCGAGGCGGACGGCGTCGGCGCCCTGCTGCGCGACGAGCGCGCCGACCCGCCCGCCCCCAGGAGCTGGCTGGCCGCGCTCAGGAAGCTGCAGGCCGAGGGCCGGATCGGGCGCGACGTGCTGCTCGACGGGTGCCTGCGGCGCTTCCTGCGTGGCGGGCAGGCCGCCGACCTGCGCTTCTTCGTACGGTTGCACGAGCTGCTCGATCCCACGTACGACGAGGTGAGCAAGCGGCGCCACGACTACCTGCGGCTGCTGCCCGTCGCGCCCGGCGCCGTGGCCGAGCCGGTGCTCAGGCACCTGCGGCGGCTGGCGGACCTCGACCCCGGCGAGGTGACCGAGGCGGTGCGGGCGCTGCTGTCGCGCGGCGAGCGCAAGCTGCTGACGGCCGGGCTCACCTGGCTCGACGAGCTCGCCCGCGATCCGGCGGCGGAGCTGGAGTCGCTGGCGCCCGCCCTGGGGTACGCGTTCGCCTGCGAGTCCGCCGACGTGCAGGGGCGGGCGGTGCGGCTGGCGGTCAAGCACGCCAAGCGGTTCGGCGAGGCCGGCGGGCGGGCGGTCCGGGAGGCGGCCGCGGTGCTGCCGCAGGAGCTGGGGGAGACGCTGGCCTCGGTGTTCGGCGGGGAGGTCGCCGAGGATCCGCGCGAGTCCGGCCGGTTCGTGCCGGTGCCGCTGCCCGCGCCGGTCGCCGCCGCCGCGTTCCCCGCGCCCGTGGTGGTGGCGGGCGAGATGGAGGCCCTGCCGGACGGGAGCCGGTGGGAGGCCGCCGAGCTGTGGCTGGCCGGGGTCGTGCGGCTGTACGGGAGCGATCGCGACGGGCTGGCGGCCCGGCTGGCCGGGCTGATGCCGGGCGTGGCGCCGCCGGCGGGGCGGTGGCAGGCGGTCTGGCACTGGGCGTGGGAGATCGCCCGGCTGGTGACGGCGGGCCCCGGTAACTCCGGTGATGCGGCAGAGAGTCGCGGCGGTGCGGCGGGGAGTGAGGGGCTCCAGGCGGGTGAGATGTTCCAGGCGGCCGGTGGGCCCGGGCCCGGTGAGGGGTTCTCGCGGTTGCCCCAGGCCGGTGAGGTGCCGGGGCCGCACCTGTTCCTGTTGCGGCGCTGGGCCGAGGTGTGCGAGGCGATCGGGGCGGGGACGCTGCCGCCGTACCTGCTGGCCGAGCCCACCTCGATGACGGGCCGGTTGGACGGCGCGGTGCTGGTGGAGCGGCTGGCGGGGTACGAGCGCGCGGGTGTCGAGGCGCTGCCCGCGGATCTGGGCCAGGCGCTGCTGCGGCTGCCGCGCCGGACCGAGCCCGGGGTGGTGGCGCGGGCCGGGCGGCTCACGTCGGCGGCGGGGCGGGCGGTGGCACGCTGGTTGAGCGGCGACCGGCCCGAGCCCGTCGCGGAGATCGCCTGGTGGTACTACCCGCCGGCGGGAACGCCGGGGTGCGGCGACAGGCGGGTGTACCGCGAGGACCGCGAGCCGGCCGCGACGGGATCGGTGCTCCACGAGCTGACGGCCCACCTCCACCCGGCCCCGCCACCGGGCGACGGGCTGCCGGTCGGCGGGCTGCAGGTCGTCGCGGAGCTGCTGGGCGGGCCCGTGGAGCACCGGTTGAAGGAGCACGACGGGTACCTGAGCTGGTGGCCGTACCTGATGCCGTCCGACCGGGAGGCCGTCGCGGCGTACCTCGTGCCGCATCTGACCGAGCGGTGGTTGCGGGCCCGCACCGCGCCGGCCCAGGCGCGGGCGCTCGCGGGGGCGGACGGGCCGATGGGCGAGGCGGCCGCGCTGGTGCAGGCGTACTTCGTGGCCGACCGGGCCTGGAGCGCCGACCCGGAGGAGCGCGCCAGGCCGCTCGTGGAGCTGGCCGCCAGGGGCGAGCTCGCCGCCGAGGAGGTGGGACGGCAGCTCGCGCTGCTGGTCCGCCGGACGGAGCTCAAACCGGGCCCGGTGTTCGAGACGCTGGAGAGCGCGGCGGCGCTCGGCGCTCACCGGGAGGTGTGGCGGATCATGACGGGGTTCCTGGCCGGGTTCCTGCCGGGGCCGGGGGAGCGGACGCACACCCGGCACGCGCAGGGGCTCACCTTCGCCCTGCGGGCCGCCCGGTGGGCGGGGGCGCGCGGGGCGGTGGCCTGCGTCGCCGAGATCGCCCAGCGCCGCGCCTCGAACAACTTCGTCAGGGAGGCCCGAAGGCTGCACACGTTCCTGATCTGAGGGACCGGTGACCTGCTCGTCCCCACTCGCGGGTGGGGACGGGGGTCAGAGATACAGGCCCGTGGACTCGTCGCCGGGCACCGGGGTGATCTCGCGGCCGGAGCGCAGCGCGTACAGCTGCGCCAGCGTCGCCCCCGACGGGCCGACGCCCTGCGAGGACCCCAGCCAGGCGGTCGCCTCCTCCTTGCTCAGCGGCCCCACCTCGACCTGCGCCAGGCAGCGGCCGGGGCGGACGACGGCGGGGTGGAGGCGGGCCAGGTCCTCGTTGGTGGTGATCGCCACCAGCACGTCGCGGCCCTGCCCGAGCAGCCCGTCGGTCAGGTTGAGCAGGCGCGACAGCCCCTGCCCCGCCTGGGCCTTGGCGCCCGAGCTGATCAGCTCGTCGCAGTCTTCCAGCACCAGCAGGCGCCAGCGCTGCGCCTCCTCGTCGGTGTCGTAGCCGACCGCCACCTCCATCAGGTAGCCCGGCTCGTTGAACAGCCGCTCGGGGTCGAGCACGCAGTCGACCTGGCACCACTCGTGCCACTGCTTGGCCAGCGACCGCAGCAGCGTGGTCTTGCCGGTGCCCGGCTCGCCGTGCAGGAGGATGAGGCGGCCGTTGACGTCGGCCGGGGTGATCGACATGAGCCGGTCGAGCGCCGGGCGGACCTTGGCCGAGTAGTTGGCGCTGATCTCGTCCCAGGGCTGAGCCGTGATCGGCTTCTCCGAACGGGTGCCGCCGTGCATGCCGCGCCACCAGAAGCCCATCTCGACGTGGTCGACGTCGGGCACGGGCTCCTCGGCGCCCTCGATGCTCTCGGCCAGCACGGTCTTGGCCAGGTCCTCGTTGACCGCCGTCACGCTGACCGTCGCGGTGCGGTTGCGGTGCCGGACGATCCGCAGGGTCCAGCCGTCTCCGCTGATCAGCCGCGACTCGGAGCCGTCCTCGACGCGTGCCGTGCGCAGCACGCGGCCGCCGGCGGGCGCCAGCGTGGCCTCGGGGCGCACGCGCTCCAGGTTGGCCAGGCGCGACCACGGCTGCACGCCCGTCGCGAACGGCGACAGCGCCAGCGCGTCGATGACGTCGATGGCCGAGTCGGCGTCGTCGATCCAGATGTTCATCGGGAGCTCAGAGGACTCGGGGCTGGGGAACGGCACCTCCCTGATCACAGACATACCGTTGATGATCTCCGTATCTGGGCCGGATGTCGAAGGGTTTTGGCTGGGGATCCGCAGGTTTTCGTCCTCAGCGTACCGGCTGGGGGAGCGCCTCGCCCGGGCCCCCGCACGCGCGGCCCGGAGCGGGGGGACTGTTCGGGTATGTTCCGGGTTTATCGGTGGCGCCGTGACCCGCGGCGGCCCCGGGAGGGTCGCCGGTCGTCATGCGGAAGCCAAGATCGCCCGGTACCGTGTCTTCGGGCCAAATCACTCCTTACTCGGAGGTATCGGGGAAGTGTCGAAGATCACGTTCCGCGAACGGGCGCGGTACTGGTTCGACAACACCATGTCCAGGGGCACGGCGTCGCTGATCGGCTGGCTGGCTGTGGTGTCGGTCGGGCTGATCGTGGTCGTCGCGGCGCTCACGATGTGGCTGGCGCCCGGCGAGCCCGAGGGCGTGGGTCACGCGGGCGAGGTGCTCTGGATCGCTCTCATGCACGCCCTGACCCCCGGCAAGGTGGCCAGCGACAAGGGCTCGCTGGCGTACATGACCGTGATGTTCGTCTGCTCGCTCGGCGGGCTGTTCATCGTCAGCATGCTCGTCGGCCTGCTCTCCAACGGCCTCAAGCAGAGGGTGGACCGGCTGCGCAGGGGGCGTTCGCGGATCGTGGAGTCCGGGCACACGGTGATCCTCGGCTGGTCGGACCAGGTGTTCACGATCGTGGCCGAGCTGGTCAAGGCGCATGCCAGCCAGAAGGGCTCCGTGATCGCCGTACTCGCGGAACGTGACAAGCTCGAGATGGAAGAGGCCATCCGCGAGCACGTCGCCGAGCTCGGCAGGACCCGCGTCGTCTGCCGCACCGGCCGCCCCACCGAGCCGCGCGACCTGGCGCTGATGAACCTGGCGGCGGCCCGCTCCGTCGTCGTGCTCTCACCCGAGGGCGAGGACCCCGACGCCCACGTGATCAAGATTCTGCTCGCCCTGGCCAAGCGCCGCGGCGCCCACCCGCCGGTGGTGGCCGGCCTCACCTCCAGCCGCAACGCCGCCGCCGCCCGCCTGGCCGGCGGCCCCGACGTGCACCTGGTCGACTCCGACGACACCGCCTCCCGGCTCATCGTGCAGTCCTCCCGCCAGTCCGGCATGTCCGTCGTCTGCATGGACCTGCTGAACTTCGACGGCGGCGAGATCTACCTGCGCACCCCGAAGAAGCTCGTCGGCGTCACCTACGGCGACGCGCTGCACGCCTACCAGACCGCCTCCGTCATCGGCCTGCGCCGGCCCTCCGGCGTCGTGCTGAACCCGCCCGCCGACACCGTCGTCAACGCCGACGACGAGGTCATCGTCATCGCCCACGACGACTCCCACGTCCGCCTGGCCGCCGGCAGGCCGTCCATCGACGAGGCCGCCATCGTCACCGCCGGCAAGGCGTCCACCGAGCCCGAGCGCACGCTCCTGCTCAACTGGAACGGCCGCGCCGAGCAGATCATCCGCTACCTCGACGGCTACGTGGCGGCCGGCTCGGTCCTGGAGGTCGCCGCCGACCACCCCAAGGCCGGCACCGGCCTCGCGGGCCTGCGCAATCTCACCGTGAACGTCAAGGACTGCGACACCACGGACAGGTTCGCGCTGGAATCGCTCGGCGTCGGCCTCTTCCAGCACGTCATCGTGCTCTCCGACGACCGCTTCGACCCGCACCACGCCGACACGCGCACCCTCATGACGCTGCTGCAGCTGCGCGACATGCAGAGCACGCTCGGCGAGCACTACTCGATCGTCAGCGAGATGCACGACGAGAACAACCGCGCCCTGGCCGAGGTCACCGAGGCCGACGACATCGTGATCAGCGACACCGTCATCGGCCTGCTCCTGGCCCAGCTCGCCGAGAACCGGCACCTCGCGGACGTGTTCGCCTACCTCTTCGACTCGCAGGGCTCGGAGATCTACCCCCGGCCCGCCGGCGACTACGTCAAGACCGGCACGCAGGTGTCGTTCGCCACCGTCGTGGAGTCGGCGCGGCGCAGGGGCGAGACCGCGATCGGCTACCGCAACGCCACGGCCCGCAACGACCCGCCCCACTACGGCATCGTGCTGAACCCCGACAAGTCCGAGCCCATCGTGCTCGGCACACGGGACTCGGTCATCGTCCTCGCCGAACGCTGAGGTGAGCTAGCGTTCTGCCCGTGAGGACCATCGACTGGGTCGACGGCGCCGTCGAGCTCGTGGACCAGACCCTGCTCCCGGACAAGCTCGTGACGCTGCGCATCCACACGGTCGGCGAGCTCGTCGAGGCCATCCAGCGGCTGGCCGTGCGCGGCGCGCCCGCGCTCGGCGTGGCGGGGGCGCTCGGCGTCGTGCTGGCCGGCGGCGACCCCGGCGCCATCGCCGCGCTGCGCGCCGCCCGCCCCACCGCCGTCAACCTCGCGTGGGGCGTCGACCGGGCCGCCGCCCACCTGCACCAGGGGCACGAGGCGGTGCTGGCGGCCGCGCTGAAGGTGCGCGACGACGACATCGCCGCCTGCCGCGCCATGGGCGAACGCGGCGCGGACCTGCTCGAAGGCGACCGCCTGCGGATCATGACCGTGTGCAACACCGGCGGCCTGGCCGCCGTCGAGCGCGGCACCGCACTCGGCGTCGTCCAGACCCTGCACGAGCGCGGGCGCCTGGCCGAGGTGCTCGCCCTGGAGACCCGGCCGCTGCTCCAGGGAGCCAGGCTCACCACCTGGGAGCTGGCCAGGATGGGCGCGCCGCACCGGCTGATCGCCGACTCCGCCGGGCCGTACCTGCTGGCCAAGGGCGGGGTGGACGCGGTGCTCATCGGCGCCGACCGCATCGCCGCCAACGGCGACACCGCCAACAAGATCGGCTCGTACGCGCTCGCGCTCGGGGCGGAGCGGGCCGGGGTGCCGTTCGTGGTCGTCGCGCCCGAGTCCACCATCGACCAGGGCACCCCGTCGGGCGAGCACATCGAGATCGAGGACCGCGGCGGCGACGAGATCGTGACCATCAGGGGCGTACGCGTCGCTCCGGAGGGAACGCAGGCGCTGAACCCGGCGTTCGACGTGACCCCGCACGACCTGATCAGCGCGATCGTGACGGACCAGCGGGTGATCAGGCCGTAGCCGAAATCGCGGATCACGAGGACCTGACCGCATCGGCCGCGTTACGCTCGGTCATCATGTTCTCGACCCCCGGAGAGCACCGTGGCCATCGATCTGGTTCTGCGGCGTGACTGGCTGGCACGTGCCCCGCGCGGCGACTACACACAGCTCGACTCCACCCAAGGAGTCAAGGTCCACTACACGGGAGGCCTGGTCTCGCCCGGCATCGTGGACGACCACGGCGAATGCGTGGCCCTGGTCCGGTCCATCCAGGGCTACCACATGGACGGCAACGGCTGGATCGACATCGGCTACTCCTACGTCTCCTGCCCGCACCGGAAGGTGTTCGAGGGGCGCGGCCTCTACCACCTGCCCGCCGCCAACGGGCCGGGGCTCAACGCCGGGCACTACGCCGTGCTCGGGCTGGTCGGCAACGCGGGTCTCGTCCAGCCGCCCGACCGGATGCTGCACGGCATCCTCGACGCCGTCGAGTACCTGCGGGACCACGGCCGCGCCGGCAAGGAGATCAAGGGGCACCGCGACGGCTACGCCACCGACTGCCCCGGCGAGCCCCTCTACGCCTGGGTCAGGCGCGGCGCGCCGCGTCCCGGCGGTGGCACCCCCGAGCCCTCCGCGCCGCCCTTTCCCGGACGGCTCCTGACGTACCCGCCGGTCACGCGGGGGCAGGACGTGCGCACGTGGCAGGGGCGGATGCGCGAGCGCGGGTTCGAGCTGGCCGTGGACGGGGCGTACGGGCCCGAGTCGCGCGGCGTGTGCGTGCGGTTCCAGCGGGAGCAGGGCGTGGCCGACGACGGGATCGTGGGGCCGGTCACCTGGCGGCTGGCCTGGGAGGCGCCCGCCGGCTGAGGAATCCGGCTCCCGGGCGGGTCACGGGGTGATCCCGTCCGGATCATGGCGGGCGACCCCGGGGTTACTGGCGTGTGGCCGTTCCGCCTACTATCCGAACATGGAACTGGCAGCGGGGTTCGCGTCCCTCTCACGAGACGACTGGCGCGCGCTGGCGGCGGAGGTCCTGCGCAAGTCCGGGGCCGGGGCCGGCTCGGCGGAGGAGGCGCTGTCGAGGCAGACCTACGACGGGGTGAGGGTCGCGCCGCTGTACGACGCGGACGACCTGCCGGGCGACCCCGGTGCGCCCGGTGCCGCCCCCTACGTGCGCGGCGCCCGTGCCGTCGCGGGCTGGGACGTGCGGCAGCGGCACGCGGTGGCCGACCCGGAGGCCGTGCTGGCCGACCTGGAGAACGGGGTCACGTCGCTGTGGCTGGTGGTCGGCGACGGCGCGATCCCGGTGGGCGAGCTGGGCGCGGTGCTGAAGGATGTCTACCTCGACCTGGCGCCGATCGTGCTGGAGGCGGGGGAGCGGACCCGCGAGGCCGCCGAAGCCTTGTTCGGCCTGGCCGCTTCCCGCGGGGCCGCGCCGGGCGGAGGTCTGCCGGGCGATTCCGCCGCCGGTGGGGGCGTGCTGACGGGCAACCTGGGTGCCTCCGCGGTGCTCGGGGACGACGGGGTGGAGCTGGCGCGGCGCTGCGTGGCCGGATATCCGGGGTTGCGGGCCGTCACGGTGGACGCGACGCCGTACCACGACGCGGGCGGCAGCGACGCCGAGGAGCTGGCCTGCTCGATCGCCAGGGGCGTCGCCGAGCTGCGGGCGCTCACGGGCGGCGGGCTGTCCGTGGAGCAGGCGCTGGGGCAACTGGAGTTCCGGTACGCCGCCACCGCCGACCAGTTCGCCACCATCGCCAAGCTGCGGGCCGCGCGCCGCCTGTGGGCCAGGGTCGCCGAGGTCTGCGGCGCCCCCGAGGCCGGAGGCCAGCGGCAGCACGCCGTCACCAGCTCGGCCATGATGACCGCCCGCGACCCGTGGGTGAACATGCTGCGCACCACCGTCGCCTGCTTCGCCGCCGGGGTGGGCGGGGCGGAGGCGGTCACGGTGCAGCCGTTCGACGCCTGCCTCGGGCTGCCGGACGGCTTCTCCCGCCGCATCGCCCGCAACACGCAGTCGCTGCTGCTGGAGGAGTCGGGGCTCGGCCGGGTGATCGACCCGGCCGGCGGCTCCTGGTACGTCGAGCGCCGCACCGCCGACCTCGCCGAGGCCGCGTGGGCGTTCTTCCAGGAGATCGAGGCGGCCGGAGGGATCGTGGCGGCCGCCGGGCGAGTGTCCGAGCGCATCGCCGCCACGCGCGCCCGCCGCGCCGACGACATCGCCCACCGCCGCCTGCCGATCACGGGGGTGAGCGAGTACCCCGACATCCACGAGAAGCCCGTACGCCGGCGAAAGGCCGCCCCGGACCCGTCCGCCCCGGGCACGGCGGGCCTGGACGAGGCGGGCCTGGACGAGGCGGGCCTGGACGAGGCCGGCGAGACGGCCGGGCCGGGTTCGGAGCTGCCGAAGGTGCGTTACGCGGAGCCGTTCGAGCGGCTGCGGGACCTCGCCGACGCGCAGCCCGAGCGCCCCACGGTGTTCCTGGCCACGATCGGCCCCCTCGCCGCCCACACCGCCAGGACCGCGTTCGCCGCGAACCTGTTCCAGGCGGGCGGCCTGGCCACCGAGACGGCCGGCCCCGGCACGGACCCCGAGCAGATCGCGACCGCGTTCGCCGTCAGCGGCGCCACCGTCGCCTGCCTGTGCTCCAGCGACAAGCTGTACGCCCAGCACGCCACCGCCGTGGCCACGGCCCTGCGCAAGGCGGGCGCGAGAAAGGTGTGGCTGGCGGGGAAGGGACGGTACGAGGGCGTGGACGACAACCTCCACGCCGGTTGCGACGCGCTGGCCGTGCTCCGCGAGACGTTCGACGACCTGGAGGTGACCCGATGATCCCGGACTTCTCCGGCATCCCGCTCGACCCCCTGCCCGAGCGCGCGCCGCAGGCCCCGCATCCGCAGGGCGAGCCGTGGGAGACGCCGGAGGGCATCGCGGTCAAGCCCCTCTACACCGCCGCCGACCTGCAAGGGCTCGACTTCCTGCGCACGTACCCCGGCGCCGCGCCCTACCTGCGCGGCCCGTACGCCACCATGTACGTCAACCAGCCCTGGACCATCCGCCAGTACGCGGGATTCTCCACGGCCGAGGACTCCAACGCCTTCTACCGGCGCAACCTGGCCGCCGGGCAGAAGGGCCTGTCGGTGGCGTTCGACCTGGCCACGCACCGGGGCTACGACTCCGACCACCCGCGCGTGGCCGGCGACGTGGGCATGGCGGGGGTGGCGATCGACTCGATCTACGACATGCGGCAGCTCTTCGACGGCATCCCGCTGGACCGCATGTCGGTGTCCATGACCATGAACGGGGCCGTGCTGCCGGTCCTCGCGCTGTACGTCGTGGCGGCCGAGGAGCAGGGCGTCGCGCCGGAGCAGCTCTCGGGGACCATCCAGAACGACATCCTCAAGGAGTTCATGGTCCGCAACACCTACATCTACCCGCCCGCGCCGTCGATGCGCATCATCTCCGACATCTTCGCCTACACCAGCGAGAAGATGCCGAAGTTCAACTCCATCAGCATCTCCGGCTACCACATCCAGGAGGCCGGGGCCACCTGTGACCTGGAGCTGGCCTACACGCTCGCCGACGGCGTCGAGTACCTGCGGGCCGGGGTCGCGGCCGGCATGGACGTCGACCGGTTCGCGCCGCGCCTGTCGTTCTTCTGGTGCATCGGCATGAACTTCTTCATGGAGGTCGCCAAGCTCCGCGCCGCCCGGCTGCTGTGGGCCAGGCTCGTCTCCGGGTTCGGCGCCCGGAACCCGAAGTCGCTGAGCCTGCGTACGCACAGCCAGACCTCCGGCTGGTCGCTGACCGCGCAGGACGTGTTCAACAACGTCGCCCGCACGTGCGTCGAGGCCATGGCCGCGACCCAGGGCCACACCCAGTCGCTGCACACCAACGCCCTGGACGAGGCGCTGGCCCTGCCCACCGACTTCTCCGCGCGCATCGCCCGCAACACCCAGCTCCTGCTCCAGCAGGAGTCGGGCACCACGCAGGTGATCGACCCCTGGGGCGGCTCGTACTACGTCGAGCGGCTCACCCACGACCTGGCCGAGCGGGCCTGGGAGCACATCCAGGAGGTCGAGGCCGCCGGCGGCATGGCCAAGGCCATCGAGGCGGGGCTGCCCAAGCTGCGCATCGAGGAGGCCGCCGCGCGTACGCAGGCGCGCATCGACTCCGGCCGCCAGCCGGTGATCGGCGTGAACAAGTACCGCGCGAGCGCCGACGAGGACATCGAGGTGCTCAAGGTCGACAACAGCGCCGTACGCGCCCAGCAGCTCGACAAGCTCGCCCGCCTGCGCGCCGAGCGCGACCCCGAGGCCGTACGGCACGCCCTCGACGCGCTCACCAAGGCCGCCGGCCATCCCGCGCCGGGCCTGGAGCACAACCTGCTCAAGCTGGCCGTGGACGCCGCCCGCGCCAAGGCCACGGTGGGGGAGATCTCCGACGCGCTGGAGAGGGTGTTCGGCCGGCACGCCGAGCAGGTGCGTACGATCACTGGCGTGTACCGGGACGAGTCCGGATCAGCCGGAAACATCGAACAGGTCCGCGCCGCCTGCGCGGAGTTCGAGCGGGCCGAGGGGCGCCGGCCGCGCATCCTGGTGGCCAAGATGGGGCAGGACGGGCACGACCGCGGCCAGAAGGTGATCGCCACCGCCTTCGCCGACCTGGGGTTCGACGTGGACGTCGGCCCGCTGTTCCAGACGCCGGAGGAGGTCGCCAGGCAGGCGGTCGAGGCCGACGTGCACGTCGTGGGCGTCTCGTCGCTGGCCGCGGGGCACCTCACGCTGGTGCCCGCCCTGCGCGCGGCCCTGGCGGAGCTGGACGCCGCCGACATCATGATCGTGGTGGGTGGCGTCATCCCGCCCGGCGATCACGACGAGCTGCGGGCCGCGGGCGCCGCCGCGATCTTCCCTCCGGGGACGGTGATCGCGGACGCCGCCCTGGACCTGCTGGAACAGCTCCGCAACCGCCAGTAGGACCGTTGCGGGACCGCTGGTGGCGGGCGCGGGCCGTCAGTAGGCGGCTTCCGCGTCGCACATCGTGACGGAGATCGTCCGCTTGGCGGTGACGGGGGCGGTGATGCGCAAGGTGACCGTGTGGGTGCCGCCGGTGCTGGTGAGGGTGCTCGGCGCGGTCAGGTAGCGCTGGCCGTTCTCGGCGATGGTGGCCGTCGCGCGGCCCGTGGCGGCGCCGTCGACGAGCCAGGTGTAGGTGAACGTCACCGGGGCGCCCGTACGGCGTACCAGCGCCTGGAGCGTCACCTCGCCACCCGCCCAGCAGTCGCCCGCCATGGTGCCGCCGGGGCGGACGTACATCACCCTGAGCCGGTCCGCGGTGGCCGACGGGGTGCCGGAGACGCCCTGGCCGTCGCTCGGGAGCGTGCTGGGGGTGCCGTCCGTCTGGGGGGTCGGTCTGGCCGTACGGGTGCGCCTGGGGGTGGGGGTGGCGGCCGAGGTCGTGGGGGCGCCGCTGACCACGGCGACGTTCTTGGTCTTGGGAGTGGGGGTGGTGGGGGTGAGCCAGACGATGGCGGCGGCCAGCGCGCACACGGACACGGCGGAGACACCCGCGATGACGACCTTCTTGACCCGGCGCCCCCTGCGCCGCTTGGGCGCCGGCGCCTCGCCTCCGTGCGGCCCGTCCCCCGGCCCGGCCGGCGGGTGCCGCGGCGGGTCGTCGAACGCCACGGGAGCGCCGAGCGGCACCCCCCGGTCCGAGGCTCCGAACGACGCCGTGGCCTGGGACGCCACCGCGCCACCGACCGGCTCGGGCGGCTGCGCGGCAGCGGCCGGCGTACCGGGTGGCTGCTCGACCGGTGAGGAGAGGTCGAACAGCGCCTGCAGCGGCGAGGTCGCCGGGCCGGGCCCGTCGTGGGCGACTCCGGGGTCGGCATGAGCACGCCCGTGCTCGGGCCTCACCCCAGGGTGGACGGCCGGCTCGGAAGCTTGCGGCTGGGCCAGGCCGTGCTGATGCGCCTGCTCGGGCCTGTGGTCGAGGCCCTGCCGGTGCGACTGATCGGCCGATGGGGCCTGGTCGTGCGGGTGTGCCCGGTCGGGCGGCTGCGCGGGGCCGCGCCTGCGCAGGGGGAGGCCCGGGCCGGGGCTCTGGGGCCGGGCGACGGGGTGGTCGACCGTGTCCTGCCAGGCGTCGCGCGGGTCCGGCGCCGCGGGCGGCTCCGGGAGGCGGGACGGCTCGGGGGCCGGTGCCGCGTACGGCGTGGAGGTCTGCCGGGACGGTGCGGAGGTCTGCCTGGACGGGGTGGAGGTCTGCCTGGACGGGGCGGTCAGGCGGAGCAGGACGTCGCGCATCGACGGCCTGGCCGCCGGGTCCTTGGCCAGGCAGGCCGTCACGACCTCGCGCAGCGGCCGCCCCAGCTCCCCGAGCACCGGCTCCTCGCGCAGGATGCGGTTGATCACCGCGGGCAGCGAGTCGTCCCCGAACGGCGGCACGCCCGTCGCCGCGAACACCAGCACGGACGCCCACGAGAACACGTCCGCCGCGGCCCCCACGGGCCGCCCCGCGAGTTGTTCGGGCGCCATGTAGGCGGGCGTGCCGACGATGTTGCTGGTCGCCTTCATGCCCGAGCCGAGCGCCGCGGCGATGCCGAAGTCGACGACCCGCGCCCCGTCGGGCCCGAGCAGGACGTTGGCCGGCGTGAGGTCGCCGTGGACGACGCCGGCCTGGTGGATCGCGTCCAGCGCGGTCGCGGTCGCCACGGCGAGCCGCTGCAGCTCCGCCCCGCCGCGCCGGCCCGCCTGCTGCAGCGAGGGCCCGTCCACGTACTCGGACACGATGTACGGCCTGCCGCTGGTCGAGGCGTCGAGCACCTGCGCGAGGCAGAACGGCTCGACGTTGCGCGCGGCGGCGATGTCCTTGACCAGGCGTTCGCCCACGGCCAGCCCCTCGCGCAGCACCTTGACGGCGACCGGGGTTCCGTTGCGTGCCTGGCCGAGGTAGACGACACCGTGGCCGCCCGCGCCGAGCCGCCCGACCAGCCGGTAGGGCCCCACCGCTGCCGGGTCGCCCTCGCGCAGGGGTTCGACATTGGGCATGAGGGGAGTGACTCCTGTGACGGCTGAGACAGAACATCGAGCACCCTACTGGCAAAAGTCAAGAAGTGTCAGAAGTTAGGCTGATCAACCGCAAAGAAAGGGGCAAGTGGGGTGCACTCGCTGGAGGACTACGCCGAGGGTGTGCGGGCGGGCTCCCGTACCTGGATCGCCCGGGCGATCACGCTGGTCGAGTCGACCAGGCCCGACCACCACGCGCTCGCGCAGCGGCTCCTGGTCGAGCTCACCCCGCTGTCCGGGCGGGCCCGCAGGGTCGGCATCTCGGGCGTGCCCGGGGTGGGGAAGTCCACGTTCATCGACGCGCTCGGCACCCGGCTGACGGCCGAGGGGCACCGGGTGGCCGTGCTGGCCGTGGACCCGTCCTCGACCAGGACGGGCGGCAGCATCCTCGGCGACAAGACCCGCATGTCCAGGCTGGCGGCGGACCCGGCCGCGTTCATCCGCCCCTCGCCGACCTCCGGCACGCTCGGCGGCGTCACCAAGGCCACCAGGGAGGCCATGGTCGTGGTGGAGGCCGCCGGGTTCGACGTCGTGCTGGTGGAGACCGTGGGCGTGGGGCAGTCGGAGACCGCGGTGGCCGACATGGTGGACACGTTCCTGCTGCTCACGCTGGCCCGCACCGGCGACCAGCTCCAGGGCATCAAGAAGGGCGTGCTGGAGCTCGCCGACGTCATCGCCGTCAACAAGGCCGACGGCGAGTACGAGCTGCCGGCCAGGAAGGCGGCCCGCGAGCTGTCGGGCGCGCTGCGCCTGCTCCGCTCCGACACGGCCCCGCCTCCCGTGCTGACCTGCAGCGGGCTCAGCGGCGCCGGGCTGGACGAGCTCTGGCGGCGGGTGCTGGCCCACCAGGAGGCGATCGACCTGCCGGCCAGGCGCCGCCGGCAGCAGGTCCGCTGGACCTGGACGCTCGTCCAGGACCGGCTCCTGGCCGAGCTGCGCGGCGATCAGGAGGTGGCGGCGATCACCGCTGAGGTCGAGCGCGAGGTGCTGTCGGGAGAGCTGACACCCGCCCTCGCCGCAGAAAAAATTCTGTCCGTGTTCAAGAGGCTTTGACCCGGATTGGGGCCCCGTTGAGCCCGGATTGAGAGCGGCATCGGTACTCCCCGGGTGGAGATACATCCCCCGGGGTTGAGAAAACCCCCTCTCCGCGGAGGCAGCCGAACCGAGCGTTCGGGTGATGCATGTCACGATGACGCGCAACCGAGTGGGGAGGGCTCATATGGGTGCGGAATCGATGCTGCCCGGCAGGGTGACGGAGGCGCTGGAGGAGTACGGGCGTCTCCTGGACGAACACGGGATCACCTGGGGCGAACCGGAGATCCATTACGTGAAGTTCTTCGCCAGGCGCCGGGTGCTGCCGCCCAGGTTGTTCGACCGGTTCTGGGAGCTCGTCTTCGAAGCGGTGACCGAGAGCCACCCCGACGAGCCGCGGGACCAGCTGGCAGCCCGGCTGGCCGAGCCCGACTACGACCGCGTGCTGCGCGACACCCTCGACGGCGAGCTGCCGGGACACCTCGTCGCCGTGCGGATCGAGGAGGAGAGCGTCACGCTCGAAGGAGCACCGCGCACGGTGCTGCTGCCCCCGGACCCACCCGCGACGACGGACCGGCCCAAGGACCGCCCCAGGGATCACCCCAAGGACCGGCACCCGGACCGGCACCCGGAACGGCGGCACCTGGACCAGCGGCACGCGGACCGGCACGGCAAGGGCGGCCGGCCCAGGGACAAGCCGTTCGTGGTGCTGCCGGGCGGCACGCGGGCGTCCGACAACGGCGCGGCCGCGGCACCGCTCCCGGCGGACCCGCCGACGCGCCCCGAGCCACTCCCCGAGCCGCTTCCCGGCCCGCTCCCCGAGCCGCCCTCCAGCCTCCCCGAGCCGCCCTCCAGCAGGCTTCCCGGCCGCGGCGAGGAGCGGACCTCGCTGCTCATCGACTCCAGGCGGGACGAGCCCTGCCTGGTCAGCGTGGACGAGACGCAGCGCCTGCTCCCCCCGCGCGGCGCCTGGCTGGTCGAGGTGGACGAGGACAGCATGATCATCGTCGACGGCGAGCGCGTCCGCCTGGACACCCTCCTGCGCCCCGTCCCGTCCGCCACGCTGCGCCTGGTGGCCGGCGTGCCCTGCCGCTGGAGCGTGGTGGCGGGCGACGGCAGCGGCTGGTTCCCGCCCGACGTCCCGCACCGCTATGACTACCACGGCCGCCCCTACTTCCACGGCGACGACCTCCGCCTCCAGGTGCCCTGCATGCAGCTCACGGTCACGGCGGCCAGGGGCATGGAGCACGACGAGGCCAGGACCAGGCTGGTCCCGCGCCCCGGCGGCGAGCACCTGGTCGAGCTGACCCCCGCGCGCCTGTACGACGCCGCCGCCCGCGGCTGGTACGGCGGCGACCTGCACGTGCACCTCAACTGGGCGGGCGACCTGGTGGCCGTCCCCGCCGACGCGGCCGCCGCCCAGCACGGCGAGGACCTGCACGTGCTCAACCTGCTGGCGGGCAACGTCTCCGGCAGGCGCGTGTACGACAGGGAGGCGCTGGAGCACTGGACGGACCGGGACCTGCCGTGGTCCGACGCCACCCACGTGGCCAGGATGGGCGTGGAGTACCGCAACGACCTGCTCGGCCACATCTACGCCTTCGCGCCCCGCGCCGCCCCCGGCCGCTACCACACCGGCTTCGACGGCGACGCCGACTGGCCGCCCAACGCCGACGGGCTGCGCGAGCTGCGCGGCCTCGGAGCGCTCGTCGGCTACAGCCACCCCTTCCGCACCCCCATCGCCGACGGCGACCCGCCCAAGGGCATCGTCTCGCCGGTGCCGCGCAACTGCGCCGCCCGGGAGCTGGTCGCCGACGCCGCGCTCGGCCTCGTGGACAGCCTCGACGTGCTCACGCACGCCTCGATCCCGGCCACGGCGTCGGTCTACAGGCGGCTGCTCGGCGCGGGCAACCGGCTGGCCGTGACGGCGGGCACGGACGCGATGATCTCCTTCACCCGCTCCGACACCCAGTCGAACCCGCCCGGCTGGGCCCGCGTCTACGCGCGCGTCGAGGGCGAGCTGACCGCCAGGTCGTTCGCCGCGGCCGTACGCGCGGGCCGCACGTTCGCCACCACCGGCCCCTGGCTGGAGCTGTCGGTCAACGGCCACGGCCCCGGCCACGTGCTGCACGCCGGGCGGGGGCAGCGCATCAGCGTCACCGCCACCGCCATCGGCCCCGAGGTGACCGCCGTGCGCATCCGCACTGCGGAGGGCGTGTGGGCGGGCGCCGAGCGGCTGCCCGCCGAGGACGGCGCCAGCGGCCGTCCCGGATACAGCGTCGTGCACTGGGGCAGGGGCGAGGACCGGCTCACCGTGACGGCCGAGCTGCGCGTGGACGCGCCCACGTACGTGGTGGCCGAGGTCCTGTGCGACCCGCACCCGCGCACCCTCACCGCCACCGGCTACGCCCTGACCAGCCCCGTGTACGTGGACGTGGACGGCAAGCAGGTCGCCAGGCGGGAGGACGTGCGCTGGTGCCTGGAATGGCTGGACGGCCTGGAGACCCTGATCAGGCAGCACGGCCGCCTGGCCAGCCCGTACCAGTTCGGCGACCACATGTCGCTGCTCCAGCAGGCCAGGGCGGTCTACCTCGGGCGGCTAAGCTGATCCGATGGACGTCAAGGCCCTGCTGCACGCCCATCCCGAGTGGCTCGCCCACCTGGAGTCCGCCGACGGTCCCGACCTCGTCCTGCCCGCCGACCCCGTCCCGGAGCTGCTGCGCCTGACGGTCCCGCACGAGGACCTCGGCGCGGTGCTGGCCACCAGGCCCGAGCCGGGCAGCGGGCAGTGGTGGCTGGCCGAGCGGTGCGTGCGCTCGCTGGTGTCCACGATGGGCAGCCTGGACGGCCCGCCGTTCTTCCAGCCGCTGCCCGAGCTGGGGCCGTACTTCTACGTGCACGTCTTCCTCGGCGCGGTGCCGCACACCCTGGCCTACCACCGGGAGCTGGGCATCGCGCCGGAGGTGTCCTGGGCGACGCTGGCCGACCTGGGCCGCTGCATGGCCGTGCACCGCAAGCGGTACGGCCATGGCGGCCTGCACGCGCCGTTCTGGCTGATGCTGCACGCCAGGGGCGTCCTGTACGCGCTGGGGCGGCTCCAGTTCAACCGCGACACGCTGAGCGCGAGCGTCGGGGAGGCCGTACGGGCGGCGGGGATGCCGGCGGGGCCGGGGTCGCCCGCGCTGGGGGTGCACATCCCCGACTTCCTCGGGCCCCTGGCGCCGGCGGCCTGCGACGCCTCGTTCGCGCTGGCCAGGGAGTTCTTCCCGCGGCACTTCCCCGGCGAGCAGGTCAGGGTCATGACGTGCGGGTCGTGGCTGCTGGACGACCAGCTCGGCGCGTACCTGCCGGACGACTCCAACATCCTCGCCTTCCAGCGGCGCTTCCACCTGCTGGAACGGTTCGGCGACGGCGACATGCTGGGCTTCGTGTACGGCGAGCACGCCGGCGACCCGGCGGCGCTGCCCCGGCGCACGCGGCTGGAGCGGGCCATCGCCGACCACCTGGCCGCCGGCGGCACCTGGTACGGCCGCCTCGGCTGGCTCCCCTTCTGATCCACCCGGCTGAAAATCTGGCCGGTCGGCCAACATGGCGTCCACACGTGCTAGATTTTGGCCATGCGGTCAGAAAATGAGCCAGGTGGCCAGAAGGGGCGCTCGTTCATCGAGGAGGCCAGGCGGGCGCAGATCATCGCCTCGGCCATCGAGGTCATCGCCGAGCTCGGGTTCGCCCAGGCGTCGCTGGCGAAGATCGCCGCGCACGCGGGCATCAGCAAGGGCGTCATCTCCTACCACTTCGCCGGCAAGGACGAGCTGATGGAGCAGGTCGTCGAGCACACCTACGGAGCCGTCGCCGAGCACGTGTTCGCGAGGATGGACGGCATCACGTCGGCGACCGAGCTGCTCAGGACGCACGTCATGGCCGTCGCCGAGCACATGCTCGGCCACCGCACCCAGGTCAGGGCGCTGGGCGAGATCTTCGGCAACCTCAGGACCGCGGACGGCAACCCCCGCTACGGGATGCACACCAACGAGGAGCTCTACCAGGGGATCGAGCTCATCTACCGGCTGGGACAGCGGACCGGGGAGTTCCGGCAGTTCGACGTGCGGGTCATGGCCGTCACGCAGCAGGCGGCCATCGACCACATGTTCGCCTACTGGATCACCCATCCCGGCCACGACCTCGAAGCACACGCCACCGAACTCGCCGACTTGATGGAAAGGGCGTGCCGAGCATGAAAACGGGGACCAGGACGAGGCTCTACGCGATCGACAACCTGCGGATCTTACTGACCGCGCTCGTCGTCGCCCACCACGTCGCCATCACCTACGGCAACATCCCCCTCTGGTACTACGTCGAGCCCGCCAAGGACCCCTCCGGGATCGCGCTCGACATCCTGGTCGTCACGAACCAGGCGTTCTTCATGGGGTTCTTCTTCCTCCTGTCCGGCTTCTTCACCCCCGGCTCCTACGACCGCAAGGGCGCCCGCGCGTTCGTCCGCGACCGGCTGGTGCGGCTGGGCATCCCGCTGCTGGTCTACCTCCTGCTGCTGCGGCCGCTGGCCGGCATCGGCGGCGTGCTCGGCCGGGGCGACATGCCGTTCTGGGAGTACTACCTGCGCTCGTGGGACCCGGGGCCCATGTGGTTCGTCGAGGTGCTGATCGTCCTGGCGCTGGCCTACGCGGGCTGGCGGGCCGTGCGCGCGCCGCTCGACCAGCGGCCCGCGCCGCTCGCCACGAAGTGGATCGTGCTGTTCGCGGCGGGGCTGGCGGCGGCCACGTTCCTGTGGCGGCTGCTCGTGCCGACCACCAGCTACTGGCCGGTGGTCGGGCTGCCGACCCCGTACTTCCTGCCGCAGTACGTCTCCATGTTCGTGCTCGGCTGCGTGGCCTTCCGCCGGGGCTGGTTCGAGACGCTGCCCGCGCGGGCCGCGGGGCTGGGCTTCACCGCCGCCGGTGTGGCGACGCCCCTGCTGCTGGTGCCGGCGCTGCTCACCACCGGGGCGCTGTCGACGGCACTGATGGCCGCATGGGAGTCCGCCCTCGCGGTCGGCTTGATCATCGGCTTCACGGTGTGGTTCAGGGAGCGGCACAACACGCAGGGGCCGCGCGGCCGGTTCCTGGCCGAGCACGCCTTCACCGTCTACATCATCCACCCGCTCGTGCTGGTCGGGCTGGGCTGGGCGCTGCGGCCGCTGGAGACGATCGCGATCGTCAAGTTCGCGGCCATGCTGCTGCTCGCGCTGCCGCTGTGCTGGTGGATCGCCTACCTGGTGCGGTCGCTGCCGGGGGCCAAGCGGGTGCTCTGAACGAGCATCCCCGGCAGCGGGGAGGGGCGGCCGCCGCGCACGCACACGTACGTGATCGTGCCGACCGCCACCAGCTCCTCCCCGCGCCGCATCGTGAACGTCATCGTGATCGAGGTGGAGCCGACCCTGGCCGGCACGGTCTCCACCGCCAGCACGTCGCCGAGCCGGGCGGGCGCGTGGTGCTCGCAGCCGCTGACCTTGACCACCAGGTCGGCGCCCTCCTGCCGGAGCCGCTCGTAGCCGCCCCTGGCGCCGAGCCAGTCGAGGAAGGCGTCCTCGAAGTACTCGTAGTAGCGGGTCGCGTGCATCATGGCCTGCGCGTCGCAGTGCCGTGGCCGCACCGGCAGGTGGGAGATCACTCGTAGAAGGAGTCGAGCGTCGACCCGTGCCGCTCCTCCACGGCCTTGCGCTTGATCTTGAGGCTGGCCGTCAGCTCGCCCGTCTCCACCGAGAAGTCCTCGGCCAGGATCGCGAACTTCTTGACCGTGGCGTAGCTGGCCTCGCCCTCGTTGACCTGCTTGATCGCCTTCTCGACCTCGGCGCGCATGCTGGGGTGCTCCCGCAGCTGCTCGGGGTCCTCGGGCAGCGACTCGGCCTGCGCCCACGGCTTGACCACGTCCATGTCGAGCGTGACCAGCGCCGTGACGTAGTTGCGCCGGTCGCCGTGCACGAACACGTGGGACACGAACGGGCAGGCCGCCTTGATCCGGCCCTCCAGGTACGTGGGCGCGACGTACTTGCCGCCCGAGGTCTTGATCAGCTCCTTCTTGCGGTCGGTGATGCGCAGCCGGCCGGCCTCGTCCAGCTCGCCGATGTCGCCCGTACGCAGCCAGCCGTCCTCCAGCGCCTCGGCCGTCTCCTCGGGCAGCCCGTGGTAGCCGCGCATGATGCCGCGCCCGCCGATGAGGATCTCGCCGTCGTCGGCGATGCGCACCTCGGTGCCGGGCAGCGGCAGGCCGACCGTGCCGAACCGCACCGACTCGGGCCGGTTGAGGAAGCTGCCCGCCGACGACTCCGTCAGCCCGTACCCTTCGAGGATCGTCAGGCCCGCCGCGTCGAAGAACTCGGCGACCTCCTGGTTGAGCGGGGCTGCGCCGGAGATGAAGAAGCGGATCCGGCCGCCGAACCGATCGCGCAGCTTGGCGAAGACGAGGCGGTCGGCCAGGGCGTACTCGGCGCGGGTGGTGGCCGGCACGGCGGCGCCGCGCTGCCTGGCCGCGACGACCCGCCGGCCGGTCTTGCGCGCCCAGGTGAAGATGCGCAGCTTGAGGCCGCCCTCGCGTTGCATGTTCGCCACGACCGTGTTGTGGATCTTCTCGAAGATGCGCGGCGCGGCGGCCATGACGGTCGGCCTCACCACGCCGAGGTTGTCGGCGATCTTGTCGAGGCGGCCGTCGATCACGGTCGGCACGCCGATGCCGATCATCACGACCTCCAGCAGCTTGCCGAACGAGTGCGACAGCGGCAGCCACAGGAAGTGCAGGTCGGACGGGGAGATCAGCTCGATCTCGCGCACCGCGCCGGCCGCGTAGAGCCAGTTGTCGTGGGTCAGCTCGACGCCCTTGGGGCGGCCGGTGGTGCCGGAGGTGTAGATCAGGGTGGCCAGGTCGTCCTCGGCGATGGCGTCCACCATCGCGTCGTAGTCGCCGGTGGCGGCGGCACTGTCGCCACTGTCGCCACTGTCGCCACTGTTGCCGCTGCCGCTGCTCAGCGAGGCGAGGGTGATGACCCAGCCGTCGTCGCTGGCGGAGCCGTCGATGACGATCACGTGGGTGACGTCGGGGAGCTCCTTCTGGACGGACCTGAGCTTGGTCACCTGCTCGTCGTTCTCGGCGATGACGATCGTGCTGCCCGAGTCGGTGATGACGAAGGCGGACTCGGCGGCCGTGTTCGACGGGTAGATCGTGGTCGTGGCCGCTCCCGTCGCCAGCACCGCCAGGTCGCAGACGATCCATTCGAGGCGGGTGGAGCAGAGGATCGACACGCGGGTGCCGGGCCCCGAGCCCAGGCCGGACAGCGCCAGGGCCAGGCCGCGCACCTGCTCGCCCACCTCCCGCCAGGTGAACGAGGTCCACCCGCCGTCGGAGGGCACACGGTACGCCTCGGCGTCGGGAGTTGCCGCGATCCGGTCGCGCAACAGGGAGGGAATGCTGGACATGCCTGACCTCCTGGGGGATGTAGGCCCGACTCTAGGACGACGGCACCGTCTCAGTCGATGGTCATCTTCGAACGCGCGCCCGGCGTGGCGGTGCCGACCAGCAGCGCGGTGCGCACCTCCCAGACGCCGCAGGAGCACTTCAGGTACGACACCACCCCCTCCGAGGTGCGGTGGGAGGAGACGACGGTCATGGCGAGGGGGTCGTGCAGGTCTCTGGTGTGCATGATTCCAACCTGATGTAATGACCTTATGCATTTCAACGCTTACGGCGGCAACGGGGCGGCCCTCGCGGCGGCACTGGTCAACGCGACCGACTTCAGCCCCGGAGCGGTCGAGGCGATCCTGACCGAGCACCGCATGGTGCGCGCCGCCGTGACCGCCGGGCAGGCGGAGGAGCTGCGGGCGTGGGCGGCCAGGCTGGCGCCGGTGTTCGGGGAGCGGGACCAGGAGACGCAGATCAAGCTGGTCAACGACCTGCTCGACCTGACCACGTCCAAGCCGTACGTCAGCGCCCACGACGGCCGCGAGCCGCACCTGCACTTCTTCTCCGTCGACGCCGACATCGTGGCCCGGTCGAGGGACACCACCGCGGGCGGGCTGGCCATGGCGCTGTCGTTCGCCGGAGGCGACCGGCTGGGGCGGTGCGGCAGGGCGGGGTGCGAGATCGTCTACGTGGACACCTCGCGCAACGGGCGGCGCCGGTTCTGCTCCCTGAGCTGCGCCAACAGGGTGAACGTGGCGGCGCACCGGGCCCGCAGGCTTGCCACCTGATCGCCCGGTCACATAAGCTTCTGGGCGTCCTATCGCCGATTCGTGGGGGCAGCCGACGTGAGGATCTGAGGTCGCGGGCACCGCGCCGTTCGGCCCTGTCATGGGCATGCGCGTATCACCTGGACCTCGAGGACATCCTCGCCCCCCTCGTCGCGGACTCCGACTCCGAGTTCCCGTGTGTCGCGCGTGTATGCGGTGTTTCCCGCCAAGTCACGAAATTTCGATTTTTTGTGATGGGAGCCGCCTTATGCCTTATTCCATTGTCGTCGATCACGTCTCCTTCGCCTGGCCTGACGGGACCGCCGTGCTCGACCGGCTCGACGCCGCCTTCCCCGCCGGGCGTACCGGGCTCATCGGGGTCAACGGGTCGGGCAAGTCCACCCTGCTCAGGATCATCGCGGGTGAGCTGGCACCGCGGTCCGGGTCCGTGTCCGTCTCCGGCGTGGTCGGGTACCTGCCGCAGAACGTGCCGCTCGGCGCCCGGCGTACCGTGTCGGACCTGCTGGAGATCAGCCGGACGCGGGCCGCGCTGCACGCCATCGAGCGCGGCGACGTGGCCGATGAGCACTTCACGGCCGTCGGCGACGACTGGGACGTGGAGGAGCGCGCCCTGGCCGAGCTCGACCGGCTCGGGCTCGGCCACCTCGGCCTCGACCGTACGGTCGGCACGCTGTCCGGCGGCGAGACCATCATGGTCGCACTGGCCGCGCAGCTGCTGAAACGGCCCGACGTGCTGCTGCTCGACGAGCCCACCAACAACCTCGACCTGGACGCGCGGCACCGGCTGCACGCCGCCGTCGCCGCCTGGCAGGGGGTGCTCCTGCTCGTCAGCCACGACCGGGCGCTGCTGGAGCTGGTGGACCAGATCGCCGAGCTGCGCGACGGGGCCGTACGCATGTACGGGGGCAACCTCGGCGCGTACGAGGAGCAGGTCGCCGCCGAGCAGGAGGCGGCCGAGCGCTCGGTGCGCACCGCGGAGGGCGAGGTGCGCCGGCAGCAGCGCGAGCTCATCGAGGCCAGGACCAGGATCGACCGCGGCCTGCGGACCGGCAGGAAGGCGTTCGAGAACAAGAAGGTGCCGAAGATCGTCGCGAACACGCTCAAGGGCAAGGCCCAGGTGACGGCGGGCAAGCAGCGCACCCTCCACCTGGAGAAGCTGGCCGAGGCCCGCGAGCGGCTCACCGAGGCCGAGCAGGCCGTGCGCGACGACGCCGGGATCCGCATCCAGCTCCCGGGCACCGAGGTGCCCGCCGGCCGCACGGTGCTCACGCTCCCGCTGGAGCCACCGCGCCGAGCGGACGCGGGGTCGCGCCGGGCGGACGCCGGGTTGCGCCGGGCGGACGTGGAGCCGGACGTGGAGCCGGAAGCGGGGTCGTCCGTGGCGGTGCTGGAGGCGCTGGTCGTGCGCGGGCCGGAGCGGATCGCGCTGCTCGGGCCCAACGGGTCGGGCAAGACCACGCTGCTCAAGCGCATCCTCGCGCACGGCGCCCACGTGCCCGTCCGCTACCTGCCGCAGCGGCTCGACCTGCTGGACGACCGGCTGAGCGTGGTGGACAACGTGCGGGCCCTGGCACCGTCCGCCTCGGTGAACGACGTACGCGCCGGGCTGGCCCGCTTCCTCTTCCGCGGGGAGCGGGTCAATCAGGCCGTCGGCACGCTCTCCGGCGGGGAGCGCTTCCGCGCGACGCTCGCCGCGCTGCTGTCGGCCGAGCCGCCACCGCAGCTGCTCCTGCTCGACGAGCCGACCAACAACCTGGACCTGGCCAGCGTCCGCCAGCTCGCGCAGGCGCTGTCGGCGTACCGGGGCGCGCTCATCGTGGCCAGCCACGATCTGCCGTTCCTGGACACGCTGGGGATCACCCGTTGGCTGCGGCAGGATCGGGAGGAGGGACTGACCGAATCGTAATTGACGGTTGGGGATCAACCGGACGATAGTGTGGCAGGTGGCTACACCCCGGTTGATCTCCAGCGTTCTCGCTCTGGTGACGCTCACCTCCCTCGGCGCGTGCTCCTCCGGCGCGCTGTCGCCGGCCGGAGGCGAGCCCAAGGTCACCGGCGTCGCGGGCGGCAACGGCATCGTCCCCCAGGCGGGCACCGGCGGCGGCCAGACGTCGGCCGCGCTGACCCCGGAGGCGTACAAGGGAGAGCTGGAGAGCCGGCGCGAGGCGATGGCCGACGCGATCACCGCGCTGGCGGGCGCCCGCGGCGTCAAGGCCCTGGACCAGCGGGTGGGGCGCGCCGAGGAGGAGCTGAACGGCGCCGCCGACGCGCTGTCGGCGCTCACCCCGCCCGAAGCCGTACGCGCCCAGCACGAGACGTACGTGACCAGCCTGCGCGACGTCGCCACCAGGCTGGGCAGCACGTCCGACAAGGTCGGCGCACGCGACCTGTGCACCTCCTCCGCCGTGCTCGCCGACCTCGGCGACCGGCTGAACGCGCTGGACCAGGCCGGCAAGGCCCTGCAGAGCGCCGGCGGCTACCCGGCCGACGTCGTGTCGGTGAAGGCGGGCGAGCGGCAGACCAGGCGGCTGCGCAACGGCTCGTTCATCCGCAGGAGCGCGCTCAACGGGCGCAGCTCGCTGGAGATCGACAACGGCGACAGCCTCGACGCCGTGGTCACCGTGCTGAGGGGCGGGAGCAAGGCGTTCAGCGTGTACGTGCGGAAGAAGGCCAAGTTCAAGATCAAGGGCGTGCCGGACGGCAGCTACAAGATCTACTTCACGCACGGCGTGGACTGGGACGGGAAGACCAAGGCGTTCACCAGGGACTGCAGCTTCGAGCGGTTCGAGGAGACCGTGAAGTTCAAGACCACGGTCACCGCCACGCAGATCCTCTGGCACGACTGGCGGATCACGCTGCACTCGATCAGCGGCGGCAACGCCCGCACCGCACCCGTGGACCCGGACGACTTCCCCGAATGACCGGCAGGGGAAAGGCCGCGCACTGCATCCGCACGCGGCCCTTGCCCTGATCAGGTCTCGTCAGGTCGAGAACAGCATGCCCACCCAGCTGCGCTGACGGTGGTGGCCGCCGTAGTGGCCGCCGCCGTGGTGCGGGGCGCCCCAGGCCGGGCCGGGGGCGGCGGGAGGCGGGGGAGCCGCGTGGTACTGCGTCTCCATCCGGGTCAGCGTCTCCAGCTCGCCGTAGTCGAGGAAGATCCCTCGGCAGTTGTCGCACTGCTCGATGTGGACGCCGTTGCGCTCATAGGTCCGCATGTTCCCGCGGCACTTGGGGCACTGCATCTAAGTCGCTCTCCTTGACTCGAGGTCTCAGGGTGAAACCTACCGCGCGCAACCCCCGTCATGCTCGGACGATTCTGTTGCACGATTCGATTAACGAGTGCTCGACCTCGTCGAGTTCCCGGCCCTCGCTGTCGGCGTTGACCACGGCCACGGCGGCGAGCTGCACGGTCAGCGCCCGGGCGGGCACGTCGAGGCGCGCCCACGGGTCGTCGCCCTGGCCGAGCGCCGGCCCGCCGGAGCCCAGGTAAGCCCCCAGGAACCGCTCCCACACCGCCGGTTCGAGCAGGCCCGCCGCGTACCAGGCCGCGGGCCTGGCCAGGTCCCACGCCGGGTCGCCGACCCCGAGGTCGTCGACGTCGATGAGCAGCCACCGGTCACGGTGCACGAGCTGGCCCAGATGCCAGTCGCCGTGCGTGAGCAGGCCGGGCAGCGGCCGCGGCTCGGGCAGCTCCTTGAACGCCCGCCTGACGAGCTGCTCCACCGGCCCGTCGCCGGTCATCCGGCTCACCGCCCTGGCGGCCCTGGCGGGCCCTCCGGCGGGCGGCAGCGCGGGCACCAGCGTGAGAGGAACGGCGTGCAGCCTGGCCAGCAGCCTGGCCCCCTCCTCCCACGGCGCGGAGCCCGGATCGTCGTGCGAGACCGGACGGCCCGCCGGCCACACCGTGACCGCGCGCCCGCCCGCCGACAGCACCTCGCGCTCCAGCGGGGCCAGCATCACCCCGCTCACCGAGGCCGACGCCGCGGCCCGCAACCTCGGCCGCAGCGACTCGGCGTCGTCGCGCGCCGAATGGGCCTTCACCACCACCTCGCCCATGCGTAACACCACGACGTCCGTGCGCGTCGGGTGTAACACGGGCTTTCCCGCGCCGCCGTACGCCGCGGCGATGCCCGCCAGCTCAGCTTCAAGACCCACTCGTACAGACTAGGTGCCATGAGAGTCGGTTTCGCCGTACCCGTGTCAGGGCCCTGGGCCACACCCGAGAACATGCGCCGCATCGCCGTCCGCGCCGAGGAGCTGGGCTACCACGAGCTGTGGACGTTCCAGCGGCTGCTGTACCCGGTCGGGCACCCGATGGGGCCCACCTACCGCGCCGTGCACGACCCGATCGTCACGCTCGCCCACCTCTCGGCCGTGACCAGCCGCATCCGGCTGGGCGTCGCGGTGATCAACGCGTACGTGCAGCCCGTGCCGCTGGCCAAGCAGCTCGCCACGCTGCAGACGCTCTCGGGCGGCAGGCTCACCGCCGGGATCGGGCTGGGCTGGCTGCCGGAGGAGTTCGAGGCGACCGGCACCGACATGGCGCGGCGCGGCCGCAGGGGCGAGGAGTTCGTCGAGGTGCTGCGCAAGGCGTGGACCGACGACGTGGTCGAGCACGACGGCGACTTCTACCGCGTGCCGCCCGCCCACCTCGACCCCAAGCCGCTGCCGGGCCCGCCCCAGATCCTGCTCGGCGGCACCGCCGACGTCGCGCTGCGCCGCGCCGCCCGGCTGGCCGACGGCTGGGTCAGCTCCAGCAGGGAGGACCTGGCCTCCATCACCGCCCGCATCGGGCTGATCAAGGACGAGCTGGCCGCGGCGGGGCGGGACGCGAGCGCGTTCCGGCTCGTCTGCCGCGGCTCCACGCAGGTGCGGGCCCAGGACGAGGAACGCCCGCTGACCGGCACGTACGACAAGATCAGGCGCGACGTCGAGGCCCTCGGCGCCGCCGGCGTCACGGAGGTCTTCCACGACCTGAACTTCGACCGCGAGATACCCGAGTCCGGCGCCAAGGAGGCGATGCGCCGGGCCGAGGAGGCGCTGGAGGCGCTGGCGCCCTAACCGCCGCCGTACGGCACCGTGATGATCTCCAGGTTGTGCCCGTTGGGGTCGGACCAGTAGAGGCCGCGCCCGCCGTCGTTGGTGTTGATCTGCCCCGCCTGCCGGTGGAACGGATCGGCCCAGTACGTCAGCCCGCGCTCCTTGATCCGGCCCCAGATCTGGTCGAACTCGTCCTCGCTGACCAGGAACGCGTAGTGCTGCGACGGCAGCTCCTCGCCCGCCTGCACGACGTCGATCGACACGTCGTTGCCCAGCGAGACCACCCGGAACGGGCCGTACTCGGGCGCCGGCTCCAGGCCGAGCAGCTCGACGAGGAAGGCGGCCGTCGCGTCCCTGTCCCTGGCCGGCATGATGGTGTGGTTCAAGTGGACGGACATACTTGCAGGTTACGCCACGGAGCGTCCTACGCCAGTGAGACGGGGAGCGTCGCGACGCCGTTGACGAAGTTCGACGGCAGCCACGTCACCGGGCCCGTCACCTCGATCCTGGTCACCGTCGCGCGCAGCTCCGCCAGCAGGGCCCTGATCTCGGCGCGGGCGAGCTGCGCGCCCAGGCAGAAGTGCGGGCCGTGGCCGAACGTCAGGTGCCTGTTCGGCCGCCTGCCCACGTCGAAGCGGTCGGGGTCGGCGAAGACGGCCTCGTCGCGGTTGGCCGACACCGTCCACAGCGCCACCACGTCGCCCGCCTCGATGCGCCGCCCGCCCAGCTCGGCCGCGCGGGTGGCGACCCGGCCGACGTGGGCGGCGGGGGTGGTCCAGCGCAGGATCTCCTCGGTGGCCGGCTCGATCAGGCCGGGGTCCGCGCGCAGGCGCGCCCACTCCTCGCCGTACGTGGCCAGCGCCAGCAGCCCGCCGGCCATCGCCAGCCGGGCCGTCTCGTCGCCGCCGATGATCAGGTTGTAGCAGTTGAGCAGCACCTCCTCCTCGGTGAGGTCGGCGGAGACGAGCAGGCTGATGACGTCGTTGCCTGGGGCGGACCTGCGTTCGGCGGCCAGGCGGGTGTAGTAGAGCAGGATCTCGCTCTGCGCGATTCTGGCGGCCAGGTCGGCGCCCTCCTCGCCGAGCATGGCCTGCGCCGTCAGCTCCAGGACGCGCTGCCGGTCCCGTTCCGGGACGCCGAGCAGCTCGCAGATCGCGCGCAACGGCACCTGCGCGGCCACCTCCCCGACGAAGTCGCCGCCGCCGCGGCGGGTGAGGGAGCTGAGGAGGTCCCTGGTGGCCGCGGTGATGGAGTGGGTGACGGGGCCGAGGGTGCGCGGGGTGAAGCCCGGGGTGAGCAGGCGGCGGAGGGCGGTGTGGCGGGGGCCGTCGGTGACCACGATCATCTTGCCGGCGGCGGGGTCGTGGCCGCGCATCAGGGTGCGGAGCATGTTGCCCCGGAGCGAGGTGTAGGTGTCCGGGTCGCGGATCACGCGCAGGACGTCGGCGTGGCGGGTGACGCTCCAGAAGCGGTCGTGCCTGCGTACCGGGTCGGTGGCGCGCAGTCTTCGCCAGAGGGGGGTGAGGTCGTGGGTGGCGTGCAGGTGCGGGTCGAGGAGGTCGGGGTCGTCGAGGACGGCGGGATCCGGCGGGGGGCGTCTCATCGTCCGCGCTCGCCTTGTCCGGGCTCGTCTGGTTCGGGCTCGTCTTGTTCGAGTTCGTCGAGGAGGTCGCCGAGGAGGTCGTCCTCCTCGCCGTGCACGGCGCGGGTGATCAGCTCGTGCAGGGGGCGTTCGGTGAGGAACAGCTCGATGGGGACGTCCAGGGCGAAGCGGTCGCGTAGCTCGCTGACCAGGAAGACGGCGGTCAGGGAGTCGCCGCCGGCCGCGAAGTACGTGCGGTCGAGGTCCTGCTCGCCGTCCAGGGCCAGGGTGGTGCGGAACAGCGCCGTCACGGCCGCCTCCGTGCCGGTGGCCTGCTCTTCCGGCTCGGGAGCCGGTGGGGGGCCGAGGGTGAGGGCGCCGTGGTGGTCGCCCGCGAACGGGTACGTGGGCAGGCGGGTGCGGCGGCCGCCGGTCTCGGGCCAGGTGACCTCCTGACCCGCCGCCCACGCCGCGCCGACCGCGTTGCCGCCGGCGGTCGTGCGGCCCGTGGCGAGGGATTCCAGTGCGGTGGCGGCCTCCTCACATGTCGCGGCGGTCACGTACGCGCGGGCGTCCAGGGTGGCGCGGCCGTGGGCCAGGGTGTGGGCGACGTCGGCCAGCGGGGGCGCGCCGGGCGAATGCAGCACGGCGGCCAGGCGCCGGGCGGCGGCGGCGAGCTGCGCCTCCGTCCGCGCCGACAAGGGCAGCACCATGCGACCGGCATCAGCACCACCTGCGCCGGCACCGGCACCGGCACCGGAAGCACGCCGGCCTGCACCCGCGTCGCCGGCGGGCGTGGGCGGTTCCTCCAGGACGACGTGCACGTTCGTGCCGCCGATGCCCAGCGACGACACCCCCGCCAGGCGCGGCCCGAAAGCCGGGGAGGCCCAGGCCTCGGCCCGGGTGAGCAGGCGGAACGGGGTGTCGTCCAGGGCGAGGTCGGGGTGCGGGCGGGTGACGTTCACGGTGGGGACCATCGTGCGGTGCCGCAGCATCAGCGCCGCCTTGATCAGCCCCACCACGCCCGCGGCCGCGTTCAGGTGCCCGACGTTGGACTTCACCGACCCGATCGCACACCGCCGGGCCCCCCGGAACGCCTCCGCCGCGGCCGCCACCTCGATGCGGTCACCGAGATCCGTGCCCGTCCCGTGCGCCTCCAGGAACTGCGCGTCCGCCGGATCCAGCCCCGCCGCCGCCCAGGCCTCCTCGATGGTCGCGGTCTGCCCGTCCACGCCGGGCGCGGTGAACCCCACCCGCCCCGACCCGTCGTTGCCCGCCGCGGTGCCGCGGATGACGGCGTGGATCGGGTCGTCGTCCGCGACCGCGTCCTCCAGCCGCCTGAGCACCACCAGGCCGACGCCGTTCCCGCCGACCGTGCCCGCCGCCTTCTCGTCGAAGGGACGGCACCGTCCGTCGGGGGAGGAGATGCCGCCCGGTTCGTACAGGTAGCCGCGCGGGTACGGCGAGTCGATCGACACGCCGCCCGCCACCGCCAGGTCGCACTCCCCGGCCAGCAGCGCCTGCACGGCCACGTGCACCGTGGCCAGCGAGGTCGAGCAGCCCGTCTGCACGGTCAGGCTCGGCCCCGTCAGCCCCAGCCGGTACGACAGCCACCCCGCCAGGAACTCCCGATCGGTGAGCACCCGCACGTGCATCGGCCCCAGCCGGGCCCGCAACCGCCCGTCCACCTGGGCCGCGACCGCGTGCTCGCTCGGGCCGCCGCCCACGTACACGCCGGTCCGCAGGCCGGTGCGGCGCGGGTCATAGCCGGCGTCCTCCAGCGCCGACCAGGCGGTCTCCAGGAGCTGCCGGTGCTGCGGGTCCAGCGCGGCGGCCTCCGTGGCGTTGAACCCGAACAGCTCGTGCTCGAACCGGTCCGCCTCCTCCAGGAAGCCCTTCGACGCCACGTACCCGGGCCCGCGCAACTCGGCGGCGTCCACCCCGGCCGCCAGCAGCTCCTCCTCCGTGAAGTCCGTGATCGAGCAGACGCCCTCGACGAGGTTGCGCCAGAACTCGTCCAGATCGCGGGCCCCCGGGAAGCGGCCGCTCATCCCCACGATGGCCACCGCCGGTACGTCGTGCATCAGTTCCCGCCTCTCTGCGTGTTCCTGCGAGCGGCCAGCCGTTCGCGTCTGCTCCGCCCCCGTCGCCGGGACTCGTCCTGCTCCCCGTCCGCGCCCGCGCCGTCCAGGAAGGCGGCCAGCGCGGCGACCGTGGGATGCCGGAACAGGTCCACCAGCTTGAGCCCGCCGTCCTGCCCGCGCTCGCGCAGCGCCGACAGCACGGCGAGCAGCCGGATCGAGTTGCCGCCCAGGTCGAAGAAGTTGTCGTGCAGGCCCACCTGGGTCAGCTCCAGCGCCGCCGCCCACACCGCCGCGATCCGCCGCTCGGTGGGGGTGACCGGGGCCGCGTACGGGCTGTCCAGGTCGGGACGGGTGAGCGGCGGCTCAGGCAGCCGCCGCCTGTCGAGCTTGCCGGATCGGTTGACCGGCAGCTCCGGCACGAACACGACCGCGTCGGGCACCATGTAGCCGGGCAGCCGCGCCGCCAGCCAGGACCGCACCTCCACCACGGTGAGCCCCCGCTCACCAGATCCGGTGCCGGGCACCACGTACACCGCCAGGCGGTCTCCGCGTACGGCCGCCGCCGCCACCGACACGCCCGGATGCGCGGCCAGCACGGTCTCGATCTCGCCCAGCTCGACGCGGAAGCCGCGCAGCTTGACCTGCGTGTCCACCCGGCCCAGGTACGACAGGACACCGCCCGCGTCGTAACGGCCCAGATCGCCGGTCCGGTACATGCGCTCGCCCGGCGGCCCGTACGGATCGGCCACGAAGCGCTCGGCGGTCAGGGCGGGCCGGTTGGCGTACCCGCGTGCCAGGCTCGCCCCCGCCAGGTAGATCTCGCCCGTCACGCCGACCGGCACCGGGCGCAGCCACTCGTCCAGCACGTACGCGCGCACGTTCGCCACCGGACGGCCGATCACCACCGGCTCTCCGGGCACGAGTTCGGCCGTGGTGGCGTAGACGGTGCACTCGCTCGGCCCGTACGCGTCCACCACCCGCCGCCGCGGCGTCGCCCAGCGTTCCACCAGCTCGGCCGGGCACGCCTCGCCGCCGATGGCCAGCGTGCGCAGGTCGGGCAGCGCGTCCGGCGGGCACGGCAGCGACATGGCGGCCGACGGCGGCAGGAAGACGTAGGTGATGCGGGAGTCGCGCAGGCGGGCGTACAGGTCGTCGCCGAGCCGCTCGCACTCGGCCGCCACGTGCAGCTCCGCCCCCGCCACGAACGTGAAGAACAGGTCGGACACGGCCACGTCGAACCCGAACGACACGTACTGCAGCACCCGGTCCTCGCCGGTCACCGGGAACTGGGGGCGTACGGCGGTGGCCAGGTTCAGCAGCGCGCGATGCTCGACCGCGACGCCCTTGGGCCTGCCCGTGGAGCCGGAGGTGTAGAGGATGTACGCGGTGTCGGCGAGGGCGGGGCGGGCGTCGAGCACGGGGCCGACCGGCGGGACCGGCCCGCCCTCGACCGTGGTCACCGGCACCCCGAACTCCCCCGGCCCGGCCGTGGCCGCGGGGACGCCGCGATCCTCCGGCCCGTCGTCGGCGATCAGCAGCCTCACCCCGGCGTCCTCGATCATGAAGCGCAGCCTGGCCTCCGGATGGCCGGGGTCGAGGGGCACGTACGCGCCGCCCGCCCGCAGCACCGCCAGCGCGGCCACCGCCATCCCGGCGCCCCGGCCCAGGCAGAGCCCCACCGGCACCCCGGGGCCCACGCCGGCCGCGCGCAGCCTCGCGGCCAGCCGGTCGGCGCGCTCCAGCAGCTCGCGGTAGGTGAGCGCGGTGGCGCCGCAGACCAGCGCCGTCGCGTCGGGCCGCTCGGCGGCGCGCTCGGCGACCAGGTCGGGAACGAGGCCGGCGGGGGTGGGGGAGGTGGTGCGGTTCCAGCGGTGCAGCACGCGGTGGCGCTCGTCGGGCGGGAGGAGGTCGTGGGCGGTCACGGGCAGCTCTGGGCGGTCGAGCAGGCCGTTCAGCAGCGTCTCGAACGCGCGCGCCCAGTGCCGGACGGTGGCCGGCTCGAACAGGTCCGCCCGGTGCACGAAGTGGGCGGCCAGGCCGCCGCCGTCCCGCTGCACGTTCAGGAGCAGGTCGAACTTGGCGTCGTCGAGCAGCAGCTCGACGCGCTCCGTGACGGCTCCGGGCAGGTCGAGCCGCAGGTGGGTGTCGTCGTCGTAGGCCAGCATGACCTGCACGAGAGGGGCGTGGCTGAGCTCCCTGCCGGGGGCCAGCGCCTCGACCACCGCCTCGAACGGGGCCTCCTGGTGGGGGTGGGCCTCCAGGAGGCGGTCGCGTACGCGGGTCACGAGGTCCAGGTACGACGGCTCGCCCGCCACGTCGGCGCGTAACGCCAGCGTGTTGGCCAGCAGGCCGATGAGGCCCTGGACGTCCGGGTGGTCGCGGCCCGAGACCGGCACTCCCACCACGAAGTCCCGCTGTCCCGTGAGCCTGGCCAGGAAGGCGGCGAACGCGGCGAACATGGCGGTGAACGGGGTCGTGTTCCGCTCGGCGGCGACCTTGGCCAGGCGTTCCCTGGTGTCCGGCGGCAGGTCCAGCCGGTGCACGCCGCCCGCCGTGGACTGCACGGCCGGGCGTGGGCGGTCGGTGGGCAGGGCGAGCGTCCTGGGCGCGTCCGCGAGCACGCCCGCCCAGTACGCGACCGCCGCGTCCAGGGCGTGCGAGTCGAGGCGTTCCCGCTGCCAGGCGGCGTAGTCGGGGTACTGGAGCGAGGGCGGCTCCGGCGCGGCTGTGCCGCGAGTCGAAGTGGCGGCGGGGCGGTAAGCGGCGGTGAGCTCCTGGAGGAGGAGTCGCAGCGACCAGCCGTCGCACACCAGGTGGTGTGCCGTCAGCAGCACGCGGTGGCTGCCGTCGCCGAGCTCGTACACGACGCACCGCAGCAGCGGCCCCGCCTCCACGTCGAACGGCACCGCCGCCTCCGCCCGCAGCAGCCCGTCCGCGGCGGCCACGGGCACGTCCCGCTCGACCCGCAGCGCCGCCCTCGCCTCCTCCGTCACGACCTGCACGTACGCGCCGTCGCCCGGCCGGAACACCGTACGCAGCGACTCGTGACCGGCCACCACCGCGTCCAGGGCCGCGCGGAAGGCGGAGACGTCGAACGGGCCGCGCACGGTGAAGGCCACGGGCACGTTGTACTGGGCGGTGCCCGGGTTGAGCTGGTCCAGCACCAGCATCCTGGCCTGCGCGGGCGACACGGGGAACTCGTACTCGACCGGCGCCATCACATACTCCCTAGGATCGGTTCGAGGACCCCGGCGATCGCGGCGGCCGGGCCGGGCCTGAGCAGGTCGCTGTGACCGCAGTCGAGGTCGTGGACCCGCACCCGGGCCGGCGCCCACCGCTCCGCTTTGACCGCCGACGGCGGGCCGCCGGGCTGGGCCGTGGCCGAGAACAGCAGCACCGTCCCGTCGAACGGCGACGGCCGGTACGTGACGGCCAGCCGCAGATGCCCGGCGACCGCGTCCGCCACGGCCGACAGCCGGTCGTCGCCCAGCCCGGACAGCGGCCCCTCGCTCTCGCGCACGGCGGCGAACACCCGCGCCCGCTCCAGCGGCCCCGGCTGCGCGTACGGGTGCAAGGTGCGCGTGCGCAGCAGGATCGTCAGCGCCTCCTGCTCGGCGTCCGCCGGGTCCGCCCGCGTGCCGGGCGGCCACGGGACCGCGTCCAGCGAGGCGACCAGCCCGACCTCCTGCCCGTCCGCGCGCAGGCGGGCGGCCATCTCGTACGCGAGCAGCCCGCCGAAGGAGTGCCCCAGCAGCAGGTACGGGCCATCGTGGCGGACGGCCCGCACCCGCGCCAGGTAGTCCTCGGCCATCCGCCGCATGCTGTCCGGGCCCGGGTACCCGGGGTCCTGGAGCACCGGCGACTGCAAGGCGTACACGGGGTGGCCCGGCGGCAGGTGGGGCAGGAGCGAGGTGTAGGACCAGCCGATGCCCCGGCCCGGATGCACGCAGAACAGCGGCGCCCCGTCACCCCCGGCGCGCAGTGTCAGCAGCGGCGACAGGTCCAGCTCCGGTGCGGGCGTGTCGAGGCGGACGGCGAGCGCCGCCGGGGTGGGGGCCTCGAACAGGGCGGCTATGGAGGTGCGGAGGCCGAGCCTGGCCTCGATGGCGGCCGTCAGGCGCATGGCGAGCAGCGAGTCGCCGCCGCACTCGAAGAAGTCCGAGTCCGCGCCGATGCCTCCTGTCTCCGCGGGAGGACGTGTGGCCGTGCCGCTCAGGATCTGCGTGAACAGCTCGCACAGCTCCTTCTCGCGGGGCGTCCCGGGCTCGGCGGCCGGGTGGCGGGGCGGTGGCTCCGGGGCGGGGAGTGCCGTGCGGTCCACCTTGCCGTGCGGGTTGAGGGGGAGGTGGCCGAGGAGGACGTACTGGGCGGGGAGCAGGTGCTTCGGCAGGCGCGCCGCGACGTGCTCCCGCACGCGCTCCAGCGTCCCGCCACCGCGCAGCACGACGTACGCGACCAGCCGCCGTGCCCCAGCCCCGCCCTGACCGGCATCCGCGTGACCGGCATCCGCGTAACCGGCGGTGGTGGTGACCACGGCGCGGTCCACGTCCGGGCAGGACTCCAGTGCGGCCTCGACCTCGCCCGGTTCGATGCGGTAGCCGCGGATCTTCACCTGGCCGTCCGCCCGGCCCGCGAACTCCAGCTCCCCGCCGAACGTCCACCGCGCCAGATCCCCGGTCCGGTACATGCGCTCGCCCACCGCGAACGGATCCGCCACGAACCGTTCCGCCGTCAGCCCGGCACGTCCGAGGTAGCCGCGTGCCAGGCCGGTCCCGGCGATGTACAGCTCGCCGATCGTGCCGATCGGGGCGGGGCGCAGGCGGGCGTCCAGGACGTACACGCGCGTGCCGTCCAGCGGGCGGCCGATCGGGACGGGCCCTGTCCCAGGCTCGGGGCCGACCGGGTGGCTGGTGGCGAACGTCGTCGTCTCCGTCGGCCCGTACCCGTTGACGACCCGCGCCCCGTGCCGGGACAGCCGTCGCACCGCGTCCGGTGAGAGGACGTCGCCGCCCGCCCAGATCTCCGGGACGCTGGCGAGCGCGCCGGGCGCCAGGTCGGCCAGGGTGCGGAACAGCTCGGCCGTCAGCCACACCGCGCTGAGCCGGGCCCGTTCGACGGTGCCGGGGCTGAGGGGGCCGGGCGGGGCGATGACCGTGGTGCCGCCGTTGAGCAGCGGCACCCACAGCTCGTACGTGGCCGCGTCGAACGTGTGCGGGCTGTGCAGCAGGACCCGGTGGTGTTCCGCGAAGCGCCGGTCGGAGGCCAGCTCCAGGATGTTCGCGTGGGTGACGACGACGCCCTTGGGCGTGCCCGTGGAGCCGGAGGTGTACATGACGTACGCGGCGGCATGCGGATGCACGGCCCGTGCCGCGAACCCGGCCACCCGCTCATGCGGGCCGTCCTGGTCCGGCTCGCCACCGTTCAGCTCCGTCAGGACGAGCTGGGCGCCGCTGTCCTCCAGCAGCCAGTCCAGCCTGGCCCGCGGCTGTCCCGGGTCCAGCGGCATGTAGCAGCCGCCCGCCTTCAGCACCGCGAGCTGAGCCACCACCAGCTCGGGGGAGCGCTCCATGAGCAGCGCGACCGGTGTCTCAGGGGCCAGGCTCAGCCGCGCCGCCACCCGGTCGGAGCGGGCGTCCAGCTCGGCGTAGGTGAGCGGGTGGCCGCCGTGCTCGACCGCCACCGCGTCCGGCGTCCGCGCCACCTGCGCCGCGAACCGCTCCGGCACCGACCCGCCGACGCCCGCGCCCGCCCCGAAACCCGCCCCTGTCCGTTCAAAGGCCGCACCCGGCCGCACAAAAGCCGCACCCGGCCGTTCGAGCGTCGCGTCCGGCTCGGATGCCGGGTCGCCCGCCGCACCACCCCAGGACGCGAGCAGGCGGCGCTCCTCGGCGGGAAGCACGCCGGCGCCGTCCAGGTCCGCCGACCCCAGCGCCCGCACGAACCGGGCGGCGATGGCCTCGGCCTCGGCCCGGCTCACCAGGTCGGGACGGTAGCCGAGCCGCAGCCACAGCCGCTCACCCGCCACCACCGTCACGGTGACCGGGTAGTGGGTCCCATCGTGCACGCCCGTCAGCCGCAGGCCGCTCTGGGAGTCCAGGCCGTCACGGGGGTAGTTCTCGAAGGCCAGCAGGGTGTCGAACAGCTCGCCGCCGCCGCGCCGAACGTCCGCCAGGCGTGCGTGGTGGTACGGGGTGAGCCGGGCCTGCTCGTCCTGCAGCCGCCGCAGCAGCCCGGGCTCGCCGGCCCGGACGCGTACAGGCAGGGTGTTGATGAACAGCCCCACCATCGACTCCACGCCCGCCACCTCCGGCGGCCGCCCGGACACCACCGCCCCGAACACCACGTCCTCGCGCCCGGTCATCCGCGCCAGCACCAGCCCCCACGCCGCCTGCACCAGCGTGTTGACCGTCACCCCGGCGGCGCGCGCCCGCCGCCGCACGGCCTCGCTCAGCTCGGGCGGCAGCTCGCGCTCCACCGCCTCCTGCCGCGGGCTCGCGGCCCCGGCCCCCGGCCTGAGCAGCGTGGGACCCGGCAGGCCGTCGAGCGCCTCACGCCAGGCCTGCCGCGCCTCCTCGCGATCCTGGTAGCTGAGCCACGCCAGGTAGGCGTGGAACGGCGGCGCGGGCGGCAGCGGGGGCCCGCCCGCGTACAGGGTGGCCAGCTCGCGGGCCAGGATCGGCATCGACCAGCCGTCCACCAGCAGGTGGTGCATCGTCAGCACCAGCTCGCGCCGCCGCACGAGCATGGCCCGCACCAGCGGTGGCCTCGTCACGTCGAACGGCCGCAGCAGGTCCGCCTCCAGCATCCGCTCCAGGTCGGCGTCCGCCGGCGGCTCCACCTCCGTCCACGGGACACGGACGCTGCGCGGGACGAGCTGCACCGGCTGGTCGAGGCCCTTGTGGCGGAAGCAGGCGCGCAGGTTGGGGTGGCGTTCGAGCAGGGACTCCAGTGCCGCGCGCAGCCTGGCCGGGTCGGCCTCGCCGTCCAGGGTGAACCTGGCCTGGATCACGTACGCGTCGCCGCCGCCGTACAGGGCGTGGAAGAGCAGGCCCTCCTGGGCGGGGGAGAGCGGCAGCACGTCGGCCAGCCTGCCGCTCACCAGCCGCCGTCCAGGTCCGCTTCGAGGGCCTCGATCTGGGACTGGGTCAGCTCGACCAGCGGGAAGTCGGAGCTGGTCGCGCCGCCCTCACCGGCGTGGGCGGCCAGCTCCGTCAGCGCCGCCTCCCAGAGGCCGGCCAGGTCCGCGACGTCCTGGGAGCCGATGAGCTCGGCGGCGTGGGACCAGCTCGCCGTCAGGCGGGCGCCGTCCGCGCCGGTCAGGACCACCGTGTCCAGCTCCACCGCGTACGCCATCGGGGTGCCCGGCATGCCCACCAGCTCGCCCTCGAACCTGCCCAGATAGTTGAAGCGCAGGTCAGGGGCGGGCAGCGTGCTCAGCTTGGCGGCCGTGTCCCGGTTGAGGTGGCGCAGGAGGCCGTGGCCGAGGCCCGCTCCCGGGATCGAGCGCAGGGTCTCCTTGACGCGCTTGAGCGCGTCGGCGGGGGTGCCGGTGGCGTCGAGGCTGACGGGGTACTGGGTGGTGAACCAGCCGATGGTGCCGGAGATGTCCACGTCGTCGGTGAACGGCTCGCGGCCGTGACCCTCGACCTCCACCAGCACACCCGTCCCGCCGCGCCATCGGGTCACGGCGATGGCCAGGGCCGTGAGCAGCACCTCGTCCGGGCCGCAGCGGAAGGCGGCGGGCAGGTGGGTCACGGCCTGCTCGGTGAGCCCGGGCGGGAGCGTCCTGGTGAGGACGGCACGCGTCCGGCGCCCTCGCGGGCGGCCGGGGCTCAGCAGCGGCTCGCCGGCCGCCATGCGCTCCCACAGCGGGAACTCGGCCGCCACCCGCTCCGGCCGCTGCGCCTCGGCGGTCAGGAGGCGGGACCAGCGGGCGAACGACGTCCCTCGGGCGGCCGGGGTGGCGGCCTCGGCGGGGCCGTTGAGCAGGGCGGCCAGCTCGGGTCCGAGCACGCGCCAGGAGACGGCGTCCACGGCCAGGTGGTGGGCGGTGAGCAGCAACCGGCCGGGCGCGGTCCAGGTGGCCGCGAGCATGGCGCCGCGCAGGGGATCGGGCCGCGCCTCACGCGCGGCCTCATGCCTGGGCTCACGCGCGGCCTCACGCTCGGCCCCACGCCTGGCCTCACGCTCGGCCCCACGCCTGGCCTCACGCGCGGCCTCATGCCCGGCCTCACGCCTGGCCGGGCCGGTGGGATCGGTGGTGGTGGGGCCTGGGGGTCCGGTGTGTCCGGTGGGGCCGTCCGCGTCCGCCCAGGTGCGGATGAACGGGACCTCCGCAGCCTCCTCAGGGACCGGCACCTCCAGCTCCCAGTCCTCCTCGGAGTGCCGCAGCAGCCGCATGCGCAGGGCGGCGTGCCGGGCCGTCAGCGTGCGCAGGGCCGTCCTGATGCGCTCCTCGTCGCAGCCCTGCGGGACGGGCACCACCAGCGACTGGGTGAAGGTGTCCAGCGGCCCGCCGTGCTCGCGCCACCAGTGCATGATCGGCGTGATCGGGAACCGGCCGGTGGGAGAGTCCGCGACGGCACGCGTGGCGACCCGGGCCAGGGCGGCCAGCGCGGCGGGGGTCCTGGCGACGAACACCTCGCGCGGCGTGAGCCCGAGCCCCCGCTCGCGGGCCCGGCTGACGAGCCGGATCGCCGCGACGCTGTCGCCGCCCAGCCGGAAGAAGTCGTCCTCGGCCCCCACCTCCGGCAGGCCGAGGAGCTCGGCGAAGAGGGCGCACAGGGCCGACTCGCGTTCGGTGACCGGCGCGCGCGTCACCTCCGCCGGAGCGCCGGGCGCGGGCAGCGCGGCCCGGTCCAGCTTCCCCCGCGGCGTGAGCGGCAGCGTCTCCACCACCACGAACTCGCTCGGCACCAGGTGCACGGGCAGCGTGGCCATCGCGTGCGCGAGCACGCCGCCGGGGTCGGGCTCGGCCCCCGGGCGAGGGACGAGGTAGGCGACGAGGCGGTCGCCGTGCCGGGCCACCGCCGCCCGCGCGACCGTCGCGTGCGTGGCGAGCGCCGCCTCGATCTCGGCCGGTTCGATGCGGAAGCCGCGCACCTTCACCTGGTCGTCGGTCCGGCCGAGGAACTGGATCTGGCCGTCGGGCCGCCGCTGGACGAGGTCGCCCGTGCGGTACATGCGCTCACCCGGAGCCCCGTACGGGTCGGCGACGAAACGTTCGGCGGTGAGGCCGGGGCGGCCGAGGTAGCCGCGTGCCACCCCGGCGCCTCCCACGTACAGCTCGCCGGGCACCCCGGCGGGCAGCGGGCGCAGGCGGGCGTCCAGGACGTACAGGCGGGTGCCGGTGAGCGGGCGGCCGATCGGCGGGAGCGTGCCGTCCGGGGCGAGCGGGTCGCTGACGCTGGAGCAGACCGTGGTCTCGGTCGGCCCGTACGCGTTCCAGAAGCCCCTGTCCGCCCACCGCGCCACCAGCTCCGGCGGGCACACGTCGGCCCCGGAGGCGACGCCGCGCAGGTCGGGGTAGTCGCCGGGCGGTACGGTGGCCAGCACCGCCGGCGGGATCAGCCCGAACGTGACGCGCCGCTCCCGCAGCACCCGCCCCAGTTCGTCCCCGGCCAGCGGCCCGGCGGGCGGGACGACGAGGGTGCCGCCGGAGCCGAACGCCAGGCACAGCTCGCCCACCGAGATGTCGAACGTCGGCGCCCCGAGCTGCAGCACCCGGCTGCTCCCGCCGAGCCCGAACGACGTCACCAGCGAGTGCGCCAGGCAGGCGACACCAGCGTGGCTGACCACCACCCCCTTGGGGCGGCCGCTGGAGCCGGAGGTGTACATCACCCACGCCGCACTCCGCGGGTCGATGTCCGGAAATTTCGTGATGGGTCCGGAGGCGTCGGGGGAGATCCGCTCCACGTCGAGCGCCGGCAGCACCCCCGGCCCGGCGACCAGCAGGCCCGCCCCGGCGTCCCGGACCAGGTACGCCACCCGCTCCGCCGGATCGTCCGGATCGACCGGCAGGTACGCCCCACCGGCCCGCTGCACCGCCAGGATCGCCACCACCATGGCCGTGGACCGCCCCAGCGCCAGCGCCACCACCCGCTCGGGCCCCACCCCGCGCTCCACGAGCGCCGCCGCCAGCGCGTCGGCGCGCTCCAGCAGCTCCCGGTAGGTGAGCCGCCCGTGCTCCGACTCGACGGCCACCGCATCGGGCCTGAGCCCGGCCTGCCGCGCCACCAGCCCGTACAGCGTCGTCGCAGCGGGCATCACGGCGGGCATCACGGCGGGCACCGCGGCGGACGGCTCGCGCGGCTCCGCGGGCACCAGCGAGGCCCGGGAGACGGGCGCGTCCGGCTCCGTCACGAGCGAGTCCAGCAGGGTCGTGAAGGAGTCCGCCCACGCCCGCACGACCTCGGGCGCGTACACGTCGGTACGGATCTCCAGGCTCGCCTCGAACCCGTCGTCACCGTCACGCACGATCCCGATCAGGTCGTGCTCCCCGCCGGTGTGCACCCGCTCGGGATCGGCGATCTCCCGCAGCCTGGCCACGCTCTCCTGGCGCGGCAGGTGCATGAACACCCACTGGAACAGCGGCGACCGCCCCGCCACCCGCTCCGGGTCCAGCGCCCGCACGATCCGGCCCACGGGCACGTCGGCGTGCGCGAGCACCTGGGGGAACTCGGCGGTGAAACGCGCCAGCAGCTCGGCGAACGTCGTTCCGCCGCCGATCCGCCAGCGCACCGGGACGGAGTTCATGACGTAGCCGATGACGCGGTCCAGGCCCCTGGCCGACCTGTTGGCGACGGGCGTGCCGGTGATCAGGTCGGGCTCGCCGGTGAGCCGGTGCGCGAAGACCGCGAACGCCGTCATCAGCACGCCGTACACGGTGGCCCCGCGCTCCCTGGCCAGCGCGCGTACGGCGGCCTCCACGCGGGCGTCGATGCGGAAGGCGACCTGCTCGACCCCGAAACCGCCGGCCGGCGTCGCGGAGCCCACGGTGAGGGGCCTGGGCGGGTTCGCGAGGTAGCCGCGCCACCAGTCGAGCTGGGCGTCGAACACTCCGGCCGCCTCCAGCTCGCGCTGCCAGCAGGCGAAGTCGGCGTACTGGATGCCGGGCCTGCGCAGGCGCGGCGGGACCCGCTCGCGCACGGTCCGGTAGGCCTCGGTCAGCTCGCCGTGCAGCACGTCGAACGACCACCAGTCCGTCGCGATGTGGTGCAGCGCGAGCACCAGCGTGGCCCGCGTGTCGTCCACGGTGATGAACCGGCCCCTGATCAGCGGCCCGCCGTCCAGCTCGAACGTGCGGCGGCTGAAGGCGTGCAGCGCCTCGCGCAGGCCGGTGCCGCCGCCGCGCAGGTCCTGCCGCTCCAGCCGGAACGGCTCCGCCGGCGCGGACTCCACCCGCAGCTCGCCCACCTCGCCCGTGACGCGCATGCGCAGGGTGTCGTGCTGCCCCTGGACGATGGTCAGCGCCGCCTCCAGGTCGGTCGGGTCGACCGGGGTGCCGAAGTGGTAGGCGCAGCACAGGTTGAGCGCGGCGGTGTCCGGATAGAGCGACTCGTACACCCACAGGTCCTCCTGCGCCGGGCTGAGCCGCACCGGGCGGGCGGGGTCGCGCGGGGGCACGATGTCGGGGATCGCCTCCAGCCGGCCCGCCTCGACCAGGCGGCGCAGCAGCTCCACCCGGCGTTCGGTGCTCAGCGCGGCGAACCTGTCGGCGGTGCTCATCGGTCCTCCCCGCCCAGGTCGGCCAGGCGCCGCAGGCTCTCCAGGACCTCGGCCCTGCCGAGCCCGAAGTCGACGAAGCACGCCACCTCGTCACAGCCGAGGTCGGCCAGGTCCGCCAGGCTCTTGCGGCAGGTCTCGGGCGAGCCGATGAGGCTGCCCCAGGTCAGGTAGCGCCGGAAGGCGAACTCGGTGAGCGTGCCGAGCTGCTCCTCGCTCAGCGCGCCTGCCCGCGCCCCCTTGCCGGCAGCCGGCTTGCTCGCGACCGCCCCCTCGTGCGCGGCCGCCTGCTTGTTCGCGGCCGTCTGTGCCACGTACGACCTCAGGTACTCCTTGAGCGGCGCGCCCGCCTGCTCCCTGGCCGCCTCGTCGGTGCCGGCCACGTACGTGTGGGCCATCAGCGTGACCGTGCCCCTGGGCGGGGCGCCCGGCTGTTCGGGGGCGGCGGCGTAGGCGTCGCGGTAGAGGCGGATCTTGCCGGCCAGCTCGTCGCGGGTCTGGCCGATGGTGGCGCCGAGGATGTTCGTACGCATGCGGCCGGCCGCCTCCCACGTCTGCGGGCTGCCGGAGGTGGTGGTCCACAGCGGCAGGGAGGCCGAGTACGGCCTGGGCTGCGAGACGACCGCGACCCGCCCGCCGGTGCCGTCGGTGAACTCCGCGGCCTCGCCCGCCCACAGCCGCCGCAGCAGCGCGAGGTCGCGGAAGGCGCGTTCCCTGCGGTCCTGGTACGCGGCGGGGGCGAGCACGAAGTCCGTGGAGTGCCAGCCGGTGGCCACCGACACGCCGATCCGGCCGCGTGAGAGGTTGTCCACGACGGCCCAGTCCTCGGCGACCCGCAGCGGGTGGTGCAGCGGGAGCACGAGGCTGCCCGCGCGCAGGTGGATGCGTTCGGTGGCGGTGGCCAGGGCGGCGCTGAGCAGGGCCGGGTTCGGGAAGACCTGCCCGACCTGCTGAAAGTGCCGCTCGGGGGTCCAGATGGCGGTGAAGCCGAGCCGGTCGGCGGCGCGGGCGATGGCCAGGATGTCGTCATATTTGGCGGTATGTCCTGCATATTTGGCAGTGTGTCCGGCGCCGGCGTCGTCGGCGCCGAAGAACATCACGCTGAGGTCCATGAACGTGCTCCTCACCGGGGGCGGGTGCGCGGAGTTCTGGGCAGGCGGGCGATGGCGGGCCCGGGCCGCGTCCCGTCCGGCCCCGAGGCCAGGACGGCGGCCAGCGTGGTGGCCAGCATGGCGACGGTGGGGGAGGAGAACAGGTCGGTGGCGGTGGCGGGCAGGCCCTGGCCGGTCAGGCGGGCGGCGACCCGCACGGCGCTGAGCGAGTTCCCGCCCAGCGCGAAGAACCCGTCGTCCCGCCCCACCCGCGCCACGCCCAGCACGTCGGCCCAGACGGCGGCGATCCGCCGCTCCAGCTCCGCGTTCGGCGCCACGCTCCCGGCAGGCCCTCCGCCGGCGCCCGAGGCGACTCCGGATCGGTGCGGGGCGGATCCGGGTGGCGGTGGGGTGATCTCGGGTGACGATGGGGCGATCTCGGGTGGGAGTGCGGCGGTTTCGGGCGAGGGTGGGAGCGCGATCTGGGAGATGGGTGTGTCAGGCGCCGCCGCCATGCCGTCCAGGACGCGGAGCAGCGCGTCGGCCAGCCACTCCACCACCGCCCGGTCGAAGGCGCCCACGCGGTACTCCAGCGTCACCGCGATCCCGGCCGGCACCCCGCCGGGCAGGTAGTCGTCGGTCACGTCCACCAGCAGCTCGAACCTGGGCGCCCCAGTCCTGACCACCTCCACCCGCGCGTCCACCCCGGGCAGCGCCAGCTCGGCCCGCAGGTTGTTCTGCAACGCCAGCACCACGTCGACCAGCGGATGCCGCCCCGGGTGCCGGGCCGGGTTCAGCTCGTGCACGACCCGCTCGAACGGCGCCTCCTGGTGTGAGAACGCCTCCAGGTCGGTCTCCCGCACCCGCGCCACCAGTTCCCCGGCCGACGGATCGCCCGACAGATCGGAACGGAGCACGAGCAGGTTGACGAAGAACCCCACGAGCTCGTCCACCGAGCCCCCGGGCACTGCGCCGCCGGGCACTGCGCCGCCGGGCACTGCGCCGCCGGGCACTGCGCCGCCGGGTACCGCGCCGCCGGGTACTGCGCCGGACCTCGGGCTGCCCGGCATCGCGCCGCCGGGAACCGGGCCGCCGGACCGCCCCGCCACTGGCGCGCCGATGGCGACGTCGGAGCCCGCGCCCGCCCGCTGCAGCACGACGGCGAGCGCGGCGTGCAGCACCATGAACAGCGTGGCCCCGCGCGCCCTGCCCAGCTTGAGCAGCCGCGCGTGCAGCTCGGCCCCGACGTGCCGGACGACTGTGTCCGCCGCAGCCCCGGCGTGCCGGGCCGCCATGCCCGCCGCCGCCCCAGTGCGCGAGCCGGTGCGCGAGCAGGTGGGCGGGCCGGCGTGCTGGTCGGCGCGCGGGCCGGCCGTTCGGGACAGTGCCGGGTGTTCGGGCATGCCCTTCAGGGCCTCACGCCAGTACGCCAGGTCACCGGCGGCGATGGCGTCCACCCGCTCCCGGTGCCATGCGGCGTACTCGGAGTACCGGACGGGCAGGGGCGTCCAGGCGGCGGGCACGCCGTCCAGCCGTGCCCGGTAGGCGAGGGACAGGTCGCGCATGAGGGGCGGCAGCGACCACCCGTCCACGGCGATGTGGTGCATGACCAGCAGCAACGCGTGCTCGCCAGGCCCCGTCGTGAACAGCACGGAGTGGATGGGCAGCTCGGCTCCGAGGTCGAACCGGTGCCGCGCCGCCTCGGCGACCCGCTCGTCCAGCTCGGCGGCCGGCACCTCGACGGCCGTGAACCCGGGTGCGGGCTCCCCGGCGGGCAGGACCCGCTGCGCGGGCTCGCCGTCGTGCACGGTGAAGACCGTCCGCAGCGGCTCGTGGCGGGCCACCACGTCCTCCAGCGCACCGCGCAGCGCGGGCACGTCCACGGGGCCGCGCAGGCGTACGAGCATCGGCATGTTGTAGGCGACGCCCGCGTCCACCTGGTCGAGGAACCACAGCCTGCGCTGCGCCGCCGACAGCGGCGCGCCGCCACCCGGCACCTCCCGCGCCACCGGCAACGACCCCGAGCCACCCGCCGCCCGCGTGCCCGCCGTGAGTGGCGTGGAGGCGCCCGCGACCGATGGGGAGCGCGGCTCGGCGACGGTGCCGAGGGGCCCGGCGATCGCGTCGATGCGGTCGGCGACGGCGTCGATGTGCTCGGCGATGGCCGCCACCGTGGGGGTCTCGAACAGCGTTCTGACGCCTACCTCCGCCCCCAGCTCGGCGTGGATCCTGCTGAGCAGCCTGGCCACCATCAGCGAGTCCCCGCCCAGCGCGAAGAAGTCGTCGTCCACCCCCACCCCGGGCACCCGCAGCACCTCGGCGAACAGCCCGCACAGGGCCTGCTCCACCTCCGAGCGCGGCTCGCCCGCCCCGGCCGCCTCGTACGAGGGCGCCGGCAGCGCGGCCCGGTCCAGCTTCCCGGTTCCGGTCAGCGGCAGCGACTCCAGCACCACGAACGCCGACGGCACCATGAACTCGGGCAGCACCCCGGCCGCCTGCGCCCGCAACCCGGCCACGTCCACGGCGGCGGCGCCGGGGCGCGGCACGACGTACGCGACCAGCCGCCGATCGCCCGGCACGTCCTCCCTGGCCACCACGCACACCCGCGCCACCCCGGGATGCCGCGCCAGCACGGCCTCGACCTCCGCGGGCTCGATCCTGAACCCGCGCACCTTCACCTGCTCGTCCGCCCGCCCCACGAACTCCAGCACCCCGCCGGGCCCCCGCCGCACCAGGTCGCCGGTCCGGTACATGCGCCCGCCCGGCGCCCCGAAGGGGTCGGCCACGAAGCGCTCGGCGGTGAGCCCGGGCCGGCCGGCGTAGTAGAGCGCCAGCCCGTCCCCGGCCGCGTACAGCTCGCCGACCTCGCCGTCCGCGACCGGCCGCAGCCGCGCGTCCAGGACGTGCACGCGCTTGCCCCGCAGGGGTGTGCCGATGGGCACGGGCCCGCCCGTGTCCGTCACCGGGTGGGTGGTCATGAAGATCATGCCTTCGACCGGCCCGTACCCGTTGCGCAGGCGCAGCCGGGGATGACGGTCGAGGGCGCGGCGGAGGTGCGCGGGCGACGGCGCCTCGCCGCCGACGATCAGGCGGCGGAGCCCGGCCAGCGCGTCCGGGCACTCGTCCACGATCACGTTGAACAGGCTGCCCGACAGGTACGCCGCGCTCACCCCGTGCTCGGTGACCAGCCGCGCCAGCACGAGAGGGTCGGGCCGCGGCCCCGGGTAGAGCACGCACGTCCCGCCGGACAGCAGCGGCCCCCACAGTTCGAGCGCGAACGCGTCCCAGGAGGTCGGCGAGCACTGCAGCCAGACCGCGTCGAACGGCGCGTACTCCTGCCCGGTCACCGTGGCCGTGATCGCCCGGTGCGGCGCGGCGACGCCCTTGGGCCTGCCGGTGGAGCCCGAGGTGAACATCACGCACGCTACCCCGTCGTGCCGGGTCCCGCCGCCCGGCGAACGCTCCCGGCCGGCGGGGGACAGCACGCCGGCACAGGACAGTACGGCGGCGGCGCCGGTGTCGGCCACCATGCCGCGCAGCCGTTCCTCGGGGAAGGCGGGATCGAGCACGAGGTACCCGGCGCCGGCCTTCAGCACCGCCAGCAGCGAGACCACCAGCTCGACGCCGCGTTCCGCGCGCACCCCGACGAGGCGGCCGGCCACGTCGCCGAGCCCGGCGGCCCGCTCCCGGGCGCGCGCGTCCAGCTCGGCGTAGGTGAGCCGCTCGGCGCCGCAGATGAGCGCCGTCCTGCCGGGCGTACGGGCCGCCTGCGCCGCGAAGGCCTCATGAACCAGCTCGGGAACCGGCTCGGGCATGGGCCCCGCAACCGGCTCGGGCCCGGGAGCGTTCACGGCGGTCACGCCCGCGTGAGGCTCGCCGGGCGCAGGTCCGTCCAATGCGTCTCGATGTATTCCAGACAGGCGCCCCGCGGACCGGCCTCCAGCGCCACCCGCCAGCCCGCGGGCACGTCGAGGCCGGCCGGCCAGAGCGAGTGCTGGTTCTCGTCGTTCACGAGCACCAGGTAGGAGCCGTTCTCGTCCTCGAAGGGGTTGGTCGTCATGTCAGCCTCCCGCGGGTTGTTTCTCGAGGTCGGGCGTGAGCACGTCGATGTGGCGTACGGCACGGCGGGCCAGCCCCCACAGGGCGGCGCCGGCGCCGAGCAGGCCGGCGATCAGCAGCATGGCGGCCATGCCGCTGCCGGGGCCGGTCCCCACCAGGGGGCGCAGCAGGCCGGCGAGGCCGGTGCCGGCCGCCGCCTGGGGCTCGAAGACGTGGTCGGCGAGCGGCCCGGAGAAGGCCATCGCGACGGGCGAGGAGATCTGCGAGACGAACATGACGGCCCCGAACACCCGCCCCTGCCGGTCCTCCGGCACCTTGGTCTGGATGATCGACTGCATGGAGCCGTTCACGACCGGCATGATCAGCGCCCCGACGAGGATGGCCGCGGTCCACGCCACCACGCCGTGCACCATGGCCATGACGATCTGCGCGCTCACGCACATGCCGACGACGCCGAGCATCATGCCGCGCACCCGGTTCTTCGGCCCGCCCCAGGCGGCCAGCAGCAGGCCGCCCGTGATGCCGCCGGCGCCGATACCGGCGTTGACCGCGGCCAGGGCGGAGACGTCGCTGCCGGTCCTGGCCAGGATCATGGGCTGCACCACCGCGAACCCGAACACCATCACCAGGTTGACCGTGAAGAACACGAGGATCAGCCCGCGCAGGCTGGGCTGGGCGAACAGGTAGCGCAGCCCCTCCAGGGAGTCGGCGCCGAGCCGCTTGCGGGTGCCCGCCTCGCCGGCCCGGTCGCCGTCCATGCGCACCAGCCGTACGGTCACCAGCGCCACGGCGAAGCTGACCAGGTCGATCCAGAGCACCGCGCCGAGCCCGCCGGTCACCACGAGCAGCCCGGCCAGCGCGGGCCCGCCGACGTCGGCCACGCTCTTGGCGGTGGCCAGCAGCCCGTTGGCGCGCTGCAGTTGCTCCTTGCCGACCAGCAGCGGCACCGCCGACGACAGGGCGGGGAACTGGAAGGCCGCGGCGGCGCCGAGCAGCGCGACTGTCACGTACACCTGCCACAGGCGCAGGTCACCGAGGAAGAACACGGCAGCCAGGCCGGCCACGGCCACGAGCCCGCCCAGGTCGGCGAGCTGCAGCGCGGTGCGCTTGCGGCAGCGGTCCACGATGGCGCCCGCCGTGGGGCTCAGCAACATCTGGGGGAGCAGCGCGCACAGGGAGAGCGCCACCACCTGCGTGGCCTGATGATCGACGGTCCACGCCTGAATGACGAGAGAAAAGCGGAGAACGGAATTCCCGACGAGGGTGACGACCTGGCCACACCACACCAGGCCAAATCTGCCCATTCCAGAAAATCGCTGGATAAATCCGTTTTTTTGGGACGCTGGAGGTTGACCCATCTGTGCCCGAGGCCCTTCTGGTGAAAGGAACCTGCAAGGCGCCCCCGTTTCTCACGGCCGCCTCACCGGTACCTTCACACACAGTTTCGAGCGCGAGCAATAAGCTATTTGTGGTGTGGCAATTACCAGCCGTCAACGCGTGAGGTCAACCAGCCGCAGCGCCTCGGAAGCGACCGCCTGACGGAGCTCGCGGATGCCCTCGCGGCCCCGTACGGGATGCACGGCGTTCGTCAGCAGCACCACCGTCAGCCGCCGGGCCGGGTCGATCACCAGGGAGGTGCCGGTGAAGCCCGAGTGGCCGTACGCGCCGCCCAGCGGGCCCGCGGTGCCGGGGTCGCCGATGCGCACGCCCAGCCCCTGCCGGAACGGCGCGCCCGTCACCCCCTGGTCGCGCGTCATCTCGGCCACGCTGCCGGGGCGCAGCACGGGCCCGCCGCCGCGCCGCAACATCTCGCCGAAGGCCAGCAGGTCCCCGGCGGTGGCGAACAGCCCGGCGTGCCCGGCCACGCCGCCCAGCGCGTACGCGGTCTCGTCGTGCACCTCGCCCCGCACGCAACCGGGCCCCGGACGCTCGGCCTTGAACTCGGTGGCCGCGATCCGGTCCGCGCGAGCGGGCCGGTAACGGGTGTCGGCCAGCCCGAGCACGTCCGTGACGCGGGCGCGGACCAGCGCGTCCAGCGGCGCGCCGCCGGCCAGCTCGGCCAGCCGGCCCGCCATCACCATGCCGACGTCGCTGTAGAGGTACGGCCCGCCGGCCGGGTGGGTGACCGGCGTGCGCACCATGGCGTCCATCCGCGCCGCGGCGTCCGCGCCGGGCAGCTCCCTGTCGATGCGGCGGGTCGGGGGCAGGCCCGCCGTGTGCGTGAGCAGGCGGCGCGGCGTGATCCGCGGATCGGCCCCGGGGATCAGGCCGGTCACCGGCTCGTCCAGGCCCAGCCGCCCCTCCTCGGCCAGCGAGAGCAGCACGACCGTGGTGAAGAGCTTGCTGACCGAGGCCAGGTCGAAGATCGAGCCGGGGCCCGCGGGCGGGCGTTCCTGCGCCAGGCTCCCGGCGGCGTCGGCGTAGCGGACGAGCTCGCCGGTGGCGGCCGAGGCCACCACGGAGCCGTCGGCGGCGATCAGCGCGACCGCGGCCGCGCACACCCGAGGCACCGCGTCCGCCAGGACGGCCTCCAGCCGGTCGCTCATCGTCCCCTCCCCCTCATGCCCCCTCATTGCCCCGTGGCCCGCCTCAGCCGCTCAGCGCGTCGCTCAGGCGCTCGCCGTGCGACTCCAGCAGCGCGCGGGCGCCGTCGGCGTCGAGGCCGTGCCGGATCATCAGCACGGCGACCTTCGCCTGGCCACCGGCCGCGTCCAGCGCCGCTCCCGCGGTCTCGCGGTCGGCGCCGGTGATGTCGGCGACGATGCGCATGGCCCGCCCCGCGAGCTTGCTGTTCATGGCCGACATCTCGATCATCGTGTTCCCGTACGTGCGGCCCAGCTTGACCATCGAGATCGTGGAGATCATGTTCAGCACGAGCTTCTGCGCCGTGCCGGCCTTCAGCCGGGTCGAGCCGGTCACCACCTCGGGCCCCACGACCACCTCGATCGCGTGCTCCGCGGCGGCCGACAGCGGCGCGTCGTCATTGCACGACAGGCCGACGGTGAGCGCACCGGCGCTCGCGGCCTCAGCGAGCGCGCCCAGCACGAAAGGGGCCCGCCCGCTGGCGGACACGCCCACCACCGAGTCGAGCGGTCCCACCTCCAGGTCCTTCAGCGCGGCCGCGCCCGCCTCCGCGTCGTCCTCCGCACCCTCGACGGACCGGGTCAAGGCGTCGGGCCCGCCCGCGATCACGCCCTGCACCAGCGACGGATCGGTGCCGAACGTGGGCGGGCACTCGCTGGCGTCGAGCACGGCCAGGCGCCCCGACGTGCCGGCGCCCACGTAGAAGAGCCGTCCTCCCGCGGCCATCCTGTCGGCGATCGCGTCGATGGCCGCCGAGATCGCCGGGATGACCACCGCCACGGCGGCGGGCACGGCGGCGTCGGCCTGGTTCATCAGGCGGGCGATCCGCTCGGTCGGCAGCCGGTCGATCTGGCTGTAGCGGGGATCGCTCTGCTCGGTGGACAGCTCGGGTAGCGGATCAATCATGTCGCTAATTTCCACCCTCTACTTCTCTCTTGTAAATATCTTTCAGACAATGGGTTGCATGCCACACGTACGAACCGGAGCAGAACGGCTGGCCACGGACCCCTCCCTCGCGGGAGGCGCCCGCCTCGGCCTGATCTCCAACCCCACCGGAGTCCTGCCGGACCTGACCCCCACCGCCGACGCCCTGCTCGCGGCGGGGGTGAAGCTGACCGCGCTGTTCGGCCCCGAGCACGGCATGCGCGGCACCGCCCAGGCGGCGGGGGCCGAGGGCGACACCGTGGACGAGCGGACCGGGCTGCCGGTGTACGACACGTACCAGCTGTCCGGGGAGGCCCTGGACCGCGTGGTGGCCGCCGCCGGCGTGGACACGCTGGTCTTCGACATCGCCGACGTGGGCGCCCGCTTCTACACCTACGTCTGGACCATGTACGACCTGATGGAGTCGGCCGCCCGGCTCGGCCTGCGCTTCGTGGTCCTGGACCGGCCGAACCCCCTCGGCGGCACCGTCGAGGAGGGCCCGCCGCTCGACCCGGCGTTCGCCAGCTTCGTGGGCCGCTTCCCGCTGCCGCTGCGGCACGGCAGGACCGTGGGGGAGCTGGCCGGGCTGTTCGGGCTCGACGTGGACCTGACGGTCGTCACGATGGAGGGCTGGCGGCGCGAGATGACGTACGCCGGGACGGGGCTGCCCTGGGTGATGCCCTCGGTCAACATGCCGACCCCGGACACCGCGCTGGTCTACCCGGGCACCGGGCTCGTCGAGGGCACGAACTTCTCCGAGGGGCGCGGCACGACCAGGCCGTTCGAGCTGATCGGGGCGCCGTACGCCGACGCGCGGCTCGCGCCCGCGCTGGCCGGTCTCGGGCTGCCGGGGGTGCGGTTCAGGGAGGTGTGGTTCACGCCGACGTTCCACAAGCACGCGGGCGTCCCCGTCCGGGGGGTGCAGCTCCACGTGCACGACCGCGACGCCTTCAGGCCGGTGCTGACGGGGCTGTCCATCCTGCACGTGGCCCGCACCCTCTACCCCGAGGACCTGCGCTGGCACGGGCCCGACCTGTTCCTGGACCACCTGTGGGGGTCCGGCACCCTGACCAGGTGCCTGGAGGCAGGCGCCGACCCGCGCGAGCTGTGCCCGCCACCGGGCCGCCCCGAGGGATCGCTGCTCTACGGCTGAGGCCATCACGCCAGGTCGCGCCGGTAGAGCCAGAAGACGCGTTCCGCTCGCGCGCCCACCGCGCGCGAGTAGAACCGCAACGGCCCCACCCACCCGATCTGGGCGCTGTCCTGTCCCGCGGCCCGCTGCTCCGCCAGGCACCTGCGGAGCAGCACCCGGCCCAGGCCGAGGCCGCGCGCGTCCGGGGCGGTGCCCATCGGGCCGAACCAGGCGGGCCGCGCGCCCCAGGCGGCGAAGCCCAGGATCTCGCCGTCGCGCTCGGCGTAGTGCAGCCCGGCTCCGGTGGCCGCCTCCCAGGCCCACCGCTCGTTCCAGTGCTCCTGGACGAACGCGGCCACCCGATCGCGATCGGCACCGGCGGCGCGGACGGTGACGCCGGCCTTCTCCAGCCGCGCCAGGTCGTCCTCGACGGACAGGTCCGCCGACAGGTCGGCCGTCATGTTCCAGGCCACGTGGTAGCGCTCGTAGCCGAGGCTCTCGGCCAGGCAGGCGGCGGCGGTGTACCGCACGTCGATGCCGGGCCAGGCGTAACACGGCGGGTTCCCGGCGAAGCGGGCCTGGCGCGCCCCCTGCTCCCGCAGCCACTCCTCGGCCGCGCGCACCAGCGTCCTGCCGCGCCCCTCGCCCCTGGCCTCCGGGCGTACGGCGAGCAGGTCGAGGTGCCCGACGCCCGGGTCCTTGTCCGACATCGAGGCCATCACCACGCCGCCGTCCACGGCCAGCGCCGTCCACCGCCGCCCGGCCGGGGGCCGCGACAGGTGCCCGACCAGGGCGGCCCCCTCGCCGGCGTCGAGTGTCAGCGCGGCCTCGGCGACCTCGGCCGCCTCCGCGAGCTCCGCCGCCTTGACAGAGGACATCACACCTCGCTCATCGGGCGGGCGATCACGCTGCGCCGCTCGGGGTAGAAGCACGCGTGCTCCTGCGGCGTACCCTCGGTGACCTGCAGCAGCGGCCGCTCGCTCGCGCACCGCTCACCCCGGAACGGGCAGCGGCGGGCGAACAGGCAGCCCTCGTCCGCCTGGCTCTCGTCCAGCGACTCCAGCGGCACCACGGGCTGCTCGCCCGGCTGCTCCAGCCCGTGCAGCACCGGGATGGCCGACAGCAGCGACTGCGTGTACGGGTGCACGGGGTCGGCGATGATCGTGTCCACCGGGCCGCGCTCGACGACCTGGCCGCGGTAGATGACGTACAGCTCGCCGTCGGCGCCGATGTAGCGGGCCGTGGCCACGTCGTGCGTGATGAACAGCACGCTCACCCCCAGCCGCTCGCGCAGGTCCTTCAGCAGCGCCAGGATGCCCAGCCGGAGCGAGACGTCGATCATCGACACGGCCTCGTCGGCGACCAGCATCTCCGGGTCCACGGTCAGCGCGCGGGCGATGACCACGCGCTGCCGCATGCCACCGGAGAGCTGGTGCGGGTAGCGCGAGAGCACCGTGCCCGGGTCCAGGCCCACCAGCGACAGCACCTCGGCCGCCCGCTCGTCCATCCACGACCCGGACCGCCCGGTCTGCCTGGCCCGCAGGCTCAGCGGCGCGTGCAGCGTCTGGTGGATGGTCCTGGTCGGGTTCAGGGCCGAGTACGGGTCCTGGTGGATCATCTGGATCTTGCGGAAGTGCGGCTGGCGCTGCTTGGGCTTGAGCCCCGACATGGGGACGCCGCCGATGGCGATCTCCCCCTCGTCGTACGACTCCAGCCCCGCGATGATCCGCCCCAGCGTCGTCTTCCCGCAGCCGGACTCGCCGATGAACGAGGCCGCGCCGCCCTTGGGGATCGCGAAGTCCACGCCCCGCAGCGCCCGCACCTCGCGGGCCCCGAGCAGCTTGCCGCGCTGCTTGAAGGTCTTGACGACCCCGGTACCGGTGATCATGCATGCTCCTTCACGGTGACGGTCACGGCGTGGCAGGCCACGGTCCTCGGCCCGTCAGCCACCGCCTCGGGATCCACGGTGTCGCACACGTCCATGCGCAGCGGGCAGCGCTCCCTGAACACGCAGCCCTGCTTCGGCACGGTGGCCAGCGTCGGCGGCCGGCCCGGCAGCGCCTGCGCCTCGTCGATGTCGCCGACGAGCCGGGGGATGGCCCTGATCAGACCCCGGGTGTAGGGGTGCCTGGGCGCGCCGAGCACCTCCCTGGTGGGGCCCTGCTCGACCAGGCGGCCGCCGTACATGACGGCCAGCCGGTCGGCCACCTCGGCCACCACGCCGATGTCGTGCGTGATGACCAGCGTCGTCAGGCCGCGCTCCGCGTGCACCTCTCGGACGATCTTCAGGATGTTCGCCTGGGTGATCATGTCGAGCGCCGTCGTCGGCTCGTCCAGCACGACCAGGTGGGCGTTGAGCACCAGGGCCAGCATGATGCCGACGCGCTGGCGCATGCCGCCGGACAGCTCGTGCTGGTGCGAGTCCAGCACCCGGGCGCCGTCCAGGCCCATCCTGCCCAGCAGCTCCTTGGCCTCGCGCACCAGGCCGCGCAGGTCGTCCACGCCGTGCGAGCGGCCCAGGTCGAGCAGCTGCTTGCCGACCGTCTTGAGCGGGTTGAGGGAGTTCTGGGCGGCCTGGAAGACGTACCCGATGTGCTTGCCGCGGGCCTTGCGGAGCTGCTCGCCGCTCAGGCCCACGACGTCGCCGAGCCCGTCGATCTCGACGCTGCCCGCCGCGATCCTGCCGGGCGGCTGGACGGCGTTGAGCAGCGACAGCGCCAGCGTGGACTTGCCGGAGCCGGACTCGCCGACGATGCCGGTGATCGACCCGGGCTCCAGCGTCAGGCTGATGTCGCGGACGGCGGGCAGCTCGCCCGCGGGGGTCTTGTAGACGACCGTCAGGCCGCCGATGCGCACTCCCGGCGCTTGCTGAACCACCTGTTACTCCTCGCGCAGCCGGGGGTTGAAGATCTCGTCCATGGCGTCCACCACGAGCACGATGGCCAGGGTCAGCAGCAGGATCGCCAGCAGCGGCCCCAGCAGGTACCCCAGCGCGCTCGGGACGGTCAGGGCCCCTGAGCGGAACACGGCCGTGTTGAGCATCTGGCCCCAGTTGTTCGACTCGTACGGCAGCACGCCCAGGAAGAAGAGCCCCACCTGCGCGTACACGCCGCCGGTGATCGCGATGAGCATGTTCATCGCGATGTACGGCGCCATGCTCGGCAGCAGCTCCTTGCCCACGATGTGCGTGGTGGACAGCCCCAGTCCGCGCGCCGCCTCGATGAATCCCCGCTCCCGCAGGGACAGCGTCTGCGACCGCACGGCCCTGGCCACGCCGCCCCAGCTCAGCAGCCCCAGCACCAGGCCCATCTGCACGGCGCTGCCGAACTTCCACACGGTGGACAGCACCAGCAGCAGCGGCAGGCCGGGAATGGTCAGCTTCATGTCCGTCAGCCGCATGAGGACGCTGTCCCAGCGGCCCCGCTTGAAGCCGGCGAACAGCCCGATGCCGGCGCCCACCACCACCGTGATGACGGCGGTCACGAGCGCGGCCAGCAGCACGTACCGGGAGCCGGTGACCACCAGCGCGATCACGTCGCGGCCCTGGTCGTCGGTGCCCAGCCAGTGCTGCCAGCTCGGCGGCCTGGTGATCAGGTTCGGGTCGCGGGGCAGCGGGTCCGGGTAGAACATCGGCCCGAAGGCGCCCATGAACACGAAGCCCGCCATGAGCACCACGCCCACCATGCGGCTGGGCTTGCGCTTCATCACCCGCCACACGCCCGCCCAGAAGTTGCGGCGCATCGCGGCGCTCGTCGAGGAGCTCTCCAGGAGCACACTCATGCCGACACCTCCTCCCCGCTGCGGACCCGCGGGTCGATGACGCTGTAGAACAGGTCCGCGAGGATGTTCGCCACGATGATGGCCACCGTGATCAGCAGGAACGCGCCGCCCATCAGCGCGTAGTCGCGCATCGTGATGCTCTCGATGAGCAGCAGCCCGAGCCCGGGATAGTTGAAGATGCGCTCGATGAACACCGCGCCGCCCAGCAGCAGGCCGAGCGAGAGCGCCAGGATCGTGAACAGCGGCAGGATCGCGTTGCGCGCGATGTACCTGAAGATGATCGAGCGCTTCATCCCGCGCAGCTCCGCGGCCAGGATGAAGTCGTCGCCGAGCACCGTGACGACGCTCGACTTCATCGCCAGGATCCACCCGCCGTACGCGGCCAGCGCGTACGTCGCCACCGGCAGCACCGCGTGGTCGAACAGCGAGGCGATGTAACCGGCGTTGAACCCGGGCTCGTACAGGATGTCCACCGGGCCGTCCGCGGGCAGGATCGGGATCAGCGTGGCGAAGACCGCGCTGAGCAGCAGGCCCAGCACGTACTGCGGCACGCCGTGCAGCAGCGACCCGGAGATCGCCAGCGCGTCGCCCAGCTTGCCCGAGCGCTTGATCGCCGCGTAGACGCCGAGGATGATGCCGACCAGGAAGCTCAGCAGCGTCCCCGCCAGCACCGGTAGAACGGTCCACTTGGCCGCCTCGGCCAGCACGTCGGTGACTGGCGCGCCCGCGTGGGTGACCGACTGGCCCAGGTCGAAGGTGAGCAGGCCCGTCATGTAGTCGGTGTACTGCTCCCAGAGCGAGCCCTTGGGCTGGAAGCCGTACAGCACGCGGGTGGCCTGTTCGGCCGCCTCCGGCGCCATGCCCTGCTCGATGAGCTTCTGCACGTTCGCCGCCACAGGGTCGCCCGGGATGCTCCTGACGATGAAGAAAGTGATCGTGGCGACGACGAGGATCATGACGATCCCGCGGGCCAGGTGGCCCGCGAGTCGCCGTGCGATGATCGTCATACGTTCTTTCTCTACTGCTTGGCCTTGATCATGCCGAGCTGGATCCAGACACCGGCGGTCAGGCGCAGCAGGTCACTGTCCTGCTCCGGCCAGCCGGTGAAGCGGGCGGTGTTGGTGAACTGCGTGTTCACGTAGTCCCAGAGCTGGATGGCCGGCAGATCCTGGTTGGCGGTCCTGGCGAGCTGCGCCATGATCGGCTTGGCCTCCTCGGCGGAGGCGGAGTTCAGCTTGGCGGTCAGCTCACCGGGGTTGACCTTGCCGACGCCCTCGACGTCGATCTCCTCGGCGCCGCCCATCCAGTTGCCGGCCTTGCCGGGGGCGTTGTGCGTGACCTTGCCCGCGACGTTGGACCAGCCGTTGGAGACGCCGTAGAGGCGCTGGTAGATGTCGTACGGCGCGGGGCCGAGCGCCATCAGCCAGAAGCCGACGTCGTACTTGCCGGCCGCGATCTCCTCCAGGTAGACGGGGTAGTCGGCGACGGTGACGACCTCGGCGTCCACGCCGTTCTCGACGAGCTGGCTCTTGATGTTCTCCTGCGCGGAGATCCAGTCGGAGAAGCCGTTCGGCGCGGTCATCGTGACCTTCCACGGCGAGCCGTCGGCCAGCGCCCACTTGCCGTCCTTCTTCTGCAGGCCGGCCTCCTTGAACTCCGCCTCGGCCTTGGCCACGTCGTGCTTGTACGGCTCCAGGGCCGACAGCTCGGAGCCGATCCACTCCTGCGCGGGCTTCTGGTGGATGCCGGAGGTCGTGATGGCCGGCGTGCCGCCCTCGGGCGAGGCGACCTTGGTGACCTGGTCGCGGTCGATGAGGTAGGCCAGGCCGCGGCGCACGTGCACGTTGTCGTACGGCTTCTTCGACTGGTTGAACGCCATGCCGACGGCCACCGGCGAGAAGCCCTTGATGGTGTTGGAGCCGGGCGCCTGCTTGATCCGGTTCATCACGTCCGCCGGGGCGGCCACGAAGCCGGAGTGGTCGAGCTTGCCGGCGCTCAGGTAGTTCCAGATCTGCTCGTTGCCGCTGTAGTTGAGGAACTTGACCTGGTCGGGCGCGACGTTCGCGGCGTTGTAGAAGTTCTTGTTCTTCAGCAGCAGCGCCTCGCCGGGGTTGACGCGCTCCAGCACGAACGGGCCGGCGGAGACGTCCTTGGGCGGCGCGAAGGCCAGCACCTTCTGGCCGAGGGCGAGGATCTCCTCGCGGGCCTTCTCGGCGTCGGCGCCCTCACCCCGGGAGGTCTTGATCGTGTCCCAGAAGCCGGCCGGCAGCAGGGTGCCCCAGACGTGCGCCGGGACGACCCAGCTGTCCATGACGCCCCGGGCGAACTTCATGCTCGGGTTGGTCATGTCCTGGGTGACCTTGACCGTCTTGTCGTCCACGATCTGGACCTCGGCCGCGGCGCCCGCCGCGCCCGGCGTGATCGCGAATGCGGTGCTGCCGGTGGTGTAGGCCAGGCCGATGGAGGTGCGCACGTCCTCGGCGGTGACCGGCTTGCCGTCGGACCACTTGCCGTTGGGCTGCAGGTGGATGGTGATCGAGGAGTTGTCGGGCGCGATCTCCCAGCTGGCCGCGATACCGGGGTAGAACTGGTTCGGGTCGGTGAGGTGGTTCTTGACCCAGCCCAGCTTCATCGCGTTGTAGCCCTGGAAGGAGTTACCCTTCGGGGCCCAGGGGTTGGCGGGGCCCGACGCGTCGAGGCCCGGCCTGGTCACGTCGATCGTGGTGAAGAGCCCGCCGCCGCCACCGCCGCCCGAGCCGGATGTGTTGGTCGAACCACCGCTGCACGCCGCAGTCGCGGTGGCAAGGCCCAGCAACGTCACTACCGCTGCCAGTCGCTTCATTTGCCGCTCCGGGGGATGTCTCTAGGGATTGACCGGACATTACGATCGGGCCCGATCGACGTCAATAATCTCCACAGGTTGTGAGGCTAATGTAACTTTCCTTCATGAGTGTATGGACTGGTGCTTATCTCCATCAAGTGCCAGTTCAGCCCATGATCAGGACGGCGGCCCCGTTCACCCGGCCGGCCGCCAGATCGTCAAGCGCCCGGCCGGCCTCCTCGAACGGGTACGTCACCGTCGTCACCCGCGGCGGATGCGCCAGCGCGAGCTCCAGGTAGGCCCGCCCGTCGGCCCTGGTGTTGGCGGTCACGCTGCGCAGCGTGCGCTCCTGGAACAGGTGCCGCTCGTAGTTCAGCACCGGGACGTCGGTCAGATGGATGCCCGCCACCGCGAGCGTCCCGCCCCTGTCGAGCGCCTCCAGCGCCGGCGGCACCAGCTCGCCCACCGGCGCGAACAGGATGGCCGCGTCCAGCGGCTCCGGCGGCCCGTCGCCGGTCTCGTCGCGGGCGCTGGCGGCCCCCAGCTCCAGGGCCAGCGCCCGCGCCGACGCCGACCTGGTGACCACGTGCACCGCCGCTCCCTGGGCGATCGCGGCCTGCGCCGTCAGGTGCGCGGACGCGCCGAACCCGTAGATCCCCAGCCGCCCGCCCGCCGGCAGCTCGCACCGCGCCAGCGCCCGGTAACCGATGATCCCCGCGCACAGCAGCGGCGCCAGCTCCACGGCCGGGCGGTCGCCGGGCAGCGGATAGACGTAGTCCGCGGGCGCGACGACGTACTCGGCGTACCCGCCGTCCGCGTCCCACCCGGTGTAGGCCGACCTGGGGCACAGGTTCTCCATACCCCGCAGGCAGTACCGGCACGTGCCGCAGGTGGAACGCAGCCACGCCACGCCCACCCGCTCGCCCGTGCCCTCCACCCGGCCGACCACCTGGTGGCCGGGCGAGGTGCGCGGGCGGCGCGGCTCCAGATCGCCCTCCGCCAGGTGCAGGTCCGTACGGCACACCCCGCACGCCTCCACCTTCACCAGCACCTCACCGGGCCCAGGCTCGGGCCTCTCCCGCTCGACGAGCCGGAGAGGCCGCGTCGCCATCGGGCCCGGCCGCTCGACCACCCAGGCGCGCATGTCAGGCCGACAGCCGCTGGAACGCCAGCTCGGCGTAGAGCGCGGCGCCGTCGGGCAGCACCGAATCGTCGAAGATCGCCTCGGGGGAGTGGTTGTACGGCGCCGTCGCCGGATCCCGGTCGGACGGGCACGCCCCCAGGAACACGAACGCGCCCGGCACGTTCTCCAGCACGTACGAGAAGTCCTCCGACCCCATCACCGGCTGCGGCGAGACGAAGTACCGCCCCGGCCCGAACAGCCCGTCGGCCGTCCTGCCGACGAACCCCGCCTCGCTCCCGTCGTTGACCGTCACCGGGTAGCCGTTGTTGAACGACGGCTCCACCTCCAGCCCGTGCGCCGCCGCGATGCCCTGCACGACCTCCACCAGCCGCCGCTTGACCAGCACCCGATTCTCCTTGCTGAAGGTCCGCACCGTCGCGTCGAATCTGGCCTCGTCCGGGATCACGTTGTCGGCCGACCCGCCGTGGAAACTGCCCACCGTCACCACGACCGGGTCGAACACGTCGAACGTCCTGGTCACCATCGTCTGCAGCGCCGTCACCATCTCGCAGCCCGCCTGGATCGGGTCCAGCGACCGGTGCGGGCTCGAACCGTGCCCGCCGCGTCCCTTCACCGTCACGCAGAACGTGTCGGCCGCCGCCATGATCGGCCCCGGCCTGGACGCGAACAGCCCCGGAGGCAGCATCGCCGACACCACGTGCATGCCGTACGCCGCCACCGGCCGCGCGCCGGCCGCGTCCAGCACGCCCTCCTCGATCATGTACCGGGCGCCGTGGTGCCCCTCCTCTCCCGGCTGGAACATGAAGATCACATCGCCGGCCAGCTCCTCGCGCCGCGCGCTCAGCAGGTGGGCGGCCCCCGCCAGCATGGCGGTGTGCAGGTCGTGGCCGCAGGCGTGCATCTGCCCGGGCAGCTGGGAGACGTAGTCCAGATCGTTCTTCTCGGTCACGGGCAGGGCGTCCATGTCGCCCCGCAGCAGCACCGCGGGGCCCGGCCTGCCGCCCCGCAGCACGGCGGTGACGGAGCTCAGCGCCGTGCCCGTCTTGATCTCCAGCGGCAGTCCCTCCAGCGCCGCGAGCACCTTCTCCTGGGTACGCGGCAGGTGGAGCCCGAGCTCGGGGGTGGTGTGCAGCGAGTGCCTGAGCCGGACCAGCTCGTCCCGCATGTCCTGGGCGGATTCAGTGAACGACATGAGGAACATTGTTCATGTGCCGGGCAGGAAGTCGATAAGGCGCGCTCGGTACGATGGGCGCGTGACTCAGCGTAAGCGGATCGATTCCTGGTTGTCCGACATGGACGGCGTCCTCGTCCACGAGGGACGACCGGTCCCAGGTGCGGACGAATTCATCAAGCGGCTCAGCGAGTCCGGCAAGAAGTTCCGGGTGCTGACCAACAACTCGATCTACACCCAGCGCGACCTGTCCGTTCGCCTGGCGGGCGCGGGCCTGACCGTGCCCCCCGAGTCCATCTGGACCTCCGCCCTGGCCACCGCCCAGTTCCTGGACGACCAGCGCTCCGGCGGCTCGGCGTACGTGATCGGCGAGGCCGGCCTGACCACGGCGCTGCACGAGGTCGGCTACGTGCTGACCGACCTCGACCCCGACTACGTGGTGCTCGGCGAGACCCGCACCTACAGCTTCACGCAGATCACCCGCGCGATCCGGCTCATCGAGGGCGGCGCCCGCTTCATCGCCACCAACCCCGACCCGATCGGCCCCTCCACCGAGGGCTCCCTGCCCGCCTGCGGCGCCGTCGCCGCCATGATCACCAAGGCGACGGGCGTCGAGCCGTACTTCGTCGGCAAGCCCAACCCGCGCATGATGCGCAGCGCCCTCAACGAGATCGAGGCCCACAGCGAGACCACGGCCATGATCGGTGACCGGATGGACACCGACATCGTGTCGGGCATGGAGGCGGGGCTGTTCACGATCCTCGTCCTCACGGGCGTCACCCAGCGCCACGAGATCGACCGCTTCCCCTACCGCCCCTCCCTGGTCGTCGACTCGGTCGCCGACCTCATCGACCTCATCTGACCCACCCTCCCCGCACCCCGCCGACCCGCCCCTCGCACCGGCTCCCGCCGTGCAGGCCCGCCTGTGGCGCGGGCTCGTGCGGCGGTGGCCCGCCTCCCGCCGCCCCTGGGGCCGTTGCGAGCCCGTCGGCTTCTGCGGCGGCGGTGCGAACTCGCCGCCTCCCCCCGAAGGACCTCGCCGAAGTGCGGGGGCGCGAGGCGAACCTGACGGTCGCTGACAGGTACGCGTGGCAAGCTCGACCCCATGACCCGCGTCTACCTGGAGCTCGGCCCCAAGAAGGTCTTCGCCTGCTCCCTCGACTGGCCCGGCTGGTGCCGGATCGACAAGGGCGAGGAGGCGGCGCTCGACCGCCTCGTCGACTACGTTCCCCGCTACCGGCTGATCGCCGAGCGGGCCGGGCTGGCGTTCACGCCCGGCGATCCCCAGGTGGTGGCCAGGGTGCAGGGCACGTCGACGACCGACTTCGGCGTGCCGTACGAGGTGCCGGACCTCGACCTGGAGCCGCTGCCGGGCGAGGAGGCCGAGCGCGGGGTGGCCCTGCTGCGCGCGGCGTGGGAGCTGTTCGACGAGGTCGCCGCCGTCGCGCCGGAGGAGCTGCGCAAGGGCCCGCGCGGCGGCGGACGGGACCGTACGAAGATCGTCGACCATGTGACGGAGGCCGAGCGCGCGTTCGCCAGGAAGGCGGGCGTGCGGCACAGGCCGTTCACGTCGGTCGGGGACCGCGACGCGATGCGGGCGGAGCTCGCGGAGGTGCTGTCGCGCCCCTGGGAGCCGCCGCGGGTGACCGGCTGGCCGCCCCGCTACGCGCTGCGGCGCATCGCCTGGCACGTCATCGACCATCTGTGGGAGATCGAGGACCGGCGGTAGCCGGGTAGAAGATTTTCCACCCGCCCAGGCCCGTTTTCAGGTGGTCGCATCAGGGATGGAGCCTTCGTCCTCGGCCGGCCCGGAGGAAAGAACCACACCCCTGATTTTCTCCTCGCTCGTCCCGGCCGTTGACGGCCTGCGACGATGGAGTGACGCGAGGCCGTACGGTGAGAAAAGGCAGGGGTGCGTGGACATACGGGCGGAGATTCTCGATCTGAAACTCCGTGTCGAGGATCTTGAGAGCACCACGGAACGGGCCAGGGAGTCGCGCGAGCAGGAGGAGCTGCTGCGCGAGGTCATCGACCGGTCCAAGAGGCTGCAGGCCGAGATGGCCGCCCTGCGGGCGGATCTCGCCCAGGCCAGAGCGGGCCTCGGGGAGGAGGTCGCGGCTGTCGGCACCGAGGTCGCGGGGGTCAGGAGAGCGGTCGCGGCGCCCACCAGGCCCAGGGCCGACGAGGGAGTCGAGGAGGGCGACGTGCGTACGGAGATCGCCGTCGAGTTCGCGGTGATCCGATCGGAGATCGAGCACGAGTTCAACTTCCTCCGGTCCGAGGTCATGGACCTGGCCGTCAAGCTCGACCGGCTGAGCCCCGGCGCGGAGTAGTCCCGGTCCGTTCAGAGGGAGAGCGCGGGCTCCATCGCGGGCTCCATCACCTCGGCCGGGCAGAGCTGGCGGATCACGTTGCGCACCTGGGTGCGCAGGCCGGGGGCGGCCAGGCGGCCGTCCTCGTCGAAGTGCGGCCAGGTGGGCGAGATCACCAGCTCGGCCCCCATCACGACCGCGCCCGCCCCGAGAAGCTGCTTGTACAGCTCCGCCTGCGCCCACATGGCCCCGCAGGCGCGCGCGCTCGCGCTCATCACCGCCACGTGCTTGCCCGACAGGCCCTCCCGCGCCGACATCCAGTCCAGCGCGTACGTCAGCTCCACCGGCAGCAGGCTGTGCTCGGGCGCGGTCAGCAGGATCGCGTCACCGCCCGCGACCAGCGTGACCAGCTCTCTCGCCGGGGCCGGGACGGCGCCTGGCCCTGGACGGTACGCCGGGATCTCGCCCAGTCCCCGCCACACCTCGAAGCCGACGCCCGGCGGCAGCTCGCCGCCCGCCGCGTCCAGCAATCTGGTGATGAATGACCCCGCGTGGAGGCTGGCGGCGATCCCGATGATTTTCACCCTTGCTCCCCAGGGGTTCCGGTGTTACCGAGAACCTGCCCGATGCCTCGGATGTCCAAGACCATCTGCGGGTCAAGAGGCGCACAGACATTGCCGTCAGAACGGGACGCCGCCACCCGTCACGGCATGACAGGGAGCACCGGCGCTCGGGGGGCTGGGCTGCGGCGCCGGGTGCTTGGCTGCGGACGACAGGCGGCGTGGGCCTAACGGCGCACTACCTAGGGGCCTACCAACGGGCCTACCCCGCGGGCCTACTTGCGGGCCTACTTGCGGGCGGCGGCGCGGGCGCGGCGCTCCTCGCGGCGCTCCACGAACCTGGCGGCCGTGGCGTCGGCCTTCTCCAGGAACGCCGACAGCTCCTCGCGCGCCTTCTCACCGTCGGCGTCCAGCCCGGTCTTGTCGAACACCGACCACTGCCGCAGCACCGGCATGAGCACGTCGTCCAGGTGCAGGCGCAGGTCGTAGATGCCCTCGTTCGCGATGATCATGGCCTTGCGGGCGAAGCCGTCCATGCCCTGGCCGGGCATCTGGAACGTGGTCACCACGTCGGTCACGGCCCGCATGGTCTGGTTCGGGTCGAGCTCGAAGGCCGCCTTGAGCAGGTTGCGGTAGAAGAGCATGTGCAGGTTCTCGTCGGCGGCGATCCTGGCCAGCAGCCGCTCGCAGCCCTCCTCGCCGGACGCCCTGCCGGTGTTGCGGTGCGCGATGCGGGTGGCCAGCTCCTGGAAGGAGACGTACGCGAGCTGCTGCAGCATCGTGTCGTACTCCGTCATGAAGCCGCTCTCCATGTGCGCCATGCGAGCCCGCTCCAGCGCCACCGGGTCCACGGCGCGGGTGACGGTCAGGTAGTCGCGCAGGGCGGTGCCGTGGCGGTCCTCCTCGGCGGTCCACCGGTGCACCCACGTGCCCCAGGCGCCGTCGCGGCCGAACGTGGTGGCGATCTCGTGGTGGTAGCTCGGCAGGTTGTCCTCGGTGAGGAGGTTGACGATGAGCGACACGCGGGCCGCCTCGGGCAGTTTGGAGTGCCCTTCCTCCCACGCCTCGCCCCCGTAGATGCCGTCGAAGTTGCGGCCTTCGCTCCACGGGATGTACTCGTGCGGGAACCACTCCTTCGCCACCTTCTCGTGGCGGTTGAGCTCTACCTCCACGACCGGCTCGAGGGCGTGGAGGAGCTCCGTCTGAGTCATCGCCATAAAAGATCTTCTCCTTCAGGTTACGGTACCGTAGGTTAGGCTACCCGAAGGACATACCGGTCAAATAGGCTGTATGTATGCGACCTAGTGTCCGTGGTGTCCTACTCGACCACGACGAGCGGTTGGTCCTCTTCCGGCGCACGGTCCCCGGGCGCGCCCGCTACTGGAGTGTCCCGGGCGGTCACGTGGAGCCGCAGGACGGCTCCCTGGAGGACACCCTGCACCGTGAGCTGCTGGAAGAGCTGGGGGCGACGGTGTCCGACGTGACCTTCCTGGTGACCGTCTCGTACCCGTGGCGGGGCGAGGTCAAGACCCAGCACGTCTTCGGCTGCCGCCTGGTGTCGATGGATCCGGAGCTGCGGCACGGGCCCGAGTTCGAGGATCCCGCGCGCGGCTTGTACGAGGTGGAGCGCGTGCCGCTGGAACGTTCTGAGCTCTTCGCCCGCAACCTGATCCCGGAGGCGGTGGCCGGCTACCTCTCGGCCAACATCGCCGCCCTGCCCCGCCTCATCGGCTGAGGCTGGGGGATCGGCTGACCGGGCGCTAAGGGTTACGGCGCAGGCGCTTGACGTCCGAGCGGTGCTTCTTGGCCGCGATGCGGCGCTCGACGGATCCACGGCTCGGCTTGGTCGGGCGGCGGCGCTTGGGCGGCGGGGCGACGGCCTCGCGCAGGCGCTGCGCCAGGCGGTGCGCGGCGGCCTCGCGGTTGCGCAGCTGCGAGCGGTACTCGGACGCGGCGATCGTGATGGTGTCCGAGCCCAGCCGTTCGAGGGCGCGTGCCTTGAGCGCGGGCGGCAGGGCCGTGCTGGCGGCCACGTCGAAGCTGAGCTCCACCCGGCTGTCCGTGGTGTTGACGCCCTGACCCCCCGGGCCTGAGGAACGGGAGAAACGCCAGACGAGCTCGATGTCGGGAATGACGATCGAGTCGTTGACGACCAGCGGGCCGGGCATGCTGGGAGCTCCTGTTCTCGAAGCATCGCGTTCGTTGTGACATGTCACCGTATCCGGCAGCCATATGCCGCTCGCAATGGCATTTTCGCACCTGCCGCCCGCGCCCGCCGGTTGACGGCCGGTTGCAACCGGCGTATGGCAATATTCCGCCAAAAAATCACGGGGAGGCGCGGTGGCCGTCATCGTCGGCGTGCACGGGATCGGCAAGTACAACTATTACCTCGAGGCAGGCAGGTCCGCGACGGGGGCGGCCGAGGCCATGCGCCGGAAATGGGACCGCTACCTCCACGCGGGGCTCGGCGGGGAGCCGCGGCCGTACTTCGCCGAGATCGCCTACTTCTCCCACCTCCTCAACGACGACGAGCCCGGCGCGGCGGCGCCCAGGAGGGCCATGGAGGCGCAGACCCAGCAGGTCCTCGCCGGCTGGGCGCGGCAGCTCGGCGTGGGCGAGCACGTCACGGGGGCGCTCAAGTCGTTCACCGGCTGGCTGCTGGAACGGCTCGACGGCAGGTCGGCCGCGTTCGCCAGGCTGTTCGCGCCCGAGGTGGCCGCCTACCTCACCGACCAGGCCAGGCGCGAGAAGGTGCGGCGGGCCGTGGCCGACTGCATCAGGAAGAACCGGCCCAGGGTGGTGATCGCCCACTCGCTCGGCAGCGTGGTCGCCTATGAGGCCCTGTGGGCCGACCCCGATCTCGAGGTGGACCTGCTGCTGACGCTCGGCAGCCCGCTGGGCATGCGCAACGTCATCTTCGAACGCCTCCTGCCCGCCCCCGTCAACGGCCGCGGCGAGCGGCCCAAGGGCGTCAGGCGCTGGGTGAACATCGCCGACAAGGACGACATCGCCGCCATCCCGCCCGCACTGGCCGGCAGCTTCACCGGCGTGGACGCCGAGCAGCTCGTCAACCTCGACTGGATCGACTTCCACACCGCCGGGAAGTACCTGGGCTGCCCGGCGCTGGACCCGCATCTGCGACCATTCCTGGCATGACATGGATAGTCTTCGACTACGGCGGTGTCCTCTCCCTCCCGCAACCCGAGTCCGACGCCGACGCCATGGCGCGGGCCGTGGGGGCCGAGCCCGAGCAGTTCAAGCGCGGCTACTGGGAGCACCGGCTGGAGTTCGACCGGGCGAGCCTGACCCCGCACGCCTACTGGTCGGCGGTGCTGGGCCGGCCCGCCGCCCAGAAGGAGGTGGCGCGGCTGGTGGCCATGGACGTGGCGAGCTGGGCCTACCCCAACCGGGGCACGGTCACCCTGCTCGGCGAGCTGCTGGAGATGGGCTGTGACGTGGCGTTGCTGTCCAACGCGCCTGTGTGCGTCGGAGACGGCCTGGACGAGCTGCCCTGGATCGCCGCCATCGGCCACCGCTTCTACAGCGGCAGGATGGGCCTGGTGAAGCCGGACCGGGAGATCTACGAGGAGCTGGCGCGCGGGCTCGGCGCCGACCCCGCCGAGATCGTCTTCATCGACGACCGCCAGGAGAACGTCGAGGGGGCCGAGCGCGCGGGCATGACCGGCGTGCGGTTCACCGACGCCGCCGCGCTCCGTGCGGCACTCCCGGGCGTGCCCCGCGCCTGACCGCCGGTGGATCCCTGGCGCAGGCGGCGCCTGACCGCCGGTGGAGCACGCTGACCGACCGACGCTGTTCACCCGCGCTTGACTCCGCAGTCACGGCGGAGTCAGCGCAGGTGGACATACCTGGGAACGTGGACCGCAGAGCCTTCCTGACAGCGGCGACAGCCGGCCTTCTCCTCCCGCAGCCCGCCGCCCCGGCGGCCGCCGCGACCTCCGCCAGAACCCTCAGATCCGACCCGTTCACGCTGGGCGTGGCCTCCGGCGACCCCTCCACCGACGGTTTCGTCCTGTGGACCAGGCTGGCCGTCGACCCGCTCGGCGGCGACGGCCGCGGCGGCATGCCATCCCGCGACGTCGAGGTGGACTGGCAGGTCGCCACCGACGAGCGTTTCGCCAGGGTCGTCAAGTCCGGAACGGCCACCGCCAGGTCGAGCGCCGCCCACAGCGTGCACGTCGAGCTGAAGGGGCTGGAGCCGGGCCGCGACTACTTCTACCGGTTCAGGAGCCAGGGCCGCCTCTCGCCGGCCGGCCGCACCAGGACGACTCCGGCGGGGGAGACGCCGCTCAACTTCGCCGTCGCCGCCTGCGCGCACTACGAGCACGGCTACTACACCGCCTACCGCCGCCTGGCCGAGCAGGAGCCCGACCTGGTCGTCTTCCTCGGCGACTACATGTACGAGTACGGCCCCAGCGGCTACACGGCGCTGGCCGGCCGCGTACGCACCCACACGCCCGGCAAGTGCCGGACGCTCGCCGACTACCGCCTGCGGCACGCCCAGTACAAGAGCGACCCCGACCTGCAGGCCGCGCACGCCGTGGCGCCGTGGCTGATGTCGTTCGACGACCACGAGGTGGAGAACAACTGGGCCGGCCACGTCTCCAGCACCGGCGCCCCCGGCTTCGAGCAGCGGCGGGCGCAGGCGTTCAGGGCGTACTACGAGAACATGCCGCTGCGCCGCGCCAGCCTCCAGGGCGCCGCGCTCAAGGTGAACCGGCGCATCTCCTGGGGCACGCTGGCGCGCTTCCACCTGCTCGACACCCGGCAGTTCCGCGACGACCAGGCCTGCCTGGACGGCGTGCGGGCCGGCTGCGACGAACGGCTCGCGGACAGGCGCACGCTGCTCGGCACGGACCAGTGGCGCTGGCTGGAGAGCGGCCTGAACGACTCCACCACCCGCTGGAACCTGCTCGGCCAGCAGATCATGGTGGCGCACCGCGACTACAAGATCGGGCCGGGCCGCGAGGTGAACCTCGACTCCTGGGACGGCTACGCCGCCGAGCGGACGCGCCTGCTGCAGTCCCTGTCCCGCACGCCGAACCCCGTGGTGCTGACCGGCGACGCCCACATGCACCACCTGGCCGAGCTCAAGACCGACTTCGACGACCCCGACTCGCCGGTGGTGGCCAGGGAGCTGGTGGCCTCGTCGATCGCCAGCGACGGCGACGGGTACCGGGACCGTACCTGGATCTCGGAGGCCCTCCAGGAGAACCCGCACATCTCCTACATCGACCAGCGGCGCGGTTACCTGATGGCCCGGCTGACCCGGGACGAGCTGTCGGTGGACTTCCGGACGCTGGACTACATCTCCCGCAGGGGCGCCCGCGCCAGGACCGCCCACCGGCTCACGATCCCGGCCGTCACCGGGGCGGCGGCCGCGGGGCAGGCGGCTCCTCGCGCCGGGTGAGGTCGTGGTCTTTGCTGAACGTCCGCTGGGAGCCCGCTGAGGATCTGCTCAACCGGTTCGTCCACATGGTGAGACCCGGCCGGACTCCTGGTGGCAGGCGGATCGGAGTCCGGCCGGGCGGGACCGGCCCGGGCGGGCGGGTGGTTCCGCCCGGACCGGCCGGCTCATCGGCCGGGACACCTCCCGGCGGGGCCGCGGCGTGCGTTCGGTGTGGTCGTGGCGGTGTGGTGATGGGTCATGCGCCCGGCCAGCTTCCGTCGGGGAACTCGCCCGGCGTGGTGCCCGACATGACCACCTGGTCGGCCTCGGTCAGGCCCGAGACGACCTCCACGTACTGGTCGCCGCGAACGCCCGTGCGGACCGCCTTGGCCGAGTCCCGGCCGCCGGAGCGCACGGTGACCACCTGGGTGCCGTCCGACCTGGTGCGCACCGCGGCGGCCGGCACGTAGACGGCGTTCCTGGACTCGTCCGTGGTGATCGTCACCGAGGCGGTCTGGCCGAGCATCAGCCCCGCGGGCGGCTCGTCGAAGGCGAGGGTGACCGGGTAGCGGACGAGCCGGCCGTCCACCGTCGCGGTCGGCGCGATGGCCGTCACCGTGCCCTGGTACCTCTCGCCGCTCCTGGTGGCCAGGGCGATCTGGGCCTGCTGGCCGAGCTTGAGCCGGTTCACATCGGACTCGGTGACCATGGCGGAGACCTGGAGCTCGTCCAGGTCACCGAGGCTGATGAAGGTGCCGGTGCCCGCCGTGTCGCCGGCCTTGCCGGCGATGGACAGGACCGTGCCGGACGCGGGGGCCACGATGCGGGTGCCCCGCACGGCGTCGGCGGCCTCTTCCAGGGCGGCCTCGGCGCGGTCCACGTTCGCGGCGGCCTGCTCCTCGCTCGTCCCGGCCCTGGCGGGCCGGCCCGCGCCCGGGGTGGCCGGGTTGCCGGTGCGGGTGTTCCCGGTGGTCCCAGGGGTGGGGCAGGTGCCCTGCGAGGGGCGCGCGCCGGTCGTGGGCTTGCCGCTCGCCGATGGTTTCCCGCTGGTGGACGGCTTTCCGCCGGCCGAGGGCTTGGCCGTGGTGGACGGGCGTGCGGTGGTGGACGGGCGTGCGGTGGAATCGCCGGTCCCCGACGGCTGCCCTTCCGGCCGGCCGGTCCCATTGCCGCCGGTCCCGTCGCCGCCAGTGCCGGTGCCGCCGTTGGGTGCGCCGCCCGTCGGGGGGGCGGTGACCGTCGTGGTGACGGTGGCAGTGGCGGTGGCCGTCACCGTGGTCGTCACCGTGGCCGTCACGGTGGCCGTCACCGTGGGCTGGGGCTCGGGGTTCGTGGGGCCGGGTGTCGGTGTGGCCGCCGGGTGCGGCGTGGGGTCGGGCTCCGGGCTCGTGCTCGCCTTCGCGACCGCGCTCGTGCCGGTCTTCTCGCCGGACGGCGCGGACGGCCCGAACACACCATGGCCGCTGCCGCCCGTGGAGTGGGGTGCGGGAACGCCGGTCACAGCGCCGCCGGAAGGGGTCGCGGACCCGGAGGGGGCAGCGCTGCCGGTCGGGACAGGAGCGGTGCCGGAGGGGGCCGGGGAGGCGCCGTTCGCGGGCGACGTCGCACCGGGCGTCGCGGGCGCGCAGGTCGTCCCGGGGGTGCCGCCACCGGCCGACGAGGCCCGCCGGCCGGTACCGGCCGAGGGCGCGGCGGAGGTCCCGCCGCCTGTGCCGGCCGCGGCCGGGATGTCACTGCCCGTGCCCGCTGAACCGCCCGTCGAGGCTCCCGCGGAGGTGCCGGAGGACGCCTGTTCCAGGGCCTCCTCGGCGGCGGCCAGATCGGCCTTGGCCGCCGTGTACGCCTCGCGCGCCGCCTGCCCGTCGATCCTGGCCAGGACCTGGCCCTTCTTCACCTTGGTCCCCACCTTGACGTACACCTTGGTCAGCGTCCCGGAGGAGCCGAACGCCAGGTCCCTGCGCGAGCCGTCCACGGTGCTCCCCGCCGCACTCACCGAGGCCGTGACCAGGCCGCGCTGGGCGGAGGCCAGCGTTACCCGGACGGTGGGCGGGGCGTCGTCGCGCAGCACCAGCGCGAGGCCGGAGCCGGCCACGAGCACGGCGAGGGCGAGGCCGCCCAGCGCGAAAGTCGGTCTCATGACGGCACATCATGGCCCCGCAGGATCGCGGCAGCCTGCGAGCCGCCTCAGAGTTACCTGCGGGCCCGGACCAGGCGCGCCGTTCCCAGCGGACGTTCAGCTTGCCCACGGCTGCGGCGCAGCCTGATGTGCAAGGGTCCTCGCTCGTGAAGGTGTCGATCAGGCGCAGAGCGCTGATTACCAACGGAGCGCTCGCGGTGCTCCTGCTGGGCGGTGCCGGGCTCGCCTACGCACAGCTCGGCACGGGACAGGCCGCGGGCGAGACCGCCGTGCGGACGGTGACCGCGGGCCGCGGCTCCGTGACCGCCTCCGTGTCCGCCTCGGGAGCGGTCGAGAGCTCCCGGTCGCGGGCGCTCTCGTTCGGTACGAGCGGGACCGTGGAGAAGATCTACGTCAAGGCCGGGGACAAGGTGTCCAAGGGCGACATCCTGGCCAGGCTGGACGACGCCGCCGCCCAGGAGGGCCTGTCGGCGGCCAAGGCCACGTACGAGAGCGCCCTCGACGACGGGACGGACACGGCCCAGCTCTACGCCGCCTACATCAAGGCCCGCAACGCCTACAGGGAGGCCCGGCGCACGGTCGCGGGCACCGTGCTGAAGGCGCCGTTCAAGGGCACGATCACCGCGGTGAACGGCTCGGTGGGCGGCACGTCCTCGGGCTCGGGCTCCGGCAGCGGCCAGGCCACCGCGGGAGCGGCAGCCGGAACGGGCTCGTCCGGGTTCATCCAGCTGGCCGACACCACGAAGCTCCAGCTCGTCGGCACCTTCACCGAGTCGGACGCCGGCAAGCTCAAGCAGGGCCAGGACGCCACGATCACGTTCGACGCGCTGCCGGGCGTCACGGCCACCGGCGAGGTCACGCAGATCCAGCCGGTCGCCTCCACCAGCAACAACGTCGTCCAGTACCCGGTCACGATCACCTTCACCAAGGTGCCGGGCCAGGTCAGGCTGGGCCAGACCGCCACCGTCGAGGTCGTGGTGGGCCAGGCCGAGAACGTCGTCACCGTCCCGTCCACGGCGGTCTCCACCAGCGGCGGCCAGACCACGGTCACCGTGCTGAAGGACGGCAGGCAGACCAGGACGCCGGTCGAGGTGGGCCTCCAGGGATCCACGCTGACCGAGATCAAGTCCGGCGTGTCCGAGGGCGACCAGCTCGTGCCCCCGGCCACCACGACCGGCACCACGGGCAACAACGGCGGCGGGATGCGCGGCGTCGGCGGAGGCTTCCCCGGCGGAGGCGGCATGCCGGGCGGAGGCGGGCGATGACGGCCGCCGGCCTGCGCGCCGTGGACCCCGTGCCGGTCCTGCGCGTGCAGAACCTGGTCAAGGAGTACGGCGAGGGCGACGCCAGGGTACGCGCCCTGCGTGGCATCAGCCTGGACGTCCAGCAGGGCGACTACGTGGCCATCATGGGCGCCTCCGGCTCCGGCAAGTCCACGCTCATGAACATCCTCGGCTGCCTCGACGTGCCGACCTCCGGCACGTACCTCATCGACGGCACCGACGTCGGCCTGCTGAACGAGCACCAGCTCGCCATCCTGCGCAACCGCAGGGTCGGCTTCGTCTTCCAGTCGTTCAACCTGATCCCGCGCATGAGCGCGCTGGCCAACGTGGAGCTGCCGCTTGTGTACGGCGGCGTCGGCCAGGCCGAGCGGCGCGAGCGGGCGCTGGCCGCGCTGGCGCAGGTCGGCCTGACCGACCGGGTACGCCACGAGCCGAACCAGCTCTCCGGCGGCCAGCAGCAGCGCGTGGCCGTCGCCAGGGCCCTGGTCACCGCCCCGGCGCTGCTGCTGGCCGACGAGCCGACCGGCAACCTCGACACCGCCTCCACCGCCGACGTCCTGGAGATCATGGACGGGCTCAGCGCGTCCGGCCGCACGATCGTGCTGATCACGCACGAGGACGACGTGGCCGCGCACGCCAAGCGGGTGATCAGGCTGGTGGACGGCGAGATCGTGGAGGACCGCCGCCAGGCACCGGTGGACGGCCCGCCGCCGCGCACGGCGGAGGTCGCCCGGTGAACCAGGTGGAGATCCTCCGCTTCGCGCTGCGCGGCCTGCTGGCCAACAAGATGCGCAGCGCGCTGACCACACTCGGCATCCTCATCGGCGTGGCCGCGGTCATCCTGCTCGTCGCGGTCGGCGAGGGCTCCTCGCGGAGCATCCAGCAGAACATCCAGCGCCTCGGCGCGAACACGCTGACGATCTCCCCGTCCTTCTCGGGTGGCGGAGGCGGTGGCGGTGGCGGCATGCGCGCGCCCGGCGCCGGAGGCGGGAACACCGGGCCGCGCACCCAGGCCAGGCAGCTCAGCCTCGCCGACGCCAAGGCGCTGACCGACACGACGCTCGCCCCGTCGGTGCGGAGCGTCTCGCCGGTGGTCAACGCCTCCGCCTCGACCGCCGCGTACGGCGCCGCCAGCCACGCCATCTCGCAGTTCGTCGGCACCTACCCCAGCTACTTCGAGGCCGTCAACAAGCCCGTCGCCAGGGGCACGTACTTCTTCAACGACGACGTGCTGGCCGCCAGGAAGGTCGTGGTGCTCGGCCAGACCGTGGTGGAGGAGCTGTTCGGCGCCGTGGACCCGATCGGCAAGCAGATCAGCGTGTCGGGGGTGCCGTTCACGGTGGTCGGCGTGCTGAAGGAGGCCGGATCCAGCGGCATGCAGGACGCCGACGACGTGGCCATCGCGCCGCTGCCGGCCGTACAGCAGAGCCTGAGCGGGTTCGGCTCGCTCGGCCAGATCGTCGTGCAGGCCACCTCGGCGGAGACCACCACGTCGGCGCAGGCCGAGGTCACGGCTATCCTCAACCAACGGCACGGCATCACGAACGACAACCCCGACTTCCGCATACTCAACCAGGCCACCCTCCAGGAGACCGTCAGTGAGGCGACCGGCACCTTCACCGTGCTGCTGGCCGCCGTCGCCGCGATCTCGCTGCTGGTGGGCGGGATCGGCATCACCAACATCATGCTGGTGACGGTCACCGAGCGCACCCGCGAGATCGGCATCCGCAAGGCCATCGGCGCGCCCAGGAGCGCGATCCTGGGCCAGTTCCTGATGGAGGCGACGCTGCTGAGCCTGGTCGGGGGGCTGTCCGGGGTGCTGGTGGCGTTCGTGGGGACCAGGTTCACCATCGCCGGCATCGAGCCGGTCCTCGTGCCGTCGTCGGTGGTGCTGGCGCTCGGCGTGTCGCTGGGCATCGGGCTGTTCTTCGGCAGTTATCCCGCCAACCGGGCGGCCAAGCTCAGGCCGATCCAGGCCTTGCGCCACGAGTAAGGAGACAAGGACATGGACAAGCTGGACTCCTCGCCGTTCCCCGGCGACCTGCGGGAGGAGCTCGCCGTCCAGCCCGCCAAGGGCACCTCGAAGGTCACGCTGGCGCTGGCCGCCGGCGTCGTCCTGGTGGCAGGCATCCTGATCGGCATCCAGGCGGAGACCTGGTTCGGCGGCGCCGCGGGCGCGCCGCCGCAGGCCGCCGCCCAGCAGCGTCCCATGGGCGGCGGGTACGGCCAGCAGCGCGGCCAGATCCCCGGCGCCGGCCAGCAGCAGCCGGGCGGCGGGCAGCGGATCGGCGGCACCGTCGGCACGGTCGAGAAGGTCGAGGGCGGCAAGGTGTACGTCAAGACCATGGACGGCACCACCGTCACCGTCACCACCACCGACCAGACCACCGTGCAGATCTCCAAGCCCGGTAAGGTCTCTGACCTGGAGGCTGGCACCACGATCGTGGTGCGCGGCCGGCAGGGCGCCGACGGCGCGGTCGCCGCCACCTCGATCAGCCAGGGAAGCCAGGGATTCCAGGGAGGAGGCCCACGATGAGCGAGCCCGAGGCCAGGCTGCTGGTGGTCGACGACGAGCCCAACATCAGGGAGCTGTTCTCCGCCAGCCTGCGCATGGCCGGGTTCGAGGTGCTGACGGCGGCCGACGGCATGGAGGCCCTGCGGGTGGCCGAGGAGAGCACGCCCGACCTGGTGATGCTCGACGTGATGCTGCCCGACCTGGACGGCCTGGCGGTCGCGGGAAGGCTGCGGTCCCGCGGCCGCCGGGTCCCGGTGCTGTTCGTGACCGCCAAGGACACGCCGGAGGACCGCCTCGCCGGGCTGGGGCTCGGCGAGGACTACGTGACCAAGCCGTTCAGCCTGGAGGAGGTCATCGCCCGCATCCGGGCCGTGCTGCGCAGGACCAGGCGCGGCACGCCGCCGCCGAACCGCCTGCGCGTCGCCGACCTGGAGCTGGACGAGGAGAGCCACGAGGTGTGGCGCGACGGGGTGCCCGTGCGGCTGTCGCCGACGGAGTTCCGGCTGCTGCAGTACTTCATGCTGAACGTGGGGCGGGTGCTGTCGAAGACGCAGATCCTCGACCACGTCTGGAACGGCGACTGGCGCACCGACGTCGGCCTCGTCGAGTCGTACGTGTCGTACCTGCGCCGCAAGGTCGACACCGGCGAGCGCAAGTACCTGCACACGTTGCGCGGCGTCGGCTACATCCTGCGCCCGCCGAGAGTATGAGCAGGCACCTGTCCAAGGCCGCGAGCAGGCTCAGGACGCACCTGTCCCGGGCCGCGAGCAGGCTCAGGAAGCAGCTTTCCAGGGCGCCGCTCTGGCTGCGCCTGGTGTCGGCCACCCTGCTGCTGGTCACCGTCGCCATCACGGCGACCGGCCTGTTCGCCGTGCGGCTGCTGCGCAGCTACCTCGTCGAACGGGTGGACGACCAGCTCCGCGTGGCCACCGCGCCGCGCGACCCGCCCCCGCCGCCCGTGGACGCCCGCCCCGACGGCCGGCCGCAACGTTACTTCGGCCTCTTCCACGGCGTGGTGCTCGGACCGGACGGCACGCTCGTCAGGACCATCAGCGAGTCCACCGAGCAGCACTCGCCCGACCTGCCCCCGCTGACCCTCACCGAGGTCATCGAGCTGCGGGGGCGGCCGTTCACCGTGGAGTCACGCGAGCCCGGCGGCCCGAGCTGGCGGGTCGTCGCCGTGCCCACGCGCGCCGGCCAGATTCGCATGATGGCCATCAGCACGGCCGACGTGGACGCGACGGTCTCCCAGCTCATCCTGATCGTGGCGGCCGGCGGCGGCAGCACGCTGGCCGTGCTCGGGTTCGTCTGCTACTGGCTGGTACGCCGCAGCCTGCGCCCCCTGCGCCAGATCGCGATCACCGCGAACGACATCGCCGGCGGCGACCTGTCGCGCCGCGTGCCCCTCTGGGCCGGCACCACCGAGGTCGGCAAGCTCGGCCGCTCGCTCAACACCATGCTCGCCCAGATCGAGGTGGCGGTCCGCGAGCGCGAGGAGGCCGCCGAGTCGGCCCGCAGGTCCGCCGTGTCCGCCCGCGAGTCCGCCACGGCAGCCAGGCGCTCGGAGGAGCTGATGCGCCGCTTCATGGCCGACGCCTCCCACGAGCTGCGCACGCCGCTGACCTCGATCAGGGGCTTCGCCGAGCTGTACCGGCTGGGGCAGGAGAAGGACCTGGCCGAGGCCGTACGGCTGCTGAGCCGCATCGAGGGGCAGGCCGCCCGCATGGGGCTGCTGGTGGAGGACATGCTCCTGCTGGCCCGGCTCGACCAGCGGCGCGAGCTGGCGATGCGGCCCGTGGACCTGCTCAGCCTGGCCGCCACCGCCGTCATCGACGCGCAGACGCTGGCGCCCGGCAGGAAGATCGAGCTGGTCCGGCTGTTCGGCGGCGAGGGCGACGTGATCGTGACCGGCGACGAGGCCCGCCTGGGGCAGGTGATCAACAACCTCGTCACCAACGCGCTCACCCACACCCCGCCCGGCACCCCGTTCCAGGTGCGCGTGGGTCTCGACGGTGACCAGGCCGTGGTGGAGGTGGCCGACCAGGGGCCCGGGTTCTCCGAGGAGGTGGCGGAGCGGGTCTTCGAGCGCTTCTACCGGGCCGACCCCGCCCGCGGCGCCGGAGGGTCGGGGCTGGGGCTGTCGATCGCGGCCACGCTGGTGGAGGCGCACGGCGGGATCGTCGTGGCGGAGAGCGAGCCGGGCAAGGGCGCCCTGTTCCGCGTGATCCTCCCCGTGGAGGGCTCTCAGCCGGAGGCGTAGCCGTCGCCTCGGCCCGTCGCCTTGGCCCGTGGCCTTTGGCCCGTGGCCTTTGGCCCGTTGCCTCGGCCTCAGCCGAAGGTGTAGCCGTACAGGCCGGTCCCCTTGTCGAGCTGCCGCACCTTGCCCAGCTTGACCCGCCCGGACTCCCGCTTCCCCGGCGCGAACAGGATGAGCCCCTGGTCGGGCGCCGCCACCACCAGCCCGTACACCGGCGGCCGCTTGGCCAGCGCCCGGTACCGCTCCCACCCTGGCAGCGCCGCCACCGACGCCCCGAAGTCCTGCCCCTTGCCCTTCACCAGCAGGTTTCCTGCCCGCGTCAGCCCGCCCGACGACCGTCCCGCGAGCACCTGCACGGCCTTCTCACCGGGCACCCCGATGGCCAGCTCGTCGTTGCCGTCGCCGTTGAAGTCGCCGGCGGCCAGCGAGGCGCCGAACCGGTCGTAGTAGCGGGGCCTGCCGTCGAGCGTGTTCTGCGACCACGCCTCCGTCCTGTCGGTACGCAGCCCGGCCCGCGAGCCGTACAGGACGTCCACGGTGCCGTCGCCGTAGTCCATGGCGCGCTGGTTGGCGCTCAGCCCCTCGCCCGGCACCCCGATCGCCAGGTCGGCCTTGCCGTCGCCGTTGAAGTCGCCGCTGGCCAGCGCGGCACCGAAGTTGTCCCACTTCTCGGCGCCGCCCTTGATCCCCGGCGTGCTCTGTGTGAGGAACCGGGCCTTCCTGCCGCGCACGTCGATCACGGTCACCGAGCCCTGCCCGTCCTTCGTCACGCTGTCGGCGGGCGCCCCCACGACCAGCTCGTCCCGCCCGTCCCCGTCGAAGTCCCCGGTCGCCAGCGACGCCCCCCACTGGTCGGTGACGTTCGCCCCCTGCCGCACCCACGGCGTCCTCTGCGTGATCTGGTACGGCCCGCGCCCCTTCATCCAGTACACGGTCACCGCCCCGCCCGACCGGTGGCTCGGCGCCCCCACCGCCAGCTCGTCGCGCCCGTCCCCGTCCAGGTCCCCCGCCGCCAGCGAGGCCCCGAACCGGTCACTGGACGGCTTGCCCAGCTTCAGCTCCTTCCCCGCCACGAGCCCTTCCGGCGACCCGTCGAAGATCTGCACCACCCCGTTCCCGTCACCGCCCGGCACCCGCTCACCCGCGAACTCCTCCGACACCCCCACGGCCAGATCCGCACACCGGTCCCCGTTGAAGTCCCCCACTGCCAGCGCCGACCCGAACGAATCCCCCGGCTCGGCCCCCTCCTGCGTGAGCTTCACCTTCTCCCCGGACCCGTACATGACGGTCACGGACCCGGCCCTCTCGGCGTCGTACGGCGCGGCCACGGCCAGGTCGGGCCGGTCGTCGGCGTCGAAGTCGAGCGGATGCCCGCCACACGCGCGGGCGGCGGCCGGAGCCGCTCCAGAAGCGAGGGGAACGATCAGGCAGGCGGCGAGCAGCGCATTCATACCGGAAGTAATGACCAGGCAGGTCGAACCGGGCCTGAACGGCACGAGAACGGGCCAGGAGGGCAGGATGCACATCGGCTTCCGCGCGCGCACCCACCATGGGATGATGCCGCCACCTGGCTTGAGGTGAGGTGGACGGATGACCGCGCGCCATGCCCTGCTGATCGGTGTACCCCGGTGTGACGACCATGAATTCGACGACATCGGCGACGTGGTGCGGGCCGATGTGCGCGCCATGCGGCAGGCGCTCGACCAGTCCGGCTACACCGTCGTGAAGACCTACGGGGTCGAGGACGGCGAGGAGCCCACCCGCAGCCGGATCAGGAAGCAGATCGAACGCGCCTGCGAGGCGGTGCCGGAGGGCGGCGTGCTCCTGCTGTACTTCTCCGGGCACGGCATCTCCGTCGACGGCATGGACTACCTGGTGCCCAGCGACGCCGACCGCGACCCTGGCGCCGCCGCGCCCGCCGTGGAGGATTTGGTTCCGCTGCTTCCTCCGCTGAAACGATGCAGGGCCGGTCTGGTGGCGTTCTTCGTCGACGCGTGCAGGAACGCGCCCGCCGCCGATCACGGCCCGGCCTCGCGCGGCGGGCTGCTGCCGTACTGGGAGGGCGGCCAGTTCGTCATGATCACCGGCTGCCGCCCCGGGCAGAAGTGCCATTACGGCGAGGCGGGCAGCTACTTCACGCAGGCGCTCGCCCAGACGCTCGATCGCCGCAACGCCGCCCGCACGCTGCAGCAGGTCTTCGACGACGTCACCCGCCAGATGACACGGCGGGCCGGTGCGGCTGACGAGCACCCGCAGCAGCCGCAGGCGCACCATCTCGCCGGCCGCATGCCTGGCGCGGACCTGGCCATTTGCGACGGCGACGAGCTCACCGTGGCCTGGCGCAGAGCCGTGGAGAACACGCCGCTGTGGGAACTCGCCCACGTGTCGGGCGCTGGCCGGGAGGCGGTCCGAGAGGTGGTGGACAGGTGTGCCGTACGCTGCAACGAGGCCGCCGCCGAGCTGATGAGGCACGCCCGGATCCAGGACGCGTGGAGTGACCAGAACTACGCGATCCGCATTCTCGACCACCTGCCGCTCCTGCTCGAAGGCGCCGAGCTGACGCCGTCCGAGGTGGCGTTACTGGTGGCGGCGCCATTCCTGCGCGAGCGGGTGATCGCCGCTGGGATCCGGCAGGCTGCGCGCATCGCGCCGGACACGTTCGAACGCACGTACACCCCGGGGCCGCGCAGCGACCTGGAGGTCACGCACGAGATGCACCAGCACCTCCTGCAGCGTGCGGAGGGCCTGGCCGCCAGAGGGTCGAACGAGGCGCGGGATGCGCTGGGGATGTGGCTGGTGCACCAGTGGCTCGCCGTCGGCTCCGCCCTCTGGCGAGGAGAGGACGCCCGGCAGGTCTACGCCGAGGCCGCGATGGCCCTGAACATCGAGCCGAAGGCACCGAGTGGGGAGCGGGACGGTCTCGTTGAGGCGCTCGTCTGCGCCGTCGGTGCCGACCCCGCCGATCACGCGCTTGCCGAACGGCCCTACCTAACCGATCGCTGGCGGGCCCTGATGAGCCTGCTGGGGCTGGCGGGAACGCTCGCCGTGGACGTCAGGCGCCTCTCTCCGGTGATCGCCGATCACCTCGGCACGCAGCTCGAACTGCCGCTGCCGTCGGTCATCTCGGCGGTGGAACGGCTGGAGTGGCAGCGCGGCGAGGACTTCCTCGACCTCTGCCACAGCTGCGGGCATCCGGCCCTGCACCTGGCCCTGGAGGGGGTGGCACGCGCTGCTCACGACGTCCTGACCGCCGTGAGCGGTGACGCCCGGCTGCTCAAGCGCCTGCCGGCGCAGATCACCAGCACGGGCCTGCGGCCCGAGGAGCGTGGGCAGTCGGCGGCCTACGCGACGCCTGTCAAGACGTTCCGGCTGGCCGAAGAGAAGATCCGCGAGCTGCTCATGGGGCGGCAGCTGTACGACGATCCCTCGCTCGCGATCCGCGAGCTGTACCAGAACGCGCTGGACGCCTGCCGGTACCGGGCGACCCGGCTGGAGTACCGGAGACGCACCGGGCAGGCATGCTCGAAGTGGGACGGGCTGATCACCTTCCGGCAGGGGGCGGAGGACGGGCGGGAGTACATCGAGTGCGCTGACAACGGGGTCGGGATGGACGCCGACACTCTGCTGCACGTGTTCGCCAGCGCGGGGGAGCGGTTCGTGTACCGGCAGCAGTACCGCGCCGAGCAGGCCGAGTGGGAGTCGGTGGACCTGCGGATGGTGTCGAACAGCCAGTTCGGGGTCGGGGTGTTCAGCTACTTCATGCTGGCGGACGAGATCACCGTGCTCACCCGGCCCGTCGGGCGCAACGGCATCCCCTTTCAGGACGCCTACAACGTGCACATCGCCAGCAGCGGGAGCCTGTTGCAGATCACGCCCGCTGACGGCCTGCCCGACGGTGGCACAGTGGTGCGGCTCTACCTCACCGGCGATGACGACGTGTCGGTGCTGCGGACGTTGCGGCAGTTGTTGTGGGTGGCCGACTTCGACGTGGAAGCCGTGGAGGAAGGGGCGGGCAGAGAAAGCTGGCCGGAAGGGGAGCTGCGCTATCAGGGAAGCTCGCTCAAGTGCGGGAAGCACCTGTGGTGGGTGAGTGGAGATGGAGCGTTGCTGGCCGACGGCATCGTCACGGACCAGGGCACGTTCGGTCTGGTGGTCAACCTCCGTGACGTGCATAGGCCGAGGTTCACGGTCGACCGCAAGAACTTGCGGGAATGGGACGAGGACTGGGTGGCCGCGGAGGTCGTTCGCTGGCTGCCGGAGCTGGTGGAGTGGCCGGGGCTGACCATGGCCTGGCTGTGGGAGATGGCCTCCTACTCGCCCGCGCGCGCCCAACAGGTCTTCGACCACCTCGTGGCGGCAGACGTGCACCTTCCCGTCGGCGGGGGGTGGCCGCAGGAGGTGAAGGTCGCACTCAGGCGAGTCGGCTGCATGCCGCAGGACAACGAAATCCTCGCCCGGGAGAGTCTGAGCGGCTTGCGGACCGAGTGGTGGCGTTCCTGGCGCGTGAGGCAGTGGCACGACGTGGCTCCGCAGGTCGTCGAACCCTTGGTAGGGCCGGTCGAGCACGGAAGCATGGTGGGCTTCCCCCTCGTCGGGCCCGAGGACGCGAAGCTGCTGAAGGACCTGCGGCACGGCAGCGTGGACACGAGCACCCTACGCGAAATCCTCTTCGATCCGGCGGAGAGCGCGGAGAGCCGACTGAAGCGGATGCGACGGTACGCGATCACGGGGCTGAACCTATCTGCCGCCCGGAACCTTCCGCTGCCACGGCGTCCGATCAGCGCCGAGGAAAGGCCTCTGTTCGCCGTCCTGCGGCGAGAGGACGGCGCTGACGACGTCCAGACGACCAGACTGGCTGAGGCGTCACACCGCCTGACACTGCCGTTGAAAGAGGTCATCGCGCGTGCCGGGGAGCTCGCACCCCCTGGCTGGGTGCCACCCGACGCCAAGTTGGGCCCACTGAGCTCACACGTCTGCACCGAGCTGGAAGCCCGCCTCCTGTCCAGGGACCTCGATGGCCTCGACCCTTGGCTTTCGGGCGACATTCCGCTCAGCCATATCGTCAACGCGAGCTCGCAGCTGGGATGCCCCATCAGCGAAGTGCTCGACACGCTGGGCCGCCTGGAGCCCCTCGGAGTTCGCATCGGCGAGCGAGAGCACTACCTGGACGACCTCGACCGGTTCGAGGAAGCGGCGCTGCGGCAGGTCTCCATGTTGGGCGGACGGCTCACCCCCCTCGCGCTGGCGCTCATCGCGAGCAAGGAAGGCTTGTCGCCGCGTGAGGCATGGGAGAGGCTGGCGCGGCTGGAAGACGCCGGGATGATCGAGCGGCCGGACATGACGGGACTTCCGGATCTGCACCTGGACACCGAGCACGCCGACGCACTGTCGGCCCATCTGACCCTCCGCCACTTCAGGAGAGGGGCACAGGCGCTGGGCCGGCAAGCCGCCGCCCACGTCGTCTGCCAGCGTGTCGATGGTCGTGCTGATCTCGACGACCGGCGCACGGCGAGGCTGCGTTCGCTCATACCCTTCGCCCAGCCCGAGCGCCCCTTCGCCAAACTGGACCTCGTCCACCTTGCCGCCGTGCTCGCCATGACCGTCGGAGAGGCACGCGAGCGAGTCCGCACGATCTACCCACGGGCCGAGGTGGAAGCGATCACCGCAGAGCAGGCGCTGCTGCGGCCGCAATGGTTCGTGACCGAGCTCATCCCGGCCCCAGAAGGTGCCGAACCGCGTTGGGAGGCCGGAGCGTGGAAGGTCGCCTCGATCGCCTACCGGATGAGCCTGCCGCTCGGCGCCTGCCTTCGGCTGCTGCGCCCGTACCGCGAACTGGGCCTGCCCTTGCCGCCACTCGACGAGGACGCCCTGGACGACCTCCACCCCCAGCCGTCCGACGAGGTGCTGCTCACTCGCCACGACACCAGCATCTCCTGGGTAGGCCCGCTCGACCTCGTACAAGGTGCCGGCCAGCTCGGCTGGACGGTCGCCGAGACCCACCGCCGCCTGTCCCGGTACACCCCCCTCGGACTGACCCTCGATTACCCCCACGATGCCTGCCCCGAGACGATCGTCCACTGGCGGGACCTCCTGGCCCTGACCGTCCACCTCGACGGTCAGTCCCCCGCCATCGCCGGCCCGGTCACCCAGGACCACCTGGCCCACGCCGCGGACCAACTGGACGAGACCCCCGCCCAGGTACACGACCGCCTGCTCCGTTACGCCCCCCTGTTCGGCCTCACCCTCCCTGAGGAGCCACCCGTTGCCCCCTGAGATAGAGAGCCACCGCTCCATCGAGTACCAGCGTGTCAACCGCGGCCCGCAGCAGGACTTCACCGTCGCGAAGTCCCTCACCGAGGAGGGTTTCGAGGTGTCCGGCCTCTGCCCCGAGTGCAAGGGCAAGACCTCCACCCCATGGCCGTTCGGCATCGCCGGGGCCAAGGGCCTGTTCAAGAAGAACGAGGAACCGCACCCCTCCGGACCGCGCACCGTGGGCTGCGAATGCGGGTACGCCCACGCCAACCGCCCCGACGGCCTGTGGATCGTGGGCTGCGGCGCGTACTGGACCGTGGAGCTGCCGCAGTGAACACCGACGTGCTGCGCTGGCTGGAGAAGGCCAAGCAACTGCGGTTCGAGCAGCTCGAGATCGCCCGCAAGCAGGCCGAGAGCTGGCGTACCGGGCTGACCGGGATCACCACGCTGCTGGCCGCCGTGCTCGTCGTCAAGGGCAGGGAGAGCGTCAGCGAGCTGGCGCAGCCGTACAAGTGGGTGGTGCCGCTGCTGCTCGCGCTGGCGCTGGGCGCGCTGGTCTGGGCCACTCTGACCGCCGTCAGCGCCGCGTCCGGGAGCCCGTCGCGCAAGACGCTGCTGACCCCTGAGGATCTGCGTGACTGGACGGCCGGCGAGGTGCGGCGGATCGAGGCGGCGGTCGTGCGGGCGCGTCGGCTGACCGTGGGCGGGGTGGCACTGGTCGCCGTCGCCGTGGGGATGACGTGGCTGGCGCCCGCGGCCACCCCGCCTGCCGCGCTGGTCGTCGTCGAGTCGGCCGCAGGGCGGATGTGCGGGACGCTGGTCGACACGAGCGGGGGGAGCCTGCTGCTCAAGGTCCGTGAGGACCAGCAGGTCATCCCGCTCGCGGGGGTCAGCAGGATCCGCGGGGTCACCACATGTCCCCGCTGAGCGGGCTCTCAGGGCGCGGGGACGTGCCACCATAGACGGGTGGACATCGACCTCGCTGATCTGGATTTCTGGCGCAAACCGCTGAAAGAGCGGAATGAGGCGTTCGCCCGGCTCCGGCAACTGGAGCACCCGGTGTTCTTCCCGGAGAAGAAGGTGCCCTTCCTCCGCTCGGGCAAGGGTTTCTACGCCCTGGTACGCCACACCGACGTGGTCGAGGCCAGCCGCAACGCCAAGATCTTCTCCAGTGAGCCGGCCGTCACCAATCCCGAGCCGCCGAGCTGGGTGAAGCAGGTGTTCGGTGAGTCGATGGTCAACATGGACGACCCGCGCCACGCCCGCCTGCGCCGGATCGTGACCCGGTCGTTCAGCCCCAGGATGCTCGCCGGGCTGCAGAGCGACATCGAGGCCGCGTGCGGGCGCATCGTGGACGACGTGGTCAGGGATGGGCCGCGCGACTTCGTCACCCAGGTCGCCGCCCGGCTGCCCATCCACGTCATCTGCGACATGCTGGACATCCCGCAGGAGCTGCGGGAGAAGGTGCACCAGCACGTCGACATCTCCACCGCCTACACCGGCGTGCGCCCCAGCCTGGCCCGCAGCGTGCAGATGGCCGGGCAGAACATGCTGGCCCTGCTCGCCCTGCAGCGCATGGTCATCAAGCTCGGCCACGAGCGCGTCGCCGACCCCAAGGGCGACCTCGTCTCCCTGCTGGTCAACGCCAACCCCGACGGGGAGAAGCTGACCGACAAGGAGCTCGGCTCGTTCTTCTCGCTGCTGCTGGTCGCCGGCAACGAGACGGCCCGCAACACGATGGCCCACGGCATCAGGCTCCTCACGGAGAACCCCGCCCAGCGCGAGCTGCTGATGAGCGACTTCGACACGCACATCAACGGTGCCATCGAGGAGATGGTGCGGTACGTCTCGCCCATCATGCAGTTCCGGCGGACGGTCACCGAGGACTACTCGCTGCGCGGGCTGGAGCTGAAGAAGGGCGACAAGGTCGTGCTGTTCTACGGCTCCGCCAACCGCGACGAGTCGGTCTTCCCGAACGCGGACACGTTCGACATCACCCGCGACGCCAAGCCGCACGTCGGCTTCGGCGGCCCGGGCCCGCACTTCTGCCTGGGCGCCAACCTGGCCAGGCAGGAGATGCGCACGATGTTCCGCGAGCTGCTGACCCGGCTGCCGGGCATCCGCTCGGTCGGCGAGCCCGAGCTGCTGCTGTCGAACTTCGACAACAGCGTGCGCAGCCAGGCCTTCACCTTCTGACCTCCGGCCGGCCGGCGGGTCAGTCGTCGTCGGCGGCCAGGACGTTCGTCCTGATCGTGAGGAACGTGATCAGCGCGGCCACCACCATCATCCCCGCGCTGATCAGCATCGCCGTGCGGAAGCCCGCGTCGAACACCTGAGGCTGCTCGAACGCGTCTCCCACCAGCCCCACCAGCGGCGGCACCGCGGCCACGGCCAGCAGGCTGCCGGTGCGGGCCACGGCGTTGTTCACCCCGCTGGCCGTGCCCGCGTACCGCTCCTGCGCCGAGGCGAGCACGGTCGCCGTCAGCGGCGCGACCGCCGCCGACAGCCCCAGGCCGAACACGGACACGGCCGGCAGCACCTGCAGCGGGTACGACGCGCCGAACCCGATGGTGCTCATCAGCACGAACCCGGCCCCCGCCACCAGGATCCCGATCGTCATGGGCCAGCGCGGCCCCACCCGCTTGGCCAGGTCTCCGGCCCGCGCCGACAGCAGCAGCATCAGGATCGTCGTCGGCAGCATCGCCAGCCCGGCCGCGATGGGGGAGAACCCGGACACCACCTGGAGCTGCACCACCAGCAGGAAGAACACCACGCCCATGGCCGCGTACATGATCAGCGTCACCACGTTCACCGCCGTGAACACCCGGTCGCGGAACATGCCCACCGGCACCAGCGCGTCCGGCGACCTGCGGATCTCCAGCGCCACGAACGCCGCCGCCAGCGCCAGCCCGACCACCAGCGGCACCGAGACGCCCTTCTGGATCAGCCCGTACGTGATGCCGGCCAGCGCCAGCGCCGCCAGCACCGAGCCGAGCACGTCGAACCGGCCCGACGCCGACTCGTCCTTGCTCTCCGGCACGTGCCGCAGCGTGACGAACACGACGAACGCCGCGAACGGCAGGTTGATCAGGAACGCCCACCGCCACCCGGCCGTCTGCACCAGCCAGCCGCCCAGCAGCGGCCCGATGGCGCTGGCCACGCCCCCGAGCCCGGACCACACCCCGACCGCCCTGGGCCGGTCGTGCCGGACGAAGGACGCCTGGATGATGGCCAGCGAGCCGGGCGTCAGCAGCGCCCCGCCTATGCCTTGCAGGGCGCGGGCGCCGATGAGGAACTCGATGTTCGGCGACAGCCCGCACAGGGCCGACGCGACGGCGAACCAGACCGTTCCGACGAGGAAGAGCGTGCGGCGCCCGTAGCGGTCGCCGAGCGAGCCGCCCAGCAGGATCAGGCCGGCCAGGGTCAGGGTGTAGGCGTTGATCGTCCACTGCAGGCCGGCCATGCCCGCGTCCAGCTCCCGCCCCAGGAACGGCAGCGCGACGTTGACCACCGTGCTGTCGAGCATCGCCAGGCCGGAGCCGAGCACGGTCGCGAACAGGATCCACCGGCCGCGGGCCGATTTGAGCTCGACGTGTCCGTGCAGGAGGGCGGGGTCGTCGGTCATGCCGCCCATCCTGTCACCGGGCACCGACGGTCCTGCTAGGGGTCCTCGATTCAGCCGCCGGGGGGATTTCTCGGCTGGCCGCCAGGGGTTCTCGGCTCAGCCGGCAGAGGATTTCGACACAGGGGGCAGGGTTCTCGGCCCAGCCTGCCGAGCGGCCTCAGCGCCGGGCTGTGGCCCAGCCGGCCGGGTGCCCTCAGCGCCGGGCTGTGGCTCAGTCGCTGCCCAGCGCCCGCAGCACGAACTCCGACACCAGCTCCCCGGCCGTCTCCACCGTCACGTCCCCGCTGATCAGCGGCACCCGCTCGGCGCCGATGACCGCGAGGATCATCCGTGCCGTGGCGTTCACGTCCAGCGCCCGGAAGTCGCCGGCCTCGATGCCGTTCTCGAGGATCTCCACCAGGATGCGCTGCATCGGCGCCACATGCTCGGCCAGCCGCTGGTAGGCGTCCGGCCCGAGCGCGGCGCTGAGGTCGGCCGCCCCCGGGTGCGGGTGCGCGAGCAGCCCGGCGAGCTGCAACCGCACGAACGCGCGCAGCCGGTCGGCGGGCGACGCCCCGGCGGGCAGCTCCCGCTCGTAACTGTCGATGAAGTACCGGGTGACGCGCTCGGTGAACGCCAGCAGCAGCGCCGCCTTGTCCGGGAAGTAGTTGTACAGGACCGTACGCGTGATGCCGGCCTCGCCCGCCACGTCGGTCATGGAGATGGCGTCGATGCCCTGCACCCTGGACAGGCGCGAGACGGCCTGCAGGATTCGGTCACGCGTCTGAGCGCGGTGCTCGCCGATCGTGGCGGCCGAGATGCGGGGCATACGCCCATGGTAGGCCGGGCCGCCGCACATGTTCCCGCACAACGGGATCAAAGGCGAGGTTGCGCTGTGGTGGCTGGAGCGCTCGAACGAAGCGTTCGCGTGCGGGCTGGAGCGCTTGGAGAGGCGTTCGCGTGCGGGGGTGGGGCGACTGGCCGCCGCGCTGAAGAGCCGGAACGACTCCCGGCTGGACGGGCACGTGCACATGCTGCTGCTCCGGCTGGGCGGGTGCGTGCACGTGGTGCTGTTCCGGCGGGGCCGGATCAAGGTCCACGAGTGCACCCGCGAGCTCGCTCGCCACGTCGCGGCCGGTACGGCGTCAGGACTGAAGCCCGAGCCTGAGGGCTGCGGCAGGCGGGCTCAGGCGGCGGCCTTGACCACGTGTCGGAGCTCCGTCAGTACTTCCGTGTTGAGCTGGTAGGCCAGCTTGACCTCGCCGATCATGCGTTGCTGTTCGCGCTCGTCCAGCTCCAGCCCCAGTACGTCCAGACGCGAGCGGTACTCGTTCTTGAACCGGGGCAGACTGCCCAGCTCGTCGAAGAAGTAGAAGTCGACGCCTCCGCCCTTCGCGTAGCCGTAGATCTTCTGCAGCTCCATCCGGATGAACTGGCCCCCGGAAAGGTCGCCCAGGTAGCGGGTGTAGTGGTGGGCCACGTAGCCGCCGGGCCAGTCGGACACCTGGTGGATGCGGGCCACGAGGGTGCTGGTGGACTTCGACGGGGCGATCCGGTCTCGCCAGCTCGGCCCGTAGATCGTCGCGAGGTCGCGCTCCAGGGCCGGCTCGCGGTACAGCTCGGGGAACACGAAGCGGCCGGCCACCGGGTGGTCCGCCAGCCGGCGGGACACGGTGTCGAGTGCGGTGTACGCGAAATAGTGCTGAGCGACCATCTCGCCGTAGTCGTGCTCGCTCAACCGGCCGCCCATCAGCGCAGAGAGGTAGCCCTCCGATTCCGCCGACTGGTGATCGGCCCAGGTGGCGTTGCGCAAAGTTTCGGAGAACGACGTGGTCACGGCCCACCTCTGCTCGTGCTGGCGTTTCATGACGAAGTGTCACAAACGTCGGCGTCCGACGTCAAGCTGATGACGACACCATGTCATCAAAGCCTGCCTCCTCCGACTCGTACCCAGGAATGGCGGAGTCAAGAGCCGTCTTGATCGAGGGTCACCTCCTGGTGGCGGCCGAGGGCGATCAGGGTCAGGTTGCGCAGGGACGGGGTGCCCGGAGTGTAGTAGTCGCTGTGGCCGCCCGTGCCCGTTTCGAAGCGGCGGGCGCCGTACGGGCCCCGCATCGGGTCGGTGCCGAAACCCAGGACGCCGAGCTTGACCTTGGACGAGCTTGATCCAGTCGTTGTCGCCGAGGCCGGCCCAGACCCGGACCCGGACCGGGGGAGTCACGCCGGCCGCGCCTACGCCGGGGCTGCCGATGAAGGCCAGGTCGGTGATCGGTAAGCCGGGGGCCGCGAGGGCGCAGGTGTAGGAGCCGTAGCTGTGGCAGAGGAGGCTGATGGGGGCGGGGGTGCGCCGGTGCAGATCGGCGATCGTGCGGCGGAGCTCCCGGGAGCCGGCGACGGCCGCCGTGTCGGTGAGCGCGGCCAGGCTCAGGGTGGGCTTGAGGAGCGCGGATCGGTGGGTGAGAAAGCAGGTGCTGACGAGGCGCAGCGGGCGGGCGCGCGCAGCCTCGGAACGGGAAAGCGGATCCGATCGGAGTCCCGGTGACGGCAAACCGCACTAGCATACGAGCAACTGCCAGCCGCCCTCCCTGGAGTGATCTTTGTCCGTTCATGCCGATGTCAACAGGCGACGCATCGAAGAACTGCTCCGCCTCCACCAGGAGCAGATCGTCCGCCGCTGGGCGCAGCTCGCCAACGCGTCGTCCGAGGAGCTCACCGAGCTCTACCAGGCGCTGCTCACCGCACTGGACGAGGGCAAGAACGACTTCGCCGACGTCCGCGGCCTGCTGGCCGAGCTGTCGCGGGCCCGCGCCCGCGCCGGGTTCGCGCCGGCCGACACCGCCAGAGCCGTCTTCGGCCTGAAGGAGGCGATGTACGAGATCGTCGAGGTCGACCAGGAGGGCGTCGAGGCGGCACGCGGATTCATCTGGTTCTCCAGGCTGATCGACGATCTGGGGCTGTTCACGTTCGAGACGTACGCGGAAGCCCGCGAGAAGATCATCCTCGACCAGGCCGAGCAGCTCCTGGAGCTGTCGACCCCGGTGGTCAAGCTGTGGGAGGGCATCGTGGCGGTGCCGCTGGTCGGCACGCTCGACTCCGCCAGGACCCAGGTGGTGATGGAGAAGCTGCTGCAGACGCTGGTCGACACGGGCGCCGAGCACGCGGTCATCGACATCACCGGCGTGCCCGCCGTCGACACGCAGGTCGCCCAGCACCTGCTGAAGACGGTCGTCGCCGCCCGCCTGATGGGCGCCGAGTGCGTCATCTCCGGCATCCGCCCGCAGATCGCGCACACGATCGTCACCCTCGGCATCGAGTTCGGCGACATCGTCACGAAGGCGTCCCTGGCCGACGCGCTGGCCCACGCCTTCAAGCGCGGCGGCATCCACGTGAGCGGCGGCCGTGACACGCGCATCGCGATCCGGGCGGAGAGCGCGTAGCCGTGCAGCGCGTACCCATTCTCAAACTCGGCGACATCCTGATCGTCTCCATCCAGGTGGACCTGGAGGACCAGGGTGTGCTCGCCTTGCAGGAGGACCTCGCCGGCGCGGTCGTCGGGAACGGCGCCAAGGGCGTGATCATCGACATCACCGCCGTGGAGATCGTCGACTCGTTCATCGGCAGGATGCTGGCCACGATCGCCTCCACGTGCGGCATGCTCGACGCCCAGACCGTGGTGGTCGGCATGCGGCCCGCCGTGGCGATCACGCTGGTGGAGCTCGGGCTCTCGCTCGGCGGCGTCCGTACGGCACTCAATCTGGAGAAGGGGGTTGCGCTACTGGACCACATCAGGAGCGCGACCCGGTGAGCGGCGCACGCGAGGTCGTCATCGCCGGCAGCGCGGACGTCGTCGGCGTCCGCCAGCTCGTCAGGAGCGTCGCCGTCGAGGCCGGGCTGTCCCTCGTCGACCAGACGAAGATCGTCACAGCCGCCAGCGAGCTGGCGCGCAACGCCCTGGTGTACGCCGGCGGCGGCGACGTCCACGTGGAGATCGTCCAGAACGGCCCGCGGCGCGGCCTCAAGCTGGTCTTCACCGACGAGGGCCCCGGGATCCCCGACATCGACCAGGCACTCACCGACGGCTGGACCACCGGCAGCGGCCTCGGGCTGGGCCTCGGCGGGTCGCGGCGGCTGGTCGACGAGTTCGACCTGATCTCCGAGCCGGGCAAGGGCACGACCGTGACCGTGACGAAGTGGTCGCGATGACCGGCTGGGTCCGCGCCGAGGACCCGAGCGCGGTCGGCGCCGTACGCAGGAAGGCCGTCGCGCTGGCCGAGGCGGCCGGCTTCGACCAGGTGCTCATCGGCCAGACGGCCGTGGCCGTGAGCGAGGCGGTCTCCAACCTCGTCAAGCACGCCACGGACGGCACCGTCATCGTGCGCCCCCACCCGGAGGCCCCCGCCACGGTGGAGCTGATCACCGTGGACCGGGGGCCGGGCATGGCCGACGTCGCCCGCGCGCTGCGCGACGGCTACTCGACCTCGGGGACCCTGGGCATCGGCCTGGGCGCGATCTCCCGCATCGCCTCCGGCTACGACGTGCACTCCCTGCCGGGCAAGGGGACCGTGCTGGCCATGCACTTCACCGCGGGCCGCGCGCCCGCGCCGCCGCTGCGGGCCAGCGGGCTGACCAGGCCGATCGGCGACGAGACGGTGTGCGGCGACGGGTTCGCCATCGCCGAGGCCGGCCCGGCCACGACGGTGCTCGTCTGTGACGGGCTCGGGCACGGCCACATCGCCGCGCAGGCCACGCAGCGGGCGGTCGAGCTGTTCCTCGACGTACGGGACCAGGAGCCGGTCGACATCGTGCGGCGCCTGCACACCGGCATGAACGGCACCCGAGGGGGCGCGGTCGCGGTGGCCCGGGTGGAGCCGGGCCAGGTGCACTTCGCCGGGCTCGGCAACGTCTCCGGCTGGGTCGCGCACGCCGAAGGCCGGCAGGGCATGGTGTCGGTGCCAGGGATCGCCGGGCACCAGGGTGGGCGGCTGCGCCAGTACACCTACGAGCTGCCCGGCTACGCCACCGTGGTCCTGCACACCGACGGGCTCACGGACCGCTGGGACCCCGCGCTCCTGCCGGGCCTGTTCTCGCGCACGCCCGCCGTGATCGCCGCCGGCCTGATGCGCGAGGCGGGCAGCAGACGCGACGACGCCTGCGTGGTGACGGTCAGACCACCCCAGGAGCCCACCCGCCCGGCGCCGCCCGCTCAGGAGACCGGGCGGCATGGCGAAGTCTGAGGCCGGGGTGACCGAGCTCATCCGCGTCCGGCTGGACGCCGACCAGGACGTCTTCGTCCTGCGCCGGCTCGGCCGCGCCGCCGCCGAGCTGGCCGGCCTGGAGCCGCAGGACCAGATCCGCGTGGCGACCGCACTGAGCGAAGCCGGCCGCGAGCTGTTCGGCACCGGCTCGACGGCGGTCCTCGCCCTCGGCGACCAGCACCTGTACATCTCCCTGGAACACTCGCGGCACTCCGCCCCGCCCGGCCTGGAGGGCCTGAAGCTGGCGGGCAGGCTGGTCGACGAGATCATGCTGGACGAGGGCACCGTCACGCTCGCCAAGCGGCTGCACGCGCGCCGCCCGCCCGCCCCGGCGGCGGAGATCCGCGCCAGGCTGGCCGACCTCGCCCCGGTCTCGGCCCTGGACGAGCTGCGCGAGCAGAACAGGGAGCTGGCCGAGACCCTGGAGGACGTGGTACGGCTCAACGCCGAGCTGCAGGAGACCAACACGGGCGTGATGGCGATGTACAACCAGCTGTCGGCCGAGCTGGAGGAGACCAACAGGGGAGTGGTCGCCCTGTACGCCGAGCTGGACGAGAAGTCCAGCCAGCTGAGGGAGGCCAACGAGGCCAGGAACCGCTTCTGGGCCACCGTCAGCCACGAGCTGCGCACCCCGCTGAACTCCGTCATCGGCCTGGTCAGGCTGCTGACGGGCCCCGGCGGCGACCCCATGACCGAGGAGCAGGCCCACCAGGTGCGGCTCATCGGCGACTCGACCGAGACCCTGCTGGAGCTCGTCAGCGAGCTGCTCGACATGGCCAAGGCCGAGTCGGGCCGCCTGGACCCGCAGCCGTCGGCCGTGGACCTGGAGCGGATGGCCGGGCAGCTCCACGTGATGCTGCGCCCGAACGCGAGCAACGGCGTCGAGCTGCGCCACGAGGTGGCTCCCGAGGTCGCCGAGCTGTACGTGGACCAGGTCATGCTCCTGCGTATCCTGCGCAACCTGCTGTCGAACGCGGTCAAGTTCACGGTACGCGGCGAGGTACGCCTGGAGGCCCGCCTCGACCACGCCAGGAACGAGGCCGTCATCACGGTGGCCGACACCGGCATCGGCATCGCACCGGAGCACCTGACCCGCGTGTTCGAGGACTTCTACCAGGTCCCCGGCTCGCTCCAGGTCAGGTCCAGGGGCACGGGCCTGGGCCTGCCGTACGCGCGCAGGCTCGCCGAGGCGCTCGGCGGCACGCTGGAGCTGGCCAGCACGGACGGCGAGGGCACCACGGTCACGCTGCGGTTGCCGCACTACAGCGGCCCGCCCGAGCTGGAGCGCGTGCTGATCGCCGACGACGACGAGGTGTTCCGCGCGGCCGCCCGCCGCATGCTGCACGGCTTCACCGCGAACGTGGAAGAGGCCGCCGACGGCGCCGCCGCGCTCGACCTGATGGCGGCGGGGCCGCCCGACGCGATCCTGGTGGACCTGCTCATGCCGCGCGTGGACGGCAACGTGCTGCTCCAGCGCATGGCCGAGGACGAGCGGCTGAGAGACATCCCGGTGGTCGTGGTCACGATCGCGCCCCAGCGCGCCTCCGGCGACCTGGTCGTGCTGGACAAGCACGGCCTGCGCAGGGAGGACCTGCTGCGGGCCATCCGCAGCGCGATGGAGGGGCGGGCGTGAGCGGGACGGCGACCGTGCTGGTGGTGGACGACACGCCGACCAAGCGGTACATCCTGTCGAGCTGGGTGCGCCGCGCCGGGCACCGCGTGATCGAGGCGGGCGGCGGCGAGGAGGCGCTGGCCACGCTCGCCGCGCAGCACGTGGACCTGGTCATCCTGGACGTCCGGCTGCCCGACATTCCCGGACACGAGGTGTGCGAGCGGATCAAGGCCGACCCGGCGACCGCGTCGATCCCCGTCATCCAGGTGTCGGCCAACGCCATCACCGTGGCCGACCGCGCGGAGGGGCTGGAACGGGGCGCCGACGCGTACCTGGCCGAGCCGATCGAGCCGGCGGAGTTCGCCGCGACGGTGGAGGCCATGCTGCGGTACTACCGGGCGCGGTGGCGGGCCGAGCAGATGGCCGAGCGCCTGGCCCGGCTCGCGGACGTGACGCTGCGCATCAACGAGTCCGAGACGTTCGACGAGCTGCTGTCGGTCGCGGTCGAGGGCTCGGCCCGCGTGCTGGGCCGCTTCTGCGGCACGCTGGCGCTGCTGCCCGACGGGCGCACGCTCCGCTACCGCGCCCGCCCCGGCGAGCCCGCCACCTCCCATCCCGCCGGACCCGACCTGCTGGACCGCTTGAGCCGCATGGTGGAGCGGGAGGCGCAGCGCGCCCACGTGTTCACGCTGCGGGCGGAGGAGTGGCGCGGGCTGTTGCCGGACGTACGGATCGAGGGCAGCAGCACGGGCGTGCTCTGCCGGACGAAGAACTCCGGCCTGCCCATCTACCTGGGCGTGGAGAACGACCCTCCGCTCGACGTCGACGAGGTGAACCTGCTGCGCCAGCTCGGCCAGGAGCTGGCCCTGGCCGTGGCCGCGCTGCGCGCCTACACCGAGGAGCACGCGATCGCGCTGACCCTGCAGCGCAGCCTGCTGCCCACCCGCATCCCCGAGGTGCCCGGCCTGCGGGTGGCGATGCGCTACCGGCCGGCCGCCGACAACATCGAGGTGGGCGGCGACTTCTACGAGGTGCTGCCGATCGGCGACCGGGTGCTGGTGGCCATCGGCGACGTGGAGGGGCACTCGCTGCACGCCGCGACCGTGATGGCGGAGCTGCGGCACGCGATGCGCGCCTCGTTCATCGGCCAGGTGGATCTCAGCGCCTCGCTCGACCTGCTCAACCAGATGATGCGGCGCTACCACCCGCGCATGACGGCCACGCTCTGCCTGGTGCTCATCGACCCGGCCACCGGGGAGGTCCAGGTGGCCAACGCCGGCCACATCCCGCCCCTGTTCGCCGGGCCGGGCTGCGCCTACCACCATCTGGGCAACCTGCTGCTGGGGGCGCTGCCGGAGACGTACACGGTGGACCGGCTGAAGCTGCCGCCCGGCGGGACGCTGCTGCTGTTCACCGACGGGCTCGTGGAGGACCGCGCCGTCTCGCTGGACGAGAGCATGGAGAAGGCCAGGAGGCTCGCCGAGACCGTCGAGGACGACCTGGAGGAGTTCGCCGAGCGCATGCTCGGCGCGTTCGGGTCGCGCGAGGACGACGTGGCGCTGGTGGCCGTACGCAGGGAGCCGTGACGTCGCCTTCGTGGCGGTACGCGGGGAGCCGTGATGCGGACGCGGGCCTCAGGGCTCCGGCGGCAGTCCTGTGGTGTCGAGCAGGAACGAGTCGCGCGCCGGGTCGAGCCGCCGCCCGCCGCCGTGGTCCGGCAGCAGCTCGTACGGCAGCGTGAAGCCCCGGCTCGCGGACACCTGGCGCGGCCATTCGTGCACGTACTCGACCGAGGTCCCGCCCCGCGCCCGCAGTTGCGCGACGATCGCCTGCTCGGCGGCGTCGCCCCAGGTGCCGGGCGGGCCGGAGAACAGGCTCGGGTCCTCCTGGGCCGCCGCCTCGAAGGCCGGCCGCAGGACGGGGCCCGCGCGGCCGATCCGCCGGGTCGCGGGCGGCTCCGTCGCGGGACCGGCCGAGACCATGTTCGCCGGGGCCCTGATGTGCCAGCGGTGGACGATCGCCGTGCCCCGCTCGGAGGTGATCGTCGGCCGTCACCGCGTCCAGCAGGGTCGCCGAGCGCGGCTCACGTTCCGTGGCCGCGTCGGACAGCGACGCGTAGCGCTGGAACTCCATGACCGCCCGCCACGTGACCGCCGTGAACGCCGTCGCGTCCGGCGGCGCGAGCAGGAAACCCAGCTCGCGCAGGTCCCGGTGCAGGTCGCGCACGTGTGTGCTGCCGGTCTGCTCCGGCCGGTCCAGGCCGCCGTACCGGGCGGGCTGCCCGGGTGCCGGATCCCGGTCACCGGGCCGCAGGCCGAACTCGCCGTACAGGCCGGACGCGGGCCCGGCCAGCGAAGCCGTCAGCCAGGCGAACAACCGGCCGAGATCATCCAGCATGAGCCGTCACCTGCCCCGCCGCCCGCACCCGCCCCAGGGATCGCGCTAGGGAAAACTCTGGACCTACCGGGTGTACCGGTGCTTGGCGCCCGGCGGGAAGTACTCCGGGTCGCCCGACTCCCGCAGCCTGATGAACGGCGTCTGCTGCGGCACCGGCACGTACGCCGCGAACTCGCTGTTCAGCCGCAGCAACTGGGCCAGGATCGACTCGCCGACCGCCTGGGCGATCTCGCCGGTGGGCTTCTCGCCCGGCATCAGCTCCACCGTCACGGTCAGGTGCCGGTCGTGCCGCTCGTCCTCGACCGCCTCCAGCACGAACTTCCCCGTCACCCACGCGCTCACCCCGGGCTGCTCCAGGCCGATCGCGATGTTCTCCGGGTAGACGTTCGCGCCGTAGTAGGACACGGTGAAGTGGCTGCGGCCGAAGACGTACACGAACGGGCGCTCGGGCCCCTCCGCCCGCGGCTCGAAGCCGTGCCGCCGCACGAAGTCCAGCAGCTCCCCGTACGGGATGACGCCGCCCTCGTCGGCGATGTGGTAGCGGACGAGCGGGACGCCGTTGTCGCCGGAGAACAGCAGGGTGCCCTCGTGCTCCTCGAAGAAGCGCACGCCCGGGTCGTACTGGACGAGCGTCGGCAGCCGCGACTCGCCGAACAGCTCCCTGGCCTGCCGGGGCCGGTCGGACAGGAAGCGGCGGATCTCCACCGACAAGGGGGTCTCGTTGCCCAGGACGCCCGCGTCGGCGGTGCCGTACAGGGAGGCGACGCCGCGCACGGGGTCGGCGATCCCGGCCCGTTCGGCGACCAGCGCACGCCACTCCTCGCTGAACACCTCGCCCGCCGTCACCAGCTTGACGTTCCAGCGGGCCCACGGCAGGTCCCCGGTGTCGATGACGTTCTTCAGGAACGGCGGGTACCCCAGCAGCACGACCTGGTCGAAGTGCGGCGCCAGCTCGGGGATCACCCGCACGATCTCCCGCCGGTCGGTGCCGGGGGCGACCACGGTGATCGGGTAGCCGCGCTCGGCCAGGTGGCGGCAGCAGGCGACGGTGAACAGGCCGCCCACCCAGGTGCCCAGGGCGAAGCAGACCACGGCCAGCGTACGGCGCTCGCGGGCGGCGAAGGAGCCGCCGAACACCTCCTCGAACCGGTCGGCGATCACCCGCTCGTCCGCCGCCGAGCGCGGCCAGAACGACGGCACGCCCGTGGACCCGGAGGACACGGCGATCAGGTCGCCGATCACGCCGCCCCTGCACAGGTCGGGCAGGGGGTGGCGGAGGGTGTAGTTCTCCTTGGTGGTCATGGGCAGCCGCGCGAAGTCCGCCAGGGTGGTGACCTTCGCGGGGTCCACCCCGTGCTCGGCGAGGAACCTGCCGTAGGCGGGCACGGTGGCCGCCACCTGATGGAAGAGCTCAACCGGGTCCATCCGCCGACTGTACGACGCGGGCCGGGACAGGGGAACGCGCACGCCCGGGGGTGGTGCGCGGTCACTCGCTCCGGCGAGTGCGCCGTTACTCGCCCGGGCGCACCAGCCCGGTCTCGTAGGCGTACACGATCGCCTGCGCCCGGTCCCGCAGGCCGAGCTTCATCAGCACCCGCCCCACATGCGTCTTGACCGTCTGCTCGGCCACGAACAGCTTCCCGGCGATCTCCTGGTTGGACAGGGCCTGCGCCACCAGGCCGAGCACCTCCGTCTCCCGCTCGGTCAGCTCGTCGAGGCGCCGCCCCGCCACCGGCCGCGGCGCCCCCATCCGGGCGAACTCGGTGATCAGCCGCTTGGTGATCGCCGGGGCGATGAGCGCCTCCCCGGCCGCCACCACGCGCACGGCCTCGGCGAGCTGCGCGGCCGAGGCGTCCTTGAGCAGGAACCCGCTGGCCCCGGCCCGCAACGCCTCGTAGACGTAGTCGTCGAGGTCGAACGTCGTCAGGATGAGCACCTTCGCCGTCTCCTGGCGCGCCATGAGCTCCCTGGTCGCCTCCAGGCCGTTCAGCACCGGCATGCGCACGTCCATGAGCACCACGTCGGGGCGCAGCTCGGCGGCCCGCTCCACCGCCTCCCGCCCGTCGGCTGCCTCGCCCACCACCTCGATGTCCGGCTGGCCGCTCAGGAACACCGTGAACCCGGTGCGCACCATGCCCTGGTCGTCGGCGATCAGAACCCGGATCAAGCGCTCCCCCTCTCCGCGACCGGTAACGTCGCGACCACCTCGAAACCTCCGCCCGCCACGGGCCCGGCGTCCAGCGTGCCACCGAGCAGCGCCGCCCGCTCCCGCATCCCCACCAGCCCCTGCCCGGCCCCGCGCCCCTGCCCGCGCCCCGTCCCGCCGGCCGCGCCCGGCCCGTCCACGGCGCCTGGCTCGGTGGGCGAGCCGTTGGTGATCCGCAGCCGCAGCTCGCCGCCCCGGCGGGCGATCTCCACCGCGACGGTGGCGCCGGGCGCGTGCCGCATCACGTTCGACAGCGACTCCTGAACGATCCGGTACGCCGACAGCTCCGTGGCCTGGGGCAGCCCGTCGAGCGCCCCGGACCGCTTGACCAGCACCGTCAGCCCGGCGGCCCGCGTGTTGGAGACCAGCTCGTCGATCCGGTCGAGCCCCGGCTGCGGCGCCGTGTCGGTGGCGCCCTGCGCGTCGCGCAGCACGCCGAGCACCTGGCGCAGCTCCGCGATCGCCTCCAGCGACAGCCCCCGGATCTCCGCCAGGCCCGCCTCCAGCTGCGCCACGTCGCCGGCCGCCTTGAGCGGCACCGCCTCCGCCTGGATGGCGATCACCGACATGTGGTGCGCCACCACGTCGTGCAGCTCGCGGGCGATGCGGGCGCGCTCCTCCAGCACCGCCTGCGCGCCCTCCGCCTGCCGGCTGCGCCGCTCCTCCTCCACCAGGCGGGCCGTGGCGGTGCGCCGCGCGCGCACGTTGTAGCCGAACAGCACCGCCACGGACGCGATGATCGTGCCGATGAACATCGAGTCGGGATGGACGATCCAGAGGGCCAGAACCGTGACGAGCCAGACGCCCCCGGTGATCCGCCGCTCGCACCTGACCGCGACCGAGTAGAGGACGAGCAGGTACATGACGATGGCCGCGATGGGATAGGGCGGCACGACGTCGCCCACCGTCATGGTCACGTAGACGATCAGGGGCGCCATCACGGCGGCGACCCGCCACGCCGCCAGCGGCCATCGGTCGCGCAGGGCGACGGGCAGGGAGACCCCGATCGCGACCAGGTAGAGGAAGATCAACGGGGCGGGCCCGGGGATCAGCGGGTTGGCGGCGTGGGCGCGGGCCGCGGTGTCGTTCCAGTCGAGGCCGGTGCTGATCATGAGGCCGTACAGGAGGAAGGCCAGCACGAGGTCGGCCACCTGGACGAGGTCCCACGAGCCGTAGGGCACCAGCGCCTCGAACCAGCGCGGCACCTTCACCCGCAGGCGGCGTGCGGTGGCCGGCGGGTCGGCGTCTCCCTGGAGCAGCGCCAGCGCGAACGGCCGGATGACCGCCCGCCCGGCCCGCCTGAGCCGCTCCTCCCTCTCACTGCGCCCCTCACCGGGCGCGCCACCGCCCCCGGCGGCGTCGCCCCGCGCCCGCCCCCACGGGCGGCGGCGGGCGATCGACCGGCCGAGCGAGCGGGCACGCTGGACGAGGATCACCTGGTCAAGCTTAGGAGCGCACGCGCCGCCGGTCGTCACCCCAGGGTTTGACGTTCCCGTCCCCCTCAGGTACCGATTACATCATTACGATCGCCGTGAGCGAACATCGGCAAGGAAGGGAACAGCGAGAGGCTCCGATGAGTTGAGCCGGTATAACTCAACCCTTTGGAGTTCGCATGAGTGAGAGCTTGATCCTCCCGGTCCTGCCGCTGGACGACGAGGTCGTCCTGCCGGGCATGGTGGTTCCGCTGGACCTGTCCGACTCCGAGGTGCGCGCTGCCATAGACGCGGCCCGTGCATCCGGTGGCAACAAGCCACGGGTCCTTCTCGTTCCCCGGATCGACGGCCGTTACGGCCCGATCGGTGTTCAGGCCATCGTGGAGCAGGTCGGGAGGCTGCCGGGCGGCGAGCCCGCCGCCGTCGTGCGCGGCGTGAACCGGGTGCGCGTGGGCACCGGCACGACCGGCCCCGGCGCCGCACTCTGGGTCGAGGCCGAGACGATCGACACCGTCGCCGCCGGCGAGCGCGCCCAGGACCTGGCCAAGGAGTACAAGGCGCTGGCCACCACCATCCTGCAGAAGCGCGGCGCCTGGCAGGTGGTCGACCAGGTCAACACGATCGACGACCCCTCCGTGCTGGCCGACAGCTCCGGCTACACCCCGTGGCTGACCACGGCGCAGAAGGTGGAGCTGCTGGAGGAGGCCGACCCGGCCGAGCGGCTGGCCCGGCTGATCGAGTGGTCCCGCGACCACCTCGCCGAGCTCGACGTCGCCGAGACGATCCGCAAGGACGTCCAGGAGGGCATGGAGAAGCAGCAGCGCGAGTTCCTCCTGCGCCAGCAGCTCGCCGCCGTCCGCAAGGAGCTCAAGGAGCTCAACGGCGACTCCACCGAGAGCGAGGAGGAGGACTACCGCGCCCGCGTGGAGGCCGCCGACCTGCCGGAGAAGGTACGCGAGGCCGCGCTCAAGGAGGTCGACAAGCTGGAGCGGACCCCCGACCAGTCCCCTGAGACCGGCTGGATCCGCACCTGGCTCGACACCGTCCTCGACATCCCGTGGAACGAGCGCACCGAGGACAACTACGACATCGCCGGCGCCAGGGTCGTGCTCGACGCCGACCACACGGGCCTCGACGACGTCAAGGACCGCATCATCGAGCACCTGGCCGTGCGCAAGCGCCGCCAGGACAAGGGCCTCGGCGTGGTGGGCGGCCGGCGCAGCGGCGCCGTGCTGGCCCTGGCGGGCCCTCCCGGAGTCGGCAAGACCTCGCTGGGCGAGTCCGTGGCCCGCGCGATGGGCCGCAAGTTCGTCCGCGTGGCGCTCGGCGGCGTCCGCGACGAGGCCGAGATCCGCGGCCACCGGCGCACCTACGTCGGCGCGCTGCCCGGCCGGATCGTCCGCGCCATCCGCGAGGCCGGCTCGATGAACCCGGTCGTCCTGCTCGACGAGGTCGACAAGGTCGGCGCCGACTACCGCGGCGACCCCACGGCCGCCCTGCTGGAGGTGCTCGACCCGGCGCAGAACCACACGTTCCGCGACCACTACCTCGAGGTCGAGCTGGACCTGTCCGACGTGCTCTTCCTGGCCACGGCCAACGTCCTGGAGGCCATCCCCGGCCCGCTGCTCGACCGCATGGAGATCGTCACCCTCGACGGCTACACCGAGGACGAGAAGGTCGCGATCGCCCGCGACCACCTGCTGCCCAGGCAACTGGAGCTGGCGGGGCTGACCGCCGAGGAGGTCACGGTCGAGGACGCGGCGCTGCGCAGGCTGGCCGCCGAGTACACCCGCGAGGCCGGCGTGCGCTCGCTGGAGCGTTCGGTCGCCAGGATCCTGCGCAAGGTGGCGGCCAGGGACGAGCTGCCCGTCACCGTGGGCGAGGGCGACCTGGTCGACTACATCGGGCGGCCGAGGTTCGTGCCCGAGTCGTCCCTGCCCGAGGCCAAGCAGCGCACCTCGGTGCCCGGCGTGGCCACCGGCCTGGCGGTCACCGGAGCCGGCGGCGACGTCCTGTACGTCGAGGCGTCCCTGGCCGACCCGGAGACCGGCGAGACGGGCCTGACGCTCACCGGCCAGCTCGGCGACGTGATGAAGGAGTCGGCGCGGATCGCGCTGTCCTACCTGCGCTCGCACGGCGCGGAGCTGGAGCTGCCGGTCACCGCGCTGAAGGACCGCTCGGTGCACGTGCACTTCCCGGCCGGCGCGGTGCCGAAGGACGGCCCCTCGGCGGGCGTGACGCTGACGACGGCGCTGGCCTCGCTGCTGTCCGGGCGGCAGGTGCGCGGCGACGTGGCCATGACCGGCGAGATCTCGCTGACCGGGCGGGTGCTGCCGATCGGCGGCGTCAAGCAGAAGCTGCTGGCGGCCCACCGGGCGGGCATCACGACCGTCCTCATCCCGGCCCGCAACGAGCCGGACCTGGACGACGTGCCCGAGGAGGTCCGCGAGGAACTGACCATCCACACCGTCAGCGACGTGCGCGAGGTCCTGGACATCGCGCTCACGTCGGCCAAGGTCGCCTCCACTGTGCCATCCACCGCGGCGGCCTGACCCCAGGACGAACGCCCCGCCGCGCCCGGCCTTCCCAGGGCGCGCGGCGGGGCGTTCGCATGCGGGCGCGTACGCGCAGTGATGCAGATCACGAAACAGATCAGGAATACCGGGATCTAACCGCGGCGTTACCAACGGCGTGAACGAGGCAAAGGCGACCTGTCGCGGCATCCCCATGATGGGGGCCGCGTGTCGCCGCCTGCGCACGGGGCGAATGCCGGCCCGTTAAGAGCAACCCGTCCGCCCCGTTCTCCCCGAAGGCCGTCATGATCGCACCTGGTTTCGTGCTGCGCAGGCTGAGTCACCTGCCCTTCCACCCCGGCACCCGCTGAGGTCCTGAGCCCTTTCTCCGCCGGTGATGTACGTTCCCGCGGCCCCGGCCGCCCTCAGTCATGGGGATTCCCAGTGATCCAGGCTTCAGGCCTGCGCAAGCAGTACGGCACGACCGTCGCGTTGGACGGCGTGGACCTGCACGTGCGCGAAGGCGAGATCCACGGCGTGCTCGGCCAGAGCGGCGCCGGTAAGAGCACGCTCCTGCGCTGCGTCAACCTGCTCGAGCGCCCCACCGCGGGCACCGTCACCGTCGCCGGCCAGGACCTGACCGCCCTCGGCGACCGCGAGCTGAACCGCGCCAGGCAGCGCATCGGCATGATCCACCAGCACTTCGCGCTGCTCTCCTCGCGCACGGTCGCCGGGAACGTGGCCTTCCCGCTGGAGGTCATGGGCGTGCCCAGGGCCGAGCGCGAGCGCCGCGTCGGCGAGCTGCTGGAGCTGGTCGGCCTGGAGGGCCGCGGCAAGCACCGCCCCCACCAGCTCTCCGGCGGGCAGAAGCAGCGCGTCGGCATCGCCAGGGCGCTGGCGGGCAACCCGTCGGTGCTGCTGTCGGACGAGGCCACCTCGGCGCTCGACCCGGCCACCACGCAGTCGATCCTGGCCCTGCTCAAGCGGCTGAACACGGAGCTGGGCCTGACGATCCTGCTCATCACCCACGAGATGAACGTGGTCAAGAGCGTCTGCGACTCGGTCGCCATCATGGCGCAGGGCCGCATCGAGGAGTCCGGCTCCATCGCCGACCTGATCAGGACGCCCGGCTCCCGCCTGACCAGGGAGATCTTCCCGCTGCCCGAGCCCGCGCCGTCCGGCTCGGTGACGCTGACGTTCACCGGCGACCCGGGCCGGCCCGTGGTGTCGGAGGTGGTGCGCAAGTTCGACGTGGACCTGAGCATCCTGGGCGGCTCCATCGAGGACCTGGCCGCGGGATCCGTCGGCCGCCTGCGGGTGGCGCTGGACGGGGCCGAGGCCCCCGCCGCGCTGGCGCACCTGCGTGATTCCGGGCTGATCGTGGAGGAGGCGCCGTGACCTGGGAAGAGATGCTGCCGCTGCTGTGGCCGGCGACGGCGGAGACCGCGATGATGGTGGGCTGGGCCACGCTGTTCACCGTGCTGCTCGGGCTGCCGCTGGGCGTGGCGCTCGTGGTGTTCGACCGGGACGGGCTGCGGCCGCTGCCCGCGTTCAAGACGGGGCTCGGGTTCGTGGTCAACGTCGGGCGGTCGCTGCCGTTCATCGTGCTGATGATCGCCATCATCCCGTTCACCCGGCTCGTCGTCGGCACCACCATCGGGACCGCCGCGTTCGTGGTGCCGCTGACCGTGGGCGCGGTGCCGTTCTTCGCCCGGCTGGTCGAGACCGCGCTGCGCGAGGTCGGCAGGGACGTCGTGCAGGCGGCCCAGGCCATGGGCGCGAGCAGGACCGCGATCGTGCGCAAGGTCCTGCTGCCCGAGGCGCTGCCCGGCCTGGTGGCGGGCCTCACCGTGACCGTCGTCGCGCTGATCGGCTACTCCGCCATGGCCGGCACGCTCGGTGGCGGCGGGCTGGGGGACCTGGCCGTCCGGTACGGCTACCAGCGGTTCGAGACGCTCCTCATGATCGTGACGGTCGTGCTGCTGCTCGTGATCGTGCAACTCCTGCAGAGCCTGGGCGACTGGGTCGCTCGGCGCCTATCGCATAAGTAAGGAAAAATCATGAAAATTCACCGCTTTGTGGGTGCTGTCGCGCTGGCTCTGTCGCTCGCCGCATGCGGCACGTCGCAGTCCGCGACCGATGCCGGGACGGACACCGCGGCCGCCCAGGGCGCCGACGCCGTGCTGAAGGTCGGCGCCAGCCCCGTGCCGCACGCCGAGATCCTGAACTTCGTCAAGGACAACCTGGCCCCCGGCGCCGGCATCAAGCTGGAGGTCGTGGAGTTCACCGACTACGTGCAGCCGAACGTGCAGCTCGAAGAGGGCCAGCTCACGGCCAACTTCTTCCAGCACAAGCCGTACCTCGACGACTTCAACGCCACCAAGGGCACCAAGCTGAGCTTCGTCACACCGGTGCACCTGGAGCCGCTCGGCCTCTACTCCAAGAAGATCACCGACGTGTCGGCCCTGGCCAGTGGCGCCACCGTGGCCCTGCCGAACGACGCCACCAACCTCGGCCGCGCGCTCAAGCTGCTCGCGGACAACGGCCTCGTCACGCTCAAGGACGGCGTCGGCACCGCCGCCACCGAGCGCGACGTGACGGGCAACCCGAAGAACCTGCAGTTCAAGCCGCTGGAGGCGGCGCAGCTCCCGCGTTCGCTGGAGGACGTGGACGCCGCGGTGATCAACGGCAACTACGCCATCGAGGCCGGCCTCAAGCCCGCCACGCAGGCGCTCGTGCTGGAGAAGACCGAGGGCAACCCGTACGTGAACGGCCTGGTCGTGCCGGCCGGCCACGAGAAGGACCCGAACATCGTCACCCTCGGCAAGCTCCTCCAGGACCAGAAGGTCAAGGACTTCATCAAGCAGAAGTACGAGGGCTCGGTCATCGCCGCCGAGTAGCCTTCGGCGGGCCGCGGCCTCCGGCGGGAGGCCGCGGCCGGAAGGCGCGCGGGGCCGGGAGGCAGCGGCTCGACCGGCCGGGTTCTGGCGCGGCGGGCGATCAACCGAATACTGTTCTGTTCATGCATCCGGGAGCCATCGCAGCAGTCACCCCCGACAAGCCCGCTGTGATCATGGCGGGCTCCGGGCAGATCATCACCTTCCGCGAACTGGACGAAGAGTCGAACCGCCTGGCCCACCTGTTCCGCGCGGCGGGGCTGCGGCCGGGTGACCACATCGCGTTCATGCTCGCCAACCATCCCCGCTTCCTGGCCATCGCCTGGGCCGCGCACCGCTCGGGCCTGTACTACACCCCCGTCAGCTCGCGGCTGCAGACCGACGAGCTGGCCTACATCGTCGGCAACTGCGGCGCGCGGGTCTTCATCTCCAGCGCGGACCTGGCCGCCGTCGCCACCTCGATCACCGACGCCACCCCCGGCGTCGAGCTGCGCCTCATGCTGGACGGCGTGGCCCCTGGCTTCGAGTCGTACGAGGAGGCGGTGGCCAAGCAGCCGGTCACCCCGATCGACGACGAGTGCACGGGCGCGGACATGCTCTACTCCTCGGGCACCACCGGCCGCCCCAAGGGTGTCAAGCTGGCCGCCACGCACGGCCCGCTCGACGAGCCCGGCATGCTGTTCAAGCTGATCCAGGGCCTGTTCGCGCCCACACCGGACAGCGTCTACCTCTCGCCCGCGCCGCTCTACCACGCCGCGCCGCTGCGCTACAGCCTGACGTTCCAGCGGCTCGGGGCGACGGTGGTGGTGATGGAGCGCTTCGACGCCGAGCAGTACCTGGCGCTGGTGGAACGGTACGGGGTGACGCACTCGCAGCTCGTGCCGACGATGTTCATCAAGATGCTCAAGCTGCCGGAAGAGACCCGAGCGAAATACGATATTTCCTCACTTCAGTACGCCATCCACGCCGCCGCCCCCTGCCCCGTCCCCGTCAAGGAGCAGATGATCGACTGGTGGGGCCCGATCGTCCACGAGTACTACGCGGGCACCGAGGGCAACGGCTTCCTCTACGTCGGCCCCGAGGACTGGCTCCGGCACAAGGGCACGGTCGGCCGCTCCCTGCTCGGCATCGTGCACATCTGCGACGAGGACGGCAACGACCTGCCGCCCGGCGAGCACGGCACGATCTACTTCGAGAGCGGCGGCCGCTTCGAGTACCACGGCGACCCCGACAAGACCCGCTCCTCCCAGGACCCGCTCGGGCGCGGCTGGACCACCCTGGGAGACATCGGCTACCTGGACGAGGACGGCTTCCTGTACCTCACGGACCGCCGCTCGTACATGATCATCTCCGGCGGTGTGAACATCTACCCGCAGGAGGCCGAGAACGTGCTCTCGGTGCATCCGAAGGTGGCGGACGTGGCCGTGTTCGGGGTGCCGGACGAGGAGATGGGCGAGCAGGTCAAGGCCGTGGTCGAGCCGGTGTCCATGGCCGAGGCGGGGCCCGCGCTGGAGGCGGAGCTGATCGCGTACTGCCGGGAGCAGCTGGCCCACTACAAGTGCCCCAAGTCGGTGGACTTCCGCGCCGAGCTGCCCAGGCACCCGACGGGCAAGCTCTACAAGCGGCTGCTGCGCGACGAGTACTGGCCGCGCACCTGAACCGGCGCGGCGCCGGCCCACCCACCGGCGCCGCCCCAGCCCGGCTACGGCGATTGGTGCGACGGTGCGCGACGGCCGGTTCTCCTTCAAGTCACCGGTACGGAGAAGCGCGACAGGGTGGGCGGCGACTTCCCCGGCGCCGAGACCAGGGTGTCTACCAACCGGGCAACAGCGTGAAGGCATCGTCCTGTTCGACAGCCGAAGAACGTCAAGCCCGTGAGCATCGAGCTGCACGACTCCCTGTTCTCCGCAGGCGTGACGGTCTCGCTGACGGGCGCAAATTCTTAGAAGATCTTTTTGTCGCTCCCGTACGGCGGCCACGGCTGCCAGCAGCGCCGATAAGCCGTGCGTGAGCCGTCTCACAGTACTCAGATCACCGGCTTAACCAGGTCTTACGCGCTTGTTGACACCCTTGAACCATCGGGATTCGAGGGAGATGGAAATGAACGCGAACGAGCCTCGCGAGCAGGGCACCGGCGGGTGGAGCCAGTTCGGCGCCACCCCGCCGGCCGCCGGGGGCTTCCCCCGGCGGGACACGATCGCCATGGAGGTGCCCGCGCCCCCGCCGCCCCCTCCGCCGGCCGGTAAGAACCGTCTCACCACCGCGCAGAAGGCCATCGCGGGCCTCGCGATGGCCGCGATGGCCGTCGGCGGCGGTGTCGTGGGGGCCGCCGTCGCCACCTCGTTCCAGCCCGAGCCCGTCGCCGGCAGCAGCGGTCCCAGCTCGCCGAGCCCGGTGTTCAAGTCGGCCTCCGCCCAGCTCACCGTGGCGGAGGTGGCCGCGAAGGTGCAGCCGTCCGTGGTGATGATCCAGGGGCAGAGCGGCGAGGGCTCCGGCGTCGTGCTGTCGGAGGACGGGCTCATCCTCACCAACAATCACGTGGTCGTCGGCGCCGGGCAGGGCGGTCAGATGACGGTCAAGTTCAGCGACGGCAAGACGGCCAAGGCCAGCGTCGTCGGCACCGACCCCGCCACCGACCTCGGCGTCATCCGCGCCGAAGGCGTCTCGGGGCTGACCAAGGCCGTGCTCGGCGACAGCGACCAGCTCAGGGTGGGCGATTCCGTGCTCGCCATCGGCAGCCCGCTCGGCCTGGACGGGTCCGTCACGGCCGGCATCATCAGCGCCCTGGACCGTACGCTGAACCTCGGCGACGACCAGCCGCAGGTGCCGCCCGGCTGGGGCGAGCAGCAGCAGAGCGCGCCCACCACGATCGGCGGCGCCATCCAGACCGACGCCTCGATCAACCCGGGCAACTCCGGCGGCGCGCTGGTGAACGCCGCGGGCCAGCTCGTCGGCATCAACACCGCGATCGCCTCGCAGGCCGCCGGCGGCGGCGTCGGCTTCGCCATCCCGGTCAACACCGCCAAGCAGGTGGCCGACCAGCTCATCAGCACCGGCAAGGTCACCCACGCCTTCCTCGGCGTGAGCGTCACCGACGCGCCCGGCGACGTGCCCGGCGCCCTGGTCAGGCAGGTCACCGCGGGAAGCCCGGCCGAGCGGGCGGGGCTGAAGGAAGGCGACCTGATCACGAAGATCGGCGACAAGGCGGTTGACGGAGGCGATACGGTTGTCGGGCAGGTCAGAGGTTTCAAACCGGGTCAAGAGGTCAAGATCACATATATGAGGGATGGCGCGACGCACGAGGTCGGCGTCACTCTCTCGGAGAACAAGTAACAAGGACCCCCTCATGGACGGGTGTGCCGTTGAGATCGCTGCGGACTCGGCGGCACACCCCCCCGGTTTCTCAGGAGAAGCGCCGGCCCTCGTCGCGCCGGTAGGCCCAGGCCGCCGCGATCGCCAGCACCACGGTCCAGCAGGCCAGCGAGATGAGCGCCACCACGTCCGGCGTGGTGCCCGCCGTGACCGCCCACAGCAGCTCGGCCACCCCGCGCGTCGGCACGAACGGGGAGACGACCTCCACGAAGTCGGGCAGGATCTGCGGCGGCAGCAGCAGCCCGCCCACGATCGCCATCGGGAAGAACAGCACCTGCGACACGCCGATCGCCGCCTTGGCCGCCATCACGTACCCGATGAACAGGCCGATCAGCATGAACGGCACGGTCCCCGCGAGCAGCACGCCCAGCCCCAGCAGGAGCTGTAGCGGCGTGATGCTCGCCTCGGTGAGGAAGATCCCCACCAGCAGCACCGGCACCACCGAGACCAGCGTGACGGCGAGCGTCGACAGGATCCGGCCGGTGAAGCGGGGGAGCGGGCCCGCGGGAAGGGTGCGCAGGTACGGGTTCCACGCCTGCTCGCGGTCCTGGGCGACGGTGATGCTGACGTTGATGATCGAGTTCGCCATCGCGCCGAAGAACATCAGCGACCCCATCGCCATGGTCGCCGCCTTCGGGTCGTCGCCCGCGAACGGCACCACGAATGCCACCATCGAGATGGCCGGGAACAGCGCGCTCGCCAGCAGCCCGACGGGCACCCGGATCTGCTCCAGCAGCAGGAGCCGGGTGTGCGCGACGACCAGCTCAGACATGTGCGGACTCCTTCGAGGTGAGGGCGAGGAAGGCCTCCTCCAGGGTGGTCGGCCTGATCTCCAGGCCCGAGAACGGCGTGCCGCTGCGTACGAGCTCGACGACCAGCCGGTCGGGGTCGGTGGTCATCAGGTCGACCCGCCCGTCCACGCGCTCGGCGCCGAGCACGCCGGGCAGCTCGGGCAGCGCAGGCCGGCCGGGCGCGTCGAACGACACGCGCCGCACGCCCACGAGGTCGCGTACGGCGCGCACGGTGTCGTCGGCCAGCACCCTGCCGGAGCCGACCACCACGACCCGCTCGGCCAGCGCCTCGATCTCCTCCAGGTAGTGGCTCGTCAGCAGCACCGCGCCGCCGTCCTCGTGGAAGGCCCTGATGCCCGCCCAGAGCGAGCGCCGCGCCTCGACGTCCAGCCCGGTCGTGGGCTCGTCCAGGAAGACCAGCCGGGGCTTGCCCGCGAACGCCAGCGCCACCGCCAGCCGCCGCCGCTGCCCGCCGGACAGCCCGCCGACCTGCCGCTTGACCAGGTCATCCAGGCCGAAGCGGGCCAGCAGCTCGCCCCTGTCCTCGCGGTCGGGAAAGTGCGCCGACACGAAGTCGACGATCTCGCCGACCCGTAACGTCTCCGGCAGCCCCGTCTCCTGCGGCGTCACGCCGATGCCGCGGCGTACGGCGGGATCCTGGGGCGAGCCGCCGAGCAGCTCGACCGTGCCCGACGTCGGCCGGCGCAGCCCCACGAAGAGGTTGATCAGCGTGGACTTGCCCGCGCCGTTGGGGCCGAGCAGGCCGACCAGCTCGCCCGCCCTGATGTCGAGCGAGACGCGGTCGAGAGCCTGCACGTCGCCGTAGCGGCGCGAGACCTCGATCGCACGGGCCAGAACCGTCATCACGAGCCTCCAGCGTTGTCCAGCAAGGTACGGATCGCCTTGGTGTAATCCTCGAATGCCAGCCGCCCGCGCTTGGTGAGCCGCGCGAACGTGACCGGCGTGCGGCCCCGGTGGGTCTTGGTGATGGCCACGTATCCGGCCTCCTCCAGCTTGGTCAGGTGCACCGACAGGTTCCCGGCTGTCATGCCGAGCAGGTCCTTCAGCGAGTTGAAGGCCATCTCGTCGCCGTCGGCGAGGACGTTGAGCGTGGCGACCACCCGCAGCCTGGCCTGGGCGTGGATGACGGGGTCGAGCTCGGGCAGGGCCTGGTCCATGCTCACTGGCAGCGCCTCAGGAACACCCCCACGGCGATGAACCCGCCGCCCAGCAGCACGGCCGTGAGCAGCGCGTGCCAGCCGGCGCCGAGCAGCACGCCCAGCGCGTTCACGGCGGCGATCCAGCCGCCGAAGAAGAACATCGGCCAGTTGAGGAAGACCGCGCCGCCGGCCATGTGCAGCGCCGCCACCAGCGTCAGCGAGATGCCCGCCCACAGCAGGCCGCTCTCCTCTTCCGGCAGGAGCGGGGTCATCCTCGTGCAGATGACGACCATGAGCGTGAACCCCGCGAACCAGGCGTAGCCGTACATCGTCCCTCGGGCGTTCGAGTCGCCGCGCACGGCCTTGTTCAGCCGCGCGTATCCGTACGCGGCCAGTGCCCCCGCCACGAGCTGCGACGCCATCAGCACGCCCACCGCCTGCATCTGGCTGATCGGCGCGTAGGACTCGTCGCCCAGACCGTAGTGCAGGAACAGCGCCGTGAAGCCGAGCACCCAGGCCACACCCCACGGGACGTAGAGCAGCAGCGGATCGCCGTAGAGCCACCGGGAGGTGGCGGCGCTCTGCTCCTCGATGACGCGGAGCATCTCCTCGGGACTCGGCGCCTGCTCGTCCTCCGTCATGCAAACCCCCCGACTTCGCAAAGTGGTTTGAATCGTAAACCAGATTGCGTCGTCAACTCAACCACCCGGAAGGTCGGGTCTGCCGGCGGGGCCGGTCACCGCCTCGTCAGGACCTCGGACTCCCACAGGTCGCGGTAGTAGCCGGGCACGGAGACCAGCTCGTCGTGGCGTCCCCGCTGCACGACCCGGCCCTCCTCCAGCACGACGATCTCGTCGACCAGCTCCAGCCCCTTGAGCCGGTGGGTCACCAGCAGCGTCGTGCGGTCGCGGGTCACGTCCAGCAGGTCGGCCATCAGGCGGTCGGCGGTCTCCTCGTCCAGCGCCTCGGCCGGCTCGTCGAGCAGCAGCACCGGCGGGTCGAACAGCAGCGCCCTGGCCAGGGCCAGCCGCTGCAGCTGGCCGCCGGACACGGTCCTGCCGTCCTCGCCCAGCTCGGCGTCCCAGCCGGTGCGCTCCACCCAGCCGTCCAGCCTGGCGTCCCGTACGGCGCGCCGCAGCGCCTCGTCGTCCGCGCCGGGGCCGGCCAGGCGCAGGTTGTCGCGCAGGGTGGCGCGGAAGATGTACGGGTCCTGGGTCAGGCCCGTCATCAGCGCCCGCACGTCGTCGCCCGCCAGGGCTTCGAGGCCGACGCCGTTCACGGTGATCCGGCCGGACTCGGGCTCGACCAGGCGCATCAGAGCGGCCAGCAACGTGCTCTTGCCCGCCCCGCTGGGGCCGACGATCGCGACCCGCTTGCCGGGCGTCAGCCGCAACGACACCCCGTCCAGCGCCGGCCTCCCGGCCCCGCCACGTGCCGGCTCGGCCCCGTCCGGTGCCGGGCGGTCGCCGGGCTCCAGGGGCGGGTGGCCGTCGGTCAGGGGTGGCGTGGCGTGGCGGACCACGAGGTCGTCGATCTCGATGGTCAGCGGCGCCTCCGGCCGGGGAGCGGGTGCGGCGGGCTCCGTGGTCGCGGGCGCGGCGGAGCGTACGTCGCGCAGCCGCCGCAGCGCGGCGGTGATGCCCGCCATGCGCTCGCCCGCCGCGGCCAGCGGCAGCACGGGCTCGAAGGCGACCAGGGACGTCAGCGCCAGCACCGCCGTGCCCACCGAGCCCGCTCCGGCGCCCTGAGCGAGCAGCACGACGCCCGCCACGGTCAGCCCCTGCACCAGGGTGCCCCCTGCCAGGGCGGCGGCGTGCACGCGGGCCTGACGGCGTTCCAGCGCGGCCAGGGACTCGTCGGCCGTCAGCGCCTTGGCCAGCGCCTCGCCGTCGGCGCCGTACGCGGCCAGGTCCGCGGAGCCGTGCACCAGGTCGGCCACCCGGCTCGCCAGCGCAGCTCGCGCGGGGGCGATCCTGGCCGACCAGCGGCGCGCCGCCGCCGCGGTGCCCGCGGGCAGCGCCACCCCGGCCACCAGCAGCCCGGCCACCAGCACCAGCGCCGCAACCGGCAGGATCGCCAGCCCGACGACGACCGCCGCCAGCCCCGCCATCGCCGCCGCCGCGGCGGGCAGGAGGCAGCGGACGAGCAGGTCCTGTACGGCCTCGGTGTCGTCCACCATCCGGCTCAGCAGGTCGGCGCCGCCGTGGCGGGGGCGCTGGGGCGGGATGAGGGCCTCGTAGAGCCGCTCCCGGGTGCCGGCCTGGGCGCGGAGGGCCACGTCGTGGCCGGTGAGGCGCTCGGCGTAGCGGAACACGCCCTTACCGGTGGCGAACGCCCTGGTCGCCACGATCGCCACGCTCAGCGCGGCCAGGGGCGGCTGCTCGGCGGCCCTGGTGATCAGCCATGCGGCGGCGGCGATGAGCCCCAGCCCGGCCAGGTCGGCCGCCGACCCCGCCAGCACGGCCCACACCAGCCGCGTCCCCATCCTCCGGTTCATCGCGAGTCCCCCTCAGGCCGCACCACCGCGGCATCCACCCGCCCACGCGCCCGGCCGTCGTCGCTCTCCTCCTGCGCCGTCCTGCTGCCGGCGCCGGCGCTTCCGTCACGTGCCGCGCTGGTGGTGCCGGAGTGGGGGGTTCGGTCGTGCGCCGCGCTGGTGTCGGAGATGACGCGGCCGTCGTGGATGCGGATGACGCGGTCGGCGAGGTCGATCATGGCAGGGCGGTGGGCGACGATGACGGCCGTGCGGCCCTGGGACAGGTTCGCGGTGCCCGAGACCACCGCCGCCTCGCTGCGCCCGTCCAGGCGGGCCGTGGGCTCGTCCAGGAGCAGTACGGACGCGTCCGGGCGGCAGAAGGCGCGGGCCAGGGCGATCCGCTGGCGCTGGCCGGCCGAGAGGTTGGCGCCGCGCTCGCCCAGCACCGTGTCGAAGCCCTGGGGCAGGGACGCCACGAAGTCCGCGTGCGCCGCCGCCGCGGCCCCGCGTACGTCGTCCGGCGACGCGGAGGGAGCCCCGAGGCGGATGTTGTCGGCCACCGACGTGGCGAACAGGTGGGGCCGCTGTGCCACGAACGCCAGCCGCGCCCGCCAGCCCGCCGGATCGAGGTCGCGCAGGTCCGTGCCGTCCACGAGGACCCGGCCCTCGGACGGCTGGACGAAGCCGAGGATGAGGTGGAGCAGCGTGCTCTTGCCGCCGCCGCTCTCGCCCACCAGGGCGACCCGTTCGCGCGGGCCGATGGTGAGCGAGACGTTCTCCAGGGCGGCGCCGTCACGTCCGGGATAGCGCACGGTGACGTTCTCCAGCCGGATCTCCGGCGCCCCGGACCCGGCCGCGCGCCCGGCCGTCTCCGGCCGGGCGTCGTCCCCCGACCCATCCAGTACGGCGAAGGCCGCGTCGGCGGCCGCCACCCCCTCCATGGAGGCGTGGAAACGTGTCCCCATGGCCCGCAGCGGCAGGTACGCCTCCGGCGCCAGCAGCAGCACCAGCAACGCCGTCGTCAGATCCAGCGACCCCCCGAGCAGCCGCAGCCCGATCGGCACCGCCACCAGCGCCAGCGACAGCGACGCGCACAGCTCCAGCACCAGCGACGACAGGAACGCCACCCGCAACGTCCGCATGGTGGCGCTGCGGTGCGCGTCGGCGATCTGCTGGATCACGGTGGCCTGGTAGCGGGCCCGGCCGAAGGCGCGCAGGGTGGGCAGGCCGCGCACCACGTCGAGGAAGTGCCCGCCGAGCCGCGACAGCGCCACGAACTGCCGTTCGGTCACCGCCTTCGTGGTCATCCCGACGAGCGCCCCGAAGACGGGGATGAGCGGCAGCGTGACGAGGACGATCACCGCGCTGGCCAGGTCGGCGGCGAACAACCGGACGAGGACGGCCACGGGCACCACGGCGGCCACCGCGATCGCGGGCAGGTAGCCGGTCAGGTAGTTGTCGAGCCCGTCGAGGCCGCGTCCGGCCAGCGTGACGAGCTCGCCGGAGCGGTGCGCGGCGAGCCGGGCGGGGCCGAGCTCGCGCAGCCGCTCCAGGAGCCGGTGCCGCAGTGCGGACTTCACGCCGGTGGCGGTGCGCCCGGCGAAGACGCCCTGCGTCCAGGCGAGCAGCGCCCGCACGCCCACGACCGCCGCCAGCACAGCCAGCGCACCCGTGGCGAACCGCCCTGACAGCACCCCGGCCAGCAGCTCGGCCTGCACCAGCACGAGCAGCCCCGCCAGCACGGCGGCGGCCATGGTGACGCCCAGGTGGCGGCGGACCGAGCGTTCGGCCCGCATGAGTGCGAGAAGATCCTTGTGCACGTTCCCTCAGAAGAACGACGGGAGCCGGAAGGCGTCCTTGCCTGGCCGGAAAGTGCGCCATACCCATATTTGCGCCCCGAGCATGATGGGTGCGACGGGCAGGACCATGACACTGAGCACATTCAGCGTGGCCGCGGGCGCGCTGTGCTCCAGCAGGTACGGCATCGCACCCCCCAGCACCCCCAGCGCGGGCAGCGCGGCGACGAGCCCCGACACCAGCAGCACCCGCCCCGGCCTGGTGACCCCGAACACGCCCGGCGTCCGCCAGCCCAGGAACGTCCATCCGTGGAAGGCGAACAGCAGCGTCACCACCATGCCCAGCATGAGCCCGAGCGGGTGCACGGGCGAGGCCTCGAAGCCGGTGGCGGCGGCGTACAGGGCCATGCCCCAGCCGACCGACAGCCCCAGGGAGCCGAACGCGATCGCCGCGTCCCAGAAGCCCCGCCAGGCGGAGCCGTCCAGCCTGCGGCGGAACCACAGCCCGGCGTCGCGCAGCGCCCAGCACAGCAGCATGGCCACGACCAGCGGGTACAGCCCGAACAGCACCTCGCCTTCGAGCAGCGGGTAGACGCCGAACATGGTCCCGGCCACGGCCACCAGCCACACCTCGTTGGCCAGCACGTACGGGGCCATGGCGGCCACCATCCGGTCCCGGTTCCCGCGCGTCCTGCCGAGCACCGGCAGCAGCAGGCCGACGCCCAGGTCGAAGCCTTCGAGCGCGAAATAGCCGGCCAGCAGCACCGTGAAGACGGCGAACCAGATCACTTCCATTCCAGGGGCTCCTCAGTAGCTCATCGCGGGGGTCGGGGGCTCTTCGCGGGCGGTGGCGCCGAGGTCGAGGGCGTGCGGGCCGCGCCTGATCACCCGGGCGATGAGGACGTAGTCCACGATCGCCAGCAGCCCGAGCACGGCGCCGAACCCGATGAGCGACGTCGTCACCATCCCCGCCGTCAGGCCGGGAGACAGGGCGTCGGCGACGGTGAGCCGCTCCCAGATCATCCACGGCTGGCGGCCGATCTCCCTGGCCATCCAGCCGAGGATGGACAGGACGAACGGCAGCGGCGTCATCGCGATCAGGATGGGATGCGTCCACCGCGCCCGCGGCAGGATCGCGATCATCGGCAGCATCACGAACAGCACGACGAGCCCCAGGAGCTGTCCGAACTCGATCATGAACCCGAGCGGGACGGCCGCGGCGACGTTGTGGCTGCCGAACTTTCCCTCGGGGACGCCCGCGAACTGCGCGTATCCGAAGCCCATGGTCAGCAGGATCCCGATGGCCGCCGTGACCACGCCCATCCGCAGCGACCGGCTGAAGAACTCGACCTCCTGGGCCCTGCGCCGCAGCCGGTACGCGCTCGCGCCCACCAGCACCATGCCGCCGGTGAACAGCCCGGCCCCGATCACGTGCGGGAAGGCGAAGACGAGGGTCTGGTTCGTGAGCAGCGCGCCGAAGTCGGTCAGCTCCATCCGGTCGCCGCGGACGACGGCGCCGGCCGGGTTCTGCAGGAACGAGTTGGCCACCATGATGTAGAACGCGCTCGCGTACGCCGTGAGCGTCACGAGCCAGATGCACGCGAGGTGCGCCCACCTGGGCAGCCGGCTCCAGCCGAAGATCCACAGGCCGAGGAACGTGGACTCCAGGAAGAAGGCCACCAGCGTCTCCATGGCCAGCGGCGCGCCGAACACGTCGCCCGCGTAGTGCGACAGCCCGCTCCACGACAGCCCGAACTGGAACTCCATCACCAGCCCGGTCACGATGCCGAGGGCGTAGTTGATGACGTAGATCTGCCCCCAGAACCGCGTCATCCCCTCGTGCACCGGCTTGCCCGACATCGCCCACCGGGTGTGCATGATCGCCACCAGCGGCGCCAGTCCCAGCGTGAGCACCACGAAGAGGAAGTGCAGGCTGCCTGTCACCGCGAACTGTGTTCGTGCCAGATCAAGTACGTCCATGAATCGCTCCGTTGTTGTGCCTAGCTACATATAGGCAGCCTACATGTAGACTGGCTACTTAGCGGAACGATGTTTAGGATCAGAGACATGAACCCGGATGCGCTGCGCGGCCACATGGACGCGCTGTTGCTCTCAGTGCTGGAGCGCGAGCCGCTGCACGGCTACGCCATCATCGAGGCGCTGCAGGAACGGAGCGGCGGCGCGCTCAACGTGCCCACGGGCACCGTCTACCCGGCGCTGCGCAGGCTGGAGCGCATCGGCTACCTGTCGAGCGAGTGGGCGACGGTGGGCGGGCGCAAGCGGCGCACGTACCGGCTGACCGACTCGGGCAGGAAGCAGCTCCAGGGCGAGCGGTCGGCCTGGCAGGAGTTCACCAGCGTGATCGGCAGCGTCCTGCGGGCGGACGTGAGCGCCGTGCGCTGAGTCGTGTGCGGGGGGTGCGGCGGGAGGCTCAGCCGGAGGCCCGCGTCATGCGCACGCAGCGCGTGGCGCAGTAGATCTGGATGCCCCACATGGCCGAGGTCACCAGGTTGGCCAGCACGGCGGGCAGGCCCTGCAGGGTGTTGGGCGACTCCATGCCGAAGGTCATGAGCAGCCCCAGCCCGCCCGTGACCGGCAGGGAGGCGAAGACCAGCACGCCCAGCGACCTGGTCGCCAGCCGTGGCCGGCGGATCCAGCGGGCGCCCCGGCTCAGCGCGAACAGCACGAGGCCGCCGTACAGGCCGGTGCCGAGCTGGATGATGTCGAGCAGCCTGGAGGCGGGGGAGTACCACCACGGCTGGCTGAGCCAGACGTCGTCGCCGGCCGGATAGATCCGCCACAGGACCGACCACATGGCCACGGTGATCGGCACGCTGATGAACAGCAGCACCCCCAGCCGCCGCCCCGCGACGGCGGTCAGCTCGGCCTGGTAGCCGGGCGCGACCTCGTGCACCTCGCCGAACTCCGCCACCGCCTGCCGCTCGGCCTCCGCCCGCTCCAGCCCGTCGGCCTCGAGCGCGTCGGCGGTGTCGACCAGGCTGTCGCGGGCCTCGACGACCAGGTCGCGCTTGGGGCCGTGCGGGCCGCTCAGGACGCCGTCGAGCTCGGCCACGTAGTCGTCGATGAGCATGGCTCAAAGTTTACGGACGGCGATCTAGGGGGTCCATCCGGGAGCACCCTGAGATTCGTCGGGGTTGTCATGTAGGAAAATTCCTACGTATAGTGGCTGACATGCCAATCTCCTCCATCCTCACCATCACCGTGCCCGTCGGCGACCAGGAGCGGGCGCTCGGCTTCTACACGCGCGTGCTGGGCTTCGAGGTCCGCACCGACAACCCGTTCCCGATGGGCCGCTGGCTCACCGTCGCGCCCAAGGGCGCGGAGACCACGCTGCTGCTGGCCTCCTGGTTCCCCGGCATGGCGCCGATCGGCGGCCTCGTCGTGGGCGCGCCCGACCTCGACGCGCTGGCCGCCCGGCTCCAGGAGAACGGGATCGCCTTCCAGGGTCCGAGCGAGGAGGCGTGGGGCCGCCAGCTGCTGTTCCACGACCCGTTCGGCAACGGATTCGTGGTCAGCCAGACGTGACCGCCGATCACGTTTTCACCGCGCTGGCCAGCCCGGCCCGGCGCGAGCTGCTGCGCCTGCTGCTCGACGAGGGCGCCCAGCCCGCCGGGCGGCTGGCCGAGCGGTTCGACATGAGCAGGCCCAGCGTGTCGGAGCACCTCAAGGTGCTCAGGGACGCCGGGCTGGTGGCCGAGTCCCGCAAGGGCAGGGAGCGCCACTACCGGCTGGAGGCGGGGCCCCTCATGGAGATCCGCGACTGGCTCACCCCGTACGAGCGGTTCTGGCGCGAGCGCCTTACTGCTCTTACCGACCTTCTCGACGAAATGGAAGACGACGATGGCTCACGACCGGACCGCTGAAGACCTGCGCGCGATCAGGCTCGACCAGTTCATCGGGCATCCGCCAGCGAAGGTGTGGCGGGCACTCACCGAGCCCGAGCTCGTCGCCCGCTGGCTCATGCCGGGCGACTTCAAGCCGGAGGTGGGGCACCGGTTCACGTTCACCACCCAGCCCAAGAAGCAGGTCGGTTTCGACGGGATCGTCCACTGCGAGGTGTTGCGGATCGAGCCGGAGAAGCTGCTGCAGATCAGCTGGAGCGACAACAAGCGGGCCGACTGGACGGTCACCTGGCGCCTGGAGCCCGAGGGCAAGGGCACGCGGCTCTTCCTCGACCACGAGGGCTTCGACCCGGACGACGAGCTGCAGCAGCTCTCACGGCGGATCATGGGCGGCGGCTGGCCGCGCATGTTCGGCGCCATCGAGCAGATCGCCGGCGAGTTCTGACCCGCCGGTGCTCAGCGGTGCACCGCCGGGCCGACGGTTCCCGGGCGGTGGCCGGCGTGGGAGGCCGAGCTCCACACGACGGCCGCCGCCATCAGGGCCATCACCAGCGCGAGCCAGACCGCCGCGCGGCCCATGCGCATGCCGTACCCGCACAGCAGCCACGACACCGACAGCCACCAGCCGTGACCGGCCTGCCGGCGCATCTCCATGGCGGCGAAGGCGAAGTCGGCCGAGGTGGCGCGGTCGGCGGGCCGCAGCCCGGCGTAGAGCGCCGCCAGCCGGTCGGGTGAGGCGCCAGGGTCGCCGGGGTGGCCGGTGCCGGAACGGCTGTGCATCGTACGCTCGTCGGCCAGCGCCCGCCGCCGCGAGAACCACCGCAACATCGGCCACCGCAGGCTCACCCGCACCCCGCGGGGCGTGAGCGCGAACGTGCACTCCTTCACCCGCACCCCGGAAGGGTGCGCCAGCCCCGCGAACCGGCACGCCGACAGGTCCAGCCCGAACAGCTCCAGGCTGGTCGCGTCGGCCTGCCGCAGCGAGGTCAGCGTGGACCTGCCGCGCCCCATGACGGTGGCGGGGCCGCGCAGCACCGCGCCCTCCAGGTCGGCCTGCGAGTCCGTCAGCCGCACGGTCGTCGGGCCCGTCACCTCCACGTGCCGCAGGTCCACACCGCACCGCGCGACCGCCACGTCGAGCAGCCCGTCGGCGCGCGCCCTGGCCGCCGAGAGCCGGCCGGTCGCCGACAGGTACGCGTCCGCGGCGAAGTGCGCCGCCTCGAACCCGGCGTGCCCGCTGACCTTGCGGAACGACAGCGTACGGCCGAAGCGCGCCCCCCTGAACGCGGCCCCGTCGCCGAGCCGGGCGCCGTCGAAGGTGGCGTACCCGTCGAACCTGGCCCGCTCGCACGACAGCCCGTGGCCGAACACGGCCTGGCTGAACAGCGCGTCACGCGACATCACGGCCCGGTCGAGCGAGACGTGCCCGCGCACGGTGACCCCGTGGAAGGACAGCTCCCTGGTGAAGCGCACGCCCGCCAGCGACACGTTCCCCTCGAACCGGGCGCCGAAGAACGAGGCCAGCCGGTCGAACCGGGCGCCGTCGAGCGAGACGTCCCCGGCGAACGTCACCCCTGACAGCCGGACGTCGCCGGTGAACCTGGCCCGGTCCAGCCGCGTACGGCCCGGCCTGCGATCGGTCGCGTCGAGGACCCTGGACAGCAGGTCGCTGGTGACGGTGGTGCCGCGCAGGTCGATCAGGCGGCCGGGGGAGAGCGCGCTCAGGGCCGCGGCGAGTTGTTCGGGATCGAGGTGAGCCATGCAGAGGCCGGAGGTCCGGCTAGCGACTCCGGTGCAGGCAGCGGAATACGCGCAGGTGACCCAGTCCATGCATGGGTGATACCCGTCGCGGCCGGTGTCAAGGTTCGGGAATTTTATGTCTCCCCATGTTTGTGCGGAAATATGCGGTCTGAATTGGACCGTCCGGCTGTCTCCCGCACCGGGCCACACCGTGCGTCCGAGCATGGAATGCTGGTACTGGGTACGTGGTTGAGACGGATGCACTGCTAACGACAATGAGCGAGGAGCCACTTGTGGCGACCATCGAAGTAACCGAGAAGAACTTCAACGACATCGCCGACAAGGGGATCGTGCTGCTCGACTTCTGGGCCGAGTGGTGCCCGCCGTGCAAGAAGTTCGGGCCGATCTTCGAGCAGGCGTCGGACAAGCACGACGACATCACCTTCGGCAAGATCGACACGGACGCCGAGCAGGGGCTCGCGCAGGGGTTCGACATCACCTCGATCCCCACGCTGATGGCCATCCGCGACGGCATCGTGGTCTTCGCCCAGGCCGGCGCCATCCCGGCACCCGCGCTCGAGGACCTGATCCGCCAGGTCAGGGCGCTCGACATGGACGCGATCAGGGCCGAGCTCAGCGAGGAGCTGAAGAACGCCCAGCAGAACTGACCCGCCTGCGAGCAGGCCCCGCCCGCGCGGCGGGGCTTTCGCCTTTCCGGCGTTCCCTGAGAGCTCTTCCGCGTTCCCTCAGTGCTTTCCGGCGGTCCCTCAGTGCTTCCGGCGGTTCCTCAGTGCTGTCCGGCGGTTCCTCAGTGGGCGGGCTTGCGGCCGACGCCGACGTAGCCGAAGTTGATGCCGTTGCCCGGCGCGGACGGGTCGTCGGGGCGCCAGCCGTTCGGGAACGTCAGCCCCGGCTCGGCCAGCTCGTAGCCCTCGAAGAAGCGCAGGATCTCCTCGCGGGTGCGCAGGTTCAGCGAGGCCGTGGCCTTCTTGTAGATCTCCAGCGCCTGCGGGGTGACGTCCGGCGTGGGGTCCACCGCGTGGCTGATCACCAGATGGCTGCCCGGCGCGCTCGCCTTGCGCAGCTTGGCCACCACGTCGTAGGCGACCTCGTCGGGGATGAAGTGCAGGATCGCCAGCGCCAGGAACGCCACCGGCTGCTCGAAGTCCACCAGGCCGCCCAGCTTGTCGAGCAGCGCGTCCGGCTCGCGCACGTCGGCCTGCAGGAAGTCGACGTTGTCCTTCCTGGCCAGCAGCGCCCTACCGTGCACGCACACCACGGAGTCGTAGTCGACGTAGACGACGCGGGCGTCGGGCGCGATCTCGTGCGTGTTGCCCTGGGTCGGCAGGCCGGCGCCGAGGTCGATGATCTGGCGCACGCCCTGGTCCACCAGGTAGCCCACGGCGCGGCGCAGGAAGGCACGGTTGGCGCGGGCGCCCACCTTGGTGTCCGGGAACTTCTTCAGGATCTGCTCCGCCGCCGCCCGGTCCGCGGCGAAGTTGTCCTTGCCGTCGAGGTAGTAGTCGTACATACGCGCGACGTTGGGGACGTTGGGGTCGACCCCCTCCGGAGCACTGTCCACATCTTCTCCCGAAAAATGGGCTCTTTTCGGGGTGATCATAGCTCCGGAACGTGCAGGAATATCGGGAATTCGGTTTACCTGGAAATGAGAGGTAAATCACTCGAACGGGCTGTGATGACACCGACGCGGGCCGGAGTTCCCTCCGGCCCGCACCGGGCACAGCAGGCGTCCGGCCCCGGGTCAGCCGCGGTAGAGCTCCGCCACGCGGAAGGCGAGGTCGAGGGACTGGCCGCGGTTGAGGCGCGGGTCGCAGGCCGTCTCGTAGCGCGTGGCCAGGTCGGTCTCGCCGATCTCGAACCCGCCGCCCACGCACTCCGTCACGTCGTCGCCGGTGAACTCGATGTGGATGCCGCCCGGGTGCGTGCCCAGCGAGCGGTGCACCTCGAAGAAGCCGGCCACCTCGTCGAGCACGTCGTCGAGGCGGCGCGTCTTGTGCCCGCTCGGCGCCTCGAACGTGTTGCCGTGCATCGGGTCGCAGATCCAGGCCACCCTGGCCCCCGTCGCGGTGACCTCCTTGACCAGCGCGGGCAGGTGCTCGCGGATCTTGGAGGCGCCCATGCGGGTGATGAACGTGAGCCGGCCCGGCTCGTTGGCCGGGTTGAGCTTGTCGATCAGCGCCAGCGCCTCGTCGGGCGAGGTCGTCGGGCCGAGCTTGACGCCGATCGGGTTGCGGATCCTCGAGAAGAAGTCGACGTGCGCGCCGTCGAGCTGGCGGGTGCGCTCGCCGATCCAGACCATGTGCGCCGACACGTCGTACGGCAGCCCCGTCCGCGAGTCGATGCGCGTGAGCGCCCGGTCGTAGTCGAGGATGAGCGCCTCGTGCGAGGAGTAGAACTCGACCGTGTGGAACTCCTCGGGGTCGGCCCCGCACGCCCGCATGAACGCCAGCGCCTGGTCGATCTCCCTGGCCAGCTGCTCGTAGCGGCGCCCGGCGGGCGACTCGGCCACGAAGTCCTGGTTCCACGCGTGCACCTGCCGCAGGTCGGCGTAGCCGCCCTTGGTGAAGGCGCGTGCCAGGTTGAGCGTCACGGCGGAGGAGTGGTACGCCTTGAGCAGCCGCCACGGGTCGGGTCTGCGCGCCTCCTCCGTGAAGTCGAACCCGTTGACCATGTCACCCCGGTAGGCGGGCAGCTCCACGCCGCCCCGCGTCTCGGTGCCCTTGGAACGCGGCTTGGCGAACTGCCCGGCCACCCGGCCGATCTTCACCACCGGCACCCGGCCCGCGTACGTCAGCACGATGGCCATCTGGAGCAACGTCTTCAACTTCTGGCGCACGTTGTCGGCCGTCGCGCCGGCGAAGGTCTCGGCGCAGTCACCGCCCTGAAGGACGAACGCCTCGCCGCGGGCGACCGCGGCCATCTGCTCCTTGAGCTGGTCGCACTCGCCGGCGAAGACCAGCGGGGGCAGGCCGCCGAGCTCGGCGACAACCTTGTCGAGCTCTCCGCGGTCCGGCCAGTCGGGCTGCTGCGCCGCGGGGAGTGCTCGCCAGGAATCGAGATCCACTAGATTGCTGCTCACGAGATACGAGGGTATTCCACTGGCTCGGCCCCACCGACCCTCTTGTCCACGTTGTGAGAATGCGGTTATCCGCGGACGGACCCAGGGATGGTCAACGTTCCTTTACGGTGACGTGCTCGGGCCGGATGCCCTGGCCGATGAAGCGCGGCGCCACCTGGTTCAGCACCGGGATCCTCGTCAGATCGCGCGGCAGCCCCGACGGGTCGAACCGGCGGGTCAGCGCGGGGCTGATCAGCCGGTTCTGCACCAGCCGCTGGGCCGCCTGCGTGACCCTGGTCGGCAGCATGCGCCGGCGCTGCAGCCGGTGCAGCGCCGACTCGGGGATCGGCGCGCCCGACCTGAGCGGCCCTGCCAGCAGGTTCGCGGTGGCCACGGCGTCCTGCACGGCCAGGTTGATGCCCACGCCGAACACCGGCGACATGGCGTGCGCGGCGTCCCCGATGCACAGGAACCCGGGCCGGTGCCAGCGGCGCAGCCGGTTGATCGCGACCGTCAGCACGCTGACGTCGTCGTACGACTCGAGCTGCCCGATCCGGCCGGCCAGCCACGGCAGCAGCCGGGCCACCGGGCGGCGCAGCGCGTCGATGCCCTGCCCGGCCATCTCGTCGTAGCCGCCCTTGAGGATCAGGTAGGCGAGCTGCCAGTAGCTCTCCCGGTTGATGGCGACCATCATGTGCCCCGGCGAGATCCGCAGGAACGTGTCGTCGCGGTCGCCCGGCTCGCGGGGCAGCCTGAACCACACCACGTCCATCGGCGCGCCCACGTCCTCCGGCACGAGACCGGCCCGCTCGCGCAGCACCGAGTGCCGCCCGTCGGCGGCGACCGTCAGCTCCGCCCTGATCTCGTGCTCGCCGGAGGCGTCCCGGTAGCGCAGGCCGCGCACGACCCCGCCCTCGCGTACGAGACCGGTCGCCTCGGCGTTCATCAGCAGCCGGAACCCGGGGTACCGCGCGGCGGCGGACGTGATCAGGTCGAGGAAGTCCCACTGCGGCACGAACGCGATGTACCGGTAGCGGCCCGGCAGCCGGCGCAGCGTCGCGATCCGCACGTCGCCCCTGTCGGTCACCAGGCTGAGGTCGTACGCCTTGCGGTGCGGCAGCTCCAGGAACTCCCGCGCCAGCCCCAGCTCGTCCAGCACCTGCAGCGTCGAGGGGTGGATCGTGTCACCCCGGAAGTCCCGCAGGAAGTCACCGTGCTTCTCCAGCAGCGTCACCTCGACGCCCGACCTGGCCAGCAGCAGGGCGAGCATCGCTCCGGCGGGCCCACCGCCCGCTATCACGCATCCCATAATTCATCACCTAATGAGATTGTGCCATCTCCTCCGAAATGAGCAAGGCCCACGGCCATCCGGCGTGCCCGAGCCATCGAAGTACATGCAGTGAGCCGCCTCTCACACACAGGGAGTGGAAATGAAGGACGAACTCCACACCCTCTCTGGCGCCTACGCCGTGCACGCACTGCCGTACGCCGAGTGGGTGCTGTTCGAGAAGCACCTGCATGCGTGCGGCACGTGCGCGGCCGAGGTGCGCAAGCTGCGGGAGACGGCCGCGAGGCTGGCGGAGACGGTGGCCGAGCGGCCGCCCGCCGCCCTTCGCCGGCGCCTGCTCGACGCCGCCTCCCGGTCACGGGGCTTCGAGGACCCGCCGCGGCAGGCACACGACGACGGCCCGACCGCCTGGATGCGCCGGCCCGGCACGCCCGCACCGGAACAGGCGCGGCGGCCGGCGACGCCCGGCCTGTCGCAGGGGGAGGCCTGGCGGTCCGGGGCGCCCGGCTCCCCGGGAGAGGTTCAGCGGCCGGCGGCGTCCGGCCTGTCGCCGGGCGAGTCCGGTTACCGGATGGGGCCGGAGGTTCCCGTCACGGCCGATGGGGGGCAGGTGGTGCCGCTGCGGCGGAGGCGGACGCGAGTGGCGGCGGTGCTGGTCGCGGTGTCCGCCGCGGCGGCCGCCGTGTCCGGCGTGGTCGCCTACGACGCCCGCCGCGACCTGGGCGAGCTGAGCACCAGGAACGAGGAGCTGGTCAGCGTGCTGGCCGCGCCCGACGCCAGGACCATGCGCGAGGAGGTCACCACCGGCGGCACCGCCACCGTCGTGATCTCGCGCGAGCTGGGCCGCATGGTGTTCACCTCGTCGGGCCTGGCCGACCTGCCCGCCACCAAGGGGTACGAGCTGTGGCTCATGGGCCCGGACGGGCCACGCGCGGCCGGCCTGCTCGACCGGCGGCAGGACGGCGTGAGCCACCCCATGATGCTGACCCCGCAGGACCGGGACGGGCGCGTCGCGCTCACGGTCGAGCCCGCCGGCGGCTCCGAGCGGCCCACCACGCAGCCCATCATGCTGGCCGAGCTGCCCGAGGCGTGATCGGCCGGGAAGGGACGGGCGGGGATGGACGGGCGGCCCCGGCGGCCCGATAGTTCGATCATGCGTATTTTCGCCGCCCTGACACTGGCCACCGCCCTGTTATGCGTGTCCCCAGCGGCACCCGCCTCAGCAGCAGCCGAACCCGGCTCGGCCACGGTCGTGCCCGTCCAGGTGACGGGCGCCCCGGCCAAGAGATTCAACCTGATCATCCTCGGTGACGGCTACACCGAGGCCGAGCAGGCGAAGTTCCGTGCCGACGCCGACCGGCACCTGAACGTGATGTGGTCGATCGAGCCGTTCAAGTCCTACCGGAACTACATCAACGTCTACCGCGTCGACATCGTCTCCGGGGAGTCGGGCATCAGCTGTGACCCCGGGCTCGACGCGCCGCGCCGTACGACGCCGCTCGGCATGGGCTTCTGGGGCCGCTGCAACCCCGCCAGCGTCCAGCGCCTGATCACCATGGACAACGCCGCCGCCACCCGCTACGCCGACCTGGTCACCGGCACCGCCTCGGGCAACCGGCAGATCCTCGCCCTGGGCAACAGCGGCACGTACGGCGGCGCGGGCGGCTCGTACGCCACCGCCTCCGGCAGCAACAGCATGTCCGCCCTGATCAGCCCGCACGAGCTGGGCCACTCCCTGGGCGGCCTCCAGGACGAGTACGACTACTACCAGCGCGGCGTCCCCGGCGGCACGTACGCCGGGCCCGAGCCGTCCAGCGCCCACCACACGCTGCTGACCGAGCAGGAGATGCTCGACCAGCGCAGGAAGTGGTGGCGCTGGCTGGGCGAGCCCAGCGAGTCCGGCGGCCCGATCGGCCGCTACGAGGGCGGCCTGTACTACACGGCCGGCGTGTGGCGGCCCAGCGCCCACTCGATGATGAAGACCCTCGGCTACTACTTCGACCAGGTCAGCCGCGAGGTCATGACCCAGCGCATCACCGCCAAGACCATGCTGATCCAGGACGCCACCCCCGCCGGCGCGCCGGTCGGCGCCGACCGTGTGCTCTGGGTCGAGCCGATGCGCCCCGTCAGCCACTCCCTGGTCACCACCTGGTCCGTGGACGGCCAGGACCTGCCCGGCGACCGCGACTCCCTCGACCTGCGCACGCTCGGCCTGGCCCCGGGCACGCACATCGTCACCGCGACCGTCTCGGACCCGACCGGGTTCGTCCGCGACCCGGCCATCAGGACCGCCATGACCAGGACCCGCACCTGGACCGTGGACACGGCGATCACCACCCCGCCTGACGGCCTGGAGCCCGCGTTCGTCTCCTCCACGCCCACCGACCGGCCGCTCGGCCGCGAGGACGTCGTCTACGTCGAGACCACCCACCCCGCGGCCACCGTCCCCGAGGTCACCTGGACCCTGAACGGCCGCACCTACGAGGGCACCGATTTGGACCTGGGCAAGCTGGACGCCAAGCCGGGCACGCTCACCGCGACCCTCGGCGGCAGGACCCTCACCTGGACGGTAGACGCCACCGGGCCGCGCACGGCGTACGAGCTGTCACGGCCGCTGGCGTCGTCCGGCGACACCTACGTCTACAACGGCCCCTTCACCATGCGGCTCACCGGCACCGACGACCGCGACGGGTACGTGGTGTCGGAGTCGCGGGTGGACGGCGACGGCTGGTTCAACTACTTCGGCTGGCCCACCTCGTCGGAGCTGCCCTGGACGTTCTCCGAGCAGGGCACAGTGATCGACTCCCTCGTGTACGGCAAGCTGCCGCGCGGCAGGCACGTCGTCGAGTACCGCTCGATCGACGCCGCCGGCAACTACGGCAAGGCGAAGAGCTTCACCGTCACCACCATCGCCCCGCCGCCCGCCTGCACCAGGACCGTCACGGGCACCCACCGCGGCCCGCTCACCGTCACCGGCGGCGTCACCTGCCTCGACGGCGCCCAGGTCACGGGGGCCGTCACGGTGCGGCCCGGCGCGTCGCTGGTCGTCACCGGCGGCCGGATCACCGGGGCGCTCAGCGCGGCCAGGCCCGCCGAGGTGCACCTGCTCGGCGCCCGCGTGGACGGCGCGCTCGCGGTGAGCGGCGCCTCCGGCGTGACGATCGTGGGCGCCGACGTGCGCGGCGCCGCGCTGCTCAGCGGCAACACGGCGCCGATCCTGTCGGGCAGCACGATCAAGGGCGCGCTCGCCTGCCCCGGGAACACACCCGCCGACCTGGGCGTGCCGAACACGATCAAGGGCGGCAGCCGCTGCGGCGACCTGTCCGCCGGTCGCCCGTCCGACCGCGCCTACGAAGCCGTCCAGCACACCGGCCGGTGACCGTGCGTGCAGGCGGTCTGCCGCGCAGGCCAGTGACCGCGCTTGCGTAGCGGTCCGGCACAGCGGCCGGTGTCCGTGTGTGCGGGCGGTCCGGCACGCAGGTCCGTGACGCCGTCAGGACGTGCGTGCGAGGCGGTCCAGCACGTCGCTCAGTGACGCCGTCGCGAGATCGCGGACCCTGGCGTACTCGTTCTCCGGGTACTGCCGGGGTCCGTTCTCGACCAGCAGGATCAGGTACAGGTAGGCGCGGTAGAGGTCGAGCCTGGTGCGCGCCGCCGGCGTCAGCTCCAGCGGGGTCACCTCGCGGTACCCCGCCAGCAGCGGATCGTCCTCCGCCAGCTCACCGAAGATCGTCGGCGTGACGAACTCGGCCAGCGGGTCGCCCCAGAAGGCCCGCTCGTGGTCGATGATCGCCTGGATCCGGGGCGTCCCGCTCAGGTCGAGGAAGACGTTGCCCGCCCACACGTCGAAGTGCACCAGCCGCGGCGTCGTCACCTCGTCCAGCGCCGGCGCCGCGGCCTCGAACACGGCCATGACCTCCCCGGCGGGCAGCGGCAGCGGCGTCGGGTAACGCTCCGTGTCGCCGAGCAGCGCCGCCGCCATCGCCAGGAACGCCTCGCGCCATGTCGCGCCGGTGATCCCGGCGTGCGGGTAGCCGAACACCTCGCCCGTCACCGCGTTGAACCTGGCCAGATGCCCGCCCAGCTCCCTGCGCAGCTCCGCGTGGTTGTCCGGCTTGACGTCGTTCCACGACACGCCGTCGAGCGCGGCCAGCAGCAGGTAGTCGCCGCCGAGCACCGGGTCGTCGTAGCCCGCCCGCAGCAGCCCCGCCACGGGCACGCCCGCCGCGGCGGCCAGCCCGATCGCGGCGGCCTCCATGCGCAGCAGGTTGCGCTCGTAGCTGAGCTGCTCCAGCTCGGGCGGGGGAGACAGCTTGAGAACCGCCTCGCGCCCGTCGTCCAGCTTCAGCCGCCAGACGGCGTTGGCGTAGCCGTCGGTCAGCTCGGTCGCGGACGTGACGTCGGCGCCGACCGCGCGGCGCACCAGCGCGCCGAGCTCGGCGTCCGTTAACCGGCGCTTGGTCCTGCTGTCCACGTGACCCCTCTCAGGCCGATTCCCTGCGCACCGGAGTGGCCCTCTCAGGCCGATTCCCTGCGCACCAGATGCGTGTCGAGGATCACGACGGGCTGGCGCAGCTCCTCGCCGTTGATCCTGGCCACCAGCAGCTGCGCCATCTGCCGGCCCATGGCCTCGGTCGGCTGGTGCACGGTGGTCAGCGGCGGATCGGCGTGCAGCGCCGCCTTGGAGTCGTCGAACCCGATCACCGCCACGTCACCGGGGACCGACCGGCCCTCGGCCTTGAGCACGCGCATCGCGCCCAGGGCCATCGGGTCGGACGCGGCGAACACGGCGTCGAGATCGGGATGCGTGCGCAGCAGCTCCTGCATCGCCGCCGCGCCGCTGTGCTCGGAGAAGTCGCCGTACGCGACCAGCTCCGGCAGGCCCGACGGCAGCAGCGCGTCGCGGTAGCCCGACAGACGGTCGACACCCACGCCCATGTCCTGGGACCCGGCGATCGTGGCGATCGCCCTGCGGCCCAGGCCCAGCAGGTGCTTGACCGCCTGCCGGGCCCCGGCCCTGTTGTCCATGTCCACGTAGCTGTAGGGGTCGAGGCCGACGGGGCGGCCGCCCAGCACGGTCGGCACGCCCATCGCCTCCAGCCTGCCCGGCAGCGGGTCGGCGCCGTGCAGCGACAGCAGCAGCACGCCGTCGACGTGCTGGCCCGTCAGGTAGTGCTCGAGCCGCGCGTGCTCCTCCGGGGTGCGCGCCATCGCCAGGATGAGCTGCAACCCGGTCTCGGCCAGCGCCGAGCCGATGCCGCGGATCGTGCCCGCGAAGTACGGCTCGTCGAAGACCCGGAACTGGGACTCGGACACCACCAGGGCCACAGTGTCCGTGCGGCGCGTCACCAGCGCCCGCGCCGCACGGTTGGGCACGTAGCCCAGCTCGCGGATGGCCAGCTCGACGGCCTCGCGGGCCTTCGCGCTGACGTTCGGCGAGCCATTGATGACTCTAGACACCGTGCCCCGGCCTACCCCGGCCCGAGCCGCGACTGCCTCAAGAGTCGGTCGGTTCATGGCGCCTATTCTGCCGGATGATCTCCGAGTACCAGAGCGCGCTGTCCTTGACCAGCCGTTCCTGCGTCTCGAAGTCCACGCGGACCAGGCCGAACCGCTTGCCGTAGCCCCAGGCCCACTCGAAGTTGTCCATCAGTGACCAGGCGAAATACCCCTCCAGGGGCACGCCCGCGTCGATGGCCTGCTTGCAGGCGCCCAGATGGGCCTCCACGTACGCCAGCCGCTCCCGGTCGTGGATGCGGCCGTCGTCAAGCACGTCCTCGAAGGCCGCGCCGTTCTCCGAGACGACCATCGGGATCGGCGGGTAGTCGCGCGCCACCCTGGTGAGGATCTCCACCAGGCCGCCCTCGTCGATCTCCCAGCCCATCGCGGTGACCGGCCGGCCGCCGTTGACGAACGAGACGTGCTCGCTGCCCACCCACGGAGACCCCGAGTCCGTGGGTGCCGCCGCCGCCGACTGCGCGCCTCCCGGTGCTCCCGAGACCGTGAAGCGGCTGTAGTAGTTGACGAGCAGCACGTCGATGGGCGCGTTGATGGTCTTCATGTCGCCGGGCTCGATGAAGTCCTTGTCGAACGGCAGATCCGCCAGCACGTCCTCCGGGTAGCGGCCCAGCAGCAGCGCGTCCAGGAAGAAGCGGTTCTGCAGGCCGTCGATGCGGCGGGCCGCGTCGAGGTCGCGCTCGCTGTCGGTCTCCGGGGTGATGGCGTACAGGTTCACGCAGCCGCCGACCCTGCGCGCGTTCATCGCCTGGACGGCCAGCCCGTGAGCCAGGTTGAGGTGGTGCGCGCCCCTGATCGCGTTCTCCGGCTCGCGCCTGCCCGGGGCGTGCTCGCCCGAGGCGTAGCCGAGGAACGCGGCGCACCATGGCTCGTTGACCGTGCTGAAGGTGTGGACGTAGTCCTTGAGCCCGTCGTGCACGGCCGCCGCGTACTCCGCGAAGCGGTAGGCCGTGTCGCGGTTGGGCCAGCCGCCCTTGTCCTCCAGCTCCTGGGGCAGGTCCCAGTGGTAGAGGGTCAGCCACGGGTCGATGGCGTGCTGGCGCAGCTCGTCGCAGAGCCGCTTGTAGAAGTCCAGGCCCTTCTGGTTGATCGCGCCGGACCCCGCCGGCTGGATGCGGGGCCAGGAGACGGAGAACCGGTAGGCCGACAGGCCCAGGTCCGCCATGATGGCGACGTCGTCCCGGTAGCGGTGGTAGTGGTCGATGGCCACGTCCGCGTTGTGCCCGTTGAGCACCCGGCCCGGCGTCTTGGTGAAGGTGTCCCAGATCGACACGCCGCGCCCGTCCTCGGCGACGGCCCCCTCGATCTGGTACGCCGACGTCGCGGCCCCCCACGCGAAGCCCGCGGGGAAGCGCAGCTCGGCACGCGTCTGTTCTTCTTGAGTCGTCACGCCTTGACCGCACCTTCCATGAGTCCGCCGACGATCTGACGGCCGAAGAGGACGAAAACCAGCACGAGCGGGATGATGGACAGCGCCGTGCCAGCGAAGATCAGCGAGTACTCCGTGGAGAACCTCGCGTTGAGCCCGTTGATCGCGATCTGCACGGTCGGGTTTTCCTGGTTGAGCACGATCAGCGGCCACATGTAGTCGTTCCACATGAGCATGAACGTGTTGATGCCGAGCACGGCCATGCCGGGCCGTACGGCCGGCAGCACGACGTTCCACCAGATGCGCAGCGTGGCGGCGCCGTCCACGCGGGCGGCCTCGACCAGCTCCATCGGCACGGACTGCCGGGTGTACTGCGTCATGAGGAACACGCCGAACCCGTTGAGCAGGTACGGCAGGATGACCGCCTTGAGGGTGTTGGTCCACTCCAGGCTCACCATGAGCCGGTAGAGCGGCACCACGCCCATCTGCTGCAGCGGCACCGCCATCGTCAGCAGCACGAGCAGCAGCAGCGCGTTGCGGCCCTTGAAGTTCAGGTTCGCGAAGGCGAAGCCGGCCAGCGTGGAGATGAGGATGACGGAGACGGTGACGATGCTCGCCACGATGAACGAGTTCGTCAGGCCCAGCAGGAACTGCGCCTCCGGGTGGGTGAGGACCCGCACGATGTTGTCGCCCAGGTTCCCGCCCGGCAGGAACTTCGGCGGCGAGGCCACCGCGTCCGCGTTCGTCCGCGAGGCGATGACCAGCATCCAGTACAGCGGGAACGCCGAGACGAAGATGGCCAGCCCCAGCAGAACCCTGGTGAGGACGGTCGGTTTCCAGACGGTCATCGCGTGCCCCCGATCCTGCGCACGAACAGGAAGTTGATCGCTGCTCCGATGAGGATCAGCAGGAACAGCAGCCAGGCGGCCGCGGAGGCGTAGCCGTAGTCGAACTCCCGGAAGGCCTCCTTGTAGACGAACATGGCCACCGTCTGGAACTGGCCCTGCGAGCCGCCGTCGGGGTTGCCGTTGTAGAACGTCATCGGCTCCGAGAACAGCGTCAGGCCGCCGATCGTGGAGTTGAGCACCACGAAGATCATGGTCGGGCGCAGCATCGGCAGCGTGATCTGCCAGAACTGCCTGCGCCGCGAGGCGCCGTCGATCGAGGCCGCCTCGTACAGGTCGCGCGGGATCGTCTGCATGCCGGCCAGGAAGATGATCGCGTTGTAGCCGGTCCAGCGCCAGTCGACCATGGTGGCGATCGCGATCCACGACGGGACGCGCTCGGCCCGCCAGTTCGTGTTGTCGACCCCGAACAGGCCAAGCAGGTAGTTGACCAGACCCCAGTCGCGGGCGAACAGCTGCGTGAACACCACCGCGACCGCGACCACCGACGTGACGAGCGGAAGCAGCACGCTCATCCGGATCGGCAGGCGGAACCTCATGTGCTTGTTCAGCGCGTTGGCCAGGAACAGGGCCAGGAACATCTGGGGGACCGTGGCGATGAGGAACATGGCCACCGTGTTGACCGTGGCCCGCCAGAAGTCGTCGTCACCCAGGAGCGCGGTGTAGTTGCCCAGCCCGGCCCACTCCGTGGTCCCGGTCAGGTCGTAGTCGTAGAGCGAGTAGTAGAGCGTGAAGGCCAGCGGGAAGAGCCCGAAGGCGGCGAACAGCAGGAAGTAGGGAGACACCAGGGCGTACGGCATCGCCTTGACGTCCAGTCGGGAACGCCAGCGGCGGCCGGGCGGGCGTTCACGGCGGTGGGTGTTCCGTGACGCCCGCGGAAGGGTGTCGAGGCTCATAACAGACCTTTCGGCGGCAACATGCCCGGCCCGCGTCTCACGGGCCGGGCGGGGATGATCAGCCCGCGGCCTTCACCGCGTCGTCGACCAGCTGCTGCCAGGCCTTGTCGTGGGCAACGGAGCCGTCGTCCATGCCCTGGATGACCGACTCGATGGCGTTCTTGACCTGGGCGTGCTTCACGCCGAGGAAGACCGGCTGGAGGCTCGCCGCGGACTTGGCGAAGATCTCACCGATGGGGGCGTCGTTGAAGAACTCGTTCTTCGCGCCCTGGACGGCGGGGTCCTGCTGCGCCTTCGTGTTGCTCGGCATGTTGCCGAAGTCCGTGAAGACGGTCGCCTGTGTCTGCGCCTGCGTCAGGTAGTCGGCCACCATGGCCGCTTCCTTCGGGTGCTTGGTCTGCTTCGGCACGGCCAGCCACGAGCCGCCCCAGTTGCCGCCGCCACCGGGCACCGAGGCCACGTCCCACTGGCCCTTGGCGTCGTCGCCGGCGTTGCCGCTGACCACGCCGAGCATCCAGGAGGGGCAGCCGAGCGTGGCGAACGAGCCCTTCTGGGTGCCCGTCGCCCACTCGTCCGTGAAGTTGCGCAGCTTGGCGGTCAGGCCCTGCTGGGTCATCTTCTGGGCGAAGTCGAAGGCCGTCTTCACGGCCGGGTTCTTGTCGACGATGAGGTTGTTGCTCGTGTCGAAGTAGCTGACGTTGCCGTTCTTGGCCGCCTCCTGGTAGAGGACGACCTGGTACAGCGTGTTGGTGCCGTCAGCCCACTTGGTGTCCTTGACCTTGCCCTGGAACTTCTTGCCGACGTTCATGAACTCGTCCCAGGTCGGCCACAGGGCGCTGACCTCGTCGCGGTTCGACGGCAGACCGGCCTTCTCGAACAGGTCCTTGCGGTAGCAGATGCTCATGCCGCCGATGTCGGTGCCCAGGCCGAACAGCTTGCCGTCGGCGGCGACGCCGTTCTCCCACTTCCACGCCGGGAAGTCGGCCTTGCGGGACTCCAGGCCGTACTCCTTCAGGTCGGCCCACCACTCCGAGCGCGCCTTGGCCAGGCCCATGCCGCCCTCGTCGATGCCGACCACGTCGCCCGCACCGGAGCCCGAGGTCAGCCACTGGATCATCTGCGGCCAGTACTGCTGCTCGAACTGGTCGGTGAGGTTCTCGTGCTTGATCTGGATGTCCTTGTGCTCGGCGTTCCACTTGGCGATGGCGTTCTTGTAGCCGAAGTTCTCGCCGCCGCCGAACGTCTGGACCCGGATCGTGACGGGCTGAGCCGCCGCGGACGACGCGGGAGCGCTGGACTCCGAAGTGCCGCCGGAACCACAGGACGCGACGGTAAGCGCCACCGCGGCCAGGGCCGAAGCCGCGGCGATACCGCCGCGACGCTTGCTGATCATCATGGTGGACCCCTTCTCGGGTGAATGTTGGGGGAGTGCACCGCGGCACGCGCTCCGCCGCGGTGGGAGTCTTTGGGAGCGCTCCCACAAAGGGTGCACTCAGCGGGTGTGCACGTCAATCCCGCGAAACGTAACCGTTACCAATGGTGCAGTTTGGACAGGTGAAACTGGCTTTATGGGGATAAACGCCCCAAAGAGCCGATTGGGAGCGCTCCCACCTCAAGAGGCACTTTTCGTGTCACATCAAGGGCATGTCGCCCGCACCACCGCCCCTTTCCGCCGGTCACGAGGTCCGGTCACCAGGGCGAAGGGTCTACCGTGGGCGCGGTGGACGTGTTCATCTCCTGGCTCGGCGCCGCCCGGGTGTCGAGGTTCGACCTAGAGGACACCATCGAGGACGTCCTCGGCGAGGAGGGCGAGGACGAGCGGCACCTGCTTCGCGAGCTGCTGCCCGGATATGTGCACCCACCCGACCGGTTGCTTGCGGCGGCCGAGGGCATCCGCGGCGGGCTGAGCCGGGCGTTCGCGGCGAGCCCCGGCGGGCACCCGCCGTTCACGTGCCACTCGGGCATGGTGGACGGCACCACGGTGATCACCAACCTCGTCGGCCGGATCGAGGTGGAGGAGGTGCGCGGGCGGGTCCGGAGGTGGTCGGCCGGCGACGCCGCCTTCATGATCGAGGAGCCGCTCAGGCTGGCCGGCGCCACGGCCTGGGAGGCCCACTACAACGGCGTGCCGATCGTGCGGGTGCCCCTGGCCTGAGTCTCACCCGTTCCGGCAGGCGGTGGCGCGCTCCTCCAGCAGGGCGCGCTCGCGGGCGTTGCGCGTCATCCCCGCCGCCCGCTCGAACTCCGCCCGCGCCTCCTCCAGCCGGCCCAGCTTGAACAGCAGATCCCCCCGTACGCTGGGCAGCAGGTGATAGCCCTTGAGCGACGGCTCGGCCACGATCTGGTCGAGCAGCTCCAGCCCGGCCGCCGGGCCGTAGGCCATCGACAGGGCCACCGCCCGGTTGAGCTCCACCACCGGCGAGCGCGACATCCGGGCCAGCGCCTCGTACAGGGCGGCGATCCGCACCCAGTCGGTGTCCTCCGGGGTGAGGGCGCGCGCGTGGCAGGCGGCGATCGCGGCCTGCAGCGTGTACGGCCCCAGCGTGCCCGACAGCTCCTCCGCCCGGTCGAGCGCGGCCAGGCCGCGGCCGATGAGCAGGCGGTCCCAGCGGGCCCGGTTCTGCTCCAGCAGCAGGATCGGCTCGCCCTCCGGGCCGACCCGGGCGGCCGAGCGGGACGCCTGGATCTCCATGAGCGCGACCAGGCCGTGCACCTCGGGCTCCTTGGGCATCAGCCCGGCCAGCACGCGGCCCAGCCGTAGCGCGTCCGCGCACAGGCCCGGGCGCATCCAGTCGTCGCCGGCCGTGGCGGAGTACCCCTCGTTGAAGATCAGGTAGATGACCTCCAGCACCGACGACAGGCGCCCGGCCAGCTCGGCGCCCTGCGGCACCTCGAACGGCACCCGCCTGTCGGCCAGCGTGCGCTTGGCGCGCACGATGCGCTGGGCGACCGTGGACTCCGGGACCAGGAACGCCCGTGCGATCTCGTCGGTGGTCAGGCCGCCGAGCACGCGCAGCGTCAGCGCCACCCTGGCCTCCATCGACAGCGCGGGGTGGCAGGCCGTGAACACCAGCCGCAGCAGGTCGTCCTCGATCTCGTCGATCTCGGGCGGCTCCTCCTCCAGGTCGAGGCGGTGGCCGAGCTCGATGAGGTTGCGCTGGAGGCGTTCGTTCCTGCGGATGAGGTCGATGGCGCGGCGCTTGGAGACCGTCATCAGCCACGCGCCCGGGTTGCGCGGCACGCCCGACTCCGGCCACTGCTCCAGGGCGGCGACCAGCGCGTCCTGCGCCAGCTCCTCGGCGAGGCCGACGTCGCGCACGAGCCCGGCGAGCCCGGCGATCAGCCGGGGCGCCTCGATCCGCCAGACCGCCTCGATGGCACGGTGGGTGTCTGAAGCCGTCACCGGGCCATGAGACCAGCCGGGCGCCCGCCCACGCAACCTGGGCGGGCGCCGCCTGCTCGGGCGCGCGGCCGCCGGCGGGCCACGGGCGGCTCAGGTGGTGGGGTTGTCCGCGCCCAGGCGCTCGCGCAGGGCCTCCTCGCGGGCACGCTCCTCGGGAGGCAGCGAGTCGTCCGGTACGTCCGCGGCGTCGAACACCCGGTAGACCTGCAGCCCCACCCCGTCGTGCCCCGGCGGCACGGGCACCCGCAGGGCCCACTCGACGGCCTCCTCGCGCGACTTGACCTGGATGAGCCAGAACCCGGCGATGAGCTCCTTCGCCTCGGTGAACGGCCCGTCGAGCACGGTCGCCTTGCCGCCGCTGTAGGCGATCTGGACCCCCTGGGAGCTGGGGTAGAGCCCCTCGGCCGTCAGCAGCACCCCGGCCTTGGTCAGCGACTCGTTGTAGGCGTGCATGTTGTCGACCACCTCCTGGCTGGGCAGCGCCCCGGCCTCGGTCTCGGCGCTCGCCTTGCCCACGATCATGAACTTCATCGGTGTCTCCTTCGGTTGCGTACCGGCTCACCGACGCGTCGAACGGCTGTGATGCGGATCGACACGGCCCGCGAACATTTTGCACCCCACCCAATAAATCTACATTGTAAAGGCGCTCAGCTCGTCCAGGAAGGCACGCGCCGCGGGCGCGCAGTCCTCCAGCGACGGGACGGCCAGCGCCAGCGTCCGCGTCATCCCCGGCTCCAGCGGCCGGGTGACGACGCCGGGCAGGCCGGCGGGCAGGCCGAGCGCGGGCACGATGCTGACGCCGAGCCCCGCGCCCACCATCTCCAGGATGGCGGCCGGCCCGCTCGCCTCGAACGCGATGTCCAGCGACACCCCGGCCGCCAGCGCCGCGCCCGTGATCAGCGGCCGGCAGCCGGCGGTGGTCAGGATGAACGGCCGCCCGGCCAGGTCGGACAGGTGCACGGCCGCCTTGGCGGCGAGCGGGTCGCCGGCCGGCAGCACGCTGACCATGTCGTGCGTGCTGAGGTGCGCGGTGTGCAGGCCGGGGGCGGGCAGGGTGACCACGCCGACCTCGGCCGCGCCGCGCTGCAGCCAGGCGCGGATGTCGTCGTCCACGCCCTCGAACAGGCGGACCTTGACCTGCGGGTAGCGGTCGGTGAACGCGCGCAGCAGCCGGGCGACGAGCGTGCCCGTGGCGCTGGGGAGGCTGGCCAGGCGCAGCTCGCCGGTGATCTGCCCGCTGGCGGCGGCCACGTCGGCGCGGATGAGGTCGAAGTGGCGCAGCGCCTCGCGGGCCCGGGCGAGCGCGCGGCGGCCGGCCTCGGTGAGGGCGATGCCGTCGCGGTGGCGGACGAACAGGGCCGCGCCCAGCTCCCGCTCCAGGCTCGCGACGGCGCGGCTGACGGCGGGCTGGGACATGCCCACGAGCTCGGCCGCGGCGGTGAACCCGCCCTGCTCGGCGACCGCGATCAGCACTCTGAGCTGCGCTAACGTCATACCGACATACCTTAAATGGTATTTGACCGGGCGGTTGGCAGAACATCATCGTTATGCCATGTCGACGCGCATGACGATCGAGGTGGACGGGCGGCGGGCCAGCTATCTGACGGCCGGCGAGCGAGGGCCCGTGGTGTTGCTGCTGCACGGCACGTACTGGAGCAGGGTGTGGGAGCCGGTGCTCGACCGGCTGGCGGCGGCAGGGCTGCGGCCGGTCGCGGTCGACCTGCCGGGGCTGGGCCGGTCGGAGGGGGAGCTGACGGCGGAGACGGCGACGGTTCCCGCGCTGGCGGCGTGGGTGGGCCGCTTCGCGGCGGCGTTCGGGGTGGACGGGCCGCTGGCCGTGGCCGGGCACGACATCGGCGGCGGGATCGCCCAGCACGTGCTGGCCGGCGGGGTCGCGAAGGTGAGCAGGCTGGCGCTGGTGAACGCGGTGATGTACGACTCGTGGCCGGTGCCGGCCGTCGCCCGGTACCGGGATCCCGCGGTGGTGGCCGCCACGACGGTGGAGGACCTGCTGGCGGCGCGGCGCAAGGCGGTCACCACCGCGCTGGCCCGCCCGGCCGGTGAGGGGGAGATCGCCGAGTACCTCGATCCGTGGACCGACCCCCGGGTCGCCCGGTCGTGGATGGCGCTCGCGGGCGCGGCCGACAGCCGCTACACCCTGGACCTGGTGCCCGCGCTGCGGGCCGACGAGACGCCGAAGCTGCTGGTGTGGGGGGACGCGGACACCTTCCAGGAGGTGCGTCACGCCGAGAGGTTCGCCGCGGAGATGCCGAACACGCGGCTCGTGCGCGTCCCGGGGGCGGGTCACATCCCGATGGAGAACGACCCGGAGGGGGTGGCCGCGGCGCTGGCCGGGTTCTTCTCCGGTGTGAGCCCATCGGTTTGACCCTCCCGGGGTGGCCGGGTTACCGTCGCATCCATGTCAGACCGATGTGGTCGCATTGAATTGATGCGGTTGCTGCCGCTGGCCGGAGCGCGGCGGGTGGCGCCGTTCGCGGTGCTCGTGACGGGCGCGGCGGTGCTGGGGCCGCTGGGCACCGTCCCGCTCGGCCTGCTGGCTTCGGGTGGCGGGCTCGTCGCGCCGGCCGCGCTGCTGCTGGCGGCGCTGCTGGCGCAGGAGCTCTGCACGGCGTTGCGCGAACCCGCCGGAGCCGCCGTGGCCCGCGGGATCGACGGGGTGCTGCGCGCGCGGGTACGCGCGGCGACGGTCGCCATGCCGCTGGAGCGCCTGGAGAGCCCGCTGGTGCAGGCGGACGTGCGGCTGGCGCTCCACGGGCACCGGGGCAGGACGGCGGGCGCGGCGGCGGTGGCCGCGGCCGGGGAGGCGGGCCGGCTGGCCTCGGCGGTGCTGGGCGCGGCCGTCCTGTCCGCGCACGTGTGGTGGCTCGGGGGTGCCGCGCTCGTGCTCGCCCTGGCCCAGAACCGGCGCATCGAGACCATGCTGGTCGGCCCCGGGGGAGTGGAGTCACTGGCCGACAGCGCCGGTCAGGCCCGGCGCCGGCGGCGGGCCGACTACCTGGCCGGGGTGGCGGGAGGCCCCGGGGGCGTCGCCAAGGAGATCCGCGTGTTCGGGCTGGAGTCGTTCTTCGTGGCGCGGTACGTCGCGGCGATGCGGGCGTACCTCGCCCCGCAGGCGCGCGGGCGGCGGGCCGTGGTCCGGGGGTACGGGTGGGTGCTGGGGGTGCAGGCGGCCGCCGCGTGCGGCACGTTCGCCGTGCTGGGCCGGCAGGCCGGGGCGGGGTGGCTGGAGGCGGGGGCGCTGGCGCAGTGCGTGGTGGCCGCCCTGCTGGTCTTCGCGTACGGGGCCGGCGGCCACCAGATGTTCGACGTCGCGTACGGCACCGAGCCGTTCCGCGCCGTCACCCGCCTCCTGGCGCCCGTGCCCGCGCCACCACCCGCCGGGCACGGCGGCATCGATCTCACCGGCGTCACGTTCGCCTACCCCCACGCCGCCGCGCCCGTCCTGGACCGGCTTGACCTGCGGGTGCGGCCGGGGGAGCGGCTGGCGGTCGTCGGCCGCAACGGCGCCGGCAAGACCACCCTGGTCAAGCTGCTCACCGGCCTCTACACCCCGCGGCTCGGCACCGCCACCACGTGCCCGGCGGCCGTGGTGTTCCAGGACTTCGTCCGTTACCCCCTCTCGCTGCGTGACAACGTCCGGCTCGGGGATCCCTCGTTCGAGGGGACGGACGCCGACGTGCTGGCGGCACTGGAGTCGGCCGGCGCCCTCGACCTGCTGAACTTCCTTCCCGGCGGGCTCGGCACGCCGCTGTCGCGGGCCTTCACCGGAGGCCGCGACCTGTCGGGCGGCCAGTGGCAGAAGGTCGCGCTGGCGCGGGCCGTGTACGCCATGAACGCCGATCCCAGCCGCGCCCTGATCGTGGACGAGCCCACCGCCCACCTGGACGCCCGCGCCGAGCGGGAGGTCTTCGAACGGCTCCTGGACGGCACCGGGGGCCGCACCATGGTGCTCATCTCGCATCGTTTCGCCACCGTCCGGCGGGCCGACCGGATCGTGGTCCTGGAGGGCGGGGCGATCACCGAGCAGGGCGGCCACGCCGAGCTGATGGCCGCGGGCGGCCGGTACGCGCACTGGTACCGCCTCCAGGCGGACCTGATCACGAGGGACGGGCGATGACGCCCGGGCGGGGCACCACGTGGGGCACCCTGCGCACCCTGCTGATCCTGGCCTGGCGGACGGATCGCCGGGCCGGGCTCGTCCTGGCCGCGTTCCTCCTGTCGGGCGCGGCCGGCCACGGCCTGGTGGGCGTCTTCCTGCGGGAGCTGACCGACGCCGCCACCGCCGGCCGGCCGGTCCAGGCCGCGCTCTGGGCGCTGGCGGCGGGCGGCGCGCTGGCGGCCGGTGTCGCGCTGGGGCGGGCCGAGCTGGCCCTGATGCAGGAGCTGGCCGAGCGGATGGGGGTGGCCGTTCAGGCGGAGATCCTCACGCTGACCTCCGGCGTCCCCACGATCGAGCACCTGGAGCGGCCGGCGTACCTGGACCGGTTGCAGACGCTGCACGAGGAGAGCCGGGAGCTCTACTTCGCGGTGTGGGCGCTGGCCCTGGTGGCGGAGCACGCGGTGCAGATCGGGCTGGGCGTGGCGCTGATGGCCGCCGTGCATCCGCTGCTGCCACTGGTGCTCGGGGGTGCCGTCGTGCCGTCGCTGCTCGTCCGGGGCCGCGCCGCCCGCCGGCTCGACGCCGCCGCCGAACGCACCGCCGAGACCACCCGCCTGGAGCGGGAGCTGTCCGAGACGGCCACGGGCGCCGAGCCCTCTAAGGAGGTACGGCTCAGCGGCGCCGCGGCCGCCCTGGACGAGCTGGCCGTAAGGCACTGGGAGGAGGTGTCGGCCGTCCAGGCGCGGGCCGGGGTCCGGGCGGGGCTCCTCACCTTCGCGGGCTCGGCCACGTTCCTGGCCGGGTACGTCCTCGCCCTCGCCGGCACCGCCTGGCTGGCGCGGCAGGGGACGGCCACGGCCGGGGACCTCGTGCTGGTGGCCACGGTCGGCGTGCAGTTCGTCACCCAGGCGTCGCGGCTGGCGTTCCACGCCGGCTCGGTCGCCGCGGGGCTGCGCGCCACCGGCCGGCTGACCTGGCTCCGCGGCTACGCCCGCCGAGCTGCCCGGCCCGCCCGGAACGCCGATCACCGGTCGCCCGCCCTCGGCCCGCCGGAGCGGCTGAGCAGCGGCATCACCCTGCGCCAGGTGTCCTTCACCTACCCCGGCACCGGCCGTCAGGTGCTGCACGACCTCGACCTGCACCTGCCCGCCGGCGCCACGATTGCCCTGGTCGGAGCGCACGGCTCGGGCAAGACCACTCTGGCCAAGCTCCTGTGCGGCCTCTACCACCCGGACCGGGGCGAGATCCGGGCGGACGACGTCCCCCTCCACGCCCTGGCACCGGGGGAGTGGCGGCAGCGCATCAGCGCCGTCTTCCAGGACCTGGCACGCTTCGAGCTGACCGCCGCCGAAACGGTCGGCGTGGGCGACCTGCCTCGCCTTGGCGACCGGCGTGCCGTGGAGGAGGCCCTGGCCCGCGCGGGTGCCGCCGGTCTGGTCGCGGCGCTGCCCGGCGGCCTGTCCACCGAGCTGGGCGACACCTTCGAACGCGGTCACCGCCTGTCGGGCGGTCAGTGGCAGCAGCTCGCCCTGGCGCGCGCCTCGATGCGGAGCTCCCCGCTCCTCCTCGTCCTGGACGAGCCGACGGCCTCACTCGACGCCCCGGCGGAGAGCGCCGTCTTCGCCCGCTACGCCGAGGCCGCCCGCCGCCATCCCGGCGCCGTCACCCTCCTGATCACGCACCGCTTCCCCACGGTCCGGACGGCGGACCTGATCGTCGTCCTCGACGCCGGCCGCATCGTCCAGCAGGGCACCCACGACGACCTCGTCACCCGCCCCGGCCCGTACGCCGACCTGTACGCCATCCAGCGCGACGCCTTCACCACCTGAACGGGTCCGTCAGCCCAGGTCGTCCAGGCCGACCTCCCTGAGGGAACCGTCGGGCTGGTAGCGGAAGATCCTGGGCTCGCCCATCCGCGCCACGATGGCCTCGTACTCCGCCCGCCGCTCCTCAGGAGTGGGCCCGTCCGGGTCGACGACGCTGAAGCCGAGCAGCTCCACGGCCTCCGCGTCCACGTCCCCGGGCTCGATCGAGCCTTCGACAGTGAAGCCGAGCAGCTCGCGCAGCGCGTCCTCGCCCAGCTCCAGCGGGTGGAACGGCAGGGGGTAGGGGTCTTGGTCCTCCCATTCAGGCATGAGCGGGACCGGGTGGTCGCCGTTCCAGTACGGCAGCTCGAACGGGTACGGGTCGCCGAGGTTCTCGATGATGCCGCTGCCCGGGGAGAGGCTGAGGGAGCGGGCAAGGCGGCCGTCCTCCCAGACGGCGAAGGCGAGCCAGTCGACCACGCTGTGCATGGCGTGCAGCACGAGCCGGCGGCCCCTGCTCGCCTCGACGAGGTGGGCGGGGAGCTGCGACGGGTGGTCGAGCATGAACGCCGAGCAGCAGATGACCTCGGCGCCGGGGAAGCTGGTGGCGTAGGCGAGGTCGTCGGGCGGGCGGATGTCGTCGGACAGGTTGCCCGGCCCGGCCGGGGAGATGTGCCGGCCGGGGAAGGAACGCTCGATCAGGGCCCTGGTGGCGGCCTCGCCGGGGCGGGCGGGCGTACGGAGGAGGCGGGGGAGAGGGGTGTCGGCGGAGGAGTAGGCGATGACGCCGGTCTTGGCTCCCATGCGGGCTCCCGGGGGGTGAGAGAGGTCGATGGAGAGGCAAGGTAGCGAGCCGGGCCGACAGAAGCGCGGAAACGCGACGAGCGCGCGTCCCCGGGAAGGGGACGCGCGCTCGTCGCGTCACATGGAAGGCAAGGAGCTGTCGCTCGGCCTTGGAACGTTCCGTCAGGCGGCGTACTGCGGGTAGCCGTAGCCGACGACCTGCGACTTCGGACGGATGCGCTCCTCGACCTTGCCGTTGCCGGTGTTGCCCTCGATCGTGGAGATGGTGCCGTTCTGGTTGTCCTTCACGACGAACCCGACGTGCTGGATGTCGCTCAGGCTCTTGCCGCCGTCCCAGGCGAAGAACACGACGGCGCCGGGCTTGGCGACGGTGCCCCAGCGGTCGTTGGCGGCGAACCACTTGGCGTGGGCGACGGTGTAGGCGTCCCAGCCGACCTGCGGGCGGGCGCCGGTCTGCTCGCCGACCCAGGAGACGAACATCGAGCACCAGGCGGCGTTCAGGTACGCGGCGCGGTTGCCGCCGTCGCGGGCGACGGTCTCGCCGGCGCGCTGCGAGGCGGCGTACCACTGCTGGAACTTGGTGCCGCCACCGGAGGCGTTCTCCGAGGTGCCGACCTGCGCCCTGGCCATGGCCAGGACCTGGTCGGCGGTTACGTTGATCTTGGTCTCGGTGCGGTCGTCCGCGGCGCCGGCCTTGTGGGCGGCGATGGCGGTGTCCGGGTGCCTGGCGGCGGTGGCCGCGGCGACGCCCGTCGCGGTGTCGGCGTTGGCCGTCATGGCGTTGACGCCGAGGGCGGAGGCGATGACGGTGGCGCCGAGGGCGGCGCGGGCGATGTTGCTCTTCGAGACAGCGGTAATACGGTGCTTGGCCATCGAGGGAGGTGCTCCTTGCTTCCATGCCGCTTACCGGGTTAGCTGACGGGCTCGGGCGTGGAAGCTGCCCTACGGCACCGGAGTGCCGATTCGCCCCAAAGACATGGGTCCCCGGTTCCGCCCGGAGGCGGATTCAGCGGTCGCAGGACGATCCTGCGAAGTGTCGTGCGATGGTCTGACATAGCCGGACAAACCGGGCGTATGCCTCAAGATGCCCCATAAGGTAATACATGAGGCAAGAGGATTACAAATCCATAAAAGCCCAGCTAGGCAATCTGCCTGCGAGCGTCGGCCAGAAGCCCCAGCATGGCAAGGGATTCGTCAAGAGGCATGATCGAGGATTCGGTCCTGCCTTCGGCCGTGGCGGCGCGGACTTCGCGTAGCTCTCCGGCGTATCCGTTGTCCGCCGGATCGAGCACATGCTCTTCCGGCTCCATGGAGGGCCCGGTGAGAACGATCCGCTGCGGAGCCCAGAACGGAGTCTGGAGGTCCGCCCGCATCTGAGTACCTACAACACAGGCCGTGTTCGGGTAATTCCCGAGCAATGAGGTCGCCACGAGAGCGTGCCTGCCACCGGGGTAGAGCAATACGCCGGCCGCCTCCGCATCCACCCCGCTGGGGGCCAGGGAGCCCGTGATGCGCAGGTCAGCGGGCATGCCCAGGAGGAGCTGGGCCAGCCCGAACGGGTAGATCCCCAGGTCGAGCAGGGCCCCGCCGCCCAGCTCAGGCGCCCACAGCCGGTGGGCCGGGTCGTACGGCGCCGCGAAGCCGAACGTGGCCTGCACCGAGCGGATCTCGCCGAAGCGCGGATCGGCCGCCAGGCGCCGGACGAGCGGGTTGAACCGCATCCACATGGCTTCCATCAGGAACACGCCCGCCTCGCGCGCCAGGCGCACCATCTTCTCCGCGTCGTCCACGGTGGCCGCCAGCGGCTTCTCGCAGAGCACGGCTTTGCCCGCGGCGATGGCCAGCTCGGCGACCTGCAGGTGCTGCGCGTGCGGGGTGGCCACGTAGATCGCGTCCACCGCCGGGTCGGCGCACAGCTGCTCGTAGGAGCCGTACGCGGACTCGGCCTCCAGCGTGGCCGCCAGGGCCTGCGCCCTGGCCAGGTTCCGTGATCCGACGGCGGCCACCCGCATTCCGGGCTCGGCCGCGATGGCGGCTCCGACCGTACGCGCGATACCGCCGGTCGCCGCAATTCCCCAAGTGAAATCTCGCACGCGGAGATGTTATAGGGCAGGTAAAGGAAAGGTTATGGGGGGATATGTCATTAAAGGCGTGGCGTCACAAATGCCACGCCAGTCACTTACGTCATGTTGAACCGATCGGGGTCCGGCCCGAGCCGCTGCCCCTTGTTCATGGCGCCGATGGCCGACATGTCCTCGGTGTCGAGGATGAAATCGAACACGTCGATGTTCTCCTTGATCCGCGCGGGCGTGACGGACTTCGGGATCACCACGTTCCCGAGCTGCAGGTGCCAGCGCAGCACGATCTGCGCGGGCGTCTTGCCGTACTTGCCCGACAGCACCGACAGCGCCGGGTCCGAGAGCAGGCCCTTGCCCTGCCCCAGCGGGCTCCAGGCCTCGGTGAGGATGCCGTTGGCCTCGTGGAAGGCCCGCATCTCGCGTTGCTGCAGGTACGGGTGGAGCTCGATCTGGTTGATGGAGGGCGTGATGCCGGTCTCGTCCATGAGCCTGGTGAGGGTGTTCACCGTGAAGTTGGAGACCCCGATGGCCCTGACCCGGCCGTCACGGTAGATCTTCTCCATCGCCTTCCACGCCTGCACGTACTTGTCCTGCTCCGGCACCGGCCAGTGGATCAGGAACAGGTCCAGGTGGTCCAGGCCCAGCCTGGCGAGGCTCTCGTCGAAGGCGGCCTCGGTGCGGCCGTGGTCGCCGTTCCACAGCTTGGTGGTCACGAACACCTTCTCGCGCGGCAGCCCGCTGCCGCGCACGGCCCGCCCGACGCCCTCCTCGTTGCCGTAGGCGGCGGCGGTGTCGACGTGCCGGTAGCCGGCCTGGAACGCGGCGGCGACCGCCTGCTCGGCCTCCTCGGCCGGGACCTGCCAGACGCCGTACCCGAGCTGCGGGATCTGCACGCCGTCGGTGTTGAGCATGAGCGAATTCATACCCTCCATTGTTCACGCCGCGTTTCTGAGGGCTTAAGGCGGTGGGGCTAGCTTGAAGCGGTCGTTAACGCGCCATCACCCCGCTGGGAGGGCAACGAGTGGTCGAGCAGGCGTCGGCCTGGGTGGAGTCCCCGCTCCAGATGCTGTGCGCCGTCGAGGCCCACCACGCCGGTCTTCTCGGCCCCGAGACGGCTGTCGTGCCGCGGGCGGGCCTGCGGCCGCTGAAGGCCACGCGCCGCGAGCTGCGCTCCCTGGGGCTGCCCGACGGGCTGGTGCTGGCCGAGCCGCGCGAGCGCATGCCCAGGCGCGTGCAGGCCGTCGGGGACGCCTTCTCCGGCAAGGTGCAGCTGCGCTGGCTCACCTCCAGGCCGGGCCGCATCGTCATCGTGGACGACGGGCTGGCCACGCTGCGGCTGCTCGAACTGCTCGCCGCGGGCCCGTTCCGGCCGCTGCTGCGCGCCCGCGCCAACCGCACCAGGCTGCGCGCCGCCCTCGGCGTGGCGGCCGCGCTGCGGCTGCGCCTGAGCCAGGTGTCCGTCTTCACCGCCCTGAACGTGGACGACAAGCTGGCCGAGGCCGTCCGCGAGGCGGGCGTCGACCTCGTCCGCCACGACTTCGCCTGGCTGCGCGCCCAGCCGCCCAGCGCCGAGAGCCCGGCCGAGCGCACGGTCGTGCTCGGCACCTCCCTGGTACGCAACGGCCTCGTGCACCGCGACCACTACCTGCGCTGGCTGACCGACCTGGCCGCGCGCGAGCCGCTGGCCTACTACCCGCACCGCCGCGAGGACCCCGTGGACGTCGCCCTGATCCGGGAGCGTCCCGGCATCACCGTCCACGACGCCGGCGTGCCCGCCGAGCTGACGCTGCGCGGCCTGGACCCGGGCCAGCGCGTGCTCAGCCTTCCCTCGACCGCGATCACCTCGCTGCGGGTGCTGCTCAGCCCGCGCGGCGTCGCCGTCGAGCCCGTGGACGTTCCCGATGCCTGGTGGACCAGCAGGGCGGCCCCCGCCCTGCGATCGCATTTGACCGGAGTGTCCAGTTGAAAGTGTTGGCGGTCGCCGACTCCGACTCGTATCTGAAATGGGCGGCCTGCCTGCTCGGTGACCTGCCTTCGGGCTGTGTGACGGAGCTGGTCGTGGTGCGTACCCCGATCGCCCCCTCGCGGGAGCAGATCGTCGCGGCGGTCAACGGCAGGGCGGGCGGCCCGCCGCCCGTGCTGTCCGCGCGCTCGGTGCGGCGGCTGGCCGAGCGGACCCAGCCCGACGTGATCCTCGTGGCCTGCACGGGCCCCGTGGTGGACGTGCTGGTGGCCGAGGTGCTGGACGACCTGCGGCCGCGGCCGGTGTTCGTCAGCGGGCTGCCCGGCATCTCGGTGCCGGCGACGGAGAAGGCGTGGTTGTTCCGCAGCGGCTGCGACCTGTTCGTGGTGCACAGCGAGCGGGAGGTGGCCGAGTTCTCCGAGATCGCCTCCAGGCTTGGCGGGGGAGGCGCGATCGGGCTGGCCCGGCTGCCGTTCCTGCGGCCCGAGCCGGCCGCGCCGGGAGGCAACCGGGTGGTGTTCGCCACGCAGGCCAAGGTGCCGAAGGGGCGGGAGGAGCGCGAGCGCGTCCTGCTGTCGCTGGCCGAGCTGGCCGCGCGCCGCCCCGACCTCGACGTGGTGGTCAAGCTGCGCGCGCTGGAGGACGAGCGGCAGACCCACAACGAGCGCTTCCACTACCAGCGGCTGTGGCGGGAGATGGGAGAGCCGGGGCGGCTGGCGTTCGAGGCCGGCTCGATGCAGGACCAGCTCCAGCGGGCGGCCGGCTTCGTGACGGTGAGCTCGACGGCGGCGCTGGAGGCCATCGCGATGGGCGTGCCGTCGCTGGTGCTGCGCGACTTCGGCGTCAGCGCCGAGATGATCAACCTGGTGTTCGAGGGCAGCGACCTGCTGGGCACGCTGGACGAGCTGGCGGCGGGCGAGTTCCGCGAGGCCTCCGGGGCCTGGTGCGCGGCCAACTACTTCCACCCGGCGGCGCACAACGACTGGGCGGGGCTGCTGAGCGGGCTGGTCGTCTCCCGCCCGCGCGTGCCCGCCAGGTCGCTGCTCGACGGGCCGGAACACGCGGCGGGGCGGCGCCGGGCCCGGCTCCGCGTGGAGGTGCCGCCCAAGATGTTGCGGGTGGGCTACCGGGCCAAGCGCCGCATGCGCCGCTACCTCAGATCGCTGACCTGATCTTCCTGCGGATCCTGGAGAACGTGCTGGGCTTCTCGGTGACGAGGCCCAGCGTCTCCAGGCGCTTGCGCTTGAAGTAGCGCCGGTCGAAGTCGATGCCGTCCGGCCGCAGGTCGGGGTAGGTCTCGGCCTGCATGCAGTAACCGACCGAACGCACGAGCGCCTGCAGGTCCGTGACCGGCGGGCGCTCGATGTGCCCCTCGGGCGACAGCCTGGGGAGCATGGCGTCGACGATGGTGGCCGGGATGCGGTTGCTGTTCTCGTACGGGGTCAGCCGCTCCAGCACCAGGTCCGTGCCGTACGAGGCCACCTGCAGCCCGAAGTAGCGCTGCGCGGTCACCAGCCCCGTGGAGAAGCAGCCCACCACCAGCTCGGGCCGCAGCGCCGCGAAGCACACCTCGGCGGGCACGCTCTCCCCCGCGACCGACAGGCGGACTCCCAGCGGCCCCGCGGCGGAGCGCAGGAGCTGGGCGTGCCGGCGGCCGGCCGCCGGGTGCGGCTTGAACACGACCTCGGCGTAGCCGCGGGCGACCAGGGCCTTGAGCATGGTCTCGTGCAGCCCCGCCTCCTCCTCCGGCGTGAGCAGCTCCAGCGCCGACAGGTACTGGCCGAGGATGATCGCCTGCCCGGCCATCATGTCGGGCGCCGTGGCGGTGACCTCGTGCACGATCGACAGGAACCGCTCGTCGGGCAGGATCTCGGGGGTGACGCCGTACTCGCTGAGCAGCAGCGGCTTCAGCCCCGGCACCAGGTCGAGGTGGATCAGCCGCTCGATGCGGCGGAAGATCTCCGCCGGCAGCGGGTCACGGGTCGGGCCGTAGCTCATCAGTCCGTCGGAGTAGACCGAGATCGGGCAGTCGCGTACCAGGCCCGCGATCGTCCGCGCCGGCGGCACCGCGATCGACTCCAGCACCAGCTCCTCGACCCCGTCCAGGCCCCAGTGGGAGCGGATGAGGCGCTCCATCATCGGCACCTCGATGACGCGGGCCCGCCAGTCGGAGGGGTGCAGCGGCGCGATCAGCTCGTTCCACGAGTGCACCTCCTCGAAGCGGGAGCGCAGGGCGGCGAAGCCGGGCGTCCTCTCCAGGGGAGTCGCCACCTCGGGGATGGCCGCGTTGTTCGAGACGATCAGGACGCGCCGGCCGTCGCCGAAGCGTCCCTCGTCGATGGCGGCCGCCAGCGACATCGCCCCGAACAGCGTCGAGGCGTAGAAGACCTTCACCTTTAGGACTCCTCCCGGTCGCGGCGGACCCGGACGTGCGGGCTGGGGGGCAGGTCGGGCACCAGGGCCCGCAGGGTGGCCTCGCGTTCGACGGACATCCGCGACACCGACTCGGCCACCAGCTCCGGCGGCAGCGCCCGCACCATCTGCGCGCCGCGCTCCTCGAAGCGGGCGCGCAGCGCCGGCGTGAGCCGGTCGCCGATCTCCAGGTGGTGCGCGAGCAGCGCGCAGAAGTTCCGCGCCGCCTTGGGCAGGAACTCCCGCTCCAGGTCCTTGAAGACCAGCTCGAACGCGTCGAAGAAGTGCAGCTGGCGCTCGTCGCCCACCTGGGTCAGCGACCCCGACACCATGCGCCGGTAGAACACCCCCGCCAGCGACACCACCGCGAACGTGGCGGCCTCCCTGTGCAGCCGCCAGATCCACGGCCGGTCCTCGGCGGTGTGCAGGGAGCCGGGGAAGTGCAGCAGGTCGCCCAGCGAGCGCCTGTACACGCCGGCCCAGGCGTACGGGTAGTCCACCATCGTGCGCACGTTGGCGGGGAGGATGGCGTCGCGGGGGGCGAGCACCGTGCCCCGTCGCGCCAGCGGGGCCCGGTGCACGACCCGTTTGCGGCCCTCCACCTGCACGTGGTCGACGCGCACGAAGTCGCAGCCGAGCCCGTCGATCGCCTCGACGAGCCGTGCCAGGTAGCCGGGGGCCAGCCAGTCGTCACCGTCCATGTAGGTGACGTACCGGCCGGTCGCGGCCGACAGGCCCGTGTTGCGCGCGTCCGCGAGCCCCACCGGAGCGGGGTTGCGGATCACGACCAGCCCGGGCAGCTCACCGATGAAGTCGTCGATGATGTCGCCCGTGGCGTCCACGGACCCGTCGTTCACGATGATGAACTCGAAGTCGCCCCGCGCGTTGCGGGACAGCGAGGTGAGCGCGTCGGCGATGAAGCGCTCGCCGTCCCGGATGGGCACGACGACCGAGAGCGTGATCAATGTTGTGGTTCTTCCTGATGGGTACGGTCAGACGGTCACCCGGCGAAGGCGGGCCTTCGGAGCCTCCTCACCCGGGAAGACCCGCTTGACGCCGTCGCCCAGGGCCTGCTCGATGATGCGGATGTCGCGGACGAGGTGCTCCAGCCCCGACGGCTCCAGCGAGGCCGCGTGGTCGGAGCCCCACATGGTGCGGTCGAGGGTGATGTGCCGCTCCACGCACACCGCCCCGAGCGTGACCGCGGCCAGCGAGATCTGCAGGCCGCGCTCGTGCCCGGAGTAGCCCACGGGCACGCCGTACCGCTCCTTGAGGGTGGTGATCGTCCGCAGGTTCGCCTCCTCCGGCGGCAGCGGGTACGTGGACGTGGCGTGCATCATGATCAGCTTGTCGGTGCCGAGGATCTCCACGGCGGCGTCGATCTCCGACAGCGTCGACATGCCCGTCGACAGGATGACCGGCTTGCCGGTGGCGGCCAGGGCACGCAGCAGCTCGTGGTCGGCCACGCTGGCCGAGGCCACCTTGTGCACCAGGACGTCCATCTCCTCCAGGAACTCCACCGAAGGCACGTCCCACGGCGAGGCGAACCAGTGCAGCCCGCGCTCGTCGCAGTACTTGGCGATCTGGGTGTACTCGTCGCGGCCGAACTCGGTGCGCTCCTTGTACTCCAGGTACGTCATCTCGCCCCACGGCGTCTGCCGGATCTGGCCCTTCTGCTCCTCCGGCACGCAGATCGCGGGGGTGCGCTTCTGGAACTTGACCGCCTGGCAGCCGGCCTCGGCGGCCACGTCGATGAGCTGCCTGGCCAGGTCGAGGTCGCCGTTGTGGTTGATGCCGATCTCGCCGATGACGTACACCGGCTCGCCGTCACCGACCAGCACGTCGCCGATCGCCACCGGGGCGAACTGCGGCCGGGTGCGCACCTGCACCGGAGCCGGCTCGGGCTCGGGCCTGGCGGCCACGACGCGGTCGCACAGCTCGCGCACCGCGCCGGACCCGCCGGCGGTGGTCAGCACCACACGGGCGGCGGCGCGCACCCTCGGGTGCGCCTCGGGGGTGGCGACGGGCCAGCCGACCTCGGCCATCGGGCCCAGGTCGTTGACGTCGTTGCCGACGTAGGCGACGCGGGCCGGGTCCAGGCCCTCGATGCGCAGCCAGTCGCGCAGCACGGTGCGCTTGTCGGCCAGCCCCTGCAGCACCGGCACGCCGAGCTTGCGGGCGCGGGCGGCCACCACCGGGTTCTGCTCGGTGGACATGATCAGGACCTTGACGCCGGAGCGCTTCAGCAGCGAGACGCCCATCCCGTCGGAGCGGCTGACCAGCACCATCTCGCGGCCGTGGGAGTCGACGTAGGCGCGGTCGTCGGTGTGCACGCCGTCGAAGTCGGTGATGACGGCGTCCACGTCGATCGGCTCGGGCTGGTCGATGAACGGGGCGAGCGCTCGCACGAGCTCCAGGTCCTCCGGGTTGTCGATCTCGATGGCGTGCTGGGGGGGCACCGGCTGGACGGCGATCTCGCCGAAGAAGCGGTGGCCGTGCTCGCGCAGGCCGGCGGTGCGCATGACGTAGAAGGCGCCGTTCTCGCGGAACTCCGGCGCGCGGTCCTGACGGCGCTGCCTGACGGCCGGGTCGTGGTTGATGCCGCCGCCCGTGGCCGTCCAGAGGAACTCGTGCGTGGGCAGCCCGGACACGACCGAGTCGGCCTCGCCGTCGAGCACCTTGCGCACCGCCGCGGAAAGGTCGTCGGGGTCGATGAACGCGCTGGTGGCCTGCACCAGCACGACGACCTCCGGGTCCTCGCCGAGGGCGTCGAGCGCGTGCAGCACCGCCGACTCGCTGGAGGCGGTCGAGCCGCTCAGCTCCGCCGGGCGCTCCACCACGATCGCGCCCGCCTCCCTGGCGGTCTCGGCGATCCCGTCGTGGTCGGTGCTGACCACGACCTGGTCCACCAGCTCGGCGCGCAGGCAGGCCCGCACCGCCCGGGTGACCAACGGGACGCCCCCGACCAGGGCGAGGTTCTTCAGGGGTACGCCCGCCGAACCTCCGCGGGCGGGAACAACGGCCAGGACTCGCAAGGTGTGTCTCCTCAGTGCATCGGATTGCACCCAGAAGCTAGAGGGCCGGATTGAACGGCCAGCGTCACCACCATTAACTTTCCATGGGGATCCGGTAGAGCAACTCTGGCCGGCCCACCCCGCCGTACTGCGGGATGCGGGCCGCCACACCCACCTCGACCAGGTATTCCAGGTACCTGCGGGCCGTCACGCGAGACACTCCGATCGCGTCCGCCACGGCCTGCGCGCCCATCCCTTCCGGGTGCGCGCGCAACTGTGACGCCACGGTGTCCAGAGTGTCCCGCGCCATGCCTTTCGGCAGCTCCGAGGGACCGCGCAGGGTGCCGAGCACCCGGTCCACGTCACCCTGCCCCACCGCCAGGCCCGCCTCCTCCTTGAACCGGGCGTAACGCGACAGCTTCTCCGCCAGTGTCGCGAACGTGAACGGCTTGAGCAGGTACTGCGAGACCCCGAGCGACACCGCTGAACGGACCATGGCCAGATCGCGAGCGGAGGTGACCGCGATCACGTCGCACATGAGGCCGCCCGCCCGTACGGCGCGGCACACGTCCAGGCCGTGCATGTCGGGCAGGTAGAGGTCGAGCAGGATGAGGTCCACGGGCCGCCTGCGCAGGAAGCGCAGTGCCTCCGCGCCCGACCTGGCCACGCCCGCCACCTCGAAGCCCGGCACCCGCTCGACGAAGATGCGGTTGGCCTCGGCGGTGATCTCCTCGTCCTCGACCACCAGCACGGAGATCATGGCTTCGGCAGCCTCACCGTGAACGTCGAGCCGTCCACCTCGATCGTGCCGCCCAGCCGCCGCACCGCCTGGCCCACCAGCGCCAGGCCGAGCCCGCGGCCGTCGCCCTTGGTGGTCCAGCCCCGCTCGAACGCCTCCGTGCCGGTCAGCCCCGGCCCGTTGTCGGACACCCTGATCAGCACGTGCCGCTCGCAGGCGCTCAGGTGCACCTCCACCCGGCCGGCCGCGTCGATGGCGTTGTCGATCAGGTTGCCCACGATCGTGACCAGCTCGCGGGGGTCCAGGCCCAGGTCGTCCAGCTCGCTGTCCTGGCTGATCACCAGCTCGGAGCCGCGCTCGGCCGCCTCGGCGCTCTTGCCCAGCAGCAGCGCCGCCAGGACCGGCTCGCGTACCGCGCCCACCACGCGGTCGGTCAGCGCCTGCGCGGCGCGCAGCTCCGCCGTGCCCAGCGCCACCGCCTGCTCGGTGCGGCCCAGCTCCACGAGCGTGATGACCGTGTGCAGCCGGTTGGCGGCCTCGTGCGCGGCCGAGCGCAGCGACTCGGCGAAGCCGCGCTCGGCGTCGAGCTGGCCGGTCAGCGCCTGCAGCTCGGTGTGGTCGCGTACGGTGACGACCGTGCCGAGCCTGCTGGCGGTGCTGTTGACGGCCAGGACCCGGTCACCGGCCAGGTGGATGCGCTCCTCGCCGGCGGCCGGCACCTCCCGCAGGCCCAGCTCCCGCACGTGGCGGCCCTCGGCGTCGGCGGGCAGGCCGAGCAGCAGGCGCGCGGCGTCGTTGCACAGCGTCAGCGTGCCGTCCCTGCCGATCAGCAGCAGCCCCTCCCTGACGGCGTGCAGCACCGCGTCGTGGTGGTCGTGGATGCGGCCCAGCTCGACCGGGCCCAGGCCGTGCGTCTGGCGGCGCAGCCGCGCCGTGACCAGCCAGGTGCCGGCCGCGCCCAGGCCGAGCGCCAGCGCCACGATCAGGCCGCCCCAGGCGAGCTGGCCACGCAGCCTGGCGCTGATCCGGTCGATCGTGATCCCGGCGCTGACCAGCGCCCGCACCCGGCCGTCCGCCATGACCGGCGTCACCGCCCGCTTGGAGGCGCCCAGCGTGCCGGTGTAGGTCTCGGTGAACGTCTCGCCGCGCAGCGCCGGCTCGATGTGGCCGAGGAAGCGCTTGCCGATCTCGGCCTCGTTCGGATGGGTGTAACGGGTGCCGTCCGGCTTCATGATGGTGATGAAATCGACCCCCGTCGCCGCCCGCGCCCGCTGTGCGTACGGCTGCAGCCGTACGGTCGGATCCCGCTCGCCGAGGGCCTCCAGCACGTCGGGCGAGGTCGCCACGCTGACCGCCACGGCCCTGGCCGTGGCGCCCGCCTCCTCCTGCAGCAGCTCGTGGGCCTGCAGCAGGGCCAGCACCGCGCCGCCCGTCGCCGTGACGGCGACCACGAGCAGCTGCAGGACCAGCATCTGCCCTGCCAGGCTCCAGCGCCGCATCGGATTCCCCTCCATGTACGAAACTTACGCAATGGTGACCTGCATCACTCGTGAGGCGCATAGTCGCACATCGAGAAGGTCCCTCGACAACCGCCGGAGAACCCCCCTATGCGTGATCGCACCCGCTACCTCTACCTGGCCGTCATCGTGGCGGTCGTGCTCGGGATCCTGGTCGGCTTCATCTGGCCGGACGTGGGCAAGGAGCTCAAACCCCTCGGCACCGGCTTCGTGGCGCTGATCCAGATGGTGATCGGCCCGATCATCTTCTGCACGATCGTGCTCGGCATCGGCTCGGTACGCCAGGCCGCCCAGGTCGGCAAGGTCGGCGGGCTGGCCCTCGGCTACTTCATCGCCATGTCCACGGTCGCCCTGGTCATCGGCCTGATCGTGGGCAACGTCATCGACCCGGGCTCGGGGCTGCAGCTCACCGACACCGCCAGGCAGGCCGCCGAGGCGGAGGCGGCCAAGGGCGCGGACGCCAGCACCGTGGACTTCCTGCTCGGCATCATCCCCGAGACGGTCGTCTCGGCGCTCACCGACGGCTCGGTGCTGCAGGCGCTGCTGGTCGCGCTGCTCGCCGGGTTCGCGCTGCAGGCCATGGGGCCGAAGGGCGCGCCGATCCTGCGCGGCGTGGAGCACTTCCAGCGGCTCGTCTTCCGCATCCTCGCCATGATCATGTGGGCGGCGCCGGTGGGCGCGTTCGGCGCGATCGCGGCCGTCGTGGGCGCCACCGGCATCGAGGCGCTCAAGAGCCTGGCCATCATCATGGTCGCCTTCTACGTGACGTGCGTGCTGTTCGTCGGCGTGGTGCTCGGCACCATCCTGTGGCTGGTGGCCCGGATCAACCTGTGGTCGCTGCTGCGGTACCTGGGCCGGGAGTTCCTGCTCATCCTGTCCACGTCCTCGTCGGAGACCGCCCTGCCGCGGCTCATCGCCAAGATGGAGCACCTGGGCGTCAGCAAGACCGTGGCCGGCATCACCGTGCCGACCGGCTACTCCTTCAACCTCGACGGCACCGCGATCTACCTGACCATGGCCACGCTGTTCATCGCCACGGCCACGGGGTCGCCGCTGGAGTTCGGGGAGCAGGTCGCGCTGCTGCTGTTCATGATGATCGCCTCCAAGGGCGCCGCGGGCGTCACCGGCGCGGGCCTGGCCACGCTGGCGGGCGGGCTGCAGGCGCACCGGCCGGAGCTGGTCGACGGGGTGGGCCTCATCGTGGGCATCGACCGCTTCATGTCCGAGGCCAGGGCGCTGACCAACTTCGCGGGCAACGCCGTGGCGACCGTGCTCGTCGGCACCTGGACCGGGGAGTTCGACCGGGACCGCGCGGAGCGGGTCCTGGCGGGCCAGGCGCCGTTCGACGAGGCCACGCTGCTGGACGACGACGACGCGGATGAAGAAGGGCCGCGCGAGCCGGCCAAGGAGCTGTCCCCGGCCTAGCCCGCCACCCCGGCCCGGACCCTGCCCTCTACCCCGGCCCTGACCCCGGCCGGGGTCAGGGCTTGCGGCCGATCCCCGCGTACGCCATCCGCGCCAGGTCCTCGTCCACGAAGACCGGGTTGAGCGGGTCGTGGAACGGCCAGACCCGGTGCGGCGGCAGCCCCGTGGCCAGGCCGGGCGGGATGAGCTCGAAGTCGCCGAAGAAGGCGCGGATCTCCGTCCCCGGGCGCGGCGTGAAGTCGGCGTTGGCCTTGCGGTAGAAGTCCGTGACCTGCGCCGCCCGCTCCGTGGCCACGTCGTTGGTCACGTGCGAGATGGCCAGGTAGCTGCCGGGCGCGAGGGCGTCGCGGTAGGCGGCCATGAACCGCTGCGGCTCGTCCTGGTCGCCGATGAGGTGCAGGACGAACATCATCAGCACGGCCACCGGCCGGTCGAAGTCGATCAGCCCGCGCACCTCGGGGTCGGACAGGATCTCCTCCGGCCTGCGGCAGTCGCCCAGCACCATCGCCACCCGGTCCGGGTCGGCCAGCAGCGCCCTGCCGTGCGTGGCCACCACCGGGTCGCTGTCCACGTACACCACGCGGGCCTCGGGGGTGTGGCGCAGCGCCACCTCGTGCACGTTCTCCTGCGCGGGCAGGCCGGAGCCCAGGTCGAGGAACTGGGTGACCCCCTGCTCGCAGAGGTGGCGCACCACGCGGCCGATCAGCGCGCGGTTCTCCCTGGTTCCCTCGCGCACCTCGGGCATCACGCTCAGGACCATGTCGCCGAGCTCGCGGTCGGCCTTGAAGTTGTCCTTGCCGCCGAGGAAGTAGTCGTACATCCGCGCCGCGTTGGGGACGTGGGGATTCACGCCCTGCGGCGCCTGTTCCGTCATACTTTCATGATCCACGACCGTGGCGGGGGAAATCTACTGATTCGCGAGTGGCAGCCGCAGGACGAAGCGGGCGCCGCCCCTGCAGTCGTCCACGCGGATCTCGCCGCGGTGGGCCATGGCCACGTCCCGCGCGATGGCCAGGCCGAGGCCCGTGCCGCCGGAGTCGCGGCTGCGGGCGGCGTCCAGGCGGGTGAAGCGCTCGAAGATGCGCTCGCGGTCGCTCTCGGCGATCTCCATGCCGTCGTTCTCGACCGCCAGCATCCCGGTGTCCGGCTCCTCCACGGCGACCGTGACGCACACGGTGTGCTCGGCGTGCCGCTGGGCGTTGTCCAGCAGGTTGGTCAGGACCCTGGCCAGCTGCAGCCGCACGCCCTCGACCACGACCCCGTCGGCCAGGTCCACCCGCACGGGCAGCTTGTCGCTGCGTACGGCGAGCTCCTTGCGCACGAGGTCGGCCAGGTCGACCCGCTCCCTGACGACGTCGACCCGGGAGCCGATCCTGGCGAGCAGCAGCAGGTCCGTGATGATCGCCTCCAGCCGGTCGGTGTCGCGCAGCGCGCTGTGCACCAGCGCCCGCATGTCGGTGTCGTCCGGATAGAGCTGGGCGCTCTCGAGCTGGGCGCGCAGCCCGGCGATCGGGGTGCGCAGCTCGTGGGAGGCGTCGGAGGCGAACTGGCGCTGCTGCTCGGCCGAGCGTTCCAGGCGGGCCAGGGTGCCGTTGACGGAACGCGCGAGCTGGGCCACCTCGTCGTCGCCCTGCGGCTGCGTGACGCGGTTGCTGAGGTCGCCGGCGTGCACGGCGTCCAGCTCGGCCCGCATGGTCGCCACCGGCCGCAGCGCCCGGCCGGTGACCAGCCACGTCGCCCACGCCGTCAGCCCGATGAGCATGGCGACCTCGGCGAACACGATGACTTCGAGCGTCCGGCTGGCCAGCACCTCGGGCGTGCTGCGGCCGGCGTAGACGATGGGGGAGTCGGCGAACATGCTGACCCGCACCGCCGTCAGGTGCACGCATTCGGTCGGCAGGCAGCTCGTGGTGTTGACGACCCGGTTCTTCGCCGTGGGGCGTACGTCGCTGAGCGGCGGCAGGGTCCTGGCGGCGTCGCTGCTGCCCAGGATCTGCCCGTCGGGCCCGACCACCTGGATGAGGTCCACCGTCGGGCGCGGCACCGGGATGGCGGCGCCCATGGGCAGGGCGCCGCCGCGCATCTCGTAGGCGATCCGCTCGGCCGTGTCGCGGGTCTCGCTGAACACGCTGGCGTTGATCACCGACCTGGTCACGAGGACGCCGGCGATGCCCACGGGGATGAGCACGAGGGCGGCTACGGCCGTCGCGATGAGGGTGACGCGTCCGCGCAGGGACCTGGCCCACCAGGGTGCCACCCCACGAGGCTACCGAGCATGATCACCGACAATTGTCCCGTAACGGGAAAGATTTCGCCAATCCCGTCAGCGCTGGATCCAGACCGTGGTGTCCGGCGGGATCGTGCCGTCGGCGGGCAGCGGGCCGCTGGACAGCAGCACCTCACCGGGAAGGTCGAGCGCCACCGGCTCCTCGCCCGTGTTGAGCACCACGACGAGCCCGGGGTCACGCTCGACGGCCAGCACGTCCTTGGGGGAGTCGAGCCACCTGAGCGTGCCGCCGCCGAGCGCCGGGTGCCGCTTGCGCAGCGCGAGCGCGGCCCGGTAGAGGTTCAGCGTGGAGCCGGGGTCGTCCTCCTGGGCCTCGGCCGACAGCGCCGCCCACTCGGACGGGATCGGCAGCCACGGGTCGCGCCAGCCGAGGTCGCCGGTGGACGTCCAGGGCAGCGGCACCCGGCAGCCGTCGCGGCTCTCCCCCCGGCGCAGGAACGCGGGGTCCTGGCGCAGCTCGTCCGGCAGGTCGAGCACCTCGGGCAGGCCCAGCTCCTCGCCGTTGTAGAGGTAGGCCGAGCCGGGCAGGGCCAGCATGAGCAGGGTGGCCGCGCGGGCGCGGGCCAGGCTGCCGTGCCGGGTGACGTGGCGCGGCTTGTCGTGGTTGGACAGCACCCAGGTGGTGGGCGCGCCCACCAGGTCGGCCTCGCGCAGCGACTTCTCGATCACGGTACGGAACGACTTGGCGTGGAAGTCGGCCATCATGAACTCGAAGTTGAACGCCTGGTGCAGCTCGTCCGGCCCCACGTAGCGGGCCAGCCGCTCGGGCGAGGACACCCACGCCTCGGCGACGGCCATGCGCCCGCCCGGGTAGGAGTCGAGGATCGGCCGCCACTCGCGGTAGATGTCGTGCACGCCGTCCTGGTCGAAGTACGGCACCCGCTCGTCGCCCAGCATCTCGGCCTGCGGGCCGTCCTTCTGGCCCACGTCCGGCAGCCCCTCGGCCTTGATCATGCCGTGTGCCACGTCCACGCGGAAGCCGTCCACGCCCCGGTCGAGCCAGAAGCGCAGGATGTCGCGGAACTCGGCACGCACCTCGGGGTTGTCCCAGTTGAGGTCCGGCTGCTCGGGGGCGAACAGGTGCAGGTACCACTGCCCGTCCTCGACCTGCGTCCAGGCGGGGCCGCCGAAGATCGACTCCCAGTCGTTGGGCCGGTCGCGGAAGACGTACCGGTCGCGCAGCCCGGCCTTGAACCAGGGGTGCTGGTCGGAGGAGTGGTTCGGCACCAGGTCCACGATGACCCTGATGCCCAGGGCGTGCGCGTCGGTGATGAGCGCGTCGAAGTCGGCGAGCGAGCCGAACATGGGGTCCACGTCCCGGTAGTCGGCCACGTCGTAGCCGCCGTCGGCCATGGGGGAGGTGTAGAAGGGGCTCAGCCAGATGGCGTCCACCCCGAGCCGGGAGAGGTATCCCAGGTGCTGGCGGACTCCTTCCAGGTCGCCCATGCCGTCGCCGTTCGCGTCGGCGAAGCTGCGCGGGTACACCTGGTACACGACGGCGTCACGCCACCAGTCGTCGTTGCCGAGCATGGCTGTCCTTCCCCCGGATGACCCGAGATGTCGGGTGATGTTCTGGTCAACGATGTCGCGATCACCAGAGAACGGTCAAGTGCAAGTTGCGGAAAGTTGCGGACCGCGCTCTCAGCATAAGCGGGCTCAGTCGCGAGGTCAGCCGGGGTGAGCCGGATGTGGATCAGGTAACGCTCTTTCGCAAGTTCTTCCAATTCTTGCAAAGAGCCGCTAACGTCCCGGAAACGTTCAAGCTTTCTTCTCCGGCGGCGGCGCCCCCGAGGCGCCGCCGTTCCTCCGTGACCTCAGGAGGTCCTCCATGCGCAAGCGGGCTCTGGGTGTGGCAGCACTCGCGACCCTGGCGTTCGCCGCGACGGCGTGCGGCAGCTCCCCGTCGGCCTCTCCGACGGCGGCGCCGAGCGCGTCCGCCTCAGCCCCCGCCGCCGGTGGCGGCACGCTGGTGATCTGGGCCGACCCCCTGCGGGTCAAGCCGCTGCAGCCCTTCGCCGAGCAGTTCGGCACCGAGAACGGCGTGACCGTCGAGGTGAAGGAGATCAGCAAGGACAACCAGATGACCTTCCTGACCGCCTCCCAGCAGGGCAGCGGCCCGGACGTCATGATCGGCGCCCACGACTGGATCGGGAACCTGGTGCAGAACGGCGCCATCGACCCGGTCACCTTCACCGAGGAGCAGAAGGCGTCGTTCTCGCCGAAGGCCATCCAGGCCGTGACGTTCGACGGCCAGATCTACGGCGCGCCGTACGCGCTGGAGAACATCGCCCTGATCCGCAACACCGACCTCGCCCCCGACGCGCCCGCCACGATCGAGGACATGATCGCCAAGGGCAAGGAGCTCAAGGAGGCCGGCAAGGTCAAGGAGGTGCTCTGCATCCCGGTCGGCCAGAAGGGCGACGCCTTCCACGTCTACCCGATCTTCGCCTCCGGCGGCGGCGCGCTGTTCGGCGCCACCGCGAGCGGCGACCCCGACCCCAAGCAGGTGCTGCTCGGCTCGGAGGAATCCGTCAAGGCGTTCGGGAAGCTCAAGGACCTCGGCGAGAAGGGCGACGGCGCCCTGCGCACCTCCCTCACCAACGAGAACTACATCGTCAACTTCGCCGGCGGCAAGTGCGCCTACCTCGTCTCCGGCCCGTGGGCGATCAGCGAGGTCAAGAAGGGCGGCATCACGTACGACATCAGCGCCGTCCCCGCGTTCAAGGACGGCAAGCCCGCCACCCCGTTCGTCGGCGTGCAGAGCTTCTTCGTCGCCTCCAAGGGCAAGAACAAGGCCCTGGCCCAGGAGTTCGTCGCCAACTACGTGACCAACAAGGACGTCGCCAAGGCGCTCTACGACGCCGACCCCCGGCCCCCGGCGCTGACCGCCGCGCTGGAGGAGGTCCAGGCGGCCGACCCCGACGCCGCCAAGTTCCTGGACGCCGGCAAGGACGGCATGCCGATGCCCGCCATCCCCGAGATGGCCGCCATCTGGGAGCCGTTCGGCATCGCCGAGAACGCCGTGGTCAGGGGCGGCGACGCGGCCAAGGCCGCCGCGGCGGCGCAGAAGGCCATCGACGGCGCGCTCAAGAACTGACGACATGGCTCTCGACGTGCGAGAGGCCGCCCCCGCAGGAACGCGGGGGCGGCCCCGCCGGGAGATCACCACGGCGTTCGTGGTGAGCAGGATCGTGGTGCTCGCCGTGGCGGCCGCGATCCTGCTCTACGCCGTGCCGCCGCTGGTCGCCACCGGGTCGTGGGTCGCGCTGGGGCTGCTGTGCGGCGTCAGCGCGGCCATCGCCTACCTCTACCTGACCCGGCGCTTCATCCCGGCCAAGTACCTCATCCCCGGCACCGTCTTCCTGGTCGCCTTCCAGGTGTTCCCGGTCGTCTACACGCTGACCACCGCGTTCACCAACTTCGGCGACGGGCACCGCGGCGACAAGGCCGCCGCCGTCACCGCCATCGAGACCGGCTCCGTCCGCCAGGCGCCCGGCTCGCCCGAGTACACCCTGTCCGTCGCCACGCGCGGCGAGGAACTGGTGTTCCTGCTGGTGGACCCGGCGACCAAGCAGGTCTCGCTGGGCACCGCCGACGGGCTGACCCCGCTGGACGGCGCCCGCGTCGGCGTCACCGGCAAGGTGCTCGCCGCGCCCGGCCTGACCGTGCTCAAGGCGCCCGAGGCCGCCGCGCGCGGGCAGGAGATCACGGCGCTGGCCGTGCCCACCGGCGACGGCGTGATCAAGGCCAACGGCCTCAGCCGCGCCGTCGAGGGCAAGGCCGCCCTGGTGTACGACGCCGCGTGCGACTGCGTCCGCGGCAACGGCGGCACCTGGACCGCCGACGAGAGCCAGGGCTACTTCGTCAACGCCAGGGGCGAGCACCTGGCGCAGGGCTGGCAGGTCAACGTCGGCCTGGACAACTTCGCCCGCGTGCTGACGAACCCCACCATCTCCGGCTACTTCGCGGGAGTCCTGGGCTGGAACCTCGTCTTCGCGCTGGTCTCCGTGCTCGGCTGCTTCGCCCTCGGCATGGGCGTCGCCCTCGCGCTGCACCACCCGCGCATGCGCGGCACCCGCGTCTACCGGATCCTGCTGATCCTGCCGTACGCGATGCCGGCCTTCGCCATGCTGCTGGTCTGGCGCGACATGTTCAACCGCGACTTCGGCCTGATCAACCAGCTCCTCGGCGCGGAGATCGACTGGCTCGGCCAGACGGGGACCGCCAGGCTCGGCGTGCTCCTGGTCAACATCTGGCTCGGCTTCCCGTACATGTTCCTCGTCACCACCGGCGCGCTGCAGGCCATCCCGCGCGAGCTGACCGAGGCCGCCTCCATCGACGGGGCCACGCCGTTCAGGGCGTTCCGCCGGGTGACGCTGCCGCTGCTGCTCGTCGCGCTGACGCCGCTGCTGATCTCGTCGTTCGCCTACAACTTCAACAACTACAACGCCATCGCGCTCACCACCGACGGCGGCCCGTTCCCCGCCGACAGCCCGCAGGTGGGCGGCACCGACCTGCTCATCACCTACACCTTCAGGCTGGCGTTCGGCGCGGGCGGCGCGCAGTTCGGCTTCGCGGCGGCGATCTCGGTGTTCATCTTCGCCATCGTGGCCGTCATCTCGGCCGTGGCGTTCCGCCGCACCCGCAAGCAGGAGGAGGTCTACGCGTGAAGATGACGCTCCGGCACGCCTTCGTGCTCGTCGTGTGCGCGTTCGCGGTGTTCCCGATCCTGTTCGTGCTCTCCGCCGCGATCAACCCGATGGGCACGCTCGCCTCCACCGAGCTGCTGCCCACGGGCGCGAGCCTGAACAACTTCGCCAACCTGCTGACCTCCGACACCTACCCGTTCGGGCGGTGGTTCTTCAACTCGGTGTTCATCGCGCTGGCCTCGTCGTTCGCGAGCCTGCTGCTGTCGATGTTCGCCGCGTACGCCTTCAGCCGCATGCGCTTCGCCGGCCGCCGGGTCGGCATGATGGCGCTGCTGCTCATCCAGATGTTCCCGCAGTTCCTGGCCATCGTGACGATCTTCATGATCTTCACCGAGGTGACCGAGCTCTACCCCGCCTTCGGCTTCAACACCGCGTGGGGCCTGCTGCTGCTCTACCTCGGCGGCGCGCTCGGCGTGAACACCTGGCTGATGAAGGGCTTCCTCGACACCGTGCCCAAGGAGCTGGACGAGGCCGCCACCGTCGACGGCGCCACCCACGCCCAGATCTTCTGGAGGGTCATCATGCCGCTGGTCACGCCGATCCTCGCGGTCACCGCGCTGCTGGCGTTCATCGGCACCATGAGCGAGTTCCTCATGGCCAACGTGTTCCTGCGCGACCCCGAGAGCAAGACGCTGGCCGTCGGCATGTACGGCATGATCGCCGGCGACCACCGCAACGCCAACTTCGGCATGTTCGCCGCCGCCACCCTCATTACCGCCGTTCCGACGGTCGGTGTGTTCCTCTGGTTGCAGAAGTACATCGTCTCCGGCCTGACCGCCGGGGCAGTCAAGGGATAGGTGCAGTGCTGCGATTTCTGGGGGAGCCGCATCACGACGGCTCGGCTCTGTATGTCTCCGACCAGCGGCCCGCGCTAGGCGCGCGCGTCACGCTCTGGCTGCGCGCGCCGCTGGCCGCCGGGGTCACCGCCGTGCACGTCCGGGCCGTGCACGACGGCGAGCCGCGCTACTTCGAGGCCGCGGTGGACCGGGGCAGGCAGGCGAGCGGGTACGGCAGGACCGACGTCTGGTGGCGGGCCGAGATCACCGCGGTCAACCCCGTCACCCCGTACCGCTTCCTGCTCCACACCACGGCCGGGCAGCGCTGGCTGACCGCGGCCGGGGTCGCCGCGCACGACCTCACCGACGCCGGCGACTTCCGCCTCGTCTGCCACCAGGCCCCGCCCGAGTGGATGTCGGACGCGATCGTCTACCAGATCTTCCCCGACCGTTACGACCGCTCGCGGCCCATGGCGGAGCTGCCCGACTGGGCGCTGCCGCGCGAGTGGGACCGCGACCCGGTGATCCCGGCCGGCCCCGGCACCGCCGAGCAGTTCTACGGCGGCGACCTCGACGGCATCACCCGGCGCCTCGACCACATCCAGAGCCTCGGCGCCGACACCGTCTACCTGACGCCGATCTTCCCCGCCCGCTCCAACCACCGCTACAACGCCTCCACCTTCGAGCACGTGGACCCGCTGCTCGGCGGCGACGAGGCGCTGCACCGCCTGTCCGGCGCGCTGCACGCGCGCGGCATGCGGCTGCTCGGCGACATCACCACCAACCACACCGGCGACACGCACGAATGGTTCACCGCCGCCGTCTCCGACGTGAACGCGCCGGAACGTGACATGTTCTACTTCGACCCGGTGACCGGCGACTACGAGTCCTGGTGGGGCTTCAAGACGCTGCCCAAGCTCAACTGGGGCAGCGAGCTGGTGCGCAGCCACATGACGGCGGTGCTGAAGAAGTGGCTCGGCCCGTTCGACGGCTGGCGCGTGGACGTGGCCAACATGACCGGCAGGCGCGGCGCCGACGACTACGCGGCCGAGGTCGCCGCCCGGCTGCGCGCCCGGCTCGGCCCCGGCGCCGCCTTCATCGCCGAGCACAACCACGACGCCACCCGCGACCTCGACCGCGACGGCTGGCAGGGCACCATGAACTACGGCGGCTTCACCCGCCCCGTCTGGACCTGGCTGCGCGGCCCCGACTGCGACCTGGAGCACTTCCTCGGCGTGCCCGGCGGCGTGCCGCACCGCGACGGCACCGCCACGCTGGCCGCGTTCAGATCGTTCGCCTCGCAGATGTCGTGGCGCTCGCTCGTGCACTCCTGGCAGCTCCTCGACTCGCACGACACGCCCCGCGTCCGCACAGTGACCGGCTCGCGCGAGCGCCACCTGCTCGCCACCGGCCTGCAGGCCACGCTGCCCGGCACGCCGATGGTCTTCGCCGGCAGCGAGTACGGCCTGACCGGCGTCAACGGCGAGCACTCGCGCACGCCCATGCCCTGGAACCGGCCCGCCGACCAGGACCTCCACACGCTGGCCGGCTACCGCGACCTGTTCGGGCTGCGCCGGGCCGAGCCCGCCCTGCGCCACGGCGGCCTGCGCTGGCTGCACGCCGACGCCGACTGCCTGGTGTTCGCGCGCGAGACCTACGACGAGACCATCCTCGTCTCCGCCCGCCGCGCGCCCGGCGAGCCGCTCGCCATCGGCACGCACGCCACCGGCCTCTACAACGCCCAGGACGGCGACGTCATCCCGGGCGGGGGACCTTCGCTACGCATGTGGCGCCTCACACGCTGATCACGCTACGGTGGCCTCTGCTGACTCTCCCGTCCCAACTAGATAGTGGTGTGCTCGTATGAGGTTGCTGTCCGTAGCCGTGCTGGCCTCGCTCCTGCCCGCAATACCGTCGACGGCCTTCGCTCAGTCCGGCGCCGCCAGTGCGGGCACCACTTACTACGTGGACTCCCGCGCCGGAGACGACGCCGCAGCCGGCACCAGCGCCGCCACGGCGTGGAAGAGCCTGGAGAAGCTCGCCGCCGCCGAGCTCAAGCCGGGCGACACCGTCGCCGTCAAGCGCGGCGGCAGCTTCACCGGCCCGCTCACGCTGGAGGCCGGCGGCACCGCCGCCCAGCCGATCACGATCAAGGCGTACGGCAGCGGCGCCCTCGCCAGGATCACCGGGAGCGACGACGACTGCGTCGTGGTCAAGGGCAACCACTGGGCGATCAGCGGCCTGCACGCCTCCAACTGCCGCTGGGCCGGCTTCCGGCTCGACGGCGACAACAACGAGCTGAGCGGGATCAAGGCCGACCGCAACATCGCCGGCGTCTTCGTCTCGCCCTCCGGCTCCCGCAACACCATCCGCGACAGCGTCCTGACCGACAACAACCGGATGAGCGTCAACGACGACGGCGGCGACAACGACTCCGGCGCCTTCGGCGTGCTCCTCAACGGCGACGACAACGTGGTGACCGGCAACACCATCACCGGCAGCTTCGCCAAGAGCGCCGACTACGGCATCGACGGGGCCGCCGTCGAGATCTTCAACGGCGACCGCAACACGGTCACCCACAACATCTCCAGGAACAACGAGACCTTCACCGAGCTCGGCGCCCAGAAGGGCAAGACCGCCACCGGCAACGTCTTCGCCTTCAACGTCGTCACCTCCTCCCGCAGCCGCGGCTCCTTCCTCATCACCCGCGGCTCCCGCCACATCGTCGGCCCCGTCAAGGGCACGATCGCCGTGCACAACTCCGTCTACCTGCCGGCCAAGGACACCATCGGCTGGTCCTGCCACGACGGCTGCTCCCCGTCGATCCTGAAGCTGCGCAACAACGTGATCTCGGTCGGCGGGGTGGCCGGCTGGGAGGACGGGTCGGGGGCCGACGAGGACGGCGGCGTCTACCAGGGGCGGACGTCGAAGTTCAAGCCGGGGCCCAAGTCGGTGATCGCCGATCCGAAATTCGTCTCCCGTACGGACCTGCGGCTGCGGCCGGGCTCGCCGGCGCTGGGGCGCGGGGTGGCGCTCACGCCCAAGTGGTACGGCGGCAAGGCGTACGGCAAGGACATCAAGGGCAAGGCGCTGTCCCGGCCGCTGGACTCCGGGGCCTACCAGCACTGACCCTCGCCCGGAGCGCCCGCGCCGCCGCGCTTCCGGCCGCGCTGGACCGTTCCGGCGCCCGCCGTTGCGAGGCACGGCCACCATGATTGATCATCTAGGGGTGGGCGGGCGAGGGGGCGCGGGACATGCCGGTGATCAAGCCGCTGCGTGCGGGGGATCCTTCGGAGATCGGGTCGTATCGGCTCGCGGGAAGGCTGGGCGCGAGCACCTACCTCGGTGAGCCGGACGACGGTGAGCGGGTGGTCGTCAAGGTCCTGCCCGCGGACGTCGATCCCGGGCGGTTCCTGGAGGCCGTCGCGCCGCTCCAGGACGTCTCCGCCTTCTGCACGGCGCAGGTCCTCGGCTCCGGCACGCTGGAGGACGGGCGGCCGTTCGTCGTGAGCGAGTACATCGACGGGCCGACGTTGCGGGAGGCCGTCGCCGCGGGGCAGCGGCTGAGCGACGCGGCGCTGCACCGGTTCGCGGTGGGGACGGTGACCGCCCTGGTCGCCCTGCACCAGCTCGGGTCGGCGCACGGCGAGGTGGGGCCGGACACGGTGGTGCTCGGGCCGGACGGCCCCCGGGTGATCGGGTTCGGCCCGGCCCGGGCGATGGCGTCCACCGGTGCGGCCACGACCCGCACGGTGGACGTTCCCGCGTTCGCCGCGCCGGAGCGGTTACAAGGAGCCGCGGCCGGTCCGGCGGCGGACCTGTTCTCGTGGGCGGCGACGATCGCCTACGCGTCGTCCGGGCGTTCGCCCTTCGACGGCGGCTCGATGGCCGGCACGGTGAACCGCATCGCCCACGCCGAGCCGGAGCTGCCGGAGCTCGGCGACCTGCGGGAGCTGGTGCTGGCCTGCCTGGACAAGGATCCGGCACGGCGCCCGCCCGCGAGCGACGTGCTGCTGCGCCTGGTGGGAGAGACGAGCTTCCTGACCGGCACGGTGCCCGGGAGCGGGCCGGACACGGACGAGCCGCCCGGCGGTGAGGCGCCGGCGCCGCCACCGGCCCCGCCGCAGGTCGCGGCGGCCGGACGGCGGCGGGGCACGGTGCTGGTCGCGGTGGCGGCGTTCGTCGCGGGGGCCGTGCTGTCGGGCGGCGGCGTGTACGCGCTCACCGGCCAGCGCGGCACGCCCCCCGGCCCGCCTCCCGCCGCCCTGCCCGCCACCGCCCTGCCCGCCACCGCTCCGCCTGGCACCGCCCTGCCCACCACCGCCGCTCCGCCCACGCAGGCGGGAGCGGTGATCACGGCGGCGCCGCGGATCACGGCCGGTGTGACGGCCGCGCCCGTGCCGTCGGTGGCCAGGAAGGCAGACAAGGACGTCAAGCTGCCCGACATCGGCGCCACCCTGCACGAGCACACCTCCGACGCGGTGCGCCTGGCCGCCTACCTGCAGGCCAAGGAGCCGTACCACGCCTTCGCCCGCGACGCCGCGGGCGCGTTCAAGCAGGCGGTCGAGGCCGAGTACTCCGACGACATCAGCCTGGCGTTCACCTTCACCCCGGACGGCGGGCTGGCACGCGGATACCACGACGGCGACACCAACGGCATCGACTTCTACAACGACGCCGGCCAGGTCACCCGGAGCATGCACTGGGTGGGCAAGCCGCGCAACCGCGACTGGTTCTCCCCCTCGGGCAAGCTGTTCTACACCGTCTGCCCCAAGGGCGGGGAGCTGTGCGTGTGGAACGCGGAGACGGGCGTGCGGGTGGCCACGGTCCCGGGGATCAGCTCCGACGCGCACCTGCTCGGCTGGTTCGACGAGGCCCACCTGCTCCTCCAGCAGCCCGACAAGAAGAACGACGAACGCGCCGAGGTGCGCATCCTGAACCTGGTCGGCGACGTGTCGCGGGTGCTCGCGGACGTCAACCCGCTCAACGGCGCCCTGAACTGGGCGCCCGTGGCGCGATGACGGCCGTGCCCGCCACCCCGCCGGTCCCCGGGGACCCCGCCGAGGTGGCGCCGTACCGCATCCTGGGCCGGCTCGGCGAGGGCGGGCAGGGCGTGGTGTACCTGGGAGAGTCGCCGCGGGGCGAGCGGGTCGCGGTCAAGGTGCTGCGGCACGGCCCGGAGGCCGACGGCGGGCCCGGCGACTGGGCGGACTTCGCCAGGGAGATCGAGCTGACCCGCCGCGTGAAGGCGTTCTGCACCGCCAACGTGCTGGCGACCGGCGACCTGAACGGGCTGCCGTACGTCGTCAGCGAGTACGTGGACGGCCCGTCGCTGGCCCAGGTGATCGCGCGGCGCGGGCCGTTGCGCGGCGCGGAGCTGCGCCGGCTGGCGATCGGCACGCTGACCGCGCTGACGGCGATCCACCAGGCGGGAGTGGTGCACCGGGACTTCAAGCCGGGCAACGTGCTGCTCGGCAGGGACGGCCCGAGGGTGATCGACTTCGGGATCGCGCGCGGGCTGGACGCGGGGGAGCGCACCGCGGGGGAACTGGTGGGGACGCCGCCGTACATGGCGCCTGAGCAGTTCTCCGAGGCGGGCTCCGGGCCGCCGGCCGACCTGTTCGCGTGGGCCTGCACGATCGTGGCGGCGGGTACGGGCCGGCCGCCGTTCGGCTCCGGCCACCTCCCGGTGGTGATCAACCGCATCCTCACGTCGGAACCCGAGGTGGGCGACCTCCAGGGCGATCTGCGGGAGCTGGTGCTGCGTTGCCTCGCCAAGAATCCGGCCGAGCGGCCGGCGGCGTCGCGCGCGCTGCTGGCCCTGCTCGGACACCCCGTGCCGCCCCAGCGCCTCCTCGCCACCGGCCAGGAGTCCGCAGCGCCCCCCGAGTCGCGCCCCACGCCCAACCAGGAGCCCGCGGCGCAATCCGCAGAACCCGGGGTGCGGGCGCCCCGGCGGGGGCGCCGGTACGCGGCCGCCGTGGCGGCGCTGGTGCTGGTGGCGGGTGGCGCGGCGTACGCGCTGACGCGGGCGCCCGGCGAGCAGGCCGCCCAGGCGGTCACGCCCTCGCCGGAGCGCCCGGTGCCCTCATCGGAGCGTTCGATGCCGTCGCCGGGGCGTTCGGCGCCCTCGCCCGAGCGTTCGGCGCACACACCCGCCGAGCCGATGCGGACCTCCTCGACGGCGACCGTCCGTCTCCCCGGCTGGTCGATCAAGGTGCACGACAACCCGGACGACCCGCTGTGGGTGTCGTCGGTCTTCGGCGCGGCGGACGACCCGGTGGTGGGCAACCCGGCGTACGTCCGCGACCCGGCGTCGGGAACGTTCACCTTCTTCGGCAACCTCCAGACCCCGGTGGTCTCCCCCGGCGGCCGATACGTCGCCGCCCTGAGCATCGGCACCCTGGCCCGTACCGACTTCAACGTGCTGCGCCTGGTGACCCGCCGCACCGGTGAGGACGTCGGGATCCGCACGTCCGACAAGCCCGGCGACACCACCGACCTGCGCTGGAGCGACGACGGGCGCCTGCTCCTGAGCGTCCACGAGGGCACGGGCAAGGCCCGCCGCGCCACCGGCTTCGTGGTCGTGGACCCGGTCACCAGGGCCGTCACCGTCCGCGACGTCCCCGGCGGCGGCGCCGGCCCGTACGTCTGGGGGCCGGGCGACAGCGTGCTGCACCAGAGCGGCGACGGCGCGGTCCGCCTGTACGACCTGAAGGGCGCCGAGCTGCGCTCCTTCACCGGAGTCGGCGAGCTCCTCGCCGCCAACGCGGTGACCGGCCCGGGGCACGGCACGGTGTTCGGCACCCGATGCCCACAGCCTGGCCGCCGCCTGTGCCTGTGGGACGCCGTCACGGGCCGGCGCGCGGCCGAGGTGCCGCTCGGCGAGGGCCACGAGTTCCAGGGCTGGCTGGACGGCGAGCACTACCTCGCCACGACCTCCAGCGGCGGCCGCACCAGGATGGTGATGACGGACCTGCGGGGCAAGGCGGTGCGCACCCTGGTCGAGGGCCCGGCGAAGGAGCTGGACGGAGTGACGGTCTCGCTGACCGTCCGGTGATGGCCGGCCGGCGAGAGCGACGGCCCATCCGGCCGGGCGCGCCCCGCACGCTCTAGAGTGGGGCGGTGGTTCCAGATCTCCGCCAGCCGCTGGTGCGGCAGCTCGCCGAGTCCGACGCTCCCCGCCACTACTGGCACCTGGGCGACGAGGACGGGCGGGCCTGGTTGTTCGAGAGCGTCGAGGGCGACCACCGCGAGCAGTGGGCCGTGCGGCAGGTCGAGGTCGGCGCCGACCGGGGTGCCCGCCGCTACTGGTGGCGGCACCTCCAGGACGAGTACGGCTTCCTGACCGACCAGCCGCTGGAGGTGTGGGAGCTGACCGAGATCACCCCCGAGACCTTCGAGGCGGTCTGGGAGGCGGCCGGCTGAGGCTAGCCCTCGTCCTCGTCCTCGCCGGCGCGGGCGTCGTGGGCCAGGATGGCGAGCTGGGTGCGGTTGGCCAGCCCCAGCTTGGCCAGGGCGCTGGAGATGTGCGCCTTGACGGCCCCCACCGACAGGTGCAGGAGTGCGGCGATCTCGGCGTTCGAGGTGCCTTCCGCCACGGCCAGGGCGACCTCGCGCTCGCGTCCGGTCAGCCGGGCCAGGCCGTCGCGGGCGCGCCTGGTGCGGGCGTCGGGAGCGCCGGTGACGTGGGAGATGAGGGTGCGGGCGACCCCGGGGGACAGGACCGGCTCGCCGGCGGCGGCCCGCCGTACGGCCTCGACGATCTGCTCGGGCGGCGTGTGCTTGACCAGGAACCCCGACGCGCCCGCCCGCAACGCCTCGATCACCGTCCCGTCCGCGTCGAACGTGGTCAGCACGATCACCCGCGGCGCGCGGCCCCGGCGCGCGGCGAGCGCCCGGGTCGCGGCGATCCCGTCCAGGTACGGCATCCGGATGTCCATCAGCACCACGTCGGGGGCCAGCCGCTCGACGGCCCCCGGCACGTCGGCCCCGTCGGCGGCCTCCCCGACCACCTCGACGTCGGGCGCGCCGCGCAGCATCAGCCGCAGCCCGGCGCACACCAGCGGGTCGTCGTCCACGAGCAGGACCCGGATCGGCTCAGCCACACGCCCTCCATCGATGAGTCCCTAGATCTGCCACGGTAGCCGCGCCGACAGCACGAACACCCCGCCGCGCACCCCGTGCTCCAGGCCGCCCCCGTCGAGCACGGCCCGCTCACCGAGCCCGATCAGCCCCTTGCCCCCGCCCGCCCCGGCGGGCGACCCGCCGCCGGTGACGGGGTTCTCCACCGTGACGATCAGCTCGTCGCCCGGGACGCCGGTCACGCGTACCCGCACCTCGGCGCCCGGCGGCCCGTGCCTGCGCGCGTTGGTGAGCCCCTCCTGAACCGTCCGGTACGCGGTCCGCTGCACGTGCGCCCGCACCGAGCCCGCCCGCGCCGCCACCTCGTCCCCGACCGTGAGCTCCACCCGCTGCCCGGCGGCCTCCGCCTCGGCGACCAGGCGCGGCAGGTCGGCCAGGCCCGGCTGCGGCGGGGCGCCCGCGGGCTCGCCGTCCCGCAGCACCGACAGCACGTCCCGGAGCTCGTCCAGCGCCAGCCGGGCGTTGTCCTGGATCACCTCCACCGCCCCGGCCACCTCCTCGGCGTCCAGCGGCGGCCCCGTCCCGGCGGCGGCGCGGGAGCTGCGGTAGGCGAGCGCGCCCGCGTGCACGCTCAGCAGCGACACCCGGTGGGCCAGCACGTCGTGCATCTCACGGGCCAGCCGCTCGCGCTCCGCCCTGCGCGCCTCGGCCAGCGCGAGCCGGTGCTCCCGCTCGGCCCTGCGCGCCTCGGCGAGCTCCAGCCGGTGCTCGCGCGCGCTCACCTCGGCCTCCCGCCGCAGGCCGGCGACCAGGAGGCGGCGCGCCCGTACGGCCATGCCCAGGCACAGCGGCCCGCCGAGCATCAGCAGCAGCGAGGCCAGCAGCACCGGCCGCTGCACCCCCGGCGGGTCGGCGAACAGCCCGTAGTACCCGCACACCAGCAGGTACGCCCCCGTGACCGCCGCCGCCCGCCCCCACGGCCGGTGCACGGCCACGGTGAGCCCCGCCACCATCGCCGCCCCCATGGCCGAGCCCGACAGGGCCAGCGCGCCGATCATCGCCACCGCGAGCCCCGTCGGGTGGCGCCGCCGCCACCACAGGGCCAGGCACGCCACCGCCGCCACCCAGGGATTGACCGCCACGAGCCACGCGGGCACGAAGTCCGCCCCGGCGGGAGGGTACGCGGCGGCCTGCTCCACCGCGATGATCACGGCGAACGCGAACAGCCCGGCGTCGGCGGCCCAGTCGCGTGCCGTACGGCGGCCGGCGGGCCACCCGTCGAGCGCGGCGAGCTCGGCGGGCAGCAGCCGGCGTGGCACGACCGTCATGCCGGGGAGCCTATGCGAGCACCGGCCCGCCGATCACTGGCCGATCGGCCACACACCCTGGCCACCCGGCCAGTGCACGCCCCCGGCCGGCCTTGCTGGACTGGCGGCATCCGCTTTCATGAGGCCCGGATCTTTCAGGAGGCCCAGATGACGACCACCAGGACGCTGCTGCTCTGTGGCGCCGCCGGCGCGCCCCTCTTCGTGATCGTGCTGCTCGCCGAAGGCGCCCTGCGCCCCCACTACAACCCCGTGTACCACTCCGGCAGCCAGCTCAGCCTCGGCGACCGCGGCTGGATCCAGATCGCGAACTTCGTCGTGTCCGGCCTGCTGATGCTGCCCTACGCCGAGGGCGTGCGCCGCGCCCTGGCCTCCCGCTGGACGGCCGTGCTGATCGCCCTGGTCGGCGTGGGCCTGGTCGGCGCGGGCGTGTTCGTGATGGACCCGATGCAGGGTTACCCGCCGGGCGCCCCGCCCGGGATCCCGGCCGCCACGAGCGGGCACCACAGCGCCCACGACCTGGCCTCGCTGCTGGTCTTCCTCGCGCTGCCGCTCGCCTGCGTGACCGCCGCGTTCCGGCTGAAGGGCTGGTGGCGGGCGTACTCGCTGGTCACGGCGGTCGCCACGGTGGCGCTGTTCCTCGCCTACGGCCAGGCGTTCACGCAGGACGCGCCCAACGCGGGCCTGATCCAGCGGGTGCTCATCGTGACGGGCTGGACCTGGCTCACCCTCCTGGCACTGCGGCTCAGCCGGACAGTCCCGACATCCCGGCCAGCCCGCCGATGATCAGCTTGATGGCCGTGTCGAAGTCCCGCTCGACCTCGTCGGGCGGCAGGTGTCCCGTCGTCTCGGCGATGACGAAGCCCGTGACGAAGGCGTGCAGCACGTCGCTCGTCCGCCGCAGCTCCTGCTCCGGCAGCCCGGCCAGGCGCAGGATGCGGTAGAGGGTCTGCCAGATGACCAGGCCCCGGTCCGCGATGATCTCGGGGTGGTTGTGCAGGTGGTGCCACATGGCCGGGTGTTCCAGCGCGTTGCGGTGGTAGGCCAGGGCCAGCGCCCGGAGCTGGTCCTGCCAGGGCGAGCCGTCGTCCGGCGGCAGCTCCATGCGCTGCGCGGCCGTCGAGCAGATCAGCCTGATCAGCGCTTCCTTGTTATCCACGTGGTGATACAGCGACATGGGGTTGACGCTCAGCTCGGCCGCCAGCTTGCGCATGGACAACCCTTCGACGCCGCCCTCGTCCATCAGACGCAGGGCGGTGGAGCTGATCTCTTCGAGAGTCAGGGGTGCGCCCCTGCGCGCGCTCACGGCCATACACCGTATGGTAGCGTCAGCCATACGGTGTATGGCTATGGAAGGGAGCACTCATGGCTCGGATCCCCGCCCCCGCGGGCCTGCCCCTCGTGGGCAACACGCTGCAGATCCCCTCGCACGCGCCGGTGGAGCACTTCGTCAAGGTCGCCTCGCAGTACGACGAGGGCATCTTCCAGCTGGAGATCGCCGGCCGGCGGGTCGTCCTCGTCTACGACCCCGACCTGGCCGCCGAGGTGTGCGACGAGAGCCGGTTCGTCAAGCGGATCAGGCCGCCGCTGTCGATCGTGCGCGACTTCGCCGGTGACGGCCTGTTCACGGCCGACCACGACGAGCCGGTGTGGGGTCACGCGCACCGCATCCTGATGCCGGCCTTCAGCCAGCGCTCGATGAAGGCGTACTACCCGCAGTTCCTGGAGGTCGCCGAGCAGCTCGTCGCGTCGTGGGCAGCCCGCCAGGGGGAGGACCTGCCCGTCGCCGACGACATGACCAGGCTGACGCTGGACACGATCTCGCTGACCGGGTTCGGCTACCGGTTCAACTCCTTCGACTCGCCGCACCTGCACCCGTTCCTGCAGGCCATGGGCGGGGCGCTGACCGAGGCCATGCACCGCAACCAGCAGCTCCCGTTCGTCACCAGGCTCAAGAAGCGCAATGAGGAGAGCTACCGGCGCGACATCGCCACCATGCATGAGCTGGTGGACGAGGTGATCAAGCAGCGCCGCGCCGAGGGCGGCGGGGGCGCCAAGGACCTGCTGGGGCTGATGCTGGAGGCGTCCGACCCGCAGACGGGCGCCCGCCTGTCGGATGAGAACATCCGCAACCAGGTCCTCACCTTCCTCATCGCCGGCCACGAGACCACCAGCGGCCTGCTCTCCTTCGCCCTGTACAACCTGCTGCGCGAGCCGCACGTGCTCGCCCGCGCGTACGAGGAGGTGGACCGGCTGCTGCCGGGGGACGAGCCGCCGGCGTACGAGACGATCATGAAGCTGGACGTCATCCCCCGCATCCTGGAGGAGACGCTGCGGATCTGGTCGCCGATCCCCGTCTTCGCGGTGAGCGCAGTCCAGGACACCATGATCGGCGACTACCTCATCCCCAGGGGGCAGGGCGTCGGCGTGCTGCTGCCGCCGTTGCACCGCAGCGCGAAGGCGTGGGACCGGCCGGACGAGTTCGACATCGACCGCTGGCTGCCGGAGAACAGGAAGCAGCACCACCCGGGCGCGTACAAGCCGTTCGGCAACGGCGAGCGGGCCTGCATCGGGCGGCAGTTCGCGCTGACCGAGGCCAGGCTGGCGCTGGCGATGATCCTGCGGCGCTTCGCCCTGTCCGACCCGAACGTCTATCGCATGAAGATCAAGCAGACCCTCACGCTCAAGCCGGACGGGTTCACGCTGCGGGTGCGCGAGCGGCGCGCGCACGAGCGGGCCGTCGTGGCCGCGCTGCCCGAGCAGGAGAGCGAGCAGCATGACATCGCGGTGACCGGCGTGCCGCTCACCGTCGCCTACGGCTCCAACCTCGGCACCAGCGCCGACCTCGCCGAGCGGCTGGCCGAGCGGGCCGGGCGGGCCGGGTTCGCCACCACGCTGACCACGCTGGACGAGCTGACGCCGCCCGCCGAGGGGCTGCTGATCGTGGTGGCCTCCTCCTACAACGGCAAGGCGCCCGACAACGCCCAGCGCTTCGACGCCCTGGAGACGCTGCCCGACCTGTCCGGAGTGCGGCTGGCCGTGCTGGGCTGCGGCAACACGCAGTGGCCCACGTACCAGGACTTCCCGCGCCGCGCGCATGAGAAGCTGGCGGCGGCGGGGGCCGTCCCGCTCATCGAGCGGGGCGAGGCCGACACGGACGGCGACTTCGACGGCGACGTGTCCGCGTGGACGGCCCGCCTGTGGGCGGCGCTGGCCGAGGAGTACAGCGCCTCGGCGGCCGACGCGGGGCCGCGGTACGAGATGGAGGTGCTCAGCGAGGCCGAGGTCAGGCCGTCGGTGGTGTCGGAGCGGGCCTTCCCGCTCACCGTCGTCTCGAACGAGGAGCTGACCGGCGACCCCGAGGGGCTCTGGGACTTCTCCACCGAGGCGCCCCGCCCCGGCGTGCGCTCCATCGTGGCCAGGCTGCCCGAAGGGGTGACGTACTCGGCCGGCGACCACGTGGCCGTCTTCGCCAAGAACGACCCCGAGCTGGTGGAGTGGGCGCTGCGCTGCCTGCGCGTCCCCCGCGAGCAGGTCGTACGGCTGCGCGCCGCCGGCGCCACCCACCTGCCCGTGGACACGCCGGTCACGGCCGGGCTGCTGCTGACCGAGTTCGCCGAGCTGCAGGAGGTGGCCACCCGGGCCGACCTGGAGGCGCTGGCCGCGCACACCGCCTGCCCGTGGACCAAGGGGCAGCTCGCCGAGCTGACCGCGAGCTACCCCGACGAGATCCTCGCCAAGCGGGTCTCCCCGCTGGCCCTGCTGGAGCGCTTCCCGGCGATCGAGCTGCCGCTGCCGGTGTTCCTGGAGCTGGCCGGGCCGATCAAGCCGCGTTACTACTCCGTCTCCTCCTCGCCGCTGGCCGATCCCGGGACGGTCCGGCTCACCGTGGGCCTGGTCGAGGGACCCGCCTGGTCGGGCACGGGCACCTACCAGGGCATGTGCTCGGCGTACCTGGCGGGGCTGAAGGAGGGCGAGGTCTTCTACGGCTACGTCCGGGTGCCCGCGCCGCCGTTCCGGCTGCCGGACGACCCGGCCACGCCGGTGATCCTCGTCGGCCCCGGGACCGGGTTCGCGCCGCTGCGCGGGTTCCTGGAGGAGCGGGCGCTGGGCGGGGCGACGGGGCGGGCCGAGGTGTTCACCGGGTGCCGCCATCCCGAGCACGACCTGCTGTACGCCGATGAGCTGGCCTCCTGGGAGGCGGCCGGCGGGGTGGGCGTGCATCGGGCGTACTCGGCCGTGGCGGGGCATCCGTACCGGTTCGTTCAGGATGCCGTCGCGGCTCGGGCCGATGAGGTGTGGGAGCTGCTGGAGCAGGGGGCGCACGTGTACGTCTGCGGCGACGGGCTGCGGATGGCGCCGGCCGTACGGCAGGCTCTGCTGGACATCCACCGGAACAGGACCGGCGGGGAGGACGGCGCGGCGTGGCTGGCCGCGCTGGAGGCGGACGGGCGTTACCAGCAGGACGTGTTCGCCTGACCCGCGGCGGCCCTTGAGTGGCGGCCCCGACCCTCGGCCCGCCGCGCCCCGGCCCGCCGCGCCCCGGCCCGCCGCGCCCCGGCCCGCCGCGCCCCGGCCCGCCGCGCCCCGGCCCGCCGCGCCCCGGCCCCCGCGCCCCGGCCCCCGTGCCCCGTGCCCCGGCCTCCGGCCCTGGGGGCCGGGGCGCCATGGCTCAGGATGCCGGGCGGAAAACCTCAACTTCCCTTTATCGACAATCCGGACTTAACACTGCATCTTGGGATATAACCGCAGCATGCGCGACATATCCGTGGAACATGCTCGAAACCTTGCCACGGCACTGTGAGAGCCTCTGGAAAGGGGGCGGAAATGCTGCTGCGACTGAGGGTGTCGTTGCCCGACCGGCCGGGAGGTCTCGGCCAGGTCGCCAAGGCGCTGGGCGCGCTGGGAGCGGACATCCTGCAAGTCACCGTGCTCGAACGCGAGGCCGGCCGCGCCGTGGACGACTTCACCGTCTCCTGGCCGGGGCCGGTGACCGCCGCCGAGGCGCGCGAGCGGCTGTCCGCCATGCCCGGCGTCCGGGTGGAAGGCGTGTGGGCCACCAAGGAGGTGCCGGGCTCCGCCCCCGACTACGACCTGCTCATGCACGTGGCCGCCGAGCCCGCCAGGGGCTTCGCCACGCTCGTGGACGCCCTGCCGGCGTTGTGCGGCGCGGAGTGGTCGGTGGCGGTGGCCGACGGGGCCGTGCGGCACGCCTCGCTGGCCGCGCCCGCCGAGTTCGAGCTGCCGGAGCCGCCGCCGCGGGCCATCTGCGTGGAGGCCAAGGAGGTGCGGCTGATGCTGCTGCCCGTCCTCACGGCCGGGCTGCACGTGGTCGTGGCGCGGGCGGAGGGGCCGCTGTTCCACCGGGCCGAGGTGGAGCGGGCCGCCCGCATCGTGGACGTGGTCTCGAAGCTGGCGGCGCGCGCGTCCTGACGTGATTGACCGAACAATGATCTGGTCACTAACGTGGGCCTCCTGATCGCGTAGCAACAGGAGCAGCCCGTGACCGTGCACGAGCCCGCCATCGGCCGCTACTACGAGGACTTCACCGTCGGCGACGTCTACCAGCACCCCATGGGCCGCACGATCAGCGAGGCAGACAACACCTGGTTCACGCTCCTGACCATGAACACGAACCAGAACCACTTCAACGCCCACCTGGCCGCGAAGTCGCCGACCGGCAGGATCATCGTGAACTCCGGGCTGACCGTGGCCATCGTGCTGGGCCTGTCCGTCATCGACGTCAGCCAGACCGCGATCATGAACCTGGGCTGGGAGGAGATCAAGCTCACCCACCCGGTGTTCGTGGGCGACACGCTGTACGCCGAGTCGAAGGTGACCGCGAAACGGGAGTCGAGGTCCCGCCCGTACGCCGGCATCGTCACCTGCTACACCCGCGGGCTCAACCAGGACGGCGACGAGATCATGTCCTGGACGCGGACCGTCATGGTCTACCGGCGCGACGCCCCGCACGACAAGGGTTACTTCCCCCAGGCCAGGACCGGCCCGCTCTGAGGAGGCGCACATGGACTTCGAGCTGACCGACGAGCAGAAGGCGTTCCGCGAGACCCTGCGCGCGTTCGTGGACAAGGAGATCGTGCCGGTGGCGACCGAGTGGGAGCACTCGGGGCGCTATCCCGCCGAGATCGTCGACAAGATGAAGCAGATGGGGCTGTTCGGGCTGTCCGTGCCCGAGGAGTACGGCGGCATGGCGGCCGACATGGTGTCGTTCGCGCTGGTCTTCGAGGAGATCGCGCGCGGCTGGATGGGCGTGGCCGGCACCATCGGCTCCCACTCGCTGGCCTGCTGGATGATCGCCCGCCACGGCACCGAGGAGCAGAAGCGGCAGCACCTGCCCGACCTGGCCACCGGCGCGCGCCGTACCGCGATCGCGCTGACCGAGCCCGGCGCGGGCACCGACCTCCAGGGCATCCAGACCCGCGCCGTCCGCGACGGCGACCACTACGTCGTGACCGGCACCAAGACGTGGATCACCAACGCCCGCCACGCCGACCCGCTGCCCGTCCTCGTCAAGACCTCGATCGCCGAGCCCGCCCACAAGGGCATGTCGGTGCTGCTGGTGGACCCCTCGTCGCCCGGCTTCGGCGTCAGCCGTGACCTGCCCAAGCTCGGCTACAAGGGCACCGAGACGTGCGAGGTGGTGCTCGACGAGGTCCGCGTACCGGTCTCCTGCCTGCTCGGCGGCGTCGAGGGGCGCGGCATGCAGCAGGTGCTCGGCGGGCTGGAGCTGGGCCGCGTCAACATCGCCGCCCGCGCCGTCGGCGTCGCCCAGGCCGCCTACGACGCCGCGCTCGGCTACGCCCGCGAGCGCACCGCCTTCGGGCAGCCGATCTCCGACTTCCAGGCCATCCAGCTCAAGCTCGCCGACATGGCCACGGAGATCCAGGCCGCCCGGCTGCTCACCTACTGGGCCGCGTCCCAGGCCGACGGGGGCAGGCGGGTGGACATGGAGGCGGGCATGGCCAAGTACTTCGCCTCGGAGGTGGCGCTCAAGGCGTCACTGGAGTCGATGCGCATCCACGGCGGGTACGGGTACTCGCAGGAGTACGTGGTCGAACGCCTCTACCGGGACGCGCCGCTGATGGCGATCGGCGAGGGCACCAACGACGTGCAGCGCATGGTCATCGCCCGCGCGCTCGTCTCGGGGAAGGGCAAGGTCGGCTGGTAGGCGGCCGATCGCGACTCCCTATCCTGAGGGAAGGGACGAAGGGCGCAAGCGAGGGATGCCATGTCCGACCAGCACGATCCCGCCGACGACGACCATGGGCACGGGCACGGGCATGGGCACGAGCACGGGCACGGGCATGCGAAGGCCGGGATCAGGGGCGTGCTGGGCAGGATCGGCCACGCCATCGCCCCGCACAGCCACGACACCTCCGACAAGACCGACAGTGCCCTGGAGGCCAGCGACCGGGGGATGCGCGTGCTGGCCGTCTCGTTCGCCGCGCTCATGGTCACCGCCGCCGTCCAGGCCGTCATCGTCGCCGCCTCCGGCTCCGTCGCGCTGCTCGGCGACACGCTGCACAACTTCGCCGACGCCCTCACCGCCGTGCCGCTGGCCATCGCGTTCTCGCTCGGCCGCCGCGCCGCCAACCGCCGCTTCACCTACGGGTACGGCCGCGCGGAGGACCTGGCCGGCATCGTCATCGTGCTGCTCATCACCGCCTCTGCGGCCCTGGCCGGGTACGAGGCCGTCCGGCGGCTGCTCGACCCGCAGGAGATCAGGGCCGTGGGCTGGGTGGCCGCGGCGGCGGTGATCGGGTTCGCCGGGAACGAGTGGGTGGCCCGCTACCGCATCAAGGTCGGCAGGGAGATCGGCTCGGCCGCGCTGGTGGCCGACGGACTGCACGCCAGGACCGACGGATTCACCTCGCTGGCCGTGCTCCTCGGCGCGGGCGGCGCCGCGCTCGGCTTCCCCGTGGCCGACCCCATCGTCGGCCTGCTCATCACGGTCGCCATCGGGTTCGTCCTGCGTGACGCGGCGCGCGAGATCTACCACCGGCTCATGGACGCCGTCGATCCCGCGCTCGTGGACGACGCCGAGCGCATCCTGGCCACGGTGGACGGGGTGCGGCGGGTGGAGTCCGTACGGCTGCGGTGGATCGGCCACGCGCTGCACGCAGAAGTGGAGATCCTCGTCGATCACGACATGTCCGTCGTGGCGGCGCACAAGGTGGCCGTCGAGGCCGAGCACCGCCTCATCCATGACCTGCCCCGGCTGCGCGCGGCCACCGTCCACACGGACCCGGACGGCCCCGACGGCGCCGACCACCACGCCAGCCTCACCGCCCACCGCGGCCCCTGAGGACCTTGGATGAGCCGGGGATCCCGGCATCACCGGCGCCGGAAAGGGTAGGTTGAGGCGGGTGTCCGCCGCCGCGCTTCCCGCCGTCACGCCCTCCGCCCCGTCCGCCGCGAGGCTCGCCTGGCTGGACGCCCTGCGCGGCATCGGCGCGCTCGCCGTGGTGGCCGAGCACCTGCTGCCCTGGTTCCTGCCCGCGCTCCGGCCCTACTGGTTCAGCCTGGGCGTCTACGGCATCCTGGTCTTCTTCCTGGTCAGCGGCTACATCATCCCGACGTCCCTGGAGCGGCACGGCGACGTCAGAGCCTTCTGGATCAGCCGCTTCTTCCGCCTCTACCCTCTCTACCTCGCCGTCATCGCCCTCGTCCTGGCCCTGGCGTGGTGGGTGCCGGTGCGGGGGGAGGTGCCGCGCGACGGGAGCGCGGTGGCGGCGCACGCCACCATGCTGCTGGACGTCGTCAGCGTCGGCGGCGTGGCCGACACCATGTGGACGCTGTCGTACGAGATGGTGTTCTACCTGCTGGTCACGGCGCTGTTCCTGATCCGCGGGCACGACCGCAGCGGGCTGCTGTCGATGGGGTTCGCGGCGGGGGCCGTGGTGGTGGGGCTGGTGGCGTCGGGCGCGGTGCTCAAGGGCGGGTGGCCGGCGTACGTGTCGTGCGCGGTGTTCGTCGTCGGCCTGGCCGGGGTGCTCCTGGGCAGGCTCCGTACGCTGTCGGCCTGCGTGCTCGGCCTCATGGCGGTGACGTTGCTGGTGCTGAGCAGCCGGGTGCCGTGGCTGGGCACGGCGGTGCTGGCCGTGATGTTCGCGGGCACGGCGATCCACCGGTGGGAGCGCGGGACGGGCCGGTTGTGGCCGGTCGCGGTCACCACGGCGCTCGTTGCGATCTCGCCCCTGTGGGCGATCGAGAGCGGCTGGTGGTGGGTGCGGGCAGACGTGTGGATCACCACGATCGGGCTGGCCGGGGCCACGTTCGCGATCGGGATGGCGCTGCGCGGCCGGCGGCTGCCACGGGTGCTGGTGTGGTTCGGCCTGATCAGCTACTCGCTCTACCTGGTGCACCACCCGGTGCTGAAGTACTTCGTGGAGATCTCCGGCGACCTGCGGCGGGCGGCCCTGCCGGTCCAGCTCGGCCTGTCGGTGCTGGCGGTGGCCGTGATCGTCGCCGCCAGCGCGCTGACCTACCGGTACGTCGAGCGGCCCATGCAGGAGCTGGGCCGCCGCGTGTCACGCCGGTGCCGTCACGGGCTCCAGGGCGGAGGCGATCAGCGGGTGGCGCGCCAGGACCCCGGACACGACAGGGTCCTCGGCCATCAGGAACGCCAGGTGCCTGACCGCGTGCGCGACCACGTTGGCCAGGGCGACCCGCTCGGGTGACGGCGTCGCGGGGGCCTCGCCGCGGGCGATCTCCAGCACAGGCACCTCGACGGCCGCCAGCCAGGGCTCGGGATCGGGGCAGATCGCGTACGTCAGCACGATCCTCCCGCCCGGCTCGTACCGCCAGCTCGTGGAGTGCACGACGACGCCGGGATCGCCGGCCGTGACGCCGGCCAGCCTGCGGGCGGCCTCGTCGGGGCTCTCCCCGTGTAGTGGCTGGGTAATGGCATGCCGGTATGACCACCGCTTGTCGGTGCTCACCCGTAGCATGAGCGTCTCAACCGAGACCACGTGTCTCCCCGTCACCGACAACAACTTACTGCCAATCATATGCAAGTGCGTTCGTGAGGCATATGTGTCCTGGTCTTGAAACTTCGCGGCGGGCCGGGTTGTAGTCGAGGGCGTGCGAGAGAGAGGCCGACACTGATGCCCGGTTTGCTGGTGTTGATGGGGTCGGGCGAGACCAGCCCGACCATGGTGGAGATCCACCGCGCCGCCGCGCGGACGCTGCGTGCCGGGGCGCGGGCCGTGCTGCTCGACACCCCGTACGCCTTCCAGGAGAACCGCGCCGACATCTCCGCCCGCGCTCGCGGATACTTCGCGCGCAGCGTCGGCCTGGATGTCGAGGTGGCGCCGGCGATCACCGGCGCCGACTGGGTGTTCTCCGGTCCCGGCAGCCCCACCTACGCGCTCGACCGCTGGGCGGGCTCCGGCGTGGCCGGCGACCTGCGGGCCAGGATCCGCGCCCGCACGGGCGTGACCGTGCTGGCCTCGGCCGCCGCCTGCACCGCCGGCCTGGCGACCGTGCCGGTCTACGAGATCTACAAGGTCGGCGCCGAGCCCCACTGGCGCGAGGGCGTCGACCTGCTGGAGCCGCTCGGGCTGCGAGCGGTGCTGATTCCGCACTTCGACAACGCCGAGGGCGGCACCCACGACACCCGCTACTGCTACCTCGGCGAGCGCCGGCTGTCCCGCATGGAGCGCGAGCTGCCGCCCGGCACGGCGGTGCTCGGGCTCGACGAGCACACCGCCCTGATCATCGACCTGGAAAGCGAGTCGGTGCGCGTCGCCGGGCGCGGCGGCCTGACCGTGCGGCGGCCGGGCTCGCTCACGGTCCTGCCCACGGGCACCACCACCGACCTCGGCGAGCTGCGCAGCCTGGCCGAGGGCCGCGCCGGCACCTCCGTCCCGCTCCCGCGTCCGGACACCGCCTCGGCCGGCGCGCCCGCCGAGGTGACGCTGGAGGAGTCGATCCGCTCCTGCGAGGAGCTCTTCGCCGCCGCCGCCGACCGGCCCGACATGGTGGCGGCGGCGCAGGCCGTGCTCGACCTGGAGGCGGAGATCGTCAAGTGGGCCGCCGACACGGAGGAGGACGCGGGCGGGGTGGAGCAGGCCAGGGAGCTGATGCGGCTGCTCATCGCCCGCCTGGGCGAGCGCGCCCAGGCCGCCGATCGGCGCTCCGAGGGGCTGCCCGCGCTGGTGGAGCCGCTGCTGGCGCTGCGGGCGGAGCTGCGGGGGAAGGGGTGTTACGACGTGGCGGACGCGTTGCGGGATGCGATGGGGCGGGGCGGGGTGGCGGTGGAGGACACTCCGGACGGGCCCCGCTGGAGCCCGGCCTCCTGAGAGCGATCGGCTGCCGCCGCCAGAGCGGCCAGGGTAACGTGACACCGTCGCGTTCCGTGCTCATCGGGTGACGCCAAGGAGTGGCGAGGGATGACTGCTTTGCCGGATGACGGCTGGCTGGCCGCGCACGCGCCACCGTGGCGGTTCCGGCTTCTTCCGTCGCCACGCGCCGCGGAGGGGTACACGGTCGAGGACTGGCTCGCGCTGCCCGTGACAGGGGAGCGGATCGAGTTGATCGATGGGCGCTACGTTGTGAGTCCCATGCCCGGCTACGCGTCCGCGGTCGCGGTCGGCCGACTGGTCGGCATCCTCGACGCGGCCCGTCCCGGGGACTACGAGGTGGTGGCCGAGGCCAAGGCGGGTGGCACGCTGACGGCGAGCGTGCCGTTCCCGATCACCTTCGACCCCGCCGCGCTCACCGGCCCGCGCCGCTAGAACGTCCTGGCGATCTCCCTGGCGCGCTCGTCCGCCTGCTTGCGCTCGTTCTCGTACGACCCCATCAGCGTCGGATGGTGCCGGATCGCCCGCACGTCGCCGACCCCCGCCCACCTCAGCCACTCCTCCAGGAACGTGGACTGGAAGTCTGCCCCGAACTCGGGCCCCAGCCCCGGCCCCCACACCGCGCTGGTGTAGACGACGGCGGCGCGCTTGCCCGTGACGAGGCCGCGGTAGCCGGTCTCCGGGTGCACGTCGAAGACCATCGCGGGCTGGCTGACGACGTCGATGAACTGCTTCAGCTTGTACGGCACCCCCGAGTTCCACATCGGCACGCTGAACAGATAACGGTCGTAGGCGTCGAAGCGCTCGAACGTGCGCACGGCCGCCTCCCAGGACTCCGCCTGCTCGCCCGCAGGCGTGCCGCCCCCGAACACGGTCATCTTGGCGTGCGCGGCGGCCGGGCCGAACTCGGGGAGCGTCCCGTCCCACAGGTCGAAGTGGTCGGCGGAGGAGCCGGGGTGGGTGGCGAGGTACTCGTCGGTGAACGTGCGGGCGATGGCCAGGGAGATGGACTCCGCTCCGCGCGGCGAGGCGGAGATGTGCAGCAGGCGGCTCATGGTGCAGGGTCCTTTCGCGGACGATTTCGGACTGTGGTCCGGTTGCGTGAGACGACGATACGGACTGCGGTCCGATTAGGCAAGCGAAAGAAAGGCCGGATGCCATCGGGGGTGGCATCCGGCCTGAGAGAGAAGGTTCAGCGGCGCGGTGGGTCGATGCGGGCGCCGTCCATCGTGAAGATCATGATGCGGGACAGGTCCACCCCGACCTTGGCGGCGTCACCGGCGCGCCAGATGGGCCGGCCGCCGAGCCGGACGATCAGGTCGGAGCGGCGGTGGATGCCGCTGTTGGGGTTCGCGCCCACCTGCTCCTGGTCCTGCCACTCCTGCTCCTGGCGCGGGAACAGCCGCCGCACCAGGCCCGACAGCTTGCCCGCGCCGTTCTTGTCGCCGTTGGCGCGCCCGCCCCTGGCGCGCGGGTCCGGCGGCTCGGGCACCGGAACGGCCGGCATCCCGCACTCCAGGTACGCCAGCCACTCGTGCCCGTGGTACTCCAGCGCCCGCACCCGCCCGAAGAACGACGGCCCCTCGTACGACTCCGGCACCGGGGCCAGCCCGTCCGGCCGCAGCCCCACCAGGACCTGCCCGCCGGTGTGCTGCGAGATGGCGTACGCCCTGGGATCGCTCCAGGGCATCGTGAGCCGGTGCGGGCCGAAGTCGAGCATCACGTACTGGTTCTGCGGCGTCCTGACACCCGCCGCCAACAGGTTCAACTGCTGGGAGTTGAGGAAGGCCGCCACGAAGGCCGTCGCTGGATCGTTGTAAATCTGGGCCGGAGTGCCGACGTCCTGGAGGACGCCGCGATTCAGGATCGCGATCCGGTCGGCCAGGGTCAGGGCCTCGACCTGGTCGTGCGTGACGTAGATGGTGGTGACGCCGAGCGACCTGACCAGCGCCGAGATCTCCATCCGCAGCTCGGTGCGCATGCCGGCGTCCAGGTTCGACAGCGGCTCGTCCATGAGGAACAGCCTGGGCTGGCGCACGATCGCCCGGCCCATCGCCACCCGCTGCCGCTGGCCGCCGGAGAGCGTGCCGGGGCGGCGGTCCAGCGTCTCGTCGATGTGCAGCGCCTTCGACAGCTCCGTGACGCGCTCGCGCACCAGCGCCGGGTCGGACTTGGCGATCTCCAAGGGGAAGGCGATGTTCCCGCGGACCGTGCGGTGGGGGTAGAGGGCGCCGTTCTGGAACACCATCGCCACGTCGCGGTCGCGCGGGGCCAGGTGGTTGGCCATCTGGCCGTCTAACCAGAGCTCGCCTTCGGTGATCTCCTCCAAACCCGCGATCATGCGCAGCAGCGTGGACTTGCCGCATCCTGAGGGGCCGAGGAGGACGAGGAACTCGCCGTCTTCGGCCCGGAGGCTCAGCCGGTCGACTGCCAGGTAGTCGCCCGGATACACCTTGGTCACTTTGTCGAGAACGACCGAGCTCATGGGCTCACACCTTGCGCGCGTGTCACCTGTGACGAGGCTGATTGAAGAGGTAGTACATCGCGCCTTAACGCTACATGTCCACCCTTGACATAAAGAATCTCTTTCGGGGGTGTTTCGGGCAGGAGTTTTGGGCATCCGAACGCCGAAATTTCCGGATCCGTCGGGCGTGGAAGGACTTGCGTAAAGTTGCGGAAAGGGCTTTCATAGTCGGGACGTTCAGGGGATGACTCGGGGGAAAACCATGGCCGCTTGGTGGCGAGACGCCGCGATCTACCAGGTCTACGTGCGCAGTTTCGCCGACGGCAACGGTGACGGCATCGGTGACCTGATCGGCGTACGCGATCGCCTGCCGTACCTGGCCGACCTGGGTGTGGACGCTCTCTGGCTGACGCCGTTCTACACCTCGCCGATGGCCGACTTCGGCTACGACGTGGCCGACTACCGCGATGTCGACCCGCTCTTCGGCACGCTCGCGGACGCCAAGGCGCTCATCGACGAGGCCCACGAGCACGGCCTGCGGATCATCGTGGACGTCGTGCCGAACCACACCTCCTCCGCCCACCCCTGGTTCCAGCAGGCGCTGCGCGGCGAGAGACGCGATCGTTACATCTTCCGCGACCAGCCGAACGACTGGGAGTCGATCTTCGGCGGGCCCGCCTGGACGCAGGTCGAGGACGGGCAGTGGTACCTGCACCTGTTCCACCCGTCCCAGCCGGACCTCGACTGGGACAGCGAGGAGGTGCGCGGGGAGTTCCTGTCGATCCTGCGCTTCTGGCTCGACCTGGGCGTGGACGGCTTCCGCGTGGACGTCGCGCACGGCATGGTCAAGCCGGCCGGCCTGCCCGACGTCGGCCGCGGCAACCAGGCCAGGATGGTCGGCAGGGAGCCGGTGCCGTTCTTCGACCAGGACGGCGTGCACGACATCCACCGCGCCTGGCGCGCCGTGCTCGACTCCTACCCCGGCGAGCGGATCGGCGTGGCCGAGGCCTGGGCGCCGACCCCCGAGCGGCTGGCCAGGTACGTCCGCCCCGACGAGCTGCACCAGGCGTTCAACTTCCACTACCTGTTCGCCCCCTGGGACGCCGCCGAGCTGCGTACGGTGATCGACTCCTCGCTGGCCACGGCCGGCTCGGTCGGCGCGCCGACCACCTGGGTGCTGTCGAACCACGACGTCAAGCGGCACGTCACCCGCTACGGCAGCCTGGCCCGCGCTCGCGCCGCCGCGCTGCTGACGCTCGCCCTGCCCGGCTCCGCGTACGTCTACAACGGCGAGGAGCTCGGCCTGCCCGAGGTGCTCGACCTGCCGGCGGAGCTGTGCCAGGACCCGCAGCGGCTGCGCGACCCCGACAGCGGCCGCGACGGCTGCCGCGTGCCGATGCCGTGGACGCGCGACGGCGGCTGGACCGATCCGTGGCTGCCCATCCCCGCCGCGTGGGCCGAGCTGAGCGTGCAGGCCCAGCACGGCGTGCCCGGCTCGACGCTGGAGCTGTACCGCCAGGCCCTGCGGCTGCGCAGAGAGATCGAGGGCGAGCTGGTTTGGCACGACTCGCCGGAGGGCACGCTGGTGTTCTCCCGCGGTACGTTCGTCTGCGCCGTCAACCTGACCGACACGCCCGTGGACCTCGGCGTCGACGGCGAGCTCCTGATCGCCTCCGATGTCCCTGGAGCAGCGGATTCGGCGGCCTGGTGGAAAGTAAAGTAAGTGCCATGAACGGTCACGCTCGCCTAGCCGACATCGCCGCCCAGGCCGGGGTGAGCGAGGCCACGGTCAGCCGGGTCCTCAACGGGAAACCCGGAGTCTCGGCCGCCACCCGCCAAGCGGTGATGACCGCGCTCGACCTCATGGGCTACGAACGCCCGCCCCGCCTGCGGCAACGCAGCAACGGGCTGGTCGGCCTGGTGACGCCGGAGCTGGACAACCCGATCTTCCCCGCGTTCGCGCAGGCCATCGAGAAGGCGCTGACCCAGCACGGCTACACGCCCGTGCTGTGCACCCAGCTCCCCGGCGGCGCGCCGGAGGACGAGTTCACCGAGCTGCTGGTCGATCGCGGCGTGAGCGGCATTGTGTTCGTCTCAGGGCTGCACGCCGACACCACCGCGCGGATGGACCGCTACACCCGGCTGACCGACCGCGGGCTGCCGATCGTGCTGGTCGACGGCTACAGCGAGCACATCGACGCGCCCTTCATCTCGCCCGACGACCGCATGGCCGCGCGGCTGGCCGTGCAGCACCTGGTCGACCTCGGCCACGAGCGCATCGGCCTGGCGCTGGGGCCGCGCAGGTTCGTGCCGGTGATAAGGAAGATCGAGGGCTACCGGCAGGCGATGGCGCAGCTCCTCGGCGCGGCCGGGCTGGACGACCTGATCGCGCACTCGCTGTTCTCCGTCGAGGGCGGGCAGGCCGCCGCGGCCCAGCTCCTCGCGCGCGGCTGCACCGGCATCGTGTGCGCGAGCGACCTGATGGCGCTGGGCGCGATCCGCGCGTGCAGGGAGAAGGGGCTGTCGGTGCCCGCGGAGGTGTCGGTGGTCGGGTTCGACGACTCGCCGCTGATCGCGTTCACCGACCCGCCGCTGACCACGGTGCGCAAGCCGATAGGAGCGATGGCCTCGGCGGCCGTGCAGACGCTGCTCGAAGAGGTCAACGGCGCGCCCGCCAAGCACGTCGAGCTGATCTTCCAGCCGGAGCTCGTCGTCCGCGGCTCCACCGGCTCAGGGCCTCTGGTGAACCGGTGAGCGCCGACGTTCTCGTGCTGGGCGGGTCCGGGGTCGACACCACCGTGTACGTGCCCGAGCTGCCCCTGCCCTACCGCGACACCTACCACGTGCCGCCGGTCGTCGACAGGATCGGCAACACCGGCTCCGGCGTCGCGCTCGGCTGCCACGCGCTCGGGCTCGGCGTCGTCTTCGCCGACCTCATCGGCGACGACCCGCAGGGCGCGCTGATCCGCGACGCGCTGAGCGGGCTCGACTGCCGCTGGGGCCGGGCCGAGGCCGGCACCACGCGCAGCGTCCTGCTCGTCGGCCCCGACGGGCGCCGGCTGTCGCTGCACGACCCGAAGGCCACGCCCGGCGAGCGCCTGCCGAGGGAGCTCTACACCGGCGTGGACGCCGCCCACGTGCACGTGTCGATCAGCGACCGCTGCCGCGACGTGCACCACGACCTGGAGGGCAGGTCCGTCTCCACCGACCTGCACGACTGGGACGGCGTCAACGACTACCACAAGGACTTCGCCTACCGCTCCGACCTGGTGTTCCTGTCGGCCGCGGCCCTTTCTGACCCCGCCGCGGCGATGCGCGGCATCCTGCGGCACGGGCGCGCCCACACGGTCGTGTGCACGCGCGGCGCCGACGGCTGCCTCGTCCTGACCCGCGACGCCGGCGAGGTGCGCGCGTTCCCCGCCGCCCCGCTGCCCGGCCCGGTGGCCGACAGCAACGGCGCCGGCGACGCGTTCGTCTCCGGCTTCCTGTACGGCCTGCTGCGCGGCAGGCCGCTGGAGGAGTCCGTACGGCTGGGCGCCATCGCCGGCGCGCACGCCTGCACGGTCACCGGCACCCACGAGTCCCCGATCGGCGAGGCGCTGCTGCTGGCCAGGGCTCAGGCGTCGGCCGGCTGACGCCGGTCGAGCTCCCGCCAGGCCCGGCAGACGAACGGCGGCACGGAGATCAGCAGGTAGACGCCGGTGAAGGCGAACAGGGTGGCGCCGAGGCCGATGACCGCGGTGAGCGAGCCGGCCAGCAGCCCGCCGAGCGGCATCCCCGCGTACGCGGCCGCCGTCATGGTGCCGATCACGCGGGCGCGCAGCGGGGCGGGGATCCGGTCGTACTGGAGGATGCCCAGGATGGGGTTGATCGCGCCCGCCGCGAACCCGGACATCGCCGTGACGGCGAGCGCGGCGGGGAACGGTGCGCCCATGGCCAGCACCAGCACGCGCGGCACCCCGGCCACGAGGAAGCACCATCCGTACGTCAGCCGCATGGGTAATCGGCCGCCGGCCGTGCCGTACACGATGGTCCCGGCCACCGCGCCCGCGCCCAGCACGCCGGTGAGCAGCCCGAACGCCCGCGGGTCGCCGGTCACCTCGCGCGCGTACAGCGCCAGCAGCACCTGGGTCACGCCGGTGTCCAGCAGGTTCACCACCACGATCATGGCGGTGGCGCTGAGCTGCAGCCGGTCCCGCCGCAGGAAGGCCAGGCCGGCCCGCAGCGCGGCGGCGTACCCGGCGGGGTCGCGCCGCCCCCGTTCCACGCGCGGCACGCCCGCGGCGACCAGCGCCGCGGACAGCAGGAACGTCACCCCGTCCACGAACAGCAGCAGGTTCGGCCCGAGCCACAGGATGAGCACCCCGGCCAGCGGCGCTCCCACCATCGCGGCCCCGCGGTGGACACCGTCGTAGGCGGACGTCGCCCGCTCGATCCGCACGCCCGCCGCCGCAGACAGGTCGGGCAGCATGGCCTTGCGCGCGGTCTCGCCGGGCGTGGCCGCCAGCCAGCGCAGGAACAGCAGCGCCAGCAGCAGCGGGTAGCTCAGCCCCACGGTCAGGAAGAGCACCGGAACGGCCAGCACGATCAGCCCGCTGACCAGGTCGGACAGCACGCTCACCGCGCGGAACCCGAGCCGGTCCACCATCGTGCTGCCGAAGGCGGCGGAGATGACGATGGGCAACGTCGTGGCGAACGAGGCCAGCCCGGTGAGCACGGGGCTGCCGGTGGTGTCCAGGACGAACCACGGGACGGCGAGCAGGCAGAGCATGGTTCCCGTGACGGAAAGGGCGTTGGCGGCCAGCAAGGTGATGAATGCACGCCTCACGCGGTATGCCCCCGGGCAACGACTCCGAATTGTCAGCGTTTCTCATGGGCGGCTTGTGGTCAAGGGGGCATGTTTGCGCACGCATGTCGTAAATAAGGTGATTTGATAGTACGATTCACGTGATCACGCCGTAAGACCGTCCACGCCAGGGGCTCGCACATGACGGCGGAGAGTCGGACGCTGTTGACATCCGAGAAAAGGAGTCCCATGTACCGCTGGGAGATCGTTCAGGCGGTCACCGAACAACGGGTGTTCGGGATCGTCAGGAGCGCGGGCCCGCAGGAGGCGCTGTCCGCCGCCGAAGCCGTGCTGGACGCCGGGCTGCGGGCCGTGGAGGTGGCGCTCACCACGCCCAGGGCGCTCACCGCCGTCGCGGAGCTCACCACACGGCGGCCCGAGGCGCTGGTCGGCGCCGGCACCGTGCTCGACGAGGCCGCCGCCCGCGCCGCAGTCGAGGCCGGGGCCCGCTTCCTGGTCTCGCCCAACCTGCACCCCGGCGTGATCCGCGCCGGGCACCGCTACGGCGTGCCGGTCTTCCCCGGCGTCGCCACGCCGACGGAGATCGTCCGGGCCCTGGAGGAGGGCGCGGACGCCGTGAAGATCTTCCCGGCGTCGGCGGTGACGCCGTCCTGGCTGCGTGACGTGCGGGCCGCGCTGCCGCAGGTCCCCGCCATCCCCACCGGCGGGGTGACCATCGACAACGCGCCCGCCTGGATCGCCGCCGGCGCCGTGGCCTGCGGCATGGGCTCCGCGCTGACCTCGGGCGGCGCCCAGGCGGCGGGGGAGCGGGTCGCGTCGCTGCTCGCCCGCCTCGCGCAGGCGGGCTGACGGGCGTGAAGCTCCAGGGCCTGCACGGGCAGGTGGTCGACGGCCTCGGCCGCTCGCTCGCCGCCGGTGAGCTGCGCGCCGGCTCGGTGCTGCGGCTGGAGGACGTCCAGGAGCGGTTCGGGGTCTCCCGTACGGTCGCCCGCGAGGCCGTACGCGTGCTGGAGTCCAAGCGGCTGGTCAGCAGCCGCCCGCGCGTCGGCGTCACCGTGCGGCCGATGAGCGCCTGGAACCTCTACGACCCCCAGGTGATCCGCTGGCGGCTCATCTCGCCTGGACGCGAGGCGCAACTGCGCGAGCTGGCCGAGCTACGCGCCGCCGTCGAGCCCGCCGCCGCCGCGCTGGCCGCCCGGCACGCCGCGCCCGCGGTACGACAGGAGCTCATGGAGCACGCGCGCGCCCTGACCGCCGCCGCCAGAGCCGGCGACAAGGAGGGCTTCGTGACCGCCGACGCCGCCTTCCATCGGGTGCTGCTCGGGGCGTCGGGCAACGGCATGTTCGCCCAGCTCTCGGAGGTGACGGAGGAGCTGCTCGTGGCCCGGCGCGACCTGCTGCTCCTGCCGGAGCGGCTCGACAACCCCGCCGTCCGGCGCCACCTCGACGTGGCCGCCGCCGTCGCCGAGGGCCGCGGCGAGGACGCGGCACGGGCGGCCGGCTCGATCGTGGCGGCGGCGCGCGACGAGGTGGAGAGCATCCTCGGCGGCACCGCCTGCCCTCTCGCCACGTGAAGGCGCGAGCGCAACCGCACCGCCGTCACACGACGGCGGCGAGCGTCACCGCACCGCGGCCCAGTGCCGCGCGGGGGCGGCACTGCGCCACCGTCGCCTGACAGCGCGGGCCGTCACCGCGCCGTGCGCCCGGTGATCGCCGGGCGTCATCGCGGCGCGCCGTTCAGGGGTACGCGAGCGTCACCGCAACCGCCGTCACGCGGCCGAGCCTCGCGACGAGGGCGCTGAACCCGTGGCCAGGGCTCGCAGTTCGTCCGCGATCGACGGCCAGAGGCCGCGCGGGAGGTCGTGGCCCATGCCCGGGTACAGGACCAGGCGCGCGCCGGGGACGGCGCCGGCGATCTCCCTGGCCGCCCGGAGGCGCACCATGGGATCGGCCTCGCCGTGGATGACCAGCGTGGGCGCGGTGACGCCACCCAGCCGCGGCAGCAGGTCACCGGCCGCCTGGAGCGCGGCGGCCTGCCGCATCGAGCCGGGGCCGGGCTCCGGGCACCGGTCGAACATCGTCAGCGCGATCTCCCGCCACAGCTCCTCGTCCAGCGGATGATCGGCGGAGGTGAGCGGCCGGACCGCCTCCACGAACCCCCGCGCGTAGCCCTCCCGCCCCGGCGCCGGCCGCCGCAGCCCCTTGGCGAGCATGCGCAGGATCGCGCCGGGACGCATCCGGCCGAGCCGCCACCCGGCGTACGAGGCGGCGAGGGCGAGCGTGCGCACCCGGTGCGGCCGGCGCAGGGCGACGAGCTGCGCGATCGTGCCGCCCGCCGCCGCGCCGAACAGGTGGGCACCCTCCCAGCCGAGCGCGTCCATGACGGCCACCGCGTCGTCGGCCATGTCGTCCAGCGTGTACGCGGGCCTCCTCCTGGACCCGCCCCGCACCTGTGACGACAGCCCCGAGTCGCGATTGTCGTACCTGACCACCGCGAACCCCCTGGCCCCCAGCTCGGCGCAGAGCCCGTCCGCCCAGGCGACCATCTGCAGCGCGGTGCCGGCGATCAGCAGCAGCGGCTCCCCGTCCTGAGCCCCCATCCGTTCGTAGGCGAGCTTCACCTCGCCGTTGCGCGCGAACTCGATCGGCATCCCGCCGCCCCCTTGTTCAGTTTTTTCAATGCAGTCGCATTTTAACCGGCGAGGCGAGGCCCGGTCGATCCGGACATCGTGTGCGATATAAGCTCACTCGTGATCAACGTGCTCTGACCGGGAGGCTGCTCCGATGACCGCCGCTGTTTACGTCGGCCCCGAGCCCGTGCCCGCGCTCATCGACGCCGTACGCCGCGCCGGCGCCCGCGTCGTGCCCCTGGCCGAGGCCGAGGCGATCGTCTACTACGGCAACGACGACCCCGCCGAGGTGCGCTCCATGCTGCACGAGGGCATCCGCTGGGTGCAGCTCCCGCACGCGGGCGTCGAGCGGTGGGCCGACGCCGGCGTCATCACCGACCACCCCGTCTTCACCGCCGCCACCGGCTCGTACGGCCGCCCCGTGGCCGAGCACGCGATGGCCCTGATGCTGGCCGCGGCGCGCGGGCTGCACCGGCTGGCCAGGGCCACGACCTGGGGGCCGAACACGTCCAGGGAACTGAGCGGGTCCACGGTCGCGATCATCGGCGCCGGGGGCATCGGGCGGGCGCTGATCGGGATGCTGGCGCCGTTCGAGTGCCGGGTGGTGGCGGTCAGCGACAGCGGCCGGGTGCCGGGGGCCGCCGAGGTGCTGCCGCGCGCCCGCTACCGCGAGGCGCTGCCCGAGGCGGACTACGTGGTGATCGCCGCGCCCGCCACGCCGGGGACCAGGGGCATGTTCGGGACGTACGAGTTCGAGCTCATGCGGCGGGACGCGTGGCTGGTGAACGTGGCCAGAGGCGGCCTCGTCGTCACCGATGAGCTGGTCGAGGCGCTGCGCGCGGGCCACATCGGCGGGGCGGCGCTCGACGTCACCGACCCCGAGCCGCTGCCCGACGGCCACCCGCTCTGGTCGCTGGAGAACGTCCTGATCACGCCGCACTCCGCGAACCCGCGCCCCGCCTACTGGCGCGGCCTGGCCGAGCGCGTCACCTCGAACGTGCGCCGCTTCCGCGCCGGCGAGCCCCTGGAAGGGGTCGTGTCCCCGGCGCGCGGTTTCTAGTACTCCAGCCGCAGATCGGGTCTTGATGGGCTGTGGCTGGGCGCGGTTGGTACGTACATGGGTACGTAGCCATGTCAACGTCGAGCGGCCACCGCTGTGATCATTCAGGTGTGATGGAACTGAAGATCATGCGGTGGCTGCGTTGGCCAGGGTAGAACGTCTCAGCGCCGCTCGTCTGCAGGCTGGTCCGGATGCCACGTTCGCGCTGGTAGCCGACCGGTTCAGACGTGCCGTTCGGCTGGGTGACCGCCGATGAGGCCTACGGCGACAACGGACCCCTGCGCCGCTGCCTGGAAGGCCACGGATCGGCTACGTGCTCGCGGGTGGCCGGAGCTCGCTGGACGATCGAGGAAGGCTTCCAGACCGGCAAGAACGAGACCGCCTTCGACCACTACCAGGTGCGTCTCTATCCTGCCTGGTATCGCTACATCACCCTTGCCATGCTCGCCCTGCCCTTCCTGGCCGTGACCCGCGCCGCCCTGCGCGCCAGCCCCGACCCACCGGCCCGGACCGGCCCGCTCGTCGAGATCTCCGCCAACGAGATCCGCAGCCTCTTCGCCCTGCTGACCCGGCCACTCGCCAGCCGGTCCCACATCCTGCACTGGTCACGCCGGCGACGACGCCATCAAGCCCGCGCCCGGCAGCGGTCCGCGTCGCCCCTGACGAAGCGTCCCTTTGGACCGCGTTTCCGGAGCCGGTGAGCGGCTGACCGCCGGCCGTCCGGTGCTCGTATTCCGGGCTCATCCCCTGGGTATACCGAGGGCCTTTACTGTGCTGCGTCAGGTCAGGTGAACGTCCACCCCAGACGTGCAATGCACGGTGAAGGAGAATCAGTGCCACCTCTCACGCGTCTCTGCGTTCCCACGGTCGGAGCGGCTCTCGCCGCCACCCTCGGAGCCGGCCTGCTGGTGGCGCCCGCCGCGCAGGCCGCGCCGCCCGACCAGAGAATGGTCTATGTCAAGCGCGTCAAGCCGATCCAGACCGTGTCCACCACGGTCAGCATCAAGGACCACCGCGGCCGGAACTATCCGATCAAGGTTTCCGTCACCTTCCGCTACCTGGGTCCGAAGTCCGCCCAGATGCGGACCATCGTGCTGCGCGAGGCCGGCTTCCCCAAGAACGGCTGCATCTACCCGGACCTCGCCCTGACGACCTCGAGCTGGAAGGCCTTGCGCAACAAGCACGGCATCCTCTGCGATGGCGGACACAAGGCTTACACGGTCATGAGGACCCTCACGGTGCGCCAGGCCCGTAACCTCGGGCAGCTCTGGATCCGCACCCCCAACCCGAGTCACCCCGGCTGCTGCGGCGCGCGGCAGTACACCATTCAGTACAACATCGCGGCGAGGTGAGCCCACCCTTCGGAACGCCGGGCCGGCTCGACAAGGGTTGGAGGGCGGCGGCAGGGAGTCGCCAGCGTGCCCTCATGGAGCGGTACGCGGACTCGGGGCCGGTGCGGATCTGGGCGGAGCGCATCGGGGACGCGGGGAGCCCGTGGTGCTGATGGTCATGGGGTCCGCGTCGTAGGGCGTCAGCTGCCCCGATGCGCTCGTGCGGCGGCTGGTCGAGCGCGGGGTGCAGGTGATCAGGTTCGATCACGGGGACACCGGCCGGTCGAGTGTCGTCGACTTCGACGCGCACCCGTAAACGACGGAAAGCCAGCCGACCCAGCCGGCCTGCCGCCGGGCGTGGAGTCGGAGGTAGCGCTGTTCCGGGCCTTCAACGAGCCGGTCCGGCCGTTCGACGAGCAAGCCGCTAGCGCGATGCTGGAGCCGGCGCTGCGCGGGCCACCTAGCCCCACGGGAGGGGCGTGTCGCCGGCGCGCGCTTCCGGCCTCTACGGGAGGTTGAGCCGGCTCCTGCGTTCCAGACCCTACGGGAGGTTGAGCCGGGCTCCCGCGCTCAGCCCGGAGTCGTGCACCTCGAGCCCGACCGGTTCGAGCTCCTTGGGCAGCTCGAACACCAGCGCGCCGGTGAACGACGCGCCGGCCTCGATGCGGATCGGCGTGATCTCCTTGCCGCCCTGGTCGAGCAGCTTGGTGCCGCCGTGCAGCTCGTCGTCCTCGTCGATGAGCTTCTGCTGGCCGGGGTAGAGCACCCTGGCCTCCTCACCGACGTTCCTGATCTGCACGCCGATCTGGCACGTGCGCTCGGCCGCGGCCTTGGCGGGCTTGGGGCACTTGGCGCTCGTCACGGCGAAGCGCAGCTTGCCGTCCTGCACGGGGCCGTCCTCGCCGACGGCGGGCGAGCGGAACAGCCACGCCAGTACGGCCAGCAGCACCACCATGAGCACCACGGCGATCACCAGCGCGGTCAGGCAGCCCGCGAACACGCCCCGCTTCGGCCTGGCCGGCCGGTAGCCGGGCAGCCGCCCCTGGCCGGTGGCCGAAGGATCGGGCAGCGGCCCCTGGCCGGTGGTCGAGTGGTGTGGCGCCTGGCCGGTGTGCGGCGGCGCCTGGCCGGTCGGGGGCGCGAGCGGCATCTGGCCGGTCTGGTGCGGTAACGGCCCCCGGCCCGCGCCCCGCGGTTGCGGCCCGCGCGAGGAGCCGGGCGCCGGCCCCGTCCGCTCGGCCGGCGACGGCGCGCGCCCGGGCATGGGCGTCGGCCCCGTCCGCTCCGCGGGCGGCGGCTGCGGCACGTGCGACCCCCCGGGCGCGCCCTGCGGCCCCCTGCCCGCCCCCGGCGTAGGGCCGGTGCGCTCGGCGGGTGAAGGTGCGTGGCCCATCCCCGACCCGGCTCCCGTGCGTTCGGCGGGAGAGGGCGCGTGGCCCATCCCCAGACCGGGGCCCGTGCGTTCGGCGGGGGAGGGCGCGTGGCTCATCCCGGGCGTGGGGCCGGTGCGTTCGGCGGGTGGTGGCTGGGGTGCGCGGTGCTGCTCCGGGTGGCGGGGCGGTCTCGGGCCGTGGCCGGTGCGGTCGGGTGGCGGCATCAGGGGGCCGAACTCCGACGGGTTCCACGCGTTGGTCAGGTGCTTGGTGGCGGCGAGCTGCGCGGCCGGCTCGTCGGAGGCCTCCACCAGCTCCAGCAGCAGCTGCCGGGCCGCGGGCCGCCGCGCCGGGTCGGGGTGGATGGCCGCCGCGACCAGCCGGTCCAGCGGCGCGGGCAGCCCCCGCAGGTCCGGCGGCGCCTGGCGGGCCCTGGCCGCCATCACGTACGCGTCCCCCTCGCCGAACGGATGCCCGCCCAGCCCCGCGTACGCGATCAGCGACCCCCACGCGAACACGTCGCCCGCCGGGCTGGAGACCCCCTCGAAGACCTGCTCGGGAGCGATCCATCCAGGGGTGCCCATCACCATGCCGGCGTTGGTGTGCCGGGAGTGCACGTGCGTCGAGCGCGCCAGGCCGAAGTCGATCACCCGCGGCCCGGCCAGCGTCAGCATCACGTTGGCCGGCTTGAGGTCGCGGTGCACCAGCCCGGCGGCGTGGATGGCGGTCAGCGCGGCGGCCACGCCGACGGCGGCGGCGTGCAGCACCGACGGCGACAGCGCGCCGTGCTCGATGAGGTGGTCCTCCAGCGAGATGCCGTCGATGTACTCGGTGACGAGGTAGAGCACGCCCCGGTCCTCGCCGTGGTCGAGCACGCGCGCCGTGCAGAACGAGGCCACCTTGCGGGCGTTGGACACCTCTTCGTGGAAGCGCGCCCGGTAGACGGGGTCGGCGGTGTAGTCACGCCGGATGGCCTTGAGCGCCACCCGCGAGCCGTCGGCGGCCTTGGCGAGATAGACGACCCCCATGCCGCCGGAGCCGAGACGGCTGATCAGCTCGTAGGGGCCGATCGCCGGCGGATCTTCCGGCTGAAGAGGAGTGCCTGCGGAGCGCCCCAACGTCGCCGTCCTCTCGCCGTCGTCTTCCCGTCTCAATCCGAACCGTTCCTCCCGCCGGTTCGTTACTCTGGCAACCCTCTGGCAACCCGAACCGTTCCGCCGCCCGGCATCCCGTTTGTACCCCAGACTCTAACGGAGGAAGGGCCTGTCCGTAGGACACTAGCCCCCAGGAGGGTCCCGCCGGAGGGGCCGCATGGCCACCCGCAGCCGCGCGAGATCGATCGTGTGGGGGAGCGGCCGGTGCTGGGAGATCAGCCGCCCGACCGGCTTGGGGCGGGCCGCGCTCAGCACGGCCCCGAGGAAGGCGGTGCCGACGGCGAGCGTCAGGTGCATGCCGCCGCAGCCGGGACGCGCCCACCACTCGCCGGCCGCCGTGCCGTCCAGCCAGATCTCGGGCGCGAACGTGTTCGCGTACGGCAGGCGCCGGCTGCGCTGGTGCGCCGCGACGGGCACGAGCACGGTGGTGCCGGCGGGCAGGACGCTGCCGTACCACTCGGTCTCGGCGGTGGTGACCCGGGCCAGGGCGGGCACCGGCGGCCACAGGCGCAGGCCCTCGCGCAGGCACGCCCGCAGGTGTTCCGGGTCCTTGCGGGCGGCCTTGCGGTGGGCGGGATGGGCGGCGAGCAGCGCCAGGGTCTGCGTCAGGCCCGCCGCGGTGGAGCCCAGCCCCATCAGCCAGAACGCGGCGTGCATCAGCGCGCGCGACTCGTTCTCCGGCGTCTCGGCGATCAGCCCGGCCAGGCTGCCGGGCTCGGCGCGGCGCAGGTGGTCGATGATGCGGGCGTCGTAGCGCCCGGACAGGATCTCCTGGCGCCGCCTGGCCCGCCACCGGCCGGCCCGCGTGACGCCTTCCAGCAGCCGGGTGAGCTCCTCGTCGCCGGCCGCGCCGTCGCCGTAGACGCAGCGCCTGGCCACGCGCTGCCAGCAGGCGTTGAGCCGCGCGTGGTCCACCACGCCTTCCGTCAGCTTGGCGGCCTCCTGCCTGGCGATCTCGATGAAGCGCGGCCGCAGCACGTCCGTGGGCAGGCCGAACGGGCGCTCGTCCAGGGTGGCGGCGTAGGCGTCGTCGTCCTCGGACAGCACGCGCAGGGCGTCGCGTTTGGACAGGACCAGCAGGGCGCGGACGTGCGGGCCGCGGACGAGCACGGGCCGGCCGCCGTACCGGGACTCCAGGGTGGCCAGCAGTGTGCGGGCCCGCAGCGGGTCGCCGCCGCGGGTCAGGTGCGGCGTGCCCGGCGGGACGAGCGCGGCCGCCAGGCGCAGGCTCTCCAGCAGGGTGGCCCTGGGCAGGCCCCTAGGCACGGGTGACCTTGTGCGCTCTCATGCGTCGATGTGATCGCCCCGGGGTGCGCGTTCGCAATGCCGGGTTTCGGTCAGTGGAACACTTCCGGTCTCAAGATCTGCGAGTGTTCCGGTGACCGGAACGGGGGTCACGCGGGGAGGAGCGCGGCGGAGATGGCCTGGGCGGCGCCCCGTACGGAGATGCCCAGCTTCGCCAGCGGCGCCAGGTGCGCGGGCGCGGCCACGCCGACCGACATGCAGATCCGCCCGCCCGGCCCGAACACCGGGGCCGCCACGCAGGCCACGCCCTCGGTGAACTCCTCCTGCGAGTAGGCGATGCCGTGCCGGCGGACCTGCGCCAGCTCCCGTTCGAGCCCGGCCAGGTTGGTGATCGTGCGGCGCGTCAGCCGTTCGAACGCGCCACGCGCCATCAGCTCCTGGCGCAGCTTCGGATCGAAGGCCAGCAGCGCCTTGCCGGTCGCCGTGCAGTGCAGCGGCGCGCGGTCGTGGCCGTCGGAGCGCGAGCCGACGCGGTTGTGGCCGTACAGGCGCTCGACGTAGCGGGCCTCCAGGCCGGACGGGACGGCCAGGTTCACCGTGTGCCTGGTGGTCTCGAACAGGTACAGCAGGTAGGGGAGCACCACCCTGCGCGTGCCGGGCACGCGCGCGCGGGTGATGCCCGCCATCGACTCCAGCAGCTCGCCCGGCAGGTACGCGTTCCCCACCCGCCGGGCCAGCTCGCGCGAGCAGAGCACGCCCAGGATCCGGTGCGCGGTCGACTTGGGCAGGCCCGTGCTGCGGCACAGCTGCGACAGCGTGACCGGGCGGGAGGCGGCGCCGAGCGCGAGCAGGATGTCGATCCCGCGCTCGAGGCTGCCCGGCTGGGACGCGGGGCGCTCGTCCGTCATCGGCTGCGCTTGGCTGACCGTTTCCGTCGGCATCAATATCCCTTTCGCTCTCCGGATAGCGGAAGGGGCTTCCCGGGGCTCGGCTTTACCTTCCCTGGCGTACCCGGTCGCCGCGCGCTGATACCCCGCCGTTCAACGCAGCCGGATGATCTCCGCGTACACCGAAACAGCGACCTCACCAGGCGTTCTGGCCCCAATGTCCAGGCCTGCGGGGACGTGCACGCGTTCGCCGCCCGCCACCCGCGCCAGCACCGCCGCGCCCCGCTTGCGGCTGGCGATCAGCCCGACGTACGGCACGCCCGCCGCCAGCGCCTCGCGCAGCACCGGCTCCTCGCCCACCCCGTGCGAGGCCACCAGCACGGCGGCCGTGTCGGCCGCGATGGGGCCCGCCCCGGGCTCGACCGTGTACCCCATCGCCCGGCCCACCTCGGCGAAGGCCCGCGCGATCGGGCTGTCGCCGTGCACGCGCACCAGCCTGGGCGGCGAGACGGACTCCAGGAAGATCTCCAGCGTGCCGCCCGACAGGCACGGCTGCCCCACGGCCACCAGGCCCTCCTCCTCGCGCGGCGCGTCCTCCTCGGGGGTGATCCGCAGCAGCGTGGCCCCGCCGGTGCCCATCAGGCGCAGGCCCTGCGCGCGTACGGTGTCCGTCGCGCACACGCCGCCGACGAACCCCTCGATCGTCCCGTCGGCCAGCACCAGCGCACGATCGCCCGCCTTGGCGCTGGTCGGCCGCTGCGCGCGCACGACGGTGGCCATGACGTACGGCTCCCGCCCCGACCGCAGCCCCGCCACCCTCACGTCGAGGTCGGCGGCGGGCCGCGGCCGGGACGTCGGCATGCCCAGGAACTCGGTCATGGGATCGCCAGGTCCGTCCTGAAGGGGTCGCCGTTGACGACGCGCCACACGTTCGCCGGCGTCAGCGGCATGTCGGCGTGCCGCACCCCGTACGGCCCGAGCGCGTCCACCACGGCGTTGACCACGGCGGCGGGCGAGCCGACCGTGGCCGACTCGCCGACGCCCTTGGCCCCGATCGGGTGCGTGGGCGAGGGCGTCACGGTCTCGCCCAGCTCCCACGACGGGCACTCCATCGAGGTCGGCAGCAGGTAGTCCATGAACGAGGCCCCCAGGTGGTTGCCGTCCTCGTCGAACGCCATCACCTGCATGAGCGCCATGCCCACCCCGTCGGCCAGCCCGCCGTGGATCTGCCCCTCGACGATCATCGGGTTGATCCGCACCCCGCAGTCGTCCACCGCCACGAACCTGCGCACCTTCACCTGCCCGGTGCCGGGGTCCACGTCCACGACGCAGATGTAGGCGCCGAAGGGGTAGGTGAGGTTCGGCGGGTTGTAGACGGTGACGGCGTCCAGGTGGCCCTCGACGCCTTCGGGCAGCTCCAGGTTCGAGTGGGCGGCCAGCGCGATCTCCGCCAGCGACTTGCCGGTGGACGGGTCGCCCACCACCGACCACTTGCCTTCGGCCCACTCCAGGTCGTCCGGGGAGGCCTCCAGCATGGCCGCTGCGACGATCTTGGCCCGGTCCCGTACCTTCCTGGCCACGATCGCCGTCGCGGCGCCCGAGACGGGCGTGGAGCGCGAGCCGTACGTGCCCAGGCCGAACGGCGTCTGGTCGGTGTCGCCGTGCACCACCTCCACGTCGTCGGCCGGGATGCCCAGCTCCTGCCCGACGATCTGCGCGAACGTGGTCTCGTGTCCCTGCCCCTGCGACTGGCACGACACCCGCAGCACCGCCTTGCCCGTCGGGTGCACGCGCAGCTCGGCGCCGTCGGCCATGCCGAGGCCGAGGATGTCCATGTGCTTGCGCGGGCCCGCGCCGACCGCCTCGGTGAAGAAGCTGACGCCGATGCCCATCAGCTCGCCCCTGGCCCGCTTGTCGGCCTGCTCGGCGCGGAGTTTGTCGTAGCCGGCCATGTCCATGGCCAGGCGCAGCGCCTTCGGGTAGTCGCCCGAGTCGTACTCCCAGCCGGTGGGGGAGGTGTAGGGGAACTGGTCCGGCTTGAGCAGGTTGCGCATGCGCAGCTCGGCCGGGTCCAGGCGCAGCTCGGTGGCCAGCACGTCCACCATGCGCTCGACCAGGTAGACGGCCTCGGTGACGCGGAAGGAGCAGGCGTAGGCGACGCCGCCGGGGGCCTTGTTGGTGTAGACGCCGGTGACCTCGCAGTGGGCGGTCTCGATGTCGTACGAGCCGGAGAAGACGTGGAAGAACCCGGCGGGGAACTTGGTCGGCTGCGCGGTGCCGTTGAACGCCCCGTGGTCGGCCAGCACCTTGACCCTGATGCCCTGGATCTTCCCGTCGCGGGTCGCGGCGATCTCGCCGCGCATGTGGTAGTCGCGGGCGAAGGCCGTGCTCATGAGGTTCTCGGAGCGGTCCTCCATCCACTTGACCGGCCTGCCGGTGACGATCGAGCCGACGATCGCGCAGACGTACCCCGGATAGATGCCGACCTTGCCGCCGAAGCCGCCGCCGATGTCCGGGGAGATGACCCGGATCTTGTGCTCGGGCAGCCCGGCCACCATCGCGTACAGCGTGCGGTGGGCGTGCGGCGCCTGCGTCGGGCACCAGACGGTCAGCTTGCCCGTGACCTTGTCGAAGTCCGCGAGCGCGCCGCACGTCTCCAGCGGGGCGGGGTGCACGCGCGGGTAGATCATGTCCTGCGCGACGGTCACCTCGGCCTGCTCGAACACGGCGTCGGTGCGCGCCTTGTCGCCGGCCTCCCAGTCGAAGATGTGGTTGCCCGTACGCCCTTCGAGGTCGTCGCGGATCACCGGGGCGCCGGGGTCGAGGGCCTTCCTGGCGTCGATGACCGCGTCGAGCGGCTCGTACTCGACGTCGATCAGCTCCAGCGCGTCGCGCGCCGAGTACGCGTCCTCGGCCACCACGAACGCGACCTCCTGCCCCTGGAAGCGCACCTTGTCCGTGGCCAGCACCGCCTGGGTGTCGTTCGACAGCGTGGGCATCCAGGCCAGGTTCAGCCCGGCCAGGGTCTGGCCGGTGATGACCGCCTTGACCTTCGGATGCGCCTCGGCCGCGCTGGTGTCGATGGAGACGATGCGCGCGTGGGCGTGGGGGCTGCGCAGGATGGCGCCGTACAGCATGCCGGGCAGGCGTACGTCGTCGGTGTAGTTGCCGCGCCCGCGGATGAAGCGGGCGTCCTCTTTGCGGTGCATGCGTCCATACGTCATTTGGCCTCCGTCGCGGACTCGGCGACATCCGAAGTCGCCGCCCATCGGATCGAACGGACGATGTTCTCGTAACCGGTGCACCGGCACAGTTGCCCCGAGATGGCCTCGCGGATCTGTGACTCGTCGGGGTCGGGATGGCGGTCGAGCAGGGCCCGCGCCGTCAGCAGCATGCCCGGCGTGCAGAACCCGCACTGCAGCCCGTGACACTCCACGAACCCCTTCTGCACCGCGTCCAGCTCGCCGTCCCGCTCCAGCCCCTCCACCGTGGTGACCTCGTGCCCGTCGGCCATGACGGCCAGGACCGTGCACGACTTGACCGGCACGCCGTCGAGCCGCACCGTGCACACCCCGCAGTTGGAGGTGTCGCAGCCCCAGTGGGTGCCGGTCAGGTCCAGCTCGTCGCGCAGGAAGTGCACGAGCAGCAGGCGCGGCTCGACGTCCCTGGTGTACGACTGCCCGTTCACGGAGACCGTGATCCGCATCGTCAGATCCTCCCTGCGGCCCTGGCCAGCGCGCGCCGGGTCAGCTCGGCGGCCAGGTGGCGCTTGTAGTCGGCGGGGCCGCGCTGGTCGGCGTGCGGCTCGCAGTGTTCGGCGGCGATCCGGCCCGCCTGCGCGAACGCCTCCGCGTCCGGCACCCGGCCGTCGAGGTAGGCCTCGGCCTCGGGGGCGCAGAAGTGCGCGGCGCCGACAGCCGTCAGCCCGATGCCGGCCTGGACGATCGTGCCGCCCTCGATCCGCAGCACCGCCCCGGCCGCCGCCACCGGCCAGTCGCCGACGCGCCGCTCGACCTTCTCGTACGCGCTGCCCGTGCCGGGCGCGACGGGCACGCGGAGCTGGATCAGCAGCTCGTTCGGCTCGACCGCGGTCTCGTAAGGCCCCTGGTGGAATTCCCTGACAGGAACGGTGCGCGTTCCGCCCGGCCCCTGGATGACCGCGGTCGCCCGCAATGCCGCGAACACGGCCGACAAATCCTCCGAGGGATCCCCTTGGCAGAGAGAACCGCCAACGGTCCCCCGATTTCGCACAATTGGGTCAGCGATAACACGCTCCGCATCCCGAAATATCGGGAAAAGGTCGGTGGCGGTGGCGCTCTCCAGCAACTCCGTGTGCCGCACCATCGCCCCGATCGCCAGCTCGTCGCCCTCCACGGCGATGCCGCCCAGCTCATCGGCCAGGCCGTTGATGTCGATCAGCGCCTCCGGCTGGGCCAGGCGGAGCTTCATCATCGGGATGAGACTGTGCCCACCTGCGACGACCCTCGCCTCGGGGCCGTAGTGCTCCAGGAGCTCCAGCGCGTGCGGGACGCTGTCCGCTCTTTCGTATTCGAACGTCGCGGGAACCTGCATGAGAGCACATTGCTGTTCCCGATTTGTCGCGACAATCCGCAAATAAGTCTTTCCTTAATGCGGGCCGGAGAACTAAGAAGGGATACGTGACTCTCAGCCAGCTCGGCGCGTTCGTTTTCGTCGCCCGCCTCGGCTCGGTCAAGGCCGCCGCGCGGGCGCTCGGCGTCAGCGAGCCCGCCGTGTCCCAGTCGCTGGCCCAGCTCCGGCGGCACCTCGGCGACCCGCTGGTGACCCGCTCGGGCGACCGCATGGTGCTCACGGAGGGCGGCCGCCGGCTGCTCGGCATCGCCGCCCAGATCGTCGCCCTCGGCGCCGAGGCCGTCGCCGCCGTCCAGCCGGGCCGTCCCGCCCGCCTGCACGTGGTCATGGACGCCGGCCTGGCCGAGTACGTCGCGGGCCCGCTGCTGTGCCTGTTCGCCCAGCGCAAGTCGGTGGAGGCCACCACCGGCGTGTCCGCGACCGCCGAGATCCCGCTGCTGCTGTCCAGCCGCCTGGCCGACGTCGCGCTCGGCGCCCAGACCGCGGGGCAGGGCCTGACGAGCCGCCCGGTGCTGCGCTGCCGCCTCATCGTGGTCGGCTCGCCCCGGGGGCGCCGCGACCACTGGCTGGTCGGCCCGTCCGGCACCGACCCGGCCAGCGACACCAGCCGCCTGCTCCGCCTGCTGCGCGTCCAGGAGTCGCAGGTACGCGTGTTCGCCAACCAGACCGCCGCCTGGAAGGCCGCGGCCGAGGGCGCCGGCGTCGCGCCCGCCACCGCGCACCTGGTGTCGTCGCAGTTACGCCGGGGCGAGCTCGTCCCCATCGAGACGCCCGCCACCCCGCTGCCCGCCTACTGGTACGCCACCGCCCTGGAGCCCGCCACCCGATCGGCCGCCGCGGGCACCTTCCTCGACTTCCTCACCACCCCGGCGGCCACCCAGATCATGCGGACGCCGGACGAGGGGATACCGCGCAGCCGCTTCCGGCCGCCGGTGCACGTGTCGATCTGGAGCTGATCACCTGCTGCGATAGAGCCGTCTGTCGAACAGGTGGCCGTTGCTCACCTCTTGGCCGGCCAGGAGGTGCACGTTCAGGTGGGCGTTGTTCGCCAGCGGCGCGAGATCCAGGCCGGGAGGGCAGGTGGACAGCCAGAGCGTACGCAGCCTGGGCAGCTGTGCCAGGGGCGAGAGATCCCGCACCGAGGTGCCCGCGAGCTGCAGCGATCGCAGCGTCCGACATCCCGCGATCGGGGAGAGATCGTCAAGCCAAGGGACCTGCCAGAGGACGAGCGCCTCCAACGCGAGTCGGGAGAGCGAGTCCAGGTCGGCGATGTTCTCGCGGTCACCGAGGACCAGGTCTCGCACGTGGGGGGCACGCTCCACGACGTCACGCGCGGAGACCAGCAGCGGAGTGCCGGAGAGCGACAGCTCCCGCAGACGGTCGAGTGGAGGCAGGGCTTCCCAGGCGGTCAGGGAGGCGGCCTCCGTGATATGCAGGGCCCGCAACCTGTCGAGGCCGCTGAGGAGGGTGAAGTCCGAGAGCCGGGGCACCTCGGCGAGCTGCAGGAAGGAGAGGTTCCGGAGACCGGTCAGAAAGTCGATCGTCGTGACGCCGCTCACGGTGAGGTCCGTCAGCGCGCTGAGCCGGCTCAGTGTGCGGAGCTCCGCCTTGTCGACAACGTTGCTCAGGTGAAGCTCGGTCAGCGATTCGCGATGGGTGAGCAACGGGCTGAGGTCCTTCACCCGCGCGCTGATCACGATGTGCTGCTGCGGGGGGAGCTCGCGCACGGCCTCCAGCTGCCCCGCGGTGACCACGGTGAGCCGGGGCGGGGTCTCCATGGCGGACAGCACCCGACGGGCGTAGGCCCGCGGCTCGAAGTAGCGCCAGCTCTTGACCAGCTCGTGCTGGACCCGCTCGTCGGCGGCGTAGCCCGCCAGCAGGTCGAGGGCCGCGGGCCCGTTGATCAGCTGAGCCGTCCTGGCGCAGGCCAGCGCGACGGCGGGAGAGAGCCCGCTCAGGTCCGCCGGTAACCGGTCGAGGACCACCTGCCCCGCCGGTGCCAGCGACCGCGCCGCGGTCGTGTCCCGCGGCGGGACGAGGTCGTCCAGGCACCGGTCCACCGCCTCCCGCAGCCGCTCGGGCACCGACGGCAGCGTCTCCAGGCACGCGCACACCAGGACCTTGAGCCGGCGCGCGCGCCGCGGCTCGGCGGCGATGCGGGACAGCAGCCCGCCGAGCAGCTCCTCGCGCAGCGGCCCGTTCGCGTGCCCGGCCGTCATCACCACGACCTCGCGCCACTGGTCGCGATGCGCGTTCGAGACGAGGGGCTCGACGTCGCCCACCTCGGCGGCGGCCCGTGCCGTCAGGTACTCCTGCATGGTCCGGTGCACGAAGTCGATCCGGCCCTCCGCCGCCTCGCGGATCACGCCGCTGCGTTCCAGCAGGTAGTCCAGCACCTGCGCGCCCGTGGCCCGCAGGCGCGGCATGGTGGCGACGACCCTGCTCGCCCACGCCAGCGCGGCCGGCTTGGCCAGCTCGACCCGGTTGGTGACCGACAGCTGCCAGGCCAGCTCCTGCAGCACCTGGATCTTCTGCGGGCGGTTCAGATGGACCTCGCCGTAGCTGGGGATGACCCGCTCGGCGTCCCTGCGCTCCAGCAGCATCTCCAGCGCCGCCGCGTACAGGCCCATGCGGTCGGGCGGGAGCTGGGAGGCCCGGTCGAGGTTGAGCGCGCACAACATGGACGCGAGCAGCGGCGTGGCCGCCAGCGCGCGCAGGTGCGGCGCGCTCTCCAGGTGCGACAGCAGCCGCGCCTGCACCACGGGCAGCTGCTCGGCCGGGCAGGGCAGGTCCGCGCTGCTCCTGATGGCCTCGTGCCAGTGCTCGACCAGCGCCCGCGTGTCCGCGGGCGTCATCCGCTCCAGGAACGCCGGAGCGAATCCCTCCTCCTCCAGCCACGACGACGAGGCGGCCGACGGGCGGCTGGTGACCAGGACCCGGATCGCGGGGAACGCGGCGAGCAGCCCGCGCAGCCACGGCTTGATCGCCCTGCGCTGCGCGCCGGTCAGCTCGTCCACGCCGTCGATCAGCAGCAGCGCCCGCCCCGACGCGAGCTGCCGGTGCGCCCACCCCGCCGGCATCAGCCCGGCCAGCGCCCCGGCGGTCAGGTCCAGGAACTGCTCCGGCCTGGGCAGCTCCCGATCGGCGTAGCTGCGCAGCTTCACCAGGAACGGCACGCATCCGTTCCAGTCGGCCAGCTCGCCCTCGAACCCACCCCGCGCGGCCGTGATCGCCAGCCAGCGCAACAGCGTGCTCTTGCCGCCTCCGGCCTCGCCCCGCAGCAACATCCGGCGGCCCTGGCCGAGCGCGCTCTCCACGCGCATGGTCGCGGGCTCGTCAGGAGAGTCGTGCCACGCGACGTGGGCGCCCGCGGCCTGGGCGGCGGTGACGGACAGGCTGATGTAGGCCACGCTCAGCGGCGTCCGGGGGCGGAAGCGCTCGACGCGCACGCCCAGCAGCTCCAGGTTGTCGAGCGTCCGGGAGACGTGCTCCAGGTAGCGGTGGGCGAACGCGGCGTCCCTGTCGGTGCCGTCGGGGGCCTCCAGCGTGCGGACGGGCAGCCGCGCCAGCATGGCGGCGAGCTGCTCGCCGAGCCCCGACAGGCGCGAGAGCGTCTCGGCGGCGGCGCGCGGCTGGAACTCCGGCAGGTGCCGGACGACCCTGACCAGGCAGTCGCAGCACTCGTCGAGCACGACGTCGTACAGCCGCGACTGCCCCTCGTCCAGGTCCCTGGGCGCGGGCAGGGTCCGGCGCAGGCCCCGCGCGAGCCGTACCGGGTCGGCGTCGGCGGCCAGGAGGGCGCCGTCGGACAGGTCCGCGAGGGTCAGGGTGTGCTGGACCTCGGCGAGCACGACCTCCCGGTCCTCGTCGCCGAGCCCGGGGAACTCGTGCCCGCACAGCTTCATGACCCGCGCCGTCACCGCGTCGGCGATGTCGTCGAGCTGCCGCTGCGCCTTGCGCCGCACGAGCTGGTCGGGCAGGCGCGTCCGCATCAGCTCGACGAGCGGCAGGCGGCTGCTCTCGCCGGCCGACCGGGAGGTCAGCCAGGCGCGCATGGCGCGCTCGCCGACTGCGGTGCCCACCTTCAGGGCGGCTGTCTCCAGAGCCACCCGATCATTATCCCGGGGATCAGCGCAGCGCGGCCGCCTCCGCGGCGAGCTTCTCCACGCGGCCCCAGTCCCCGGCGGCCAGCGCGTCGGCCGGGGTCAGCCAGCTGCCGCCGACGCAGCCCACGTTCGGCAGCGCGAGGTAGTCGCGGGCGGTCTCGGGCTTGATGCCGCCCGTCGGGCAGAAGCGCACGTCGGGCAGCGGCCCGGACAGCGACTTGAGGTACGGGACGCCGCCCGCGGCCTCGGCGGGGAAGAACTTCAGCTCCTTGATCCCCCGCTCGGCCAGCGCCATGACCTCCGACACGGTGGCCGCACCCGGCAGGTACGGCACGCCGCTGGAGTCCAGCGCCTCCACCAGCGACAACGTCGTGCCAGGCGAGACGAGGAACCTCGCCCCGGCCGACACGGACGCCGCGATGTCGTCGGTGGTCCGGATCGTCCCCGCGCCCACGGTCGCCTCCGGCACCTCCTCGGCGATCCTGGCGATGGCTTCCAGGGCGGCGGGCGTGCGCAGGGTCACCTCGATGACCGGCAGCCCCCCGGCCACCAGGGCGCGGGCCATCGGGACGGCGGTCCCGGCGTCCTCGATCACCACGACGGGGACCACTGGGGCGAGATCGAGCAGGCTCATGGGGTTACTCTCTCCTCGTCGGCCTCTCACGGCCGTCGTCTTGTCCTGTACAACCTGGTCACCTGCCCACCTGGTGGGCTTCAGTCAGCCCACCAGCTCGGTGCGGGCGTGCTGGCTCAGCCAGGCCGCCGCGCCCGTCATCCCGGGCTGGGCCGCGACGATCAGCACGGTGCCGATCTCCGACAGGTAGGCGGCCATGTCGGGGTTGTCCTCGAAGCGCGTACGGAACGCGCTGGCACGCACCCGCTCCACGATACGGGGCAGCACCCCGCCGGCCAGGTACACCCCTCCCCGGGCGCCGAGCGTCAGTGCCACGTTGCCGGCGAAGGTGCCGAGCATGCCGCAGAACACCTCGACCGTCTCCGCGCACAACGAGTCGTCCACCCTGGCGACGATGTCGGAGGCGGTCAGGTCGGGTGCGGTGACGCCGTTCACCAGGGCCAGCGCCCGGTGCAGGCGCACCAGCCCCGGGCCCGACAGCAGGTGCTCGGCCACCACGTGCGGCAGGCCCTGCGACTGGACGGCGCGGACGATCTCGATCTCGCGCGGCTCGAACACCGGCACCGTGGCGTGCCCGCCCTCGCCGGGGATCGCCGTCCAGCCGTGCACGCTGGGCACCAGCCCGCCGACGCCGAGCCCGGTCCCCGGGCCCAGCACCGCCTTGACGCCGTGCTCCGGCGCGGGCCCGCCCAGGGACACCAGCTCGTCGCCCGCCAGGTGGGGCAGCGACACGGCCAGCGCCTCGAAGTCGTTGAGCAGCCGCGCGTACGGCACATCCAGGTCCCGGATGGAGCCGGACCAGTGGGAGTTCGTGAGCCGGTAGTGGTCGCCGTCGATCGGGCCCGCGAGTGCCAGGCAGGCCGCCCCCGGCCGCACTCCGCCCGCGTGCTCCGCGAGATAGGCGGCTACGGCTTCGGGGAGGGTGGCGTAGTCGGCACCCGGCAGGACCGCGACGTCCGACGGGCGCGCCCCCGGCGCGGTGACGAGGCCGAACCGGGCGTTGGTCCCGCCGATGTCGGCGACGAGCCACGGAAGGTCAAAGGCACTCACGGATACCTCCGGCATTCGGGGCGGCGTCAAGATCGCTCGCCATACACCGAAGGATCCTACGATCGTTCACGTTTCCCCATGCGGGGTGGTGCGGACGTACGGGCTCTGGAGCGTTCAGCGCGCGCCAAACGGACACAGAGCACCGTACCGGCAAATATCCCGTCACCGGACCAGCGCGCCGACCGGCGCGCCCGTCTCGAGGTGGGACGAGCCCGCCTCGGCGGGGAAGCCCAGGCCGGGGCCGTGGTGCGGCGACTCGGCGCCGCTCACCCCGAAGATGCCGGCGCCCTGCTCGGCGTGCCCCGCCATCCGGCGGAAGGCGGCGAACAGCTCCCGTCCCGTGCCGACCCACTGCGCGTCGCTCAGCGGCCGGCCCTCGGGCGTGCGGCGGGCCAGCTCCTCGGCCGGCACCCGCAGCTCCAGCGTGCCCGCCGCCGAGTCCAGCCTGATCACGTCGCCGTCGCGGACCAGCGCGATCGGCCCGCCGTCGGCCGCCTCGGGCGACAGATGGATGGCCGCCGGCACCTTGCCCGACGCGCCCGACATGCGGCCGTCGGTGACGATCGCCACCCGCTGGCCCCTGTCGAGCAGCACCGCCAGCGGCGAGGTGAGCTTGTGCAGCTCGGGCATGCCGTTCGCGCTGGGGCCCTGGTAGCGGATGACCGCCACGAAGTCCTGCCCGTCCAGCTCCCCCGCCTCGAACGCCTTCAGCAGGTCGAGCTGGTCGTGGAAGACCTTGGCCGGCGCCTCGATCACCAGGTGCTCCGGCTTGACCGCCGAGACCTTGCTGACGGCGCGGCCCAGGTTGCCCTCGACCATGTGGATGCCGCCGTCGGCCGAGAACGGGTCGGCGGCCGGGCGCAGCACGTCCAGGTCCTTGCTGCCGCCGGTGACCGGTGCCCAGACCAGCTCGCCGTCCACCAGCTCGGGCGCCTCGCGGTAGCGGTCGAGGCCGGGGCCCGCCACGGTCATGACGTCCCCGTGCAGCAGGCCCTCGTCCAGCAGGTCGCCGATGAGCACCTGCATGCCGCCGGCGTCGCGGAAGTGGTTCACGTCCGCCTGGCCGTTCGGGTAGATCTTGGTCAGCGACGGCACGACCTCGGACAGGCAGGCCAGGTCGTCCCAGGTCAGCACGATGCCCGCGGCGGCGGCCATGGCGACCAGGTGCAGCGTGTGGTTCGTGGAGCCGCCGGTGGCCAGCAGGGCGACGCAGGCGTTCACGATCGACTTCTCGTCCACCAGCTCGCCGATCGGCGTGTACTCGGCGCCGTGCGCGGTGATCTCCACCGCCCTGCGCCCGGCGGCCTGCGTGAGCGCGTGCCGCAGCTCGGTGTGCGGGTTGACGAACGTCGAGCCGGGCAGGTGCAGGCCCATGACCTCCATCAGCGCCTGGTTGGAGTTCGCGGTGCCGTAGAAGGTGCAGGTGCCGGGGGAGTGGTACGACTTGGCCTCGGCGTCCAGCAGCTCCTCCCTGCCGACCTTGCCCTCGGCGAACAGCTGCCGGGTGCGGGCCTTGACCTTGTTCGGCAGGCCCGAGGCCATCGGGCCTGCGGGCACGAAGATCGCGGGCAGGTGGCCGAAGTGCAGCGCCCCGATGAACAGCCCCGGCACGATCTTGTCGCACACGCCCAGCAGCAGCGAGGCGTCGAACATGTCGTGCGACAGCGCGATCGCGGTGGACATGGCGATCACGTCGCGGCTGTAGAGCGACAGCTCCATGCCGGCGCGGCCCTGCGTGATGCCGTCGCACATGGCGGGCACGCCGCCCGCCACCTGCGCCACGCCGCCGGCCTTGCGCACGGCCTGCTTCAGCTCCGGCGGGTAGGTCTCGTACGGCTGGTGCGCGGACAGCATGTCGTTGTAGCTGGTCACGATGGCCACGCCGGGCTTGGCGGAGCCGCGCAGAGCCGGCTTGTCCTCGGCCGGGGCGCCCGCGAAGCCGTGCGCGAGGTTCGCGCAGCCCAGGTGCGCCCGCGCCGGGCCCTTCGCCCTGGCGGCCTCGCCCTCACGGCGGATCCGCTCCAGGTAAGCGGTACGGCTGGCGGCGCTGCGCTCGGCGATCCGGTCGGTGATCTCCTGGATGACGTGGTTCATCACATTTCCTCCTCGTGCCAGGCACGACCGCTGCGGCCGAGCAGCTCGTGGGCTCCGGCGGGCCCGGTGGTTCCTGCGGGGTACGGCTCGGGCAGCGCGGGGTCGGCCTGCCAGGCTTCGAGGATCGGGTCGATCCACCGCCAGGCCGCCTCGACCTCGTCGCGGCGCATGAACAGCGTCGGGTTCCCGGCCAGCACGTCCATCAGCAGCCGCTCGTACGCCTCGGGCACCCGCGCCGTGAACGTCTTGCCGAAGCTCAGCGACAGCGGCACCGGCTTGAGCGTCGTCTCGCCCGCGCCCGGCTCCTTGGCCATGATGTGCAGCTCGATGCCCTCCTCCGGCTGGAGCCGCAGCACGAGCCGGTTCGGGGCGCCGCCAGGGAAGATGGAGTGCGGCACGTCCTTGAACTGCACCACGATCTCCGAGCGCCGGTACGGCATGCGCTTGCCGGTGCGCAGGTAGAACGGCACCCCCGCCCACCGCCAGTTCTTGACCTCGGCCCGGATCGCGGTGAACGTCTCCACCCGCCGCGAGGCCTCGTTCGGCGGGGTGGAGGCGGGCTCGTCGAGGTAGCCGACCAGGTCGCCGGCCTCGGTGTACTGGCCGCGCACGGTGAAACGGTCCACCTCGCCGCCCGCGATCGGCCGCAGCGCCTGCAGCACTTTGACCTTCTCGTCGCGGATGGCCTCGCGGTCGTTGCGGGCCGGCGGCTCCATCGCGGTCAGCGTCAGGAGCTGCAGCAGGTGGTTCTGCACCATGTCACGCAGCGCGCCCGCGTGGTCGTAGTAGCCGCGCCTGCCCGGCGTGCCGACCGTCTCGGCGGCCGTGATCTGGACGTGGTCGATCCACAACGAGTTCCAGATCGGCTCCAGGAAGGCGTTGGCGAAGCGCAGGACCAGCAGGTTCTGCACCGTCTCCTTGCCCAGGTAGTGGTCGATGCGGAAGATCTGGCGCTCGTCGAAGATGGCGCCGACCTCGTCGTTGATGCGCTGCGCGCTCGTCAGGTCGTGGCCCAGCGGCTTCTCCAGCACCACGCGCGAGCGCGGCGTCACCAGGCCCGCCCGCTCCAGCTCGCGGCAGAAGGGGCCGAACGTCCTGGGCGGGCTGGCCAGGTAGAACACGCGGTCGCGGGCCTCGTGGCCGGCCAGCAGCTCGGCCAGCGCGCTCCAGCCTGAGCTGTCGTCGCGGCCGACGTCCACCGACACGTGGTGCAGGCGGGCCAGGAAGTGCTGCCACTGGCCCTCGTCCGTGACCGGGAGCTGGTCGCGTACCTCGGCGTCCACCTTGCCGCGGAAGTCGGCGTCGGTCAGCCCGCCCCTGGACATGGCGATGACGCGGGTCTCCGGGGAGAGCCTGCCCTCCCTGTCGCTGTGGTACAGCGCCGGGATCAGCTTGCGCATGGACAGGTCGCCGGTGCCGCCGAACACGACGAGGTCGGCGGTGTGGGCGGCAGGGCCGGTCGCGGGAGCGGCGGTTCCGGCGGCTTCGACGGCTTCGGCGGCTTCGGTGGTGGACGCGGTGGACACGGTGCGGGACTCCGATGATCTACCAAGCAGGGACAGAACGGACACTAACGAGAGTTTGGGTCTCACACAAGCGGAGTTTTGGTATTTGAGATAAAAAAGTCACGACTTTTCATGACACAACCGCATGTGGTTCACTTAGCCGATGCCTCGACGTACCGCTGCCGCCCTCGCCACCAGTGGCGAGGTGCTCCGCCTCATCCGCACCGGTGAGGCCGTGACGCGGGCCGACCTCGGCCGGGTGACCGGCCTGTCGCGCCCCGCGGTGCAGCTGCGCGTCGGCGAGCTGCTCGAACGCGGCCTGGTCGTGGAGCGCACCGACGCCCCGTCCACCGGCGGGCGGCCCCCCGTCCGGCTGGAGTTCAACGCGTCGGGCGGCGTGGTGCTGGTGGCGGCGCTCGGCGCCTCACGGACCCGCGTGTCCGTCTGCGACCTCGCCGGGGCCGAGCTGGTCGGGCGCGAGTTCGCGATGGACGTGGAGCAGGGGCCAGACACCGTGCTGCCGGTGCTCATGGACACCTGGGACGAACTGCTCGGCGACCGGCCGCGCTCGATGATCCAGGGCGTCGGGATGGGCGTGCCCGCCACGGTGGAGTTCGCGCAGGGCCGTACGGAGAGTGCCCGCGTCATGGCCTCCTGGACCGGCGTCGTCATCCCGCCGATCATCCGCGAGCGCTTCCCCGTACCCGTGCTCGTCGACAACGACGTGAACGTGCTGGCCATCGGCGAGCACCGCGGCGCGTACCCCGACCTCGACGACCTGATGTTCGTGAAGATCTCCACCCGCATCGGCGCCGGCGTGATCGCCGGCGGCGGCATCCTGCGCGGCGCGCTGGGCGCGGCGGGCGAGATCGGGCACATCCCCGTGCTGGACGGCGGCGGCGTGCTCTGCCGCTGCGGCAACTACGACTGCGTCGACTCCGTCGCCAGCGGCACCGCGCTGCTGCGCGAGCTGCGGGCGGGCGGCAAGGACGTCAGGACGATCGCCGACGTGACCGCCCTCGTACGGGCCGGCGACGCCGAGACCATGGCCACGGTCCGCGAGGCCGGCCGGCGCATCGGCGAGGTGCTGGCGGGAGCCGTCAACATCCTCAACCCGTCGGTGGTGGTGCTCGGAGGTGACGTGGCGGAGGCGTTCGGCCCGCTGGTGTCGAGCATCCGCGAGGTCGTCTACCGCCGCTCCACCGCCCTGGCCACCCGGCGGCTGCGCATCGAGCCCAGCCGGCTGGGAGCGGGGGCCGGGATCAGCGGGTGCGCGGTGATGGTGCTGGACCACGTGCTCTCGCCCGAGGCCGTGGACGAGACCATGACCCTTACGGCCTTGCGGCGGGACCGCCTGCCCGTCACGGAAGCGGGCTGAGGGCCCGCCGGGAATAACCGGTAGAGGATCACCAGAGGGCATGCCAGCATGACCCGTGGCATGCCCGGATTTTTCCGGCATCGAAGGCTTCCACTAGATCGGAGGTGCGGAGCGACGTGACCTCTCGTCTCATCGCGCTCTGCTTCGACGCGCACGACCCGACCGGTCTCGCGCGATTCTGGTCCGGCGTCCTGAACTGGGAGACCGCCGACGACCCCAGGGGCGGCATCACGCTCCTGCCGAACGATGACACCGGCTTCCGGCTGCGCTTCCTGCCCTCGCGGGAGCAGAAGGTCGGCCAGAACCAGATGCACTTCGACCTGACGAGCACGTCCCTGGAGAACCAGCGGGAGACGGTGGCCAGGGCGCTCGAGCTCGGCGGCCGCCACCTCGACATCGGTCAGGGGCCGGACGAGGAGCACGTCGTGCTCGCGGACCCCGAGGGCAACGAGTTCTGCGTCATCGAGCCGGGCAACAAGTTCCTCGCCGACTGCGGGTTCATCGGGGCGCTCGCGTCCGACGGCTCGCAGCAGGCCGGCTACTTCTGGAGCGCCGCGCTGGGCTGGCCCCTGGTCTGGGACCAGAACGAGGAGACCGCCATCCGCTCACCGCACGGCGGCCCGAAGATCACCTGGGGTGGCCCGCCGCTGGAGCCAAAAACCGGCAAGTACCGGCTGCACTTCGACCTCGCCCCGCCGGCCGGCGGCGATCAGCAGGCGGAGGTCGACCGGCTCATCTCCCTCGGGGCGGCGCCCATCGACATCGGCCAGGGCGACGAGGCCGACTGGGTCGTCATGGTCGACCCCGACGGCCACGAGTTCTGCGTCCTGCCATCTGCCTGACCGATCGCGCTGCTACCGGTCTGATAGATCGCGCTGCGATCGGCCTGATCGATCGCGCTGCCATCTGCCGGATCGATCGACGGCGCTCAGCCCTCACCGATCGCGGCCAGCTCTTGCGCCATGGCGGGGCGGGGAGCCGGCTTCCTGATCGCTTGACGGGCGCTCACCCTCCCGCACCGCAAGGTCGCAGCTCTTGCACAGAGGATGACACCTCCGGCGCCTGCTGCGAGGCGCGTTGATCCGCACCTCGTGCTCCGCCGGCTCGCGGACGGTCCGGCGTCAGAGGTCCCAGCGCGGTGTGTCGCTCTCCCGGACCAGCCCGTCCGCGCCGAAGATCAGATACCGGTCCAGGTCGTCGGCGAACCAGCGGTCGTGGGTCACGGTCAGCACCGTGCCCTCGAAGCCGCCGAGCCCGGCCTGCAGGGCTTCGGCGCTGGCCAGGTCCAGGTTGTCCGTCGGCTCGTCGAGGAGCAGCAGCGTCGCGCCCGACAGCTCCAGCAGCAGGATCTGCAGCCGCGCCTGCTGCCCGCCCGACAGCGTCTCGAACGGCTGGCCGCCCGCCGGCGCCAGCTCGTAGCGGGCCAGTGCCGCCATCGCCTCGTTGCGGGTCAGCGCGTGCTCGTGCATGACCACCTCGGCTGCGGGGCGGCCGAGCAGGTCCGGGCGCAGGTGGGTCTGGGCGAAGTGGCCGGGGGAGACGCGGGCTCCCAGGCGGGCGACGCCGGTGTGCGCGATCGGCTCGCCCGCCAGCAGGCGCAGGAAGTGGGACTTGCCGGTGCCGTTCATGCCGAGCACGCCGACGCGTTCGCCGTACCAGATCTCGGTGGAGAACGGGCGCAGCAGGCCCGTCAGCTCCAGTTCCTCGCAGACGATCGCCCGCTTGCCGGTGCGGCCGCCGCGCAGCCGGATGCGGACGTTCTGCTCCTTGGGCGCGCGCTGGGGCGGCCCCGCCCGCTCGAAGCGGTCCAGCCGCGTCACCGCCGACTGGTACGCCCCCGCCAGCGCGTCGTTCCCGGCCGAGCGTTGCCGCAGCACGTGGACGAGCCGCCGCAGCCTGGCCCGCTCCTCCTCCCAGCGCTGCCGCAGCTCCTCCAGCCGCTCCTTGCGCCGCCTGCGGGCCTCGGCGTAACCGGCGAACCCGCCGCCGTGCACCCACACGCCGCGCCCCTCGACCGTGATGATGCGATCGGCGGCCTCGGCCAGCAGCCGCCGGTCGTGCGAGACGAGCAGCACCGTCTTGCCCGAGCTCCTGATCGCCCGCTCCAGCCACTGTTTGCCCCGAACGTCCAGGAAGTTGTCGGGCTCGTCGAGCAGCAGCACCTCGTCCGGCCCGCGCAGCAGCGCCTCCAGCATGAGCCGCTTCTGCTCGCCGCCGGACAGCGTGGCCAGGCTCCGGTCCTTGATCTCCTCGTACGGGAGCCCGAGTGCCTCGGTGGCGCACACGTCCCACACCAGCTCCAGCTCGTAACCGCCGGCGTCGGCGTAGTCGGCGATGGCCTGGGCGTAGGCGAGCTGCCGCTCCTCGTCGTCGTGCGCTGCGATCGCCGCCTCGGCCCGCTCCAGCGCCGCCCATGCCCGCCCGGTCTGCGGCGGCGCCACGCTCAGCAGCAGATCCCGTACGGTGCCCTCGCCGAGGAACTGCCGCATGACGCCGACCCCGCCCGTGGCGGCCACCCGCCCCTCGTCCGGTGCCACCTCGCCCGCGATGAGCCGCAGCAACGTGCTCTTACCCGCACCGTTCGGCCCGACCAGCGCCGCCTTGGCGCCATCGCCGACCTTGAAGGACACCTCCAGCAACAAGGGACGTCCATCGGGCAGCAGGTACGTCACTCCGCTCACGTCGACATGCCCCATCCCCTGACCCTCTTCCCTCGCTGGTCCGGTGCTCGACTGTCCGGATCGTCGATCCGGCACTGGACCGATGTTCCATTCACTAGACCATTGATCCGGTCGTCGTACAACGTATTATCCCGGGGTGGACAACGTGTGGTCGCGCAGTCAGAAGTCCCCGAGACAGACGCTGACGCTGGAGCGGATCGTGGCGGAGGCGGTGGCGCTGCTGGATGAGGAGGGCGTGGGGCGGCTGACCATGCGTCGCCTCGCCGAGCGGCTCGACACCGGCTCGACCACGCTCTACTGGCACGTCAAGACCAAGGACGACGTGCTGGATCTGGCCATGGACGAGGTCTTCCGCGAGGTGCGGCTGGACGACCTCGCCGGACCGGCGGGCGGGGTGTCAGTGCTGGGTGGCGACGGTGCCGACAGCGCCGCGCCGAGCGACGGCGGGGGCGTGGGCAGAGGTGCGCCGGGCGGCGGTGGCGTGGGCAGAGCTGCGCCGGGCGGCGGTGGCGTGGGCGGTGCGCCGAGTGAGAGAGGCATGGCCGGCGGTGTGCCGCGCGGTGGCGCCGCAGGGGAGGCTGCGTTGAGCGGTGGTGGACGTGGCGGCACTGCTGGGGCGAGTGGCGCTGGGGGTGCAGGCGCTGGTGCGGCGAATGAGGCCATGGGCGCCGACGCTCCGGCGGTGAGTGGCCGTGATGGCGGTGCCGGCGTGGTGAGGGGCGGCGGGGGCGATGCTGGGGCTGCTGCGGTGAGGGGTGGCGGGGGCGATGTCGGGGCTGGTGCGGTGAGCCGTCCGGGTGATTGGCGGGGGCCGGTGCGGGGGTTGATGCGGCGCTGGCGGGCGGCGTTGCTGCGGCATCCCTGGTCGGCGACGCTGCTCGATCGCCCGCTTATGGGCCCCAACGCGCTGCGGCGCACCGAGTTCCTGTACGAGACGCTGACCGCCGCCGGGTTCGCCGCGCCGAAGACGGCCGCCTTCAGCCTCTCGAACTACGTGATGGGTTCGGTGATCATGCAGGTGACCTGGGAGCGGAGTGGGGGCACCGACACCGGTGCGTTCCTGCGCGAGCGTGCCGACCGTTATCCGGCGCTGGCCGAGCACGGGCTGGAGCACGACTGGGACGCCACGTTCGACGAAGGGCTCGGCTACCTCCTGGAGGGGATGGCCGCCTCCCGTGCCTGAGGCGGGCCGCCCCTCGCGTGAATCTTTCATGATCCACAATGAAGATCTCACGAGATGGTAGAAATGGGGCGAAAGTAGGGCCTTGAGGCTAGGAGCGAGGAATGATCCGGGTTCTGCTCGCCGAGGACATGCACCTCGTCCGCGGCGCGCTGGTCGCGCTGCTCGACCTCGAACCCGACATCAAGGTCGTCGCCGAGGCGGCGACCGGTGACGAGATCGTCCCCAAGGCGCTGGAACACGAGCCCGACGTGGCGGTGCTCGACGTCGAGCTGCCCGGCGTCGACGGGCTCACTGCCGCGGCCGAGCTGCGCAGGCGGTTACCTGGCTGCCGGGTGCTGATCGTGACCGGTTACGGCCGGCCCGGCAACGTGCGCAGGGCGTTCGCGGCGCAGGCGGCCGGGTTCATGGTGAAGGACGCCCCGCCCGGTCAGCTCGCCGACGCGATCAGGAGGGTCGCGGCGGGGGAGCGGGTGGTCGATCCGCAGCTCGCCGTGGCGGCGCTGGAGGCGGTCGAGAGCCCGCTCAAGCCGCGCGAGCTGGAGGTGCTCAGGCGGTTCGCCGAAGGTGAGGACGTGGAGCAGATCGCGCAGGCCCTGTTCCTGTCCGCGGGCACCATCCGCAACTACCTCACCCAGATCGTCACCACGCTGCACGCCCGCAACCGGCTGCACGCCGTGCGGATCGCCCAGGACGCCGGGTGGCTCTGAGCCCGACGTCCAGCTCGGGATTCCGGGTGGTGGCTCTGAGCCCGACGTCCAGCTTGGGATCCCGGGTGGTGGCCCTGGACTGGCCCAGCTCAGGATTCCGGGCGGTGGTGGCGATGAGCCGGTCCAGCTCATGGCACCGCGTGGTGGCTCTGGGTCCGCCCAGCGCAGCGCCCCTGGTTCGTCCGGCTCAGGGCGACGGATGGCGCCGGATTCGTCCGGCTCAGAATGGCGGATGGTGGCGGGTTCGTCCGGCTCAGAACGGCGGATGGCGCTGAGCCCGCCCAGCCCCCAGGACGCCGGATGGCGCTGAGCTCGCTCGGCGCGGCTCGCCCAGGCGAGCTGAGCCCGGTCCGTCTGGTGCTCGCGTTCATCGCCGTGACCGGCCTCCTGCGGGTGAGCTTCTACTTCACCGTGCAGGAGTTCGACCCGCTGACCGTGGCCTGCGTGGCCGTGGTCGCCGCGCTCCAGATTCCGATCTCGCTGCCGGGCCGCAGGCGGCTGTCCCTCGCGCTCCTCCCCGTGCAGGCCGCGGTGAACTACCTCCCGCTGCTCGCCGACCCCGAGAGCTGGGAGGTGGGCGGTTCGGGGTTCGTCGCGGCCTCGGCCCTGCTCGTGGTGAGCGGCCCTCCCGCGTGGCTGATCCTCGGCCTGGTCGCGGCCCTGGAGTGCGCCGTCGCGCTCGCCCACGACCGCCTCCCGTACCTGGTCTACTACGCGATCATCGCCCCGATCAACGTCGGCCTGATGCTGTACGGCATCAGCAGCCTCGCCGTCCTGCTGGACCAGGTGAGCCGGGAACGGTCCGAGCTGGCCGCCAGGGCGGGGGCGGTCGAGCGGCTGCGGCTGTGGGGGCGGATCCACGACCTCGTCGTACGGAACGTCGCCGCCGTCGACCGCCTCACCCGGGAGGCGCGGGAGGCGTCCAGCAGGGGCGACGCGGCGGCGGTGCGAGCGGCGGTGGGGACGGCGGTGACCCTCGCGCGGGAGGCGCTGGGCCGGGTACGGTCCCTGCCGCCCGCCGACGAGACGATCGAGGTCCCGCCCCGCGAGGACGACGGCCGCCTCCTGCGCCTGGCCACGCCGATCCTCCTCATCACCCACGTGCTGTTCATCGGGCAGGCGGTCTTCTACTTCGTCGCGGACGCGGAGCGCGGCCCCGGCTTCACGCACGCCGGCTACCTGGTGCTCTTCCCGTTGACGTTCGCCCTGCAGTTCTGGCATCTGGCCGCGCTGCGGTCGGGCGTCCGGCGCAGGACGCTGGCCTGGACCCTGACCGCGCACGCGCTCGCCATCTACGCGCCGCTGGCACTGGGCGAGGGCTCGGGGCTGCTCGCTTCGGGGTTCTTCGCGGGGGTTCTCCTGCTGTACCTGCCGTGGCGGGTGGCGTGGCCGCTCTGCGTGGTGATGAGCGGCGTCGCGGCGGCCGAGGAGGCGCTCTCCCTGGGACCGGTGGCTGCTCTCTATCCGTTCTTCAGCGTCCTGAACACCGCCCTGGCGGTGTACGGCCTCACCCGGCTGGTGGAGCTCGTCGGCGAGCTCAGCCGCACCCGGGCCGAGCTCGTCGAGGTGGCGGCCCTGCGCGAACGGCTCAAGGTGGGCAGGGACGTCCACGACCTGCTCGGCCGGGGCCTCACCACGATCGTCCTGCACGCGGAGCTGGCGCTGCGGCTGCTCGGCACCGATCCCGGCCAGGCAGGCGGCCGGTCCGGACGGCAACGCACCGATGCGGACGCGCAGCTCGAACGCCTGGCCGGAGCGGCGCGCGCGGCACTCTCGGACAGCGTGCGGCTGAACGCTCCCGGCCTGCCCCTGTCCCTGGAGGCGGAGATCGGCTCCGCCGGGGCCGTGCTGGAGCAGGCGGGCGTGCGGGTACGCATCGACGCGGCACCCGTGACCGGGACGGCAGGGCCGGTGCTCGCGGTGGTGTTGCGCGAGGCGGTCACGAACGTGCTCAAACACGGCACCCCGGCCGAGTGCACCATCGAGCTCGCCGTGGCGGACGGCCAGGTACGGCTCCGCGTCACCAACGACGGGGCCACGGCGAGCCAGGAGGTACGGCTTCGTGTGACCAACGACGGGGCCTCGGACGGGCAGGAGCCGGCGTACGGCTCGGGCCTGCGGAACCTGCGCGCCCGCGTGGCCGCCATCGGCGGCGAGCTGGCCACCACCCGGACCGGCGACCGCTTCGAGCTGCTCGCCCGCGCCCCGGTCGATCATGAGGATCTCACGATCACGAGGTGAGCCCGGCGACTGTGCCGGGGAGCCGCCGGTGCCGCACAGTGGGTCCGCCACACCCACACGAAAGATCATCCGGGGATCATGAACCGTCGACAGTTCCTCGCCATCGCCGCGCTCTCCGGCCTGGCCTCCACCACCGCCTGCGGTCCGGGCGAGCGGCCCGCAACGGCCGATCCGGCCGCCTTCCGTACGGAGCTGCGGGTGCCACCGCTCCTGAAACCCGAGGTGGACCGGAACGGGACGCGGCACTTCGCCCTGACGATGCAGCGGGGCCGCAGCGAGCTCCTGCCGGGCAGGCCGGTCGAGACCTGGGGGTTCAACGGCCCGTACCTCGGCCCCACGATCCGGGCGGCCCGCGGCGACCGGGTGCGCATGACGGTCACCAACCGGCTGGCCGAGGCGAGCACCGTGCACTGGCACGGCATGCGGCTGCCCGCGAAGATGGACGGCGGCCCGCACCAGCTGATCGAGCCGGGCGGCACGTGGAGCCCGCACTGGACGATCGACCAGCCCGCCGCCACGTCCTGGTACCACCCGCACCCGCACGGCCAGACGGCCAGGCACGTCTACCGCGGCCTGGCCGGCCTGTTCATCGTCGACGACGGGGACACGCCGGGCCTGCCCTCGGCGTACGGGATCGACGACGTGCCCCTCATCCTTCAGGACAAGGAGTTCGCCGAGGACGGCTCGCCGGCCGGCGACGTGCTGAGCGGCACCTTCGGCCTCCTCGGCGATCACGTGCTGGTCAACGGCGTGCACGCGCCGTTGATGAACGTGCGCGCCGAGCGGGTGCGCTTCCGGGTGCTCAACGGCTCGAACGCCCGCAGGTACCACCTCACGTTCGCCGACGGGCGCCGGTTCCACGTCGTCGGCGGCGACGCCGGCCTGCTGCCCGCGCCGGTCGAGGTGGAGCGGGTCTCGCTCTCACCGGGGGAGCGCGCGGAGGTCGTGGTCGCGTTCGCGCCCGGCGAGCAGGTGTTCCTGCGCACGGTCTCAGGCGGCGACGACCTCGACGAGGGCGACTTCGACCTGCTGAAGCTGGTCGCGGCGGAGCGGCTCACCCCCTCGCCCGGCCTGCCGGCCCGCCTGGCCGCGCCGGAGACGATCGCCGTCCCCGCGAACGCCAGGGTCCGCCGGTTCCGCCTGAACGGGCACGACGCCATCAACGGCAAGGAGATGGACCTGTCCAGGATCGACGAGGTGGTCCCGGCCGGCGCCACCGAGATCTGGGAGATCGAGAACACCGTGTACGCCCACAACTTCCACATCCACGAGGTGGCGTTCCAGGTGCTCGACGTGGACGGGGAGAAGCCGGCGGCGTACGCGAGCGGCCACAAGGACACCGTCTACGTGCCGCCGAAGAGCACCGTGCGGCTCGCGGTGCGGTTCGGCGGCTTCACGGACCCGGCCACGCCGTACATGTACCACTGCCACATCCTGCGGCACGAGGACTCCGGCATGATGGGCCAGTTCGTGATCGTCGAGCCTGGCACCGAGAGCCAGGTGTCGCGCACGATCGCCACCGCTCACCTGTCGCACTGACGGGCCGTGCGGCTCACCCCTTCGGGCCTCGCGTCTTGTGCGGATTCCTCGTGTGGCCTGGGGGCGTGCGGCCGGTCGTGGTGGGTGCCGGGGAGGCGGGCGCGGTGGTCGCCGGGCGCGTGGCGGTGGGCGTCGCGGACCGGCTCGGGACGGGGGTGCGCGAGCGGGTGACGCTGCTCGCCGGCGACGGCGCGGCCGTCCTGGTCCTGGTGCGGACGGGCGCCGGCGTGGAGCTGCGCACCGCCGGCGCGGTCGTGGCGAGGGGCCGGGCGCTGATCGGCCCAGGCGACTGCTCCGGCTCGGGCTCCGGTTCCTCGTCGGTGCCGGTGTCGGTGTCGGTGCCGGTGTCGGTTTCGGGGCCGGATGCGGAACGCGACCCGGGGGCGGGCTCCGGGCCGCCCGCGTCGACCCGGCTGCCGTTGAACGCGCCGCCGATGAAGACCACCGTGCAGGCGAGCAGCAACGTCCCGCACAGGACGCCGATGATCGTCACCATCCGCCTGCGCCGCCCGCTGGGGTCGGCGGGCTCCGCCGCGCCGGTCTTCCGTCGTGCCTCACTCACGGTCAGAGATCGTAGGGACTGCGGCGCCCGCGTCCGGCAGAAGACGGAATTTGCCGGACGAAATGTGATCAACCGCGCTGTCAGCTCGCTCCACAGCGGCGTGTCAGCAGGTGCACAGCAGCCCTCGCAGTGCCGTCTCCAGGCACAGGCCGGAACGCGCGGGCGTGGGCCAGGGGAAGCGCACCAGCGACTCGTCCACCCGCACCGTGGCCCCGAACCGGTCCAGCTCCCACAGCCACACGTCCGCGGCGGGCTCCCCGAGCTGCTGGGTGACCCCGGCGGTGAGCTGGGCCCGGTGGGAGGAGTTGACGTGGGCGAGCACCCGCTCCGCCGTCTCGGTGAGCGGATCGGGTGCCGCCCCCAGGTAGTCGTCGGCGTCCAGCACGCCCGACTCCTGCCCGGTCAGGTAGACCACCTGCCCCACGTCCAGCCGCAGCAACCGGGGCGCGTCGGGCTGCCCGAAGCGCTCCAGCGCGTCGAACAGGGCCTCGTCCGCGGTGTGCTCGGCCACCGCCACGGCCGCCGAGCGCGCCTCGGCCTCCGGTACGGCCTCCGCCCAGCCCTGCACCTCGATCAGCCCGCGCGGGTGGGTGACGGTGCCCAGTTGCCGCATCGCCGTCAGGTTCACCGCGACGACCGCGTCCGCGCGCAGCCCGTGCAGGGTCTCGCCGGGCCGGACGAGCAGGATGGGGCGGCCGCGCTCGTCCACGCCGCCGCGCGCGGGGGAGGGGGCGCCGTCAACGGAGAGCTTGGCGACGTCGGCCGTCGCGGCGAGGGTGCGGACCCGTTCGGGGATCGGCAGCATGGCGCCTCCTTGAGCAAAAGTGGTAGGTTAGGCTTGCCTAAGTAAGGATTACCTAATCACATCGAGGTGAACGTGCGCTACACCGGCCCGAAGGTGCGACTGTCGCGTCGCGCGGGCGTCCCGCTGACCAGGAAAGCCGTCCGCTACTTCGAACAGCGCCCCTACCCGCCGGGCGAGCACGGCCGCAAGACGAACCGCCGCAACACCGGCGACTACGGCCTGCGTCTGATGGAGAAGCAGAAGCTGCGCTGGTACTACGACGTGTCGGAGCGGCAGCTGCGCCGCTACTGGGACCTCGCCGTGCGCAAGTCGGGCGCCTCCGGCGCCGAGCTGGTCACGATCCTCGAGACCCGCCTGGCCTCGCTGGTGCTGCGGGCCGGCCTGGCGCCGTCGATCTACGCGGCCCGCCAGTACATCAGCCACGGGCACATCGCCGTGGACGGCCGCAAGGTGGACATCCCGAGCTACCTGGTCAAGCCGGGCCAGGTCATCTCGGTGCGGGAGCGCTCGCGCCAGATGCAGCCGTTCGTGGCTGCCGCGGAGGGCATCCACGCCGACGACCGCACGGCCGCGTACCTGTCGGTCGAGCTGCCGGAGCTGCGCTTCACGCTGGTCAGCCGGCCGCAGCGCGAGCAGATCGCCATCCCGGTGGACGAGCAGCTCGTGGTGGAGTTCTACTCCCGCTAACGTCGGCCGGGCCGGGCCCGGGGGCAGCGATCACGCGGACCGTGACCGCTTCCCCCGGGCCTTCTTCATACCGGGGGAGGGGGCCGGCTCGCGCAGGCCGCGCAGCTCGGCGACCTCCTTGCGCAGCTCGGCCAGCTCGTTGAGGATCTGCTGGGTGTGGGCCCTGGTGTCCTCCATGATGTGCGCGGAGGTGTCCTCCAGGGCCGCCCGCTCCTCGGCGTTCTCCTCGTCCATCGCGCTCACCACGACCGCCAGGAAGAGGTTGAGCACGACAAACGTGCACACGAGGATGAAGATGGTGAAGAAGATCCACGCCGTCGGGTGCCGGCTCATCACCTCCCTGGCGATGTTGCCCCAGTCGTCGCCCGTCATCGTCTGGTAGAGCGTGAACAGCGAGGTCGGCAGGCTGCCGAAGCGGTCGGGCGCGGTCTGCCCGTACAACTTCGTGGCCATGACGGCGGCCACGTACAGCACCAGCGACAGCAGCACCACGATCGAGCTCATCCCCGGCATCGCGCGCAGCAGCGCCGAGACCACGCGGCGCAGGCTCGGCACCACCGACAGCAGCCGCAGCACGCGCAGGATGCGCAGGGCGCGCAGCACCGACAGGCCGCCGTTGGTGGAGGCGAAGGCGACGGCGACGATGAGGGTGTCGAAGAGGTTCCACGGGTCGCGGGCGAAGGCGGCCCGCTCGGCGTAGAGCTTGGCGGCCAGCTCGGCGGTGAAGATGTAGAGCGCCACGTGGTCGACGACGGTCAGGAGTGTGCCGTACTCCGCGACGACGGCGGGGAAGGTCTCCAGGCCGAGGGTGGCGGCGTTGATCAGGATGACGCCGATGATGAACCGCTGGAAGTGGCGGTGGGCGAGCAGGGCGCGGGTGCGTTCACGCACGGGGGCAGGACTCCTCGGGGGTGGATCATGTGCCCTGCCATGATGACGCATGATGATCAAGTAGGAGACTGTGGTATAAAAGCCCGACCATGTCCTATCCCGAGTACGGCCCCGGCGGTTACGGGCCGCCGCCGCGCAGCCATCCCAATGGCACGGTCATCCTCGTGCTGGGCATCGTGAGCCTGGTGGCCTGCATGCTGACCGGCCCCTTCGCCTGGTCGATGGGCAACAGGGCACTGCGCGAGATCGACGAGAGCGGCTACTTCTACGAGAACCGCGGCATGGTCCAGGCGGGGCGCATCTGCGGCATCATCGGCACCGTGCTGCTGATCATCACCTTCAGCTTCGTGGCCCTCGGCGTGACCCTGGGCATCATCGGCGCCGCCATGGAGGGCTCCTGAGGGGCCGGGCCCCGGCCCCTCGGAGCGAAGGCCGTCAGGCCCCGTTCCTGAACCGCTTCTGGAGCGCGGCGATGATCCCCGCAGGGTCCACGGTGCCGTAACCGTAGTCGTAGTCGAACCCGACCTCGCTGCGGTCCTCGGCGGTCCTGCGCAGCAGCGCGCGGAGCTGGGCCGGCGACAGCCTGCTCGCGGGCCAGCGGGAGCGCACCGCCGCCACGAGCCCCGCCGCGACCGGGGCCGCCGCCGAGGTGCCCGAATCGGGCCGGCCGGCGCCGAACGCCTTGGAGCCCAGGAAGTGCGTGTACGCGCAGACGTCCGGCTTGCGGGCGGTCAGCCGCCCGGGCCCCTGCGAGGAGTACCCCACCCGCTCGCCGTTGACGTCGATGCCGCCCACCGACAGCACCTTGGGATGCGAGTTGGCGCCCACGATCGGCCGGCCGGAGTAGGCGCAGCGCCCGTCCGGGCAGTCGCGCCCGCAGTTGCCGGCCGCGAACAGGACGTCGGCGCCGGCCTTGTCGAGCGCGGCCACCATCAGGTTGAACGGGTGCGCCGCGTTGTCGGAGTAGTTGCCCGGATGCCCCACGGGAAAGTCCCACTCGGGGGAGAACGACCCCCACGAGTTGTTCACCACCAGCGCCCGCGACTCGGCGGGCTGGGCGTCGAGCACGGTACGCAGGTGCGCGAAGGCGGCCACCGCGTCCGACAGCAGCCCGTCCAGCGCCGAGCCGCCCGGCCGGGTGGACAGCAGCACGGGCAGGTCGATCAGCGTGGCCTGCGGGGCGGCGATGAGGGCGTCGAACGCGCACATCGTGCCGTGGTCGACCTCGAACTCGCCCGGCCTGCCGGACACGCCCGAAGGGCTCCAGCACCGCTCGGCGTCCAGGGTGACGCCCCTGCCGAGCTGCCTGGCCGTGTGCGCCGCGTTGATCCCGGTGTCCAGCACGGCCACCGTCACGCCGTCGCCGTCGAGCCCTTCGGCGTGCAGCCCGGGCACGTTCAGCAGCCGCTCGACGTCGTGCCAGTCGCCGGACGGCGGGTCGCCCCCGCACACCGGGGTGGACTCGATGACGGGGTCGGCGAAGACACCCACCACGTCCGGCCTGAGCGCGGGCAGCAGCGCGACCCTGGCGGTCAGCTCGTCGTCCGAGATCGTGCCGCGCACCAGCACCGAGGCGTCCTCCGCGGCGAGGGAGAAGTCCAGCGGCTGGCTGAGCGAGAGCGGATCGCCGTCCGCCGCGGGCACCGGGCGCGGCACGGCCACGGGCGTGAACGCGGGGTCGAGCTCGACGCCCGGCAGCCCGTCGGCGACGTCGGCCGTGGTGGCGGTCTGGCCGGGGTCCACGACCGCGGCGACCAGATCGGGGGAGGGACGGAGCTGGATCAGGATCCGCATGTGTCACCACCGAGACGTTTGTGGAGGGAAACGAACCTCCCAACATTCCTTCATCGGCAGGCGGCTCGTCCAGCGGATCTGAGGTGTTTTGACCTGCGGAAACTCCCTAAGTGGGGCGAAGCGGACGACATTTGTTCTGGGACGTCAGACTTCCTTGTTTTCGGTCTGTTCACTACGGTGAGGCGTTATGACGCTCCAGGCGCAAAAGCCGGTCGACGGCGGCGAAAAAGCCCACTGGTTGGCGGTGCGGCCGAGGCTCGTCCTCGCCAGTGCCTTCATGCTCTTCCTTGAGCTGGCACTGATCCGGTGGACCGGGTCCAACATCGTCCATCTCAGTTATTTCACCAATTTCGTGCTGCTCGGCTCCTTCCTTGGCATCGGGCTCGGTTTCCTGCGCGTGGGGCGCTCGCAGCGGCAGCCGTACTACTCGCCCATCGTCCTGGCCGTCCTGACCATCGTCGTGCTGACCTTCCCCGTCACCGTCGACCGCAATACCGAGGGCGTCCTGTACTGGACGAGTCTGTCCACCAACGGTCCGCCCGCGTGGGCGATCCTGCCGGTGATCTTCTGTGCCGCCGCGGTCGTGCTCATGGGCCCCGCCGAGCTGGTCGGGCGGTGCTTTCCCGAGCTGCCGCGCCTGGAGGCCTACCGGTACGACCTGATCGGCAGCCTCACCGGCATCGCCGCGTTCACCGCGCTGTCGTTCCTCAGCGCGCCGCCGGTGTTCTGGGGGCTCATCGCGGCCATCTGCTACGGCCTGCTGCTCGTGCCGAAGCCGCGGGTGCTCTACGTGGGGCTCGTGACCGTGCCCTCCCTGGTCGTGGTCGGGCTGCTGCTGGCCGAGACGCTCACCGCCGGGGCGATCTGGTCGCCGTACTACAAGGTCACCACCAAGCAGCTCGTGCAGGTCGGCATTCCCGTCACCGACATCGCGGTCAACGGCATCCCGCACCAGCAGGCCGTGCCCGCCCATGCCCGCCTGCAGTGGGAGGCCCAGTACGGCCTGCCGTACGAGCGGGCGAGCAAGCAGCCCAGGGACGTGCTCATCGTCGGCGCGGGCAGCGGCACCGACGTGGCGATCGCGCTGTCCAAGGGCGCCACCCGCGTCGACGCCGTCGAGATCGACCCGAAGCTGCGCGAGCTGGGCGGCTCCGTCCACCCTGACAAGCCCTACCAGGACCCGCGCGTCACCACCCACGTCACCGACGGCCGCGCCTTCCTGGAGCGCACCGGCGACAAGTACGACCTCATCCTGTTCGCCCTGCCCGACTCGCTCACCCTCGTCTCCGGCGCCAGCTCGCTGCGCCTGGAGAGCTACCTGTTCACCGAGGAGGCCATGCGGGCGGCCCGCGCCCACCTCAAGCCGGGCGGCACCTTCTCGATGTACAACTACTACCGCGAGAGCTGGCTGGTCGACCGCCTGGCCTCCACCATGCAGCTCGCCTTCGGGCACAAGCCCTGCGTGGACGTGGTCAGCACCGCCGGGCAGCAGGCCGTCATCACCGCCGGCCTGGCCGCCGCCGACCAGCGCTGCGCCGCCGAGTGGCCCGGTGCCGCCCCCGGCACCCCCGAGCCCGCCGGCGACGACCGGCCCTTCCTCTACCTGAAGGAGGGCACGATCCCGCCGATCTACGTCATCACGCTCGGCCTGATCCTCATCGTCAGCCTGCTGGCCGTGCGCGTCGTGGCGGGCCCGTACCGGCGGATGCGCCCGTACGCGGATCTGTTCCTGCTGGGCGTGGGCTTCATGCTGCTGGAGACCAAGAGCGTGACCGGGTTCGCGCTGCTGTTCGGCACCACGTGGGTGGTCAACGCGATCGTCTTCGCCGGCGTGCTCGTCGCGGTGCTCGCCGCCGTCGAGGTGACCCGCCGCTTCCGCACCCCGCCGCTGCCGGTCATGTACGGCGTGCTGTTCGCGGGCCTGCTGCTGGCCTGGCTCGTACCGAACGAATGGCTGCTGGCGCTCCCGGTCCCGCTGCGCGCGGTGGCCGCCGTGACGGTGGCATTCCTGCCGATCTTCGCCGCGAACGTGGTGTTCGCCAAGCGTTTCGCCGAGACGGCCGACGCGACCACCTCCTTCGGCGCGAATCTGCTGGGCGCCATGGTGGGCGGCTGCCTGGAGTACGTCGCGCTGGTGATCGGCTACAAGGGTCTGCTCATCGTGGCGGCCCTGCTGTACGTCGGCGCCCTGGCCCTGCTGCCCAGGAAGAACTCCGCCCTGGCGTGACCGCTCCGGAAATGCCGAAGAGCATTTCCGAAATAGTCTCCGTAATGCCTTGACCGATGGTCAGATGAACTGTTTCCGGCATGGGTTGATTTGTCGGAGACGGCGAGGTGAGCTAGAGATACCAGCCATGCCTTGATCGCGATGATCGTTTGTCTGAGAAAAGCGAAAATGCATCTTCCCGAAACGGAGGTAGGAGATCGGGGGTGACGTCCGGTAAACCCACGAGCAAAGGTGTAATCATGGCGACACAAGGGGCAGCAAGGATAGATGTCGAGCTCGCCCTGCGGCAGGAGTCCGACCCGGTGCCCGCCGGTCGTGCCGAGCAGATCGCCGCGGTGCTCCCGAAGGGGGTCCTGTTCGCGACCTCGGCACGGGTGGCCGGCCAGCCACCCGCTGAGCAGGCGCGGGTGCCGCAGATGGAGTGGGCCCTCACCTCCGCCTGGCCCTACCAGGGCCGCACCGCCACCGGCAGCGCCGCCGTCCACTACGCGGCCGGTCACGAGCGCCTCGTCCGGCCGATGATCCTGGCCGACGGCTTCGGCTACGGGCCCAGCGACGTGCGGAGCCTGTGGCACCACCTCAACACGCCCTACCCGCCTCACCAGCAACGCCTCCTGGACCAGCTCCTCGCCCAGGGCATCGACGTCGTCCTGCTCGGCTTCGGCGCCAGGCACACGCACATCCAGGCCAACGCCGGCGTGGCCGCCACCTGCATCCGCCGCGCCATCAGCGAGCAGGCCGGCAACGCGCCGCTGGTCGTCGGCGGCCTCGGCATGGGCGGCCTCGTCACCCGCTACGCCCTCGCCGAGATGGAGAACCGCGGCGAGGACCACCAGACCGCGACCTACCTGTCCTACGACGCGCCGCACAACGGCGCCTGGATCCCGCTGATACTCCAGCAGCTCGCGTACTTCGCCCAGGCACTCTCCCCGGCGGAACCCGGCCAGGCGGCCCTGATCGCCAGCCCCGCCGCGCAGCAGCTCCTGTGGGCGTGGGTCGAGAGCGGCCGCTACTCGGGGCCCGTCGCCACCTCCAGCCCGCTGCGCACCGAGTTCCTGGCGGATCTGCGCCGCGTCGGCTGGTTCCCGGTCCGGCCGCGCAAGCTCGGCGTGGCCAACGGGGCCGCCGACGGCACCGGCAGGAACGTGCCACCCGACCACCTCGTGTTCGAGTGGAGCGAGCTGGGCGGCCTCGTCGGCGCCACCGTACGCACCCAGCCGGAACGCGGCCTCAACCGGCACCTCGGCGGCATGCGCGCGGTGCCGATGTGGGCCAGCAAGAGCTACACCAGCGACGTCGGCGCGTTCGACGGCGTGCCGGGCGGCACGCTGCCCCTGTACGGCATGCTCGCCGACCAGCTGGGCGCGCCGATCGCGGGCCGGTACAGATCCACCTGCTTCGTCCCCTCGGTGAGCGCCGTCGCCCTCCAGTACGACCCGCTGGAGTGGCCGATCGACCTCTACACCGACATCACGTCCCTGTCGCCCGAGCAGAGCCAGCTCGACGACTACCAGTGCGACTCGCACAACTCCGAGCACGGCCAGGTGACAGGCGTGCTCGCCGACTGGATCCTGGGACAGCTCGGCAAGTAGCGGCGGCGCGGCGGGCACGCCGCCCGCCGCCCGTCCACCCTGGAGCTCGCACCCATGCTGAACGAGATGTTGCCCGGCTACGAAGGGCTGGTGGCCGACCCGTACCCGGCCTACGCCGACCTGCGGGCGTCCGGCGCGCCCCGCCTGGTGACCATGCGCAGCGGCCTGTACGGCTGGCTCGTGACCCGCTACGACGACGCCCGCGCCGCGCTCGCCGACCCGCGGCTGAGCAAGGACCCGCGCCACGCGCCCGCCGACTGGCGGGAGGCGGGGCGCGGGCGGCCCCTGGAGGACCGGTCGGGGCTGGGCACGCACCTGCTCACCACCGACCCGCCCGAGCACACCCGGCTGCGCCGCGTGGTGTCGGGGTTCTTCACGCCGCGCCGGCTGGCCCGGCTGCGGCCGGGGATCGAGTCCGCCGCGCGCACGCTCGCCGCCGGGCTGTCTCCCGGGGCCGACCTGGTGGGCGACTTCGCCTCGCCGCTGCAGTCCGGGGTGATCTGCGACGTGCTCGGGGTGCCCGCGGCCGACCGTACGGACTTCCAGCGGTGGACGGCGGCCGTGGTGTCGTCGGAGCCGGGGGAACCGGACGCCAGGCCCGCGGCGCTGCGGGCGCTGGGCGCGTACGTAAGCGGGCTGGCCGAGGGCAAGCGGCGGGCGCCGGGGGACGACGTCATCAGCGCCATGATCGCGGCGGCCGACGACGGGGACCGGCTGGGCGAGGACGAGCTGCTCTCGATGATCTTCCTGCTGCTCGTCGCCGGGTACGAGACGACGGTGGGGCTCGTGGGGCTGGGCACGTACACGCTGCTGCGGCATCCCAGCGCCCTGGAGCAGCTGCGCGCCAGGCCCGAGCTGATCGAGCAGGCCGTGGAGGAGCTGCTGCGCCACGACAGCCCGGTCGAGCTGGCCACGTGGCGGTTCACCCTGGAGCCGGTGGAGATCGGCGGGGTCGTGCTGCCGGCCGGGCAGCCTCTCCTGGTGGCGCTGGCCGCGGCCAACCGCGACCCCCTCCGGTTCGCCGACCCCGACCGGCCCGACCTCACCCGGCAGGACAACGCGCACCTGAGCTTCGGTCACGGGCCGCACTACTGCCTGGGGGCGCTGCTGGCCCGCCTCGTCGGGCGGGCGGCGCTGGCGGAGGTCGTCCGGTTGCCGGGGCTGGCGCTGGCTGTGCCGGTGGAGCGGTTGCGGTGGCGGGCCAGCCTCACGGTGCGGGGGCCGCGAGAGCTGCCCGTGACGTTCGGCTAGCCCGGCCGGGCTTCGGCTAGCCCGGCCGGGCGGCTGGGCCTGTCGGCAGGCCGGCCCGGCCGGCGCCGGGGCCTGGGTGGGGTCAGAGGCCGCAGAGGTCGTCCAGGGACTGGGCTCCCGCCTTCTGGCTGTTGCGGGTGGGGGTCTGGGTGGGGGTGGACGTGCGGGGCTTGGCGGGGGTGGAGCCGGTGACGCTGGGGGAGGCGCTCACGTTGGCCGTCTGGGCGCGGCGGGCCGGGCGGGTCGAGTCGTTGATCGCCTTCCTCGTCGCCGTACGGATCTTGGCCCAGTCGGGGCGGCCCGAGTAGAACTCCGGGGGTACGAACTGGAGGCTGGTGATCTTGGCGTCCTTGACCTTGACCGCCAGCTCCATCAGCGGCTTGACCAGGGTGCGGGGGATGTTGGTCTGGGCCAGCTGCTTGGCGGCACGGGCGATCTTCTCGAAGCGGGTCAGGATGACCGACGGGGTGGCCTGCTGCGCGAAGGCGCCGATGACACAGCGCTGGCGGGACATGCGGGAGAAGTCATCACTGCCGACGCGGGAGCGGCCGTACCACAGGGCCTCCTCGCCCGAGAGCTTCCGGTAACCGGCCTTGATCGTACCCGCGGTGCCGTAGAGGCCGCCCCACTTGACGTCCTGCTCCACCTTGATCTTGAGGCCGCCGATGGCGTCCACGAGGTCGGCGAAGCCGTACATGTTCATCAGCATGTAGTAGTCGATCTTCAGGCCGAGCGTGTGGCCGATGGCGTCCATCAGCGCGCGCGGGCCCTGGTTCTTGCCGCCCATGAGCTGCGGGTTGTCGTTGGCGTACTGCCAGACCTCGTTCAGCAGGCCGCCGTTGGGCAGCTCCGCCATGAACCCGTTCGGGAACTGCTTGTGCAGCGGGGAGGAGGCGGGGAAGCGCACGTGCTGCAGGTTGCGGGGGAGGCTGAACAGCACGGTCGCGCCGGTCTTGAGGTCCACGCTGGCGACGTTCATGCTGTCGGTGCGCACGCCCGTCCTGTTGCCGGCCGCGTCGCCGCCGATGAGCAGGAAGTTGACGCGGTCCCTGTCGCCCCAGGGGTTCTCCTCGTCGTGCGCCACCGGCGACTCGCCGGGCTCGGGAGCTTTGAAGATCGAGCCGACCGCGTCCCTGAGGGTCACGACGTAGTTCGCGGTGAGGGCGAACGGCGACATGACCGCCACGCACAGCACGCCCACCACGATGCCGGTCAGTACCTGGCCCTGCTGCCGCAGCCTGTTCGGGCCGAGCGCCACGTAGGAGGTCACCACCACCGCGAACCAGCCCAGTGCGAGCACCGAGGCGAGCACGACCACCACGACCATGTTCGAGTCGTCCACGAGGATGGACGCGTTGGACAGGTCGCCGGCGACGCTCAGGCCGTAGGCCAGGGCCGCGAGCAGCAGCACCGCGTACACGCTGATCAGCGCCAGTCCGGTGCGGCGGTGTCCGGCACGCAGGTGGGCGGCGCCGGGCACGATGGCGGACAGGGCCGTCCAGCCGAGCATGGAGGCGGGGGTCAGCGGTCTGGCGAAGCGCGGCGCGCCCGAGCCCGAGCGGGGCTTGCCGGGGCGGGAGGCGGCGGACGGCTTGCGCGGCTTGCCTGAGCGGGCGGAGGGCTTACGGGGGTTGCCGGACGTCCCGGAGCCGGAGCGGGATGTCTTGGGGCCGGACGCGCCGGAGCCGGACGGGTCAGCGCCGGGCGTGCCGGGGTCGGACGGGTGGGAGCCGGCCGCGCGGGAGTCGGGCGTGCGGGAGTCGGGCGTGCGGGGGCCGGACGAGCGGCGGGCGGAGCCGGCGACGAGCTTTCCGGGGGCGGCGGGCCCGGCGGGCGCTCCAGGGCTGGGAGTGCCCGCCGCGCCAGGCGCCGGCCTGCCTTTCGCGCCGGACGCCGGAGCGCCACCCGTGTCCGGGACGGGCCGGCCGCCCGCGTCGGGGGTGGGCCGGCCGCCCGTGCCCGGCGTGGACCGGCCGCTCGCGTCCGAGGCGGGCCCGCCGCCCGTACCCGGGGCGGGCTGGTCGCCTGCGTCCGGGGCGGGCTGGCCGTTCGTGCCGGAATTCGCGCGCGATCGTCGCGGGGGGCGCCGTTTCCTGCCTTCCGGCGTGGTGTCTACCCCATCGCGATTGCTCACACCTGGCTCCTTACACGCCTACCAGGCAAAACCCTCGTTTTGCCCCCCGATCGGCACAAGATTGCCAGGATTCTAGTCCCCATACCTGGACATCAGAGACATGTGCCCAAGCTGAGATGAACGCCACGCGTCCATCAGGAGACTGTTGAAGACGGCGCCAGCCACGTATTGCACTGGTACGCCTTGCTCCTCTCCCACCCCTGCCGGAACCACCGGCCGCTGTTCACCGGCTTGCCGTGGTCGCGCGGGTATCCCGGATGGTCGCCCACCTGGCTGAAGAACCAGAACAGCCGGCTGCGGTTGGCCGTGTTCACCGGGTACGTCGCCGCGACCGACCGCATCCACATGGCGCCGAAGCAGTTGGCCTGCAGCTCCAGCCGGCGGCTGAGCGCCAGCTTGCCGCTCTGGCTGGTGGAGTCGAGCGTCGCGGACCACCAGGAGTTCATCAGGCCGGTGAGGTTCTGGACGTGGTGGCCGTACTCGTGGGCCATCATGCCGATGATGCCGCCGTGCCAGGTGATGATCTGGCCGTAGCCGGCGGCGTTGCCGCGGCCCCTGGCCATGGCGGAGGTGGAGGCGTAGATGGTGTTGTTCCGCGGGCAGTAGTACGGCACCGTGCTGCCCGGCGACGGGTAGTCGCCGCAGGCGCCGCGGCCGCTCTGGGCCGCGATGGCGTAGTTGGGCGGGCTGAACCTGAAGCCCTGCTTCTCCAGCACCGGCTTCCAGGCCCGGTCCATGCACCTGCCGGTCTTGATGATCAAAGATTTGAGCTGGCTGTGGCTGAAGATGCTGGCGTTCCCGGCCGGGCAGCTCAGCCTGGGCAGGACACCCGCGCGGTACACGCTGTTGTTCTTCAGGCTCGTGTTGACCGTGACCTGGGCGGGCGGCGTGACGGTGGTCGACGGCTCGTCGTCGTCCTCGCTCTGGGTCGGCGTGGGCTGCCTGCTCCGCGACGGGGCGGGGTCCGGGTCGTCGTCCTCGGTGGCCCTGAACGAGGGCTCCTCGGACGGCTCGTACGTCGGGACCGCCACCGGCGTCGAGGTGTCAGAACCGGACGAGGCGGACAACATCACCGCCCCGACGATGATCAGCACGAAGAGCGCCGCCAGCGAGCCGAAGACGGCGCCGAGCACCCCGAGGACCCCCATCCCCGACTTCTTGCGCTGCGGCGGCCGGTGCCACTGCTGCGGCGGCATGGGCGGCGGCGGCGGTGGTGGCGGAGGAGGGGGCGGCGGCTGACGGTACGGCTGCTGCCCGTACGGCGGCTGCCCGTACGGCTGTTGCGGGTAGGTCGGCTGCTGCTGGTACGGGTTCCCCTGCGGAGGCGGAGGCGGTGGCGGTGGCGGGGGCGGGGGCGGCGGTTGGGGCGGCTGCGGGTAGGCGCCCCCCTGCGGTTGCGGCTGCCGGTATCCGGGCGGCGGCCACGGCAACGAGGGGGGCCGCTGGGGCTGGCCTGGCCCCTGCGGCGGGGGTGGATATTGCCCGTTCCCTGTCACCGTGTCTCCCGTTCGCCCCGTCGTCCGAAATGAAGGCATTTGCCATGCGACTTGTCGGACCCTTGCCAAATTTGGGGCAAAAGCATACTGATTTATCACCCGTCACGGATGTAGCAGTGCTCGGTTACAGTCCGAAATCATTCGAGGTGATCTCCGCTATCTCCCGGTCCGGGCGGCGGGCGTTGTCCTAGCTTCTTTTGCATGAATCTCCAGCAGCTCCGCTATGTGGTCGCGACTGCGGAGCACCGCACCATGACCGACGCGGCCAGGTCGCTCTACATCGCGCAGCCTGCGCTGTCCCGCGCGATCCGCGATCTCGAGCGCGAGCTCGGCATGACGTTGTTCGCCCGTTCCGGGCGCGGAGTGGTCGTCACCGCGCAGGGACGCCGGGTGGTCAAGCTGGCGAGGGAGGCACTCGACGCGGTTCACGAGATCGAGGGCCTGGCCAACCAGAGCACACCCACCGACGCGGAGCTCCGCATCGCGTCCACCCCCAGCCTCGAGCCCGGTCTCGCGGGGCGGCTGCTGCCCGCCTACGCGGCCGAGCATCCAGGCGTACGCGTGCACATCGTGCGCTGCGACGGCCGCGACGGCGTCGTCAGCGCCATCAGGGACCAGCGGGCCGACCTCGGCCTCACGGACCTGCCCGTGCCCACGGACCTCATCACCCACCCCCTCGAACGCCAGGAGATCGTCCTGATCTCCCCGCCGGGGCTCGAACTGCCCAACCCGGTGCCCATGGGCAGGCTGCACGGCATGCGCCTGGCACTGCCCGCCCGCGGCAGCATGCGGCGCAGGGAGCTCGACGCCATGTTCGGCAAGTACGCGGTCACCCCGGTGGTCGTGCTCGAGACCGACGAACGCAACGGCTGGCTCAACGCCGTCCGCGCGGGGCAGGCGTCGCTGCTGTGGTACCGCGGCATGGCCGAGCAGGCCGGACGCGCGGGCCTGGTGGTGCGCTCCCTCGAACCCGCCGTGCGCCGCGTCATCGCCGTCGTGCACGCCCGGCGCCGGCTGCCGCTCATCGCCCAGGACTTCCTGGCCACCGCGGAGAAGGGAACCGCCGCCTGACGACTCCTTTGGGAACGATCCATTTCCCGTCTCGCGTGACCTGATGGAGCACGCGACAGCAGCAGCCATGGGGCCCGGCATCGGCGCCGCGCCCCTGATGGCCTCCGGGGATCGATGGCCTCCGGAGAGCCCCGCCGTCAGCCCGTGATCCGCAACACCTCCCCGGACCCCGCCAGCGTGCCCCTGTTGGACACGTAGTACGCGCCGTCCGGCCCGGCCGCCACTCCCGTGGGCGTGAACAGGCCGTCCCCGGCGATGAGCGTCCTGGTCCCGTCGCGCTCGACGCGGTGCAGGGCTCCCGCCGGGTCGCCCGACAGCAGCCCGTTGGCGGCGATCTCCAGCACCAGCAGCCTGCCGCGCCGATCGAAGGCGAGGTCCACGATGTTGGTGAACCCGGAGGCGTACACCCGCGGCGGCTCGCCCGGCGACAGACGCCACACCTCGGCTCCCCCTACGGGGAAGGGGAAGCCCGTGAGCCGGCCCACGTACAGGGCGCCGTCGGGGCCGCGGGCCACGCTCGTCGGCACCGGATGCATCGGGACCTCACCGCCGCCCGGGCCCGGGACCGTACGGACGTCGAACACGGCGACCGTCGAGATCCGGCCTCCCGGGCGCACGCGGAGCAGGTCGTTGGCGCCCGCGTCCACGACCAGCGCGCCCGCGCCGTCGGGGAGCACCGCGTAGGGCTGGCTGTCCGGGCCGGTTCCCGGCTGGCCCTGGTCGGGGTCGTGGGCGGCCTCGTACGCGCCCAGGTCGGCGATGCTCCTCCAGCGCTTGCCCGTCGCCTTGACCAGCGTGGCGACGGCGGCCCCGTCCGGGCCGAGCTGCGCGCGCCTGGCCGGGTCGGTGCCCAGCCCGATCGGGACGAGCAGCCCGCCGTGTGCCGCGGCCACGTCGTGGGCGCCGAGCACCTCGCTGAGGTCCGGCGTGCCCAGGGACGGCAGGCCGGTCACGACGCGGCGCTGCCGGCCCTTCGAAACGGCCGTCACGGCGCCCGTGGGGCCCAGGCAGAACGTCTGGTTCTGGGCGCCGGCGATGCACGGCCCCGGGCCGCCCCTGCCCGCCTCGGCCACGTAGAGGACGCCGCCGGGGCCGAAGTTCAGCCCTCTGGGGTTGTCCAGGCCGGAGGCGATCACGGTCATGGTGGTCCGCGGGCCGGCGGTCGTTCCCGGGCCGGATCCGGCCGTGGCGGGAGCGGCGGCCACGGCGAGCGCGAGGCTCGCCGCGACGGCGGCGGCCGGGAGGGTGCGGCCTGCGGGTCGTCTGCGTGCTGCACGCATGCCCCGTGCGTAACACGCCAGGCGCCCGGTGACCAGGGCCCCTGGCCCCCACGTGACAGGAATGGTCTGACGCGCCCCCTGAGAGCGCGGGACAGGGCGGCTGGTCACGGGACGGGCCAGCCGGACGCCGGACGCCGGCCGACCGCGGGTCGGGTCAGCCGGCCACAGGGAGGCGGACGACCGCGCGCAGGCCCGGGTCAGCGTCCTCCAGGACCACCGTCCCCCCGTGCGCCCGCACGGTCTCCCGCACGATGGCCAGGCCCAGCCCCGCACCACCCTCGTCCCGGCTGCGGCCGGAGTCGAGCCGGGTGAAGCGGTTGAAGACCCGCTCGCGATCCTGCTCGGGAATCCCGGGCCCGTCGTCGGTGATGGTCAGCACGCCGTCGCCCGTCAGCGCCACCTCGACCTTGGAGGCGGTGTGGCGGACCGCGTTGTCCATCAGGTTCGTCAGCACCCGGCTCAGGTCGAGCGCGTCGCCCCGGACCACGACCGGGTCGCACACGGTCAGCCGGGCCTCGGCGTAGCGGTCCACGACCTGCCGCACCACCTCGTCCAGGTCGACCGGCTCGCGCCGGGCGGGCACGCCGCCGCGCTCGTCCAGCCTGGCCAGCGCGAGCAGGTCCTCGGCCAGCCGGGACAGCCGCATCGTGTCCTCCAGCACGCCCTCGGCCGTCTCCTGCCAGTGCTGCCCGTCGGGATGCCCGAGCGCCACTTCGAGCTGCAGCCGGATGCTGGCCAGCGGGCTGCGCAGCTCGTGCGCGGCGTCGGAGACGAGTGCGCGCTGGCGCTGCTCGGCCTCCTCCAGCCGGGCCAGCATGTCGTTGAGGGTGGTGGCCAGGGAGTGCACCTCGTCCTGCGACTGCGGCACCGGCAGCCGGCGCGACCTGGCGGTGTGCGTGATGTCCGCCGCGCCCCTGCGCAGCGCCGCGATGGGCCGCAGCGTACGGCCGATCATCAGCCAGCTCGCCACCGCCAGCAGCACGACCAGCGCCGGCGTGCCGACCAGCAGCACCCGCCCGGCCGTGACGAGGCTGTTCTGGATCTCGCTGATGGGGCGGGCCGCCACCACCGTCTGCCCGTGGTCGGCGCTGAGCACGACGACCCGCAGGAATCCCGGGATCGCGTACGGCCGCCCGTCCAGCAGCGTCGCCTGCCCGCTCTGCAGCACCCGCGCCCTGGCCCGGGCGTCCAGCATCGGCACCAGCCGGTCGGCGCCGTACGTGACGTGCGTGATCCGCCCCCGTGCGTCGATGACCTGCACGATCGTGCCGTCGTGGGTGGTGATGGGGCTGGTCAGCGTGCCCGCGTCGGCGGCCACCCGCACCGTCTGGGCCTGCGCCCTGGTGGAGTCGTCCACGGTGTCCATCAGGGCGCGCTCCAGCACGGTCACCAGCACCGTGGCCGACAGGGCGAGCGCCAGCGCGAGCACCGCGGCGGCCGCCACCGTGAGCCGGAAACGCAGCCCCTGCCGCCGCCACCAGACCAGCGGCGAGTCAGCCACCGTCGCCCGCCAGCCGGTAGCCCGCGCCGCGCACGGTCTGCAGGGCGTTCCTGCCGAACGGGGCGTCGATCTTGCGGCGCAGGTAGCCGACGTACACCTCGACCACGTTCGGGTCGGTGTCGAAGGTGTCCCACACGTGTTCCAGGATCTCCGACTTCGAGACCACCTCGTCCCGCCGCCGCATCAGGTACTCCAGCAGCGCGAACTCCCGGGGCGTCAGCTCGACCTGGCTCTGCCCGCGCTCCACCAGGCGCCTGGCCGGGTCCAGCGACAGGTCGCCCGCCGTGAGCACCGACGGCCGCCGTCCCGCGTCGCGCCGCATCAGCGCCCGCAGCCTGGCCACCAGCACCACGTACGAGAACGGCTTGGTCAGGTAGTCGTCGGCCCCCAGGTCGAGCCCGTCGGCCATGTCGTACTCGCCGTCCTTGGCCGAGAGCATCAGGATCGGCACCCAGTTCTCCTCGGCCCGCAACTGCTTGCAGACGTTGTAGCCGGACAGCCTGGGCAGCATGATGTCGAGCACCACGACGTCGTAGTCGCCCTGCCTGGCCGCGTGCAGCCCCTCCTCGCCGTCGTGCGCGAGATCCACGGCGAACCCCTCCGCCTGCAGCCCGCGCTGCAGCGCGGCCGCCATCCGCCGCTCGTCCTCGACGACAAGTACTCTCATATGGCAATTCTCCCGTCCTCGCGCTGAGACAACGCTGAGAAGGCTGAGAGCCGTCTCAGACTGTCTCAGGGTTGCCACAGGAACCATGACGCAGGCTCTGGGCATCGACATAACGTTAAGGAGTGAGATGCGCAGAGGCACGTTCGTGAGGTGGGGAGTGCCGATCGCGGCAGCGGCCGTGATCGGAGCCGCGATCGGCGCCGGCCCCGTCATAGCCGCGGTCAGCGGCGACCCTGTGCTGCCCGAGCGTTCGGCCGAGCAACTGCTCGCCGACGCCGTGGCGGCCACCAGCAAGGAGGGCGGCATCCCGCCGATGTCGGGCACCGTGCAACAGACGGCCTCGCTCGGCCTGCCGGCGCTGCCGCAGACCGGCGCGGTGTCGCCGCTCAGCCTGCTGTCCGGCTCGCACGAGGTGAAGGTCTGGTACGGCGCGGCCGACAAGCTCCGCGTCGCCATGCCGACCCAGCTGAACGAGACCAACCTGATCGTGAACGGCGGCCAGGCCTGGTACTGGGACAGCGCCACCAACACCGCCACCAAACTGACCGTCAAGCAGGGCACCGGCGGCCCGGCGGCGCACGCCACGCCGCTGCCCCAGGAGACCGAGCTGACGCCGCAGCAGCTCGCCGAGCGGCTGCTGGCCGCCGCCGACGAGCACACCGCGGTCCGGGTGATCAACACGGCGGAGGTGGCGGGCCGCCCGGTCTACCAGCTCGTGCTGGCGCCCAAGGACGAGAGCTCGCTGGTGCAGGAGATCCGGATCGCCCTCGACGGCGAGACGTACGTCCCGCTCCAGGTCCAGGTGTACGCCAAGGGCTCGGCCGAGCCGGCGTACCAGATCGGGTTCACCCAGGTGACGTTCACCCCGCCGGCGGCGGAGAACTTCACCTTCACCCCGCCCGCGGGCGCCAAGGTGGAGGAGCGGACGCTCGGCCTGAACGCGGACGACGCCGCCACCGCGGAGGAGCGCGCGGAGCACGCCAGGGAGGTCGCGGGCGACCTGAAGGTCGTCGGCGAGGGCTGGACGGCCGTCGCGGTCGTGCCGTTCTCCCCGTCGGACCTGACGGCGGCCCAGCAGTCCGCGAAGCCGGAGGACGGCGGCGAGCGGTTCGGCGGGCAGGGCGGCGACCCGGCCGCGCTGGTCGACAACGTGCTCAAGTCCGCCACCCCGGTGAGCGGCACGTGGGGCTCCGGCAGGCTGATCAGGACCAAGCTCGTCACGGCCCTGCTGACCGACGACGGCCGGCTGCTGGTCGGCGCGGTCACCCCGGAGGAGATCACCAAGGCGGCGGGCGTCAAGTGACCACCGTCACGCAGGAAGCGGGGGCGCCCTTCGGGGCGGCCCCGCCCTCCGGGGACCCGGCGGAGGACGCCGCGATCCTCACCCGGGGGCTGACCAAACGATTCAAGGGCGGCCAGGTCGCCGTGGACGCGCTCGACCTGACCGTGCCGCGCGGCTCGGTGTTCGGCTTCCTCGGGCCCAACGGCTCCGGCAAGACGACCACGATCCGCATGTTGCTCGGCCTGGTCGCGCCCACCGAGGGCGAGTACTCCGTGCTGGGGCTGCCGCAGGCCAGGGCCCTGCCCAAGGTGGGGGCGCTGGTCGAGGGGCCGGCGTTCTACCCGTACCTGTCGGGTGCGGCCAACCTGATGCGCTTCGACGCGGCCGACCCGACCGCGCGGCGCGGCACCGCCAAGAGTCGGATCGCCGACGCGCTCGACCGGGTGGGCCTGTCGGCCGCCGCGGGCAAGCGTTACCGCAACTACTCGCTCGGCATGCGCCAGCGGCTGGCCATCGCGGCCGCGCTGCTGGGGCCGCGCGAGCTGCTCGTGCTCGACGAGCCGACCAACGGGCTCGACCCGCAGGGCACCCGCGAGGTGCGCACGCTGGTCAAGGAGATCGCCGCGGAGGGCACCACGGTGTTCGTCTCCTCGCACCTGCTGGCCGAGGTCGAGCAGATGTGCACGCACGCCGCGATCATGCGTACCGGCAGGCTCGTCGCGCAGGGCACGATCGCCTCGCTCAGCGCCGGCCTGGTCACCCGCATCAGGGTGGAGACGCCGGATCCCGACGACGCCGCGCGGGTGCTGGCCGGGCTCGGCCTGGCCGACGTGCGCGCCGAGGGCCGCGAGGTCACGGCGGAGCTGGGCGGGCACGCGCCCGAGCAGGTGAACGCCGCGCTCGTGGGGGAGGGCGTGGCCGTACGCGGGCTGGCCGTGGCGCGGCCGAGCCTGGAGGACGTGTTCGTGGGACTGACAGGGGAGGGCTTCGATGTCGACGGGTGAGGACCCGGGGGCGGGCGGTGCGCGGACGGCCACGCTCGGTCCGCGGCGCACGCCGGGGCTGGTCCCGGTGACGGAGACGATGCGCACCACCGAACGCCACGAGCCGGAGCCCGCGCCCGCGGCCCCGCCCGAGCCGGCCGGGCGGGCGACGTGGGCGTTCTGGCGGCTGCTCGGCTCGGAGCTGGGCCTGACCTTCCGCCGGCCGCGCAACCTGGTCATGCTGTCCGTGCTGGCCGTCGTGCCGGTCGTGGTCGGCGTCGCGCTGCGCATGTTCGGCTCGTCGACGGACGACGACATGAGCGGGCTCGTCCAGGACGTGGCGGGCAACAGCCTCATGCTGACGTTCGTGTCGTTCTCGTTCCTGGTGCTGCTGCTGATGCCGGTGGCCGTGAGCGTGGTGGCGGGCGACTCGATCGCGGGGGAGGCCGGGGGCGGCACGCTGCGCTACCTGCTGGCCGCGCCGGCCGGCCGTACCCGGCTGCTGGCGATCAAGTACCTCAACGCGGTCGTCTACGCCTACGCGGTGACGGCGGTGGTCGCGCTGTCGGCGCTGGTGACGGGGCTGGTGCTGTTCCCGGCGGGGGACGTGACGCTGCTGTCCGGCACGACGGTGCCGCTGACCGACGGGCTGCTGCGGATCGCCATCTCGGTCGGGTACGTCGGAGCCGGCATGGCGGCGCTGGCCGCGGTCGCGCTGGCGCTGTCGGTGTTCACCGAGGTGTCCATCGGGGCCATCGCGGGGACCGTGGTGCTGGTCATCGTCTGCCAGGTGCTGCGGGCCATCCCGGAGCTGGGCTCGATCGCGCCGTACCTGCTGCCGACCAGGTTCACCAACTTCGACGCGGTGCTGCGCAGCCCGATCGACGTGGCGGCCCTGCGGGACGGGCTGCTGACGTTCGGGGCGTACATCGTGCTGTTCGGCTCGATCGCCTGGGCGCGGTTCTCCGGCAAGGACATCACGTCCTGATCTCCGCCACGCCGCCGCCCGTGCCCGGGACCGAGGCACGGCCGGCGGCGGCGCAGCGGGGGAGCCGTGCCCGTCAGGCGGACGGGCGGCGGCGCAGGCCCAGGGCGCCGATCACGACGCCGATGATGCCCACGACGAGCCCGGCCCCGCCGAGCAGGCGGGCGGTGCCGTCCGACGACGAGGCGGCCGCGACCGGCGTCACCGACGGGGCGCCGGAGGCTGACGCCGCGGCGGACGCGGACGCCGCGGCGGTGGCGGGGGTGGCCGTGGCGCCGTCCTCGGCGGCGGGCACCAGCTTGAGCAGCGGCGCCGGGTGCTCGGGCTCCGTGCCGTCGGCCTTCGGGGCCTCCGACCAGTCCACGACCTCGCCGCCCGAGTACGTCTGCTTGGTCGGGAACATCAGCGAGTCCACCTCGGGCAGCTGCCCCATGGACACCTCGAACTCCTGGAACTCCCCAGGATTGATCTTGCCGCCCTCCCAGACGACCTTGGTGACGGCCTCTTCCAGATCGCCGTACTCGGTCTTGACCGGCGCGGGCAGCTTGCCCTCGGTGACCTTGACCGTCCACCCGGGCACGGGCTTGACGGAGACGAAGGCCAGCGGGTGTTCGGTGGGGAAGGAGACCTCGATCTTGGTGGTCGAGGCGTTGTCGCGCTCGTTCGGCACCCGGAACGCGACCTTGGTGAACCCGCCCTGCTCGGCGGTGCCCGGCTGGATGGTGACGTGCGCGAACGCGGGCAGGGCCAGAGCGGCGGTGAGCGCGGTGGCGGCGGCGACCACGGTCGCGGCACGGCGTACGAAGGACATGTCGAAGGCTCCACTTGGGTGATGGGGGATGAAAAAGGGGTGTCAGAAGCTCAGGCGGGAAGTGGAGGACCACGCCTGGCCACGCTGTGCCGGAGATCCGGCTGCGGCGGCACCACCCTGGTGCGGACGACCGGCGCGCCGGGCCGCGACACGGGCGCGGCGGCCGGGGGGAGCAGGAGGACGAGACGGCGGCCGATGCGGCGCAGCAGCGACCAGAGCGCGGCCTCGCCGCGCGACAGCCACAGGCCGGTGATCACCGTGGCGGTGAGGTGCGTGAGCAGCATGCCGGCGTTGACGGCCAGGCCGCCCTGAGCGTGCCCGTGCACCGAGACGTAGGAGGCGCCCTCGCCCGCGAACAGCTCGTGCAGCCCGACCTGCGCGCCGACCAGCACCAGGTTGATCGTGCCCGCCGAGCGCTCCCTGCCGCACAGCGCCAGCCCGAGCGCGGACACGCCCGCGAGCCCGAGCGCGGCGGCCCAGGGCGCGGGTGCGGCGCCGCCGCCGAGGACGTGGGCGAGCGCGGCCAGGGTCACGCAGACGGCGGCGAAGGCGGCCGTCCGCGCGAGCCGGAGGGGAAGTCGCGCACGCATGGGTGTGCCCCATGCTCTCACGGGGCAGGGGAGGATGAGACCTCGAGTCCCAAGCTGGTCAATGCCTGGTCCGAAAATGGCATTTGTCGCTAGGGTCGTGCCGATCGCGCTGACATAGAGGTGAGAACGTTGCGGCACTTAGGTGGTTTGCTGGTCGGCCTATTGGTGACGGCGGCCGTGCTCGGGGGCGGCGGATGGGCGGTGCAGCAGGCCGTCGGGAACGCCGCGGCGAATCCACCGGACAGCCAGGGGATCTGGATCGCGCTCGGCGCGATGGCCGCGGTCGGGCTCGTCGCGGGCCTGGTTACGGCCGGCCGGATCTCCCCGCTGGCTACCTTCGTCCCGTCCATGGTGCTGCTGGCCTGGACGGTCGTGTACGCGCTCGACATGAACCGGGCGCTCTCCTTCATCCCGGCCGAGCCCTCGGTCAACCAGATCATCCGCGACGCCGGCTTCGGCGCCAGGACCCTCCTCACGACCGGGGTGTACGCGCTGCTCGGCGTGATCCTGTTCATCCCCGTGCTGATGCCGTCGCGGTGGTCGCGCCGCGACGACGAGCTCGACGAGGACTACGAGACCACCCCCGAGGGCAGCTACTACTGACCCTCGTGAACACCTGGACCGCGGCCGCCTCTTGCCGGGAGGCGGCCGCAGTCATGTGACGCAGGTCACATCGAAAAGCGCGAACTCCTCGCGGCCGTGCGGGCGAAAGCCAGCGGAAACACCGTACGGACGGGAGCGACATGTGATCGACGAAGTGCCCGGCGAGCCGGCCGACTCCGAGCTGATCCGGCGGTCCGGGCAGGTCCCGGAGATCTTCGCCGAGCTCTTCGACCGGCACGCGGCGGCCCTGCGGCGCTACGTCGCCAGGCGGCTCGGGGAGTCGCTGGCCGACGACGTCGTCTCCGACGCGTTCCTGGCCGCGTTCCGGCGCCGCCGCCACTACGACCCGAGCCATCCCGACGCCCGCCCCTGGCTGTACGGCATCGCCGCCAGGCTCATCCAGCGTCACCGCCGGGTCGAGGTCAGGCTCTACCGGGCCCTGGCCCGCACCGGGGTGGACGAGATCACCGAGCCGTACGCCGACAGGATCGACGACCGCGTAGCGGCGGAGCAGGCGGGCCTGGCCGCGGCGCTGGCGGACCTGCCGGCCGCCGACCGGGAGGTGCTGTTACTCGTGGCCTGGGCGGACATGACGTACGAGGACGTGGCCCGCGCACTGGGCATCCCCATCGGCACCGTCCGGTCCCGCCTGCACCGCGCCAGGGCCAGGACCCGCGCGGCGCTCGGCGGGAGCGACCCCACCACGGCACGAGAGGAGTCCTTCGGTGGATGACCTGCGATCCCTGCGCGAGCTGCGTGCCGTGGTGCCGGAGCCGGGCGAGGAGTGGACGGCCCGGGGCCGCCGCCGGCTGCTGCGCCGGATGCGCACGCGCAGGCGCGGATTCGGCCGCGCGCTCCTGCTGGCCGGCGCGCTGGGCACCGCGGCCGCGGTCGCCCTGGTCGTCGTCCGGCCGCAGGCGCCCGCGCAGCCGGTTCCATCGGCCCAGCCGCGGACCGTCCAGCTCGACCCGGACACCGTCCTGGCCCTGGCCGCCGACACGGTGGGCAGGCGCCGGGCCGCCGAGGTGCCGCTGCCGACGCAGTGGCAGTACAGCAGGACACTGGACAAGCAGCCGGCCCGGGACACGATCGAGACCAGGGAGTCCTGGATCCGCTACGACGGCAAGCAGACCGCCGGCTTCGGCAGGGACGGCAGGCTGTCCGTCCGGGACGTCCCGCCCGACCCGGGTGACGACGACCTGTCGCCGCAGCAGTACGACCGGAAGCTGCGCGAGCTGCCCACCGACCCGAAGCGGCTGCTCGCCAAGGTGACCAGGGACCGGCACTGGATCGACTACCCCAGGGAGGAAGGCGTCCCCCATGTCGTCGCCCCCGACGCCGCCCGCGCCTACGGCGTGATCATGCTCTACCTCAGCCGGTCCGGCGTCATGCCGCCCGAGCTGGAGTCGGCCCTCTTCGAGGCCCTGGCGCTCATCCCCGGCGTCCGGGTCGAGCAGGGCGTCACCGACGCGGCCGGCCGCAGCGGCCTGGGCATCTGGCGGGACACCGGCGAGGCGGACCCGGCCACCCGCCGCTACCGCATCCTGGACCCGCGGACCTACCGCTACCTGGGCGAGCGGACGATCTGGCTGCGCGACGAGAACATGTTCGGCGACGCGGAGCCCGAGGTCCGCAAGGGTGCGGTGTGGGCCACCGCCCAGCTCGCCTCGGTCATCGTGGACCGCCCAGGCGAGCGGGGCTGACCGGGCGGCGGTCCGGCGCCGCCGGCCTGCGTCCGGCGCCGGCGTGAGTCCGGCGCCGCCGGCATGCGTCGTCCCGTGCTGTCAGCGGGCGGTGCCCGTGTAGAGGCGGGTGACCACCTCCTCCAGCGACGCCTGGTCGGGGGCCGTGGCCATCAGGTCGTCGAGGGTGCCGTCGAACGCCAGCCGCCCGTGGTCGATCAGCATGACGCGGCGGCACAGGCGCTCGATGTCGCCGAGGTCGTGCGTGGTCAGCAGCACGGTCGTGCCCCGCTCCGCGTTCTGCCGCAGCAGGAACTCGCGGATGCTGGCCTTGCTGACCACGTCGAGCCCGATCGTCGGCTCGTCGAGCACCAGCACGTCGGGCGCGTGCAGCAGCGCCGCCGCCAGGTCGCCCCGCATGCGCTGGCCGAGGCTGAGCTGCCGCACCGGCGTGCGCAGGAACTCGCCCAGGTCCAGCGTCTCGGTCAGCTCGTCGAGCCGGGCGGCGAAGGCGGCGCGGTCGACCCGGTACAGGTGCCTGATCAGCTCGAAGCTGTCCCGCAGCGGCAGGTCCCACCACAGCGTCGTACGCTGCCCGAACACCACCCCGATGCGCCGCGCCAGCGTCGTGCGGCGGCGCGAGGGGTCCAGCCCCGCCACCCTGACCCGGCCCGAGGTGGGGGTCAGGATGCCGCACAACATCTTGATCGTGGTGGACTTGCCGGCGCCGTTGGGGCCGAGGTAGCCGACGAACTCGCCCGCCGACACCGTGAACGACAGGTCGCGCACGGCGTGCACGACGTTCCTCTTCACCTTGAACGAGCGTCCGGCCCGGTCAAGCTCGATCATTCGCGTCACCTCCCCGTGGATCGGTAGTGCCGGACGCCCTGCCGCCAGGCCAGCGCGGCCAGCAGGGCCAGGACCAGCGCGGCGGCCGGCCCGATGAACCGCATGAACCCGGGCGTGCCGAACGGGTCCGCCCTGCCCAGCACGTACAGGCCGGGCTGCCAGTTGACGAACGCCAGCGGCAGCACGTACGTCACGGCCCTGGCCAGGTCGCGGCCGTAGACGCTGAGCGGGTACTGGGTGAGCTGGCTGCTGCCGTAGGTCAGGGTGTTGACCACCTCGGGGGCGTCGGTCAGCACGAACTGCAGCGCGCCGGCGATCGTCCACAACGAGGTGAAGATGACGATCCCCGTCACCACCATGACCGGGATCATCCAGGCGCGCCCCCCGTCGATGCCGAGCGCGGCGACCGCGTAGCCGAGCACCAGCGCGGCCTGGAGGATGCGCCCGACGCGGTTGGCCATGAAGCGGTCGGCGGCGAGCTGGATCCACGCGCCGACCGGCCTGATCAGGAACGTGTCGAGGGTGCCCGCCTTGATGTGCTGGCTGACCCGGTCGAGGTTGCTGACGAACGTGTCGCAGATGGCGAAGGCCAGGCCCGCCGTCCCGTACAGGAACAGCACCTCCTCGCGGGAGAAGCCGGCCAGGGTGGTGGTGTTGGCGAAGACGACCAGGATCACGCCCACGTCGATGGCGGCGATGGCGAAGCCGAACGCGGTCATCATCGCGAACGAGACCGGGTACGCCGCCGCCGCGCGGGTCCACGTCCACAGCAGCAGGAAGTACGTCCTAGCCACCCTGGATCACCACCTTGTGGCGGATCGCCCGGGTGCCGAGCGCGCCCAGGCCGAGCAGGACCACGGCCCAGAACGCCTGGAACGCCAGCGTCTCCAGCACCGGGGCGTTGCCGAGGTAGAGGTCGGTGGGCAGCTGCACCATGGCGGCCCAGGGCAGCGCCATGGCCAGGTCGCCGAACCAGCCGGGGAACAGGTGCAGTGGCACCATCATGCCGCTGAAGAACGTGCTCAGCACCAGCGACACGACCGCGACGCCGCGGTCGTCGAGCAGCCAGCAGACCGACAGCGCGACCAGGTAACGCCAGCCGAAGCTGACGACCACGGCGATCGCGAAGCCGGCCAGGAACGCCAGCCACTGGCCGGGCGTGGCGGGCACGTGGATGCCGAAGATCGCGGCGCCGAGCAGCATCGGCGGGATGCCGCGTACCAGGAACAGGTAGGCGGCCCTGCCGACGTCCTCGGCGAGCGTCCAGAGCTGCAGCGAGGCGGGACGGACCAGGTCGAGCGCGATGTCGCCGCTGCGGATGCGCTCGGGGATGGCCAGCCCGCCGCCGAAGAGCTGCATCGGCCCGATGAAGGCCTGGGTGACGAAGCAGAAGGTGATGGCGTCGGTGATGTCGTAGCCGGCCAGGCCGGGGCGGGCCTGCCAGAGCGCGATCAGGATGTACGCGCGCAGGATGCCGAAGACGCTGTTGGTGAACGCGCCGGCGAGCGCGGCCCAGACGTAGGTGGCGTGTTTGCGGAAGCCGTACCGGACGAGCCGGGCATAGAGCGGGAAGGTTTTGCACCTCCAGGGGGTGATGACACGGTTACGCACCGTGCCTGGACCCGCGCACGGGTCTGCCGGTGGGAAACACGGATTATCCGTCGCGGGGTCGGCGGCCCGCAACGGGATTTTCCGGGGGCGCGGCGCGGGCGGTCATCGTGCCGAAATATCCGCGTAAGAGATGAGTTACTTACTGGCCGGTAGGGATCTCGCGAGAGAGGGAAGAAATCTTCTGGAAGGGGGCGGTATGCGAGTCGACAGGGACGTGATCCCGGAGTATCCGCTGAGCTGGCAGGCCAGGGCGCTCACCGGCCTCCTGCGCGGCACCGTGAAACCGGCCTCCAGCCTGCTGATGCGCCACCCGCTGGCCCTGTCCGGAGCCGCCCGGCTCGGCGAGCTGGCCCGGGTGGTGAACGTGCCGCATCCCGAGCACGTCGCGGTCGTCCCGGCGGCCTTCTCCGCGTGCGGCGGGGAGTGGGTGCGCGGAGGGCAGGGGCTCGACGAGCGCAAGGTGGTGCTCTACTTCCACGGTGGCGGCTACTTCTCCTGCTCGCCGCGCACCCACCGGCCCATCACCTGGCGGCTGTCGGCGGTGTCCAGGCGGCCGGTCCTGGCGCTGGACTACCGCCAGGGCCCGGTGCACAGGCTGGCCGACTCCCTGGCCGACGCGCTGGACGCCTACGACTGCCTCCTGCGGCGCGGGCACGCGCCGCAGGACGTGATCCTGGCGGGCGACTCGGCGGGCGGCCATCTCACGCTGGCGACCCTGCTGGCGCTGCGCGACAGGGGCCTGCCGCTGCCCGCGGCGGCGATCTGCCTGTCGCCGTGGGCCGACCTCACCGACTTCCCGCGCCGGGCGAACCGCTGGCAGGACCCCATGCTCCCGGCGAGCAGGGTGCGCTGGCTGGCCCGCCGGTGGACCTCCGGCCTGGACCCCTGGGACCCGCTCGTCTCGCCGGTGCACGGCGACTTCGCGGGGCTGCCGCCGCTGATGATCGTGACGGGCTCGACGGAGGTGCTGCGGGACGAGGCCAGGCGGGTGGCGCAGCGGGCGCGGCTGGCGGGGGTGCAGGTCAGGTACGAGGAGTGGCCGCGCATGCCGCACGTCTTCCCGATCCTGGCCGACGTGCTGCCCGAGGCGCGGCTGGCGTTCCGGCACATGTCGCAGTTCCTCCAGGCGGTGGCGGAACTGCCGGAGGCGATGGGGGATTCGGCGGCGGCGTGAGTTTTTGCCTGTCTCGTTTGGGGTGATAGGTCTGCGGTAGGAGCGAGGGACGGTATAAGGTTAGGTATGCCTAACTCAGGGGGGCTGTCCTATGGCTGAACAGCGTACGGATCACCACCGGGGTGTCGTCCAGCGAACCGAGCGCCTCTCGCGCAACATGGTCCGCGTGGTCGTGGGCGGGGACGGGCTGGCGGAGTTCGCCACCCGGGGGCTCACCGACCACTACGTCAAGCTGGTCTTCCTCTGCGAGGGCGTCGAGTACCCGCGGCCGTTCAGCGTGAAGACCTGCCGCGAGACCCTGCCGCGCGAGGTCTGGCCGAAGCTGCGGACCTACACCGTACGCGCCTGGGACCCCTACACCCGCGAGCTCACCCTCGACTTCGTCGTGCACGGCGACGAGGGCCTGGCCGGCCCGTGGGCGGACCGCGCGCGGCCGGGCGACGAGCTGCTCATCCTGGGCCCCGGCGGCGGCTACGCGCCCGACCGCGAGGCGGGCTGGCACCTGCTCGTGGGGGACGAGAGCGCGCTGCCGGCCATCGCCGCCTCGCTGGAGGCGCTCCCCGACGCCGTCCCCGCCCGCGTCCTCATCGAGGTGGACGCCCCAGAGGACGAGCTGAAGCTCGAAACCGCCGCCGACGCGCGGATCCGCTGGCTGTACCGGGGCGACCGCCCGGTCGGCGAGCGGCTCGTGGCCGCCGTGCGCGAGCTGGACTTTCCCGACGGCGACGTGCACGCGTTCGTGCACGGCGAGGCCGGATTCGTCAAGGAGCTCCGCCGCCACCTGCGCCTGGAGCGGGGGATCCCGCTCGACCGGCTGTCCATCTCCGGCTACTGGCGGCTCGGGGCGGACGACGAGGCGTGGCGTCAGGTCAAGGGCGACTGGAACCGTCAGGTCGAGGCCGAGGAAGCCGCCGCAATCGCCTCCTGACGCAGGAATCGCCTGGTTTCCCACCCCTTACTTACCTCGAAGGAATGATCGCCTTCCCTCCGATACCCCTTGCGTAAGACATGCGGAAAGCCCGCCCCGGATGCCGCCACAGTGTGCCTTGCCAGCACACTGATCAGGAGAGGCGAAACCGGATGGCGCGTGGTGCGAGCGAGCTGCCTCCTGGCGTGCGACCGCTTACGGTGGGGGACCCGGTCATCATCGGCCGATACCTGCTCCTCGGCCGCCTCGGAACGGGCGGGATGGGAGTGGTGTATCTGGCGGAGCACCCTCAGGGGGGCCTCGTCGCGCTGAAGACGCCGCATGCGGTGCATCTCAACGATGCCACGTTACGGGCGCGCTTCGCTGAGGAAGTGGCGTTCTCGCGAAGATTGGTGCCCTTCTGCACGGCCGCGGTCGTCGAGGACGGCACCGACAGGGACCGCCCGTACCTCGTCACCGAGTACATCCCCGGCCCCGCCCTCTCCCAGGTCGTCAGGGCCGGCGGGCCGCTGGCACCCGACCTCGCCTACGGGGTCGCGCTCGGCGTCGCGGCGGCGCTGGTCGCCGTGCACGAGGCCGGGCTGGTGCACCGCGACCTCAAGCCGGGCAACGTGCTGCTGTCCGCCCAGGGGCCGCGCGTCATCGACTTCGGCATCGCCCGTGACGTGGACACGCTCGCCGCGCACACCCAGGCCGGGCAGGTCATGGGCAGCCCCGGCTGGGTGGCGCCCGAGCGGCTGACCGGCGGCGCCGCCCTGCCCGCCTCGGACGTCTTCGCCTGGGGCTGCCTGGTGGCCTTCGCGGCCACGGGGCACCACCCGTTCGGGGGCGGGGAGCCGGACGTGCTGACCCGGCGCATCCTGTTCGACCCGCCGCGCGTCGAGCGCGTGCCGGCCCTGCTCAGGCCCGCCGTCACGGCCGCCCTGACCAAGGATCCCGCCGACCGGCCCAAGGCCGCCGACCTGCTGAGGGCGCTGCTGGCCGCCGGAGGGGTGGGGGATCCGTGGGAGCTGCGCCGGGCGGTGGAGGAGGTGCTGGGCAAGATCTGGACGCCCGTGCCCTATCCGCCCGGGGGAGGGCTGGTACGGCTGGTGGAGGAGCCCTCCGCGGAGGATGTGGAGCGTTCCGAGGCGCCTGGGCGGCGCGGCCGCGCGAAGTCCCGGGCAGGGGCTCGGGCGAGGTCGCGGGCTCAGCTCTCGCAGGCCAGTTTCGCGGCCCTGGCCACGGTCTCGATCGCGGCCATCACGGTCATCGCCGCCTCGGGCGGGGACGGGCTGAGCGTGGGCGGTGGCTCGCTGCTGCCCGGCAACCCGCCTGCCGTACGGTCCTCGGGCAGCGCCGGCTCGACCGTCCGCCCGCCGGCCGTCACCAGAGGGAACCCGCCCCCGGTCCAGCTCGCGACGAGGACGGCGGCGCCGGGCACGCCCACGGTGTTCGTCACGCAGACCAGGACGAAGGGGCCCGTCGTCGTGCTGACGCCCTCCGGCGAGCGGCGTGGCACGTTCCGGCCCACCCAGACCAGCGGTCCCGGTGACGGGGGCGGGGACGAGGGGGAGGCGTGCGCGTCACCGGCGGCCCGCAGGCGGGGCAACGCGGCGGCCAGGCGGGACTGCCCGCAACCGTCGGGCTCGATCAGCACGATCCCGCAGGACGGGCCGGGCGAATCGCCGGACCCGACCGGCTCGCCCTCGGACACCCCGGCGACGACCGGCACCGCCACTCCCTGAGGCCGTGAGGAGGCGGCGCCGGCCCCGCCGCTATCAGGGAAGGCATAAGGAGCCGCCCGCGCACCGGAACGGTCTCGCCGCGATGGTGGCCGGGACGGCACCGGCACGGCAACGCCGATCGAGGTGCGGGCGCCCTTCAAGGTGCCGGTCGAGGTGCCGGTCGAGGTGCCGGTCGAGGTGCCGGGCCGGGCGCAGATCAAGATGCCGAGCGAGGTGTCGCAAGGTGTCTCCTGACACGGACGGTGGTGCTGGTGCCAGTGTGACGAAACGGCACCGCCAACGGCTGTGCCGCTGGTCACAGCCTTGTTGTGCCGCCGGTGACACCCCGGGCGGGCAAAAGGGGCGAGCCGCGCCGGTGCTGGGGGGACCGGCGCGGCCCGCGTTCGCCGGGGGAACCTTCCCATGCCCTGGAGGTGGCCGGCGAGCTCATGGGTGGATCAATGGCCGAACTGCTCCTCCTCGGTCGATCCCCGCAGCGCGGTGGTCGAGGAGTCGGGCGCCACGGCCGTGGAGACCAGGTCGAAGTAGCCGGTGCCGACCTCGCGCTGGTGGCGGGTGGCGGTGTAGCCCCGCGCCTCGGCGGCGAACTCGGCCTCCTGCAGCTCGACGTACGCGGTCATGCCGTCCGCCGCGTACCCCTGGGCCAGGTCGAACATGCCGTAGTTCAGCGAGTGGAACCCGGCGAGGGTGATGAACTGGAACTTGTACCCCATGTGCCCCAGCTCCCGCTGGAACTTGGCGATGGTGGAGTCGTCCAGGTGCTTCTTCCAGTTGAACGACGGCGAGCAGTTGTAGGCGAGCATCTGGTCCGGGTACTCGGCCTTGATCGCCTCGGCGAACGCGCGGGCCACGTCCAGGTCGGGCGTGCCGGTCTCCATCCAGAGCAGGTCGGAGTACGGCGCGTACGCCAGGCCGCGCGCCACGCACGCCTCCAGCCCGTTCCTGACCCGGTAGAAGCCCTCGGACGTGCGGTCGCCGGTGGTGAAGGCCTGGTCGCGCGGGTCCACGTCGCTGGTCAGGAGCGTCGCGGCCTGGGCGTCGGTCCGCGCGACGATCAGCGAGGGCACGCCGGCGACGTCCGCGGCGAGGCGGGCGGCGTTCAGCGTCTTGATGTGCTGGCCGGTCGGGATCAGCACCTTGCCGCCCAGGTGGCCGCACTTCTTCTCGGAGGCGAGCTGGTCCTCCCAGTGCACGCCCGCGGCGCCGGCCGCGATCATGCCCTTCATCAGCTCGAACGCGTTGAGCACGCCGCCGAAGCCGGCCTCCGCGTCCGCCACGATGGGCGCCAGCCAGTGCGGGGCGTCATCGTCGCCCTCCGACCAGGTGATCTGGTCGGCGCGCAGCAGCGCGTTGTTGATGCGGCGCACGACGGCAGGCACGGAGTTGGCCGGGTACAGGCTCTGGTCCGGGTACGTCTGCCCGCCCAGGTTCGCATCCGCGGCCACCTGCCAGCCGGACAGGTAGATGGCCTTCAGACCGGCCCTCACCTGCTGCACCGCCTGGTTGCCGGTGAGCGCGCCGAGGCTGTTGACGTAGTCCTCGGTGTGCAGGAGCTGCCACAGCCGCTCGGCGCCGAGCCGGGCCAGCGTGTGCTCCTCCTGGACGCTGCCGCGCAACCTGATCACGTCTTCCGCGCTGTACGTGCGCTCGATGCCCGCCCAGCGAGGGTCGTTGTCCCATTCGTCCTGCAGCTGCTCGGCAGCTCCCTTGAGGCGATCGATCATTGTTCACTCCTTTGTCGTCCCCTGGGGCTCACGCCGAGTCTCTGCCCTGGCGACCACCGCCAAACAGTCCGAAGAGTGGAGAAGAACAGCGAATCTTCTGCTCACGTGCATTACCAACGGGTATTCAGTAGTGAAGAAATCGCAACTTTTACCGTTGGCCTAGACCAATCGAGCGCCGGGAACGCCCGGCGCGACACCGGCAACCGAGACCGCGCGAAGGCTAGAAAATGGGCCGAATTTCTGTCTAAGATTCCGGCATGGCCTCCTTGCTGGGCGAAGAACCGCTGTCTTTGACGCAGGAGCTTGATCTGATCGCGTTTGGCCAGCGCCTGCGCCACCTGCGCAAACAGCGCGGCCTGACCCTGTCCGACCTCGGCTCGCGCGTCGGCAGGGCGCCCAGCCAGCTCTCCCTGCTCGAGAACGGCAAGCGCGAGCCCAAGCTCTCCCTGCTCAAGTCGCTGGCGACCGCCCTGGGGGTCCCGGTCGAGGAGCTGCTGCGCCGCCAGCCGCCCAACCGCCGCGCGCAACTGGAGATCGCGCTGGAGGAGGCCCAGCGCGACCCCGTCTACGCCGGGCTCGGCCTGCCCCGTCTGAAGGTCTCCGCGCGCGTCCCGAACGACGTCCTGGAGCACCTCCTCGGCCTGTACGGCGAGCTGCGCGCCCGCCAGGCCCGCGGCACCGCCACCCCGGAGGAGGCCAGGGCCGCCAACGCCGAGCTGCGGCGCAGGCAGCGGGAGGTGGGCAACTACTTCCCCGACATCGAGAAGGCCGCCGCCCAGGCGCTGGAGGCGGTCGGCTACCGTACGGGCGCCCTGTCGCAGAGCACGATCCAGGGCCTGGTCACGCACTTCGGCTACACCGTGCACACCGCCCAGGACCTGCCCCGCTCCGTACGCTCCATCACCGACCTGCGCAACCGGCGCATCTACGTCAAGCACGAGCAGCTCGGCATGCACACGCCGCGCACGATCCTGCTCCAGACGCTCGGGCACCTGGCGCTCGGCCACGACAAGCCGCGCGACTTCGCCGACTTCCTGCGCCAGCGCACCGAGGCCAACTACTTCGCCGCCGCCGTGCTCGTCCCCGAGAAGGCCGCCGCCCTCTACCTCCAGGAGGCCAAGTCCGACCGGGCGCTGTCGGTGGAGGACCTGCGCGACGTGTTCGCGGTGTCGTACGAGATGGCCGCCCACCGCTTCACCAACCTCGCCACCCACCACCTCGGCCTGGTCTGCCACTTCGTGCGCAACGACGCCGGCGGCACCATCTACAAGGCCTACGAGAACGACGGCATCGTCTTCCCCGCCGACGAGCAGGGTGCGATCGAGGGTCAGCGGATGTGCCTGCAGTGGTCGGGGCGGCAGGTGTTCGCCTCGCCCGACCGGTTCTCGGTGTACTACCAGTACTCCGACTCGCCCACCGGCACGTACTTCTGCGTGGCGCACGTCGATCCGTCGCGCGAGCGGGACTTCGCGATCACGCTGGGGGTGCCGTACAAGGAGTCGCGCTGGTTCAGGGGCCGGGAGACCACCCACCGCACCAAGTCCGGCTGCCCGAACGGCGACTGCTGCCGGCGGCCGCCCGCCGAACTGGCCGAGCGCTGGGAGGGGTACGCCTGGCCGTCGGCCCGCGCCAACTCCCACGTGCTGGCCGCGCTGCCGCCCGGCTCGTTCCCCGGCGTGGACGAGGCCGACGTGTACACGTTCCTGGAGCGGCACGCCGCCGCAACCTGAGCGTCAGTCATCGGGCAGGCAGACGGTCAGCGCGCCCGCGGCCACCTCGGCCTTGAACCGGGTGGTGTGCCCGCGCTCGCCGCCGTCGAGCTCGAACCTCAGCGGGCGGCCGAAGCGGGCCGAGACCTTCCTGGCGCGCGAGACCCGGACGAGCGGCGAGCCGTCGGAGCGGCCCGTGGCCATCCTGGCGAGCACCCGCGCCCACTGCACCGGGCCCTGGGCGGTGGTGAGGCCCACCTCCAGCCAGCCGTCGTCCGGCCGGGCGTCGTCGAACGCCTCGACGCCGGCGGCGATCGTGCTGACGTTGCCCAGCAGCAGGCAGCTCGCCCTGCCCTCGAACCAGGTGGCCCCGTCCAGCTTGATCTTCATCGGCACGCGCGGCCCGCCGACGTGCCGTACGGCCGCCCTGAAGTAGCTCAGCTTGCCGAACCGCCGCTTGGCCCGCCCGTCCACGTCGGCGATCATCTCGGCCTCGAACCCGGCCCCCGCCATCACCGCGAAGTGCTCGCCGTTCAGCACGCCCAGGTCCAGCTTCTCGCGCCGCCCGTGGAAGCCGATGCGCACGGCCCCTTCCAGGTCGGCGGGGATGCCGAGGTTGGCGGCGAACAGGTTCGCGGTGCCTGCCGGGAGGATGGCCATCGGCACGCCCGAGCCCGCCAGCGCGTCGGCGCAGCGCTGCACCATGCCGTCGCCGCCCCAGACGAACACCAGCTCGGCCCCCGCGTCGAGCGCCTTGCGCACCTTCTTGCCGGCCTTCCTGCTCTTCGACACCTCGTGCCAGAGGACGTCGCCGACGTCCTGCTCGGCGAGGAGCACGCGCAGGGCGTCCAGGCCCGCGCCCAGGGACTTCTTGCGGTGTGCCACGACGGCCACGATGGGGGGCATGGGCTCGCGACTACCCCCGGCGCGTGCGGATATCCCTCGTGCACGATCGTCGTCCCGCCACGAAAGTGGGTAGTGTTGATGCACACTATCCATTCGGAAAGGGCAACCATGTCCGAGCGGACGAGCCGGCTGATCGTGCCGATCGGCGTCATCACCGGAGTGGCCACGACCGCGAGCGACCGCGGCCTACCTCGCCTACCGCCCCGAGCCGCCGCCCGCCTCACCCGCGGGCCTCACCTGGTCGGTGCCGGTCACCGGCCGCGTGGGCCTGGTCCGCATCGACTATCAGCTCAACCGGTTACCCCGCCTGGCCAGCAACCAGCTCGCCATCTGGATCGAGGACGCGCGGGGGCGTTGCGTGCGCACCCTGTTCGCCACCAGCTTCACCGCCAACGGCGGCTTCGAGCGCAGGCCCATGTCGCTGCCCCTGTGGCGGCAGGCGTCCGGCTGGGAGTCGGCCACCGACAGCGAGGTCAGGGCCGCCGGCCGGCCCGCCCAGGAGAGCGGCAGGCAGAGCGTCTACTGGGACACCACCGACCGCAGCGGCAAGCCGGTGCCGCCGGGTTCGTACACCTATCGTGTGGAGGGCAATGTGGTGTGGGAGAAACGGGTGCTGTTCACCGGCTCCATCGAGGTGGGGGACACGCCGCACGCCTCCCTGGCGCGGGTGGAGTTCCTGCCGGCGGACACCGGGCAGGAGCCCGCGCTCGTCGCCGACGTCCGCGCCGGCTACTCCCCGGGCCAGGGGCTGCCCGCCGGGGCCGTCACGACGTTCACGAGAGGGTCCTGAGGTGAAGGTCCTGCGCGATCGGGTGATGGGCACCGACCTCATGCTCGTCCTGCCGCCGGGGGAGCACGCCGCGGTGCTGGAGTGGCTGCGCACGGTGGAGCGCACCTTCAGCCGGTTCGACCCCGGCAGCGACACCAGCCGCGTGAACGCGGGCGGCGCGGTCGTCGTCTCCGAGCTGTTCCTGGCGGCGCTCGACGAGGCCTGCGGCTACCTCGGCGCGACCGGCGGGCTGTTCAGCCCGTTCCTCGGCGCCGAGCTCGCCCGGCTCGGCTACGACACCGACTTCGCGCTGGTGGGGACGCCCGACGTCGCCGCCGCGCCGCTCCCCATGGGAGTCCCCGCCGTGCACCTCGACCACGACCGCCGCACCGTGACGCTCTCGCCCGGCCTCGCGGTCGACCTCGGCGGGTTCGTCAAGGGGTGGAGCGTGCAGCGGGCCGCGGAGGCGCGGCGCGAGGGCGGGCGGGTGCCGTACGGGATGATCGACGCCGGCGGGGACCTGGTCGCCTGGCGGCCGGAGGGGGGCAGGCCGTGGCGGATCGGCGTCGAGCACCCGCTGCGCGAGCGGCCGGTCGGCACGCTGGAGCTGCCCGCGGGCACGGCGGCGGTGGCCACGAGCAGCGTCGTGCGGCGCAGCTGGCGCGACCGGGCCGGCACCGTCCTGCACCACATCGTCGACCCGCGCACCGGCGAGCCGGCCGCCTCCGACTGCGCGCAGGCCACCGTCATCACCGCGGACCTGGCCGCCGCCGAGGTGTACGCCACCTGCCTCATCCTGCTCGGCACCCGCGAAGGGCCGGACTGGCTGGCCGGGCAGGACCCGGACGCGCGCTGGATCACCGTCGGCCGCGACGGCCGGGTACGCTCCTCGGCGGCCCTGTCATGACCCGCGTCCTGATCGCGGCAGCCGTCTCCTTCCTCCCGCTGCTGCCCCTCGCGCTGCGCGCCTCCGACCTCGGCGACGTGGCCAACCTGATCGGCCTGGCCGGCACGCTCGTCAGCTGGTGGCAGGTGCTGCTCGGCGTGCGCCAGATCTCCCACCGGCTGGGGGACGACCGGCTGGCCTTCATCATGTTCCTGGTGCTCTGGCTGACCAGCACGCTGGCGCGCTACCTGGTCAGGCACCGGGTCTGGCGGTACGCGCACTACCTGTCCTACCCGCTGCTGGCGCTGGTGTTCGTGCACTCCTGGGGGCTGGGGAGCTTCCTGGCGGAGACGCCGTGGCTGCAGGCGTACTGGCTGGGGCTGGCCGTGGTGTTCGCCGGGGTGGTGGTGTGGCGGGGGTCGGTGCCGCGGTGGGCGGTGCCGTACCGGCTGGAGCGGGCCGAGCGGCTGCGCGCTCTCGGGCCGGGTGCGGTCGTCCACCTCGCCGGCCCCTACGGCACGTTCACCCGCTAAGCCCTGACCGGGGCCCGCCGGCCTGCGGTGCTGATCGCGGGCGGCATCGGCGTGACCTCCTTCGTGGAGCTGGTGCGCCAGGGCGATGACCTGCCCCTGTCGCTCGTCCACGTGGTGGCCTCGCCGCAGGAGGCGGTGTCCGGCGCGGAGCTGCGCCACCGCCTCGGCGAGCGCTACCAGGAGGTCGTACGCCCCCACCGGCCCGCCATCCCGGTCACGCCGCGCGCCCGCTACTTCATCTGCGGCAGCCCCCGCTTCGTCGACACCACGGCCGCGGGCCTGCGGGCGAGCGGCGCGCGCAGGGACCAGCTGTACATCGGGCGGTTCGACTGCTGATCGGCGGGCGCGTGCCCCGCGTCCGCCAGGATCCCGTGCTGGAGCCGCCTGGCCTCCGCCGAAGGCTCCAGCCCGAGCTCCTCGTCCAGGATCCTGCGCAGGTCGTGGTAGGCGAGCAGGGCCTCGCCGCGCCGCCCGCACCTGCACAGGCACTCGATGAGCCGCAGGTGGTACCACTCGTTGAGCGGGTTCCTGGCGATCAGCGTGCGCAGCTCCGCCACCAGCTCCCGATGGTGGCCGAGCCGCAGATCCGCCTCCAGCCGCAGCTCGACGGCGCGGTTGCGGATCTCCTCCAGGTACGTGAGATGCCGGGCCACGACCGGCCCCGGCGTGACGTTGGCCAGCGCGCGCCCCCGCCACAGGCTCAGCCCGTCACGCAGCCGCCGCGCCGCCTTCTCGGCCGCGCCCGAGCTCATGAGCTGCCGCCCCTCGGCGACCGAGTCGGCGAACGCCTCCGCGTCGAGCTGCCCGGGCTCGACCCGCAGCAGGTACCCGGTCGGCTCGGTGACCAGCATGTCGGCCACCGCGCGGGTGGCGGGCTGGGCGGCCAGCGCCGAGCGCAGGTTGTAGACGTGCGTGCGGATCGCGCCGACCCCCCCGCCGCGACCCTCCCACAGCTCCTCGGCGAACGTCTCCACGTCCACCACCTCGTTGGCCCGGAGCAGCAGCAACGCCAGGACCTGGCGTGCCTTCCGGCCCTTGGGCAGAGCAGAATCGGCTTCCGTGCGCACTTCCAGCGGACCGAGAACATTGAATTTGATCATCAAGTGCTCAATTCCCCGTCATTTGCGTACTCTCGAGAGAGAGCCGTTCTGTCGGATGGTACGACGGCCATCCCGATCCACCTCGGTGCCCGGCGGCACAGGCTGTCCGAAAGCGGAAGACGAATGTTTCCTTCGGCACATGAGCTGACCCGTTAGATCCGGCCGCTGTCACCCTTCGCTGGAGTCGCCCGGGACCACCCCCTGCCTACGGTGGCGCGGTGGACACCGAGAAGATCTCCCTGCCCGTCCTGGTCGTGGGCGCCGGCCCCACCGGACTGGCTCTCGCGACAGAGCTCCGCAGGCAGGGCATCACCTGCCGGATCATCGACCGTTCCCTCGACAGGCCCGCCCACCAGGCCAGAGCCGTGGCGATGTGGCCCGGCGCGCTGGACGTCCTCGCCCGGCACGGCACGGCCGACGGCGTGATCGCCGCCGGCCTCCGGATGGGCGCCGCCCGCTACTGGTCGGGCTCCAGGAACGTGGCGACCGTGCGCCTCGGCGACTGGCACAACGGCGGCCCGACCATGCTGGGCATCACGCAGCCCGCCGTCGAGGCCGTCATGGCCGCCAGGCTGCGCGAGCTCGGGGTGGCGGTGGAGTGGCGTACGGAGCTCGTCGGGCTCACCGGCCACGGCGACCACGTCGGCGTCCGGCTCGACGGCCCCGGCGGGCTCGAAGAGCTCACCGCCGCGTACGTGGTCGGCTGCGACGGCGCCCACAGCACCGTCCGCGAGCTGTCCGGCATCCCCTTCGCGGGCACCACCTACACCCAGAGCTTCATCCTCGGCGACGGCCACGTCTCCAGCGCCGTCCCGCGCGGCGAGGCGCACTACCACCTGCACCCCGACGGCGTGCTCGTGCTGGTGTCGCTGCCGGGCGGCGGCCTGCGCGTGTTCGCCGACGCCGGCCGGGCCGGCAGGCTCGACTCCGCGCCGAGCGCCGAGGAGCTGCAGCGGCTGGCCACCGAGCGCGCCCCCTACCCGGTGCAGATCAAGGACCTGACGTGGAGCACCCGCTTCCCCGTGCACATGCGCCAGGCCGCCGCCTACCGGGCCGGCCGCTGCCTGCTGGCCGGCGACGCCGCCCACGTGCACAGCCCGGCGGGCGGCCAGGGCCTCAACACCGGCATCCAGGACGCCGCCAACCTCGGCTGGAAACTCGCCCTCGTCCTCAACGGGCACGGCGACGCCGACCGGCTGCTGGACAGCTACCAGGCCGAACGCTCGCCGGTGGCCGCGCAGGTGCTGCGCGGCGCCCACCAGCAGACCCGGCTGTGGACCGTACGCTCCCCGATCGGCCGCCTCCTGCGTGACGGGCTGCTCGGCCTGCTCGGCTCCACCGGGGCGCTGGAGCGCCGGTTCATCCCCAACCTGGCGCAGGACGATCTCGACTACCGCAAGAGCCCCGTGGTCGGGCCGCGGGGCGGGCGGCGAGCGATCGGCGCCCGCGGCCTGCCGGACGTCACGGTGACCCCGCTGCGCGGCGACGGCGCGCCGGTGCGGCTCGGCGAGCTGCTGGCCGACCCGAGGCACACCCTGCTGGTGATGCCGGGGGTGGATCCGCTCAAGGTGCTGCCCGGGCTGGAGCCGATGGCCGATCGGGTGGTGGCGCGGGTGCTGGTGTCCAAGGGGAGTGCTTACGGGGAGCCGTACCGGGTGCCTGGTGGCTTCGCGGGGCAGGGGCCGTTGCGGGGAGCGAAGCTCGTGCTGGTCCGGCCTGACGGGTATGTCGCCGATGCCACCACCGGGGAGGACGTCGCCGCGCTGGTGGCGCCGCTGGCCGGTCGGGGGAGGTCGCCTCGTGTGCGCGCCTGAGACGATCATGGCGGCGCTGGAGGGCGAGCCGCGGCCGGCCGGCAGGCGGCAGGTGTTGCGCGGGGCGCTGGCCGGTCTGTTCGGGGCCGGCGCGCTCGCCCTGCTGCCCCGGCGGGCCGAGGCCGCGAGCGGGGTGCGCGCCTCCCGCGTCCTGGACCTGACGCACCCGCTCGGCCCCGACTTCCCGGTGTTCGAGATGTACGTGCGCAAGCCCGCCCGCCGCCAGGTCATGTTCGAGGACGTGATCGGGTTCAACACCGCCGAGTGGACGCTCAACGAGCACACCGGGACGCACATGGACGTCCCCGCCCACTCCAGGAAGGGCCTGCCCACCGCCGACCAGGTGCGGCCCGAGGACCTCGTCGCCCCGCTGTGCGTCGTCCGCATCGCCGAGCGCGCCGCCCGCGACAACATCACCGAGCTCACCGTCAAGGACCTGCGCGAATGGGAACGCAGGAACGGCCCCATCCCCGACCGGGCCTTCGTCGCCCTCGACAGCGGCTGGTACAGGAGGGTCGGCGACGCCGCGGCGTACCTGCAGTTCGACGCGCTCGCGCAGGTGATGCGCTTCCCCGGGATCAGCCCCGAGGCGGCCGACTTCCTGATCAACCAGCGTTCCATCGTCGGCTTCGGCACCGACACCAGCAGCCTCGACGTCGGCACCCGCCGCGAGCCGCTCGTCCACCGGATGTTGCTGACCACGGGCAGGTACGGGCTGGAGAACCTGGCCGCGCTCGACACCGTGCCCGAACGGGGAGCGCAGCTGGTCGTGGGCGCGGCGAAGCTGCGCGGCGGCTTCGGCGCGCCCGTCAGGGCTCTGGCGCTGCTGTAAGGCGAGGGCCCCATCCGGGCGCCCTCGCCTCTTCTTCACGAGGTGACCAGGACGGTCAGCGGGATGACCTCCTCACCCGCGGCCCCGGACACGCGTACCGAGACCTCCCACACCCCGTCCATCGTGAACAGCTCGCCCGCCGCCCGGAACCGGCCCGGCGCCAGGCGCCGAGCCGTCGCCTCCGGGGTGATGTGTCCCATCTGCGGCATCGTGGCCGTGACCACGACCGCCTCGGCCTCGCCCCTGTCCACGACGATGTCGGCCGTGTCGCTCCCGTCGATCGTCAGCGTGACGGCATAACGCGTGCCCGCGCCCTGCGCCGACACCGGGCCGGGCCGCGACAGGCAGCCGACGGCGACGGTCATGGCCGCCGCGGCCAGGCAGGCGCCGGCCAGGAGGCGTCTCATCACGTCTCGCCCTCCGTCCCGACCGTGATGGTGAAGGGCACGGTCTCGACGGTGGAGCCGGTCGCGTACTGCGCCCAGGCGAGGTAGGTGCCCGGGGCGGGGAAGCTGAAGGTGAACGTCAGCGCGGACGTGCGGGTGGGCGTGGCGTGCACGTGACCGAGGAAGCCGCCCTCCCTGTCGCGCACGATCAGGTGGCCGGGCATGCCGAGCCACGGCTGGAGACGGCCCCTCGTACGGACGCCGATGGTGGTGGGACGGCCCGCCACCGGCCGCGGCGGGACGATCACCGACGCTCCGGGCGGGGAAGCCGCCACCGGGGCCGCCTGAGTGCCTGCGGCGACCTCGAACGCGCCGGTGACGAGCTGGCCGCCGGAGTCCGCCCGTTCCAGCTCGGCGTAGGCGAGGTGGCGGCCGGGGCGGTCGGCGCGCAGGCGTACCGCGAGCCTGCCCGGGCCGAGCCTGACGGGGTGGAGGTGGCGGAAGTACGCGCCGTCGGCGCTGGTCACCACCAGGTGGGCCAGGGCCTCGTGATGGAGGACGAGGTCGTCCACCGGGCGGCCCGTGGAGCCGTCCACGAGGTCGACCAGCAGCGTGAACTCCGTCCCGGCCGCCGGTCGCGCCGGCTGCGTGCTCAATCTCCCGACCAGGTACGGCCGCCCGCCCGCGCCTCCTGGCTCGGCCATGGAAGCGCCGCTACCGGACTCCGCCATGGGGGCGCTGCCATCGGGAACGGGCTCGGCCTGAGGAGCGGCACGGCGGGGGACGGGCTCGGCCCCCGGTGCGGCGCCGTCGGGGACGGGCTCGGGGAGCTGCGGGGACAGCACCGCCACGGTGAGCGCCACCACCCCCACCAGCGCGCCCGCGCGTACGGCCACGGCGGGGCCGCGTCGCGACATCCCGCCCGTCAGCAGCCCGCCCACCACCAGGAGCCCCGCCGCGTAGAACCCACCGTGGATGACCAGCTCCCACGGCGACGTCGCCGGGACCAGCACGCGGACCGGCAGCACCGAGCGCTCCGCGGGCGTCCGCATCTCCAGCTCGTGCGGCCCCGCCCGGAACACCTGCATGCTCACCCGGTACGGGCCCGCCCGGCCCGCCGCCAGCCGCACCGACGCGCGGGTCGCCCGGCCGGTCTCGGTGGAGCGCATCGTCAGCTCGACCGGGAGGTCGGGGACCGGGTGGAACGCCTCGATCTCCACGACGGCGGGCGCGGGCGTCCTGTTCACGCCCCGTACCGTGATCGTCAGCTCGGCACCGGCGATCGTCTGCGCGATCCGCAGGTCGGCACCGGGGGCGACCACGTGCGCACCGGCCGGCGCCGACCCTAGCGTCAGGAGGAGGAGAAGCAGCGGCAGCAGGAGGAAGAGCCGCGGCCGGAGGAAGGGCAGCAGCCAGAGGGGCAGCGGCCGGACGGGCAGCGGCCGGAGGGGCGGCAGCGGCTGGAAGTGGGGCCGCTGCAGCCGGAAGGGCGGGATCCGCATCAGTGCAGATAGCGCTTGAGGAAGGTGCGCTCCGGGATGGTGAAACGCCGTGGTTTGGCGGTGTGCGGGTCGAAGGCCATGATCGTGGAGCGGGCCTCGGCGAACACCCCCTCGTCCGAGCAGATCTCCGCGGCCAGTTCGCAGCTGACCCGGTTCACCTTCGTCACCCACGACTCGATCCGCACCGAGCCGTGCCGGAACCTGAGCGGCCTGCGGTAGTCGACCTCGTGCCGCACGATCGCGACCCCTACGGCGGGCAACCCGCTGCGGTCCTCGGGCGGTGTGCCCGCGTAGTCGAGGAAGAGGGCGATCCGGGCGTCCTCCAGGTACTCCAGGAAGCGCACGTTGTTCACGTGGCCGTGGGCGTCGATGTCGGAGAAGCGCACCTGGCGGTGGTAGACGTGCCGCCTGGGCGTGTGCCGCACCTCGATCGGGCGGGCGGGGGCCGTGAGCTGGGTGACGGCCTCGGTCATCAGACTCTTGATCGCGTGGGTGTCCATGGTGCTCCCGGTCGTTGGAGTGAAGGTCGTCGGGTGGTCATGGAGCGGTAGGGGATCAGGGTGAGCGCCGCCACCGCGGCGGCGCCGAGCGCAGGCAGGAGCGCGGTGCCCACCCCGGCTCTCCCGAACCCCTCGGCCGCCCACAGGGTGGCGGCCAGAGCGGGGCCCAGGACGTAGCCGAGGCCGCGCGCGAACTGGAGCCGGCCGGCGGCACGGTCGAGCGCGCCGCCGGTCATGACCAGGGAGTGGGCGGGGCCGCCGTACAGGCCCATCCCGGCACCCACCACGGCGAGCCGCAGCGCCACCTCGGCGGCGGACCACGCGGGGGAGAGGGGCAGCAGGAGCAGCAGCCCGAGAGCGGCCAGCGCGGCGCCGGCCAGAGCGACGGCCCGGGGGCCAAACCGGCCGGTCAGGCGGGTGCCGATCGCGGCGCCCGCGATGAGCGCGACCGGCAGGCCCGTCACGGTCAGGCCCACCAGCGGCAGTGCGGACTGCATCACCTGGCCCTGGAAGAGGAAGAACGGGCTCAGGACGATGACCAGCGCGTCGATCGTGGCCAGCATCGTGACGGCGAGCAGGGCGGGGGCACGGGCGGCCGGGGTGCCGGTGGGTGCGGCTCTTGATGGGGAGATCGCGGTGTTGGTCTGTGCGGTCGTCGGCAAGGAGACGGTGGTGTTGGTCTGTGCGGTGGTTGGTGAGGAGACGGTGGTGTCCGCGAACGCAGCCGTTGATGAGGCCGTCGCGGGGTTGGAAGTCGCGGACGCACGAGCGCTCGGCCGGGGGCCGGGGATGCGTGTGATGAGGGCGAGGAGGCAGAGCGGGACGGGCAGGAGGAGCAGGGCGCGCCAGCCGAGCGGGCTCACCAGCCCACCGCCCGCCGCCGCCCCGGCGAACCCGCCGAGCGTGGCGCAGACGGCCGCGACCGCCAGCCCGCCGACGCTGCCGTCCCGCCGCCCACCCGCCTTCCCGGACGCGCGCGTTGCGCCGAGCTCCACCGCACCACGCCCCGCCGCCCCGGCGCCCGCAAGCTCCGCCCCCGGGTCGCGCTCCACCGACCCGGGGCTGGACACGGCGTTGCGGCCCGGGCTGGGCACGGCGTTCCGGACCGTGATAGGTACGGCGTTCCGGTTCGTGCCCGGCACCGTACCCTGGCCCTCACCGGACACGGCCAGGACGGTGGTCAGGACTGTCAGGAGAGCGGCGAAGGCGGCCAGCACCAGGCGTCCGGCCAGCAGCGTGCCGATCTCGGGCGCCAGCGCGCACACCACCGAAGCCACCCCGAAACCGCCCACCCCCCACACCATCGCCCGCCGAAGCCCCACCCCCCGCAGGGACCGCCAGGCGAAGGGAACGAACACGACGGCTGCGAGGGCGTAGCCGAGCACGGCCCAGCGGCTGACCGCGAAGGAGACGCCGAGGTCGCGTTCGATCGCGGGCAGGGCGACGTTCCCGGAGCTCAGGGTGAGCGTCAGGGCGAAGGCGATCAGCCCGGCGGCCGCGACCGGGGAGCGCAGGCGGCTCATGCCGGGTACGGCCCGAGCTCGATGCCCGCCGACGCGAGCCGCTTGCCGTACTGGTGCAGCTCCACCGCGACGGTGACGCGCCCGCCGGCCGCCCCCGTCACCTCGGCCGAGCACTCCAGCAACGCCCCGAACTCGCCGAACGACCCGAACGTCGTCGTGCAGCCGAGTACGGCGGCGACCGGCGAGGGCAGCTCCCCGGCCCGCACCGCCGCGACCACCGCCGACTGCCGGAAGCCCTCGACGATGAACGGCCCGGGCACGTGGTCGTAGGCGTGGTCGAAGTAGGAGGGATGGCTGGTGTCGATCACGTACGGGAAGCGTTCCCCGTCCCCGATGACCACGTTGCGCCGATCGCGGCGGCCGACCAGCGCCGGGTCCAGCGGCGTGACGGCGGACGCGGCCGGGTCCGGCGGCGGCTTGCTCGCCTGCTGGAACTCGCGCAGTGCCGCGTAGTCCGCCTTGCCGAAGAAGACCACGTCCCCGTTGAAGCTCATGGCGGTGGAGGAGCCGATCGTCAGCTCCCCGGACAGCGTCAGGTCGCCCAGCTCGCCGCCCTTGGACTTGTCGTTCACCTGGTAACGCAGGACCCCCTGCAGCGGCGACCGCTCGTCGTCGCGGTACGCGGCCAGGTCGTGCACGCGGAACTGCCACCGCAGCAGGCTGAACGGCAGCCCGACGGGCACCCCGAAGTACCGGTGCAGCACGACGAACGACCCCTGCCGGGCCGCCTCGGCCGTGGAGAACGGGTCATGGAAGGGGACGAGCCGGTCGAACCAGAGGCTGTGCGCGCGCGGCACCTGCACGGCCACCAGGAAGTCGCCGTCCGGCCCCGGGGCGGAGTCGGTGACGAACACCTCGCCCACGGCCTGCCTGTGGGCCAGCGAGCGCGGCACCGTCTGGTCGAAGGTCAGCTTTCCGTACGGGTCAGAGGTCACGACGAACTCCTCGTCAGAGCGTGGCGGGGCGCCAGGCACCGCCAGAGCGTGTCCAGCACCGGGCGTTCGGCGGCGTCGAGGTAGAAGTGGCCGCCGGGGAAGCGGGCGGAGGCGAACGCGCCGCTGGTGTGGCGGCGCCAGGCGGACAGCTCGGCCTCGGACACCGTCGGGTCGTCCGTGCCGCCGAGCGCCGTGATCGGGCACGACAGCGGGGGCCCGGGCCGGAACACGTAGGAGACGGCCAGCTCCAGGTCGGCGCGCAGCACCGGCGCGAACAGCCGCAGCAGCTCGGGCGAGTCGCGCAGCGCCGCCGGGATGCCCTGGTAGACGCGGTCCACGGCGTCGATCAGCTCCTCGTCGCCGTCCGGCAGGGTCAGCGGGTACGGCGTGGCGGGCGTGGCACGGGCGGAGACCACGAGGTGCTCGGGCGCCCGCCCGGCCAGCGTCAGCGCGCGCCCCACCTCGAAGGCCAGCAGCGCGCCCAGGCTGTGCCCGAACAGCGCCACGGGCCCCGGCACCTGGTCGAGCACGGCGTCGGTGATCTCGGCGACGAGCGGGCTCCACTGCCGGGCGAACGGCTCGCTCACCCGGGTGGCGCGGCCGGGCAGCGTCGCCCCCCACACCTCCACGTCCGGGGCCAGGCCGGCCACCCAGCGGCGGAACATGCCCGGCTGCCCGCCGGAGTGCGGGAAGCAGATCAGGCGCAGCGCGGCGGCGGGGTTCTCGCCGAGGCAGGCCAGTGCGGTCATGGGCTCAGCTCTCCTTCGCGATCATGGCGGCCAGGTCGAGCGCCGTGCCGCCGTGCATGACGCGGAGCAGCGCCTGCAGCGGCACCGTGACGCCGAGCTCGCTCTCCGCCCGGCCCTTCAGCTCGACGATCACCAGCGAATCGAGGGCGAAGTCCGCCAGCGGCCGGTCCTCGGGCACCTGCTCGACGTCGTCGAGGCCGAGGGCGTCGGCGATGCGGCGCCGTACGAACAGGGCGATCGTGGCGGCGCGCTCGGCCTGCGGCACGGCCGTGCCCAGGTCGGCCCGCTGCGTGGCCTCTCCCAGCCAGTGGCGGCGGCGCTGCCAGGGATAGGCGGGCAGCGGGACGTCGGCGGGCGGGGCGCCGAGCACCGCCTCCCAGTCCACGTCCAGGCCGGCGCGGTAGAGGTCGGCCAGCGAGCGGTCCAGGGTGGCGGACGCCGGCTGGCCGCGCCGCAGGCTGCCCACGGCCCGGTAGCGGACACCGGCCTCCTCCAGCGTCTCGCCGAGGTCGCGCAGCAGCACCGGATGCGGGCCGAGCTCCACGAACACCGTCACCCCGGTGGCGGCGATCGCGGAGACCGCGGAGGAGAAGCGCACGGCGTCGCGCAGGTTGCGCCCCCAGTGGGCCGCGCCGAGCTGTCCGGGCTGGACCAGGGCGCCGGTCACGGTGGAGTACATCGGCACCGTGCACGGGCCTGGGCGCAGGTCCGCGAGCTCGGCGGCCAGGCGTTCGTCCTGGCCGTCGAGCATCGGGCTGTGGAAGCCGTAGCGGCTGGGGAGCCTGCGCACGTTCGCGCCGAGCCGCTCGGCGGCGTCGCAGACGGCCACCACGGCCTGCCGCTCGCCGGCGACGACGGTGGAGCGCGGCCCGTTCACAGCGGCGACCCCCACCCGGCCTCCGGCGGCGATCAGCTCGCGGACCCGGTCGGGTGGCAGCGAGATGCTCGCCATGGCGCCGCCCGCCGCGCCCTCCTCGGCCCGCCGCGCCCGGCGCAGCAGCAGGTCGAACGCCTGGGCGCGGTCCAGCGCCCCGGCCGCGTACGCCGCGGTGACCTCGCCCATGCTGTGTCCGGTCACCGCCGACGGCTCGACCCCCCAGGACCGCCACAGCGCGGCAAGCCCGAGCTGCAACGCGCCGATCGCCACCTGCGCGACCTCCGTCTCGTGCAGCCGGCCGCCGTCGGCGAGCTGCTCCAGCACGGACCAGCCGGCCAGCTCCCGTACGACGGCGTCGCACTCCGCCACCTCCGCCGCGACCACCGGCTCGCGCCGCAGCAGCTCGGTCCCCATGCCGGCCCACTGCGAGCCCTGGCCGCTGAAGACGAACGCCACCCGGGGCGGCCGCGGCGGCACCGCCGGAGCCCCGCCGTCCACCTCGCCCAGCTTCGCCACGAGCTCGGCCGGGCCGGCGGCCGTCAGGCACAGCCGGTGCGCCAGGTGCGTGCGCCGGGTGCCCGCCGCCGCGCACACGGCCGCGGCCTGCGCCGGGTCGCAGCCGTCCAGCCGCTCCGCGTACGCCCTGGCCAGCGGGGCCAGCGCGGCCGGGTCGCGGGACGACAGCGGCAGCACGAGCTTGCCCAGCGTGGCGGCGCCCGCGGGCGGGGGCGGCGGCGCCTGCACGATCGCGTGGGCGTTCGCGCCGCCGAACCCGAACGAGCTGACCGCCGCCAGCGGCGCGTGCTCGCCACGGGCCAGGCCGGTGAGCGCGGCCGGGGCCGACAGCCTGCTGCCGGCCAGGTCGATCTCGGGGTTCAGCCGCCGCAGGTGCACGTTGGGCGGCACCTGCCCGTGCTCCAGCACCAGCATGGCCTTGATCAGGCCGGTGACGCCCGCGGCGGCCTCCTGGTGGCCGAAGTTCGTCTTCACCGAGCCGAGCGCGCACGGCAGGGAGCCGTCGCCGTACACCTCGCGCAGCGCCTCCACCTCGATCGGGTCGCCCAGCGGCGTGCCCGTTCCGTGCGCCTCGATGTAGGTGACCTGCTCCGGCCGTACGCCCGCGTCGCCGAGGGCGCGGCGCAGCAGGTCCGCCTGGGCGCGCGGGTTGGGCGCCGTCAGGCCGTTGGTGCGGCCGTCGTGGTTGGCCGCCGTACCGCGGATCACCGCGCGCACGCGCCTGCCCGCGGCCAGCGACTCGCGGGTGAGGACGAGCACGCCGCACCCCTCCGCGCGGATGATCCCGTCGGCCGCGGCGTCGAACGTACGGCACCGCCCGCCCGGCGCCAGCGGCAGCACCTTCTCGGTGACCAGCGTGGAGACGGGGTTGAGGATGATGTTGACGCCGCCGGCCAGCGCGATGTCGCACTCGCCCTGCCGCAGCGCCCGCACCGCCAGGTGGACGGCCATCAGGGACGAGGAGCAGGCGGTGTCCACGGCCAGGCTGGGTCCGCGCAGGTCCAGGAGGTAGGACAGGCGGTTGGCCAGCACGCTGTGGGCGCCGCCCGGGGCCGTGTAGGTGTTGATCACGGCCGGGTCGTCGTACTGGAGGGTGAGGTAGTCGCTGTTGTAGACGCCCAGGAACACGCCGGTGCCGGCACGCTGCAGCGTCTCCAGCGGCAGGCCCGCGTCCTCCATCGCCTCCCAGGCCACTTCCAGCACGAGCCGCTGCTGCGGGTCCAGCTTGGCCGCCTCGGCGGGCGAGATGCCGAAGAAGCCGGCGTCGAACCCGTCCACCTCGGTCAGCAGCCCGGCCCAGCGGCCGTTCTCGGCGCGGTCGGCCGGCTCGGGGCGGTGGCCGTCGAGCGTGTCGACCGACGGCGTGACGGCGTCGACGCCGTCGCGCAGCAGGTTCCAGAACGCCTCCAGGTCCGCCACGTCGCCCGGCAGGCGCACGCCCGCGCCGAGCACCGAGATCGGCTCGCGGGCCGCGCACACGGCGGCGGCCAGGCGGGCCCGGGTGTCGCGGAGCTGCAGCAGGGCGCGTTCCAGGAGTTTGCGCTGGTCAGTCATGCCGTCCTCCCTTCAGGTCGAGCTCCTCGGCCAGCAGTGCGGCCAGCTCGTGCTCGTCGAGCGCGGCCAGCTCGCCGGGCACGCCCGGCTCGTCGCCCGCGTCCTCATCGCCCGCCAGGTCCTGTGCGGCGGCCGTGTCTAGTACGGCGGCCATGTTGTGTACGGCGGCCGGGTCCGGGGCGGCGGGGCGTTCGGCGGTGATGCGCTGGGTCAGGCCGTCGGCCAGGGCTTCCACGGTCGGGAAGGTGTAGACGACGGTGGCAGACAGCCGCAGGTCCAGCCCGGTCTCCAGGCGGGTGCGCAGCTCCATGGCCATCAGCGAGTCGAAGCCGAGCTCCTGCAGCGGGGCGGAGGTGTCCAGGCTCTCGGGGGTCTGGCCGAGGACCGCGCCCACCTGCTCCAGCAGGAAGCGGCGCAGGACGTCCAGACGGGCGGCGGCCCCGGTGGCGGCCAGCGCGGCCTTCTTGACGGCGCCGCGCTCCGCGCCCGCCGCCGGCCGGTCGGCGCTCACCTGCCCCTCCAGCATGCGGGCCAGGTCCGGGCCCAGCCCGGCCCTGCCGAACGCCGCCCAGTCGAACGCCGCCGCCACCAGGTGCCGACGGCCGCTGCCGAGGGACTCCTCCAGCAGGTCCAGCGCGACCTCGGGGGACAGCGGCGGCAGGCCGCGCGCCGCCAGCCGTTCGACGCCGCCGGCCGCCACCGCCAGGCCGGTGCCCGACCAGGTGCCCCAGTCGATGCTCTGCGCGGGCAGGCCGAGTGCGGCCCGGTGCTCGGCCAGGCCGTCCAGGAACGTGTTCGCCGCCGCGTAGGCGCCCTGCCCCGGCGAGCCGAACAGGCCGGCCAGCGACGAGAACAGAACGAAGTGCTCCACCGGCAGGTCCGCCGTCAGCGTGTGCAGGTTCCAGGCGCCGGCCGCCTTGCCCGCCAGCGCGCGGTGCAGGAGGCCGTCGTCGAGCGTGGCGACCAGCGCGTCCTCCAGCACGCCCGCCAGGTGGAACACCCCGGCGAGGTCCTCGGGGAGCGCCCTGGCGAGCTGCCCGGCGTCGGCCAGGTCGGCGAGCTCCACCCTGACCTCGGTCCCCGCCTCCCGCAGCTCGTCCAGCACGGCCCGCGCCTGGGGGCCGGGCGCGGTGCGGCCGGTCAGGACGAGCCTGCGCGCGCCCCTCTCCACCAGCCGGCGCGCCACGTGCAGGCCGAGCGCGCCGAGGCCGCCGGTGATCAGGTACGGGCGGCCGGGCCTGATCGGCGCCGGGTCGCCGGACCCCGCCGGGGCCGGCACGAGCTTCGGCTCCAGCAGGGCGCCGTCGCGTACCCGGATCTGTCCCGGGGTGTCCTGCGCCCGCAGCGCCGTCACCAGGGCGTCGAGGTCGGCCCGCGTGGGCGAGCCGGGCAGGTCCGCCAGCGTGGCGGCCAGTTCGGGATGCTCGTTGGCGATCACCCTGCCGAGGCCCCACACCACCGACCCGGCCGGGCCCGCCGTCAGCAACCACAGCCGCGGCGGCTGCCCGAGCCACGCCCGCCGGACCAGGTCCCGCGCCAGCCGCAGCGCCTCGGACGCGCGTCCGTGCAGCACCTCCGTCGCGCGGTCGTGCAGTGGTCCCACGTGCTCGTGCGTCGGTGTTGCGGTGTTGTACGCGTGGCCGTTCGGAGCGGGCAGGGTGCTGGTGGCGCGGGTGTCGAGGATGCCGCGCAGGGCGCCGTGCCGGGTGATCGCCTCGTCGATCAGCTCGTCGAGCGGCCGGTCCGCGGCGGCGAGCAGGTACGGCTCGCCCGCCGCCGCCAGCCGTTCCGCCAGCCGTTCGCCCACCGAGGCGGGACCGCTCGCGGGGACCGGGCCGGCGAGCACCAGCCAGGCGCCCCGGGTGGTGACGGCGGGGCCGGGGGTCAGCGGCTGCCAGCGCAGCGTGTAGAGGCGGCCGTCCTCGGCGGCGCGGCGCCGGATCAGGCGGATGCGCAGACCGGACACCACCCAGGCCACCTCGCCCGCCTCCGACCTCACCGTGACGTCGGCGGCCAGCTCGTCGGGGGCGAGCCTGCGGATGACGGCGTGGGCCGTACCGCGCCGCACGGCCTCCCCGCCGCGCGACCACACGCGCCCGGCCCCGGCGGGCAGGGGCAGGACGCGGGCGGGAAGGGCGCCGCCCGCCGCCGCCGCGACCGTGTGGAAGCAGGCGTCGAGCAGGGCGGGGTGCAGCGGTGCGCGGCCGGTGTCGAGCCCGCCGGGGAGCTCGAACGTCGCGACCGCTTCACGGTTGCCCGTACGGAGCCCGGTCAGGCCACGGAAACGCGGGCCGTAGTCCAGCCCGGCCGCCGCCAGCCGCTCGTACAGCTCCGAGACCGGCACCTCGCCCGGCAGGTCGACGGGAGCGGCAGGGGGCGACGGCGGGGTGGTGTCGCCGGAGACGGTGCCGCGGGCGTGGACCACCGGGCCGCCGCCGCGGTCGGAGGTGATGACGAAGGACTGCCGTCCCGGCCCCGACGGGCGCAGGGCGAGCTGGAGCCCGGGGTCGCCGTCGGCCGGGCAGGGGTGTGCGAAGTCCACGTCCTCCAGCGACACCGGCCCGGCACCGGCGGCCTCGCCGTCACGGGCCGAGGCGGCCGCCTGGGCGGCGGTCGCCAGCCAGTAGGCGCCGGGGACCAGCGGCACGCCGTCGGCGACGTGGTCGGCCAGCTCGTGCGCGCCGCCGAGCGACAGCGGCCACAGCCGCAGGCCCGGCTCGGCGCCCACCTTCAGGCGGGCGCCCAGCAGCGCGCCCCCGTGACCTGACGGGACGGTCGCGCCGGGCACGGCGCGCAGCAGGGGAAAGCGCCGCCGATCCCACCCGTGGGGCGGCAGGGGGACGTGGGCCGCGCCGTCGTACAGGGCGTCCCAGGCGATGGCGGCGCCGCCGGTGTACAGGTCGCCGAGGGCGCCGAGCAGGGCGCGGGCCTCGTGCTCGTCGCGCCGTACCGAGGAGATGATCTCGACCGGACGGTCGAGGTGGCCGGCGAGCTCGGCCACCGAGCGGGTGAGCACCGGGTGCGGCGACACCTCCACGAACAGCTCGTGTCCCGCGGCGATGAGCTGCTCCAGCGTGGGCGAGAAGAGCACGGGCTCGCGGACGTTCCGCCGCCAGTAGGCGGGGCCGAGCTCGGGACCGGCCGCGGGCTCCGCCGTGACCGTCGAGTACAGCGGGGTCGTCGCGGGCCCCGGGGCGAGCCCGTCGAGTGCCGCGGACAGCTCGTCCTGCAGCGGCCCGACCTGGGGGCTGTGCGCGGCGAAGTCGACGGCGACCCGCCGGGCGAACACCCCGCGCGCCTCCAGCTCGGCGATCACCTCGTCCAGCGCCGCCGGCTCTCCGGACAGCACCGTGGCGCGCGGGCCGTTGACGGCCGCCACCGACAGCCGGTCGCGGCGGCCGGCCAGGGCGCGGTCCGCCTCCTCGGCGTCCAGCTCGACCAGCGCCAGGCCGCCCTGGCCGGTGAGCCGGGTGAGCAGCCTGCTGCGCTCGCAGACGACGCGGGCGGCGTCCTCCAGCGACAGCGCGCCGGCGACGTGCGCGGCGGCGATCTCGCCCATGCTGTGCCCGATCACCGCGGCCGGCTCGACGCCCCACGCCCGCCACGTCTCGGCCAGCGCCACCTGGTAGGCGAAGAGCGCGGGCTGGACGTGGGCGGTGCCGCGCGGGGTGAGGCCGCGTTCGTCGTCCCAGAGCGGCTCGCCCAGCAGGCGGCTGATCGCCGCGTCGCATCTGCGGATGGCCGCCCGGAAGGCGGGGACGGCGTCGGCGAGCTGCTTGCCCATGCCCTCCCACTGGGCGCCCTGGCCGGGGAAGACGAGCGTGGGGCGCTGGGTCCGGCGCCTGCGCGTGCTCGCCTCGTCAGGGCCCTCCGCCAGTGCGGTCATCGCGGTCGCGAGCTCTTCGGGGGAGGCGGCGACGACGGCGGCGCGGTGGCGGTCGTGGTCGCCGCGCAGCGCCGCCGCCGCGGCCGCCCCGGCCAGCCAGGCCGTGTCGCCCGCCCTGCCGCGCGCCACGGCGGCCAGCGCCGCCGCCCGCCGCCGCAGTGCCGCCTCCGAACGCGCGGAGATCGGGAACAGGTGCAACCCGCCGCCCGAACCGGAAGAGCCGCCGGGGGCCGGCTGGGGAGGTGCCGATGACAGGACGACGTGGGAGTTGGTGCCGCCGAAGCCGAACGAGCTGACGCCGGCCGTGCGCCGAGCCGTCCCCGGCGAGTGGGCCGGGCCGTCAGACGGCCACGGTTCGGTGCGGTCCTGGACGACGACCGGGAGGCGGTCGAGGCCGAGCAGCGGGTTGGGCTTGGTGAAGTGCACGGTCGGCGGCAGTTCGCCGTGGTGCAGCGACAGCGCCGCCTTGATCAGCCCCGCCACGCCCGCCGCCGCCTCCAGGTGCCCGACGTTCGACTTGGCGGAGCCGATCCGCAGCGGCCGCTCCTCCGGCCGGCCCGGGCCGAGGACCGTGGCCAGGGCCGCCACCTCGATCGGGTCGCCGACCGCCGTACCGGTGCCGTGCGCCTCGACGTAGTCGACCGTCGCGGGGTCGATGCCGGCGGCGGCGTACGCCGAGCGCAGCACCTCCTCCTGGGCGGGCCGGTTCGGCGCGGCCAGGCCGTTGGTACGCCCGTCCTGGTTGACGGCACTGCCGTGGATCACCGCGTAGATCCGGTCACCGGCGGCCAGCGCCGCCGACAGCGGCCGCAGCAGCACCACGCCCGCGCCCTCGCTGCGCACGTACCCGTTGGCCCGCTGGTCGAACGGCTTGCACCGGCCGTCGGGCGCCATCAGCCTGCCCTTGCTGAAGCTGAGCGCGATCCGCGGGCTGGTGATGACGTTGACCCCGCCGGCGAGCGCGAGGTCCGCCTCCCCGGCGCGCAGCGCCTGGCAGGCCAGGTGGACGGCCACGAGAGAGGAGGAGCAGGCGCTGTCGACGACCAGGCTGGGCCCGCGCAGGTTCAGGCAGTACGACAGCCGGTTGGCGATGACGCTGAGCGCGGCGCCGGTGCCGTCGTACGCCTCGGGCTCGGCGCCCGAGCTGAGCAGGGACGCGCCGTGGTCGTAGGTGGAGGCTCCGACGAAGACGCCGGCCCGCGCGCCCGACAGGACGGACGCGGGCACGCCGGCGTCCTCCAGCGCCTCCCAGGCGACCTCCAGCAGCAGGCGCTGCTGCGGGTCCATGCGCGCGGCCTCCCGCGCGGAGATCGCGAAGAAGTCGGAGTCGAAGCTCTCCACGTCGTCAAGGAAGCCGCCCCACCGGGTGTTCATCCGGCCGGGCCGGTCGGGGTCGGGGTCGTAGAGCGCCTCGCCGTCCCACCGGCCGGCCGGCACCTCCCGGATGGCGTCCACCCCTTCGCGCAGCGCGTTCCAGAAGCCCGCCGGCCCGTCGGCGCCGGGCAGGCGGCAGCCGATGCCCACGATGGCGACGGGCTCGCCGTGTGCCGCGTCCGGGCGTCCGGCCGGCTGCTCGGCCGGCTGCTCGGCCGGCTGCTCGGCCGGCTGCTCGTCCGGCTGCTCGTCCGGCGAGGTGAGGTACGCGGCCACCGCCTCGATCGTCGGGTAGTCGTAGGCGATCGTCGGCGACAGGGACCGGCCGCTCCACCGTTCCAGATCGCCCGCGAGCTCGACCGACTGCATGGACGAGAGCCCGAGCTGGGAGAACGGCGTGTCGGGCGACAGGCCGGCGACCGGCGCCGACAGCAGCTCGGCCGTGCGCCGCAGCAGCCACTCGACGGTCTCCTGGTGCGTGGTCATGACGCTCCTTCGAGCTGGAGTGCGGGCGCGGCGGCCGTCAGCGTGCCGCGCTCGTAGGCCGCGCGGCAGGCCCGCCGCTGCAGCTTGCCGCTGGACGTCTTGGGCATGGTGCCGGCGGCGATCAGCACGACCTCGTCGACCTGGACGCCGTGCCCGGCGGCGACGGCGGTGCGTACGGCCGGCCCGACCCGCGCGAGCTGCTCCTCGGTCGCCCCTGCCTTGACCTCGGCCACCACGACCAGCGGCGCGTCGCCGAACGCGACCACGCAGCCGCGCCTGACCAGGGGATGCGCCGTCTCGGCCGTCGCCTCCAGGTCCTGCGGGTAGTGGTTGCGCCCGCCGACGATGATCAGGTCCTTCAGCCTGCCCGAGACGAACAGCTCGCCCTCGTGCACGACGCCGAGGTCACCGGTGCGCAGGAACGGCCCCTCGAAGCTGTCGGTCAGGCGGGCGCCGAAGACCTCCGCGGTCTCCTCCGGCCTGCCCCAGTAGCCGTCGGTCACGTCGGGCCCGGCGACCCAGATCTCGCCCACGTGGCCGGGCCGTACCGGGAGGCACGTCTCCGGGTCCACGATCTCCAGCCGGCGCCGTGGGCCTGGACGGCCGGAGCCGACGATGCGGTGATCGCCGCCGGTGACCAGCCGGCCCTCCTGCAGCGCGTCGAGGTGCACGTCCAGCGTGACGGGGCCGCCCCCGACGGGGGAGCCGGTGGCCATCAGCGTCACCTCGGCCAGGCCGTAGCAGGGGTAGAGTGCGCGCGCGTCGAACCCGTGCGGCGCGTACGCGGCGGTGAACGCCTCCAGGGTGCTCGCCCGCACCGGCTCGGCGCCGTTGAACGCGACCCGCAGGCTGCTCAGGTCGAGACCCTGCCGGTCCTGCTCGGGCACGCGCCGCACGCACAGCTCGTACGCGAAGTTCGGCCCGCCCGACACGGTCGCCCGGTAGGCGGAGATCGCCCGCAGCCACCGGACCGGCTGCTGCACGAACGTCAGCGGCGGCATGAGCACGGCCTCGCAGCCCGCGTAGAGCGCGAGCAGCACGTTGCCGATCAGTCCCATGTCGTGGAAGAGCGGCAGCCAGCTCACGATGACCGAGTCCTGGCTGAAGTCGCCGATCTCGTGCAGCAGCCGCTCCTGGGCGAGCAGCGCCCGGTGGCTGACCATGACGCCCTTCGGCGAGGCGGTGGATCCCGAGGTGTACTGGAGGAAGGAGATGCCCGCCGGGTCCGCGGGCACCGGCGAGAAGCCGGTACGGCCCTCGTCGGCCTCATCGGCCCCGATCCACGTCAGCGCCGCGAGTTCGGGGGAGTTGTCGCGGATGAACCGCTCGTACCCGTCGGGTCCGGCGAACAGGACCACGCCGGGCGCGCAGTCCTGCGCGATGGCCCGCAGGTTCGACGTTCCGCGCCGGGCGTCGAACGGCATGGGCGGGAATATCGGGACGGCGATCACGCCCGCGTACTGACAGGCCAGGAACGCGCGGATGAAATCGGCCGAGCCGGGTGCCAGGATCAGCGCGCGCTCGCCCGGCGCGGCGTGTTCGGCGAGCCGGGAGGCCAGCGCGCGGACCTCCAGATCGAGCCGGGCGAAGGTGAGCGAGTGGGATTCACGCTCGCCGTCCGGGAGAAAGCGGTAGACAGTTTTTGCGGCGTTCTCCCGGGCCCGGAAAGCGAGTAACTCCCCGAGGGTCTCTGCAAAGGGAATCATGGGCAGCAATGTAACCAGCCCGGGAAATGCTGAAAATGGCTTTGATCCGGACGTGATCGGGGTTTGATGGCGGCCTGACAGCGGCTTGAGGGAAATGCGTCAAGGTAGCAGGGTGACGATTTCCATAAAAGCAGTCTGGACGGATTTCGGCGGGGTCCTGACGCCGCCCGTCGGCGAGACGTTCTCGGACTTCTGCACGAGGACGGGCCTGCCGCCCGGCCCGTTGCTGACCGCCGTCGCGAACGTGACCGCCCGCTACGGCACCGACGACTTCATGCTGCCGCTGGACACCCCGCTGGTCACCGAGGACGAGTGGCTGCGGCAGATCGCCGCCGAGCTGGCAGGGCAGGGGATCGAGGCGCCGATGATCAGCTTCGCCGACGCCTGGTTCGACGGCAGGCGTACCAACGCCGAGTGGCTGGCGCAACTGCACCGGGTGCGCGAGCGGGGGCTGTTCGTCGGGATGTTGTCGAACATGCCGCCGGCGTGGGAGGAGCACTGGCGGCGCATGGTGCCGCCGGAGGGCGTCTTCGACGACGTGGTCAACTCCGCGCAGGTCGGCTGCCGGAAGCCGGACCCGGAGATCTTCGAGCTGGCGGCCGCCCGGGCGGGCGTGCCGGCCGGGCAGTGCGTGCTGGTCGACGACCTGGCCAAGAACTGCGCCGGCGCCCGGGCCGCGGGCTGGCTGGCGATCGAGTTCACCGACGCCGCCAGGGCGGCCGCGGAACTCGACGCGCTGCTGGACCAGCCGGCGGCGGTCACGCCGTAGCCGCCGTCAGCCGAAGGCGGCGTCGCCACGCCTGTCGTCGGTCGGGGGCGTCGGTCGAGGCCGGCGGCGGTCTGGCCCTGATCGCCGTCAGCCGGGGCGTCGGCCGAGGCCGTCAGATGAGGGCGTCAGTCGAGGGCGGCGTCGCCGTAGGCCACGTCCTCGTGGGCGAACCTGCGCAGCGCGCTGAAGACGACGTCGCCGAGCGCCGTCCACACCACGGCCGTCTCGAGGATCGCCTCCGGCTCGGAGTCCTGGATGAGCTGGCCCAGCTCGGCCTCGGCGACCTCGCGGGCCGCCCTGGCGTAGATCTCCAGCAGCTTCACCTGGTCGGTCTTGCCGAGCCGGTGCAGCGTGGCCAGCGCGGAGGCCAGCGTCAGGCGGGCGGGGTTGGTCTGGCGCACCTTCCAGCCGAGCCGCTCGATCAGCGCCTGGGTCTCCTCCTCCGCCGCCTGCCAGGCCTCGTCCTTGACCACCTTCGGGGAGACGGTCATGGCGAACTGGGCCTTGCCGGCCTGGTCGATGAGGCTCATCCCGGGGGCGTCCATCTTCTCCAGGACGTCGCGGGTGGCGGCCACGCTCAGCCCGCCGACCTCCAGCAGCGCCCGCACCAGGCGGAGCCTGCGGACGTGTTCCTCGGTGTATTGGGCCTGGTTGTAGCTGGTGCGCTCGCCAGGGGACAGGAGACCTTCGCGCAGGTAGTACTTGATCGTCGGTACGGGCACGTCGGCCCGGCGGCTCAGCTCCGCGATGCGCATGGTTCCTCCCCTTTCGCCCAACTCGTACCCACGAGCTGGCCCTTGCCAACCCATCGAAAAGGATAGTAGACAGTTCTCGTATCCATTTTTCGACCGGCCTGGGAGTTGATCGTAATGGACTACCGACCACTTGGTCGGACTGGCCTGAAGGTAAGTCCGATCTGTCTCGGCGGGATGATGTTCGGCTGGTGGGGCGAGAACGGCCCGGAAGAGACCGGCAAGATGATCCAGCGGGCCGTCGACTCCGGGGTGAACTTCATCGACACCGCCGACGTCTACGCCGCCGGCGAGTCCGAGGAGCTGATCGGCCGTTTCCTGTCCGAGAGCGGCCTGCGCGACGAGATCGTGCTGGCCACCAAGGTCCACGGCCAGATGGGCGAGGGGCCCAACCGTGGCGGCAACAGCCGCGCCTGGATCATGCGGGCCGTCGAGGACAGCCTGCGCCGGCTGCGTACGGACCGGATCGACCTCTACCAGATCCACCGGCCCGACCCCTCCGTCGACCTCGACGAGACGCTCGGCGCCCTGACCGATCTCGTACGCGCCGGCAAGGTGCGCTACATCGGGTGCTCCACCTTCCCCGCCCACCGGGTCGTCGAGTCCCACTGGGTCGCCGAGCGGCGGCACCGGGAGCGGTTCGCCAGCGAGCAGCCCCCGTACTCGATCCTGGCCCGCGCCGTCGAGGCCGACCTCCTGCCGGTGTGCCAGCAGTACGGCATGGGCGTCCTGGCGTGGAGCCCGCTCGCGGGCGGCTGGCTGTCCGGCCGGTACCGCGAGGGCGCCGAGCTGCCGCAGAGCAGGCGCGCCGCGCTGCTGCCCGCCCGCTACGACATGGAGCTGGAGGAGAACCGGCGCAAGCTCGCCGCGGCCGAGCGGCTGGCCCTGCTGGCCGAGCAGGCCGGGATGTCGCTGGTCGAGCTCGCGCTGCAGTTCGTCATGCAGCACCCGGCGGTGACGTCGGCCATCATCGGCCCGCGCACGATGGACCACCTGGAGAGCCACCTGCGGGCCCTCGACGTCCGGCTGACGCCCGACGTGCTGGACGCCATCGACGTGATCGTGCCGCCCGGGCTGACGATCAACGCCGCCGACGCCGGGTGGCGGCCGCCCGAGCTGCTCGACCCCGCCCTGCGGCGCAGAGGATAGCCGTGATGACGACGACCGCCGCCGTCACCACCGGGGAGCGCGCGAGCGTACGCGAGGACCTGGTCACCGTCCTCTGCGGGACCATCATGATCTCCGGGCTGGCCATCGACGGCTGGGCCCACAAGAACGTCATCGACACCCTGGAGGGGTTCTTCACCCCCTACCACGCTGTCCTCTACCTGGGTTACGGCCTGACCGCCGCCTGGACGTTCCGGCTGGCGTACGTGCGGCGCGACCGCCACCCGCAGTGGTGGCGCGACGGCTGGCCCGAGGGTTACCGGCTGGGCGCGATCGGCGCGCTGATCTTCTTCGCCGGCGGGTTCGGCGACATGATCTGGCACCAGACGATCGGCATCGAGATCGGCCTGCTGCCGTCCTTCAGCCCGACCCACATCGTCGCCACGCTCGGCGGCGTCATCCTGGGCACCAGCCCGCTGCGGTCCTGGTGGGCCTCGGGGGAGGGCGGCCCGCGCGCGCTGGCGGGCGTGGCCTCCATGACGTTCGCGGTGATGGGCATGCTGGTGCTGCTCAACTACGGCGCCTCGATCATGACGATCGCGCCGGCGCGGCCGTACGAGCCGGTGCTGGGCGACTACGGCGGGATCATCGACACGCCGGACGAGTTCCTGGTGGTGCAGGGCGTCTTCAGCTACCTGGTCACCACGCTGCTGGTGACGATCCCGCTGCTCATGATGCACCGGCGGCGCGCCACCATGTTCGCCGGCACCGCGCTGGTGCTCGGCGTGGCGATCCGGCTGATGGTGATCAACGAGTTCCCGCAGCCGCACCTCACCGTCGCCGCCGGCGCCCTGGCCGCCGCCCTCCTCGCCGACGGGCTGCTGGTGCGGCTCGACACCGTACGGGGTGCGGCGGCGCCGCTGCGGCTGCCCCTGGCGGGCGCGCTGTACGCCGGGCTGGTGTGCGCGGGGCAGCTCGTGGGGCTGCACCTGGCGGCGGGGGTGCGGTGGTCGCCGGAGATGTGGGCGGGGACTGTCGTGCTGACCGTGCTGCTCGGGGGCCTGCTCGGCGGGCTCGCGGCTCGTCCACTTGTTCATCGATAGTGGAAAGCTCTACTATCGGTATCCGAGTCACCTCGTCGAGGGAGAGATGATGTTTGCGACCATCGGCCGCTTCGCAGCAAGGCGCCGAACATGGGTGTTCATGGCCGCGATCCTGTTCGTCGTCCTGGGCGGCGTCTGGGGCTCGGGGGCGGGCGGCGTCCTCGGCGGCGGCGCCGGGCTCGACAACCCCCATGGCGAGTCCTCCCAGGCCAACAGCCTGCTCGCCGGCACGCTCGGCCGGCACGTCGCGGACGTCGTGGTCATGTACGAGAGCCAGGCCATGGACGTGGACGACCCGCGGTTCAAGGCGCAGGTCGAGGCGGTCGTCGCCAAGCTGCCCAAGGACTCCTACGAGTGGGTGGAGAGCTACTACTCCACCGGCTCGGCCGACTTCGTCTCGGCCGACCGGCACAAGACCTACCTCGCCCTGCAGCTCCCCGGCGCCGTCGAGGAGGAGCAGGTCGTCGTCTACAACCGGATCCTGCCGCTGTTCGACGCGCCCGGCCTCACCGAGCGTTTCGGCGGGCTGACCGCGGTGGGCCAGCAGTTCAACGCGATCAGCAACCGCGACCTGGCCAGGGCGGAGCTGCTGTCGTTCCCGCTGCTGATCATCCTGCTCCTGATCGTCTTCCGCAGCCTCGTCGCGGCGGCGCTGCCGCTGGCCATCGCCGTCCTGGTGGCGGTCGGGTCGCTCGTGGTGCTGCGCATCGTGGGCGGGCTGGTGGACCTGTCCACCGCCGCGATCAACGTGGTGGTGATCCTCGGGCTGGGGCTGGCCACCGACTACGCGCTGCTGATCGTCAACAGGTTCAGGGAGGAGCTGGCCGCCGGGCGCGAGGTCGAGGACGCCGTCGTACGGGCGACCGCCACGGCCGGCCGTACCGTCGCGGTCTCCGGCATCACGGTCGCGGTCACGCTCGGCGGCCTGATCGTCTTCCCGTCCCGGTTCCTGACCTCGCTGGCCTACGCCGGGGTGAGCGTCGTGCTGTTCGCCGTGATCAGCGCGCTCACCGTGCTGCCCGCGCTGCTTCGGGTGGCCGGCCGCCGCATCGACTCGCTGCGCATCCCGCTGCTCGGGCGGCGCCGCCCGGAGACCGAGGGCACCAGGTGGTACCGCACGGCGCACGGCGTCATGCGGCGGCCGGTCACCGTCGTGCTGGGCATCACCCTCGCGCTGGGCGCGCTCGGCGTCCCGCTGCTGGGCGCGGTCTGGACCCGCCCGGCCGAGTGGGCGCTGCCCGCCGACACCGACAGCGTCGTGGTGACCAGGCAGCTCGCCGAGGAGTTCCCGTACGACCCCACGAAGGTGATCAGCACGGTCGTGCGCATGCCCGGCCCCGCGGACACGCCGGAGGCCAGGGCCCAGCTCGACGCGTTCGCCCAGCGGCTCGACCGGATCGAGGGCGTCGACCGCGCGGCGGTGACGGGCACCGAGGGTGACCTCGCCCGGATCACCCTGGGCTACTCCCTGTCGCCCTACGGGCAGGAGATCAGGGACGTGGTGACGAAGCTGCGGGCCGAGCCGCCGCCGCCGGGCGCCACCGCGCTGTTCGCCAACCGGCCTGCGGCGATCGTGGACATGTTGACCATGATCGCGAACGGGTTGCCGTGGATGTTGCTCATCACCTCGGTGGTCACGTTCGTGGTGCTGTTCCTGGCGTTCGGATCGGTCACGCTGCCCATCAAGACCGTGCTGATGAACCTGCTGTCGCTGTCGGCCGCGTTCGGCGCGATGGTGCTGATCTTCCAGGACGGGTTCCTGTCGGGGCTGCTCGGGTTCACCGCGCCCGGGTTCATCGACGCCAACATGCCCGTCATGATCGCGGCGATCGCGTTCGGCCTGGCCATGGACTACGAGGTCTTCATGCTGGCCAGGATCCGCGAGCACTACCTGGTCTCGCGTGACCCGGTGGAGTCCGTGGCGGTCGGCGTGCAGCACACCGCCCGCATCGTGACGGCCGCCGCGCTGCTGCTGGGCGTGGTGGTGGGCGCGTTCGTCATCACGAACGTGACCGTGCTGAAGATGATCGGCGTCGGGGTGGTGGTGGCGCTCGTCGTCGACGCCACCGTCGTGCGCGGGCTGCTCGTGCCGGCGTCCATGAAACTGCTGGGCCGCTGGGCGTGGTGGTCGCCGAGGCCGCTGGCCCGCTGGTGGGAGCGGCACGGCATGCCCGAGCCCGAGCAGAGCGTCGTTCCGCTGACGCCGCCGGTCCACGTCCCCGATTCGGCTGTCCGGAATTAGGCCCGAATTGAGCCCGTCCACCCGGTGAGCAGGTGGACGGGCTCTCTTTCATCATTGGAAACACCGAGGACATATAGATATCGACAATCTTCATATTGGAATAACATTCGAAGTATTGCTTCGCCGATGACGATTTGGCTATTCTTCCATTGTGAAGCTGGCGCGTTGAGTCAAATTGCCAATTGTGGAACGGTGGGCTGAACGGGCAATGGGAACAAAATCTCCATCGTTAGCGCATGGATGGAACGGGGGGTTCCCCAGGCCGGCGGGGATCAGGATCGTGATCGTGGACGAGCACACGCTGCTGCGTGAGGTCCTGGGAGAGGTGCTGCTGGCGGAGGACGACTTCTGCGTGACGGCCGACTCGGCGGACTTCGAGTCCTCGGTCGCGCTGATCGCCAGGACGAGGCCGGACATCGTCCTGATCGACATCGACAAGCCGCACGGCAGTCCGGGCGGGGTCGTGCGGCGGCTGCGGGAGGCCTCGCCGCGCTCGGTCGTGGCGGTGCTCAGCATGTACGACGACGCTCGGATCGTGCAGGAGATGATCAGGGCGGGGGTGCGCTGCTACCTGCACAAGGGCATCACGCGGCGGGATCTGGTGGCATCACTGCGGAGCGTGGCGGGGGCCCGCGAGCAGGTGACGCTGACCGTCCCGCACGGCACGATCGCGAACCTGGACGCCGACCACGCGGGCCCGCTGTCCAGGCGGGAGAAGGAGGTCATCGCGCTCGTGGCGGCCGCCATGAGCAACCGCCAGATCGCCACCCACCTGTCGGTGACGGAGGGCACCGTCAAGCGGCACCTGCGCAACATCTTCCACAAGCTGGGCGCCGTGTCGCGGATCGACGCGGTCAACAAGTACAACGCCCTCGGGGAAGCCGCGGCCTATCCCTGGTCTGTCGCGAGTGGATAGATAGTGGTAAGTTTAGCTATCCACATTCAGGGAGGCCGCGATGCAGTTGCGCACGTTCCTGATCGCCGGGGCCGCCAGCTTCATGGCGGCGCTCGACACCCTCGTCGTCACCACGGCCCTGCCCACGATCCGGGAGCAGTTCGGCGCATCGCTGGAGAGCATGGAGTGGACGGTCAACGTCTTCACGCTCTGCTACGCGGTCTTCCTGCTGACCGCCGCCGCGCTGGGTGACAGGTACGGCAGGAAACGCGTGTTCGTCCTGGGCCTGGTGCTGTTCACCGGGTCGTCCGCGGGGGCCGCGCTGGCGGGCTCCATCGGCCTGCTCGTGCTCGCCCGCGCGATCCAGGGGCTCGGCACCGCGATGATCATTCCACTGGCGCTGACACTCCTGGTGAGCGCCACGCGGCCGGAGCGGCGCGGCGCCGCGATCGCCGGCCTCGGCGGCATGGTCGGGCTCGGCATCGCGCTCGGGCCCTGGATCGGCGGCGCCGTCGTCCAGTACGGGTCGTGGCAGGCCGTCTTCTGGATCAATGTGCCCGTGGGGCTCGTCCTCGTGCCGCTGGCCGCGCTGCTGCTCGCCGAGGGCGGCCGGGTGCAGCGGCGGCTCGACGTGCGGGGCATCCTGCTGATGATGGCGGGGCTGTTCGGGGTGGTGTTCGGGCTGATCCGCAGCGTCACGCTCGGCTGGTCGCACGTCCAGGTGCTGCCGCCTATCGTGGCCGGCGTGGCCGTCCTGGTGGCGTTCGCGTGGTGGGAGCGCGTGGCCGCCGAGCCCGTCCTGCCGCCGCGCCTGTTCCGCAGTCGCGGGTTCACGCTGTCCAACGTCGTCTCGACGCTGGTGCAGGGCGGCATGCTCGGCGCGGTGTTCCTGCTGACCCAGTTCCTGCAGCTCGTGCTGGCCTACGGGCCGCTCGACGCGGGCGTGCGGACGTTACCGTGGACGCTGCTGCCCGCCGTGGTGGCCCCGCTCGCCGGAGTGTTCGGCGAGCGGTTCGGGGTCAGGCGGCTGATGGTGGCCAGCGCGATTCTGCAAGGGGCCGCGCTGGCGTGCTTCGCCGTCGTGGTGGCGCCGGCGGTGCCGTACTCGCTGCTGTGGCCCGGCATGGTCGTGGCGGGGGCCGGCATGGGCCTGTTCTACGCCGTGGCGGCCCGGCAGCCGCTCGACTTCGTCGCGCCCTCGGAGGAAGGGCTGGCCGCCGGGGTGAACAACGCGATGCGGCAGATCGGCATCGTGCTGGGCGTGGCCGTCCTGGCCGGGGTGTTCGCGGCCGGTGGCGGTTACGGCACGCCGGCGCTCTTCGTCTCCGGGCTGCGCGCGGCCCTGTGGGCCGGGGTCGCGATCCTGGCGGTGGCGGCGGTGGCGGCCTGGCTCGTCCCTGCCGCGCCGGTCCGGCGTGATGCTCGCCCGCAGGCTCTCACGACGACGGCGGCGAGCGGTGGAGACCAGCCGGTCGCGCCGTGAGAGATTTCGCCGGGGAAATGCGATTCAGCCCTTCATTCCGGCGGCCCTGAGATCGGCCCAGATTTCCCTCAACGGAATGATGCGGGAAATGAGCGTCACGCTCAGGGCGAGCGCGCCGCCGCTGAGCACGACCGTCGGCAACAATCCGGCCGGCCCGTAGTGGTGAAATGCCGCCCGATATACGTGGGCGGGAATCAACCCCAGCGGGCCGGCGACCTGGGTGAGGTTGATCAGGAGGGTGGCCCAGAACGTCCACGCCGCGCCGCGGAGCGCCAGCATGCCCAGGGAGTTTCCCGCCGCGTAATACGCGAGGACGGCGCGGAACTGCGCCACCAGGCCCGGCGCTTCGTCCGAGGCCTCCGCCGCCGACCTGCCGGCCAGGCGTAACGCGGCCTCCACCGTCTCGTCGTTGATGACCAGCCAGCCCTGGAGGATGGCGCAGACGGCAAGGACGAAGGAGCAGGCGAAGGTGAGCAGCCGCACGCGATGAGTCCACGCCGAAGGAATGCCGATGGGCGCCGAGATCATGTCGCACACCTTTCCAGCGCGCCATTGATCGACGCCTTGGGGCTGCCTTCAAGAGCTTCTCCAATTTAGCATTTACGGAAGACGGGACGAAAGGCTGAATCGTGCCGTGCGGATTTATCGCCGGGAAATACCGTCCGCGCCGTGCGCGACAAAAAGAGAAACCACCGCCGGACTCCGGCGGTGGTTTCATTCGCTCGCGCGGCGGGCCGGTCACCCCGGCAGGACGGCTCCGCTCCAGTGCGCGTTGGCGGCGGCGTAGACGGCCTGCGTCTCGCCGTCGAAGTACGGCGACAGGCTCGTGTCGTACCGCAGGTCCACGTCGAGGTCGGTGACGCTGATCGTCACGCCGTTCAGGTAGCCCCCGCCGCTCGCCTTGTCGAAGCGCAGCAGCCAGGAGGAGTCGAGGGCGCCCTCACCGGTGAACGGGGAGTCCACGGCGAGCAGCTCCTCGCCCTTCAGGCTGGGCGCCACGGCGACGGCGGTACGTCCGCCGGAGGTCTCAAGGGTCTCGCCCGTTTACGGCCGGTGGCCGCCGGGGTGCGGACCGGCCGGGTAGCCGAGGACGTCGACCGTGGTGTCCACCGCCGGCTGGTTCCAGGCCAGGCCCTGGCCGCCGACGTTGTCGCCCAGCCTGCCGGAGTTCGCCAGGCCGCCGCCGGCGGAGGGGACGACGCCCTCGTGCACGGTGACGAAGGCGTAGCCGCGGTCGAAGTCGCGGGGCACTACGACTTCGACCTCTACAGAAGAGCTGCTTGCCGACGTAGAGGCCCGACGACGCCGCGCCACCGGCGTAACCGGGCACGAAGACCCACTTGTCGAGCGCGTAGCCGTCGCGCTGGGTGTCGTACGCGCGCTGCGCCGCGGTCGCCACGGTGTTGCGGTACTGGGAGTGCACGGCGGTGCCCGTGCACCAGTGCGGCTGCCCCTCGGCGCCGAGGAAGAACACCTTCCCCGCGGTGGCGGGCGCGCCGGCCTTCCCCGCCGCGGTGGTGGCGGGTGGCGACGGCGGGATGGAGCCGGGCTTGGTGCCGGGGAGGGCGCCGTCCTCGCGGATGGTGACCTTGCTCGCGGAGGTGTGCACGTTGTACGGGGTGGCGGCGGCCCGCCAAGCAAGGACGCTACCTGCCGTCCCCGTCGCGATCAACAACTTCTGCGTGCCCGTTGACGCGGACCGCGCCATTCTGAGCCTGCCTACGCGCCCTGGACCGCCTTGAGGTGCGCGGCGGCGGCCTGCTCCAGATGCACCAGGTCCGAGGCGACCGTGGCGAACGTGAAACCCTCGGCCAGGCGGCGGGCGGCCTGCTCGCCGGTGGGGTTGTGGATGCCGGCCGCGATGCCCGCCCGCGCGGCGGCCGTGCGGACCCGCTCCAGCGCCGCCTCGAAGACCTCCGCCACCTCCGGGTCGTTCGGGAACCTGCCGCCCACGGCCAGGCACAGGTCGGAGGGGCCGACGTACACGCCGTCCAGGCCCGGCACGGCGCAGATGGCGTCGAGGTTGGCCAGCCCGGCAGGCGTCTCGATCATGGCCAGGACCAGCACGCTCTCGTCGGCCTCCGCCGGCGTCGGGCCGATGCGCAGCATGGAGCGCATCGGCCCGTACGAGCGGCGGCCCCCGGCCGGGTAGCGGGCGGCCGACACCGCGCGGGCCGCGTCCTCCGGGGTGTCGATCAGCGGCACGATCACGCCGCCCGCGCCGAAGTCGAGCGCCCTGCCGATGGCCGCCGGCTCGGCCGACTCGACCCGGACCAGCCCGACCGACCGGCCGCCCGCGTCGATGGCCATGAGGTTGCTCAGCAGCCCGGCGTTGCCGATCAGGCCGTGCTGGGCGTCCAGCGCGACGTAGTCGTACCCCAGCCTGGCCAGGCGCTCGGTGGCGACGGGCGCGTCGAGCACCACCCAGTAGCCCACGCACTGCTCGCGATCACGGATCCTGGCGGCGAACTCGGCTGCGATCATGGGTTCGGGTCTCCTCGTCATCGGTTGTAGGCGGGCATCGGGCCGCGCAGCGCGTCGCCCACGGTGTCGCAGGCGGCGGCCACCTCGGCGGGCAGCGGGCCCGCGGCCAGGGCGGCCAGGTTCGCGCGCAGCTGGGCGGGGCTGGAGGCGCCGAGCAGCACCGCACTCACCATCGGCCGGCCGAGCAGCCAGCGCAGCGACAGCTCGGGCAGGGGCAGCCCGGCCTCCAGCGCGATCGAGCCGAGCGCCTCGACCGCCTTGAACAGCTCGGCGTCCCAGTACCGCTCCCGGTACATCGCCGCCAGCCGCGAGTCGCCGAACCGGCCGGTCGCCGGGGTCTGGTCGAAGCGGTGCCGGCCGGTCAGCAGGCCGCCGCCGAGCGGGTTGTAGACCATCGTGCGCAGCCCGGAGGTGACGGCGAACTCGGCGTACTCGTCCTCGACCCGCCGCGCCAGCAGGTTGTAGAGCTGCTGGGCGACCACCGGGCGCGGGCTCATCCCCGCGATCTGCCAGGCCGCGTAGTTGGACACGCCCAGCTCGCCGATCTTGCCCTCCGCCATCAGCTCGGCGACCGTGGCCAGCGTGGACTCCAGCGGCGTGGCCCGGTCGGGCTGGTGCAGGTAGAACAGGTCCACGTGGTCCGTGCCGAGCCGCCGCAGGCTGCCCTCCAGCGCCAGCCGCAGCCCGGCGGGGGACAGGGGCGCGTGCCCGGCGGCGTCCGGGTGCGGGATGCCCGCCTTGGTCGCCAGCACCACGCGGTCCCTGCGGCCGCGCAGCAGCGTGCCCAGGATCTCCTCGGCGGCGCCGCCCGCGTAGCCGTTGGCGGTGTCCACGCCGGTGACGCCCGCGTCGAGCGCGAGGTCCAGCATCCGCGCGGCTGTGGCGGGGTCCACGGTGTCGCCGAACGTCATGGTTCCGAGCACGGGCTCGGCGCTCATCGCGGGCTCCTCTCGCGCGGGTCGCTCGCCGACAACTGTGGCAGAACGTGCGCGTTTCGTGCAATGCTTGTCGCGCGTCTTGCGCAAATCTGTGGGCTTGGAGGTGTGGTGGGGGTGCGATCGGCTTCCGTCTTCGCCCTGGCCGATGACCTCTCGGGTGCGGCGGAGGTGGCCGCGTTGCTCATGGCGCCCGCTCGTTCTGCGCGGATCGCGCTCTCCGGGCCGCCGTACGCGTTCGCGGCGCCTGTGGTGGTGGCCGATCTCGACTGCCGGTACCGGGAGGAGGCCGGGGAGCTGGTGCGGGAGGCGTTGCGGCACGCGGGGGAACGGCGCGTCTTCGTCAAGATCGACTCATTGCTCCGCGGCAACCTGCCCGCCACAGCCGCCGCAACCCTCCACGCGAGCGCACCTCACGATGCGGTAGTGCGCGAAGGGGCGGTGTGCGAGAGGGCGGTGTGCGAGGGGGCGGTGTGCGAGGGGGCGGTGTGCGAGGGGGCGGAGCGGAGCGCTGCGGGGCGCGATGCGGCGAGGCGGGGCGCTGCGGCGCGTGACGCGCCCGTGCGTGACGCGCCCGTGCGAGAGGGCGGGGCCTGCCATGCGGTGGTGCGCGAGGGGGCGGTGAGAGACGCTGCGGTGCACGACGTGACCGCGCACGACGTGACCGCGCACGACGTGACCGCGCACGACGTGACCGCGCACGACGTGACCGCGCACGACGTGACCGCGCACGACGTGACCGCGCACGACGTGACCGCGCACGACGTGACCGCGCACGACGTGGCAGTGCGTGACGTCGCGGTGCGGGATGCGGCAGTGGGCGAGGCCGGGGTGCGCGATGCCTCGGCCTCTCTTGCGCCTGCCGGCCCGGCACAGGCATCGCACCTGCCCTCACCCGCGCTCGTCGTGTTCGCGCCGGCGTTGCCGGCCGCCGGACGTGTGACCGTCGGTGGCGTCGCGTACATCGGCGGCCTGTCCTTGCGCGAAACGCGCGCCTGGCAGGTGGAGCGTCGCCCCGCACCGGCGTCCGTCACCGATGCGCTGGGTGGCGTGCCGTCCGCGATCGTGCCGCTCGCCGCCGTCCGCGCCGGCCATGACACCCTCGTACGGACGCTGGCGCAGACCGCCGGGCGGATCGCCGTGTGCGACGCGGAAACGGACTCCGACCTCGGCGCGATCGTCAGCGCGGCACTCGCGGCCGATCACCGCGCCCGCTTCATCGGCGCGGGCGGCCTCGCCTCCGCCCTCGGCCGCTTCCTGGACGCACAGCCCCCGATCGCCGAGCGCATGGACGCACAGCCCCCGATCGCCGATCGCGCGGACGCACAGCCCCCGATCACCGATCGCGCGGGCACACAGTCCCCGATCATCCCCAACTCGGGCACGCACCACTCGATCACGGCTCGCGTGGATGCGCTTCCCCCGGCCATTCCTCGCACGGGCGCTCTTCTCCCGGCAGTCCGCGGCATTGGCCGTACCGAAACCCGGCCCCTCCTGGTCGTCGTCGGCACCGCCGAGCCCGGGGCGGCCGAGCAGGCGCGTCTGCTCCTCTCGTACGGCGCCCACCCGATCACCCTCGACGCCGAAACCGACCTGGCCGCCACCCCTGCCCACCGCACGCACCTCGCACAGCGCCTGCGCCAAGCCCTCGGCCAGACCACCGCGGCCACCGCGGCCACCGCGACCGTCGTGCTGACGATCAGCGGCCAGGCGCCACCCACCGCCGCGACCACGCTCGCCGACCTCGTAGGCGCCGCGCTCACCGGCCACACCCCCGCCCCCGACCTGGTCCTCACCGGCGGCGAGACGGCCAGGCGGGTCCTCGACGCGCTCCAGGTACGCGAGCTGACCCCCGTGGCCCAGATCCACCACGGCGCCGTCCACTGCCTCACCCCCGAAGGCCGCTCGGTCGTCACCAGGCCGGGCAGTTTCGGGGACCGCGACAGCCTCGTCCGCATAGCCGCCCATCTCGCACCCGAAAGGCTGACATGAGCACACCTCTCATCGCCCTCACCATGGGGGACGGCTCCGGCGTAGGCCCGGAGGTCGTCGTCGGCGCCCTGCTCGCCCCCGAGACCGCCACCTTCTGCCGCCCCGTCGTCATCGGTGACGCGGGACGCCTGCGCAAGGCCGCCGCCTGCCTCGGCGTACGGCCGGAGGTGGTGACCGTGGGCGGCGTCGCCGAGGCCGCGTTCGAGCCGGGCCGCGTCAACGTCATCGATCCCGGCCTGCTGCCCGAGGACCTGCCGTGGGGTCGGGTGTCGGCGGTCGCGGGCGGCGCGGCCTACGAGTACGTACGGCTGGCCGCGGAGCTGGCGATGTCCGGCCAGGTCCAGGCCATCTGCACGGCCCCGCTGAACAAGGAGGCCCTGCACGCCGCCGGCCACGTCTACCCCGGCCACACCGAGCTGCTCGCGCACCTGACCGGCACGGAGGAGGTGTCGATGATGCTCTCCACCCACAAGGTGAAGGTCATCCACGTCACCACCCACATCGGCCTCATCGACGCGGTCGCCCGCATCGAGCCCGGCCTGGTGGAGCGGACGATCCGGCGCGGGCACGCCGCCATGCGCGGCTCCGGCCTCGACCGGCCCAGGATCGGCGTGTGCGGCATCAACCCGCACGCGGGCGAGAACGGCCTGTTCGGGTACGGCGAGGAGGAGGAGAAGGTCGTCCCGGCGGTCGAACGGCTGCGCGCCGAGGGCATGGACGTGCACGGCCCGCTCCCGGCCGACACGGCGTTCTTCCTGGCGGGCCGGGGCGACTACGACCTCATCGTGGCCATGTACCACGACCAGGGCCACGGCCCCGTCAAGATCCTGGGCCTGGAGGCGGGCGTCAACATCACCGTCGGGCTGCCGGTGATCAGGACGTCCGTCGACCACGGCACCGCGTTCGACATAGCGGGAAAGGGCGTGGCCGACGCGGGTAGCATGATCGAGGCCCTCCGCCAGGCGGCCGAGCTGTCGTCCGCGCAGGGCGTGTGAGGGGAGAGGGACGCCGATGGGCCGCGCAGCACAGGTTCGCCGTGACGAGATCGTCCGCCTGGCCACCACCACCGGGCTGGCCAGTGTCGAGGAGCTGTCGGCCCAGCTCGGGGTGACCGCCTCCACGATCCGCCGCGACCTGGCCCACCTGAAGGCGGCGGGCCTGCTGGCCCGCACGTACGGTGGCGCGATGGCGGTCGTCACCCATCCGGAGGCGTCGCTGCGGCAGCGCATCGGGGAGGCGTTCGAGGCCAAGCGCGCGATCGCCGCCTGGGCCGCCGCGCAGATCCGCCCCGGTGAGACGATCCTGCTCGACGCGGGCTCGACCACCGGCGCCCTGGCCCACGAGCTGCGTTCGGCGGCGGACCTCACGATCGCCACCACCGGCCTCAACGCCCTCCAGGAGCTGGTGGGCGCCACGGGCGTGCACGTGGAGTGCCTCGGCGGCACGCTGAGGCAGGTGAGCCAGGGCTTCGTCGGCCCGCTCGCGGAGGCGGCGCTGAGCCGGATGACGTTCGACCGGGTCTTCCTGGGGGCCGACGGCGTGACGGCCGAGGACGGCATCTGCGAGGCCAGCCTGCAGCAGACGCGCATGAAGGAGCTGATGATGCAGCGCTCCCGGCACGTCTACCTGCTCGTGCACGCCGCCAAGCTGGGGCGCAGGCCCTTCCACGCCTGGGCCCGCATGCCCGACACCTGGACCCTGGTGACCGACACGACCGCCACCCCCCAGGCCCTGGAGCCCTTCAAGTCCCGTGGCGTGCACCTCGTGACCGTTCCCGCCGGAGGCTGACGAAGAGGCGTGGGGCCCTTGACAGCCTGTCATCACGGGGCCCTATCGTTGTACATATGAATACCTCTTCAGATAACAAAGTTTTGGCCATGGACAGCTGTACCACCCGGGTGGTCGACGCCGGCAGGGTCGCCGCCGTGCGGGAGCGGATGCCGGCCACCGACGACCTGGCCGACACCGCCGACGTCTTCGGGCTGCTGTCCGACCCGAACCGGCTGCGGTTGCTGGTGGCCCTGCTGGACGGCGAGTTGTGCGTGTGCGACCTGGCGGCGGTGACCGGCCAGAGCGAGTCGGCCGTCTCCCACGCGCTGCGGCTGCTGCGCGCCCACCGCATCGTGGCCGCCCGCCGCTCCGGCCGGATGGCCTTCTACCGGCTGGAGGACCCGCACGTCCGCATGCTGCTCGACCTCGCGCTGGCCCACACCGAGCACACCGAGGCGCTGCACCCCGAGCGCGAGGGGAACGCCTGATGGGCGCCGGGCACGGGCACGGCCACGGGCACGCGGGCAGCCGCCACCGCTGGCGGCTGGCGGTGTCGTTCGTGCTGATCGGCGCCTTCTTCGTGGTGGAGCTGGTCTTCGGCCTGCTGTCGGGCTCGCTGTCGCTGCTGTCGGACGCCGGCCACATGGCCGCCGACGTGGTCACGCTCGGCGCGGCGCTGGTCGCCACCAGGATCGCCGTCCGCCCCGACACCACGGGCCGGCGCAGCTACGGCTCGTACCGGGCGGAGGTGTTCGCGTCGCTGCTGGCCGTCGTGCTGATGCTGGGCGTGGCGCTGTACGTCGTGCTGGAGGCGATCGGCCGGATCGGCGGGCCCGCCGAGGTCTCCTCCGGGCCGATGATCGTCGTGGGCGCCGTCGGCCTGGTGGTGAACCTGATCGCGCTGCTGTTGCTGCGCGCCGGCGCGGGCGAGAGCCTGAACGTCAAGGGCGCCTACCTCGAGGTCGTGGCCGACACCGCCGGCTCGGTCGGCGTCATCGTGGCCGGCTGGCTGGTCGCGGCCACCGGGCAGGCGCTCTGGGACACCGTCATCGCCCTGGGCATCGGCGTGTTCGTCGCCGTGCGGGCGATCTCGCTCGGCCGGCAGGTCTTCGCGGTCCTGGGCCAGCACGTGCCCGAGGGGATCGACGCCGCCGCCGTGGCGAACGACCTGGCGGCCATCGAGGGCGTACGCGACGTGCACGACCTGCATCTGTGGACCCTGACCTCCGGCATGAACGTCGCCACCGCCCACCTCGTCACCGGCGACCTCAGCGACAACCACGCCGTCCTGGACCAGGCCCGCGACCTCCTGCGCCGCCGGCACGGCGTCGCGCACGCCACCCTCCAGGTCGAGCCGGCCGACCACCAGGGCTGCGACGAACTGGGCTGGTGAACAGCGGGTGGCCGGGTGGTGCGCACTCGCGAGAGGCGGGGCTGCCGCGTTCTGTGAGTAGCGGCGATCGGTGGGCAGGACTGGGCGATGGGTGCAAAGAAGCAGGTGAACGCGGGGTCAGGGTAGAAAACCAGACAGAGCCTGATATATGGGGGATTCGGGGGTGGTGTCGCATGCTGCCGGAAGTGCATGGCTGGTTGCGGCGCCGTACTTCGTCCGCCGGGGACTGGCCGCTCCGGGACCTGCTGGCCGCCAAGGGGGAGACCACGGTCAGCGTGGTGCTCCCGGCCCGCGACGAGCGGGACACCGTCGGGGAGATCGTCGGCGTGATCCGGCGCGAGCTGGGCCCGCTCGTGGACGAGCTCGTGGTCATCGACTCGCGTTCCACTGATGACACGGCGCTGGTGGCGGCCCGCGCGGGGGCCAGGGTGCATGCCCAGGACGAGATCCTGCCGCAGCTCAAACCGCTCGACGGCAAGGGGGAGGCGCTGTGGAAGTCACTGGCTGTCACCTCGGGTGACGTGCTGGTGTTCGTCGACGCCGATATCCGGAATTTTCGGCCTTCGTTGGTGCTCGGAGTGCTGGGGCCGCTGCTGGGTGACCCGAGCGTGGCGTACGCCAAGGGGTGCTATGACCGGCCGGTGAACGCCGCAGGCAACGGCGGCGGGCGCGTCACGGAGCTGGTGGCCCGGCCACTGATCAACCTGCACTGGCCCGAACTGGCGGGTTTCGTGCAGCCACTCGCGGGGGAGTACGCGGGCCGGCGCTCGGCCCTGGAACGGGTGCCCTTCGTGACCGGCTACGGCGTCGAGCTGGGGCTCCTGATCGATCTCCTCGAACTGGCGGGGCTGGACGCCTTCGCGCAGGTGGACCTGGGGTCACGCGAGCACGCGCCCCAGTCCACGGAGGCGCTCGGCGGGATGGCGGGGCAGATCATGCTCGCCGCCTGGTCCCGGCTGGAGCGCCAGGGGAAGATCCAGACGTTCCACGAGCCGTCGTTGCGGCTGGCCCAGTTCCGCCGGGGGCAGAACGGGCACGAGGTCCTGATCCGGGACGTCGGCATCGGCGAACGCCCGCCGATGGTCACCGTGGACGCCTGACCGCCCGCCGGCCAACCCTGCTCGCCGATGGGCAGGGAGCCGGCCGCCGGCCCGGCGGTCACTTGAGCGCGGCGGTGACGAAGGCGGCGATCTGGTCGCGCATCGCCTCGTGGTCGTCGGCGGCGTCCCGCAGGATGATGCGCGCGAGCTGCGGCATCATCGCCGGGAACAGCGCCAGCCCCGTCAGCGTGAACAACATCCTGGCCGTGCGCGCCGAAGGCTCCTCACCCCGGCCCTCCGCCAGCGAGGCCGTCTTGCGGCCGCAGCGCTCCACCCGGGCCTCCTGGCCCTCCAGGAGCTCCTCGCCCCGGTAGTTGAGCGCCTCCCACATCAGCAGCCGCACCAGGTCGGGATGCGCGCGGTAGTAGTCGGTCAGCTTGGCCACGTAGTCGACGGGGTCGGCGCCGGGCAGGGCGATCTGGGCCGTCAGGTCGTCGAGCGCCTCGGTGATGACGGCGTCGAACAGCTTCTCCTTGCTGCCGAAGTGCCCGTAGATGCGCTCCTTGTTGACGCCGGCGCGCTCGGCGATGCGATCCACGCGCGCGCCCGCCACCCCGTACGCGGCGAATTCCTCCCGCGCGGCCTCCAGCAGGGCGGCGCGGGTAGCGGCGGTCGAGACCTTGGGTGCCATGACGACATCCTAGCCACCAACCGGTTGGTTGCAAACCAACTAGATGGTTGACATCCAACCAGTTGGTTGGCTAGCGTCCGACCCCATGACACTCACTGTTTCCCCCGCCCCGCGGCTGCGGCCCCCATCCCCGGCCGCCGCGCCCTTCGCGAGCACGCTGGCGGCGTTCACGCTGACCGCGATCCTGGTCAGCGGCCAGCTGTACATCGTGATCCCCCTCTTGCACGACATGGCCGCCGGCTGGGGCTCCTCGGCCGGCGGGCTGACGTGGCTGGTGACCGCCTTCGGCATCGGCTACGGCATCGGTTTCCTGGTGTTCGGACCGCTTTCCGACCGGTACGGCCGCCGCAGGCTGCTGATGATCGGATTGCCGCTGGCCGCGCTGACGACGGCGCTGGTGGCGCTGAGCCCGTCGCCCGAGGTGGCGCTGGGGTTGCGGGCGGTGCAGGGCGTGGCGGTGGCGATGTTCCCGCCGGCCGGGATGGCGTACCTGGGGGAGCGGCTGGAGCCGCGCCGCCGCGTGGTCGCCATCGCGGCGGTGACCGGCGCGTTCCTCGCCTCCGCCGTGTTGCTGCAGGTCGCCGCCCAGCTCCTGGTGAACGTGATCGGCTGGCGCGGCCTGTTCGGGCTGTCGGCGGCCGGGTTCGTGCTCGCCGCGCTGGGGGTGCGCGCGGTCATGCTGCCCGATGTGTCCCGCCAGGCCGCCGGATCCCTGTGGTCCGCCTACCGGCCGCTGCCGGGCCTGCTGTTGCACCGGGTGCTGAGCCTGCGGTACCTGGCCACGTTCATGCTGATGGTCGGCTTCGTGGCCGTGTACACCGGCCTGCAGATCTACGGCGGCAGCTCGCCCGCCGAGCTGCTCGCGCTGCGCGCGGCGGGGCTGCCGTCGATCGTCCTGATGCCGCTCCTCATGCCGTGGCTGGCCAGGATCCGCATGACGACCAGGGCCGCCGCGTTCCTGGCGGCCGCCGCGCTCGCGCTGGCCGTCATCGGCCTCACCGGCACCGCCGTCCTGGTGCTCCTGCTCGCCCTGTTCGTCGCCGCCATCACCGGCGGCCTGCCCAGCATGAACGAGTCGATCTCGGCGGAGGCGGGCCCGGCCCGCGGCACGGCGCTGGCGCTGTTCTCCGCCGCGCTCGCGGTCGGCGGCAGCGTCGGCCCGCAGGTGGCGGCCGCGTTCGGGGGTCTGACCCCGCTCATGTACGGCCTCGCGACCGGCATGGCGCTGGCCACCCTGTTCATCCTGCTCTCCACCTGGACGGCAGGAAAGCAGTGAGCCGTGACATCGGCGGCGAAGAGGCGTTCCGATGGCACGCTACCGACCGGTAAGGTGTTACCACCGGTAACCTTAGGGGGAGTGATGGCGGGGTTCTGTCCGGAGCCGAGCGACGACGTGGTCCAGGTGCGTGACTGGGTGCACGCCTTCGCCCGCGACGTCATCCGCCCCGCGGGCGCCGAATGGGACGAACGCGAGGAAACCCCCTGGCCGGTCATCCAGGAGGCGGCCAAGGTCGGGCTGTACTCGCTCGACTTCTTCGCCACCCAGTGGTTCGAGGAGAGCGGGCTGGCGCTGCCGGTGGCGTTCGAGGAGATCTTCTGGGGCGACGCGGGCATCGGGCTGTCGATCACCGGCACCGGCCTGGCCGCCGCGGCGCTGGCCGCCAACGGCACCCCCGAGCAGATGGGGGAGTGGCTGCCGCAGATGTTCGGCACGGAGAACGACGTCAAGCTGGGCGCCTTCTGCGCGTCCGAGCCGGACGCCGGCTCCGACGTCGGCGCCATCCGCACCCGAGCCGTCCCCGACGGCGACGACTGGGTGCTCAACGGCGTCAAGACCTGGGCCACGAACGGCGGCATCGCGAACGTGCACGTGGTCGTCGCCTCGGTGGACCCGTCGCTGGGCACCAGGGGCCAGGCGTCGTTCGTGATCCCGCCGGGCACGCCGGGGCTGTCGATGGGGCAGAAGTTCCGCAAGCACGGCATCCGCGCCTCGCACACGGCCGAGGTGGTCCTGGACGACGTCCGGGTGCCCGGCTCCTGCCTGCTCGGCGGCAAGGAGAAGCTGGAGGCCAGGCTGGCGCGCGTACGGAACGGCGAGCGGGCCGGCGAGCAGGCGGCGATGCGCACGTTCGAGACCACCCGCCCGTCGGTGGCCGCGATGGCGGTGGGCATCGCCCGCGCGGCCTTCGAGTACGCCAGGGACTACGCCCGCGAGCGCGAGCAGTTCGGCCGCAGGATCGGCGAGAACCAGGCCATCGCCTTCCTGCTGGCCGAGATGGCCACGCGGGTGGACGTGGCCCGGCTGCTGACCTGGCGCGCCGCCTGGATGGCCCGCAACGGCAAGCGGTTCGAGCAGGCGGAGGGCTCGATGTCGAAGCTGGTGGCGGGGGAGACGGCGGTCTGGGTGTCGGAGCAGGCGATCCAGATCCTGGGCGGCGCCGGATACACCAGGGAGCACCCGGTGGAGCGCTTCCACCGCGACGCCAAGATCTACACGATCTTCGAGGGCACGAGCGAGATCCAGCGGCTGATCATCGGCCGGGCGGTCACGGGGCTGCCGGTCCGCTGAGAACATCCCGCGCTGAGGAAGGGGGAGGAAACCGTTTGCCTCGTACGGGGCGACGCCCTGTTGCTGGACTCGGCGGAGGGTAGAGTTCACACGGGCAAGCCGTTCGGAAAGCGGAGCAAGCATGGGCAAAGTGGAGCGTCACGCCACGATCACCGACGTGGCGGCGCTCGCCGGGGTGTCGGTGGGCACGGCCTCCAAGGCGCTCAACGGGCGCGGGTCCCTGCGCGAGGAGACCCGGACCCGGGTCAGGGAGGCGGCCAGGCAGCTCAACTTCGAGGTGAACGCGGGGGCCCGGAGCCTGCACTCCGGCCGCACGTACACCGTGGGCATGATCACCACGGACACGATCGGCCGGTTCAGCATCCCCGTGCTGATGGGCGCGGAGGACGCGCTCGGGGCGGGGCAGATGTCGGTGTTCCTGTGCGACGGCCGCGACGACCCGATCCGGGAGCAGTACCACGTCAAGACGCTGCTCAGCCGGCGCGTGGACGGCATCATCGTGACGGGCAGGCGCACGGAGGCCCGCGCGCCGATCGCGCCCAGGCTGCCCGTGCCCGTGGTCTACGCCTTCATCAGCTCGACGGACCCCGGCGACTGCTCGGTGGTGCCCGACGAGGAGGGCGGGGCGCGCAAGGCGGTGGAGCACCTGCTGGCCATCGGCCGTACCAGGATGGCGCACGTGACCGGGCCCGAGCACCACCACTCGGCCCAGGCGCGCTCGGCCGCCGCCGTCGGACGGCTCGCCGAGGCGGGGCTCTCCCTGGCGGCGCCGCCGCTGTTCGGGGCGTGGAGCGAGGCCTGGGGCCGGCAGGCCGTGGGGATGCTGCTGGCGGGCGGCACCTCGTTCGACGCCGTGTTCTGCGGCAGCGACCAGATCGCGCGCGGCGTCGCGGACGCGCTGCGGGCGGTGGGGCGGCGGGTGCCGGAGGAGGTGGCGCTGGTCGGGTACGACAACTGGGACGTGATGGCGGGGGCCTGCCAGCCGCCGCTGACCAGCGTGGACATGAACCTGGAAGGGCTCGGCAGGACGGCCGCCGAGATGTTGCTGGCCGCCATCAACGGCACACCGTCCCCCGGACGGCACGCCCGGCCCTGCCACCTGGTGGTCAGGGAGTCGACGACGGTGCCGCTGGTCCGCGTGGAACCGTGACCCGGCCCCTCACCCGAGCCGCCGACGGGCGCCCCGCCGCGCCCGTCCGCATGCTGCACCTGGGGCTCGGCGGCTTCTTCCGCGCGCACCAGGCCTGGTACACCGAGCACGCCCCCGACGCCTCCCGGTGGGGCATCGCCGCCTTCACCGGCCGCAGCACGGATCTGGTGGCGCGACTGGCCGCTCAGGACGGGGCCTACACGCTGGTCACGCGGGGCGCGGACGGGGACGCCTTCGAGGTGGTCGGATCGGTCACGGCCGTGCACGGCGGGGGTGAGGACGCGGAGTGGCTGGCGTACTGGCGGCGGCCCGAGCTGGCCGTGGTCACGCTGACCGTCACCGAGGCAGGTTACGCGCGCGACTCCGCCCCGGCCGCGACGGCCCCTCCCGCGACGGCCCCTCCCGCGACGGCCCCGCCCGCGACGGCTACGCCCGCCACGGTCACAGCCGCGACGGCCGCGACCGTGGCGGGGCGGCTGGCGGCCGGGCTGGCGGCGCGACGGCGGGCCGGGGGAGGGCCGGTGGCGATCGTGTCCTGCGACAACCTGCCGGGCAACGGCGAGCTGACCCGGCGCCTGGTCGAGGAGCAGGCGCAGGCGGCGGGGCTGCGGCTCGCGGACGCCCGCTACGTCACCACCATGGTCGACCGGATCACCCCGTACCCGTCTCAGGAGGACACCGGCCTGGTGGCCGCCGCGACCGGCCGCGCCGACGCCGCCCCGGTCGTCACCGAACCGTACTCCGAATGGGTGCTGTGCGGGGACTTCCCGGCGGGCCGGCCCCGCTGGGAGGACGCCGGCGCCCGCTTCGTCACCGACGCCGCCCCGTACGAGGAGCGCAAGCTCTGGCTGCTGAACGGCGGCCACTCGCTGCTGGCCTACGCCGGGTCGCTGCGCGGCCACACCACGGTCGCCGAGGCCGTCGCCGATCCGGCCTGCAGGGGATGGCTGGCGCAATGGTGGGCGGAGGCGTCCCGCCACCTGTCCTTCCCGGAGGCGGAGCTGGCCGCGTACCGGCAAGCCCTGCTGGACCGCTTCGCCAACCCCAGGATCCGGCACACCCTGGCCAAGATCGCCGAGGACGGCCCGCGGAAGCTGCCCGTACGGATCCTGCCGGTCCTGAGAGCCGAGCGGGCGCGAGGCGCGCTCCCCGCCGGGGCGGTCCGGGTGCTCGCGGCCTGGCTCCTGCACCAGCACGAGCCCGTTCCTCCTGTACGGGAGCCCGCTGCTGGACCGCTGCGGGAGGCCGCCCGTACGGCCCTGGCCGGGCTCGATCCCGCGCTGGCGGACGACACCGGCCTGATCGACGCGATCGTGGCCGAAACCCGATCACTGCTTCCGTGACGCGCCTTGGCCGGCTCAATCCCCCGGCCGGTGCAGCAGCAACATGGCCGCGTCGTCCAGCAGCGGCCCGCCCGTGTGCTGCACCAGATCCGCCCGCAACGCGTCCAGGCCCGCCTGCGGATCGTCCCGCCGCAACAACCAGACCCGCTCCTCCAGCGGGTAGAACTCCCCGCCCTTGTCCCGCGCCTCGATGACCCCGTCGGTGAAGAACAGGATGCGGTCCCCGCTCCCGAACGGCACCCGGTGCGCCTTGACCGCGGCCGGCTCCAGCGCGCCGAGCCCGAGGGGCAGGCCGGGGTCGGGCGGGTCGGCGGGGTGCAGGGTGCCGTCGTCCAGGATGAGCAGGGGCGCCGGATGCCCGAAGTTCACCAGCGTGATCTCGCTCTCGTGGATCTCGGCGATGATCGCGGTGACGAACTGCTCCCCGCCCAGGTGCCTGGCCAGGCTGGCCTCAAGCCGTTCGCCGATGTCGGCCAGGCCGGCCTCGTCGTAGGCCGCCTCCCTGAACGCCCCCAGCACCCACGCCGCCGTCTCGACCGCTGCCAGCCCCTTGCCCTGCACGTCCCCGATCAGCAGCCGCACGCCGTGCGGGGTCGTGACGATCTCGTACAGGTCGCCGCCGATCCGGGCCTCGGCCGCCGCCGAGGTGTAGGAGAGCGCCACCTGGAGGTCGCCCGCCCGCCGGGGCACGGGGCGGAGCAGGACGCGCTGGGCGGCCTCCGCGACCTGGCGGACGCTGGCCAGCTCGCGCTCGCGCTGCAGGCGCAGGCGGCTGGCCAGCATGCTCGCCGCCGTCACGCCCATGATGCCGACGACCGTGAGGTTGTTCTCGAACGTGAACAGCAGGTCGTTGTAGACGGCCATCGGCACGCACAGCGCCAGCGCCACCGCCCCGACGGCCGCGGTGCGCCGTACGCCGCCCGACACCGAGGCGAAGGCGGGGCCGAGGGTGAGGAGCGGCAGGAAGACGAGGTTCTCGCCGGCCAGCAGGTCGGTGAGCGCGACACCCAGCATGACGACGAACGGCAGCCAGCGCAGGATTCGCAGCGACCTCATCCGACCCCCGAGTGAACTCTTCCGGCGTACCAGCATCGCGCAGGAAACCCGTCGTTCTCAACCCGGTAGATCCCGGGCCGGTCGGCGGCGGGCGATTTCCGCAAATTCCGTCACGGATATATCCGGATTTTGACTGGCATTCTCTGAATCGTGTCCGCGCCGGTACGCAACGTGAAATCCACAAGTTGTTTTTCGGCTCCCTTCTCCGCGCTCACAATGGATAGGTTCGACCTGACAGAAAGGAGTCAGCAACGTGGCATTGGCCGACGCCGGCATCCGGCGATTACTGGTGGATTCGGGGGAGCCCAGGGGATGGGTGTCTCCCAGAGCCGATCTGGTGACGGCGCTGCTCGGGGTATGGTTCGGGGTCGGGCTGATGATCGACGCCTGGGCGCACACCACTCGGACGGAACTGGAGACGTTCTTCACCCCGTGGCATGCGGTGTTCTACTCCGGGTTCGCGGTGGTATCCGGCTGGATCCTCTGGCAGGTGTGGCGGAACGTACGCGCCGGGAGGCAGGGGCTGGCGGCGGTGCCGACGGGTTATCTCGCCGGGCTGGTGGCGGTGCCCGCGTTCGCCGCGTTCGGGTTCGCGGACATGATGTGGCACACCATTCTCGGCATCGAGACGAGCCTCGACATCCTTTTCAGCCCTTCGCATCTCGGGCTCATCGTGACGATGCTCCTCATCATCACCACCCCGCTCCGTTCCGCGTGGAACGCCCCCGACCTCGGCCCCCGGCCGACGCTCGGCCGGCTGCTGCCCGCGCTGATCGGGCTCGGGTTCGCCACCACGCTGGTGTCGCTGTTCCTGTCGTACGGCGACGCCATGCAGTACCGCCCGGGCCGCATCGTCGAGGCGTTCTCCTCGGTGGACGACCCGGGCGCGGACCGGCTCGCGCTGGCGATGGTCGTCACCAACGTCGTCATCCTCAGCCCGGTCCTGCTGCTGGCCCGCCGCTGGGTGCTGCCGTTCGGCTCGGTGACCGTCATGTACACGATCGTCGTGCTCATGCCGGGCGCCCAGACCGAGTTCCAGAACGTGCCGGTGCTGCTGTCGTTCGTGGCCGCCGGGCTCGTGAGCGACCTGCTGATCCGCCGGCTGCGCCCGTCGGCCCGGCGGCGTGGCGCCTACTGGGCGTTCGCCGGGCTGTCGGCGTTCGCCACCTGGACGCTCTACATCGGGATCTCCTCGGTGGCGGGGGGCGGGCTGCCCGCGGTGCCGGAGCTGTGGACGGGGGCGCCGGTCATCGCCGGGCTCATCGGGCTGGCGCTCGGGGCGCTGTTCCTGCCGAACGCGATCGGGGCGGTCACACCGGGCACCGAGGACGGCGAGACGGCCGGCGCCGAGCGGGCATGATCGTTCGAGCTCTGTGCCTGGCCGCCGTCCTCGTGGTGGCGCTGGCCGTCCCCGCCGGGGCGCACAATGTCACGGCGGGGGCGGATCTGCGGATCGCGCAGACGATCGCCGGGGCCGAGGTCACGGTGGTGATCAAGGGGACTTCGCGGGTGCCGGGGCCGCTGCGGATCGGCGTGATCGCGTACCAGCCGGTCTCCGGGCTGCCCGTCGGCCTGGAGGTCCGCTCGGTCGAGGACGGCCGGGCGCTGACGGGCACGGCCCAGGCGGCGGCAGACCCGCAGTACGTCCAGGTCAGGGTCGAGCGCACCGGGCCGCACGAGCTGAAGCTGAGTGCGGGAGGCGAGGTCGCCGTCGTTCCGTTCCGCGTCCTCGTCGAGCGCGGGTCGATGGGCGACTTCCTGATCTACGGGGGCCTGTTCCTGGCCGCGCTGCTGCTGGTGGGCGGCCTGCTCACCGGCGCCACGGCCCGGCCCGGCCGGGCGATGGCGCTGGCGGCGGGGGCCGCGGCAGGGGTGACGGTCGCCGCCATGGTCATCGTGTTCGAACCGCAACTGCCGCCGCCCGCGCCCGACGGCGCCGCCCCCGCCGCCGCGACCCCTGCGGCGGGCGGGCGGCCGTACGCGCAGGCCCGGGTGGAGACGGTGCCCGCGCGGCCGGGCGCGGGAGAGGAGTTCACGTTGCGGCTGGACCTCATCGACGGCTCGACCGGGCGGCCCGTGGACGATCTCACCGTGCACCACGAGGCGCTCGCCCACGTGGTCGTCACCAGCGAGGACGGCCGGTACTTCCGCCACGTGCACCCCTTGCGCACGGCGCCGGGACGGCTGGAGGTGCGCTTGCGCGCCGATCGGGCCGGGCGGTACCTGGCGCATGCCGAGCTGGAACGGGAGGATTCGGGCGGCCAGCTCGTCGCCGCCGGTTTCGAGATCGGCTCCGAGGCTGGCTCCGAGATCGGGGGCGAGGCTGGCTCTGAGGTCGATTCTGAGGTCGGTTCCGAGGTTGGGGATGAGGTCGGGGGCGAGACTTCGCGTGCGGACGTGGCGGAGGCGGGCGGGGCCGTCGTGCCGCGGCTGCAGCCCGCCGCGCCGGTCGCGGGGCGGCCCACGACGATCGAGCTGGACGTCCCCGCCGGGGTGCGGCCCTGGCTCGGCATGACGGGGCACCTGCTCGTACGCAGCCAGGACGGGGCGTTCCTCGGCCACGTGCACGAGATGGGCACCCCCGGCTCCCGGCTGCGCTTCACCTTCAGCTTCCCCGCACCCGGCCGGTACCTCGCCTGGGTGCAGTACGCCACCGGCGATCGCATCGTGACCGCGCCGTTCACCGTGGACGTGACGGCGGCGGCGGAGGCCGGGCGGTGAGGGTGAAGGCGGCGCTCGTCGCTGGTGCGCTCGTGGTCGCCGGTGCGGTGGTGTTCGTGGTGGGCGGGGGTGCGTCGGCTGATCCGATCAACCTGACCACCACCGGCGCCCGGTACGCCGCCACCGTGGTGATCGAGGATCCGGCTCCGGGGCGGGTCGCCGTGGAGGTCATGGTGAGCGAGGGGGACGCCGACAGCGTGGCCGTGTCCGCGGTGATGGCCGACATGGGGCACTCCACGCCTGAGCTCGCCGCCACCGAGCGGGAGCCTGGGCGGTTTGTGGCCGAGGGTGAGCTGTTCTCGATGAGCGGCGTCTGGGAGGTGTCGATCCGGCTCGACGGGCCCGCGGGCGAGGAGCAACTCGCCGTCAAGGCGCTGATCACCGACTAGCACCACCCGCCGCCCGCCGGGCCCGCGCCGAGGCGGCGTCGTGTCGTAGCTCGTACGGACGTGGCGACACGCTGGGTCGAGCACGCGCCACCCGCCGGGTGCCGACTTCGTGCCGACGCGGACGCGGGCGGCGGTCGTATCTCGCGTGGGCGTGGCGGTGCGCGAGCCGGCGTGCCTGGTCACGCACGCCGGGGGCGGTCGTCATGGTTCCGTGTCCATCCGGAGGGTTGACAGGTTGCCCGGCGCGCTAAATCATTATTCCTACTTGTATAGTAGGAATCGTAGGGAAGGGGAGATCGTGCGAGCGCTCATCCTGCTCGGGCTGGTCGGCCTCGCCGCTCAGCTGGTCGACGGCAGCCTCGGCATGGCCTATGGCGTCACCTCGACCACGCTGCTGCTGGCCATCGGCACCAACGCGGCGGCCGCCTCCGCCACCGTCCACCTCGCCGAGATCGGCACCACGCTCGCCTCAGGCATCTCCCACTGGCGCTTCGGCAACGTGGACTGGAAGGTCGTCGCGAAGATCGGCATCCCCGGAGCCGTCGGCGCCTTCGCCGGGGCGACGTTCCTGTCGAGCCTGTCCACCGAGATCGCCGCCCCGGTCATGTCGCTCATCCTGCTGTCCCTGGGCGTCTACATCCTCATCCGCTTCACCGCGTTCGGCCTGCCGCGCGGGAACCTGGGCAAGCCGCTGCGCAGGCGCTTCCTGGCGCCGCTCGGCCTGCTGGCCGGCTTCGTGGACGCCACCGGCGGTGGCGGCTGGGGCCCGGTCGGCACGCCCGCCATCCTGGCCAGCGGCCGCCTGGCCCCCCGCAAGGTGATCGGCTCCATCGACGCCAGCGAGTTCCTCGTCGCCATCGCCGCCAGCGTCGGCTTCTTCGTCGGCATCGGCTCCGAGAACATCAACTTCGCCTGGGTCGCCGTCCTCCTGCTCGGCGGTGTCATCGCCGCGCCGATCGCCGCCTGGCTCGTCCGGCACATCCCGCCGCGCATCCTCGGCTCGGCCGTGGGCGGCGTGATCGTGCTGACCAACGTCCGCACGCTGCTGCGCAGCGACTGGATCGACGCCTCCGGCGGCGTCCAGACCGTCGCCTACCTCGTCATCGCCGCCATCTGGGCCGCCGCGATCGCCTACTCCGTACGCGAGTACCGCCGCGACAAGGCCAACGAGTCGGTCGAGGCGGTGGAGAGCGAGCTGCGCCGGCGTACGACGGCAGAGGAGGAGACGGCCTCCGCCTGAGCCGGCCCATGAGAATCTCCGCCCGCACCCAATACGCCCTGGGCGCCATGCTCGCCCTGGCCGTGGCCGACAGCCCGGTGCACGCCGAACGCATCGCCGTCACGCAGGACATCCCCCGTCGCTTCTGCGACAACATCCTGCTTCAGCTGCGCCGGGCCGGTCTCATCCGCAGTCAGCGCGGCCCCGACGGCGGCTACTGGCTGGCCCGGCCGCCCGGGGAGATCGCGCTCGCCGACGTCATCCGCGTCACCGAGGGGGCCGAGCAGGCCCTGCGCCCGTTCTCCCCGGCGGCCGCGCCGCTCGCCGAGATCTGGGACCGGCTGCGCAGCCACGAGGACACGCTGCTCGGTGAGATCACCCTGGCCGACGTCGTCGCCGGCAGTCCTCTCGGGTCCGCTGGTCCCGCACCAGCCCGCGCCCCCGGGTCCGGTGGGCCGCCGGCGTCCGGTGGTCCGCTCGGGTCCGATGGTCTGGTCGGGTCCGGTGGGCCGCCCGGGCGCGAGGTTTCGTAGCGAGTGGCAAGCTGGGGCGGTGGGATTCGGGGTACGTGAGTTCGAGCTGGCGCTGCTGCACCGCATGCGCGACGTGAACGCCGAGAAGGTCGAGGAGACGCTCGGTCTCCTCGGCGCCTCCCGCGCCGAGTTGCGCGAGGCCCATGCCCACTGGACGAGGCTGGCCCACGCCCCGAGGGCGCCGAAGGGGGCCGCCGCGTTGCGGAGGGCGCTGGGCCCGCCGCCGCACCGCGGCCGCAGGCCCGCCGGCAGCCTCACCTGCGACGTGCTCCGGTGGCCGCTGCCGACCTGGCCGGGCCTGGCGTACGAGGCGCTGGTCGGCCCCGGCGGCGAGCTGTGGAACCAGTGGTTCGTCCGCCCCTCCGGCGCCGCCGCGCTGACCTTCGCCGACCTGGTGCCCTGGGCGTGCGTCGTGGGGGACGTCGGCGCGAGCTTCCCCGGCGCCGTACAGATCGACGGCCCCGCCCCGCACCACTGGACGGTCGACTTCCGCCACGACGGCGAGACGCATCGCGCCCGCTTCGTGTACGGCCTCTTCCAGCGGCTCGAACGAGCACCTTCCGGCCCGTTCTGACGAGCACCTTCCGGCCCGTTCTGAGGCTCGGCGCGAGCCTGGCCCGATGCTTCCGCGAGCCCGCCGGGACGCTGGGGGCCCAGGTCCTCACGCGGGTGTGCGGATCGTGAGGACCTGGGCGGCGGCCGGGCACCGTCGGCGGAAGGTGCCCGGCCATCGGGAACGCCGCGCCCGGCTTCCCGGTCATCGGGAGTCCCTCGCCGGACCGGCGACCCCGGTCATCAGGGGTGCCTGGCCGGACCGGCGACTCCGGTCATCAGGGTGCCGTGCCGGCACGGTGCCCGGCTCGGCGGGGGTGCTCGCCCCCGGTGGCGCCCCCTCGTGAGCGAGGGCGATCGGTCAGCGAGGGTTCTTGACCGTCAGCAGTGCCTGGTAGGCCGGCTTGGGCGCCAGGTTCTCGTCGAGGAGACAGGCCGCGCCCTCCCCGTCGAACCAGCCCGGCACCCACGAGTGCCGGTCGGTGAAGCCCCAGACGGTGAGCTCGCGGCAGGCCCTGACGCTGAGGCAGTCGGTCATGGCCCGGCTGTAGTACGTGGCCTGGGTGGCCAGCTTCTCCGGCGTCACCGGCAGCTCCATGCGCACGTCCAGCTCGGTGATCGCGACCTCCAGGCCGAGGTCGGCGAAGCGGCGCATGACGTTCGCCCAGTCGCCGGGGTAGTCGTACTGGATGCCGAGGTGGCCCTGGAAGCCGACGCCGTGGATCGGCACGCCCTGCGCCTGGAGCTCCTTGACCAGGGACAGCGTGGTCTCGATCTTGGGGGCGTTCCACTCGAGGTTGTAGTCGTTGATGAACAGCTTGGCGCGCGGGTCGGCGCGGTGCGCCCAGCGGAAGGCGTCGGCGATGTAGCCGGAGCCGAGGTGCTTGAGCCAGATGCTCTGCCGCATCGTGCCGTCCTCCTCCACGACCTCGTTGACCACGTCCCAGGCGCGGATCTTGCCCTTGTAGCGGCGTACCTGGGTGGTGATGTGGTCGCGCAGGATCTGCCGCAGCTCGGTGGCGCCGATCGAGCCGTCCTCGACGCCCGCGGTCAGCCAGGCGGGGAGCTGGTTGTGCCAGACGAGGGTGTGGCCGCGTACCTGCTGGCGGTTGCGGCGCGCGTTCTCGACCAGGGTGTCGGCGTCGTCCCAGGTGAACACGCCGCGCTGCGGCTCCACCGACTCCCACTTCATCGCGTTCTCGGCGGTGACGTGGTTGAACTGGCGGTTGAGCACCCTGCGGTAGTCGGACTCGGCGCGCAGGGCGGCGATGTCGACCGCTGAGCCGATCTTGACGCCGGTCTGCTCCGCGAGCTGGCGCAGGTCGCGCGGCGGGCGCGGGTGGGCGGAGGCGGGGAGCGGGGCGGCGAGGACGAGAGCGAGGGCGATGATCAAGGGCTTCACCGAATGACCTCCGGTGCCGTGGGGGTGGCTGGGCGGCGACAGGACTTTCGAAAGTTTCGGAATTGTGTCGATAGTTTCACCGACTGCCGGAACCGTAAGCGTTCGCAGACGCCACGTCAACCACCCGCAGCCCGCACCGCTCACGGAGCGTTCGGCCGAGCCGTGGCGCGTCCGGCGGCGGTGTGGGCTATGGTCGGCCCCATGACGGGACCGTGGAGAACACCACGAGGGTCCATCGCGTTCACCGGCGTGATGGGCCCGGTCCTGCTGTCGTTGTGGCCGCTGCTGCACGGTGATCGCCACGGTGAGCCCACCCATCTGGCCCTGCTGCCGTCGCCCGCGGCGGACGCGGTCCGAGATCCGCAACAGCTCGCGCAGCGCACCGCGGGGTCGCGCAGCCCGCCGCTGACCTAGCCGACGTCTCTTTCTTCCTTCCCCTCGTGCAAGCAGGGGCGGGGTCTGCCGCCCTGCCCTTGGCGTCAGCTAGGAGCCGATCACCGTCATGTCCGTCGCCGAATCAGTTCACGTCCTGCCGCGGCCGTACGAGCCCGCATGTCACCTGGGGCTCCGCCCGGCGTCCTCGTGCGGGAGCGCGTGGTGAACGCCGGGCGGCGCCTCGTGGCGCTCGATCTGGGCACCGCGCGTACCCGGTCGCTGGCCATGGGCGGGAACGCCATGGCCGACCTGCCGTCGGTGATCGCCAGGGGGGCGGACGCGGTGCGGCCCATCCGGCACGGCATGGTGATCGACCCGGGCGGCTGCCTGCGGCTGGTTCGCCTGGCGTTGCGGGACACCCGGCTCTACGACAGCCGCCCGCTGGAGCGGGTGCTGGCCGGGGTGCCGCTGGCCGCGTCCCGGAGCGATCGCGGGGCGGTCCGCGCCGCGGTCGCCGAGATCGCCGGGTGCGAGGTGCGGCTGGTGGACGAGCCGCTGGCCGCCGCCGTCGGCGCCGGCGTGGACGTGCTCGACACCCGGCCCTGCCTGGTGCTGGACGTCGGCGCGGGCATCGTCGAGGTGGTCGCGTTCAGCCAGGGGGCCGTCGTCGACGCGGCCGCGCTCCAGCTCAGCGCCACCACGGGGACGGGGCTGGCGTCGTACGCGCTGGAGGGGGTCGTGGACATGACGGCGGCCCTGGTCCGCCGCCTGGCGGCCGGTGCGCGGCCCGCCACGCGCGCCCGCGGCCTGGTCGTCACCGGCGGTGGCGCGCGTCAGGAGGAGCTGCTGCGCCGGTTGCGCGCGTCGGTACGGCTGCCGGTCGGCGTGGCGCCGCAGCCGCAGCATGCCACCGTCCGCGGGCTGATGCGGCTGTGCCTGCAGCCGGCTCTGGCCGTAGCCGCCAAGCCGGCCCGGGGCTGATCGTGATCACGTTGGACCGCCTGGTGAACGTGCTCGGCGGGTACGGCGTGCGGCTGTGCGGGCGTCCCGAGGCCCGTTCGGCCTGGCTGCGCAGCGTGGCGATGCCGGATGCCGGCGACCGCCACGTCACGGGAGACCTGCTGCTGGCCGTCGGCAGCAGGTCGATCGGCGAGGCGGTGCGGGCCGCGGCGGCGGTCAAGGCCACGGCGGTCCTGGTCCGTCCCGCCGGGAGCGGGGGCCGCGCGGACGAGGAGCGGGAGGCCGCCGAGCTCGGTGAGCGGTACGGGGTGGCCGTGTTGCTGGCCGATCCTGCCGTCTCGTGGAGCCAGCTGGCGGGGGTGGTCTACGGGCTGGTGCTGGAGAGCCGCGAGACCGCCTCGGGGCGTGGTCCGACCGACCTGTTCGCCCTGGCCGACAGCCTCGCCGACGTCATCGGCGGGCCGGTGACCATCGAGGACCGGCACTCGCGGGTGCTGGCCTACTCCCGTTCCCAGCAGGCGGGCGACCCTGCCCGGCTGGAGACGATCCTCGCCCGGCGCGTGCCCGATCGCCTGCGCGAGCTGTTCCAGCAGCAGGGGGTCTTCGCCCGCCTGGCGACGACGGACGAGCCGGTGTTCGTGCCCGCCGATCCCGGGAACGGACTGACCGGGCGCATGGCGGTGGCGGTGCGGGCCGGTCGCGAGCTGCTCGGCTCGGTGTGGGTGAGTTGCGGCAGCCCGCCGGACGAGGCCGGCCGTCGTGCTCTGGCCGACGGTGCCCGTACGGTCGCGCTGCACCTCCTGCGCTCCCGGGCCAGCGCCGACCTGGAGCGGCAGGTGGAGTCCGACCTGGTCATCCGGCTGCTGGAGGGCAGCGCCGACGCGGCGACGTTGATCAGCCGGCTGGGCCTGCCACCGCAGGAGATGCGCGTCATCGCGGTCCGCGCCCGTACGGGGGGCGAGCGTCACGCCGCGCTGCTGCTGGCGTTCGAGCAGGCCACCACCGGCTTCGGCTGGTCCAGGCCCGGCCGCAGCACGCTGCTGGGTGACACGCTCTACACGATCCTGCCGGCCGTGCACGCGCAGGCCGCCCGCCGCTGGATCACGGCGCTGCAGGCCGAGCTCCCCGCGCAGGTACGCCTGGCGGCGGGGATCGGCGCCCCCGCCGGGGTTCTGGAGCTGCCGGCGAGCCGCCAGGAGGCCGGCGAATGCCTGGCCTTGCACGAGAGCGGGCTGGGTGAGGGCGGGGCGCACGGGAGTGGGCTGAGCGGGCCGCATGGGACCGGGTTGCGCGAGGGCGGGTCGCACGGGAGTGCCAGGCCCGGGGTACTCGTCCCTGCCTACGACGAGTCCTGGGACGACATCCTGCTGCGGCGGCTGCGCGCGGCCGCGCGTACGGGCCGGACGCCGGCGCGCGGGCCCGTGCCCACGCTGATGCGGTACGACGCCCGTCACGGAACCCGGTTCGTGGCCACGTTGCGGGCCTGGCTGGAGAGCCAGGGCGACCTCACCGCGGCCGCCGAACGGCTGGAGGTGCATCCCAACACGGTGCGCAACCGGCTGCGCAAGATGGGCGAGATCACCCCGCTGGACCTTGGTGACGCCCGCAAGCGTCTCGCCCTGACGATCATGCTGGCCGCCGTCGAGGAGGAGCCCGGTCACTGAGGTGTTGTGCCGGATCCACAACGGCGGCGGTGTGATTGTCGCCCGCCCACACCGTCACGGGCCGCCGGCCGGGCCATGCTGGCTGCGACATCGGCATCCGTACTCGTTGGAGGGTGAGCATGGCCGGCAACTGGCCGCGATCGGTGATCGTGGTGGGCGCGGGCATCGTGGGCCTGTCGACCGCGTGGTTCCTGCAGGAGCGCGGGGTTCAGGTCGACGTGATCGACCGGGGCGGCGTGGCGGCCGGCGCGTCCTGGGGCAACGCGGGGTGGATCGCGCCCGGCCTGGCCATCCCGCTGAACGAGCCCGCCGTCCTGCGGTACGGCCTGCGCTCGCTGCTCGACCCCGCCGCTCCGCTCCACGTGCCCGCCACCGTCGACCCCGGACTGTGGGCGTTCCTGGCCCGCTTCGCCGCCAACAGCCGCTGGCGGTCCTGGACCCGCGCCGCGCGTGCCAACCTGCCGCTCAACGACGAGTGCGTCGAGGCGTACGAGGCGCTGGCGGCCGACGGCGTGCCGGCGGCCGTTGTCGCGGCGCCGATCACCGCCGCGTTCGGCACCCCGCGCCAGGCCGAGAGCCTGCTGCGGGAGCTGCGCAGGCTGGAGTCGGCCGGGCAGCGGGTCGAGCACACCGTGCTGGACGGCGGGCGGCTGCACGAGCAGGTCCCGCTGGCAGGCGACGCGCTGGGCGCCGGGGTACGGATCGAGGGGCAGCGTTACGTCGACCCGGGCGCGTTCGTGCACGCCCTGGGCAGGGCCGTCATGCGGCGCGGCGCGACCGTGTACGCCGTCGAGGTCGCCGAGGTGCGCACCGACGACAGGAAGGTGATCGTCCGCTCCGCCAAGGGCACCGTCCTGTCGGCCGACGCGGTGGTGCTGGCCACCGGCGCCTGGCTGCCCCGCCTGGCCCGGCAGTGGGGCGTCCGCGTCCCGGTACGAGCGGGCCGCGGCTACTCCTTCACCGTGCCGGTCGACCACCCCGTCCCCGGGCCGCTCTACCTGCCCGGCGTACGGGTCGCCTGCACGCCGTACCAGGGCGGCCTGCGGGTGGCGGGCACCATGGAGTTCCGCGACCCGGACGCCCCGGGGGTGCCCGCCAGGCTGGACGCCATCATCGCCTCCGCCCGCCCGCTGCTGCGCGGGGTGCGCTGGGAGGAACGTACCGACGTCTGGGTGGGCTCCCGGCCGGTCACGCCGGACGGGCGGCCGGTCATCGGGGCGACGGCGGCTCCCACCGTGTACGTGGCGGGCGGCCACGGCATGTGGGGCCTGACCCACGGCCCGATCACGGGACGGCTGCTGGCCGAGCAGATCACCACCGGCAAGCGGCCCGCCGCCCTGGCCGAGTTCGACCCGCTGCGCTGACCCCCGTGAACTGCGCACCCTCCGGGTACGTGGTAAGGGCATGGTGCTTCGCTTGCTCGCTCTCCTCGCCCTGGCGGCCTCCGTCCTCGTGGGGCTGTCCACGCCCGCGTACGCCTGCAGTTGCGCGGACCTGTCACCGGCGCGGGCCGTCGAGCACGCGGACGCCGTCTTCACCGGCACCGTGGCGGACGTGCGCGCGGAGGAGGGGCCGGGCAGGCCGCGGGTCTACACGTTCCTGGCCGACCAGATCTACAAGGGGAGGCCCGCCGGCAGGTTCACGGTCGCGAGCAGCGCGGACAGTGCCTCGTGCGGGTACGCGTTCGAGCGGGGCGGGCGTTACCTGGTGTTCGCGGCGGCCGGATCCGAGGGGTCCATGGTGGCGGGGGTCGAACTGTCGTCCACCCTGTGCTCGGGCAACGTGCCGGTGGACCCGGGTGCGGGGCCGCTGCGGCCCGGCGACGAGCGGGAGGCCGGGCACGAGAGCCTGGCGGGACCGGTGGACGCCGGGCTCGTCAAGGCGCTCGGCACCCCGGCGCGGCCGGTGGCGGCCGGCGAGACCTTCCCCGTCAAGGAGCCGCTGAGGGCGGAGGAGGAGACGGGCATCGGCTGGGGATGGATCGCCGGGGGCGCGGGTGCCGCCCTGCTGCTGGCGGGCGCCTTCACCGCCGTGGCGCTGCGCCGCCGCATGCACGCTCGGCGCCGATGACGAAGGTGCTCACCGCACCCCCACCCGGACGCTCGGCGCCGATGACGGCGGCGCTAGGTGTTCTCGCGCCGCAGGCGGGCCGTGATGCGGGGCAGGCTGAGCCCCAGGAGTACGAGGGCCACGCCGGCCAGCCTGACCGGCGCGGGGAACGTCCCCTGCTGGACGCAGTCGATCACCACGGCGGACAGCACCTGCCCGCTGATCACCAGCACCGAGGCACTCATCGCGCCCAGCCTCGGGAACACGTAACTGTTGACCGCCACGAACAGCGCCCCGAACACCCCGCCCGCGTACGCGGCGGCGGGCACGTCCGTGACGTCCGGCCAGATCCGCAGGACGAGCAGCACCACGCTCAGGAAGACGAACCCCACCACGTGGTTCCACACGGACGCCCTGAACGCGCCCGCCCGCGTGCCGAGCTGGCCGTTGATGGTGCGGCTCGTGCCGATGAGCACGCCGTTGGCCAGCGCGAGGAACACGAAGAACAGCATGGTCACGCTCCACCGAGCACGATGAGCACGCTGCCCGCGAGCACGCACCCGGCCACCGCCAGGTCCATGCCCGTGAGCCGGCGTTGAGGGGTGTGCAGCAGGCCCAGGTGGTCGGCGGCGGTGCCGAACACCACCTGGCCGGTGAGCATCAGCGCGATGGTCCCGGCCAGGGCCAGCTCGCTGTTGACCGCGACGGCCGACAGGACGACCACGAGCGCGCCGGGGATGCCGCCCAGGTAGTACCAGAGCGGCGTCCTGGCCGCGCCGTCCGCCGGCGCCGGCGGCCGGCGCCGGCCGATGGTGGGCACCAGGACCAGCGCGACCACGGCGCCGATGGCGTGCGCGGCCCAGGAGGCGTACACGGCGTCGGTGTGGCGGGCGAGCACGGCGTTGGTCTGGGTCATCAGCGTGAGCAGCACGCCGCCCGCGATCGCCGGCAGCCAGTCGAGCGCGCGCCGGCTCACGGTCCCGCCGCCCGGTCCGAGACTGGAAAATTTCATGTCGGTGCATTGAAACACGTTCCGGCGGGTGGTGCGGACGCGGGGTGTCAGGCGGTCATCGCCGCGCGGGCGCGGCCGTCCTGAACGGGGCCAGGTACGCCCACTGCCAGGCCAGCTCGAGCGGCCCGCGCTCGAACCGGCGCAGCCACCACGACGACAGCACCATGAACAGCAGGCAGATCGTGCCCCAGGCCACCGGCACCCACCAGGGCCGCAGCCCGTCGAACCGGGCGGCCAGGCCCAGCCCCCAGCCGTAGCAGAGCACTCCGGCGGCCAGGTTCTGGAACACGTAGCAGGACAGCGCCGTGCGGCCGACGTTCGTGAGCCCCCGGCGCAGCACGCCCGGCGCGCCCTTCATGCCGAGCGTGATCGAGGTGATCAGCGCCAGCAGGCCCAGGGCGACCAGCGGCGCCATGAGGTAACGGTCCACCATGAACCAGGCGGGGCCCGCGAACGAGGTGAGCAGGTTCAGCGGCACGCCGAGGCCGAGCCCGGCGGCCATCAGCCGGCCGCGCAACCGCGCGCCCCGCTCCTCGAACACCCCGGCGCGCATCAGCCGGGCCCCGAGCAGGAACAGCACGATGCCCAGCGGCACGATGAGGACCAGCTCCGCGCGGAACACCACCAGGTTGTCCAGCCGCAGCCGCACCTGGTCCAGCCAGCCGTCCGGGTACGCGGCGGCCCGCCCCGTCGCCCCGGCCGGGGCTGTCAGCAGGGCCAGCGTGACGAGGCCGACCAGGGCCACGAGCAGCGTGCCCGCCCCCACCATCCAGGCCGTCACGGCACGCTCGCTCCTGCCGATCAGATATGCGACGATCATCGAGGTCAGCGCATACCCCATCAGCACGTCGAACTCGAAGATCAGGACGAAGTGCAGCGCCCCCTCGGCGAACAGCAGCGCCGCCCGCCACAGATAGCGGCCGGGCCACGCCAGGCCCCTGCGTACCGCGCTGCGGTACTGCAGCTCCAGCCCGACGCCGAACAGCAGCGTGAGCAGGCCGAGGAACTTGCCGTTGGACAGGAAGCGCAGGAACGTCTCCGCCACGCCGGCGTCCCCGCCGAAGCCCAGCATCGCCGGCGGGCCTGCGGGGTCGGTGAAGATCCAGATGTTGGTGCCCAGCGTGCCCAGGATGGCCACGCCGCGCAGCACGTCGAGTGCGCCGATGCGTCTGTCCACACCTTCAACTGTGCTGGCGTGCGGGCCGCTCCCGATCGTCCCGTGGAGCGAAATCACCCGTACATCGATGGATGTACGGCGCGCGACCGAAGTCGCGGACGAGGAGGAATCGCGGTGAGCCCTTACTACGAGGCGCCCGACTACTACGAGCCCGCCCCAGGGGATCCGCCCGCGGTGTTCCTGGCGGGCGGGATCACCGGGGTGGCGGACTGGCAGCGGGAGGCGGCGCGGGAGCTCGGACGGCTCGGCGCGGTCGTGCTCAACCCGCGCCGCCGCGACTTCCCGATCGGGGATCCCGCGCAGGCGCCCGTCCAGATCGCCTGGGAGCATCACCACCTGCACCTGCCGGGGGTGCTGACCATGTTCTGGTTCCCGCCGGGGGAGAGCACGCAGCCGATCGCGCTGCTGGAGCTGGGGGCGGCGCTGGACAACCCGGCGCGGCGGATCGTGGTGGGGGCCGATCCGGGTTATCCGCGGGTGGAGGACGTGCGCTGCCAGACGAGCCTGGCCAGGCCCGGCGAGGTGGTGCGCACGACGCTCGCCGCCACCCTGGCCGCCGCCCGCGACCTGCTCTGAGCGGCCGGCGGGCGACCTCGCGGCCTCCCGCCGGCGGGGGTCACGCCTGGACGCCGGACTCCTTGGCGGCGCGCTCGATGGTGGCCAGCTCGTCCTCGGTGAAGTCGAGCCGGTCCACGGCCGCCACGTTCGCCTCCAGCTGCTCGGGGCTGGAGGCGCCGACGAGCACCGAGGTGATCCGCGGGTCCCGCAGCGCCCACGCCAGCGCGAGCTGCGCCACCGTCTGCCCGCGCGAGTCCGCCAGCTCCGACAGCGACCGCACGAACGCCAGCACCTCGGGCGTCACCCGGTCAGGCGTCAGGAACCGGCCCTCGGCCGCCCGCGAGTCGGCCGGGATGCCGTTCAGGTAGCGGTCGGTCAGCAGGCCCTGCGCCAGCGGCGAGTACACCACGCACCCGACGCCCTCCTCCTCCAGCACGCCCAGCAGCGAGTCCTCGATGCCCCGGTTCAGCAGCGAGTACGACGGCTGGTGCACCAGCAGCGGCGTGCCGAGCGAGCGCAGCAGGCGGGCGGCCTGGGCGGTGCGCTCGGGGGAGAAGTTGGAGACGCCGACGTAGAGGGCGCGGCCGGTGCGGACCATGTGGTCCAGCGTGGCCACCTGCTCCTCCAGCGGCGTCTCCTCGTCGTCGCGGTGCAGGTAGAAGATGTCCACGTAGTCGAGGCCGAGCCGCTGCAGCGAACGGTCGAGGGTGGCCAGCAGGTGCTTGCGCGAGCCGCCCACGCCGTACGGGCCGTCCCACATGGGGTTGAAGCCCTTGGTGGTGACCACCACCTCGTCACGCAGCGAACGCGGCAGGAGCCTGCCGAAGGCCGCCTCGGCGGCGCCGATGGGCGGGCCGTAGCGGTCGGCGAGGTCGAAGTGGGTGATGCCGAGGTCGAAGGCCTTGTGCAGGATGGCGCGCTGGCCGTCGAGCGGCTTGCCCTCGCCGAAGTTGTGCCACAGGCCGAGCGACACGGCGGGCAGGAGCAGGCCGCTGCGGCCGCACCTTCTGTACGGCTGGCGTTCGTAATCCAAGGGGGACCTTCCGCAGAGATCGCAATGAAACGATTTACGACCCCAGTTAAGCACCTCGGAGCGTTACAAGAGGGATCCAAGTGACGTACTGCCCGGGTCAAGGCGAGCACCCGGTGACCTGCCGGTAACGCCCGGAAGGGTGGCGGCGCGGCCGCCGCCCTTCCCCGGCGGCTTCGCGGGCCGCCACTCTTCCCCCGGCGGCTTCGCGGGCACACAGTGAGAGGGACCGCGCGGCACCGGGAGTGTGGGATGGCCGATTCTTCGATGACCCGGTTCTACCGGGACCACGGTTACCTGCTGGTCAGAGGGCTGATCGGCAAGGACGAGGCGCGGGCCTACCGCGAGGAGTGCCACGCGGTGCTGTCGCGGTTACGCCCGTACGACCCCACCTGGGGCAGCGCCAGGCGGCTGGCCGGGATCGCCACCGAGCTGCGCCACTGCCACGACGCGCAGTTCCACTCGGCCGCGTTCGCCCGGCTCATGCTCGACCCGCGCTTCACCGACGTGGCGGCGGCCCTGATCGGGTCGGAGAACGTCCAGCTCCACCACACCAAGATCTTCGTCAAGCCAGCGGAGAAGGGCTCGCCGTTCCCGATGCACCAGGACGCCGCGCACTTCCCGCACACCCGCCACACGGTCGGCGCGGCCATCTTCCACTTCGACGACGCGCCCGAGGAGAAGGGCTGCGTGCGGGTCGTGCCGGGCAGCCACAGGGACGGGCCGCTGCCACACGTCGAGGAGGGCGGCTGGCACCTGCCGCCGGAGCGGTGGCCGCTGGAGAAGGCGGTGCCGGTCGAGGCGGAGGCGGGCGACGTGCTGTTCATCGGCTACCTGACCGTGCACGGGTCCGGGATCAACCGGTCGGGCGAGGCCCGTACGACGCTGCTCGTGCAGTTCCGCGACCCCGAGGACCGGCCCGCCGACGACGTGCACCGATCACGCGGCCAGGGCATGATGCTGCGCGGCTTCGACCCCCTGGCCGGGCGATGAGGGCCAGGGCAGCACTCGTGGCGGTGCTCGTGGTGGCGGCCCTGGGCTGCACACCCGCTCCGGCGCCGCCCGCGGCCCAGGTGGACGGCGCGCGGATCGTCGAGCGGGAGCCGGTGGGCGAGCGCGGGCAGGCGCTGACCGTGGCCTCGCGCGCGCTCGGCCGCGAGACCCCCGTACGCGTGCTGCTCCCGCGCGGCTGGACCCGCGGCTCGGGCCCCTGGCCGGTGCTCTACCTGCTGCACGGCTGCTGCGGCGCCGGCCACCTCGGCTGGGTGGACGAGGGCGGCGCGGAGCGGCTCACCGGCGAGCTGCCCGCCATCGTGGTGGTGCCCGAGGGCGGCCGCGTCGGCTTCTACTCCGACTGGGTACGCGGCCCGAAGTGGGAGACCTTCCACATCGAGGAGCTGATCCCGCTGATCGAGGCCGAGTTCGGGGCGAGCCCGGACCGGGCGGTCGCCGGGCTGTCGATGGGCGGGCTGGGCGCCATGGTGTACGCCGCCCGCCATCCCGGCCTGTTCCGCGCGGCCGCGTCGTTCTCCGGCGTGCTCGACACCACCGGCGACCGCTCCGGCGTGCGGAGGCTGCTCCGGGAGAACGGCGAGGACCCCGCCGCCCTCTGGGGCGAGCCAGACGGGCAGGCATGGGACGAGCACAACCCCGCCCGCCTCGCGGAGAGGCTGGGCGGAGTCCCGCTCTACGTGTCCTGCGGCGACGGCGAGCCTGGGCCGCTGGACCCGCCGGGCGCCTCGGGCGACTTCGAGGGCGCGCTGCTGAGCCAGGCGAAGGTCTTCGCCGAGCGGGCGCGGGCGGCGGGCGCGGAGATCACCACCGACTTCTACGGTGCGGGCACGCACACCTGGCCCTACTGGGAGCGGGCGCTGGAGCGGGCCTTACCGATGTTGCGCGCCGCCATCGGCGCCTGATCACTTCCAGGTGGCGTCGATGGCCGCGGCGGAGGAGAGCGGGATGGCCTCGGCCGGGTTCCGGTTCTTCAGGGCGCCGATGGAGCCGGCGAGATGGACGTTCGTGCCCCAGGTGGTGGTGGCGTGCACGCCGAAGGTGACGGGGACCTGGGCGGGCGGCGTGGTCGTGCCGCCGGCGACGATCGCGACCGCGCCCCTGGCGGGCACGGTGACCGCGGCCTGGCCGCCGCCGTTCACGGTGACCGTGCCGGTGCCGGTGCCGGTGCCGGTCAGGTCGGCGTACGTGCCGGCGGGCAGGCCGGTCGGGAACGTGCCCGCGTACGAGCCGGTGCCGTTGTTGATCACGATCCAGCCCGCGGCGCCGCGGCTGAAGGCGATCACGTCGGGGTTCGGGGAGCTCCAGTTGGCGACCGGGGTGCCCCTGACCGCGTTGTGGAAGCGGACCATGCCGGTGATCGCCGGGTCGCGGTGCAGGCACTCCCAGCCGCTCCCGCACACGGCGTCGCGGACGAACCCGTTCGAGTGCGGCGGCCCCGCCTCCCTGTCGCTCCAGGTGAAGCCGTCGTACACCTGCGGCGTGCCGTGGTTCCAGGCGAGCTGGAAGATGGTGGCCAGCCGGTACACCGGCCCGTCCTTGTAGCTCAGCGCGCTGGTGCCGCGCTCGGTGTCGTGGTTGGCGACGAACGTGACGGACCTGCCCGACGGCTGCATGCCGTTCCAGCTCTCGCCGAACGTGCGCAGGTCCGCGATGCTGCCGTGGAACTTCTCGCGCAGGTAGCGGCCGTACTGGAACTCCAGCACGTCGCCGATCCCGGTGTACTGGCCGGGCTGCACCGCCTCGCCGGGGCCGTAGATGACCTCCTGGTAGATGTACGGCGAGCCGTTCAGCCTGCCGTAGATGTCACCCAGGTCGGCCGGGCTGGTGTGCTTGGCGGCGTCGACGCGGAAGCCGTCCACGCCCAGCGCGATGAGCCTGTTGAGGTAGCCGGCGATGGCGCCGCGGACGTACGGCTCCTCGGTCTCCAGGTCGGACAGGCCGACCAGCTCGCAGTTCTGCACGTTGCGGGCGCTGCCGGCGTAGTCGCCGTCGTGGATGAGGTTGTCGGAGTTGCCGCAGTCCTCTGAGTAGTAGTGGAAGTCGGCGGGGGAGTACAGGCCCGGGTAGTTGTACTTGGTGAAGCTCGCGCCGCCGTAGCTGGTGCTGCCCTGGCCGGTCATGTGGTTGACGACGGCGTCCGCGTAGACCTTGACGCCCGCGTCGTGGCAGGCCCGCACCATCGCCGCGAACTGGTCCTCGTTGCCGAACTTGCTGGTCAGGGTGTAGCCGGCGGGCTGGTAGACGTCCCACCAGACGGCGCCGCCCCTGGTGAGGGAGTCCTGGGGCGGGGAGACCTGGACGCCGCCGTAGCCGGCGGGGCCGAGGTGGCCGGTGCACTCCCTGGCCACGGAGTTCCAGTTCCAGCTCCAGAGGTTGGCGATCACGTCCCTGTCGCCGGGAGGGGCGGCCTGTGCCGCGCCGGTGGTGTCCACGAGAACGGCCGCCATGGTGAACAGGGCGGCGAGGCCTGCCTTCAGTCGTTTCATGGTGCACTCTCTTGGAGTTTCGGGGGATTGCCCGGAAGTTACCTAGCGCATGCAGGCTGTGCAAGGATGTTGCGGAAACTTTCTGCAAGCATTCAAGCCGCTCGGGGATCGTGACCATTCCGTTATCTGCCGGTGCGTATCGGCGCCCCCGATCCGCTCTCGTAGGCCACAGAAGGGAAGAACCGGAGGCGGCGCATGACCATCGACTACACCCCCGAAGCTCCCAGAACCGGCCCCACCGAGAAATTCGGGCCGTCGTGGCAGGGCTTCACCCTTCCCAGGGAGATCCTGGACCGGCACGGAGCCAAGGTCCTCGACCCGTGGGCCGTCGGCCTGGACGACGGCGAGACCCGGCCCGACTCGACCGTCTACCGCGCGGACGTGCTCCTCGTCCCCGGGCACCTGCTCGTCAACCGGGACGACACCGACTGGATCAACGCGGCGCTGTCCGGCGTCGGCCTCAAGCTGTCGGAGGAGAGCATCGAGCGGGCCCGCCAGCGGCAGGACGGCCGCGAGACCGCCTGGCTGCCCGCCGTCCTGACCGTCGCCGAAGGAGCCCGCGACGTCAAGGCGGACGCCTGGCCGGCCCTGCGGGCCGTCCGCCGCGCGCTGCGCGAGGAGCCCGCCGCCCTGGCCGGCAGGGCGGACATGGAGAAGATCTCGCTGGACCACCTGTTCGTGGGCTCGGCCACCAGCGGCATCGGCTCGCTCGACCTCGGCGGCGAGCCCGCCACCAGCGGGCACGCCGTCACCGAGGAGCCCGGCGGGATCGGCCGCCCCGGCTACGGCCGCATCCCCGTCACCGTGGTGGCCGGGCCGCCGCGCCGCCGCACGCTCGACGAGCTCGGCGGGCCCAGGATCACCGTGGTCACCCTGGACACCGGCGTGACCGCGCACCCCTGGTTCAAGCCCGTCACCGACCCCGACGCGTTCCTCACCGTCGACCCGGCCGGGCAGCAGCTCATCGAGGACACCCACCCCGCCTACCAGGGCCGCGACATCGCCAAGCTCGTCGGCTACGAGGACCTCGGCCAGCTGCCGAACCCGCTGGTCGGCACCCTCAACTCGCACACCGGCCACGGCCTCATGCTGGCCGGCCTCATCGCGCAGATCGCGCCCGACGCCCGCGTCCTGATGTACAAGGTCATGCACAGCGACGGCGTGGTGCCGGGCGAGGCCGTGCACGCGGCGCTCGACCGCCTGCTGCAGCTCCTGGACGACGGGCAGGCCGTGGACGTGCTCTGCTGCTCCTTCGGCGGCTTCGCCGAGACCGGCGACGCGGCCATGCAGGCGCTGTTCGACAAGGTCAACCAGCTCAGGGCCCGCGGCGTCATCGTCGTCAACGCCGCCGGAAACTACGCCACCACCAGGCCGTTCTACCTCGCCGCCCTCTCCGAGACCGCCGTCCCGGGGCCGCCGCTCGCGCCCATGCTCGGCGTCGCCGCCAAGAACCCCGACGGCACGATCGCCATCTTCAGCAACGAGCACCCCGCCGTACGGTGGCGGGCGCCCGGCGCCATGGTCGTCAGCACGTTCCCGCCCCAGTTCCGCGGCGCCCAGAACGCCATGCTCAGCACCGGCGAGCGCGCCTCGCTCGACTCCGACGCCGTGGGGGCGCACTGCGCCTGGAGCGGCACCTCCTTCGCCGCGCCGATCGTCGCGGGCGCCATCGCCGCCGAGCTGACCAAGACGGTCCAGCAGGTGGGCGTCGACCGGGTCGAACGGGCCAGGACGGTCGTCGACACGATGATCAACGACAAGGTGGCGCGGCCGGAAGTCGTACCGATCTGATGACCCGCGACCCCGCACTCGACCGTGCGCCCACCACCCAGAACACCGCCCAGAACACCGCCCGGAACACCGCGCGCTCCCAGCGCCGCGACCGGCTCGCCGGGCTGCTCGTCGAGGCGCGGCAGGGCAACAGCGACGCGCTCGACGCCATCGTCGCCGAGCTCACCCCCGTGCTCTGGCACACCGCGCGCAACCAGGGCCTGACCCAGCAGGCCGCCGAGGACGTCATCCAGACCACCTGGCTCACCCTGCTGCGGCACCTGCACGCCATCTCCGTTCCCGGCGCGCTGATCGAATGGCTCGTCACCACGACCCGCCGCGAGGCGTGGCGCGTCAGCCGCGCCTCGCGCAAGGACGACCTCCCCGGGGACGACACGTTCGACGAGCTGCCCGACGGCGTGCTCACCCCCGACGAGCTGCTCGTGGACGACGAGCGGCGCCGCGCGCTCTGGCACGCGGTCGAGAGCCTGCCCAAGCGGTGCGCCGAGCTGCTCAGGATCATCGCCTTCGTGCCGCGGCCCCACTACGACGCGGTGGCCGCCGCGCTCGGCATGCCGATGGGCAGCATCGGGCCCACGCGCGGCCGGTGCTTCGCGAAGCTGCGCCTCCTGCTCGCGAAGGACCCGGATTGGAGTTCCTGATGAACACGGCCCAGGGGGACCACCCCCACTTCACCCCCGAGGACCAGCACCTCGTCGACGAGATCGCGAATGTCTACCGCGTCGTCGACCCCGTGCCCGCCACGCTCGTCGAACGCCTGCGGTTCGCCCTGGCCCTGGAATCGCCCGAGTTCGAGGTGCTGCGGCCGCAGGAGGAGGACGTGCTGCCCGCGGGCGTACGCGGTGGTGAGGACAGCCGGACGATCACGTTCGACAGCGAGATCCTCACCATCATGATCAGCGTCAGCGCGCGTGACGAGCACGCCGTCCGCGTGGACGGCTGGCTCGCGCCGCCCGGCGACCACCTGGTGGAGCTGCGCTGCGGCGAGGGCGCGCACGTCGTCAGGGCCGACGATCAGGGGCGGTTCGTGCTCGACGTGGTGCCGCGAGGGCTGTCGCAACTCGTGGTGCGCCAGGGACTTGATGATCCGGCGCAGGCGACGATACTGGCTGTGACGCCCTCACTCATCCTCTGACCACCGCGAGGCCGGATGCGCGACAGCGGGCGTGCGGGCACTCTCCGGGAGCAGGCGGAGCGCCTGCACAGGCTCAGCGTCGAGGCGACCGACAACGGCCGCCCGGCCCTTGCCGCCCGCAGGCTCCGCCAGGCCCTCACCCTGCTCGGCTGGACCACCCCTGCCGGCGGCACCCCCGGCGACGATGGCCTGCTCGCCCGTCTGCTGACCAGCCTCGCGCACGCCGAGGCCGAGCAGGGGCGCAGCGAGCTCGGGATGGAGCTGCTCGACGAGGCCCAGCGCCGCGCCCCCGCCGGAGAGCTGGCCATCGTGCACGCCCAGCGCGGCCTGATGCACCTGCGCATGGGCTCCAGCACCCAGGCGCTGCGCGAGCTGGACATCGCCGCCCCCATGCTGCAGCTCGACGGCGACCGCGTCGAGCTGGCCAGGGTGCTGCTCAACCGGTCGGTCATCCACATCGCCACCGGACGCATCCGTCAGGCCAGGGACGACGCCCGCAGGAGCGCCCAGCTCGCCCACGCCCACGACCATCCCGTGCTCGCGGCCAAGGCCCTGCACAACGACGGCTACTGCGACCTGCTGCTGGGCGACGTGCCGGCCGCGCTGAGCGTGTTCGCCCGGGTGGAGCGGCTCTACCAGGACGTCAACCCGGGCTTCCTGCCCGTGCTCGCGCTCGACCGGGCCCGCGCGCTGCTCGCCGTGGGCCTGACCGACGAGGCCGGGCACACGCTCGACCAGGCCATCGACGGCTTCCGCAGGCAACGCCTGATGCAGGACTACGCCGAGGCCGAGCTGGCCAGGGCCCAGTGCGCGCTCGACGCCGGGCGGCACGCCGAGGCCCGCGACTGGGCCAGGCGCGCGGAGACCCACTTCCGCCGCCGGGGCAGCGCGGCCTGGGCGCGGCGGGCGGAGCTCATGCGCCTGCGCTCCGACCTGGCCCGCGGTGCCGCTCCCCGGTCGGTGGCCAGGCGGGCCTGGGACCTGGCGGCCCGCTTCGCCGAGCTCGACATGCCCGACGACGGCGAGATGGCCCGCCTGGTCTCGGTACGCGCCCTCATCGCCGCCGGCCACCTCACCGCCGCCGCCTCCACCGCCACCGCCCCACCCCCGACCCCACCACCCCCCGATCCCGCGCCCCACGCCCCGGCCCCGCCACCCGACGCTCCACCGGGCGAGCCCCCGCCGCACACCCCGGCCTCTGCCTCGCGCGCGCCTTCGGGCGGGCCGCCCCTGGATGGGCCGCCGCCGGACGGGCCGCCGCCGGACGGCATACTGGCTGCGGGTGCGGGGCAGGGGCCGGCACCGTTGTCGCGTACGGGAGGGCGGCCGCGCGGGGAGCCGCTCGATGTGCGGCTGATGCGGCGGCTGGCGGAGGCCGAGCTGGCCGGGGCCCAGGGCCGGCGCGGGCAGGCGCTGCGCAAGGTGCGCGAAGGGCTGGCGCTCATCGACTCCCACCGCGGCAGGCTGGGCAGCCTCGACATGCTCACCGGCGTGGCCGCCCTGGGAGCCGACCTGGCCGCCCACGGGCTGAGGGCGGCCCTGGCGGGAGGCTCGCCGCGGCAGGTGTTCGCGTGGTCCGAGCGGTGCAGGGCGCAGGCGTTCAGGTTCCGGCCGACGCGGGCGCCCGAGGACGAGCGGACCGCCGAGGCGCTGGCCGAGCTGCGCCAGCTCGCCCAGCAGATGCACGCCGACGAGGCCGCCGGCCACCGCCGCCCGGCCCTGCGCAGGCGCTGCCTGGAGCTGGAGCAGGTGATCAGGGAACGCGGCTGGCAGCTCCCGGGCGTCGGCGAGCGGCTGGCCCCCGCCCCGGTCGCGGCGGTGCAGGAGGCGCTGGCCGACGACGGGTTCGCCATGGTGAGCCTGCTGAACGTGGGCGGCGGGCTGCTCGCCCTGGTGCTCGTGGACGGCCGCTGCCACCTGCACAGGCTCAGCGCGTACGAACCGGTGGCGGAGGCGGCGCGCCGCCTGGCGGGCGACCTCAACGCCCAGGCCGGACGCAACCTGCGGCCCGCGCTGAGAGCGGTGATCGAGGCGTCCGTCGAGCGCCAGCTCGGCGTGCTCGCCGCCGCGCTGGGAGCACCGCTGCGGCAGGCGCTGTCCGGCGCCAGGGGCATCGTGCTGATCCCGACCATGGGCCTGTCCGCCGTGCCGTGGGGACTGCTGCCCGGCCTGCGCGGCAGGCCGCTGGCGGTGGCGCCGTCCGCGCTGGTCTGGCTGGCGGCCAGGCGCGCCGCGGAGCCGTTCGTCCGGGACGGCAGCTCCTCCGTCCTGGTCGCCGGGCCCGACCTGGAGCACGCCGAGCGGGAGATCCAGCGGCTGGGCGCGGTGCATCCGAAGGCACGCACGCTGCGGGGCGAGCAGGCCACCGTGTCGGCCACCCTGTCCGCGCTCGACGGCGCGTCCTTCGCCCACTTCGCCGCCCACGGCCACCACGAGCGCGAGAACGTGCTTTTCTCCCGCCTGGACCTGGCCGACGGCCCCCTGATGGCCCACGACTTGCAGCGCCTGGACCGGACGCCGGGACACGTGGTGCTGTCGGCGTGCGACGTCGGCCAGGCGGTGGTCAGGGCGGGCGACGAGCTGCTGGGCTTCACCGCGGCCCTGCTCTACCTCGGCACGTCCACCGTGATCTCCAGCCTCACCCGCGTGCCCGACGCCGTGGCCGAGCGGGTCATGACGGCCTACCACCGGGGCGTGGCACTCGGCGCGTCCCCCGCCGACGCGCTCGCGGCGGCCGGGGAAGGGGAGCCCGCGTGCACGTTCGTCTGCTTCGGCGCGGGCTGACCGGCCGGCCGGGTCAGCCGGGCAGCAGGCGGCGCTGCTCCTCCTCGACCACCTGCCTGGCCAGTGACTGCTCCGAGACGTCCACCGCGTCGCCCGTGGACTCGGCCAGGTCGCTGCGCCTGGCGTACGCGTCGAACAGCGCCGACTTGCGGCGCAGGATGTCCAGCATGCGCTGGTCCACCGAGTCCACGGTGAGCAGCCGGTGCACCTGCACCCGCCGCACCTGCCCCATCCGGTGCGCCCGCCCGGCCGCCTGCGCCTCGATGCTCGGCTTGACCTGCGGCTCGCACAGGATCACCACCGACGCCGCCTGGAGGTTCAGCCCCACCCCGCCCGCCTGCACCTGGCTGAGCAGCACCGCGTGCCCGGCGGCGGCGGAGAACTCGTCCACCACCTGTTGCCGCCGCTCGGCGCTCACGTCCCCGGACAGCGGCCCGTGCGCCCGCCCGTCCAGCGCCGCCCCCACGGTGGCGAGCACCGCGCGGAAGTAGGAGAACACCACCACCTTCAGCCCGTTGGCCTCGGCGTCCTCCACCAGCTCCAGCAGCCGCTTGAGCTTGGCCGAGGTGGCCGGCTCGGCGTAGGCGGCGCGGCGCATGGCCATGAAGTTGCCCGCGGCCACCGCCTCCCTGTACGCCTCGAAGTCGGCCCCGCTGAACTCCACCCACTCGTCGGCCTCCACCCGCTCCGGCAGCTCGGCCAGCACGTCCTGCTGGTTGCGCCGCAGGTAGACGGGCGCGACCGCCTTGCGGAACGCCTGCGCCCCCGCCACCACGTCGCTGCTGCGCAGCCCGGCGGCCAGGTCGGGCCGCAGGTACGCGATCAGCGTCCGGAACTCCTCCACCCGGTTCTCCATCGGCGTGCCGGTCAGGAACAGCACCCGCCGCGCCCGCCCGCACCAGGCGGCGACCGCCCGCGACCGCTTGGTCTCGGGGTTCTTCACGTAGTGGGCCTCGTCCACGACCAGCATGCCGAGCTCCGAAAGCTCGATGCCGTCCAGCCGGTGCAGCCCGTCCAGGGTGGCCACCGCGACGCCGCCCTGCCGCAGCCACTCCCGCTGGGCCGCGAGCCGGTCGGGCCCGTGCAGCGGGTAGGCGTGCAGGGTGCTGCGCGAGCCGATCTCCCGCACCCAGTTGATCAGCACGCTGGCCGGGCAGACCACCAGGAAGTGCGTGCCGCCGGTGGCCCGCAGGTGCGCCAGCGCCGCGATGGCCTCGATCGACTTGCCCAGCCCCATCTCGTCACCGATGATCACGCGCTCCTGGACGAGCGCGAAGCGGGCCCCGAACGCCTGGTAGCCGCGCAGGGACACCCGCCGGTGGCTGTCGTCCAGCGGCTGCGCGGCGACCTTGGCCGCCAGGTCGTCCGGCAGCAGCCCCTGCCCGGTGCCGAGCGGCTCGCCCGCCAGCTCCGCCAGCAGGGCGAAGTACTCCGGAGAGCGGGTCTCGAAGTCCGCCCACGCCTCGAAGTCGCGGGCCGGCGGGCGCAGCAGGTCGGTCGTGACCTGGGCGAGCAGCAGCCGCGTCGCGGCGGCGCCGTCCAGCAGGGCCTCGAGGTCCTCGACCGCCTCCCGGGCCCGCCGGCGCCGCACGGGCAGCGTGAACATCATCCGCAGCCTGCTGCGCGCGGGCCGCGCCTGCGCCAGCAGCGGCGCCAGCCGTCCGGCCAGGTCGCCGGCGGCGTCGAGCGCCCGCGGCAGGTCCGGTCCCGCCCCCACCAGGCGGTGCAGCGCGACCACCAGCTCCGTGGTGTGGTGGTCGGGCCGGTCCACGTCCAGCCGCAGGCTCGCGGCCTCGGCGGCGGCCTGCTCGATCTGCCGGGCGGCCGCGTGGATCTGCCCCGCCGTCCGCGCCCCGATCCCCGGCAACAGCTGCAGCTCGTACGGCGTGGCCTCCAGCACCTGCCGCACCGTGGCGAGCCCGGCCTTCTCCAGCGTGCCGATGCGCAGCCGCCCGCCGGTCACGTCCTTCAGCCGCGAGACCGGCACCGTGTCCAGCCCGGCCCTGGCCACGTCGCGGCGCAGCGCGTCGAGGGCGTGCAGCGCCTGCGCGCGGACGGAGGCGTGCTCGCTCAGCAGGGCCCGCGCGTCGGCCAGGAGCAGATCGGCGTTCCTGAAGTCCACCGGACCAAGAATGCCCACTCTGCCGCTCAGGCGACAACGGGGCCGGTCAGCTCAGGTGCACGCCGATGAGGCAGGTGTCGTCGTCGGTGTCGGAGTTGCAGTGGGTGAGCAGGTCGTCGAGGCGGTGGTCGAGCGTCGCGGCGGAGCGCCTGGCGATGGTCAGGAGCTGGTCCTGGGCGTGGCGCAGGTTGTGGTCGCGCCGCTCGATCAGCCCGTCGGTGTACAGCAGCAGCGTGTCCTCGGCCCGCAGCTGGAGCCGGCCCTCCTCGTACCGGGCGTCGGTGAACGCGCCCAGCAGCGGCCCCCTGACCATGGGCAGCTCGGAGCCGCTCCCGTCACGCAGCAGGATGGGCGGCAGGTGACCGGCCCTGGCCCAGCGCAGCATGCGGGTGGGCGGGTCGTACAGGGCGCACACGGCGGTCGCGGTCATCCGGTCGGCGAGGTGGTGGGCGACCTGGTTCAGCCAGTCCATGATCTGCGCGGGGCCCGCGCCCGTCGTGGCCAGGCCGCGCAGCGCGTTGCGCAGGATCACCATGCCCGTGGCCGCCTCCACGCCGTGCCCGGCCACGTCGCCCACCGACAGCAGCACGCGCCGGGACGGCAGCGCGACCGCGTCGTACCAGTCGCCGCCGACCAGGTCCTCCTTCTGCGCCGGCCGGTAACGCACGGCGATGTGCAGGCCGAAGGAGTCCATCGTGCCGTGCGAGGGCGGCATGATCGCCTGCTGGAGCTGCAGGGCCAGGCGGTTGCTCGCGGCGGAGCGCTCCTCGGTGTGGGCGAGCTGGTCGCGGGTGACCGCCAGCGCGACCTCCGTCCAGTGCTGCGAGGAGATGTCCTGGTACGCCCCCCGCACCGCCATGAACCGCCCCTCCGGCCCGAAGACCGGCTCGGCCACCACCCGCATGTGGCGGGTGATCCCGTCGGGGCGCACCAGCCGGAACGCCACGGCCGCGAACCGCCGGTGGTGCAGCACCGTGCGCAGGAAGCGGCCGATGGCGACCTCGTCGTCGGGATGGGCGTGGTCGCGCAGCCGCTCCAGCGGGACCGGGCGATCGCCGGGGGCCAGGCCGTACAGGGAGTAGAGCTGGGCGTTCCAGGTGATCTGGCCGGTCACCCCATTCTCCTCGAAGCCGCCGATGCGGCCCAGCCGCTGGGCGTGCGCCAGCAGCCCGGCCATCCGCGCGTCCTCGTCGTGGTCGCGCCACACCATCAGCACGCTGTCGCCGTGCCGGGTGAGGCTCACGTCGGCCACCCCCGTCGTGCTCAGGCCGAGCGCCATCCGCTCGGCGCGGAACGGCCGACCCGTGGCGTGCACCTGCAGCAGCCGCGTGAGCAGCCCGCCCGCCGCCCGGGGGTAGGTCTCCAGCAGCAGCCCTCCCGCCACCAGCGGGTACGCCTCCAGCAGCAGCCCGTCGCCGCCCGAGATCCGCTCGTTGACGTGCCTGATCCGGAAGTCGGCCGGCTCGCCCCTGGCGTCCAGGTGCGCCTGCAGCACCAGGGCGGGATCGGGCAGCGCGTCGGCCAGGTCCACGACCTCCGCCAGCGCGGGAGCGGACGGCGCCAGCGGCGCGAACGGCGCGTCCAGCGTGTGCGCGCACAGCTCGGCCATGGCCTCGATCTGCCGTTCGAGCCTGGGCGGGTGCGGGGGCAGCGCGTGCGGCCAGCAGATCTCCAGCACGCCGAGCACCCGGCCGGCCCTCGTCATCGGCACCGTGACCCTGCCCCCGCCGGCGACGGGCCGGCCGACGGCGGGCAGGCCCGCGTCGGCGTGCCAGATCGTCCGCCGCTCCGTCAGCGACCGCCCGGCAGGGGTGAGCACGCCCGGCGGGACGTGCCGCCACCGCCTGGCCTCCTCCGGGCCGAAGCCGGCGTACCCGGCCAGGCTGAGCGCGGCTCCCGGCTCGGCCGCCCACACCGCCACCGCCGTGGCGCCGAGCGGGGCCAGCGCGTGCTCCAGCAGCGCGACGGCCACCACCTGGGTGTCGCGGGCCCCGAGCGCGGCGCTCTCGGCTGCGCGCAGCCGTACCGAGATCGCCGGGTCGGACTCGCCGGCCTCGCCGATGCGGTCCCTGGCGACCTCGTTGACGAGGTCGGCGGCCACCTCCAGCCGGGACACGCCTGCCTTGCCGGCCAGCGTGGCGAGCTGCTCGGCCGCCTGCGCGGGGCCGCACTGCAGGCGTTCCAGCAGGACGCCCTTGGCCAGCTCGATCAGGGCGTGGCCGGCGGCCTCCCGGCGCGCCCGCTCGGCCTGCCGCCGCAACCGCTCGACGGTCGCCGCCAGCCTCCCCAGATCACCTTCCCCCACGGCCTCCTCACGGCCGTCATGCTCGTCATGCTCGTCATGCTCGTCGGAGGCGCGCGGGTCGGGGTGAGGAGTCGCCTGGTCGTCTGAGTGCACGTCGCCGCTCCTCGCGAGCTCGTCAGGACGGGTTCATCCAGTGCTGGATGCGTTCGATGAGATGGTCGGCGTCCACCGGCTTGGTCACGTAGTCGCTGGCCCCCGCCGCCAGGCTCTTCTCCTGGTCGCCCGGCATCGCCTTGGCGGTGACCGCGATGATCGGCAGGTCGGCGTACTGCGGCATGGACCTGATCGTCTCCGTCGCCGTGTAGCCGTCCATCTCCGGCATCATCACGTCCATTAGGACCAGGTCGGTCTCCGCGTGCGCGGTCAGCGTGTCGATGCCCCGGCGGCCGTTCTCGGCGTGCAGCACGTTGATGCCGTGGATCTCCAGCATGCTCGTCAGCGCGTACAGGTTGCGGGCGTCGTCGTCCACCACCAGCACGGTGCGCCCGGCGAGCGTGTTGTCGATCTCGCGGGCGGCGGCCGCGCCCACGGTCCCGGTCCTGACCAGGGGCAGCACGTCGCCCGGCTGGTCGGCGGTCAGGTGCAGCGCGATGCGCTCGCGCAGCTCGTCCAGGCTGGACAGCAGCTCCAGCGGCTGGTGCTCCAGGCTGACCTCCTGCTGCGCGTGCGAGCGCCAGCTGTTGTACGCGAGCACCGGCACGCCGTGCAGGCGCGGGTCGCGGTCCATGAGGTCCAGCAGGTGATAGGCCGACAGGTCCGGCATGCTGAGGTCCAGCACGATGCAGTGGCAGGGAGCGCCGTCGAGCAGGGCGGCCGCCTCCTCCGTGCCCGCCGCCGTGACGACCTCCATCGTCCCCTCGTGGTCGTGCGTGCCCGCCAGGTCCCCCACGACGCTCTCGGAGACCAGCGACAGCAGCCCGTTGCGCCGTTCCTCGATGACCAGCAGCCGCCGCGCGGCCACCGGCGCCCGCTCCGCCGGCTGCGCGGGCTCGCCGCCCCCCGCCGGCACGACCCCCTCACCCGGCTCGAACCCCGGCCGCGCCACCGGCAGGAACAGCGTGAACACGCTGCCCTGGCCCGGCGCGCTCTGCACGGTGATGGCGCCGCCCAGCAGGTAGGCGATCTCGCGGCAGATCGACAGGCCGAGCCCGGTGCCGCCGTACTTTCGGCTCGTCGTGCCGTCCGCCTGCTGGAACGCGCCGAAGATGACCTCCAGCTGCTGCTCGGGGATGCCCACCCCGGTGTCGGCGACGCGCAGCGCGAGGGCCGGGCCGTTCGCGCGTACGGACGCGGGCAGCTCGGACGGCGCGGCCGGCTCGATGCGCAGCTCCACGCTGCCCGTCTCGGTGAACTTGACGGCGTTCGAGAGCAGGTTGCCCAGCACCTGCCGCAGCCGCGAGTCGTCGGTGAGCAGCTCGGCGGGCACGCCCGGCGCGGTGGTGACGCGGAAGGCGAGGCTCTTCTGGCCCGTCATGGGCCGGAAGGTGGCCTCCACGTAGTCGAGCAGCTTGCGGAGCTGTACCCACTCGGGGTTGATGTCCATCTTGCCCGCCTCGACCTTCGACAGGTCGAGGATGTCGTTGATGAGCTGGAGCAGGTCCGAGCCGGCCGAGTGGATGATCCCGGCGTACTCCACCTGCTTGGGCGTCAGGTTGCGGGTGTGGTTCTGGGCCAGCAGCTGGGCCAGGATGAGCAGCGAGTTGAGCGGGGTGCGCAGCTCGTGGCTCATGTTGGCGAGGAACTCGCTCTTGTACGTGGAGGCCAGCGAGAGCTGGTGCGCCCGCGCCTCCAGCTCCTGCCTGGCCTGCTCGATCTCCAGGTTCTTGGTCTCGATGTCCTGGTTCTGGCGGGCCAGCAGCGTCGCCTTCTCCTCCAGCTCGGCGTTGGAACGCTGCAGCTCCTCCTGCTGGCTCTGCAGCTCCTCCGAGCGGGCCTGCAGCTCCGAGGCCAGCCGCTGCGACTCCTTGAGCAGCTCGTCGGTACGCGCGTTGGCCACGATCGTGTTGAGGTTGACGCCGATGGTCTCCATGAGCTGGTCGAGGAAGGCCCGGTGCACCGGCGTGAACGCCTGCACCGAGGCCAGCTCGATCACGCCCAGCACCTGCTCCTCGACCACGATGGGCAGCACGATCACCGACGTCGGGTCGGCGCTGCCCAGCCCCGAGGAGATCGTGATGTAGCCGGGCGGCAGGTCGGTCATCGCGATCGTCCTGCGGCTGCGCGCCGCCTGCCCGACCAGCGCCTCGCCGATCCTGAACCGGGTCGGCCGCTCCGGGTCGGCCGGGTAGCCGTAGGCGCTGATGAGCTGCAGCTCGCTCTCGTCGGCCAGGAAGAACGCGCCGTACTGGGCCGAGACCAGCGGCGCCAGCTCGTTCATCACCAGCTCGGCCACCGTGGCCAGGTCGCGGTGGCCCTGCATGAGGCCCGACATGCTGGCCAGGTTGGACTTCAGCCAGTCCTGCTGCTCGTTGGCGCTGGTCGTCTCGCGCAGCGACTTCACCATCGAGTTGATGTTGTCCTTCAGGTCGGCCAGCTCGCCCTCGGCGTCCACGGTGATCGACCTGGTCAGGTCGCCGGAGGTGACCGCGCTGGTCACCTCGGCGATGGCGCGGACCTGGCGGGTGAGGTTGCCCGCCAGCTCGTTGACGTTCTCCGTCAGCCGCTTCCAGGTGCCGGACACGCCCTCGACCTCGGCCTGGCCGCCGAGCCTGCCCTCGCTGCCGACCTCCCTGGCCACCCTGGTCACCTCGGCGGCGAACGACGAGAGCTGGTCCACCATCGTGTTGATCGTGGTCTTCAGCTCCAGGATCTCGCCGCGGGCGTCCACGTCGATCTTGCGGGTCAGGTCGCCCCTGGCCACCGCCGTGGTGACCTGGGCGATGCTGCGTACCTGGTTGGTCAGGTTGTCGGCCATGGAGTTGACGTTGTCGGTGAGGTTCTTCCAGGTGCCGGCCACGTTCGGGACGCGGGCCTGGCCGCCGAGCTGGCCCTCGGTGCCGACCTCGCGGGCCACCCTGGTCACCTCGTCGGCGAACGCGCTGAGCGTGTCGACCATCGTGTTGATCGTCTGCGCCAGGGCCGCGACCTCGCCCTTGGCCTCGACGGTGATCTTCTGCGACAGGTCGCCGCGGGCCACGGCGGTGGCCACCTGGGCGATGCTGCGTACCTGGTTGGTCAGGTTGGAGGCCATGACGTTGACGTTCTCCGTCAGGTCCTTCCAGGTGCCGGACACGCCCCTGACCGTGGCCTGGCCGCCCAGGTTGCCCTCGGTGCCGACCTCGCGGGCCACCCTGGTCACCTCGTCGGCGAACGAGGAGAGCTGGTCGACCATCGTGTTCAGGGTGTTCTTCAGCTCCAGGATCTCGCCGCGGGCCGAGACCGTGATCCGCTGCGACAGGTCGCCCCTGGCCACGGCGGTGGCGACCTGGGAGATGTTGCGTACCTGGTCGGTGAGGTTGCCGGCCATGAAGTTGACCGAGTCGGTGAGCGCCCGCCAGGTGCCGGCCACGCCCTTGACGTCCGCCTGGCCGCCGAGCCTGCCGTCGGTGCCGACCTCGCGGGCCACCCGGGTGACCTCCGCGGCGAACGAGGAGAGCTGGTCGACCATCGTGTTGACGGTGTTCTTGAGCTCCAGGATCTCGCCGCGCGCGTGCACGGTGATCTTCTGCGACAGGTCGCCCCTGGCCACCGCCGTGGTGACCTGGGCGATGCTGCGTACCTGGTCGGTGAGGTTGCCCGCCATCGCGTTGACGGACTCGGTGAGGTCCTTCCAAGTGCCGGAGACCCCCGGCACCTCGGCCTGGCCGCCCAGCCTTCCTTCCGTGCCGACCTCGCGGGCCACCCGCGTCACCTCGGAGGTGAACAGGGAGAGCTGATCCACCATGCCGTTGAAGACCGAGGCGATCTCGCCGAGCAGCCCGTCGGCGTCGTCGGGGAGCCTGGTGCGGAAGTCGCCGTCCCTGACGGCCGTCAGCCCCGCCAGGAGCCGGCGTAGCTCGGGCTCCTCGCCGGCCTCTCCAGGGCCTCGGGCGCGCTTGCCACGCGCGGACGAATGGGACGTGCCGACGGTGGAGTCGCCCATGACCGGTCCTCCGTACTCGCCCGGGCTTCCTCAGGTAGCGGAGACATTAGCCGGATGTGCCCGTGGTGCGCGCTAACCCCAGGTTGTCATCTATCTATCACAGGACGTACACGCGGGGGTGAGCGTAATTTCGGCCGGTACGGAAGTGAATTGGCCCACTCGCACATTGTGCCTTGTTGCGACTATCTTGCAATAGCGAGTGCATCGCTTTAATGTCGCCACCATGAGGCGAAGATCGGCCCTGTTCGGGGCAATTGTCCTGATGCTGAGCGCGTGTTCGGCTCCCTCGCAGGGGCCGTCCGGCGCTCCGGCCGCCACGCGGGACACCGCCGTGCTGGGCCTGGGCTCGGAGCCCGACTCGCTCAACCCGGTGCTCGGCTACTCGGTGGACGGCGGCTCGCTGATGTACGACGGCCTCGTCCGGCGCACGCCCGACCTGAAGCTCCAGCCCGCGCTCGCAGAGTCGCTGCCCGAGGTCGAGGGGACGGAGGTGACGTTCAGGCTGCGGCAGGGGGTCACCTTCCACGACGGCAGGCCGCTGACCGGGGCCGACGTCGCCTACACCTACGCGCAGGTGCTCGATCCCGCGAACAACTCGCCGATCAGGGGTGACTACGCCGCCATCGAGAAGGTGGAGTCGCCCGACGCGCGCACGGTGGTCTTCCGTCTCAAGCATCCGTACGCGCCCATCCTCCAGCGCACCACCCTCGGCATCATCCCCGACAAATCCGATATATCCGGTAACCCGGTCGGGACCGGGCCGTACACCTTCGTCTCCTGGGCCAAGGGCGACAAGATCACCCTCAGGGTCAACGACCGCTACTGGGGCGAGCGGCCCGCGATCAGGAACCTCGTCCTCGCGTACACCACCGACGACAACGCCCGCGCCACCAGGATGGCGGCCGGCGAGTTCACCGCCACCGAGCTGCCGCCCAAGGCCGTGGCCCGGTTCAGGAACCAGCAGGGCGTCACCGTCCACGAGGTGCCCAGCGCCGACTACCGGGGCGTCATGTTCCCGCTGGAGCGGCCCGTCACCGGCGACCTGGCCATCCGCGAGGCGCTCGGCCTGGCCGTGGACCGGGGCGCCATGGTCTCGGCGATCCTCGCCGGCGCCGGCGAGCCCGCCTACGGGCCCATCGCGCCCGGCACCGACTGGCACAACCCCGCCGTCACCGGCTCCGCCGCCCCCGACCGGGCCAGGGCCACCGCCACGCTGGAGAAGGCCGGCTGGAAGACCGGCGCCGACGGCATCAGAGTCAAGGACGGCACGGCCGCCAGGTTCACCCTCATGTACCCGGCGGGCGACTCCCTGCGCAAGGAACTGGCCCTGGCCGTGGCCTCCGACGCCAAGCAGATCGGCATCGACGTGCGCCTGGCCGGGCTCGACTGGGACGCCATCGACCAGCGCCTGTCCCAGGACGCGCTGATCATGGGCTGGGGCAGCCCGTACGACCCGGACTACACCAACTTCGAGCTGTTCCACTCCGCCTACGCCGGCCAGGGCTACTTCAACCCGGGCCACTACCGGAACCCCGAGGTGGACCGGCTGCTGGAACGGGGCCGCGGCACCGCCGACGCCGCCGCCCGCAAGCAGGTCTACGACCAGGTGCAGCAGCGCATCAGCGACGACGCCGTCTGGCTGTACCTGGTCTACCTCAAGCACACCTACGTCGTACGCGGGAACTGGAGCGGCCTCACCCCCGGCGTCGAGGCCCACGAGCACGCCACCGGCGGCCTGCTCGGCACCGTCGTGAACTGGAAGCCCGCCCCGTGATCTGGATGCGGATCGTGCTGTGGCGGCTGGCGTTCGCCGTGCCGCTGCTGCTGGCCGTGACGTTCGCGATGTTCGCGCTGGCCAAGGCGTCCCCGTTCGATCCCGTACGGCAGTACCTGGGGGAGCGGGCCATGGTCACAGACCCGTGGATCACGGCCGAGATCAGGGCGAACTGGGGGCTGGACCGGCCCCTGCTGGAGCAGTACACGACCTGGCTCGGCAACCTGCTCACCGGCGACCTCGGCGAGTCCCGCTCGCTGCGGCTGCCCGTCGCCCAGGTCATCGGCGAACGGCTCGGCTGGACGCTGCTGGTCGTCGGCTGCGCCCTGGTCGTCATGCTGGTGGCCGGGCTGGCCGCCGGCACGCTGGCCGCCTGGCGGCGCGACTCCTGGCTGGACCGGCTCGTCACCGGCACGGCCTTCACCAACGAGGCCGCGCCGGTGTTCTGGGTGGGGCTGCTGGCGATCTGGGTGTTCTCCGTGACGCTCGGCTGGCTGCCCGCGGGCGGGCTCACCGACGCCGCCTCCACCACCGTCACGCTGCCCGACCTGGCGCGGCACCTGGTGCTGCCGGTCGCGGTGCTCGCGTTCTCGCAGTCGTCGTGGCTGCTGCTGTTCGTCCGCGAGTCGGTCATCGGGGTGCTCCGGGAGGACTTCGTCACCGGGGCGCGGGCGCGCGGGCTGCGCCCGCGTACCGTCCTGCTGCGGCACGCGCTGCGCTCGGCGCTGCTGCCGTTCGTCACGATCATGGGGGCGCGCGTGCCCGAGCTGGTCACCGGGGCGATCCTGGTGGAGTCCGTGTTCTCCTGGCCGGGAGTGGCCGGGACGACGATCAAGGCGGCCCTGGCGGTGGACTTCCCGCTGCTGGCCGCGCTGACCCTGCTGGCCACGGTCGCCGTGGTCGCCGGGAACCTGCTGGCCGACCTGGCGTACACGGTGGCCGATCCGCGCGTGCGCGTGCTCGGGGTGAGCTGATGAACGCCACCCGGACGGGCAGGGCGCGGCGGCGGGCCGGGGCCGATGGAAGGGCGCGCCGGCCCGCTCGCCGTCACCGCCTCGCGCTGGGCACGCTGGCCGTGCTGGTACTGGCCGTGCTGGTACTGGCCGTGGTGCTGGTGCCGCTCGTGGCGGGCCTCGACCAGCAGCTCGTGGACCTGCGCTCGGCCGGCCTCCCGCCGTCTCCCGCCCACCCGTTCGGCACCGACGAGGTCGGGCGGGACGTGCTGCTCCGCTCCGTCTACGGCCTGCGCGTCTCCATGCTGGTCGGACTGGCGGCGGCGGTGGTCAGCGTGTTCATCGGCGGCCTGGTCGGGCTCGCCGCGGGCGCCGCCGGCGGGCTCGCCGACCGGCTGCTGATGCGGGTCGTGGACGGGTTCAACTCGCTGCCCCACCTGCTGTTCGGGATCTTCATCGTGGCCCTGTTCGCGCCGAGCGCCACCGCCGTGGTCGTGTCCGTGGCCATCACCCACTGGACGACCGCCGCCCGGATCGTCCGCTCGGAGGTGCTGTCGCTGCGCGGCCGGCCGTTCGTGGACGCGGCCATCTCCGGTGGGTCCGGGCGGCTGCGCGTCGTCGTCCGCCACTTCCTGCCCAACCTGGCGCCGCAGCTGCTGCTGGCGACCGTACTGATGATCCCGCACGCGATCTGGCACGAGACCGCGCTCAGCTTCCTCGGCCTCGGGCTTCCGGCCCACCTGGCCTCGCTCGGGAACATGATCAACGATGGGCAGCGGTCGCTGCTGGCGGGCGACTGGTGGTCCAGCCTCTTTCCCGGGCTGCTGATCCTGGTGCCGACGCTGGCGGTGTCGTCGCTGGCCCAGTACGTACGCGACCGCGCCAACCCGCGGTGGAGATCGGAGCTCGACCTGTGAAGCTGCGTGTGGACGGCCTGTCGGTGCGCTTCCACCTGCCCGGCGCGGAGGTGCGCGCCGTCACGGACGCCCGGTTCGAGCTGCGGGAGGGGCGGTGCCTGGCGCTGGTGGGGGAATCGGGGTGCGGCAAGTCCGTCATGGCCCACGCCCTGCTCGGCCTCCTCCCCGGCAACGCCACCGTCACCGGCCACGCCTGGCTGGACCCTTCCGGCCCCGACGCCGCCTCTGGTGACGCCGCCTCTGGTGACGCCGCCTCTGGTGACGCCGCCTCTGGTGACGCCGCCCCGGACCTCGTCCCCGGCTCCTCGCCCGGCGACGGGCCCCCGTTCGGGGGTGGCTCGCTCGATCTCGTCACGGCGCCGGAGAAGGTGCTGGCGCGGCAGGTGCGCGGACGGCTCATCGGGCTGATCCCGCAGAGCCCCGCCGCGCACCTCACCCCGGTCCGCACCGCCCGTGCCCAGCTGGCCGAGACGCTGCGGGAGCTGGGCCGTCCCGAGACCCCGGACCTGCTCGCCGCCCGCGCCGGACTGCGCCCGGAGGACCTGGACCGTTACCCGCACCAGCTCTCGGGCGGCATGGCGCAGCGCGTCGCCAACGCGCTCGCCCTGGCCGGCGACCCGCCGCTCATCGTCGCCGACGAGCCCACCACGGGCCTGGACCGGCCGCTCGTGGACGCCACCATGGCCGAGCTGCGCCGCCTGTGCGACGAGGGCCGCGCGGTGCTGGTCATCACGCACGACCTGCGCGCCGCCGAGCGGGTGGCCGACGAGATCGCCGTCATGTACGCCAGCCGCATCGTCGAGCTGTCGCAGGCGGGGCCGTTCTTCGCGGGCCCGCGCCACCCCTACGCGCGCGGCCTGCTGGACGCGCTGCCCTCCCGCCGCTTCGTCCCCATCCCCGGCCGCCCGCCGGAGCTCACCCGCCTCCCGGACGGCTGCGCCTTCCTGCCCCGCTGCCCCCTGGCGACCGACGCCTGCGAGAAACAGCCGCTCATGAACGGGAAGAAGGTGGCCTGCCACCATGCCTGACACCAGCGGGCCTGACACCGTGCCTGAAGCCACCGTGCCCGCGGTCGCCGAGCCCGACGCCACCAGCCTCGAAGCCCGCGGAATCACCGTCTCCTTCGGCCGCCACCGCGTGCTCGACGGAGCCTCGCTGTCCCTGCGCCGGGGCGAGGTCCTCGGCCTCGCCGGGCCGAGCGGATGCGGCAAGTCCACGCTGGCCCGCGTGCTGGCCCTGCTCCTGAAACCGGCCGCGGGCACGGTCACCGTGGACGGCCGCGCGGTGACGGGCTGGCGGCACCGGGCGCCCCAGCGTACGGCGATCGGCCTGATCTTCCAGCAGCCCCGCCTGGCCGTCGACCCCCGCTTCACCCTCCTCGACGTGATCGCCGAGCCGCTGCGCGCGGCCAGGCGCCCCCTGGACCGGGCGCACGAGCTGGCGGAGGAGCTGGGGCTGACACCCGAACTGTTCGGCCGCCGCCCGCACGAGGTGTCGGACGGGCAGCTCCAGCGGGCCTGCGTGGCGCGGGCACTGACCCTGGAGCCCCGCTACCTGATCTGCGACGAGATGACCACGATGCTGGACGCCTCGACCCAGGCCCACCTGGTGGGACGGATCGAGGCGTATCGGGAGCGCACGGGGGCGGGGGTCCTGGCGATCAGCCACGACGCCGAACTGCTGCACCGCTGGACGGCCGGCAACGTCCGCGACTGGGACCGGACCCCGTCCCCGGCCGCCCGCTGACACCGGCCGTGCGGCCCCGGCCGGGCGGTGATCAGTGGCCGGAGGCCGCGGCGCGCTCGCGGGCCAGCCGCTCCTCGCCCGACAGCGTGGCGAGCGGCTTCTCCTTGATGAACAGCACCGCCACCAGCGCCAGCACCGTCAGCGGCACGCCGATGAGGAACAGCTCGGCCGTGGCCGTGGCGTACACGTCCTGGATGATGCGGACGACGGGAGCGGGCAGCTTGGAGATGTCGGGCACGGCGTGCGTGTCCGCGCCGCCGCCACCGGCGGCGGCCATCGGGCCGAGCTTCTCCGTGAGGAGCGAGGTGACCCGGTTGGCCAGTACGGCGCCCAGGGCGCTGACGCCGATGGTGCCGCCCATGCTGCGGAAGAAGGTCAGCACCGAGGTGGTGGAGCCCAGGTCCTGGGCGGGCACGTCGTTCTGGGCGGCGAGCACCAGGTTCTGCATGAGCATGCCGACGCCGATGCCGAGCACCGCCATGTAGACGCCGAGCATCACCGTGCCGGTCTGCCCGTCGATGGTGGCGAGCAGGCCCATCCCGCCGAGCATGACGACGCCACCGGCGACCAGGAAGCCCTTCCAGCGGCCCGTCTTGGTGATGAGCTGGCCCGCCACGGTCGAGGAGACCAGCAGACCGAACACCATCGGCAGGCTCATCAGGCCCGCGACCGTCGGCGACTTGCCGAGCGCCACCTGGAAGTACTGCGACAGGAAGACCGTGCCGCCGAACATGGCCACGCCGACCAGCGCGCTGGCGATGGTGGCGAGGGCGACGGTGCGGTTCCTGAAGATGGTGAGGGGGATGATCGGCTCGGCCGCCCGCGACTCGACGAAGATCGCCAGCGCGAGGACGACCAGACCGCCGCCGACGAGCACGGCCGTCTGCCAGGAGCCCCAGTCGAACTGGTTGCCCGCCAGCGACGACCAGATCAGCAGCGTGGAGACACCCACCGTGATCAGCAGGGCGCCCAGGTAGTCGACCTTGACCTGCTTGCGCACGACCGGCAGGTCGAGGGTGCGCTGCAGCAGGATGATGGCCACGATCGTGAACGGCACGCCGAGCAGGAAGCACCAGCGCCAGCCGAGCCAGGAGGTGTCCACGAGCACGCCGCCGATGAGCGGCCCCGCCACGGTGCCGATGCCGAACACGGCGCCGAAGATGCCGGAGTAGCGGCCCAGCTCACGCGGCGGGATCATGGCCGCCATCACGACCATCGACAGCGCGGTCATGCCGCCCGCGCCGACGCCCTGGACGGCACGGCTGACGATCAGGATCTCCACGTTCGGCGTCAGGCCCGCGATCAGCGAGCCGGCCACGAACAGCCCGAGCGAGAGCTGGATCAGCAGCTTCTTGTTGTAAAGGTCGGCCATCTTGCCCCAGAGCGGCACGGTGGCCGTCATGGCCAGCAGCTCCGTGGTGACGATCCAGGTGTAGACGGTCTGCGTGCCTTGCAGGTCGGTGATGATGCGGGGCAGGGCGTTGGCCACGACGGTCGAGGCCAGGATGGACACGAACATGCCCACCATCAGCCCCGACAGCGCCTGCAGGACCTTTCTTCTGGACGTGGGCGTCGCGGCCGCGGGCTCGGGCTGCGCGCTGGTGGTTGTCATCTTTCCTCGTTCTCTCAGGCTGAAATCTGTCAGGCAGGCAGGGCCCGCGCGCCGCGCGGGCTCCTGGGGACGATCGGCGTTACGAAAACGTTTACGTTCGCGGAACAGTCGTGCGGGGACGGGTGACCGGGGCGGTCACGGGTTCGGCAGGCCGGCGGCGAGCTGGTCGAACGCCTCGTCCACCAGGTCCGCCAGGGACGTGTGCCCGTTTGCGGCGCTCCAGCGCAGCATCGCCACGCGGAAGGCCGCCATGGCGGCCGCGGTGGCGAGCTCGGGATAGCCGCTCGTGCACGGCGCGACGCCGGCCCGGCGGGCCACGGCGGCCATCACGGCCCGCTCGGTCTCGCTGCCGCTGGCGACGAGCCGGGGGAGCAGCGACGGGTTCTGTTCGAACACCTTCAGCCGCAGCAGCCACCGCTCCCGCTGCTCCTGCACGCGCTCGGCCTCGGCCCGCGCCATCAGGCGCAGCGCCTCCAGGACGGGCGCCTGCGCGGGCACGGCCTCCAGCATCCGGCAGAGCTCGGCCGCGGACGCCTGGCCCGAGCCGATGAGCGCGTCCTCCTTGGACGGGAAGTAGTTGAAGAACGTACGGGAGGAGACGTCGACCGCCTCCGCGATGTCCTCCACCGTGACCGCCGCGAGGCCGCGCTCGGCGACCAGCGTCAGGGCAGCGTGCTCCAGGGCCGCACGGGTCTCGAGCTTCTTTCGATCCCGGCGACCCAACTCCTCAGCACTGTCCACGATGGTCACAATGCTGAGACTAAGGGAAAAATTTCAGGATCTGCAATGTTTCAGGATCTGAAGTGCCGCAGATCACAGCGGTGACGGGCCGGCGGAGGACTGCGGGTGAGGTCGTGCCCGAAGGTCTCGCTCCAGCCCCGCGTCACGAACGCCATCTCGCCCGACCCCGCCGCCAGGGCGGGCAGCACGCGGGTGCGCCTGGTCATGACAGGACGTGATCGGGCGGGAGCGGCATGCCCTCACCCAACTCGACCGGAAAGGTTAGCCTTGCCTATATTCGGGTGGTGCCATCTTCTGAGATCCGTACGGTGACGACCGAGGCCGAGCTCCGCGAGATCGTGAACGAGCCGCCGCAGACCATCTGGGACAAGGACATCGCGCGGATCGACGAGCACGCGCGCACGATCATCGCGCATTCGCCGTTCCTGCTGCTCGCCACCTCCAGCCCCGACGGGACCTGCGACGTCTCGCCCCGCGGCGACCCCGCCGGCTCGGTGCTGGTCCTCGACGACCAGCGGCTCGTGCTCGCCGACCGGCCCGGCAACCACCGCCTCGACAGCCTGCGCAACGTGCTGCTCAACCCGCACGTCGGCCTGCTGTTCATCGTGCCGGGCATGAACGAGACGCTGCGCGTGAACGGGCGCGGGACGCTCGTGTCGGACGCGCCGTTCTTCGACGACCTCGTGGTCAAGGGCAAGCGGCCCCGGCTGGCGCTGCTCGTCGAGGTCCAGGAGCTGTACATGCACTGCGCCAAGGCGTTCCTGCGCTCGTCGTTGTGGAAGCCGGAGACCTGGCCGGACCGCAAGAGCCTGCCCACGCTCGGGCAGATCGCCAAGGACCACATCGGCATCAAGGACGTGCCGGCCACGGTCATCGACGAGGGGCTCGCCATGGACGCCAAGATGAACCAGTACTGACTCCGGAAATGACGAGCTTCACGAGCCCGTGAAAGCATAGGCTGGCAGGATGACGGACCGGGACGATCACACCCCCTCCCAGAGCAGTCCTTCCAGTCCCACGCAAGCGCATGACGCCGACCAGCCCAGCCTCAAGAGGGTCATGGGCCCCGGCCTGCTGCTGCTCTTCATCATCGGCGACATCCTCGGCACCGGCATCTACGCCCTGACGGGCCAGGTCGCCGGTGAGGTCGGAGGAGCGGCCTGGCTGCCGTTCGCCATCGCCTTCGTGGTCGCGGCGATCACCGCCTGCTCCTACCTCGAACTGGTCACGAAGTACCCGCAGGCGGCGGGTGCCGCGCTCTACGTGCACAAGGCGTTCCGCCTGCACATCGTGTCCTTCCTCGTCTGCTTCACCGTGATGTGCTCCGGCATCACCTCCGCCTCGGCGGCCTCGCGCGCCTTCGCCGCGAACCTCGCCGCCGGGTTCGGCCTCGACGTCGGCAACACCGTCATCCTGGCGATCGCCCTGGGCTTCATGCTCCTGGTGCTGGCCGTGAACCTGCGCGGCGTGGGCGAGAGCGTCAAGATCAACGTGGTGCTCACGTCGATCGAGCTCTCGGGCCTGCTGCTGGTCATCCTGCTCAGCATGTGGTTCATCGCCGGGGGCGACGCCGACTTCTCCCGGGTCGTCGCCTTCGAGACCGCGACCGACAAGAGCGTGTTCCTGGCCGTCAGCACGGCGACGTCGCTGGCCTTCTTCGCCATGGTCGGGTTCGAGGACTCGGTCAACATGGCCGAGGAGACCAGGGACCCGGCGCGGATCTTCCCCAGGATCATGTTCACCGGCCTCGGCGTCACCGGGGTGATCTACGTCCTGGTGTCCATCTGCGCCGTGGCCGTGGTGCCCGTCGGCGTCCTCGCCGAGAGCGAGACCCCGCTGGCGACCGTGGTGCAGACCGCCACCCCCGGCTTCCCGATCGCCGACCTGCTGCCGTTCATCTCGATGTTCGCCGTCGCGAACTCCGCGCTGATCAACATGCTGATGGCCAGCCGGCTCCTGTACGGCATGAGCAAGCAGGGCGTGCTGCCGGTCTTCCTGTCGAAGGTGAACCCCCGGCGGCGCACGCCGGAGGCGTCGATCGTGTTCACCACCGTCATCGCCCTGGGGCTCATCACCTTCGTCTCGCTGGACCCGGAGAGCCCGGTCGTCGCGCTGCTCGGCGGCACCACCTCGCTGCTCCTGCTCGCCGTCTTCGCCGCCGTCAACCTGTCCGTGCTCGTCCTGCGCAAGGACCAGTCCGCGGTCAAGCACTTCAACGCGGGCCGCGTCCTGCCCGTGCTGGGCACGATCACCTGCCTGTACCTGGTGCTGCCCTGGTCCTCGGGCCGCCCGGCCGGCCAGTACCAGATCGCGGGGGTGCTCCTGGCGATCGGCCTGGTCCTGTGGCTGGTCACCTGGGCCGCCCGCCGGAGGGAGAGCGCGGGCGGCTGACCCGGCTCAGCGGGTCGTCGCGTTGACCAGGAGGAACGACAGCACACCCGTCGCCAGCAGGACCGCGAACAGCACGATCATGCCGATCACGACGAGCGCGCGACGCCATCCGGTGGGTTCCCGCGGGGGCGTCGCGCCGTGCTCCGCACCCTCTGACATGCTCCGACGCTAACAGGACAGGTCCGGGAGCAGGGCGCGCGGCACTCCTTCAGCCTCGTAGCAGTGGGAGCAGCCGGTCGCCCTGGCGTTCGAGCTCCGCCAGCCAGGTGGTGCCGGCGCCGCCCACGTCGCGGGCGACGGCGCCCCGCGCCATCCTGGCGACCTTGGCCTCGGCGTCCGCCCACGCCTGCTCGGTGGTGTCGCGGACGAGTGTGGTGACCCGCGGCCCGAACTCCAGCGGCGGGAGCTCGCGTCCGAGCCGCTCGCCGGCCTCCGAGGCGCCGCCGAAGGAGAGCCGGGTGTGCCTGCGCTCGCCCATCACCACCGGGCGCGGCACCGCGGTGGAGCCGGTGACGCCGTAGTGCTCGCCGTGGTGGGTGACGTCCTGCTCGGTCCACCGAGACGATGTTGACCAGCACCCGGCCGCCCGTGAGGTGGTCCAGGGTGGCGGCGGCGGAGGCGAAGTGGGCCGGGCGCCGGTAGCCGGGCCGCACCGCGATCAGCGGCTGGAACGTGGTCGTGCGCGCGGCCAGCGCGGTGGCCACGGTGAAGGTGTCGGGCCGCGCCCAGCCGGTGCCGATGAGCGCCCCGTCCCAGCCGTGCCGCTCCAGCGCCTCGGCGTGGCCGCTCAGGTCGCCAGGCTGTTGTGGCCTGCGACGGCGCCGTCACCCCTGAGCCCTGGCCGGGCCTCGTTGGGGATGTACCAGAGGAACTGGAGGCGCATGCGGGCCTTCCTGTCTGCGGCTTTCCCTAAAACCTGTAGGTAAAGTTCGATATCGCGCTTGACTCTGCCGTTACGTCAACTCCTACCGTCGTGAACGAGCCGGAAGATCCGGCTCGGTGACGAGCGGGGATGGGAGAGTCCATGGCGTGGTCGATCGCGCAGGTGGCGCGGATGTCGGGCGTGACGTCGAGAACGCTGCGCCACTACGACGAGATCGGCCTGCTGCGGCCGGCCTGGGTCGGCGCGAACGGCTACCGCCACTACGAGGAGGACCAGCTCCTGCGGCTGCAGCAGATCCTCGTGCTGCGGGAGCTCGGGCTCGGCCTCACCGAGATCGCGCAGATCGTCGACCGGCACACCGACCCCGCGGCGGCGCTGCGCGAGCACCACCAGCGGCTGCTGGCGGAGCGCGACCGGCTCGACGCGGTGGCCCGCCTGGTCGCCCGCACCATCACCGAACTCGAACAGAGCGAAGGGAAGAGCGGCATGTCCAGAATCAGCAGACCGGAGAACCTGTTCGAAGGCTTCGACGCCGCGCGTTACGGCGCGCAGGCCCGCGAACGGTGGCCGGAGCACTGGGAGCGGTCCGGCCAGCAGCAGCTCCTGGACACCGTGTCCCCGGAGGAGCTCGGCCGCATGCAGCAGGAGGCGACGGCCGCGATGATCGGCCTGGCCGAGCTCATGGCAGCCGGCACGCCGGCCGGGGACCCCGCCGTGCTCGCCGTGCTCGACGGCCATTACCGGGAGCTGACCCGGTTCTGGACGCCGAGCGCGGCGGAGTACACCCGGCTGGGGCGGATGCAGGTCGAGGACGAGCAGTTCAGGGCCAACTACGAGCAGGTGGCCGAAGGGCTGGCCGCGTACATGCGCGACGCCATGGCCGCGTACGCGCGGGCCCGCCTGAGCTGAGGAGCCCGGGCTCAGCCCCGTACGGTCGTGACGCGCAGCCGCGGGTCCGCCGCGATCTCCGCCTCGGTGAAGCGCTCCGTGACCCACTGCCCGCGCGCGAACAGCGTGGTCTGGTCGGTGTGGTGCGGCGAGGAGGGGTTGGCGGACAGCGAGTAGGTCAGGATCGTACGGGTCCGCGGGCCCGCCGGGGTGAGCTCGACGGCCATCATGAAGCTGGAGCCGGTGTCCACCTCGGGATAGCGCCCGTCCGCGCCCAGCGGGTCGCCCGTGCGCACCCGGTCGAAGCAGCCCTCGAACTCCGTGCAGCCGGGGACGGGGAGCGAGGAGTAGTGCTGCGCCTGGCCAGGGGTGAGGGTCAGGGGGATGCCGCCGGCCTGGAACCGCTGCACGGCGTCGGCCAGGGCCCGCCGCACGGCGGGGTCGTCGCGGTCGAGGCCGCGCGGGGTGGTGAGCGGCTGCTCGGGGTCGAACGGCACCCGCCACCAGGGCTGCGCGGGCTCTCCCGGCCTGACGGGGCGCTGCAGCCCGGTGTAGAACTCGCGCCACAGGATCGCCCCCTGCCCGTCCAGGGTGGCGCGCCCGTTCCAGGCCGTCAGCGTCCGGCACGCCTGGCGCAGGTCCACGCGCCGGCCGTCGGACGCGGTCGCCCTGGGGTGGTCACGGCACAGCGCCGCCACGTCAGAGCGCAGGAGTTCGAAGGTGTAGTTGCGCTTGGCCTGCGCGCTCGCCTGCAGGGTGGGCAGCGTGAAGCCGGGCGCGCCCAGGCCGTCCGTGCCGGACAGCCGCCGGGCGATCATGTCGAGGCTCACGCGGGGGCGCGTCTCGACGTCGGTACGGGTGGCGCCCCACACCTGGCCGTACGTCGTGAGGGGAGCGGCGGGGTTCGTCATCCACGGGGTGTTGTTGGAGTTGGCGACGTAGTCGGCCCTGGTCAGCCTCGGCTGGCTGCCGGGCCCGAACAGGCCGGGCACGACGGCGTCGCGATCCCTGCCCCACAGGCAGGCGGAGGTCGAGCCGTCCAGCGTGAACGCCTCCAGCGACGGGTCCGGCGCGGGCACGGCGCAGCGGCGCGCCCGGTCGTCACTCACGTGCGGGACGACCGAGGCGTCGGCGAAGGTGGCGGTCCCGCTCACGTCGGTGGCCAGCGTGTAGACGAACGGCAGGCCCTGGAAGGTGTCCTGGGCGGCGCGCAGCTCCGCGAGGTCCCCGGCCTTGGCCATGGCCAGCCACTCGTCGGCCGCGCGCAGGTTGGCGGCGTTGGCGTCGGCGAACGCGTAGGCGTACTCGTCGCTCCGTCCCTCCGCCAGCACGGGGCCGTAGCGGGAGGTGTAGAGGGTGCGATCGGTCAGCGTGCCGTCCTTCAGCGGCACCTCGATCCGCTGGCGGCCCATCGGCTCGGCCCGGCCGTCCACCAGGTAGGCGCCGTCGCCCGCGAGCCGCAGCCGGTAGAGGGTGAAACGGTGGGCGTGGGAGACGGTGTGCGTCCAGGCGACGCGCGCGTTGTGGCCGATCTGGACGACGGGGGTGCCGTACAGGCTGCCGCCCGAGACGTCGAGCACGCCCGGGATCGTGAGCTGCACCTGGTAGAAGCGGCGGATGCCGTTCCACGGGAAGTGCGGGTCGGCCAGCAGCATGCCGTGGCCGTCGCGGGTGGCCTGGCGGCCCAGCGCCCAGGCGTTGCTGCCCGGGGCCGGCGCGGGACCCTCGGGCTCCTCGCCTCCCACGATGGCCTCCTTGAGCCCGGAGCTGCCCGCCATGCGGTTGAGGTCGAGGAGGTTGGCCCACAGGTCGGCGGCGGTGATCGGGCCGACCCAGGACCTGCCCCGGCAGGTGGGGTCGGGCAGGTTCGCCACCCCGGTGTCCTCCAGGTAGCGGTTGTAGCCGGCGACGTAGCCGTCCACGAGCTCGCGCAGCTCGGCGGTGGGGCCCACCGGGGGCGGCTGCGCCAGCACCCGCCGGATCACGCCCGAGTCGGCGACGCTCCTGTAGTAGACGTCGCTGGTGAGGTTGTCGACCGGGCGGACCGGGTCGTCCGACCGTGCCTCCGGGCCGAACGTCCGCGAGCGTTCGCCCCGGAGCGTGATCACCCAGGAGGCCAGGACGCACAGGTTGTCCTGGGCGAAGGCGTAGCCGTAGCCGAAGCCGAGCCCGCCGTGGTCCTTGGCGGTCACGTGCGGGATGCCGTACTCGGTGCGGCGGATCTCGGCCGTGTAGCGCCCGGCGGGGGCCGGCACCACAGGGGTGCCCACAGGGGTGAAGGTCAGGGCGAGCGCCATGACCGTGGACAGCAGTTTCATGGAGCTCCTACTCGAAACGCGCGTGGTCCGGCGCGGTCATGCGCCGCAGCAGCGGCACGGCTGTGAGGATCACCAGCAGGGACGCGGCCAGGCCGCCGCCGACGGTCGCGAAGTAGACCGGCCCCGGCACGGCCAGGGACGCGCCCTTCATCGCCAGCGCGCCGATGAACGGCCCCGCCACGCCGAACCCCGCGCCGGCGGCGACGGCGGCGGCCAGGACGAGGGGGAGCGCCGACTCCAGCAGCACCACCGCCGCCAGGGTGCGGGCCGGCGTGCCCGCCAGCCGCAGCAGCGTGAACGGCTGCCTGCGCTCCATCAGCCCGCCGCCGACCGCCACGACCAGGCTGCAGCCGCCGGCGATCAGGGTCAGCGCGACCATCGCCAGCGCCAGGTTCTCCGCCTGCGTGTAGAGCGTCGCCCTGGCCTGCGCGACCTCGGCGAACGTCATCGGCGCGCCGGCGCCGTAGCGGGCCAGCAGCGTGCGAAGCTCCTCCAGCGTGCCCTGGTCGTCCATGCCGACCAGGACGGCCGCCAGGCTGAGGCCGCCGGTGGAGACCGTCTGGCCGGTGGGGGCGGCGAGGGGGAGCAGCTTGTCGACGGTGAGCGGGTTGTCGGCCTCGACGAGCCGCTCGAAGTAGCCCGTCACGGCCTGCGCGCCCGCCGGGCACCGGCCGAGCACGGGGAAGCGTGCCAGGTCCGCGCAGCCGGCGGCGGTCCTGGGCGGCGGAGGGCCGTCGGGCCCGGGAGGCGGGGGATCGCCCGGGAGGGTGTAGATCGGCAGGACGGCGACGCCGGGGTGAGCGCGCAGGCGGGCGAGCAGGTCGGTGGCGGCCTGTGGCGCGAGGCCGCCGGTGCCGGGCTGGTGGGTGAGCGGGGCGCGCAGCACCCCGTTGAGCGCGCCGCCGGCCACCGCCTGCTGCCCCGCGACCACGGCCGGGACGATCCCCGCGATCGCCGTGCCCAGGAACGCCGCCAGCACGAGCCCGCTCACCGACCGGAAGGCCGCCTTCGGGTCGGCCGCCATCCGCTGCGCGGCCAGCAGGGTCGCCGCGCCCCCGGTCACGCGGGCGGCGAGCCGGGCGGCCAGCATCGTCAGCCACGGGCCCGCCAGGATCAAGCCGATCATGATGAGCGCCACGGCCGCACCGGCCAGTAACGCGTCCGGCTCGCGATCGCCGCCCCGGAACACCGGCCCGGCGAACAGCGCCAGCCCCGCCGGCAGCGGGATCACCCGCCACGCCCGGGGCGGGCGCCCGGCGGCCTTCCTGGCCGCGCCCAGCGGGGAGATCCGCACGCGGCGCAGCGACCAGAGCGCCGTGCAGGCCGACAGGACCGGGACGCCGGCGAGCACGGCCGCGTACTGCCAGAGGGCCGGGGTGACCAGCTCGGGGAAGAACCGCGAGCCGGTGACGCGGACCAGGGCCACGGCGGGCCGTACGAGCTGGAACAGCGCGGCGCCGAGCAGCGCGCCCAGGAACGCGCCGAGCGCGGCCTCCACCGCGGCGAGCACGTTGACCTGCCGGGACGTGGCGCCGGCCAGCCGGAACGCGGCGAATCGCGCCTCCCGGCGGGCGGCGGCCAGCCGGGTGGCCGCGTTCACCAGCACCAGAAGCGGGACGAACAGGCCGATGGCGGCCACGGCGAAACCGAACCGGTAGAGGTCGGTGTTGTCGTCGAGCAGGGCCGCGGCGGACGCGGTCTCCACCGTGTCCACCTGCCGCGCCCCCGCCATGGCGGCGACGTCCTGCGGGGTCCGGCCCACCACGACGGCCAGCTCGTCCGGCCCGGACAGCGCGGCCTGGCCGAGGGTTCCGGCGCGGGTCCCGGGGAAGCGGCCGGCCAGGCGTTCGCGCGGCACCGAGTCCAGCAGCCGGGCCAGCGCGGGGGAGACGTAGTACCGGCCCGGGCCGGGCATGCTCGCCAGGCCGGGGATGACCGGGGCCCGCTCGCCGAGCGCGGCGGCGTCCAGGCGCTTGATCGGCTGCCCGGCGTAGTAGTCCAGCCGGTAGCTCCACAGCGCGCCGGCGGCGGTGGTGTCGAGGGCCCAGCCGCTGGGCGCGGTGCCGGCGGTGCACTCCCAGCAGGGCCGTGCGGTGGTGGCCTGGAAGGCGTTGAAGAGGGAGAGCGTGGCCAGCAGCACCGTGACGCCGGCCGCCACCCCGGCCACGATCAGCACCAGCCTGGCCGCGGCCTCCCTGCCGCCGCGCAGCGACAGCCGCAGCCCCAGCGCGATCATCGCGCGGCCCCGGAGCTTTCCCGCTGCTCGGCGAAGGGGTCGGTGACGCGGCCGTCGCGGACGATGACCTCCCGGTCGGCGAAGGAGGCCACCCGGGCGTCGTGGGTCACCACGATCACGGTCGTGCCCTCCTCGCGCGCCAGCCCGACCAGCAGCTCCATGACGTGCTCACCGGTCAGCGAGTCGAGCGCGCCGGTCGGCTCGTCGGCGAACAGCACCCGCGGCCCCGTCACCAGCGCCCTGGCGATCGCCACCCGCTGCGCCTGGCCGCCCGACAGCTCGCTGGTACGCCGCCCGCCCAGCTCTCCCAGCCCCAGCCGCTCCAGCCACTCGCCGGCCCGCCGGTAGGCGTCCCTGCGCCGGGTACGGCCCAGCAACATCGGCAGCGCGACGTTGTCGGCCGCGGTCAGCTCCGGCACGAGCTGCCCGAACTGGAAGACGAACCCGAACGCGGTGCGCCGCAGCTCCGTGCGCCGGGCGTCGCTCATCGTGTCCAGCCGCCGGCCGCGGAACCACACCTCGCCGCTGTCGGGCGTGAAGATCCCGGCCAGGCAGTGCAGCAGCGTCGACTTCCCCGAGCCGCTGGGGCCCATGACCGCCACGATCTCCCCGGCGGCCACCGACAGGCCGGCCTCGCGCAGCGCCGGGGTGCGCCCGTAGGCGCGGCTGAGCTCGCGCGCTTCGATGATCATGACTCGCGCACCAGGGCCGCCAGCGCGCCCAGCCGTGCCTGGGTGACGTCGATCCAGCGCAGGTCCGCCTCCAGATGGAACATGCCGTGGTCGGCCAGCAGCGCGTCGGTCAGCGAGCCGGTGCGCTTGATCTGCGTGAACTCCCGCATGCGCCGCAGGTGCGTGGCCCGCTGCAGGTCGAGGTAGCCGGCCGCGTCCCGGCCCAGCATCAGCGCCAGCACGACCTTGGTGAACAGCACCGTCTGCAGGTACGGCTCCGCCGCCACCGGCTCCGACAGCCACGACTCCACCTCCCGCGTGCCGAGCGGGGTGATGGCGTAACGCTTGCGGTCGGGGCCGTCGCCCGGCTCGCTCTGCCCGGCCGTGACCTTGCCGTCCCTGGCCAGCCGGCCGAGCGTGGAGTACACCTGCCCGAACGGCAGCGGCTTGCCCTGGCCGAAGAACGTGTCGTAGTCGCGCTTCAGGTCGTAGCCGTGACTCGGCTCCCGCTCCAGCAGGCCGAGCAGCGCTAGGGGAACACTCATGATCGCAGACTATACACCGGAGGTATAAACTCGGCGTATAGCTACCCCGCGCGCCTGCCCTGTCCGCCTCCCCGCCCGCCTGCCGCGCCTCAGTGCGCGGCGGTCAGGTACCTGCGTGCCCAGTCGTCGAAGGACGTGAGCGGGATGCCGAGGGCCCGCGCGTACTCCGGCCGGGCGGGCTGGCCCGCCACGTTGAGGAACTCGTGCGAGGTGACGGCGTACTCCGGCATGCCCGCGGCGAGCGCCTCCTCCACGGTCATGGCGGGCGCGGTCAGCGAGGTGCCGAACGCGCGGGAGAGGACCCCGGCGATCTCCGTCATCGCCAGGTGGTCGGAGGCCAGTTCCAGCTCGACCTCGTGGAACCGCTCCGGCGCGGCGAACGCCGCGGCGGCCGCCGCGCCGATGTCGTCCACCGCGACGAGGGAGAGCCGCGTGCCGGGCCGCAGTACGGTCGCCAGGCCGCCCTCGACGCCGCGGGGGAGCAGGTAGGCCACGGACGGGAGGAAGTTCTCCATGAAGAAGCCCGGCTTGATGATCGTCCAGTGGGTGAAGCCGGCCGCGCGTACCAGGTCCTGGGCGCCGGCCTTGGCGGAGTAGGTGGGCTCCATCGCCGACCAGCGGCCTTCGGCCCAGCCGGGAGCCTCGACGTGCCGGCCCGCGCCGGAGACGGACGTGTGCACGAACTGCGGCACGCCCGCGGCCCGCGCGGCTTCGACCAGGTTGGCGGCCTGGGTCAGCTCGCCGGCGAAGTCGAAGGCGCCGTCCCTGATCGGGGGCATCTGAACGGAGAAGACGGCCCGGGCTCCTGCCGCGGCCCTGGTCACGGAGTCGCGGTCGTTCAGGTCGCCGGTGACGAGTTCGGCGCCGAGCGCCTCGATCGCCTTCGCCCGCTCGGTCGCGGGGTCGCGGACCAGGGCCCGGACGGGGGTGCCGGCCGCGAGCAGGGCGCGCGCGGTGGCGCCGCCCTGCTGGCCGGTGGCGCCGGTGACCAGGACAGGTGCGATGGGCATGAGGGATCTCCTGACGTGAGCGTACGCTAAGTGGCGGGGTCCGCCGTTTATCTTCCGGTAAGATACGGCGGACCCCGCCACTTAGCAAACGTGAGGTGATGCCATGCCCGTCCAGCGCGCGGACGCCCGGCGCAACTACGCGCTCCTGCTCACCGTGGCCAAGGACGCGATCGCCGAGTACGGTCCCGACGCGTCCCTGGAGCAGATGGCCCGCACGGCGGGCGTCGGATCGGCCACCCTGCGCCGGCACTTCCCCAGCCGGCAGGCGCTGCTGGAGGCGGTCTTCCGCGACCAGGTCGAGACGCTGTGCGGCCGCGCCCGCGAGCTGACCGCCGCACCCGACGCCCGGGCGGCGCTGCTGGAATGGCTGGGCGCGTTGACTTCGGCCGCCGCGACCATCAGAGGGCTGGCGATCGCGCTGACCCGCGAACGGGCGGCCCGCGACGGCGCGGCGGCGGAGGAGGCCTGCTGCTCCGCCCAGCTCACCGAGGCGGCCGACCCGCTGGTACGCCGCGCCGCTGACGCCGGCGCGCTGACGCCCGGCGTGACCACCGACGACCTGCTCACCCTGGTCACCGGCATCGCCCTGGCCTCGGAACACCACCCGGACCCGGCCGCCGAGGCGGAGCGGCTGCTGCGCCTGACCATCGCGGGGGTCAGCCCGCCTCAGCGGTGAGGCCGGCGTCCGGCACCGTCCGGTAGCCCCCGCCAACGCCATCGGGACGTACGGCCTCAGCCCGTGATCGGGAAGTTGGCGCGCACGACGCCGCCGGGATCGCGCTCACGCTTGATCCGCGCCAGCCGCGCCCTGGCCTCGGGGGGAAAGGCCTGGGCGGCGCTCTCGCCGGGGGCGAGGAAGGTGTACGGTTTGCGTCCGCTGACCGCCTCGCCCAGTTGCGCGATCAGGGCGGCCTGCTTGCCCCGCACCGCCTCGGCCAGGTGCGGCAGCCGCAGCCCGAGCAGGTAGAGCAGGTACGGTTCGCCGAGCGCGCCACCGGGACCGCCGTCCGGCCGCGCCTCGGCCAGTGCGCCCCCCAGGTGCCGGATCTGCACGTTCAGCAGCGGCGCGAGCTCGGCCCCTGCCAGGACGTCGACGGGCAGCTCGGTCAGCAGTTCGGTGCGTGCCAGCATCGGGCTGGGGTCGACGGGCTCGGCGGCGATGGCGCCCAGGTCGGCGACGTCCATGAGGCCACGGCTGTCGGACAGGCTGCCGCCGATCGCCGCCAGCGGAGCCAGCAGTTCCTCCGCCTCGGCCACCTCGCCGAGGAAGGTCACGTCGATGCCGACCGTCGCCGGGGCGGGCGGTGGCGAGACCATCCGGTTGAGCCACAGCGACAGCTCGCGCGGCGCGTCCGCCGTGACGGCCTGGAACGCCTCGAACACCTCGCCGGTGCGCGCGGCAGGCCACACGATGCGACCGCCGTACAGGCTGGGCACCTCGTACAGGCCCAGCTCGACGGCGGTGATGATCCCGTAGTCGCCGCCACCGCCGCGCAGTGCCCAGAACAGGTCGGCGTCGGAGCTCGCGGTGACGCGCACCCGCTCGCCCCCGGCGTCGACGATCTCGAACGCGCACACGGAGTCGGCGGCCCAGCCGTACTTGCGGCCGAACCAGGAGAGGCCCCCACCCGCCACGAACCCGGCGACGGACACCACCGGGCTGCTGCCCGCCGGCCCGGCCAGGCCGTGCTTGCCGGTCGCGGCCAGCACCTGCCCCCACCGCGCGCCCGCACCGGCCCGGACCACCCGCTCGTCCGGGTCGACCGCGATCTCGTCCAGGAGGCCGGTACGCAGCAGGATCGTCCCGTCGACGTCGCCCGAGGCGCCGTGCCCGGACGGCTGGGCGGTGACGGTCAGCCCGGCCTGGCGGGCATAGCGGACCAGTGCCACCACATCGTCGGCATCGGCCGCCTCGGCGACCGCGACCACCTGCTGGCGAACTCCCACGGCCCACGGCGCGGCGGCCCGTTCGAACCCGTCGTCGCCAGGCAGGAACACCTGGCCTCGCATGATTTCACGCATGCATGTCCTCCTCAGAAGGGGATGGGGCCTTCGTCCTGGACGAAGGCGGCGGTGGGGCCGTCGGGGCCGAGCAGCGCCATGGCCACGATCGGCGCGGCGCCCTCCTCGGGGGTCTTGATCCCGGCGCCGTGGTTGATGTCGGTCTTCACCCAGCCCGGGTCGACCGCGTTGACCTTGATCGGGGTGTCCCACAGCTCCTTGGCGTAGGACACGGTGATCATGTTGAGCGCGGCCTTGGACGAGCAGTAGGTGAGGTTGAGCATCGGCCACAGCGGGTGCCGCTGGTCCAGGGCACGGCCGATCGAGCCGCGCTCGCTGGAGACGTTCACGACGCGTCCCGCCGGCGAGCGGCGCAGCAGCGGCAGCATCGCGTTCGTGACCTCGATGACGCCGAACACGTTCGTCTCGTAGATGTGCCGGGCCTGCTCGGCCGTGGCCTGGCTCGGCGGCCCGTCGGGAAGGGTGATCCCCGCGTTGTTGACCAGAATGTCGAGCCTGCCGTACTCCCGCTCGATCCACCCGGCGGCGGCGCGGACGACGGCCGGGTCCGTGACGTCCAGGCGCACGCACGGCAGGCCGAGCCGCTCGGCCGCGGCCTCGTCCCGCACGCCGGCGATCGCGGTGACGCCGCGTTCGGCCAGCAGCCGGACGATCGCCAGGCCGATACCCCTGGTGGCCCCGGTGACGAGCGCGACGCTCACCATGCCGCACCCGCGACCTGCCGGGTGGCGGCGTTCAGCCGGTTCCACAGGTTGACGGTGGCGATCTGCAGCAGCAGGCCGGCCAGCTCCTGCTCGGAGTAGTGGTCGGCGGCCTCGTCCCACACCGCGTCGCCGACCTGGCCGCCGTCGGCCAGCCGGGTGGCCTCCTCGGCCAGGGCGAGCGCGGCGCGCTCGGCGTCGGTGAAGTACGGCGTCTCGCGCCACGCGGCCACGGCGAACAGCCGCTCGTCGCTCTCGCCCTGCTTGCGCAGGTCCTTGGCGTGCATGTCCACGCACACGCTGCACCCGTTGATCTGGCTGGCGCGCAGCAGCACCAGATCCACCGTGGTCTTGGGCAGCCCGGCCTGGTCGGCCGCCTTGCCGAGCGCGAGCAGCGCCTGCATCGCGCCCGGCAGGACCAGGGCGGGGTTCTTCATCCGTGCTTCCATGAGTGACTCCTCAGCAGGGTTGGGGTGACGCCTTCTGCTGACGAGTTTCGGCAAGGGCTCTGATGCGCCGGCTATGCGTGAGCTATGGAACGCCGATATGCCATGACTTGTACGATTCCGGGGTGTCTGCGCGCTTTCTGATCCTGGGGCCCGTGGAGGTCTCGGCCGGCGACCGGCCGTTGCCCGCGCTCGCTCCCCGCCACCGTGCCTTCCTCGGCTATCTGCTGCTGCACGCGGGGCGGGCCCAGAGCGTGGAGCGGTTGACCGAGGCGGTGTGGGGGCCGGCTCCACCGGACACCGCCCGCGCCCAGGTACACGCCGCGCTGGCGGCGATCAGGCGCGTCCTGCGCGCGGCGGGCGCGGCAGACCAGCTCCGGACGAGCGTGGCCGGATACGTGCTCACCACCCGGCCGGGGCAGCTCGACCTGGAAGGCTTCACCGCCCTCGCGACCACCACCGGGGACGATCCACGGCAGACCGCCGAGCGGCTGCGTACGGCGCTGGAGCTGTGGCGCGGACCCGCGCTCGCCGACGTGCAGGCGGACTACGCGCCCGCCGCCCGCGCGAGGCTGGAGGACCGGCGGCTGACCGCCGTCGAACGGCTGGCCGACCTGGAGCTCGCCGCGGGACGGCACGAGGACCTCATCGACCGGCTCGGTGCGGAGCTGGCCGGCCACCCGTTGCGCGAGCGGTTGACCGGGCAGCTCATGCTGGCCCTGCACCGCGCGGGACGGCAGGCCGACGCGCTCTCCGCCGGACGCGGCTACCGGGCCCGGCTGGTGCGTGAGCAGGGCCTGGACCCCGGTCCCGCGTTCCTGGCCGTGGAGGAGGCCGTGCTCCAGGGGGACGCCCGGCTCCAGGGGGACTCCGGGCTCCGGGGGGACTCCGGGCTCCGGGGGGACTCTGGGCTCCGGGGGGACTCCGGCCCGCACGCACGAGCCGCCGGGAGCCCGAAGGGGAAGACCGCGACGTTCCTGCCCTACGACGTCGCCGACTTCGCCGGACGTACCGCCGAGCTGACCCAACTGATCGCCGAGGACGACGCCGTGCCGTCGATCACCGCGATCGACGGCATGGCCGGCATCGGCAAGACCGCCCTCGCGGTGCGCGCGGCCCACCGCCTGGCCGATCACTACCCCGACGGCCGGCTCTTCGTCGATCTCCACGCCCACACGGCGGGCAGACAGCAGATGACCACGTCCGAAGCGCTGGAGGCCCTGCTGCGCCAGCTCGGCATCCGCGCCGAGGCCATCCCCGCCCGGCTGGAGGAGCGCGCCGCGTTGTGGCGAGCCGAACTGGCCGGCCGCCGCGTCCTCGTCGTCCTGGACAACGCCGCTGACTCCGCGCACGTACGCCCCCTGCTTCCCGGCCCCTCCGGCAGCCTCGTCCTCATCACCAGCCGCCGGCGGCTCACCGATCTCGACGGCGTCCGTTCCCTGCCCATGGAGGTGCTGCCCGCCTCCGACGCCACCGACCTCTTCACCCGGATCGTGGGCGAACGCGCCGTCCGGGAGCCGGACGCGGTCGCCGAGGTCCTCCTGCTGTGCGGCTTCCTGCCGCTCGCCGTACGCATCGCCGGGGCCCGGCTCCGGCACCGGCCCCGCTGGAGCGTCGCCTATCTGGCCCAGCGCCTGCGCGACGAACGGCGCAGGCTGTCGGAGCTGGCGACCGCCGAACGCGGCGTGGCGGCCGCGTTCGCCCTGTCCTACCAGCAGCTCGAGGACACCGAACGCCACCTGTTCCGCCTGCTCGGTCTCCACCCCGGCCGGGACGTCGCCCCGCACGCCGCGGCCGCCCTGGCCGGCCTCGACGTCGCCGAGGCCGAGGACACGCTGGAGGCGCTGCTCGACACGCACATGCTCCAGCAGCACGAACCCGGCCGCTACCGCTTCCACGACCTGCTGCGGCAGTACGCGCACGACACCGCCGCCGAAGAGCCACCCCACGAGCGGCACGCCGCCATGGCCAGGCTGCTGGACCACCACCTGAACACCGCCTCCGCGGCCATGGACCTGCTCTATCCCGACAGCGCGCACCGGCGGCCGGCGACCGGCCGCCCGGCGACCCCCTTCCGCGACGCCGCCGAAGCACGCGCCTGGCTGGACGCCGAACGCGGCAATCTCATCCGAACCGCCGCGCACGCCTGCGGCACCGACTGGCCGGCCCACACGGGCCCGCTGGCCACGACCCTCTACCGCTACCTGTACGACCACGCGCTGCACGACGATGCCCGCACCCTGTACGGCAAGGCGCTGGCCGCGGCCCGCCGCCTCGGGGACCTCGCGGGTGAGGGCCGGGCACTGACCGACCTCGGCTGGGTGCACCACCTGCAAGGCGACCACCGGCAGGCGGCGGAGCACTTCGAGCAGGCCCTGGCCGTCGGCCGCACCGCCGACGACCGCCGCGGCCAGGCGCGGGCCCTGACCGGCCTGGGCGATGTACGAGCCGCCGCCGGCGACCACGAGGCCGCGCTCCGCGCGCTGCACCGTGGGCTGGAGTTGTTCCGCGAGCTCGGCGACCGCTTCGGCGAGGCGGTGATCACGGACTACCTCGGCGTCGCACACGAGCGGCAGGGCCGCTTCGCCGAGGCCGCCGACCTGCACCGCGATGCGCTGGAGCTCTTCCGCGCCATCGGCAGCCGAGGCGGGGAAGCCGACGCCCTGCACCACCTCGGCACCGCCTGCCTGCGGCTGGACCGCCCGGCGGAGGCGCACGCGCACCACGGCAACGCGCTGGAGCTGTATCGCCGCTTCGACTACCGGCGCGGCGCGGCCAAGGCACTCAACGGCCTCGCCGCCGCCGCACTGGCCCTCGGCGAAGCCGACCGAGCCCGGCACCTCTACCGTGCTGCCCTCGACGCGGCCGTCGAGATGGGCGACCTCGCGGAGCAGTCCCACGCCCGCGCCGGCCTCTCCAGGCTGGTGCCCTAGATGGAGCGTTCCGATGAGCTCAGCGCGGCGGTGATGGCGTCCTCGACCCGCTCGTGCACCGGGAGGTGCGCCACCACGCCCGTGATCTCGAACAGCCGGGCGGGCAGGGGCTGCACGCCCGCCAGATGCACGACACCGCCGTCCCTCAGGCAGTCCGTGGCGCATTTCAGCAGGACATGCAGTCCGGAGCTGTCCATGAACGGCACTCCGGACAGGTCGAACACCAGCCGTTCCGTAGGGGCCGGGCCGGTCTCCCGGAGGTAGGCCTCGAGGTCGGCCCGGTTGGTGGCGTCCATCTCACCGGTCACCGCGATCACGGTCACCCCGGACAGGTGCTGGTGCGCCAGCGTTAATGGCGGCATCTGCGGAGTCACCGCTTCCGCCGGCAGAATTTGACCATCAATGAAGGATAGACCGCCGGAGTCATCGGCGATATCCCGGTTTTTGCTGGTGTGACGCGTCAGCCGCCGTACCCGTGACCGTGCCGCTGCGCCTGCCCCTGCGCCTGCCCCTGCGCCTGCTCCTGCGCGTGCCCCTGCGCGTGCCCGTGGCCGACGAATGCGGCTGCGGGTTTCCCGCCCGGCACCAGCCCGAGCGCGACGGCCCCGGCGACCCCCGCCACCACGGCGCACAGCGTGAACCCGGCCACGAACCCTCCGGCGCCCGCCGCCCCTGCCGCTCCGGCTGCTCCGGGTGCGAGGCCGGCGGCGGCCACCGTGGACACGACCGCCACCCCGATCGAGCCGCCGAGCTCGTGGAAGGTGTTGATGACCCCGGAGGCCACGCCGTTCTCGCCGGGAGGGATGTTCGCCATGGTCGTCGTGGTGGCCGTCACGAACGCCGGCCCGATGCCCAGCGAGGCCAGCACGAACCCGGGCAGCAGCGTGATGTAGACGCTGGTGCCGGGGGAGACCCGCGCCATCAGCGCCGCCCCCGCCGCGGTCAGCACGAACGCCGCCACCGCCACCGGCCTGCCGCCGACCCGCCCGATGAGGTGGCCGCCGAGCTGCGCGCCGGCCGTGATGGCGACCGCCGCCGGCAGGAAGATCAGCCCGGTCTCCAGCGGGCTGAATCCGAGCACGTGCTGCAGGTAGAGCGTGCTGAGGAAGAACAGGCCCAGCATCAGCCCGGTGGCCACCAGCATCACGAACGTCCCCGAGATCACCGGCCGCCGGGCGAGCGTCGCGGCCCGCATGAGCGGCGACCGTACGGACCGCTCGACGACGACGAACAGCACGTACAGCAGCACCGCCCCGGCCAGCGGCAGCACCGTGCCCGCGGCGGCCCACCCGGCGTCGCCCGCCGTGACCACCCCGTAGATCAGCAACGCCGTCGCCAGCGTCACGACCAGCGCACCGGGCACGTCCACCACCTCACGCCGCCCCGCGGCTGCCGGTACCACGGCGGGTACCGCGGCCAGTACCGCCAGCCCGATCGGCACGTTGACGAAGAACACCCACGCCCATCCGGGCCCCGCCGTCAGCAGCCCGCCGACCAGCACCCCCAGCGCAGCCCCCGTGCCACCGATCGCGGCCCACACGCCGAGCGCGCGTGCCCGCCGCTCGCCGTGGAAGGTGGCGACGATCACCGCCAGCGCCGCCGGCGACAGCAGCGCCGCGCCGACCCCCTGCAGCGCCCGCCCCGCGACGAGCACGGCCCCGCTCCCGGCCAGCCCGCACACCAGCGAGGCCGCCGTGAACACCCCCAGCCCGGCCAGCAGCGTCCCGCGCGCGCCGAACACGTCGGCGAGCCGCCCGCCGAGCACCATGAGCCCGCCGAAGCAGAGCGTGTACGCGGTCACCACCCAGGTCAGCGCCTCCCGGCCGAGCGCCAGGTCGGCGCCGATGGACGGCAGCGCGACCTGCACCACCGTGATGTCGACGATCAGCATGAACTGCGCCAGGCACAGCAGCCCCAGCACGACCCATCCGCCGCCCTTCGGCCTGTGGTGTCGATTCATTCGCAACTCCCTAACTCGAACAGTGGTGTTCAAGTTAACACATGCAAACGGTACGGGGGTACCGTGTCAAGAAGGCGGCGAGCGGAGCGGAAAAGCCCTGGCAGCCGGGCACGCGAGGCGACAGGATGCCTGGCATGCGCTTGCACCTCGACACCGACCTGGGCGGAGATCCCGACGACGTCTGCGCCCTGGCGATGGTCCTGGGCTGGCCGGGCGTGGAGATCGTCGGCGTCACCACCACCGGCGACCCCGACGGCCGCCGCGCCGGTTACGCCGAGCACTGCCTCCGGCTGGCCGGGCGCCCGGACATCCCGGTCGTGGCCGGGGCGGGAACGTCCACCACGGGCGTCCCCATGGGCGGCCTACCCGATCACGCGCGGTACTGGGGAGTGCCCGTAGACCCTCGCCCAGCACCGCCGGAAGCGGCGATCGACCTGCTGGAGCGCAGCATCGATCAGGGCGCCACCATCGCGGCCATCGGCCCCTTCACCAACCTGGCGCGGCTGCACCAGGCGCGGCCCGGCCGGCTCGACGGGGTGCCGGTGGTGGCCATGGGCGGATGGCTGCGACCCCTCGGCCCCGGCCTGCCCGCCTGGGGCCCGGACATGGACTGGAACACGCAGTGCGACCCCCGCGCCGCCGAGCTGATGGCCGGGCACGCCCGCCTCACCCTGGTCCCTCTGCCCGTCGCCGCCAGGTCGCACCTGCGGGCCGCCCACCTGCCCCGCCTGGCGGCCTCCGGACCCCTGGGCGAGCTGCTCGCCCGCCAGTGCGAGGCCTACGCCGTGGACGCCGGCATGACGGAACTCGGCCGCGCTCACGCCGGGCTACCCGACGACCTGGTCAACTTCCACTGGGACCCCGTCGCCTGCGCCGTGGCGCTCGGCTGGAGCGGCGCCGTCGTCCAGGAGCAGCGGGTGCGGACCGTCCTCGAAGCGGAGCAACTGCGGTTCGAGGACGACGCCGGCGGACGCCGGACGCACGTGCTCACCGACCTGGACGTGCAAGCCTTCGACGACACCTGGATCGAGGCCGTCGAGCGGGCTCAGCGGTAGCTGATCAGCGCTGCTCGTGCTGGGTGCCCGTGGAATGGGACAGCACGGACGAGGAGAAGACCCCGACGCTGTGAGCCCAGAAGTTGTGCCACCAGCTACCGTTGTGGCGAGACATCATCGCTCTCCTCTCCGCCGGACGTTCCGCGTCTTCTGCCGCGGAGCCTAATCGCTTCGCCTAGGATTCGGCGGCGGGCGAGAGGAGCAGCGACAACATCGTCTTGATCAGCACTTCCTCCACCTCCTCCGGCGCGAGCCGGTTCGCCTCGCGCTCCTGGGCGGCGCTGTGGATGAGGGAGAAGAACGCGGTCACCAGCCACGGCAACGGCAGGTCGTCGCGGAAGTCGCCGTCCCGTCGCCCCCGCTCGATGAGCCGTTCGACCCGCCGCAGCGGGGCCTCGTGGTGCTCCCTGATGCGCTCGGTGGCCAGCACCCGGTCGGCCGCCAGGAACAGCCGGCGGTGCCGGTCGAGGACCTCCCACGACGAGCGCAGCAGCCCCGCCATCGCCTCCGGCGCGGGCGCCGTGTCGATCGACTCGTCCTCCAGCACCGCGTCCGCCATGCCCACCGCGTGGTCGAGCACGGCGTCCACCAGCGCCTCACGCGACGGGAAGTGCCCGTACAGGGTGACCCGCCCCACCCCGGCGGCCTTGGCGATGTCGGCCACGCTGGCCGTGGGGTCGGCGCTGAGCAGCCGCGTCCCGGCCTCGAGGATCGCGGCGATGTTGCGCTCGGCGTCCGCGCGCCTGGCGGGTACGGGCTGTCGTGCCGCGGCCTTGACCATGAGACCAGCCTACGACCCCCACCCTCGAACTCCCCGGACGCCCACCCTCGCGCCGTTCGGCGCCCGGTCTCGGCTTCCCCGGACGCGCGTCATTGCGCCCGTTCGTGGCGTTACGCGCCGATCAGAGCTGGAGGGCGTGGTCGAGCAGTGACTGCAGCGTGACGGCCCCGATCAGCCTCTCCTCGTCCATCACCGCGACGAGCGGGCTCCGCGTACGCGCCATCAGCGCCGCCAGCTCCAGCACCGTCGCCTTGGCGTCGGTCACCGGCAGCTCGCGCGGCTGCTCCGGCAGGCACTCCCGCACGGTCTTGCCGCCGAGCCGGTGCAGGAACCGGTCCGCGTGGGCCTCGTCCACCACCCGGGCCAGCGCCGGATCGTCCTGGCAGTACGCCGGCACCGCCAGCCGCAACACCTGCGTGCCGGGCAGGATGCTGTGCGGCCGCCCGGCCTCGTCGACCAGGATGAGCCCGGGCAGGTCCCGGTCGGCCAGCAGCTTGGCCGCCTCCAGCGCCGGGGTGTCCAGGGTGACCGTCGGGAAGTCGACGGCTAGCTCACGTGCGCGCATCGTTCGCCTCCGACCCCCAGCGTAGCCGCCGCGGGCGCCGGGGAGCGCGGACGTCCGGAGTCTCGTGAGCCGAGCCCGCCTACGGCAGCTCGGCGAAGCGTTCGACCTGTTCGGTGGTGCCCGAGACCAGGACGATGTCGCCGTACGACAGCTCCGTCTCCGCCGTGGCGTAGGTGAACTCCTCGTCCGGCGGCTTCACCGCCACGATCGTGACCCCGTACTTGCGGCGCAGGTTGGAGCGGCCCAGGGGGACGCCCACGTACTCCTTCGGCGGGCTGGTCTTGGCGATGGCGAAGTCCTCGTCCACCTGCATGTAGTCGAGCATGCGGCCGCTGACCAGGTGGGCCACGCGTTCGCCCATGTCGTGCTCGGGGAAGACGACGTGGTGGGCGCCGATGCGGCTGAGGATGCGGCCGTGCTGGGTGCTGACGGCCTTGGCCCAGATGTCGTTGATCTCCAGCTCGACCAGCAGGGACGTGGTCAGGATGCTGGCTTCGATGTCGCTGCCGACGGCCACCACCGCCTGGTAGAAGTCCGGCACGCCGAGCTGGCGCAGCGCTTCCATGTCGGTGGCGTCGGCGGTGGCGATCTGCGTGATGCGGCCCGCGAGGCTCTGGGTGATCTTGGGACGGTGGTCGATGGCCAGGACCTCGGTGCCGCGCCGGGTGAGCTCCAGCGCCAGCGAGGTGCCGAACCGGCCCAGGCCGATGACGACGACCGGGTCGCCCTTGTACTCAACCAACGATGACACGCTCCTCGGGTAGCTCGTAGTGCCGGGCGCGCCTGTTGAGTGCCAGGGCGGAGCCCAGGGTGAGTGGGCCGATCCGGCCGATGAACATGAGCACGACCAGCAGCAGGTGCCCGGCCGTGCCGACGTTCGCGGTGATGCCGGTGGACAGGCCCGCCGTTCCGAACGCCGCGACCACCTCGAACAGGACCTGGTCGAGACTGTACGGGGTGAGGGCCAGCAGCAGGTACGTGGCCAGGCCCACGATCGTGACCCCCAGCGCCGTGATCGTCACGGCCTGGCGCTGCGCGGTGTCGGGCAGGCTGCGGTGGCCGATGTTCACCCGGCCCTCGCCGCGCAGCTCGGCCCACACGACGAAGGCCAGCAGCCCGATCGTGGTCACCTTGATGCCGCCGGCGGTGCCCGCGCTGCCGCCGCCGATGAACATCAGCACGTCGGTGGTCAGCCAGCTCGACGGGTGCATCTGGGAGATGTCGAGGGTGTTGAACCCGGCCGAGCGCGGCATGACCGCGGCGAAGAAGGCCGCCAGCACCTTGCCGCCCTCGTCGAGCGGCCCGAGCGTCCTGGGGTTGCGCCACTCGATCACCAGGAACGCCAGGGTGCCGAGCACCAGCAGGACGGCGGTCACCCACACCGTGATCTTCGTCAGGATGGTCCACCTGGCCGGGCGCCGCCAGGAGCGGGCCAGCTCGAACACCACCGGGAAGCCGAGCCCGCTGATGATGCTCGCGATGGCCACGGTCAGGCAGATCCACCCGTCGGACACGAACCGGATGAGGCTGTCGGGCCACAGCGCGAACCCGGCGTCGTTGAAGGCGCTGATCGCGTGGAAGACGCCGAGGTAGAGTGCGCTGCCGAACGGCTCGTCGTACCCGGTCATGAAGCGGGTGGTGAGCACGACAGCGGCGATGGCCTCGCACACCAGGCTGAACACGACCACCTTGCGCAGGACGTGCCGCACGTCGCTCATGCTCAGCGTCTTGGTCTCGGCCTGCACCGCGATCTTGGCCCGCAGCCCTAACCGGCCGGACAGCAGCAGCGTGAACACGGTCGCCATCGTCATGATGCCCAGGCCGCCCACCTGGACCAGCCCGGCGATCACCAGCTCGCCGAACACCGACCAGTGCGACTCGGTGTCCACGATCGCCATCCCCGTCACGCAGACGGCGGACGTCGCGGTGAACAGCGCGGCCACCCAGCCCGCGGACACGCCCTCGGCGGTGGAGATCGGCAGCGCGAGCAGGGTGGTGCCGACCGCGGCGGTCAGGCCGAACGCGGCCACCACGACCTGGGCGGGATGCCTGAACCGGGAGGTGAACGGCGTCAGCACGCCCATCACCGCACCCCGTCGCGGCAGTGACGACTGTCACGACATCGGCCACGCATTCGCGAACGCCTCCCCCGAACATCTGACCGGCAGTCCCTTGCCGACCAGACTTCCCGGCGCACTACCGTAACAGGCCCCGCGAGCGCCAGCGCACCCACGCCTTCTTGACGCAGAAACAATGGGAAAACGATGCGAAGTGGTGCTCATTTGAGCGGGGCGTGACCTCGCCCGGCGTTCTTCACCGCAGCGAGCCGAAGAACTCGCGCAGCTCCGTGACCAGCACCTCGGGAGTCTCCAGCGCCGCGAAGTGGCCGCCGTGACCCAACTCCGACCGGCGCACGACGTTGTGCACCCGCTCGGCCGGCGGCCGCACGGAGAAGTCCGTCGCGAACACCGCCACCGCCGTCGGCACGCTGCCGCGCTCCACCGGCCCCCACATGCTGAAGTCGTTGATCCGCTCGAAGTACGTGTGCGCCGACGACCCTGCCGTCTGCGTGAACCAGTAGACGCTTTCGGACGTTCCGGGTGGCTGGAGTCGGTCGCGCCGCGCAGCTCGCCGGGGGCCGGTCGCCTCACGCGGGCGGCCGGGCATACTGACGGTCATGCCCGATGACCTTCCGATGACCGTCGAGGAGCTGGTCGCCGCCGAGCGGCGCGGCCAGCGCCTGAAATATCTGTACTTCTGGGGGCACCAGCCTGCCCGTGACGGCGGCGTCGGCCAGGGCTGCCTGAGCCAGTGGTGGCCGGTCAGGTTCAGCGAGGGCGGGCACACGTTCGCCTCGGCCGAGCACTACATGATGGCGCACAAGGCGTGGCTGTTCGGCGACGAGGAGATCGCGGCCAGGATCCTCGGCTCCCGGCATCCCCGGCAGGCCAAGGAGCTCGGCCGCGCCGTGCGGGGCTTCGACCAGGCGAGGTGGGAGGAGTGCCGCTTCGACCTCGTCGTACGCGGCAACGTGGCCAAGTTCGGCGAGCACGCAGACCTGGCCGGTTACCTGCTCGGCACCGGCCGGCGCGTCCTCGTGGAGGCCAGCCCCCGCGACCGGGTGTGGGGCATCGGCCTGGCGGCCGGCGACGAGCGCGCCGCCTCCGCCGAGCGGTGGCAGGGCCTCAACCTGCTCGGCTTCGCCCTGATGGCCGCCAGGAGCGTCCTTCAGGACGGGAAGCGCAGGTAACCCGGCGGCACGTGGTCCACCAGCCACACCCCGTTCGCGCTGCGCAGGAACGCGTGCCCGTCGGCGTGCATCACCCCCGACGCCACCACCAGCACCACGGGCACGCCCCGCCGCGCCCCGACCCGCGTGGCCGTCTCCCGGTCGGGCGACAGGTGCACGTGGTGCCGGCCCATCGGCCGCAGGCCCTCCTGCCTGATCGCCGCCAGGAACCGCCCCACCGTGCCGTGGTAGAGCACCTCGGGCGGCTCGATCGCCGTCAGCCCGAGGTCCACCGGCACCGAGTGCCCCTGGCTGGCCCTGATCCGCCCCGACTCGATCGTGTACCGGCGCTTGTCGTTGCCGGCGACGACCACCCGCAGCTCCTCGGGCGTGATCGGGAACCCGTGCGCGGCGGCGGCCCGCAGCAGCTCCTCCACCTCCACCCAGCCGGCCGGGTCGAGCGCGAGGCCGATGCGCTGCGGATCGTGCCGCAGATGCCTGGCGAGATACTTGGAAACGCGTATCATGCGACGTTCGTCCATCACTGGTCATGGTGCCGCGTGCGGCGCCCCGCCGCCAATCGTTATCCCGCCATAGCGGACATTCAGGGCGCGCCTTGGCGTTGCGTTGGGGCTCGGCTGGGACGGCCAGGGTAAGGGCCGGGCATGGACACCCAGGTCACAACGCCCGTCACCCACGCGCCCCCGCCGCGCGAGATCGACGTCGAGACGCTGCGCCGGCGGCTGGAGGAGGCCGTGGACGGGGAGGTGCGCTTCGACACGGGCAGCCGCGCCGCCTACTCCACGGACGCCTCCAACTACCGGCAGGTCCCCATCGGCGTGGTGGTGCCGCGCCACCTCGACGCCGGGGTGGCGGCGGTGTCCGTGTGCCGGGCCAGGGACGTACCCGTGCTGTCCCGCGGCGGCGGCACCAGCCTGGCCGGGCAGTGCTGCAACGTGGCCGTGGTGATCGACTGGTCCAAGCACTGCGGTCAGGTCGAGTCCGTGGACGTGCCGGGGCGGCGGATCACCGTGCAGGCCGGAGCCGTGCTGGACCACGTCAACCACGTCCTGGAACGCGACGGGCTGATGGTCGGGCCCAAACCGTCCAGCCACCGCGCCTGCACCATCGGCGGCATGATCGGCAACGACTCGTGCGGGGCCTCCGCCCAGGCGTACGGGAAGATGGCCGACTCCGTGCTGCGCCTGGAGATCCTCACCTACGACGGCGTACGCGCGTGGGTCGGGCCGACCGGCGCCGACGAGTACGCCCGCATCCAGGCCGAGGGCGGCCGCCTGGCCGAGATCTACCGGCGGCTGCGCGACCTGCGCGACGACACCATGGAGCTGGTCCGCACCCGCTTCCCCCGGCTCGAACGGCGGGTGTCCGGCTACAACCTGGACCAGCTCCTGCCCGAGAACGGCTTCAACCTGGCCCGCGCCCTCGTCGGCAGCGAGGGCACGCTCGTCACCGTGCTGCGCGCCGAGCTGGCCGTGGTGCCGCGCCCGGCCGCCCGGTCGCTGGCCGTCCTGGGTTTCCAGGACATCTTCGCCGCCGCCGACGCCGTCCCCTCCGTCGCCGCGCATCGGCCGCTGGCGCTGGAGGCCATGGACGAGACGATGTACCGGCTGGCCCGGGCCGAGCGCCCGCACGACCCCGCGCTGCGCGACCTGCCGCCCGGGGCCGGATGGCTGCTCGTGCAGTTCGGTGGCGACACGGCCGACGAGGCGCGCCAGCGGGCCGAGGACATGATGCGCGACCTGTGCCGCAGCGACGGCAGGCCCGCGCCGTCGCACGCGTTCCTGGGCGACCCGGCCAGGGAGGACGAGCTGTGGCGGCTGCGCGAGTCGGGGCTGGGCGTGGAGGCGTACCCGCCGACCGGGCGGCAGACGTACGAGGGCTGGTCCGACGCGGCCGTCCCGCCCGAGCGGCTGGGCGCCTACCTGCGTGACTACGACCGGCTGCGGCACCGCCACGGCTACGCCCACTCGGCCCTGTACGGCCACTTCGGGCAGGGCTGCGTGCACGGCAGGCTCCCGCTCGACCTGCACACCGACGACGGCATCGCCCGATACCGCAGGTTCGCCGAGGAGGGCGCCGACCTCGTCGCCTCCTACGGCGGGTCGCTGTCGGGCGAGCACGGCGACGGGCAGGCGCTGGCCGAGCTGCTGCCGCGCATGTTCGGCGAGCAGGTCGTGGAGGCGTTCGGCCGCATGAAGGCCGTCTTCGACCCCCGCGACCGGATGAACCCCGGCAAGGTCGTCCACCCGCACCGCCTCGACGACGACCTGGCCCAGCGGCACTTCTACCCGCTGGAGCCCAGGCACACGTTCTTCGGCTACCCGGCCGACCACGGGCGGTTCGGGCACGCCGCCACCCGCTGCGTCGGGACGGGCAACTGCCGCAAGCACACCTTCGAGGGCGGCGTCATGTGCCCCAGCTACCGGGTCACCCGCGAGGAGGAGCACTCCACGCGCGGGCGGGCCAGGCTGCTGGAGGAGATGGTGCGCGGCGACCTGATCACCGACGGCTGGCGGTCCGAGGCCGTGCGCGACGCGCTCGACCTCTGCCTGGCCTGCAAGGGCTGCCGGGCCGAATGCCCGGTGAACGTGGACATGGCCACGTACAAGGCCGAGTTCCTCGCCCACCACTACCGGCACCGGCTGCGGCCGGCCGCGCACTACTCCATGGGGTGGCTGCCGCTGTGGGCGGCGCTCGCCTCCGCGGCCCCGCACGCGGTGAACGCCCTCACCCAGACGCCAGGGCTGTCACGGCTGGTCAAGGCCGCCGCGGGGGTCTCGGGACGGCGGGCGCTGCCGCGGTTCGCGGGGGAGCGCTTCACCGACTGGTTCAAGGGGCGCGGCGTGGTCGGGCCCGGCACGCGGGGGCGCGTGGTGCTGTGGGCGGACACGTTCTCCAACAACTTCGAGCCGCGCGTGGCGCGGGCGGCCGTGGAGGTGCTGGAGGCCGCCGGGTTCGAGGTGCACGTGCCGCCGGTGACGCTGTGCTGCGGGCTGACCTGGATCAGCACGGGGCAGCTCGGGATCGCCCGCCGGGTGCTGGCGCGCAGCGTGCGGGCGCTGCTGCCGTGGGCCGAGGCGGGGGTACCGGTGGTGGGCCTGGAGCCGAGCTGCACCGCCGTGTTCCGCTCCGACGGGCCCGAGCTGCTCAACACGGCGCAGACGCGGCTCGTGTCCGAGCGCACGCTGACGCTGTCGGAGCTGCTGGAGCAGCGGGCGCCCGACTGGCGGCCGTCCTCGCCGGGCGGATCGGTGGTGGCCCAGGTGCACTGCCACCAGAGCGCCATCATGGGGTACGACGCGGACCGGGCCGTGCTGGCGCGGTTCGGGTTCCGGACGAAGGTGCTCGACTCCGGGTGTTGCGGGCAGGCCGGGAACTTCGGGTTCGAACGGGATCACTACGACGTGTCGGTGGCCTGCGCCGAGGAGGGGCTGTGGCCCGCGGTGCGGTCGGCGAGCGACACGGAGGCCATCCTCGCCGACGGGTTCTCCTGCCGCACCCAGATCGCCGCCGCCCGCACCGGCCGCCAGGGCCGCCACCTGGCCGAGCTCCTGGCCGCCGCCCTCCGCCCGCGCTAGCCGTCAACGCCCGGCGCTTTCACCCGCGTTAGCGCCCGGGCGCCCTCCGCCCGTGTCGGTGCCCCGGCGGCCCGGCCTCATTCGAGGCTCAGCGCGAGCCTGCGCGCCAGGCCCGTGTTCCTGCGATGCCCCAGCCGGTGCACCGCCAGCTCCAGCGCCTCCCGCTGCCCCACCAGCACCACCCACGCCTTGGCCCGCGTCACCAGCGTGTACAGCAGCTTGCGGCGCAGCATGATCCCCCCGGACTCGGCCACGATCGGCGCCACCACGAACGGGTACTCGCTGCCCTGCGACCGGTGCACGCTGATCGCGTACGCGTGCGTCAGGTCGTCGAGCTCGTCGAAGCCGTACCGCACGCTCTCCCCGTCGTCGGTGCGGATCTCGATCATCCGCTCCTCCCGCACCACCGCCGTCACCGTGCCCGTCTCCCCGTTGAAGACGCCCTTGTCGTAGTTGTTGCGGATCGGCATCACCCGGTCGCCCACCCGGAACACCGTGGCGCCCGACCAGTGCTCGGGCTTGTCGTCGGCGGCCGGGTTGAGCTGGTCCTGGATCAGCCGGCCGAGTGCCGTGGCGCCCGTCTCGCCCTTGCGCATCGGGCACAGCACCTGCACCTGGTCGGGCTCGACGTCCTGCTTGCGGGGGATCGCCACCATCGCCAGGTGCGCCACGCGCCGCGCCACCTGCTCGGGATCGTCGAGCTCCTCGAACCAGAACCCGCCCCCGCCGGGCACGGCCGGCAGCCGGCCCGCGCGGATGCGGTGGGCGGCGCCGATGATGCCGCTGCCGTCCGCCTGGCGGAAGACGTGGGTGAGCTGGACCCGCGGGATCGCTGTCACCCGCAGCAGGTCGGCCAGGACGTCACCGGGGCCGATGCTGGGCAGCTGGTCGCCGTCGCCGATGAGCAGCAGGTGGCTGCCGGGCCGGACCGCCGAGGTGAGCCGGGTGGCCAGGTGCAGGTCGAGCATGGACGCCTCGTCCACCACGATCAGGTCGGCCTGCGACGGCCGCTCGTCGAACAGCGTCTCGGGGTCGGGATCGGGCTGCTGGGCGAGCATGCGGTGCACGGTCATCGCGGGCAGCCCCGTCAGCTCCGACAGCCGCTTGGCGGCCTTGCCGGTCGGGGCGGTGAGCGTCACCGAGCCGCCCGCGGCCCGCACGGTGGTGGCGATGGCCTTGACCGTGTGGCTCTTGCCGCACCCCGGACCGCCCGTGATGATCGAGACGGTGCTGGTCAGCGCCATGGTGAGGGCGGCGCGCTGGTCCTCGTGCAGGCCGGGGTCCTCGCGGTAGGCGCGCAGCGGCAGCGTCGAGCGGGCCCCCAGCAGCGCCGCGAGCTGGGCGGTGAGCGCCACCTCGCGGCTGTGCACGTGCTTGGCGTACGCGACCACCTGCCCCGGCTGGTCCGGCGCCGCCTCCACGACGAGCCGCCGGTCGGCCGCCAGCGCGTCGACCATCGGCCGCACGCTCTCCTGATCCTGCTCGATCAGCTCGGCCGCCTCCCTGACCAGCGTGGACACCGGCACGAAGCAGTGGCCGTCGCGGCTGCCCGCCGCCTCCAGCCGGTCGAGCAGCGCCGCCTTGATCCGCTCCGGGCTGCGCTCGGGCACCCCCGACTGCAGGGCGATCCGGTCGGCGATGCGGAACGCGATGCCCCTGACCCGCCCGATCAGCCGGTACGGGTCGGTGGCCAGCACCTCGTCGGCGTCCTTGCCGAACACCTGGTAGATCTTGGCGGCCAGCAGCGGGCTGACCCCGAGCCCCTGCAACGTCACCATGAGCGCGGCGATGGCCTTCTGCTCCTGCCACGCCTGCACGATCTGGCCCTGCCGCTGCGGCCCGATGTTGACGACCTCGGTGAGCCGCTCCGGCTCGCTGTCGATGACCTTGAGCGTGGCCTCGCCGAAGTGGTCGACGATCGCGTACGCCAGCCGCGGCCCGATGCCCCTGATCAGCCCCGACCCCAGGTAGATGCGGATGGCCCGGACGGACGACGGCGTCACCCGCTCGCACCCGGTGACCGCGAAGCGGCGGCCGTAGCGCGGATGCCGGCTCCAGTCGCCGAACAGCCGCAGCGTCTCGCCCGGCTGGATCCCGGCCAGCGCGCGCCCGGTGGCCACGAAGTCGGGCTCGCCGTCGGCGCTCATGCGCGCGACGGTGTACTCGTCCTCGCGGACGTAGACGAGCTGCTCGACGGAGGCCTCCACAGGGGAGATCAAACCATCCGCGACCGACAAACGCCTCGCCTGGCCGCCGTCCAACCTCGCCGCCGTCCAACCTCGCCGCCGTCCCACAGGTGCCGTCCCACAGGTGCCGTCCCGCAGGTGCCGTCCCGCAGGTGCCGTCCCGCAGGCGCCGTCTGACGTGGCGGCGGCCGGTTCACATGGCCGTCGGGTACGTCTCCGGCTCCCTGTCGCCCCACGGCTCGCCGTGCAGCGGGTGCACGGCCCTGGTCTCGTCCAGCCAGAGGAAGGCGTCGTAGCGGCGGCCCGCGACCGTGGGCACGTAGTTGCCCCAGCGCTCCCGCTCCGGGTGGTACACCACGCCGATCGCCCGGTGCGCCATCGGCTCGTCGTACCAGTCGGCCCGCAGGCCGGGCGGCGGCATGAGGAACAGCGCGTCCCGCCCGGGCAGCGCCTCGTGCAGGAACGCCTCCAGCGAGGCGGGCCGCGCCGGCGGCACCCGCATGACGTGGTGCCGCCCGCCCCACCGGTCGCCGGCCACCACGGTGCCGCGGTGCGTGCCGAACCCGACGAGCACCACGTCCTCGCGGTGCCGCTCGCGGGCGAGCTGCCCGAGGTTCGTCATCCCGGCGGCGGCCATGTCGGTGGCGCGGGCGTCGCCGATGTGCGTGTTGTGCGCCCAGACCACGCCCTTCGCCTGGTGGTGCTCGGCCAGCCGGTCCAGGGTGTCGGCCATGTGCACGTCCCTGATGTTCCAGGAGTCGGGGCCGCCTTGGACCATGGCCCGGTAGTAGCGCTCCGCGCCCGCCACGACCTCGGCGTTCTGCCGCACCCCGAGCTCGCCGTCGCCCAGCGTGGCCAGCAGGTTCACCACCTCGTCCTCGCAGCTGTCGGGGACCAGGCGAGTGGCCAGGCCGTACTGCTGCGGGTCGTGGCCGTAGGACTCGAAGCAGTACAGGGCCTCCATCACCGTGTCCATCTGCTGGGGCAGGTGGGCGGCGGCGTAGCGGCGGATGGCGCGCAGGGAGTCCCGGAGGCTGTAGACGTCCAGGCCGTGGAAGCCGCAGCGCTCGCCGGGCGGGCGGCTCGCGTTCCAGTCGCGCAGCCAGCGGCAGAAGGCGACGACCTCCTCGTTGGCCCACATGAACGTGGGCCAGCGCTCGAAGCCGTACAGGGCGTCGTACGGATCGGCGCCGGTGGTGACGGCGCGGTCGATCCGCTCGCAGTCGGGCCAGTCGCCCTCGACGGCGACGAAGCCGAAGCCCTTGTCGGCGATCAGCCTGCGGGTCAGCTCGGCCCGCCACGTGTAGAAGTCGTGGGTGCCGTGGCTGGCTTCGCCGATCAGCACGAATCTGGCCTCGCCGACGCGTTCGAGCAGCGGGCCGAGGTCGTCGGGAGCGGCGAGCGGCAGCGCCGAGCGGCGCACCTCATCCAGGTTCGTCATCGCTCCTCCTCGGCGAGCGCTAGGAGGCGGTGGTTCGTCATGTTTCCTCCTCGGCCAGCATCGCCAGGCATTCGCGGGCGAGCTGCAGCTCCTCGCGTACCTGGACCACCAGCACCGGTACGGCGGCGCCCTCCGCGCTGACGGCCCCGTCGTCGTGGCGGTTGCCCGTGACCGGTGGCTCGACCCCGAGCAGCCCCAGGCGCCGGCAGACGGCCTCGCGCACCTCGGGCTGGTCCCAGCCGATCTCCCCGGTGAACACCAGCGCGTCCACGCGCCGCAGCGAGGTGGCCGCGGCGGCGATCTCCCGCGCCGCCCGGTGCGCGAACACGCGCAGCGCCAGCCCGGCCGCCTCGTCGCCGTCCCGCTCGGCCGCCACCAGGTCCCGCGTGTCCCCGGACCGGCCCCCGGACAGCCCCAGCAGCCCCGAACGGCGCTCCAGCCCCTCGGCCAGCTCCTTCAGCGTCAGCCGCCCCCGCCCGAGCAGCCACAGCAGCATCCCGGGATCCACGCCGCCCGAGCGCTTGCTCATGGGCAGCCCGTCCAGCGGCGTGAAGCCCATCGAGGTGTCCAGGCTGCGCCCGCCCGACACCGCCGCCACCGAACAGCCGCCGCCCAGGTGCGCCAGCACCAGGTCCAGCTCGCCCGGCGGCCGGCCGAGCAGCTCGCAGGCCCGGTCCGCGGCCCAGGCGTACGACAGGCCGTGGAAGCCGTAGCGGCGCAGGCCGTAGCGGTCGCGCCACTCGGGCGGCAGCGCGTACACGGCGGCCTCGTCCGGCAGGCCCGCGTGGAAGGCCGTGTCGGGGCAGAGCACGTGCGGCACGGCGGGAAGCAGCTCGCGGGCCGCCTCCAGCAGGGCCAGCGCGGGCGGCAGGTGCAGCGGTGCCAGGTCCGCGAGCCCGCGCAGCGCCTCGGCCGTCTCGTCGTCGGCCACCGCGGGCGAGCGCACGACGTCGCCGCCGTGCACCAGCCGGTGCGCGACCGCCCTGACGTCGCGGTCGAAGTGGCCGCCCAGGAACGCCGACAGCTCCTCCCTGGCCGAGCCGGGGTCGACGGCGCGCTCCGAGTGCGCGCTGTCCAGCACGCTGCCCCCCTGTACGAGGTCGAGGCGCAGGCTCGACGACCCCGCGTTGACGGTGAGTATCGCCGCCGGCTCCACCACCTGCTCGTCCATGCCGCCCGGCTACCCTTCGGCATTCCGGCAAAACGGACGGGCGGCCTTTACCGCGCTCGGGGGTTGCCTCTCCGAGAGCTCGGGTAGTCGTGCGAAATGGATATCACCCTGCAGGTGAACGGCGTGCCGCGCACGGTGGACGTGGACCCGAGGATGTCCCTGCTCGACCTGCTCCGCGAACGCCTCGGCCTCATCGGCGCCAAGAAGGGCTGCGACCACGGCCAGTGCGGTGCCTGCACGGTCCTGATCGACGGGCGGCGGGCCAACGCCTGCCTGGCCCTGGCGGTGGCCGTGGACGGCTCGGAGATCACCACCGTCGAGGGGCTGGCGGCGGGCGAGCGGCTGCACCCGCTGCAGAGCGCGTTCATGGAGCACGACGCCTTCCAGTGCGGCTACTGCACGCCCGGCCAGCTCTGCTCGGCCGCCGGCATGCTCGGCGAGCCGGGCCCCAGCGCCGTCACCGACGACATCCTCGTGGACCCGGACCTGACGGACGAGGAGATCAGCGAGCGCATGAGCGGCAACCTGTGCCGGTGCGGCGCGTACGTCAACATCGTCAGCGCGATCGGCGAGGTGGCCAGGTGAAACCCTTCGACTACGCCCGCGCCGGCAGCACCGCCGAGGCCGTACGGGACTTCGGCCCCGGCACCATGTACCTGGGCGGCGGCACCAACCTCGTGGACCTCATGCGGCTCGGCGTGGCGGAGCCGGAACGCCTGGTGGACGTCAGCCGCCTGCCGCTCGACACCATCGAGCCCGTCGGCGACCGCGTCCGCATCGGCGCCACCGTGCGCAACACCGACCTGGCCGCCCACCCGCTGATCCGCAGCCGCTACCCGATGCTGGCGCGCGCGGTGCTGACCGGCGCGTCCGGTCAGGTGCGCAACGTCGCCACCGTCGCGGGGAACCTGTTGCAACGCACCCGCTGCACCTACTTCCAGGACGTCACCAGGCCCTGCAACAAGCGCCGCCCCGGCTCCGGCTGCCCGGCCATCGCCGGCGACCACGCCAACCTGGCCATCCTCGGCACGTCCGACGCCTGCGTGGCCACCCACCCCTCCGACATGGCCGTGGCCCTGGCCGCGCTGGACGCCCAGGTGCACGTCACCGGCCCCGGCGGCGACCGCATCATCCCCATGCCGGGCCTGCACCGCCTGCCCGGCGAGGAGCCCGAGCGCGACACCGTGCTCTCGCCCGGCGACCTGATCACCTCCATCGAGCTGCCGCCCGCGCCGCCCGGCGCCTCGCTCTACCGCAAGGTACGCGAGCGGGCCTCGTTCGCGTTCGCCCTGGCGTCCATCGCGGCCGTGCTCGACGTCCGGGACGGAAGTGTGGCCGGCTGCCGCCTCGCGCTCGGCGGCGTGGCCCACGCGCCCTGGCGGGCGGAGCGCGCCGAGCGGGCCCTGATCGGCGGCCCGGCGACCGGCGAGGCGTTCCTCCAGGCGGCCGAGGCCGAGCTGGAGCAGGCCCGCCCGCTGCCGCGCAACGCCTTCAAGGTGCCGCTGGCCCGCAACCTGATCGTCGCCACGCTTGAGGAGCTCGCACCGTGAACCGTACCGAGGGCCGGGTCAAGGTCACGGGGCTGGCCACGTACGCCGCCGAGTACCCGGTCGAGAACGTCGCCTACGCCTACGTCGTGCAGGCGCAGATCGCCAAGGGCCGCGTCAAGCGCGTGGACGCCACGTCCGCGCTGGAGCTGCCGGGCGTGCTGGCCGTGCTGTCCTGCGAGGCCGCGCCGCGCCTGGCCGAGGACGCCGATCCCGAGCTGGCCCTGTTCCAGAGCCGCGAGGTGGCCTACCGGGGCCAGATCGTCGCCGCCGTCGTGGCCGAGACCCACGAGATCGCCCGCGAGGCCGCCGCGCACGTCCGCGTCGACTACGACGCCGACGACCACGACGTGAGCCTGAGCAGCGACCATCCCGGCCTCTACCAGCCCGAGGTGGTCAACCCGAACTTCCCGTCCGACACCGAGAAGGGCGACGTGGAGGCGGGGCTGACGGCCGCCGCGGCCGCCGTGGACGTCACGTACGAGACGCCCGTCCTGCACAACAACCCGATGGAGCCGCACGCGGCGCTGGCCCTGTGGGACACCGAGGGCCGGCTGCTGGTGTACGACACCGCCCAGGGCACCACCGGCAGCCGCGCCCTCATCGCCGGGACGCTCGGCCTGCCGGAGGACCAGGTGCGCGTGGTGTCCAGGCACGTCGGCGGCGGGTTCGGCTCGAAGGGCACGACCAGGCCGCAGGCGATCCTGGCCGCGCTGGCCGCCCGCATGGTGGGCCGCCCGGTCAAGATCGCGCTGACCCGGCAGCAGATGTTCGACGTCACCGGCTACCGCACGCCCACGATCCAGCGGCTGCGGATCGGCGTGGACGCCGAGGGCCGGCTCACGGCGCTGGAGCACGTCGCGTACGAGCAGAGCTCCACGCTGGTCGAGTTCGCCGAGCAGACGACGGTCCCGGCCCGCGTCATGTACGGCGCGCCCGCGCTGCGCACCGGGCACCGGCTGGTCCGGCTGGACGTGGCCACCCCGTCGTGGATGCGCGCGCCCGGGGAGTGCCCCGGCATGTACGCGCTGGAGTCCGCGATGGACGAGCTGGCCTACGCCGCCGGCCTGGACCCGGTCGAGCTGCGCGTCCGCAACGACCCGGAGACCGAGCCGGACAGCGGCCTGCCGTTCAGCTCCCGCAACCTGGTGGGCTGCCTGCGCGAGGGCGCCCACCGCTTCGGCTGGGAGCACCGCGACCCGGAGCCGGGCGTCAGGCGCGAGGGGGAGTGGCTGGTCGGCACCGGCGTGGCGTCGTCGACGTACCCGGCCAGGCGGTCGCCGTGCAAGGCCGTGGCCACGATGCAGAACGGCGGCGACGTCCTCGTCCAGGTGGCCGCCGCCGACATCGGCACCGGCGCCCGTACGGTGCTCAGGAAGATCGCGGCGGGCACGCTCGGCCTCGACCCTGAGCGGGTGCACGTGGAGCTCGGTGACAGCGACCTGCCGGAGGCGCCGGTGGCCGGCGGCTCCATGGGCACCGCGTCGTGGGGCTCGGCCGTCGTACGCGCCTGCGAGGAGCTGCTGCGCGACGGCAAGGAGGGCCGCGCCGACACCACCGACGAGGTCAAGGCGGACTCCGAGCTGGCCAGGCACGCCTTCGGCGCCCAGTTCGCCGAGGTGCGGGTCAGCGCGGTGACCGGCGAGGTACGCGTGTCGCGGCTGCTGGGCGTCTTCGCCGCCGGGCACATCATGGACGCCAAGCTGGCCAGGTCCCAGTTCCTCGGCGGGATGACGATGGGCATGGGCATGGCGCTGATGGAGGAGACGCTCACCGACGAGGAGTTCGGCGGGTTCCTCCACCGGGACCTGGCCCAGTACCACGTGCCGGCCTGCGCCGACGCCCAGCACGTGGAGGCGTACTGGCTGGACGAGCAGGACGGCGAGCTCAACCCGATGGGCAGCAAGGGCATCGGCGAGATCGGCATCGTCGGCACCGCCGCCGCCATCGGCAACGCCGTCTTCCACGCGACCGGGCACCGCTTCCGCGATCTTCCCATCACCCCGGCGAAGGTCCTCACCGCGAGGTTTTAGCCGGGCTTTGCATGGAAGAAGAAGTCTCTCGTCCGAAGCGGGAGGCGGCGTGACAAGCGAGATGGCGGGGCAGCGCAACGAGTCGGAGCAGGAGCGGGCGGATCGCAACTTCGTCGAGCTGCTGCAGGGCGCGCGCGTGGCGGTCACCGGGGTGCAGGTGCTGTTCGCGTTCCTGCTCACGGTGCCGTTCTCCTCCGGGTTCTCCCGGCTGGACCAGGCGGACCGGTGGCTGTACTACGCGGCGCTGGTGAGCGCGGCGATCGCGTCCATCTGCTACATCGCGCCGACGGCGCAGCACCGCGTGCTGTTCCGGCAGGGGCGCAAGGAGACGCTGGTACGCCGCTCGAACCTGTACGGCATCTTCGGCGCCCTCGCCCTGGCCGTGTCGATGACCACGTCCACGATGTTCGTCATCGACTACCTGTTCCAGGCGACGCTGGCCTGGATCACCGCGGGCGTGCTGGCCGCGCTGGCCCTGTGGACGTGGTTCGCCCAGCCGGGCCTGACCCGCAACGGTCAGTCCTCGGACCGGTCGTCCGCCGAGGGGAACTCGGTGTCGTCGTCGGAGGACTGACGCGTGTAGGCCGCCCGCGCCACCATGTACGCCGCGACCGACACGGTGATCACCTGGGAGATCCCCACCAGCAGCAGCGGCCCCGCGTACGCCCAGGTGGGCCGGTGCAGCCACATGGCCAGCAGCACCAGCAGCACGCCGAGCACCTGGGGTTTCGTGCCGGCGTGCATGCGGTCCAGCGTGGTGCGGAAGCGCATCAGCCCGACCCCGGCCGACAGCGCCAGCGCCGACCCGAGCAGCAGGCAGACGGCCGCCGCGACGTTCACCGCGACCTCCCCGAGAAGAAGCGGGCCAGCGACACCGACCCGACGAACCCCAGCAGCGACAGCACCAGCAGGATCGGCAGGTCCGAGTAGTCGTCCCTGGCCACGGCGAACGCCCCGGCGCCGCACATCGACAGCGCCGTGAACACGTCCAGGGCCACGGCCCTGTCCAGCATCGAGGGGCCGCGCACCAGCCGGTAGAGCGAGGCCGCCGCCCCGCACCACAGCAGGGCCACCGTCGCCAGATACACCGCCGTCATCCCAGCTCCTCCCGGTCCCGCAGGGTCCCGAACGCCCGCACGATGCGCTCCTCCAGAGCGGCCACGTCCGCCAGGACCGCCCCGGTGACGTCCCCGGTCAGGCCCAGGACGTGCACGACGAGCTCCCCGCGGTACTTCTCCACGACCAGCGTCCCCGGCACCGTGGACAGCGCGATCATGGTCAGCACGATCATGGCCTCGGACGACGTGCGCAGCGGCGCCCGGACGATCCGCGTCGGCGGCGCCCCCGGATGCGCCACCCAGAACACCACCCGCGCCGTGGCGGTCACCATGTTCGCGGCGAACCAGAGCAGGAGCCCGGCCAGCGCCACCGGGCGCACCCTGATGCCCGGATCGAGGATGGGCAGCGGCAGCAGCCACGTCACGGCCAGCCCGGTCGCCAGCCCGCCCAGCACGTTCCCCACCGTCAGGTCGCCCCACAACGTCACCCACACCACAGCCAGCCAGGCCACCAGCGGCAGCGGTACCCGCCGCCCCAGCAGCCGCGGCGCCAGCACGTCCCGGATCACAGTCGCCTTCCCGCCGTCATGGCCGCCTCTCCAGCACCGCCGAGATGTACGGCTCGCGCGCCATCAGCTCCGCCGCCGCCCGCTGCGCCAGCGCCGACAGCGGCCCGGCCAGCACCGTGAACGACAACCCGAGCGCGACCAGCGCCGCCACCGACACCGGCAGCGCCACCGGCAGGGTGGTGGTGGTCACGGTGGGGTCCTCGCCGGTGTGCTCCTCGCTCTCCACCACCTCGCCCACCCGGGCCGGCCGCGGCGCCCGCCAGAACGCCTTCCCCCAGGTCTTGGCAACCGCGTACAGCGTGAGCAGGCTCGTCACCAGCCCCGCCGCCACCAGCGTGACCGGCAGCCACCCCCCGGCCGCCAGCCCCGCCTGCACCAGCATCAGCTTGCCCAGGAAGCCCGACATCGGCGGGATGCCCGACAGGTTCATGGCCGGGACGAAGAACAGCACGGCGATCAGCGGCGACGCCCTCATCAGCCCGCCAAGCCTGGTCACCGACGTCGTGCCGGTGCGCCGCTCCACCATCCCCGTCACCAGGAACAGGCTGGTCTGCACGGTGATGTGGTGCACCACGTAGAACACCGCCCCCGCCAGCCCCGCCACCGTGGACAGCGCCACGCCGAACACCATGTACCCGATGTGGCTGACCAGCGTGAAGGAGAGCATCCGCTTCATGTCCGTCTGGGCGACCGCCCCCAGCACCCCGGCCAGCATGGTCGCCAGCGCCACCCACATCAGCAGCGTCGACACCGGCCCCCCGGGGAACAGCAGCGCCTCCAGCCGGATGATCGAGTACACGCCGACCTTGGTGAGCAGCCCGGCGAACACGGCCGTGGCCGGGGCCGGCGCGGTGGGGTAGGAGTCCGGCAGCCACGCCGACATGGGAAAGATCGCCGCCTTGATGGCGAACGCCAGCAGCAGCGTCAGCTCCACCAGCAGCTTCACCTGCTCGGGCAGCGTGGCGAACCGCTCGGCGAGCTGCGCCATCGACAGCGTGCCCGTGGCGCCGTACGTGATGGCCAGCGCGATCAGGAACAACATCGACGAGGCCAGCGCCATCAGCGTGTACGTGGCCCCCGCCCGGATCCTGGACTCCGTGCCGCCGAACGTGAGCAGCACGTACGAGCCGCTCAGCAGCAGCTCGAACGCCACGAACAGGTTGAACAGGTCCCCCGACAGGAACGCGTCCGCCACCCCGGCCACCATCACCAGGAACGCCGGATGGAAGATCGCCATGGGCGCGTCGTGTTCCTGCTCGTCGTAGGCGTTGACGACCGAGTACACCATCACGCAGAACGTCACGGCCGACGACACGACCAGCACCAGCGTCGAGAGCCGGTCGGCGACCAGGCAGATGCCGATCGGCGACGGCCAGCCGCCGAGCTCCGTCACCAGCGGGCCGCGCGAGTCGGCCGCGATCATCAGCACCACCGAGACGGCCAGCGAGATGCCGAGCGTGACCAGGCTGATGACCGACTGCAGGCGCCGCAGCCGCCCGCCGATGGCCAGCTTCACCCCGGCGGCCAGCAGCGGCAGCAGCACGGGCACGCACACCAGGCTCTCCAGCGAGCCGGTCGCGAACGCGCTCTCCGGCACACCGCCGCTGAGCGCGCTGTCCGCCAGGATCGGGCCGGTCACGAGGCCGGTCGCGGGTCCGGTCACGAGTCGTCGCCCTCCAGCTCGGGATCCTGCGCCAGGGCCTGCCGCTCACGTTCCTCCCTGATGGCCGTGCGCATCTGCTTGCGCGCGTCCCGCTGGCGGGCCTTGAGCTTCCTGCGCAGCGCCTTCTCCCTGGCCGCCTGCCGCTCCCGCCCCTGCTCGTGCTCCTCGCGGAGCTGCTCGATCCGCTCCAGGTTCGACATGGCGCCGGGATCCTCGCGCAGCCCCGCCTCCTCCAGCCGCTCCTGCAGCGTCTCCTCCGACAGACCCTCGTAACGCAGCTCGCGCATCCACTGGCCCAGCTCCTCGTGCACGCGCGAGATGCGCCGCTCCAGGTCCGCCTCCTCCAGCCGCTCCCGCTCGGCCTGCTCGGCCTCCAGCTTCGCCAGCTCGGCCCGCTGCTCGATGACCAGCCGCCGGTAGTCGTCCCGCCGGGCCCGTACGGCGTCGCCCAGCTCGCCGCGCCGCGAACGCAGCCGCACCCGCCGGTCCTCGGTGTCGTCCTGGACCTCGTCGCTGCCCGTGAGCTGCCACGAGCGGTGCACCAGCGCCAGCAGGAACGCCGTCACCCCCAGGGTGATCACGATCGCGGTGAGCACCATGGCCTGGGGGAGCGGGTCGGCGATGCCGGGGTTGTCCAGGAAGGGCGGGCCGCCCGCGTCGCCGCCCGTGGTGACGATGAGCAGGTTCACCCCGTTGCCCAGCATGATGACGCCGGTCAGCACGCGGACCAGGCTCCGTTCGAGCAGCAGCGTCACGCCGCAGCTGATCAGCACGCAGCAGGCGGCGAACGGCAGCAGGGAGACGCTGTTCACCCGGTGCTCCCCTCGGCGTCGATCTGCCGGTCCAGCTCGGCGCCGAGCGCGCGCAGCACGTCCTGCACCATGCCGATCACCGACACGTACACGCCCAGGTCGAACAGCAGCCCCGTGGACAGGTGCACGTGCCCGACCAGTGGCACGCCGACGTCGGTGTCCAGCATCTCCAGCGCCGCCCGCCCGAACAGCAGCCCGATCAGCGCCGTGCCCGCCGACAGCGTCAGGCCCACGCCCATCAGCACGCCCGCGTGCACCGGCACGGCCGCCGCCAGCTCGTTCCTGCCGCCCGCCAGGAACCGCACGGTGATCGCCAGCCCGGCCACGATGCCGCCCGCGAACCCGCCCCCCACCCCGCTGTGCCCGATGAACAGCAGGAACACCGACAACGCCAGCACCGTGTGGAACGTCAGCCGCGCCGCCACCTCGAACGCCAGCGCCCGCTGCCCGCGCGGCAGCGTGGCCGCCAGCCAGTGCGTGCGCCCCTCCGGCCGGTGCCCGCTCGCGGCCCGCTCGATGGCGTACGACCTGCGCCGCAGGAACACCAGGCTCGTCACGCCCAGGGTCAGCACGATCAGCACCGCGCTCTCGCCCAGCGTGTCCCAGGCGCGGATGTCGAGGATGATGGCGCTGACGATGTTGCGGGCGCCCGCCTCCCGCGTCGCCTCGTCCATGGACGCGCCGACCGGCTCGGTGCCGCGCGCCGCCATCGCCAGCATGCCCGCCCCCGTGACCACCACCCCCACCGCCAGCCCCAGCCCGAGCCGGAACGGGAACGCCAGCCGCCCCTTCTCCGGCTGGATCGGCAGCCGCCGCAGCACCAGCGCGAAGATGACCAGGCTCAGCGTCTCGGCCAGGAACTGGGTCAGCGCCAGGTCGGGGGAGCCGTGCACGAGGAACAGCAGCGCCGTGCCGTACCCGGTCAGGCCGACGACCAGGGCGAGGAGCACGTAGGCGCGGGAGAACAGTGCCAGGATCGCCGCGGCCGCGAGCAGCACGACGATCGCCGGCTGCTCGGGCCGCTGCCAGGCGACGACCGGCACGTCCAGGTGGGGCTCGCCCCCGTAGACGAGCGAGAAGAGCCCCACACCGACCGTCGCGAGGAGTGTCAGCATCAGGTAATCGGGCACGGAGCCGCGCTGGATGAACCCGGTGAGCTGGATGGCGAACCGGTCCAGCCGCCGGATCAGCGACCAGTAGAGCTGGCCGGAGTCCACCACGTGCAGCGCCGCCCCCGCCCGCGCCACCGGATCCCTGGCCAGGAACAGCACTACCCCCGCCGCCAGGGACACCGCCGACAGCAGCAGCGGGAACGTGAAGCCGCTCCAGACCGCCAGGTGGGAGTGATGGCCCGGATCGCGGAACGTGCCGGTGTAGGCGGACATGGCGCCCTCGTACCAGGGGACCAGGGGCGCCACCAGCAGCCCCAGGACGGACAGCAGCGCCGCGGGCACGAACATGGCCGCCGGAACCCGATGCGCCTCCCCCGACCCGGGCACGGCCTCCTGAGGCCCGGACAGGGGCTTGCGCGCGAAGGCGCCCCAGAGGAACCGCAACGTGTACGCGGCCGTCAGCGCCGAGCCCGCCACCACCCCGGCCAGCGCGAGCGGCGTGTCCAGCAGCGCCTCCAGCGCCGCCTCCTTCCCGGCGAACCCCACCAGCGGCGGCAGCCCCGCCATCGACGCGCCGGCCAGCACCGCCACCCCGCACACCCAGGGCATCACCCGCCCCAGCCCGCTCAGCGCCCTCAGGTCCCGGGTGCCCGCCGCGTGATCGACGATGCCCACCACCAGGAACAGCGCCGCCTTGAACAGCGCGTGCGCCAGCAGCATGCCGGCTCCTGCCAGCGCCGCCCCCTCGGTGCCCGAGCCGAACAGCACCACCAGGAAGCCGAGCTGCCCAACCGTGCCGTACGCCAGCAGCCGCTTCAGATCGGTCTCCCGTAACGCCCGCCACCCGCCCAGCAGCATCGTCACCACGCCCAGCGGCACCGTGACCGCCCGCCACAGCGCCAGGTCGCCGAACGCGGGCCCCAGCCGGGCCAGCAGGTAGACGCCGGCCTTCACCATGGCCGCCGCGTGCAGGTACGCCGACACGGGGGTGGGGGCGGCCATCGCGGCGGGCAGCCAGGTGCTGAACGGGAAGATCGCCGACTTCGACAGCGCCCCGGCCAGCACCAGCACCACCGTGGCGGGGGCGAGGTCCGCCGGGCGGAGCTGCGAGATCTGGTACGTGCCCGCCGCCTGGCCCAGCAGCACGAACCCGGCCAGCATCGCCAGGCCACCGGACGTGGTGACCGTCAGCGCCTTCATCGCCGCCTGCCTGCTCATGCGGCTCTCCGGGTCGTACCCGATGAGCAGGTAGGAGAAGACCGTGGTCAGCTCCCAGAAGACGTACAGCAGCAGCAGGTCGTCGGCGGTGACCAGGCCCAGCATCGAGCCGGCGAAGGCCACCATCGCGCCGCCGTAGCGGCCGAGCCCGTCGTCGCCCTCGGGGAAGTAGCGGGCGCTGTAGCAGAGCACGAGCACGCCGACGCCGGTGACCAGCGACATCATCAGCACGGCCAGGGCATCGGCGCGGAAGGACAGCTCCATGCCCAGCGCCCACGGGGTGCTCTCCCGTACGGGCAGCCCGCGCGTCGCCAGCCACCCCGTGTAGCAGAACGCCGCCGCCGGAGGAACGGCCAGCACGGCGAAGGAGGCGCGACCCAGGCGCGTGGCGAGCCAGGGAGCGCAGGCGGCCGCCACCGCGTGCAGGATCAGCAGCGACTCCATGGGCTCCTCGGGCGGTCTCCCAGCGGTATGGGGCGAGCCGGTGGGAATTTCCGGCTACGTCCGCCCAATCTCTCCCGGTGCCGCCACGCTCACCACGCAGGCGCGGCCGGGGTTGACCCGAAAGACACCAGTCCCACACCTCGGTGAGGTGCGGGACTGGTGAATGACCTGGAGGGTCAGGCCTGAGGATGGGGATCGCGGCAGGTCCCGGCCCGCGGGGCCGCCGCCGTGATCAGGTACTGGTCCACCTTGCGGTCCAGGCAGGCCGACCCGCGGCCGTACCCGGTGTGCCCGTCGGCGTCGTTGGTCAGCAGCACGCCCTGGTCCAGCTGCCCGGCCAGCGACTCGGCCAGCTTGTACGGCGTCGCCGGGTCCCGCGTCGTGCCCACCACCACGATCGGCGGCGAACCCTTGGCCTGGACCTTCTTCGGGTACCTGGTGCCCTTGACCGGCCAGTTCGGGCAGGGGTTCTCCGGGTGGTCGACGCAGTTGATCGCCATGAGCGCCTCGAAGCTGTTGTCGTAGCGGCCGTCCGGGCGGCGGCCGTTGCTCTCGTCTGCCAGCAGCAGCAGCTTCGTGCCGTCGCCCTCGTACGCCTCCTTCAGCGCCTGGCGCAGCTTCGGCCAGGAGCGGGGGTCGTACATGGAGTAGTCCACGGCGGCGCTCACGACGGCCTCGGTGACCTGCCGGCCGTCGTACTCGTTGCGCAGCGGCGACTTGTCGGCCTGCTCGTAGAGCTCGTCGAGCTGCTCCTGCGCGCCCTCGATCGTGCGCTCGCGGAACGGGCAGCCCTTGGCCTTGAAGCAGTCCTTCATGAACGACTCCGTCGCCACCTGGAACGCGTCGTCCTGGTCGGCCATGAGGTCCTGGGCCTTCTCCGAGGGGTCCTCGGCGCCGTCGAGCACCATCGCGCGGATCCGCTTCGGGAACAGGTCCGCGTAGACGGCGCCCAGGTACGTGCCGTAGGAGAACCCGAGATACGTCAGCTTCGCGTCGCCCAGCGCGGCCCGCATCACGTCCATGTCGCGCGCGGAATCCACCGTGCCCACGTGCGCGAGCAGTTCCTCACCGGAATTCTTGGCGCAGTAGTTTGCGAAAACCTTGTCCCAGTTTTCCGCTTTCTTGACCTCGGTCCTGGTGTCCGGGGTGGGGTCGATCGCGAAATACGCGTCGAGATCCAGCGTGTCGAAACAGCGCACCGGCGAGGACGCGCCGACACCGCGCGGATCGAAACTCACGACGTCGAACCGCTCGCGGATGTCCGCCGAGACGGCGTCCTTGCTCGCCTTGAGCGTGTCCACGCCCGAGCCGCCGGGGCCGCCGAAGTTGAGCACGATCGAGCCGATCTTCTTGCCGGTCGCGGGCAGCCGGACCATGCTGATCCCGACCTGCTTGCCGCTGGGCTTGGCGTAGTCCAGGGGCACCGACATGGTCGTGCACTCGTAACCGTTGCCGCACCCGGCCCAGGCCAGGCGCTGGCCGTAGTAGGAGTCGAGTCGAGCGGGGGCTGCGGCGGCCGTCGTGGTCGAACCCGTGACGGCGATCAAGCCTGCGAGAACAGGCGCAAGGAATTTGCTTGGACGTCGCATAAGAGCACATTCGTAGGCAACACTTGCGACGTTCTTTATAGGCGTTCGGGGAGATCCGGTGCAAACCGGAATCCAGCCATAGCGCGACCCGGTTTCAGCCGCGGGATGACGTCGGAACGCCTGTTTCATCGGGGACGAGAATCGGAACAGTCGGGTGCGGGACGGTCATGCGCAGGAGTAGAAAATCTACCTGGGGGGTCAGCCGGCGTCGGAGACCCGCCGCTGCACCTCGTCGGCCAGCCGGTCCAGCGACCGGTCCAGCAGCTCCCGCACCTCATCGGCCCGAGCCCCCGACTGGGCCTCGTCCAGCAGGCTGATGTGCACCGTCACCTCGCTGGCCCCGGCGGCCGAGTCGGCCACCTGCAGCCACCCGGAGTAGTCGGGATGGTCGCGCCCGCCCCACTCCACCCTGAGCTGCTCCTCCGACGCTCGGAACAGGCCCTCGTGCTTGCCGTCGCCCGGCACCAGCGAGCCATCGGCCTCCACCGTGCCCGGGCCGCTGTCGTGCACCGACAGGCCCTGGGGCAGCCACCGGTCCATGAGCTCCACGTCGGACGCGACCCCGAACACCACCATGCTCTCGGCCGGCATCCCGCGCGTCGCCTCGAACTCCGCCATACCGTCCCCCAAGAGGCACCCGAGTTCCAATGCCAGCGCCGTACCCCTGTGATCTGCTCGCAAACAGCGGTCGGCGCGGAGGTGTCTCCCGCTACGGTGTCGTTGCGTTGGGTAATCGTGCGGCGAGGGGAGAGCGGGGCGATGGCGGAGCCGCCACGGGTGCCGCCGGAGATGTTCCGGTTCACCAGCACCGAGCGGGCAGACCTGCACACCGCGGTGCTCCACGCGTTCGGCGAGGCCGGCGAGCGGCTCGTGACGGCGCTGACGGTGGACGAGGTGCGCGAGCGGCTGCGCTCGGCGGGATGGTACGCGCCGGTCTCCGAGCAGGACCTGGCCGGGACGCTCAAGCAGCTCGCGGGCTGGGGGCTGCTCGACGTGATCTTCAATCACGCGGGGAGTTTCGCCACCGCGGAGGAGTACGAGCGCAGGAACCTGCAGTACGCGCTGACCAGGCGGGGCGAGGCGGCACTCACCGGCATGCGGCACGCCATGGCGGCGCTGTCCTCCGTTGGAGCGTTGCAAACCGCCGTGCTGGACGCGCTCGCCGACCGGCTGGAAGAGCTCGACCGGCTGCTGCGCGACCCCGACCCGGGGCGCAACCGGCGCATCTTCACCTGCCTCCGGGAGCTGGAGGGGCATCTCGACGGGCTGCGGGCCGACATCAGGGGGTTCAACGGCGAGCTGCAGCGGCTGCTGCGCGTCGAGGGGGCCGACGTGGCGGCGTTCCACGCGGACCTGGCGACGTTCCACGAGGTCAAGGCCGCGACGGTGGCCTACCTCCAGGAGTTCGTGACGAGCCTGGAGCGGCGGGGCGAGACGATCGCCGCCGCGCTGGAGGCGGTGGCCGGCCACGGCGCCGGCGTGCTGCACGCCCGGGCGCTCGACGGCGCCGACCTGCCGAGGATGCCCGGCACCGACCAGGCCACGGCCTGGCTGGCGGCGCGGGCGGCCCGGTGGGAGGCGCTGCGGGCCTGGTTCGCGCCCGAGGACGGCAGCGCGCCCCGGGTGCGGCGGCTGCACGACGTGGCCCGGCGCGCCATCGTGTCGTTGCTGCAGGTGCTCGACCGGATCACCGACTCGCGCCGCCGCTCGTCCAGCGCCGCCGCCGACTTCCGTACGCTGGCCCGCTGGTTCGCCACCGCGCCCGGCGAGGACGACGCGCACCGGCTGTGGGACGCGGCGTTCGGGCTCGGCTCGGCCAGGCACGCGCATCTCGGGCACGCCGACGCCGAGCTCATCCCCGCCGGGGTGCCGTGGGCGGAGGCCGAGCCGGTCGAGGTGTCGGCCCTGCTGCGCTCGCGCGGGCGTACGGAACGGATGGGGCGCACGGGGAAGGTGCGCGACGTGGCCGCGCTGAAGGCCGGGCGCAGGAAACGGGCCGAGCAGGAGCGGGCCGAGCTGGAGGCCGCCTGGTCGGCGCTGGCCACGACCGGGGCGATGCGGCTGTCCCAGCTCGGCAAGCTCGACCACGACACCTTCGGGCGGCTGCTCGACCTGCTCGGCCGGGCGCTGGCCGAGCGGCCCGACTCGACCGGGTTCCGGCGGGCCGTCACCTCCGACGGGCGGGTGGAGATCGTGCTGCGGACCCCCGAGGACGGCGCGGTCGCGGTGCTGCGCACGCCGGAAGGCTGGTTCCGCGGCCCCGACTACCTCATCGACGTGCGGACCCTCGGCGAGACCGGGCTCCACGGACGGGCGGCGGGCGCATGAGCAGCCTGGCCAACCAGCTCGTCAGGGCCGAGAAGGAGGAGATCGCGCGGGCGATCAGGACGCTGCTCGGCCGGCCCCTCGTCTCCCGGCACGACGATCCCGCCGCCTTCGACCTGATCAGGAAGCGGCGCGGGCCGCTGATCCAGTGGTTCGACTACTTCTGCGGCTGGCGGCTGGTCGTGGAGCCGCGCCAGGGGTACGCGCGCCTGGTCAAGACCGGCCCGCCGGGCCCGCGCGCGGCGAGCAGGCCCGCGCGGCGCCGCCGTACCACCCGCGCGCCGTTCGACCGCCGCCGGTACACGCTGCTGTGCCTGTGCTCGGCCGAGCTGCTGACCTCGCCCGTGACCACGATCGGGATGCTGGCCCGGCGGGTGGTCCAGGCGGCCGCGGTCGAGCCGGACGTGCCCGCGTTCGACCCGGTCAGGAACGAGGAGCGGGCCGCCTTCGTGGACGCGGTCAAGCTGCTGGAGCACTACGGGGCGGTCACCGCGATGGACGGGGTCACCGAGGCGTACCTGGGCGACGAGGACGCCAAGGTGCTGTACCGGGTGGACACGACCCGGGTGATCCGGCTGCTGGCCGCGCCGGTGCCGCCCTCCGGGGCCCGGCCTCCCGGGGAGGACGGGCCGGCGGAGCTGACCGCCGAGGCCAGGTACGGCGGGGACGAGCCGACCGGGACCCAGCGCGCTCTGTGGGCCCGCCACTCCCTCATCCGCCGCCTGCTCGACGAGCCCGTCGTCTACCGTGACGAACTCACCCCGGCCCAGTCCGCCTACGCCGCCTCCCTGACCGGCTGCCGGCTGCTGCGCCGGGCCGCGGAGGAGGCCGGGTTCGTGCTGGAGGAGCGGGCCGAGGGCCTGCTGCTCGTGGACCCGGACGCCATCGCCACCGACACCAGGTTCCCCGACGACGGCAGCCACGCCAAGGTGGCCGCCCTGCTCATGCTCGACCTGCTCGTCACCTCGGGCCCCGTCACCGCCGGACGGCTCGACGCCGAGGCGGCCAGGCTGCTGCGCCGGTTCCCGCAGTGGGCCAGGGCGTACCAGTCCGACGGCGGCGGGCCGCGGCTGGCCGCCGACGCGCTGGAGGTGCTCACCCAGTTCGGGCTGGCCCGCCGCAGCGGTGACCAGGTCGCCGCCCTGCCAGCCGCGGCCCGCTACCGGGTCGGGCGCGCCGTACAGGAGGATTCGTGACAGTCACCGAGCTGGCCCTGCCGCGTGCCGCGCAGGGAGTGGACGCCCGCTGGACTCCCGTACGCGCGGGGATCCTGAACGTCTGGCGCTACTACGACGAGGTGTTCGAGTTCCACCGGGGCAGGCTGCTGCTGCGCGGGCCCAACGGCAGCGGCAAGTCCAAGGTGCTGGAGCTGCTGTTCCCGTACGTGCTGGACGCCAGCCTCAAGCCGAGCAGGCTGTCCACGTTCGGCGGCAGCGAGCGCACCATGCACTGGAACCTCATGGGCGACGGCACCTCCGGCACCACCCGGGTCGGGTACGTGTGGCTGGAGTTCCGGCACTCCGACGGCCGCTGGTTCACCTGCGGCGCCCGGCTGCAGGCGACCGTCCACACCAAGAACGTCACCGCCGCCTACTTCACCACCGAGGCCCGCGTCGACACCCCCGACGGCATCCGGCTCACCGGGGAGGCCGGGCAGCCGCTGACCAGGGCCCAGCTCATCGACGAGCTCGGCACGTCCGGCACGGTGCACGAGTCGGCCGAGTCCTACCGCACCGTCGTGCGGCGGACGCTCTACCGGGCGCTGAACGAGCAGCGCTACGACTCGCTGCTCACCGCGCTGCGCCAGCTCCGCACGCCCAAGCTGTCCGAGCGCCTCGACCCCGGGCTGCTGTCGGAGCTGCTGTCGAGCGCGCTGCCGCCCCTCGGGGAAGGGGAGATCCACGAGATCGCCGAAGGGTTCGAGCGGCTCGACCGGCAGCGGGAGGAGCTGCGGCTGCTCGACCGCGACGTGGAGGAGGCCGAACGGCTCGCGGGGCGTCAGCGCGGGTACGCCCGGCGGGTGCTGCGGGCGGCCGCCGCGGCCGTGATCTCCGCCGGGGCCGCGCTGGAGTCGCTGGCCGCCGAGGTGAAGGGCAAGCGGGAGGCGCTCAAGGACGCCGAGCGGGAGCTCGACGCGACGACCGTGCGGCTGGGGGAGGAGGAGGCGCAGGAGCTGGCGCTGGCGGCGCAGCTCGACGGGCTCAAGGAGAGCGAGGCGTACCAGGCGGGCGGCGAGTTGCACCGGCTCCGTACCGAGGCGCAGGCGGCGCACGAGGTGGCGGCCCGCATGCGGGACCAGGCGGGGCGGGCGGCGCGGGCGGTCACGGCCAAGCAGGAGCTGTCGGCCCGCGCCGACGCCGAGGCCCGCGCGGCGGCGGCGCTCGCCGAGCGCGCCCGCGCAGACGCCCGCCACGCGGCCGAACGCGCCGGCCTCCTCACCGTCCACGAGGAGACCGAACGCGCGGGCGCCGACCGCGAGGAGGCCGAGCGCGCGGGCGCCGACCGCGAGAGGGCCGAGCGCGCGGGCGCCGATCGCGAGAGGGCCGAACGGGCGGGCGCCGACCGCGAGCCGTCCGGCGCGACCGCCCACGCTGCCGGGGCGGCCGATGGGCCGGAGGTCACCGGTGACAGGGCGGCCGATGGGCCGGACGTCGCAGGGGACGGGGTGGACAGTGAGGCGGCCGTGCGGAGGGCGCGGGAGCTGCTCAGGGCCGCCGTCACCAGCCGGGCCGCCCAGATCAGGGAGGTCAGGGCGGCCGCGTTCCGGCACGAGGAGGCGATCGAGCGCCGCACCACCGCCGAGCACGACCGCGATCGCGCCAGGGACGACCTCGCCACCGCCCAGGAGGCCCACGACAGGGCCGAGCGCCTGCGCGACGACCGGGCCCGCGACCTGGCCGCCGGCCTGGCCGACTGGGCGGCCGGCTGCACCCAGCTCCAGCTCGACCCGGGCGTGCTGGCGGGCCTGGCCGACGACGCCGAGCGGGCGGCCGAGCTGATCGGCACGGCCCGTACGATGGCCGCCGTCGAGCTGGCGGCCCGCGAGCAGAACGTGACGGGCCGGCGCGCGCGGCTGGTGGCCGAGCGCTCGGGCCTGGCCAGGGAGCGCGAGGGCCTCAGCGACACGACCGTGCTGGAGCCGCCCGCCCCGCACACCCGCGGCACCGCCGCCAGACAGGGACGCCCGGGCACGCCGCTGTGGCGGGCCGTCGCGTTCAGGTCCGGCCTCGACCCCGTGGCCCAGGCCGGGGTGGAGGCGGCGCTGGAGGCGTCCGGGCTGCTCGACCTGTGGCTGCGGCCCGACGGAGGGTTCGACCCGGGGGAGCACGACGCGATCGCCGTGGCCGCGCTGTCCAGACCCGCGCCGGGCTACAGCCTGGCGCACGTGCTGTTCACCGAGGCGGACTCGCCGGTGCCCGCCGACACCGTGCTGGCCGGCATCGCGTTCGCGCCCACCGCGATCGGCGTCGACCACCCGGCCGTGATCGGCGCCGACGGCACCTGGCGGCTGGGCCCGGCGGCCGGCCGGTGGGTGAAGCCGGAGCCGTCGTACATCGGCGCGACCGCCCGCGAGCGGGCCCGCCGCCGCCGGGTCGCCGAGCTGGACGACCGGCTGGGCGAGCTGGCCGGGCGGATCGCCGAGTGCGACCACCTGCTCGCCGTGGTGGACGGCGACCGCGACACGCTGGCCGCCGAGCTGCGCCGCAGGCCCGACAGGAGGCCGTACGCCGAGGCGGTGCAGGCGCTCGACGGGGCCGTGCGGCGGGTCGCGCTGATGGAGGACCAGCTCAGGGCGTACGAGGGGCGGCTGCAGGAGCGCGAGCAGGACGTCACCAGGTCGCTTCGGCGCCTCACCGAGCTGGCCGGCCGCCACGCCCTGCCCACGGCGCCACCCGCGCTCGGCAACCTGGAGGAGGCGCTGCGCGCCGCCGAGACGGCGGGCACCGTCTGGCACGACCGGCGCGCCGACGCCCGCGCCGCCCGCGAGCGGGCCGCCCTGGCGGCCGAGACCGCCGCCGGGTACGAGCAGCTCGCGATCGAGGCCGTCGAACGCGCCGAGGAGGCCGCGGCCTCCGCTGTCGTGCTGGCGGAGCGGCTGGGTGCGATCGAGCCGGCGGTCGGCGCCGAGCACCGCCACGTCCTGGAGCAGTTGCAGCAGACCCAGCACGCCTACCGGGCCTGCCGCCGGCTCATCAAGTCGGTCAACGACGACCTGGCGCGGCTCAACGCCCGGCTCGGGCAGCTCCGCGGCGAGCTCGGCACCGCCGGGGACAGGCACGCGGAGGCGGGGCGGGTGCGCGACGAGGTGTCCGACCGGTTCCGCCGCCTGGCCTCCGGGCATCTGCCGGTGGACGCGCAGGTGACCGTCGAGCTGGCTCCCGAGGCGGGGGTGCGGGCCGTTCTGGAGGCGGCCAGGGCCACGGTGGGGCAGCTCGCGGCCGTGCCGTACGAGCACAAGCACGTCAGGGAGGCCGAGGCGCGGCTGCAGGACGCCTTCCACCGCGCCAGGGAGGTGCTGGCCGGCCGGGCGGACCTGGAGCTGGCGCCGGACGAGGACGTGCGGGTGCTCACCGCGACCGTCAACGGCGTGCGGGCGGGCGCGGCGGCGCTGAGCCAGGCGCTGCGCGAGGAGCGCGACGAGCGGCGCTCGGACATCACGGAGGCCGAGCGGGACCTGTTCGACCGCACGCTGGCCGGCGACACGCGGCGGCACCTGGCCGACCGCATCAAGCAGGCGACGGCCCTGGTGGAGGGCATGAACCAGCGCCTCGAACGCGTTCGCACCGCCTCCCGGGTCGCGGTGCGGCTGGTGTGGCAGGTCGATCCGACCCAGTCGCCCGGCACCCGCGCCGCCCGGGACCTGCTGCTGCGCGACCCGGCCGGGCTGACGGAGTCCGACAGGGAGGCGCTGTACGCCTTCTTCAGGGACCGGGTGGAGGAGGCGCGGGCCGACGACTCCTCGGCGAGCTGGGAGGACCAGCTCGTGAAGGTGCTCGACTACACGGCCTGGCACCGGTTCGTGGTCAGGCTCGACCGGGGCGACGGGCAGGGGTGGCAGGACCTGACGAGGAAGCTGCACGGGGCGCTGTCGGGCGGGGAGAAGGCGATCGCGCTGCACCTGCCGCTGTTCGCGGCCGTGGCGGCGCACTACCAGACCGATCCGGGGTGCCCGCGGTTCATCCTGCTCGACGAGGTGTTCGTGGGGGTGGACAGGACGAACCGGGGGCAGGTGTTCGACCTGCTGGTGGATCTGGGGCTGGATCTGGTGCTGACGTCGGACCACGAGTGGTGCGAGTACCGCGAGCTGGACGGGATCGCGATCCACCAGCTCATCACGGGCGACGGGGACGACGCGGTGACGACGGCCCGTTTCGTGTGGAACGGATACCGGACGGTGCCGGCCGAGTAACGGTTCCCGTCGTTACTGAATCGTTTTAAGAATTTGGTCGCAAACGTGGAAATGTACCCATCCGGCGCCGCCTTAACGAGGTATTGACACCGTACACCGGCCCGTTTTACGTTCTGGACACCTTAAAACGTTTTGCCAAAACGTTGCCGGAGTGCACATGAGTGAATCTCCTCCCATCCTTTCGTTACGCAACGTGAGCAAGTCCTTCGGCGCCGTCCAGGCACTCAGCGAGGTGCGGCTGGACCTGTGGGCCGGCGAGGCCCACGGCCTGGTGGGCGAGAACGGCGCCGGTAAGTCGACCTTGGTGAAGATCCTGGCCGGCGCCCATCCCGCCGATGCCGGCACGTTGACGGTGGACGGGAAGGAGCTGAGACCGTCCGGCCCGGGGGACGCCCAGGCCGCCGGCATCGCGGTGATCTACCAGGAGCCCACGCTGTTCCCCGACCTGTCCGTGGCCGAGAACATCTTCATGAGCCGCCAGCCCCTGCGCTCCCTGCGCCGGATCGACGCCGGGGCCATGCGCGCCGCCACGGCCGACCTGTTCGGCAGGCTGGGCATCCACCTCGACCCCGGCCGCCCCGCCCGCGGGCTGTCCATCGCCGACCAGCAGCTCGTGGAGATCGCGAAGGCGCTGGCGTTCGACGCGCGCATCCTGATCATGGACGAGCCGACCGCCGCGCTGTCGGGCGTGGAGGTCGAGCGGCTGTTCTCGGTGGTCGCCTCGCTGCGCGAGTCGGGCGCGGCGGTGCTGTTCATCTCCCACCGCTTCGACGAGATCTTCGCGCTGTGCCAGCGCGTCACGGTCATGCGGGACGGCCGCTGGGTCTCCACCGACCCGGCCGCCGGGCTCACCGTGGACGAGCTCGTCCGCAGGATGGTCGGCCGCGAGGTGTCCTCCCTGTACCCGAATGCCGACACGACGGCCGGCGAGCCCCGGCTGGAGGTCAGGGGGCTGACGCGGCACGGCGTGTTCGCCGACGTGGGGTTCACGGTGCGCGGCGGGGAGATCGTCGCCCTGGCGGGACTGGTCGGGGCCGGGCGCAGCGAGGTGGCCCGCGCCGTGTTCGGCGTCGACCGGTACGACGAGGGCGAGGTGCTGGTCGACGGGAAACGGCTGCCGGAGGGCGACACGGCCGCGGCCATCGCCGCCGGGCTGGCCCTCGTCCCCGAGGACCGCCGCCAGCAGGGCCTGGTGATGGAGCTGTCGGTGGAACGCAACGCCACTCTCACCCGGCGCTGGTCGCTGAGCAGGCTCGGGCTGCTGTTCGGCGGCGGCGAGCGCGCGGCGGCCCGCGAGTGGAGCGAGCGGCTGCGGGTCAAGACGGCCCGGCTGACCGACCCCGTCTCCACCCTGTCGGGCGGCAACCAGCAGAAGGTGGTGCTGGCCAAGTGGCTGTCCACCGAGCCGCGGGTGCTCATCGTGGACGAGCCCACGCGCGGGATCGACGTGGGCACCAAGGCCGAGGTGCACCGGCTGCTGTCGGAGCTGGCCGGGCAGGGCGTCGCGGTGCTGATGATCTCCAGTGAGCTGCCCGAGGTGCTCGGCATGGCCGATCGCGTCCTGGTGATGCACGAGGGCCGCCTCGTCGCCGATCTCCCGCGCGAGCGGGCCGGCGAGGAGCCGGTGATGCTCGCCGCCACCGGCCAGAACGGCGGTGCCGGATGACGGCGGCCGGCGTGCTCGCCGGGGCCGGGAACGGCACCCGGCTGGTCCACCGCCTGTTCGTGATCAGGGAGCTGGGCATCGCGGTCGCGCTGGCGCTGCTCGTCGGCGTGACGGTGCTGGTCAACCCGCGCTTCCTGACCGCGCAGGGGATCAAGGACCTGCTGCTCGGTTCCACCATCCTGGCCGTGCTCGCGGTCGGCCAGAGCATCGTGGTCATCACGCGCAACGTGGACCTGTCGGTGGGCTCGGTGCTGGGCCTGTCGGCGTTCGCGACGGGCAGCCTGTTCGTGGCGAGCCCCGGCCTGCCGATCCCGGTCGTGCTGGTGCTCGGCGTGCTGCTCGGCGCGGCGTGCGGGGTGGTGAACGGCGCGCTGATCGCCGCCGCCCGCGTGCCCGCGCTCGTGGTCACGCTCGGCACCCTGTACGTCTTCCGCGGCCTGGACTACACCTGGGCCACCGGCCGGCAGATCAACGCCGCCGACATGCCGCCGGGCTTCCTGCGCCTGGGCAGCGCCACGGTGCTGGGCGTGCCGGTGCTCGCGCTGTTCGCCGTGGCCGTGCTGGCCCTGGCGGGTTACTACCTGCGCAGCTACCGCAGCGGGCGGGAGCTGTACGCGATCGGCTCCAGCCCGGCCGCCGCCCGCCTGGCGGGCATCCCGGTCGGCAGGCGGGTGTTCGCCGCGTTCGTCGTCAGCGGCGCCCTGGCCGGCCTGGCCGGAGTGCTGTACGCGGCCCGCTTCGGCACCCTGGACGCCAACGCGGGCAACGGCTTCGAGCTGAACGTGGTGGCGGCCGTCGTGGTCGGCGGCGTGGCCATCTTCGGCGGCAGCGGCTCGGTCTACGGCGCCGCGCTGGGGGCGGTGCTGCTCACCACGATCAGCAGCGCGCTGCCGGTGCTCGGGGTGAGCCCGTTCTGGCAGCGCGCCGCCGTGGGCGCGCTGATCCTGGCCGCGATCGGCCTGGACCGGGCGCTGGCGGTCCGCCTGGCCCGGTCCCTGAGCGGCCGGTCCCTGAGAGGAAGGAACGGCCGTGGCTGAGCGGATCGCGGTGAAGGCGGCGGCCGCGGGCGGGCGGGGCACGCGCCTGCGCTCCCTCGCCGGCTCCTGGGACGCCGCGCTGCTCGTGGCGCTGGTGCTGGTCGTCGCGGTCGGCGCGCTCGCGATCGAGGGGGTGGCCAGCCCGCGCTTCTGGCGGTTCGTCACGCTGGAGGTCATCCCGATCGCGTTGATCGCGCTGCCCATGACGCTCGTGATCATCACCGGCGAGATCGACCTGTCGGTGGCCAGCATCCTCGGCCTGACCTGCACGGTCATGGGCCAGCTCTGGCTGTGGGGCATCTCCTCGCTGCCCGTGCTGATCGCCGTCGCGCTGCTGATCGGCGCGCTGCTGGGGGCGGTCAACGGCTTGTTCGTCACGGCGTTCGGGCTGCCGTCGCTGGCCGTCACGATCGGCACGCTCGCCCTGTACCGCGGGCTGGCGTACGTCGTGCTCGGCGACCGCGCGGTGGCCGACTACCCGCCCGAGTGGACGACCGGCGCGATCGCCGCGATCCCCGGCCTGACCATCCCCTGGATGATCATCGTGGTCGCGGTGCTCGCCGTGCTCTTCGGCCTGGTGCTGCACGCCACCCCGATCGGCCGCGGCCTGTACGCCATGGGCAACAACGCCGAGGCCGCCCGCTTCACCGGCATCAACGTCGCCCGCACCAAGTTCTGGCTGTTCGTCGCCACCGGCGCCATGTCCGCGCTGGCCGGCGTCTTCTGGACGCTGCGCTACGCCAGCGCCCGCGCCGACAACGGCAACGGCCTGGAACTGGCCGTGGTGGCCGCCGTCCTGCTCGGCGGGGTGTCCATCTTCGGCGGTCGCGGCCGGCTGATCGGCGTCATCGCCGCGGTCATCCTGCTCGGCACCCTGCGCAACGCCCTGCAACTGGCCTACGTCCCGGCCAACACCCTCACGATCATCACCGGATCCCTGCTCATCGTCTCCGTCGTGGGCCCCAACGTCGCCGGCATGCTGCGCGAACGATGGCGCAGGCGACGCCCCGCCACCCCCCTGCACCAGGAGTGAGGACACACCATGGCAGCCAGAAATCGGCTCATCGCGCTGGCGATGTCCGCCGCGCTCAGCCTCGCCGTCAGCGGTTGCGCCAGTCAGGAGCCGGCCGCCACCCAGCCCACCGCGGGCGGCAGCGCGGCCCCGGCCACGATCAAGGAGGGATTGAAGATCGCCTTCCTGCCCAAGCAGGTGAACAACCCGTACTTCGACGCCTCCGACAACAAGGGCGGCAAGGTCGCGGTCGAGGAGTTCAAGGGCGTCTACAGCCAGACCGGCCCGTCGGAGGCCAGCCCGTCGGCGCAGGTGTCCTACATCAACACGCTGTCGCAGCAGGGCACCGACGTGATCGTGGTGTCGGCCAACGACAAGGACGCCATCTGCGGCGCGCTGCAGGAGGCCCGCACCGCCGGCGCGAAGGTCGTCACCTACGACTCCGACACCAACCCGTCCTGCCGCGACGCGTTCATCAACCAGGCCAGCGCCGAGGGCATCGCCGCCTCCCAGATCAAGCTGATCAGCGAGGCGGTCGGCGCGGACGGCGGCGAGATCGCGATCCTGTCGGCGACGGCGAACGCGACCAACCAGAACGCCTGGATCGAGATGATGAAGACCGAGCTGGCCAAGCCGGAGAACAGCAAGCTCAAGCTGGTCGACACCGTCTACGGCGACGACGACGACCAGAAGTCCTTCCAGGAGACCCAGGGCCTGCTCGCCAAGCACCCCAACCTCAAGGGCATCATCTCGCCCACCACGGTCGGCGTGGCGGCGGCGGCCCGCTACCTGTCCACCTCCGAGTACAAGGGCAAGGTGCAGCTCACCGGTCTCGGCACGCCGAACCAGATGCGCGAGTACGTCAAGAACGACACGGTCAAGTCGTTCGCCCTGTGGAACCCCTCCGACCTGGGCTACCTGGCCGCCTACACCGGCGGCGCGCTGGCCTCCGGCATGATCACCGGCAAGGAGGGCGAGAAGTTCACCGCCGGCAAGCTGGGCGAGTACACCATCGGCAAGGACGGCACCGTGCTGCTCGGCGACCCGTTCGTGTTCACCAAGGACAACATCGACGACTTCGACTTCTGACGGGAGGCGAACTTCGCCCTGGGCTCAGAGCTGGTCCGCCCAGGGCGGGTTCGCGCCCGCGACAGAACAGGTCAGCGCCGCCACCGTGGCCGCGAACTCGGCCGCCGCCACCACGGTCTCCAGGTCCAGCCCGTCCAGCCGCCCGCCGAGCAGCCCCTTCACCTCCAGGCTGTGCAGCAGCCCGGCCGTGAACGCGTCCCCGGCGCCGACCGTGTCCACGACCTCCACCCCGGGAGCCGCGACCGCGGCCCGCTCGCCGTCCAGCGACACCAGTGCCCCCGCCGCGCCCCTGGTGATGACGACGAGCCGCGCGCCGGCGGCGTGCCAGCGGTCGCAGGCCCGCTCCGGCGGCACGCCGGGCAGCAGGAAGGCGAGGTCGTCGTCGCTCAGCTTGAGGATGTCGGCGAACGCGCACCAGCGCTCGACCTGGTAGTCGTCCCTGCCCGCCAGGCTGGGCCGCACGTTCGGGTCGATCGAGATCGTGGCCCGCGCGGACGCCGCCCTGGCGAACTCCTCCACGGCCTCCCGCCCCGGCTCCTTGACCAGCGCGATCGAGCCGGTGTGCAGGCAGGAGGCGGAGCCGAGGCGCGCCAGGCCCAGCTCGCCCGGGGTCCACTGCCAGTCGGCCGTGCCCGTGGCGTAGAAGGTGTACTCGGCCCGGCCGCGCTCGTCGAGGGCGGCCACCGCGAGGGTGCTCGGCTCCGCGGCCTCGACGCAGGCCGTCAGGTCCACCCCCGAGGCGGACAGGCGCTCGCGGAACAGCGCGCCGAAGACGTCGTGCGAGAGCCGGCCGAGGAAGCGGGCCGGCGTGCCGAGCCGAGCCAGCGCCACCGCCGTGTTGGCGGGCCCGCCGCCGGGCAGCGCCCGCAGCACCAGCTCGGCGGAGCCCGCCGCAGGCCGGTCGGTGAAGCTGTCGGCCACGCACTCGCCCAGGACAGCGATCATCAGAGTCGGCCTTTCCGACGGGGGGCATTGACGTTTCCCGGATCGGAGTTCATCATCGCAGCACGGCCGATGTCAACGTTGACATATGTCATCGATGTCATCAAATCTCCCCTGATAGGAACCGCCATGAACGCGAAGCTTCCGGCCGGAATCCTCGTCACCGCACTCCTGCTCGCCGGCTGCGGAGGCAACGGCCAGAGCGCCACCTCCGCCACCCCGAAGGTCGGCCTGATCACCAAGACCGAGACGAACCCGTTCTTCGTCAAGATGAAGGAGGGCGCCCAGAAGGCGGCCCAGGCCGGCGGCCTGGAGCTGATGAGCGCCGCGGGCAAGTTCGACGGCGACAACGCCGCCCAGATCACCGCCATCGAGAACATGGTCGCCGCCGGCGTCAAGGGCATCCTCATCACCCCGAGCGACACCAAGGCCATCGTCCCCGCGATCAAGAAGGCCCGCGACGCCGGCGTGCTCGTCATCGCCCTCGACACCCCCACCGAGCCGCAGGACGCCACCGACGCGCTGTTCGCCACCGACAACTTCAAGGCGGGCGAGCTGATCGGCCAGTACGCCAAGGCCGCCATGGCCGGAAAGCCCGCCAAGATCGCCACCCTCGACCTGGCCCCCGGCATCACGGTCGGCCAGCTCAGGCACGACGGCTTCCTGAAGGGCTTCGGCGTGCCCGAGGGCGACCCGTCCATCGTCTGCTCCCTGGACACCCGCGGCGACCAGGCCAAGGGCCAGACCGCCATGGAGAACTGCCTGCAGAAGGCCCCCGACCTCAACCTCGTCTACACCATCAACGAGCCCGCCGCGCTCGGCGCGTACACGGCGCTGAAGGCCAAGGGCCGCGAGAAGGACGTGCTGATCGTCTCCGTGGACGGCGGCTGCACCGGCACCAGGGCCGTGCAGTCCGGCCAGATCGCCGCCACCAGCCAGCAGTACCCGCTCAAGATGGCCGAGAACGGTGTCAAGGCCGTCGCCGAGTTCGCCAAGAACGGTCAGAAGGCCTCCGGCTACACCGACACCGGCGTCACGCTCATCACCGACCGGGCCGTCCCCGGGGTCGAGGCCAAGGACACCGCCTTCGGCCTGGCCAACTGCTGGGGCTGACCATGGCCGTGATGGAAGCGCCGCTGCCGCGCCGCCTGATCAGCACCCCCGTCGCCGGGCCGCTGGCCGCGCTCGTGCTGGCCTGCCTGTTCTTCGGGCTCAACAGCGCCCAGTTCTTCACCGGGCCGAACTTCTCCCTCATCATCCAGCAGGTCATGGTGGTCGGCACGCTGGCCATCGGGCAGACCCTGATCATCCTGACCGCCGGCATCGACCTGGCCTGCGGCGCGATCATGGCGTTCGGCGGGATCGTGATGACCAAGCTGGCCGTCGACTCCGGCCTGCCGCCGCTGCTCGCGCTGGCCGCCGGCCTTGCCGTGTGCGCCGCGTTCGGGCTGGTCAACGGCCTGCTGGTGACGCGGATCTCGCTGCCGCCGTTCATCGTGACGCTGGGCATGCTGAACGTGGTCTTCGCCCTGACCCACATCTACTCCAACGAGCAGACGGTCACCGAGCTGCCCGCGCTGCTCACCTTCCTCGGGCAGACGTTCCAGCTCGGGCAGACGAACGTCACCTACGGCTCGCTGCTGACCATCCTGCTGTTCCTGCTGTTCGCGTACCTGCTCGGCTCGACCGCGTGGGGCCGCCACGTGTACGCCCTGGGCAACAGCCCCGAGGTGGCCCGCCTGACCGGCATCAGGACGCGCCGGCTGACCGTCGGCGTCTACACCCTGGCCGGCCTCGTGTACGGCATCGCCGCCCTGCTCCTGGTCTCCCGTACCGGCGTGGGCGACCCGCAGGCGGGCCAGACCGACAACCTCGACAGCATCACCGCGGTCGTGCTCGGCGGCACCAGCCTGTTCGGCGGCCGCGGCCTGGTGCTCGGCACGCTCGTCGGGGCGCTCATCGTGGGCGTGTTCCGCAACGGGCTGCAGCTCATGGGCGTGCCGTCGATCTACCAGACGCTCATCACCGGCATCCTGGTGATCCTCGCGGTCGCCGTCGACCAGCTCTCCCGCAGGAGGATGCGATGACCACCCCCGTCCTCCAGGCCCGCGGCCTGGTCAAGAGGTACGGCCACGTGACCGCGCTCGACGGCGCGGACTTCGACCTCATGCCCGGCGAGGTGCTCGCGGTCATCGGCGACAACGGCGCCGGCAAGACCAGCCTGATCAAGGCGCTGACCGGCGCGCTGCAGCCGGACACGGGCGAGATCCGCCTCGACGGCGAGCCCGTGCGCCTGCGCGACCCGCTCGACGCCCGGCGGCACGGCATCGAGACCGTCTACCAGGACCTGGCGATCGCGGCCTCGCTCGACATCGCGACCAACATGTTCCTCGGCCGCGAGCTGCGCAAGCCCGGCCTGCTCGGCAAGGTCTTCCGGATGCTGGACAAGAAACGCATGCGCGAGGAGTCGGCCCGGCACATGGCCGAGCTCAAGATCGGGCTGCGCTCTCTCACCCAGCCGGTCGAGTCGCTGTCGGGCGGCCAGCGCCAGGGCGTGGCCGTGGCCAGGGCGGTGGCCTGGGCCACGCGCGTCGTGGTCATGGACGAGCCCACGGCGGCGCTCGGCGTGAAGGAGTCGGGCCAGGTGCTCGACCTCATCAGGCAGGTCCGCGACCGCGGCACGCCGGTGGTGCTGATCAGCCACAACATGCCGCACGTGTTCGAGATCGCCGACCGCGTGCACGTCCAGCGGCTCGGCCGCAGGGTCGCCGAGCTGAGCCCGCGCGAGCACAGCATGGCCGAGGTCGTGGCCATCATGACCGGTGCGATCCAGGTCTCGGACGGCAAGTCCGTGGTGGCGGACCAGGAGGCGGCGAAGGCGATCGGCCTCTGACAGGATGTCTGAAATGCGGCGTCCGACGATGACAGATGTGGCTCGTGAGGTGGGAGTCACCGCGAAGACCGTCTCCCGGGTCCTCAACGACGAGGGCCCGGTCGCCGTCGAGACCCGCGAGCGGGTGCTGGAGGCGGTCAGGAAGCTCGGCTACCAGCCCAACCTCATGGCCCGCAACATGCGGGTGGGCGCCCGGGACGCCGCGATCGGCCTGGTCGTGCCCGAGCTGGGCAACCCGTTCTTCGGCACGGTCGCGGGCGGCGTCGAGGGCGCCGTGCGGGCCCGCGGGCTCACGCTCATCGTCGGCTCCTCCGACGAGACGGCCGGCCACGAGCAGTCGCTCATCGCCACGTTCCTGGCCCGCCGGGTCAGCGCCCTCATGGTCGTCCCGGCCGCCGCCGGCGACCACCGCCACCTGCGTGCCGAGCGGGCGGCCGGGCTGCCGATCGTCTTCCTCGACCGCCCCGCCGCCGGGCTGACCGCCGACTGCGTGGTGAGCGCCAACCGGGAGGGTGCGACGGCCGGCGTGGCGCACCTGATCGCGCACGGGCACCGCAGGATCGGCTTCGTGGGCGACCTGCCGGCCACCCTCTACACGCGCCGCGAGCGGTTACAGGGCTACCGGGACGCCCTCGAAACCGCCGGGCTGCCGTTCGACCGCGCCCTGGTGGAGACGGGGCACGACCTGGAGGCCGCGGCCCGTGCCACCATGCGGCTGCTGGCGCTGGCCGACCCGCCGACCGCGCTGTTCGCGGGCAACAACCTCGCCTCCATGGGGGCGGTGGTGGCGCTGTCGCGGGCGGGGCGCAAGGACGTGGCGCTGGTCGGGTTCGACGACCTGCCGCTGGCCGAGGCGCTCGACCCGCCGCTCACCGCCGTCGCCCAGGACCCGGCCGGCGTGGGGGCCGCGGCGGCGGAGCTGGTGCTGGCCCGGCTGGACGGCGACCGGTCCAGGGCCCGCCGCGTCACGGTGCCGACCCGGCTGATCGTGCGCGGCTCGGGCGAGCTGCTTCCGGGGACGCGCGCTCAGGGAGACGTGCAGGTGTAGCCGGAGGGCACCCGGCCGTCCGCGCCGGGGCGGCTCGCCTGGAAGCCGAACGACGTGCTCGCGCCGGGCGCGATCGGGCCGCCGTTGTAGGCGGCGTTCCTGGCCGTGGCCGTCTGGCCCGAGCTGGACACCTGGACGTTCCACGAGCCGGTGATGGTGTGCCCGGGAGGCAGCGTGAACGTCACCGTCCAGCCGTTCAGCGTGGCTGTGCCGGTGTTGGTGACCGTCACCTGGATCACGTAGCCGGTGGCCCACTCGCTCGCCGTCGCAGGCGTGGCCGTGCAGGTGCCGCCCTGCGAGGAGGTCGTGGTGACCGTGACCGTGTTCGAGACGGGGGACAGGTTGCCGGCCGCGTCCCTGGCCCTGACCTGGTAGCGGTAGGTGGTGCCCGCGGTCAGGCCCGTGTTCGTGAACGAGGTGGTCGCCGACGTGCCGGCCTGCGCGAACGTGCCGCCCGACGCGCCGGGCGCGCGCAGCACGTCGTAGCCGGTCACGCCCACGTTGTCGGTCGCGGCGGTCCAGGACAGCGTGGTCGCCGTGGCGGTCGTGCCCGAGGCGGCCAGGCCCGCGGGCGCGCTCGGCGCCTGCGTGTCGGTGCCGCCCGACGCGGGCGGGACGCGGACGATGCGGTCGTCCTGCGCCACCGGGCTGCCGCGGCCGTCACGGTTGCTGGTGCCCACCCAGAGCCAGCCGTCGGGGCCGACGGCCACCGCGCGCAGCCGCCCGTACTCGCCCTGCAGCTCGGCGACCGGCGTGCCGGCCCCGCCGCCGGAGGTCAGCGGGACCGCCCACAGCCGCTGGCCGCGCAGCGCCGCCGCGAACAGCGTGTCGTTGGCGTACGCCAGCCCGCTCGGCGACGCCTCGGCCGTGGTCCACGTGACGATCGGGTTGCGGAAGCTCCCGTTGCCGCAGGTGCCCTCGCAGGTGGGCCAGCCGTAGTTGCCGCCCGCGACGATCTGGTTGACCTCGTCCCAGGTGTTCTGGCCGAACTCGGTGGCGTACATCCTGCCCTGCGAGTCCCAGGCCAGGCCCTGGACGTTGCGGTGGCCGTAGCTCCAGACGCGGGAGTTGGCGAACGGGTTGCCAGAGGGGACGCCACCGGTGGGCGTCATGCGCAGGATCTTGCCGGCCGGGCTGTTGAGGTTCTGGGCGTTGGCGGTGTTGTTCGCGTCGCCGGTGGCCACGTACAGCATGCCGTCGGGGCCGAACGCGATCCGGCCGCCGTCGTGGATGGCCGCGCTCGGCACCCCGGAGAAGATCACCGTCTGCGTCTGCGGGGCGTTGAGCCGGAACCTGACCAGGCGGTTGTCGCCGCTCGTGCTGGTGAAGTATGCGTACACCCAGCCGTCCTCCGCGTACGACGGCGAGACCGCCAGCCCCAGCAGGCCGCTCTCGCCCGACGCGCTCACCCCGCTCACCGTGGCGACCTGGGCGGGCGCCTGGCCGGGCCGGACCTGCATGACGCGGCCCGTGTTCCGCTCGGAGACCAGCGCGCTGCCGTCCGGCAGGAACGCCATGGCCCACGGCACCTGCAGGCCCGTGACGGACACCTCCGCCCTGTCGAAGTCGAACCCGCCCACCACCTGGGCCTCGGCCCTGGGGACGCCGACGCCGAGGGCCAGCAGGGGAGCGAGCAGAGTCAGGATCAGGGCCGGGACGACACGGGCGCGCATGACGGGCTCCTTGACCGGATCGGTACCAGCACCGTAAGACGCCCGCCGCCCGATCTCAACCGGCCCGCCCGAGGCGATCCCACGACCTGCGCGGAAGCGGTGAAACTTTCCTCACGAGCCCGGCCGGCCGGCCATCGCGCACGGCTCCGCCTGCTCGTACAGGCGGCCGCACTGGCCGACCACCTCGATGCCGCCCGAGGCGGAGACGGTCGCGAGCAGCAGCGGCCGGTCCACCGCGCGGTTGCCCGACGGGTCCTGCTCGAACGAGATGAGCCCGCTGGCGCCGTCGATCTCGTCCAGGCGCCCGAACGCGGCCAGCAGCCCGCCACGGTCGACGGCCGGGCCCCGCCCGTCGCCGCCGGGATCGTGCTGGAGCCGGTAGGTGCTCTGGGCGGCGTCCATCATGGCCCGCGCGGCGTCGTAGGCCAGCACGGCGTAGGTCGGGGACGGCTTGACCTCGCCGTCGTCCGGAGGGCCGGTGCGGCGCCACAAGGCGTCGTAGAACGCGGCGGGACGCCGGATGTCCCCCGGTGGCCAGGCCTTCTCCGTGGCCAGGGGGGTGTAGTAGAGCTTGATCTTCCCGATCATCGCGATCCTGGCCGCGTTGCCGTCCACGTACTGGGAGACGGCGTCTCCGGCCAGGACCAGCAGCCCTTCGCAGGGCGAGCTGGAGATCCGGTCGACGAAGGTGCCGAACTGGGTGGACCGCCCGGAGTAGAAGACGAGGTCGGGCTGCTCGGCGTCCCGCTTGCAGAGCTTCTTCAGCTCCTCACCGGCGTCGCCCGCGTCGTCGTACTCGATGAGGGTGGCCTTGCCGCCGAGCTCGCCGAACCGCTTCATGAAGCGCCTGCCGATGTCGGAGCTGTAGAGATCGCTGCTGTCGGCGTCCACGAAGACCGCCGCGGTCCTGGCCGGCCGCTTGTGCGGCAGGCCGTCGTCCGCGGGCGCCGCCAGCGCGCCCGAGCGGGCCCAGCGCGCGGAGACGTCGGCGACCTCGCTGTTGGTCGGCGACAGCGGGAAGTAGGACAGGGAGGGGCGGCCCTTGCCGTCCTTGCCGAAGTCGTCGTAGGTCGCCGCGGTGCCCAGCATCGGCAGGAAGATGGAGCTGAGGCGGTTGATCGCGGCGTTGGCGCCGTCCCTGCTCTCGCCGAAGCCGATGGCGCCCGCGATGGACGGGTCGTCCCTGGCCAGCTCCAGGATCCGGTCCGCGACCTGCTCGCCGAACCGGAACCCGTTGCCGGCGTTGGCGATCAGGACGCGCAGCTGGACGATGCTCTGGTCGGCGCTCTCCAGCAGCTCGCCCTGCCGGATCGCGATCCCCGTCAGCTCGCCCTGCGCGTCCGCCAGGTCCTCCGCGGCCGAGGACGGCTGGGTGCTGAGCGCGCCGACGTAGACGATGGTGGTGTAGGGCCGTCCGGAACGCTCGATCTTCCCGTTGTTGTCCTCGATCGCGTTCACCACCTCCGCGAACCGTTCGTCGAAGCTGACGTCGCCGCTGGTGATGCCGACGCATTCGCCGGTCGGCGCCTTCCAGACGCCCTTGCCGCAACTGCTCTGCCATTCGCGCGCCAGGACGGCGGCGGGCCCCAGGAAGAGCAGCAGGATGGCCGCGCGCAGGAGCCAGCGGTTGGCGAGCAGCGGCGGGCGGGGAGGCTGCTCCAGCGGGATGGACCTGGCCACCGCGTCCGCCGCGCGGGCGTCCTCGCGCTTGAGCCGGATGCCGAGGTGCCGGACGTCGCCCACGGCCCGGCTGGCCCGCAGGCTCCTGTTCCACTCCGTCCAGAGCCGCTCGGCCCCGCTGACCTCGGCGTACGCCGGAGGGGCCGGGGCCGGGCCGACCGGGTCGCCGCCCTCGGCCGCGGCGATGTGGATCACGAACAGCGGGTCGGACTGCGGGATCTGGCGGCGTACCTGCTCGACGCGCCGCAGCAGCCGCACGTTGACATCCGCCTCCCCGGCCGTGTCGACGAGGAGGACCGGGTAGACCGTCCTGGTCCACGCGGCCCGCCGCCAGAACGTGCGCCGGCTCCGCTCGTAGCCCTGGCGCAGGTCCTCCAGGAACGCGTTGACGAGCAGCAGCTCGATCTCGTCGCACTCCCTGCGCGGCTCCCGCTGCCCGCGGTCGCTCATCTCCGACAGACTCGCCGGCACCTCGGCCTTGTGCCGCGCCTTGAGCACGAGCTCGACGAACTCGCGGAAGCTCTGCGGGCGGGTCTTCGAGCTCTCCGGCATGAGGTACGGCTGCCGGGTGAACCACCGGTAGCGCCGCCATCCGGCCCAGCTCCGCGAGAGCAGGAGCACGTGGGCGACCGCCAGGACGAGAGCCGTGCAGACGGCCACCAGCCCGATCACCGGGCTGAGCTGCTCCGCCAGGGCCTGGCTGACCAGCGCGGCGGCCGCCGCCCAGGCGCTCAGCGGCCCCTCGAAGTAGGCCCGCAGGTTCTTCAGCAGCCCCCGGTGCTCCAGCTCGGAGCTGGGCCGGAGCTGCAGGCGCCGCCGCCGGGTCTCCCGCGCGACGAGCTCGCGCACGGCCTGCGGCGTGTCGCCGGGCAGCTGCATGCCCAGCATCCAGTGCACCTGGTGGAACAGCGGGAACCGCAGCTGCGGCTCCTTGCCCGGCCCGGTGGAGGACAGGGTGCGGGCGACCCTGAGCAGGGTCTCGCTCATCGCGAGGTACGGCGCGCCCGCCTCGCCGCCGGCGTGCTCCCCGGCTCTCGACTCGGCCCACGCGTTGGGCGCGCCCTTGCAGCGGGCGGCCAGGATCTGCGCGAACGCGGCGGTGACCTCGAACGGCCCGTGGAGGGAGAGAACGGGCAGGGGCACGTCGCCTTTTCTGGCGCGGGGTCTGGCCCGCATCTGCTCGAACGTGCGGATGAAGCCGCGGATCGCGTCGGTGTTGTAATGATCCAGGCTGTCGCCGCCGTCCGCGCGCGGAATTTCGACCGCTTCTGTCACTGGGGCATCCCTGCAGGCTGTCGGCATCGTCGCCCGGGGATGTTAACAGGAACTTGGGGAATGCATGGGAAATAGCCGAATATGCAATTTCGCATATCCGGCCATTTAATTATTTGTCGGAAAAGGTCAGCTGTCGCGCAGGCCCGCGAACAGATCCTCCTCGTGCTTCGGCGTGTCCACCTTGCTCAGCACCCGCTCGAACGCCTCGTGCGAGAACGCCTGCTGCTGCGCCTCCTCCGGCATCCGCAGCAGGAAGATGTTCTCCCCCTGGCTCTCGTGCGCCCGCAGGGCCTTGAGCTTGCGCTCGACGTAGGGGGAGACGTCGAGGACGCTGGTCACCCGCTCGTCGGGGGTGCCGAAGTCGTCGGAGGGCGTGAAGTCGCCGACGTCGGCGCCGCTCTCGCGCATCAGCTCGAACATGCGCTTGATCGCCGACCGGGGAATGGCGGTGTAGTAGAGCTTGTCGGGGATGCCGGTGCGCTCGGCGGCGGCCACCGTGACGCGGTGCGTCTGCACGTGGTCGGGGTGGCCGTAACCGCCGCCGCCCGTCTCGTCGTAGGTGACCACGACCTGCGGCCGGTAGTGCTCCATCAGCGCGGCCAGCCTGGCGGCGGCCGTCTCGACGGGCACGTTGGCGAACGCGTCGGGGTGGCCGTTGCCGTCCCAGCCGTCCATGCCGGAGTCGCGGTAGCCGAGCAGCTCCAGGTGGTCGACGCCCAGGTGGGCGACCGACTCGCGCAGCTCGCCCAGCCGCCGCCGCGCCACCGCCTCGTCGTCGTGACCCGGCTCGCCCGGCTTCACGCCGCCCTCGCCGTCGCCCTGCTCGCCGTTGGTACAGGTGACCAGGACCGTGCGGATGCCCTCCTCGGTGTAGCGGGCGAGGATGCCGCCGGTGCTCAGGCATTCGTCGTCGGGGTGGGCGTGCACGACCATCAGGGTGAGTTGCCGATCCATGTGTGCAGAAACTACCCGGAGGCTCCGACAATTCCGGACCTGGCCAGCTCGCCCGCCCGGCCGCGCGCGACGGCCGCCGCCGCGCCGTCGCCCATCGCCTCGGCCACCGCCGCCTGCTTGAGCCAGTTGTACGGGCTGCACGGCCGCACGCTGATCCGCTCGCTCACCAGCACCCTGGCCAGATCTCGCCGCCCGGCCCGCAGCGCAGCCTCCAGCAGCGTGCGCTGCACGGCGTCCCGCTGCGCGTGGCTGCCGCCGAACTCGTTGACCCGGTGCCTGATCGGATGCAGCAGATCCACCACCGCCCCGTAGTCGCCCCGCCCGAACGCCACGATCGCCCGGCACACCGGCAGCCCCACCCTGAGCGTCATGTCGTGGTTGGTGACCCCGGGATGCGGCTCGGCCACGTACGCCTCCCGCCCCGCGATCAGCTTCTCCGCCTCCGCGATCCGCCCGGCGCCGACGTACGACATCACCGCGTGCATGTCGTTGAAGGCGTAGAACGGCTCCGCCACCCGCGCGGGCCACGCGTCGGCCAGCGCCCGCCAGCGCTCGTGCTGGTCGGAGCCCTCCAGGTGGAGCCGCCACAGCAGCGCCGCCGCGTCGAGCAGCTCCATGCAGGCCCGCCCGCCCGCCAGCACCGCGTCGTAGACGGCCAGCACGCGCGGCACGTCGCCGGTCTCCAGCGCGTACAGGCAGTAGTGCCACCAGTTGTGGATGTTGAAGAACGTGCCGGACGACCAGTCGGGCACCCGCGCGTCGAGATACCGCAGCCCGTCGCCGAAGCGCCCCTGCATCTCGTAGGTGTGCACCACCGCGTGGATGCCCCACACGTCGCGCGGGTTCAGCTCCACCGCCCGCAGCCCGACCTCCTCCGAGCGGTCGTAGTGCCCGGCCTCCTCCAGGCCGAAGGCGTACATGCCGAGCACGTGCCCGAGGTGCGGGTCGTCCTCGTGCCAGGCGGTCAGCGCCCCGCCGATCCGGTCGCGCAGCATGCGGGCGTCGCCGGTGAAGAAGTCGATCTGGTGCCCTGCGGCCAGCGCCAGCGCGTCGCGCGGGTGCTCGGCCGTGATGCCGGCGAGCAGCGCCCCGCAGGTCAGGAAGTCGCCGCCGAGCAGCGCCCGCACGGCCGCGACGTGCGCCCGCTCGCGGGGCAGCAGCGCGCCGCTGTCGATCCCCCCGCTGCCGATCCCGCTGTCGATCCCGCCGTCGATCCCGCGCAGGAACGCGCCGAACCGTGCCCGTGCCGCGCGCGCGTCCTCGGCCTCCGTGGTCAGCAGCCCCAGGTACGCCGACAGCACGTGGCCCATCGCGAAGCCGGGCGACTCGGCCAGCGCGGCGTTCGCCTCGGCCTCCACCTCGGCCCTGAAGTGCAGCAGGTCGTCGATCGCGCGATCGTAGTGCCGCACCGCCGCGGCACCGGCCCCGGTCATCGCCAGGCCGTGCTGGTCGTGGCTCACCGGACCACTGTAACCAGCCCCATCGTCCCTGGCAGCGCCACGCCGAGGCGTAGGGACGCCGATCCCGGGCACTCGGGGTTCTCCGGCAAGACCAGCTTGGAGGAAACGGTGAATACCGCGCAACAGGCCGGGAACGAGGCGAAGGCCGCGACGCGCCGCGCCACCCGCAGCCGGCCGATGGCCGTGCTGACCAGGGTGGGCCTGGCGTGCCGCGGCGTGCTGTACGCGCTGATCGGCGTGGTGGCCCTGCAGGTCGGCCTCGGCCAGGGGTCGGGCGGGGAGGCCGACAAGGCCGGAGCCATCAGCACGTTAGCCCGGCTGCCGTTCAGTGAGGTGCTGCTGTGGATCATGGTGGCCGGCTTCGTGGCGCTGGCCCTGTGGCAGGCGTCCGAGGCGGTGTTCGGCGGCGGGAAGGCGCTCGAGCGCGCCGAGGCGGCCGGGCGGGTCCTCGTCTACGGCCTGGTCGTCTACACGCTGTGGAGCGTGATCACCTCGGGCAAGGCGGGCTCCGACGACCAGAAGTCGCAGGACGTGACGGGCAAGCTGCTCGGCCTGCCCGCCGGGCAGTGGATCGTGGGCGCGATCGGGCTCGGCCTCGTGGCGCTCGGCGTCTACTGGGTGCACCGGGGCGCCACGAAGGGCTTCAGGGAGGAGCTCGACCAGGGGCGGATGTCCCCGAGAGCCAGAACCGTCATGGACCGGCTCGGGGTCGGCGGGTACGCGGCCCGCGGGGCGATCGCCGGGATGGCCGGGATCTTCGTCACCTACGCGGCGATCACCCACGACGCGGACAAGGCGGGCGGCATCGACGCCACCCTGCGGCAGTTCGCCCAGACCCCGGCGGGGCCGTCGCTGCTCGTGGTGGTGGCGCTGGGAGTGCTGCTGTTCGCCGGTTACTGCTTCGGCGAGTCCCGCTGGCGCCGTACCTGACGGATCAGCGGCCGGAGCGACTGGACACCACAGCCCTGCCCATGCCCGGGTCGTCGCAGAACGCGCCGTCGATGCCCAGCTCCAGCAGCCGCGACAGCCAGCCCATCACGTTCCCGGTCGCCCGCGGGTAGGCGGGGCTGGCCGGGTTGCCGAGCCGGTAGTCGGCGGGGAGCTGCGAGTTCTCGTTGCGCACCGTCCACACGTGCACGGCCAGCCGCCTGCGGTGGGCGTCGGCGACCAGGGTGGTGGGCGCGGTCGTCGCGCCGGAGGCGTCCACCGGCACGATGCGCCTGGTGTCCACGCCGATCCCGTTCGCGTACCCGGCGACCTCGCGCAGCCCGTCCGGCTTGACCATGTCGTCGTAGGTGCGCGTGCTGCCGGCCGCCACCCAGTCGTAGGGCGCGCCGCCGAACGTGATGAGCTGGATCAGCGGCAGCCGCGTCTTACCCCGCAGGTCACGCAGGTTCGCGGTCTCGAACGACTGGATGTACGCCTTGCGCACCCGGTACCGGTTCAGCACGTCGAGCAGCGGCTCCTCCAGCGACAGGCCGATGGAGTCGAAGTAGGTGGGGTGCTTGGTCTCGGGGTAGACGCCGACGCCGTGCTCCAGCGCGAGCTTCACGACCTCCTCGAACGTCGGGATCTCGGGCAGGCCGTCGAACGCCGTGTTGTCCGGCCGCAGGTCGGGCACCCGCTCCTTGGCACGCAGCGTCTTCAGCTCGGCCAGCGTGAAGTCCTCGGTGAACCAGCCGGTGACGGGCCTGCCGTCCACGGTCTTGGTGGTGCGGCGGCCGGCGAACTCGGGGTGCGCGGCCACGTCGGTGGTGCCGGAGATCTCGTTCTCGTGCCTGGCGACCAGCACGTGGTCCTTGGTGGAGACCAGGTCGGGCTCGATGTAGTCGGCGCCCATCGCGATGGCGGCCTCGTACGCCAGGAGCGTGTGCTCCGGGCGGTGGGCGGAGGCGCCCCGGTGGGCGATCACGATGGGATCCTGGGCCCGGCGCTCGGCCGTGGCGGTGGAGGTCTGGGTCAGCACGACGGTGACCGTACCGCCGATCAGGGCGGTGGACAGCACGCCCGCGAGTAAGCTGCGCATCTTCATGCGCGCACGGTAGACCGCCGAGGTTGACCGCGAGTTACGGATGGGCGCACAGCGACGGTCGGGACGGGGCGCCGGTCATGAGGACCCCGTCCCGGTCCCGCTCACAGGTCGGCGGCGATGATGCGCTCGATGTTCCGCTCCGCCAGCGCCGTGATCGTCACGAACGGGTTGACGGTCGTGTTCCCCGGGATCAGCGCCCCGTCGATGACGTACAGCCCCGGGTAGGCCGTCAGCCGCCCGTAGTTGTCGGTGGCCCGGCCGAGGACGGCGCCTCCCAGCGGGTGGTACGTCAGGTGGTCGCCCCAGATCTTGTAGACGCCGAACAGGTCCGTCCGGTAGATCGTGCCCTCCTTGGCGTTGATCTTGTCGAAGATGGTCCTGGCCATGTCGATGGACGGCTGCTTCCAGGCGGTCTGCCAGTTCAGCTCCACCTTCCCGGCGGCCGCGTTCCAGGAGAACTGCGCGCGGTGCGGGTTGTTGGTGATCGACAGGTAGAACGAGGCGAAGGTCTCGATCCCGGTGGGCAGCGGGGCCACCTCGGCGAACGCGCCGCCGGCCGCCCAGTTGTCGATGCCGCAGCACGGGATGGCCGACTGGAGCTTGCCCGTGGGGTCCCACAGGTGGTTCGCCCGGCCGCACATGACGTTGCCGTTGTCGCCCCAGCCCTTGCCGACCTCGCCGTTGAGCGCCGGCAGCACGCCGGTGGCCTTCAGCTTGACCAGGAGCTTGCTGGTGCCGACGCTGCCCGCGGCGAAGAACACCCGGTCGGCCGTGACCGTCTTGGTGGCGACGACGCCGCCGCTCGTGTCGAGTTGCTCGATGGTGACCGTGTACGCGCCGCCCGCCGGGGCGACCGAGGTGACCCTGTGCAGGGGCGAGACGGTGACGCGGCCGGTCGCCGCGGCCCGGGCCAGGTACGTCTTCTGCAGCGACCTCTTGCCGTGGTTGTTGCCGTAGAGGATCTCGCCGGCCAGCGCCGACTGCGGGACGGTCCCGGCCGCCTCCTGCTTCATGTAGTCCCAGTCGTAGACGTCCGGCACGAACACGAACGGGAAGCCGGAGCGCTGGGCGTGCTTGCGGCCGACCCGGGCGTACTGGTAGCAGGCCGTCGTGTCGAACCAGGCCGGGTCCACCGTGCCCACGCCGAGGGCGGCGTTGGCGCGCGGGTAGTAGGTGCCGTACATCTCGCCGGCGTCGACCGAGGGCAGGACGGCGGCGAAGTTCTCGCGCTTCGGGGTGACCGCCATGCCGCCGTTGACCAGGGAGCCGCCGCCGACGCCGCGGCCCTGGTAGACGGTGATGCCGCCGAACTCCTCGGCGTCCAGGATGCCGGTGTGGCGGGGGATGTCGCGGTCGATGGGGAAGCCGAGGAAGTAGTTGAGCGGGGCCTTGGTGCGGGTGCGCAGCCAGTAGGAGCGGTAGTCGGGCTCCCGCGTGTTGCAGAAGATCCTGCCGTCGGGGCCGGGGGTGTCCCACGCCTGGCCCATCTCGACGAGGTGCACGTCCACGCCCGCCTCGGCCAGGCGCAGGGCCGCCACCGAGCCGCCGTACCCGGTGCCGATCACCAGGGCCGCCACGTGCGCGCCCGAGCCGATCGGGCCGGCCGCGCGGGCGGCGGGGGAGTGCACGCCGAGGGCGGCGGTGCCGAGCAGGGCGCCGGTGGCGGTCAGGAAGCCGCGGCGGGAGACGTCGTCGATCCTGCTGTCGATCTTGCTCATGGGGCCGGGCTCGCTTTCGGGGACGGGGCGTTCGGGAGGCGGCAGATCGTGTCCAGGCCCAGGACGTGGTTGAGCCGGCCGAACGCCAGCCACGAGCCGATGCACATGCTCAGCTCCACGATCTGGAGCTGGCTGTAGTGCGCGGTCATCCGGCCCCAGAACTCCTCGTCCAGCCCGTGGTGGTCGAGGGTGTACCGTTCGGCGTACTCGGCGGCCAGCCGGGTGCGCGCGTCGAAGGCGCCGGTCGCGCGCCAGTCCGCGACGGCGTCGGCGAAGCCGTCCTCGACGGTCTGCCCGTCCCGCTCCGTCCGCCAGTCGAGGCAGAACGCGCAGCCGTTGAGCTGCGCCACCCGCAGCCTGGCCGCCTCGAACTCGCGCAGGCCGAGCGTCGTGTGCGCGTACACCGCCAGCGAGTAGCGGGAGGCGGCGGGCCCGATGCCGGGCACCATCTCCCCCCACACGTACTCGATCGCGTCCTTGCCCTCCGGGATGTCGATCCTCACCCGCTCCTCCTTCCGAGCTTGCCGATGGCGGGCCGCAGCGGTACGTCGAGCGCGTCGTACAGCCCCGGCCCCGCCTCCAGGAGCCACTCGACGGCGCCCACCAGGCGGCCCACGGCCGTCGCGTTGCCGCCCGCGGAGTGGTTGCCGCCCTCGTCGGTGGCCTGCACCGTGACCTCGATGCGCGGGCTGCCCTCGACGATCACCCGGTGCGCCCCCGCGCCGGCGGGCGGGACGGGCCAGTCGGGGGCGCAGGACGGGTGGATGCGGGTGACGTGCTCCAGCACGATCCTGGGCTCGCCGCCGACGATGCCCCGCACCTCGAACCGCACCGCGCCCTGCGTGCCGGCCTCGAACGCGCCCATCGAGGCCGTCGTGACCGTGGACTCCAGCGGGCGGCGCTCCACGTGCTCGCGGATGCCGTCCAGGCCGGCGCCGAGCGCCCTGGCGATCAGCCGCACCTGGCCGCCCCACACCATGGCGGGCACGTCCGGCGCGAGCATCGGCGGCTCGTAGTCCATCGGCTGGCCCATGCCGACCAGGTAGCGGACCGCGTCGGGCTGGTCGTAGGTGGAGTAGTCGAAGATCTCCTGGCAGCGTACGGCGTCCACGGTCGCGGCCAGCCCGCTGACCAGCAGTGGCAGCACGTCGTTGGCCCAGCCGGGATCGACGCCGGAGACGAACAGGGAGCCGCCGCCCTCCGCGATGGCCGCCAGCACCGGCTGCCGGACCTCGGGCGGGGCGCTGCGGTGGTCGTACAGCGCGTACAGGGAGGGGGTGACGACGACGGCTCCCGCGCGCAGGGCGCGGACCACGTCGGCCAGCGCCTCGGACGGGCGGATGTCGCCGGAGGCCGCGTACACGACGGCGCCCGGGCTCGCGCCCAGGGCCGCCTCGACGTCGGCGGTCGCCGTGACGCCCAGCCGGTGGCCGAGCCCGGCCAGCTCGCCCGCGTCGCGGCCGAGCTTGGCGGGGTCGTGGACGAGGACGGCGGTCAGCTTCAGCCCGGGATGGGCCTCGACGGCGCGGATGGCGGCGCGGCCGATGTTGCCGGTACCCCAGACGATCGTGGACACCATGGGCGGAGCGTAGCAAGCGCTTGGTTAAGTGGGAAGGGCCCGCCGACCCGGGGTTTCGCGCGTTCGAGCCGGCGCCTCGAACGAACCCGGCGGAATCGCTCAACAGGGGACGGCATTAAGAAACGCCCGCAACCCGGTCTGTTGCGTAGTCACTTTCTCACTTTTCGTGGCGGATCCTGGCCGCGTCCGGCAAGCTGCTGTCACCGAACGCGGCGGACCGAGCCGGACAGGTGAGGATCATGAACATGGGTGGGCGGCATGCCGGGAATCTGCCGCCGGAGACGACCAGCCTGGTAGGCCGCCGCGGAGAGCTCGCCCGGATCCGCCGGCTGTGCAGGGAATTCCGGATGGTGACGCTGACCGGCGTGGGCGGGGTCGGCAAGACCCGGCTGGCGCTGCGGGCCGCCGCCCTCATGCAGCCCGGCTACGGTGACGGCGCCTGCCTCGTCCAGCTCTCGGCGCTGGACGAGGGGGCGCTGGTGCCGTACAGCATCGCCGAGGCGCTGCCGCTCGCCGACCGCACCACCAGGCCCATGATGGACGTGCTGGCCGAATACCTGGAGGACCGGCACCTCCTGCTGGTGCTCGACACCTGCGAGCACCTGATCGACGAGTGCGCCGCCACGGCCCGCGAGCTGCTCCTCGCCGCGCCCGGGCTGTCGATCCTGGCCACCAGCCGCCGCCCGCTCGGCGTGCCCGACGAGCAGGTCCTGATCATCGACCCGCTCCCGGTCCCCGACTCCGGCGGCGGCGGCCGGCAGGACGCGGTGATCCTGCTCGCCGAGCGCACCGCCCGCTCCCTGCCCGGCTTCACCGTCACCGACGGCAACCGCGCCGACCTGGCCCGCCTGTGCCGCCGCCTGGAAGGGCTCCCGCTGGCCATCGAGCTGGCCGCGGCCCGGCTGCGCGAGCTGCCCGCCGCCGAGCTGTGCGAGCGGCTCGACGACCGGTTCGAGCTGCTCGGCGACACCGACGCCGAGGTGAACGACGCCGACCCGCCCTGGCACCAGGCGCTGCGCACCGCCATCGGCTGGAGCCACCAGCTCTGCACGCCGGAGGAGCGGCTGCTGTGGGCGCGCACGTCGGTGTTCGCCGGCAGCTTCGACGACACCGCCGTGGCCGAGGTCTGCTCCGACGAGCTGCTGCCCCCCGCGGCCATCCCCGACCTGATGGCCGGGCTGGTGGACAAGTCGATCGTGATCTGGGCGCCCACCGGCGGCGGCGAGCGTTACCGGATGCTGGACACCATCCGCGAGTACGGCGCCATCTGGCTGCGCGCCCTCGGCGAGCAGGACGGGCTGCGGCGCCGGCACCGCGACTTCTACCTGAAGCTGGCCCGCCGCGGCGACGCCGCCTGGCTGGGCCCCGAACAGGTCTCCTGGAACGACCGCACCAACGCCGAGCACGACAACCTGCGGACGGCGCTCGACTACTGCCTGACCAACCCCCGTGACCACACCGCGCTGGAGCTGGCCGCCGCGCTGTGGTTCTTCTGGTACCCGTGCGGCTTCCTCCGGGAAGGACAGCACTACCTGGAGCGCGCCCTGGCTCTGGACACCGAGCCGAGTGTGGTGCGCAACAGGGCGTTGTGGGTGTGCAGCCTGACCCTCATGGTGCAGGGCGACCCCAACGCCGGCATGGCCTGGGCGGCCGAGTGCGCCGGCGTCGCCGACCAGCTCGGCGACACCGCCGCGGCGCTCGCCGCCCAGGCCATGGTCATGGCCGCCGCCACCATCAGGGGCGACCTCGCACTGGCTCTGGCGCTGGCCGACAGCCTGCTGGCCGTGCACCGGCCCGAGCGCGGCCTCACCCTGCCCACGCTGCTGGCCCGGCTCGGGCAGAGCCACGTGCACACCGCGCAGGGCCGCGTCGAGGACGCGGTCAAGGCGCTGGAGGAGATGTGCGCCGAGTGCGACAAGCACGGCGAGCGGTGGATGCGCGCGTACGCCGACCTCTTCCGCGCCCAGGCCGAGCTGTCACTGGGCCGCAACGACGCCGCCCAGGCGTACGCGCGGTCGGCGCTGGAGATCAAGCACCGGCTGCACGACAGCATCGGCATCGCCATGGCCCTCGACGTGCTCGCCTGCGCCGCCTCCGCCTCCGGCCAGGCCGAGCCCGCCGCCCGCCGGCTCGGCCTGGCCCAGCAGGTGTGGGACACCATCGGCCGGGCGCAGCTCGGCATTCCCGAGTGGGTCGGCGCGCGGGAGATGTGCGAGCGGCTGGCCCGCGCGGCGATCGGCGACAGCGCGTTCCAGACGGCGTTCGCCGCCGGCTACGACACCGGGCTGGACACCGGCATCCTGCACGCCCTCGACCCCGATCCCAACTCCGCCCACCCGGCCGCCGAACACTGACCCGTCACAGGAGTGCGGCGGTGGCGAAGAGGAGGGGTTCGTCGCCAGGCCGGCAGACGAGCTGCAGGCCGACCGGCAGCCCGTCCACCAGCCCGGCGGGCACGGTCAGCGCGGGCAGGCCGAGCACGTTCCACGGGCTGGTCAGGGCGAGCAGCGCCGGGCGCACCGCGACCGCCCGGCCGTCCAGCGCGAACTCCCGCTGATCCACCGGCGGCGCCACGATCGGCACGGTCGGCATCGCGAGCACGTCGTGCCGCCCGAACAGCTCCTCCACCAGGCCTGCCAGCCGCTCCCTGGCCTCCAGCGCGCGCACGTACCGCCAGCCGGGCACCTCCGCGGCCGCGCGCAGCCGCTCCAGCACCTCCGGCTCGAACAGCTCGGGCGCCCGCCCCAGCCGCTCGGCGTGCACGGCGGCCGTCTCGCAGCTCTGCACCGCCACGTACGTCTCCCGCACCTCCTCGGCGAACCCCTCGGGCAGCCGCACCTCCTCCCCGGTCTCCAGCACCGCCCGCACGGCCCGTGTCACCCGCGGATCACCGTCGAACAGCCCGGCCGGGTCGATCCAGCCCACGCTCCCGGCGGCGCTCCCGTCCACGGTCTCCCCGGTCAGGCAGCGGTAGGCGATCAGGCAGTCCTCCGCTCCTCCCGCCAGCACGCCGACGTGGTCGTAGCTGCGCGACAGCGGGAACACCCCGTCCGCCGGGATCGCCCCGAACGCGGGCTTGAAGCCGGCGATCCCGCACAGAGCGGCGGGGATGCGCACGGACCCGCCCGTGTCGGTGCCGATCGCCAGCGGGACGATGCCCGCCGCCACGGCCGCCGCGCTGCCGCCGCTGGAGCCGCCCGACATGCGCTCCGGGTCCCGGGGGTTGCGCGAGGGGCCGTTGGCGGAGCGGTCGCCGGTGGGGCCGTACGCGAACTCGTGCGTCGTCGTCTTGCCCACGATGACCGCCCCGGCCCGGCGCAGGCGCGTCACGCACGTGGCGTCGGTGTCGGGGACGTACTGGGCGAAGTGCCTCGACCCCATCGTCGCGGGCAGGCCCGCCACCATGATCAGGTCCTTGACCGCGACCGGCAGCCCGTGCAGCGGCCCCCGGTCGGTGCCCGCGGCCAGCTCCTCGTCCGCGCGGCGCGCCGCCTCCAGTGCCCCGGCGGCGTCCATGGTCACGAACGCGTTCAGCGCGGGTCCGAGCGCGCCGGCGGCGTCGAGCGCCCGCTCGGCCAGCTCGGTGGCGGTGACCTGCCCCGCGCGCAGGTCCCGGGCGAGGTCGGTGATGGTACGGCCGGCGAAGGGGCCAGGGGGAATCGGCATGAACACATCATGACGGGCAGATCACCCGACCCGGCCCCCGCTACCATCAACCGGATGCCCGACCCGACGCCCACCCCCGCGAGCGCCGACAAGCCCGGCCCAGCGCCTACCCCCGCGAGCGCCGAGGAGCGCGGCCCGTTGCGCGCCGTCGCGGGTGCGCCGCCGTCGGCCGGGCGCCGGTTGCTGCGCTGGGCGCGGCGGGGCGCGGCCGCCGTGATCTCGTTGTGCGCGCTGGCCGGCGCCGTGCGGCTGGTCGTGCCGGCCACCGCGGGCCCGGACGGTGAGCCGCCCGGCGTGCGCCGCCAGCTCGCCTTCCTCCGCTCGGCCCTGGACGCGGGCGCCGCCGGGCAGGCGCAGGCGCTCTTCCCCGAGGGCTATTTCTTCCTGCACGTCCTGTACGGCCTGAGCTGGGTCGAGCTCGCGCAGCGGGACGGGACCACCCGCCCGGAGGCGCTGCGCGAGTCCCGCTGGGCGCTGCGGCGGCTCGACGCGCCCCCGGGCCGCGAGCCGTTCAGCCCGGACCTCGACCCGCCCCACGGCGTGTTCTACCGGGGCTGGACCAACTGGCTGCGCGGCGGCGTGCTCGCCCTGCAGCCGGACGATGCCCGCGACCCGGCCGAGCTGCGCCGCTTCACCGAGGACTCGGCCGCGCTGGGCCGGGCGTTCGACCGGTCGCGCTCGCCGTTCCTGGAGGCGTACCCGGGCCAGTCCTGGCCGGTCGACTCGACGGTGGCGGTGGCCTCGCTGCGCCTGCACGACACGCTGCGGCCACCCCGGTACGCCGCCACGGTGGACCGCTGGCTGCGCGGGACCCGGGAGCGCCTCGACCCGCGTACCGGCCTGATCCCGCACCGGGCCGAGCCGGGCACCGGCGAGCCGGCCGAGGTGGCCAGGGGCTCCTCGCAGAGCCTGATCCAGCGGTTCCTGGCGGACATCGACCCGGCCTTCTCCGCCGGGCAGTACCTGCGCTTCCGCGACCGCTACGTGGTCACCCCGCTCGGGCTCGGCCCGGCCGTCCGCGAGTACCCGCGAGGGATGGACGGGCCGGGCGACGTCGACTCGGGGCCGCTGCCGCTGGGCGTGAGCCTGTCGGCCACGGCGGTCACCCTGGGCGCCGCCCAGGTGCGGGGGGACGCCCCGCTCGCCGCCGCCCTGGCCAGCTACGGCGAGCTGGCCGGGCTGCCCATCGGCACCCCGTGGACCAAGCGGTACGCCTTCGGCCTGCTGCCCGTCGGCGACGCCTTCCTCGCCTGGTCGAAGACGGCCCGCCCCTGGGTGTCGCGGCCGGACGGCCCGCCACCGGCGAGCGTCACGTGGTGGTGGCGCGCGCCGCTGCTGCTCCTGCTGGCCGTCATCGGGACCGCACCCTGGGCGCCCGCGCTGTGGAGGAGGCGCCGAGGCGGTGCGCCAGCCGGTCCAGCGCCAGGTTGATCAGGATGAAGATGGCCGCGATGAGGACGGCCGCCGGGATGACGTTGGAGAAGTTCGCCGCGATCCCGTTCAGCCCCCGGTCCACCAGCTCGTCGTAGCCCACGATCAGGCCCAGCGCCGAGTCCTTCAGCAGCACCACGAACTGGCTGATCAGCGCGGGCAGCATGGCCTTGACGGCCTGCGGCAGCAGGACGAGCCGCATCGCCTGCCCCTTGCGCATGCCGACCGCGTACGCCGCCTCCCGCTGCCCCTTCGGCAGGCTCAGCACCCCGGCCCTGACGATCTCCGCGATGACCGACCCGTTGTAGAGGGTCAGCCCGAACACGACGGCGGCGAACGCCGAGATGTTCACGCCGATGAGCACGTACGACCCGAAGAACGCGAAGAAGATCAGCAGCAGCAGCGGCACGGACCGGAAGAACTCCACCACCACGGCGGCCGGCACCCGGATCCAGCGGTGCTCCGACAGCCGGGCGACGGCGAACAGCAGCCCGAACAGCGCGGCCAGCACCACCCCGGCGACGGCCGCCGCCAGCGTGCCCGCCAGGCCGGGCAGGATGAACGTGGCCCAGACGTCGCCGCGCAGCAGCGGCGTCCACTTCTCCGCCGCCCACTGGTCCTTCTCGTCGAAGCGCACGTAGACGACGTACGCCACCGCCAGCAGCGCCGCCGCGACGAGGACCGTCAGCACCCGGTTGCGGCGCACGCCGCGCGGGCCGGGCCGCTCGTACAGGTTCGCGAACGTCATCGCGCCACCGCCATCCGCTTCGACAACCAGCCGAACAGCAACCCCATCGGCAGGCACAGCAGCACGAAGCCGGCGGCGAAGCCGAGGAAGATCTCGATGACCTGGTCACCGTACGTCTCGATCAGCTCCCGCATCCGCACCGACGCCTCCGCCACGCCCACCACCAGGGCGATCGTGGTGTTCTTGGTCAGCGCGATGAGGATGCTGCCCAGCGGCGCCACCACCGCGCGGAACGCCTGCGGCAGCGTGATCAGCGCCAGCGTCCTGACGAAGCCGAGCCCCAGCGAGCGGGCCGCCTCCGCCTGCCCGACGGGCACCGTGTTGAGCCCGGAGCGCAGCGCCTCGCACACGAACGCCGAGGTGTAGGCGGTCAGCCCGATGACGGCGAGCCAGAAGTTGTTGGTCGCGATGTCGTCGGACAGCTCCAGGCCCAGGTTCGCGCCGATGCCGAGACCGGTGAACAGCAGCACCAGCGTCAGCGGCGTGTTGCGGGCCACGGTCACGTACACGGTGGCGGTGGCGCGCAGCGAGGCCAGCGGGGCCACCCGCATGGCGGTCAGCAGCGTGCCCAGCACCAGCGAGCCGAGCGCGCTGACCGCCGCCAGCCGCACCGTCATCCAGAAGGCGGCCAGGATGGTGCCGCCCTCGGTCAGCAGTGCCTCCATCAGTACCGCTCGAGCTGCGGGGCCTGCGGCAGGGTGAAGCCGGAGGCGCCCACGCTGGCCTGCAGCGCCTTGGTCCAGCTCCCGTCGGAGAACATCTTCTCCAGGGCGTCGTTGACGGCCTTGCGCCCGGCCGTGTCGTCCTTCTTCATCCCGATGCCGTACTTCTCGGTGCTGAACGTCTTGCCGACCACCTTGAGCTTGCCGGAGTGCTGCGCGGCGTACCCGGCCAGGATGACGTTGTCGGTGGTGATGGCGTCGAGCTGGCCGCCGAGCACGCGGTCCACGCACGCCGAGTACGTGCGCTCCTCCTGGAGCTGCACCTCCTTGGCGTACTCCGCCTTGACCTTCTGCGCGGGCGTGGAGCCGGCGACCGAGCACAGCTTCTTGCCGTTGAGCGCCTCGGGCCCGGTCAGCGCCGCCTCGTCGGCGCGGACCAGCAGGTCCTGTCCGGCCACGAAGTACGGCCCGGCGAAGGACACCTTCTGCTTGCGGGCGTCGGTGATCGAGTACGTGGCCACGACCAGGTCCACCTGGCCCTGCTCGATGAACGCCTCCCGGTTGGCGGACACGGTCTCCTTGAACGTGATGCCGCTCGGCTCGACGCCGAGCTGCTTGGCCACGTACTTGGCCACCTCGATGTCGAAGCCGGTGAAGGCGCCGTCGGGCGTGCGCAGGCCGAGCCCGGGCTGGTCGGCCTTGACGCCGATCACCAGCTTCTTGTCGTTCTTGGCCTTGTCCACGATGGAGGCGTAGCTCTCCGAGCCGCCCCCGCACCCGGAGGCGACGGCCACGACGGCGAACACGGCGAAGAGGGATCTGCCGAACATCACGGCTCCTTAGTGAGTGAGGATCTTGGCGAGGAAGGACTGGGCGCGGTCGCTGCTGGGCGCGCCGAAGAAGGTGTCCGGGGTGTTCTGCTCGACGATCTCGCCGTCGGCCATGAAGACGACCCGGTCGGCCGCACGGCGGGCGAAGCCCATCTCGTGGGTGACGACGACCATGGTCATGCCCTCGCGGGCCAGGCCCGTCATGACGTCCAGCACCTCGTTGACCATCTCCGGGTCCAGCGCCGAGGTGGGCTCGTCGAACAGGATCGCCTTCGGGTCCATGGCCAGCGCCCTGGCGATGGCCACCCGCTGCTGCTGCCCGCCGGAGAGCTGGGCGGGGAACTTGTCCGCCTGGCCGCCGATGCCGACGCGGTCGAGCAGCTCGCGGGCCTTGCGCACGGCCTCGCCCTTCGGCCGCTTGAGCACGTGGACCTGCCCGAGGACGACGTTGTCCAGGACGGTCTTGTGCGCGAAGAGGTTGAACGACTGGAACACCATGCCGACCTCGGCGCGCAGCCTGGCCAGCTCCCTGCCCTCAGCCGGCAGCGGCGTCCCGTCGAGAGTGATCGTGCCCGAGTCGATCGTCTCCAGCCGGTTGATCGCGCGGCACAGGGTGGACTTGCCCGCGCCGGACGGGCCGATGATCACGACGACCTCGCCCTGCCGTACGGTCAGGTCGACGTCCCTGAGCACGTGGTGATCGCCAAAGCGCTTGTTGACCTGGTGCAGGACGATCAGGTCCGCCTGGGTCATGCGTCACGCTCCTTGTCTCGGTCAGCGTTGGCGTAACCGTAGGAGCCGCATGTGGCGAGGAAGGGCTTGTGATCGTTCTGCTCAGATTGTGATCGTTCTGCTCAGCAAACGGCCGGGCGAGGGGCCGGCTTCGCGGATTCGGAGGTGGTGCCGGAGACCCCGACGGTGGCCATGTAGGCGCGGTCCCACTCGCCGTTGCACAGCCAGCGGGCGATCAGCCCGTTGAGGTAGTCGCGGAAGGCGGTGTCCTGCTTGCGCATGCCCATCCCGTACGGCTCGCGCGCGAACGGCTTGCCGACCAGCCGCAGCGTGTCGGGGTGCTGGGCGTACAGGCCGAGCAGGATGGTGTCGTCGGTGCTGACGGCGTCCACCCGGCCGGCCACCAGCGCGGGCACGCAGATGCTGTACGCGTCCACGACCTCCAGGTCGATGCCGGGCACCGTGGTGCGCAGCCGGTCGACGGAGGTGGAGCCGCGGGCCGTGCAGACGGTCTTGCCCTTGAGGTCGGAGACCTGGTTGATGGTGGAGTCGCCGACGCGTACCAGCAGGTCCTGGCCGGCGTAGTAGTACGGGTCGGTGAACGTGACCCGCTGCGCGCGGGTCTCGGTGATCGAGTAGGTGGCGATGACGAGGTCCACCACGCCCTGCTCGATGAAGTTCTCGCGCTCGCTCGACACCGTCTCGACGAAGCGGATGTTGCGCTCGCTGCCGGTCAGGTCCCTGGCCACCAGCCGGGCCATCTCCGCGTCGAACCCGGTGATCCGCCCGCTGGCGGGATCCTTGTAGCCGAAGATCGGCTGGTCGAACTTGATGCCGACGGTGAGGATGCCGCGCTCCCTGATGCGCGACATCGTGGTGTCCTCGGGGAAGGCGCTCGCCTCGCCGCAGGCGGCGGGCAGCAGGCCGACCAGCATGGCCACGGCCAGCGCCCGGAGTGCCCTCATCGGATGCGGTACCGGTGCTGGGGCCGCCCGGTGGTGCCGTACTTCGGCCGGCCCTCGACCAGCCCCCGCTCGGCCAGGTGCTCCAGGTAGCGGCGGGCGGTGGCGCGGCTGACGCCGACCTTGGCGGCCAGCTCGTCGGCCGAGGCGTCCTCGACCTCCGACAGCGCGTCCAGCACCGCCTGCTCGGTGGAGGCGGAGATGCTCTTGGGCCGGGTGCCCACGTCGAGGTGGAGCGAGCGGAAGAGGTTGTCGATCTCCTGCTGGTCGGTGAAGCGGGCCTCGGACTCGAGCTGCTTGACGGTGGCGGCGTAGCGCAGCAGGGCCTGCTCCAGCGTGCCGGCCCTGGTCGGCTTGACCAGGTAGTTGAGCGCGCCGCGCTGGATGGCGGCGCGGACCGTCGCCGACTCCTTGCGCCCGGAGATCACGATGACGTCGGCGGGCGGCTGGTCCGGGCGGCGCAGCCGGTGCGCCACCTCCAGACCGGGCATATCAGGGAGGTGCAGATCGAGCAGGACCAGCCGGGGCGCGAACCGCCCGGCCGCGGCCAGCGCCGCGTGACCGGTGTGCGCGATGCCCACGACCCTGAACCCGAGCACCCGGTTGACCTGCGCGTGCAGGGCCGCCGTGACGACCGGGTCGTCGTCCACGATGAGTACGGTGATGTCCCTGAGCTCAGGCACCGCCACGCTCCTCGTCATTCAGGTAGATCACTGCAGCTTAAGCGGGTTTTAATAAAAAAGATCACCTTTTGCTCGTTCTGCTCACCGGGAACCGGCGCGCGCGCCGGTTTCCTCCTAATCTGTACCCGAGCGAGTGGGGGGAGGGACGGACGCCCGTGCGATGGTTGCTCGCGGTGACGGCCCTGTGGACGTTACTCGGACTGCTGCCCCTGGCGCTGCTCACCTCGTCCAGCATCTCGCTGTCGGAGAACGCGATGAGCGACGAGGTCCGCGAGCGCGTCAGGACCACCGCGTCCGTCAGCCGGGTCGTGGTCGAGCAGCAGATGGACTCGCTCAAGCAGCTCGTCACCGCCTTCGCCCAGCGGACCCAGGTGCGCGAGGCCGTGGACGAGGTCACCAGCGCCACCATGCGCGACTGGCTCGGCGAGCTGAAGGAACTGCGCGACGGCGTCAGCGGCCTGATCGTCAACTCCCCCGAGGGCAAGATCAGGGGCGCGGAGCCGCCCACCGTGCTGCCGCAGGACATCACGACCACCGACTGGTACCGCGCGGTGCGCGACAAGCGCCAGGCCCACGTCTCGCAGGCGTACACACCCACCATGGTAGGCGTGTCCAGGGCCGTGGCGGTGGCCGCGCCCATCCCCAGCGCCGACGGCACCCGCATGCTCGGCATGTTCACCGTCGTCTACAGCCTCGACGCCATCCAGGAGTTCGCCGAGGACGCCGCCGAGGCGCAGGACATCCGGCTGCTCATCACCGACAAGGCCGGCGTGCTGGTCGCCGACCCCGGCAGGAAGCTGTTCGCGCTCACGTCCCTGCGCGAGGACCCCCGGGTGGACGCCGCGCTGGCCGGGCGGGCGTGGAGCGGCGAGTTCCACGGCATCGACGGCACGGTCCTGTCGGCGTCCGAGCCCATCTCCGGCATCGGCTGGACGGTCACCGCCGAGGTCTCCGTCGCCGAGGCGCTGGCCTCAGCCGAGAAGCTGCGCACCAACGTGCTCACCGTCGCGCTCCTGCTCGCCCTGCTCATCCTCATCGGGCTCGGCCTGCAGATCCACAGCACCCGCGGCCGCCGGCGGGCGCAGGCCCAGCTCTCCACGTACGCCACCGAGCTGGCCGCCGCCAGGGACGAGGCGATCAGCGCCTCCAGCGCCAAGTCCGAGTTCGTGGCCAAGATCAGCCACGAGATCCGCACCCCCATCAACGGCGTGCTCGGCATGAACTCCCTGCTCATGGGCACCCGCCTGGACGAGGAGCAGCGGTACTACGCCAGCACCGCCCAGGAGTCGGCGCAGAACGTGCTGCGCCTGCTCGACGACTTCCTCGACCTGTCCAGGATCGAGGCCGGGCACCTCCAGGTCGAGGCCGCGCCGTTCGACCTGCCGCGGCTGTGCGACGAGGTCGTGGCGCCGTTCGCGCCGCACGCGTACGAGCAGGGGCTCTGGCTCACGCTGCGGCTCGACGAGAACGTGCCCCGCCAGGTGGCGGGCGACCCGGCGCGGCTGCGCCAGGTGCTGACGAACCTGGTCGGCAACGCGCTGAAGTTCACCGTCCAGGGCGGCGTGGACCTGCACGTGGCGCTCGACGAGGGCGAGCCCGGCCAGGAGCGGGTGGTGCTCAGGTTCGCGGTGGCCGACACGGGCATCGGGGTCGGGCCGCGGGACCGGGAGCGGGTCTTCGGCGTCTTCCGGCAGGTGGACTCGCCCATCACGCGCAGGACCGGCGGCAGCGGGCTCGGGCTGGCCATCAGCAGGCAGCTCGTCGAGCTCATGGGCGGGCGGATCGGGCTCGACAGCGTGGAGGGCGTGGGCAGCCGGTTCTGGGCCACGCTGCCGGTGGACGTACTCACCTGGTCGGAGCCGGGCGCCGGAGCGCTGGAGGGGCGGCGCGCGCTGGTCGCCGACCCGCGGCCCGAGGACCGCACGCTGGCCGCGCGCTGCCTGGAGCAGGCCGGGGCCGAGGTGGAGGAGACCAGGGACGAGGTGTCGGCGCTGGCCCGCCTGCGTGCCGCCGCCGCGGACGGGCGGCCGTACGAGCTGGCCGTCGTCGCCCTCGACCTGGGCGCGGGTCTCAGCGTGGGCGTGGGGGCGGACGCCGGCGTGGCGCGTTCGCTGGCCGACGCCATCCTCAACGACCCGGCGCTCCAGGCCACCAGCGTCATCGTGGTCGTCACCCCCGGCCGCGCCGGGTTCGCCTGGCCGGGCGCGGCGGGGGAGCGGGCCGTGCAGTCGATCACCCGGCCGCTCAGCCGCCGCCGCCTGCTCGCCGCCGCGGAGAACGCCCTGGGCCTCGCGGAGTGCGACGGCGAGCCGCGCGAGGGCGCGCAGACCACCGGCCTGACCGAGGGCGCGCGCATCCTGGTGGCCGAGGACGACGAGGTGAGCCGCCAGGTGGCGATGCTCGTGCTGACCCAGGCCGGGCACGAGGTCGACGTGGTCGACGACGGCAGGCAGGCCGTGCGGGCCGTGCTGGCCGGCCGGTACGACCTGGTGTTCATGGACTGCCAGCTCCCCGTGCTCGACGGCCTGGCCGCGACCGAGGAGATCAGGGAGCGCGAGGAGGCGCACACCCCGATCATCGCGATGACCGCCGCGGCCATGCCGGACGACCGGATCCGGTGCCTGGAGGCGGGCATGGACGACCACCTGGCCAAGCCGGTCGACTGGCCACGCGTGCTGGCCAGGATCCCGGAGTGGACGGTCTCCGCCGGGCTGCCGCCCGAGCTGGCGGGGCTGTCGCAGGAGGCGCTGGCCGACGTGGCGCGGGCGTACCTGGCGACCGCCACCCGCACGTTCGAGGAGCTCCGGCAGGCCGTACGGGACGGCGACCAGGCGGCGGCGGCCGGGCTCGCGCACCGGCTCAAGGGGTCCTGCGCGACGGTCGGCGCGACCCGCGAGGCGGAGCTGTGCCAGCGGATCGAGGACCTGGCCAGGGCGGGCGACGCCGTGGACGGCGACGTCATGGAGGAACTGGGCGGGCTGCTCAGCGACCTGCCCGAGTGGATGAACGCCGCCGACCCCCGGATCGAGGCGGCGTCCCGGATCGAGGCGACCTCCCGGATCGACACGACGGCCCGGATCGACGCGACTTCCTGAATCGGCGCGACGATTTGCCCGGGCAGACCCGCACTTGGGGAGCACGATACGCGGGGTTGCGTACGCTGCCTTCATGGAGCCGTCCGGCCTGGACGATCTGCTGATCGAGGCCGTGTTCACCGCGGGCGCCCACATCGGCAGCGTGTACGTCCTCGACGGCAGCCGCCAGGTCCTCCAGATGGAGGCGTCGATCGGCCTGCCCGCCACCATCGCCCGCTCGTGGGCCAGGGTCAGGACGAGCGACCACGCGCCGATCTCGGTGGCGGTGCGCGAGCGGCGGCTGGTCTGGCTGCGGGACCGGGTGGCGCTGGCCAGAAGGTTTCCCGCGGTGGCGCTGGCGCTGCCGTACCACTTCGCGATGGCGTTCTCCCCGATCAGCTCCGGCGGCGCGGTCTGGGGCGGGTTCGCGCTGGGCTGGCCCACGGGCGCCGAGTCGTCGCTCACCCAGCGCAGGCTCCGCCTGATCGAGGACGTCTGCGCCAGGATGGGGCTGGTGCTCCGCCAGGCGAGCGAGCAGGGCAGGCCGATCGTCCCCGGGCCGCTGCCGCGGATCCTGGACCAGGTGCACGCCGTCAGGCCGGGGCAGCCCGCCGGGCTGACGGCGCTGGCCTGCCTCGACTGCCTGCCCGAGGGGTACTGCCATCTCGACGCGCAGGCGCGGGTGACGCTCGTCACCGCGCCGGCCGCGAGGCTGCTCGACGCGGACCCGGCCGAGATGATCGGGCAGCGCCTGTGCAAGGCGCTGCCCTGGCTGGACGACCCGCTGCACGAGGACCACTACCGGGCCGCGGTCGTCAGCCACCAGGTCACCCGGTTCATCGCTCGCCATCCCAGCGGCCGGCACCTGTCGGTGGAGTGCCATCCGGGCGTCCCCGGCGTCACCCTGCGGATCACGCCCGTCGCCGAGCGCCACGCCCCGGCCGGTGACGGCCAGGGGAACCCGCCGCTGATCGGGCTGCACGAGATGCTGCACCTGGCGACCTGCCTCGCCCAGGCCGTCACCGCGCAGGACGTCGTCGACCTGGTGGCCGACCACGTGCTGCCGGTCACCGGGGCGCAGGCGCTGGCCATCCTGAGCTGGGAGAACGGGCGCATGCGCGTCGCCGCCTCACGCGGCTACAGCCAGGAGGGCATCGAGAGGTTCAACGGCCGCCCCGTGGTGCACGCGCTGCCCTGGGTGCCCGGCTACCAGTGGGACCGGCCCTCGTTCTACGGGACCTGGCCGGAGTTCCGCCGGACCTTCCCCACCGCCGTCCGCGTGGACGGCATGAGCGCCTTCGCGCTGCTGCCGCTGGCCGCCTCCGGCCAGTCCATCGGCACGTGCGTGCTGGCCTACGAGCGTCCCCACCGGTTCGAGGACGGCGAGCGGGCCATGTTCACCGCGCTCGGCGGGCTGATCGCCCAGGCGTTCGAGCGGGCCTGGCTCTACGACAACAAGCACCAGCTCGCCGAGTCCCTGCAGGCCCGCCTGCTGCCGAGCGACCTGCCCGAGATCCCCGGCCTGGACCTGGCCGCCAGGTACCTGCCCACCACCCCCGGCATGGACATCGGCGGCGACTTCTACGACGTCATCCGCCTGGACGACACGGTGGCCGCCGCCGTCATCGGCGACGTCCAGGGCCACGACATGACCGCCGCCGCCCTCATGGGCCAGGTACGCACGGCCATCCGCGCCACCGCCACCGCCGCCGCGAGCTGCGGCGAGGTGCTCTCGCACGCCAACCGCCTGATGACCGAGCTGGCCCCCGACCGCTTCACGAGCTGCCTCTACCTCAAGCTCGACCTGGCCGCGCACACCATGTGCCTGGCCAACGCCGGACACCTGCCACCCCTGCTCAGCACCCCCGGCGCCGCCACCCGGATCCTCGACGACCACCCCGGCCTGCTCCTCGGCATCGACCCCGACACCGAGTACGTCACCGCGGAGGCACCCCTGCCGCCCGGCTCGGTCCTGGCCCTCTACACCGACGGCCTCATCGAGCAGCCCGGCCTCGACCTGGGCGAGGCCATCACCGGCCTGGCCGCCGGCTTCACCCCCGGCCGCGATCAGCCCCTGCCCGAGCTCGCCGAGTCCCTCATCCAGCCGGCCGTCCTCGGCGGGCGCACGGACGACACCGCGATCCTCCTGCTGCGCTCCACCCCCTGAGACCGGCCGGGCACCGCCGATTTACGGTTTCCCCCCATCGAGGTCGGCGGGCTGCCCCCATGGCCGCCCGGCCCTCGCCTGCCTAGCGTGAGGGGACGTGATCAGTCTCAAGGGCTTGACCAAACGGTACGGCGACCACCTCGCGGTCGACGACCTCACACTGGACCTGAAACCGGGCACCGTCACCGGATTCCTCGGGCCGAACGGCGCCGGCAAATCGACCACGATGCGCCTCATCCTCGGCCTCGACCACCCCACCTCCGGCACCGCGCTCGTCGGCGGGGTGCCGTACCGGCGCATCGCGAACCCGCTGCGCACCGTCGGCGCGCTCCTCGACGCGCGCGCCGTGCACCCGGGCCGCAGCGGCCGGGCGCACCTGGCGGCGCTGGCCCGCAGCAACGGCATCCCGCGGCGGCGCGTGGAGGAGGTGCTGGAGACCGTGGGCATGGCGGGCGCGGCACGCAAGCGGGCCGGGACGCTGTCGCTCGGGATGAGCCAGCGGCTCGGGATCGCGGCGGCGCTGCTGGGCGACCCCGAGGTGCTGATGTTCGACGAGCCCGTCAACGGGCTGGACCCGGACGGCGTGCGGTGGGTGCGCGGGTTCATGCGGTCGCTGGCCGCCGAGGGGCGGACGGTGTTCGTCTCCAGCCACCTGATGAGCGAGATGCAACTCACCGCCGACCACCTCGTGGTGATCGGCAAGGGGCGGCTCATCCTGGACGCGCCGCTCGCGGACGTCCTGGCGGGCAGCTCGCTGACGGCCGTGCTGGTCCGCACCCCGCACGCCGGCGACCTCGCGGCGCTGCTGCGCGGGGCCGGGCTGACGGTGGACCGGCTCGCCGAGAACGAGCTGGAGGTCACCGGGGCCGCGGTCGAGCGGGTCGGCGACCTGGCGTACGAGGCGGGGATCCGGCTGCACGAGCTGCGCGCCAAGGAGGCCTCGCTGGAGCAGGCCTATCAGGAGCTGACCTCGGGCAGCGTGGAGTACGGGGTGAGCAGATGAGGACGTTGTGGCAGGCGGCCGGGGCCGAATGGGCGAAGCTGTGGTCGGTCAGGTCCACGTGGTGGTGCCTGGCCTGCGCGCTCGTGCTCACCGTGCTGACCTCGATCACCCTGGCCGGCGGCGCCGCCACCGACGCGCTGCGCGAGGGCGCGGACGGCGTGCGGATCGTGGCCAGCGAGGCCGTGGTCTCCGGGACGTCGTTCGTGCAGTTCGCGCTGGTGGCCCTGGCCATGCTGGTGATCACCTCCGAGTACGCCTCCGGCGGCATCCGGGTCACGCTGCAGGCCACGCCCGTGCGCGGCGTGGTGCTGGCGGCCAAGGCGCTGGTGGTCGGGCCGGTGATGTTCGCGGCCGGGGTGCTCGCGGGGGCGGTGGCGACGGCGGCCGTGTACCTGGTGCTGTCGATCGACGTGTTCGGCGGGCTCGTGGTGCTGCCGGTCGGCGAGGTCGTGGCGGACCTGCTGGGCATGGGGGTGTTCTACGCGCTGGTGTCGGTGATGACTCTGGGGGTCGGCGCGGCGATGCGCAGCGCGGCGGGCACGCTGACCGTGATGTTCATGCTGCTCATGGGGCTGCCGCTGGTGATCCTCATGACCGGGGTGCCGGCGCTGCTGGACGCCTCGCTGCGGATGCCGATGTTCGCCGGGCTGGCGTTCATGGACAGCACGGAGAACCTCACGGGCGGGCCCATGCCGTACTCGCCGGGGGAGGGGCTGGTGTGGCTGCTGGCCTGGGTGGCGGCCGCCGTGGTGGCGGGCCACGCCGTCCTGCGCCGCCGAGACGCCTGATGGGCGGCCGGGCGGCGGGGCGCGGCCGGTCGGGGGAGGGGCGGGGCGCGCGCGGCCGGTCGTCCGGCCGCGTCGCGGGGCGCCTAGAATTTCCGCCCGTGTCAGGCACCCGCATCGCCCGCCTCGTGGCCGGAGTTCTCCTCGGGACGGCTCTCGGCCTGGCCGAGCTGGTCTTCCTGGCCGTGGCGGCGCCCGCCGCGCTGATCCCCGCGCTGCGGCCCGCCGCCGCGCGGGGGCTGGCCCGGCTGACCGCGCTGGAACGGGCCCGCCTGTCCGGCTGGCTCGGGCACGAGCCGGCGCGGCACGGCGGCGGGTACGCCTACCTCGCGGCCCGCGCCACCCTGGGCGTCCTCGGCGGGTACACCTGCGCGAGCACCCTGTTCCTCACCGTGCTGCTGCTGTTCGGCGGCGCGTGGGACCTGGTCTGGGGCGACTCCGAGCAGGTGCCGCTGGAGCTGCCCGGCGTGAAGCTCGTCACCAGCGGCGGCGCGCTCGGCATCACCGCCGGCCTGGCGCTGCTGGGCGTGCTGGTGCTCATGGTCGCGGCCGTCGCCGCGCTCGACCGCCGCCTGGCCGCGCACTTCCTCGGCCCCACCGGCGAGGAGCTGATGCGCCGGCGCATCGCCGAGCTGACCGAGACCCGCTCCGGCATCGTCAGGGCCGTGGACGACGAGCGGCGCAGGATCGAGCGCGACCTGCACGACGGCGTGCAGCAGCGCGGCGTCGCCCTGGCCATGCTGCTCGGCCGCGCCCGGCACGGACTCGACCTCGCCGCCAGAGCTGACGGTGACAGGACCGCGGACCTGATCGCGCAGGCGTACACCGAGTCCCGCCAGCTCCTCGACGAGCTGCGCAGCGTCGCCTGGCGCATCTACCCGACCGCGCTCGACGAGCTCGGCCTGCGCGCCGCGCTGGCCGGCGTCGCCGAGCGCGCGGGCGTGCCCGTCACCGTGCACCACGGCCTGGCCTCCCGCCCCGCCTCCGAGATCGAGACCGCCCTGTACTTCGTGGCCCGCGAGGCCATCACCAACGCGGTCAAGCACGCCGGCGCGCATGACATCCTGGTGGTCCTGAGCGAGGACGAGCGGACGGTGAGCGTGGCGATCTCGGACGACGGCAAGGGCGGCGCCGACCCGTCGGGCGGCGGCCTGTCCGGGCTGGCCAGGCGGGTCCTGGCGCTCGACGGCACGTTCACCGTCGACAGCCCGCCCGGCGGCCCCACCAGGGTCGCCGCCACCCTGCCCAAGGCGCCGCCGTGCGGGTGATCCTGGCCGACGACTCCGTGCTGCTGCGCGAGGGCCTGACCCGGCTGCTGGAAGAGGCGGGCCACGAGGTCGTCGCCGCCGTCGGCGACGCGCCCGCGCTGCTCGACGCGGCCGCCCGGCACCGCCCCGACGTGGCCGTCGTCGACGTGCGCATGCCGCCCGAGCACAAGGACGACGGGCTGCGGGCCGCGCTGGAGATCCGCGAGCGGCTGCCGGGCGTGGGCGTGCTCGTCCTGTCGCAGTACGTCGAGCAGCACTACGCCGCCAGGCTCCTGGCCGGATCCCCCGAAGGGCTCGGCTACCTGCTCAAGGACCGGGTCTCGGAGGTGGCCGAGTTCCTGGAGTCGCTGGAGCGGGTGCGGGCGGGCGGCACCGCGTTCGACCCCGAGGTGGTGCGCCAGCTCCTGGCCCGCACCACCCGTACGGACCCGCTGAGCAGGCTCAGCCCCCGGGAGGGCGAGGTGCTGCGGCACCTCGCCCAGGGGTTCGTGAACGCCGCCATCGCCGAGCGCCTGCACGTCTCGCTCAGCACGGTCGAGAAGCACGTCAACGCCATCGTGGACAAGCTCGACCTGCCGCGCGACCCCGGCTACAGCCGGCGCGTGCTGGCGATCCTGCGTTACCTGGAGAGCTGAGCGGCGGCTACGCGCCGGTGGTGAACGACGGGTGGGAGACGTCGCCCTTCATCAGCCGTCCCAGGAACTCCTGCATGGATTTGCCGTCGTTGAGATGCGGGAACGGCTCGCCGGGCACGTCCACGCCGAGGAACCGGCACAGCGGCTCCCAGCCCTGCCGCACGTCGAAGACCAGCAGCCGCTCGGGCGGCAGGCTCGCCCGCACCGTGGCCGTGTGCCGCTCGAACGCCGCCACGGCGCTCTCCTCGTCGACCGGCCCGTCGGCCATCGTCCGGCCGGCGCCGAACGTGCCGGCGGCCATGCGGTTGAGCACGGGCTGCATCGTGGTCATGCTCGCGAAGACGGCCCGCGCCGCCGGGGGCAGGTCCGCCTGCGTGCCCTGGGACATGACCGTCCTGGGCCCGTTGTCGATCAGCGTCATCATGCTCGCGTACCAGGCGCGCGGGTCGCGTACGGTCAGCACGACCTTGGCCTCCGGGTACGCCTGCGCCAGCTCCCGCCAGAAGTAGGAGGCCGGCCAGTCCTGCGTCGAGCGGAACCCGTCGAACAGCTTGTCCCAGTCGGCCTCCTCGCCCTCCGCCAGCGGCGCCCAGTCGCCGGCCCTGGCCGGCTCGGTCAGGATGTTGAACATGTGAAAGCAGGGTCCGAATCCGAGCCGCTCCAGTGCGGCCTTCATGGAGCTGGTTCCGGTGCGCGGGAACCCCGCGCCTATCACGGTCAGCACATCGCACCTCCACGAGTTGTCTACCGCACTAGTCGGAAACCCGGGCGCCAGTGTGACAGGGTGCGGCGGATTGGCCGGTGTGACCGGAGGGTAAGGGGGAGTGTCAGCGTCACCAAGAGGGGAACGATCATGACCGTCATGCTCGCCGACGGCCGGCCGATGCCGCGCCTGGGCCTGGGCACCTGGCCGATGAACGACGAGGAGGCCCGCCAGGCCGTCACCCATGCCATCTCGCTCGGCTACCGGCTCATCGACACGGCCGCGAGCTACGGCAACGAGGTCGGCGTCGGCGCCGCCGTGGCGGACGCGCCGGTGGCCCGCGAGGAGCTGTTCGTCACCACGAAGCTGCGCGGCTCCCAGCACGGCTACGACGCCGCCATGCGCGGCTTCGAGGAGAGCAGGGCCCGGCTCGGCCTCGACTACGTCGACCTCTACCTCATCCACTGGCCGCTGCCGGGCCGCGGGCTCTACACCGACACCTGGCGCGCCTTCGTGCACCTGCGCGAGCAGGGCCTGGCCCGCTCGATCGGCGTCTCCAACTTCACCCCGGAGCAGATCGGGCGGCTGGAGCAGGAGACCGGCGTCCGTCCGGCGGTGAACCAGGTGGAGATGCATCCCGGCTTCCCGCAGCGCGCGCTGCGCGCCTGGCACTCCGAGCACGACGTCGTGACCGAGTCGTGGAGCCCGCTCGGCCGCGGCTCCAAGCTGCTCGACGAGCCCGTCGTCACCGACCTGGCCGTCGCGCACGGCCGTACGCCGGCCCAGGTGGTGCTGCGCTGGCACGTGCAGCTCGGCGCGGTGCCCATCCCCAAGTCGGCCGACCCCGAGCGCATGCGGCAGAACCTCGAGGTGTTCGACTTCAGCCTGTCGCCGGAGGATCTGGCCCGCCTCGACACGCTCGACACCGGCGACCGCCTCGGCGGCGACCCGGAAACCCATGTGGAGCTCTGAGCCGGGGCGCGCCTAGCCTGGAGACAGCGCTCGCCACGACGGGAACGCCCTTGCTGCCGGACGGAGCCACGAGGAGCGGCGGAGATGCGCGACGAGGACACGTTCGAGGAGATGCTCGCGGAGCTGGCCCGCCGCCGCGAGGAGTTCCGCGAGCTGCGTTACGTTCCCAAGGACTTCATCGACCGGCTCAAACGGCTCGGCCTCTATCGCGTCTCCACGCCGCGCCGGTTCGGCGGCGAGCCGATGCCGCCGGCGGAGTTCCTGCGGAGGATCGAGCGCATCTCCGCCGTCGACGGCTCCACCGGCTGGGTCGCCGGCTTCGGCTCCCAGCTCGTCTACCTGGGCTCGCTGCCGCTGGACACCCAGGCCCAGCTGTACGCGGACGGCCCCGACGTCGTCCTGGCCGGCGGCCTGTTCCCCGTCCAGGAGGCCACGCCCACCGAGCGCGGCTTCCTGCTCAACGGCCGGTGGAAGTTCGCCAGCGGTTGCATGGCCGCCGACGTGCTCGTCGTCGGCATCCCCGGCGACGACTCCACCTCCGGCAAGCCGCGCGGGGCGCTGGTGCGGCCGGAGCGCCTGCGGATCGTCCGCGAGTGGGACGTCGTCGGCATGCAGGGCACCGGCTCCTTCGACCTGGTCGCCGAGGACGTCGAGATCGGCAGGGAGTGGACGTTCATCCGCGGCGGCACCCCGGTGATCGACGAGCCGCTCTACCGCTACCCCGCCATCACCTACGCCGCCCAGTCGCTGTCGGTCGTCTCCGCCGGCGTCGCCCGCGCCGCCCTCGACCTCGCCGAGGGGGAGGGGAGCGGCCGGGGCAGCATCACCGGCGCGCCGCGCCTGGCCGACCGCCCCTACTACCGCGCCGGCATCGCCGAGGCCGAGGCCGCGCTGCGCTCCGCCCGCGCCTACTTCTACGAGGCCGCGGAGGAGGCGTGGCAGGCGCTCGCCGCCGGCGGCCCGGTCGGCGACGAGCAGAACGCGCACCTGCGCCTGTCCGCCGCCCACCTGGCCAGGACCGCGGCGGAGGTGGTGGGCAAGGTGGTCTCGCTGTCGGGCACCGCCGCGATCTACCGCGAGCATCCCCTGCAGGCCCTGCTCGGGGACGCGCTGGTGCCGCAGGAGCACGCCTTCCTCAGCCCGGCCATGTACGACGCCGCGGGCGCCGTCCTGATGGGCCTGCCGCCGACGGTCCCGGCCTTCCGCTGATCAGCAGGCCCGTTGATCAGCAGGCCCGTTGATCAGTAGGCGTTGTTCGCCAGCCAGTGCTCCAGCAGCGCCCGCTTCCCGGTGACGGTCGCGGGCGGGATCCGCCGCGAGAGCACCAGCATGATCTCGGTCACCGTGCCCGTCACCACCACGTCGCCGGGCCCGTTCCCGCGCTCCCAGCGCAGCCCCTCGGGCAGCCGGCTGATCACCCACCCGTCCATCCCGTGCGGCCGGAACGCCAGCCGCTCGCCCGCGCCCCGCATCAGCGCCAGCTCCGGCTTGAACGTCTCCGCCCGCGGATTCGCCATCAGCTCCATGCCCTCGGTGATGACGTCCGCCGCCAGGTCGCCGGCGATCCCGTACGCGGCGCCGGTCGTCAGCGCCGCGTCGTAGCCGTGCACGGCGGCCTCGCAGAACATCCTGCGCAGCCAGAACGCCGCGGGCACCGGCCCCACGAACGACCACACCTCGGTGTCCTCGCCCACCTTGCACACGGCCTCGGCCAGCTCCTCCGCGCCGGCCCGCAGCCACCCGCCCCACTCGCCGGGCGGGCCCGGATCGATGCGGGCCGGATCGGGGACCGGCACCGGCAGGCCCGTGCGGACCAGCTCGGCCGCCCAGCGGCCGGACTGCCCGATGTGCGCGACCAGCGTGCGCAGCCGCCATTCGGGGCAGGTCGGCACGACGGCCTCCGGATCGCCGCCGGCCACCGCCGCGGCGAACACCTCCGTCTGCTCCCGCAGCCCCGTCACGAGCCGCGCGAAGTCCAGGGTCGGCATCGACGTCACTCCTCTTCTTCCTCGGATACGCCGCTACCGTAGAAACTCCAGTCGGGTGGAGGTTCAAGTGCTTGTGCGGGATGAGACGCTCGGAATCGGGGAGCTGTCCCGGCTGACGGGTGTCCCGGTGCGTACGATCCGCTTCTACTGCGACGAGGGCATCATCGCGTCGGTGCGCAGCACGGGGAACCACCGCAGGTTCGACCGGACGGCCGTGGAGCGGCTGGCCCTGATCAGGCGGCTGCGGGGGCTGGGCCTCGGCCTGACGGCGATCGCGCACGTGCTCAGCGGCGAACGCTCGCTGGGCGAGGCGGTGTCCGCCGAGCGGGCCGCGCTCGACGCGCGGCTGGCGGAGCTGGCCTGGCGGCGCGCCTCGCTGCGGGCCGTCGAGGAGGCCGATCCCGCCGAGCGGGCGGCCAGGCTGGACCTGCTGGCCGCCGTGGAGGACGCGAGCGCCGCGCGGGAGCGGCTGGTGCGGTTCTGGCGGCGGTTGTTCGTCTCGCCCGTCTCCGACGGGATCTTCGACTCGTTCCTGTCCATGGCCGTGCCCCGGCCGCCCGCCGACCCCGGCCCGCTGCAGGTGGTGGCGTACGCCGAGCTCGTCCACCTGGTCGGCGACCGTTCCTTGACGGCCGGCCTGCGCGCCAGGGCGCTGGCCGCCGCCCGCACGGTCGGTGACGAGGACCTGCTCATGCACGGCGTCGGCGAGGCGGTCACGCTGGCCCAGCCGTGCGTGATCGCGGGCGAGCCGCCGCGCGAGGGGCCCGAGCTGGACCGGTTCGTGGCCGCGCACGCCACGGCCCGCGGGCGCGGCGACAGCCCGGCGTTCCGCCGCGAGCTGCTGGGCGTCGTGGAGCCCGACCGCGATCCGCGCGTCCGGCGCTACTGGCGGCTCGTGGGCGAGGTGAGCGGCGAGCGGGCCACGATCGGCGCCATGATCGGCTGGCTGGCCGACTCCCTCGAGCGCTCCGTCACGTAACGCTGTGCGCGCCGCCTCGCGTCCAGGAAGCCGCACGCCTGCGGCGCGTCAGGGCGCGCACACGGGCTGGGGCCGCGTCAGGAAGCCAGGTGCTTGCGGCGTGTCACGAGCACGGCGAGGGCGGCCAGCAGCAGCCAGGCCGACGTCATGACGACCAGCCACGTCCAGCCCGCGTGGCCGTACACGACGGCGCCGGCGGTGCCGCCCGCGCCGCTGCCGAGGTAGTAGCAGAGCGTGTAGACGCCGGCGGCCCTGCCCCGGGCGGGCGGGGGCGCGTCGGCGGTCACCCAGGCGTTGGCGATGGCGTGCGCGGCGAAGAACCCGGCGGTCAGGACGGCGAAGCCGAGCGCGATGACGGGCAGCGACGGGTGCGCGGTCAGCGCCGACCCCGCCACGGTCACGACCAGCGCCGCCACCAGCGCCGGGGTCCGGCCCAGGCGCGTGGCCAGCCGTCCGGCGGCGGCCGAGGACGCGGTCCCCATGGCGTAGGAGAGGAACACCAGCGAGGCGGCGGCCGGGCTCAGCGCGATCGGCGGCGCGGCCAGCCGGAACCCGGCCGCGTTGTACAGCGCCACGAACGCCCCCATGGCCAGCGCCCCCACGGCGAACGGCGCCACCAGCCCGAACCCGACCCGCACCCCGCCGCCCCGCCCCTTCCGCGCGGGCGCCCGGTGGCCGTCGGTCGTCGTCCTGGGCAGGGTCGCGACCGTGAACAGCGCGCACACCAGCGCCACCCCCGCCACCGCGACCAGCGCGCCGTGCCACCCCAGCGGGTCCGCGGCGAACCCGGCGCCGAGCCGCCCCAGCATCCCCCCGACCGAGTTCCCGGCGATCATCGCGCCCACCGCCCCGGCCAGCCGCCCCGTGCCGACCTGGTCGGCCAGGTACGCCGCCGCCACCCCGGCGAAGCCGGCGATCGCCACGCCCTGCACCCCGCGCATCACGAGGAACACCGGGAAGGACGGCGCCAGCGGCAGCAGCAGGCCGATCACCGCCGACACCACCACCGACCAGACGATCACCCGCCGCCGCCCGGCCACCCCGGCCAGCCAGGCCAGCGGCAGCACCGCGACGGCCAGCGAGGCGGTCGCCACCCCGATCGCCAGCGAGGCGCTGCCCGGGTCCAGCCCGTACGCCGCCGCGAGCTGGGGCAGCACCGGCTGGGGCGCGTACAGCAGGGCGAAGGACGACAGCCCGGCCGCGGCCACGGCCGCGCTGACCCGCCGCGTGCCGACGACGGGCTCGGAAGCCTGGAGAACCACCACCCCCCAAACGCTAAGCAAGGCTAATAAATACGTCTAATACGCCCATGGGCGATAATTCATACCGTGATGGATGATTCGGACGATCGCCTGGCCGCCCGCCTGGCCCCGGCCCTCGCGCTGCTGGCCGCCGTGGGCGAGACCGGGCACGTGACGCGCGCGGCCGACCTGCTCGGCGTCCCGCAGCCCACCGCCAGCCGCCGCCTCGCCGCCCTGGCCGAGGTCGTGGGCGCCCCGCTCGTCCTCCCGTCCGGCCGTGGCATCCGCCTGACCAGGACGGGACGTACGCTGGCCGCCGCCTCCACCCGCGCGCTGGCGGCCATGACCGCCGCCGCCCGCGAGGTGCGCGAGGAGATCGACCCGGGCAGCGGGCGCATCGTCCTCGGCTTCCTGCACCTGCTCGGGCGCACGCTGGTGCCGTCGCTCATCGGCGGGTTCAGGGAGCGCAACCCGGGCATCCGCTTCAGCCTGGCGCAGGGGTCTCGGCAGGACATGCTGGACGCCCTGCACGAGGGCGAGATCGACCTGGTGTTCGTGGCCCCCATGCCGCTCGGCGACCCCGGCCTCGTCAGCCGCCCCCTCGCCGACCAGGAGCTCCTGCTGTGCGCGCCGCCGTCCCACCGCCTGGCCACCAGGACGCGGGTGCGGGCGGCCGATCTGGAGGGCGAGGACCTGGTGACGCTGGAGCACGGGTACGGCCTGCGGCAGATCACCGACGACCTGTGCGCGGCGGCGGGGTTCGAGCCGCGGATCGCGTTCGAGGGGCAGGAGTCGGAGACCGTGCGCGGGCTGGTGGCGGCGGGGCTGGGGGTGGCACTCCTGCCGCGATCGGATCACCCGCCGGCCGGTGGCGTGGTGGAGATCCCGCTGTCGCCGCCCGTGTTCAGGACGGTCGGGGTGAGCTGGCCCGCGGGGGAGCGGCTGACCCCGGCGGCCCGCGCCTTCCGCGACCACGTCTGCTCCCACCCCACCGACCTGGGCCCCGCCTTCCGCCCGCCCCGCGGGAAGCGGTCCGGGCAGGCGTGACGGTAGGCGAGACTGAGCCCCATGACACATGACGGCGATGCGGGGGTGCCGGGGTCACTGGCCCGGGTGCTGGCGGAGGTGGCGGCCGAGCGGGCGGCGCAGGACGCCAGGTTCGGCCTGCAGCCGCTGCCCGACGGCACCGGCGGCGAGGGCACGGCGGCCGCCTCCGACCTGGCCAGGGACGCGACGGACAGCGCGGCCAGGGGAGGGGCGCTGACCTGGCGGCACATCCTGGCCGAGGAGGTCATGGAGGCGTTCGCGGAAGCGGACCCGGACCGGCTCAGGGCGGAGCTCATCCAGGTGGCGGCCGTGGCCGTCAAGTGGACCCAGGCCCTCGACCGCCGCCCGCCTCAGGAGGGTTTCGCGCCGTAGACGGTGACCGCGAACGGCCGGGAGGAGGCCGTGTAGACCTCCTCGCCGAGCCGCTTCAGCGACTCGTGCGCGTCCAGATATCCGTGCAGCCGGCTCGCCTCGGGCCAGGGATGGACGGCCACCAGCACCCCGTCGGGCACCAGCAGCCCGCTGAGCTGCTCGGCGGCCCGCTGCAGGCGTTCGTGCCGCCCCAGGTAGTAGAGCGTCTCCGAGCAGAACGCCAGCTCGAAGCTCCGCTCCACCGGGTGGGTGAGCAGGTCGGCCTGCACGAACCGCACCCGCCCGCCCTCCTCGGGCACCCGCTCCCTGGCCCGCGCCAGCGCCCGCCCCGAGACGTCCATCCCGGTGATCTCGGCGTCGGGGTAGGTGGCGGCGAGCGCGTGGGTGAAGACGCCCTCCGCGCAGCCGACCTCGACGATGCGCCGGTACGGCCGGGCCGGCACGTGCTCGAGCGTCGACCGGTACTTGTGCTGCTCGTAGCCGTCGGTCGACAGCTTCCACGGGTCGGGGGTGCGGTGCCACCAGTCGAAGTAGCGGCGCAGGATCACGCCCTGCCCCTTGGGGGACAGCAGGGAAAGCGTCCGGAAGAACGTACGATGCGCGAGCTCGGGCAGATTGGGCACGGGCGGACTCTCTCGGTCGGGGACAAGGGGGTCGTCCGGGACTTGAGGTGCGGTCGTCGTCGAAAGGGAATGCCCGCTCAACGAACGGGCAATGCCCAATCGTGCCCGTGATCATGAATCAAATCAGGAAATGCTGCTTCTCAACTCGCGCTTGAGCACTTTCCCCGAGGCATTTTTAGGAAGCGATTCTAGGAAAATAACTCGCTTGGGTGTTTTGAATGGCGCCAGCCGTTCCCGCAGGAACTCGATCAGCTCCTGCTCCGTCACCCCGGCCCCCTCGCGCAGCACGACCGCGGCCGTCACCGCCTCGATCCACTTGGGGTCCGGCACCCCGAAGACCGCCGCCTCCGCGATCGCCGGATGCTGGTAGAGGGCCTCCTCGACCTCGCGGCTGGCCACGTTCTCGCCACCCGACTTGATCATGTCCTTCTTCCTGTCGACCACCGCCAGGTAGCCGTCCTCGTCCAGCACCCCCAGGTCGCCGCTGTGGAACCAGCCGCCGCGGAACGCCTCGGCGGTCCTGTCCGGGTCGTTCCAGTAGCCGAGCATGGCGTGCGGGCTGCGGTGCACGATCTCGCCCACCACGCCGGGCGGCACCGGCTCCCCGGCGTCGTCCACGATCCTGGTCTCGACGTTCAGCGCGGGCCGGCCTGCCGAGCCCAGCCGGGTGAGCTGCTCCTCGGGGCCGAGGATGGTGGCGACCGGCGCCATCTCGGTCTGGCCGTAGAAGTTGAACAGGCGCACGTCCGGCAGCCGCGTGGCCATCTCCTTCAGCACCTCCACCGGCATGATCGAGGCGCCGTAGTAGCCCTTGCGCAGCGAGGACAGGTCACGGCGGTCGAAGTCGGGGTGGCGCAGCAGCGAGATCCACACCGTGGGCGGGCAGAACAGCTTGGTCGCCCGCTCGCCCTCGATCGTGGCCAGGATCGCCGCCGGGCTGGGCCCGGGCAGGATGATGTTGGTGGCGCCCAGGTAGATGCCCGGCGTCAGGAAGCAGTGGAGCTGCGCGCAGTGGTAGAGGGGCAGGGCGTGCACCTCGACGTCGTCGGCGCTCATCTCGCCGTCCACCACGCACGTCACGTACTGCGCGACCAGGCTCCTGCTCGACAGCGTGGCGCCCTTCGGGCGGGACTCCGTGCCGCTGGTGTACATGAGCTGGATCGGGTCGTCGTCGGCGATCTCCGCCTGGGGCTCGGAGTCGTCCTCGAACGCCGGCCACGCGGCGAACGGCTCCCACCCGTCCCGGCCGGCGCCGATCACGCCGCGCACCGCGACGGCGGGCGTCACCGCCGCCTCCGCCACCGGCAGCAGCGCCTCCTCGGCCAGCATCCCGGTCGCGCCGGAATGCCGGAGGATGTACGCCACCTCCTCGGCCCCCAGCATGAAGTTCACCGGCACGGAGATCGCCCCCAGCCGCGCCAGCGCGAAGTACGCCACCACGAACGCGTGGTTGTTGTGGCTGAAGATCGCGAACCGGTCGCCCTTGCCCACGCCCCGCGCGGCCAGGGCGTTGGCCGTCCTGTTCACCGCCCGATCGAGGTCGGCGTAGCTCTGCCGCAGGTCGCCGTAGACGACGGCGGTCTTGGATGGATGCCGGGCGGCCGTGCGCCGCAGGAGGTCACCGATGGCGTGCTGACGGATCATGCGAACACCCTTCAGAGCGATGTTCGGGCGATCTTAACCCGTGAAGACGGCCGCGAGCCGCCGGTAGGAGTCCAGCCTCCGGTCCAGGTCGTAGGTGTTCATCGTGACCAGCACCTCGTCGGCCCCGGTCGTCCCTACCAGCGAGCCGAGCGCCAGCGCGACCTCGTGCTCCGTACCGTGGATCTTGCCCTTGAGCGCCTCGTCCAGATACGCCCGCTCCCGCGCGGTCAGCTCCATCTCCGCGATCTCCCCGGCGGGCACGAGCGGCGGGAAGGAACCGCCGGTGCGCGAGCGCACGGTGGCCCACGCCTCCGGAAGCTGCAGCAGCGCCGCCTCCTCCGCGCTCGCGCCGACCGCCACGTCCGCCGCGACGATCACGTACGGCCGCGCCGCCCACGCCGACGGCCGGAACGCGGCCCTGTACCGTGCCAGGGCGTCATGCGCCCGCGCCCCGCCGCCGATCACCATCGGCAGCCCGTGCTCGGCCGCGATGTCCGCGCCCGCCCCCATGGCCAGCACGAACGCCTGCGGCCGCAGCCCCTCCGCGGGCAGCGCGTGCACCCCCGGATGCGCGCTCTGCGTGCCGGTGAAGAAGCCGAGCAGTTCGGAGAGCTGGTCGCCGAACCGGTCCGCGTCGTCCTTGCCGTGCCCGAGCGCCCTGCGGATGCCCCCAGTGAAACCCACGGAACGCCCGAGCCCCATGTCCACGCGGCCCGGATGCAGCGACTCCAGCACCCCGAACTGCTCGGCCACCACCAGCGGCGGATGGTTGGGCAGCATCACGCCGCCCGTGCCCACCCGGATCCGCGACGTGGCCGCGGCCACGGCCGCCGCCAGCACGGTCGGCGCCGCCCCCGCCACCCCGGGCACGCTGTGGTGCTCCGACACCCAGAACCGGTGGTAGCCGAGCTCCTCCGCCCGCCGCGCGAACTCCACGGTCTCGCGCAGCGCGGCGGCGGGGGTGGAGCCGCGGCGGACGAGGGAGCGGTCGAGAATCGAGTAGGCGGTCATGTAGGGGTGCAACACGCCCGCCCGCCGGATCAATCCACCGGATCGGCCGGGACGCTCTCGTAGTGCCCGGTCAGCCGCGCCAGCAGCCCCGCGTCCTGGCGCAGTGGCACGCCGTCGACCCCGCCGACCGGCATCACGCCCCAGGAGTTGCAGAGGAACACCTGGTCGAAGCCGGTCAGATCGGCCACCTTGAGCGGCCGCCGCTCCTGCGGCACGTCCAGGTCCTGCAGCAGGCTCATCGTGATGCCGCGCAACATCGGCGCGTCCGGCCACACCAGCCGGCCGTCCGCGAAACCGCCCAGGTTCGTGATCGCGCCCTCGCTGATCAGCCCGTCGGCGGTGGTGAGCAGCGCCTCGTCGAAGCCCTCGCGGGCGGCCTGCCGCAGGATGTGGGTCTGCTGGAAGCCGAAGGACTGCTTGATGTGCGGCAGGTACCGCTGGTAGACGACCGGCGTGACGTGCAGCGGGCCCTTCAGCGGCGGGTGCGGCGGGTACGCGGCGGCCACGACCCGCGGCCGGCCGCCGTACTCCACCACGTTCACCCGCAGCCCGGCGTCCCGCACGCCGCCGTCCAGCACGGCCCTGATCGAGGCCAGCACCGCCGCCCGGTCCAGCTCGGCCCCGAACAGCTCCCTGTTGGCCGCTTCGAGCCGCTCGAAGTGCCGGTCGAGGCCGCGGACGCGGCGGTCCCTGACCTGCATGGCGGTGAAGTGCCCGTAGCGGGCGTCCAGCATGAGGCGCGCCTCGGCGCCGACCGGCTCGCCGTCCACGGCGGTGCGTTGCGTCACGACGATCTACCTTACGTACAGGCCGGCGGACCAGCGAACCGGGCGGTTGGTGTACTCGCCCCACATGCCCGTGCGCACGGTCACCGTGACCTGCTCGCCCCGCGGCACCTCCAGCTCCATGCCCGCGTCCGGGAACGGCCCCCGCGTCCACGAGGAGCAGCCCAGCCTCGTGCGGCCCTCCACGCCGCCGACCCAGAACTTGAACCACATCCGCTGGGCCAGGTCGCCCGAGCAGAGCAGGTGGACGGTGACCGTGCCCGCGCCGCGGCCCGTCAGCGTGAAGGACGTGGCCCCCGGCCACCGCCCCGACGCGCTGCCGGCCAGCCGGAGGCCGTCGACCTCCGGAGGCAGGGCCTTGATCCGCGGCGGCTCGACCGCCATGGCCGGTGGCGTCCACTCGTAGACGCCGACGTCGCGGACCGCGGTGTCAGGCTGCTCCGGCACGCACGGCCCGTCCTCGGTCAGGCTGACGCAGCCCTCGGCGCTCCTGTCGAAGGTCAGCGTGGCCTGGGTGGATCCCTTCGGCACGTCCACCGGCACCAGGCGGGGGAGGCCGTCGCCGCAGCCGTACCCGGGGGCGTGGACGCGGCGGGAGTTCACGTAGACCACCGGCATGCGGTTGAGGCTGCCGTCGCACCACGTGGCCACCTCCAGCGGCTTCCCCGAGACCGGGACGTCGATCGACGCCTCGGTCCCGGTGAGGGTGACCAGGCCCACCCGGCGGTACTCGGTGCCGTCGGGGGAGGTGAACCGCTCGGGCAGCCCCTGCCGCGCCGCGGCGGGTGTCCGGAGGGGAACGGGCCCGGCCTGGCCGGGGATCAGGTAGGCCGCCACCACCGCGACCGCCACGGCCACGGCACCGGCCGCCGCCGTCCTGCGAAAGCGGGCCCGGCGGATGCGCGCGCGTACCTGCTCGTGGCGGTACGGGTTGGCGGGCGGCGGGCCCCCGGCCCGCTCCCGCAGGACGTCACGCAGCTCCCGCACGCTCATCAGCGCCTCTCCTTCACGACCGACTCGTCCACCCGCAGCTTGGCCAGCGCCTTGGCGGTCTGGCTCTTGACCGTGCCCTCCTGGCAGCCCAGCAGCCTGGCCACCTCGCCGACCGGCAGGTCCTCGTAGAAGCGCAGCACGATCACCGCGCGCTGCCTGGCCGGCAGGCGCCCCACGGCCCGCCACAGCTCCTCGCCCTCCCCGGCGGCGTCGTGCGACGGCGTGTCGGGCAGCTCGTCGCCGCTGGGCACCTCCCTGCGCCAGCGCCGCCGCCACCAGGAGATGTACGTCGTGACCAGCACCTTGCGCACGTACGCCTCGGGCTCGTCGATGCCCGGCCAGGCGAACCACGCCTTGGCCAGCGACTCCTGCAGCAGGTCCTCGGCGACGCCCCAGTCACGGGCCAGCAGGTACGCCGTGCGTAACAGCCGGTCCGACCTCGCCACCACGAAGTCCTGAAAAATCGTCCTATCCGCCACTTCGGCGCTCCTCCGGTGAGAGCGGCTAGCTGACGCTGGTGACGCTTCGTCGCCCCGGTCGGGTTGCCCGGAGGCGAGAATTCAGGCCGGGACGGCTCAGGCGCTCCCGGCCCGCATGACCGTGTACGGCGCCAGCTCGCCCAGCCCCCGCACCGACAGCCGGTTGACCTCGCGCAGCCGGAAGGCCCGATCGCCCTCCAGCTCCTCGGCGAGCTGCGGGTCGGCCAGGATCGTTCCCGGCAGGGACAACGCGGTCAGCCTGCTGGCCAGGTTCACCGTGGTGCCGAACACGTCGCCCATGCGCCAGATCACCGGCCCGGAGGCCAGCCCCACCCGCAGCTCCGGCATGTCCTTGCCGCGCGCGTGCGTCTCCACCAGCCGCAGCGCGATCTCCGCCGCCACGTGCGCCTTGTCGCTGACGAACAGCACCGAGTCGCCCAGCGTCTTGACCACCCGGCCGCCGGAGGACGTCACGATGTCGGCCGAGCGCCCCTCGAACCTGTCGATCAGCCTGGCCAGCTCGCCGCCGGTGATCTGCCTGCTCAGCCGGGTGAAGGCGACCAGGTCGGCGAAACCGACGGCCAGCCGTACGGCGCTCATGTCCTGTTCGGCGATGCGCCCGGCCGCGGCGGCGAGCTGGCGCTGCCAGGCGTAGACCAGCAGCTTCGCCAGGTCGGGCACGACCCGCTCGGCCCGCCTGCGCCAGGCCCGCGGCCGCTCGGCCAGCGGCACGCCCGCGTGGTCCAGCGCCTCGGCGCCCAGCTCCGCCTGCGACTCGGCCAGCCTGGTCGTCGCCCGGCCCAGCGAGCGGGCGATGAGCAGCACGTGCTCCTCGTCGTAGACCCCCGAGGTCACCATGCCGAGCAGCGTCTTGAGCGCCTCGACGTCGGAGTCGGTGAACTCGACGGCGTCGTCGGGCACGTTGGCGAACCCCAGGGCACGCCAGAAGCGCCGCGCGCGATACACCGGCACCCCCGCCATCTCGGCGACCTGGTGACTGGTGTATCTGCGCGGCTCACGCAGAAAGGCTTCCGCCAGCCCGTCCCCGTCCACCCGCGCCACCTCGGCAACATAACACCCTGTGGGCCAGATCACTCCAAGAGCGCCCTCAGGGCACTCCGCTCACCTTCATCTACATACCCGGCGTAATAGTCATACATTGCTTTTCTGGACAGCCGGGCGGCCAGCGGCCCGTCCCCGGCACGGATGGCGGCGATGACCTCCTCGTGGTGGCGGATGCTGCGCCGCATCAGCTCCTCCCGGTCGGGCGCGGCGGCGATCCTGTCCGCGATCAGCTTCAGCACGATCGAGCGCACCACGTCGGTGCAGACCTCGATCAGCTTGTTGCCGCCGGCCCGCGCCACCGCGTCGTGGAAGGCCACGTCGGCGGCCCCGAACGCCTCCGCGTCCTGATCGGCGGCGTCCCGGTCCACGGCGGCCCGCATGGCGGCGACCGCCGCGCACATCTCGGCCAGCTGCTCCTCCGTGCGCAGGCGCGCGGCCAGTAGCACCGCCGACCCGTCCAGCACCATCCTGAACTGCACCAGCTCGCCCAGCGACAGCTCCGCCATCCTGGCCAGGCTGGTCATCGACTTGTGTAATGCGGCGGGCGAGAACGGCAGCACCTCCGCCCCGTGCGGATCGCCCGGCCGCGAGCGCACCAGGCCGCGCGCCTGCAGCACCCGCAGCGCCTCGCGCACGGTGGACCGGCTGACAGAGAACTGCACCATCAGCTCGCGCTCGCTCGGCAGCCGCGCGCCCGGGGACAGCGCGCCGCTCTCGACGGCCTCCTCGATCTGCTCCACGACCCGCTCGTAGGCGCGCACGGCACGCACCGGCTCGAAGCGCGGACCACCCATGCAAGCCCCCTTGACCCGAGCCGTCACCGGCTGGCAATGTGCGTAGCCTACTGGTCCGACCAGTACACTAGCCAGGAGGCTGTAGGACATGAGGCGAATCGGGATCTGGATCGCCGCGGGCGGTCTCCTGCTGGCCACCGCAGCCTGCGGAGGCGCTGGCGGCGGCAACGGCGGAGCCGGAGGCCCGGCGAAGACGCAGACGCTGTCCGTCGGCGCGGTGGCCGAGCCCGCCAATCTCGACTTCACCTCCACCGAGGGCGCCGCCATCCCGCAGGCCCTGCTCGTCAACGTCTACGAGGGCCTGGTCAAGCTCGACCAGGACGGCAAGATCGTGCCGCTGCTCGCCGAGAAGTGGGACGTCTCCGAAGACCGGAAGACCTACACCTTCACGCTGCGCCCGAACGTGAAGTTCAGCAGCGGCGCGCCATTCACGGCCGACGACGTCGTCTTCTCCCTCGACCGCGTCAAGAGCGACTGGAAGCTCAAGATCAAGACGCAGCTCGACGTCGTCGACAAGGTCGAGAAGAAGGACGACTCCACCGCCGTCGTCACGCTCAAGCAGCCCAGCAACGGCTTCCTGTACGCGATGACCAGCAGGCTCGGCGCCATGTTCAGCCGCACCGGCGTCGCCGACCTGGCCAACAAGCCCGTCGGCACCGGCCCGTACGTGCTGGGCTCCTGGCGGCGCGGCGACTCCCTCCGGCTCGACGCCAACCCCTCCTACTGGGGCACCAAGCCCGCGCTGTCGTCGGTCACGCTGAAGTACTTCAAGGACGCCACCGCGATGAACAACGCGCTGCTGACCGGCGGCATCGACGTCATCTCCAGCGTGCAGGCGCCCGAGTCGCTGCAGCAGTTCGCCGACCCCAACCGGTTCGAGACCATCGAGGGCACCACCAACGGCGAGGTCGTGCTGTCGATGAACAACGGGCGCCCGCCGTTCGACGACAAGAAGGTCAGGCAGGCCGTCCGGCACGCCATCGACCACAAGGCGCTGCTCGACACCGCCTGGGCCGGGCGCGGCCAGCTCATCGGCTCGATGGTGCCGCCCACCGACCCCTGGTACGAGGACCGCACCGGCGACTACCCGTACGACCCGGCCAAGGCCAAGGAGCTGCTGGGCGGGAAGACGTACGACGTCAAGCTGCGCATCCCCAGCCTGCCGTACGCGGTGAACAGCGCGCAGGTGGTCAAGTCGCAGCTCGCCCAGGTGGGGATCAACGCCGAGATCGAGCCGCTGGAGTTCCCCGCGCGCTGGCTGGACCAGGTGTTCACCAAGGGCGACTACGACCTGTCCATCATCAACCACGTCGAGCCCCGCGACCTGGGCATCTTCGCCGACAAGTCGTACTACTTCCGTTACGACAACCCCGAGTTCGGCAAGCTGCTGGCCTCCGCCGACGCGGGCACCGAGCAGGAGCAGGCCGCCGACCTCAAGCAGGCCGCCAAGCTGCTGTCCGAGGACGCCGCGGCCGACTGGCTCTTCCTGTTCCCCAACCTGATCGTGGCGAAGAAGGGCGTCACCGGGCTGCCGAAGAACGCCATCGCGGAGTCCTTCGACTTCACCGGGCTCGCCAAGCAGTGATCCTGTACCTCCTCAAGCGGCTGGCGGTGCTGCTCGCGAGCACCGCCGTGGCCGCCGTGGCGGTGTTCGCGTTCATGGCGCTGCTGCCCGGCGACCCGGCCGAGATCGCGCTCGGCGTCAACGCCACCCCCGAGGCGGTGGCCGAGCTGCGCCGCCAGTTCGGCACCGACCGGCCGCCCGGCGTGCAGTTCCTCGACTGGTTCGGCGGGCTGGCCCAGGGCGACTTCGGCACCTCGTACGTGACCAGCGCCCCCATCGGCCCGCAGATCTCCGAACGGCTCGGCGTCACCGCCGTGCTCGTGCTCGGCGGCATGGTCGTGGCCCTGGTGCTGGCCGTGCCGCTGGGCACGTTCGCCGCCGTGCACCACCGCAACCCCCTCGGCGCCGCGATCAGCGCGGCCAGCCAGCTCGGCATCGCCGTCCCCGCGTTCCTGGCCGGGATCCTGCTGGTGTTCGTGTTCGCGGTGCAGGCCCAGGTGCTGCCGTCCGGCGGTTACGTGCCCATCGCCGAAGACCCGGGGGAGTGGCTGCGCGGCCTGCTGCTGCCGTGGCTGTCGCTCGGCCTGGTGCAGGGCGCCGTGCTCACCCGTTACGTGCGCAGCGCCGTGCTCGACGTCATGCGCGAGGACTACCTGCGCACCGCCCGCGCCAAGGGCCGCGGCAGCACCGGCGCGCTGTGGCGGCACGGGCTGCGCAACGCCTCCGTCCCCGTCGTCACCGTGCTCGGCCTGCAACTGGCCACGCTGCTCATCGGCGCGGTCGTGGTCGAGCGGGTCTTCGTCATCCCCGGCCTCGGCGACCTGCTGCTCAACGGCGTCGCCGGGCGTGACCTGCTGCTCGTCCAAGGCGTGGTGATGGTGCTGGTGGCCGCCGTGCTGCTGATCAACTTCGTGGTGGACGTGGCCTACCACCTGCTCGACCCGAGGCTGCGATGAGACCCCGTCCGAACGTGGCGCTGGTGGTGGGCGGCACCCTCGTCGGGCTCGTCGCCCTCGCCGCGGTCGTCTCGTTCTTCTGGACGCCGCACGACCCCACCCTCGTGGACGCCGCCCGCAAGCTGCGCGAGCCCGGCGGCGGCTACCCGCTCGGCGCCGACAAGTTCGGCCGCGACACCTTCAGCCAGCTCATGGTCGGCGCCCGCACCACCCTCTACGTCGGCATCGTCGCGGTCGGCATCGCCGCCGTCCTCGGCACCCCGCTCGGCGTGGTCGCCGGGATGACGCCGCGCGGCTGGCTGTCCGAGCTGATCATGCGGGTCAACGACCTCGTGTTCGCCTTCCCCGCGCTGCTGCTGGCCGTCATGCTCGGCGCGGTGTACGGGCCGGGCACGCTCACCGCGATGATCGCCATCGGGGTGGCCACCGTGCCCGCGTTCGCCCGCGTGGCCCGCGCCGCCACGCTCCAGGTCATGGTGACCGACTACATCCTGGCCGCCAGGGCCGCCGGGCGGCGCGGGCCCGCCATCGCCGTACGGCACGTGCTGCCGAACATCGGCTCCATGCTGATCGTGCAGGCGTCGGTGTCGTTCGCGATCGCGATCCTGGCCGAGGCGGCGCTGTCGTTCCTCGGCTTCGGCACCCGCCCGCCGATCCCGTCGTGGGGGCGCATGCTGCAGGAGTCGCAGGAACTGCTCTTCTCCACCCCGCGCCTGGCGCTGTGGCCGGGGATCGCGATCGCCGTGGCCGTGCTCGGCTTCAACCTCCTCGGCGACGGCCTGCGCGACCACCTCGACCCCAAGCTCAGGAGGATCCGTGCTGAAGGTTGACGGCCTGACCGTCCGCGCGGACACCGTCGAGCTGGTCCGCGACGTCTCCTTCGCCATCGCGCCCGGCGAGCGGGTCGGGCTGATCGGCGAGTCCGGCTCCGGCAAGTCGCTCACCGCGCTGTCGCTCATGGGCCTGCTCCCCGAAGGCGTCACCGCCTCCGGACTGGCCAGGCTGGGCGACCACGACCTGGTGGGCGTGCCGGAGAGCCGGCTGAAGAGCCTGCGGGGCCGCGAGCTGTCCATGGTCTTCCAGGAGCCCATGACCGCGCTCAACCCGCTCATGCGGATCGGCGCCCAGGTCGCCGAGGTCATGACCCTGCACGGCCGCCCCCGCCAGGAGGCCCACCGGCGCTCGATCGAGCTGCTGGAGCGCGTACGGCTGCCCGAGCCGGCCCAGCTCGCCCGCGCGTACCCGCACCAGCTCTCCGGCGGCCAGCGCCAGCGCGTCATGCTCGCCATCGCCCTGGCCAACAACCCCGGGCTGCTCATCTGCGACGAGCCCACCACCGCGCTCGACGTCACCGTGCAGAAGCAGATGCTCGACCTGATCGCCGAGGTCGCGCCCGCGCTGCTGTTCATCACCCACGACCTGGCCGTGGTCGCCGCCATGTGCGAGCGGGTCCTGGTCATGTACGGCGGCCGCGTCGTCGAGTCGGGCACGCTCCGCGAGGTCTTCACCCGGCCCCGCCACCGCTACACGCAGGGCCTGCTGGCCGCCTCCAGGCTCACCCCGCGCGGCACCCGCCTGCCCACCATCGCCGGCAGCGTGCCCCCGGCGGGCCGCTTCCCCAGCGGCTGCGTCTTCCGCAACCGCTGCCCGCACGCCACCCTCACCTGCGAGACGACTCCCGCCCTGACAGGAGACGGCCATGCCTACGCATGCTGGCACCCCGCTGATTGAGGTCGACGGGGTGAGCCGGACCTACCGCCGCCCCCGCACCTCGCTCACCAGGCCGGGAGCCGCCGTGCACGCCCTGCGCGAGGTCTCCCTGACCGTGCGCCGGGGCGAGCGCTACGGCATCGTCGGCGAGTCCGGCTCCGGCAAGTCCACCCTGCTGCGCCTGCTCTGCGCCCTCGACCAGCCCACCGGCGGCACCATCCGCTTCGACGGCCAGGAGATCACCGGCAGGCCGGAACGCCGGCTGCGCTTCCTGCGCGAGAACCTCCAGATCGTCTTCCAGGACCCGATGAGCTCGCTCGACCCGCGCATGCGCGTGCGCGACCTCGTCGCCGAGCCGCTGGTGGCCCTCGGCCTGCCCGCCGGCGACCGGGTGGCGGAGCTGCTCGACGCGGTCGGGCTGCCCGCCACGGCCGCCGATCGGTACCCGCACCAGTTCTCCGGCGGGCAGCGGCAGCGCGTCGCCATCGCCCGCGCGCTCGCGCCCCGGCCGAAGGTGCTGGTCGCCGACGAGCCCGTCAGCGCCCTGGACGTCTCCGTGCGGGGGCAGATACTCAACCTGCTGGCAGACCTGGTGGACGAGCTGGGGCTCACGCTCGTGTTCGTCTCGCACGACCTGTCCGTCGTACGGCACGTGTGCGAGACGGTCGCGGTCATGAGCCAGGGCGAGATCGTGGAGACCGGGCCCGTGGACGACGTCTGGGCCGCGCCCGCCCACCCGTACACGCAGGCGCTGCTTGCGGCCGTACCGACTCTGGAGGGACTGCTGTGATCGAAGTCGACGCCGATGGAGTGGTGGAGTTCACGCAGGCGCTGGTCCGCATCCCCAGCACCAACGACCCGGCGCGCGGCCGCTGCGAGCGGCCCGCCGCCGAGCTCGTCGAGGCGCGGATGCGGGAGTGGGGCTGGGACCCCGTCGTGTACGAGGCCGCGCCCGGCCGGCCGAACGTCGTCGCCGTCGTCGAGGGCGGCGGCGGGCCCGGGCCGACCCTCATGTTCGAGGGCCACACGGACGTCGTCACCGAGGGCGACCTGTCCTCCTGGACCGTGGACCCGTTCGGCGGGGAGATCCGCGACGGCAAGCTGTGGGGGCGGGGCAGCGCCGACATGAAGTCCGGCCTGGCCGCCACCCTCTACGCCACCCGCGCCCTGCAGCTCGCGGGAACGTTCCCGGGCCGCGTCAAGGTGTGCGCGCTGGCCGACGAGGAGGGCCTCATGCTCGGCGCGCACCACTTCGTCTCCTCCGGCCTCGCCTCCGACGTGGACGGCGCCATCGTGGCCGAACCCGAGGCGGGCGAGATCTGCGCCGTCGCCAAGGGCGCGCTGCGGCTGCGCGTGGACCTCACCGGCAGGATGGCCCACGGCGCCATGCCCCAGCACGGCCGCAACCCCATCGCCGCCGCGGGCACCCTGCTGGCCGGGCTGCGCTCGCTGCAGGACGAACTGCAGCGGCGCCACCCGGCGCACGAGCACCTCGGCGAGGTGTACGTGACACCGACCGTGCTGCGGGCCGGCTCCGAGGAGCAGGTCAACGTGATCCCGGCCGTCGCCTCCGTCTTCGTGGACGTACGCACCGTGCCGGGCGCCGACCACAAGGAGATCGCCGACCGGGTGGCCGAGCTGGCCCGTGACGAGGGGATCTCGGTGGAGGTGTCGGTGCTGGTGGACCGGCCGCCGGTGGACGTGCCGCGCTCGGACCCGGTGGTCGCCGCGCTCGCCGCCGCCCATCGCGCCGTGACGGGCGAGGAGCCGGTCTACGGCGGGGTGCCCGGCACCACGGACGGGACCGTCCTGACGCACTGGGGCGGGGTGCCGTCGGTGGTGTACGGGCCCGGCGGGAAGTGGATCGCGCACCAGGCCGACGAGTTCGTGGAGGTGGCGGAGATCGTGCGGTGCACGCGGGTGTTCGCGGAGGCCGCCAGGCGGTTCCTGAACGGGGACCACTGATGGTGCCCGCCATGCGGGCCGGGGCGACGAACTCGCTGGTGGACGTGGCGGGGCTGCGCGTGGGCCACGCCCGGCGCGTCGGGCACGGCTTCCGCACCGGCACCACCGTCGTCCTCGCTCCTGCCGGAGGGGCCGTGGCGGGGGTGGACGTGCGGGGGGCCGCCCCTGGGACCCGCGAGACGGAGCTGCTGGATCCGCGGAACCTGGTGGAGCGGGTGCACGCCGTGGTGCTGTCGGGCGGGAGCGCGTTCGGGCTGTCGGCCGCGTGCGGGGTGATGGCGCGGCTCGCTGACGCGGGGGTGGGGTTTCCGGTGGAGGGCGGGGTGGTGCCGATCGTGCCGGCGGCGGTCATCTTCGACCTGGGCCGCGGCGGCACCTTCCGCGCCGTCCCCGACGCCACCCTCGGCACCGCCGCCTACGACGCCGCCACCGGCGCCCCCGTAACCAACGCCGCCACCACCAGCGCCACCACCAGCGCCACCACCAGCGCCACCACCAGCGCCACCACCAGCGCCACCACCAGCGCCGCCACCACCAGCGCCGCCGCCGTCAACGGTGGCGGCGCCGCCGGCGTCTCCGGCAGCGCGGCGCTCGGCTCGCCCGCCGCCGCTTCTCCCGCCCTTCACCCCGAGAGGACCCCGGCCCCGGACGGTGAGGCAGGCGCGGGCGTGGCCTGTCACCGGGGAGCGGTGAGGGGGTCCGTCGGGGCCGGGACCGGCGCCATGGCGGGCGGCCTGGCAGGCGGGACGGGCACCGCGAGCGCCGTCCTCCCCGACGGCACCACCGTCGCCGCCCTGGCCATCGTGAACGCCGTAGGATCCGTCCTCGACCCCCTGGACGCCACCCTCGCGGGCGCCAGATACGGCCTGCCGGGCGAGTTCGACCACCTCGGCCCCCCGGCCCCGGAGGAGGCCCGCGCCTGGAGCCCCGCCAACACCCCCTCCTTCAACACCACGATCGGCGTCGTGGCCACCGACCGCACCCTCACCAAGGCCCAGTGCGGCAAGCTGGCCGCGGTCGCCCACGACGGCCTCGCCAGGGCCATCAGACCGGCCCACACCATGACCGACGGCGACACCATCTTCGGCCTGGCCACCTGCACCCGCCCCGCCCCGGCCCACGACACGCTCCAGGACCTCCTCGCCGCCGCCGCGGACGTGTTCAGCCGCGCCGTCGCGGACGCCGTCCTGTCCGCCACCGGACGCGCGGGCGCCCCTGCCTACCTGGACGTCTTCCCGAGCGCACTGCGGAGCCGACCATGACCTTCGACCAGACCCGGCCCACCGACCGGCCCACCGACCGGCCCGCAGACCGGACCACGGACCAGCCTGCGAATCGGCCCTCCGAGGGGCCCACGGACCGGCCCATCAACCTGCTCACCGGCCTGCCCGCCGGTCTGCCCATCGGCGCCGGCTGGGTGGAGACCGCCGCCACCAGCGACGTGATCTTCCCCTACGACGGCTCCACGGTGGCCACCGCCCCGCTCGGAACGGCCGCGCACGCCGCCAGGGCCGTGGACGAGGCGATCGCCGCGGCCCCCGCCATGGCCGCGCTCCCCTCACACGCCCGCCGCACCGCCCTCATGGCCGCCCACGACACCTTGCGCGACAGGCGGGAGGAGTTCGAGCGGCTGCTCGTGCTCGAAACCGGCAAGCCCCTGGTGGACTGCCGGGTCGAGGTGGCCAGGACACTCCTGACACTCGCCACCGCCGCCGAGGAGGTCGCCAGGCTGCACGGCGAGACCGTGCCGCTCGACCTGCTCCCGTCCGGCGAGGGCCTGATCGGGTTCTGGACGCGCCGGCCGATCGGCGTCGTCGTCGGCATCACCGGCTTCAACTACCCGCTCCTCCTCGCCGCCCACAAGATCGCCCCAGCGGTGGCGGCCGGCTGCCCGGTGATCGTCAAGCCCGCGCCCGCGACCCCGCTGGCCACGCTCTGGCTCGCCCACCTGCTCAGGGACGCGCTGCCGCCCGCCGCCGTGCAGGTCGTCACCGGCGGCGTCGAGGTGGGCCGCACGCTGGTGGAGGACCGGCGGATCGGCGCGGTGTCGTTCACCGGCTCCGCCGCCGCGGGCCACGCCATCGCGCGGGCCGCCGCCCCCACGAAGGTGCTGCTGGAGCTGGGCTCGAACGCGGCCCTCGTGGTCGCGGCCGACGCCGACCTCGAGGCCGCCGCCGACGCGGTCGTGCGCGGCGGCTACTACGCCTCCGGCCAGGCGTGCATCTCCGTGCAGCGGGTGCTGGTCGAGGAGCCCGTGGCGGTGCGGTTCCTGCCGTTGCTGGCCGAACGGGTCAAGAGCGTCGCCGTCGGCGACCCCCGGCTGCCGGAGACGCGGGTCGCCCCGCTGATCGACGAGGCCGCCGCCGGCCGCGTACTGGAGTGGATCGCCGCCTCCGGGGCCGGCGTGATGGCGGGCGGGCACCGCGACGGGCGCGCCATCGCGCCGACGGTGCTGTCCGGGGTGCCGGACGGGGCCGCCGCCTGGGACGAGGAGATCTTCGGGCCCGTCGTGTGCGTACGCCAGGTGCCGGACCTCGACGCCGCCTTCGCCGCGGTCAACAGGTCCAGGTACGGCCTGCACGCGGCGGTGTTCACGCGCTCGCTGGCCACGGCGTTCGCGGCGATCGAGCGGATCGAGGCGGGCGGGGTGGTGGTCAACGACGTGCCGGGGTTCAGGGCCGACAACATGCCGTACGGAGGGGTGAAGGACTCGGGGGCGGGACGTGAGGGGCCGCGGTTCGCGATCGAGGAACTGACCGTCACCAGGATGGCGATCATCCGCCCGTAGCGGCCCGGAGCCCGGGCCGCCGCGGGGGCATGGTGACCCCCGGGGCGGCGCCGGGTCCGGGCACGGTTGCCGACCGGCTGGGCCGGTCGGATCAGGGGACGGGGCTACATCTCGGCGCGGATCGCGCGGAGATGGTGGCGGATCACCGGGGCGCTGTCGCGCGCCAGGTCCTTCACCCACCTGGAGTGCCCGCGCCGCAGCTCGCGCTGCCCCAGCCAGAGCGCGTGCTCGTGCGCGCGGGCCTGGAGCCGCAGCCAGGCGCGGTCGAAACGGTGACCGGACCTGGAGAGCACCGCACGAAGATCGCGGCGCTGCTCGGCGCTGGGGGAACCCGGGATGCGGACGTCCAGCCGGTCGGCGACCCCGCGCAGGCGCGCGTCCAGCCTGCGGTGGTCGCGGATCAGCCGCCAGGCGATGCCGCGGACGTCCCGGTCACGGGACTTGCCCAGCGCGGCCTTGCCCGCCGCGATCTCGGCGAGGTGGCCGCGGTGCGCCGCCCTCAGGTACGCGACGTCCTGGGGCGCGGCGTGCACCGCCCCGCCGGACGTGCTGACGCCGGCGCCGGTGAGCCCGGCCGCCGGGGAGCCGCCCTGCGAGTCCACCGGCAGAGCCCGGGCACCTGCCTGGACCTGCGCGCCTGCCTGAGCGTGCGCGCCTGCCTGTGCCTGGGCGGCGGTGGGGGTCATGGTCAGTGCCAGCACGGCCGCGAGGCCCGCGGGTGCTAAGTTCCGTGCTGTTCTCATGAGTCCCTCCTTTCCTGGGACCCGTGCCCGCTGCCCTTTCCGGCCGGAAGTATTCGGCTCAATTCGGCGGATCGAAACGGCCGTCCACAGCCGTCCAGCCGCCGTCCACGTACAACACGGAGCCGGTCACGAAGCTCGCCGCGTCGCCCGCCAGGTAGACCACCGCCCCGGCCAGCTCGTCCGCGGTCGCCCACCGGCCGAGGGCGCTCTTGGCGGCGTAGGCGGCGTACCAGCCGGGATCGTCCTTGATCTGCCTGGTCAGCGGCGTCTCCACCACGCCGGGCGCGATGGCGTTCACCCGCACCCCGTGCGGGCCGAACTCGGCGGCGGCCGTGCGCAGGAGCTGCACCAGCCCGGCCTTCGTGGCCGAGTACACGCTCTGCCCCGGCTCGGTGACCGACGCCCGGATGGAGGCGAACCCGATGATCGAGCCGCGCCCCCGCTCGACCATGCCCGCCCCGAACGCGCGTACCACCTCGAAGGAGGCCCGCAGGTTCAGCCCCACCACCCGGTCGAACTCCTCGGCCGAGTAGTCGAGCAGCCGCTTGCGCACGTTCGTGGCCGCGGTGAACACCAGCACGTCGGCCGGCTCGTCCGCGGCCAGCGCGTGTACCGCCCCGGAGTCCAGCACGTCGAGCAGCCGGGCGTCCCCGCCGCAGCCCGCGGCGGTCTCGCGGGCGGCGGGCAGGTCGCGGTCGGCGCACACCACCGACGCGCCGTGCGCGGCCAGCGCCAGCGCCGCCTCCCTGCCGATCCCGCTCCCTGCGCCGATCACCACGGCCCGCCGCCCGTCCAGGCGGAACAGCGCGTCATATCCCATACGACGCACCCTAACCACTGGTCCGACCAGTGCACCAGGACGACCACTCAACCCCGGCGGGTGGCCTCCCAGTCGGGGCGCAGCAGCTCGTACTCGACCTCACCGTGCTCGGACCCCTCGATGGGCTCCGGCCAGTCCAGGCGGAAGGTGCGTACGAGCCGGAGCCCGCACTTCTCCATCACCCGCCGCGACCCGAGATTCACCGCCATCGTCTGCGCGAACACCCGCCGGGCGCCCAGCTCGGTGAACGCCTTGTCGACCAGCGCGAGCGAGCCCTCGGTGGCGTACCCCCGGCCCCAGGCCGCCTTGTGCAGCCGGTAACCCAGCTCGGGCTCCTCCTCGGGCCCGCCCTCGGCCGGGCGCAGGTGGAACCAGCCGAGGAAGTCGCCCGACCGCCGCTCCACGGCGGCGTAGAAGCCGCCGCTGACGAACCTGGGAACGGTCCTGTCCACGATCACCTCGCGCGGGGTGGGCTTGCCGCCGTTGAGGTACCGCATCACGTCGGGGTCGTTGTGCAGGTGGAACAGGTCGTCCGCGTCGGACTCGGCGAAGCGGCGCAGGATCAGCCGCTCGGTCTCCAGGAAGATGTGCACCGGGGCACCCTAGTCGGCGGCCCAGGGCCCGTTCGACCGGTTTTCGCCCGCGCGGCCCCGCGCCGCCCGCCGCACCGCGGCGACCAGCTCCGGCATCGTCGCGACGGTCTCCCCGGGCTGCGCCCCGCTGTCCGGGTGGGCGGCGGTGTCGTCGCTGCGGAAGAGGATCGTGCGCATCCCCAGGGCCCGGGCGGGCGCCAGGTTGGCCGGCCGGTCGTCCACGAACACCACTTGCGCGGCCGGTACGCCCAGCGCGGCCGGCACCGCCCGGTACGGGGCCGGGTCCGGCTTGCGCGCGCCCAGCTCGGAGCTGATGAGCCAGCGCCCGACGTGCCGCTCCAGCCCGAACCTGCGGCGGACGAGCGCCGACCAGGCCGCCGCGTCGTTGCTCAGGCATGCCAGCTCCAGCCCGTCGCCCGCCAGCTCGGCCAGCGCCCGCGGCACGCCGTCGGTCAGCCGGTGCCGCAGGCAGTAGTCCTCGTCGCCGGCCGCCGCCGCTCCGAGCGCCGCCCAGAACGCGCCAGTGCTCGTCCGGCCCAGGGTGACCGCCCGGTAGGCCGCGCGGATGTCCTGCTCGGGGGCCTGGCAGCCGCGTTCGCGCAGGTACGGGATCAGCACCCGGCCCTGGACGTTCCCGTCCCGGTAGAGCACCCCCATCGCGTCGAACACCACCGCCCTGACAAGATCCACCCGGCCACCCTAACCCCGCCCGCGCCGCCCGCGCCGCCCGCGCCGCCCGCGCCGCCCGCGCCGCCCGCGCCGCCCGCGCCGGCGGTGCTGCCCGCGCCGGCGGTGCTGCCCGTGCCGGTGCCGCCCACGCCGCCACGGTGCGCACGATGGTGTTGATGCCCGTGGCCACGCCGGTCCGGTGCGGCTCCACGGCCGCGCACTCGGCGCCCGCTTTCAGCGCCGCCCGCCGCAGGGGCCCCCGCCCGGAGGGGCGGCCGAGCGCCGAAACGGGCGCCGAAACGGGCGCCGAAACGGGCGCCGAGCCGGGGCGCCGGCGGGGTGGTGACCAGCGCGCGCCGGCGAGCGGCATCTGCGTGACGTCTCCGGCGAGGAGGTGTGCGAGATCGAGCCGGACATGCCGGCGGCGGCGATCAAGGGCCGCGGCGTCATCGTCTTCGCGAATCGGGTTGCCGAAGTTTTGTAAGGCGGCTTACGATTCTCCCATGATCAACACGGATCCGGCCGCCTACGAAGCGCTGCGGGACCGCTTCGGCACCCCCCTCGGCGTGGAGGAAGCACGTGCCCAGTGGGGCTCGATCGTCCGTGCCGCCAGGAGCGGCATCACCACGCTGATCACCCGCGAGCGCTACGAGTGGGCCGCGCTGATCCCGCTGTCAGAGGTGTACGGCCTGACCACCGGCCTCCCGGTGGTCTCGCTCTCGACGGCCCGCGGCAGGCTCGGCGACCTCGTACGCCAGACCGCCGGCCCGTACGACGAGGGCCCCGTACTGCTGACCCGCCACCGCACCCCGGTCGCCGCCCTGATCGCGGCCCCGCGCCTGCTGGACCGGCCCGCCAGGCGCGGCCCCGACGCGGACCTGCTGCTGGCGCGGGGGCACACGATCACGCTGGCCAGGGGCCCGCTCGACGGGATCACCGCCATCGCCCGCGACCGGGACGGCCACGAGGTCGCGGCCGGCTCCGGCCGGGACGCCGCCACCGCCCTCCGGTCGCTCGCGCACTGACCTGTACTGCGGCCTGTACCGGGGGCCTGTACCGGGGGCCTGTACCGGGGGCCTGTAATGGGCCCTCTACTGGTGTTCCGCCGGCTCGACGAAGGAGTCGGGCCCGGGGTAGACGAGCTGCTCGTGGCCGTCGTCGTAGCGCACGAGGTACGGGGGCGTGCCGTCAGGGCCCCGGACCTCGACGATCTCGGCCTTCCTGTCTCCGTGGCCGACCACGTGACCGTGGATGATCAGCAGGTCACCGACGTTCGCGTGCATGGCAGGTTCCTCTCAGCCGGGCTCTGGCAACCGTGAGGTTCCCTCCCACCTTGCACCAGACCGGCCGTCCCGGAAAGCGGCCGGAAGGCGGCGGTCAGCGTGCCGCCGGGGCGTGCAGGTGGCCGAGTGTGAGCGGCGGCGCGGGCGGCAGCGGCGCGGCGTGCTCGGCGCGGAAGGCCTGCAGCAGGTAAGCCACCAGCCGCCGCGACCCCGCCGCCGCGATCTCCCCGGGGCCGGTGGCGACGGCGCAGTTGGCCTTGAGCAGCAGCGTCAGGTCGGCCGGCTCGAAGTCGGCACGCAGCCGCCCGGTGGCCTTGGCCCGCCGCACCACCTCGGCGAAGCCCCGCTCGGCCCGCGCCCGCGTCCGCTCGTAGTCGACCGCCTCGGGGAACGCCATCAGGAATGCGTCGGTGAACCCCCGGTCCGCGACCTGCATCGCGCACACCTTCTCGATCGCCGCGCAGAACCCCCGCCACGGGTCGGGATCGGCCAGCGCCTCGTCCACGACCGACGCGCACGCGGCCAGCTCGTCGCCGAACACCTCGGTGATCAGCGACTCCCGCGAGGGGAACCGCCGGTAGAGCGTGGCCACGCCCACCCCGGCGCGCCGCGCGATGGCGGCCATCGGCACGTCCAGCCCGCGCGTGGCGAAGGCCTCACGAGCGGCGTCCAGGATGCGCGCGCGGTTGTGCCTGGCGTCGGCGCGCATCGCCTCGGCAGGCTCCATCTGAGAGGGATGAGCAGGCATGTCTCTCACATTAACGTAAGTGGACGGCCCCATCCGTTTAGCGCGCTAGCTTCACTCACATGGAGAAGAACGAGATGCGCGCCGCCCTGTTCGACCGGTACGGCCCCCCGGAGGTCCTGTACGTGGGCACGGTGCCCAGGCCGGTCCCCGCCCCCGGCGAGGTGCTGGTCCGTGTGCACGCCGCCAGCGTCAACGGCGGCGAGCTGCACGGCCGGGCCGGCAAGGTGCGGCCGGTGACGGGGCTGATGCAGCGCGGCTGGCCCAAGCGCATGGGCCTGGACTTCACCGGCGAGGTCGCCGCCCTCGGCCAGGGGGCGGCGGGCCCGCGGGTCGGCGACCGGGTGTGGGGCGTGCTGGGCCGCACGTTCGGCAGCAACGCCGAGTACCTGACGGTCAGGCCCCGCCACCTGTCCCTGGCCCCGGCGGGGCTCGACCTGGTGGAGGCCGCCGCGCTGCCCGTCGGCACGACGGCGATCACGGCGCTGCGCGACAAGGCGCGGCTGCGGCCCGGCGAGCGGCTGCTGGTGCGCGGCGGCAGCGGCGGCGTGGGCGTCGTGGCGGTGCAGCTCGGCAAGGCCCTCGGCGCCCACGTCACCGCGCTCGCCGGTGCGCGCAACCTCGGCCTGGTACGCGACCTCGGCGCCGACGAGGCCTACGACTACGCCACCACCTCCCCGGCGGACCTCGGGCGTTTCGACGTCGTGATGGACACCGTCGGCACCGACCACCCCGCCTACCGCCGCCTTCTGACGCCGTCCGGCCGCATGGTGGCGATCGCCTTCGACACCGCCAGGGTCGCCGCGTCCCTGGCGTACATCGCCGCCTCCGCCGTCCACGGCGGGCGCCGCGTGCGGGCCTTCAGCGGCAACCCCGCCCACCGGCTCTTCGCCGACCTGACCCGGTACGTCGAGAGCGGCGCCGTCCGCCCGGTCGTGGACACGGTGTTCCCCCTGGAGGACGTGGCCAAGGCGCACCGGGCGCTGGAGGCGGGCGGCGTCCGGGGCAAGATCGTCATCCGGATCGCCTGAAACTGCCAACGGGCGTTGACATGGCCGCTCCTTAAACTCATCACACAATGAATTAGGAGCGATGCCATGCGCAGAACGCCCGCAGCCGCCGTCAGCGCCACCTTCTTCGCCGCCGGCCCAGGAGTCGTCGCCGTGCTCGTCCCGTACTGGATCGGCGGTTGGCGGATTCACTCGCCCTTCCCGGATCCGGTCATGATCCCGCTCAGGGTGCTCGGCGCGCTCCTGGCGCTCGCGGGGCTGGCCGTGGTGGTCAACGCGTTCGTCAGGTTCGTGGTCGAGGGGCTCGGCACGCCGATCCCGGTCGCGGCACCCGAACGGCTGGTCGTCGGCGGGTTCTACCGGTACGTCCGCAATCCCATGTACGTCGCGATCTTCGCCGCCGTCATCGGCCAGGCCATGTTCTTCGGAGATCCCTGGCTGCTGGTCTACGTCGCGGTCCTGGCGATCCCGGTCTACAGCTTCGTGCACTGGTACGAGGAGCCGCACCTGCGCGGCAAGTTCGGCGCCGAGTACGACGCCTACCGGGCCCACGTGCCGGGGTGGTGGCCGCGGCTGCGCCCGTACCGGTCTTGACAGAAAATTGGGGCCCCATGTCGGATCCTGTTTGACGCCCAGTGAGGAAATGTGGTCGTCTCGTGACCTATGTTTCTGATGGGATGAAATAGACAGGTCCGGGGGAGAACGTTTCATGCCGCACGCCCTCATGCGCGTGCTCGCTTCGACGACCATCGCCGGCACGGTCCTCACCGGCGTGCCGTCCGCAGCCGGGGCCCAAGCCGTTCAGGCCCGGCCCGCTCAGGCTCAGCCCGCTCAGGCTCAGCCCGCTCAGGTTCGGCCCGCTCAGGTTCGGCCCGCCGAGGTGCGGCCCGTGCCGGCGGTGCAGGAGCCGCCGCCCGCCACCGTCACCGTGCCGCGGCGCGACTCGCTGGCGCTGCAGCCCGCGGGCGACGAACGGGTCGGGCCGGACGCGCCCGAGGTCACCACGCCGGCGGGCCCCGGGCTGAGCAACGAGATCACCTCCGCGGCCGCCGCCGTCCAGGAGGCGCAGGGGTTCGGCAGGCAGGCGCCCGACGTGCGGGACGTGCTGCCGGACACGTCGCAGGCCGAGCCACTCAACCTGAGCAAGCCGCTCGCCGCGGTCGCGAAGACGTTCGAGGGGCTCGGCAAGGCCGTGCCGGGGCTGACGTACCGGCTCTGCGTGGAGAGCGACGCCGTGCCGGTCGCCTGCTCGATCCGGCAGCCGGTCGGCGTGCCGGTGGCCGCCGACGTGACCGGCGACTCCAAGCCCGACCTGGCCGCCAGCCTGGTGCCCGCCGCCGACCCCGGCGAGGGCTCCGCCGGGATCACGTTCGCGGTCAGGCGGCTGTCCGGGCAGAGCGTCAAGGCGCAGGTCTGGGCCGAGTACGACGACAAGGTCTCGGTCGGCTTCGACGGCCTGCGCCGCGGCTCGTCGCTGTCGGCCACCGACCGGGGCACGTTCACCGTGGACCTGGCAGGCAAACGCATCAAGGCCGTGGTCGACAGGAAGGAGCCGGGGCGGAGCGCCGCCGTCGTGGCCGGGCTGACCGGCCGCAGCGCCGTGAGCCTGAGCCAGACGCCGGCCACGAGCGACCTCACCGTCAACGCCGCGCTCGACACCCCCACCCTGAACGTCGCCGCCTCCGCCCCCTCCAAGGTGGAGGCCGTGGCCGTCACCGCCCGCCGCTTCACCCGGGCCGTGCTCGACCGCATGCCCACCCGCGCCGAGGTGCGGCTGTCGGGCGGCGAGGTACGCTTCTCCGGCCCGTCCTCCGTCGCCCGCGCCCAGGTGCACGACCTCTCCTACCGCGACGGCGCCCTGTCGAGGGTGACCGAGGTCGAGCTGCGCCGCCTCCCGCCGTCCTTCACCGCCAGGTACGGCACCGCGAACGGCAAGCAGACCCTCTCCGTCGCCACCGGCTCCGGCCGGGCGGGTACGGCGACCCTGCGCTACTTCGACCGCGCCGCGGCCAGGACCGTGCTGAAGGCCGAGCTCAGCGCGCTGCCCGCCCGGGTCCGCCTGGTCAACGACCTGGACGCGCACCGCGTCACGCACACGACCAGCGCGCCCATCGGCAGGTTCGCCGTCGTGCTGCAACGCGACGGCGGCGCCGTCTCCACCCCGCGCGGCGGCCACGTCACCATGATCAAGGACGGCTCGGCCGTGGGGGTCTCCGCGCTGCTGTCGGGCCTGTCCGGGTTCGACGTGACGTACGGGGCCGCGCCGCACGTGCACCTCGAAGTCGGCTCCAGCGGCCGCTCGTTCGTGGGCGCGGCCAGCATCGACCGCACCCACGTGGCCCGCATGGAGATCTCCAACACGCCCGCCACCGTGGACGTCACGCTCGACCCCACCGCCAGGAAGGCCGTCTACCAGGCCAGCGGCGTGATCGAGAAGCTGCGCGCCGCCTACGCCAACCTCAAGTCAGGCCCCACCGTGGACGGCACCGTGCTCGGCGTGCACGACGACGTGAAGGCGTCGTGGGAGCTGGGCGAGCGCTCGACGGTCAAGCTCGCCACGTCCTCCCGGCTGGAGGAGGTGCGGATTTATGCCAATAAAGCGCACGTCACCCAGGCGACCGGCGAGGACCTGCGGGCCACCGTCCAGGGTGTGCGCAAGCGGGCCGAGCTCGTCGCCGACACCGCGGCCAGGACGCTGAGCTGGGTCTCCGACGGGCCGGTCGAGCGGGTGTCCGCGCTGGCCAGGGCCAAGCTCGGCGACCGGTACGCCAGGGCCGCCGCCGAGGTCACCGGCGTGCCCGCGAAGTTCGACGCCTCGTGGAACGCGGCCTCGTACCGCTTCCGCGGCCTGTCCGGCCCCGTGCGGACGGCCGCCCTGGCCTTCACCAACCACGACGGCGCCAAGGCCCCCGCGGGGCCGCACCTGGCGGCCCACTACGACCAGGCCACCGGCGACCTCGACGCCAGCGTGCTGGTCAACCGGCTCTCGCACGTCGAGTTCACCCCCGCGGCGCAGGGCTTCACCGCCGACTTCCGCTCCGCCACGCAGCACCTCGCCGTGGACGCCGACGTCCGCCAGGGCGGCACCCGCTTCGGGATCCTCGGCACGGTCGGGCCCGTACCTGGACGGCTGGCCGTCACCTCGGCAGGCGGCAGGCTCACCTACTCGGGCTCGCGCCTGGACGTGCGCGCCCGCGCCTGGCTCGGCACCGCCGCCGCGCTGGACCGCATGCGGGCCGCGCCCGCGATCGCCGGCGGCGTGTCGCTGGTGGACGGCGGCTGCGCGGCCGGCTCGCCCGGCTGCGCGCCCGGCCCCTTCTGCGTGCCGCAGCGCGGCTGCTACGGCCTGCAGGGCTACCTGGACGTGACCGGCCTGCCCGACCAGGTGACGGTCGACCTGACCGGCAAGACGTTCGCCTTCTCCGGGTTCCGGCCCAAGCGCCGCAGCCTCGGCGTGTACCTGGCCAGCAGCGTCCTGTCACCCGTGCCGATCAAGGCCAGGGCCACGCTGACCGGCCTGCCCTCCGAGATCACCAGCATGTCGGTGGGGCCGTTCGGGGTGGGGCAGGGGAACGCGGTGCAGGCCTCGTACAGGATCGAGCCGGCCGCCACGCTGGGCGCGCTCGACGTGCGGGCCGAGGCTGGCGGGGTCCGCGGGCACGTCGCGATCGACCCGGTGCCCGCGGCGGTGACCGTCCAGGGCAGCTACGGGGCCAGGACGCGCATCCGCGTGAACAACTCCGCGGCCGTCGAGCATCTCACCGCCAAGGTCACGCTCCCCGGCAAGGGCACCGGCGAGCTGCGCTTCTCCGACGTGCCCGCCGTCTTCGGCGTGGACGCCGACGCCTCCGCCGCCGGGCTGAGCGTGCCTGCCGTCACGTACAAGGCGAACGGCGGCGCCAGCACCCTCGACGGGCACCTCGGCGTGGAAGGCGGCCTGGTGGACCCGTCGGGGCGGCTCGGGGACGTGGCGTTCACGGTCAGGGACCTGGCCGCCGACACCACCGTCCGGATGAACCCCGACCAGTCGCTCGACCTGGTCTCACGGCCGGTCCCCACGGGCCGCATCGCCCTGCGCGCCGGGCTCAGGGTGGACCCCGTGGCCGCCCAGAAGCTGGCGGTGAGCAAGGAGGTCCCGTACACGACCGGCTTCCTCACCTACCACGTCGGCGGGCGGTTCGGGCTCGGGCAGAGCTCGATCGAGCGGCTCTCCCTGTCCATCTCCCGCCTGTCGTGGTTGCGGATCCGGCCGGGCAAGGTGCCGTTCGGGATGAAGGCGCCCCCCGCGCTCGGCTACGTCGCGCCGGGCTTCGAGGGGAACTACGGCACCGTGAAGGTCGCCGCCAAGGGCGTGAACCTGCGTCCCGACGTCAGGATCGACGTCAGGCTGGCCAGGGAGATCGGCGAGGACGTCTTCCGCGAGTCGGTCAGGATCGGCCCCACGACCTCGCTCGCCCTGCGCCGCTACGACCAGCGGATGCGCCGGATCGGGGCCCAGCAGGAGATCAAGGCGGCCGGGATCAGCCTGGCCTGCGTGACCGTCGACGCCAAACCCGGCTTCGCCGGCGCCGCCGGACGCGGCACCATCACCCTGCGCGGCGCCGACGGGCCGCAGATGCTCTCCCTGCTGGACCCCGGCGGGCAGGTGCCGGACTACGCGGTGGACCTGCTCACGCACTTCATGAGCCCGTTCCCCGGGGCGGAGTGGAAGGTGGCCGGCGCCGAGGCGGGCTCCTGCGCGGCGGGGGGTGACTCGCGGCGCCCGGACGACCGGTAGTTCCCGGCCGCCTGTCACAGTCGTGCCCTGATCGTCCTCAATAATGACGAGGGCGATCAGAGCCCTGTGACCGTACGAAAGCGAGGCCCCGATGTCCCAGCCCACACCACGCACCGCCGAGCAGCGCAAGCGGGACACCCTGCACCGCCTGGAGCACGACGTGGACGCCTGGGTGGCCACCGCGGGGGCGGACGGGGTGCCGTACCTGGTGCCGCTGTCGTTCCTGTGGGACGGTGCCGCGCTGGTCATCTCCACGGCCAGCACCAGCCCCACCGCCCGCAACCTGCTGGCCGGCGGCCGGACGCGGGTGGCGATCGGGCTGGTGCGCGACGTCGTGCTCATCGAGGGCACGGCCACCGCCACGCCCGCGACCGAGGTCTCCGGCGAGCTCGGTGACGCGTTCGCCGAGAAGGCGGGCTTCGACCCGCGCAAGGAGGCCGGCGCCTACCACTACTTCCACATCACGCCGCGGCGGCTGCAGGCCTGGCGCGAGTCGAACGAGCTGGCCGGGCGCGACCTCATCCGCGACGGCGCCTGGACCGTCTAACCGAACCCCACCACCAGGGTGGTGTGCCGCTTCTCGATGACGACCGCACCGGAAGGGACCGCCGTCGTCGTGGCGGCGGGATCTGGAGGGGCCGCCGGGGTTGTGGCGGCGGGGTCTGGAGGCGTCGCCGGGGTTGTGGCGGCGGGGTCTGGAGGCGTCGCCGGGGTTGTGGCGGCGGGGGCGTGCGGGCGGGCCTCGATGCGCAGGCCGGTCGCGTCGGGGCGGCCGGCCTCGTCCCAGGCCCTGATGTGCGCGGCCAGCTCCGCCGCCAGCCTGGCCCCGCCCGCGCCGTGGCCGCGCGCGACCAGCGAGCCGTGGGCGGCGAGCACCGCGATGCCGTCGGGCTGGACGACGGCCGGGGTGAGGGCGGGGCCGGCGCCGAGGTCGCCGTTCACGACGCACCAGCGCGGCTCGTGCAGCGCCAGCCACAGCGCCACCCCCATGCCGACGGTGAACGGCGGCGCCGGCTCCTCACGCGCGACCGTGATCTCCGTGGGAGCCGCGTCCAGCGCCGCCGCCACGTCCCCGGCCTCGCGCGGCTCGGGCAGCATCAGCATCAGCTCGGGATCCCGCCGCACCACCACGACCGTCTCGGTCCCCGTCATCGACCCGCGCATCCGCATGAACCCGCACGGCGCCACCGACCGGCTCACCCACCGCTCGCCGTCGCGCTCCAGGGCCGCCGACACCTGCACGCCCCGCAGGTCGAGCGGCACCACCAGCCGTCCGCCAGGCGCGAGCTGCGCCAGCCAGGCGGGCGCGAGATCCCACACGCCGACGGTGGCGATCAGCCGGTCGTACGGGGCCAGCCCGGGATGGCCGCCGGCCCCGTCGCGGCACAGCACCTCGACCCCCCGCACCCCGGCGGCGTCCAGATGCCGCCTGGCCTGCTCCACGGTGTCCTCGTCGAGGTCCAGGGCCACCACGCGCCCGTCGGGCCCCACGAGGTGGGCCAGGAGCGCCGCGTTGTAGCCCGTGCCCGCGCCGATCTCCAGCACCCGGTGCCCCGGCTCCACGCCGAGCTGCCCGAGCATGGTCGCCATGATGGCCGGCTGCGAGGAGGAGCTGATCGGCAGGCCCCCGGCGTCGCGCTTGGTCACGATCGGCTCGTCGCGGTAGGCCGCCTCCGGCTCCACGCCGGGCACGAACAGGTGGCGCGGCACCGCGAGCATGGCCTCGGCCACCCGCTCGCCGACGTCCTGGGCCGTCCTGAGCTGTGCCACCAGGGCCTGCCTCCGCGCCGCGTAGTCCATGCGTTCATTGTTCCCGCAGGCGGAGGCCGGAGGGGATCGGCCGGGAATTCTTGGTAAAGAAACGGCCAAGAAGGGTTGAGTCCGAAAGCCGGGGGAAGGGCAGCCAACTCGTGAACGTCGACCGTGAGGAGGAGCCGTAGTGCTCACCCTGACAGCCAACGCAGCCCAGGCGATCCGCGACCTGACCGCGAATGCGCCCGAGCCGACTCAGAGCGGGATTCGCATCTCGTCTCAGGGGGAGGGTGCCAGCTCGCTCACCCTCACCCTGGCCACCGCCCCCGAACCGGCGGACGCGGTGGTGGAGGCCGAAGGGGCGCGGGTCTACCTCGACCCGGTGGCTGCGACTGTGCTGGACGACAAGTCCCTGGACGCCGGAGCCGATGACCAGGGGAGCGTGTCCTTCCTGGTCACGGAGCAGACCGCTTGACGCGCGCCGTCGCGCCGGAGCGGATGGGCACTCCGGCGCGGCGGCCCCGCTCCCAGCTCTAGTCCCTGCCCTCGCCTTCACCTTCACCGAGGAGCTTGTGCAGGTAGCGCACCTGCTCCTCCGACTGGTAGCCGCCCCCGCCCTCGTGGTTGTTCCAGGGCCAGACGGTGATCTCCTTCGGGCCCTGCCAGTGGTTGTAGGCGGCGAACACCGTGGACGGCGGGCAGACGTCGTCCATCAGCGCCACCGAGTAGAGCGCGGGCGCGGTGGCGCGGGCCGCGAAGTTCAGCCCGTCGAAGTACGCCAGCGTCCGGAAGACCTGCTCGGCGGAGTCGCGCCGGGTGGCCAGGAACCTGACCAGCTCCTGGTACGGATCCCGCCCGGTGATCTCCACGGCCCGCCGGAAGTGCGACAGGAACGGCACGTCGATCAGCGCCGCCCGCACACCCGGGTGCAGCGCCGCCGTGGCCTGCGCGATGGCGCCGCCCTGGCTGCCGCCCGACACCACGACGCGCTCGGCGTCCACGGCCGGATGCGCCGCCGCCGCGTCCACCGCGCGGACGGCGTCGGTGAACACGCGCCGGTAGTAGTAGTCGGCCGGGTCCAGGATGCCCCTGGTCATCATGCCGGGCGCCTGCGGCCCCGAGCTGCCGTGCGGGTCGCCGGTGGTGCCGGGGCTGCCGACGTTCGCGCCGCCGTGGCCGCGCGTCTCCATCACGAACACCGCGTACCCGGCGGCGGGCCACAGCAGGTGGTCCTTCGGGAACCCGCGCCCGCCGCTGTAGCCGATGTAGTGCACCACGCACGGGACCGGCCCGTCCACGCCGCGCGGCAGCAGGAACCAGCCGTTGATCCGGTGCCCGCCCCACCCGGCGAACGACACGTCGAACACGTCCACGCCCGTCAGCGGCAGGTCGTAGGGGACGTACTCGGCCGCGAGGTCGAACTCCCCGGCCTCGGCCAGGGTGGCGGTCCAGAACGCGTCGAAGTCGGCGGGCTCGTCACGGTCGGGGCGGTACTCGCGGAGTTGCTCGAGCGGCAGGTCGAACAGTGGCACAGTGGTACTCCAGCCTGGAGGAAAAAGGTTGCTGATATTTCACCTCATGTCCGTGGAAAGCGATATCCCGGGCCCTGCTTACGCTTGAAGCGTGACGGCTGGGTAGACGTTGACGCGTGAGCGAGCATGTCATCGAGGTCCCCCACTCGCACCTGTATCCCGGCCTGATCCTCGACGCCCCCGCCGGCACCCACGACTTCCTGGTGCTGTTCGGCGACGACTCCGAGTCGCGGGCGCAACTGCTGCGCGACGACACGGGACGGCCGGTGCTCAGGATGGGCGGGTACATGACGGCCAGGGGCACGGTCATCGACGAGCGCGTGTGGACCGTACGCGAGTCGGTGCGGCGGGGCGATCGCATCCGGCTGCGCCTGGGTCGGTCACTTCCCTGACCGGGGTGGGGAGCGTGCACTAACGTCCCTTTCGTGCCCCCCAACGCCAACCCTTCCCCCAACCACCGCACCCCGCCCACCCCCTCGGCCCAGCCGCCCGCCACCGGGCCGTCGCCCAGCCGGTCGGCCTCATCCGGCCGGAAACGTTCCTCCGGGAGAGGTTCCGCCCGCACCTCCGCCGAACACCCGGCCGAGCAGCCGATCGGGCGCAGGGGGCGGCGGCTGGTCCGGCGGGTGGCCGGGCGGATGGTGGCCGGCGGGCTGGTGCTGGCGCTGGCGCCGGTCGCGGGGCTGGCCGCGCTGGCGGGGATGGCACTGGTGGGTGCGGGCCCCGAGGTGTTCACCGTGGTGGGGCTGGCCGTGTTCGCGTCGGTGCTCTTCCTCGGGCTGCTGCTGTGCGTGCCCAGGCCGCACGTGGCGTGGGGCCGCTGGTCACGGGCGGTGCTGGTGCTCGGGGTGGAGGCGGCGGCGGTCTGGCAGGTCTCCGCGCTCACGCTGAATCCTCTCGCCGTGCCGCCGGCCCCGGCCGGGGTGGCGGGGCAGCGCGAGTGGCGGCTGCCCACGGGGTCGCGGCTGGCGTACGTACGGATCGCACCCGAACGCGTCACGCGACCCGAGCCGGTGGTCTTCCTGCACGGCGGCCCGGGCGTCGGGGACCTGGAGGGGGATTCGGCGTTCTACGGGCGGCTCGCGTCCGCGGGCTTCGAGGTGTACGTGTACGACCAGCTCGGCGCCGGGCGCTCGGCCAGGCTGGCCGACCCCCGGGGGTACGGCCTGGCGCGGGACGTGGCCGACCTGGAGGCGATCCGGCGGACCGTACGCGCCGGGCGCCTCAACCTCGTGGCCCGAGATTACGGCGCGCAACTCGCCGCCGCGTACCTGGCGGCACACCCCGGCCAGGTGGCCAGAGCGGTCCTGTACTCGCCGACCGGCCTCACCCCCGCACGCGCCCCGTCCCGCATCGCCACCTCGGCCATCCCCTTGGGCCCCGGCGCCCTGCCGCACCCCCGCACGCTGGCGGTCTCGGCGCTGCTGCGGGTGGACCCGGCCACCGCCCGCGCCTTCGCCGGCGACCGCGAGCTGGACGCCCACCTCGCGCTCCTCCTCCGCAACCAGGCCGCCCCCGCGTGCCCCGCCCCCGCGCCCGGCCCCGGCCACGGTGGATACGTCGCCCTGGCCGGGCGGACCACGCCCGCCTCCCTCAGGAACGACCTGGTGCGGACGGCCGTGCCCGTGCTGATCGTCAAGGGCGCCTGCGACGCCGAGCCCTGGTCGGACGCCACCGCCTACCGCCGCACCCTCCCGGACACCCGCCTCGCCTACGTCGGCAACGCCGCCCCACCCGGCCGCACCGACGCCTACCTCGACGTCCTGCGCACGTTCCTCACCGGCGGCGAACCCAACGCCTACCCGGCCGAGGAGCCACCCCCCGGCTACCGCGGCCCCTCGTAACGCGAGGCCCCCCGCAACGTGTGGCCCTTCATGACGCACGGCCTCCGCAACGGGCGGCCGGGTGGCTGACGCGCCTGAGCAGGCGGAATGCCGGGTCATGGCCTCCACGATGGTTACTCTCTGTATCGAAGACGTATCACCTTGTCCTAGGAATCCTCATGCGCACGAGTCTCACCCTGCCGCTGGCCGCCGCAGCCCTGGCCGCCCTCACCGGTTGCGCCGCCGTGGCGCCGAACACCGCGGCGGTGCCCGCGCGGACCGACACCCAGCCGTCCGAGCAGGACAAGACCTGGATGCGGACCATCCACGAGGGCAACCTGTCCGAGGTGCAGGCGGGCCGGCTGGCGATGGGCAAGGGCACCACCAAGCAGGTCAAGGCCGTCGGCAAGATGCTCGTCCAGGACCACACGAAGCTGGACACCAAGGTCACCCAGACGGCCACGCAACTCGGCATCCAGCTGCCCACCTCCCCGTCCAAGGCGCAGCGGGCCGAGGTGGTACGGCTGCGCGGCTCCTCAGGGCAGGACTTCGACGAGGACTTCCTTTCGGGCATGATCAAGGCGCACAAGGAGGCGCTGGCCGCTACCAAGACCGAGGTCTCCAAGGGCTCGAACCAGACGGTGAAGGCGCTGGCCGGCGCGGCTCAGCAGTCCCTCCAGCAACATCTGGACGCGCTCGAAAAAGCCCAGGAGGGCTGATCCGAAAGAACTTCAGAGTCGTTTCGTGAAATAGAACGAAACGTGCCCCATCCTTGTGTGGCGATATGGCGATTTAGGGTATTTGTCCCTTTTGAACCAGGACGAACACATCGGGGGGATCGTTGTGGCTATGCAAACAGAGATCCGCAACCTACTCGAATGCCATGTGGTGGGGTCGGACGGACAGTCGATCGGAAAGGTAGGCCAGATCTACCTCAACGATCACTCGGGCGAGCCGGAGTGGGTGACCGTACGCACGGGGTTCTTCGGGATGAAGCAGACCTTCGTCCCGCTGGCCAACTCCCGCCGCTCGGGCGACGAGATCCGGGTCCCCTTCGACAAGGAGATGATCAAGGGCGCGCCGAACATCGACGTGGACGACCGCCTGTCTCTGAGCGAGGAGGCCGATCTCTACCGCTACTACGGCATGCAGCCGACCGACATCCCGCGCCAGCGCACCGGCGAGGCCCGTACCCGGGGCCCGGTCACCGGGGAGCGCGAGCGCAACGGCCTGACCGGTGAGGCCGCCGGCCTGACCGGCGAGCGGGCCGGCATGACCGGCGGGATGGCCGGCGGCATGACCGGCGGCGTCACCGACGAGCGCGACATCGAGATGACCCGGTCGGAGGAGCAGCTGCACATCGGCAAGGAGAGCAGGGAGACAGGCCGCGTTCGCCTGCACAAGTACGTCGAGACCGAGAACGTCCAGCAGACGATCCCGCTCTCGCACGAGGAGGTCGTGGTCGAGCGCGAGCCCATCCGCGACGGCCAGGCCGCGGGGACGTACGAGATCCAGGCCGAGGACCGCGAGATGATCCTGCACGAGGAGCGGGCCGTCGTCGGCAAGGAGACCAAGCCGGTCGAGCGCATCCACGTACGCAAGCAGGACGTCCAGCACGAGGAGACCGTCGAGGGCCAGGTCCGCAAGGAGCGGCTGGAGATCGACGAGGAGGGCGTGACCGGGGACGAGAAAGACATGCCCTTCGGCCGCCGCGGCGACATGCCGCCGGGCCGGTAAGGGCTGGCAAGGAGTCGCGCGGGGGCGCCGGAGCGGCCCCCCGCGGGCGTATTCGAATTCGCCGCTCTGACCTCGTTCCCCAACTGGCAGAAAACTTTATCGTTCAGGCCGCCGGCGCATTCACGAATAGAGCTCGACTTCGTTCAGCACCGCGCACGTGCGGCCGATTTCCGGGTCGCAGCCCGCCGAGGGCTCGGTGACGATCTTGACGTGCCGGGCGGTGCGGCCGATCTCGTCGTAGCGCAGGGCGTGGTCGACCCGGTCCTTGATCGTGACGACCGGCTCGCCCCAGGAGCGGCCGTTCGCCGACACGTACACGCGCGCGCTCGCGGGATGCCCGGGGCGCAGGCTCAGGCCGATCCGGGCCAGCGGGTACGGCCGGTCCAGGTGCAGCACGTAGCGGCCCCTGCCCCGGGCGACGGCGCTCGACCAGTAGCCGGTGCTGCCGTCCAGCGCGCCGCCGGGGCGCGTCCGGGGCCGCCGGGGGCTCGTCCAGCGCATGTCGGTGGAGACGCGCAGTTCGCCGCGGCGGCGCAGCGCGGCCAGGTCCAGCCGGGTGCCGGGCGTGGCGACGTCGAACAGCAGGCGCTTGACCGCGTACCGGCCGCCGTACTCGAAGCGGCCGTGGGCCGGGCACGCCGTCTCGTCGAGCAGCCCGTCCGGCCGCACCCCGGGCAGCTTGCAGTTGTCGAACACCTGGATGAACCGGTGCGGCCCGACGGCGGCCAGCCCCGTGTAGCCGGAGGAGCCGCGCACGTCCACGATGCCGTCGCGGTTGTGGTAGGTCACTCGCGGCTCCAGCCACTCCTGCCCGAGCCCGTCGGGCGAGACCGTGAGCCAGTTGTCCGGCCGCCCGGCGCTCAGCACGAGCGCGCCGCCGGGCATCAGCAGCAGCCGGGGCGCCACCCCGCGCACCACGCAGTCGTAGCCGGCCAGGCGCAGCTCCCGCACCGGCTCCCAGGTGTGCCCGCCGTCGGTGGAGCGGCTCTGGTGCAGCGTGGAGTACCTGCCGCCGTCGCGGCGCAGCACCGCCACGAGGCTGCCGTCCACCGCCTGCTCGACCGCCGCCTCGTTGTAGGCGAACCCGGGCTCGGGCTCGGCGATCACCCCGCGCCGCTCGAACGTGCGCCCGCCGTCGCGGCTGGCGTACACCTCGGACTGGTACGCCCCGGTGCCGCTGTAGCGCGCGTAGGCCGTGATCAGGATCGTCCCGTCGGCGAGCTGGATCGGCGCCCCGTGCGCGGCCCCGCCGGGCAGCAGGTCGCCGGGCGTGGTCAGGACGGCCTCCGAGCGCAGCCAGCTCTCGCCGTCCTCCAGCGCGGACGAGGTGAGCACGCCCAGGCGAGCCGTGTGCGGGCCCGTCCTGGCCAGGTAGTACTCCGTGGCGAAGAACCGGCCGTCGTGCAGCTCGATCGGCGACTCCCGCAGCGGCGTCTGGCCGGCCGGGCCGAAGGTGCGCCCGCCGTCCTCCGAGACGGCGGCGGCGCTGGTGAGGGTGACGACCTTGTCCACGTTCGTGGTGTACGTGGCGATCACCTTCGTCTCGGGACGGCCGCGGGGGCCGGTCACGTCGAGGGCCGACACGTTCGGGAACCCGGCGAAGTCGAGGCGTTCCGCGCCCTCCGGCTCGGGTTCGGCCGGCGGCGGATTCGGATGAATCCAGTCTAGGAAGGAAGCAGTGGCGACGAGGTAAGGGCCGGACTGAATGGGGCGATCAGGTAGCACGCAGTAACCGCCTCCGGCCTGCGCCGGACCGTGGTACGCGGGCAGCCCGGCGGCCATGGACAGGGCCGCGACCATGGCTCTGGTCACCGGCACCGGCTTTCTCCCCGCCTGTCGTCCACGATCTGCCGCACCGTACGGACTCTAGATCATCAACCCCGCGTAACCGCGCATTCACCTGCGGGAAGTCCGGGATCAACGACTCGATCTTCCTGGGCCGCCGGCGATCCATACCGTCTGCGTTAAGTAGCAGTTGACAGAAAACCGCCGCATAACGACGATCGGGACGGCACTATTAAGTGTCAATTTACGTAGGTCGGGTCGGGAGGTGGCCCAGATTGAGCATCGAGCCGAGGGCGAGAGTCGCCCAGGAACGTGTGCTGCCAGGCCCGGCGCCCATGGCGCCGGAGACAGCCGCCCAGCAACGCGTCGTACGGCGGATCTGCGCCAGGGTCGCGCCCGAGGGCATGGACGTCGGGGTCGCGGAGCTGCCCCCCGGCGGACTCCAGGTATGGATCGACACGCCGGCGCCCGTGGGCGAGCAGGAGTCATGGGTGCTGCACCACCGCATGGCCCGCGAGGTGGCGCTGGTCGGCTGGCACTGCGAGGCCGACGCCGACCGCCTGCTGGTGCTCGGCTGGAGCGCCGCGTGCCTGCACAACCGCATCCGCCTGCTGCAGAGCGGCCTGCGCAGGCTCACCGACTTCGAGCCGACCGCGCAGCGCGCCGTGCAGCTCGACGGCCGCGCCCCGGACGACGAGCCCGCCGCCCAGGTGGTGAGCGCCGTGTGCGCCTCCATCGAACGGCGGCTGCGCTGGCCGGAGCGGCTGGCCGAGCTCGACGGGTTCGAGCGCAGCTCGGCCCTGCCGCACCTGCAACTGCTCCTCGCCCAGGTCGCCGGCCTGGAAGCGAAGATCGCGGGCGCCTGCCAGGAGCACCTCGTGATGGCACGGGTGCTGGCGCGGGCCGTCTGCGAGCACTACGCGCGGCATTCGGAGCTGGGCCGCGCGCAGCGTGAGGTGCTGGCGGAGTCGCGCCGCTGGGTGCACGCCAGCTCCATGATCACAGGCTCGGCCGGTGCCCGGCCGGGTTCCACCGGCGCCGGCCGTCCCCACATGGGGCTGGCGGAGCGCCGCATCGCCGCGAGCGTCATCAACCACGGCGTGCCACGAATCACCCCCGCGGCCACCCCCGCGGCGGTCGCTCCACGGACCGGCTACCCCGGCTTCGAGGAGACCGAGGAGGGCGCGCGCTGACCACCAGCCGCTCAACGGCGAGCGGTCGCCAGGAAACCCCCGTTCGAGCCCGGTAGGAGAGCTCCCGTCATGCGAACCCCCCCGCACCTGCCCGCCCGCTCCCGTCGCGAGCACACCGACCACGTCCGCCGCCACCCGTACAGCCTGCACGAGGTGCCCGCGCAGACCGCGCCCCGCGGCACGCTCGACTTCCCCGGCACCGCCCCGCTCCCCGAACCGCTCCCGGAGGAGAACGTCCACGTCGAGCAGCGCCTGCTCGGCATCAGGGAGCTGTCCAACCAGGCCATCGGTTCGATCGACGACCTGCTCCAGCACACCGTCTGACGTGTGCCCCCACAGCGGCTCCGACGCAGGGAGCCGGAAGAGCGAATCTCACCCCTTGAGGAGAGTCATGCAGGGACTATCGCGACCCGAGCTGCGGTCGCGTGACGTCGGGGGCCACCAGCCGCGCACCGTGGCGGGCATCGAGACGCCACACAGCCTGGACGAGGTCCGCGCCCTCGTACGGCACGCCATGACCGCCCGCCGCCGCCTCTACCCGATCAGCACGGGCAGGAACTGGGGCATGGGCTCGGCCACGCCGGTCACCGACGACAACGTGGTCGTGGACCTCGGCGGCATGAACCGCATCCGCGGCCTCGACCTGGAGGCCGGCTTCGCGGTCGTCGAGCCGGGCGTCACCCAGCGGCAGCTCGCCGCGGTGCTGCGCGACACCCCGTGGATGCTCAACGTCACCGCCTCGTGCGCCGACACCTCCGTGATCGGCAACGCCCTCGACCGCGGCGACGGCTGCGTCCGCTCCCGCGTCCACGACGTGGCCGGGCTGGAGGCCGTGCTGGCCGACGGCAGCGTGGTCACCACCGGCGGGCTGGACCCGGCGGGACGCTACCACGGCCGGGTCGCCGGGCCCGACCTGACGCAGACGTTCGTGCAGCACAACCTGGGCATCGTCACCGCCATGGCCGTGTCGCTGGTGCCGCGCCCGGAGACCATCGGGCTGGTGCACGGCCGCATCCCGCGCGACCAGGTCGGCGTGGCGCTCGGCGCGGTCACCGACTTCCTGCGCCGCGGCAACCCGGCCGACGGGCTGCTGCGCGTGCGCGAGCTGTCGCTCGTGCCCGACCACGGCGACTGGATGCTGCCCGCCGGCGTGGACCCCAGCCTGTTCACCATCCTCGGGCCGCTCATGGGCAGCGACGCCACCGTCGAGCTGGCCGAGGAACTGCTGCGCAAGGCGCTCATCGAGGTCGAGGGCGCCGAGGCGCTGCGCGTGGTGGACGCGGCCGAGGTCGGCCCCGACGACCCGCTCTACCCCCGGGCGCTCATGGCGCAGGGCATCCCCACCTGCCGCGGCGTGCACAACGCGCTCGGCGTGACGTCCTGCGACCGGATCGACGAGGGCGCGATGGGCTTCCTGGCGCTGCTGCCGCTGATGCCCATGCACGCCCGCAAGACCGACCAGATCCTCGCCGCCATGCAGACCGCCGTGAACCGCCACACCACCGCCCTCATGGTCGAGTGGAACCTGGTCGGCAAGCACCTGGCCAACGGCGTCATCCAGATCTTCTTCGAACGCGGCGCGCCCGACGCCCCCTACCGCGCGCACCAGCTCCGCAACGACGGCAACTGCCTGCTGCGCGGGCACGGCTGCGCCATCTACCGTTCCGACATCGATCACGCCGCCGCCGACGTCTGGTCCGAGACCAGCACCGCCGGCCTCGGCATGCTGCACAGGCTCAAGACGGCGCTCGACCCGGACGGCATCATCTCGCCCGGCCGCTACGGCGCCTGACCCCGCCCCTTCGGAGACTCACGTCAGCTCCGCCACCCGCACCGCCGGAGGGTGCGCGCGGCGGAGACGGGCCGACGCTCACATAGCGCTCATACAGGAGGACACGTGCGTTCGTCACCAGCGGCCGTCCGGGGGACGGGCACGACCGGCGCGGACCGGCGTCACGGTGTGATGCTGCGCCTGGTCGGTGCGGGTGTCATGTTGACGGTGATGGCCGACACCACGGCCACCACCCTGGCAGTGGGAGTGCTGCGGTACACACCCGCCGGCGCCGGCATGCCGCTGGGTGACCTGGTGTGGCTGACCAGCGCGGCGTTCATCCCGATCGCGGCCCTGCTGGCCACCGCCGGCCGCTGGGCCGACCTGTTCGGCCGCCGCCGCGTGCTCGCCGTCGGGCTCGTGGTGTTCGTGCTGGGCGGGATCGCCACCGTCGCCGTGGAGCCCTGGTCGTACGTGCTGGCCGCACGGGCCGTCCAGGGCGCCGGAGCCGCGGCGATGATCCCGGCCAGCCTCGGGCTGCTGCTCGGCGAGCTGCCGGAGTCGCAGCGCCGCGGCGCGATCGCACTGTGGAGCTCCGCCTCCGGGCTGGGCTGCCTGCTCATGCAGGCGGGCGGCGGCTGGCTGGCCGCCACCGTCGGCTGGCGGGCGCTGTTCATCCCCGACGTCATCATCGGCGTGGCGCTGCTCATCGCGTGCGTGGCTCTCCCGTCCGGCCGGCGCACCCCCGCCAAGGGCATGCCGGACGTGCTCGGCGCCTGGCTGCTGGCCGCCGGGATCGCCGTCATCGTGCTGGCCATCTCCAAGGCCATGGCCTGGGGCATGGACGTGGTATGGCTCGCGCTGGCCGCGCTGGCCCTGCTCGGCGGCGCGTTCGCGCAGGCCAGGCACCACCGCCTGCCCGCGATCGACCTGGCCCTGTGGCGGCGGCCCCGGTTCGTCTGGGGCTGGCTGGCCACCTGGGGGTTCGGCGCGCTGTCGTACGGGCTGCTCACCGTGCAGCCGCTCTACCTGCTGCACCTCGGCTACCCCATGCTCGAAGTGGCCATGTGGCTGACCCCCACCTCGGTCGCCGTCGTCGTGACGAGCTTCCTGGCCGGAAAGATCGTCAAGCGGGTCGGCGCGTACGGTCTCATCTACGCCGGATCGCTGCTGTGCGGCGGCGCCTGCGTGCTCGTGCTGACGCAGGCGGGCCCCACCGTGTGGGGCCTGATCGCCAGCGTCGTGGTCGGCGTGGGGGTCGGCGCGCTCGCGCCCGGCACCTCCGTCGCCACCACCCTGGCCGCCCGCCCCCACCAGTACGCCTCCGCCGTCGGCGCGGCCACCATGGCCCGCATGGTCGGCGGAGCCGTCGGCATCGCGGTCGTGTCCGTCGTGATCGACCACCCGTTCATGACCGGCCCCTTCGCGGGCCTGGCCGGCGCGCTCGCCCTGTGCGTGGCCATCTCCGTGCTGATCGGAGCACTCGCCCTGACCAAGATCACCCGGCTCCGGCCGGACCCGGACGACGTCATGGTCAAGGTGCCCCGCCGGCTGCTGCTCGAGCTGCGTATGACCCTCGCCACCGTGGCGGCGGAGGCCGACGCGCTGCTGCCAGTCGAGACCCGCACACCCCCCACGGACCCCTACACGGACGCTGTCCCGCGGCCGCGATCGGCCGAACCCGGCCCCCTCGCAGGCATCCGCGGGCATACGAACTAGTTCAACCATTCAGAAGGGCTCTCGTCATGGCAACCACATCGTGCGACGTAGCCATCGTCGGCGCCGGGCTCGGCGGCTGCTTCCTGGCCTTGCTGCTGGGCCGCCGCGGCCTGAACGTCGTCGTCATCGAGCAGGGACCCTCCGTCCCGAGCGCGGGCGCCGACTTCCTCAAGCCCCCGGGCCTGCGGGTGCTGGCCCGGCACGGGCTGGCCGATCTCGTCGAACGCCATGGCCTGCGACGCGACCTCATCCGCTACTACCACGATGGCGACCCCATCAAGGAGTGCCGCTTCCCCGACGGCGGCTTCCTCATCCGTCCCTACCGGGAGCTGGTCGAGCTCATCTACACCTCTTGCGCGATGCAGGACGTCGAGTTCTGGTTCGACGCCAGCATCGCGGACATCGCGGTCGGCCAGGGCCCGGTGGGTGAGAGGGTTGAAGAGCTCATGCTCCAGGATGGGCGGAGGTTGCGGGCCGGGGTGGTGATCGGCGCCGACGGCACCAAGTCCGCCGTGCGCCAGGCGCTGGGCATCGAGCAGCGGACGATGCCGTACGAACGGCTGCTCATGCGCGTGGCCACCGTGCCGCTGAGCGCCAGCGTCGCCCAGCTCAACCGGCTGTACTTCAGCTCGGAAGGCTGGCTCACCTACCTCTATCCGATCAACAGGGATCAGGCCCGCGTGTTCGTCGGCTTACCGCCCGAGGACGACAAGGAGATCTTCCAGGACGGCATCCCCGCACTGCTCGACGAGCTGAAGAAGTTCGTGACCGACAGCTCGGACGCGTTCAACGCCCTGCAGCCCGCCACCTGGCAGCTGATCAAGGTCTCGTCGCTGCGCGTGGAGGCGTACCACAAGGGCAACGCCGCCCTGCTCGGCTCCGCGGCGTTCGCCTGCCACCCGATGACCGGCATGGGCATGAGCTACACGCTGCACGACGCCGAGATCCTGGCGGACGTCATCTGCGCGGCGGGCGACGACCCGGAGCTGCTCGACAAGCTGCTCCACGCCAGGTACGAGCCGCGCAGGCACGCACACCGGCAGCTCATCGACTACGGCGACGCGCTGGCCGCGACGTTCCGGGACCGCGAGGCGTACCTGGCGGCCTTCCGCGCGGACCTGCACATCCTCGGCGAGGCCGCGGTGCCGGAGCCGATGCCCGCCCTGCAGCTCGCCTGAGCCGGCGCCCCCGCCGCCCGCCATTCCCCACCAGGTGAGAGAGTCGTCGTCCAGTGCCACGCTGAGTGCGATGGGCCGGCCCGATCCCCAGGCGGCGGGGACGCCCCTGCGCCGCGGCCGATGGTAGGGCGTGCACTACCGCGAGAACGGGTGACAGCGGGGGTCCGCCGGACCACGTTCTCTCGCGATGCTGAGGAGAGATCATCCCCTCCTCGGCATCGGAGACGAAAACGTGACTGTGGCAGAGACCTCCCGCCCGGCCCCGGAGGCGCGACGCGGGAGCGACTTCGCGCGGCTCTCGCGGCGCATCGCCGAGGCCGGGCTGCTCGACAAGCGGCCCGGCTACTACGCGATGCGGATCGGCCTGGTCGCAGCCCTGTTCGGGGGCACGTGGGCGCTGTTCGCCGCGCTCGGCGACTCCTGGTGGCAGCTCGGCGTCGCGGTGCTGATGGCGGTGGCGTTCGCCCAGGTCACGCTGCTGGCCCACGACCTGGCGCACGGGCAGATCTCACGCTCCCGGCGCGTCAGCAGGATCGCCGGGCTGATCGTCGGCAACCTGGCCGTCGGGCTCAGCTACGGCTGGTGGATGGACAAGCACACCCGCCACCACGCCAACCCCAACCACGAGGAGCACGACCCCGACGTGGCGCCCGACGTCCTCATCTGGTCGCGGCGGCAGGCCGAGGCCAGCAGGGGGCTGCCGCGGTTCATCGGGCGGTGGCAGGCGTTCCTGTTCTTCCCTCTGCTCACGCTCGAAGGCGTGAACCTCAAGGTGTCGAGCTTCCGCGCGCTGCGCCGCGCGTCGCTGAAGAACCGGGGGACCGAGGGGGCGCTGCTGGTGGCGCACGTGGTGGCGTACCTGGCGGCGGTGTTCGTGGTGCTGCCGCTGCCGATGGCGCTGCTGTTCGTGGCCGTGCACCAGGCCTGCTACGGCGTCTACCTCGGTTGCACGTTCGCGCCGAACCACAAGGGCATGCCGGTGCTCACCGCCGAGGACGAGCTGGACTTCCTCCGCAAGCAGGTGCTGACCTCCCGCAACGTGCGCGGCGGGCGCGTGGTCAACACCGCGCTCGGGGGGCTGAACTTCCAGATCGAGCACCACCTGTTCCCCAGCATGCCCACCGCGAACCTGCGCAAGGCGCAGCCCATCGTGCGCGACTACTGCGCCTCGCTCGGCGTGGACTACGTCGAGTGCGGGCTGCTGGAGTCATGGGGGCAGGCGCTGCGCCACCTGCACGAGGTGGGCCGGCCGCTGCGCGAGGTCAGGCCGTGACGACCAGCTCCAGGCCGTTGAAGTCCTCCTTGACCTGATGGCCCGCCTCGACCAGGACCGTCCGCAGCGCGAGCAGGACCGCGGAGCGGATGGTCGCGTGGCGGACGAGCTGGTCCGCTGAGGTACCCCAGGTGACGACCACCCCGCGGGTGGGGTCGTGCCAGACTCCGAGCCCGCCGTCGGCGGACATCAGCGACGGCTCGACGGTGAAGCCCGCGTCCATCAGCTCCCGGCGGATCGTGCGTTCCAGGTCCTGGCCGGGGCTTGTGGCGATGTCCATCGAAGTCCGCTGCCCGCACACGCGCGTTCCGAACCTCAGCGGGGCGGGAACCTTGTGAAAAGATGTCGGCTGTGTCCGTCCCGACGTCTTTCGCGCCGCACCCGGCAGTGCCGGGCGCTCCGGTGGCGTCCGCGGCGCTGAGGTTGTCGCGGGCCGTGGTGTTCGCGACGGTCTGCGGCGCCGTGTCGGCGGGCGGGCACGCGCTCGGCGGTGGCGGTCTCGTGCCGTTCGGCGTCTACCTGGCCGGGGTGCTGGCCGCGCTCGGCCTCGCGTACCTGATCGACGGGCGCGAGCGCGGGCTCGCGGCGGTGCTCGCCGCGACCGCCGGCACCCAGACGGTGCTGCACCAGCTCTTCGAACGGCTCGCACCCGGCCCCGTCCTGGGCCCTCCGCTCGAACCCGCGCATCCGCATCCCGCGCCCGGCATGGTGCTGGTGCACCTCGTGGTGGCGGGGCTGACGGCGTGGTGGCTGCATCGCGGCGAGAGCGCGCTGTGGCTGATGATCCGCCTGTACGGGGCGCCGCGCCCGGCCATCCGGCTGCTCGCCACCGCCCCCGTGGCGGAAGGCGCCGGAGGACCGTCGCTCAGGTGGCGGCCGATGACACCCGGCGCTCCCATCAGCACCGGCCGGACGGTCTCCGGCACGATCACCAGGCGAGGTCCACCCGCGGCGACGCGTCACTGACGCCCCCTCGCGGCGTCACCGGCCCTCCTCCGGCGGGCCTGCGCCCTTCGAGCAGTCGCGCTTCTTGAGCGGCTTCGATCGCCCGCCGTTCCCCCTCTCACCCTTGCCTGTGTCCGGACGTCCGGCGCCACGGGCGCGGTCGTCCGGAAGATCATTCTGGAGACGGACCCGTCATGGCACTTTTCCGCAAGGCCGCCACAGCCGCGCTAGCCTGCGCCCTGCTGCTGGCTCTGCCCGCCTCACCCGCCTTTGCCCACGACACGCTCAAGCGCAGCTCCCCGGCCAAGAACGCCGAGGTCTCCTCGGTCGAGGAGATCGAGCTCGAGTACAGCGCGAGCGTGAAGTTCCCGTTCGTCGTCCTGCACGACGCGACCGGTGAGGAGGTCGCGCTCGGCGAGCCCCGGCTCGACGGGCCGCTGGTGTCCGCCGAGGTGCCGGAGCCGCTCACGCCCGGCTCGTACGTGATCGCCTGGCGTGTCGTTTCCTCCGACGGACATCCCATTGAGGGCGAAATTCCCTTCAGCGTGAAAGGATCATCTTCGGCATCGGCCTCGCCCGCAGGTCCGGCGGCGGCCACACCGCCCGGCGCGGCTCCCGGCACGGGGGCGGCCCAGCCTTCCGCGGCGGCCCCGGAGCAGGCTGCGGGGCCGGCTGTGGAGCCGGCTGCGGGGCGGTCCGCGGAGCCGGCCGGGGTTCCCGGCTGGATCTGGGGCGGGCTGGCGGTGCTGGTGGTGCTGGGCGCGTTCGTGCTGTTCAGGAGCTCGCGCCGGAGGCCCGATCGGGAGGAAGTGAATGCGGATTGAACAGGCCAGGCAGGTCGCGCGGGACTGGGTGCGGGACGAGGGCGCCGCGCTGCCCGGGTTCGGCGGGGCGTTCCTGACCGGGTCGGTGTTGTGGGCCGACCCGCGGGAGGAGCTGTCACCGACGTCGGACGTGGACGTCATGGTGGTCGCCGAGCCGGGCGCGCACCTCGGTCACATCGGGAAATTTCCGTACAAGGGGGTGCTGCTGGAGGTCTCCTCCACGGGCCCTCTCGGCTCCTCGCACGAGGTGCTGAGCGACTACCACCTCGCGGGCAGCTTCCACCTGCCCTGCGTGCTGGCCGACCCGTCCGGACGGCTGACCGAGCTTCAGCAGGTCGTCTCCCGCGACTTCGCCGAACGCCCCTGGATCCTCGCGCGCTGCACCAACGCCATGGACCGGGTGCGCGGATGGATCAACGGCGTGGACGAGTCCGCGCCGCTGCCCGACCAGGTCACCGCCTGGCTGTTCGGCACGGGGGTGACCGCGCACGTGCTGCTCGTGGCCGGGCTGCGCAACCCCACCGTCCGCCGCCGGTACGCGGCCGTCCGCGAACTGCTCGCCGAGCACGGGCGGATCGACTTCCACGAGAGCCTGCTCGACCAGCTCGGCTGCGCCGGCCTCGACGCCGCCAGGGTGCGCGGGCACCTGGCGGCGCTGAGCAAGGCGTTCGACGCGACCTCCTCGGTGCGGGTGCCCGGCTACCGGTTCGACTCCGACATCTCTCCCGCCGCCCGCCCGGCCGCCATCGACGGCGGCCTGGAGCTCATCGAGCGTGGCCTGCACAGGGAGGCGGTCTTCTGGCTGGTGGCCACGTACGCGCGCTGCCTGGCCAAACGGTCGGCGGCCGGGCTGCCCGCCGAGTACGAGGACGAGTTCCACGAGCTGCTGGCCGACCTGGGAGCGGAGACGTTCGCCGACCGCCGGCGCCGCGGGGACCGCGTCCTCGCCGCGCTGCCGGGCCTCTGGCAAACGGCCATGGCGCTCTGCTGACCACCCCCGCCACCCCGGCCGCCCGGCCGGGGTGTCAGCGGCCGTCGAGGCGGGGGAGGGCGTCGCCGTAGATGTCCGGGCTGCGGTCCACCTCGCCGACGAAGTCGCCGGGGAAGCCCAGGTCGAACTCCACCGCCGCCTCCAGCCGCCGCATCGCCTCCTCCGGCAGTGCCCGGGACGCGTCCGAAGCCCCCAGGCAGTCCTTGAGCTGCTCGGCGTTGCTCGTCCCCAGGATCGGATGCACGCCGCGCCGCAGCGCCCACCCGATCGCGACCTGCGAGGCCGTGAGCCCCAGCTCGCCCGCCACCTCCAGCACGGCACGCACCCCGGCCCGGTCCCGCTCGCTGATCGACTCGGGTGACACGCGCGAGGCCACCGCCCCCGGCTCGGCGTACCGTCCGGACAGCACCCCGTGCGCGAGCACGCCCCACGCCGCCACGCTGATGCCGAGCGCCCGCGCCATCGGCAGCAGCTCCCGCTCGATGTCCCGCTTGAGCAGGCTGTACGGCACCTGCAACCCCGCGAACGGCGTCCACCCCCGCCACTCCGCCAGCATGTCGGCCCGGCTCACCACCCACGCCGGCGCGTCGGAGATGCCCACGTAGAGCACCTTCCCCGACCGGACCACGTCGTCGAGCGCCCGCATCGTCTCCTCGATCGGGGTGTGCCGGTCCCACACGTGCACCCAGAACAGGTCGAGGTAGTCGGTACGCAGCCGCCGCAGGCTCTGCTCCAGCGACAGGACGAGGTTCTTGCGGTGGTTGCCCGCGGCGTTGAGGTCGGTGCGGTCGCGGGTGGGCGTGTACTTCGTGGCCAGCACGAAGCGGTCGCGGCGGCCCTGGAGCAGCTCGCCGACCACGCTCTCGCTCTCGCCGTACATCGAGGCCGTGTCCACGACGTTGCCGCCGGACCCGGCGTACAGGTCGAAGACACGCCGCACCTCGGGCGAGCTCTCGCGGTAGGTCATCGCGCCGAGGAACAGCTCGGAGACCCGCAGCCCCGTGCGGCCGAGCAGCCGGTACCGCATCACGCCGCCGCCTGGTAGGGGACGGCCAGCCTGGCCTGGCGCAGCGCCTCGCTCCACCAGCCGAGCTGGTCGAGCAGCACCTTGGCGGCGGCCTCGGCGCCCTCGGGGTCGCGGATCAGCCGGCCGTCGGCGTCGAACCTGGTCCAGTGCTGGTCGAAGCTGAGCCAGTTGCGGATCGTCACCGCGTGCAGCTCGTTGAAGACCTGCCGCAGGTGCTCGGCCGCGCGGATGCCGCCGCCCTGCCCGCCGTAGGAGATCAGCGCCACGGGCTTGGCCTGCCACTGCGTCAGGTGCCAGTCGATGAGGTGCTTGAGCGCGGCGGGGAAACTGTGGTTGTACTCGGGCGTCACCACCACGAACGCGTCCGCCCGCTCCAGCCGCTCCGCCAGCCGCCGCATCTCCTCCGGCCGGCCGGTCACGTCCATCAGCGTCTCCTGCGAGAGCGGCAGCGCCGCGGGCAGCGGCGTGTCGGCCGGGTCGATGACATCCAGGTCGAACAGTGCGTGCGCGCTCGCCTGCCCGGTGAACCATCGGGCGATCCCGGGGCCGTAGCGCCCCTCGCGAAGGCTGCCCGAGATCACCCCCAACTTCATCTTCGTCATGGGTGCCAGCCTGCCGACCCGCCGCGCCCGCAGGAAGGCCGTGCCCAGACTGGCCCCGGCAGGGCCACGATAAACCGGGGCACGGTGCGTAGACTCGGGGGTCGTGAGCGAGAACGAGCTGGGCGCCTACCTGCGCTCGCGCCGCGAGGCCGTCAAGCCTTCCGACGTGGGCCTGCCCGACGGCGGCAGGCGCCGCACCCCCGGGCTGCGCAGGTCGGAGCTGGCCACGGTGGCGGGGCTGAGCGTCGAGTACCTGACCAGGCTGGAGCAGGGCCGTGACCGCAACCCGTCGGTGCAGGTGCTGGTGTCGCTGGCCGACGCCCTGCGCCTGACGCCCGACGAGCGCATCCACCTGCGCCACCTGGCCAAGGTGACCAGCGGCGGCCTCGCGCTGTGCCCGGCCGCCACGCAGGCGCCCGCCCGCACCGTACGCCCGGCCGTGCGCGCGCTGCTCGACCGGCTGGAGCCCGCGCCCGCCGCGCTGTTCAACCGGCTGGGCGAGGTGATCGACCACACCACCGGGTTCGAGCGGCTCTTCGGCCCCATCGGGCTCCTGGACGGCGACCCGCCGAACCTGACCCGGTACGTGTTCACCGACGTGCGGGCCAGGATCGCCTTCCCCGACTGGGACAAGGTGGCCGACGAGCAGGCGGCCGCCCTCAAGTACGAGACCGGGGCCGACGACTCGTGGGCGGGCGAGCTGGTGGACCTGCTCGCGTTCGCGGCCGGGGAGGCGTTCACCGGACGCCTGGCCGCCTCCTCCGGGCCGCCGCGGCAGGCGCCCGTGCAGCGCGTCGCCCATCCCCGGGCCGGTGAGCTGCGCCTGGCCAGGGAGCCGCTCGACCTGCTCGGCGACGACCAGCGCATCCTCGTCTACCTGCCGGCCGACGCCGAGACCGCGGCGGCCCTCGACCGCCTCACCGGCCGCCACCCCGGCGCCCTGCGCGCGGTCAGCGCCTGAACCGTTCCGCTTGAGCGCCGCCCGCCCGGGTAGCGGACCGGCATGAGGCGGGGGAACTGGGAGGTCAGACCGCTGGGCGGCTGGATGGGCTGCCTGGCGATGATCCTCATATCGCTGGTCCTGTCGGTGGTGCTGACGATCGTCGTCAACCTGCTGCTGTGAGCCCGCCGCTCAGGCCCGGCGCAGCGTGCGGGTCAGGCCGGCGGCGATCGTCGTGGCCAGCACCCAGCCCGCCGCGATCAGCCCGTACGCCAGCCACTGCGTGCCCCCGCCGGGGTTGAACGCCTTCTCCTGCCCGAAGTCGATGATCGGCAGCAGCAGGTCGAGGCTGTAGACGAACGAGTTGAACCCCGGCGCCTCCCCGGGCTTCAGCGGCGGCGGCTCGGCCACCCCGAACACCACCGTGCCCACCGCCAGCAGCGCCACCAGCCAGCCGGCCGCCCGCAGCGGGCGGAAGCCGTACCCCACGGTGACGTCCTGCAGCCGCCCCCAGAACCTGGCGTACCCCGGCAGGGTGTGGCGGCGCTGCTGCTGGCCGGCCAGGAGCGTCTCGCGGGCGTCGGCCTCGCTGCCCAGCCGCCGGTACATCGCGGCGAGCTGCTCGTAGGCGTTCGGCAGGTAACCGTCAGGGTCCCGGCGCAGCCAGCCCAGCCGCTCGCCGGCCGGCAGCATGGGCTCCAGCGCCTCGTACGACAGGCCGTCCATGCACAGCTCGTCCGGCCACACCGCGGCGTCGTCCTGCAGCACCCCGATGCGGGCGTGCCGCAGGTCGACCGCGCCTCGCACCGGCTCGGCCGTCCGCATCGCCAGCTCCCGCGCCTCCAGCCGGCGGCAGGTGAGCGCCTTGCCGCCCGGCGCCCGCAGCGTGGCGTCGTCGAAGCACAGGCGGCTGCCGATCTGCGCGTACGTCAGCCGGATCCGGCCGCGCGCCGAGAAGCCCTCGCACAGGTTGAGCACCTTGCCGACCGTGATGCCGTTCGCCGACAGGGCCGAGCCGCCGGGGTTGTCCAGGGTGGCGCCCTTGAAGTGCGCGGGACCGGTCACCGAGGCGTCGGTCAGGCTGATCTCCCCCTCGGCGGACATCCCCTCGCGGGCCAGCAGCGCGCCGTCCACGGCCAGGCGGTCGCCCTTCAGCGCCACGCCGCCGGGGGCGCGCAGGCGCGCGCCGTCCAGGTTGAGCGCGCGGCCGACGGCGGCGCCCTCCAGCCAGACGGTGCCCTCGGTCTCGACCAGCGACAGGTACAGGCCGGCCTCCGCGTTCAGCCCGCCGCCGTGCAGGGCCAGGCCGCCCGGGTTGCGCAGCACGGAGCGCCGCAGCGTGAGCGGGCCGGAGACGCGGGCGAACCGCAGCGAGAACTCGCCCTCCGCGTGCACCTCCCGCGCGAACAGGCCCACTTGGACGACCAGGTTCGACCCGCCGAACGCCAGGCCGCCGGGGGCACGCAGGCGGGCCCCTTCGAGGTTCACCGCGGCGCCGATCCTGGCCGCGGTCAGGATGATCTCGCCGTCGCAGGTGAACCCGTCGCGGGCCAGCAGGTTGCTGCCGACGTCCAGGTGCTCGGCGTTGAGCGCGGCACCGGCGGACGGCTGCAGGCGCGCGCCGTTCAGCGAGAAGTTGCTGCTGATGCGGGCGCTGCGCAGGCGCAGCTCGCCGGACACCCGGCAGCCGGTCAGCCGCAGGTCGCCCTCGACCTGGAGGTTCGAGGCGATCAGGCCGGGCAGGCTGGAGCCGGCGAAGCTGAGGAAGCTGGTGCGGGCCTGGTACAGGTCGGGGGTCTCGTCGAAGGCGCAGTCGCGGAACGTGACCGGCAGGTCGATCTCGCCGAACGCCAGGTGTAACAGGCCGGTGATGCGGGCCCCCGACAGGCGCAGGGCCGGCTTGTCGGCCGGGTCGGTGTACTCGCCGAGCAGCAGCTCCGCCAGCACCTCCGCCCGTACGACGCGGTCGGCGCCCCATGCGGCGGCGTTGGCGGGGGAGTCGCGGTCGGGGTCGCCCGAGCGCAGGTCCACGTCGTGGCCGCGGCGGATGGCGGCGGCCACGGCCTGCTCGGGGGCGGTGAGTTCGGCGTTCGGCACACGCACATCCTGCTGCACTCGCGCCCCTCCGCGAACCCGCGCCGCCACCGTCACTCACGTCCGCCGGTCAGTTCCGTCCCGCCCGTCGGTCACGAACGCCTGTCAGCCCTGAACGCCCATCACTCCCGAACGCCCATCACTCCCGAACGCCTGTCACTCCCGGACGTCGAAGCCCAGCGAGCCCGCCACCACCGTCGCCTGGAACGGGTCGATGACCGCGTCCTTGAGCGTCACCTCGCGCGGGTCGAGCGTGCTGAGATCGCTGCCGCGCAGGTCGCACCGCGTCAGGTCGGCGCCGTGCAGCCACGCCCCCGACAGGTCGGCCCGGCGCAGCTCGGCGCCCTCCAGCCGGGCCCCGGTCAGGTCGGCCTCGCGCAGCCGGGTGCCGTGGAAGGTGCTGCCGCGCAGGTCGGCGCCGGGCAGCCCGACGTACGACCAGTCGCCGCCCGTCACCTTCAGCAGCCCGAACGTGCAGCCGTCGAACATGCTGCCCGTCAGCTTGCACCCGCTGAACGTGGCGTCGAAGAACGAGCAGCGCGAGAACGTGCAGTTGAGGAACCGCGCGTCCTCGTGCACCGACACGTTGAACCGCACGTTCCTGAACTGGCACTCCTCGAAGGAGGAGCGGTGGTCGACCAGCTCGGTCATGTCCACGTCCTGGAACAGGACCCGGTGATGGCTCTCGCCGTCGATCTCGCGGCCGTCCCAGTCGGCGGACCTGATCGTCGTCTCCGTCGGGGGCGACTGGATGCCGTGCCTGCGCTCTGCCATGCGAACAAACTAGCGGATCCGGCCGCCCGCTAGGCGCGCTTGGCGATGGAGGTGATGAAGGGCTGCACCAGCTTGGCCGCCAGGGGGCCGAACGCCGCCAGGATGAGCACGTACGCGGCCGCCAGCGCGCCCAGGTCGGGGTGCACGCCCGCGCCCACCGCCAGGCCCGCGATGACGATGTTGAACTCGCCGCGCGGGATGAGCGCGATGCCCGCCCGCGCCTGGCCGGCCTTGGCGATGCCCGCGCGCCTGGCGGCGTACATGCCGGTCAGCAGCTTGGTGATCATGCTGACCAGGGCCAGCAGCGCGGCCAGCCCGGCCACCGGCAGGATCTTCGCCGGATCGGTCTGCAGGCCGAAGAAGACGAAGAACACCGCCGCGAACAGGTCGCGCAGCGGCGCCAGCAACGCGTGCGCGTCCTCGGCGAGCTGGCCCGACAGCGCGATGCCCACCAGGAACGCGCCCACCGCCGCCGAGACCTGCAGCTGCTGCGCCAGGCCGGCCACCAGCAGGGCCAGCCCGACCACCTTGAGCAGCAGCACCTCGGAGTTCGGGCTGCGCACGAACGCCTCGATGAACCGTCCGAACCGCAGCGCCACGACCAGCACCACGCTCACCGTCAGCAGCGCGATGCCCACCGAGACCGCGCCCTGCACGAAGCTGAGCCCGGCCAGCAGGGTGGTCAGGACCGGCAGGTAGACCGCCATCGTCAGGTCCTCGAACACCAGCAGCGACAGCACCGTCGGCGTCTCCCTGTTGCCCAGCCACCCCAGGTCGGACAGCACCTTGGCGGTGATGCCCGAGGAGGTGGCGTAGGTGACGCCCGCCATCGCCACGGCCGCGACGGGGCCCCAGCCGAGCAGTAACGCGCAGATGGCGCCGGGGGCGGCGTTGAGCACCAGGTCCACGATGCCCGCGCGGGCGTTGCCCGTCAGGCTCGTGACCAGCTCGTCGGCGTTGTATTCGAGGCCCAGCGTGAGCAGCAGCAGGACCACGCCCAGCTCGGAGCCGATCTCGAGGAAGTCCGTGCTCGTCGCCAGCGGCAGCACGCCGCCGGTGCCGAAGGCCAGGCCGGCGATCAGGTAGAGCGGGATGGGGGAGATGCCCCCGCGCAGCGCGAGCGCGCCCAGGATTCCCAGGCCGAGGAGGACAGCACCGAACTCGAGGAAAACGATCGCGGTATGGTGCACCCGCGGCCCTACCCGTTCGCCAGGATGTCGGCGACCTCTGCGGTGCTCTCCTCGCCGCCCACGACGACCACGATGTCGCCGGCGCTGAAGGGGAAGTCCGGTCCGGGGCTGGCGAACACCTGGCCGCTGCGCACCACCGCGACGATGGAGGCGCTCGTACGGGTCCGCACGCGGGCGTCACCCATGGGGCGGCCCGCGTAGGGGGAGCCGGCCGGAATGGGGAGCTGCACGCTGACCAGGCCTTCGACCTGCTGGTGGAGCTGATTGAGCCGGGCCACGATCCGGGGGGCGCCCAGCAGCTCGGCCAGGGCGTCGGCCTCCTCGTCGTTGAGCTTGACCGTCTGGCAGACGGCGTCCGGGTCTTCCTTGTCGTAGATGACCAGGTCCCGGCGTCCGGTGCGGTGGGACACGACGCCTACCCGTTGTCCTTTTCGGGTGGTGAAATCGTGTCGCAGTCCGATTCCCGGCAGTGCTGTTTGTTCGACCTCCACCTAACCCACCCGTCCAGATCCGCACATTTCCGGATAACCCTACCAACGTCATACCCCGGTCTGTTCTCGGTCAATTGCCCGTTACGTCGCAGCTTGCGTCCCCTGCCGCGGACAAGCTCCCCCTGCGAACGCCACAGGCTCCCGCCCCGCGCTGTGCCGCCCGCGTTCCGGGCCGGCTGCTGTGGTGGGCTTCTCCCGGAAGCCCCGGCGTGTGATGGTCGCCTGCAGGCGGTGGGGCGTACGTGCGAGACTGCACCTAGGTGTCCGGGCCACGTGAGAGGCAGCGGGCGCCGTCCGGCAAGCTGGCGACACCACAAAGGGATATACGCACCATGCCGACCGCCCCTCCGATCCGGCTGGTTCTCGTGGAAGATCACGCCATGGTCGCGGAAGCCATCGGCCTGGCTCTGGGCAGGGCGCCCGATCTCGAGGTGGTCGCCCAGTCGGGCACGATCGCGGCCGCGCTGGCCGATACCGGCAGGTGCCAGCCCGATGTGGTCGTGCTCGATCGCAGGCTGCCCGACGGCGACGGCGTGGCGGCGATTGGGCGGCTGGCGGCGGTGGCGCCCAGGGCGCGGGTGCTGGTGCTGACCGGGGAGGCGACGGCCTCCGTGGCCGCCCGGGTGGTGGCGGCGGGCGGGGCCGGGCTGGTGGTGAAGTCGTCGCGGCTGGGCGAGCTGGAGTCGGCCGTGCGGGAGGTGGCCGCCGGCGGGGTGGTGTTCGCGCCCGGGCTGCTGCCCGGCGTGCTCGACCGGCTGACCGGCCGCGCCGGGCATGTGGGGTCCGCGCTGACCGCCCGCGAGCGCGAGACGCTGCTGCTCCTGGCCGAGGGCGCCAGCACGTACGAGATCAGCGACCGTCTGGGCGTGGCCCGCAACACGGCGCGCAACCACGTCCAGCACGTCCTGGAGAAGCTGGGCGCCCGCTCCAAGCTGGAGGCGGTGGCGCTGGCCCGGCGGGACGGGCTGCTCGACTGACGCATCTGCACCAGGACAGGTCCCACAGGTGCATCACATGGCCTGGAGCGCTTGCGTCTCGTGACCAGCCACAAGACTCCCCGAGAGTAGAGTGCGTGGAAAGTGAGGAGGCCGAGCGTTACCAGGTGGACACTCATCTGCCAGAGGAAATGGGCAGTATCACGGTGGCGCGCCGCCTGGCGGGAACGGTCCTGAGGGAGTGCGGCTACCAGGGGCGTCACGAGGACGTCCTGCTGGTGGTCTCCGAGTTGGTGACGAACGCGCTCGTGCACGGGGACGGCCCGCCGGCGCTGAGGGTGAGAGCCGGCGCGTCGCGGGTGCGGATCGAGGTGGGCGACACCGGGGTGGCGCTCCCGGAGACCCGCGAGCCCGGCCCGCTGAGCGGCTGGGGGCTGCACGTCGTACGGCTGCTGTCCACCGGCTGGGGCATCTCGCCCGGTGAGAGCGGCAAGGTGGTGTGGTGCGAGCTGGCCGCGCGGCTCGCCCCGGTGCAACCGAGCCCCAGCGAAGCCTGAAGCCCCAGCGAAACCGGAGCCCCAGCGAAACCGGAGCCCCAGCGAAACCGGAGCCCCAGCGAAACCGGAGCCCCAGCGAAGCCTGGAGAGGGCGAAGCGGCCCGGGCCAGGGCTTGATCGGGTTTGGCGCTACGGTCATGTCGTGCAAGGCTGCGGTATGCCCGAGCATGACCAACCGCAGGAGGATATGCGGCTGCTGGTCCAGAGCATCCGCGACTACGCCATCTTCATGCTCGACCCTCGCGGCGTGATCGTGAGCTGGAACATCGGGGCGGAACGCATCAAGGGCTACACCGCCGACGAGATCGTGGGCACCCACTTCTCCGTGTTCTACCCGCCCGAGGCCGTGGCGGAGGGCAGGCCCGCCGCCGGCCTGCGGGAGGCCGCCACCGAAGGCCGGTGGGAGGAGGAGGGCTGGCGGGTCCGCAAGGACGGCACCCGGTTCTGGGCCGGCGTCGTCATCACCGCCCTGTACGACGAGAGCGGCGAGCTGCGCGGATTCGGCAAGGTGACGCGCGACCTGACCGAGCCGCGCAGCCTGGCCAGAGCCCTGGACGAGCGCGGCATGCTGCTGTCCCGCCTGGTCCAGGCGCAGGAGCGCGAGCGCAGGCGGATCGCCTCCGACGTGCACGACGACACGATCCAGGCCATGGTCACCGTCGGCATGCGGCTGCGGATGTGGGAGCGGGAGCTGCCCGAGGAGTACGCCCGCACGGTGCGGGCGCTCGACGACGCCGTGGACGCCGCCGTACGCCGCCTGCGCGAGCTGGCCTTCGACCTGCGCCCGCCGGGCGACGGCCTGATCCCCAGCCTGGACGCCTACCTGCGGGAGACGATGCCGGCCGCCGGCGTGGCCGTCGAGCTGAGCCACCGCCTGGACGCCGAGCCGCCGTACGAGGCCGTCGTGACCGTCTACCGCATCTGCCAGGAGGCGCTGGCGAACGTGCGCAGGCACGCGGGGGCGAGCCGGGTCAGCGTGGAGCTGGCCTCGCTCGACCGGGGCGTGCACGTCCGCGTCAGGGACGACGGCTCCGGCCTGGCCGCCAAGGACGGCGAGGCGATGCACTACGGGCTGGCCGAGATGCGGGAGCGGGCCGAGGCGGCGGGCGGCTGGTGGACGATCGACGGCCCGCCGGGCGCGGGCACGACGGTGGAGTTCTGGGTCCCCGCCGTGCCCCGGGGGTGACCGGCCACCCATGCTCACGAGGCGGACACGCCGCCCGGCCACGTCCACGACCTGATGTCGGCGGGGTCCTCGCCGTGGTCCCGGGTGTGCGCGCGGGCGCGCAGCCGCTCGTCGCTCATCCGCTGCCGCAGGTGCGCGGCCTTGCTGCCGAGCCCGGGAACCCGGTCGATCACGTCCATGACCAGGTGGAAGCGGTCGATGTCGTTCAGCATGCACATGTCGAACGGCGTCGTGGTCGTGCCCTCCTCCTTGTACCCGCGCACGTGGAGGTGGGCGTGGCCGTGCCGCCGGTAGGCGAGCTGGTGGATGAGGGACGGGTAGCCGTGGAAGTTGAAGATGATCGGCCTGTCCGTGGTGAACAGCGTGTCGAACTCGGCGTCCGGCATGCCGTGCGGATGCTCCGACGGCGGTTGCAGCTTCATCAGGTCGACCACGTTCACGACGCGGACCCTCAGCTCGGGCAGGTGCTCGCGCAGCAGCGCGGCGGCGGCCAGCGTCTCCAGGGTCGGCACGTCCCCCGCGCAGGCCAGCACCACGTCCGGCTCGGTGCCCTCGTCGGTGGAGGCCCACGGCAGGATGCCGATCCCGCGCGTGTTGTGCGCGATGGCCTCGTCCATGGTGAACAGGTCGAGCACCGGCTGCTTGCCGGCCACGATCACGTTCACGTAGTCCCTGGAACGCAGGCAGTGGTCGGCCACCGACAGCAGCGTGTTCGCGTCCGGCGGCAGGTAGACCCGCACCACCGACGCCTTCTTGTTCACGACCACGTCGAGGAAGCCCGGGTCCTGGTGGCTGAAGCCGTTGTGGTCCTGCCGCCACACGTGCGACGACAGCAGGTACGTCAGCGACGCCACCGGCCGCCGCCACGAGATCTTCTGCGACGACTCCAGCCACTTGGCGTGCTGGTTGAACATGGCGTCCACGATGTGGATGAACGCCTCGTAGCAGTTGAACAGCCCGTGCCGCCCGGTCAGCAGGTAGCCCTCCAGCCAGCCCTGGCACAGGTGCTCGCTCAGCACCTCCATGACCCGGCCGCCCTCGCCCAGGTTCTCGTCCGTGGGCAGGGTCTCGGCGTCCCAGGCCTTGTCGGTGACCTCGAACACCTCCGACAGCCGGTTCGAGGCCGTCTCGTCCGGCCCCATCAGCCGGAACGTCCGGGGGTTGGCGGCGATCACGTCCCGCAGGAACCCGCCCAGCACCCGCGTCGGCTCGCTCGACTGCGCGGCCGGCGCCTTGACCTCCACCGCGAGCCGGCGGAAGTCCGGCAGGCGCAGCGGCTCCAGCAGCTCGCCGCCGTTGGTGTGCGGGTTGGCGCTCATCCTGCGCTCGCCGCGCGGCACCGTGGCCAGCACGTCCGCGACCGGCCTGCCGTCCGGGCCGAACAGCTCCTCCGGCCGGTACGAGCGCATCCACTCCTCCAGCATGGCCAGGTGGCCGGCGTTCTCCCTGACCGTGGGCAGCGGCACCTGGTGGGCCCGCCACGTGCCCTCGACCGGCTTGCCGTCCACCTCCTTCGGCCCGGTCCAGCCCTTCGGCGTCCGCAGGATGATCATCGGGAGGCGGGCGGCGTCGCCCGCCTTGTACGCGGCCAGCTCCTCGAACGCGGTGTCCAGCGCGCCCGCCATCTCCTCGTGGTCGGCGCCGACGAGGTGGGGGCGGTAACCGTACCCCTCCATGAGCTTGATCAGCTCGCCGGTGGGGATGCGGGCCAGGACGGTCGGGTTGGCGATCTTGTAGCCGTTGAGGTGCAGGATGGGCAGCACCGTCCCGTCGCGGCGGCGGTCCAGGAACTTGTTGGAGTGCCAGCTCGCGGCCAGGGGGCCGGTCTCGGCCTCGCCGTCGCCGATGATGCAGGCCACGACCAGGTCGGGGTTGTCGAAGGCGGCGCCGTACGCGTGCGCCAGCGCGTAGCCCAGCTCGCCGCCCTCGTGAATGGAGCCGGGGGTCTCCGGCGCGACGTGGCTCGGCACGCCGCCGGGGAAGGAGAACTGCCGGAACAGCCGCCGCATGCCCTCCACGTCCTGTGACACGTCGGGATAGCGCTCGGTGTACGAGCCCTCCAGCCACGCGTGGGCCACCGCCGCGGGGCCGCCGTGACCGGGGCCCGCGATGTAGATCATGTCCTGGTCCCGCTCGCGGATCACCCGGTTGAGGTGCGCGAAGCAGAAGTTCAGGCCCGGCGTCGTACCCCAGTGGCCGAGCAGGCGCGGCTTGATGTGCTCCGGCCGCAGCGGCTCGGTGAGCAGGGGATTGTCCAGCAGGTAGATCTGCCCGACGGACAGGTAGTTCGCCGCCCGCCAGTACGCGTCGATGTGGTCCATGCCCCTGCTGATTCCTCGACAGGGCGGGATGAATCCCCAACGGGGTGCCGAACCTGCCGCGAGGGGTGTTCCTCCGATCCGGATCGTCCATGATCCGCAGCCGCGGCCACGCGGGCCGCGAATCCCACTGAGCGTCTAAAGACATCGCTCCGCCATGCGCGGAATCAACGGCGGGGGGTAGGCAGTTACGGGACGATGGAACCAGGCATGATCGGGTTGGCGACGCGAGGAGGAACGGCGTGAACGGCGACATCACCCAGAGCCAGGAGTGGGCGGCCCTGGGCAAGCACCACGAGGAGCTGGCGGGCAGGCATCTGCGCGAGCTGTTCGCGGAGGATCCGGGCCGGGCGCGGCGCATGACGGCGACCGCCGGCGACCTCTACCTCGACTACGCCAAGCACCGCGCCACGCAGGAGACCATCGGCCTGCTCACCGCGCTGGCCGAGCGGGCGGGGCTGCGCGAGCGCATCGCGGCCATGTTCTCCGGCGAGCACATCAACGTCAGCGAGGACCGCGCCGTCCTGCACGTCGCGCTGCGCCTGCCGCGCGACGCCGAGCTGGTCGTGGACGGCCAGGACGTCGTGGCCGACGTGCACGCCGTGCTCGACAAGATGAGCGCCTTCTCCGACCGGGTGCGGTCGAAGGAGTGGAGGGGCGCCACCGGCAAGCCGATCGAGACCGTCGTCAACATCGGCATCGGCGGCTCCGACCTCGGCCCCGCCATGGCCTACGAGGCGCTGCGCGACTACGCCGACGCCGGCATCGCGGCCAGGTTCGTCTCCAACATCGACCCGGCCGACATCACCGGCAACCTCGCCGGCCTCGACCCCGCGACCACGCTGTTCGTGGTCAGCTCCAAGACCTTCACCACGCTGGAGACGCTCACCAACGCCAGGGTCGCGCGCCGCTGGCTGGTCGAGGCGCTCGGCGAGGACGCCGTCTCCAAGCACTTCGTGGCCGTTTCCACCAACGCCGCCAAGGTCGCCGAGTTCGGCATCGACACCGACAACATGTTCGGCTTCTGGGACTGGGTGGGCGGCCGCTACTCCTACGACGGCGCCATCGGCCTGTCCCTGATGATCGCCATCGGGCCCGAGCGGTTCCGCGAGATGCTGGCCGGCTTCCACACCATCGACGAGCACTTCCGCACGGCCCCGTTCGAGGCCAACATGCCGGTGCTGATGGCCCTGCTCGGCATCTGGTACACCGACTTCTTCGGCGCCGAGACCCGCGCCGTCCTGCCCTACAGCCAGCGGCTGCACCGCTTCCCCGCCTACCTGCAGCAGCTCACGATGGAGTCCAACGGCAAGTCCGTGCGCGCCGACGGCACCCCGGTCACGGCCAGGACCGGCGAGATCTTCTGGGGCGAGCCGGGCACCAACGGCCAGCACGCCTTCTACCAGCTCCTGCACCAGGGCACCCGGCTCGTGCCGGCCGACTTCATCGGCTTCGCCGAGCCCCACGACGACCGCGAGGGCATGCACGACCAGCTCGCGGCCAACCTCTTCGCCCAGACCACGGCGCTGGCGTTCGGCAAGACCGCCGAGGAGATCGCCGCCGAGGGCACCGCGCCCGAGATCGTGCCGCACAAGGTGATGCCGGGCAACCGCCCCACCTCCACCATCCTCGCGCCCAAGCTCACCCCGTCCACGCTGGGCCAGCTCGTCGCGCTCTACGAGCACATCGTGTTCGTCGAGGGCACCATCTGGGGCGTCGACTCCTTCGACCAGTGGGGCGTCGAGTTGGGCAAGAAGATGGCGCTCGACCTCGCGCCCGCGCTGACCTCCGACGAGCCGCCCGCCACCTTCCCCGACACCTCGACGGAGCAGCTCATCCGCAGGTACCGGGAGCTGCGCGGAAGGCGTGCCTGAGATGGAGCAGGCGGGCGCGCTCGTCCTGTTCGGCGTCACGGGCGACCTCGCGCGCAAGATGTTGCTGCCCGCGCTCTACCGCCTGACGGCGGACAGCCGGCTCGACCTGCCGGTCATCGGCGTGGCCAAGACCGACCTCGACCTCGACGGGCTGCGCGAGCACGCCCGCGAGGCGTGCGGCGGCGTGCGCGACGCGGCGTTCGAGAAGCTGGCGGGCAACCTGCGGCTGGTGGCGGGCGACTACCGCGACCCCGCCACGTTCGAGCGGCTGCGCGAGGAGACCGCGGGCAAGGGCTTCCTCACGCACTACCTGGCGGTGCCGCCCGCGCTGTTCGCCGCCGTCGCCGAGGGGCTGGCCGGGGCCGGTCTCAACCGCGACGCGCGGCTGGTGGTGGAGAAGCCGTTCGGGCACGACCTCGGCTCGGCGCGCGAGCTGAACAACGCGCTGCTGCGCCACTTCGACGAGGACCACCTGCGCCGCGTCGACCACTTCCTGGGCAAGGAGCCGGTCGAGGACCTGATGGTGTTCCGGTTCGCCAACATGCTGCTGGAGCCCATCTGGAACCGGTCCTTCATCCGCAGCGTGCAGATCACCATGGCCGAGGACTTCGACGTGCGCGACCGCGGCGCCTTCTACGACGCCAACGGCACCGTCCGCGACGTGGTGCAGAACCACCTGCTGCAGCTCCTGGCCATCCTCGCGATGGACCCGCCGCCGTCCACCGACGCCCGGGCCCAGCTCGACGAGAAGTGGCGGGTGCTGCGCGCGGTCCAGGCCATCGACCCCGCCGACGTCGTACGCGGCCAGTACACCGGCTACCTCGACACCGACGGCGTGCGCCCCGGCTCCACCACGGAGACCTACGTCGCCCTGCGCGCCTACATCGACAACTGGCGCTGGGCCGGGGTGCCCTGGTGCATCCGCTCCGGCAAGGCCCTGCCGACCACCGACCTGGAGGTCGTCGCCGAGCTGCGCCGGCCGCCGGTGACCATGTTCGCCAACGGTGACGCGCCCGACAGCCCCAACCTCATCCGGTTCCGGCTGCAGCCCGACGCCGGGGTGACGTTCGACCTGCTGGCCAAGGAGCCGGGCAAGATGCACGCCCGGCCGGTGCCGGTCAGCGTCGACTTCACCAAGGTGCTCGGGCCGATGGAGGCCGCCTACGAGCGCATCCTGCTCGACGCGGTCAGCGGCGATCCGCGCAGGTTCGCCAGGTTCGACCTGGTGGAGGAGTCGTGGCGGATCGTGCAGCCGGTGCTCGGCCTGGACGAGGCGCCGCTGCCGTACGAGCGGGGGTCGTGGGGTCCCGTGGCGGCGGCGGAGATCGCGCCGGGCGGGTGGCACGAGATCTCCACGACGTTCGACTGACCGGCGGCCGCCCTGTCGACGGGGCGGCGTCGCGGGGTGACGATGGGGAGATGGACATCATGGAACTGGTGGAACAGTCGAAGGACGCCGCGACCGTCAAGCGCGTCTTCGGCGAGCCGATCCAGCACGGTGACGTCGTCGTCATCCCCGTCGCCAAGGTCGCCCAAGGGGGCGGCGGAGGCCAGGGCCAGGGTAAGAGCGAGAAGGGCGAGGAGGGAGGAGGCAGCGGCGGCGGCTTCGGCTTCGGCGCCTCGCCGGCCGGCGTGTTCGTGCTCAAGGACGGCGACGTCCTGTGGCGGCCCGCCGTCGACGTCAACCGCATCGTCATCGGAGGTCAGTTCGTGGCGGTCGTGCTGCTGCTGACCCTGCGGACCATCTTCAAGAAGCGGCGCCGCAGGCGCTGACACTCCCGTGCTCATCGATCTGCTCGACGACGCCGAGCTGCCCGGACATCCCTTCCTGGTCCCCGGCTCCAACCTGCCGGTACGGCTGGCGAGGCTGGGCGGCCCGGCCACCCTCGTCCGCTTCCCTCCCGGCTGGGTACGGCCCGAACGCGGCCACTACCTGGCCGGGGAGGAGTTCGTGGTGTTGTCGGGCGAGCTGCACGTCTCGGGCATCACCTACCTGCCGGGGCAGCACGGCTGGCTGCCCGCCGGCACGCTGCGCCACTCGAGCGCCGCCCCGCACGGCGCGCTGGCGTTCACCGCCTTCTCGGGCCAGGCGACCTGGGTCCGCAGCGATCGGGACGAACCCGACGGCCCGGCCCAGCGCACGCCCCTGGAGAGCGTCGTCATCCCGCGCGGTGGCCTGCCGCTCACCCCGCACTCCGCCCTGCTCGACACGCCGATCCCGCTCGACCGCGACGCCGAGGTGATCACGGTGCCGACCTGGACGTGGGAGCGGTCGGCGTTGATCCCTGAGGGCCGCGTGCTCGTAAGATGGGGGCAATGACGGCTATGGCACAGGTCGCGGCTTTCGGTGCAATCGTCCTGTATGGGGTGATGACGCCCGACCCGGGCCTCGCGGTGGTGGTGCGCCGCTCGGCTGTCTCAGGGCGCGGGCCCGGCATGGCGGCCGCGGCGGGTATCGCGGTGGCGTCGTTCGCCTTGGTGGTGGCTGTCGCCGACGTCGGAGCGCTCTTGGCCACCTCGTTCACCGTGGTGCAGGTGGCCGGGGCCGCGTACCTGTTCTACCTCGGGATCAGGTCGCTGTGGGCGGCCTGGCGCGGGAGCGAGGCCCTGCGGCCGGGCGTCCCCGAACCTGACGGGCGGCGCGGCTCGTGGGCGGCGTTCACCGAGGGGCTCCTGGCGACCGTGCTCAACCCGATGGCGGCGCTGTTCTACGCGGCCCTCGTGCCGCAGTTCCTCGGCGGCGGAGCCGATGCGCCGGCGCTCGGCGTGGTGGCGCTGGCGGGCACGGTCGCGTGGTTCCTGCTGGTGGCGAACCTCGTGGGCCTCCTCCATGAGGTGTTCGCCGTACCGATCGTCCGCAGGGTGGTGGACGGCCTGGCGGGTGTCGTCCTCATCTGCTTCGGCGTCCTGCTGGCGTTCACCCGCCCGTGACTAGGAGACGGTGACGCCGAGCAGGTGCCCCAGCCCGAACGTGACGGTGGCCGCCCCCACGCCCAGGGCGAGCTGGCGCAGCCCGCCCAGCCACCACGGCCGCGCCGTCATCACCGCCACGGCGGCCCCGAACCCGAACAACGCCACCACGCTCAGCACCAGCGCCACCATCAGCCCGGACGCCCCGAACAGGAACGGCACCAGCGGCACCAGCGCCCCGGCGGCGAACGCGCCGAACGACGACGCGGCGGCCACGTACGGGGAGGGCAGGTCGTCGACGTCCACGCCGAGCTCCTCGCGCACGTGCACCCGCAACGCCTGCTCCGGATCGGCCGACAACCCCGCGGCCACCCGCTCGGCCAGCTCGGCGTCCAGCCCGCGAGACCGGTAGAGCGCCGCCAGCTCGGCCTGCTCGCCCACGGGGTTCCTGGCCAGCTCCCGCCGCTCGACGGCGATCTCGGCGCGCATCAGCTCGGTCTGCGACTTCACGGAGGTGTACTCACCGGCGGCCATCGAGCATGCCCCGGCGATCAACCCGGCGAACCCGGCCAGCACCGCACCCTGGCCCGCCCCTGCCGCGCCGACGACCCCGGCGATCAGCGCGAAGTTGGAGACCAGCCCGTCCATCGCGCCGAACACCGCCGGCCGCAGCCAGCCGCCGGTGACGTCGCGGTGGCTGTGGTGCTGTTCTGGGGATTCCGGGCGGACAAGCTCGATGGTCATCAAATCCTCCAAATTACGGATCTCTCTCTTCAAATTTGGCATATCCGAACAGAGGTTCGCAACGAAGGAAAGGCTTGCCTGACCTGCAATGGGTTGCGGTGTGTGAATATGTGTTCGCTTTGAGTAGTAGCTCGGGGTTCAAGCGATGGTAATGTCGTCGCGTCACTCGATGTGATCACGCGAACGCGTATGGCCGTGAGGGGTCATGGCGTGCGAGGCCCGCAGCCGGCATCCCCACCGTCATCCGCGTGGAGATCGAGGGCGACGGAGCTCCCGGGGCCGAGGTGTTCCGCCTGCACGAGGGTCGTTACGAGCTGGCCACCGCAGCCAAGGCGGGCGAAACCCTCACCTTGACCCAGCCGTTCCCGGTCTCCTTCGACCCCGCGATCCTGACCGGCCGCCGCCGCAGATCCTGAGCAGCGGCGGTCCGGGAGGTCAGGCGTGTGCCGGGGCCGTGACGGCCGGGGCGTCGGCGGGCTGCGGCGTGCCGTGGATCAGCGCGTCGCACTCCGCGATCGTCTCCTCCAGCAGCGTACGCAGCAGCGCGTCCGGATCGGCGATGCACGCCTGCACGATCCCCACCACCGCCAGCTGCACCGCGTTCGGCGCCGCGTACCGGCGGAAGCCCTTCTCCGTGATCCGGGCGGCCCGGCTGAAGCGCCTGGCCTGCTCGGCCGCGTGCGGCACCTCCTCCATCGCGCGCCGGCTGCGCTCGCTCATCCGCCCCGAAGGGGCGCCGTCGAGGCGGGCCAGCATCTCCTCCGCCGCCAGCACCGAGACCGCGAGCGCGAGCTGCCGCTCGGCCGCCGCCACCGGCAGGGCGGTGGTGGCGCAGCGTAGCGCGATGTGCGCGTCCACGCGCAGGTCGTCGCTGGCCAGGCCGATGATGGAGGGCACCAGCCGGACGAGCTTGGCCCGGCTCTCGTCGCTGGTGTTGTCGTTCACCAGGCGGGCGAGCGCGGCCAGCAGCGGGTGCGTGCAGGCCGGATGGTCGCTCCAGCGCTCCCCGGCCAGGTAGGAGGCCAGCTCCATGAAGCAGGCGCCGCGCTTCGGGTTGCGATGCCTGCCGCGGGAAAGGACCGGCATGTGATCAAGGTGATTGTCCACGGGTGCTCCACTGCTCCACGCGATCGCCGTCGCTCCAGCGCCGTTCATCCAGTCTGCGCCGGAGTGCGGCTCAATGCCAGTGATGCGGGGTGTTCTTGATGAGCGTTCCCCCTACCCGCCCGCGTCACACTCACACGCCCACGAAGACCGCGACCGTGCGGGCCGGGACGGTCAGCGTGCCCGTGGCCCGGTCGGCCGACGCCGTGCGGACGACCGGGTCGGCCGAGCCCGCCTGTACGGGGTGCAGCGCCACCTCCCGGCCCGCCGGCGACGGCATCGCCTGCGTGTGCTCCGCCGGGGTCGCGTTGAAGACGACCGTGACCGACCTCCAGCGCGGGTCGAGCCCCTCGGTGTCCACGTGCATGGTGATGACGCCCTCCGCCGAGTCCGGGAACGACAGCCGCCGCTGCACCTCCTCCAGCGTCCCCAGCGCGAACGCCGGTGACGACGCCCTGATCCGCAGCAGCTCCCCGTACCGCGCGCGGGCGGCGTCGATGTCCGCGCAGCCGGGCCGCAGCGCCGGGTCGGCGAGCAGCGGGCGGGCGTAGGGCCACTTGGCCTCGTTGTCCGCCCGGGGCGGCAGGCCGGCGCCGAAGCCGTTGCCCTGCGCGCAGTCCCACAACAACCGGTTGAACCAGTCGCCCGAGTCGTAGGAGTTGCGGTCGAGCGACTTCGAGCGCAGCCGCTCGGTGCCCGCGTGCACGAACGTCGTCCCCTGCGACAGCACCGCCGTGGCCAGCGACAACGCCTGCATGCGCACCCGGTCCGCCATCGGCGTGTCCTGCGGCAGCTTGTACGCCAGCGCGTCGAACAGCGTCTCGTTGTCGTGCGCGTCCACGTACGTCACCGCCTCACCCGGAGCGGCGGTGTACCCGGCGGGCGAGCCGTTGTAGTCGATCTCCGAGCCCTTCCTGCCGGACGGCAGCACGTAGTCGCGCAGGTTCCCGGTCAGGCCGATCCTGATCAGGTCGGAGTAGTTCGCCAGGCGGGCCCGCTGTTGCTCGGCGGTGCCGTTGGCGGGGGAGCCGTTGGGCGCCCCGGCCAGCCCGGAGCCGAAGCCCTGCACGCGCGGGTCGGCGTCGAACGGGGTGCCGCCGCGCACCGCGTCCCGCAGCCGGTCGGTGAACGTGCCGATGCCGGTGCCGGCCAGGTTCGCCTGCGTGGCCTGCTCGAAGCGGGCGCCGTCGGCCACCTCGCCGAAGTTCCAGCCCTCGCCGTACAGGATGATCGACTTGCCGTCCACGCCGTCGTCGGCCAGGGTCAGCTCGTCGAGGGCCCGGCGGACGGCGAGCAGGTTCGCCTTCGGGTGGTGGCCCATGAGGTCGAAGCGGAAGCCGTCGATCTTGTACTGCTTCGCCCACGTGACGACCGAGTCCACCACGAGCTTGCCCATCATCAGGTGCTCGGGCGCGGTGTTGGCGCAGCAGGTGGAGGTGGCCACGGTGCCGTCGTCGAGGAGCCGGTGGTAGTAGCCGGGCACGATCGGGTCGAGCACGTCGGTGGAGTGCGTGTGGTTGTAGACCACGTCCATGACCACGCGCAGCCCCGCCCGGTTGAGCCCGGCGACCATGCCGCGGAACTCCTTGATCCGCTCGCCGGGCCTGGTCGCGTACGAGCCCTCCGGCACCGTGTAGTGCAGCGGGTCGTACCCCCAGTTGAAGGAGTCCTTCGCGGCCGTGCGCGCCACGCACTCCTGCTGCTGCTCGGAGTCGGGCGGCAGCGCCGCCAGGTCGCAGGACGGCTCCGTGCGGTCGGCCGCCCGCTCCGGCACCGTGGCGAAGTCGAACGCGGGCAGCAGGTGCACGTGCGTCAGCCCGTCGGCGGCCAGCGCCCGCAGCTCGCGCAGGCCGGCGCCGTCGTGCTGGAAGGCCGCGTACGTGCCGCGCAGCGCCGCGGGGACGGTGGCGTCGGAGGCGGAGAAGTCGCGCACGTGCAGCTCGTAGATCGAGGCCCTGTCCTGCGGCACCGCGGCGGGCTTGGCCAGCCGGTCCCAGCCGGGTGGCCGGTACGCGGCGGCGTCGAGGCTGACGAGCCTGCTGCGCTCCCCGTCGGGGGTGACGTCCAGGCTGTACGGGTCGGTGACCTCGTTGGTGACGACCTCGCCGGCCTTGGGGGAGTAGACCGTGACCAGGTACGTATACTCCCGCCCCAGCCACGTCGGCAGCCCGCGCACCGACCACACGCCGCTCTCGTCGTCGCGCCGCATCCGGTGAATGGTACGGCCGGTCGAGCCGTACAGGGCCAGCTCGACCTTCCGCGCGGTCGGCGCCCAGAGCGCGAGCCTGGGGACGACCTGCCCGGACGGGCCGAGCGTGGCGGTGGCGGCCTTGGCGTACAGGTCGTCCAGCACCCCGGGGATCTGCACGCCGGTCGCGGCCACCAGCGTGCCGGCGGCGTCCCGCGCCACGGCCACGACCTGGCCGCGCAGCGCGTCGCGGACGAGGTCGGCGTCGCGCGGGTCCACCTTCAGCGCCGGGTACGCGGCCAGGTGCGGCCACCGGCGCCGCTGCTCCTCGCTCAGCGTGCCGGGCACGAGCCGGATGAGCCGCAGGTCACCGGTCAGGTCGCCGTTCTCGTAGGCGATGCCGCCGCGGTCGCTGAAGGCCAGGGAGTGCCGCAGCGACGGCTCGGCCTGCCAGGCCACCGTGTCGCGGTCGATCCAGTGCGCCCTGGCCTTGCCCAGGTCGGCGTCCGCGGCCGTGGCGGCGGGCACCGGCAGCACAAGCCCCTCGGTGCCGGCCAGCCGCCACACCTCGTGGCCAGACGCGGACACGTCGAGCGACTGGTCGGCGGGCAGATCCTTGTCGTCGCCCTTGTGGATGATGTAACTCAGGCTCTTCGCCCCCTCGGCGAGCGGCACCTCGAACACGGCCCCGAAGCCGTCGGCGCGTACCGGCGGCAGCGGCGAGGCCCAGTCGGTGGGCTCCGCGGCGCCTCCCCACACGTGCAGCCCCCAGCCGTCATGGTTCCCGTCCGGGCGGCGGTAATGCAGGACGACCCTGTTCTCGGCCGCGGCCCTGGTCGGGTGGACGGCCTGCGCGCCGGACACGGCGTACGCCTCCGGCTGCACGGCGGGCGTGAAGTGCTGGTCGGCGCCGGGATCCTTGGTGTCGCCGCGGTGAATGACGTAGTCGAGGGGGAGCTCCGCGTTCTTCAGCGGAACCCTCCAGTACGCGCCGAAGGTGTCCACACCGTCCCGCCTGCGCGGGCTCGCCCAGTCCGTGGCCGTGCCGTCGGCGATCGCGTCGCCCCACAGGTGCAGGCCCCAGCCGTCGTGGTCGGCGCGCTGGTAGTGCACCACCAGCCAGTCGCGGTTCGCCGTGCCGGGCTGCTCGGGGGCGGGCTCGGGGCCCGCTGTCGCGTCCGCCGCGGCCGAGGCGACGGCGCCTGCCGCGTCCTTCACGATCGCCTTGTACGCGAGCGGCATCCCGGCGGGCACGTCCCGCAGGTCGTGGAAGACGCGGAACGTGCGGCCGTTGGGCGCGTCGTCGGTGCCGACGGGCCGCCAGGGCCCGTCGCCGATCCTGGCGGCGAACGTCACCTGGGCGAACCCGGTTCCGGGCACCTCGGCGGTGATCGGCACGCGGCCGTCGTCGGCGGTGCCGCGCCGGGGATAACGGCCAGACCACCACGGCCTCCACAGGTTTTCGAGGGTGTTGCCCGGAAATACTCATCCCGCCCGATCTTTGCAATGCTTTCAGGAAATTACTGAAATGAGGCAAACTCCACCGTCGCGGACGCGCGAGCTGACGCGGGGCTTCGAGAGGTTCACCATGGAGAGCGACCTCTGACCCCAAGGTCATCACCAGCGGAAACGCCGGTGGACGCGGGGATCCCGGCTTGGAAGGCAACATGTAACAACTTGCAGAATCCTTGCGTCACCATCTGGAGATCGGCGTCACGGCGGCGTAACCTCCGGCTTACTCCGACCTCCGACCGAGCTGTGAGGAGAAGGACATGCGACGACTCTTACCGTCCGCGGCGGCCGTTGCGGCACTCGTTCTGACGGTTTCCGCCTGTGGTGGCGGCGGTGGTGAGACCGCCGCTCCGCCTGCCCAGGTCTCCGACCCGTCGAAGGTGAGCGGCGAGGTGACGTGGTGGGACACGACGCGCCCCGACAGCGAGGGGCCGACGTTCCAGGCGTTGATCAAGGAGTTCCAGGCGAAGTATCCGCAGGTCAAGGTCAACTATGTGAACGTGCCCTCGGACCAGGCGCAGAACCAGTTCCAGACGGCCGCCCAGGCCGGGACCGGCGCGCCCGACGTGATCAGGTCGGAGGTGGCGTGGACGTCGCAGTTCGCGTCGCTGGGCTACCTGCAGCCCCTGGACGGCACCCGCGCGGTGGACCAGCCTGACGACTTCCTGCCAGGCCCGCTGAGCAGCACGAAGTTCAACGGCAAGACGTACGCCGTGCCGCAGGTCACCGACACGCTCGCGCTGATCTACAACAAGCGGCTGCTGAAGGAGGCCGGGCACGAGGAGCCGCCGAAGACCATCGCCGAGCTGAAGCAGACCGCGCTCGACGTCAAGGCCAAGACCGGCGCCGCCGGCCTGGCACTGAACGTCGACTCCTACTTCCTGCTGCCCTTCATGTACGGCGAGGGCGGCGACCTGCTCGACGTGGCCAACAAGAAGATCGTGGTCAACTCCCCGGCGAACGTGAAGGCCATGGAGACCGTGGCCGACCTGATCAGCTCGGGCGCCGCGCCCAAGCCCGCCACCACCGAGAGCTACGCCAACGCCATGACCGCGCTCAAGGAGGGCAAGGCGGCCATGATCTACAACGGGCCGTGGGCGCTGTCGGAGATCTACCAGGGCAAGGAGTTCCAGGACAAGGAGAACCTGGGCATCGCGCCGGTCCCGGCCGGCTCGGTCAAGGCGGCGGCCCCCACGGGCGGCTGGAACCTGGCCATCTACGCCGGCTCCAAGAACATCCCGGCCGCCTACGAGTTCGTCCGGTTCATGACCACGGCCGAGGCGCAGGCCAAGATCGCCAAGGAGATCAGCCTGCTGCCCACCCGCACCTCCGCCTACAGCAACCCCGACGTGCAGGGCAACGCGGACGTCGCGGTGTTCAAGCCGATCATGGACACCGCGGTGCCGCGCCCCTGGATCCCCGAGGGCGGGCAGCTCTTCCAGCCGCTGCTGGAGGGCTACCAGTCGCTGGTCGGCGGCAAGTCGGGGCCCGCGGACATGCTCAAGGCGGTCGACGAGCAGTACCGCGGGATCATGAAGGACTGGAGCTGACCGGTGACGGTCTCCACCCGTAGGGTGACGGCCGCGGGCGAGTCCGCCCGCGGCCGTCGCCGCGAACGACCCGGGCCGCTGCGGCGCTCGTTCGGCAACCACTGGTACGCGTGGGCGATGGTCACCCCCGTGCTCGCGGTGATGCTGGTGTTGATCGGCTGGCCGCTGGCCCGCGGCGTCTACCTCTCGCTGACGGACGCCACCGAGGCCAACATCGGCCGCACCATCGGCGTGAACGTCATCCCCGCCTCCTACGAGTTCGTCGGCCTGGAGAACTACGCGCGGATCCTGACCAGCGGCGTGTTCTGGGACAAGCTGCTGTGGACCGTGGTCTGGACGGCGGTCTGCGTCGCCCTGCACTACGGCATCGGCCTCGGTCTGGCCGTGATGCTCAACCGCCGCCTGCGCTTCCGCTCGGTCTACCGGGTGCTGCTGATCCTGCCGTGGGCCGTGCCCGCGTTCGTGGCCGCCTTCATCTGGCGCTACCTCTACAACAGCGACTACGGCGTGATCAACGGCTTCCTCAGGCTGGCCGGGCTGGGCGGCGTGGGCTGGCTGGACGACCCGACCACGGCGAAGATCGCGGTGATCGCCGTGAACGTGTGGATCGGCGTGCCGTTCATGATGGTCGCCCTGCTCGGCGGGCTGCAGTCGATCCCGGCAGAGCTGTACGAGGCGGCCGAGGTGGACGGGGCGGGCGCCTGGCAGCGGTTCACGGCGATCACGCTGCCCGGGCTGCGCCAGGTGTCCAGCACGGTCGTGCTGCTGGGCACGATCTGGACGTTCAACATGTTCCCCATCATCTTCCTGGTCACGCGGGGCGGGCCGGGCAGCGAGACGGAGATCCTGGTCACCTACGCCTTCCGCGAGGCGTTCACCGGGATCCGCAACTACTCCGGCTCGGCGGCCTGGGGAGTGATCATCCTGGCCATGCTGGTCGTGCTGGCCGTCGGCTACCGCCGTACCCTGCGCAGTCAAGGAGATCCATGGTGAGCACCCGTACGCGCGGGCGGGGCGAGCGCGGCCCGCTGGCCTCGATCGGCCTGCACGCCGGGCTGCTGCTGGCCGTCGCCGTCTCCCTGTTCCCCGTCGTCTGGCTGGTGCTGACCTCGCTCAAGCCGCGCGACAGCTGGCTGTCGACGGAGCTGCAGTTCTTCAACGACTCCTCGCTGGACAACTACACGCGCGTGCTGACGGAGACCGAGTTCCCGCGGTGGCTGCTCAACAGCGTGCTGACGGCCGGGCTGACCATGGTGCTGGGCGTGTTCCTGGCGGCCACCACCGGGTACGCGGTCAGCCGGTTCCGCTTCCCCGGGCACCGGTCGGTGATGTGGCTGCTGCTGGTCACCCAGATGTTCCCGGTGGCCATCCTCATCGTGCCGCTGTACAACCTGATGGCCGGGCTCGGGCTGCTGAACCAGATCCCCGGCCTGGTGATCGCGTACATGACGATCGCGGTGCCGTTCTGCGCCTGGATGATGAAGAGCTACTTCGACACCGTGCCGATCGAGATCGACCAGGCGGGGATGGTCGACGGGCTGACGCCGTTCGGCACGTTCTGGCGGGTGGTGCTGCCGCTGTCGCGGCCCGGCATCGCGGTGACCGCGTTCTACTGCTTCATGACCGCCTGGGGCGAGGTCGGATACGCCACGGTGTTCATGTCGCAGGAGGACAAGCGCACGCTGGGCGTGGGGCTGCAGCAGTTCATCGGCCAGCACTGGTCCGACTGGGGGTTGATGACGGCCTCGGCGGTGCTCATCGCCATCCCGGCGGGCGTGGTGTTCCTGCTGGTCCAGCGGCATCTGATCACCGGGCTCACGGCCGGCGCCACGAAGGCGTGACCTACCCTTGAGTAATCGAACAATCACTTTGCGTAATCGTGGTCTTCGCTGGATCCTGGTCCCATGGACGGATTCCTCGACGAGACCTGCGGGGGCGTGACGGAGCTCCGCGTGCACGGCGTCTCCGGCACGCCCCCGGCCGGCACCCTCGGCCACCCGCACCCCCGGCTCGTCGCGGGCGACGGCACCACCGGGTTCTACCGGCGATGGTGGGAGAGCGACCGGCCGTCCGGCGACCATCCCGACGTGCCCGGCGTGCGCCACCGGGAGGCGTACGCGTGGGGCAACCTCACCTCCGGCGGGCGCACGATCGCGCTGTGGCTGCTCCTGCTGCCGTTCTCGCTGGCCAACCTGTCGTACTTCATGCTGCCCAGGCCCGCGCGGGGCGTGCGGCTGCGGCACGTGACCGAGGCGGCGCAGCGGCTGTTCGCGCTGCTGCTCACCGGCACGCTCGTCGGCGCCGTCACCCGGGCCAGTGTCGACCTCGTCGGCTGGCAGTGCACGGCGGCCGGGCGGGCCTGCACCTACGACACGGCGCCCGGGTGGGTGCGCTGGCTCGGGGTGCTGTGGGGTGACGAGCCGTCCAAGCGGCTGGCCGTCACCGCGCTGGTGCCGCTGCTGGTCGTGGTGCTGCTGTGGTGGCTCGCGCGGCGCACCTGGCTGCGGGACGAGCGCACGGTGCCGCCCGAGGTCGCGGCTCAGGACGGGGTGCTGCTGGCCAGGCCGAGGCTGTGGCACGGGGCGGCACCGGTGTGGCGGCTGCGGGTCGTGCACGTGGCGTTCTCGATCGGCTCCATCGCGGTGGCCGTGTCGGCGCCCTTCGCGGGCACGGCCACCGGCCTCGCGCTGACCGTGGCCAACGCGGGCGTGATGCTCGCCGCCGCCGTGCTCGCCGCGCTGCCGTCCATCGCGCGGCGGCTGGACCCGCACGGCGGGCAGCGGGCGCCCTGGTGGCTGACGTTCGCGTGCCACGTGCTGCGGGTGGCCGCGCCGGTGGCGTTCCTGGCCACGGCCGGGGCGGCGCTGGCGGGGATGCCGACCGGGGTGGCGGGCACCGCTGCGTGGTGGCTGCCCGGCGTCGGGATTGGAACGTTCCAGTACGCGGCCACGGTCGGGCTGGCGGCGTTCCTGCTGGTGGCGACGGCCGTGCTGGCACGCATGGACCGGCGGGAAGCGGACGGTGAGCAGGGCGCGGCCGGCGTCGGGCAGGGCGGGCCGGAGCGGCGGGCGCTGGGTGGGATGGGCGCGTGGGTCGTGCTGATGGTGGCCGTGGGCAGTGCGAACGTCATGGCGCTCGGGCTGCTGTTCTGGACGGCCACGTTCTTCGGCGTCCCCGCGTACCCGGCCTCGCAGCAGCCCGTCGGCGGGAAGCTGTTCCTCGACGAGGCCGTGTGGTGGACGGCGGCGCTCGTGCCGCTGCTGCTGGCCGGGCTCGTCGTCGTGGCCGTGGTGTTGTGGCTGATCCGCCGGGCGGTGGCGGGGCGGCTGGCGCCGGAGCTCAAGCCGTACTATCTGGAACGCGACGACGCCCGGGTGGTCGCGCGCACGTGGGCGCTGGCCGCGCTCACCGACCGTGCCGGGCTCGTGCTGGGCGTGCTCACCGGGATCGGGGTCGCCGGGTCCGCCGCCGTGACCGTGATCCACCGGCTGCGGCTGTTCACCCCGGACGGCGGGCTCGCCGGGCTGCTCGCCTCGGCCGGGAGCTGGGTCATGGTGGCCGTCGTGGTGGCGCTGGTGGTGGTGGGGCGGCGCACGTACCGGGACACCCGGTTGCGCAGGACGGTCGGGATCCTGTGGGACATCTGCACGTTCTGGCCGCGCGCCATCCATCCGCTGTCGCCGCCCTGCTACACCGAACGGGTCGTCCCCGAGCTGATGACGCGCGTCGGCCGGCTCGCCCCCACCGAGCGCGACCAGGTCGTGCTGTCGGGACACAGCCAGGGCAGCGTCATCGTGGCCGCCCTGGTGCTGCAGCTCGATCCGGGACAGCGGGCGCGCGTGCGGCTGCTGACACATGGGTCGCCGCTGCGCCGCCTGTACGCGCCGTACTTCCCCGCCTACTTCGGCGGCGCCGGGCTGGGCGCCGTGCGGGAGCGGGTGAGCTGGTGCAACCTCTACCGGCTGAGCGACCCCATCGGCGGTCCCGTCTTCCGGCGCGTCGATCCCCTCGCCGGCGGGCAGCGGGACGCGGTGGACCGGTTCTGCTGGGACCCGGCCCGGCCAGGACCGGGGGAGCCGCTGCCCGAGACGCGGTGGCACTCCGGGTACTGGCTCGATCCCGCCTACGACGCGGCGCTGGATCGGCTGATCATCGTCAAACCCGCCGCCTGAGCCCTCGGCGCGGGTAGGGTGGCGCCCGCGTTCCGAATCGATCGCCGCATCCGGATGGGGGCTCGACGGTGAGGTGGGTACTGCTGCTGCTGGTGGCCGGGGGTCTGTGGTGGCCGGGCCCGGCCACCGCCGCCGCGGCGAACCAGGAGGCTGGGGCCGGTGCCGGGCTGGGTGCCGGGGCTGGGGAGAGTGCCGGTGGGCGGGTGGCGTTCATCGGGGTGCCCGGGCTGTTGTGGGGCGATCTCGATCCGCGCGACACGCCGCGGCTGTGGGAGCTGGCCGGGCAGAGCGGGCTCGGGTCCCTGTCCGTCAAGGCCGTCGGCACCGTGACCTGCCCGTACGACGGGTGGCTGAGCGTGTCGTCCGGCGTGCGCGCGGCCGTGGGGCGGCGCTGCGGGCTCCCGCCCGAGCCGGCCGCCCGGGGGCAGGGCGCGGTCGTCCCGGGGATGGCCGAGCTGCTCGGCACGCGGGACGGCGCCAACGCGGGCACGCTCGGCGCCGCCGTGCACGCCGCCGGCCACTGCACGGCCGCCGTCGGCAGGGGCGCGGCGCTCGCGCTGGCCGACAAGGAGGGCGAGGTCGATCTGTACGCCGCCACCCCCGCCGGGCTGAGCGACTGGTCGCGCTGCCGGGTGCTGGCCGTGGACGTGGCCGCGCTCGCGCAGCCGTACCTGGTGGACGGCAGGCTGCCGCAGGAGGCGGAGCTGCTGCCGCCCGAGCGGCGGCGCGACCTGGCCCGCCAGGCCGACGCCGAGGTCGGCGCGGCGCTGGACCGGCTGCCCGCCGGCACGGAGATCGTGCTGGCCGGGATCGGCGACCACGGCTCCGCGCCGCACCTGCGCGTGGCCATGTGGAAGCGCCCCGGCACCGCACCCGCCGCGCAACCCGCGAGCCCGGAGGAGGTGACAGGGCCGCGGATCGGGGGGAACTCGGCGCGGCGGGACGACATCGTGCTGCTGCCCGACATCACCCCCACCGTCCTGACCGCCGCCGGCATCACCACGCCCCCGAACGTGATCGGGCTGCCGTGGCGGCTCGGGGAGCCGATCAGCTCGGCCGACCTCGTGCGGGCCGACCTGGCCGGAACCACCGTGCGCGGCATGACCGGCTACTTCTTCACCGGGTTCGCCACCCTGACGGTCGCCTTCTACGTGCTGTCCTACGTGCTGCTCTCCCGCCGGCGCAGGCTCGGTTTCGTCGGGGTGGCCGCGATCGCGATGGCCTGCGTGCCCGTCTCGACGTACGTGGTGAACCTGCTGCCGTGGGACCGCAGCCCGTCCATCCCCCCGACCCTGATCGCGTGCGTGCTGGCGGTCACGGCGGTGCTCAGCGCGATCGCGCTGCTCGGCCCGTGGCGGCGCGACCCGCTCGGCCCGCCGGCGGCGGTCTGCGCGATCAACTTCGCGGTGCTCGTCGGCGACCTGCTGACCGGGACGAACCTGCAGTTCAACGCGCTCATGGGATACACCGCCGTGGTCGGCGGGCGGTACTACGGGCTGGCGAACATCCCGTTCGCGCTGCTGGCCACGTCCGTGCTGATGGGCGCCGCCGTGGCCGCCGAGCACCTGGTACGCGCCGGGCGCAGGCGCCTGGCCGTGGCCGTGGTGACGGGCCTCGGCGTGGTCGCGACGCTGCTGGCCGGCTGGCCGGGCGTCGGCAGCGACTTCGGCGGCGTGATCGCGTTCGCGCCGGGGATCGCCGTGACGGCGCTGCTGGTGGCGGGCAGGAAGGTGTCGCTGCTGAAGCTGGCCGGGTTCAGCATGCTGGGCGGGGTGGCCGTGTCGGTGATCGCCGTGCTCGACTGGCTGCGGCCGCCGCAGTCGCAGACGCACCTGGGCAGGTTCGTGGGGCAGGTGCTCGACGGGACGTTCTGGCCCATGATCGGCCGCAAGCTGGGCGCCATGCTGCACACGCTGCTCTCGCCGAACCTCATGCCGATCGTGCTGGCCGGGCTGGTGTTCCTGGTGTTCGCGGTGCTGCGGCCCGGGCAGGTGAGCGCTGGCCTGGTGCCCAGGGCGTTCGCGCGGGCGCCCATGCTGCGGGCCGGGCTGGTCGGCGCGCTGGCCAGCGGCGTCGTCGGCATGCTGGTCAACGACTCCGGCACGGCCGTGCTGTCCATGGCCGTGGCACTGGCCGTGCCGCTGGTGCTGCACGCCGGGGTGCGGCTACCAGGTGAGGTGAAGCCGCTCGGGCGCGCGGTGGATGAGCGTGGCCGCCATGGTGACGTCCTCGCCGGCGAGGTGTAGGCCGGGCAGCTCGCGGACGAGCAGCTCCAGGGTGATCGTAAGCTGCTCGCGGGCCAGCAGCGAGCCCGGGCAGCCGTGCACCCCGTGCCCGAACGACAGGTGCCGCACCGGCTCCCGGGCCAGGTCGAACGTGTCCGGCCGGTCGGACACCGTCGCGTCCCGCCCCGCCGAGCCGAACGACACGAAGACGGTGTCGCCCTCGGCCAGCTTCGTGCCCGACAACGTCAGCGGCCGGGTGACGGTGCGGCGGAAGCCCTGCACCGGCGCCTCGTACCTGGCGGCCTCCTCGATCGCGGCGGGCACGAGCTCGGGCCGGGCGCACAGCAGCTCCCACTGGCGGCGGTCGCGCAGCAGGTGGTGCACGGTGCTGCCGAGCAGCGCCGTCGTGGTGAGGTGGCCGGCCAGCATGAGGTTCTCGATGTTGGAGACGATCTCGTCGCGGTCGTCCAGGGCGCGGGTCAGCTCGCCGGTGAGGGTCTCGGCCGTGCCCGGGGCGCGGGCGTGGGCGTCCAGCAGGTGTCGCAGGGCGGCCACCTCGCGGGCGGCGGCGACCTGGTCGTCCTCGGGCATCGGGGTGAACAGCAGGTCCTCGGCGCGGTGGCCGGCCCGGACGGCGGCGGGCACGTCGGCCGGGTCCAGGCCCAGCAGGTGGCCGATGACGGTGGCGGGCAGCGGCCTGGCGTAGGCGGACATCCACTTCACCTGGCCCGCCTTCGCGAACGAGGCGATCAGGCCGGCCGCCGTGGACCGTACGAAGGGGAGCGCGGCCGCCACCCTGGCGGGTGACAGGCCCCTGGTCAGCGGCCTGCGGTAGCGGGCGTGGGCCTCACCGTCCGCGCTCAGCACCACCGGGGCGCCGCCGGGCGCGCCCGCCAGCTCGGCGAACGCGCGCGGGCCCGGCAGCACGTCGGGGCGGAGCGCGCCCCGGGAGGAGAAGTCGCCCGGCCTGCTCAGCACCTCGCGCACGTCGGCGTGGCGGGCCACCAGCCAGGCGTCCAGCTCCTCGACGAACGTCAGGCCGGGGGCGGCACGGGCCCTGGCGTAGACGGGATACGGGTCGCGGTAGAGCGCCTCTCGATCCACGTCCCCCATCCTGAAACGCGAGGTGGGAGGCGTACAAGATCTGAAATTTTCTTTTAGTTCACTCTTTGGTCTTGAAAGTTATATCCACGGGCGATTGAGTTCGGTCGTGCAGACCCTCCGATTGCTGGCCGCCGCCGCGCTCGTGTTAGGCCCCATGGCCATCAGCGCGCCGGCACAGGCCGATCCCACCCCTCCCGCAGAGGACACGCTGGAGACGGCGTCGTCCTACCAGGCCTCCTCCACGCTGCTCGCCCCCACCGCCGCGGCGCCCGAGCGGCTGGAGACCGCCAAGAAGACCCGGCCGGTGGCGCCGGGCATCTCGCTGACCTCGTTCGACACCTATGACGCGCTCGGCTGGCTGCGCGCGGACGCCGTCACCGCCGACCTGGGCGGTGCGAAGGCGGACTACGTCTTCTCCGGCGAGGTGTCGAAGACCGAGCCGCTGTCCGGGCCCGCCAAGCGCTCGCGGGCCGTCGCGGCCGTCAACGGCGACTTCTTCGACATCAACAACTCCGGCGCCGCGCAGGGCATCGGCGTGCAGAACGGCGCGCTGATCCAGTCGCCGGTCGCCGGCCACGAGAACGCCGTCGCGGTCACCGGCGACGGGGTCGGCCGCGTGCTGAAGATGTACTTCGAGGGCACCGCCACCCCGTCCGGCGGCGCGCCGGTCAAGCTCACCCAGTTCAACCAGATCATCCAGCGCGACGGCGTGGGCCTGTTCACGCCGCTGTGGGGCTCCTACAACCGGGCCCGCGCGGTCGAGGGGGCCACCTCCGTCGCCGAGGTCGTGCTGGTGGACGGGGTCGTCACCGAGGTACGCACCTCCGCCGGCACCGGCCCGATCCCCGCCGGCACCACGATCCTGCTCGGCCGGGACGCCGGGGCCGCCGCCCTGGCCGCGCTCAAGGCCGGCGACAAGGTGGACGTGGCCTACCAGCCCAAGCCTTCTGACGGCAGCTCGGTGAAGGCCGCCGTGGGCGGCAACTGGGTGCTGGTCAAGGACGGCGTCGTGCAGAACTCGACCGACCCGGCCGCGCACCCGCGCACCGCCGTCGGCTTCTCGGCGGACGGCAGGAAGATGTACCTGCTGACCGTGGACGGCCGCCAGGCCGACAGCCGCGGCGTCACGCTGAACGAGCTGGCCGCGATGATGAAGGACCTCGGCGCCGCCAACGCGCTCAACCTCGACGGCGGCGGCTCCTCCACCATGCTGGCCCGCGAGCCCGGCTCCGCCGACGTGCAGGTGGAGAACAGCCCCTCCGACGGCGGCGAGCGCCACGTGCCCAACGGCCTGGCGCTCTACGCGCCCGAGGGCAGCGGCAGGCTCAAGGGCTTCTGGCTGGAGACCGCGAGCGACCCCGCCAAGGCGCCCGGCGTCGGGCCCGTCGCCGGTGGCCGTCCCGAGCGGGTCTTCCCCGGCCTGACCAGGCGGCTGACCGCCGCCGGCTACGACGAGACGTACGGCCCCGCCGCCGGCACCCCGTCCTGGCGGGCGAACCCGGCCGTGCACGGCGTCATCCGTGACGGGAAGTTCCACGCCCTGCTGCCCGGCACCACCACCGTCACCGCCTCGCGCGGCAACGCCAAGGGCACCATCGAGCTGACCGTGCTGCAGCCGCTGGAGCGGCTCGGCACCACCGCCGACCGGCTCGGCATGCCCGGCGAGGGCGGCACCGCCACGTTCGGCGTGGTCGGCTACGACCGCAACGGCAACTCCGCGCCCATCGAGCCCGGCGACCTCACGCTCGACTACGACCGGAACCTGTTCGAGGTCACCGCGGCCGACCACGGCTCCTTCACCGTCAAGGCGAAGCAGGCCACCGGCTCCGGCCTGATCACCGCCAAGGTCGGCAGGATCAGCACCGCGGTGCCGGTGACGGTCGGGTTCGAGTCCAAGCCGGTCGCCGACTTCGAGGACGCGGCCACGTGGACGTTCGCCGCCGCCCGCGCCACCGGCTCGCTGTCGGCCGCGCCCGGGCAGAGCGGGGGCGGGCTCAAGCTGTCGTACGACTTCACCACCTCCACCGCCACCCGGGCCGCGTACGCCAGCCCGCCCCAGCAGATCGTGGTCGAGGGGCAGCCGCAGGCGTTCGGGTTGTGGATCAACTCCACCGGCAAGGGGGAGTGGCCGAGCCTGGAGTTCTACGACGCGCTCGGGCAGTCGCAGATCCTGCGCGGCCCCTACATGACGTGGACCGGCTGGAAGTACGTCGAGTTCACCGTGCCGCCGGGCGTGAACTACCCGCTCAAGCTGCGGCGCTTCTACGTGGCCGAGACGAAGGCCGACGTGAAGTACACCAACGAGATCCTCATCGACGGGCTGGTCGCCAAGGTGCCGCCGTCGGTCTCGGCCCCGGAGGCGCCCAGGAAGGCGGACCCCGTGGTCAGGAGCGAGGTCTCCACGATGCCGTGGCGGTTCGCGGTCATGTCGGACGCGCAGTTCGTGGCCAGGAACCCGGACAGCGACCTGGTCAGGAACGCGCGCCGCACCCTCCAGGAGATCAAGGCGGCCCAGCCGGACTTCCTGGTGATCAACGGTGACCTGGTGGACGAGGCGTCGCCGGAGGACTTCGCGCTGGCGAAGAAGATCCTCGACGAAGAGCTCGGCGGAACGGTGAAATATCACTACATTCCGGGCAACCATGAGGTCATGGGCGGCAAGATCGACAACTTCAAGGCCGTCTTCGGGGACACGTACCAGACCTTCGACCACAAGGGCACCCGCTTCATCACCCTGGACACCTCCCGCCTCACCCTCAGGGGCGGCGGCTACGACCAGGTGGCGCGGCTCCGGTCCCTGCTGGACTCGGCGGCCGGGGACGGCTCGATCGGGTCCGTCGCCGTGCTGTTCCACGTGCCGCCGCGCGACCCCACGCCCGGCAAGGGCAGCCAGCTCGGCGACCGCAAGGAGGCCGCGCTCGTCGAGGGCTGGCTGGCCGACTTCCAGCGCACCACCGGCAAGGGCGCCGCGTTCATCGGCGCGCACGTGGGGACCTTCCACGCCGAGCACGTGGACGCGGTGCCGTACTTCATCAACGGCAACTCCGGCAAGAACCCCGCCACCGCCCCCGAGGACGGCGGGTTCACCGGATGGTCGCTGTGGGGCGTGGACCCCGTGACGCGGACCGAGGCCGAGCACGTCAGGCGGAACTGGTTCGCCGACGCGCCCGACTGGATCGGCACGCAGGTGCGGCCGCACGTGGACGGCCTCACGCTCACCGCCCCGGCCACGGTCGCGGTCGGCGCGCCCGCCCCGGTGACGGCGGCGGTCGAGCAGGCCTCCCGTACGGTGCCCGCCGCCTACCCGGTGTCGGCCACCTGGTCCGGCTCGCCGAACCTGCACGTCGGCACCCGCAGGACCGCCAAGCCCTGGCACGTCGCCGTGCTCGACCCCGAGTCCGGCACGCTGACGGCGCTGCGGCCCGGACAGGTGACGGTGGCCGTCACGGTCAGCGGCGTCACGAAGCAGGCGCAGGTGGCGCTGACCGCCAAGGCAGCCGCCTGACCTGCGCTCCGGGGGCCCCGCGGGACGGTGATCGTCCCGCGGGGCCCTTCGCGTGTCCGCTCCAGGGGCCGCGGGTACGAGAGCGGGGGAGGTTCACCGATGACCATGGAGTTCGATCTCGTGCCCGCCGGGCTGGCCCGTGCCATCGAGGAGCTGCCACTGGTGGACCACCACACGCACGGGGCCGTGCCGCACGACCTGTCGCGCGTGGCGTTCGAGGGGATGCTCAGCGAGTCCGACCGGCCCGTGCCCGACTGGGCGAGCCCGTTCGACTCCCAGCTCGGCCTCGCCGTCCTGCGCCACTGCGCGCCCGTGCTCGGCCTCGAACCCTTCTGCACGCCCGAGGAGTACCTCGCCAGGCGGGCCAGGCTCGGCGCCGACGAGGTCAACCGGCTGCTGCTCGGTGCCGCCGGGCTCGGGCATCTGCTGGTCGAGACGGGCTACCGGGGCGAGGAGCTGCTCGGGCCCTCGGGCATGGCGGAGGCGTGCGGGGCGCCCGCCGACGAGGTGGTGCGCCTGGAGAGCGTGGCCGAGCAGGTGGCCGCCTCCGGGTGCGGGGCCGGCGCGTTCGCCGGGCGGTTCGCCGAGGCGCTGGAGGAGCGTACGCGGACGGCGCGCGGGCTCAAGAGCGTGGCCGCCTACCGGTGCGGGCTCGACTTCGACCCCGCGCCGCCGTCGCGGGCGGAGGTCGCCGAGGCCGCCGGGCGGTGGCTGGCCGGCGGGGGCGGGCGGCTGGCGGATCCCGTACTGGTGCGGCATCTCATCTGGGCGGGGCTGGAGCGGGGGCTGCCCCTGCAGTTCCACACCGGCTTCGGGGACCCGGACCTGGACCTGCGGCGGGCCGACCCGCTGCTGCTGCGCGGGCTGATCGAGCTGGCCGAGCCGACCGGGGTGCCGCTGCTGTTGCTGCACTGCTACCCGTACCAGCGGCACGCGGGGTTCCTGGCGCAGGCGTACCCGAACGTCTTCTTCGACGTGGGGCTCGGCGTCAACTACACGGGGGCGCGCGGCGCGGCGGTGGTGGCCGAGAGCCTGGAGGTGGCGCCGTTCGCGAAGCTGCTCTACTCCTCCGACGCGTGGGGGCCGGCCGAGCTGCACCACCTGGGGTCGGTGTTGTGGCGGCGGGCGATGGCGCGGGTGCTGGGCGGGTTCGTGGCGGACGGCGAGTGGTCGTCGGCTCAGGCGGTGCGGGTGGCCACCATGGTGGGGGTGGAGAACGCGCGGCGCGTTTACGGGCTGGCCTGAAAGGTGATTCCGGGGGCAGCGTTCGACCCGTTGATACTACGGCGGTTGGGGGGTTCATGGCGGGGACGTTCGTCGGCGGCCGGAAGGTGGCCGTGGAGGTGGCGTTGCGGGCGGCGCTGCACCGCGAGCTGCCCGCCGCCGTGGCGCTGCGGCGGGAGCTGCACGCCGTGCCGTGCGTGTCGGGGGAGGAGGAGCCGACGCTGCGGCGGGTGCTCGCGGCGCTGCCCGGCTCGGTGGTCGAGTACGTGGCGGGGACGGGTGCGGTGGTGCGGGCCGGCGGGCCGGGGCCGGCGGTGGGGGTGCGGGGGGAACTGGACGCGCTGCCGATCGCCGAGCGCACCGGCGTGCCCTGGGCCGCCGTCAACGGCGCCATGCACGCCTGCGGCCACGACGTGCACCTGGCCGCCGTGGTCGCGCTCGCCCGCGCCGTCGCGGACGTCGTCTCGGGGGACGTTCCCGGCACCGGTCCCGGGACGGTCGCCGGAGACGCCGGAGAGGCCGTGGCCGAGCCGGTGGAGGCGGCGGAGGCGGCGGAGGCAGGGAGCGGCGTCGTGCCGCTGCTCGCGGTGCTGCAGCCGCGCGAGGAGACCTTCCCCTCCGGGGCGCTCGACGTCGTCACCTCCGGCGTGCTCGGCAGGCACGACGTCCGCGCCATGATCGGCGCCCACGTGCAGCCCGTCCTGCCGGAAGGCACGATCGCCTGCACCCCGGGCCCGGTGAACGCCGCCTCCGACGAGTTCAGGGTGACCGTCAAGGGAGGCGAGGGGCACGCCGCGTACCCGCATCTCACCCGCGACCCCGTGCTCGCCATGGCGCAGGTGATCGTGGCGGCGCAGCAGCTCGTCAGCCGGGTCGCGGACCCGATGGCACCGACGGTGGTGACGTTCGGCACGGTCAACGCCGGCACCGCGCCCAACGCCGTGCCCGGGGAGGCGACGGCGCGGGGCACGCTCAGGACCATGTCGCAGGAGTGGCGCCGGCGGCTGCACCGCAGGTTCACGCAGGTCGCCGAGGACACGGCCAGGGCGTACGGGTGCAACGCCGTCGTCGAGATCATTCCCGGCGAGCCGGTCCTGATCAACGACCCGTCGCTGGCCGCCAGGACGGGGGAGCGGCTGCGGGAGCACGGGTGGACGGTGAACGACGAGCTGCGCTCGTGCGGGGCCGACGACTTCGCCCGCTACGGCGACGTGGCGGCGTCGCTGATGATGTTCGTGGGCGTGGACACCGAGAGCGGCCTGCACAGCCCCGCCTTCCTGCCCGGTGACGCCGCCGTGGGCGCGGTCGCGGAGGCGCTGCTGGCCGGCTACCTGGCCGCCTCCTCGGGCACCGCGGCCATCCGGCCCTGCCGCCACCGGGCGCCCGGGGGATGACGCCCCGCCGGCGCGCGGGCGAAGGGGACGGACAGCGACCCCATCGCTGACTGAATCGCCATGAACCTCTAGGCTCGGCGGAGATGGACCTCGAAACTTTCACCCCCGCTTCCGGCCGTCTCGAACCCAGGGCGGCACTCCGCTCCGACGCCCCCTCCCTCGACCTCAACGGCACGTGGCGCTTCCGCCTCTCGCCCACCGCAGGCGTCCCCGACGACTTCGCCCGCCCCGACTACGACGACACGGGCTGGGACGACCTCCCGGTCCCGTCGCACTGGGTCCTGCAAGGGCACGGTGCCCCCGCCTACACCAACGTCTCCTTCCCCATCCCCATCGACCCGCCCCACGTCCCCGACGAGAACCCGACCGGCGACTACCGCCGCGCCTTCGACCTGCCCGAGGGCTGGACGGGCGGGCGGCTGCGGTTCGACGGGGTGGAGTCGTTCGCCCGGATCTGGCTCAACGGGCACGAGCTGGGCTTCACGACCGGCAGCCGGCTGCCCGCCGAGTACGACGCCGCCCCGTACCTGCGCCCCGGCCGCAACGTGCTGGCCGTGCGCGTGCACCAGTGGTCGGCCGCCACCTACCTGGAGGACCAGGACATGTGGTGGCTGCCCGGCATCTTCCGCGACGTCACGCTCACCCGGTCCACCGCCGACGTCTTCGTCCACGCCTCCTACCAGGACGGCCGCGGCACCCTCAGCTTCGAGGGCACCGGCACGCTCAGCGTCCCCGAGCTCGGCATCGACGGCCTGGAGCCCGGCGCCGAGATCACCGTGGACGTCGAGCCGTGGACGGCGGAGACCCCGCGCCTGTACGAGGCCGTGGTGACCTGCCCCGGCGAGACGGTACGGGTGCGCGTCGGCTTCCGCACGATCTCCATCGTGGACGGCGTGCTGCTGGCCAACGGCCGCCCGCTGCTGCTCAAGGGCGTCAACCGGCACGAGTTCCACCCGGAGCGCGGGCGGGCGGTGCCGTACGAGACGATGCGCGAGGACGTGCTGCTCATGAAGCGGCACAACGTCAACGCCGTCAGGACCAGCCACTACCCGCCCCACCCGGACTTCCTCGACCTGTGCGACGAGCTGGGCCTGTGGGTGATCGACGAGTGCGACCTGGAGACCCACGGCTTCGGCCAGGTCGGCTGGCGCGCCAACCCCACCGACGACCCCCGCTACGCCGACGCGCTGCTCGACCGCATGCGCCGCATGGTCGAACGCGACAAGAACCACCCCAGCATCATCATGTGGTCCCTCGGCAACGAGGCCGGCGTGGGCCGCAACCTGGCCCTCATGTCCGCCTGGACCCGCGATCGCGACCCGTCCAGGCCGCTGCACTACGAGGGCGACCGCTCGTGCGAGCACACGGACGTCTACTCCCGCATGTACGCCTCCCACGCCGAGGTCGAGGCCATCGGCAGGCGCGAGGAGGACCCGCTCGACGACCCCGAGCTGGACGCGCGGCGGCGGGCGATGCCGTTCATGCAGTGCGAGTACGCCCACGCCATGGGCAACGGGCCCGGCGGGCTGGCCGAGTACCAGGAGCTGTTCGAGCGGTATCCGCGGCTGGCCGGCGGGTTCATCTGGGAGTGGATCGATCACGGGCTGGCGCATCCCACCCATGAGTACGCGTACGGCGGCGACTACGGCGAGCCCGTGCACGACGGGAACTTCGTCATCGACGGCCTCGTCTTCCCCGACCGGACACCGTCGCCCGGGCTGCTCGACCTGAAGAAGGTGTTCGAGCCGGTCCGGTTCGAGTTCGGTGACGGGGTGGTGCGCGTCGTCAACCACTACGGCTTCACGGACCTGTCGCACCTGCGGTTCACGGCGACCGTGCAGGCCGAGGGGGAGACGATCGCCGAGCATCCGCTCGACGTGCCCGCGGCGGGCGGCGAGTGCAAGCTGCCCGAGCCGGCGGACGGGCCGAACGGGGAGCGCTGGCTCACCGTACGGGCGGTGCTGGCCGAGGATCTGCCGTGGGCGCCGGCCGGGCACGAGGTGGCCTGGGGGCAGGCGCTGCTGGCCCGTCCCGAGCCCAGGGAGCACGTCGCGACCGAGGCATTCACCCACACGGGCACTGGCAGCGGCACCGGCAGGGCCTTCCGTCGAGGTGGGGAGCTGACCGTCGGCGGGTGCGTGTTCGACGCGGCGACGGGGCGGCTCGTGCGGCTGTTCGGGACGGAGGTGGAGGGGCCGCGGCTCGACCTGTGGCGGGCCCCCACCGACAACGACCGCGCCGCCGGCCTCGAGGCCCGCTGGCGCGCGCTCGGCCTGCACCGGCTCACCCACCGGGTGGACGACATCTCGACCGGCGACGGCCTGACCGTACGGACCAGGGTCGCGCCGGCGGACACCGACCTCGGGATGGTGGCGACGTACCGGTGGACCTTCGACGGCGGGCTCCGGCTGCTGCTGGACATCGAGCCGGAGGGCGACTGGCGCGACCCGATCCCGCGGCTCGGCGTGACGATGTCGCTGCCGGGTCCGGCAGTGGACCGGGTGACGTGGTTCGGGCTCGGGCCGGGCGAGGTGTACCCGGACACGGGCATGGCCGCCCGGGTGGGGCGGTGGTCGGCCACGGTGGAGTCGATGCAGACGCCGTACGTGTACCCGCAGGAGAACGGGCACCGCGCTGACGTGCGGTGGGCCGAGCTGGGCGGCTTCCGGGTGTCGGGCGAGCCGGTGTTCGGGCTTACTGTGCGGCGGTGGAGCGCCCTGGAGCTGGCCGCCGCCCGTCACCGGCCCGACCTGGTGGCGGGGGAGCGGGTGTACGTCCACCTGGACCTCGCCCACCAGGGCATCGGCACGGCCACCTGCGGTCCGGGCCCCCTGCCCGCCTACGACCTGAGGGCCCGCCGCGCCACCCTCCGCGTCCGCTTCGCCCAGCCCTGACCGACGACCGAGGGCCGACCCCCGCCTGGTGGGCCCGGCCTTCGGCGTGCTCCCACACGGCCGCGCCCCTCTCCGCCCGTGGCGCCGCGCGCGGTGCGCGTGGCGCGGTGCGTGTGGCGCGGTGCGCGTGGCGCCGTGTGCGGGACGCCGTGCGTGGCACGGGTGGTATGCGGCCGGGTGAGGCCGGGGCCGTGGTGCGGGACCGTTGGAGCCGGTCCCGCACCGGTTGGCGGGTGTGGCGTCAGGCGGCCGGGACCGTCAGGACGGTGCCCGCGCCGACCGTGAGGCCGCCCTCGCGGATGGCGAAGCCGAGCCCCGGCTCGACCGCGACCGCCTTGCCCAGCTCGACCGTCACCTCCACCGTCTCCCCAGGCAGCGCCCCGGCGTCGTCCGGCAGGACGAGCTCGCCCGGCACGTCCGTCGTCCGCAGGTAGAACTGCGGCCGGTACCCCGACGTGACGGGCCGCCTCCGCCCGCCCTCCTCCGGCGTGAGGAGGTAGACGCGGGCGGTGAACCGGCCGCGGGCGTGCTGGGTGCCGGGCGCCGCCAGCACCATGCCCCGCCGCACCTGCTCGCGGCGCACCCCGCGCAGCAGTACGGCGGCGTTGTCGCCGGCCTCGCCCCGCTCCATCGTCTTGCCGAACGTCTCCACGCCCGTCACGACGGCGGAGAAGGCGTCACCGAACCCGACCACCTCGACCGTGTCGCCGATCCGCACCGTGCCCCGCTCGATGGCCCCGGTGACGACCGTGCCGCGCCCGGTGACGGTCAGCACGTTCTCGACCGGCATCAGGAACGGCGCGTCCACGTACCGCACCGGCACGGGGATGTGCGTGTCCACCGCGTCGAGCAGCGCCTCGACCGACGCCGTCCAGACCGGGTCGCCCTCCAGCGCCCGCAGCCCGGACACCCGGACCATCGGGACGCCGTGGTACCCGTGCTCGGCGAGCAGGTCCTGCAGCTCCAGCTCGACCAGGTCGGTCAGCTCCGGGTCGGCGCCGTCGGCCTTGTTGACGGCCACGACCAGGTGCTCGACGCCGACCCGCTTGGCGAGCAGCACGTGCTCCCTGGTCTGCGGCATGATCCCGTCGTGCGCGGACACGACGAGGATCGCGCCGTCGAGCTGCGCCGCCCCCGTGATCATGTTCTTCACGTAGTCGGCGTGCCCCGGCATGTCCACGTGCGCGTAGTGGCGGGTCGCGGTCTCGTACTCGACGTGCGAGATGTTGATCGTGATCCCCCTGGACGCCTCCTCCGGCGTCCGGTCGATCCGCTCGAACGGCGTGTACGTGGCCTGCCCGCGCTCCGCCAGCACCTTGGTGATGGCGGCGGTCAGCGTGGTCTTGCCGTGGTCGACGTGCCCCATCGTGCCGATGTTGAGATGCGGCTTGTTCCGTACATAGGCCTGCTTGGCCATCGGTTCCCTTTCCCAGAACCTGGATCCGTGGTGACCCGTCAGGGTCGTCAACCTCCCCCCGCCGGGTCACTCCGGAACTAACGGGAAGAGGTCAGCGCTCCAGGCCGTCGCACGCGTACGAGCCCGGCAGCGAGGCTGCGGGCGTCGCGAGGCGCGCGTACGGGAACATGAGGAACATAGTGCGGGGATCAGCACCGCACCGCAACGGATTATTCCGCGGGGGCTACGGCCTGCCGACGCCCATGTACGTGTACCCGAGCGCGCGCATCCCCGCCGGGTCCAGCAGGTTGCGGCCGTCGAAGAGCACCGGCCGCCGCATCGCCGAGGCCGCCTGCGCCCAGTCGACCTCCTTGAGCTGCGGCCACTCGGTCACCACGATCGCCGCGTCGGCGCCCGCCAGCGCCTCCTCCGGCGTGGCGTGACGGGTCGTGGAGATCCACGGCTCCACCTCGCCCGGCCGGGCCATCGGGTCCCAGCAGTGCACCTCGGCGCCCTCGGCCAGCAGCCGGCCGGCCAGCACCGTGCTGGTCGCCTCCCGCATGTCGTCGGTGCCCGGCTTGAACGTCAGCCCGAGCAGCGCCACCCGCATGCCCGCCAGCGTGCCCAGCTCGTCCTTCAGCTTCTGGATCGCCCGGCGCTTCTGCAGGTTGTTGACCTCGATCACGGCCGACAGGAGCTGCAGGTGGTAGCCGGTGTTGCTGGCGAGCTGCCGCAGCGCCTCGGAGTCCTTCGGGAAGCAGGAGCCGCCCCAGCCGATGCCGGGCCGCAGGAAGTGCGGGCCGAGGCGGTGGTCGAGACCGACGGCGCGGGCCACCTCCTCGACGTCGGCGCCGGTCTTCTCGCACAGCGTGGCGATCTCGTTGATGAAGCTGATCTTCGTGGCGAGCAGCGCGTTGGAGGCGAGCTTGACCATCTCGGCCGAGCGCACGTCCATCACGACGACCGGGCCCTCCACGCCGTCGTGCAGGTCGGCGATGAGCTGCGCGGTGGCCTCGTCGGCCGCGCCGATGACGATGCGGTCGGGGTGCATGAAGTCGGTGACCGCGCGGCCCTCGGCGGTGAACTCGGGGTTGGCGGCGTACCCGACGTGGGCCAGGCCCGCCGCGTCGAGCGCGGCCCGCACCCGGGCGCCGGTGCCGACCGGCACGGTCGACTTGACCACCACCGCCTTCAGGTGCGTGGCGCCCTCCAGCGACTTCACCACCGACCAGATCCGGGACAGGTCCGCGTCGCCGGAGGCCGAGGGCGGCGTGTCCACGCACACGTACGCGATCTCGGCGCCGTCGAGCGTCTCCGCGAGATCCAGCGTGAAGGTCAGCCGCTCCTTGTTCCTGACGATCAGGTCGCCGAGGCCGGGCTCGTAGATCGGCACGTCGCCGGAGCGCAGCAGGTCCACCTTGTCGGGGTCGATGTCCCGGACCACCACCCGGTGCCCCAGCTCGGCGAGGCAGGCACCGGTCACCAGACCGATGTACCCGGCACCGAACACGGCCACCTGCCGTTCCGGCTTGCCAACCATCGTTGACCATCCAATCTCGCGAACGCCGCCACAGGGCGGGCCCGCTGCTCGGGAAGTGAGGTGCCGAAACCGGCGGAGGATCATCACACCTTAACGTCCTCCCTCACATTGTCCTCGACCCGGTTGGCGGGTGGCACAACGCGGGCCCCGCTGTTCGTCCGGCAGACCGAAGCAGACCGGGTGGAGATGACCTACGGTGCGGATATGCCACGTATCGGTCTCGATGACGTCCATCGTTTCGCCGTGCCCTCCGATCCGGCGCTGCGCCCCGACGGCGGCGCGGTCGCGTACACGCTCACCACCGTCGATCGCGAGTCCGACGAGAACCGTACGGAGATCTGGCTCGCCGCCCCGGAGTCCGAGCCGCGCCGCCTGGCCAGGGGCAGCGCGCCGAGGTGGTCGCCCGACGGGCGCACGCTGGCGTTCCTGCGGCCGGTGGACGGCAAGCCGCAGCTCCACCTGCTGCCCATGGATGGCGGCGAGCCGTACGCGCTGACGCGGGCCCCGCTCGGCGCCGGGCCCGCACGCTGGTCGCCGGACGGCACCAGGATCGCCTACGCGGGACCGGCCGGGCCGGAACCCGACCTGGACGCGCCCGTCGTCATCGACCGGCTCGACTACAAGGCCGACGGGGCCGGGCTGCTGCGCGGGGTCACCACGCACCTGTTCGTGGTGGACGCCGGCTCGGGGGAGAGCACCCAGGTCACCGAGGGCGACTTCCACGCGGGCGAGCCCTCCTGGTCGCCGGACGGGACGCGGCTGGCCTTCGTGACCGACCCGGCCGCCGACCGCGACCTGCGGCCGGGCGGCGCCGCCTTCGCCGTGCCCGCCTCCGGCGGCGAGCCCGAGCGGCTGACCGGGCCCGAGCTCCTCTGCGGCGGCGTGTGGTGGCTCGGCGACCGGCTGGTCACCGCCGCGCTGAAGGGCGGCCCCGTCGGGCACGTCCGCCTGTACGCGCTGGGCCCCGGCGGAGCGGCCGAGATCGAGACCGGCCTCGACCGCAACGTGATGACCGGGCACCCCGGCTACCCCGGCGCCTCCCCGGCGCTGCTCGGCGACGACCTCGTGTTCTGCGCCCGCGACGGCGGCCGTACGCACCTCTACCGCATCCCCGGCGGCGAGCTCGCCACCAAGATCGTTCCCGAGGAGGTCAGCGTCGCCGGGGCCAGCACCGCGGCCGGCCGCCTCGCGTACGTGGCCGCGAGCCCGCACAGCGCCGGCGAGATCTACCTGCTGGAGCCCGGCGAGCCGGCCGCGCGCCGGCTCACCGCCCACGCGCCCGCCGATCTCGACCCGTACGTGCCGGAACGCCGCACCTTCACCGCCCCCGACGGCACCGTCGTCGAGGGCTTCGTCTGGCGCGACGAGAACGCCGCCACCCCCGGGCCGCTCCTGCTCGACATCCACGGCGGCCCGCACAACGCCTGGGCCCCCGTGCTCGACGGGTTCCGCGTCTACCGCCAGATCCTGGCCGCCCGCGGCTGGACCGTGCTGGCGATCAACCCCCGTGCCAGCGACGGCTACGGCGAGGCGTTCTACACCGCCGCCGTGGGCGCCTGGGGCCTGGCCGACACCCAGGACTTCCTCGCCGCCGTGGACACCCTGGTCGCCGAGGGCGTCGCGGACCCCGAGCGGCTGGCGGTCACCGGATACAGCTACGGCGGCTACATGACCTGCTGGCTGACCGCCACCACGGACCGGTTCAAGGCGGCCGTGTCCGGCGGCCCCGTCACCGACCTGACCAGCATGAGCGGCACGTCCGACATGGGGCTCCTGCTCAAGGAGTACGAGTGCCCCGGCGACCTGGCCGCCCAGTCGCCGCTCACCCACGTGGGCCGGGTCACCGCGCCCACCCTCCTCCTGCACGGCGAGAGCGACGACCGCTGCCCCATCGGGCAGTCCGAGCAGTGGTTCGCCGCGCTGCGCGAGCGGCGGGTGCCCGTGACGCTCGTACGCTATCCCGGGGCCAGCCACCTGTTCCAGGGCGGCGGCCGGCCCTCGCACCGGTACGACTACAACGAACGGATGATCGCGTGGCTGGAGCGATGGGCCGGCTGATCGCGGGCGCCGCGGTGCCCGGGCTCAGAGGGTGATCCACTCCGTGGACGTGGTCACCTCGTCCAGCACCGACGGGATCGGCTCGACCCCGATCCCCGGCCCCGTGGGCACCTCCAGGTGGCCGTCCACCAGCTCGAACGGCTCCGTGACGTCGGTCGCGAAGTAGCGGCGCGAGCCGGAGGTGTCGCCGGGCAGGGTGAAGCCGGGCAGGGCGGCGAGCGCCACGTTCGCCGCCCGGCCCAGGCCCGTCTCCAGCATGCCGCCGCACCACACGGCGACCCCGTTGGCCCGGCACAGGTCGTGGATGCGCCGCGCCTCCAGGTAACCGCCGATCCGGCCCGGCTTGATGTTGATGATCGAGCAGGAGCCGAGCGCGATCGCGGCGGCGGCGTGCTCGGCCGACTCGATCGACTCGTCCAGGCAGATCGGCGTCCTGAGCTGCTTCGCCAGCTTGGCGTGCTGGACCAGGTCGTCGTTGGCCAGGGGCTGCTCGATCAGCAGCAGGCCGAACGCGTCGAGCCTGGCCAGGCGGGGGGCGTCCGTCAGCGAGTAGGCGGCGTTCGCGTCCACCTGGAGCAGCACGTCGTCGCCGAACCGCTCGCGTACGGCACGGACCGGCTCGACGTCCCAGCCGGGCTCGATCTTCAGCTTGATCCGGACGTACCCCTCGTCCAGGTAGCCGGCGACGGCGTCGAGGAGTTGCGGGACCGAGTCCATGATGCCGACCGACACCCCGCACGGCACCCGCGTCCTGGCCGCGCCGAGGAACCGGCCGAACGACTCGCCCGCCGCCCTGAGCTGCGCGTCGAGCACCGCCGTCTCCAGGGCCGCCTTGGCCATGCGGTGGCCCTTGATCGGCTCCAGGGCGCGGGCGACGTCGTTCGCGCCGAGGTTCTTCGGCAGCGCGGGCAGCAGGAAGCGGCGGATCACCTCGGCGGCGCCGTCCACGTACTCGGGGGAGTAGAGCGGCTCGGACATGGCCACGCACTCGCCCCAGCCCTCCGCGTCGGGCGTCACGACCCGCACCAGCAGGACGTCCCGGGCGGTCTCGGTGCCGAACGAGGTGCGGAACGGCGCCACCAGCGGCATCGCGATCCGCCGTAGCTCAACTCCAGTGATCTTCACGCTCTCTCCACTACGTAGTACCGCTTCCCGGAGAACCCCGTGACCGCGTGGCCCTCCGCCATCAGACCCCCGAGCACGTCGCGTACGGCGTGCCGCCACGCCTTGGCCGCGCCCGGGTCGGACCGGCGCAGCCCCTCGACGTCCCCGGGGACCGCGACCAGCACCCTGCGGGCGTCACCCACCGGCGCGGCCACCGGCCTGCCGCCCTCGTCGGCCAGCGCCACCACGGCGTCCCCGGCGTCCCCGGGGTCCGGGAGATCGTACGGCTCCCGCCGCGCCGGCGCCTCCACGTGCGGCGCGGTCAGCGGCCACGAGGCGAGCAGCCGGTCCGACTCGTCGCCCTGGTTGATCGCGTCGTCCAGGATCCCGTAGAAGCACGGCAGGTACTCCACCGGCCTGGCGCCCAGCTTGGCCAGGTTGAAGTGCGCGTTGCGGCGCACCAGCGGGTCGTAGGTCCAGGTGACGCGCTCCAGCCCGCGCTCCAGGGCCCAGCGCCGCTGGTGCAGCTTGAGGTCGAGGCCGGCGCCGCGCCGGGTGGCGCCCGTGACGTGCGAGTGCAGCGTGCGGTCCGCCGCGAGGAAGCCCACCGAGCCGCCGACGAGCACGTCGCCGTCGAAGGCGCCGGCGACGTAGCCGCCCGCGTGCGACAGGGCCCGCATCAGCTCGATCGTGATGGGCGGCGCGCCGGGGCCGAAATGCCAGATGTCGTCGAACAGCGCGTCGACACGCTCGAGCTCCACCATCTCGCGGAGTTCCCTGACCTCGATCAACGATCCACCCTTCCGTCACGATCCCCTGCGACGGTATGCCATCGCGGGGCGTGCGGATTCGTCGTGGACCACCAAGAGGGCGAGCCTTTTCGTCGCACCGCCCAACCGCCCCCGGTTTGCCGCCCGACCATCCCCGGTTACTGTGCAGGGTCAGCGGGTGCCGGCGGTCAGGGCGATGCGGATCCGGCTGGGCGCCTCCTGGCTCAGCCGTACCGACTCCAGCGGCACCGTGACCTCGGGCGTGCGGTAGCGGCCGCCCGCGAAGCGATCGGCCAGGTCGGCGCGGACCGCCGCCGCCGTCACGTCGCCGTCGAGCGAGCTGCGCCCGTCGCGCCAGATCTCCACCATGCACGGGCCCGGCTGCGCCGCCAGCGCCAGCCCGGCCACGGTCGCCCCCGCCAGGGCCCCGAGGTCGCGGCGCGTCCAGCCGTAGTGCCAGATGCCCGCCGCCACCACCGGCGCGGCCGGGCAGCCGCCGGGCGCGGTGAGGACCACGTCCATGCCCTGCACCAGCAGCTCGGCGATCTCCTCCGCGCTGCGCGCGACGAGGTCGCCGACCTGGAGCCCGGGGAAGTGCGGCACGGGGCCGGCCAGGCCGTAGATGAGCTTGACGCCCGTTCCGAGAGGGCCGGGGCCGTCGTCGTGCCAGCCGCAGGCGATGACATCGACCGACTCGGGAGACCTCCACGTGCCGATACGCAGCATGTCTATTGACTACCCTTTGCCGTGAACCGTAACACACCGTTACACGCTTGAGGCGGGCGGGGTTGTGCCGTGAAGCATTGACAGGCCGATCATCGCAGGCTCCTGGCATCGAGCTGCCGCAGCACCCGCGACACCACCACCGGGTCCGCGCCCGGGTCGCGCCGCGCCTCCAGCACCACCTGCCTGGCGGCGGACATCATCTCGCCCTGCACCCGCCGCATCAGCCTGACCCGCCGCGCCCGCTGCTCGTACGCCTCCCGCCGCTCCTCGTCGGCCACCTCCGGGCTGATCCGCAGCCCGATGTCCAGCATCCGCCTGCTCAGCACCTCGACGACGTCCTCGGGCAGCTCCTCGGCCTCGTCGATCTCCCGCAGCCGCCGCCTGGCCGCCTTGGCGGCGGCGATGGCCAGCCGCTTCTCCAGCTCCCGCTCGGCCGCGGTGTCGGCCTTGACCCCCAGCCGCGTCACCAGCCACGGCAGCGTCAGCCCCTGCGCGATCAGCGTCGTCAGGATGACGGCGAACGCGACGAACACGATCACCGGCCGCTCGGGGAACGGCGTGCCGTCCTCCGCCCGCAGCGGGATGGCCAGCGCGAGCGCCACCGACGCCACCCCGCGCATGCCCGCCCACCACATGACCACGGTCTCGCGCCAGCTCAGCGGGATCTCGGTGTCGTCGCCGCGGCCCACCTTCTTCGCCAGCCACGCGGCCGGCAGCAGCCACAGCAGCCGGACGAGCACCACGACCGCGACCACGACGGCGCTCCAGCCGAGCACCGCCCCGAGCCGGCCGTGCACGGTGCCGAGCACGGCATGCAGCTCCAGCCCGATCAGCCCGAACGCGACCCCGGTCACCAGCGTGTCCACGACCTGCCAGAACGTCGCCGAGGCGAACCTGCCGAACACGTCGTCGGCCTCGAACATGCGGTCACTCAGGTAGAACGCGCTGGTCAGCACCGCCAGCACCCCGGAGCCGTGCCACTCGTCGGCCAGCGCGTACGCCGCGAACGGCACCAGCAGCGACAGCCCCACCTGCAACGTCGCGTCGCCGAGCAGCGCCATCAGCCGCCCGCCCAGCCACCCCAGCGCCAGCCCCACCAGCACCGCCACCACGGCCGACAGCATGAACTCGGCCAGCGCCCCCGGCCAGGAGAACGCGCCCGTCACCACGGCCGCGACCGCCACGTGGTAGAGCACGATCGCGGTCACGTCGTTGAACAATCCCTCGCCTTCGAGCAGCGACACCATGCGCCGGGGCAGCCCCAGCCGGCCCGCCACCGCCGAGGCCGCGACCGGGTCGGGCGGCGCCACCAGCGCGCCCAGCGCCACCGCCGCCGCCAGCGGCAGCCCCGGCACCAGCAGGTGCGCCGCCCCCGCCACCGCCGCCGTCGTCACGAACACCAGCGCCACGGCCAGCAGGAAGATCGGCTGCCAGTTGGCCGCGAACTGCCGCCACGACGTGCGCTGCACGGCCGCGTACAGCAGCGGCGGCAGCAGCAGGGGCAGCACGATGCCGGGCGGGACGTCCACGTTCGGCACGAAGGGCAGGACGGCCAGCAGGATGCCCAGCAGCGTCATCAGCACCGGCGGCGGCAACCCCAGCCGCTCACCCACCGGCACCGTGACCAGGGCGCCCAGCAACACGAGCATGAGCAGCACGAACTGGTCCACGACGCCCCCCGGTGATCGTCGGCACCAGCGTAACCGCGCACCCCCGCCGTCAGCGGGCCGGAAACCCCGGCCGGCCAGGATCGTGGTGGCCCCGCAGGTAGCCGGCGGCGGCCGTCCCGGGCACCTCCCCGCGCCTCCCCGGGGTGACGCGCCCGTGCCGGCGCGCACGGGGCCCGTGATCGCTCCCGGTGGGCAGGGCCCCCGCCCGGCCGTGGTGCTTGCCCGGGACTTTACCTTTCAGGGCCTCACGCCATCATTGCGCTGTGTGATAGTAATGTGACACTGCGTATCCGAAGAGATCCGGGAGATCTTCATGGTGGCGTACATCCTCTCGATCTTGGCGGCGGTGGGCGCGGTGGCGCTCACCGCGCTGCTGTTCAGGCGGGTGAAGACGGCGGGCGAGGACCGCGACCCCAACGGCCCCTCGGCCGCTCACGCCGGCGCGATGTTGTCGGCCATGTTCCTGCTCGTGTTCGCCATCGCGATCATCGTCCCCTGGACCACGGCCGACGCCGCCAGGCTGAACACCCACGCCGAGAGCCAGTCCTCGGTCGACGCCTACTGGGCCGCCTCGGGGCTGCCCGGGTCCGCGCCGGAGGAGGTGCGCAGGTCGCTGCGTGACTACGTCGCCTTCGTGGTCAAGGACGAGTGGCCGCTCATGGCCGGCGGGCACATGCATCCCGTCGGCGACGAGCGCATGGACGACCTGCGCGGGCGGGTCAACGCCCTGCAGCCGCGCGACGACGGGGAGGAGGACGCCAAGGCGACCGTGCTGGAGCACATCAGCGCCATCTCCACGGCCCGCGCCCAGCGGACCGCCGACGCCGGCGCCACGCCGCCCGACGGGCTGCTCATCCTGACCGTCCTCACCGGGGTGCTGGTCGTCGTCTTCCCGTTCCTGGCCGGGGCCAGGCCGCGCGGGCTGGCCATGCTGCCGCTGGTGGCGACGGCGGCGTTGATCGGGTTCGGCACCTACCTGACATGGGACATCTCCCGCGCCTTCGACGGGCCGCTGGCCGTCGGGCCGGACGCGTTCCGGGGGGCGCTGGAGGAGTTCGCGCGGATCAGCGGGGGGATGTGACCGTGGGCGTCAGGCGTGCGCCCCTCCTGCTCGCCGCCACCCTCGCCCTGGCCGCCGCCGCAGGCCCAGCGGCCGCCGCCTTCGAACCACAGCTCGGCCCGGCGGCGGCGTCCGGGCGGCTGGCCGCTCCGGGTTCCGGGCCGGTGGCCGTGCGGGTGGCGGCGGTGTCCGGGCGGGTGGGTGTGCCGCGGGTGGTGCCGGTGGCGGGGCGGGTGCCGTCGCCGGGGCCGGTGCCGAAGGTGGGCCGGGTGCCCGCGCCGCGGCCGGTGCCGCGGGTGTCCGTACGCAGGCCCGTGCCGCCCAAGAGGGTCACCGTCGGGCCCACGGTGAAGGTGCCGCGGGTGCTCACGCGGCGATCCCCTGATCCCAAGGTGTCGATCTCGATGCCGCGTGGGAAGCGGCGGGCGGCGCCCGAGGTGACGGTGCCGCAGGTGACGGTGTTCCCCGATGGCGTGTGTGCGGGCGGGGTCGTGCTGGGGGAGTGCCCGCGCGGCCGGCCACAGGCGGCGCCCAGGGCCGTCGCCCCGCCCGTGGTGCCGGTCCTCGTGCAGCCGCCGCCCAGTCCGACTCCCATCCCAACCCCCACCCCGACGCCCTCGTCCCGGCGGCACGTGCGGCAGGCCGAGCCGCCGGAACGCCGGCGCAACCCGATGAACACCGTCCTGCTCACCGTCGTGCTGGTGACGGCGATCACCGCCACGACGGCGGTGGCGTTCCGGGCGCGCCGGTGATTCTTCACGCGATGCGTTCGCGCCGACGCGGCGATGCTGCGATGCGGGGATGCGGGGATGCGCGGATGCGGCGATGCGCCGACGTGCCGATGCGCGGACGTGCCCGGCCTGCGGACGCGCCGGGTCGGCGGGAGGAGGTGTGATGGGGGCGCGGCGCCGATGCGAGTCCGGTGAAAATGGGAAGCGGAGGTCGAGAGCCACGTGTCACACTGACGCGGCGATCGAGGAGGTGCGGTGCCCGAGGAAGAGGTGCTGGCGGGCGGCGGGATCAACCACGTGGTAAGGGCGGGCGACACCGTGCGCCGCCCGCAGGGCCCCTGGACCCCGGCCGTGCACGCGCTGCTGCGGCACCTGGAGGCCCGGGGGTTCACCGGCGCGCCGAGGAGTCACGGCATCGACGAGCAGGGGCGGGAGGTGCTCGACTTCGTGCCGGGCGAGACCGCCGACTACCCGCTGCCCGGCTGGGTGCGTACGGACGAGGTGCTGGCGGCCGTGGCCCGGCTGCTGCGCGGCTACCACGACGCCACGGCCGGCCTCTCCCACGACGGCCCCTGGTACTTCCCGCCGGTCGAGCCGGCCGAGGTGATCTGCCACGGGGACGTGGCCACGTACAACTGCGTGTTCAGGCAGGGCAGGCCGGTCGCGTTCATCGACTTCGACACGGCGCACCCGGGGCCGCGCGTCTGGGACGTGGCGTACGCGGCCTACCGGTTCGTGCCGCTGCACGATCCAGGCGACGGCGACGGGATCCCGGTGGCGGAGCAGGCGCGGCGGCTGCGGCTGTTCTCCGGCGCGTACGGGCTGGACGAGGCCGGCAGGCGGGCACTGGTGCCGACCGCGATCAGGCGGCTGGAGCACCTGGTCGGATTCATGCGGGAGCGTGCCGCCGCGGGCGACGCGGCCTTCGCCGGCCACGTCGCCCGGGGGGACGACCGCTTCTACGAGCTGAACATGGCGCACCTGCGCCGCCACGAGAGCGCTCTCACTACTTGCTGAAGCCCGCGGTCAGACCGCTGAGCAGCTGGCGGCGGCCCACCACGTACAGGATGAGGATCGGCAGCGTGGTCAGCACGACCGAGGCCAGGACGGCGGGCACGTTGATGCTGTACTCCTCCTGGAAGGACCACAGCGCCAGCGGCAGCACGCGCTTGTCCGGCGTCTGCGTGAGCACCAGCGGCAGCAGGAACCCGTTCCAGATGTGCAGCGCGTTGTAGATCGTCACGGTCACCACGGCCGGCCGCGCCAGGGGGAACGCCAGCCGCCAGAGCATCCCGCTCTCGGTCGCGCCGTCGATCCGCATCGACTCGAACAGCTCCTTGGGCACGTCCCTGATGAAGTTCGACAGGACCAGCACCGACAGCGGGATCGCGAACGCGATCGACGGCAGGATCATCGCCATCAGCGAGTCGTACAGGCCGAGCTGGATGATGATCAGGTAGACCGGGATGATCGTGGCCTGCAGCGGGATGGCCAGGCCCATGAGGAACAGCGAGTTCGTCCAGCGCAGCAGCCTGCTCCTGCCGCCGCGCACGATCGCGTACGCCGCCATGAAGCTGACCGCCACGGCCGGCACCACGGCGCCTATCGTGACGATGACGCTGTTGACGAAGTACTGCACGAAGTCCGACTCGATGACCAGCCGGTAGTTCGCCAGCGTCGGCTCCGACGGCGGGGCGAACGGGTTCTCCAGGTAGTACCTCGACTGGGACTTGAAGCTCGTGATGACGATCCAGTAGATCGGCACCACCACGATCACCAGCCACAGGACGCTGGTCAGCCCGGCCAGGTAGTTGGGGCGCTCCTTGCCGCGCGAGGTGACGCGGCGGTGGCGCGGGTTGTCGGCCTTGGCGGTGCCGAGGTGCTCCGGGGCCCTGGTGGGGACGGTCGTCATGCGTCAGGCCCCTTCTAGCTGGCTGTGGCTGGCGTCGCGCCCGCCGAGCCGGCGCAGGAGCAGCGACAGGGCGAGGCCGACGAGGACGAGGATGATCGCGATCACGCTGGCCGGGCCCATGAGGTTGGCCATGAAGCCGCGCTTGTACATGTCGACCGCGAGCACGCGGGTGGCGTCGCCGGGGCCGCCGGCGGTCAGCACGAAGATCAGGTCGAAGAGCGTCAGCGACCCGACCACCATCAGCGTCGAGGACGTGATGATCGTGTACTTGAGCTGCGGCAGCGTGATGCTGAAGAACCTGCGCACCCGGCCCGCGCCGTCCAGCTCCGCGGCCTCGTACATCGAGCGCGGGATCTGGCGGATGCCGCCCTGGTAGACCAGCGAGTGGAACGGGATGTACTGCCACGACACCACGAAGATCACGACGCTGAAGGCGAGCACCGGGTCGCCCAGCCAGTCCTGGATCAGGAGGTCGATGCCCAGGCCCGCGCCCAGCCCGAAGTTCGGGTCGAGCAGCGCCTTGTACGTGATCGCCAGGGCCGCCGAGCTGAGCAGCAGCGGGACGAAGAAGATCACCGACAGGACCGCCCGGTACCGCTGCCGCCCGGCCAGGAACGCGCCCATCAGGATGCTCGCCGGCGTCTGGACCAGCCACGACACCGCCATGAGGAGGAACGTCACCCACAGCGCGTGCGGCAGGCCGGGATCGCTCAGGATCGCGGCCCAGTTGCCGAGGCCCGCGGGGCTCATCGCCCCGATGCCGTCCCACGTCACGAAGCTCAGCGCGAGCACTCCGCCCAGCGGGATCACGGCGAACCCGACGAAGAACACCAGCGCCGGGATGGTCATCCATGCGACGGAGCCGCCACGGCCCGCCTTGGAGGCGGGCCTGGCGGCCGTTGTGATCGCGCTCACTTGCCGATGACCGCGTTCATGTTGGTGGCGAACTCCTGCGGCGAGATCGACAGCTGGAACAGCTTGGAGATGTTGTCCAGCAGCACCTCGGCGGCCGTCGGGCTGAGCGCCTGGTCCCACGACTGGCCGAAGGACTTGGCGTTGACGGCGATGTTGTAGACGAAGGTCAGGAAGTCCTTGTCCTTGGAGGCCGCGAAGTGCGCGTCCGAGCCCTTGAGGATCGGGACGGCGCCCGTCCCCACCCACTCCTTGGCGGACGTGTCGTCGATCAGCGCGCCGGCGAAGAACTTCTTGGCGATCTCCTTCTGCTCGGGCGTGGCCTTGGAGGAGATGGACATGTACTGGCCGGGGTTGCCGACCGTATTGCCGGGGTCGCCCTTGCCGCCGTCGACCGGCGGGAAGTTCATGTAGCCGAGGTTGCCGCCGGAGACGAAGTCGCCGCCGTCGGTCGACATGCTGCCGTACGTCCAGCCGCCGTGCAGCATCATCGCGGCCTTGCCGGTGTAGAGCAGCGCCTGGTCGGCGTTGGAGTCGGCGGTGATCGAGGAGAAGCCCTTGACGAACCCGTCGGCCTTGACCAGCTTCTGCACCTCGCCCAGGGCCTGGATCGCGAGCGGGTTGTTCCAGGCGTCCTTCTCGCCGTCGAACACGGCCTGGAAGATCTCGGGGCCGCCGATGCGGTCGAAGAGGAACTCCAGCCACATCATGTTCGTCCAGCGGGACTGGCCGCCGAGCGAGAACGGCGCGATGCCCTTGGCGTTGAACTTGGGCACCAGGTCCAGGATGTCGCCCCACGTCTGGGGCGGCTGGGCGCCGATCTTCTCGAAGGCCCGCTTGTCGTAGTACAGGACGATGGGCTGCAGGGTCTCGCACGGCATCGCGTAGATCTTGCCGTCGACGGTGGCCGCGCCGAAGGCGGAGGGGAACAGCTTGTCCTTCACGGCCGGGTTCTGGTCGAACCACGGGGTCAGGTCCTCGACCGCGCCCGCCTGCACGTAGCTGCGCAGGCCGCCGCCTCCCCAGCCCCAGATCAGGGTGGGGGCCTGGCCGGCGCCGATGGCGGTCTTGATCTTCGTCTTGAACGCGTCGTTCTGGAAGGTCGTGCCCTCGATCGTCGCGTTGGGATTGGCCTTGTTGTGCCGCTCCATGGTCCTGGTGCGCACGCCCTCCTGAGGCTGCGTCGACAGGTACCAGTACGTGGCGGTGTTGCCGCCGCCACCACCGCTGGTGGTCGCGTTGCCGGAGCCGCCACCGGCGCCGGTCTGGGTGGGTCCTGTGCCGCCGCAGGCGGCGAGTGCTGCTCCTAGGGGGACGCCCATGGAGACGAGGCTGAGGAAGTTGCGGCGAGAGGTTGTCCTGGACTCCACGCTGATCTCCGTACTTGTATGCCGCGGGCTGGGGTTCGCGGCGCGTTGATCACTGGATGCGATGGCCGGCGGCCGTGGATCGGCATCGTCGCGATGCCACTTTCCACTCCTCCTAAAGTCAGCTCATCGAAACATTTTCGACATGACCGCGGGGTTCGCCAATCTAGATTTCGGCCATAAAGGTGTCAAGACCCAGTCGATCAGGAAACCACTGGATTTCCTGGAGCTCACGTGTAAGGTAACTCCACGCCAGCCTTCGCCAGGTCCGTGGCATGGCGGAAGGTTCGCGCGGAGGTCGCCCATCGGTGTCGAAACATTTCGAAAACTTACGGCAGCACCGCACCTCTTTAAGGAGCGCAGTAGATGACGGCTCTTGATCGGACCCCGACGGCGGAGCGGGCACTTCGCCCGTGGCAGGACCCGGCGCTCGCCGTGGCCGACCGAGTCGAAGCCCTCCTTGCGGAGATGACCCTGGAGGAGAAGGTCGGCCAGCTCGGCAGCCGGTGGCTCGGCAACGACATGAGCCCCGCGTCCGGGGACGCCGGCGAGGCACCGGACGAGACACCGGGCGAGACACCGGGCGAGACACCGGGCGAGGCGCTGAACGTGGCGCCGATGCAGGACGTGTTCGCCGCCTCGGGGACCGTGCCGCTGGAGGAGTCCGTCCGCCACGGGCTCGGCCACCTGACCCGCGTGCACGGCAGCGCCCCGGTCACCCCGGCGGAGGGCGCGGCCGAGGTGGTCCGCCTGCAGCGCGCCGTCCTGGCGGCGTCCAGGCTCGGCATCCCCGCGATCGTGCACGAGGAGTGCCTGACCGGCTTCACCGCGTACGGCGCCACCGTCTACCCGGCGGCCATCGCCTGGGCCGCCACGTTCGACCCCGGGCTGGTCGAGCGGATGGCCGCCGCGATCGGCGCCGACATGCGGGCCGTGGGCGTCCACCAGGGGCTGTCCCCCGTGCTGGACGTGGTGCGCGACTACCGGTGGGGGCGGGTCGAGGAGACCATGGGCGAGGACCCGTACCTCGTCGCCACGCTCGGCGCCGCCTACGTGCGCGGCCTGGAGAGCGCCGGGGTCGTCGCCACGCTCAAGCACTTCGCCGGCTACTCCGCCTCGCGCGCCGCGCGCAACCACGGCCCCGTGCCGATGGGGCGGCGCGAGCTGATGGACATGATCCTGCCGCCGTTCGAGACCGCCATCGCGCTGGGCGGGGCCCGGTCGGTGATGAACTCCTACTCCGACGTGGACGGCGTGCCCGCCGGGGCCGACCCGTGGCTGCTGACCGAGGTGCTGCGCGAGGAGTGGGGGTTCACCGGGACCGTCGTCTCCGACTACTGGGCCGTCCCGTTCCTGGCCACCATGCACCTGGTCGCCGCCGATCCGGAGGAGGCCGGCGTGCTCGCGCTCGGCGCCGGCATCGACGTCGAGCTGCCCGACACGCTCGGGTTCGGGCAGCACCTGGCCGAGCGGGTGCGGCGCGGCGAGCTGCCCGAGGCCCTGGTGGACCGGGCGGTGCGCCGCGTGCTCACCCAGAAGGCGCAGCTCGGGCTGCTCGACCCCGGCTGGACGCCGGAGGAGTCGGTCGCCGGAGCCGGGTCCGTGGACCTCGACTCGCCCGCCAACCGGGCGCTGGCCAGGGAGCTCGCCGAGCGGTCGATCATCCTGCTGGACGCCGGAACCGTGCTGCCCCTGCTGGGCGAAGGCAAGGGTGCGGGCGACAACGCGGGCGAAGGCGACAACGCGGGCGAAGGCGAGGGTGCGGGCGAGAACGGGGGGCGTACGGTGCCGCGCCGGGTGGCCGTGGTCGGGCCCGCCGCGCACGACCCCCGCACGTTCATGGGCTGTTACGCCTTCCCCAACCACGTGCTGCCCCGCCACCCCGGCCTCGGCCTCGGCCTGGAGGCGCCCACCGTGCTCGACGCGCTCACCGCCGAGCTGCCCGGGGCGGAGATCCGCTACGCCCAGGGCTGCGAGGTGCGGGGCGAGGACCGCTCGGGCTTCGCCGGCGCGGTGGCCGCCGCCCGCGACGCGGACGTGTGCGTGGCCGTGGTGGGCGACCTGGCGGGCCTGTTCGGCCAGGGCACGTCGGGGGAGGGCTGCGACGCCGACGACCTGCGGCTGCCCGGCGTGCAGGGCGACCTGCTGGCCGAGCTGGCCGCCACCGGCACGCCGCTGGTCGTGGTGGTCGTCTCGGGCCGCCCGTACGCGCTCGGCGAGGTGCACGCGTACGCCGCCGCGCTGGTCCAGGCGTTCATGCCCGGCGAGGAGGGCGGCGCCGCCATCGCCGGCGTGCTGTCCGGCCGCATCCAGCCCGCGGGCCGGCTGCCCGTGCAGATCCCGCGCGGCCCAGGCGGCCAGCCGGGCACCTACCTGCAACCCCCGCTGGGCACCGACAGCCACGGCATCAGCAACCTCGACCCGACACCGCTGTTCCCCTTCGGGTACGGCGCCTCCTACACCACCTTCGAGGTCTCCGGCCTGCGCCTGAGCCACGAGGAGGTGCCCACCGACGGAGAGTTCACCGCGACGGTCACCGTGCGCAACACCGGCGGCCGGGCCGGGGAGGAGGTCGTCCAGCTCTACCTGCACGACGTGCTCGCCCAGGTCACCAGGCCCGTACGGCAGCTCACCGGCTACGCGCGGGTCCGGCTGGAGCCGGGGGAGAGCGCCGAGGTGGCCTTCGGCGTGCACGCCGACCGCACCGCCTTCACCGGCCGGGACCTGCGCCGCGTCGTCGACCCCGGCGACGTCGAGGTGCTGGTGGGCACGTCCGCGGCGGACCTGCCGTGCCGCGGCGTCGTACGATTGACCGGCTCGTCCAGGCACGTCGGCCACGACCGGCGGCTCGTCACCCTCGCCGAGGTGCGGGGGCGAGGGGGTGCGGATGCCATCCAGTCCTAGACGCGCCACGCTGGCCACGGTCGCGGCCTCGGCCGGAGTGTCGGTCGCGACCGTCTCCAAGGTGCTCAACGGCCGCAGCGACGTCTCGCCCGCCACCCGCTCGCTCGTGCAGTCGCTGCTGCAGCAGCACGACTACGTCGCGCCCGCGCCGCGCCGCGAGCCGCCCGGGCTGGCCACGGTGGAGCTGCAGTTCGACGCCGACCTGAACGCGTACTCCACCGAGATCATCCAGGGCGCGGTGGCCGCCGGGGCGGAGGCCGGGGTCGGGATCGTCGTCAGCATCAGAAGCGGCGCCGCCCGTACCACCGCCTGGGCCCGCGGGCTGGTCGCGGCCGGCCGGCGGGCGCTGATCGCCGTCACCGGCGAGCTCACCTCCGGACAGCCGGCGGCGCTGGCCAGGGCGCGGCTGCCGCTCGTCCTCATCGACCCGCTCAACCTGCCGCGCACCCAGGTCACCAGCATCGGCTCGACCAATTTCGCCGGCGGACTGGCCGCCACCCAGCACCTGCTCTCGCTCGGGCACCGGCGCATCGCCTACATCGGCGGGCCGGCCACCGCGGGCTGCAACCAGGCGCGGCTGCACGGCTACCGGGCGGCCATGGAGTCGGAGGGGGCGCCGGTGCTGCCCGGGTTCGTGCGCTCGGGGCACTTCCGCTACCACGACGGGATGGTGAGCGGGGCGGCGGTGCTCGACCTGCCGCACGCGCCGACGGCCATCTTCGCCGGCTGCGACGAGGTGGCCGTGGGGATCATGGAGGCGGCCCGGGCACGGGGGCTGCGGATCCCCGAGGACCTGAGCGTCGTGGGGTTCGACGACACGCAGATCGCCCAGCTCACCTCGCCGCCGCTGACGACCGTCAGGCAGCCGCTGCGGGAGATGGGCGGGGTCGCCCTGCGCACGGCGCTGCGGCTGGCGGCCGGGGAGAGGGTCGACTCCCACCACGTGGAGCTGGCCACAGAGCTGGTCGTGCGCGGCTCCACCGCCCCGGTCCCGCGCCGCGCCTGACGCCGGCGCCACCCGGCGGGAAGACGCGGCGGCCGATCACGGTTGCAGCCTGTCGTGGAGCAGAGCGAGGCCGTGGTCATCGGCGCCGGGCAGGCGGGGCTGTCGAGCGCCTACTTCCTGCGCCGGTACGGCATCGAGCCCGTCGTGCTGGACGCCGGCCAGGGCGCGGGAGGGGCCTGGCGCCATCGGTCGCCCACGCTGACCATGGAGAAGGTGCACGGCGTCTTCGACCTGCCCGGCCTGCCCCAGCGGGAGGCCGACGGGGACGGCGAGCGGCCCGCCGCCGAGGTGGTGCCCGCGTACTACGCCGCGTACGAGAGCGGGACGGGCCTGCACGTGGTCCGGCCCGTCAGGGTCACGGCGGTCCGGGACGGCGCGGCCGGCCGGCTGGTGATCGAGACGGACGCGGGGGAGTGGGCGGCCAGGGCCGTGATCAACGCCACCGGCACCTGGACCAGGCCGTACTGGCCGTACTACCCGGGCGCGGCCGGCTTCGCGGGGCGGCAGCTGCACTACGCCGGTTACCGGGGGCCGGAGGAGTTCGCCGGGCGCGGCGTGGTCGTGGTGGGCGGCGGCGCCTCGGCGATGCACGTGCTGTCCGAGCTGGCGGGCGTGGCGGCCGCGACGGCCTGGGTCACCCGCAGGCCGCCCGTCTTCAGGGACGACGACTTCGGCCTGGACGCCAGGCGGGAGGCCGTGGCCCTGGTGGACTCGCGCGTGCGCGCGGGCCTGCCGCCCCAGAGCGTCGTCAGCGCCACCGGCCTCACCTACAGCACGGTCGTGCGCGAGTCGATGGAGAAGGGCGTGCTGAACCGGCTGCCGATGTTCGAGCGCATCGTGGAGGACGGGGTGCTGTGGGCCGACGGCACGCACCTGGCCGCCGACACCATCGTCTGGGCGACCGGCTTCCGCGCGGCCCTCGACCACCTGGCCCCGCTGCGCCTGCGCGAGCCCGGCGGCGGCATCCGCGTGGACGGCACCCAGGTCGTCAAGGAGCCCCGGCTCCAGCTCGTCGGCTACGGCCCCACGGCCAGCACGATCGGCGCCAACCGGGCCGGTCGCACGGCGGCCCGCAACGTGCGCGCCCTGCTGTCCGACCCCGTCGCCGCCTGACGGGACGGGGAGCCCGCTCACCTACTATGGGCGGTAGGAGAAATACCGATTGCGGCGGTACGCCGGTTACCCGCGCGGAGGGCCTCGACACGTGCGGTGACGCCGGGATAGCGTCCTGACATACGGATCTTTATCGGGTCAGGAGGTCCCACATGGAGGTTCCCGGCTACACGGAGATCCGGGAACTCGGCCACGGAGGGACCGGCCGGGTGATGCTCGCCGTACGCGAGTCCGACGGCCTGGGCGTCGCGATCAAGCACTTATCCGGCCCCTTACGCCAGGACGCCGCCTTCGTCGCCAGGTTCCGCTCCGAGGCCCTGGTCATCCGGGAGATCGACAGCCCGCACACCGCCCGCGTGCTCGACTACGTGGAGTCCGGCGACGACGCCGTCATCGTCATGGAGCTGGTGGAGGGCGTCACGCTGCGGCGGCTGCTGGAGCACGAGGGCGCGACCGGCGCGGAGGCCGCGCTCACCGTGCTGAAGGGGGCGCTGCTCGGCCTGGCGGAGGCACACCGGCACGGCGTCGTGCACCGCGACTTCAAGCCCGAGAACGTCCTGATCACCGAGGACGGCGACAGCAAGCTCGTCGACTTCGGCGTGGCCGCGCACGTCGGCGAGACCGCCGAGCTGTCGGGCACCCCCTCCTACATGGCGCCCGAGCAGTGGGACGACGCCCCCGCCGGGCCGCAGACCGACGTGTACGCCGCCGCCCTGGTCTTCTACGAGTGCCTGACCGGCCACCGCGCCTTCCACGCCGAGAACGTGGCAGCCCTGGCCTACCAGCACCAGCACGTGCCGCCCCCCATGGAGGACGTCGAGGAGCCGCTGCGCCCGCTGGTCGAGCACGGACTGGCCAAGGATCCGGCGGACCGGCCAGAGTCGGCGGAGGCGTTCCTGGAGGAGCTGGAGGAGGCCGCGCGCGCCGCGTACGGGGAGGACTGGGAGCTGCGCGGGCGGACCGGGCTCGGCATCCTGATCCTGCCGCTGGCCGCGCTGCTGCCCAGGCCGCAGGCGGCCGCCGACGGGGGCGGCGCCACGAGCCTGTTCCACAACACGCTCTCGCCCGTGGGCAAGCTGGCGGTGACCGGCGGGCTGGTGATGGCGACGGCGGCGGCGGTGGTGTCGGCGTTCGTGATCCTGGGCGGGCCCGAGCCGGAGAGCGGCGCGGCGCTGCCGCCCGCCGCCTCCGTTCCGCCCTCCGCCGGACCGCCCGCCGCGACGCCGGCGCCCGAGGAGACCTCCCCGGCCCCGACGGAGCCGGTGCCCACGTCGTCCGAGCCGATCGTGGTGACGCCGCCCATCACGTACGCCGGGCCGCCGACCTTCGCGCCCACCGGCGGGCCGGCCACCCGCGAGCCGACCCGCGAGCCGACCCGCGATCCGACTCGCGAGCCCACCCGTGAACCGACCCGCCAGCCGACGGGCGAACCGTCGGGCGAGCCGACCAGGACCGGCGCGCCGGCGCCGAGCACCCGCCCGCCCGCCACCTCGCCCCAGCCCGACGACCCGGACGACGACCCGCCCGGCGAGCCTCCCGGCAACGGCGAGAACCCGCCCGCCACCACCCAGGCCCCGCCGACCCGCGCCCCCGACCCGGAACCCGCTCCCACCAGGCCGAAGGACCCGCTCGTCTCGATCTCGATCAGCGTGTCGCTCGGCCTGCCGCTGCTCGGCGGCGACGGCGACGGGCTGGTGGACGCCGACGTCGGCCTGGGGCTCGGCTCCAGCCTGCTGGGCCTGATCGTGGTGCCGGGCTCGGTGCTGGCCGGCAGGCAGATCGTGGTCCGCAGAGTACGCAAACGCCGCGAAGCGGAAATAGCCGAAGTTGCGCGCAGGGACGGGTGATCCTCTACTATCGTGCGTCGAATAGAGGGCATTCCGCCGGTCTGATTTCTTCATGACCGGAACCTGCCCTGCGGCTCGGGCTAAGGAGAAGCGTGGCGGTTGCGTCCTCCGCCGTCCGGTTGAACCCTGCCCGGGCCTCCAGCCCGCGCCACGGCTGGGCCGTCGCGGCCACCGCGATGCTGCTGCTGCTGGCCGCCGCCCCCGCGCAGGCCGAGCCCAAGCCCACCGTCAAGCAGCTCAAGAAGGAGCTGACGGCGCTGCAGAAGGACTCGGACAAGCTCATCACCGAGTACTACAACAGCCGCATCGCCCACCAGAAGGCTGAGAGCGCCGAGAAATCGGCCAAGGAGAAGCTGGCCGCCGCCCAGGAGGTCTACGACCGGCACTCCACCGAGCTGCGCGCCATGGCCGTCGCCCGCTACATCGGCGGCGACCCCGGCGCGATGGCCCTGCTCGCCGGCGGCCAGGACCCCGCCACGCTGCTCAGCCGGATGGCGCTGACCCAGCACGTGATCGACGAGGAAGAGGCCGTGCTCCGCGGCTACGCCGAGGTCAGGGACGCGCGGGGCCGGGCCGAGCAGGAGGCTGCCGACCGGGCCGAGGAGCTGGAGCGTACGGTCGGCGACCTGGAGGAGCGCAAGGAGAAGGCCGAGAAGCAGATCGAGAAGATCAAGGACAGGATCGACCTGCTCTACACGGCCCCCGGGATCCGTCGGCCCGACGGCACCTGGGTCCCGCAGCTGCCCCAGGGGGCCGACAACATCACGCCCCGGATGGCGCTGGTCAAGAAGCTCATCCAGGAGCGGTTCGAGGTGCCGTACGGGATCGGGTGCTACCGCGCGATCCAGGACGGCGGCGAGCACCCGCTCGGGCGGGCCTGCGACTTCATGCTGAGCCGGGGCGGCGCGTTCCCGTCGGCGGCCGAGCAGAAACGCGGCGACCAGATCTCCGCCTGGGCGATCAAGAACGCCAAGCGGCTGGGGATCATGTACGTGATCTACCGGCAGCGCATCTGGCACGTCAGGACCGGGGTGTGGCGCACCATGTCCGACCGGGGCGGCGCGACGGCCAACCACTACGACCACCCGCACATCTCGGTCTACTAGCCCCCTGCCTGATCAGCGGGTTTGCGCCGCCTGACGGCGGGCAGCCGCATGGGTGCGGGAAGGGGGGCCACTCGTGGGAACGGCTGGTGCCGGGGAGCCGGCGACGGGCGGGAGCCCGCGATGAGGCTTCCGGCGGCGCGCGGGCCCGTCACCGCGACGCTCTTCGCCCGCCTGACGCGCCCGCCGGAGCACCGGCCGGTCCCGCTGGACCCGGCCCGGACGGACGGCTCGCCCGCCGGCGACGTGCTGGCCGACGCCGACTTCCAGCTCGCCCTGTTCGCCTGCTACGAGCTGCACTACCAGGGCTTCGACGACGTGGACGACCGCTGGGAGTGGGAGCCGGCGCTGCTGGCCGCCAGGGCGGCGCTGGAGCGGCGCTTGGAGGAGGCGCTCGCGCGGGCCGTGCCGCGCCCGGCCCTCGACGGGTCGCAGGGAGTGCGGCGCGCGCTCGTCGAGCTGGTCGCCGCGGACGACGGCCCGTCGCTGTCCGGGTTCCTGGCGCGCCGGGCGGACCTGCGCCAGTTCCGGGAGTTCGTCATCCACCGGTCGATCTACCACCTGAAGGAGGCCGACCCGCACACCTGGGCGATCCCCCGGCTGGCGGGCGGGCCGAAGGCCGCGCTGGTGGAGATCCAGGCCGACGAGTACGGCGGTGGCCGACGCGAGCGCATGCACTCCGAGCTGTTCCGCGCCACCATGCGCGGCCTCGGCCTGGACGACTCCTACGGCGCCTACCTGGACCGGGTGCCCGGCGTCACGCTCGCCATCTCCAACGTCATGTCCCTGTTCGGCCTGCACCGGCGGCTGCGCGGCGCCCTGGCCGGGCACCTGGCCGCGCTGGAGATGACCTCCTCCCTGCCGAACCGCCGCTACGGTGACGCGCTGCGCCGGCTCGGCGGCGACGCCGGCGCCGTTCGCTTCTACGACGAGCACGTGCAGGCCGACGCCGTGCACGAGCAGATCGCCGCGCACGACCTGTGCGCCGGCCTGGCCGCCGCCTGCCCGTCCCTCGCGGGAGACGTCCTGTACGGCGCCGCGTGCGCGCTGGAGCTGGAGCGCCGGTGGGCGGGGCACGTCCTGGCCTGCTGGGAACGGGACACCACCTCGCTGACCGGGCCACCGGGGGACGGCCATGCCGCCTAGGAAGGACGACAGGGTGACCGTGACGCCGTGCGAGGACGGCCCGCTGCTGGTCCGGGGACCGTTCGAGCTGGTGACTCAGGACGGCGAGTCGATCCCCGCCGACCGGGCCACCGTCGCCCTGTGCCGCTGCGGGCGCTCGTCGGCCAAGCCCTTCTGCGACGGCTCGCACAAGGCGGCCGGCTTCCGGGCGGCCAGCGGGCCCGACCGGCGCAGCCACCGGGCCGAGCGAGCCGGCCAGCGCAGCCGCGGGGAGGAGTGAGCCGATCTGCGCAGCCACCGGACGGAGTGCGCCGACCGCCGGAGCCTGCGCCCGGCGTACGGCACGCCGCCGCACAGCGCCGCCCCCAGGGCCAGCCAGCTGCAGACGGCCCGCTCCAGGACCCAGACGGGAGCGAACAGCGCGGCCGTGCGAGGGAAGACCCGGGCGCCGCCCGCCCTGCGCCGCCCGAGCTCCGCCAGCGCCACGGCCACGCCCGCCCCGGCGGCCACCGGGCCGTACCTGCGGCGCAGCACGCAGGCGGCCACCGCGGGCAGCACGGACAGGAACAGCGCCAGGCGCGCGGGCTGCGCCAGGTCGTCGTAGGCCTGGCGGACGCGCTGGCCCCAGAACCGCGCGGCGCCGGGCGGCAGGCGCGGCACGTAGAGGTCGAGCGGCCGCAGCTCCCTGCCGCCGTGCGCACGGACGGTGCGGATCAGCTCCAGGTTCTCGAACAGCACGTCGCCGTCGTAGCCGCCCATCCGGGCGAAGAACGAGCGGCGCACGCCCAGCGTGCCGGGATAGTCGGCGCCGAGGCCGCGGTTGAGCAGGGTCCTGGCGGTGTCCCAGCGGGCGTGCCACGGGGACGGGGCGAAGTGGTTCTGCGGGCGGACCAGGTCGGCGCGGGCGAGCAGGGCGTCCATCCTGGCCAGCGCGTGCTCGTCGTAGCGGACGTCGTCGTCGGCGATGACGACGTGCTCGGCCCTGGCCAGGCGCAGGCCGGTGATCACCCCGTTGACCTTGCCGTTGGCGAAGCGGAGGTCGGGGGCCGGCCGGACGTGCTCCGCCAGGCCGCGCCAGGCGGTGGCGTGCCGGTCGAACAGCTCCTGGGGTGAGCCGTCCACGACGACGATCCGCACGTGACGGCGCAGCGCGCGCAGGTAGGCGGTCAGCTCCTCGAGGCCGGAGTCGTCGTCCCAGCGCAGGGGCAGCACGTAGTCCATCGGCCGGGCCTCCGTTCTCGAATCCCTGATCGACAACAGAAGGCTACACCGTCATCGCACAGAGTAAGGACGGCGCGTCAGTCCTTGGCCAGGGCGGCCAGCAGGCGGTCCTCGGTGACCTCCGGGCCGGTGAGCTGCTCGGTGATCGCGCCGTCCCTGAGCACGACCACGCTGTCGCAGTTCTCCACCAGCTCGGCCACGTCCGACGAGATCAGCAGGATGGCCAGGCCGTCCACGGCCAGCTCGTCGAGCAGCGCCTGCATCTCCAGCTTGGTCGCCACGTCCACGCCCCGGGTCGGCTCGTCCAGCAGCAGCACCTTGGGATGCATGGCCAGCCACCGGGCCAGCAGCACCTTCTGCTGGTTGCCGCCCGACAGCTCGCCGGCGGGCTGTCGGGGCGAGACCGCCTTGATGCCCAGCCGCCGCATGAACGTCGCCACGATGCTGTCCACCTGCGTGTCCGACACGATGCCCGCCCGCGACAGGCGGGGCAGCGCGGCCAGGGCGATGTTGTCGCGCACCGACAGGGTCGGCACGATGCCCTCGGTCTTCCTGTTCTCCGGCACCAGGCCGATCCCGGCGCGCACGGCGCTCCTGACCGACCACTTGCGCGCCTGCGCCGACGCGCGGCCGGCCACCGTGACCTGGCCTGCGTCCACCGGCAGCGCGCCGGCGATGGCGCGCGCGGTCTCGCTGCGCCCGGCGCCGAGCAGGCCGCCCAGGCCGACGACCTCGCCGGCCCGCATCTCCAGCGACACCCCGTCCAGCATGTGGTGCCGGGTCAGGCCCTTGGCCTCCAGGATCGGCGCGTCGGCGGGCACGTCCGGCTCGCCCGCCTGCGGCGCGGGCTCCACCGGGTGGAAGGGGCGGCCGAGCATGAGCGAGACCAGCCGCAGCCGGTCGAGCCCGGCCAGCGGGCCCGTGTGCACGACGCGGCCGTCGCGCAGCACCGTGACGCGGTCGCAGATCCCGTACAGCTCCTCCATGCGGTGCGTGACGTAGATGACCGAGCGGCCCTGCTCGCGCAGCCGGCCGACGGCGGCGAACAGGGTCTCCAGCTCGTCGTGGTCCAGCGCCGTGGTGGGCTCGTCCATGATGACCAGGCGGGCGTCCGCGGAGGCGGCCCGCGCCAGCGCCACGATCTGGCAGGCGCCCTCGCCGAGCGACCCGAGCGGGCGGCGCACGTCCACCTCCAGCCCGTACGCGGCCAGCACCTCCTCGGCGCGCGCGTGCACGGCGGCGGCGTCGATCAGCCCGAGCCGGCCCCGCGGCTCCCTGCCGAGCAGCAGGTTGCGGGCCACGCTCATGGTCGGTACGAGGTTCGTCTCCTGGTGGATGGTGGCGATCCCGGCCCGTCTGGCGTCGGCGGGCCCGGTGAACCTGACCGGCTCGCCGAGCAGGCGCAGCTCGCCCGCGTCGGGCTGGTGGACGCCCGACAGCACCTTCACCAGCGTGGACTTGCCCGCGCCGTTGCCCCCGACCAGGGCGTGCACCTCGCCGGTGCGCACGGACATGGTGACGTGGTCGAGGGCGGTGACCCCCTGGAACGCCTTGAGAACGCCAGCGACCTGTAGCACGGTTGCCTCCGCCTCGATCGTGGTCGAGTAAGGAAACATTCCAGTAACGGTGTTGTCACATTCGATCAGAACTGGGCCACGTGCAGCCGGACCCCGCGCGCGCTCAGGTCGTCGAGCACCTCGCGCGGCGCGGCGTCGTCGGTGACCAGGTGGTCGATGCGGTCGGGCGGCACGGTCTGCACCATCGTGTCGACGCCGATCTTGGTGTGGTCGGCCAGCACGACGACCTCCTCGGCCGCCGCCGCCAGCGCCCGATCGACGCCCGCCACCTGCATGTTCGGCGTGGACAGGCCGCGCTCGGCGGTCAGCCCGTTGCCCGAGACGAACGCCCTGCGCACGCGCAGCCCGGCCAGCGACTGCTCGGCCGCGCTGCCCACCAGGGCGAGGATCGGGCCGCGCAGGGAGCCGCCGGTCAGCATCACCTCGATGCGCGGCGAGCCGGCCAGCACCTGCGCGACCAGCAGCGAGTTGGTGACCACGGCCAGCTCGGAGTGCCTGGTCAGGCGGCGGGCGAACTCCTGGGTGGTGGTGCCGGGGCCGACCACGATCGCGTCGCCGTCCTCGACCAGCGCGCCGGCCAGGTCGGCGATGGCGGCCTTCTCGGCCGCCTCCAGCGAGACCTTGTGCGCGTAGCCGGTCTCGCGCGACAGCTCGCCGGGCAGGGTCGCGCCGCCGTGGTGGCGGTTGAGCAGGCCCTCCGACTCCAGCGCGCGCAGGTCGCGGCGGACGGTGACCTCGGAGGAGTGCACCGCCTGGGCCAGCTCGCGCAGCGACACGGCGCCGTTGGCACGCACCAGCTCCAGGATGCGCTGCCGGCGCTCGGCGGCGAACACGGGCCTGCGTCCGTCACTCTGCGTGTCGCTCACGGCTCCGATCATAGTCGATCCGCCAAGTAGCGTTCACCTCTGACCGAACGAGAACGGATCTGATCGGAAATCTTGACCATCTCGGTCCGTCGGTGCTTACTTTGGAGCGTGTCAGGGTCAAAAGCTGTCCGAACCTGATCGGCTGCGTTGCGAAAGGACCCCCCGTGCGTAAGCGCCTCCCGTTGCTGCTGGCCGTACTGATGTCCGTGTTATGGCAGATGCCGACACCAGCCTCGGCAGCCCTTCCCGAGCGGAACGGGCTGCGCGGCGACTACTACCTCGCCTCGGCGGCGGGAAAGTTCGACTTCGCCGAGCTCAAGGCGAGCATCATCGACCCGAACCTGGAACTGCCCGACCTGAACCCCACGTTCAAGCTGCTGACCGGCAGGGAGGATGACGTTACCGTCCGATGGACGGGGCAGATCACTGCCAAGTACTCCGAGACCTACACCTTCTCCATGATCGGCGACAACGGCTTCCGCCTGTGGGTCGACGGGCAGCCGATCATCGACCACTGGGTGGACGACTGGGACAAGGAGCAGACCGGCACCCCCATCGCCCTGGAGGCGAACAGGAAGTACGACATCAAGGTCGAGTACTTCGAGCACTTCGGCGGCGCCAACCTGCGCCTGCGCTGGCAGAGCCCCAGCCAGCCGAAGGCCGTCGTGCCCATGGACGCGCTCACGGTGCCGGCGGACTTCCAGCCCGACGGGCCGTACGACGCCAGGCTGAACACCACCGGCGACGTCGCCACGCTCACCTACGCCAAGCCGCTCGCCGCGCTGCCCGCCGACGCCGCGAAGAAGCTGGCCGTCACCGTCGGCGCCGCCGCCTGGCCGGTCACCTCGGCGACGCTGAAGAGCCCCGAGACCGTCGAGCTCAGGCTGGAGCACCCCGTCCCGGCGAAGGCGGGCGGCACCGTGCGCACCTCCTACGACGGCGCGGGCGGCATCACCTACGCCGACGGCACGCCGCTGGCCGCCTACCCGTTCGCGCACGTGGTCAACGCCTCCACCTACGTCCTGAAGACCAAGTGGACCGACCAGGTGGACAGGAACAACCCGCTGCCCGAGTACCCCAGGCCGCAGCTCGCCCGCGAACGCTGGCGCAGCCTCAACGGCGTCTGGCAGTTCGCGCCGGCCAAGGAGGGCGAGGCCGCGCCCATCGGCAAGAACCTGGCCGAGAAGATCGTCGTGCCGTACCCGGTGGAGTCGCAGCTGTCCGGCATCGGCCGGCACGAGGAGCGCATGTGGTACCGCAGGACGTTCGAGGTGCCGCGCACCTGGCGCGGCGAGCGGCTGATGCTGCACCTCGACGCCGTGGACTGGGACGCCACGATCTACGTCAACGGCAAGCAGGTCGCCACCCACAAGGGCGGCTACGACCGGATCAGCGTGGACGTCACCGGCGCGCTCAAGGGCTCCGGCGAGCAGGAGCTGGTGGTCGGCGTCTTCGACCCGACCGACAACGGCGCCCAGGCCATCGGCAAGCAGCGGCTCAACCCGAGCGGCATCTGGTACACCTCGGTGTCCGGCATCTGGCAGACCGTCTGGATCGAGCCGGTCGCCAGGGAGCATGTCGAGCGCGTGGACACCGAGCCCGACCTGCGCGGCCAGGCCCTGTACGTGACCGTCCACGGCTCGCCCGGCACCGCCACCGTGATCGCCAGGGACGGCCGCAAGGTCGTCGGCACCGTCCGCGGCGAGACCGGCAAGGAGTTGCGCCTGCCCGTCCCGAACCCCAGGCTCTGGTCGCCGGACGACCCCCACCTGTACGACCTGGAGGTCAGGCTCGGCCACGACAAGGTGGAGTCGTACTTCGGGATGCGCTCCATCTCCGTCGCCGGCTGGCGCATGATGCTCAACGGGAAGCCCGTCTTCCAGATCGGCCCGCTCGACCAGGGCTTCTGGCCCGACGGCATCTACACCCCGCCCACCGACGAGGCGCTGCGCTACGACCTGGAGCAGACCAAGGCCCTCGGCTTCAACGCGGTGCGCAAGCACGTCAAGGTCGAGTCCGACCGCTGGTACCACCACGCCGACAAGCTCGGCCTGCTGGTCTGGCAGGACATGCCGGCCGCGTTCAGGACCACCGACAGGCCGCAGTACGAGGCCGAGCTGAAGGAACTGGTCGACCAGCACCGCAGCAGCCCCTCCGTCATCATGTGGGTGCCGTTCAACGAGGGCTGGGGCCAGTACGACCAGGCGCGCGTCGCCAACCTGGTCAAGAGCTGGGACCCGTCCCGCCTGGTCAACAACATGAGCGGCATCAACTGCTGCGGCGCCGTGGACGGCGGCAACGGCGACGTCAAGGACTTCCACATCTACCCCGGCCCCGGAAACCCCGGCAAGCCGTCCGGCAGCCGCGCCAACGTGATCGGCGAGTACGGCGGCCTGGCCCTGCCCGTGGTCGGCCACACCTGGTCCGGCGGCGGCTGGGGATACGCGGTCGAGCCCGACCCCGAGGCCCTCACCACCCGCTACGTGAACATGGCGAAGGAACTGGAGAAGCTGCACGCCTGCGAGCAGCTCAGCGCCGCGATCTACACCCAGACCACCGACGTCGAGACCGAGATCAACGGCCTCATGACGTACGACAGGGCGATCACCAAGCCCGACGTCAGGCGCGTCCACGACGCCCACAAGGCGCTCACGAGCGCGATCGACCCCGCCTGCAGCTGATCCACCCGCCGTGCCCGGGGGCCTCGTCCCCGGGCACGGCACCTGATAGGAAAGGAACCGCGATGACCCCCCACATCCGGACGGCCGCCCTCGCACTGGCCGTCCTCCTCACCGCGGCGGCCTGCGCCAAGGCGGAGGAGCCGCAGGCCGCGCCCGCCGCCACCAGCACCGCCGGGCAGCAGGTCGTCCAGAGCCCGTCCGGCACGGCCGGGCCGACGTGCACGCTGCAGCAGTTCGGCGGCACGAAGTTCGACCTCAAGACGGCCGTGGTCGGCTTCTCCCAGTCGGAGAAGGAGGCGAACCCGTTCCGGATCGCCGAGACCAAGTCGATCAAGGACGAGGCCGCCAAGCTCGGCATCACGAACCTCAAGGTCACCAACGCCCAGTCGCAGTTCTCCAAGCAGATCACCGACGTGCAGCAGCTCATCGCCCAGGGTGTGCAGCTCCTGGTCATCGCGCCGCTCAACTCCGACGGCTGGGAGCCGGTGCTCCAGCAGGCCGCCGCCAAGAAGATCCCCATCATCACGGTCGACCGCAAGATCAACGCCAAGGCGTGCAGCGACTACCTGACGTTCATCGGCTCCGACTTCTACGAGCAGGGCAAGCGCGCCGCCGACCGCATGATCGAGGCCCTGAACGGCCAGGGCAAGGTGGCCATCCTGCTCGGGGCGCCCGGCAACAACGTCACCACCGAGCGTACGAACGGCTTCAAGGACCGCGTCAAGGAGAAGGCGCCCGGCCTCACGATCTCGTTCGAGCAGACCGGCGAGTTCGCCCGCGAGAAGGGGCAGCAGGTCACCGAGCAGCTCATCCAGTCCAACCCGGACATCAACGGCATCTACGCCGAGAACGACGAGATGGCGCTGGGCGCGGTCACCGCGCTGAAGGGCGCGGGCAAGGAGCCCGGCGACATCAAGATCGTGTCGGTGGACGGCACCCGCAGCGCCGTCCAGGGCATCGCCGACGGCTGGCTGCACGCGGTCATCGAGTCGAACCCGCGCTTCGGCCCTCTCGCCTTCGAGACCGCCCAGAAGTTCCTCGACGGCGACGCCATCCCCGACAAGGTGATCATCTCCGACCGGGACTACACCACGGAGAACGCCAAGGACTCCCTCGGTGAGGCGTACTGAGTTGGAAGCGGTACTCGAGGCCAAGGGGATCAGCAAACGCTTCCCCGGCGTGCTCGCCCTCGACGACGTGTCCCTCGCCCTGCGTCCGGGCGAGGTGCACGCGCTGGTCGGCGAGAACGGCGCGGGCAAGTCCACCCTGATCAAGGTCTTCACCGGCGTCTACCAGCCGGACGGCGGCGAGCTGCGCTACCGCGGCGGCCCCGCCGCCTTCGCCACCCCCATGGAGGCGCAGCGCGCCGGCATCCAGACGATCTACCAGGAGGTCAACCTCGTCCCCATGATGTCGGTGGCCCGCAACCTGCTGCTCGGCCGCGAGCCGCGCGGCAGGTTCGGGGTGATCGACGCCGCCGCCATGTACGGCGAGGCCGAGCGCGTGCTGTCCGGCTACGGCGTCGAGACCGACGTCCGCCGCCCGCTGCGCACGCTCGGCGTCGGCGCGCAGCAGATGGTCGCCCTGGCGCGGGCCGTGTCCGTGGACGCCCGGGTCGTCATCATGGACGAGCCCACCTCGTCCCTGGAGCCGCGCGAGGTCGAGACGCTGTTCGGGGTGATCAGGAGGCTGCGCGACAGCGGCATCGCCGTCATGTACGTCAGCCACCGCCTCGACGAGCTCTACCAGGTGTGCGAGCGGGTGACGGTGCTGCGCGACGGCCGCCTGGCCCACACCGGGCCACTGGCGGAGCTGGAGCGGATCGAGCTCATCTCGCTCATGCTCGGCCGCGCCCTGAACGAGGTCCGCTCCCAGGGCCTGACCAGCTTCTCCCGCGACCAGGCGGCGGGCCCCTCGGGGAACGGGCAGGTCCCGGTCGTCGAGGCGCGCGGCCTGACCCGGCGGCACGTGCTCGACGGCGTGGACGTCAGCGTCAGGCCGGGAGAGGTCGTCGGCCTGGGCGGGCTGCTGGGCGCGGGGCGTACCGAGACCGCGAAGGCCATCGTCGGCGCGCTGCCGCTGGACGGCGGCCAGGTGCTCGTGGCCGGCGCGCCCCTGCGCGGCGGCTCCACCGCGGCGGCGATCAGGGCCGGCGTCAGCCTGCTGCCCGAGGACCGCAAGGCGGAGGGCATCATCCCCACCCTGTCCGTCCGCGAGAACATCGCCCTGGCCGCCCTGCCCGCCCTCGGCAGGGCCGGAGTGGTGTCCGAGGCGAAGATCGACAAGGTGGTCGAGATCTTCATGCGGAGGCTGAGGATCAAGGCCGCCTCGCCGCACCAGCTCGTCTCCGAGCTGTCCGGCGGCAACCAGCAGAAGGTGCTGCTGGCCCGCTGGCTGGCCGTGCGGCCCAAGGTGCTGCTGCTGGACGAGCCCACCCGCGGCATCGACGTCGGCGCCAAGGCCGAGGTGCAGGCGCTGATCGACGAGCTGGCCGAGGAGGGCCTGGGCGTGCTGCTGATCTCCTCCGACCTGGAGGAGCTGGTCGAGGGCGCCGACAGGATCCTCGTGCTGCGCGAGGGCGCGGTCGTGGGCGAGCTGTCGGGCGACGAGGTGACCGAGGAGAGGATCATGGCGACGATAGCGGAGCAGTCGGATGGCTGAGCTCACCTCGCGTCAGGGTGGCGGGCGCGTCGCCGTGCTCAAGCCCCAGGTGTACGCCTGGGTGCAGGACTACGGCGTGTACGCGGCCGTGCTGGCGCTGCTGCTGTTCAACGTGCTGTTCACCCCGCACTTCCTGGACGCCGCCAACTTCCGCACCCAGCTCGTCCAGGTCACCCCCATCGTGATCGTCTCCCTGGGCATGGCGCTGGTGATCGGCACCCAGGGCATCGACCTGTCGGTCGGCTCGGTGATGGCGCTGGCCGCCGCGCTGACCGTGCTCTACCTCGGCTACGGCTGGCTGCCCGCGCTCGTCGTGGCCGTGATCGGCGGCGCGGTCGTGGGGGCCGCGGGCGGGGCGCTGGTGGCGTACGTCGGGGTGCAGCCCATCGTGGCGACACTCGCGCTGCTGGTCGGCGTGCGCGGCCTGGCCAACGTGCTGGTGCCGCAGCTCGTCGAGTTCCGCAACCCCGGCCTGATCGCGCTGGGCAGCAGCTCGGTCGCCGGCATCCCGGTCATCGTGCTCATCGCGGCGGCGCTGACCGTGATCGTGCTGTTCGTGGTGCGGCGCACCACGTTCGGGCGGCAGGTCGTCGCCATCGGCGGCAACCGGCCGGCCAGCGAGCTGTCAGGGCTGCCCGTGAAGCGGGTGCTGCTCACCGTGTACGTGATCTCCGGCCTGCTCGCGGCCCTGGCCGGGGTGCTCGCCACGGCCCGGCTGCAGGCCAGCGACCCCACCTCGCTCGGCCTGTTCATCGAGCTGTCGGCGATCACCGCCGTCGTCGTCGGCGGCACCCCGCTGACGGGCGGCCGGATCAGGGTGCTCAGCACGGTCATGGGCGCGCTGCTCATGCAGCTCCTCGCGGCCACGCTGATCAAGCACAACCTCCCGCAGTCGTGGACCCAGATGGTCCAGGCGGTCATCATCCTGGCCGCCGTCTACGCCACCAGGAAGCGGGGCACGCGATGAACCGCGAGCAAACCAGCCGGCTGCTCCAGCAGCACGGCGCCGTCATGGTGCTGGGGCTGCTGGTGATCGTGGGCAGCCTGGCCTTCGACACCTTCGCCACCCCGACCAACGCCGCCAGCGTGGTCGTGTCCTCGTCGTTCCTGGCGATCATCGCGATCGGGATGACGTTCGTGATCATCAGCGGCGGCATCGACCTGTCGGTGGGGTCGCTGTTCGTGCTCGGCGGGGTGCTCGCGGCCTACGGCTCCCAGTACGGCATGCTGGTGGCGCTGCTCCTGCCCCTGGTGGTCTGCGGCGTCGTCGGCCTGCTCCAGGGCCTGGTGATCGCGCGGACCGGCATGGCGCCGTTCATCGTCACCCTGGCGGGCCTGCTCGGCGTCCGCGGCCTGATGCTCGCCATCTCGGACGAGGGCGCCACCACCTACCTCGTGAAGGACCAGGCCTTCGCCGCCCTCGGCCAGGGCGAGCTGCTCGGCCTGTCCTACCCCGTCTACGTCACGATCGCCCTCGCCCTGATCGCGATGGTCCTCCTGCAGCGCACCGGCTTCGGCCAGAACGTCTACGCCATCGGCGGCAACGAGCAGGCCGCGGCCCTGATGGGCGTGCCCGTCGCGCGCACCAAGGTGCTCGTGTACGTCATGTCGGGCCTGCTGGCGGGCCTGGCCGGCGCGCTCAACGCCGCCCGGCTCTCCTCCGGCGTGACCATCCTCGGCATCGGGCTGGAGCTCGACGCCATCGCCGCCGTCGTGATCGGCGGCACCCTGCTGACCGGCGGGGCGGGCGGCATCACCGGATCGGTGGCGGGGGTGCTGCTGCTCGGCGTCATCCAGAGCCTGATCAACCAGGTGGGCAGCCTGACCTCGGCGTTCCAGCAGGTGGTCAGCGGGGCGTTCCTGGCGCTCGTGGTGGTGGCGCAGCGGCTGCTGAGCAAGGCCCAGCGGCTCACCTGACCGCCGCGCCGACCACAGCTGGCGGCGGGCTAGCGGACCCGGCCGCGCGGCTTGAGCCGGGTGCCGGGCAGGACGGGCGCGGGGAGCGGCGCGCCGTCGAACCCCTCGACGGTGCCGAACCCCTCGCCCTCCATCCACTCCTTGCGATAGGCGGCGATCTCGTCGTGGGAACGCCCGACGAAGTTCCACCACATGACGATCTCCTCGCCGAACGGCTCACCGCCGATCAGCAGCACCCGCCCGCGCCCCGACAGCCGCACCCCGGACCGCCCCGGCGGCAGGTACACCAGCGGCCCCCGCCCGACCTCGGCCACCTCGCCGTCGAGCAGCAGCAGCCCGTGCTCGAACGCCGGATCCACCGGCACCTCGCAGTCGCCGTCCACCGCGATCTCGGCCCCGGCGAGCGGGCTGTAGGCGGTGGCGGGCGAGGTGACCCCGCCGAGCGTCCCCATGACGACGGTCGCCGCGAAGCCGGGCCCGGACAGCACCGGCAGCGCGGGGTGGTGCTCGAAGCCCGGCTCCACGTGCCGGGACGCGTCCGGCAGCGCCACCCAGAGCTGCACGCCGTGCAGCACCGACCCGGCCGGCGACTCCTCCGAGTGGGAGATGCCCCGCCCGGCGGTCATCAGGTTGAGCCGGCCGGGGCGGATCTCCTGCAGCGTGCCCAGGCTGTCGCGGTGCAGCACCTCGCCCGCGACCAGCCAGCTCACCGTCTGCAGCCCGGTGTGCGGATGCGGCGGCACCCGCATGGTCGCCTGCTCCGGCCCGTAGGCGTCCACGAAGCACCAGGCACCGATCATGCGCCGGTGCACGCCAGGCAGCGTCCTGCTCACGGACATCGCGCGCGGGCCGCCCAGCGGCACCTCGCGCCCTTCCAGCACCTCGCGGCCGGCGACCTCGCCGGCGCCGCCGCGGATCTCCCGCGGGTCAAGCTCCAGGTTGCTCACGGCAGAACTGTACGACCCGGGGTGGTCAGTGCAGCATCTCCCACCAGCCTTCCACGGCCGGAGCGGCCGAGGCGTCCACGGCCTCGCCCGGCCGCGGCACGGCGATCTTCACGTCGCGGGCCTTGGCCTCCCGCCACAGCCGCTCCACCGGCTCGGCCCACGGGTGCAGCGCCAGCGTGAACGTGGCCCAGTGCACCGGCAGCAGCAGCTTCCCGCCCAGATCGAGGTGGGCGTTGACGGCCTCTTCCGGGTTCATGTGGATGTCCGGCCAGGCCGGGCTGTAGGCGCCGATCGGCATCAGCGTCAGGTCGAACGGCCCGTGGGCCGACCCGATCCCGCGGTAGCCCTCGAAGTAGCCGGAGTCGCCCGCGTAGAAGACCCGCCTGGACCGGCCGGCGACGACCCAGGAGCCCCACAGCGTGTCGTTGCGGGTCAGGGACCTGCCGGAGAAGTGGCGGGCGGCGGTCGCGACGAAGCGCAGGCCGCCGACCTGCGCCTCCTCGTCCCAGTCCAGCTCGATGATCCGGTACGCGGGCACGCCCCACCGCTCCAGGTGCGCCCCGATGCCCAGCGGCACCAGGAACGGTGCCTTCTGCGTGCGGGTCAGCGAGCGCACCGTGGCCAGGTCGAGGTGGTCGTAGTGGTCGTGCGAGATCGCGATCGCGTCCACCTGGGGCAGCTCGCCCAGCTCCACGGGCACGGGGTGGTGCCGCTTGGGGCCGACGAGCTGCGAGGGGGAGGGGCGCCGGCTCCACACCGGGTCGAACAGCACCCGCTTGCCCTCGATCTCCACGAGCGTGGAGGCGTGGCCGTACCAGATGGCGCGCACCCCGTCGGCGGGCGGCGGGTCGGCCGGCGGGACGCGCAGCGGGATGAGACCGGCGGGCCGCCGCTGCTCCCTCTCCTTGGCCAGCTCGCCGAGCAGCCCGACCGGCGGCGTGGTCATCATCGTGGTCTGCTCGGGCATCGTGTTCACGAACGAGCCGTCCCTGAACTGCGGCGAGCGCCGGATCCGCGCCGCCCGGTCCGGCCCCGACTCCAGCGGCCGCACGCCCAGCTCGGCGGGCACCTCGCGCAGCGCCCATCCGGCCGCGGCCAGGGCCGCGCCGCCCACCAGGATCCGCCGTGCCGTCCGCATCCCTGTCATTGCCACACTCCCCTGGATCTTCGTCTGTTCCGCCCCAACCGGACGGAACTCCCCGGTGTTCCTACGATATATCGCGATACGTCAGACGGTCTTGATCGTTCCGCCGTCGATGACGTAGTCGGCGCCGCTGACGCTTCCGGCGTGCGGCGATGCCAGCCATGTCACCAGAGCGGCGACCTCGTCCGGTTGGACGAACCTACCGGTCGTCATCCCGGCGTTCGACGGCAGCCCCGCCAGGAAGTGCTCGTGGTCCACGCCGTGGGCCCGCGCCATCGCGGCGCCGTACCCGTCGGGGGCCTCCCACATCGAGGTGAGCACGGCGCCGGGGGAGACCGTGCTGACCCGTACGCCCTGCGGGCCGAACTCCTCCGCCAGGGCCTTGCCGAAGGCGGTCAGCGCGGCCTTGGCCGTCGCGTACGCGATCGGGCCCATGCCCGGTGCCCGGGCGCTGTTGGACGAGATGTTGATCACCGTGCCGTGGCGGCGCAGGAGGCTCGGCAGGGCGGCGCGGGTGGCGCGTACGGCGCTGAGCAGGTTCAGCTCGTGGACCTGGTGCCACACCTCGTCGCTCACGGTCAGGAAGCCGCCGGCCAGGGCCGCGCCCCCGTCGCCGCCGCCCACGTTGTTGACCAGCAGGTCGATCTCGCCCAGCTCGGCCGCCGCCCGGCCGATCATCTCGGCGGGCCCCTCGGGGGTGGACAGGTCGGCCGCCAGGAGAACGGCGCCGGTCTCCTTCAGCTCGGGAGAGGCTGTGCGCGCGGCGGCCGCGATCCGCACGCCCTCGGCGGTCAGCGCCCGCACGATGGCGAGGCCGATGCCCCTGCTCGCGCCGGTCACCACGGCGGTCTTGCCGGTCAGTCGCATGTCCATGCTCGGGTGCTCCTCGTTAGTCGCTTCAGCTCTGATGCGGTCAATGTAGAACTTGCAACACTGATGATGCAACTTCGGGGTTAGAGGAGACGATGCCGTACCCTGTGCGATGTGAGTGAGACGACGCGAGCCCGGCGGTCCGACGCCGAGCGCACGGTGCGCACGATCCTGGAGGCCGCCGAACGCGTGCTCAGCAGGAACCCGGCGGCCAGCATGGAGCAGATCGCCGAGGCCGCCGGGGTGGCGCGGACCACCGTGCACCGGCGCTTCGCCTCGCGCGAGGCGCTGGTGGACGCGATGGCGGCGTGGGCCAACCAGCGCTTCGCCGAGGCCATCGACGCCGCGCACCCCGAGACCGCCCCGCCGCTCGTCGCGCTCTACCAGGCCACCGCCAACGTGCTGCGCGTGAAGATCGACTGGGGCTTCGCGATGAGCCGCACGTTGTCGGACGACCCCGAGGTGGTCAGGGTGCACGCCGAGGTCGACGCCCGCTGCGAGCGGCTGTTCCGCAGGGCGCAGGAGGCGGGCGTGCTCCGTGCCGACGTGGACCCGCTCTGGGCCAGGCGGGTCTACTACGCGCTGTGCCACGAGGCGGCGCAGACCCGCGACGGCGAGCCCGACGCCCTGGCGGCCCGCCTGGTCGACACGCTGCTGCGCGGGGTCGGCACCGGGCAGGGGCTCGCCTGAGCGCCGCCCGCTAGCGCTCGTCGGAGCCGCGGTGGGGGTAGGGCCACGGGTTGGGGCGGCAGTGGCCCAGCGACTTCGACTGCTGCACCATGACCGGGGCGGGGCGTCCGGGTCCCGGGCAGCTTCGGTGGCGGTGGCCCAGGGCGTGGCCGACCTCGTGGCTGATCAGGTAGCGGCGGTAGGCGGCCAGGTCGCCGCCGTACTGCGGGACGCCCTCGGCCCAGCGCAGCGCATTGATGACCGAGCGGTGGCCGTTCCAGCAGGACAGCTCGCCGCCCGTACGCAGCGGCAGGCACTGGCGGACGGTCAGGCGCGGGCTGGACAGCGCGACCCGCACCCGCACCGGGCCGTGGTCCACCCGCTGGAAGCGGGCCCAGCCGCGCACGTCGTTGAGCGTGCGGTGCACCTCGGCGGCGAACCGGGCGGGGTCGAACGGCAGGCCGCGCTCCACCTCGACGAGGTACCGCACCACCCGCCCGCGTCCCCGCCTGGCGGGCGCGCCGCCCCGGACGACCGCGTAACGGCCGGAGGCCGAGCGCGGGACCCGCACCTTCTCCGGGGCGGGGGCGGGAGCGGGCGCGATCGGCCTGGGCGGCGGCGCGGGCCTGGACGGAGCCGGGACAGGGGCCGGCGCCGGCGGTTCCGCCGCGCAGCCGGCGGCCGCCACGAGCAGCAGCAGGAGCAGCGCGAGCAGCGGCAAGACGGCCTCCCCACATCGTCACGGTGGGGAGGTATCCGATGCTACGTGGCCGCTTGTCCCGCTTGAGGGGCAGGGGTGCCTATAGTCCGATTTAACGCGGTGGGCGTACGGCTGGTGGCGCGTACGGCTTCAACGTGGTGGCGCGTACGGCGCGATGTCGAGCGGCGGTGTCTCGCCCAGCGCGAGCGCCGCGGCGACCTCGCCGGTGAACGGCCCCGCCGTCAGCCCGTACGCGCTCAGCCCCGTCGCCACGATCACCCGGTCGGTGAGCGGCCCGATCAGCGCCCGCCCGGGCGCGTACACGGGCCGCAGCCCGACCCTGGTCTCGGTGACCGTCGCGTTGAACAGCCCGGGCGCCACCCGCAACCCCGCCTCGATCACCTCGTCCAGGCCGCCCATCGTGACCCGCGGCGAGAACCCCACGTCCTCGACCGTCGCCCCGACCACCACGCGCGAGTCGGGGAACCCCAGCAGGTACGGCCCGGTCCTGGGCAGGATGATCGGCCACCACGCGGTGTCCACGCCCTCCATGGTCGCGTGCAGGATCTGGCCGCGCCTGGGGAAGACCGGCAGCTCCACCCCCAGCGGCCGGCACACCTCGCCGGTCCACGCGCCGGCGGCCACGATCACCATGTCGGCCTCGACCGGCACGCCTTCACCCGTCAGCCGCAGCGCCTCCGGGCTGGCGGGCGCCGCGGCGGCCGGGGCGGCGCTCAGCGGCGCCGCCTGCCGCCACGACGCGGGCTCGCCCTCGGCCGGGGCCGCGGCCGCGACCGCGGGGCTCCACTGCGTGGACTCCTCGGCCTGGTACAGCAGCACCCGGCCGTCCGGGGTGAGGGTGGCGACGCCCGTACGCACCTGCGCGCCCCCGGCCATCGCGGCCCGCAGCAGCGCGTCGCGCACCGAGCAGCCGTCGACGCGGGCCGCGCCCGGCACCAGCAGCGCGCTCAGCCCGTCGGACAGCGGCGGGAACAGCTCCGTCGGCGTGTCCACGTCCACCACGTCGCCCATCTCGGGCGCGGCGGCGTGGCGGCGGCGCAGCAGCGCCCGCACCGGCTCCAGGTCCACCGGGTCCTCGGCCACCAGCAGGGCGCCCACCTTGGCGTACCCGATGTCCTCGCCCAGCTCCTCCACCAGCGCCGGGTAGGCGCGGGCGCCCTCGCGGGTCAGGCGGTACCAGTCGTCGTCCTCCGGATGGTCCACCCACGGGCACACGATGCCCGCGCCCGCCCGCGTCGCCCCGCCCTGGCAGCCGGCGTCCACCACGGTCACCGCCGCGCCCCGGCGGGTCAGGTGGTACGCCGCGCCGGCCCCCACGATGCCGCTCCCGATCACCACAACACGCATGGTCACAATGATCGCAGCCGGGGTGACCTGGGCCGACGACCGGATGGCGCACTTGCCGCGCGGTATACCCCGTCACGGGCTACTCCGTGCCTGAGAGGGGGCCCCGATCACGACTGTCCTGCTTCGGCCGCGCGGTCTAGTCTCAGCGCATGGACGTCGCGGTCACCAGGATCGAGCTGCCGCAGCCCGTCCGCGCGGCCGCGTCCGACGGATCGACCGTCTGGTGCGCGGCGGGCGACGGAGTACGCGTGTACACGCCGGCGGGCCGGCCCCTGGAGGGCGGCGGCACGGCGCCGGAGCTGCGCTCCCTGGCGGCGGTGCCGGGCACCGTGACCGCCACGGGAGCGGTGCCGGGCACGCTGGCGGAGACCGTCCTGGTGCCCAGGGCGTTCATGGGGACGCCGGCGCCTGACCCGCTGCCGGATGGCACGCTCGCGGGCGCCGGGCACGGCCGCGTCCACTGGCTCGGCCCGTCGGGAGCCCCGATCGCGGGCGCCCGCTTCGACGGCCGGGTGGTCGCGGGCGGCGGGGCGATCTGGGCCGTCGGCGGCGGCGTGGCCCGCCGGCTGGCCGCGCCCGGCCTGCTGGGGGAGCCGCTGGAGCTGCCCGGGCTGGACAGGTGCGCCGTGGAGGGCGACCGGCTGTGGTGGACGTCGGAGCACGACGACGTGCTGCGCGGCGGCCCCAAGGAGGTGGGTCTCGGGCGGCGCGAGCGCGGCGCCATGACCGTGTGCGCCGGGTCGTTATGGATCAGCGTGACCGGCGGGCTGCTGCGGGTGTCGGCCTGGTCGGGCGAGCCCGGACGGCTCGTGCGGGCGCCGGAGGGGCCCGTGCCGTTCCTGGTGTGCGCCAACGGGGTGCTGGCGGGCGGCGGCCGTGACCTGTTCGCGTTCGCCCCGGCCGCAGGCACCCCGCTCCGCGTGATCAGGCTGGGGCTGGACGCGCCGCCCGCGCTGGTGATCGCCGCGGGCAGGCACGTCTGGGTGTTCCCCGAAGGGCTGCCCGGCGCCCTCATCGTGACGCCGTCACCCTGATCCCGGCCTTTAGGGGATCTTGTACTCCTGCGCCGTCCCGCAGTAGCTGATCCCGATGGGCGAGTTGCTGTACCGGCACACCTGCACGACCACCCGGTCGATGCTCAGCAGCCCGTTGCTCAGCTGGAACGCGTACTTGACCTGCTCGTTGTCCGCCTTGTGCGTCTCGGAGTCCACGAGGTCGGTGCCCCGGTAGCCGCGGAACGTGACCGTGGAGTGCAGGTCGTCGGGGAAGCAGATCGTCGGGAGGGCCTCGTCGGACAGTAAGCCTTCGACGGTGACGACGGGGTGGATGACCGGGCCGTCGTACCGTTCGAGCGTGCCCTCCGCGACCCCGCGGTGGCACGTGTCGCCCGAGTCCGCGGCGAACTTCACGGCCTCGGCGGCCATGGCGGGCGGGGCGGCCAGCAGCCCGGCGGCGAGCACGGCGGTCATCGTCAACCCTGCGAGCAGACGCACGACATCACCTTCCGTTGTGTGAGGGAATGTGTGAGGGAATCCGATCACCCATCCTGGACGGCGCCCGCCGACATGCCTGTGCCCGCCGTTACACCGAGCTCCACACGAACGCCAAGAATCGGCGCTCCCCCTCGCCCCCGCCCTCCCCTTCGACCTTGCCTTCGACCGCCTTCCCCGAGATCAGGCAGCCCCCGGCGCACGGCTCCACGACGCCCGTGAACACCGCCACGCCTCCCTGCCGCGGGCCTGGCCGCAGCAGGCACGCGTGGATGCGGCGCAGCTCGGCCGAGGGGTCGGTGCCCAGCTCGTCGGCCAGGCGGCGGCGCAGCCGCTCGTACAGGGTCAGCGCCTCGGCCTGCCTTCCTGACGCCTTCAGCACCACGAGCAGGCGCCCCCACAACGACTCCCGCAGCGGGTGCCCGGCGGCCAGGCCGAGCAGCTCCGCGACCAGCTCGCCGTGGCGGCCCTCGGCCAGCCCCAGGTCGACCCGGCGCTCCACGGTGCTCAGGTGCAGCTCCTGCAGCGACGGCGAGACGGTCGCGCGCAGCCAGTCCGAGTCGATGCCCTCGAACGGCTGGCCGCGCCACAGGCGCCTCGCCTCCTCCACCAGCTCCCGCTCCTCCGCCGTGCCGCGCGCCCTGCCCGCCTCGGCCACCAGCGCGCGGAACCGCAGCACGTCCACCTGGCCGGGATCGACGTCCAGCACGTAACCGTCAGGGGTGGTGCGGATCGCCGCCCGGCCGATCGCCCGGCGCAGGCGGGTGACGTACGTCTGGACGCTGCGCCGCGCGTTGGCCGGCAGCTCCTCCCCCCACAGGGCCAGCGCCAGCCGCTCCACGGTCACCGCGTCCCCCGCGAACACCGCCAGCACGGCCAGCAGCGCCCGCAGCCTGCTGGTGGTGAGCAGGACCGGCGCCCCGTCCAGCCGCACCTCCAGCGGCCCGAGTAACGCGATGCTCAGACCTCCTCCATCCATGCGTCCACTGTCGCGTCGCGGGCGGCCAGGGACATCCGCTGCTCGGCGCTCGCTCCGCTACACCACGTGCCGTAGCGGCGGCCCCCGGGGAACCGCCCCGCGGGAGTACACGGCGAGCCCGCCAGGTACGGCGGGCGGACCGTCCGGCGGGTACGGCCAGCGCCGACCGTCCGGCGGGTACGGGCAACGGACCGGGCGGTGGGTGCCGCCAGCGGACCGTCCGGCGGAGGATCCGCCGCCACCGGGAAGCTGCCGGCCCGGTTCGGCCCGGCATCGGAAGAGGTCGCCGGATAGTGGCAGGTCAGGTGGGGGAGCCGAGCCGCATGCTCTGCCTGACCTGCGGCGCCAGGAACGACGAGCGCGGCCCGGCCAGCGCCGCGTCCATGCGCTCCGCCTGTCCCTTCGTGAACATGTACATGGAGGCGTCCTCCACGTAGTCCATGTAGTTCATGAACATGTCGCCGTGCGGGCCGTTGTCGCAGCTCAGCTTGGGGAAGGCGGGCGTGCCGCGGTTGTGGCCGCCCTGGTTGGGCGTGTCGTCCACGAAGTCGCTGCCCGAGCAGCCGTCGCCGTCGTCGCCCCAGATGTGCCGCAGGTTGAACCAGTGCCCGATCTCGTGGGTGGCGGTGCGGCCGCCGTCGTACGGGGCCTCGGCCGTTCCTGTCGTGCCGAACGCGCGGTGCAGGATCACGACCCCGTCGAGCTCGGCGGGGCCGCCGGGGAACGTGGCGTACCCGAGGGCGGTCTTCAGCTCGCACACCCACACGTTCAGGTAACGGTCGGCGGGCCAGGCGTCCGAGCCGCCCCGGTCGCCGAACTTGACGCCGTGATCCGGCTCGAACGCCTCGACGGCGGTCTCCTTCCGTACGACGCCGGAGGTGGGGTTGCCGTCGGGGTCGGTGTCGGCCAACTTGAACTCCAGCCGCGCGTCGGCCACCAGGTCCCGCCACACCTCCGGCACCTTGCCCACGTCCGGGTTGACGCGCCTGAAGTCCTCGTTGAGCACCTTGAACTGGCTGTCGATCTGCTCCTGGCCGATGTTCTGCTCGGGGGTGTGGTGGACGACGTGGACCACGACCGGGATCGTCACCACCTCCTCCCTGGCCGCGGCCCTGGCGTTCTTCCTGGCGAACGTCTCGTTCTCGATGGCGGCCAGCGCCACCGCGTAACGCGGGGACGTGGCGATGAGCTGGTGGTGCACGGGCATGGTCGCGCAGCGGTCGGCACTGGGCACGGGGGCTCCCTTTCCATGGGCGCGGGGGGCGTACGCCGGAGGGATCGGGGGACGCCGCACCACCCCGCTGGGGATGTTGGCTTTCTGCACCTCTACCCATGGCGTAGTCGTTCAATCACGCAGAGTGATGGAGTTGAACCTCCCGCCACGGGAGGTCCTACCGTCGTACCCGTGACCCGCGACGACGACGGAGAGCGCCGATGGAGCATCGGTGAGCTGGCCAAGGCCAGCGGCGTGACCATCCGCACGCTCTACCACTACGAGGAGATCGGCCTGGTCCCGGCGAGCGAGCGCACCTCGTCGGGCCACCGCCGCTACACCGGGGCCGACCTGCGGCGGCTCTACCGCGTGCGGGCGCTGCGCGGCCTCGGCCTGACCCTGGAGGAGATCCGCGGCATCCTCGACCGCTCGTCCGACGACCTGACGGCGCTGCGCGCGCTCCTCGGCGCCCAGCTCGCCGAGCTCGACCTCCAGGCCGTCCGCATCGACCAGCTCAGAGAGCGGATCGGCGGCCTGGTGACGCTGCTCGACCAGGCGGTCATGCCCGACCCCGAGCGGGTCATGGCGGCGCTCGAGCTGCACTCGGTGTACGAGTCGTACTTCGACCAGGAGCTGCGCGACCACCTGGCACGCCGCCGGGCGGAGCTCGGCCAGGACAGGATGGCCGGCTACCGCGCCGAGTGGCTCGGCTTACTGCGCGAGGGCTGCCGGCTCATGCGGGCCGGCACCCCCGTCGACGACCCGCGGGTGCAGGAGGTGACCGGGCGCTGGGAGGCCATGGCGGCCGGCCTCCAGGTGAGCGACCCGAAGGTGGCCGAGCAGCTCCAGGGCGCCGGCATGGCGCTGTGGCGCAGGGCGGGCGCCCAGGTCAGCGCGGAGATCAGCCGCCAGATCGACTGGCTGGAGGCCGACGACCTGCCCGCCGTCCTCGACTACTTCCAGCGCGCCAGGGCGGCGCGGGAGCACGGCTGACAGCCCGCGGGCTGCCTCACACGACAAGGAGATCGGCATGACCCTGCGGTATCCCGCCGCGCCCGTGCGGCCGGAGCGGAACGAGGCCGGCGGGCTGGTGTTCGACGACCCGTACCAGTGGCTGGAGGACGACGGCGGCGACGGCGTGGCCGACTGGCAGCGGGCCCAGGACGAGCTGGCCCGCTCCCACGTGCACGCCTGGCCGCACTACGACCGCCTCGCCGCCCGCGTCGGCGAGCTGGTCGAGCAGATGGACGCGCGCAACCTCGTGGTGCCCGTCCGGTACGGGCCGCGCTGGTTCCGCGGGCGCGTCCCGGACGGCCGCGACCTCATGGTGCTGGAGGCCGCCGGCGACGTCACCGGCCCCTGGCGTACGGTGATCGACCTCAACGAGCTGTCCACCGGCGGCACCCCGCTGCGCATGAGCCCGCAGCCGTCGCCCGACGGGCGGCTGCTGGCGTACTCGCTCGACGCGTCCGGCCGGGAGCTGCCCGAGCTCAAGGTGATCGACCTCGACACGGGCGAGGTGCTGCTGGACGGCGTGCCGCAACAGCGCCCCGGCCTGGTGGCCTGGCTGCCCGACAGCACCGGCTTCTTCTACATGGCCAACCACGTGGCCGCCGCCGGCGCCGACCACCTGGCCGGCGCCGCCGCCGACCAGGCGCCCGGTGCGGCGGCCCGGCCGCCGTTGTGCTGGCGGCTGTTCTTCCACCGCCTCGGGCAGCCTCCGCCCACCGAGCCCGAGCCGCTGGACATCCCGCACCTGTTCGCCATCCCCAGGATCTCCCGCGACGGCCGGTGGGCCCTGCTCCAGGTCGACCACCTGCGCCCCCGGCCGCACTACCTCGCCCGCCTCGACGAAGCCGCGGGCGGGAGCGGGCCGCCGTCCTGGCGGTGGCGGGAGTTCATCACCGACACCGAGCACCTGTACAAGGGCGTGCTCACCGGCGACTCCTACGTGGCCGTCACCACGGCGGGCGCCCCGCGCGGCCGGCTGGTCCGCATCCCGCTGGACAGCCCCGGCGACCCCGGCTCCTGGACCGAGCTGGTCCCCGGCGGCGACGCCGTGCTCACCGGTGTCACGCTGGTGGGCGACCGGCTGGTGCTCGGCGAGCTGGTCGACACCGTCTCCCGCATCCGCGTCCTCGACCTCGACGGCAAGGAGCTCGGCGAGGTGCCGCTGCCCGGCCCCGGCTCGGTCAGCTCCGTCGCCCAGGGCGTCATCGCGCTCGGCGTGATGGACCAGGTCATCGGCTGCGAGGACGCCATCACCTTCGGCTACACCTCCTACACGCAGTCGCCGACGGTCTACCACTACGCCCTCGGCACCGGCGAGCTGACCAGGCTGCAAGGAGCGGGCCACACCCTGCCCGGCCTGGTCACCACCCGCATCTGGGCCACCTCGGCCGACGGCACCCCCGTGCCCTGCACCCTGGTCCACCGCGCCGGCCTCGACCGCTCCCGCCCGCAGCCCACGCTCATCCACGGCTACGGCGGCTTCAACGTCGCCGAGCTCGCCTCCTACCTGGGGCCGGTGGCGGCGTTCGTCGAGGCGGGTGGCGTGTACGCGCACGCCCACGTGCGCGGCGGCGGCGAGTTCGGGCTCCAGTGGTGGGAGGGCGGGCGGCTGCACGCCAAGCAGAACAGCTTCGACGACCTGTACGCCATCGCCGAGCGGCTCATCGCCGACGGGATCACCGCACCCGACCGGCTGGCCGTGCAGGGCGCCTCCAACGGCGGCCTGCTCACCGGCGTGGCGGTCACGCAACGGCCGGACCTGTGGCGGGCGGTGGTGTGCGGAGCGCCGAAGCTGGACCTGATGCGCGTCGCCCGCGACCCCGTCGGCGCCGCTGCGACCCTCCCCGAGTACGGCGACCCCGACGACCCCGCCGACGCCCCCGTGCTCATGGCGTACTCCCCGTACCACCACGTCCGGCCCGGCATCCCGTACCCGGCGATCCTCCTCGACGCCGGCGCCAACGACCCGCGCTGCCCCGCCTGGCACTCCCGCAAGTTCGCCGCCCGCGCCCAGGCCGCCACGACCTCCCCGCACCCGGTGCTGCTGCGCGTGTGGCAGGGGGCCGGCCACGGCGGGACGAGCTGGACCACCATCGTCGAGCAGCAGACCTACTGGCTCGCGTTCGTCATGCGCGAGCTGGACCTCGTCCCGCTCCCCGGCCCGGTCCGGCGGTGATCGTCATGTCACTCCGATGCTCTAACGTACGGCCGTGGGCCGCCGCGAACCCGCGGCACGGCCCCGTCACCGACGAGACCGCGCAGGAGGCACCGAGTGAACCACCAGTGCACGCGCCCTGGCTCCACCGGCCACACCCGGTGGCAGTGCCCGGAATGCGGCACCTTATGGGAGCCGCTCCCCATGGCGGCGGTACACCCGCCACCCGCGCCGGACAGACCCCGCATCAGCAGGAGCACCCTGGTGGTCGTCCTGTCCATCGCCGCGGGGGCGGTGTGCCTGGCCGCGGCGGCGATCTCGACGAAAGCGCTCAGCATCGCGATGTGCGCCGTCATCCTGGTCGCCCTGATCTGCTCGTACCGGCTCAACAACCGGGAGTGAGCCGCGGAGATGAGGAACGCACACCCGGAGATGACGAATCGCATCTAGGTGCCTCCGGCGGGCGGCTCCTACGGTCGGTGCATGACCTTCCAACGACGTGCCACCGGCGCGGCGGGGATCGCCGTGCTCGCCCTGTCCATGCTCGCCGCCCCCGCCCGGGCGGACGGCTCCCACGAATGTTTCTCCGGCGAACGCAGCCCGGCCGGGGACATGTACACGCTGAGCGGCTGGGGGTGCAGCGGGGCCGGGTACGCGGACGTGACCGTCATCCTGCGGTTCGGCGCCGCGGCGGGCACCTACGTGTGCGGTTACGTCTTTCCCTGGAACGGCACCCTGTCGGGGAACAGGTGCCGGATTTCCTGATGGCGGGCGCCTGACGGCGGCCGTTCACCTTCCACCGGCACCGCTGCCTGAGTAAGGGCTACTCATGCCCGCGGCCCAGGGCCGGCCTTATCACTGGAGGACCCAATCGGAAGGGGTCCTCATGAGTGACCTTTCGCCCTTCGCCCCCGCCCCCGCCCCCGTCCCCGTCAAGACCCGGGCACGGCGCACCCTGCGGCTACTCGGAGCCGCGGCTACGGCGGGCAGCGTCGCGATCGGCCTCGCGGCGCTCAGCAGCGGTACGGCACAGGCTTCGGCCGCTGGGAGTGGCGTCGCGTCGGGTGGTACGGCGGTCGGTGGTGCGGTGCGGGGTTCGGCCGGGGCGGGGATCGGGTGTGACGTCGCGGCGGCGTACTACGACACGGCTCCGCAGAGCGGCAACCTCGCCATGGTGCGCCAGGCGGTGCTCTGCCTCATCAATGCCGAGCGCGCCCGGGCCGGCCTCCGTCCGTACACCCGCAACAGCGCGCTGGACGCCGCGGCGGCCTCGCACGCCGACGCCGCCGCCCGGCTGAAATGGTGGCGGCCCGGCGCGAACTCGCACACCAATCCGCAGACCGGCTCCACCCCGGGCAGCCGCATCACGGCCGCCGGCTACTGCCCGAACCCGCTGTCGTGGGCGTACGCGGAGACCACGTACACCGGGTGGGGCGGCTCCGGCACGCCACGGGCCGCCGTGCACTGGTGGGTGCACGTCAGCACGTACGGGCACCGCCAGATCGTCCTGAGCCCGACCCTGGTGGACGCCGGCGTCGGCGCCGCGGCAGGGGCGGCGGACCCGGCCGGTGCCGGGGCGAGCGGCGGGGGCACATTCGTGGTGGACTACGGCCGCTGCCAGCGGTAGCGCCGCCCTTCCGCCGCCACTGTCCATGCGGCTGTCGTCCGTGCCACCGGGGCGCGTGCTGCCACCACCCGCGCGCCCCGCCCCCGCGCGCCCCGCCCCCGCGCGCCCCGCGCCCGGGTGCCCTGCACCGGCGTGCCTGTGGCCACGCGCCGTCGCCGCGCTTGTCGCCGCTGTGCGTGCCAGCACTGCACGTGCCGCCGCCATGTGTCCTGCCGCGCCGACGCGCTGCTGCCACGTGTGCCGCCGCTGCGGGTGCCAGCGCCGCGCGTGCTGCCACGACGCGTGCCGTTGCCGCGTCACCTGCCACCGCGTGCCCTCCGGCCACGCGCGCTGAGGGCGCGTGCGATGCGGTCGCGTGCGCTGAGGGCGCGTGCGCTGCCAACACAGGCGCCACGACCGGCCGCGCCACTCCGACCAGCCGTCCCAGCCGGGTGGCGTGGCAGGTGCTCGCTTCGCGAACCACCAGCGGGGCACCCCACCCGGTCGACGTTCGCCGGGTGGGGGTGGGTCTGCCGCTAGGTCACCGTACGGGCACCTGGGAAGCCGCGGTTCCGCCGTCGGGGGACTGCCAGCCGGCCACCACCGTCGGCCGGGCGCCCAGGGGGCGGGTCAGTGGGACGGTGACGGTCGTGGTGCCCTTGGTGGGGATCGGGACGACGCGGCTGCCCGCCGTGCCACCATCGTCCCGGACGAACAGGTGGGCCTGGCCGCGTGAGGCGGCTCGGAAGGTTACCCGGACCGCCTCGTGCCCGGCGGTGGCGGAGACGGCGCGGGCCGTCTGGGAGGGCGGGGACGCGGGGCCCGACGGCGGGACGTGTACGCGTACGGACTGCTCCAGCGACTGCGGCGAGTCGAGGCTCGACAGGGCGGTGTCCGGGATGATCGGGTCCGGCGGGGTGGTGGGGCGGTCGGGTGGGGGCTGGTAGGCGGGGAGGGTGGCGAGGCCCCATCGGTACGGGTCGCCCTGGACGCCGCCCCATGTCGACCAGCCGATGCGGGTCTGGCCGGTTCTGTCCTGGGTGTCGGAGTCGTAGACGAGGATGTTCAGGCCCAGGTGAGCCGGGTCGACGGCGCCGGGGAGGACCGCGAGGGGGATGGACAGCTCCACCGTGTACGCGCCGGCGGAGACGTTCGAGGCCACCCGCATGCCCGGGGCCGTCTCCTCGCCGGGGCCCTGGCGGTTGTCGGCGTCGCGGAGGTGGCAGGGCGGGCCTTCGGCGGTCGCCGGCAGTACCGCGGTCTTGAAGGTGGTGGAGGTGTTCTCGGAGGTGCCGCGCGGGTCGAGGGTGATCTCCACCGAGTCGGTACGCCAGTGCCGCTTGCAGTCGGAGGCGGCCAGGCGCGTGCCGGGCACGTCGTCCCGTACGTGCACCAGCACGTACAGCGTGTCGTCGTGCCAGGTCAGCTTGGCCGTGCCGGAGCAGTCGGCCGCGGAGGAGCACGCGGTGCCCTCCCAGAGGCGGGAGATGTCCAGCGCGGGGCCGCCGTACTCGCCGCCGGACTCGGTGCCGTCCACGGCGGGAGCGGCGGGCGCCTGCGGCACGGTGGTGGCGGGGACCAGTTCCAGGGCGGGGCGGCTGGTGGTGGTGCCGTCCGGGCCGGTGGCGGTGAGGGTGTAGGTGTAGTCGCCGCCCTCGTTGGAGGTCTCCAGGGTGGGGTCGGAGTTGGTGACGGTGAACGGCAGCGTGGTCGTCGATCCCGCCGCCAGGCCGGTGTACGGCGCCTGCGTGCGGTCGGCGGTGAAGCCCGGCGGCAGGTCCACGCGTACGGTGCCGGAGGCGGGCGCGTCGCTGACGTTCGTGACCTGGACGCCGACCTGCCTGGTGCCGCCCGACGGGAGGGTGAGGACCGGGGTGACCAGGCCGCGCAGCTGCGGCACGCCCGTTTCGGCGATCCACTGCTCGTACTGGGCCACCTGGGGGAGCGGCTGCTGCGCGCCCCGTACGGAGCGGACCACCTCGACCTGCCGGTCGGTGTAGCCGCCGCCGTGTTCGGTGGTGAGGGTCGCCGCGATGCGCGCCCGGCCGAGGGCGGCCCCGGACGGCGGTGTGACCTTGAACGTCGCCGATCCGCTCCGCCCCGCGGCCAGCCGGCCGAGGCCGGCACTGCCTGGCCCGGGGGAGACGGCACCTGGTACAGGGGAGGTGGTGCTCGGTCCAGGGGGGACGGCGTCCGGTCCGGGCGAGGTGGCGTCCGGTCCGGGGGAGGTGGCGGTCTTCGGGGTGGTGCCGGTGCTCGGAGAGGTGCTGACCTGCCAGCCCTCCGGCACCCGCAACGCGACCGAGGACCGGCCGAGCGGCTCACGGGGCGGCGCCTTCACCGAGACCTCGACGGTGAACGGCGTCCCGGGCCGCACGTCGAACACGCTGGTACGCAGCCCGAACAGGGTCCCGAGCGGCGCCGTGCCGCTCGCCCTGGTCAGCGCCCCGTCGAGGACGGCCGTCGGGGCCGCGGCGGCCGCGCTGCCCGGAGCGGGGAACGGCACCCGCGCGTCCACCTGCGTGAAGAAGTCGCAGCCGAGCTGGGCGGGATCGGACGGCACGTCGGGGAAGCCGGCCCAGCCCTGGGAGGCGTACACGCGCTGCGCCTCCCGCTCCACGGCCGCCCACGTCCGGCCCCGGCTCGGCGAGGTGCGCCCGCTCCACACGCCGAACACGTTCTGCGCCGCGTTCGCGGGACGGAACGTCGAGGCGCAGTCGGGCCCGGTTCGCGAGGTGCCGCGCGCGCCGCCGGTGAGCAGGCGCGCCGGCGCGAAGGGACGCAGGCCCTCCTCGCGGAGCTGCTCGGGGAACGCCTCGGGGTCGGCCGCCGCGCGGAACGCCTCGACGGCCAGCCGGGCGGCCTCCTGGTGGTTGCCGTGGTTGCCCGGGGTGGGGGCCGGGTCCATGGTGAGCAGGATCTCGGGACGGGTCAGGCGGACGAGCCGCACGACCTTCTCCAGGGTGTCGCCGCCCCACACCTGGTCGGTCAGCGGGGCGCTGACGGTGTAGTAGAAGTCGACGTCGTCGAGGTTGAACACCTCGCGCACGCCCGCCTTCCCCACCGCCGTCCGCTCCTCGGCCTCGCGCAGCAGCCCGAGCGCCGGGCCCTCCTCGGGCCCGACGGCGTTCCCGCCGCCCTCGCCCCTGGTGACGGTGACGACGCCGGTGCGCACGTCGTGGTCCTCGTTCCACTGGCCGAGCGTGGACAGGGTGAACGCCTCGTCGTCGGGGTGAGCGCCGATGAACAGCGCGTCGAGGTCCACGGGCGGCGCGGCCCCCGTGGCGGCCCCCGTGGCGGCCCCCGTGGCGGCCCCCGTGGCGGCGGCTGTGGCGGCGGCCGGAACGGCGGGCACGAGCGTGAGCGCCGCCGCCACTGCCAGTGCCGCCGCGGCGCGCCGGGCGCGGGTGCCGGGTGCGGGCCCGGTGGGAGTGCTGACGTGCATCGGAACCTCCCGGGTTACTCGCGGACCGCCCCCTGGAGGAGCCCGCGGACGAAATGGCGCTGGAGGAACAGGTAGAAGATCACGACAGGCGTGGCCACGATGACGGAACCGGCCGCCAGCAGGGTGAACCCGGAGGTGTACTGCCCCTGGAAGAAGGCCAGCCCCAGCGGCGCCGTACGCAACGACTCGCTGGTCACCATGATCAGCGGGATGAGGAACTCGTTCCACGTCCACATGAACACGAGCACGGTCAGCGTGACCACCGCGGGCCGCGCCGCCGGCAGCAGCACCTGCCACAGGATGCGCCAGCTCGACGCGCCGTCGAGGCGGGCCGCCTCGACGATCGCCCGGTTCGAGGCCAGGAAGTACGCCCGCATCCAGAACGTGCCGAACGCCACCGACAGCGCCACCTGCGGCAGCGAGATGGACCAGAACGTGTCGATCAGCCCGAGCGAACGCAGGTCGAAGTAGAGCGGGACCGCCACGGCCTCGCTCGGCATCATGATCCCGAGCATGAACAGGTAGAACAGCACGGACCGGCCTCGGAAGCGCATCGTGCCGAACGCGTACCCGCTCATGATGGACAGCACCACGCTGACGACCACGACGAACACCGACACGGCCAGGCTGGTGCGCAGGTAGGAGCCGAACCGGCCGATCTCCCAGGCGGCGGCGAAGTTCGCCAGGCCGGCGGTGCCGCTGCTGTCGGCCGGGCCGAGCGCGGCCGCCAGGATCACCACGATCGGGTAGAGGGCGAAGGCGGCGAACACCGACAGGATGACGTAGTTGGCCACCCGCTCCCCACGCGAGATCACGCGGCCCTGCCCGACGTGCGACGTAGCGGGTTCACGCGGCCCTCCCGGACGTGCGGCGGCGCGGGTTCGTAGCGCTCCCGGGTGTGCGGCGCGGGTTCACGTGAGCCTCCTGTCGGCGAAGCGGTTGATCCCGAACGAGAGCACGAAGATCACCACGGTGAGCGTGACCCCGATCGCCGCCGCCGACCCGACCTGTCCCAGCCCGAAGGCCCGGTGGTAGACCTCGTACGACGGCACCGAGGTGGAGTCGCCCGGCCCGCCGCGCGTGGTGACGTACACCAGGTCGAACGTGCGCAGCGCGGCGATCACCGTCAGCGTCAGCGCCACCGCGATCTCCGCGCGCACCGAAGGCAGCGTGACCGCGAAGAACTCCCGTACCGCCCCGGCCCCGTCGAGCCGCGCCGCCTCGTACAGCGACGCCGGGATGCGGCTCATCCCGGCCAGCAGCAGCACCGTCACCAGCCCCGTCTCGAACCACGTGCCGACCACCCCCACCGCGGGCAGCGCGAACGTGTAGTCGCCCAGCCAGCCGCGCGTCAGCGAGTCCAGCCCGAGCGCGCCGAGCAGCGAGTTGAGCGAGCCGTCGGGGGCGTACACGCGCCGCCACGCCACCGCCACCACCACCATGGCGATCACCTGCGGCAGGAACACGACGGTGCGGAAGAAGCCCAGCCCGCGCACCTTGGCGTGGTTGAGTATCGCGGCCAGCGCCAGCCCGATGACCAGCGGCCCGGCGGCGTAGAAGACGATGAGGACCAGGGCGTGCGCGAACGCCGCCCGCAGGCCCTCGTCCGCGACGACGGCCACGTAGTTGTCCAGCCCGGCCCAGGTGCCGAGCGACAGGCCGTCCCAGTCGTACAGGGAGATCTGCACGGCCCGGCCGATCGGGTACAGCAGGAACACCGCGTAGACGGCGAAGGCGGGCAGCAGGTATAGGTAGGCGACGCGGCGGGGCTCGCCGGGGGGTGCCGCCATGCTCAGCCGTTGCTCTCGGCGAAGGTCTTGTAGTCCTTCTCCAGGGTGGCGAGGAACTCCCGTGGCGCCGCCTTCCCGGCGAGCAGGTCCTGAAGGGCCGCGCCGAGGGTGTCGGCGAAGGTGGGGGTGGCGTAGTCGAGGTACGGCACCAGCCCGTCCTTCCCGGTCACCGTCCCGAACGCGGTGAACACGTCCTTCTGCGGCCCCTCCGCCACCGTCTGGGCGGCGGTGTCGGCGACCGGCAGGTTGCCGGTCTCGGTGAGCACCTTCATCGCCTCGGCGTCGGTGATGAAGTCGATGTACGCCGCCGCCGCGTCCGGGTGCGGGCTCTTGGCCGTGATGGCGAACGGCAGCCCCGTCCCCCCGGTCGCCACCGGCGCGGCCCCGGCCGTGGCGCCGGGCGGCAGCATGAACCCGAGGTCCGCGCCGAGCGCCTTCTGCAGGTCGGCCAGCAGCCAGGTGCCCGCGATCAGGAAGACGCCCTGGCCCTTGCCGAACGCCTGCCACGCCGCGTCGTAGCCCTGCCCGTTGAAGCCCTTGGCGAAGTACCCCTTGCCGACCCAGCTCGCGAGCTGCTCGGCGGCCCTGACGTTCTCGGGCGTGTTCCAGGAGGCGCCCTTGCGGCCGAAGGCGAGCGTGCCGATCTGGTCGGGCGGCACGCTGCGGCCCTGCACGGTGCCGAACACGTGCACGGCCGGCCACTTGTCGAGGTTGCCGAACTGCAGGGGCACCTCGCCGGCCGTCTTCGCCTTGTCCAGGGCCGCCTCGAACTCGGCCCACGTCTCCGGCGGCTCCAGGCCGAGCGCCTTCAGCCTGGCGGCGTTGTAGAAGAGGCCGACGACCTCGCCGACCTGCGGCAGGCCGTACAGGTTGCCCTCGCCGAAGAGCTTGCCGTCGGCGCTGTAGCGCGAGTACCGCAGCACCGACTCCGGGTACCGCTCCTTCCAGCCGTACGCCTCGGCGTAGGCGTCGAGCGGGCGGAGCTGGCCCGCCTTGACGAACGCGCCCATGGCGGAGCGGCCGTTGTTGGCCTCGACCACGTCGGGCGGCTTGTTGCCGCTCAGCGCCAGGCGCAGCGTGGTGTTCAGGTCGTCGAACGAGCGGGAGACCCGGTTCAGCTTGATGTTGGGGTACTTGGCCTGGAAGGCGGCGTTGAGCTTCTCCATCTGGGCCGCCTGGCCGCCGCGGACCTCCTGGTCCCAGACGGTCAGGGTGACGTTCCCGAGCGCGGCGGCGTCGGTGCGGACGGCCGTGGCGCTCGCCCGGGGGGAGGACGGGGGAGGGGCGGAGGAGCCGGGCGCGCACGCGGCCGCGAACACCGCCGTGCACACGGCCACCACGCCCGCGGCCATGAGCGCTCCGAGGCGCCTCCGGCCGGTCAGGGCCGGCGCTCCGGCCTCGTGCGGCTGTCGCTTGTGGGGGGTCAACGGCTCACTCCTTCCGCGCGGGCGCGCGAGGCGCATCCGGGTCCCCGTCGCCGGAGGGGGTCTCGCCGGCGGGGTGGGTCACGGTCTGATCCGCCCGCTTCCCCGGTACGGCCGGCCCCATGCCGACGTCGGCGTACCGGGCGATGGTGGCGGCGGCACGGCGCACGGCTCCCACCGGGACGGACGGCACCAGCCGGTCGAGGAAGGCGTAGCGGCGGGCCAGCGCGCTGCCGTACGCGCCGCTGTGGTCGGCGGCCGCGCGCACCTCGTGCCACCAGTCGGCGATGTCGCCCCACCCGGGCGCGGCCAGCGAGCCGCCGAACTGCTGCACCGCCAGCGCCGCGCACACCCCGGCGAACGCCAGCCGGTCGGCCAGCGGCCAGTGGCACAGGGTGCCGAGCACGATCCCGGCGCCGAACACGTCGCCGGCGCCCGTCGGGTCGAGCGCTGTCACCCTGGGCGCGGGCACGAACGCCTCCTCGCCCGTCGCCGAGTCGATCGCCATGGCGCCGTTGGGCCCGTCGGTCACCACGGCCAGCGGCACCTTGTCGGCGATCGCGTACAGCGCGTCCCTGGGAGTCTCCGCGCCGGTGTAGGCCATCGCCTCGGTCGCGTTCGGCATGAACGCGTGGCAGCACTCGAGCTGGTCGAGCACCGAGCGCGACCAGACGCCCGACGGGTCCCAGCCGACGTCGGCGAAGATGAGCGAGCCCTCGCGATGCGCCAGCTCCGCCCAGTTGCACGCGCTGCCGGGCTCGCCCAGCGGCTCCTCCGCCGACAGGCTCACGATCACCGCCCGGGACCGCGGCGGGGAGCCGATCATCTCGGAGGCCGTCATGGGGGCCGGATGGCCGTGCGTGACCATGCTGCGGTCGCGGTCGACCGCCATGGAGACCGTCACCGGCGAGTGCCAGTGCTCGAACCGCCTGGACCTGGACAGGTCCACCGCCTCCTGCCGCTCCAGCGTGCGCCAGCAGAAGTCGCCGTAGTCGTCGTCGCCGAACGCCGCCGCCAGCGACGTGCGCAGCCCCAGCCGGCTGGTCGCGATGGCCAGGTTGGCGATGCCGCCGGGACACGAGCCCATGCCCTCGGCCCAGATCTCCGTGCCGGCGGCGGGCATGGCGGGCAGGCCGGTGAAGATGATGTCCAGGAAGACGGTCCCGGCCAGGAAGACGTCGAACTGCGGACCCTCCGGGGTGCGCTCGCCGGCGAGAGGGTCGTACGCCTGGACAGACACGGGAATGAGTCCTCCTCGACACACCGTCGGTTGTGCGCAATCTTGCACGTTTGCTCGAACACTTCAAGTGCACGATGCTCACTTCTGCGCGAATTTGACTGATAGGATCCCGCTGTGCTCCAGCGCCTCCGGCATGCCGAGATCATGCGCCGCGTCCGCACCTCGGGCGCCACGAGCGTGCGCGATCTCGCCAGCCAGCTCGGCGTGAGCCCGTCCACCATCCGCAGGGACCTCGAGGCGCTCGACCGCGACGGCACCCTGCGCCGGGTCAGGGGCGGCGCGCTGGCCAGCGCCGGACCGGGTGCCGACGCCGACGCCGACCGGCCGTTCGCCGAGGTGATGGGCACCGACGAGCAGGACAAGGAGGCGGTGGCCGCCCGCGCCGCGCGGCTCGTCGCCGACGGCGACGTGATCCTGCTCGACATCGGCACGACGACGATGCGGCTGGCCAGGCGGCTGCGCGGGCGCCGGGTCACCGTCGTCACCTCCAGCCTCGCCGTCCTCGACGTGCTGCGCTCCGACCCCGAGGTGGAGCTGCTGCTGCTCGGCGGCATGGTGCGCAGGGCGTACCACTCGCTGGTGGGGGTGCTGACCGAGGCCGCGCTGGGCCAGGTGGTGGCCGACCGGGTGTTCCTGGGCGCGAGCGGGGTGCGCCCGGACGGGCAGCTCGTGGACACCACGCTGGCCGAGGTGCCCCTCAAGCGGGCCATGATCGCGGCGGCCGGGCAGGTGGTGCTGCTGGTGGACCGGCACAAGTTCCCCGGCACGGGCGCGCTGCGGGTGTGCGGGCCCGAGGACATCGACATGATCGTCACCAACGACGGCGCCGACGAGGCCACGCTGCGCGCCTGCGCGGCCGCGGGCGCCGAGGTCCTGCTGGCGTGAAGGGGTGAGGATGAGGCTGGCCGTTCTCGGCGGCGGGGGGTTCCGGGTCCCGCTGGTGTACGGCGCGCTGCTGCGCGACACCGCCGAGCCGCGGGTGGAGGAGGTGGTGCTGTACGACGTGTCTCCCGGGCGGCTGGAGGCCGTCTCGCACGTGCTGCGTGGCCTGGCCGCGGGCCACGACGACCCGCCGGCCGTCAGCACCACGACCGACCTCGACACGGCGCTGCGCGGGGCGGACTTCGTCTTCTCCGCCATCCGGGTGGGCGGGCTGGCGGGCCGCACCGCCGACGAGCGGGTGGCGCTGGAGCTGGGCCTGGTCGGGCAGGAGACGACCGGGGCGGGCGGCGTCGCGTACGGGCTGCGTACGGTGCCGGTCGCGGTCCGGGTGGCGGAGCGGGTGGCCACGCTCGCGCCGGACGCGTGGGTGATCAACTTCACCAACCCCGCCGGGATGGTCACCGAGGCGATGCGGCGGGTGCTCGGCGACCGCGTGATCGGCATCTGCGACTCGCCCCTCGGGCTGGTCCGGCGGGCCGCCGCCGCGCTCGGGCTCGACCCCGCCCGCGTCTCGCCCGGCTACGTGGGGCTCAACCACCTCGGCTGGCTGCGCGGCCTGACGTTCGAGGGGCGCGACGTGCTGCCCCGGCTGCTCGCCGACGACGACCTGCTGGGGCGGGTGGAGGAGGCGCGGCTGTTCGGGCCTGACTGGGTGCGGGCGCTGGGGGCGATGCCGAACGAGTACCTGTACTACTACTACTTCACCCGGGAGGCGGTGGCGGCCGGCTCGGGGCGTACGCGGGGGGAGTCGCTGCTGGAGCAGCAGGACCGCTTCTACGCCGCCGCGCTCGCCCGCCCGGCCGAGGCGACCGCCGCGTGGGCGCGGGCGCGCAGGGAGCGGGACAGCACGTACATGGCCGAGGCCCGCGACACCACGGGCGCCGGCGAACGCTCGGCCGCCGACCTGGAGGCGGGCGGGTACGAGGGCATCGCGCTGGCCCTCATGGCCGCCATCGCCCGCGGCGAGCCCGCCACCATGATCCTCAACGTGCGCAACGGCACGGCGGTGCCGGGGCTGCCGGAGGAGGCCGTCGTGGAGGTCCCCTGCGCGGTGGACGCCGCCGGCGCCCGCCCCCTGGCCGCCGGGCCGCTGCCCGGGCCGTTCCTGGGGCTGATGCAGCAGGTCAAGGCGGTGGAACAGACGGCGATCGAGGCGGCGCTGACGGGGTCGTCCCGGCTGGCGGTGGCGGCGTTCGCGCAGCACCCGCTGGTGGACTCGGTGACGACGGCCCGGCTGCTGCTGGACGGCTACCGCGCGCGCGTCCCCGAGCTGGCGGCCGTCTTCCCCTCCTGATCCCCGGCCTCCAGCCTGGCCGCCGCCGTGGCCTGGATGCCGCTGTCCAGGAAGCGCCCGATGACCCGCCGCTCGTCGGCCGTGAACGCCTCGATGGCCTCCGTCAGGTGCCGCCCGAGCGGGGCGAAGAAGCGGCGGGCGAGCTCGGCGGCCTGCTCGTTGAGCACCACCTCGACCTTGCGCCGGTCGGTGGCGCTGCGCCGCCGCTCGACGTGCCCGGCCTGCTCCAGCCGGTCGATCAGCGCGGTGGTGGCGGGCGGGCTCAGGTTGAGCGCCGCGCCCAGGCCGCCCGGGGTGAGCGGCGTGCCGGCGTGCGCCGCGTCGAGGATGGCGACGAGGGCGTTGAGGTCCGTACGGTGCAGCCGGTGCAGGGCGGCGAACCGTTCGGCGAACCGGTCGCTCTCCACGTTCAGCGCCCGCATCATCACCATCAGCTCGAACGCGTCAGGCGCGCCCCCGTTCGCTGTCATGCCCACTAGCATTCCATGGTGGAAAGTTTCCATGATGGAAAGACTTGAACGGAGTCCTCCCATGACGGCGCTGCGGAACGTCGGCGCGGGCCGCGCCTTGCTCCTCGGCGTGGTGGCCAGCGCCGCCATGACCGGCCTGATCTGGCTGCTCGGCGGGCGGTTGCAGGACGTCGAGCTGCTGCCCGACCAGGGCGCGGCCTGGTACTACTGGAAACTCCCCGACCCCACGCTGTGGACCCGGCTGTCGGCCTGGCTCGGCTACGCGGCCCACCAGATCGTTTTCTGGTGGCTGATCTACTACGCGCAGACCAGGGTCCGCCGCTACACCGGCGGCCTGCACCGGGTCAACGTCGCCGCCCTGGCCGTCAACACCGCGTTCATCGCGCTGCACGTCCTGCAGACCCACCTGTTCTACGACGGCCTGGCGCAGGACGTGTCGATCTTCAGCTCGCAGGGCTCGGTGATCCTGCTGCTGGTGGCCGTGCTGCTCATGGAGAACCGGCGGCGCGGCCTGTTCTTCGGCAAGCCGGCGCCGCTCGGCCGGGCCGTCGTCGGCTTCGCCCGCCGCTACCACGGCTACCTGTTCAGCTGGGCCGCCGTGTACACCTTCTGGTACCACCCCGCCGAGGCCACCTCCGGGCACCTGATCGGCTTCTTCTACATGTTCCTGCTGCTCCTGCAGGGCTCGCTCTTCCTCACCAGGGCGCACACCAACCGGTGGTGGACGTTCACCCTGGAGGCCACGGTCGCCGTGCACGGCACGCTGGTCGCCGTCATGACCTCAGGCCCCGGCGGGGCGTGGCCGATGTTCCTGTTCGGCTTCCTCGGGGTGTTCGTGATCACCCAGATGCACGGGCTGGGGCTGTCCGCGGCCGTCCGGTGGGGGCTGGCGGCCTGCTACGTGTCCGCCGCCATGGTCGTGTACGGGCTGCGCGGCGAGCTCTGGGCGGCGGCCGGCGAGGCCGTCAGGATCCCCGCGATCGAGTACGTCCTGGTCGGCGTGCTCGCGCTGCTGCTCTGGCTCGGCCTGCGCACCGCCGCGCTCTTCAGGCGCCCCGCCCCCTCGCCGGCCCCTGTCTCCTCGCCAGCCCCTTCACAGGCGCCTGCACCTGCTCCTGAACGTGCACCTGCACCGGATCCGTCAGCAGCTCCGCCAGATGTTCCGCGAGCTCGGTGAGCCGGTCCAGCGGGGCGCCGCCGCGCGCCAGGCGGAACCCGTGGCGGTGGCCCCAGAACGCGCCCCGCACGGCGTGGAACTGGGCCCACCGCCGCACCCGCTCGCGATCGAGCCCGGCGGCCGCGGCGAAGCCGGCGAGCACGCGGTGCACGGCCGCGCGCAGGTCGCCGGCCTCGGCCAGCCCGGGCGCGAGCGACTTGAGCAGCGTGCCGCCGTCGTAGGCGGGATCTCCCGCGTACCCCTTGGGATCGACGGCCAGCCACGGCTCCCGGCCGGCGCGCAGCACGTTCCGGGGGTGCAGGTCGCCGTGGAGCAGGAGGTCCGGCTGCACGGGGCCCAGCTCGCGCGCGGTCGCCACAGCGGCGTCCACCACGCGGGCGGGCAGCGCGTGCGGCAGCTCCCCGGCGTCCTTGCGCAGCTCCTCCTCCCACTCGCCGGCCTGCTCGCGCAGCCGGGGCAGGCCGGGCGGCGCGGGGATCGCGAGCCTGCGGCTGAGCCGGCCCGCGACCGTCACCATCTCCTCCACGTCGCCGGTCTCCGCCAGGGTGGCCGGTCGCACCCGTTCCAGCAGCATGGCGAACCGCTCGTCGGCGCGCTCGTACAGCCGGACGGCGCCGCGCCCGCCCCACGCGGCGAACGCGTCCGGCTCGTGCACGTTGCCGGGATGCGGGAACGACACCTTGATCACGGCGTCGTCGCCGGTCGCCCGCCGCACGGGCACGACGACGCCCACGCCGCCGTGCAGCACCTCGCCGCCGGGCACGCACTCCCACCGCTCCAGCAACCCGGCCACGATCGCGGGCAGCCCGGCCAGCCACGCCGCGCCGGGCTCGCCCTCCCGCTCGACCGTGGCCCGCGCGAACGCCTCGGGGATCACGCGTCGTACCAGGGCCTGCCCTCGGCCCAGTGCCGTACCCAGCCGGCGAAGCCCGGATCGGCCGTGGTGTGGCCGAACTCGGCGCCGAACGGGGCGGCGCCCTCGCCGGTGATGTTCCAGATGTGGCCGCGGTGCGGGCCGGTGACGATCAGGTGCCAGTACATGCCGCACCCGTCCGTGCCCAGCACGATCGAGCCGTGGTCGTACACCGGCCCGAGCAGCGCCTCGATCTCCTCCTCCGGGCGCGGGTCGTCCTCCCACACCCACGGCTCCGTCAGCGGGAACGGCTCGGCGGGCACCCGCTCGGGCCGGTCGTCGCCCCAGTCGTCGGGCAGCTCGGCCAGCGGCTCCAGCCCGAAGTCCGGCGGGCCCGTGTAGGAGCCGTCGCAGATCTCGGCCACGAACGTGCGGTATGGCTCGGGCAGCACGATCCCGTGCCCGGCCTCGAAGGCGCGCACGGCGTCCCATCCCAGGGGCGGCCCGCCGCCGGGGAAGGCCGCGCGCAGGGCGGCGAGGTCGCCGGGGCTCGCGTGGTCGGTGTTCACACCCACCATGATCACACCTCGCCGGGGCCGGTGACGCCTGTCACCGAGCCGGTCTCGTCGGTCGTGTACCGCCCTTTGGACAGGTCGAGCAGCACCAGGGCGTTCCCGAACGGGTCGGCCACCACCGTCACCCTGCCGACCGGGATGTCGGCGGGCTCGGCCAGCGTCCGCCCGCCCGCCGCGACCACCTCGGCTGCGGCCTCGTCCGCCGATTCGACCAGCCAGGCGGGCGCCAGATCGGGGCCGGTGGACAGGACGAGCTCCGCGTCGCTGTCGGGCAGCGCGAGCCCGGCCTGCCCCAGCTCGTCGTTGCGCCACAGCAGCTCGTGCCCCAGCCGGTCCCGGTAGAACCGGAGCCCGGCCTCCAGGTCGGGTACCGGGACGGCGACCGAGTCGATCTTCCTGATCAGCGGGGACGCCCGCCGGCCCGCGCTCAAGACTCCCCGTGGTTCATCGGGAAGAACCGCTCGGTGACCGCCATCCAGGCCGCGAACACCAGGCACCCGCTCTCGAAGGCGACCAGCCGGGAGTCCCACGCGTCGCCGGGCCGCTCGGCCCGCGCCGCCGAGCGCAGCAGCGCCAGCCCGCCGGCCAGGTTGGCCGCGCCCCACAGCAGGTTGACGCCGGGCCCGGAGCCGCGGCCCGCCAGCGGCGTCAGGTGCCGGCGCCCGGTAACGGCCGTGGCCAGGTGCGGGGCGCTGTTGGCCACCAGCAGCCCCGCCACGAACGACCGCGCGGCAGGCGTGAATCTCACCGGTCAGGCCCCCCATCCGTGGGTCTTCATGAGCCTGGCGGCGACCCGGGCGAACCGCTCGCCGTCGAGCACCGCGCCCTCGCGCCTGATGTCGTCCTCGTCCAGCACGAACACCCGGTCCAGCCGCACGTACGACACCCGGCCGTCCCGCCCCCACTCGCCCAGCTCCAGCCAGTCGGGCCCGTCGTCGCCCTTGCTGGAGAGCATCATGCCCAGCAGCCTGCGGCCCGTACGCCCCACGACCAGCAGCGGCCGGTCCTTGCCCCGCGCCGGGTCCTCCTCGTACGGCACCCACGCCCAGACGATCTCGCCCGGGTCGGCCAGGCCGTCGAGGTCGGGGGAGTAGGCCAGGGTGACGGCCTCCCGCAGGGAGTGGATCTCGCGTACCGCACCCCGGACCGGCCGGGGATCCTCACCTAGATCGCGCATCCACCGGAGCATACGGATCCTCCGAGCGTCAGGCCAGCCCCCGGGAAACCCACAGGCCAGCCCGGGAAACCCTCAGGCCAGCCCGGGAAACCCTCAGGCCAGCCCGGCGAAGAACGCCCGCACGTCCTCGGCGAGCAGGTCGGGCGCCTGGAGCGCGGCGTAGTGCCCGCCACGGGAGAACTCCGACCAGTGCACCACGTTGTGCACCTGCTCAGCGTAGCGGCGCACGGTGGTGTCGCCGGGGAAGACCGCGATCCCGGTGGGCGTGCTGTCCGGCTCGGCGGGCGGCGCCCAGTCGGGGCCGCTCTCCTTGTACAGGCGGCCCGACGTGCCCGCGGTGCCGGTGAACCAGTAGATGGCCACGTTGGTCAGGATGTCGTCGGCCTGGAGCCCGCCGGCGTCCTGGCCCCAGGAGGAGAAGGCGTCCTGGCCCCAGGAGGAGAAGGCGTCCAGGTTCCAGGCGAGCAGCCCGGCGGGGGAGTCGGTCAGGCCGTAGGCGAGGGTCTGCGGCCGCGTCCCCTGGATCACGGCGTATCCGGAGATCTCCTGCCACTCTTCGACGCCGGCGGCCCGCGCCCGTTCCTCCTCCGTCAGCCCCGACAGGTCGTCGGTGGGGAACGCGGTCACCGAGGCGTTCAGGTGCACCCCCACCACCCGGCCGGGCGCGGCGCGGCCGGTCGCCGCCGAGATCAGCGAGCCGAAGTCGCCGCCCTGCACGCCGAACCGGCCGTACCCCAGCCGGTCCATCAGCGTGACCCACGCGGCGGCCACCCGCCGCACGCCCCAGCCCGCCGAGCGGGCGGGGCCGGAGAACGCGAAGTTCGGGATGGACGGGATGACCAGGTGGAAGTCCCGGCTGAGCGGCCCGGCCACGCGCGCGAAGTCCGCGAACGAGCTGGGCCAGCCGTGCGTCATCAGCAGCGGCAGCGCGCCGGGCCGGGCCGAGCGGACGTGCGCGAAGTGCACCCGCTGCCCGTCGATCTCGGTCGTGTACTGCGGCAGCTCGTTCAGCCGCGCCTCGTGCGCCCGCCAGGAGTAGCCGTCCCGCCAGTACGCGGCCAGCTCCCGCACCGCCTCCGGCGGCACCCCGTACGACCAGCCGGCGCCGTCGACGGCGTCCGGCCAGAGGGTCCTGTCCAGGCGCTCGCGCAGATCGTCGAGCCGGTCCTGGGAGATGTCGATCACGAATGGGTCCATGCCGGGCACGTTAGGCGCCATCGCGGCCAGTTACGGGCCACAATGGCGGCACAATGGGCGGCATGCTGGACACCTCCGCGAGACTCCTGCGCCTGCTGTCCCTCCTGCAGACCCGGCGCGACTGGTCCAGCGCCGACCTGGCGGAGCGGCTCGGCGTCGCCCCGAGGACCGTGCGCCGCGACGTCGAGCGGCTGCGCAGCCTCGGCTACCCGGTGCACTCGGCACCCGGCGTGGCGGGCGGTTACCGGCTGGGCGCCGGCGCCGAGCTGCCGCCGCTGCTGCTCGACGACGAGGAGGCCGTGGCGGTGGCGGTCGGGCTGCGTACGGCCGCGAACGGGACCGTCACCGGCATCGAGGAGACCTCGCTGCGCGCGCTGGCCAAGCTGGAGCAGGTCCTGCCGGCCCGCCTGCGCCACCGGGTGAACACCCTGCAGACCCACACCGTGCGGATCAACCGCGACGGCCCCACCGTGGACGCCGACGTGCTCACCCGCATCGCCGCCGCCTGCCGCGACCGTGAGCAGCTCCGCTTCGACTACACCGGGCACGGGGGAGAGACCGCCTGCCGCAGGGCCGACCCCCACAGCCTCGTCACGAAGGGCAGCCGCTGGTACCTCGTCGCCTGGGACGCCGACCGCCGCGACTGGCGCACCTTCCGCGCCGACCGGATGAGCCTGCGCACCCCCAACGGCCCCCGCTTCGCCCCGCGCGAGCCGCCCGCGCCCGACGTGGCCGCCTGGGTGCAGCACCGCCTGGCCCACGACATGTGGCCGTTCGAGGCCCGCTTCCTGCTGCACGCCCCGGCCGAGCGGGTGGCGGGCGGCGTCTCCGGCGCCGTCGAGCCGCTGGACGGCGAGCGGTGCGTGCTCACGCTGCGCGGCGACGACCCGCACCTCATGGCCGTGGTCGTGGCCTTCCTCGACGTGGACTTCGAGGTGCTGGAGCCGGTCGAGCTCAAGGAACGGCTGCGCGCGCTCGGCAGCCGCCTGATCTCTGTCTAGAATATCGTTCTGTGACGTCAGCGTTCTTCACGCGCAAGCGGGACGAGCTCGTCCCCGCGCCCCACGCCCGTGGCCCCTGGTCCCCCGACATGCTCCACGGCCGCCTGCTCGGCGGGCTGGCCGCCCAGGCGCTGGAGGAGCGCCACGCCGAGCCCGGCCTGCGCTTCGCGCGGCTGACCGTCGACCTGTTCCGCAACAGCCCGATGTTGCCCGTCACCGTGGAGACCACGCTGGTCAGGGACGGGCGCAGGATCCGGGTGGCCGACGCCGTGATCTCCACCGAGCAGGGCGTGATCGCCAGGGCGAGCGCCGTGCTGCTGCGCGAGAGCGAGCAGCCCGCCGGCGAGCGGGCGCTGGTCACCCCCGCCTGGGACGAGCCGCCGCCCGCCGCGCCGCCCACCGAGGGCGACGGCTGGCGGCCGCCGTTCGACCTGTGGTGGGTGACGCCCTTCGGCGAGCCCGGGCGGGCCTGGATGCGCGAGAAGCACCTGCTGGTCGACGACGAGCCGCTGACCCCGTTCGTACGCGTCGCGCTGGCCGCCGACTTCGCCAGCCCGCTCGCCAACGCCCAGCGCGACGGGCTGCGGTTCATCAACGCCGACTACACGCTGACGCTGGCCAGGCTGCCCGAGGGCGACCTGGTCGGGGTCGAGTCGACCGGGCACGTCAGCGCCGGCGGCGTCGCCACAGGTCAGGTGACCATGCACGACCCCGCCGGGCCCATCGGCTTCTGCGTGGTGACGGCGCTCGCCAACCCCGTGATAGGCGGCGGGCGCTGAGCGGATGAAGGGGGGCTACGCCGGCCGCTCCGCACGGTCGCCGGACCAGTCGGTGTGGAAGGTGCCCTCCTTGTCCACCCGGCGGTAGGTGTGCGCGCCGAAGAAGTCGCGCAGTCCCTGCACCAGCGCCGCCGGAAGGCGGTCGCGGCGCAGCCCGTCATAGTAGGCCAGGGCCGAGGAGAAGCCGGGCGTCGGCACGCCGATCCGCACCGCCGTGGTGACCACGCGCCGCCACGACTCCTGCGCCGCCTCCAGCGCGCCCGCGAACGTCGGGTCGGCCAGCAGCGTCGGCAGGTTCGGGTTCGCGTCGTACGCCTCCCGGATCCGGTCCAGGAACTTGGCCCGGATGATGCACCCGCCCCGCCAGATCGTGGCCATGGCGCCCAGGTCGAGATCCCAGCCGTACTCCTTCGAGGCCGCCGCCATCTGGTCGAAGCCCTGGGCGTAGGCCACGATCTTGGAGGCGTACAGGGCCTGCCGCACGTCCTCGATCAGCTCGCGCCCGCCGACGCCCGACAGCGCCGGCCCGGCCAGCGGCCGGGCCGCGGCCCGCTGCTCCGGGTGGCCCGACAGCGCCCGCGCGAACGTGGCCTCCGCGATGCCCGTCACCGGCACGCCCAGGTCGAGCGCGCTCTGCACGGTCCACCGGCCGGTGCCCTTCTGCTCGGCCTGGTCCACCACGACGTCCACGAACGCCTTGCCCGTCTCGGCGTCCACCTGGTCGAGCACCTCGGCGGTGATCTCGATCAGGTAGGAGTCGAGCTCGCCCCGGTTCCACTCCCTGAACACCTCGGCCAGCTCCGCCGGCGTCGCGCCGAGAGCCTGCCGCAGCAGGTCGTACGACTCGGCGATGAGCTGCATGTCCGAATACTCGATGCCGTTGTGCACCATCTTCACGAAGTGCCCGGCGCCGTCGGGGCCCACGTGCACCGAACACGGCACCCCGTCCACCTTGGCCGAGATGTCCTGGAGGATCGGGCCCAGCGCCTCCCACGACTCCTTCGAGCCGCCCGGCATGATGCTCGGGCCGTTCAGCGCGCCCTCCTCACCGCCGGAGATGCCGGTGCCGACGAAGTGCAGGCCGCGCTCGCGCAGCGCGGCCTCGCGCCGCCGCGTGTCCTCGAAGTGCGCGTTGCCGCCGTCGACGATCATGTCGCCCGGCTCCATCAGGTCGGCGAGCTGGTCGATCACCGCGTCGGTGCCGGCGCCCGCCTTCACCATGATGATCGCGCGCCGCGGACGCTTCAGCGAGGCCACGAAGGCGGCGAGGTCCTCCGACGGGATGAACGTGCCCTCCCCGCCGAACTCCTTCACCAACTGCTCGGTACGGCTGTGCGACCGGTTGTGCACGGCCACCGCGTACCCGTGCCTGGCCAGGTTCCTGGCCAGGTTGCGCCCCATGGTCGCCAGACCGGTGACGCCGATGTCTGCCAAGTCCATCTCAGCTCCTCTTCGGGGAATACGCATGATCCAGCTCGCGGGTTCGCAGGGATATTCCCATGTCAATCACTTCCGCGGACCCCGAGCTCGTCCAGCCTGTTCAGCATGTCCGCCGGGTCGGCGTACACCATGAACGCGCCCGCGCGTTCCAGCTCGTCCCTGCCGTAACCGCCCGACAGCAGCCCGATGCCCAGCGCGCCGGCCCGGCGGGCGGCGAGCAGGTCCCAGACGCTGTCGCCCACCACCATGGCATGCGCCGGATCCACCCCGGCCAGCGCCGCACCGGCGAGGAACAGGTCGGGGTCCGGCTTGGCCCGCCGCACCAGGTCGCGCGTGACCATCGGCGTGTCCTCCGGCAGCCCCAGCATGCCCAGCGCGAGGCGGGCCGTGCGGGCGTACCCGCTGGTGCAGATCGCCCACGGCACGCCGCGCGCGCTCAGCTCGGCCAGCAGCTCGCTCGCGCCGGGCAGCGGCTTGACCGAGTGGACCTGCTGCTCGTACGCGTCGGCGTGGTGGGTCTGCAGCTCGTCGATCTGCTCCCTGGTCAGCTTGAGGCCCGTCTCGCGCAGCAGCGCGCTGACGAACAGCCCGCCGCTCATGCCGATGCGCCGGTGGATGCGCCACACCGACAGGTCGATGCCCATCCCGGACAGCGCCTGCCGCCAGGCCACCACGTGCTGGTAGACGCTGTCGATCAGGGTGCCGTCCAGGTCGAACAGGAACGCGGGCGTGGGTGCCTCCGGGAAGTCGTACATGCGTCCATGACACCATGGGCGGCATGCGGATCATCATCGCGGGGGGACACGGGAAGATCGCGCTGCGGCTGGCCGCCCGGCTCGGGCCGGGAGCGGTGGGCCTGGTACGCAATCCGGCGCACGTCGCCGACGTCGAGGCGACCGGCGCCGAGGCGGTGGTGTGCGACCTGGAGCGGGCGAGCGCCGAGGAGGTCACGCGGATCGTCGAGGGCGCCGACGCCGTCGTGTTCGCGGCCGGCGCGGGCCCCGGCAGCGGCGCGCCGCGCAAGGACACCGTGGACCGCGGCGCGTCCGTGCTGCTCGCCGAGGCGGCCGAGCGGGCGGGCGTGCGGCGCTTCATCCAGATCTCCTCGATCGGGGCGGGCAAGCCGCTCGCGCCCGGCCGCGACGAGGTGTGGGCCGCCTACATCAAGGCCAAGACCGAGGCCGAGGAGGACCTGCGCGCCCGCGACCTCGCCTGGACCATCCTGCGGCCGGGCCGCCTGACCGACGAGCCCGGCACGGGGCTGGTGCGGCTGGCCCCCGAGGTGCCGCCGGGCGCGGTGCCGCGCGACGACGTGGCCGCCGTCATCGTGGCGCTGCTGGACAACCCCGCCACGGCCGGGCGGACGCTGGAGCTCGTCTCCGGCGACACGCCGATCATCGACCTCGTCGCGTCGAACGAGTGACCTCCCCGGGCTGAATGCTTTGCCGATCGCTGGCATTGACGGGCGGCGGGCGCGGCTAGATGTCCCCTGAGCACGAGGGGGACCTGCGATGTCGGACATGCCGTTCAGATCGTTCTTTGGTGGAGACCCGTTCCGCGGGTTCGAGGAGCTCACCGGCCGGGTGTTCGGCGGCATGGAGGGCTGGCCGCCGTCCCGGCCCAGCGTCCAGCGGGTGGACGTGGGCAGGCTGCTCAGCGCCGAGGCCAGGCAGGTGCTCAGCAGGGCGCTGGAGGGCGCGGGCCAGCGGGGCGCGGCCGACCTCGACGTGCTCGACCTGCTCGACGCGCTGGTCGACACCGACTCCGGGCAGGCGCTGCTGCGTACGGCAGGGGTGGACGTCGGGCGGCTGCGCGACCGCATCGACGCCGCGGCCGGCCCCGGCGAGCCCGCCGAGCCGCCCACCACGCTGTCCCCGGCCACCAAGCGGGCCATCCTCGACGCCCAGCGCATCTCCCGCGCCCTGCAGTCGTCGTACATCGGGCCCGAGCACCTGCTGCTCGCGCTGGCCGCCAACCCCGACTCCACCGCCGCCCGCCTCCTCCAGGAGCAGGGCGTCTCGGCGAACGAGCTGCAGCAGGCCATGATGTCCGGGCCGGCCCGGCAGTACGGGGGGCAGCCCGGGGGCGGCGACGGCCGCCGCGCCGGCGACACCCCCTCGCTCGACGAGTACGGCCGCGACCTCACCGAGGAGGCCAGGCAGGGCCGCATCGACCCGGTCGTGGGCCGCGAGGACGAGATCGAGCAGTGCATCGAGGTGCTGTCGCGGCGCACCAAGAACAACCCGTGCCTGATCGGCGAGCCCGGCGTCGGCAAGACCGCGATCGTCGAGGGCATCGCCCAGCGCATCGTCAACGGCAGCGTGCCCGACACGCTCAAGGACCGCCGCGTCGTCGCGCTCGACCTGACCGGGATGGTGGCCGGCTCGAAGTACCGGGGCGAGTTCGAGGAGCGCGTCAAGAAGGTCATCGACGAGGTGCGGGCGCACGCCGACGAGACCATCGTCTTCATCGACGAGGTGCACACGCTGGTCGGCGCCGGCTCCGCCGAGGGCGGCATGGACGCCGCGAACATCCTCAAGCCAGCCCTGGCCCGCGGCGAGCTGCACGTCATCGCCGCCACCACCATCGACGAGTACCGCAAGAACATCGAGAAGGACGCCGCGCTCGAACGCCGCTTCCAGCCGATCCTGGTCCCCGAGCCGACCGTGGAGCAGACGGTCGAGATCCTGGCCGGGCTGCGCGACGCGTACGAGGCGCACCACCAGGTCCGCATCACCGACGAGGCGCTGGAGGCGGCGGCCGGCCTGTCCGCCCGCTACATCTCCGACCGGTTCCTGCCCGACAAGGCCATCGACCTCGTCGACCAGTCCTCGGCCCGGGTCCGGCTGCGCTCCCGCACGCCCGGCAGCGACGTACGGGAGCTGGCGGAACGCCTCGACGCGCTGCGACGCGACAAGGACCAGGCCGTCGCCGGCGACGACTTCGACCGCGCCAAGGAGCTGACCACGCAGATCGACAAGCTCCGCCCCGAGCTGGAGCGCGCCAGGCACGGGACCGATACGGTGCCGCAGGTCATGGTGGAGGACATCGCCGAGGTCGTCTCCCGGCGCACCGGCATCCCCGTCACCCAGCTCACCGAGCAGGAGCGCGACCGCCTCATGCGGCTGGAGGAGCACCTGCACCAGCGCGTCATCGGCCAGGACGAGGCCGTCGTCGCCATCGCCGAGGCCGTACGCAGGGCCAGGGCCGGCCTGTCGGACCCGAACCGCCCGATCGGCAGCTTCCTGTTCCTCGGCCCCACGGGCGTCGGCAAGACGGAGCTGGCCAGGGCGCTGGCGGCGGCGCTGTTCGGCGGCGAGGACCACATGGTGCGCATCGACATGAGCGAGTTCCAGGAGCGGCACACGGTCTCGCGGCTGATCGGCGCGCCGCCCGGATACGTCGGGTACGAGGAGGCCGGGCAGCTCACCGAGGCCGTCCGCCGCCGCCCGCACGGCGTGATCCTGCTCGACGAGATCGAGAAGGCCCACCCCGACGTGATGAACATCCTGCTGCAGATGCTCGACGACGGCCGCCTGACCGACGGCCAGGGGCGCACGGTCGACTTCACCAACACGATCGTCATCATGACCAGCAACCTCGGCGCCCAGCTCATCCTGGAGGCCACCGGGGACGTCGAGGAGCAGCTCATGGACCTGCTGCGCCGCTCGCTGCGGCCCGAGCTGCTCAACCGCATCGACGAGACGATCGTCTTCAAGCGGCTGGAGCGCGAGCAGCTCCGCCAGATCGTGGACCTGCTGCTGGAACGTACCCGGCAGCGGCTGCGCGGCCAGGACGTGACGCTGGAGGTCACGGACGCGGCCAAGGACTGGCTGGCGGGGCGCGGCTACCAGCCCGAGTTCGGCGCCCGGCCGCTGCGCCGGACGGTGCAGCGCGAGCTGGACAACCGGCTGTCCACGATGTTGCTCACCGGGGAGGTGGGGGAGCACGGCAAGGTGACGGTGGACGTGGAAGGCGACCGGCTCCGCCTCAAGGCCCACAACCCGGAGCCGGCCACCTGACCACCCGGTCGGACGGGGGTGTCTCGAAGATCATTCGAGTGCGGCGCGGGCCCGTTCGCGGCACTCGTCCAGGGTGAGGCCCGCCAGCGCCTCCCGCACCGCCGGGACGCACACCGCCGCCATGGACAGGCTCGTCACCCCCAGGCCCACCAGCAGCGGCGCGAGCAGCGGGTCGCCCGCCGCCTCGCCGCACACCCCGACCGGCTTGCCCGCCTGCCTGCCCGCCTCCGCGCACAGCGCGATCAGCTCCAGCAGCGCCGGCTGGCGCGGGTCCAGGAGGTCGGCCAGCGCCGAATGCTGACGGTCGGCGGCGAAGGTGTACTGGGCCAGGTCGTTGGTGCCGATGCTGAGGAAGTCGACCTCCTGCAGCAGCCTGCCCGCACGCAGCGCCGCCGCCGGCACCTCGACCATCACGCCCACGTGCGCGATCCCCTTGGCCCGGGCCCGGCGGGCGAAGTCGCTCGCCTCCCCGACCGTGGTGACCATGGGCGCCATCACCCACGGCTCGGCGCCCGCCCGGCGCGCCGCCTCGGCGATCGCGTCGAGCTGGGTGTCCAGCACCTCGGGCAGCAGCCGGTCCACGCGCAGGCCGCGCACGCCCAGCGCCGGGTTCTGCTCCTGCGGCAGGCCGAGGAAGGGCAGCGGCTTGTCGGTGCCGGCGTCGAGCGTGCGCACGATCACGTGCTCCGCCCGTCCGAACACCTCCGCGTACGCGGTCACCTGCTCCTCGAACGACGGCGGCTGCCTGCGATCGAGGAACAGGAACTCCGTCCTGAAGAGCCCCACCCCTTCAGCACCCGTCCCCCCGACGCCCGCTTCCGCCCCGCCCGTCTGCTCGGCGCTGGTGCCCCCGGAGGCCGGTTCCGGGTCGTGCGGTGCCAGGTCCTCGGCTGAGCCGATGTTGAGCAGGAGCTTGACCGCATGCCCGTCCGCGGTCCGGCCCGGGCCCCGGCTCGTGCGGAGGCGGGCTCTGCGGGCGGCCTCGGTCCGGGCGACCTCGGCGGTCTCCCGCTCGGACAGGCCGATCGCGATCTCGCCGGTGCCGCCGTCCACGCCGATCACCGTGCCGTCGGCCAGGCCGGTGACGCCCGCGCAGGCCACGACGGCGGGCAGGCCCCTGGCCCGGGCCAGGATCGCGGTGTGGCTCGTCGGCCCGCCGCGCTCGGTGACCAGCGCCAGCACGTCGCCGCCCAGGCCCGCGGTGTCGGCGGGGGAGAGGTCCGTGGCCACCAGCACGTACGGATGGCCGGGCGAGGGCAGGCCCGGCATCGGCAGGCCGAGCGCGGAGGCCACCGCGCGGTGCTTGAGGTCGTCGAGGTCGGCGGCCCGCTCGGCCAGGTAGCCGCCGAGCTGCGCCAGGGCCTCGCGGTGGCCGGAGAAGGCGGCGTCCAGGGCGTGGGCGGCGTCGGCGCCGCCGGCGGTGAGCCGTTCGGCCTCCTCCAGCAGCACCGGGTCCTCGGCGATCATGGCGAGCGCCTCCAGGATCTCGGCCGCCTCGCCGCCGGCGGCCAGGGCGCGCCGGTTCAGCTCGGCCGCGACCGCCTCCAGCGCCTTGGCCACGGTGGCGGCCTCGGCGCCCGGGTCGGTGACCGTCCTGGGCGCGGGCAGCTCCGGCGGATCGGCCAGCCGGATCACCGGCCCGGCCGCCCGCCCCTGACTGACCCCCAGCCCGACGAGCCCCCCGGCACCCCCCTCCCACGGCCCGCCACCCGGGGTCGCTGGGGCGGCGATGTCAGGCATCGAGGGCCTCGTCCGCGTCCAGGTCGCGGGCCAGCAGCGCCGCGAGCGTGTCCAGCGCCTCCTCCGCGCCCGGCCCCTCGGCCTCCAGCGTGACCTCCGTGCCCTGGACGACGCCGAGCGACAGCACCCCCAGCATGCTCTTGGCCGGCACCGCCTTCTCCCCGGCCCGGATCGTCACCGGCACCCCCGACTTCACCGCCGCCTGCACGAACAGCTTGGCGGGCCGGGCGTGCAGGCCGCTGGCAGAGGCCACGGCCACCGTTCGCTGCGCCATCACAACCTCCTCCTAGGGTTCAATGGTGACCTTGATGGCCGCGCCCCGGCTGACCAGGTCGATCCCGTCCAGCACGCGCGGCAGCGGCAGCCGGTGGGTGATCAGGTCCGACACCGGCACGGCGCCCTCGGCCACCAGCCGCAGCGCCTGGGCGTTGTGGGCCGGGCTGGAGCCGTTCGCGCCGACGATGGTCAGCTCGCGGTAGTGCACGAGGTTCGAGTCGAGCGCGATGATCGGGTCGTCCTTGGGCAGCCCGCCGAAGAAGCTGATCCGACCCTGCCTGGCCGCCATCCGCACGGCCTGCTCCTGCGCGGCGCCGGAGGCCGCCGCCGTGATCACCACGTCGGCGCCTCGGCCGCCGGTCAGCTTCAGCACCTGCTCGGCGGGGTCGGCGTCGATGGCCGCGTCGGGACGGACGAGCTCGGCGGCCATCGCCAGGCGCTCGGCGTTGACGTCCACGAGGAACACCCGGTTCGCCCCGCGCGCCCGCGCCAGCCGCACGTGCAGGCAGCCGATCGGGCCCGCGCCCATCACGACCACGTCGTCCCCGGGCCCCACGCGGGCCAGCTCCTGGCCGTTCAGCACGCACGCGAGCGGCTCGGCCACCGACGCCTCCGCGAAGCCGACGCCGTCGGGGATGGCGTTGACGCCGTCCACGGCCAGCACCTTCGCGGGGACGATCATGTACTCGGCGAACCCGCCGTCGTAGTGGTAGCCCATCGACTCCTGGTTCGGGCACACCGTACGGCGGCCCGCCACGCAGTCGGGGCACGTGCCGCACGGGATCGCGGCGATCACCTGCACCCGGGCGCCGGTGTCCACCACCTCCCCGGCGATCTCGTGGCCCATCACGCGCGGCGGCACGATGTGGTGGTGCCCGAACTTGAAGATCTTGGCGTCGGTGCCGCAGGTCGAGCAGTTGCGTACCCGGATCTTCAGCTCGCCCGGGCCGGCGACCGGCTCGGGCGCGTCCTCGATCCTGATGTCGCCGGGCGCGTGGAAGCGCGCGACCTTCATGCTGTCAGCTCCTTGATGACGTCGGAGACCTCGGCGGCCTCGCGTAGTGCTCGTGCCCGGTCCGGGTCGAGCAGGATCTCGGCCAGCGCCGCCAGCAGCGGCACGTGCCCGTTGTCCCTGGCGGCGATGCCGACGCAGAGCGTGACGCGCATGCCGTCCCAGTCGACGCCGCCGGGGAAGCGCACGACGCAGATCGCGTCGCGTACGACGTCCCCCTTGGAGGCGTTCGTGCCGTGCGGGATGGCCACGCCCTCGCCGACGTAGGTGGAGATCGACCGCTCGCGCTCCAGCATCGCCTCGATGTACGGCTCCCCGACCGCGCCCACGTCGACGAGCGCCCGCCCGCACCGGCGGATGGCCGCGGTGCGGTCGGGGGCGCTCTCGTGCAGCAGTACGGCGCGCGGGTCGAGCAGGTCGTCACGCATCGACCGTGCCGCCGTTCTTGATGGTGTTCACCAGCCGGGTCACCGCCGGGTCGCCGAGGAAGATCTGGAACGAGACCAATACCTTCCCCGGCGCGGCCGCTTTCGCACGCGCGGCCAGGCCCGCGTGGCACAGGACGACGTCGGCGTCGTCGGGGATGGAGTTGACCGGGGTGTGCTCCACGGTCACGCCGGTCTCCTTGAGCTGCTTCTTGAGCTGGGAGGCGAGCATGACGCTGCTGCCCATGCCCGCGTCGCAGGCCACGATGATCTTGTGGATGTCCTTGCTGTCGATGCCTGCCATGGCTCAGCTCTCCTTCTGGGTGGTTTCTGCGGTTTCGGCCTCTGCGGGCTCGGCCTTCTCGCCCCTGCCGAAGCCCATCAGGACGGCGGCGACGACGAACGTCACGCCGGTCGCCACGAGGATCCCCAGGCTGGAGCCGAGCCAGCCGCCCTTCGGGGTGACCGCGAGGTAGGCGAAGATGCTGCCGGGTGACGGCGTGGCGACCAGGCCGGCGCCGGTGACCATGAACGTGAACACCCCGGCGGCGCCGCCCGCGATGACGGCCAGGATGAGGCGGGGCTTCATGAGCACGTACGGGAAGTAGATCTCGTGGATGCCGCCGAAGAAGTGGATGATCATCGCGGCGGGCGTGCTCGGCCGCATCGCGCGCGGGCCGAACAGCAGGAACGCCAGCAGCAGGCCGAGCCCGGGCCCGGGGTTCGACTCCAGCATGAACAGGATCGACTTGCCGGTCTCGGCGGCCTCGGCCACGCCGAGCGGGCTCAGCACGCCGTGGTTGATGGCGTTGTTCAGGAACAGCACCTTGGCCGGCTCGATCAGCACGGAGGCGATCGGCAGCAGGTTGTTGGTGATCAGCCACTCCACCGCGTTGCCGGCGGCGGTGGTGACGGCCTGGACGATCGGGCCGATGCCGTAGAAGCCGACCACGGCCATCGCGCCGCCCACGATGCCGGCGGTGAAGTTGTCCACCAGCATCTCGAAGCCGGCCTTGGTCCGCTCCTCCGTGAACTTGTCCACATATTTCAGGATCAAGGCGGTGAGCGGGCCGATGATCATGGCGCCGAGGAACATCGGGGACTCCGTGCCCACCACGACGCCCATCACCGCCACCGCGCCGACGACCGCCCCGCGCTGCCCGTGCACCATCCGGCCGCCGGTATAGGCGATGAGGACCGGGAGCAGCGTCCCGATGATGGGGCCGACCAGCTTCGCGAGGTCCTCGTTGGGCAGCCAGCCGGTCGGGATGAACAGGGCGGTGATCAGGCCCCAGGCGATGAACGCGCCGATGTTCGGCATGATCATGCCGGCCAGATGGCCGCCGATGCGCTGGATGGTGGCCTTGACTCCGGTCCCGGTGACCGGAGGGGTGTAGGTGTCGGCCATGGACGTGCTCCTTCTGGGGGGTTGAGCAGCCGCTTTCTTATCGGGGGAATGCCGTGGTGAGAAGGCGGGCGGGGTCGGTGGGGCGGATGGCGACGGCGGCCGGGTCGATGTCCGCGGGGCCCGGCATGCGGCTGCCGGGCAGCCGTACGGCGGCGGCGCCCCAGGCCAGGGCCTGTTTCAGCGCCTCGGGCCCGGAGCCTCCCGCGGCGAGGAAGCCGGCCAGCATGGCGTCGCCGGCGCCGACGGAGCTGCGCGGCTCGGTCACGGCGGCCTCGCCGTACCAGCTGCCGCCGTCCTCGACGAGCACGGCGCCGTCGGCGCCGAGGCTGGCCAGCACCGTACGCGCGCCGGCGGCCCGCAGCTTGCCCGCGGCCTCGGCCACGTCGCCCAGGCTGCGGATCGGCATGCCGGTGGCCGCCGACAGCTCCTCCAGGTTCGGCTTGACCAGGGCGGGGGCGGCGGCCAGGGCGCAGGAGAGCGCGGGGCCGCTGGTGTCGACGGCCACGTGGATGCCCGCGCCGGCGAACCTGCGGCACAGCCGGGCGTACACGTCGGCGGGCACCTCGGGCGGCAGGCTCCCGGATGCCACCACCCAGTCGGCGCCCTGCTCGCCGGCGTGGGCGGAGGCGAGCACCGCGTCGGCGATCGTGTCCAGCTCGGCGGGCGACAGCGCGGTGCCCGGCTCGTTGATCTTGGTGACGGTGCCGTCGGGCTCGGCGAGCGTGACGTTCGACCGGGTCGCGCCCGTCACCGGGACGGTCACCATGTCGAGCCCCTCGGCGGCCAGCAGGCGGACGAGCTGCCTGCCCTCGTCGCCGCCGTACGGGATCACCGCGCGGCTGGCGACGTCGTTGGCCAGCAGGGCGCGCGAGACGTTCACGCCCTTGCCGCCGGGGTCGAGGTGGGCCGCGGCGGCGCGGATGACCGCGCCCCGGTCGAGGGAGCCGATCTCGATGGTGCGGTCGAGGCTGGGGTTCAGGGTCAGGGTGAGGATCACGCCCGGATCACCTCCGGGCCCGCCCCCGCCAGGTCGGCGGCCAGCGACACGTCCAGCCCGGTGTCGGTGATCACCACGTCGATCTCGCCCAGCTCGGCGAACGTGGACAGGTACGTGTTGCCGAACTTCGTGTGGTCGGCCAGCAGCACGCTGCGCTGCGCGGCCTTGACCATGGCCCGCTTGATCGCCGCCTCCGCCGGGTCGGGCGTGGTCAGGCCCCGGCTCAGCGAGCAGCCGTTGGTGGCCATGAACGCCACGTCCACGTTGAGGTAGGCCAGCGGGCGCAGCGCCCAGTCGTCCACCGTCGCCAGGGTCTTGCCGCGGACCCGGCCGCCCAGCATGATCACGTGCAGGTTGGCGCGGGCGGCCAGCACGGTGGCCAGCGGCGGGGAGTTGACCACGACGGTCAGCTCCCGGTCGGCGGGCAGCACCTGCACCAGGCGGCCCGTCGTGGTGCCCGCGTCGATGATCACGGACCCGTCCTCGGGCAGCTCGGCCAGCGCCGCCTTGGCGATGCGTTCCTTCTCGGCCGTCATGACCTCGTCACGGGTGGCCAGCGCGGGCTCGAACCCCAGCCGCTCCACGGGGATCGCGCCCCCGTGCACGCGGCGCAGCACGCCCGCCCGCTCCAGCGACGTCAGGTCGCGGCGGATCGTCTCTGTGGTCACGTCGAGCTCGGCGGCCAGCGTCACCACGTCGACGCGGCCCGCGGCCCGCGCCCTCCGCAGGATCTCCTGCTGCCGCTCCTCGGCGTACATGATGTTGATTCACCGCCGTTTCAGGTTGGTTTCTCCTGTGTTTATACCCGCTTTCGTTGGTCGGTCAAGAGTGGGCAGGCGAAATCTGGTAGTTATAGGCGGGTGCGAATCAAGCCCCTGGCCGTAGTCCCCGTTGTCATGGCCGCGCTCACGGCCCCCGCCCACGCCGCCGGGGCGGCCGCGCCGCCCCGGGTCCCGGCCGGCACGACGGCGGCCTGGGTGGTGTTCGACCGGCAGGCCGGCAAGATCGTCGCCACCCGGAACGCGCACAGGAAGTACCGCTCGGCCTCCGTCGTCAAGATCCTCATCGCGATCGACTACCTGGAGCGGCGCAAGAGCGTGCCCGCCGCCGACGCCAGGCTGCTGAAGATCATGCTCCGATCCAGCGACGACGACGCCGCCTCCGCGTTCTGGGACCGCCTCGGCAAGGGGCAGATCATCGTCAGGCAGGCGCGCAAGCTCGGGCTGTCCGACACCACGCCGCCGCCCGCGACCCATCCCGGGTTCTGGGGGTACACGTCGCTGAGCGCGTACGACATCGTGCGCACCTACCGCTACCTGCTCGACAGGGCCGAGCCCCGGATCAGGGACACCATCCTGGGCCACCTGCGCCGGTCCACGCCGTGCGGCACCGACGGCTTCGACCAGACCTTCGGCATCCCCGACGGCGTGCCGCGGCCGTGGGCGGTCAAGCAGGGCTGGTCCGGCTTCGGCACGACGCCCCCGGTCAAGTGCGACAACAGGACGGCGGCCGTCTCGTACCGGAGCGACGCCGCGGCGACCGGGGCGCCCATCTCGTGGGTCGCCCAGCGCGCCACCGGCTCGGGCGTGCCCGACTACGGCCGGCCCGTCCTGCACTCCACCGGCCTGGCCGGGCAGGGCGACCGCTACGTCATGGCCGTGCTGACCGCGCACCCGGCGGGTGGCACCTGGAGCTCCTCGGTCAAGCGCATCACCACGCTCACCCGCGACCTCTACCGCAGCGTCGCCCGTTGATCATCGTACGAAGGTGAACATCCGCGCGCCGGGCTCCAGTGCCACCGGGGGCCCGGCGTAGCGATGCACCCCGACCCCGTACTCGGTCCCCTCACCCTCGGCCGCGACCCGCTCGAACCCGTGGCCCTCGAACCACTCGCAGATCACCGGCACCAGGTCGGGCTCATGCCGCCCCCTGGTCCAGATCACCATCGCGCCGGGCGCGCAGAGCTGCGGCAGCACGGCGACCGTGCGCCGGATGTCGTCGTCGGTGATGTTCCCGAAGATCCCGCACGCCAGCACGAGGTCCGCCGGCACGGCGCCCGCGTACGCGTCCGTCACCGACGCGTCCCCGCACACCACCTCGACCCCCTCGGGCGCGGCGCTCCTGGCGGCGGCGGCGTTCCGCTCGTCCAGCTCGACGAGCCGCGCCCGCACCTGCCCGCGCCGGGGGTGGGCCGCCAGCACGGGCAGCAGGTCGCGCCCCTGCCCGGCGCACAGGCTCACGACCTGCGACGCCCCCTCGTCGAGTGCCGTCCCGGCCCACCTGCGCACGATGTCGAGGCGGTCCTTCAGCGACGAGCCCGGCTCGTCGTAGCCGTCGTGCCATCGCACCCAGTCCTGCCGCGTCATGATCAAGATCCTCGCGCAGGACGGCGGCGCGATCAAGCCCGTCAGTGCCGCCCGGCGGCCAGCTCCTGCTCCAGCCGCACCTTCCTGGGCACGCACATCCGCCAGGCCTCCAGCACCAGCTCCCGCATCTCCGTGACGTCGATGGCGGCAGTCCGCGCCTCCACCCAGTGGAAGCGCAGGTCGGACTCCCGGGGCAGGAGGAACTTCGCCGGCTCGGCGGCCACCAGGGCCGCGCGTTCCTCCTTCGGGAACCCGAATCCCATCAGGCTCTCGTCACGCGAGAACGCCACGTAGACGATCTTGCCTACGCGGAACTTCACGCGGTCCCTGATGAGGTGCTCAGAGGAGCGCGGGAGCGTGCGCGCGAACTGCCGTACATCATCGACCGTCACCACACGGCAGACGGTACTACCGGTTGCCCTCCGCTGCCGAGATGTCCGCGAGCGCGGAGTTCGGGTCACGTTCGACGGCCAGGTCGCCGAGGCTGACGACGCCGACCGCGCGGCCGTCCTCGACCACCGGCAGGCGGCGTACGGCGTGCGTGCGCATGAGCTGGACGGCCTGGTCGATGCTGGTGTCGGGGCCGACGGCCTCGACGGACGGGCTGCACGCGTCGCGGACCGGGGTGTCGGGGCCGCGGTCGTCGGCGACCACGCGCACCGTGATGTCGCGGTCGGTGACGATGCCCTTCATGCGGCCGTTGTCGTTGACGATGACCGCTCCGGTGTCGTTGTCGCGCATGAGCGACGCCGCGACGGACACCGGCTGGTCCGCCTCGACCGTCGCCGGGTGAGAGGTCATCACATCTGCCACGGTCTTCGCCATGGGATCCTCCTGTAGATCGGTCCGGCCGACCCTCTACCCGGGCGAATGCGCATTTCACGGGACATCGCCGGTTCGGCTACAGGGCCTTGGCCGCCAGGCGGATCTCGTCCAGGAGCACCACCAGGTCCTGCTCGGTGGTGTCCGGGTGCAGGATGCAGGTCCGCAGCGCGTCGCGCCCGCCCAGCCGGGTGCCGGTGAGGAACGCGTTGCCGCGCGCCTGGACGGCGACCGGGATGGCCCGGTTGAGCTCGTCCAGCCCGTCGGCCCGCGGCGTGTGGCGGAACGCGGTGATCGAGGTGGTGACCGGGGCGAGCAGCTCGAAGTCCGGGGCCGCCTCGACCATCGCGCCGAGCGTGCGGGCCAGCCCGGTCGTGTGCTCCACCAGGCGCTTGACGCCCGACCTGCCCAGGTACGACAGCGTCGCCCACGTCTTCAGCGCCCGGAACGGCCGGGTCTGCTCGGGCCCGTACTCGGCGAACCAGCCCAGGTCGCCGGCGTTCTCGTCCACCAGGTACGACGGCACCAGGCTGAACGCGGCCCGCGCGGCGCCCGGGTCGCGCAGCAGCGCGCAGCCGCAGCCCACCGGCACGCCCAGCCACTTGTGCGGGTCGAGGGCCAGCGAGTCGGCCCGCTCCAGCCCCGCGTACTGCGCCGCCGCGCCGTCGTCCAGGACGCCGAGCGCGCCGTACGCGCCGTCCACGTGGAACCAGAGCCCGTACGCGGCGGCCACGTCCGCGATCTCGTCCAGCGGGTCCACGGCGCCGGAGTTCACCGTGCCCGCGCTGCCCGCCACGCAGAACGGGCGCAGCCCCGCGTCCAGGTCCTCGGCGATCATGGCGCGCAGCGCGCGCACGTCCATCCGGTACGTCGCGTCCACGGGCACGAGGCGCACGTTGCGCGCGCCGAGGCCGAGGAGCTGGGCCGCCTTGTGCAGGCAGCTGTGGCCCTCCTCGGTGACGTACATGACCATGGAGGGCCGGCCCGACAGCCCTTCCTCGCGGGCGTCCCAGCCGTCCGCGAGTGCCGCCTGCTGGCGGGCGGTGGCCAGGCAGATCACGGTGGCCATGGAGGCGCCGCTGGTCAGGAGGCCGCCGCCGGGCGGGTGCGGGAAGCCGACGAGCCCGGCCAGCCAGCGCACCACCGCGCGCTCCAGGTGCGGCCCCGCGTGGTCGCCGCCCGCGCAGCTCGGGTTCAGCGCCGCGGCCAGCGGTTCGATGAGGACGCCGGCCGGGTTCGGCGGCGAGTTCACCCAGCCGAAGAAGCGCGGGTGCCCGTTGCCCATCGGGTACGGCAGCACGTGCTCGCGCGCGTCCTCCAGCAGCTCGTCCAGCGCGCGGCCCGTCTCCGGCAGCTCCTGGCGGGTGAGCCAGGCCAGCTCGCCGTCCGGCACCGGCCGCCACACCGGCCGCTCCGCGACGCCCTCCAGGTGGTCGGCCATGATCTCGGCCGCCTTGGCGCCGGCCTGACGCAGGTCATGCATCGGGGGATTCCCTCCGTGGTTCGTGGTGCCCGACTCCACTCACCTCCATGGCGAGGTAGAAGACGCAGTCGGTGGTGCCGTCGTTGGCGTAGGCGTGGCGGCAGTCGCCGGGGTAGTAGGCCGAGTCGCCGGCCGCCAGCTCGTACGGCCTGCCGTTGATCGTCAGCCGCAGGCTGCCGTGCTCGACGGCGAGGTACTCGCGCGAGCCGGGGGCGTGCGGCGCGAACTCGCCCGCGTCCACGCCGGGGCCGATGGTCGTGCGCATGAACTCGAACTCCACCTCGCCCAGGACCGGCGACAGCACCCGCCGTTCCCATCCGGACGGGTCGCGCAGCACCCGCTGCTCGGTGTGGCGCAGCACCCGCATCGCGCTGTGCGCGGGCTCGTCGAGCAGCCGCGCGATCGACGTGCCCAGCGCCGTGGCCAGCCGGTCGAGCACCAGCACGCTCGGCGTCTTCGTGCCCCGCTCGACCTCGGAGACCATGCTCCTGCTGATGCCGCTCAGCTCGGCCAGCCGCTCGATGGACAGCCCGCGCGCCTGCCGCTCCCCGCGGATGCGCTGCCCCAGCTCGGCCATGGACAGGCCGCTGGACAGGACCCCTTCGCCTTCCATTCCTCCACTATAGCGATGCTTTATCCGCTTTAGTGGATTCCTGGGGCCTTGTGGATTCCTGGTACGCCGCCAGCACCTGCTTGCGCCGCTTGGCCGGCAGGCGGTCGATGTAGAGGTAACCGTCGAGATGGTCGGTCTCGTGCTGCAGGCAGCGGGCCAGCAGCCCGGTGCCCTCGACCGTCACGGGCTCGCCGGCCGCGTCGAAGCCGCGCACGGTGGCGCGGTCGGGGCGGGGGAGCGGCGCGTACTGGCCGGGCACCGACAGGCAGCCCTCGTCGCCGGCGTCCAGGTGCCGCTCGCCGAGGCCGGGAACCTCCAGCTCCGGGTTCACGACGACGCCCTTGTGGCGCACGCCCTCGTCGTCCGGGCAGTCGTAGACGAACACGCGCAGCGGGACGCCGATCTGGTTGGCGGCCAGGCCGACGCCCTCGGCCGCGTACATGCTGGCGAACATGTCGTCCACCAGGGCCGCCAGCTCGCCGTCGAACCGGGTGACCGGCTCGCACGGGTGATGCAGCACCGGGTCCCCCACGGTCACGATCGGCCGGACCTCTCCCACCATCAACGTCCCTTCCTCGGATGACTCGCCGACAAGTGTATGCATTCCGTCACGTCTCGAAATATAAGACATTTTCTCTTGAATGGTGAGACGCACGCTAGGGTGGGCAGCATCGCCGAACCGAAGGGGTTTTCCGATGGCCGCCGTCTACACGCATGGTCACCACGAGTCCGTGCTGCGCTCCCACCGCTGGCGCACCGCCGAGAACTCGGCCGCGTACCTGCTGCCCCACCTCAAGCCGCACATGAAGATCCTGGACGTCGGCAGCGGCCCCGGCACGATCACCGCCGACCTGGCCGCCCGGGTGCCCGACGGCCACGTGACCGCCTCCGAGGTCACCGCGGACGCGCTGGAGCTGGCCAGGGCCGAGGTGGCGGGCAGGGGGCTGGCCAACGTCGGCTTCGCCGTGGCGGACGTGCACGCGCTCGACTGCCCGGACGACACGTTCTGCGTGGTGCACGCCCACCAGGTGCTGCAGCACGTGGAGGACCCGGTGCGGGCGCTGCGGGAGATGCGGCGGGTCACTAAGCCGCGCGGGTTCGTGGCGGCGCGCGACAGCGACTACACCGCGTTCACCTGGTGGCCGCGGGTGCCGGCGCTGGACGAGTGGATGGCGCTCTACCAGCGGCTCGCCCGGAGCAACGGGGGCGAGCCGGACGCCGGGCGGCGGCTGCTGTCCTGGGCCCGGGCCGCCGGCTTCGAGGACGTCACCGCCACCTCCTCCACCTGGTGCTTCGCCAGTCAGGACGACCGGGCCTGGTGGGGCGGGATGTGGGCCGAGCGCATCCTGCGCTCCGCCCTGGCCGAGCAGGCGCTGGCCACCGGCGCCGCCACGGAGGCGGACCTGCGGCGCATGTCGGACGGGTGGCGGGAGTGGGCGGCGGCCGAAGACGGCTGGCTGTCCGTCCTGCACGGCGAGATCCTCTGCCGCGTCACGGACACCGCCTGACCATCCCGCCTGGGGGGTGCGGCGTGAGGTGCTTCGGGGTGCGGGTCAGAGGCCGAGGGTGCGGACGCGCTGCCACTGCGGGTCGCGGTAGAGGACCATGTCCGTGCCCACCATCTCGTCGGGCGCCGACAACATGGCGATCTCACCGGCCGCCTGCAACTGCAGCAGCAGGTCGCGCACCCGCGGCCCGACCGGCAGCCGCCCCGCGGGCAGCCCCAGGCCGCTGCGCACCGTGTCGGCGATCTCCGACAGGTGGAACGGGCCGTCGAACCCCGCCACGACCCCGCGTACGACCGTCATCGTGATCAGGTGCTCGGCCTCGGCGTGCGCCAGCTGCCAGGTGACCTGCTCCCTGCGCCGCCCGCTGCCCACGCAGGAGTTGCAGGGGCGCCGCAGGCCGGGCGCCACCTGCTCCTCGGTAGAGCCGAGGCAGGCCGAGCACAGCCCGTTCTCGGCGGCGTGCAGCTCGGCCGCCATCCGGCCGCCGAGGATCACGCCGCAGCCGCAGGCGTACGCGTCACCCAGGATGCCGGTCTGAGGGGAGATCGCATGCTCGCTCATCGAGCCGACTCTACCGGCTCAACCCCGCAGGTCGGCCAGCCCGCGCAAGCGCCGCAACGCCTTGCGGGCGGCCGCCGCCACCCGCTCGTCCGGATGGTGCTCGATGAACACCCGCAGCACCTGCCCCGTCCACGGATGATCCCCGAACGCCAGGATCGCGATCGTCCCCGCCTGCTCCTCCGCCTTCATCCCCATCGCGATCGACTCGATCACCTCGCCCGTCTCCCCGCCGAACTCCAGCAGCGCCGCCGCCATGTCCACCAGCACCCAGGCGATCTCCTCCGGCGACGGCTGCCGCTCCTCCCGCCCGAGCCTGGCCGCGATCACCGCCCCGAGCTTGGGCTCCTCCAGCAGCCGGTCCAGGGCCCGCCGTCCCTCCTCGCCGAACGCCGCCGACAGCAGCTCCACGCCGACCGCCCGGCTCAGCGGGCTCACGGCGGCCAGCACGGACGCGATCTCGTCCACCGCCGCCCGCTCGTCGCGGTCCTTGAGCCACCCGGCCAGCTCCTCGCCGCGCTCGCTCTCCGGGTACGAGCGCAGCCCGTGCAGCAGCGTCGCCGCGTCGGCGCCGGCCAGCGACCCCATGACCGGGATGTCCTGCCCGGTGGTCTCGGCGATGATCTGCCGCGCCACCCACAACCCCAGCCAGCTCAGCGTGTACGGCTCCGCCCCCCGCACCAGCCCGAGCCCCGTCAGCGTCTCGGACGTCTCGCCCCTGAGCGGCTCCCTGGACAGGAACAGCCGGACCAGCTCCAGCAGCAGCCCCTCGTCCTCGGCCAGCCGCTCCCTGCAGTGCTCCGCCCACAGGGCCAGTACCTCCGCGTCGTCGCCTTCCGGCTTCAGCTCCTCAGCCAGGGGGGCGGCGCGCACGGCGGCCGCCAGCGTGGCCTTGCCGGGCAGCCGGATCGGGGGCTGGAGGGGCAGCGTGTCGTCGTTGTAGGAGCTCACCCGCCCATCCTGTCGCGAGATTTCCGCTACAGTGCCCGCTGACGCCGAAAAGTCGGAAGAAAGGAGGCGCAGCGAGATGTACGGCCTGTCCCCGGGCGCTCGGCGCGCCCGCTTCTGCTTCTCGGAGGACCCATGCGTTTCCGTCCCGCCGTCGAGGACGATCTAGACCGCCTGCTCGGCTGCGTCGTCGACGACCACATCAGCTGGTCCCACCCCGACCGGCTGCTGTCGTTCCTGGAGAGCGGCGACTACCGCTTCGACCGCGTCTGGCTCGCCGAGGCCGAGCCGGGCGGTGAGATCATGGCCCGCGCCGTGTGGTGGGGCTTCCCCGGCGGCGACCGGCCGCTCGCGCTCGACTGCCTGTACGCCGCCCCCTCGGTCCCCGACCGCGTGGGCCTGGCCGCCGAGCTGCTGCGCCGGGCCCATGCCGCGTACGGGGAGCAGCCCGCGTACCACGTCTTCGTCGGCAGCGGCCGGCGCGACGACCCGAGGGCGAGGGCGGCGCTCGCCTGGCGCTGGGAGGCCGCCGGCCGCGCGGGGCTGACCGACGAGCTCGAACGCCTCCGTTACGCGTGGACGGCGGCGGACGCGCCCGTGCCCGAGCCGTCCGGCCGGCTGGTCTTCCGCGCCGAGGACGACGACGAGGCGTTCGTGGCCGCGTTCGCACGGGTGGCGGCGGGAACGCTCGACCACCACACCCGCCAGGCCGTGGCCGCCATGGGACCGGAGGCGCAGGCACGCGAGGACGTCGGCGACTACCGGGCGATGCCGGGGGAGCGGGCCTGGTGGCGGCTCGCCTACGACCAGGCCGGAGAGCTGGTGGGCGTCGCCCTGCCGTCGGCGAACCACGCCGGGCCCGTCGTCGGCTACCTCGGGGTGGTGCCGGAGAAACGCGGCCACGGGTACGCCGGCGACCTGCTCGCCGAGATCACCCGCAGCCACGCGGGGCGCGGGGTCCAGCGGATCGTGGCCGACACGGACGCGGGGAACGGGCCGATGGTGCGGGCCTTCGAACGGGCCGGGTACCGAAATTTCGCGACAAGGCTGGTCTTGTCGGCAAATCCCGTGAACACGTGATGCGCGGCGGCCCCCGTTACCGCCACAGTTGATCACATGACTTGGGACATCGAGAAGCTCGACCTGGACGCCTACCTGGGACGGATCGGGTACGACGGGCCGCGCGCCCCGACGGCGGGCACCCTGCGCGCCGTCCACCTGGCGCACGTCCGCGCCATCCCCTTCGAGAACCTCGACGTGCTGCTCGGCCGCGGCATCTCGCTCGACCTGGGCAGCCTGCAGGACAAGATGGTGACGGGCGGGCGCGGCGGCTACTGCCACGAGCACAACCTGCTGTTCGCCGCCGTCCTGGAACGCCTCGGCTTCACCGTCACCCGGCACCTGGCCAGGATCCGCCTGGGCCGCTACCACCTGCCCCGCTCCCACGCCATGCTCACCGTCGTGGCGGAGGGGCGCACGTGGCTGGCGGACGTCGGGTTCGGCGGTGAGGGGCTGGTGGAGCCGATGCCGTTCGAGGAGGGGGCGTCGCTGGAGTCGGGGCCGTGGCGGTGGCGGCTGGGGCGGGACGAGGACTTCTGGGTGCTGCACGCGGGGGGGACGGAGCTGTACGCGTTCCGGCCGGACGAGCCGCACTTCCCGAGCGACTTCGAGGTGGCGAACTACTATGTGTCCACCCACCCGAAGTCGCCGTTCACCCGCCACGTGCTCGCCCAGCGGACGACCGCAGGCACGCGGGTGCGGCTGGAGGGGATGAGCTTCGCGACGGGGGAGGAGCTGGCGGGGTGGCTGCGGGGCGAGCTCGGCCTCGAGATCGCCGAGGCCGACGCGCGGGCCCTGCTGCCGATGCTCGCTGACTGACCCCCGCGTCAGGGGGCGGGCGGCTCGTGGGCGAGCGCCTGGCGGGTCAGCTCGACCCGGCTGTTCACGCCCAGCTTGGCGAAGGCGTGGCGGAGATGGGTGTCGATGGTGTGCGGTGACAGGAACAGGGCGGCGGCGGCCTCCCTGTTCGTCATGCCCTGAGCGACCAGCCGCACCACCCGCAACTCGGCCCCCGTCAACGCCGCCCACCCCGACCCCTCGCCCGCGGACGGGGCGCTCACGGGTGGGGCGGCGCCGCAGGACCGGTACACCTCAACGGCCTCCTCCCGCCGCCCCGCCTCCTCCAGGGCCGCCGCCAGGCCGAGCGGTCGCGGGCCCGCCCGGTACAGCTCGATCGCCTCCTCCAGCCGCCCTTCGGCCTGCGCGGCCCCCGCCGCCAGGGACACCTGGCCGGGGTTGCGCCGCGCGAGGTCCCGCACGCACTCCACCGCACCGGGCACCACCCGCCGCAACCGCGCCGCCGTCCACGGTTCCTGCACCACCAGGTACGCCAGCACCCCGGCCGAGGGTGCCTGCCCGCTCCGCCACCGCAGTTCCTCGGCCACCAGCCCCGGCCCGTCGCCGGCCAGGCCCCGTCCCCGGGCCAGGAGCTCGCGCGCCGCCCGCGCCTCGCCCCGCAGCAGCGTCACCTGTCCGAGCACACCCAGCAACGCCGGTGCCAGCGCCATCGCCGAGAGCTGCTCCGCCACCCGCAGGCCCGTCTCGGCCTCGGCGTACGCGTCGTCGAGCCGCCCCCACGCCAGCAGCAGCTCGGCCCTGAACCGGTGCAGCAACGGCAGCGCCCACGCCGTACCGAGCCTGCCGCACTCCCGCTCGACCACCGCGTAGACCTCTTGCGCCTCCTCGAACCTGTCCAGCGCCGTCAGCGCGGCCCCCAGCCACAACCGCGGATGCCGATGCGCCGTCTCCCCGCCCGCCCCGTCCGCCAGCTCCACCGAACGCCCGGCGTAACGCAACGCGTCACCCAGCTCGCCGCGGAAGATCGCCACGGTGGACCGCGCCTGCAACCCCACCACCTGAGCGAACACCTCCCCGCCGGACCCCGCTGCTCTCTCCGCGGTCGCCTCCTCGCCCGCGACCGCCTCCTCGACCGGGTTCGCCGCTCGGCCGGTGCCCGCCTCGCCGTTGGCGATGGCCTCGCGTGCCGCGTCGTCCGCCGCGTCGATCCGGCCCGTCATCATCAGCGCGTGCGCCCGGACGGCGAGCAGCCGCGCCCGCTCCCGCACCGGCACGCCGGACAGCTCCAGCGCCCGGCCGGTGCGGGCGATGACGGTCCGGTCATCCCCGGCGTGCTTGAGCGCCTCCGCCAGCCCGAACGCGATCCCGGCCCGCTCGGCCGCGTCACGAGGAGCACCGTGCGCGTCGGCGATCTCCCGCGCCTCGTCCAGCCGCCCCGCCGAAGCCAGCAACCGCACCACCCCGGCCACCAGCCCTGCAGCTCCGGGCGGCGGCTCGCCGGTCCCGGCCGCCGGTCCTCCAGCTTCGGGCGGCGGCTCGCCGGCTCCTGGCGCGCCGGTCCCGGCCGCCTGTGCTCCAGCGGTGGGGTCTGGGCCTGGGTGGTGCCGGCCCGACAGTTCGAGAGCCCGCAGCATCAGGTCCGCGGCGGCCGACGGGGCCACGGCGGTCATCTCCTCGGCGGCGGCCCTGAGCTCGCGGACGGCGGCCACGTCCCCCACCCGAGCCCCGTGGCGCAGGTGCTCGGCCAGCTCGGCCGGTGGACGTCCCTCGCGCCGGAGGACCAACGCCGCCTCCCGATGCAGCGCCGTCCTGATGGCGGCGGCCAGCCCGCCGTACACGGCCTCCCTGATGAGGTCGTGACGGAACGCCAGCCGGTCCCCCTCACCGACCAGCGCCCCCGCGCGTACGGCCTCCTCGACGTGCCCGACCAGCGTTCCCGGCGCGGCCCCGAGCAGCCCGGCGGCCTCGTGCACGGTGAACGGCCGCCGGAGCACCGCCCCCGCCTCCAGCACCCGCCGCGCCTCACCGGACAGGTCGCTCAGCCGCCGCTCGACGGCCGCGACGAACCCCGCCGGCAGTTCCGGCTCCCGCACCACCGCCACGCCGCCGTCGCTCACCGCGATGCGGCCCTCCTCGCGCAGCGCGTTCAACACCTCCTCCAGCAGGAACGGGTTCCCACCGGCGGCCCGCGCCAGCTCCAGCACCGACGCCCCGGGCGCGGCCCCCAGCAGCCGCCGGCACAGCTCGGCCGCCTCCTCCGGGCTGAGCGGCGGCAGCGGGACCCGGCGCGCGCCCTCCGCGATCAGCCGGTCCACCGCCTCCTGCTCGGGGAGCGGACGCCGCGCCAGCAGCCACACCACCGGCGACCCGGCCAGCCCCGGCACGAGCTGCCGCAACGCCAGGCACGTCAGCTCGTCCGCCCACTGCACGTCATCGAGGACGATCGCCACCGGCCGCACCCGGCTGAACCGCTCGATCGCCTCCCCGGCCCGCTCGATCGCCAGGAACGCCCCATACTCCAGCGAAGCACCCGAATCGCCCAAGGCCCGCGACAGCGTGGACAGCGGCGCCACCCGATCCAGCTCCGTGGCCCGCCCCAGCGCCACTGCCAGCCCCCCGGCCCGCGCCACCGCGGCCGCCTCCTCCAGCAACCGGCTCTTGCCGATCCCCGCCGGTCCCTCGACGACCACGCACCCGGCCCCGCCCAGCACCACCTCGGAGACGGCCGCCAGCGCGTCCTGCCGGCCCACCAACGTCACGGACGACATCATCCCCGCCGAGACAGGTTCTCCTCCCGCACCCCCACCAGGAACTCCTCCACCCGCCCCCGATCCGGCCGCTCGGGCAGCACGCCCGGCTCGGCCGCCAGTTCGGCCGACAGCGCCGCCCGCCAGGCGATCAGCGAGTCCCAGGACACCTCGCCGCGCCGCACCGCCAGCAACCGCTCCCGGTGCGCCTGCATCCCGACGAGCGGCTCGCCGTGCCGCATCAGGTGCAGGCCGCTGAGCAGCAGCCGGATCATGTGCATGGCCTGCTTCCAGTTGGGCCGTTCCGGGTCGAGCCGCCGTAGCTGCGCCTCGGCGTACCCGGCGAAGGAGCGGTGCGCCCGTTCGGACAGGAAGGCCTCCCGCAGGTCCCGCAGCCGCTGCCCGGCAGGCGTGATCACCTCCACGAGAGGGGACCACAGGCACTCCAGGACGGTGGGGTTCGCGTCCAGGGCCAGCCCGCAGAAGCGCTCCACCTCCCAGGAGAACTGCTCGGGCAGCGGCCCGTCCCGGTGCGTGGCCGGTTTGTCCAGCCGCCAGAACGCCCGGGTCGGCACCACGAACACGCCGCGCCGGTCGGTGTCGGAGTCGTCGGTGTCCAGCCCGTACGCCCTCGACCCCACCACCACGGAAAAGATCACGTCATCGCTCACCTGGATATCTTGCGTCATGGGGCCGCAGGCTGTTCTGATCGACGGGTGAGCGGTTTCGACGAGGTCTACCGGCGCAGCATCGAACAGCCCGAGCGGTTCTGGGGCGAGGCGGCCCGCGGGATCGACTGGGACGTACCCCCCGCGACCGTGTACGGCGAGGGCCGCTGGTTCCCCGACGGCCGGCTCAACACCTGCCACAACGCCGTGGACCGGCACGTCGAGCAGGGCCGCGGCGAGCAGCCCGCGCTGATCCACGACAGCCCGGTCACCGGCACCACCCGCGTGTACACCTACGCCGAGCTGCTGGACGAGGTGGCCAGGACGGCGGGCATGCTGCGCGGCCTCGGCGTGACGGCGGGCGACACCGTGGTGATCTACATGCCGATGGTGCCCGAGGCGGTCGTCGCGATGCTGGCCTGCGCGCGGCTCGGGGCGGTGCACTCGGTGGTGTTCGGCGGGTTCGCGGCCAGGGAGCTGGCGGTGCGGATCGACCATGCCAGGCCCAAGGTGGTGCTGTCGGCGTCCTGCGGGATCGAGCCGGCGCGCGTGGTGGCGTACAAGCCGCTGCTGGACGACGCGCTGGAGCAGGCGGAGCACCGGCCCGACCGGTGCGTGATCCTGCAGCGGCCGCAGTGCGCGGCGGAGCTGCGCGAGGGCCGCGACCTCGACTGGGCGCCGGCCGTGCGGGACGCCGAGCGGGCGCCGTGCGTGAGCGTGGCCGCGACCGACCCGCTCTACATCCTCTACACCTCCGGCACGACCGGCGTGCCCAAGGGCGTCGTGCGCGACAACGGCGGCCACGCGGTGGCGCTGCACTGGAGCATGTCCCACGTGTACGGCGCCGCCCCCGGCGAGGTCTACTGGGCCGCCTCCGACGTCGGCTGGGTGGTCGGCCACTCCTACATCGTGTACGCGCCGCTGCTGGCGGGCTGCACCACGGTCCTGTACGAGGGCAAGCCCGTCGGCACCCCGGACCCGGGCGCGTTCTGGCGGGTGGTGGCCACGCACGGGGTGCGGACGCTGTTCGCCGCGCCGACCGCGATCCGCGCCATCAAGAAAGAGGACCCCTCCGGCAATTTCGCGAAAAAGTGGGACCTGTCGGGGCTGCGGTACCTCTTCCTGGCCGGCGAACGGCTCGACCCCGACACCTACCACTGGGCCTCCGGCCTGCTCGGCATCCCCGTCATCGACCACTGGTGGCAGACCGAGACCGGCTGGCCGATCGCCGCCAACTGCGTCGGCATCGAGCCGCTGCCCCTCAAGCCGGGCTCCCCGACCAAACCCGTGCCGGGCTGGGACGTGCACGTGCTCGACCGTGACGGCAACGACTGCCCGCCCGGCACCGAGGGCGCGGTCACCGTGAAGCTGCCGCTGCCGCCCGGCGCGCTGCCCACCCTCTATCGCGACGAGGCCCGCTTCACCCGCTCCTACCTGGAGCGCTACCCCGGCCACTACCTGACGGGCGACGGCGGCCACCTCGACGAAGACGGCTACCTCTACGTCATGGGCCGCATCGACGACGTGATCAACGTGGCCGGCCACCGCCTGTCCACCGGCGCCATGGAGGAGGTCATCGCCTCCCATCCCGACGTGGCCGAGTGCGCGGTGATCGGCGTGGCCGACGAGCTGAAGGGCCAGCTCCCGATGGGGTTCGTGGTGCTGAAGGCGGGCGCGGAGCGCGACCCTCAGGAGATCGAGCGGGAGCTGGCCGCGCTGGTGCGCGAGCGCATCGGGCCCGTCGCCGCCTTCCGCCGCGCCGTCGTGGTGAACAGGCTGCCGAAGACCCGCTCGGGCAAGATCCTGCGCGCCACGATGCGGAACATCGCCGACGGCGGCCCGTACGACATCCCGTCCACCATCGAGGACCCGGCGGCGCTGCCGGAGATCGCACAGGCCGTGAAAGGAACGTGACGCGCGGATAACGTCTCGGTCGTCCTGGCGAACAAGCCTGCGCGGATCGGGGCGTACAGCGCATGATGGGACATCCCAATCCCCGGGAGAAGGCCATGATCGACACCCCGAACTACGCCGACGCCCTGAGGATTCTCGGATGCAAGGACGGCAGGCTCGTCAAGGTGATCGGGTTCGCCGCGGAGGCCGAGCGTACCGGCTGGGCGCTGGCCGGCGGCACCCGCCTCACCTCCAGCCTGCGCGACATGCGCGACGGCGTCGTCGCCTACGGCGAGGACGTCGTGCGCCGCATGCCGGAGCTGAAGGGCGGCGTGGACCGCTTCACCCGCACCCAGCGGCTGGCGGCGGCGCACGCCGCGATCGTCGTGGCCGCCTGGTTCGAGGCGCTCGGCGAGGCCAAGCTGCCGTTCACGCTGGACCAGCTCGACCGCGGCGAGCGTATCTCCCACGGCGTGCCGACGGCCGAGCGGTACGCCAGGCTGGTGGCCGGGCTGCTGCTGGAGCGGCTGCCCACACCCGAGCCGCACGTGCCCTACGGCGAGACCCGCGCCGCCGTGGAACGTGCCTACGCGCGCATGTCCGAGGCCCTGACCGGCTACGTCGGCGGTCTGTCCGTCTGGGACGAGCTGGCCGTGGAGGACCAGCTCCTGCTGCCCCGCGTGCTGTCGGAGGCGCCCACCGCGCACGCGCTGCGCATCTACGACGAGGACTACCGCTCGCTGGCGCTCGACAGCCACGAGTTCGGGGTGCGCAGCCTGGTCACCGAGCGGCCGCCGCCGGCCACGGCGCTGTCGCGGGTGGCGTGGCTGCTGGCCGAGCTGGCCCCGCCCCGGGTCGGCGACCGCCCGATGATCCACCAGGTCAGGATGGCCGCGAACGCCCTCGACCAGCCGCTCCTGCTGGCCGGCAAGCTGCCGGAGGACGTCTACCTGCCGCTGCTCGGCGAGGGCTACCTCAGCCCGCGCTGCCGGGTGGCGGAGCTGACCCGCGAGTCCTCGCCCGCCGAGCGGAGCTGGTGGGACAGGCAGCGGCTGCTGCCCGACCCCGAGGCGTTCCTCGTGGGGCACCTCACCTCGTTACGCGCCACGCAGGCGCCGCTGCTGGTGCTGGGCGAGCCCGGCTCCGGCAAGACCAAGCTGACCGAGGTGCTGGCCGCCCGGCTGGCCAGGTCGGAGTTCCTGCCGTTCAGGGTGGAGCTGCGCGCCGTACGGGCCCGGGCGGACGTGAGCGGCCAGATCGAGCAGGCCGTCGGCGAGGTGCTGGGCGAGGAGGTGCCCTACGCCGACCTGGTGGCGGCCGGCGACGGCGCGATGCCGGTGATCCTGCTGGACGGGTTCGACGAGCTGGTGCAGGGCGGGCTCAACCGCTACGACTACCTGGAGCGCGTGCGCGAGTTCCAGGCCAGGGAGGCCGGGCTCGGGCGCCCGGTCGCGGTGATCGTGACCAGCCGCACGGTGGTGGCCGACCGTGTGCGCTTCCCCGACGGGCTGCTGGCGTTGCAGCTCCTGCCGTTCGACGACGACCAGGTACGCCAGTGGCTCGACATCTGGGACCAGGCCAACCGCGCCCTGCTGGCCAGGCGCGACCTGAAGCCGCTGCCCGCCGAGGCGGCGCTGGTCCACGGCGAGATGGCCAGGCAGCCGCTGCTCCTGCTGCTGCTCGCGCTCTACGACGCCGGCGGCAACGCGCTGCAGCACGACCACAGCCCCCTGCGCCGGTCCCGCCTGTACGAGGTGCTGCTGCGCGACTACACCGAACGCGAGACGGGCGGCGCCCGCCGGGTGGCCATCGACCAGGAGCTGGTGCTGCTCGGCGCGGTGGCGCTGTCCATGCTGGCCCGCGGCAGCCAGGTCATCACCGACGAGCAGCTCGACCGCGACCTGCCCGCCCTGTGCCACGGCGGCGAGGACGACCAGGACGACGAGGAGGAGCGCGTCGACTGGGCCCGCAAGGCCACCGAGCGCTTCTTCTTCGTGCGCAGGAAGGGCCACGCGTTCCTGCACTCGACGTTCGGCGAGTTCCTGGTGGCCTGGCTGACCCTGTACGCGCTGCGCGACCTCGACCGGCGCCGCCGCCTGGCCGGCGACGAGCCGCTGGCCGTGGTGCAGGCCGTGGACGACGACCTGCTGTACGCGGTGACGTCCCACTCGTGCCTGGCCGAGCGGGGCCCGGCCGTCGGCTTCGTCCTGGAGCTGCTGGAGGAGGTCCCGGCGGCCGTGCGGGCGCGCTGCGCCGAGCTGCTGGCCGGGCTGCTGCGCCGGGCCCTGTACGAGCGGCCGCGCCGCCACTTCACCGGCTTCCGCCCGGTGCGGCACACCGTGACCCGCCGCCTGGCCGCCTACTCGGCCAACCTCACCCTGCTCATCGTCGCGGCCTCCGAGGAGCCCGTCGCGGTCTCGTCCATCCTGCCCGGGCCCGACCACCTGGAACGCTGGTCGGCCCTCACCCACCTGTGGAAGGGGCAGCTCGGCGCCGACGGCTGGACCGGGCTGGTCACCGCCCTGTCCGCGCACCGGGTGGTCACGGACGGGGTGGAGGACGTCGTGCTCGGCGGCGCGGAGCCCAGCGGGATGGGCGACGTGGTCGTCGCGGTCGCCACCGGGCACGCGCCCCGCCACCGCAGGCTGCTCGACCTGCTGCTGCGCGCGCTGGGGGAGGGGCAGGCGCTGCCGTTCCGCGACCGCGTGGGGATCCTGGAGGAGCTGCTGCGCACGGTGGCCGTACGCTCGCCCGCGATGCACCGGGCGCTGGGCATGATGTGGCACGAGGAGGGAGCCGACCGGGCCGCGCTCAAGCTCCTCCTGCGGGCGATGCTCGCCGACCCGGCCGACCGGATGGCGACGTGGGAGCTGCTCGTCAAGTCCGGCATCCCGGAGTCGGCACTGTGGGAGATCCACCAGGACGTCCTCCACCCGGGCGGCTCCTGATCCGCCGGGGGATTCAGACTCCGGACCCGTCGGCGGGCAGCTCCACCGTGATCGTCAGCCCGCCCTCGTCGCGCGGCCTGGCCAGCACCGTGCCGCCGTGCGCCTCCGCGATCACCCGGACGATCGACAGCCCGAGCCCGCTGCCCCGATCCGACCGCAGCCGGTCGCCGTGCAGGCGCCGGAACGGCTCGAAGATCGTCTCGATCTCGTACGGCGGCACCTGCAACCCGGTGTTGGCCACGACCAGCTCCACCCGGTCGGCCCGCGCGCGCGTCGTCACCCACACCTCGCCCTTGGCATGGTTGTGCCGGATGGCGTTCTCCACCAGGTTCTGCACCAGCCGCTCCACCAGCACCGCCTCGCCCGCCGTCGGGGCGGAGTCGAGCAGCCGGTGGATCGTCACCTCCCGCTCGGCCGCCTCGCCCGCCGCCTGGTCGAGCACGTGCTCGGCCACGTCCGTCAGATCGAACGGCCGCCGGTCCAGCACCGCCTGCTCGCCCTCGGCCAGCGCGAGCAGGCCGTCGATGAGCCGCTCGTGCCGGGCGTTGACCAGCAGCAGCGACTCGCCGAGCCGCTTGACGTCCTCGGTCGCGTCGGGCCGCCGCACGGCCACGTCCACCAGCGTGCGGTTGATCGTCAGCGGGGTGCGCAGCTCGTGGGCGGCGTTCGCGACGAACCTGCGCTGGCCGTCGAACGAGCGGGCCAGCCGGGTGTGCATCGTGTCGAAGGTGTCGGCCAGCTCCTTGATCTCGTCACGCGGCCCCTCGAACCCGATCCGCTGCTTCAGGTCCTGACTCAGCAGGACCCGCTGCGCCGTGCCGTTGACCGACCTGAGCGGGCGCAGCACCCATCCGGCCGACCGCCAGCCCAGCCCGAAGGCGAGCCCGGCCCCGCCCAGCACGCCGACGGCGCCCCAGAGGCGGACGTTGCCCAGGGTGTCGGCCTGGTAGACGGCGCGGACCTGGTCGGCCCGCTTCCTGGCGACCTCGTAGGGCTGGGAGAACCGCTCGTACCAGCCGGGGCCGTACTGCGCCGGCACCTCCACCTGGATGTGCGACGGCGTGAGCAGGCCGTTGCGGTACTCGAGGCTCTGCCGCACCACGAAGTAGACCACGGCCACGACGACGACGCCGAGCACCAGGAACACCCCGGCGCAGGCCAGGGCGGAACGCATGCGCACGCTCATGGGATGCGGTACCCCGATCCGGGAACGGTCTCGATGACCTGGGGCTCGCCGAGCTTCCTGCGCAGCTTCATCATCGTCGTGCGCACCGTGTTCGTGAACGGGTCGATGTGCTCGTCCCACACCTTCTCCAGCAGCGTCTCCGCCGAGACCACCGCGCCCTGCGCGCGCAGCAGCTCGGCCAGCACGCCGAACTCCTTTCGGGCCAGCGGCACGTACCGGCCGTCGCGGAACACCTGCCGGTGCGCCCAGTCCAGGCGCACCCCGGCCCGTTCCAGCATCGGCGGGTCCGCCCTGCGCGCCCGCCGCCCCAGCGCGTGCACGCGCGCCACCAGCTCCTCGAACGCGAACGGCTTGGGCAGGTAGTCGTCGGCCCCCAGCGACAGCCCCGCCACCCTGGCCCGCACGTCGGACGCCGCCGTCAGCATGAGCACCCGCACCAGCCAGCCGTGCTCCACCACGGCCCTGCACACCTCGTCGCCGTGCGTGCCCGGCAGGTCCCGGTCGAGGATCAGCACGTCGTAGTCGTGCACCCCGAGCCGCTCCAGCGCCGACTCGCCGTCGTAGGCCACGTCCACGGCCAGCGCCTCCCCGCGCAGACCCTCGGCGATCGAGTCGGCGAGCATGCGCTCGTCCTCGGCGATCAGAACACGCACCGCGCCCCCAAGTCTTCAAGTGCCGATCAGTGTGGCCGTACCGGCATAACGCCGGCATAACCATTCCACCCGGCAGGTTAGCGGTGTTCGCGTCAGAGCCAGCCGCGTTCCTCCGCCATCCGTACGGCCTCGGCGCGGTTGCGCGCCCCCGTCTTGCCGATGGCCGACGACAGGTAGTTGCGCACCGTGCCCTCCGTCAGGAACAGCCGCCTGGCGATCGCCGCCACCGTGGGCTCGCCCGCGGCCACCCGCAGCACCTCGGACTCCCGCTGGGTGAGCGGGCTCGGGCCGGTGGTCAGCGCCGTCACGGCCAGCTTGGGATCGATGACCCGCTCGCCGGCCATCACCCTGCGCACGGCCGCGGCCAGCTCGGCGGCCGGGGCGTCCTTGACCACGAATCCCGCCACGCCCGCCTCCAGCGCCCTGCTGAGGTAGCCCGGCCGGCCGAACGTGGTCACGATGATCACCTTGCGGTCGCCCAGCCGTTCGGCGACCTCCAGGCCCGACAGGCCGGGCATCTCGATGTCGAGCAGGATCACGTCGGGGTCGTGCGCGCGCGTCGCCGCGGGCACCTCGTCGCCGCGGCCGACCTCCGCCACCACCTCGATGTCGTCCTCCAGGCCGAGCAGCGCGGCCAGCCCGCCCCTGACGAGGTCCTGGTCGTCGGCGATGAGCACCCTGATCATGACGTCTCCACCGGGACCTGCGCGTAGAGCCGGTAACCGCCCTCGGGCAGCGTGCCGACCTCCAGGCGCCCGCCCGCGGCGCCGAGCCGCTCGGCCAGCCCGGTCAGCCCGTTGCCCCTCCCCCCGGCCGTCGCCTCGCCCCTTGCCGCGCCTTCTCCGGCTTCCCCGATGTCTCCGGCCGGCGCGTCGCCGCTTCCGGCGGTGGCCCTGGCGGGGCGGCCGTCGTCGCGGACCTCCACCGCCGCCGAGGTGCCGTTCACCAGCAGGCGGATCCGGCAGCGGCGGGCGCGGCTGTGGCGCAGCACGTTCGTGGCGGCCTCCCGTACGGCCCAGGCGAGCTGCGCCTCGGCGGCGGCCGGGATGGGCCCGTCGGCGGGGGAGACCGCCACCTCGATCCCCGCCACCCCCAGGTTGCGGGTGGCGCTCTCCAGCTCCTGCGACAACGACGGCGCGCGATACCCGGTGATGGCGTGCCGCACCTCGTCCAGCGCCCGCCGCGCGGCCCCCTCCACCTCGGCCATCTCGCGGGCGGCTCGATCGGGCTCGCCCGGGGCCAGGCGGGCGGCGAGCTGGCTCCTGATCGTGATCGAGGTCAGCGTGTGCCCCAGGGTGTCGTGCAGGTCCCTGGCGAAGCGCAGCCGCTCGTTCTCCACGGCGAGCTGCGCCATCTCCACGCGTGCGGCGTCCAGCTTCGACACCAGCAGCCCCATGCTCTTCGTCGCCGCCACGACCACCGACTGCACGCCGATGGCCGGCGGCACCCACCAGAACCGCGACGGCGGCACGCCGGCCGCCACCAGCGTCAGCACCTCCACCGCCGCCGTCGCGACGGCCGCGGCGGCGAAGGCCGGGACGGGCATCGAGGCGGCGAACGCGCTGATCATGAACACGAACGACGTGTACGCCCACGGCGCCCCGAACAGCGGCAGCAGCGCCAGCCACGCCCCGGTCGCCCCCGCCAGCGCCCACGGCCGTGGCGTGCCCGCCAGCCGGCTCAGCATCCGCCACATGACCATCAGCCAGCAGAGCGCGAACACCGCCACCAGCCCCAGCGCGGCCACCGCCGCCAGCGGCCCCGGCCCGGACTCCAGGAACGACCACAACGGCCAGCCGACCAGCAGCAACCAGACGCAGGACCCCACCCGGGCCGCCGTCCGGCCCCTGCTGAAATCGAGCTCCCCGAGCTTCGGAACCGTCATGCTGCCCGACGGTAACGCCACAGGGCCAGCCCGGTGAAGAGGAGGGTCCACCCCGCCAGCACGGCCAGCGACATGCCCGTCGGCGCGAGACCGTCCAGCGCCCGCCAGCCCAGCGCTCCCGCCTGGTAGGCCGGGCTGTACTCGGCCACGGTGCGCATCCCCTCCGGCATGGACTCCACCGGCAGCCACAGGCCGCCCAGGATCGTCAGCAGGAAGAAGACGATCATCATGGCCAGGTTCGCGCCCTGCCCCTGGATCGCGTACCCGAAGGCCGTGCCGAGCGCCGCGAACGGCAGCACGCCCACCCAGATCAGCACGACCAGCAGCGGCCAGGTGCCGAGCGGCAGCCGTACGCCGGACAGCAGCGCCCCGCCGGCCAGCACCACGAGGATGCTCGGCAGCACCATGATCGCGCCGCTGACCAGCTTGGCGGTCACGTAGCCGTGCGCGGGCAGCGGCGTGATCGCGAGCTGTGCCAGCCACCCCTTGGAGCGTTCGAGCGCGATGGCGCCCCCGATGAACAGCGCGGAACCCATCGCGCCGTACGTGGCCATCGACACCATCGCGTACGCCGCGAAGTCGTCCACCCCCGCCGGCGCGACGTCGAGCAACCGCGTGAACACCAGATAGAGCCCGAGCGGGAAGACCGTCGTCATGACCAGCCCCATCGGGTTGCGATAGCCGCGCGCCAGCTCCAGCCGCAGGTACGATCCCATCAGCCCTGACCCCCCGTCAGGCTCACGAACGCGCTCTCCAGATCCGCGCTCTCCACCCGCACGTCCCTGACGTCGTCGAACATCGCGAACAGCCCGCGCAGCGTCGCGTCCGAGTCCTTCGTGCGCAGCGAGACGGAACGGCCCTCCACGCTCACCCGCAGCACCCCCGGCAGGATCTCCAGATCGGACAGGTCCGGGTCGTACAGCGTGCACCGCACCTCGCTCCCGCCGACCAGCGCCTTCACGGTGGCCACCGGGCCGTCGGCGACGACCCTGCCGCCGGCGAGCAGGACGACCCGGTCGGCGTAGTCGTCGGCCTCGGCCAGGTAGTGGGTGGCGAAGATCGCCGTGCGGCCCTGCCCGGTCCTGGCCCGCAGCTCCTGCCACAGGGCGCGGCGGCCCTCCACGTCCAGGCCGACCGTCGGCTCGTCCAGCACCAGCAGGTCCGGATCGCCCACCACGCACAGCGCGAACCGCACCCGCTGCCGCTGCCCGCCCGACAGCCGCCCGACGCGCCGCGCGGCAAGGTCCTCGACGCCCGCCGCCCGCATCGCCCGCTCCGGCGTCAGCGGCTCCGGGTACATCCCGGCGACCGCCGCCACCAGCTCGCCCACCCGCACGTCCTCCAGCAGCCCGGACTCCTGCAGCAGCACCCCGACCCGGCCCGCCCGCAACGCCTCCAGCGGCGGGCGGCCGCGCACCGCGACGGTGCCGGAGCCGGGGGCGCGCAGGCCGAGCGCGATGGACAACAACGTGCTCTTGCCCGCCCCGTTCGGGCCGAGCAACGCCACCGTCTCGCCCTCGCCGACGTCCAGATCGACGTCCGCCAGCGCGGTGACCCGGCCGTAGTCCTTCGTCACGGCCCTCATCTCCAGTGCGCTCTGCGTCATGCGACCAGCCTGCGGGAACGCCTCCCGGCCGGTGTAGTGCCGTACGTCAGCCGGGCCCGCATGACGAACGTCATGGGTACGGCGGCAGGACTACCCCGGATACCGCGCCGGCGGTATCGCCCGGCGCGGAGATCGTGCACTACCGTGCCACCATGCGGACGATTGCCCTGGTGTGCGGCATGGGCGTGGCCGTCTTCTCCTCCACCGCCATGGCGTTCGGCAACCAGCCCGACGCCAGGCCGCTCGACACGGCCGGCTACGCGCTGCTGGCCGTCACGGTGCTCGGGCTCGCCTGGCAGCAGCGGCGGCCGGAGGCGGCGCTGGCGGTGTGCGCGGGGTCGGCGGCGGCCGTCTTCACGCTCGGCTACGCGCTCGCGCTGTGGCCGATCCCCGCGCTGATCGCCCTGTTCACCACGGTCGCGGACGGGCGCCGGGCGATCGGGTGGGCGGGGGCGGCGTTCCTCGTCGCGGTGCCGGGGGCGGTGGCCGTCGTGCGCGGCGAGGCCGACGTCGTGATCGCCGTGATCGTCTGGACGCTGGTCGTGCTGGCCGCGGCCCAGGCGGCGGAGGTGTCGCGGGCGCGGCGGGCGTACACGGCCGAGGTCGAGCGGCGGGCCGCCGACGCCGAGCGGACCCGCGAGGAGGAGGCGCTGCGGCGGGCCCAGGAGGAGCGGCTGCGGGTGGCCAGGGAGCTGCACGACGTCACCTCGCACACGGTGTCGGTGATCGCCCTGCACGCGGCCGTCGCCGCCGAGGCCGTCGAACGCGCCGGCGGCCCGCCGGAGGCCGCCACGGCGCTCCGGGTCATCCGCACCTCCAGCCGGCAGGCCCTGTCGGAGATGAGGGCCGTGCTCGGCGTCCTGCGCGACGGCGGGGAGACGGCTCAGGGGCGGCCCGGCGAGGGCGGTCACGTCCCGCAGCCCGGCTCGGCGCAGCTTCCCCGCCTCCTCCGGGACGCGGGGCTGCCGGTGACCCTCGACGTCGAAGGCGAGCGCCGCCCCCTGCCTCCCGCCGCCGACCTGACCGTCTACCGTGTCGTGCAGGAGGCGCTGACCAACACCCTGCGCCACGCCGGCGCCACCACGGCGCGCGTGACGCTGACGTACGAGGCGGGAGCGGTGACCGTACGCGTGGACGACGACGGGCGGGGGGACGACGGGCGGGGGGACGACGGGCGGGAGGACGACGGGCGGGGCGGGCGGGGCGGGCGGGCGCCGCGCGGGCACGGGCTCACCGGCATGGCCGAGCGCGTCGCCGCCGTGGGCGGCCGGCTCACCACGGGGAACGCCCCGCAGGGCGGCTTCCGCGTCACCGCCCGGCTGCCCGCGTGATCACCATCCTGCTCGCCGACGACCAGCCCCTCGTCCGGGCCGGCCTGCGCGCGCTCCTGGACACCGAGGACGACCTCACCGTGATCGGCGAGGCCGCGGACGGCGCCCAGGCGGTACGGCTGGCGCGCGAGCTGCGGCCCGACGTCGTGCTCATGGACATCCGCATGCCGGAGCTCGACGGACTCCAGGCCACCCGCGCCCTGGCGGGGACCGGCGTGCGGGTCGTCGTGGTCACCACGTTCGACCTGGACGAGTACGTGTACGAGGCGCTGCGTTCCGGGGCCGGGGGCTTCCTGGTCAAGGACGCGGAGCCGGCAGAGATCCGGCACGCCGTCCGCGTGGCCGCCCGGGGCGACGCGCTGCTGTCGCCGGGGGTCACGCGGCGGCTCATCGAGGAGTTCACCGCGCGGCCCGCCGCCCTGGACGACGACCGGCTGGGGGTGTTGACGGGGCGGGAGCGGGAGGTGCTGGCCAGGGTGGCCAGGGGGCAGAGCAACGCGCGGATCGCCGAAGAGCTCTTCATGAGCCCGCTCACCGTCAAGACGCACGTCAACCGGATGATGGCCAAGCTGTCGGCGCACGACCGCGCCCAGCTCGTCGTCATCGCCTACGAAACCGGCCTCGTCCGCCCCGGCGACCCCACCTGACCCCGCACCGGCCCCGGACGCTCCTTCGCCGGGCCAGGACGCGGGCGCGGCGGGCCCGGCGTGGTCACCCTCGGGTTTCGGGCGCCGGGTCGGCGGGGTGTGGTGCGGGGGTGGCCGGCGCGATGCGGGCGTCCGGGAGGGCGGTACCGCGAGCGGGGTAGCCGGCCGCCCGCGCCGGGACGACGACCGCGGGCGCCCCGCCTTCCTAGCGTCGCCGCATGATTCGTTTCTGCATCCGCCACAGACGGCTCGTCGCCGTGCTGTGGACGGCACTGACCGCCGCCCTCATCGGGGCCGCCGCCACCTGGCCGGGCCCCACCGCCGACGGCTTCTCGCTGCCGGGCTCCGAGAGCCAGCGTGCCGCCGAGCTCCTGGACGGCGCCGCCCACGAACCCCCGGGCGCGCTGGTCGTCTCCGCCCCGTCCGGCCTCCCGCCCACCCTCGCGCGAGACCCCGCCACCGCAGGAGGCGCACCCACGCGCGCCCCCGCCCCCGCGGAAGGTGACGCACCCGCGCAAGATCCCGCCACAGCATCCGCACAACAACCCACGTCACCGCAGGACCCCGTCGCGGGGCTGATCGCCAGGATGAACGCCGTCCCCGGCGTCCACGTGTCCCCCGACGACCGCCGCGTCTCCCCGGACGGCACGATCACCTCCATCCCCATCGACTACCAGGACCAGGCGGCCGCGACGCAGCTCAAGAAGCTCCGCGACGAGTTCCGCCCGCCCCCCGGCACGACCGTCGAGCTCTCGGGCGACGACTTCGCCGACTTCACCCCCGGAGGCGTCACGGAGCTCGTCGGGCTGCTGGCCGCGGCGGTGGTGCTGGTGTTCGCGTTCAGGTCGCTGATCGCGGCGGCCGTGCCGCTGATCGTCGGCGTGATCGGCGTGGCGTGCGGCGTCGCGCTGTTCACGCTGCTCGGCCACGCCTTCAGCGGCCCCGCATTCTCCGTCTACCTGACGATCATGCTCGGCCTGGGCGTCGGCATCGACTACGCCCTGCTGATCGTCACCCGCTTCCGCACCGCGCTGGAGGAATCGAAGGAGGTGGAGGAGGCCGTCGAGGAGGCGATGCGCACCGCCGGCAGGTCCGTGCTGTTCGCCGGGCTGATCGTGATCGCCACCGGCGCGGGGATCCTGCTCCTCGGCCCGTCGCTGGGCGGCGGGGTGGCGCTGGCGGCCGGGTGCGGGGTGCTGATGGTGATGCTGGCCGCCCTCACCCTGCTGCCCGCGCTGCTGGGCATGATCGGCAGGCGGATCGACAGGTTCGCGCTGCCGAGGCGGGCCGAGGGGGTGCCGCTGTCGTACCGGTGGAGCCGGGTCGTCCAGCGCAGGCCCTGGCTGGCCGGGACGGCGGCGCTGGTCGCGCTGGTGGCGCTGGCCCTGCCCGCGACGCAGCTGCGGGTCGGCTGGTCCGACGCGGGCAACCGGCCGGTGACCGACACCACGCGCCGCGCCCACGACCTGCTCGCCCAGGGCTTCGGCCCCGGCGTGGCGGGCCCGCTGATCCTGGTGTCCGCGGGCGCGGACCTGGGCGGGGCCGTCGAGCGGGCGGCCCGCACGCCGGGCGTCGCCCAGGCCTTCCCCACCGGCGGCCGGACGGCCGTGGTGATCCCGCGTACCGGCCCCCAGGACGAGCGCACCGACGACCTGATCCACCGCCTGCGCGCCGGCCTGCCCGGGCCGGTGCTCGTCACCGGCTCCACCGCCGCCGCCCTCGACTACGCCCGGCACACCGCCGACCGGCTCCCCTGGGTGGTCGGCATGGTGCTGCTGGCCGCGTTCGCGCTGCTCGTGCCCGTGTTCAGGAGCCTGGTCCTGCCGCTCAAGGCGATCGTGGTGAACCTGCTGTCCGTCGGCGCCGCCTACGGCGTGGTCGTGGCCGTCTTCCAGCTCGACGTGCTGGGCCTGGGCACCGGCGGCCCGATCGACGCGTGGGTGCCGATGATGCTGTTCACGATCACGTTCGGGCTGTCGATGGACTACGAGGTGTTCCTGCTGTCCCGCGTCAGGGAGGAGTACCTGAGGGACCGCGACAACTCCCGCGCGGTCGCCGCCGGGCTCGCCAGGACGGCGAGGGTCATCACCGCGGCGGCCACGATCATGTTCTGCGTGTTCGCCGCGTTCGGCGCGTTCGACGATCGCGCGCTGCGCGTCATGGGCGTCGGATTGGCGGTCGCGGTGCTGGTGGACGCCACTGTGGTGCGCCTGGTCCTGGTGCCCGCCGCCATGGAAGTGATCGGTGAACGCAACTGGTGGTTCCCTGAACTGACCTTTCGGAGGCTGACACCGAGGCGGAATCGTACGTAATATCCAGACATCACAAGCGTTGGGGGCGCCAGGGTGCCAGGACAGAACGTGGGTGTGGTAGTAGATCCGCAGGTGCCACGCGAGGTGGCCGGACTGTTACGCGCCAACGCCCCCTTACTGTCCAGGGTCAGAGCCGGATGGCGGCCCCCCGCGTCCGAGTCCCCGGCGCGCCGCCGCAGCCCGTCCAGCGCGGTGCTGCTGGCCGCCACCCCGCTGGTGATCGCGCTGATGGCCGTCCTGCTGGCCTCGCAGGCCACGGCGGCGGGGTTCGTGCTGCTCGGCACGTACGTCCTCATCGTCCTGGTGAAGATCGCGTCCATCAGCGAGACCGCCGAGGACGAGCGGCCGCAGGACCGCGGCGTGTACGAGCAGGCCCGCTGGTACGACGGCCGCTTCCTGCTCCCCGAGGACTTCGACCACGACGCCAGGCTCGTCCTGTCCAGGGCGCAGCGCGCCATCGGGTCGGTGCTGCGCTCGCACGTCAACGCCGAGGGCCTGCTCGACGACGCGCGCAACGCGGTGATGCTGCCCGCGCAGGAGTGGGAGATCGCCCGCCTGCTGGCCAAGCTGTCGGCGCTGCGCCTGGAGCACCGCGAGCTGCTGGCCAGGGGCATCGCGCCCGAGGTGGCCGCGGTGATCGAGCCGCTCGAACGGGCCCTGGTCAACAGCGAGGCCGCCGTGGTCGCCCGCGTCGAGGCGCTGGAACGTTACGCCGGTCACGTCGCCGAGGCCGAGCGCGCGTACCACGCCCGCGGCCAGATCGAGGAGCTGCGCGCCCGCCTGCCGCGCTACGAGGAACTGCTCGCCGAGTCCGGCGCGGACCGGCTCGGCGTGGCCGAGATCGAGCGGCTGGCCGAGGACGCCGACGTGCTGGAGCGCACCTTACGCCGCAGTGTCGAGTCCGCCCACGAGGCGTTCCGATACCTGGAGAGCTGACACACGGACACAACGCTGCAGAGGATCGAGAAGGTGCCAGGACGTCCTGCGAAGGTGATAGTCGATCCCACGGTGCCTAGCGACGTCGCGGCCCTGCTGCGTGAGCATCGCAAACTTCTCCTGCGCATCGAGTCGGGCTGGGTGCCCCAGCACAGGAAGCACTCTCCCGCGGTGAGCGCCGCGGCCAGGCTGGCGGCCGCCGTGACGGCCCTTGCGGCGGCGGTGTACGGGCTGGCGCTGTTCGTCGCCGAACGCTGGACGCCCTTCGTGGTGATCATGACCGGGTCGGCGCTGCTGATGGTCGGCGTCCTGCTGCGGCCCCGTCCCGACGCCGAGGTGGAGCGGCGGCACGCCCGCGAGCGGGAGGTGTACGAGGCCGCCCGCCGCCACGAGGGCCGCTACGTCCTCCGCGAGCGCCTCGACGATCCCGCCAGGGCCCTGATGGCCCGCGCCCAGGCCGCCGTCGACCAGGTGATGGACTCCAGCGTCAACGCCGAAGGGCTGCTCGACGACGCCCGCAACGCGGTGATGCTGCCCGCGCAGGAGTGGGAGATCGCCCGGTTGCTGGCCAAGCTGTCGGAGCTGCGCGCCGAGCACCAGGAGGTCGTCTCCGAGGGCGTCACCCCCGAGGTGGCCGCCGTGGCCGAGCCCCTGGCCCACGCGCTCGACAGCAGCCAGGAGGCGGTGCTGGCCCGCGTCGAGGCCCTGGAACGGTACGCGGGACACGTGGCCGACGCCGAGCGGGCCTACCGCGCCAGGAGCCAGATCGAACGCCTCAGCGCCAGGCTGCCCCGCTACGAGGAGCTGCTCGCGGAGTCGGGCGCGGACGGCTCTGCGGTGCCGGAGCTGAGCCGGCTGTCCGACGACGCCGACGCCCTGGAGCAGGCGCTGCGCGACAGCGTCAGCTCGGCGCACGAGGCTTTCCGCCACCTTGACGGCTGACTTCGCTTAGGATCCGGTTTCGTGGCGGATGTGGTAGTTGACCCCGAAGTACCACCGGACGACGCCCAGCTTCTGCGGGAGAGCCGTCAGGTTCTGCTCAAGATGCGCCGGGGCTGGACACCCCGGCCACGACGGTCCGTCTCCGGCGCCCACCAGCGCATGGTCATGGCGTTCGGCGCTGCGGCCTTCTTCGGCCTGTTACTGGGCTTCGGCTCGCTCGGCCGCGGTTTCGGGCTGCTGATGGTGGTGCTGTTCGGCATCCCGCTGATGATCGTGGCCTTCGTGCGCAACGACTCCGCCGAGGAGGACGACGACGCCTACGAGCGGGAGGTCTACGAGCAGCTGCGCTGGTACGAGGGCCGCTACGTGCTCACCGACGACCTCGACGAGTCCTCGGCCAGGATCCTGGCCCGCGCCCAGCGCGCCATCGCCACCGTCACCGGCTCCCGGGTCAACACCGAGGGATTGCTCGACGACGTACGCAACGGGGTGATGCTGCCCGCGCAGGAGTGGGAGATCGCCCGCCTGCTGGCCAAGCTGTCCGCGCTGCGCGCCAAGCACAGGGAGACCGTCTCGCAGGGCCTCACCCCCGAGGTGGAGGCCGTGGCCTGGCCGCTGGCGCGGGCGCTGGACAGCAGCGAGGAGGCCGTGCTGGCCCGGGTCGAGGCACTCGAACGGTACGCGGCCAACGTCGCCGACGCCGAGCGCGCGTACGTGGCCCACCACCAGATCGAGGAGCTGCGCGGCCGGGTGCACCAGTACGAGGAGCTGGTGGCCGAGACGGGGGCCGACGGGTTCGCCGTGCCGGAGCTGGAGCGCCTGGCCGCCGACGCCGACCGCCTGGAGCAGGCGCTGCGGCGCAGCGTCAGCTCGGCCCAGGAGGCCTTCCGCCACCTGGAGCCCTGAAAGGCCGGGCGCCCCGAAGGGCCCGGGCGCCCTGAAGGGCCGTTCAGGCGGCGGAAGGCGGTCAGGCGTAGTGGGCGGCCCGCAGCAGCACGTCGCACAGCGCGTCGGCGGCGTCCACGCGCCCCAGCTTGGCCGCCGCGTGCCCCATCGCCTGCCGCAGCCCGGGATCGGCCAGCAGCGGCATCAGCTCGGCCAGCAACATCTCGGCCGTGGGACGCGGCTCCAGCAGCGCCCGCGCCGCGCCCGCCGAGGCCAGGTAGCCGGCGTTCTTGCGCTGCTCGTCACCGCCGGTCGGGATGAGCGGGATCAGCACCGACGGCTTGCCGATCGCGGTCAGCTCCGACACCGTGCCCGCCCCGCTGCGCGAGATCACCACGTCGGCCGCCGCGAACAGGTCGGCCAGCTCCGCGCCCACGTACGGCACCGGGTGGTAGCGGTCGGCCAGCTCCGGCGGCAGCGTCACGGCCCGCATCTGGTCGATCCACGCGGGCCCGCACTGGTGCACGATCTGCGCGTGCGGCAGCAGCCGCGGCAGGACCTCCGCGATCAGCGTGTTGATCTGCTTGCTGCCCTGCGCGCCGCCGGTCACGTAGATCAGCGGCACCTCGAACGTCAGCCCGAAGTGGTCGTAGGCCGCCGCCCGGTCGCCCCGCAGCAGCTCGGGCCTGATCGGGTTGCCCGTCACCACGGCCTTCGACCGGGCCGAGGCGGGCAGGTACTCCAGCGACGACTCGTGCGACAGCGCGATCCTGGTCGCCAGCCTGGCCAGGATGCGGTTGGCCAGCCCCACGACGGTCGTCTGCTCGTGCATCACCAGCGGCCGGCGGATGATCTTGGCTGCCACGCCGATGGGCACCGCCACGTAACCCCCCGTCGACAGCACCACGTCGGGCAGGTAGCGCGCCGCGTGCCCGATCGCCTGCATCACCCCGACCGGGATGCGGAACACGTCGGCGATGTTGGTGCCCAGCTCCTTGAGGTTCGGACGGCGGCGCAGCTTGCCCGTGGTGATCGCCTTGAACGGGATGCCGTGCTCGGTGGTGATCCGCGCCTCCAGGCCGTTGGCGGTGCCCACCCAGAGCACGTCGTGCGGCACCTGGCGTCGCTGGACGGCCGACAGGGTCGTCAGGGCCGGATAGGTGTGACCACCGGTGCCGCCGCCGGTGATCAACAGTCGCAGGGTTCGTGACATGCGATCAGATTAGGGCCGCGCAGCGGAACCCGGTGTGCCCGGTCGAGGAGTCGGGCGTGTTAGAGGTGCGCGCGGCCACCCGGTAGCGGTTGCAGTAGGAGTCGTGGCACAGGTACGACCCGCCGCGGATCACCTTGGCCGTGCCCCCTGCCGGACCTGCCGGGTTGTCGGCGAACGGCTCCCACTCCACGCCCCACCAGTCGGCCGTCCACTCCCACACGTTGCCGGAGACGTTGTAGAGCCCGTAGCCGTTCGGCTGGAACGACTTGACCGGCATCGTCCCCTTGCTCGGCGCCGTCGGGAAGCGGCCCTGCCAGATGTTGCACCGCTGCCGCCCCTTGGGCGCCAGCTCGTCGCCCCACGGGTAACGGCGGCGCTCCAGCCCGCCCCTGGCCGCCATCTCCCACTCCGCCTCGGTGGGCAGCCGCTTGCCGGCCCACGCGGCGTACGCGGTGGCGTCGTTCCACGAGACGTGTACCACGGGATGGTTCTGCCGGTTGCCGACCGTCGAGCCGGCGCCCTCGGGGGAGCGCCACGTGGCCCCCTCGACGCCCGCCCACCAGGGGGCGCCGGGCACCGTGGCCTCCATCACGCCGACCGTGGCGAACTGGCGGAACACGAACGACCAGCCGATCCGCTCGGCCTCGGTGACGTACCCGGTCTCCTTGACGAACGTGGCGAACTGCGCGTTCGTCACGCACGCCGGGTCGATCCAGAACGGGTCGACCCGCACCTCGCGCACCGGCCCCTCGCCGTCCTCGGGGCGCCCGTCGGGGTCGTCGCCGCCCATCAGGAACGTGCCCCCGGGGACGCGCACCATGCCCTTCGGCGGCCCGCCGGGCGCGGGACGCCGCGCGACGAGCTCCATGGGCTCCATGGGCTCCTTGACCTGCCCGGCGGCGGAGTCGCGGCTCGGGCCACAACAAGCGCTCAACTATCCCCCCAAAGTGTCACGACACCAAGGAAGGGTAGTCCCTGGAACATGGCCACGATCACGCGCCCGGCCCGGGTGACACCCGCCGAGGCGCTGGCGGTGGCCACCACGCTCGCCCTGCCCGCCCTGGTGCAGGGCGTCGTCATGCCCAGGCCGCGGATGGTGCGCCTGGCCGTGCTCACGGGCGCCGACCGCCACGCGATCGGGCTGCTGGGCCGGCTGCGCACGGCGTACGGCGGCGGGCCGCTGCTGGTGCGCGCGGCGGGCCGGCACGTGCTGCTGCCGCTGGCCTCGCAGGACGTGCGCGCGGTGCTGGAGGACCGCGCCTTCACCCCGGCGGGACGGCTCCAGCGCGGGTCGCTGGCGCACTTCCAGCCCGACGGCGTGCTGATCACCGCCGAGCCCGGCCTGCGCGAGCGGCGGCGCGAGCTGAACGAGCGGGTGCTGTCGGCGGACTTCACTCCGTACGCGCGCATCGTCGAGGAGGAGGCGGCCACGCTGCCCCGCTCGGGCGTGCTGACCTGGCCGCGCTTCCACGCCGCCCACCGGCGGATCGTGCGCCGCGTGGTCCTCGGCGACGGCGCCCGCGGCGACGTGACGCTCTCCGGGCAGCTCGACCGGCTGCGCCGCGACGCCAACTGGGCGGGGCTGCGCGGCCGGCGTACCGACGTGCGCGGGGCCTTCCAGCGGCGGCTGGACCGGCACCTGGCACGGGCCGAGCCCGGCAGCCTGGCCGGCGTGCTCGCCGGCGCGCGCGCCGGCCCCGACGTGCACGCCGAGGGGCAGGTGCCGCACTGGCTGTACTCCTTCGACGGCGGCGCCGCCGTCTCCTTCCGCGCCCTGGCCCTCCTGGCGTGCCACGGGGGCGTTCCCGGCCGGGACCATCTGCGCGCGGCCGTGCTGGAGTCGGTCCGGCTCTGGCCCACGACGCCCGCCATCCTGCGCGACCTCACGGGCTCCGCGCGGTGGGACCTCCCGGAGGGCACGACGGCGGTGATCTACTGCCCGTACGTGAACAGGGCGGAACCGGGTGACTCCTACCGGCCGGAGCTGTGGCTCGGCGGCGGGGGAGACGCCTGGGCAGGGGTGCCCTTCGGCGCCGGGTTCGCCGGCTGCGCGGGGGCGGAGCTGCTGCTGTTCACCTCGGCCACTCTGCTGGGCGCGCTCCTGCGTGAGCGCTCAGTCACCCCGTCCGTCACGTTGGAGGATCCCGTGCCCGTCACGCTCGACCACTTTCGACTCAGTTTCGCCGTAAAAGCCGCAGACCGGTAGCTTTCTGTCATGCGACTCGGCGTGCTGGACATCGGCTCGAACACCGTCCACTTACTGGTCGTCGACGCCCATCGCGGCGCCCGGCCCATGCCTGCCTACTCCCACAAGGTCGACCTGCGCCTGACCGAGCACCTGGACAAGGACCAGAAGCTCGGCAGGGACGGCATCGAGCGGCTCGGCAGCTTCGTCGAGGAGGCCGTGCACCTCGCCGAGGACAAGGGGGTGGAGGACCTGCTGGCCTTCGCCACCTCGGCCGTACGCGAGGCCGCCAACGGCGAGCAGGTGCTCGCCGCGATCGACAAGCGCTGCGGCGTGCACATCGCGGTCCTGTCCGGGCGCGACGAGGCGAGGCTGACGTTCCTGGCCGTGCGGCGGTGGTTCGGCTGGTCGTCGGGGCGGCTGCTGGCCTTCGACATCGGGGGCGGCTCGCTGGAGATCGCCGCGGGGGTGGACGAGGAGCCCGACGTGGCCGTGTCGCTGCCGCTGGGGGCCGGGCGGCTGACGCGCGACTGGTTCACCGGTGACCCGCCGGGGCCCGACGAGGTGCGCAAGCTGCGCAAGCACGTACGCACCGAGATCGCCCGCACGGTCGGCGACGTCGTCAGGTACGGCGAGGCCAACCGCGCCGTGGCCACGTCGAAGACGTTCAAGCAGCTCGCCAGGATCGCCGGGGCGGCGCCCTCCAGCGAGGGCCCGTACGTCTCGCGCTCGCTGTCGCGCCAGGACATGGCCGACTGGGCCGCCAAGCTCACCTCGATGAAGTCGGCCGAGCGGGCGCAGTTGTCCGGCGTGTCCGAGGGGCGGGCGGCGCAGCTCGCGGCGGGGGCGCTGGTCGCCGACGCGGCCATGGACCTGTTCGAGGTGGACCGGCTCGACGTGTGCCCGTGGGCGCTGCGCGAGGGCGTGATACTGCGCCGGCTCGACCTGCTGCCGGGGCGGCTCGACCAGCTCAACGGGTCAGAGTAAGGTCGATATATCCCCAAAAAATGGCATAAAGCGCTGGTGGACGGGCATTCTCCGCCGAATGATGACAGTGCTCGGCGCGATCGGAACCCTGGCAGTCGTCCTGCTCCTCATCGTCCTGGCGGTGCTGCTCGTCTCGGCCGTCGCGATGGTCACGCTGCTGGCGATGGCCGCCTCGATGACCCACTGGAGGAGGCTCTGGCACCGGCTGACCCGGCGGGAGCCCCGGCTGGAGCTGAAGCTCAGCGGGGAGGCGGTGCCCGAGCGGCGGCGGGCGGAGCTGAGCGGTGGCGAGCCCCGGGTGCGCCGCCGCTTCCTGCTCGGCGGCGCGCGGCCCGGGGACTCGATGCCCGGGGAAATGAGGGCCGGGGAAATGAGGGCCGGGGAAATGAGGGCCGGGGAAATGAGGCGGGGCAACGGCGCCCCGCCCGGCTACCGGGTGCACCGGCAGCCGGTCGGGCCCCGCACCAAGGTGTAGAGGAGATCGGGCGGGCAGCCTTCATGGCCACCTCGTGGCCGTCAGGGGGCCTCAAGTGGTCATGAGGTGCTGCCCGGCCGCGCCCGGCGCGTAGCGCAGGCGCTTCTCCAGGCAGACCACCGCTCCGTGCTCCCGCCGGTTGGTGAATCGGATGTCGTCGGCGAGCGCTCGCATGATCTGCAGCCCGCGCCCGTGCTCGGAGCCCGGCTCGGGCTCGACCACGTCACGAGGGTCGAATCCGTCACCGTTGTCGACCACCTTGATCACGCACAGGTGGTCGTGGACGGACGCGCTGACCGTGTAGTCGTCGCTCGGTCCCGCATGCTTGATCACATTGGAGCACGCCTCGGTGAGCATGAGCTCGATGTCGTCGCGGACCTGTGGCTCGACGCCGAGCGACCGCAGCGTGCCGTCCAGCATCTGCCTGATCAGCGGGACGCTCGCCGCATCCCTGGGCAGTCGGAGCGCCATCGTAGCCTCCACTGCGCCTCCTCCCGTCTGGATGCGTGCGAGCCCTCTGCCCCCGAATCCGTGTCCCAATCGTGCCTTTTCGGATGGGAGGGGCCCGAAACCCGCTACCGCTCCAGCAGGCGGTGCGCCACCTCCAGGCAGGCCTTGTGGATCTCCTCGTCGGAGAGCTCGCCCTCCTTCATCAGCCACTTGCCGGCGTGCAGGGCGAACAGGGCGAGCGAGTGGCTGATGCGCTCGGCGGGCGGCGCCCCCGGCTCGCTGATCTCCGAGGTGAGCTGCATCATCCGCTCGCGGATCTTGATCAGCGTCGGGTGGTCGCGCAGCGCCGTCTGGTTGCGCTCCAGGAACCTGGCGATGCCGAGATGCCGGGTCGCGCGGATGTTGTCGGCGTAGCGGTCGACCAGCTCGCGGCGCGTCTCCGGGGTCCTGGGCCGGCTCCTGACCCAGGCGAGCAGCTCGTCCAGCTCGGTGAGGCGCTTCTCGACCAGGCTCGCCACGATGTCGTCCTTGGTCTTGAAGTGGTAGTAAAGAGCGGCCTTCGTCACGCCGAGCTCCTCGGCGATCTCCCGCAGGGAGGTCGCCTCGTAACCCTGCTCCGTGAACAGCCTCAGCGCGACCTCCTGGATCCGGGTTCGCGTGTCTTCCCGCACTTCGCACCTTTTCTACTTGACGGCCGGCAAGTAAGTATCTACCTTATTCTACGCTTGCCGGTCGGCAAGTAAGCCAATGTTCAACCATATGGGGGTAAAGGGTGGCGGAGGCTGGCGGACGCCGCCGTGAGGTCATGGTCGTCCTGCCGGGGCTGATGCTCGCGATGGTGCTGGCCATGCTGGACAACATGATCGTGGGCACGGCCATGCCGCGCATCGTGGGGGAGCTCGGCGGGCTGACCTACCTGTCGTGGGTCGTGACGGCGTACGTGCTGGGCACGACCGTCTCCACCCCGATCTGGGGCAAGATCGGCGACCTGTACGGGCGCAAGAACATCTTCATCATCTCCATCGTCATCTTCATGGCTGGCTCCGTGTTGTGCGGCCTGGCCGGCTCGGCGATGTTCGGCGGTCCCGAGGGCGGCATGGCCGAGCTGATCGCCTTCCGGGCGGTGCAGGGCCTGGGCGCGGGCGGCCTCATGGTGAACGTCATGGCCATCATCGGCGACCTGGTGCCGCCCCGCGAGCGCGGCCAGTACCAGGGCATCACGGCCGGTGTCATGTCCCTGGCCATGATCGCCGGCCCGCTGGTCGGCGGCTTCATCACCGACCACCTCGACTGGCGCTGGGCCTTCTACGTGAACCTGCCCGTCGGCGCCGTCGCGCTGGCGCTGATCGTCGCCAAGCTGCACCTGCCGCCCGTCGCCAGGACGAACGTGCGCATCGACTGGGCGGGCGCGATCCTGCTGTCGATCAGCATCACCGCGATGGTGCTCATCACCACCTGGGGCGGCAACGACTACGCCTGGGGCTCCTGGCAGATCCTCGCCCTGGCCGCGCTCGCCCTGCTCTCGCTGGCGGCGTTCATCCTGGTCGAGCGGCGCACCGCGGAGCCGATCATGCCGCTGCAGCTCTTCCGCAACCGCAACTTCACGCTGATCTCCGTCATCGGGTTCCTGCTCGGCTTCGCCATGTTCGGCGCGATCAACTTCCTGCCGCTGTTCCAGCAGCTCGTGCAGGGGGCCACCGCGACCAACTCCGGCCTGCTGATGCTGCCCATGATGGGCGCAGCCATGGTCGTGTCGATCTTCGTGGGCCGGGCCATCACCAGCACCGGCCGGTACAAGATCTACCCGGTGATCGGCGGCGCCGGCATGGTCGCCGGCATGTGGCTGCTGTCCACCATGCACGTCGCCACGCCGTCCTGGGAGACCGGCCTCTACATCGCGGTGCTCGGCCTCGGCATGGGCTTCCTCATGCAGACCACGATGCTCATCGCGCAGAACAGCGTCGAGCAGCGGGACCTCGGCGTCGCCAGCAGCGCCAGCACGTTCTTCCGCTCCATCGGCGGCTCGTTCGGCGTCTCCCTGTTCGGCGCGATCTTCAACAACCACCTGCTGTCGGAGCTGACCGCCCGGTTCGGCGAGCAGGCGGCGGAGGGCCTGGCCGGGAACGGCGCCAGGATGGACCCCGCGGCGGTCGCCCACCTCCCCGCCGCGACGCGTTCCGGGCTGCTGGAGTCGCTGGCGGTCTCCATCTCCGGCGTGTTCTGGTGGGCCATCGCGTTCGCGATCGTCGTGCCGGTGGTGGCCGTGTTCATCAAGGAGATCCCGCTGCGCGGCGCCGGCCCGTCCGAGGAGAAGGCGGCCACCTCCGCGGCCGGCTGAAGAACGCGGCCGGCTGAAGAACGCGGCCGGCCGATGGCGCGGCCGGCGGAAAATGGGAGGCGCGCGGAGGGCGCCTCCAGGACAATCCCTCCCATGCACACCATCCGCCGGCCCCGCGTGGACGACGCCGCGGCCATCCACGCGCTCGTCGCCACGTGCGACACGGCCGCCATCGGCGCCCCCGACTCCACCCTGGAGGACATCGCCGACGAGCTGGTCGAACCGGGCTTCGACCTCGAACGGGACGGCTGGCTGGCCCGCGACGCCGACGGCCGGCTCGACGGCTGGGCCTGGGCGTGCCGCAACGGCGACAGCGACCTCGTCGACGTGGAGGTCATCGTCCGGCCCGGCGTGAGCGGCCTGGCGGGCGAGCTGTGGCCGACGGTTCTGGCCCGTGCGGCCGAGCAGGGCAAGGAACGCGGCCACGACGCCGTCACCCTGCACATCGGCGTCTACCGAGGCGACGAGGCCAAGCGGGCACAGGTGGAGGAGCTGGGCTTCGAGCCGGGCACGAGCTACCACCGCATGCGCATCGACCACCACGGCCCCGTCGAGCCGCCCGCCGCGCTCCCCGGCCTCACCCTGCACACGGGGGAGGACGAGGAGGTGCGGCGCGAGGCGCACCTGGTGCACCAGGAGGGCTTCGCCGAGCACTTCGGCTTCGTCCCGATCGGCTACGAGCAGTGGTACGAGCGCAGGCAGGCCTCCAGCGCGACCGACTGGAGCCAGGTCACGCTGGCCCGCCTCGACGGGCGGCCCGCGGCGGTGCTCATCGGCAACAACCAGTTCGCGCTCGACGAGGGATGCGGCTACGTGGCCACGCTCGCCGTGCTGCCCGACTACCGGGGCAGAGGGCTGGGGCGGTTCCTGCTGAGGCACGCCTTCGCCGCCGACGCCGCCCGCGGCCGCAAGGGCACGATCCTGCACGTCGACTCCAACAACACCACCCCGGCGCTCGGCCTGTACGAGTCGGCGGGCATGCGCCTGGTCATGGCCATCGACGTCTGGCAGCGCCGCCTGCCCTGACCCCACCGGCCAGGGCCGGTCAGACGCGGTGCCTGGCCAGGTGCTCCAGCACCGACTGGTTGGCCTCCCAGCCGTCGGGGAACTTCACCGGCACGCCGAGCTGCACCGGCTCCGCCGACGGGTGCGCGTCCAGCAGCTCGGCGATGCCCGCCCTGGCCACCACCACGCACGCGTGCCGGTGCCGGGACGCCAGCACGCACAGCCGCCCCGACTCCAGGTGGAAGGCCGTGGCGTCCCTGCGGCCCGACAGCGGGTGCAGCACGATCGTCACGTCGTACTCGCGGCCCTGCAGCCGGTTGGCCGTGTCCACGGTGATCTCCGCGGGCAGGCCCGCCGCCCGGATAGCGGCCACCTGATCCCGGTGGGCCGCCCCGACCGCGATCCGGTCCGCCGTCACCGGTCGTTCGCCCTGCTCGGAGCCGGCCACCGCGCCCCGCTGCAGCAGCCGCCCGGCCAGCTCCGCCACCGCCTGGACGGCCTCGCCGTCGGTGCGCACGGTGTGCCGGTTCGGCAGCTCCAGCAGCGCCCACCCCGACCGGGCCGCCTCCTCCAGCGCCCGGTCGTGCACGCCGCCCAGGCCGCCGGTCGACAGCTCCAGCCACCGGTCCCCGTGATCGGTGCCAGAACGGAACCCGGTGAACGGGTAGAACGCCTGCGACACCACCGGCGCCGCCGACGCGGGCAGCCGCCACGAGACCGGCAGCCGGTGCACCGGCAGGTCCGGGTTGTGCCGCAGCAGCACCGACACCGCGCTCTGCAGCGGGTCCCACGACAGCCCCGACCAGCGGTCGCCGTCCACGATCGAGAACGGGTCGAGCTGCCCGGGATCCCCCACGAACAGCGCCCGCTCGAACAGCCCCGCGATCCGCAGCAGCTTGTCCGAGCGCATCTGGTACGCCTCGTCCACGATCGCCCACGGCCACACCCGGTCGCCGATCCACGCCCACTTGTCGGCCGTGGCGATGACGATGTCCGGGTCGCCCAGGTCCTGGATGCGGGTGCCGACCCGGACGCCGGGCAGCTCCAGCATGCGCAGCGGCGGCACGTACCCGCCGGCCGACAGGCGGCCCACGGTCAGGTGCGGGTGCTTGTCGCTGATCCTGGCCACCAGGTCGTCGACCTGCTCGTTGGTCTGCGCCACGATCATCAGCGGCTCGCCGGTGGCCGCGATGTGCGCCGCCGCCCGTACCACCAGGGTGGACTTGCCCGCCCCCGGCGGCGAGTCGACGACCACGCCGCGATGGCGGGGCAGGTCGGCCAGCACGTTCCTGATGACCTGCTCCGGGCTCTCGCCGGTCACGACCACTCCTCCTGGGCGTCCTCGTCGTCGGGCACGTACTCCTGCGGCGGGCCGCCGTGCGTCCACGGCGTGGCCTCGGGCTCCGGCAGGGCGGGCGAGCCCTGGAAGTCGTCGGTCAGCGAGGTGTAGCAGACCCGCTCGCCGACCTCGGGCACCGCGCCGGGCGCCGCCGTCTTGCCCCGGCCCATGCCTTTGGTGATCTTGAGGGTGACCAGGCCCTCGGCGGCCTCGACCAGCTCCGCGCCCTGGCCGCGGCGCTGCGGGGTGCCGAGCGAGGTGCCGGGCGGCAGCCGTACGGGATCGTCGGTCTTGATCACCACCAGCGGGCGGAGCTTGCGCGAGCGGCCCTCGCCCTCGGTGTTGTCGGGCACCGTCTCGATCACCTCGCCCGCGAACGCCTCGCCGGTCAGCCGGTACTCGGCCATCACCAGGGGGTCGTCGTAGGCGCGCTGCACGTCGTAGGCGGCCTGGGCGCGTTCCATGCGGGCCAGCCTGGCGGCGGCGGCGACCGCGCCGTCGCGCCGCGCCTGCGGCGGCGCGCCCTCGGCGATGTGCACCGCCATGCCGCTGAACGAGCCGCGGTCCTGCTCCCACCGCTGCGCCACGCTCGCGCCCGCCGGCAGGCCGGCCAGCAGGTCGATCGCCTGCCACATGAGCCGCCACGTGGGCTCCAGCTGGGTACGCAGCGTCTCGGTCATGCGCCCGGTGAGGAGTTCGGGCGACTCGCTGTCCATCGCCGGGGCCAGCACCTCCGCGTCGAATCCGGGGTCGGTGGCCGGGCCGGCGGGCGGCCAGACCAGCGGGTCCTCGGCCTCGTCGCTCGGCCCCGTGGTGATCCAGGCCAGCAGCGCGGCCAGGTTCGCGTCCTCCAGCGAGCTCTGCCCGCTGGCCCAGTGGCGGCCCAGCTCCTCGGTCGCGGCCAGCATCAGCGACGAGCCCGGGTACGCCGCCCGCTCCCCGAGATACGTCAGCCACCGCCCGAGCAGCGGCACCGACTCGGGCACCGGGTAGGGGCCGTCGGTGCGGCGGAAGCGGGTCGAGCGGCCGAGCAGCCGGGTGAAGGCCACGCCACCCTGGTTCGGGACGATGAGCTGCGGCGCGTCGATCGCCCGCTCGTACGGGTCGGCGTTCTTGCGCTCCACCGTCTCGGTGTCGTTCGTGAAGCCCTCGATGTACGGCAGCAGCACCCCGGCCACCTCGGCGGCCCAGGCGAAGCGCAGGTCGCGGTTGCGCGGCTGGGTGACCACGAGCAGCCGCGGCCGGTCCCGGTCGGTGCCGAGCATCGCGGCCAGCGGCGCGGCGGCCTCGCCCGACAGCTTCAGCGGGATGAACACCATGGGACGCTCGGACAGGTGGCAGTGCCTGACGGTCGCGACGGGCTGCGCGACACCCTCGTCCAGGGCGCGCAGCCGGGCAAGCGAGGTCAGCAGGCTCATGTCGGGCGTCTCCGCGACGGGCGGGCGGTCGGCGGCTTCGGCGGCGGGCTCAATTCAGGCACTCCCTGCGCAGGCGTTCGGCGTTGCGGAGCAGCCGGGCGATCTCCTCCTGGCCCTCGGCCGGGTCGCGGGACCCGTCGGCCAGGCCCAGCGCCTCGGCCACCGAGGCGACCCCGCCCAGCTCGTCGCGCACCTGCCGCCCCAGCAGGTCGGACGCGCCCTCCTGCCGGGCCTCGTCGCGGCAGAAGAAGCACAGGTCGCACGTGGACAGGCAGTCGGGCGCGTACCGGGCGGTGGTCCTGTGCAGCGCGTCGGCCAGCTCGGCCACCGGCCTGGTCGGCCGGCCGTCCTCGTCGGGCCGCAGGTCGAAGGTGAGGTCGTCCGGCAGCCCGTCGAGCAGCCGGTCGAGCGCCGTCATGCGGGCGAGCTGGCGGCGCAGCACCGCGAGCTGCTTGCGCACGTCCACGAGCGTCGCGACCGGCCGGTTCGCGAAGTTCTCCGGGCAGACCAGCACCACGTCGTGGGAGACCTGCAGCGGGTCGTGGCCCAGCTCCGCCAGCAGGTTGCGCAGCGCCAGCACGTACACCGCCGCCTGCCGCGCGGCCGCCGCGACGGCCGCCGGGTCGGCCTGCCCGTCGATCACCGCGAACGACTTGATCTCCACGATGTGGAAGCGCCCGCCGAGCTGGAAGGCCACCACGTCCGGCTCCAGGTACGCGGTGTGGCCGGCGATCTGCAGGCTGAGCAGCGGATGGTCGTACAGGGTGCCGGCGTCCTGGCCCTCGCGCGCCGCCCGGTCGAACAGCGCCCTGGTGTGCGCGTGGCGCAGGTGGGCGCCGACGTTCTCCACGTCGTGGTAGGCGACCTCGGCGACGGGCAGGCCGAGCACCTCGCGCAGCATGCGCAGCAGCTCCGCGCAGCCATCGGCCTTGACCAGCGCCTCGAACATGTTGCCGCGCGTGATCGCGAACGGCGACTGGCCGAACGGCGCGGGGAACCCGAGGTGCCGGGCGGCGGCGTCCTTGGCGATGCCGGCGCCGTCCATGAGGGCGCGGCGGGTGCAGCCGGGGTTCGCGGCCAGGGCCGCGATGGCGCGCGCGTCGTGCGGCTGCTGCGGCGTGGTGCCCCGCAGCGCCTCCAGCCGGTACACGTGGTCGCCTTCGCGCTTCAAGCCGCTCACTTGGCCTTCTCCTTCTTGATCGTGCTCAGCGTAGCGGCGCCGAACAGCCGCGCGGCGTCACCGAGCTGCGCGGTGGCGCGTTCTGCCAGCTCGGCGCGATCCCGCGTGTCGCGATCGGCGTGCACGCGCAGCTCCGCGCGGGCCGCCGCGGCCACTCGCGCGGGGTCGGGCGGGCCGAGGGTGCCGTCGGTGGCGCCGGGGATGTTCCTGGCCATCCTGACCAGTAAGCGCAGCGCCCGCTCGTCGTCCGGGTCCCGTTCCGCGATGGCGATGGCGCACGTGAGGAAGTCGACGCGGGGGCTGAGCGGGCCGACCACGCGCCGCTCCAGCGGCCAGGTGCTGAGCGTGAGCAGGCCGCGGGCGGGGGAGAGGCGGTCGGTGAGCGCCGCGGACAGGTAGTACGGGCGCCCGAACGGCGAGGACCGGAACGAGCGCTCCTCGTCCCTGCGCAGGCTGGTGAGCTGGCTGCTGCGGATCGTGCCGCCGAAGAACGCGTCGCTGACGGCCACGATCAGCCTGGGCTGGGCGGCCGCCCCCAGGAGCCGCAGCCCCTGATGCACCTGCTCGCGCACGGTGACCAGCTTCGGCGGCTCCTCCTTGGCCTGCGGCGGGCGGCCGCTGACCAGGGCGTCCCAGGCGCGCTCCGCGCTGCGCAGCTCGGCACGCAGGACGCGGGCGGTCGCGCCGTCCCTGACCCGCATCGCCTTGCGCACGCCGGCCCGCAGCTCGTCGATCCGCCGTTCGAGATCGTCCAGCCGGTCACTCATGGCGCGACTGTACCAGCCGTCCCAGCATTTTCCAGTATTTCTGGAACAATTGGATCTACGTCGTAAAGGCGCCCGGGGCGGTGATCAGGCGGGGACGGCCACCACCCACGTACGGTCCTCGGTGAGGAACCGGTCCAGCCGCAGCCCCTCGGCCTCCAGCGCGAGGGCCAGCTCCCCGTCGGTGAGCCGCCTGGAGGAGAACGACTGGGTCCACACCTGCTCCCCGCCGTCGCTGCCGTACGTGTAGCGCATGGTCGCGTGGAAGAGGCCGGGGGACACCTCCTCGACGGCCGCCATCGTGATCGTGACGTCGCCGTCCTGCCGGCCCATGCCCACGTGCCAGCGGTCGTGCGCCTCGGCGGGCATCCACTGGATCAGCACCGCGCCGCCCCGCTTGACGTGCCGCGCGCAGGCCGCCAGCAGCGCGTGCCGGGCGGTGTCCTCCGGGGTGTTCACGAGCTGGGAGGCCAGCATCACCGTGTCGAACCGTTCGCCGAGCCGCAGCTCCTGCACCCGGGCGGCGACCGTGCGGGTGCCGCGCACCCGCGCCAGCATCTCGGGCGACTCGTCCACGGCCACCACGTCGAAGCCCAGGTCGAGCAGCGGGTGGGTGACCCTGCCGACGCCGGAGCCCAGCTCCAGCACCGAGCCGCCGGGCGGGGTCACCTGCGCGACGATCCCGGGCTCGTCGCCGGCCCTGAGCCTGCTGTAGAACTCGACGGGGGATCCGTCGGGGGTGATCGGGCCGGGGCCCGTTCCTGTGTTCCGCATACGTCGAACCTAGCTCTGGATCAACGCGGCGGCGATCAGCCGCCGATCGGCTCCAGGCACCTGGTCTCGCGCGGGGCCGTGCCGTCCGCCGGGCTCCTGCCGCGTACCCGCAGGCTCAGCAGGGAGCCCCGCTCGCTGCGCTCCAGCGCGACCTCGTCGCACAGGTGCTGGATCATCCACAGGCCGTAGCCGTGCGTGGCGGTGCGGTCGAGCTCGGCCGCGGCGAGGTGGTCGTGGGTCAGCAGGCCGCCGAAGTCGAGCACGTCCACGACGATCTGGCCGCGGGCGGCGCGAGCGGTGACGAGGCCCGCCTTGCCGCCGTGGTCCAGCACGTTGGTGACCGCCTCGTTCACGGCCAGCACCAGATCCTCGAGCCGCCGGTCGGGAAGGCCGCTGTGGCGGCCGTGCAGGCGTACCAGATCCCTGATCAGGCCGAGGTCGGCCGTGATGGGACACCGTAGTTCGAACTCGAAGACCATGACCGTTCTGCCCGCCGAGGGCCGGGAGGATCCGCGGGCCCTGTTCCAGCTTTCCCCGCTGGAGATCCGCAAACGTCGAGCGTCCCGTCCGGTTGCGGCTGGTCAGGTCTCCGCGATGACGTCCGCCGCGCGTTCGCCGGAAGCGGGGGTCAGGACGTCGCGGTAGTGGGCCAGCAGCTCCGCGCACACCGCCGGCCAGGCGCGCCCGGCGACCGGCTCCCGCGCCGCCAGGCCCATGCGGGCGCGCGGGGACGCGTCCGCGGCGAGGAGGGCCACGGCGGCGCGCAGCCCCGGCGGGTCGTCCGGCGGGTGGAGCAGGCCGTTGAGCCCGGGCCGGACGAGGTCGATCGGCCCGCCGGCCGCCGGCGCGACCACCGGGACACCCGAGGCGAGCGCCTCCTGCACCGCCTGGCAGAACGTCTCGTTCACCCCGTGTGCACGAACACGCCGAACGAGGCGACCGCCTCCGCCAGCCCCGCCCCCGTGCGCGGCCCCAGGAACTCGGCCCACGGCAGCAGTCGAGGGCGACGCGGAGGCCGCCGGACGAGGGAGTGACGAAGTCGGCCAGCCGCACGATGCGCATGTCCGGATGGTCGCCCCGGGCGCGACCTCGTTCGCGAATGAGGAATGAAGGGGCCGCCAATCCTGCGTGACAGGTCGGGCGCCGCCGACATCCCTCCGCGTATCCGCACATGTCGGGGCAAGGCTTGGTCAAGGGAGGGTTGTCGCAGGTAGGCGCGGCTATTCTGGGGCTCGGTGAGGCTCGATGTCGAGCACGGATGGTGAAGAGCATGGGCGCACCCGACAGCGCCACCAGAGGGGCGTTCCCTGCGGTCGCCGTGATCGACGGCGAGGGGGTCATGATCGGCTGGACCCGGGCCGCCGAGGAGCTCACCGGCTACCCGGCCGCCGACATTCTCGGCCGCCCGGTGACGACCCTGCTCCCGCCCGGCGCCGCCGCCGCCGCCCCGGACCGCGCCCCAGGGGAGGGAGACACCAGGGCCGGGCTGGTGGAGCTGCGGCGGCGGGACGGCGGCGGGATCGTCGTACGCGCCGAGATCGCCCCGCTGGACACCGCGAGGGCGGGGGAGTCCTGGCTCGTCTCGGCCATCCCGGCCGCCGACGACCTGTCCGGAGGCACGGGCTCCCTGCTGGAGGCGCTCATCAGCCACTTCCCCGTCGCCATGGCCATCTGGGACAGGGACCTGCGCTGCGTCTGGCTGAACGCGGCCGCGAACTACCTGGAGAGCGTCTTCCCCCACTACCACCTCGGCCGCCGCCTGTCGGACCCCATCCCGGGCGTCGACACCGGGGCCGCGCAGGACGCCATGCGCAGGGTCATCGCCGACGGCACCCCCATGATCGACCGCGAGGCCCGCTGGGTCTCGCCCGACGGGCGCGAGGTACGCACGCTGTCCACCTCGCTGTTCCGCCTGGAGGGCCTGGACGGGCAGCCGCTGGGCGTCTGCTCGCTGGCCCTGGACATCAGCCACAGCAGGGCGAGAGACCGCCTGGCCCTGCTCCGCGAGGCCAGCGTGCGCATCGGCAGCACGCTCGACATCAGGAAGACCGCGCAGGAGCTGGCCGATCTGGCCGTGCCGGTCCTGGCCGACTACGTGACCGTCGACCTGTCCGAGGCGACGCTGCCCGACACCGAGCCGCTGCAGCGGCTGGTCGCCACGGAGGCCAGCATCCCCGTCTTCCGGCGGGCCGGCGTGGCCTCGGTCCACGACGGGGTCCCGGAGTCGCTGTGGCCGCTCGGAGAGGCCGTGTTCGTGCCGCCCGGCTCCCCGTTCACCGAGGTGCTGGCCACGCGGCGGCCGCACTTCGAGGCCGTGCTGGACACGTCGCCCAGCAGCTGGCTGTCCCGGGACCCGGACCGGGCGCGGATCATCCACGGCACCGGCATGCACACGCTGATCATCGTCCCGCTGGAGGCCCGCGGCGACATCCTCGGCGTGGCCGTGTTCGTCCGCAACGCCAACCCGGCCCCGTTCACCAGGGACGACCTGGTCCTGGCCGAGGAACTGGTCGCGCGGGCCGCGCTGAGCCTGGACAACGCGCGCCGGTACACGCGCGAGCGCACCACCGCGCTGGCGCTGCAGCGGGACCTGCTGCCGCGGGACCTGTGCGGCGGCACCGCCGTCGAGGTGGCCTCCCGCTACCTGCCCTCCGACGGGCGCGAAGGCGTCGGCGGCGACTGGTACGACGCCATCCGCCTGCCCGGTGCCCGGATCGCCCTGGTCGTCGGCGACGTGACCGGGCACGGCATCAACGCCGCCGCCACCATGGGCCGGCTGCGCACCGCCGTGCGCACGCTGTCGTACCTGGAGCTGCCCCCGGACGAGCTGCTCGCGCACCTCGACCGGCTGGTGGCCGAGGACGCCTGCGGCGATCTGGACGTCACGGGCGCCACCTGCCTGTACGCGGTCTACGACGCCGCCACCCGGCGCTGCACCATGGCCGCCGCCGGGCACCCGCCGCCCGCGGTGGTGTCCCCGGCGGGCGAGGTGACGTTCCCGCAGCTGCCCAGCGGCACCCCGATCGGCCTCGGGCTGGGCTCGTTCGAGTCGTACGACCTCCACCTGGCCGCCGGGACCGTGCTCGCCCTCTACACCGACGGCCTGATCGAGACGCGCCAGGCCGACCTCGACGCGGGCATGTCCAGGCTGGGCACGGCCCTGGCCGGCGCGGTGAGGCTGCCGACGCTGGAGAGCCTGTGCTCCGCCGTGGTCGGCACCATCGTGGGCGACGGCCCCGCCGAGGACGACATCGCCCTGCTCATGGCGCGCACCCGCGCGTGACCGGCGGCCCGCTTCACGGGCTCCTCAGTCGCTGCCGGTGACGAAACTCTGGATGGCGACGACGGCGCCGCCGCGGGCCCACTCGCGGAAGTCGTCTGCCTCGACGACCACGTTCACCGAGCCGGGCACGTCGCGCCGGTCGGCGGCCAGGGCCCGGTCCAGGTCGTCCTTGGCCAGGCGGGCCAGCTCCACGCCCTCGCCCGCCAGGACCACGGTCTTGACCATGGAGACCGTCGCCACCAGCGCGATGAGCCTGCCGAGGGCGTGCGCGGCCTCGCGGACGAGAGTGAGGCACACCTGGTCGCCGGCCGCCGCCAGCCGCAGGACCTCGTCGTAGCCGACCTCCCGCCGCAGCCCCAGCGCCGCGGCGGCCTCGATCGACCCGCTCGACAGGTACGCCGCCGCGCACCCCCGATGCCCCTCCGGGCACATCGGCCCGCCGGAACGCAGCACCAGGTGCGCGAACATGCCCAGATCCGCCTCCGAGGCGGCCACCAGGTGGTCGTGCACGATGAGCGCGTACCCGATGCCCGCCCCGATGGTGACCAGCGCGAAGTCGCGCAGCCCGCGCCCGGGCCCGAACCAGTGGTGCTGGTGCGCCAGCGCCGCGACGTCGTTCTCCACCGCGCACGGCACGCCGAGCGCCCGCTCCATCAGCGGTTTCAGCTCGACCTGCTCCCAGCCCAGGTACGGCGCGTCCACCAGCCGCTCGCCGCCGACCCCCGCCGAGGCGCGGTTGTTGCCGCCGAGCGTGATCCCTGCCCCCACCGGCGGGCCCACCGCCAGCGCGTCCAGCAGCCCGCGCGCCTGGCGGCACACGGCCTCCGGGCTGTGGTCGGTGATCGGCTCGTCGCGGCCCGCGATCACCCCGGCCCGCAGGTCGGTGACGACCGCGTGCACGCGGTCCCCGGTCAGCTTGAGCCCCAGGAAGCGGTGCTCGGCGGCGGCCACGTCCAGCGGCCGGGTCGGGCGGCCGTTGACGGGGTCGTGCACCACCTCGCCCTCGACCAGGAGCCCCGCGTCGACCAGCGGCTTGGTCAGCCGGGTCAGGCTGCCGGTGGACAGGTGCAGGGTCCTGGCCAGCGCGGTCCTGGACTGCGGGCCGTGGATGATCAGCTCCTTGACGATGGAGCGGGCGGCGTCGGGCAAGGCGTCCCACATGCCGCCCCATCTTCGGGGCCCAACCGCCATCAACGCCACCCTTCCTCTCTTGGCTTCACCACAAAACTAACATCACCGAATCGCCGGGGAATCTGTGCACAGGTAGTGACATGCACCTCACTTCTTCTCTATGTTGACTTTTCTGCAAAGCCATCTCCGGGCTTTGCGCGGAAGGAGACGCGGATGCGTATCAGTGGGGTCTCCGGCCCGATCGCGGCGATCGGCCTGGCCGTCATCCTGGCCGCCTGCTCGTCGGGCACGGGCGACGGGACCGCCGCCACGCGGGCGGCGCCGACGGGACCGGTCACGCTGAACTTCTGGTGCTGGAGCGCGGGCCAGAAGGACAAGGTCGCGGCGTTCAACAAGGCCCACCCGGACATCCAGGTCAAGCACACCGACGCCGGCGGCGGCACCGACACCGCACCAAGCTGCTCACCGCGAGCCGGGCGGGCAACGCCCCCGACGCCACCTGCCTGGAGTACCAGACCATCCCCGCCATGATCGTCGCTGGGGCGCTGGCCGACATCTCCGCCCACACCGCCGACATCAAGGACGCCTTCACGCCCGAGGTGTGGTCGCTGACCAGCTTCGACGGCGCCGTCTACGGCGTGCCGCAGGACGTCGGGCCGATGGTCATGGTCTACAACAGGAAACGCTTCGACGAGCTGAAGATCCCCGTGCCGAAGACCTGGCAGGAGTTCGCCACGGTGGCGGCCGACGTCCGCAAGAAGGACCCCGACGCGTACCTGGCCACGTTCGCCCCCGAGGAGTTCGGCAACTTCGCCGGGCTCGCCCAGCAGGCCGGCGCCACCTGGTGGAAGGTCCAGGACCAGACCTGGACCGTGGGCATCGCCGACCCCGCCTCCACCGAGGTGGCCGCCTACTGGCAGGGCCTCGTCGACAAGGACCTGGTCAAGGCCGAGCCGCTGCTCACCCCCGAATGGAACAACCAGCTCAACAAGGGCGACATCCTGAGCTGGCCGAGCGCCCTGTGGGCCCCCGGCGTGCTGTACGGCATCGCCGAGAAGCAGGCCGGCGACTGGGCCATCGCGCCGCTGCCGCAGTGGACCGAGGGCGACGACCGGGTGGCCTTCCAGGGCGGCAGCGCCATCGCCGTCACCAAGAACTCCAAGCACGCCCAGGCCGCGGCCACGTTCGCCAAGTGGATGAACACCGACAAGACCGCCTACGACATCCAGATCGCCGCCGGCGAGTACCCGGCGTCGCTGGCCGGGCAGCAGGCCACCGCCTCCAGCGACCCGCCCAAGCTGGTGGCGAACCAGAAGGACTACTGGGAGGTCGCCACCAAGGCCGCGCAGCGCACGATCCCGCACATCAGCTGGGGCCCGAACGTCGGCACCGCGCAGAGCGCCTTCCAGGACGCCATGGCCGCCGCCATCCGCGACAGGACGCCCCTCGTCCAGGCGCTGCAGAAGACCCAGCAGGTCGTGGTGGACGACATGAAGGCCACCGGCTTCAAGGTCGCCGGCCCGTGACCGACGGCAACGGCGCCCGCCGCGGGACGCGGGCGCCGTACGTGTTCATCGCCCCCGCGGTGCTGCTGTTCGTGGCCTTCCTGGCGGTTCCCATCGGGTACGCCGTCTACCTCAGCGCCCGCGGCCTGCGGCTGACCGGCAAGGGCATCTTCGGCACCCGCCAGGAGGTCTTCGTCGGGCTCGACAACTACGCCAGGATCCTCACCGACCCCGAGTTCTGGGCCGGCTTCGGCAGGCTCGCGCTCTACGGGCTGATCAGCGTGCCGCTCACGCTCGGCCTGGCGCTGCTGTTCGCGCTGCTGCTCGACTACGCGGGCGCGCGCGGCCGCCGGTTCGCGCGCACGGCGATCTTCCTGCCGTACGCCATCCCCGGCGTGACGGCCTCGCTCCTGTGGGGCTTCATGTACCTGCCCTCCACCAGCCCCTTCAGCTACCTCACCAGGGAACTGGGGCTGGGCGGGATCCCGTTCCTCAGCGGCGACGGCATCTACCCGTCGCTGGCCAACATCGCGGTGTGGGGCGGCGTCGGCTTCAACATGATCATCATCTTCACGTCGCTGCGCGGCATCCCGGCCGAGCTGTCGGACGCCGCCCGCATCGACGGCGCCTCCGAGTGGCGCATCGCCTGGCACGTCAAGATCCCGCTGGTGGCGCCCGCGCTCGTGCTCACCGGCCTGTTCGCGCTCATCGGCACCCTCCAGGTGTACGGCGAGCCGACCACGCTCGCCCCGATGACCACCGAGATCTCCCAGACCTGGGTCCCGCTGATGCACATCTACCGCGACGCCTTCATCCGCGACGACCTCCCCCTCGCCTCGGCCGCCTCCGTCATCCTGGCCGCCGGCACCCTCGTCGTCTCGGTCGTGCTCCTGAAGCTCACCCAGAAGCGCGCCTCCGGAGGCCTGTCATGACCACGCGCCCGCTCCCGCACCAGCGCGCCAGGCTCCTGCCCACCCTTGTCCTCCTCGTCGGGGCCCTCTACTGCCTGGTGCCGGTCGCCTGGGTGGCCGTCGCCGCCACCAAGGCGAGCGGCGAGCTCTTCTCCACCTTCACCTTCGCCCCCGGCACCGGCCTCCTGGACAACCTGCGCGACCTGTTCTCCTACGGCGACGGCCGCTACCTCCTCTGGGCGGCCAACAGCGCCCTGTACGCGGTCGTCGGCTCCGCCGCCTCGACCCTCATCTCCACCCTGGCCGGCTACGCCATGGCCAAGTACGACTTCCGCGGCCGCACCGTGCTGTTCTACGCCATCCTGGCCGGCGTGCTCGTGCCCGGCATGACGCTGGCCATCCCGCAGTACCTCATCATGTCCGAGACGAACCTCGTCGGCAGCTACTGGTCCGTCCTGCTGCCCGGCCTCATCTCGCCGTTCGGCATCTACCTGGCCCGCGTGTACGCCCTGTCCTCCGTCCCGGACGCCACGCTGGAGGCGGCCAGGATCGACGGGGCGAGCGAGTACCGCATCCTCGGCGCCATCGGGCTGCCCATGATGCTCCCCGGCATGGTGACGATCTTCATGCTGCAGTTCGTGGGGACGTGGAACAACTTCCTGCTGCCGTACATCATGCTGTCGGACGAGTCGAGGTTCCCCATCACCGTCGGCCTCTACACCCTGCTGGCCAAGGGCTCCTCGGAGCCGGCGCTCTACGGCATCGCCATCGTGGGCGCGGCCGTGTCGGTGATCCCGCTCATCGCGCTGCTGCTGTTCCTGCAGCGCTTCTGGCGCCTGGACCTGCTCAGCGGCGGCCTCAAGGGCTGACCCCGGCACCGGGTTTCGACCCCCAGCACCAGAACGCGCCCTGATCCGGCTTGAACGGCGGGGCTTTCGAGCGGATCCTGGTCACAATGTCCGATCATGACGTGTGCGGCTCCCGGCAGCCGCCCGACCACCATGGAGGACGCGTGACACAGGCCGATCACGCGGTTCACCGGCCGGCGGGCCATCCCGCCCTCCTCGGCCTTCGACGCTGAACACCCCCCGGGGCGGGGACCCGTCCCGGCCGCGAAGGAGACCACATGAGAACGGGAACCTGGCTGATCGGCGCACGCGGATCCGTCGCCGTCACGAGCGTGATCGGCGCCCTCGCCATCCGCGCGGGCCTGACCGCCCCGACCGGCTGCGTCCTGGAAACACCCGCCCTGCGCGAACGCATCCGCCCCGGCATCGGCGACCTCGTCTTCGGCGGGCACGACCTCACCTCGGTCCCGCTGGAGAAGAAGGCCGCCGAGCTGGCGGGCTCGGGGGTGGTGCCGGCCGCGCTCGCCCAGGCCGTCAAGGACGACCTGGCCGCCGTCGAGCAGCAGGTGCGCCCGCTGCCCGCCGCCGCCACCCAGGCCGGGACGGCCAGCGCCATCGCCGCCGACCTCGACCGCTTCCGCCGCCACCACGACCTGGACCGCGTCGTCGTCATCAACGTCTCGACCACCGAACCCGTCCCGCCCCCGCACCCCGCCCACGCCTCGCTCGCCGAGCTCCGCACCGCCCTGTCCGACGCCGAACCGGTGCTGCCGCCCAGCTCGCTGGCCGCCTACGCCGCCCTGTCCGCCGGCTGCCCGTACGTGGACTTCACCCCCTCGACGGGCGCCCGCCTGCCCGCGCTCGACGAGCTCGCCCGTGAGCAGGGCCTGCCGTACGGCGGGCACGACGGCAAGACGGGGGAGACGCTGGTCAAGTCCGTGCTCGCGCCCATGTTCGCCCAGCGCAACCTCAAGGTGCGCACCTGGTCGGGCATCAACCTGCTGGGCGGCGGCGACGGCGCCAACCTCGCCCAGCCGGGCGCGAACGCCGCCAAGTCCGCCAGCAAGCAGCGCGTGCTGCCCGAGACGCTCGGCTACCTGCCGCAGGGCGAGACCCGCATCGACTACCTGGAGGACCTGGGGGACTTCAAGACCGCGTGGGACCTGGTCACGTTCGAGGGGTTCCTGGGGACCGGCATGCGGATGGAGTTCACCTGGCACGGCTGCGACTCCGCGCTCGCGGCGCCCCTCGTCCTGGACCTCGCCCGGCTCACGGCCGCCGCCCACCGCGCCGGGCGTGCGGGGCCGCTGCCGGAGCTGGCGTTCTTCTTCAAGGATCCGCTGGGCGAGGTGCCGCACGGGCTGGCCGGCCAGTGGCGCACGCTCTGCGACCTCGTCACCGCCCTCGCCCCGGAGCCCACCCCGTGACCCCGCCCCCCGCCTTACCCCCTCGGCCCGCCCCGCGCCCGGGTCGCGCCACCGCCTCGCTCCCTCCGGCGAGGAGCGCGACAGGGCGGCGCGTCTCACGGCCTTCCGCCGTGCCGCGCTCAAGGGCCCTGGGATGGGCTCCCACCTGGGATCGCGCGGGCGCGACACGGCTGCGTGCGAGGGACGTCGTGAACGGTGCGCGGTATAGTGCCGCTTGCCGATCCGGGGTGAGAGAGGCACGCCGATGACCGCGCTGCGGGACCTGCTGGAGCTCGTCCGGGCGCCGGCCGCACTGTCCGTCCCCGGCGACGTGGCCGCGGGCGCCGCCGCCGGGCGCGCGCTGGGCCCCCGGACGCTCGGCCTGGCCTGCTCCTCCGTCTGCCTGTACTGGGCCGGCATGGCCGCCAACGACTGGGCCGACCGCCACCTCGACGCCACCGAACGCCCCGAACGCCCGATCCCCTCCGGCCGGGTGAGCCCGGGCACGGCCCTGGCCGTGACGGCCGGCCTCACCGCCGCGGGCCTCACCACCGCCGCCCTCACCGGCGGCCGCCGGGCCCTGGCGGTCGCGGTGCCGCTGGCGGGGGCGATCTGGGCGTACGACCTGGTCGCCAAGAACACGCGCGCCGGCCCCCTGGTGATGGCGGCCTGCCGCGGCCTCGACGTACTGCTCGGCGCGACCCCGGCCACTCCGCCCAGCGTCCCCGGCACGCTGCTGGGGACCACCTCGGGACCTCCGCCCAGGGGTGCCGGGCCCGGGCTGGCGGGTCTCGGCAGGTCGCTGGCCGCCGCGCTGCCCGCCGCCCTCACCGTCGCCGCCCACACCTACCTCCTGACCGACCTCTCCCGGGGCGAGACCACCGGCACCACCCGCCACCGCCCCGCCGCCACCCTGGCGGGCACCGTCGCCCTGGCCGCCACCACCGCCTGCCAGCCCTCCGGCAGAGACCCCGAGGCGGCCGCCGCGCGGGCCGTGCTCGCGAGCTGGTACGCCTCCCAGTTCGGCACCCCCCAGGCCCGAGCCGTCACGGACCCGTCACCGCAGCGGGTGCGGGACGCCGTCACGGCCGGCATCGTCAGCCTGCCCGCCCTCCAGGGCGCCCTGGTCGCGCGGGCGGGCGCGCCCCGCGTCGGCCTGGCGCTGGCCGCGGTGGTCCCGCTGGCCCGGCGACTGGCCAGAAAGTTGTCCCCGACATGATCAGATTCGGTTACGGCACCAACGGCTTCGCGAACCACCGCCTCCCCGACGCCCTCGACCTCATCGCCGGCCTCGGCTACACCGGCGTGGCGCTCACCCTCGACCACCACCACCTCGACCCGTACGCCGACGGGCTCGCGCTGCGCGTGGCCAAGGTCGCCGACCGCCTGCGGACGCTCGGCCTCGGGGTGGTCGTCGAGACGGGCGCCCGCTACCTGCTGGACCCGCGCCGCAAGCACGCCCCCACGCTGCTGGACGACGACCGCGACAAGCGCGTGGACTTCCTGCGCAGGGCCGTGGCCATCGGCGCCGACCTGGGGGCGGAGGCGGTGTCGTTCTGGTCGGGGGTCCGGCCGGCGCACGTGCCGCCGGACCTGGCCTGGGACCGGCTGGTGGACGGGTGCGCGCGGGTGCTGGAGCAGGCCGGCGGGGTGCCGCTGGGGTTCGAGCCGGAGCCGGGGATGCTCGTCGACACGATCGCCGGCTGGCACGCGCTGCGGCGGGCCCTCGGCGCGCCTGACGGCTTCGGCCTCACCCTGGACATCGGCCACTGCCGCTGCAACGAGCCCGGCCCGGTGCCCGACTGCGTGACGGCGGCAGGCCCGTACCTGGTCAACGTCCAGATCGACGACATGCGCCGGGGCACGCACGAGCACCTGGAGTTCGGCGAGGGGGAGATCGACTTCCCGCCGGTGCTGCGCGCGCTCGCCGCCTCCGGCTACCGCGGCCTGGTCGCCGTCGAGCTGCCCCGCCACTCGCACGCCGCCCCCGACGTCGCCGCCCGCTCCCTCACCTTCCTCCGCCAGGCCGAACAAGCGTCCGCACGCCCGCACGGGCAATCGTCCGCACGCCCGCACGATCAAGCGTCCGCACGCCCGCACGGGCAGGAACCCGAAGGAGGCAGAACGTGATGCCACCCGAGCGGCTGCACGCCGCACTCCGCGACACCCCGGGCGCCGCCTGGCTGGACGAGGCCCTGGCCAGCCCCGGCACGTTCCCCCGCTCGTTCGCCGCCGCGGGAAGGCGCACCGGCCGGGCCCCGCTGCCGGGCGCGCCGGGCTGGACGGCAGACGAGGCCGCCAGGGCCCTGCTGCTGGCGGCGCTGCCACCCGCCCGCGTCGCCGCCGAGGCCGCCGACCTCTACCACCACGGCGACGCCGACGAGAAACGCGCCGTGCTCAAGGCCCTCCCCCTGCTCCCCGTCGGCACCGGCGCGGTCCCCCTCCTGCGCGACGCCATCCGCACGAACGACGCCCGCCTGCTGGCCGCCGCCCTCGGCCCGTACGCCGCCCACCTCGACCAGGCCGCCTGGCGGCAGGCGGTGCTCAAGTGCGTGTTCATGGGAGTCCCGCTGGCCGAGGTGGACCGGCTGGACGAGCGGGCCGACGCCGAGCTGGCCGCCATGCTGGCCGCGTTCGCCGAGGAGCGGGAGGCGGCCGGCCGCCCCATGCCCGGCGACGCCGCCGCCCTGCTCGGCCGCCTCACCAGTCGTCTCACCGGCCGTCTCACCATCGAGGAGACCTGATGCGCATCTTCGACCCGCACATCCACATGACCTCGCGCACCACCGACGACTACGCGCGCATGGCGGCCGCCGGGGTCGTAGCCGTCGTGGAGCCGTCCTTCTGGCTGGGCCAGCCGCGCACCGGCCCCGGCTCGTTCGCCGACTACTTCGACTCGCTCCTCGGCTGGGAGCCGTACCGGGCGGCCCAGTTCGGCGTCGTCCACCACGCCACGATCGCGCTCAACCCCAAGGAGGCGAACGACCCGCGCTGCCGCCCCGTCCTCGACCTGCTGCCCCGCTACCTGGACAAGGATCGCGTGGTCGCCGTCGGCGAGATCGGCTACGACTCCATGACCCCCGAGGAGGACGACGCCTTCGAACGCCAGCTCGCCCTGGCCGTCGAGCACGAGCTGCCCGCCCTGGTGCACACCCCGCACCGCGACAAGGCCGCCGGCACCCGCCGCACGCTCGACCTGGTCAAGGCCTCAGGCATCGAGCCCGGCCGCGTCGCCGTCGACCACCTCAACGAGGTCACCATCGAGCTCGTGCACGGCACCGGCTGCTGGATGGGCTTCTCCATCTACCCCGAGACCAAGATGTCGCCGCCGCGCATGGTCGAGCTGCTGCGCAAGTACGGCACCGAGCGCGTGCTGGTCAACTCGGCCGCCGACTGGGGCGTCTCCGACCCGCTGCTCACCCTGGCGACCGCCGAGGCGATGCTGGCCGCCGGGTTCGGCGAGGACGATGTGGACCGGGTCATGTGGCGCAACCCCGTCGAGTTCTACAGCCAGTCGGGCCGCCTCGACCTGACCGGCGTCACCGGAGCGGCCGAGCCCACGTTCGCCGGCAGCTCCATCAAGCGCGGCGGCGAGTGATGCGGCTGCGGCATCGCTCGGGCACGACGCTGCACCTCGGCTACTGCACGAACGTGCACCCGGCCGAGGACCTCGACGGCATCATCGCCCAGTTCGACACGTACGCCGTCCCGATCAGGGAGCGGCTCGGCAGCGACGTGCTGGGGCTGGGGCTGTGGCTGGCCGCGCCCGTCGCCGAGGTCCTGGCCGCCGACCCCGGCCTGCGCGCCAAGCTGCGCAGGGAGCTGACCGCGCGGGGGCTGGAGGTCGTGACGCTGAACGGGTTCCCGTACCGGTCCTTCCACGACCCGGTGGTCAAGCACGCCGTCTACCGTCCCGACTGGACGACGAGGGAGCGGCTGTCCTACACGTTCGACCTGGCCCGCATCCTGGCCGACCTGCTCCCCGACGACGCCGCCAGGGGGTCGGTGTCCACCCTGCCGCTCGGCTGGCGCCAGCCCTGGAACGCCGCCATGGCGGACCAGGCGGCCCGCCGCCTCGACCAGCTCGCCGCCGGGCTGGCCGCCGTCCAGTCGGCGACCGGACGGGTGGTGCGGGTGGCGTTCGAACCCGAGCCCGGCTGCATCGTGGAGACGACCGGGCAGGCGATCGACCACCTGGCCCGCGCCGACACCGGGCGGCTCGGCATCTGCCTGGACCTGGCCCACCTGGCCTGCGCGTGGGAGCAGCCGGCCGCCGCGCTGAAGGCGCTGCGGGCGCGCGGCCTGCCGATCGTCAAGGTCCAGGTCTCGGCCGCGCTGGAGAGCACCGACCCGGAGGCGCTGCGCGAGTACGCCGAGCCGCGCTTCCTGCACCAGACCCGCAACCCGCACGGCGGCGCGGCCGACGACCTGGACGAGGCGTTCGCCCGCGGCCTGCCGGGGCCGTGGCGGGTGCACTACCACGTGCCGCTGCACGCCGACCCCGCCCCGCCCCTGGCCACCACCACGCCGGTGCTGCGCGAGGCGCTCAAGGAGCTGACCGGCGGGCCCGAGCCATTGTGCGACCACTACGACGTGGAGACCTACACCTGGGGCGTGCTGCCACCCGCGCTGCGCCCGGAAACCCCGCGGCAGCTCGCCGACGGCATCGCCGACGAGCTCGACTTCGCCCGCACCCAACTGCGCGACCTCGGAGTGACGGCATGAGCAAGCTGCTGGTCCTGGACGTGGTGGGGCTGACCCCGAGACTGCTGGCCCACATGCCGCGCCTGCGCGCGCTCGCCGCGGACGGCTTCCAGGCCGGGCTCGGCACCGTGCTGCCGGCGGTCACCTGCTCGGCGCAGTCCACGTTCCTGACGGGCCTGCCGCCGTCCGGGCACGGGATCGTGGGCAACGGCTGGTACTTCCGCGACCTCGGCGAGGTGCTGCTCTGGCGGCAGCACAACGCGCTGGTCGGCGGCGAGAAGCTGTGGCAGGCCGCACGCCGCGACCGGCCCGGCTACACGGTGGCGAACGTCTGCTGGTGGTACGCCATGGGCGCCGACGTCGACTGGACCGTCACCCCCCGCCCGATCTACCGCGCCGACGGCCGCAAGGACCCCGACTGCTACACCGACCCGCCGTCACTGCACGACGAGCTGACCGCGAAGCTCGGCCCGTTCCCGCTGTTCAGCTACTGGGGGCCGGGCGCGGGCATCGCGTCGTCGGCCTGGATCTGCAGGGCCGCCGAGCACGTCCTGGCCGCCCACGACCCCGACCTGACGCTCGTCTACGTGCCGCACCTCGACTACGACCTGCAGCGTCACGGCCCCTCCGACCCGCGCGCAGCCGCCGCCGCGGCCGAGCTCGACACCGTGCTGGCCCCGCTGCTGGACGCCGCGGCGGGCCGGACCACGGTGGTGCTGTCGGAGTACGGCATCACCGACGTCTCCCGGCCGGTGGACGTCAACCGCGCCCTGCGCGCCGAGGGGCTGCTGCGCGTGCACACCCAGGACGGCATGGAGTACCTGGATCCGTGGACGTCCCGCGCGTTCGCCGTCGCCGACCACCAGATCGCGCACGTCTACGTCCGCGACCCCGCCGAGGTGCCGGCCGTGGCCAAGCTGTGCGCCTCGATCGAGGGCGTCGCCACCGTGCTCGACCAGGACGGCAAGGCCGCGCACGGCCTGGACCACCCGCGCTCCGGCGAGCTGGTCCTGCTCGCCGAGCCCGACTCCTGGTTCACCTACTACTACTGGCTCGACGACGCCCGCGCCCCCGACTTCGCCCGCGTCGTCGAGATCCACCGCAAGCCCGGCTACGACCCGGCCGAGCTCTTCTTCGACCCGGCCGCCCCCGGCGCGGCCAAGCGCCGGGCCGCGCTGGCGCTGCTGCGCAAGAAGGCGGGCCTGCGGTACGTCATGAGCGTCGTCGGCCTCGACGCGGGCGCCCGCGCCGTGCGGGGCTCCCACGGCCTGCTGCCCGCCGACCCGGCCGACGCGCCCGTCCTGCTCTGCTCCGCCCCGGCCCCGGCGGGCGCGCCGCCCCGGTCGCGGTACGAGGCCACGGAGGTGAAGGACCTGCTGCTGCGCCTGGCTCAGCCGTAGAGGTGGCAGCCGACCTCGCTGCCGCCGCAGCGGGGGGTGACCGTGTGACACACCTCCATGACGCTGGAGCACCGGCCTCTGAACGGGCAGCCCGTCCCGCCCGGCGGGACGGGCTTCCCGTCTCGTCGCGGGCGGGAGCAGGCCGAGGCCGGCGCGGGTCCGGCGCCGGGCGCGCACCGGGCACGCCGGACGTCACCCCGTTGGAAGATCGGATATCGGCCCGGACCAGGCCGCCCCCGGCGTAAGGTGTGCCGATGTGATGCGCGACCGCCGCCCCAGCTCCCTCCTGGCAGCCACGGCGGGCCTGGCCGCCTGCGCCCCCGTCTACTACCTCACCGAGGCCGCCGCCCGCGGCCTGCGCACCGGCCACACCGCCTTCTCCCCGGCCCCCACCGGCCTGGCCTACCTGGCGGCGGTGGCCGTCATCGTCACGCTGCTCACCGCCTGGCCCGCCGCCGCGCTCGGCTGCGGGGTGCCGCTGGTGGCGGCCGGCGTGCTGTTCGCCCTCGACCTGGACGCCGCGATGGGCCTGGCCGCCACGCTGCCCTGGGCGCGTACGGGCGGGCTGCCGTGGTCCCCGCCGGACGGCGCGCCGTGGGCGGAGCTGGCCGAGCCGCCCGGCACCCTGGCCGGCATCAGCGGCCTGTACGCGCTCATCGGCGCCCTCCTGGTGCTCTCGGCGCTGCCCAGGGCCCGCGGGCGATCTATCCTGGACCTGTGAGCGGGCGGGATCCGGATCGGCGCAGGGCGCTGCTCGACGCGGCCGACCGGGTCATCATGAAGGAGGGCCCCGGCGTGTCCATGGCGGCCATCGCCGCCGAGGCGGGCATCACCAAGCCCATCCTCTACCGCCACTTCGGCGACAAGCACGGTCTCTACCAGGCCCTGGCCGACCGCCACGTGCGCACCGTCATCGCCCAGCTCCGCCCGGAGTTCGCCGCGACGGGGGCCGACCTGCGCGGCAGGGCCAGAGCGGCCATCGGCGTCTACCTCGACCTGATCTCCGCCAACCTCAACCTCTACCTGTTCCTGTTCCACCGGGCGGGCGCCGAGGACAGCAGGATCCGCTCCCACATGACCTCGCTGGTGCGCAGCCTGGGGGAGGAGCTCGGCGGCGTGCTGGCCGCCGAGCGGGTGGTGCCCGACCCGACGCGCGCCCAGGTCCTCGGCCACGCGTTCGTCGGCATGGTGCAGACGACCGGCGACTGGTGGCTCGACCACCCGGAGGTGGACCGCGACCAGGTGGTGGAGGGCCTGGTGGACGTGATCGCCGGCGCGCTCAGCGCCCGGAGGGCCGGAGCCACCCGCCGCTGAGCGCGTTCACCGGTGCGCGTTCACCAGTGCGCGCCGGGCACCGCGTTCCGCGGCCGCTCGCGCAGCAGCCGCAGCAGATCCCACTCGTTCTCGCACACCCGCCGCCCGATCGCGGCCAGCTCCACGGAGCGGGCACCGCCACGCAGGTGCCGCATGGTCTGCATGACGCAGATGACACCCCACTTCAGCACGCCGAACGTCTCCCACCAGCGCAGCGCGTCACGATCGACGGCCTGCCCGCCGGCCTCCTCGTAGGCGTGCACGAGGTCGCTGTAGTCGCCGAACCCGCCCACCGGCAGCGGCGAGCCGAACCGCCACGCCTTCACGCACAGCCACCCGAGATCCTCCAGGGGGTCGCCGGCGTGCGCGAGCTCCCAGTCGAGCACCGCCCTGATGCCCTCAGGCCCGACGATGAGGTTGCCGTTGCGGAAGTCGCCGTGCACGACCGTGTGCCGCCGGCCGCGCGGCCGCGTGGTCGCCAGCCGCCGCAGCGCCAGCTCGAACACCGGGTGCGGCTCGCCGAGCTGGTCGAGCACCTCCCGCCAGCGCAGCAGCGGGTCCTCCGGCTCGGCCGGCCGTTCCTCCGGCTGCCCAGGTGATCGCAGGGCCGACAGCGGCATGCGGTGGATGGCGGCCAGCGCCTGGCCGCACTGCCGTGCCAGCCGCGGCCTGGCGGCCGCGTAGGCGTCGTCGCGCAGGATCTTGCGCGGGATCGTCTCGCCGGGAACGCGGGTCATGAGGATGTACGACTCCCCGCAGGCGATGATCCGCGGCACCGGCACCCCGGCCCCGGCCGCGGCCCGCATCAGCCGCGCCTCCGCGGCCAGGCCCGCCCCGGCCTCCGGCGCGGCGCCGGGGGAGTCGAGCCGCAGGATCAGCTCGTGCCTGCCGCCGCCGGGCGTGGCCACGTCCAGCGCCCACGTCTCCCGCGAGGCGCCGCCGGGCAGCCGGGCGCCGGCCTCGATCGTCGCCCCGTCCCCGAACGCCTCGCGGACGATCGCGTGCCGATCGTTCACCGAGCCGCCTCGCCGTCGATCTGGTACCGGACGGTCATCGGGCCGCCTCGCGGAAGGTCACGTGCAGGGAGGTCATCGCAGGCCGAACTCCCAGGAGCCGCCCGCCGCGTACTCGCCCAGGATCCGCCGCCCCACGGAGTCGATGTGCACCTCGTCGGGCCCGTCGTAGATGCGCCCGGCCCGCGCGTGCCGGTACATGCGGTCCAGCGGGGTGTCGGGGGTCAGCCCCGCGGCGCCGTACACCTGGATGGCCCGGTCGATCACGTTGTGCAGCATGCGCGCGCCGGCCACCTTGATCGCCCCGATCTCCACCCGGGCCTCCGAGCCCCGGTCGATCGCCTCGGCGGCGTGCAGCGTGAGCAGCCGCGCGGACTGGATCTCGGTGTAGGAGTCGAACACGTGCTGCCGCATGAGCTGCTTGGCCGCCAGCGGCTGCCCGAACGCCGTGCGCTCGTGCAGCCGCAGGCACATCAGGTCGAAGGCCCGCTGCGCCTGCCCCAGCCAGCGCATGCAGTGGAAGATGCGCCCGGGGCCGAGCCGCCGCTGCGCGATGACGAAGCCCTGCCCGCGCTCCCCGAGCAGGCTCGACGCCGGGACGCGGACGTTGTCGTAGCGCACCTCGCAGTGCGCCCCCTCCAGCCCCAGCACCGGCGTCTCCCTGACGATCGTGTACCCCGGCGTGTCGGTCGGCACCACGATCATGGAGAAGGCCCGGTGCGGCGGGGCGTCCTGCTCGGTCCTGCACATCACGGTCGTGTACGCCGCCCGCGACGCCCCGGTCGTGAACCACTTGTGCCCGTTGATCACCCATTCGCCGCCGTCGAGCACGGCGTGCGTGCTGATCTGCGTGGGGTCGCTGCTGGAGACGCCCGGCTCGGTCATCGCGAAGCTGGGCGAGATGTCGCCGCGCACCAGCGGCTCCAGGAACCGCTCGCGCTGCTCGGGCGAGGCGTGCTCGTGCAGCATCAGCGAGTCCTGCAGCGTGTACGTGCCCAGCGCGAGCTGCCCGTACTCGCTGCGCCCCTGCACCTCGTTGACGTAGACGTAGTCGAGGAACGGCAGGCCGCCGCCGCCCAGCTCGCGCGGATGCCCGAGGGCCCACAGGCCCTCCTTCTTGGCCTGCGCGCGCAGCTCGTCCAGCGCCGCCGCGGCCGCGGGCCCGCCCGCGTGCAGCACGGGTTCGGCGGGCTCCACCCGCCCGGTCATGAACGCGTGCACGGCGTCGCGTACCGGCCGGACGCTGTCAGGGACCGCGAAGCTCATGATTCGAACCCAACCCGAAACCCGGGCGCCGGTCAACGGGTCAGGGCAGCCAGCTCACCCGGCCGCGCAGGAAGGCGTATCCGACGAAGGCCACGGCGTCGATGAGCGTGTGCGCCATGATCAGCGGCATGGACCGCCCCCACTTCTGGTACGCCCGCCCGAACACCAGCCCCATCACCACGTTCCCGGCGAACCCGCCGAACCCCTGATACAGGTGGTACGACCCGCGCAGCAGCGACGACACCACCACCGCCTTCCACGGCGTCCACCCGGCCTGCCCGAGCCGGTGCAGCAGGTACCCGGCGACGATGACCTCCTCCAGCACCCCGTTCTGCGCGGCGGCGAGCAGCAGCACCGGCACCTGCCACCACTCCCCGGGCAGCGCGCCCGGCACGACGGTCAGGTTCACGCCCGCCGCCCACACCGCGAGGTAGAACGCCAGCCCCGAGCCGCCGATCGCGGCGGCGAGCAGCGCGCCGCGCGCCAGGTCTCCGCCCGGGCGGCGGAAGTCCGCGCCGATCGTCCGCAACGACTCGCCCGAGCGCACCATCAGGTACGCCACCAGCCCCACGGGCGCCACCGCGATCGCGATCTGCGCCAGCTGCAACGCCAGGTCCAGCCAGGGCCGGCCGGGCGCCATGGACCCGACGAGCACCGCCTGCTGGCCCTTCAGCTCGCGCGGCGCCGTCAGCGACCCGATCAGCCGGATGAGCGCCACCAGGGCACTGGCGCCGAGCGAGACCGACATCACGACGAAGATCTCGGCCTTGATGAGCCGGGGTCCGAGCACGTGAGCCGGTTCGAGGGGGGACTGAGTGTGCATGTGCGCAGACTAGCCGGTACATGATCGGACGCTGATAAAGGCGACATATGGCGCTCTAACGGCGTCCCGCCTTGGGAGCGGGCTCCCGCTCTGCTAAGGAGGAGCTGTGAACGCTCCGCACGACGTCCCCAGCGCGGCCGAGCTGGTCGCCGCCGTCCGCGACTTCCTCGAGACCGACGTGCTCCCGGCCGTCGAGGGCCGGGTCCGCTACCACACCCGCGTGGCCATCAACGTGCTCGGCATGGTCGAGCGGGAGATCGAGCTCGGCCCCGCCCAGGCCGCCCGGCACGCCGAGAGCCTGGCCGCGCTGGGCGTGGCGGACGACGCCGAGCTGGCCGCCGCCGTCCGCGAGGGCCGGCTGGCCGACGGCGAGACCCTCATGGCGGTCCTGGAGCAGGCGGTACGCGCGAAGCTGGAGGTGGCCAACCCCGGCTATCTCGCCCGGGAATGACCGCGCGGCCCGCCCCCGGGAAGGGACGGGCCGCGCGGCGGGGAGCGGGGGTCAGTGGGATCCGGTGAGGTCCAGGTCCTTGACCTTCGGGTCGCCCTCGTCGACGAAGTAGTCGTCCCGCGCGGTGGCGTCCTCGCCGTCGGCCACCTTCACGGCCTTGAAGATCACCGTGCCGAGAACGGCCACCACCAGGTTGACGGCCAGCGCCAGGAACCCGGCGTAGACCGTCATCTTGGTGTCGAAGCCGAGGTTCGCCAGCGGGAACGCCGAGCCGCCGAAGTGCGCCTTGCCGTTGGCCGGATTCGGGATGAGGTACAGCATCCACATGCCCGCCCCCAGGCCGGCCGCCCAGCCCGCGATCAGGCCGCCCTTGTGGAACCAGCGCGTGTACAGGCCCAGCGCCACCGACGGCAGCGTCTGCAGGATGATCACGCCGCCGATGAGCTGCAGGTCGATCGAGAACTGCGGGTCGAGCAGCAGGATGCACAGCACCGCGCCCACCTTGACGACCAGCGACACCAGCTTGGAGACGTTGGCCTCCTGGGCGTCGGTGGCGTTCTTGTTGAGGTACTCGCGGTAGATGTTGCGGGTGAACAGGTTCGCCGCCGCGATCGACATGATCGCCGCCGGGACGAGCGCGCCGATGCCCACGGCCGCGTACGCCACCCCGGTGAACCAGTCGGGGAACATCTGGTCGAACAGCACCGGCACGATCGTGTTGGTGTCGGCCTTGCCGTTGGCCGTGACCGGCTTGGTGCCGGCCGCGATGGCCATGAAGCCGAGCAGCGCGATCAGGCCCAGCACGAGGCTGTAGGCGGGCAGCGCCGACATGTTCCGCTTGATGACGTTGCGGTTCTTGGAGGCGAGCACGCCGGTGAGGCTGTGCGGGTACAGGAACAGCGCCAGCGCCGAGCCGAACGCCAGCGTGATGTACTGGAGCTGGTTGTTGGCGTTGAGGATGTACCCGTCGTTCTGCGCCGGGGAGGCGTCGAACTTGGCCTTGGCCGCGTCGAAGATCGAGTCCCAGCCGCCCAGCCTGGACGGGATGTAGATCACCGCGGCCAGGATCACGATGTAGATCAGCGCGTCCTTCACGAACGCGATCAGCGCGGGCGCGCGCAGGCCGGACTGGTAGGTGTAGGCCGCCAGGATCGCGAACGCGATGATGATCGGCAGGTGCCCGGTGATGCCCATCGCCTTGAGCACGGCCTCGATGCCGACGAGCTGCAGCGCGATGTACGGCATCGTCGCGACGAGCCCGGTGATCGCGATGACCAGCGCCAGCGTCGGCGACCCGAACCGGGCCCTGACGAAGTCGGCCGGCGTGACGAACCCGTGCACGTGCGAGACCGACCACATCCGCGCCAGCACCAGGAACACCAGCGGGTACACCACGACGGTGTACGGCAGCGCGTAGAACCCGAGCGCCCCGGAGCTGAACACCAGCGCGGGCACCGCCACGAAGGTGTAGGCGGTGTACAGGTCGCCGCCGATCAGGAACCAGGTGATCCAGGAGCCGAAGCTGCGCCCGCCCAGGCCCCACTCGTTCAGGCTGGCCAGGTCGTCCGGCCGCCGCCAGCGCGAGGCCACGAAGCCCATGCCGCTGACGATCAGGAACAGCACGATGAAGACGACCAGCTCGGTCGTGTGCCCGCTCACTTGGTCATCCTGTAGACGATGGTCGTGGTCACGACGCCCACCACGATGAACGCCATCTGGAGCCAGTAGAAGAGCGGGAAGCCGAGCAGGCGCGGCTCGTCGGCGTTGAACAGGAACGTCAGCAACGGCAGCACGATCGGCACGACGAGCAGCCAGTTCCATGGGCTGCGGTCGGTGCGTGGCTGCCCGGGTTCCCCGGTAGTCATCGTCCCTCCGATGAACGGATCAGGACCCGGCTGTTGACCGGGTCCTGACGTGTATGTCAATGGAGGGAGAGTAGCTTTTCGGGGATATTAAACCCAATGTCCGTGATGTTACGGTTTGGCCTAAATGTCGAGATGAAATCTCGCCATGTGAGACAAGCGCATCGCGCGGACCAGCCGAAACCTTAACGAGAGGCGCCGGTGAACGGCATCGGCGATCGACGAGCGGTCGGTTACTCGCGACGAGTGGTCAGGTCCTCGGCGATGTCCCGGGCGCCGTACCCGTCGGGCGCCGGCACCTCCACGATCGGGTCGGGCCGGTCGTCGAACTCCAGCCGCAGCGCCCGCACCATCGTGGCGTGCATCTCGTACAGGCACGTCACGTACGTCAGCTCCAGGATCTGCTCGTCGGGCAGGTGCCGCTTGAGCACGCCGAACACCTCGTCGTGCACCCGCCCGCCGTCCAGCACCAGCGCGTCGGTGTAGGCCAGCACCGCCCGCTCCAGCTCGTCGAACAGGTCGCTGACCGCCCAGTGCGCGACCGCCCGCACCTTCTCCTCCGGCACGCCGAGCGCCCGAAGCTGCTTGCAGTGCTGGGAGTAGACGAACTGGCTCTGCCGCGCCCACCCGGCCCTGACCTGCCCCAGCTCGCGCAGCACCGGGTCCAGCGCGGTGTCCCGGTACAGCTCGAAGCCCTTGACGCAGTGCCGGAAGATCTTCGGGTCGAGCGCGAACACCTCCCACCAGTCGCCCGGCGAGCCGGTGGCCGTGCCGGCGCCGCCGGGCAGGATCAGCCGGTCGTGGAAGAACGCGACGACCGGGTCGGTCATCTCCTCGCGCGGCACCCGGCGCAGGCGCGCCATCACACGGTCCGGTCCGCCGCGGTCCTGGGCTCGTGCCGTACGTCGCCGGGCCGCCCCACCGGACGGGTCCAGGCGGCGAACTCGACCAGGATCCCGTCGGGGTCCTTGAAGTAGATCGACCGGACGAACACGCCATCGTGCGGCTCGGGCGCCACGCCGAACTCGCTGTCGTCGTGGTTGAGCAGCACGCCCACGTCGACGCCCTTGGCGATGAGCCGGTCGCGGTACTCCTCGATCTTCTCCGGCGGCACGTCGAAGGCGAGGTGGTTCATCGAGCCGACGGCCGACAGCAGCTCGCCGCGGTCGGGCAGGTTCTTCGGCGCCGACACCCCGGGCACGCCGTCGGGCGCGTCGGGGAACCAGAAGAAGGCCAGCGCGTTGCCGCCCCCGCAGTCGAAGAAGAAGTGCTGGCCCCAGCCCATCGGCAGCTCGATGGTCTTGATCAGCGGCATGCCCAGCACGCCGGAGTAGAAGCCGACGGTCTGCTTCATGTCCGAGCAGACCAGAGCGACGTGGTTGACTCCGCGAAGCTCGAATTCGCTGTTCATAGTAATTACCTACTTATCACAGGGGTTCACCGAAAAACATGACATGAGGTGTCGGCTTTCCGGGACACGATGGGCCGCATGATCGCATTGGTGGCGGGCGCGACCCGCGGAACGGGACGGGGCATCGCGGTGGCGCTGGGCGCGGCGGGCGCGACCGTCTACTGCACCGGCCGCAGCACCCGGGAAGGGCGCTCGGAGATGAACCGGCCGGAGACCATCGAGGAGACGGCCGAGCTGGTCACCGCGGCCGGCGGCACCGGCATCCCGGCACGCACGGACTTCCTGGAGCCGGGCCAGGTGGCGGCCCTGGCCGAGCGCGTACGCGGCGAGCAGGGCCGGCTCGACGTGCTGGTCAACGACGTGTGGGGCGGCGACCATCTCTGGTCGTGGAACACGCCGGTCTGGCAGCACGACCAGGACAAGGGCCTGCGGCTGCTGCGGCTGGCCATCGACACCCACCTCATCAGCGCCCGCCACCTGCTGCCGCTGCTCATCGAGCGGGAGGGCGGCCTGGTGGTCGAGGTCACCGACGGCACCTGGGAGTTCAACCGGACCCGCTACCGGGAGAACGTCTACTACGACCTGGCCAAGCTGTCGGTCAACCGGCTGGGCTTCGCCTGGTCGAACGAGCTGCGCCCGTACGGCTGCACCGGCCTGGCCGTGACGCCCGGCTTCCTGCGCTCGGAGGCCATGCTGGACAACTTCGGCGTCACCGAGGACAACTGGCGCGAAGCCAAGGCGGACCCGAGCTGGATGGTCTCCGAGACCCCCGCCTACCTGGGCAGGGGCGTGGCGGCCCTGGCCCTCGACCCGGACAGGCAGCGCTGGTCGGGCAGGTCGGTCACCAGCGAGGAGCTGGCGCTGGCCTACGACGTCACGGACGTGGACGGCAGCCGCCCGCGCGTGTGGAGCTACATCACCGAGGTACGCGAGCACGACGGCGAGACCGGCTGGGAGGAATACCGCTGACCGCGACAGGGCCAGGCCAGGCGGCCTACCGGTAGAGCCGGGCCATGCGGGCGGCGGCGTCGGCGACCATCGCCCGCAGCTCCGGCGGGTCCAGCACCTCCGCCTCCGGCCCGAACCGCAGCACCTGTGAGAACGCCACCGGCACCGACTCCACCGCCAGCCGCACGGTCCCGTCCGGCTGCAGCGAGGCCAGCGCGTCCTCCAGCGCGGCCGGGTCGGCGATGTGCCGCAACATCCGCCGCCCCCGCTCGCTGAGCCGCAGCGTGACCACCTCCCGCAGCAGCGACCGGGTGAACTGCTCCGCCTGCCCGGCCCAGAAGGCCGCCAGGTCGAAGCCCGGATCCCGGTCGAACTGCTCCTCCAGCACCGAGATCTCGCCGAACCGGTGCACCCGGAAGATCAGGAAGCGGGTCCTGTGCCGCGCCGCCAGGTACCAGACCCCCGCCTTGAGCACCAGCCCGTACGGCTCCAGCACCCGCGGGCTGTCCTTGTAGACGGCCGAGACGCGCCGGTCCCGCCACACGGCCCTGGCCAGCGGCGCCAGCGCGACCGGCGGCGGGTCGCCGCCCGCGAACCAGCCGGGCGCGTCCAGGTGGAAGCGCTGCGCGGCGGTCGCCGGCGCGTCACGCAGCGCGGGCGACAGCGCGGCGGCCGCCTTCAGCCTGGCCGCGGCCGCCACGTCCTGTAGCCCCATCTCGCGCAGCGCCGCCGGCACCCCCGACAGGAACAGCGCCTCCGCCTCGGCCCTGTCCAGCCCGGTCAGGCGGGTGCGGTACCCGTCGAGCAGCCGGTAGCCGCCGCCCCGCCCCCGGTCGGCGTAGACCGGCACGCCCGCCTCCGACAGCGCCAGCACGTCGCGGTGCACCGTGCGCTCGGAGACCTCCAGCTCCCTGGCCAGCTCGGCCGCCGTCATCCCGCCCCGGCCCTGCAGCAGCAGGACCAGCGACATCAAGCGTGAGGCGCGCACAGCGGCAGCACCACGGCCGAGGGGTGGTCGGGGGAGTGGAAGACCTCGACGTCGGCCGGCGCCATCGTGCCGCCCGCGCCGAGCAGGTCGCCGGTGCCGTGGTTGCGGGCGATCGTCGGGTACGCCCCCGCCGCCACGTGCACCCTGATCCGGTGGCCGCGCCCGAACCGGTGCGCCATCGGCCACAGGTCCACCTCGACCCGGCGCACCCCGTCCCGGCCGCCGTCAGCGCGCGCGCCGTGGAGGCGGCGCACGCCCTCGCACACGTTCATGGAGCGCCCGTCCGGGTGCACGTCGCACACCCGCACCACCACGTCCGTGGACGGGGCGCTGGAGCGCACGAACAGCTCCGCGCGTACCGGGCCGATCAGCTCCACGTCCGACTCCAGCGCCGCCGAGCTGTAGACCAGCACGTCCCGGCGCTGCTCCAGCCGCCGCTGGTCGCGCGGCCGGGAGTCGCCCAGCAGGACGGGGCCGCCGATCGACGGCGTCGGATGGGACGGGTGGTAGCGGAAGCGGTCGGGCTCCGCCTCCAGCGGCCCCTCGACGCCGAGCCCGGCCCCGTGCTGCAGGTGCCAGCGCTGCTCCCGCATGCCGGGCACCGGCCAGTCGGGATGGTCGCGCCACTCCCCGGCCCCCGTCACGTAGATCCGCACCGGGTCGGGACGCAGCAGCGAGCGGTCGCCGAGCAGGTGCGCGCGGAACCACGCCGACGCCTCGGTCATCGTCGGCCGGCCGTGCCGGGTGTCGATGTGGTACCAGGGCCCGATCGTCAGGTACGGCCGCTTGCCCGCCGCCCGCAGCGCCGCGTAGTCCTTGAGCTGCCACGGCAGGAACACGTCGTACCAGCCGGCCAGCATGGTGACCGCGGCCTCCACCTCGCCCACCCTGGCGGAGAAGTCGCGCTTGTCCCAGTAGGGCACGGCCGGGTCGGCGTGATGCGAGAGCAGGTCCCGGTAGAACGGCAGCGGCCGCCCCGCCGAGACCAGGTCGAGCTCCGCCACGGGACGGCCCGACAGGACCGCCCTGCGGGTGAGCCGGGGCGCGGTCAGCACCGAGGTGCTGCCGCCGAAGCGGCGCGACATGCCGTCGGTGAGCGTGGTCCAGCTCAGCGCCGACTCCAGCGCGAACGCGCCGCCCACGTACGCCGCGTCCCTGAACTGGGAGGCGGTGATCTGCAGGGCCATGGCCTTGAGCTCCGATCCGGCGTAGGGCGCGACGGCCCACTGCGTGTAGCCGAGATAGGAGGGGCCGAACATCGCGAACGAGCCACCGTACCAGGGCTGCCCGCGCAGCCACGCCACGGTGGCCAGGCCGTCCTCGTGCTCGTCGCCGAGCGGGTCCAGCAGGCCGCCGGAGCCGAAACCGCCCCGGCAGCTCTGGATGACCACGTGGAAGCCCTGCCGGGCGAACCCGCGGCCGTAGAACCAGCCGAACAGGCCGCGCCGGCCGTACGGGGAGCGCATCAGGACGACGGGGGCCCGCTCCCCGCCCGCGGGGGCGTAGTGGTCGGCCAGCAGCGTCACGCCGTCGGGCATCGGCACCGGTAGATCACGCTGGAGCCGTACGCGTCTCATATACCAACCAGTAACATAAGCCGCCCGGAGTGCGGTAGCCCGGGGAGGGCCACTGCGCCGTCAGCCGAGCTGGACCGCGATGTCGCTCACCTGACGGCCGGACGGGAACGTTCCAACCATCGTCGCGGCGCCGGTCAGCACGTTCACCGTGTAGAAGCGGTACGCGCCGTCCGCCTTCAGGGTGGCGTAGCCGGTGTTCGCCACCGTCACGCCCTTCTTGAGCTGGCTGTGGACGTCGAAGCCCGCGTCGGTGGCGGCGTCCACGCCGAGCTTGCCGGTCGGCGCCAGGTTGCCCGCGTTGGCCGGCGACTGCGCCGAGACCTGGTCGCCCGTCGTGTCCACGTCGAACAGCGTGGTCGCGGTGGACGCGTCGAGGTCGTTGTTGGTGTAGCCGGCGCCGGTCACGCCGAGCGCGGTCGCCCCGGCGGTCGCGGGCGGCACGGGCGGGTTGGTGAGCGGGCCGTCGGTGGCGGTCTGGCCGGCGGCGGGCGCGCCGTTCGGGTCGTCCAGGTTGTGCCGCAGGTTCTGCCCGGTGTCGCTGATCACGCGCAGCCGGTTGGCGGCCGGGTTGAAGTCGACGCCGAAGGTCCTGCCGCTCAGTGCCACGGTGAGCTGGGACACCTTGCTCGCCCTGGCCCTGCCGTCCACCGTGTAGACGCCGCCCTTGTCGCCCACCGCGTACAGCTTGCCGTTCTGCACCCGGTAGTCGATGCCGACGACCTTCATGTCACCCTTGAGCCCGCTGATCTTTCCGGCCCGGTTCACGCTCTTCGGGTTGCCGGCGTCGAAGGTCACCAGCTCGCCCGCGGTGGTCAGGCCGGTGACGCGGGGCCCGTCGGCGCGGTTGCCGGCCAGCGCGGGCGAGGCCGCCATCATCGCGCCCGCGCCGAGCACCGCTACGGCGAGCGCCAGTTGCTTACGCATCAGATCTCTCCTTTGAAGGGTGTTGCCTTGCCCCTTTCTTCGCTCGCGCGGCGCGTCCGGATGTCGCGGGCCCGCGACGGCGTCCGGATGTCGCGGGCCCGCGACGGCGTCCGGATGTCGCGGGCCCGCGACGGCGTCCGGATGTCGCGGGCCCGCGACGGAGGCGGGCCCGCGACCGGTGCTACGGAGTCGCCTTGTCAGGGCGCTCCGAGATGCGCAGCCCGTTCACGATGGTCGCGCCCTGCCGGGTCGCGAACCGCATGTTGAGCTGCCCGTCGGTCACCTTCACCGTGTACTGCCTGGTCACCGCCGTGTACGTGCCCGACTCCAGCGCCAGGTCGAGCGCCGGGATCGCGAGCTGCCCCTCGACCAGGACGTCGAACACGCGCTGGCCCATCCGCATGTTCCTGATCTCGGCGAAGTTCAGCTCGACCGTGTACGTCCCGGCCGGCACGTTGTCGAACCGGTACTCCAGCATCGACTCCCTGGCCGTCCTGAACAGAGCCTGGTCCGCCGTGCCGGCGATGGTCCTGGACGTGCTCTGCGTGCGGTTCTGGCTGGTCAGGTAGCCGTGGCCGCCCTGGGCGTACCGCTTGTCCGGAGTCCAGGTGTCACCGGCGGCGTCCACGAAGTTCCGCGTGGCGGCGGTGTCGATGGCCACCTGGTGCCGGGGCACCACGACCGTCACCTTCACCTCGATCGTGGGCTGCCTGCCGCTGGCCGACTTGATCGTCAGCTTGCCCTCGCGGAACGTGCCCGGCGCCACCCCGGCGCTGGACAGCTCCACCTTCAGGCTCACCGCCTGCCCCTTGGCCAGTTCCCCGGCCGCCGGCGTCACCGTGAACCACGGCTCGCCGGTCACCGTGTACGGCGTCGGCGAGCCCAGGTTCGTCAGCTCCACCGTCCGCGCCCGGCTCGACCCGGTGGGCATCACCACGGTCAGCTCGGCCGTGGACGCGCTCACCCGGCCGGTGACCAGCGCCGTGTCGAGCCGCGTCACCGCCGCCGCGGCCACCGTGACCTGCTGGGTGAACGTGCCGTAGTGCTCCTTGGACACCACGGCCTCGTAGTCGCCCGCCAGCACCTGCCCGTAGAACGTGCCGTCCGCGGCGGTCGTGAGCGTGGCCACGTCGCCCACCTCGACCGTCGCCCCGCCGATCGGGTCGCCGTCGTTGGCGTCGGTGACCTTGCCGGTGACCAGGCCGTGCCTGCTCGCCGTGAACGTCAGGCCCTGCCCGGTCGCCAGGGCCGGCTCCTCGTAGGAGTACAGCAGCGCGTCGTTGCCCGCCGGGTTCTCGATGCCGATCGTGGCGCTGCTGCCCCGGTCGCGCTCGCTCTCGACGTCCTTGTACCGGAAGGCGACCGAGCCGTCCTCGCCCAGCAGCGCCGAGAACGACACCCGCTGCGCGCCCTCGTTGTAGAAGGTGACGTTGCGCCACTCCACCACGAACGCCCGGTGCGGCGCCGTGCCCGTCACCGCCGTGTAGACGCCCGCCTGGGCGTCCACGACGAGGTCGTCCCAGTAGGGGTAGACGGCGTTGTTGGGCGTGCCCGACGTCGGCAGCCTGCCGTTGCTGCCGGTCGTGACCCGGTCGGCGGCGAACGTGACGAAGCCGTTCGTGCCGATCCACGCCCTGGTGTGGCCCGTGCCGTAGAACGGGACCGGGAACGGCAGGGTCACCTGCTGGGCCTCGTCGTCGCCGGTCAGCGCCAGTTTCTCGGTGCCCGCCGCGTACTCCTGGGCGCCGCTCCTGCACGTGTAGCCGAAGTTGTCGCCGCGCAGCGGCAGCTCGACGTCCCTGGTCGCGTCACCGGCCACCGTCACCGCCGCCGTCGCGGCGCTGGAGCAGCGGGAGGACGGCGTGACCGCCAGCTCGTACGAGCCGTGCGGCAGCGTCATCGAGTACCGTCCCGACGCGTCGGTCACCGCGCTCACCGGCGTGCCGGTGGCCTGCACCGTCGCGTCCGGCTCCGGAGTGCCGGCCGTCGTGACCGTGCCCGACACGACGCCCGTGGGCAGCACCGTCATCGGCACATCGGCCGTCGCGGCCTGCTCGGCGGTGATCGTGACGGCGGCGGTGGCGCGGGCGAAGCCGAACTTCTCCGCGGTGAGCTCGTACTCGCCGGCCAGCAGGCGCGGGATGGCGTACCGGCCGTCGGCGCCGGTGACCAGGGTGCGGGTCATCGGGCCGGAGACCGTGACCGTCACGCCGGACACCGGCTCGCCGCCCGCCGTCACCGTTCCCGACAGGTCGCCCAGCCCCTCGTCCGGCGCCGCCAGCACGGCGGCGTAGGCGTCCAGCCTGCCCTCGCCCCAGATGTTGTTGTCGGCCGCGGTGCCGCCGCAACTGGTGTCGTCGACGTCCACGGCGGTGCCGTCCAGCAGCGGGCGGGTGGCAGCCACGTCGCCCTGCAGGCCAGGCGAGCCCGACCAGATCAGCGCCACCGTGGCCGCCACGTGCGGGGAGGCCATCGACGTGCCGGTGAAGCTGTCGTAGCCGCCGGGGATCGACGAGCGCACGTTGACGCCGGGAGCGGCGATGTTCGGCTTGGTCTCGCCGTTCTCGCCCTCACCCTTGCTGGAACGCGCGTAGAGCGCGTTGTTGACGTCGAAGGCGCCCGCGCTGTACGCGGTCTGGTACTGGCCGGGCGAGCCGCTGGTGTCGCAGGCGGGACCCTCGTTGCCGTTGGAGAAGGCGGGGAAGATGCCGGCCGCGAGCCACGACTCCACGACCTCCTTGTAGAACGGGTCGAACCCGTCGCCGCCCCAGGAGTTGTTGACGATGTCCGGCGCCAGGTCCGGCCGCGGGTTCCGGCCGTTGAGGTCGGTCGGCCGCACCACCCACTCGCCGGCCGCCAGCAGCGACGCGTCGGTGCAGGTGTTGACCTCGCAGCCCTTGACCGCGATCCACTTGGCGCCGGGCGCCACGCCGAGGCCGTTCGCGCCGACCATGGTGCCCATGACGTGCGTGCCGTGGTCGTTGTTGTCGCACGGCGCCGCCGACGGGCAGATGCCTGCCGGGTCGAACCAGTTGTAGTCGTGGGAGTAGGTGCCGTCGGGGTTCCTGCCCCGGTAGCTCGCCGCCAGGTCCGGATGGTCGAACTGGACGCCCGAGTCGATGTTGGCGACCACGATCCCCTCGCCGCGGTTGCCCAGCTCGTCCCAGACGCGCGGGGCGCCGACCCGGTCGATGTTCCACTCGACCGCGCCGTCCGATGTCGCCGGGTCCGCGACCTTCACTCTCGCCTGGGCGGTGCCCGCGACCGGCTTGGGCAGGCTGAGCGTGCGTACCGGGTCGATGCGCTCGACCTCGGGCAGGCTCGCGATCTCGGCCGCCAGCTTCTCGCCGGCGGTCACCCTGACCGCGTTGACGATCCAGAACGGGGTGTAGTCGGCGTGGTGGGAGTCGAGCAGCTTGCGCAGGTCCCGCTGGGAGGTCTGCGCCTGCTCGGACTTGGCCTCGTAGACCTGCTCGGCCTTCGCCTCCTTCGTCAGGGCCCGGCGGGCGCCGCTCAGGTCGGCGTCCCCCTTCAGCCGCACCCAGAAGGTGGCCTTGTCGTCCTGGGCCAGGCCGGCCAGGACCGTTGCGTCGATCTTGCCGGGATCCGGCGCCGCCTGCGCCGCGGCCTGCGGGACCAGCAGGCCGGCGACGGTCACGATCCCGGTGAGGATCGCGCGTAAGCGGAGGGTGTGGGGCACTGTCTCTCCTTCACGACAAGGGGAGAGGTGATCTTTACGCCTCTGTCGAGAAGGGTGAAGAGATCTTGTTCGGAAAGCAAGAGGTGTCGTGAAAAGTTACTTTGCAGAGAGAAATGTAATCTGGTCAGCTGAAATATCAGCTTTCAGTGGTCGCCGGCGCCGGCCGGTACCCGACCTGCTTCATGATCTCCAGGAACTGCGCCGCGATCGCCGCGGCGTCCTCCCGGTCGGGCACGACGCCGACCTCGTGGAGCACCGCGCCGGTCAGCATCCGCTGCACCACGTCCACGTCCACGTCCCGGGGAAGCTGCCCGCGGTCGCGCGCCCGGCAGAGCGTCTCGCGCACCACGGCCGCCCGCCGCCCGCCGTTGACCATCCGGTACGTGCTCACCAGCTCCGGGTAGTCGTCGACGCTGCCGTACAGGCGGCGCAGCAGGCGGCGGTGGCGCGGCACCGCCAGGTACGCCGCCCAGTCGCCGAACATGTGCTCCAGGTCGGGCCAGCCGGTGAAGCCCGGGTCGTGGTCGTGGTTGGCCCACTCCAGCGCCCGCACCAGCAGCGCGGTCTTGTCGGCGAAGCGGCGGTAGACCGTCGCCCGCGTCACCCCGGCTCGCCTGGCCACCTGCTCGATGCTGGTCAGCGCCGCGCCCTGCTCGATCAGCAGGTCGAGCGCGGCCGACAGGATGGCCAGATCGGCCTCCTGGCTGCGCGGCCGGCCCGGCGGGCGCGCGGATCCCGCGCCGCCGGTCATCTCGTCCTGTCGCTCGGTCATGCTCCTCGCGTCACCATCTCATCGTGCGGGCTCATCGTGCGGGCTCGTCATGCGGGCTCGTCATGCGGGCTCGTGCGGGTGGTCGGGCAGGAGTCTATTGACCCGCGTCCCAGGTGACGGGCAGGCGGTGCACGCCGTAGATGAGCATGTCGGTACGGAGCGGCACCTCCCCGGGCTCGACGGCCAGCCGCAGCGACGGGAACCGTTCGAACAGGGCGGGGAAGCCCGCCAGCATCTCCACCCGCGCGAGCTGCTGGCCCAGGCACTGGTGCACGCCGTGGCCGAAGGCCACGTGCCCGCCGCTCGCCCTGAGCAGGTCCAGCCGGTCGGGGTCGGCGAAGCGGCCGGGGTCGCGGTTGGCCGCCGCGATCGAGATCGTGACCGTCTCCCCGGCACTGACCCGCTCGCCGCCCAGCTCGACGTCCTCCAGCGCGGTACGCACCAGGAAGGGCACCACGCTGAGGTAGCGCAGCAGCTCCTCCACGACCTGGTCCGCCCTGTCCGGCTCCGACCGCAGCACGTCTAGCTGCGCGGGGTTGCGCAGCAGCGCGAACGTGCCCAGGGCGAGCATGTTGGCCGTGGTGTCCAGGCCCGCGCCGAGCAGCATGAAGCCGATGTTGGCCAGCTCCTCGTCGGTCAGGTCGCTGCCGGTCAGCCCGCTCAGCATGTCGTCGGTGGGCGCGGCCCGCTTGGCCAGCACCAGTTCCTTCATGTGCGCCTGCATCGCCAGGTAGGCCGCGATCTTCTCCTCCTGCGGGACGTCCGTGCGCATGAGCGTGGTGCCCTGCGCCATGAACCTCTCGCGGTCCTGCTCGGGCACGCCGAGCAGCTCGCAGATCACCACGGCGGGGATCGGCGCCGTGAACGCCGCCACCAGGTCGGCGGGCGGCCCCTGCCGCTCCATCGCGTCGAGGTGGACGCGGGTGATCTCCTCGATCCGCTCGGTGAGCCGCCGCATCCTGCGCACGGTGAACTCGCCGGTGAGCAGGTGCCGGTAGCGAGTGTGCACGGGCGGGTCGGTCGAGATGAACATGCCGGGCGGAGCGGGCCGGCCGGCCTGCCCGCCCGAGTCCACGGGCAGGTGGCGCAGCTCGGACCGGGCGCTGAAACGCGGGTCCGCCAGCACCTCGCGGACGAGCGCGTGGCTGGTGACCAGCCAGCCCCGGTGCCCGTCGGGGTAGGCCAGCCGGGTGATCGGCCGGCTCTCGCGCAGCTCGCCCAGCTCGGCGGGCGGATCGAACGGGGTGGGCCGCCCGGTGGGCAGCACGACCGCCTCGGTAGGCGTCATGGGAGGGCTCCTTTCAGCCACATGCAAATACAGTACAGCTCTGTATTGAAACTCTCGCAACCGGGTGGGCGGGTCGCGTTGCGCGATCATGGTCGGCCGGTTACTCTGGACGTCATGCGAAATCACGCTCAGCTCCAGTGGTGGCGCCGCTCCTAGGCGGCGCGTGTTTCGCATTCCTTCAACGGACGGCCGCCCCGGATAGGCGGCCTTTCTCGTGTCCGCCCCGGGGCTCGATCATTTGATGTGGTAAAGGGGCAGCAAGTGGAGACGAGCGGATATACCACCGCCGGGGGCATCGGTGTCGAGCGTGAGACACGCGAGGTGGGCGAGGCCGCCCTCGAAGAGATCGTGACGGCCCTGTCGGAGCGGCGCGGCGGCGCCTTCTCCTCCGGCATGGACTACCCGGGCCGCTACAGCCGATGGGCGTTCGGCTACGTCGATCCGTGCCTGGAGCTGGTCGCCAAGGGCCGCACCATCTCGGCGACCGCGCTCAACGAGCGGGGCCGGGTCGTGCTGCCCGCCGTCACCTCCTGCCTGCTGGCCGCGGGCAAGCCGGTCACCGAGCCCACGGCCGACCGCGTCGAGGTGTACGTGGCGGAGTCGGAGGACCTGCTGCCGGAGGAGATGCGCAGCCGCAGGCCCACCGTGTTCACCGCGATCCGCGAGGTCATCGCCGCCTTCGCCGGCGACGACCCGCACCTCGGCCTCTACGGCGCCTTCGGCTACGACCTGGCCTTCCAGTTCGAGCCCATCAGGCAGGAGCTCGCCCGCCCCGACGACCAGCGCGACCTCGTGCTGCACCTGCCCGACCGGCTGGTCGTGATCGACCGGCAGCGGGAGACCAGCTTCGAGTACCGCTACGAGTTCACCGTCGACGGCGCCACCACCCGCGGCCTGGAGCGCACCGGCACCTCCGCCCCGCCGGTCACCCCCGCCGCGCTGCCGGAGAACCCGGTGAAGGGCGAGTACGCCAAGGTCGTGGCGGCCGCGAAGGAGAAGTTCAAGCGCGGCGACCTGTTCGAGGTCGTGCCCGGCCAGGTCTTCCACGCCACCTGCGCCGATCCGTCCGCCTTCTACCGCGGCCTGCGCCACAGCAACCCCGCCCCGTACGAGTTCATCATCAGCCTCGGCGAGGGCGAGCACCTCGTCGGCGCCTCGCCCGAGATGTACGTCCGCGTCTCCGGCGACCGGGTCGAGACCTGCCCCATCTCGGGCACGATCGCCCGCGGCAGCAACCCGGTCGAGGACGCCGAGGCCATCCGCACCCTCCTGTCCAGCGTGAAGGAGGAGTCGGAGCTGACCATGTGCACCGACGTCGACCGCAACGACAAGTCGCGCATCTGCGTCCCCGGCACCGTCAAGGTCATCGGCCGCCGCCAGATCGAGCTGTACTCCCGCCTCATCCACACCGTCGACCACATCGAGGGCCGGCTGCGCCCCGAGTTCGACGCGCTCGACGCCTTCCTCACCCACATGTGGGCCGTCACGGTCACCGGCGCGCCCAAGACCTGGGCCATGCAGTTCATCGAGGACCACGAGGCCACCACCCGCCGCTGGTACGGCGGCGCCATCGGCTTCATCGGCTTCGACGGCTCCATGAACACCGGCCTGACCCTGCGTACCGCGCAGATCAAGAACGGCGTCGCGACCGTCAGGGCCGGCGCCACGCTGCTGTTCGACAGCGACCCCGAGTCCGAGGAGCGCGAGACCGAGCTGAAGGCCAGCGCCCTGCTCGGCGCGCTGGCGGCGGTCAACCAGCCCGAGGTCGTCAAGGGCCCCGAGCCCAGGGAGCAGCCGGGCCTGGGCATGAAGGTGCTGCTCGTCGACCACGAGGACTCCTTCGTCAACACGCTGGCCGACTACTTCCGCCAGGAGGGCGCCGACGTCGTCACGCTGCGCCACGGCTTCCCGGTCGCCATGCTCGACGAGATCGCGCCCGACCTGGTCGTGCTCTCGCCCGGCCCGGGCTGGCCGACCGACTTCGGCATCTCCGCCCTGCTCGACCAGGTCTACGCCCGCGACCTGCCGGTCTTCGGCGTCTGCCTGGGCCTGCAGGCCATGGTCGAGCACGCCGGCGGCACGCTGGAGCTGCTCGACTACCCCGAGCACGGCAAGCGCGGCCAGGTCGGCAGGCTCGGCGACAGCGCGCTGCTGGAGGGGCTGCCGGAGGAGTTCACCGCGGCCCGCTACCACTCGCTGCACGCCAAGCGGCCCGGCGTGGTCGGCTTCACGCCCACCGCGCTGACGCCCGACGGCAACGTCATGGCGATCGAGGACCCGGCGCGGCGCCGCTTCGCCGTGCAGTTCCACCCCGAGTCGATCCTGACCCAGGAGGGCGGCGCCGGCGCGAAGATCATCGCGAACGTGCTGCGTCTGTCCCGCAGTAGGTAAAACCCGGGCGGGGGCGTGCGGGGCTCCCCTAGAGTTCCCGCATGCTCCCCGTAGACCTGCCCGGCACGGTGCGTGACGCGCTGCTCGCCCCGCTCGTCGACCATCACTGTCACGGGGTGCGGCGCGACGACCTGAGCAGAGCGCAGTTCGAGCTGCTCAGCGGCGAGGGCGGCAGCCCCGCGCCGCCCGGCACCACCCACTTCGACACGCCGTTCGGCGCGGCCGTGCGCCGCTGGTGCGCGCCGCTGCTCGACCTGGAGCCGCACGCCCCGCCGGCCGTCTACCTGGCCCGCCGCACCGAGCTGGGGGCGGCCGAGGTGAACCGGCGGCTGCTGGCCGGGGCCGGCGTGGTGGCGTTCCTGGTGGACGCCTCCCCGGACTCGCACGAGCCTGGCGACAGCGACCTCGAGGTGCTGACCGCCGCCGAGATGGGCCGCCACGGCGGCGCCGCCGCCGACGAGCTCGTACGCATCGAGCGCATCGAGCGCGACGTCGCCGCCACCGCGGAGCTCGCCGTCGACTACCTGGACAACCTGGGCGAGGAGCTGACCGCCAGGGCCGCAAGGGCGGTCGGGCTCAAGACCGTCATCGGCGCCCTGTGCGGCCTCGACTTCGACCCCGCCCGCCCGGCCAGGGGAGCGGTGATCGCGGCGGCCAACCGGCGCCTGGCCGACCCCAAGGCGCCGCTGACCGACCACGTCCTGCTGCGGTACCTGCTCTGGAGCGCGGTGGACGTGGCCAGGGAGCGGGGCCTGCCGGTCCAGTTCCACACCGGGTTCGGCGGGCAGGCGGGCGAGCCGCACCGCGCCGACCCGGCCAGGCTGAGCGGCTTCGCCGGGGCGCTGCAACCGCTCGGCGTGCCGGTGATCCTGCTGCACTGCTACCCGTTCCACCGCCAGGCCGCCCACCTGGCCGGGGTCTTCCCGCACGTGTACGTGGACGTCGGCCTGGCCCTGCCGCACGGCGCCGCCGCCGCGGCCCGCGTCATGGACGAGCTGCTGGAGCTGGCGCCCTTCCACAAGCAGCTGTTCAGCTCGGGCTGCCGCGGCCTGGCCGAGACCGGCTACCTGGGCGCGCTGACGTACCGGCGGGCGCTGGCGGGGGCGCTGGGGTCGAGGATCGCGGCGGGGGAGTGGAGCACGGCCGACGCGGCGCGCATCGCCCACATGATCGGCTCGGGCAACGCCCGGCGGATCTACCGCTTGTGAAGCGCCGCGAAATCACATGGAAAATCCATCATTTCCATTTGGATTGATCGAATTGTGATTTGTCTCCTTGTCAATGTGCCGGTGATGATCGGGGGCGCCAGAAAACCATCGCACACCTGGAGGTGTCGTGTCCTGGCGTCCCATCACCCTTATTGCCGCGTTATGCGTGACATTGTCCGTACCGGGAGTGGCGGCGGCGGCTGATCCGCCGCCCGAGGTGGAGTCCCGGGCCGGCACGCGGGCGCCCGCGGAGGTGTCCGGCCTGTCCGAGCCCGCCCAGGCGGGCGACCCCGTCGCGGCGGCCAGAGCGCACCTGGCCGACCCCCGCTACCACCTCGACCCCGCCGATCTCGCCCCGCTCCAGACCGTCGTGGACGGCCGGGACGAGACGGTCAGGTTCGCCCAGCGCCACCGCGGCCTGCCCGTCTTCGGCGCGCACTACCTCGTGCGCTTCCGCACCGACGGCGGCCGGCGCGAGGTGGTCGGCGCCGGCGGCCGCTTCCTCACCGAGCTGAACGTCGACCCGGCCCCGGCCGTGAACGCGGAGACCGCCGCCGGGATCGCCCGCGGCCTGATGACGCGCGACCACAAGGCCGCCCGCGCCGGGATCGCGGCGAAGGCCGGCGAGCTGGTCGTGGTGCCGCGCGGCCAGGGCGTGCTGGCCTGGCACGTCGTGCTCAGCGGGCGCGAGGCCGGGCGGCCGCTGCTGCTCGACGCGTACGTGGACGCCCACTCGGGCCGCCCGCTGTTCACCGTGGACCGGCTGCGCAGGGAGGGCCCGGTGGAGGGCAGCGGCCGCACCGCGCACGGCCGGGACGTCGTCCTCCAGGCCTACCAGCGCGCCGACGGCGCCTACGAGCTGCGCGACCGCTCCCGCCCGATGTGGAACGGCACCACCGGCGAGATCCTCACCTACGACGCCAGGGGCGCGGACTTCTCGGACTACCTGGGGTCCGGCATCCCGCCCGGCACCGACCTCGTCCGCTCGGCGGCGCCCGCCTTCGGCCCCGAGCACACCGAGTCCGGCGCCGTGGACGCCCACTGGGGCGCCGGCCAGGTGTACGAGTACTACCGGCGGCTCGGCCGCGAGGGCCTCGACGGGCGGGGCGGCACCATGTACTCCGTCGTCAACGTCACCGCGCAGGGCGAGCCGTTCGCCAACGCCTTCTGGGACGGCACCAAGATGGTCTACGGCGGCGGCGGCCCCGACTTCCACTCCTTCGCCGCGAGCCTCGACGTGGTCGGCCACGAGATGACCCACGGCGTCATCGAGCACAGCGCGAACCTGGTCTACCTAGGCCAGTCAGGCGCCATCAACGAGGGCCTGGCCGACTACTTCGGCAACGCCATCCAGGTGGACACGCTGGGCATCCCGATGACCGACCCCGACGCGAGCCTGCTGGGCGAGGGCCTGTGCAAGACCCTGCCGCCCGCCGAGTGCGCCGGCCGCGACCTCGACGACGCCCGGGTGGCCGCCGAGGACTACCTCGGCCTGACCGTCGGCTTCGACAACGGCGGCGTGCACTACAACTCCACGATCTTCTCCGGCGCCCTGTGGGACGTCAGGGAGCAGCTCGGCGGCCCGAAGGCCGACAGGCTCGCCTACAAGGCGCTCACCGAGTACATGACGCCGCTCGACGACTTCACGGACGGCCGCCGCGCCGTCGAGTCGGCCGCCCGCACCCTCGGCTGGCCCGCCCGCGACCGGCTGGCGGTCGCGCGGGCGTTCGAGCGGCACGGCATCAGGCCGGGCTGGGAGCGGGCCATCCGCACCGACAGCCGCGTGCTGATCGACGGCATCACCGACTTCAACGCCATCCCCGACGTGGCCGGAGACCGCTACGTGATCTCCAACTCCTCGCCCGACGGCGCCGCCCCGTCCTCGATCCTCGCCGGGCGGGTGCGCGGCGGGAAGCCCGTGAGGCTGTCGGAGGGCGACCGGTGGAACTACTACCCGGCGACCGACGGCCGGCAGGCCGTCTGGGCGTCGTACGACACCGCGTTCACCAGCTTCCGGATCCACGCCCGCCCGCTCGACGCGAGCAGCCCGCCGCGCCTCGTCCACCAGGCGCCCGACCTGGTCACCGAGCTGGACGTGGGCGGCGACGTCATCGCCTGGGAGAGCTTCGATCCGGCGAGCGGCGAGGTGGAGATCTGGATCAAGCGGGGCGACGCCGCGCCGGTCAAGGTCACCGCGGCCGCCGGCGTCAGCGGGTACACGCCGTCGATCAACGGCGGCAGGCTGTCCTACCTCCGCGTCCACGAGGAGGGCGGCGCCTTCCACAGCACGCCCGCGATCTACGACCTGGCGACCGGCACCGAGGTCGTCGTCCCCGAGGTGCCCGGCACCGGAGGGCTGCCCTCGGACAGCGTCCTGCCGGTCATGCTCGACCGGCACGTCGTCTGGACCGTCGACACCGACGCCGACGGCCGCTACGCCATCATGCGCGCCGCCGCCGACGGTACCGGCACCACCGCCATCGTGCCCGACGGCCCCGCCGCGCCGTCACCCGTGTGGTTCCACGCCGCCGGCACGAGGGTCGCCATCGGGGCGTGGCCCGACGGTGACACGCTGGAGAACGCCACCCTGCCCAAGATCCTCCAGGTGCCGCTCACCGGCGGATCGTTGCGGCGCCACTCCTGCAACCGAGGGCTGCAGGACTACTTCGCCGTGGGGGAGGGCGGCACGATCGTCTGGCTCGACGGGACGGCGGGCGACACCGATCTGGTGACCCGCGACAGGCCCGCCGTACGCTGCTGACGCGAGAGCTGCCAGGTCGCTGACCTGGGGAGGCGCCCGCCGTACCAGGGTGAGGGGGCGGCGGGCGCCGACTCGCGCGCGGGGCCGTGACCTGGTTTGCTTGGGCCGTCACACTGCCGATCCGAGCGGGGGCTCCCCATGCGCACAGTCGAACCCGAGGTCTTCATCGTCGCCCGTCCGACCCTGGACTACGACGAGCTGGCCCGCTACCTGCGCGAGGTCGGTGGCGAGAGCTGGCTGGAGCGGCTCGACCGCGGCGACCTCGACGCCCAGAACCTCGCCGAGTTCGCCGGCCGGCTCTGCTACCGCTCCTTCGAGCCCGGCCTCAACCCCAACGTGGTCAGGATCAGGGAGAACCAGGACGACTACCTCCGCAACATCCTGGCCAGCGCGCACGGGTCGGTCCTGGAGCACGTCAGCTTCAGCTTCGTGCTGCACAACGTCAGCCGGGTCCTGACGCACGAGCTGGTCCGGCACCGCCCGGGCGTGGCCATCTCGCAGGAGTCGCTGCGCTTCGTCCGGCTCGACGAGCTGCCGTTCTGGTTCCCCGAGTGGGCGCAGGCCGACGAGGAGCTGATGAAGCGGGCCACGGCCGTGCTGGAGCAGCTCGAGCAGTTCCAGCTCTGGATGGCCGGGCACTTCGGGCTCGACGAGGAGGGCGTGCCGTTCTCCGAGAAGAAGCACCGTACCTCGTTCATGCGCAGGTTCGCCCCCGAGGGCCTGGCGACCGGGCTGGTGTGGACCGCGAACGTGCGCACGCTGCGGCACACGATCGAGGCCCGCACCGCCGCCGGCGCGGAGGAGGAGATCCGCATGCTGTTCCAGCGCATCGGCGAGCTGATGCGCCAGGAGGCCCCCGCCCTCTTCGGCGACTACACCGTCGAGGACGGGGCCTGGATCCCGGGCTGGCGCAAGGTGTGAGCGGCTGGGTCTGAGCGGTTAGGCGAGTGCGGGGAGCACGTACACCTCGGCGCCCGGCGGCAGCGCGCAGTCGAGCCCGCCGATGCCCTGGGCGTTCTCCCCGCACACGATCATGCTGATGTGCCTGCGGATGCGCCCGTACTCGTCGCGCAGCCGCTCCTCCAGCATCGGATGCGAACGCCGCAGCCTATCCAGCGCCGAGCCCAGGGTGGGCGGCGAGTCGCGGTCGGCGCCGACGGCGAAGACCTTGACCTCCGTGCGCCCGCTCACCCACCTGCGCAGCGAGGCGGGCAGCACGAACACCACCATCGTCACCGGTGTGGACACCATGTGCTAGAGCACCGCCGCGCGGACGGTCAGCACGTCGGGCAGATGGGAGGCGACCAGCGACCAGGTCTCGCCGTCGTCGCGCGAGCCGTAGACCTCGCCGTCGCGGGTGCCGAAGAACACCCCCGCCTCCGACGCGGTCATCGCGTCACGCAGCACGGTCGCGTGCACCGGCCCCTCGGGCAGCCCCTTCGAGAACGCCTGCCAGGTCCTGCCCGCGTCGTCGCTGCGGTGGGGCTGGTAGCGGTGGCCGACCGGCGTGCGGTCGACGTCGGCCGTCAGCGGCAGCACGTAGATCGTGTCGGGCCGCGACGGATGCACCACGATCGGGAACCCGAAGTCCGACGGCAGCGGCGAGCCGATGTCGTGCCAGCTCCCGCCGAAGTCGTCGCTGCGGTAGACGCCGAAGTGGTGCTGCAGGTAGAGCCGCTCCGGCCGGGACGGGTGCATGGACACCTTGTGCACGCACTGCCCGAACTCCGGGTACTGCTGCCCCTCCGGCATGAACGGGGCCCGGATGTTCTTGTTGGCGGCCTCCCACGACAGCCCGCCGTCGGTGCTGCGGTAGAAGCCGGCGGCCGACACCGCGACCGCCATCCGCTCGGGGTCGGTGGGGTGGTTGACGATCGTGTGCAGGCACAGGCCGCCGCCGCCCGGCTGCCACTGCTCGCGGTGCGGGTGCTCCCAGAGCCCCTCGACGAGCTCGTAGGTGACTCCGCGATCCTCGGAACGGAACAGCGCGGCCGGCTCGACGCCCGCCCACACCACGCCGGGCTCCGACGGCGACGGCGTGAGCTGCCAGACCCTGGTCAGCGTCGCCCCGGTCTTCTCGGGGAACGCGATCGGCGGCCGCTCGGCCTCCTGCCAGGTCGCGCCGAGGTCGTCGGAGTACATGACGGACGGCCCGAAGTGGCCGTACTCGATGCCGGCCAGCAGCCGGGGTGTCGTGCCGCGCGTGTCGATCGCGACCGAGGGGATCGCGACCGTGGAGAACTGGATCGGCTCGACCTGGAAGGGGCCGCCGTCCGCCGAACGGGCGAGGAACAGGCCCTTGCGGGTGCCGATCGCGACCACTGCGTCACTCATAGCATCGCTCCCATGTTGGCTTGCGGCCATCGTGCCACGCGGGACCGACAGTTACCGAGGACTGGGAGATTCCCCGCGCAAGCAGGGCGGGTGCTCCGGAGGGCAGGGCGCATTACCTGGCAGGTAATCGAGGCCCTTCCCTGCTCCCCGATACCGTGTCCGGCATGGGAGCCGTTGCCGTACATGAGGATTCTTTCGGTGAGTTGCTGCGGTCGTGGCGCCAGCGCAGGCGGGTGAGCCAGCTCGACCTGGCCATCGAGGCCGACGTGTCGGCGCGGCACATCAGTTTCCTGGAGACGGGCCGCGCCCGCCCGAGCCGCGAGATGGTGATGAAGCTGGCCGAGGAGCTGGAGGTGCCGTTGCGGCACCGCAACAGGTTGCTGGTGGCGGCCGGGTTCGCGCCCGTCTACCCCGAGCGGGAGGTGCGCGCCCCGGAGATGGAGGTGGTCCGGCAGGCGCTGGACAAGATCCTGGCCGGGCACGAGCCGTACCCGGCGGTCGTGGTGGACGCGACGTGGAACCTGGTGGCGGCGAACGCGGCGGCGGCGATGTTCATGGAGGGGGTGCCCGAGGAGCTGCTGCGGGAGCCGGTCAACGTGATGCGGCTGTCGCTGCACCCGCAGGCGATGGGCGGGCGGCTGCTGAACCTGGCCGAGGTGCGGGCCCACCTGCTGCACCAGCTCCGCAGGCAGGCGGAGATGTCCGGCAACGGGCTGCTCGCCGAGCTGCACGACGAGCTGGCCTCCTACACCTATCCGGGGGTGGACCTGAACGTGGCGCACGTGCCCGGGCCCGCCGACATCCTGGTGCCGCTGCGGATCGCGGCCGGGGACCGGGTGCTGTCGATGTTCACCACGATCGCGACGTTCGGCACGCCGGTGGACGTGACGGTGTCCGAGCTGGCCATCGAGACGTTCTGGCCGAGCGACGAGGAGACCGCCGCCGCGTTCCGCAACCCCGGCCAGACCTGACGTCGCCGGCAGGCCGTCAGCGGGCGGTCGCGAGGCGGTCAGCAAGCGGGCGGTCGTGAGGTCGCTCAGCGGGCGGTCGCGAGGGCTCCCGCCGGGGGTTCGCCGCTGGCGACGGCCGCCTCGATGGCGATCGTGGGCGGCTCCCCGCCCGTGATCGGTAAGCCGCCCGTGACCGTGTGCGTCCGTACGTTGAACGCCCCGCCCGCCGGCGCCCCCGCCACCGCGAACGCCGGGAACGCGCCGCCGCCCGGCACGACCGAGGTGGAGATGTAGTCGCCCACCGTGCGGCCCTGCGTGCTGCCGGCCAGCCAGTCCAGCGGCATGCCCGCGTGCAGCTCCATCGGCGGCGACCAGCTCGCGCCGCCGTTCGTGGAGGAGGTGTAGGCGACCGTGAGCCGGCAGGCGGCGGGCGCGCAGGCGGCGTCGGGGTAGCGGTAGTAGGCCAGCGCGAGCCGCGCTCCCTTGCCCGAGTCGCCGCCCGAGCTCTCGCGGTCCACGCCGAGCCCCGGGATGAAGTGGTCGCCGCCGTCCTCGGTGACCCTGAGCACCTCGCCCCACGTGGTGCCGTTGGCCGACGAGGTCAGCACGATGTCGTTGCCCGCGCACCGCACCTGGAAGCGGCAGTCCTGCCAGACGACGTACACGGTGCCGGCCGCGTCCACCTCCGCCGACGGGAGCGGCGCGGCCCGCAGCCCGCCCGCGACCGTGTGCCGCTGCACCTGGGAGACCAGCGTGCTCTCGCCCCAGCTCGCGCCGCCGTCGCGGGAGCGGAAGGAGCGGATCTCGCCGTCGTCGCTCAGGTACGGCACCACCACGGCGCCGTCCGGCCGCACCACCGGCTGCCCGCCCAGGCCGTGGGCGGAGGTCGCGGTCACGGCCCAGGTCAGGCCGCCGTCCGCCGACCGGGCGACCTTGATCGTGTTGCTCGCGGCGTGGTCGTCGAACACGGCGTAGCAGGTGCCGCGGAACGCGCTCTCCGCGCCGTTGTCGCAGACGGCCCAGCTCTTGTCCAGGTCGCCGCCGGTGGCGGTGGTGACCGGCGTGCTCCAGGTCAGGCCGCCGTCGGTGGAGCGGCTGGTCAGCACCGCCGCCCCGGTCACCCCGCCCGCGTCGGTGAGCGCGAGCGAGGTGATCAGCCAGGCGCCGTGCGCGGCGTCGAAGGCCACCGACGGGTCGCTGACCCGCGCGTACGGGCCGCCGCCGAACACCGTGATCGCGGGCAGCGTGCCCTTCGTCCAGGTGGCGCCGTTGTCGGCGGACGTCGCGAACGTGATGCCGGACGCGCCTCCGTCATGGAAGCGGCCCGCCTGCTGGGCGGTCACGATCGTCGAGCCCCACTGGTAGGTGTCGGGCCCGGCCGAGGTGCCGTACTGGCCGGTGCTGTTGGCGTACGCGTCGGAGGCCAGCTCGGTCAGCGGGACGGCCTCCTCCGAGGCCGTGTCCGCCGCTACGGCGAGGGACGGGGATAACAGCAGGGTCGCGGTGACGAGTCCGCCGATCACTCGGCGCCGGGCGGGCGATGGCACGGTTCACCTCACATGGCGTGTCAACATCCACTTGGCACCGTCCAGCGCCCGCTGTCAACACCTCCCGATCGGCTCGTCAGTGTTCGCCGTGCAGGACGTCCCGGTGGATCCGCGCCAGCGGCACGCCGTCGATCTGCAGGCGGCGTACGGTCTCGTTGACCATGGAGGCCGGGCCGCACACGTACACGTCGTGCTCGGCCCACGAGTGGAAGCGCCGCGTCACCTCGGGCAGGCTGCCGCGCATGCCGTCGTAGGAGGGCTGGTCCGACACCACCGGCAGCACCCTCAGCCAGGGGAACGACGACTCCATCCTGATCAGGTCCGGCAGGTCGTACAGCTCGTCGGCCGTGCGGGCGCCGTACAGGAGGTGGATGTTGGGGCGGCGGCCGGAGGCGATGACGGACTCGATGATCGCCTTCAGCGGCGCCAGGCCGGTGCCGCCGGCCACGCACAGCATGTCGCGCACGCTGTGCTCGCGCGGCGCCATCGTGCCCATCGGCGGGCCCAGCATGAGCGTGTCGCCGACGCGCGTGTGGGCGGTCAGCGTGGTCGAGACCCAGCCGCCGGGCACCGAGCGCACGTGCAGCCTGATCGTGTTGTCCGGGCGCGGCGCGTTCGCGATGGAGAACGTGCGCCACACGCGCGGCCAGCGCGCCGTCTGCACGTTGACGTACTGGCCCGGCGTGAACGGCAGGCGCTGCGTCGGCCGCAGGGTGAGCACCGCGATGTCCCGGTGGCGCAGCTCGTGGTCGATGACCTCGGCCAGCCACCAGGCGGGGGAGACCCCCGAGTCCGACTCGGCCGACTCGATCATGAGGTTGGCCGCCGCCGTGTACGCCGACACCCACGCCGCCTCGATCTCGTGGTTCCAGATGTCGGCCGCGAACCGGCGGATCGTGGCGAGCAGGGCGTTGCCCACGGCCGTGTAGTGCTCCGCGATCACGCCGTACTTGCGGTGGTCCCGGCCGAGCTGCCCGAGGAAGGCCGCCAGGCTGTCGGGGCTGTCCAGGCTCCATACGATCCGGGTCAGCGCCCCGAACAACCGGTCCCGCTGGACGTCCATGGCGGGCGGGAACATGCCTCGTAACTGTGGATTCTCGGCGAACAAGCGGCCGTAGAAGTAGGCCGTGGCCTTGTCGGCCATGGGCTCGACGACGGAGAAACTCTCCTTGACCAGACGCGGATTCAGCGACATTTATCCAGCCCCACCTTTGGCCGGAAACACCTTCCGGCCTCGACCTGCACCTCCCTGACAGTCCGGGTCGTGAGCGCGGGGCCCTCCCCGGCCATTCCCGTGCGCTCGAAATTGAGTCTTACACCACTGATGACGCGTCACAACCGATTCCCACCAATTTCGCGCGGTTTCGGTCGGCGAATGAGAAGATAAATAAAATTCGTATTTTTCGGCCGCCCCAGCTCCAGCTCCGGGAGACGCGGCTGCGGCTGCTCCTCCTGCCTCCCCTGACCCCGCACCCCGCACTCCCGGGGACGGGAACCGCTGATCCCGCGGCTCTCACCCCCGGGGACGGAACGGGACGAAACCCGGAAAGCCCGTGCCCAAGGAGGCAAGGGATCTTTGGGAGGGGTGACATATCGGAAAGGGAGTGCGCCATGATGGGGCATGGGGTCGTCACCGAGGGTCCGAAGCCGACGGCCGCCCGACTCCACCATGCCCCCGGGAGATCGCATGTCCCGACCGCTGATCGGTATCACCGCCTACTTCGAAGCAGCCCGCTGGGGCGACTGGGTGCGGGAGGCCGTGCTCTCCCCGCCCTCCTACGCCAAGGCGGTCGGCCGGGCGGGGGGCGCGCCCGTGGTGCTGCCGCCCCTGGCCCCCAGCGCCGTGGACGACTACGTACGCGGGCTGAAGGGCGTCGTCCTGGCGGGCGGCGTCGAGCTGGGGGCCGAGACCTACAGCGGCGAGCAGGACGGCCGGGTCCACGAGCCGCAGGCGCACCGCGACCGGTTCGAGCTGGCCCTGGCCAGGGCGGCCGTGCGCGCCGACGTGCCCATCCTGGCCATCGCCAGGGGCATGCACGTGCTCAACGTCGCCCAGGGCGGCACGCTGATCCCCTGGCTGCCCGACGTGCTCGACAGCGACCGGCACGCCGAGCCCGACGGCGGCCACACGATCCAGGTCAGCGTCTCCAGCAAGCTCGGCAAGGCGGTCGGCGACCGCGTCGAGACCAGCGCCCCGCACCACCAGTCCGTACGCCGCCTCGGCTCCGGCCTGCTGGCCGTGGCCTGGGCCGAGGACCAGATCGTCGAGGGCATCGAGCTGCAGGGACACCGGTTCGGCGTCGGCGTCCAGTGGCACCCGGAAAGGAGCGGCGACAACCGGCTCTTCGATGCGTTCATCGAGGCGGCCCGCTAGGCTGCGATCATGCCGCTGCACCCCCAGGCGCGGGAGTACCTCGCCCGGTACCCGTCGGATCTGAACGCCGACCTGGCCGCCCTCGACCTGGACGCGATCAGGGAGATGCGCGCCCAGGACGTCTTCGCGGCCCATCGCGGGCCGCTGACGAAGCTGCCGTTCGTGCGCGACGAGGAGGCCGAGGGCGTCCCCATCCGCATCTACCGCGCCGACCCCGGCGACGGCCCGCTGCCGGTCGTGGTCTACTTCCACGGCGGCGGCTGGGTGCTCGGCAGCGTCAAGCGCAACGACGCGGCCGCCCGCGACCTGGCCATCCGCACGGGCGCGGTCGTCGTCTCGGTCGACTACCGGCTGGCGCCCGAGCACCCGTTCCCCGCCGCCGCCGACGACGCCTGGACGGTCGTCCGCGACATCTTCGCCAGGCCCGCCTTCTACCAGAGCAACGGCAGCGTCGCCGTGAGCGGCGACAGCGCGGGCGGCAACCTCGCCGCCGTGGCCGCCTGGCAGGCCCGCGACGCCGGCCTGCGCCTGGCCCACCAGGTGCTCGTCTACCCGGTGCTCGACGTGGCCATGGACACGCCCAGCTACGCCGAGTTCGCCAAGGGCTACGGCCTGGACGCCGCGGAGATGGCCTGGTTCGCCCGCCAGTACGCGCCCGGCGCCGACCCGGCCGACCCGAGGCTGTCCCCGCTGCGCCTGCCCGACGTGTCCGGCCTGGCCTCCGCCACCGTCGTAACGGCGGGCTGCGACGTGCTCCGGGACGAGGGCGAGCGCTATGCCGCCCGCCTGGCCGAGGCGGGCGTGCCGGTCGGCCTGCGCAGGTTCGAGGGCGCCGTGCACACCTTCTACGTCCTGCCCGGCCTGTTCGACCAGGCGATCGAGGCCCGCGAGTACGTCGCGGAGCGGCTGCGGGAGCACCTGTGATGGACGCCTACACCAAGCTCAAGCTCGACACCCCGGCCGAGGGCGTGCTGCGGATCACGATCAGCGAGCCGGCCAGGCTCAACGCCGTGGACGCCACCGCCCACCGCGAGCTGGGCGAGGTCTGGCGCGACGCCGACCGCGACGAGAGCGTGCGCGCGATCGTGGTCAGGGGAGAGGGCCGGGCGTTCTCGGCGGGCGGCGACCTGTCCATGATCGAGGACATGATGCGCGACCACGCCACCAGGCTGCGCGTGTTCGCCGAGGCCCGCGACATCGTCTACAACGTACTCAACTGCTCCAAGCCGGTCGTCTCCGCCATCCAGGGCCCGGCCGTCGGCGCGGGGCTGGCGGTCGCGCTGCTGGCCGACATCTCCGTGGCGGGCCGTACCGCGCGGATCATCGACGGCCACACCAGGCTCGGCGTCGCGGCCGGCGACCACGCCGCGATCGTCTGGCCGCTGCTGTGCGGCCTGGCCAAGGCCAAGTACCACCTGCTGCTGTGCGAGCCCGTCACCGGCGCGGAGGCCGAGCGGATGGGGCTGGTCAGCCTGTGCGTGGACGACGACCAGGTGCACGACAAGGCCATGGAGATCGCCGTCAGGCTCGCCGCCGGCGCCCAGGAGGCGATCAGGCTCACCAAGTACTCGCTCAACAACTGGCTACGCCTGGCCGGCCCTGCCTTCGACGCCTCCCTCGCCATGGAGTTCCTCGGCTTCACCGGCCCCGACGTGGCCGAGGGCGTACGCGCGCTGCGCGAGAAGCGGCCCCCGGCCTTCGGCTGACCCGGCTCCGCGGCACCGGGATCCGGGCGCGACGAATGCTTCCCCGGGGCTCGGGTAGCTGGCCTTCACGGAGGACGACGACCGGGGGAGGAGGTCATTCAGCGCGGCTAGCGTCGCGGGAAAGCCGCGGGGCGGTCCGAGTGCCCGCGCCGCGAGGGGTTGAGCAACCAGCTCCCCGCTTACATGGCGTGGCCCGCCCGATTTCGGCGCCAATCGGGCGGCCGGGCTCCCCGCCCCTCTCCGGGATTCACCGGGGACGGCGGGCGTGGAACACGAAGGCAGGCGGAGTGTTCCGCCACACCGTACGCCCCGGCACCACTTCCTCGAACCGCTCGGCCAGCAGCGCGCGGAAACGCCGCGCCGAGCTGAGCGGGATGGCGTGGATGTAGGAGAACGTGGTGAACGCCGCTCCCGGGTTCATCGCCCCTGTCACCGCATCGAGCAGCTCGCGCTGCAACTGGTCGGGGAACGCCGCCCACGGCAGCCCGCTGACGACCACGTCCGCCATTCTCAGCCCGCGATCGGCCAGCAGCTTGCCCAGGCGCGTGGCGTCCTCGTGCGCCACGTCCACCGACGGGAACCGCTCGGCCAGCAGCCGGGCCATCCGCTCGTTGAGCTCCACGGCCAGATGGTGGCCGCGCCCGCTCAGCCGCTGCTGGATCTCCGCGGTGAACGGGCCGGTGCCCGGCCCGAGCTCGACGACGATCGGCTCGCCCCTCTCCGGGACCGGCGCGCAGACGGCCGCGGCCAGGCGCCGCGAGCTCGGCGCGAGCGCGCCGATCGCCGCGGGGTTGCGCAGGAACTGTCCGAGGAACAGCGCGGTGTCGTTGGGCATGCACTGAACCTAGGCGCTGATGGGGGCTGATCGATCCGCCGTCCGGGCGGATCTCCGGCCACTTGGAGGAGGCGCGCTCCTCCACCAGGAGGACCGGGCCTGTCCCGCGAGGCGGATACGGTGTGTGCATGCGTTGGCGTGGCGTGCCGCTGGATGTCCTGCTCGCGGCCTCGGGAGTGGGTCTCGACCTGCTGACCACCGCCCACGCGGGCGACACCGAGTACCTGCCCGCCGAGCTGAACATCCCCATGGCCCTCCTGGTCGGCCTGCCCATGGGGCTCGTGCGCCGGTGGCCGGTGATCGTCAGCCTCTACCTCGCGGCCGCCCTGTTCGCCACCGACCAGCTCGGCTCGTTCACCTCCAACACCGCCCAGATCCTGCTCTGCGTGTCGCTGGGCGTGGCCGGCTACCGCTCCACGGTGCGCGCCACCGCCGCCGCCGTGGCCGCGGCGATCTTCGCGACCGCGTTCAACATCGCCGATCCGGGGATCGCGCTCACCGGCAACATGTGGATGTACTCCGTCCTGCTGCCCGTCTTCCCCGCCGTGCTGGGCTCGTACCTGCGCAGCTCGGCCGAGCGCCTGGAGGAACGCGAGGTCACCCCCGACGCGCTGCTCGCGGCGGGCGGCGTGGCGATCACCGTGCTCAGCACGTGGACCACCTGGCACTCCGGCACCCAGCCCGTCTGGGTGGTCGGCCTGCTCGCCGTGGTCGGCGGCCTGTCGCTGGGCATCGCCAGGCGGCTGCCCGGCCTGGTCTTCCTGCTGCAGGGCGTGCTGCTCGTCTCGGCCGACACCTACCTGAACTCCGCCGTCAACACGTGCGTGATCCTCACCCTCATCGCCATCGGCGTGTTCGCCATGCGGGTGGTGTCCTGGGCATGGACGGTCGCCGCGTACGTGACCGGCTGCCTGCTCACCGCGATCGCCGTCGTCGGCGACGGCACCGAGGTCACGCCGTTCCGGGTGGGGGTGCTCATGACGCTGGTCGCCACGCCCATCGCGATCGGCCGCTACCTGGGCGTGCGCAGGGAGGCCGCCGCCACCGAGAAGCTGGTCGCCGAGGAGGCCGCCCGCGCAGCCGTCGCCCAGGTGCGCGCCGACCAGCTCGCCGAACGCGAGCGCATCGCCCGCGACGTGCACGACATCGTCGCCCACCACGTCGGCGCCATGGTGCTGCGGGCCAGCGCCGCCCGCTACGCCGCCCCCGACGGGCCCGTCGCCGACGCGCTCAACGACATCCGCGAGACCGGCCACCAGGTGCTGCAGGACCTGCGCGACCTGCTCGACCTGCTGCGCGACCCCGACCGCCAGCCCGACCTGCTGGCCAACCCCGCCGACGTCGTACGCGAGTCCGCCGAACGCATGGCCGCCGCCGGCCTCGTCGTCGACCTCGACCTCGACCCGGCCACCGACCAGGCGCCCCTCATCGCCCGCACCTCAGCGGCCCGCATCGTCCAGGAAGGATTGACGAACGTGCTCAAGCACGCAGGCCCCGGCACCCGGGTCCGCGTAACCGTGACGCCCGCCGAGGAGGGACTGGACGTCGAGATCCGCAACGGCCGCCCGCCCACCGCCATCGAGCGGCTGCCCTCCTCCGGGCGCGGCCTGGCCGGCATGCGCGAGCGCGTGCGCACCCTCGGCGGCACCCTCAGCGCCGGCCCCGACGGCGAGGGCGGCTGGCTGCTGGCCGCCCACCTGCCCACCCACACCCGCGTGTCCCCGGGGAGCGCCGCGTGATCCGCGTGCTGGTGGCCGACGACCAGGCGCTCGTCCGCGCGGGCGTCCGCATGCTGCTGCAGGCCACGGGCGACATGGAGGTCGTGGGCGAGGCGGAGGACGGCGCCGAGGCCGTACGCCTGGCCGAGCGCCACCTGCCCGACGTGATCCTCATGGACCTGCGCATGCCCAGGGTCGACGGCCTGGAGGCGATCAAGCGCGTGCTGGCCGCCCGGCCCGGCACCAGGATCGTGGTGCTGACCACGTTCGCCGAGGACGGCAACGTCTACGCCGCCCTGCGCGCCGGCGCCGTCGGGTTCCTGGTCAAGGACGACGAGCCGGAGCGCATGGTCGACGCCGTGCGCAGGGCCGCGGCCGGCGAGCAGCTCCTCGCGCCCTCCGTGCTGCGCCGGGTCGTCGAGCGGTTCCTGGCCGCCGAGGAACAGGCCGCCCCCGCCGCCCCGCCCGGGCTGACCGAGCGCGAGCTGGAGGTGCTGGCCCTGGTCGGCACCGGCCTGTCCAACGCCGAGATCGCCGAGGAGCTGCACGTCGGCGTCACGACGGTCAAGACGCACATCGCCGCCGCGATGGAGAAGCTGGGCCTGCGCAACCGCATCCAGGCCGCCGTCGTCGCCCACCGCACCGGCCTCGTCGACGCCTCCTTCCGGCCCGTACGCCAGCCTCGCGGCGGCTGAGACCCGCCTCCTGCCCGTGCGCCGGCCTGAGGTCCGCGTCCTTCCCTGTACGCCGGCCCTCGCGGCGGCTGGGGTCCGCCGCCGGGCGTACCGGTGAGTCATCCGGCAGGCTGACGACCCCCGGCGGCGCCCGACGCGACCATGTGGTCCTTCACCTCCGTCGAAAGGACCCTTCCATGGCCACGCGCGACACCGTCACCATGCCCCGCCCGGCGGGCCGGGTCTCCTCCGGCCTCCTCTACAGCCTGCGCCTGGCCGTCACCGCCCAGGCGGCGGCGCTGCTCGTGGCCGCCTCGTTCGCCGGCCAGGCGGTGGAGTCGGAGCCGATGATCGAGGCGCACCTGCTGGCCGGCATGGCCGTGCACCTCGTCGCCCTCGTCCAGATCGTGCTGGCCGTCCTCGTCTGGCGGCCGGGACGCGGCGCCGGCTGGCCCGCCCTGGCCAGCGTCGCGCTGTTCCTGGTCGGCGGGCTCCAGCACGTCACCTGGCTGTGGCTCGGGGCGCACCTGCCGGCCGGGGTGACCCTGTTCGGGCTGATCACCGCCGTGCTGGTGTGGGCGTGGTCCCCGGCAGCCGCCCGCCGCCGCTAAGGTCGGAGGCGTGTATGTGAAGATCTGCGGGCTGAGCGAGCCCGAGCACGTGGCCACCGCCGTCGAGGCCGGGGCCGACGCGATCGGGTTCGTCATGACCAGGAGCCCGCGCCGGATCACGCCCGAGCGGGCCGCCTCGCTGGCCGCGCAGGTGCCCGCGCACGTGCTCACCGTCGGCGTCTTCCGCGGCGAGGACCCGGAGACGGTCCGCGCGGCGGCGCTGGCGTCCGGCGTGCGCGCCGTCCAGCTCCACGGCACGCACCCGCACGGCGACTTCACCGCGCTCAAGGACCTCGGCGTCACCCTCATCAGGGCCGTCGACGCCCAGGCCGACCTGCGGTGCGGCGCCTTCGACGAGGACCTGCTCCTGGTGGACGCGCCCCACGCGGGCTCGGGCCGGCAGTGGGACTGGGGCGCGGTGCGCGGCCGGGCGTCCGGGCGGTGGATGCTGGCGGGCGGCCTGGCCCCCGGCAACGTACGCGAGGCGATCGAGGCCGCCGGGCCGTGGGGGGTCGACGTGTCCAGCGGCGTGGAGAGCGCGCCCGGCGTGAAGGACTCGCGCCTGATCGAGGAGTTCCTGCGGAGCGTCCGTGGATGAGCTCGCCCGCGGGCCGGCTCTGGAACGCGGCGGTGCGGCGGCGGACCTGGCCCGGGCCCTCGCCTTCCTCCAGGGTTTCGCCCGGCGCAGGGCGCCCGTGGTGGTGCCGGTGGAGGGCGGGTTCGGGGTGCTGGACGAGCGGTTTCCCGGCTCGTACGACGACAACAAGCTGATCGTCACGGCAGCCGATCCGGCGGCGGGGCGGCGGACGGCGGCTGCCGATCCTGGGGCGGTGAGGCGGCTGGCGGAGGCTGGGGATCCCGAACCGCCAGGTCGGCTGACGGCGGCCGGTGCTGAGGGGCTGGCCGGGCGGTTGATGGCGGCGGCCGATGAGGTGCTGGCGGGGCGCGATCACCGGCTCGTGTGCGTGGACGACGACCGGCTCGGAGAGGCGTGCGCGCCCGCGTTCGACGCCGCCGGCTACGAGCACGAGACGAACCTCGTCATGGCCTTCCGCGGGGAGATCCCGCCCGATCCGCCGCCGGCCGAGCGGCTCACGCTCGCGGAGCTGGAGCCGGTGCTGCGGCGCGACTGGCGCCGTACGCTGCCGCAGGCTCCCGCCGAGGTGATCGACGGGCTCGCCAGGCGGGTCGAGTCCCGGCTGCGCGGCGCCGACACTGTCGGCTTCCGCGGCGTACGCACCCCGTCCGGCGAGATCGCCGCCCGCGCCGACCTGTACGCGCACGGCGGGGTCGCCCAGATCGAGAGCGTCTTCACCGGCGAGGAGCACCGGGGCAAGGGGTACGCGCGCGCCCTGATGAACGCGCTCCTGGCCGAGGCGGCCGGCGCCGAGCTGGTCTTCCTGGTGGCCGACGCGGGCGACTGGCCGCGCCACTTCTACGGACGGCTCGGCTTCGAGGAGGTGGGCCGCACCCACTCCTTCCTTCGCACCTGACCACACCTCCGCGCGACCGCGTTCCCGTGCCCACGACCCCCGCCCCGCGATTCCGGCCCTGCCCCGTGGGTTCCGGTCGGGGCTTGGTCCGGCGCGTCCGCGAGCGGGCCCCGGCCCGAGGGTGTGTGGCCTGGGGAAGCCGGGGCGGGAGGGCGAGCGCTGCGTCGCAGTTCACGCAGTAGGGTCTGCTGCGTGAGCGAAACTTCCGCCGAGGACCGGATCTGGACGGTTCCTAACCTGCTGAGCTTCCTGCGCCTCCTGGGCGTCCCCGTGTTCCTCTGGCTGGTTCTCGTGCCCCAGGCGGACGGCTGGGCCATCGGCGTTCTCGCGGTGGCCGGTTTCACGGACTGGCTCGACGGAAAGATCGCCCGGGCGTTCAATCAGACCAGCAGGCTCGGCCGGCTCATCGACCCGGCGGCGGACAAGCTCTACGTCTTCGCCACCATCTTCGCCCTCCTGCTGCGCGAGGTCATCCCGTGGTGGCTGGTCGTGGTCATCCTCGGGCGTGAACTCTTGGTCGCGAGTTTCTTCCCCGTACTTCGCAAATACGGTTATAAGGCACTTCAAGTGCATTTCCTGGGCAAGGCCGCCATGTTCAACCTCATGTACGCCTTCCCTCTCCTCTTCCTTGCCTCCCACTCTGGGTGGTATGCCGAAATAGCCCGGATTGCCGGGTGGGCCTTCGCGCTCTGGGGAACGGGCCTGTACTGGTGGGCGGGGGTGCTGTATGTGGTACAGGTGCGCCAACTCGTAACCGCGGCCAAGAAGGGGTGATCGGGTGAAGGCGGTCGTCATGGCGGGCGGTGAGGGCACTCGGCTGCGTCCCATGACCGCCAACCAGCCCAAACCCCTGCTTCCCGTGGCCAACCGCCCGATCATGGAGCACGTCCTGCGCCTGCTCAAGCGGCACGGCGTCACCGAGACGGTGGTGACGCTGCAGTTCCTGGCCGCGCTCGTGCGCAACTACTTCGGCGACGGCGACGAGCTGGGCATGAGCCTCCAGTACGCCACCGAGGACATCCCCCTCGGCACCGCCGGCAGCGTCAAGAACGCCGCCGACCGCCTCCGCGACGATCGATTTCTGGTGATCTCCGGAGATGCCCTGACGGATATCGATTTATCCGACATGATCCGTTTTCACCGCGAAAATGGCGCCCTTGTCACGATCGGCCTCAAACGCGTCCCGAACCCGCTCGAATTCGGGATCATCATCGTGGACGACGAGGGCCGCGTACAGCGCTTCCTGGAGAAACCCACCTGGGGCCAGGTCTTCTCCGACACCGTCAACACCGGCATCTACGTCATGGAACCCGAGGTCCTCGACGCCGTCGCGCCCGGCGAGCCCGTCGACTGGTCCTCCGACGTGTTCCCCGCCCTCCTGGAGCGCGGCGCCGCCATCTACGGCTACGTCGCCGACGGCTACTGGGAGGACGTCGGCACCCACGACAGCTACCTCAAGGCCCAGGCCGACGCCCTGTCCGGCAAGGTCGAGCTGGACCTCGGCGGCTTCGAGCTCTCCCCGGGCGTCTGGGTGGCGGACTCGGCCTCGGTGGACCCCGACGCCGTGCTCAAGGGCCCGCTGCTCATCGGCGAATACGCCAAGGTGGAGGCGGGCGCCGAGCTGCGCGAGTACACCGTGCTCGGCAACAACGCGGTCGTCCGCGAGGGCGCGTTCCTGCACCGCGCGGTCGTCCACGACAACGTCTACCTCGGCCCCGGCGCCCACCTGCGCGGCTGCGTGATCGGCAAGAGCACCGACGTGATGGCCGGCGCCCGCATCGAGGAGAACGCCGTCATCGGCGACGAATGCGTCATCGAGGCCGAGGCGTACGTCTCCAGCGGCGTCAGGGTCTACCCGTTCAAGACCATCGAGGCCGGCGCGGTCGTCAACACCAGCGTCATCTGGGAGTCGCGCGGGCAGCGCAACCTGTTCGGCCCGCGCGGCGTCAGCGGCCTGGTCAACGTCGAGATCACCGCCGAGCTGTGCGTGCGTCTGGCCAGCGCGTACGCCACCACCCTCAGGAAGGGCGAGTACGTCGTCGCCTCCCGCGACTGCTCCCTGGCCGCCAGGGCGCTCAAGCGGGCCGTCATCGGCGCGCTCACCGCCGGCGCCATCAACGTGCTCGACCTCGAGGCCGCCCCGCTGCCCGTCACCCGCTTCCACACCGCCCGCGAGTCGGCCGCCGGCGGCATCGCGCTGCGCACCACCCCCGGCGACCCGCAGAGCGTGGACATCGTCATCATGGACGACCGCGGCGCCGACCTGCCGCCGGCCGCGCAGCGCAAGCTGGAGCGGGTCTTCTCCCGCCAGGAGTTCCGCCGCGCGTTCCCCGGCGAGATCGCCGAGCTCGCCTACCCGGCCAGGGCCTTCGAGGACTACACCCACGAGCTGCTGCGCAACGTCGGGGTCAGCGGCGTACGGGACATGAAGGTCGTCGTGGACTGCGCGGGCGGCACCTCCTCGCTGGTGCTGCCCACCCTGCTCGGCCGGGTCGGCGTCGAGGTGCTCACCGTCAACGCCCGACTCGACGACGTCTCGCCCACCGAGACGCTCGCCGAGCGCCGCCGCGACCTGCAACGCCTGTCGGAGCTGGTCAGCAGCTCGCGGGCGGCGTTCGGCGTGCGGTTCGACCCGGTCGGCGAGCGCATCGCCCTGGTGGACGAGAAGGGCCAGCTCATCAGCGAGGAACGGGCGCTGCTCGTCGTGCTCGACCTGGTCGCCGCCGAGCGCAGGGGCGGGCAGGTGGCGCTGCCGGTCACCACGACCCGGGTCGCCGAGCAGGTGTGCCGCTTCCACGGCGTGCAGGTGCAGTGGACCTCCACCGCGCAGGACGCCCTCACCTCGGCCGCCGCCGGGCCCGACATGATCTTCGCGGCCGACGGGCGCGGCGGCTTCGTCGTGCCGGAGTTCAGCCCCGCGATCGACGGGCTGGCCGCGTTCATCCGCCTGCTCGGCCTGGTCGCCCGCACCCGGCTGTCGCTCAGCCAGATCGACGCCAGGATCCCCGAGGTCAAGCTGCTCAAGCGCACCGTGCCCACGCCCTGGGCGGCCAAGGGCGCCGTGATGCGCTCGGTCATCGAGGCGGCCGAGGCCGAGGCCCAGCCCGGGGACCAGGGGCTGCGCGTCGACACCACGGACGGCGTGCGCGTGACCCGCGGCGACGGGAGCTGGGTGCTGGTGCTGCCCGCCGCCGCCGAGCCCGTCACCGACCTGTGGGCCGAGGCGGGGGACGTGGACGGCGCCCAGGCCCTCATCGAACGCTGGGCCCGGATCGTGGAACAGGCCGCGGGGTGATAGCGTCACACGCTGTGATCGAAAAGGCTTTGCCGAAGATGTGCCCAGGGAGTGCCGCAAGATCGTGATGTAGAAACGCGCGGCGGCATGGACCACGGGGCGGGGGCGGCGGTACCTTTGTCTGCGTCCAAACCCAACGTGCAGCGCCCCGCCTTGACCTTTGCCGCTGATCAGCGTAAGTTGCGGCATTCGCAAACTTGAAAAAGCGAAGCGAGGCGCGCCCTGAGCACCGTCGCCGCGTCTTCGCGGTAGGAGGCCGAGCCGATCGATGCCGAGCGTCTACTGCACGCAGTGCGGGCACGCCAACCCCGAGGATGCCCGTTTCTGTTCCCGCTGTGGGTCACCGCTGACCAGACCCGAGGTCTCCGGGGATACCACATCGACGATCTCCGTCGCGGGAATCGAGGCGTACGAGGCTGAGACAGGCGACATGCTCCTGGCCGAGCGGGCGCTGGTCGAGCAGCTGCCGCCAGGCGCGGCGTTGCTCACCGTGACCAGGGGGCCCAACCAGGGCAGTCGTTTCCGGCTCGACAAGGACCTGACCACCACCGGGCGCCACCCGGAGAGCGACATCTTCCTCGACGACATCACCGTCTCCCGCCGCCACGTCGAGTTCTACCGCCACCGCGGCGGCCAGTTCTCCGTGCGCGACGTGGGCAGCCTCAACGGCACCTACGTCAACCGGGAGCGGATCGAGGAGGTTCCTTTGCACTCCGGAGACGAGGTGCAGATCGGCAAGTTCCGCCTTCTCTTCCTGATGCGGGGCAACTCCGGCGCATGAGCGGGCGCAGTGGGCGACTCAAGATGACGGGCGGCCGTTCGCGGGAGGCCGGATGAGCTCTCAGGCGGCACGCTCCCACATGAGCATCGGGGAGGTGCTCGCGCTCCTGCAGGGCGAGTTCCCCGACGTGACGATCTCCAAGATCAGGTTCTTGGAGGGCGAGGGGCTGATCGAGCCCGAGCGCAGCCCGTCCGGCTACCGTAAGTTCACCCACCTGCACGTGGAGCAGCTGCGCTTCATCCTCACCGAGCAGCGTGACCACTACCTGCCGCTGCGGGTGATCAAGGACAGGATGGCCGAGAGCTTCGGCCGGCCGCGCGCCCTGCAGCAGGCCCAGGAGACCAGGCTCAGCCGGGCCGAGCTGCTCGAGGCCGCCGGCATCGACGAGGAGACCCTCACCGAGCTCGAGGACTACGGCCTGCTGGCCGCCGTGGCCAGGCGCTACGACGAGGAGGCGCTCAAGGTGGCCCGCACCGTGGGCGCGCTGGCCCGGTTCGGGCTGCACGCCCGGCACCTGCGGGCGGTCAAGGCGGCGGCCGAGCGGGAGGCCGGTCTGGTCGAGCAGACGGTCGCCCCCATACTCAAGCGGCGCCGCCCGGGAGCCATCGGTGAGGCCGACGAGGTCGCCAGGGAGCTTTCCGCGCTGCTGCTCGACCTGCACGCATCCCTTGTGCGCACGGGCGTGCGATCGGTCCTGGGCCGCTGAGGCCGTAGCGAGCTGGGAGGCGAGGGCACATTCCAGGCCCGCTGGGTGTTACGTTGAATTGCGAAGCCAAGTCAGCAGAAGCGATGATCGAAGAGCTGTGCCGGGTGACCGGTCAGGAATACGGAGCAGCCCGTGTTGCAGATGGAGGTCGTGGGCGTTCGAGTTGAAATGCCCACTAATCAGCCGATCGTCTTGCTCAAGGAGGCACACGGGGAGCGGTTCCTTCCTATATGGATTGGCATGCCCGAAGCCACGGCCATCGCGCTGGCCCAGGCGGAGGAGCCTCCGCCGCGGCCGCTCACCCATGACCTCTTCCGCGACGTGCTGAGCGCCCTGGGTGTCGGCCTGCGTGCGGTCAACATCGTCGCGCTGCGCGACGGCATCTTCTTCGCCGATCTGGTGTTCTCCAACGGTGTGGAGGTGAGCGCGCGGCCGTCCGACTCGATCGCGCTCGCCCTGCGCACCGGGGCCCGCATCTTCGCCAGCGAGGAGGTCGTCCAGGAGGCCGGGGTGATCATCCCGGACGACCAGGAGGACGAGGTGGAGAAGTTCAGGGAGTTCCTTGACACGATCACTCCCGAGGACTTCGGCAGGGCGGGGTAGGTATTTCAGTGCATTTACGCTTCACGACGCGCCGAGCCGGATCGTTGACTGAGCATGGTCACGGTCCTACGGTGCAAGTGAAACCCGTGGTCGCCCTTTACGAACCCCCAGATCAGGCCACGGGATGAGAGAAAGCCGGAGGTCCGCGTGGCGGTCAGCAGCGGCGAGGGAAAGACGGCCGGCCAGGAAGATCCGGTGCGGCGCGAGAGCGCGCGGCAGCGTGCCGGGGAGCAGGGTCTGCTCTTCGACGAGCAGCCGACGGCGCTGCCGGGCGACATCGGATACCGCGGGCCGACGGCCTGCGCCGCGGCCGGCATCACCTACAGGCAGCTGGACTACTGGGCGCGCACGGGCCTGGTCGAGCCGACGATAAGGGCCGCGCACGGCTCGGGCTCCCAGCGGCTCTACAGCTTCCGCGACATCCTGGTGCTCAAGGTCGTCAAGCGGCTCCTCGACACCGGGGTGTCGCTGCAGCAGATCCGCACGGCGGTGCAGCACCTGCGTGACCGCGGGGTCGCCGACCTCGCGCAGATCACGCTCATGAGCGACGGTGTCAGCGTCTACGAGTGCACCTCGGCCGACGAGGTGATCGACCTGCTCCAGGGCGGCCAGGGCGTGTTCGGCATCGCGCTCGGGCGGGTCTGGCGAGAGGTCGAGGGCTCCCTCGCGGAGCTGCCGGGGGAACGCGCGGCGGTCGAGGACACCGTCCCGGCCGACCATCCCGCTGACGAACTGGCCCGCAGGCGCCGCGCCCGCCGTACCGGCTGAGATCCGGCCAGGAGAGGGCACGCGTGGTCCGGTGAGCGGTTATCGGGGCCTACCGTAGTAATCTAGGACAGTAAGGCTGACGACCCCGTGCGGGAGAGTCCCCGGGCACCTGGTCCCGGGGCGCCGAAGGAGCAACCCTCCCCGGAATCTCTCAGGCATCCAGTACCGCTCGGGTGAGGCAACTCTGGAAAGCAGGCGCGCCCGCCAGGCGCGCCTCACCGACGGTGCAAGCCCCACCGGGGGTGAAGCTCTCAGGTCGTGGCGCCGCCGCACATCGCGGGGCCGCGCTGACAGAGGGGGAGACCCGGCACTCGTCCGCGCCCTGGCGCCGGTCTCCATACGCCTCGGGAGGCACACCCCATGACCGATCTGTCAGCTCCGCCGTTCTCGTCCAGGCATATCGGCCCCTCGGAGCCCGAGCAGCTGCGCATGCTCGAGGCCGTGGGCTTCGAATCCGTCGCGGACCTGGTCGCGGTGGCCGTTCCCGAGGCGATCAGAGCCAAGGACAGGCTCAAGCTGCCCGCCGCGATCGGCGAGGCCGAGGCCATCGCCGAGCTGCGCGCGCTGGCCGGGCGTAACCGGGTGCTCACCTCCATGATCGGCCTGGGCTACTACGACACCGTCACGCCCGGCGTCATCCGCCGCAACCTGCTGGAGAACCCGGGCTGGTACACCGCCTACACCCCGTACCAGCCGGAGATCTCGCAGGGCCGCCTGGAGGCGCTGCTGAACTTCCAGACGGTCGTCTCCGACCTCACCGGCCTGCCCGTCGCGGGCGCGTCGCTGCTGGACGAGGGCACCGCCGCGGCCGAGGCCATGACGCTGGCCCGCAGGGCGGGCAAGTCGAAGAGCGACGTGTTCGTGGTGGACGCCGACGCGCTGCCCCAGACCAAGGCCGTGCTGGCCACCAGGGCGGAGCCGCTCGGCATCACGCTGGTCGAGCACGACCTGGACGGCGAGCTGCCCGAGTGCTTCGGGCTGCTCGTGCAGTATCCGGGCGCGTCCGGGCGGCTGCGTGACTTCCGCGCCGTGGCCGCCGCCGCGCACGAGGCGGGCGCGCTCGTCGTGGCCGCCGCCGACCTGCTGGCGCTGACGCTGGTCGCCGCGCCCGGAGAGCTGGGCGCCGACATCGCGATCGGGTCCTCGCAGCGGTTCGGGGTGCCGTTCGGGTTCGGCGGGCCGCACGCCGCGTACATGTCCGTACGCGAGGGCCTGCAGCGGCAGCTTCCCGGACGGCTCGTCGGCGTGTCCGTGGACGCCGACGGCGACCCCGCCTACCGCCTGGCCCTGCAGACCCGCGAGCAGCACATCCGCCGCGAGAAGGCCACCAGCAACATCTGCACCGCCCAGGTGCTGCTCGCCGTCATCGCCGGCATGTACGCCGTCTACCACGGCCCCGAGGGCCTGCGCGGCATCGGCCACCGCGTGCACCGCCACGCCACCGCCCTGGCCGAGGGGCTGCGCGGCGGCGGCGTGGAGATCGTGCACGGCGAGTTCTTCGACACGGTGCTGGCCCGCGTGCCCGGCAGGGCCGCCGCCGTCGTGGCCGCCGCGGCCGAGCGGGGCGTCAACCTCTGGCAGGTGGACGCCGACCACGTCTCCGTGGCCTGCGACGAGAAGACCGGCGCCGCCGAGCTGGCCCAGGTGTGGGCGGCGTTCGGCGTGAGCGCCGCGGTGGCCCCCGAGGACGCCCCCGACGCGCTGCCCGCCGACCTGCTGCGCGAGAGCCCGTACCTGACCCACCCGGTCTTCCACAGCCACCGCTCCGAGACCGCGATGCTGCGCTACCTGCGCAAGCTGCAGGACAAGGACATCGCGCTGGACCGCTCGATGATCCCGCTCGGCTCGTGCACGATGAAGCTGAACGCGACCACCGAGATGGAGCCGATCACCTGGCCCGAGTTCGCCGCGATCCACCCGTACGCGCCGGACGACCAGTCCGAGGGCTACCGCGAGCTGATCGGCACGCTGGAGGGCTGGCTGGCCGAGGTGACCGGCTACGACGCCGTCTCCATCCAGCCGAACGCCGGCTCGCAGGGCGAGTTCGCCGGGCTGCTGGCCATCCGCGCCTACCACCGCGCCAACGGCCACGGCGAGCGCGACGTGTGCCTCATCCCGTCCTCCGCCCACGGCACGAACGCCGCCAGCGCCATCATGGCCGGCATGCGGGTCGTGGTCGTGGCCTGCGACAGCGACGGCAACGTGGACCTGGCCGACCTGGACGCCAAGATCGACAAGCACCGCGACGCGCTGGCGGCGATCATGGTGACGTACCCGTCCACGCACGGCGTGTACGAGGAGACGATCACCGAGGTGTGCGCCAAGGTGCACGAGGCCGGCGGCCAGGTGTACGTGGACGGCGCCAACCTCAACGCCCTGGTCGGGCTGGCCAAGCCGGGCGAGTTCGGCGCCGACGTGTCCCACCTGAACCTGCACAAGACGTTCTGCATCCCGCACGGCGGCGGCGGCCCCGGCGTCGGCCCGGTCGCGGTCCGCGCCCACCTGGCCGGCTACCTGCCCGGCCACCCGCTCCACAACGGCACCCCGGTCGGCCCCGTCTCGGCCGCCCCGTACGGCTCGGCGGGCATCCTGCCGATCTCGTGGGCGTACGTCAGGATGATGGGCGCCGACGGCCTCACGGCGGCCACCGAGCAGGCCATCCTGTCGGCCAACTACCTGGCCAGGCGCCTGGCCCCGCACTATCCCGTGCTCTACACGGGCCGCGGCGGCCTGGTGGCGCACGAGTGCATCGTCGACCTGCGGCAGATCACCAAGGAGACCGGCGTCACCGTGGACGACGTGGCCAAGCGCCTCATCGACTACGGCTTCCACGCGCCGACCATGTCGTTCCCCGTGGCCGGCACCCTGATGATCGAGCCGACCGAGAGCGAGGACCTGAACGAGCTCGACCGGTTCGTCGACGCCATGATCGCCATCCGCGGCGAGATCGCCAAGGTGGCCTCCGGCGACTACGACAAGACGGACAACCCGCTGCGCAACGCGCCGCACACGGCCGAGGCCGTCACCGCCGACGAGTGGCCGCACCCGTACAGCCGCTCGGAGGCCGCCTACCCGCTGCCGTCGCTGCGTGACGGCAAGTACTGGGTGCCGGTGCGCCGCATCGACCAGGCCTACGGCGACCGCAACCTGGTGTGCTCGTGCCCGCCCCTGGAGGCGTACGAGGACTGAGGCCGACACGCGCGGGGCGCGGCATCGCGCCCCGCTTCGCCGGGCTTGTCCTGGAACGTGTTCGGGCAGGTCCGGGCGGGCACGGCGATCGGGGGCCTGGTGCGGGCCAGTCCTTCGGTGTCAAGTGAGCAGACATGATCGCCGTTAGTCGTTAGGCTCGGTGCGACCGCCGCCCCAAGGAGCTCTCTTGACGTCCTCAGAGCTGGAGACCCCGCCCCTCGACACCGCCCGCCTGCTGGCCGAGCGCGGTGACCTCGACGCCGCCGCCCGCATACTCGGCGAGCTGGCGGCGGACCCCGACGGGCCCGACAGGGCGCAGGCCGCGGTCGGCCTCGCCGTGGTGCTCGAACAGAGTGGCGACGTCGAGGGCGCCAGGGCCGCGGCCAGGACCGCGCTGGCCACCGGCCACCCCGAGTACGCCGCCCAGGCCGCCTGCCACCTGGCGCAGGGGTTCGAGCGGGAGGGCCGCGAGGAGCAGGCCAGGGGCGCCTGGCAGGCCGTGCTGGGGGTCGGGACGGCCGCGTACGTGCCGCTGGCCCACCTGGCGCTGGCCCGGCTGGCCACGCGGGCCGAGCACCTGGAGGAGGCGGAGAAGGAGTTCCGCGCCGCGATGGAGACCGGCGCGCACGGCGGTGAGGAACGGATCGGGGCGCAGGCCGCCGCCGAGCTGGCGGAGCTGATGATGGACCACGCCGAGCCCGGCGCGGCGGCCGAGGTGCTCCTGGACGCCCTGGAGTTCGCCCCCGGGGACGAGGTGCCGGGGCTGCGGGTCCAGCTCGGCATCGCGCATCTGGAGCTGGCCTGCGCCGAGTTCGCCGAGAGCGTCGAGGGCGGGGCCGACGCGGGGACCAGCGCGCTGGCGATCGAGCTGCTGGCCCGCACGCTGCCGCTGCGCGGGCGCGCCGAGGACGCCGGACGCGTCTGGTCGTACGGGCTGGAGCACGAGGACGAGACGCTGGCCGCCGAGGTGCGCCTGCGCTACCACCGCGACGCCTGAGCCGGGGGCTCAGGACCTGCGCATGATCGCGACGGCGGCGGCCACGTTGATCAGCACGATCGACAGCCACGCGACGAACAGCCCCTCGCCGCCCGCGCTGGCCGCGATGGCCGTCAGCGGCACGCCGATGCCCAGCGAGCCCAGCACGATCGGGACCATGGGCGCGGTCGGGTGACGGCGCTTGACCCGCACGGGGTCCGCATGGTCCAGCTCGGCCCGCACGCGCGCGGCGATCGTGGCGTCGAGGCGTTCCACGAACGAGTCGACGAGCGCGGTCTCGTACTCCGGCCCGAGGTCGCGGCGCGCGTCGAGCGTGGCCTGCAGATCATCCCGGAGGCGTTTGTCTGGCATAGGAAAATCATCCTCGCCGCGCGGCGCGCCGTCATCCGCCCTGAGGGCTAGGGGCCGATCCTCCCCAGGTACGGTGCTGCCATGCAGGTGATGACGCCGAGAGGGCCGGCGCTGGTCGAGTTCGACGAGGCCGCGGACCCGCGGCTGCTGCTGGTGCTGACCCACGGATCGGCCGGGGGAGTGGAGGCTCCCGACCTGCTGGCGGTCCGCGACGCCGCGCTCGCGGCCGGGGCCAGCGTGGCCAGGGTGACGCAGGCGTTCAGGGTGGCGGGGGCGCGGGCGCCCGGCTCGCCGGTCAAGCAGGACGAGGCCTGGGAGATCGTGCTGCGGGAGGTGCGCGCGGGCCGGTCCGGGCTGCCCCTCGTGCAGGGCGGGCGGAGCAACGGGGCGCGGGTGGCGTGCCGTACGGCCAGGGCGGTCGGCGCGGCGGCGGTGGTGGCGCTGGCCTTCCCGCTGCACCCGCCGGGGCGGCCGGAGCGTTCCAGGGCCGAGGAGCTGCGCGGGGCCGGGGTGGACGTGCTGGTCGTCAACGGGGATCGGGACCCGTTCGGGATCCCCGACGCGGCGGACGCCGCGGAGCTGGTGGTGCTGCGGGGGGAGAACCACGACCTGAAGCGCGACCCCGCCAGAGTGGGCGAGGTCGTCGCCGGATGGATCATGCGCTACGCGTGACCGGACGGCCCCGCGCAGGAACGCGGGCGGCGGTCAGGCGGCGCCGACCACGGGCCGGTGCGGTGCGATGGCGGTGCCGCTGGGCAGGAGCTCACCGGTGTCCTCGAACAGGACGACTCCGTTGCAGAGCAAACTCCACCCCTGCTCGGGGTGGCAGGCGAGGGTGCGTGCCGCCTCGCGGTCTGGCGCCTCGGCATCCGGACAGGCCGGGTCGTGCGGGCACATCGGCGTGCCTCCGATATCTCGTGGGATGCTCCCGTTCTGGAGGGGCGGGAGCCGGCTCGGGTAGTTGTGCTGGCAAGTGTGCGACGTGTGTCACTCGTTCCGACATAGCCCGTTCGGACTGTTACAGGAGGATCCCTGGATCGTGTGACCTTCGACACAGCGTGCCTTATGCAGGATAACGGTCCAAGCGCGACACGCGCATCACGTTTGCAATCCCTTGAGAAGAGCGTCGAGTCCGCGCTCGAAGTCCACATCCGCTCTTTCGTCCCGCCTGACCCATTCATCAACTTCCGGGTCGGCCCATCCCGAATGTTGCACCTCGACCGCCACGCTGCCGAACACGAAGGCCCGCAGCGCGCGTACGGCCTCGGCGGCGCCCTCCAGGCCCCCGTCGGAGAGCTGCTCGACCTGCTCCCTGATGGCCAGGGCGGTGGCGCCCTTGGGCGGCTTGGTCAGCGCCAGCGCCAGCACGCCCGGATGGTCGCGCAGCAGCTCCCTGCTGGCCCGGCACCACGCCTTGGCCGTCTCCTGCCAGGTGGGGCCCTGCTCCACCTGTACGGCCGTGACGTGCTCGGCCAGCGCGTCCATCAGCGCCTCCTTGCCGCGCGGCAGGTGGTGGTAGATGGCCATGGCCTCGACCTGCAGGGCATCGCCCAGCCGGCGCATGGTCAGGCGGCGCAGGCCCTGGCTGTCGGCGATGTGCAGCGCGGCCTCGATGATGCGCTCGCGGGACAGGGGCACGGGCGGTCTCTTGGCGGGCATGGAGATCATCTTACTATGTAAAGGCGCTCGCTCCGGGGCGATTTCCGCCCGTGTCGCGGGACGGCGTACTCTTGGCGGTTGAACGAGTACCGACAGCTTGTGAAGGGGCCGGGTCGATGGCGTTTTTCCGTCCGCGGGTGAGCCGGGAGGCAGAGGTCCGCTACCACGCGGACCAGGAGATCTCCAAGAGCTTCCCCGAGTTGCTCGAGAAGGCCAGGCAGGCCGAGCAGACGCTGCGCGAGCTGCGTGCCGCCGCGGCCGACGAGATCGAGCTGCTCGCCGCCGGGCGGGCGTTCGACAAGGCGCTCACGGAGGCGCTCAGGGCCGCCGAGGCGGGGCAGCGGGCCACGTTCGGGGTGAAGGCCTACGATGACCGGATCGCGCGGCGCAAGGCCAAGGCCACGCCCGCGGGGGCCATGTGGACGTCCGAGGTGGAGCGCCTGCGCACGCTGCGCGAGGACAACCGGATGTGGGGCATCCCGCGGGTCCCGCGCCCGCTGCCCGCCACCGCCTGAGCCGCGGATCGGACACGAAAAAAGCCCCGGCACCACGCGGTGCCGGGGCTTTCACGTTCAGCTGGCCCAGTCGAGCAGCGGGCGGGTGTTGCTCGGGTGACGCAGCTTGGACAGCGACTCCTTCTCCAGCTGGCGGATCCGCTCCCGGGTCAGCCCCAGGTGCTTGCCGATCTCGTCCAGCGTGTGCGGCTTGCCGTCCACCAGGCCGAAGCGCAGTGCCATGATCTTGGACTCGCGCGGCGACAGGTTGTCGAGCACGCCCCGGAGCTGGTCGCCCAGCAGCTGGCGGTCGACGATCTCCGACGCCTCGGGGGAGTCGACGTCCTCGATGAGGTCGCCGATCGTGGTCTCCCCGTCCTCGCCGATCGTCGCGTTCAGCGAGATCGGCTGGCGGCTGGTGCGCAGCAGCTCCTCGATCTGGTCCGGCGTCTTGTCGAGCTCGACGGCCAGCTCCTCGGGCGTGGGCTCGCGTCCCAGGCGCTGGTGCATGTCACGCTCGACCCGCGACAGCTTGGAGAGCATCTCCAGCACGTGCACGGGCAGCCGGATCGTCCGGGCCGAGTCGGCGAAGCCGCGCTGGATGGCCTGCCTGATCCACCACATGGCGTACGTCGAGAACTTGAAGCCCTTGGTGTAGTCGAACTTCTCCACGGCCCTGATCAGCCCCAGGTTGCCTTCCTGGACGACGTCCAGCAGGGACATCCCGCGGTCGGTGTACTTCTTGGCCACCGAGACCACGAGCCGCAGGTTGGCCTCCAGCATGTGGTCCTTGGCCTGCCTGCCGTCCTCGATGACCAGGTGCAGGTCCTCCTGGACGGACGGGGGCAGGTCGGGCTGGGTCTCCAGCTTGTACTCGGCGTACAGGCCGGCCTCGATCCGCCTGGCCAGCTCGACCTCCTGGGCGGCGGTGAGCAGGGTGCGGCGGCCGATGGACTTGAGGTAGGTGTGCACCGAGTCGCCCATGACGGACTGCGTGTCGTCCAGGTCGAGCGGCTCGTTCTCCAGCTCGGCGTCCTCGCTCAGCAGGACGTCGTCAGGCACGTCCTCCTCGTGCTCGGGCTTGGCCTCGGACGGCGTCACGGCCTTGGCGGCGGCCGAGGCGGAGGTTTTTGCCTCGTCGGCCTTGCGGCCGGTAGTCTTTGCCCGCGAGGTCGTCTTCTTGGCGGTGGACGTCTTCTTCTGGGTCTGGGTCTTCTTCGGGGCAGTGGCGGTGAGGGACGGCTCACCCTCGGCGGCCAGGCTCACGCCAGCCTCTGACAGTTCACGCAGGATCGTGCGGCCTTCAGAGGGGCTGATGCCGGCCTCGGCGAACGCGTCACGCAGCTCGGCCAGAGAAAGGTGACCCTGGGCTCGCCCTCGTTCAATCAGCTGGTCGAGAGTTGCGGGTGGGGTCGCCACGGCGGTTCTGGGCATGAGGACACCTCCTCCGTACGGAGTGGAAGCGATCAGGCAGGTTGTGGTGGGGCGGTTTCACGTCCGCACGGCGCACCAGTATCAATAACGCCAATCGCCGTCATTTGTTCCCGTACGCCCCTGCGGGAGGAAAAGGGGGCGGATCGCCCCATATGCCCAACCGACCTGGCAGTCGAACTATTCCGGCGGGGCCTGCCCCTGCTCCACCTGGCCCTGCTCAACCTGGCCCTGCTCCACCTGGCCGGGGCCGACCTCGACCTGTCCAGGTCCGACCTCGAACTGGCCCGGTGTCACCTCGGGCATCGGCATGGGCTGGGCGTCTTCCATCCGCTCGTCCGTCCAGTACTCGAGGACCTCGCGGGGATCGGGGTTGACCTCGGTGGAGACCACGATGTCGTCGTCCGACGTGGTCCCCGGGGCCGGAACCTGCCCCTCCTGCGGCTGACCGGACGGTGACGCCTTCTCCACCACGGCTCGGGTCTCCCTCGCGACCTGGTCGAGCTTGCCCGCCGAGGCGGCCGCCGCGACTGAGGCGCCCCCGACGACGATGACGCCGACGACGGCCGCGGATGCCCACATCTTGCGGGTCTGGTCCATGAAGGCTCCCTCCTTCTCCCCAATTTGACGCAGCCGCAACTCGTCAGGTTCCTGCCCTCAGGCGTACCAGATCGGTCTTGCCGTTCGGCAGCAGCGGCAGCCGGGAGACGAACCGCAGCTCGCGCGGGGCGGCATGAGGGGGAAGCCTATCGCGGCAGTACGCCCTCAATTGCTGAAGTGTGAGGGGTGTGTCGGGATTGGTGGGGACCACGATGGCGGTGACCAGCTCGCCCCATTCGGGGTCCGGCGTGCCGATCACGGCCGCGTCGGCGATCTCCGGATGGGCGCACAACACGTCGGTGACGGCGGCCGCCACGACCTTCTCGCCGCCGGTGTTGATCACGTCGTCGGCCCTGCCCAGCACGCGCAGCCGGCCCTCGCGCAGCTCGCCCAGGTCGGAGGTGACGAACCAGCCGCCGTCGAACGGGGCGGGCGGTACGCCGAACCGGTAGCCCGAGAACAGCACCGGGCCCGCGATCCTGATCAGGCCGTCCTCGCCGATCTTGACGTCCACGCCGTGCAGGGGCCGCCCGTCGTACACGCAGCCGCCGCTGGTCTCGCTCGACCCGTACGTCGTCACGATGCGCGCCCCGCGCCGCCTGGCACGCTCCAGCAGGCCCGGACGGGCCGCGGCGCCGCCGAGCACGATCGTCCTGAACACCGACAGGTCCGCCCCCGTCTCGACCAGCCGGTGGAGCTGGGTGGGCACGAGGGAGACGTGATCGGCGCCCGAATCGAGGACCGCGCGGGGGTCGAAGGCCGCGTGGATGATCGGCTCGCTGTCCGACAGCAGGGCGCGTACCAGGACCTGCAGGCCGGAGACGTGGGAGACGGGCAGGCAGCACAGCCAGCGCTCGCCCCTGGACGCCTCCACGCGCCGCAGCGAGGCCGCCGCGGAGGCGCGCAGCGCGCCGGCGGAGAGCAGCACGCCCTTGGGCGCGCCGGTGCTGCCGCTGGTGGCGATCACCACCGCCACGTCGCCGGGGACGCCCTCACCGCCGGCGAGCGGGGCGCCGCCGAGGTGCGTGGGGCGCAGCGCGGCCAGCGCGGGCTCCGCGTGGCCGGGGGACAGCGGGAGGACGGCGGGCCCATCACCGGACAGGGCGTCACGCACCGCCACGAACAGGGCAGGTCCCGGAGGCTGCACAATGGCATGCAGCGGACGGTCCGGATGCGACGGGTTCCTCCACATGCTCGTAAGGTTAATGGCGACAGGTCGGACAGCGGCGCAGGGGAGGGTCGTGACGCGTTCTCCCGGGGCTCCCGTGGTCTTCCGGATCCCGATGCGCACACGGTTCCGGGGGCAGACCGTCAGGGAAGGGGTGCTGCTGCACGGCCCGGCGGGGTGGGGCGAGTTCTCGCCGTTCCCCGGGTACGGCCCGCGCGAGTGCGCCCGCTGGCTGGCGTGCGCGCGCGAGGCGGCCTTCGAGGGCTGGCCCGAGCCGGTGCGCGACAGCGTGCCGGTCAACGCGACCGTGCCGGCCGTGGACCCGGAGCGCGCCCACGAGCTCGTACGGAGCTCCGGCTGCGCCACGGCGAAGGTCAAGGTGGCCGAGCCCGGGCAGGAGTTCGGCGACGACCTCGCCAGGGTGGAGGCCGTGCGCGACGCGCTCGGGCCCGCCGGGCGGCTGCGCGTCGACGCCAACGGCGCCTGGGACGCCGGCCAGGCCGTACGCCGGCTCAAGCGGCTCGACCGGTACGACCTGGAGTACGCCGAGCAGCCGTGCGCCACGCTGGAGGAGCTCGCCGCGGTGCGGCGGGCCTGCGACGTGCCGATCGCCGCCGACGAGTCGATCCGCAGGGCCGAGGACCCGCTGCGGGTGCGCGCGGCCGAGGCCGCCGACGTCGCGGTGGTCAAGGTGCAGCCGCTGGGCGGGGTGCGCGCCGCGCTGCGCGTGGTGGAGGCGTGCGGGCTGCCGGCCGTGGTGTCCAGCGCCGTGGAGACGTCCGTGGGGCTGGCGGCCGGGTTAGCACTGGCGGCGGCGCTGCCCGCGTTGCCGTACGCGTGCGGGCTCGGCACGAGGTCGCTGCTGTCGGGCGACGTCGTGGCGGACCCGCTGGTGCCGGTGGGCGGCCGGCTGGCGGTCCGGCGACCACCGGTAGATTTTCAGCATTTGTCGGATTTTGAGATTGAATCTCCCCAGTGGCTTCGCCGGATGCAGGAGGCGTCACGTTGAACCCCGCTACCGCGCTGGCCACCGTACTGGTCGACGAGCTGGTGCGCTGCGGCCTGACCGACGTGGTGCTGGCCCCCGGCTCCCGCTCCGCCCCGCTCGCGCTCGCCCTGCACGCCGAGTCCCGGGTGCGCCTGCACGTGCGCGTGGACGAGCGCTCGGCGTCGTACCTCGCGCTCGGCCTCGCCAAGCGCTCGGAACGGCCCGTCGCGCTGATCTGCTCCTCCGGCACCGCCACCGCGAACTTCCACCCGGCCGTCATCGAGGCGAGCGAGTCCGGCGTACCGCTGCTCGTCCTCACCGCCGACCGCCCGCCCGAGCTGCGCGGCACCGGCGCCAACCAGACGATCGACCAGATCAAGCTGTACGGCACCGCCACCCGCTGGTTCGCCGAGGTCGGCGTGCCCGAGGACCGGCCGGGGCAGGTCGCGTACTGGCGTTCCCTGGCCTGCCGCGCCTACCAGCGCGCCGCCGGCGCGGGCAACCCCGGCCCCGTGCATCTCAACCTGGCCTTCAGGGAGCCGCTGATCCCCGACGGCGACACCGGCTGGTGCGAACCCCTCGACACCGGGGCGGGCGGCCCCTGGGTGCGCGCCCGCGTCGCGCCCCCGCCGATCGCCCTGCACATCCCGCCCACCAGGCGTGGCGTGCTCGTGGTCGGCGACGGCGCCGCGAACGTGCGCCGCTACGTGGCGGCGGCGGGCATGGCCGGCTGGCCCGTCCTGTCCGAGCCGAACGGCGGCGGCCGCTACGGCGACCACGCCATCTCCGCCTACCACTACCTGCTGGGCACGCCCGAGTTCGCCGACGCGCACCGGCCCGACGTGGTCGTCACGCTGGGCCGTCCCGGGCTGTCGCGGCCGCTGCTGTCGTGGCTGCGGCGGGCCGGCGAGCACATCGTGGTGTCGCCCGACCTCGACCGCTGGCCCGACCCCACCCGGTCGGCCACGCAGGTGGCCCAGGCCGTCGAGATCCCCGTCGCCTCCGGCGACGACTCCTGGCTGCACGCCTGGCGCCAGGCCGACCTCGCGGCCCGCGCGGCCATGGACGAGGTGCTCGACCTGTCGGGCACCAGCGAGCCGCGCCTGGCCCGGGACCTGGTGGACGCGCTGCCGAACGGGGCGCTGCTGTTCTGCGGCTCCTCCATGCCGATCCGCGACCTCGACCAGGCGATGCGGCCCCGGCGCGGGATCCGGCTGATGGCGAACCGCGGGGCCTCCGGCATCGACGGGCTCGTCTCCACGGCCATGGGGGCCGCACTGGCGCACAACGGGCCGTCGTACGCGCTGCTGGGGGACCTGTCGTTCCTGCACGACCAGAACGGGCTCATCCTCGGGCCCCGCGAGCCGCGGCCCGACCTGTGCTTCGTGGTCGTCAACAACGACGGGGGCGGCATCTTCTCGCTGCTGCCGCAGTCGGCCGTGCGGGATCCGTTCGAGCGGGTCTTCGGGACGCCGCACGGGGTGGACCTGGGGTATGTGGCGGCGGCCACGGGGACGCCGTACACGCTGGTGGGGGATGTGGGGGAGTTGCCCAAGGCGTTGCGGGGGGAGGGGCCGCGGGTGGTCGAGGTGCGTACGGACCGGGAGGAGAACGTGCTGGTGCACGCCCGGTTGCGGGACGCGGCTCAGGACGCTGTGCGCGCTTACCTGGCGGGCTGAACGGGCCTGGCCCTGGCGTGCTCGGGTCCCGGTTGAGCGCCGCGATGTGCGCCGGGCCCCGCCGCACCACGTCTCGCCGACGCGGCGAGCCGGGAGCGCCGGTGCGGGTCGGGAGCCGGGTCAGCGGGCGAGGGTTTCCAGGAGGCGGTTGAGGGGGCTGTCGAGGCCGTAGCGGTCGGCGAGCTGGACGAGGGCCTCCGGGTCGCGGGGTTTGGCGGGGAGCGTGAGGTCGGCGGGCGGGAGCGGGGCGTCCGGGGCGACCTTGACGACGGCGGGGGCCGCCTCCAGGTAGTCGCGGGCGGCGGCCAGGCGGGTGCGGCTGCCGGCCGGGAAGCCGTCCGTGACGCCCGCGTCCAGGGCCTCCAGGAGGGCGGGCAGGGAGCCGAAGCGGGTGATCAGCGCGGCGGCGGTCTTCTCGCCGACCCCCGGCACGCCCGGCAGCCCGTCGCTGGGGTCGCCGCGCAGGGTGGCGAAGTCGGCGTAGGAGCGGCCCGGCACGCCGTACTTGGCGGCGACGAACGCCTCGTCCACGATCTGCAGGTTGCGGATGCCGCGCGCGGTGTAGAGGACGCGTACGGGACGGGAGTCGTCGACGAGCTGGAACAGGTCGCGGTCGCCGGTCACGATGTCCACGGCGCCGTCGCCGGCCTGATGGGTGAGGGTGCCGATGACGTCGTCGGCCTCGTAGCCGGGCGACTCCAGGCGGGCGATGCCGAGGGCGTCGAGGACGTCCTGGATGACCGCGATCTGCGGCACCAGCGCCTCCGGCACCTCTTCGGTGTCGCCGTGGGCGACGCGATGCGCCTTGTACGTCGGGATCGCCGCCACCCGGAACGCGGGCCGCCAGTCGGCGTCCATGGTGGCCGCGAGCGCCGTGGGGGAGTGCTGGCGCACGAGGGTGGCGATCATGTCGATGAGCCCGCGTACCGCGTTGACCGGCGAGCCGTCGGGAGCCTTGATCGACTCCGGGATGCCGAAGAAGGCGCGGAAGTAGAGGGATGGGGTGTCCAGAAGCATCAGCACCCGTCTATGGTCGCACTCCGCCGGGGTCCTCGCAGGTCCTCGTCGTGCCGGTTCATGACCGGCGCACCCGGTTGCGTCACTCCGGGCCGAGCACGCCCACCACCAGCAGGCACGCGTCGTCCTCCGGGTTGGGGCCGCCGATGTCGGCGAGCAGGCGGTCGAGGCCCGCGTCCAGGTCGTGGCCCTCCAGCTTGCGCGCCGCCGCCATGGCCAGGTCGAGGCCGACGTCGATGTCGCGGGTGCGCCGCTCCACCAGCCCGTCGGTGAACATCAGCAGCAGGTCCCCCGGCTGCAGCCGGGTGGTGGCCAGCTCGTACGGGCTGCCGGACGCGGCCCCGAGCAGCACCCCCCTGGGCTGGGGAAGCTGGCTGGCCATGCCGCCGCGGACCAGGATGGGCGCCAGGTTCCCCGCCTGCCCCCAGGCGAACACCCGGGTCTGCGGATCGAAGTGGCCGATGATCGCGGTGGCGGTGGTGTCCTTGAGCTGGTGCAGGACGAGCTCGTTCAGCCAGTCGAGCAGCCGGTTGGCGGCCTGCCCGGTCATGGCGAGGCCGACGAGGGCGTGACGGAGCTGGGCCATGCGGGAGATCGCGGGCAGGCCGTGGCCGGAGACGTCCCCGATGGCCAGGAGCTGGCGGCCGTCGGGGGCGGGTGCCGCCTCGAACCAGTCGCCGCCGAGGTTCGCGGTCTTCTCGGCTGGTACGTACCTGACGGCGATCCTGGTCTGCGGCAGGTCGAGGCAGCCGTCGGGCTCGGGCAGGATCGCCTCGCGCAGCGCGAGCATGACGTGGCGGTCCTCGGCGGCCCGCTCGCGGGCCTCCAGGAGCTGGCGGCGCGACTCCGAGACCATGCGTTCCGCGCGGCGGCGGCCGGTGATGTCCTGGATGACGCCGTGCATGCCGATCGTGCCGCCGGGCCCGGCCAGCGGCTCCAGGACGACGCGCAGGTCGCGCAGGTCGCTGGAGCCGCCGCCGCGGCGGATGCGGAACTCGGCCTGCACCGGCTCGACACCCTGCACGACCGACCACAGCAGGCGGTCGAGCGTGGCCACGTCGCCGGGCTCGACGTGCTCGGCCAGGTCGGGCAGGGCGATGGGGCCCTCGCCCGGGTCGCGGCCGAAGATCACGTACACCTGGTCCGACCAGATCGTCTCGCCCGTGTGCAGGTGCCATTCGGCCCAGCCCATGTTGCCGAGTCGCTGGGCGTGTGCCAGCCGTACGGCGAGCACCTCGGCGTCGCTCTCGTGCCCGAGCAGCTCGGCCCCGCCTATGACGTCGACCATGTGTCTCACTCTCGACGCGCGGTGGAATCCGACAATTGGCCCCACACTATGTGATCGACCGTGAACGGTGTGTAGTGGAAGCTTGGTGCGTGGTGAGACCTTTCCCCGGATTTTAGGAGGGGTGGCCCGGAGTAGATTGGGCCTGTGACGTCCTCAGACCTGTATCCCGTGTCCCGTCTCGCCGCCGTCCAGGAGGCCACCGCCAAGGCCGGCCTCGACGCCCTGCTGCTCACCCCCGGCCCCGACCTGCGTTACGTCAGCGGCTACGACGCCAAGCCGCTGGAGCGGCTGACGTGCCTGGTGGTGCCCGCGTCCGGGGAGGCGTACATGATGGTGCCCCGCCTGGAGCTGCCCGCCGCGCAGGCGTCGCCCGCCTCGCGGCTGGGGCTGGAGTTCGTGGCGTGGGACGAGACCGACGACCCGTACGCGGTCGCGGCGGCTCGGCTGGGCCGCGTGAGCAAGGTGGGGCTGGCCGACCGGATGTGGGCCATGTCGTCGCTGCGCTTCCGCGAGGTGCTGCCCGAGGCCGAGCAGGTGCTGGCCGGCAGCGTGCTGCGGGAGCTGCGGATGCGCAAGTCGCCCGCCGAGACGGCGGCGCTGCGCGAGGCCGGGCAGGCCATCGACTCCGTGCACCGGCAGGTGCCGGAGCTGCTGCGGGCCGGGCGCACCGAGCGCGAGGTGGCCAGGGACATCGCCGAGGCGATCCTGGCCTCCGGGCACGACACGGTGGACTTCGTGATCGTCGCCTCGGGGCCCAACGGCGCCAGCCCCCACCACGACGTGTCCGACCGGGTCATCCAGGCGGGCGAGCCGGTCGTGGTGGACATCGGCGGGCAGCTGCACAACGGCTACTGCTCCGACTCCACGCGCACGTACAGCGTGGGCGAGCCGCCGGCCGAGTTCGCCGCGTACTACGAGGTGCTGCGGCAGGCGCAGGAGGCGGCCTGCGCGGCGGTGCGGCCGGGGGTGTCGTGCGAGTCGATCGACGCGGCCGCCCGCGAGATCATCGCCGAGGCGGGCTACGGCGAGTACTTCATCCACCGCACCGGGCACGGCATCGGCATCGAGACGCACGAGGAGCCGTACATCGTCTCCGGCAACGGCGAGCCGCTGGAGCCCGGGTTCGCGTTCTCGGTGGAGCCGGGCATCTACCTGCCGGGCCGCCACGGCGCCAGGATCGAGGACATCGTGGTGTGCGCCGAGAGCGGCGGCGAGCGGATGAACGACACGCCCCGCGAGCTGGTGATCGTCTAGGCTCCCCGCCCGCCACCGGCGATCGGGTACGCGTTCTGGAAGGCCAGCCGGGCGTCTGCGCCGTCGGCGAGGCCGGTGAGCAGGTCGTCCAGCTCCATGAACACCTGCCAGCCGGGCGCCCGGCCGGCCAGCCGGTCCGCCACGAGCTGCTCCAGGTCCGGCACCCGGCGCGCCTTCCACACCTTGTCCGCCAGGCTCACCAGGTGGTCCTCGAACGTGGTGCCCTCCCGCGTCCAGGAGCCGTGCGTGCGGGCGAAGCGGGCCAGGCGTTCCGGCACGCCATGGGCCAGCAGCAGCCGGTGGCCGGCCGGCTCGTGGGCCGAGCCCGGGCCCGACAGCTCGCCCGGGTGCAGGACCTTGCCGATGTCGTGGGTGGCGGCGCCGTACAGGACGGCCTCCGCGTCCACCTCCACCGCCGGATGGCGGGCGGCCAGCCACTCCAGGACGCCGGCGGCCACGTCGTGGACGGCGCGCAGGTGGGCGGCCAGGCGCGGCGGCGCGTCCAGCGAACGCAGCAGCGCCTCGGCCGCGCCGGGCAGCAGGCGCGGGGGCGGGTCGGTCAGAGCACGCTCCAGAGGGGACACGCTGCCACGATAGGGCGTGCGGCTGTGACACAGTCGCTGTCATGTTCGCGGAGATCACGTACGCCACCAGGCCGGGCTCGCGGCGGCCGAACGAGGACCTGGTGATCGCCGGGCCCTCCTGGATCGTCGTCCTCGACGGGGCCACGGCCGCGGACGGGGTGGACAGCGGGTGCGTGCACGACGTCGCCTGGCTGGTGGGGCGGCTCGGGGGAGCGCTGGCCGCCCGCCTGGCGGCCGGTGACGGGGGGCCGCTGGCGGACGTCCTGGAGTCGGCCATCGAGGAGACGGGGGCCGCGCACGCGGGCGCCTGCGACCTCGGCAACCCCGACTCGCCGTCGGCGACGGTGGCCATGGTGCGGGTGGCGGATCGGGTCGAGTACCTGGTGCTGGGGGACTCGGCGGTGGTGCTCTCCGGGACCAGCGGAGCGGCCCGGGTGGTCAGCGACGACCGGCTGGAACGGCTGCCGGGCGGGCGGCCGTACAGCCTGGAGCTGGTGCGGCGGATGCGGAACGCGCCCGGCGGGTTCTGGGTGGCGGCCGCCAGGCCCGAGGCGGCCAGGCAGAGCGTGACCGGCGAGGCGGACGCCGGGGACGTGGCCGGGGTCGGGGTGTTCACCGACGGCGTGGCCCGGTTGTGCGACTGGTACGGGTGGAGCTGGGAGTCCGTGCTCGGCCTGCTCGCGGGACGCGGTCCCGAGGCGGTGATCGGGGCCGTGCGGGAGGTGGAGGCGGCGCGGGGGCCGGTACGGGGCAAGCGGCACGACGACGCCACGGCCGCCTGGGGGCGGCTGGTGCGCTGAATCGTGGAATGCCCGGGTCGGGGCGCTGCTGAGGTGTATCAGGCGCAGTCTGCGCCGCTCTGGAATGTCGAGGGCGGCGGAGGGAGCGCGGCATGTTCGTCGGCAGGACGGCGGAGCTCGCCTCACTGCGTGCGGAGCTGCGCGCGGCAGGCGGCGGATCCGTCAGGCGGGCGGTGGTCGAGGGGCCCGAGGGCATCGGCAAGACCGCGCTCATCCGCCACGCGCTCGACGGGGAGGCGGGCGTGCGGGTGCTGGCCGTCAGCGGCGAGGAGAGCGAGCGGGAGCTCGGGCTCGGCGTCGTACGGCAGCTCATGGACGAGGCGGCCCTGCTGGGGCTGGGGCTGGGGCTGGGGACGGACGAGCGCGCGGGCGGGGGGAGCGCGGCGGCCTTCCCGCAGGACGCTGCCCGGGGCGGGGGGATCCGGGCGGCGGACGAGGCGGATTCCTGCGCGGCCGGGCAGGCGGTGTGCGAGCTCGTGGCGCGGTCGCCGGTGCCGGGGACGCTGGCGGTGGTCGTCGATGACGCGCAGTGGGCCGACAGGGCGTCGCTGGGTGCTCTGAGCTACGTGCTGCGGCACGTGCGGGCGGGCCGCGTGCTCCTCCTGGTCGCCTGCCGCGACCTTGCCGACCCCTGGCTGCCGGACGGCCTGCGGCGGCAGCTCGCCGGTGACGGCACGCTGCTCATCACGCTCGGCGGGCTGAGCGCGGGCGACCTGGCCGAGCTGGCCACCGATCCCGCGCTGACGGCCGCACGCCGGGAACGCGGCACGTACGGGTCGCCGGCGGACGCGGCAAGAGAGGCCCTGGCGGCACTGCGGTCGGACGCGTCCCGGTGGGGTGCCGCGGCGCGGCGGTTGCGGGAGCACACGCTGGGCAACCCGCTGCACGCCCGCGCCCTGCTGGCCGTCCTGGCCCCGGCGGTCCTCGCCGATCCCGGCGTGCGGCTGCCGGCGCCGGAGACCTACCGGCGCCCCTTCGCCCGCCGCCTGCACGCCTGCGCCCCCGCCACCCGGCGGCTCGTCGCGGCCTGCGCCGTCCTGGGCGGGAGCTGCCCGCTGCACGTGGCGGCGGCCGTGGCCACCGGGATCGACGAGCCGCTGAACACCCTGGAGGAGGCCGTCACGGCCGGGCTGCTGCGCGAGCTGCCCGGCCGACTGATCGACTTCCCCGAGCCGCTGGCCAGGGCCGCCGCCTACGACGGGATCGGCGCGGGCGCCCGGGCGCGGCTGCACCTGGCCGCCGCCCGGCTGGCCGACGACGACGGCGCGGCGCTGCGGCACCGGGCCGCCGCGGCGGACGGGCCTGACGAGGCGCTGGCGGAGGAGCTGGCGAGGTTCGCGGCCAAGGCCGCACAACACGGGCTGTGGCAGGAGGCCGCCGCCCACCTGGAGCTGGCCGCCGGTCTCACGCAGTCGCCGGCGCGCCGCGACGAGCTGCGCACGGCCGTTCTGGAACACGTCCTCATCGGGGGCGACGTGATCCGCGCGGCCGAGCTCGCCGCCGTGCGCAACGCCGACCCACGGCCGGTGCGCCGCTACGTGCTGGGCCGCCTCGCGCTGGCCGCCGGGCGCTTCGACGACGCGTCCGAGCTGCTGGCGGAGGCGTGGCGGCACGCGGAGCCCGGGTTCGCCGCCGACGTGGCGGAGCAGCTGTCCTGGCTGCGGCTGGTCACGGGGGACCGCGCGGAGGCGGCGAACTGGGCGCGCCTGTCGGCCGGGCAGCCCATCGCGGGGCCGGTCGCCAGGCCGTACGACGTGCTGGCGCTGGGAGGGGCATCCGGCGCCGGCGCGCCACCCGGCAGCCTCGCCGAGGCGGTGGCGCACCTGGAACGCGACGAGGCGGGCCAGGCGTGCGCCGTGCTGAAGCGGGCCGTGACCGCCGCGGAGGCGGCGGGGCTGCCGCACCACCGGCTGCTGGCGACCGCGCTGCTGTCCGTCGCCGAGCACGGCCTGGCGCGCTGGGACGAGGCCGTGGCCCACGCGGAGGCCGCCCTCGCCGAGGCGTACGCCCTGGGGCAGCGCTGGCTGCTGCCGTGGCTGGAGGCCGCCTGCGTGGCGCCGCTGGCCGCCAGGGGCGATCGCGAACGGGCCCTCGCCCACGCCACGGCCGCCGGCGTGGCCGCCCGCAGGATGCGGCACGCGGCGGGGGAGCACCAGGCGGACCTGGCCATGGCACTGCTCGGCGCGGGCGACCTTCCCGCCCGGCCCGGCGCCGGTGCTCTTCCCGACGGGCGGTGGTCCGGCGCGAGCGATCTCGCGGACGGGCGGTTCTGCGCGGGCACCGGGGGCGTGGTGCCGGATCCGCGGCCCGCGCGCATCGAGGCGCTGGTCGCCGATGGGCGGCTGGAGGAGGCGGAGCGGGTGCTGGCCGCGTACGAGCGGGCCGGGCCCAGCAGCAGGCCCGACGGCGGGCAGAGCAGCGGGCACAGCGGCGGGGATGGCTGCGGGCACAGCGGCGGGGATGGCTGCGGGCACAGCGGCGGGGATGGCTGCGGGCACAGCGGCGGTCCCGGCGACGGACAGAGCGGTGGGCCGGGCGGCGGGCGGCGCTGGGAGGCGGAGCGGGTCAGGCTGGAGGGGCTGCTCCTGGCCGCTCGGAACGTTCCAACCAGGGCCGAGGAGGCGTTCGGGCGGGCGCTGGAGCTGGCCGGGGCGGGCGGGTGCCCGCTGGAGGAGGCGCGGGCGCTGCTGGACCTGGGCAGGCTGCTGCGCCGTACCGGCAGGCGCAGGGCGGCGGCCGAGCGGCTCGGGGCGGCACGCGCGATCTTCGACCGGCTGGGCGCCCGCCCGCTGGTGGAGCGCTGCGCCCAGGAGCTGGAGGCGTGCGGCCTGGAGCCGCCCGCGACCGTCAGGCTCGGTCTGACGCCGCAGGAGCTCAGCACGGCCACGCTGGTCGCCGGCGGCCTGACGAACCGGCAGATCGCCAGGGAGCTGCTCATCAGCGTCAAGACCGTCGAGTACCACATCGGCAAGATCTACACGAAGCTCGGCATCGGCTCCCGCGTGGCGCTGGCCGCCAAGCTCGCCGCGTACGGCCCGGAGGTGTCGTTCCCGGCGGGCGAACCAGGCTGATCGGCCACGCAGTGATACCTTGATCGGCAGATCATGATCATGAAACAATTCCCTCATAGGTGTATCTCCAGGTATGGGGGGACGTCGCCGATGGTCCGCGAGCCGATCGAGCGGCCCTAGGATGCGGGACGACGAGCTGGACGTGGCGTTCGAGCTCGGCAGGACGTGCGCGCTGGCCGCGGAGTGCGGCAGGGACCTGCGGCGGTGCGCCCAGATGTACGCCGACCTGTTCCCCGACACGGCCTTCGGCGCCGACTTCTTCAGCTCGCTCACCCTGGCCACCGCCTTCAGTGCCCCCTGGGCCCCCGCGGACCGGCTGAAGGCCGTCAACAGGGCCGCCCTGTGGGTGACGGCCGTGGACCGGCTCGTGGACCGCGGCGCGACCACCCGCGAGCAGGTCAACCGCCTGACGCGGGAGTGCGTGTCCGTCGCGGAGGGCGCGGTGCCGCGTTCGGCGATCACCCGGTTCCTGGCAGACCTGCGCGACGAGCTGGCCACCGTCGGGGACTTCGACGACCTGCAGGGCATCTGGCGCGACCAGCTCGCCCGGATGCTGGCGGGCATGGCCAGGGCCTGGGTGTGGCGCGACACCCACACGGTGCCCACGCTGGCCCGCTACGTCGACAACGCCGACAGCCGCGGCTCCTGCTTCGTCGACCTGTCGCACTGGATCTACACCGCCGACGACTGGGCCAGGGGCCACCTGGAGGAGCTGCGGGCCGTCAGCCGGCAGGTCCAGCGGTACCTGCACCTGCTCGGCGACGTCGCCTCCTATCGCAGGGACCTGAGCTGGGGCGACCTCAACGTGCTCGCGCTGGGCGTGGACGGCGCCGAGGTGACGGCCGCGATCGCGGACCTGGAGCGCCAGGCCGAGCAGCTCATCGGGCCGGTGTGCGAGCACAGCCCGCGTACGGCCTCCTACCTGCGAAGACGGCTCGGGTTCCAGGCGGGTGTCACCGGGATTTCGGACTATCAGCGCGCCATGTAAAGGGCTCGTCTGATTCCATGACAGACAAACTTGACACTAGCCCTGTTAGATTCGCGAAAAACGTGGCTTGGGACGACAAACCGTGACATTTTGTTTCTTGTAAAACATTGCGACTTGAGTGGAAAATGTGGCGTTGCTAGGGTGTCTCGATGCCAGGCATGTGGATCGACCCTCTCAGGTGAACCTTGACAGGTGCCACTGACCGGCACCTCAGGGGCGGGGTCGCGCATGCGCGGGATAGGTACGGGCGGTGCTGGATGGAATTCGGTCTCTCGGACCGTTGGCGGCTGCCGACTGCGATCAAGATCTTGATCGCGGGGGGATTCGGCGCGGGTAAGACCACGATGGTCGGCGCCGTCTCCGAGACCAGGCCGCTTCGCACCGAGGAGGCGCTCACCCAGGCGGGCACCCACGTCGACGACCTGTCGGGCGTCGAACGCAAGCTCACCACCACCGTCGCCATGGACTTCGGCCGCATCACGATCCGCAACGACTACATGCTCTACCTGTTCGGCACCCCGGGCCAGGAGCGGTTCTTCTTCGTGTGGGACGAGCTGGCCATGGGGGCGCTGGGCGCCGTCGTGCTGGCCGACACCCGCCGCCTGGACGACTGCTTCCCGTCCGTCGACTACTTCGAGAAGCGCGACCAGCCGTTCATCGTGGCGCTGAACTGCTTCGACGGCGTCTCGCCCTTCACCGTCGGCGAGGTGCGCTCGGCGATCGGCCTGGAGCCGGACATCCCCATCGTGCGCTGCGACGCCCGGCGCCGCGACTCCGGCAGGGAGGTCCTCATCACCCTGGTCGAGCACGCGATGCGCAGGGGAGCCACCCCGGTCGGGACCATGTCGTGACCATGACCGGCTACCTTTGATGCGATGGAGGAGATCGACCGCCGTATCGTCACGCTGCTGGCCCGCGACGGCCGCATGAGCTTCACCGACCTGGCCAGGGAGACGGGGCTCTCGGTGTCGGCGGTGCACCAGCGCGTACGCCGCCTGGAGAAACGCGGAGTGGTGCGCGGCTACGCCGCGATCATCGACCACGACGCGGTGGGGCTGCCGCTGACCGCGTTCGTGTCGATCAAGCCGATCGACCCCGCCGCGCCCGACGACGCGCCCGAGCGGCTGGCCCACCTGGCCGCCATCGAGGCCTGCCACAGCGTGGCCGGCGACGAGAGCTACATCCTCAAGGTGCGCGTGGCCTCACCGGCCGCGCTGGAGGACCTGCTGCAGCAGATCAGGGCCTCGGCCAACGTCTCCACCCGCACCACGGTCGTGCTGAGCACCCCGTACGAGCACCGCGCCCCCGACGTCGGGCCCGACGCGGTCGGCGAGCCCGCAGCCAGTCCAGACGGCCCCGCTTGAGCGCGGGCCGCCAGCCCCTGATCGGCTCGCCGGTCTCCAGGGCGCGGGCGGTGTCCTCCAGCAGCGCGAGATACGACGGCCACACCACCTCGGGGCGGTGGCTCAGGCCGTTCTCGTTGTAGTACTCGCCGGTCCTGCCGGTGCGGGTGTCGATGAACAGGTTGCCGCCGTCGTTGGCCGCCGCGGACGGGATCAGGTGCCCGTCCCACCAGTCCGGCGCCAGTTCCGCCTCGTCGAGGAGGATGTCGCAGAGCATCTGGCGGCGGACGACCGGCGCGACGAGGACGAGCGGGACGGCCAGCCGGAGGGCGGCGAACCACCTCATTCGCGGCACTTTACCGCGACCGGTCAGGACGGGACGGTCGAGCCGAACACCTCGTCGCGGGCGGTGGCGAGGGCCAGATCGAGGGCGCCCGCCAGCACCGGGTTGCCCTCGACGGTGGACAGCCGGACGGGCGGCCGGGGGATGGTCAGCGCGTGCAGCTCGTGCTCGACCAGCTCGCGCAGCATCTCCCCGCCCGGCAGCACGGCGCCGCCGGTCAGCACGATCAGCTCGGGATCGACGACGGCCGTGATCGCGGCCAGCCCCACGGCCAGCCGGGCGGCGACGTCCCGCAGGCCCGCCCTGGCGTCCTCGGCCTTCTGGCCGGTGCCCGCCGCCGCGCGTACGGCCGCGGCGACGGCGTGGCGGAAGTCGGTGCCGCGCACGCCGTACGAGCGCAGCAGCTTCAGCACCGCCTGACCGCCCGTCAGCGCCTGGTAGCCGTGGTCGGCGTAGCGGCCGGACTCGCGGGCGGTCGGCGCGCCGGGCGCGGGCATGTAGCCGACCTCGCCGGCCCCGCCGGTGGCGCCGCGGTGCACGCGCCCGCCCAGCACGATGGCCGAGCCGAGGCCCGCGTCGGCCCACAGCAGCACGAAGTCGCGGTGGCCGCGGGCCGCGCCGTGCGCCTGCTCCGCGACGGCGACCAGGTTGACGTTGTTCTCCACGGCCACGGGCACGCCGAGCGCGGAGCTGAGCGTGGGCACCAGGTCGGGGATGTGCCAGCCGGGCACGTCCTTGGCGGCGGCGTACCCGAGCCTGCCGGTGGACGGGTCGATCGCGGCCTGCACGCCGATGACGACGCGGCGCAGCTTGCCGGGCGGGCCCGCGCCGAGCAGGGCGGCGTTGAGCCGGTCGGCGAGCTCGCCGTGGGGGCGGCGCGGGGTCGGCAGGGTGTGCTCGCCCACGACGGTGCCGGTGATGTCGGCCACCCTGGCCTCGATGCGGTGCGGGGTGACGTCGAGCGCGCCCACGTACGCCGCGGCCGGGTTGATCCGGTAGACCTCCGCCGTACGGCCCGGCAGGCCCTCCCTGATGCCGTCCAGCACCACCAGGCCGGCCTGCTGCAGCCGGGACAGCAGTTGCGAGGCCGTGGGCTTGGACAGCCCCGTGAGCGTGCCGATCTGGGGCCGCGTCAGCGGGCCCCGTTCGAGCAGGACCCGCAGGGCGGCGCGATCATTGATGGCGCGTAGCAGACTGGGAGTCCCAGGAACCGGATCGTTCACCGCGGCCACCCCGTCATCGTGAGTTAGTAAAGTTTCCTAACTTATATGCCGTCCGGAGGTCACGGTCAAGAGGTGAAACCCATATGTGACCCGGCGGCGGAAGCGGGAAAGTGATGGGAGTGCCTCTACAGGCATGCTAATGTCGTCGTTTGTCGTAACAACAAGCAGAATGGCCCGGAGTGTCCCATTAACCACATTAATGGTCAGGCGGCAACTCGTCAAACCGAGCTCGCGAAGGAGCAGGCGTACGTCACCCGCCTGTACGACCGCCTCGACACGCTGCGCGAGCGTACCCAGCGGCAGCTCAAGGAGGTGCTGGCCGCGGGCGCCGTCGGCACGATGCAGAACAGGTCCGAGCGCGACACGTTCGCCGAGATGTACGCCACCCGCCTCGCGCGGCTCTGGGCGGTCGAGCGCGGCCTGGTTTTCGGACGGCTGGATCACCTCGACGAGGGCCGGCTGTACATCGGCAAGCTCGGCCTGACCGACGACGAGCAGTCGCGCCTGCTCATCGACTGGCGCGCGCCGGTGGCACAGCCGTTCTACCGCGCCACCCCGGCCGCCCCGATGGGCGTCACCAGACGCCGCCACCTGCAGACCAAGGGCCGCGCTGTCGTCGGCGTGGACGACGACCTGCTCGACCTCGACTCGCTCACCGACGACGACCGCGCCACGCTCAACGGCGAGGCCGCGCTGCTGGCGGCGCTCGACGAGCGGCGCACGGGCCGCATGCGCGACATCGTCGCCACCATCCAGTCCGAGCAGGACCGCGTCATCCGCAGCGACCTGAACGGCGTGCTCGTGGTGCAGGGCGGGCCCGGCACCGGCAAGACCGTCGTGGCCCTGCACCGGGCCGCGTACCTGCTCTACACCCACCGCGAGCGGCTGGAGCGCCGCGGCGTGCTCATCCTCGGGCCGAACCTCACGTTCCTGCGCTACATCGAGCAGGTGCTGCCCTCCCTCGGCGAGAACGACGTGCTGCTGTCCACCGTCGGCGAGCTCTACCCCGGCGTGAACGCCACCGCGCGCGAACGGCCCGAGGTGGCCGCGCTCAAGGGCGACCCGCGGATGGCCGAGGTGATCGCCAAGGCCGTACGCGACCGGCAGCGGGTGCCGCGCCAGCCCATCGAGCTGACCATCGGCCGCATCACCCTCACCATCGACCGCAACATGCTGGACGCCGCGAAGAACAAGGCCACCCGCTCCCGCCGCCCGCACAACCAGGCCCGCGCCGTGTTCGTCCGGTCGCTGCTCACCGCCCTGGCCAGGCAGCAGGCACGCAAGATCGGCAAGGGGCTCATCGACGAGGAGGACCTGGCCGACCTGCGGGAGGAGCTGCGGACCGAGCCGGTGGTCAAGTCCGCGCTGAACCGGCTGTGGCCGTACCTGACGCCGCAGCGCCTGCTGCTCGGCCTGTACGGCTCGCCCGAGCGTCTCGGCTACGCCGCCTCCGCCCTGACCCCGCAGGAACGGGCGCTGCTGCGCCGTTCGGGCGGCGAGTGGACCGAGTCCGACGTGCCGCTCCTCGACGAGGCCGCCGAGCTGCTCGGCGACATCGACGAGCAGGTGCTGCGCGCCAGTGCGCTGCAGGCCGAGGAGGAGCTGGCCGCCGCCCGGCAGGCCGAGGAGAGCCAGCGCGAGGCCGAGCTGGCCTACGCCCGCGAGGTGCTGGAGCTGACCGGGCTGTCGGACGTCATGGAGGCCGAGCGGCTGGCCGAGCGCCAGCGCGGCGAGGGCCCCTACCTCACCACCGCCGAACGCGCCGCCGCCGACCGCACCTGGGCCTACGGGCACGTGATCGTGGACGAGGCGCAGGAACTGTCGCCGATGGCCTGGCGGGCCGTCATGCGGCGGTGCCCGACCCGGTCGATGACCATCGTCGGCGACATCGCCCAGACCGGCTCGGCCGCCGGAGCCCGCTCGTGGGAGGAGGTGCTCGACCCGTACGTGGCCGGGCGCTGGCGCCAGGAGCGGCTGACCGTCAACTACCGTACCCCCGTCGAGCTGATGGAGGTGGCCGCCCGCGTCCTGGCGACCATCGACCCGGCCCTGCAGGCGCCCGCCTCCGTGCGCGAGGCCGGCGCCCGCCCGTGGGCGGCGCCGCTCTCCGCCCTGCCTGAACTGGCCAAGGAGGAGGCGGGCGAGGGCGGCAAGGTCGCCGTGGTGGTGCCGGACGCGCTGCTGTCCGGGCTCGGTACGGAGATCGCCGCGTACGTGCCCGGCACCGTCGTCGTCGCGCCGGGCGCCGGCCGTGCGCGCGGGGCGGAGGCCCTGGACGCGCCCGTCGCCGTGATGGGGGTGACCGACGCCAAGGGCCTCGAGTTCGACTCCGTCATCGTCGCCGAGCCCGACCTCATCGCCGTCCAGTCGCCACGAGGGCCCAGCGACCTGTATGTTGCTCTCACGCGTGCGACACAGCGGCTCGGGGTCGTCCACGAGCGGCCGCTGTCGCAGGCGCTGCGGGGCTTGCCAAGCCGCTCTCCGGCACCCGCAAATGGGCTTTGACCGGCTATGCGACCACCGGCCGAACATGTCCCACCTGCGGAAACTTGATGTTTCTGCTGATCGGGACACGGTTGACATCTGAGGTGGAGTCGGTAGTTTGCTGCGCAGTCCAGCACGGGACTTGGCCGGTTGGCCGTCTCTGACATCGCCGGATCCTGCGTCCGTGACGGAGCGTGACTTCGTCCACACAGCCAGGTGCAGGGCCGTCGGTCCGTCGAGTCGGGGCACCCCAACCGGGCGGGGGGTTGGACCCGGGACGGGTCCGGGAGCCCAGTAGACAACGGAATTCCGAGCTCGCCGCCGACGAGACGGGTCCGGTCCGAAGGGTTTCCGGGCCCTCTTCCCGCTCTCGTGCCATCGGACCGCCATCGCGCCGGGTGGTCCCGTTCAGCCGCGGGATCACCCTGCCGCCCCTCGTGAATTTTCCGGCGGTGTTCCGATCTTCCTCGCGCCTCGCCGGTCTGAGCGCGGCCGGGGAGCGGTAGCGTTTTCGCAAGCAAGCCGTTTGTGAGGTGGCGAGGAGACCCCGGAGTGGTTCAGGACAGAACGGGCCTATCGGCCGCGGCCGGGCAAGAACCCGGGGGTGCGGGCGTGCCGGCGTCGCCTGGTGACGGCACGCCGGAAACCGGCACCACGGTGACCGCCGCCCCGCCACCCGCTCCCTCTTCCCCTGAGAACGCCGCCGCCACCGACGCCGGAGCGGCGGCCGACTCCCTGACGGTGGCCGACGCCGCTGAGCAGGCCGCGCCGGAGGGCGTGCCCGCTGCTGAGTCGCCCGCCCCGGTGGCCGGGCCTGCTGATGAGCGGCACGAGGCGGCTGACGATCGTGAGGACGGGCGTGGCGCCGAGGGGCGGGCCGAGCCCGCGCCGACGGACGCGGACGCGCCCGGGCAGGGTGAGCCCGTGCAGGCCGGGCAGGGTGGGCACGCCGAGGGGCGGGTGGCCGGGGCGGTGGCGAAGCCGGAGCCGCGGTGGGTGCTGCTGGGCAGGGTCGTGGCCGCCGTCGCCGGAGGGCTGGCGCTGTTCGCCGCGTTCCCGCCGCTCGGCTGGTGGCTGTGCGCCCCGCTCGGCATCGGGCTCATCGCCGGCTCGCTCCACGGCGCCAGGCCCAGGCGGGCCGCCTGGATCGGTTACCTGGCCGCCGTGGTGTTCCTGCTGCCGGGGCTCGCCTGGGTGCGCAGCATCGGGGACGACGTCTGGTTCATGCTGGTCGGCACGGAGAGCCTGTTCTACGCCGCGATGGCCGCCCTGGCCGCGCTGGTGTTCCGGCTGCCCGCGTGGCCGTTGTGGTTCGGCGGGCTGTGGGTGCTCATGGAGTGGGCCCGCAGCCTGGTGCCGATCGGCGGGTTCCCGTGGGCACGGGCTGCCTTCAGCCAGGGTGAGTCGCTGTTCACCCCGTACGCGGCGCTCGGCGGCGTCCCGCTGGTGTCGTTCGCCGTCGCTCTGTGCGGCGCCCTGCTGGCCCAGGCCGTACTCAACGGACGGGCGGCGCTCGGTGGGCGTGCGGCGCTTGGCAGGAGGGCGGCGCTGGGCGGGAGGGCGGCGCTTGGCGGGAGGGCGGCGCTTGGCGGGAGGGCCGGGCTCGTGCGCGGGGCGGCGCCGCTGGCGCTGGCGCTGGCCGTGCCGCTGCTGGGCCTCGCCGTGCCCAGGCCCGGCGACGAGGGCCGCACCGTCAACGTCGGCATCGTGCAGGGCAACGTCCCCGGTGAGGGCATGTACGCGCTCGGCGACGAGCCCGCCGTCGTGCTGCGCAACCACGCCAACGAGACCAAGCGCCTGGCCCAGGCCGTCCGCGAGGGCAAGCTCCCCAAGCCCGACCTGGTCGTCCTGCCGGAGAACTCCACCGACATCGACCCCTACCGCGACGAGTACGCCCGCCAGATCATCCACGACTCGGTCCAGGACGTCGGCGTGCCCACGCTCGTCGGGGCCGTCGTGGCGATCGGCACCGAGCACCGCGCCACCCGCAGCCTCGTGTGGGACCCGGTGACCGGCCCCGGCGACTACTACGACAAGCAGCGCCTGGTGCCGTTCGGGGAGTACACCCCGTTCAAGGAGATCGTGCTGGCGCTGTGGGAGCGGGCCGGCCTCGTCGGCAGGCAGTCGGTCCCCGGCGACCAGCCGGGCGACCTCAAGCTGGGCCCGGTCACGATCGGCGCGGTCAACTGCTACGAGGTCGCCTACGACGACACGGTGCGCGAGACCGTGCGCGCCGGTGGCACCCCGCTCGTCGTGCAGACCAACAACGCCTCCTACGCCCTGTCCAACCTGCCGCCCCAGCAGCTCGCCATGTCCCAGCTGCGCGCCGTCGAGCACAACCGGGCCGTCGTCACCGCCGCCACCACCGGGATCTCGGCCTACGTCACACCTGACGGTAAGGTCTCCTGGCAGACCCGCGAGCGTGTCGCTGACATGAACGTGGTCCAGGTGCCCGTACGCACGGAGCAAACGCTTGCCACCAAGGTGGGCGCGCTTCCCGAATGGGCATTGATGGTGATGGGAGCCGCGGCGGCCGTGTTCGCCGCGTGGCGTGGCAGGCGGCGGGGCGATCGGATGGGCGATCGGATGGGCGATCGGATGGGCGATCGGATGGGCGATCGGATGAGGAACGACGGATGATGGAGACTCTCGGCAGGGTGCTCGTCGTCGTGCCCACCTACAACGAGCGCGACAACCTGCCGGCGATCGTCGACCGCGTGCGGGCCGCCGTCCCCGACGCCCACGTGCTGGTGGCCGACGACAACAGCCCCGACGGCACCGGGGAGGTCGCCGACGAGCTCGCCGCCGGCGACGACCACGTGCACGTCCTGCACCGGCCCGGCAAGCAGGGGCTCGGCGCCGCGTACATCGCCGGGTTCCGCTGGGGCCTGGAGGAGGGGTACGACGTCCTGGTCGAGATGGACGCCGACGGCTCCCACCAGCCCGAGGAGCTGCCCAAGCTGCTGGCGGCGCTGGCCGACGGCGCCGACCTGGCGATCGGCTCGCGCTACGTGCCGGGCGGCAAGGTCGTCAACTGGCCCCAGCGCCGCGAGCTGCTGTCGAAGGGCGCCAACATCTACACCCGGGTGATGCTCGGCCTCCCCGTACGCGATGCGACCGCCGGCTTCCGCGCCTACCGGGCCGCCACGCTGGAGAAGGTCGGGCTGTCCGGGGTGGAGTCACAGGGGTACTGCTTCCAGGTCGATCTCACGCTGCGTACGTCCCGGCACGGGCTGCGGGTGGTGGAGGTGCCGATCACGTTCGTGGAGCGTACGGTCGGCAAGAGCAAGATGAGCGGCAAGGTCATGTCCGAGGCGCTGTGGCGGATCGGCATGTGGGGCGTCGCCGGGCTGCCCAAGCGACTCAAGGGCCCGGCCCGCGACTAGGCGCGCCGTTGAGCAGGACAGTGCCGGTGATCTCCGGCGGCGCGATGTTCTGGGCCTATGACGTGGCACTCGGCGTGCTCTTCCTCGAAGCGGCGCGAGCCGGTGCGCAGGCTCCGGCGGACCTCCGGCCCCCGTGGTGGCCGGAGCTGGAGCGGGATCTCCGCACACACGCGCTGGTGGGCGGCAGCTCCGCAGTCCTGCTGGACGACTTCGGCGAGGAACGGCGGCAGCTGCTCCTGCGCTGTGTCGTGGAGGCGGCTCGCCGGATCGAGGCCCGCGGCGGCGTGGACCGGGCCGAGGTCTCGGCCTGGCCCGAGCTGGAGGAGAGCGCGGCCGGCTTCCTGCGCGGTGCGGAGCACCTCGACGCGGCTCCGCTCGTCGAGCTGGCGGAGGCCCTGGTCGAGCTGGCCGCCGGCACCCTCCCTCCCGCTCCGGCCGGGCGGCACTGGTACTACGGGACTCCGGAGGGCCGGATCGTGCAAGGTGGATAGGGAAGGGACGCGAGGCCTCCGCATCGGCCGGCAGACCCGCTCCTGGGCGGGCCGTGCGCCCCGCCGCCGATGGCGCCATCCGGCCTGCGGGAGGCATCCGGGCTGCGGAGGCCATCCCGGCTGCGGGAGGCATCCGGGCTGAGGGCGGCATCCGGGACATCCCTGAATTGCCGCCGTCCGTGGAACGCCCGGCGGACTCCCAGCGTTGTTCCTGCTGTAACGCGCGTGCGAATCGAGGAAACGATGCGGCTCCTGCTCTTCCTGGCCTTCCTGGTCGTGCCCGTCCTGGAGATCTGGCTGCTGATCCAGGTCGGATCGGTGATCGGCGCGCCCGCGACCGTCGCCCTGCTCATCGCCGACAGCCTCCTGGGCGCCTGGCTGGTACGCCGCGAGGGCCGCCGCGCCTGGCGGGCCCTGCAGACGGCGCTGCAGTCCGGCCGCATGCCCGACAGGGAGCTGGCCGACGGCGGCATCATCCTGGTGGGCGGCACGCTGCTGCTGACGCCGGGGTTCTTCACCGACGTGTTCGGGTTCCTGTGCCTGATCCCGTTCACCCGGCCGATGATGCGCCGGCTGGGCTCGTGGTTCTTCGAGCGCCGGATCAAGAACATGGCCGCCGCGTCGCCGTACGCGAACCTGTTCCCGCCGTCCCCGTCCTCGGGCTTCCCCGGCGCGGACGTGCCGCCGCAGGGCGGCGGCCGGGTGGTTCACGGCGAGGTCATCCGCGAGGACCGCGACTCGTAGGCCCCGCGACTCGTAGGCCCCGCGACCCCCTAGGCCCCGCGACTCGTCGGCATCGCAAAGAAAAACCCCCGGGCTGTGTGCCCGGGGGTTTCACCGTGAGAGAAGGTCAGGCGCTCTTACGACGCTGTGCTCGCAATACCGCGAGCCGCTCGTTGAGCACCTCCTCAAGATCCTCGATGGACCGCCGCTCCAGAAGCATGTCCCAGTGTGTCCGTGGGGGCTTGGTCTTCTTGGATTCCGGCTGCTCGCCGTCCACCCGCACCGCGGTGGCGCCGCACATGCGGCACTCCCAGGTAGCGGGGATCTCGGCCTCGGCGGCAAGCGGAACCTCGAAGCGATGGCCCTTAGGACAGGTGTAGGACACCTCCTGGCGCGGGGCCAGATCCGTGTTACGGTCGTTCTCGTAGCTGGTTGCCCCGAGCCGGGTGCCACGAAGCGCGCGCTCGCCCATGTCTAAATGCCTCCTACAGGGCCCCCTTGCGTGGGGGGTCTGTCTCCCACGGTGTCTAACGCTTGGTACCGTGATGGGATTCCCACCCTCGGGGTGATCCAATCGCGCTTGAGGCCTCGGTTCTTCACAAGATCGGCGATCAGGCGCGCTGCCTGCGGTGATGCGCCGCTTCTGGCTCGGGCGCGCGAAGCGGGGCCCATGATTCGGGCAAATCAGCGTACGCGTTGTCAGGTTCGCGCGGGCTGGAACAGCTCGACGAGGTTGCCGGCCGGGTCGGTGAGCAGGATCTGACGGCCGCCGGGGCCGGAGATCGCGTCGCCGAGGAAGGACAGGCCGGCGCCGCGGAGGCGGTCGATCTCGGTGTCGAGGTCGTCGACGATCAGGTGGATGCGGTTGCGGCCGGCGGCGGTGCCGTCGGGTGTGGCGCGGGCGCCGGAGCTGGCCGGGCCTGACAGCAGCAGCCGCAGCGGGCCGCGTACGACGTCGGCGAACGCGGGCGCGGCGTCCAGGCGCAGCGTGAAGCCGAAGTGGGTGGTGTAGAAGTCGACGGCGGCGGCCACGTCGTCGACGAGGTAACGCACGCTGGCGAACTGGTCGGGTGCGGTCATGACCGGGCCTCCTGTGACGTCAGGATGGGCAGCAGGTAGTGGATGCGGGTGTCGATCTCCGCGGCGGTGCGGGCGAAGGCGGACGTGGCCGACGCGGCCGACGCGGCCGGCATGGCGGACGTGGCGGGTGCGGATGCGGCCTGGCCGGCGCCGGAGCCGGTGGTGGGGTCGGCGGCCGGGTCGGGGATGCTCCAGTGGAGGTGGCGGGGGTTGCCGGGGAAGTGGGGGAAGACCTCGCGGACCCTGTCGCACAGGCTGATCACGTAGTCGAACCGGCGGCCGGACACGGTGTCCAGGTGCCTGGGGTGCCGGTCCCGCACGTCGAGGCCGTAGTGCTCGTGCAGGACGGCGACGGCGTCCGGGTGCAGCCGCTGCCTGGGATGGCTGCCGGCGCTGACCGCCTCGACCGTCCCGCCGGTGCGGTGGCGTAGCAGGGCCTCGGCGATCGGTGAGCGGGCGCTGTTCCCCGTGCAGGCGAACAGCACGCGGGGACGGCGCGCGGACGGTGACAGGGCTGGGACGGCGTGCGGTGCGTGTGAGCCCGGCTCGTGCGGGGGCGAGGCGGGGGAGCGGTCAAGGCCGGGTGGGCGCAGGGCGGGGTGGAGGGCGGGGTGGAGGGCGGCGCCGGTGGTGGCCAGGGCGTGGGCGCAGCGGTCCAGGTCGAGGTGGTAGTAGCTGTCGCGGGCGTCGTGGGTGCTGCGCCGGGGGGTGACCAGCCCGCCGTCGCGCAGCAGCCGCAGGTGGTAGGAGACCAGGTTCTGCGGCTGGCCCACCAGCTCGACGAGCTCCCGCACCCGGTAGTCGCCGGCGGCCAGCTCGGTCAGGAGCCGCCACCGCAGAGGGTGGGCGGCCAGCCGGAGGAAGACCGGGAGCGAGTTCGCCATGCCCCCGATATTACATCAAATTGATTTGATGCATCAGGAGCCGCCGGGGGACACCAGCCCGGACTCGTACGCCAGGATGACGAGCTGGGCGCGGTCCCGGGCGTGCAGCTTGGTCATGGCCCGGTTGACGTGGGTCTTCGCGGTCAGCGGGCTGATCACCATGTGGCCGGCGATCTCGTCGTTGGACAGCCCGCGCGCCACCAGGACCACGGCCTCGCGCTCGCGGTTGGTCAGCTCCCTCAGCCCCGGCCCGGTGGCGGTCCGGCGCGGCTGGGTGACGTACCTGTCGATGAGCCTGCGGGTGATGGACGGGGCGAGCAGCGCGTCCCCGCGGGCGGCGACGCGTACCGCGTGCAGGAAGTCCTCGGGCACGATGTCCTTGACGAGGAACCCGGCCGCGCCGGCCCGCAGCGCGTCGAAGACGTACTCGTCGAAGCCGTAGTTGGTCAGGATGACGACGTGCACCCCCGCCAGGGCGGGGTCCGCGGCGATGCGCCGGGTCGCCTCGATGCCGTCCACCACCGGCATCTGGATGTCGATCAGCGCGATGTCGGGCAGGTGCAGCCTGGCCAGCGCCAGGCCCTCCAGGCCGTCGCCTGCCTCGGCCACCACCTCGATGTCGTCCTCGAGGTCGAGCAGCGCCCGGAACCCGCTGCGCAGGAGCGGCTGGTCGTCGACCAGCAGGACCCGGATCACGACGCCCGGTCCACGGGCAGCTCGGCCTGGACGGTGAAGCCGCCCTCGCCGCGCGGCTCCGCGCGCAGCCGGCCGCCGAGGGCGGTGACGCGCTCGCGCATCCCGGTCAGCCCGACGCCGGGCGCCGGCGCGGCGTCCGGGGTGGCCCGGCCGTCGTCGTCGATGCGGATCGCCAGGACGTCCGGACGGCAGTCGATCCGCACCGACACGGACGCGGCGGCGGCATGCCGGGCGACATTGGTCAGCGACTCCTGGACGATCCGGTACACGGTACGGCTCACCGCGGCCGGCACCGGCCGCCGTTGCCCCTCGATCGTCAGCGTCGCGTCCAGGCCGGTCGTGCGAGCGCGTTCGACCAGCTCCGCGACGTGGTCCAGCCCGCGCGGCGGGCTCGTGTCGTCCTCGCGCAGCGCCTCCAGGGTGGCGCGCAGCTCCCGGGTCGCCTCCCGTCCCGCCTCCTGGATCGCCAGCAGGGCCTCCGGGACCTGTTCGCCGCGCCTGCGGGCCACGTGCACGGCGACCTCCGCCTGCACCTTGATGATCGAGATCTGGTGGGTCAGCGAGTCGTGCAACTCCCGCGCGATGCGCAGCCGCTCCTCGTCCGCGCGGCGCCTGGCCGTCTCCTCCCGCGTGCGCTCGGCCTCCTCCGCCCGCCGCTCCGCCTGCCGCAGCGCCTCTCCCGCGGCGCCGGCCGCCACCAGCCAGGCCAGCTCCAGAGCGCCTCTGGCCTGCGCGAACGCCTCTCCCGTGTCATGCAGGCCCGCGGCCATGGCCGCCAGCGGGAGAGCGGCCAGCACGATCACGCTCGCCACCACCGTGGCCACGCGGTGTCCCGCCCGTACGGCGGCGTACACCGCGAACAGGTACGCGACCGCGGGCACGTCGAAACCGGCCGCCTGGTAACCCACCGCGCACAGCCCCGTGACGGCCAGGACGACCAGCGGAGCCCGCCTCCGCGCGGCCAGCGCCAGGCCGCCGGCGGCCAGCAGCGTGTACCCGAGCAGGCCGGGGCCCGTCGAGGAAGGCTCCCCGGACAGCCCGGTGACCAGCAGCGCCGCCGCCACGCAGGCGGCGATCGCCCAGTCGAAGACATCGGCCCGCATCCCGGACCGTCCTGCGTTCATGCGCGCACCATAGCGGGACATCCGTGCGGGACGAATCCTGCGCCGGGACCATCGGCCCGCTACCACGACCGCGGTACTGGCGCCGCTCCAGCGGGGGGGATGGTCGGCGTTCGTCATCGGGGCGGTGCGCCGGGGTCGCTCCGGCATGAGGACGCTCGGCCGGGTACCGCGGTCGCGGTAGCGGGGGTGGTTCTGCCGCGTTCGCGGTAGGTCGCTGCTGCGCGCATGGCAGTGCGGAATGCATGCCTGCGCCCGACGACCGGCGGCAGCCCCGGCGGACATCATCGGGGTCAGGTCCAGTAGGAGGAGGAACACCCCCATGTCAGTCCGAGATCTGCTCGCAGCGCACGTCCTGGCCCAGCCTGATCCCGTCAGCGCCTACAGCCTGACCACCGGGCGCCTGTGGTCCGTGGTGGCCGCGCTGGTGGGGCTCGTCGGCGTGGCCGCCGGTGGGTTCGCCCTGGTCCGTTCCCGTGCGGGTCGTACGGGCGGTGGCGCCGCGCGCAAGGGGGCCGTCACGGCCCTGGTGACCGGCGCGGCCGGTGCGGTCATCGGCGGGTGGGTCGTGGCCGCCGCAGAAGGCGGTCCCGGCACCGGGTACGGCATCGTCGGCGGCTACCTCGCCCTGGTGGTGGGGCTGGGCGCCGTGGCCGTCGGCGGGCTGGCCGTGGCCCGGCTGCGCCGCCAGCCCGCCCCGCCGCCCCGTTCCTGATCACCCGCCCGGGCGGGGAACGCGGCGGCGGCCCGGCGCCCGGGCCGTCATGAGGAGTCGCGGACGACCAGCGACGGCTCGAAGATGATCGAGGTGGGGCGGTGCCCGGGCTGCCCGATGTGCTCCAGCAGCAGCCGGGCCAGCTCCGCCGCCATGTCCTCCACCGGATGCCGTACGGTCGTCAGCGCGGGCCGGCACGCGGTGGCCGCGCTGCTGTCGTCGAAGCCGACCACCGCCACGTCGTCCGGCACCGCGCGGCCGTGGTGCCGCAGCACCAGCAGCGCCCCCTGCGCCATCAGGTCGTTGGCCACGAAGACGCCGTCGAGGCCGGGGTGTTCGGCGAGCAGCCGTTCCATGGCCTGCACGCCGCTGTGGTAGGTGAAGCCGCCCTCGGCGCACGGCACGTACGGGTGGCCGTGCGCCGCCATCGCGTCGCGGAAGCCGGCCAGGCGGGCCTGGCTCGCCGGCACGTCCAGCGGCCCCGAGATGGTGACGATCTGCTTCCTGCCGCGCGCGACGAGGTGGTCGGCGGCGAGCTTGGCCCCGGCCCGGTGGTCGACGTCGACGTAGCTGATCGGCACGGGCTCGGCGGGCCTGGCGAACAGCACGGCGGGCAGCCCGGCCTCGGCCAGCAGCCGCGGCAGCGGGTCCTCGGCGTGGGTGGAGACCAGGACGGCCCCGTCGGCGTCGCCCTGCCGCAGCGAGGCGAGCACCTGCGCGCGGGCCGCGCCGGTCTCGGCGAACATCAGGACCGGGTGGATGCCGCGAGGACGCAGGAAGCCGACGATGCCGCCGGCGACCCGGCCGAAGAAGGGATCGGCGAACACCTGGACGGGGAACGAGTCGTCGTCGCCGCCCGCGCCGGAGACGACCAGGGCGATGCTGCCCGTGCGGCGGGTGACGAGGGAGCGGGCCGCCCGGTTGGGCACGTATCCGGTGGTGGCGATGGCCTGCCTGACCGCCTCCTGGATCGCGGAGTCGACGTTGCGGATGCCGTTGATCACCCGGGAGACGGTGGCCCGGGAGACCCCCGCCGCCCTGGCGACGTCCTCCAGGGTGGGGGACGGCGGCGGGGGATCCTGCCTCATGGCGTCTTTATAGCACACCGGCTGGAGAGCGCTCTCCGTCCGTCATGACCCGGCGGGGAGCTCGAAGTCCGGGGTGAGCGCGGCGCCGCGGTGCGGTTTGTACTGGTCGTAGCCGCGGGGGTCGCACTGGAGGCCGCCGTTGATGCAGTGGGTCACCAGCGCGTCCAGGATCGCGGGGTCGTCCCAGGCGTTGAAGAAGTCGTAGTGCCAGGAGTAGCCCCGGCCGCTGGACAGCCGCGCCTGCGACAGGTCGCCGTCCGCGGGGAAGGCGATCTTGAACTCGAGCATCGGGACCGCCACCGGATGGCTCGCGGGGCAGTAGCCGCCGGTGGGGTAGGCCATGTGGCTCTTGTGGTCGGCGCTGTCGAGGCGGACGCCGTCCCAGCAGCTCGGGGCCTGGTAGCGGACGTTCACCTGGGTGCCCGCCGCGCAGGAGGCGGGGATGTCCCAGCTGCGGGACAGGTCGCCGCACTCGAAGCCCTCGACGGCGCCGGGGGAGTCGCGGAACTGCTCCAGCGTGGCGCCGGGGCTGCCGGCCACGAAGCGCAGGCCCTGCGGGAACGGCTGCACCCGCCAGTACTCCAGGATGCCGGACTTGTAGTAGACGACCTGATTCCCGGCCGGCTCGACGAGCCGGTCACCCTTGTGGAAGCTCGGGAACCAGTAGGCGGACCGGTCGTGCGGGTTCGTGCACGAGGTGCCGCCCGCCAGCAGCGAGGCGGTCGTGCTGTGCGCGTCGGTGGTGCGGTTGCCGATGAACGTGTGCAGGTGGGAGGCGCCGGGCAGGCCGGGGTAGACGATGGGGTCGTCGGGCCGGTTCGCCGTCACCGAGCAGTTGGCCTGGAACTCGTGGTGCGTCACCTCGTCGGTGAACGTCGGCCGTGGCCGCGGGGTGGTCGTGGCGCCGCCCGTGCCGTAGACCTGGAACTCCCACAGGGAGTAGCCGTAGCCGGTGCCCCGGGCGGTGCCGTAGAGGCGGACGTAGCGGCCGGACGCGCGCACGTCGAGGCTCTGGACGCCGCCGGTGCCGGTCGTGGTGGCGTACGCGTCGGTCCAGGTCGTGGCGTCGCCCGAGGTCTGGATCTTGAAGGACCTGCCGTACGCGGCCTCCCACTCCAGGACGACGCGGGAGATCTGCGCGGGAGCGCCGAGGTTGACCTGGAGCCACTGCGGGTCGGCGGCGGCGCTGGACCAGCGCGTGGTACGGGTGCCGTCGAAGGCGGCGCCCGCGCTGTGGCCCGCGCCCTCGACGGAGGAGGCCGTCGCGGGACGCCCCTCGGAGATCAGGGCGTCGGCCGCGAACGCGGGGGAGACGGCCGCGACGCAGGCCGCGAAGACGGCGGCCAGCGCGGTGGCGACCGGCCACAAGGGCAGCCTGCCGGGGCTTCTGGACGGGTGCATGGGATCTCTCCTTCGACGGGGGAAACGATCGGAGAGCGCTCTCCGAGGTTGACCCGTCCGCCGAGCGGCTGTCAAGGGGGCGGGACGAAACTGTTTCCCGGTCATGAGCAGCGGGTTTCGGACGAGTGAAGAGATGGGCCTTGACGCGCTTGCCCGGCTGGAGGAACCTCAGGGGTCGGAGAGCGCTCTCCCTGATCGTTGCGGCACCCGTACCTAGGAGAGGTCGTGCATCCAACTCGCAGCCCGGGCCGGTTCAGGAGGGGCACGGTCGTCGCCGCGCTGGCGGGCCTGCTCCTGTCCTGCCTGACACCCGCCGCCCCCGCTCAAGCACAACACACCGAGGCCCTGGCGGCGGACACCCTGCTCTCGCAGGGCAGGCCGGCGACGGCCTCGTCCTCGGAGGGCGCCGCGTGGAGCGCGGCGGCGGCCGTGGACGGCGACCGCACCGGCACCCGCTGGTCCAGCTCGTTCAGCGACCCGCAGTGGCTCCAGGTCGACCTCGGCGCTCCCGCGCGGATCTCCCGCGTGGTGCTCGACTGGGAGGCCGCCTACGCCACCGCCTTCAGGATCCAGACCTCGGCCGACGCCACCACCTGGACCGACGCCTACGCCACCACCACCGGCACCGGCGGCACCCAGACCATCGACCTCACCGCGACCGGCCGCTACGTCCGCATGTACGGCACCGCCCGGGCCACCGGCTACGGCTACTCCCTCTGGGAGTTCCAGGTGTACGGCCCAGCCGGCGACTCCTGGACGGACGTGTGGTCCGACGACTTCACCGGCCCCGCGGGCACCTCCCCGTCATCCGCGAACTGGATCCCGCGCACCGGCACCTCCTACCCGGGCGGCCCGGCGAACTGGGGCACCGGCGAGGTCGAGACCATGACCGCCGACCCCGCCAACCTCTCCCTGGACGGCGCCGGCCACCTCACGATCAAGGCCATCAAGGACGGCGCCGGCAACTGGACCTCCGCCCGCGTCGAGACCCAGCGCACCGACTTCGAGCCGCGGCCGGGCGAGCTGCTCAGGTTCAGCGCCCGTCTCAGGCAGCCCGGCGTGGCGAACCCGCTCGGCTACTGGCCCGGCTTCCGCGCCACCGGCGCCGCCTACCGCGGCGACCACACCAACTGGCCTGGCGTCGGCGAGACCGACATCATGACCGCCGTCAACGGCCGCGACCAGTACTCCGCCACCCTGCACTGCGGCACCGCCCCCGGCGGGGTGTGCAACGAGTACGACGGCCGCGGCAGCGGCCTGGCCACCTGCGCCGGCTGCCAGAGCGGCTACCACGAGTACACGCAGATCATCGACCGCACCAGGACCGACGAGGAGATCCGCTTCTACCTCGACGGCAGGCAGACCTGGGTGGTGCGCGAGAGCCAGGTCGGCGTGGCCGCCTGGAAGGCCGCCGTGCACCACGGCTTCTACCTCCGGCTCGACCTGGCCATCGGCGGCTCGCTGCCGGACGCCGTCGCCGGGCTCACCACCCCCGTCCCCGGCACCACGTCGGGCGGCGTGCTCAGCGTCGACTGGGTGAAGGTCTCCCGGCAGGCGGGTGCCGTCCCCGCCGCCATGACCGACCCGCCCGTCCCCGCCGGGCCGAGCGTCGTGCGCGTGGCCGGCACGCAGGGCGCCTGGCGGCTGGAGGTGAACGGCGCGCCGTTCGAGGTCAAGGGCCTGACGTACGGGCCGCCGCAGAACGCGGCCGACGGCTACATGCGGGACCTGGCTTCCATGGGCGTCAACACCATCCGCATCTGGGGCGTGGACGACACGCACACGCCGGCCCTGCTCGACACCGCCGCCAGGCACGGCATCAAGGTCATCGTGGGCCACTGGCTCAACCAGGGCGCGGACTACGTCAACGACACCGCGTACAAGACGAGCGTGAAGAACGAGATCGTGGCCCGCGTCAACGCGCTGAAGAACCGGCAGGGCGTGCTCATGTGGGACGTCGGCAACGAGGTCATCCTCACCATGCAGGACCACGGCCTGCCCGCCGACGTGGTGGAGCAGCGGCGGGTGGCGTACGCGAGGTTCGTCGACGAGGTGGCGCGGGCGATCCACGCCGCCGATCCGAACCACCCGGTCACCTCCACCGACGCCTACACCCACGCCTGGACCTACTACCGGGCCCACTCCCCGGCGCTCGACCTGCTCGCCGTCAACTCCTACGGCGCCATCGGCACCGTCAAGGACGACTGGATCAAGGGCGGCTACACCAGGCCGTACATCGTCACCGAGGCCGGCCCGGACGGCGAGTGGGAGGTGCCCGGCGACGTCAACGGCGTCCCCGACGAGCCGGGCGACCTGGCCAAGCGGGACATGTACACCGCGAGCTGGAACGCCGTGCGCGGCCACGCGGGCGTGGCGCTCGGCGCCACCGAGTTCCACTACGGGCTGGAGAACGACTTCGGCGGCGTCTGGCTCAACACCACGCCGGGAGGCTGGCGGCGGCACGGCTACCACGCGCTGAGGAAGGCGTACACCGGGCAGGACTCCCCGAACACGCCCCCGGAGATCACCTCCATGACGGTGGACTCGCGCACCGCCGTCCCGGCGGGCTCGGCGTTCGGCGTGGCGGTGGCCGCCACCGACAGGGACGGCGACCTGGTCCGCTACAACCTGATGTACAGCGACAAGCACATCACCGGCAACCGCGGCCTGTCGCACGTCACCTTCACCCAGACGGGGCCGGGCACGTTCACGGCGACGGCGCCGCAGCGGCTGGGCGTGTGGAAGGTGTACGTCTACGCCTACGACGGCCACGGCAACGTCGGCATCGAGCAGCGCTCGTTCCGCGTGGTGCCGCCGGTCGTCGCGGGCACGAACGTGGCGCGCGGCAAGCCGGCCACCGCCTCCACCCATCAGGCGACCGGCGACGGCGGCCCGTTCACCCCCGACCGGGCCACCGACGGCAGCTACGAGTCCCGCTGGGCCAGCGAGTGGTCCGATCCGCAGTGGCTGCGGGTGGATCTCGGCCAGGTCACCGCGATCAAGCACGTGCAGCTCGGATGGGAGGCCGCGTACGCCAGGGCGTACCAGGTGCAGACCTCGCTGAACGGCACGGACTGGACACCCGTGTTCACCACCACCACCACCGGTGACGGCGGCTTCGACGAGATCGCCGTGAACACCTCCGCCCGCTACGTCCGGCTGAACCTCACCCAGCGCGGCACCGCCTACGGCTACTCGCTCTGGGAGTTCGGCGTCTACGCCTAGAGCTGGTTCCTGATGGGGTCAGGCGTGTCCGGGACCGGCTGCGCCAGGTAGGCCGCCACCTCGGCGGGAGTCAGCAGCCGCGCCTCGCGCAGCAGGCCGAGCGACTCCCGCCAGGAGGCCCGGGCCTCCTCCGGCCGTCCGAGGTCGTGCAGGGCGTGGCCGAGCCACCAGGAGGACACGGCGGTGTAGAGCGTGAACCCCGTCTCACGCTGGAGCTCGACGGCGTGGCGGTAGTGCTCCACGGCCTCCTCGAGCAGGCCGGCGGCCCGGCAGGCGTCGCCCAGGGTGTCGCGGGCGACGCCGAGGCTGCCGGTGTCGTCCAGCTCCTCGGTCATGGCCAGGACGAGCCGTGCCTCCTCGACGGCTTCCTCGAATCTCCCCTGACGGTAGTAGACGTGCGCCCGGTTGTTGCGGACGTAGGACTGGTGATCCCGGCGGCCGGTGCGCTCGGTGATCGTGAGCGCGTGCTCCAGCGCGGCCAGGGCGTCGTCGTGGCGGCCCATCATGGTGTAGAGGGTCCCGAGGTCGTTGAGCATCCCCGCCTTGCGGTCCGGCAGCCCGGCCAGGTCCCAGCACGCCAGCCCCGCCTCCAGCTGGCGCAGGGACTCCGGGAAGCGGCCGAGCTGACTGTGGACGGAGGCGAGCCCCTGGTGCAGAACCGCCTTGCCTGCCCAGTCCGCCATCTCGTCGGCACCGCGCAGGGCCAGCTCGCTCACCTCGATCAGCTCGGAGAACCAGCCGCGCCGGTCGAACAGCCACTGGGTGGCGTTCGCGAGCACGGCCGCCGTGCGATCAGCGGAGTCACCGGCTGCCTGGCGGATCGCGGCCAGCAGGTTGTCCCGTTCGTGCTCGACCCACTCGTTGGCGGCCGCCACGGTGGCGAGCTCCTCCCCGGGCTGCTCGGCGGGGAAGTCGTCGTAGTCCCCGGTGCGGCCACTCACCAGGCATTCCGCCCGTACCGCCGTGGCCAGGTAGTGGTGCAGCGCGCGGCGGACCGCGGCTGCCCGCTCCTCCCCGGGGAGCTCCTGCTCCCTGGCGTAGAGGCGGACCAGGTCGTGGAACTGGTACCCGCGGGACCCGGCGGGTTCGAGGAGCCGGGCGTCCAGGAGGCGTTCCAGCGCCGCCTCGGCGCGCTGTTCCGGCCAGCCCGCCAGGGCGGCGGTGGCGGCGGGGGTGTGCGTGGGCAGTTCGAGCAGGCCGAGCAGGGTCAGCAGGCGCGCGGCGTCCCGCCCGGCCGGGTCCTCCCGCAGGTGCTGGTGGCTGACCGCGATGCCGGCGCGTACGGCCAGGTCGGCGTACTCCAGCAGGTCCAGGCGGCGGGTGGCGTCGGCGAGCCGTACCGCCAGGTCGGAGAGCGTCGCGCCGGGGCGGGCCGCCAGCCGGGCGCCCGCGATCCGGAGCGCGAGCGGGAAGCCGCCGCAGAGCCGGACGATCTCCGCGGCCGCCTCCGGCTCGGCGGCCACCCGGCCGGCGCCGACGAGGTGGGTGAGCAGCGCCGCAGCCTCGGGGCCGGCGAGCGTGCCGAGGTGCAGGTGGTGGGCGTTGTCCAGGACGGCGAGGGGCTCGCGGCTGGTGATGAGGACCCGGCAGCCCGCCCCGCCGGGGATGAGCGGGCGGACCTGGCGTACGTCGCGGGCGTTGTCGAGGATCACCAGCAGGTCGCACGCCGCGGTGAGCGAGCGGTAGCGGGCGGCGGCCTCCCCGGGGTCGGCGGGCACGGCGGTGCCGTCGAGGCCCAGCGAGCGCAGCAGGTGGCGGAGCGCTTCGAGGGGCGTCAGCGGGGCGAGCCCGGAGGTGGCGCCGTGCAGGTTGACGTAGACGACGCCGTCGGCGAAGCGGTCGCCGACGGCGTGCGCGACGTGGACGGCCAGGGCCGACTTGCCGATGCCGCCGGGACCGTCGATGACCGTGACGGCAGGACCGTCGCCGTCGACGAGGGCGGCCCGCAGCCGCTCGACCTCGGCGGCCCGCGCGGTGAACGCCTGGGTGTCGGCGGGCAGCTCGGCGGGCACGAGCGGCACGACCTGCGCGGGGGTGCCGAGGTCGAGCGCCGGGTCGCGGGCGAGGATGGCCTGCTGGAGGCGGCGCAGCTCGGAGCCGGGCTCGATGCCCAGCTCGGCGACCATGGCGCGGCGGGTGTCCTGGTAGACGGCCAGCGCCTCGGCGGATCGGGCGTCGCGGTACAGGGCCAGCATGAGCTGGGCGGCGGGCCGCTCGCGCAGCGGGTGCGCCTTGACGTGGCCGGCGAGCTCGCCGGCCACGGCGTGGTGGTCCCCCGCGGCGAGCCGCAGGTCGAGGTGCTCCTCCAGGGCGGACAGCCGCTCCTCCGCCAGCCTGCCGGCCTCGAGCCTCGCCCACGGCGCGTCCACCTCGGCCAGCGCCGGGCCCCGCCACAGCGCGAGCGCCTGGCGGAACAGCGTGTCGGCGGTCGCCGCGTCCTGCGCGCGGGCGCCGCGCGCCTGCCGGACCAGGCGGGTGAACAGATGCGCGTCGACCTGGTCGCGGTCGAGGGCGAGCCGGTAGCCGCCGGGCAGGGTCTCGATGAGGTCCTGACCGCAGTGGGCGGCCAGCGCCTCGCGCAGCTTGGAGATCACGATGTGGAGCTGCTTGGCCGGGGTCGACGCCGGGCTGTGCGCCCACACGTCGGCGAGGATGCGGTCGGCGTGCACGGCCTGGCCCGCGTCCACGGCGAGCCTGGCCAGGACCCCGATCCGCCGCTGTCCCGCCAGCTTGATCGCGTGACCGTCCGCAGTGATCTCCCACGGACCGAGGTATCCGATCTCCAGACCCATGCCGGGCAGCCCCTCTTCGTCGCCGGACTCAGCAGCGTAACGATCAGCCGCGAGGGCGGCGACCGGTTCGCGGGTGTCCGGAGGGATGGGCCCGTTAAGTCGTTTGCAAGCGGGTTCCCAGTGCCGATGGAGATCATTTGCCCGCGATGTGCACGGGGTCCCGACGGCCCCGGACGGCGGCGTCATCGCGACGGGAAACAGGAGGTGAGGAATGGCGACGACGACGGCGATCAGCGTTTCCACGCTCAACGGGCGCCACCACAAGGCAGCGCTCACGATCTTCATGGTCATCGTGGTGGCGCACTGGGCGGAGCACCTGGTCCAGGCCGTGCAGGTGTACGCGTGGGGCTGGCCGCTGGCCGACGCCCGGGGCGTGCTCGGCCTGCCGTTCCCGTGGCTGGTGACCTCCGAGTGGATGCACTACGGCTACGCGCTGATCATGCTCATCGGCCTCGTGCTGCTGCGCAAGGGCTTCACCGGCAGCTCGCGTACGTGGTGGAACATCTCCCTCGGCATCCAGGTGTGGCACCACATGGAGCACCTGCTGCTGCTCCTGCAGAAGCTCAGCGGCCTGTACCTGATGGGCCGCCCGGTCCCGACGAGCGTCCTGCAGCTCATCTGGCCCAGGATGGAGCTGCACCTGTTCTACAACGCGATCGTCTTCGCGCCGATGGTGGTGGCCATGCTGCTCCACCGCCGCGCCGGATCGCACGCCGGGGCCACCTGCACCTGCGCGGTCGCGCACTAGGCCATGCGGGTCGAGCGGCGCTTGAGCGCGTTCACGGTGGCGCTGGCCGGGCTGGGGCTGCTGCTGCTGTTCTGGTCGGTCCCGGAGCTGGGCCCCACCATCAAGGCCGCGCGGGCCGACGGGGTGAGCGGCGTGTTCACCGCCGGCGAGCTGCGGTGCGTCCAGCATCCCGGGCACGAGTCCTGCGTCTGGGCGGGGGACTTCGCCTCCGCCGACGGGCGGGTGCTGCGGCACGACGTCGAGTTGTACGGCAGCGACCGCGGCACGCTCGCCGCCGGGCGGACCACGCAGGCCGTGGACACCGGGCGGGCGAGCCGCGTCTACGGGCCTGACGGCTCGGGGGAGTGGCTGTTCACCAGCCTGCTCGCCCTGGCCGGAGCGGCCCTGCTGGCCGTGGCGGCCAGGCGCCTGTGGCGCCGCCCGGCACCGAAGCCCTCACCGGCCGCCGGCCTGGCGCCCTGACCGTCCCAGGCCGGGGCCCTCAGGCACCGGCGGGCCGGCGGGCGGAGCCGGCGGCCCGCCACAGCGCGGCCGCCGCCCACAGCCCGCCGGCCATCACCAGGACGCCGTGGGCGACACGCACCGGGTACGGCGTGAAGAACTGCGGCAGGAACAGCACGAACCCCAGCGCCAGCACCGTGCCGCTCCAGCGCGGCAGCGTGCCGGACCGCCGGACGGCCACCGCCGCCATGACCGTGCCCGCGGCCAGCAGCAGGAGCCCGGTGGCGAACATGGTGACCGCGACCGGCCCGTACCTGAACTCTTCGGCCAGCTCCATCAGCGCCGGCGCCCCGTCACGGAGGGAGCGCCGGGCGATGACGTTCAGGCCGAAGTCCTCGGCCCCGTAGTACGGCAGCGTCAGGCCCGCACCGACCCAGGTCACCGCCGCCGCCCGCAGCGACAGCCGGTCGCCGAGCACCTGGTGCAGCCCGAGGACCGCCAGGCCGAGCAGGATGAACCCGGCCATCGCGGCCGCGTGCCCGGCGACCCACGCGGTGGAGGCCATGGCGGCGGCGTCGTCGCCGGACGGGCGGACGGCGATGTAGACGAGGAAGAGGACGCCGGCGGCGGCGAAGGCCGCGGACGTGAGCCTGGGGGACATCAATGCTCCTTCAAGAGGGCGTTGCTCCGTTGTGTGAGCAATGCTCTCTATTTGGCGCACCGATGTCAAGAGCGGTGCTCTCTCTTTGGATCAGCGAGCACGGGTCACGAGCGGGACGAGCGTCCTGTCGCCCAGCGCGGTCATCGCGGCCAGCGGCTTGACCGCCGCCGCGACCAGCAGCGACACGGCCGGCCTGCCCGCGGCCCTGGCCAGCCCCGGACCGAGCGCGGCCATCAGCGCGGTCAGCGCCGGTAGCGGCCGGATCCACAGCGTGATCTCCCTGAGCAGCCCGTCCTCGCCGACCTCGACCATGGCGGCCTCGTGGATCTCCCTGTCGCCCAGCCTTGCGGTCGCCGTGAGCGCGCGCGTCCGGTCGTCGCCCACGTCGCTGTGGTACCGCAGGTCCGACAGCACGTCGAACACCACGGAGAACAGCTGGACCGCCTGCTCCTTGCCCCGGAACTCGGCCGTGGCGGACAGCGGCGAGTGGAAGACGACGTCCTCGGACAGGGTGGCGGCGAGCGCGGCGAGATCGTGCGCCTCGCCGGCCCGCCGGTACGCGAGCGCGGGTGAGTCCTGAATGTGAACTGTCATGAGTTCACTTTATCAACCCACTATCCTGGGTTCCGTGAACAGGTTCGGTGAGATGCACTGCTCCATCGCCCAGGCCGTCGGCGTCATCGGCGAGCCGTGGACGCCGCTGATCCTGCGGGACCTGTTCCTGGGCCTGCGCAGGTTCGACGACCTGGCGGAGGACCTGGGGATCTCCCGCAACCTGCTGACCCGCAGGCTGGAGCACCTGGTCGCGGCCGGGGTGGTGGAGAAGCGGCCCTACCAGGAACGGCCGCCACGCCACGAGTACGTCCTGACGCGGGCCGGGCGCGACATCGTGCCCGCCCTGATGACGCTGATGGCCTGGGGCGACCGCTGGGCCACCCCGCCCGGCGGGCCGCCCGCGCTGCTCGTGCACTCGTGCGGCGAGCAGTTCACGCCCGTCGTCACGTGCCCGCACTGCGGCGGCGAGGTCACGGCCGACACGGTGACGGCCGTGGCCGGGCCCGGGGCGGCGCAGGGGCCCGGCACGATGGTGCTGGCGGCAGGGGCCGGCGAGCCGGGCGCCTAGACGCGGGCGGGGACCTCGTTGCCGGCCGCGCGGATGGCCTTGGGCAGGTTCGTCATGGCCAGCAGCACGAAACCGAGCACGAAGAAGACGACCATCGACAGGATCGCGATCCGGTAGCTGTTGGTGAACTGCAGCGCCAGCGTGATCGTCAGCGAGCCGATGAACGCCGAGCCCTTGTCGCTGATCTGCAGCAGGCTGAAGTACTCCGCCTCCCGCCCCTTCGGGATCACCTGCGAGAACAGCGAGCGCGACAGCGCCTGCGTGCCGCCCAGCACGATCGCGATCGCGAACGCCATCAGGTAGAACTGCAGCGCCTGCCCCTCGGCCACGAACATGGCCATCGCCACGATCGCCGTCCACAACACCAGGCTCGCCAGCACCGTACGCTTCGTGCCGAAACTCCGCGCCAGCCGGCCGAGCAGCAGCGCCCCGAAGAACGCCACGAACTGCACCATCAGGATCGCCGTGATCTGCACCTCCTGCGGCAGCTTGAGCGCCTCGGAGGCGAACGCCGCGCTGTTGCCGATGACCGTCTGCACGCCGTCGTTGTAGACCAGGTAGGCCACCAGGAACAGCAGCGTCAGCGGGTAGCGGCGCAGCTCGGACAGGGTGCGGCCGAGCTGGCGGAAGCTGCCGCCGACCGAGCGCAGCGCCGTCGTCTCGTGCGCCGGCACCGGCCGGTTGCGCAGCCGCAGCAGCGGGATGATCGTGAACGTGGCCCACCACAGGCCCGCCGACATCATGCAGATGCGCACCGCCATGCCCTGGGTCAGCCCCAGGCTCTCGTACTGCAGGTAGAGCACCAGGTTGAGGGCCAGCAGCAGGCCGCCGCCCAGGTAACCGATGGCCCAGCCGCGCGAGGAGACCCCGTCGCGCTCCTCCGGAGTGGAGATCTGCGGCAGGAACGAGTCGTAGACCACGATGGAGGCGCCGTAGGCCAGGTTGGCCAGGATGAACAGCACGCCGCCGAGCAGGTACCGGTCGCCCTCGACGAAGAACAGGCACAGCGCGGCCAGCGCTCCGGCGTAGGCGAAGACGCCGAGCATCTCCTTCTTGCGGCCGGTGTGGTCGGCCAGCGCGCCCACGATCGGCAGGATCACGATCTGCAGGAACACCGCGACCGTGGTGATCAGGCCGAAGTACGCGGCCGGCCTGATGTCGGCGCCCAGCACGTCCACGTACCCGAGCCCGGGGCTGGCGGCGGCGAGCTGGTCGAAGGTGTCCACGCACCTGCCGGGCTCCACGGACGGGAAGTCCTTGGCGCAGGCCGCGGTCTTGGCGACCGGGATGAGGTACGGGCCGAGGAAGACCGAGATGACCACCGTGTAGAAGGCGGAGTTGGCCCAGTCGTAGAAGTACCAGCCGCGCTGCTCGCGCCGGCGCGCTCCGGGGGAGTCGTCGAGAACCGCGGGGGGTGCGGGTACGGGCATGGTGACGGATCGCTCCTCTTACGGCGTAGGGGGATGCCGCTGTCAGGCGGCCAGGCTGCCGGGATGCCACAGCTCCCGGCGCTCCAGCACGTCACGCAGGCCGGTGACGTTGTCGGTCATGATGCCGTCCACGCCCAGGTCGAGCAGCTGCTCCATGCGGGCGGGGTCGTTGATGGTCCACACGTGCACCTGCATGCCGATGGCGTGTGCCGTACGGATGAGGCGGCGGGTGGTGACCCGCAGGCCGCGGAAGCCCACCGGCACCTGCGCGCACGGCACCCCGGCGCGCGACAGCCGGGCCAGCAGGCGGCCGTAACCCGAGGTGGTCGCGGCGGCCCGCAGCGCGGCCACGGCGCGCGGCCCGAGCGCCGAGCACACCTCCCTGCCGATCGCCGCCCTGGCCAGCACCAGCCGCTCGTCGGAGAACGAGGTCAGGCAGATCCGGTCGTAGGCGTTGGTGCGCCTGACCGCCTCGGCCAGCGGGGCGATGGCGGCCGCCTCCTTGACGTCGATGTTGAACCGGATCTCCGGCCAGGTGCCGAGCAGGTCCTCCAGCAGCGGGATCTCGTGCACGCCGCCGATGCGGGCCCGCCTGACCGCCCGGTAGGGCAGCTCCGAGATGCGGCCGCGCTGGTCGGTCACCCGGTCGAGCGTGTGGTCGTGGAAGGCCAGCAGCACGCCGTCGGAGGTGGCGTGCGCGTCGGTCTCCAGGTAGGTGTAGCCGAGCGCGACCGCCCGTTCGAACGCGGCGGCGGTGTTCTCCGCGCCCTCCGCCGCCCCGCCGCGGTGGGCGAAGGCCAGCGGGCCCGGATGGTCGAGGAAGGCGAATCGGCGGCTCAGCACGTCCTGAAGTATGCCCTTCCCGAGTGAACGGTTCGGTTACGAATCAGGGAGATTCTGCCACTCCTGGCGGCGCGCCTCCGCAAGCGCGATCGCCGCGGCCACCGCCACGTTGAACGAGCCGACCCGCCCGACCTGCGGGATGTAGCAGGCGCCGTCGACGGCGTCGAGCAGGGCGGGGGAGCAACCGTGGTCCTCGCTGCCGACCACCAGGCACACGTCGCGGGCCAGGTCCGCCCTGTGGAGTGGTCTGGCCTCGGCGGTCAGCTCGATCGCGAGCACCGCGTAGCCGGCCTCCCTGGCCGCCTTGACCGCCTCCACGGCCGGCACCGCCTCGTGCCAGGTGACCAGGCGCTCGGTGCCCAGCGCGGTCTTGCCCGCCTTGGGGTTGGTGGGCGGCGTGGCGTTGCCCGCAAGCCAGATCTCGTCCACGCCGAACGCGGCGGCGCTGCGGAAGATCGAGCCGATGTTGAACGGGCCGGTGACCGACTCGATGATCAGGCCGAGGCGATTCGCGGTGTTCCTGCGCCAGGTGCGGTTGAGCCGCTTGACGTCGGTGGGGCGCAGCTGCCTTCTCACGGGGTCACCTTCAAGATCCGGTAGGCGGCCCGGCTGGCCTCGCGGGAGGCCTGCCAGCCCTGCTCGCCGAGCCAGCGCTGCAGGGAGTCCGAGCCGAGGTGTTTCTGGACGACCAGGTAGGCCACGCCGTCGGGCGTCAGCCGGGTGAGCCACCTGGTGAGCATCTCGTGCAACGCCTGCTTCCCAATTCGGATCGCAGGATTAGACCAGATGGCCCGAAATTTCACTTCATCTGGCACTTCATCGACATGTACTGACCTTACTTTGTCAAGGGCGGCGGCCCGGGCGTTCCGCTCGGTCAGCTCCAGGCTGCGCCGGTTCACATCGACGGCCCACACCGTCGCGGCCGGCGCCCGCTTGGCCATGGTCAGCGCGATCGGCCCGTAGCCGCAGCCCAGGTCGAGCAGATCGCCCTCCTGTGGCGGCGGCGGAACGCTCTCCAGCAGCACGCGCGTGCCGACGTCCACCCGCTCGGGGGAGAACACGCCGCTGTCGGTCTCCAGCCGCAGGTGCAGATCGGGCAGGACGAGATCGACGGAGCCCGGCCTGCTCGCGGTGCTCGGCTGCTCGGAGAAATAGTGGGCCACGTCGCCAAACGTTACGGGATCCGCGAACCGAACAGGACCGCGGCGCCCGCCACCAGCAGTCCGGCCAGGATGGCGGCCACGATGAACCACTGGGTGATCTCCTGGTTGACCAGCTTGTAGCCGAGCGAGGTGCCGATCTGCTCGTAGACCTCGCGCAGCTCGCTGCCGGACTCGGCGGCGTAGGCACGGCCGCTGGTGCCGTCGGACAGCGACTGCAGGGTCTGCTTGTTGACCGGGACGTTCACGGGCCGCCCGTCGATGTTGACCGTGCCCTCCTGGGTGCCGTACGCGATGGTGGAGACCGGGACGCGGGCCTGCTGTGCGGCCTCGATGGCCTCGTTCACGGAGCGGCCGGAGGTGTTGTCTCCGTCGGAGAGCAGGACGATGGCGGCGGGGGGCGGGTCGGTGGCGGCCTGCTGGTCGAAGGAGCGCACCGACTCCAGCGCGTTGAAGACGGCCTCGCCGATGGCGGTGCCCGGGCGGGTGGTGAGGTTGCCGATGGCGGTGACGACGGCCTGGTGGTCGGTGGTGGGGGAGACGACGACGTTGGCGGAGCGGGCGAAGGCGACGACGCCGACGTTGAAGCGGTCGGGCAGCTCCCTGGCGAAGGCCTGGGCGGCGGCCTTGGCGGCGGCGATGCGGTTGGGCTGGACGTCGTCGGCGTCCATGGACAGGGAGACGTCCAGGGCGACGATGATGGTGGCGCGGTCGCGGGGCACGCGTACCTGGTCGGCGGGCTTGGCGGCGCCGATGACCAGCAGGGACATCATGGCGAGGAAGAGCGCGGGGGCGACGTGGCGGCGCCAGCCGGGGCCGGCGGGGGCGACGAGGTCGAGCAGGGCCAGGTTGGTGAAGCGCACGGTGTAGCGGCGGCGGGCGAACATCGCCAGGATGTAGCCGGCCACGAGCAGCAGCACCAGCACGAACAGCCACAACCAGCCCGGGGCGAGGAACGTCATGGGGTGGGCCTCCGGTGGGCGAGGTGGCTCATGCGGCGCTGGCGCAGCACGAACTGCGCGACGTCGAAGACCCAGTCGCGGTCGGTGCGGAGCACGAGGTGGGCGATGCCGGCGCGGCGCAGGGCCAGGCGGGTGCCCTCGCGCTGCAGGGCGGCGGCCTCCGCGTACGCGCGCCGAATCTTGGACGAAAGGTGCACTTCGCGTACTTTCCCGGTCTCGGGGTCGGCGAACGCGACGCGGCCCACGTCGGGGAGTTCGAGCTCGCGGGGGTCGATGACCTCGACGGCCAGCACCTGGTGGCGGGCCGCCAGCCGCCTGATGGGGCGTTCCCAGGGGCGTTCGGCGTCGAGGTCGAGGTCGGGGTGGGCGTCGAGGAAGTCGGAGACGACCAGCCGCATGCCGCGCCGCCTGCGGGAGGCCGAGAGGATCTCGAGTCCTTCGGCGAGGTCGGGCGGGTCGGGCACGACGCTGCCGCGGGGGGCGTCCATGAGGGAGTTCAGCAGGCCGTACAGGGCCGGGCGGCCGGTGCGGGCGGGCATGCGGTGCACGAACTCGTCGTGGATGACCAGCGCGCCGAACCGGTCGCCCATCCGGCTGGACAGGAACCCGATCGCGCCGACGGCGGCCACGACCAGGTCGCGCTTGTCGGTGTCGGCGGTGCCGAAGTCCATGCTGGGCGACAGGTCGGCCAGGGCCCAGGTCTCCAGCTCGCGGTCGGCGATGAGGTCGCGCACGTGCGGGATGGTGGTGCGGGCGGTGACGTTCCAGTCCATGCGGCGTACGTCGTCCTCGCCCGGCACGTAGACGCGGCTGTCGCCGGCCTCGCTGCCGGCGCCGGGCAGCAGCCCCTGGTGGGCGCCGTGCAGGAGGCCGTCGAGGCGCCGGGTGACGGTCAGCTCCAGGCGGCGCAGGGCCTGCTCTGCTGTGGAGGGGCTCAACGGTTCTGGTTCCAGACGACGAGGGGCGGGGGGACGGCCTGGAGGATCTGCTTGACGACGCTCTCGGGGTCGACGCCGTCGGCGAGGGCGTCGAAGGTGAGCATCAGGCGGTGGGACATGACGTCCACGGCGACGTCGCGTACGTCGTCGGGCAGCAGGTAGTCGCGGCCGCGCAGCAGGGCCAGGGCCCGGCCGGCGGAGACGAGGCCGAGGGTGGCCCGGGGGCTGACGCCGATCTCGATGGTCTCGGTGAGGTCGCTCAGGCCGTACTCGGCGGGGGCGCGAGTGGACATGACGAGCCGTACGACGTAGTCGGCGACGAGCTGGTGCACCGAGACCTGCTCGGCGGCCTCCTGCAGGGCCAGCAGCTTGTCGGGGTCGAGCACCCGCTCGGGGACGGGCGGCCTGACGCTCATCCGGTGCAGGATCTCCAGCTCCTCGTGGGCGCTGGGGTGCGGCACGCGCACCCGGAACAGGAACCGGTCGCGCTGCACCTCGGGCAGGGGGTAGACGCCCTCGGACTCGATGGGGTTCTGGGTGGCCAGCACGATGAACGGCCTGGGCAGGGGGTGGGTGACGCCGGCGAGGGTGACCTGGCGCTCGGCCATCACCTCCAGCAGCGCGGACTGGACCTTGGCGGGGGCGCGGTTGATCTCGTCGGCCAGCAGGAAGTTGACGAAGACGGGGCCGAGCTCGACGTCGAACTTCTCGTTGGAGGGGTGGTAGACGCGGGTGCCGACGATGTCGCTCGGCACGAGGTCGGGGGTGAACTGGATGCGGGCGAACGTGCCGCCCACGACGGTGGCCAGGGTGGCGGCCGCGAGGGTCTTGGCGACGCCTGGGACGCCTTCGAGCAGGCAGTGCCCGCGCGCCAGCAGGGCCACGAGCAGCCTTTCGACCATGTGGTCCTGCCCGACGATGACACGCCGGACCTCGTCGAGACTCTGACGCAGCATGGCCGCGTCGGTTCCGCCTGGCAACTCTTCGGCGACGCTCATGACGCCATTCCACCAAACGCGCCGCAAACGTGCACGACGCCACGTCTGTGCTTTCATGGCAAACGTGGCAAGTCCCCTGCAGTTCGGTGATCCTCCCCGGCTGGGGCCCTACGTGGTGCAGGCGCGCCTGCACACGGCGCCGGCCGGGTTCGTCTACCTGGGCCAGGCGCCCGACGGGCGTGCCGTGTCGCTGGCGGTGCTCACCCGGGGAGCGGCCTACGACGCCGCGGCGCGGGACCGGTTCGTCACGGCGGTGCGCGAGGCGGGCGGCAGGGAGCGGGCCGGGAGGCGGGGGTGGCTGGGGCTTCCCGGGCGGCCCAGGGGCGCGGTGCTGGAGGGTGCGCCCGAGGTGCTGGCGTTCGACGGGGGGCAGGCGCCGTGGGTGGCGGTGCCGTACGCGCCGGGGCGGCCGGGGGCCGAGCGGTTCCTGGAGCCCGTCATGGTGGGCGGGACGTTCATCGGGGAGGCGCACGGGCCGGACTTCGTGCCGTACTGGCTGACCGACCGGGCGCCGGCGCTGCCGGGGCCGACCCGGCGTCGGCTGCCGCCGACGGAGACGCGCAAGCGGGTGCTGCTGGCGGCGCTGGCGCTGGTGCTGCTGCTCGTGCTGGTGACGGTGATCCTGCTGTTGCTGCTGCTCGGGCGGCAGGACAGCGAGCAGCAGCCGCGGCAGTTGCCGCCGACGGTGTTCGTGCCGACGCCGCCGCCGACTCCGGAGACGCCGGTGCCGCAGCCGTCGCCCTCGCAGTCGCCGTCGCCGTCGGAGAGTGGGCAGAGCACGCCGGGACGTTCGCCTGGTGAGGACCCGGGCGACGAGTCGCCGCTGTGAGCCTGTCCGCTTGTGAGCCCGCTCAGCTGTGAGGCCGCTCGGCTGTGAGGCCGCTCGGTTGTGAGGCCGCTCGGTTGTGAGGCCGCTCGGCTGCGCGCCCGCTCGGCTGCGCGCCCGTTTGGCTGTGAGTCCGTTTGGCCGTGAGCCGTTAATCGCTTGAGTCTCACGTAACGTGAGGCTTTAGCGTCCACGGCATGGAAATCATCATTCACGACACGCTTGCCGAGATGGCCGCCATGCTGGAGGGGCCGCTGGACAAGCGGCCCGACGCGCTGCGGGAGATGATGGCGCCGACGCGGGCGATCATCCCGATCCCGGGCGATCTCGTCGACATCCACCACAACGGCGGCGGCTTCCGCGTGGACGCCGAGGACCCGCGCTACCTGCCGGCCGTGCGCCGCATGATCGAGCAGGACGTGCTCGGTCAGGTGCGGCGCGAGCTGGAGCGGGCCTCGCAGCGGCTGGCCGAGGTGGGGGCCGCGCAGCCGGACGTGGTGAAGGTCATGTTCGCGATGGGCGATCCCGGCAACGAGCACCTGATGACCACGTCCGGCGGCTACTACGGCATGGGCGGCGGCTCGGAGTGGCTGTACCTGCTGGCCTGGCCGTTGGACGAGGTGATCGGGCGGATCGGGCACCTGGCGGTGCACGAGTTCCACCACAAGGTCCGCTTCACCAACGTGGAGTGGAACCCGGTGACCGTGACGGTCGGCGAGCATGTGATCGCCGAAGGGCTGGCCGAGGCGTTCGTACGCGAGCTGTCGGGGCCGGAGGCGATGGGGCCGTGGTCGGCGATGGTGGCCGGGGAGGCGTACGAGCGGGCCTACGAGAAGATCACGGCGAACTTCTGGCTGGAGGGGATGCAGCACACGAGCGCGTACGTGCTGGGCGACGGCCCCATGCAGAGGTTCGGCCAGGAGCCGCGCGGCATTCCCGACATGGCGGGATACGCGGTGGGGCTGAACCTGGTCGATCGCGCGCTGGCCGGTGCCGGCCTGACCGCCGCCGAGGCGACCGTGCTGCCGGCCGCCGAGCTGCTGCGGAGGGGAGGGGTGAGCCTCTAGCCCGGCTAGAGGTGTGAGCCCCCTTGCCCGGCTCTCTCTCGCGCCGGCTCGCGGGGCGCTTTCACCCCGCGGGGCGCCTTCACCCGCGGGGATCCTCTAGCCGGTGGGGGAGACGAAGCCGGACTCGTAGGCGGCGATCACCGCCTGGGTGCGGTCGCGCGCGCCCAGCTTGGCGAGCACGTTGCCCACGTGCGTCTTGACCGTCTCCGGGCTGACGACCAGCGCGGCGGCGATCTCGGGGTTGGACAGGCCCCTGGTCATCAGCCGCAGCACGTCGCCCTCGCGGCCGGTCAGCCGGTCGATGCCGGGCACCCGTACGGAGGGGCGGCCCGGGCGGCCCGCCAGGGCCCGGATCGCGGCGGGGAACAGCAGCGACTCGCCCGTCGCGACCAGCCGGACGGCCTGCACCAGGTCGTCCGGCCTGGTGCGTTTGAGCAGGAAGCCGCTGGCGCCCGCGCGCAGGGCGTCGTAGACGTGGTCGTCGTTCTCGAACGTGGTCACCACCAGGACCTTGGGCGGGTCGTCCAGGGCGAGCAGGCGCTCGGTGGCGCGGATGCCGTCGAGGGCGGGCATGCGGACGTCCATCAGCACGACATCGGGGCGCTCTCTGCGCACCACGGGCAGCACCGCGGCGCCGTCGGCGGCCTCGCCGACCACCTCCAGGTCCGGCTCGCTGTCGAGGATGATGCGCAGGCCGGTGCGGATGAGGTCCTCGTCGTCGGCGATCACCACTCTGAGCGTCATGGGGACGACCGTAGCGGGAGGCGGGCCGAGACCCGCCATCCGGTGTCGGTGGGGCCGGCCTCCAGCTCGCCGCGCAGCAGCCGGACGCGCTCGTGCATCCCGGCCACCCCCCTGCCGCCGGTGCGGGTCCGCTCCCGCCCGCGCGCCCGCGCGTCTCTCGAGCCCGTACGGTCGCCCGTACCCCTGGGGCCGCCGTTGGCGACCTCCAGGCGCAGGTCGTCACCCTCGACGGCGGCGGTCAGGCGGACGGGGCCGGTGCCGTGCTTGATCGCGTTCGTAAGGGCCTCCTGGAGGATGCGGTACGCCTCGCGGGAGACGACGGCGGGCACGCCGGCCAGGTCGCCCACCTCCTGCCGCACCGGCGCCCCGGAGGCGGCGACCAGGGCATCGAGGTCGGCCAGCGTCGCCTGCGGGGCGAGGGCAGCCCGGCTGGCCCGGCCGACGCGATCCGCGCGATCCGCGCGATCCGCGCGATCGGCACGGTCGGCGCGGTCGGCGAAGACGCGCCCGGTGCTTCCGGGTGAGTCGTGGCTACGACCGCTGCCAACGCCGCTGCCAGGGCTGTCACTGCCGCCGCCACCGCCGCCGCTGCGGTCGCTGCCGCTGTCGGCCTGGCTGCTGTCGGCCTGGCTGCTGTCGGCGCTGCCGCTGTTGCCGCGGCTGCGGTCGTGGCCATCGCGGTCACCCCGGTTGGTCCGCTCGTCGCGCTCGTCGCGGTCGTCACGCAGGACGCCCAGGACGTGGTCCAGGTCCTCCAGCGCGGTGCGGGCCGACTGCTCGATCGCGGCGAGTGCGGTCCTGGCCGTGGCGGGGTCGCGGTCGAGGACCCGGGCGGCCGCGGCGGCCTGGAGGGTGACGACGCTGAGCGCGTGGCCGACCGAGTCGTGCAGCTCGCGGGCCAGCCGGTTCCGTTCGGCCAGCGTACGGGCGTGCTCCTCGGCGGCGGCCAGCCGTTCGGCGGGGGTGGGGCCGAGCAGGACGGGAGCGAGCCGCGCCAGCAGCTCACCCGCGCCGGCGGCCATGGCGACCAGCGCCGCCAGCAGCGCGAGCCCGCCCGCCGCCCACGCCACGGCGTTCCACCCGGGGGTGACGAGGAAGCCGAGCACCGGCGTGGACCGCCCCGTGACCGGCAGCACGAGCGTGAACATCGTGAACGGCACGATCGCCAGCGTGAACCCGCTGGCCACGCCGCCGACGGCCAGATGCAACGTGAACCAGGCGGCCGTCCGCCGCCGCTCCTGCCAGGACCGCCCGGCCTGCCGCGGCGGCGTCACCACCCGCGCCCCGAGCAGCCCCTGCGCCGCGTTCACCGACAGCCCGCGCACCGGCAGGAACAGCCCGGTCACGGCCACCACGGGCAGCACTGCGGCGAACACCCCGACCTGGGCGGGCAGCAGCAGGTTGGCCGACTCGCCGTGCACCAGGCCGGAGATCAGCACGCCGACCATCATGTACGGCATCAGCAGCGCCCCGCCCAGGACGAGGCACGCCCACCGGCGGGGAAGGGTCCTTCTCACATCCGCGATTGTATGTCGATGGAAATTCGCTGTCGGAGTAATGCGCTTTAAGAGAAATGCGCCGCCAGCGAAAACTTTCTTTGTTTCACGCGGCCCGGACTAGCGTTTTCGCAGAAAGGCACGCATGGAAAGGAGCGCCCGTCATGACGGAGACCCAGCGCGCAGCCTGGCCTGACCAGCTCAGCCAGCGCCTGCTCAAGGAGCGGATCGTCGTTCTCGGTCAGGAGGTCGACGACGAGATTTGCAACCGGCTCTGCGGGGAGTTGCTTTTGCTTGCGGCCGAGGACCCGCGGCGCGACATAACGCTTTACATCAATTCACCGGGCGGCTCCGTGCAGGCCGGGCTGGCGCTCTACGACATGATGCAGTTCATTCCGTGCGACGTGCAGACGGTGGCGATGGGCTTCGCCGCGTCGATGGGCCAGGTGCTGCTCACGGCCGGGACGAAGGGCAAGCGGTACGCCCTGCCCAACGCCCGCATCGTGATGCACCAGCCGCTCGGCGGCATCGGAGGCTCGGCCACCGACATCCAGATCCAGGCCGAGAACATGCTCTACACCAAGCGGCGGATGGCCGAGATCATCGCCCACCACACGGGCCAGCCGCTGGAGCGCATCCAGGCCGACTCCGACCGCGACCGCTGGTTCACGGCGCAGGAGGCCCTGGAGTACGGGATCGTCGACCACATCGCCGAAGGGATGAACTGACATGAGCGGTCGTTACGTGCTGCCCTCGTTCAGCGAACGCACCTCGTACGGCATGAGGGAGATGAATCCCTACAACAAGCTGTTCGAGGACCGCGTGGTGTTCCTGGCGGCGCCGATCGACGACACCGTCGCCAACGACGTGATGGCGCAGATCCTGACGCTGGAGTCGCTCGATCCCGACCAGGACATCAGCCTCTACATCAACTCGCCGGGCGGGTCGTTCACCGCGATGACGGCCATCTACGACACGATGCAGTACGTCCGCCCGGAGATCCACACCGTCTGCATCGGCGAGGCGGCCTCGGCGGCGGCGGTCCTGCTGGCGGCCGGCACGCCCGGCAAGCGCGCAGCCCTGCCGCACGCGCGGGTGCTGCTGCACCAGCCGCACACCGAGGGCGGGCGCGGCCAGGGCAGCGACCTGGAGATCCACGCCAGGGAGATCCTGCGGATGCGCGACCAGCAGGAGGAGATCCTCGCCCGGCACACCGGCAGGGGAGTGCTGGAGATCAGGAAGGACATCGAGCGGGATCGCATCTTCACGGCGGAGCAGGCCCGGACGTACGGGCTGGTCGACGACATCTACGCCTCCAGGAAGCGGACACCGGCGGCGGCCCGCTGACTGCCCCTCGACCGTACGTACGGGGCCCCGGCTCTGCTCCGGGCCTGCCGGACCAGCGGACGGTCCCGTCGGCGGGCGGGGCAGCGGGCCAGCGAGCCGGTGCGCCGGTGGGTCGGTGGGTCGGTGGCCAGCAGGCGGGCTGGCGGGCCGGCGGTCAGAGGGTCAGCGAGCCCGACAGGGCAGCGGACGGGCGGGCCGGTCAGGGGGCGGGCCGGCGGTCGGTGGGCTGGCGGGCGGACTCGTCGGCTGGCTGGTTGGCCGGCGAGGCGGCGCTTTGTTCGCGAGGAGCCGGGGCGGGAGGCCGCCGGACTGGCAGCCTCCCGCCCCGGCGCCTGAGGACGAGCCGGGCGCTAGCCGGCGTAGGTCTCGAACTCGGCGACCTTCGGCGTGCCCGTCGAGCCGGTGATCCTGAAGGTGATCTTGCTCAGCGAGGCCGGGGTGAAGGTGATGGTGCCCGCCCCGGTGCCCGACTTCAGCACGGCTCCGGTGCCGGCGTTGAGGAGCTGCCAGGCGCCGATGCCACCCTCGGAGCCCGGCGCCTCACGGATGACGACCCTGGAGACCGTCGTGGCGGAGCCCCACTTGATCGAGATGTCGCCGGTCGAGCCCGCCGGCGACCAGTAGGTGCTCAGGTTGCCGTCCCGCACGTTGCCGTAGCTCGTCCCGCTGGCCTTGCTGGAGCCGTCGGAGCCGGCGCCGAGGCTGAGGTTGGGCCCGCCGGGCGTGGGGGTGACGGTCGGCGTCACGGTGGGGGTGACGGTGGGGGTGACGGTGGGGGTGACGGTGGGAGTGGCTGTCGGCGTCTGCGGTGTGCAGTTGCCGTTCGACTCCTGCAGCCCCTTGTTGGCGCCGGCCGTCTGCCGGACGATGTCCGGCACGCAGCTCGCCCCGTCGAGCGTGTACGAGTACGGAACGCTCACCGTGGTGTTGGACCGCGGGTCGGGCCCGGCCGGGTTGTTGTCGCTGCCCGGGGCGGACCAGGTCACGTTGTCGAAGATGTTGCCGGCGACCTGCCAGTAGCCGGGCTCGCTGGTGTAGAAGGTGCCCAGGACGTCCTTGGAGTCCTTGAAGTAGTTGTTCTCCACCTTGGCGCGGCCCCCGGCGCGGGAGTTGATGCCTGATTCGTTGAGGTTCGTGTAGGAGTTGTTGTAGATGTGCGCGACGCCGCCGCGCAGCAGGGGTGTGCGGGAGTCGAGGTTCTCGTACAGGTTGTGGTGGAAGGTGACGTAACCGTTGGAGAGGTCGCTCTCGCTGGATCCGATGAGCCCGCCCCGGCCGGAGTTGCGCAGGATGCTGTAGGACAGGGTCACGTACTGGGTGTTGTCCTTCATGTCGAACAGGCCGTCGAAGCCCTCCGACTCCCCGCCCGAGGCCTCCAGGGTGACGTGATCGACCCAAACGTTGCGGACGTCGCTCTCCATGCCGATGGCGTCACCGCCGTTGGACGTGGGCGAGCCCGACTTCTTGACGTTGCGGACGGTCACGTTGCGGATGATGATGTTGCTGGCCTCGCGGATGTGGATGCCCAGCTGGTCGAAGACGGCCCCGCCGCCGACCCCGATGATCGTGACGTTGCTGATCTGCTTGAGTTCGATCACGCCGGCGGCGGTGTTGCAGCTCTCGCCCGACACCTTGGCGGTGTTGCCGTGGTTGATGGTCCCCTCGACCTCGATGGTGATCGGGGTGCTGCTGCTGGCCCGGCCGCACAGCGCCGCGTGGATCGCGGTCCCCGTGGTGGCCCGTACCGTCTGCCCGCCCGCACCGCCGGTCGTCCCGCCGTTGCCGGTCGCGTAGCCGGTGGCGCTGCCTGCCGCCGCCGACGCCTGCGTCACCGGCAGGGCCACGGCGACCGCGCCGACCGCGGCCGCGGTGGCCACCGCGGCCAGCACCGCGTGGAGTCGGGACGCGACTGCTCGTCTCATTCCTGGTTCACCTGCTCCTTCGAACAACGGATGGCGTACTGCTCCGCACGGTCGCTGCCGCCACGACCCTCCAGCGCTCTGGACCTCCCTCGGCGCACGCACCGCCCGGGTGAGCGGACACGTCCGTGCCGGCGGACAGCGACACCGTAGGAAAGCGCTTTCCCGATGTCAACGAGCCATGAAACTTTCATTTCACCGCCTCGATGAGGGCGAAGAGCAGGCGCTGCGCGGGAGGCACGAGCCGCCGCCGCGCCTGCACTCCGGGCCGGCGCCGTGGTGCGGAAGCGGCACGGGAGCGGTGTCCGGGGCCGCCGGTAGGATCCAGGTCACGTTCGTTCGTGTCACAGCGTGCCGTGCTGTCCGGTCCCATGGGTGTGACACCGTCGACGGCAAGGAGTGCACCGTTGAGCTCTCGCGGAACCGGCCCGGACGCCTGATGCAAGCGTTGCTGCACACGGTGGCGGCCGGTGCAGGCTGCGTGCTGGCGCTCGCCCCGGCCCTGCTGCCCTCAGGGCGGGCCGGCAGGAGGTGGCCGCACGTCGTCATGGCGTTCGGCATGGCGGCCGGGCACCTGGGCGGGCCATTTCTCGCCGCCGGGGTGCTCGTGCTGCTGGCCGCCGGCTGGATCTGCGGCTCGCCCGCCCGCCGCGCGGAGATCGGTCACCACCTCCAGGACTTCGTGATCATGTCCGTCCTGCTGGTGCTGGCGGCGCTCGGCGGCACCCCGTCCGGGCACTCGCACGGAGGCGGGTCGCTGGCCTCGGTGGCCCTGATCATCGGGCTGGGCTGGACCTGCGCCCGGCTCATCAGCGTCTGTCCGGGACGGAGCGGCGATCGGGCGACGCTCGGCAGGGACGCGTGCTCGGCCGGCATGGCCGCCAGCATGGCGTTCATGGCCGCGCTGGCCCTCTGACCCCGACGGGCGCCCGCCCGCCTCGCGGCGTGATGACGCACAGGCGCGCGCCACCATGACGGACGGGCGGGCGCGCCTTGGGGTCTGCCTCACGCCCCCTGTGTCGCGGGCCGCATCCGGAACGCGACGGCCAGCGCCAGGACGGTGACCGCGGCCATGGCCAGGAAGACGTCCGAGTAGGCGGCGCCCGCGTGGCCGGCGTACAGGGGGTTCACGGCGTCACCGCCGCTCTGCTGCCGCGCGGTCACCAGCACCCCGAACAGGGCGGGCCCGGTGCCGGCGCCTAGGAACTGCGCTCCCTGAAGGATCCCGATCCCCGCCCCGGCCTGCCCGTCCGGCAGCGCGCCCGCCGCGGCGCTGATCAGCGGCGTCAGGACGAAGATGAACCCGACGCTCAACCCGAAGATCCCCGCCCCCGCCGGGACCACCGAGCCGCCGCCCGTGAAGGTGGACAGGAACAGGGCGAACACCCCGACGACCGCGAGGCCCGCGAGCACCAGGGGCCGGGTGCCGATGCGGTCGGCCAGGCGGCCGATCAGCGGCGAGACGAGGGCGACGGCGATCCCGGCCGGGATCATGACCAGGGCGCCCGCCCCAGGGGTGAGGCCGTTGACGTCCACGACCAGCAGCGGCACGAACACCAGCCCGCCGAGGTTGACCACCATGGCCAGGAACGCGACGGCGACCGCGCTCCGGTAGGCCCGGTTGGCGAACAGCGCGGGCGGTACGAACGGGTGCGCGACCCGTACCGTACGCCACCCGAACAGCGCGACGGCCACGACCGCCACCACCAGGCTGCCCCAGCACGAGGGCGCCGCCAGGCCGGCGACCTGCGCCTGCGTGATCCCGAACAGCGCCAGCCCGGCCCCGAGCCCCAGCAGCACGCCGCCGGTCAGGTCGAACCTCGCCTCGCCCGCTTCTGCGCCGACGCGGCGCGCGGGAGCCTGCCTGCGGGGATGACGGCGGGGCACGTGCTCGCGATCGCCTTCGGGGCAGGGCTGGCGGTGTGGACGCTGGGCGCGTTCGCGGTGACCTGCCGGGCGCTGGCGGGGCTGCGGCGGCGGCAGCGCATGCTGCTCGGGCTGGTGGCCCGGCAGGACCCGGCGGTGCGGGAGGCGCTGGTCGTCGAGCATCCCGCGGTGGCCGCGTACTGCGTGCCGGGCAGGCGGGCGGCGATCGTGGTCAGCACCGGCACGCTCGGCCTGCTGCGCGCCGGCGAACTGGCCGCCGTGCTCGCCCACGAGCGCGCCCACGTCGCGGAACGGCACGACCTGGCGCTGCTGCCGTTCACCGTGCTGGAGCGGGCGTTCCCGTGGAGCCGGGCGGCGCGGGTGATGCGGCGGCGGGTGGCGGCGCTGGTGGAGATGCGCGCCGACGACCGGGCCGCCCGCCTGCACGGCCGCGCCGGCCTCGCGTCGGCGTTGCGCCGCTTCCGCGCCTGCGACCGGCTGCCCGCCCCCGCGGGCACGCTGGGCGGGGCCGACGGGGACATCGACGCCCGCCTCGACCGGCTCGCCACCCCGGCCACGGCCTCGCTCCCGCTGCGCGTCCTGCTGCTGTCGATCGCGGTCACCGTGGTCAGCACGCCGCTGAGCCTGTTCCTGCTGCCCATGTGACGCTCGGCGGTTTCCGGGCACCCGCACCGCTCGACCCGGGCAGGCCTACTTCCCGTGCGGGTCGGCGGCGTTGAGCGTCGCGACGACCTGGTCGTAGTCGCCGCGCGCCTCGCCGTACCGCAGGAACTTCACCCGCTCGACCTGGATCTCCTTCGCGTCCGGCCGGGACTCCAGCAGCGCGACGGCCTCCGCCACGAACTCCTCCAGCGGCATCGCGAACTCGCTCGTCTCCTGCCCGGGCAGCAGCGCGGTCCGGACGGACGGCGGCTCCAGCTCCACGACCTTCACACTGGTGCCGGCGAGCTGCAGCCGGATCGACTCGCTGAGCATGTGGATCGCCGCCTTGGAGGCGTTGTAACTCGGCGTCGCCTTGAGCGGCGCGAACGCCAGCCCCGAGGAGACGGTGACGATCGTGGAGTCCGGCTGCGCCTGCAGGTGCTCGACGAACGCGGCGATGAGCCGGATCGGGCCGAGCACGTTCGTCGTCACCACGTCCTCGGCGGAGGCCAGGAACGACTCGGGCCGGCGCCAGTCCTCGACGCGCATGATGCCGGCCATGGTGATCAGCACGTTCAGGCCGGGGTGCCGGGCCAGCACCTGCTTGGCGGCGGCGCCGATGCTCGCCGCGTCCGTCGTGTCGATCTGCACGGTGTCGATGCCGGGGTTCTCGGCGGCGATCTTCTCCAGCAGTTCGGTACGGCGGCCGCCGATGATGACGGTGTTGCCCCTGGACTGGAGGGCCAGGGCGAGCGCGAGACCGATGCCGCTGGTGGCGCCGGGGATGAAGACGGTGTTACCGGAAATGTTCATGTATCGAGAGTGGCGCGTCCGGCGGCGCTGTTGCAGAGAGCGGTTGTCGGGGGATCGCCGATCCCCCGATACCGCGGCTGAACTCCGCTGACCAGGTGCCTGCCATGGCCCTGACCTCCTGTTTTTCCTCTGGTGGATGGGATGGCTCTTGTGGGGGAGACCGCGGGTCGCCGACAGGTCCCTCAGGGAGGCCGTGCGGGGTACCAGAGCGGCGCTGGCCTCCGCCGCCGCGTGTGCCACCTCGGGCAGTTCGGCGGTGTAGAGGTCGGAGGTCATGGCGAGACTGGAGTGCCGCAGCATCGCGGAGGTGATCCCGCGGGTAGGTTCACCAGGGCAGCGGCGTTGAAGGTGACCAGGTGTTCGCGCATGGCGTCGGCCAGCACGCTCCTGATCGTGGCCTTGATGCGGTGTTTGGTCACCGGCCCGGTCGGGCGTTTGCCGCGTACCGATGCGCGGATCTCGGGGTCGTCGGACCGGCGGGCGGCGAGGATCTCGGCGTTCTTCTCCTCGATGCCGGAGAAGACCCGTTCGATGGTGGGCACGAAGATGCGGTCCAGCGGGACCTCGTCGAGGACTGCGCCGAAGTGCACGTCATGGTGGGTGATGTAGTGGGTCGGCGTGGACTTGCAGACGTCCTTGAGCCGCCGTCGGCGCTCCACCCACCTGCTCCAGTGCTCGCCGAAGGTCAGCGACCGCAGCGGTTGGCCAGTCTGGAACTTGCGCCGCACCTCGTCATGGTCCGGCAGGGGCGCCTTCTTCCGGTGCGCCGCTTTGATCATGGCGAGGGACACCCTGGTGCCGCAGTCCGATGCGGGCGGCCAGGCTTTCCAGGTAGTCGATCCGGTCGTGCGGTTTCCGGTCGGCGATCTCCTGCAGTCGGCGGTTGATCTCGGCGACGACGTCGTCGGCAGGGTGCGGGATGCCGCGGGCGTAGGAGTCGATGACCGGGACGGCGGCCTGGAGCATCCCGGTGCGGACCAGGAGGTCGGCGAAGTGGTAGATGAGGTCCGGGACCACCCTGGCCGGGGTGCCGGGGATCCTCGTGGTGAACAGGTCGCGCAGTCGCAGGAGGTCGGGCACCCTGCTGGAGCGCTCGCGGATGTCCTGGGTAGGCGGGGTCAGGTCGTGGCCGGTGCCCATGGCTTGCAGGGTGTGGTGCAGGGTGTCGTAGGCGGTGGTGGCGTGCTGCCAGGAGGTCGGGTCGAGCCAGAAGGTGATGGCGTGCCGGGCGGTGCCGGCGTCGATCTTGCGTGCGGTCAGGAAGTCCTCGTAAGCGGTGCGGCTGTCGTCGCTGGACAGGCGGTGGCGCAGGCGGGCCCAGGCGAGCAGGTACTGGGCGTACTGGTGGGTGGCGTTACGGCCCTCGCGGGTGATGGTCCGGGTGAGGTCGTGCAGGTCGCGTCCCTCGCCGCTTTCGGGTGGGAGTGGGAGTTCTTCCAGGGGGATGCCGAAGACGCGGGCCATGGCGATGGCTTCGTCGACGCCGATGGTGCGGCGGTTGCCGTCGGGCACGTGGTGACGCTCACCCCAACCCCCTTCCACGGGACACTGCATGGACGCCGTCATGGCGGTCACACCTGCCAAGGAGACGCCGCATCTCGCGCGCTCGAGCGCTGCGCGCCCACCAACCAGCCGCAGCCGCTTGGACCGGCCGCCCCGCGGCCCGGTGCTGTGCTGGAGGTCATGGCTACATGATCGCTGCGGTGGATACTCGTTCTCGCCCTGCTCATGTTATGAAGAAACTTCAGTCCCATCTGTCTCACCTGAGCCTGGCGTAGAGGGACGCGCACCTGCTCAGTACCGTCGGCTGACGAGGCGGCGGGTGGTGCGGACGCATATCGCCGCTACCCCGTTCGCACGCCGCCCGTCGTCTGTCATCGGTCAGCGGTCATCCCGCCGCATTGGTCACGTCAGGACTTGACTCTCAGAAACGCTCGATTCCCGGAGAAGATCACCGGAGGGCGTGGTGATCACGGACGACATGCTGCACACCGTGCTGCGCCGCAGAGCCGCCGGGGAACGTGTCCACGACATCCGTAAGGACCTGATCATCCCCACCGGGAAACGCAAGGGCGGCAACCCTTCGCCGGCCAGCATCTACCGGGCGCTCGCCGGGTACGAAAAGTCGCAGGCCTACCCCGAGTCGGCCGAGGCGGCACGCGCCGAGTTCGCAGAGCTGCGCCTGGCCACCGGCTGAACACATCCCGCGTCGGCCAGGAGGTAAGGCGGTCCATGCCCCGGGCATCGGCGCCTGCCCGGCTTGGTCCACCGGTCACAGGTCAGCGTTTCGCTGGTCAGCCAAATCTGTTGGATGTTCGGCGAATACTCCGGTCACCCCGAGGGTTGGCGGTGCACTGCGGAGCCGCTGCTGGGCCGTCTCCCCGGGCTCGGCCGGGCCTGCGGGCACTCCTGCACGGCGCAGGTGGGTTCGTGCCGCTGTACGCCGCCGGTGCAGGTGCCGCCTCAGTGTGCGTGACCTGCGCAGGAACATGGGCCCGTCACGGATTGCGCCTCGCCTGCGACGCCGTTGGTCTGCCCATAGATTTCGGCGGGGTTGAGCGTGAGGCCTCGGGCGAACCCGGCGGTGAACGCTTGTTCGCCGATGGCGGCCCGGATCGTGGCGGTGATCCGATCGACGTCGCCGCGTTCGGCGCGCGGTAGCGGAGCGCCCACCGAGTCCCGGCAGGCGGACGCCGCGCCGAGCAGTGCGGCCGCCTGCTCATGCCGCCCGTTGAGAGCATGCGCTCCTGCCAGCCCCTCGATGGCCAGAGCGACCGCGCGCAGGTCGCCGTTGCGGCGTGCGATGGCCAGGCTCTCCAGGTGCAGAGCCAGGGCGGCCGCGGCGTTGCCGCGCTGTTCGGCGGTGAAGCCGAGCTCGGCCGAGATCAGTGCGGAACCGGACGCGGGCGACAGCCTGTCGTAGCGGCCCTGCACGCTGCGCAGCAGCTGCTCGGCGAGCTCGAAGTTGGCCTCACGGCGTGCCACCAGCGCCAGCCCGAGTTCGGCGTGCAGCTCCCCGTACACGTAGCCTTGTTCTGCGGCCAGGCGGCGGGCCCGCTCGTGGAACTCCCTGGAGCGGGCGTGATGCCCGGTGAGCAGGGCGATGTGGCCCAGGCCAATCAGGCGGTCGGCCACGCTGGGCCACAGGCCCAGCTCCTCGGCCAGCCGGAGCCCGTCGCCGTGCAACCGCTCAGCGCGTTCGTAGTCACCCTTGACCTCGGCTAGGGAGGCGAGCGGTTGGACGGTCTGCAGGTGTCCCCATCGGTCACCGAGGCCGCGGAAGAGCTCCAGGCTCTGGCCGCCGAAGTCGCCCGCTTCGGCCAGGTTTCCCCGGAGCATCGCCTGACCGGCCCGGATCGCGAGCGCCGCGGCGATCCCCCAGCGGTCGTCGAGAGCCCGGAATTCCTTCAGCGCCTGCCTCATGGCGTTCTCGCTGTCCGTCAGGTCGCCGCCGGGCGCGTACTGGATGAACCCGCGCAACCAGGCCGCCAGCGCTCGTACCGCCGGATCGCCGGGAGTCTCCCGCGGTACGGGCGTTACCTGGACGCGGACGCCGGTCAGTGACACGAAGCCGGAGTGCCAGACCTCCGCCTTGGCTCGGGCGTTGGTTGATTCGCCGCCTGTGATGGCCAGGGCCTTGCCCAGCGACAGCCGCGCCTCGGTGTAGCGGCCGCGCAGGAACCAATACCACGCCTGGGCGTTGACCAGCCAGAGCGCGTGCTCGGTGGCGCCGGCATCGAGCGCGAAGTCCAGCGCCGCCCGCAGGTTGGCGGCCTCGGCGTCCAGGCGTTCGAGCCAGATTCGCTGGTCATGGCCGCGCAGGTGCAGTTCGGCCCGTTCGGCGAACGCGGTGTAGTAGCGCAGATGCCTGTGCCGGACCGCCGCCGTCTCCCCCGCCTCGGTCAGACGCTCGAGGCCGTAGGCGGTCACGGATTCCAGCAGCCGATACCTTGGCGCGGTGCTCACCAGCGAGGCGTCCACCAGGCCGGCAAGCGCCTCCAGCACCTGCCCGGCCTCGACGCCATCTCCCGCGCACACCGTCTCGGCGGCCTCCAGCGTGCAGCCGTCCGCATGCACGGCGAGCCGTCGGAGCACGGCGCGTTCGGTCCCGGTCAGCTGTGCCCAGCTCCAGTCGATCATCACCCGAAGGGTGCGTTGCTGGGGCGGGGCACCCCGGTGACCGGTGCTCAGCACCGCGAAGCGGTCGTCGAGCCGGCGGGCCAGCTCCCGTACGTCGAGCGTCCGAAGGCGCGTGGCAGCCAGTTCAAGGGCCAGAGGCAGCCCGTCGAGCCGGCGGCACACCTCTGCGACGGTCCCGGCGATACTGGCATCGAGGGCGAGCCCGGGGACCGCCGCGGCCGCCCGCTCGGCGAAGAGTTCCATGGCGCTGTCCTCGTCCAGTGGCGGCACGTGCCACAGCACCTCCCCGGCGAGCCCCAGCGACCGGCGGCTGGTCGTCAGGATGCTCAGTCCGGGATCGGTCTTGAGCAGCAGCTCCGCCAGCTCGGCCGTCGGCCCGATCACATGCTCGCAGTTGTCCAGGACCAGCAGCAGACGGCGGCCGCGCAGCGCGTCGGCGAGCCGTTGCGGGGCGCTGATCGGGCCGGCCTTCGCGTCGTCCCGGACGCCGAGCGCGGCCAGCGCGGCCTCGGCCACGTCGTCGCAGGAACTGGATCCGGAGTCTGAGTTGGATCCGGAGTCGGAGCCGGAGCGCGCCGCGAGCTCGACCAGGCACGCACCGTCCGGGAACGTGCCGGCCAGCCGGTGCATCACCTCCAGCGCCAGGCGGGTCTTGCCGACGCCGCCCGGCCCCGTGAGCGTGACCAGCCGGAAGGACTGAAGCCGCGACACCACGTCGGCCAGCGCGCCGGCCCGCCCGATGAGCCCGGTGAGCGGTACCGGCAGGCTGGTGCGAGGCTCCGGCAGGGCCGGCGCCGATGGGGGCCGCAGGAGCTCCTGGTAGGCGGCCGCGAGCTCGGGCCCGGGGTCCACCCCGAGCTCGTCGGCCAGCCGGCGGCGTACGTGGTGGTAGGCCTGCAGCGCCTCGTGCTGCCTACCGGCCCGGGCGAGGGCACGCAGGTGCAGCGCTTGGAGGCGTTCCCGCAGGGGGTGCCGGGCGGTCAGGTCACCGAGCTCGCCTGCCAGGAGGGCGAGGTCGTCGGCCTGCTCACCGGCTTCGAGCCGCGCATCGGCACGGGCCTCCAGCGCGGCCAGCCGTAACTCCTCCAGCCGCCGGATCGGCGAACGGACGAACCCCAAGTCACGGAACTCGGCGAACGCCGGCCCCCGCCACAGCGCCAGGGCCTCGGCCAGCACGGCGGATCGCGCCACCATGTCCGTGACCGCCGCGGCCCGCCCCACCAAGGCGGCGAACCGGCCCATGTCCACCGCGTCCGCATCGACGCACAACGCGTACCCCGGCGCGCGGGTCTCCACCAGCCGGCCGCTGCCCGGCTCGGAGTTCTCCAGCACGCGGCGCAGCCGAGAGACCTTCGTGTGCAGGGCCGCCGATGGATTGGCGGGCAGATCGTCTCCCCACAGGATCTCGATCAGGCGGTCGGTCGCCACCGGCCGGCCCTCGCTGAGGAGCAGCGCGACGAGCAACACCCGGACCTTCGCCTCACGTACCTCTGCCAAGGTACCGTCAGCCGCTCGCAGCTCCAGCGAGCCCAAGACCCCGAAACGCACAACGCCACGCTAATGCAAGAACTGCAACCGTCGGCCAGCGAGTCTCTCCAGGCGCCGACCGTGACGTCGGTGTCGAAGGTTGCGGCGGTCCTGTTGACGTCGACCCTGGTGGCGTAGGCTCCTCCGCCTGCGGTCTTCGTGTTCAGCGGCTCAGCAGCAGCAGAGTAGAGCCGTCATGGCTGAACGCCCGGCCGCTCGGCGATCTCGGCGACGCCGAGAGCGCGCGCGCCCGGATCGTCGAACAGCACGAGCACGTCGGCCGCCCACCGTGGTTGCGATCAAGGCATGTGTGACGACACATTCATGCAGCTCATCGCCGAAGAGAGCTGAGCTGCGGGCGTGGCGCGCATCCACGGTGAACTGACCCGCGTGGACTACAAGGTCTCGGCTTCTACCGTGTGGAGCATCCTGTCACCAGGCAGGGATCGACCCTGATTCGCTGCGTAGCGAGGGTGGCATGGTGCCGACCAGTCGTCCACGCCTGGCGACCCGGCCGGTCCCTCAGCAATCGGGGCCGCGAGCCCGTCGAGAACGACGGCGAGCTGCCGTTTGAAGCTCCGGTCCCGGTCGTCGCACAGATGTCCAGCGGTTCGCCCGGCTGGACGCCGCCCGCGACAAGGACGCCGGCGGCACCGAATGGGGCCTGGCGATCGCCCGGCAGATCGCCGAGGGCGGCGGGGCACCCTGCGGATCGAGAACAGCGACCGCGGCGCCTGCTTCACACGCCTGCTTCACACTGCGCCTGCCACGCCACGGAAACTGAGGGCGGGCCCTGGACGGTGCCGAGACCCGCGCCAGGGGAACTGCTAAAGAATGTGCTGGAAGCCGGACCAGCCCACACCGATGACGGCGGGCGGGCCGCCGATCGTGTTTCCGTTATTGGCGTAGTACAACAGATTGCCGTCAGGAGCGACGGCGATCAGGTCGGCGTGTCCGTCTCCGCTCCAATCCATGGCGCGCATGAAGTTCCACGTTCCGTGGCGGAGGAATTCGGGGGTGGTGAGCCTGTTTCCGTTGTGAGGGTAGTAGAAGACCGCAGTGCCCGCCTGGCCGAGGACATCAGCGTACCCGTCGCCGCTCCAGTCAGCGGCCACCACGTGGGGGAACGAGCCGGCGAATATCCGATAATCGAGCTGCTCACTCAGGCTGGGCTGCAGGTTGTTGTTGGGCTGGTACCACAGGTTTCCGTTGCCGTCCACGGTTAGAAGATCGGCGCATCCGTCGCCACTCCAGTCTGCCACCATCATGTGCTGCGCATAGCTGTAACTGCCGGTGATGCCGAAGCGCTGTGGGGGGCTGAGACCGGCCCCGTTGTGGGGGAAATACATCAAATTGCCGCCCTGGTCAATGCCGAGGACGTCGGCGTAACCGTCGCAGCTCCAGTCGGCGGCCTTCAGATGTCTGAAGCTACTCCAGTTGATGTCGGGCGCGATCTGCCATGGCCCTTCAAGCCCGGCGCCCTGATGTGCGTAGTACAGCAGTTTGCCGTCTTTGACGCCGAGCACGTCGGCGAAGCCGTCCCCGCTCCAGTCCGAGACGCTGCCCGGGCGCCGGCCCAGCGCGGCGACCCCTTCCGTTACGGCGGCCTGATAAAGGGAAACGGACGAATGCGGGGCGGCCGCGGCGAGCGCAGGCGTGCTGCCCGCGATCAACGTCCCGATCAGAATGATGACCAGGGCCGACCAGCGTAAGCCGGCGCTGACGATGCTTCGTTTCATGGAGAGCCTTCCGGGAGAGAAGCGAGCATGGATGTGCCTCATCTAGGTGTGCGTTGTGCGACCGGATTTGCCGTTGCATTGACTATGGTCATCAGCGCGCCGATAACCCATCTTCTTGGTTTGTTTCATCGTTTCCCTTCCTGCTGATCAGAGTTTCCTTAGCCTTGCAGGAAACCCTGTCACGGCGCTGTCGCGCGCCTGTCGCTCACCGGCTCCCTGTTCTTGTCAGCAGCGTCTAATCACTCGGCGATCACCACACGATGCGGTCAGGTGATCGGCAGGATGCGCCGACATCGCCCCGGCAGAAGAGCCCTCGGACGACTCGGACGACTCGGACGCCATGCCGCCACATGGCCACCAGCCGATGGCCGCCGTTGGTTAGTTGCACCTGCGTGATGGTGACGGCCTCGAGAGCAAGGGCGAGCAACCCTCCCGCTCGGCCGGACTGCTCGATATCTCTCTTTATGTCGTGCTCCGCCCCCCCAGCGCGGCTGGCCCGGTCGTTAGCGGGAAATCTCGGCCCGATATGACAACACCCCTTAACGCCGCCGCACCTCCTGTCCCGCCGGCGTGACCGTCATCCGGTAGGCGCCGCACAGGACGGGCGGCCGGCGCGTAGCCAGTCCATGTAGGCGTGGGTCAGGTCAGCCCACAGGGGGCGCTCGCCGCTTTCCCGGATGCGAGTGTCCTGGCCTGCTTCGGCGGTGATGACCGCCGTCGCGGTGCCTGCCAGGTCCCGCAGCCGTATCCCCCAGACCGAGCGGCCCTCGTGTTCTTTCTGGCCGGGCGTGATGATGACGATGTCGGGTGCGTGTGCGGCGAGGTGCAGCCCGAGGCCGAGGCCGCCTTCGACGGCGTGACCGAGCTCCTGCTGCTGCACGCCGCCGGCCCGAAGGACGGCGCCGCCCAGGCGCTGGCCCGCCAACCCTCCACCACCCCGCCGTATCGGGCCTACCAGCACATGCTGCCCCAGCACCTGCACACTTATCTGGGTCCGTTTGAAGAGTCAGGCACGTAGGGCCCATGGTCCCGGCTGACCGGCCCGGGCGGCCAGGCCGGTCCAATAAGATCATCCGCATCGTAGCTTTACTGCGTTCCGCCGTCGCCCGCTACCGCTTCGGGCGTCCGGCCGTGGTCGTCGCGCTCTATCTGCGCACTGGTGACCGAATCCGTGCCGTGCTTCGCCGACCGGCTCCACCTGGACCGGCTCGAACGCCCGCTGCGCGGCGTGCGCTTCGGCGACCTGGCGGGGCTGCAACGATGGATGCACGGCTACCTCGCGGCCGACCTGGAGCGGCGGGCCGACCCCGGCTTCAGCCCCGACCTGGCGCTGATCCGCGCGCTGCTGGACGCGCGTCCCCGCATGGCGGGCGATCGGTGGTTCGAGGGGCTGTTCGGCCTGCTGGCCGGCGGCCCGTCCCTGGAGCGCCAGGCCGAGTTGCCCGCCCTGGCCAGGGCGGGAGTCGTCACCTTCATCGGGGCCGAGCCGCGCATCGAGCAGGACGCCCGAGGCTGCTGCCCTGGCGCGACCTCGCCGGGAACGGGGCGCTCGGCCTGCCGAAGGGCGCCGGCCGCGCGGACGAGGCCCCGGCCCTAACCGACCGGGTGGTCCTGCTCGGCAGTGGGCCGCCGGAGCCGGGCGCGACCGTCGTGACCGCGCTCGACGTGCCCGTTCCCCGGCCCGTCCCCGCACAAGAGGCAGCCCCGTGAAAAACGAACCACCACCGCTTCCTGCTCACCACCGCCCTGCTCGCCACCCGTCCCGGAGCGGCCCACCGGCGGAGTCGGCGGGCCGGGCTACTGGAGCCCGGCGCGGACGGAGGTGATGCGCCGGGTGTTGAAGCCGAGCCAGTGCATCCGGCCCACGTAGCGTGCGTGCTCGACCTTGAGACAGCGGTCCATGACCACGGTCACGCCGCCGTCCTCGGCGATCCGCGCGCCCTCCTCGTTGATCACGCCGAACTGGCACCAGAGCGCCCTGGCGCCGATCGCCACCGTCTCCCGCGCGATCTCCGGCAGGGCGTCCGGCGCGCGGAAGACGTTCACGAGATCGACCGGGACGGGGACGTCCGACAGGGTGGGGTAGCTGGTCTCGCCGAGGATCTCCGTCTCGCGCGGGTTCACGGGGATGACCCGGTAGCCGTGCCGCTTGAGGTAGTAGCCGACGAAGTGGCTGGCCCGCAGCTCGTTGCCGGACAGGCCGACGATCGCGATCGTGCCGGTCGTGTGCAGCACGCGCTGGATCGTCAGCGCGTCCTGGTAGCGGTCGAGTCCGGTCATGCCGTGGTCACCTCTCCGACGCGGGCGAAGCCCTGCTCCAGGTCCCAGATCAGGTCCTCGACGGACTCGGTGCCGACCGACAGCCGTACCGTGCCGGGGCCCACGCCGGCCGCCCGCAGCTCGTCGTCGCCGAGTTGCCGGTGTGTCGTGCTGGCGGGGTGGATGACCAGGCTCTTGGCGTCGCCGACGTTCGCCAGGTGGGACCAGAGCGTCAGCCCGCCGATGAGGCCCTGCCCGCCCGCACGGCCGCCGGCGCAGTCGAAGGAGAACACCGCGCCGGCGCCGCGCGGCAGGTACTTGCCCACCAGCGGCCGGTACCGGCTCTCCGGCAGGCCGGGGTAGGTCACGCCGGAGGCCAGCTCGTGCGACCGCAGGAACGCCGCGACCGCCAGCGCGTTGCCGACGTGACGGTCCATGCGCAGCGACAGCGTCTCCAGCCCCTGCAGGAACAGGAAGGCGTTGAACGGCGACAGCGCCGCGCCCAGGTCGCGCAGGGTCTCGGCGCGCAGCTTCATCAGGTAGCCGTACTCGCCGAACGTCTCGTGGAAGCGCAGCCCGTGGTAGGCCGGCGACGGATCCGCGACCACCGGGAACCGCCCGTTCGACCAGTCGAACGTGCCCGCCTCCACCACCACCCCGCCGATGCTCGTGCCGTGCCCGCCGATGAACTTGGTCGCCGAGTGGATCACGATGTCGGCGCCCCACTCGATCGGCCGGCACAGGTACGGCGTCGCGAACGTGTTGTCCACGATCAGCGGCAGCTCGTGCTCGTGCGCGACGGCCGCCACGGTCTCGATGTCCAGCACGTTCCCGGCGGGATTGCCGATCGTCTCGCCGAAGAACGCCTTCGTGTTCGACTGGACGGCCTTGCGCCAGGCGTCCGGATCGTCGGGATCGACCCAGGTCAGCTCCACGCTCATCTTGCGCAGCAGGTGCTTGAGCTGGTTCACCGTCCCGCCGTAGAGCGCCGAGGACGACACGACGTGGTCGCCCGGCTGCAGCAGCGTGAACAGCGCCGCCGCCTGCGCCGCGATCCCGCTGGCGAACGCCACCGCGCCGGCGCCGCCCTCCAGGTTCGCCACCCGCTCCTCGAACACCGCGACGGTCGGGTTCATGATGCGCGAGTAGGTGTTCCCGTACTCCTGAAGGTTGAAGTACGCCGCCGCGGACTCGGGGTCCTCGAAGACGTAGCTGGTCGTCTGGAAGATCGGCACCGCGCGGGCGCCCGTGTTCGGGTCGGGGCGTTGCCCGGCGTGCAACTGCCGGGTCTCGAACCCGAACTCGCGGGCCTGTTCCGTACGGGGGGACTGGTTGGTCACATGAACCTCTCAGGCGGGCTGGGCCAGGAACCGGCGGATGATGGGCGTCTGTCGCGCTTCCTCCAGCAGGAAGCAGTCGTGGCCGTACGGCGCCTCGATCACCTGCAGCTCCACCGGCTTGCCGAGCGCGCGCAGCGCCTGCTCGATCTCCTGCGACGCCGACGGCGGATACAGCCAGTCGGAGCTGAAGGCGATCAGCAGCGTGCGCGCCGCGACGCCGCCGAGCGCCCGCTCGAGCGACCCGCCGCCGTGCTGCCGGGCCAGGTCGAAGTACGTCAGCGCGCGCGAGGTGTAGAGGTAGGTGTTGGCGTCGAAGCGCCTGACGAACGAGTCGGCCTGGTGGCGCAGGTAGCTCTCCACCTCGAACTCCGGCTCGGTGATCGTGTAGCGGATCTCGTCGGAGTCCTGCAGCCGCCGGCCGAACTTGTCGCTCAGCGCGGGCGCCGACAGGTAGGTGACGTGGCCGACCATCCGCGCCACGCCCATGCCGGCGTCGGGGGCCTGGCCCGTGCCGTAGTAGCGCCCGCCCTGCCAGGCCGGGTCGCGCATGATCGAGTCGCGCGCGATGGCGTTCCAGGCGACCCCCTGCGGCTGCAGCGCGTGCGTGCTGGCGATCGGGATGACGGCGTCGACCTGGCCGGGGAAGAGCACCGCCCACTCCAGGGCCTGCATGCCGCCGAGCGAGCCCCCGGCCACCGCCGCGAGCCGTTCGATGCCCAGGACGTCCAGGAACGCCCGCTGCGTCCGCACCATGTCCGCGACGGTGATCACCGGGAAGTCCGGCCCGTACGGCCGGCCCGTCGCCGGGTCGATCGAGGAGGGCCCGGTCGTCCCCCGGCAGCCGCCGAGCAGGTTCGTGGAGACGACGAAGTAGCGGTCGGTGTCGAACGCCTTGCCGGGGCCGATCATCCCGTCCCACCAGCCGAGCCCCTTGCCGTGCCCTTCGGCTCCGAACCCGTCGCGGGTGCTCTCCCCGGACGGCGACCTGGACAGGCCCGCCGCGTGGGCGTCTCCGCTGAGCGCATGGCACACCAGGATGACGTTGTCACGCCGGGGTGAGAGGGCGCCGTAGGTCTCGTACGCCACCCGGACCGGGTGTAAGTCACGGCCGCAGTCGAGGCGCACCGGCTCCGGCAGGTCGAGGTACCGCGTCTCCACGATGCCGACACTGCTGCCGGCCCCGAGCGTTGTGGCTGGCTGCGACATGGGTCCTATGGTAACCGCCACGGGCGGTGCCCGGCCAAATACCTACCGGAAATACAGGAAGTAGAGGAGTTCTTCGGCCTCGGCGAGGAGCGCAGCCACAAGAGGGAAGCGGTGTTCGGCGCCGACCACCCCGAGGCCTGGGTGCCCGAGCGGGCACGACTGCAGCTCGACCTGCGCGGTGGGGAGATCCGTACGATCGTGTGGGCGACCGGCTTCCGTCCCGACTACGGGTGGCTCCAGGTTCCCGTGGTCGACGAGAAGGGGCGGCTGCGCCACGACGGCGGGGTGGTGGACGGCCCCGGGCTGTACGTGCTCGGGCTACCCCTGCTGTGGCGGCGCAGATCCACGTTCATCCACGGCATCGAGTCCGACGCCCGCGAGGTGATCGACCACCTCGCCGGGTACCTGGCTGTACGCCGGTGAACGGTGTCCCGCTGGGTTGCTGGACACGCGCAATTGCCACCCCGTCCCGTCGAGTATGCCTGGGTGTTCCTGGGCCAGGATGGCAGCCCACGATCGGGGTCCCTAGGGGCGCACACCTGGCATGAAATGTCCCGCCGGCGGCCGGTCGCTGCCCTGGTATTGCTCCGCCCGATGGCCAACAATCCGAGTGGCGCTTGTCACGTCGACCTGGAGGCCGGAACCTGTGCCCGTACTTCCTGAGCTCATCCCCATGCTCGCCCGCATCGAGGAGAACCGCGCGCGGATGGCGGACGCGTCGGTGCCGGTCGCCCAGCAGCGAGCCATGATCCACCGAGGGATGGATCAACGCGCCGCCACCGTGTCCCTGCCCGCGCCCGCAGTGACGCAACAGGATCACCTGGTCCAGGTGGAGGGTGGCGAGATCACGGTTCGCAGCTACACGCCTGCTGGGATGGGGCCGCTGCCCTGTCACGTCTACATCCACGGGGGCGGCTGGTGGCTGGGTGAGCTCGCCCATCGCGACGCCGTCTGTGGCCGGCTCGCGGCCGACGCCGGCTGCGTGGTGTTCTCCGTCGCTCACCGGCTGGCCCCCGAGCACCGCTTTCCCGTGCCGCCTCTCGACTGCTACGCGGCCCTGCTGTGGGTGGCCGAGCACGCCGCCCGGCTCGGGGCCGACGCGTCACGGCTGTCGATCGGAGGCGACTCCTCGGGCGCCAACCTGGCCGCCGCCGTCGCGCTCATGGCCCGCGACCGGAGCGGGCCGCAGCTCATCGCCCAGGTCCTGGAGATCCCGGCGCTCGACCTGACGATGAGCCGGGTGACCAACGCAGCTGAGGCGCTGGTGCTGACGCCGGACGAACTGGCCGCCAACATCGACAGGTACTGCGGCCCTGAGGACCGCCGCCATCCGTACGCCTCACCACTCCTCGCCGGCGACCTGGCAGGCCTGCCACCAGCGTTGATCATGGTGGCCGAGTACGACATTCTCCGCGACGAAGGCGAAGCCTACGGCCAGGCACTGAGACGGGAGGAAGTCCCGGCCGAAGTGATCTGCTGGCCGGGACACGTCCATGGATCGCACGAGATGACCGCGGTGCTGGCCTCGGCCCGCGAGTGGCAGGCATGCGTCGCCACCTTCTTGAGAGGCATGTCTTCGAACTCCTGAACCAGCCCGGTCATGAGCTTGCAGGGGGAGGATGCGGCCACCACAGGGCGGCAACCGGACATTCATCGTCTCCCGCTGCATGCCAGCTGATGCTGATCCGGCTGCCGTGCCGCGGCGAGCCGGGTGCGGGCTACTCCGGCGTCGGCTCTTCGAGCGGCGGCTACGGCGGCACCAGTGGGACCAGCGGCGGAGGCGGCGCCTGCTGGAGCCGTCCCAGCACCAGGGATCGGTCAGAGCCATGGACCGAAGCACGCATGCCGAGACTGCGGCACGTCCGCCCGGCTCACTCCTCATGAGCCCGCCGTTGTCGGCGGGTCATTCTCACAGTGCATAAACTGCCGGACACCGCGCAGTACTCCAGCCCGGCTTGTATCCGCGCGCAGGGAACTCGCGACACCCTCCGGGGGCGTGCTCGGGCGAACTCGGCGAGCCGGCTGTCCAGGTGCACGTGGAGGTTGTCCCAGCACCACACAACCAGCGGGGCCGAAGCAGTGAGCCCTCGTGTCCCCAACTGCTCCGCCAGAGCCTGCCACGGGCACCGGTCAGGTGCCTGCGCACCATGCCTCCCCGCCCGCGAGCCCGAACCTCTTGACGGGCACGAGCTAGGAGACGGTGTCGTCGTCTTCCAGCCCTTCGAGGACGGCTTCCGAGATGTTCGCGATGATGTCCAGATGCTTCGGCGGGACGGCGTCGAGGAAGAGCTTGCGTACTTGGGCGACGTGACCGGGCACCGCGGCTCCGATCGTCGCACGCCCCTTGTCGGTCAGGGCGATCCGTACTCCGCGCGCATCTTCCTTGCACTTGATGCGGGTGACGAGGCCGCGTGAGGTCATGCGCGAGATCTGGTGGGTCAGCCGGGTCTTCTCCCAGCGGAGGGGCCTCTCGCACTTCGTGGACCCGCATCGCGTCCTGGCCCGACATCTGCAGCGTGCTGAGGACGGCGAAGTCCGAGAGCGTGATGGCCGAGTCGCGCATGAGCGCACGACTGAGGATCCGAGTTCATCGCCGACGGCGGAGACCTCCTCGGTCCCGTGATGTGATCAGCGGGTGGATGCCGGAGCAGGCACTGCCCTGCTCCGGCATCCACCCGATCGTGGCTCGCCCGGCGGCCATGTTCCCCTCGATGGGTGCCGGGAAAGGCGGCCTGGGATCCCGCCGCGCAGATGGTGGTGACGATGGCACGCGGGCGGTGCGGGTGGTCAGTAGCGGACGGTGCTCTGCGTCAGCGGCGGGTAGACGGTGGACGGCTCGCCGTCCACCGTGGCCCCGGCGAACTGCAACATCCCGCGCACCTCGCCGTTCAGCGGCGCCGGGTAGTTCAGGTCGGGGGCCGAGACTTCGTCCAGCATCCGCAGGTGCTCCGGGGTGAGGGTCACCTCCAGGGCGGTGAGGTTGTCCTGGAGGTGCGTCACGCGTCTGGCGCCGACGATGGGTACGACGGTGCCCTGCCGCGCGCGCAACCAGGCCAGCGCCACCGCCGCGGACGTGGCCCCGACCTCGTCGGCGACTTCGGCGACGGCGTCGATCACCGTGAACTCCTGCTGGCTGGGGCTGCCCACGAAGGACGAGCGGGCGGAGTCGGAGACCTCGGCGCCGCGCCGGTACTTGCCCGACAGGAACCCGTTCCGCAGCGGGCTCCACGGAACCAGTGCCATGCCCTGGTCGAGCGCCAGGGGAGCGAGTTCGCCCTCCACCGTGCGGGCCAGCAGCGAGTACTCCACCTGGAGCGCGATCAGCGGCGTCCAGCCCTTCAGCAGCGCCATGGTCTGGGCCTGGGCGGTGACCCAGCCCGGGGTGTTGGAGAACCCGAGGTAGCGGATCTTCCCGGCCCGTACGAGGTCGTCGAGGGTACGCATCGTCTCCTCGACCGGAGTGTTCCTGTCCCAGTTGTGCAGCCAGTACAGATCCAGATAGTCGGTACGCAGTCGGCGCAGCGTCTCGTCAAGCTGGGCGATGATCGATGAGCGGCCCGCGCCGCCGCCGTTGGGGTCGCCGGGGAAGAGGTTGCCGAAGAACTTCGAGGCCAGCACCACCCGCTCGCGCCGGCCGGGACGGGCGGCGAACCAGTCGCCGAGGATCTTCTCGGAATGGCCGTTGGTGTAGAAGTTGGCGGTGTCGATGAAGTTCCCGCCCAGATCGAGGTAGGTCGCCAGGATCTGCTCCGACTCCTCGACGCTGCTCCCGGCGGCCCCCGGGTCCTCCCCGAAGGTCATGGCGCCGAGCGCGAACGGGCTGACCCGCAGCCCCGACCGGCCGAGCGTGACGTAGTGATCGAGCGGCATGATCCGCCTCCTTGATGTCGTATCGGGCTTCCCATGGAAGCGCGATACGCCAGGTCAACGGTAGATCGATCCGCTCTGACTCTTGCACGATCCGATCGACCTGGCCGGGATCGGGCTTGCCGCAACCGGCGCCCGCATGCTTTCGTGAAGCCGTGCGCGCCCCACGCGAATACCTGGATGAACTTCGCGATCTCATCGCCGCCCATGCCCGGACGGACCTGCGTACACCGATCGGCACGCTGCTGTTGTCCAGGGTGGAGACGTCCGCGCCGGACTACTCCCTGACCGAGCCGCTGCTGGTCGTCATGGCCCAGGGCGCCAAGCGGCTGCTGCTCGGCGAGCGGGTCTACGAGTACCGGACGGGGCAGCTCCTCGTGGTCACCGCCGGCCTGCCCGTCAGGGGACACTTCATCGACGCCACCCCGCGGGCCCCGGCGCTGGGCATGGGGCTGGTGCTGCGCCCGGCCGCCATCGCCCCGCTGCTGCTGGAAGCGGCGGCCGGACGGTGGCCGCGCGGAACGGCGGGGCTGCCCGCGATCGCGACCGGCCAGGCCGGATCCGATCTGCTCGACGCCGCGACCCGGCTGGTGCGGCTGCTCGACCACCCCGCCGACGCGCCCGTACTTGCGCCGCTGGTCGAGCGGGAGATCCTCTGGCGGCTGCTCACCGGCCCGCACGGCGGCATGATCCGCCAGATCGGCCTGGCCGACAGCAGCCTGACCCACGTCAGCCGGGCGATCGGCTGGATCCGCGACAACTACGCCGAGCCGCTGCGGATCGAGGATCTCGCCCGGCTGGCCGGCATGAGCCCGTCCACGTTCCACCGCCACTTCCGCGTGGTCACCGGGATGAGCCCGCTGCAGTTCCAGAAACACCTACGTCTGCAGGAAGCGCGGGCGCTGCTGGTCGCCGGGTCCGGCGACGTCGCCGGCGTCGGACATCTCGTCGGCTACGACAGCCCGTCGCAGTTCAACCGCGAATACCGGCGCCTGTTCGGCGCCCCGCCCGGCCAGGACGCGGCCCGCCTGCGCGCCTCCGCCGCCCCATCCGGCCTCCGGCACCTGCCTTGAGACCCTGCGGCCCAGCCGGTTCTCATGCTGAACCCGGCTACCGTGCAGGCGGGCCGCGAGGTCATGCCACGCCGGCGGGTTCAGTCCTCGGGACGGGCGCGCAAGCCTGCGGCGTCGAGCAGGGCGGCGGCCGTGGCGACGGCGAGGCCGTCGAGGCCCCGCGCCTGCACGACCGCCTGCGCGCTCGCCCCGTCGAAGGCGACGGTGAGCTGCCGGGCCAGCAGCGCCGGGTCCGCGGCTCCGGCGCGCTCGGCCTCGCGGCGGAAGAACGCGGTCAGCGCGTCCTTGTTGCGCCGGGCGACCAGGCTGGCCGGATGCTCGGGCGACTTGACCTCGACCGCTGCCGCCACGAACGGGCAGCCGCGGAAGTCCGGCTCCGCCGCCGACTCCTCCAGGCGCTCGAACACGTGCAGGATGCGCGCGCGGGGCGGCCGGTCGTCGTCGGCGGGGGGAAGCAGGAGGGCCTGGTACGCGGGCGCCCTGCGGTCCAGGCTCGCCGCCACCACCTCGTCCTTGCTGCCGAACAGCTGGTACATCGATCGCTTGGACACCCCGGCCCTGCGGCACAGCGCGTCGATGCCCACGCCGACGCCCTCTCGGTAGAAGAGCTCCGCCGCGGCGTCGAGCAGGCGATCACGGGTCGAAACGGGATGGGTGGCCGGCGTGGGGTGCGTCATGTGCCCAGGTTACCGCTCGACTTGCACGGTGAAAACCGATCGGTTTACAGTAGCGGAAACCGATCGGTTTCCAGAAGGGAATGACTCATGAGCAGCATCAATGGCTCCGTAGCCGTCGTCACGGGCGGCAGCCGCGGCATCGGCAAGGCGCTGGTGGAGGAGCTCTATCGGCGCGGCGCCGCCAAGGTCTACGCGACCGCCCGTGACCCGCGCGCCGTCACGCACCCGGACGCGGTCCCGCTGGCGCTGGAGGTCACCGATCCCGGCTCGGTGGCGGCGGCAGCAGACCGGGCCGGGGACGCGACCATCCTGATCAACAACGCCGGCGTCCTGGTGGCCGCGTCGTTCCTCGGCTCCCCGGTCGACGACGTCCGCCGCGAGTTCGAGGTCAACTTCTTCGGGCCGCTGCTCACCACCCGTGCCTTCGTGCCGATCATCGAGCGCAACGGCGGGGGGCACATCCTCAACATGCACTCGGTCCTCTCCTGGATCACGATTCCGAGCGCGGAGGCCTACAGCGCGTCCAAGTCCGCCTTGTGGTCGCAGAGCAACGCGCTGCGCCTGGCGCTGCGGCCCCGGGGGATCAACGTCACCGGAATGCACGTCGGCTACGTCGACACCGACATGGCCGCCGGCGTCGAGGCGCCCAAGACCTCTCCGGAGAGCGTCGCGCAGCAGGCCCTGGACGGGCTCGAGGCCGACGCCCCCGAGGTGCTGGCCGATGACCTGTCGCGCCAGGTCAAGGCGGGTCTCGCCGCCGACCTCACCATGCTGTATCCGCAGCTCGCGACGACGGGCTGAGACGCTCCGGGCGGTAACTGGCTTTCGCGCCTCCCCCGGGACGAGGTCCCCTCCGATGCTGGACCTGATCGGGCAGCGCCTTCGCCGAGCCGCATGGGGTTTTCCGGGTTCGCCCGAGGCGACCTCCTGGCCGGGGAGGCGAGCGCGTCGTCAGGTTGCCCGATGAGAGATTCGGAGCTGGGGGCGAGATTGGCGCACTAGCGCGTCTATTCGCTATAAATGTAGCGATACATATGTAGCGAATGGAGGATGTCATGAACGACGTCGTCATCGTGGGAGCCGGCCCCACCGGCCTGATGGCCGCCTGCGAGCTGGCCCTGGCCGGGGTGTCCTGCGTGATCGTGGACAAGCGCGGCGCCGAGTCCAACGTCACCCGGGCCTTCGGCCTGCACGCCCGGGCCCTGGAACTGCTCGACGCCAGGGGCATGGGTGACGAACTGGTGGCGCGGGGCAACCCGCTCAGGACCGTGTACCCCGCCTACGCCTCACGCGTGGACTTCGGCCGGCTCGACACGAGATACCCGATGCTGCTGATCGTGCCTCAGAACGGCACCGAGAAGATCCTCCGGCAACGCGTCGCCGACCTGGGCGTGGAGATCCGCCGCAACGCCAACGTCGTCGGCCTGACCCAGGACGCGGAGTCCGTACGGCTCAGACTCGAAGACGGAACAGAGCTGGACACCCGGTACGTCATCGGCGCCGACGGTGCCCACAGCACCGTCCGGGACCTGGTGGACGTGGGGTTCGCCGGGGCGACGTACAGTCTGCCCATGCTCCTGGCCGACGTCCGCATCCCCACCTCCGAGCCGCCCCCCATCACGCAGGTCGGCACGGAGGGCGTGGTCGTGACCCTCCCGTTCGGTGACGGCTGGTTCCGGGTCGGCGCGTGGCTGCGTACAGAGCAGAAGGACGCGGGTTTCGCCCGGATCCGCGAGGCCTTCCGGCAGATCGCCGGCACCGACTACGACATGAGCGAGCCGCGCTGGTTCTCCCGCTTCGCCGCCGAGCGCCGGCAGGCCCGCCGCTACCGATCAGGGCGGGTCTTCCTGATCGGCGACGCCGCCCACGTGAACTCGCCCATCGGCGGCCAGGGTATGAACACCGGCATCCAGGACGCCTTCAACCTGGGCTGGAAGCTCGCCGCCGACCTGCACGGCTGGGCCCCGCCCTGGTTGCTCGACACCTACCACGCCGAGCGGCATCCCGTCGGCTCCGCGGTCCTGGCCATGGCCGATCACCTCACCGGGCTGGTGCTGAGCGGATCACGACTGCGCCTGGAGATCAACCGGCGCGTCATGGCCACCCTGCTGCACACCGGCGCCGGCCGCCGTCGCATCCTCGGAAGACTGTCCGGCCTGGAGTTCGCCTACCCGCCGGACGAGCCGGACGTCCACCCGCTGACCGGCCGCCGCGCCGCCGACGGCCCGACGGAGGCGGGCCGCCTGTACGAGGTGCTGCGCGCGGGGACGTTCGTCCTGCTGTCGGACCAGGAGGTGCCGGCCCCCTATCGGGATCGCGTACGACCGGCCAGGCCGCTTGCCGGCACCCGGCCGGAGGCGACACTGATCCGCCCGGACGGCTACGTGGCCTGGGCCGGTGATCGCGACGGCATCCCGGCGGCTCTGCTGAAATGGTGTGGCCCGGCCGACCACCACACCCTTGAAGGACACCGTGCCAGCGCCTAACCCGCAGCGCCGCGACCACCTCGCAGACGCGGCCATCGCCGTGCTGGCCGAGCAGGGGTCCCGCGGGCTGACTCACCGGGCCGTCGACACCGCCGCCGCCGTGCCGCCCGGCACCACGTCGCGCTACTTCCGCACCCGCGACGCGCTGCTCGACGGGGTCATCGAGCGGATCACCCACCGGCTCGGCGAACGCGTGGACGCCTATACCGTCCGGCCGATCTCGCCCGTCCACCTGGAGGAAGCGCTGGTCGCCGTCCTGACCACGATGCTGACCGACGGAAGGCACGACCCGCTGGCCCTGTTCGAACTGCACCTGGAAAGCACCCGCAACCCCCGCCTGCGGCACACGCTGACCGACGCTCTGCGCCGCCGCGCCGATCTCATCGTGCGGCAAGGCCGCGCCGCTGGGATCGAGCTCGGCCTGGACGACGCCATGCTCCTGGAGATGAGCGTGCTGGGCATCCTGTTCACCGCGCTGACCACCGGCGTCCCCCCATCCCCGGACGAGTCGATCCGCACCGCCGTACGCACTCTCCTGGCCGCCATCACAGGCTGACCAAGACGACCTTGGAGATCGACTACATTGGATCTTCGCACCTTTCGTCCCGTCCTTCACATGTGTCCTTGTCGCCTGCCGGGGGAGCGCCCAGGATGAACTGGCTCTACGTCGCGGGGATCATCCTCTTCCTCCTCGGGTTGCTGATCTCCATCGCGCTGCACGAACTCGGACACCTGGTGCCGGCCAAGCTCTTCGGCGTCAAGGTGACCCAGTACATGGTGGGCTTCGGCTCCACGGCGTGGTCGCGGCGCAAGGGCGAGACCGAGTACGGCATCAAGTGGATCCCGTTCGGCGGCTACATCCGCATGATCGGCATGCTGCCGCCCCGCCCGGGCGACGCGCCGGGCACGGTCAGGAGCACGGCGACCGGCCCGTGGCAGGGCCTGATCGAGTCGGCCCGCGACGCCGCCCAGGAAGAGGTACGCCCAGGCGACGAGGACCGCGTCTTCTACCGCAAGAAGTGGTGGCAGAAGGTCATCATCATGTCCGGCGGCCCGGCGATGAACTTCGTGCTCGCCTTCATCTTCTTCACCATCCTGCTGGTCGGCATCGGCCTGCCCACCGAGGCCCCGATCGTCTCGCCCACCACCCAAACGTGCGTCATCCCCGCCTCCGAGCAGCGCGCCGCCTGCAAGCCCGGCGACCAGCCCACCCCCGCCGCGCAGGCGGGCCTCAAGCCGGGCGACCACCTGGTCTCCTTCAACGGCGCCACGATCGGCTCCTGGGAGGACGCCACCCGGCTGATCCGCTCCCACGGCGCCGGCCCGGCCAAGCTCGGCATCGTCCGCGACGGCAAGCCGATGACGTTCGATGTCACGCTCATCGCCCAGGACCGGCCCAACCTCGACGACCCCGAGAAGACCGACAGGAACGTGGGCTTCCTCGGCGTGCGGCCCACCGAGGTCATGGAGCAGCAGAGCATCGGCCAGGTCATCGGCTACATGGGCGAGCTGACGGGCCGGGTGGCCGGCTCGCTGCTCAACCTGCCGGACAAGATGGTCGGCGTCTGGCACGCCGCCTTCTCCGGCGAGGAACGCGACCCCGAGGGCCCGGTGGGGATGGTCGGCGCGGGCCGCATGGGCGGCGAGATCCTGGCCTCCGAAGAGCTGTCCACCGAGCAGAAGATCGCCACCTTCGTCAACCTGCTGGCCGGCTTCAACCTGGCGATCGGCCTGTTCAACCTCATCCCGCTGCTGCCGCTCGACGGCGGGCACATCGCCGGCGGCCTGTGGGAGGGCGTCAAGCGGGCCTACGCCAAGGTCATGCGGCGGCCGAAGCCGCAGCACGTCGACATCGCCAAGGTGCTGCCGCTGACGTACGCGGCGGCAGTGCTGATGATGATCATGGCGGGCCTGCTGGTCTACGCCGACCTGGTCAACCCGCTCACCCTGACGAACTGACGGACCGGTTCGTGGCCTCATCGGCCGCGGTCGATCTCAACAATTGAGGGCGGCGGTGGTCTCGGGCCGACCCGACGCAGGGTCCAAGGCCACGGGGAATGTCCGCCCGTCGGCCACCCGGATCTCGACCGAACTCGGCCCCGTCCACTTGACCGAGTCGAAGGTGTCGTCGGGCACGTCATCGTTGAAGCAGCCGAGATCCCACTCTCTGCTGAGCAATCCGCCGTCCCTGCGGACACTGAGCCACATCACCGTGTCCGGCCCGAGACCCGCCGGCGACTGCTGGAGCCGGATCCTGTACGGATCCGGCCCGTCCACGAAGCCGGCCTCCTTGATGGAGGTGAACGAGAGGGCGACCAACCCTGCGAACAGAGCACCGATCGCGCCCAGCCCGGCAAGGACACCGATCAGGACGCGTAGCCACCTCCGCCGCAGCCCGGCGGAGGCCAGCGTGAGTGGGCGAACAGACATCACGGTTCCCATCGGTGAGGTGTCATCGAGATCATGACAGCACCGCGGTGCCGCAACTCCTGAGTGCAGGCGTCCGAGCAGGACCGGCAAGGACCTGTCCGCGGCGTTCTCAAAGAGCCGTTTCGCCGCGAACCGCCGGCTGATACCGTCTGGCCGTCGCCCGTGCCAAGCGGAGGAGGACCATGCCCGACATCGTGCAGATGCCCGTCGACGGTGGAGAACCGATCCTGGTCGAGATCGATCGCCGCACCACCCGGGTCGGGCGGGTGGAGGACCAGTTCGACACGGCGGGGGAGAGCCTCCAACGCAGCCTGTCACGGGTCCAGGAGATCGCCGGGCACGTCTTCGACAAACTCTCCGCGCTGCCCCGGAAGCCGGAGCGCATCCGGGTGGAGTTCGGCGTGAAGCTGACGGCCGACGCCAACGTCATCCTGACCCGTACGGGCGGCGAGGCCCACTTCGTCATCGAGATGGAGTGGGAGGGCGAGCGGAAGGGCGGCGATGCCGGCGCCTGATTTCACGGGGGCCGTCGCCCGAGTCTGGGGCATGGGTGCCGAGCCGGTGGGCTCGGCGTTCCTGATCGGCCCGCGTACCCTTCTGACGTGCACGCACGTGCTGGCCCACACCCGCGGCACCCGCAGGAGGCGTCCCACCCTGCCGTGCGAAGGATGGGAGGTCGAGGTCGACTTCCCCCAGGCCGGCGGCGGCCTCCTGCGGGCGCATGCCGTCGTCGTCGAGCCGGCCGACGGGCTGTACGGCGACATCTCGGTGCTGGAGCTGGCCGGCGAGACGCCGCCGGGCCTCGGCAGGCTCGTCCTCCACCCCCTGGACGACCTGCAGGGCCGCGACTGCCGCACGTTCGGCTATCCCGCGGACTTCCCCGACGGAGCGTCGGCGCACGGGCGGCTGCGAGGGGTGGTCGGCGACGGCTGGCTGGAGCTGGTCACCGAGGAGGTCGAGCCCGGTTTCAGCGGCGCGCCCGTGTGGGTGGAGGACCTCAGCGGTGTCGTCGGGATGGTCGTGGCCAGGCACGGCCCCGGACGCGCGTACGCCATCCCGGTCCGCAGCCTGTTCGACGCCCACCCGCCCTTGCGGGAGATGGCGCTACCGCCCTCTCCCTTCCGAGGGCTGCGGCCCTTCGAGCAGGGGGACGCGCGCGTGTTCGCCGGGCGTGACGATCTCGCCGAGGAGGTCGCCGGTCTGGCCCGCCGCCACGCCCTGACGGTCGTGTACGGCGCCTCCGGGGTGGGCAAGACGTCGCTCGTTCGCGGAGGGGTGCTGCCCCGGCTCTCCGCGCTCGGCTTCGCGACCTCCGCCGTCCGCCTCCATCCTCGTGTCGACCTCGCGGCCGAGATCGTCCGCGGCCTGCTGATCGGCGGCGAACCGGCCTCGGGCCAGCTGCGCGCCGAGCAGGCCGGGACGCTGGGCCCCGCGGCGCTGGCCGACCTGCTGCGGACGTCCGGAGTGACCCGCCTCGCGCTCGCTCTCGACCAGCTCGACGAGGTGCTCGCCGCCGATCCGCGGGCCGCCGCCGGGATCGACGCGTTCGTGCGCGAGCTGACCGCCGCTCGCGACGGGCCGCCCGCCGTGAGCGCCGTGGTGACCGTACGCGAGACGTTCCGGGACCTGGCGGGCGCCCACACCCGTACGATCTACGAGGCGTGGGACGCGCGCGGCACGGTGGTGGGCAAGCCGACCGCCGCGCAGCTGGAACTGATGATCCGCGAACCGCTGCGCACGGTCGGATGCGTCATCGACGAGGCCCTGGTCACCCAGATCATCACCGACACCCGGGGCAGCTCGTCGGCGCTGCCGCTGGCCGAGGAGACCCTCTCGGCGCTGTACGAGCGGCAGCGGGCGGGGCGGCTCGTCATCGACGAGTACCAGGACGTCGGCGGGGTCGCCGGAGCCCTGACCAAGCGCGCCGACGAGGTCGTCGCCCGCTCCGAGTCGCTGGGGTACGACCCCCGCGGCCTGCTGGTGCAGCTCGTACGGCCGGACGACCCGGCCGGGCAGCGCGAGCCGCAGGACGTCCGCCGCGTCGCCGGTCGTGAGGACCTGGACGAGCGGCAGTGGGCCACGGCCGAGCACCTGGCCGAGGCGCGCCTGGTCGTCACCACCGGCGGCGACGGCCTCGCGGGGTCCGGCACGGCCGAACTGGCGCACCAGGTCCTCATCGACGCATGGCCGCGGCTGCGTGCCTGGGTGGAGGAGTCGCGCGAGTTCCGCGTCTGGCAGGAGGACCTGCGTACCGCACTCCACCGGTGGCGGACCGCCGCGCCCGGCCGCGAGCGCCGCCTGGCGCTGCTGAGCGGCACCGGACTGCGCGACGCGGTGCGCTGGTCACAGCTCAAGGGCGAGGAGCTCCCGGCGCACGAGCGCGACTTCGTCAAGGCGGCCGTGCGCCACAGGGCGGCGCGGAGACGACGGCTGGCCGCCGCGATCGGCGCCGTCGCCGTCGTCCTCGCCGTCGTCGCCGGCTTCCTGCTCGACAGGAACGCCCGGCTGAACGAGCGGCGGGAGGTCGCGGCGGCCGGCAGCCAGCTGCTGGCCAGGGCGCAACGCGAGACCAGCCCGACGCTGGCGCTGCGCCTGGGCGCGGCGGCGCTGGCCCTGCGGCCCGACAGCGCCTCCCGGTCCGCGCTGGTCTCGGCGCTGAGCAGCACGCACTACGCCGGCGGGCTGCCCGGCACCCCCTCGCGGGTGTCCGCGCTGGCCTACGCGCCGGGCGGCGGGATGCTCGCCACCAGCGGCTCCGACGGTTCGCTGATCCTCTGGGACCTCGCGAGGGCGCGGGCCGTCCGGCGGCTGTCCACGGTGAACGGCTGTGCCCCCGGCACGGAGACCAGGTCGGTGGCCTTCAGCCGGAACGGCCGCACCCTAGCCCAGCTCACCCGCCAGTCATGGGCGTGCCTCTGGGACGTACGGGACCCGGCGTCCCCCCGCCTGCTGAGCCGCGTGCCCACCTCCGCGCTGGTCCTCGCCTTCAGCCCGGACGGCGGGACCCTCGCGCTGGGAGACGGCAAGACGGTCAGACTGATGGACGTCAAGGACCCGGCCCGGCCCGTCACGCTCTCGGTCTCCCCGGGACACCGCGACGTGGTGGTCCATCTCGCGTACAGCGCCGACGGCAGCATCCTGGCCAGCGCCCGTGACGGCGTGATCCTCTGGGACGTCACCCGGCCCCGTCGCCCGGTACGCCTGGCCACCATCGACAAGCCCCTCTTCCTCGACGCGCTGGCCATCAGCCCGAAGGGAGATCGTCTCGTCGCCGCGGAGCACAGCGGCAACCTCATCGCCTGGGACATCCGCGACCCCCGCCGCCCCAAGGTGATCGCGCGCTGGACCGGGCACCACGCGATCGTCTACTCCTTGGCGTACTCCCCGGACGGCACCACCGTGGCCAGCGCGGGGCAGGACCACGCGGCCGTCCTGTGGGACGTCGCCCCGGCCACCCCGGTCAGGCGGACGACCTTCAGCACCGCAGGACGGCTCGGCGCCGTGGCGTTCAACCCGGCCGGCACGCAGATCGCCACCGGCGAGGACACCGGGGTGACGACCCTGTGGAACGTGAACGCCCCCGCCGAGCCGCGCGCCCGGGCCCACCTCCCCACGGGCATGGTCGCCACCGCCAGGCACGGCGGCCTGATGGCCGTGGCGGGCGAGCCGAGCCTGCTGTACGACCTGACCGACCCCGCCCGCCCCAGGGCCGCCGGCCACCTGCCCTCCGGCCAGGCCGACACCGCGGTCGCCGTCAGCCCCGACGGCAGCACGGTGGCGACGGCGCCGCTGCACGGACCGGTGTCGCTGTGGGACGCCGCGGACCCCGCCCGCCCGCGCCTGATCAGCACGATCCCCGGCCGGACCGGCCGGCTGGTGTTCAGCCCCGACGGCCGCACGCTGGCCGTGAACGTGGGGCTGGGGTCGGAGTTCGAGCTCTGGTCGATCGCCGACCGTGGTGCCCCCGCCTTCCTGAGCATCGTGGCCGACCCCGCCCAGGGCCGGCTCACCACGATGGCCTTCGGCCGGGACGGCAGGACGCTGGCGGTCGGCGGCCTGTACGACGTGAGCGCCCTCTGGGACATCGCCGATCCGACACGCCCTCGCCGGACATCACCGCTTCCCCCTGACCCCTCCGTACCGCCGTCCGACATCGGTCCCCCTCGCATGGCGGAGGCCATCGCCTTCAGCCCCGGCCGCGACCTCGTCGCCGTCGGGGAGAACGACGGCACCATCCTGCTGTGGGACGTCACCGACCCGGCCCGTCCCAGGCTCGCCACGAGGATCGCCGACCAGACGAGCCAGATCCTCTCGATCGATTTCAGCCCCGACGGGCGCATGCTCGCCGCGGGCGGCCACGACAGGACACTGATGGTCTGGGACCTCACCGACGTCACCGCGCCGCAGCGCCTGACGGCTGTCAGCGCCTACGACGACAACTTCCGCCAGACCGTCTTCGGCCCGGACGCCGGAACACTCGTCACCGTGAACACCGCGGGCGCCCGGCCCGCCGCCACCGTACGGGACGTCAGCGCCCTGCGCGACGCCGTGCGCGACCCGCGCGGCCTGGCCTGCGACCTGGCGGGCGAGCTCACCCCCACGGTGTGGGCCCGCATGCTGCCGGCCGTGCCGTTCCGCCACACGTGCTCGGGCCTGTCAGGGTGAGAACGGGCGCTCGGTGAACTCCCGGGGCTCTCGACTGGACTTGACAAGGCTTCTGTGAGCGCTAACACTCTGCGAAACACCACGAAACGCGGAGTGATCCGATCGCCATCCGTTCGTGCAGAGGGAAAGCGCTTTCCGTCCATCGCGGGCCCTCCGGAGGCTGGTAACACCCCTTGCGGCACATCGCACGCGAGGGCTCGAAGAATTCACATCTAGTGATGGGAGTTCCATGACACCGATCACGGCGTTACGCCGGTTACTGACCGCCCTTGTGGTGACCGCGCTCACCGCGGCGGCAAGCCTCGTCGTCTCCGCGGCGCCGGCCCATGCCGCCACCAGCCAGTTCCGAGGCATGAACTGGGCCGTACTGGGTGACAACTTCAGCACCGGCACGCTCGTCCTGCACGGCCTGAGCCAGTCCGACAGCAACGCGACCGTACGCGCCAAGGCCGGCGCCCTCTACGACGACATGGCCTCCACCATGGGCGTCAACACCGTCCGGCTGCCCATCAACACGCACACGGTGGCCAACACCACCTGGTGGAACGCCTACCGCGGCGCCATCGACGCCGCCACCGCCCGCGGATTCAAGGTCATCCTCGCCTACTGGGAGGACGGCGCCGCCTCCGGCGGCAGGATCACGAACCTCGCCGCGTGGAACACGATGTGGTCCAGCGTCACCAGCACCTACGGCTCGAACGGCAACGTCTACTTCGAGCCGATGAACGAGCCGCACGGCTACAGCTCGGCCGAATGGCGCGACGTCGCCGCCGCCTGGCTCGCCCACCACTACTCGGCCCCGGCGAACCGGGTGCTCATCGGCGGCACCGGCTACAGCCAGGACCTGCGCGACATCTGCAACGACAGCCGCTTCAACGCGACCCTGCTGTCCTTCCACCACTACGCCTTCTTCTACAGCGCGATGACCTACGACGCCTTCCGGAACCACATCCAGACGCGGCTGGGCACCTGCGCCTCCCGCGCGATCGCGACCGAGTTCGGCGCGCCGATGTCCACCGGCCTCAACTACGGCGACGCCAACAGCACCGACAACTTCGTGCGCCACATCCGCGCCATGGCCCAGGTCATGCGGGACAACCAGATGGGCGGCACCTACTGGCCCGCCCTCGGCGGCAAACCAGGCGACATCGGCTACGACTGGTACTCGATGTACGCCCTGAGCGGCAGCGGCACCGATCTCCACCTGACCGTCCGCAACCCCTCCGGCGCCGACCGGATCCGGTACGCCTGGGGCGACACCATCGGCGGCGGCGACCCCACCTACAGGATCAACGCGCGCCACAGCGGCAAGGCCATGGACGTCCAGCAACCGAACACCGACAACGGAGCCCGCGTCGGCCAATACACCTACAACGGCAACGCATGGCAGCAGTGGCAGTTCCAGGACGCCGGCAGCGGCTACTGGCGCATCATCAGCCGCCACAGCGGAAGGTGCCTCGACGTGGTGAGCGCTTCGACCGCCGACGGCGCCGAGCTCATCCAGTACACCTGCGGCACCGGCACCAACCAGCAGTTCCAGCTGGTCGCCAACGGCGGCTACTTCCAGCTCCGGGCACGACACAGCGGCAAATGCGTGGACGTACCGTCCGCATCGACCGCGGACGGCGCGATCCTCAAGCAGTACCCGTGCAACACCGGCACCAACCAGCAGTGGTCGCGCACGGCCGTCTGACGCTCGTCTCGACATGACCGCGGTACGGCCTTCACGGGTGAATGACCCCGGCACGTGGCACCGCAACCGCAACTCCGATCATGGAGTGGGTTCGCTACGGGTCGGGCCGGACCACTGGTGAGAGCAGGCTGCGCTGGAGCCAGCCGCCGGCGAAGCTTCCGTTGTCGATCTGCACCCAGTCGCCGGAGCAGCCGGCGACGATCGCGTACCCCGAGGCTCCGGCGATCCAGCCGAGGGTGGGGTACGACGCACCCGGTCCCGCCTGCACCCGGACGGGATCGTCGCCTGCCGTCCAGTAGCGGCACTGGGCGGCAGGCGCCAGCGCCCGGGTGCCCGGATCGGCGACGGCGGCGCCGGCGCAGCTTGTCCAGGTCAGGGCCAGGGTGGTGCAGGTGATGAGGAGACCGTTTCGCATCGCGTCCTCCTGAAGGTGAAATGGACGTGCGGGCGGCCGATGGCGGCCGGCCGGCCGGCGGGCGGTCCTGGTCGGTCAGGTGACGGTGATCGTCATCCCGTCGGTCGCGGTGTAGCCGGCGGTGTCGGGGTCGTCCTCGCAGTAGCCCATGACCAGGTGATCGCCCTTGGGCGTGGTGGCGGGAACCGTGCGGGTGACCGTGGCCGCGCCGTTGGTCAGCGCGACCTCGCCACCGCCGAAGGAGGTCGGCCCGTCGATGATCCCCTTGCCGGTCGTGGACGCGCACGTCAAGGTGATCGTCACAGACTGCCCCGCCTTGACGCCGAGGGGCTCCACGTCGATCTCGCCTTGCGCGTGCGCGACCGGCGAACCGGCCGCAGCCGCAAGGACGCCTGCGCCCAGCGCCGTCACCAGTATCGTGATCACTCGCGTGTTCATCGGACCTCCTTCGTTCCCCGCCGGGCGTGGTGCGATGCCGTAGCGCGGCCTCGGCGGTGGCCTTGACGGCCCCGGCGCGCCGCCGTCCGGCGGACCGGGGTCGTTCCCGCGGTTGGAGACGTCATGAGTTCAGCCGGACCTGTTCCAGGCGGCATCGGTCGCGCTGCCGGTGGTCGAGGCGCAGACGAGGGCCAGGGCGAGAACTGGTCCGCTGCATGAGCGCGCCCTCCGAACGCGCACGGCCCGGGGGCAGGTGCCTGTCATCACCGGCCGCTCATCACCGGCCGTTCATCACCGGCCGCGAACGAACGACAGAAGACGGCGTCCATGTGAACACCTCCGAGCGTGCGGACTCTTCTCGTCTGTTCAGGATGACCACACCGGCCAGGGACGCGGGCAATGACGACGCGAGAACCTGTCCAAGGAGCCTTTGACAGTGACCGGCAACGGCGATCCAAACCACTCCTGCGATCAGGGCAGGCATGCGAAGAGCCTCCAGGGAGGACCGGATTTCGGCGCCACGCCAATCAGGGGCCTGCACCCTCTACCTAGGTACAGGTTCACCGTCAAGGCATGACCAACGAACATTGCCCTTGACCTGGGTTGGGCCCTCCGCCTGCACCCTGCCGACCGTCGAGCAGCCGCTTCGCGTGGCCGAGTTCGACGCCTTGTTCGCCGGCGCGGTGCAGGGCGTGGCGCCGCCCGGGCCGCGGAACTGACGGCCCGGAAGAACGGCTGCCGCTCCTTCTTCACCTTCACCCTCACCATCGCCGACGGCAGCCTGGCGCTGGAAGTGACGGTGCCGGCGACCGCGACCGCGCAGTTGGCGGAGGCCCCGCCGGCCGGCGCCTTCACCGCCGAGCACATCCCGGGCGCCCGCAACGTGCCCGGCCAGGAGACAGGACATCGTGCTGCGGGGGTCGAGCGGGCCATACCTGCGCGGAAGGCGGCGCAGCGGCTCGGGTTCACGCTGGAGGAGATCGCCGAGCTGCTCGACACCGGACGGCGCGGCCACCCCACCCCGGACCTGCGAGCCCGCGCCCAGGCGAAGATCGCCGACCTGACCACCATCCGCGCCGCGCCGACCGAGGTGGTCTCCGCGGGCTGGGACAGCCTGACGAACTGCACCTGTCCGGACTGCCCGCTGCCCTTCGCCGACCTGGCCGAAGGCCGCCTCCCGAAGGAGAACTGACCGGGGAGGGCGCCGCCCTCGCCGAACAGACTCTCCTGGCGGTAGCGGGCCTGCTGCTGGCCGCGGCTGGAGGCACGCGGTGGCTGCACCGCCGCAAGAGCGCGCGAGGCACCCCGCCCGGGGCGAGCACGTGCGGCCCGTCGGCGTACGGCTGCGGCGGCTGCTGACCCCCATCACCGCCCAGGCCGGCTCCTCGCCCCTCCAAGCCAAGGTCCCCTCACGACTGCGGGGCCCGGTCCTTGTGACTTCCGGGCCCCGCACGGGACAGGAGGATCAGCGCTTCATGAGGGCGAAGACTCCCCAGCCGAGGTACTCACGCCCGTAGCGCACGTACCGGGCGGGCTCTGTGGTGAGCTCTTCCCGGACCTCGGGGGCCAGTTCGTCGTCGGGGTTCTGGTCGAGCCAGCGGCGCATGCTGAGCCACTGGGCCGCCGCGTACCGGTCCCAGCTGTCCTGGTCGGACAGCATCATCTCCACGACGTCGTAGCCGAGGTCGCCGAATTGCCCGATCAGGCCGTGCAGGGGCAGGAAGTCGGCCACGCCGGTGGCGTGGCAGGCCATGGCGGTCTCCTCGTCCGGAGGGGTCCGCCGCCAGTACGGCTCGCCGATCAGCATCAGGCCGCCGGGGCGGAGGCTGCGGCTGAGCAGCTCGGCCGTTCCGGCGACGCCGTCGCCGATCCAGGTGGCGCCGACGCAGCAGGCCAGGTCGACCGGCTCGTCGGAGACGTGGCCTGCTGCGTCGCCGTGGACGAACTCGACCCGGTCGGCGACGCCGAGCTCGATGGCGCGGGCCCGGGCCTGCTCGGTGAACAGGGTGCTGATGTCCACGCCGGTGCCGGTGAAGCCCAGGTCGCGTGCCCAGGTGCACAGCATCTCGCCCGAGCCGCTGGCCAGGTCGAGGACTCGCGTGCCGGGAGTGAGGCGGAGCGCCTCGCCGAGGGCGGCGAGCTTTTCGGGGGTCAGCGGGTCGTGGATGCGGTGGCCGCTTTCGCGGATGGTGAAGATGCGGGGAAGGTCCATGACCAGATTCCTTTCCGTCAGACCTTGAAGTCCGGGGACTGCTTGAGGGCGCGCACCAGGCGCGCGATTTCCTTCTTGGGCCGTTCCAGCTCGGCGCGCAGCCTCGCGTCGGTGCGGGAGACGGCATGGGCGTTCTCGCGCTGCAGCCGGTGGTAGCTGTCCAGGCGCCTCTGGGTGAGGTGGCCGTCCTCGACGGCGGCCAGGACGGCGCAACCCGGCTCGGTGGCGTGGGCACAGTCGCTGAAGTGGCAGTCCTCGGCCAGCTCGACGATCTCCGCGAAGGCCCGGTCCAGGCCCCGGTCGGCATCGTGCAGGCCCACACCGCGCAGACCTGGCGTGTCCAGCAGGACCCCGCCGTGGGGCAACGGCAGCAACTCCCGCCACGCGGTCGTGTGCCGGCCCTTGCCGTCGCCGTCGCGCACCGCGCCGGTGGCCAGGAGGTCCTCGCCCAGCAGCCGGTTGCCGAGAGTGGACTTGCCCGCGCCCGAGGGACCGAGCAGAACGATCGTGCCCGACAGGACGGCGACGAGGACGTCCATGCCCTCGCCGGTGGCGGCGCTGGTGACCAGCACCTCCACACCCGGTGCGACCTCGGCCACCTCGTCTGTTGCCCGCTGCGCGTCCGCGCACCGGTCGGCCTTGGTGAGCACCACCACAGGAGTGGCGCCGCTCTCCCAGACCAGCGCGAGCATCCGCTCGACCCGCCCGGGCTTGACCGGATCGGCGAGGGAGACGGCCACCGCCACGGTGTCGACGTTCGCGGCCAGTACCTGGCCACACGACGTACGCGAGGAGGAGGAGCGGACCACGGCGGTCCGGCGCTCCAGCACCTCCACGACCGTGTCGGAGCCGGCCGCGGTGGCCGGGCGGACGGCCACCCAGTCACCGGTGCACGGCGTCAGCCGGTCACCGGCCGCCGGAGGAAGCACCGCGCGGACGAACCCGTTCTCGGCGGCGACGTCGCACAGACCGCGCTCGGCCCGCACGACCCGGCCCGGAACCAGCCCGTCGGCCCGCGACGGGGCGAAGGAACGCTCACGTTCGGCGTCCCAGCCGTAGTCGGCGAGCGTCAGAACGCGCGCGGAGGAGAAGAAGGAAGATTGCTGAGAAGTGTGTTGATGAAACAAGGTGGAGACCCTTGACAAGGGGCCCCGCCGGACGGCAGGCGTGCCAGTGCTACTCCAGCGAAGGAGGAAGGCAGGCGAAGGTCAGGACGAGGCCCGGGAAGTGAGGATGGTCCGGGCACCGCGCACAGCGGTGGTCTCCACGACAGTCATCAACTCACCTCCATCAGTCTCCACGAGCGAACCGGGCGTCGCTACAGCAACCACTGTAGAGCATGTTCGTGGATACCTGCGCCGCCTCATCGCCGAGTTCGCCGGCCGTCCCGAACCCCGCCTGCGGCGGCGCGGCGAGTTGGCGGGTGTCACTGCGCGAGAACGCGGCGCCTCGCATCAGGTCCGGGCGATTCGATCGTGCTGACCTCCGGGATCACCGGCGTTCGCCCGACGCCCGGCGCGGCGCTCGTGGCTGACTCCGTCACCGCTCTCGAAGGCTTGGCCGGTGGCCTGGCCGTCTATCTGCCTCCGTTCCGCGTCGAGTGCGGCGGAATCCGCGGCGACGCGTACCGCGTGGCCGGGAGCGCACCGAGCCGGCGGCCGGGCTCGACTCGCGCGGCGAAGGCTGGGCCCTGCACCGGCTCCGGCCCGGCGCCGTCACCGTCAGGTCGCGTACGCGCCACCGTCGAGGTCTTCGACGAGGGCCGGGCCGGTGGGCGTCCAGCCAAGGAGGTTCTGCGTCGCGGTGCTGGTCGCCGCGAGGTCCATGCCGAAGAAGGTGCCGATCCACCCGAAGTGGTCCGGTACGTCTCCGGGGGCGATCGAGGCGACGGGAAGGTCGAACGCGCGGCCGATCGCCTCCGCGATCACGCGGGTCGGGACCCCCTCCTCGGCGACGGCATGCAGGCGTGCGCCCGCCGGCGCCTTGTCGAGGCCGAGGCTGACCAGGCGGGCGGCGTCGCGCACGTGCACGGCGGCCCAGCGGTTGGCGCCGTCGCCCGGGTAACCCGAAACGCCCTTCTGGCGGGCGATCGCGGCGAGGACCGCGATGAACCCGTGGTCACCGGTGCCGTGCACGGTCGGCGCGAAACGCAGGCTCACGCTGTGCACGCCGCGGCCGGCGAACTCCAGCGCGAGGTTTTCGCTCCCGCCCCGGGGCGAGTCGGGGCCGTGGAACGGGGACGCGTCGTCCTCGGTGGCGGGCCGGCCCCGGACGAGGCCGGCGATCCCCGAGGCGATCAGGAACGGGCGGCCGGTTCCCGCCAGCGACTCGCCGATGGCCTGCACGGCGGCTCGTTCGGCCGCCGCCGTGCCGGCCGGGTCGGACCAGTCGTGCTTGTTCGCGAGATGGATGACGGCCTCGGCGTCCTGGGCGCCGAGGCGGATGCCGTCGAGATCGTCGAGGTCGCCGCGGCGGACACGGGCTCCTCTGCCCTCCAGTGCGGCGGCGGACTTGTCGGACCTGGCCAGCCCGGTGACCTCGTGACCGCCGGCGAGGAGCTCGTCGGTCACGGCGGAGCCGATCCATCCGGAGGCTCCAGTGACGAAAACGCGCATGAGGGATCTCCTTCGGCGCACCGCCAACAGGGCGGGGCGGTTCTCCTAGGGGTGATGTCTGTGACTGACGTCAGCCACAGACATCACCGTACTCCTTCATGTCGGTCACTGTCATCACTAGACTCGACCGCATGACGCGTTGGGAGCCCGGGGCCGCGGAACGGCTGCAGGAGGCCGCGCTCGAACTGTTCGCGACCCGCGGGTTCGAGCAGACGACCGCCACGGAGATCGCACAGTCCGTCGGCCTGACAGAGCGCACGTTCTTCCGCCACTTCAGCGACAAGCGCGAGGTCCTCTTCCACGGGCAGCACCTGCTCACCCAGGCGTTCCTCGCCGGCGTGGAGAACGCGCCGCCGGACGCGTCCCCCATGGAGATCGTCGCCTCCGCGTTGCGGTCCGCGACGACCTCCTTCTTCCCGGACGAGCGCCGCCACCGTTCGCGAAGCCGGCAGTCCGTGATCGATCAGAACCCCGCGCTGCAGGAGCGCGAGCGGCACAAGCTCGCGAGCCTCGCCGCAGCGGTCGCGGGCGCCCTGCGTGCGCGAGGCGTGGACGACCTCGCGGCCACCCTGGCGGCGGAGTCGGGCGTCACCGTGTTCAGGATCGCGTTCGCTCAATGGCTTCGCGAGGACGAACCGCGCTCCCTGGCCGACCTCACGGCGGAAGTGCTGCGCGAACTGCTGGCCCTGACCCGCGACCGGGCCTGAGAATCCCGCCCGCAGCCGATCCGCCGATGAGGCCCATGATCGGCGTGGTGGCCCGGCCGGCGGGGGCCGATGACGATCTCGGGCGTCGTCCAGGACGTCCTGGCCTCCATCGAAACCGTCGCCCGCTACCAGCCAGGCCCGCATGGACATTCGTCGATGAATGTCACTATCGTCCCGCAGGCCCTTCGCGTCCGAGCCGTTGCGTCCCGGAGGTCCGCATGTTCCCCTTAGCCGCTCATGAAAGAAGCGGGGTGTGGCGAACCATCTCCGGCCTCGCTGTTCCCCTTTTCGTGGCAGGGTCCCTCAATTTCGCTGCCCAGCTCGGAATTATCGCCATTCTGGGGCATATGGGGGGAGAGGTCATTTATGTACGTTCCCTGTATCAGCCTGTCAGCCTCATCGTCCTCGCCCTGAGTGTGGGCTTCGCGGTCTGTAACCAGGTCGCCGCCGCGATCAGCAAGGGGGCCGGGCGCCCCCAGGACGTCATGTCGAACGCCGCCAGCCTGGCCAGGGTATGGCTTGGGCTCGGTGTGGCCCTGTACCTGGTCCTCGCGGTCGCGGCTCCCTCCCTGACCGGTCTCCTCCATGTGGACGCCGGACTGCGGGACACGTTCGCCTCCTTCCTGCGCTGGACCAGCGCCGCCGGCCTGCTGGTCGTGGGGGAGGAGCTGTGCGCGTCCAGCCTGCGCGGCTATGGGTACGTGCGACAGGCCACCGTTCTGGTCATCTGTACGGCGAGCGTGAGGATCGGCCTCGTGGCTGGCCTCGGGCTCGGTGCCGGCATCGGGATCGCGGCGGTGCCCATCGCGGAGGCGGCAGCGGGTCTGACCGGGCTGACCCTGGGCCTGGTGTTGCTGCGCCGCACCGAGTTGTGGCATCCGCCGGCCGCCCGGATCTGGCGGCGCGAGGTGTTCGGCGACCTGCGCCGCATCGGTGTGCCCATCGCCATGTCCTTTCTCGTGCTCTCCGCGTACAACCTCGCGGTCATCGGCATCCTCGGGAACTACGGGGAGAACGAGGTGGCCGGGTTCACGGTCGTTTCCACCCTGCAGAACGTCGTGCTGCTGCCTGGCATGGTCCTGGGTACAGCCACAGCGATCACCATCAACCAGCAACGCGGCGCGGGCGAATGGCGGCGAATACGTGCATCGATGCGCGGTGGCATCGAGGTCACCGTCGTGGCCTACGTGGTGATCGCGGCGCTGGTCTGGTCACTGCATGACCCGCTGGCGCGGCTGATGGGCGGCGACGCCGGGGTGGCCGCGGCCGCGGGCGGTTACCTGGGCGCCGTGGCGCTCACCTACGCCGTTCAGGGACCCGTGGTCGCCTCGCTGACCGTCATGGAGGAGACCGGCGGCGGCTTCCGGGCCATCGTGCTCAACGCCGTCTACTTCGGCCTGATCGTCGCGGTCAGCGCGGTGGCGGCACACGCCGCCGGCAGCGCGGACGGCTTCTACGCCGCGGTGGCGTACTGCAACCTGATCGGCGTGACGGTGCCGCTCATCGCCATCCGGCACGTACGAAGGCTGTCGGCCAGGGGCAGCGCCGCCCAAGCAGCCGCCGCGACCGGCTGAGCAGGGCCCGAGCGGGCGTCAGCGCGGCGCCCCACGTGTTGACCGGGCTGACACGCACCTCGTACTCGGTGTTCGGCTTCAGCCCGGAGAGCTCACGGCCACGGGGTCCTGGGCATGGGCACGAGGTAGTACGGGAACCGGTGTTCCGGGTCCTCGACCGCCTTCGCGACATCCCACGTCCACGTCTGGTCGATCCACCTGCCGGCCCGCAGGTCGTAGTTCCGGATCGTGACGACGCTGCCGCGGACCTGCACGACGGCGGTCTGCGCGTTGTCGCCCGCGTCGTTCGGCGTGCTGTCGCCGCCGACCCCGCTCTCCATCTCGAAGTACGTGAGCGGCGGGGCGTTGACCGTGGTGGAGCCGCCGTCCTGCCGGACCGAGGTGGAGAGGTTGTTGGGCGTGTGGAGGTGCGCCAGCACGAAGACGGGGCGGTCGGGATGCTCGGCCGTGTCGGCGGCCGGCCGGCGATACCGCGAACGTGTGCTGGAACCCATTGCTCTCCGGGACGCGCGCCGGCGCCCGTTCATCGTGCACGGATCTGCCGATGAGCGGGCACCCCAGCCTCCGGAGCGACGTCACGTGGCGAGCACGGCGGTGAGCATCGAGAGATACGGCTCATGGGCGAGACGCAGGCCGTCAAGGCCGGGCCTCTCGAACCACGCCACTGCGTCGTGCTCGTCCGGCGCGGCGTTGACCGGTGTTCCGGTCCAGCTGCCGACCAGCCAGATCTGCATGTAGAACGTCGCGGTCCGGATCTCGTGCATCGGCGGGCCGGACGGCTTCGACGCCCTGATTCCCAGCTCCTCCCGAAGCTCGCGGACGAGGCTCTCCCTCGGATCCTCCCCCTCCTCGACATGGCCGCCCGGCAGGTCCCACACGTCCGGATACCAACGGCGTCCGGCGCTTCGATGACACAGCAACACCCGATCGCCGTCGCGAAGGACGGCCGTCACGATCCGGACAGGACCGGAGTCGTCAGCGGAGATCGTCATCGGCACATTCTGACCCATGCGTCCCGCCCCCACCGAGGGGTGGCGCCCAAAGTCACGAACATCGAGGCCGGCGGGATTCCGCTGGTGCCGGAACTCCGCTACCTCATCACCGTCAGCCGAACCGCAGGACGAACCGCCCGCGGACGCCGTGCCGTTCGAGTGAGTGATGCGCGTCGGCGGCTCGGGAGGCGGGCAGTTCGCCGGCCACGCGGACGGTGAGCCGTTCCGCGCCGGCGAGCTCGGCGAGGCGGTCGAGCTCGGCCGCGGCCTCGACGTAGTCGCGGACGAAGATGGGCGCGACGCGGACCCGGCCGGTCCCGTCACCCCGGTAACCGCGGACGGTGACGACGGTGCCGCCGTCCTTGACGGCAGGGAGCACGGCGGCATCCAGCACGGCGGCGTCGACGAGCCCGTCGACGCCCTCCGGGTGGTGGCGGCGGACCGTTGCGGCGAAATCGTCCCCCCGCGGCACGACCTCGTCGGCGCCGCACTCGCGGACGAAGGTCTCGTCCTGCCGGGCGGCGTCGGCGATGACGCCCAGCCCTGCCAGCTTGGCGAGCTGGACGACGTACCCGCCGACGGTGCCGGCGGCGCCGGTGACGGCGACCGTCGCGCCGGCAGGGAGCGCCAGCGTGTCGAGTGCGAGCCGGGCGGTGAGCCCGTTCATCGGGAGGGTGGCGGCCTGGACGTCCGAGAGCCCGGCCGGGATCTTCGCGGCCGAACGGGCCGGAACGACGACGTCTGCCCGGTAGCCGCCGTGCTCACCCGAGGGCACCACGATGGCCATGACGGCGTCCCCGATCGCGAGCGGGCGGTCGACGGCCGGGCCGATCTCGGTGATCACGCCGGCCACCTCCATGCCCGGCACTCGCACCGCGTCCGCCGCGTCCGCCGCGTCCTGTCGTGGACGAGAACGGATCAGCGCGTCCGTCGGGTTCACCGTGGCGCTGCTCACCCGGATCCTGACCTGACCGGGACCGATCGGTTCGGCCGCCAGGTCGAGCTCGCCGAGAGCGTCCGGCCCGCCTGGGTGCGTCACTCCGATTGCCTGAACCATGGTCGTGCGTCACTCCTCATTCGTTTGGTGGCGATGGGCAGGGCCGGCCGCGCTCGCTGACGAGTCGCGGCGGGTGGTCGGCCCGGTTCGGCTACGGCGATGCGGGGGCGTGCAGGCCATCGAGCAGCAGGCTGCACACCTCGTCGAGCTCGGCGCCGATGCCGGGGTCCTGCCATTCGGCCGCGTGGGCGAGGTGGTGGAACTTGGCGGTGGCGTTGAAGACCACGCGGGCGGTGGCCTCCGCGTCCTCGGCCCGAAAGCTGCCGTCGGCGGCGCCGTCGGCGATGATGGCCGTCAGCTGGCCCAGGAGGTCGGCGACGTGGTCGGTGGCGACGCTGCTGTGCGCGGCCGCGAGGATTCCGTAGGCGGCGAACAGCTCCGGGTCCTCGCGAATCTTGGCCTGCTTCCCGGCCAGGACGGCGTGCAGCCAGCTACGCAGCCGCTGCGCCGGCGGGACCGCGCTGTCGGCGGCGATGACGGCGAGGGCATCGCGGTTGCGGTCGAGCCAGCGCCGGGTCACGGCCTCGCGCAGCGCCTGCTTGGAGGGGAAGTGCTTGTAGACGGCGGCGTGGCTGACCCCGAGCGCCCGGGCGACGTCGACGACGGTCGCCTTGTCCGGCCCGTGGCGGCGCAGGATCTCCTCGGTGGCCGCCAGGATCGCGTTCTCGTCCAGCGGGGTCCGGGCGGGCATCAGGGCCTGCCGCCCGTTCGCTCGCTGTCCAGGAGCGAGAGCAGGGCGGGGGCGTCGCGTTCGCCCGCGGCCTGCTCGACCGTGTCCAGGTCGGCCTCGATCGGCCGCAGACCGGCGGCGTCCACCGCCTCGGTGATGCGGTGCGGCCGGCCGGCCCCGGCCAGCGCGACGATGTCGCGCCCCTGCGCGAGCCCCCACACGATCGCGAGCTGCGCGACCGCGTCGCCGCGGGAGGTGCTCGGTTCGGCGGCGCTGGGTCCGTACGCGCCGGACATGCCTGCACAACCGAGCCCGACCGCCCCCACACAGACGTCGGCGCCGAATGTTCCCTGCTCCATGCGAGAAACGCTAAGGGGGATCGGTAACAGATGTCAAAATTTGTAACTTGATACCCTGTGAGCTCTCCGACGGCGCTCACTCCAGCAGCAGTGCCAGCAGGCGTCTCATCCTGCGGACATACGGGAACTCCTCGCCGCCCGCCTCGGCCTGGCTCACGGTGTCCCTGGCCGCGGCGACGCAGGCGGCCTTCGCGGCGTCGTAGTCGGGCTGCCGCCTGGCCGACGCGTGCACCCGCTCCATCTCCTCCTCCGGCCCCGCGTACGCGTACGCCTTGGCCAGTTCGAGCAGCTCGGCGGCGGCGCCGGCACGTCCCGTGACGACCCGCCGTTCCTTCCTGAGCAGGTCCGCGCGCATGACGCCCAGCAGATACTCGGGATCTTCCGCCAACGCCATCGCGCACATCACCTCGAGCGCGCTCGGCAGCCCCATGTGATAGAGCCGGTACGCCCAGTCGAACTCGGACGCCTCCTCATCGGGCCGCCCGCCGTCGAACTGGGCCGCCCGCCTGAGGCCGAGCGCCCACCGGCTGTCCGGTTCGACGCTCAGGACCCGGTCGAGATCCGTCAGCACCGCCTGGTAGCGGCCGGCCGCGCGGTGCAGCAGCGCCCGGGAGGCCAGGGCGAGGACATCGCCGGGGTCCTCCGCGATTGCCCGGTCCAGCTCTTCGAACTCCTTCGCGCGGACGTCCTCGTCCCCGGCGATCCGCCAGAGGCTCGCCCAGCCGTCCAGCGCCTCGACGAACTCCTCCGGATCCTCGCTCGCACGCGACCACGTGCCTGCCATCAGGGAATGCGCGAACAACGTGAACATCTCCGCGGGGTCGAGCAGCGCCACGGCCAGGTGGTCGCGCAGCTCCTCGACGTGGTCGAGGTCGGGGTCGAGTTCGAGCGCCCGGTCGAAGTCCGCCAGCGCCTCCTCGTAGCGGTGCAGGTCGAGGTGGGCCATGCCGCGGGAGACCAGGGCGTGCACATGGCCGGGATCCGACCCGAGCACGTGGTCGAAGTCGGCTATCGCCGCCTCGTGCCGCTGCATCGACGCCTGGCTCCGGCCCCGCGCCACGCGCCCCGGGACGGTGTCGGCGCCGAGTTCGATGGCCCTGGACAGGTCCGCGACCGCCTCCTCGTGCCGGTCCAGCATCGAGTGGGTGAACCCGCGGCTGTACAGGGCGAGGGCGTTGTCCGGGTCGAGCTCGATCGCCACGTCCTGGTCCCTCAGCGCCTCCTCGTAGCGGCCGAGATAGTAGTAGACGTCTCCCCGCTCGGTGTAGGCCAGGCTTTGCATGGGGTCGAGAGCCAGCGCTCGGTCGAGGTCGGCCAGCGCCTCCGCATAGCGGTCCATGTCCTTCAGCACGCTGCCCCGCAGCAGGATGTGGTCGGCGTCGTCACCTTCGCGGGCGATCGCCTTGTCCAGCGCCGACAGCGCCTCCTCGTTGCGGTCCAGGTAGTACAGGGCCTTGCCGCGCAGAAAGTGCGCGGTCGCCCGCCCGGGATCGAGTTCGAGCGCCCGGTCCAGGTCGGCTATCGCCTCCTCGTACGCTCCCAGGCTCAGGTGGACGTCAGCGCGGGCCTTGAAGGCGTACGCGTTCGCGGAGTCGAGCTCGATCGCCGTGGTCAGGTCCGCCCGTGCCTGCTCATGGCGTCCCATCGTGTCCAGCAGGACGCCGCGGCTGGCGTGATGCCAGTAGTCGTCCGGTTCCAGCTCGATGGCCCGGGTGAAGTCCGCCACCGCCTCCTCGGGGCGGGTCGCCCACGAGACCTCCCCGCGATAGGCGTAGGCGTCGGCGTCGTCCGGGTCGAGCTCGATGGCGCGGGTCAGATCCGCCAGTGCCTGCTCGGTACGGTCCAGCCGGTCGTGGAGGTGGCCGCGCTCGCGATAACCGGCGCAGTCGCCCGGGAAGCGCGCGATGTAGTGGTCGTAGTCGGCCATGGCCTCGTCGTGGCGATCCAGGCCACGGTAGATGTCGCCACGGTAGAGGTAGGACTTGCCGAAGTCGGTGCCGAGCTCGATGGCGCGGGTCAGGTCGGCGATCGCCTTCTCGGATTCCTCCTCGGCCTGGTAGCAGAGGGAGCGTTCGACATAGGCCGTGGGATCGTCCGGATCGAGCTCGATCGCCCGGGTCAGATCCGTGATCGCCTCCGCGTACCTGCCGATCCTGGTGTAGGCCCGCGACCGTTCGAGGTGTGCTCCGACGTGTTCGTGGTCACGGCGGATCGCCCGGGTGAAGTCGGCCAGCGCCTCCTCCACGTTGCCCATGCGGCGGTGGACACGACCGCGCGCCACCATGGCGGACACGTAGCCGGGATCCAGTTCGAGGGCGCGGCCGAAGTCGGCCAGCGCCGGCTCGTACCGCTCGGCGAACGCGTGCATCCTGCCCCGGTCGTAGTAGGCCCGCTCCTCCTCGTCGTCGAGCTCGATGGCGCGGGTGAGCAGGGCGAGCGCCTCGTCGTCACGGTCCAGCAACCAGCAGGCCAGCCCGCGGTAGCGCAGGGTGAAGGGCTGCTCGCCGCCGAGTTCGAGCGCCTTGTCCAGATCCGCGAGCGCGGCCTGGTAGTCGTCCATCCTGTAGCGCACGGCCCCGCGGTCGGCCCAGGCCTCCCAGAAGCCGGGATCGACCTCGATCGCGCGGGTCAGGACCTCCAGGGCCTCCCCGTAACGACCGGTCTCGCGGGCGATCAGCGCCCGTTCGATGCTCGGCCAGCCGAGTTCCGGGTCGAGCTCGATGGCGCGGTCGAGGTCCGCCAGCGCCTCCGCCTCACGCTCCAGAGCCCAGTACGCCTGGCCGCGCGAACCCCAGGCGTAGGCGTAGCCTGGCGCGAGCTCGATGGCGCGTGTGAAGTGGTCGATCGCTTCGGCGTGGCGTCCTTCGAGGCGGTGAGCCTCGCCCTGCTCCGCCAGCGCCTCCGCCCCCATCTTTCCGGAGAACATCACATCACCCCCGTCGTGCAGAACGAGCGCCACCGCGAAATCGTCCCCGCCGTGGTGCCGTACGCCGCGGTCGCGCGACCGTCCGGGTTCGGCCCACGAGAGATCCTTGTTACGATGAGTGCCATGGAGATCGAGGTCGACAGAATCTAGCCACCGAACTGCCGGTGGCTTTCGTCCGCGTGGGTAAGGCCCACGCCGGTGAATGACCGTTCCTCCAGCGCAGCAGCGTGAGTCCGCCCGTCCGAGGCGTTGACACCTCTGCGTTGAGCCTGCCGGCACGTTCGCACCGCGCCGACCCCGGTCCCTGGTTGTGCCTGCGAACGCGCGACTTCGATCCCCCGTGCCCATCCATCGCCCGGCACCCGGGCAGCGGCCCAGTGCCGCCCGCAGATGGTGTCCCCGGCAACCCCTGATCGAATCTCCTGCCGCAGTGACTCACGGCCCGTGGTCGGTTGTCCCGCCGGTTCCCTGGCGTTCGCAACCCTTCACGAAAGGCCCATGGCCATGCAGCACCGCACGTCACGTTCCCGCGCCCGCCACCGTCGCGCTCAGTGGAAGGCGAGCGTCCCGGCGCTCACCACCTGCGCGAATCCCGCCTGCGGCAAGCCCACCCCGCCGCACCGCGCGTGCCGGCACTGCGGCGTCTACCGGGGCCGTCAGGTCCTGCCTCCGGCGGGTGATGCCACGTGAGCACTGTCCTGACCACCTGCTTCATGCGGGCTCCCGGCCGGAGCTGTTCCGCGTCAGCGTCATCCGCCGTCAACACCGAACCGGTCCTCGTCGCCTCCCCGCGCGGCTGACGGGAAGAAGGAAGACAACACCACCCATGTCCACGAAGTCCGCCATCACCTTCCACGATCTGACCTTCGAATGGCCGGACGGCACCGTGGCGCTCTCGGGCGTCAACGGCACGTTCAGCACCGGCCGTACCGGCTTGATCGGCCGCAACGGCGCAGGGAAGTCGACGCTGCTGCGGCTGATCGCGGGCCTCCTGCAGCCGACCGCCGGCCAGATCGACACCATCGGCGAGGTCGGCTACCTGCCTCAGACGCTCACGCTCCGGCGAGAAGCCACGATCGCCGAGCTCCTCGGGATCGATCAGATCATCGCCGCGATGCGGGCCATCGAGTCCGGCGACGTCGACCAGCGCCACTTCGACACGATCGGCGATGACTGGGACATCGAGTCCCGCGCCGACCAGGCCCTGCACCAGATCGGATTCTCCGCCGGAGACCTCGGCCGCCGCGTGGCCGAGGTCTCCGGCGGAGAGGCGATGCTCATCGCCATCACCGGGCTGCGCATCCGCCGCACTCCCATCACCCTGCTCGACGAGCCCACGAACAACCTCGACCGGCCCACCCGCGCCAAGCTCGCCGACTTCGTCGACCAGTGGCCGGGCACCCTCGTCGTGGTCAGCCACGACCTCGAACTGCTGGAGCACATGGACAACACCACCGAGCTGTACGGCGGCACCCTCGACACCTTCGGCGGCCCGTACAGCGCCTGGAAGGAGCACCAGGAGCAGGAGCAGGCGGCGGCGGTCCAGGCCGCGCGGTCGGCCCAGCAGGCGCTCAAGGTCGAGAAGCGGCAGCGTGTCGAGGCGGAGACGAAGCTGGCGCGCAGGGAGCGCACCGCGAAGAAGACCCAGAAGGACGGCGGCATCCCGAAGATCCTCGCGGGCAACCGCGCCAGCAAGGCCCAGGCGTCCGCGGGCTCGTTGCGCTCCACACTCGACGACAAGGTCCAGGCGGCGCAGGCCGCACTGGACGCAGCGGACGCCCGCGTACGCGAAGAGGAGCACATCAGCCTCGTCCTGCCCGACCCGGACGTCCCGCGCGGAAGGCGCCTGGCGAACCTGCATGACCAGGACCGCACGTTCGTGATCCAGGGGCCGGAGCGGGTCGCGCTCGTCGGGGCGAACGGCACCGGGAAGTCGACCCTGATCGAGCAGCTCGTCCGCGGTACGGCTCCCACGCCCGGCCGGCCGCACGGGCAGCTCCTGACCGAGCTCGCCGGCTACCTCCCGCAGCGTCTCGACGGGCTCGACGACGATGCGAGCGCGATGGCGAACGTGCAGTCGGTCGCCCCCGGGACGCCGGCGGGCACGATCCGCAACCAGCTCGCGCGGCTTCTCCTGCGGGGCGACAGCGCCGATCGTCCGGTGCGTACGCTCTCCGGCGGCGAGCGGTTCCGCGTCTCCCTCGCGCGGCTCCTCCTGTCGGAGCCCCCGCTTCAGCTGCTGGTCCTGGACGAGCCCACCAACAACCTCGACATCGCCAGCGTCGAGCAGCTCGCCGAGGCCCTCGACGCGTACCGCGGGGCCCTGGTCGTCGTCAGCCACGATTTCGCGTTCCTCGAGCGGATCGGCGTCGACACGGTCATCGAGCTCGGCAGCGACGGCCGCATGCGTCAACGCCGGGACCTCGGCTTCTCAGCCCTGACGGGCTGAGCCTGCGGCTTCCTCACCGCGCACCGGAGGTGGCGATGTGTGAACCGTCACATTGAGCACCAGTCCCGAGTGGTGGCCGTGAGCCGGTGGTACTCATGATCACAACACTGGTGATCGAAAGGAAATTCGTGCGGACACGCAAGCTGACGACCCTCCTGGCCGGCGCGGCCCTGGTCTCCACCACCACGCTGGTCGCAGGCGCCACCCCGGCCGGCGCGGCCGGGCCCTGTGGCAGCAGCTACAGCCGGGTCGGCGTCTACAACATCGGCATCGAGAAGTACGGGTACCGTACGGGCATTCTGGAGGTGTACTACAGCTCCAGCACCGGCAAGAACTGTGCCCTCACCTATGGTGACGGCCCGTACGCCAACACCACGAGCTGGAAGGGTGTCGTGCTCTCACGAGGCGATGGCAGCGGGAGAGTCTCCGACGCCGGTGACTACAAGTACTACGCCGGTCCGGTGTACGTCTCAGCGCCCGGCCAGTGCATCGACGTAGAGGGAATCTCGCCGTCGTGGACGAGCGTCAAGCTCAACAACGTGCACTGCGGCTGACCCTGCCGTGATCAGGCGGTGCGCCCTCCAGAGGTGAGGTGGAGGGCGCACCGCGCAGGCCGCAAGGTGGGAGGCGCGCATCATGCTGGCAGACGACTGCCCACAAAGTGCTACATTGATGTGACAGTTATCTCTGATACTGCCAACCTGTTGCGGCCAATTTTGGAAGGGCAAGATCGATGAAGGCACAGCGATCCACATCACCCGGTGTGGCCGCCGCCATGTGCGCGCTGATACTGGCGGTTCTCCTGGCGGCTCTGGACCAGACGATCGTCTCGACGGCGTTGCCGCGGATAGCGGAGGATCTGAACGGGTTCGACGACATCGCGTGGGTCAGCGCCGCCTACCTCCTCGCCTCGACGGCGGTGACTCCGCTGTGGGGCAAACTCGGCGACATGTACGGCCGCAAGCGCCTGTACCTGGCCTCGACCACGATCTTCCTGATCGCCTCGGTGGCCTGCGGCCTGGTACAGAACCTGCCCGAGCTGATCGGCAGCCGGGTGCTGCAGGGCGTGGGCGGCGGCGGCATGATCGTGCTGACCTTCGCCCTGGTCGGTGACATCGCGGCCCCGAGCCAACGGGGCCGCTACCAGGCCATGTTCGGTTCCGTCTACGGCGTCGCCAGCATCGTCGGTCCCCTGCTGGGCGGCGTCTTCACCGACCAGCTGTCCTGGCGGTGGGCCTTTCTGATCAATCTCCCCATCGGTGCCGTCGCCCTCGTCATCGCCGCGCGGGCACTGCCCGCGGTCGCCAGGCAGACCACAGCGCGCATCGACTACCTGGGCGCCTCGATGCTGGCCGCGATCGCCACCGGCCTGATCCTCATCACGTCGTTCGGAGCCCGCTGGGGCTGGGGCTCGCCGGCCATCCTCGGCCTGATCGCGGCCACCGTCGCGCTGGCCGTGCTGCTGGTGCCCGTCGAGCGCCACGCCGCCGCCCCGGTCCTTCCTCCGGCCATGTTCGCCTCCTGGACCGTGGTCGGACCATCGCTGATCGCGTTCGTCGCCAACGCGGCGATGTTCAGCGTCCTGGTCTACCTGCCCACCTACCTCCAGATCGTCCACGGGGTCTCGGCCACGCTCTCAGGCATCTCCATGCTGCCCCTGGTCGCCGGTCTGGTCGCCAGCCAGTCCCTGGCCGGACGATGGGCCGCGAACGCCGGTCGGCTGCGCCGCATCCTGCTCGCGGGCCTGCTCGTCAACCTCGCCGGCCTGCTGCTGCTGAGCACGATCGGAGCCGCCACCAACGCCCTCGTCCTGAGCAGCTACTTCCTCATCACCGGAGTGGGCATCGGCATGGTGCCCATGGTCGTGATGACGACCGTCCAGAACAGCGTGCCCCCCGCCGATCTCGGCGCCGCCAGCGCCGTGGTCACCTTCGCCCGCTCCATCGGCGCGGCCTTCGGCGTCGCCGTCTTCGCCACCCTGCTCAACACCGGCTTCGCCGGCCGCACCCGCGGCCTGCCGGCACTCGGAGGCTTCGACGCCGGCCGCCCCGACACCATCGCTCAGCTCCCTGCCGCCTCGCGCGACGTCGCGCTGGAGGCCTTCGCCCACGCCACGGCCACCGGCTACCTCTGGATGGCGCCCACCCTCGCCATCGGCATCCTGCTCGCCCTCTTCCTCAGGCCGGCCCGCAGGACCGAAGGGACAAGCGGTGTCCCCGGCCTCGCCACCCGCAAGGACACCGTCCCGACCGCCTGATCTGCCAAGGCGGCCACGATGGTGCTGGCTCGTGGTTCGACGGGGTCCGTCCCCGCAGACGAGATCGCATCTCGTCTGCGGATGCGGAGATCATGGTGTTGCGTCACGAGGCGGCGGTATTGCGGCGTCAGGTCGGACGGTCTGAGCCGGGCTGGGCCGATCGGCCCGTTCTCGCGGCGTTGGAGCGGCGGTGCCGTGCGCTCATCGGCTGCGGTCGCTGCGGGGGTTCCACGGGCTGTGCGGAACGTCCGGTCGGGCCCGTTCGTCGTCATTGCGTGACCCTCTTCCCGGAGCTTGACCAACGGCTACGTGAGGCAGCCGCCAGGATGCACCGCGCCGAACACGTCCGGAGCCTGCGCGAGACCACCGCGCAACAGATCGAGGACGTCCGTGGCACTCTGAAGGATCTGGAGTCCGAGCTGGCCAAGGAGGAGCGTGACGTCGCCCGGCTGGAAGGGGGGCTGTCCGCCGTTCTGGCCCGCATGCTGGGCAACCGCGAGGAGCGGCTGGAGCGCGAGCGCGCCGAGGTGGTTGCGGCCATGGAACGCGTGGACGGTCACCGGGCCCGGCTCGCGCAGCTCGAAGCCGACGCGGCGGCCGCCGCCGCCGAGCTGGCCGTGCTCGATCCCGCGTCCCGGGAGTATGCCCGGTTGCTGGCCGAGAAGGAGCAGCAGATCATCCGGAGCGGCGATCCGCGCGCGCGAGTGCTGGCCGACCTCGGCGCCGCGCTCGACCGGGTGAGCGCCGAGCTGCGCGAGTGTGAGGAGGCCCGCCGGGCGGGTCAGGCCGCGCACGAGGCGCTCGGCGTCGTGCTGCGCTTCCTCGACTCCGCCAGGAACGCCTCCACCTTCGACGTCTTCGGGGGCGGCCTGCTCGCCGACGCCTTCGAGCACGACAGGCTGACCAGTGCCGACAAGGCCGCCTGGCATGCCCAGCGGGCTCTGGACGTCTTCGCCCGCGAGCTGGCCGACACCGGCATCGCGGCCCGGCCGGTGATGCCCAAGGTGGACACGCGGTGGTTCGTGGACGCCTTCTTCGACAACATCGTCAGCGATGTGCTCAAGCACCAGCGCATCGAGAAGACCAGGACCGAGGTGAAGAACCTGGCGCAGTGGGTGCGCGAGACCAGGACGAACCTGAAGGGGCGCCAGACCCAGTTGCTGGCCGAGCGCACCCAACTGCTGACCAGGCGCAAGGAGCTGCTGCGCCCCGCATAGCCACTGTTCGAGCGGCCTGTTCGAGCGGCCTGTTCAAGCGGCCTGGGCGCACGTGCCTCACACCACCATCGGCAGCCCTCGGTCCAGGCCGGTGACGCGCAGCAGCCGGGACATGGACGCGTCGGGCCCCCTCAGAGCGACGGTGATGCCCATCGAACGTGCGCGGTGCTGGATGCCGACCAGCACGGCCAGCCCGCCGGTGTCGCAGAACGACACCTGCGACAGGTCGAGGATGAGCAGACTCGTGCTGTAGCGCAGCGTGCCCATCAGTTGCCGGCGAAGTGCCGCGGTGGTGAAGAGGTCGATCTCGCCGGACAGGTGGACGATGGTCGGCTTGCCGGTGTTGGCCACGCCGAGCGGCGCGGTGTCGATGACGGTCATATCAGGTCTCCTTCTGCGGAACGTCTCTTCTGCCTGGTCAGAGACCACGGGTGCGTGCCGGTGAACGTTCCGCCCCCGTTCTGTCGCCGTTCTGTCGCCGGGCAGAGCCGGCGGCCGGCGCTCGCGCGTCGAGGCTGGGCGGCAGGCGCGCGAGGCTGCGGCTGTGTCGTCAAGGGCCACGTCGGCCGTGTCCTGAGCGGCGAGCTTGCGGCGGGGCTGCGCGGCGCCGGTTGCGGTGTCCGGCGGGATGAACGGCAGGGTGATGGGCTCGCCGGTCGAGAGGACCCGAGGGATCGCGGATGAGGCGGAGGCGAGCGGTGCGGGCTGGGGAGAAAGTGCCTGTGTCATGGTCGCGTGCCCCGTCCGGGCCCCTGCACGGGCCGGTGGTGGTTCGCCGGGGGCGACGCAGACCTGAATGCCAACGCTCGAGAAGTCCTCGGTATTTCTATTGTACCTCTCGATGGAAGCGATGCCGGCGGGGTTCCGGGGGCGCGTGAATCGTCCGGCGTACAGGGCGGCCCAGGCGCGAGTGTCAGACGGGCGCCGCCACGCTGTGACGCCGGTCGCTGGGCGCGCTCCCGCTGATGAAGACGAGCCCGAGACCGTCGACGGCGACCTTGACGACCTGGCCGGGCCGGAGCTCGCCGTAGAGGATCTTCTCCGACAGCGAGTCCTCCAGCTCGCGCTGGATCGTGCGCCGCAGCGGCCGGGCGCCCATGACGGGGTCGTAGCCGCGGTCGGCGAGCAGCTGCTTGGCCTCGGGCGAGACCTCGAGCCCCATGTCGCGGTCCTTCAGCCTGGCGTCCACCTGGGCGAGCATCAGATCCACGATCTTGATGATCTCGTTCGGCGTCAGCTGGTGGAAGACCACGATGTCGTCGACACGGTTGAGGAACTCGGGCCGGAAGTGCTGCTTGAGCTCCTCCTGGACCTTCGCCTTCATCCGCTCGTAGTTGGACTCGGTGTCGTTGGACTTCGCGAACCCGACCCCGATGCCCTTGGAGATGTCGCGGGTACCGAGGTTGGTGGTCATGATGATGACCGTGTTCTTGAAGTCGACCACCCGGCCCTGGGCGTCGGTCAGCCGGCCGTCCTCCAGGATCTGCAGCAGCGAGTTGAAGATGTCGGGGTGGGCCTTCTCGATCTCGTCGAACAGCACCACGGAGAACGGCTTGCGCCGCACCTTCTCGGTGAGCTGGCCGCCCTCCTCGTAGCCGACGTAGCCGGGAGGCGAGCCGAACAGCCGGGAGACGGTGTGCTTCTCCATGAACTCCGACATGTCCAGGCTGATCAGCGCGTCCTCGTCACCGAAGAGGAACTCCGCCAGAGCCTTGGACAGCTCGGTCTTACCCACACCGGAGGGGCCGGCGAAGATGAACGAACCACCGGGACGGCGCGGGTCCTTCAGCCCGGCGCGGGTACGCCGGATGGAGCGCGACAGGCCCTTGATGGCGTCGTCCTGGCCGATGATCCGCTTGTGCAGCTCGTCCTCCATGCGGAGCAGGCGCTGCGACTCCTCCTCGGTCAGCTTGAAGACCGGGATGCCGGTGGCGGTCGCCAGGACCTCGGCGATCAGTTCCCCGGTGACGACGTCCTTGACGCACGCATCGACGGGATCGGTCATCCGGTGGATGCGCAGCCGCGCCCCCGCCTCGTCGATGAGGTCGATCGCCTTGTCGGGCAGGCAGCGGTCGCTGACGTACCGGTCGGCCAGCCGCGCCGCGGCCACGAGGGCGTCATCAGTGATCGAGACGGCGTGGTGCGCCTCGTAGCGCCTGCGCAGGCCCTTCAGCATCTCGATCGTGTGGTCGAGTGAGGGCTCGGGGACCAGGATCGGCTGGAAACGGCGGGCGAGAGCGGCGTCCTTCTCGAAGTGCCTGCGGTGCTCGTCGAGCGTGGTCGCGCCGATCGTCTGCAGCTCGCCGCGGGCCAGCATCGGCTTGAGGATGCTGGCGGCGTCGATCGCGCCCTCCGCGGCGCCCGCACCCACGAGCGTGTGCAGCTCGTCGATGAACAAGATGATGTCGCCGCGCGTGCGGATCTCCTTCAGCACCTTCTTCAGGCGCTCCTCGAAGTCACCGCGGTAGCGGGAGCCGGCGATCAGGGCGCCGAGGTCAAGCGTGTAGAGCTGCTTGTCCTTCAGCGTCTCGGGCACCTCGCCCCTGACGATCTTCTGCGACAGGCCCTCGACGACGGCAGTCTTGCCGACGCCGGGCTCGCCGATGAGAACGGGGTTGTTCTTGGTCCTGCGGGACAGGACCTGCATGACCCGCTCGATCTCCTTCTCACGGCCGATGACCGGATCCAGCTTGCCCTCGCGGGCGGCCTGGGTCAGGTTACGGCCGAACTGGTCGAGCATCGCGGCGGACCGCCGGATCGGCTCCTGAAAGGCCGGGGGCGGCGTCGACGGCCCGTCCCCGGGACTGGAGAGCGACTGGATGACCCAGCTCCGGATTCGCCCGGGATCGGCTTCGAGGTTGACCAGTACCTGGGCCGCCACGCCCGCACCCTCGCGGATGAGCCCGAGCAGGATGTGCTCGGTGCCGATGTGGTCGTGGCCCAGCTGCACGGCCTCACGGACCGACAGCTCCAGGACCTTCCTGGCCCGCAGGGTGAACGGGATGTGCGCCGACTCGGCCGGCAGGCCCTGGCCGATGATCTCCTTGATCTGCCGGCGCACTCCCTCAAGGCTGACACCGAGGCTCTGCAGAGCCTTGGCGGCCAGACCCTCACCTTCCTGGATCAAGCCGAGAAGAATGTGCTCGGTACCGATGAAATTGTGGTTGAGCATCCTGGCCTCCTCCTGCGCCAGGACGACGGCACGCCTCGCTTGGTCGGTGAACTTCTCGAACATCTCAAGCCTCCAGGCGGAGCGGGATATGCCGGATGAGGGTGACCGGACCTACCGGATCGCGGCCCCGTCAGGAGTTCACGGGTGTGGCCGTCAGCTGTCGTCAGGAGGGCATGATGCCCCCGGTGGATCCCACGCGTTCAACAGAACGGGCGGTGTGATCACCGCGCGACATCGTCCGGCGTACTGAGTCGGCGAACGCTGGCCATCGCATGGAACTGCGTGGGCGACCTCGTCGGGCTCCGGCGGATGACCCGCCTGCTCATCACCTTAGTACCCATTTTGGTAATTGCCCCGAATCAGGCCGCAGCCGTGGGCGGCAATCCGCGGCCGGCCCGCGCGGACCTGTACCTCGGTCCGCGTGCGAGGATGTGTGCTCGCGGAACGGCTGGAGTTGCGGCATCTTTTGGCGTTGGATGTGGAATCGAGCGGAATCAGCACGCAGAGTTGACTGGATCATTCCACTGTTGTCCGCCAGGGCGGCGTTGACCTTGTGGGTGCCCGTCGGGCGGCCAGGTGTGGTGCGCATGGCCGAGAGATTCGTGGAGGGATGAGATGGAAGATGTTGACGTCTGGGTGTTCGCGCTGTCCAGTGTGGAAGGCAAACAACAGCGGGTAACCGTTCACCTGTACGGGGGGCAGTCGCTCAAGGGGGCGGTCGTGGAGTTGGATCGAGCTCGCAAAACCGTCGTGCTCGACGAGTTCGCCCATGGATCGGCGGCGACGCGGCACGAGTCCCCTGTGCACACGATCCTCTTGACGGCGGTGCAGGCTGTCACCGTCCACAAGGTGGAGTAGGCCGTCCGGTGTTGCGTTATTGAACCCGCAATGAACTTCGTACGCACCTGGCAGAAGTGAGGCCCAGGTGCGTTTTTGTTTTTCCGGCGTATCGTGGTTTTATCTGGGACATTTCGCATGCTGGCAACCGCGTCGGCGTCGCCCCGGACGCAGCCGGCCTTCACGCCGGAGACAGGCGGCACACCCGATGCCGAACCGCCACGCATCAGTCACACCCATCGCACCCCAACCAGCCCGGGTGTTCCTCGAACCCACGCTGACTCGCGACGGAACGCTCGACGGCGCGTGGTGGCCGCACTCCTTCGACCTCCACCGCGAGCTACCCGCCCTCGTCCGGCTCCTCGAGGAGCGCCTCGGGCCCATCCTGCGGGTCAGGCTCGACACGGCTGCCTGGCCAGAGCTCCCGGCCCACCTGCTGGTAGATGGCCGGTTCGTGCGGGTCAGCGGCTTGTCGGCGACTCCGCACACCATCAGGGTGATTCGCGGCAGCCAGGATGGCTTCCTCCTCCTGGTGATCCCGCCCGACGCCGCCGGACCTGTCGCCGCCGCCGCGATGAGAATCGCCGCGAGCACGGGCAACACGCTGTCCGCGAAGGAAATCCTCGCCCCGCTCCACCTGCTCCCTCGTTCACCGGCAGCGGGGATGAGACTGCGCCGCTACCAGAGCCGCGACAGCGCGTCGGTGCTCGCGCTCATCGATGCCGACCGCCTGCCGGGCCAGCCGTCGTGCACCCCTCACATGCTCGACCAGGCGGTGGCAGGAACGTCCCGGTACGGCTGCGGTCCCTGGACCGACCTCGACCGCCCCGCAACCGACGTGCTGGTGGATCCGGACGGTCAGGTCGCGGGAGTCGTGTCGTACGCGACACGCCGGGATCACCGCGCCGGGCACGTCCTGTGGCTGCACGGGCGCGAGGTCCTGCACATCGTCGAAGAGCTCGTCGGCCACGCCCTTCTTCACCTGGGCGACAGCAGACCCGTGCTCGCCTTCACCGCCGCGCCGGGCCCCGGCCCGGCGGCCCTGCCGACGGGGCGCCGGCCCATGACACGAAAGGTCCTCGAACACGCGGGGTTCGCCGCGCGGGACTCCTGGCGCTACCTGTGCCGCACGACACCCGGTGCTTCCCACGCTCCGGCCCGCCCCGAGGTTGTCGTCGTCGCCAGCAGCACCCCGCCGGGCTGGTGGCTGAAGGCCCGGGACGACGACGTCTCGGCCGAAGTGGTCGCCCAGGAGCCGATCGACGGCTTCGGCATCCTGTGGTGGTTCGGCGCGGCCGCCGGACACGCCGATGAGGGGCTCGAACGGGAGCTGCTGTCCCAGGCGGACACCCTCCTGCACGAACACGGGGCATCGGAGACGGTCCTGTACGCTGCGGGCGATCCCGAACCTTGCTGGGAGCTGTTCGACACCGCCGGTTTCGCCGAGATCGACCATCTGGCCTCCTTCACCCGCCCGAGTCCTCCCACCGACCGGCCACACCCGGGAAGAGGCCTTTGACCAGCTCCGGCCGTTCCGCCGGCGATCGTTTCATCGGCATTCTGGCCGTCGGCCTCGCGCGCGGCGGGCGGTGCACAAGGGTCGCGTACTCCTCCTCGGGGCCGGCGACCGCCGACAGCCACGCGTGCACGGCCGCCGGGCCACCGCTACTGTCCGCCGGCTCGCGGTGCCGAGCCATCCGGCCGGCTCAGGAGGAGGACGTGAGGGGCGGCGCGGCAGGTGCCCGGCGGATCCCCTCGCGGCTCAGGCGGCTGCCGTCACACCGTGGTGAAGGCCCGGCGGTAGAAGTCGATCTGGTCGGCGACCACGCCGTCCCGGAACGTGGGGTCGGTGTAGAAGGTGAAGTGGGTGCCGGGGTAGACGCGCAGTTCGCCTCGTGGTGCACGCTCGGCCAGGACGCGGGTGGTCTCCAGGGGCGTCTCCTGGTCCTCGGCGGCGACGCAGACGAGCAGCGGGCAGGTCAGGCGGGCCGCGGCGCCGGCGGGGCGGTAGCGCATCATCTGCAGCAGCCCCCTGGGCGCGACGCTGTTGCGCCATGACGTGCTCTCCCCGCCGGTCAGGGTCTGAATGTGCTGGCCGGCCTCGGGGGTGGCGGTCACGGCGAGCTCTCCGGGGTGCCCCACCATGGGGATGTAGTACGGGCTCAGGCCCAGCCTCCCCCGGAGCGCGTCCCAGACGATCGCGCCCAGCACCCGCAGCGTCTGAACGGTCGAGCGGCCCTCGACCTGCTTCGGGAACCCGTTGAACGGGATCTGTGCCACCACGGCGGCGATCCGGGGGTCGTCCGCGGCCACCGTGATCACGTGCGCGCCGCCCAGCGAGTTGCCCCACAGCAGCACCCGGTCGGGGTCGACCCGCTCGTGCCCGCGTACGAAGGCCACCGCGGCGCGGACGTCGGCGAGCTGGCCGCCGATGTCCGGAACCCGGCGCGGCTCGCCGTCGCTCTCGCCGAAGCTGCGGTAGTCGAAGACCAGCGCGGCCAGGCCTTCGGCGGCGAAGCGCTCGGCGTAGTCGAAGAGCCGGTCCATGGTGCCGCTGAAGCCGTGGCAGAGCACCACGCACGGCACCGCCCCGGAACCGGCGGGCAGGTAGAGATGGCCGGCGCAGCGGACGCCGCCGGCGGTGAAGGACACCCTGGATCGCATGCAGATCATCCCCGCGCAAATTAGACTTACTTCCGGTAAGCACATTAGCGAAAGAACTGACCGATGGTAAGTGAGACCTCTTGACTTCAGAGCGGATTCTGGAGGCGGCGCGCGTCCTGTTCGCCGCTCGCGGCTACCGCGCCACCTCCATGCAGGCCATCGCCGACGAGGTCGGTCTCACCAAGGCCGCCCTCTACTACCACTTCGAGTCCAAGGAGGAGATCCTCCGGCAGCTCACCCTGCCGCTGCTGGACGAGCTGGAGGCGGTGCTGGCCCAGGCGGAGTCGTACGAGGACGCCGAGGAGGTGCGGTGGCGGGCCATCGAGGGGTACGTGGATGTGCACCTGCGGCACCGGCACACGCTCACCATGCTGGTCAAGGACATGACCCTGCTGGTGCAGGCGCCGATCGCCGACCGCTTCCGTACCGTCATCGCCCTGGCCAACGACCTGGTGGCCGGCCCCGGCAGCGGCCTGGAGCAGCGGGTGCGAGCCTGCCAGGTGGTCGCCGGGCTGGCCGATCCCGTGGTGCTGTTCCGCGACGAACCGGCCGGACAGCTGCGAAGCCTGATCCTGGACGGCGCCAGGGCCCTGCTGGGCGAACCGGCCGTTCCCCGGGCGCGCGGGCGGGCCCGGGGACGAAACGGCGGGCGGCACGCCCTCCTCACCGGGGAACAGGTCGCACAGGCCCGTTCCCTCTACGAGCAGGGCTGCGGCGCCGAGGAGATAGCCGCCCGTTTCGGCGTCTCCAGGGCGACCATTTATCGTCATCTCAAAAACTAAAGATAGTGAGATTTGATTTTGAGACTCGATTCCCGGCCGGAGTGAGACCGGGCCTTCGCGGGCGGCCTCAGCGGGTGGCGGCGTGGGCGGCGAGGATCTGCCGGACGACCGTGTCGGGGCGGGACATCATCACCACGTGCGACGCCCCGGCGACCTCCTTGACCTTGCCGCCGGCGCGCTTGGCCATGAAGCGCTGCACGGCGGGCGGGATGACGTTGTCAGCGGTCGGGATGACGAACCAGGACGGCACGCTCTTCCAGGCCGGGACGCCGCTGAGCCCGGACAGGCCGTCGACGCTGCCGGGCCGCTGGGTGGCGGCCATCAGGCGCGTCTGCCGGGCGGGCAGGTCGGCGGCGAACACCTCCCGGAACGTGGCAGGGTCGATGTAACCGTCCTTCCCGCCCGGGTAGGGCCGGATCACGAGGGCCGGGGGCAGCTTGCTGCCGGGGAACTTGCCGGCCAGCTCCAGCGGGGTCTCGCCTTCGTCGGGGGCGAAGGCGGCGACGTAGACGAGGGCCTTGACGTTGTCGTGGCCGCGGGCGGCGTTGGTGATGGCCGCGCCGCCGTAGGAGTGGCCGACCATGATGACCGGGCCGGGGATGGTGTCGACGATGCTGGAGACGTAGGCCGCGTCACCGGCCAGGTCGCGCAGCGGGTTGGCCGCGGCGATCACCGGGAAGCCGGCCTGCTGCAGGGCGGTGATGGTGGCGTTCCAGCCGGAGGAGTCGGCGAACACGCCGTGCACCAGCACGACGGTGGGCTTGGGGGTGCCCGCCGTCGCCGTTTGGGCCGCCGAGGCGGGCGTGACGGTTCCGGTCACGCCGAGCGTCACGGTCAGCGCGGCGAGCAGCAGGCTCAGGCCGCGGCGCTGGGAGCGGATGGTCATGGCGGTCTCTCCTCGGGTTCGTGCCGGTGAGGCGTTGATCACGGCACGAGCATGGGCCGCCGGGGCGCGGGCGCGAATCGGTCAGTTGACTCCATTGCCCGCCAAACCCTCCAAGGCGTCGCGTAAAGCGGCCCGGGAGGTGATGCCGAGCTTGGGGAAGATCCGGTACAGGTGGGCGCTGACCGTACGGGAGGACAGGAAGAGCCGCTCGCCGATCTCCTTGTTGCTCAGCCCCGAGGCGGCCAGGCGGGCCACCTCCAGTTGCTGGGCGGTCAGCCCGTGTGCGGCGTTGGGCCGCTGGGCGACGGCGACGCCGCTGGCGCGCAGCTCCTGCTCGGCCCGCTGCTGCCAGGCGGTCGCGCCGATGGAGGCGAACAGGTCGGCGGCTCTGCGCAGTTCTGGCCTGGCCTCGCCGGGTTGCAGGCGGCGGCGTTGCAGCTCGCCGAGCGCGAGCCGGACGCGGGCGTGGTCGAAGGGCCAGCGTTCGGTTCTGGGCAGCGCCAGGGCGGCCTTGAACAGCGGCACCGCCTCCTCCTCCGGCGCCACCAGCGCCTGGGCGGCCATCACGTGCAGGCGCAGCCGGGGCGCGCGCTCGGCCAGGCCGGCCGCGGCGGCGGCGTGTGCCCTGGCCTCGGCCGTCCGGCCGGTCCGCACCGCGGATTCGACCAGCTCGAAGACCGCCCACGGGGCGAACGCCACGTACGGGGGGATGACGCCGGGCGGGCTGATGCTGGTCCAGTGCGCGTAGGCCGTCTCGTAGTCGCCGTGGGCCATCGCGGCCAGGGCCAGGTTGCGGGCGGCCAGCGACAGGTGCAGCGCGCTGCCGCGCGGGGCGGCCCACTGCTCGACGGTCCTGCTGTACTCGCGGGCGCTGTCGGCGTCGCCGCGCGCGGCGGCGATCCAGCCGAGGCTGCAGCGCAGGTCGTGGGCCAGCAGTTCCAGGTCGTGCCGGACGCACAGGTCCAGCCCGGCGTTGGCGGCGTTCTCGGCGGCCTCCCACTGGCCGGCCAGGAAGTGATCGTGCGCGGCCAGCCAGTGGCCGCTGGCCGCGTGGGTCACCGCGCCGTGGCCGGACTCGCCCTCGGTCAGCGCCCGGATGCGCTCGCGGTAGTCGGGCAGCAGGTCCATCCAGGTGGCCGCCCGGCACAGCGCGGCCACCCGGCCGGGCGGGGCGTCACCCGGCAGCGTGTCGAGCGCCGTACGCACCCGCTCCGCCGTGCCGGTGCCCAGGAAGACGTCATGCAGCAGGCGGACGTGCTCGTCGTCGCAGCCCGCCACCACGTCCGTGACCTCCGCCCACGCTTCGGGGTCCTGGGCGTACGAGGCGGCCATCACCCTGACCAGCGGACCGGCCCCGGGCGTGCCGCGCAGCAGCCGGCGGGCGGCGTCCAGGTCGCCGTCACGCAGCAGGAGGATCTGCGCCCGGACCGCCAGTGCCCTGCCCGGGTCGTCCAGGTGGCGCCGGGCCTCGTCCAGCAGGGTCTGGGCCAGGTCGAGCTGCCCGGACTCGCCCGCCAGCTCGGCCGCGAGCTCCAGCCGGGCCGCGCGGGCCGCTGGGTCCGGGGTCAGCTCGGCCGCGCGCTGCAGCGCCTTGACCGCCAGCCCGCTGCCGCCCCGCAGGCTCACCGCGCGGGCGGCCTTCTCGATCTCGGCGGCCACCTGCTCGTCCGGCTCCACCGTGGCCGCCGCCAGATGCCACATGCGCAGCTCCGGGTCGGCCTGGTGCTGTTCTGCGAGCACGGCGTGCGCCTCTCGGGTCTCCTCCGGCGAGGCCGTCTTGATGATGGCCGACCTGACCAGCGGGTGACGGAAGCGCAGCCCCGACGGCGTCGAATCGCGGGTGACCAGGCCCGCGCGCTCGGCCTCCAGCAGCTCGTACGGCGACAGCTCGGCCCGATGCTGCAGCCGGTCGCCGTCCAGCGCGGCCACCAGCAGCGTGGTACGGATCCGCGGCGCCAGCTCCAGCAGCCGCCCCGCGAACCCGGTCTCCAGCCGGGTGCGCAGGGACGCTCCGGAGGGCAGCAGCTCCACGCTCACCGACGTCTGCGGCAGCTCGGTGATCGCCAGCGGGTTGCCCGCGGCCTCGGCGAGCACGCGTTCGCGCACCGACGGCGGCAGCGCGGGGTGCAGCAGGTCCAACAGCCGCCCGGCCGCCTCGTCGTCGAGCGGCCCGACCTCCAGCATGTGCACACCGGGGGTGACTCGCTCGGTGGCGGTCAGCGGCCGGCGGGCGAAGATGGCGCGCAGGTGGTACGGCTGCAGCCGCAGCAGGATGAACATCATCACTTCCCGCGTGGGATGGTCCACCCAGTGCGCGTCCTCCACGGCGATCAGCACCGGCCCGTCCTCGGCCACGGCGGCCAGCACCGCCAGGGAAGCCACCGAGATCGCCAGCCGGTCGGGCGGCGGGCCGTCCCGCATGCCCAGCACCCGCAGCAGGGTGTCGCGATGGAAGGGCTCCACCCGGTCCAGATAGTCCATCACCGGTGCGAAGAGCTGGTGCAGCCCGGCGAAGGCCAGCTGTGCCTCCGATTCGAAGCCGCTGCCGCCCACCACCCGCATGCCCTGCTCCCTGGCGTAGGCGATGCCGGCCTGCAGCAGCACGGACTTGCCTACACCGGGGTCGCCGTGCAGCACGACGTTGGGCAGTGCGCCGGGGGCGCGGTCGATCGTCCGCCGTAGCGCGGCCAGTTCTGTGGCGCGTCCGATGATGTCCATGTGGTTCGTCTCCTGGGTGCAGTCATTTGACCGATTGCCGCGCCTGTAGGTGGCGGCATGCTGGGCGGGTGCCGCGACTACAGGTGGATTCAGACGTGAGCCTCTTCTACGAGGACGTCGGCGACGGACCGCCCGTCGTCCTGGTGCACGGCTGGCCGCTGTCGTGCCGGTTCTGGGAGAACCAGATCGGCCCGCTCGTCGAGGCCGGTCACCGGGTGGTCTGCTACGACCGGCGCGGTTTCGGGCACTCCAGCCGGCCCTGGCACGGCTACGACCACGCCACCTTCACCGCCGACCTGGCCGCCCTGGTCGAGGGCCTCGACCTGACCGGGCTGGCGCTGGTCGGCCACTCCACCGGCTGCGCCGAGGCCGTCGGCTACGCCGCCGTGTCCGAGCGGGTGACCCGGCTGGTGCTGGGCAGCCCGGCGCTCTTTCCGGACCCGATCGCCGCCGAGCTGCGCATGGCCGCGCGGCGGCACCGCATCCCCATGCTCGACGACGTTCTGCTGCGTCTGTTCGCCGTCGACGGTCACAGCACGCTGGACGAGCAGACTCGCCTGTACCTGCTCAGGCACGCCGCGGACGCCTCCCCCCAGGCGACCGCGCAGTCGCTGGCCGCGTGGAGTTCCGCGGCCCCGGACGCGGAGCTGGCGCGCGTCGCCGTACCCACGCTGATCGTTCAGGGCGAGGCGGACGCGTTCGTGTCGCCGCGCGACAGCGGGGCACGGGTGAGGCGGGCGATCGCGGGCAGTGCGCTGGTCACGATCCCTCGCGCGCCGCACGGGGCCCCGCTCACCCACTCTGAGCAGTGGAACCAGCTGCTGCTGGAGTTTCTGGCGAGATGACGGCATGGCACGACGGTAGGCACCGGGCCCCCGCGAGGGGTATCGGTCGCATGACGTAGGTGCCGGGGGGTGACGCGCGGCTCAGAGTACGTCGCGCAGCTGGCCGCGGGAGGCGATGCCCAGTTTGCGGAAGGCGTGGTGCAGGTGGGTGCCGACCGTGCGATGGGACAGGTAGAGCTGCTGGCCGATCTCGCGGTTGGACAGGCCGCCGGCGGCCAGTTTGGCGATGTGCAGCTCCTGCGGGGTCAGCCGCTCGGCGGAGCTGGGCACGCGCTGGTGGCTGCCCTCGCCCGCGGCGCGCAACTCCTGGCGGGCCTTCTCTCCCCAGGCCAGCAGCCCAAGCTTGTCGCAGGCGTCGCGGGCCGCGCGCAGCGGGTCGCGAGCTTCCACGATCCGGCGTTGACGGCGTAGCCAGAGGCCGTGCGCGAGCAGCAGACGGGCCCGCGCTGTGGGCCAGGAGGTCAGGTCCGCGTCGAGCGCGGTCTTGAACAGGCCCTCGGCGTCGGCGTCGTCGGCCAGCACCGCTCTGGCATGGCGCAGGCCCACATGCAGGTAGGGGGAGGGCGTCTGGTGGCCCATGACCTCCAGCTCGGCCAGAGCCGTACGGGCCAGGTCACGGTGCTCGGCGGTCACCGCCGCCTCGGCCAGCTCGCTGATCGTCCACGAGCCCCAGATGGGATGGTAGGCGGTGTCACGAGGGTCGAACACCCGCCACAGATGACCGAAGGCGGTGGCGTGCCGGCCCGCGCACAGCGCGATCAGGCCCCGGGCGTACTGGGCCTGGGCGATGTTGGAGGCGATCGTGACGCTGCCCAGCACCCGCTCGCTCTGAGCGGCCAGCTCCAGCCCCCGGCTCACGTCCCCGCGCAGCCCGGCGAGGGCGGCCAGGATGGACAGGGCCGCCGACTGCCAGCGGGGCTGCTGGGTCTCCCTGGTCAGCCGTTCACACTCCTCGGCCACCAGCATGGCGCTCGGCCAGTCGCCGCCCAGGAGCTGGTTGAGCATCTGCGAGGTCAGCGACTGCGCCAGCACCCCCAACCGTCCCTGGGCGCGCAGTTCGCTGATGGAGTGGTCGAGGAAGGCGGCGGACAGCTCGTGCGCGCCGATCGTGCTGGCCGCCACGCCCAGCAGCCTGGCCATGGCGCCGTCCAGCCGGGTCTCCCGTAACCTCGTCAGCCGGCCGATCAGCTCCCCGGCCCGCTCCACCGGCGCCGCGGTGGCCAGCGCGACCAGCAACTCGGGATCGTCGTCGTGCGCGGCCAGCCGTTCGGCCAGCGCGATGACGCGGTGGCGAAGCTCCGCACCGGGATCGCGCCACCAGCAGCGCATCGCGGCCGCGCGGACGAAGTTGCGTGCCAGGGCCCGGTCGCCCGCGCGCTCACGTTCCTCGGCGGTCACGATGAGCCTGCGCACCCGCTGCGGGCCCTCGTTGCGGCCCTCCTCCCGCATCTCGTTCAGCCACGCCAGCCGGGCTCGTTCGGGCTCGCCCAGCAGGGCCGGGTCGGTCAGCGCGAGCAGTTCGGTGATCAGCTCGCCGCGGCCCAGCTCGAAGGCGAGTTCCGCGGTGCGCAGCAGGCGCATGGCGCGGTCGGCCACGTGCTCGCTCAGCTCGGCAGCGCGGCGCAGCGCGGTGACCGCCACGGTGAGCGCGCCGCGCTGCCGGGCTCGCAGCGCCACCTGTTCCAGGTCGGCGGCGACGCTGTCGTCCGGGTGGTCGAGCGCGGCGGCCCGATGCCAGGCCCGGCGGTCCGGATCGGGGGTGTGCACGTCGGCCAGCGCCAGGTGGATGACCTGCCGATCCAGCAGCCCGGCCTTTTGGTAAATGGCCGAGCGGACGAGCGGGTGCCGGAAGCGAATGGACCGCTCGTGCAACGTGACCAGGCCGAGGTCAACCGCAGGGGCCAGGTCGGCCAGCAACAGCTCGGTCCCGGTGACGGTGCCGGCCGCCGTCAGGGCCTCGCGCAGATCGTGGCCGTCGTTGGCGGCGCAGGCCAGCAGCAACATCCTGGTACGCCGCGACAGTTCCGCCAGCCGGGTGGCGAAGGAGCGCTCCAGCCGGGCCGTGAGCGGCAGGAACTCACCTGAGGGCGGACCCGGCTCCCTGTCGAGGGCGATGGGCAGCTCCACCAGGGCGAGCGGATTGCCCGCGGCCTCGGCCAGCACCCGCCATCGCACACCGGCGGAGAGCTTGGCCGGCTGGCTGTCCAGCAGCTCTCCGGCCGCCGACGGGTCGAGCGTGCCCAGGCTCAGCTCCGGTAGCCCGATGTCGTCCAGGGTGGTCGCATACCCCTCGCGCACGGCCAGGAGCATCCCGATCGGCTCGGATCTCAGCCGCCGGGTGACGAAGGCCAGGACGTCGGTGGTGGGCCGGTCGAGCCATTGCAGGTCTTCGACGACGACGAGCAGCGGCTCGGCCGCTGCGGCCTCGCCGAGCAGGTTCAGCACGGCCAGGGCGATGAGGAAGGGCTGGGGAGCCTGGCCGTCGCCCATGCCGAACGCGTTGAGCAGGGCCTCTCGCTGGGCGACCGGCAGCTCGGCGGCGGTCTCGAGCATCGGCTGGATCAGCTGATGCAGCCCGGCGAAGGGCAGATGGGTCTCGCTCTGCACACCCGAGGCGACGGCCGTCGCGAAGCCGAGTGCCCGTGCGCGGTCCAGCGCGACCGCCAGCAGGGCCGACTTGCCGATCCCGGCCTCGCCCCTGATCACCAGCGCGTCACCCTGCTCGGGGATCTGCGCCACCAGGCTTTCGACCTGGGCGATCTCGCGCTCACGCCCGAACAGGGCCATGACCATGGGTGCTCCCCCGCTTCTCCCGCAAGAACACCCCTAAGTGTCGCAAGAAATACGTCATCCGACGCATACCGCATGGCGTGGCTTCACCCTAGTGTCGGGGCGCCGTCCGCTGTTTCAGGAGCCTTCATGTCCAAGCCGGTGCTGGACCCTGCCGCCCAGTCCTTCGCCGACGCCACCGCCAGTCCACCCTTCCTGTACGGCATGCCGCCGCAGGAGGGGCGCAAGGCCCTGCGCGACGTGCAGCAGCCGCAGATCCTGGTCCCCGGCACCACCAGCCAGGAGATCGCCGGTCTGACCGTCTACCGGCCCGAGCGCGCCGACGGCGCCTTGCCGGTGGTGCTGTACCTGCACGGCGACTGGGTGTTCGGCGGCGAACACGCCGAGGGCAGGCTCGCCCGTGAGCTGGCGCTGAACGCGCATGCCGCGGTGGCGTTCGTGCACTACAGCCTCGCTCCCGAGGCGCGCTATCCGGTCGCGCTGGAAGTAAGCCTGGGCGCTCTGGAGTGGCTGCGCAGACATGGCGCCGGGCTCGGGCTGGACGTCTCCCGCATCGCGGTCGCCGGGGGGAACCTCGCCGCGGCCCTGGCCCTGCGTGCGGGTGGGCTGCTGGCCGGACAGGTGCTGCTGTGCCCGGCCACCGACGCCTCCTGCGACACCGGCTCCTACCGCGAGTTCGCGGAGGGCTACTTCCTGCGAGCCGACGGGATGCGCTGGTGCTGGGATCAGTACCTCCCGGACGCGGCCCGCGGGGCCGAGAGCACTGCCTCACCGCTGCGGGCCACGCGCGGGGAACTGGCCGGGCTCCCGCCCACCATGGTGATCACCGCGGAGGCCGATGTGCTGCGCGATGAGGGCGAGGCCTATGCCGTACGGCTGCGCGGAGCGGGCGTTCCGGTGTCGGCGGTGCGCTACCAGGGCGTCATCCACGGCTTCCTCACGCTCAACGCCCTGCGCGGCACCTGCTCCGCCCAGGAGGCGATCGAACAGGCCGCGAGCTTCCTCGCCAGGGCGCTGGGGACCGGCCGATCGTGAGGCCACCCGCGGGGTGACCGCAGGCGAGGCGACGCGTAGGCTCTGGGTGATCTCCACCGGATCGCGCCGCGGCAGGCGATCGACCGTGCGCCCGGCGTGCTGCCGAACGACGGGCTGCACGGCGATCCGGGGAAAGACAAGCCGGTCCTGTATGAGGGTGCGATCCCGTCATGTGAGACAGCCGAACCAGGCAAGCCATCGCCGTGTGATGATCGGCTTTCGTCGGGTCGCCATCGTGAGGGTGGGCGAAATGGCTGAGCGGGAGTTCGGTTCCCTGCTACGGGAGCTGCGGACGGCTGCGCAGATGACGCTTGAGGAGCTGTCGGAGGCTTCAGGGGTGAGCGGGCGGGCGATCGGCAACATGGAGCGCGGCAAGGTGGGCTCACCCCAGCGCCGCACCGCCGAGGCGCTGGCCGACGGCCTCAACCTGAACGAACAGGATCGGGCCAGGTTGCTGGCCACGGTCAAGACGCGACCGCGAGCGGGGGCTTTGGCCCAGCTCCCGGCTGATCTGCCGGTGTTCACCGGCCGCCGCGCCGAACTCCAGCAGGCCCTCGCGCTGCTGGACGAACAGGGGCGGCAGGCACAGGCTGTGCTGATCGGCGCCATCCGCGGAATGGCCGGAGTCGGTAAGACGGCGCTGGCCCTGCACTGGGCCCATCAGATCACCGACTCCTTTCCCGATGGGCAGCTGTGGGTGGACCTGCGGGGGTTCGACCGCGGCGGCCAGGTGCTCGACCCCGGCCAGGTGCTGGGCGGGTTCTTGCGCGCGCTGGGCGTCACCGACAGCCGCATCCCGGCAGGCACCGAGGACCGGGCGGCACTGTTTCGCAGCAAGCTGGCCGGCCGCCAGGTGCTGATCGTCTTGGACAACGCTCGCGACAGCGAGCAGGTCCGCCCGCTGCTGCCCGCAACAGCCGGTTGCCTGGCGATCGTGACCAGCCGCAACCAGCTCACCGGCCTGGCCGCCACGCATGGCGCGCGCACGCTCACCTTGGACGTGTGGACTCCCGCAGAGGCGAGAGAGGCTCTGGCCCTCAGGCTCGATGAGGCGCGGGTGGCGGCCGAGCCTGAGGCGGTGGCCCAGGTCCTGGAGTTGTGCGGCCATCTGCCGCTGGCGGTGGCGGTCGTGGCCGCCCGCGCCGCCGCACGGCCGTCCTTCGCGCTCGCCGACATCGCGGCCGAGCTGCGCGAGGCGCACGGCACCCTGGACGCCTTCCACACCTTGGACGGGGTCGATCCGCGCGCGGCCTTCTCCTGGTCCTACCGGGCTCTGAGCCCGGCAGCCGCTCGCCTGTTCCGTCTCCTGGGGCTGCATCCGGGGCCGGACGTCACGCTGTCGGCCGCCGCCTCCCTCATCGCCTTACCAGCTCGCCGCGTTCGTGCCTTGCTGGACGAGTGCAGCGCCGCCCACCTGGTCACCGAGCACGAGCCGGGACGGTGGCGGCTGCACGACCTGCTGCGCGCCTACGCCGCCGAGGTCGCCGAGGAACAGGACGGGCCCACCGAGTGCAGGCAGGCCTTCCACCGCTTCGTCGATCATCTGCTGCACACTGCGCATGCCGCTGATCAAGTCATCTACCCCGTTGTCTCCACGCCCATTGAGCTGGCGCCCGCGCAGCCGGGTACGGTCGTCGACGTCATCCACGACCGTGAGCAAGCAGCCGCGTGGGCCACCCGTGAGCTACACGTGGTATGGGCGGCTCAGCGGCAGGCGGAAATCTGGGGCGGATTCGACAGTCACTTGTGGCAGCTCGCCTGGACCACGGTGGACGCCTTCATCGATCACCAGTGGTCACTCGGCCAGGAGTCGCTGGCCTTCCTGGCCCGCGCCGCCGAAGCCGTGACCCGCGACCCCGCCGGGCAGGGCTACGCCAGCGCCGTCGTGGGCTGGGTGACCAGGCAAGAGCACCACCTCGGTCGGTCGCAGGAGGCGAAGGCGCGCCTTCTGACCTTCCTGCAGATGCCCGGCACGCGCGCCCAGCCACTGGATCAGGCCCGCGTCCACCACGATCTGGGCTGGCTCCATGGTGATCTGGGGGAACACGACGACGCCCTGCACCACGCCCTGGCTGCTCTCGCCCTCTACCGCGACGCCGGCAACCTGGTCGGCCACGCCCGGGAACTGGCCTCCGTCGCCTGGTACCACGCCCTGCTCGGCCATTACGACGACGCCATCACCTACGGCGAACAGGCCATCACCCATCTCGCCGAGCAGAAGATAGCGGTCAACGAAGCCGGAGCATGGGACACCCTCGGCTACGCCCACCACCACCTCGGCGACCACCAGCGCGCGATCGACTGCTACCGGCGATCCCTCGCTCTCTACCGCGCTACCGGTCGCAGCCACCTGGAGGCCGAGGTCCTGGAGCACCTCGGCGACACCCACCACGCTCTCGGAGACGCCACAGCCGCTGCCGCGGCCTGGCAGCAAGCCCTCGACCTGCTGATCCCGCTCGATCACACCGGCGCCGGCAAGCTGCACGCGAAACTCTCCGCCTCGCCGCCAGCCGGCTGATCCGGCAGCGGCCCCTACCGCCTGCCTCTTCGGCGGCCCGTGGCATGGCCGGAGGTCCTTCGGCCCCCGGCCTCGCGCGCCCAGCGTGAGCCGGGGCCGGCGATGGCGGCAGGCGGCCGGGTCGGGCGCGCCTGCCGTGCGGTTTTCTTCCTCCGTAGTTCCTGGAGCACGGGGCAGCCCGCTGCTTTGCTGGTCAAAGCGGGCTGCGGCGAGATCGCCGGGTGCCCTCTACAGGAGGGGGAGAGCCCATTGAGCGTGATGGTGACGATTGCTTCGGTTCCGGACCGGGTGCCGGCGGCTGAACGTGCCGGCCGGACATCAGCGCTGATCACGCGCCGCTCGACAGTTTCTCATCGGGTGAGGAACTCCAGCACGAGGCAGTTCCACTGCTCGTGGTGGGTGAGCGAGGCGGCGTGCGGCACGGCGGGAATGGTGGTGAGCAGGCTGCCCGCCACGGCGCGGGCGACACGCCGGCCGCAGTCCTCGGGCGGCACGAACGCGTCGGCCTCGCCCTGGACGATCAAGGTGGGTACGGCGATCCGCACCAGATCGAGGCTCGGATCCGCGGCCCCCAGACCGTCAGTGACTCGGCGGTGGCCTTGAGAGAGGCGTCAGCGGCCAGCCGCAGCAGATACAGGCGCGTCTGCTCGTCGAGCGCGCTGTGCCCGTCGACGGCGACGAACCTGCGCAGGACGTCGTCCAGCATGTGGATCCGGTGGCCGTCCGCGGCCCTCCTGAGCTCGCGGGCGATCAGATCGGCGTACACCACGGGGCTGCCCAGCACCAGCCGGGCCACCCGGTCCGATCCCGCGGTGTAGCTGACGGCTTCCGCGCAGCCGGTGGAAAAGCGCGCTGGCTCGACCGTCGTCGAGGCCATCGGCAGTCACGCCGTCCACATCTCCCAGCCCGCGGCGGTCGCCGACCTCATCCGCCAGGCCGCCACCTGACCTCTCCGCTCCAGCGGCGAACCCACCGCTGAGCAGGCGTCCACGCCAACCGCTGCGGATCGCGAGCTCCTGACTCGCGGCCCGCTGATCCGGCACGCCCCAATGCCCTGCACGACCCATCAGCCCGGACGCCGTTCCCGTGCGCTCGGCTCCCACGACAGGAGGCAGTCATGACAAGCAGATCAGTGACCAGGGCCGCCGTCATCGGCACCGCGATCGAGTTCTACGACCTCGCACTCTTCGGCCTGGCCGCGGCGATCGTCTTCAACGACCAGTTCTTCCCCGCCGACGCCCCCTTGGCCGGCACCCTCGGCTCCTTCACCGCGTTCGCCGTCGGCTTCCTCGCCCGGCCCATCGGCGGAGTCGTGTTCGGGCATCTCGGCGACCGCGTCGGCCGCAAACCCGCCCTGGTCCTGACGCTGCTGCTGATGGGGCTGGCCACGACCGGCATCGGGCTGCTGCCCACCTACGACCAGGTGGGCCTGGCCGCGCCGATCCTGCTCGTGCTCCTGCGGCTGGTCCAGGGCTTCGGCGCCGGAGCAGAATACGCCGGCGCCCTCGTCCTGGTGGCGGAGACCAGCGACCCCCGCCGACGAGGCCTGCGGGCCGCGCTTCCCGGCATGGGCGTCCAGATCGGCATCCTGATCGCCACGCTCGTCTTCACCGCGGTTGCGCCGCTGCCGTCGTTCACGTCGTGGGGCTGGCGGGTGCCGTTCCTGCTCAGCCTGGTGGGTGTGGGCGTCGGGCTCTTCTGCCGGATCCGGGTGCCGGAGTCGCAGCTCTTCGAGCGCGAGCGGGCGCACGGCGTAAGCCGCTTCCCGGCGCTGGAGGTCTTCAGAAGGCAGCCGCGCAGCCTGCTGATCGCCGCCGGGATCAACGCCCCCTACGGCGCGATCGGCTACATCATGAACGTCTTCGTGCTGTCCTACGTCACCAAGACGCTCGGCCTGCCCGCCACGGTGGGCCTGATCGCCAACGTGTGCTCGGCAGCCGTGGGGATCGCGCTCATGCCGCTGTTCGGGCACCTGGCCGACCGCGTCGGCCGTCGGCCGGTCTTCCTCGGCGCCACGCTAGCCCTGTCCGTCTTCGCCTTCCCGATGTTCCGGCTGATCGACACCGGCCGCCCCGAGCTGGTGATCTTCGCCGTCACGCTGGGGTACGGCGTCTTCGTCACGGCCATGTTCGCCGTCCTCGCCTCGATCCTGACCGAGCTGTTCGGTACCCGCTACCGCTACAGCGGCATCGCCATCTCCCGCGAGTGGACGGCCGCGCTGACCAGCGGTCCCGCCCCGCTGGTGGCGGCCTCTCTGGTAGCGGGCGCGGGCGGCGCGTCGTGGCCCATCGCGCTCCTGCTCGTGGGCCTGGCGACGATCGCCTTCCTGACGGTTCTGCTCGCTCCCGAGACCCGCGCCAAGGACCTGGACGAGCGCGTAAGTCAGGAGCACGTCGGCTCAGGTGCAGTCATCTGACCGATTACCGGCCGGGGGCCGCAAGCCTAGCTTCGGAGCACAGCGAGACCGCACCAGTAAGGAAGTCACATGCCCTACATCACCGCCAACGACGGAGCCCAGATCTTCTACAAGGACTGGGGCACCGACGGCTCCCCGGTCCTGCTCAGCCACGGCTGGCCGCTCAACTCCGACGCCTGGGAAGCGGCCGCCCTCTTCCTTGCCGAGCACGGGCACCGCGCCATCGCGCACGACCGGCGCGGCCACGGCCGCTCGGCGCAGACCTGGCACGGCAACGAGATGGACACCTACGCCGACGACCTGGCCTGCCTGATCGAGCAGCTCGGCCTGCGGGACCTCACCCTGGTCGGGCACTCGACCGGCGGCGGGGAGGTCGCCCACTACGTCGGCCGCCACGGCAGCAGCCGCGTCTCGAAGGTGGTCCTGGTGTCCGCGGTGCCGCCGCTGATGCTGCGCAGCGACGACAACCCCGAGGGCCTGCCGATCGAGATCTTCGACGCGATCCGGGCCGGCGAGGCCGCCAACCGCTCCCAGCTCTACCGCGACCTGGCCGACGGCCCGTTCTTCGGGCACAACCGCCGGCAGGACGTCCCCCAGGGCTTCCGGGACGCGTTCTGGCTGCAGAGCATGGCGTGCGGGCATCGGGGCGCGTACGAGTGCATCGCCGCCTTCTCGGCCACCGACTTCCGGCCGGACCTGGCGAAGATCGACGTCCCCACCCTGGTCGTTCATGGCGATGACGACCAGATCGTGCCGTTCGAGGTCGGGGGCAAGCGATCGGCCGAACTGATCGACGGCGCCGTCCTGAAGGTCTACGAGGGCAGCGGGCACGCCCTGCCCGACACCGACCGCGACCGCCTGCACGCCGACCTGCTCGCGTTCATCGACACCCCCTGAACTCCTCGCCCTCCCGACCTCCAAAGGAGCATCGCGCATGACCCCCTTACGCCGGCTCGGCATGCTCATCACGACCTGCGTTCTCGTCCTCGGCCTGGGCGGAGCGACCGTCCCCGCCTCCGCTGCCTCCGGCGCCAAACCGACCGTGGTCCTGGTTCATGGGGCGTTCGCCGACGCCTCCGGATTCAACGACATGATCACCATGCTGGAGGCGGCGGGTTTCCCGGTGATCGCGCCGGCCAACCCGCTGCGCGACGTCTCCGGTGACGCCGCGTACGTCTCCAGCGTCCTCGACACGATCACCGGTCCGGTCATCCTGGTCGGCCACTCCTACGGCGGCGTCGTCATCACCAACGCCGCCCGCGGCCACGACAACGTCAAGGCCCTGGTCTACCTCGGCGCCTTCGCCCCCGACGCGGGCGAGAGCGCGTTGCAGCTGGCCCAGCAGTTCCCCGGCAGCGAACTGGGCGCCGCCCTCGTCCTGCGGCCCTACCCCCTGCCGGGCAGCACCGAGCCGGGGATCGACGGCTACATCGACCCCGCGAAGTTCCGCGCGGTGTTCGCCGCCGACCTGCCCTCGTACAAGACCCGGCAGATGGCCGCCACCCAGCGACCCGGCAGTCACACCGGCCTGTCCGACGGCAGCGGCGAGCCGGCGTGGAAGAGCATCCCGTCCTGGTACCTGATCCCCGCCCAGGACAAGGTCATCCCGCCCGCCGCCCAGCGCTTCATGGCCGGGCGCGCCGGCAGCAAGGTCCGCGAGATCAACTCCTCGCACGTCGTGATGATGTCCCACCCCGCCGCCGCGACCGCGATGGTTCTGTCCGCGTACGCCGCCACCCGCTAGAGGGAGAACCGACATGAAACCCGACACGATCGTCCTGATCCACGGCTTCTGGGTGACGCCCCGCAGCTGGGAGAACTGGATCGCCCGTTACGAGGCACAGGGCTTCAAGGTCCTGGCCCCCGCCTACCCGGGGTTCGAGGTCGAGGTCGAGGCGCTCAACGCCGATCCCACGCCGATCGAGCGGGTGACCGTCCCGCAGATCATCGGCTCGCTGGAGAAGCTGATCAGCGGCCTGGACAAGCCGCCGATCCTCATCGGGCACTCCGCCGGCGGGGTGTTCACCCAGATCCTGCTCGACCACGGCTACGGCGCCGCCGGGGTGGCGATCAACTCCGCCCCCGCCGAAGGCGTCAAGATCATCCCGCTGTCGCAGCTCAAGGCCACCTTCCCCGTCCTCAAGAACCCCGCCAACCGGCACAAGGCCGTCGGCCTCGACTACGAGCACTGGCGCTACGCCTTCACCAACACCTTCCCCGAGCAGGAGGCGCGGGCCGCCTACGAGCGCTACCACATCCCCGCCTCCGGCAACATCTTCTGGGGCAGCGCCCTGGCCAACATCCACCCCGGCAAGGACGACAACTACGTCGACTACCACAACGACGACCGCAAGCCCCTGCTGTTCATCGCCGGCGAGCACGACAACCTGATGCCGCCGAAGATCCAGCGCTCCAACGCCAAGCACTACAAGGCGCCGAACACGATCACCGAGGTCATCGAGTACCCCGGCCGCTCCCACCTGATGCCCGCCCAGGAGGGCTGGGAAGAGATCGCCGACCGCGCCCTGGCCTGGGCGCTCCACCACAGCCGGTAGAGGGAGGCTCCCATGTCGGACGTCAGGTTCACCCACATCGGCGGCCCCACCGTCCTCATCGAGTTCGGCGGCTGGCGGCTGCTGACGGACCCGACCTTCGACGCCCCCGGCCGGACGTACGCGTTCGGCTGGGGGACCTCCTCCCGCAAGCTCACCGGTCCCGCGCTCCCGGCGTCCACCCTCGGGGGCGTGGACGCCGTCCTGCTCACCCACGACCATCACGGTGACAACCTCGATCACGCCGGGCGCGCCCTGCTGGCCGGCGCCACGACCACGATCACCACCGCCTCGGGCGCCCGCCGGCTCGGCGGGGCCACCCGCGCACTCAAGGCCGGGCAGGCCACCCGCCTGGAGGCGCCCGGCCGGCCGACGATCGAGATCGCCGCCACCCCGTGCCGGCACGGGCCGCCGCTGAGCCGGCCCATCACGGGCGAGGTGATCGGCTTCGCTCTCACCTGGCCCGGCCAGGCCCACGGCCCGCTCTGGATCACCGGCGACACCGTCTACCACCGCGCCCTCCGCCGGGCCGCCGCCCGGATCAGGCCCGGCACGGTCCTGCTCCACCTGGGCGGCGTCGGATTCCCCCTCACCGGGCCCCTGCGCTACACCATGACCGCCAGGCAGGCCGTACGGCTGTGCGAGGCCATCGCCCCGCGCACCATCCTGCCGATCCACTACGAAGGCTGGCAGCACTTCCGGCAGGACCGCGACGGCATCGAGCGGGACCTGCTGCACGCGCCGAAGCAGATCAGCGACCTGTTCCACTGGCTGCCCACCGGATCAGCCGAACACGTACGGATCTGACCCCGCATCCACCCTGAAAGGCCCACGCGAATGACCACCACCCACCTCGACAACCTGGCGACCGCCGCCCTGCAGGACGTGCTCATCGACGTCGCCGAGCTGGCGTCGCAGGCCAAGCAGGCGCACTGGAACGTCCGCGGCGCGACGTTCCTCTCCGTGCACCGCTGGCTGGACGAGCTCGCCGAGGCCCTGCGCGGCCACGCCGACTCACTGGCCGAGCGCATCGCCGCCCTGGGCGGCTGGCCGGACGCCTGCAGCGAGACCCTGAGCGAACGCACCACCCTGGAGTCGCTGCCCTTCGGCCGGCTCGCCACCGGCCAGGCCCTGGCCGCCATGGACGCTGGCCTCGAACGCATCGCCGCCGTGGCCACCTCGTGGCTGGACAACCCGGCCGTCGGCCACGATCCGGTGACCGCCGACCTGCTCACCGGCGTGTGCCGGGACGTCCAGATCCAGCAGTGGTTCGCCCGCGCCCAGCAGTGAGCGACAGCCATGGCCGACCTGTACTGGACCAGCCGCGCCGCCTGCCGGGCGACCGACCCCGACCTGTTCTTCCCGCTCACCTGGGACGGCCGGCACCAACCGGCCATGCGGATCTGCTCGAACTGCGCCGTCCGGCCGCGCTGCCTGGAGTGGGCGCTGGAGGCCGGCGAACCGGACGGCGTCTGGGGCGGAACCACTCCGGCCGAACGCCGCCGGCTCCGGCAGCACCAAGGCTGAAGGCATCACCCTGTCCGGCGCGGTCCCTAGATCCGGGACCAGCGCTGGTTGGCCGCGCCCGTGCAGGTCCAGATCTGGAGCCTGGTGCCGTTGGCCGTGGCGTTGCCGGCCACGTCCAGGCACTTGTTCGCGCCGACGGCGGTGATGCTGCCGTCGGTGTTGAAGCGCCATCTCTGGTTGCTCTGGCCGTTGCAGTCCCAGATGATGACGGCGGTACCGTCGGCGGTGCCGGCGCGGTCGACGTCCAGGCACTTGCTGCCGTAGACGCGCAGCTCGCCGGCGGTGGTGCTGGTCCACTGCTGGTTGGCCTGCTGGTGGCAGTCCCAGATCACCACGCTGGTGCCGTTGGCCTGGGAGGCGCCGTTCACGTCCAGGCACCTGCCGGAGCCGGCACCCTGAATCCGGGTGGACGGCAGGGGAGTTCCGCCGCTGACCCGGTAGACGACGGTGCCGTGGGACGGGACGCTCGCCGAGATGGTGCCGGTGGTCGTGGTGACGGCGTTCGTCCAGGCGTCGCGGAGGGTGAACGGGCCGCCGGTCAGGCCGATGGCGGAGGCGGTGGTGCTGATCGTGGTGGTGCTGCCGCCCTGGTTGAACAGGGCGACCGCGACGTCGCCGTTGCTCAGCCGCTTGGCCAGGACGCGGCGGGTGCCGTCGTTGCCGATCTGGGTGGCCTGGAGGCCGAGCGGGTCCTGGTTGATGGCGATCAGGTTCTGGTTCTTCATGATCGTCGAGGTCGCGGAGTCCATGGCGCGGACGTCGTTCCCGGCGATGAGCGGGGCGGCCATGACGGCCCAGAGGGCGAAGTGGCTGCGCATCTCGGTGTCGTTCATGCCGCCCCGGCCGACGACCATCATGTCGGGGTCGTTGAACGCCCCCGGCCGGGCGCGGCCCGCGAGCGGGACGTTGACGTTGACGATGTTCTGGATGCCCATCGGGTAGCCGTTGGTCTGGCCCGTGTTCCAGGCGTTGGTGATGTCCTCGGTCGTGCGCCAGATGTTGGCGACGTCGCCCCAGTCGCGCTGCGGGCCGGTCTTCTCGTGGATGCTGTTGGGGTTGATGCTGTAGAGGATCGGCCGGCCGGTGGCGGCCAGCGCGTCGCGCATCTTCGCGAAGGTGCGCACCTGGTCGTCGATGGTGCCGGTGGGGGAGCACCAGTCGTACTTGAGGTAGTCGACGCCCCAGGCGGCGAACTGCCGGGCGTCCTGGACCTCGTGGCCGAGGCTGCCGGTCGCGCCCGGGTAGGAGCCGAAGTACTGGGCGCAGGTCTTGTCCAGCGGCGCCTGGTAGAGGCCGAACTTCAGGTTCCTGGCGTGCAGGTAGTCGCCGAGCGCCTTCATGCCGCTCGGGAACCGGGACAGGTTGGCCTGGAGGTTCCCGGCCGCGTCGCGGTTCGGGTCGAACCAGCAGTCGTCGACCACGACGTACTGGTAGCCCAGGTCGCGCATGCCGGAGCTGACGAGCGCGTCGGCCGTCTGCTTGATCAGCGTCTCGTTGATGTTGCAGCCGAAGGTGTTCCAGGTGTTCCAGCCCATCGGCGGGGTGCGGCCCACGCCGTTCTCCAGCGCCTGCGCCGGCAGGGGCGGGACGGCCGCGACGGCCCCCGTCGTCAGGGTCAGCATCACGGTCAGGGCGAGGGAAAGGCGCGTTCGTTTCCTGCTCATCGATGTCTCTCCTCAAGGGGGTCGGAGGGGCGGCTCTCCGGCGGTCGTTCGATGCGGGGACACGTTCGTACGGAACGACGGATGCTCAGGACGTGCCGGGTCACCGGAAGGAGGCGTCGTCGATGTAGAGGCCGTCGGTGCCGGCGGCCGTCTCGACGTAGAAGGAGGCGTTGGTCAGCGTTCCGGTCCAGGAGACGGTCGTGGTGCCGGTCAGCTGTGTCCAGCCGTTCGTGCCGGCCGTCTGCGCAGGGGTGAGCTGGTGGTAGCTCGTGGTGCCGTTCGCCGTGATCGTCAGGGTCGCCTTCGCGCTGGGGGTTCCGCTCTGCGATCGCACCCAGACGCTCGTGGTGTAGCTCTTGCCGTTGGTGAGCTGGGCGGTGACGTTCTGGTGGGGGCCGTTCCAGGCCGCGGCCCGACCGGAGTTGAGCAGGGACCGGTTGCCGGCGTGGGCGACGTCGGTGGTGGAGGACAGGGTGCCGCCGGAGGCGGTCCAGCCGGTCGTGCCGTCCTCCATGGTGCCGTTCGTCAGCAGTTCGGAGCCGCTGCCCGGCGTGAACTGCCACCAGTTGAGGTTGAGCAGGTAACCGCTGCCGCCGGCGAAGCGGAGGTAGAGGTCACGCGTGCCGGTCGCCCCGGACACCGGGCAGGTGACCGAGGTCCAGTTCTGCCACCCGCCGGTGCCGGCGACGGTGCAGGTGCCCACGAGGGTGCCGGTGGCGCTGCCGAGCCGCAACTCGATCCGGCCGCCGCCGGTGGCCGAGGCCACGCGGGCGGTGAAGGAGGAAGCGCCGTCGCCGAAGGCGACGCCCTTGACCTTGAGGTAGTCGCCGTTCTCGATGTAGCCCACGTTCATGCCGCCCTCACCGGACGGTTCCGTCTCGACCCCGGCGGCCCAGGCGATGGTCTCGGCCTCCTGGCGGACGAACGGGTTGAGCGTGCCGATCTGGGGCGGCCCCGCGGTGGTCATGTTGATGGTGGGGAACGTGCCGTCGGCGTTGTAGGTGAACTTCTCCACGGCCACCGACCTGGTGTAACCGCCCCCACCGGGAAGGGCGCCGTTGTGGTAGAAGAAGTACGAGCCGCCGTTGAAGTCGATGATCCCGGCGTGGTTGGTGAAGCTGCCCCCCTGCCTGGGCATGATCGTCCCCCGGTAGGTCCACGGCCCGGTGGCGCTGGGCGCCGTCGAGTAGGCGATGAACTCCGAGCAGCACTCGGCGGCGAAGACGTTGTAGTACACGCCGTTGCGCTTGAAGACCCAGGGGCCCTCCTCGTACAGGGTGGGGCGGGAGGCGTTGCCGGTGCGCGTGCCGAAGCCGGCGGTGGTGAGCGGGATCTGGGCCGGGCTGCCGGAGTAGGAGATCATGTCCGTGTTCAGCCGGACGTACCAGAGGCGAGGGTTGCCCCAGTACAGGTAGGCCTGGCCGTTGTCGTCGATGAAGACGTTCGGGTCGATCTCGTTGTTGTTGACCAGCGGGCGGCCGAGGGCGTCCCGGAAGGGTCCGGTCGGGCTGTCGGCGACCGCGACGCCGATGGCCATCGAGCCGGTGGCGCGGTCGCGGACCGGCACGTACCAGTAGAAGCGGCCGTTGCGGTGGGCGACGTGGCCGGCCCAGGCGTTGGCGTCGGCCCAGGCGAAGGTGGCCAGGCTCATGGGGGAGCCGTGGTCGGTCCAGTTGGCCATGTCCGAGGAGGAGTAGACGCGCCAATCACGCATGGTGAAGTACGTGGAGCCGTCCTCGTCGTGGCCGGTGTAGAGGTAGACGCGGCCGTTGTGGACGAGCGGCGCGGGGTCGGCCGTGTAGATGGTCTGCACGATCGGGTTGTCGGCGCCGGCCGCCGGCGGGAACAGCACGTTCGGAAGCAGCAGGCCCACGGTCAAGAGGAACGTACGCAGGGCGAGTCTCACCAGTTGTCTCCCTCAGGCGGGTGGGTGACGGAAATCGGCGCTGCGGGACCGGCCTCGCGGTCTCATTGTTAGCGCTAACAATTTGCGATGCGGGGGTACGCGGGCCTCCTTCGGTGAGGGTGTTGTCGCGGAGTACATCCGACGGTCCGGCCCGGCGTCAACGAGGGGGAGCCCCTGCCGGCCTGGGCGCTGCCGCCGGAACGCCTTCCCGCCTGGAGCTTCGTCTCCGCGGGGATCGCGACGCACCGCCCGTGGAGGTGAAAGTTTCACAGAAGTCACCCGGTGGCGCCGTCTAACTTGCGAGAGATCCGGGGGTAAGTTGCCGAGGGGCCACGCCTGACGTCGCGAATGACCCAACGCTGGCGGAGCATGGGGCGGCGAACACCGCGTTTGGCACCGGGTTGCGGTCGCTGTACGAACGGGTTCGATCTTAGTTAAGTTTCTTCAGGCGAACGTTTGACGGGTCGTGTGACGCCCTCCGACGGGCTCGTCCTCGCGGGAGAAGCGCACGCCGTCCTCAGTCCAGGCGAGCCCGATGCGGGAGACGCGGTCGGCGGCGTGCGCGCGGCAGAGCAGCGCGACCCGGCCCCTGGCGACGATCGCGGCCCGTACGCCAAGGGGATCGCCAAGCGGCAGCAGCCGCCTACGCCGACAGCGCCGGGCCGTCCCTGCGGGCCGTCGCGCGAGCGGCCGGGCTGAGCGAGCGCGGCCTGCTGCACTACTTCCCCGCCCGCGACGAGCTGTTCGTGCCGATACTCGCCGAGCGCGACGCCGCGCGTCGATGCCGACTTCGCCGCCCGCATCCTGATCGCCGCCTCCGACGGCCTGCAGGCCCAGTGGCTCCTCGACACCGACCTCGACCTGGAAGGCGACCTCGACCGCCTGGCCCGGCTCCTCAAGGCGGCCGCCACCCGCCAGTGAGGGCGGGCTCCTGGAGCGCGCACGGTCATCCTTCTCCGGAAACGACGCTCAGCAGGTCGGTGTACACGCGTCGCGAGGGGAACCGAGCCAGTGCGCTCGTCAATTCCGCGCGGGCGTTCTCCCGGTGCAGGGGGTCTGCGTCGGGGTCCAGTCTGAGCCGCGCCTGAACGGCGACATAATTCAGCAGCGTCGCCGCGCTCATGGCGAACATCTGCTCGTCGCCCACCACGGCCCGCCCAGCCGCCCGCCGATAGGCGGAAAGCGTCCGCAAGACTCCGGCCCGGTTCACCACACCGTCCCGCACGTGCCAGCCGAGCAGCACCGAGGCCAGCTCCCGCGCCGGGCTTCCCGGCCCGGCGTCATCCCAGTCGAGCAGGATGAGCCCCGCCTCGTCGGCGAGCACGTTCGACGGCTGGACGTCCAGGTGGCACATGATCCGCTCGTGCTCCGGTATCGGCTTCACCCACCGCGCCAGGTCGATGATCGCCCGAAGGCTATGGCGAAGCAGGGGCGCCCAATCCTCGCCGGCTGCGGCCGCCGCACGCGTGATCTCCTCCCATTCGCTCTCTTCCGGAACGACCTCGTACCAGGGATCGGTTTCCCCGGAGGCGGGGGCCGCGAGCCCATGCAGCCGCCCCAGCAGTTCTCCGAGCCGCGCGGCCGTCGCCGGATCGTCAGGATCGACAGGCGCGCCCTCGACCCAGGAATAGAGCCGCACCATCCTGCCTCCCGCACTTTCGGGAAGGGGCTGCAGGTAATCACCGTCCACACCTCGGAGGTTCATCGGCGATCTGACTCCTGCCGACGCGGCCAGATCACGGAACGCCGCTTCTCTGCTGGCCGCTCCTTCGTCCATCGTCCAGAAGAACTCTTTTACGGCATACAGCCGTTCATCCACCGCCAGCCTGTGCACCATTCCCATGGCGCCTCTGCCGATGGCGGTTACCTCCCTTCTCGCTCCGCCTTCCAGCCCGTAGGCCGTGCTCACGGCGGAGATGAAGTCAATGTTCTGGTCAGTGGTTCCCGGCATGCCGGGAGATCGGCAGGCTCGCGGGTCAGGGCGGATGCTCATGGAAGGACGCTTTCCAAGCGGTAAGCTCCCCTTTCGAGGAGGTTTCGAATGGCGAAAGTGGCCTTGGTCGGCGCGGGGAACGTCGAACTGACCCGCAAGATCCTCTCCGACCTGATGTCCAGCCCCGAACTGGCCGGCAGCCTGCGGGTGGCCCTCCACGATATCGATGCCCAGCGCCTGGCGACCGCCGAGCTGTTGTCCCGCCGCCTGAACGCCGAGACGGGCGCGGGCGCGACGATCGAGGCCGGCACCGACCGCGAAGCGGCGCTGGCCGGCGCCGACTTCGTCGTCTGCCAGATCGACGTGGGCGGCTACGACGCGGCGCTGGCCGACTTCGAGATTCCCCACCGGTACGGCGTGCGCCAGACCGTCGGCGACACGCTCGGCCTCGGCGGCATCTTCCGCGGCCTGCGCGCCATGCCCGTCCTGCTCGATCTGGCGCGCGACATGGTGCGGCTGTGCTCCCAGGCCTGGCTGCTCAACTACACCGACCCCCTGGCCATGTTGTGCGGGGCCGTGGTCGCGGGCACGCCGCTGCGCCGGGTGGCCGGGCTGTGCCACTCGGTCCGCGACACCCACGCGCTGCTCGCCGACCTGATCGGCCGCGAGCTCGACGACATCGACTTCCTCACCGCCGGGCTGAATCACCAGGCGTTCGTGCTCCGTTTCGAAAGCGGCGGACAATCCCTCTACGACGAGCTCGACCACGTCATGGCCGCCGATCCCGAGCTGCGCGGGCACGTCCGCGCGGAGATCTACCGGCGTTTCGGCTATTTCCCGACCGAGTCCAGCGAGCACGCGGCGGAGTACGTGTCCTGGTTCCTGCCGCACGAGAAGGAGGTGCTCCGGCTCAACCTGCCGCTGAACGAGGGCCTGCGGCGCCGGCTGCGCAAATTCGACGCCTACGAGCGGCTGCGGGAGGCGCTGGCCGCCGGCAAGCCGGTGCTGGCCCGGTGGAAGCACTTCGAGATGGCCTCCGAAGTGATCCACTCGCTGCTGACCGGCACGCCGCGAGAGGTGCAGCTCACCCTGCCCAACCACGGGCTGATCGACAATCTGCCGGCAAGCGCCTGCGTGGAGGTGCCCGCCCTGGTGGACGGCGCGGGAATCCACCCCAAGCCGGTCGGCGCCCTGCCCGTGCAGCTCATGGCGCTCAACCGGTCGTTTCTGAATGTGGTGGAATTGACCACGACAGCGGTCCTGGAAGAGCGACGATCGGCGGTGTACCAGGCGGCCATGCTTGACCCCAGCACCTCGGCGACCCTCCCGCCGGCCGACATCGAGGCGGTGTGCGACGACATAATCACGGCACAGGCGGCGTACCTGCCCGGCGGCATCACGCGCGGCGGGGCGGGCCGATGAAGGACCCGGCGCCTTCGGCGCCTCCCGCCGGCGACGCCGGAGCCCCGCTGCGCCGCGAACGCATCGTGGCGCTGGTGCTGGAGCACGAGTTCGTCCGGGTCACCGACCTGGCGGAGACGTTCGGCGTGTCCAGCGTGACGATCCGCGGCGATCTGGAGGTGCTCGGCCGTCAGGGCGCGCTGCGCCGGGTCCGCGGCGGGGCGATGCACGTCAAGGCCGCGCCGCCTCCTGAGGAGGCGTCGTCCGGGACCGCGGTGGACAGCCTGGCGCTGGAGAAGACCCAGCTCGCCCGGCACGCCGCCGCGCTGGTGGCCGACGGCGAGAACATCATCATCGATGCCGGCACCACCGCCACGTTTCTGGCCCGCGAGCTGGTGGCCCGCGGCGACCTGGCCGACGTTGTGATCTTCACCAACAGCCTGCGGGTCGCGGCGGAGCTGGAGCCCGCCATTCCCCGCTTCTCCGTCCTCGTCACCGGCGGAACGCTCCGGCCGGCCACGCACGCGCTCGTCGACCCGCTGGGCGGGGCCATGCTGGAGCGCATCCACGCCGACACGGTCTTCCTCGGCTGCCACGGTGTTCACCTGGAGTCCGGGCTCACCGGGGCGCACCTGCTGGAGGCCGAGCTGAAACAGCGCATGATCAACGCCTCCCGGCGCCGGGTCGTGCTGGCGGACTCCACGAAGCTGGGCCGGATCGGGCTGGCGCCGATCTGTGCGCTGTCCAAGGTCAACCTCCTCGTCACCGACGCCGGCGCGGCGCCCGGTTTCGTGAGCGCCGTCCAGGAGCAGGGCGTCGGCGTCGAGCTGGCGAGGGGACGCCCGCCTGACGGGGATGCCGAGGGGGAGTGCCGGTCAGGCCTGGAGGGTGAGTAGGGCGGGCATCCCGTCGGTGAACAGCCGCGCGTCGACCTGGTCCAGGGCGACGCGCAGCGCGCCGAGGGCGACACTGTCGGCGCCGAGGTCGGAGGCCCTGATCTCGGGGACACGCAGGCAGAGGCGGCCGAGCTCCCGCTCGAAGGGCTCGATGAGCAGGTCCGCGGAGCGGGAGTAGCCGCCGCCGAGGATGACGACCTGCGGGTCGAGGGTCAGTACGAGCGCCGCGGCGCCCACGGCCAGGTCCTTGACGTAGCGGCGCAGCGCGGTGCGGGCGTGGCGGTCGCCCTCGCGGGCGCGTTCGAAGACCCAGGCGGCCTTGTCGTTGGGGTGGATGTCCCCGGGTACCCCCGGGCAGTTCTCGATGTGGGAGGGGGCGGCGAGCCAGCGGACCGCCTTGAGGGCACCGATCTCGCCGGCCGCCCCGCCGTAGCCGCGCCGCAGGGTGCCGTCGAGGATGAGGCCGGCGCCGGTGCGCATGCCCGCCAGCAGGTAGACGATGTCGTCGGCGTCCTGCGCGGCGCCCTTCCAGCGTTCGGCGACGGCGGCGAGCTTGCAGTCGTTCTCGACCAGGATCGGGCAGGTGAAGCGGGCCGAGAGGTGCTCGGCGGGGGAGACGCTCGCCCAGCCGGGCAGCGGGGTGAACAGGGTGGTGCGGCCGGTGGCGTCGACCGGGCCGGTCACGCCGACCGTCACCGCCCAGATCTGCTCGGGCCGCATCCCGGCGTCCGACAGGCACTGGCTGATGGCGGTGTCGACGGCCCGCAGCCGCGCGGCGGGGTCGGCGTCCGGCTCGACCGGGAGCCGGTGACTGTGCAGCACCTGTCCTTCGAGGTCGGCGAGCAGGACGAGGATCTTGTGGCCGCCGACGTCGACGCCGAGCACGTGCCCGGCGCCGGCGTTGAAGCGGTAGCGGCGGGCGGGGCGGCCGACGCTGCTGCCGTCGGGCTCGACGACCTGCACCCATCCCTCGGTGACCAGCCCGCGGACCACGACGTCGGTGCCGGGCCGGGACAGGCCGGTGCGGGTGGCGAGCTCGGTGACGGTGGCGGGTGGCTGCCCCCGCATCGCCCGCACGACGCTGAGTGAGTTGATCTCACGCAGTCTGCTGACGTCTACTCCGGCCGCCTCGGGCACCCCTACCCCCAATTATGCTTCGTTGTAGCGTAATTCTACCGGCTCCGTCAGGAGATCGGATACTGCTGTCCCGGTCTCAGAGCGCCGGTGAAGTCCACGGTGCGGCCGTCGATGACGAAACTGTACCGGCCCGTCCGGACGATCTCCGGCCGCTCGGCCAGGTAGGCCGCCATGTGCTCGAGCTCGTCCGCGCTGAGCCACGACGGCGGGTCGGAGACCGCCTTGAAGCCGCAGATCGTGGCCAGGTCCCGCAACCAGCCCATCTGCGTCTCGGTGAGCAGGTTGAGCCGGCTGCGGAAGTACACGATGTCCGGGTCGACCTGGAGCAGCCGTGACTGCCACAGCCGGTGCAGCGTGTTCACCACGGCGTTGTAGGCCATGGCGTCCGAGGGGTCGTCGGTGGCGTAGTTGGTCCACAGCGGGGCGACGTCGGGGCCGCTGCGCAGCCCGTCGGCCAGGCCGAGCGAGGGCAGCAGCAGGGCGCCGCTGCCGAGCAGGTAGACCTCCGGGCCCGCGACGCGCCGGATCAGGGAGAACGCGTCGCGATAGGCCTGCTCGCGGTGCCCGCCGGAGTGCCGGACGCCGGGGACCGCGCCGGCGTTGACGAAGTCGAGCTTGAGGTAGGTGAAGCCCCACTCGTGCACGACCCTGTGGATCAGCTGGGTGAGGTGCTCCTGGACGCCGGGGTGGGTGAGGTCCAGGGCCCAGTACGAGGTGCCCCAGTTGTATCCGGCGACGACCGGCTGCCCAGCGGCGTCGCGCAGCAGGAACTCGGGGTGCTCGCGGGCGGTGCGCGACGTCGGCAGCGCGATGAACGGCGCCAGCCACAGCCCCGCCCTCATGCCCGCGGCGTTGATCCGCTCGGTCAGGGCGCGCATGCCGGAGGGAAACTTGTGGTTGGGCTCCCAGTCCCCGACGGCGAGCTCCCAGCCGTCGTCGATCTGGGCGACGTCGTACGGCAGGCCCGCCAGCGAGGCGAGGTCCTTGTTCAGCACCTGCTCGCTGACGTCCTCGTAGTAGGCGTACCAGGTGCACCAGACGTTGCCGGCCTGCCGGTCGCTGCGGCCCAGCCGCGCCGCGAGCTGGTCGGTGTAGCGGTCGAAGACCTCCTGCTCGCTCCCGTAGGCGAGGAACCACGGAGCGCCGTCGTCCTCGTACCAGCCGGCGAGGGTGTCGCGGTCGGCGGACAGCCGGGGGGTGCCCAGCCCGAGGGAGCCCAGCAGGAGCACCTGCCCGTCGTCGCCCTGCAGCGCGGCCACGGCCGAGGAGTGGTGGCGGGCCGGGTCGTCCCAGATCGTGTCGTCCGCGGTCAGGCGCCGCTTCGGGTTGGCGATCCGCAAGGGAGGCTCGCTGAGCCGGCGCCACCCGCAGGGGCTCCACGAGTTCTGACCATGCCGGTAGAACAGGGCGTCGCCGAGACCGTGCAGGATCGCGACCCTTCCTGACGGCAGGACGAGACCGCCGGCGACGGGCGTGGGGGGCTCGGAACCGGTGAGCTCGATCGCGAATTCACGACCGGCCAGGTCGACGAGCAGGGGCATGGTTCTCCTTCGAGCAGCGGTGTTCAATCGGCGGTGTACGAGCAGCAGTGCCCGTCCGGTGGAGGTGCGGGGTGCCGATTCCGCCGGACGGGCAGATGAGCCTGAACGATCAGGCGAACAGGCTGTTGACCTGCTGGTTGGCCTTCTTCAGCGCCTCGGCGGGCTCGAGCTGGCCGAGGATGACCGACTGCAGGGCGTCCTGCACGATCTGGCTGATCTCGGTGCCGTGGTCGGTGATCGGCAGGAGGAACGTGCTGCCGGGCGTCTTGGTGTAGTCGACGTACACCTGCACGTCACGGCCCTTGGCCTTGTGCGCGGCCAGAGCCTTCTCCGCCGAGGTCTTGATCGCGGGGAACACCACGGCGTTGCCGGCGACCACGTCCTGGCAGGCGGTCGAGCCGAGGTACTTCACCCACTTCCACGCGGCGTCCTTGTGCTCGGTGCCCGCCCAGATGGCGTCCGACAGGCCGTTGATGGCGCTCTTGCGCGACCCGACCGGCCCGATGGGCAGCGGGGCGAGCGCGAACTTGTGCTTGGCGCCGTCGCCCATGTACGTGTTGATGGTCCAGGAGCCGGCGATCGTGAGCGCGGCCTTCCCGGAGTTCATCACGGCGTCGATGCCGAGCGTCGACTGCTTGTCGAAGCGGGGCGCGAACCCCTTGTCCGTCAGCGCCTTGTACCAGCCGATGGTCTCGATCAGCTTGGGGTCGTCGTACTTGAACTGGGTGCCCCACGGGTTCTTGTCGAGGTAGGTCCAGCCGTTGGCGGCGGCCAGCTCGCCCCAGCCGTTCTGGCCCTGGGAGCCGTCGTTCCACTCCGGCTGGTAGCCGTAGATCGCGACGTGGTCCTTGTCGAAGTCCGGGTCCAGGCCGTTGCGGCCCTTGTCGTCGACGGTGAGCTTGGCGATGACCTGCTCGAAGGTGCCGCCGTCGGTGGGGTTCCAGGTCAGGTCGGCCAGCTCCGCGGGCTTCACGCCCGCCTTGTCGAGCATGTCGCTGTTGTAGACGATCGCCTCGGTGTCCCAGTCCTTGGGCAGCCCGTACCGCTTGCCGTCCTTGGTCCACAGGTCCGCCAGCCCGTCCTGGTACTGGGTCAGATCGACCTTGTCGGCGTCGACGTAGGGCTGGATGTCGAGGATCTGCTGGCTGGAGACGAACTGCGGGTAGTACGACACCTGGTTGGTCCACACGTCGGGCGCCTCGCCCGCCGCCAGCTGCGTGGTCAGGTTCTGCCAGTACTGCGCCCAGGCCGTCTGGGTGATCTTGATGGTGATGTTCGGGTTCGCCTGGTGGAAGGCGTCGGCGCAGGCCTGGTAGGAGGCCTGCTGGTTGTCGTCCCACAGCCAGTAGTCGAGCGTGACGGCACCACCCGCGTCACCGCCCGCCGGCTCGTCCGCCCCGGAACCGCCGCACGCGGTGAGCGTGGTGCCCGCCATCAGCCCGCACAGCAGGGCTGCGGCGACCCGCTTCGTGTTGATCATCGAGGTGCCTCTTTCTGGGGGATAGGGCCGAGGGCCCGAGAAAGTTCCCTCTTGCCTTGTCGGCTCTCTCGAATAATGATGTGGCTCATCGAAAATTTGTCAAGGCCAGCTCATAAGTGCTTTGGCAATCGTCATGTGGAGGCATCGATGGTCCACTCTCCGATCCGCCGGCCTGCACGGATGGCGCTCGTCGCCCTCCTGGCCGCGGCCGTCACGGCGCTGCCCGCCCCGAGCTCGGCCACGGCCGGCCAGCCGGGGTGGCGGAATCTGGCGGCGGCGCCGGCTCCCGACGCCAATCCGCTGGAGGGCTTCATCCCCTACGCCGGCGCCTATACGACGTTCCCGCACTCGATGGAGTGGTTCTACCTGCCGGTGAACGCGGTGATGACCGGCCCGCACCGGTTCGACTGGCGGGCGCTGGAAGAGCAGCTGGACGCGATCGCCGCCCGCGGCCACCAGGCGGCGTTCCGCTTCTACCTGGACTATCCGGGCAAGCCCAGCGGCGTCCCGCAGTTCCTGCTCGACCAGGGCCTGCTGACCCGGCCGTACGACGACTTCGGCAACAACGGGCAGAGCGTGTCGCCCGACTACGACGACCCGAACCTGACCGCCGCGCTCGATCGGTTCATCGCCGCACTCGGCCGCCGCTACGACGGCGACCCGCGGATCGGATTCGTCCAGCTCGGCCTGCTGGGCTTCTGGGGCGAGTGGCACACCTGGCCGCACAACGGGGACCCGGGCACGGAGAACTGGTTCGCGTCCCCGGCCGAGCAGCTCAGGGTGCTGGACGCCTACGACAGGGCCTTCGACCGGACCAGGCTCATGGTCCGCTACCCCGGCGCCGACAACAAGGCGCACGACCTGGGCTACCACGACGACTCCTTCGCCTACTCCACCCTGCCGGGCCCCGGCTGGCACTTCATGGACCTGATGCGGCAGGCGGGCACCACCGACAAGTGGCGGACCAACACGGTCGCCGGCGAGCTGCGGCCCGAGCTGCAGGGCTGCCTGTTCAACGTGCCGATGGACTGTCCCGGCGACGGGGACAAGGACTTCGACACGAGCGTCGCCCAGACCCACGCCACCTGGCTGCTCAACCACTACGCCTTCAGCCCCGGATACACCGGCGCCGCCTACGACCAGGCGCTGAAGGGCGCCAGGTCGCTGGGCTACGAGTTGCGCGTCACCGCGGTGCGCACCGAGCGGCGGCGCGGCAGCCTCGGCGTCGCCGTCCGGATCAGCAACGACGGCGTGGCCCCGTTCTCCTACGACTGGCCCGTCCAGCTGGCCGCGGTCGGCCGGGACGGGCGGATCGCCCGGACCTGGACCACGTCGTGGAAGCTGACCGGCGTCATGCCCGGCGAGCCCGCCGAGCTCACCGCCACCCTGCCGCTCGGGTTGCGGAAGGGCGAGTACACGCTGGTCCTGCGGGCCGCCAACCCGCTGCCGAACGGCATGCCGCTGCGCTTCGCCAACGCCGGCCAGGACACGACCGTTCCCGGCTGGCTGACCCTCGGGCGGATCCGGGCCTCCTGACGCCGAGGGGTGCGGCTCCGGCCGCACCCCCGCTTCCTCACTTGATGCCGGAGAAGTTCATCGACTGCACCAGCCGCTTGCCCAGGAAGACGAGCAGGATGAGCACCGGGATGACGGACAGCACCGAACCGGCCATGATCCCGGTCCAGTCCGGCCCCCGGTTCGGCGACTGCTGGAGGAAGACGCCCAGCCCGACGGTGAGCACCCGGGTGTCCTCGGCCTTGCCCGCCAGCAACGGCCACAGGTAGTCCTTCCAGCTCCACACGACCGTGGTCAGCCCGATGGTGATCAGCGGGCCGCGGCTCATGGGCAGCACGATCCTCCAGAACATGCCCCACCGGCTGATGCCCTCCAGCGTCGCGGCCTCCTCCACGTCCCGGGGGATGGACAGGAAGAACTGGCGCAGGAAGAACACCGCGAACGGCGTCATCAGCAGGCTGGGCAGGACCAGGCCCGGGAACGTGTTCAGCAGGTCCAGCTGCTTGACCAGCACGAAGTTGGGCAGGATCGTGAAGATCGGCGGCACCATCAGAGCGGCGATGATCGCGGTGAAGGCCAGGTCCCGGCCGGGGAAGCGCAGCCGCGCGAAGGCGTAGCCCGCCATGGCGCAGCAGAAGGTCTGCACGACGGCGATCAGCCCGCTGTAGACGATCGAGTTGAACGTGTAGAGCAGGAAGTTCAGCTGTGCGCCCGACCCGCCCGCGGCCCTGGCCGTCTCGGCGTCGACCAGCCCCAGCACCCGGGCGAAGTTGATCAGCGTGGGGTGGTCCGGCCACAGCGCGGTCGAGTCGGTGTAGAGGTCGCCCGCCGGGGTCAGGGCCGTGCGGACCATCCAGTAGAAGGGGAAGACGGTGAGCACGACCGCGGCGATGACGGCGAGCCAGGCGGCCTTCCTGCCGATTTTCATTCCGAAGGCTCCTTAAGCCAGGTCCGAACGCGACGCGCGCAGCATCCGCAGCTGAATGGTGGTCAGCACGCCGAGGATGACCACGAGGACCATCGCCAGGGCGGAGGCGTATCCCATGTCGAAGTAGGTGAACGCCCGCTGGTAGATGTAGTAGTAGATGACCCTGGTCTCCGGGATGGGGGCCTTGCCGCCGTACACGACCGCGACCGTGTCGAAGATCTGGAACGAGCCGATCAGCGACACCACCAGCACCAGCGCCAGGATCGGCCGCAGGAGCGGCAGCGTGATCGAGCGGAACATGCGCCACTCGCCGGCGCCGTCCATCGCCGCGCCCTCGTACAGGTGCGGCGGGATCTGCAACATCCCCGCGTAGAGCAGCAGTGCGGTGTAGCCCGTGAAGGTCCAGGTGTTGACCAGGGCCACCAGCGGCATCGCCCACTCCGGCGAGTTGAAGGAGAGGGTCGTGTCGAGCCCGGTCAGGCCGATGAGGTGGTTGACGAACCCGAGATCGGGATCCAGCAGCCAGGCCCACAGCAGGCCGATCGTCACGTTCGGCACCAGCCAGGGCACCAGCAGCGTCGCGCGCAGGACGACCGACCGGGTCAGCCGGTGCATCAGCGCGGCCAGCCCGAGCGCGAGCAGCGTCTGTGAAACGATGTTCACGACCACGTAGTAGCCCGTGACCTTGAGCGCGTTCCACGCCTGCGCGTCGCTGATCAGCTCCCGGTAGTTGTCCCCGCCGACGTACTTCGGATCGGCGAGCAGGCTGTAGTCCGTGAACGAGTACCAGATGCCGCGGACCGTCGGGTAGGCGTAGAAGACGGCGAAACCGACGATCACCGGCAGCAGGAACAACCACGCGACCCGGCGGTCGTCCCGCCGCCGGCGCCGCGCGCGACCACGGCGGCCGGGAAGCCCTTGCCGCTGGTCGGTCCCGGCATCGAGTCGTGTCCCAACCGCTTGCATGGGCGCTCCCTGTCGACTGCCACTCGCCGGCTTTCCGTGCGGCCGGTCCTGGGTAATAATGATGTGAGCAATCGATATTTTGTCAAGAGCGCATCATATCTGCCCGGGCGCGGCGGCGGACTTGCGATAGCAAAAGTGGATCTGGCGTAAGCGAAGGCTTCGTGCTTGTATTCCGTTACATCCAGGTTTCGCTGTGGCAAACCACCCCCCACCCTCCGAGGCCCCCATGAAGATCAGACGTTGGTTCGCCTCCCTCGCCGCCATCACGACCCTGCTGTCAGGCGGGGCGGTCCCCGCGTCGGCCGCCCCGGCCGGCCCGCCCGCCCGGCCGCCCGCCGGGCCGCCCCCGGACACCACGCTGACCACCCACACCTACGCCTACGCCCCCACGCCGGTGGGGCAGCCGCTGAAGGGGTTCGCCCCCTACCTGTTCCCCGGCGACAACTACGACGCCAAGTACCCCGGCGGCGTGATGTGGACCTACTTCGCGCTCAACGAGATCATGACGAACCCCTCGAACTGCAACGCCTTCGACTGGACGCTCTTCGAGAAGGCGCTGGACGAGTCAGCCGTGTGGGGCCGCCAGGTCGCCTTCCGGTTCTACGTGGAGTACCCGGGCGGCACCTCCTCCCACCCCGGCAACGGCATCCCGCCGTGTCTCAACGGCAAGATGGCGCTGCGCAACAACGGGTTCTGGGGCACCGTCAGCCCCGACTACGACGACCCCGACGTCATCGCCGCGTTCACCAACTTCATCAACGCCTTCGCCGCCCGCTACGACAAGGCCGGGCCGGGAGGCACGGCCGACCCCCGGATCGGGTTCATGTCCCTGGGCCTGGTCGGGCTGTGGGGTGAATGGCACACCTGGCCCTACGACCGGGACACCGCCGACGGCTACCCCGACCTGATGCCGACCGACGCCACCATCAGCACCCTGATCAACGCCTTCGACTCGGCCTTCGACAACATCCAGCTGGAGGTCCGCTACCCGGGCCTGGCCGGCACCCAGACGGCGGACATCGGCTTCCACGACGACTCCTGGCCCTACAAGGAGCACCGCGGCGGCCAGCTCAAGAGCATGACGCTGCCCAGGTCCATGAACGGCTGGGACGACGCGTTCACCCAGATCATGCTGGACAACGGCACGGAGAACCGCTGGACGACGCACTCCATCGGCGGGGAGGCCCGTCCCGAGATCCAGGGCAGCCTGTACGCCAACTACCCGGCCGGTGGCGGCCAGGTGGACGACGTGCTCGCAGCCACCGAGCTCACCCACATCAGCTGGATGATCAACCAGACGGGCGCGGGCGGGTACAGCCCTGCCGATCCGAAGGTCGCCGCGGGTGTCCGGAAGATGGGCTACAACCTGCACATCCCGCAGGCCAACTTCAACGCGAGCAACGGCGGCACCTTCAAGGTCGGCGTCACCGTGCAGAACGACGGGGTGGCGCCCTTCTACTACCCGTGGAAGTTCGTCCTCGGCCTGCGTGACTCCAGCGGCAGCGTGGTCAAGACCTGGGACACCGACTGGGACATCCGTACCGTCCAGCCGCTCAAGATCCGCGCCTTCCCCGACTGGAACGCCGGCGCCGACCCCACCTACCTCGACTTCGGCCGCCCGGTGAACTTCTCGGCCAACCTCAACGCCGCGGGCGTCCCGGCCGGGAACTACCAGCTCGTCCTCCGGGTGCGTAACCCGCTGGAGGCCATCACCCAGCAGGTGCTGCGCGACCGTCCGGCGTCCGTGCGCCTCACCGACTGGATCATCGACAGGTGGCGGCCCGCCTATCCGCTGTCGTTCGCCAACGCCAACCAGGGTGCCGACGGCTGGGTCGACCTCGGCCAGGTCAGCACCACCGGCACCTGCGGCGGTGACTGCACGGCGCCGTCGGCCCCGGCGGGCCTGGCAGTTACCGCACGTACCGACACCAGCGTCTCGCTGTCCTGGTCCGCCTCCACCGACAGCGGTGGCAGCGGCCTGCGGGGCTACCACGTCTACCGGTCGGGGACGAAGGTCACCGCGACGCCGGTCACCGGCACCTCGTTCACCGACACCGGGCTGACCGCCGGCCGTACCTACCAGTACACGGTCGAGGCGGTCGACAACGCGGGCAACGTCTCGGCCCGGTCGGCCGCCGTGAGCGCCACCACGACCGGATGCTCGGGAGACTGCACCGCGCCCACCGCGCCCACGCTGACCTCGACGGGCAAGGCCGCCACGTCGGTGTCGCTGTCGTGGAACGGGGCCACCGACAATGTCGGGGTCACCGGCTACGAGGTCTACCGGGGCACCACCAGGGTCGCCACCCCCACCGGCACCTCCTACACCGACGAGGGCCTCACCCCCTCGACGAGCTACGCCTACACGGTCAAGGCCAAGGACGCCGCGGGCAACCTCTCGCCGTCGAGCAACACCGTCACCGTCGTCACCGAGGCGGACTCGGGCGGCTCCGGCCTGGTGCTGGACAACTTCGACGGCAGCCCGGCCTACCCGTCGAGCGCGCAGAACGACCTGGGCAAGTGGACGGGAGGAAACTGCTTCCTGGACGGCGGCGGCTCGGGCGTGGTCACCGGCGGGGCGCTGAGCCTGCGCTACAACAACTGCGGCTGGTTCGGCAGCGACGTCGGGGTGGACCTGTCCACCAAGACCCACCTGGTCATCCGGGTCAAGGGTGCCGCGGATGGCGAGCAGGCCCACTTCAACCTCGGCCTCGGTGGCACCACCAAGGTCTTCGCCGACTACGTCCTGGACGGCGGCGCCCACCCGGCCATCACCACGGCCTACCAGGACATCAGGATCCCGATGGCCGCCAACGGGATCAGCCGTACCTCGCCGGGCCAGCTCGCCATGGGCTTCTGGTACGGCGGCAACTCCACCATCACCATCGACGAGATCCGCTTCGAATAGGACCGCCCCGGGATGCCGAGCACCATGCTCGGCATCCCGGCCGGCAGGCGGATCACGGGGCGAATCCCGTGCTCTCCCGGAACGCCAGCCGATGCGGCACGCACACCTCGTGCGCCTTGTCCATCCCGCCGCTCAGCCGCTCGGCCAGCAGGTTCACCGCCGACTGCGCGATGAGCGCCTTGTCGGGCGCCACGGTCGACAGCGTGGGCGTGGCGAACCGGCCGTCCTGGATGTCGTCGAACCCCATCACCGAGACGTCGTCCGGCACCTTGCACCCCCGCTTGAGCAGGGTCCGCAGGGCGCCGAGCGCGAGCGTGTCATTGAAGCAGAAGACCGCGTCCGGCGCGCCGGAGTCGAGCAGCCGGCCCATGGCCTCGGCGCCGTCGGCGCGATCCCAGCGCGCGACCGGCGCGACCAGTGACGGGTCGGCGGGCAGGCCGGCCTCGGCCAGCGCCTGCTGGTAACCCTTCAGCCGCAGGCGGCCCGTCACGGCGGCCGGCGTGCGCTGCACGCCGATGGCGGCGATCCTGCGCCTGCCGCGCTCGGCCAGGTGCAGGGTGGCCGCCCGCGCGGCGGCCACGTTGTCGATGCCGACATGATCGTACGGCGAGCGGCCCGTCCCGATGCGCTCCCCGAGCAGCACCATCGGCGTACGCTTGTCGCGCCCGGCCAGGTCCCTGCCCGTGAGCGCGAGCGGGCTGAACAGCAGCCCGTCGATGAGATGGTCGCGGATCCCGGAGATCACCACGCGTTCCTTGGCCCGGTCGCCCTGGGTCTGGTCGATGAGCACGGTCCAGCCTCGCCGGTCGGCCGCCTCGATGACGTTCGTGGCCAGCTCGGCGAAGTAGGGGTTGTGCAGGTCGGGCACCGCCAGCGCGATCACGCCGGAGCGGCCCGCGCGCAGGCTGCGCGCCGACAGGTTCGGCCGGTAGGAGAGCTCGGCTATCGCCGCCTCCACCCGGGCGCGCGTCGCCTCGCTGACGTGGGGATAGTCGTTGACCACGTTGGACACGGTCTTGATGGACACCCCGGCCAGCTCGGCGACGTCCTTCAGCCTCGGCCGCACGATGCCCCCTTCGCGTTGGAGCCCGAGTTTACAACGATGTAACGAACTGGCGCGAGGCGATTTACATCGTTGGAACCAACGATGTAAAACGTCCGTAACCTCACGGGCAGGAGTGATCTGGCATGTTCCTCGACAACCTCTCCAGGCGGCGTTTGCTGGGGCTGGGCCTCGGCGCACTGGCCATCGGCACGGCGGGCTGCGGCGGAGGCGGCGGTCCCAAGCAGGCGCAGGCACCGGCCACCACGGCGGCGCCCACCGCGTACACCGGGCCCTCGGTCTCGCTGAAGTTCTGGAACGGCTTCACCGGCGGCGACGGCCCGGTCATGAAGAAGCTGGTGGACCAGTTCAACGCCGAGCACCAGAACATCAAGGTGTCGATGAACGTCTACCAGTGGGCCGACTACTACGCGAAGGTTCCCGCGGCCGTCTCCGCTGGTCAGGGTCCCGACCTGGGCATCATGCACGTCGACAGCGTCGCCACCAACGCGGCACGGCAGGTGGTCCTGCCCCTCGACGACGTGGCCAACGCGCTCAGCCTCACCGAGGCGGACTTCTCCCCGCCGGTCTGGCAGGCCGGCGTCTACAAGGGGGCGCGCTACTCGATCCCGCTCGACGTCCACCCGCTCGGCATGTTCTACAACAAGGCGGTCATGAAGAAGGCCGGGCTCGACCCGGAGCAGCCGCCCAAGACCGGCGAGGAGTACCTGGCGGCGCTGGAGGCGCTGAAGAAGGCGGGCATCCAGGGGCACTGGGCCACGCCGTTCCCGTTCACGGGAAGCATGCAGTTCGGGACGCTGCTCTACCAGAACGGCGGCCAGCTCTTCGCCGACGACGCCAGTGTCTCGCGCTTCGCCGAGGACCCCGGCGTGCAGGCCCTGACCTGGCTCGTCGACCTCGTCAACAAGGGCTACAGCCCCAAGAACGTCGGCCAGGACGCCGACTTCATCGCCCTGCAGAACGGCAAGGCCGCGTTCAACTGGAACGGCATCTGGTCCATCAACACGCTCAAGGAGATCAAGGACCTGGAGTGGGGCGTCGCGCCGCTCCCGCAGATCGGGTCGAAGCCGGCGGCGTGGGCGGGCTCGCACCAGTTCGTGGTGTTCAAGCAGCGCACGCCCGACCAGAACAAGCTGACCGCGGCCAAGGTGTTCATCAACTGGATCAGCGGCCACTCGCTGGAGTGGGCCAAGGGCGGCCAGGTGCCGGCACGCAAGACGATCCGCGACGGCGCGGAGTTCGCGGCGCTGAAGGAGCAGGCCACGATCGGCACCCAGATCGACTACCTGTACTTCCTGCCGTCGGTGGCGGGCATCGGGGACGCCTCCGCGGTCGTCGACCAGGCGATCAACGCGGCGATCCTGCTCAAGAAGAGCCCCAAGGACGCGCTCACGGAGGCCGCCGCCAAGGCGGACAAGATCCTCGAGGCCAACCGGAAGAAGTACGGCGCCTGATGGTCGCGATCTCGGTGAAAGAGACGCCGGCGGTGGCCGCGCGTGTTCCCCGATCGGGCAAGGCGACGCCGTACCTGTTCCTGGCGCCGTACCTGATCCTGTTCTGCGTGTTCGTGCTGGCCCCGGCCCTGTTCGGGATCTGGGTGAGCCTGCACGACTGGGACTACATGCTCGAGGGCAAGCCGTTCGTCGGCCTGGACAACTACACGGCGCTGTTCGACAGCCAGTCGCCCGTCTACGGCGATTTCTGGATGTCGATGCGGGCGACCGGGATCTTCACCCTGTTCAGCGTGCCGTTCCTGGTCGTGCTGCCGCTCGGCGTGGCGTTGCTGCTCAACCGGCCCTTCCGGGGCCGGACGCTGTTCCGCGGGCTGTTCTTCGCGCCGTTCGTGCTGGGCGTGGCGGTGGTGTGCCTGATGTGGCGGCTGCTGCTCGACCCGAACCTCGGCCTGGTCGACTGGATACTCGGCACGCCGATCCCCTGGACCACCGCGACGCCGTGGGCCTGGATCGCGCTGGTCGGGGTGACGGTCTGGTGGACGCTCGGGTTCAACGCGGTGATCTACCTGGCCGGGATGCAGGACATCCCGCGCGAGCTGTACGACGCGGCGAAGGTGGACGGCGCGGGGCGGTGGGGCGAGTTCGTCCACGTCACGCTGCCGGGGCTGCGGCCCGTCGCGCTGTTCGTCGTGACGACCACGATCCTGGCCTCGGCGAACATGTTCGGGCAGTCGTACCTGCTGACCCAGGGGGCGCCGGGCGGGGAGACGCGGACCGCGATCATGTACATCCTCCAGCAGGGGCTCAGGGAGTACAAGATGGGCAGCGCCTCGGCCATGAGCTACCTGCTCACGCTGGTGCTGATCCTGGTCAGCGTGGCCAACTTCCGGCTGTTCAGGAGCCGGTCATGAAGCGTTACACGGGCCTGCTGGCCCTCGCCGTGCTGTTCGTCGGGCCGCTGGTGTGGGCCCTGGGCGTGTCGTTCAAGACGCAGAGCGAGGCCACCCGGGTGCCGCCCACGCTGCTGCCCGCCGAGCCGACGACGTCCGCGTACGGGACCGTCTTCGAGGGCACCACGGACACGCCGGTGCTGCGCTGGTTCGCCAACAGCCTCATCTCCGCGACGGCGCACATGGTGCTGGTGCTCGCGGTGGCGTCGCTGGCCGCGTACGCGCTGGCCAGGCTGGAGTTCCGCGGCAAGAAGCTGATGTTCGGGATGATCGTCGGCACGCTGCTGGTGCCGGGGTTCGTCTTCCTCATCCCGCAGTTCCTGATCGTCGACCAGCTCGGCTGGCTGGACAGCCTGACGGCACTCATCGTGCCCGGGGCGGCGGGCGCGTTCGGGGTGTTCTTCCTGCGGCAGTTCTTCCTCGGGCTGCCGCGCGAGCTGGACGAGGCCGCGCTGATGGAGGGCGCCAACCACTGGCACATCTTCTGGCGGATCACGCTGCCGCTGTCGCGGCCCGCGCTGGCCACGCTGGCCGTGCTGAGCTTCCTGTCCAACTGGAACGACTTCATCTGGCCGATCTACGTGATCTTCAGCCCCGAGTACTTCACGCTGCCGCCGGGCCTGTCGATCCTCCAGGGCGCGTACACGATCCACTATCCGGTGATCATGGCGGGCGCGGTGCTGGCCAGCATCCCCGTCCTGATCCTCTTCAGTCTGACCCAGCGGTACGTCATCGAAGGCATCTCCCGCAGCGGCCTGAAAGGCTGACCCATGCACCTGGCTGTCATCGCCACGTTGGTCCTCTCCCTGTTCACCAACCCGGTGTCCAGCTCCTTCTCCGACACGTTCGCCGACCCGGCCGTGATCCGCGGGCAGGACGGCTACTGGTACTCCTACGGCACGTCCGACCCGCTGCGCGAGGGCGAGAAGGTCATGCACCGGCTGCCGATCGCGCGCTCCAGCGACCTGGTCGACTGGACCTACGTGGGCGACGCGTTCGGGCCGGACAACCTGCCGCCGTACGCGGCGCCGGGCAGCCTGCTCTGGGCACCGGACATCCGTTACCTCGACGGCCGGTACGTCATGTACTTCACCGTCACCGACACCGCCACCACGCCCGCCAACTGGGACTACTCGATCGGCGCCGCCACCGCGCCCACCCCCACGGGGCCGTGGACGCACCTCGACGCCCCGGTCGTCGCGCCGCGGCCCTCGGGCGGGTCGTACTGGAACACGATCGACCCCTCACAGTTCACCGACGTGGACGGGCGCAAGTACCTGTACTTCGGCGGGTTCTTCGGCGGCCTGTGGGTGACCGAGCTGTCCGCCGACGGGCTGCACGCCACCGGGCAGCCGCAGCAGGTCGCGATCGACAACAAGTTCGAGGGCGCGTACGTGGTGCGCCGCGACGGCTACTACTACCTGCTCGGCTCCTCGGCGAACTGCTGCGCCGGGCCGACCACCGGCTACTCGGTGCTGGCCGGGCGCTCGACCAGCCCGCGCGGGCCGTTCGTGGACCGCGAGGGCGTGCCGCTGCTGGCCTCGCGGGCCGGCGGCACCCCCGTCCTGGACCAGAACGGCAACCGCTTCATCGGCACCGGCCACCACGCCCAGCTCACCGACCTCTCCGGTCAGGACTGGATGCTCTACCACGCCATCGATCGAGACGACCCGTTCCTGGACGAGCCGTACGGGATCAACGAGCGGCCCATGCTGCTGGACCGGCTGGACTGGATCGACGGCTGGCCGGCCGTACGCGCGGGGGCCGGGCCCTCCGAGCGCTCGCGGGAGAAGCCGGTGACCCGCGGGGTCGTGGACGACCGGTTCGCGGGCGACCTGTCGGGCTGGCGGAACCCGGCCGGGTGGACCGTACAGGATGGGTACGTCCGCGGCCAGGGCACGCTCATCAGCCGTAAGTCGCTCGGCGGGGACGTCCGCGTCGAGACCGACCTCAAGACGGACCAGAGCGCCGGGATCCGCATCGGCGGCACGACCGCGGTCGTCTCGCCCGACGGGCTGACGCTCACCTCGGACGGCACGTCCCGGACGGTGCCGCTGCCCGGAGGGGCCGCGACCTGGCACAACCTGGCCGTCACCGTCAAGGGACGGACGATCACCGCCGAGGTGACCGAGGCCCGGCTCCGCGACCCGCAGGCGAGCGTCACCGTCACCGGCCGCGCGCACGGCCCCGTCGGGCTGGTCTCCGACGGGGGAGCCGCCTTCGACAACGTCTCCGCCGCCCGGCTGTTCAAGGCCGTCACCAAGGCGGCGCCTACGCCGCGCACGGGCAGGCTGCTGGACGCCGACGAGTTCACCGGGCCGCTCGGCCCCGGCTGGACCTGGGTGCGGCAGGACGCCGCGGCCAGGACCGAGGACGGCGTGCTGCGCTGGCCCGTCCAGGGCGCCGACCTGGTCGGGGCCGGCAACCAGGCGTCGGTGCTGCTGCGCGAGGCGCCCGAGGGCGACTACGTCGTGGAGACCAAGGTCACGCTCGATCTGGGCGAGGACACCGTACGCAACTACCAGCAGGCCGGGCTGATCGCCTACGCCTCCGACGACGACTTCGCCCGCCTGGCCCAGGTCGCCATCTGGAACACCCGCCAGGTCGAGTACGGCCGCGAGCTGACCTTCGCCGACCGCCTGTCCTACGGCGGCAACATCGTCGGCCCGCCCGCGAAGACCACCTGGCTGCGGCTGGCGCACCACGTGGACCCGGCCAACGGGGAGCACGAGTTCCGCGCCGGATCCAGCCGCGACGGCAAGACCTGGACCTGGGGCGGCGTGTGGACCTTCCCCAAGGACACGGCCGTGCGCATCGGCCTGATCGCCCACGGAGGGGCCCAGCCTGCCGTCAACGCCGACTTCGACTACGTCCGCGTCTACCGAGGAGCCTGACCCTGTGCCTCAAGCACACCTGACCCTTGACCCCTCCTTCCGCATCGCCCCCGTCAACAGGCGCCTGTTCGGCTCGTTCGTCGAGCACATGGGCCGATGCGTCTACACCGGCATCTACGAACCCGGCCACCCGGCGGCGGACGACCACGGCTTCCGCACCGACGTGCTGGAGCTGACCCGCGAGCTGGGCGTGAGCGTGGTCCGCTACCCCGGGGGCAACTTCGTCTCCGGCTACCGCTGGGAGGACGGCGTCGGCCCCGACCGGCCCACCCGGCTGGACCTGGCCTGGCGGCAGATCGAGACGAACGCGTTCGGGCTCAACGAGTTCATGACCTGGACCCGGGCCGCCGGGGTGGAGCCGATGATGGCCGTCAACCTCGGCACCCGGGGCATCCAGGAGGCCTGCGACCTGCTCGAATACGCCAACCACCCCTCGGGTACGCACTGGTCGGACCTGCGGGTCAAACACGGCGTGACCGACCCGTACGGGATCAGGCTCTGGTGTCTCGGCAACGAGATGGACGGACCCTGGCAGATCGGCCACAAGACCGCGCACGAGTACGGCCGGCTCGCGAACGAGACCGCCAAGGCCATGCGGCTCGTCGACCCCGGCATCGAGCTGGTGCTGTGCGGCAGCTCCAACAGCGGGATGCCGACGTTCGGCGCGTGGGAGGCGACCGTACTCGAACACGCCTACGACGCGGTCGACTACCTGTCGCTGCACAACTACTACGAGGAGAACGGCGACCTGCCCGGCTTCCTCTGCAGCGCCGTGGACATGGACCGCTACATCACGGCCATCGTGGCCACGGCCGACCACATCGGGGCCAAGCTCCGGCGCAAGAAGAAGATCAACCTGTCCTTCGACGAGTGGAACGTCTGGAACCAGAGCCGGTTCACCGGGCGCGAGCGCTCGCCGTTCCAGGAGGCGCCGGAGCTGATCGAGGACACCTTCACCGCCGCCGACGCCGTGGTGGTGGGGGACTTCCTGATCACGCTGCTGCGGCACGCCGACCGGGTGAGCATCGCCTGCCAGGCGCAGCTCGCCAACATCATCGCGCCGATCAGGACCGAGCCCGGCGGCCCGGCCTGGCGTCAGACGATCTTCCACCCGTTCGCGCTCACGGCCCGGCACGCGCGCGGCACCGTGCTGCGGGTGGAGCCGTCCGGGCCGCTCCTGGAGACCGGGCGGTACGGCGAGGCGCCCGCGCTGTCGGCGGTGGCCACCGTGGACGGGTCCCGGGTGGCGCTGTTCGCCGTCAACCGCTCGCCCGACCAGGACCTCGACCTGACCGCCCGGCTTCCGGCACCGGTCAGGCCGGTGTCGGCCACGGTGATCGCCGCCGGGGACGACCCGCACCGGGTGGAGGCCCTTCCGGAGCCGCTCGCCGTACAGGCTGACGGGGACCGGCTGACGGCGCGGTTGCCCGCCGCCGCGTGGACGATGATCCTCGCGGACTGCGAGAACCTGCGCGATCAGCACTGATCCCGCCGCCGCGCTCCAGCTCGCGCTGGAGCGCGGCCTCCGGCGCTGAACGCTCCATGCCCTCACGTGCCCTTTCGCCGCACCGCGCGGTCACCGCGTCGGCGCCGGCCCTGAGTCTGGTCGCGACGCTTACGCCCACGGCCTGGAGCGACACTCCGCGCGCCCGGCTCCGGCAGCCGCGCAGAAGCGGGTCGAGGCCGGAGCGCCCGGCGTGATCGTGCGGGCCGACGGCCCGGCCGGCCCATGGCGATCGCCGAGCAGGCCGCCTGGGCCAGGCGGGATCACCTGCTCAGGGTCTCTGGCGGGACGGCACGGCCGCAGTCCAGCGCCAGCCTGGCCGGCAAGGCCGGCAGCCGCGCACGTCCGACGGGGAAAGGCCGTCCTCGGTCTCCAGCACCAGGGGGCCGAGGACGCCGATGCGTACCCGTGCGCTCGCGTTCGCCCGGGCCAGCGGTCTGGCTGCGATCGGCTCCTCGACCGGCGGCCACGAACGCCATGCGTGCGTCATGGCGGCGGGCCGGCGTCGTCATCCGACCGCCGTCGTCATGCGGCGGGTGGCGTCGTGCGGCGGGTGGCGTCGTGCGGCGGGTGGCGTCGTGCGGCTGGGCGGAACGTTGTACCGGCCGCTGAACCGGGAGGGGCTCAGCGCGGCGGGTCCCGCAGGAGGGAGATGCCCGGAGGGAGGCCCGTGACGTGGGCCGTGCCGGATCGGTCGAGCGTCACGTCCACCGGGGAACCGGCCACCCGTAGCCCGCGTACCGACAGCGCGCCCAGGGGAGCGCCGGGCAGGGGCCGGAGGGTCGCGCGGCCCGAGGGGACGTCGGGGTACAGCCCGGTGGCGGCGTGCAGGATCGCGATGGCCGCCGCCGCCGACCAGGCCTGGGGCCGGCAGGCCGCCGGGTACGGCACCGGCCGCCCCATCAGCGTGCGGTCGTCGCCCGCGTGCAGCTCGGGCAACCGGTAGCCGAAGGTCTCGGCCGCCGAGAGAAGCCCCCGTACGAGGTCGGCGGCGAGATCGGCGTGGCCGGAGCGGGCCAGCCCGGAGATCACGATGGCGGTGTCGTGGGTCCAGACGGAGCCGCAGTGGTAGGAGAGGGGGCTGAAACCGGCGTCGGCCGCTGACATCGTGCGCAGGCCGAAACCGCCGGACATGCTCGCGTCCGTCAGCGTCCGGACGATCCTCAGCTCCTCGGCGGGGGTGAGCAGGCCGGTGCCGAGAAGGTGGCCGATGTTGCTGGTCAGCGAGTCCACCGGGCGCTTGCCGTGGTCGAGGGCCAGGGCCGGGTAGCCGCCGGCCAACCAGAACCGCTCGCGGAACCGCTCCGCCAGCGCGCCCGCGTAGTCGCGCCACCGCTCGGCGCCCGGCCTGCCGTACGCCTCCAGCAGCGCCGCGCCCGCCATGGCCGCCTCGTAGGCGTACCCCTGCACCTCGACCAGGGCGATGGGTGGCTCGGCGCGCGAGCCGTCGCGGAAGCGGACCGCGTCTCCGGAGTCCTTCCAGCCCTGGTTGGCCAGGCCGCGTCCGCTGGTGTCGAGGTACTCGAGGAAGCCGTCGCCGTCGGCGTCGCCGTGGTCGGCGAGCCAGCCGAGCGCCGCCTCCATGGCGGGCAGCAGCGCGGCCACCTCGGCCTCCGGCATGCCCCAGCGCCAGGCGTCGTGCAGCAGGCAGATCCACAGCGGGGTGGCGTCGATGGTGCCGTAGTAGGCGGCGGGCAGGAACAGCCCGTTGCCCTCGACGGCGAACTCGTGGCGGCGCAGCTCGTGCATGATCTTGCCGGGGGCCTCGCCGGAGGTGGCGTCCACCTTGGTCCCCTGACGGCGGGCCAGGACGCGCAGCGTGCCGGCGGCCAGCTCGGTGCCCAGCGGGAGCAGCATCCGGGCGGCCCAGATGCTGTCACGGCCGAACAGCGTCAGGAACCAGGGGACGCCCGCGCCGAGAAACGTGTCGCCCGGCGCCGCGGTCTCGGTGAGCCGGAGCGACTCCAGGTCGTCGAGGGACTGGCGGGTCAGGCGTTCCAGGCGGGCGTCGTCCGCCTGGACCTGCGGCCTGCTCCACTCCGGGCGGCCAGGCGGGGCGGCCACGACGGCGTCCGGGTCCTCGACCCGGACGCCCCACCGCAGCGTCACCGGCCGCCCGGGCGCGACCGTCACGTGCCACCTCAGCATGGCCCCGCCCGCGTTCACGCCGGCGCCCACCTCGGCGCCCACCTCGGCGCCCACCTCGGCGCCCACCTCGGCGCCCACCTCGGCGCCCATCTCAGCGCCCATCTCAGCACCCGCCTCGGTGCTCACCTCGGCGCTCGCCCCGGTGTCCGAGTGGATGGTGACGCGGGTGCCGCCGGAACGCCACACCAGCTCGCCGCCCGTGACCTCGGGCGGCAGCGGCTCGGCGGCCCCGCCCGACTTGACCACCTCGACGGGGGCCAGATCGCAGCCCAGCGTGAGCGTGACGGTGCAGGTGACGGGCCCGGCCGCGGTGGAGGCGACGGTGATCTCCTCCTCCATGACGCCAGGCGTGACGCGGCGCACGCGGTCGAGCCTGACCGTGGGATCGGGGGAGCGGTCACCGAGCCAGCGGGCCAGCGCGACGAAGCGGGAGACGCCCGGCGCCGGCACGGCGTGGCCGATCGGCTCCGGCTCGCGGCCATCGACCAGCAGTCCGGCCTGGGAGAGCACCCGGGCGTCGGCGTGGAAGAGCCCCTGCACCCCGGCGGGCCTGATCTGGCCGTCCGTGCCGCTGAGCGCGGTCGTCGGCGCCAGGACGGTGGAGACGAGGTCGTGCAGCAGCGGTTGCAGACGGTGGTCGTGCACGGTGAGGACCCCTTGACACTCCGTTTATTTGAACGATCTAATCCTCTCATACGCCTTTTGGATCGATCAAACCATTAGAGAGGACACAGATGGCGTCAAAGGTGACGATCGCCGACGTGGCTCGCTACGCAAACGTGTCCCGCCAGACGGTGTCGAACGTGCTGAACTCCCCCGAAGTGGTCAAGGAGGAGACCCGGCAGCGCGTGCTGGACGCCGTGGAGGCCCTCGGCTACCGGGTGAGCGCCGCCGCCAGGCAGATGCGGACCGGCCGGTCGCGGCTGCTGGCCGTACGGATCGAGACCACGCAGGACGGCATGAACGTCTTCGACCGCTTCCTGCACGGCCTCACCGAGTCGGCGGCCAGGTCCGGCTACCGCGTGCTGCTCTACACCGCGGCCGACGACCGGGCCGAGATCGCCACGATCGATCAGCTCCTGGGCGAGTTCGAGCCCGACGGGTTCGTGCTCACCAGCACCCATCACGGTGACCCGCGGGCCGCCTGGCTGGCCGAGCGCGCCCTGCCGTTCGTCAGCTTCGGCCGGCCGTGGGGCGCGCCGGAGGACGTCCATCCCTGGGTGGACGTGGACGGCGCCGCCGGCACCGAGGCGGCCACCCACCACCTGCTCGACGCGGGACACCGCCGCATCGGCTTCGTCGGCTGGGAGCCCGGCTCCGGCGTCGGGGACGACCGCAGGGCCGGCTGGTCCAGGGCACTGGCCGGGCGAGGGCTCGACGCCGGCCTCGTCCTGGAGACGGACGGGTCGTCCGCCCAGGGGCAGGCGGCCGCACGGGAGCTGGTGGAGCGCGGGGCGACGGCCCTGGTCTGCGTCAGCGACTCGGTGGCACTCGGAGCCCTGCAGGTGATCCCCGACGTCGTCGGATTCGACGACACGCCCGTCGCCGCGGCCGTCGGGCTCACCAGCCTCAGCCAGCCGCTCACCGAGGCCGCGGCACGCTGCGTGGACCTGCTCACCAGCCGGCTGTCCGACCGGCCCGCCGTGTCGCACGTGCTCCTCACCCCCTCCCTGGTCATCCGAAAGGAGCCTCGCTCATGAAAAGCCTCGCGATCCTGGCGGCGCTGGCCGCGCTGCTGTCCGTCACGGCCTGCGGCAGCGGATTCGACGACCGGCAGGCGGCGCCGGCGCAGCAGACCACCGGCCCGGCCGCCATCCAGGTCCTGATGGCCTCCTCCGGCGACGCCGAGACGAACGCGGTCAAGCAGGCGGCCGAGGCCTGGGCGAAGGCCAGCGGCAACACCGCCACCGTCACCCCCGCCCAGGACATCCACCAGCAGCTCGGGCAGGCCCTGGCGGGCAGCAACCCACCGGACGTGTTCTACGTCGACGCCGCCCGCTTCGCCGACTACGCCAGCGTCGGCGCGCTGGAGCCGTACGCCGACCGGATCTCCGACAGCCAGGACTTCTACCCGAGCCTGCGCGAGGCGTTCACCTACGACGGCCGCTTCGTCTGCGTGCCCAAGGACTTCTCCACGCTCGCCCTGATCGTCAACGACGAGCTGTGGAAGCGGAACGGGCTCACCGACGACGACCTCCCCACGACCTGGGACGAGCTGACCGCCGCCACCAAGAAGATCAAGGGTGTGACGCCGCTGGCGTTCGGCGACACCAGAGACCGGCTCGGCGCCTTCATGGTGCAGGCCGGCGGCTGGATCACCAGCGCCGACGGCAAGCAGGCCACCGGCGACAGCCCGGAGAACCTCGCCGCGCTCCAGTACGTCAAGAGCCTGCTCACCGGCGAGCAGGCCCAGTACGCCAAGGCGCTCGACGCCGAGTGGGGCGGCGAGGCGTTCGGCAAGGGCAAGTCCGCGATGACCATCGAGGGCAACTGGATCAAGGGCGCGCTGAAGGCCGACTACCCCGGCGTGAAGTTCTCCGTCCACGAGCTGCCCGCGGGGCCCAAGGGCAAGGGCACGCTGTCGTTCAGCAACTGCTGGGGCATCGCCGCCAAGTCCCAGCACAAGGCCGCGGCGATCGCCTTCGTCGAGGCGATGACCAGGGCCGATCAGCAGCTCGCCTTCGCCAGGGCGTTCGGCGTCATGCCCTCGCGCCAGTCGGCCAAGGACGCCTACCTCCAGGAGTTCCCCGCCGACGCCGCCTTCCTGGCCGGCGCCGAGTACGCCCAGGGCCCGGTCAAGGCCCCCAAGATGGACAGCGTCCTGTCCGACTTCGACTCCGGGCTCCAGCAACTGGCCACCGGAGACCCCAAGCAGATCCTGGCCAGGCTGCAGAAGAACACCCAGAGCGCGCTCGGCTGACGTCATGCGCAGTCGTACCAGGGAGAACCTCGCGGGGTGGCTCTTCGTGGCGCCGGTGGTGGCGATCCTCGGGCTGTTCCTGCTGCTGCCCATCCTGATGGCGCTCTGGGTGAGCCTGACGGGATGGAACGGGCAGGGCAGCCCGTTCCGGGCCGGCGTGCCGTTCGTCGGCGGGGAGAACTACGCCCGGCTGTTCGCCGAGGAAGGGCTGGCCCGCGAAGACTTCATGACCAGTATCCGCAACAACGTCTACTACGTCGCCGCGGTCGTCCCGCTGCAGACAGCGCTCGCGCTCTTTCTCGCGCTCGCGGTGAACAGGCGCAGGACGTTCTTCCGCACCGCGTTCTACTTCCCCTCGGTGACCAGCTCCGTGGCGATCAGCGTGGTGTTCCTGTTCATATTCAGCAACTCCGGTGCGGTCAACCAGCTCCTGGCCCTGGCCGGCGTGCGGGGGCCGCAGTGGTTCTCCGACCCGCGCGGGGTGATCCAGCTCCTGGTCGGCGAGCCGCCCGCCGCGCTCACCGAGCACGGGATGCTGGGCCTGACCTGGTGGGACTGGCTCTCGGGGCCGAGCGTGGCGATGTGCGCGATCATCGTGCTCGTGGTGTGGACGACGTCGGGGACGTTCATGCTGATGTTCCTCGCGGCGCTGCAGAACATCCCGAAGACGCTCGACGAGGCGGCCATGATCGACGGCGCCACCCGGTGGCAGCGCTTCCGCCGGGTGACGTTGCCGCTGCTCAAGCCGACCATGTTCCTGGTGCTGACCCTCGGATTGATCGGCACCTGGCAGGTCTTCGACCAGATCTACGTGATGAGCCAGGGCGATCCGGCCAAGACCACGCTGACGCCGGCGTTCCTGTCGTACCGGACGGCCTTCCGCGACTTCGACTACGGCGCGGGCACGGCGATCTCGTTCGTGCTCTTCCTGATCATCGTGCTGCTGACCCTGTTCCAGCGGTGGATCTTGAGGGAGCGGAAGGCATGAGGCGGATCGTACTGATCGTCTTCTCGGTGATCTTCATGTATCCGTTCGTCATCCAGATCGCCAACTCCTTCAAGACCGACCCCGACGCCGCGGCCGGGCCGCTGTCGCCCATCCCGCATCCGGCCACGCTGTCGGCGTTCGAGCGGGTGTTCACGGGCACGGACATGCCGGTCTGGCTGGCGAACTCGCTGCTGGTGACGGTGGTGGTCACGCTGGGGCGGGTGCTGCTCGACTCGATGGCCGGGTACGCGCTGGCCCGGCTGCGCTTTCGCGGGCGTTCCGGGCTGTTCGCCGCGGTGATCGCGGTGATGGCGGTCCCGGGGGTCGTGCTCTTCATCCCGAAATTTCTGGTCCTGAACCAGCTGGGGATGTACGACTCGTACCTCGCGCTGATCCTCCCGCTCGTCGCCGACGCCACCGGCGTGTTCATCATGAAGCAGTTCTTCGAGTCGGTCCCGCGCAGCGTCGAGGAAGCGGCCCGCATCGACGGGGCCGGCCCGTTCCGGATCTTCTGGTCCGTGGTGCTCCCCATGTCGCGCCCGGCGCTGATCACGCTGACGATCCTGTCGTTCCAGAGCTCATGGAACGAGTTCCCGCACACCCTGGTCGCCGTACAGGACCCGGCCCTGTTCACCCTCCCGCGCGGGCTGGCCGACCTGGTCAGCGGATCGCTCGGCGGCGGGACCCAGTTCCCGCTCAAGCTCGCGGCGGCCCTGCTGGCCACCATCCCGGTGGCCGTGATCTTCATGGTGTTCCAGCGGTACTTCATCCGCGACCCGAACCAGGGGGCGGAGAAGGGCTGAGGCCGCCCGGCGTACCGAGAGGGAAGGGAGGCGGCGGGTCTCAGAGCCCGAGCGCATCACGAAGCTGCGCCCGCGCCGAGATCCCCAGCTTCGGAAATATCCGGTACAGGTGGGTGCTGACGGTCCGATGAGACAGGTACAGCTGCTGCCCGATCTCCCGGTTGGTCAGGCCGGCCGCCGCCAGCCGGGCGATCTGCAACTCCTGTGCCGACAGGTTGTCGCTGCCGGCAGGGGTGCGCCCGGCGGCGGCCTCGCCGGCGGCGCGGAGTTCCCGGCGAGCCCTCTCGCCCAAGGCGACCAGGCCCAGCGCGTCACAGGTGTCACGGGCGATCCGAAGGGACTCGCGGGCCTCCTTCACCCGCTTGTGCCTGCGCAACCAGACACCGTGGGCCAGCCACAGCCGCGCCCGGGCCGTCGGCCAGCGGGTCAGGTCGGCGGCCAGGGCGGTCGCGTAGAGGGGCTCGGCGTCGGCGAGCAGGGCGCGGGCGTGCCGCAGGCCCACGTGCGCCAGCGGAGCGGGAGCGTCGGCGACGGCCTTCTCCATGTCGGCGAGGATCCCGCGGAAGGCATCCTCCTGTCCGCTGCCCACGGCGGCCTCGGCCAGCTCGCTGACCGACCAGAGCCGCCAGCGAGGGTGGTAGGCGACGTCCTGGGGATCGGCGATCCGCCGCAGGTGGCCGAAAGCCTCGGCGTACTGCCCGGCACACAGCGCGATCACTCCTCTGGCGTGCAGCACGAGGGCCAGCACCGACGCGACGCCCTGGGGCCCGAGCGCCCGCTCGGCCTCGGCGGCGAGGGCCCGGCCGAGGTCGGTCTGCCCGCGCAGGCCCGCCAGCAGGGCGCGGGCCGCCAGTGCCGCGGCCAGCCAGCGTGACTGGCCGGTCTCGCGGGCCAGCCGCTCGCACTCGCCGGCGACGAGGTTGGCGCCGGCCCAGTCGCCGCAGAAGATCTGCTCCCACACCTGCGATGACAACGCCAGGGTGAGGGGACCGAGCCGGCCCTGTGCCCGGAGCTCGGCGACCGCGGCCTCCAGGAAGCCGCCGGCCAGGTCGAAGGCGCCGACGCCGGTCGCCGCCACCCCGAGCAGCCGGTTCTGGACGCCGTCGAAGGGAGTGCCGCGCAACCGGACCAGGCGTTCGATCACCTGGTCGCCGCGCTCCAGCCCGGCGGCCAGGCTCAGGCACGCCAGCAACTCGGGATCGTCCGCCGACGGGGCCAGCCGCTCGGCCAGCTCGGCCACCCGTAGCCGCACGTCCGAGCCGGGCTCGGTCCACCAGCAGCGGATGGCGGCGGCCCGGACGAAGTTCATCGCCAACGCGGTGTCGCCGAGCGTCGACACCGACTCGATCGTGCCGACGAGCCGGCGCAGGGGAGTGCGCCCCTCTTCGAGCACCTCCTGCAGCCACGTCAGCCTCGCCTGGCCGAGGTCGGTCAGGACACCGGGGTCCACCTGCGTGAGCAGGTCGGCCAGGAGGTCGCGGCCGCCCAGCTCGAAGGCGAGTTCCGCGGCCTGCAGCAGCCGGTTGGCGCGCAGGGCCGGCCCTTCGGTCAGCTGGGCCGAACGCCGCAGCGCGGCGACGGCGGCCACGACGGCGCCGCGCTGGTGCGCGCGGCGGGCGACGTTGACCAGCTCGGTGGCGACCGCGGCGTCCGGGTGGCTGACGGCCGCCGCTCGGTGCCAGGCCTGCCGGTCCGGGTCGGCGTCGTGGATCTCGGCGAGCGCGTTGTGCACGGCGAGGCGCTCGGCCGGCGTGGCGCGGTGGTAGACGGCCGAGCGGACCAGCGGGTGGCGGAAACGGAACTCACTCGCGGTGAGTTCGACCAGGCGCCGTTCGGTGGCCGGGGTGAGCGCCGCGACGGTGAGCTGCTCCCCGGTCATGAGGCTTCCCGCGGCCAGGGCGGTGGCCAGGTGCCTGCCGTCGTCGGCGGCCGCCGCCAGCAGCAGGGCACGAGTGGGTGGCGGCAGATCCGCCAGCCGTACGGCGAAGGCCCGCTCCAGGCGCGCCGTCAGCGGCAGCAGACCGGAGACCGCCGGCTCCGGTTCGCCGTTGGCCACCTGCGGCAGCTCCACGAGAGCGAGGGGGTTGCCGTCCGCCTCGGCCAGCACGCGCCGGCGCGCACCGGCGCCCAGCCGGGACGCGCGCTGGTCCAGGAGCGTCTCGGCGGCGGCGTGGTCGAGGCCGCCGAGTGGCAGCTCGGACAGGCCGCAGTGATCGAGGTGGGTGGGATGGTCGTCCCGGGTGGCGAAGAGGACGGCGATGGGGTCGGCGCGGATGCGCCGGGCGACGAAGGCGAGCGCCTCGACGGTGGGCGCGTCGAGCCAGTGCACGTCGTCGACGACGACCAGCAGCGGCCCGGCGGCGGCGGCCTCGGTGAGCAGGGTGAGGACGGCCATCGCGATGAGGAACGGCTCCACCCGCGCCTCGCCGAGGCCGAAGGCGCTGTTGAGCGCCTCGCGCTGCCGGGCGGGCAGCTTGGCCACCGCGTCCTGCAGCGGCAGCAGGAGCAGATGCAGGCCGGCGAAGGGCAGGTGGGCCTCGCCCTCCACGCCGGCCGTGCTCATGACCGCCATCCCCCGCTCACGAGCGGTGCTCGTGGCGGCTTCCAGCAGGGCGGTCTTGCCGATGCCGGCGGGGCCGCGGACGATCAGCGCGTCGCCCTGCTCCGGCGAGCGCTCCAGCATGGCGTCGATCGCGGCAGCCTCACGCTCGCGGCCGATCAAGCTGACCACACTGCCCCCTGCCAATGGCGTCATGTGACGGATACTGGGCCGCTGTCATCGGCAGCGTGGTCGAATTCTACGATTTCGCCCTCTTCGGGCTTGCGGCGGACTTCAACAAGCAGCGGTGCTGGTGGGCTGCGCGATGGAGACGAACCGGTGGAGCCAGGAGACCGCCGTCATGTGACGGATACCGCCCGCCGTGCCCGGAAGGAACGCTGATCGCAGCAACCTTCACCACCACGGAGTACGAGCATGGACAGACCCGTCCTTGAACCGGCGGCACAGGCCTTCGCGGACGCGACCGCGAACCCGCCCTTCCTGTTCCAGCTGCCGCCGGCCGAGGGCCGCAAGGCGGTCGACGCGGCGCAGTCACCGGAGATCGAGGTGCCCGGCACGACCCGGGAGGCGGTCGGGAACCTGACGATCTTCCGGCCCGAAGGCGCCGAGGGGCCGCTGCCGGTGCTCCTTTACATCCACGGCGCGGGCTGGGTGTTCGGCAACGACCACACCCACGGGCGGCTGGCCAGGGAGCTCGCCCTGGGCGTCGGCGCGGCGGTCGTCTTCGTCAACTACAGCCTCTCGCCCGAGGCCCGCTACCCGGTGGCCGTCCAGGAGAACGCCGCCGCCCTGGACTGGGTGGGGAAGCACGGCTCGCGCCTGGGCCTGGACGTCTCCCGCATCGCGGTGGCCGGCGACTCGGTGGGCGGCAACATGGCGGCCGCGCTCGCCCTGACCGCCCGGGACCGGCTCAAGGCCCAGGTGTTGTTCTACCCGGTGACCGACGCGGGCTTCGACACCGGCTCCTACCACCAGTTCGCCGAGGGGTACTTCCTGCGCCGCGACGGGATGCGGTGGTTCTGGGACCAGTACACCACCAGCGAGTTCGAGCGGAACGAGATCACCGCCTCGCCGCTGCGCGCCACCGTCGACCAGCTGCGCGGCCTGCCGCCCGCGCTGGTCATCACCGCCGAGGCCGACGTGCTCCGGGACGAGGGCGAGGCGTACGCCGGCAAGCTGCGCGAGGCGGACGTGCCCGTGATCGCCGTTCGCTACCAGGGCATCATCCACGACTTCGTCATGCTCAACGCCCTGCGCGGCACCCACGCCGCGCGGGCCGCCATCGCCCAGGCCATCGCCTTCCTGAAGGAGAAGCTGTCATGAGCCACGACCTCCGGCCGATCGGGCAGGTTCGTCCGAGCGGGAGCCGATCGGTGATCCGTGCGGTCCCGGCCCCAGCGCGGTGGAGGCGGGCGAGTGGCTGAGCGGGAGTTCGGCTCCCTGCTGAGAGAGCTGCGCGCGGCCGCGCGGCTGACGATCGAGGAGCTGTCGGAGGCCTCGGGAGTGAGCGTCCGGGCGATCGGCGACATGGAGCGCGGCAAGGTGAGCTCTCCGCAGCGGCGCACCGCCGAGGCGCTGGCGGACGGGCTGAAGCTGGCGGCCCAGGACCGGACGAGGTTTCTGGCCACGGTGAAGACGCGCCCGCGGGCGGGGGCCCTGGCGCAGCTTCCGGCCGATCTGCCGGTGTTCACCGGGCGTCGCGCCGAACTCCGGCAGGCTCTCGCGTTCCTGGACGAGCGGAGCCAGGAGGCACGCGCCGTGGTGATCGGTGCGATCGGCGGGATGGCCGGAGTGGGCAAGACGGCGCTGGCCCTGCACTGGGCGCACCGGATCGCGGTCTCGTACCCGGACGGGCAGTTGTGGGTGGACCTGCGGGGTTTCGACCGGGGCGGGCAGGTGCTGGACGCGGGGCAGGCACTGGGCGGGTTCCTGCGCGCGCTGGGTGTCGCCGACAGCCGCATCCCGGCCGGCACCGACGACCGGGCCGCGTTGTTCCGCAGCAAGCTGGCCGGCCGCCGGGTGCTGATCGTCCTGGACAACGCCCGTGACAGCGAGCAGGTGCGCCCGCTGCTGCCGGCCACGGCGGGTTGCCTGGCGATCGTGACCAGCCGCAACCAGCTCACCGGCCTGGCCGCCACGCATGGCGCCCGGACGCTCACGCTGGATGTCTGGAAGCCCGATGAGGCCAGGGAAGCCCTGGCCCGCAGGCTCGGCACGGACCGGGTGGCGGCCGAGCCGGAGGCGGTGACGCGGATTCTGGCGCTCTGCGGGCATCTGCCGCTGGCGGTGGCGGTCGTGGCCGCGCGTGCCGCCGCCCGACCGTCCTTCGCGCTCGCGGACATCGCCGCCGAGCTGAACGAGGCTCACGGCACGCTCGACGCCTTCCACGCCCCTGACGGGATCGACCCGCGTGCCGTCTTCTCCTGGTCCTACCAGGCGCTCAGCCCGGACGCCGCCCGGCTGTTCCGCCTCCTGGGCCTGCATCCGGGCCCCGACATCACACTCCCGGCCGCCGCCTCACTGGCCGCCCTGCCGGCCCGCCGGGTCCGGGTCCTGCTGGAGGAGTGCGGCGCCGCCCACCTGGTCACCGAGCACGCGCCGGGCCGCTGGCGCCTGCACGACCTGCTGCGCGCCTACGCCGCCGGGACCGCTGAGGAACAGGACGGTCCCGCCGAGCGCCGGCGGGCCTTCCACCGCCTTCTCGATCATCTGCTGCACAGCGCGCACGCCGCCGACCAGGTCATCAATCCCGTCGTCTCCACGCCGATCGAGCCGGGGCCCGCGCAACCGGGCGTGGTCGTCGACGCCTTCCACGACCGCGAGCAGGCGGCCGCGTGGGCCGCCCGTGAGCTGCAGGTCGTCTGGGCGGCCCAGCGGCAGGCGGAGGCTCTGGGCGGGTTCGACCGCCACCTGTGGCAGCTCGCCTGGACCACCGTGGACGCGTTCTCCGGCCATGCCTGGACCCTCGGCCGGGAATCGCTCGCCTTCCTCACCCGCGCGGCCGACGCCGTGAAGCGCGACCCCGGAGGAGCGCGGTACGTCAGCGCCGTCGTGGGCTGGGTGGCGGTACAAGAACACCGGATCGGGCGGTCGCAGGAGGCCAAGGCACGCCTCCGCCTGCTCCTGCGATCACCGGATTCGCCCGCCCAGTCCCTGGACCAGGCTCGCGTCCACCACGACCTGGGCTGGATCCACGGCGTACTCGGTGAGTACGACGACGCTCTGCGGCACTCCCTGGCCGCCCTCGGCCACTACCTCGCCGTCGGCAACCTGCCCGGCCACGCCAGGGAGCTCGCCTCCGTCGCCTGGTACCACGCCCTGCTCGGCCACTACGACGACGCCATCACCTCCTGCGAACAGGCCATCGCACGCCTGGCCGAGCAGAACATGACGGCCGCGGAAGCGTCGGCCTGGGACACCTTGGGCTACGTCCACCACCATCTCGGCGACCACCGCCAGGCGATCGGCTGCTACCTGCGCTCCCTCGACCTCTACCGGCACACCGGTCGTCCCGCGCTCGAAGCCGAAGTCCTGGAGCACCTCGGGGACGCACACCACGCCCTGGGCCAGGCGGACGCCGCGGGCGGCTTCTGGCAGCAGGCTCTCGACCTCCTCGTTCCGCTCGATCACTCCAGCTCCGACCGCCTGCGCGCCAAGCTCTCCGCCACCGCGGCGATCGACCGGGGTCGCTGAGGCGGCCGCGCTGGAGCCGGACGCGGCCGGCCTGAAGTTTTCTGCCTCCGATGTGCCTGGAGAGCCGCGCGATCTCCTGCTTGGCTGGTCGAGCCCGGCCAGCGGCGAGATCGCCGGTTCACCTCGTCCGAAGGGAGAGCACCTTGAGCGTGGTGTTGACGACTGCTTCGGTTCCCGATCGCGACAGGCTCGCCTTCTGGCGCGACGCGATGAGCAGAACGCTGGTGCCGGTGGCCGTCGCCCCCCGGGACGACACGCCGTTCAACGGCCGGATCGTCGCCGACACCCTCGGATACCTGCAAGTCTGCTCGATCGAGGCGGACGCCGGACGGATCGACCGTACGCCGGCGCTGCTCGCGCATGGGGCGGAGGGTTTCGTGGCGGTCGGCGTTCAGGTGTCGGGCACGGCGACCCTCGTCCAGGACGGGCGGCGGGCGCAGGTGGGAGAGGGCGACCTGGTGGTCTACGACACGACACGGCCCTACTCCCTCGACTTTCCGCAGCCGTTCCGCGCCTACGTCTTCCAGCTGCCCCGCCGCGTGCTGGGCCTGCCGTACGACGACATCAGGCAGGTCACCGGGACCGCCATCGGCACCGGGGACGGCGTCGGCGCGGCCCTGCTGCCCTTCCTGACCACGCTGGCCGCCTCGGCGACGACCTTCTCGCCCACCGTCGCGGACCGGCTGGCCGGCAACGTCACCGAGCTCGTCGCCACCCTGGTGGCGGAGCGCACCCGCCAGCTCCCCCGGAACGGGGACGGCACCCGGGAGCACTTCGTGCGGCGCGTGCGCGATCACATCAACCGGAACCTGGGCGATCCCGCCCTGTCGCCGGAGACCATCGCGCAGGCGCACCGGATCTCCGTGCGCTACCTGCACCGGCTGTTCCAGGGCGAGGGGATCACCGTTGCCCGGCTCATCCAGCAGCGGCGTCTGGACGAGTGCGTACGCGAACTGGCCCGTCGCGGCCGGCGGGCACCGACCGTGTCCGCGGTGGCTCTGCGCTGGGGGTTCGTCAGCCCCGCGCACTTCAGCCGCGCCTTCCGCGCCGTCTACGGCCTTTCACCCCAGGAATGGCGTACCTTGCGCGCCGCCGAAGGCGACGGCGAGGCGGAGCCGGCCTCTACGGCTGCGTCCGGCCACGCGCTGTCCGTCACCTAGGTGTCCATGGCGTACAGTTCATGCACCGCGCTCGTCAGGCGGCCCACGGCCGCGCTCGCGCAGGAGTCTCCGTGGAACACGACCTTCAGGCCCCGCAGCCGCCGCTCGTCCTCGATCGCCGGACGCGGGCGTTCCTCCAGGAGCACCGCTGCCCCGCGGCTCCGGCCGGCGCGGACGTGGCCGGGGCCAGGGCCGCGATCAGGGCGCTGTGGGAGGAGACCGGGCCCCACCCCGACGTGGAGGAGGACTGGCTCGCGATACCGGGCTGCGACAAGGACCGGATCCGGGTGCGCATCCTGCGTCCCGCCGGTAGCGCAGATCCTCTTCCGGTGATCCTCTACCTGCACGGGCTGGGCTGGATGCTCACCGACGCCGCCGCCCACCAGCAGCTGCTCTGCGACCTCGCGCTCGGCGCGGATGCCGCGATCGTCGTCCCCGAGTACGACCGCTCACCGGAAGCCCGTCACCCGGTGGCGGTCGAGCAGTGCTACACCGTCGCCCGGTGGATCGCCGGCAACGGCGCCGAATGCCGGCTGGACGGCAGCAGGATGGCGGTGGCGGGCACGTCCGCCGGCGCGAACCTCGCGGCCGCGGTCGCGCTGCTCGCCAACCGGCGCGGCGGGCCGCGCTTCGCGCACCAGGTCCTGGTCTGTCCCGTCACCGACGCCGGCCTGGACACCTCCTCCTATCACCGGTTCGCCGAGGGCTACTTCCTGGAGCGCGCGGCGATGCGCGCCTTCTGGCAGCAGTACGCGCCGGACCGGGCTCAACGGGCCCAGATCACCGCGTCCCCGCTGCGGGCCACGACCGGCGACCTCGAAGGGTTGCCGCCCACGCTGATCCTCACGGCCGAGGCCGACGTGCTCCGCGACGAAGGCGAGGCGTACGCGGCCAAGCTGCGCGGGGCCGACGTGCCCGTGGTGTCGGTCTGTTACCAGGGCACGATCCACGGGTTCGTCCTCTTCGACGCGCTGCGCGACAGTGACGCCTCCCGGGCCGCTCGCACCCAGGTCATGGACACCCTGCACGTGGCACTGCACAGCCACGGCGGCTGACCCGGAGCTCACGGGCGCGGGCTGGTGACGGGCCGGTCGTTGTGCACGCGCGGTCAAGGGCCTGTGCACATGACGCTGGGTCACCGGCCCGCCGCCGCAATACCGTCCCTTCTGTGCCCACTCGGCCGAGGCAACGGGCCCATCGACCTCCGTCACCCCACACGAACAGGTTTGATCATGAGCGACCACGTTCCCGCCGGTCCCGTCCTGGAACCCGCAGCGGCCGACTTCGCCAGGGCGACCGCCCAGCCGCCGTTCCTCTTCCAGCTCCTCCCGGAGGAGGGGCGCAAGGCCGTCGACGACGTCCAGTCCGGCCCGATCGGCAAGCCCGCCGTGGACGAGGAATGGATCACGATCCCGGGCGGCCCCACCGGCCAGGTCCGTGCCCGCATCGTCCGCCCGGCGGGCAGCACCGGCGACCTGCCCGTCATCCTCTACATCCACGGCGCGGGCTGGGTGTTCGGCAACGCCCACACCCACGACCGCCTCGTACGCGAGCTGGCCGTCGGCGCGGAAGCGGCCGTGGTCTTCCCCGAGTACGACCTGTCGCCCGAGCACCGCTACCCGGTGGCGATCGAGCAGAACTGGACGGTCGCCCGGTGGATCGCCGCCGAGGGCGCGACCAGGGGCCTGGACCCGTCCAGGATCGCGGTGGCCGGTGACTCGGTCGGCGGCAACATGAGCGCCGCCCTGACCCTGATGGCCAAGCAGCGGGGCGGGCTGCCGCTGGTGCAGCAGGTGCTGTTCTACCCGGTGACCGACGCCGCCTTCGACACCGGCTCCTACCAGCGGTTCGCCGAGGGTTACTTCCTGCGCCGCGACGGCATGCAGTGGTTCTGGGACCAGTACACCACCTCCGACTCCGAGCGAGCCGAGATCACCGCGTCCCCGCTGCGTGCCACCGTCGAGGACCTGACCGGCCTCCCGCCGGCGTTGATCATCACCGCCGAGGCCGACGTGCTGCGGGACGAGGGCGAGGCGTACGCGAACAAGCTGCGCGCCGCCGGGGTGCCGGTGACCGCCGTGCGCTACCTGGGCATCATCCACGACTTCGTCATGCTCAACGCGCTGCGGGGGACGCGGGCGGCCGCCTCCGCGATCGAGCTGGCCATCGGCACGCTGCGCCAGGCTCTGCACAAGAGCTGAGCCGATGACCCGCATGACGCGGATCAACCTGAGCGTGCCGGGATCCCAGCGGGACCGCCAGGCACCGCCCCCACTTCCAGTCACTGAAGGACGGATTCATGTCATCCACGTATGCCCGTGACCTCGCCCAGATCGAGCAGGCCAACGCCACCGGCCGGATCCCGGTCGTCTTCGTGCACGGCCTGTGGCTGCTGCCTTCCAGCTGGGAGCGGTGGGCGCGGCTGTTCGCCGACGCCGGCTTCGCGCCCGTCACGCCCGGCTGGCCGGACGACCCGGAAACCGTGGCCGAGGCCAACGCCCACCCCGAGGTGTTCGCGCACAAGACCGTCGGCCAGGTCGCCGACCACTACTGCGACCTGATCGGCAAGCTGGAGCGCAAGCCCGCCGTCGTCGGCCACTCCTTCGGCGGGCTGCTCACCCAGATCCTGGCGGGGCGCGGCATGTCGGTCGCGTCGGTCGCCATCGACCCCGCCCCGTTCCAGGGGGTGCTGCCACTGCCGATCTCCTCGCTGCGCTCGGCGGCGCCCGTGCTCACCAACCCGGCCAACATCCACCGCGCCGTGCCGCTCACCTACGAGCAGTTCCGCTATGCCTTCGCCAACGCCGTCAGCGAGGAGGAGGCCAAGGGGTTGTACGAGACGTTCTGCGTGCCCGCCCCCGGGGCGCCGCTGTTCCAGGCCGCCGTCGCCAACTTCAACCCCTGGAGCGAGACCAAGGTGGACAGCACCACCGAGGACCGCGGCCCGCTGCTGCTCATCTCCGGCGAGAAGGACCACACGGTGCCCTGGGCCATCACCCACGCCTCCTACAAGAAGCAGGCACGCAACACCCACCACGTCACCGAGATCGTGGAGATGCCCGGCCGCGGCCACTCGCTCACCATCGACAACGGCTGGCGCGAAGTCTGCGGTACCGCCCTGACGTTCATCCAGCGCTTCGCCCACCCATGAAGGGCCGCCCGTCAGTCGCCCGCCTCCATCGCGGCAGGGAGGGTGCCCGAGATCCATGGGCCGGCCAGCGACGCGCGGATCTGCTTGCGTGAGACGATCCCGAGCTTCACGAACACCTTGCGCAGATGCCATTCCACCGTGTGCGGGCTGATGAACAGCTGGGCGGCGATCTCGAGGTTCGTCAGCCCGTCACCGGCCAGGCGGGCGATCTGCGCCTCCTGAGCGGTCAGCGTGGTGCTCGCCTCGGCCGGGCCGGCCGAGCGCCGCACCACCTTGTCCCCGGTCGCCTGCAGCTCGCGCCGGGCGCGCTCGGCGAACGCCTCGGCCCCCATCCGGCCGAGCAGCTCGTAGGCGGCGCCCAACTGCTCGCGCGCGTCGGTACGGCGGCTCTGCCTGCGCAGCCACTCGCCGTAGAGCAGCAGCGCGCGGGCGTGGGCGAGGCGCACCCCGGTACGGCCGAGCCGCTCGATCGCCTCCCGGTACAGCTCCTCCGCGGCCGGCTCCGCGCTCACCTGGGCGCGCACGCACGCGGACGTGCCGAGGGCCCAGTCGGTGCCGCTGGCCCCGGTCAGCTCTTCCAGCCGGGCGGCGGCCTGGGCGGCGCGGACCGGCCGCCCGCTCCGGACGGCGGCCTCGACGAGCTCGGCCAGGGACCTGATGAACGGTCCTCCCAGTTCCTGCGGATGTTCGCAACCGCCCTCGGCCGCGGCGTACGCCTCCTCGTAGCGGCCCAGGCCGTTGCAGAGCACCGCGCTCGCCCAGTGGGTGGCGGTCTCCACCTTGCCCTCACCGCGCAGCGCGCTCTCCCGCCTGACCGCCTCGATCGCCTGCCGCGTGGCGGCCTCCCTGCCGCGCAAGGGTTCGAGCACCAGGGCCGTGTACCGGGCCAGGAAGCGGCTGCCGGTCACCTTGCCGATCGCCTGGGCCTCGGCGAGCAGCGTGGCGGCGTCGGCGAGCTCGCCGGCCAGGGCCCGGTTCGACACGCGCAGCAGGAGAGCCGACGGCAGCACCGCCAGCGCTCCCGTCTCGCGCGCCAGGTCCACCAGGCGCGCGGACAGCACCGACCAGCTGTCGAAGTCCCAGACGTTGTGGGCCAGGCGGCAGGCGAGCGGGAGCCAGCCCAGCCCCTCCTCCTCGCCGACCTCGCAGGTGCGGAAGGCGGTCAGGCCGCGCAGCACCATCGGCGCGCCTGCCGCGTAACCCTCCGTGGCGATCACGGCCAGGCCGTTCAGGAGCAGGTCGTCACGCTCCGGCGCGGGTCCAGGAGGCGCGGCGAGGATCGCCCTGGCGACGTCCGCCAGGTGCGGGCCGTCCGGCAGGCCGCCGGAGGTGATGAGCGCCTGCAGCGCGTCACGGTAGGACTCGCGGGCCAGCCCCGGGTCCAGCGCTTCCGACCGCCGGGCCGCTTCGAGCAGCAGCGGCAGGGCGGCGCCGGCGCTGATGGAGGCGAACGTGATCTGGCCGCGCAGCAGGCAGGCGCGGGCGCGTTCGTGCTCGTCCAGGGGGCTGAGCGCCGCCGCGTCGAGCAGTCCGAGGGCGGCGTCGTACCCGCCGGCCAGGCCCTTGGCCCGGGCCGCCGCCAGTGCCCTGCCGCCGCGCCGGGCGGGATCGGGGGTGAGCTGGGCCGCCCGTTCCAGGAACGCCGCCGCCGCCGTCACCCCGCTGCGGGCCCGCACCCGCTCGGCCGAGCGGGCCAGCTCGGCGGCCACCGTCTCGTCGGGTCCCGCTGTGGCGTTGGCCAGGTGCCACGCCCGGTGTTCCGGGTCGGCCAGCGGATCGATCACCTCCGCCAGCGCACGATGCACGCACTGGCGGTTCTCCGGGGTCGCCGCCTGATAGGCGGCCGAACGCAGCAGGGGATGCACGAAGCGCACCCGGGTCCCGAGAGTGATCAGCCCCGCCGACTCGGCCGGCGCGGCGGCGCTCTCGTCGATGCTCAACGTCCGCGCGGCCCTGGACAGCAGGGTCACGTCGCCCACCGGCTCGGCCGCGGCGATCAGCAGCAACTGCCGGGTCGGGGCGGGCAGCGACTCGACGCGGCGCAGGAAGCTCCGCTCGGCCTGGCCGGCCGACAGTGTGTGGGGCAGGGTGTACCCGGCGGCCAGCTCGGCCGGCGTCAAGCTCCGGGGCAGCTCCAGCAGGGCGAGCGGGTTGCCCTGGGCCTCGGCGACGATCCGGTCCCTGACGCGCCCGTCCAGCCGCCCCGGGGTCATCGAGTCGAGCAGGGCGCGGGCGTCGCCGTTGCTCAGCGGTCCCACCTCCAGCTCCGGCAGCCCCGCCAGCTCCGCTCGCAGGGCGGGCTCGCGTACCGCGATCACCAGCCCGATCCGCTCGGTGCGCAGCCGGCGCGCGACGAACGCCAGGGTCTGCGCGGAGACCCGGTCCAGCCGCTGGGCGTCATCGATCAGGCAGATCAGCGGCTCCTGCTCGGCCACGTCAGCGAGCAGGCCGAGCACCGCCAGCCCGAACACGAAACGGTCCGGCGGCGTGCCCCCTCTCAGCCCGAACGCCGCCTCCAGCGCCTGCCGCCGCGGCTGCGGCAGGCGGTGCAGCCGGTCCAGGAGCGGGGCACAGAGCTGGTGCAACCCGCTGAAGGCCAGCTCCATCTCCGACTCCACACCCGTCGCCTGGGCGACCCGGCAGCCGGCAGCGCTGCCCCGCGCGTGCTCCAGCAGCGCCGTCTTGCCGATGCCCGCCTCGCCCCGCACGACCAGGACGGAGCTCGAGCCGCGCCCGGTCTGCACCGTGGCCACGAGCTCGTCCAGCCTGTCGCACTCGATTTTCCGGCCATGCAGCCGCACCTCGGGTGCACCTCCCCTCGGCCTGCCGTCAGACGCCCGCCGTCGACACCCGTAGCCTTGCGGTGCGGGGACTGCGGTCGCCTCAGGGAGTCCCGGGCCGAGGTCCCTAGGGTGCCCCGGGGATACGTGTTCGGCGGTCCCGCGTGACGGTTCAGCGCGGCCCGTGGACGGCCTCGGGGCTCACGGACGGTCGTGGCCCTGGCCGGGCAGCGCCTGCGTGAGCTGGTGGCGAGAGGTGATGGCGAGCTTGGCGAACACCTTGCCCAGGTGGTACTCGACGGTGCGCGGGCTGAGGAACAGCTGGGCGCCGATCTCCGAGTTCGACAGGCCCGTACGTGCCATCCGGGCGATCTGGCTCTCCTGAGGGGTGAGCTGGTCTGGCGTGTCGGCGGCGCGCTTGCGCACGGTCTCGCCGGTGGCCAGCAGCTCGTTGTGGGCCCGCCCGGCGAACGCCTGCATGCCGATCGCGGTGAAGGAGTCGTAGGCGGTGCGCAGGTGGGTGCGCGCGTCGGCCCGCCGGCCTTCCCGGCGCAGCCACTCGCCGTAGAGCAGGTGCGCGCGGGCGAGTTCGGTGGGAAAGCGGGTACGGCCCAGCCGCTCGGCCGCCTCGCGATAGCAGCGCTCGGCCTCCTCGCCCTCGCTGAGCAGCGCCCGGCACCGCGCGTGGATTCCGTGCCCCCAGTCGCTGTCGCCGACGTCGGTCGCCGCGGCCAGCCGATCGAGCGCCTCCGCGGCCTGCCGGGTCTGCCCGGTCCTGCTCGCCGCCTCGATCAGCTCGGGCAGCGCCCACGCGGAGACCTGCATCGCGAAGACCTCTCGGACGCCTTGCGCCGAATCGAGGGCCTTGTCGTACTGGCCGAGCCCGTTGTAGAGGACGGCCGCCACCCACCGGGAGAAGTATTCTCCCACCCCCTGGCCGGCGGCTATGGCCGTGGACATCACGCGCTCAGCCCGCGCGGCAACTCCAGCAGGGCCAGGGGGTTGCCGTTCGTCTCGGCCAGGATCCGCTCCTTGATCCGGTCGTCCAGCGGAAAGCGGATCACCGAGCGCAGCAGCGTGTGGGCGTCCGGCCCCGCCAGGCCGCGCACCTCCAGCTCCGCCAGGCCCTGGAACTCCCTGCCCGGCTCGCGCGCGGCGAAGACGATCCCCACCGGCTCGGCCAGCAACCGCCGCGCCACGAACGCCAGCACCTGCGCCGAGGAGCGGTCCAGCCACTGCGTGTCATCGACCACGCACAACAGCGCACGCTCCTCCGCCGCCTCCGCCAGCAGGGTCAGCACCGCCAGCCCGACCATGAATCGGTCCGGCGGGTTCCCCTGCCGCAACCCGAACGCCACCCCCAGCGCGTCCCGCTGCGGTCCCGGCAGGCCTTCCAGGCCGTCCAGCAGCGGCGCGACCAGCAGATGCAGCCCGGCGTAGGCCAGCTCCATCTCCGACTCCACGCCCGCCGCCCGCACCACCCGCATGCCGGCCGCCGCCTCCAGGGTGTGCCGCAGCAGCGCCGACTTGCCCACCCCCGCCTCGCCCCGCAGCATGAGCGCCCGCCCGCGCCCGGCCCGCACGTCTTCCAGCAGCCCGTCGAGCACCGTACGCTCCCGCTGCCGGTTCAGCAGCGGCGGTCCCGCGTCGGATAACGCCAACATGGCCCTTCCCCGCCCCCATTCAGCCGCCCACCCCGGCGGTGTGGTCAGCCGGCGGTCCTCGGGCGCTCGTCAGCATGGCATTCCCGCGCGGGCACGATCAAGACCGAACCCCGCTCGGCGCCGGAGTCGTGGAGGTGCCGTCAGCGCGGAGGGCCGGAGACGTCCGGCCGCCCACGGGGATGCCGCCGCCGAACCGGACATCCCGGTCGATGGTGATCGGCGAGCCGATGGCGCCCGAGACGCGCCGGCCGGCGGCTGCGGCCTTGTCGGCACCCTGGCCTGGGCGCGGGCGGCGGGGACGACGCAGGCCTGGTCGCCGGGGAACGCCTCGCGCCACACGTATCCGGTCACGCAGATGTCAGGGGCGCCGGCCGCGCCGTGGCGAAGGCGAGGCCGGCCGCGGTCAGCAGCCAGGCGCATCCGTCGAGGATCGGGCTGGGGGCGATCGTCGCGAACACCAGGTGCAGCGGCTGCGAGATCGACACGACGAGGCCGGCCCAGCCGGGCAGGATGCCGCCGCGCCACAGGGCGATGCCCAGCAGCACCACCCCCGCGACGTGGCCGGCCACGAAGACCAGGGTGGGGACGGCGACGGTGGGCTCGTCGAGCAGCTGCCGCAGCAGGCGGGCGGTGACGTCGGCGGGCACGTTCGCGCGCGTTCCCGACTGCGCCACCAGGTCGACGGCCACGATGGCGGGCAGCCCGGAGAAGCCGGCCACCGAGACGACCAGCGCGGCCGTGCCGAGGACGCGGCTGCGGCGGGCGGCCAGCAGGCCGACGGCGATCATGCCGGGGACCAGGGTGAAGCCGGCCAGCAGCGACAGCCACAGCACCGCGGCCTCGGCGACCGGATCGGCGGCCACCTTGGCGGCGACGGCGGCCGGGGAGTCGCCGGTGCCGTACGGCAGCAGCATGCGCAGGATGGCGATGCTGAGCGGTCCCAGCAGCACGAGCAGGGTGAGCGCCGGCCGCCACCCCGCCGGAGGGTTCGAGGTGGACGGCGGCTGTGCGCCCGTGGTCGCGTTCGTCCTGGTCATCAGGTCTCCTTGGCGTTCGGATGCGGCGTTCGGATGCCGCGTTGGGATGCGGCGTTCGGATGCGGCGTTCGGATGCGGCGTTGGGATGCGGCGGATCGGACGCACCGAGCGTGCGGTGCGGGCATCACCGGCGGCGAGGGAGCCGGCGGACGCGCGGCCGGGAGGATTTCCCGCATGGCCTGGGGGCACGCACCCGGGACGCGGCGGGGTCCGAGGCCGCATCATGTGCTGCATGAGCACCGAACGAGCCGCCGGGCCCGGCGAGGCCACCCGGCGCGGGCCGTGGCGGTCCCGGCCATGGGCCGTGGCGACGTTCGCCGTGGTGACCGCCGCGGTCGCCGCCGCCGTGGCGGGCACCCTGCTCGGCGGCCGCTCGTACGCGGAGGTGCTGGACTCCTTCGTGCCGGTGAACGCCACGATGGGGCTGGCGTTCGCCGCGTGCGGGCTGCTGGTCGCCTGGCATCGTCCGGGCAACGCGATCGGCTGGCTGCTGCTGGCCGACGGCCTCGGGCACGCCACCACGGCGGGGACCGCCTCGCTGGCCCTGTACGGCGATGACGCCGGCTGGCCGATGCCGCTCGTGCGCGGTCTGGCCACGGCCGGCGCCTACGCGTGGCCGTGGTCGATCGGGTTGTTCCTGCCGCTGATCCTGCAGCTCTTCCCCGACGGCCGTCCCGCCGGGCCGGTGCTGCGGTGGCTGGCGTGGGCGACGGTGGCGACGGCGCCGCTGTTCGTGCTGGAGATGGGAGCCGGGCCGCAGGCGCTGATCACGGGGCTGAACGGGTATCTGACGCTGCCGGGATACCACGACCTGGAGCCGCTGTGGCTGGTGACGGAGCTGCGCGTCGCCGCGGTCGCGCTGATCGGCCTGGTCGCGCTGGTGATCCGCTACCGGCGGGGTGACGAGGTGCTGCGCCGCCAGTTGTTGTGGCCGCTGCAGGCCGCCCTGCTCGTCGTGCTGGTGCTGGTGGTGTGGGGGGTGTTCGAGGCGGGGCCGGTCTACCAGCTGCTGGCCGTGCCGCTCCTTCCCGCGGCGGTGGCGGTGGCGATCTTGCGTCATCAGCTGCTGGACATCCGGCTGGTCTTCTCGCGTACGGTGCTGTACACGCTGCTGACCGGTGCGGTCGTGCTCGCCTACGTGAGCCTGGTGGCGGTGCTGGACACCGCCGTGCGGCAGCGGGCCGGGCCGGGCAACTCGATCGCCGCCACCGTGCTGATCGCGATCGGTTTCAACCCGCTGCGGGTACGGCTGCAGCGCGGCGTGGACCGGATCCTGTACGGGGACCGGGCCGATCCGGTGCGTGCGGTCTCCCGGGTCGGCGAGCGGCTGGGCGCCGGGCTGCCCGGGCTGCCCGGGGTGCTGGAGGCGGTGCGGGAGGCGCTGCGGATGCCGTACGCGGCGCTGCGCATCACCGCGCCCGATGACCACGACTCGCAAGCCGGCCACGACTCGCACGCCGGCCACGACTCGCAAGTGGGCCATGGCACGGCGGCGGGTTCCGGAACGGCGGCGGTTTCCGGCACGGCGCCGCAGTCGCTCCAGTCGCTGCACGCCGTCCCGCTCGTCTACGGCGATGAGCGGGTGGGCGAGCTGGTGGTCGGACTGCGCCCGGGGGAGAGACGGCTGGCCGCCGCCGACCGTGCCGTCCTGGAGCTGCTGGCCACGCCGCTGGCGGTGGCGGTGCGCGCCCTCGCCCTGTCGCGGCAGCTGCAGCACTCCCGCGAGGCGCTGGTGATGGCCAGGGAGGAGGAGCGGCGGCGGCTGCGCCGTGACCTGCACGACGGGCTGGGCCCTGTGCTCACGGGGGTGACGTTCAAGGCCGACGCGGCCGGCAACCTGATCGCCGCCGACCCCGAGGCCGCGCGGAGCCTGGTCGCCGAACTGCGGGCCGAGACCGCCGGGGCGATCAACGACATCCGCCGGCTGGTCTACGACCTGCGCCCGCCCGCCCTGGACGATCTCGGCCTGGTCGGCGCGATCCGCCAGCGCGCCGCCCACCTGCAACGCGACGGCGTCGCCATTCACGTGGCCGCTCCCGCGGCGCTGCCGGCGCTTCCGGCCGCGGTCGAGGCCGCGGCCTTCCGGATCGCCACCGAGGCCATGACCAACGCCGTGCGTCACGCCGGGGCGGGCAGCATCCACGTACGGCTCGACGCCGGCACGGAGTTGCGGCTGCGCGTCAGCGACGACGGCGTCTCGCCGCGCGACTGGAGGCCGGGTGTGGGATTGTCATCCATGCGCGAGCGCGCCGCAGAGCTGGGCGGGTCCTGCACGGCGGGGCCCGGCGCCGGTGGCGGCGAGGTCGTGGCCATCCTGCCGCTGGGAGCATCATGATCACCGTTCTGCTGGCCGACGACCATCCCGTGGTGCGCGGCGGCCTGCGCGCGCTGCTCGGCTCGATCGACGGGCTGAACGTGGTCGGCGAGGCGGCCAACGGCCGCGAGGCCGTGCGCCAGGCCGTCACGCACCGCCCCGACGTGCTGGTCATGGACATCCAGATGCCCGACGTGGACGGTATCGCCGCCACGCGGCAGATCGCCCGCGACGCGCCGGGAGTCGCGGTGCTCATGCTGACGATGTACCACGACGACGACTCGGTGTTCGCCGCCATGCGCGCCGGAGCACGTGGTTACCTGCTCAAGGGCGCCGAGCAGGACGAGATCGTCCGCGCCATCCGGTCCGTGGCCGCCGGCGAGGCGATCTTCGGGCCCGGCGTGGCGCAGCGGGTGCTCGGCTTCTTCTCCGCCCCGCCGCCGCCCGAGGTGCCCTTCCCCGAGCTGACCGGCCGGGAACGGGACGTGCTCGACCTGATCGCCGGCGGCCGCCCCAACGGTGAGATCGGCCGCCGCCTGGGCATCTCGGCCAAGACGGTGGCCAACCACATCTCCAGCATCTTCGGCAAGCTCCAGGTCGCCGACCGGGCCGAGGCGATCATCCGTGCCCGCGACGCCGGGCTGGGCCTTCAGGGGGAGCGGCTGCCGGGCCCTGGTGCGTCACGGCAGCCGCCCGAGGTGCCGTGACGGTACGCCGAGCTTTCTGGGGGCTCGAACCGCACGTTCTTCGAAGTGTCAGCCGAGCGGGATGATGATGTCGGCCAGCTCGCCGGGCATGGAGAGGAAGGGCGAGTGGGAGGCGTCGAGCGCGACGACGGAGGTCGGGTTGTCCGGAAACGCCGCGTCGGCCTCGGAAATGAACGTCGCCTGCACGCCTGGCCGGATGGCCATGTCCCGCGTGCAGACGATGTACGTGCGCCGCACCGATCCCCAGCCTTCGCGAGTCAGGGCGGTGGTGCCCAGCATGATGCCGATCGGGCCGTCGGGCGTCAGCAGGCCGGTGGCAGCCTCGGCGAGGACCGGGTCCACGTCACCGTAGAACGCCTCGTGAAGCCGCTGCCGGTAGGCCGCGTCGGCCGTGGCGAAGTCGAGCCGCAGCGCGCCTGTCCGGGCCGGGTCGCCCTGCAACAACGGCGCGACCAGGTCATCGGCGGCCTCCGGCAGCCGCGTGTACGCCGCCGCGGACTTACCCGATGCCGGCATGTAGGCGGAAAGGTACACCGCGTGCGCGACCAGCTCGGGTGTCTGCTCGGCCGTTCGCGTCAGCACCGGGCCGGCCGCGCTGTGGGCGACCACCGTGACCGGCTCGCCACGGCCGATCCGCCTGATCTGCGACGTGAGCAACTCGGCCGCATCGTCGAGACTCACGTCGGCCACGGGCGACACCTCGGTGCTGACCGCCTCGCGGTTGTACGGCTGTGCGCGGAACCACCGAGGACGGCGGGCATGCAGCCCGTGCCCCGCCAGGTCCACCGCAACGGTCAGGCGCCCGGCGGCCACCACATGAGGGACGACCTCGCTCCAGCACCAGGAGCCGTGCCAGAAGCCGTGAACCAACACCAGCGTGGACATGAATGCTCCCTGGGGGCGGCGCCTGTGCCGAGGCTCGTGGGGATCGGGTGGACGATGGCGTCGAAGACCGCGCCGGCGATGGCGATCTCTGCGAGATCGCCGGCGCTGGGCGGGGCGGCCTCGTGATCCATACTGCATGCAGCGTGCGAGCCTCGGAAGGTCGGCGTCGGCGGGAAAGAGGCTCGGCCGCAAAGCTCGCACTGGGTGACCTCAGCGATCGCAGAAGGGCCGGGAGAGTTCGAGATCGGCGTCCACCCGGCGCAACCCGTCGAAACCCCACGTGTTGATGCCCTCCAGGTCGACCTCGTTGTAGACGCGAACGGCAAGGTCGTTCAGCGAGCGGGCAAGCCGGGCGTACTCGAGGTGAGTGAGGTCGAGTCCCTCCGCGCCGTAGGCGCGCAGGAAGCGCACGGGGTCGGGTCCGCACAAGCCGGCGAACACGTCGTGCTCGCGCGGCGCCAGCCTCGCGTGACCCCAGTCGAGCAGCGTCGCGATGCGGCCGTCGCGGTCGACGAGGACGTTGTGGGGGAACAGGTCGTGGTGGCACACGACGTGGGGCACGTCGATCGCGCGTGCCCGTTCGATCACCGCTTCGAGCCGGTCGACGTCGGCCATGACCTCGTCGCGGCGGTCCACGATCCAAGGGTGGTCATGCCGGTCGCGCAGCACCCCGATGCACCACTCGTCCAGATCGGCGCGGGGCGGCTCGAGGTCGGTGATCTCGTGCACGGCGCGCATCGCCCGCGCGATCGCGTCAGCGTCGTCCCACGTTCCCAGGCGGCCGTCGACGAACGGGAACAGCGCGTAGCGCCGGCCATGGTGCTCGGAGGTGTACGAGCCGTCACGTGCTCGCTCCGCCGCGGGAACAGGGATGCCCCGAGCCGCCAGCTCAGCGGTCAGCGCCAGAGCGGCGTCACTGTCGGGCCGCTGACGCCAGAGTTTCACGAACCAGCGCCCATCGGTGAACACATCTGCTTCGAACCCGCCCGGATGCGGCCGCAGTTCGCCCACTTCGACGCCGAAGGCGTCGCGGACCTGAGCCGTCGTCGGCGGTCGTGCTTCGCTCCACATCAACCCAGGACGCTACCGCCGCCGACGGCACCCGGTCGACATCTTTTGCAGCCCCGGCCGGCCCAACCCATGTCCGCCATGACGCTTGCCTCCGTCAGCCACCGGCCGGTCCGTAGATGGCGGTGGGGGCGCCGGTGATCAGCGCCCAGTACCTGTCGCCGTAGGACCAGTGCCACCATTCGGTCGGGTAGTTGACGAACCCGGCCCCGCTCATGGCGTCGCAGAGCAGCCGGCGGTTGGCCCGCGCCCCGGCGGAGATCTCCGGGTGGTGCGTGTAGCACCTGCCGCCGCTCTCCTCCGGTCCTGCGTTGACCGGCGTGCCCATCTCCACCTCGACGCCGTCCTCGGCCACCAGCGTGAGATCGACCGCCGCCCCGCACACGTGCGGGGCCACCTCGGGCGGGGCGAGGGAGCGGCTGGCCTGGATGCGGAGGTGCTCCTCGCTCCAGGCGGGATTGGCCCGGCGCAGCTCGTCGCGGTAGCGGGAGAAGTACTTCTCCTGCAGGGCGAGTGGCCGGTAGCCCTCCACGACCAGCAGCCTCAGGCCGGGGGGCAGCTTGCTCTGCGCCACGAGCAGCCTGTCGGTCAGGCCGATCCGGAGCCGGGCATAGTCGCCTGCCTCGTCGGCCTGGCGGTCGTCCAGGAGCAGGGCCGGGAGCTTGCGCAAGTCGAAGAGCGGCTCGCCGCAATCGATCACGGGCACTGCCGCGACCCTGGGGTCGGACAACAACGTGATGGGTCGATCAGTCATCGCCTGGAGGACCTTTCCGGTTGGCGCGTTCCTGACCGATCATGGGTGGGGCCACTCCAAGTTTTCTCTGCAAATCCCTTGAGAGGTAGCAGTGGAATTTCGCGTGCTCGGTCCGGTGGAGGTGTGGGACGGCGATCGGCGGCTGCAGCTGGGCGGGCCCAAGCCGCGGGCGCTGCTGGCGGCCCTGCTGCTCCAGGCCGGGCAGGTGGTGTCGGTCGACCGGCTGGTGGATCTGATCTGGGGAGAGTGCGCTCCGGGCACCGCTCGCGGGCAGATCCAGACGTACGTGTCGGCACTCCGCCAGAAGCTGGGCGACCGGACGGCGTCGATCGAGACCCGGCCTCCGGGATACCTGTTCCGGCTCGGCGACAACGTGCTCGACGCTCAGCTCTTCGAGCAGTATGTCGCGGAGGGCCGCCAGGCGGCGAGAGCGGAGCGGTACCAGGACGCGGCGGGCGCGCTGCGGGCCGCCGAGGCGCAGTGGCGGGGTCCGGCCCTGGGCGGGATCGGCGAGGTGCTGTACGTCGATGCGGCCCGCCTGGCCGAACTGCGGCTGAGCGTGCTGGAGGAACGCATCGACGCCGAACTGATCCTGGGCCGGCAGGCCGAGCTGGTGGCCGAGCTCACCTCGCTCGTGGCCGCGCACCCCACCCGCGAGCGGCTGCGCGGGCAGCTGATGACGACCCTGTACCGGCTGGGCCGGGCGCCCGAGGCACTGGCCAGCTACGACGAAGGGCGGCAGTCCCTCGCCGAGGGGTTAGGCATCGACCCCGGTCCGCACCTGCGTGCGCTGCACCAGGCGATCCTCCTGGACGACACCACCGTCCTGGGCGTCGCCCCGGCGGGCCCGCGGCCCCCGGCCCCGGCCCCGGTCCAGATCCAGGTGGTGCCCGCCCAGCTCCCGGCGGAGGTGCCCGCCTTCGTGGGCAGGGCCGGCCTCGTCGCCGGGCTCACCCCGCTGCTCACCGCGAAGCACAGCGCGCCGCCCGTTCTGGTGATCTCGGGGAAAGGCGGCGTGGGCAAGAGCGCGGCGGCCGTCCATCTCGGCCACCGGGTGACCGAGAACTACCCGGACGGCCAGCTGTTCGCCGATCTGCGTGGCACCACCAGCACACCGGCGACCACCGCCGAGGTGCTCAGCCGCTTCCTGCGGGCGCTCGACGTGCCGTACAACGCCCAGCCCGAGTCGCCGCAGGACCAGGCCGACCTGTACCGGAGCCTGCTGGCCCGGCGCCGGGTCCTGGTGGTCCTCGACGACGCCCGCGACGAGCAGCAGATCCGCCCGCTGCTGCCGGGCGGGGCGGGCTGCGCGGTACTGATCACCTCGCGAAGGCGGCTGGCCGGGCTCGCGTTCGCCCAGCTGACCAGCCTCGACGTGCTCGGCACCGAGAGCGCGCTCGAGTTGCTCGGCTCGGTCGTCGGGGCGGAACGGGTCGCCGCCGAGCCTGCCGCCGCGCTGGAGATCGTCCGGCTGTGCGGGCTGCTTCCGCTGGCCGTACGGACCGCGGGGGCGCGCCTGGTCACGCGACGGCACTGGACCCTGGCGGCGATGGCCGAGCGCCTCGCCGACGAGCGCGTCAGGCTGGACGAGCTGGCCGCGGGCGACGTGGCGGTGCGGGCCAGTGTCGGGCTCAGCTACCGATCGCTGGACCCGCAGGCGCAGCAGGCCTTCCGGCGCCTCGGACTGCTCGGCACGCCCGACTTCGCGGGGTGGGTCGTCGCCCCGCTGCTCGACGTCCCGCTCCGTGACGCGGAGGACGTGCTGGAACGGCTGCTGGACGCCCAGCTCGTCGACTCCGCCGCGGTCGACGCCACCGGCCAGCTGCGTTACCGCCTCCACGAGCTGCTACGGGTGTTCGCCGCGGAGTGCGCGCAGGCTCACGACACCGCGGCGGAGCGAGAGTCGGCCCTCTCCCGCGTGCTGGGCAGCTGGCTCTGGCTGATCGCCGAAACGGGCTCCCGCGCCCCCTCCGGCGAGCTGGAGCTGGCCGAATTCACCGACTCCGCCTACCCGGTCGACGCCCGCGTCGCCAGGCTGCTCCTGGCCGACCCGGCTGCCTGGCTGGAGGCGGAGGGGCCCGCACTGATCGTGGCCGTGGCGCGCGCCGCCCGGCTGGACCTGGACGTGGCCGTCTGCGAGCTGGCCACCGCGCTGTCCTTCGCCCACCTCTTCGTCGCCAACCGGCTGGGCGACTGGCGCGCGGCACTGGACGCCGCACTGGACGCCGCCCGCCGCGCCGGCAACCAGCAGGGCGAGGCCCGCCTGCTGGCCGGACTGAGCCAGATTCACTTCTCGATGGACCGCTTCGAGCAGGCGCGTGAGCATCAGACGGCGGCCCTGGCCATGTTCCGCCAGACCGGTGACCTCCGGGGTGAGGCCGTCGTCCTGACCGGCCTCGGCTACACGTGCAGGGAGTCGTGCCTCCTGCGCGAGGGCCTGGACCACCTGGCCAGGTCGGTGGAGGCGTTCGAGCGGCTCGGTGACGATCTCGGCCTCGGCGCGGCGGCCCGCGCCGCCGCCGCCATACACCTGGAGCTCGGCGATTACGAGGACGCCTGGCAACAGCTCGACCGGGCCATGGCGGCCTACTCCCGCTCCGGTAGCCGGCGAGGGCAGGCGCTCACCCTGCGCACCCGCAGCACCGTCCATCGCGCCCTCGGTGACTACGCTCCGGCCGCGGAGCTCGCCGCTCGCGCCCTGGAGATGCTGCGGGAGGTCGGCGAACCCTTGATGATCGCCTATGCGATCCAGGCGGTGGCCAAGGTGGAGATCCGCCGTGGCCATCCGGCGGCCACCCTCCCCTCGCTGGTCGAGGCCCTGGAGGTGTGCAGGAGCCGCTCCGACCGGTACGGCGAGGCACTCATGCTGCGCACCATCGGCGAAGTGCACCTCGCAGAAGGGCAGCTCGACCTGGCTGAGGCCCACCTGGACCAGGCCATGGCCATCTCGGAGGAGATTCGCACGCCGCTCCCGGCGGCCCGGGCCGCGCGCGACCTGTCCGCTGTGCTGGCCGCCCGCGGCGACACCGATGCGGCGGAGACCGTACTCAAAGCGGCGTTGGAGGTCTTCACCAGACACGGAGCCCGTGAGTCCAAGGAGCTCTCAACGCATTAGAGCGGGCTCGGAGCGGTTTTGCAGGGTGCCTCCCCAAACTCCTCACCATGACAACGCGTCAGGGCAACACCCCATACACCCGCATCCTGAGCTCGCTCCTCACCGTCCCGGTCGTCGCGCTCGGGATGGTCGCCGCCTCGTCGGCCCCCGCTGCCGCGGCCACCCGCTCGACGATCGTCTCCATCGCCCAGGACGAGCTCGGCGACTCGAGCCGGAACCACGAAGCCTCGAGCAAGTGCAACTTCTATACCGGTTACATGCGCGACTGGAAACCCTCATCAGGATGCCCCTCCTCCGACGGCGTCCAGTGGCGCCAGAGCGACTGGTGCGCGGACTTCGCCGAGTACGTCTGGATGAAGGCCGGCGTGTCGGATGCCGCCAAGGGTGACGGCAACACCATCACCGGCTGGGCGGAATCCTTCAGGGAGTACGGCGTCAAGCACGGCACCTGGCACAGCCGCGGCAGCGGTTACACGCCTCAGCCCGGTGACGCCATCGTCTTCGACTGGGGCGGCGACGGCGGGATCGACCACGTGGGTCTCGTCAGATCCGCGAACTCCAGCACGGTCTATACGATCGAGGGCAACACCGACAACGGCCGGATCGCCTCCCACTCCCGCTCCCGCTCCAGCGGCGACATCGTCGGCTATTCGTCACCCGTGGGCGTCGACGACAGCGAGCCGATGATCGGCAACAGCGTGACCGGTGACTCGTACGCCGACCTGCTGGCTGTGGACTCCGGCGGCAAGATGATGCTCTACAGCAACAACTTCGCCCGCGATAACGGTCAGCCTTACACCGGCAGTACCCCGCGCGAGGTCGGGCATGGCTGGGCCGCCTCGACCCGTGTCATCCCGGCTGACGTCACGGGCGATGGCTTCACGGACCTGCTGGCTGTGGATTCCGCCGGCAAGATGATGCTCTACAGCAACAACTTCGCCCGTGACAACGGTCAGCCTTACACCGGTGGCACTCCGCGCGAGGTTGGGCATGGCTGGGCCGCTTCGACTCGCATCATCCCGGCTGACGTCACGGGCGATGGCTTCACGGACCTGCTGGCTGTGGATTCCGCCGGCAAGATGATGCTCTACAGCAACAACTTCGCCCGTGACAACGGTCAGCCTTACACCGGTGGCACTCCGCGCGAGGTTGGGCATGGCTGGGCCGCTTCGACTCGCATCATCCCGGCTGACGTCACGGGCGATGGCTTCACGGACCTGCTGGCTGTGGACTCCGGCGGCAAGATGATGCTCTACAGCAACAACTTCGCCCGTGACAACGGTCAGCCCTTCACCGGTGGCACTCCGCGCGAGGTTGGGCATGGCTGGGCCGCCTCGACTCGCATCATCCCGGCTGACGTCACGGGCGATGGTTTCACGGACCTGCTGGCTGTGGATTCCGCCGGCAAGATGATGCTCTACAGCAACAACTTCGTGCGCGACAATGGCCAGCCCTTCACCGGCGGCACCCCGCGCGAGGTCGGGCACGGCTGGGCCGCCTCGACCCGCATCCTCGTCTGAACCCGCCTCTGCCCGGTGCCGACCGGCACCGGGCCCCTTCTTCGTCTTCTTGGAGTAGCCATGCGCCATGCCCTCATTCGACCCCTGACCGGATTACTTGCGTTCCTGTGCCTCTCGGTGCCCACCGCCGTGATGACTTCGGCTCCCGCGCACGCCGCGGACACCGTGGCCTGCGACAAGAACGGGACCACCTCGGCTGATGCCGCCATGGCCACGCAGCTGAACCGCCAGTTGACCGGCACCATGGAGGACGCGATGACGGCTTACCGGGTGTCCTGCGCCCGCGTCATCATCGCCACCGTCAAGAGCCGCGGCCTGCCGGTCCGGGCCGCGCAGATCGCCATCACCACCACCATCGTCGAATCCACCATCCGCAACCTGACCTATGGCGCCGACGACAGCGTCGGCCTCTTCCAGCAGCGTCCCTCCCAGGGCTGGGGAACGGTCGCGCAGATCCTGGACCCCGTCTACGCCACGAACAAGTTCCTCAGCAAGATGCTCCAGTTCGACTGGCGGAATGATCCCATCGGGGAGATCTGCCAGGACGTGCAGGTCTCAGCCCTTCCCTGGAGGTACCCCGAAGAGACGGCGAACGGCATAGCCGTGGCGAACGCGGTCTGGTCCATGTCGGAACCCGCTGAGCTGCCCGGCAACAGCGTGACCGGTGACTCGTACGCCGACCTGCTGGCCGTGGACTCCGCCGGCAAGATGATGCTCTACAGCAACAACTTCGCACGCGACAACGGTCAGCCTTACACCGGCAGTACCCCGCGCGAGGTTGGGCATGGCTGGGCCGCCTCGACCCGTGTCATCCCGGCGGACGTCACGGGCGATGGCTTCACGGACCTGCTGGCTGTGGATTCCGCCGGCAAGATGATGCTCTACAGCAACAACTTCGCCCGTGACAACGGCCAGCCTTACACCGGTGGCACCCCGCGCGAGGTTGGGCATGGCTGGGCCGCTTCGACTCGCATCATCGCCGCTGACGTCACGGGCGATGGCTTCACGGACCTGCTGGCTGTGGATTCCGCCGGCAAGATGATGCTCTACAGCAACAACTTCGTGCGCGACAACGGCCAGCCCTTCACCGGTGGCACCCCGCGCGAGGTTGGGCATGGCTGGGCCGCTTCGACTCGTGTCATCCCGGCTGACGTCACCGGTGACGGTTTCACGGACCTGCTGGCTGTGGATTCCGCCGGCAAGATGATGCTCTACAGCAACAACTTCGTGCGCGACAACGGCCAGCCCTTCACCGGTGGCACCCCGCGCGAGGTTGGGCATGGCTGGGCCGCTTCGACTCGTGTCATCCCGGCTGACGTCACCGGTGACGGTTTCACGGACCTGCTGGCTGTGGATTCCGCCGGCAAGATGATGCTCTACAGCAACAACTTCGTGCGCGACAACGGCCAGCCCTACACCGGCGGCACTCCGCGTGAGGTCGGGCACGGCTGGGCCGCCTCGACCCGCATCCTCGCCTGAACCCACCCATCGAGTAGGGGACGGGGTCGCCCCCGTCCCCCCTCGATCCCGCCGCTGCGCGGGCCGCTCGGGCGGATGGCGCGCCCGGGCTCGCGGCGGCGCTCAAGCGCTCCACCGGGATCGAGCCGCGGGCCACGCTCACTCTCGGCGCCGGCGGGCTCTTCGTAGGATTGATGAGATCGTACGGCGTGATCTGCGGGGAAGGCCGTGACCGTGCCGGTCTTTGACGAGGTCGTTCACGCGCCCAACCGCCTGCAGATCTGCGCGATGCTCGCCGCCGTCGGGTCCGCCGGGTTCTCCGTCGTCCGTGACGATCTCGGCATCAGCGATTCGGCGCTCAGCAAGCAGGTCAAGGTGCTGCAGACGGTCGGCTACGTGAAGCCTGCCAAGACGTCGGGGCAAGCACATCGGAGCACCTGGCTCTCCCCGACCGCCGCCGGTAGGGACGCGCTGGCCGGTCACCTCGCCGAGCTGCGTCGGATCGCCGACCCGGCCCAGCCGGAGAGCTGACGGGCGAACGACGAGTTGTACGGGCTCGAAGGCGTCCCTGCGGCCGGTGCAGTCCGATGGCCGGCCACAGCGAGCCGGTGCCCAGCCGTACGGCGGTGAGCAGGAGCACAAACCCTTTCCAAGACCGGGATCCTTGGCCCACCCGTACGCCGGCAACGCGACCCACCGGCGCCGCGGTTCAGGACCAGAAGGTGGGCAGACTGCGCGGGCCGGCTACTCGGAACGCCGCGGGGACAGGCCGTCCAGCACGATGTCGACCGCTCTGTCCACGACGGCCCGGTCGCCCCGGGCGTTGGCCAGCGCTCTGATCAGCATGTAGACCTCATCCACCGTCGCGTCCGCGCGCACCTCACCGGCTTGCCGGCCGCGGGAGAGCAACTCCTCGACGGCTTCGCGCACCATGGTGGCCGCGGCCTCCACCTCGTCAGCCGAGCCGGTCGAGTCGGCGGGCTCCTCCAGCAACGCGACGAGCGCGAGCTTGGCCGGAGCGCCTGAGACCATCTCCCGGAACGTCTCCCGGAACGCCGCCCCGGCCTCGCCGCCCTCGCCCCGCGCCCGCGCTGTTTCGGCGAGCAGGGTGAAGTGCCGGACGATCGTGGCCTGGACCAGCGCCTGCTTGGTCGGGAAGTGCCGGAAGACGGTGCCGATTCCGACGCCGGCCCGGCGCGCGACCTCCTCGGTCGAGCCGGCGTTGCCGGACTCGCCGAAGACCTCTTCGGCCGCGGCCAGGACCCGGTCCCGATTCGCCCGCGCGTCGCTCCGCATCCCACCATCTTCCCACCTGGCAGCCCTGCTCCCGCAGGCTCCGGTGATCAACTCTTGCTATCCGGAGTCTTTGCTCCGTATATTCGGAGTTAAGACTCCGCTTAGAAGGATGGTCGCGATGCGAACCCCCGAAGCCACATTCCGTGCCCTGCTCGACGCCGCCTGCCGGCTGCAGAACGGTGATCGCGACCAGGTCGACAAGCTGGCCGCGTTCTACGCCGAAGAAACCGACGTGCGGCACCCGATGGCCCCGCTCGGCGACACCCCGATGCTCAGCCGCGAAGCACTCCGGCAGCACTTCGCCGCGGCCGGGACGGCCGGCCTGGCAGGCTTTCGCGTTGAGGATGTACGCGTCCATCACACTGCCGACCCGGAGGTGGTCATCGGCGAGTTCACCTACCGCGGCGACGGGGGCTGGGCCGTGCCGGGCATCATCGTCTTCCGGATCCGCGACGGGTTGATCATCGAGTCGCGGGACTACATCGACCAGCTCGCGCTCGCTCGCGCCACGAACACACTCGACGCCCTCTGCGCACAGCTGACAGGCGCCTAGCTGATGGGCCGGCGAGAGGGAGGTTGTGCTTGTACCCCCGAGAAACGCGACCTGGCTCGCCTCTGACGGCGCCGGTTTCATGGGATCGGCGGACCTGAGCGGCACTCGCGGGCCGCCGTCCCTCATCCACATGTCAGGAGCATGACCATGGCCAGCAAGACCGTACTGATCACCGGCGCGACCAGTGGTATCGGCGCGTACACCGCGCGGTTGCTCCTCGACCGCGGCCACCGTGTGGCGGTCACCGGCCGCGACGAGAGCAAGCTGAAGACCTTCCTCGACGAGGCCGGCCACCCCGACCGGCTGCTGGGCCTGGTCGCGGACGCGGCGGACTGGCAGGCCACCGAGTCGGTCGTGACCCGCACCGTGGAGCGTTTCGGTGCCCTGGACGCGGCGGTGGCCAACGCCGGATTCATGTCCGGTGACTCCATCGGGGCCGGCGACCCCGCACTGTGGCCGCCCATGGTCCTCACCAACGTCCTCGGCCCCGCCCTGCTGGCCCATGCCGCCCTGCCCCATCTTGAGGCCACTGGCGGACGGCTGGTGCTCATCGGCAGCGTCGCCGGGCTGAAGAACTCTCCCGGCAATCTCTACTCGGCCACCAAGTGGGCCACGACCGGACTGGCCGAGAACCTGCGCCTGCACGCCACGACCCGCGGCATCGGCGTCACTCTTGTCAACCCCGGCATGATCGACACACCCTTCTGGCAAGGCGCCGGCGTTCCCCCCTTCGCCCTGCCTCCCCAGCCCATCGCCGAGGCCATCTGCTTCGCCCTCGACCAGCCGGCAGGCGTCGACCTCAACACCCTGACCGTCCGGCCCATCGGCCAGCCCGCCTGACCACGCCGCTCCTCGCCTGCGGCGGCCTTCTCAGGTGAGGTCGCGCAGCGCTTCGTCGTCCGTGCTGCCGGGCCGGGGGAAGTACACGTACAGGACGTGACCCTCGGACCCGGCGAGCGCGAACGTCTCGAAACTGAGGCGGAGGATGCCGAGGCCGTCAACGGCGAGCCGTTTCTCACCCACCACGCGCTCGTACACGTCGTGGGAGTCCCACAGCGCACGGAACGTTTCGCTGCGCTCGCGCATGCTCGCCACGAAACCGTCGAGCTCTGAGCGGCGCGTGGCCGCGGTGGCGCGCAGACCTGCGACGGCTTGCAGGAGGATCTCCTCCCGATCGGGATAGACCGTTCGTGCGCGCGGGTCGAGGAAGGCGAACTCGATCAGGTTGTGCCCCGGGCTCCAGGCCGGGTTGACCCGGGCCGCGAGCGTGGTGCCGGCCAGCACGTCGCGGCTGGGGCTGACGACGAACGCGGGCAGGTCACGCCATCGCTCCAGCAGGTGCAGCACCCCTGGCCGCACAGCGTGGGCAGGATCGCTGTCGTCGCCGGCCGGTGCCAGGGGCGGCATCGCCACGGACCACAGGTAGGCCCGCTCGGTGTCGTCCAGGCGCAGCACGCGGGCCAGGGCTTCGAGGATCTCCCGGGAGGGATTGCGGTCGCGACCCTGCTCCAGCCGGATGTAGTAGGAGGGGCTGAGCCCGGCGAGCAGCGCCAGCTCCTCGCGGCGCAGCCCCTTGACCCGCCGTCGCGTGTTGTCGATGACACCGGCGGAGGCGGCGTCGATCTTCTCCCGCCGACTGCGCAGGAAGGAACCGAGCCGGTTGTCGTCACCTGCCATGCTGATCGAGCCTACCGCTGCTCACAGGCCCGGCCGCATTCGTGTCACCCGCCGAACTGACCCTGTGAGGGCCACCCTCAAGGGGGCGTGGCACGTGCGCCGGCGCGCTGTTGTCATGGACGCATGCCGAACGAAACCAATGAATCGCCCGTATGGCTGATCACCGGATGCTCCAGCGGCCTGGGCCGCGCCCTGGCCCAGCACGCGCTGGAGCGGGGCGACCGAGTAGCCGTCACCGCCCGCGACCGCGCGGCCGTGACCGGCCTCGCAGGCAGGTACGGTGACCGTGCGCTGGCTCTGCAGCTCGACGTCACCGACCCCGCGTCGGTCGCCGCGGCGGTCCAGGCGTGCGAGCAGGCGTTCGGTCGCATCGACGTGCTGGTCAACAACGCCGGATACGGGTACCTGGCCGCCGTCGAAGAGGGCGAGGAGGCCGCGGTACGTGCCCTGTTCGACACCAACGTGCACGGTGTGGTGACGGTACTCAAGGCCGTGCTGCCCGGCATGCGGGCCCGCCGCTCGGGGCGCATCGTCAACGTCTCCTCCTTCGGTGGCCTGGCCGCCTTCGCCGCCACCGGCTACTACCACGCCACGAAGTTCGCGCTGGAAGGACTGTCGGAGTCACTGGCCGCGGAGCTCGCGCCGCTCGGCATCGCGGTGACGATCGCGGAGCCCGGCGGCCTGCGTACCCGGTGGGCCGGGGCGTCGATGCGGCAGTCCCCGATCCGCCTGGACGACTACGAGCAGACCGCCGGCAAGCGCCGTGAAGCCACGCTCGCCGTGTCCGGCCGCCAGCCCGGCGACCCGGCCCGGGCGGCCGCGGCCATCGCCGCGGCCGTGGACACCGGGATGCCGCCGCTGCGGCTGCTGCTCGGTTCTGACGCGCTCGCCGGAGCGCGCGCCCGCCTGGAACGGATGCGAGGCGAGATCGACGCGAACGAGGCGCTGACCACGAGCGTGGACCTGGGGGAGAGGTGAGCGGTGTGGGCGCGTTCGTCGTGGCCGGCGCCGCTCCCGGCCTGGGGGGCGCGGCGGCCCGCCGGTCCGGCCGCGAGGGGCATCCGGTCGGGCTGATCGCGCGCGGCGCCGAAAGCCTGGTCCGATCGAGGTCGTGCACTTCAGCCCGCGCCCTAACCTCGCGGCGATCAGGCCCGTCCTCGACACCACGCCGTCGGACGTCGCGAGCGCACTGGCACTGAACGTCGTGGCCGCGGCGGCGGTCGTCCGCCCGGTCGTGCCGGACATGCGCCACCAGAGGCACGGCACCCTGCTGTTCACCACCGGCGGCGCCGCCGTCGAACCGCACCGCGACCGCGCGGTGTCGGGAATCGCCTACGCCGCCGAATCGGCCTGCGCGTGCATGCTCCACGACACACTCGCCGGCGGCGGCGTACACGTCGCACAGGTCACGATCGTCGGCCCCATCGGACCCGGCGCCCGCCACGAACCGGACAAGGTGGCCCAGGAACTGTGGCGGCTGCACACCACCCACGACCAGCCACTGCTCGTCCTGCGGTGATGAGTGCGGCCTCTCAGTCATGGTGTGCGCTCAGGGGAGGTGCAGGTTCCTGAGCTGCCGGCGGGACGTGATGCCCAGCTTGCCGAAGATGCTGCGCAGATGTGCGTCGATGGTGCGCGGGCTCAGGAAGAGCTGCGCCGCGACCTCTCTGGAGGTCGCCCCGGTGGCCACGAGCCGCGCGATGCGCAACTCCTGGGCCGTCAGGGCATCGGCGGGCTGCGCCGCCCGCTTGCGCGGCTGCTCGCCGATGGCGCGCAGCTCGCGGGCGGCCCGCTCAGCGAACGCCTCCAGGCCCATGCCGGACAGCAGCTCGTGAGCGGTGCCGAGCTGCTCGCGGGCGTCCCGGCGGCGGCCGCGCGCTCCGGTTCGCCGGCGCGGACGGCCGCCTCGATGAGCTCGGGCAACGCCAGGTTGCTGTGCTCCATAGCCGGGTTTCGAGGTCGTTCTTCGTGTTCATGGCTGCTCCCGGTGAAATTCGCGATGCCGTCAACAGTGGCGCACCTCGTGGATCTCCGGCAGGGCACGGTTCACCTAGGAGCAGCGCACCCAGGCTGGTCAGAGCGTGATGACGGCCTTGAAGCGCACCTCGCCGTCGGCGACCTTCCGGTACGCCTCGTCGGCGCGTTCCAGCGGGAACAGCTCGATCATCGGCCTGACCTGGCCGCGCGCCACGATGTCGAGGGCTTCGGCGAGGTACTCCAGGCCGTTGTGCGCCGAGCCGATGATCTGGTGGCTGTGTGTCGTCAGCGACAGCGCGGGCAGGATCATCTCGTCCTCGGACAGGCCCATCAGCACGAGCTTGCCCCAGGGCCGCAGGCCGGTCATCGCGTCGATGGCGGCGGCGTGCGAGCTGCTGGTGTGCAGCACGACGTCGGCACCACCGATCTCCTTGAGCACCGCACCGTCGGTGACGACGTCGGCGGCGCCGAGCTCGCGGGCGAGCTCGTGCTTGCCGGGGCGGGTCACCGCGATGACGTGGTAGCCGGCGGCCCTGGCGAACTGGATCGCGAAGTGGCCGATCCCGCCGAGACCGACGACGGCGACCCGGGCCCCCGGCCTGGCGTCGGCCCGGCGGATGCCGGCCCACGTCGTGTAGCCGGCGCACACCGTGGGCGCGGCATCCTCGTAGGAGATCCCGTTCGGGAGCAGGACCGTCCCCCCGACGCCGGCGACCGCGTACTCGGCCAGGGCGCCGTCGACGTTGACGCCGGTCAGCGTCGGGCCGGCGCAGTTGCCGGCGGTGACGAAGCTGTCCGGGTGCTCCTCGCGGCAGAAGCCGCAGGCGCCGCAGCGCTTCTGCATCATCGGCAGCCCGACGCGGTCGCCGATCTTCCGCTCGGTGACGCCCGCGCCGAGCGCCACCACCTCACCGACGCCCTCGTGCCCCATCAGCAGCGGAAACTCCCGGAACGACAGGACCCCGTGCGCCATCCACAGGTCGGTGCCGCAGATGCCGCACGCGTGCACGCGCACCAGCACCTCACCCGGCCCCGGCTCCGGCACCGGCCGCTGCCGCACCTCCCAAGCGGCCTTCACAGCAGGCACGACAACCGCCTTCATCAGCTTCGTCATCGGCGAAACCCCTCCCCATCGGTTCAGCGGCGGGCCGGACGGCCGTGGCCCATCCCGCTGGGCTTCTTCGAGTGCTGCGGCCCTCCCGGGACACGCATCCATGCTCGCCACCCGCGCATCGCGGACGCATCGGTGAACATCACCTAGAAACCTCACCTAGGCGTACTCGGCCCCGCGACCTGCCGGCGCCGAGCAGGCGATGGGGTCCCGTGCTGGATCCCCTCCGACTTCTCCCTCGCCAGGGACCGGCTCGACTACGGCGACAACGACCTCGTCGACCTGCGCAGGAAGGCCGGCGACCGTACCCGCCAGAGCCCGGTGGCCTCCACCCCGGTCCTCATCGGCGCCTTCCTGGAGGTGCTGAACGAGCCCTGGTACATCTGGATCGACTGGGAGTCCGGCACCTTCAGCTACCGGGAAGGGCAAGCTCGACCCGCTCGACAACCACCGCTACCCCGGCGTCAAGCCGACCAGCGCCAGGAGTTCTTCCGGCAGGCCACGAGCTGACGTTCCGTCAGCGGGAACCGTACCAACCGGACACTCGCAAGACGGCCCGCTCGCGACCTTCCTGCCTCATCGGCGGGTCGCCCCGTCGAGGTCGGCGCCGGCGATCCAGCCGGTGATCGAGTGGTGCCGGGGGCGCCAGCCGAGCTGGTCGCGGGCGCGGACGGCACGGACGCGGCTGTTGGAGCCGAGGGCGTGCATGGCGAACTGCGGGTGCCAGACGTTGCCGGCGGAGTCGGGGTCCCAGGGGCGCGGGCCTGGAAGACCGAGGCGGTGAGCGATGGCCTCGGTGATCGCGGCGAAGGACTCCTCGCCGTTCTCGACGAAGCAGAACGTACCGGGAGCCGCCTTCTCCAGGGCGAGGAGGTACAGGTCGGCGACGTCGTCGAGGTGCACGGTGGACCAGATGTTGCGTCCCGCGCCGACGTGCTGGACCACCCCGCTCGCCCGCGCCTGCCGCACCAGCGCGGCGATCAGGACGCTGTCGCGGGGGAGCCCGCGTGCGTCTCCGTAGATCAGGCTGTGGCACAGGACCGTGGCGCGCACTTCCTGTTCCGCGGCGGCCAGGACCAGGCGGTCGAGGGCGACGCGGGCCCGGCGTACGGGGTGACCGGGCTGCCAGGTGGAGCCCGGGTCGAGCAGGTCCTCCTGGAAGATCGTCTCGTCGGCTTCGCCGCTGGTGCCGACGCCCACGATGCTGGAGCCGCTGGTGTGGACGAGCGGCTTGCCGGACCCGGCCAGCGCGGTGATGAGGGTTTCCGCCGCTCCGCGGTGGTCGCTGTCGGCCGCGTTGACGACCGCGTCGGCGCGGCGGGCGTGCTCGGCGAGCAGGTCCGCGTCGTCCAGGCCGCCCACCACCGGCTGGACGCCCAGCCGGGCGAGGGTGCCCGCGGCGGTCGCGTCCCGGGTGAGGCCGGTGACGATGTGACCTGCCTCAAGGAGGCGGGTGGCGACGGCTCCGCCGATGTAGCCGCTCGCTCCGGTGACGAAGACGTGCATCAGTGCCTGCTTTCTGGTGCGTTCAAGGTGACCTGCCGGCCGGAGTCATCGTCATCGGCGCCGGGCGGAGGCTCAACTTCCGTTGCCGGAACGGCAAAGAGCCGCCGACCCGTGCTTGCCCGAGCGAGGCGTCTCACGGTGGGAACGCGTGACCGGGGCCGGTGCCTGGCGGCAGCGCCCGGCAGGGGAGCCAAAAACCTTGCTACGCAGACAATTACCTGATCGGAATAATTGCTTGCGCAGGAAGGTTTCACACGATCGGCCGGCTCCCGGTGCCGCCGGCCAGAGAGGAAACGACATGCCATTCGAGATCGGCGTCATGACGTTCGGCGAGCTGACGGAGGATCCGGTCACCGGATCGCTGCCGTCACCGCGGCAGCGTGTCCGGGAGACGATCGAGCAGGCGCAGGTGGCCGACCAGGCGGGCCTGGACGTCTTCGGCGTGGGGGAGCACCACCGCACCGACTTCGTCGGATCGGCCCCGGCGATCCTGCTGGCCGCCGCCGCGGAGAAGACCGAGCGCATCAAGCTGACCAGCTCCGTCACGGTGCTCAGCTCGGAAGACCCGGTACGGGTGTGGGAGCAGTTCGCCACGATCGACCTGCTGTCCGCCGGCCGTGCCGAGATCATCGCCGGCCGCGGCTCCTACACCGAGTCCTTCCCGCTGTTCGGCTACGACCTGAAGGACTACGCGGACCTGTTCCGCGAGAAGCTGGACCTGCTGCTCCAGATCCGTGACCGGAACCCGCTCACCTGGTCGGGGAGCTTCCGCGCGCCGCTGGTCGAGGCCGACATCGCGCCCCGCGCGGACGGCGGCACCATCCCGATCTGGGTCGGCGTCGGCGGCTCGGCCGCCTCGGCCATCAGCACCGGACAGCTCGGCCTGCCCATGGCCCTGGCCCTGCTGCTCGGCCCGCTCACCTTCCACGAGCAGACCGTCCAGCTCTACCGGGCGGCCGCGGCCAAGGCCGGGCACGACACGTACGCGCTGCCGATCAGCATCAACGCGCACGGCTTCGTCGGGCGTACCAGCCAGGGTGCCCGCGACACCATGTACCCCTACTTCGCCAGGGGCATGATGGACAACAACCACCAGCGCGGCGTCGGCCTCCGCCTGCCCCGGGCCGCCTTCGACGCGCAGTCCTCGCCCGGCGCCGGGCTGCTGGCCGGCAGCCCGCAGGAGCTCATCGACAAGCTGCTCACCTACCACGAGCTGTACGGCATCACCCGCGCCATCATCCAGATGGGCTTCGGCGGCATGCCGCAGAAGCAGCACCTCGAAGCGATCGAACTGCTCGCCGCCGAGGTGGCACCCGTCGTGCGCCGCGAGGTCGCACAGAGCGAGAGGAGCATGACATGACCATCGTCCAGCAACCAGGCGACGCGGATCCGGTCACGCCCGTGCCCGGCCCGGTCCTGCGCGTCGTCGTCGTCAACGGCAGCCCCAGCCGGCCGTCCAAGACCATGGGACTCGTCGGCGTCGTCCTCGACACCCTGCAGAACATGCTCCCCATCGAGGTGTCCCGGATCGAGGTGTACCGGCTGGGCGCGGGGTTCACCGGAGCGATCGAGCGCGACGACGTCACGCCGGAGGTCGAGAGCACGCTCCGGCTCGCCGAGGGCGCCGACCTGCTCATCGCCGCCGCGCCCGTCTTCCGCGGCACCTACCCGGGCATGTTCAAGCACTTCTTCGACCTCGTCGACCAGTACGCGCTCGCGAACAAGCCCGTCCTCCTCGCCGCGACAGGCGGCGGCGACCACCACGCGCTCGTCCTGGAGCACGCCATGCGGCCGCTGTTCGGCTTCTTCCAGGCGCTGACGATCCCGGTCGCCTTCTTCGCCTCCGCCGGGGACTTCGACGGCACGACACTGCTCAACCCCCGCGTCTACGGGCGCATCGAGGTCGGGCTCGCCGACGTCGCGGACCTGCTCAGAGCTCGCGCGACAGGCCCGGGAACAACCCAGGACCGCACACCGGCCACCGACCGGCCCCCCGCCAGGTCACTCGCCCTCCAGCTTGATCGTTGACCGCCGTGCCCCGCGCCGACCTGCGGGCGTGATGGCAAGCCGGATCGCGAATCAGGAGCGCCCGTGAGACGCCAAGGCGGCGTCAGGCGGCCCGCGTGGTCACGGGTGTCCGGGCCAGGAACGGCAGGACCACGCCGGCCATCTCCTCCGGTACCTCCTCGGCGAGGTCATGGCCGGCGTCGAAGACGTGCCCAGTGACGTCGTCGGCCATGAGCCGCATCTGCGCCTCGTTGCGCTCGCCGATGAACGCCGAACCGCCGAGCGCCAGCACCGGGATGTCCAGCTTCCGCCGCGCGGCCTGCCGGTTCTGCTCGGCGTCGACGAGCATCGCCCGGTAGATCGAGAGCATCGCGCGGATGCCGCCGGGCATGGAGTAGCAGCGCACGTACTCGTCGATCGCGTCGGGGGAGGCGCTGTCCGGGCGGCTGCGCTCGGTCTTGATCATGTACGTGATCAGCTCGCGCTCGTGCCCGGCGATCAGCATCTCGGGCACGTCCGGCTGGAAGTAGAAGCCCAGATGCCACAGATGCATGCCGCTGGAGACGTTCTCGGCGGTGAGCGCGGTGTGGTCCTCGAAGCCGAACCCGGGGAACAGCGCCTCGGCGAACACCAGGGCGGTGACGCGGTCGCGGTGCCGGGCGGCGAGCTGGTAGCCGATCACGGCTCCCCAGTCCTCGCCGATCACGGCGTAGCTCTCGTGGCCGAGACCGCTCATCAGCGCGGCGATGTCGTCACTCATGGTCGCGGAGTCGTATCCGCCCGCGGGCCGGGCGGAGTCGCCGAGGCCACGCAGGTCGGGGACGACGACGGTGTACTGGGGCGTCAGCTTCGGGAGGAGGTGGCGCCAGTGGTAACCGGTCTTCGGCACGCCGTGCAGCAGCACCACCGCCGGCCCGGAGCCGGCCGTCCGATAGTGCAGGCTTGTCCCGTTGACGGCGGCGCGGCCCGTGCGGACGGGTGTTCCGTCATGGTCGAACATCAGGTGCTCCTTATTGTGGATCGCTTGATACAGATTGCGGGCATGAGAAGTCAGTCGAGGGTGGCAAGCGCCACCTCCACGAGCGGATCGAGGGCGCGAGCGTCCGGCGTGACCTTCGCGGACACGAGCAGGCCGTTGAGGAAGGTGACGAGGAAGGCGGCGAGCGTGTGCGGGTCGTGCCGCGCCGCGATCTCGCCTCGTTCCGCCGCGACCCGCAGCACCTCGGCGATCGCGTCCCGGCCAGCGTCCTGCATGTCGCGCACGATGCGCCGGGTCGAGGGGTCCTCCGGCAGGCGCTCGCAGGCGGCGTTGATCGCCAGGCAGCCTCGGCCCTCGTGCTCGACGGCGATGCGGACCCGCTCGGCCAGCATCGTACGGATGGCCGACCGGGCATCCGCCCCCTCCTGCAGGCTGCGCAGGGCGGCTGCCGCGAGCGTGGTGCGGTAGTGCTCCAGAGCGGCCCTGTAGAGGCCGTCCTTGTCGCCGAACGCCGCATACAGGGATCCCTGCCCGATCCCCAGGAGCTGGGTCAGGTCGCGCACGGTGGTCGCCTCGTAGCCGCGCGTCCAGAACAGCTCCATCGCGCGGCTCACCGCCGCCTCGGTGTCGAACTCCCGGGTCCTTGCCATGGCCCCTACCGTAACCTATCTGGATCGTACGTTCAAAAAAGCGCCGGTACTACAGGGGCCGGTCTCGCGATTCCTCCATGATCCGGAGCGGTGCCCCGCCCTCGCCGGGCCCGACGTCCGCGCCGGGGCATGACCGCAGGACGAGGTCCCAGGCCGGCACCCCAACGTGGGCGATGGCGTTGTCCCGGAAGCGAAGGCCGCCGGTGTCCTTGGCGTCGAGGGCGGGCACGCCGTCCAGCACGAAGCGGTTCCCCTCGACGACGACGCCGTGATGGACGGGGTGGGCGGGATCGGAGCCGGGGTTGCGGGGATCGACGAACACGGCGGGCCCACCAGGTTCGACGATCTCGTTGCCCCGCACGGTCAGGTCGCGGACCGGCCCCGACTCCCACCATTCGGTGGCGTCACCGGAGACGTACACCGCGGACATGCCCGTGCGCTCGAACCGGTTGTCCTCGATGAGCACCTTGCGGCGGGTGGTCACCAGCACGCCGCGCGTGGGCACGTTGCGGAAGACGTTGCGGGCGAGGTGCACGGACGGGGTCCTGGTGACGTTCTCGACCGCGGCGCGCCCCGACAGCCCGCCGGGAAGCGCGGAGCCGACCGTTACGACGATCGTCCGGAGGGGGACGTCGTGGTCACGGCCGCTGGGCTGGCGAACCCGCTCCACCGCCGCCACGGCGATCGGCAGCAGCGTCTCGCGGTCGACGATCTCGACCCGGTCCCCGGGCGCGAACTGGGGGATGCCCGCCGTCTCCGGGTGCGCGTACTCCAGCTCCAGGGTGCGGGGACCGGGCTGGCCGGCCACGCGCAGGTAGGTACCGTGCACGTTGACCGGATCGTCGTGCGGCCCGTCGAAGAGGCAGTCGCGCACGACCGCACGGCCCGAGCAGCCGGAGAACTGCACGAAGTCGGCGAACCCGGCGCTGTGCCGGCCCGTGCCGGGCGGCGTCCTGAACTCGCAGCTCTCGATGCCGACGTCACGGCTCGCCTGCGCCACGATGCCGAAGCCGTGCAGGAACCGGAAGACCACGCCGGACAACGTCACCGCGGCGCTGTCGAGCACCAGCCCTCCGGGATGGTCCCGCGTCGTCCGCCGCATCTGGTAGACGAGGCCGGCGTCGGCCGGTGCCTCGCCGTGGTCGTAGTCGAGCCGGATGGTGCGCCGTCCCACCCGCGTCGCCTTCCGCACCCTGTCGAAGAGCGGGTTGGGGGCACGGCGGGTCCGCCCGCCGGCGGGATCGTGCACCTGCGAGTACTCCAGCGCGTCGTACCCCTCCCAGGCGTAGGCCCCCGCGCCGATGGGCTCCCCGTGCCAGCGCACGGACCGGCCTTCGACGGAGAACAGGGTGGCCTCGGGCACGCTGATCACCCGGAACGCCCGGCCCGCCGTGACGCCGGCGTCCACGACCGTGGCGTCGACCACGGTCGGCACGGCGAAGTCGAACTCGAGCCCCTCGATCCGTACCCGGCGGGAGTCGATCACGGCGAAGGTCGTCTGGAGACCGTGCAGGACCAGGCGGGCGCCCGCGCCGGAGATCACGAGGTCGTCGGCCGCTTCGACGAGCACGGCGATCGTCTTGTCGCGCCAGGCCGGGTCGTCGCCCACGGTGTTGGAGACGTACAGCTCACGGCGTGGTGCGCCGTCCGGCCAGAGGTGGTACTCGCCCGGCGGGAACCGGACCGTCACCCGGCCCGCCCGGGCGGTGGCCGCCTGGAGGGCCGCCACGATGGCGGGCGCGGCGTCGCCTCGCCCACCGGGAACCGCGCCGAAGTCGGTCACGTCAAGCGAGGTCGTCACCGGCCGGCCCCTTCATCGGAGCGCTGTCGGACGCGCCCGCCACGGTGTCCCGGATGACGGGTACGGCTCACCTTTCACCGGATCGCCGGAGCCGGGCGAGCCCACCGGACGGTACGGCCAGCACGTGCGGGCCCGCGGCCAGGGCGATCTCCCCGTCGGTCACCAGCCGCCCCCTGGCGTCGCGCGTCTCCAGGTGGGCACGCACGTCGCCGCCGTCGTTCAGCAGGATCGGCGCGCTGTCGTCGGCGTTCGCGATCAGGAGTTCCGTCCAGTCGCCGGGAGGGATGCCGATCGCGTGCGGCGCGTACCTCGCCACGAAGTGCCGGCCGCCGAAGCCGGCCCGGACCACGGGATACAGCAGGTCGGGCCGCTCGGGCGTCAGCCGGCCGTGCAGCAGCAGGTCGCGGTGCTCGCGCCAGACGCCCAGCCAGAACCGCAGCGCGCCGGACTGCTCGTCGGTGAGCCGCGTCAGGTCCACGGAGACCTGCGGCACGCCCATCAGCGAGTTGATCAGGTGGTGGGCGACCCGCTCCGCGCCGTCATCCTCCGCCCACATGATCGGGTCGCTGTGGATCGGCGTGCCCGGCCGCGCCAGGCGGAGGTCGAGGATGCCGATACGGTTCTGCAGCGCGTTCAGCGGGCAGTCGCCGACGCGGATCATGGAGGCGAACCGGGCGGCGACCGGATGAACGTACGGCTCGCGGAACTCGATCAGCGGGTCGATCCCGCGAGCGCGCAGCCGGCCGACGAGCTCGTCCATCAGGCCGACGGCCGCCGCCACGGCCCCCGGGGCGTCCTGGTCCTCGAACTCCTCCAGGAAGTCGAGTTTCAGGCCGTCCGCCGCCGTCCGCACCATGATCTCCTCGACCCTCCCGATCAGATGGGCCCGCGCGGCCGGGTCTCGCGGATCCAGCACCCGCGCCTGCAGTTCGGGCCTGTCCCGGAGCGTCGAGAACCCCAGGCCGCGGGCCTCGGCCCGGTGGCCGAGGAAGGGCATGCCGATCCACCACACGGTCCGCAGCCCCCGATCGCGCAGTTCCGCGACCAGCCCGGCGGCGTCGGGGAACTTCTCCCGCGCGATCTCCCAGTCGCCGCACGACCCGTATCCGCGGCCGTGCGAGGTCGTCTGCCAGCCGTCGTCCACGATCAGCGTGCCGAATCCCATCGCGGCGGCGTGGTCGGCCTGCGCCAGCACCGCGCCGGCGGTGACGTGCTGGTGGGCGAAGTACCACGTGCACAGGACCGGGTCCTCGGCTCCGGGGACGTCGCGGTGGCCCGCGTCCCCCTGCAGCCAGTGCCCCGCGCCGGCCACCGCCTCGGGGAACGGCCGGCCGGACGTGTCCAGCAGCAGCCGCACCTCACCCGGCAGGCCGGAGCCGCCGACGGTGACCATGATCGCGAAGTCGGCGGTCTCCTCCACGAGACCGGCACGCACCGTGGTCACGCTCGTGCCGGCGTCGAGCGCGTACACCAGGCGGGTGGCGTCGCGGGGCGCGAGCAGAGCGCCGAGCGGAAGCCCGCGCAGGGCGGTCGCGTCCTCAGGCTCCGCCCAGGACGGCGGGATGGTGGCGTCCCGCACCGCGCTGCCCGGCCGCCACCAGGCGACGGTGTCGGTGGCGGGGATCGCCACGGTCAGGCTGAACGGCTCGCCGAGGGTGCCGAACACCACCTCGACGACGCCCTCGCCCAGCTCCCGCACGCGCGTCCCGGCCGAGCGGGACGCCTGCAGCCGGAGCCGGGTGCCGGGAGGGCCGCCGTCCAGGACGACCGGGGTCTCGGGCGGTGCCTGCGACCGGCCCGGCAGCCAGAAGGTAACGGTCGACGGCGATGCGACGTCGGTCATTTGCTCCCCGTGAAGGATATTCCGCCGATGATGTGGCGCTGGGCGATGAAGAACAGCAGGACGCAGGGCAAGGTGATCACCAGGGCGGTGGCCATCAGGAGGGGCGTGTCCGTCCCGTTGACGGACTGGAAGCCCGCCAGCGCCAGCGGCAGGGTCTTCCACCGGTCCGTCGTCAGATAGATGGCGGCCTGGAAGAAGTTGTTCCAGTAGGACATGAACTGCAGCACCGCGGTGGCGATGATGATCGGGCGGGACAGCGGCAGGTAGATCGAGAACCAGATGCGGAACCAGCTCGCGCCGTCGATCAGGGCGGCGTCCGTCAGCGCCTCCGGCAGCCGCAGGTAGAACTGCCGGAAGAGGAAGATGAAGAACGCGGAGCCGAAGAAGGTCGGCACGATGATCGGCCACAGCGTGTCGATCATGTCGAGGTTCTTGAACAGGATGAACTGCGGCACGATCGTGACTTCCTGCGGGAGCAGGAGCGTCGACAGGACGACCGCGAACAGCGGGCCGGAGCCCCGGGCCCGGATCCGCGCGAACGCGAATCCGACCAGCGAGGAGGAGAAGACCACCGCGACGACCGGCACGAGCGTGCTCAGCAGCGAGTTGCGGAGATACGGCCAGAAGGGGAAGGAGTCGAGCCCGTCGGCGAAGTTGGACCACTGCCACTGAACGGGCCAGAGCGACGCTCCGCCGTGCGCCACCCCCTCCGGCGTCCGCAGCGCGGTCGCGATCATCCAGAGGAACGGGTAGATGAAACCGGCGGAGCCGATCACGAGCAGGGTGAGCGCGAGGATCCGGGTGCCGAGGGGCCCGCGCCGCGCTGCGCCGTCCCCGGCCACGGCTCTTGCTTTCGCGTCAGCCGGCATGGGCACCCCGCTTCCGCGCCTTCGGCCGTTGCGATTCGTAATAGACCCAGAAGGCGCTGCCGCGGAACACGAGCGCCGTGAGCACCATGATCATGACGAAGAAGATCCAGGCCAGGGCTGAGGCATATCCCATCCGGAAGAAGGAGAACGCGTTGTTGTAGAGGTAGAGGACGTAGAACAGCAGGGAGTCGGACGGGCCGCCCCCGTTGTGGGTGACCACGTATCCCTGGGTGAAGGTCTGCATGGCGTAGATGAGCCCGGTGACCACGTTGAAGAAGATCACGGGGCTGATCTGCGGGAGGGTGATGTTCCACAGGGAGCGCCAGCGGCCGGCGCCGTCGATCTGCGCCGCCTCGTAGAGCTCCTTGGCGATGTCCTGCAGACCGGCGAGATAAATGATCATGTTTCCGCCGACCGTCCAGAGGCTCATGATGACCACCGTCGCCAGGGCCCAGTCGGCGTCGAAGAGCCATCGGGGGCCCTCGACACCGACCAGCCGGAGCAGCCCGTTGACCAGCCCGTAGCTCGGGTTGAACACCCAGATGAACAGCACCGCCTGCGCCACCCCGGTGACCAGCGACGGCAGGTACCAGATCGTGCGGAACACGTGGATCCCGCGCACCTTGACGTTCATCAGCAGGGCCACCGCCAGCGACAGCACCGTCTGCAACGGGACGCTGACGGCGGCGTAGACGAGCGTGACCTTGAGCGACTGTCCGAGATCGGGATCCGAGAACGCCTCGGCGTAGTTGGCGAACCCGACGAACTCCGCCGGGTCGATGAGGTTCCAGTCCGTGAACGACAGGATCAGGGAGTAGACCATCGGCCCTCCCGTGAACAGGAGGAACCCGACGATCCACGGCGAGACGAAGAGCCAGAAGGCGGCGGTGTTCCGCCCGATCCAGCGCGCGCGGACGGCCCCCCGCAGGGCGGCGAAGGCGACGGCGAACACGGCGGCCAGCATGATCACCAAGGACAGGATGGGTCTGAGCCCCGCGTAGATGTGCAGCCGTTCGAGAAAGCCCTCGAGGCCCTGCACGATATCCGACATGTCGATGTTCTCTCCCCACGCCGCCCGCGGACGGCTCCAGCCGCCTACTTGGTCGCGTCGAGCATCTTCTGGCACTGGGCCTGAAGCTCCGGCAGTACGGTCGCCGGGTCCTCGGTGCCGGTGCCGATCGCGGTGCGCGAGTTCAGATCGGTGGAGAAGGTGCTCTCGATCTTGACCTTGTCCTTCACGTAGGCCGTGGTGACGGCATTGGTGACGGCGTCGGTGAAAGCCTGCAGGTTGACCTTCGGGGCGATCGCCTTGAAGGCCTCGAGCGAGCCCTGGACGACCGGCACGCCGAGTGCCGACGTCGTCGAGGCCAGCAGGTTCTGGGCGGCGGGGCTCGTGCTCATGAACGTCGCGAACGTCTTCGCCGCGGCCACCTCCGCCTCCGTCGCCGACTTGGCGATGCCGAGGCTGTCGACCTCCATCGGCTCGCCCTTGCCCGGCATCGGCACGATGAGGAACTTCGAGGTGTCCAGCGCGGCGATCTTGGCGATGTTCCACGGCCCGAAGTCGGGCAACATCGCCACCTTGCCGTCGGAGAACCACTGGAACATGTCCTGGCCCTGGGCGTCGATCGAGCTCGGCGCGAACCCGTCGGGCTTCGTGGAGTCGACCACGGTCTGCGCGGCCCGGATGCCGTCGGCGTTGCCCATGGTGCAGGTCCGGCCGTCCGCGCCGTAGTACGAGCCGCCCTCCGCGACCAGCCAGCCGTCGTACCACAGGGGCGCGGAGCCGTAGACCTTCTTCGCGCCCGATCCCGAGGTCAGCTTCTTGGCCGCGGCCACGAACTCCGCGGTCGACATCGGGGCCGTCCCGGACGGGACGGCGACGCCGGCCGCTTCGAAGGCGGCCTTGTTGATCGCCATGACCTTGCTCTTGGCGACGAAGGGGACCGCGTAGTCGGTGCCGCCGACGTTGCCGGCCTTCGCGACGGCCGGCGAGTAGTAGACGCCGTGGTCGACCTGCACCGGGGCGAACGCGTTCGCGAAACTCGGCAGGGCGGTGTTGGAGATCTGGGCCACGGTCGGGGCGTCCCCGCCGGCGATCGAGGTCTGGAGCTTCTGCTCGTAGTCGCTCTGGATCCAGTTGGGCTCGACCTTGATGGCGGGGTTCGCCTTCTCGAACGCCGCGATCATCGACTTGATGGTGGCGGCCTCGTCGTTGTTGCCCCAGAAGGCGTACGTGATCGTGACGGTGCCGGAGCCACCGTCGGCCGGACCTCCGTCCGGCGTGCCGGCGCATGCCGCGAGTGCGAGGAACGAGACAGCGGTGACGGCGGCGAGCGCCTTTGCCTGCATGGGGGGTCTCCTTCGCTAGTGATCTGTTGACGGGCTCTGTTGACGGGCTCTGTTGACGGACTCTGTTGACCGGCTCTGTCAGCGGATGGGGAGCCGGACGACGCCGCCGCCGGCGGACGCCCGTACACGGGTGCCGCTCGGCACCTCGATCGTGGAGATCTGCCCGTCGTCCCAGGTGGGGGTCCAGATCACGCCCGGGCCCCCGGTCACCTGGAACTCCGTGGCCTCGCGGCCGTCGTGCCTGACGCCGACGAGGGACCCGCCGACGGGAACGTTCCCGACCTCGAGCCACTCGCCTGCGGGAAGGTGGGACCGCGTGCGGACGACGCCCCGCGCCGCACCGGGTTCCAGCCCGGTGAGGCCGGCCGCCACGTGGGCGACGTGCGTGAAGGGCACCTCCGGGTAGTCCGCGCGGGAAGCGGCGAGGAAGCGGATCCACCGCAGCGCCTCCTCGTCCCTGCCGTAGCGGAGGAACGCCTCGGGGAGGTACGTGAAGGCTTCGATGTTGGCCGGCGGCGCCGCCTCGACCCCGGACCGCAGGAAGTCGAGGTGCGCGTCCGCGCGCTCGCCGGCGCGCAGGATGCCCTTCACCGCGGGGAACCACGTGCTCTCCAGCCGGAAACCGGACACCGGGCCCTCGGCGGTGAATCCCGCCGTGTAGTGGCGCTCGTCGGGCGACCACCACGCGTCGGAGAAGTGCTCGCCCAGCTGCGCGGCCCGCGCGCGGTTCCACGCGGCGAACTCCTCCTCGACGACCGGGTCGCCGACCGAGCCGAGCGCCCGGTGCGCCGCCCACTGGCTCGCGATCCCGTCGGCGGCCACTTGCAGGTACGGCGGCCGTTCCACCTCGTTGTAGGTGGCCGTGCCGGCGAAGAAGTCCCCGGTGCCCCGTTCGCCGGCGACGCCGGTCCCGAGCGGGTCGTGGAGGTCGACGAACGAGGTCATCGTGGTACGCAGGAACCGGGCGATCACCGGGTCGAGCAGGAACCGCGCGTCCCCCGTCCAGCGGTACTGCTCGACCGCCTTCTCCACGAGCTCGAACGGCGCGGGGATCTCCCGGACGAAGTCGTCGTCCGAGCGGTAGTCGATCGCGGCGGGAGTGCCGTCGAACTCGAACGCCCACAGCGGATACCAGCCGCGAGCCTCGGTGGCCGAGCCGGCGAAGTGCCGGAGCATCGAGAGGTTCTCGGCGTCGAGTCCCAGCAGGTGGGCGCCGAGGATCTGGTGGGCCAGGTCTCGCGAGTAGAACATCGGCCGGTCCGTCATCGCCGCCCAGTAGCTGGGCAGGAAGGCGGAGCTCCGCCCGGTCTGCACCCACTCCTGCGAGCGCGTTGACGCCCAGCTGAAAGAATCGACAAGATCCGACATGCTCGAATCAACCCGAACAGGTACACATGGGCTGTTCTTTCCCGATCTGCCGGCCTGGGCCGCAGATGATGACTTGGTCGTCATGGGGAGCGAGTGTTACATAGGCGCCATAAACCCGTCAATGCTCCGTCAATTGGCTTGCACTGAAGGGCTAAGCGGCATGTGCGCGCGGTTCAGCGCCAGGGCGCTCCACAGTGGGAGAGCTACCTGCATCTCCGCAGGCAGCAGGGAGTTTTGGCGCGCCATGGCATGCTTGGGGAAAGTGTGACGTCTTCTTGCAGGATTACGTCAAAAACACGGCACGGTGCATGCTCAGCGAGGAGCTGCCGTCGACTGCCGGATGATCAGCTCGGGATCGAACATCAGCTCCCCGGCGGGCACCTGCCGCCGGTTCACCAGATGCACCATCGTGGCGGAGATGGCCTGCGAGATCCGCTCGATCGGCTGGCGGACCGTCGTCAGCGGCGGATCGACGAACCCCATGATCTGGTGGTCGTCGTAGCCGACGACGGAGACGTCGTCGGGAACGGACAGGCCGCGGCGTCCCGCCGTGCGGATCGCCCCCAGCGCCATGTAGTCGCTCGCGGCGACGATCGCCGTCGCGCCCTGATCGAGGAGGGACTCCGCGGCGGACATGCCGCCCTCCACGCTGTACACCTGGTGCGCGACCAGCCTGCCCGGATCCTCGGCCCCCAGCGCGCTCATGGCCTCGACGAAGCCCGCCAGGCGCCGCTCGCTGGGCCGGTTGCCCACCGGGCCGACGATCATGCCGATCTCCCTGTGGCCGAGATTCCACAGGTGCTCGACGGCCAGGGCGGCCGCGACCTTGTCGTTGGTGGAGAAGCTGGGCGCGGAGATGCCCTCGATCGCACCGTTCATCAGGACGAACGGGATCTGGCGCTCCTGCAGCAGCCGGTACGGCCCCGGGTCGGCACCGACGAGGGTGTTGCTGGCCGAGGCGAAGACCGCTCCCGCGATCCCCAGGTCCATCATCGACGTGACGAAGTCGATCTCCTGGAGGCCGCCGACCGTCGTGGAGCAGACGACGGCCTTGAACCCCTGGGGAGCCAGCGCCGACTCGATCAGCTCGCACAGCCGCCCGAAGAAGGGCTGGGCCAGACCGGGGGTCAGGACGATGACGAGCTGGCTCTGCGATCCGCGGTCATAACCCAGCTCGCGGATCGCGTCCTCCACGGCCCGCCGCGTCGTGGCGGCGACGACTCCCCTCCGGTTGAGCACGCGGCTGACGGTCGCTTCGCTGACCCCGGCACGGGCGGCGACGTCACTGATTCCGACCTTGGCCATGGCTCCCTTTTGATCTATCCGGACCGCGCGTGATGTCACTATACGGCCAGCGGAAGACAGGCGGGTGGGCCGCCGGTTCCGGTGCGAAGGCCCGGAACCGGCCGGGCCCCGGGGGCCACGGAGCGGACGTGCCGCTCTCCGGCTCCCGGCGACCGCGGCAACCCGTGTCACCATGGTCACAGGACCGCGTGCTCGGCGCTTCCCGGGAAATCGGTGCTGAGCGCGACCTCCCGGCCGGCGTCGAACTCCGCCCGGAGCAGGGTGAGCTTGGCATCGATCCTGCGGTGGGCGTCGCTGCCGAGCACCACCCAGTGGCGGGGCTGCCCGGACGTGGCCGCCTCGTACATCGCCTCCGCCGCCCGGACGGGGTCGCCGGGGAACATCTCCGGGGTGAGGCCGCCCATCATGCTCCGGAACGCTCCCGCGGTCGCGTGGTAGGCGTCGATGGGGGAGCCGGAGGCCTTGGTGCGGTGCTCGATGCCGGTGCGGAAGGAGCCCGGCTGGATGATCATCGCGTTCAGGCCGAGGGGTTCGATCTCCTGCCAGAGGGCTTCGGTGAAGCCCTCGAGCGCGAACTTGCTGGCCGAGTAGTAGCCGTTGGCGGGCAGGCTGGCCAGGCCGTCCATCGAGGAGACGTTGACGACGATGCCGCGTCCCCGGGCACGCATGCCCGGCAGGACCAGCCGGGTGAGGGCCACGGCGCCGAAGAAGTTGACCTCGAACAGCCTGCGGTAGTCGTCCTCGTCCTGCTCCTCCAGCGCGCCGATGAAGTCGATGCCGGCGTTGTTGACCAGGACGTCGATGCCGCCGAAGTGTTCTTCGGCCTTCCTGACGCCGTCCTCGCGTTGCCGGGGGTCGGTCACGTCGAGGGGGAGCGCCAGGGCGGTGTGCGGGTGGCGGGAGGCCAGTTCGGTGGTGGCCCTGGTGCTGGAGGCGGTGAGAACCGCCTGGTCTCCCTGGGAGAGGACGTATTCGGCGAGGGCGCGCCCGAGGCCGCTCGACGCGCCGGTGATGAGCCAGGTTCTGGGGTTCATGGGGCCTCCTTGTCGTGGTCAGCGCTCGTCGGCGGGGTAGTCGGCCGAGCGGCTCACCGCGGCCCACTTCTCGGTCTCCGCGGCGCGGGTCACGGCCGCCTGCTGGGCGGCGGCGACGGCGTCGCTGCCGAGCAGGAGCCGCCGGGGCGGGTCGTCGTGGCCGGCGACGTCGATGATGATCCTGGCGGCGCGCGCCGGGTCGCCGGGCTGGGTGCCGTCGGTCTCGCGCCGGTAGCGGTGGATGGCGCCCACGGTCTGCTCGTAGTCGGGGCCGACCGGGTGGATCTCCATGGAGGCGCCCTGCCAGTCGGTACGGAACGCGCCGGGCTCGACGATGACGACCTTGACGCCGAACGGCGCCACCTCGGCGGCGAGCACCTCGGAGAAGCCTTCCACGGCGAACTTCGCGCTCTGGTAGGCGCCCATGCCCGGGGTGCCGCCGACCCGGCCCCCGATGGAGGAGAACTGCACGAACATCCCCGATCGCTGGGCGCGCAGGACGGGCAGGGCGGCCCGGGTGACGTTCACGACGCCGAAGAAGTTGGTCTCGATCTGGGCGCGGAAGTCGTCCTCGGCCATCTCCTCGATGGGCGCGCTGTTGCCGTAGCCGGCGTTGTTGACGACCACGTCGAGGCGGCCGAAGGCGGCGGTGGCCGCCTGGACCGCCCGGGAGGCCGCGGCGGCGTCGGTGACGTCGAGCGCGACCGCCCTGATCCGGTCGCCGTACCGGGCCACCAGATCGCCGAGTTGCTTGGGGTCGCGGGCGGTGGCGGCGACCTGGTCGCCCGCTTCGAGGACGGCTTCGGTGAGCCGGCGTCCGAAGCCGCGTGACGCTCCGGTGATGAGCCATGTCCTGGCCATGAGGACCTCCTTGATCTTTAACTGTCTCATCAATGTAGCACTTATGAAGATAAAATGCTCGTTAGCGGGGCGGGGTCAGCTACAGGCGGGCATGCTGATCCCGGTATGTCTCCAGCAGCCGCAGCCACACCTCGCTGATGGTGGGAAGGGCGGCACGGCGTGCCAGAGCCGCTCGACGGGGATCTCGCCGGTGATCGCGACGGTGGCGGAGTGCAGGAGCTCGGCCACGCCCGGGCCGGCGAAGGTGACGCCGGCGACGGTGCGGCGGCCGGGGTCGATGAGCGCGCGGGCCCTGCCCCGGTAGCCCGGATCGTGCTGGAGAGCGCCGGCGACGTGGCCGAGTCGAGCGGGGCTCCGCAGGCGCGGGCGGCGATGACCGCTCCCGCGATGCGGGCCTGGTACTTGCCCTGGTGGGTGGGCAGGGCCCGCCGGTTGACGTCACCTGCCGCGCTGAGCCGCTCGCCGTCGGACAGGGCGAGGCGGACCTCGCCGCCCGTCCGGGCGGCAGAGCTCACGGTGACGCCGAACCGCAGGTCCGCGCCCGCCTCGCGCAGGCGTTCGGCGACGAGCTCGCCGGCGAACGGCTCCAGCCGCGGCAGCAGGCGGCTGCCGCGGGCGAGGAGGACGACCTCGCTGCCGAGAGCCTGCCAGGCGGTGGCCATCTCGGCGGCCACCACGCCCGCCCCGACGACGACGAGCCGCCCGGGCGGCCGCGCGGCGCTGGTGGCCTCGCGGCTGGTCCAGGGGCGCAGCCCGGCGAGCCCGGGCAGGCCGGGAAGGGCGGCCGCGCTGCCGGTGCACACGGCCACCGCCTGCCTGGCCCGCAGGTGCACGGTGCCGCCGCCGGGAGTGGTCACGGCCACCCGTCGTGGCCCGTCGAGGCGGCCGTGGCCACGCGCGGGCCGCAGCAGGGCCTTGCTCGGCTCGCACGCCCAGGAGGAACATTCGCCGCCGACCAGCTCGCTCTCCACGATGACGGTGCTCAGGCCGGCGGCGGTGGCCCGGTCGGCGACGTTCTCGCCGACCGGGCCGGCCCCGATCACGACCACGTCATGGGTACGGATGTCTTCGGCGGTCACTGGTCCTCCACGGTGTGGTCGTGTCTCGGGAACGCCGCCGGGTCAGCGGCCGGGCAGCCGTACGGTGATCTCCTGGAGGAACCAGCGGTTGCCGTCGGGGTCGGCGAACGCGGCGAACGAGCCGTAGCTGGCCCGCTCCGGGTGCGCGCCCATGACCCGGCCGGTCTCGCCGGCCTGGTGGAACGCCCCCGTGGCGTCGTGGAACGGGCCGGTCACCTCGACACCGCGGCCCGCCAGCTCCTTGCCGGCCTGCTCGATGTCGGACACGATCAGGTGCAGCCCCTGCACCGTGCCGGGCTCGGCGTCGGTGAGACCGTCGCCGAAGATGATCGAGCAGGCCGAGCCCGGGGGAGTGACCTGGATGATCCGGTAGCCGTCGTGGATGGCGAAGTCCGCGTCGAGGCGGAAACCGAGCTGCCGGGTGTAGAAGTCCTTGGCGCGGTCGGCGTCGGATACGGGCAGCACGACGACTTCGAGCTTCATGTCCATGGTGGTGATCTCTTTCTGTTCGGGTGTCATCGGGTGGCGCGGGCGGCCCGCTCGATGACGCCGGCCACGGTCTTCGGCTGGGAGACGGCGACGGAGTGGGAGGCGCGTACCTCGACGGAGTGGGCGTGGGCGCGCTTGGCCATGTAGCGCTGGACCGCGACGGGGATGTTGAGGTCCTGCGTCGTGATGACCGCCCAGCTGGGCTTGTCCTGCCAGGCGGCGACCTCGGTCTTCTCCTCCAGCGCCGCCTGGGCGATGGGCCGCTGGGTGGCGGCCATGAGGGCCGCCGCGCGGGCCGGGACGTCGGCGGCGAACTGGTGGTGGAACTTGCCGGGCTTGATGTACAGGTCGGTCCCGGTGGTGCCGCCGGGCAGGGTGAACGTCGCGGGGTCGAGGGCGTCCGGGAGGGTGGAGCCGGGGAACTTGTTCGTCAGCTCCAGGGCGGTCTCGCCGGGGGCGGGCAGGAACGCGGCGACGTACACGAGGGCCTTGACCTGCGGGTCGTTCGCGCCGGCGACGGTGATGACCGACCCGCCGTACGAGTGGCCCACGAGGATCTTGGGGCCCTTGACGTGGTCGAGGACGCTGCGCAGCGCCGCCGCGTCGTTCGCCGGTCCGCGCAGCGGGTTGGCCGCCGCGACGACGGGATAGCCGTCCGCGCGCAGCTCCTCGATCACCCCGTTCCAGCTGGAGGCGTCGGCGAAGGCGCCGTGCTCCAGCACGATGGTCGGCTTGGCGGGTTTGTCCGCCCCGAAGGCGGGCGTGGCAGTGGCGAGCAGACCGATGGCGAGTACCGAAAGCGCGCCTGATGTGAGCCGCCGGCTGCGCACACCCTTGATGCTGACCATGACGATTTCCCTTTCATGTGGCTTCAGTGAGCTGGTGCCATCACTGTCGTGCGGGGAGGGCCGCGGTCACATCAGTCGTTTGACGGTCAGTTGTGAGGCGCCGGCGGGCCGGTGCCGGCACGTGGCGGACGGACATGGGCGTCCGCGCCCGGGGGCGTTGAGTCACTCGACTGCCCAGCCGGTGACGAGGGCACGGGCGGACTGCGCGGCCACCTCAAAAGGCGCCGCTGACGTGCTCGCGGTTGCTGACCGTCAACTGACTGATGTGCCGGTGCGGGGCGTGGGCGAACGATGAGGGGCACTGCGAGATCCACTACAGCCATGGGAAACTCATGAAAAGACTTCTGGCCGTCCTGGCGGCCGGTGTGCCGCTGGCGGCGGCGATCTGCCTGCCGACCAGCGCCGCGGTCGCCGCGGTCGCCGCGCCGTTCAGCTGCTCGCCGTCCATCTCCGTCAAGGCGCCGGCGGGCACCACGGTGGAATCGGTGACGGCGCAGCACCGCGAGGCGGGCACGGTGCACGTGCCGCCGGTGCCGCCGCTGCCGGGCGTGGACGTCCCGGGCGTGCCGGCGCACTGCGCGGTCACCGTCACCCTCACCCACCCCGGCGTCGGTGACCACGCCAAGGTGCAGGTCTGGCTGCCCGAGACGGGCTGGACCGGCCGGTTCCAGGCGGCCGGCGGCAGCGCCTTCGCCGCCGGCGACTACGGCGCCGCGCTGGCCGGCGCGATCAAGACCGGCTACGCCGCCGCCACCACCGACGCCGGCCTCAGCACCTACATCGACACCACCTGGGCCCTGACCAGCGACGGCCAGGTGAACAAGGACCTGCTGAAGAACTTCGCCGACCGCTCCCAGCACGAGATGACCCTGGTCGCCAAGCAGGTCATCGCCACGGTCTACGGCAAGCCCGCCTCCTACTCCTACTGGAACGGCTGCTCCACCGGCGGCCGCCAGGGCTACATGGAGGCCCAGCGCCACCCCGGCGACTACGACGGCATCCTGGCCACCGCCCCGGCCATCAACTGGGACGAGTTCGAAGTCGCCACCCTGTGGCCCCAGGTCGTGATGAACCAGGAGCACACCTACCCCGCCCCCTGCGAACTCGCCGCCTTCAACCAGGCCGCCATCAAGGCCTGCGACCCGCTCGACGGCGTCCGCGACGGCGTCATCGCCGAGCCCGCCCGGTGCACCTACGACCCGCGCAAGCTCATCGGCACCACCCTCGAATGCGACGGCAAGCAGGAGACCATCACCGCCGCCGACGCCACCGTGATCCGCAAGATCTGGGACGGCCCGCGCACCCCGTCCGGCAAGAAGCTCTGGGCCGGCCTGCCCATCGGCGCCGGCTTCGACCTGGCCGGCACCCAGCCCGGCCCGGACGGCACCCGCATCGGCGCCCCGTTCCCGGTCCCGGCCGCCTGGGTCACCACCTGGCTCAAGCGCCAGCCGTCCTTCGACCTGACCACCATCACCTACGCCGACTTCGCCCAGCTGTTCGCCCAGTCCCAGGCCGAATACGACCAGATCATCGGCACCGACGACCCCGACCTGTCGGCCTTCCGCAAGGCCGGCGGCAAGCTCCTGTCCTGGCACGGCCAGTCCGACCAGCTCATCCCCACCCAGGGCACCGTGGACTACCGCGAGCGGGTGGCCCGCGCGATGGGCGGCTCGCACCGCGTCGACGACTTCTACCGGCTGTTCCTCGCACCCGGCGTCGACCACTGCGGCAACGCCACCAGCACCGGCCCCGTGCCCACCGACGCCCTGGCCGCCCTGACCGCCTGGGTCGAACAGGGCAAGGCCCCGCGGACGCTGAGCGCCGCCATCACGGACAGCTCCGGCAAGACCGTCACGCGCGAGCTGTGCCTCTACCCGTCCGTCTCCCGCTACACCGGCTCCGGCGACCCCGCCGACGCCGGCAGCTACTCCTGCGCCGCCGTCCGGTACTGACGGCCTTCTGAAGGGTCACTGATCATGAACGCGAAGTCATCCCTGATCAAGCTGTACCTCGGCCGGGGAGTCCTGGCCGTGGCGTGGGCCGCGGCGTTCGCCTCCGCGCACGACCCCATCGACGCCCTCACCATCACCCTGCTGGTCGCCTATCCGCTGATCGACGCGGTGTCGTCGCTGATCGACCTGCGCACGCTCCCGAGCGGGCCGGAGCGCAGCCTGACGGCGTTCAACGGGGTGCTCAGCACCCTGGCCGCCGCCGGCGTCGGCCTGGCGGGGGCGGGCGGGGTGGCGGCGGTGCTGCACGTGTTCGGTGCCTGGGCCGTCGTCTCGGGCGCGGCGCAGGTGCTGGTCGGGTGGCGGCGGCGCGGCCCCGAGCTGGGCAGGCAGTGGCCGATGCTGATCGCGGGCGGCCTGTCGTTCCTCGTGGGCATCTTCTACAACATCCAGGCCCTCGGGAACGACGCCTCGCTCGACGTGCTGTCGGTCTACGCCACCGGCGGGGGCGTGTTCTTCATCATCCAGGCCGGGCTGCTGGCCTGGCGTGCCCGCCAGCGCCGGACCCTGACCGTCTGACGGCGGCCGTGGGGGCGGAGGGGGAACCAGTTCGACGGCCGCCCGGAGCCCCGATGCATACGTCCTGGAGACAGAGCCGCGCCGGACGTCAAGCATCCGTCAATGTCGTCCTCCCGCCCGGCTCCTACGCTGGTCCGGCATGTCGCTGAGCGGGCATGACGCCGGGACTCGCGGTGCCCGCGCCGATCCGCTCGCGCCGGCCGCCCGGGAGGACGGCATTCACCCTTCGCCTCAGGAGAGCTTCTTGCTGACACTGCCCGACGTACTCACGCGCACCCTCCAGGACGCGCTGGTCTGCTCCTACACCTCGCTCACCCGGGACGGCCGGCCCATCACCTGGCCGGTCGTCCCGTACATCGGCGAGCGCGGCACCCTGGACGTCACCACCGGCCTGACCTACCCCGACAAGGCCGAACGCGCCCGCCGTGACCCGCGGGTCGCCCTGCTCTACACCGGCGACCCGGTGATCGTGCTGGTACAGGGCCGCGCCACCGTCCGCGACGCCGACCTGCAGGCCAACACCGACCGGTACGTCCGCGAGTCGCTGGCCAAGACCCCGGCCGGGTTCGCCGGCCTGCCCTGGTTCCTGGTCAAGCGGCTGACCTGGTACTTCGCCCGCATCTACGTGGAGGTGACCCCTGAACGGCTCACCTGGTGGCCCGGCGGCGACCTGACCCGCGCCCCGCAGACCTGGGTCTGCCCGCCCGGGGTCGCCGTTCCCCCTTCCGACCCGGCGCCCACCGGCCCCCGGCTGCCCGGCCGCTCCACGCCGCCCGCCGACTGGCGCCCCTACGCGCGCCGCGCCGAGCGGCTTGGCCGGCCGGAGGTGTCCTTGCTGGCCGGCGGCCTGCCCGTGACCGTTCCGGCGCGGGAGTTCACCGCCACCGCCGGCGGTTACGAGGTGCGCCTGCCCGCCGGTGTCGAGGCCGCGTCCGGGCCGGTGTGCCTGACCTTCCACCAGTACGGGCCGGGCATGCGCTGGCAGGAGAACGTCGTCATGGTCGGTGCGGCGACCGCGGCGGGCGACCGGCTCTCCGTCACGGTGGAGCGGGCGCTGCCCGACTGGAGCCTGCCGTCCGACCGGCGCGGGCGCTCCTTTCTCGAGCACGGCTCGCAGCTGAGACGGCGGCTGAAGGCCGAGGCCGGGCGCCGCTCGCAACCGGTCCCGGAAGTCCGCCGCCCGGCCTGAACCGGCCCGCTTCCGTCCAGAGACTCAGCGCGGCGACGGCAGTACGGACAGTTCGCAGGCGTAGGCGTCGGGTGGTGCGCTCAGCGCCCAGACGATCATCGCGGCCAGCGTCTGCGGCCGGATGCACGCCTCCGGATCGTACGGCCGCCCGAAGGCGCTCCTGACCTCGCCCAGCAGGGCGGTCGCCGTCGCCGCGGGATAGACCGTGGTGACGCGGATCCCGTGGGCGGCCTCCTCCTCGCGCAGTGACCCGGCCAGCTCCCGCAGCGCCGCCTTGCTGGCGACGAACGCCGACCAGCGGGGCACGCCGGTCATCCCGGGTGAGGCGTTGACGAAGATCACGTGGCCTCTGGAGCGGCGCAACGCGGGCAGCGTCAGCCGCACCAGCTCGGCGGCGGAGGCCACGTTCACCGCCATCGTCCGCCGCCAGGTTTCCGGAACGGCCTCGGCGACGGCTTCGACGGGGGAGATCCCCATACTCGGCGATGCGACAGCTGATCATCCACTCAGGGGAGGAAGTACACAACATCGTGTGCCCGCGCTGCGCGGGTCAGTTCAGCGCGGCGGCGCCGAAGGAGACGCTGAAGCGTTTGCACCAGATGGTCACGCTCTTCAGCGTGCCGAGGTCGGCCTCGGCCGGGATGGCGTAGTTGGCGTTGCCCTGGTTGCCCTTGAGGTGGCCCAGCTCGAGATGGCGTCCGTCGTCGAAGACGTACCAGTCCTTCGTGACCGGCTGGTCGCTCAGCCAGACGCGGAGGTCGGGGCCGTCCGAGGTGTCCAGGTTCTCCAGGCGCAGCACGCGCGAGCCATCCGGCAGCCTCAGCACGTGCGCCGTGCCCGTGGTCCTGTGCTCGTGGGTGACGAACGTGCCCGAGGCGAGCTGCGCGGGTGCGCTCGCCGGCTGTTCCGATGGGGTGGCAGAGGGCAGGGCGCCTGCCTGGGGCGACGAGACCGTGGGCGGCGCCTCGTTCACCACGACGGTCGTGAACAGCCGCCACGGCTGGAACAGGTACATCACGAAGGCGACCGACGCGGCGCCCAGCCCGATGACGGCCAGCCCGACGGGATGTCTGAAGAACTTCATGCCTCAAGGGCACCACGTCAGCCGCCGGTCAGCTCTTACGTGACGGTTACGGCCCCCCGCACGCGGGTGCCGGGGCATGATCAGGGCAGCAGGCCGCGCGTGTAGGCGGTGGCGACCGCGGCGGCCCGGTCGGAGACGCCCAGCTTGGTGTAGATGTGCGCCAGGTGGGTCTTGACCGTGGTCTCGCTGATGAACAGCGCCGCTGCCGCCTCCTTGTTGGTCGCGCCACCCGCCACCAGCCGCAGCACGGTGTGCTCGCGCTCGCTCAGCTCGGCCGCCCGGGGCGCGGGGTCACGTACCCGCCGCAGGACGCGGGCCGCCACGGCAGGCGACAGGACCGTCTCGCCCGCGGCGGCCGCGCGGACGGCGCGGAAGACCTCCTCGCGAGGCGAGTCCTTCAGCAGGAAGCCGATCGCGCCGGCGGCCACGGCCGGCAGCACGTCGTCGTCCCCGTCGTACGTGGTCAGCACCAGCACCTGGGCCGACGGCACCCGCGCGGTCAGCAGCCCGATGAACTCGGCCCCGCCCAGCCCCGGCATCCGCAGGTCGGTCAGCACGACGTCGGGCTGCTCCCGTACGGCCACCGCCAGCCCCTCCGCGCCGTCACCGGCCTCGCCGACGATCTCCAGATCGGCCTGCTCGACGAACATGCCGCGCAGCCCGTCGCGCACCACGGGATGGTCATCGACGATCACCAGTCGTACTGTCACGGGCTCTCCCCTTCGCCGGCCGCCGGGATGGCGGGCACGCTCACGCTCACCGCGGTGCCCCGGCCGGGCGCCGACTCGACTTCGACCTCGCCCGACAGCCGGCCGACTCGCTGGCGCATCGCGGTCAGCCCGAAGCCGTCGGCCTCCGATGGGGTGAACCCGACCCCGTCGTCCCTGATGTCGGCCACGACCAGCTCCTCCATGTACGACAGCGTGACGACGGTCTTGCGCGCCCGGGCGTGGCGGGCCACGTTCGACAGCGCCTCCTGTACGGCCCGGAACAGCGTCACCTCGACCTCGGGGTGCAGCAGCCGGGCGGTTCCGGTGATGGTGAGCGTCGGGGGTACCCCGTGCGTCTCGCCCCAGCCGGACACCAGCGCCGCCAGCGCGTCCGGCAGCCGGGAGGCGGCCAGCGGGCCGGGCCTCAGGTCGTCGAGGGAGCGGCGGACCTCGGTCAGGCTCTCCCTGGCCAGGCCGCGGGCGATGGCCAGGCGGCGGCGTACCGCCTCGGGGTCGGAGGCGACCTCCTCGGCGGCCTCCAGCTGGGTGACGATGCCCGCCAGCCCCTGGGCGACGGTGTCGTGGATCTCGCGGGCCAGCCGCCCGCGCTCGCCGGCCACGCCGGTCCGGCGGGCGGCGGCCAGCAGCTCGCCCTGGAGGGCGGCGTTCTCCTCGCCGAGCCGCGCCAGGCGCGCGTTGGCCTCCTCCAGCGCCTGGTTCGCCGCGCGCCGCCGCCCCACCTCGGCCTCCATCGCCCGGACGATCCAGCCGATGAACGCCGCCAAGACCACCGATGCCAGCGCCGCCGGCACCTTGGGCCATAAGCCCCCCGATGCGGACAGCGCGAACGGGTCGCCCAGCACCAGGAGCCCGGTCGCGGCCACGCCGAGATAGGCGTAGCGGCCGGGCAGCGCCACGAACGCCATCGGGAAGCAGGCGACGACCAGCAGCGCGTACGCCGGGTGCCGCGCCGACAGCACCCACGACAGCGCCAGCAGCCCCGCGAAGTAGACCGCCATCGGCGCCAGCGCCCGCTCCGGCCAGTGCGGATGCGCCATCACCATCCAGCCGTGCCACAGTGCGGTGGCCACGGCCAGCGCCACGGTGACGGCGAGCGCGGACGGCGGGGCCGCGGAGCCGGCCACGGCGAGCACGGTGGCCACGGCCAGCACGGCCAGGGGCACGGCGTGCCAGGCCCGATCCCAGTCGCGTACCCGCACCACCCGCACCTCGCTCTCACCCGCGGGGATAGACCAGGCGGCGCAGCAGCGCCTCGGCGGGCCCGCGTGCGCCGGCCCGGCGCATCACCTCGGCCACGAGCACGGTGCCCGCCCAGGTGAACAGGCCCAGCGCCACGGTGGCGGCCGATCCCAGCCTTCCGCCGAGCCCACCCGCGGAGGGGGACAGAAGCGCCACGAACACCACTGACTGTAGTAGATAACACGTCAACGAGCGCTGACCACAGGCCGCCAGAGCGGTCACGACCGGCCCGCGCCGCTGCCCGATCCTGCCGGCCAGCACGCCGATCAGCGCCGCGTACCCCAGCCCGCCCGCGATCCCCGTCACCACGTGCACCGCGTTGAGCGCCATGACCGTGACGGGATCGTGCACGGTGAGCGCCCCCGCCGCGATCAGCCCCACCGGCAGCCCGCCGGCCGCGCCGATCAGCGGCCCCCACAGCGCCGCCCGCCGCAGCCGATCCGGCGAGGACAGCAGCTCCCGTCGCCCCGCCCACACGCCGGCCAGCGCCGCGGTCCCCACACCCAGCAGGCCGAAGGGGGTCGCCACCCACTCCAGCGGCCGTAGTGCCAGCGCCGTCAGCGGGTCCTCGACGGCGAACGACCAGAAGTACGACCGCTGCGCCGTGCCTTCCGGCGTGCTGTAGACCAGTGCCGACGACAGCGCCACAGGGACCAGCCAGCAGCCCGCCAGGACGAGCAGGGTCCGGTCACGCACCCGTAACAACCGGACCAGCACGAGGCCGACCAGCCCGTACAGGCCGAGCACGTCTCCGGAGAACAGCAACGTCGCGTGGACCGCGCCGAACGCCAGCAGCCACCAGCTGCGCCGCCTGAGCACACGCCGCCCCTCGGCGTCGTCGCGGCGCCGGTTCCAGATGTGCACGAAGCCGTAGCCGAACAGGGCCGCGAACATCGGGTACGCCCGTGCGTCCACGACCGTCATGCTCACCGCCGAGGCCAACCGGTCGGCCCAGCCGTGCTCGATGATGTGCTGCCTGATGCCGTACGGGCGCCCGTACAGGTAGATGGCCGAATTGGCCACCGCGATCAGCGCCAGCATGATTCCCCTGGCCAGGTCAGGGGCGAGCTGCCGCGCTCCCTGCTCCACCGGTCCCAACCGTTCGACCGCCACCACGTCGCCTCCCTGCGTTCCCGGGTTTCGCCTCGAGTGTGGAGGCAGGGGGCGGGCCGCCGGATCGTGCGGCGGGGCGCGATCCGGCGGCGAACGGGCGATGCGCGGCATCCTCCGTTCGGAGGATGCCCGCGCGCCGGTCGTCAATCGGCGCGGGCGGCCTCGGTGGCGGGGAGGCGCAGGACGAAGCGGGTGCCGCAGGTGGAGTCCTCGATTCCCAGGGTGCCGCCGTGGGCCTCGGCGGTCTGCCGGGCGATCGGCAGGCCCAGCCCGGTGCCGCCGGCGCCCCGGTCGCGGGCGGTGTCCAGGCGGGCGAATCGCTGGAAGACCAGCTCGCGCTTGCCCGGGTCGATGCCCTTTCCGTCGTCGATCACCTCCAGCATCGCGATGCCGTTCGGGAAGCGGTGGGCGTCACGCTTGGAGCCGGCCACGTGACTGACGCGGAGGGTGATGGTGGAGGCGGCGTACCGTTCGGCGTTGTCGATCAGGTTGGAGAGCAGGCGTGACAGCCGGGCCCGGTCGCCGATCACCACCACGCCGGGCTCCAGCGCGTAGTCGAAGCGCTTGGCCGGGTGGGGCCTCCTGCCGCTTTCCGTGGTGACGAGCTCGGACAGGTCGATGGGCTCGCGTTCGACCTGCCGGTCGTGGTCCTGCCGGGCGATGGTCAGCAGGTCGCCGACGATGGCCTCCAGCCTGTCCACACTCCTCAGGACGGTGTTGCCCACCGTGGGCACGCTGGTCTCCTCGGGGGCGAGCAGCGCGTCCTCGACCTCGGCGCGGATCGCGGCGATGGGGCTGCGCAGTTCGTGGGAGGCATCCGAGGTGAAGGCCCGTTGCTGCTCCATCGCGGCCTGCAGGCGGGCCAGGGTGTGGTTGACGCTGTCGGCCAGGTCGTGGATCTCGTCCTTGGCCTGCGGGTAGGGCACCCGGCGTTCGGGGCAGGTCTCGTTGATCCTGTCGAGTTCCGTGCGGATGGCGGTCACCGGCCTGAGCGCCGCATGGGCGATGCGATGGCCGAGCAACGTGATCGCCGCGGCCAGCAGGGCCGCTCCGCCCGCCACCGTGCCGGCGAGCCAGGGATCGACGTAGGGGGGGATCGTGGGGGAGGAGCTGTAGATGATCCAGTCGCCCGCCGTCGTGTGCGCCGACTGCGCGATCACGATCTGGCACCGGCCGCCCGGGAAGACGCCGCCGCACACGACGGCATGGGTGATGTTCTTGCTGTCGGGGCCGAAGGGCGCGATGATCGGCTTGCCCTGGAGCTGCGGCGTCGCGGCGACCACCACCCCGCGGGGATCGACGACCTGCAGGTTCCTGTCGCGTTGCCCGGCCAGGGGAGTGGTGATGGCCTCGTGGCGCTCCACCTCGCTGGCCACCCGGCCGCCGGCCGACATGGTCTCCGTGGTCAGCGCCGTGGTGGCGTACCGGTGGAAGACGAGCATGAGCGTGATGGCCAGCAGGGCAGACAGGAGCGTCGCCACCACCGCCGTGAACAGTGTGATGCGTGTAGTGATCGAGATGCGACGTCGGATGGTCATGTTGAGTCCCTCGACCCAGTCGAGCACGCCGCCGGTAGCGGCTCGTCGAAGCGGAGGGAAGGAGTTGGCACGCGTGACGCCAACACCTCGTCAAATCGTCCCGGAACGCTGTCTCGGGCGGGGCTGGAGGGCGAGTGCCGAGGGGCGGCTGCGGGAGCGTCGCGCGCGCTCAGCAGCTCCTGCCATGCTGGGGCGGTGGATTTCGAGCCGTATCGAGCGGAGCTGGTGGCGTACTGCTATCGGATGCTGGGCTCGTTCCACGAGGCCGAGGACCAGGTGCAGGAGACGATGTTGCGGGCGTGGAAGGCCCGGGATCGCTACGACGCCGGCCGCGCGTCGCTGCGGACGTGGCTCTACCGGATCGCGACCAACGTCTGCCTGACCGCTCTGGAGGGCCGCGCGCGGCGGCCGTTGCCGTCCGGGCTGGGCGCGCCCAGCGACGATCCCGGGGCGCCGCTCGCACCGGCGTTCGGCGTTCCCTGGCTGCAGCCGTTCCCCGACGCACGGGTCGAGCTCGGGCTGCGGGCCGACCTGCGGCTCGCGCTGGTGGCGGCGATGCAGACGCTGCCGCCGCGGCAGCGGGCCGTGCTCGTCCTGCGCGAGGTGCTGGAGTTCAGCGCCGCCGAGGTGGCCGTCCAGCTCGGCACCACGGTCCCGGCCGTCAACAGCGCGCTGCAGCGGGCCCGCGCCGCCCTCGCCGCAGCGGGCGAGGCCGTGGACGCCGGCGAGGTCGGCGAGCCGGAGGACCCGAAGGTCCGCGAGGTGATCGAGCGGTACATGCGGGCGTTCGAGAGGGCCGACGTCCCCGCACTCGTGCGGCTCCTCACCGACGACGCCGTCCTGGAGATGCCGCCGGTGCCGCTGTGGTACCGGGGCAGCCACGACTACGGCCTGTTCATGCGCCGCGTGTTCGAGATGCGCGGGACCGGCTGGGGCCTCACGCGCCTGACCGCCAACGGCCAGCCCGCCCTGGCCGCCTACGCCCCCGAGCCCGGCGGCGGGCATCGCCTGCACACCCTCCAGGTCTTCACGGTCACCGGTGGCCGCGTCGCGCGTAACGTCGTCTTCGCCGATCCCGCCGTGTTCGAGGCGTTCGGCCTGTCCCAGGAGATTCTTTTCGACAGGTCCGACGGGGGGCGATGAGTCCGGGCGATGCCGCCGGTACGTACGGGTGACCATCGAACGAGAGGGACACCCGACGTGAGCGTCATCGTCATCGAATTCATCACCCTGGACGGGATCGTGTCCGACCCGGACGGCTCCGCCGGCACACCGGCCGGAGGCTGGGCGTTCCGGCACGGGCCGGAAACGGTCGCCGGGGACAAGTTCCGGCTCGGCGGCGTCCTCGACGACGGCGTCCTGCTGCTGGGACGCGGTACGTGGCAGCTGTTCTCGCGGCTCTGGCCGGGACGCGACGACCCGTTCTCGGCACGGATGAACGCCGTGCCGAAACTGGTCGCCTCCCGCACGCTGACCGACACGTCGGCCTGGGCCGGTTCGCAGGTCGTCGACGGCGATCTCATCGACGCCGTCAAGCGCGAGCAGCGCGACGTCATCATCACCGGCAGCCTGAGCGTCGTCCGTACGCTGATGGCCGAGGACCTGATCGACGAATACCGGCTGCTGACCTTCCCCACCCTCCTCGGCACCGGCGACCGGCTCTTCCCCGCCGGCGGGCCACCCCGGCACCTGGAGTGCCTGTCGGCCGAACGGGCCGGCGCCGCCGTCCTGACCCGGTACGGGCGGGAGTCCTGATCCGTCCGGTGGTTCCCGGGTCCGCGTAGCACCCATTTCGGTCATGAGATGTCCGTGCCTTTCGCTAAGATCAGCAACGGCAAGGCTGTAGCGCAGAGGTCGTCGCGCCTTACAGCAGGTTGGAGGACGCCGGTTCGAATCCGGCCGGCCTTGCCCCAAATCCTGAAGGTCATCGGTGGGGGTGCGGGTGTCGGTCGTCGAGCCTGACCTGACCGGGACACCGCCGCCCGGGCCGGAAACCCTTCCCGGCCAGGCCGACGTCGAGACCTGCCTGCGGGTGCTGGCCCAGGCGGGCGCGGCGGACCCGGCCGATCCTCGGTGGGCGGCCGTGCACGAGGCCGCGGCGCACCTGTACCGGGCGGGGAAGAAGGCCCGGAAGGCGTCGCGGCACGCCGAGCGCAGGCGGCGCGACCACGAGGCCATGGCCGCCACGGCGCGCTACCGGGAGCAGGATCCGTCTCCCTCGCCCGGCTCCACGGGCTCCGCGGAGCCGGACGCGCCCGGCGACCGGCCGGCGCCGGCCCGGCGCCCGCTGGCGGGTACGCGACGCTGTTACGTCTGCAAGTCCGCCTACCGGCAGGTGCATCCGGAATACCACCTGCTGTGCCCGGACTGCGCCGAGGAGAACCTGGCCCGCCGGCACGCCCGCTGCGACCTGCGCGGACGCCGGGCCATCGTGACCGGGGGACGGGTGAAGATCGGCTTCCAGCTGACGCTGAAGCTGCTGCGCGACGGCGCGGACGTCCTGGTCACCACCCGCTTCCCCCGGGATGCCGCCCGCCGGCTCGCGGCCGTGCCCGACGCCGAGGCCTGGCTGGACCGGGTGCACGTCCACGGTGTCGACCTGCTCGACCTGGCGGCCGTCGCGGATCTGCTGGAGTCCGTCGAGCGGCGTTCCGGCCATCTCGACATCCTGGTCAACAACGCCGCCCAGACGATCCGCCGTCCCGCCGCGTACCACCGCGAGGTGCGTGCGGCGGAGCGTGCGCCGCTGAGCGGCCTGGCCGCGCGGATCGACGTGGAGGAGACGGCCGCGCTCGCCGCGCGGCTGGACCCCGCGCCGGCGATCGCGGCCGGGCGTGCGCTCACCGGGCAGGCCGTCACGCGGCGGGACGACCTGGAGGCGCTGTTTCCCGCCGGGCGGACGGACGAGACCGGTCAGCCGCTGGACCTGCGCGAGCGCAACAGCTGGAGCCTGCGGCTGCACGAGGTGGACCCGGCCGAGTGGATGGAGGTGCAGCTGGTGAACTCCTTCGCGCCGTTCCTGCTGACGTCCCGGCTGCGCGGCTCGCTGGAGGCCTCGCCGTGGCCGGACCGGTACGTCGTGCAGGTCTCGGCGATGGAGGGCAGCTTCTCCCGGGAGCAGAAGACCGTCCGCCACCCGCACACCAACATGGCCAAGGCCGCCCTGAACATGCTGACCCGCACCGCCGCCGCGGACTACGCGGCCTCGGGCATCTACATGAACAGCGTCGACACCGGCTGGGTCACCGACGAACGCCCCCATCCGGACAAGACCGCGCAGCGGGAGGCGGGGTTCCGCCCGCCGCTGGACGTCATCGACGGCGCGGCCCGGATCTACGACCCGATCGTGCGCGGAGTGGGCGGGAACCGGGTGTCCGGCCTGTTCCTGAAGGACTACCGACCGGTGGATTGGTGATGATGGAGCCGACACCCGTACGCTGCCCCGCGATCGAGCACCCCGACGTGCCGCCGGCCGATCCGGCGGACCTGGAGCCGCTGGTCGCCCGGCTGGCCGCACCGGCCCCGGTGGCCGCCGACGAGAGCTTCCCGCTCGGCACCGTACGGCCGGACGGCCGGGTGGACCTGTGCAAGCAGGGCCTCGGCCCGGCCGGCGCGGCGCGGCTGCTCCCGGCCGTGGTGGCCTCGCCGCACGCCGTCCACCTGCTGCTGGGCACCAACGCCATCGGGAACGACGGAGCCCGGATCATCGCCGGCGCCCTCGTTCCCGGCCATGGCCTGGAGACCCTCTACCTCGGCTGCAACCGCATCGACGCGGCGGGCGCCCAGGTGCTCGCCGATCGGCTGGCCACGGACACCACCGTGCGCGCCGTGTGGCTCAAGCGCAACCCGGTCGGCGACGACGGAGTCCTCGCCCTCGCCGCGATGCTGCGCCGCAACACCACGATCCGCACCCTAGACCTGGTCAACACCGGGCTCACGCGGGAGGGGCTGCGGGCGCTGCTGGCCGTGCTCGCCGGGCGGCCGAAGCCGGTCGAGCGGCTGTTCCTGGGCGGGAACGGGCTGGGCCCGGAGTCCGCAGACCTGCTGGCCGCGCTGATCCGCGACGCCGGGGTTCGCGAGCTCTACCTCCCGGCGAACCATCTCGGGGACGCCGGCGCGGCCACGCTCGCCGCGGCCGCCGACGCCGCCCGCCCGGTACGCCTGGGCCTCGGCGGCAACGGCATCGGCCCGGACGGTGCGTACGCGCTGGCCGGCGCGCTCAGCGGCATCGAGGCACTCGACCTGGGACGCCCGCCGTCGGAGCAGAGCCTCGGCGCGCCCGCGAACGTCACCGGCGACACGGGCGCGGCCATGCTGGCGGCGGCCCTGCCCGGCAGCCCGCTGCGCCGGCTGGAGCTGCGCAGGACCGGGATCACCGGCCGTGGTGCCAAGGCCCTGCTGGCCGCCGTTCCCGACGACACCCGGCTGGAATACGTCGGGTTCGGCCCCGGCGTGCCCCGCCGGGTGAAGCGCGCCCTGGCGCCGCGGCTCCGCCCCGCCGCCGGGACGCACCCGGACCTGCACGCGATCGGCAGCCTCTACAGGTGAGCGCGGCGCCCCCACCGGCCGGCCTGCCACCTCGTACGCCGTCCCGCTCGTACCCGCCGCACGAGGCGTCCCGGTTACGGCGGATCCGGCAGTACGCGGTTCCGCCGTGGATGGTCGAGCAGGCGACGGAACGACGGCTCGCCGGCGACTGGCGTGGCGCCTGCGCCGCCGCCAACGTCGAGGTCACCTTCGACCTGGCCGGGATCGCCGGCACGCACGGCACCGCGGTCGCCACGGCGATCGAGGACGACCTGTGCCACTTCGCCCCGGACCTGCTGCGCTGGCACCTGCCCCGCCTGGACCGCGGGCGTACGACGATCGTGCCCGACCAGGTGATGGTGCTGAGCCGGCCCGGTGAGGCCCCGGACGCCTCCTGCCTGTACCTCCAGACGCCCCGCTGGATGGCCCACGGCCCGCAGCGGCTGCGGTTACGCGTCGGGCCGGTCCGCCATCGGAACACCTATCTGGAGACCGACTGGGCGTACAGCGCGTTCTGGCGCGACGTCGTCCAGGACTGGAGCTCCTCGCGTCACCTGTGGGATGCGCGCCATGCCGGCGACCTGCGTGAACGCTGCGGCGGTGACCAGGCTCGGGCTCCCTTCCTCCACGGGGACGGCACGCCGCGCGGGGCGGAAGAGCTGCCCGCGGCCGGCCCCGGCCGCGCCGACCCGGCGGCGCTCACCGAGTGGGTCACGCTGCTGCACGAGCGCGGCGAGGTCGAAGCGGCGTTCGCGGCGGCCGGCCTCGAACTGGACACCGCGCCCTTCGAGGTCGGGTCCTACTACGCGGTGCAGCGTGTCGATCCGCTCGACGTTCTCGCGCGCCTGCCCCTGGCCCTGACCCGGGTGGAGGCGGAGATCCGCCGCCTCTCCGCCTCGACGGGGACCGGGCGCTTCTGGCTTCCGTACCGGCAGTACGCGGCGCTCGTCTTCGAGACCGGCGGATCGGAGGCGGGCCTGCGCGTCCGGGTCGTCGAATTCGGGCTGGGCACGGAGCCCGGCGACGCGGTGCTCCCCGAGGCGTGCTGGCGCCGCCTGCCCGACCTCGACCTGCTGCGGGACGGCTATCCGCCGGAGCGGCTCCATCCGCTCGTACGCGAGGCCCTGGTCCCGGGCCGCGCCGTGGACGGCGTTCCCGCGCAGCCGTCCGATCCGGCGCTCCCGGAGCCGGCCCGGGTCCGCTGCCGCGGCGAGTGGCACGAGGTGTCCTTCCGCGACGGCGTCCTCCAGATCCCGCACAGCGCGGAGGAGCAGCAGCGGGAGAGCGCCATGCGGGCGTTCGGGGGCGCGATCGCGGGCTGCTTCGCCGTACGGCACGCGTGGACGTCCGGAACAGGACGGCTGCCCAAGGTCCTGCGCGACCAGCGGAAGGAACTGCTCTCGCGGGTCCAGCACGGCGACCTCCCGGAAGTCCTGCGGCTGCTGGACGCCGGCGTGGATCCACGCGTCCGCGACGGCCGGCAACGCACCCTGCTCCACCTGCTGCACCTGCTCGACCCCGGCGCCGACCCGAAGGTGCCCGGCCGCCGCAGGCGCGAGGCGGCCCACCGGCTGCGCCACCTCGACCACGACGGTCTGCTCGGGCGGCTCCTGGCGGCGGGCCTGGACATCGACGCCAGGGACGAGGACCGGCGCACGCCGCTGTTCTCCGCGATCTGCGGCGACGGCTCGGTGGGGCTCATCCAGGCGCTGCTCACCGCGGGGGCGCGGATCGACCTGACCGGCGACATCCACGGTGGGCCCGTCTCGCTCCACCGCCTGATCACCTGGCTCGCCCGCGACGACCTGGACTTCATCACGGATCGCATCGAACGCGAGCATCCGGAACTGATCGAGGAAGAGTGAACGCCGTCAGCACGCCAGCCCCCGGCCCCGTGGCCGGCACACCCGCAGCCGAGGCGGCGCCGCGCCGCACCCCGCCGTCGTACCCGCCGGACGAGGCGTCGAGCCGGCGGCGGATCCTGCGGTACGCCGTCCCGCGGTGGATGATCGAGCAGGCCACCGAACGCCGGCTCGACGGGGACTGGCGCGGCGCCTGTGCCGCCGCGAACGTGGACGTCACGTTCGACCTGGCCGGCCTCGCCCGGGAGCACGGCGGCGCCGTCGCGGCCGCGGTCGAGGACGACCTCCTCCATCTCGCGCCGGACCTGCTGCGCTGGCACCTGCCGCGCGTCCTGGCCGGGCGTACGACGATCCGCACCGGCCAGACGGTGACCTTGGGCACGTACCAGGGCGCGGCCGTGCGGTACCTGCACCTCACCACGCCGGCGATGGTGGACGGGCCGCAGCGGCTGCGCCTGAGCTTCGGCCGGATCGAGCGTGCCGACCGCCGGGGCTACCACCGGCACACCCTGCACAACTGGACCACGCTGCGGCACCTGTGGGACGCGCGGCACACCGGCGCGCTGCTGGAACGCCACGGCGGAGGAGACCGGCCGCCGTTCCTGAACGCGGACGGGACCCGGCGCGCCGCCGGGGAGCTGCCCACGGCCGACCCCGGTCCCGCCGACCCGCCGGCCCGAGCCGAATGGGCGGCCCTGCTCCATGAGCGAGGGGAGATCGAGGCGGCGTTCGCCGCGGTGGGGATCGCGGTGGATCCGTCACCGCTCGAGCTCCGCTGGGGTGCCGCGATCGAGCCGCTGCCGGTCCTGGAGAGGCTCCCGCTGGCGCTGACCAGGCTAGAGCCGGAGATCCGGCTGCTCGACCGCGAGGGTTTCGGGCGTCGCTTCCAGATCCCGCGTCCCTACCGCGGCTCCCTGCTGCTCGAAGACGGCGAGCGGACCGGCGAACTGCGGATCCGGATCGCCGACGCCGAGGAGATCTCCGGCATCCCGGTGCTGCCCGAGGCGTGCTGGCGGCGGCTCCCGGACCTCGACGCGCTCCGGCACGGCGACGCGGATCCCGACCGGCTGCACCCGCTGGTCCGGGACGCGCTCTTCCCGCTGCGCGAGCACCCCGCCGGTCCGGCCGGGCCGCCGGATCCGCGGCTTCCGTCCCCGGTCCGGGTGCGATGCCGCGGTGACTGGCACGAGGTGTGCTTCCAGGACGGCGTCCTGCAAGTGCCGCACAGCGCGGACGAGCAGCGGCGAGAGCAGGCGATGCGGGCGTTCGGCGGCGCGGTCGCCGGCTGCTTCGCCGTGGCGCAGGCGGTGTCCTCCGGCACGGGCCGGCTGCCGAAGGACTTGCGGGAGCAGCGGCGGGAGCTGTACACCCGCGCCCAGCACGGTGACACGCCGGGAGTGCTCAGGCTGCTCGACGCCGGGATGGACCCGCGCTTCCGCGACGGCCGGCGCCGCACGCTCCTGCACGCGCTCATCCACCTGGACCACGAGGTCCTGCTGCCGCGCCTGCTGGCCGCCGGGGTGGAGATCGAGGCCGTGGACCACAACCAGCGCACGGCGCTGCACGTGGCGGTCGGGGACAACGGCTCCGCCGCACTGGTACGGGCGCTGCTGGCCGCCGGGGCGAACCCCCACGTCACCGACGACGTGGGCCACTCGCTCGCCCAGCTCATCCGCTTCCACCAGCGCACCGACCTGGACTTCCTCCTGGCCCTGCTGGACCGCTGAATCGACGTGGAAGGACGAGGAACAGTGAACGTCACCGACGAGGACTTCGCGCCGAACCCGCTCGCGGCGGCCGACGACCTGGTCCGCCGGCTCGGGTCCCACCGTACGGAGCCGGCCGCGAACCCCCAGCTGGAGGCGCTGTCGCTCGCGGTGTCGGCGAACCTCCCCGTGCTGCTGTGGGGCGAGCCGGGGATCGGCAAGTCCGCCGGCCTCCAGCAGCTGGCCGCCGGGCTCCGCGTCCCGCTGGAGACGGTGATCGCCAGCGTGCACGAGCCCTCCGACTTCGCCGGGCTGCCGATCATCGGTGACGATCCGGCCACCACCGGGGTGCCGATGGCCCCGCCCGACTGGGCGGTGCGGCTGGCCACGGCCGGGCGTGGCCTGGTGTTCTTCGACGAGCTGTCCTCCGCTCCGCCCGCCGTCCAGGCGGCGCTGCTGCGGGTCGTCCTCGAACGCCGGGTCGGCAGCCTGGCGCTGCCGGAGCCGGTCCGGGTGGTCGCCGCCGCCAACCCGCCGTCCAGCGCCGCGGACGGCTGGCACCTCAGCCCGCCGCTGGCGAACAGGTTCGTGCACCTGCAGTGGACGCACGATCCGCGGACGGTCGCCCGGGGCCTGGCCGGAACCTGGCCGGCCGTGCCCCTGCCGCTCATCGACCCGGCCCGGGTGCCCAGCGCGGTAGCCCGCGCCCGCGGGGTGGTCTCCGGGTTCCTCACCGCCCGGCCCGGCCTGGCCCACCACCTGCCCGGTGACGCGGAGAGCCGGGGCCGGGCCTGGCCGTCGCCGCGTACCTGGGAGATGGCGATGCGCCTGCTGGCGGTGGGGTACGCCGCCGGCTCCGACCAGAAGGCGGTCGCGGCCGCGGTGGTCGGCGCGGTGGGCGACGGCGCGGGACTGGAACTGCTCGCCTACCTCGAACAGCTCGACCTGCCCGACCCGGACCGCGTCCTGGCCAACCCGGAGGCCTTCGCCCTGCCGAAGAGGGGCGACCGGCAGCTCGCCTTCCTGACGGCCGTCGTCTCGGCGGTGCAGAGCGACCTCACGCGGCGGCGCTGGGAGGCCGGCTGGACGGTGCTGGCCAAGGCCGTCGACGCCGGCGTGCCCGACGTCGCGGCCCGGGCCGCCGCCGATCTCGCGGCGCTGCGCGACACCGACTGGCCCGTGCCGAGCGGCATCGACGCCTTCCTCGACCTGCTCCAGCTGTCCGGCGCGCTGCCGGGCGCCTCCTGACCCATGGCCGAACTCGACCAGGTCAAGCTGCTCGCCGCGCGGTACCGTGCCGCGAGCGACCGGCCCTACCTCGCCTCCGCGCTCTACTCGCTGACGGTCGTGCCGACCAGCAGGGTGCCGACGATGGCCGTCGACCGGCACTGGCGGTGCTACGTGTCACCGGCGTTCGTCGAGGCGACGTCCGTACCCGAGCTCGCGGGCGTGTGGATCCACGAGCTGGCTCACGTGCTGCGCGACCACCACGGCCGCGCGGACCGGCTGCCGGCCGCCGACCAGCGCGACCGGCTGCGCGTGAACGTCGCCCAGGACTGCGAGATCAACGACGACCTGCTCGCCGACGGGCTGGCACTGCCGGAGGGCCGGGTGGAACCCCGCACCTTCGGGCTGGCGACCGGACGGCTGTTCGAGGAGTACCTCCCGCAGCTGCCGCCGTCCGCCGTCTGCTCCGACTGCGGCTCCGGCGCCCACGGCACACCGGCTGACTGGGAGATCACCGGCGACGGGCCGGGCGGCGTCAGCACGGTCGAGGCCGACGCCGTGCGCCGGCACACCGCCGAGGCGATGCGCGCCCACCGGCGCAACCGCGGCAGCCTCCCGGCCGGCTGGCAACGCTGGGCGGAGGAGATCCTGGAGCCGACAGTCGACTGGCGCCGCGTGCTCGCCGGCGCCGTACGGGAGGCGGTCGCCTGGGCCACCGGGGCGGTCGACTACACCTACCACCGCCCGTCCCGCCGCACCGCCGCGCTGCGCGGCGTCGTGCTGCCGAGCCTGCGCCGCCCGCTGCCGGTCGTCGCGATCGTCATCGACACCTCGGGGTCCATGGGCGAGGACGACCTCGCGGCGGCCCTCGCCGAGGTCACCGGCGTACTGCGGGAGGTCGGCGTGGGCGGCAACCGGGTCACGGTGCTCGCCTGCGACGCCGACGTGCACACCGCCGCCCGGGTGACGTCCGCGCAGCAGGTGAACCTCGCCGGCGGGGGCGGCACCGACATGCGGGTCGGCATCAGGGCGGCCCTCGCCCTGCCCGAACGGCCCGGCATCGTGATCGTGCTCACCGACGGCTTCACCCCGTGGCCCGAGGCGCCGCCGTCGTCCCGCCTCATCGCCGCACTCATCGGCACGGACCCGCCGCCCCCGCCCGCCTGGATCGAGACTGTCCGCATCCCTGGAACCGCTGACGCCTGAAACGCCTGGAAGTCGCCGAACGTCTCCGGCACCGGTCGCTCACCTGCATTGCCGTGCCGTTCTCCGGGAACGGTGACGCTGAACAGGGTGGTGCAGTACCCATCCGACATGTACCTCAGATCACGTACGCCATTCAGCCCCATCCCACACTGACCGCTCGCCCTCCACGAGCCGACAGTTCCCGAACACCTCGCCCGCCGGCTCGGCTGCTGTCGCAGCGGCGTGCCTGCCGGAAGTCGGCGCCCACGCGCTGCGTCAGCTCATCGAGCTCCAGCCGGGCCCGGACGAGCCGCACTGACCGGCACTCTAGAGCGGCTTGCAGGGAGTGACCACCTGCCGGTGGACGACCACGTCGAACCACTGCGCCAGCGACCCGCCCTCCATGTACGACTTCTGCGCCAACGCCGGGTCGTAACCCCCGTACCCGCGTACCTTCGCCGGGGCGCGCAACCACGCGCTGACCGCCTCCGGCGCCTCGCCCCGCAGGTCCACGACGTACTGCGCGGGGCCGCCGCCGGCGAAGGCGTCGCCGAAGACGCGGTTGGCGAAACCGGCGTCCGGGCGCGGCACGGGCACCGGTGCCGCGTCACAGCTGGAGCCCGGGCCCAGGGTTCCGTGGTCGAACAGCACGGTGATCGAGCGGTACCGGTCGCCGTACCAGCGGCGCAGGTAGGAGCCGGCGTTGTCGAAGACGAGCGGCGGGCCGCCGAGCGTCAGGCGCAGGCCCGGCGCGGCGGCGGTGTGCGCGGCCGCCGCCCAGTACGCCACCTTGTCACCGGTACGGCGCTGCCACCAGCGCAGGTTCTCCGCCGCGCGGGCGTCCCGGTAGGCGTGGATGTCCTCGAAGGGCAGGTCGAACGCCTCGTACCAGGAGAGGATCTGGCGGGCGTGGTGCAGGGCCAGTTGCTGGTCGTCGTTCTCAGGCAGCCGTTCGACCAGCCGGTACACCGCGCGGGCGTGGCTGATGAAGGGCCGCTTGTCGGGCACGTCGAGATACCACTCCAGGTTGGCCCGGGTGTTCTCGTGGCGGGGCGCGATGAACGCCAGATGGCGCCGCAGCTCGCGCAGCCGCCACGGGGCGGCCTTGGCCACGTACGAGGAGACGGCGTCGTGCGCCAGGGAGCGGGTGGCGTAGTACTCCACACCGACGAACTTCACCTTCCGGCCGGGGTGATCGGCGTTGTAGGACCGCAGCCAGGCCAGCACGTCGCGCACCTCGCGGGTCCGCCACGTCGTCGTCAGCTCGCCCATGAGCGCGCCGAGGTCGCCGTCGCCGGTGAGAACGTACCGGTTGACCCGTACGCTCGTCGTCCAGTCCTCCTCCCAGGCGATCGAGCGGAACCCCAGCTCCTCGACCAGGTATCTCAGGAGGCCGAACTTGATCACGGCCTCCTCGTGCGTGCCGTGGGTGGACTCGCCCAGGCCGACGACGGTGGCCCCGCCGATCGACTCCTTGGTGATCTCCTGGCGGGCGTTCCGCTCGATCCAGTCGATCACCTGGGGATCGGTGACCGGAGTGGTGGCCAGGACGCCTGCCATGAGGAGGTGCAACATGAGGATTCCCTTTCTCGAAGTGGCGGTGAACCAAGAGTCCCGTCCACCGCGGCCAGAGGAATCCGGCAGGCGATCCATCACCGGCTACACCCAGCGGCGTAGTTCACGGGGTTGCCGGCTCAACTTGGTGCCAGAGACCGGTCATCTCGGTGACCGCCGCCTGGCGGATCGCGGCCGGCTCCCGATCGGTGAGCGAAGCCTGGACGAAGCTCAGCCAGACCCTCGGCTCCTTCGCATCGGCCACGGGCATGGTCGCGGCCTCGACCATGCCCGTGAGCGCTCAGGAGTGGCCCTCGACCTGCTGCTTCAGAGCCTCGTTGAGGCGGGCGAAGTTCCGCTCCGTGCCCGCGATCATGTTCCCGAGGAACGGCACGAGCAGCCCCCTGAAGCTCTCGGCGCGAACAGCGGAGCAGGCGCGGGCGGAGATCCTCAGGGCCCATCCGGCGGCGGAGCCGGAGGTGCGGCGGATCGGCCTGGCAGACCTGGCCTCGGTCGAGGAGTTCGCCGGCGGCCTCGTAGCCGATGGCCGCCCTCTCGACCTGCTGCTCAACAGCGCAGGGGTGGTGTTCCCGCCGGTGCGGCACGAGACCGCCGACGGGTTCGAGCTGCAGCTGGGCAGCAACTTCCTCGGCCCGTTCGCCCTGACCGTGCGGCTGCCGCTGCTGCTGCGAGCGCCCGCCGCGCGCGTGGTGACCATGAGCAGCGGCGTGGCGGCCCGCGGCGAGATCGACTTCGGCGATATCGGCGCCCCGGCCGTCGTGCGGCCCACGAAGAAGGCGCTCGACCGGGATGTCGCCGCCCGCCTGTGGGCCGAGGCCGAACGCCTGACCGGCGTCACCGTCCCCGCCGCCCTCTGACCCGCTTCTCTCCAGACGAAAGGCGCCCGGCCACCCCCGAGGCTCCATCCCCGGCCGCCAGCCACGGCGCCGGCGAGCTTGCACCAGGTCTCGCCCTAGGGAAGATGGTCGGCCACGTACTCGCCGCGTCGGGGGCGCAGGGTCCGCCGCGATCTTCCGCACGCGAGTTCTCCTTGGGGGCATTCTCCTGCCTCTCGAACGCAGGCCGTAGGATGACCGGCTGGATCTGAGCGCCGTCCAGCGGGGCCGGCGCCGGTCCCGTACGGAACGAGAGGCACAGCACCATGGCGAACGGGGACGCCTCCGCCCTGGACGACCCGGTGGGCGCGTCACTGCGCGGTCACCACGCGCACCTCGCCCGCCGCCTGGGGAAGGCGGCCACCTACCAGCCGGGAGTCGCCACGTTCTGTGCGGTCAGCGCCGACCCGGACGACCAGGAGTGGGCCGACCTCGCCCGGCTGCTCGGCCGGGGCGAGGTGGCCGACCTGTTCAGCTGCGCGGCGGTCCCGCCGCAGGACTGGGAGCCGGTCTTCGCCCTCGAAGGCCGCCAGATGATCTGGAACGGCGGCCGGCCCGAGCCGGACAGCGGGGTGGTCGAGCTCGGCGGGGACAGCGTGCCCGAGATGCTGGACCTCGTCGGGCGGGCCAAGCCGGGGCCGTTCTGGCGGCGTACCCGCGAGCTCGGCACCTACCTCGGCGTCCGCGAGAACGGCAGGCTGGTGACGATGGCGGGCGAGCGGCTGCGGCCGGCGGGCCACACCGAGATCAGCGCCGTCTGCACCGCCCCCGAGGCGCGCGGGCGAGGCTACGCCGCCCGCCTGGTCCGCGCGCTCGTCGCGCGCGTCCTGGCGCGCGGCGAACGCCCCTTCCTGCACGTCGCCGAGGCGAACACCGGCGCGATCGCCCTCTACGAACGGCTCGGTTTCGAGACCCGCAAGCCCGTGACCTTCCGGGGCTTCCGCACACCGTGACGGCTCGCGGCACCGAGCCCCGTGCGGGCGACGGGCCCAGCCGCGAACTCAGCCGCGCATCCGGTCGCGGGCTCAGTCACGCGTCCAGCCGCAATCCGGTCGCGGGCTCAGCCGTGCGCGAGGATGAGCAGCTCGACCAGGTCATAGAGGGCTTCGCCGGTCCAGACGAGCGAGCTCACCGCCAGGACGGCCGGAACGGCGGCCGGCCAGAGCCGGCCGCCGCGCGCCTGGTGCAGGAGCGCGGCGACCCTGCGCGGGACGGCGCCGGGACGCCGGGGCCTGGCGAAGGAGGCGAGGGGGCCGGAGCCGAGCGCCGGCCGGCCCCGGGCGGCCAGAGCCGCCGCGCCGATCGCTCCAGCGAGAGTCCTGCGATCGCCGATCGCCGCGGCCGCGTGCTCGTCGGCGGCACGTTCGACCAGGTAGTCGACCCGGCGCGAGACCCACCGCAGCGCCGGGTGAACCGCGCCGGCCAGGTCGCTCAGCAGCATCAGCCGGGGATGGTCCTGGTCCAGGTGGGCCCGCTCGTGGGCGAGCAACGCAGCGTACTGATCGTCGTCGAGGGACTCCCGCATCCCGGTCGTGACCACGACGTGCCCCGGCCTGCCCGGCACGGCGAACGCCGCGACGTCCGCGCTGGGGACCACGACGATCCCGTCCTCGGCCGCGACGCCGCCGAGCCGGAGGGCCCACGCCCGTCCGCCGCGATGGCGCCGCACCACCCTGGCGGCGGCCACCGCCGCCCATCCCATCAGGAGCACGCACAACCACGGAACCCACCGCACGTGCCCCGTGTCGGCGACCACCGTCCGGTAGGACCACCCGAAGAGGCCGGCGACGAAGGGAATCTCGGCCACGGCCTTCACGGTGAACGCCGCCACGTTGAGCAGGCTCGCCAGCGCCGTTCCCGCGGCCGACCAGGCGAGGAGCCTGGCGGCGGGCGAGGGCGGCAACCGGTCCGCGAGCAGCGTCACGAGGGCGACCACCATGACCGGGACCGCCAGAACGGACCAGACGAAATGATCGAACAAGGCACCAGCCGGCTTTCAGTCGCATGCATTCAGGCAAAGCCAACCTAACCCCGGAAAGGGTGGTCCGGTCACGTGCCGCTCTCGCCGGGCTCGTCGGCCAGCAGCCGGCGCAGGAGCTCCTCGTCGCCGGGCTCCAGCTCGCCCACGAACCGGCGGAGCACCGTGGCGCGGTCGTCCTCGGCGTTGAGCAGGGCGTTCATGCGTTGCGCGAGGAGCCCGGCGGCATCGGTGAGAGCCCCGTACCGATAGGCGCGGCCCTCCCTGCGGCGGGTGACGGCCCGCTTCCCGTGCAGCCGGACGAGCGTGGTGACGACGGCGCTGTAGGACAACCCGCCCGTGGGGTCGAGCAGATCCCGCACCTGGCCCGGCGTGAGCGAGGAGCCCGCGTCCCGGAGAACGGCGAGGACCGCCGCCTCCAGCTCGCCTGGCCGGCGGCGCTCGCCCTGATCGGCGAGCTCGGCCCGATCAGCGCGATCTCCCGGGTCTGTGTCCATCGCGCACACCCTATGCGATCACGGCGCTCGACGGATTCGCCCGCGACCAGGCCACCTGGCTTAGTTAGGTGAGCCTATGTTAACTTCTACAAGCATGTAGCAGCCCGGTGTCCCGGGCCTTCCCGGCATTGGAGCAACGGTGTTCGCCAGCTTTCTCATCGGCCTGCGCGAAGGGCTCGAGGCGGCGCTCGTCGTCTCCGTGCTGGTCGCCTTCCTGGTCAAGAGCGACCGCACGGACAGGCTGCCGTACGTCTGGAGCGGCGTCCTCGCCGCCGTGGCGCTCTCGGTCGGGTTCGGCGCGATCCTGACCTTCACCGCCGCCAACCTCGGGCACACGGGCCAGGAGCTCTTCGACGCCATCACCTCGCTGCTGGCCGTCGCCTTCGTCACCTGGATGATCTTCTGGATGCGGCGGGCCGCCCGCGCGCTCTCCGGAGAGCTGCGGGGCAAGCTCGCCGAGGCGCTGGAGCTGGGCCCGGTCGCCGTGGTCGTCATGGCCTTCCTGGCCGTGGCACGCGAAGGGCTGGAGACGGCGCTGCTGTTCTTCGCCTCCGTCCAGGGCGCGACCACCTCCGCCCAGCCGCTCATCGGCATCAGCCTCGGCCTGCTCGCCGCGGTCCTGCTCGGCTACGGCCTGTACAGGTCGGCCGTCCGCATCAACCTCACCACGTTCTTCACCTGGACCGGCCTGCTCCTCATCCTGGTCGCCGCCGGGATCTTCAAGTACGGCGTGCACGACCTCCAGGAAGCGGCCATCGTGCCGGGCCTGAACGCCTACGCCTTCGACCTCACCGCCGTCCTGCCCGCCGACTCCTGGTACGGCGCCCTGCTGGCCGGAACGCTCAACCTCACCCCGCAGCCCAGCGTCCTGGAGACCGTCGCCTGGGCCGCCTACCTGATCCCCACCCTCTACCTCTTCCTGCGCCCCTCCCGCACCCGCACCACGCCCGCGCCCGCGGCCTGAACAGGAGCACCATGTCCGCCATCACCCGTCTCACCGCCGGCGCGCTCGCCCTGGCCGCGCTCACCGCGTGCGCGGCCGAGACCCCCGCCCCCGGCGGGTCCGCCGCGGCGAAGAAGCCGGACAAGGTCGCGGTCGCGGCCAGCGACACCGAGTGCAAGGTCGCCGTCTCCGAGGTCGCCGCGGGAACCAGCACGTTCGCGATCACCAACGGCGGCAGCAAGGTGACCGAGTTCTACGTCTACGCGCCGGGCGACCGCGTCATGGCCGAGGTGGAGAACATCGTGCCGGGCCTGACCCGGGAGCTGATCGCCGAGCTGCCCGCCGGGACGTACGAGACGGCGTGCAAGCCCGGCATGGTCGGCAAGGGCATCCGCAACCCGCTGAAGGTCACCGGCGAGCACAAGGCGCTCAACACCGACGCCAAGCTCGCCGAGGCGACCGCCAGCTACAAGCGCTACGTCAAGAGCCAGAGCGACACGCTGCTGGTCAAGACGCAGGAGTTCGTCGACGCCGTCAAGGCGGGGCAGATCGACAAGGCCAAGGAGCTCTTCCCGGTCTCGCGGACGTACTGGGAGCGCATCGAGCCGGTCGCGGAGATCTTCGGCGACCTCGACCCGGCCATCGACGCCCGCGAGGCGGACCTGGCCGAGGGCGAGGAGTGGACGGGCTTCCACAAGATCGAGAAGGATCTGTGGATCACCAAGGACGTCAGCGAGGACGGCCCTGTCGCCGACAAGCTCATCGCCGACGTCAAGACGATCGTGGCCAAGGCCAACGCCGCGGAACTGACCCCGCTGAACCTGGCCAACGGCGCCAAGGAACTGCTCGACGAGGTGGCCACCGGCAAGATCACCGGCGAGGAGGACATCTGGTCGCACACCGACCTGTGGGACTTCGACGCCAACCTCCAGGGCTCCAAGGCGGCGGTCCAGGCGCTCCGCCCCGTGCTGGAGGAACGCGCTCCCGACCTGGTCAGGACCCTGGACGCGAAGTTCGCCGCCGCCGAGGCCGAGCTGGGCAAGCACCAGAAGGGCGACGGCTGGCGGCTGCACGACGAGCTGTCCGAGGCGGAGCTGAAGAGCCTGTCGGATGTGATCAACGCGCTGGCCGAACCGATCAGCGAGATCGCCCCGATCGTGGCGAAGTAGGAGCCGGGGCCATGAGCGAGCGGATGAGCCGCAGGAAGGTGTTCGGCCTCGGCGCGGCCGGGGTCGCGGCGGCGGGCGCCGGCGCGATCGCCGCTCGCTCGCTGGTGCAGGAGCCGCCGGTAGCGCACGCGACCACCTCCGACCCCTTCCCCTTCTACGGCGAGCACCAGGCGGGGATCGTCACCCCCGCCCAGGACCGGCTGCACTTCGTCGCCTTCGACGTCACCACCGGCAGCAGGGCCGAGCTGGTGGACCTGCTGCAGGAGTGGACGGCCGCCGCCGCCCGGCTCACCCAGGGCAAGGAGGCCGGCTCCTTCGGCGCGGCGGGCGGCTCGCCGGAGGCCGCGCCCGACGACACCGGCGAGGCGCTCGGCCTGCCCGCCTCGGGGCTCACGCTGACGATCGGCTTCGGCCCGTCCCTGTTCGACCGCCGCTTCGGGCTGGCCGCCAGGCGTCCCCCTGCCCTGGCCGATCTGCCGAAGTTCCCCGGCGAGCGGCTGATCCCTGAGCTCTCGGGGGGCGACCTCTGCGTGCAGGCGTGCGCCCACGACCCCCAGGTCGCCGTGCACGCCATCCGCAACCTGGCCAGGATCGGCTTCGGCAAGGTGTCGGTGCGCTGGTCGCAGCTCGGATTCGGCCGTACGTCGTCCACCTCGCGCGCCCAGGTGACCCCGCGCAACCTGATGGGCTTCAAGGACGGCACCAACAACATGAAGCTGGAGGACGCGGCCCTGCTGCGCGACCAGCTCTGGGCCGCGGCACCGGACGGGGCGGACTGGATGGCGGGCGGCACCTACCTGGTGACGAGGAAGATCCGCATGACCATCGAGACGTGGGACCGCACCTCGCTGCGCGAGCAGGAGGAGATCTTCGGCCGGGACAAGGTCAAGGGCGCGCCGGTCGGAAAACAGAACGAGTTCGACCCCGTGGACCTGGCCGCGATGAAACCCGACGCGCACGTCCGGCTGGCGCACCCCAGCGGCCACGGCAACGCGCACCTGCTGCGGCGCGGCTACAACTACGTGGACGGCTCCGACGGGCTCGGCAGGCTGGACGCCGGGCTGTTCTTCATCGCCTACCAGCGCGACCCGCGCAAGCAGTTCGTGCCCATCCAGATGGCCCTGGCCAGGACCGACCCGCTCAACGAGTACATCAAGCACATCTCCAGCGGCCTGTTCGCCTGCCCGCCCGGCGTCAGGGACGCCGGCGACTACTGGGGGCGCGGCCTGTTCGGCTGACCCGGCCGGGGCGGTGACGAGGTGAGCGGGGAGTGACACTATTCCCATGACCGTCGCCTGCTGACAAGTAAGGACGTTCGTCTCATGCGGATTCTCATCTCCGGCGCCAGCGTGGCCGGACCGGTGCTGGCGTACTGGCTCGTCAGGCACGGCTTCTCCGTGACCGTCGTCGAGCGCGCGCCGGCGCTGCGCAAGACCGGCGGCCACGCGGTAGACCTGTTCCGGCCCGCGGTCGACATCTCGGAGAAGATGGGCGTGCTGCCGCGCATCGAGGGGCGGGCCACCGGCACGAGCCGGATGAGCGTGCACCGGGAGGGCGCACGGCGTCCCGTCCGGGCGGACCTCGCCAAGATCTTCAGCGCCACCTCCGAGAGGCACGTCGAGATCATGCGCGACGACCTGAGCGAGATCTACCACGACGCGGCCCGCGACGACGTCGAGTACGTCTTCGGCGACTCGATCACCTCGATCTCGCCCGGCGGCGAGGTGCGGTTCGAGAACGCCGCGCCGCGCCGCTTCGACCTCGTCGTCGGCGCCGACGGGCTGCACTCCAACGTGCGCCGCCTGGCCTTCGGCGACGAGTCCGCCTTCAGCGCCTTCATCGGCGCCTACCTCGGGGTTCTGTCCCTGCCCAACCTCTCCGGCCTCGACGGCGAGCTGCGCATCCACGTCGGCGTGGGCCGCACCGCCGGCATGTACGGCGCGCGGCACCTCGGCGACGCGCGGGTGCTGTTCCTGTTCCGCAGCGAGCGGCAGCTCGACTACCACCACCGCGACGTCCCCAGGCAGAAGGAGCTGCTGCGCGACGCGTTCAAGGGCATGCACCCGGAGGTGGAGCGCTGGCTGGACGAGCTCGACCGCACCCCCGCGTTCTACTTCGACTCCATCACCCAGCTCCGCATGGACACCTGGTCGCGGGGGAGGGTGACGCTCGTCGGCGACGCCGGTTACTGCCCCGGCCCGGCCGTCGGCGGCAGCACCAGCCTGGCCGTCGTCGGCGCGTACGTCCTCGCCGGTGAGCTGGCGCGGGCGGGCGGCGACCACGAGCGCGCGTTCCCCGCCTACGAGCGCGCGATGGCGGAGCCCGTGCGCGGCAGCCGCGAGGTGGCGCTGAGCGCGGCGCGCACCCTGATTCCTGCGTCCCGCCTCGGCGTGTGGGGGCTGGCCCAGGGCGCCCGGCTGATCTCCGCCCTGCCCGCGGGGCCCAGCCGCGCCCTGACCCGCCTCGCCAGTAAGACCGCGCGCCTCCACGACTCCATGTTCGTCGACGACTACCCGCCGCAGCGGCAGGCGGCGTCCGGGTGACCTCTCGGCTCCGGTACGGCGGTGCCGTCGGATTCCGGGGCCGACAGGGGCATTGCCAGGCTCATGATCACACCATCATGATCGGGGCAAGCCGACACCTCATGGAGGATCACCATGCTGACCGTGATCGGCGCGGGATTCCCGCGCACTGGTACGAGCTCGATGAAGGCGGCACTGGAGCGGCTCGGGTTCGGGCCCTGCCACCACATGTTCGACGTCGGGTCCGACCGCGACCGTGCCCTGCGGTGGGCGCCCCTGGCCGACAGGGACGTGGTGCCGGACTGGGATGCCGTGTTCGAGGGATTCCGTTCCGCTGTGGACTGGCCTGCCTCGTTCTTCTGGCGCGAGCTGGCGGCCGCGTACCCCGAGGCCAAGGTCGTCCTCACGGTACGCGACCCGTCCGCCTGGTTCGCGAGCATGCGGACGCTCATCGCCAACGGCCCGGCGCGGTTACAGGCCGAGCGGCTGGCACCGGAGATGGCCGGTCTGGTGCAGAACATGCAGACCACCCGCCCGCTGCTCGAGCGCATGATCAGGGAGGGGCTGGGCAGCGACCGGCCCTTCGGCGAGGTCCCCGACGAGAAGGACAGCATCGCGGCCTTCGAGCGGCACGCGGCCACGGTGAAGGAGAGCCTGCCGCCTGAGCGGCTGCTCGTGTTCGACGTGCGGGAAGGGTGGGAGCCGCTCTGCCGGTTCCTGGGCGTGCACGTCCCTGCCGGCGAGCCGTTCCCGCACCTGAACGACAGCAAGGTGATGCAGCAGTCGATCGACAGGCTGATGCAGGGGGAGAACATCGGGCTTCCGTTCCACCCCACCGCCTGACCCTTTCGAACGGGCATCGGGCGGCCTGCGGTATTCCGCATCCTGATGTGCAACACATCAGTAACAGTCGGCGGGCCGCCCTGGCCGGTGATATCGGGTGAAGGCTTACTGAGTTCATCAGGCGTCCTAAGCACCTCATCCATGAACTCGATTGTTAGCGCTAACAGAAATGTTAGCGCTATCATCCGCTCGCAAGCGAAGGGAAACGGACCATGACAGCGTCCGAGCAGCCGGGAGTGAGCCGCCGCACATTCGTCCGCGCGTCTGCCGCCGGCCTGGCGTTAGCCGTGACGGCCAGGCCCGTTCCCGCGGCAGCGCAGACCACGACCGCGGCGCCGGGGCCGGCCGGGATCCCGTACGTCGGGGCGGGGAGCAACACGGCGGTCAGGCCGTTCCCGCTGCACGAGATCCGCCTGAACGCCGGTCTGCTGCAGGAGAAGCGTGACCGGATGAAGGCGTTCCTGCAGGCGTTCGACGAACGCCGCTTCCTCGTCCTCTTCAACGACCAGGCCGGCCGGCCGAACCCTCCGGGCCTGCAGGTGCCCGGAGGCTGGGAGAACGGCGGGCTGCTGAGCGGGCACTGGGCCGGCCACTACCTGAGCGCCCTCGCCCAGGCCTACGCGGACCAGGGCCAGCAGGTCTTCAAGGACAAGCTCGACTGGATGGTGGAGGAGCTCGCCGCGTGCCAGGCCGCCATCACCGCGCGGATGGACACTCCCGGCGGGGGCGACGAGGCCGAGGAGCCCGTCATCGGCCGGGTCGAGGGACGCTTCGGCAGAGGTCTGCGCCTCAACGGCGGCACCAGCGCGGAGCATCTGCGGCTGCCCCAGGAAGCGGTGTCCCAGCTCACCGACTTCACGATCGCGACCTGGGTCAACCTCGCCTCGGCACAGAACTGGAGCAGGGTCTTCGACTTCGGCCAGAACACCACGGTCAACATGTTCCTGACCGCCCGCGCGGGCGTGACCGGAAACCCGCCGCGGTTCGCCATCACCGTGGGCGGCAGCGGTCAGGAACAGCAGATCACGGGCACGTCGGCCCTGCCGGCCGGGCAGTGGGTCCACCTCGCCGTCACCCTCTCGGGCACCGTCGGAACGCTGTACGTCAACGGCTCGGCGGTGGCCACGAACACCACCATGACGCTCGACCCGACCAGCCTCGGCGTCCCGGGCAACATCTGGATCGGCCGGTCCCAGTACGGAGACCCGCTCCTCGACGCCACCATCGACGAGTTCCACATCTTCGACCGCGCGCTCAGCGCGGGAGAGGTCCAGTCCCTCACGAGCTCCGCCGCGGGATCCACGGGAGGCGGGAACATCGCCTGGTACCGCTTCGACGAGGAAGGCGGATCGACCGCGCTCGACTCGTCACCGAACGGCCGCGACGCCGGCATCGTCCCCGCCACGCAGGGGGGTGGCGGGACGTGGGTGCCCACCCATCCCGGCTATCTCGGGGCCATCCCGGAGGACGCCGTGCTCCGGCTCGGGCCGCCCAGGTTCGCCGTCTACGGCAGCAACCTCGACACGAACGTCTGGGCACCCTGGTACACCCAGCACAAGATCATGCGGGGCCTGCTGGACGCCTACCACCTGACCGGCAACGAGCAGGCCCGCGACGTCGTCGTCAAGATGGCGGAGTGGGCGCACCTCGCCCTGACCATCGGAGACAAGAACCACCCGCAATACCCGGGGCCCATCACCAGGAGCGACCTCAACCTCATGTGGGACACCTACATCGCCGGCGAGTACGGCGGCGCCAACGAGGTGTTCCCGGAGATCTACGCCCTGACCGGTGACGCCAGGCACCTCGAAACGGCGAAGCTCTTCGACAACCGGGAGTCCCTCTTCGGCGCCTGCGTCGAGAACCGGGACATCCTCGTGGTGACCGACCCGGCCGAGCTCGGCCGGCGTCGTCCGGCCCGGCTGCACGTCAACCAGCACGTGCCCAACTTCGTCGGCTACATGCGGATCTTCGAGCAGAGCGGCGACCGGGACTACCTCCAGGCGGCGAAGAACTTCTTCGGCATGGTCGTCCCGCACCGCATGTTCTCGCACGGAGGCACCGGCGGGAACTACCCGGGCTCCAACAACAACCTCGAGATGTTCCAGAACCGGGACAACATCGCCAACGCGATCGCCCAGGGCGGTGCGGAGACCTGCTCCATCTACAACGTGTCCAAGCTGGCCCGCAACCTCTTCTTCCACACGCAGGACCCGGCCTATCTCGACTACTACGAGCGGGCCGTCTTCAACCAGATCGCCGGTTCGCGAGCCGACACGGCCACCACGAGCAACCCGCAGGTCACCTACTTCCAGCCCCTGACGCCCGGCGCGAACAGGTCCTACGGCAACACCGGCACCTGCTGCGGGGGAACCGGGCTGGAGAACCACACCAAGTACCAGGACACCGTGTACTTCAAGTCCGCCGACGGCTCGGCCCTCTGGGTCAACCTCTTCGTGCCGTCCACCGTGACCTGGGCGGAGAAGGGCTTCGCCGTGACCCAGGAGACGAACTTCCCGCGCGAGGCCGGCACGAAGCTCATCGTCGACGGCAGCGGCAGCCTCGACATCAAGCTGCGCGTCCCCGCATGGGCCAGGAGCGGCTTCACCGTGCGGATCAACGGAACCAGGGCGCCGATCCGGGCCGCGGAGCCCGGCACCTACGTGACGCTGCGCCGCACCTGGCGTCCCGGTGACGTCATCGACGTCTCGATGCCGTTCGGCATCCGGATCGAGCGCGCCATCGACCGGCCGGACACGCAGTCCGTCATGTGGGGCCCGCTGCTCATGCCGATCGTCGGCGACCCCGGTGGCGGCACCTACCGCGAGCTGTCGCTCTACCGGTACCTCAAGCGGGACGGCGACTACTCGCGGGCGGCCATCACGCGGGCCGGCACGAGCACGGCAGGAGACCCGATCTTCACGACGCACGGGTTCACCCTGCGCCCGTGGTACGTCGGCGACACCCAGGCGCACTCGGCGTACTTCCGCAGGGTGGAGCCGGAGATCGTGTTCGGGAGCATCGACTCCGGCGTTCCCAACGTGAAACGCGACGACGGGCTGCCCAGGTACGACGTCCCGGTCAGCGGGATCCCTTCGCCCGGCACCGACGGGCTGACGTTCCTCGACGTCGTCTGGGACCACGCGCCGTTCGCGACCCACGGACGGTTCGTCTCCACGATCGCCAGGACGGCCGGGGAGTTCGTGGCGGCAGGGCACCTGACCGAGGAGCAGAGGGACAAGGTGGTGGCGGCCGCGGCGAGCGCGCGGAGCGAGCTGGCGCCGGAGGCCTAGGCGACGTCCGAGTTCGTCAGGGAGCCTTCACGGCCCGGGGCGGTTCAGGCGCGCCACCGCTGGCCGCCGTAGGCGACGACCGCGTCGCGGACCTCTTCGGGCGGGATCGGTCAGCACCTGGTACATGCCCGCCAGGTTGTTGGCCACCGCGGGTGAGGGCTGGAGCTCTGGCGAGCGGAACACGGACGTGCCCATGAGCACGGCGCGTGACCGATGCGGGTCGGCGAGTCGCATTTCTCAGCTTTGAGCGCCGCCCGGTCAGGTGACGAGAGGCAGGAGCGCGACGTACACCCCCAGCAGCAGAGCCGACTCCCTGCGGCTGAGCCGTTTGCCGCGCGCCAGCAGGGCCCAGGTGAGACCGCTGACCCCGGCCATCGCGGCGATGACGGCCGGGGCCAGGGCGGGCGGCGCGGTGCCGGCGAACGCGATGACGGCGCCGCCGGCCAGGCTGTTGATCAGGTTGCTGCCGAGCAGGTTGCCGACCACCAGGTCGCTGTCACCACGCCGCTGGGCCTGGAGGGAGGTGACCAGCTCGGGCAGCGAGGTGCCGAGCGCGACCAGGGTGAACCCCACCAGGTCCGGTGACAGGCCCGCCTGGATGGCCAGCTCGGAGGCGTTGGCCACGAGTAGTTGCGCTCCCAGCAGCGTTCCGGCCAGGCCGAGCAGCGTCCGCGGCACCTCGGCCGCCAGCCTCGGGCGTACGGACGTCTCCAGGTAGTCCGCCGTCTCCGCCGCGACCGGGTCGCCTGGCGCCTGCCGGGCGAAGCGCAGCAGCAGCACCAGCGCCCCGGCCAGGGCCACGACCAGGACGGCGCCCGCGCCGAAGCCGAGCCCCGACAGGGCGGCGATCGCGAACAGCGTGACCGCCGCCACCGACAGCGGCGCCTCCCGCCGCAGCACCGACGAGCGCACGGCCAGCGCCGCCGCCAGCCCGCAGACGCCGAGGATCAGCGTCACGTTGACGATGTTCGAGCCGACCAGCCCGGCCAGCGCCAGGTCGGTCCGGCCCCGCAAGCTCGCCGTCGCGGTCACCACGAGCTCCGGCGCGCTCGTGCCGAACCCGATCACGACCACGCCCACCACGACGGGCTGCAGGCCGAGCCGCTCGGCCAGCCGTCCGGAGCCGAGCACCAGGTGGTCGGCGGCGAGGGCGAGCACGACCAGCCCCAGCACGCTGAGGGCGACCAGCGGCAGCATGCTCAATCCCCCCGCAGGTCACGTCGCTGGAAGGCGAGGACGCCGGCCAGGACGAGGACCATGGTGACCAGGCACAGGCCCAGCAGCGGGCCCGGGTCCACCGGCCCGGGAAGGGCCCGCGGCACGTGCGCGAAGGGCGACAGGCTCCGGATCCGGTCGTCGAGCTGCAGCAGCTCGCCGAGCTGGGCGAGCAGGGCGAACGCGATCAGCGCCGCCCAGGCGAGCGCGGTCAGCCGGGGGAGCAGCCCGAACAGCAGCATCGCGATCCCGGCCAGGGTCCAGGTGGCGGGCACCTGGACCAGCGCCGCGCCGAGCAGCCGCGGCACCTGCAGCGCGGGTTCGCCGATCCTGAGGCCGTGGGTGACCCCGGCGGCCACGCCGCCCGCGGCCAGGATCGCGGCGCTGCCGGCCAGCGCCATGCCGAGGTGGCCGGCCGCCCAGCGCCATCGGGGCACGGCGGTGGCCAGGACGGGGTCGGCCCTGAGCGCCGACTCCTCGCCCTGTAACCGCAGCGTGGCCTGAACGGCGTAGCCGCCGGCGATCAGGCCGAGCACGCTCAGCTCCGCCGCCAGGAACGTGTCGGTCAGCAGGCCCGCGCCGCCGCCCATGCGGGAGAGCAGCGCGGCCAGTTGCGGGTTGTCGCGCACGAGGTCGCCGACGCTGTGGGCCAGCGCCCCGAACAGCGCGCCCCCGATCGTGAACGCCGCCGTCCAGCCCAGGAGCACCCCGCGGTGCAGCCGCCAGGCCAGCGCGACCGTACCCCGTAGGGAGGCGGCGGCGTCGCGCGGGCCGGAACGCGGTGCGAGCAGCCCGGCGCCCAGGTCGCGCCGCCTGGCCAGGAGGGCCGCCAGCCCGGCCAGGGCAGGCCCGGTGGCGGCGAACAGGATGAGCACCCACCAGCGTTCGCCGGCGAAGGCGCGTACCCGCTGGGCCCAGCCCAGCGGCGACAGCCAGGACAGCGCCTCGATCCGGGCCGCGTCGCCGAGGGCGCGCAGCAGGAAGGCCGCGCCGAGGGCCGCGACCGCGACGGCGCTGGCGGTGCGGGCGTGCGCGGTGAGCTGCCCGGCCAGGACGGCGACGCCGGTGAAGGTCCAGCCGGTGCCGCTCACCGCGGCGCCGAAGGCGAGCGAGCCCGCGACCGGCAGCCCCTGCCCGGCCAGGCCGAGCGTGATGAGCACGCCGATCAGCAGGTTCGCGCCCGCGGCCACCAGCACCCCGGAGGCCGGGAGCGCGTGCCGGCCGACGGGGCAGGCGCCGACCAGCTCGGCCCGGCCGCTCTCCTCCTCGGCGCGGGTGTGCCGGATCACCACGAGGATGCTCATCAGCGCGGCCAGCACCGAGGCCATCGTGGTCACGCGCCAGGCGGTCAGGCCGCCGACCGAGGCGGCGTCGTAGACGGGCCCGGTCAGCGCCTGCAACGCGGGCGCGGAGCCGATGGTGACGCCGAGCGCGATGCGCTGGGCCGCCTGCGGGTACAGCTCGGCGATGGCCGAGGCGCTGGCGGTGACGAGCCCGGCGATGACGGCGACCCACGAGGGCAGCAGGAGGCGGTCGCGGCGCAGCGCGAGCCGCACCAGCGCCGGCGTGCCCGTCATCGCTCGCCCTACCAGCGCCGGCGTGCCGGTCGTCGCGAGCCCCGGCGGCGCCGGGGTGGCGGTCATGGCGCGACCTGGTAGTGGCGCAGGAACAGCTCCTCCAGCGTGGGCGGCTGACACGTCAGCGCGCGCACGCCCGAGTCCGTCAGCAGGCGCAACGCCTGCTCCAGGTGGCCCGCGTCGACCTGGAAACGGACCTGCGCGCCCTCGACGGTCAGGTCGTGCACGCCGTCCAGCCGGGCCAGCTCGCCGGGGACCCGATCGAGGGCGGCGGTGATGGAGGTGCGGGTGAGGTGGCGCAGCTCGGCCAGCGTGCCCGTCTGGACGGCGCGGCCGTCACGGATGATGGTGACCTGGTCGCACAGGGCCTCCACCTCGGACAGCAGGTGGCTGGACAGCAGCACCGTACGCCCCTGGGCGCGCTCGTCCCGGATCGTCTCGCGGAAGGCCGCCTCCATGAGCGGGTCCAGGCCCGAGGTCGGCTCGTCGAGGAGCAGCAGCTCGACGTCCGAGGCCAGGGCGGCGATCAGCGCGACCTTCTGGCGGTTGCCCTTGGAGTAGGCGCGGCCCTTGCGGGTGGGATCGAGATCGAAGCGCTCGCACAGGGCCGCCTTGCGCCGCCGGTCGAGGCCGCCGCGCAGCCGTCCGAGCAGGTCGATGGCCTCGCCACCGGACAGCGCGGGCCACAGGACGACGTCGCCCGGCACGTACGCCAGCCGCCGGTGCAGCTCGACCGCGTCCCGCCACGGGTCACCGCCGAGCAGCTCGGCGTGCCCGGCGTCGGCGCGCAGCAGGCCGAGCAGGATGCGCAACGTCGTGGTCTTGCCCGAGCCGTTCGGGCCGAGGAACCCGTGGACCTCGCCGGTGTGCACGTTGAGGTCGAGCCCGTCCAGGGCACGGACCTTGCCGTAGCACTTGACCAGGCTATCGATGAATACGGCAGGACTGCTCGCCATGGGGGGCGCCTCCCTGAAGCCGGTCCGATGTGACGTTGCCGACCAGGCTTCCCGGCGCTCCACCACCGACGGTAACAGCGCCGGATCGGTCCCGCCAGACGTTTCTTGACGGATTCGCTACGGTGGCGCGCCGCCGCCCCGGCCCCAGCGGACGCCATGAGCGTGCCGGGCCACGTTGCCGCCCGCCGAGGCCCGGCTCACCTCGGGCGGCTGATGCGGGCGACGGCGGCGGCGACGCCGTCCTCGGCGCGGACGGGTGCGGCGAGTGCGCGGGCGGCGGGGGCCAGGGCGGTCGCGGCGTCGATGGCGGCGGCCAGGCGAGCCGGGGTGAGGCGGCCGGTGACGGGTGGCGGGGCGACGCCGAGGCGGTGCAGGCGTCCGGCCCAGAACGGCTGGTCGCCGAGGAACGGGCGGACCACCTGGGGGACGCCGGCGCGCAGGGCGGCGGCCACCGTGCCGATGCCGCCGTGGTGCACGGCGACCGCCATCCGGGGCAGCAGCCACTCGTGCGGGGCCTCCTCGATGACCAGCACGCCACCCGGCTCCGCGCCCGGCCGCAGCGCACCCCAGCCGGTGGCCAGGACGGCGCGGCGCCCGGTCAGCCGGACGGCCTCCAGCACCGTGGCGGTCAGCGTCTCCGGGTCGCCGCTGGAGGAGCTGCCGAAGCCGACGTAGACGGGCGGGTCGCCGTCGTCGAGGAAGCGGGCCAGCCGTTCGGGCGGGGTCCAGTCGCCGGGGGCGGGCATGGTCCAGAAGCCGGTGGGGTGGGCGTCGGCGGGCCAGTCGGCGGGTGCCGGGAGCAGGTGCGGGCTCCAGGCGTGCAGGACGCCGCCCGCCTTGACCAGGTCGGCCACCGGGTGGAATCCGTCGCGCAGGCCGAGCGCCCCGGCCCGCCAGTCCCGCACCGTGCCGCGGTAGGGCGCCTCGACGGCGGAGGAGACGCGCCAGGTCGCCCGGTTGAGGGCGGGCGGCACCCGTACCGGGAGGATGGGGGAGGGGAAGGCGGCGGTGGGCAGGTAGAGCGGCAGGAGCAGGCCGGCGAGCGCCGGGACGCCGAGCTTCTCGGCGAGGTAGGGGCCGCCGAGGGACTTGGGGTGGTAGACGACGACGTCGGCCTGGTGGGCGGCGAGCGCGGCCTGGTCGTCGAGCAGGCGGCGGAGCATCGGCTTGACCGAGCGGGCGGCGGTGACGGCGGCGCGCACGCCCTGCCCCTGGACCTTGTCCTGCAGCGCGAGCATCTCGTCGTTCAGCGGCGCGAAGTCCACCCCGCGGGCGGTGGCGAGCGGCTCGAAGCGGCGGGGTGCGGCCAGCAGTGGCCGGTGCCCGGCGGCCAGCAGCCCGTTGGCCAGGGCGAGGTAGGGCTGGACATCGCCGCGGCTGCCGACGGTGATCAGTAGGGGTCTCATCGGGAGTCCTTGAGCTCGTCCCACTCGTCCAGCAGGCGGGGGAAGCGGTCCATCATGAACGCGTACATGTCGCGCATGAGCTCCAGCCGCCGCCGGCGCTCCGGGTCGTCGCCCACCGCGCGCAGTCCTTGCTCGGCCAGGGTGCGGAAGCTCTCGAACTCGGCCATCTTCGCGCGGAAGGCGCGGGCGAAGACGTCCTCGGCCAGCCGGTAGCGGTCGCGCCGCTCGCCGCGTACCCGGAACCGTTCGACGAGGCCCGCCTGCTCCAACTGCCGCAGCGCGACGCTCATGCTGCTCTTGGCCACGGCCAGCGCCTCAGCCAGCTCGGGCGCGTCGGCGCCGGAGGTGTCGGCGGTCAGCAGCCAGCCCATGACCCGGCCTGACGTGCGGCTCAGCCCGAGCCGCTCGTAGAACAGGCCCGCGTCCTCCACGAATTCATCAACGCTCACGAACCGACTATATCGGTTTGTTCGGATGGATCCGAACAGATTAGTCACATGAGGTAGCGCAGCCACAGGTACGGGGCGACGAGCACGACGGTGACCACCGTGACGACCAGGCCGTACTTGGTGAACTGCCAGAAGCTGATCGGCGTGCCGTTCCGGGCGGCGATGCCGAGCACCACCACGTTGGCGGCGGCGCCGACGGCGGTGGCGTTGCCGCCGAGGTCGGCGCCGAAGGCCAGCGCCCACCACAGCACCTGCGCCGCGCCGTTGCCGCCCGCCTGCACGAGCTGCTCGACGATCGGGCTCATCGTGGCGACGTAGGGGATGTTGTCCACGACGGCGGACAGCACGGCCGAGAGGCCGAGGACTCCCATCGTCGTCACCTCGAGCCGGCCGTTCGTGGCGGCGACGGCGGCCCGCGACAGCTCGCCGATGACGCCGGTCTCGACCAGGGCGCCGACCATGACGAACAGCCCGGCGAAGAACACCAGCGTGGGCCATTCCACCTCGGCGATGGCCTGCTCGGTGGTCACCCGGGTGGCGGCCACCAGCACGCCCGCGCCCAGCAGCGCGACCACCGACGGCTCGTAGTGCAGCACCGGATGCAGCACGAACGCGGCCAGCACCAGCGCCAGCACGGCCAGCGACTGCCACAGCAGCCTGCGGTCGGCGATGGCCTCCCGCTCGTTCAGCGCCATCACCTCGGCCGCCCGCTCGGCGTCGTACCGGAACGTCCGGCCGAACAGCAGATAGCACAGGCCGATGAACACCGACATGAGCACGAGCACCATCGGCGCCATGTGGATGAGGAAGTCGTTGAAGCTCAGGCCGCCGCGGCTGGCGATGATGATGTTCGGCGGGTCGCCGACGAGGGTGGCGGCGCCGCCGATGTTGGACGCCATGGCCTCGGCGATGAGGAACGGGATCGGGTTGATCGCGAGCCGTTCGCACACCAGGAACGTCACCGGCGCGATGAGCAGCACGGTGGTGACGTTGTCGAGCAGCGCCGACGCCCCGGCGGTGATCAGCACCAGCAGCACCATCAGCCGGAACGGCCGCCCGCGGGCCCGCTTGGCGGCCCAGATGGCCAGGTACTCGAAGACCCCCGTCTGCTTCAGCACCCCGACGATGATCATCATGCCGAGCAGCAGGAAGATGACGTTCCAGTCGATGCCGGAGTGCTCGGAGAAGAACGCGGCCTCGGCGCCGGTGGCGTGGATGGCCAGCATGATGCCGGCGCCGCCGAGCGCGGCGGCCACGCGGTGGATCTTCTCGGTGGCGATCAGCGCGTACGCGGCCAGGAACACCGCCACGCTCACCCAGGACAGCACGCTCACGCCGCGAGCACCCGCTCCAGCGGCACCTGGGCGCCGGGCAGGACGGTTACGGCGGGGGAGCCGACCATGAGGTCACGCACCGGCACTTCCTTCGCAGGTCCATGGGAAAGGAACTGCCGACCAGACTTCCCGGCGCACCTGTGGGAAACCTATCAAGTGCCGTCAAGATCGCATAGGTGCCCTGCCTGTCTGGCCGGGAGCCGGGAGGTGACGGCGCCCGCCTGGCCCCGCGGACCAAGCTCGGGCCAGGCGGGCGTCGCCGGCATCGGGCTAGGCGCCGCGGGCGGCGTCGTAGCGGGCGATCACGTCGTTCCAGTTGATCAGGCCCCACAGCTTCTCCACGTAGTCCGGGCGGACGTTGCGGTACTGCAGGTAGTACGCGTGCTCCCAGGCGTCGAACACCAGCAGCGGGGTGGTGTTCATGCCGACGTTGCCGTGGTGGTCGTAGACCTGCTCGACCACGAGCCGCCGGCCCAGCGGCTCCCACGCCAGCACGCCCCAGCCCGAGCCCTGCACCGTGGCGGTGGCGGTGGTGAGCTGCTTCCTGAAGGCGTCGAACGAGCCGAAGTGCTCGGTGATCGCGTCGCCCAGCTCGCCGTCGGGGCGGTCGCCGCCGTCGGGTGAGAGGTTCTGCCAGAAGATCGTGTGCAGGACGTGGCCGGACAGGTTGAACGCGTACGTCTTCTCCAGCCCGACCAATCCGCCGAACTCACCCTTGTCGCGGGCCTCGGCCAGCCGCTCCAGGGTGTCGTTGGCGCCCTTGACGTAGGCGGCGTGGTGCTTGGCGTGGTGCAGCTCCAGGATCTCGCCGGTGATCGCGGGCTCCAGCGCCGCGTAGTCGTAGGGCATGTCGGGAAGGGTGTACTGACCCATGACGTCTGTCCTCCAAAACCGCTACTTGCATACTCTTTGCAATAACCATACTCATGCAAGTAGCTCACGTCTTGGAAGACCCTCCGGACGCGTCCAGGATCACCACTGATAGGGCAGGTACTTCCCGTCGAGGGTGATGACGACCCGGTCGCCCGCCGGGTCGGGCACCCGCTTGACGTCCAGCCGGAAGTTGATGGCGCTCATGATGCCGTCCCCGCACTGCTCGTGGATCAGCTCCTTGATGGCCGGCCCGTAGACCTGGACGATCTCGTACAGCCGGTAGATGGTCGGATCGACCGGGACGGCGGACTCCAGCCCGCCACGCGTGGGCTGGAGCTGGAAGGCGAGCGCGACGTCGTCGCCGAGTTCGAGCAGGGCCGCAGCCGTCGCCGCCTCGTCCTTGCTCATCGGATGCTGGCCGAGCAGGGCCGCCGTCGTCCACACCAGGGGGCGGCCGATGGCCTCGGCGAGCTGTTCCCAGGTGACGCCGGTGACCGCCTTGGCGTGGCGGACGGCCTCTGCCGCTTGTTGCTTGGTAACCATCGCTGCTCCCTGGAGATCGCCGGGCGGATGCACGTCCACTGTCCGTCCCCCCGGCCCAGGAGGCAACGACCGGGGCCGGGGGGCGGCCGGTCAGGTGCGGGTGGAGTAGGAGTGGGCGCCGGTGCCGGCCAGGGCCCCGCCCTCGACGATCAGGTACTCCTCGCGGATCGGCGTCCCGTCCAGCCAGGCTTCGAGGATCTCGCGGGTGCCGGCGGCGTAGCGGGCCTGCGCCGACAGCGAGGAGCCGGAGATGTGCGGGGTCATGCCGTGGTACGGCATCGTCCGCCAGGGATGGCCGGCCGGTGCGGGCTGCGGGTACCACACGTCGCCCGCGTACCCGGCGAGCTGCCCGCTGCCCAGGGCGCGGACGATCGCGTCCCGGTCGGCGATCCTGGCGCGGGCGGTGTTGATCAGGTACGCGCCGCGCTTCATCGTGGCGAGCAGCTCGTCCCCGAACAGCCCCTCGGTCTCCGGGTGCAGCGGCGCGTTGATCGTCACCACGTCACAGTGCGGCACCATCGCGGCGGCGTCCGGGTGGAAGGTGAGCCCCAGCTCCTCCTCGACCTCGCGCGGCAGCCGATGCCGGTCGGTGTAGTGCAGGTGCACGTCGAACGGCTTGAGCCGGCGCAGCACCGCCAGGCCGATGCGGCCGGCCGCGACCGTCCCGACGTGCATGCCCTCCACGTCGTAGGAGCGGGCGACGCAGTCGGCGATCCTCCAGCCGCCCTCCAGCACCGTCCGGTGGGACGGCAGGTAGTTGCGGACCAGCGAGAGGATCATCATCACGACGTGCTCGGCGACGCTGATGCTGTTGCAGTAGGTGACCTCGGCGACGGTGATGCCGCGGGCGATGGCGGCGTCCAGGTCGACGTGGTCGGAGCCGATGCCGGCGGTGACGGCCAGCTTCAGCCTGGGGGCGCGGGCGATGCGCTCGGCGGTCAGGTACGCGGGCCAGAACGGCTGCGAGATCACCACGTCGGCGTCGGCCAGCTCGCGATCGAACGCCGAGTCGTCCCCGTCCTTGTCGGAGGTGACCACGAGGGTGTGCCCACGGTCCTCCAGGAAGCGGCGCAGCCCCAGCTCGCCGGAGACGCTGCCGAGCAGGTGGCCGGGGGTGAAGCCGATGCCCTTGGGGCTGGGCAGCGTCTGCCCGCCGGGGTAGCCGGCCAGCTCGGGCAGGCCGTCGCGCGCGTAGGAGGTGGGGTATCCGTCGATCGGGTCGTCGTACAGCACGCACAACACCTTGGCCATGATCTCTGCTCCTCGTCGTCGGGGGGAGTGATCACACTCTCCGCCGGCAGGTTTCCGCAGGTCAAAGCGTTTGTTTCTATCGCTTGATAGGAGCCGGCTATGACAGGTGCTCGCTGGCGAGCCGGTGGAAGACCTCGTGCAGGTCGAGCTCGCGGGCGAGGTCCAGCACGGCCCTGGCCATCACGGGCTCCGGCCCCGCGCCGGGCAGCACGAGCCCGACCCGCGGCTCGCGGGCCGGCCGCTCCAGCCTGACCACCCGCATGCCTTCAGGGACGCCGAACATGTGCAGCCAGGCGTGCGCGATCACGCTCGACCAGCGGTGCGTGGCCACGTGCGCGAACAGCGCGGAGACGGTGTCGGTCTCGATGGCCGGCACGGCCACCGCCCCGGCGTGACGGAAGTTGGCGTCCAGGATGCGGCGATTGCGCATCTCGGGCGTCAGCAGGCACAACGGCAGCGCGGCGACCTCGGCCCAGCGCGCCACCCGCCGGTCGGCCAGCTCACCGTCGGCGGGGGTGAGCAGCAGGTAGTGCTCCTGGTACAGCGGGGTGGTGCGCACCTCGCCGAAGTCCTCCTCCGCGTCGTCGTCCAGGTAGGTCATCGCCATGTCGATCTCGAAGTCGGCGAGCTGGCGCGCGATCTCCCGGGACGACAGGGACGTGAGCATCACCCGTACGTGCGGGTACCGCTCGCAGAACGGCGTGGTCAGCAGCGAGGCGGCGGTCAGCGCGGTCGGGATCGCCCCCATGCGCAGCGTGCCCGACAGCCCCTCGCGCATCCGGGACAGGTCCTGGCGCAGCGCCTCGGCGTCGGCCAGGATGCGGTGCGCCCACAGCACCACCCGCTCGCCCTCCGGGGTCAGCCCGGCGAAGCGCTGCCCGCGCCGGACGAGCGGCACGTCCAGCTCGCGTTCCAGCTTGCGGATGGCCGCCGAGAGCGACGGCTGAGAGACGTGGCAGGCCGCGGCCGCACGGGCGAAGTGGCGCTCACGGGCCAGGGCGACGAGGTACTCCAACTGGCGCAACAGCACGTCACAGGATGCCGCGCCCGTACCTTTCCCGTCCATCCCCCCGCGGGCCGCGGTGCGAGGCCGAAGGAACCCGCCGGCGGGAGGTGTAGCGTGCCCGCTGTGATAGTCGGACGCTCCGCCGAGCAGTCGCGGATCAATCGCCTGGTGGCCGAGGCGAAGGGCGGTCGCAGCCGGTCGCTGGTGCTGCGCGGGGAGGCCGGGATCGGCAAGACGGCGCTGCTCGACTACGCGGAGAGTGTCGCCGGCGGCATGCGGGTGCTCCGGGTGGTGGGGATCGAGTCCGAGGCCGAGGTGGCGTACGCCGCGCTCCAGCTGATGTTCATGCGCGACCTCCACCTGCTGGACACGCTGCCCGGCGCGCAGGCGGAGGCGCTCAGGGCCGCGTTCGGGGCGAGCAGCGCCCCGGTCGAGCGGATGCTGCCGGGCGCGGCGGCGCTGTCGCTGCTCTCCGAGCTCGCCGGCGAGCGGCCGCTGCTGTGCCTGCTCGACGATGCCCAGTGGTTCGACCGGTCGTCGATCGAGGCGCTACTGTTCGCGGTGCGCCGCCTGCACGCCGACCCGGTCGCCACCATCTTCGCCGCCCGGGACGGGGACCCCGGCTTCCCCGCGCCCGGGGTGGAGAGCCTCACGCTGCCGAGGCTGGGTGCCGCCGACGCCGCCAGGCTCGCCACGGCCGGAGCGGCGCTGCCGGGCGAGGTCGTCGACCGGATTCTCGCCGAGTCCGGGGGCAATCCGCTCGCCATCGTCGAGCTGGCCGCCCATGCGGGCGCGGCGCCCGCGGTCCCCGCGCCCGTCGCGCCGCTGCCGGCCGCCGGACGGCTCGACGAGCACTTCCGCCGGCAGGTGCGGGCACTCGGCGAGCCGGCCATGACGGTCCTGCTCCTGGCCGCGGCCGACCACGGCTCCGCCCTGTCGACCCTCATGGCCGCCGCCGCGGAGTTCGGGGGCGACGCGGGCGACTTCGAGCCGGCCGAACGGAGCCGGCTCGTCCACGTGAGCGCCGACGGCGTCGTCTTCCGGCATCCCCTGATCAGGGCCGCGGCGTACCAGGAGGCGCCCTTCGCCCGCCGGGTCGCCGCGCACCGGGCCCTCGCCCGGGTGCTGACCGATCCCCGCGAGGCCGACCGGCGCGCCTGGCACCTGGCGGCCGCCGCCGGCGGGCCGGACGACGCGGTCGCGGACGGTCTGGAGCAGGTCGCCCAGCGGGCGACGGGACGCGGCGCGGTGGCGGCCGCGGCCTGCGCCCTCGCCCGGGCGGCCCAGCTGACCGGCGCACCGGCCGTCCGCGGCAGGCGGCTGGTCGCCGCCGCGCGGGCGGCGTACGACGCCGGGCAGCTCGACCGGGCCGCCGAGCTGGCGGACGCGGGCGCCGAGCTGGCCGAGGCGCCCGGCGAGGTGGCGCAGGCCGGCTGGATCCGCGCGCAGGTGGCCTACGAGCGTGCGTCGCCGGGCGAGGCGGTCCGGCTCGCTCTGGAGGCCGCGGCCCCGGTGCTCACGACCGAGCCGGACCTCGCCGTCTCGATCCTGACCGAGGCCACCTGGTGCGCGCGCGACACGGCCGACCCCGCACTGCTGTACCGCTGCGCGGACCAGCTCCGATCTATCCCGCGGAGCACCCTGCCGACCGACGGGCCGACCGACGGGCCGACCGACGGGCTGGTCGGCGGGCTGGTCGGCTTCGCGGACCTGCTGTGCGGCGACACCGCGGCGGCGGTCGAGCCGATGCGCGCCGCGTTCCTCGCCGCCAGGGACAGCGACGGGAGAGCCACCCTGCAGCGGTTGAACGCCGCGTTCATGGGTCTGCTGATCGGCGAGGACGAGCCGGCCGTGGCGATGCTCGACGCCCACGTCGCCGAGGTGCGCAGCCGCGGAGAGCTGGGCTGGCTGCCCTACACCCAGGAGCCCCTGGCACTCGCGCAGCTCGCGACCGGCAGGATCCGCGACGCCGACAGCAACGTCACGGAGGCGATGGCACTGGCCGGGGAGCTGGGTCAGGAGCTCGAAGTGGTCGTCCTGTCCGCGACGGCGGCCTGGCTCGCCGCGGTCCGGGGCGACAGCGCCGGCGCCGAGCGGCACGCGGCAGGCGTCCTGGACGATCCGCGGCGGCACGGCATGGCGGCCGCGCAGGCCACCTGGGCACTCGGGCTGGTCGACCTCATGGGTGGCGACCCGCGGCGCGCGCTCGATCGGCTGGAGGCCGCCTGCGAGGGCCCGCCCGGCCGCGACCTCATGGTCCGCGCGATCCCCGACCAGCTGGAGGCGGCGGTGCGGGCCGGGGACACCACCCGGGCCCGCCGGTTCCTGCCGGGGCTCGCCGACTGGGCGGCGTACACCGGGAGCCCGGTGGCCTCCGCCCTCCTGCTGCGCTGCCAGGCGCTCCTCGGCGACGAACCGGCCGCGGACCAGCGGTTCGAGGAGTCCCTGGCGGCCGGGAGCTGCGGCCCCTACGATCAGGCCCGGACCCGGCTGGTGTTCGGCGAGTGGCTTCGCCGGCACCGGCGGCGCATCGCGGCCAAGGAGCAACTCCTGGAGGCGTACCGGACGTTCGACCGGATCGGCGCCCATGGCTGGCTGCCGCGCGTACGCGCCGAGCTGACCGCGCTCGGCGAGACCGCTCCGGGAGAGGCCGGGAGCGCCGGCGGGCTCACCCCGCAGGAGCTGCAGGTCGTGCGGCGCGCCGCCCAGGGCCTGAGCAACCGGGAGATCGCCGCCGAGCTGTTCCTCAGCCCGCGCACGGTCGGCCACCACCTCTACAAGGCCTATCCGAAACTGGGCGTCAGGCGACGGGCCGAGCTGGGGCAGCTCGACTTATGACGGCCGCCGCCCGCCCGGTGCCCGGCGGCTCAGCGGCAGTCGTTCGACCGATGCGGGCGTCCCGGGTGGCTCCCTAGCCTCGAACGCATGGGAAAGGTCGTCATCCACAACCAGATCACCGTCAACGGCGCCTTCGAGGCGCCCACCCCCGAGGATTGGCTGGAGCTCGACGCCGACAGCGGTGACGCGGGCCTCGAGCAGCTGATCCTGGCCGACGCGCTGCTGCTCGGCCGCAAGACCTACGAAGGGCTGGCCGCCGTCTGGCCGCACCTCGGCGAGGACCCGTCGATGGGGCACTACGCGGAGCGGATCAACGGCATGCCCAAGTACGTCGCCTCGCGCACGCTCGCCGGATCGCTGGGCTGGAACGCCACCCTCATCGAGGGCGATGTCGTCCAGGCCGTCCCGGCCCTGAAGGAGAAGCACCGGGGCAACCTGATCGTCTCCGGATGCGGGGAGCTGGCGCACACCCTCGCCCGGCACGGTCTGGCCGACGAGTTCTGGTTCTGGGTGAACCCGCACCTCTGGCCGGCCGGGCCGCGGATCCTCGACGGTGCCGGTCCCATCCGGCTGCAGCTGGTAGCGGCCACGCCGTACCGGTCCGGGGTCGTCTGGCTGCGCTACCGGCCGGCCGCGGGCTGAGGAGGGTTCATGACATGACACGTTTCAGCAGGAATCGACGGAGCACTTGGAGGTGCAGATGGACACATCCGCGTACGTGAAGGCCGTGGTCGAACAGACGCGCACGCTCGCCGAGTGGGTGGACGGCAAGGACGCGACGGCGCCCGTGCCGACCTGCCCGAAGTGGACGCTGGCCGATCTCGTCGACCACGTCGGCGGGACCCAGCGCATGGTGGCCATGCTCGTGGGTGAGCGGATGAGCGAGCCGAGCAGGGCGTACGCCGGTTACGTCCCCGGACCGGCCGATTCGGGGCAGTGGCGCGACTGGCTGGCCGAGGGCGCGGCCGAGGCGAAGCGGGCGTTCGACTCGGCCGACGACGACACGCCGGTGTGGGATCCGTCCGGCGGCGCCGCGGGCGTGCCGTTCTGGTCACGCCGGCTGTTCGGCGAGGTCTGCGTGCACCGGGCGGACGCGGCCGCGGCGCTCGGACTGCGGTACGAGCTGGCGCCGGAGCTCGCCGTCGCGGCCACCGAGGACTGGCTGGCGACGATGACCTCCCGCGGCTACTGGGAGAACAGGCCCGACTTCGCCGCCGCGATGCGCGGCAACGGCCAGACCCTGCACTTCCACGCGACCGACGCGCCCGGGGAGTGGGTGGCACGCCGGGAACCGGACCGGGTCGTCCTGGAACGCGCGCACACCAAGGCGGACGTCGCGGTACGCGGGCCGGCCGCCGAACTGCTGCTGGTGCTCAGCAGGCGCCGGCCGCTGGGTGCGGCCTCCGCGCTGGAAGTGCTGGGGGACCGGGCGCTGTTCCAGCTCTGGATCGAGCACATGGACTGGGTCACCGACTGATCTGAGTCCTCCCGGGGAGGCTCGTACGACCCGATACCTTGCCACGTAAGGTATCGGGTCGTACTGTGGTCTCATGTCCGAGGACACCGAGCTGCCATCGGAATCGGCGACCATCGCCCGCCTGCGGCGCGAGCTCGCCCGCGGCACCACCGAGCTGGCCGTGCTGTCCGTCCTCGGCGCTCGCCGTCGATACGGCTACGAGCTGATGAAAGTGCTGCGGGAAACGGGCGAGGGAGTCCTGCGGGTCAAGGAGGGCACGCTCTACCCGTTGCTGCACCGGCTGGAGGACTCCGGCCACATCGCCGCGACCTGGGAAGCGGAAGGGCGGGCCAGGCCGCGCAAGTACTACGTCATCACGCCGGAGGGTCGCACGTACCTCGCCACGCTGCGCGCCGAGTGGAGCGGCCTGGTCGACGGCATGCGACAGCTCCTCGACACACTCGGTGAGGTGCGGGAATGAGCAACGAGCAAGAGATCATCGACGATTACGCGGAGCGGGTCGGGCGCCATCTGCTGGGCTCGTCCCGGGACAAGGCGAAGGCGGAGCTCGGCGCGCATCTGTCCGACGCGGCCGAGGCGGGCGAGCTGGAGCACTCCCTGAGCCGGCTCGGCACGCCGAGAGAGGCGGCGGCCACGTTCGCCGGCTTAGCGTCGGCGCCGCCCGCTCCCATGGACGTGCGGCTGGTCGCCGTCGTGATCGACAACCTGCCGCTCGTCGGCGTCACGCTCACGCTGCTGGTGCGGGGCATCGCCCGGATCGCCGAGCTGGGCAGCGGCTTCTCGCTGGCGTTCCCGCCCTTCGTGTACGTCAAGATCGGTGAGGGGTGCGTGGCCGTCGGGCCCACGCAATGCGACGTCTACGGCTACGCCGGGCTCCTCTACACCGTGGGCGTGCCGCTGGCCCTGCTCTGGTCGATCGTCGGCCTGGGGCTGGTGGAGGCCTGGACCGGCACGAGCCCGGGCAAGCGCCTGATGGGACTGTGCGTCGTGACCGAGACCGGGCTGCGCATCCACCCGGTCACCGGCATCGTCCGGCGGCTCAGCCTGATGCTGGGACCGATCGCCTGGCTGGACTGGATACCCGTCGCGTGGGGCGACCGGCGCCGGGTGCTCGACCACCTGACCGGCAGCAAGGTCGTGCGGGCGGAGCGGTAGCCGCTACCCGAGCTGCTCCGCCAGCCCGACGATGAGGCCTTCGGGGCCGCGGACGTAACAGAGCCGGTAGCTGTCCTGGTACTGCTCCAGCTCGCCGACGAGTTCGGCGCCATGGGCGCGCAGGCGGGCGACGACGTCCTCGATGTCGTCCACCGCGAACATGATGCGGCGAATGCCCAGCGTGTTCACCGGCGCGTCCTTCGGCTCCGTGCTGATCGCCTCCGGCCGGTGGAACTTCGCCAGCTCCACCCGGCCGTGTCCGTCGGGGGTCCGCAGCATGGCGACGTCCTGCCGGACGTCGTCGAGCCCGATGACGCGCTCCGCCCAGCGTTCGCCCTCCAGCGGGCCCTTGCCCTCCAGCTCCATGCCGAGTTCGACGAAGAACGCGATGACGGCGTCCAGGTCGTCGACCACGATGAGGACGTTGTCCATGCGCTGAATCGCCATGCTGGTCTCCTTGGTGTGGTGCGGCCACGATGGCCGCATGTGCCCTGGGACGGAGCCGACAAGCCATTATCGACATCGGCTTCTGTACGGACGGTTCTGAAGTCACGGAAGCAGGGGTCGAGCCCGCCGCCCGTTCGGCGGCATCTCGGCGACCGCGTCGGGTGCGAGAACGTCCTGCTCCTCACGCTGGCGTGCGTCCTGGCGCTCGCCCGCCGTACCACCCATGATCGTGAGAAGGCCGCCGCGCAGCCCGCTCCCGTCCGCAACCGATAGGGCAACCTCGTGCAACTCGACGCTCTGTTCACCAACGGCCGCTTCACCACCCTCGACCCGCGCCGCCCCACGGCGCACACCGTCGGCGTCTTCGCCGGGCGCATCGCCGGCGTGGACGAGGAGGTCGCGCACTGCACCGCGCGGCAGGTCCACGACCTGGGCGGAGCGCCCGCCGTACCGGGGTTCAACGACGCCCACCAGCACCTCAGCCTGCGCGGCAGGCGGCTCCTGGAGCTGGACCTGCGCGCCGAGGCCGCCCCCACCCTGGACGCCCTCTACGCGGCCGTGGCGAAACGCGCCGCGGAGCTGGAGCCGGGCGCCTGGATCCACGGCTCCGGCTACGACCAGAACAAGCTGGGCGCCCACCCGGCGGCCGAGGCCCTGGACGCGGTCGCGGGCGGCCGGCCGGTCTGGCTCGAACACGTCTCCTGCCACATGGGCGTGGCCAACACCGCGGCCTTCGAGCTGGCCGGCTACCCCGGCGGCCTGGGCGTGCCGGACGTGGACGGCGGCCACGTCGAGCGCGACGCAGCCGGCCGGGCCACCGGGCTGCTCCAGGAACGGGCCCAGCCCCTGGTCACGGGGACCTTCCGGCCTCTGCCCGTCGAGACGATCGTCGCCGGGATCGCCGCCGCCAACACCGTGGCCGTTTCGGAGGGCCTGACCAGCTTCACCGAGCCCGGCATCGCCGCCGTCGGCGACATCGGGCACGGCCCGGTCGACCTGCACGCCTTCCACCTGGCGGTCGAGCGCGGCCTGCTGAACGTCAGGGCCACGGTCATGCCGTACCTCACGGTCCTGCACGACCTCGGCGTGTTCGAGCCCGGGAACACCTGGTTCGGGCTCGACCTGGGGCTGCGCAGCGGGTTCGGCGACGACCGGCTGAAGGTCGGCGCCACCAAGGTCGCCACCGACGGCTCCCTGATCGGACGCTCGGCCCACATGTGCACCGGCTACCACGACGAGCCGGACAACTCCGGCTTCCCGCTGTTCGACCCGGACGAGCTACGGCACATGATCGTCGAAGCGCACCGCTGCGGCTGGCAGGTCGCCGCGCACGCCATCGGCGACGCCGCCATCGGCCTCGCGCTCGACGCCTTCGCCGCCGCCCAGGCCGCCCACCCGCGCCGCGACCCCCGCCACCGCATCGAGCACTTCGCCGTCGCCACCGGTACCCAGGTGGAACGGCTGGCCGCGCTCGGCGCCATCGCCGTCCCTCAGGGACGTTTCCTGACGGAGATCGGCGACGGCATGATCGCCGCGCTCGGCCCTGAGCGGAGCGAACGCTGCTACCGCATGCGCAGCCTCCTCGACGCCGGGGTCGTCCTGCCGGGCAGCAGCGACGCGCCCGTGGCGCACGGCAGCCCGCTGCTGAACATCCACGACATGGTCAACCGGCGCACCGCCTCCGGCGCGCCGCTCGCCCCTGGCGAAGCCCTCACCCCCGAGCAGGCGCTGCGCGCCTACACGATCGGCTCCGCGTACGCCGAGCACGCCGAGGACCGCAAGGGGACGCTGGCCCGCGGCATGCTGGCCGACTTCGCCGTGCTGTCCGACGACCTGCTCACGGTCGCGCCCGACCGCATCGCCACCCTGTCGGTCGGCGCCACCGTCATCGGCGGTGACGTCGTCCACGACGACGGCGCGCTCGCCTGATCGTCTTCCCGGGTGGTGAGCCGCAGGGGCCCATGTTCGGCGTGGTCCAGCCGATCCGAGCAGGTCGAGGGCGATGCCGACGTGTCGTCGTATGCGGGCTTCGAGCAGGTTGGTGCCCACGTGAGGCACACGGAGGTGGCCGGGGGTCAGGAGTGCCGGTGAGCTCTTCCTGGACAGGGAGCCCGGCAGCCACAGTGACGCCTGCCCATGATCACGCCCGGGTGGAACGCTTGAGAGGACGAGGGGATGGCGCGACGTGCAGTCGGGAGAAGTGCCGGAACGCTGGTGGTGGCGCCGGCTCTCCTGGTGGCAGGCACGTGCCGGCACCCGCCCGCGGTGATGGCGACGACACCGGCCCACGCAGGCCAACCAGCCAGGCAGGCATCCGCCGCAGCGGTCCCACCGTTCGGAAGTGAACTGCGCGGACCGTTGAAGGGCCACACCCGGGGCATCAGCGCGCTCGCGATCGGCGAGCGCAGCGACGGCACTCCCGTCATCGTCTCCGGCGGCGAGGACGGCACCGTACGGATGTGGAACCTCGACACGGGCCGGCCCTAGGGCAAACCGCTCAGAACCGGGCACGAGCTCGTCCACGCCGTCGCCGTCGGGAAGCGCAGTGACGGTACGCCGGTCATCATCTCCAGCGGCGAGGGCCGCAAAACGGTGGCACTCCACATGTGGAACCTGAACACCGGCAAGTACATCGGCAAGCCCTGGTGGGGTCACCATTCCGGTGTCACGGACATCGAGGTCACCCATCGCGCCGATGGAACGCCCGTCTTCGTGACCGGCACCACCGACTCAAGGGTGCGGATCTGGAACCTCGACACGCGTAAACCCGTCGGCAAACCGCTCAACACCTGCTTCAACTGCACGGTCTACGGGCTGGCGATCGCGGAGCGCGGCGATGGGCAGCGTGTCGTGATCTCGGCAGTGGCTCGGAATTTCCCTCTGGACGACGGAAGCCCACCAGCGACGCTGCGCATCTGGAACCTGGAGCCGGGCCGGCCCCTCGGGGAGCCGCTGACGCCTGAAGGAGACGCCTACCATGTCGCCGTCGCGGCGACCACTGACGGCGACGGCACACCGGTCATGGTCTCAGGTGGCGACGACCGCAACGTGGTGGTGCGCGGCCTCGACACCGGCCTGCCCCTTGGCGGCCCCTTCACCGGTCACACCGGCACCATCAGCGCCCTGGCCGTGGGCACACGCGAGGACGGCACCCCCGTCGTCGTCTCCGGCAGTCTCGACGCCACGATCCGGATGTGGAGTCTCGCCTGAGCAACCCGTCGCTCCGCGCCTCAGCCCCATCCTTCATGCCCCCTTGGCTTCTCGCCGGCAGGCAGGGTCACCAGGGCGCCGGCAGGTCGGCTCGTACGGCCTCGGTTGTCGGGTGCGGTAGGAGCCGGTGCCCGGGAGGAGGTCGGCGTGGCCTCGGCGCGCACGCCGGAGAAGACGGGAAGGGCCGGATGGGCGTCCTTCAGGTACGTGTCGAAGAACGCGAGGGTATAGGCGTTGATGATGGTGTGGGCCCGTTCTGCCCCGATGGGGCCGGAGAAACCCAGCATGCCGATGAGCGGCGACCAGGCGGTCGCGTCGGTGTAGTCGAGGTGGAACGTGTCCGGCATGGTGATGAAGTAGCCGTCGGCCGGACGTTTTTCGTAAACCGCTCGCATGGTCGTCTGGTGCTGCTCGATCTCGGCCTCGTCCCAGCCCTCGCGGCGCATGGTGGCGGCGTCCCTGGTGAGCCACATGGCAGGGGTGCGCATGCCGTCACGCACGACGTCGGCGGTCATGCGGGCGTCCATGACGAGACCGGCGCGCAGGCGGGGCTCCAGGTTGGCGGCCAGGGGAGCGACGATGCCGCCCAGCGACACGCCGAACACCCCGGCCCGCGCCACGTCGAGCCGTCCGGTCAGGACCCGGCGAGGGTCGGCGCGGTCGAGGTCGCGCAGGCGGTCCAGGGCGAACGGCACGTCGCGGGCGAGATGCGGGATCAGCCCCTCGGGGAACGCGCGGCCGTGAAGCACGGGAGGCGTGGCCGCCGGGGTGAGACTCTGTTCGATGAGCGCGCTCATCCGGTCCCGGGGCAGGGCCTGCACGGTGCGCCCGCCGGGGAAGGTGACCGCGGCGGCGGTGTACGGCTGGTCGAGCGCGGCGACCACGTACCCGTGTGAGGCCAGTTCCTCGGCCTGGAACGTGTTCGACTGACGGAAGCCCTGTGCGCCGGTCAGGAAGACCAGCACGGGGTGCCGGCCGGGAGCGGCGGGCGCGTCGGCGACGGCGTTGGTGCGTACCTGCCGCAGGTGCTGGAAGGTGACTCCGGGCGCGCCGAGCAGCCGGGCGATGCCGTCCGTGATGGGGCCGTCCTGCACGTACGAGGCACGCGGCGCGGACGGATCGGCCTGGGCCGGATACCAGATCTGCGCCATCAGCTCGCGCGGCGCCCGTGGATCGGGGCCGAGGATCTCGCGGCGGGAGTGGTCGGTCCAGTGGTAGGTGAGGGTGCCGACACCGTGAGGGCCGGTGGGACGCGGGAAGCGGAACACGGGCAGCAGCAACGGCACCGCCACCACGACCACCATCACGACCACCATCACGACCACCATCGCGACCGGCCCGAGCACGGTCCCCGCCCGCGGCCGGGCCGGCCGGAGTCGCGGAAGCGCTCGCACGGTGGTCACCGCGCGGCGTGCCCACAACCCCGTCAGCGCCGCTGCCAGCGCGTACGCCGGCGCCATGGGCCACCGCGCCCCCTCCACCAGCACCTGCGCCACGACCGCAACCGGAATCGCCGGCGCGAACACTGCGGAGACGCGCACCGGCCGGAACGCCAGACCGAGACACGCCAGCGCCTCCGCTACCACCAACCCGATCTCGAACGGCCTCATCGGCGCCTCCTCGTCCTCATGCCCCGCACTATATGTCAGCTACCGCCTAATTGGCAGTAGCTGCCAGTTTGAAGGTGCACCGGTAGGCTCGCTTCGTGTCCCTGACCCTTCGCCAGCGCAACCGGCTCGCGGCCATCCACGTGATCATGGACACGGCGATGGACCTGTTCGACGAACGTGGTTACAACGCCGTGACGATCGACGAGATCGCCGCCGCGTCCGGGGTGTCACCACGCACCTTCTACCGCTATTTCGGCACCAAGGAAGGGCTGTTCACCACGGACCCGTTCGCGATGGTCGGACTGGACCTCTACTCCGCCCAGCTCGACCCCGACGACCTGCCGGGCACGCTGAAAAGGCTGATCGGCCTGTTCGACGAGTCCCCCGGCCACTCTCCCTGGCGCGGGATGCGTTACGTGCTGGAGGAGCCCGCGGTGCGCGCGGCGGTGTACGGCTCGCTGGACGAGGCCGCCGAACGCCTGGCCACCCAGCTGCGCGACCGCGGCGACCCACCGGCCAAGGCTCGGGTGATGGCGCGGACGTTCTGGTTCGGGGTCTACTTCGGCTCGCTGGAGCAGTGGCATCTGGACGGGCGTTCACGCCCCCTGCTCGACTACGTCCTCGAGGGCATGGCCGCACTCACCGCTGTGAAGACCACGCGCGATTCCTCGTAGTTCCGGCGGCCGGTCGAAGGCTGGTCGTCCTGCCACAAGAAAGCGGAAAACTATGACATGTCTCCTCCAGTCGGCCGTGTACCCATGCGACGGTGCAGGTGGAGGTGGTGGTGATGGCCACGATGCCGAAAGCGTTCGAACAGGCCGCGAGGAGACACGGCGTACCGGAGAGCGTCCTGCTCGCCGTCTCGTACATGGAGTCGCGCTGGGACTGTAACGGCGGCAAGCCCAGTACGGCCGGCGGGTTCGGCCCCATGCACCTCACCGACGGCGCCGCGCTGAGCACCTCGCGGCACCACCACCTCGACGGGGACGAGGACCCCCGCGGCGACGACTCCCGGCCTGCGCTGCGTCCCGTCGAACCGGCGGCGCGGCAGGACGGCCTGCCCGCGTCCCTGCACACCCTGGAGCGGGCCGCCGAGCTGACCGGGGAGAGCGCCGAGCGCCTGCGCAAGGACCCGGCCGCCAACATCGACGGTGGTGCAGCGCTGCTCGCCGAGTACCAGCGCGCCCTGGGCGCCCCGCCGAGCGCCGACCCCGCCGACTGGTACGGCGCGGTGGCACGCTACTCGGGCGCCACGGCCGAGGAGACGGCGGCGGGCTTCGCCGACGAGGTGTACGAGATCCTCCACGAGGGCGCCACCCGGACGACCGACACCGGTACGGAGGTGACGCTGCCGCCCGCTCCCGAGGTGCACCCGTCCCGCTCCTGGCTGGCCAGGCTGGACCTGCCCCACCTGGCCCGCGCGGACGCCGTGGAGTGCCCCGGCTCGCTCTCCTGCGAGTGGATCCCGGCGCCCTACAGCCAGCTCCCGAACGGCAAGTACGGCAACCACGACCTCGCCGACCGCCCCACCAGCCAGACGATCCAGTACATCGTCATCCACGACACCGAGGAGCTGTACGGCAAGACGCTCGATCTCGTGCAGGACCCGTCGGAGATGAGCTGGCACTACACGCTGCGCTCGCGCGACGGTCACCTCGCCCAGCACGTGCTCACCAAGGACGTGGCCTGGCACGCCGGCAACTGGTACGTCAACGCCAAGGCGATCGGCCTGGAGCACGAGGGCTTTCTCGCCGCCGGCGGCACCTGGTACACCGAGGCGATGTACCGCACGTCCGCCAAGCTCGTGCGTTACCTGGCCGACAGGTTCGGCGTCCCGCTGGATCGCGCCCACATCCTCGGCCATGACAACGTGCCCGGCCTGCTGCCGGAGAAGGTGCGGGGGATGCACGAGGACCCGGGCCCGTACTGGGACTGGGCCCACTTCTTCGACCTGATGGGTGCTCCGCTGCGCCCCGACGGCGATTCCGGCACGGTCACGGTCATGATCCTGCCCGGCTACGACCGCAACCGCCCGCACTACATCGGCTGTGACAAGGACCATCCCGCAGCCGCCTGCCCGGCGCACGGGTCGGCCTCGATCTGGCTGCACACCGAGCCGCGCGAGGGGGCACCCCTCGTCAAGGACATCGGCAAGCACCCGACGGGCCAGTCCACGTTCAGCGTGTACGATCACGCCGCCCGTGCCGTCACCGGGCAGCGCTACGTCGTCGCCGAGCGGCGCGGCGACTGGACCGCCATCTGGTACCTGGGCCAGAAGGCGTGGTTCCGCAACCCGGGCTCCGCTCCCGTGGCCGTGCCCAGCCGGACCCGGATGGCGACGCCCCGGCCCGGCCTGGACTCCGTTCCCGTGTACGGCCGCGCGTACCCGGAGGCGGCGGCGTATCCGCCGGGCGTGGCGGTGCAGCCGCTGGTCCCGCTGCAGTACACGTTCGCGGCCGGGCAGTCGTACACGGTCGGCCTGACCACGACCGGCGAGTTCTACAAGGCGACGACCTTCGACACCACGCAGCATCGGGTGGTCCGCGGCACCCAGGAGTACCACCAGATCCAGTTCGGCCACCGCGTCATGTTCGTCAGGAGCGAGGACGTCGTGGTGACCGAGGCGTGAGTGCCCGGACCCACTGGCGGTCCGGACCGGCGAAGGCGCTCCAGAACGCGGTGTTCGAGCTCGTGACCGGTGCCCGGGTGTTCCGGTTCGCAGAACAGCGCGCCGCAGGAGTGAAGCAGATCTGAAGGCGGCCTCCCTGATGATGGCACGCAACCAGCGGTGTGTGGGGCCGCTGTCGCGTGCCGGTCGTCGTGCCGGGGAAGAGAGGTTCGTCCATGCGTTTGTGGTTATGCCGCGCCGCGGTCGCCGGGCTGGTAGCGGGTGGGATGGTGGCCGGTGCGGCGCTGGCGGCCGCCCCCGCCCTCGGGGTCGCCGGCGGGTCGGCGGCACCCGCCGACGGGTACGGGTTCGTCGCTGACGTCAAGGTGGGCAACGCGGTACGCGGCTGCTCCGGCGCGCTGATCGACCCGGAGTGGATCCTGACCGCGAAGTCCTGTTTCGTCGAGGGCTCCGATCCGGTGCCGACCGGCCCGCCCTCGCAGCCGACCACCGTCACCGTCGGCCGGGAGGACCTGACCGCCATCGGCGAGGGACAGGTGCGCGGCGCGACCCACGTGGTCCCGCATCCGTCGCGCGACCTCGCGCTGGCCAAGCTGGCCAGTCCGGTGGTCGAGGTGGCGCCGGTCAAGGTGAGCGCGACCGCGCCGGCCTCCGGTGAGGTGCTGCAGGTCGCCGGCTTCGGGCGCACGGCGACGGAGTGGCTGCCGGAGCGGCTGCACACGGCGCCCTTCTCGGTGAGGACGGTCAGCTCCGGGGCCATCGAGATCAGCGGCGACCCGTCGGCGCCGGCGAGCATCTGCAAGGGGGACGCCGGCGGGCCGACGGTGCGCGACCTCGCGACCGGCCCCGAGCTCGTCGCCCTGCACAGCGCCTCCTACCAGGCGGGCTGCCTGGGCACCGACGCGACGGAGACCCGCGACACGGCGACCGAGGCGCGCGTGGACAACGTCAGGGACTGGGTACGGCAGACGGTACGCGGGGGCACCTTCGTCCGCCTGCCCACCAGCGCGAGCGTCCTGGACACCCGGTCCGGGCTGGGCGCGCCCGCCGGTGCGCGGCCCGCGGGCAGCCTCACCCCGTTCCAGGTGGCCGGGGTGGGCGGCATTCCGGCCACCGGCGTCAGCGCGGTGCTGGTCGACGTCACGGTCGTCGCGGCCTCGCCCACGTTCCTGACGCTGCTGCCGGAGGGCGCGCCGCGCCCGCCGCTGTCCACGGTGAACGCCACCGCGAACCAGATCATCTCCAACACCGCCGTCGTGCCCGTGCCCGCCGGCGGGCGGATCTCCGTCTACAGCCACGGACCCGGCGCGCACGTCCTGGTCGACGTCCAGGGCTACTACACCACCTCGGGCAGCTCCGGGCGCGGCTTCGTACCGGTCGACCACACCCGGCTCGCCGACACCCGCAGCGGCCTGGGCGGCGCGGCCGGCGTCGTGCCGGCCCGGGGGACGCGCACCTTCACGCTGACGGGCGGCGCCATTCCCGCCGGGGCGAGCTCGGCGTACCTGGACCTGGTCGTGACCGGCGCTACCACGCAGGGCTGGGTCGGCGCGTTCCCGCCCGGCGGCTCCAACAACCGCAGCGTCATGGACTTCGTGCCCGGTACGACCTCGCACGGCGTGACGGTGCAGCTGGGCGCGGACGGGCGAGCGACGTTCACCAACAACAGCGGCTCGCCGGTGCACTTCGTGCTGACCGCGCTGGGCTACTTCACCGGCAGCGCGGACACCGGCGCGGGGCTGCGCACCATGCCGGCGGTACGCCGCCTGGACACCCGCACGACCGGCACGGGCGTGCCCCTCCCGGCCAACAGCACCATCGACGTACCGCTCGGCCTGCCCGCGGGCAGCACGGCGGCCCTGAACCTGACCGTCGCCGACAACACCGCGAACGGGCACCTCAACGTGTGGCCGGTCGACGGCACCGAGCGGACGACGTCGCTGGTCAACTACGCGCCACCGGCCAACGGCGTGCGGGCCGGGCACACCGTGGTCAAGGTCGGCACCGGCGGCAAGATCCGGGTCAGGAACGACAGCCCGGGCACCGCGCACGTCCTGGTGGACCTCCAGGGCTGGTACGCCGCCGACCTCGTACCGGCGGGAGGAGGCGCGGCGGCCGAGAGCAGGGCGGCCGAGGACGTGGACGTGCCGGGATCGGTGGTCGAGGACTTCCGCTACCCGGGCGCGGAGTCCATCGACGACATCGAGCTGATCCGCGGCGACGGCCGCATCACGCTGGCGGAGTGCACCGATGACCCGCAACTGATCACGGTGGAGAGCGTCGGCCGGTCGAAGTTCTGCTTCCGGGTCAAAGGCGACACCGGCTGGCTGAGCCTCCGGCTGGACGCCGTCTTCCTGGTGGGCTCCGGCGACCAGGAGGTCGAGGCGACCATCACCGCCAACGGCGAGGAGCAGACGGTCGTCGTGCCCGAGGGTGAGATACGGCCCACCGGCACCACCGACCCCGACTTCGCGGTGCTGCTGGAGCTGCGCGCCTCCCCGTGACGGCGCCTGGACGCGGATCCGACTCGGTACACGTTCGGAAGGAGGGCGTCGTGGAGGCGTCCCGAGCATGGCTTGGCACGAAGCACCTGCTGGTGGCGCTGCTCGCGGCCGGAGGGATCGCCGTTCCCGCGCACGCGGCGGAACCGGCGGACCGGCGGGCGCAGGCGCTGGAGCTGATGAAGACGGCGGGCCCAGGGGTGGCCAGGGCGGCCCAGGTCGCGCTCCTGGGCTCCGACGAGGACGTCCGCCTGTTCCTGGACACCGACCGGCACGAGCTGGGGGTGCAGGACGACCGGATCCGGGCGGCCTACCTCATGGAGGTGAGCGGGCCGGCGATGGTCCAGGCCGGGCAGACGGCGCTGGCCGGCCCGCCGGAGCAGCTCCGGGAGCTCCTGGAGAGCGGCTACCGGCCGATCATGGCGCAGGACCGGCGGATCCGCGTCGCCGGCCTCATCGAGGCCGGCGGCCCGTCCACGCAGGCGGCCGGGCGCGCCGCGCTGGACAGCGGCGACGACGCCGTCATCCAGTTCCTGATGGACGGACGGTACACCGCGGCGGAGCAGGACGACCGGATCGCGGTGACCCGGCTGATGGCCGCCGGCGGGCCCGAGGTCACCCGGGCGGCGCAGGCCGCGCTCCAGGGCACGCCGCAGGACATCCGCGAGTTCCTCGACCACGGCCGGCACGTGGCGCGGGCGCGGGACGAGGAGATCACCACCGTCGCCCAGTTCGCGGAGATCGCGCGGCTGGCACAGGTGACGGCCGCCCAGGAGACCCAGGCGGCGAAGGAGGAAGCCGAGCGCGCGGTCAACGCGGCCCGGCTGGCGAAGGAGGCGGCCGAACGGGCCGCGGCGGAGACGGCCGCGGCCGGCTCGTCGGCCAAGAAGGCCACCGAGGCGGCCGGCCGGGCCGCCGACGCCGCCCGCCGCGCGGCCTCCGCGGCGCAGGAGGCCATCGGGGCGGCGCAGGCGGCCGGCAACGCCGCCCGGGTCGCGGCGAGCGCGGCCTCGCGGGCCGCATCCGCCGCGGTGCTCGCGGGCCAGGCCTCCGCGCGGGCCTACCAGGCGGCGGCGAACGCGGCGACCGACGCCACCAAGGCCGATGCCGCCCGGCAGGCGGCACAGCAGGCGCGCGCCGTCGCGGCGGCCGCGGAGAAGGCGGCCGACGCGGCGAAGGCCGCCGGTGAGGCCGTGGACCAGGTCAGCGTGGCGGTCGGCGCGGCCCGCAGCGCGATCGCCAACGCGCAGGCGGCCGCGGCGGCGGCCGAGCAGGCCGGCGGCCACGCCCAGGTCGCCTCGGCCGAGGCCGCCAGGGCGAGGCAGGCCGCGGCCGAGGCACGCGCCCACGCCGCCCGGGCGGACCGGGCGGCCGACGCCGCCGAGTCCCTGGCCAGGCAGGCGAGGGCGGCGGCGCGGGACGCGGAGCACTGGGCCCGCGACGCGGCGGCCCACGCCAGAGCGGCGGCCACCGCGGCCGACGAGGCCGCCGCGCACGCGGGGGAGGCGGCGGAGGCGGCCCGGCGGTCCGCGGAGCACGCCAGGAACGCGGCCGTCGCCGCCGACGCCGCCACCGCGGCGGCCAAGGTCGCGGAAACCGCCGAGACGACCGCCCGGGCGGCCGAGGCGGAGCAACTGCGCTCGTACACCGAGGAGCGGGTCGCGGCCGCCCGCGCGGCCAAGGAGAAGGAGGAGGCACTGCCGGCCGCGGTCCCATGGGACGCGCCGGAACAGGACCGGGTGGACACCGAGACGGCGCGGCTCCTCGCGGCCGCCACCGCCGCCGGCGCCCCCGCCGAGGTCGTGCTCGACAACGGCCGGGGGGCCGCCATGCGCCTCGTGACCGCCGGCGGCACCTGGACCAGGGCCGCCGCGGAGGCCGCGCTGGCCGGCTCGGAGGCGGACCTCCGCACGTGGCTGGAGGCGACCCGCGCCACCGCCGCCGAGCACGACGACCGCTCCCGCGTCGTCCGGCTCGCCGACCTCAGCGACAAGCCGGCGCTGAAGGCGGCCGCCGCGGCGGCTCTGGCCGGCACGCACCGGCAGGTCGTGCAGTTCCTGCGGCTGCCCATGTACGAGGGCAAGGTCCAGGACGACCGGATCGCCATCGCCAGGCTCATGGAGACCGGCGGCCCGGCGACGGACGCGGCGGCGCAGACGGCGCTCAACGGCACCCCGGCCGACGCGCACCAGTTCCTGCGCACCGGGCGCCATCTCGCGGCCGAGCAGGACGACCGCGTCGCGATCGCCCGCGCGATGGAGACGGGCGGCGCCGAGGTCGACGCCGCCGCGCAGGCCGCGCTCAACGGCCCCCGCCGCTACCTGAGCGACTTCCTGCGGACGGGGCTGTTCAAGGCCCGCCAGCGCGACCACGACACCGCGCTGCACGTCGCCAACGTCCGCAGGTACGTGGCGGAGGCGGCCGGATCGGCGGCCCTGGCGCGTACGGACGCCGCCGAGGCCGCCCGGGTCGCGGCGATCGCCAAGCAGGCCGCGGACGAGGCGGCGTACTGGGCGGACAAGGCCCGCGAGTCGGCCGACCAGGCCGAGGTGTTCGCCGGGCAGGCGGCCCAGGCCGCCGCCGAGGCCAGGCAGTCCGCCGACCAGGCCGAGGCGTCGGCGCGCACGGCCCGCGACGCGGCGAACGCCGCCGCCCAGGACGCCAAGGCGGCGACCCGGTCGGCGGCCCTGGCCGACGCCGCCGCGGCCCGCGCGCAGGCGTCCGCCGCCGCGGCCTACTCGGCGGCGGAGCGGGCCCGGGCGTCGGCGCTGGAGGCCGGCGACGACGCCGCCGAAGCGGCACTGGCCGCCCTCGACGCGCTCAACCTGGCGGCGGCCAAGCAGCGCGCGGAGGACGAGGAACGGCTGCGGGAGAACACCCCGCCGCCGACCGGCCCGGAGAGCGGCCTGACCACGTTCGAGACGTACGAGCGGGGAACCATGCTCGTCGTCTTCGACGACGCCTGCTATCTCAACGGCTACAAGCTGCCCGGCGATCTCGGCGTCGGCTCCTGCGGCGAGCTGGCGAGCGACTTCGACAGATGGCTGGGCGACTTCGGCGCCTTCTTCGACCTGGCCGGGATCGAGGAGGACGACTGGGCCGCGGTGCTGCTCAAGACGTACTGCACCGGCGAGAACAACCGTGGCGGAGACCCCTGCGGCAACGTCCTGCGCCACGAGCTCCGGGACGTGTCGATGGCGCCGATGGGCGAATTCGGCGGTCCCGGCCTCTTCCCCGGCGTCGGCGGGCGCCGGCCGCCGCTGCACAACCTGGCCGCCAGCCGGGCGCTCTTCGAGGAGTACAAGAACATCCTCCGCGCCGAGATGGTCAAGCCGCACGTGGTCGACAGCCAGCTCGCCAGGTGGTTCGAGGAGCTGTGGCGGCCTGGCGCGACCGTCGGCAACGGCAGCACCGCGGCCGCCGTCCGGTTCGAGCTCAAGTTCGGCGGCTCGGTCGGTGGCGCCCACCACGCGCAGAAGGCGAGGAACTACATCGACGCGCTGGAGAAGTGGCTGAGGAACAATCCGGCCGCGTCGCCGGGTGACCGCGCGGCGGCGGAGAACGTGATCATCGACCTGCGCAACGCGCTGGCAGGCAAGTGAGACCGGCCCCGTGACGACCTGTCGTCACGGGGCCGCCGTCCGGCACCGCCTGGGGAGCATGCCTGAATCGCAGCTACGGGATGCCTTCGCGACAGTGCCCGCCAGCCGGGGCGGTCATGGGCCGCACCGATGCCGTGCAGTGCCATCATGACGGCACCGGCACCCACGTCGTCGCGGACGGCGCCGTCCTCCACGGCGGCGGCCACCAGGTTGGTGACGGCCTGCTCCAGCGCCCGGCTGCCCTCGGCGAGCGCGCCCGAGCCGGTGGCCATGAGCGTGGCCGGCGTCCGGGCGAGGCCCTGGTGGGCGCCCAGGTAGCCGACCATGCCACGCAGGAAGGTCGCCAAGGCCTCCTCCGCGGGCAGCGTGGCCCGCAGCCGGCGGGCGCGGTCGCACAGCGCGGCGACCTCCTCGTGATAGACCGCCTCGGCCAGCGCCTCCCGGGTGGGGAAGCGGCGGTACAGCCCTCCTGGGCCGCCGCCCTCGGCCGGAGCGACCAGCCGCACGAGGTGAACCCTCCGTGCAGCCGGCACAGCTGACCCACCGAGCGGTGTTTCACAAGGCCGAGTGATCTTGAGCCTTCCTCACAGGTCAGGGAGCGGCCGCGCCGGCCGCGTCAGCGGCCGTGTCAGCGCGACAGCGGCCGGGCATCAGAGCGGTCCGCGACCGTAACGGCCATGAACGGTTCAGTGATCGCGGCCGCGACGCCGCGTAAGGCGTACGAGGGCGGGATCGTGCTGGACGGCATCGACTTCCGCCACACACTGCGGGGCCTGCTGGGCCGCTACGACGTCATGCTCGGGCGCCTCGTGGCCATCGGGATCGTCCTCGGGCTCGTGCCGGCCGGCAAGAAGGGGCCGGGGGTGCGGCCATGGGCTCGGCACCTGTCGTTCACCCCGCTCATCGAGACCCTGCGCGGCCTGCCGTCGGCGGGCCCTGTCCTCATGGTGATCGCCGGGTGCGCCGGGCTCTCGTTGCTCGGCTACCTGTGGGCACGCGCTCGGCGTTGAAGCCCTGGCCGCCCCGTCCCGGCTGGCGGAGCCGCGCGACCGCCCGGCCGGACCGGCGGGCCGCCCCTGACACTCACCGCGCCGATCGCCATCGCCGTCGCCGCGCCTTCGTTCCTGCTCTTCGCCCTGGTCAAGACCCGCATCCGCGCAGACGGTCGGCCCACCTCAGCGGCGGACGCGGCCCCGTACGACTGCGGGCCGACCCGGCCGAGGGCCTGCGCGCGGTCTTCGCCCACCACGTCCTGCGCACGGCCTGCCGGTCGGCCTGATCGGCGTCCTGGTCGCGCTCACCGGCGTGCTCACGCCCACTGCCCGCGAGCTCGGCTGACAACACCGCCTTCTGAGATCGCATACGGACGGATGGTGACGTTCCCCTTCATGCCTTGGCGGCCGGCGATCACGCCCGTATGTTGGTGATCGTTTTGCTGGCTCTCCGAACCGCGGGGTGATCATGGGATCCACGCGCACGAAGCTGACCATTCTGGCGAGCATCCTCCTCATGGCCGGCCAGGCGGCGGGCGCGGGCCCGGCCGCGGCGGACGGCTGCCCGGCGACCACCGGCCAGTGGGAGGTCACCGACCTGGGCGTCACCGGGAGCGCGCTCGACATCAACGACCTGGGACAGATCGCCGGCTCCAGCGTGAGCGCGGCCGGCGAACAGCGGGCGACCGTCTGGGACGGCGCACAGGTGATCGATCTGGGCGGTCTCGGCGGCGGCCACGCCTACGCCGCCGCCCTCGACGAGGACGGCAACGTCGTCGGCAGCAGTTACACGGCGACCGAGAAGGGACACGCCTTCCACTGGCGCGCCGGAACGATGACCGACCTCGGCACCTTCGGCAGCATTCCCACCCTGGTCCGCGATGTCAACGCGGGCGTCATCGTGGGCGAATATCGGTACCTGCTGCCCAATGGCACGGCCCGCTACCAGGCGTTCCGCATCCAGGACGGCGTCAGGACCGACCTCGCCGCCGTCTCCGGCAGCAACGCGGCGGCCGTCAACGCGGCCGGGCAGATCGCCGGCACCCAGCGTCGCCTCGAACCGCCCGGCCCGGCGAGCCAGCGGGCCCACCGGGCCTTCCTCTGGGAGGACGGCGTCATCACCGAGCTCGGCACGCTCGGCGGCCAGTGGAGCCAGGCCGAAGGGATCAACCGCCACGGCCACATCGTCGGCCAGTCGGCGCTCGGCGCGGACGGCGTGCTCGCGGGCGGCTACATCTGGAGTGCCGTGGAGGGCATGCGGCGCCTGCCCGACGCGGGCGGTCTGGCCGCGCCCAGGGCCGTCAACGACGACGACGTGATTGTCGGCACGCACACCTGCACGGAGGCCGGCACCGCCGCCCACGCGGCGGTCTGGACAGGCCCCGACGCGGCGCCGGCCCTGCTGCCCGACCCGGCGACCGGCACCGCCACGATGGCCAACGCCGTCAACGCGCGGGGCGAGATCACCGGATGGGCGCAGGCCCCCGACGGCACTCGGCGCGCCCTCGTGTGGCGGCCCGCGCCAGGCAGCTCCTGAGCCTCAGCCGGCGGCGGGTTCGGGCGCTGGCCGCGGCCGTCGCCACCCGTCGAGCGGCCGGCGCCACCTGGGACGAGATCGCGGTCGTGCTGGACGTCAGCGCTGACACCGCCGCCCATCGCCATCACACCTGACCACGGCGCTCGTCCTCACCTCAGTTGGCGTCACGCATCAGAAGGCTGGTCGTCTTCACGGCGAGAACGACGGCGGTATCCGGACGCCAAGGACGCGATCGTGGATGCAAGGAGAACGACCATGACCCCGAGGACGAGCCAGTGCTCGACCCACTGAGCGACGACACCCCACCCCCATGCCTTGACGGCCAGGCTTTGCGGGGTGCCCGCGACGATGCCGACGATGTGCGTGAACACGATCCAGGCAGCGACGACTGCCGTCAGCCAGCTGATCCAGGCAGGGGATCGATCCGCCCCGATAGCGTTGCCCCCGCGTATCTGTGCGCGCGTCGCACGAAGTAAATGCCGATACGCCATGAGATCAATATGGCACGTCACTTTTCCGGCAAGAAGGGTGGTTGGTACGCCACGACATGAAGTTGGGACACCATTCGGCATGGTTCGGCGGTGATGACGTCGTCCACGACGACGGCGCGCTCGCCTGATCGTCCTCCCGGAGTCCTGCCTGGGCAACCCAGCGCTCCGCGCCTCAGCCGGTGCCCGTCCTGGCGGTCCCGTTCGCCTGGAGGACGATCTACGTTCACAACACAGCCCAAACCAGCCCATAAATTGCCATTCCATGACTTTTAACGCTGTTTCCCGACGATCCCTGCTCACCGGCGCGCTGGCGGGCGCGGGCCTCACCATGCTCGGCGGCACCCCCGCCCGCGCCTCGGCCAGGCCCGGCGGCAGGACGCCGCGCGTCCTCATCGCCACGAACGAGCCATGGGGCACCTACCACTCGGCACCGCTGCTGCCGGAGGCGCGGCGGCTGGGCTGGGAGCTGGTGCAGCTCGTGCCCGACCGTACGGGGATCAAGCCCGGCGATCCGGTGCCGGTCGCGCTGCTCGACGAGGTCACCGACGCCGACCTGCTCGTGGTGACGGGCGCGGGCGACTGGCCCGCCGACTGTGCGGCGCGGCTGCGCCGGGTGCCGCTGGTGGCGAGCTCGCTGGCCTACCAGTTGCCGGTCGAGGCGCCGAGGGCCAAGGAGTTCAGGGGACGGCTGCGGGCGATCACGGCGTCGTCGCCGGCGGAGGCGAAGGTGTTCGACGACTACCTGGGCACCCGCCGCGAGATCGACGTGGTGGGCTCGCCGCAGACCGACGACCTGCCCGCGTACGCTCCGGAGGCGGGCACCGTACTGGTGCTGACCAGCGTCACCAAGTCCAGCCAGACCGGCGGCTCGGCCCCCGGCACCGAGCTGCTGCTCGCCGCGGCCGAACGGCTCGCGGCGGCGGGCAGGCACATCCTGGTGGGCCTGCACCCGCGCGAGGACCGCTCGCTCTGGGAGCGGTACGAGATCAGCACCGTCGCCTCCGTGCAGGCGTCGGCCCGCGCCGAGGCCGCCATCGGCATCCCCGGCACGGTCTTCCCCGTCGTCGCCGCCGTGGGCGTGCCGCTGGTCGGCTGCACGGACCCGGCCCTGCAGATCCCCGGCTACCTGCTGAGCGTCTGCTCGCACACGATCACCTCCGCCGACGAGGCCGTCACCGCTGTGCAGACGGCCGGGCCGGTGTCGCGCAAGGTACTGTACGAGGCCGTCGGGCCGGTGGGCGGCTCGGCCAGGCGCCTGTTCAGGGTCTGGCGCAAGGCGGGCCTGCGGGCGCACGCGGCCTGAGCGCGGGAATCCGCAAGGCGGGCCTGCGGGCACCCGCGGACTGAGGGGCCGACACGGCTCGGGTGAAGCGCTAGCGGTCGAGGACGTGCAGCGGGTGCGGGGCCGTGCCGAGCGGCAGGGCGCCCTCCTCCGCGCAGAGCACCACGTCCGCCACCCTGGCCCCGAACAGGTCCGGCACGTGGATGGCCGGCTCCAGGCAGTACGTCATCCCCGGCTCCAGGACCGTGTCCTCGCCCGGCCCTTCGTCCGGACCGAGGCCGACGCCCCGGCCGGCGTGGGCCGCCGCGAACCGCCCGTACCCGCTGCCGTCGATCACCTCGGCCACCGCTCGGGCGACCTCGCCGGCCGGGACGCCGGGACGCAGCGCCGCCAGGCCCGCGCGGTGGGCGGCGAGCACCACCGAGTACATCGCCTCGAAGTCCTCCGGTGGCTCGGCCACCACGAAGACGCGGGCCGCCTCCGCGCAGTAGCCGTCCCACCGGCCGCACACCGACACGCCCAGCGCGTCCCCGGGGTTGATCACGCGTGGCGAGGGCAGGTGCGCGGGCCGCGCCGTGTGCTCGCCGGCGGCCACCCGCAGCGACAGCAGCTCCTCGCACCCGGACTCCAGCAGCAGCGAGCGCAGCCGCGCGGCCATCACCCGCTCGGTCTCCCCGAACCAGGCCAGCTCCCGCACCCGCTCCAGCACGCCTTCCGCCGCCGCCACGGCGCGCCGCAGAGCCTCGATCTCGTACGGCTCCTTGCGCAGGCGGAGCGGCGCGAGCACGGGGCCGGCGGGGACCAGCTCGGCCTCGATCGCCAGCCCGAACAGCTCGCGCACCCGCATCTCCGGATCCACCCCGACCCGCCGCGCCCCCCGCGGCACCAGCGCGGCCGGGTCCCCGGTCTCGGCCAGCCCCTCCCGCGTCACGACGAGGAACGGCCCCTGCCCGCCGCCGAGGAAGCGGAAGTCGGGCGAGGGCCGCAGCACGAGCGCGTCGATCCCGGCCTCCGCCATGACCCGCCGCGCCCCGGCGACCCGCCCCGCCACCACCGCCTCGGGCGCGGCGGGTGGCGCGGGCGTGGTCACCGGGTCGGGCGCGGCGGGCACGGCGGGCACGGCGGGCGTGGTCACCGGGTCGGGCGGCCCGGGCGTCACTTCGGCTCGTGCAGCCAGCAGGCGACCGGCCCGAAGTCCGGTTCCTTGTCGCGGCACACGTCCATCACCAGCGGGCAGCGCGGGCTGAACCGGCATCCGGCCGGCGGGTTGGCCGGGTCCGGCACGTCGCCGGGCAGCTCCGCCGGCAGCACGCCCAGCCCGTCCGGCTGCGGGATGGCCGCCAGCAGCGCCTTGGTGTACGGATGGCGGGGGTTCGCCCACACCTCCGCCGTGTCGCCCACTTCGACGATCTTGCCCAGGTACATGACCGCGATCCGGTCCGCGATCAGCCGTACCACCGACAGGTCGTGGCTGATGAACAGCAGCCCGGCCCCCGACTCCACGGCCAGGTCGCGCATCAACCGCGCCACCTGCGCCTGCGCGGAGGCGTCCAGCGCCGAGATCGGCTCGTCGCCGATCAGCAGCCGCGGCCGCGCCGCCAGCGCCCGCGCGATGGCGATGCGCTGCCGCTGCCCGCCGGAGAACTCGTGCGGGTGCCGCCCGGCGAAGTCGCGCGGCAGGCCGACGCGTTCCAGCAGGTCGGCGGGGGAGGCGGCGGTGTCGCGGGCGGCGCGCAGCCCGTCGGCGATCTGGTCGCCCACGCGCCGGCGCGGGTTCAGCGACGCGTACGGATCCTGGAACACCATCTGGATCCCGGTCAGCCTGCGGCGGCGCAGCCCCAGCGGCGTGACCGGCTGCCCGTCGAAGTCGATCGAGCCCGCGGTGATCGGGTTCAGCCCGCAGACCGCGCGGGCCAGCGTCGACTTGCCGCACCCGGACTCGCCCACGAGGCCGACGACCTCTCCCGGCCGCACGCTCAGGCTGGCCCCGGCCACGGCCCGCACGACGGGACGCCCGGGGGAGCGGTGCTCGACGACCAGGTCGTCGATGGTGAGCAGGTCGTTCATCGCATCTCCGCATCAGGCAGGGAGTCCAGCAGCGAGCGCGTGTAGGGGTGCTCCGGCTCGCGCAGCACCCGGCCGCGCGGCCCCGACTCCACCACCAGGCCGTCCTTCATCACGCTCACCTCGTCCGCCACCGCCGACATGACGCCCAGGTCGTGCGTGACCAGCAGCACCGCGAGCCCCAGCTCGTCGCAGAGGCCGCGCAGCAGCCGCAGCACGCCGGCCTGCACGGTCACGTCCAGCGCGGTCGTGGGCTCGTCGGCGATGAGCACCTTCGGCGAGCAGGCCAGCGCGATGGCGATCGCGATCCGCTGCCGCATGCCGCCGGAGAACTGGTGCGGGAAACGCCCGTACGCCTCCTCAGGCCCCGGGATGCGGACCTTGCCCAGCAGCTCCACGGCCCGCGCCTTCGCCTCGGCCTTACCCAGCCCGAGGTGGTGGCGCATGTGCTCGGTGAGCTGCTTGCCGATGGTGAGCATCGGGTGCAGGCTCGTGGCCGGGTCCTGGAAGACCATGGCGATCTCGCCGCCGCGCACCCGGTTCAGCTCCTTGGGCGGCAGCGTCAGCAGCTCGCGCTCGCCGAGCCGGATTGAGCCGGTCACCCGGGCGCCGTGCGGCAGCAGCCCGAGCGCGGCCAGGCCGGTCATCGTCTTGCCCGACCCGCTCTCCCCGGCCAGCCCGTGCACCCGCCCGGCCTCCAGCCGCAGGTCCACGCCGCGCAGGATCTCCTTGCCGCCGATCGAGACCCGCAGGTCCGTGATGTCCAGCGTCGTGATGTCCGACGCGCTGATGTCCGGCGTCACAGCGCACGCTCCTTGATCGCGCGGGCCGTACGGGGGTCGAGGGCGTCGCGCAGCGTGTCGCCCAGGAAGTTGAACGCCAGCACGACGGTCAGGATGGCCAGCCCCGGGAACGTCGCCACCCACCAGCTGTCGAACACCTCCACGCCCGAGGCCACCATCGCCCCCCACTCGGGGGAGGGCGGCTTGGCCCCCAGGCCCAGGAACGACAGCCCGGACAGCAGCAGCAGGGCGGTGCCGATGTCGAGCGTGGCCAGGACGAGGACCGGCCCTGTGATGTTCGGCAGCACGTCCACGCGCAGCGAGCGCCACACGGAGAAGCCCAGCAGCCGCCCGCTCAGCACGAACTCCCGCTCGCGCACCCCCAGCACCAGCCCGCGCGTGACGCGGGCGTAGGCCGGCCAGGCCACCACCAGGACGGCCAGCACCGCGTTGGTCAGGCTCGCGCCCAGCGCGGCGGCCACCACCATGGCCAGGATCACGGTCGGGAACGCGAACACCAGGTCCGCCACCCGCATGATCGTCTCGTCCACCCAGCGGCCGAAGTACCCGGCGCACGCGCCGAGCAGGCCGCCGATCAGCACCGACAGCGCCACCAGCAGCAGCGTCAGCGGGATCGACACCCGCGCCCCGTACAGGACGCGGCTCAGGATGTCGCGGCCGAGCTGGTCGGTGCCGAACCAGTGGCCGGGACCGGGCGGCGCGAGCCGGGGCAGCTCCTGGGCGAGCGGGTCGTGCGGGGCGATCCAGGGCGCGAGCAGCGCGATGACCACCCACGCCACGGCGAGCACGGCGCCGGTCACGGCCAGCGGCTGCCGCCACGCCTCGGGCAGCCTCCCCAGGAGACTCACGCGGGTCATTGCAGCCTCACTCGGGGGTCGATGACGCCGTACAGGACGTCCACGACCAGGTTGATGACGAGGTAGACGATGCCCACCACCAGGCCGACGCCCATGACGGCGGGCAGGTCGAGGGTGGTGGCGCTCTTGTAGGCGTACTGGCCGACGCCGGGCCAGGCGAAGATCGCCTCGACCAGGACGGTGCCCGACAGCAGGCTGCCGAAGGCCAGGCCCGCCACGGTGATGATGGGCACCAGCGCCGAGCGCAGCACGTACCGGAACAGGATGGTCCGCCCCGGCAGGCCCTTGGCCCGGGCGGCGCGCACGTAGTCCTGCCCGAGCACCTCCAGCACCGCCGAGCGGGTGAAGCGGGTCAGCAGGCCGATCGTGTAGAGCGCCAGCACCAGCGCGGGCGTGATGAGGTGGCCGACGGCCGAGGAGAAGATGTCCCAGCGGCCGGCCAGCACGGCGTCCACCGTCTGCAGCCCGGTGACGTAGGGGGCGCCGCCGAGGGCGGCGTCCACCCGGCCGCTGCCCGGGGTGATCTGCAGGCGGTAGAAGAACACGTAGAACGCGACCAGCGCCAGCCAGAACGTCGGCACCGAGATGCCGATCAGGCTCAGCACCCGCAGCGCGTGGTCGGAGAGCCGGTCGCGGCGCAGCGCGGCCACCACGCCGAACGCCACGCCCAGCACCAGCGAGACCAGGATCGCCGCGCCCGCCAGCTCCAGCGTCGCCGGCACGAACTCGGCCAGGTCCTGGCTGACCGGGCGGTGGCTCTGCTGGCTCGTGCCCAGGTCGCCCTGGACCAGGCCCTGCAGGTGGAGCAGGTACTGCTGCCAGAGCGGCTTGTCCAGGCCGTGCTCGGCCCGCCACTGGGCGACGATGGCCGGATCGCCCAGTGCCCGCTGACCGAGGTTCGCGGCGACGGGATCGCCGGGGACCAGGTTCGTCAGGACGAACGTGACGAGCGTGATGCCCCAGGCCATCAGGACGGCCAGCAGGACGCGGCGGATGAGGAACCGCGCGAGCGGAGGCACCCCGGATCCCTACTTGACGCCGAGGTCGGCGACGTCGACCGTCCAGACCGGGTGGTACTCCAGGCCGGTCACCGAGGCGGCCGTCACGATGTTCTGGCCCGGCTGGATCAGCGGGATGAACGGCCCGGAGGCGTTGAGCTTGGTCTGGACGTCGGCGTAGGCGGTCTTGCGCGCGTCGTCGCCGATCGTCTCCGCGGCCTTGGCGCCCGCCTCCTCGATCTCCTTGGCCGCGCCCTCCTTCCAGCCGGCCCGCAGGCCGACGGTCTTACCGGGCAGGAAGGCGAGGTAGTCGCTCGGGTCCGGGTAGTCGGGGCCCCAGTACCACAGGCCCATCTCCTCCTTGCCGTTGCGGTAGTTGTCCAGCGCCGTCGTGACCGGGGCGGGCTGCAGGTCCACCGTGATGCCGACCTCCTTGAGGTTGGCCTGGATGCGCTCGGCCAGCGGCTGGAACGACAGCCCGTTCACGGTCAGCTCGCTCGGGTACTCCAGCTTCACGGTCGGGTTGGACAGCCCGCTGGCGGCCAGCGCCGCCTTGGCGCCCTCGACGTCCCGCTTGGCCCCCTGGTCGGCGGGCAGCGCGCCGAGGATCTGGGACGGGATCACGCCCGGCGCCTGGGTCGAGCCCTCACCGGCCAGCTCCAGCAGCCCCGCGTAGTCCACGCCCTTGCGCACGGCCTCGACGAACTTGGCGTTCGGCGTGGTCTTGCTGATCGCGGAGTCCTGGTTGGCCAGCAGGAAGATGACGTTCGCCGAGGCGGTCTTCTCGACCTGAAGGGTCGCGGGCATGCCGGTCACCTGGTCGCCCGACAGGTTCAGCGCCACCTGGCTGTCGCCGCGCTGGACGTTCAGCTTCTGGGTGGCGGCCTCGACGTTGCGGATGACGACCTTGTCATAGGCGGGCTTGGTCCCGTAGTACTTCGGGTTCGCCTTGAGCGTGACCTGGCTGCTCACGTTGAACGACTCGATGGTGTAAGGCCCGGAGCCGGCGGAGTTCGCGTTCAGGTACTGCTCGGCCTTGTCCTGGGCGTCGGCGGTCGCGCCGTTCTGCTTGGCGACCTTGCTGTTGAGGATGCCCAGCGCCGGGTTCGGCAGGATGAACGGCAGCGCCGGGTTGGCCGCCTCCGACGTCAGCGTGATCGTCGTGTCGTCGGTCTTGGCCACCTCGACGCCGTCCAGCAGGAACGACGGCGTGCCCTTCATGTCGCGCACGCGCGTCAGGGAGAACACCACGTCGTCGGCCGTCACCGGCGAGCCGTCGGCGAACGTCGCGCCCTGCTTGAGCTTGAGGGTCAGCGTCTTGCCGTCCTCCGACAGCTCGTACGACTCGGCCAGCGCCGGCACCGGCTTGGTCACGTCGGCCCCGTCGAACGTGAGCAGCGTCTCGTACACCGCCTTGCCGACGATGAGCCCCGTGGGCTCGTACGTGCGGCCGGGGTCGGCGGTCTTCAGGTCGAAGGACGTGTCGATGACGAGGGTCTTGGCTCCGGAGGCCGCGGGGGCCTGGGAGGTGCCGCCGCTTCCGCAGGCGGCGAGGGCGAGTGCACCGGCGAGCAGTACAGCCGCCGTCTGCGAGCGGGTCGCCATGAGGGTCCTCCAAAATTGGACGTTCAGCAGAAGGATGTCGAGGATTGTGCGGCAGATCGTCCAGGGACTGTGCGGTCGGCTAGACGTATATAAAGGTCAGTGAGGTAATGATGAGTGAAATTTCCAGAAATGGTGTCAGCGGTGGCGGTCAGCCTGGACGGATCGGCATCGGTCTCGAACTGGACGACATCCACCTGAAGATCCTTGAGGTCCTGCGCGAGAACGGCAGGATCTCCGTCGCGGCGCTGGCCGAGCGGGTGGGCATCTCCCGGGCGAACGCCTACACCCGCTTCGAGGCGCTGCGTGCCGACGGCGCGATCAAACGGTTCACGGCGGAGATCGACCACGTCAGGGCGGGGCTCGGCATCACCGCACTGATCTTCGTGACCGTGCGCCAGCAGATGTGGAAGCAGTTCAGGGCGGAGCTGGCCAGGATGCCGGAGGTGGAGTACTGTGCGATCACCACCGGGCAGCACGACGCAATGATCCAGGTACGGGTCTCCGACGTGGCCGCCGTGCACACCATGGTGACCGACCGGCTGGCCAACATCCCGGCGGTCAAGGCGACCGAGACCGTGTTCATCCTGGACGAGGTGCTCAGGCGGCCGTACGTGCTGCCCAGCGACCGCGACCAGGCCCGCTCCCAGCGCCGGCCCTCCCAGGAGGCGCAGGGCGACGTGCCGCTCGGCAAGATGCGCTTCGTCGGCGCAGCCGAGGGCCGGGCCGCCCTGCGCAAGGACGGCTGAGCCCCGCTAGGCGACCTCGGTGCACACGCTCACGTGCAGCGTGTCGTCCCCGTCGAAGCTGAACTCCTCCACCAGGCGCAGCAGCCCGTCGTCGCCGGTCTCGATGCGGCTGCTGCTCTGCCCGCCCGCCTTGCCGCCGGCCTTCAGCGCGTGCGCGTACGCGATCGAGACCTGGTCGCCGTCGCGCGTGCCGACGAAGCGCCCGTGGGTCACCGTGTCGCCGGTGTACTCGCCCCACACGACCTCGTCGGCCTCCCAGTACTGGAACCGGGTGGGACTGTCGGGGTTCACCGCGCTCGCCGTCGAGCTGACCATCACGAATGTACGACCGTTGAGATTCACACCCCCATGGTGCTGATGTTTCCGAAATATCAGCACGTGGCTGGACATATGGTGAGGGCGTCCTGTCAATGCCTGGAAATCCGTCCAGCCCGGCGCTCGCCGGAGGGCGCGCGAGCGCGGCTCAGTCCACCGGCCTCCCGGCGGCGAGTGCCTCACCGAGGTGCGCGAATCCTCGCCTCCGCGTCGCGGAGCACCCCGGGCACCAGCAGGCGGTGGACGGCGGACAGCGGAGGCCACACGCGGGCGCCTGCCCTCCGGCGATAGTGCAGGAAGGTCGCCAGCGACACCTGCTCGCCGGCCGTCCGTACGAGGAGGTTGCCGGTCAGGAACCAGGAAGCCGCCTCGAGCCGGATCCAGTCCTCGCCGCCTCCGCCGATCCGCCAGCCGGCCACGGTGGCGGGCGATCGGGTCCGGCTGAGCCGGAACCCGAGGAGAACGCACCAGATCAGCACCTCTCCGGCGTTGGGCACGTCGCCGAACATCGCCCGCGCCCACTGCTCCGGCGTTGCGGCCACCTCCGTGGGAAGGGTGAACTGGTCGGCGTAGTCGATGCCGGGCAGCGAGCTGAGCGCGCGGACGGACTCGGGGACGTTGTGCGCCCCTACGGCGCTGTGAACGAAACCGACGGTCATCTCACAGTCTCCGTTCATGTGGATCACATGGTTGGCCGGCTTGCCCGCACCCTGTGGCGGTTCACGGGGTCTCCTTCTCGGCGCGCAGGGAATCGATGGCGGCCAGGCTCCCACCCGTGAGGTCCGCCCCGACCGCCTGCAACATCACCACGAGCGCACCGTCGGCCAGATTCCGCGCCAGGCCGTCCATCCCCGCGCCCGTCAGCCGTGCGACTTCTCCCAGAATCCCCGAGATGACGGCGCGGCAGCGCGCCGCCACCGTCTCGTCCCTGCGCGCGGCGGCGCAAGCCTGCAACCACAGGCCGCTGATCACCCCGCCGGCCAGCATCCCCCGGAAGCCGGCGCGCATCGCGGCCACGGGATCGTCCGGAGACGTCGCCGCGGCCTGCCGGACGACCTCCAGCAGCTGACGTTCCAGCTCGTCGAGGCAGGCCAGGAAGAACGCGTGCTTGCTGCCGAAAAGCCGGAAGACGTACGGCTGCGACACCCCGATCTCGTCCGCGACCTGCTGGATCGACGCCGTCACGAACCCGTGGTCGGCGAAGACCCGCATGCCCGCCACGACGGCCTCCGCACGCCGTTGTTTCGCGGTGCTGCGCCTCACGTCCATGCTTCGCATTTTACGCAGTAACCACTTACTAACAAGGTTGGTAAGTGCTTGATCCCCCTCATGAGGGTGGCCATCCGGTGGGCTGGTCACGCGTTCACGGTGTGGGGATGACCCCGCACAGGTAGACGGACCCCTCCAGCAACTCCGGTGTCAGCGTGATGCCGGTGAGCCGCTCGGCCAGGACGAACGCCGGCCCGTCGCTCGGATGGAGGAGCCCCTGGCCGGTGTCGATCCGCCGCATGATCTCCAGGACCTCGTCCGGTACCTCTTCCGCGTAACCTTCATCGGCGAGGAACCAGAATCGGAGCTTTTCGTTCTCGCTCCAGTAGAAGTATTCGAGGCCTTCGACGTCGCGGAAGTGGGAGACGAGGCGGGTTCCCGCAGACAACGACGTGATGATTTCTTCGTCGGCGCCGAGCCCGCCGTTGGGCTCGACGATGAACACCCGGTCACCCACGGTCGTGGCGCCGAGAAACGCGGTGTCGTAGCCGTTCCTGTAACTGGCCTCGATCAGCTTCTCGAGCGTCATGGGCGTGAACTCCTCCGGCCGGCCGCCGAGCCGGGCCACCAGGCGCTCGGGGGTCAGGCCGCGGACGTAGGTGAAGCAGTAGGCCTCCGCCAGCTCGGGGAAGCGCTCGTAGGAGAACCAGGCGAAGTCGCCAGGAGTCGCGATCATGTCGTCATGCTGGCAGAGCCGGCCGCCACCGTGAGCCCTGCCCTTGCCGAGCAGCCGGGCGATCGCGACCTGCGCGGGCGTGGCGCCGGCCTCGGCCTGCACCTCGCCGGCGAGGGCGAGGTCGCGCCTCTCGCCGGTGAAGCGGGGATTGCCGGCGCGGAAGTCGTCGGGGCCGAAGTCGCTCTCGCTGCACCCGGCGTCGTCGCTGCGGGCGCCGGTGTAGCCGTGGACATGCCCATGCAGCGCGGGTACGGGCGCCGCGATACCAGGCGCCGGTCTGGCCGTTCATGCAGCGCACGTACAGGCTCTGGCCGACGCGGTGCAGGCCCAAGCCCCAGTCCTGGCCGGGTGCCGCGGCGCGGGAGGCGGGCAGGTCGGCGTGGTCGTCGAGCAGCAGCACCGCGCCCGGCGCCAGGCGGGGCACGCAGGCGCGCAGCGCGGTGAGCGTGGCGTCGTAGCGGTCGACGTCGAGGTAGGCGAAGGTGATCTGCTCGGGCAGGGCTCCGGGCAGGGCGTCGGCGAGCCGGCCGGGATGGATGACCGGCCGGCTCAGGCCGAAGCGGTCGTGCGGGGCCTGTCCAGCACCGCGCGCAGCCACGCGGTCATCGCCCCTCGATAGCAGCCCAGCTCCACCACCGCACCCGGCACCCGCCGGCCCGCCACGTCGGTCAGGTAGGTGCGCACGACCTCCAGCCGGCCCCGATTGATGGTGCGCGGCTGGTCATCCAGCAAGATTCGCGAAGCGCATCGATGTCGCCACCCGTAGTGGTCAATGGTGTCACCCCGGCGGCGGGAGACCGGCGGAAACCCGCCGTAGGGGCAGTTCCCGGTTGATCACGCTCTCACCGGCGCGGATCGATGTGGATCTTCGGGCCGGGCCCCGCGCCGGTCGGCCGGCGTCCCGCCAGGACGCCGGCGGTGTCCGCGAGGCCGACCGTGGCGGCCACGAGGGGGCGGGCGTCGACCGAGCCGTCGGCGTAGGCGGCGATGGCTCCGGCCAGGCCGGCCGAGCCGCCGAGGATGCCGACCGCGGTGACGTCCTTGAGCACCAGGTCGCGGGTGTCGATCGTGGACGGGGTGCCGGCCAGGCCGATGTAGACGGCACGCCGGCCGGGTTCGACGAGGTCGAGAGCGAGCGCGGGCAACCCGGGCGCGTTGGTGGCGTCGATGACGGCGTCCCAGGCGAGCGACGGCAGCGACCCTCGGGTCCAGGCGTCGGTGAAGCCGAGGCTCCGGGCCAGGTGGAGGCCGTGCTCGTCGCGGCCCATCAGGTGCACCTCGGCTCCGCCCGCCCGCGCGAACAGCGCCGTGAGCAGGCCGATCGTGCCCGTACCCAGGACCAGCACCCGCTCGCCCGCCTCCAGCCCCGCCGCGCGGACGGCCCGCAGCGCGTTGCCTCCGGGCTCGACGAGCGCGCCGAGCGTGGGATCCACGACGTCCGGCAGGTGGTGCAGGGCCGTCGCGGGCACCGCGAGTCGCTCGGCCAGCGCGCCCGGGCGGCCACGGCTGATGCCGATCTCGGCCAGTTCGGCGCACACGTGGTGGCGGCCGGCCCGGCAGCGGTCGCAGTGACCGCAGCCCAGCATGGTGTCGCCGGTGACCCGCCGCCCGGCCCAGGAAGGGCTCACGCCCTCGCCCACCGCGCTGACCCGCCCGCACCACTCGTGTCCTGGACGCAGCGGGTACCAGGAACGGCCGGTGTGCAGGTAGCTCATCCCGCCGGTGAACAGCTCGACGTCCGTGCCGCACACGCCGACCCGTTCGAGGTCCACCACCACCTCGCCCGGCCCGGCGACAGGCGGTTCGACCTCCTGTACCTCGGCCTTCCCGGGGCCGGTCAGGACCAGAGCACGCATGTTCCGGAGGTTAGATCACCGTTCCACAAAATGGAAGTCTTCGCATCAGGGGAGAGATGCACTACTCTCCCAAATGTTCCACTTTATTAGTATTCGTTCCAACTGTTGGAATGTGATGAACCGTAGTAGCCAGTGGTATGCCGGTACCGACCGCAACGCCTACATCCATCGGGCGTGGATGCGCCGCGGGCTGCCGTCCGGCGCGTTCGACGGCCGGCCGCACATCGCGATCGCCAACACCGCCTCCGACCTCACTCCCTGCAACATGCATCTGGACGAGGTGGCCGAGCACGTCAAGCGCGGCGTGTGGGAGTCGGGCGGCGTGCCGCTGAACCTGCCGGTGGTCTCCCTGGGGGAGACGAACGTGCGGCCCACCGCGATGTTGTGGCGCAACATGGCGGCGATGGCCATCGAGGAGATGCTGCGCGCCAACCCGATCGACGGCGTGGTGCTGCTCGGCGGCTGCGACAAGACCATTCCCGCGCTGCTCATGGCCGCCTCCTCGGTCGGCCTGCCCGCGGTGGTCGTCCCCGGCGGGCCGATGCTCACCGGCACCTTCCGCGGCGCGCCGCTGGGCTGCGGCACCGACGTGTGGAAGCTCAGCGAGGAGGTACGCGCCGGGACGCTGTCCCAGGCGGACTTCCTGCGCTCGGAGTCGTCCATGATCCGCAGCAAGGGCCACTGCAACACGATGGGCACCGCCTCCACCATGGGCCTGCTCGCCGAGGTGCTCGGCATGACGCTGCCCGGCCTGGCCGGCACCCCCGCCGCCGACAGCCGCCTGCTGGAGGGCGCGCACGAGACCGGCTGCCTGATCGTCGAGATGATCGCCGCCGGGCGCCGCCCCGCCGACGTGATGACGCGCGGCTCGTTCCTCAACGCCATCGTCGCGCTGGCCGCGCTCGGCGGCTCCACCAACGCCGTCGTGCACCTGCTCGCCATCGCCGGACGCCTCGGCGTCGAGCTGACCCAGGACGACTTCGACCGCACCGGCTCCGGCGTCCCCCTCCTGGCAGACCTGCAGCCCGCCGGCCGCCACCTGATGGAGGACCTGTACCGGGCCGGCGGCCTGCACGCCGTCCTGAACGAGGTACGCGACCTGCTCGACCCGCACGCGATCACCGTCACCGGCCGCCCGCTCGTCGAGCACCTCGGCGAGGCGAAGGTCTACGACCAGGAGGTCATCCGGGCTCGCGAGCGGCCGCTCCAGGAGGACGCCGGCATCGCCGTCCTGTACGGCAACCTCGCGCCCGACGGCGCCGTGATCAAGCCCGCCGCCGCCTCACCCCACCTCCTCCAGCACCGCGGCCCCGCCGTCGTGTTCGACTCCATCGAGGACCTGCACGCCCGCCTCGACGACCTGGACGTCACCCCCGACTCGGTGCTGGTCCTGCGCGGCTGCGGGCCGAAGGGCTACCCCGGCATGCCCGAGGTGTCCAACATGCCGCTGCCGCCCAAGCTGCTCGCCCAGGGCGTACGCGACATGGTCCGCATCTGCGACGGCCGGATGAGCGGCACCGCGTACGGCACCGTCGTGTTGCACGTGGCGCCGGAGGCCGCCGCCGGCGGGCCGCTCGGCCTGGTCCGCACCGGCGACATGATCATCCTGGACGTCCCGGCCAGGCGGCTGGAGCTCGACGTCCCCGCCGAGGAACTGGCCGCGCGCGAGCCGTCCCCGGAGATGACCGCCGCGTTCGCCCGCCCGTCACGCGGCTGGGAGCGCCTCTACGTCGAGACCGTCCAGCAGGCCGACACCGGCGCCGACCTGGACTTCCTCGTCGGCTCCAGCGGCGACGACGTGGCCCGCGAATCCCACTGAGAGGACCCCGCATGTCCCGCACCGCCCTCATCACCGGCGGCGTCAGCGGCCTGGGCAAGGCCGCCGCCATCCGTCTCAAGGCCGACGGCGTCAAGGTGATCACCCTGGACGTGGCCGGCGGCGCCGACCTGGTCGTGGACGTCACCGACCCGGCCGCCGTCCAGGCCGCCGCCGACGAGGTCGGCCCGAACGCGCCCCTGTGGGAGCTCCCGCTCGACGGCTGGCGGCGCACCTTCGACGTCAACGTGAACGGCATCTTCCACACCTGCCGCGCCTTCGTCCCGGGCATGGTCGAGCGCGGCAGGGGCCGCATCGTCAACCTCGCCAGCATGGCCGGCAAGGACGGCAACCCGAACATGGCCCCCTACTCCGCCTCCAAGGCCGCCGTCATCGCGCTCACCAAGTCCCTCGGCAAGGAGCTGGCCACCACCGGCGTGCTGGTCAACGCCATCGCCCCCGCCGTGATCGAGACCCCGATGAACGCCGCCACCGCGCCCGAAGCCCTGGCCCGCCTCACCGGCCTGATCCCGATGAAGCGCCTCGGCCGGCCCGAGGAGGTCGCCGAGCTGATCGCCTGGCTGGCCTCCGACAAGGTCAGCTTCTCCACCGGCGCCGTCTACGACATCAGCGGCGGCCGCGCCACCTACTGACGGCGGGTTCTCGAAGCAACCATGAGGCTCCACGCGTGCGCGTGCTGCTCATGACGGAGACCTCCGGTAGGGGAGGGGACGGGCGGTCAGGCCCAGGCCTGGAGCTCGTCGCCGTGCGGGTCGTCCACCACGTCCCACTCGTCGCCGATGCGCATGGTGGCCCGGCGGCTGGTGTCGTATTGGTCCCAGCCGGGGTCGCCGGTCGTGGCGAAGGCCACCCAGGCCGCGTGCGTGCGGGCGGCCAGGCCCGGCGGCGGCTCGTCCGGCCCGAGCATGGCCTGGGGGCCGCGCAGCCGGGGCAGATCGGTGACGTCGAAGACGAACGGCAGCTCCACGGCGTGGGTGGCGCCCAGCTCGCCGTCGAGCGCGGTCGAGCGCCACGCGAAGGAGTAGCGGTAGGTGGCCCCGTCGCCGCGGGCGGTGGCGTGGGCGTCGGCCAGGCGCCGGCTGCCCACGCCGAACAGGGCGTCGCCCATGATGGCCGCACGCAGCTCCCCCTCGGACGCCTGCGGCCTGGCCTTGCGGTAGGCCTCGACCAGGCGGGCGGGCCGCGGGTGCGAGCGGGCCGCGGCGGCGTCCACGTCCGCCGCCGTCGAGGTGGACAGGTTCCCGAACGGCGCCAGGTAGAGGTTGCCCTCCTCCGTGTTGGTGCCGAGCAGCAGATCCACGTTCGCGCCACTGCCTGCGGCCACGGCCTCGGCCGGCTGCCGGTCGAGCACGAGGCTGAACGGGCTCAGCCCGATGAGCGGGTCGCTGTGGGCCTCGGTCCGCAGGTCGATGCCCGACAGTTCGGACATGACCTCGACGAGGCGCAGGTCGGGGATGGCGGCGAAGGCGTCGGCGTGCGGCTCGGCCCCGAGCGCGCGGGCCGCGGCGCGGGTCACCCGGGCGGCCTGCTCAGGGGTGAACGCGCCCAGGCCGCTGCCGCTCTGCACGATCGCCCGCCGGAACAGGCCCTCGGCCTCGGGCGCGGCCAGCACGCCGCCCACGATCGTGGCGCCCGCGGACTGGCCGGACAGGGTGACGCGGCCGGGGTCGCCGCCGAACGCGGCGATGTTCTCGCGTACCCAGCGCAGGGCGGCGATCACGTCGAGCAGGCCGCGGTTGGCGGGCGCCCCGGGCAGGTCGAGGAAGCCCGCGACGCCCAGCCGGTAGTTGAGCGTCACGAGGACGACGCCGTCGCGGGCGAAGGCGGCGCCGTCGTAGAGCTCCGACCTGGTGGAGCCCGCGACGAACCCGCCGCCGTGCACGAACACCATCACGGGCAGGCGCTCCCCGGACGTGCCGGGCGTCCACACGTTGACGGTCAGGAAGTCCTCGCCGGGGATCCAGCCCGGCCCGAAGTACGGGGTCATGTCCACGCTGCCCAGCCTGCGTTCGGCCTGCGGCGCGGTCGGCCCCGGCGCGGTGGCGTCCCGCACGCCGACCCAGGGGGCGTGCGGCCTCGGGGCGGCGAACCGGGCGGCGCCCGTCGGCGCGGCGGCGTACGGAATGTTCAGGAACACGGTCGTCCCGTCGCGCCGCACGCCGCGCACGGCGCCCTGAGCGGTGCGAACGATGTCCGCCGAATGGTGGCTCATCGGGCGTCCTCCCCGGCGTAGGGGGCGAACGGCGCCCAGCCCTTGATGGCGAACCCGCTCCCCTCGCGGGCCACCTCGGCGGCTCCCTGGCCGCCCAGGTGCGCGGGGATGACCAGGGCGCGGTGGTCGGCGGCCCAGCCGAGCACCTTGCGGCGGGTGGCGCGCGCCCCGGCGGGGTCCTCGCAGAAGCAACTGTTGGCGTCCGGCTCCACGAACTGCACCGGGCTGTGCAGCAGATCGCCGACGAACACCGCGCGGTCCGTGCCCGACGCGAGCGTGACCACCGACGAGCCGGGCGTGTGCCCCGGCGCGAGGTCCAGGCGCAGGTTGGAGTCGATCGTGTACGAGCCCTCCCACAGCCTCGTCAGCCCCGCCTCGTGGACGGGAGCCACGCTGTCCTCGAACACGTTCTGGTTGCCCCGCCCGAGCAGCGGCCTGTGCTCGTTCGCCGGGTTCCAGAAGTCGAAGTCGGCCCTGGAGATGAGGTAGGTGGCGTTGGGGAAGGTCGGCACCCAGGTGCGGCCGTCCAGGTAGGTGTTCCAGCCGACGTGGTCCACGTGGAGGTGGGTGTTCACCACGAGGTCCACGTCCTCGGGCCGCACGCCGGCCTCGGCCAGGTTGGCCAGGAACCCGGTGTCGAGCCGGCTCCAGACCGGCGAGTAGGGGCGCTCCTTGTGGTTGCCGACGCCGGTGTCGACGAGGATGTTCCTGCCCTCGCTGCGGAGCAGCCAGGTCTGGATCGCGGAGTTGACGATCCGCGTTCCCGGGTCCACGAAGTGCGGCTCCAGCCAGGAGGAGTGCTCCTCCCACGTGCGCGGCGAGCTCTCCGGGAAGAACGTCTCCGGCGTCATCTCGACCGGCCCGTAGTATTCCCGGACCCGGGTGATCGTCACGTCACCGAGAGTGATGTGGTTGGCGGTCAATGAGTAGTCCTTGATCGGAGGAGTGCGGTCGGATCCGCCGCCCGTCCATCGTGCGCCGCGGCCCCGGGCCGGCGGTATGCGTCAGGTGACTGCAGTCCGCCGCGGGGCCGGGCGCTTGCTAGCGTGGCGGAAGGGCGCGAGGACCTGCGACGATGCTGCGGTCCTGATCAAGAGAGACTGCTGGAGGTCCTGTGGACGAGCGGGTGCCGGGCTCCCGCGCCACCGCCGAAGGTGACCCGATCGTCGGGCGGGACGCCGAAGCCGATCGGCTCTCCGCGCTGGCGGCGGGCGCGTCCGGTGGCGGCCGGGTCCTGCTCCTGTCCGGAGCCGCGGGGATGGGCAAGAGCACGCTGCTGGAGTACGCGGCCGGCCGCGCCGAGGAGGCGGGCCGCCGGGTGCTGCGGGCGAGCGGCCGCGAGTCGGAGCGGGACCTGGCCTTCGCGGGCCTGCACCAGCTCCTCCGGCCGGTGCTGGACGAGGCGGCCCGCCTGCCTGACCGGCAGCACCGGGCGCTGCTCGGCGCCTTCGGGTTCGTGTCCGATTCCCCGGATCCCCTGCTGACGGGGGTCGCCGTCCTGACCCTGCTGTCCCAGGTGGCCGAACGGGCGCCGCTCCTGGTCGTGCTCGACGACGCGCAGTGGCTCGACGCCGCCTCCGCCGACGTCCTCGCCTTCGCCGCGCGCCGGCTGGACGACGACCCCATCACGGTGCTGGCCGCCGTACGCGACGGCGATCCCGTCACGGTGCCGGCTGCCGGACGCGACGGCGGGCCTGGCTTCGACCGGGGATTTCCGACGCTCGTCCTGGGCCCGCTCGACGACGCGGCGGCCCGGCGGCTGCTCGGCCTGCGCTGGCCCGGCCTGACGGGCAGGATCAGGGACCGCGTGCTCGGCCAGGCCGCCGGGAACCCCCTGGCCCTGCTCGAACTGGCCCGGCACGCACCGCCCGATCCCGACGACCACGGCCCCCTGCCGGTCGGCGAGCGGCTGGCGGCCGCCTACGCCGCCCGGCTCGCGGAGCTGCCGGAAGCCGGCCGGCAGGCCCTGGTGCTCCTGGCCGCCGCGGACGCGGAGGATCCCCCTGACGCCGTGCTGGCACTGCTGCCCGACGCCGGCGACAAGGCCTGGGCCGCCGTCGAGGAGTCCGGGCTGATCCGCCGGGCAGGCCGTCACGTCCGGTTCCGCCACCCGCTGGTCCGCTCCGCGATCTACCACGCCGCGCCGTTCGACGCCCGCATGAACGCCCACCGCGCGCTGGCCGGCGCCCTGCGCGACGAGCCCGACCGCCGTGCCTGGCATCTCGCCGCCACCGCCCTCCACCCCGACGCGGAGGTGTCGGCCGCCCTGGAGCGGACGGCCGGCAGGGCACGCAGGCGAGGCGGCTACGCGGCGGCGGCCAAGGCGCTGGCCCGCGCGGCGGAGCTGCGTCCCGGGCGCGACGACGGCGCCAGGCTGCTGGCCGACGCGGCGGGCCTGGCCGTCTACACAGGGGACCTGTCCTGGGTGGAGGAGCTGGCCGGCCGGGCCCGCGCCCGTACCGACGATCCCGCCGTGCTCGCCACCGCCTCCCTGCACGTCGGGCGGCTGGCCGCGCTGACCGGGCAGCACACCGCCGGCTTCGGCGAGCTGGCCGCGATCGCCGGCGACCTGGCGGCCACCCACCCGGCCATCGCCCTCGACGCGCTCGCCGCCGCCGCGGTGCTGCGCTTCTACTCGGGCGAGGAGTCCCAGCGGCAGGAGATCGACCGGCTGCTGCCACGCCTGCCCGCCGGGCCGCTGCGGGAGTGGGCGCGGATCGTGTCGGACCCGTTCGGCGGCGGACGCGAGCTCGCGCCCCGGCTGCCCGGCCTGATCGCCGAGATCGCACGCGCCGGTGCGGGCGGCCGTCCCGAACGGCTGACCGCGCTGGCCATCGCCGCCTGGGTGCTGGACGAGACCCCGCTGGCTGTCCGGACGTTCGACGAGGCCGTCCAGTCGTGGCGCAGCGCGGGACCGCTGCCCGACGGGCTCGGCGGCGTGGTCGCGCTGGCCTGCTTCGAGTACGGCCGCTGGGACCGGGCCCGTGAGGTCTGCGCCGAACTCGGCGCGCTGCCGGCCGCGTCCCGGCTCCACCACGCCGTCGCGTGCGCGCACGCCATCGAGGCCCTGATCGTGGCCTCCCAGGGCGACACGGCGGCCGCCCGCACCCTCGCGGACGGCGCGCTACGCCTCGTGGACCCGCTGGAGAGCCGATCGGTCGCCGTGTACGCGCACCGCGCCCTGACCGCCGCCGCCCTGGCCGAAGGCGACTACGAGGCCGCCTACCAGCACCTGCGCATGATCTTCGGCGCCGGCGGCGACCCCGTCCACTACCACGCCTCCTACCCGGCCCTGCCGGACCTGGCCGAGTCCGCCGCGCGCACCGGCCATCACGCCGAGGCGATCGGGATCGTCGAGCGCGCGGCCCAGGTTCTCGCCCGAGGCGGCTCGCCCCGCCTGTGCGGCCTGGTGCACCGCAGCCGCGCGTTGCTCGCCGAACCCGAGCATGCTGAGCCCGGATTCCTGGCCGGCCTGGCCGCTCCCGCGCTGGAACGCTGGCCGTTCGAACGCGCGCAGGCGCAGCTGGAGTACGCGGAATGGCTGCGCCGCCGTCGCCGGATCGCCGAGGCGCGGCCGTTCCTCACCGCGGCGTACGACACCTTCCGCCGGCTGGGCGCGCGGCCGTGGAGCGAGCGCGCACAGGCGGAGCTGCGGGCGGCCGGACTGGACGTCGACGCGGCCACCCCCGGAGCCTTGTCCGGCCTCTCGCCGCAACAGCAGCAGATCGTCCGCCTGGCCGCCCGCGGGCTGACCAACCGCGAGATCGGCGAGCGGCTCTTCCTGTCGCCGCGCACCGTCGGCTCCCACCTCTACCGCACCTTCCCCAAGCTGGGCGTCACCGCCCGCTCCCAGCTACGCGACGTGGTGGAGGCGGCGGCCGCCGACGGCTAGGCGTTCCCGCCCAAGGTCCCGCACCGAGCTGCCGCCGGCGGCCGGCGCCACCCTCCGCGCGTACCGGAAGGGCAGAGCGCCACGGCGGGCCGATCACCAACTGCCACCCCGTTTTCCCGAGTATCCAGGAGTTTCAGTAGTTTGCAAGCGTCACACAAGAGACTTTCTTTACCAACTACGTGACCGTCCGCTCGGACGGTACGAAGGAGACATCATGCAGCTAGGCAAGAAACTCACCGCCGTGGCCGCTTGCGTCCTCATGGCAAGCGGAGGGCTGGCTACGGCGTTTCCCGCGGCGGCTTCCGCGGCCACCACGGAGGTAAGCCAGGCGCGTTACTACTACGGCGCCATCGCAGTCTCGTCGACCGGCCGGGTCGGCCGGTCCTGGGACTACGGGACGGTCTCCGCCGCCAAGCGGCGGGCGTTGAAGGAATGCGGCCGCGGCTGCAAGGTCCTTGTCACCTTCGTCAACGGGTGTGGCGCCGTGGCCTACAACGCCAGGCGGAACGTCTACTGGGGCGGCCGGGGCAGCACCCCCGCCAAGGCGAAGAGGAACGCCGTGGCCAACGCGGGCGGCGGCCGCTGGATCGCCTACCAGTGCACCAGGCGCTACCGCTGACACGGCAGCCGCCATTGCCCGGTTGAGCCGGACCGCGCGCAGGAAGGGGCCGGGTCTCGCGAGAGTCCTATTCGACGGTGAGACCCCCCACCAGCGCGTCCTTCTGCAGTGCGGCGGTGATGGCGTCGGGGTCCAGCACCTCGGCCGCCAGGTGGACGCCGGCCGGCACGGAGCCGGTCGACACCGCGCGGGTGGCCAGCGCCATCACCACCCCGCTCAGCGCGTACGAGTCCACGGCCGTGAGCAGCACTCTCGTGGGTCCCGGCGGGGTGCCCGGCCGGGGGCGCGCGGTGAAGAGCATGACGTAGAAGGCGCCGAAGTCGGCGTTGTCCCGCAGCGACGCGCGCACCACCGTCTCCGCGTGTGGTGCCAGTGCCTCGGGGCGGGCGTCCGGCACCTCCGCCCAGGTCGCGGCGAGGGCTTCGGGCAGGCGGTTGGAGACGAAGACGTTGTAGGAGCGTACTTCGCCGGCCCCGGTGGCGGCGCCCAGGGTCTGGGCCTCGGTGGTGAGGTACGGCCAGGCGTGCACCGGCACCGGGAAGCCCGGTAGCCGTACCTGGTGCAGCGGGGCCAGCGTGTTGGGGGCCACCCGGCCGTCCCGCCAGGCCGCCATGGGCTCGCCGAACCTCGGCCCCCTGGTCAGCAGCGCGTCCACCGCGGACAGCGGGGTGAAGACGGCGGCGCCGCCCACGTACACGTCGAGGCGGCGCAACGGGCGGCCCCTGGCCAGCAGCCGGGGCAGCAGGCCGGACAGGCCGGGCATGACCCCGGCGGAGAACACCGCGACGCGCTCGCCGGCGGCGACGTCCCCGGCGAGCGCGTCCTTGGCGGCCAGCTCGCCGCCGATGTCGACGTAGTCGGCGCCGGCGGCGAAGGCGGCGCGGGCCACCGTGTCCAGCACCTGGTACGTCGGCCCCGCGCAGCTGACCACGATCCGGCAGCCGTCGCAGAAGGCGGCCAGCTCGGCGGGATCGTTCAGATCGACCCGGACCGCGTGCGCGGAACCGGCCGATGTGGCCGCGAGGTCCGCGTGCGTGGGGGTGGCGAGTGACGCCGCGAGGTCCGCGGCCGCCGTCAGGTTCCTGCCGCCGATGCGGAGCGGGCCGAGGCCGTAGGCGGCGATGCGCTGCGCGGCCGTGCGGCCGACGGCGCCGGTGGCGCCCAGGATCCCGATCACCGCTGCTCACCGAGGCGGGAGCGGACGGCAGCGGCCACCCCTGCCACCGTGGAGTCGGCCAGGAACTCGCGCACCGGCACGGACACGCCGGCCTCCTTGGCGAGCCGCACGACCGCCCGCACCGCGAGCAGCGAGTCCCCGCCGAGCCCGAAGAAGCCGGCGGACCGGTCGAGCACCGGCACCTCCAGGAGCTCCTCGAACACGTCGGCGACGGCCTGCTCCAGCTCGTCGGCGGGCGGCCCGTCGCGGTGGCCGACGGCCGCCTCGGGCAGCAGGCCGAGCCGCAGAGCGGACGCAGGGCCGGGCTCAGCGTCCTCCGGCAACCCGGGCACCCGGTCCCAGCCGCTCCCGTCGGCGAGCGCGTCGACCAGCGCCACGAACTCGGCGAACGCCGCCGTCACCTGATCGGTTTCGAACAGCTCCTCGACCAGCGAGAAGACCGCCACCATCTCCGGGCCCAGCTCGAAGCAGCGGACCTCGATCGCGACCTGCGGCGTGCGCAGCTGGTGGAAGTAGTCGGCGGCCACCACCCGGCCCAGCGGCCCCGCGTCCTCCGGTGGCCCGCCGCCCATGGCCGCGTCCACCCCGAGCACGCTCTGGAACACGACCGGCCCGACCGGCCGCCAGCTCCCGCGGCGGCGGGCCACCTCGCGCCCGACCTCCACACCGGTGATCAGGTTGTGCGCGGCGTGCTCGCCGGACGTCGCCTGCACGGTGGCGGCGAGCCCGGCGAACGTGGCCCCGGGATCCAGGTCGAGGGGGAGCAGCATGGTCGCGGCGAAGGCGCCCACCACGCGCTGCACCTCGGGATGGATCGGCAGTCGGTTGAGCTGGAGCGAGTTCAGCAACATCCGGCGGTGCCCGGCCCAGCGCGCCAGCACCACGCCGAACGCCGTCAGCATGGCGGTGGACGGCGTCACGCCCCGCTCGGTGCACTGCCCGCGCAGCGCGGCCCAGTGCCCGGCGCTCCAGCGGTGCTCGCGGTTGCCCATGGTGACCGGCCGCACCTGCTGCGGGTCGGCGGCCAGGGGCAGCGCCGGCGGCCCCGGCAGCGTGTCGAGCCTGGACCACCACCAGTCCCGGTCGGCCTGCCAGGCCTCGGTGGCGGGCAGGCCGGCGAGCGAGGTGACGTAGTCGCCGAAGTGGATGTCCAGGGGCGGCAGGGCGGCGTTCCAGTCGGCGGCGAACGTGAGCAGGTCGCGGCTGAGCACGCTGGACGACCAGCCGTCGAAGATCAGCAGGCTCAGGCCGAGGTGCAGCCGCCCCTCGTCCCCGGGCAGCAGCGTGAGCCGGACGTCGAGGCCGGGGCCGCCGGTGGGATCCGGGCCGCTGGTGCTCATCTCCTGCCGTACGTCGCGCAGCGCGGCGGCGATCTCGTCCGGGGACGCCTCGCGCAGGTCGTACACGCGGACCTGGGGGACCGCGCCGGGCGCGCCGGCGTGCAGGACGTGCTGGCGGCCGTCGGAGGTGACCCGGGCCCGCAGCGTGGGCTGGTGCGCGGCGAGCCGTTCGAGCGCGTCCGCCAGCGCGTCGGCGGCCTCGTCGCCGTCCACGCCGGTCAGGGCGTAGTCGAGGTAGTAGTGGGCCGAGTCGTACGACAGCTCCCAGCCGTCCTGCTGGCCGACGAAGTAGCCCTGCTGGAGGGGGAGCAGGGGGAACTCGGCGTGCGGGTCGGGGCGGGGCGTGACGGTGAGCGGCAGCGTCCGCGACGCGGGTCCGTCGCCGGAGGCGTGCCGCCGCACGAGCTCGGTCAGGTCGCCCAGCGTGGTCTCGACCCGCACGTCGGACAGGGCGAGAGCGACGCCGAGCCGCTTGCGGACCAGCGCCGCCATGCGGACCGCCAGCACCGAGTCCCCGCCCAGCCGCAGGAACCCGACATCGTGCGGGATCTCGCCGGGCGGCAGGCCGAGCAGCTCCGACCAGATCTCGGCCAGCTCCTTCATATCGTGTACTCCCATCGTCGGGGTGGACGGCTCAATGATCAGCGGGTGGCGACGAGCAGGCGCTGCGACAGCGCGGTCAGCGGGTCCCCGGGACGGGGCAGGTCCACCTCGACCCGCAGGCCGCTGCCTTCCAGCGCGCTCAGCCACTCCGCGCGGCTCAGGTAGGTGCGGGTGGTGCCCGCCCGGCCGTCGAGCCGGCGCGGCGGCCCGTCCTGCGTGGACAGGGCGAACGGCATCGAGGTGAGCGACTGGGGGTGCTCGCGGACGGTCTCGATGAGCAGCACCCGCCCGCCGGGGGCCAGCAAGCCCGCGACCTGGCCGAGCAGGCGGCCGATGTGCGGGGCGTTGTGCGCCATGGTCGCCGCGACGACCAGGTCCAGCTCGCCCGGCCGGCGCGGCAGGTCGCGGGCGATGTCGAGCAGGGCGTAGCGCAGGAAGCCGGCGTCGAACCGGCGGCGCGCGGTGTCGAGGAAGAACGGCGACAGGTCGGTGAACAGGTAGAACTCGACCGGCCGGCCTGCCAGCACCGGCAGCAGGTCCGCGGTGGTGGCGCCGATGCCGGCGCCCAGCTCCAGGATGCGCAGCGAACGGGTGGCGCGCGCGGCCAGATCCCTGAGCACCTCGGCCGCGGCGGTGTTGAGGTAGCGGCTGATGACGTTGCCGCGGTAGACGGCCTCGGCGGTCGCGGGCTCGCCGTCCGGGTAGAGCAGCGCCTGCACGCCGATCTCGTCGCGCAGCAGGGCGGGCAGCAGGCGCAGCGAGCGCAGCATCAGCTCGGCCAGCTCGGCCGGGTAGCCGAGCGCCAGCCGGGCGGCTTCCATGCGGGTGCGGGCCGTGGCCAGCTCCGCGCGCCGCGGGGCGTGCAGGTCGTGGTAGCGGCCCGCGGCGTCCCTGCCGACCAGGCCGGCCTCGTGGAGCGCGGCCAGCCAGTGGCCGGCGATCCAGCGGTGCCGCGGCGCGGCCCCGAGATCGCTCGCGACCACGTCGGCCTCGTGCGCCGCGCCCCGGCCCGGTCGGTCCGCGCCGGTCTCGCGCGCCGTGCTCCGGCCCAATCTGGTGCGTCGGTGCAGGTCGGTGGCGAGGCCGAGGAGGATCAGCCGGTCCAGGTCGTGGACGGCTCCGGCCGCGCCACTCGGGTCGACGCCGGCGATGGCGGCGTGCCCGGCGGCGTCGGCACGGTCGTTCAGGGGCGACATGAGGCGAGATCGTACGAAATAGCGGTAATCATTTTCAAGATCTGGACAAACCGGCCAAGATGTGTAGCAATGAAAACCGTTTCCATTGCCGTCGCCCGTGGAAGGGGTCACCCTTGAGTTCCGCCACCGTCGAAGAAGTGCTCGCCTGCCTGGCCGACGTACTGGAACTCCGGCCCTCGGACCTGGACCCCGACGCCCCGCTCACCGCCCTGGGCCTGGAGTCGTTCACCGCCGTGCGCCTGCGCCGGCGCCTGCTGGAGGAGTCCGGGCTCGAACTCCCGCTGACGGCCTTCCTCGGCTCCGCGACCGCCCGGACGGTCGCCGCCGGGATCGTCCCGGACGAGCCCGCCCAGGGCGGGGAGTCCTTCCCGCTGACTCCCATCCAGACCGCCTACCTGGTCGGCCGGGATCCCGCGTTCCCGCTCGGGGGAGTGGCGACCTACTACTACTTCGAGTACGACCGCGTGCCGCAGGAACCCCAGGAGGCCGACCTCGACCGCTTGCAGAGCGCGTGGAACCGGCTCGTCCGGCGGCATCCGATGTTGCGCATGGTCGTGGGCGCCGATGCCAGGCAGACCGTGCTCGACCAGGTGCCGGACTACGTGTTCGCCCGTACCGACCTGCGCGGTGAAAGCCCGGAACGGGTGGAGCGGGCGCTGGAGGCGTTGCGCGCGGAGTGCTCGCACCAGGTGCTGCCCGCCGACCGGTGGCCGCTGTTCGACCTGCGCGCGGCGTTGCTGCCGGACGGCCGCACCCGGCTGTTCGTCGGCGTGGACGTGCTGGCCCTGGACCTCATGAGCTGGATGCGGCTGATGCGTGAGTGGGGCCGGTACACGGCCGATCCCGGCCTGGAGCTGCCCGCGCCGCCGCTCGGCTTCGCCGACCTCGTACGGCGCCGCCTGGAGGACCCGGCCGAGCTGCGGCGCCGCGAGCTGGACTCCGCCTACTGGGCCCGCCGCGCACCCGGCCTGCCGGACGGTCCCGCCCTGCCCTGGACCCGCGGCCCGGCCGGGTTCAGCGGCCACCGCCTCGTCCGGCACGCCGCCGACCTGCCCGCGGAGGAGTGGGCGCAGCTGCGCAAGCAGGGCGCCGCGCACGGGCTGAGCCCCACCGGCCTGCTGCTGGCCGCCTTCGGCCTGGTGCTGCAGCGCTGGGGCGCCCGAGAGTCGTTCTGCCTCAACACCACCCTCTTCGACCGCGACGACCTGGCCCGCGGTGACGACACCCCGGGCCTGGACGGCATCGTCGGCGACTTCACCAGCACCGTGCTCGTGGAGATCCCCGTCGCCGACCCCGGCCGCTGGTACGGCTTCGCCGGCTACGCCGCGGCCGTCAACCGCCAGTTCTGGGCCGATCTCGACCACCGGGCCGTCTCCGGGATGGAGGCGCTGCGTGCCGCGATCGAGTCGGGGGAGCGTCCCAGGGTCACCGACGAGGCCACGGGACTGCCCATCCCCACCCACACCGTGGTCTTCACCAGCGGCGTCGGCCTGGCGGGGACCGGTGAGCCGCCTGCCGCCTGGCTCGGCACCGAGGTCTTCGGCGTCTCGCAGACGCCCCAGGTGATGCTGGACCACATCGTCTGGGACGAGGACGGCAGGCTCCGCATCGCGTGGGACGCCGTGGACGGGGCGCTGCCGGCCGGGTTCGTCGACGGGATGCTGGCCGCGCACGTCCGTCTCCTGCGGCGGCTGGCCGGCGAGCCGGAGCTGTGGACCGACCCGGCGCTCGGCTGGGACCCGTCGTTCCTCGCCGACGAGGACGTGGCGGGCGGGGCGTTCGGCGGGGCCGGGCCGCTCCTGGACGACCCGCTGCGCGCCGCCGCCGTACGGGCCCCCGCCGCGCCCGCCCTGCTCACCCTGACCCGCGAGGTGACGGCGGGGGACCTCGCCGAGCGAGCCCGCCGCACCGGCCGCGCGCTGGCCGCGCTCGGGATCGGGCCGGGCGACCTGGTGGCGGTCGTGGCGGACAAGGGCCTCGCCCAGGTCACCGCCCTGCTCGGCGTACTGGCCTGCGGAGCCGGGTACGTGCCGGTCGAACCCTCCTGGCCCGCCGGCCGGGTGGCGTCGCTGAGAGAGCAGGCGTCGATCCGGACGGCGCTGCTGGCACCGGAGGCCGACGGCACGGCCTGGCCGGAACACGTCCGCGTGCACCGGCTCGACGCCGACGGCGTACTCGGGCTTTCGGCCTCCGGGGAGCCGCGGCGGCCCGCGCCGGAGTCCGAGGAGGCGAGAAGGCCCGCGGCGGACTCTGAGGAGCCGCGGCGGCCGGCGCCGGACGACCTCGCTTATGCGATCTTCACCTCGGGCTCGACCGGGCGTCCCAAGGGGGTGGCCATCGAGCACCGTGCCGCCCGCACCACCCTCGACGACCTCGACGCCCGATTCCCCCTCGGCCCGGACGACCGGGTGCTGGCCCTGTCGGCGTACAGCTTCGACCTGTCCGTCTACGACATCTTCTCGGTGCTCGGCTCGGGAGGCGCCGTCGTCCTGCCCGAGGCCCACCGCCAGCGCGACCCCGGCCACTGGCTGGAGCTGATGGCCCGCCACCGCGTCACCGTGTGGAACACCGCTCCCGCCCTGCTGGAGATGCTCGTGGAGTACGCGGAGCTGGAGCCGGAGGTGGTCAGGGAGGCGCTCTCCACGCTGCGGCTGGTGTTCATGTCGGCCGACTGGATCCCGGTGACGCTGCCCGACCGGCTGCGGGCGCTGGCCCCCGATGCCGAGGTGGTCAGCCTGGGCGGGGCGACCGAGGCGTCGATCTGGTCGATCTGCCACCCCATCGGAGCCGTCGATCCGTCCTGGCCGAGCATCCCGTACGGCAGGGCGCTGGGCGGCCAGTCCTTCCACATCCTCGACCAGCACGGCCGGCCCTGCCCGGTGGGCGAGCCCGGCGAGCTGCACATCGGCGGCGACGGGCTGGCCCGCGGTTACGTCGGCGACCCCGGGCAGACGGCCGAGCGGTTCATCACGCATCCGATCCTGCGCCGCCGCCTCTACCGCACCGGCGACCTCGGCCGCTGGCGGTACGACGGGACGATAGAGTTCCTCGGCCGGCTGGACCGGCAGGTCAAGATCCGGGGCCACCGGATCGAGCTGGGCGAGATCGAGGCCACCCTGGACCGGCATCCGGCCGTGCGGCAGGCGGTGGCTCGCGCGGTGCCCGGCCCCGACGACCGGCCCCGGCTGGTCTGCCACGTGGTGCCCGCCGATCCCGCGATGCCGCCGTCGGACGACGAGCTGGCCGAGGCCCTGCGGGCGAGCCTGCCGGGGTTCATGGTGCCCAACCGGTTCCTGATCACGGACGCCTTGCCGATCACCGACAACGGCAAGGTCGACTACAAGGCCCTCGCCAACCCCTACCGGTCATCCGGGAGTCCGGACAAGGACGAGACCGTCGTGCCCGGCGACGGCACCCAGACGCAGGCATCCCCTGGGGCAGCGCCGCCTGCGCAGGAACCCCCTGTGAGTGTGGCGCATGCGCAGGCGTCCCTTGCGACAGTGCCGCCTGCGCAGGCGATCAGCGCCACCCTCGCCCGTGGGCTGCGTCTCACCCTCACCGTGTCGCCCGACGGGGTGATGGAGCTCGTCGTCGAGGGCGGCGCCGACGGTCCGCCACCCACCCGTGACCTCGCAACAACACCGCAACCTGCCACGCCGCAACCCACCTCACCGCAAGCCGCCACGCCCAGCGTCGGCCCGCAGCCCGCGTCCCACCGGGAACCGCCGCCCGCCGCCCCCGCCACGTCACAGGCGGGCCCCGATCCGCAGGTGGAGCGTGCGGTGGCCAGGGTGTTCAGCGAGCTGCTCAAGACGCCGGTCGACGTGAGCACGCCCTTCTTCCGGCTGGGAGCGTCGTCCCTGACCATGGTGCTCGCCCATCGCGCCCTGAGAGCCGAGCTCGACGAGGGCCTGACGGTGGTGGACATGTTCGCCCGGCCCACGGTCAGGGAGCTCGCCACCTATATCACCGCCCGCAGACAGGCGTCGGGCAACGCCACCCCGCCCCTGCGGGAAGGCCCGCCACCGGCCCCCGATCCCGCCTCCGCCCCGCCTGCCCAACCGACCCAGTCGGCCTCTGCCCAGCCGGCCCGTCCGACGCAGCAGGCCGCTGACCGGCAGGCGTCTGACCAGCCCGCCTCTGACCAGCCCGCCTCCGACCAGCCCGCCTCTGACCAGCCCGCCTCTGACCAGCCCGCCTCCGACCAGGCCGCCGCTCGCCGCGCGGCCCGGGCGCGGGCGGCGGAGCTCGCCGGATGACCGCCGCGCAGAACCGCATCGCCGTCGTCGGCCTGGCCTGCCGCTTCCCCGGCGCGCGTGACGCGGAAGCGTACTGGGACCTGCTGCGGGACGGCCGCGACGGGCTGACCAGGTTCACCGACGAGGAGCTGGCCGCCCGCGGCGTGCCGGGCAGGTTACGGGCCCACCCAGGGTTCGTCCCGGTGGGCGGGCTCATCGAGGGACAGGCGGACTTCGATCCCGACCCGTTCGGGTTCAGCGACGCCGAGGCGGCCCTGCTCGACCCCCAGCAACGCCTGTTCCTCGAATGCGCCTGGCACGCGCTGGAACACGCCGGCCACGGCGGCGGACGCGGGGCCGGCGCGGTCGGCGTCTTCGCGGGCGCCATGCAGAGCGCGTACCTGGCGAGCAACCTCGCCGGCCGGTGGGACCCGACCGGCGCGGGACGGGACCCGCTCGGCAGCCTGCAGACGGCGATCTCCACGCAGGCCGACTACCTGCCGCTGCAGACGGCCTACCGGCTGAACCTCACGGGCCCCGCGGTGGCGGTGGCGTCGAGCTGCTCGACCTCGCTGGTCGCCGTGCACCTGGCCGCGCAGTCGCTGCTGTCCGGCGAGTGCGACACCGCGCTCGCGGGCGGGGTGTCGCTGATCGTTCCGCAGGGCCAGGGGTACGTGCACGTCGCCGGCGGCGTGTACGCGGCCGACGGGACGATCAGGCCGTTCAGCGCGGACGGCACCGGCATCGTCTACTCCCAGGGCGTGGGCGTGGTGGTGCTGCGCCGCCTGGACGACGCGCTGGCCGGCGGCGACCCGGTGCTCGCCGTGCTGCACGGCTCGGCGGTGAACAACGACGGGGCCGACAAGGCGGGGTTCACCGCGCCGTCCATGCGCGGCCAGGCCCGGGCGGTGGCCGAAGCGCTCGCGGTGGCCGGCGCGTCGCCGCGCGAGATCGGGCTCATCGAGGCGCACGGCACCGCCACCGCGCTCGGCGACCCCATCGAGGTGGCCGCGCTGCGACGGGTGTTCGGCGACACCGGGCCGGCGTGGTGCGGGCTCGGCTCGGTGAAGGGCAACATCGGGCACGCCAACTCGGCCGCCGGCATCGCCTCGTTCATCAAGGCGGTCCTCGCGGTACGGCACCGGGTGCTGCCCGCGTCGCTGCACGCCCACCCGCTCAACCCGCTGCTCGGCCTGGAAGGCTCGCCGTTCGAGGTCATCGCCGAGACCCGCGACTGGGACACGCCCTCCCTGGCGGGGGTCAGCTCGTTCGGCATCGGCGGCACCAACTGCCACGCGGTGCTCGGGCCGGCCCCGCGCCGCCCGCCCGTTCCCGCCGACCGGCGGCCTCAGCTGCTGGCCGTCTCGGGCGCCACCGCCGAGGCGGCGATCGCCACCGCCCGCGCCGTCGCGTCCCGGCCGGAGCCCGGCGAGGACGATCTCGCCTACACGCTGGCCGTGGGGCGGGCCGAGCTGGCCTACCGGGTGGCGGGCGTGGGCCGGGCCGGGCTGGCCGCGGCGACCCCCGTCAGGGCCGCCGCCACGCGCCTGGTGTTCGCCTTCCCCGGCGCGGGGAGCGCGTACCCCGGGATGGGCGGCGAGCTCTACCGGGACGAGCCGGTCTTCGCCCGGGCCGTGGACGAGTGCGCGGAGCTGCTGCTTCCCCCGCTGGGGGCCGACGTCCGCGACGCCATGGATCCGGCGATCGCCGAGGCCCGCGTCCGCGACGCCGGCTTCGGGCTGCCGGCCGTCTTCGCCGTGTCGTACGGGATGGCACGGCTGCTGGAGTCGTGGGGCATCGTGCCCGACGCCCTCGTCGGGCACAGCCTGGGCGAGTGCACGGCCGCCGCCGTCAGCGGCGCGCTGCCGCTTCCGGAAGCCGCCAGGCTGGTCGCCGCCCGGTGCGCCGCCGCGGCCAGAGCCGCCGGCGGCGGCTCGATGCTCGCGGTGCCGCTCGGCGAGGACGACGTACGCGAGCTGCTGTCGCACCACCCCGGCCTCGACCTCGCCGCCGTCAACGCCCCGGCGGCGTGCGTGGTGTCCGGGCCCGCGGCGGCCATCGACCGCCTGGCGGACGAGCTGCGCGGACGTCACATCCCGGGCACGAGGCTGCGGGTGGACGCCGCGATGCACTCCCGCCTGATGGAGCCGGAGCTGCCGGGCCTGGGCACGGCCCTGGCAGGGTTGACGGGCGGCGCCCCCACCGTGCCCGTGTTCAGCACGGTCACCGGCGCCTCGATCGGCGCCGAGCTGGCGGACGCCGGCCACTGGACGCGGCAGCTACGCGAGCCCGTACGATTCGCGCAGGCCCTGCGCGCGGCACTCGGCCCCGAGGACGAGCCCCTGCTCGTGGAAGTCGGGCCGGGAAGCGCCCTGTCGGCCCTCGCCCGCAGGAACGCCCTGCCCGGCCTGCGGTCGGTCGTGACCACGTTGCTGGCGGGGGAGCCGGAGTCGGCCGGCGTGCGGGAGGCCGCCGGCACGCTGTGGGCTCATGGCCGGCCGGTGGACCTGGCCGCGCTGCCCGCATCCGGCCGGCGGCGGGTGCACGCGCCCGGGTACGCCTTTCAGCGCCGCCGCCTGTGGATCGACCCCCCTTCCTCGGACACGTCATCCGAGATCGATGCGGATGAGCCGCTGCAGGTCCCGGTCTGGAGCCAGATCCTCCCCACCGGCCCGGCCCCGATCCCGGCCGGGCGCTGGACGGTGATCGGCACCGGCGCTCTGGCGGACGAGCTGCGCGCACGCCTGGAACCGGCCGACCCCACGGCACCCCTGACCGGGCTCGTCGCGGTGGCGACGGAAGACGCCGTTCCCGCAGCCGCCCAACCCGACTCCGGCGCCGAGGCGGCCGAACCCGACGCCAGTGACGGGGCCGCCGATCCCGACGCCCATGCCGAACCCGACGATCCCGACACCGATACCAAGGCCGCGGGCACCGACACCGACGCCAGGGCCGGGGCCGGGGCCGGGGCCGGCGAATGGGACACCGGTGCCGGGGCCGACGAATCGGAGACCGAGGCCGTCTGCGCTGCCGTGCTCGCGTTCGGTGAGGTCGCCGCCGTGGCGGCGGAGCAGGCCGGGCAGCCGCGCCTGCTCCTGGTCACCCGGCACGGCGAGCAGGTGGGCGGCGACCCGCCACCCCGCCCGGCGCAGGCGGCCGTCCGCGTGCTCCCGCGAGTGCTGGGCCAGGAGCAGCCCGGCCTCCGGTGGGCCACGCTCGACCTGGGCACACCGGCCGATCCCCCCGCCGAGGCCCGTGCCGTGCTGCGCGAGCTCGCCGCCTTCGAAGCGGGAACGGAGACCGCCCTCCGGGGCTCGTCCAGGTGGCGACGCCGCCTGGCACCGTGGACCCCGCCCGCCACCGCGGCAGCCGCCACCCCGCCCGCCACCGGGGTAGGCGGCACACAGCCGGGCACCGTGCTGATCACCGGCGGTCTCGGGGCTGTCGGCCGGCTGTTCGCCAGCCATCTGGCCGCACGCGGACACCGCGTGGTCGTCACCTCGCGTACGGCGGACCGCCGGCCGGCAGCGCTCGCCGAGACCGGTGTCGACGTGCGGATCTGCGACGCCACCGATCCCGCAGCGACCGCGGCCCTGATCGAGGAGCTCTCCACCGGCGGCCCGATCGAGCTCATCGTCCACGCGGCAGGCGTGGTCGCCGGAGCGAGGCTGGACCCGCTGCGCGCGCTCGCCACCGGGCAGGCCACCGAGCAGGCCACAGGGCAGGCCACAGGGCAGGCCACCGAGCAGGCAACGGAGGAGGTCACGCAGGCCACCGAGCAGGCCACGCAGCAGGTCATCGGGCACGTACGGGCCAAGGCCGGCGGAGCGCTGGCGCTCCGCGACGCGATCACCGCGCTCCCGGCGGAGCGCCGCCCCGGGACGGTACTCCTCATGTCCTCGGTCACCACCCTGGTCGGCGGCGTCGGCATGGGCCCGTACGCCGCCGCCAACGCCGCGATGGACGCGCTCGGCCTCGCCGCACCCGGCCCCACCCGGTGGGTCAGCGCGGTCTGGGACGGCTGGCGGGTGGCGGACGACGGCACCGAGGCCACCGTCGTCCTCGCCGGCGCGCTCGACGCCGCCACCGGCACCAGGGCACTGGACCGGCTGCTGGCCGCGCGCGAGCCCGGAATGTCCCCACCGATCGTGTCCATCGCCGCGACCGACCTCAACCCGCGCATCGCCGAGGCAGGCCGCCCCAGGACGATCGCGGCCACCGGCGGCGACGTGACACACCTGTCACCGGCCGAGCAGGTGGTGGCCGGGCTGTGGTCGGAGCTGTTCGGCGTTCCGGTGACCGATCCCGGCGCCGACTTCTTCGCTCTCGGCGGCCACTCCCTGCTGGGCGTGCGGATGCTGGCCGCGCTGGGCGAACGCTTCGGCGTACGGCCGGGCATGCGGGACCTGCTGGCCGCGCCCACCGTGGCGGGAATGGCCAAGCTGCTCGAATCGGCGGGCTCCGGGCCGGACCCGGAGGTCACACCGGCGGAGGACGTCCTCGACGGCGACGGCACCTTCGCGATGACCCGCGTCCAGCACGCCTACTGGATCGGGCGGAACGGCGGCTACCAGTGGGGAGACCTGCCCTGCCACTTCTCCCTGGAGTACGACTGCCACGGCCTCGACCTCGCCCGTTTCGAGGAGGCGTGGAACCAGGTCGTGAACCGCCACCCCATGCTCCGCGCCGTGGCCACGCCCGAGGGACGCCTGCGCGTGCTGGACGACCTGCCGCGCTACCGGATCAGGACGCACGACCTGACCGCGATGACCCCGGAGCGCCGGGCGGAGCGGCTGGCGGTCCTGCGGGAGAGGCTGTCCACCAGGCCCGGCCCGCCCGACCGCTGGCCGCTGGCGCAGATCCAGGCGGCCCGGCTGCCCGGAGACGTGATCAGGCTCTTCATCGGGGTGGACGTGCTCATCTGCGACGCCGCCAGCTGGTGGATCATCGAGTCCGAGCTGCACGCCCTCTACACCCGTCCTGACGTCCCGCTGCCGCCGCTGGAGCTGCACCCGGCGGCCTGCGCCGCCGCCCTGGAGCGCCGGGGCGACGACCGCGCCGCACGCTACTGGCGCCGGCGCCTCGGCACGCTTCCCGGCCCGCCCCGCCTGCCGGTCCGCGATCCGGACGGGACGCCCCCCAGGTTCGTACGCCGCTCGGCGCGGCTCACCCCCGGCGAGTGGGCGGCGTTCAGGGAGGCCGCCGCCCGGCACCGGGTCACCCCGGCGGCGGCGCTGCTGACCGTCTACGCCGACGCGCTGGCCCGCTGGTCGGGATCGGCCGGGTTCTGCGTGACGCTCACCCTCTTCGACCGCCCGGCCATCCACCCGCACGTCAACCGGGTGGTCGGCGACTTCACCTCCCTGCTGCTGCACGAGGTGCCCGCCGAGCCCGCCGCCGCCTTCGCCGGCCGGGCCGCGGCCACCCAGGGGCGGATGTTCGAGGACCTCGACCACCGGGGCTTCTCCGCACTGGACGTGCTCGCCGAGCAGGCCGCCAGGACGGGAGAGGTACGGCCGGTGCCCGTGGTGTTCACCAGCGCGCTCGGCATCACGGACCTGGTGGACGGCGGCGGCCACCTGGAGTGGGCGGGCGAGCAGGTGTACGCGCTCTCCCAGACCCCGCAGACCTGGCTCGACCACCAGGTGCTCGAACACGACGGCGAGCTGCGCCTGCAATGGGACGCCCTGGACGGCGTCCTGCCGGCCGACGAGCTGGAGGCGGCGATCGCCGGCCACGTGGCCCAGGTGCGCGAGCTGGCCGGATCGCCCGCCGCCTGGACCAGGCCCGAGCCGGGCCACGCCGTCGCGGCACGACCGCCCGGCGACGGCGTCCCCTCCTCCATCGAGACCGCACCACGTCCGGTCGCGGCGAGCCCCGTACGGGACATCGTGCTGCCGCTGCGTGCCGAGCCGGGCGGAGAGCCCCGCCCCACCCTGTACCTCGCCCACCCCTCGGGCGGCGACGTGCTGTGCTACGCCGAGCTGTCCCGGCTGCTGGACCCCCGAGTGAACGTCGTGGCGCTCGCCGACCCCGAGCTGGCCGGCGCGTACGGCCCGGGGCCGGAGACCGTCGAGGGCATCGCCGAGCAGTACGTGCGGGCGATCGACGCCTCCGGCGGCCCGGGGGAGGGCCCCTGGCTGCTGGGCGGCTGGTCGATGGGCGGCACCGTGGCCCAGGAGATGGCCCGGCACCTGCACGCCACAGGCCGCCACACCGCGCTGCTGGCGCTGCTCGACTCCAACGACCCCGCGCTCATCCGCGAGGTCCCCGGCCACGGCGCCGCCGAGATCGAATGGCAGGTGACGGTCCGGCACCTGCACGCCCTGGAGGCGTACCTCGGCATCGACCTGAGCATCGGCGACGTGCCGGAGGAGCGGCGCATGAGCGCGGTCGCCGACCGGCTGCGCGAGCACCGGCTGCTCGGCCGCGGCGAGGACCTGGCGGGGCGGGTGGCCGTGTTCGCCAGGCACCTGCGCGCGCTGGCCGCCCACACCCCGGGCCGCCTGGCCGACCCGGACACGGTCACCCTGCTGATCCGGGCAGAGCGGCCCTCACCCCGCAACTCGGGCATCGGGATGGGCGTCGACGACACCCCGCCGGGCCGGCCCGACCTCGGCTGGGGACGCTACCTGGCCGGACCCGTCGAGGCCACCGGCGTGGACGCCCACCACTACGGCCTGCTGCACCCTCCCGCGCTGCCCGCCGTGGCCCGCCAGATCAACGCCGCGCTCGACAGGGCGCTGGCGCGACTTCGAGAAAGGTAACCATGCACACCCAGCTCCGCCGCCGGTCAGCGGCGGTCGTCACCGCGGTCGCCCTCCTGGCGGGCTGCTCCGGGACCGCGCCAGGCTCCTCACCGGCCAAGAGCACCGCGACCGGTACCGTGCGCTACGCCGCGCCCGGCTCGCCCTCCAACGCCGTCACCGACCCGCACGGTCTGCTGCCCGGCGAGAGCGACGTCGTCAGGATGGCCCTGACCTACGACGTCCTCACCGTTCCCGGCGCCGACGGCTCCACCAAGCCGCGCCTGGCGACCGCGTGGCGGCCCGACGCCACCCTGACCAGGTGGCGCGTCACCATCCGCGGCGACGCCACCTTCTCCGACGGCCGCCCGGTCAGGGCCGCCGACGCGCTGTTCTCGCTGCGCAGGATGGGCAGGAAGGCGGCGGAGAACTTCGGGCGCATGGCCATGTTCGACCTCGACGCCTCCACGACGATCGACGACACCACCTTCGAGCTGGTGACCAGGAAGCCCTACGCCGAGGTCGGCAAGGCGCTGGAGGGCGCGACGTTCGTCGTGCCGGAGGGCAGCGACGACTTCGGCAAGCCGGTGCCGGGCTCCGGCCCGTTCCGTCCGACGGACAAGGGCGGCGCCCAAGCGGTGGTGTACGAGCGCAACGACGACTGGTGGGGCCCCAAGCCGCCCGCCAGCACCATCGAGGTACGCGCCGTGCCCGACCCGCAGGCACGCGCCCAGGCACTGCTGTCCGGCCAGGTCGACCTGGCCGGGGGAGTGCCCGCCACGCTGGCCAGGCAGCAGGAGGGCAACAGCGCGGTACGGCTGCTGCGCCGCCCGGGCGCCACCCTGTACCCGCTGGTCATGCGCCTGGACACCAAGCCGTTCGACGACCTGCGGGTACGCCAGGCCGTCCGGCTCGCCCTCGACCGGCAGCAGCTCCTGGACACCGTCTTCCTCGGCTACGGCGAGATCGGCAACGACCTCATCACCCCCAAGGACCCGACCAGCCCGGCGACCCTGCGCCAGCGCACCCGCGACCTCGCCCAGGCCAGGAAGCTGATGTCGGAGGCAGGGCTCGCGGACGGCGTCGACCTCACGCTGCACACCACCACCGCCTACCCGGGCATGGACAGCGCCGCCACGCTGATCGCCCAGCAGCTCGCCGAGATCGGGATGCGGGTGAAGGTGGCCGTGGAGCCGGCCGACACCTACTTCTCCGCCGTCTACGCCCGCAAACCCTTCTACCTCAGCTACCTGGGAGGCATCCCGTTCCTCGACGTGGTGCGGGTGGCGCTCACGCCCGGCTCCCCGACCAACGAGACGGCATGGCAGGACCGCACCTGGTCGGCGAAGCTCGGCAAGGCCCTGGCCGAGCCGGACGACACCGAGCGGCGCGCGCTCCTCGGTGACCTCCAGGCGGAGCTCCGCGACCAGGGCGGCTACGCGATCTGGGCGCTCAGCGACCGCCTTGACCTGGCAAGGGCCGGGCTGAGCGGCGTGCCCGAGGGGATCGGCTTCGCCTCGGCGTTCATCGACCAGGTGAGCCTGGACGGCTGAGGTGTCGCGAATGCCGTGGCCCGCCCGCGTGCCGGCCAGGGCTGTGCTGCTGATGGCCGCCGCCTCGGTGGTGATCTTCCTGTGCACGGCGGCGCTACCGGGTGACGCGGCGGACGTCCTCGGCGGCGGCCGTGCCGGGCCGGGGGAGCTGGCCCGGTTGCGGGCGGAGCAGGGGCTGGACCGTCCCCTCCACGTCCGCTACCTGGACTGGCTGGCGGGCGTGCTGACCGGCGATCCGGGAGTGTCGCTCATCACCGGCCGGCCGATCGGCGAGCTGGTCGCGCAGCGGGCCGGCGTGACGCTCACCCTGGCCGTGCTGGCGCTGGCCGTCGGCGTGCCCCTCACGGCGGCCCTGGCCTGGGCCGCCGTACGCGGGCCCGGGTGGCTGCGGCACCCGGCGAACGCCGTCATCGTGGCAGGGGCGGCGCTGCCCCAGGCCGTGGTGGCCGCCGCGCTGGTGGCCTGGCTGTCGGCGGGCTGGGGGCTGTTCCCGCCGGTCTCGATGCTGCCCGCCGGAGAGCCCGCCTGGAGCCGGCCCGATCTGCTCGCGCTTCCCGTGCTCACGCTCGCGCTCCCGATCGCCGCGTACGGCGCCGCCCTGCTCCGCGGGGCGATCGGGGACGTGGTGACCCGGCCCTACGTGCGTGACGCCGAGCTGCGCGGCCTGCCGCCCGCCACGATCGTGCTCCGGTACGTGCTGCCGATGATCGCGGCGCCCGCCACCCGGCTCCTCGCCGTCACCCTCGGCGGGCTGGTCGCGGGCACCGCCGTGGCGGAGACCCTGTTCGGGCTGGCCGGGCTGGGGGAGCTGCTGGTCACGGCCATCTCGACGAGGGACGTGCCGGTCGTCCAGAGCGTCGCCCTGCTGGCCGCCGCCGTCGTCGTGGCCGGCCTCACCGCCGCCGACGCCGCCGCCCCCGGCCGGCGTCGGGAAACGGCACGCCCATGAAGCACGCGAACGGCTCCACCGGGCCGACCCCGAACGCCCGCGCGGGGCAGAACGTCCGTGCCGGGAAGGACATTCGTGCTGGGCAGGACGTCCGTGCCGGGCAGAATGCCGGGGGACGGCGCCGCTCGCGTGCCGCGCTCGTCCTCGGGGCCTTGACCGGAGCCGTGCTCCTCGTAGCGCTCGGTGGCGGGACCGTCCTCCTCGACACGGCCGGCGGCGGGGCCGTGCTCCTCGACACGGCCGGCGGCGGGGCGGCGGGCGGGCACGACCCGGTCGCGATCGTCGCGCCGCCGTGGGCCGGGCCCGCGCCCGGCCTGCCGCTCGGCGCCGACGCGCTGGGCAGGGACGTGCTCGCCAGGGTGCTGGCCGGCGGCAGGGACCTGACCCTGACCGCGCTGGCCGCCGCGTCGACGGCCTCGGCCCTGGGGGTGGCCGGCGGGTTGTGGGTGGGATGGAGCCGCGGCCGGCTCGGGCGTACCGCGGCCGGGGCCGCCGACCTGCTGCTGGCCCTGCCCCTGCTGCTGCTCGCCCTGCTCGCGGTGGTGGCGCTGCCCGGCCCCGCGGCCGTGGTCGCCGGCACCGTGCTCGGCGGCACGCCGCTGACCCTGCGGGTGGTCGCCGACGCAACGGCCGCGGCCAGGCACGCCGGCTACGTGGAGGCGGCGCTGTCGCGCGGGGAGCGGGCCGGTGCCGTACTGCTGCGCGAGGTCCTGCCCGCGCACGCCGGGCTCGTCGGCGCGGACCTCGGCCAGCGGCTGGTGCTGGCCGTGCAGCTCGCCGCCGCCCTCAACGTCCTCGGCTTCGGACCGGCGCCGCCCGCGCCCGACTGGGCCGCCATGCTCCGCGAGAACCTCCAGGGCCTGGGGCTGAACGCCGCGGCGGCGATCGCGCCGGCGGTGGCCCTGGCGGTCCTGGCCGGCAGCGTGGCGGCATTCGCACACGTCCTCGCCACCCGGGACGGCCTCCCATGAGCGGCCGGGACGGGCTGACCGTTCGCGAGCTCACGGTCACCGACAGGGCGGGAACGGTGATCGTCGATCGGCTGAGCCTGCGGATCGCGCCCGGCGAGGTGCTCGCCCTGGTGGGACCGTCCGGGGCGGGCAAGACGACCGTGCTGCGGGCCGTGCTGGGCGCGCTGCCGCCCGGCCTGAGGCAGGTCAGCGGCCGGATCGAATGGCACGGCACCCCGATGCGGTCCCCGCGCCGCTGGCGGCGCCGCACCGTCGGCTTCCTCGGCCAGGACCCAGCCTCCGCGCTGCATCCCCTGCTGGACGCGCGGGCAGCCGTGCGCGAGGCCCTGACCGGGTCCGCGCGTGACGCGGGAGCGGCGGAGCGGGCGCTCGCCGAGGTGGGTCTGGACCCCGCCGTCCTCGGCCACCGCCGCCCACACCAGCTCTCGGGCGGGCAGGCGCAGCGCGTGGCGCTCGCCCGCGCCCTGGCGGCGGACCCAGAGCTGCTCGTGCTGGACGAACCCACCAGCGCGCTCGACCCGGCCGCGCTCGCCCTCGCCCTGGCGCGCGTACGGCGCCGCCGCGGCGACGGCCGCTCGGTGACCCTCGTCGTCTCCCACGACCGGGGCCTGGTGCGCGAACTGGCCGACCACGTCGTACGGCTCGGCCCCGGCGAGGGGACGGACCCGGCGCCCAGGACCGCGATCCCTCCCACGGTGATCGCAGGCGAGCCGGTGCTGGAGGTGCGCGGGATGACGATCTCGCAGCCGCCAGGCGGGACACCGATGCTGTCGGACGTGCACCTCGCGATCCGGGCAGGGGAGGCCGTGGCGCTGCTCGGGCCGTCCGGCTCGGGCAAGAGCACGCTGTTGCGCGCGCTCGCCGGACTGCACCCCGCCGAACAAGGCCAGGCCACGGTGGCCGGGCGGCCGCTGCCCTGGCCGGTGATCGAGCGGAGCCCGGCCGCCGTGCGGACGCTGGCCCTGGTCGGGCAGAACCCCCTCGACGTGCTCAACCCGGCCCGCACCGTCGGCGCGGCACTCGCCCGCCCGCTGCGCACCCTGCGCGGGCTGCCTCGCCGGACCGCCCGCGCAGGGGCACTCCGGCTGCTGGCCACCGTCGGCCTCCCGGAGGACCTGGCACATCGCTACCCGGCCGCGCTCTCCGGCGGGCAACGCCAGCGGGTCGCGCTCGCCCGGGCACTCGCGGGAGAGCCCGCCGTGCTGCTGGCCGACGAGATCACCGCCGCCCTCGACACCCGGACCGCCGCCCAGGTCCTCGACCTCATCGACACGCTGCGCCACGAGACCGGCCTCGCCGTCCTCGCGGTCACCCACGACCCGGCCGTCGCCGCCCGCGCCGACCGCGTGCTCCGTACGGAAGACGGCCGGCTGCATCCCCATTCCCGTTCCCCCGACGATGACCGGAGGCCAGCCCTTGACGCCCCATGAACCTCTGCTCGCCCACCCCTGGATCGCCCGCGTGGACCCGGCCGGAACGGGCGGGCTCGTCGTCACCGCCGACCCCGCGGCGACGGCGGTGCGGCACGAGCCGGGACGCCTGCCCGTCCTCGGTGACCTGGTGGCGGAGCACCTCGAACACTGGGGAGAGGTCTACGACTGGACCTACAGCTCCGGCGAGGGCGCACACCGCCCCGACCTCGACCTGTCCGGCTGGCGCGCCACCGGCACCGGCCGCCCGCTGCCCGCCGATCACATGGCCGAGTGGGCCGACCGCACCGCCGAGCTCGTCCTGCGGCACCAGCCGTCCCGCCTGCTCGAACTCGGCTGCGGAACCGGCATGCTGCTGCACCGCCTCCACCCCCACCTCAAGGGCTACGTGGGGACCGACCTCTCCGAGCACGTCGTGACCCGGCTGAACGGGCTCGGCCTGGACGGCGTCACGGTCGTACGGGCGGCCGCCCACGAGATCAACGGCGGCACCGTGCGCGCCGCCCTGGCCCGGCTCGGCGAGCGGCCCGACTGCGTGCTCCTCAACTCCGTCACCCAGTGCTTCCCCAGCGTGGAGTACCTGGCGGCCGTGCTCCACGACGCCATCGGCCTCGTGGCCCCGGCGGGAACCGTCGTCGTCGGGGACGTACGCCACTCCGGGCTGCTCGACGAGCACTACAGCAGGCTCGAACCCGGTTCGGCGGACCGGGCCGCCGCCGACACCGAGCTGCTGTTCGACCCCGCGACCCTCGCCGCGGTGGCCGCGAGCGCGGGCCGGCGGCTCACCGTCAGCCTGTTCGCCAAGACGCTCACGGCGGACACGGAGCTGACCCGGTACCGGTTCGACGCCGTGCTGCACGTCGAGCCGCCGCAGAGCCCGCCCGCCGCGATCCGCCGGTGGGACGAGCTCGGGCCCGGCCCGATGGCCGCCCTGGCCCGCCAGGGCGGTCCGGTCCGCCTGACCGGTGTTCCCAACGGCCTGTTCGAGCCCGGCGCGCCGACCGGGGCGAGCCTGCGGGCCGCACTGGCGGGAACGGGCGGCGCGGTGCTGCTCGACCCGGACGACCCCATGCGGCTGCAGGTCGCGATCCCGGCCGCGGCGGCCGCCACGCCCCCCGACGCGCTGGCGGGAGTGGGCCGGCCGCACGAGCCGCTCGGCGCGTTCGCCCGGGCCCGGCTGAGCGAGGTGGCCCGCCGCGAGCTGAGGCGGGCCGGGCTGCCGATCCCGGAGCACCTGACGGCACGGATCCCCAGCGGCCCGGGACACGACGCCGTCAGCGTGACCCGCGAGGCGGCCGACGCCGACCGCGCCGGACGCCTCGCGCTCGCGCGCATGATTCCCGCCGGGCGAGGGCGGGCCCCCGAGCCGGTGCCCGACTCCGCGCTCACGCACCTGCCCCACGCCGTCCGGCGCTTCGACGAGATCGCGCTGCGGGCGCTGACCCGGCTGATCGCCGGCGTGGCGCCCGCCGGCCGGCCCAGGACGGCCGGGCAGATCATGGCGGCGCTCGGCGTGGCCTCCCGGCACGAGTGGATCGTCCGGCGCTGGCTGCAGGTGCTGACCACCGAAGGGACCGTGCGCCGCGACCCAGGCGGCCGGTTCGACGCCGCCGCCCTGGACACCGCGGCTCCGGACGACACGGCAGGGCTGGATCGTGCCTGCGCCGAGCTGGGCTACCCCGGACAGATGGCGATCTTCTACCGCACCGCTCTCGCCCGCCTCCCCGAACTGCTCCGGGACGAGATCATGGCGCAGGCACTGCTGTTCCCGGACGGGGACCTGCTCACCTCGCTCAGCAAGGACCAGCACAACGTCAGCAACACCTACCTGAACGCCGCCATGGGACACCTGGTGGCGCGGGCCGCCGCCACCCGTACCGGGCCCTTGCGCGTGGTCGAGCTCGGCGGAGGCGCGGGCGGCAGCACCGCCGCGGCGCTGGACGGGCTCGGCGGCGCACCGGCGGACTACCTCTTCACCGACGTGTCCAGATTCTTCACGATGTCGGCCGAGGACCGGTTCGGCGACCGGCTCCGCTACGCCCTGCTGGACATCAACGCCGACCTCGTGGCCCAGGGAGCCGTACCAGGCGGCGCCGACGTGGTGATCGCCGCCAACGTGCTGCACTGCGCCCGCCACGCGGGGCGATCCCTGCGCTGGATCAGGGAGCTGCTGGCCCCCGGCGGGCTGCTGGTGGTCACCGAGGCGATCCGCGAGCACTACCTGGTGCTCGCCACCATGCAGTTCCTGCTGTCGGCCAGGGAGGGGGAGCCGCAGCTCGGCGCCGGCGACCGTCGCGGCGGCACGGGCCGGGTGTTCCTCACCGGGAGGGAGCTTCCCGCGGAGCTGGCGGAGGCCGGGCTGCGCCCGATCCTGGAGCTGCCGCGGGCCGGATCCCCGCTGGTCGCGCCCGCCCAGCACCTGTTCGTGGCGACGAGGCTCTGAAGCCCCGGTACGGCGGGCGCGCGGCCCGCCGTACCGGCCGGCGGGGGATCAGCCCGGCGCCACCGGCAGGCCCGCACGGAACAGCTCCTGCTCCAGCCAGACCGCCGCCCGCACCCCGTCGGCCGCGCTCGGCCCCACCAGCGTCACCGGGTCCGGCACCGCCTTCAGGTGGGCCGCGTCCCCGGCCGCGTAGACGCCCGGCACGCTGGTCCTGCCGTACTCGTCGACCTCGACGCAGCCGTCGGGCAGCAGCGTGCAGCCGAGCTGGACCGCCAGGTCGGTGTTGGGCCTGGTGGGCGCGCGATGGTAGACCGCCTCGCGCGCCAGCGCCGTCCCGTCCGCGAAGCTCAGGGTCAGCGCGTCCGGCTCGCCCTCGATGCCCGCCAGCGGGGTCTCGATCACCTGGACGCCGCGGGCCTTGACAGCCGCTGCCACCGGCTCGGGCAGGGCGCTCGGGCCGTTCGTGCACAGCACCACGTCGTGGCTGTACCGGTCGGCCACGTAGGCGGCCAGCATCGCCTCGAAGCCGTTGCCGATGACGGCGAGCACCTTCCCGTTCGTCTCGTAGCCGTGGCAGAAGGGGCAGTGGAACACGCTCGTGCCCCACCGTTCGGCCAGCCCCGGGATCGCGGCGGGCTCGTCGGTCAGCCCGCTCGCCAGCACCAGCCGGGAGGCCTCCACCCGCTCGCCGTCCTCCAGGGACAGCCGGAACCTGCCGGACTCGCCCTCCGCCGAGCTGACGCGCCCCTGCCTGAGCTCGGCCGTCGGATAGGCGCTCACCTCCGCGCGGCCGTCGGCCAGCAGCTTCGCGGGGGAGCCGCCGTCCCGGCCGAGGAACATGTGCATCTCCGCCGCCGGCGCGTTGCGTGGCCGGCCCGCGTCCACCAGCAGGACCCGGCGGCGCTGCCGTCCCAGCACCAGGGCCGCGCTGAGCCCGGCGGGACCGCCGCCGACCACGACCACCTCGTACATCACGCGCCTCCTCTGTCGATGACGTACATGCCGAGCTCGGCCGGGCCGGTGCGGTGATGCACCAGGCCGTGCGGGCCGAGCTCCTCCTTGAGCCGCCGCTCGTCCAGCACCCACCAGTCGTAGCGGGTCTCCAGCTCGCCGGCCGGCCGGTCGTCCTGGTAGGTGCGGTAGGTCATGTGCCAGGTGATCAGGTCAGGGCCGGCGGGCTCGGCCCGGCCCCAGCCCTCGTACCGGCGCCGCCCGATCCGTACCTCGGCGAACCTGGACTCCGGCACCGCCGCCGGCTCGGCGGGCGGCTGCAGGTTCAGCACCGCCCGGCCGCCGGGAACGAGCCGGTCGGCGAGCATCTTCCAGGCCGCCTGCCGCCCGGCCGGGTCGAAGTGGCCGAGGACGTTCATCGCGACGACGGCGCCCAGCCGGGACGGCAGCGCCGCCGCGAGGAGGTGCTCGGGCAGCACCGTCACCCGCTCGCGCAGCTCCCCGGCCTCGCCCACCCTGGCCAGCAGGATGGACCGCAGCGCCATCGACGGCTCGACGGCCACGATCTCCGCTCCGGGCGCCGCCTTCGCGATCACCCGGGTGCCGTGCCCTCCGCCGGCGCCCACGTCCACGATCGGATCGGTGATCCCGCGCAGGGCCGCCGCGAGCGGCGGGCCCAGTCCTGCCCAGTGCGGCGCGAGCATCAGGTCGACGAATTCCGCGGATCGCTCGTATTCGTCCGCCACGCTCATCCTCTCGCAAATTTGATAATCATTACCATTTCGGGAGCCTAAGGATGGCAGGGAGGAGTCGTCAAGACGCCGAGTCCACTCAGGAGCCCGCGACACGCGCCTTCGTGGCAGGGGCGGCGGCGCGCCGCCAGGCGGCGTCGCGCAGCAGCCGCAGCCCGTTGAGGCCGACGATGACGGTGGAGCCCTCGTGCCCGGCCACGCCGAGCGGCAGCGGCAGCTCCCCGAACAGGTCCCAGGCCACCAGAACGGCGATGAAGGTGCCCGCGATGGCCAGGTTCGCGATGACCAGCCGGCGGGCGCGCCGGGCCAGTGCGAGCACGGCGGGGACGGCGTTCAGCTCGTCGCGGGTGATGACCGCGTCGGCCGCGTCGAGGGTGAGATCGGCGCCGGCGCGGCCCATGGCGATCCCGGCGTCGGCGGTGGCCAGGGCGGGCGCGTCGTTCACGCCGTCGCCCACCAGCGCCACCCGCGCCTGGCCCTCCTGCAGCTCGCGTACCGCGCGCACCTTGTCCTCGGGCAGCAGCCCCGCCCGTACGTCGGCGATCCCGGCCTGGCCCGCCACCAGGGCGGCCGCGCGCGGGTTGTCGCCGGTCAGCAGGACGGGAGCGGTCCCGGTCAGTCCGGTCAGCCGCGCGACCGCTCCGGCGGCCCCGGCGCGCATGCGGTCGGCCAGGCCGAGCACCGCCACGGGGGAGCCGCCCAGCAGCATCAGCACGGCGCTGTGCCCGCCCTCCTCGAGCTCGGCCACCACCGCGCGGACGTCGGCCGGCGCGCTCTTGTCCAGCACCCGGACGGGACTGCCGATCTCGACCAGGTGACCGTCGACCCGGGCGCGTACGCCGCGCCCTGGCAGGGCGGTGAACCCGGTGGCGGCGGGCAGCGGCACGCCCCTGTCGCGGGCGGCGGCGACGATGGCGCGGCCCAGCGGATGTTCCGAGCCCTGCTCGGCCGCCGCCGCCAGGGCGAGCAGCCGGTCGGCCGCCTCGCCCCCGGCGACGGGCAGGGGGTGGAGCCGGGCCAGGTGCGGGCGGCCCTCGGTCAGGGTGCCGGTCTTGTCGAAGGCGACGCGGGTGACGTCGGCCAGCTGTTCCATCACCACGGCGGACTTGACCAGCACGCCGTGGCGGCCGGCGGTGGCGATGGCGGCCAGCAGCGGCGGCATCGTGGCCAGCACCACGGCGCACGGCGAGGCCACGATCATGAACGTCATGGCCCGCAGCAGGCTGTCCTGTACCGGCGTTCCCCACAGCAGGGGCAGCACGAACAGGGCGAGAGTGGCCGCCACCATGATGACCGAGTAGCGCTGCTCGACCTTCTCGATGAACAGCTGCGTGCGTGCCTTCGTGGCGCCGGCCTGCTCGACCATCGCCACGATCCGGGCGATCACCGTCTCCGACGCGGGCCGGGTGACCCGCACGCGCAGCGCGCCGGTGCCGTTCACCGTGCCCGCGAACACCTCGTCGCCCGCCTGCTTGTCCACCGGCAGGCCCTCGCCGGTGATGGTGGCCTGGTCGACGTCGCTCGCCCCGGCCAGCACGTGGCCGTCGGCGCCGATGCGCTCGCCCGGCCGTACCAGGATGACGTCCCCGACCCGCAGGCCGGCGGCGGCCACGACCTCCTCCCCGCCGCCCTCGCCGAGGCGGGTGGCCTGGTCGGGGGCCAGGTCCAGCAGGCTGCGCACGGAGTCCTCGGTGCGTTTGGTGGCCACCGCCTCCAGCGCGCCGGAGGTGGCGAAGATGACGATCAGCAGCGCGCCGTCGAAGACCTGCCCGATCGCCGCCGCCCCGATCGCCGCGGCGACCATCAGGAGGTCGACGTCCAGCGTCCTGTCGCGCAGTGCCTTCACCCCGGCCAGGCCGGGCTCCCACCCGCCGGCGGCGTAGCAGGCCAGATACAGCGTCCACCACAGCCAGGCCGGCGCGCCGGCGACCTGGGCCAGGCCGCCGGCGGCGAAGAGCGCGGTGGCCGCCATCGCCCAGCGCACCTCCGGCAGGGAGCCTGCCCCGGCCCGCCACCAGCGGGCCGCCGGGGGTGGGGCGGGGATGGACGTCGTCAGCTCCAGGGTCACCGAAGCATCGTATATGCGCACACATGCAGATACGCAAATAGCGAGGTTCGCGGATATGCTGGGCCCATGCACACCTCGCTGCCCGACTTCGACATGCCGAACGAGGAACAGGTGCACCTGGCCGCCGAGTCGTTCCGGCTCCTGTCCGACCCCACGCGCATCAAGATCCTCTGGGCGCTGCTGCAAGGGGAGTCGTCGGTCGCCTGCCTCGCCGAGCTCGCCGACGCCGCTCCCGCCGCCGTCAGCCAGCACCTGGCCAAGCTGCGGCTGGCCGGCCTGGTCAAAGGGCGCCGCGAGGGGACCTTCGTGTACTACAGCGCCGCGGACGAGCACGTGCGCCGGCTGCTCACGGAGGGCCTGTACCACGCCGATCACCTCGACCGTGACGAGAGCGGCCGGGCGTCAGCCTGACCGCTCAAGAGTCGGGCCGGGGCTGCCGGTCAGGCGTTGTACCCGCCGTGAGCGTCCAGCACGGCGCCCGTGACGTACGACGCGGCAGGGCTCGCCAGGAAGGCGATCGCCGCGGCGATCTCGCGGGGGTCACCCATGCGCTGCAGCGACAGCGAGCTGAGCAGGGCCTTGAGGGTCTCGGGGTCCGGCGTTTCCATCCCGCCCTCCATCAGCCCGGCCTCCACGACGTTGGCGGTGATCCCGCGGGGGCCGAGGTCCCGGGCGACGCCCATGGTGTACCGCTCGATGCCTGACTTGGTCGCCGCGTAGTCGGCGACACCCGGCACGCCGACCCGGGAGCCCAGCCCGGAGCTCACCGTGATGATGCGGCCGTCCGCGCGCAGCACCCGGGAGGCGGCCCGGATGACGGCGATCACGCCGAGGTAGTTGGTGGCGTGCATCCGGTCCAGCGCGGCGGTGTCCACGTCAGGGTCGTCCACCGTACCGCTCGCCGAGATCGCCGCGTTGTTGACGAGGATGTCGAGACCGCCGAAGCGGGCGACCACGTCGTCGATCAGCGCCGGCGCCCGGCTCGTGTCCGCCTGGTCGGACTTGAAGGCGACGGCCTCGGCTCCGAGACCGCGTACCTCCTCGACGACGGCCTTCGCCTGCCCGTCGGAGCTGACGTAGGTGAACGCGACGTCGGCGCCCTGCTCTGCCAGCACCCGTACGGTCGCGGCTCCCAGTCCACGGGACCCTCCGGTGACCAGAGCGACCTTGCCCGTGAGTGGCTTGTTCATTTCTTCCCCCATCTTGCTGATTGGCCCGATTGGCTGTCGTAACGCTAACTGTTACGACACTATGTCGCAACTTTTGTTGTTACGACTGGCGATGTCGTAACATGAAGCGTTACGGCAGGGGGGATGAGAGTTCGTGAGCGCCAACAGCAGGTTGACCATCGCCGCGCACGCGCTGGCCTGGATCGGCCTCTACCAGCGCCAGGGCCACGAGGTCGCCACCTCCGAGCAGATCGCGACCAGCGCGAACACCAACCCCGTGGTCATCAGGCGGCTCCTCGGCGAGCTGCGCAGGGCGGGGCTCGTGGAGTCGCGGCGGGGCGTGGGCGCGGGCTGGTCACTGGCGCGTGAGCTCGGGTCGATCACCCTGCTCGACGTGTACGAGGCGGTCGAACCCGGTCCGCTGTTCGCCATGCACCGCACCGCCCCCGACCAGGGCTGCGTGGTCGGGTACGGCATCCAGCCGGCGATGCAGGGCGTCTACGAGGGCATCGAGAAGACCCTGAGGGGCGAGCTCGCCCGCGTCACGCTGGAGGACGTACTCCGCGACGTTCTCGCCGCGCCTCGCCAGGGGCACCGGTAGCCGGTGCGTCAGTCATTTGACGCAGAGACGTGGTCGGGGCGGTTCATGGCGTCCCGGAGGGCGGCTCGGGTGGTGACGCCCAGCTTGGGGAAGATCCGGTACAGATGGGAGCTGACCGTACGGGGTGACAGGTGCAGCCGTGCGCCGATCTCCTTGTTGGTGAGGCCGCTGGCGGCGAGGTCGGCGATTCGCCGTTCCTGCCAGGTCAGCGACAGGTGAGAAGCGGAGACCAGGGGTGTCGCTCCGTCGATCCGCAGTTCGGCGGAAGCTCGCTCGGCCCATGAGGTGGCGCCGAGCCGTTCGAAGGTCTCGGCGGCGTGGGCGAGGATGGGCCGGGCGGCGATGCGTTCGCGGGCGTGGCGCAGGCGGATCCCGTGGGCCAGCTGGATCCGTGCCGTTTCGAACGGGAACCGGGCGGCTGCCGGATGGGAGGTGGCGCGTGCGAACATTTCGGCGGCCTCTCCCTCGGAGCTCGCGGTCATCGCGAGCGCGCCGTAGCAGGTCAGGGCGAGGCGGGGGGTGAGGTCGGCGAAGCCGGCGTCGCGGGCGGCCAGAGCGTGGCGGCGGGCCTCCTCGGTGCGGCCGGTGTGCAGGGCGGCCTCGACGAGGTCGAGGAGGGATCGTGACGCCGGGCCGCAGTAGGGCCGGAACGTCCCCGGTGTCGTGATGTCGACGGAGTGCCGGTACGCGGCCTCGTAGTCACCCGCGCTCAGCGCGGCCGTCACGGCGATGGAGTCGGCGAGGTTGGTGATGAAGCCGACTCCGCGCGGCCTGGCCCAGGCGTCGGCCTCCGCGCGTAGTTCGAGGGCCTGGGCGATCTGGCCGCGCAGCGCCGCGAGCTGCGCCAGGTGGGCGCGGGTCTGGTGGGCGAGCAGATGACGGCCGTGCTCGATCTCCAGGGCCAGAGCCCGTTCCCCGGTCTGCACCGCGGCGTCCCAGTCGCCGGACCCGATCTGGTCCAGCAGGATCATCTGCAGCATGAGCATGCCGCTGAAGGCGGTGCCGGTCGCCAGCTCGCGGTCCGCGACGCGCTCCAGATGAGGCCGGTACTGGCTGAGGATGTCGAGGTGGTAGGCCGCTGTAGCCAGGCGGGTGACGTCCCAGGGCTCCCGGTCGCGCAGGTTCGCCGCGGTCCGCTCCAGGGGCCCGGCCCAGCCGCGTCCGTGCAGGATCACGTCGCTCCAGGTGTTGCTGTAGATCTGGGTCTGCTCGGTGACGAGGTGGCCGAGGGACGCGAGGGTCTTGTGAGCCTCGGTCCACAGAACGGGGTCGGCGGCGTACTGGCTGATGGCGAGCAGGAGGACCTGCAGCCGGGTGAGGGTCTCGGTGGGCTCGCCGTTCAGGCCCTCGATCGCCGCCATCACCTGCCGGTGGGCGGAGCGCACGTCACCGTCCTCGAAGAACGCCTGGTGGATGGCGTTGACGGCGGCGTCAGGACCGGAGGTGAGATGCACCGGGGGGAGCGCGCTGCCGGGCCGGGCCGCGTATCCGGAGAGGAACGTCGCGTAGCTGAGCCGCCGGGCCCGTTCCTCGGCGTCCTGGCTCAGCTCGGCGGCGCGGGTCAGCCAGCCGACGGCGGCGATGGCGCCGCCACGGCGGATCGCCGAATCGGCCGCGGCCTCCAGCGCCCGGGCGACCTCCTCGTCGGGGGCGACGCAGGCCGCCGCCAGGTGGATCGCACGCCGTTCGAGGTCGTCCCGGTGGACGTCCGCGAGTGCGCGATGGGCCGCCCGGCACTGCTCGGGGGTCGCCATCCGCACGACACTCGACCGGACCAGCGGATGCCGGAAGGTGACGTCCCCGGTGATCGGCTCGGCGGTCAGCAGGCCGCACGCCACCGCCTCGTCGACGTTCCGCATCCGGTGGCGCGGCTTCGGCCTGTCGTCGCCCGGCCGGGAGCCGACACCGTCGAGCGCGCCCATCAGCAGTTCCGCACGGGCCGCGTCGCTGAGCGCGGCGATGCGGGAGCCGTACAGGTGGTGCAGCGTGCGCGGCAGCCCCGCGTCGCCGGCCAGGGACGGCAGTTCCAGCAGCGCCAGGGGGTTGCCGAGAGCCTGGTCCAGCACCCATTGGCGTACCCGCTCGTCCAGGGACGGGTGGTGCCGGTCGAGCAGGCGCACCGCGTCCTCGTCGGTGAGCGGGCCGACCGAGATCTCGGGCAGCACCGCGCTGTCGAACCGGGAGACGACCTCGTCCCGGACGGCGACCAGCAGTTTCACCGGGATACTCCCGATCCGGCGCCCGACGAAGCCGAAGACGTCGGCGCTGGAATCGTCGAGCCACTGGCCGTCGTCGAGGGTCACCAGCACGGGACGTCGCGTGGCGAGGTCCGACAGCAGTTCGAGCACCGTGATGCCGAGCGTCATCACCGAGGGAGCGTCGCCGGGCCGCCGTCCGGTGATCACGTCGAGCGCCACGCGGATGTCGTCGTTCAGGGGGAGCAACTGGTAGAGCAACTGGTGCAGCCCGGAGTAGGGGAGTTCGGACTCGGCCTCGACCCCGGTGATCCGGCTCACGAGGTGACCGTCCCGGACGGCCAGCTCCGCCGCCTCCTCGAGCAGGGCGCTCTTGCCGACTCCCGCCTCGCCCCGCACGACGAGCACCCGGCCGGCGGTGGACTCCACCAGGCCGGAGATCGCCGCCCGCTCACGATCCCTGCCGATGATCACTTCGCTCACTCCCCGCTTCTCCTCCGTGGCGTGCCCGGTGAACAGCTTCGCCCGGCCGGAGGCCCAGAGCCCCAGGGGGTGACCCTGGCCCGCTCTCCCGGGGGTACGGGGGTTTGCCCCGGGCTCGGCACGGGTCTGCGGCTCTGGCCGCAGTGCGAGGTGCCCGGCACGGGGGAGTCATCGACGTCACCCGGTTCACCGGGCATCGGTCACCTGACTCCAGATCGTTGCGGCGCCGTCTGACTCACCGTCAGATGACCGATGTGCGCGATCGGGACGTGGTCGAAGGTGGTTCAGGAGGTCACCCGGCGCGCTCCCCGCCGCTGACCCGCTGTCCCACGGGAAGGCGGAAACACCGCTCTCCCTGCCCCCTTTTGGAGATCTTGTGCGTATTTTCGACGTCGTCGTCATCGGCGCCGGACCGGTCGGTGAGAACGTGGCCGGCAGGACGGCCGCCGCCGGCCTGAACACCGTCATCGTGGAAGCCGAACTGGTCGGCGGAGAATGCTCCTACTGGGCGTGCGAACCCAGCAAGGCACTGCTCCGGCCGGTGCTGCTGCACGCCGAGGCGCGCGGCATGCCCGGCCTCGACCCTGGACCGCTGGACGTCCAGGCCGTCCTGCGGCACCGCGACCGGATGTCCGGTGACTGGAACGACCAGTCCCAGGTGCAATGGCTGGAGCAGGCGGGCATCACCCTGATCCGCGGGCACGGACGGCTGTCCGGGCCACGGACCGTGGAGGTGACGGGTGCCGACGGCGCCGTCCTGCGGCTGTCGGCCCGGCACGCCGTGGCCATCTGCACCGGGACCCGCGCCGCCCTCCCGCCGCTGCCGGACCTCGCCGCCCTGCGGCCCTGGACCAGCCGCGAAGCCACCAGCGCCACCCAGGTCCCACCGCGGCTGGCCATCGTCGGCGGGGGCGTCGTCGCCGTGGAGATGGCCACCGCCTGGCAGGCCCTCGGCTCGCAGGTCACCCTCCTCGTCCGGGAGTCCGGGCTGCTTGCCCGGATGGAACGTTTCGCCGCGGACCTGGTCACCGACGCGCTCCGTGCCTCGGGCGTCGACGTGCGGTTCGACACGACCGTCACCGCCGCGACCCGCGGTGCCGACGTCCGCCTCGAACTGTCCGGCGGGGAGGTGCTCCACGCCGACGAACTCCTGCTGGCGACCGGCCGCGCCCCTCGCACCGACGACCTCGGCCTGGAGACCGTCGGCCTGCGCCCCGGTGCCTGGCTGCCGAGCGACGACACCTACACCGTGCCCGGCGTCACCGGGGACTGGCTGTACGCCGTCGGCGACGTCAACCAGCGCGCCCTCCTCACCCACCAGGGCAAGTACCAGGCGAGGATCGCCGGCGCGGTCATCGCCGACCGCGCCCGCAACCAACCCCTCGACCGCGGCCCGTGGGGCCGCCACACCGGGACTGCCGACCACGCCGCCGTCCCCCAGGTCCTCTTCACCGACCCCGAGATCGCCTCCGTCGGTCTCACCACCGACGACGCCGCCCGCCTGGGCCGCGACGTCGACATCGTCGACTACGACCTCGGCCTCGTCGCCGGTGCCCACCAGCACAGCCCCGGATATCGGGGCCGCGCCCGCATCCTCCTCGACCCCGGACGCGGCACCGTCGTGGGCGCCACCTTCGCCGGCCGGGGTGTCGCCGAACTCCTCCAGTCCGCGACATTCGCGATCACCGGCGAGATCCCGCTCGACCGCCTCTGGCATGCCGTCCCGGCGTTCCCCACGCTCAGCGAGGTCTGGCTCCGGCTCCTCGAAACCTACCGGGACACCCCCGCGTCCCTGCGCAGCGGGCGCTGAGGCCGATCATCGAGAAAGGAGAGCACGACCATGGAGTGGTTCTTCGCGTCCTGGGCCTTCATGGCCTATCTGAGCGGACCGTTCGACACGACAGGCCCGTACGAGATCGAACGGAACCGGTACGAGCCTCCTGGACCCGCCGACAAATGGCTGATCGACATCGCCTACGAGACGGCCGCCGCCGAGACCCGCTGCACGAGATGCGGCGCGCCCCTGGACCGTCCCCGTCTCCGGGCGGACGCCTGGCCCGTCCGGGTCACCTCCCGCTGCCGGAGCAGTGCCCGCCACCGCCACCGCGCCGACGTCTCCCGCACCGCCGACGGCCTCCGCACCAACCCTCTCATCCGTGCCTAGCCGCAGCCCTGCACGATGGCCGGCGCGCTCTGACGATCATCGTCTAGCGGTCCAGGAGGGCGCCGTCCCGGTGCAGGGCGGTGGCGAGCTGGCGGCGGGAGGTGATGCCGAGCTTGCCGAAGACGTTGCGCAGATGCCACTCGACGGTGCGGGCGCTGAGGAACAGCTGGGCGCCGATCTCCTGATTCGTGAGACCGGCGGACGCGAGGCGGACGATCAGCGTCTCCTGAGCGGTGAGCGTGCTCTCGCTCTCCTCCGCGCCCTGCCGGACCCGTTCGCCGGTCGCCAGCAGCTCGCGGCGGGCGCGTTCGGCGAACGCCCTCATCCCCAGCTCGCTGAACAGCTCGTGGGCGATCTTCAGCTGGTGGCGGGCGTCCACCCGGCGGTTGACCCGGCGAAGCCACTCGCCGTAGAGCAGGTGCGCCCGGCCCAGTTCGGGGCGCAGCGGAGTCCGGCCGAGCCGGTCGACGGCCTCCAGATAGTACTGCTCCGCGACGTCGCCGCCGCTGAGCAGCGCGCGCGAGCGGGCCTCCAGGCCGAGCCCCACCTCGGTGCCGCCGGCCGACGTCGACTCAGCCAGCCGGGCGAGGGCCGCCTCGGCGACCCCGGTGTTCCCGGTACGGGCGGCGGCTTCGACCAGTTCGGGCAGCGACCACAGCGCGATGAACAGATCGGAGGAGCTCTCACTGGACGCGACGGCGGCGGCCAGTGCCTCGCCGTAGCGGCCGAGCCCGTTGTAGAGGACCGCTGCCACCCAGTTCGCGTACGTGACGCTCGCGCCCTGGCCGGTCACCTCCACCTCGGCGATCATCGAGTGGATGAGCGGGACGGCCTTGTCCTCGTCGCCGCGCAGGCAGGCGAGGATCGTCGGGCCGAAGGCGGCCGCGGGTGCGCCGGTCACCTCGCAGATCGTCTCGGCCTCGGCGAACATGGCCGCGGCCGCCGAGAACTCGCCCGACCAGGTGGTCACGGTCCCCAGCGTGGCCAGCACGATGGGCAGCAGGTCGAACGCCCCCACCGTCCTGAGCACCTTGAGCTCCCGTTCGAGCAGGAAGCGCCAGTTGGTGAAGTCCCAGCTGCCGACGGCGGCGGCGTGCGCGAACCAGCCCCAGCGCAGTACCTGGTCGGGGGTGAGGCAGGCGTCGACGATCGCGCTGACCGCTCTGCGCATGACCGGCGCCGCGCCGGCCGGGCCCTCCACGATCACCCGCGCCAGCGCGTCGAGGACGAGTTCGGCCTCATCCGGGTGCGCCGACACGGGCAGCCTGCGGGCGGCCTGGGACACGTCCGCCAGGCTTCCGCCGATCGCGAGATCGCCCGCGAACATCGCGGCCATCCAGGCCTTCAGGTAGGTCTCGCGAGCCAGGTCGAGGTCGAGCGGTTCGAGCCGCCTGGCCGCCTTCAGCAGCAGCGGCGGACCCTCGCTGCCCAGCCCGGAGGCGAAGGCGACATTTCCCTGCAGCAGGTCCGCGCGGGCGCTCTGCAGTTCCGTCAGCGGCTCCGCCCGCACCATGGCGAGCAGTTCGAGCACGCGGTCGTAGGAGCCGGCCTGCAGGTTGGCGTGAGCGGCCGCGAGCATGTGGTCGGCCCGGCGCGCCGGGTCGACGGTCAGGGCGGCGGCCTGCTCCAGGAACGCCGCCGCCGCGTTGGGTCCGCCGCGGGCTTGCGCCCTGCTCGCGGAGCGCTCGAGGTCGGCCGCGGCGTCCTCGTCGGGCCCCTCCGTCGACTGCGCCCGATGCCAGGCCCGGCGATCCGGATCGGCGACGGGATCGGTCGCCTCCGCCAGCGCGCGATGCACCGCGCGCCGCTGCTCGGCCGTCGCCGACCGGTAGGCGGCCCTGCGGAGCAGCGGATGCCGGAAGCTGATCCGCTGCCCGAAATCGGCGAGCCCTGACGCTGTCGCGGGCCGGGCCGCCACATGCGGAATGCCCAGGAGGCCGGCGGCCCGCCAGATCAGCTTCGCATCGCCCGAAGGCTCGGCCGAAGCCAGGCAGATCAGCAGCTTGGTGTCACCGGGCAGGGCATCCAGCTGCCGGGCGAAACTCTCCTCGATCCGTCCCGACAGCGGCGCCGTGCCCGGGAAACCGAAACCGCCGGCCAGCTCCTCCCGGGACATCGTCCGCGGCAGCTCCAGCAGTGCCAGCGGATTGCCCCGCGTCTCGGCCACGATCTGATCGCGTACCCGCGCGTCGAGCGGCCCGCTCAGCGCGGAGGAGAGCAGTTCGTGCGCATGCTGATCGGCCAGCCCGTCGAGGCGCAGCTCACGAACGCCGGCCACCTCGTCGGTCGGAGTCCGCGTCCCGAACACGATGCCGATCGGGTCGGCCCCGAGCCTGCGCGCGACGAAGCCGAGTGCCTGCGCCGACGCCCGATCCAGCCAGTGCAGGTCATCCACCACGCACAGCAGCGGCCGCTCTCTGGAGACCTCCGACAGCAGGCTGAGGACGGCCATCCCCACCATGAACCGCGCCGGTGGCGGACCCTCCGCCAGCCCGAACGCGGTCCGCAGGGCCAGCAGCTGTGGCCGGGGCAGCACCTCCACCCGCTTCAGCAACGGGCCGCACAGCTGGTGCAGCCCGGCGAAGGCCAGCTCCATCTCCGACTGCATGCCCGACACCCGCAGCACGCTGAACCCGCGCGCCTGGGCGGCGACATCGTTGAGCAGTGCCGTCTTGCCGAGCCCCGCGTCCCCGCTCAGGACGAGAGCCCGCCCCTCACCCGTGCGGACGGCCTCGAGAAACCCGGTGAGCGCCTCCCGTTCGACGACCCGGTTGACCAGCTCGACGGGTGCGTCTTGCAGGCTCGGCACCACGACCACATCCTTTCACCAGCGCGGATAATGCCACGAGCGCCAAGGGCTCAGCAATTTCCCGCCGCTGGCCGGGATCCAGGGAGGGCCTCGCGTGGTGAGGGTGGTTCATGCGGGCCGGGGGCAGCCCGCTCCGTCACACGTCGGGACGGATGTTGTGGTTGAGCCGGAACAGGTTGGCCGGGTCGACCCGACGCTTCAGCGAGACCAGCTCGCGGTAGACCTCCGGCCGGTAACCCCGCTCGACGCCGTCGACGTCGGACATGAAGCTGAGCAGGCTGTATCCGGTGCACCAGGGCCGCAGCCGCTCGATCGCCGCGGCCTGCGCCGCGTCGATCTCCTCGGCGCCGGCCGTCCCGCCGATGTTGGCCATGAAGAGGGTGAAGGCGGCGGCCCGGTACGAGATCGCGTTCGGCACCCTGGGCTGACGCGCGAACGCGCCGCCGAGGTGCCGCACCTCCAGCAGATCCGGGGGAGCCACCGCCGCCTCCGCGACGGCGAGCAGGGCGTCGACCGTCTCGGCGGTCAGCTCGCGCAGGAGCCCGCCCCGCTCCTGGACGGCGGCCGGGTCGACCGGGTCGGAGTGGATGGAGGCGCAGTCGGCGTACGGCATCTCGCGTACCAGGTCCATGATCGGCGTCGCGACGGCGCGCAGCGGCTCGACCAGGGCGGCGCCGCGCTCCGCAGGGTCGGTGCAGGAGATGCGGACGCTGACGACCTGCTGCCCGCGCAGCGGCTCCGGCAGGACCGGCGCGTCCGGCAGCCGCAGCAGCGCGACGGAGGACGACATGGTCTCCGGTACGGTCTCCACCCATTCGCGGTAGGCGTTCAGCACGGTGCGGGCGCTTCCAGCCGGGAAGATGAGCGAGCCCCCGTACAGGGTGGTCACCGGGAAGAGCGCGATCTCGACGGCCGTGACGATGCCGAAGTTGCCCTTCCCGCCGCGCAGGCCGAAGAACAGCTCAGGGTCACTGCCGGCGGTGACGGTGCGCAACTCGCCGTCGGCGGTCACCACCTGGATCCGGTTGACGTGGTCGGCGGCGTACCCGTGGGCCCGGCCGAGCGTGGGGCTGTGCCCGCCGGCCAGCACGAAGCCGACGACACCCACGCCGGGGCTGGCTCCGTTCAGCGGCGCGAGCCCGTACTTGGTGATCTCGGCGACGGCCTGCCCCCAGAGCACTCCCGCCTCGATCCGGGCGGTGCGTGCCCCGGCGTCCACGGTGACCTCCTGCAAGGCCCGGGTGCTCACCAGCACCGCGTCCGGCCCGATCGGCACCGGCTGCACCGCGTGCCCGGTGGCCATGGCGGCGATCGGCGCGTTCCTGGCCGCCGCCAGCCGTACCGCGGCCTGGACGTCGCGCGCCGAGGCCGCGGCTATGACCACGCCCGGCCGGACGTCGGCTCTCAGGTTGAAGGTACGGGTCTCGGCGGCGTACCCGTCGTCCCCGGGCAGCAGCGCCCGGTCCCGCAGCTCGGCGGGCAGGTCGTTCCGGTCGAAGTTCGAGGGACCGGTGGACGGCCGCTGGTCGTGCATGAAAGTGCTCCTGAGGTAGGGAATGGGGAGAAGCCCGGGTCAATCCCGGTTCAACACCGGTTCGTCGTAGACCTTGGTCACCTCGACGTCCAGCACGGTGGACACCCGGGCGAACGACCAGTAGTAACCGGCCACCTGCAGCACCTCGACCAGCTCGCGCTCGCTGAGGTGCCGCAGCACCTCGCGCAGCAGCTCGTCGGAGACGCGCGGCCGCTGCACCACCTCGGCGGTGAAGCGGAGCAGCGCGCGGTCGTAGGGGGACAGCCCGGGGTCGTCGAGCCGCCGGGCGCCGATGAGTGCCCGGGTCCGCTCGTCGACCCCGGCGGCCCGCGCCATGGGGACATGCTGGGCCGTGACGAAGCTGCTCTCGGTGTACTCGGCCACGGTGAGGATCACCAGCTCGCGTGAACGGGCCGGCAGCTCCAGCGAGGAGAACTGCGCGGCCGCGAGCTGGACGAACGGCTTCACCGTGCCCGCCGAGTGGGACAACATCCTGACCATCGGGTCGGGCGGCAGGGTGGTGAGGAACTCGCGGACGTCGTCCGGGAACGACGCCGGGTCCGGATCGGTCAGGCGGGGCATGACGTGCTCCTCTCGTTTCAGCGGGTCTCGTCCGGGCCGACGCTGAAGCCCGTCTCGCTCAGGTGCCGGAAGCGGCCGTCCTCGGCGAGGGTGCCGAAGACGGCGACCTCCCGGTGCTGGGTGGAGCCGTCCGCCAGCGTGATGCGGAAGACGTGCCGCTCGGCGTAGGCGGCACCGTCACGCAGCTCGTCGAGCACGGTCACCGTGCCGCCGGTGATCTGGCTGCGGGTACGGGCGACCATCTCCGCGAATTCGTCGCGGTTCAGCGTCTTCCCGTCGCTGCGGTGGGTGTAGTCGGGGGCGTAGTACCGGTCGAGGACCTGGCGCAGCTCGACGGCGGGCTCGGGTTCGAAGACCAGGGCCCGGAGGGCTTCACTGATACGGGCGTGACTCATCGCGTGGAGACTCCTTTGGGGCGGGGGTCGTTGATCGGCCGTGTCCCGGGCCGTGCGGGCGGCAGGGCGGAGAAACGCGGGTCAGGGTCGGATGTCGTACACCCGATGGGCCGGGTCCTCCGCGGCCAGTTTCCAGGTGCGCAGGCCGGCCTCGCTCGCGATGCTCCGCAGGGTGTCCTCGCCGGCGTGGTTGCCCAGGGTGTGCGGCCCCTTCTGGGCCACCGCGCCGGGCAGGCACAACGTCGCCGACGTGGCGGTGAAGGACCGGCCGATCGTGGTGATGTTGTCCTGGGGCGCCGCGGCGGCGTTCGGCTCGACCACCATGCAGGCGCCGCCGTCGGCCAGTGCCTGGGCGGCCCGCCGGAACGCGGCGCCGGGGTCACCGAGGTCGTGCAGGCAGTCGAAGAAGGTGATCAGACCGTAGCCGCCCCCGGGGAAGTCGTCCGCGGCCGCCACCTCGAAGGTCACCCGATCCGCCAGCCCTTGCTCCTGAGCCGTACGGCGCGCCCGCTCGACAGAGGGGGCGTGGAAGTCGAAGCCGTGAAAGCGTGAGTTCGGGAACGCCCGCGCCATGAGCAGCGTGCTGTGGCCGAAGCCGCAGCCCACGTCGGCGACGAGCATGCCCCGCTCCAGCCCCGCCACGACCCCGTCCAGGGCGGGCAGCCACTCCGGCACCAGGGCCGCCGCGTATCCGGGGCGGAAGAACGCGGCCACCCCCTCGTACAGTGCCGGCCCGTGCTCCCCCCAGCCCACGCCTTCACCGGTGCGGTAGGCGTCCACGAGCGCGTCCTCGGTGGCGTACAGCGACTGCAGCATGGTGAACGCCCCGGCCGAGTACGTCGGCGCGTCCTGGTCAGCGAGCACGGCGGCGTGCTCATCGGGGAGCAGGTACGTGTCCGTGCCGGGCGCGTAGTGCACGTATTGCCCCGCTACCTGGGCGGCCAGCCACTCCCGGACGTAGCGCTCGTCGAGGCCGGTGCGTGCGGCGAGGCCGGGTGAGGTCAGCGGGCCGGCTCCGGCCATCGCCTCGTAGAGCCCGAGCCGGGCGCCGATCGACGTGCACAGGCCGGCGAAGGCGGCACCGCTGTCGATCATCACGCGCTCCAGGAACGCCATCACCTGGTCCTGGTCGAGCGCCTTTCCCATGATTCCCCCGAAAACACTTACTCTGCACCAATTCGGCCGCCATGCGGAGCGCAACAGCCGCCCGTGGTGATTCAATCTAAGCGCGCCGCATCGACGGCATCTATACGAACGGTATCGGCGCCGTCTACATGAATGGTTGACGCCGTGTGCGTCCGGTTGACGATGAATTGATGGAGCGCGCGGAAAATGTCGGTTGAGGCGTCCGGCAGGAGATCCTCCCCTGCTCGGAGTGGCTGTCGAGGTGCATCCCGCGGCTCCGTTTCCTGGCGCCGGTTCGTTTATGGTGTCGATGATGGGATCGCCGCAAAAATCCCGTCATCGTCGAGCGAGGAATATTTCAGAGAATGAATGACATGTCGTCGTCGCCCTCCGACGCCGAATTGACCCTGCGGGCCCAGGCGGGGGAAGCGCCCGCGCTGGGCCTGCTGCTGGCCAGGCACCAGGCGGGCATGCGCGCGGTGGCGCTCAGCCTGCTGGGGCACGTGCCGGACGTGGACGATGTGCTGCAGGACGCGGCGCTGGTGGCCCTGCGGCGCATCGGCGACGTGCGCGACCCGGGGGCGGCCGGTGCCTGGTTGCGGATGGTGGTGCGCAACGGCTGCCGCGCGCGGCTGCGTACCACGCCCGTCCTGCCGATCGCGGACGAGGCCACCCTGCCGTCCGGCGGCCCCACGCCCGATCAGGTCATCGAGTCCGGCGCCCTGCGCGACTGGGTGTGGCACGCCATGGGCGAGCTGTCCCCGCCCCTGCGGATGGCTTTGACGTTACGGCACTTCAGCGGCCTGACGTCGTACGAGCAGATCGCGGCCGCCTGCGAGGTGCCGGTCGGAACGGTGCGCAGCCGCCTGAGCCAGGCGCGGGCCAAGCTGGCCGAGGCCCTGCTGGCGACCGCCGGCCTGGCCCACGACGACGCCGCGAGACGTACGGCGGCCAGCCGGCAGGAGGCCGTCGAGACGCTGGCCGCCGCCTCCCGTGGCGCGTTCGCCGAGGTCGTCCACGACCGCTGGGCACCGCACGCCGAGCTGATCGCCGGCCAGGGCCGGCGAGGCGGCCGGGACTTCGCCATCCAGGGGATGGAAGGCGATCTGGAGGCGGGCGTGCGGCAGCGGGTCGCGGACGTGGTGGCCGCCGGTGACCTCGCCATCTGGGAGATGGACCTGCTCAACCCGGCCGACGACCCCGAGCACTGCCCGCCTTCCGTCGTCTGGATCATGACTCTGGAACGGGGACGCGTCCATCGGCTGCGCCTGATCCATCCTTGACGCGGGACGAGGGCCGCTTGCTGTGACGAGGCTCACCCCGCGCGGATCGAACTTTCCCGGCGGCCGCGCATCCTGCCGGTGTCATCGAAACACCGAACGAGATGAGCCGAACATGAACAAGGTCGTCACCGGCGCGCTGACGCCGGGCAGCCACCTGATCGACGTCGCGGGCGTGCGCCAGCGCTACCACGTGGCGGGCAGCGGGCCCGTCGTCCTGGCCCACCCGGGCGGGCCGGGGCTGTCGTACGAGTACCTGCGGATGCCGGCCGCCGAGCGGCACCTCACGATGGTGTACGTCGAGCCGATCGGCACCGGCGCGTCCGGCCGCCTGCCCGCGCACCCGCACGGCTACACCCGCGAACGGTACGCCCGCGCCCTGGACGGGCTGATCGAGCACCTCGGCGTGGACCGCGTCCACCTGCTCGGCCACTCCCACGGCGGCTTCGTCGCCCAGCACTACGCCCTGACCCGCCCCGACCTGCTCGCGGGCGTCATCCTGTACGACAGCGCGCCGGTGACGGGCGCCGACCACTTCGCCGAGGCGGCCAGGAACATGGAGGCGTTCGCGCGGCGCAACGCGGACCGGCCGGAGCTGCCCGCCGTCCTCGCCACGTGGCAGTCGCTGGGCGGCCTCTCCGACGACGAGGGCACCACCCGGGCCGCCCGCGGCATGCTGCCCGCCTACCTCGCCGACTACTGGGACCACCAGGAGGAGTACGCGCCCCTGTTCTCCATCACCGGCACCTTCATCTCCGGCCTGGACGAGCAGCTCGTCCCCGACCCGATCGACGACCGCGCCGCGCTCCCCGCCATCAGGACGCCCGCCCTCGTCATCGCCGGCCGCCACGACGTCATCTGCGGCCCGCGCTGGGCGAACGAGCTGGCCGACGGCATTCCCGGCGCCGAGCTGGTCATGCTGGAGAACAGCGGCCACCTCGGCCACGTCGAGGAGCCGGACGCCTTCACCCGCGCCGTGACGTCCTTCGTGCTGGGCGGGGCTCGCTGAGCGCCGGCGGTGCTCCTCGCACGCCGAATCAGCAGAACGCGGTGGCCAGAACCTTCGGAAGGGCGTCGGCGGGGACCTCGCCGGAGTACGGATTGCCGGAAAGGACCAGCGTGCGGCCGGAATCCGAGCGCAGCGCGTAGGTCGGGTAGCCGAACGTGCCGCCGCTGTGGCCGTACACCTTGCCGCCGCACGGCAGCGGGAACGCCTGCAGGCCCAGCCCGTAGCCCATGCCCCTGCCCGCGTCCTCCAGCGTGCGCATCTGCTTGAGCGCCTGCCCGCTGGTGAGCTTGCCGCCGAGCAGCGCGTCGAGGAACGTCGCCAGATCGGCCGTGGTCGAGATGATCTCGCCCGCGCCGTACTCCAGGGACGGGTTCATCCGGGTCGCGTCGACCATCCTGCCCTGGTACGGCGCGTAGCCGCGGGCGTGCGGCCTGGGCAGGTCCTTGCGGTGGCCGGGCAGCAGCGTGTGCCGCAGGCCGAGCGGGCGCAGGATGCGGTTCTCGATCTCCTTCGCGTACGGGTTGCCGGTCAGCTTCTCGATGAGCATGGCGGCGATCACGTAGTTCGTGTTCGAGTAACGCCAGCCGCCGCCCGGCTTGAAGTACGCCGGCTTCGACAGGCCGACGGCCAGCAGCTCCTGCGGCGTCTGGTCGTACAGCGTCTCGCGCGGCCGGTAGTCACGCACCGACCAGCCGGGGATGCCGGCGCCGGCGTAGTCGAAGATGCCGCTGGTGTGGTTGAGCGCCTGCCGGACGGTGACGGTGCTGCCCTCGGGCAGGGCGCCCGGCAGGTGCTTGCTCACCTGGTCGTCCAGGGACAGCTTGCCCTCGTCGGCCAGTTGCAGCAGCACGGTCGCCACGAACGTCTTGGTCACGCTGCCCACCCGGAAGTGGCCGTGCGGGTCGGCCGGCGCCTTCGACCGCAGGTCCCGCACGCCGGCGGCCATGCTCCGGTCGCGGCCGTCCTCGCGCACCAGCGCCAGCGCGGCGGTCATGGCCTTGGCGTCGACCAACGCGTCCAGCTGGGTCTTCAGCTCGTCGTGCACCGGGGCGACGGTGGTCAGGGCGAGAGCGAGCGCGGCGGTCTTGGTAAGGATCATGGCGTCCACGCTAGGGACGACGGCCCTGCCGGAACCATGCGGCGGACCGCACAGCCACCTGCGGAAAACCCCAGCCGGCTCCTGGTGGCCGGCGTGACGGGGGATCCGGTTCACGGGGACGCCGGACGGCGGGCGGTGGCCAGGCCGGCGAAGGCGGTGGCCGTGGGGAGCGGGTCCGCGGTAAGGCCAGGAGGACGACCCGCTCGACGCCGGGCTCGGCGGGATCGCGTGCACGCCGGTGTGGCGGGCGGGCAGCGACAGCTCGGCGACGATGCTCAGCCCGAGCCCTTCGGCGACCATGGCGAGGATGCTGCCGGTATCGCGCACCCGGTAGTGACACCTCAGGCTCACACCCGCCGCCCGCGCGATCGCCGCGATCAGCGGCTCGCACCCGCCCGTGGACATGATGAACGGGTGCCGCGCCGGCTCGGCCACCGGCAACGAAGGGCGGACGCTCAACTCGTGCCCGCTGGGCAGGACGGCCCCGTACCAGCAGCGTCACCCCGAGCTCGCTCTCCAGCGCCCGCAACGCGTGACTGACGGCGGACTGGGTGGCGGCCAGCTCCTCCGCGGCCCTGGTCATGTTGCCGGTCCGCGCGACCGCCTGAAGGATCCTGAGCTGGGTGAACGCCACAGCGCCGCACGCAGCGGCCCGACCACCAAGGGGGTGGGGCGCCCCGGGACGCGAGCGGGCCTGCGGCACGAACAGCGTGGCCACGTAGTACGGGTGCCCGGGATCTCCAGCACCCGGGCCTCGCCGTCGCCGTCGACGCCGGTGACCAGGAAGCCGCCGTCGTGCAGGATGCCCTGCCGGCCGGGGTCGAGGCCGAAGTTGCAGTAGTACTCCTCCTCGACCTCGCTCCGCCCGTACAACGCGGCCACCCGGGAACCGGGGACCAGGGGCACGGGCATGGTCTTGCCCGCCGGCGAGCAGGTCAGCTCCGACACGAACAGGGCCGAGGCGTACGGGTCGGATTCGGCATGCTGGGCGTCCTCGAAGCCGAGGACGTGGCGGGCGTACTCGATGACCATGTGCTGGCAGCCGCCGCACGTTCCCAGGGTGGGGACGCCGTGCTCGCGACCGTGCCGGAGCGCGGCCAGCGCGCCGGGCAGGCTGCGGTACGGGCTGCCGGGCGCGCGCCACAGCACGTCGGCGGCCTCGACCTCGGCCAGGCCGGACTCGAGCGGCTCGGTGGCGAGCCAGCGGACGTCCACCCCGATGCCGAGGCCCTCACCATGGGACGGGCCGGCCATGAGCGCCAATGCCGGACCACGCACCCGCCATGAGCGATCACTCATGTCATGTCGGCTGGCAGGAGGATCACCCGCGCATCCAGCCGGGAACGTCCTGGCCGGTGATCGCGCGGTACTCGCGGGTGACCCCCGCGGAGTCACCCGCGTAGGCACGGCGGAGCTGCGCCATGATCGTGATGAGGAGGTCCCGGCCGTGGCCGGCAGGTGGGTGGCGGGGTCGGCGGCGGCCAGCTCACGCCGGAACGCGATGGCCTCTTCGAGCAGCGGGAGCCCCTCGTTCCGCCGGCCGGGCGGGCCAGCAGCAGCACGCGTACCGGCAGCCCCGTGCCGACGCGGGTGTCGGCCAGCAGCGACAGCACGTCGGCGGTGTCCCACCGTTCGGCGTAGTCCACGACCACCAGCACCCCGGCGGCCCGCGCCAGATCGGGAACGACGAAGGGCTCGGGCACGGAGCGGTCGCGCCGGTGCCGGGCCGCCAGCGCCACCCACCCGTCTTGCCGCCATGCCCGCGCCACCTCATGGGCCAGGCGCGTCTTGCCCTGCCCGCCCGCTCCGTGGATCAGCCGCACCTCAAGGCCCGGCCCATCCCGCCAGCGCCGCAAGTCGTCCAGCAGGTCACGGCGTCCGGTGAACGCGACCAGCCCGTTCGCCGCCTGCAGCAGGCCGCTGGGCCGCGCCCGCGCCTGCTCCGGCGGCGGGGCGGCGGCAGGGGCCGGCCAGAGCGCCAGCCGGTACGGCTCCCCGCCGTCATAAATGATCATGTCGCCGGCGGCCTGGTAGATGCGCGCGAACCCCGAGCCGGTCGCACGCTGGTGAATCCGGCGCACCCGGTCATCATCGGCCGTAGCCGGGACCCCGGGCAATGGCCCAGCAGGTCGGGATCCGCCCATCCACTGATGACTAATCGCAGTGCTGTGGGTACGGACAGTGACGACAGTTCGGGGAGTACCACGCAAGGAACGCTCATGACCACGATCACCTTCGACCACACCGCCACCGGCTACACCCTGGCCCAGGCCCGCTGCCTGGCCCACGCCGCCGCCCTGGCCTACAAGGACGAGCGCGAGATCCAGACCACCGCCACCGGTTGGGGCTTCGACCGCGTCAAGAGCTTCCGGGTGCCGCACGCCGCGCCGTTCCCGCTGGAGGACACCCAGGCGTACGTCGCCGCCAGCGACCAGATGATCATCGTCGCGTTCCGCGGCACCCAGCCCGAGGAGCTACGCGACTGGCTGTCGGACGCCAACACCCTGCTCACCCCGTACACCGCCGCGGACGGCAACATCCACGCCGGCTTCTACCGCGCGCTGGACGTCGTGCATCCCGCCCTGCTGCGGACGCTGGAGAACTGGCACACCTCCGGCCAGTCGCTGTGGTTCACCGGGCACAGCCTCGGCGGCGCGCTGGCCATGCTCGCCGCCGCCCGCACCCACTTCGAAGACCCCACGCTGCTGGCCGACGGCGTCTACACCTACGGCCAGCCCCGGACCTGCTGCCCCCGGCTTGCCGCCGCCTACGACCAGGCCTTCCGCGGCCGCACCTTCCGCTTCGTCAACAACAACGACATCGTCGCCCAGCTCCCGCCCGCCCCCCTGTTCCACCACGTGGCCGAGGAACGCTACTTCGACACCCACGGCACGCTGCACGAGAAGATGCCGCCCGTGACGGGCCTGCTCGACCGCCTCAGCGGGGCCACCGCCGACCCGCTGGCCCCCGGCACCGACGGCATCCGCGACCACTTCATCAACGCCTACCTGGCCAGGTTCGACGCCGCCGCCCAGCAGAAGGCCGCATCTCCTGCCGCCGGCCGCAAGCGGAAGGCCGGCGGCGGCCCTGCCGCGGCCGTGACCGGCCTGCTGCCGAAGTAGACCCGCCGTCCCGAGGCGGCCTTGGCCGGCGCCAAGGCCGCCTCGACAGCACCCTGCCCCGCGACCGCCAGGCGCAGGACTTCGCCCGCGCCCGCACCGCTTACCCGTTCGCGGAGAGAGAGCCACGTCCGTGCCAGATGACAACCCCCGCGCAGCCGAGACCGAGCAGGAAGGGATGGACGGCGCCGCGTTCGATGAGGCCGACGAGGACGTTGGCCCCGGGAGATGACGTCGGCGAAGTAGGCCACCGCTTCTACGTCCGCTTCGCCCTGCATATCCAGCTCAGCGCCACTCACGAGGCAGATCCGGAATCGACCATCGACGTCGGGTTCCGGCTCCTCGATGAAGGCTGGGCGCGCTACCACGAGGCGGGAAGGCAGCGCGCATCCGGGTAAAAGGGGAGCGGGGCGGTGGCAGGCTGCGGCGCCCGCGCCCGCCCGTGCGACCGTCCCAGCCGTCGCCTCACCCGCCCTTCACGATCACCTTGCCGAGGTCGATCGGGCTCTTGAACCAGCCGTACGCGAAGCCCAGGTCGGCGATCCGCCGTAGCTCCGCGTGATCCAGCCGGGCCGGATATGAACCGAATGAGAGGTTCGCGGTGGTCGCCTTGGTGATCCTCGTATACCTGGGTATCGCGTCACGCACCTGCTGCGGATCGCTCGCGATCAGGCGCTGCGCCTTGGCCAGAGCCCGCTGGAAGGCCGCCAGCGTGCGCGGGTTCTCACCGATCCAGCTGTCGGAGGCCACCAGGCCCGCCGTGTGCAGGCCGGCGAACTGCCCGGTCATCGCGTCATCCAGGACGCGCGTGCGCCGGCTCTCGCGACCCGCGGTGACGAACGGCTCGGCCAGCACCGCCGCGTCGACCTGGCCGCTCTTCAGCGCGTGGAGCATCTCGGGATAGGGCGTCTCGACCTGCACGACGTCCTGCCGCTCCAGCCCCGCCCGCTTGAGCACCGCCTCCAGCGTCAGAGTCTGGAGAACCATGAGGTTCGGGACCGCGACCTTCTTGCGCTTGAGGTCCTTCGCCGTGCGGATCTTCGACTTGGCGTCCACGACGATCGCGAAGCTGCCCGGCGCCGCCCGGTACATGCTCGCGACCACCTTGACCGACTCGCGGACCTCATTCCTGCGCATCGCCGTGAGATAGTCGGTCAGCGCCAGGTCCAGCCGCCCGTTCTCGACCTGCGGAAGGGCAGCCGCCGGGCCGGTGACGATCGTCGGCTCCACCGTCAGCCCTTCCTCCTTGAAGTAGTCGTTGGCCATGGCCACGAACACGGGGACCGACTCCACGGTCGGCGTCACCCCGACCCTGAGGGTGGTCAGTTCGGGCGGCGCGGACGGGCGGGCGGCGGCGCGCGGCTCCGCGGGCAGGGCCCGCAGCCCGATGGTGGCGGCGAGCAGGGTGACGACGACCACCGTGGCGGCGGCGAGCGCCACGAAGTTGCGCCGCCTGCGCTGATGGATCTCCAACGCTCTGGTGGCCAGGTCGCGCTCCGGCATGTCGTCGGCGATGCGGGAGAGTTGATCTCCGAGCCAGGTCATCGGCGTGCCCCCTCACTACGGGCCGGGTCGTCCAGGGCGGGCAGTCTCGGCGCCAGTTCGGGTGCCAGTGAGCGCAGCCGGGCCAGGGCGTGGTGGGCCTGGCTCTTCACGGTGCCGACCGAGCAGCCCAGCAGGTCGGCGACGTCGCGTTCGGTCCGGTCCTCGTAGAACCGCAGGACGATCACCGCGCGTTGCTTGGGCGTCAGCCGCATGAGCGCCTGGTGCAGGACGACCCGCAGGACGGCGGAGTCCTCGGTCGAGTACGCCCGGTCGGGCGGGTCGGCGCTCGGCGTCTCGCTCGAGCCGCGGCGCCGCCGCCACGAGATGTACTGGTTGACCATGGTCTTGCGCGCGTAGGCGTCGAGGTTGTCGATGTGGTGCAGCTTCGGCCACCGCCCGATCATGCGCACCAGCACGCTCTGCAGGAGGTCCTCGGCGCGGTGCGTCTCTCCGGTGAGCAGGTAGGCCAGGCGCAACAACGAGCGTTGGTGGGCATCCACGAACGCTCGGAAGCTGGCATCGCGATCCAACGTCTCTCCTCATGTCGATACCCTTCAAACGCGATGGGCGTTGCGAAAGGTTGGCGCTCCCGGGAAGCGAGCGCACAGAGGGACTTGAAGAGGGCATCGGATCTAAATCTTGACCGAGATGTCCGTTAGAGGCTCATACCCGAGCCGTAGCCCGGACGCCGGAAGCGCCGCTGCCCCCTCGCCGCCGGCTGACCGGGCTTCACTGGCATGATCATGGGGTCCACTCGGATTCGAGGATGGCGTAGATGGCTTCGGTGCACCATTCGCCCTTGACGTGTTCGTTGTCGATGAGGGTGGCTTCACGGCGCATGTGAAGCTTTTCCAGAACGCGGGCCGAGGCGGTGTTGCGGGCGTCGAGGCGGCCGGTGATGCGGTGGAGGCCAAGCTGGGTGAAGCCGAGGTGGAGCATGGCGGAGGCGGCTTCGGTGGCGTAGCCGTGACCATGGTGGTCGGGATGCAGGATGTAGCCGATTTCGCCCTGGCGATGGGCTTTGCTGGTCCAGATGAGCAGGCAGCTGCCAATGAGCCGGCCGGTGTGGCGGAGGGTGACGGCCAGGTCGATGGCGTCGCCGTCGTCGTGCAGGGCGGTGCGCGTGACTCGCTGGGCGAGGGCGTCGCGGGTGGCGTCGCGGTCGCGGGCCGCCCAGTAGAGGTAGCGGGCGACGTCGGGCCGGGATTCGTAGGCGTGCACGGCGTCGAGGTCGTCGGCGGTGAACGGGCGTAGAACCAGGCGGGAGGTGGTGAGGGGGTAGCGAGGTGTGATCACGGGCGCAGTGTAGGGAGCGGTCAGGGGGGCGGCAATCCATTTGTGACGGCGGGGAGGGGCGTGATCAGCACGGCGTGGGGCGGCGGAGCCCGCTGGGCTCGACGACGAAACTTCCTCCTCGGCGCGGCGGCCACGCTGACCGCCACAGCGGCGCCCGCCACGTGTACCGGAGATGTTCTGCGCATATTCCGCGCTACGGCACTGTGGCAGACGGTCACTCAGGTGACCGTGCTGGGCTCCACGGAATGCGACGACACCCGAGATGGGAAGGTTCATGCGCAAGAGACAACGGTTCGCGTGGTTCATGGCGTCGGCGATGCTGGCTTCGGGGATCGTGGCCGGAGGCGGCGGGGTGTCGACCGCCAGCGCCGACACGATCAGGCCCTACCTCTACTGGTCGCAGACCAGGGGCCAATGCGGTGGTGTGTGGACGAACTACCTCGGGACGAGGACCTTCGACCCGAATACGCACAGCGTCAAGCGGCTGAAGAGGACCGAGACGACGTCGAGCAGCATGACGAAGATCTACAACCAGAACGGTGTACGTCAGGCCAAGGTGTACGACGTTTGCACGAACGGATACATCGTCCGCAAGTTCAATCCGTCGGTTTACAAGCACCGGAGCATCAAGGTGAGCTACGTCTGCTACTCCGGTCGCTGCCGGATCACCAGCACCCTCTACGGCAGCTGGCTGAGCGGGACCGGCGACCCGATGTAGCGCATCATCCGCCCCTCTCGCCGCCGCGGGTCAGCGGACGGCGCGGGGGCGGATGGCGTTCGCGCGGTTTGTCCCAGGAGTTGACCGGCCAGGTGCCGCGTTCACGCAGTTCCAGGACGTGGCGCGGCAGTCGTGATGATCTTCTCGACCAGGCTGCGTGCCTGTTTGGCCGGGCCCTGCGGGCCGAGTGACTGGCTCGAGGCGTGCAGGCCCTCGAAGACCAGGGTGAGGTGATCGGCCAGCTGGGACGGGTCATCGACACCGAGCCGCTCGGTCAGCTCGCCGATGGTCTCGCGGAACCAGGACTTCGCCGTGACGGCGTTGCGGTGGGCCGGCAGGCCGGGGTCGGGAAACTCGGCCAGCGCCATCAGCATCGCGACGGGCCACGCTGGAGGCGTTCGCCGAGGCGCTGGCCACGATCGCCAAGGGCGGCATCGCTCGGCGACCTGCCGACGTTGTGGCTGCACGGAGAGGACGACGGGCTCGTGCCGCTCAGCGGCAGCCGGGGCGGGATCGAGGCCGTGCGGGGGAGTGACCTGACCGAGCGGTTCTACCCAGGCGGCAGGCACGAGGTGTTCAAGGAGACCAACAAGGACGAGGTCCTGGACGACGTCACCTCCTTCCTCGACCGCGCCCTGACCGCACGCAATCCGTAGCACCCGCCGGCTGAATGCCGCGGGTACCGCCGATGACGAAGGAATCCCTTTCCGGGGACACCTCCTGAGCGGCGGCCCGCCGCCAGGGCCGGCGACGGGCGGCACATGCCGATAATGGCGGGTGCCCTTCACACTGAGCCATGTGGTGGCGATCCTGCCGGTACGGCGGTGGCTGCCACCGTCGGCGCTGGCCGTCGGCGCCGTGGTGCCCGATGCGCCGTACTATCTGCCGCTGCCGGTTTCGTCGGCGAGCACGCATTCATGGTGGGGGGCGCTGCTGTTCGGCCTGCCGGTGGGGGTGCTGCTGCTGGTGGTCTTCCACCTGGGTGTGCGGGCGCCGCTGACCGCGCTGGCTCCTGCCGGGCTGCGGTCGCGGCTGCCCGAGGCGGTGAGGCCGGCGCCGGTGGCCGTGGTGGCCGCGTTGCTCGCCGGGATGGTCACGCATCTGTTGTGGGATGCCTTCACGCAGGTCGGAGGGTTCGCGGTGATGCACTGGCAGGCGTTGCGGCAGCCGGTCATCGGCGCTCACCGGGTGTTCAACGTGCTGATGTACGTCAGCTCAGCGGGGGGCCTGGTCGTCCTGGGTGGTTGGCTTGCCCGGTGGTGGCGGCGGGCGCCGGTCCACCGCGAGCGGCGACCGGGGCTGGCGGGCCGGGCGCGCGGCGCGGTGCTGGCCGCGGTCGTGCTCGCCATGGCCGTCGGCGCCGTCGCCGGGGCGGCCTCGGACCGTGCCGCGGTGAGTGACTACGACCTGGTGCGGAGCATGATCTTAGGGGGTGCCGACGGAGTGGCGTCGGCCCTCGCCTGCTACGTGCTCGCCTGGCACGGCTGGACGGTGTTCAGCCGTCGGCGGCCTCGCGCGAGGCGGTGACCGATCTGTCAGCCGGCGCTTCCGGGCATCGCGGGGTGCAGGGCCGTTCCGGTGGTCAGGAGTGCCAGGGCGGCGGCGCCGTACAGGCCGGCGTCCCGTTCCAGGCTGGTCAGCGCGACCTGGACGTGGCGGACGAAGTCCATGCCCGCGCGCTTGGCGAGCCGTTCGCGCAGAGGGTCGAGGAGCAGCGGGCCGGCCGCCGCGACGCCGCCGCCGATGACGACGTGGTGAAGGTCGGCGACGGCGGCGGTGTTGAGGACGACGGTGGCGAGCGCGTCGGCCGCCCGCTCGAACGCCGCCAGCGGAACCCGGGCTCCCCGCCGGGCGTCGTCGGCCAGCTCCCTGGCCGTGACGCCGTCCGGCCGCCCGCCCCCGACGTCCGTCCGCGCGCCGCCCCCGACGTCCGTTCGCGCGCCGCCCTCGATGTCCGTTCGCGCGCCGCCCTCGATGTCCGTTCGCGCGCTGCCTCCGACGTCCGTCCAGCCGTTGGACAGGGCCCAGCGCACCATGCTGGGACCGCTGGCGATGGTCTCCAGGCAGCCGTTCGTGCCGCATGAGCACGGCTCGCCATCGCGGTCCACGATCACGTGGCCCACGTGGCCGGCGTTGCCCGTCCCGCCGAGGACGGGACGCCCGTCCAGGATGAGGCCGCCGCCCACACCGGTCGAGACGACGATGCCCAGGAGCGAGTCCGCACCATGGCCGCCGCGCCACCACTCACCCAGCGCCATGCACTGCCCGTCGCCGGCCAGCGCCACGTCCGCGCCGGGCACGAGCCGCCGTACGGTGTCCGCCAGCGGAAAGCCCCGCCACGCCGGGATGTTGATCGGGGAGACCGTCCCGGCGCGGACGTCCAGCGGGCCGGCCGACCCGATCCCGACCGCGCGCAGCCCGGGAGTGCGGAAATCGGCGACGAGGTCGCTCAGCGTGGTGGCCGGGACGGGGCCGATGGGCCGCTCTTCACGCCGCACCAGCGTGCCGCCGGCGGTGACGTGGGCGGCGGCGAACTTCGTACCACCGATGTCGAGCGCGAGGACCGTCATGCCCGCCACCCTTCCGGAGCTGACGCCGGGGGAGCGGGTGAAGCCGGCGACGGGGACAGTGACAGGCCTGGCACGGCTCGGTACACGGTTCCCCGGCCGGTGAGCCGCGCACCGGTCAGGCTCGCGGGCACGAACGCCGCCTGTCCCGCGCCGAGCCGCACCGCTCGTGCGGCCTCGATCGCCACCTCGCCCTCGACGCACAGCACGATCTGCGGGACGCCGCCGGGCAGCCGGTGCGGCTCCTGGCCGGTGAGCGCGTGGTGGACCAGGCCGAACTCCTCCACGGGCGGCCGATAAATCTGACGCCCCGATGCCGCAGGTGACGCCGGTTCCGCGGGGACGAAGTGGGGTGGCGAGGGCTCGAAGGTGACGACGCGCATCAGTTCCGGCACGTCCACGTGCTTGCCGGTCAGCCCGCAGCGCAGCACGTTGTCGGAGTTGGCCATGATCTCCACGGTGACGCCGCCCAGGTAGGCGTGCGGCACACCGGCGCCGAGGAAGACCGCCTGGCCCGGCGCGAGCCGTACGTGATTGAGCAGGAGCGCCGCCGTGACGCCGGGGTCGCCGGGGCAGGCGCGGGCCAGGTCCGCGTAGACGTCGAAGCCGGCAGCCATGGGGCCGTCGATGAGGGCTCGCTCGATGGCGGCGCGGGCGGCAAGGACGGCCGGGTTCCCGGGGTCGAGCATCTGCTGGAACACCGCGCGCAGGGCGGCGATCCAGTCGCGGACCTGCGCCGCCGCGTCCGAGCGCTCGCCGTCAGGGCCGGGTGCGACGCCCAACGCCTCCAGCACGGCCGCGGCGTCGCCGGGAGCGCGGAACCCGCACAGGCCGTGGAAGCCGGTGAGCGCGCACACCATCTCGGGCTTGTGGAACGGGTCCCGGTACGTGCGCGCGGCGTCACCGACCGGTGGGCCGGCGGCCTGCTCGCGGGCGTATCCCGCCCGGGCCTGGGCCATCGTCGGATGCACCTGCAGGGACAGCGGCCGTTCGACGGCGAGGACCTTCAGCAGGTACGGCAGCACCGGGCCGAACGCCCGCACCACGGGCTCGCCGAGCATCCCGGCCGGGTCGCGCGCGATCAGCTCGCCGAGCGGGACCCCGTCCACGGTCGAGGGGGCGCCGGGATGGGCGCCGGCCCAGAGCTCGGCCTGCGGCTCACCCGTCGCCGGGGTGCCGAACAGCTCGGGGAAGGCGGCCGGGGAACCCCACGCGTACGGCCGGATCGCCGTGACCAGCGGCAGGGCCCCACCGCGAGAGGCAGGCCCGGCACCGATCGTGACCAGCGGTGGCGGGGGTGCTGTCACGGGAGCGTTGTCGTTCACTTGGCCGCGCCCTGGGTCAGCCCGTTGTAGATGAAGCGCTGGAGCAGCAGGAACACGGCCAGCGTCGGGACGATCACCAGGATCGCCCCCGCCGAGATGTTCTCCCAGTGCGCCCCGAACGGCCCCTTGAAGCGGAACAGCGACGTCGAGATGGTGCCGAGCCCCTGGTCCGGCATGTACAGGAAGGGGATGTAGAAGTCGTTGTAGACCGCGATCCCCTTGACGATGACGACGGTCGCGATGGCAGGCTTGAGCAGCGGCAGGATGATCTTCCGGTAGATCGCGAACGAGGAGGCGCCGTCCAGGCGGGCGGCCTCGTCCACCGAGATCGGGATGCTCCGGATGAACTGCAGGAAGATGTAGATCGCGACGATGTCCGTGCCGAGGTACAGCGCGATCGGGGCCAGGCGGGTGTTGAAGAGGCCAAGCTGGTCGATGACCTGAAATGTCGTGACCTGGGTGGTGATGCTGGGGACGAGCGTCGCGAACAGGAACAGGCCGACGATGAGCTTCTTCAGCCGGAAGTGGAATCGGTCGATCGCGTAGGCGGCGGCCGAGCCGATGAAGACCGTGCCGGTGATCGACACCACCAGGATGACGAAGGTGTTGAGCGCCGCCTCCGCCATCCGTCCCTTCTCGAAGGCCGTGACGTAGTTGGCCAGGTTGAACCAGTCGCCGGGCGGCGTCAGCGGGCCGCTGCCGGCGGCGAGCTCGTCGGACGTCTTCAGCGAGGTGAGCAGCACCACGCCGAGCGGCAGCAGGACGACCAGACTGGCCACGATCAGGGACAGGTACTTCAGGGTGCTCGCCACCCGGGCGCGGACGGCGGTCGTCACGAGGTCACCCTTTCTTCAGGGACGATCCGCCGCTGCAGCCACGTCACCAGCAGGATGATGACGAGGAGCACGACGGCGGCGGCCGAGGCCAGGCCGGTCTTGTCGAAGCGGAAGGCGAGCTTGATGGTCTGGATGACGAAGGTCTCGCTCGCGCCGGCGCCGCCGGTCATGATGTACGGGATCTCGAAGACCGACAGGCAGCCGGAGATCGCCAGGATCGCGGTCAGCCCGATGAGGGGGCGCAGGCTGGGCACGATGATGAAGCGGAACTGCTGCCACCGGTTGGCCCCGTCGAGCTCGGCGGCCTCGTACAGCTCCGGCGCGATCGACTGGATGGCGCCGAGGAAGAGCACGAAGTTGAGCCCCATGTAGCGCCACACCGAGACCCCGGCCAGCGAGTAGTTGACCAGGTCGGGGTCGCCGAGCCACAGGTGCTCGCCGCCGACGCCGAAGAGCCTCAGCACGGTGTCGAACGTGCCGCCCTCCTGGAAGAAGTAGAGGAAGACGAAGCCGATGGCCACCCCGTTGATCAGGTAGGGGAAGAACAGGATGCCCTTGAACAGGTTGCGGAAGCGGGTGTTGAAGCTGAGGACGGTGGCGAAGTACAGCGCGAGCACGATCTGCAGGACGGCGGCGCCGAGGTAGTAGGCGCTGGCGACGAAGACCCTGAACAGCTCGGGACGGGTGAAGATCTCGACGTAGTTCTCGAGACCGGTGAACGTGTAGTCGGGGCTGACGCCGTCCCAGTCGGTGAAGCTGTACACGATCATGTTGATGATCGGCACGTACGAGAAGGTGATGAGCAGGGCCAGCGGCACGAGCAGGAACAGCCACGGGGTCAGGCCCTGCCTCCAGCGGCGGCGCGGCCGCTGCCTGGAGTGCCGCGCCGCGTCCTGCAGTCGCGTGCCTCCCGCGGGGCCGCGCCTCAGGGATGACGAGATGGGTGTCATCGCTGCCTTTCTTCGGTCGGCGGGCGGTGCCGGCGCGCCGGGTCGGGCCGGCACCGCGAGCGGGGAGTGTCAGGCGGCGGACTGCTGGCCGGCCTTCCATCGGGCGGACAGGTCGGCGAGCACGCTGTTCAGGTCGCCCTTGGCGGCCCCGCGGGCGACGTCGATGAGCTTCTGCCGGTAGTCGGGCGACTTGATCCCGACCTCTGATTCCTTGTCGATGTTGTCGACCAGGATGCGCTGGTCGGTCTCCAGCTCGATGAGCTTGACGCCGGCGTCGCTGTACGGCTTCAGCGCCGAGGGCAGCGGGTCGGACGTGACGGGTGAGACGCCCTGGTTGGTGGCGGAGAAGCCGGACTTGTCGACGAACCAGTCGAGCCAGGCCCGCGCCGCAGCCTTGTTCTGGGAGTGGCTGTTGACGGCGTACTGGTAGTCGGGGTTGAGCACCGAGCAGAACGAGCCGCCGGCCTGGGAGGGGAAGGGCATGAAGGCGATGGAGTCCGCGCTCTGGCCGGCCGTGGTGGCGGCGGCCTGCATCTGCGGGATCGCCCAGGAGCCGAGCCACATGGCGCCGATCTTGCCGGTGGCGATGAACTTCTTGGAGTCCTCCCAGTTGGTGGTGGTCGGGTCCTTCTCGGTGAGCTGCTGGTGCACGGCGTTGAACAGCAGGGAGTCGATGACGTTGAGGTCCTTGCCCGGGGCCCACGGGTCCCCGGTGGTCATCGCCGTCTCGGCCTTGGTGTCGCAGGTGACCGAGCCGTTGCCGTTGGTCCAGTTGCTGAGCGGCCAGCCGTCCTTGTAGTTGGTGTAGAGCGGGGTGGCGCCGGTCTTGTCCTTGACGGCCTTCAGCGCGGCGAGGAACTCCTCCGGCGTCTTGGGCCACTCGGTGACGCCGGCCTTGGCCCACAGGTCCTTGTTGTAGACGAAGCCGTTGGCCGAGGCGAAGGAGACGATGCCGTACACCTGGTCATTCACAGTGCCGGACTGGGTGAACTTGTACTTCTTCGACAGCTCGGCGGCCGAGCCGAGGGGGGCGAAGAACTTGGGGTAGTCGCCCTTGGCGATCACGTTCGGGATCAGCAGCACGTCACCGTAGTTCTCGGTGTTCATGCGGATCTTGACTTCGCCCTCGTAGTCGGTGATCGCCTCGAACTTGACCTGGACGCCGGGGTAGACCTTGGCGAAGTCGTCGGCGTACTTCTTCATCGTGCCGTCGTTCACCAGGTCGGTGCGGTTGGTCAGTACGGTGATCTCGCCGGAGACCTTCGACGGGTCGCTCGCCGCCGTGGCGGGCGCCGTGCTCTTTCCGCTGCCGCCGCAGGCGGCGGCCAGCGCCGCGGTCACCGCGAGGGCCAGACCGGTCAGCGCAAGTCTGCGCATCTCACACCATCTCCTAAGGGAAGCACCGTGGTTGCGGTGAACAGTGGCATGTCGCGTTTAGGCGTAAAAGGGACGAAGCACTGAAGATACATAACCGTTACAAGGTGTTCAGTGCGAACGTCGATCGAGATATGGGTTGAACTGGGAAAACAACTACTAGAGCGGTTTAGTCACCAGAGGGCATGCGGAAGCCGCGCCCGGAAAGCGGGTGGGTCAGCGGGCCCTGGCGGTGGTGCCGCGCGGGACGAGCACGGGCGTCGGCACCGCGCCCACCTCGGCGTGACCGCTGTCGATGAGGTCCATGAGCCGGCGCGTGACCTCCGCCCCGAAGGCGAAGACGTCGTGGCTCATGGCCGACAGCGGCGGGTGGGTGAGCCGGCAGAGCTGGGAGTCGTCCCAGGCCAGCAGGGACAGCTCGGCGGGCACGGACACGCCCATCTCCGTGGCCACCGACAGGCCGGCCACGGCCATGATGTCGTTGTCGTACAGGATGGCCGTGGGCCGCTGGGCGGAGGCGAGCAGCGCCCGCGTGGCGCGGGCGCCCTGCTCGCCGGAGAAGTCGGTGGGCAGGATCCGGCCGGGCTCCAGGTTGAGGTCGGCGACCGCCTTGGCGAACGCCTCGCTCCTGATCATGCTGTGGCCGAGCGTGGCGGGGCCGCCCACCCGCGCGAGCCGCCGGTGCCCGAGCGCCGCCAGGTAACGCACCGCCTCGGTGACCGCCGCGCCGTCGTCGGTCCAGACCGACGGCAGCCCGCCGGTCAGGTCGGGATGCCCGACGGCGATCACCGGCAGGCCCAGCGCCGCGATCGGCGCGACGCGGGGGTCGTCGAGGGTGAAGTCGACCATGATCGAGCCGCTGATCTGCTTGCTGCGGCCCCAGCCGTCCAGGACGCCGATCTCCTCGCCGACGTCGTGCACCAGCCGCAGCAGCAGCGAGTACGACCGCTCGACCAGCACGCTCTCGATGCCGGAGACGAACTCCATGTAGAACGGCTCCAGCCCCAGCATGCGGGCCGGCCTGGCGATGACCAGCCCCACGTTGCTGACCTGCGTCGAGGCCGACGACAGGGAGCGGGCGGCCTGGTTGGGCAGCCAGCCCAGCTCGCGGGCGGCCTTGAACACCTTCTCCCGCGTGGCCGCGGACACGCCCGGCTTGTCGTTCATCGCCAGCGACACGGAGCCCTTGGACACCCCGGCGCGCGCGGCGACCTCGGCGATCGTCACCTTCCCGCCCGGGCGGGCGGCAGCTCTCATGGCCGGGAGGCTCCTTCCGCCGCGTTGACACAGAACAGCGCCGACCGTACGCCGGCCGCGTCGAGGCGCGCGGCGTCGGCGGCGGGCAGGCCGCTCACCGTGATCGTGACGCTCTCGCCGGGCAGCAGCGTGACCAGCCCGCGGTCGGCGGTCGCCGCGGGGCCGAGCCGGTCGGCCTGCAGCAGCAGATCGCGGACGAAGGCGCGGGCGGTGATCACAACCATGAGCGTACCGCCGGAGACGTCCAGGCGCAGGTCGAGCTCGGCGGGCGGGTAGCCGAACTCCTTGTCGGGCCCGCCGAGCACGACGTCGCGCAGGCCGCCCGCGTCGGCCACGAGCAGCTCGCCCGCGGCGTCCTTGATCTCGGCGACCTCGGCCGTCAGCGGCAGCAGCCCGACCGAGCGCGGCGGCACGGTGAACGGCACGTGCTCCTCGGCCAGGCCCGTCCCGTCGGCGCGCAGCCTGCGGACGACGGCGGTGCCCTGCCAGGGCTCGGGCGACTGGTTGTCGGCGGCCAGCACGCGGGCGCCGTCCCTGCTCTGGAAGGTCAGCAGCCGGTCGGCGTACAGGCGGCGCAGCTCGTGGTAGAGCGGCTTGAGCCGCTCGGCCCCGTCGATCGCCGCCCACGAGGTCACCGGCCAGCAGTCGTTGAGCTGCCAGACGACGGTTCCGCCGCAGACAGGCCAGTGGGAGCGCCAGTGGGCCACGCCGGTCGCGATGGCGCGGGCCTGGTTGACCTGGGTGAGGTAGTGCCACTGGTCGAAGTCGCCGGGGACGGTGAAGTGGTGGGCCAGGCCCCGGTCGAGCTTGCCGTTGCCGTCCTCGGCCTTCTGGTGGTGCAGCATGCCGGGCGAGGTGGAGGCCAGCGGGTCGTCGCCCAGCCATTCGCGCAGGGTGGCGTGGGCGGGCGGCGCCTGCCAGCCGAACTCGGCGGCGAAGCGCGGCACGTGGCCGAGGTAGTCGCCGTAGTCGCGGCGGTTCCACGCCTCCCAGAAGTGGGAGGGCCCGTGCGCGGGGTCGTTGGGGTGGTGGTCCCACGAGCCCGACCAGGGGCTGCCCGCCTGGTACGGGCGGGTCGGGTCCAGCTCGGCCACCACGCGCGGCAGCAGCCCGAGGTAGTAGCCCTCGCCCCAGCTGTCGCCGGCCAGCCTGGGCTCCCAGCCCCAGTCGCGAAAGCCCCACAGGTTCTCGTTGTTGCCGTTCCAGAGCACCAGGCTGGCGTGCGGGCTGAGCCGGGTGACGTTCTCGCGGGCCTCGGCCTCGATCTCGCCGCGCAGCGGCTGCTCCTCGGGGTAGGCGGCGCAGGCGAACAGGAAGTCCTGCCAGACCATCAGGCCGAGCTCGTCGCAGGCGTCGTAGAAGGCGCGGTCCTCGTAGATGCCGCCGCCCCAGACGCGGACCAGGTCCACGCCGGCCTCGGCGGCCTGGACCAGCCGGCGGCGGTAGCGCTCGGGGGTGACGCGGGCGGGCAGGGCGTCGTCGGGGATCCAGTTGACGCCGCGGGCGAAGATCGGCTGCCCGTTGACGCTCAGGGTGAAGGCGGTGCCGTGCTCGTCGGGCGAGCGGTCCAGCTCCACCGTGCGGAACCCGACGCGCCGCTCCCACCGGTCCAGGACCCGGCCGGCGTCGGACAGGGTGACGACGCAGTCGTACAGGGGCTGGTCGCCGTACCCGCGCGGCCACCACAGCTCGGCCCCCGGCACCTCCAGCACGATCACCGCGCTGCCGGAGGAGACGTTCTGGACGGCGGTGTGCCCGGCGGCCTCGATGGTGAGCGTCAGCTCGCGGCCCGCGCCGGAGGCGGTGCGTTCCAGCTCGACGTGCGCCTCGATCCTGCCGTCCGCGCCGGTGACGGTGACCAGCGGCCTGACCGAGGCCAGCCGGGCGGTGCTCCAGCTCTCCAGCCGCACCGGACGCCAGATGCCGGCGGTGACGAGGGTGGGCCCCCAGTCCCAGCCGAAGCTCGCCGCCATCTTCCTGATGTAGTTGAACGGCTCGGGGTACTCGTTCGGCCGCGCGCCAAGGCGCTCGCGCAGCGACTCGGCCTCGGTGTAGGCCGAGGTGAACAGCACCGACAGCGCCGAGCCGTCGCGCACGCGCCCGGTCACGTCGAACCGGTAGGAGCGGTGCATGTTGCGGGTCCGGCCCAGCTCCTGCCCGTCCAGCAGCACCCTGGCGACGGTGTCGAGCCCGTCGAAGACCAGGTCCGTACGCTCGAAGCCGGGCGGGGCCGCGGCCAGCGCGGTGTCATAACGCCAGTCGGCCCGGCCGGCCCACGCCACGTCGAGCTCGTTGAGATCACGGTACGGGTCGGGGATCAGCCCGGCCGCCAGGAGGTCCGCGTGCACGCAGCCGGGCACCTGGGCGGGCACGGCCTCGTCGCGGAGCCCGGCGACCTCGGCGGGGGCCGCGCCGCCCGCCAGCCGGAGCGTCCATCCCGAGTCCAACGACCTACTCTGCTTCGTCAACCGCCTGCTCCTTGATCATGACAATGGGACAAACGCCCCCAGACGTCCGACAAGGTAGCGATTTCCACCTGAACGTGTCTAGACCGTTTTAGGTTCCGGCTAAACCACCAGGTCGCGGAGGCCGCTCAGGACCCCTGCTGACCTCCCGGTGGCAGGCGCCGCTGAACCGGGTCAGCCGGACGTTAAGCGACCGTTTCTTGGGCGTTCCCGGTCGTTGACACTGTTGTCACGCGAGCTCTATCTTCAGGGCACTTATTCGGTAAAGCAATCGTTCAGCCGAATCCGAGAAAGGCCCTGCCCCATGCGATCCCTCCGATGGGCGAGCCTCGCCGCGGTCGTCCTGGTCCTCTCCCTGGCCCCGCCCGCGCACGCTGCCCCCGCCCCAGCGGACCTGACCTCGCTGAACACCCGGTTCGTGACCCGCTCGGACTCCCGCCTCGACCTCGACGGCAAGCCGTTCCGCTTCGCCGGCACCAACATCTACTGGCTCGGCCTGGACGAGAACGTCGGCGGCGTCGCCTACCCGACCTTCTTCCGCATCCGGGACGCCCTCGACACGGCCAAGGCCATGGGCATGACCGTGGTGCGCTCGCACATGCTGGCCTCCACCGGCAACCCCCTGTCGATCCTGCCCTCGAAGGAGGCGGGCTTCAACGACGAGGCGTTCGCGACGGTGGACTACGCGATCGCGTACGCCGGCTCGATCGGCCTGCGCCTGATCCTGCCGCTGACCGACGAGTGGTCCTACTACCACGGCGGTCACCGCGACTTCACCGAGCCCTACGGCCTGCCGTCGGAGGCGTTCTACACCGACGAGCGGGTGATCGCCGACTACCAGGCCTATGCCGAGCACGTGATGCGCCGGGTCAACCCGCTGACGGGCAAGGCCTACAACGCCGACCCCACGATCATGGCCTGGGAGTTCGGCAACGAACTGGAGGGCATGACCCTCGACTGGATCAACACCAACGCCGTCAAGTTCCGCCAGTGGGCGCCGCGCCAGCTCATCGCGGCCGGCCGCCGCTTCGACCTCGACCCCGACACGCTCGCCGCGCCCGGCGTGGACATCGTGGACGTGCACTACTACCCGCCGACGGCCGAGCGGGTCGGCGCCGACGCGGCCACGGTGACCGGCGCGGGCAAGGTCTACATCGCCGGCGAGTACGCCTCCACCGCGGCCACCAAGGAACTGCTCACCCCGCTCGCCGCGGACCGCAACGTCACCGGCCTGCTGTCGTGGTCGCTGTTCGGTCACCACGACCGGGGCGGCTTCGTCCAGCACGACGACGGCTTCACCCTGCACTATCCCGGCGACGACGAGCGCATGCGGGCCTCCGTCGAGGCGCAGGTCGCCTTCGCCGAGCAGGTCTCCCCGCCGAGCGGCCGCCCCGCGCGCGTCGGGCCGCCGCTCATCACCCAGGTGGACAAGCGCGGCGGGCTCAACGAGCTGCGCTGGCGCGGCGCGGCCGGCGCCGCCGGCTACGTCGTGGAGCGCTTGCGGCGTGGCCGGTGGAGCGCCGCCCACCAGGGGCTGCTCACCGACAACCAGACGCCGTGGATCGACCCGGGAGCGACGGGCGAGGTCACCTACCGGGTCGTCCCGGTCGATCGGGACGGCCGCCGCGGCACCGCTTCGGAGCCGGTGCGGGTCGCCCGCTCGCAGGTCGTGCTCGTCGACCCGCTGCAGACGACGGACCTGGCCGGCGGCCACGAGAACGTCACCATCACCCCGGCCGCGGCCGTCGCCGACGGCGAGGCCTGGATGTCGTGGAGCCGCCCCGGGCTGCAACGGGTGCGCTTCGACGTGGCGGGCCGGCCGCGTATAAAGGTGCAGGTCTCCGACGACGGCTCCGCCTGGCGCACCGTGCGGCACGAGACCGACACCGTGCGGGACGAGACCGACACCGTGCGGCACGAGAGCGGTGACGTGCGGCACGGGAGGGGCGACGGCCAGGTGACGGCCGAGATCGGCGGCGCCGGGCACGTCCGCGTGCTCTGGAGCGGCGGCAAGGGGCTGACCCGCGCCACCCTCTGGTCGGCCGACCCCGCTCCCGTCACCGCGCCTCCAGCCGCCCCCGCGCCGCTCACCCCGGCTCCCGGCGCCCGTGACGTGCTGGGCACCCCGGCGTTCACCTGGAGCCCGGCCGCGGGCACGGGCCTCTACACGCTCACCGTCTCCGAGCACGCCGACCTGAGCGACCCCGTGCTGTCGGCCACCGCGATCACCGGGACGGAGCACAGGCCGTCCGGGGAGCTCGAACCCGGCGTCACCTACTACTGGCGGATCACCGCGGTCAACGCGGCCGGCCGCACCCACGGCGCGGTGTCCACCTTCGCCACCCGCCCGCTGCCCACCGCCCCCGCCGTCGTGGACGACTTCACGGGCTACGCGGACTCGGCCCAGCTCGCCGCCGCCTACGCGCGCAACCCCGGCGGCGACCAGATCACCCCGTCGCTGCTGCCCGGCCAGGGCATGCGGCTGGACTACACGCTCGGCGGCGCCGGCTACGCGGGCGTCATCCGTACGTTCTCCCCGGCCCTGGACGTGTGGGGGCAGCACGGCCTCGAACTGCGGCTCGCCCAGACCGGCGCGGCCGCGAAGATCACCGTCCAGTTCGTCACCGGCGGCGTCTACTTCGAGCACACCCTCGACGCCGCACCGAACGGCGTGGTGCGCATCCCGTTCACCGAGTTCGACCACCCGAGCTGGGCCGGCGCGGGCCCGCTCGACGTGACCCGCTTCGAGCAACTGTCGTTCTACGTCGGCGGCGGGCCGGGCACCGGCGCGCTCACCGTCGACCAGGTCACCGCCTATCCCGCCCCGTAGGAAGGGGAACCCCCCCATGCGCACCCCCCGCAGCCTCTTACTGACCCTGGCGGTGGCCCTGGCCACCGTCGCGAGCCTGGCCACGCCCGCACTGGCCTTCCCCGCCGCCACCCGGGCCGGCCTGATCAGCTTCCTGAACGGGATCTCCGGCCGGTACACCCTGTCGGGCCAGCACAACCGCGAGCCCAACAGCGACCCCACCAAGTACACCCGCGTCGCCCAGAGCATCACCGGCCAGACCCCCGGCCTGTGGGGCGGCGACTTCCTGTTCGCCTCCTCCGACGTCGCCAGCCGCCAGACGATGATCAACGAGGCCATCCGCCAGTGGCAGGGCGGCTCGGTCGTGACCCTGACCTGGCACATGTGCCCGCCCACCACCGGCTCCACCTGCGGCTGGGACTCGGCGGGCGTGCTCAGCCACCTGTCCGACAGCCAGTGGAGCCAGCTCGTCACCAGCGGCACGAGCCTCAACAACGCCTTCAAGAGCCGGCTCGCCGAGGCCGTGCCCTATCTGCGCCAACTCCAGAACGCCGGGGTGCCGGTGCTGTGGCGGCCCATCCACGAGATGAACGACGGCTGGTCCTGGTGGGGCGGCCGGCCGGGCGCGTCGGGCAGCAGGAAGCTGTACCAGATCACCTACGACTACCTGACGTCCCAGGGGCTGACGAACCTCGTGTGGGTCTGGAACGTCAAGGACGTCTCCATGGGCTCGATCGGCGAGTACTGGCCCGGCTCGTCGTACGCGGACGTGGCCTCGCTCGACGTGTGGGCCAAGCTGGAGCCCTCCTCCTCCGACTACCAGGCGATGCTCGGCGTGGCCGGCGGCAAGCCGATCTCCCTGGCCGAGGTGGGCCGCGCCCCCAGCCCCGCGCTGCTCGACGCCCAGCCGCGCTGGACCTGGTTCATGGTGTGGGCGGAGTGGCTGACCGACCCGTCGTACAACACCAACGCGAGCGTGCAGGCCAGCTACTTCGGCCCGCGGGTGTACAACCGCGGCGAGTTCGCCATCACCGGCGGAGGCGGCGGCACGACGAGGACCGGGAAGATCAGGGGACTCGGCGGCAAGTGCGTCGACGTGGCCGCCGCCAACCCCGCCAACGGCACCAAGGTGCAGCTCTACACCTGTGACGCCAACGGCAGCGCGCAGGCGTGGACGGTCGGCTCCGACGGGACCATCCGCGCGCTGGGCAAGTGCCTCGACGTGGCCGGCGGGGTCAACGCCGACGGAACGAAGGTGCAGATCTGGGACTGCACGAGCGGCAACGCCAACCAGCGGTGGACCTACGACTCCGCCACCCAGCGCCTGACCAGCGCGGCCACCGGCAGGTGCCTGGACGCGACCGGGCAGAGCTCGGCCGACGGCACCGCGCTGCAGATCTGGAGCTGCACCACCAACGCCAACCAGAAGTGGACCCTGCCCGCATGAGGAAGGTGCTCACCGTCCTGCTGACCCTCCTCACGCTCTGCGCGGCCGTCCCGGCCGCGCAGGCCGCGGACTCCTACCGGGAGCAGCTGGACGACTTCTCCACCTACGCCGACAGCGCCCGCCTGTCGGCCGCGTACGCGCCGAACCCCAACGGCGGGACGAACACCGCCACGCTCGTGCCCTCGCCGTTCGGCGCCGGGCTCGGCAACGCGATGGCGCTGTCCTATACGCTGACCGGCGGCTACTCGGGCCGCTCCCGGCCGGTGAACGGCTACTGGCCCGGCCTGCGGGCCGTCGAGCTGTGGGTCGCCAACGCCACGCCCGGCCAGGACGTGCTGCTGCAGCTCTCCGACGGGGCCTCCTACGAGGCGCACCTGAACGCGGTGCCCGGCTTCGACCCGGCCTCGGCGCAGCCGCAGCACCTGACGATCCCGATCGGGTCGTTCACCCCCAAGACGGGCACGGGGACGATCAACACGGCGGGGATCACGTCGTTCGCCCTCTACGTCAACCAGGTCGGCGACGTCCGGGAGGGACGCATCACGGTGGACGAGATCGAGCTCGTCTTCGACGAGAAGCCGTACGTGCCGGAGGTCTCCTTCCCCGGCGGCGCGCTGACGGCCGACCGGGTCGGCAACCTCGTCACCGCGCTGAACGCCGCCGCCGTGCTGCCGGCCGGCGCGCGGATCGTGCAGGCGCGCTACACCTCGGACAACGCGGCCGTCCTGCCCTCCTCCGGCGACCGGTTCGCCCCCAAGGGCGACTTCGCCGGCAACGGCAGCGCGCTCGTCCGGCTCCAGCAGCTCAAGCTGCACCAGAACGGCGTCACGTTCACCGTGGACCAGGACGTGAGCCTGCGCCTCCGGGTGCGCAACCTGCCGCCGCGCGTGGACGTGACCGCCTACCTGAAGGGCCTGACCGGCAGGGGCATGCTCGCGGCCATGCACCACGACCAGTCGTACGCCGACCCGCTCAACGCCGACGTGCTGCACCAGCGGGTGGCGAACCAGTTCGGCGTGTACCCGGCCCTCTACAGCGCGGACTTCCTGACCGGCGGCACCGTGCCGTACCGGCAGAACATGATCGACGAGGTGAGGCGGCAGTGGGCCGGCGGCGGCCTCGTGCAGATCATGTTCCACGTCTCGCCCCCGCAGTACACCGTCGCGCAGGAGCGCTTGAGGGCGGCTGGGGCGGCGACCAGGCGCACGAGACGCTGCCCGGCCCGAACCGGATCTTCAGCTACCTCTACAACGACCAGTGGAAGGAGCTGATGACCGACGGCAGCCCGCTCAACCTCAGCTGGAAGCGGCGCATGGACGAGTACGCCCGCTACCTCCAGCAGCTGGAGGACGCCGGCGTGACCGTGCTGCTGCGGCCCTTCCACGAGATGAACCAGCACGTGTTCTGGTGGGGCGGCCGGCCGGGACTGACCGGCAGCGCGGGGCTGTACCGGATGTTCCACGACTACCTGGAGGTCGAGAAGGGGCTGTCCAACATCGTCTGGGTGTGGAACGTCCAGGACCTGCCGGACAACTACGGCTGGGCCGACGGCGACCCGAAGTTCGACCGCTACGAGGGCCTCGAGGGCGGCCTGGCCGAGTACGACGCCGGCGACTGGTCCTCCTTCAGCCCCGGCAAGGACTACTACGACGTGCTGTCGGTGGACTTCTACGACCCCGAGGGCTACGCGGCCCGCCACTACGAGCAGGCGCGGTCGATCGCGAGGCGCGACGGCAAGCCGATGATCATCGGCGAGACGTTCGTCTTCCCGTCGCGGGCCGAGCAGGCGGCCCAGCCGGACTGGACGCTCGCCATGCCGTGGGGCGTGCGCACCTGGAACCACAACACTCCGGAGGCGATGGCCGAGTTCTACCACCACAGCATCGGCGCCGCCGGCGTGCCGCGCCTGGCCGCCCGGCGCAACGCCATCGACGCCCTGCCGCGCGTCTCCGCGGAGGCCACGTCGGACGCCCGCGAGCCCGCCACCGACGCGGTCCTCACGTTCGTCCGCCCCGCGCACTCCGCGGGCGAGGAGCTGACCGTGCGCTACGCCGTCCGCGACGACCGTGACACGCGGGCCGGCCGGGACTACGCGCCGCTCGACGGGCGCGTCACGTTCCAGGCCGGCCGGACCACGGCCACCGAGACGGTCCGGGTGCTCGACCGGCGCGGGCACTCGCCGGCCGGGCGCACGGTCACGGTCACACTGCTGCCGGGCAGGGGGTACCGCGCGAGCGCTCCCGCCACGGCGACCGTCCGGATCCTTCCGGAGGGGTGACGGGGGTGCGGCGGTATCCCCGAGCGGGGGAGACCGCCGCACGCTTTCACACCGGACCGGTCGGCCCGTGGGGAACGCGAAGGCCGCCGGAGTTGACGCGCTCTCCTCTTCCTCCGCATGCGGCGGCGACGGCTTCCTCCGCATGCGGTGCGGGTCATGCGGCGCGTACCGCGGTGATCGCGAATCGCTCGACGTCGGCGACGTGGCCGCCGGTCCAGACGACCAGAGTCAGCACCTCGCCCCGCTTCGCCTTCGAAGACAGGTTGAGCTTGACCCGCCACGGCTGCGCGGTTTCGACCCCGCCGGCGGGTTCGCAGCACGAGCTGCCCAGGACGCGGGCCGGATGCCGTCGCAGCGCCTGAACCCGCAGGCTTTCGTCCACGCCCCTGATCTTGCCGCCCACCGTCACAGGGAAGCGGACCGCCGAGCCGTACGCGGGCGTCGTCAGAGACAGCTGCTCGTCATCGGTGCCGACGACCTCCCACGGCGCGTTCTCGCCGTCCCCGAACCGGACCAGGTGCACCACCGCGGCCACGGCCGGCCGGCCGGATTCGGAGCTGCGGTAGCCGACCTTGACCCGGGCGTGCCGGCCTTGCACCGATCTGCCCACCTCGACGTTGATCTCCTTGAAGCGGAGAAGGTCGCGGGTGAAGCGCAACGCGGTCTTGCCGGGGTCGAGATGCCAGGCGTCCTTCCCGCTCTTGTCGTGGGCTCGCTGCCAGGCGCGCACCTCGGCCAGGTCCCCGAAGGGCCAGACCGGCTGGTAGTGCCCGGCGACCAGCACGGGCCCGGGCCGTGTGCCGCCCCAGGCGCCGGACGACGACGGTACGGCGGCGGTCGTGGCGCTCAGCTCGGACGACGTCGTTCGGAACGCGGTCCCGGAGGCCGGCCCTGAGCCGCCCCCCGCCAGGACGAGCCCCGCACCCAGCACGACGGCCATCATCCGCCGGGCGCCCAGGCGGCCCGGATGACGACGAAAAGGTGTGATCATCTTGTTCCCCCATCCCCCTGATGGGCGGCCCGTGTGTGCCGCCCGTGAGCCAAGAAGCCAGCGGGATCTCCCCACCGGCTGGTCAATTCGGACTCACTTCGTATGACGTGAGAGCGCCGGTTCGGGTTCGGAGCGCGAGGAGATGCGTGTGGCCACCACCATGGGGTGACGTCCCTGCCTTGGTGGGGGCGATCTTGTGCAGCGGGGGATGTTCTCCGGGCCGGGCGCGCGTCGTGAGCCATATGCGCGGTAGCGTGACGATCAGGTTCAGCGGCAGGGCCGGGGCGGCAGACATCGCTCCCGGTCCCTGCCCATCGCACGGCAGTCTCGGAGGTGATCACGGTGCATCCGGTCTAGTGACGGCCCCGGCCAGGGGTGTCACGGAGCCGAAAGGTGACCGTATGAGCAAGACCGACAAGACCCGGCCCTGGTGGGTGCGGATGGCCGACGCGCCGATGGTGACCTGCCGCCCCGCGCACGATCACCGGTACGGGCCGTGCACGCTGCCGGACGAGATCACCATGGACAGCGCGTCGTTGAACCGCCGGACGAGCGGCTGCTACTGGCAGGCCACCGCCCACTTCCTGTTCGACTGCGGTGGCCTCAGCGGGGGACGGGAGGCGTACTTCATCCGGCGCGAGGACCGCCGCCGAAGCCGCCATCAGGCACGCCGTCGGCTGCGCACCATCATCGACCTGAACATACGCCGGTGAGACCGTCTCGGCGGCCCCCTCCACGAGTGCTCACCTGCCGCTTGACCTGCACTGGATGCGTTTTCCGGCAGGCGTACTCCACTCACCTGCGCCGCCCGTTTCCGCGCCGGCGGTCACTGGCCGTCCGGGTCAGGTCAGTCGCCTTCCTGGCCGCTGCGGGCGCCCGGTGCGGGGTCGGCGTCCCCGTTCGCTTCGCTGCTGCCCGGCTCGATGATCCCGGTGGCGCGGCGACGGGCGGTCGAGCCGGCCCTGAGCTGCGGGTCCTCCGGTTGCGGGCGGTCGAAGGTGGGGCGGGCCTCCTTCCAGTGGCCGCGGGTGAAGTCGGGCACCTTGACCGGGCGCAGGTGGCCGGACCTCAGCGACTCGTGGCTGAGCGGGATCACCGAGCACCACGCCGCCGAGTCGTAGACGTCGATGTCGGGCGTCATCCCGAGCCGCATCAGCTGGACGAGGCGGAAGATGGACACGAAATCGCCGCCGCCGTGCCCGCCGTACTGGTCGGCCAGCCTTTCCAGCAACGGCCATAACCAGTGGTCGTACTGCTGGCGGATGGCGGTGTAGGCGTTGCCGGTCCGCCACGTGTGGTCGTCGTGGCCGAGCGATTCGAGGTAGACCCGGGCGTTGTCGAGCTCGATCGACCCCCGGGTGCCGGTGAGCGTGGTCTCCCTGGTGTACGGGTGGGGGGAGTTCACGTCGTGCTCGACCCGGATGAACCGGCCGCGGGCGGTGGTGACGAAGCAGGTGTGCCGGTCGCCCGAGATGTACGGCCTGTCCTGCCAGGACGAGTGATCCGGGGTCACCCGCGGGTCCTCCTCGCGGAACAGGGCCAGCGCCTTGGGCAGGGAGGCCACGGCGACCAGCTCGTCGAAGCGGTCCCCGCGGTTGATGCCCATGGCGGCCGAGACGGGCCCCAGGCCGTGCATCGGGTAGTGCAAGGCGTTCATCCGGGTCTGCCAGCGCCGCCGCCAGTGCTCGGGGTGGTAGGCGCCGCCGAACAGGTACGGCCAGCGCAGGTCGTGGACGTAGCCGCCGGAGCCGTGCTGCAGCTCGCCGAAGAGCCCCGCCTGGACCATGTTGAACATCTGCAGCTCGGGACGGAAGTAGTTGACGTTCTCCAGGAGCATGCAGTGCTTGCGGGTCCGCTCGGACGTGCGCACCAGGCTCCAGATCTCGTCCAGGTGCGGGGAGATCGGCAGCTCGACCGCGACGTGCTTGCCGTGCTCCATGGCCGCCCTGGCCTGCGGGTAGTGCCATTCCCACGGGGTGGCGACGTAGATCAGGTCGATGTCGTCGCGCTGGACGAGCTTGAGGAAGTCCTGCTCGCCCGCGGAGTAGCCGACCGGCTCGACGTCCTGGAAGCCCTGCTGCATGATGCGGGCGATGGTGCGGCTGACCCGTTCCGGACGGATGTCGCACACGGCGGTGACCGTGGAGACGGCGCCCCAGCGCACGTCCTGGCTCCCGCCCCGGTTGCCGAGGCCGATGAGCCCGACCCGGACGTTCTCGAAACCCTCGAACGGCACGTTCACCATGCCGCGCTCGCCCTGGGCGCGCGGCGGTTCCCAGGCGGTCGAGGCGTGGGCGGCGCCGGCGCCGCCGACACTCGTGGCGGCGCCGAGCGAGATGCCGGACCTCAGCAGGTCGCGGCGTGAGGGGACGTAGCGGTGCGGAGCGGCCACAGCGATCACTCCCTGCTCGGTGGACGGTGCTGATGCCTGGCGCTTTCCCCCCGGTTATGGGCAGTATCGATCGTCCGTCGCTCGCGGGCAAGAGAGGCGCCGCGGCACAGGAGCGCGCGGCGCCCGGGCGCGGCGTCAGGCGTTGCGGACGCGGTAACGCACGTGGGGCACGAACGCTCCACCCGCGACCGCCTCCACCGGGACGAGCTCCACCTGCTCCCCGTCGAACAGGCGCGTGCCGCCGCCCAGCAGCACGGGCGCGATGTGCAGCCAGATCTCGTCGAGCAGGCCCGCCCGCAGCAGTTGCCGGGCGACGTCCGCGCCCATGACGATGACGTGCTTGTCGCCCGCGGCCTCCCTGGCGCGGCGGACGGCGGCCTCCAGGCCGTCGAAGGCGAACGTCCCGCCGTTGTCGCCGAGCAGGTCCTCCCTGGTGCGGTGGGTGACCACGAAGCTGGGCACGCCGGGCCACGGGGTGCCGCCCCACGGGCGCAGGCCGAGGTCGAACGTGTGCCGGCCGATGACGACGGCTCCGACCGCCGCGTCCACCTGCCGCCGCATGTCCTGGTCGACCGGCGAGGCGTTGCCCATCCACTCGTGCAGCCGCTCGCCGCCGTCCCCCATCGGCTCTTCCGGGCGGACGTCGGGACCCGCCGTGAAGCCGTCGAGGGACACCGACACGTCCAGAATCACTTTGCTCATCGCGAGCCGTCCTTCCTTGCGCGGGCGCCGCCGTCCGGCGCCGTCACCAGAAGGTCGGAGCCGGACGCGCGCCTTCGACATCGCGCGCATGGCGCGGGGGGAGGGGCGGGCATGGGGAGCGGCATCGGGAGCGGCATGGGGAGCGGCATGGCGTGCCGCATCAGGCGTTGTGGTCCCGGACGCGGAGCAAACGGCTGACCACTTGGTTAGTATGCTGAGCATGCGGTCAAGCGAGGATGCCGATCTCACGGCGCGTGCCCGGATCAGGAACGCGGCCCTGGAGCTGTTCGGCGCGGAGGGTGTGGGCCGGGTCAGCCTGCGGGCGGTCGCGACTCGGGCTGGGGCATACGGGAGGGGCGGGCGCGGCCGAGCGACGACCCGGGGCGTGTTCGCCGACGATCGCGCCCTGGCGGCGTGGGACGAGGTCAGGAGGCGGCGATGAAGGTCCTCATCCTCACCCACGGCACGCACGGCGACGTGCAGCCGTATGCCGGGCTGGCACTCGCGCTGCGGCGGGCCGGGCACGAGGCGGTGCTGGCCGCTCCGGCGGCGATGGCCGCCCTGGCCGAGCCGCACGGGATCACCTTCGCACCCGTGGACGACGGGACGAACAAGCTCATCGACGACCCCGGGATCCGTGAGGCGATCGAGAGCAACTACCGGGGGCTCCGCGGCAAGAAGGTCGCACTGGAGGTGATGCGCCGCAGCAAGCCGCTCCTGGCGAAGGTGTTCGACGACATGGCAGGCGTGGCGGAAGCGGGCGCGGATCTCGTGGTGCACGCGCCGGGCATCCCCGCCCACCACTTCGCCGAATGGCTCGGCGTGCCCGCGGTGCCCGCCGCGCTGCAACCGGTGTGGGTGCCGACCGCCACCTTCCGCAACCCGATGCTGCCGGTGCCGCTGCCGAAGGCGCTCAACCGGGCTTCGTACCTGGCGATCAAGCTGATGCTGCGCTCCTTCGGCGGCATCGCCGACCGGCTGCGCGCCGAACGGCTGGGCCTGCCCCGGCGGCGCGGCCGGCACGACTTCCTGCGCCGCCCGGACGGCGGCCCGGCCACGGTGCTGCAGGGTTTCAGCACGCACGTGCTGCCGGACGGGCTCGACTATCCGCGCTCGGTGCACACCACCGGCTTCTGGTTCCTGCCCGCGCCGCCCGGCTGGACGCCCTCGGCGGAGCTGGCGGCGTTCCTGGCGGCAGGGGACAGGCCGGTGTACATCGGGTTCGGCAGCATGGCGGGCAACGACCCCGCGCGGGTGGGGCGGGTGGTGGCCGGGGCCGTGCGGCGAGCGGGGGTGCGGGCGGTGCTGGCGTCCGGGTGGGGCGGCCTGCGGGTGGACGACCTGCCGGACGGCGTCTTCGTGCTGGACCAGGCGCCGCACGACTGGTTGTTCCCGCGCATGGCCGCGATCGTCCACCACGGCGGCAGCGGCACCACGGGCGCCGCGCTGGCCGCCGGCCGGCCGCAGGTGGTCTGCCCGTTCGTGGCCGACCAGCCGTTCTGGGCCGCCCGCACGTACGCGGCCGGTGTCGCGCCGCCGCCTCAGCCCCAGCGGCGGCTCACCGCCGAAGGGCTCGCCGCAGCCATCGGCCAGGCCCTGGACCTGGAGGAGAACGCCGGACGCCTGGGCCACCTCATCCGGGCCGAGGACGGAGCACGCCGCGCCGTCACGATCCTGGAGTCGCTGTCATGAGCATCGCCGGACGTGCCCTGGCCGCCGGGCCCGGCTGTCCGGGCCCGCGTCTCGTCCATCACACCCCCGTACGGCCCTCGGCCGTCATCCTTCCCGCATCGGAGTGAGCATGACCAACATCGCCGGCCTGCTGACCGCCGCCGACCGTGACGCCTTCCTCGCCGACCTGGCCGAGCAGGGCCCGGTCAGTCGCGGCACCTATGTGGACGGCACCCCCATCTGGCTCGTCACCGGCTATCCGGAGAGCGTCACGGTGCTGACCGATCCGCGCTTCAGCAGCGACGTCGCCAAGCAGGCCAAGATCGACGTGGCGGCGGCGGCCGGGCTGCCCGAGGACGTGGTGCCGTACCTGATGCGCACGCTCGGCGCCTATGACCCGCCGGACCACACCCGGTTGCGCAGGCTCGTCTCCCGCGAGTTCACCGCCCGCAGGATCGAGGGGCTGCGCCCGCGCATCCAGGAGATCGCCGACGAGCTGCTGTCCGGCCTGCCCGCGGAGTTCGACCTGATCGAGCGGTACGCCTACCCGCTGCCCATCCAGGTCATCTGCGAGCTGCTCGGCGTCCCCGCACAGGACCGTGACACCTGGCGCGGCTGGGCCGCCGATCTCGGCGCACCAGATCTGGAGCGGCTCGCCGCCGGGGCCAGAGGGCTGGTCGGCTACATGCGCGACCTGATCGCCGCCAAGCGGGCCGCCCCGGGAGAAGACCTGCTGTCCGGGCTGGTGCGGGTGCGCGAGGAGGACGGGGACCGGCTCAGCGACGAGGAGCTGATCTCGATGTCCGTCAGCATCCTGATCGCCGGGCACGAGACCACCGTCGGGCTCATCAGCCAGAGTGTCCGGCTGCTGCTCACCCGCTCCCTCGGCCTCGGCGACGTCGCGGCGGCGGTGGAGGAACTGCTGCGCTACAGCGGGCCCGCCGAGATCGCCGTCCTGCGCTACACCCTGGAGCCGGTGGAGCTCGGCGGCGTCGTCATTCCGGCGGGGGAGGCCGTCCAGGTCGTGTACGCGGCGGCGAACCGCGACCCGCGCCGCTTCGACCGGCCCGGCCTGCTCGACCTGCACCGTCCCGACAACGCTCACCTCGGCTTCGGGCACGGCATCCACTACTGCCTGGGCGCCGCGCTGGCCCGCGCCGAGACGCAGATCGCGCTCACCAGCCTCCTCGATCGCTTCCCGGAGCTCACCCTGGCCGGTGAGGTCGGCTGGCAGCCGGGGCTCAAGCGGGCGCTCACCGGGCTGCCCGTCCGCACGTCTCCGGAGCCCTGACGATGGCATGCCGCCGGTCTCAACAACGCGTTTGAATTGCGGACGAATCCGTCAGGATTGCGTAGAGGTGCCGCCCTTTTGAGCCGGGCGGCCCGATAGTGAAGACATGGCAGTCCACACAGGCGATCTGGCGGATCCGCCGGATACCGAGCGCCACTTCACCGGCGGCATGGAACAGTTCCACCACCCCCGCAGAGTCCGTACCGACCGCAGGAACGGATCCGCCCCGACCCCGCAGCGCGCGCGACTCCTGGCCGGCCTGGGCGGGCGCGTCCTGGAGATCGGGGCGGGCGACGGGGTGAAGCTCAGCTGCTACCCGGCCGAGGTCGAGGAGATCGTCCTGGTCGAGGCGGATCCGTTCCTGCGAGCGGCGGCGAAGGGCATCGCCGGACGCCTGGCCACTCCGGTCCAGATCCTGGACGGCGACCTGCGGGCCCTGCCCGTTCCCGGCGGCTCGTGCGACGCCGTCGTGTGCTCACTGGTGCTGTGCTGCGCCGCCCGCGTTCAGGACGCGCTGAGCGAGGTGCGGCGGGTGCTGGCGCCGGGCGGCGAGTTGCGCTTCTACGAGCATCAACGGTCGGCGAAGCCGCTCATGACGCTGGCGGAATGCCTGGTCACGCCGGTCTGGTCGCGGGCCGCGGGAGGCTGCCATCCCGCCCGTGACATCGTGGCCGGCATCCGTGAGGCAGGGTTCGTCATCGAGAGCTGCGACCGGTTCTCCTTCCTGCACTTCGAGCACGTCCTCGGAGTGGCCAGGCCTGCTTGCGGCGACGACTGACCGCGGTGGCCATCATCCATAGGAGCAGCGGATCGCGTTGAACTTGAGCCTGGTCGGCGATTCGCAGCTCGGCACCGGCTAGCGCGCCTGGCTGCACACGATGAACTTCGTGCTCGGCGGGCTGCTGACCGGCTTCGGCTGGATCGCACCCGCCGCTACCAGCTACCCGAGGAGAGGGTCATCGTCCGGCGGCGCGGGACCGTCCGCCCGGCCGGCGCCGAGCTCGGACTGAAGGCCGTTCAGGATCGTGCGTAGACCGAACTCCAGCTCGTTGCCGGGGGCCGCAGCGGTGTCGTCATGGTCCTGAGTCGCGCTGTGGGCGCGTAGCCGCGGGAACCGCATCGCGATCTCGGTCGCCTGCGCCACCATGGTGCGGATCTGTTCCTGCTCGTCGCCGCCCGTACGGCGCAGGCGCGCCCTCCATGCCGCTTCGGAGGCCACGCCGAGGGCGGTGCCCAGGACGAAGGTGAAGACGGTCTTCATGGCCTGCTCCACGTCACGTCCGGTGAAGCCGGCCGCCTGGTAGACCGCGAGCAGGTGGTCGTCGTGGCGGGCCTTGCCGGGGCCGTACAGGAGGTGGGTGCTCATGGCGGGGACGAGCCAGGGGTGCCGGAGGATCATCGCGAACAGTCCCTTGGCCATGGCCGTGGCCGCCGCCTGCCAGGTGACCTCCTCCAGGTCCGGTAGCTCGATCTCCTCCCAGACCGCGTCGGCGGCGAGGACGAGGAGGTTGTCCTTGCTCTTGACGTGCCAGTAGACGGCCGTCGCCGCGGAGTCCAGGCGGATGCCGAGCTGGCGCATGCTGAGGCCCTCGATGCCCTCGCTGTCCAGCAGTTCGACGGCTGTTCGGACGATCTGGTCCTTGGTCAACGTCTCGCGTGGCACCTGCCCAGGATACGGGGGCTCTTGCACAGTGTTCGAGCCCGGACTTGCACAGTGTTCAAGTCCGGTCGTACGCTCCGACTTGAACACTGTGCAAGTCGTCGGAGGGGATCCCCGTGATACCGGTCACCGTTCTGTTCGCCTCGATCCTGCAGCTGCTGCTCGCAGGCACCTTCTTCGTCATCCCCGTCGTCGGCCGCCGTCGCGGTCCGGCCGCGCAGAGGGCGGCCGAGACCGAAGTGGCCGGGCAGGGGCTCCCGGCCGCCGTCCTGGCCCGGCACCGGATCGACTTCGGGGCGAGCCGGGCCAGCGTCGTCCTCGCGATGTCCATCGGGGTGTGCCTGGCGGCGCTCGCCCTGCTCAACCTGAGCGGAAGCGGCACCGGCCGGATCCTGTCGTGGATCTTCCAGGCGGTCGTCCTCGTGCTCGGATGCGTGATCATGCCTGGCGAGGTGTTCACCACGCGATACATCGAGGCGGCCGTCCGCAAGTCGGACGACCAGGACCTGCGTCGCCTCGACGTCGGAGCGGTCGTCGAGGCTGCGGCGAAGGCGTACCCTTCCTGGTTCCGCGGTGTGATCGCCGCCCGCCTCGTCCTGGCGACGGCCGGCTCGCTCCTGGTCATCATCATGCTGGCCATGCCTGGCGCCGGTGAATACCTCGCGTGATCGCTTCCGTGACGCGTGGGCCACTACTTTGTGATACTGTGTAGTGGTACTCGGGGTCACAGAGTACCGAGTGAATCGAGAAGGATCCGCGATGGACGACCTGACGGAGATGCTGAAGGGCACGCTTGAGGGCTGCGTGCTGGAAATCATCGGCAGCGAGGAGACCTACGGGTACGCCATCACGCGCCGGTTGAACGAGCTCGGCTTCGCCGACGTCGTCGAGGGGACGGTTTACACCATCCTGCTGCGGCTGGAGAAGAAGGGGCTCGTCCAGGTGATGAAACGGCCGTCCGAGCAGGGGCCGCCGCGCAAGTTCTACGCGCTCAACGACGCGGGGCGCGGGGAGCTTGCGACGTTCTGGGCGAAGTGGGAGTACATCACCTCGCGGATCGACAAGCTCAAGGAGGGCGGAAGATGAACTTCTGGGAGGCCATCACCGGTAGTGATCTGACCAGGGACTTCAAGGCGTTCGAGGTCCGGGCGGCGGCGTTGCCGGCCGATCACCGGGCGGCGTGGGAACAGGTCAAGGGCGGTCTGTTTCTCTACGGGGACTTCACGGGCCGCAACCTGATGCCGATTCTCGACGGTGTCCTGGGGCTGCTCGAAGAGACGGCGGCCGACGGGCAGAGCATCGACGAGGTGCTGGGGGACGACATCGCGGGCTTCTGCGCGGCGCTGGCCGGCGGATCAGGGGCCCGGAACTTCCGGGACCGGTGGCGCGAGCAGCTGAACAGGAACGTCGCGAGGAAACTGAGCCGGCTGGGAGGCTGACGTGAGCATCCGGGACATCATCGAGGGCAAGAGGCAGTGGCGGGCGCACGTGGCGCGGGTGAAGGCGCTCCCGCCCGACTACGAGATCGTCTACAAGGAGATTCAGAGATACTTCTTCAAGGTCGGGCCGGTCGGGCTGAGTGACGGGTCGCTGCTCACGGGGATCCTCGACTTCTTCGAGGAGGGTGTCGCGGCCGGCAAGGGCGTTCTGGAGCTCATCGGCGACGACGTCGCCGCCTTCGCCGACGACCTGATCAAGGACTCGCCCACCTATGCGGAGCTCTATCAGGAGTCCATCAGCGGGAAGCCTGGCACGGCGCAGAAATGATCCGAATCCACCCGTGCGGTGGTCGTCGAGCGTGAACAGGCGTCGCCTGTCCGTCGTCGGCGGGCCGGCCGCGCTGTCGCTGGACGCGATGGCGTCGATCGCGTACGGGGTGGCCGCGCTGACGTCGGCCTTCCCCGGGCTGCTGCCTTCTCTTGATCGTCGCGGGGGCTGGTCAGGGGCGAGCCGGCCGTCCCGGTCGAGCAGCAGGTACGAACCTGCAGACGGTCGGCGTGCCCGAGCACGCCTGGCAACGGATGCTCCAGAACCAGCGCGGGGCCGTTCCGCCAGGGCGCTGCGCCGGCGCACGGATGCGGTGGTGTGCCGGATGCGGTTCCGCGTCTCGGACAGGCCCGTCCCCGTTGAGCCGTCCGCGGCGGCCGGGTAGGCAAGCAGGTCCCGAGCGCGAGGATCGGGCGGAGGCCAGGTGATCAGCGCTTGCGTGAGCTGCGGATGATCAGGCGGCCGTACGGAAGCTCTCCCGCGACGTGGACGTGCAGCCCGCCCGGGCGGGGGCGGCCCGGCGCCTTGCAGATCACCCGGCCCCATTCGGTACGTACCCCGTCGGCGTCCGCGCTCGCGCCGGCGGGCAGGATGATCAGGGCGCGGCCGTACGCGAGCCGGAGCTCGATGTCGACCTGCGCGTACGGGGCGTGGGCCTGGGTCAGGTCGAGCCGCACGCTGCCGTACTCGGAGTCGATGCGCAGCCGGCGCGGGACCTGCCAGTCGCCCGTCCGCGTGACCCGCCCGCCGACGGACTCGAGCCGCACCGGCTCCTCGCCCGGCAGGTCGGCGACGACCGGCGCCAGCTCGTGGGCGGAGGTGGCGGTGAGCGCCCGTTCGAGCCGCGCCTCCAGCTCGGCCGGGTCGAGCCGGCCGTCCGCGTACGCCTGCTGGACGAGCTCCACCGCCCGGTCGCGGTCCACGTCGGAGACGCGGCTCATCGGCTGACGGCCTTCTTGTAGAGCCGCGTGGCCAGCGGCGCGAACACGACCAGGAGCAGCACCGACCAGAGCAGCGACACCGGCACCGCGTGCCGGAGCGGCCAGGCGGTGGGCGCCGGCATGGCCGCGCTGGTGTTGCCGAACAGCTCCCGCGCGGCCTGGACGAGCGTGGACACCGGGTTCCACTCGGCGACCACCTTCAGCGGCCCGGGCAGGCGAGTGCTGTCCACGAACGCGTTGGACAGGAAGATCAGCGGGAACGACAGCAGCGTCGCCACGTTGTTGAACACCTCCGGGGTGCGCAGGGCCAGCGCGACGGTCGCCGTCACCCAGGAGAAGGCGTACGCGAACAGCAGCAGCATCAGGAAGCCGAGCGCGCCCTCCAGCGGTGAGCTGTGGATGCGCCAGCCCACCAGCAGCCCGACGAGCGCCATGGTGACGATGCTGGTCACGTTCATGATCAGGTCGGCGGCGGTCTGGCCGGTCAGCACGGCCGACGGGGACATCGGCAGGGTGCGGAAGCGGTCGAAGATGCCCTTCTGCAGGTCCTGCGTCAGGGTGTAGCCGGTAATCTGCGCGCTGCTGACGATCGTCATGACGAAGATCCCGGGGAGCAGGTACTCGCCGTACGACATGCCGGGCAGCTCGATCATGCTGCCGAAGACGTACGTGAACAGCAGCACGAACACGACCGGGAGCATGACCACGCCCCCCAGCAGGTCGGGGGCACGCCGGATCTTCAGCGCGTTGCGTTTGGTGATCGTCAGGCCGTCGGCGACGGCGATCCGCAGGGCGTTCATCGGGCGTTCTCCTTCACCTTCTCGCCGGCTGCCCCGTGTCCCGTGAGGGTCAGGAAGACGTCGTCCAGGGTCGGGCGGCGCAGGCCGGCGTCGCGTACGGTGATCCGCTCGGCGGCCAGGTGGCCGAGCGCGCCGGTCAGCGCGGCGGCGCCGCCGGCGACCGGGATCGTCAGCCGCAAGGCGGCGGCGTCGATCCGCACGTCGCCGACGGCCAGCGGCGCCAGCGTCCGCGTGGCGGCGCGCAGGTCCCTCTCGCTCGTCACCGACAGCTCGATGCGGTCGCCGCCGACCTGGTCCTTGAGCTGGTCGGCGGTGCCGAGGGCGATCACGCGGCCGTGGTCGACCACGGCGATGCGGTGGGCGAGCCGGTCGGCCTCCTCCATGTACTGGGTGGTGAGCAGGACCGTGGTGCCGCCGGCCACGAGCTCGCCGATGACCTCCCACAGGCTGGTCCGGGCCCGCGGGTCCAGGCCGGTCGTGGGCTCGTCGAGGAACAGCACCGGTGGGTCGGCGACCAGCGCGCCGGCCAGGTCGAGGCGCCGGCGCATGCCGCCCGAGTAGCCCTGCACCGGGCGGCCGGCGGCCTCGGTGAGGTCGAAGCGTTCGAGCAGTTCGCGGGCGCGCTGCCGGCTGCGCTTGACGCCGAGGTGGTAGAGGCGGCCGACCATCTCCAGGTTCTCCGCGCCGGTGAGGTGGTCGTCGACGGCGGCGTACTGGCCGGAGGCGCCGATGCGGGCGCGCAGCCGGGAGGCGTCGCGGACGACGTCGAGCCCCGCCACCCGGGCGTGCCCGGCGTCCGGTTTCAGTAAGGTCGTCAGGATCCGCACGGTGGTGGTCTTGCCGGCGCCGTTCGGGCCGAGCAGCCCGAACACGGTCCCCTCGGGGACGGTCAGGTCCATGCCGTCGAGGGCGGTCAGCTCGCCGTACTTCTTGACCAGGCCCTCGGCCACGATCGCGTCGGTCACGGGTTTCTCCTCAGGAGCGATGGACGGCGATGTCGCCGTAGTCGGTGTGGGCGCGAACCTCGACGACCGGGTCCGTCTCGCCGGGGGCGTCGCTGGATGCGAGGGAGACGTCGACCGTGCCGTACTTGGAGCTCACGTCCAGCCATGCGGCGGTGCCCCGGCGGATGCCCAGGTCGAGGCTGCCGCCGGTGGTCTCCATGACGATCGAGCCGGAGGCCGCCTCGCCGATCCGCACGTCGGCGTACGCGGTCTTGGCGGTGACGCCGGCCAGGGGCCGCTCGACGGCGACGTCGCCGTGGGCGCTGGTGAGGCGCAGGTCTCCGGTCACCTCACCCAGGCGGATGTCGCCGTGGGAGTTCTTGACCGCGGCGGTGCCGTCGATGCGGCCGGCGTCGATGTCGCCGTGGTTGTTGGTGAGCTCCGCGTGCCCGCGGGCGCGGGTGACGGAGATGCCGCCGTGGGTGTTCTTCAGGCGGAGCCGGTCGGCCTGCTCGACCTGGAGGTCGCCGTAGGAGGTGGACAGCGACACCTCGCCGAGCGGGCCCCGGCACACGACGGTGCCCGCCGTCCTGACGTCGAGGCGGGAGCCGGACGGCAGGTCGATCGTCACGTCGATCGAGCCGGGGCCGAGCAGCAGCGAGCGGGCCCAGTCCGCGGGCGACTCGACCAGTTTGCCGAGCGACAGGCCCCAGTCGGCGGCCGGGCCGGCGTGCTCCTTGTCGGTGCGCACCAGGAGCCTGCCGCTGGCGTAGTCGACCTGGGTGTGCCTGGCGGCCTGCACGTCGGCGTCGTTGTGGGGGTCGCTCGGGCGGACGTCGACGACGGTGTCGGCGCGGTCGCCGGCGTTGATCCGGATGGTGGCGGTCGCCGTGTCGAGGACGGCGGCGATGGGCTCAGAGGTGTCGAAGGCCGGCATACCGATCCCTCCGTCGTGGGTTGTCGTGGTCATCAGCGCACCCAGCCGCTGTAGCGGTTGCCGGACCGGTGCGCGGAACGGTTGCCGGCGGCGGGGTCGAGCGCGGCGGAGACGGCCCGCACCAGCCAGGCGTTGACCGACAGCCCGTCGCGGGCGGCGGCCTCCTCGATGCGGGGCTTGAGGTGCTCGGGGACCCGGAGCGAGATCCGGGACGTGCCGCCCTCGTCGGCGTCCGGTGGCGGGGGCAGGGGCGGTTTCTCGGCCCGGCCGGTCTCGCTCTCCTCCGGCGGCCGGGTGGCCGGGGGTGGTGTCACGACGAAATCGGGATCGCGGCCGCGCAGGCGTACCTCGACCGAGCCGGGGCTGAGGTCGTGCGTGATCTCGTCCGCGGCGGCGGACAGGGCTTCGAGCAGCGCGAGCCGGGTGGCTGATTCGAGCGTCGCGGCGAGACGTTCGGCGAGTGCGCGAGCCTCCTCGCCGCCGGCTCCCGCCGCGATGGCGAGCTCGCGGCGGAGGTGATCCACATACGGCGCAAGATCCATGACGTCATAGTGGCATCATTATGACGTCACTTCAACCTTGCTGGCGACGGAGGTGACGTCGTTTTGACGTCATCGCGCCCGCGCCGTGCTGGGGATCCGACCCCGCGCGTCCCGCCCCGGGGTGCTGTAAACGTCGCGTCAGGGATTCCTGGGTCGCGCGTCGAGATCGCGTAGTGATCGCGGAATGTGTCCGGAAACGGTTCTAGCGTCCCTCCTGCACGCCTTCGCAGGAGGGACGCAGCTGTGTAGAGATCTGCCCTGTGATGGTGCAGGCCCAAATCGAGCGGACGGCCGGATCGGCGGTTACGCGTCCCAGGTGACCGGGAGGCTCTTGACGCCGTAGATGTCGGCGATCTCCGGTCGCAGGGCGACTTGTTCGGCGGGGACGGCCAGGCGGAGGGTGGGGAAGCGGGTGAGCAGGGCGGGGAAGGCGACGCGCATTTCGACGCGGGCGAGTTGCTGGCCGAGGCATTGGTGGATGCCGTGGCTGAAGGCGAGGTGGCCGCCGTGCCGGCGGTGGATGTCGAGGGTGTGGGGGTTGGGGAAGCGGTGGGGGTCGCGGTTGGCGGTGTTGAGGGAGAGGATGACGGTGGTGCCGGCGGTGATGGTGTGGCCGGCCAGGTCGACGTCTTCGAGGGCGACGCGGAAGAACTGTTTGGCGACGGTGAGGTAGCGCAGGAGTTCTTCGACGGCCTGGTCGGTGAGGGTGGGGTCGGTGCGCAGGGCGGTGAGCTGGCCGGGGTTTTGCAGCAGGGCGAAGGTGCCCAGGGCGAGCATGTTGGCGGTGGTGTCGAAGCCGGCTGACAGCAGGATGAGGGCCATGCCCTGGAGTTCTTCGTCGGTGAGGTCGCTGTCGAGCAGGTCGCTGAGCACGTCGTCGGTGGGGTGGGCGCGTTTGGCGGCGACCAGCTGGGCGAGGTACTGCTGGGTCGCGACGTAGGCGGTGCCGACTTCTTCGTCGCTGGCTTCGCCGCCGAGGAAGGCGTCGATGTTGTGCTGGAAGAAGTCGCGGTCTTCGTCCGGGACGCCGAGCAGTTCGCAGATGACGATGGCGGGGATGGGTTTGGCGAAGGCGGTCACCAGGTCGGCTCCCGGGCCGGCCTTCTGCATGGCGTCCAGGTGGTCGGTGGTGATCTGCTCGATGCGTTCGGTGAGCAGCCGCATCCGGCGGACGGTGAACTTGCCGACCAGGGGTTTGCGGTAGCGGCCGTGCTGGGGTTCGTCCATCAGCAGGAATTCGCCGGGCGGTGCGGGGGGCACGTCGATGTCGCCGTAGTCGATGAGCGGGTGGTGTTTCATGAATTCGCGGCGGGAGCTGAAGCGGGGGTCGGCGAGGATCTGCCGGGTCAGGTCGTAGCCGGTGACGATCCAGCCCTGGTGGCCGTCGGGGAAGGCGAAGCGGCTGATCGGACTCTGTTCGCGGGCGTCGAGGAGCTCCTTGGGCGGGTCGAAGGGGCAGCCGGGCCGGCGGGTGGTGGGCATCGCGGCGAGGGTGTGGGTCATGAGGGCTCCTTAGGAGATCTTGCGGCGGTAGGTGGTCATGGCGAAGGCGTAGGCGACGGCGAGGATGCCGGCGCACCAGCCGAGGGCGATCCAGATGTCGGTGCCGGCGGGTGGCCGATCAGGTCATCGCGATGTCCAGGCGGCGGCGCATGCCGCCGGAGTAGGTGGCGACCTTGCGGCCGCCGGCGTCGGTGAGGGAGAAGCGGGCGAGCAGGTCGTCGGCGATCTGGCCGGGGTTGTTCAGGTGGCGTAGCCGGGCGACCAGGATCAGGTTCTCGCGGCCGGTGAGGATGTCGTCCACGGCGGCGAACTGGCCGGTCAGGCTGATCGACTCGCGCACGTTCGAGGAGTGGGTGCTCACGTCGAAGCCGTTGACGCGGGCGGTGCCGGCGTCCGGTTTGAGCAGCGTGGCGAGGATCTTCACGGCGGTGGTCTTGCCGGCGCCGTTGGAGCCGAGCAGGGCGAAGATGCTGCCGGGCGCCACCTCGAAGGTCACGCCGCGTAGCACGTGCAGGTTCTGGTAGGACTTCTCCAGGCCGTGCACCTGGATGGCCATCTGGGGTGGGGTCATTGCTGTGTCCTGTCGTGTTGCGCGGCGCGGGTGATGGCGCTGGTGAAGCGCTCGCGCTCGCGTCTGCGGTAGTTCTCCGGCAGCGCCTTGACCCGGGCCTTGTAGGTGCGCCAGCGTTTCTTGTCCTCCAGGGATCCGGTGACGAGTTCCAGTGCCTGCTGCAGGCGGCTGCGCGGCTCGTTCGAGCCCATGGAGCGCCCTCCGTCCAGCTACTTGGTGGTGCTGACTACCGGTACAAAGTAACACCGACTACCGGTACTTAGCAACACCGGATAGTGGGGAGGTGGGCCGGAATCTTGAGTGGGGGCGGCCTGATCGCTGTTCGTGAGCGAGTCCGCCGTCCCTGGGGCGAAGACGGTTGTGTCGGCTCTGTTCATGGCGTCAACCATCGCCGCAAGCGCTGACACCGGGCCGTCGCCGCGCTGACACGGACGCCGGCGCGACACCGCGACAAGTTTCTTTAGTGCTGGCCTGGCGGGCCTCCCTGTGGCCCAGTGCTCTGATGGCCGTATGGCCGTCCGGGTCACGTCAATGGACGCGCGGGTGCGGGCAACTGGACGGCGTTCTTAGGGCGGATGGGCATGGCGCCACCTCCACGGATGCCCTGGTGCTGAGCGCGTTCAGCGTGGTTCACGCGGGGCCTGGGAAGCCGGCGGCGAAGGCTCTCTTGAGGTAGTCCCACGCGGAAGCACTGAGAACCCCCTTCGTAGCCGCCTCGGTGCCCTTGGTGCCGATCTTGTCGTACAGGGCGGCCAGAGCACTCCTGTCGCCGTTCACCAGCTCCACCACCGCCTCGGTACCACGCTCGGCATGCACGCCGGCCTCCGCCGACAGGTCCCTGAGTCCGCTCAGCCGGTGCGCGAAACCCTCGTGACCGAGCTCCCGGTGCCGAGCTTGGAACTGGGTGAGCTGTCCGGGGGTGAAGTGCCGGGCTTGCATCGTGGCCTCCATGATCGCGATGAGCTGGTCGATCGATGGTCGCTGTGCCTTCCGCAGCGTTTCGACGATGCCGAGCAGCCGACGGCGCAGGGCGTGCTGGCTGGCAAGCCGGCGTTCGACCAGCCTGAGCTGGGTCTGGATCGTCGCCTGGAGATCGGCGCCGTTCAACGCGTCGGCGATCCCGCCGAGAGGCAGGCGCAGCTCTCGCAGCGCCAGGATCTGGTAGAGCCTGCGCACGTCGTCGCTGGTGTAGACGCGATGCCCCGCAGCAGACCGCTGGGCGGGGCACAGCAGGCCGATCTGGTCGAAATGGCGCAGGGTCCGGACGGTCACGCCCGTGGCGGCCGCGAGGTCGCCGATCTTCCAGGTTCGTACGTCCACCTCGCCGAAGGTAGATGCTGACGTCGCGTCAGGCACAAGCCTCGGTTCGAGACCGGTGACATCGCCGGCGTTGATCATCCTGGTGGTGTGGGCGTGATCAGGCTGGACGGGTGCCCGGCAGGATCTCCAGGCGGATGTCGTCCTCTTCCTTGACGACGAAGGTCCGGCCGAACCCGGCGGCCCATTCGGCGGAGGTGGTGGCGGGAATCAGGTAGTAGGTGTCGCCGCGGACGATCAGCAGGCGCAGGCCCAGGTAGCGGTGCTTGTACCTGCCTTGGGCGAAGGGCTGGTGCTCGACGTTGAGAGCGTTGAGGGCCAGGGTGTCCTCGGTGTAGAGGGCCACCTGAGGGCGGTCGTCGAGGGTGTCGATGACCGTCGCGGCCGAGCGCGCACCGCGTTCGGCCGCGTACAGAGCTGCCGTCCACAGCAGGCAGAAGATCGAGACGGTGGCGGCCGCGGCGAAGGCGACGCGGCCCAGCGGGGTGCCGCGTGACGGCCAGGTGAGCAGCAGCGGCCCGACGATGACCAGAGCAAGCAGCAGGTAGGTGTTGACGGTCAGCAGGTGCAGGGCGGCCATCGCCAGGGCCAGGGCGGCGGATGTGATGACGGCGCCGGAGATGGCGCTGTTGCCCACCACGCGTACGACGCGCCGCGAACGGGCGGCGGCGCCGAGGGCGCGCAGTCGTGAGGGGAGGCGTGGCAGCAGGGTCGCGCGGTGCGTGGCTGCGGCCAGGAGCAGCGCCAGCGCCGCCATCCACGGCAGGAACGCCGGGGAGAACAGGTTGAGCCCGTACAGCGCGTACTCGTCGGGACTGTAGTTCAGATCGGTCGGCTTGAGGGAGAAGGGCCGCAGGTAGCCGTCCAGGTAGGCCCAGCCCATGTAGATGAGGACGGCCCCTGACGTGGCGAGCAGCAGGGTGATCAGCCCCACCGCGTCGAGGGGCCGGGGCGGTTCGGACCGGTGCTGCTCGGATCGGGCTTGCTCGGGTTCGGACAGATCGGCTGTCATGGCGACGTGGTCGCTTCCGGTACCGGCTCGGACGCGGTCCCGTCCGATACCGGCGCGGAATCGCTCACCGAGGGGGAGGGTGAATCCACCGGCGGTGTCGTCGACGGCTGCGGAACGGTGATGGTGGGGCTCGCACTGCGGGATCGCCGCACCGACGGGCACGGAACCGACACCGGGTCTCCGCCCCCGGTCGGGCACGGAGGCGGCGTACGCACCCGGTTGGACCGCTTGGGACGCCTCGATGGAGAGGTCTCGCCATCGGGTGATGGGGACGCGGTCACGGTGACCGTGGCCGACGGCGATTCGGCATCACCGCATCCGGCCGTTCCGGCGAGCATCGCTAACGCGCCCGCCGTCATGAGAGTCATCGCCCGCGACCACCCCACGCGCACCCCCTTCGCCCACACGGTCATCTGCGTTCAGGCCCCGCGCGTTACGGGAGAACAGTCCGATAAGCAGGGGGGATTTCGTGTCGTAACGACACAAACACGACCTGGGAGGCGTGGTGGGGGTGGGCGGTGGAGAACGTACCCCTGGATACCGAACCGGGAGACTACGCATTCCGGCGGGCTCTCATGAGAGGTCAGGGGAGCCGGCCAGGACCCGTTTCCGGGACCTGGCCGCACCCAGGACGAGCCGCATCCCTGCTCAGCATGACGGCGAACCCGTCGAGATGGCGTGCCAGGATGTAGTCGAACATCCCGTCCAGGTCCGACACCGTCTCCTGGGGAAGCATGGCCAGGAGCGGGAACTGCCCGGTGCTGAGGAGTTCGTCGGCCCGCTTGCGCTGGATCAGCCACCACCCGTCGAGCGTCACACCGGTCTCCTGCTCGGCTTCGGACTCCTCCGCCATCGACAGCGCCACGGTGTGGACCAGCGCGGGCAGCGTGAGCGCCTCCCGGACCCGCGTCTCCAGGGGCAACTCGAGCTCGTCGAGCGCGCGCAGGGTCCACTCGGTATGGGCCATCATGTTGGGCACCAGCAAGGGGCGGGTGAACGAGACGGCCCTGGGCAGCCAGAGGTGTCGCCGCGACAGCTCCCATTGCAGGCGGGCGACCAGTTCCAGCTTGGCCCGCCACCCCTCCGGCCCCGGGACGGGCAGCTCCGCTTCGCCGAAGACCTCGTCGGCCATCTGCGTCACCAGTTCGTCCTTGCCCGTGACGTGCCGATACAGCGACATCGGGCCCGCGCCGAGCTCGGCCGCGAGCCGCCGCATGGACACCGCGCCGAGCCCTTCGGCGTCGGCGATCGCGATGGCGGTGCGCAGGACGTGCCTGCGGTTCAGCGAGCCCTTGGGGACACCGGCCTGCCGCGCCGCCGGAGGCACAGCCGGACCGACCGGCCGCTCCTCCCGGCTCGCGCGTGCGCTGACCACCGTACCGGCGCCGACCTTCGCCTCGACCAGCCCCTCGTCACGCAGGGCCGCCACGACCTTGGTCGCGGTCGCGACCGCGACACCCCATCGCTGCGCGATCTGCCGGATGGACGGCACCCGATCGCCTGGCCGCAGCTCGCCGGCCAGAATCCGGGTACGGAACTCCGCGACGATGCGCCGGTAGGGCGGATCCGGACGTTGCGTGGCCGAGGTCATGAGTGCCTTCCCATCCTCTGACGGTTGTCGCGCGCTTGCCTTCAATGTACTAGTTCATTAGCCAGCACACTAGTGCACTTTATGGCGCAGATGAGCGGGAATTCCGTGCTTCCGGCACGAGGCGGAAATACGATGTACGCATGACATCTGATACACCGTACGCATTCATGCATGGTCGGTGAAGGCCGCATGAACCAGTTGGGGAGCCGGTTGTCCCTCTCGCATGCCGAAGTACGGTCGTGGCACCGGCCGCTCACGATCATGGTGGCCGCCATGTCCGCATTGGTCGTCGTCGCGTGCGTCGGTCTCTTCGCCGACGGCCGCGAGCTCCTGCAAGAGTCGATCTGGGCCAAGCCGCTGAAGTTCGGCGTGTCGTTCGTCATGTACGGCGCGACGCTCGCCTGGCTGATCCCGAAACTGCGCCGGGCGCGGCGCACGATGTGGACCGTCGGAACGGTCTTCGCCGTCGCCGGGCTGATCGACGTCGGTTTCATCGCGGTGCAGGCCGCCCGCGGCACCTTCAGCCACTTCAACGCCGGCACCGACACGTTCAACCAGATCGGGCAGCAGGTCTTCTCCACCGGTGTGTTCGGGCTGTTCGGGGCGAGCCTGACCGTCGCCGTCATGCTGCTGTTCCAGCGCATCGGTGATGCGGCACTCACCTGGGCCCTGCGTGCCGGGGTCGGGCTGGCTGTCCTCGGCATGGCGCTGGCGTCCTTCATCACCGGGTGGACCTCGTCGGCCGGGCCCCGCACGGTCGCGGACGCCTACGGCGATCCGGTCCCGCTGGTGGGCGGACACGGGGTCGGGGCACCGGACGGCGGCGGCATGCCGATCACGAACTGGAGCACCACAGGCGGCGACCTGCGCGTCCCGCACTTCATCGGCCTGCACTCCATCCAGGTGTTCGTGCTCACGGTGCTGGTTCTCACCGCCCTCGCGACCCGGATCGGCCTGCTACGTCACGAACGCGTACGCGCCCAGCTCACCGGGGTCGTCATCCTGGGCTACGGCGCGCTGTTCACCATCACCGCCTGGCAGGCACTGCGCGGCCAGTCGCTGATCCACCCCGACGCGGCCACCTGGACCGCGCTCGCGGCGACGGCCGTCATGACCGCGCTGGCGGCGGCCCTGGCCATCACGGCGGCCCACCGCAACGAGGCGGCCCGCCGCGCCGAGGCGGTGCGCCGAAGCAAGCTCGTCCGCCGCAGGAAGGCGGCACGACCGTGAGCTACGTGCTACGGATCCGGGCTCCGGGCAGACCGTGGAGTGGTGAGCTTGCTCCGCTTCGACGTGGTGGTCAGACCGCTGCGGCGGCCTCGTGGACAGCGGGGGCGTCCGGGGCAGGCTAACTCCGGAGAGCGTCGCCTGTCTGCCGGCCTTCGCGCCAGCCCTCGCGGCGGGCGAGCCTGCGTGCCGTCTGACAGAAGGCGGTCACCGCGGGCCCTCCGTCTGGTCGCCAGAAGAGCCGCAGCTCGATGGAGGGCAGTACGTCCGTGACCGTCAGGTACGCGATGCCACCCGGGAGCTGCCTGCCGAGGGAGCGGGGCAGCAGCATGAAGCCGTCGGTGCGCAGGTTGACGTTGAGGTTGCGCAGGCCGGGCAGGGGGTTCTCCCAGACCTCGAAGGTCTCACCCGTGCTGCTCAGCGCGGCGAGCACCGCGTCGTGATAGCGGGGAGCGTACCGCCGGGGGAAGAAGCGCAACGTCTCGCCGCGCAGGTCGCGCAGGCTTACGCTCTCGCGACCCGCCAGCCGGTGATCGGTGCTGACCATCACGACGAAATCCTCCCTGCGCAGGGTCTCGAAGCGGAAGCCGGCGGGCGTCGGCAGATGCCTGCCCAGCAGTACGTCCAGATCGCCGGCGGAGGCCTCGTCCGTGAGCTCGACGTCCCAGCCCTCGCGGGCGTGCAGGTGGATGCCGGGATGGCGGGCGCGCATGGCGGTGAACAGCTTCGGCATCTCCTCGAAGGCGGTCGTGACGGTGTAGCCGACTCGTACGACGCCGCGGTGGAGGTCGGCGGCCTGCCGGGTGGTCTCGACCACCCGTTCGGCGTCGGCCAGCACCCCGCGGGCCCCGTCCACGAACACCTGCCCGGCCTCGGTGAGCCGGGTCGGACGGCGGTGGAACAAGCGGACGCCCAGTTCACGCTCCAGCTCCCGGATCTGGCGGCTGAGCGGTGGCTGGGTCATGTGGAGTCGTTCGGCGGCGGCTTCGAAACCGCCGGCGTCGGCGACGGTGATCACGTAGCGCATGAGCCGCAGATCCACTGACATGCCTCCAAGGTATGTCGCCGGTCCCAACCGGACTTGGCCATGCGGCGGTTCGCCGGGGGAGCATGGGTGCGAATCCCCGGATGATCGGCAAGAGAGGCGTCTTGGCATGCGCGACAAGCGGGAGTGGTCGCCGACTCGGCGGCAAGTGATCACGGCCGGCGGGCTGGGCGCGGCGGCGGGTGTGCTGCCTGCCGAGGCGGTCCACGCCTCGGCCCCGATCCCGGCGCGGACCGTGCCTGACGATGTGATCACCCGAACGATCCCGGGCACCCGTGAGCGGCTTCCGGCGATCGGGCTGGGCACGTTCATGACGTTCGACACCGTGTCGGACCGAGGACGGGAGCGCATCCGTGAGGTGGCGCGGCGCCACTGGCAGGAGGGCGGCAGGGTGTTCGACGTCTCGCCGCTGTACGGCAGGTCGGAGGTGAACCTCGGCGACTTCGCCTCCGAGATGCGGATCAATGACCGGATGTTCCTGGCCAACAAGATCTGGGCCACGGGCGATCACCTCTGGGACGACGGTCACGCCGCCGACAGCCTGCGCCGCACCGTCAAGCGCCTGTCGCTGGACAAGCCGGTGGACCTCATGCAGTGTCACAGCCTGACCAACGTGGACGTGATCATCCCGCTGCTGCACGCCTGGAAGAAGGAGGGCCGCATCCGGTACCTCGGAGTGACCCATCACGAGCCCACCTACTTCGGCGTGCTGGCGAGCTGGGTGGAGCGGGCGGAGGTCGACTTCGTACAGGTGCACTACTCCATCCACACCCGCGCCGCCGAGGAACGCGTGATCCGCGCGGCGGCCGACCGGGGGGTCGCCGTGCTGGTCAACATGCCGCTGGAGAAGGCGAGGCTGCACAAGATCGTGGAAAACCATCAGGTGCCGGACTTCGCCAGGGAGCTTGGCATGGACACCTGGTCGCAGTATTTCCTGAAGTGGGTGATTTCGAATCCGGCCGTCACCTGCGCCCTCCCCGCCACCACGAACCCCGCCCACCTGGCCGAGAACGTTGCCGCCATGCGTGGTGAGCTGCCCGACGCCGAGACCCGGGACCGCATGGTACGTCACATGGAGACGATTCCCGGCTTCGATGAACTCGCCACGATGCCGTGGTATCCAGGCAAGACCTTCAACGGCCTCGTATCCACCGCCCAGGCCGCTGTACGGAAACGCAGCCCCTGGTGGCCGTCGTGAGCTGGGCTTGGCGGCGCTTGATCCGGCCGGTCCGGCAGCGGGGTCACGTCGGAGTCGTCGGAGGAAGCTCGAAGACCGCGGGAGCGGCGTTGTCATGATCGACGTCCAGCAGGGTGCGAAGGTGACGCACGCCGAAGATCAGCACCCTGTCGGTGCACTGCGTACGGTGCGGGCCCATCGTTCGGCGAACGCGTCCACGGGTGGCGCGCGTCCCTCCCGGAGAGGTGCGGTTACTGTACGTCCATGCCCCCCTCACACAGCACCATCATCGCGGTGACCATCACGCTGCTGATCGCAGGATGCGCGACCCAGGGGGCCGCCTCGAAGCCTGCGCCGACGACCGCGCCACCCTCCACCGGCCCGAGCCCTTCGGCCGCGACGGCGCCCCCGGCTCCTGCCGCGACTTCCGCCTTCTGCCTTGACCTGACGACCTTCCAGATCGGCGTCCTGGTCTGGCGTAATGACGTGCTCGAAGAGGTCAAGCAGGGCTCACCCGACCTGAAGGGCCTGCAGCAGAGGGCCGTCATGATCGAGTACATCGGCGAGAAAATGCAGGAAAGCGCGCCGGCCGACATCGCCAAGCAGCTCCGTGCGGTCCGCAAGGCCATCGCCGCCTCCGCCAAGGCGCTGAAGCCGGGGCGGAACGTCCGCGACGTCATCGAGCCCCTGTACAACAAGCGGATCACGCCCGCCTTCGACGCCGTGGACGCCTACCAGGGCTGCCCAAGAAATTCCTGATCAGCGCGCTGCCGTTGGCCTACGCCTGTGACACGCCATGCACAGGGGCGCGAGTTCGGCGGCGGCAGTGTAATAGCCGCTCGCCCGCAGCGCTCCGCACCCGCGGCTCACCAACTCGGTCAGCTCGTACAGAGCGGGCTCTTCCAGAGCCGAGGGCGCGATGGAGAGCAGGGCGCGCAGGTGAGGCATCAGTCCCTGCCAGGCGGGTCAGCCGGAAGGGATGTCGGGTCGCCTGCCGGCCGCCGTGCCGCGTACGAGGGCGATCGCGACGGTGGTGATCATCGGCGTAACGTGCGTGCGGCTCGCCTCAGCGACCAGGGGATGGACGACCAGCGTGGAGGATGCTGCCCCGGCGGACACGCGGGCCTCGATGAGGCCCATGGAGCTCAGCGCCTCCAGCCCCGGCCACACGTTGTGCTCGCCGCCGCAGATCTCACCCAGCGGTGTGTCCCCCAGGAGTGCGGCGTCGATCTCCACTGCGGGAGCGAGACAGGCGATTGACGGCCCGGCACCGCTGTCACCGAGGACCTCAGGGATGGGGCGTCCAAAGCCAGAAGGTAGTCAGGGAAGGTCCTCTCGGTGGAGAAGGGAGAAGCAAGGTGGTTACCGGCGTGAGACAGCGCCAGCGGCAACCCACTCAGCCGCCTGGCCACCATGCCGGCCTGCGCCGGCGTGCCGGCGTGTCCGGCAAGATCCAGCAGCATTCTCGCCCCGTCGTCCTCGTCCAGGCACAAAGCGTGGTGAACCCGGCCGCCGCCGTACTACCGCGGCATGTATCACCCGTCTGCCAGCACAACCCGCACGGCCTGAACCGGGACACCATGCACTGGGGGCACGCGACCAGCCCCGACCTCGCGCACTGGACGCAACGGCCGATCGCCCTGGAGCCGGGAGTGCACAACGCCACCCTGTGGTCGGGCGGCGGCTGGGCCGACACCCGCAACGTGACCGGCCTGAAGAACGGGGATCACGACCCGATCCTGCTGTTCACCACCATCAACGGCGTCTCCATCGCCTACAGCACGGACGGAGGCCACCGCTTCCAGATGTACGGCGGCGGAGCAAACCAGTCATGGAGCCATCCGATGTAGGGCTCCCGTCGGCCGGGTACGACGTCCCGGGAACGTGTCGTCCTGCCCGGCGAGCACAGGACAGTGCCGCCTCCGGATGAACTCGAGCATGCGGCCGGCGCCGTGCCCTCGCCGGCGCTGTCCGTTGAATGGTGTGACCTGTCGAGGAGGGTCTCTGGGCCGGACGCCTACCTGCCGATGGGCGTCACCGCGGTCCTGTCCACGATCCCGGCGTAGCGCGCAGCAGAATGCTTCCGCCGGAGGTTCGATGACCGGCGTCGACTCGCCGCTTCGAAGATCTGCTCCGTGGCCGGCACGGAGGTCTGATCCTTCTCCGGCCCCGTACAACGCGGCCACCAACCGGCTCGCCGAACCCGACACTTCACTCAGGGCCTGGCCACAGACGGGTCTGTGGTCCCGCACGCGCACACCTTCGACGTACGCATCGAGGTGAACGTGGACCCGGTGGTCGACTCGCGCCGGCGCGTCGTCCCGGCCCGCCCCCGTGTCTCTGGAACCAGTTGACGTCCCCGGCCGGCTACCTGCTCCGCCCTCGTCAGGGGTCACGACAACATGATCTCGGAGTTTGCGCCCCAAATGATCACACCTGGCCGCGTCCGAGGGTGCTCTGGCGGGGGATCAGCCGGTGGTCGGCGAGCAGCTCGACGCCGGCAACAGGCTGGGGGCTGCTGATCCGCATGATCAGCCGCTCGACCGCCAGCTGGGCGATGGCGGTTTTGTCGGGGGAGATCGTGCTGATCGTGGGGTTGCTGTAGCGGCCGTCCTCGATGTCGTCGTAGCCGATGATGGCGATGTCCTCGGGAACGCGCAGCCCGCGCTCCAGGACGGTGTGGATGGCGCCGGAGGCGACCAGGTCGCTGTAGCAGAACACAGCGTCGGGCGGGTCATCGCGGTCGAGGAGTGCGGCCATCGCGGTCGCGCCGTCGGCCCGGTTGAACCGGGGGGTTCTGATGATCAGTGACTCGTCGATCGGCAGCCCGGCCGCGGCGTGCGCGTTGCGAAAGCCGCGCGTGCGCAACTGGGCCGCTTCGCCGGTCGCGTACGGCTGGTCGCCGATGGCCGCGATGCGTTTGCGGCCGAGTGAGAGCAGATGGGAGACGGCATCCTGCGAGGCGGCGACGTCGTCGATCCCGATGTGGTCGAACGTGCCGTCGCAGACCCGTTCGCCGAGCACGACCAGGGGCAACGAAGGGTCGCGCACGGACAGGTCCTCCTGGGACAGTCCGAGCGGGCTGATGATCATGCCGTCGAACAGGAAGCCCCGGGAGCCGCGCCTGATGAGCTCGCCCTCGTGCTGCCGGTCGCCGTCGGTCTGGTCGATGAGGACGTTGTAGCCGCTCTTGCGCGCGGCCGGGATGATGGCCTGCAAGAGTTCGGCGAAGTACGGGGTGTCCAGATACGGCACGACGACCGCGATCTGACCGGAGCGGCCGTTGGCGAGGTTGCGCGCGAGCACGTTCGGCCGGTAGCCGAGCTCGGCGATGGCGCGCTCGACCTTCTCGCGGGTGGCCGCCGTCACGTGGGCGTAGCCGTTGACCACGTTCGAGACCGTGCGGGGTGAGACCCCGGCAAGCTCGGCAACGTCACGCAGCGTGGCGTCCCGCACGAGGTGCCTCCTGGGTGTAGGGGGCACTCATGTGCCCTGAGGTAACGATCATATTTCGGAGACATTGCCTCTTGCCAGAGCCCGAGGGTCGGTGCATAGTCCTTTGCAGCGCTGCAAATGCCAACATACAACACACCTTGCCTGGCGTGGGAGCTCCCCTCTCCGCGTCATCCGCCGCGCGAGCGCGACATTGCATGCTTCATCCCGCCGAGAACCTGTCCGGTGGCATCGACGGCCACGGTCCTCCGGATTGTTCCCGGCCGAGTGCGCCCGTAGGCGAGCGTGCAGGAATCGTCGTGCGCACCGCCGCGCGGATCGCAGGCCGGCAAGTTGACCCAGGAAGGCCGGAACATTGAGTTTTAGGAACAAGATAGCGCTTCGACGTCTTGTGGTCACGGTGTCCATCTCGTCCATCGCCCTTGGTGCGGCCGCCTGCGGAAGCGGTGAGGACAGCGGTGGCACCTCCGCCAAGGCCAAGCCGACGAACTGCACGAACAAGATCGTCCGTCCGGACGCCACTCGAGTCTCGGTCTGGGCCTGGTACCCGAACATGGCCAAGGTCGTCGACAACTTCAACAACGCTCACACCGACGTGCAGGTTTGCTGGACGAACGCTGGTCAGGGCGCTCCGCAGTACGCCAAGTTCCAGACGGCGATCGCGGCGAAGAAGGGCGCGCCCGACGTCATCATGCTGGAGAGTGACCAGCTGGTCGGCTTCGAGATCCAGGACGCCCTGGTCGACATCAGCGCCTATGGCGCCAACGAGGTGAAGGCCAACTTCAGCGACGGCGCCTGGAAGGACGTCTCGCAGGGCGAAGCCGTGTACGCGATCCCGGTCGACGGCGGCCCGATGGCGATGATCTACCGCACGGACGTCTTCGAGAAGTACGGGATCAAGACGCCGCCGAAGACCTGGGCCGAGTACGCCGAGGCCGCCGCGAAGATGAAGGCCGCGGGCGGCCCGCTCTTCGGCGATCTCGGCAGCAACGTGCCGGCCGTGGTGACCGCCCTGATGATCCAGAAGGGCGCCAAGCCGTTCACCTACGACCTGGCGAACAAGCAGAACATCACCATCAAGCTCGACGACCAGGCCACCAAGGACGTGCTGAACTACTGGGCCGACCTGGTCAGCAAGAAGCTGGTCGGCACGGCGGACCAGTTCACCACCGACTACATCGCCGGTGTCGTCAACGGCAAGTACGCGACCTACGTCTCCGCGGCCTGGGCTCCCGGATACCTGACCGGAGCCGGAGTGGGCAGCGGCGCGTCGAAGGGCAAGTTCGCCGTGGCGCCGCTGCCCCAGTGGGATGTCAACGCGCCGGTCTCGGTGAACTGGGGCGGCTCCGCCTTCGCGGTGACCTCGCAGGCCGCGGACAAGAAGGCCGCGACCAAGGTCGCGATGGGCCTCTACGCCGACGACGCGTCGCTGACCGACGGCTGGAAGACGCAGACCATCTTCCCGCTGAACCAGAGCGTGCAGAAGTCCGACGCTTTCATCAGCAACAAGGTCGAGTTCTTCAACGGCCAGACGGCGAACAAGGACATCTACATCCCCGCGGGGGACGCCTACCAGGGCGCCACGTACAGCCCCTTCACCGTCTACTACTACGCCCAGCTCCAGGCGCAGATCGTGAAGATCAACAGCGGGAAGACCACCGGCGACCAGGCGGCGACCGAGCTCCAGGACATCATGGTCAAGTACGCCAAGAGCCAGGGCTTCATCGTTCAGTGATCCGCCGACCGGACGGGCGCCCGCTGCTCTGCTCCTCCGCAGCCGGCGGTCGCCCGACCCCCGCTCGTGACGCGACGACGCCGCAAAGGAAGACGCGAACCGCCATGGCCCTCACCCGATCGACACCACCCACCCCGCTACGCGCGAGCACCGGCACGCGGCACCGAGCCGCCTCGGCGCCACCAGGCCGCCGACTGACGCGGCGTGGTGCCGTCGGCTGGCTGTTCATCCTGCCGTTCCTGGTGGTGTTCCTGGTCTTCCTGATAGCGCCGCTGCTCTACGCGGGCTACCTGAGCCTTTACACCAAGGGACTCGCGACCGGGACCACCTTTGCCGGCATCGACAACTACATCCGCGCGTTCACCGACCCGTCCTTCCTCACGGGTCTGTGGCTGGTGCTGCGGTTCAGCCTCGTGGTCATTCCGCTGCAAATGATCGTCGCGCTGGTGGCGGCACTCCTCTTCGACGAGATCACCGGCCGGCTCGCCCGCTTCTCCCGGCTGATGATCTTCCTGCCGTACGCGGTGCCCGCGGTGATCGGCGCGCTGATGTGGGGCTTCCTCTACAGCCCGAGCTTCGGGCCGCTCGAGCAGATCTTCTCGCTGTTCAACACCCAGGCACCGTTCCTGCTCAGCCAGGGCAACATCTTCTACGGCCTGCTCAACGTCGTCACCTGGCAGTGGTCCGGCTATTACATGGTCATCATCTACGCCGCCTTGAAGGGCATCGACTCCTCGATCTACGAGGCGGCCCGGATCGACGGCGCCACCAGCCTGCAGATCGCGCTGCGCATCAAGGTCCCGATGGTGTCGTCCGCGTTCGCGCTCATCCTGATCTTCTCGCTGATCGGCACCCTGCAGTTCTTCACCGAGCCGCAGGCGCTCGGGCCGATCGCCAACGGCTCGGTGACGCCGGACTTCACGCCCAACATCTACGCCTTCAACCTGGCCTTCACCTACGCCCAGTTCAACTATGCCTCGGCGATCTCCTTCGCCTTGGGATTCGTCGTCTTCGTGGCGGTCGCGATCTTCATGTTCTTCACCCGCAAGCGAGGGAGCATCTTCACGTGAGCACCGCATCCACCACGCGCGGGCCGAGTCCCCGCCATATGTCCACCGGGCGCGGGCGGCGTCCCCGCCACGTCTGGGCGAAGCTGCTCATGCTGGCCCTGGTCTGCTATTTTCTCGTCCCGGTCTGGTGGCTCATCGTCGCCAGCACCAAGAACGCCGAAGGGCTGTTCTCCGGTACGGGCGCCTTGTGGTTCAACGGCTTCCACCTGTTCGACAACCTGCGGGACCTGTTCACCATCAACAACGGCGAATACCTGCGCTGGCTGGGCAACTCGCTGCTGTACGCGCTGGCCGGCGGAATCGGCGCGACGATCATCTCGGTGCTGGGCGGATACGGATTCGCGAAGTACAGGTTCCGTGGGCGCAACGTCGTCTTCGCCCTGGTGCTCGGCTCGGTCATGGTGCCGCTGACCGCCCTGGTGATCCCGACGTTCGTCATGATGTCCAACGCCGGGCTGACCGACACGGTGTGGGCGGTCATTCTGCCCTCGCTGCTCAGCCCGTTCGGCGTCTACCTCATGCGCGTCTACACCGCGGCGTCCGTGCCCGACGACCTGCTCGACGCGGCCCACATCGACGGTGCCGGGGAACTGCGTACCTTCTTCCAGGTGGCGCTACCGCTGATGCGGCCCGCGGTCGTGACCGTGCTGCTGCTGTCGGTCGTCTCCACCTGGAACAACTACTTCCTGCCGCTGACGATGCTGTCCGACGCGAAGCTGTACCCGCTCACCGTGGGCATCGGCCTGTGGTCGCAGCTGGCCAGCGCGAACAACGGCGGCGGTCAGTCGCTATGGAGCCTGATCATCATCGGCTCCCTGGTGTCCGTCATCCCGCTCATCATCACCTTTCTCACCCTGCAGAAGTACTGGCAGGGCGGGCTGACCGTCGGCAGCCTCAAGTGAACCTCCCGTCCGGCGCCATTCATCACCACATCCCCTCGATCTCTGGGAGATCCGTGCTCTCCGCGACCCTCACCCTCAACCCCGCCTTCACCATCGCACCGGTTTCCCGCCGCACCTTCGGCTCCTTCGTCGAGCACATGGGCAGATGCGTCTACACCGGCATCTACGAGCCTTCGCACCCCACCGCGGACGCCGACGGCTTCCGTGCTGACGTGCTCGAACTGACCCGCGAACTCGGCGTCTCGCTCGTGCGCTACCCCGGCGGCAACTTCGTCTCGGGCTACCGCTGGGAGGACGGCGTCGGCCCGGTCGCGGACCGGCCTGTGCGGCGCGACCTGGCCTGGCACAGCCTGGAGACGAACGAGGTCGGCATCGACGAGTTCATGCGCTGGGCGCGCAAGGCCGACGTCGAGATCATGTACGCGGTCAACCTCGGTACCCGCGGCGTGCAGGAGGCCCTGGACGTACAGGAATATCTCAACCATCCCGACCGGACCCGTCTGGCGCTCATGCGCCAGGCCAACGGATCCGCGGAACCGTACGGTGTGACCCTGTTCTGCCTCGGCAACGAACTCGACGGCCCCTGGCAGACCGGGCACAAGACCGCCCGAGAGTACGGCCGGCTCGCCATGGAGACGGCCCGGGCACTGCGCAGCGCCGAACCGTGGCTGGAGCTGGTGGCCTGCGGCAGCTCCAGCTCCTCCATGCCGACCTTCGCCGCCTGGGAGGCAGAGGTCCTCGAGCTGACCTACGACGCGGTCGACTACATCTCGGCGCACGCCTACTACGAACCGATCGACGGCGACCTGGGCAGCTTCCTCGCCTCGGCGGTCGACATGGACCACTTCATCAACAGCGTCGCCGCCACCGCCGACAGCGTCGGCGCCAAGCTGAAGAGCCCCAAGCAGCTCAAGATCTCCTTCGACGAATGGAACGTCTGGTACCAGAGCGCCTTCCAGGCCAAGCAGGAGACCGACTGGCAGGTCGCCCCCCGGGTCATCGAGGACTGCTACAACGTTGTCGACGCCGTGGTGGTGGGCAACCTGCTGATCTCACTGCTGCGGCACAGCGATCGAGTGACCGCCGCCTGCCAGGCCCAGCTGGTCAACGTCATCGCCCCGATCCGCACCGAGCCCGGCGGTCCCGCGTGGCGGCAGACGATCTTCCACCCGTTCGCACTGACCTCCCGCCTCGCCCGCGGCGAGGTGCTGCGCGTAGAGACCCAGGCGCCCAGCTACCCGACCGCGCGGTACGGTTCGGTGCCCGTCCTCGACGCCGTGGCCACCCATGACGCCGAGACCGGCGACGTCACGGTCTTCGTCGTGAACCGGCACCTCACCGACGGCATCGACCTGGCGGTCTCACTGGCCGGCTTCGGCCCGGGCCTGCAGGTGTCGGAATCGTACACCCTCGCCGACGAGGACCTGTATGCCACGAACACCTTGGACGACCCCGACCGCGTCGTCCCCAGCCCAGCGAAGGACGCGGACGTCACCGACGGCATCCTGCGGGCAAGCCTGCCGCCGGTGTCCTGGACCGCGATCCGGCTGTCCGTCAGCCCGCACCGACCCATCCAGTAATTGGCACGGTATTTGGAGGGTGCCGCAGAAGCGTTATCGCAAGGCGTTTATGCCGCTATTTTGTCGGCCGTTGATACCTGTCAGATGGTCGCTGGCTCGCGCCATCGGACAGGTTAAACGCGAACGTGCACACGCGAATGAGGAACTTCCAGTGCCAAGATTTATCCCGGCAAATCATATTGACGGAGATGTGCATTTCTTGATAGATCCTATATAGGTCATTCATGAGTTACTCGCGAGATGTTAGCGCTCACATTATTGGCCGATCCGATTCGTTCGAAATGAGCGCCGATCTCGGCTGCGGCGAATGGCCAGGTGTTCCCCCATTCGGAGACCTCGACGGCGACCGCTCCCATGCGGCACCCCAGCCGAGAGGTCGGCTCGAGTACACCTAGGAGAGAAGTAGTGCGACTCACACGAAACAAGCCCCCTACCGACCGGCTCCGGGGTCGCCGGATCGCCGCGTTGGTGGCCGGCCTCGGCGTCGTCCTGGCCGCGGCCATCACCATCCCGCTGACCGTGGGAACCGCCTCGGCGGCCGCCTACCCCGGGCCCGGCATCGTGACCGGGGACATCGTCGACGTGCACGACCCGGAAATCACCAAGACCCCGGCCGGGGGCTACCTCCTCGTGCACACCGGCCGGGGCCTGTCGATCAAGACGTCCAGCGACCGTACGGCCTGGCGCAACGCCGGCTCGGTCTTCCCCAACGGCACGCCCTGGGCCGACACCTACACCCGCGGTGGTCAGGACCTGTGGGCTCCGGACATCACCTACGTCAACGGCCAGTACTACCTGTACTACTCGGCGTCCTATTTCGGGGAGAACCGATCGGCCATCTTCCTCGCCACCAGTCCCACCGGAGCGTCCGGGTCATGGACCCACCGGGGACTGGTCGTCGAGTCCAGGACGACGGACAACTTCAACGCGATCGACCCCAACCTGGTCATCGACGGCGGCAGGTGGTACCTCGCCTTCGGCTCGTTCTGGTCCGGCATCAAGATGATCGACCTGAACCCCGGTACGGGACTGCGGTCGGGTACCGCCCTGCGCAGCATCGCCGGCCGCAACGGCGGCGCCATCGAGGCGCCGACCCTCTTCAAGCGTGGTTCGTACTGGTACCAGTACGTCTCGTTCGACCGGTGCTGTGCCGGCGCAGCCAGCACCTACCGCGTCATGGTAGGCCGATCCACCAGCGTCACCGGCCCCTACGTAGACCGTAACGGCGTGCCCATGACAGCCGGCGGCGGCACCGAGATCCTGGCAGGACACGGCAGCATCCACGGCCCAGGCCACCAGGCGGTCCTGGCGGACAACGACGCCGACGTGCTGTTCTACCACTACTACACGGACAGCGGCCGTCCTCAGCTCGGCATCAACCTGATGAGGTACGACTCCGCGGGCTGGCCGGTCGTCTACTGACGGGCACGCCACACGGCACCAGACGGGGCGACCGATCGGTCGCCCCGCTCTGCGATCCACCCCGCGTAGCAGGTTGAGGTGTCGGCAACAACCCGCACCGCGAACACCGCGATGGTGTCCAGTTCCCTGAACGGTTCGGTGTTTCAGCGGCTGATGGACGCGCTGACCAGCCGTTGACAGCAGGCTGCCGGCACCGTTCAGCTTCGAAGGGCTTGTCCCAGGTAACCGTTTCGCGAGACCCAGACGGAGGGGCGGCAGTTGCCGAACGTGCGTCTTCCGCACAGCTTGAACACGGTGATGCGGAATTTCGCCGTCACTTCGGGGCCGGCCGGGCCGAGCGTTCTGCCTGTGACGGCGGGTTCCGGCGGATGGAACTTGATGCGTTGAGTCGAGTGACGTCCTCTGCTGACGCTCCTCACGCGCTTGTCAGGGGCGGGTCGCGCGGACGTAGTACATCAGATGGGGCAACCGGCCTTCGGACTCCACCTGAAACCCGGCGTCAGGGATCATGGTGCCGAGCAGGTCGTGCGGGTCGTGCCGCATGGCCGGGCCGGAGAGCAGGCCGATGAGGTGTCGTGCGGCGGGGTTGGCCGGTGGGCGGAACTCGGCGATCAGCAGCCGTCCGCCCGGGCGCAGCACGCGGAACATCTGCCGCAGCGCCTCGGGTCGTGCGGCGGCGGGCATGTGGTGGATGGCCAGGCTGGAGACGACCAGGTCGAACGAGCCGTCCGGGAAGGGCAGGTCCTGGCCGACGCCGGTGAGGTAGGTGCAGTTGGCGGGAGCCTGCCGTGTGGCATGGTCGATCATCGCCGGGGACGGGTCGAGGCCGGTGATGTGGCCGGTGGGGGTGATGACGGGCGAGAGGATGCGGGTGAGGTAGCCGGTGCCGCAGCCCACGTCGAGGACGCGGTCGCCCGCACGGGGCCGGGCGGCGGTGGCCAGGCGGGTGAAGACGGTGCGCCGGCCGCCGAGAAAGCCGATCGAGGCGAAGACGTCGTAGGCGCGCGGCCGGTCGATGGTGCCGCCCTCGTCGGCGTGCTCGTGGTGGCTGTGGAGCAATTTGCCCAGACCCATGATGGTCGACTCCTTTTCCGTACGATGTGTTCGGTTATGAAGCATGCGTTCAGGATGGGACGCGGTCAACGAGCAGATCGGGTGAGGTGTGCCGTACCGAACAGAGGGCGGGAAAGTGTCCGGAGATCGGCGGGTGCGGCGGACGCGGCGGCTGATCCAGCAGGCGCTGGTGGAGCTGATTCTGGACAAGGGGTACGACGGGGTGACCGTCAGCGACATCATCAGCCGGGCGGACGTGGGCCGCTCCACGTTCTACGCGCACTTCACCGACAAGCAGGACGTGCTGTTCAGCAACGTCGAGGAGCTGACCTTCCTCCATCCGATGCCGTCGGCGCAGGGCGCGGGGGAGTTGTTCTCGTTCAGCCGGCCGATGTTCGAGCACGTGCGGGAGCAGGAGCGGCTGGTGCGGGCGTTGATGGGCCGGCGCAGTGGCGGGCTGGTGCACGCGCGGGGTGAGCGGTTGCTCGCCGCCGCGGTGAAGGGCGAGCTGATCGCGGCGGGCGGCCGGGAGTCGGCCGTGCTCGATCTGCTGGTGATCTGTGTGGTGGGCGCGTTCATGGGGCTGCTGCGGGCGTGGGTGGACGGTGAGACCGATGCCTCGCCTGCGGAGCTGGACGCCGCCTTCCGCGCGGCCGTCCTGCCGGGCGTGCTGGCCGCGCTGGGGCAGGCTGGAGCGTAGTGCGCCGGCGTCGCGCCGGGTGGCCTGCAGCTCGGTCTCCAGCTCGGCGATGCGGCGCCTGGCAGCGGCCGGCTCAGCCTTCTCGCCGCTGGTCAGGCCTGATTGCCGCCTTTTTCACCCCATGGGGTCACGCTATGAGGCGATCGGGTCGTCCAATCCTCAGCGCAGGTAGCCTGCACGCCATGAGTCGTCAAAGCTTCGCCAGGGCTCGATCTCGCGGCTTGACGGGCACAGCCCCTTGTGGTCACCTGCCTATCCCCGCTGGTCCAGGAAGGCTCTGATGTGCTCGGCCGCCTCGTCGGCGCGCGTGTCGAGGACGAAGTGGCCGCCGTCGAGCACGTGCACCCGCGCCTCCGGGAGATCGGCCTGGTAGTTGTCGGCCTCCTGGACCTGGAACGAGCTGTCGTAGCGTCCCCAGAGCACCAGCGTGCGGGGCTGATGCTCGCGTAGCCACCGCTGCCAGACGGGGTAGGCGGCTACGTTGGTGCGGTAGTCGTAGAACAGTTCCACCTGGATTTCGGCCTGCCCGGGCCGGGTCAGGAAGGCGTACTCGTCGGTCCACAGGTCCGGGTCGTAGCACTCGACCGACGGATCGGTGCCGAGGTGCCGGGCCCGGGTGGCGTCGAGGGAGAGGAAGGTCTCCCGCAGCGCCGGTTCGTGGGCGGCGCGGTCGGCCCAGAACGCGCGCCTGGTCTGCCACAGCGGCCCGAGCCCGCTGTCGTGGGCCACGGCGTTCTGGATGATGAGCCCGTCGAGTCGGTCGGGGTGCGCCATGGCCATCCGGAACCCGACCGGGCCGCCGTAGTCCTGCACGAAGAGCGTGTAGCGGTCGATGCCGAGCGTGTCCGCGAAGCGGTTCATCACCTCCGCCAGGTGGTCGAAGGTGTAGGCAAAGCCGGCCGGTGGGGGAGCGCTGCTGTGCCCGAATCCCGGATAGTCGGGCGCGACCAGCCGCCAGCGGTCGGCCAGGTGCCGCAGCAGCGGCTCGTACATCCGTGAGGAGGACGGGAAGCCATGCAGCAGGAGCAGGACCGGCGCATCGGCCGGCCCCGCCTCGCGATAGAAGATGTCGAGGCCGTCGACCGTCAGCGTGCGGTAGCAGGACATGGCTTTCCTTCGCGTGTTCCGATCTCCTGGTGAACGAACCCGGCGAGGACGATGCGGAAGCGGGCGTCCCCGTTGATCACGCGTTCGTAGGCCTTGGGCGCCTCGCTCAGCGGGAACACCTCGTCGCAGGGCGGCGCCGGGGTCGGTCTGCGCGCTGTCGACGTAGTGGTGGGCGCCGAGTTCTGCGGCGAGCGTGGCCTTGGCGGTGCCCCGGGCGATGGCGACGACCCGGTGGCCGGGCGCGCGGGCGTACTGGATGCCGAGGTGGCAAGGCCGCCCAGGCCTTGCACGGCGACCAGGGAGCCGGGCCGCGCGGATGCCGAGATCAGCGCGTTGTACATGGTCAGGCCCGCGCACAGCAGAGGTGCGCCGGCGAGAGGGTCGAGGCCGGGCGGGATCCGAACGAGGCCGGTCGCCCGCGCGTAGGTCACTTCGGCGTAGCCGCCGTCCACGGCGGTGCCGGTCTGCGGCTGGTCGGAGCAGTTGACGAAGTCGCCGCGCCGGCACGGCTCGCACGTGTTGTCCTGCCCGCCGAGGAAGCCGACGCCGACGCCGACGCGGTCGCCGGGCCGCCACGTCGGATCGGCCCCGGCGCCGACGGCCTCGATCACGCCGATGATCTCGTGACCGGGCGCGATCGGCGCCGACGGGTCCGGCCGCAGCCCCTCCACGGCGAGGGCGTCGGTGTGGCAGATTCCGCAGGCTTCGACCCGGATGCGGACCTGCCCGGGTGCCGGCTCGTGTCGCTCGCGCTCGACGAGGGCGAACTGCCGCCTGCCGGTGACGGTGAAGGCCCGGTAGGTGGAGGCGTGGTGGGCGGGGTTGTTCATCTCGGGAGATCGCTTCCGGCTTGTTCGCGTACCAGGTAGTCGGCGTACCAGTCGGGCCAGTTGGGGTCCTCGGCGCCGGTGCGGGCCTCGTGCTCGCCGTGCGCGGCTGCGGCACGGCGTAGCGCCGCGGCGAGGTCCGGGGCTGAGGCGAAGGTGGTGACGGACGGGTCCAGCCGTCCGGGGAGCCGGGTGGTGACCTCCTGCAGGATCCAGCCGTTGCCGTCGGGGTCGCTGAACGACAGGAACGAGCCGTAGCTGCGGCGTTGCGGGTCCGGGCCGGGCACGCGGGCGTCGGTGCCGGCGTGGTGGAAGACGCCGCCGGCGTCGTGGAAGACTTCGCTCGGGTTCGCGCCGAGCCGCTTGAGCTCGTCGTGGGCGGCTGCGATGTCGTCGACGATCAGGTGCAGGCCCTGTGCCGAGCCCGGGGTCTGGGACGTGACCGAGGTGCCGAAGATGACCGAGGCGGGTGAGCCGGGCGGGGTCACCTGTACCACCCGGAAGCCCTCGCCGGTGGCGAGGTCGGCGTCCAGCCGCCAGCCCAGCCCGGTGTAGAAGCTCTTGGCCCGGTCGACGTCCGTGACCGGCACGACGATCACTTCGAGTTTCATGTCCATGATGTGCGCCTCCTGCGCCTGGTTCTCAGTCGAGGTGGGAGACCTGGTAGTGGGCGATCTGCCAGCCGTCTTCTGTTCGTTTCACGAGCACGCTCAGCCACACGTGGAGGGTGCGCCGGTCGGTGAAGGTGAAGTCGACGGCGAGGTAGCCGAGGACGAGGTCGTCGGCGAGGGTCCGGGTCTCGACGATGCGGTAGTGGGCGGCCAGGCCGGGCGGCTGGGAGTCGTAGTAGGCGGCGATGCCGGGCCGGCCGACGCTGTAGGGGCGCAGCCCCTGGAAGATCGCGTCTTCGGTGAACAGGTCGGCGACCTGCTGCGGCCGGTGTGCGTCGACGCCGGCCTTCCACCGGTCCAGGATGTCCTGGAGCGCTGCTTCGGTGCTGGTGTTCATGATCGGTGTCCGGCGCTCATGCCGCCGTCGACGTGCAGGATTTCGCCGGTGATGAAGGGTGCGTTCTCCAGGAACAGGATGGCGTCGGTGATGTCGCTGGGTTCGCCCATCCGGCCGATGGGGTGGAGTGCGGCCAGGGTCTGGTGGTTCTCCTGTGGGTGCATCGGGGTTTTGATGGTGCCGGGTGAGACGGCGTTGACCCGGATGCCGCGGGTGGCGTATTCGATGGCCAGGGACTTGGTGGCGGACTGCAGGCCGCCCTTGGTCAGTGAGGCCAGCACGGATGGGACGCGACCGTCGGCGTTGTCGACCAGGCTGGTGGTGATCGTGACGACGTGGCCGCTGCCTTGCTCGAGCATCTGGGCGATGGCCAGTTGGGTGATGTGGAAGAAGCCGTCGAGGTTCACCCCGCGCGCGGCGGTGTAGTCGTCGAGCGTGTAGTCGGTGAACGGCTTGGCGATGAAGATTCCCGCGTTGTTGACGAGGGTGTCCAGGCGGCCGAACCGCTCCACGGCCGCGGTGACCGCGCGTTCGGCGGTGGCCCGGTCGGCCACATCGCCCTGGACGGTCACGACGTGGGGATCGGCGGAGGGGGCGATGGTGCGGGAGACCGCGACCACCGCGTAACCCAGCTTGCGGTAACCCTCCACCACTCCGGCACCGAGGCCCTGCGACGCCCCCGTCACCACAGCGACCCGCTGCTGCTGCTGAATGCTCATGATGAACCCTTCTCCTGCGTGCCGATCATCGTGATAGACGATCGGTCGTCTATCCGTGTGCCAACGTAGGCTGCTAACGCGGGGAAGGCCAGGCTCCATGCCGGTGGAGCCAGGACCGGCATCCTCTCAGCTGAGAGCCTCAGGCTCCTAGAGACGTCGGCGCCGGTGCGGGTCGTCCTCGGGCAGCCAGGAGCCAGGGTCGTGAATGCCGAAGTGGCCGTCGGCGCGCAGGGCCTCCACGACGTCGAGCACCGAGGTGCGATCCTCTCCTCGCCGCCACACCAGCGACCACGTCCAGTAGACCTCCGGCGCGACGATCCGCCGCCGCACCAGATCCGGCGGCAGCGGCGCGGCCTGGCCCTTGGGCGAGTTGATCACCGGGCGGCGGCAGCGGCGTACGTGGTCGAAGAAGGCCGGACCGGTGATCCCGCCGTCGGAGATGCGCACGGCGCGCGCCCCGGTCCGGGCGGCCAGTTCCTCGGCGTAGACGTTCCACGACGACCAGGACGTGACGTCGTCATCGAGCAGGATCGCGGTCTCCCGGGCGGAGACGTCGCCGGTGTCGTGACCGGTGGCTACCGCATACAGCCGATCGGCGCCGATGAGTTGCGCGCGCAGCCCGCGTTCCGCCAGGTCGGCGGCGCGCACCCAGCAAACCGCCAGATCAAGACCGCCGTCGGCGACGCGGGCCGCCTGCGTGTGGGACGGCGCCACCCACGCGTCGAGGTGCACCTGCGCCACCGCCGCGGTGCGAGCGCCCAGGTCCGGCGGCAGCCAGTTCACGTAGCCGAGCCGGACCGGCTCGGAGCCGGACAGCCGCCGGGCCCGGTGGCGCAGCTCGTCGGCACGCTCCAGCAGAGCCCGCGCGTCCGCGAGCAGCGTGGCCCCGGCCGGGGTGAGCGACACCGAACGGCGATCCCGGTCGAACAGGCGCACACCCAGATCCCGTTCCAGCGCCTTGATCTGCTGGGACAGCGAAGGCCCGGCGATCAGCAGCCGCCCGGCGGCACGGCCGAAGTTCAGCTCCTCGGCGACCGCGACGAAGTATCGCAGCTGACGCAGCTCCACTCCGTCATGCTACTGGGCCACGTAGGAGGCTGCGGCTACCAGCGGAGCACGTCAGAGCCCGGCGGCCACCTCGCCGGGCGCGTCGGCGCCGAGCAGCGCCAGGCAGCCGGCCCACAGGGCGCCCATCCGCTGCGGGTCGTTGTACAGCTTGGCGAACAGGACCTGTCCCTCCAACTGCGCCACCACCGACCGCGCGGCCTGCCGGGTATCGGACACGCCGGCCTCCTCCCGCGCGACGGCCTCGGCGATGACCGCCTCGATCATCTCGACCTGCACGTCGAAGATCTCCTGCAGCCGTACGCGGATGGCCTCGGTCTGGTTGCTCAGCTCCAGCGTCAGGTTGCCGAACAGGCACCCCGCGACGCTGCCGCAGCTGCGCTGCCCGGTGCGCATGGTGGCCTCCGTCGCCTCGAACAGCCGCCGCAACCGCTGCAACGGCGGCGCCTGACCGCTCAGGATCCGCTTCCAGTCGCGTTCCTGGGCGGCCCAGTGCTCGTCGATGACCGCCAGGGCGAGGGCCTCCTTGGACGCGAAGAAGTAGTAGAAACTGCCCTTGGGCACGCCGGCCGCCTTGCAGATCTCCGCTACGCCTAAGGCGGAGTAGCCGCGCAGCTCGATGAGCGTGCGCGCGGCGTCGAGGATCTTCTCCCTGGCATCGCTGGTCCGTCCCATGCCACCAGCGTACGACCCGGCGGCTCCCGAATACCTGACCGGTCGGCTACCACGGCCACGCCGGCGCCGGCCCGGATCTCCGGCACGATCACGGCGACGCTCCGCAGAAGGTTACTTTTGCTTACTGATGTACTCTTCGATAACCGTTATGAGCACGTGACTTGGTCACCTTCGGGTGACGGAGGAGGCGGGGGCCATGTCGCACCAGGTTGAGGCGGACAGGGTGCTGCGTTCGCTGGGCCGGACGTGTCTGGAGCACGACCCGGATGTTCTGCGGTCCGTGCTGGACCGGGTGGGCGACAAGTGGAGCCTGATCCTCATCGGGTTGCTCGACAAGGAGCCGATGCGCTTCACCGGCCTGTTGCGGACGGCGCCCGGCATCTCCCGCCGCATGCTGACCCTGACGTTGCGCAACCTGGAGCGGGACGGGCTCGTCAAGCGGGTGGTCTACGCGGAGATCCCACCCCGGGTCGAGTACGAGGTCACTCCGTTCGGGCGCACGCTGTCCGAGCCGGTCCTGGCGCTCACCCGGTGGGCGGCCGACCACCAGGACACGATCCGCGCCAACCGCCATGCCTTCGACCAGGCGGCCGGCCTCGACACCGACGATCTCGGCTGAGATCCGGCCGGTTCACTTCATGTGACCTGGGTTCAATTGAAGTTACCGATCATCGCCGTGTAGTCAATACGGGGAAGCCGCCGCCGGCCTGGGCGGCAAGGCGAGGAACGCGGATCCCTCACGCCGTCACGGTGGAGAGCTCGCGGTTCACCCTGCCCTGACCGGGCCTCTCCCGGCACCGGGCGGCAACTCCTGGCTCCCAAGCCGCATCCGTGTTGAAAGGACCCCGCAATGATCCGTATGGGCATCATCCTCGGCAGCACCCGCCCCGGCCGCAACGGCGCGCAGGTGGCGCGCTGGGTGCTGGAGCATGCCTCCCGGCGCAACGACGCCGTCTTCGAGCTCGTGGACCTGCTGGATTACCCGCTCCCGCATCTGGACGAGCCCATGCCGCCGGCCTACGGCCAGTACCAGAACGAGCACACCAGGGCGTGGGCCGCCAAGATCGGCTCTTATGACGGCTTCGTCATGGTGACGCCGGAGTACAACCACTCCACCTCGGGTGTGCTGAAGAACGCGATCGACTACCTGTTCGCCGAGTGGAACCACAAGGCGTTCGGCATCGTGTCCTACGGGAGCGTCGGCGGTGCCCGGGCGGCGGAGCACCTGCGGCTGATCGGCGGCGAGCTGAAGCTCGCCGACGTACGCACCAACGTGGCCCTGTCCCTGTTCACCGACTTCCGCGACTTCAGCACGCTCGCGGCCGGTGAGCACCAGGTGGCGGCTCTCACCACCATGCTGGACGAGGTCATCGCCTGGAGTCGCGCCCTGGCCCCGCTGCGCCAGGCCGCCTGACCCCGTGCCGGCCGGGGCCGGTCCCAGGCTTCCCCGGCCGGCGCGGCGATCTCCGCACTCCACACCCACGATGCAAGCAGGGGAAAACCGTGACCAACGACGACAGGATCGAACCCCCACGCTTCGAGCTGGGGCTCAACTCGTTCGGGGAGGTGGCGACGGACGGCGGACGGGTGCTCGGCGACGACGAGACCGTGCGCCTGCTCGTGGAGGAGGCCCGGCTGGCCGAGGCGGCGGGGGTGGATGTCTTCAGCGTGGGGGAGCACTACCGGGAGGGGCACAACGACTCCGCGACCCCGGTGCTGCTCGCCGCTATCGCCACCGCCACCCGGCGCATCGGGCTGGGCACGTCGGTGACGGTCCTGAGCACGAACGACCCGGTCCGGCTGTACCAGCAGTTCTCCACCCTCGACGCGGTCTCCGGCGGCCGCGCGCAGATCGTGCTCGGCCGGGCCTCCGCAGCGGAGTCGTTCCCGCTGTTCGGCTACGACCTGGCCGACTACGAGCGGCTGTTCGAGGAGAAGCTCGATCTTTTCCTGCGGCTGGAGCGCGAGGAGGAGGTGACCTGGTCGGGAACGGTGCGGACGCCGCTCACCGGGCAGCGGCTGCACCCCCGCATGCGGCCGGGAGGCATCCCCACCTGGATCGGGGTGGGCGGCAGCCCGGACTCGGTGCTGCGCGCCGCCCGCCACGGCCTGCCCCTCATGATGGCCATCATCGGCGGACGACCCCAGCGCTTCGCCAGGAACGTCGAGCTGTACCTCACGGCGCTGGAACGCTTCGGCCACCCCGGGCTGCCGATCGGCCAGCACTCGCTCGGTCTCGTCGCGGACACCGACGAGCAGGCCGCGGAGACCTGGTGGCGGTACTGGCAGCCCGTCGTCCAGGCGCTGGCGGCCGAGCGCGGCTTCTACGCGCCGGACCGCCGGCGGTACGAAGCCGAGCTGGAGCACGGCGCGCTCTTCGTCGGATCGCCGGAGACGGTCGCCCGCAAGATCGTCCAGATGGCCCGTGACCTCCACCTGAGCCGCTTCGACCTCAAGTACGACATCATGCACCTTCCCCGCGACGCCCGCGCTCGCACGATCGAGCTGCTCGGCCGCGAGGTCGCCCCGCGGGTACGCGAGCTGCTGGCCGCGGAGCCCGCTGGCAGCCTGGAGCGAGCATGAGACCCGGCGACGTTCGTACCATCGGCATCCTCGGCGCCGGCAAGGTCGGCACCGTCCTGGCCCGCCTCGCCGTCGCGGCCGGCTACCGCGTCCTGATCTCGGGTTCCGGGGAGGCCGCGCGGATCTCCCTTCTCGTCGAGATCGTCACGCCCGGCGCGGTCGCGGTGACCGCCGTGGAGGCCGCGTCCGAGGCGGACGTCGTGGTGCTGGCCCTGCCGCTGGGCATGTATCGCAACGTCCCCGCCGAGGCGCTGAGAGGCAAGCTGGTGCTCGACGCGATGAACTACTGGCAGGACGTGGACGGGGCGCGTGACGACCTCACCGACCCGCGTACGTCCTCCAGCGAGATCGTCCAGGCGTTCCTGCCTCATGCCCGGGTCGTCAAGGCGTTCAACCACATGGGCTACCACGACCTGGAAGAGAGCGCCCGTCCCGCCGGCGCGCCCGGCCGCCGCGCGATCGCCGTCGCCGGCGACGACCCGGACGACGTCGAAGTGGCCGCCTCGATCGTGAACGCGCTCGGCTTCGATCCGGTGATCGCCGGCCCGCTCGCCGAGGGCGTGCGCATGGAGCCGGGGACGGAGCCGTTCGGCGCGAACGTCGAGGCGGCCGGACTGCGCGCCATGCTCGACCGTTTCGCCGAGTCGCGGCGCGGACGGGAGGTGCTCGACGCACGGGGCATGACACCTGCGTAGCGAGGAGGAAAAGATGGAGATCAAGGGATCGGCCGCTCTGGTGACGGGCGCGAACCGCGGTATCGGCCGCGCGTTCGCCCGCGCGCTGGTCGACCACGGTGCGAAGAAGGTGTACGCCGGCGTCCGCGACCCGGGCGGCGTGCGGGATTCCGACGTCGTACCCGTACGGCTGGACGTCACCGACGAGCGGAGCGTGGCCGCGGCCGCGGCCATCGCGGGTGACGTCTCCATCGTGATCAACAACGCGGGGGTCGGCGGCGCGGGCACCACGCTGATGGAGGGCACGTTCGAGGGTGCCCGCCAGGCGATGGAGGTCAACTACTTCGGCACCTGGGCGGTGGCTCGCGCTTTCGCTCCCATCCTGGCCCGCAACGGCGGGGGAGCCCTGGTCAACATGCTGTCGCTCGCATCCTGGTCCAGCCGGCCGGAGCTGCCCGGCTACGCGGCTTCGAAGGCCGCGCAGTGGTCACTGACGGACGCCCTGCGCAAGGGGCTGAGCGGGCAGGGAACCCTGGTGGTCGGCGTACACGCGGGTTTCGTGGACACGGATCTCAGCGCCTGGACCGACGCGCCGAAGATCGACGCCGCCACGGTGGCCGAGCTGACCATGGACGCGCTGATCCGTGACCAGCTCGAAGTCCTGGCCGACGAGCGGACCCGCGAGATCAAGGCGGCACTGTCGAAGCCGGTCGAAGCGCCGCCCGAGCCCTGATGCGGTGGCCGGCCACGGCCGGTTACACGAGCACCGCTCGTCGCCCCGTCCCGCGGCGGCTCCGAGGCGATCCTGACCTTTCCTCGGGCGACGCAGCCATGACCCAGGCGTATGAGCCTCGTCGCACGGCCGTGCTGCTGGTCGACCCGTACAACGATTTCTTGTCGGAGGGGGCAAGGTCTGGCCGCGCGTGCAGGCCGTAGCGGGGCAGGCCGGGCTGCTGGACAACCTGCGCGCCGCGATCGCCTCCGCACGGAAGGCCGGAGTACGCGTGATGTTCGCCCCGCACCGCCGCTGGGAACCGGGCGACTACGAGACCTGGGATCATCCCAACCCCACCCAACGCGCCCTCGTGCAGCGGCACAGTTTCGCCCGCGGCACCTGGGGCGGCCGCCTGATCTCAAGCAAGAAGCTGTTGAGCCTCCCGGGTATCGTCGTGATCTGCGGCTCCACCCGCTTCATGACCGAGATGAACGAGGCCGATCTGCGGGAGACCAAAGCCGGCAGGATTGTCGTCAAACCGGGCTGTGACATGAAGTCGCCGCACGAACTTCGGTCCGATCCTGTCGAGGCCGAGGCGCTGAAGGCTCGACTCGACGAGCTGCACCGGGCGAAGATCCGGCTCGCTGATGAGGTGCTCGTGGTCGGCGACTACATCGGAGACAGCACCCGGGCCGAAATCGCCTACGCCCGGTCGCTGGGCAAGCCCGTGCGGTTCACACACCCCGAAGTCGACCCTGACGCCTGACCGCCCGTCGCCACCTCGACGACCAGGGCCGGCAGCCCGCCGCCTGACCGTCTCGCGGTGGCTTCGGCCGGCACGACAACTTCCCTGTTGAAGGTTGGTGATCCGCGGGTCAGGCGGAGCATTCGGGAGCGAAGTGGTCGGCGTTCGCGTGGCTCACGCCATGGGCAGGCGCAGGACGATGCGCGTGCCCTGAGCGCTGTCCTCTATGCTCAGAGAGCCGCCGTGCTGCTCGGCAATCTGCCGTGCTATGGGCAGGCCGAGACCGGTTCCCCCGGCGAGCCTGCCACGGGCGCTGTCCAGCCGGGCGAAGCGCTGGAAGACGAATTCGCGCTTGTCCGGATCGATGCCGGGTCCGTCGTCGATCACCTCCAGGATCGCGACCCCGCGCGGGAAGCGCTGCAGGTCGCGCTTGGAGCTGGGGGCCTGGCGTACCTGGATGGTGATGGCGCGGTCGGCGTGCCGCTCGGCGTTGTCGAGCAGGTTCGACAGCAGCCGCGCCAGCCTCTGCCGGTTGCCCATGACCATGACAGAGGGTTCGAGGATGGTCTCGACACTCTTGTCGGTTTCCGCGCGCCGCTCGTGTTCCGTGGTCACGAGTTGGGCGAGGTCGATCTGCTGGGGTTCGCACTGAACGTCTTCCTGGTGCTGCCGGGCCAGGGTCAGCAGATCTCCCACAATGCGCTCAAGCCGGTCAAGGCTGGGCAAGATGGCGTTGCCCACGTTGCTGACGCTGGTGTCCTCGGGCGCGTACAGCGCGTCCTCGACCTCGGCGCGAATCGCGGCGATCGGGGTGCGCAACTCGTGAGAGGCGTCGGTGGTGAAGGTGCGCTGCTGCTCCATCGCGGCCTGGAGACGAGCGAGCGTCTGGTTGACGCTGCCGGCCAGGTCTCGGATCTCGTCCCGGCTCTGCGGCATGGCGACACGTCGCTCGGGACAGGTCTCCGTGATCTTGTCGAGCTCCGCCCTGACGGCGTTGACCGGCCTGAGCGAGGCGATGACGATCCCCCGTCCGAGCCCGACGATGGCCAGCGCCAGCAACGCTGCTCCGCCGACCACCGTTGCGGCCAGCCACGGCTCGACGTACCAGGGAACCGACGGCAGGGACGTATAGATCGCCCAATTCTGCCCGTCTCGGTAGGCCGGCTGCGCCACCACCTGCTCGCACCGGCCGGGAGGGAAAACGCCGCCGCAGACCTCGCCGATGGCGATCTCCATGTCCTTGGGGACGAAGGCGGCCATGACCGGCTTGCCCACGAGCGTCGGCGTCGACGTGGCGACCGATCCCGTGGGGGTGACCACCTGGACGTTACGGCCCTCATGCTCGACCAGCGGATAGGACCATCCGTCGTTCTCGACCTTGTACGCCATCTTGCCGCCGGCCGCGGCCAGTTCCGCCACGAGATGCTCGGTGGCGTACCGATGGATGGCGATCATCACCGTGGCGGCCAGAAGCGCACACAACAACGCCGCCGCGGTCGCCGTGAACAAGGTGACGCGAGTGGTGATCGAGAAGTGGTTCCAGGCGTTCATGATCGTCCCCCTGTCAGGTAAACACACCCGCCAGGACGGCCCCGGACCCGACAAGCATCCATTCGGTATGCGGCGTCCAAAGGTATCCCCGGTGGACGGGCCGTGGGTGGCCCGGCACCACCGCATCCCTGGCAGTGACGTGCTCGAACGCCACAGTGGCAGCCGGCACCGGCCGACGAAGTGCCACGCCCATGATGGATGGGACTCCGACCGGGCATGGCGAGGCCGGCGTCCTGCGCGTGGTCGGCCTGCTCGATGGCCGGCGCTTCGGCCGTATCTCCTGGTCGGTCCGGCTCGTGTGCACGCCGGATGCGGCCGGCCGAGTGGCCGAGGCCATCGCCCGGCGCGACGACACCGTCTGGGTCCGCCTGCTGTCCGGCGGCACCGAGATCGCCTGCGGGGTCCAGGCGGGCGGCGACCAGGACGGCGACGAACTGCTGCTGAAGAAGCTGCCGCGGACCCCGCGCATCGTGGCCATGTCCGCGCACGCGACCCTGCACGTGTTCGCCGGGTGGCGCAGCCGGGTCGCGGTACTCACCGACGAGCAGGCCGAGCGGATCCGGCCCGCTCTGCCGTACGAGAAGGAGGTCTTTCTGAGCGCGCAGGACCACGCCATGGCGCGCGTGCTGGCCCAGGACGGGCGGGCCGGGTACGGCGTGCTGGCGGCGGCCGGCGGATGGTCGCAGACGGCCGTGCGACGCCGCCTCGGCGAACTGCGATCCAGCGACACGCTCAGGTTCGACGTCGAAATCTCCTCGCAGGCCCTGGGTTTCCACGCCGAGGCCTGGTTGTGGATGAAGGTCGAGCCTTCGGCCCTGGCCTCGGTCGGCGAAGCCATGGCCGCCCGCCCCGAGGCTGACGTGGTGGCGGCCACCACCGGCCCCACCAACCTCATGGCCGGTGTGACCTGCCGCGACACGCACGACCTCTACCGCTACCTCACCGAGCGGGTGGCGCCACTCCACGGCGTGCGCGAGCTGGAGACCGCACCCGTGATCCGCACCGTCAAGCGGGTGGGCACCTTCCTCTCCTGAGACTCGGCTCTCCCTGCCCACGCCTCGCCGACACGATCATCGCCTCCCGCGCAGCCCGGCCACTGCCCGCCTGCGGGCGACCGCTCAGATGGCGGCTGGTGGGGCCGTCCTCACCGACAGGCCGACGTGGAAGGCCTGCTTGGAGCGATCCTCGACCATGTCCGGCAACCTGGCTGGGCCGGTGCGGCACGCACGGGCGTGAGATCGGTGATCACGGTGACGTCCTTGTCGCCCTTACGGGTGTGACGCCAGAGATGTTCGTCCGCGCCGACCACCCGGATGCCGTCGAGCCGGCCCCTGATCAGCCGCGTCAGTGCCGGTGCCAGCAGCGGAGGTGACGACTGATCGCCTCGGCCGGGCATCCGTCGATCGCCGCGGCGCCGTCGGCGCCGCACCCGCCATCGGGAACGGCTTCTGCCCGGGCCGGTCGTCATCGGGACGGCGGGTTGTCAACGGCCCGGCTGGTCAGCCGCTTGGAGGGCGGTCAGGCACGTCATGCGAACAGACCCCACCGTGCCGAGCACGGTGGGCGCGGGCCGGACGGCACGCCGGGGGTCATGCTCGGATGCGGGCCATGAGCAGGGCGATGTCGTCCTCGGCGGGCGCGTCGCCCACGATGGAGCCGATCACGGCCGTGCACATGCGCTCGAGCGTCAGCGACTGCGGCGCCGCGTGGGCGAGGGCGTCGCCGAGCCTGGCCATGCCCGCGTCGAGGTCGGCCTGCCGCGTCTCGATCAGGCCGTCGGTGTAGAGGGCCAGCAGGGTCCCGGCCGGCAGGTGCAGGTCGTGCGACTGGAAGGCGCCCAGCTCCACGCCGATCGGGGTGCCGGCGGGCAGTGCCGGGAACGTCACGTCGCCGGACGGGGTCACGATCGCCGGTGGCGGATGCCCGGCCGCGGCCATGGTGCAGCGGCCGGACTGCGGATCATAGACCGCATAGAGGCAGGTAGCGGCCGTGGCGTCGAAGCCGCGGGCCTCCTTCGCCATCAGGTGGTCGAGGTGGGTGAGCAGCTCGTCTGGTGGCAGGTCCAGGTAGGCGAGGGTGCGTACGGCGGTGCGCAGCCGTCCCATGGTGGCCGCGGCGTTGATGCCGTGCCCGGTAACGTCGCCGACGACCAGGGCGATCCGGTCGCCGGGCAGGGGGATGGCGTCGTACCAGTCGCCTCCTACTCCTCCGTGCGTGTCGGAGGGCAGGTAATGCGAGGCGACCTCGACGGTGCCGGTTCCGCGCAGGTCGTGCGGCAGCAGGTCGCGCTGGAGCGCGAGGGCGGTCATCCGTTCGCGCGTGTAGCGGCGTGCGTTGTCCAGGCTCAGCGCGGCCCGCATGACCAGCTCTTCGGCTAGCAGCAGGTCGTTTCCGGTGAACGGCGCCGGGTTGGAGGTGCGCGCGAACGTCGCGACGCCGAGCACGTCGCCGCGCGCCTGGAGGGGAATGACGATCAGCGAGTGCATGCCGGTGGCGTGGGTGGTCCGCGCCCGGTCGGGGTCCAGATCCAGCCAGGTGCCGGGCGAGGTGTCCAGCACGCGCTCGAGGTGCGGCCGGCGCGAGTGCAGGACCTCCATGAACGGGGATCCCGGCGGCACGGACACGGTCTCCTTGCGCTTCCAGGGCGACTCGGGAGCCCCGTCGTGCACCGAGGCCACGCCGGCCCGCCGCAAGACGGGGATGCCGGCCTCTGCCGCGGCCGGCCGCTGCAGCTGCTCTGTGCCAGGCAGCATCGCCTCCGGCAGGTCGACGGTCACGTAGTCAGCGAGGACCGGAACAGCCAGTTCGGCCAGCTCCTGGGCGGTCTCCATGACGTCCAGCGTGCTCCCGAGCCGGACGCTGGCCTCGCGCAGCAGGTCAAGGTGGTCACGCGCCTTGCTGCTGCTGAAATCCAGAGCCACCGAGCACACGCCCAGCGGCCGGCCGTCCGCGCCCGCCAAGGGCAGCAGCGAGACCGACAGCTCCCGCTCCTGATCCCCGTGGGACCAGCGGGCCTCACGATCGATCGTGGGCCGGCTGTCGGCGAGCACCTCGCGCATCGCGTCCTGCAGCGCTTGCGTGTCGATCCCCGGAACGACCTCGGCCAGGGAGCGGCCGATCCGGTAGTACGGGTAGCCGTCGCTGAGCTGCTCGGCCGCCTCGTTGAACCAGACGCAGCGCAGGTTCCTGTCCCAGATGGCCATGGCGACGGGGAAGCTGCTCATGAGCGACTCCAGCAGGGGACCGGTGCCGGTGGCCACGTCGGTGGCGGCAGGGATCGCCGACACCAGCCAGAATTCCTGCCGGCCCCCGGCGTCGTCGCCCAGAGAGAGGGGGGCGGCCTCGGCGCGCACCATGACCACCTCGCCGTCCCGCCGCCGCACCTCCGTCAATCCCGTACGGGGCAGGTCCGCGCGTTCGCCGCCGCGGTCGTGGCCGTCGAGCGGGAGGAGCGTACCGATGGGGCGGCCGAGAATGTCGGCGGCGCAGTAGCCAGTGAGCTCCTCGGCGGCCTCGGTCCAGCCGATCACCGTGCCCGCGCCGTCGGCAACGGCGACCGCTGGAGTCACCCCTCCACTGACGCTGCCGGCTGCCTCCATGCCATCACCCATCTCCGGTGGCGGATGAGTTCGCTGCCAGAACCTCTCAGATTAGCCGCATCTACCTGCAGTTATTCACACCTTGACCAAGGTTTGTCGTGATACATAGGGCGATGCGATGCCTCGCGGCCGTTGAGCGGTCGCGTGCTCCGTGCATGCTCCGTGCGTGCTCGCGCGCACCAGCCCCGCACACCCCGTGACCCATTCGCCGTACTCCCGCTCGGTACGAAAGCAGCGGCCCGTCTCGCCGCGAGTCGGCAAGACGTCCGACAGCCAGCTGGCCGGCGCTCCAGTGCCACGACGAGGCTGGGCCCGGATGGCGCCATCCAGGCCCGGCCCGGTGATCTCAGGCGTACGCCGCCTGCCGGAGGCTGTTGTCCAGCGAGCGCCGGGCGTCGTCGGTGAGGCGCTTGTCGTAGGTGACCACGACGGAGACGCCGTTGTCCCACAGGGCGAAGAAGGCGCTGAACTCGCGTGGCCGGGTGCTCACCGAGCGCCAGTCGCCGTGGTGGAACACGTTGCGGCCGCCAGGTGTGCGTACGACGTAGACGCCGAGCGCGGCGGTGGCCCTGCCCGGGACGGCGAAGGCGTCGATGAACTGGTGACCCGCGGGACTCAGCAACGTGGAGCGGCGGTCGAAGGCACGGGCGAAGTTCGCGTACTCGGCCGCGGAGATCTCCCATCCGCCGAACGCGCCCATCGCTCGGGTGCCCGGACCGATCCTGGCCGTGGGCGCGCCGCGCGGGACCAGCACCTCGCGGCGGCAGTACTTCTCGTACGACTCGCCGCTGACGTGCGCGATGAGAGCGCCGAGGATGGCGTAGTTGACGTTGTTGTAGACCTCCTTCGTGCCCGGCGTGGCGCCCAGCGGCCGGGACAGGGCACGGCGGATCAGCACCCGCTCCGCTGTGGAGGTCTTGGGCAGCAAGGACATGCCGTACTGGGTGGGGTCGAAGGTGATGCCGCTGGTGTGCCGGAGCAGGCGTCCCACGGTGATGCTGCTGGCGGAGCCGCGGGGCCACGGCCCGGTCTTCTTCTGGAAGCCCGGGAGGGCGGCGATCGGGGTGTTGAAGGTCAGCTTGCCCTTGTCCACGAGGGACGTGACGCACACCGCGGTGATGGCCTTCGACAGGGAGGCGACGTTGGTGGGGGACTCGGCGCCGATCGAGTTGCGGCCGTAGTGGCCGATCAGTGTTGTCCCGCATCACGGCGAGGCCGGCGTTGCTGACCCCGTTGGCGTACATCCACCTGTCCAGGGCGTGCCGGATGCGTTCCTGGACCGGAGCCTGGCTCTCCGACGTGGCGACGGCGGCTACCGGGGGCAGGCCCAGCAGAGCGGCCGCGCAGAGGAGGGCGAGTTTGACGGAGCGCTGCATGGCGTGATCCTCACTGGGTCCAGATGGCGGCGTATCGGCCCAGCTCGGTGCTGATGTGGACCGGGTAGAAGCCCTTGGCCCCGAGCTCGTCGAACCGGCTCTGGTAGACCGGGGCGGTCATGTTGACGTAGGAGTACCAGGGGCCGGCTTTGTCGTCGCGCCAGACGGTGGTGTACTGGCCGGTCGTGCTCATCGTGATGGCCGCGGCGCGGTAGCCCTTGGCCACCTGGCGCTTGAACTCGGCTTCGTGCCGTGCCTGCGACAGGCCGACCTTGACCAGCCAGTTCACCCGGCCGGGGTTGGCCGACCAGACCGCGGCGTAGCGTCTGGCGGCGGCGGTGCCGTACACGTCGACCGAGGTGAGGATCAGTCCCTGCGCGCGGGCGGTGCGGGAGGTGCTGAGCAGTTCGGCGGCGGTGATGCCGTGCTTGGCGATGAACGGGGAACCGGGCTTCTTCACGAAGATGGCGGCGAAGCGGGCGCCGGTGCCGGTGCCGGTGGCGCTGACCACGGCGGGCTGGAAGCCCTGGGCGGCGAGCTGTTCGAAGCGCGTCTGGTAGCCGCTGGGGGACATGTCCTGGTAGAAGGCCCAGGGCAGGTCGCCGCCGAGGGCGCGGCCGGAGGTCGACCAGGTCGCCGAGTAGCGGCTGCGGCCGGCGGCGTCGAGGGTGACGCTGACCGTGATCGGCCGGTAGCCCTTCGCTCGCAGGGTGGCGAACCGGGCGCTCTGCTGGGCGGAGCTGATCGCGTGGTAGGAGACGAACGGTGGCGCCGTCCACGCGGTCACGGCGGATGGCGAGGTGGTGTCTCCGGCCGCCACTGCGGGGGCCGCCATCGGGACGGCGGCGGCGAGGGCGAGCGCGGCCGTGGTCATGCCGACGGCGGCGGTCCTGCGGATCATCGTGTTCATGGAACGGTCCTCTCGGGTGAAGGATGATCGGGCCGGTGCGGTGGATGCCGTGGGGGTCGGCGTGGGAAGGCTCAGAGGGGTTAGTGCGGGGAGGTGTAGAGGGTCCGCCATGCGGGGTTGCCGGCGGTGCACTGGATCGAGGGCTTGCCCGCCCGGCGTTCGGAGCAGACCTTCAGATCCACCTGGTAGACGCGGTGGTAGGTGAAGGAGAACTTCCTGGCGGCGCGGAAGGCACAGGTGCGGACGGGGTGATGCGTCCAGGCCACCCGGGTGCCGGCGGCGTTGATCGTGGCGATGCCGAACACCGCCCACCCGCAGGCGGAACCCCTGGTCAGGTCGGACACCGTTCCGGAGACCGTCAGCGTGGCGGCGGAGGGCAGCGTCTCGTGGTCCTCGCCGATCGGGGTGATGGTGCCGAACGCCTTGGCGCGTTTGCCGCCGGGGGAGTAGTACGGTCCCCAGGTCAACGCCGACGCGGTGGCTTGAGCGGTTGGAGAGGAGTGCGCGGTGGCGGCGGCGGGCAGGGTGGGCGAGGCCAGGAGCGCCGCCGCGATGAACCCGGTCACGGCGGGTGAACGCTTGTCCATGTGCTTTCTCCAGAGGTGAAGGGTGGGCAGAGTATGAGCGTGCGGTGCCGTCGTTCCTCGTGACGAGGGAGTGCGCGGCCAGGCGGCCGGGAGGATTTCCCGGTGCGGGTGCGGTCGAGCTCCTAGGTCGTGGGTGGCTGATCAGCGATCGAGCCGTACCTCGGCGGCGGACTGGCGCCGGCGGTCGCGCAGCCAATGGCCAGCGTCACCAGCCCGAAGCCGGCGAGGCAGACCGTCGAGGTGAAGGCCAGATAGCCGAGGCTGCCGTCGAGCAGCTCTTGTGCGTCACTACGCGGGAAGGCGGCGGTGGCGCCGTTGGTCCACTCCATGACCAGCAGTCCGGTCTGGAAGGTGTAGACCTGGGCGAAGACAACGGAGAATGCGAGGTAGGCACCGAGCCGATCACGGATCAGCAGCCCGATCGGCAGGGCCAGCAGAACGACGACGATGGCGATCAAGGTGTGTCTCCCTGGTGAATCGGCGGATCGGAACACGTCCACTGTCTCCGGAGTGATCTGGGCCCCACATCGACGCCAGCGCTGAATTCCGCTCGGTGCCGGCCGGTAGGTGCTGGCACTGATGCCCGGACGGCCTCCCGCGGTGGACAATGTCGCCGTGACCCGCATGCGCTGGTGGATGGCGACGGCGACGATCGCCTGCGTCGGCGCATGGACTGGACTGGCCGTCGCGGGGATCGGCGGCTGGGCGTTCGCCGTCTACCTGCTGGGGCTGGTGCCCTTGGCGCTCGGCTGGCTGGTCGCGATCCGGGCGCCCGCCACTCCGGCGTCGGGCGCGCTCGCGGGGATCGCCGTGTCGATGCTGGGCGTGCCCGCGCTGGAGGCCTGGGGGCGCGACGCCTGGTGGAGCGGGACGATCTGGTCGTGGCAGGTGGTGGGGTTCCTGATCCTGCTGCTGGTCTTCCCTGACGGCCTCCTGCCCGGGAGGCGGTGGCGGCTGGCGGCGGCCGCGGTGCCCCTGTCCGCGCTCGGCGTGACGGTGGCGATGACGCTGACCATGAACCACTACGATCCGCCGCCGGTGGTGCGCTCGCCGATCGCGGTGCCGCAGGGGATGTGGATGCCGCTGATGATGGTCGCGCTGGCCGTGCTGCTCCTGGTGGCGGTCGTCAGTGTGAGCGCCGTGGTGGTTCGCTATCGCCGCGGTGACGAGCGAGTCCGCCTGCAGACGCGATGGCTCGTCCTGGCCGCCGGGCTTGTCGTGATTCTCATGGCGGGCAGCTGGGCGATCACCACGCTCGGCTGGGCGGGGCCCACCGCCTATGACGGTTTTCTCCTCGGCATCGTGGTGCTCGTGCCATCCGCGGTGGCCGTGGCCATCCAATTCCGCCCGCCAGCTCAGACGCGTCCGCCTCGCGGTCTCCGCGGCCGCGCTGCCGATCGAGGTGAGCCGGTTACGCCTCGGCCTGCGCAGGGCTCTCACCGAGGTGTCCGAGAGCCGGCGGCGCCTGGTGTCAGCCGCGGTCGCCGAACGCAAACGGCTGGAACGCGACCTGCACGACGGTGCGCAGCAGCACCTGCTGGCGGTCGGCATGCAGCTCCGTTCCGCCCAGCGCAACCTCGACCCGGCCGACCCCCTGTCCATCGAACTGGACCGGGCCGTCAACCGGCTGGAGGACACCGTCGGCGAACTGCGCAGGCTCGCACACGGCCTGCGCCCCGCCAGCCTCGACGACGGGCTCGTCGCCGCGCTGCGCCGGCTCGCCGCACACAGCGCCCTGCCGGTCGACCTGCGCGCCGGCACGGTGGAGACCAGCGACGTCGTGGCCGCCACCGCGTACTTCCTGGTCGCCGAGGCGATGACCAACGTGCTGAAACACGCCCAGGCGACCGGCATCCGCATACGCGTGCGCCAGGCCGAGGAGCACCTGCACATCGCCGTCACCGACGACGGCATCGGCTCTGCCCCGTCCCAGCTGTCCTTGACCACCCTGCGCGATCGTGTCGGCGCGGTCGGCGGGACCCTCTCGGTGACCAGCGCGTCGCACGAGGGCACCACCATCGAGGCGGTCATGCCGTGCGTGTCGTAGTGGCGGAAGACTCGGCGCTGTTCCGCGAGGGCATCGTCCGGCTGCTCGAGGACGCCGGCCACGACGTGGTCGCCGCCGTCGGCGACGCCCGTGCCCTGGTCGACGCGGTTCGCGCCCATCGGCCCGACATCGCGGTCATCGACGTCCGGATGCCGCCGACGATGACCGACGACGGCGTACAGGCAGCCCGGCTCCTGCGACGGGAACTGCCCGGCTTCCCCATACTGCTGCTGTCCCAGCACGTCGAAACGGCCAACTCGGTGCCGCTGGTCAGCACCGGGGCGTTCGGCTATCTGCTCAAGGACCGGGTGCTGCGCGTCGACGATTTCCTCGCCGCCCTCATCAGAGTCGCGGACGGCGGCTCGGCCCTGGACCCGGAGGTGGTGGCGGCGTTGATCCAGGCGCAGAACACACAGATCGCGCGCCTGTCCGAGCGCGAGCGCGACGTCCTCGCCCTCGTCGCCGAGGGGCACTCCAACACCGCCATCGCCACCCGCCTGGTCATCGCCGAGCGCACCGTGGAGGCTCACATGCGCTCAATCTTCCAGAAGCTTCATATCCTGGACTCGACGGAGCATCATCGCCGGGTTCTGGCCGTCCTGGCCTACCTGAAATCACTCTGATGAGTTCCCCTTGTTCAAGATGACCGAGGCGGCGCAGGAGGCTCCGGGGGAGCGGAGACTCCCTGTGGTCCGGCGGACAGCGGTGTCGCGATCGACTTCAAGGCTGGCCGGCCTTGATCTGCCCGGTGCCCGCGTGCTTCGCGGCTCGGCCGCGAATCAGCGCATCGCGCAGACCCTCCACCGTTCGAGCGCCCTCGTCCAGGTCACTTCTTCAGGGGCAACATCCGATGGCCTGTCCGTGGCCATGTAAGAGGGTGTCTGAAAAGCGGAGTTTGTGGTTGATTGCGAGTTGTGTGAATCGCCATGTTGGGTTTGTTTTGTCAGTTATGCGTTGGATGAGGTTGTCGATGGAGGCGAGGCTGGGTGGGTCGAGCCAGAGCTACTACGCCTGGGCGGCGCGGCCCGGCAGGACCAGCTGCTGACTGAGCAGATCCGCCGTCATCACCAAGCCTCCGACTGAGATCTGCGGGGCGCCGTGGAGATCCATCACGTCGTGCTCGCGGCCCGGAGCCGTGACGAAGCGGAACGTACGCTGCACGCGCACGGGCTCGCCCTCGGGCGGGGGCGGGTGTCGCCGGGCTACGGCCTGCCGAACCTGGTGGTGCCGTTCGGGCCGTCCTGACGATGCTCGACAGCCACTCTGAGCCCTTGATCCCGTCTCGTGGCCGGTCGGCTTCGAGCACGGCCCGCCGGTCACCCTGGGCGCGCCGTCCCGGCAGGTTGATCGAAGAGGGCGCTCATTCCTGACGTTCAGGAATGAGCGCCCGGGTGCTCACGGCCGTACGGCGGAGGTCGTCATGGCTGTACGGCGGGCAGCCTGCCGAAGCCGACCTGGTCGGCCTCCTGCCGGCCGGCGCGGTCGTCCAGGCTGACGACCAGCCAGCCCTTCGCCGGCGTGGCGGCGAGCCGCGCCTGGTCGACGGTGAGCTGGATGGTGGCGGAGGCGCCGGGGGCCAGCGGTGCGTACGCGCCCGTGGAGATCGCCGGGGCGAAGGCGTCGAACGCCGCCGACTCGGTCTCGTCCACGAGCCCGTCGGGCACCTGGGAGAACCCTGTCACCGCGTAGGTGAAGCGCGAGGCGCCCTCGGCCAGGCCCACCTGGGAGGCGAGTACCGGCATGAGCAGCGTGCCGCCGTTCATCGGGGCCGTGGCGACCCACGCGTCCACGAGCGTCCCGTCGGCCTTGAAGACGAACGTGCCGAACCGCCCGTCGAGATCGCCCGTGGTCACCAGGCCGTAGTCCGCGCCGACCAGAATGTGGTCGGGCGCCCCGTCGCCGGTGGAGTCGATCGCGATGTCGAACTCGTTGGTCGCGGCGTTGGACCAGCGGCCGGAGGTGCTGACCGCGAAGACCAGCGCCCGGTCCGTGTCGGCCCCTCCGAGAGCCGGGCCGGGGAGCGTCTGCACCCCTGCCGCGCTGATGTCCATCGAGTCCTCGGCACCCTTGACGTCGTCGGCGTCGGTGATGCCCCAGGCGTAGACGTCCGCGGCGCCGGCGTGCACACCGTGGTTGCGTACGTTGACGGAGGTGACGAGCCCGCCGTCCCCCGCGGTGTACCGGCCCGGCCGGGAGGAGCGCACCTCGGACTCGGCGTCGGGGACGAGCAGGAACGCCGCCCGCAGCGGGTGGACGCCTTCGGCGCTTGCCCGGGGCGTGGCGGTGACCGCGCCCTGGATGTGCACGACCGTGCCGAAGTTGGAGGCCTCGGCCGCGGGCAGCGCGGCCACCGCCTGGGCGCTGAGCGACAGCGTGACGCGGACGTCGCGGCCGCTGTTCCGGCCCACGGTCACGGTCTTGGGGGAGACGGACACCTGCGCGCCGTAGGCCTCGCCGGAGAAGGCGGCGGCCAGGTCGTAGGTGACCGGGTGCCGGCCCGTGTTGCGGATGGTGAAGGACTCGCTCTGCCGGTAGGCGCCGGTCAGCGGCTTCAGGCCGAACGACAGGTTGGCCGAGCCGTCCCTGCCCTCGGCGATCACGGACGCGCCGACCGCCTGGCGGGCGGCGACGACCCCGGAACCGGCGACCCTGGCGGTGTGACCCGCGATCTTCGAGGTGGCGTCGGCGGTGCTGATGATCGCGGCCTTGATCTGGTTCGGACGCCAGGCCGGATGGGCCTGCTTGGTCAGCGCGGCCACGCCGGCGACCATGGGGGAGGCCATCGAGGTGCCGGAGATCGTCGCGGGGCCGGAGCCGGTGCCCACCCCGGTCGAGACCACGGCGACGCCCGGCGCGGTCACGTCCGGCCTCAGCGCGCTGCCGACGTTGGCCGGGCCGCCGGAGGTGAACGAGGCGAGCCGGGCGTAGCTGGGGTTGGGCACGGTCAGCGCGGCCAGCGTGGTGCTCCTGCCGTCCAGCCCCGCGGCGGCGGCGCCGTCGGTGCTCCTGATGCCGAGGAACGGGATGGTGACCGTGTACGCCTCCCCGGTGTCCGGGTCGGAGGTGATCGGCCCTTCCAGCGACGGGTAGGCGGTGTCGGTGTTGACCATCGCCACCGCGGCGGCGCCGGCCTTCTGCCCGAGGATGGCCCGCTTGACCCGGGCGCAGGAACCGCGCAGCGTGATCACGAGCTTGCCCGACACCCCGCCGGGGTAGGCGGCGTAGTCGGCGGGGTCACAGCCCAGCGACAGGGGCCCGGACGGGTAGCTGGTGCGCAGCACCGCGATCGGCAGGCTGCCCGAGGGCAGGGGCGCCTCGTTGGAGTTCTGCGCGACGATCTCGGTGCCGTCCACCGCGATCTTCGCCGCGGGAAGCTGGGCGCGCGCGGCGTCGAGGGCGGCGACCGAGATGGCCGTCGGCGCGATGGCGGGCGCGCCCACGAGGTAGGCGTTCTGCCCTGAGTTGCCGGCGGAGGCGACCACGGTCACCCCGGCGCGGGTCAGCGTCCGTACGGCCTGCGCCGACGGCTCGTCCACGCGGCCGTAGGGCGAGCCGAGCGACATGTTGACCACGTGGGCGCCGTCCTTCAGCGCCCGCTCCATGGCCGAGACGATGACGTCCTCGCTGGCCGAGCCCCCGCAGCCGAACACCCGGTAGGCCAGCAGCGAGGCGGCCGGAGCGACGCCGGGCCCGACCTTGAAGGTCTGGGTGTGGGTGGTGGAGTCGTACGGGCCCGAGTAGGTCTTGCCGTCCGCGCTCACCCCGAAGCCGGCCGAGCTGCCCGCCACGTGGGAGCCGTGGCCGTCGCAGTCCAGGGGATCGGGGTCGGGCTGGGGCACCGAGGCGGGGTCGTTGGCGTCGTAGGCGTCGCCCACGAAGTCGTAGCCGCCGATCACCTTCGCCGTCGGGAAGCTGCCCGGCTCGATCACGGTGCCGTTGTTGCCCTCGAAGGCGGCCGGATCGCCGGGGCCGCCGAAGTTGGCGTGCGTGTAGTCGATCCCGCTGTCGATGACCGCGATCTTGATGCCGGTGCCGGTCTTGCCCAGGTCCTGCCAGGACTGCGGGGCGCCGATGTACGGGACGCCGGCGCTGTTGTCCGGCTTGAACGTGCGTACCGGGTGGATCGAGAGGACGCCCGGGGTCTGCTGGATCGCCGGCAGGCTGCGGCGCGGGATCGAGGCGGCTATGCCGTTGAAGCTGTCGGTGTAGGCGGTGAGCACCGTCCCGCCCTCGGCCTGGACCTTCTTCTCGACGTCGTGCTGCTTCTGGCGGAGCCCGGCGCGCAGGGCGGGCCGGTCGACCGTCTTGCCGTCCTCGGCGGCGTCGGCGGCGGCGTCGCCGACCGGCGCGCCTTCCACCTGGATGAGGACCTTGAGCCGGCGGGCGGGATCCAGCGTGGCCGGCTTGAAGCCGGTGTAGCCGAACGCGCCGTCCAGATGCTGGAAGCGGTCGGGCCGGGCGGGCTCCGTGTTCGCCATCGCCGGCGTCACGGCTAACGGAAGCACCAGGCCCGCGGACGCGAGCGCGGTGAGAAGCAGGCGTTTCTTCACTGATCACCTCGGTAGGAACAGGGTTGCTGATCAAAGCCTGAACCTGTCACAAAAGCATCACATTGCACTTTGGTAACAAAAAGAACACGGGTGCAGTCAAGGTGCGAGTCTGAGCCTTGGCTTCCTGCCTTGCCCGGCCCGCGGGTTCGTCGGTGAGCTCGATGTCGCCCGAGCAGTTCGAACTCGCCGTAGACCTCGTCGACCAGCTTCTGCGTGGACTTGCCGACGCAGAACACGCCCTGGTTGTCGAATCATCTCGAGCTCGATCGCGGCGACGTCGCCGTGGAAGTCGTGGACACCTGCCTCCTTCACGGCACGGTCGCCGAGAACCTGCGCGGCCGACGCTGTCGGGCGGGCAGCGGCAGCGCCGGGCCATCGCGCGGGCGCTGCTGGCGACGCCCCCGTCCTGGTGCTCGACGAGGCCACCTCGCACGTGGACGCGCACCGAGCAGGCCCTGTCCGAGGTGCGGCGAGGCCGCACCTGCCTGGTGATCGCCCACCGGCCCGGCACCGTCCACCAGGCGGCCACGCGGTGACCCTGGACAACGGCACCCTTCTGGAGACCGTGGCATGAACCCGTCCATCCGCCGGCTCGCCGGTCCCGGCCGAGGAGGTCAGGATGGTGACGGGCCGCGCCGGCGCTCCCGCGGCGGCCACCGGCTCACGTGTTCGGGCGGGATCGTGGGCGGCGTGGATGCCGGGGTCGGCGAGGTCGCCGAAGACCGGCGGCAGGAAGCCCGCGCCCGGCGTGGCGGTGCCGGCCGGCAGCGCGCCCTTGTCGATCAGCCCGTCCACCTCGCCGGCCCGCAACGCGGCGACGCGGGCGTTGGCGTCCGGGATCACTCTGACCACGATCGTGTCGCAGGCGGGGGTGGCGCCGTGGTAGCGCGGGTTGGCGGTGAGCACGGCCTGCTGGCCCCTGGTCCAGCTCGCCAGCGTGTACGGGCCCGTGCCGATCGGCTTGCCGGCGAAGCCGCCCGAGCCGGTGAACGCCTTCGGCGGCTGCACCATGCTGTAGGCCCAGGACGCGGCCAGGGCAGGGACGGGCCGCAGCTTGTCGTCCACCGTCACCAGCGGCTCCCACACCCGTAACGTCTGGTGGGCGTAGTAGGGATCTTCCGGCCCGGCGACGAGGTCGCGCGGGGTGGCCAGGGTGAGCTGTCTTTCGTCCTGCCCGGTGCGTTCCGTAACCGGACCGGGCAGGCAGGTCATCCAGGGGAAGCCAGTCCCAGGACGGTGGCGATCAGCAGGCGGGCGGCCGCGAGGAGGGTGTCCTCCTCGACGCGGTCCGGGGTTTCCGCCGGGGTCTGGTAGCCGGGCATGCCCATGCCGATGCCGATCGCCGCCAGCCCTGCTGCGGCGTAGCGGCGGTTGTCCGAGGCCATCGCGCCGGCCCGCAGAGGCACTCCGGTTGCACGAGCGGCCTGGTCCAGAGTGGCCAGAAGAGCATGGGCGGGACCACCCGCCTCGACCGAGGCGGCTTCGTGAAGTTGCGCCGCCCCATCAATATTGATCACCAGCGTGCCTGCCGGGACGGCCGCGGCGTGGTGCGCTGATCCCAGCGCCCCTGCTTCCTCCCCGTCCAGGAACGCGACCCGCACGTCCAGTCCGTCTGGGATGCCAACCGTCACCAAGGCCCGGGCGGCCTCGAGGACGACGGCCACGCCGGAGGCGTTGTCGGCAGCGGCGGGCAGACGGCGCGCCGGATCGTCACCGACGCCATCGAAGTGCGCGGTCAGCAGCACTCGCGTGGTGCCGTTGGGGTGAGCCTTGCCCGGCAGGCGGCCCACGACGTTGATCCCGCCGGTGGAGACCACTCTCATCGGCATCGATGCCGTCACCTGCACTGCGGCGTCACGGGAGGCGCCGGACAGCTGCTGGTGCAGGTCGGTACGCAAGGCCAGGATCGGCACGGGCTGAACGGCCGGCCCCGCGATCATCTTGGGCATCCAGCCCTCGGCATCGGTGCCGCGCGTGGTGAGAATCCCGGCTGCCTGGCCTGCTGCGGCCCGTTCGCACGCCTGTCCCAGTTGCTCGGCACCTGCCAGTATCCAGCGGCCGTGCAGGTCGGCGTCCTCGATCGTGGCCAGGGGAGCAGTACGTGCCATGGGCAACTCGGCCGACGCGAGGTGCTCGACGAAGTCCCGGCGATGTTCCAAGCGTCTCAGCTGCCCGCCGATCCGCCATTGCAGGACCGGCGTCTCATACAACTCACGCACGCCGGAAACGGGGAAGCGCATCGTCTCGGGTTCTGCGTTCAGTTCGCGAAGGCTGCCGGCCAGCCAGACGCCGGCGGCCCGGCCGCCGGGCGTGCCCACACGCCGCCCGGCGTAGCGATCGCCGGCCAGTTCCCGCACGGTGGCGAGCATGTGTGCGGAGGAGAGCTGCTCCAGGGCGGACGCCGGTGCCGGCGTGGAGCGCGCCGGCACCGGGCTGGAGGACGTCATCCGCAGCATGCCGCGGTGGCGGTAACCGCCTGCTCCCGGCTCGAGGCCGGTGCCTGGCCGCAGCAACCGCCGCCCTCGCTTGCTTGCGCGACGGGTGCCGGGTCGCCACAGCAGCCTGCGGAGGTGTCTCCTCCGGCCGGCGAGACGGCCTGCGGGGCGGGGGCACCGCAACAACCTCCGGCTGCCGCCGGAGCGAATGCCTCGGCCGGGTTGCCGATGAAGCCCCCACGCGTCTCTTGCGTCATCTTGCGGTCCTTTCCCCTTATTTCGATGAACTTCTAAACAATGGCCATCCTGGCACGCTGATTAGAAGCTCGTCAAGATAGACGGCAATCTAATCACCGTCGAAGGTTGCGCAGCGCGATCGCGAACTCGTGGTCGGCGACCAGCAGGTTCACTTCGATGCTGTGGGACTTCTCGGATACTCGGGGAAGTCGCTGGATGAGGTGCACGCCGTGGCCATCGACGTTCTGGGACTACCCACGCTCGGGCGCGCTGGAGTGGGAGGGGCGCCGTTACTTGCCCGAGCGGTGGATGTGTCGCAGTCCCACCGCTTCTATGCGCGATGGCAGAATCATCCCGAGCCCACGGGCCGGATCGTGGCGCAGTGGATGCCTCCCGACGCCCCGTTCACCGGCTGGCAACCTCGCCGGGGCTCATGGCTCGCACGATTTCGGCGACGGTGTCTCTGGCCGTGCGGCTCGCGCCGATCAAAGTGGCGGAGGCGGGGCCTGTCCAGTCGCCATAACCGAGCAGGTGCAGGCGAGGCTCGCCCACGGCGCGGGTGCCCTCCACCGGGATGAGCCCGTCAGGGCCGCGCAGCCGGAGCGGAGCCAGATGGCTCAGGTCCGGGCGGAAGCCGGTGCACCAGATGATGGCGTCACAGTCGAGGCTGGTGCCGTCCGGCCAGGTGACGCCCGTGCTGGTGATGCGGTCGAACATCGGCTGGGCCTTGAGCACGCCGCGGTCGCGGGCCTCCCGGACCGGTGGGACGGCCACGATGTCGCCCAGCGAGCCCACGCCGTCCGCGCCCTGGGTCTGGCGGGTGGCCAGGGCGAACAGGGCCCGGCCGTCGACCTCGTCGGGCAGCAGGCGAGGTGGGCGCAGGGTGACCCAGGTGGTGTCGGCGACGGTGGAGACGTCGGCCAGGATCTGCGCGCCGGAGTTGGCGCCGCCCACGATCAGGACGCGCCGGCCGTGGAACGGCTCCGGGCCACGGTAGCCGGCGGCGTGCAACTGCTTCCCCTGGAAGTCGCCGATGCCAGGGTAGTAGGGCACGTAAGGCCGCCACCAGGTGCCGGTGGCGCTGATCACGTGGCGGGCCTGCCAGGTGCCGGCGTCGGTGTCGGCCAGGAGGCTCCGCTCCTCTCGCCGTACCGCATGCACGGTCGTGGGCCGGACGATCGGGAACTGGTAGCGCTGTTCGTAGTCGGCGAGGTAGGCGACCGTGTCGGTGGCGCTGGGGTAGCCGCCGCCGGGCGGGGTGGGCATCATGCGGCCGGGCAGCGAGCTGTACTGGGCGGGGGAGAACAGCCGGAGCGACGGCCAGGCGTGCCGCCACGCCCCACCGGGCTCCTCCTGGGCGTCCAGGATGACGAAGTCGGCCCTGGCGCGGCGCAGGTAGTAGCCGGCGGCCAGACCTGCCTGGCCGCCGCCGATGACCAGGACGTCGACCGGGCGGGGAGCTCGGGTCATACGGGCAGGAGCTCGAGGTCTCCCGGCCTGCCGGGTGAAGGCTGGGTCAGCGGTGCGAACAGGGCGCCCAGCTTGTTCACCGCCTCGGGGATGATCCGGTAGTACACCCAGGTGCCGCGCCGTTCGCCGTCGATCAGCCCTGCCGTGCGGAGCACCTTGAGATGGTGGGAGATGGTCGGGGCGGTCAGGTCGAACGCGTCGGTGAGGTCGCACACGCACGCCTCGCCGCCCGCGTGAGATCCGATCATCGACAGCAGGCGCAGCCGGACCGGGTCGGCGACCGCCTTGAGCATGACGGCGAGGTCGGCCGCGTCGGTCTCGGACAGCGGCTCGCGTGCGATCGGTGCGCAGCACGGGGTCGTGGTGGCGGCCATCCGGCTCCCCCTGCTGATTCGAAGCTTGTCGAAATTATAGGCGGTGATAGGCGAGCAGGGCCAATGCCGCGATCGCGCAGGCGGCGGCCACCGCACCCATGACCCAGCCGTAGCCGGCCACCTGGGCCAGGGCGACGGCGGCCAGCGGAGCGGCGGCCTTGTCGGCGACCGAGAACAGGGCGATCCGGCCGGACAGGCTGGCGTAGGCGGCGGTGCCGTACCGTTCGGCGAGCAGGTGCGGCAGGGTGATCGTGCCGACGCCGAAGCCGATCCCGAAGAGCAGGACGCATCCGATCGCGCCCGGCACGCCGGCTCCGACGACCGGCAGGAGCAGCGCGCCTGCGCCTTGCAGGGCGAAGACACCCGCGGCGACCGGCGCGGCGGACCAGCGGCGGCGCAGGCCGGTGGTGACCAGGCGGCCGGTCACCGAGAGCACGCCGAGCAGTCCGGCGATGGTGGCGGCGAAGACCGGGGGATGGCCGAGGTGGGTCAGGTAGGTGACCAGCAGGACGGCGATGATGGCCACCGCGCCGCCATGCGCGGTGAAGGCCGCCGCCAGCAACCAGAACGGACGCGCCCGTACGGCGGCCTTGACCAGCTCGCCGCGTGCCTCGGCCTTGGCCTTGGCGGTGTGGTGGGCGGGCCGGCGCAGGACCAGGGCGTGCAGCGGGATCGCCGCCACGCCGTAGCCGAGGCCGAGGATGACCAGGGCCTGGCGCCAGCCGTAGTGCTCGACGAGCAGGCCGGTCAGCGGCAGGAAGATGGAGGAGGCGAACCCGGCCACGATGGTCAGCGCGAGCAGCGCGCCGGCCCGGCCGTGCCCGTGGGCCGGGCCGTCGAACCAGGCGATGATGACGGCGAAGGCCGGCTCGTACAGCACCATGGCCGAGGCGATGCCGATGGCGAGGAACACCCCGTACAGCTGGAGCAGGTTGTGAGCTTGGGACCAGGCCAGGACGGCGAGCGCGCCGAGCACCGACCCGGCGGTCATCAGGCCTCGGCCGCCGTGGGTGTCCAGCCACCGGCCGACCAGCGGCGCGCACAGAGCGGTGGTCAGGACGGCGAGGGTGAGCGCGGCGGCGACCTGCGTGCCGCCGGCGCGCAGGTCGCGGGTCATCGGAGCGAGAAAGACGGAGAAGGCGTAGTAGAGGACGCCGTAGCCGATGGTCTGGGTGACGGCCAGGGCGGCGACGATGCGCCGGCCCTGGTGGAAACGGCCTTGGCCGCCGCGCTCGCTGACGGAGGCGACGGCCGGGTCGCTGGTATCGCCGGAGCTCAGGCGCATGAGATCAGCGCGCGGCCGGAGGAGGTGGTGCGCCAGGTGTCGGTGCCGTTGGCGGTGATGAAGCCCTGTGCTTGCAGTCGCCAGGCCAGGGTTCCGGCCATGCGGGTGACGGCGCGGGCGTAGCCGGGGTTGGTGCTGGGTTCGCGGGCGGCCAGCAGCCGCTCCGCGAGCCGGGCTGTGGGCATCGGCTCGTGGTCGCGGATCAGGCTCAGCGCCTCTTTCTGCGCCGCGGTGGGGTAGCCGTCGGACATCGTGCTCCTCCTCGTTCAGCCGCAGCAGCCGCCGCCGGTCGAGGCGGTCACCAAAGGGAGCGGGGCGGACAGCAGGCCGCCGCTGATGCCGGTGGCCAGGCCGACGCGCTGCTCCTGGGCCTCGGCGAGGTTGGAGGAGCAGACACCGGTCTCGGGCAGGTCGAGCTGCACGTCGCGTGCGGCCTCCCAGTCGCCGGCCAGTGCGGCGACGACCGAGCGGGCCTGCTCGTAGCCGGTGGCCATGAGGAAGGTGGGCGCGCGGCCGTAGCTCTTGACGCCGATCGCGTAGTAGCCGGGCTCGGGATGGGCCAGCTCGTCCGCGCCGTGCGGCGGGACCGTGCCGCAGGAGTGCTGGTTCGGGTCGATCAGCGGGGCGAGAGCGCGGGTGGAGCCGAGGACCGGGTCCAGGTCGAGGCGCAGCTCGCTCGCGATGGAGTGGTCGGGGCGGTAGCCGGTGGCCGACACGATCCGGTCCACGGCGATTGTCCGCTCCGCGCCGGACGGGTCGCGGCTGACCACCTCGACGCCTTGGCCGGTTCCCCGGACGCGGTGGGTGTAGAAGCCGGTCAGCAGGGTGATCCGGCCGGACTCCACCAGGGCGTGCAGGCGGCTGCCCAGCGCCCCGCGCGCGGGAAGCGCGTCGGCGTCGCCGCCGCCGTAGGTGCGGCTGGCGTTGCCCGCGCGGATCGCCCAGGTGATCGGGGTGTTCTCGAGCTGGGCCAGGGCCAGCAGCGTGGTGGCGGCCGAGTGGCCGGCGCCGACGACGAGGGTGTGCTTACCTTCGTAGGTGGCGCGGTCGGCACCGAGGACGTCGGGGAGCGCGTGGTCGATGAGCTGTGCCACCTCCGCTTCGCCGTGCGCCGGCAGGCCGCTCGCGCCCAGCACGTTGGGGCTGGTGTAGGTGCCGGAGGCGTCGATGATCGCGCGGGCGTACAGCTCCTCGCCGTCCTGCAGGCGGATCAGGAACGGTACGTCCTCGCGGCCGTTGGTCCGGACCCGGTCGAAGCCCAGCCGGGTGATCGCGGTGACCTCGGCGTTCAGCCGTACCCGGTCGCCGAGGGCCTTGGCCAGCGGGGCGAGGTAGTCGTCGACGAGCTCGGCGCCGGTCGGCAGCCAGTCCTCGTCCGGCGCCTGCCAGCCCGCCTCTTCCAGCAGGCGGCGGGCGGCGGGGTCGATGTTGTAGCGCCACGGGCTGAACACCCGTACGTGACCCCACTTGGCGATGGACGCGCCTGCCTGCCCGCCCGCCTCCAGGATCAGGAAGCCGAGGCCCCGCTCGGCCAGGTGGGCGGCGGCGGCCAGGCCGATCGGACCCGCCCCGATGACCACCACCGGCAGTGTGCTGGTCTCCGGGCCGGCGGTGAACTGCTCCGCCTCCGAGGGCGTGGTGGTGCCGCAGCATCCGTCACTCATCATGGCTCCTTGCTTAGACGATTGTCGAAGTAGCAGGAAGCATGCCTCATTGATTAGATTGCTGTCAAATTAGTCGCTCGCTGCCGTTCTCACGGACCTCTTGGGCATCAGCCCCGAGACCGCCACCGCCTGGACCGGGGAAGGCGGCCACTGGCCCCGACCCGCCGCAACCATCCCCGCCAAGTCGACGTCTCGATGGCCTCTTCCTCGAAGATCATGTCCTCATCGTCCACCGCACAGAACCCGCCTCCATGGCCATCGCCGAGCGTGACGGCAGATCAGTCCGTCTCTTCCCGGACGTCCTTGCCTTGCTCGGCGAAACGCTTGAAGTCCTGCATGTGCTGCTCCGACTGCTTGCGGAAGGCACCGGGCATCAGAAGTCCCACCAGCCGCATCATCACGCTGCTGAACCGGTATTCGCTCTCGCTCTCCCAGAGTGTCGTCTCCGGACCGGCTTCGGCCAGCCGATCGCGCACGGCGCTCCACGTGCCCTTGCTGACGATCTCGCGGTCGAAGTGAACGACGCCGCCTTTCGGGATCTCGTGCAGGTCTGCCGGTTCCCGGCGGGTGATGGTCTCGGTGCACTCGATCTTCCGCTTCCCCATCTGCATCACGACGCGCGACTTGGTGCCGAGCTCCCCGTGCTTCCCGTTCAGCGGCTCGTGCAGCACCAGGCCCCGCAGCCACTTCGGCAGGTGTGCCGGGTCGGCCAGGAGCTGGACCACTGTCTCCCGCGGCAGGGCGATCTCGGTCGAGACGGTGTACTTCATGGGATATCGCTCCTTCTCGTGGTGTGGGACGACGTGCTGCAGTCCTGCTGGTCGTGGGGCGCCGAGGAAGCCGGTCAGTCCGCCGCCGCTGGAGTGTCAGGCCGGGTCGGGTACGTAGAACTTGGTGGTGGCCTCGACCGCGGCCGCGACGTGCTCCGGTTCGCCGCCGGCGGCCAGGTGGGCCCGACCCCAGGCTGCGGCGCTACGGCGGCCGAACTCGCGCCCTTCGGGCGACTTCTCGAACTCCTCGTGACCGGTGATCTCGTCGCCGGCCAGGAACCGTCGCAGGGCGAGGAGGGCCAGGTCCCAGCCGACACCTCCGGCGCCGGGGCCGTACGTAGGGAACATGGGCTCGCCGACGACCGCTGCGTGGATCAGCTCGAACTCGGTGTCGCCGGCCGGGCCCGCGGCCAGGCGCACTTCCACCTCGCTGGTGCCGGGCCAGGCGTCGGCGTCCGGCCCGTAGAGCCAGGACACCTTCAGCAGACGCGGCGGCTCGCACCGGAGGATCTCGCCGTGCTCTCCGCCGTCCAGAGCGAACTGCCCGCCAAGCCGAAGGTCCCCGGTGACCGGCTTGAACCAGCGCTGCAGCCGCTCGGGGTTGGTGATGGCGTCCCAGACGTCATCGATCTCCGCGTCGTATCGACGCCGCAGCTCCACGGTGTACGCCTCGCCGGCGGGCACGCTGCCGGTGCCCATCGCCCGGCGCACGGCAGCCAGCTCGTCGAGAACATCCTTCATGTCATGTCTCCTTCGGTAGCTTCAGAACGCGCCGGCGCACGGGGTCGCCGAGTATGTCGAAGGCGTGCACGGCAGCGACTATACCGGCCTTCGCTTATATAGCCCACCGCTGATTCTTGGTGCCGCGCCGCCGTTCACACAAGCCGACGCGCATCACGTCCTGGGCACGCGCGGCACAGCGGCCAACGACGACGTCGCCGCCAGCCGGCGGGGAGATCGTGCCGGAGGCTGAACAGGCGCACCGGCCCCGACTCCTCCGCCGCCCCGGCCAGGTCGCGGACCCGCTCAACCGCCTTGTCACACAACTGGGCGCCGCCCTCCCCGGCCGTGTACCGCAGGTGCAGGATGACGTCGGAAACCGTGTCGTAGTCGAACTGCCGAAGTCGACGGGCAGTTCGATCCGCCGGCTCATGCCCCTCGAACGGCAGGGAGCGCTCGTCTCGCAGGCTGGTCTCGAACAGCCCGCTGCCGGAGCTGGTGGCGATGGTCTGCACGGCGCCGGAGTAGTCGACGAAACTCCTCGTGATCGCACCACGGCGAGCCGTCCATGGTGACCTTGGGCCCGAACCTGCCGTGGCCGAGACTCGGCCAGGAGCAGATCTCGCCGTTGCGGATCCGTGCCAGGCCGGTGAGACCCGTCGCCGGACACGTCCGCCACATGGATCGACTCGGTGCGGTCAGCGACCAAGCGACTTGCCGTAAATGGCCGGCCGATTTCAAGGTGCCTTCCGGAAATCGTGCGCCCACTTCAAGCTGACCCGGGCCTCGAACCGCCGTCCCGAAACTGCCTGAGGATGGCGGGGTCGCAGTGATTGCTCCACCGCCCAGGGGTCCAGCTGCCGGAGGGCGGCGTGGTCGGCGCTGCCGGGCGGAGCCGTAATGAGCACGATGGACTGTTCGTCGACGCTCGTCAGGATGTGCCAGCCGAGACTGACGGGGCCGGTGATGGGGTGGTGGACGGTGCTGTGGCCGAACGGGTGCAGCGTGATCAGGTGCTGGCTCCTTCAGGCGCGGAAGTCGGCTTCGCGGGCGCGGGCCGGCCAGTCGGTTTCCAGGGCCCGGACGCGCTGGCCGAGGAAGAGCATGCGCACGTGGTTACGGTGGCCGGGCGTATGGCGGCCGGGTCGCCGGGCAGAGCGGCACCGAGCCGGTTCCGGGACAGGATGTCGAGGGTACGCCCGAGCACCACGGCGGGGGTGCCGATGCGGTTGGCCAGCAGCCCGCACGGATTGCGGGTGATGCGCTGTCCGGACTCGCCGGGCTGTAGCCGGCGCTGATCCCGGCGAGCTGGGCCACTTCCTCCCGGCGCAGGCCGGCGACCCGCCGAGGGCAGGCCGGTTCGGGCAGGCCGTGTCCGGCCGCGGTGACCGCGGCGCGCCGGGCGGTCAGGAAGCCGGCCGGCGCTCCCCGCGAGGAGATGATCAGGACGACCCTGCGGACGCATGAACATACTCCCGGAAAGTGTGCGTACGTGGCGCACGGGGCTCACACGTTGTGGAAGAAGTCTCCGCCGAAGCTGCTGATGAAGAACTCGCTGTCGGTGGAGGCCGAAATGTTGTTGACGCGTAGTGTGACGCCGATCCCGAAGGCGATATCCGCCTGGCGGACGACGAAGACGTTTCTCGCATCGACTCCTTGCGCGTGATCGCCTGAAAGTCGCATTTCCGAGAACCTGGAGATTCGGCGGGGCCCGTCGAAGACGTGGACCTCGATGATCTCGCTGTTCTGGCGTGCATGGAACAGGACCAGTACCTTGTCCAGGGTGGCGCGGTCGCCCTCCGCGATGACCGGTGTGGGGATCGGCAGGTGGATCCATTCGGCCCGGCCCGCCGGGATGGTGAAGGTCACCCCGAAACCCTGGCGGAGCGTTCGCAGATTGGCGGTCTCGGGGAATGCTGCGTATCCCGACGCCCAGGACGCGTACAACTTCTCGGCCATGGCTATTCCTTCCGGTCCGAAGCTAAGGCCTCTTCAGATTCGGCTACCGCTCGCGGACTGTCGTGAGTAGCCCCCTACTTATATGCAGGGGACGAGGCGCTGGCCCAGGCCGTACGGATCCTGAAGCTGCGCCTCGACATCACCGGCGGCGCGGCCCCTCGGGGAGGTACGGCGTGATCGACGACGCCGCCCTCCAGACGACCGTCGGCGCCTTCGCCCGGCACGCCATGATCACCTCGCCGATCGACGTCAAGTCCAGCGGGCTGTTCGACTTCGGGCCGGCCGCCACGTACAACTCGTTCGACGAGAAGGCCGTCGAAGCGGAGGCGCGGCAGTGGGAAGGACTGAGGCTCGTCGACCCGTGCACCGAGGAGGTCTTCGCGGAGATCCCCGCGGCTTCGGCGGCCGACGTGGGCGATGCCGTCGCCGCCGCCGCCGCCGCCGTCGCCGCCGCACGGGCGGGCGAGGGCTGGGCCCGCGTACCCGTGGCCGAGCGCGCCGCGGTGCTGCGCCGGGCTGCCAGCGAATCGGACAGCAGGTGGCGGCCCTGGCGGCGGCGAACGTCGCCCGGGTGCTGCTGGAGCTGGGCGGCAAGTCGGCGTCGATCCTCCTGGACGATCTCGACGGCGCCACCCTGGCCACCGCGGTCGCGCACTGCCTACGCACGGTGATCGTCAACAGCGGGCAGACCTGCACGGCGCTCACCCGCCTGGTCGTGCCGAGGTCGCTGCCGGCCGAGGCCGGGGCATGCGCGGCGGGCCTGCTGTCGGCCGCGCGGCCGGGCGATCGCGACTCCGCGGTCGCCGACCTCGGGCCCGTGATCAGCGCCCGGCAGCGCGAGCGGGTGGCGGCCTGCATCCCGGCGGCCGTCCTGGACGGAGCCCGGCTCGTGTGGGCGGGCCGGACCGCCCGCTGGACCGCGGGTTCTACGTCTCGCCCACGCTGCTCACCGGCGTCGATCCCGGCATGGCGGTCGCCCAGGAGGAGATCTTCGGGCCGGTGCTGGTCCTGATCGGCTACGACGACCTCGATGAGGCCGTGTGGATCGCCGTACGGGCTGTCGGGAGCGGTGTGGTCGCCCGATCAGGAGCGGGCGCTCGCGGTTGCGCGCCGGTTGCGGACCGGGCAGGTCAGCGTCAACTTCAACCCCGTGGCGCCGTTCGGCGGCTACAAGGGCTCGGGAATCGGCAGGGAGAAGGGGCGGTACGGCCTCGAGGAGTTCACCGAGCATCCAAATGCCGATCAATGGGGATATTTCATGACCACTGGGGCCGATCAGGTCGCGGCGGCGCTGGACACGCTCGGCGTCCGGCACGTGTTCGCCATCGCAGGCATCCACAACCTGCCGATCCTGCGGGCCCTGCGGGTATGGGGCGGCATCCGCATCGTCGGCATGCGGCACGAGCAGACGGCCGTGCACGCCGCCGACGGCTACGCCAGGACCACGGGGACGTTCGGGGTCGCGCTGGTCAGCACCGGTTCGGGCACCGCCAAGGCCATGGCCGGCCTGTACGAGGCGTCGTTCGCCTCCTCCCGCGTCCTGCTCATCACCGGCCAGGTGGAAAGCGCCCATCTGGGCCGGGGCCGCGGCTACATCCACGAGGCCGACAGCCGGCCGGACATGCTGCGTGCGGTGTGCCGCACCGTCGCGCGGGCCCGCCGCGCCGGCGACCTCGGCGCCGAGGTCATCCGGCTGGCCAGGGACGTGCTCACCGGGCGGCGGCGTCGTGGGCGCGGGAGCCACCGCCGAGCTGACCCGGCTCGCCGAGGCCGCTCAGGCGCCGGTGGTCACCTCCCGCGAGGGCCGCGGCGCGCTGGCCGAGGACCACCCGCTGTGCCTGGGCGCCTTCCCCGCCGGGCGGTGCGCGCAGGACTGGTGTCCGGTTCGCCCGTGTGCACGGCGAGGGAGCTGAGCATCGAATCGCCCAGCCCGCCGAACTCGTCGGCGGCCCGGGCCCGTGCCGTCATCGGTGACACCGCCGTCGATGCCGCATATGGGGTCCGTATATGCGGCCCTGGCACCCTGGCCGGGTGACACGCGAATGCAGGGGGAGAACATGGTGAACAAGGAGACGCTGGTGCTCGTGCACGGCGCCTGGCACGGACCGTCGTGCTGGGATCGGCTCGTGCCGGAGCTGGAAGAGCGCGGCTGGGCCACGTCCACGGTGGACCTGCCGAGCACGTCGGGGGATCCACGTGCGGGGATGTACGACGACGCGCGGGCCGTACGGGACCATCTGCGTGCCCTTGAGGGACCGGTCACCGTGCTCGCGCACTCCTACGGCGGCGTCCCCGTCACCGAGGTGGCCGAGACCGTGCCGAACGTGCGGCGGCTCGTCTACCTGGCGGCCCACATGCTGGAGGCCGGGGAGGCGGTGGTCACGCCGGTCGGCGGGCCGTGGTTCCCCCAGGACGCCGAGCTGGTGCCGGCTCCCGAGCCGCCGGTCGAGGCGTTGTACCACGACGTACCCGCGCGGTGGGCGGAGGCGGCCGTCGCCCGGCTCAGGCCGCAGAGCGCGCGTGCCTTCACCGAGCAGCAGACGCGGGCCTCGTGGCGGACGGTGCCCTCCGCGCTCATCGTCTGCGACGATGACCGGAGCATGCCCGAGCTGTTCATCAAGCGGCAGCTCACGATGGCCGAGGTCGTCAGGCACCTGCCGGGGAGCCATTCTCCGTTCCTGTCGCGGCCGGGCGAGCTGGCCGGCCTCATCGACGAGGTGACCGAGGCCCTGCCCGCCCGGCGGTAGGGAGATCCCGGCGAGCTGGAAAGGGCGAATGTCGCGGTAAGGCGAACCGGCCACGAACCCGGCACTCAACCTGGACGGGCCTTCTTCCAGGACCCCGCATCCGGTCTACCGGCGCGTTCGCGAGGCGGACCGGTGCGGCCCGGGCCCGCACACCGGCGGCTCAGGATCTGGCTTGTCACCAGGTACACCGAGGCCAGGGAACTGCTCAACGATCCCGGGCCGGGCGCTGCCGACATCGCCGCTCAGGTGCTGGAGGGCGCGCGCTGCTCCAGTCGAAGAGCTCCTTGGCTGGTACTGCGAGTGCGCCGGCGATCTGGACGACCTTGTCCAGGTGTGGGCTGTACATGCCGTTCTCGATCCGATTGATCGTCTTGCGGTCCAACACCGGCCATCTCGCAGAGCTGCTCCTGCTGCCCCCGGGCAGAACACGCGAGCAGTTCCGGGACGTCTACGGGAGCGTCTTTCCTGGGGCTCGCTTCGATGATCTGGGCTTCGCGTTGGCCATGGTCTGGACGGCCCCGGCAAGCGGCGAGATTGCTCTGATGAGTGGATTCGAACGGGACTGAAGGCGTCCATCCTGCGTCACGTCGAGTGAACGGATTCCGGGAGTTCGGGCGCACTGCTTCCGTTGGCTAGAGGGCGGTTCGCGAGTGATCGCTTGCGCTGCCCCGGAAGACCTGGGCACAACCTGCCTGGCGGCCGCCCCAGCGGCCACCGGCAAGGCCGGGCATCACGGCGGGGAGGCGCCGGACCCAGGGATCAGCCCGGCGGCCAGCAGCACGTCCCCCGGCTGCCACGGCCATCGTGACGAACAGCGTGACCCGCCACCGCCGCCGCGCTCGGTTCGATGTCGCCGTACTCCGCCACCACGCGGGCGGCCCGTGTGCGGGCCGGCAGCACGCCGTCGGAGACGGTCGACAAGGGATTGGCCTACGCCGAGATGCCGGGGGTGCTCAGTTGAAGCAGTCTTGCTTCTTGAGCGCGACGCCGTACTCGGTGACCTTGCCGTGCATGACGCCGAAGGTGTAGTAAGCCTTCTTGTTGCCAGGGACCGTGATCACATAGTACCCGTGGATGTCCTTCTTGATCTTCGGGTAGGCCCCCTTCAGCCGATTGACGGTGGAGCCGATCTTGATGCCTTCCGGGGTCTGCATACCCTTGGCGGCGAAGATGGCGGCCAGCCCCACGCGCGGTGAGATGTAGACGCCAGCCTCGTTCTTGGGGGTTGGGAACTTCTTCAAGTCCCAGCCGGAGCAGCCGCCTCCGCCCGGCATCTTGCTGACCACGTCCCCTGTCGCCTTGGCCTGCTTGACGGTCATGCCGAGCTTCACAGCACCGTAACCGTACGGCCCCAACGTCGGCTTCGTCTGCGCCACTGCGGCGGTGGCACCGGAGACCATCAGCGAGCCGGCGAGGAGCGAAGCCCCGATCATCGTCTTCATCATGTCTGCTTGGACTGCGAAACGCCGGCAAAAGTTGTGGGACACGATCAACTATTGATCACTGCCGCCGCCTGCGTCTGCGCCGCGCGACCGCGCATCGGGGAGGTGCAGGCGGACGTAGGGGAGTGGTTTGCGTGGCTCGTCCGGCGTGCCGCCACTCGTGGTCGGCGTCACCCGGCCGGCGTCCCGCGCAGGTCCTCCCAGCCGCGGGCGGTAGTCGTGCGGCTTGTTCGCCGGACCGGGCCGCCGTTTCTCCCGCCGCGCGGTCTTCTGCCTGAGCGGAGGGAACGTCAATGACTGCATCCGCGGGGCGTCCCCCGCCCGTTCGGCGACAGCTCTTCCTGGCGGGCGGTCCGGTCGTCCCGCGACACAAGCGGGCGCCCGCTGGTCGCGGCGCCGGAGGCCGGAGCCGGGCGGGGCCGGCTCACGGGAGGTCCAGGGCGGTGCCGTACAGCCGGGACACCTTGATCCTGATCACCACGCGGCGTTCCCTGGCCTGCTGTTCCAGGAAGGCGGCGGTATCCGGCTGCTCGCCGGCGAAGGCCAGGAGCTCGGCGGCGTCGCCGGACACCTCGGCCTCGCCCTCGGCGACGGCGAACGACCACACGTCGGGGCCTTGCACGTGCAGGGCGACGTGCGGGTTGTTGCGCACCTGGCGCGCCTTGAGCCGGTCGGCCGTCGTGGAGATCCTGATGATCCGCGCGGCCGGGTCCCACCGGTACAGGACCGTGGACAGGGCGGGGTGACCGCTGCGCCTGACCGTCGACAACACGCCGAACTGCTGTCCGCCGAGCAGCTTCAGCAGTTCTTCTTCGCTCAGCGGCCGGGGGGCGGGGCCCGACTGGTTCTCGTTCATGTTGGTCTCCATCAGACGGTGCGGCGCCAGGGAGGCGTGCCACGGAAAGTGCGCTTGCCAGGTAAGGACCGTAGCAGATGGTTTTGTTGTAGACAGTCTAGTGCCCGGTCGCGTGCGTCGGTGTCGGGGCGGATGGTGCCCTCAGAGGTCCTGCCCCACCCCGCCTCGACGGCTGTGAAGCCCCCGCGTTTGGCCTGTCCTCGACGTGGCCGGCTGGTCGGCGATGATCGACGGCGACCTGCGCGGCGTGCTGCGCGGCATCGCCGTCGCGCTGCCGGTGTTCCGCGAGCAGGGCAGGGCCACCTCGTGACCACGGTGTCGGCGGCCGGCCTGAAGATCACACCCACGGCGTCCGGGGTGCCGCGGCCTCTTCGCCGGCCCGCGCGGGATCCTGGGGCGAACGCGTCCGCGACCTGCCGAACACCCCGGACAAGCTGCTGGAGGGTGCGGGGCCACGCATCCGGTGGCGACTGCGCGTAGCGGCAGGGTGATCGTCGGCGATATCGGTACGTGACGGCAGAGCCCCTGGCGGCAGGCCGTCCTCGCGGTGTCCTGCGTTCGCGCCTCGGAGGCGGCCCATGGTGAGCGAGACGGTGCAGCTGCGGCTACGGGTGGTCGACGCGGCCGCCGATCCCCAGGAACTGGACGAGGCCACCGCCAGGCTGAGGGAGGAACTGCTCGAACTGGACGTGGTGGCCGGCACCGCCGAGGCGGGGGAGATCCCGGAAGGCGCCAGGGCGGTGCTGTCGTTCACGGTCGGCGGCCTGGTGATCGCGCTCGCCGGTACGGAACTGCTGGCCTCGATCGTGAACGCCGTGACCGCCTGGCTCAACCGCCACCAGCATCGTTCCGTCAAGCTGGAGATCGACGGCGACGTGCTGGAGCTGACCGGCATCCCGTCGAAGGAGCAGCGCGAGTTCGCCGACGTGTGGCTGCGCCGCCGCGGGCGGCCGGACGCATCCCCCCGGCCCGGGCGCCGCCTCGCGCTGATCGTGGCCGGCGACGAGTTCGGCGATCCCGGGTTGCGGCGGCTGCGGGCGCCCGCCCTGGACGCCGAGGCGCTGGCTAGGGTGCTGGGCGACCAGGCGATCGGCGGCTTCGACGTGCGCACGATGCTCAACGAGCCCACCGCTGTCGTCAGCGAGGCCGTGGAGGAGTTCTTCGCCGACCGCCATCCTGACGATCTGCTGTTGCTGCACTTCTCCGGCCACGGGGTCAAGGACGACAACGGCGAGCTGTACTTCGCCACGCCCAGCACCAAGCTCAACAGGCTCGCCGCCACCGCGGTGTCGGCGGAGTTCGTCAACCGGCGGATGGGCCGCAGCCGCTGCCGGCGCATCGTCCTGCTGCTCGACTGCTGCTACGCGGGCGCCTTCGCCCGCGGCGCGCTGCCGAGGGCGGGCACGGACGTGCACGTCGAGGAGCAGTTCGGCGGGCGCGGGCGAGTGGTCATCACGGCCTCCAACGCCCTGGAGTACGCCTTCGACGGGACCGACCTCGCCGACGCGCAGGAGACGACCTCGCCCTCGGTGTTCACCAGAGCGCTGGTGGAAGGGCTCGAGACCGGCGAGGCCGACCGCGACCAGGACGGCTTCGTGGGCATCCACGAGCTGTACGACTTCGTCTACGACAAGGTACGGGCGGTCACGCCCAGTCAGACGCCGGGCAAGTGGACGTTCGACGTTCAGGGAGATCTGATCATCGCCCGGCGTGGCCGTCCCGTGGATCGGCCCGCGCCGTTGCCCACCGAACTTCAGGAGGCCGTCGACCACCCGATCGCCAAGATCAGGGAGGGGGCGATCGGCGAGCTGGCGCGCTTGCGGCACAGCCGCCACGCCGGGCTCGCGCTCGCGGCGCGGCTGGCCCTGGAGGAGCTGGCCGACGACGACAGCCGGTCCGTCTCGGCGGCGGCGTCACGCGCCCTCGCCCACCCCGACGCCGTGCCCGCGGTCCGGCCGGCGGTCATGCCCGACGTCGTGCCTGCGGCTCCGTCCGAGGGCGTGGCCGATATCGTGCCCGCAGCCCGGTCCGAGGGTGTGGCCGACGTCGTGCGCGCGGTTCGGTCCGAGGGTGTGCCCGATGTCGTGCGCGCGGTTCGGTCCGAGGGTGTGCCCGATGTCTCGCCCGATGATGCCCGCGACGCGACACCCGCGGACGTCGGCCGCGCCGTGCCGCCGGACGCCGTCGCCCCGTCCGGCGGGGACAGCGGCACGCCGGGCGCAGGTGCGTGGCTGCTCCTCGCGTCGCGCGGGCTGGCGCTGCTGGCGGGCCTGCTGCTGATGGTCGGCCCCGGGTACACCCCCCAGTTCGCCGCCATGCTCAACACGGTCGTGGTCGCCGACTACACCATTTGGCTGGGGCTCCTGATCGCAGCGGCGTTCGCGGCCGGCCTGCTGCCGGAGGGCCGATGGCGCACTGCGAGCCTCGGCGCGGCCGCCGGCCTGTCGGCGGTGCACCTGGGGGTGTTCGCCCATTTCGAGTCGGCCTTCAGCGGCGCCGGACTGATCGTCATCACGATATCCGGGCTGCTGCTCCTGCTGGTCGCGTGCACCGAGGCGACCCTGGCCCAGCCGGGCGGCCTGCGGTGGAGAGTCGCCGGGGCCGTGGGCGGGGCGCTGACGCTGATCATGATCGTCATCATCCTGCGGTTCCCTCGGGACATGAGGGACGATCCCGGCGAGGAGACGCCCTGGCTGGTGGTGTTCTCGGGGGTTCTGCTCCTGCTCGGGTTCTTTCTGGCACGGGTTGTTCAGCGCCGGCGAGCGGGCGAGGCGCGGCCGCCGCTGGTCCTGGGAGCGGCGGCCACGCTGCTGGTCGTCGTGGACGTGTGCGGCGTCTACCTGTGGGAGGGCGGTTCCGACTACCCGCAGATCCCCGCGTACCTGCCCGCCGTGCTGGTGCTGCTGTTCGTGGCCTCCCAGGCGGTCGAGGACCGGCCGGAGCTGACGGCGGCGGTCCAGCTCGCCGTGATCGCGGGACTGGTGCACAACCTGGCGTTGGTCCGGAGCTCGCCGGTGTTCGTGGCGGTGCTCTTCGCCGCCGCGGCCTGCTCCGTGGCGTCGGTCCACCTGCCCGGCGGACGTCCGCCGTCAGGACGCTGAACGCCACGACCGGCGCTCGTCGTGATCGAGCGGCACCTGCGACGCCCCACCGAGGCCGGCACAGAACAGACCGCCCAGCTGCGAAGAGGCTGAGCACGCGGGCAGGCCTCGGAGCGCGGACGCCCGGTTGACGGCGGCCGCGGCGGACGCTCAGAAGCGGGCGCCGAGGTCGGCGCCGTTGCTGGGCCGCAGGAAGGCGGAGGACGGGATCGAGCCGTCCGCGGTGCGCGGGCCGGTGATCGTGCTCGCGTCGGTGCTGGTGAACGTCCAGGTGCCGCCGAGATCCCAGGAGTTGCCCGAGCCGGACGACGAGCCGGGCGCGGCCTGGGTCTGGTTCGCCACCGACAGGTTCTTGGTCAGGACGGAAACGGAGTCGGCGTAGTCGAAGCCGGTGCCGCCGTTGCGCCAGGCGGTGCCGCGGTCGGTCACCAGGCGGCCCGGGTTGCCGTTGTCGGTGAAGCCGTCCACCGCGTTGTCGTAGGCGATGGAGTTGCGGACGACGTGGGCGACCGCCGGGTCCGGGTCGCCGCCGCCGAGCTTGAAGCCGTTGCCGTCGCCGGTGTAGCCGGGCAGGTTCCACCGGTTGAAGCCGTTGCCCCAGGCCACGGACGACTCCACGGTCACCGCGCCGAGGAACATCCAGAAGTCCAGGCCGTCGTCGGAGTTGTTCCAGAGCCGGGCGCCGCGGATCACGTTGCCGCCGCCGGAGCCCTCCTTGATCGCGACGCCGTCGGCGCTCTCGCCGTTCTTGCGCGGGTCCCGGTTGCCGTAGCTGTCCAGGTTGATGATCTGGTTGTCGCTGGACGCGCCCTGCAGGTGCAGCCCGGACTCGTAGTTGTCCCTGGTGACCAGGCGGTCGAAGACGTTGCCGCTGGCGTCGAGGCCGAAGATCCCGTACGGGCCGTGCACGATCTCCAGCCCGATCAGCCGCCAGTGGTCGCCCTCGATGTGCACGGCTCCGCGCTCGGCGCGCGGGATGCTGGAGCCCACCGCGCCCGGCGTGTACGGCATGTTCTCGCCGTCGATGACCACCCGTTCCCGGTTGTACGCGGTCATCGTGATCGGCTGGCCGGGCGTGCCGTTCTTGACGAGCTGGATGTTCGTGCCGGGAGCGTACGTGCCGCCGCGGATGAAGATCGTGTAACCGGGCTGTGCCAGGTCCACGGCGCGCTGGATGGTGCGGAGCGGGGCCGCCAGGGTGCCGGGGCCGGTGTCGTCGCCGTTGGTCGCCACGTAGAGCGCGGTCGCCGGCTGCCGGCCGCCGGCCTCGACGTCGAGGTGGTCGAGGTTGGGCAGGCCGGCGGAGCCGGTCGGGTCGAGCCTGACGGTGTTGGAGCCGGCCTTCAGCTGGACGGTGGCGGTCCTGGTGGCCCAGGCGGACCAGGCGCCGGTGCCTTCGAAGGACAGGCTCTGGACGGTGGAGCCGTTGACGATCAGGCCGGCGGGGCGCGACGTGGCCGTTCCGTTGGCGAAGCGGATCCCGAGGGTGGCGGTGCCGGCGGCGGAGGCGTTCACGGTGAACTGGGCGTGGGCGCCGGCGGCGTTGTCGGCGTTGCAGAAGCCGGTGCCGGAGTAGCCGGCCCAGTTGGACTCGATGACGCCCGTGCAGACCGCCGGCGACGCCTCGGCCTCGTACCGGATCGGCGCCGCGTACGCGGGCGAGGGTGACAACGCGGCGTAGCAGCCGGCCACCAGGCCGGCGCACGCGAGGACAGCGGTGAGGCGCATCGCCCAACTCCTCGGTAAGCGCTTTCCCGAACGGCGCCGAGTCAAGCACAGCACGGCCGGGCACGAGAAGAGGGGGCTGCCGACCCGGCTGCAAACCGCGGGCCGGCCGCCGCGCACGGCCCGCACCCGCCTGCGGCTCAGGGCGCATCCGCGCAGCCCAGCACGGATGCCGGGGCCCGTGCTCCGCAGGGCCGCCGCGATGAAACTTTCACCCGAGCCGGCGGCTCAGGAGAAGAGGCGGTACGGGTGCACGCCGTCCACCAGGCCCAGGTCCGGTGGATGGATGCTGTAGCCGAGCATGCGGCGGGCCCGGTTGCTGAGCTGCCGCGCCACGTGCCTGCCGGGGGAGAGGGCGAACGCCTCCCGGGTGCGCAGCCACGGCTCGCAGTAGTGCGCGGTGATGGTGAGACTCGTCGACGGTTGCGGCGGGCGGGCGTGCCAGAGGGTGCCCAGGACGATGGCGCAGGAGCCCGGCGGGGGAGTCAGGGGGACGCCCGGTGCGGTGGGATCGCCGGCGGGCCAGCGATGGCTGCCCGGCCACACGGTGAGGGCGGTGCCTGCGTCGAGGGCCCAGAGGGCGGCGATGGACAGGGCGGGGCGGGGGCGCGGCAGCGGGTAGGGCCGGTCGTCGTAGCCCGGCGGACGGGCGGGCGCGCCGGCTCCCACCTCGACGACCTCCAGCTGGGACAGCAGGTAGTTGGGCAGCAGGAGGCGGTCGAGGAGGGCGAGGACGCGGGGGTGGTCGATGAGCGGGTCCGTGGCCCGGGTGTTGTGGAGCACGCCGTACACGCGGCGGATGTGGCGTGACCGGAACGGATCGCGTCCCGCGGGACCGAGGACCGGCGTGAGCTCGGTGCGGATCCGGCGGCACTCGCCCGGATCGAGCAGGTCGGGCAGGACGAGGTAGCCGTCCCGGTGCAGCGCGGACAAGGCACCTCCTGCCGACGCGCCCCCAGCCGACGCACGCCCGGCCGACGTACGCCCGGCCGACGTACGCCCGGCCGACGTACGCCCGGCCGACGTACGCCCGGCCGACGCGCCCCCGGCCGACGTACGCCCGGCCGACGCGCCCCCGGCCGACGTACGCCCGGCCGACGCGCCCCCGGCCGACGCGCCCCCGGCCGACGCGCCCCCGGCCGGCCCGCCCGTGGTCGGCACACCCCGGGCCGACTCGCCACCGGCTGCCGTGCCTTCTGCTGGTGCGCCGTCGGTCCGGCCGCCACCGGTCGCGGTGACCGAGGTGCGCCTTTCGCCGGTCGCGGTCGTGGCGCGCTCGTCGCCGGTCATGGCGCGCTCGCGGGCCTGGCGCCGAGGGCGGCGGTGGTGAACTGCCAGATCTCCTCCAGGACGGCGGCCCGCTCCGGACGGGGATCCTGGTCGAGCACGACGGCCAGGATCGATCGCATGCCGCCGACGACGGCCGCCGACATGAGCTCCGGGTCCCGCCCCCGGGTGACGGCGCCTTCGGCCTGCCCCGCGGCGACGTGTTTCGCGCCGAGGGCGATGACCTGCCGGGCGCAGTCGGCCTCCATGGCGGCGACCCTGGCGTCCCCGACCATGCGCCCGAGCACCACAGGGGCGAGCGGCTCGTCGTACACCCAGTCGACCCACCGGGTGAGCTGGGCCCGCCAGCGTTCGAGCCAGGTGCGGCCGGTGAAGTGGCCGAGCACGGTCTCGGTGACGAGCCGATCGTAGAAGTCGGCGAGCAGGGCGCTCATCAGGCCGCTGCGGGTGCCGAAATAGCGGTACGGCAGGCCGACGCTGAGCCCGGCGCGGCGGGCGACGGCCGCGACCTCGATGTCGCCGGTCTCCACGAGCTCGGCGGCGGCGGCCTGGAGGATGCGGCTCCTGGTGGCGGCGGCGCGTTCGGACAAGGGCTCCATCCCACCCATGTTAGTTGAGTTCAACTCAACGATAAAGGACGACGTCACCACAACCTCGCCCTACGGGCACGTGGCGACCGCACCTTCCGGATGGGCGGCTCGCCGCGCGGTGCCTGCGGCAGCCGGTCGAGCAGGGGGCCGGCGGTGGGCACCGGCCGGCCGGCGAATGGGTTGAGCGGCGTGCCCGGCACCAGTTCGTACGCGCCGCTCGGACACGGGGCCGCCCGTTTTGGCAGTGCCTTTGCTATCGCCCGAATGCCGCTCGGGTACATGCTCCGCTAGCCACAGATGACAGCACCGGATGACGCATGCTCTGCCGTTCCCGCAGTCATCGCCGAAGACCGGCTGGCATCGACACAGAGGGGGTTTCACGATGGCCGAAGAGTCATCCTGCGTGCTCGTCCGGGCGAGCGACGTGAGCATCGACGACGCAGGCAGGGTCACGATCGAGAATCCGGAAACAGCGCAGGCCCTGATGGCGCTGGCCAGGTACACCCCCAACCCGGGCCATCCAGGTCATGTCACCAACAACTGCCACGGCGGCAACTGCTCCAGCGGCTGTGCCCCTAAATGAGTGGAGTCGCCCTTACGGACATGTCCGCGTTCGATCGGGAAATGGTCACCTCGTTCCGCAGCGACCGGCTTCACCTCATTCTGCTTCCCACAGAGCAGTGCAATTTCCGGTGCACCTACTGTTATGAGGACTTCGCCATCGGACGCATGCGTCCCGAGGTCGTCGAAGGCGTGAAGAACCTCATCGACCGGCGCCACGGGGAGCTGTCGCACCTGCAGATCTCGTGGTTCGGCGGCGAGCCGATGCTGGCGCGTTCCGTCATCGAGGACGTGGCCTCCCACGCGAGCGAGATACAGAGGCGGACACCGGGCCTGGGGTACGGCAGCGACATGACCACCAACGGCTACCTGCTCGACCACACGGCGGCGGAGCGCCTGGCCGGGCTGGGGATCCGCAGGTTCCAGGTGTCGCTGGACGGACCCGCCCGCCACCACGACCACACGCGTGTACGGGCCGACGGCCAGGGCACGTTCGACCGGATCTGGCGCAACCTCCTGTCGATCAGGGACGGTTCGGTGGATGCGCACGTACTGCTGCGCGTTCACCTCACTCCCGGCAACCTGGACGTGATGCCCGCGTTTCTCACCCAGGTGCGAGACACGTTCCTGGACGACCGCAGATTCCGGGTGTTTCTCAAGCGGGTGGTGCGACTCGGCGGCGCCGGCGACGCGTCGATGGAGGTGCTCGACGCCGAGGACGAGCGGATCGCCGCGCTGGAGGAGATCGTCGTCTCGGACGGGCAGGGCGAGAGCCTGTTCGAGGCGGAGCAGGTGTGCTACGCCGCCCGTGCCAACTCGATGATGGTGCGGGCGGACGGGCGGCTCGGCAAGTGCACCGTCGGCCTGTCCGAACCCGGCAACACCGTCGGGCGCCTGCTCCCCGACGGCACGCTGGAGGTGGACACCCCGCGGTTCCGGCGCTGGCTGCAGGGCTGGGAGTCACGCGACGCCGAGCTGACCGCCTGCCCGTACGAGGCGTTCACCCGGCAGGGCCCTCAGCTGCTCCAGCTGACGGCACGCCCCGGCTCCTAGCGCGCCGCCTGCGACACCCCGCGCCGGCCTGGAAGCCCCGCACCATCAGACGGCCGGGGCCTCGGGAGGCGGGTCCGTGTGCCTCCACTGGCAGGTCGTGCTCCAGGTCTTGAGGCGCTCGGCGTAGATCTACGGGACCACCTGGTGACCCTGGGTGCCGGCCGAAGTCGCCCTTCTGGGTCCTGGCACGTGCGCGTGATCGCCAGGATCGGCCCGCTGCGCCAGCAGGTGGCCGGCCGCCCGCTACCGCCCGGCCCGGTGACCCTGGCCATCGGCATCGGCATCGGCGTCGACATCGACATCGACACCGACCTGCGCAGCCTCGCCAGGCCGTCGTCCAGCAGGACGCCACCCTCGACGACCGTTTCACCGAGGTGGGCGAATACCGGCTCGTGCAAGGCGAATCAAGCCGAACAGGCCGGGCGCGCTGGCCTGGGCGTCCTTGAGCTGCTGAAGGCCGGCGTTCGGCGGGTATCTTCGATGTTGCTACCCACCTTGCTGTGCAGTCGAGCCGATAGGCAGCCGAGGGGGCGATCGATGAGTGCGGGTTATCCGAAGGGGCGGCGGCGGCGTGCGGAGATCGTCGAGGCCGCGTTCGCCAAGTTCGCCTCGATCGGGTACCGCAACGCGAGCATGGTGCAGATCGCCGCGGACTGCGGGGTGTCGCGCATGGGCCTGGCGCATCACTTCCCGACGAAGGAAGCACTCCTGGCCGCGGTGCTCGAAGAACGGGATCGGGTCAACGGCGAGTTGTTCTTCGCCGGATTCGACGCGACAGCGGACGGCTTGGACTACTTCTCCCGGCTCGCGCGACTGGTGGAGTACAACGCGACGGTGCCGGAGCTGGTGCGCTTGTACGCCGTGCTGTCGGTCGAGGCCGCTGATCCGGCCCATCCCGCGCACGCGTACTTCGTCGACCGGCATGCGCACATCCGCCGGGATATCCGCGATGCGCTCGAGGAACTCCACGCCCGAGGACTCGTGCGGCCGGGGACGGACATCGCGGGTGCTGACTCGGATCTCATGGCGTTGATCGACGGTCTGCAGGTGCAGTGGCTCCTCGACCCGGCCAGCGTGGACATGGGTGCCCGCTTGCGGCAGCGGCTCAGCGAGATGCTCCTGGTCGAGGTGCCCTGACCGGCTGCGTCCTGGGCCGGCCGAACTTCCACAGCAGGCCGGCGGCGGCCACGACCGCGATCGCTTCTCCGATCGGCAGGCTGATCCAGATCCCTGTGGGGCCGTACGTGCCGAGCGCCAGGACGAGCGGCGCCTTGACGATCAGGAGCGTGCCGATCGAGATGAGGTACGAGGGCGTGGCTCTGCCGAGGGACTGGAAGTAGGCGGAGATCAGAGGCGGGATGCCGGCGAAGACGAAGCCGATGGCGATGATGCGCAGCGCATCGACCGTGACGGCCGTGGTTTCCGGATCGCTGACGAACAGACCTGTGAGCGGTCGCGCGAGCAGGGCGATGAGCGCCGCTGTGATCACCCCGTAGTGCCCGCGCTGAACATCTCGGAAGAGGCCGTCCGCCTGGGCCGTGAGCTGACCGGACTGAACCGCGACGCCTACCTGTCCAGCTACGCCCACACCCTGGCGGCAGGCCGCAAGGAAATCGGGCGCCCCGTCCACGAAACGGGAAGCCACTCGTCTCCTGCGGCCTGCAACGGGTGAACTCGCAGCTCAAGTCACTGATCGATGGCGTCCTTCACCTTCCGCCAGTCCACGAACTTGAAGTTGGTCACCTCCCGATCACCATCCCCCGGCGCGTCCGCACCGTCGTGCACCACCAGCAGCCCCTCGGGATACGCGCCCCCCAGCGAAGCACTGGTCACCATGGCCCCATCGCTGACCTCCGCCCCGTCCGCCCGTGCCCCGGGCCCGACGCGGAACTGGGCGAGATGGTCGTTGTCGTCGCGGTCGTAGACGGCGAACGTGTCGTCGCCCTGGCTGGAGGCCAGCAGGTAGCCGTCGTCGCCGTCCTGGTAGATCGTCAGGCCTTCGGCGTCGGCCGAGAGGTGGGAGCCGCCGTAGCCGCGGTCCTGGCCGGGCAGGCACTCCTCCGTGGCCGGGTCGTAGGTGTCCTGCCTGCCGAATTCCTTGACCTTGTCCATCAGGGCGGGACGGCCGGTCAGGTCGGCGCGCAGGCGCCAGATGCCGACGTCCTCCTGGGCCGCGTACAGGGTGCCGCGGTCCACGACCATGCCTTCGATCTGGGGCAGCTCGCCGGGCTCGCCGCAGGGGACCCAGGTGGTGCCGTCGGGGAGCGGGAAGGTGGAGGGCAGGTCGAGGGTGCGGACGCGGTGGTAGGTGACCTTGCCGCCGGGGGCGGCGGTGAGCTGGAGCAGGCCGATCGTGGTCTGGTGGCGGCGGCTGACGACGACGCGGGTGCCGCTGACGGCCAGCCCGTACGCGGTCCGCGCCTCGTCCACCTCCTCCTGGGTGGCGTTGAAGACGAACGGCACCGCGGGGTCGGTGACGTCGGTGAGCGGCGGCCGGCCGGCGGCGGCCGCGGCCGGGTCGATGGCGTAGACGCGGAGCTGGTCGCGGCCCCGGTCGGAGGCGACCGCGAGATCCACCTTGGCGCCGCTGGACAGGCGGAAGCCGCGGACGAGGTCGACGTTGTTCAGGCGTCCCGGCTCGTGGCCGTCGCCGGGCGGCGGCTGGGCCGGCAGGTGCTGGAGCTGGGCGCCCGACAGCGAGTAGGCGTACAGGCCGCCTTCCTTGGCGGTGGTGATCACGATGCTCCTGCCCGGGCGGGTGGGGTGCACCCAGATCGCCGGGTCGTCGCCGTTGGCGTAGCCGCCCGCCTCGTCGTCGTACAGCGGGGGCGTCTCCGCGGCCGCCGTGACGACGGCGGGCTCGGACGCCGCCGGCGCGAGAGGGGTGACAAGCAGGAGGACCGTGGATAAGAAAGCACGCACAGGCATCTCCTCACGATCATCGATCACCGTGAACGCGGAGTGAACGTACCTCGCATAAGTCAGCATGTCTATACAAACAGATGACATTGAGGTACAACCAGGGCTAGCCCGTTGGTCTTGGAGGTGTCCTGTGAGACGTACCCCGATCGTGCTGGCCCTGCTGGGCGCGCTTGCCGTCACCGGCTGCTCCTCCTCCGGAGCGGGGGGAGAGCAGAGCGCCGCCCCGCCGGCGTCCTCCGCGGCCCCGCAGGGAAGCGGCGCGAGCTTCGCCGTCATCACCCACGGCGCGCCGGGCGACTCCTTCTGGGACGTGGTCAAGAACGGCGCCGAGGCCGCCGGCAAGCAGTACGGCGCGCAGGTCACCTACCAGGGCGACGGCGACCCGGCCAAGCAGTCGCAGCTCATCGACCAGGCCGTCTCCGAGAAGGTGGACGGCATCGTCGTATCGATGGCCAACCCTGACGCGCTGAAGGAGGCCATCGGCAAGGCCGTCGCCGCGAAGATCCCCGTCGTGACGATCAACTCGGGGGCCGACTCATCCAAGGCGTTCGGCGCGATCACGCACGTCGGCCAGTCCGAGGACGTGGCCGGGCGCGGCGCGGGCGAGCAGCTCAAGGCGGCCGGCGTCACCAAGCTGCTGTGCGTCATCCACGAGGCCGGCAACGTCGGGCTCGACCAGCGCTGCAAGGGCGCGGAGGAGACGCTGGGCGGCACGGTCGAGCGGCTCCAGGTGGACGTGAGCAACCTGGCCGACGTCACCTCCAAGGTCACCGCCAAGCTCCAGTCCGACCAGCAGGTCAACGGCGTGCTGTCGCTCAACCCGGCCATCGCGATCGCCGCCAGGGACGCCATCAAGGACGCGGGCTCGCAGGCGAAGCTGGCCACGTTCGACCTGTCGGCCGACGTGGTGACGGCGATCAACGACGGGGAGGTCCTGTTCGCGGTCGACCAGCAGCAGTACCTCCAGGGCTACCTGCCGATCACGTTCCTCAACCTGTACAAGGCGAACCTGAACACGGTCGGCGGCGGCCTGCCGGTCAACACCGGGCCCGGGTTCGTGACCAAGGACAACGCCTCCCAGGTCGCCAAGCTGGCGGAGGCGGGCACCCGATGACCCTGCCGGCTCAGGTGGCGGCGGACGAGCGCGTCGCCCGGGTCGGGCTGGCCCGCCGCCTGCTCATCCGGCCCGAGCTCGGCGCGGTGGTCGGGCTCGTGGTGGTGTTCGCCTTCTTCGCCGCGCAGTCGCCGGTGTTCCGCTCGCCGGACGGCATCGCCAACTGGCTCGACCCGGCCGCCACGCTCGGCATCATGGCGGTCGCGGTCGCACTGCTGATGATCGGCGGCGAGTTCGACCTGTCGGCCGGGGTGCTGACGGGGACGAGCGGGCTGATCCTCGTCACGCTGGCCACCCGGTTCGGCTTCAACGTGTGGCTGGCCATGCTGGTGGGCCTGGTCGTGGCGCTGGCCGTCGGGTTCGCCAACGGGCTCGTCGTCACGCGGACCAGGCTGCCCAGCTTCATCGTGACGCTGGGCACGTTCCTCATGCTGCAGGGCGTCAACCTCGGCGTGACGAAGGCGATCACCGGGACGGTGCAGGTCAGCGGGCTGCGGCGGGCCGAGGGGTTCGAGCCGGCGAACGCGATCTTCGCCGGGACCGTCGAGATCGGCGGTACCTCGTTCCGGGTGGCGATCCTGTGGTGGATCCTGGTGACCGCGGTGGCCACGTGGGTGCTCATGCGTTCCAGGGCAGGCAACTGGATCTTCGCGGTGGGCGGCAACGAGCAGGCCGCCCGCGCGGTGGGCGTGCCCGCCGCGCGGACGAAGATCGCATTGTTCATGACCACCGCGTTCGCCGCCTGGCTGGTCGGCTCGATCCTGGCGCTGCGGTACACCTCCGTGCAGGCCAACATCGGCATCGGCCAGGAGTTCATCTACATCATCGCCGCCGTCATCGGCGGCTGCCTGCTCACCGGCGGGTACGGCTCCGCCATCGGGGCGGCCATCGGCGCGGTCATCTTCGGGATGGCCGACAAGGGCATCGTGTTCCTGGGCTGGGACGCCGACTGGTTCAAGTTCTTCCTGGGCGGCATGCTGCTGCTCGCGACGCTGGCCAACCGCCTGGTGCGGCGGTACGCCGAGGAGGTGAAGCATTGACCCCGCAGACGATCCTGGAGACCAGGGGGATCGGCAAGACGTTCGGCTCGGTGCTGGCGCTGCGCGAGGTGTCGATGGGCGTGGAGGCGGGGCGGGTCACCTGCGTGCTCGGCGACAACGGCGCGGGCAAGTCCACGCTCATCAAGATCCTCTCGGGCGTGCACCGGCACGACGCGGGCGCGTACCTGGTGGACGGGCGGGAGGTGAGCTTCGCCAGCCCCCGCGACGCGCTCGACCGCGGTATCGCCACCGTCTACCAGGACCTGGCGATGATCCCGCTCATGTCGGTCTGGCGGAACTTCTTCCTCGGCTCGGAGCCGCGCAAGGGGCTCGCGTTCGACGTGGCCAAGGCCCGGCGGGTGGCCCGCGAGGAACTGCGCGCCATGGGCATCGACATCCGCGACGTGGACCAGCCGGTCGGCACGCTGTCCGGCGGCGAGCGGCAGTCGGTGGCCATCGCCAGGGCCGTGTACTTCGGCGCCCGCGTCCTCATCCTCGACGAGCCCACCTCGGCGCTCGGCGTCAAGCAGGCGGGCGTGGTGCTGCGCTACATCGCCCGGGCCCGCGACCGGGGGCTCGGCGTCGTCTTCATCACCCACAACCCGCACCACGCCTACCCGGTGGGGGACCGGTTCCTGCTGCTCAACCGGGGCACCAGCCTCGGCGAGTACGGCAAGGGCGAGATCACCGCGCAGGAGCTGACCGCCCTCATGGCGGGCGGCGCGGAGCTGGAGGAGCTGGCGCACGAGCTGAGACGCGAATGAGCTTGGCCGACTCTTGACGCGTCCTGGCGGTCGCCTGGAGCGGCGGGCAGGTACGAACACCTCGGGACCAGCAGCCTCGGGGGATCGCCATGACCACGATGATGAGCAGACGCGTCGTACTGGAGCCGGCGGCGCAGCGGTTCGCCGACGCGAACGCCAAGCCGCCCTTCATCTACGAGCTCCCGCCCGAGCAGGGCAGGGAGGTGCTGGAGAAGCTCCAGTCCGATCCGGCCGTGCCCAAGCCGGAGATCGACGAGGAGTGGATCCAGGTGCAGGGCGGCCCGACGGGTGCCGTCCCGGTGCGGATCGTCAGGCCGAAGGGCGCCACGGGCACGCTGCCCGTGATCTTCTACATCCACGGCGCCGGCTGGGTGTTCGGCTCCGCCCACACCCACGACCGCCTCGTCCGCGAGCTCGCCGTACGCTGCGGCGCCGCCGTGGTCTTCCCCGAGTACGATCGCGCGCCGGAGGCGAAGTACCCCACCCAGATCGAGCAGAACTACGCCGCCGCCCAGTGGGTGATGAAGCACGGCCCGGAGAAGGGTCTCGACGCCTCGCGGATGGCGGTGTGCGGCGACTCGGTCGGCGGCAACATGGCGATCGTGCTGGCCATGATGGCCAAGGAGCACGGCGACGTGCGGCTGCTCGGCCAGGTGCTCTTCTACCCGGTCACCGACGCCAGCTTCGACACCGAGTCGTACAAGCAGTTCAGCACCGGCTACTTCCTCAGCCGCGACGGCATGAAGTGGTTCTGGGACCAGTACACCACCGACCCCGCCCAGCGGGCCGAGCCGCACGCCTCGCCGCTGCGCGCCAAGGACGAGGACCTGCGCGGCCTGCCGCCCGCGCTCGTGCTGAACGGCGAGGCGGACGTGCTGCGCGACGAGGGCGAGGCGTTCGCGGCGCGGCTGCGCGAGGTGGGCAACGACGTGACCGCGGTACGGCTGGCCGGGATGGTGCACGACTTCGCCATGGTCGACCTGCTGCGCGACACGAACGCCAACCGGACCGCCATGGAGCTGGCGGCCGGCGCGCTGCGGCGGTGGCTGGGTACGGAATCTACTAAGTAAAGGCGCCCGGCCGTGAAACTGTGGCCCGGCAGACCCCCGGGGCCGTTATTACCCCGATCGCCCGGACCGCCCGGCACACCCCGGGCGGTCCGCACAGGCCGGGAGGCCGGACAGGGCGGTACGCACAGGCCCGGCGCCACCCGCCCGCCGTAGGGTGCGGCCAGATTCCGCCCCCCTTCGTAGGAGCACCATGACGGCCATCGACTCACCAACCCTGCCGATCGGCGCGGCGTTCGACCGCATGCCGTTCACGCGCAGGCACGTGCTCATCGCGCTCGCGCTGTTCGTCGCGTTCGTCATCGAGTCGTGGGAACAGCTCGCCCTCGTGTACGTCTCCGGCGATCTCGGTACGAAGCTGGGCATCGACGAGGCGGGCGTCGGGCTCGTGCTGTCGGCGGTGGCGTTCGGCATGATCCCCGGGGTGCTGGTGTGGGGGCCGGTGGCCGACAGGATCGGGCGGCGGCCGACGGCGTTCTGGTCGCTGCTGGCGTACGGGGTGGTCGCGCTGGCCTCGGCCTTCGCCCCGAACGCGGAGGTGCTGGTGGCGCTGCGGGTGGCCTCGGGGCTGGCGCTGGCCGGCGTTTACACGATCACGTTCCCGTTCTTCCTGGAGCTGCTGCCGACCCGGCACCGCGGCCGGGCGGCGGTGTACCTGTCGATCGGGTGGCCGATCGGCATGCTGGCCGCGATCGGCGCGTCGGTGGCGCTGGGCGACCTGGGCTGGCACGTGGTGGTGGTCGCCAGCGCGGTGGCGGGGCTGTGGGCGTTCGCGATCAGGGCGTGGGTGCCGGAGTCGCCGTACTGGCTGGCCGCGCGCGGCCGGCAGGAGGAGGCGCGGGCGGTGCTGCGCACGCTGGGCAGCCCCGACGCCGAGGCGACGTTCACGGTGGCCACGCACCGGGTGGGGCGCCCGCTGGACCTGTTCCGCGGCGGGCTGGCGCGCATCACGCTGGTGATGCTGGCGCTGAACTTCGTCTTCAACTGGGGGTACTGGGGGCTGCAGACGTGGCTGCCCACGCTGCTGCAGGAGCGCGGCCTGACGCTGTCGGCCTCGCTCGGCTTCGCCGCGCTGAGCGCGCTGATGATGATCCCCGGGTACGTGTGCGCGTCGCTGCTGACCGGCCGGTTCGGCCGCAAGCGGGTCTTCCTGGTGTTCGTGGTGGCGGCGGCGCTCGGCGGGCTCTGGTTCGCCACCGCCGAGTCGTCCTTCGGCCTGTACGCGGGCAACTTCGTGCTGGCGTTCTTCAGCATGGGCGCGTGGGGTGTCTGGAACACCTGGAACGGCGAGTTCTACCCGACCGCCCTGCGTGGCACCGGCTACTCGTGGGCCACGGCGGCGCAGCTCGTGGCGACCACGGTGGCGCCGTCGGCGGTGGGCGCGCTGCTCGCGAACGCCACCGGGTTCACCGCGACGATGCTGGTCATCAACGCGTTCATGGTGGCGACCGCGCTGCTGGCGGTGCCGCTGCCCGAGACGGAAGGGCGCGAGCTGGAGTGATACTCGGCGTCGCCCTCGGGGAGGCCGCGCCCACGATGGTGGCCGTCGACGACGGCACCGCGACCTGGCCGGTGGCCCGTGGCGCGGCCCGGCACGCGTCGCGCGCGTGCGTGGCGGTGGACCTGGGCGGGGTGCGGACGGCGCCGGTGGCGGCGATCCGGGTGGGCGGCCCGTGCCCGGAGGCGCTGGGGCCCGTCGTCGGGTCCGGGGCGGCCACGATCGTGCGGGGCGGCCACAGCGTGACGGGGCGCCGGCTGGCTCCGCTGGACACCGAGGCGGTGCGGCGGTTCGCGGCCACGTGCGGGCTGGTGGACTTCGCCGTGACGGCGACGGGGTCGCCGATCCTGGCCGATCACGAGCTGGAGGTGGCGGCGATCGTGGCGGCCGAGGTGCCGCGGGCGCGGATCACGTTGTCGTACGAGTTCGGGTACCCGGGGTTGCGGGAGCGGGAGGCGGACGCGATCCGGAACGCGGCGCTCGGGCCCGAGGCGGGGCGGATCGCGGACGAGGTGGCGCGGGAGCTGCCGGGGGTGCCCGCGTACTTCGCGAGGTCGGGGGGTGGGCTGGTGTCGGCGCACTACTTCCGGCGCTTTCCGCTGACCTGTGATCGGGGGGCGGCGGCGAGCCTGGCGCGGGGGCGGGCGGCGCTCTCCGGAGGTGGTGGGCGGGTGGAGATCGCGGACGGGGCGGAGGTGTCAGCGGAGGTATCAGCGGAGGTGCCGGTGGAGGTTCCGGATGGGGTGGCGGCCGCGTACGGGGCGGCGCTCGGGCGGCCGGAGGCGCACGTGGAGCGGATCGTGCTCGCCAGGGGGCGGGCGGAGCTGGACCGGGTGCTGCGGGACGCCAGGGACGAGGCGCTCACCCGGGTGGTCAGTGCGGGGGCGGCGCCGGGCTCGGCCGGGATCGAGGAGATCACCGTGAACCCGCTGTCGTACCTGCCGGACGGCCTCTACCGGGTGCGGGTGACGGCGGGCGGGCGGCCGTGGGCCGGCTGATCGACCTCGACGGGCTGGGCCGGTTCTCGGCGGGGTCGCGGCTGTTCGCGACCGGGGCGGGGCAGTCGTCGTACAACCTGGCCTACGACTGGGCCGCGTCGGTGGTCGGGCAGGGTGGCGGGCAGGGTGTTGAACTGGTGGCGGCCGGGGAGCTGGCGGCGGGCACGTTGTGCGTGGCGGTCAGCCTGGCGGGTTCGACGACGGCGCTGGGCGAGCAGTTGCCGGCCGGGGACGAGCCGGAGCGGGCCGTGCGGGCGCTGGAGCGCAGGCTGGGGGAGCGGGTGGGGGCGGTGGTGGCGCTGAACCTGGCCGCGGAGAACGCGCTGATCCCGCTGATCGCTGCTGCCGGGCTGGGGTTGCCGCTGGTGGACGGCGACGGTACGGGGAGGGTGTTCCCGCTGGTGGAGCAGACCACGTACACGCTGGGCGGGATGAGCGCGGCGCCGCTGGCGCTGGCGGGCGGGTCGGGGGAGCTGGTGCTGCTGGAGACGGCGGCCGATCGGGTGGAGGAGCTGCTGCGGCCGGTGGTGCTGGCGGCCGGGGGGTGGGCGGTGGCGGCGTGCTATCCGATGGCGGCGGGGGATCTGGCGCGGGTGCTGGTGCCGGGCACGGTGAGCCTGCTCATGCGGGCGGGCGAGCCGGGGGCGCCGCGGTCGGCGGCGGCGCCGTACGGGGTGCGGACGTTGTGCCGGGGGCTGATCCAGGCGGTGGAGGGCAGTACGGGGCACGGGGGTGAGCTGGCGTTGCCGTCGCTGCCGACGAGCATCGTGCTGCGGGAGTCGGAGGGGTTGCGGCGGATGGTGCGGCTGGAGGCGCACAACGAGATCCTGCTGGTGCTGGCGGACGGGGCGGTGGTGGCGACGGTGCCGGACCAGATCTGCATGATCTCGACCGCGGACGGGATGGTCGTGGACGTGGACAAGGCCGAGCCGGGCCTGGAGGTGGACATCATGGTGGTCAAGGCCGCGCCGGTGTGGCACACGGCCGAGGGCCTCGCGCTGGGCGGGCCGCATGCGTTCGGGCTGGCGCTGTGAGCCACGGCCGGGCTCGTGCGGTGATCCACGCCCGGGCTCGTGCGGTGGGCCACGTCCGGGCTCGTGCGGTGGGTCATGGCCCGGCTCGTGTGGTGGGCCGGGTGCGGGGGCTCGGGGGAGGGGGGTGGCGATGAGCGGGGTGCGGGAGCCGGGGTGGGAGGCGCCGGTCACGGTGGCGGAGCTGGTCAACGCGGGGCCGCTGGCCGGGGCGCGGATGTACGGCGCGGGCGAGAACCCCGTACGCGGGGTGCGGATCGTGGACGAGCCGTCGGTGTTCGCCACGGTCGCGCCGCACACGGCCGTGGTGCTGATCGGCACGGCGGCCAGCGGGGGCTGGGCGGTGGAGATGGCCATGCGCCGGGCGTGGGAGCAGGCGGCGGCGTGCGTGATCGCGCCGGCGGGCGGGCTGAGCGAGGGCTCGGGGGAGATGCTGGCGGAGCGGCTCGGCGTGACTTTGATCTTCGTGGACGAGGATCCGCTGATCGTCGCGGTGCGGGTCGCGTCGGCGGCCTCCCGTCCGGACGCGGCCCGTACGCAGCTCGTGGCCCGCTGCGCCACCCGGCTGGCCGAGGCGGGCGCGTCGGCGCGGCGGGTGCTCGGCGTGCTGAACGCGGAGCTGCCGGGCGCTTCCGTCGCCTTCCTCGACCGGTACGGCCTGCTCCTCGCCGGCCGGCGCGACGCCGTCGGCGACGTGGCCGGCGGGCGGGGCCGGTGGTCGGCCGAGGCGGTGGTGCCCGACGAGGGCGGCGAGGTGCTGGGGACGCTGGTGGCCGCCGGGTCGTCGCGGTCGCCCGGCTGGCCGGCGGTGGTGCGTACCGTGCTGGGGCTGGCGGTGGCGCCGCTGACGGCGTGGGCCGCGCGGGAGCGCCTGCGGGCCTCCCGCGCGTTCGCCCTGCAGGCGTCACTCGCCGAACGCGTGCTCACCGAGCCCGAGCCCGAGCCGAGTGCCGGGCCCAGTGCCGGGCCCAGTGCCGGGCCCAGTGCTGCGCCCAGCGCGGAGCCGAGCGCCGCTTCCAGTGCTGCGCCGAGCGCAGGCCCCAGCGCCGCTTCCAGTGCTGCGCCGAGCGCAAGGCCCAGCGCCGCGCCCAGCGGAGGGCCCAGCGCCGCGCCCAGCGCCGAGGCCGGCCCCGAGTCCGAGGCCGGGCGTGAGGCCGAGACGGCGGTGGGGGACAGCGTGCGGGCGGCCGTGATCGCGCTCGGCTGGCCGGTCAGGGGCCCGCTGACGGCGTACCGGATCCGCCCGCTGACCGAGCCGGGCGACGCCCAGCTCGCCTACACGCTCATCACCGCGACCCTCGGCCAGGTCCCCGTCATGACCAGGGGCGAGGGCTGGGCGGGCTGGTCCGCGCTGGACCCGTCCGAGCTGGCCGGAGGCGTCCGCCAGGTGCTGCGGAGCATGCCGTGGTTGTGCGCCGGGGGAGTGGGCGGCCAGGTGGACGGGCTGGACGTGCTGGCGGAGTCGCTGCTGGGAGCGGAGGCGGCGGCCTACGTGGCGGGCGCGGGCATGGTGCAGCGGGCCGACCTGATCGGCCCGGCGGAGCTGCTCGGGGCGCTCCCGACGGGAGCGCTGCGGGCGCCGGCGGCCGTCGTGCTGCGCCCGCTGCTGCTGATCGACAGGGACGGCACGCTGCTGGAGACGCTGGGCGCGGTCCTGGACGAGGGCGGCGCGCTGAAGGCGGCCGAGCGGCTGGGCGTGCACCGCAACACCATCACCACCCGCCTGGACCGGATCAAGTCCGCCGGCTTCGACCTGGACGACGCCGCCACCCGCCTGGCCCTGCAGCTCGCCTGCCACGTGATGTTGCGCTGAGAACCCGCATGGCATGCTCGTTACGGCACCCCCCGAAAGGAGATCCCGTTGGCGGAGGCGGAGCTGTCAGGCGCGAGCAGGTTGCTGGCCGTCAGCGACCTGCACGTCGGCTATCCGGAGAACGAGGCCATCGTGGCGGAGCTGAAACCCGTGACGCCCGGCGACTGGCTGCTGGTGGCGGGTGACGTGGGGGAGCGGCTGGAGGGCATCACGTGGGCGCTGAGCCTGCTGGCCAGCCGGTTCGAGCGGGTCGTGTGGGTGCCGGGCAACCACGAGCTGTGGACCGTGCCGGGCGAGCCGCCCGAGCTGCGCGGGGTGGCGCGCTACGAGCACCTGGTGCGGACTTGCAGGGAGCTGGGCATCGTCACCCCGGAGGACGAGTATCCGCTGTGGGAGGGCGCGGGCGGGCCGGTGCGGATCGTGCCGCTGTTCCTCCTGTACGACTACACGTTCCTGCCGCCGGGCCACCACACCAAGGAGAGCGCCCTGACCTACGCCCACAGCACGGGCGTGGTCTGCACCGACGAGTACGTCCTGCACCCCGACCCGTACCCGACGCGGGAGGCCTGGTGTGCCGCCCGCGTGGCTCTGACCAGCAGGCGGCTGGCCGAGCTGGACGACGACGTGCCGCTGGTGTTCGTCAACCACTATCCGCTGGTGCGCGAGCCGACGGACGTCCTGCGTTATCCGCAGTTCGCGCAGTGGTGCGGCACCACGGCCACGCGCGACTGGCACCGCCGTCACCGCACGGCCGCCATGATCTACGGTCACCTGCACATCCCGCGCGTCACCTGGTACGACGGGGTGCGCTTCGAGGAGGTCTCGCTGGGTTACCCGAGGGAGTGGAAGCCGCGCCCGGGTAACCGCCGCCTGCTGCGCGACGTCCTGCCGCAGTCATAGCCCCTTCAGGTAGGCGGCGAAGGCGTTCAGTGCGGGCTCGGGGTCGGCGCGGCCCACGCCGATCCTGAACCGGTCGGCGGGCGTGTCCGTGAGCTGCGACCGGTAGATGCTCGCGGGCAGCAGCAGCACGCCGGCCCGCTCGACCAGCCCGGTGCAGAACGCCTCGACGCCGTCGCGCCCGAGGTAGCGGGGGAAGGCCACGCAGCCGCCGTCGGGCACCCGCCACTCGAACAGGTCGCCGAACTCGGCGAAGAACGCCTCGAAGCGGGGCAGGTTCGCGGCGATGATGCCGCGGTTGCGCTCCAGGATCCGGTCCCTGGCCTTGATCGCGACCCGGGCGAGCACCTCGCTGGGCGCGGAGTTGCAGATGGTGGTGTAGTGCTTGGCGCGTTCGAGGCGGGAGCGCAGCTCGCGGTCGCGGCAGGCGATCCAGCCGATCCGCAGGCCGGGCAGGCCGAGCGACTTGGAGGTGACGTTCAGCGACAGGGCGGTGGGTGACAGGTCGGCGGCCTGCGGCAGCGTGCGGGCGGGGTCGAGCTCCAGCCCGCGGTAGACCTCGTCGCTGAACAGGTGGATGCCGCGCTCCTCGCACATCGCGGCCAGGCGGGCGAGGTCGGCGGCGGGGATGAGCGCGCCGGTGGGGTTGTTGGGGAAGTTGACGGACACCACGCGGGTCTCGGGGCGGATGGCCGCCTCGACGGCGTCGAGGTCGAGCGCCCAGCCGCTCCCGGGGGCGAGGGGGACGCCGGTGACCTCGCACAGCGACAGGGGCACGGTCTCGGCGGCCTGGTAGCCGGGGGTGATCACGACGGCGTGGTCGCCGGGGCCGAGCAGGACCTGCATGGCGAGGTAGAGGGCCTCCTCGGCGCCGGCGAAGCAGATCACGTCGTCGGCGCCCGCCCGCTCGTACGTGCTCGCGATGGCCTGGCGCAGCTCGGGGTCGCCGTAGGTCTCGGTGTAGCCGAGGGTGAGCGTCTCCCAGGCGTGCAGGTCCTCGGGGCCGGCGAGGGCGAGCAGCTCGCCCATGGTCATGGTCTGGGCGTCGGAGGCGGTCAGGTGGTGCCGTGCGGTGAACTCCCAGCGGGAGAAGTAGACCTCCAGCCGGAAGTCGGGCAGTCGGCTCATGGTCGGCTCCTTCTGAGGTCGGCGAGCAGCGCGTACAGGGTGGATCGGGACGTCTTCAGCGCGGCCGCGACGACGGGGACGGCGCGGCGGACCGCGAACACCCCGGCCGCGTCGAGCTCGGCCAGCACGGCGAGGCGGTCGTCGCGGGTCAGGCGCTCGGCGGCGCGCCCGTGCTCGCGGACGTAGGCGCCGACGACCTGGTGCACCCGCTCCGTCCAGTCCTGCTCGAACAGGGCCTCGGGGCGCGGCGCGGTCGGCGCGGCGAACGCGGCCAGCAGCGCCGCCGCCTGGTCGAGCGGGGTGCGGTCGAGGTTCACGCAGAGCACGGCCGACGGCTCGCCGCCGTCGTCGCGCAGCACGGCGCTGACCGAGGACAGGCGCCGCCCGTCGGGCAGCAGTTTCTCGTACGGGCCGTGGACGCCGTCGTCGGCGGGGTCGAGCCGGTCCAGCTCGCCGAGCATCGACGGGTCGCCGGTGCCGCGCCTGGTCAGGGAGTTCCAGACGGCCAGGACGCGGTCGGTGGCGGTGTCGTGCAGCACCACTTCGGCGTGCGGGGCCAGCAGCTTGGCGATCGCCGCGCACACCGGCGACCACATCCGCACGCGCGGGTCTGTCTGCGTCACGCATCGGATCATATGTCCAGATCGGACGTTTCATCCAATCCGATGGATTGCAAACAGTTCTTCGCGAACAAGTCTTTGCGAAGAACTGTTTGCGGTCTAGGCTCAGAACGTGATCGAATCCGACAAGTCCGTCGTCGTCCTCGATGCGAAGGGCCTGCGGGCCCTGGCCCACCCCGTACGCGTGCAGCTCGTGGACCTGCTCCGCAAGCACGGCCCGTCCACCGCCACCCGCCTGGCCGAACGCCTGGGGGTGAACTCGGGAACGGCCAGCTACCACCTGCGCAGGCTCGGCGCGGCCGGGTTCGTCGAGGAGGACGCCGAGCGCGGCAACGCGCGGGAGCGGTGGTGGCGCTCGGTGCACCGCGTCACCCGGCTGACCGGCGAGGAGCTGGCCGAGCGCGAGCCGGAGGCGGTGCTGGCGTACATGCAGTCCATCGCCGCCCTGTACAACCTGCGCACCCAGCAGGCGGTGAACGAGATGCCGACCATGCCGAAGGAGTGGCGCAACGTGCTGGACCTCAGCTCGTACGCGCTGCGCCTGACCCCGGAGGAGGGCCGGCGGCTGCGGGAGGAGCTGGGCGAGGTGATCGGCCGATACCGGCGGGACGAGCCCGGCGCGCAGGCTCCCGAGGACGCGGAGCGGGTCTCGCTCATCACCCAGGTCCTGCCGGAACCGGCATGAGAGCGCGGTCCTTGGCAGGGGTGCTGGCGGCCATCACCGTCGCGCTGACAGGGACGCGGGTGTCGGCCATCGCGCTGCCCTGGTTCGTGTACGTGAGCACCGGGAGCGCGGTGCACACGGGGATGGTGGCGTTCGCCGAGATGGCGCCGTACGTGCTGGTCAAGGCGCTGGCCGGGCCGATGCTCGACCGGGTGGGGCCGCGGCGCGTCTCCTGGGCCGCCGACGTGGTGAGCGCGGCGGCGGCCGGCGCGGTCGTCCTGCTGCACGCGCTCGGGGCGCTGCCGCTGGGCGCGCTCGTCCCGCTCGTCGCGGTGATCGGCGCGGCCCGCGGGCCTGGCGACCTGGCCAAGGAGATCATGATTCCGGAGGCGGCCGAGCGCGGGCGGGTGCCGCTGGAACGGGCCACCGGTCTCATGGGCGTCACCGAACGGCTGGCCCAGACGGCGGGCCCCGCGGCCGGGGGCGTGATCGTCGTGGCGCTGGGGCCGATGGCGAGCCTGGGGGTGAGTGCCGGCTGCTTCGCGCTGGGCTCGCTGATCGTGGCCTGGGCGCTGCCGCGCGGCCTGGGCCGGAGTGCGCCGGCGGAGGGGGCTGGCCTGCGGCGCCACCTACGCCCTGGTCACCGGGCTGACCGGCCTGCACCCGGAATGGCGGGAGATGGACCGGGGCCGCGGCAGGCCGGGGCGGGGTCAGCGGGTGATCAGGCCCTGGGCGAGGTCGGCCGCCGTCGCCTCCGGTGCGCGCAGGCCGGGCGGCCCGTAGCCGCCGCCACCGCCCGACTCGCAGCGCAGCACGTCCCCCGCCCGCACGGGCAGCGCGTTGGCCTTGAGCATCTCCCGCTCCTCGGCGGTCCCCGGGTTGAGCGTGACGCGCGGGGGAGCGCCCGCGAGGCCGCCCGCCAGCCCCCACGCGGGGGTGACCGACCGTTCGAACCACAGCGACAGCGACGTGTCGCCGCGGAACTCGTACTCCCGCACCACGCCGTTCCCGCCGCGCCACCGGCCGGCGCCGCCGGTGTCCGGGCGGATCTCGTAGCGGGTGACGCGGACCGGGAACAGCGTCTCCAGCACCTCGATCGGCATGTCCCGCAGCGACCCGTTGACGTTGTTGATCAGGCAGCTCTCGCCGTCGCCGCCCTCCCACGCGCCCCAGCCGCCGACCGTGGCCTCCTGGGAGACGTACAGCTTGCCGGTGCGCGGGTCAGTCCCGGTGAACTGCACGATCATCGAGTCCCCGTACGAGGCCGCGGCCGCCTTGTCCGGCATCGCCTCCGCCAGGGCCTTGACCACGAGGTCGATGAGCAGCCCCAGGTGCGAGTAGTAGTACTGGCAGGCGGCCGGCGACTCGGCGGCCAGCATCGAGCCCGGCCTGGTCTCCACCGACAGCGGCCGGAACGAGCCCCCGTTCAGCGGCACGCCGCCGGAGACCAGCAGCTTGTAGCCGACCCGCACGGCCGCCACCGCCTGCGCCGCGCCGCAGTTGACCGGGCCGAGCGCCTGGTCGGCGCAGTCGGTCAGGTCCACGTGCACGCTCTCGCCCGACACCGTGACCGTCACGTTCACCGGCAGCGGCGTGGCCAGGTCGATGCCGTCGTTGTCGAGGAAGCCCGACGCCTCGTACACCCCGTCGGGGATGGCCGCGATGGCCGCCCGCTCCATGCGCTCGGTCTGGGCGAAGATCTCGTCGCGGGCCGCCAGCACCGTCTCCAGCCCCCACCGGCCGACGATCTCCTTCAGCCGCCGCTGGCCGGTCATCGCGCAGCTCACCTGGGCCCGCAGGTCGCCGAGCGTGGCGTGCGGGAAGCGTACGTTGCGGGAGATGACCTCGTGCAGGTCGCGGCAGGGCTCGCCGCCCGCGTACACCTTCACCGGGCCCAGCCGCAGGCCCTCCTGGAAGATCGAGGTGGAGTCCATGGAGCCGCCGGGGTCCTTGGAGCCGACGTCCAGCCAGTGCGCCCGCGACGCGGCGAACCCGGCCAGCTCCCCGCCGGCGAAGATCGGCCCGTAGACGGTGACGTCGTTGAGGTGGGTGCCGCCGATGTAGGAGTCGTTGAGCACCCACACGTCGCCCTCCTGCCAGACCTCCCGCCCGTACAGGCGCTCGGTCTCGCGGGTGCACACCTCCAGGTTGCCCAGGAAGATCGGCAGGCCGGACGACTGGCCGAGCACGTTGTGGTCGCGGTCGAGCAGCGCGACCGCGCAGTCCTTGGCCTCGTAGATGACGGGGGTGTAGGAGCTGCGGATGAGGGTGGTGTTCATGTCCTCCGCCGCCTGCAGCAGCGCGCAGCGGATGATCTCGGTGGTGACGGGGTCGATCACGTGTTCACTTTCAGGATGAGGAAGCCGTTGTCGTCCACGGTGGCCAGGCAGCCGGGCGGGATGACCGTGGTCGCGGTCTCCTCCACCACGATCGCGGGCCCGGCCAGCTCGCCGTCCAGGCCGGCGCGGCGCAGCACGGGGGTGCGGTGCACCGCGCCGTCGAAGATCACATCCCGTACGTCCGGAGGCTCCTGCCCGGAGGCGGCGACGGCCGGGGCGGCGGTGCGCGGGAACGTGCCGAACCCGGTGCTGCGCAGCGTGACGAACTCCACCGGCGCCTCCGGGGTGGCGTGCCCGTAGCGCGCGGTGTGCGCCTCGGCGTAGCGGGCCGCGATCTCCGCCAGGAACTCCGGCTCGGCCGGCTCGGCGGCGTCGCGCAGCGGGACGGTGAGCGTGTAGTCCTGGCCCTCGTAGCGCATGTCCACGGCGTGCTCCACCCGCCGCCGCTCCTCCGGGACGCCCTGCCCGGCGAGCGCGTCGAGCGCCTCCCGCTCCAAGGTCACGAGATTCCCGGACATGTCGGGGCCGTCGAGCGTGTCCTGCGGCCGGAAGTACGGATGCGTCAGATCCCTGCGCACCTCCGCCTCCAGCATCCCCCACGCCGAGAACGCCCCCGGGAAGCGCGGCACCACTACCTCGGAGATCCCCAGCTCGCGCGCGATGAACGCCGCGTGCATCGCCCCCGCGCCCCCGAACGCCAGCAGCGCGAACTCCCGCGGCTCCACCCCGTGCTCCACGGTCAGCGTACGGATCGCCTGCGCCATCTTGGCGTTGGCCACGTCGCAGATGCCCTCGGCCAGCGCCAGCGGATCCAGCCGCAGCTCCCCGGCCAGCTCCGCGACCGCGACCCCGGCGGCCTCCACGTCCAGCGTCATCAGCCCGCCCGCGAACCACGCCGGATCCACCCGCCCGAGCACCACGTTCGCGTCGGTGACGGTCGGCCGCGCGCCGCCCCTGCCGTAGCAGGCGGGCCCCGGCACCGCGCCGGCCGACTCGGGGCCGACCCGCAGCGCGCCCGCCTCGGCGTAGGCGAGGGAGCCGCCGCCGGCGCCGATCGTGTGCAGGTTCACGATCGGCATCAGCACCGGGTAGCCCTCGATGCGCGCCTCGCTGTTGACGTCCGGGCGCCCGTCCACGACCAGCGACACGTCGAACGAGGTGCCGCCCATGTCCACGCAGATCACGTTCCGCGAGCGTGCCCCGTCGGCGCCGAGCCCGCGTCCCCGCAGCCGGGACGCGGCCACCCCGCCCATCGTCCCGCCCACCGGCCCCGACAGCAGCGTCTGCAGCGGGTGGCGCATCGCGTACGAGGCGTTGACCAGCCCGCCCGACGACTGCATCACGTGCACCGGCACGCCCAGCCCGCGCTCGGCGAAGCGCCGCTCGACCCCGGCCAGGTACCGGCGCACCACCGGCCCGGTGTACGCCTCCAGCACGGCCGACGACGTGCGCTCGTACTCGCGCCACTCCCGCGCCACCTCGTGCGAGAGCACCACCAGCACGTCCTCGCCCAGCTCGGCCCGCAGGATCTCGCCCGCCCTGACCTCGTGCGCCGGGTCGGCGTAGGAGAACAGCAGGCACACCGCCACGGCGTCGAACCCCTCGGCCCGCGCCCGCCGCGCAGCCGCCCGCACCGACTCCTCGTCCAGCGGCTCCAGCTCCCGGCCCCGGTAGTCGAGCCGGCCGCCGGCCTCCATGACGTCCTGGCGCGGCACCAGCGGCTCCGGTTTGCGGTAACGCAGGTCGAACATCCGGTCCCGGTTGCCCCTGGCGATCTGGTAGACGTCACGGCCATCCCGGCTCGCCAGCAGCAGCACCCGGGCGCCCTTGCGCTCCAGCAGCGCGTTGAGCCCCTGGGTGGTGCCGTGCACGAAGAACGAGATGCCCGCCGGATCGTCCACGACCCGGCCGAGCGCGGCGAACACGCCCTCGGCCAGATCGCCCGGAGTGGTGGGCGCCTTCGAGGCCGTGACGGCACCCGACCGCTCGTCGTAGCAGACGACGTCGGTGAAGGTGCCGCCGATGTCCATGGCGACGCGATAGCTCATGCGGTGAACGGTACGAGGGCCCGGCGCCCGTCCCTGTGTGCGGGTCGCACATCCCGCGGCGAGCGGCAGTGCATCCCGCAGGGGGTCAGCCGACCGGGCTGCCGTCACCGGTGACGATCACCCCGCTGTTGTGGCCCGCGACCGCCACCGGCAGGTCGCCGGTCGAGGGCACCCGGGTGAGCATCGCGGCCACCTCCCGCCGCAGCAGCGGGTCCGCCAGGAACTCCTCGATGATCGCGCTCCGCAACGCGGCCCGGCCGGACTCGTCGTCCGGTTTGGCGCCGGCCACCCGGCCGATCACCCGGTGGGCCCGCGCGTCTCCCCGCCCGAAGACCCGCTGCAGGATGCGCGAGCCGCGGGCCACCTCCGTGTCCGCGGCCAGCTCGCCGGTCTTGGCCAGCACGCCGGTGCCGTAGGCGTCGATCGCCGCCGTCACGAAGGGCATGACGTCGTCCGCAGTGTCCATGAGACCCTCCTATAGGTCCTTATGGAATGACGAGATGGTAGCTCCCTTAGTTCCTGCGGCGAGGGCATACCCTTGCGACTGTGCCTGCCCCGTACCTCACCCTGAAGACCGTCGTCGAGCACGAGACGGAGGCGCGGCGCTCGCGCTTCATCTGCGCCCTGGCCCCGGCGCGCACCGTCGAGGAGGCCGCCGCCTTCATCGCCGGGCGCCGCCGCGAGCATCCCGCCGCCACCCACAACTGCACCGCGTACGTGATCGGCGAGCGCATCCAGAAGGGCGACGACGACGGCGAGCCCGGCGGCACGGCGGGCACGCCTATGGTCCAGGCGCTGGTCGGCAGGGGGTTCAGCGACGTGGTGGCGGTGGTGACGCGCTACTTCGGCGGCACCCTGCTGGGCGCGGGCGGGCTGGTGCGCGCCTACGGCTCCGCGGTCACCGAGACGCTCGACCGGGCCGAGCCCGTGCGCATGGTCCCGGCCAAGCTGGTGCGCGTGGCGGTCGCGCACGACCAGGCCGGGCGGGTGGAGAACGACCTGCGGGCCTCCCGCCACGCCGTGCGGGAGGTGACGTACGCGGGCGAGGTCACGTTCGCCGTCGCGGTGGGCGACGACGAGGTGCCCGCGTTCGCCGACTGGGTGGCCACGCTGACGGCCGGCCGGGCCCGCGTGGAGCTCGGCGACGACCTCCACGTGCCGGCCTGAGTGGTCCTCTCCGCCTCAGCCCTCCAGGGCGTACTGCATGACGCGGAACTTCGCCTGCGCCTCGGCCAGCTCGGCCGCCGGGTCGGAGTCGCCCATGATGCCGCCGCCCGCGAACAGCCGGGCCCGCCGCCCCTGCACCTGACCGGACCGCAGCGCGATGCCCCACTCGCCGTCGCCGTTGGCGTCGATCCAGCCCACCGGGCCGGCGTAGCCGGCGCGGTCCATGCCCTCCAGCTCGCGGATGACCTGGATGGCCGTCTTCGTCGGGGTGCCGCCGACGGCCGCCGTCGGGTGCATGGCCGCCACCACGTCCAGCACCGACGCCCCGTCGGCCAACCGGCCGGTGACGTGGCTGGCCAGGTGCTGCACGTTCGGCAGCATGAGCAGCTCGGGCTCGTCGGGCGTGGTCAGCGAGGAGCACAGCGGCGACAGCGTCTGGCGCACGGAGGCGATCGCGCACTCGTGCTCGTGCCGGTCCTTCGCCGAGGCGAACAGCGCCGCCCCGCGCGCCAGGTCGTCGGCGGCGCTGGTGCCGCGCGCGGTCGTGCCGGCCAGCACCAGCGACTCGATCTCCTGCCCCGTGCGCCGGATCAGCAGCTCGGGCGTGGCGCCGACCAGCCCCGCCACCGAGAACGTGTAGCACTCGGGGTAGCGGGCGGCCAGCCTGGACAGCAGCAGCCGCACGTCGATCGGCCGCTCGGCGGTGGCGACCAGGTCGCGGGCCAGCACCACCTTCTCCAGCTCGCCCTCGCGGATGCGCCGCGCGGCACGCGCCACGACGTGCTCCCACTCGGGCGCGGTCAGGCTGCCGTCGCCGTAGCTGATCCGGCCCGGCTCGCGCACCGGGGTGAACGTCTCCAGCGGCGCGTCGCCGACCGTGGTGAGCCAGGCGTGGCCGTCGCGGCGGGCGAGCACGGCCCGCGGGACCACGAGGACGGAGCCGTGGGCGTCCTCGTCGAAGGTGAAGCTGCCGAAGGCGACCGCGCCGGAGCCGGGGGTGCGAACGTCGTCGTGCACCTGCGCGTCCCCGAGCACGGTGGCCAGCCACTGGCGGGCCCAGGCGAACCTGCCGGGCCCCGGCGGCACGGCCACCCGGGCCGCCTCTCCCCAGCCGACGAGGCCCTCGCCGTTCCTGATCCACGCGTAAGGGGCCGTACGGGGGAGGGAAGCCAGCAGGTCACCGGGGTCGCCAACAAGGGTGGTGCGAACCGGCAGCGGGCGGGTTGTTCCGAGCGCGACACTCACCCAAGACACTCTATGCGGGAACTGAACACGTTCGACTCGGACCCCCGGGAATGCGCGGTTACGGGCAAAGAACCCAGAAAAAACCGGATGCCAAGGAGTATTGGGACGGACCCTATCCGGTCCGGTCTGTCAAGCGGCGATATGAAGTGGGTCCTGAACTGGCAGACCTTGCCCCGAGGCGATGGTGGGCCGTTGATCGGCTCCCTAACTTGGAGCCCATGATCGCTCGCCTGGGGCCCGTCCTGGCCGCCGCCGTCGTACTCGCCGCTTCGGGCACTCTCCCCGCCGCCGCCTCCTCCGCCCAGCCCGTCCCCGGAGTCATGGCCGCGCTCGGTGACTCCATCTCCACCGGCTTCAACGCCTGCGGCTGGTACGTCTCCTGCACCGCCCGCTCCTGGTCGACCGGCGACAGCGGCGAGGTGAGCAGCCACTACGCCCGCCTCGCCAAGCTGTCTGGAACGCTCCAGGAACACAACCTCAACTTCGCCGCCCCCGGTGCCACCAGCGCCGACCTGCTCGGCCAGATGAGGAAGGCGGTCGCCGCCAAGGCCGACTACGTGACGATTCTCATAGGCGCCCAGGACGCCTGCACCCGTACCGAGCAGTCGATGACCCCTGTCGGCACCTACCGGCGGCGCCTGGACGCGGCGCTGGCCGAGCTGCGCTCCGGCGTGCCGGGGGCCAGGGTGCTCATCGCCAGCGTCCCCGACGTGCGGCGGTTGTGGCAGGTCGGCAAGGGCAACGCGCTGGCCCGCACGTTCTGGGGGGCCGGCCGCATCTGCCAGTCCATGCTGGCCGCGCCCACCTCTACCCGGCGCGCCGACGAGCAGCGCCGGGCCAGGGTGCGGGCCCGGGTGATCGCCTACAACCGCGCCGCCGCCGCGGCCTGCGCCGCGTACGGCCCTGACTGCCGTACCGACGGGGGAGCGGTGTTCTCCTACCCGTTCACCCTCGACCATGTCAGCAAGTGGGACTACTTCCACCCCAACACCGCCGGGCAGCGGGTCCTGGCCGAGCGGACCTACGCGCGCGGCTTCACCTGGCTCGATCCGCGATAGCTACCGGCACTGCGCGAGCATGGTCTTCTTGTCGGCCGAGGTCACGGGGACGTCGTACTTGAGCGCCACCTGGGCCCATCGGGTGACGTAGGCGCACCGCACGGCCCGCCGGGGCGGCAGCCAGCTCGCCGGGCCCGAGGCGTCCTTCTGCTCGTTGGCGTCGCCGTCCACGGGCAGCAGGTTGAGCGGGTCGTTGGCGAAGTCCAGCCGCTTGGACATCGGCCACCGCGGCGCGCCCATCCGCCACCCGTAGTTCAGCGGCACCACGTGGTCGACCTGCACCTCGTCGGCGTTGTCCTTGTGCCAGTGGATCAGCCGCCCGGTGTAGGGGTCGGTCAGCTCCATCGACACGACCTCGCAGCTCGACCCGGCCCTGAACTTCACGTTCTGCCCGTCGCGGGCCAGCAGGTCGTCACGGGTACGGCAGCCGTTGCGCGCGTACGGCACCCCGCTCGCGCTGTCGGCCCAGTTCTCCCCGTACCGGGTGCGCGTGTAGCCGGTGTTGGGGCCGAACCCCTTCACCCGCAGCCGCTTGATGAGCCCCCGCGCCTCGGCCTTGTCGGCGTCGGAGATGATGGGGGCCAGGCCCGGCAGGGTGCCGCTGACGTTGCCCAGAGGGCTGGCCGCCGTCGCCGGCGGGGTCTTGGCGCTGCCGATGAAGGAAACGACGATGATGGCTCCAGCGAGGACCGCGACCGCGTCCTTGGTGCTCAAGCACGCCTCCATGAGCTCCAGGTTGTCTAGAGAAATTCCCGGTATCACCTGTTCTGACACGGGGAGGGTTGTGTGACTGATCGTCCCGTCGACCCGGACGTCGACCTGCACGTGCCGGCGCAGCGGGCCGAGCTGCACTGGCCGGTGCTGGCCGCGATCGCCGCCGGCGGCGCGCTCGGCGCCCTGGCCAGGTACGGCGCGCAGACCGCGCTGCCGTCCGGGCCCGCCGGGTTCCCGTGGGCGACGTTCCTGGTCAACGTGTCGGGCTGCCTGCTCATCGGGGTGCTCATGGTGGTGATCACCGAGGTGCGGCAGGCCCACCGGCTGGTGCGGCCGTTCCTGGGGGTGGGGGTGCTGGGCGGGTACACGACGTTCTCGACGTACGTGGTGGAGGTGCAGCGGGCGGTCGCCGCGGGCGCGCCGGTGACGGGGCTGGTCTACCTGGCCGCCACGATGCTCGCGGCGCTCGCGGCGGTGGCCGCCGGCATGTGGCTGACCCGGCGCGTCGCCGCCGTGGCGGGGGCGGGCAAGCGGTGACGGTGCTGCTCATCGTGCTGGGGGCCGCCGTGGGGGCGCCGCTGCGCTACCTCGCGGACCGGGCCGTGCAGGCGCGCCACGACACCGTGTTCCCGTGGGGGACGCTGGCGGTCAACGTCGCCGGGTCGGCGCTGCTGGGCTTCCTGGCCGCGCTGCCGGCCGGGGGTGCGGTGTGGGCGCTGGCGGGCACGGGGTTCTGCGGGGCGCTGACGACGTACTCGACCATGGGGTACGAGACGGTGCGGCTGGTGGAGGAGGGCGCCCGCTTCCACGCGGTCGCCAACGCGGTGGCCAGCGTGGTGGCCGGGCTGGGAGCGGCGTACTGCGGGGCGGCGCTGGCCCAGGCGGTGTGAAGCGCGGGCGCTGAGCGGAACGCCTGCGCGGACCACAGCGGCTCGGCACGCGGCAGCCGGGTCCCGAAGCTCGGGAGTTCGTTTCCCAGCGCGATGGAACGGAATGTCACGCCTCATGGGGGAGGAGGCGGGATGGTCACGGAAGTCTGGACCGCCGGCGACGCCTACGAGGCGTACGTCGGCCGGTGGAGCCGCCCTGTCGCGAAGGCCTTCGTGCGCTGGCTGGACCTGCCGGGCGGCGCGCGATGGCTGGACGCGGGGTGCGGCACGGGAGCGCTGACCGCGGCGATCCTGGAGGTGGCGGAGCCCGCCGAGGTCCTCGGCGTGGACACCTCAGAAGGGTTCCTGGCCGGCGCCCGGGCCCGCGTCACCGACGCCCGCGCCGGGTTCCGCGCCGGCGACATGCGGGCGCTGCCGCTGCCGGCGGGCCGGTTCGACGCCGTGGTCAGCGGGCTGGCGCTCAACTTCGTGCCCGATCCGGGGCGCGCGGTGGCCGAGCAGGTCAGGGTCGCCGCGCGGGGCGGCGTCGTCGCCGCCTACGTCTGGGACTACGCCGGCGAGATGGGGATGATCCGGCACTTCTGGGACGCCGCCGTCGCGCTCGATCCGGCCGCGGCCGAGCTGGACGAGGGGCGGCGGTTCCCGCTGTGCCGGCCGGACGGCCTGCGCGCGCTGTGGGCGGAGGCCGGCCTGGAGGGCGTGACGGTCCGGGGCCTCGCGACGGTCACCACGTTCGCCGGGTTCGACGACTACTGGCGGCCGTTCCTGGGTGGTCAGGGGCCGGCGCCCGGGTACGTCACCTCCGTCACCGAGGAACAACGGCGCGCCCTGCGCGAGTCGCTGCGCGCCCGCCTGCCCGCCGCCCCGGACGGCTCCATCCCGCTGACGGCCAGGGCCTGGGCGGTCCGCGGCACCGTCCGGCACCGAACACACCGATGAAAGACAGGGGAATCAGGACGATGAACGAAGCACGACTCATGGAGTTCCTCGGCAAGTTCGTCAACGACGTCGGCGCCACCATGGCGGCGGGCGGCGTCGTGATCGGCGACAAGCTCGGCCTCTACCGGGCGCTCGCGAAGGAGCCGCAACTGCCGCAGGAGCTCGCCGACCGCACCGGCACCGCGCCGCGCTACGTCGAGGAGTGGCTGCGCGGCCAGGCCGCGGGCGGCTACGTCGAGTACGACGCCGCGACGGGCCGCTACTCCCTGACCGAGGAGCAGGCGTACGCGCTCACCGACCCGGACGGGCCCGTGCTCGGCGGCTTCCAGCTCGCCATCGGCGCACTGAAGGCGGAGCCGCGGATCACCGAGGCGTTCCGCACCGGGAAGGGGCTCGGCTGGCACGAGCACGACGCGGACGTGTTCTCCGGCTGCGAGCGCTTCTTCCGGTTCGGCTACACCGCCAACCTCGTCAGCTCCTGGCTGCCCGCGCTCGACGGCGTGGAACAGGGGCTGCGCGAGGGGATCCGGGTCGCCGACGTCGGATGCGGGCACGGCGCGTCCACCACGCTCATGGCGCGGGCCTTCCCGTCCTCGACCTTCGTCGGCTGGGACTACCACGGCGCGTCCGTCGAGCAGGCCCGCGAGCGGGCGAAGGCGCTCGGGCTCGGCGACCAGGTCGAGTTCCGGGTCGGCAGCGCGCAGGACTTCGGCGGCGGGCCGTACGACCTGGTGACCACGTTCGACGCGCTGCACGACATGGGCGACCCGCTCGGCGCCGCCCGGCAGGTGCGCGAGCAGCTCTCCGGCGACGGCACCTGGATGATCGTGGAGCCGGCGGCGGGCGGGTCGGTGAGCGAGAACCTCAACCCGGTGGGCCGCGCCTACTACGCGTTCTCGGCGTTCCTGTGCGTGCCCAACGCGCTGTCGCAGGAGGGCGGCTACGCCCTCGGCGCCCAGGCGGGCGAGGAGCCGATCCGGCGGCTGGCGGCCGAGGCCGGGTTCGGCCGGTTCCGCCGGGTGGCGGAGACCCCGTTCAACATCGTCTACGAGGCACGGCCATGAGGAGTTAATGTGTAAGTAAGTAATCATCTGGAGGACTCCATGGCGGACCCCCTCGACGCCTACTCCCAGGTCGTGTCGTCCGTGGCGGCCGAGCTGCTGCCGAAGGTGGCGAGCGTGCGGACCCGTCAGGGCAGCGGGTCCGCGGTGGTGTTCACCGCCGACGGGTTCCTGCTGACCAACGCGCACGTGGTCGGCTCCGCCCGGTCGGGCACCGTGGCGTTCGCCGACGGGTCGTCCGGCGAGTTCCAGGTGATCGGGCGGGACCCGCTGTCGGACCTGGCCGTGATCAGGGCGCAGGCGGCCACGCCGCCGCCCGCCGAGCTGGGCGACAGCGACGGCCTCATGGTCGGGCAGCTCGTCGTGGCCGTGGGGAACCCGCTCGGGCTGACCGGCTCGGTCACCGCCGGAGTGGTGTCCGGGCTCGGGCGGTCGCTGCCCGCACGCAGCGGCCCCAGCATGCGGCTGATCGAGGACGTCATCCAGACCGACGCCGCGCTCAACCCCGGCAACTCCGGCGGGGCGCTGGCCGACTCCCGGGCGCGGGTGGTCGGGATCAACACGGCCGTGGCCGGGATCGGGGTGGGGCTGGCCGTGCCGATGAACGGCACGACCCGCTCCATCATCGCGGCCCTGATCAGGGACGGCCGGGTCCGGCGGGCGTTCCTCGGGCTGGTGACCTCGCCGGCGCCGCTGCCCGAGGACGTGCGGCGGCGCACCGGCCAGAGCGGCGCGCTGCGCGTGGTCGAGGTGGTCCCGGGCTCGCCCGCGCACCGGGCCGGGCTGCGCGCCGGTGACCTGGTGCTCAGCGCCGGCCGCAGCCCGGTGGCCGACGCGCAGAGCCTGCAGCGGCTGATGTTCGCCGAGGCGATCGGCCGGCCGCTGCCCATCACCGTCTACCGCAACGGCGCGCTCGTGGACGTCATCGCCGAGCCGGTGGAGCTCACCGGCACCGGGGTGTGACAGTCACCGCGTTCCACGGGCACGAGGGCTCGGGGGCGTCCGGTTCTACGGGCACGGGGGCTCGGGCATGGCGGCCGGGCGGGTCTTGGCGTCGCGGCGGGCCAGCAGGTCGGCGAGCAGCGCGTCCCACTGCTGCCCGACGACGTCCACGTCGTACGTGCGGGCCGTCTCCAGCGCCCGCGCGGCCAGGCTACGGCGCAGCGGCTCGTCCTCGATGACCCGGATGATCGACTGCGCGAGGTTGGCGTTGGTACGCGGCTTGACCAGCAGCCCGTCCACCTCGTCGGTGATCATCTCCTTCGGCCCGTGCGGGCTGTTGAAGCTGACGATGGCCAGCCCCTTGGCCATGGCCTCCAGGATCGTCATGGGGAAGCCCTCGTGCCGCGAGCTGAGCACGTAGATCGACGCCTTCTCCAGCTCCGCGCCCACGTCGGTGGTGGGCCCCGGCAGCTCGACCTTGCCCTCCAGGCCCGCCTCCACGATCTGCTGGCGCAGGTTCTCCTCCTGCGGCCCGGCGCCGAAGATGCGCAGCTTCCAGTCGGGGTGCGCGGCGGCGACCGTCTCCCAGGCGGTGATCAGCCGGTGGAAGCCCTTGATCCGGGTCATCCTGCCGACCGCCACGGCCACCTTGGCGTCGAGCTTGGACGGCCCGCCCGCCATCGGCGGCACCGCGTTCGGGATGCGCGCCAGCTTGCGCGGCTTCTTCGGCAGCGTCTCGCGGTAGTCGCGCAGATCGGCCTTGGTGAGCGTGACCAGCGCGTCCAGGCGGCGGTAACGCCACTTGATCAGCTCCTGGACGGGCTCCGGCTGGGTGCGCAGGGCCACGTGCTCCTGCCCGATCGTGATCACGCCGGGCTGGGCTAACTGGGCCATCGCGAGGTTGAGCCCCGGGCGGGTGGCCATCAGCACGCCGGTGTCCAGCGAGCGGATGAAGCGGGCCAGCCTGAGGTCGGTCCAGAGGTTGAAGCGGTGGTAGGCCGACTCCTCCTTCGGGATGAGCCTGCTCGGCAGCTTCGACAACATCGCCCGCACGGGGTCGTGGCCCGGGTCGATCCGGTCGTCCAGGAAGCGGAACCGCACGCGCGGATCGATCGGGAAGAACGGCTCCTCCGCCTCCTTCAGGATGCTGACGATCTCCACCTCGTGCCGCTCGGCCAGGTAACTGGCCAGGTTGAACACCGTTCTGATCGTCCCGCCCATCCCGTGGGCGTGCAGGAGCAGGATGCTCACCCGCTGCGTCGAGGGAGGCGGCGCGCTGCTCGCCTTGCGCCGGTTGTATCCCCGATAGAGCCGTCGCATCGCCGACTTGCCCTTGCGTGCCAGTGCGCGCACCTGACATATCCCCCTTGGTCGCGGAAACAGTCTCAACACACGTGGCCGGTGGTGAGAACGGTTGCCTCACCACCGGCCGATGTCTCTCCGTCGGCGGAGTGCACTCTGTTCATCCCCGATGCACTTTCCCCACCTATGATCTTTAGACGCCATAAAGGTCATTAAGGTTGCATGCGCGGCCGGTGCCGGGGGTCGGGAGTGTGCGGCGGGCGCTCGGCCAGCAGCTCCAGCGCGACGTCGATGGCCCGCTCGAGCTGCGTGTCCACGCCTCTGGCGTAATCCTGCGGGGTGATGTCCACCTCGATGTCGGGATCGGTGCCGTAGTTCTCCACCTGCCAGCCGACGTCGTCGAAGGCGAAGGAGAACTCCGGCTGCGTGGTCACCGTCCCGTCGGCGAGCGTGTGCCGCGGCCAGATGCCGATCACGCCGCCCCACGTGCGCTTGCCGACCAGCGGGCCCAGCCTCAGCAGCTTGAAGGTGTGGCTGAAGATGTCGCCGTCGGAGCCCGCCCACTCGTTCGTGATCGCCACCAGCGGGCCGCGCGGCGACTCCGGCGGGTACGGCTCCGGATCGCCCCACCGCGGGTAGTCGTAGCCGAGCCGCCGCCTGGCCAGCTTCTGCAGCAGCAGCGACGACACGTGGCCGCCGCCGTTGAAGCGCACGTCCACGATGAGCGCGTGCCGGTCGTACTCGGCCAGGAACCCCCGGTGGAACTCCCCGAACCCGTCGGGCCCCATGTCGGGCACGTGCAGGTAGCCGATCCGGCCGCCGGAGCGCTGGTGGCACTGGGCACGGTTGAGGTTCACCCAGTCGCGGTAGCGGGCGGGCTGCTCGTCGGCCAGAGCCTTGACGGTGACGGTGAAGACGCGTTCCTCGCGCCGCAGCGTCAGCTCGACCTCCTCGCCGGCCTGGTTGACCAGGCGCTCGTTCGGGGTGGCCGTCCCCACGCCGATGGGCGCGCCGTTGATGGCGAGCACGGCGTCACCCGTACGGACGTCCAGCCCCACCCGGTTGAGCGGCGAGGTCGCCTGCGGATCCCACGGATCGCCCGTCACGACGGCGGCGATGTGGTAAACGCCGTCGCTCAGCCGCCAGTCCACGCCCAGCTTGCCCTGGCTGTAGTCGGGGCCCGGGCGGTACTCGCCGCCGCTCTCGTACGCGTGGCTGGTGGCCAGCTCGCCGTGCAGCTCCCACAGCAGGTCGGAGAACTCGCCCCGGCTCGTCACCCGCTCCACCAGCGGCCGGTACCGGTCGTACACGGCCGGCCAGTCGACCCCCGCCATGTCCTCGGTCCAGAAGTTCTCCCGCTGCAGCCGCCACGCCTCCCTGAACATCTGCCGCCACTCCACCTCCGGGCACACCGACACCTTGATGCGCGACAGGTCCACCCACCCGCTCTGCCGCCCCGGCGCCTCCTCCTCGCCCGGCACCTCGCCCGCCTTCACCACGCGCAGCCGGCTGCCCGCCCGGTACAGCAGCGTCTTGTGGTCGCGCCCCAGCTCGAACGCGCTCACCCCGTCGGCGAACGTCTCGCTCTCGCCCTTGGCGAAGTCGAACAGGTGCAGCGTGTCGTCCCCGTGCAGCGGGCTGGTCAGGATCAGCGCCTTGCCCTTCAGCCCCGCCACCTGCTCGTAGCGGCCCTCCGGCAGCGGGAACGCGGTGACCCTGCGGGCCAGGCCGTCCACGTCCACGCGCAGCGGCTCCTCGTCCTCCTCCCCCTCCTCCTCCTCCTCGTCGTCGTCCTCGTCGTCGTCCTTCTCCTCCAGCGGGCGCGGGCGGGGCACGAACGGGTCCGGCACGTCCGCGCGCAGCGCCACCGCGTACGGGCGGGTGCCCAGGGGGAAACCCAGGTCGAACTGGAGCTGGTCGTAGACGGGGGAGAAGGCGCGCTGGCCGATGAAGTACAGGTACCTGCCGAGCGGGTCGAAGGCCGGCATCGAGTCCTTGAGCACCGGCTCGCTGGCCTGCGCCGTCCGGCCCGTCTCGGGGTGGTGCAGCTTGATCGCGGTGGTCTGGGCGTTGAGCGGGCTCGCGTACGCCAGCCACGAGCCGTCGTGCGACCAGGCGGGGTCCTCGGGCGGGCCGTGCGGGTTCGCCTCCACCAGCTCGGCCCGCCCGCTCTCCAGGTCGAGCAGGTGCAGCTCGTGGCGGTGGTTGACGACCGCGACCCGGTCGTGGGCGGGGTCGGGCACCAGCTCGTTGATCCGTCCCAGGCGGGCCACCTCCGTGCCGGGGCCGCCCTCGCCGCCCTCCAGCACGACCAGCTTCTCCTCGTCGCCGTCGTCGCTGGCGGCCGCGATGAGCCGTACGCCGTCGTTCAGCCAGGTCAGGAAGCGGTAGCGGACGCCGTCAGGGGAGCCGTGCTGGCGTACCGGGCCCTCCCAGTTCGCCATCGCGTACGCCTTGCCGCGCGCCGTGATCGCCAGCGCGCTGCCGTCGGGGCTGAGCGTGGCGCTGTCGAGGTAGTCGGCGGCCTCGACGAACCTGCGGTTGCGCTGCGTCCTGGAGCTGGCCAGCTGCACCTCCAGCCGCCGCGGCCGCTCGCCGCGCTCCAGCAGGTAGAGGTCCGCGCCCGCGTGGTAGACCAGCCGGTGGCCGTCGCCGGACAGGTTGCGGGCGTAGTAGTCGTCGTGGTGGGTGTGCTTGCGCAGGTCCTGGCCGTCGGGAGTGCACGAGTAGACGTTGCCGACGCCCTCGTGGTCGGAGATGAAGCACACCCGGCCGCCGCTCCAGCACGGCGAGGCCAGATTTCCGGGCAACCTGATCAGCCGCCTGAACTCGCCGTCGCCGCTCGGGTCGATCCACAGGTCCCCGACGGTGCCGCCGCGGTACCGCTTCCACCGCGCCGGGTCGGCGGTGTTGCGGCCCAGCACGATCATGTTCTCCGGCCCGTACGCGATGGAGTTCGCCGGCCCGTACGGCAGCCGCTCCGGCACCCCGCCCGGCGCCACCCGGTGCAACCATGCCCGGCCCTCGAACGGCTGGGACTGGTCGCTGGCGTACAGGATGCGGTCCTCCGGGTCCCAGCCCGTCACCGTGCAGCGGGCGCCGTGGAAGGTCACCCTGCGGGCCGCGCCGCCGCCGGACGGCATCACGTACACCTCTTCCGGGCCCTCCTCGCGCCCCACGAACGCGAGCTGGTCGCCGCGCGGCGAGATGCGCGGGTAGCCGGCCTCGGCCTGCCCGGCGGTCAGCCGGAAGGCCCGCCCGCCGCGGGCGGAGACCATCCACAGGTCGTCCTCGGCGGCGAAGACCACCACGTCCTGGAAGACGGCGGGGAAGCGCAGGTATGCGGACATGGCAGCTCCACTGGTCGATCGGACAGCCGGGGCGCTTGGCGGGCCGCGGCCGTCCGATCACATCACCGTCGGGCGGCCGATGCCTCAGCCTTCGTCGGTGGTCTTCCGGCTCTCCCGCTTCGTCTCCTTGGCCTGCCTGCTGTTCTTGATGGCCTGCTTCTTGGACTTGCCGGACTTGGACGCGGGTTTCTTCTTCGTGTCAGCCATTGGAGATCCCCCCTGTAACGGATGAGATGCACCTGATTGGTACACCAAGCCCCTTAATACCCATCTAGCGCCGAAACCCGACATACCGCAAATTCAGCCTCGTACCGGTTACTTGAGTCGCCGGTCGCCCGACGGTTCCGACCACCACACGCCCTCGCCGTGCGACAACCCGGGCAGCCGCCGCTCGACCTCGTGCACCGCCGCCGCCGGGATCTCACCCTCCAGCACCCACGCCTCCCCGCGCCTGTGTGCCTCACTCAGCACCCCGCCCCATCCGGCCAGCTGCGCCGTGACCGGGCCGAACGCCTCCAGCGGCACCTCCGCCTCGAAGCGGTGGCACGGCTCGTACACGACCGTGCCCGCCCGGCGCAGCGCCCGCGCCAGCACGACCCGCGTACGCCCGCGGAAGTCGGCCGCCACCGTGACCGGCGAGGAGTAGCCGGTCCTGGTCAGCGTCACCAGGACGTCGGTCACCGGCCAGCCGTGCGGCCCCTCGCGCAGGGCCGCGCGCACGCTCTCCTCGATCGCCCGGTGAAAGGCCTGCGGCAACGACCCGAGATCGACCTCCAGCCGGTAACCGACCCCGGAACCCCTGGGAGCGGGCTCGACCCGCAGGCCGACGGTGGCCATGAAGTCGTTGCGGCCCTGGCGCTGGATCTCCTCGACCGCCTCGCCGGTGCCCGCCGGGCGTTCGAAGTACACCGGGCGGCTCGGCTCGAAGTCCGCCTCCACGCCGAAGTCCCTGGCCAGGGTCTCGCCGATGACCTCCTTCTGCACCTCGCCGTAGAGCAGGACCGAGGTGTCGCCGCCGGCCAGCGTACGGGTGCCGATCAGCGGGTCCTGCTCGGCGAGCGCGAGGAGCGCGGCGTGCAGGCGGGGCTCCTGGCCGGGCACGCGGGGGCGGACCACGGTCTCGAGGCCGGGCGGGGTGAAGTGCGCCTGGCTCGCCGGGCCCGGCTCGCCCAGCCGGTCGCCGACCCGGACCTCCGGCACGCCCCACACCTTGACGATGTCACCGGCCACGGCCTGCGCCTCGCCGGGAGCGCCGGCGACGGACAGCGCGGTCAACCGGCCCTCGTACACCTGACCGGCCCGCCCATTCCCGCCGTCATCGCCGCTCTGCCGCTGCCCGCGGTAGAAGGTCAGCGGCTCGCGCACCCGCAGGACCCCGGCCCGAAGCCGTACATAGGCCACCTTCTCCCCGGAGGCGGCCCGCTCGATCGCGAACACCGTGCCCGTCGCCGTGCCCGTCGCCGTGCCCTCCTCCGCGATCCGCGGCACGGCGGGGAAGAGCTCGGCGACGCCGTCGAGCAGCTCGGGCAGCCCCTGCCCGGTGATCGCCGAGCCGAACAGCACCGGATGCGCCACGCCATCGCCGCACTGCCGCGCCAGCGCCGCCCGCACCGTCCCGTGGTCGGGTGTCTTGCCGTCGACGAGCAGTTCCAGCAGCTCGTCGTCCCGCTCCGCCAGCACCTCGGCGGCCGCGTACGGGTCGCCGAGCGGCCGGGTGACGGCGGCCCGGCCGCCGATCCCGTCCACGGTGTTGAGCGGGACGCACGACGGAGCCAGCCGGCGCCGGATGTCGGCGAGGAGATCGTGCTCCCGCGCCCCCGACCGATCGATCTTGTTCACGAAGAGCAGCGTCGGCAGGCGCAACCTGCGCAGGGTCTTCATCAGGACCCGGGTGTGCGGCTGCACCCCTTCGACGGCCGACAGCACCAGCACGGCGCCGTCCAGCACGCCGAGCGCGCGCTCGACCTCGGCCACGAAGTCGGCGTGCCCGGGCGTGTCCACCAGGTTGACCCGCAGGTCGCCCAGGGTGAAGGAGGCCACGGCGGTGCGGATGGTGATGCCGCGGCGGCGTTCGATCTCACCGCTGTCGGTCTGGGTGTTGCCGTCGTCCACGCTGCCGAGCCGGTCGATGACGCCGGTCTCGAACAGCAGTCGCTCAGTGAGGCTGGTCTTCCCCGCGTCCACGTGCGCGAGGATGCCGATGTTCAGGACGTGCTTGATCAAGGAGCCCTCGGGAAACTCTCGTGCGGATGCTGTGCTGGGAGATTCCGAGGCGGCGCCGCATCCCAAGCTCCTTGATCGTGGTCGGACGGTGCCCGGCCATCCTGCCACCGGTCCTTGCCGCCCGGCCAGCGAATTATCCGCTCGGCGCCGTGCGTGTCGCGCGAGGTCAGAGGAGGCGCAGTTGTTCGGGCCGGGGCGGGGACGGGCTGTGTGGCGGGAGGCGGCGGGCCATGGCGGGGGTGGCGCGGCCCACCCCGTGACGTTCGGCGAGCTCCTTGACCAGGGTGGTGATCCGTTGCTGGTACGCCTTGGGCGCGTACGCCCCGCGCCCGTACAGCTCCAGGTAGCGCGGCACCAGGCGCGGATGCTCGCGCGACAGCCAGCTCAGCCACCACTCGCGGGCTCCCGGCCGCAGGTGCAGCACGATGGGGGAGAGGTGGGTGGCGCCGGCGCCGGCGATCTCCTTGACCGTGCGGTCGAGCTGAGCGGGGGAGTCGGTGAGGTAGGGCAGGATGGGGGCCATCAGGACGCCGCAGGCGATGCCGTTGTCGTTGAGGGTCGCGCAGGTCTCGAGGCGGCGGTGCGGGTTGGGCGTGCCGGGCTCGACGGCGCGCCACAGCTCGTCGTCCACGAAGCCCACCGAGACGTTCGCGCCGACCTCCGTGACGTCGGCGGCCTCGGTGAGCAGGTCGAGGTCGCGCAGGATCAGGGTGCCCTTGGTGAGGATCGAGAACGGGTTGGCGGCGTCGCGCAGCGCGGTCAGGATGCCGCGCATCAGCTGGTAGCGGCCCTCCGCGCGCTGGTAGCAGTCGACGTTGGTGCCCATGGCCACGTGGTGGCCGCCCCAGCGGGGTGAGGCGAGCTCCTTGCGGGCCAGCTCGGCGGCGTTGACCTTGACGACGATCTTGGAGTCGAAGTCCGCGCCGGCGTCCAGGTCAAGATATTCGTGGGTCTTCCTGGCGAAACAGTAAACACAGCGGTGGCCGCAGCCCCGATAGGGGTTGATCGTGTAGTCGAACGGGACCCGGCTGGCGCCGGGGACCCGGTTGATGATGGATCTGGCCCGGATCTCGTAGAAGGTCATCCCCTTGAATTCGGGCGTGTCGAACGTACGGGTCACCGCGCCGCGGGCGAAGAGCGGCTCGGTCGGATCGGCCCCGCCTGGCGCGGTCAGGCGGAGGTTGTCCCAGCGCATGCCATGATTAGAACAGTCGTTCGAGCTTGATCGCAAACCGAAAAGAGGTGGCAATTAAGTGGTCAGCCGGGGGCTAATGATCTTCATGGTTGGGCAGGAAGACGCCACAGAGCTTGCGTTCGGGAGGTACCTATGGCCTGGTCGCAGGACGAGGAGCGGATGCTGGCCCAGATCGAGCAGCACCTCGTCGATGACGACCCGCGACTCGTCGCTCGGCTCGAGTCGTTCAATGAACGGGTTCGTCGCAGCGAGGCGAAGTCGAGCGGGGAGCGCGTGCCCAGGCGGCGGCCGCGTCGCACGACGGTCATCATCCTGATCAGCTGGCTCCTCATCGCGACCTTGGTCGCCACGCTCCTGATCATGCTCCTCCGCCACGAGGCCGCCGCCGCCATGGCCCTGGCCGTGGCCTTCTGACCCGCAGCCCCCCTTCCCTGCGCCGCCGGCTGGTTCGCGCGCAGGGTTACGTCATGCCGTCAGCGGCGCAGGGCGGTCTCCCGTTCCATGCGTGACAGCTTCTCGGGATTGCGCACGGCGTACAGCCCGGTGATGAGCCCCCCGTCGAGCCGCACCGCCAGCACGGTGTCGAGCTCGCCGTCGACCCGGACGACCAGCGCCGGGCAGCCGTTGACCTGCGCCGGCAGCAGCGACCTCGAACTGTCGATCCTGCCCAGCACCGCGGCCACGAGACCGGCCCCCACGATGGGCGCCAGGGCGGCCTGCTTGATCCCGCCGCCGTCCGTCAGCAGGACGACGTCCGGCGCGAGGATGTCGAGCAGGTTCTGCAGGTCGCCCGTCTGGACGGCCCGCTGGAACGCCGCCAGCGCATCCCGCGACTCGGCGGGCGAGACCGGCTCGCGCGGCCGGCGCGCCGCGACGTGGACCCGCGCCCGGTGGGCGATCTGCCGGACGGCGGCCTGGCTCTTGCCGACGGCCTCGGCGATCTCGCCGTAGTCCAGGCCGAACACCTCGCGCAGCACGAACACCGCCCGCTCGGTCGGCGTGAGCGTCTCCAGCACCAGCAGCATCGCCATCGACACGCTCTCGGCCAGCTCGACGTCCTCGGCCACGTCGGGCGAGGTCAGCAGCGGCTCCGGCAGCCAGGGGCCGACGTACGACTCCTTGCGCCGCCCGAGCGCCCGCAGCCGGCCCAGGGCCTGCCGGGTGGTGATCCGCACCAGGTACGCCCGCTGGTCCCGCACCTCGTCCAGATCGACGCCCACCCACCGCATCCAGGTCTCCTGCAGCACGTCCTCGGCGTCGGCGGCCGAGCCGAGCAGCTCGTAGGCGACGGTGAACAGCAGGTTGCGGTGGGCGACGAACGCCGCCGTGGCGTGGTCCGGCGTGCCGGCCATGGGCGGCTCCTGTTCCTTCTCGACTGTCACGTCCACCAGATGCCGGGCCGCCCGGTTTTGTGACAGCTTGCCGCCGCTGTCCGAGCGGAGTGTGTCCCAGGTCACGTACGCCGTGCTGTCACAAGGCGGGGCTCGCCGGCATCTCCTGGTCGTCCGGCACCGGCCGGGCACGTCGAGATGGGGAACGTGATGAGTTCAGCGCTGGAAACCCTTCGCCGCGACTTCGGCGGCACCGTCATCGAGCCGGGCGGAGCGGAGTACGAGGCGGCCGCCCGCTCGGTCGTGGCCGCGGGCAGCCCGGCCTTCGTCCTGCGGCCAGGGAGCGTCGCGGACGTGCGGGCGGCGGTCAGGTTCGCCGAGGCCGCGCGGCTGGTGCTGTCCGTGCGGGGCGGCGGCCACGGCTTCGCGGGGTTCGGCACCAACGACGGCGGCGTCGTGATCGACCTCGCCAGGCTCGCGACCGTGGAGATCATCGACAAGGAGCGGCACCTCGTCAGGATCGGCGGCGGCGCCACCTGGGGCCAGGTCGCGGCCGCCCTCGCCCCGCACGGCCTGGCGATCTCCTCGGGCGACACGAGGAGCGTGGGCGTCGGCGGGCTGACGCTGAGCGGCGGCATCGGCTGGAAGGTGCGCAAGCACGGCCTGGCCCTGGACAATTTGGTCGCCGCGGAGCTGGTCACGGCCGGCGGGCAGGTCGTGCGGGCGAGCGCGGCGGAGGAGCCGGAGCTGTTCTGGGCGCTGCGCGGCGGCGGCGGCAACTTCGGGGTCGTGACCGCCTTCGAGTTCGCGGCGCACCCGACGACGGACGTCTTCCACGGCAGGATCACCTTCCCGCCGCAGGAGGCGGCCACCGTGCTCCAGGGCTGGGCGGACCACCTCCGCACCGCGCCGGAAGAGCTCACCTCCATCGCGAACGTCGCCAACCCCTTCGCCGGCGGCCCAGAAGGGCCGATCGAGATCCTGGTCACCTTCGACGGCGACGACCCGGAGCTCGCCGCCCGCGCCATCGGCCCGATCCGGCGCCTCGGCACCGTGATCGACGACGAGGTCGCGCTGATCCCGTACGCCGACACGCTCGTGGAGGGCCTGACCCCGCCGCCCGGCATCCGGTTCGTGAGCCGGAGCGCGTTCGTCGGTGAGGAGTCGGTGCCCGCCGTCCTGGCGGTCCTCGCGGAGGCCAGGGCGGCGCAGGGGGCGCCGTTCATCTCCGTCCGCAGCGTCGGCGGTGCGGTGGCCCGCGTCCCCGGCGACGCCACCGCCTACGCGCACCGCCGGGCGGAGCTGATGGTCGTGACCAACGTCGTGGGACCGGCGCCGGTCGTCGAGGCCGCCCGGCCGGCCCTGGACACGCTCTGGGGCAGGCTGGCGCCCCACGCCGGCGGCGCGTACGCGAACTTCCTCGCCTCCGCCACCGAGGAGGACGTCGCCGCCGTCTACCCGCCGCGGACCTACCGGCGGCTGGCGGTGGTCAAGCGCCGGTTCGACCCCGCCAACCTGTTCACCCGGAACCACAACGTCCGCCCCCTCTAGAGTCTCAGCGGACCCCAGGCGGCCTGCCCACCGGGCCACCTGGGGCCTTCAGTGCAGGCCGCGCTTGCCCGGCGTCCAGAACGGCTTGACCTTGATGGCCTTGCGGGGCCAGTTGCGCTCGCGTACGAGAAAGTCGCGGATGAGCCGGCACGTACGCGCCTCACCCGCCAGGTAGGCGGCGCCGGTGTTGCCGGGCAGCTCCAGGCCGGCCACCGCGGTGAGCAGCGTCTCCGAGGACGCGGCCGGCGCGCCACGCCGGTGCACGCGGCGCAGCTCGTGCGGGCCGGGCATGGGCGGGTCGTGCTCGGCGGACTCGCTCTCCAGCACCCCGTGCACCCGCGCGCCCTCCCCGAGCGCGCGCACCATCGGGCCGAACGCCGCGCTGGCCGTCTCGTCCCCGGCGAACAGGTGGAACGGCGCCTCGTCCCGGGTGAAGAAGTCCCCCTGCGGCCACCAGAACGTCACCGGGTCCCCCGGCGCCGCCTCCCGGGCCCAGCGCAGCCCGATGCCGTCCCCGTCGTACAGGTGGGCGCGCAGCTCCAGCCCCCGCCGGTCCGGGTCGAGCTCCCAGATCGTGTACGTCCGCAGCGTCTCGGCCGGGCGCAGGATCCCGTAGACGGACAGTGGGTCGTTGATCTGGACGCGGATGTGCTGCCCCGGCCGGTACGGGAACGCGATGGGCGTCCCCGTCGCCAGGCGGATGCGCCGCATGGTGGGCGTGACCAGGCCGGTCTCGGTCACCTCGGCCTCCATGACGTACTTGGCGAAGGTACTCGCCAGAGGGTTGGGCGCCATGACGACTCCTTATTGAGGGTAAGTTTTCTTAGAGCCATTAAGGAAACATAGATGCACTAGGATGTCAACGGATCGTCAGGAGAGGTGGGCGGATGACCGCACAGGGCGTCAGCAGGCGCGAACGGGTCCGGCAGGCGACGCTGGCGGAGATCCGCGCGGCGGCGCGCAGGCTGCTGATCGAGCAGGGGTCGCAGGCCGTCACGATCAACGCGGTGGCCAGGGAGATGGGCATGAGCGGGCCGGCGCTCTACCACTACTTCGCCGGGCACGACGAGCTGGTCGGGGCAGTGACGGCCGACTTCTTCCGCGAGCTGACGGAGGCCATGGAGGCGGCTCGCGACGCCTGCCCGCCGGGGGAGCACGGCGCGCGGCTGCTGGCGGCGTGCCGGGCGATGCGGCGCTGGGCCGTGTCGCACCGGGCCGAGTTCGGCTGGGTGTTCGCCAGCCCGATCACGGCCGAGCGGCGGCCGGACTCGCCGCGCGAGCTGGCCGGGCGCGACTTCGAGCAGGTCTTCCTGGAGGAGATCGCCGAGCTGTGGGAGAGCCGGCGGTTCCCGGTGCCCGCCGCCGGGGAACTGCCCGTGGCGATCAGGGAGCAACTGCGGGCGTACGCGGCCTCCACCGGCATGAGGTTGCCCGTGGAGGCGATCCACGTGTTCATGTCGTGCTGGATCAGGCTCTACGGCCTGCTCTGCATGGAGGTGCTGAACCAGCTCGACTTCGTCTACTCGGACATGGAGCCGGTGTTCGAGGAGTGCCTGCGCGAGATCGCGCCCAGGCTCGGCCTCGACTACGAGCCCGAGGGCGACAGTTCATGAAGCCGACCGGCCGCCCATGAAGCCGGCCGGCCGCGCGGCGGGGTTCGCGGGTCAGCCGGACACCCGGACGGTGGGCTCGTGGCGGACCGGGAAGTTGACCGAGTTGGCGATGAAGCACGACTTGTGGGCGTCGGCGTGCAGGGCGAGTGCGGTCTCGGCCATCTCCTGCGCCGACACGGTGACCACCGGGTGCAGCACCACCTCGGTGAAGTGACCGCCCTCCGCGCTCTCGGCCATGATGCCGGTCGCGGTGTCGGTGTACTCGGTGACGATCACGCCGGCCGTGGCGCACTTGTGCAGGTACCACAGCATGTGACACTGCGACAGGGAGCCGACCAGGAGCTGCTCGGGGTTCCAGCGCGCCGGGTCGCCGCGGAACGCGGGGTCGGAGCTGCCCCCGATGACCGGCGGGCCGTCGGCGGACAGCTCGTGCTCGCGCCCGAAGTCGCGGTAGCCGCTGGTGCCGGTGCCCTTGTTGCCCGTCCAGGTCACGATGGTCTGGTAGTGGTGCTCGCGGCTCATCGGCGGCCGTCCTCGCTGTCCGTGGCTCCACCGGCGAGGGCTGGCCCCCGCCGGTCCTTTCCGTTCGAACGGTATCGAATCCGCCCGCGAGCCTCAGGAGCCGGTCCCGTGGGCACGCAGGGCGGCGATCACCCAGGTGAAGGCGGGCACGGCGGGCTCCGACCGCTGGTGGCCGTTGAGCGCCGCCAGCAGCGCCCAGTACCGCTCCACCCGCTCGTCCGCCACCGTCTCCATCCACTCCAGCAGCGCCGCCCTTTCCACCGCCGCCCTTTCCACCGCCGCCCTGTCCACCGCCGGCCCGGCGACCAGATCGAGCACCCGCCGTCCCGCCTCCGACGCTGGATCCACCCCGCTCGCCAGCGCGGGCCCGGCCTCGTCCAGCACCCGGGAACGCAGCTCGTACGCGGGCAGCGGCCCCGCCCCGGCCAGCGCGATCCGGCGCAGCCGCCGCCGGAAGTCCTCGTCGGAGATCAGCTCGGCCAGCTCCACCCACGCCTCCACCTGCTCGGGCGAGGGGGAGTCGGGCAGCTCGCGCATCCAGTCCGCGATGACGGCGGCGTCGCCGTCCAGCTCGATCCCGTCGAACGTGCCCGACACGAACTCCGCCACGATCTCCCGCCGTTCGGCCGCGGAAATCCGGCTCAGCCTGTGCAACATCAACGTCTCCTCGTTGGAAGTGCCTCGTTCGGAGATCAGGCTCAGCACGGCCCTGCGCGCCCGCAGGGCCCGCAGCTCGGCGTCCACGGTGCGCAACTGCAGCCGCGCCACCTCGGCCACCGTGACCCGCCGCGCCAGGACCTCCTGTACGGCCTCCAGCCCGACGCCCAGCTCGCGCAGCATGCGCACCAGGCCGAGCCGGGTCACCGCGGCCTCGTCGTACAGGCGGTAACCGCCCGCCGACCGGCCGGTGGGCGGCAGCACGCCGCGGTCGGACCAGAACCTGATCGTCCGCACCGGCAGCCCGGTGCGGCGAGCCAGCTCCCCGATCGTGTAGAGCCCGTCACTCACACCCGGCAGCCTGCACCTTCCACCCGCTGGAGACTCAACCCCACGCCCTCAGCCCGGCTCAATCTCGCACTCTCAGCCCGGCTCAGCCCCGCGGCGGCGGCGCGGCTCAACCCCGTGCCTGCGACGTGGTTCATCACCGTGCGTGCAGGGCCGCGAGCAGCATGCCGGTGAGCGAGTCCAGGTAACCGGCCCCGGCCTCCACGCCGCGGACGGTCAGCCGCCAGTAGACCGGCGCGGCGACCAGATCGAGCGCGAGCTCCACGTCGGTCCCCGACGGCAGCTCCCCGCGCTCGATCGCGCGCTCGAACACCGGCCTGGCCCGCTCCCGCCGCGGCGCGCCGATCATCGCCTGGTGCACGCGGGCCAGCTCGGGGTTCCTGGCGGCCTCGGCGATCAGGTCCGGCAGGATGCGGGAGATGCGGGGGTGTGTCATCCACTCCAGCAGCTGGTCCAGGAGCGCGCGCAGGTCGCCCCGCAGCGAGCCGGTGTCCGGCGCCCACGCCGAGGCCACGAGGAACTCGGAGATCACCGACATCGCCATCTCCTGCTTGGACGGCCACCGGCGGTACAGCGCGCTCTTGCCCACTCCTGCCCGCTTGGCCACGGCCTCCATGGACAGCCGCCCGTAACCCTGCTCGGCCCACTCGTCGAGCACGGCTTCGGTGATGGCGCTGGTGACGGAGGGCTGCAGAACGGCTGCGCCGGACGGGGTGCGACGTGTCATGGGGCGAGTGTAGCGATTGGACGGGACGGTGCCGTCCCGTGGTACGTTGACGACGAGACGGGACCGTACCGTCCAAACGTGTGGAGAACACCGATGAACGCACGTGAGCTGGTCGATCACGCCGTGGAGCTGTTGCTCGCCAAGGACATGCGGGCCTTCGCCGGCCTGTGGGCGGAGGACGGCGTGCTGGAGTTCCCCTTCGCGCAGCCCGGCTACCCGCAGCGGGTGGTGGGGCGGGCCGCGGTCGAGGAGTACATGCGCGGCTACCCCGACATCCTGGACATGCGGGAGGTCACCGAGAAGACGGTGCACCAGAGCGTCGATCCCGAGGTGGTGATCGTCGAGTTCGAGGCCGCCGGGTTCGTGGTGGCCACGGGCAGGCCGTACCGGCTGCGGTACGTCGCGGTGATCGCCGTGCGCGACGGGAGGATCCGGAGCTACCGCGACTACTGGAGCCCCTTGGCCGCCGCCGAGATCATGGGCGGCTCGGACGAGCTGAACGACGCCTTCTCCGGCGGCGCCCGATGAGCGAGGTGCTCGTACTCGGCGCGACCGGCACCACCGGCTCCCGCGTGGCCGCCTTCCTGCACGAACGCGGCGTCCCCGTCCGCCCGGCCAGCCGCACCCCGGCCGGGTCCGACCGCGCGGCGAGCCGGACCCCGACCGGGTCCGTCCGTGCGGGCAGCCGCGGATCGGGTGTGCCCGTCCGTGCGGTGAGCGGCGCGCCGGGCCCGTACGTGCGCTTCGACTGGGCGGAGCGGCGGACGTACGCGCCCGCGCTGCGCGGGATCTCCGCCGTCTACCTCGTCGCGCCCACCGGGGTGACCGATCCCGTCCCCTTCGTCGAGCCCTTCCTCGAAGAGGCCGTACGCCAGGGAGTGCGGCGAGTGGTGCAGCTCAGCTCGTCCGCCGTGCCGGAGGGCGGGCCGGGGCTCGGTGCGGTGCACCGCCTGGTCCGCACGATGATGCCCGAGTGGGCGGTGCTGCGGCCGTCGTGGTTCATGCAGAACTTCACGGGCCCGTCCCTGGAACTGCGAGAGCGGGACGGCGAGATCCTGTCGGCCACGGGCGACGGCAGGGTGGCCTTCATCGACGCGGGCGACATCGCCGCCGTCGCCGGCCACGCCCTCACCGACGAGCGGTCGCACGACACCGCCCACGTCCTGACCGGCCCGGAGGCGCTGAGCTACGACGACGTCGCCGCCCTGCTCGCCGAGCGGCACGGCCGCCCGGTCCGCCACCGGGCGGTCTCCGTGGACGAGCTGGCCGCGCACTTCGCCGCGCGCGGCCTGCCCGCCGAGTACGCCGCCGTGCTGGCCGCGCTCGACGACGACCTCCGCGGCGGGTCGGAGGAGCGGGTCACCGGCACCGTCGAGCGGATCACGGGCCGCCCGCCGCGAGCCTTCCGGGAGACCCTTGCCGACGAATATCCGCCTGCGTATACTCGCCTACGAGTAAGGTAGACAGGCAACCCGGGTGAAGGAGTGGAGATGCCCCGACGACGTCCCGTGAGCAACCTGCTGGCGCTGGCCGTGCTCACCGTCGTCGTCCAGCGCCCCATGCACCCCTACGAGATGGCCTCCGTCCTGCGCTCCCGCGGCAAGGACCAGGACATGCCGATCAAGTGGGGCTCCCTCTACACCGTCGTCCGCAACCTGGAGAAACACGGCCTCCTGGAGGCGGTGGAGAGCGGCCGCCAGGGTGCCCGCCCCGAGCGCACCGTCTACCGCATCACCGACGCGGGCCGCCGGGAGGCCGACGACTGGACCAGGGAGCTGCTGTCCGAGCCGCGCCGGGAGCCGTCGGCGTTCGAGGCGGGCCTGTCGGTGATGGCCGGCCTCGGCCCCGAAGAGGTCGCGCCGCTGCTGCGGCAGCGGCTGGAGCTGCTGGAGGACCAGATCGAGGCCGACCGGCGGGCGCTGGAGCAGGAGCGGGCCGAGGTGCCCCGGCTGTTCCTCGTCGAGTCGGAGTACGCGCTGGCGATGCGGCAGGCCCAGGCCGGCTGGGTGCGGTCGCTGCTGGCGGAGCTGGACGGGGGCACGTTCCCCGGCCTGACGGAATGGCAGACATATCACCGGACGGGCGAAATGTCGCCCGACGTGGCGGACCTCGCAGACAGGGGCCGCCCGGCCGACTGATACGGACAGAAGCCGCCTGATACGGACAGGGCCGCCCGGCCGGCTCAAGGCGAGAAGGGGAGCCATCATGACCACGACCACCACCGGCACCGTGACGTCCGCCGACGGCACCACGATCAGCTACCGCGAGACCGGGCAGGGCCCCGGCTTAGTGATCGTGCACGGCGCCATGCAGACCTCGCACAGCCAGCTGGAGCTGGCCGAAGCCCTGGCCACCGACTTCACCTGCTACCTGCCCGACCGCCGGGGCCGGGGCGACAGCGGCCCCGCGGGCCCGGATCACGGGCTCGCCCGCGAGGCCGAGGACCTCGGCGCCGTACTGAAGGCCACCGGCGCCCGCTACGCCGTCGGCGTCAGCTCGGGCGCGATCATCACCCTGCACACCGCGCTCACCGCCCCCGACTCCCTGGCCAAGGCCGTCCTCTTCGAGCCCCCGCTGGGCCTCGGCGGCACCGATCTGAGCGGCAGCCTGGCGCGCTTCGACCGCGAGATCGCCGAGGGCAGGATCCCCGCGGCGCTCGTCACCGGCATGCGCGCCGCCCGGCTCGGCCCGCCGCTGTTCAACGCGCTGCCCCGCCGCGTGCAGGAGTGGCTGACGGGCCTGATGCTGAAGAGCCAGGACGGGGCGGCGGGGGAGGGGCCGACGTTCAGGGAGCTGGCCCCGACCCAGCGCCAGGACATCCAGCTCGTGGCCGAGGCCCCCGCGGACTTCGCGGCCTACGGGTCGGTCGAGGTGGAGACGCTGCTGCTCGGCGGCACCAGGAGCCAGGGCTACCTGAGGTCCGCGCTCGCCGAGCTGGAGCGCGTCATGCCGCGGGCCCGGCGCGTGGTCATGGACGGCCTCGACCACGGCGCCACGCAGAACACCTCCCAGCGCGGGCGTCCGGAGCGGGTGGCCGAGGAGATCCGCCGCTTCCTGAAGGGCTAGAGGTTCTTGAGGAACGTGGCCGCGACCGGGGCGGCCACCGCACCGCCGCCGCCCCCACCCTCGACGACCACGGCGAACGCGACGTCCCCCTTGAAGCCCATGAACCAGGCGTGGGAGTTCAGCTTCTCGCCCGTGCCGTACTCGGCCGTGCCGGTCTTGCCGTGGGTGCCCGCCGGCAGCCCCGCCGACTTGGCGGTGCCCTTGGTCACCACGGCCGCCATCATCGTGTGCAGCGCGGACTTCACCCCGTCGGGCAGCGCCCGCTCCTTGGCCTTCTGCTTGATCGACGGCACCAGCGTCGGCGGGCGCCACGTGCCGTCGGCGATGGCCGCGGCCACCGAGGCCATCGACAGCGGGCTGGCCGTGATCCTGGCCTGGCCGAACGACTCGGCGGCCAGCTCGGCGTCGGACTCGGCCCTGGGGAAGCTGGCCTTCGTGGCCGGCACCCCGATGTTCAGCGGCTGGTTGAACCCCACTTCCTCGGCCACGTCCAGCAGCTTGTCCGCGCCCAGCTTCGACTCCGCCAGCGGCGCGAACGTCGTGTTGCACGAGTGCGCGAACGAGTCGAGGAACGAGATCGACCCGAACGACTCCTCGTCGGAGTTGCGGATCGGAAGCCCGCCGACGTTGACGTTCTTCGGGCAGGTCACCGTGTCCTGCGGCGACACCCCGGCCGCCAGCAGCCCGATCGCGGTGACCGCCTTGAACGTCGAGCCTGGCGGGTAACGGCCGTCCAGCGCCCGGTTGAACCCGCCCACGTTGTTGACCACGGCCAGGATCTCGCCGCTGGACGGCTTGATCGCGACCATGGAGGTGGGCTTCTTCATGTCCTTGACCGCGGTCACGGCCGCGGCCTGCGTCCGCGGGTCGAGCGTCGTCTGGATGGGCTCGCCCTCGGTGCCCTCGATGGTCTCCAGCGTCTCGTCGCCGAGCCTGATCTCGGTCGCGGGGGTGCCGGCGAGCTGCTCCTGGAACGTCTCCTGCAACCCGCCGCGGCCGACGGCCTGCCCGACCTTGTAGGAGGAGCCCAGCTTGGAGACGTCCTTCTTGGTGGCCTTGTCGAGGAACCCGACGAGCTGCTGCACCGAGCCGCCGACCGTGCCGGTGTCGATGCGCTCGCCGTCGGCGTCGGTGATCTCCGCGCGCTGCGGCCACTTGGTCTTGAGCGAGAACGCGGCCCCCTCGGTCATCGACGGGTGCAGCGTCGCGGGCTTCCAGTCGACCTTCCACGTGCGGTCGGCCACCACCAGGTCGATCGTGCCCTGGTAGGTCCACTCGCCGATGTTCTTCAGATTCAGCGTGGCGGTGTAGGGGACGCTGGCGCGGTCGTCACGCTCGGTGACCCGGCCCAGCTTGACGGCGGCCGACTCGACGGCGAGCGCGGTGCGCTGCTGGTCGTACGCGGTGAGCTGCGCGGGCCTGGCCAGCTCGGCCGCCATGCGGGTCTTGTCACCGGCCTGCCACGCCACGGCGAAGCGCTGCGCAGTCTCGGCCGGAGTGCCCCTGGTGTGCAGCACCCAGTACGCCCCACCGGCCGCGGCCCCCACCGCGAGCACGGTGGCGACGGACACGATCGCGATCGTACGACCCCGCGCCACTGATCAGCCCCCTGCTCCTCGACGAGACGACAGGTGTCCGAGCCTAGCGTCCGAATCAGGGCATTCCATTCGAAGCCTTGTAACTGGCCGCGTACGTCGGCACGTACTCCTGGCCGGACAGCTCCTGGATGGCCGCCATGATCTCGTCGGTCACCCGCCGCCGGTCACGCGCGCTGGTGTGGTCGCCGGTGAAGCGCATCGGCGCGCCGATGGAGATGCCGATCCGCGCCGGCCTGGGCACCTTCGCCCCGTACGGCAGGACCTTGTCGGTGCCGCTGAGCGCCACCGGCAGCACCGGGGCACCCGTCTTGAGCGCCAGCCAGGCCACCCCGATCTTGCCGCGGTAGAGGCGGCCGTCGGGGGAGCGGGTGCCCTCGGGGTGGATGCCGAACAGCTCGCCCCGCTCCAGCAGGGCGGCGGCGTCGTCGAGCATGGCCTGCGCGGCGTGCGCGCTCTCCCGGTCGATCGGCAGGCTGCCGCCCAGCCGCATGAAGAACCCGGAGACGGGGTTGCCGTCGAAGTACTCGTTCTTGGCGGTGAACGTCACGTGCCTGGGCAGCAGCGCCGGCAGCAGGAACGAGTCGAGTACCGACAGGTGGTTGACGGCCAGGATCGCGGGCCCGCTCCTCGGAACGTAGGCCGCGCCCGAGATGTGCGGCCTGCACATCGCGTTCGTCAGCGGCGCGGCGGCGAACTTGACCACTTCGTACAGCAACGAGCTCTCCTGATCATCGGGTCTGCGGCCACCCCACCATAGATCAGGCGCCCCGCCGGTGCGGCGGGACGCCTGGGAAAAGCTGTTAAGGCCGATGTGGCGGTCGCCTCCTCGGCGAGGTGCACAACACGGCTCCAGCCGAACGGTATTCCGTGAAGGCGGTAATTTGCGGCCCGGGGGACACTAACCACATCGGCAATCTTGAGTTAAGCACACCGTCCGCCCCTGAAGGTAATCGCGCCTACCTCATGGGCCGCTCTTTACCGGATCACGTCCTGGTCCAGTGCGGCTGCGCCACGTCGAAGACCCGCTGCTCCCGCCCCCGCAACGCCACCTCGGCGAACTGCCACAGGATGGCCCCCGTCGGCGCGTGGATCACGATGGACGGCCCCAGCGGCATCTGCAGCAGCTCGCCCCGCCAGCGCGGCACCCCCGGCGCCAGGAACCGCTCCAGCGGCACCGCGTGCACCGAGGCCACCTCCCGCGGGTCCGGCACCGGCTCCTGACGGCCGCCGAACGCCACCACCGGAGTGATCACGAACCCCGAGTCGGTGACGAAGTCGTCGAGCAGCCCCGCCACCTCGACCCCCGTGACGCCGGTCTCCTCGGCCAGCTCGCGCAGCGCCGCCTCCTCCGGCCGCTCCCCGTCGTCGGCACGCCCGCCGGGCAGCGCCCACTGCCCCGGGTTCCGGCCGCGCGCCGCCCGCCTGATCACCACCACGTACGGGCCGCCACCGTCGTCCTCCAGCACGCACACCGTGACGCCGGCCCTGCGCACCCCACCGGCCGGTGGGACCTGCCTGCGCTCGAAGGCGGCCAGCCGGGCGGTGACCTGCTCGCGCAGCGTGTCGATCGGCGTCAGCATCCGTCCAGGATCTCACGCCGTGGTGCGCGGCAGCCGTACCTCCACGCGCGGCCCGCCCCCGGCGCGCGCCGGCGCCGTCACCAGCCCGTCGTGCGGGGGGCGGCGGCCGAACGGTTCGGCCTGGCCAGGGCCGGGGTGCAGGTGTGGGCGGGCGGGGGCCGCGTACCGTGAACCCGCGGGCGCCTTCACGAACCTGCTGCTCGGGCTGTTCCCGGCGATGCGTGCCGCCCGCCTGTCGCCCACCGTGGCGCTGGCCACCGCCTCAGGGCTCTACCTCGGGGTGAGCAGGATGCTGAGGAGCGTGCCGAGCAGCATCCCCGCGCCTGCGGCGATGGCGGCCCACCGGCCCAGGGGCTCGCCGCGGGCATGACCCACGACGCCCAGCACGACCCCGGCCAGCCCGAACAGGACCGGCAGGTAGAGCACGGCCACCGCGCCGCAGACGAACCCGATGACCGACGGCACCTGATCCAGCACCCGCGGCCCCCGCGCTATCGGCGCCATCACCCCCTGCGGCCGCCCGCCCGCACCATCCGCCCCAGCGATGCCGCCCCGGTGTCCTGCATCGCCGGCGCTGGGAGGGCCGCTGGGCTCGGACGTGCCGCTGGGTTCGGGCGCGCCGGCTGTGGCGAGCGGGTCGCTCGTATGAGGCGCGCTACCTGCGGTGAGCGGCTCGCTCTGGTCGGGGGTGCTGCCTGGGGTGAGCGGGTGGCTCTGGCCGGGTGTGTCGCTGGTGGCAGGCCGGTCGCCCGGGGTGGGGGAGGAGGACACGCGCGGGCTCCTCTCGGAGGGTGCACACATCACACACCGGACGGAAGCCGCATGTCGAGAAATATGCCCATCTCAGGATGGGCGGGCGAGCTGTGGCGGAAGGGGCCGGGCGTGCACGACGTCGAGCCGGGAGACGGCCCGGGTGAGGGCGACGTACAGGCGGTTGAGACCCCGCCGCTCCGCCTCGGCGATGGCCGCCGGCTCGGCCACGACGACGTGGTCGTACTCCAGGCCCTTGCACATCGAGGCGGGCATGACGCTGAGCCGCCCGCTCACGTCGAGACCCTCGTTCCAGAGTGCGGCGCTGATCGCCTCCACGCCGGCGTCCGCCGCGATCACCCCGATCGAGCCCTCGAACCCGGACGCCTCCCGCACCGCCTCCACCACCCCCTTCTCCAGCACGGGCACCTCCATCACCCGCAGCCGCCCGTCGGAGCGGTACGAGCGCGTCGCGGGCACCTCCACCTCCAGCGCCGCCAGCAGCGTGTTGGCCAGCTCCACCACGGCCGCCGGGACGCGGAACCCGGTGGTGAGCGCGATGACCTCGCCTCCGGGCTTGCCGAGCAGCTCCAGACGTTCGGGCCAGGACGACGCCGCCCACGGCGTGGTGCCCTGCGCCAGGTCGCCGAGCACGGTCAGCGAGCCGTGCTCGCTACGCCTGGCGACCGCCCGGCACTCCATGGGCGACAGGTCCTGGGCCTCGTCCACGATCACGTGGCCGTAGCCGCGCGGGCGCTCGATCAGCGCGCCGAGCTCGTCCAGCAGCACCAGGTCGGCCGCCGACCACTTCGCGCTCCTGACGCTGCGCGGCGGCCTGCTCCAGGTCAGGGCCGCGCGCTCGGCGTCCGTCAGCAGGCCGCGCGCGGGGTCGCGGCCGTCCGGTGCGGGGCCGCGCAGCAGCTCGTACAGGACCTCCTGCGGCTTGGCGGACGGCCAGATCCGGTCGAGCCACGGGGTGACGCCGCGGCCGATCCTGCGCAGCCAGGGCGCGGTGGCGGTCTGCCCGCGGGCCTCGGCCTGGCGGCGGATGGACTCGACCACCCGTGCCCTGACGCGTTCGCGGCCGGTGCCGTAGGGCAGGGACTCGCGCCGGGTGTCGTCCACGATGCGGCGCAGCTCGTCCTCGTACACCCGCCACCGGAAGGAGCCGTCGGGCACCGCGACCGGCTCGACCGGCTTGGCGATCCGCCCGTACAGGGCCCTGCGCAGCACCCGCGCCATGCGGGCGTCGTGCTTGACCTCGGCCGTCGCCTCGCCGTCCACCGCCGTGACGGGGACGGTGGCCAGCAGCCGTTCCAGCGTCGTCTGCTCGACGTCCACCTCGCCGAGCGCCGGCAGCACGGCCGAGATGTAGCCCAGGAAGGCCCGGTTGGGCCCGAGCACGAGCACGCCGGCGCGCTGGAGGCGCCGGCGGTGGGCGTAGAGCAGGTACGCGGCCCGGTGCAGGCCGACCGCCGTCTTGCCGGTGCCGGGGGCGCCCTGGACGCAGATGGAGGTGTCCAGCTCGGCGCGGACGAGGTCGTCCTGCTCGGGCTGGATGGTGGCGACGATGTCGCGCATGGGCCCGACGCGGGGGCGCTCGATCTCGGCCGCGAGGATCCTGCTCTCGCCCTCCTCCCCGCGCGAGAGCCGCTCGTCCTCGAAGCCGGTGAGGGTGGTGCCCGACCAGCCGAAGCGGCGACGTACGTCCACGCCCTGCGGATCGCGGGCACTGGCCCGGTAGAAGGCGCGCGAGACCGGCGCACGCCAGTCGATCACGACGGGCGGGCCGCCGGGCTCGCCGCTGATGTGCCGGCGGCCGATGTGGTACGCCCGCCCCGCGTGCTCGGCGGAGCCCGGCCCGAAGTCCAGCAGCCCGAAGAACGGCGGGCCCTCGGGCTCCTCGCTCAGCTCCTTGGCCAGGCTCTTGAGATGCCGGCCCAGGCGTTCGGCGCTGTAGCGGTCGCCGGCCACGGTCTCACCGACGATGACGTTGTCCCGCGCGCCCTCCAGCATCCTGCGCAGGCCGGCCCTGCAGCGTTCGACGTACTCCCGCTCGTCGTCGAGCGTGGCCATCACACCCCCCAGAAGTGTTAACTCGGTTAAGAACTTAACCAGGTTAACACTTTGCTAGAGTGTGCTCATGACGGGACTGCGGGAGCTGCAACGGCAGCGCGTGCACGAGGCCATCTCCACCGCGGCCATCACGCTCTTCCTGGAGCACGGCTTCGACGAGGTGTCCGTCGCGCAGGTCGCGGCGGCGGCCGGGGTGTCCAAGCCGACACTGTTCAAGTACTTCGCCACCAAGGAGGACCTCGTCCTGCACCGGATCGCCGACCACCTCGGCGAGTCGGCCCGGGTGGTGCGGGAGCGGGCCCCGGGCGAGCGGCCGGTCGAGGCGCTGCGCCGCCACTTCCTCGACGGCCTGGCCCGGCACGACCCGATCACCGGGCTCAACGACGACCCCGAGGTGGTGGCCTACCACCGCATGGTGTTCTTCGAGGCGCCCAGCCTGCTGGGGCGGCTCCACCAGCACATGGCGCGCGACGAGGAGGCCCTGGCCGGGGCGCTCGCGGAGACGGCCGACGAGCTGACGGCGCGGCTGCTGGCCGGGCAGGTGGTGGCCACGCAACGGGTGCTCGCCCGGCGCAACTGGCAACTGCTCGCGGACGGGCGGCCGATGGCGGAGGTCGAGGTGGAAGCGGTGCGCGCGGCGGAGCAGGGTTTCGGAATGCTGACTGCCTGATTTCGTGGCGCATTTTCAGTATCGGCCCGATTTCGCGGCTGGCGAATATGGCGAGGCCGGGGGAGTTTAACCAGGTGAGAGGGGGTGTAGTTGTTATCCTGACAACCTCTTCACGAATTGCAAATTTATGCAATTTGGGACAAGCCGGGGTTGTCTTTACCAAGAAGGAGTGGTGGTGAACGGACCTTTCATGTGTATGCACGGTCACCGTACCGATTCGATCGGTGACACAACGTGACGGGCGTGATGGTCGCGGGCTGGGGACGCCTGCGGTCGGTGCTGCCCGAACGGGCAGCGCTCGCCGCCATGCGCGACCAGCCCCGCAACAACCTGCTGGCCGGCCTCACCGTGGCGATCGTCGCGCTGCCGCTGGCACTCGGGTTCGGCGTCTCCTCCGGCCTCGGAGCCGCCTCCGGCCTGGCCACCGCGGTGGTCGCCGGATCGCTGGCCGCGCTGTTCGGCGGCTCGGCGCTGCAGGTGTCGGGCACCAGCGGCGCGATGACCGTCGTGCTCATGCCCATCATGAGCGACCACGGCGCCTCCGGCGTGCTCACCGTCGGGCTGCTGGCGGGAACGCTGCTCGTCATGCTCGCCCTGGCGCGGGCCGGACGTTACATGTCCCTGGTCCCCGCGCCCGTCGTGGCCGGCTTCACCGTCGGCATGGCCGGCGTCATCGGCCTGCAGCAGTTCCCGCACGCGCTCGGCGTCCCGGCGCACGACAGCGACAAGGTCGCGGTCGTGGCCTGGCACGCCGTGATCGACTTCCTGGCCAGGCCGCACTGGTGGGCCATGTCGGTCACCTTCATCGTGGCGGCGGCGCTGCTGGTGGGCGCGAGCCTGCGGCCGAACGTGCCGTTCTCGCTGCTGGCCGTGGTCGCCGTCACCCTCGGCGCGGAGCTGGCCGAGCTGCCCCTGGCCAGGATCGGCCACCTGCCACAGGGGCTGCCCGCACCGTCGCTGGGCTTCCTCGACCTCGACGTGCTGCCGTCCCTCATCGCCCCCGCCATCGCGGTGGCCGCGCTGGCCTCGATGGAGTCGCTGCTGTCGGCCACCGTCGCCGACAACATGACCGGACGGCACCGGCACGACCCCGACAGGGAGCTGTTCGGCCAGGGCATCGCCAACCTCGTCACCCCGCTGTTCGGCGGCATGCCCGGCACCGGTGCCATCGTCAGGACCGCCGTCAACGTCCGCTCCGGGGCGACCTCCCGGCTCGCGGCGCTGGCCCACGCGCTGATCCTGGGCGCCATCGTCTACACCGCCGCCGGGCTGGTCTCCAAGATCCCGCTCGCCGCGCTGGCCGGGGTGCTGCTGGCGACCTCCGTCCGCATGATCGAGCGCGACTCCGTACGCGCCATGTGGCGCTCGACCAGGAGCGACGCGGCGGTGCTCGTGCTGACCGCCGTCGCCACGCTGACCCTCGACACCGTTCTGGCCATCATCCTCGGCCTGATCGTCGCGGGGGCGCTGGCGCTGCGGGCGATCGCGCGGAACGTGCGCTTCTACCGGGAGCCGCTCCGCCACGACCTGCAACCGCAGCACACCGAGGACGAGCACGCCCTGCTCGCCGAGCACATCGTCACCTACCGGCTGGACGGGCCGCTGTTCTTCGCCGCGGCCCACCGGCTGCTGATGGATCTGTCCGAGGTGACGGGCGTGTCCGTGGTGGTGCTGCGCATGCGCCTGGTCAGCACCATCGACGCCAGCGGGGCGAAGGTGCTCTCCGACACCATCGAACGGCTCGAAGGGCGCGGGGTCATGGTGTACGTGTCGGGCATCCCCGACGGGCACCATCAGCCGCTGGAGGCGCTCGGGGTGATCGCCCGGCTGGACCAGGCCGGTCAGGTGTTCGCCACGACCGACGAGGCCATCGCGGCGGCCCGCGAACGCCTGCACAGCTCCGGCATCGTGCCCCGCCTCGCGGGCTGACCCCCGCATCCGACCGCTCCGGCCCGGCCACCCGCCCGCGCCGGAGCGGCATCGCCGCACTTCGGAGAGGTCACTTGCAGAACGCGCCGCGGCGGCCTCGCCGGGCGGGTGGTCAGGCCAGGGGGCGGGCGGACGGGAGGCGGAGGCGGTCGACGGCCTCGCGGCGGGTGCGCTCGGGGCGCCGGTCGTAGCGGGCCGTGGTGGCCGGCGAGGCGTGCCCCACGAGGGCCTGCGCCGTGGCCAGGTCCACCCCGGCGTCCAGCAGCTCGCCGATGAACGTGCGGCGGAAGTCGTGCGCCGTGCGCCGCGCCGCCCCCGCCTCCCCGAACCGCCGGGTCAGGATGTCGGCGATGCCCTGCCCGGTCAGCCCCACCGGCCGCCCGTCACGCGTACGCAGCCGCCCCGCCTTGCTGATCGGGCTGAACAGCGCGCCGGGCCCGCCGCCGCGCACCGCCAGCCACCGCTCCACCAGCCCGATCGCGTCCGTCGTCAGGTAGACCAGGCGCTCCTTGTCACGCTTGCCGCGTACCCGCAGCGACCGCGACCCCGGATCGTAGTCGGCCAGCGCCAGCCCGCCGAGCTCGGCCCGCCGGCAGCCGGTCGAGTACAGCACGGCGATCAGCGCCGCGTCGCGCACCCCGGCGGGCGAGTCGTCGCACGCCGACAGCGCCGCCCCCACCACCTCGGGCGGCACGTGGTGCCCGGCGGGCAATCTGCTCTGCCGCACCGGGGCCAGGTCGGAGGCGCGGGCGAGGTCCTCGGCGCTGGTCTGCCCCAGCCGCCACGCCTCCTTCAGCACCCGGCGCAGCGCCACCAGGTGCTTGTTCACGTACGCCGCCGACCATCCCTGGTCGGTGAGCAGCGTACGGATCCGCACGGTGTGCTCGTACCGCAGCAGGTGCCACGGCTGCCCCGCCCCCGTCGCGCTGTCGTCACCGGTCAGCAGCCGGGCCAGCCGGTCGAGACAGCCGCGCATCGTGCGCCGCGACTCGGGGCTGGTCAGGGAGTCGAGGTAGACGTGGTACGGGTCACGCGCCGGCTCGACCGGCAGCGCCCCCGGCACGGAAACGGCGGGCAGGCTCACCCTGACGATCTTAGAAGGGTCAGGGCGAGCCCGCCCAGGCCGCCGCTCAGAAGGGGCCGGTCAGCTCGCCCAGCTTGTCGGTCAGCTCCAGGTTGGCGGAGTAGTCCACCGGCACCGCGATCACCGACACCACGTCGTCGGCCAGCGCCTTGCGCAGCGTCGGGAGCAACTCGTCCGCGCTCTCGATCCGGTAGCCGCGCGCCCCGAAGCTCTCGGCGTACTTCACGAAGTCGGGGTTGCCGAAGGAGACGTTGGAGTCGCGGCCCAGCTCCAGGTCCATCTTCCACTCGATCAGCCCGTACGCGTCGTCCACCCACACCAGCACCACGAACGGGACCCGCTCCCGCACGGCGGTCTCCAGCTCCTGCGAGTTCATCAGGAACGCCCCGTCGCCCGTGGCCGCCAGCACCCGCCGCCGCGGGTACGCGAGCTTGGCCGCCAGCGCGCCCGGCACGGCGAACCCCATCGACGACAGCCCGTTGGAGACCAGCATCGTGTTCGGCTCGTACGTCGGATACATGCGGGCCATCCACATCTTCACCGCGCCCGTGTCGGCCAGCACGATGTCCTCGCGCCCCATGGCCTCGCGGATGTCGGCCACCACCCGGCGCGGCGACAGCGGGAAACCGCCCTCAGAACGCCCCTGCTCCAGCTCCTCCCGGAGCAGGCGGCGGACCTTCTCGCCGGTGCCGTTGATCTCGAACCGCCGGTGCACGGCGTCCGCCAGCACGTGCAGCGACCGCGAGATGTCGCCGTGCACGCCGACCGCCACCGGGTAGTGGTCGTCCACCTCGGCGGGGAACCGGTGAATGTGGATGATCTTCTTGTCCCGCTCCGGGTTGATCTTGACCGGGTCGAACTCCTGCAGCTCGTACCCGACGCTGATCAGCACGTCCGCCTCGTCGAAGCCGAAGTTCACGTAGTCGTGCCGCATGAAGCCCACCGCGCCCAGCGCGTGCCGGTGGTCGTCGGGGAAGACCCCCTTGCCGTTGAACGTGGTCGCCACCGGCAGCCCCAGCCGCTCGGAGAACCGGACGAGCGCCTGCGCGGCCCCCGCGCGGGTCGCGCCGTGCCCGGCCAGCACGATCGGCCTGCGCGCGGTGGCCAGGATGTCGGCGGCGCGGGCGATCTGGGCGGGGGAGGGGTCCTGGGGGCGGACCACGTTCACCGGGAGCGGGCGCAGGCCGCCGGGGACGGGCGCTGACTCGACGTCCTCGGGGATGGCCAGGTAGACGGCGCCCGGCCGTTCGGTCTGGGCGGTCTTGAACGCCTTGCGGATCAGCTCGGGCAGTGCCCGCGCGGAGGGGGCCAGCTCCGACCACTTGGTGATCGGGCGGAACAGCGACACCAGGTCCACCACCTGGTGCGACTCCTTGTAGATGCGGTCGAGCCCGACCTGTGCCGTGATCGCCACCACCGGCGTGCTGTTGGTGGTGGCGTCGGCCACGCCGAGCTGCAGGTTGATCGCCCCCGGCCCGAGGGTGGCCGAGGCCACGCCCGCCTTGCCGGTCAGCCTGCCGTAGATCTCCGCCATGAACGCCGCGCCCTGCTCGTGACGGACGAGCACGTACCGGATCGAGGAGTCCTTGAGCGCGTCGACGAAGTGGATGTTCTCCTCGCCCGGGATGCCGAAGACGTACTCGACGCCCTCCGCCTCCAGAGCCTGCACGATGAGCCGGGCCGCGTCGGCCTGCGCTGCCATGCGAAACGCCTTCTTCCATGAACGACTGCACTCGGTGGAGCGCGGAAGGGAGGACATTCATTCCGGGGCAGGAGAACAGGTCCGTAAAGATGTCACGAATCGTGCCCGTCATCCGGTCGTACTTCCGAAGTGCTATCGCCGACGCGGTCAGAAGGAACACGAGATGCATGCGCTGGAGAACAGGATCGCCACGTCAGTCCTGGTGATCGGCACGGGAGGGGCCGGGCTGAGGGCCGCGATCGAGCTGGCGGAGCGCGGGGTCGGCGTGCTGGCCGTGGGCAAGCGGCCGAAGGCGGACGCGCACACGACGCTGGCGGCGGGCGGCATCAACGCCGCGCTGGCCACGATGGATCCCGAGGACACCTGGCAGCAGCACGCGGCGGACACCCTCAAGGAGAGCTACCTGCTCGCCCACCCGGAGACGGTGCGCATCGTCGCCGAGGGCGCCGCGCGCGGCATCGAGGACCTGGAGCGGTACGGGATGCCGTTCGCGCGGGAGGAGGACGGGCGCATCTCCCTGCGCTTCTTCGGCGCCCACAGCTACCGGCGCACCGCCTACGCCGGCGACTACACCGGGCTGGAGATCCAGCGCACCCTGATCAACCGGGCGGCCCAGCTCGACATCCCCGTCCTCGACACCGTGTACGTCACGCGCCTGCTGGTCCGCGACGGCACGGTGTTCGGCGCGTACGGGTTCGACCTGGCCGACGGCAGCCGGTACGTCATCCACGCCGACGCGGTGATCCTGGCCACCGGCGGGCACACCCGGATCTGGCGGCGGACCTCCTCGCGGCGCGACGAGAACACCGGCGACTCCTTCCGCCTGGCGGTCCTGGCCGGCTGCCGCATCCGGGACGCCGAGCTGGTGCAGTTCCACCCGTCGGGCCTGATCGCGCCCGAGAGCGCGGCCGGCACGCTCGTCTCGGAAGCGGCCAGGGGCGAGGGCGGGATCCTGCGCAACGGGCTCGGCGAGCGCTTCATGGAGCGGTACGACCCGGAGCGGATGGAGCTGTCCACGCGGGACCGGGTCTCGCTGGCCGCGTACACCGAGATCAAGCAGGGCCGCGGCACCCCGGCGGGCGGCGTCTGGCTGGACGTGTCGCACCTGCCGCGCGAGACGATCATGACCCGGTTGCCCCGCGTCTACCAGACGCTGCTGGAGCTGCAGATGCTCGACATCACCAGGCAGCCGATCGAGATCGCGCCGACCGCGCACTACTCGATGGGCGGCGTCTGGGTGCGCCCCGAGGACCACGGCACCGGGGTCGGCGGCCTGTACGCGATCGGCGAGGCGGCCAGCGGCCTGCACGGCGCCAACCGGCTCGGCGGCAACTCGCTCATCGAGCTGCTGGTCTACGGCCGCCTCGCCGGGCAGGCGGCGGCCGAGCACTCCGCGGGCCTGGAGGAACACCGCCGCTCGGCCGAGGCGGTCGAGGCGGCTCGGGCGGAGGTGGACGAGCTCCTGGCGGCCGACGGCCCCGAGAACGTGCGGGCGCTGCAACGCGCGCTGCGCGACGTCATGACCGAGCACGCGGGCGTGGTGCGCGACGAGAGCGGCCTGCTGAAGGGCCTGGAGGAGCTGGCCGCCGTGGAGGCACGCATGGCCGACGTGGGCGTGCACCCGGACCTGGCCGGCTTCCAGGACCTGGCGCACGCCTTCGACCTGAAGTCGGCGGCGCTCGCCGCGCGCGCCACGATCGAGTCCGCGCTGGAGCGGCGCGAGACCCGCGGCTGCCACAACCGCTCCGACTACCCGCGGCTCGACCCCGAGCTGCAGGTCAACCTCGTGTGGTCCGGCCCCGGAGCGGTGGAACGCGAGCCGATCCCGCCGGTTCCCGCGGCGATCGCGGCGCTCATGCGCGAGGTCTCGACCGCGGGAAAGCTCGTCGAATAGCCGGTGACCGGCAACGCAACTGGAGAGGAACGACCGCGATGACCCCTGTGACCGTAGGCGTGGACGACTCCGAGGACGGCCTGCGGGCCGTGGAGTGGGCCGCCGCCGAGGCCGGACGCCGGCAGCGGCCGCTGCACATCGTGCACGCCTTCATCTGGCCCCTGCTCAACGTGCCCCTGGGGCCCGCGCCGGGAGGGCCGCGGGAAGGCGGCCTTCGGCACGCCGCCGAACGGGTCCTGGACACCGCCCGAGCCCGCGCGCGGGCCGTCGCACCCCAGGTCGAGGTGACGACCGCGCTGCCCGAGGGCGAGCCGGTGGGCGCGCTGCTGCACCACTCGCGCGAGGCGGAGCTGCTCGTCGTGGGCAGTCGCGGGCTCGGCCAGGTCGGGGGCCTGCTGCTGGGCTCGGTCGGCGCCCGGCTCGCGGCCGAGGCCGCCTGCCCCCTCGTCGTCGTACGCGGCTCCGCTCAGCCGGGCGGCCCCGTGGTGGTGGGCGTCGCCGACCCCGGCGAGAGCGAGGACCTGCTCGCCTTCGCCTGCGCGCACGCCGCCAGGACCGCCGACCCCCTCCTGCTGGCCCACGCCGGCACGGGCGGACCGGCGGACCGGAGCCACCCGCCCCTGCCCGAGGAGGACCTGGCCCGGTGGCGCAAACGGTTCCCCACGGTCACGATCGACCAGGAGACCCTGGCAGGACACCCGGGCAAGGCGCTGACGCACGCCGCCGCGCAGGCGTCCCTGCTCGTGGTCGGCTCGCACCACCGCCACGAGCTCGGCGCGCTGCTGCACGGCTCGGTCAGCCAGAACGTGCTGCACCACGCCGGCTGCCCGGTGGCGATCATCCGGGTCGGCGGATGAGGCCGGGAAAAATTTCCCGGCAGCCGTCACGAGCGAGCGGGGCTGTCCGGTCTTAGCTGGCGACCGGGTGGCAACGAGGTGACCCGGCGGACGGAGAGAGGAATCCGCATGAAGATCGTGGTGATCGGCGGCACCGGCCTGATCGGGTCGAAGCTGGTGGCGAAGCTGGGCGAGCACGGCCACGAGGCCGTCGCGGCCGCGCCGAACACCGGTGTGAACACCCTCACCGGGGAAGGCCTGGCCGAGGTGCTGGAAGGCGCGCAGGTGGTCGTCGACGTGTCGAACTCGCCGTCGTTCGAGCGGGCCGCGGTGCTGAAGTTCTTCGAGACCTCCACCGGCAACCTGCTGGCGGCCGAGAAGGCGGCGGGCGTGGGCCACCACGTCGCGGTGTCGATCGTGGGCACGGAGCGGATGCCGGAGAACGGGTACTTCGCGGCGAAGATCGCCCAGGAGCAGCTGATCGAGAAGTCGGGGGTGCCGTTCTCGCTGGTGCACTCGACGCAGTTCTTCGAGTTCGCCCGCGGCATCGCCGACGAGGCCACCGTGGACGGCAAGGTGCACATCGCACCGGTGCTGTTCCAGCCGATCGCGGGCGACGACGTGGCCCAGGCCGTCGGCAGGACCGCGGTGGGCACGCCGCTGAACGGCAGGGTCGAGATCGCCGGGCCCCAGCAGTACCGGATGGACGAGTTCTTCCGCAAGGCGCTGGCCGCCTGGGGCGACACCCGCGAGGTCGTCACCGACCCGCACGCGCGCTACTTCGGCAGCGAGGTGACCGAGCGGTCGCTCGTCCCGCTCGACGACCAGGCCGTCCTGGGCACGGTCACCTACCGCGACTGGCTCGACCGCTCCGGCTCGGGCAAGTAGGTGTGACCGCACCGGCGATGGTCGCCGAGTTCGACGAGGTCGCCGGCTGGACCGCCGAGGCCGTCGAGCAACTCGGACGACGGCATGCCATCCCGGCCACCTGCCGAGGCAGCGCGAGCCCGGCCGCGCTGGCCTGGCTGGCCGAGGCGTGCGAGCTGTCCCCCGGCATGACACTGCTGGACGTGGGCGCCGGCGCGGGCGGCCCGGCGGCCTGGGCCGCCGAACGGTTCGGGGTCCGGCCGATCCTGCTGGAGCCGATGCCGGCCGCGGGCCGGGCGGCCTCCCGGCTGTTCGGGCTGCCGGTCATCGCGGGCGACGGCAGGCGGATTCCGCTGCGTACGGGGTCGGCCGACGCCGCCTGGTGCCTCGGGGTGCTGTGCACCGTGCGGGACAAGGCCGCGGTGCTCGGGGAGATCCATCGGGTGCTGAAGCCCGGAGCCTCGCTGGGGCTGCTGGTGGTCGTCGCCCGGGGCCGGCGGACGCTGCCCGCTCCGGACGGCAACCACTTCCCGACCCTGCCGGAGCTGCGCGCGCTGCTCGCCGGCGCCGGGTTCGAGCTCGTCGAGCAGGCCGGGCTGCCCGGCCGGGCGCCGCTGTCCTGGTCGCGGCGGGCCGAGCAGGTGGCGGCGGTCGTCGCCACCCGCCACCGGGCCCATCCGGCCTACGCGCTGGCGGCCCACCAGGGTGAGCGCTTCACCCACCTGTTCGCGTCCGGCCAGATCAGCGTGCAACTGATCCACGCGGTCAGCCGGACGTCCACCCAAGCCACCCATGGAGGAATGATGAGCACCGGCGAGGACGACTTCCTGCACGAGCTGGAGATCGAGGTCGAGGCGGAGGTGAGCCTGGTCGAGGCCAGCCGCCCGGAGGAGGTCGCCGGCCTGCCGGTCACCGAGTGGCTGTTCGACCCGGCGGACGCCGAACGCGAGAAGATCGGCCTGCGGGGCCTGCTCGACGCGGTCGAGGTGCTGGAGGACGGCCGGCGGCCGGACGACCATGTCGCGTGAGGCGCGTATCGACACGCTCGGCAGCCTCCGGGAGCACCTGCAGTGGGCGATCGAGCTGGAGCACGCGACACTGCCGCCGTACCTGTGCGCGCTGTACTCGCTGGACCCGGAGCGTAACCCGGAGGCCGCGAACATCGTGAGCAGCGTCTTCGCCGAGGAGATGCTGCACCTGGCCCTGGCCGCCAACCTGCTGAACGCCGTCGGCGGCCGGCCACTGCTGGACTCGCCGCGGATGCTCCCGCCCCATCCGCGGCGCCTGCCTCACGGCGACAGGTCCCTGGAGCTGTCGCTGGTCCCCTTCGGCGCGGAGGCGCTGGAGATGTTCCTGCGCCTGGAACGGCCGGCGCCGCCGGGCGCCGCGCCGGAGGACGACGACTACGAGACGATCGGCCAGTTCTACGCCGCGATCGAGCAGGGGCTGCGCCACCTGTGCGACCGGCTCGGCGAGCGGGCGGTCTTCTCCGGCGACCCGGCCCGCCAGGTGCACGCCGGCCACTTCCGGCACACCGCCGGCCGCCTCGTCGCGGTCCACGACCTGAAGTCGGCGCTGGCGGCGCTGGAGGAGATCGTCGAGCAGGGCGAGGGCAACTCCCACGGCGAGGTCTGGGACGGCGACAAGGACGTCTTCCACCCCGAACGGGACGAGGTCGCCCACTACTACCGGTTCCAGGAGCTCAAGTCCGGCCGGCGCTACCGGCGCGGCGACACCCCGGAGTCAGGGCCCACCGGCGAGCCGATCACGGTCGATCCGGCAGGCGTGCGCCCGATGCCGCCCAACCCGCGCCCGGCCGAGCCCGGCAGCCCGGTCCGCAGGGCCCAGGAGGAGTTCGACCACACCTACTGCGCCGTCCTGCACCTGCTGGAGCGGGCGTTCAACGGCAGCCCGAGGCTGCTCGCGGTCGCCACCGGCACCATGTACGCGCTCAAGGCCCAGGCCCTGGCGCTGATGGAGGCGGGCGCCGGCCCCGTCTTCGGTTACGTGGCGCCGGAACGCCGCGGGTGGAGCACCGGCGACGAGCGGCGCATCGTCGTCCTGCGCGACGGCCCGTACGTCGTGTACGGCGGCGTCCCGCTGCGCCGCAAGCGCAAGATCGTGTCCTCCGGGAACGACGCGCTGACCTGGAAGACCGGCGAGCCGCTGGAGACCGAGGACACCTACGCGCTGTGCCGGTGCGGCCACTCCGGCAGCAAGCCGTTCTGCGACGGGACGCACGCCGTGATCGGGTTCGACGGCACGGAGAGCCAGGTCATGCGCCCGTACCGGGAGCTGCAGCACGTGCACGACGGGGTCGGCATCTCGGCGCAGCGGGTGGGCGAGCTGTGCGTCCACGCCGCCTTCTGCATCGGCCGCACCAGGCCGATCGCCGCCATGCTCGCCGACACCGCCGACAGCGACGTGCGCTCGAACATCATGGGCCGCATCGACCACTGCCCCTCCGGCTCCTACAGCTACGCGCTCGAACGCGGCGGCGAGACGATCGAGGCCGACCTCCCGCAGGCCGTCTCGGTCCTGGAGGAGGAGAACGGGCTGGCGAGCGCGCTGTGGGTCACCGGCAAGGTGCCGGTCGTCCGGTCGGACGGCCTGCCGCTGGAGACCCGCAACCGGATGACGCTGTGCCGCTGCGGCCACTCCGGCAACAAACCGCTGTGCGACGGCACCCACCGGGAGATCGGTTTCCGCGAGGAACCCGCCCCGGCCACCACCAACCCCACCACGAAAGAAGGAACGACATCATGACCGAACAGCCCGTCGTCGTGCTGGTGCACGGCGCCTTCGCCGAATCGGCCTCCTGGAACCGGGTCATCACGCGCCTGCACCGTCACGGGCTGGAGGCGGTCGCGGTGGCCAACCCGCTGCGCGACGTCGAGGGTGACGCCGCGTACGTGCGCGACGTGATCGCCGGCCTCGGCCGCCCGGTCGTCCTGGTCGGCCACTCCTACGGCGGCATGGTCATCACCCAGGCGGCGGCCGGCGACCCGGCCGTGCGGGCCCTGGTCTACGTCGCCGCCTTCGCCCCGGAGCCGGGCGAGAGCGCCTTCCTGCTGTCGGCCAAGTTCGAGGGCAGCACGCTGGGGGAGGCGCTGGTCGCGTACCCGGTGGCGTCCGGCGGCAACGAGTTCCGCATCGACCCCGCCAAGTTCCACCACCAGTTCTGCGCCGACGTGGACGCCGGCGAGGCCGCGCTGATGGCCGCGACCCAGCGGCCGGTCACCGAGCGGGCGCTGCGGGACGAGCCGACGGTGGCCGAACCCGCCTGGCGCGGCATCCCGTCGTGGTTCGTGCACGGCGAGCGCGACCTGAACATCCCGGCGGCGGCACTGCGCTTCATGGCCGAGCGGGCCGGCTCGCGCGGCACCCGGGAGGTCGCCGGCGCCTCCCACGCGCTCGCCGCCTCCGAGCCCGACGCCGTGACGGAGACCATCATCGAGGCCGTCCGCACCACCGACGGCTGATCAGGGGGGAAACGCGGTCCGTGGCGTGAACAGCGCCCGGGCCGCGTTTTCGCGTTTCGCGGGCGCTGATCCGATGGGGGGTGGCTGTACTTCCTGCGGACCGGCGGCAGATGGGTCTTCGTGACCGCCGTCATCGGTCCTGCCAGTGGTGGGGGGTATGCCACTTCGGCGTTTCCGGGCGCTTGGGGGGCGAGGTCGTTCTCAGGCGCCTGTCGGGCGCGGGTGTTCCCGGGGCCTAACGGGCGAGGTCGGCGGCCAGCAGCGCTTCCAGGTCGGCGAGGCCGCCGGTCTGGGCGGCGGCCAGGAACGTCCGTACGAGGCGCTGGTGCGCGGCCGTGCTCACCGGGTGGACGCGCCCGGCCGCCAGGTGCTGGCGGGCGCGGCGCAGGAGCTGCCGCGTGTGGTCCTCGGTCAGGCTCAGGACCTCGCCGATCTGGCGGTAGGGGTAGTCGAAGGCGATCCGCAGGAGGTAGACCGCTCGTTCGGCGGGGGTCAGCCGCTCCAGCAGCAGCCTGATCGCGCTGTCGACCGCCTCGTGCCGCTCGGCCGCGGTCTCGGGGCTGACCGAGTGGTCCGGCGTCTCGGGAAGCCAGGGGCCGGCCGAGGTCTCGCGGCGCTTGCGGGCCGACTGGGTGACGTTGATGGCCAGTCTCGTGGTCGTCAGCGCCAGGAACGCGGCAGGGCTGACGACGCTCGAGCGGTTGGCGCGGGACCAGCGCAGCCAGGTCTCCTGCACCACGTCCTCGGCCTCGCCCACGTCCTGCAGGACGCGCAGGCCGATCGCGTAGAGCCGGGGCGCGGCGCTGGCGAACGTCGCGGCGGCCCCGTCCCATCCGGCCGCCGGCCGGTCGTCGATCGGCTCGCCGTGGTCTCTGCGCGATTCCAGGAGGTTCATGGTCACGGTCTCAACTCCGTTCACAGGTGGCATCCGGCGGATGCCCTGTGATGACGGTCGCTGTCCGGACCCTTCCGTCGCGCCCTGGGAACCCCGTGGTCGACACCCTGGCCCGGGTACCCCGGGACTCCCTAGGGGGTCCGGGGGTGGCCCGGGGGTACTGGCCCGCGACCGCGGAATCGCCTGGTCAGAGGGCCTGTCAGGCCGGCGTGGAACCCCCTGGGGGCCCTGGCGGGCCGGGCGCGATGCGGGCCCGTGGCGGCAGGTGGCCGCAGGCCCGGTGCCCATCCTGGGTGCTGGGACGGGAAACGGCAATACCGGGCCTTCCCCGGCCCCGGCCGCTCGGCAACCTCCGGTGTCACGAACCGCCGTCGCCGTCCTGTCCAAGGGGGCGAGGGCCGGCCGAGGGGCCGGCCACCAGCGAGAGGAAGATCATGAGCGACCACGTTCTCGAGCAGGCGGCGCAGGAGTTCGCGGAGGCGGCGGCCAAGCCCCCGTTCGTGTACGAGCTCGGCACGGAAGGCGCCCGCAAGCTGCTGGACGGCGTGCAGTCCGGGCAGGTGGACAAGCCCGACGTGGACGAGAAGTGGATCACCGTGCCGGCCGGGGTCGGTGACGTGCGGGTCCGGATCGTCAAGCCCGCCGGGTCCACGGGTGTACTGCCGGCGGTGCTGTACGTGCACGGGGGCGGCTGGGTGCTGGGCAACGCGGGCACCCACGACCGGCTGGTGCGCGAGCTGGCCGCCGGGACGGGCGCGGCGCTGGTGTTCGTCGAGTACGACCGCTCGCCCGAGGCGCGCTACCCGGTGGCGATCGAGCAGGCGTACGCGACCGCCCAGTGGATCGTCAAGGAGGGCGCGACGGAGGGCCTGGACGCCACCAGGCTGGCCGTGGCGGGCGACTCCGTCGGCGGGAACATGACCGCCGCACTGACGATCATGGCCAAGCAGCGGGGCGACGTGCGGTTCGTGCACCAGTCGCTGTACTACCCGGTCACCGACGCCGGCCAGGACACCGGCAGCTACCGCGAGTTCGCCGACGGCCCCCACCTGACCGCCAAGGGCATGGCCTGGTTCTGGGACGCCTACACCACCGACCCCGCCCAGCGCGCCGAGATCACCGCCTCCCCGCTGCGCGCCACGCTGGAGGACCTGGCGGGGCTGCCGCCCGCGTTCGTCATCGTCGACGAGAACGACGTGCTGCGCGACGAGGGCGAGGCCTACGCCCGCAAGCTCACCCAGGCCGGCGTGCCGACCACCAGCATCCGCTACAACGGCACGCTGCACGACTTCATGATGCTCAACCCCGTGCGCGACACCCAGGCCGCGCGCGCCGCCACCGCCCAGGCCATCGAGGTGCTCAAGGCCGCGCTGAGCGCCGGCAGCGCGGGGAGCTGATGCCGCCGTGCCCGCGATCCTCATCCACGGCGTCCCCGACACCCACCGCGTCTGGGCGGGCGTGCGCCGGCACCTGGAGCGTACGGACGTGGAGGCGTGGGACCTGCCGGGGTTCGGCGCCCCCCGCCCGGACGGCTTCGGCAGCACCAAGGAGGAGTACGCCGACTGGCTGATCGACCGCCTGGAGCAGGTCGGCGAGCCGGTCGACCTGGTCGGCCACGACTGGGGCTGCATCCTCACCGCCCGGGTCGCGTCCCTGCGCCCCGACCTCGTACGCACCTGGGCGGGCGGCAACGGCCCGATCAGCGCCCGCTACGCCTGGCACCCGCTGGCCAGGATCTGGCAGGACCCGGTCACGGGTGACCGGTTCATGGCCGAGCTGACGCCGGACGGCTTCGCGGCCGACCTCGTCAACGGGTTCGAGGTCCCCGCCGGCCTGGCCGAGGAGATGGTGCGGCACGTGGACGCGCCGATGAAGGACAGCATCCTCCGGCTCTACCGCTCCGCGCTGCGCATGGGCGCCGAATGGGAGCCCGAGCTGGCGAAGGTGACCGCGCCCAGCCTCGTGATCTGGGGCTCGCGCGATCCCGCCTGCCCGGTCGCGTTCGCCGACGAGCTGGGCCGGGCGATCAGGGCGGAACGCGTGATCAAGTTCGTCGACTGCAACCACTGGCCGCTGCTGCAGCGGCCGCAGCAGGTGGCGATCGCCCTGGAGGAGCACTGGCGGCACCCGGCATTACGAGGCGGAGACCATGACCGTTCAGCGGCTTGACGAGCCCCGTTCGCCCCTGCGCTGGACCGCCCGCGCCGCCTGCCAGGACGCGGACCCCGGCCTGTTCTTCCCGATCGTCTGGGACGACCAGGCCGGTCAGCGCGCCGAGCAGGCGCGGAGCATCTGCCGGGCCTGCCCCGTGCAGGCCATCTGCCTGGACTGGGCGCTGCGCACCGGCGAGCCGGACGGCATGTGGGGCGGCACCACTCCGGAGGAGCGCCGCCGGATCCGGACCCGCCAGGCGCAGGCCACGGCCTGACCCCATTTCCCTACACCCAGAACAGGACACCCGATGAAGAACCTCGAGAGCGTCGACGCTCCCGGGCCCGCCCGGATCGACACCCTCGACAGCCTCCGCCAGCACCTGCAGTGGGCGATCGAGCTGGAGCACGCGACGCTGCCGCCGTACCTGTGCGCGCTGTACTCGCTGGACCCGGAGCGCAACCCCGACGCCGTGGAGGTGGTGGGCAGCGTCTTCGCCGAGGAGATGCTGCACCTGGCCCTGGCCGCGAACCTGCTCAACGCCGTGGGCGGGCGGCCACGCCTGGACATGCCGGAGATGCTGCCGGCCCATCCCCGGCGGCTGCCGCACAGCCCTCTGGAGCTGTCGCTGCTCCCGTTCGGCCCCGAGGCGCTGGAGATGTTCCTGCGCCTGGAACAGCCGGCGCCTCCCGGCGCACCGCCGCAAGGCGACGGCTACGAGACCATCGGCCAGTTCTACGACGCCGTCGAGCAGGGGCTGCGCCACCTGTGCGAGCAGCTCGGCGAGCGGGCGGTCTTCTCCGGCGACCCCGCCCGCCAGGTGGCCGGCACCCACTTCCGGCACACCGGGGGCGCGCTGTTCGCGGTGGAGGACCTGGAGTCCGCGCTGGGAGCGCTGGAGGAGATCGTCGAGCAGGGCGAGGGCACGGCCAGGGGCGAGGTCTGGGACGGCGACCAGGACATCTTCCACCCAGAACGGGACGAGGTCGCCCACTACTTCCGCCTCATGGAGCTCAAGCTCGGGCGCCGCTACCAGCGCGGGGACACCCCGAAGTCCGGCCCCACCGGCGAGCGGATCTCGGTGAACCTGTCAGCCGTACGCCCGATGCGGCCCAACCCGCGGCTGTCCGACCACGCCCCCGGCAGCGCCGTCCGCACGGCGCAGGAGGAGTTCAACCGCACCTACTGCACCCTGCTGAACCAGCTGGAGCAGGCCTTCGACGGCGACCCGAAGCTGCTCGGCGCCGCCGTCGGCACCATGTACGCGCTCAAGGGCCAGGCCGCCGCCCTGATGCAGCTGCCCGACGGGGACGGCACCGTGGCCGGTCCCACCTTCGACTACGTGCCGCCGGACTCACGCTCGTAAGCGTCCGCGCCCGGAAAGGAAGAAACCTCCGTGGACAACCCCTTGAGGATCGGCGCCGGGCTCGTCGACTACGTGCTGATCCTCGTCTACTTCGCCGTCGTCCTGCTGGTCGGGGTGGCCGCGCGCCGGCGGGTCTCCAGCAGTCTCGACTTCCTGCTGTCGGGGCGGTCGCTGCCGGCCTGGATCACCGGGCTGGCCTTCATCTCGGCCAACCTCGGCGCCGTCGAGGTCATCGGCATGTCGGCCAACGGCGCCGAGTACGGCATGCCGACCATGCACTACTACTGGATCGGCGCCGTCCCGGCCATGCTGTTCCTCGGTGTCGTGATGATGCCGTTCTACTACGGGTCGAAGGTGCGCAGCGTGCCGGAGTTCATGCGCCGCCGCTTCGGCCCGGGCGCGCACCTGGTCAACGCGATCACCTTCGCGCTGGCCCAGGTGCTGATCGCGGGCATCAACCTGTTCCTGCTGGCCACCGTGGTCAACGGGCTGCTCGGCTGGCCCTTGTGGGTGGCCCTGATCCTGGCCGCCGTGATCGTGCTCAGCTACATCACCCTGGGCGGGCTGTCGGCCGCCATCTACAACGAGGTGCTGCAGTTCTTCGTCATCGTCGCCGCGCTGCTGCCGCTCACCCTCATCGGGCTGCACCGCGTCGGCGGTGTCGGCGGGCTGATCGACCGGATCCAGGACCCCGGGCAGCTGCGCTCGTGGCCGGGCACCGCGCTGGCCGGCTTCGACCACCCGGTGCTGTCCGTGATCGGCATCGTGTTCGGGCTGGGCTTCGTGCTCTCCTTCGGCTACTGGACCACCAACTTCGTCGAGGTCCAGCGGGCCATGGCGACCAGCTCGATGACGGCCGCGCGCAGCACGCCGATCATCGCCTCGTTCCCGAAGATGTTCATCCCGTTCATCGTGGTCATCCCCGGCATGATCGCCGGGGTGCTGGTGCCGGAGGTGATGCGGCTGAAGGCCGGCGATCCGGCCGCCGGGGTCACCTACAACGACTCGATCCTGCTGCTGATCCGCGACACGCTGCCCACCGGGCTGCTCGGCCTGGCCCTGACGGGCCTGCTGGCGGCGTTCATGGCGGGCATGGCGGCCAACATCTCCGCCTTCAACACCGTCTTCAGCTACGACCTGTGGCAGCAGTACGTGGTCAAGGGCCGCTCCGACGGCTACTACCTGAAGGTCGGCCGGTGGGCCACGGTCGGCGCGACGGTGCTGGCCATCGGCACCGCGTTCATCGCCGCCGGCTACGGCAACCTGATGACCTACCTGCAGACCTTGTTCGGCTTCTTCAACGCGCCGCTGTTCGCCACGTTCATCCTGGGCATCTTCTGGAAGCGCATGACCGCGACCGCCGGCTGGGTGGGGCTGGTGTCCGGCACGCTGGGCGCGATCGCCGTCTGGCTGGCCAACGAGACCGGCCTGATCTCGCTGCCCGGGCAGGGCGCGGCCTTCGTCTCGGCGGGCGTGGCGTTCGTCACCGACCTCGCGGTCAGCATCCTGGTCAGCCTGGTCACCGCGCCGAAACCGGCGGCGGACCTGAACGGCCTCGTCTACTCCGAGACGCCCAAGGCGCAGCGCACCGACCCGGCCGCCGCCCGGCTGCCCTGGTACCGGGCGCCGGCCAAGCTGGCGGGCATCTCCCTGGTGCTCGTCACCGTCCTCAACGTGATCTTCCGATGAAGGGGAACCGGCACATGACCGACGACCAGCCCGCATCCCGCAAGGTCGGCGCGTTCGACATCCGCGTCGTCATCGCCGGACTGATCGGCTTCTACGGCGTCGTACTGATCGTCATGGGGTTCGTCGCGGACACCGCCGCGGACCGGGCCAAGACCGGCGACGTGAACGCCAACCTGTGGGCCGGCATCGGCATGGTGGTCGTCGCGGCCGCCTTCGCGATCTCGGCGCGCCTGCGGCCCGTCCTCATCGAATGACCATCCTGGGGGGGATGCGACGGCCCGGACGCCGCCCGTGATGCGGCGTCCGGGCCGTGCTCACGCCGTGGCCAGGGAACCCTCCGGCAGGCTGCCGCGAAGCTGCCTGCGGGAGACGACGCCGAGCTTGGTGAAGACCTTGCGCAGGTGCCACTCGACGGTGTGCGGGCTGATGAAGAGCCGCGCGCCGATCTCGGAGTTCGTCAGCCCGTCCCCGGCCAGGCGGGCGATCTGCGCCTCCTGGGCGGTGAGCGTGACGCCCGGCTCGGCGGACCGCGTGCGCACGGTCTCGCCGGTGGCCTCTAACTCCCGCCTGGCACGTCCGGCGAACGCCTCGACCCCGATCCGGTCGAGGAGCTCGTACGCGGCACCCAGCTGCTCGCGCGCCTCCGCGCGGCGGTTCTCGCGGCGCAGCCATTCGCCGTGGAGCAGCAGGGCGCGGGCGTAGGTGACCCGGACGCCGGTGCGGCCGAGGCGCTCGACCGCCTCGCGGTACAGGGCGTCGGCGGCCGGCCCCTCGCTCACCTGGGCCCGCGCCACGGCCGAGGCGCCGAGGGCCCAGTCGGTGCCGCAGGCCCTGGCCATCGCGTCGAGCGTCCTGGCGGCGTCGGCGGCGCGGGCGTGCCGTCCCGTGCGGGCCGCGGACTCCACGAGCTCCATCGCGGACCTGATGGCCAGGCCAAGCTCCTGGAGGTTCGCGGCGCCCTGCTCGGCGGCGGCGTACGCCTCCTCGTGCCGGCCGTGGCCGTTGTAGAGCACCGCGCGGGCCCACTGGCCGGCGGTCAGCGGCTTCCCCCGCCCCTGGTAGAGGTCCGCGTCGCGGCTGACCGCCTGGATCGCCTCCAGCGTCGCGGCCTCCCGGCCCCGCCACGGCTCGATCACCATCGCGACGTAGTGGGCCAGGAAGCGGCTGCCCGTCGCCTCGCCGATCTCGCGCGCCTCGGCGATCAGCGTGTCCGCGTGGCCGAGCTCGCCGGCCAGCACCCGGTTCGAGACGAGTTGCAGGAGCGCCTGCGGCAGCACCGACAGCGCCCCTCTCTCGCGGGCCAGGTCGACCAGCCGCGTGGAGAGCGCCGTGCTCGCGTCGAAGTCCCAGACGTTGAACGCCATGCGGGAGGCGAGCGGGAGCCAGCCCAGGCCCTCCTCCGGGGAGAGCTCCGCGGTACGGAAGTCGTCCAGGGCCTGGCGTACCAGCGGCACGCCGGCCGCGTACCCGTCGGTGGTCATCACGGCCAGGCCGCGCAGCAGCAGGTGATGGCGCTCCGGCGGCGGCCCGGGCGGCGCGGCGAGCGTCGCCCTGGCGACGTCCGGCAGCCGGGCGCCGCTCGGCAGGCGGTCGATGGTCAGCGCCGCGTCGAGCGCGTCGCGGTAGGTCTCCTCGGCCAGCCGCGCGTCCAGCGGCTCCAGCCGCCTGGCGGCCGTGAGCAGCAGCGGCAGGGCGGTGCCCGCGCTCCTGGCGGCGAGCATGATCTGACCGCGCAGCAGGGCGGCCCCGGCGAGCTGGTGCTCGTCGAGCGGGGTGAGCTCGGCCGCGTCCAGGAGCCCGCGCGCGGCGTCGTACCCGCCGGCCTGGTGCTTGGCCCGGGCGGCGGCCAGCGCTCTGGCGCCACGGCGGGCGGCGTCGGGGGTCAGCTCGGCCGCCCGTTCCAGGAACGCGGCCGCCGCCGCGACCCCGCCGCGAGCCTGCGCCCGGCCGGCGGATCGTTCGAGCTCGGCGGCCACCGCCTCGTCGGGGCCGGCGGTGGCGCCGGCGAGATGCCAGGCCCGGCGGTCGGGATCCGCCTGGGGGCCGGTCGCGCCGGCCAGCGCCCGGTGCGCGTCCTGCCGCTCGTGCGGGGCGGCCGAGCCGTAGACCACCGAACGCACCAGGGGATGGCGGAACCGCACCCGGGTGCCGATGGTGATCAGGCCCGCCTCCTCGGCCGGCGCCGCGGCGGCCGGCTCGAGGCCCAGCAGCTCGGCGGCTCCGGTCAGCAGGGCCACGTCGCCCATCGGCTCGGCCGCCGCGACCAGCAGCACCCGCTGCGTCTCCGCGGGCAGCGCCCGGACCTGCCGCAGCAGGCTCTGCTCGATCCGGCCGCCCACGGGCCGCGCGTCCGGCAGCCCGAACCCGCCCGCCAGCTCGGCCGGCGTCAGCCCGCGAGGCAGCTCCAGCAGGGCCAGCGGATTGCCCTGCGCCTCGGCCACGATCCCGTCCCGCACCCGCTCGTCGAGCCGGCCGGGGGTCACGGAGTCGAGCAGGGCGCGGGAGTCACCATCGCTCAACCGCGCCACCTGGAGCTGCGCGAGCCCTTTCAGCTCCGGTTCGAGCGCCTGCGGGCGCACCGCGAACACCAGCCCGACCCGCTCGGCGAGCAGGCGCCGCGCCACGAAGGCGAGCGTCTGCACCGAGACCAGGTCCAGCCACTGGGCGTCGTCGACCAGGCAGAGCAGCGGCTCCTTGTCGGCCACGTTGGCGAGCAGGCTGAGGACCGCCAGCCCGACCAGGAACCGGTCGGGCGGAGCTCCCGTGCTCAGGCCGAACGCCGTCTCGAGCGCCTGGCGCTGCGGCTGCGGCAGGCGGCGCAGGTCGTCCAGGAACGGGGCGCAGAGCTGGTGCAGCCCGCCGAAGGCCAGCTCCATCTCCGACTCCACGCCCGCCGCCCTGGCGATCCGGCAGCCCGAGGCCGCGGCGCGCGTGTACTCCAGCAGCGCCGTCTTGCCGATGCCGGCCTCGCCGCGCACCACCAGCACCGAGCTGTGACCACCCTCCACGGTCGCCACGAGCCGGTCCAGCGTCTCGCACTCCGCCTGGCGGCCACGCAGGCGCGACCAGGATTCCCGCTTCGCCATCTGGCACCGTCCCCTCAGGGTGAAGGCCACCGGCGCCCGCCACGGGGCGGCCGGTGGCCTTCGTCACCCGCAACGCGCGGTGGTGAACAGGAACGCGCAATCCTGTACGGCCTCCACGCGGTGGCGGCGTCCGGGCATGACCAGCAGGTCGCCGGGCACCCCGTCCCACGACTCGGGCCCGGCGACCAGCCGGACCCGCCCGTGCAGCACGTGCACCGTGACCTCGCCGGGATGGTCGGGCTCGTGGATGTGCTCGCCCTGCCGCAACGCCATCACCGTCTGCCGCAGCGCACGGTCGTGCCCGCCGTGGACGGTGGTGGCGCTGCGGCCGCTGTCCGTCTCACGGGCCCTGGTGACCAGGTCGCGGGCGAGCGCGGTCAGCGACGTCCTGGTCATGACCGGGGCGCGCGCCGGTCCCGGCGGGCTTCCAGCTCCTCCTCGCTGACCGGGACCAGCATCGGCTGCCCCGGCGCGCAGAACATCGTCACCACGAACGCCGACTCCTCGTCGGCGAGGTGGTTGCCGTCCTGGTAGTGGATCACGTCCCCACCGGGCTCCCAGAACGCCTCACCGGCCCGCACCACCCGCACGGGGTCGCCTTCGAGCTCGAAATTGATCGCCCCCTTGACCACGTACCCGTACGCGGGCCCCGAGTGCCGGTGCGGCGGGGCGCCCGGGCTGTTCGGCGGCAACGTGACCAGGATCGTCATCGCCTCGGCCCCCTCCGGCGCGGGCGGTGCCCCCGGCACGGTGGCGACCACGTCGAGCTTCGGCGGCGGGCCGCTCTTGTCCGGGTTGTCGAGGTGGTGGGCGTGGGCGTGGTCGGTGCTCATCGGCATTCCTCCGCGATCAGTGGCCGGTCGGATCCGGCCGTGCACAGCTCAGACAAGACGGCGCCCCGGATGCGTGACACGCCTCCGGGGCGGCGGGGGTCATCCCGCGGCGCGCAGGTACACCGGGAGTTCCTGGTGGCCGTTGCTGATGAGGGTGGGGATGGGCCGCAGGTCGCCGGCCGGCGCCGCGAGCGAGACGCCGGGAAACCGCGCGAACAGCTGCCGCAGGGCCTCGGCGACCTCCAGGCGGGCCAGCGGGGCTCCCAGGCAGAAGTGCACGCCGTAGCCGAACGCCAGGTGATCCTTCATGCTGCGGGTGACGTCGAAGGTGTCGGCGTCCGGCCCGTGCCAGTCGGGGTGGCGGTTGGCGGCCCCGTACGCGGCCAGGATGGGCTCTCCCGCGGCGATGACCTGCCCGTCGGGCAGCTTGAGGTCGGTCACGGCGAAGCGCAGCGGCAGGTACTTGATGGCGGGCTCGGCCCGCAGGGTCTCCTCCACCACCTCCTCCCAGGGCACGTGGCCGTCGCGGACGAGGCGGAGCTGGTCAGGGGAGGTCAGCATCGCGAAGACGGCCTGGTCGATGACGTTGACGGTGGTCTCGTAGCCGGCGCTGATCATCAGGATCATGGTGTCGCGCAGCTCGACGCCGGTGAAGCCGGTGCCGTCCGACTCCTCGTCGCGGGCCGCGATGAGCAGGGAGGTCATGTCGTCGCCCGGATGGGCGCGCTTGGTGGCGATGAGCTGGTCGATGTGCTCGAAGAGCAGCAGGGTGTTCGCCTGGGCCTGCTCGGGCGTGAGGGTGCTGTCGAAGACGTTGTCGACGATCTGCCGGAAGTCGCCCCGCTGGTCCTCCGGCACGCCCATCAGGTGGCCGATCACGGAGATGGGCAGCGGGTAGGCCAGCCGTTCACGCAGGTCCACCACCTGGCCGGGGGGCACCGCGGCCAGGTCGTCCATCAGCCCGGCGACCATGGCCTCGATGGTCGGCTTGAGCTCGGCGATGCGGCGGGCGCTGAAGGCGGGCGCGACCATCCGCCGTAACCTGCGGTGGTCGGCGCCGTACGCGGTGAGCATGCTCTGCACCTCGATCCACAGGGCGAGAGGCCAGGTGCGGATCGTCCGCTGGAAGTCCGGATAGTGCGCGCGGCCGTTCTTGGACACGTCGGGGCTGGTCAGCAGTGTCTTCAGCAGGGCGGGGTCGGAGACCGCCCAGGCACGCAGGCCGAGCACGTCCACGGGGGTGGCCGGGCCGCGAGCCCGCAGGGCCCGGTACTCGGCCTGGCGGTCGGCACCGGCGGGGTCGATGACGAAGGGCAGGGGCTGGGACACGCGTCGTCTCCTTCGGCGTAACGGGGGCTCCGGAGACGTTGACCGGGCAGCCCCGGCCGCGCGTGACAGGCGGGCCGTCCGGCCCCCGCCGGCGGTCACCGGTGATCCGGCATGATGGGGGCATGGCGTTGTCGACCGTCTTCACGGAGCTGCTCGGCGTGCGGCACCCGATCGCGCTGGCGCCGATGGGCGGGTCGGCGGGCGGGGCGCTGGCCGCGGCCGTCTGCCGCGGCGGCGGGTTCGGGATCCTGGGCGGCGCGTACGGTGACCCCGATTGGCTGGCGCGCGAGGTGCCCATCGCCGCGAAGACCGGACGGCCCTGGGGCATCGGATTCCTGACCTGGGGCATCGACCTCGCCGCGGTGGAGCTGGCGCTGAGCTACGGCCCCCGCGCCGTGATGTTGTCCTTCGGCGACCCCGCCCCGTACGCCGAGCGGGTCCGCCGGTCGGGCGCCCTGCTGATCCTCCAGGTCACCGATCTGGAGGAGGCCGAGCAGGCCGTGGCCCTCGGGGCCGACGTGATCGTGGCGCAGGGCACCGAGAGCGGCGGGCACGGCGCCGCGCGCGGCCGGTCCACCCTGCCGTTCGTGCCCGCGGTGGTGGATCTCGCGGCTCCGACACCGGTGCTGGCGGCGGGCGGGATCGCCGACGGTCGCGGGGTGGCGGCCGCTCTCGTGCTGGGCGCCGCGGGAGCGCTCGTCGGCACCCGCTTCCAGGCCACCACCGAGGCCCTGGTGGACCCCTCGACCACCGAGGCCATCCTCGGCGGGCGGGGCCAGGACACCGAGCGGAGCACCGTGCTGGACATCGCGCGCGGCTCCGCGTGGCCGTCCAGGTATCCGGCCCGCACCCTCGGCCACCCCTACCTCGACCGCTGGCGTGGCCGGGAGGCCGAGCTCGCCGCCGATCCCGGGGCGCTCCAGGAGTACCGGGACGACGTGGCGAGCGGTGCGATCCCGCCGCTGCCCGTCTGGGCGGGCGAGGCCGTGGACCTCATCACCGACCTGCCCTCGGCGGAGGACCTGGTGACCGCGATGGCCGCCCAGGCCGAGGACGCCCTGAACCGGGCCGGGCGCCGCTAGCGCCGTGGCGCGGCCGGAGGTGTGCGACGATCGTGCGGTGAACGCCCCTCCCACCGCACGCAAGGTAGGCAGGCCGCGCGCCGTGGCGCGCCCGCGCAGCGGGCTGAGCCCGCGCGAGGAGATTCTGACGGCGGCGGCGGAGCTGTTCACCACCCACGGCTACACCGCCACCACGACGCGGGCGCTGGCCGAGCGGGCCGGGATCAGGCAGGCGTCGCTCTACCACTACGTCGACGGCAAGGAGGACCTCCTCGCCGAGCTGCTGGAGAGCACGGTACGGCCGTCCCTGGAGGCCGCGCGCGCCCTGTCCGGAGCCACGGCGGAGGAGCGGCTGTGGCAGTTGTGCCATCGGGACGCCGCGCTGCTGTGCTCGGGGCCGTACAACCTGGGCGCGCTCTACCTGCTGCCCGAGGTGCGCACGGAGCGGTTCGCCGCGTTCCGGCGGATGCGCGAGGAGCTCAAGGACGCGTACGGTGGCCTGCTGGCGGCCACCTCCGCAGGGGCGGCGCTGGCTCCCGATGACCTGGCGCTCCGCACCGACCTGCTGTTCGCGCTGATCGAGGGCGTCATCCTGATCCGCAGGGACACCCCGGGCGAGCTTGCCGCCAACGCCGTCGAGACGCTGGCGGCCGCCACCGCCGACGCGGCACTACGCCTGGCCGGTGTTCGCGACCGGCAGCCGCCCGCCGGCCACCCCGGCCAGGCGTAGCCGCCGGTAGAGCAGGCCCAGGGCGATGACCGCCGCGAGGAAGAGCAGGGTGAACCACTGGAAGAACCAGTGGCCGGTGATCGGGGCGTACACCTCGGCCCGCGGCCAGGCCAGGTTCACCGTCATGGCCAGCCCGTAGCAGAAGGCCAGCGCGTTGACCGGCAGTCCCCAGCGGCCCATGCTGAACAGCGGCGTCCCGTCCTCCGCGGTCCCGGCCGGCGCCCCGCCCCGCCAGGCGCCGCGCAGCCGCTGCACCAGCAGCGGGCCCGTCACCATCGCGTACGCCAGGTAGAGCAGCACGATGCAGGTGGTGCCGATGGCCAGGAACGCCTCCGGGGAGGCGAAGTTGAGCAGCAGGATCGCGGCCGCGAACGCCCCGGTGACCAGCGCGGGACCGGCCGGCATGCCGGTGCGGGGCGAGACCCTGGACAGCGCGCCGGAGAAGGGCACCACCCCGTCGCGCGCCATGGAGAACAACATCCTGGTGGCCGCGGTCTGGATCGCCATGGTGGCCACGGCGATCGCCACCACCACGTCGGCCAGCAGCAGCTTGCCCACCCAGTCGCCCAGGCTGCTGGTGAGCACGTACGACAGGCCCTCGGTGGCCAGCCGCCCGTCGGTCAGGCTGGGGGCGGCGAGCAGGCCGGCGAAGATGATCAGCCCGCCGAGCAGCCCCGCCGCCGTGAGCGCGGTCAGGATGGTGCGCGGGGCGACCCGCCGGGGGTTGCGCGTCTCCTCGCTCAGCTCGCCCGCGCTGTCGAATCCGATGAGCACGTACGCGGCGGTGAACGAGCCGACCAGCAGCGCGCCGATGGCCCCGCCCTGCCCGCCGGTGCTGAACGTGACGCCGGGGCCGTTCTCGGCGTGGGTGAACAGCAGCACGATGATGAGCACCGCGCCGATGATCTCCGTGGTCACGCCGATGCTGTTGACCCTGGCCAGGACGCGGTTGTCGATGACGTTCACGGCCGTGGTGAGCGCGAGCAGGATCAGGCCGAGGATCGCGGCGTTGGCCGCTCCCGTGGCGGTGGTGGGCGCGGGGTCGCCGCCGACGAGCTGGAAGCCCGGCCAGATCGAGGGCAGCACCACCTGCAGCGCGAGCGCCGCGGCGGCGATGACGACGATCTGCCCGAGAATCATGATCCATCCCGCGAACCAGCCGAACGCGGGCGTGCTCAGCCGGGTGGACCACTGGTAGATGGAGCCGGAGATGGGGTAGCGGGCGGCCAGCTCGGCGAAGCAGAGCGCGACCAGGAGCTGCCCGGCCAGCACGACCGGCCAGGTCCAGAAGAAGGCGGCGCCGCCGAAGGAGTACCCGATGGCGAAGAACTGGAAGACCGTGGTCAGCACGGAGATGAAGGAGAAGCCCGCGGCGAAGGAGGCGTACCTGCCCATGCTGCGGTGCAGCTCCTGGCGGTAGCCGAAGGTCCGCAGCGAGGCTTCGTCGGTGGGTGGCGGGGGAGTGGCGGTGACGTCCATCGGGTCTCCGGGCGCTCGAATTTCTGTCGGTTGACCGATATGTACGGGCCCGTCGTTTCCGCCTCATGACGCCGGCGTTCATCTGCCGTAACGCAAAACTCACCGTGCAGCCCGTTCACATCGGGCGCGTTGCCCCCGTGAGCGCTGCTTAACGCGGGATTTACCCGCCTGACCCATCGGTGTTCGCGAGGCCGCCCAGCATTTCTGTCAAGCGACAGATATTTCGAGGAGCGTCGTGACCACACTCCAGAACGGCACCGCCACCACCGCAGGTGCGCGCGCCCACGCCCGGGCCCAGGAGGGCACCGCCGTCCACACCGCGCCGGCCGTGCCGGCCTCGCGGTGGGCGGATCCGCCGGAAGGGATCGCCGCGGGCGACCTCGTCTGGGCGGACCGCGTCCCCGCCGGCGGCTACGCCCACCGCGTGCTCGCGGCCGGCACCGCGATCCGGCTCACCGACCCCGACGGCGACGCCTGCGCGTCGCTGCTGCTGTTCCACGCCGGCATGCCGTGGGAGCGGCTGAACGTCGCCGACACGGTCAAGGTGCAGTGGCAGGTGTACGCCGGGGCGTCGTACCTGCTGCTCAGCGACCAGGCCCGCGTCCTGGCGACCGTGCTCACGGACGGCTCGGGCAGGCACGACACCCTGTACGGCACCTCCACCCGCGCCAGGAACGAGCGCCGCTACGGCGACGGCTCACCCCAGGGCCCCAGCCCCGCCGGACGGGAGCTGCTCGCCCTCGCCGGCGCGAAGAACGGCCTGGAACGGCGGGACCTGCCCCCGTCGATCTCCTTCTTCCAGGGCGTGCGCATCGACGCCGACGGACGGCCGGAGTGGCAGGGCTCGGCCGGCGCCGGCACCAGCGTCACCCTGCGCACCGAGCTCCCGGTCGTCGTCCTCCTCGCGAACGCCGCCCACCCGCTCGACCCGCGCGCCGACTACGCCGTCACCCCGCTGGAGATCCTCGCCTGGCGGGACCGCGTGACGGCGCCGGGCGACCCCCAGTGGAGCGCCACGCCCGAGGGCCGGCGCGCCTTCGAGAACACCGCCGACCACCGGAAGGGCAGGGCACTGTGAACACCGACGCGTTCGGGGCCGAGCTGCACCGGGAGACCGTCCCGCCCCGCGCCCCCTGGTCCCGGGTGCTCCGGCGCGGGCAGGTGCTGGCCATCGTGGACCTCGACGGCAACCAGGCCGTCGACTTCCTCGCCTACGACGCCCAGCGGACCTGGCGCGCCTACAGCGCCCAGGCGACGCTGCAGGAACAGGAGACGATCTTCCTCACCACCGGCAGCGTGCTGCGCGACAACGAGTCCGAGCCGCTGCTGACCGTGGTCGCCGACGACGTCGGCCGGCACGACACCCTGGGCGGCGCCTGCTCCCGCGAGTCCAACACCCTGCGCTACGGCCACCACACCTACGCGCAGCACGCCTGCGCCGACAACTTCCTCGCCGAGCTCTCCAGGTACGGCATGGGCAAGCGCGACCAGGTCTCCAACGTCAACTGGTTCATGAACGTGCCCGTCGACCCCGACGGCGCGCTCGGCATCGTGGACGGCATCTCGGCCCCCGGGCTGTCACTCGCGCTCCGCGCCGAGAAGGACACCCTCGTCGTCGTCTCCAACTGCCCCCAGATCAACAACCCCTGCAACGGCTTCGACCCCAGCCGCGCCCGGATGGTGGTGTACGCCGGTGCCTGAACCGAGGAGACTTCCCGGCACGCTGCTGATCGCCAACCGCGGCGAGATCGCCTGCCGGATCATCCGCACCGCCAGGCGGCTCGGTCTGCGCACGGTCGCGGTGTTCTCCGAGATCGACCGCGCCGCCGCGCACGTCCGGCTCGCCGACGAGGCCGTCCTGCTGGGCCCGGCCCCGCCCGCGCAGTCCTATCTCGACGCGGAGGCGGTGCTCCGCGCCGCCAAGGAGAGCGGCGCGGACGCGATCCACCCGGGCTACGGCTTCCTGGCCGAGGACGCCGCGTTCGCCGAGCTCGTCGAGGGCGCCGGCCTGGCGTTCGTCGGCCCCACGCCCGCCCACCTGCGCACCTTCGGCGACAAGCACACCGCCCGCGAGGTGGCGGTCGCGGCGGGGGTGCCCGTCTTCCCCGGCACCGGCCTGCTGGCGGACGCCGATCACGCGGTGGCCGAGGTGGCGGCCATCGGCTACCCCGTCATGCTCAAGGCCACCGGCGGGGGCGGCGGCATCGGCATGACGGTGTGCCGCACCCCGGAGGAGCTGCGGGCCGCCTACGACCGGGTGACCGGCCTCGCGCTGCGCAGCTTCGGCTCCGCCGGCGTCTTCGCCGAGCGGTACGTCGAGCGCGCCCGCCACGTCGAGGTGCAGCTCTTCGGCGACGGCGCGGGCGGCGTCGTCACCCTCGGCGACCGCGACTGCTCGTTGCAGCGGCGCAACCAGAAGGTCGTGGAGGAGGCGCCCGCGCCCGCCCTGCCAGGCCACGTGCGCGAGCGGCTGCACCGCACCTCGCGCGACCTGGCCGCGTCCATCCGCTACCGCTCCGCCGGCACGGTCGAGTTCGTCTACGACGCCGAACGCGAGGAGCTGTCCTTCCTGGAGGTCAACGCCCGCCTCCAGGTCGAGCACCCCGTCACCGAGCAGGTGACCGGCGTCGACCTCGTCGCGTGGATGCTGCGCCTGGCAGGCGGCGACGACTCCTTCCTCGCGCCGCACCTCGCGACCGGCGCCGTACCGGTGTCCGGGCACGCCGTCGAGGCGCGCGTGTACGCCGAGGACCCGGCCGCCGGCTTCCGCCCGAGCGCCGGCGTGCTGACCCGGGTGGAGCTGCCGTCAGGGGACGGCATCCGGGTGGACGGCTGGGCCGTGACCGGCACCGAGGTGTCCACCGCCTACGACCCGATGCTCGCCAAGGTGATCGCCACCGGCGGCAGCCGCGAGGAGGCCCTGGACCGCCTCGGGCGGGCCCTGGCCACCACCCGGGCCGATGGGATCGAGGTCAACCTCGGCCTGCTGCGGGCCGCGGTCGAGATCCCGGAGTTCAGGGCCGCCACGCACACCACCGCCACCCTCGCCGGAGCCGGCGATCCCGAGCCGCGGATCACCGTCGTGCGCGCCGGCCTGATGACCACCGTCCAGGACGCCGAAGGACGCGTCGGCTACTGGCAGGTCGGGGTGCCGCCGAGCGGGGCCATGGACGACCGCTCGCTGCGGCTGGCCAACCTCGCGCTCGGCAACGACGAGAACGCGGCCGGCCTGGAGTGCACCGCGAGCGGCCCCGCCCTGGAGGTCAGCCACGACACGCTGGTGTGCGTCACCGGGGCGCCCGCGACGGTCACCGTCAACGGCGCGCCCGTCCCGATGTGGGAGCCGGTACAGGTGCCGGCCGGGGCCACCCTGCACGTGGGCGACGCCACCGCCGGGCTGCGCAGCTACATCGCCTTCGCCGGCGGGCTGGACGTGCCGCCGTACCTGGGCAGCGCGGCCACCTTCACCCTGGGCCGCTTCGGCGGCCACGGCGGCCGCGCCCTGCGCCCCGGCGACGTCCTCCGCGCCGGCCCCTCGGCCGGGACGCCATCAGGGCCTGTCCCCACCGAGCGCCGCCCCCGTTTCGGCCATCACTGGGAGGTCGGTGTCACGGAGGGCCCGCACGCCGCGCCCGAGTTCTTCACCCGGGACGACCTCACCCAGCTCTACACCACCCGCTACACCGTGCACTTCAACTCGGCACGCACCGGCGTCCGCCTGATCGGCCCCAAACCGGCCTGGGCGCGGCGCGACGGCGGCGAGGCCGGCCTGCACCCCTCCAACATCCACGACACGCCGTACTCGGTCGGCGCCCTGGACTTCACCGGCGACACCCCGATCCTGCTCGGCCCCGACGGCCCCAGCCTCGGCGGCTTCGTCTGCCCGGTCACGGTGGTGTCGGGCGAGCGGTGGAAGCTGGGCCAGCTCAGGCCGGGCGACACGGTCACGTTCGTCCCGGTACGGGCGGCCGAATCCGTGCCGCCGCGCTCCCTCGACCTGCCCGTACTCGTGCCGGGCGGCGACCTCGACGACGGCGTGCTGCGCAGGCTCGACGGGAACGACGGGCCGGCGGTGACCTACCGCAGGCAGGGCGACGACAGCGTCCTCGTGGAGTACGGCGACCTCGTGCTCGACCTCGCCCTCCGCGCCCGCGTCCACGCGCTGCACACGGCGCTGGCCGAGCTCGCCCCGGCCGGCGTGCTCGACCTGACGCCCGGCATCCGCTCCCTCCAGGTGCACGTCGACCCGCAGGTGCTGCCGGTGCGGCGCCTGCTCGGCCTGCTCGTGGAGCTGGAGGCCACGCTGCCGCGCACCGCCGACCTGGTCGTTCCGAGCCGTACGGTGAGACTGCCCCTGAGCTGGGACGACCCGGCGACCAGGGAGGCCATCGAGCGGTACATGGCCGGGGTGCGCGACGACGCGCCCTGGTGCCCGTGGAACATCGAGTTCATCCGCCGCGTCAACGGGCTCGGCAGCGTGGACGACGTCTACCGGACGGTGTTCGACGCCGAGTACCTCGTGCTCGGACTGGGTGACGTGTACCTGGGCGCTCCGGTGGCGACGCCGCTCGACCCGCGGCACCGGCTGGTCACCACGAAGTACAACCCCGCCCGTACCTGGACGGCGGAGAACTCCGTCGGAATCGGCGGCGCGTACCTGTGCATCTACGGCATGGAGGGGCCCGGCGGCTACCAGTTCGTGGGCCGTACGACCCAGGTGTGGCGCACCCATCCGGAGCCCGGGGAGGACCCGTGGCTGCTGCGGTTCTTCGACCGGATCCGCTGGTATCCGGTCTCGGCGGAGGAACTGCTCGACCTGCGGGCCGACCTGGCCGCCGGGCGGACGGGCCTCGACGTCGCCGACGGGTCGTTCTCGCTGGCCGCCCACGAGCGCTTCCTGGCGGAGAACGCCGGGTCGATCGCCGCGTTCCGGGCCAGGCAGGCGGCGGCGTTCGCGGCCGAGCGGCGGGCCTGGGAGGAGGCGGGGGAGTTCACCCGCGCCGAGCAGGCGGCGGCCGCCGGGCCGGTCGCGCCCGCCGAGGTGGTCGTGCCGGAGGGCGGTGCGCGGCTGGACGCGCCGTTCGTGGCGAACGTGTGGAAGGTGGAGGTCGCCGTGGGCGACGTGGTCGAGGAGGGGCAGACGCTGGTGGCGCTCGAGGCCATGAAGATGGAGACGTACCTGACGGCGCCGGCGGCCGGTGTCGTGGCCGAGGTACGCGCCGCCGCGGGCACCCAGGTCGCCCCCGGTGACTGCCTCGTCGTGCTGGGACCGCACGCATGAGCACCACCGGGACGCCGCGCGGGAACGCCCCCGACTCGCGCGGCGGGAACGCCCGCGAGGGGCTGGCAGGGAACGGCCGTGACGCGCTGGGCGGGGATACCCCCGAGGCGCTGCACGGAGGCGCTGGTGAGGGGCCGAGCGGTGGCGGTGGTGGGCCGTTGCGTGGGAACGCTCGTGAGGTGGTGCGGGGGCGGCGGCCGGAGGTGTTCATCGCTCACCGCGACGAGGCCGACGTGCTGGCCGACCTGGCCGCGGCCGCCGGGCCGCTGGCGGGGCTCCGGCTGGCCGTGAAGAACAACGTGGACGTGGCGGGCTTCCCGACGACCGCGGCCTGCCCCGCCTTCGCGTCCGGCCCGGCGGCTGCCGACGCGCAGGCGGTGGCCCGGCTGCGGGGCGCCGGCGCGACCGTCGTCGGCGTGACGAACCTCGACCAGTTCGCGACCGGCCTGGTCGGGCAGCGCAGCCCGTACGGAGGGGTGCGGGACGCGCGCCGCCCGTCGTTCGTGTCGGGCGGTTCGAGCTCGGGCTCGGCGGTCGCGGTGGCGCTCGGCCTGGCCGACCTCGCGATCGGCACCGACACCGCCGGCTCGGGCCGGGTCCCGGCCGCGTTCCAGGGCCTCGTGGGGATCAAGCCGACCCTCGGTACGGTCTCCGTGTCCGGGGTCGTCCCGGCGTGCCGCTCGTACGACGCGGTCACGATCATGGCCAGGGACCTCGGCACCGCCGGCGCCGCGATGGCCGCCATGGCCGGCGGCCCGGGGACACGCCCCTGGCCGGCGGACGCGCCCCTGGCGGCGCCAGCGGCCGCCCGCGTGGCCGTTCCCGACGAGCTGCCCGCCATGGACCCCGGCTGGGCCGACGCCTTCGACGCCACCGTGGAGCGGCTGCGGGAGGCGGGAGCCGTGGTCGAGCCGGTCCGGATCGAGCCGTTCCTGGCCGCCGCCCGGCTGCTCTACGACGGCGCGCTCGTCGCGGAGCGGCACGCCGCCGTCGGCGCGTTCGTGGACGCCCATCCCGGCGACGTCGATCCCACGGTCGGCGCGATCATCAGCCGCGCGGGGAAGGTGTCCGCGTCGAGCCTGGTACGCGACGTCGCACGCCTGGAACTGCTGCGCCAGGAGTGCCTGGGCCTGCTCGGCGGCTTCGACGCGCTGCTCGTGCCGACGGCGCCCTGCCATCCCACGGTGGCCGAGGTCGCCGCCGAGCCGGTGGCGGTCAACTCGCGCGTCGGCACGTACACGAACTTCTGCAACCTGTTCGACCTGTGCGCGGTCGCGGTCCCGGCCGGCACCGTGGACGAGGGCCCCGGCCGGGGGATCGCCCAGTTCGGGGTGACCGTCCTGGCCCGCCCGTTCCACGACGCGGTGGCGCTCGACCTGGCCCGCCTGGTCGCCGTCCAGCCGGAGCCTCCCGCGGAGTCCGCCGGCGGCGCCCCGCCCCTTCCGGACGGCCCGCTGCCGTGGCCGGCGGCGATCGCGGACGGCGGCGTCCGGGCCGTCGAGCTCTTCGTGGCCGGCGCGCACCTGGCCGGCCAGCCGCTGGAGTACGAGCTGCGGGACCTCGGCGCCCGCTGGGACCGCCCCGCGCGGACCTCCGCCGCCTACGCCCTCCACGCGCTCGGCACCGTGCCGGCCAAGCCGGGACTGGTGAGGGTGGGAGCAGGCGGAGCGGCCGTGGAGGGCGAGGTCTGGCTGGTGTCCGAGGGCGCGCTCGGCCGTTTCCTGGCGAACCTGCCCGCGCCCATGACGCTGGGCCGGGTCGAGCTCTCCGACGGCCGCTGGGCGGTGGGGTTCGGCTGCACGCAGGAGGCGGCGTCCGCGGGCGAGGACATCACGAAGTACGGCGGCTGGCGGGCCTGGCTGTCGAGCCGCTGACAGCGCGGCCGCCCGAGCCGCCTGCCCCGGGGGCTGAGGAAGCGTTCACCTGCCCGGGGAGAGGGCCCGATGCCAGAGGTCGATCACGGCGTCCAGGTGCGCGGCGGTGTCGCGGCCGGCGGGCGGGTCGAGCAGGGCGCCGTGCAGCTGCGCCTCGATGCCCTGAACGGCCAGCAGCGCGCTGATCCCGGGCTCGGGGCCGCCGGCCCCGAGCCTGCGCAGCTCGCCGGCCAGCGCGACGGCGATCCGCTGCTCGGCCTGCCGGAAGCGGGCGACCAGCCCGGGCGTGCGGGGCGCCTGGTCGAACAGCAGCCGGTGCAGCGCGGGCCGGTCGGTGTGCAGGTCGGCCACGCACCCCACCAGGCCGGTGAGCAGCTCGGGCAGGGACGGCCGCTGCTCCGCGGCGCGGGCGAAGACCCGGGCGACCTGCTCGCCGCTCTCAGCCAGGTAGTGCTCGGCCAGCGCCACCAGCAGGGAGTCCTTGTTCGGGAAGTACTGGTAGAGCGATCCGATCGACACCCCGGCACGTTCGGCGATCTTGTTGGTGGTGGTGCCGGCGTAGCCGTACCGCTGGAAAAGCTGAGCAGCCGCCTCCAGGATCGCCGCCACCGTCTCGCGGGACCGCTGCTGGCGGGGCTGTTTACGGGGTGTGAGCACGAGCCTCCGATGCGAGTACCGAAAACTGAGGATAGCTCGCATCATTGAACGGCGGGCTGATCGCCCCGCCTCCCCTCTCCAGAACGGAAACGTGTTCGTGCTGCCCGAACTCCTGGCCTACGGCGCCCGGATCCTGCCCGGCCTGCTCCTGATCGGCGGCTGCTTCGCGCTGGCACGGGCCGAGCGTGATCCGCTGCTGCGCATCGTGACGCTGGTCCTCGGCTTCATCCTGATCAGGGACGCGATGACGCCGCTCGGCTTCTGGCGGCTGGGGGTCGCGGGAGGGGTTCCGTGGCTGCGCTTCACCGGACAGCAGGGGATCCTGCTGCTGTTCGGTCTCGGCACGGTGCTGCTGACCGCGGGCCTGCTGCGTGCGGACGCCGGGCTGCGGTCCCTGGTGCGCTGGGGCCGGTTCGGTCCCGCCGCGGCCGGGTGGGGCGCCGGCGGCGGGGTGCTGGCCGCCGCGCCGGTGCTGCTGCTGTCGCTGCCGACACCGCAGGACGGGCGCGGCGGGGCCGTCGCCGTCACGCTGCTGCCGGTGCTGCTGCTGTTCGCCCTGGCCGGGAACCTGGCCGAGGAGGTGCTGTTCCGGGGGTTCCTGCAGGGGTGGCTGGAGCAGCGGGCCGGTGCCGTGCGCGCGGCGCTGCTGTCGGCGGCGCTGTTCGCCGCCTGCCACGTCTTCCTGGCCTCGACCGTCACGGCCGCCGGCTGGCCGCTGCTGCTCTTCACCCTGTACGAGGGCCTGATCTGCGCCTTCCTGCGCCTGCGGAGCGGGGTCATCGCCGCCGCCCTGGCGCACGGGACCGCGATCTTCCTGCTCGCGTCCGCCCTGATCTGAGCGGCCACCCGGCGCCGGCACGAGCGCGCCCCGGCTCCCGCCCATGGGAGCCGGGGCGCGCTCGTGATCCTCCACGGGTCAGCCCCGGGAACCGGTGAGCTCGCCGGTGCGGGTGCGCAGGGTCGCCGCGGCGATCAGCGCGCCCGCCAGGGCGATGCCGGCGGCTCCGACGAAGGCGGCGGAGAAGCCGTCGGTCAGCGCGGGCAGGTCGCCCAGTTGCGCGGCCCCGTTGGCGGCGGCCACGGCGGTCATCGCGGCCAGGCCGAGTGCGGAGCCGACCTGGTAGCTGGTGTTGACGATGCCCGAGGCCAGGCCGCCTTCCTCCGGGCGGGCGGAGGAGATGGCGGTGCCGAGGGAGGGGATGAAGGCCAGCGACATGCCGAGGGCGGCGACGAGGCCGGCGGGCAGGACGTCGGTGGCGAAGCTGCCGTCCGGGCTGATCAGTGAGAGCCAGGCCATGCCGGCGGTGAGCAGGACGAGGCCGGTGACGGTGGTGGTCTTGGGGCCGAAGCGGCCGATGGCCCGCGGCGCCACGACGATCATGCCGATCATGATGAGCACGGTCATCGGGACCAGGGCGGCGCCGCTGGGGAAGGCGCTGTAGCCGAGGACCTGCTGCAGGTAGAGGTTGAGGAAGAACCACATCGGGATCCACGCGCCGCCCAGCAGGAGCTGCGTCAGGTTGGCGGCGGCCAGGTTCGGGGTGCGGAAGATGGACAGGCGCATCAGCGGCTCCCGGCGGCGGGCCTGGACGGCGACGAACGCGGCCAGCAGCAGGACGGCGACGGCGAGCGTGATCCACGTCTGGGCGGAGGCCCAGCCCGCCTCGGGTGCGCGGACGATGGCGTAGACGGCGGTGCCGAGGCCGAGGGTGACGGTCAGCGTGCCGAGAACGTCGATGGAGCCGCGCCGGGCCGGGGCGGCGGGCATCAGCGAGCCGGTGGCGGCCAGCGCGACGAGCGCGATGGGGATGTTGATGTAGAAGACCCAGGGCCAGCTCAGGTACTCGGTGATGACGCCGCCGAGGAACACGCCTGCGGTGCCGCCCGCGGGCGCGGCGGCGCCGTACAGGGCCAGGGCCCTGGTCAGCTCCCTGGGGTCGTGGCCGAACAACATCATCAGCAGGGTGAGCGCGGACGGCGCGATCAACGCGGCGCCCACCCCCTGGACGGCGCGGCCGGTCAGCTCGACCCACACCTCCGGTGCGATGCCGGCCAGGAGCGAGCCGGCGAGCAGGACGAGCCAGCCGGCGCTGAAGAGCCGGCGCGCGCCGAACAGGTCCGACAGGCGCCCGCCCAGCAGGAGCAGGCCGCCGAAGGCGACGACGTAGGCGTTGAACACCCAGGACAGGTTCTCCTGGGAGAAACCGAGGTCCTGCTGGATGCGGGGCAGGGCCACGCCGATGATCGACGTGTCCATGATCACGATGAACTGGGCCGTGGCGATCAGGGCCAGCGCGGCCCAGCGCCGGGGGGATGGTGCGGACATGGTGCTCTCCAAGGTGCTTGGTACCCCTATGGGGTATGTTGGGCGGGAGTTAATCAATACCAGTGGGGGGTATATGTCAAGCCCGGGTCGCCGAGTTGCGGCCGGTGCGCCGGGGATGGGAACGTGAGGCGTGGTCACGGCAGCCGATCAGGAAACCCGCAGGGACGTCGCGTGGGCGGAGGCGAGGCGGTTCGCGCACGAGGCGGCCTCGCCGGCGCCGCCCGTGCGGGTGGCGCTCGGCCGCGCGGCGGGGCTGACGCTCGCGCAGGACCTCGTCGTGGCGACGCCGCTGCCGGCCTTCGACACCTCGGCGATGGACGGGTTCGCCGTGTCGGGCCCCGGGCCGTGGACGATCGCCGGCAGCGCCCGGCCCGGCAGGCCGTGGACGGGTGGCTCGCTGGCGGCCGGGCAGGCGGTGGAGATCTCGACCGGCGCCGTCGTCCCGCCGGGGACCTGGGCGGTGCTGCCGGTCGAGTCGGCCGCCGTCCGCGACGACCGCGTCGCGCTTGCCGGCGAGCCGGCCGTCACCCGTGACGGCACGGATGCTGTTCCCGGCGAGCCGGCCGCTGCTCGTGACGGCGGGTTTGCTGTTCCCGGTCTGGCGCGTGGCAAGCACATTCGTTACACCGGGGAGGACGCGCCCGCCGGTGCGTGTCTCGCGCCTGCCGGTACCCCGGTGGGCCCGCCGCTGCTGGGGCTGGCCGCCACCTGCGGATACGACGAGCTGCTCGTCCGCCGCGCGCCCGCCGTCGTGGCGATCGTCACCGGGGACGAGCTGGCCACGAACGGCCTGCCCGGGCCCGGACGGGTGCGCGACGCGCTCGGCCCGCTGCTGCCGTCACTGATCGCCGAGCTCGGTGGCCGCCTCGACGGTCTCGTTCACGTGCCGGACCAGCCCGTCGCCGCGCTGGCGGAGGCGGTGGAGTCGGCCGCCGGCGCCGACGTGGTGGTGGTCACCGGATCGACGTCGGTCGGCGTCACCGACGGGCTGCGCCGCCTGCTCGCCGAACGCGACGCCCGCTGGATCGTCGACTCGGTCGCCTGCCGGCCGGGCCACCCCGCCCTGCTCGCCCGGCCGCGCGGCGGCCCGTACGTCGTCGGCCTGCCCGGCAACCCGTTCGCCGCGCTGACCGCCGCGCACACCCTGCTCGGCCCGCTCCTCGCCGGGCTGTCCGGCCGTGCGCTCGATGACCTCCCCCAGGCCCCGCTGCTCTCCCGGATCGTGGTGCCCGCCGGCCGCACCCGCATCGTCCCCGTCGTCTGGGACGGTCCCGGCGTGCGGGCCGTCGGCGGCGACCGCCCGGCGTTCCTGAACGGCGCGGCCCTCGCGGACGCCCTCGCGGCGATCCCGCCCGCCCACGAGTCCGGCGAACCGGTACCGCTGCTCCTCCTCCGCCGTTGAGCGCCGTCCCTCGCTCCCGTCGCCCCGACCGCCCCACGCCAGGTGGGCATCGGATGGTAAAAGCCTCCCCCGTGGTTCCGCCTGATGTGCTCAGGAGGCCGGGGGCGTGAAGAGGGGGCGTGATGTGCTCGAAGAGGGTGTGCGTGCGGCAGGCCCCGCCTCCAGAGGGCGTAGTGGCCGGTCGGGCAGAGTCGTCACGGACGATGCGGGCTCGGCCACTACGCCCTCACGTGTTCCCGGCAGGCCTCCAGGCAACGCTCCACGGCGGCCCGCGGCGCCATCGCGTACGTCCCGTCCCCGAACAGCTCGAACGTCATGAGCCCCCGATACCCCCGCCGATCCAGCGCCTCCAGGTAACCGGCCAGCGGCAGCTCCCCGTCGCCCCATGCCAGGTGTCCGGCGGGCCGGCCGTCGATGAGGTGCACGTGCCGTACGCGGTCGCCGAGGGCGTCGAAGTAGTCGTCCACGCTCTCGCCGGCCACGGCCATGGCCACGGTGTCGAGCACGGCGCCCAGGTTCGGCGCGCCGATCTCGCCGATCATCGCGGCCAGCGCCCGGGAGTCGTTGACCAGGTTCGACTCGACGCGTTGCAGCGCCTCCAGCACGCACGTCACGCCGAGGGTCCCGGCGTACGCGGTGATCTCGCCGACCGCGTCGGCCGAGCGGCGCCAGGCGGCCGCCACCGGCTCGTCCTCGAAGCCGCGTCCCGGCGTGAGCAGCAGCAGCCCGGCCCCGAGCTCGGCGCAGAGCTCGGCGGCGCGGCGGAACATCGCCACGCTGCGCGCCCGCAGCCCGGTGTCGGGGGAGGCCAGGTTGACCGGGTACATCACCTGCTCGGGCGTGAGGCACGCGACCGTCAGGCCGCGCGACTCGGCGCGGCGGCGGACGGCGCGCGCCCCGGCGTCGCTCAGCTCCGGGACGTGGAGCTGCGGGGCGATGCCCCACAACTCGAGGCGTTCCCGGCCGAGCCCGGCCATGTCGTCGAGGAAACGGTCGAACGGCAGGTGCTGGTAGGCGAAGTTCGATCCGGTGAAGCGGGTGAGCTCGATCATTTTCCGATCCCGTCTGCGAGGCCCTTGACGATGTGGCGCTGGCCGAGGAAGAACAGCAGCACCACCGGCAGCGCGGCGATCACCATCCCGGCGAACACCACGGGGTAGTCGGTGCCGTGCTTGCTCATCAGGCTCGTCAGCCCGACGGGCAGGGTCTGCACGCCGGAGCCGCTGGTGAAGATCATCGCGAACAGGTACTCGTTCCAGGTGAACAGGATGTGCAGCAGCACCGTCGAGGTGAGGATGGGCTTGCACATCGGCAGGATGATCCGCCAGAACGCCGTCCACCGGCCCGCGCCGTCCATCTCGGCGGCCTCGTCCACCTCGCGCGGCAGGTCGATCATGTACGCCCTGATGAGGAACGTGGTGAACGGGATGCGGAAGGCGGTGTAGAGGATGAGCAGCGCCCAGAACGTGTTGTACAGCCCCATCGCCTGGAACAGCTTCACCAGCGGCACCAGCGCCACGGTCGGCGCGAGCATCAGCCCGCCGAGAATGGCCGCCGTGAGCGTCCTGTTCAGCGGGATGTCCACGCGCGTCAGCCCGTAGGCCGCCCACGCGCTGATGAACACGGTGGCGACGGTCGAGGTCACCGTCACCAGCACGCTGGTGGTGAGGTAGCCGCTGACACCGCGGTTCCACGCCTTGGCGTAGTTGCCGAAGCTCCAGTCCAGCGGCAGCGCGAACGGGTCGCCGAACAGCTCGGCGTTGGTCTTGAACCCGTTGAGCGTCATCCACAGCAGCGGGTAGAGCACCACCACGGCCAGCGCCAGCAGGAACGCCCACATGAACACGCGGGCGATCACCCCGAGGAAGCTCAGGCGCGTCACCATTCCACCCTTCTCCTGCGGGTGACCCAGAGCTGCGCCACCGCCACGCCGAGCGTGATCACGAACAGCACGGTCGCGATCGCGGCGGCGTACCCGAAGTTGTTGCGCACGAACCCGCTGCGGTACAGCCAGGTCCCCAGCACCTGCGTCGAGTTGTCGGGCCCGCCCGCCGTCATCACCATGACCTCGTTGAACACCTGGAACGCGCCCGACAGCGTGACGATCGCCATCAGCCCGGTCATCTCCCGCACGAGCGGCACCGTGATCCGGAAGAAGCGGCCGGCCGCGCCGACGCCGTCGATGGCGGCGGCGCCGTAGATCTCGGCCGGGATGCGCTGGATCGCCACCGCGAACAGCAGCGTCGAGTAGCCGAAGCCCTGCCACTGGCTCATCGCGATGATCGCCGACATGGCGGTGCTCTCCTGCCCCAGCCACGCCTGGGCGAGGTCGCCGAGCCCGGCCGCCCGCAACGCGTGGTTGAGCGGGCCGAGGTTCGGCTCGTAGATGAAGTAGAACAGCAGGCCCGCGACGGTCAGCGAGATCGCCGACGGGATGAAGTAGATCGCCCGCAGCGCGCGCTGCAACCGCTCGCTCCGCACGCCCTCGATGAGCGCGGCCAGCAGGAGCGCGCCGAACACCTGGAAGACGATGGAGACCACCGCGTACAGCGCGTTGTTGCCCAGCGACGACCAGAAGACCGGGTCCCCGGCCAGCTTGGCGTAGTTGTCCAGGCCGGCGTACTCCTGCTCGCCGCTGTAGATGTCCCACTTCAGCGTGCTGAACTGCAGGTTCTGCACGAGGGGGAGGTAGACGAACACTCCGACCAGCACGAGCGCGGGGACGACCCACGCGAGCCCGAGCGTCCTTCGCAGGGTGGCGCGCACGGCTACTTGGCCGACTCGGAGGCCTGACGCACGCTTTCGAGCACCTGCTCGGCCGTCTTCCCGCCGCTGATCAGGGCCTCGCCGCCGGCCAGCCACGCGTCGGCCACCTCGGGGACGGTGACGGTGTCGAGCCAGATCGCCAGCTTGGGCGCCTGGTTGACGAGCTGGACACCCTCGTGGACGGCCTTGCTGGAGGTCTGCTCCGTGACCGCGCCGACGACGGTGCTCGGCTGCCCGTACGGCGGCGCCGACAGCGTCTTGGCGTTCTCCAGGCTGGTGGCGAACTTCATGAAGTCCACCGCCAGAGCGACCCTGGGCGACTTGGCGTTGATCAGGTACCCCTCCGGCGAGCCCTCCAGCACCGTGGCGTCGCCGGGCGCGCTCGCCGGCACCGGGAGCTGGAAGATGCCGAAGTCGTCCGGCTTCACCTTGGCCGACGTGGCGTTGTCGAACTCGAGGATCTCCTGGTAGTACATGGCGGCCTTGCCGTTGGCGAACGCCTCCTGGGCGGAGCTGTAGAGCACGCCGTTGGTGCCGCCCTTGGTGTCGGTGCACTGGTCGACCAGGGTCTTGAACTGGTTGAGCGCGGTGACGTAGCCGGGGTCGGCGAGCTTGGCGGTGGCCGGGTCGAAGTCGGCCTGCAGCGTGGCGTCCGGCACGTTGTAGGCGAAGAGCTGCTGCAGGTAGTGCAGGGCCGGCCAGCCGTCCTTGTTGCCGAAGGCGATGGGCTCGTACCCGGCCTCGCGCAGCGGCCCGCAGGCGGCGATCAGCTCCTCGAACGTCTTCGGCACGGCGACGCCCGCCTTGCCGAAGGCGCTCTTGCTGTAGCCCATGAACTTGCCGTTGCCGTACAGCGGGATCCCGTAGTTCCTGCCGTCGCGGGCGAAAGCGGCCAGCGAGCCGGGGCTGAACGTCTTGCCCCACGCGGTGTCCGGGCCGATCACCGCGGTCAGGTCGGCCGCCCGGCCGCCGCGGATGTAGTTGTCGGCCCAGTTCCCGGTCCAGGTGAAGTAGATGTCGGGCAGCGCGTCGGAGGCGGTGAGCGTCTTGAGCTTGTCCTTGACGCTCTGGTCGGTCTCCTGGATCAGCTCGAACTTCACCTGCGGGTGCTGCTTGGTGTACGCGGCGGCGAGGTTCTCGAAGTAGGGGCCCGTGGGGTCGCCGGCGAACTTGGTGAGGATGCTCAGCGTGCCGGAGAACTCCGGCGCGGCGGTGGCGTCGGCCTTGGGGGCCTGGGTCGTGCCGCCGCCTGAGCAGGCGGCCAGCGTGAGTGTCCCGAGGAGTGCCGCGAACGTCGGCAGGGCGCGAGGGCGCATGGGCTTCCTTTCTCCACCGGTGCGTGGTGTTGGCCGACCATACAGCTCGTCTGATACCGGTACCAGACCCGTTCACCAAGATCTTTCTTTCGTTAACCTGGCGTGACCTGATAAGCGGCGATGTAGCTGCAGCTCAGGGAGGTGTTTTCAAGACCGGCGGTTGACGCCGCGTGGTGGCCTGTGCCAACGTGACCCCCGCGTGATACCGGTATCAGGTCCCGATCAGGCGGGCGCCGGATTCTGCGAAAGGATGCGACGATGCTCGGATTCGACGAGCCGGAATTTCTCTCCCAGGCGGCGAGCGCGGTGGCCCTGCGCCCTCAGATCGAGGAGCTGGTCGACCGGCTCGTGGACGCGGGCTTCGACACCCTGCTCCTGGTCGGGGCCGGCGGCACGTACGCGCAGATGTGGCCGTACGAGCACCTCGCCCGGCGGGCCTCGAAGCTCGACGTGCGCGCCGTGATCGCCGCCGAGCTGATCGCCTCCGGTGACGCCCGGCTGGGGGAGCGCACGGTGGCGCTGTTCACGTCCGTGTCGGGCACGACCGACGACAGCGTGCGGGCCATCGAATACTGCAGGTCCAAGGGGGCGTACACGATCTCCTTCACCGGCCACCCCGACTCGCCCGTGGCCACGAAGGCGGACACGGCGCTCATCTCCCGGCCCAAGACCTGGCCGTTCGACTTCCAGCTCCTGCTGTTCATGGGCAGGCTGCTCGCGCGCCGCGGCGAGTTCGACGGCTACGACCGGCTCGCCGGCGAGCTGGCCGGGATCCCGCAGGCCCTCGTCGAGGTGGCCAGGCAGGCCGAGCCGGTGGCCGCCGCGTTCGCCGACGCCCACAAGGACAGCGGCTACCACTTCCTCATCGGCGGCGGCAACCTCTGGGGCTTCACCTACCTGTACTCCATGTGCATCCTCGAGGAGATGCAGTGGCTGCGCACCACCAGGGTGCACAGCGCCGAGTTCTTCCACGGCTCGCTGGAGCTGCTGGAGGAGGACACCAGCGTCATCGTCTTCCAGGGCGAGGACGAGACCCGCGCCCTGACCGACCGCGCCGAGGCCTTCGCCAGGCGCGTCTCCAAGGACGTCACCGTCTTCGACACCCGCGACTACCCGCTCGCCGGGATCAGCCCCGAGTTCCGCGGCCTGCTCGCGCCGCTCGTGCTCGACACCGTCATGAGCCGCGTCAGCAAGCACCTGGAGCGGGTCCGCGACCACTCGCTCGACCTGCGCCGCTACTACCGGGTCATGGACTACTGAGCCGATGAGAGTGCTCGGCTTCGGCGACAACATCGTCGACCGGTTCGTCGACCGGGGCATCGACTACCCCGGCGGGAACAGCGTCAACGTCGCCGTCTACGCCCGCAGGCTCGGCGTCGAGTCCGCCTACCTCGGGGTCTTCGGCGACGACGGGCTCGGCGCGTTCCTGCGCGACTCGATCGCCGCCGAAGGCGTGGCCGTGGACCGCTGCGTCGTCCGCGCGGGCGAGAGCGGCGTCTCCCGCCTGCGCGTGGACGACGGCGAGCGCGTCTTCCTGGGCTGGAACGGCGGCGGCGTCACCGTACGCGAGCCCCTGTCCCTGGACGCGGACCTGCTCGGCCACCTGAGCGGCTTCGACCTGGTGCACTCCAGCGTCTACTCGCGCAGCGAGCCCGAGCTGCCCAAGCTGGCCGGGCTCGGCCCGCTGGTCAGCTTCGACCTGTCCAGCGAGGAGGAGTACCGCGGCCCCGCCTACCTCGACCGGGTCTGCCCGCACGCCGACCTGGTGCTGCTGTCCTGCTCCCACCTCGACGAGGCCGCCACGGCGGACCTGCTCGCCGAGGCCGTACGCCGGGGTGCCGGGCTCGCGCTCGGCACCCGCGGCGTGGCCGGCGCCCTCGCCCACGACGGGAACGTCACCGTGTCCGCCCCCGCCCGGCTCGCCGAGGACATCGTGGACACCATGGGGTGCGGCGACGCGTTCCTGACCGGGTTCGCCGTCTCGCTGCTGCGCGACGGCTGGGCCGCCGGCCGCCCGCCGGCGCCCGCCGCGATCGAGCGGGCGCTGCACGGGGGCGCGGAGGCGGCGCACGCGCAGTGCTACGTCGAGGGCGCCTTCGGGCACGGCCGTACCAGCGCGTAGCTAGCATGATTCAGTGACGAGGGACGGGATCCATGCCGACTGACCGCGGCCAGGCCGGGCCGACGATCTCCGAGGTGGCGGCGGAGGCCGGCGTGGGCAGGGCCACGGCGGCGCGCACGCTGGGCGGTTACGGATACGTCAGCCCCGAGCTGCGCGCCCGCGTGCTCGCGGCGGCGGAGAAGCTCGGCTACCGCGCCAACGCGCTCGCGCGCAGCATGTCCACCGGGGTCAGCCACACCCTGGGCGTCATCGTGGCCGACATCGGCAACCCGTTCTTCGCCGGGCTGCTGCGGGGCGTCTCCGACACCTCGCGGGCCCGGGGGTTCGACGTGATCGTGCTGAGCACGTACGAGAACCTCCAGGAGGAGGTGGCGGCCACCAACGTGCTCATCGACAAGCGGGTCGACGGCGTCATCGTGGCCTCGGCCGCGCTCGGCCGCGACCAGGTCGCGCACCTCAAGGCCGCGATCGACCGGGGCATCCCGGTCGTGCTCGTCGACCGCGCCGTCTCCGCGCTCGACCTCGACTCCGTCGTCATCGACAACCGCGACGCCGCCCGCGAGGCGGTGGAGGTGCTCATCGCCGCCGGGCACCGGCGCATCGGCTTCGTCTGGGGGCCGCCGGTGGCCCAGCCGCCGGCCACCCGCCGCGAGCTGCTGACGGCCGCCTCGCGCAACCTGTGGACCGACGGCGAACGGCTGCGCGGCTACCTCGACGCCCTCGACGACGCGCACATCCCGTTCGACCCGCAGCTCGTGATGGTCGGGCCGAAGACAGAGGAACGCGTCGTCACCGAGGTCGGCCGCATGCTGACGCTGCCCGACCGGGTCACCGCCGTGTTCTGCTCCGAGACCGACGGCATGACCGGCTCCCTGCGCGCGCTGCGCAAGGCGGGGCTGTCGTACCCGGCCGACGTGGCGCTGATCGGGTTCGACGACAGCGCGTGGGCGGCGGTGATGGAGCCGCCGCTCACGATGATCGCCCAGCCGGTGCACGAGCTGGGCGCCAAGGCGGCCCAGGTCCTGCTCGACATCCTCGGCGGGGCCGAGCCCGCCCGCGACATGCACACCCTGCGCTCCCGGCTCATCCACCGCTCCTCGGTCGCACCGCCGCGCACCTGACCGCGCGGGGGTGTGCTGGGGATAACCGATCCTTTCCACCACCTCGGCAATAGCCGGACCCGTTCGTCCCGATACTAAGAGTGATCGGACGGAGGCGGGGAGTTGATCGAGGTGATCGGGGCGGGGCTGCCCAGGACGGGCACCCTGTCGCTGAAGGCGGCCCTGGAGCGGCTCGGGTACGGGCGCTGCCACCACATGTTCGAGCTCTTCGACCACCCCGAGCTCATCGGCCGCTGGTTGCCGGCCGTGCCCGGTGACCGTGCCGGGTGGGAGCGGGTGCTGGCCGGGTACCGGTCGGCGGTCGACTGGCCGGTGAGCTTCTACTGGCGGGAGCTGGCCGAAGCGTTTCCCGAGGCCAAGGTCGTCCTGACCGTGCGTGACCCCGCCCGCTGGTACGCCAGCTTCCGCGCCATGGTGGGGTGGCGGGCCGCCGCGATCACCGCCGCCGCCCGTGGTGGCGATGACGCGTTCGAGGAGGCGTTCGCGCCGCTCCTGCCGCTGCTGCGGCACATGGCCTGCGCCACCTTCGACGGTGTCCGGCCGGGGCCCGACTGGGTGCCGGACGAGGCGGAGGCGGTCGCGGGGTTCGCCCGGCACGCCGCCGCCGTCCAGGAGGGGGTGCCCGACGGGCGGTTGCTGGTGTTCGACGTGCGGGAGGGGTGGGAGCCGCTGTGCGCGTTCCTCGGGGTGGGGGTCCCTCGCGAGCCGTTCCCGAGGCTGAACGACGCCGACGCCCTCCAGCGCAAGATCGACAGCCTGAAGCCGGCTGGCCGGGACGATGCCGGCCGGGACGATGCCGGCCGGGACAATGGCCGGTGACGCGGACGGCGGCTCGGCGGAGCCGCTGTGGCGCGCGGCCGCGGGTGGAGGCGTGGCCGAGGGCGGTGGCACGGTCGCGGGTGGTGGCCTGGCAGGGCTGTTGCGGCGCGCGGCCGGGGGCGGGCGGGAGCGGGGCCTGCTGTACGTGGACGAGGGTGGCGCGGTCACCGTCCAGTCGTACGCAGGCCTGCACGAGCTGGCCTGCCGGATGCTGGCCGGACTGGACGGGCTGGGGCTGCGGCCAGGTGCCGAGGTGGTGCTGGTGCTGGAGCGGGCGCCGGACGTGGTGCCGGTGTTCTGGGCCTGCGTGCTCGGCGGGCTGACGCCGTGCCCGATGGCGCCGCCACAGGGGGACCCCGGGCGGTGGGCGGCGCGGCTGGGGCACGTCGGGCGGCTGCTGGGCGACCCGCCGATCGTCACCGGCCGCAAACTCCTGACCGCCCTGCCATCCCTGCCCGGCCGCACGGTGGCGCTGGTGGAGGACCTGCGCGACACATCCCCCGGCCGGTCCACAACCCCGGGGGAGCCTTACGCCGCACACCACGGTGCGGACGGCGTGCACGAGCCGGTGCCGGACGACGTGGCGGTGCTGATGCTGACGTCGGGGTCGTCGGGTGACAGCAAGGCCGTGCCGCTCACCCACGCCAACCTGCTGTCCTCCCTGGCGGCCAAGGCGGAGCGGCTGGCCTGCCACCCCGGCGACGTGATGATGAACTGGATCGCCTTCGACCACATCGCCGCCATCGAGGCCCACCTGCTGCCCCTGTCCATGGCCGCGTCCCAGGTCCAGGTCGAGCCGCCGTACGTGCTGGGCGACCCGCTGCGCTTCCTCCGCCTGGCCGCGCAGCACGGCGTCACCCTCACCTTCGCCCCCAACTTCCTCTTCGGCGAGATCAACAAGGCGCTGCCCCCGCCCGGCGACCCGGAGCTCGACCTGTCGGCGCTGCGCCACATCCTGTCCGGCGGCGAGGCGGTCGTCTGCGACACCGCCCGGCGGTTCCTGCGGGCCCTGGCCCCGTACGGGCTGCGGCCCGGCGCCATCGTGCCCGCGTTCGGGATGACGGAGACGTGCGCGGGCAGCACCATGAACCTGGCGTTCCCGGAGGCGGACGAGGGCCGGGAGTTCGCCTCGCTCGGCCCGCCGATCCCCGGCTTCGGCGTCCGGATCGCGGACGGGGACGACGCGCCCCTGCCCGCGGAGGTGGAGGGTGAGCTGCAGGTGAGCGGCCCGATGGTGTTCGGCGGCTACGCCGGCGACCCGGAGGCGAGCGCGGCGGCGTTCACCGGTGACGGCTGGTTCCGCACGGGAGACCGCGGACGTCTGTCCGATGGGCGGCTGATCCTGACCGGCCGCAGCAAGGACAGCATCATCGTCAACGGCGTCAACCACCCCTGCCAGGAGGTCGAGGCGGCGCTCGGCGCGCTGCCCGAGGTGCGGGACACCTGCGTCGCGGCCTTCCCCGTGCGGCGGCCGGGCGACGACACCGAGCGGCCGGCCGTCGTGTTCACGCCGAGCGTGCCGCTCTCCGACGAGGAGGGGGTGCGGCGGGCGCTGGTGGCCGTACGCGACAAGGTCGCCCGGCTGTGGGGGGTGCGGCCGGCGGTGATCCTGCCGCTGCCCGCGCCCGAGCTGCCCAGGACGGCGCTCGGCAAGATCCAGCGGGCGCTGCTGCGCCGGCGGCTGGACGAGGGCGAGTTCGCCGAGCGGCAGCGGCGGGCGGCCGAGCTGACCGGGCGGCTGCGCGGCGCGCACCTCCCGCCGCGCGACGGCGCCGAGCGGGCCGTCGCCGGCGCCTACGCCGACCTGTTCGGGCTGCGGCCGGCCGAGGTCGGCGCCACGGCGAACTTCCTGGAGCTCGGCGGTACCTCCCTGGACGTGCTGCGGCTGAAGCAGCGCCTGCGCCGCGACTTCCCCGGCCGCGACCTGCCTCCCACGGCGATCCTGCGCGCGCCCACCGTCCGCGCGCTGGCCGCGCTCCTGGACGGCGAACCCGGGCAGAACACGCCGTACGACCCGATCGTGCCGCTCCAGCAGACCGGCGAGGGCACGCCGCTGTTCTGCGTGCACCCCGGCGTGGGGGAGGTGCTCGTCTTCGTCAACCTCGCCGGCTACTTCACCGGCGAGCGCCCGTTCCACGCCCTGCGGGCGCGCGGGTTCGGCCCGGGGGAGCCGCACTTCGGCAGCTTCGAGGAGATGGTCTCCTGCTACGTGGACGCGATCCGGCTGCGCCAGCCCGTCGGCCCGTACGCGATCGCGGGCTACTCCTACGGCGGTGCGGTCGCGTTCGAGATCGCCAAGGCCCTGGAGGGGCTGGGGGAGCGGGTCGACTTCGTCGGCATCTTCAACCTGCCGCCGCACATCCGGCAGCGCATGAACGAGCTCGACTTCACCGAGGGCGCCCTGCACCTGGCGCTCTTCCTCGACCTGCTCGCCCCGGCGGAGGCCGGCGCGCTGCAGCCGGCGCTCCGCGACCTGCCCGCGCCGCGCCAGATCGACCGCATCATGGCCGCCGCCTCCAAGCGCCGCCTGGCCGAGCTGGACCTCGGCCGCGACCAGTTCGCCGCGTGGGTGGATCTGGCCCAGTCCCTGGTACGGGCGGGCCGCTCCTACGAGCCGAGCGGCACCGTCGCCTCGGTCAGCGTCTTCTACGCCATCCCGCTGCGCGGCACCAAGCAGGACTGGCTCGACCACGACCTGCGCAAATGGGACGACTTCACCCGCGGCGAGAACCGGTACCTGGAGGTGCCAGGCGAGCACTACACGCTCATGAACGCCCACCACGTCGACGCCTTCCAGCGCGTCCTGCGCGCCGAACTGGACCGCTGCCTGCGCGGTCGCTGACCTCCTGGCAGGGGGCGGCGGGTCAGCGGCCGGGCAGGGTGACCGTGCGGCAGGCCAGGTGGAGGGCCAGGCGCTCGTCCCGGTGGCCGAGGTCCACCCCCAGCAGCCGCTCCACCCGGTCGATGCGGGCCGCCACGGTGTTGCGGTGCACCCCCAGCACGGCGGCCGTCTCCGCGATCGACGACTCCGCGTCCAGGTAGGCCGACAGCGTACGGATGAGGTCGCCCGGCTGGTCGCGCAGGGGCGCGAGCAGCGCGCGGGCGGCTGGCTCGAACGTGTCGGTCCTGGTCCACTCCAGCAGGAGCTGGGCCATGCCGAGCTGGTCCACCTGGAGGAAGAAGCCCGCCTCCGGGCGGGTCGCGGCGAGCCTGGCGGCGTCCGTGGCCTCCGCCACCGTGCCGGCCAGCCCCTCCGGCCAGGGGTGCGGCCTCCCGACCCCCATGTGGTCGGCGATCGAGCCGCGCAGCTTCCTGTGGGCTGCGCGCAGCTTGGCGGCGAGGGTGCGGACCCGCGCGGGCGTGGGCTCCTGGGCGAACGTGGTCCAGCCCGTCCATCCCTCGCCGTGCTCGACGACCACCGCCTCGACGCCCTCCGCGCGCAGGACGCGGGAGATCTCGGCCGTCCACGGCACGAGGTCGAGCGCCGGGACCGCGCCGATGCGCAGGCCGACGTGCCAGCCGCCGAGCTGCCATCCCGCGTCGGCCACCCGCCTGCGCAGCTGGGCCGAGGGCTCGGCGTCCAGCCGCAGCAGGTCGCCCAGCAACGCGGTACGGGCCCGCGCGTCGCGCTCCAGCTCCACGCGGTGGACCAGCAGCCAGCGCTGCACCGCGGCGGCGGCCACGGCCAGGGCGGGAGGCACGATCTCGGCCCGCGCCGCCGCCGTGCCCCGCAGCTCGGCCACCAGCCAGAGCGTCGGCCGCGCCGGGTGCGGCAGCAGCGCCGGGTGGGCCAGCAGCATCCCGCCGTCCAGCGGCACGCGCTGCGGGACGAACTCGTCCACGCGTACGGCGCCGGGCTCGGCGATCTCCCCGGCCAGCGGCTGCCCGCGGTCGTCGAGCAGCGCCACCGGGACGCCGAGCAGGTCCTGCAGCCCGCGTACCACGTCCTCGGGGGTGCAGGTGCGGTTGTCGAAGGCGCGATGGGCGGCCAGCACGAGCCGGGCGCGGTCGATCTCGGGCTCGGCCAGCAGCAGCCGGGCGGCGACGACCAGGTCCAGCGGGTCACCACCCACGGCGCCGAGCAACGGCAACCCGAGCCGATCGGCCAGCAACAACGTCGCCCGCGACACCTCCACCCCTGTCACCGCTCCGAAGCGCGCCGTCGCCCCGGAGCCCACCACCGCGCCGGAGCCCACCACCGCGCCGGAGCCCGCCACCGCACCGGGGCCCGCTGTCGTGCCGGTACCCGGCGCGGCCACGGTGCTCGGTGGCGGGCCGCAGGGGACGAGCACGCCTGCGCCGCCGGCGTCCACCACGCGGCGCAACAACGCGTCCAGGCGCCAGTCGGCGGGCTGCGGCGGGACCGTGACGATGACCAGCTCGTCGGCGGCGACGGCATGACCGGCCGCCGGGTCGGCGAGGGGCCGGACGGCGCGTACCGGCGCGTCGAGCCCGGCCGCCCCGGCGAGCACCCGCACCTGGCCGCTCCATTCGGGCAGCGCCAGCAGCCTGCGCACGCTGGTCATCGGCCCACCTCCAGAAGCCCCCGCGTCCCGCTCACGCGCCCGCCCCCAGCCCCGCACCGCCGCCCAGCCGAGCGCCCCTTTCCGGCGCCGCGCCGCCGCCCGGCTGACTGCCCGGTTCCGGCCCCGCACCGCCGAGCTGCCCGTCCCGTTCCAGCAGCACGGGGTCGGAGTCCAGCCCGTAGGCGCGTGGCGAGAGGACCCCGATCCTGCCCGGATCGGTCCAGAACGGCGAGATCGCCACCTGCAGCACCATGACCTCCATCCCCACCCGCACGGCGTCCCCCTGGATGGGCACCCCGGTCCGCCGGTCCAGCACCGCGATCACGTCCGGTGTGGACGCCACGACGAGCCCGTCGCGCAGCGCGAGCAGGTACTCGTTCTCCATCTCCACCCGCAGCAGCTCGCCCGACACGTGCCCGGTCAGCGTGACGCTGCCGCGCGCGAACCCCGGCCGCCCGTGCACCTCGGGCCCGGGCCGCCGGGTGACCTCCACCACCCGCCCCACGGCCAGCACCCGCCCTCCGGTGGCGGCGGCGAGCCGCCCGGGGTCGGGTGACTCGCCGAGGCCGAGGATCCGCCGCCCGAGCCGTACGGCATCGGAGACCGAGCCGGTCACGCAGCAGGAGGCCAGCTCGCGTGCCGGGACGGGGGCGAGGGCGAGGGCCGCCCAGCCGCCCGCGGCTGGCAGGAAGGTGCGGGCGGTGCGCTCCAGGTCGGCGGGCGAGCCGGTGCCCTGGACGAGCACCTGCCCGCTCGGCTCGGCCAGCGCGGCAGGGGTGAGCGGGCGGCCCGCGGCGGCCAGGGAGAGCTGGTTCAGCCGCGGCAGCCCGCGCCCCGACAGGTCGGCGTCCACCGCGGACAGGCCGAGGTCGCAGGCGGCGACCAGCGGCAGGACGCCGTTCAGCCCGCCGATCTCGATGGAGACCAGGGCGTCGGCGCGCTCGCCCGTCCAGCGCTGGATGGCCTCCACGGCGGCGGCGACCTCGTGGCCGCCGGGCAGCTTCTCGGCGAAGGCGGCGGTCGCGCCGACCACGCCCACCGGCACGACCCGCGCGCCGGGCGGCAGGTCGCCGAGCGGGCGCACGGCGACGTCCACGCCGTCGGCCAGCCGCCGGCGCAGCAGCGTGGCCGCGGTCCGGCTGTCGCCGCCGCCTCCGGAGCCGAGCACGGCCACGCCCCGCTCCAGCGCCTCCACGTCCGGCGACTCGATGCGCACCATGCCCCTCAGCTTGCCGTACGCGGGGTGCTCGATGTGTCCGCAGGCCAGGGCGCCCGTGAGCGGCCGGTCGCCACACCGTGGATCACCCGGGTCGCGCCTGCCGCGGGGACACCACCACGGCATCGGAAAGAGGGACTTTCCGGTTCAACTGCCGCATCGCTACGATCGGGCACCGATCGTCTGTGCGGCGATCTTCCGTCTTGGGGTTCCACCGATCGGCGAGGAGTGTCCTGCACGTGGCTGGATGGGGCAGGAACAGGCGACCCCCAACGGGGACCCCGGGCGGGCAGGCCGGGGTGCGCCGGCTGCGCCTGCGTACGGTGCTGCTCGTCGTGGTGATCGTCCCGACCGTGACGTTCACTCCGCTGCTGGCGTCGGGAATGTCGCAGTTGTTCGGGCAGTGGCGGACGGAGAAGGTCCAGATGGACCTGGCCACCACGACGGTCGGCAGGCCGGCGGCCGACCTGTTCTTCGCCCTGGACCGGGAGCGCAGGCTCACCGCGCAGCTGCAGGCCGCGCGCGGTGGCGGCGCGCGTGAGAGGCTGGCCGAGCAGCGGGCCGTGACCGACCGGGCCGTGCGCGCCTTCCGTCCCCTCACGTCGCTGGACCCGGACGACGCGCAGGAGGGGCTCGCCGAGGCCCTCGCCCGCACCGGACGCGAGCTCGGCCTGCTCGACCAGCAGCGCAGGGCGGTGGACTCCGGCTGGTCCAGCGCCAGGCAGGCGTTCGAGTACTACAGCGGCGTCCTGGAGTCGGGCCTGCGTGTGCTGGCCGCCCTCAGCAACACCGGCGAGGGCCAGGTGAACACCACGGCACAGCCCCTGGTCGACCTGCTCTGGATCGCCGACATGGTCGGCCGCGAGGACGCCGTCCTGGCTCGCGGCTGGCCGACGGGCAGGCTGACCAGGAGCGAGTACAACATCGTCACCGAGGCCGCCGGCACCAGGAACCACCTCATGAACGCCCGCGTGGTGCCCGCCCTGACGGGCCAGGAGACCCGGTACGCGACGATGACCGACGGCCAGGCCTGGCGCGCCATGACCACCGTGGAAGGGCGGCTGTCCCTCGCCGACGGGGACCAGGTGCGGCTCCGTGACGACAGCGCCGAATGGCGTTCCTCGGCGGAGACGGTCACCGCTCAGCTGCGCGAGCTGGTCGGCCTGCGGTTCGAGCATCTCGGCAGGGTCGGCTACGGCCACGCCGACATGATCTTCACGGTCTTCGTCAGCATCTCCACCGTGGGCGTGCTCGCCCTGCTCCTGGTCTTCTTCACGAGCTGGCGGCTGACCTCCGTCCTGCGGCGGCGCATCCTGCACCTGCGCCACGACGCCCAGGAGCTCCAGGAGCGGCTGCCCGACGTGGTCGCCCGCCTGGAACGCGGCGAGGACGTCGACGCGGACGCCGAGGTACGCATGATCGAGCCCACCGGCGACGAGCTCGGCGAGCTCGGCCAGGCGCTCAACCTGGCCCGCCGCAGCGCCGTGCGCACCGCCGTACGGCAGGCCGAGCAGCACCGCGGCTTCCAGCGCATGCTGCAGCGCATCGCCCGCCGCACCCAGATCCTCATCGGCCTGCAGCTGAAGAAGCTGGACGAGCTGGAGCGCAGGCACGAGGATCCCGAGGTGCTGGAGGGCCTGTTCGACCTGGACCACCTGACGGCCCGGCTGCGCCGTTACGAGGAGAACCTGGTCATCCTCGGCGGCGGCCAGCCGCAGCGCCGCTGGCGCAAGCCGGTACGCCTGCTCGACGTGCTGCGGGCCGCGCAGAGCGAGGTGCAGGACTACCGCCGGATCTCGATCGACGTCGAGGGCGAGCTCTGGATCGCCGAGCGCGCGGTGGGCCCGCTGATCCACGTCCTGGCGGAGCTGATGGAGAACGCCACCACCTTCTCCAAGCCGCTGACCCCCGTCGAGGTACGGGCGGCGCCGGTCAGCCGGGGCGTCGCCGTGGAGATCGAGGACCGCGGCCTGGGCATGGAGCCCGAGCAGTACGACGCCGTCAACGCCCTCCTGCAGTCGCCGCCGCGGCTCGACATGATGACGCACGCCGACGACGTGCGGCTGGGCCTCTACGTGGTCGCCCGGCTCGCCGCGAGCCTGGGCCTGCAGGTGGAGCTGCGCTCGTCGGCCTTCGGCGGCACCCGGGTCATCGTGCTGCTCGCGGACACGCTGGTGGTGGACCGCCCGCGTACGGCACCCGAGCCCGACACGGTCCCCCAGGAGGCGGCCACCCAGGAACCGCCCCGCCCGCCCGGCACGAACGAGGCGCTGCCGTCCCGCGCCAGGGGGCGCGCGATGGCCTCCGTCACGGCCCCGCAGGCCTCGCCGGCCGGCCTGCGGCCGCTCCCGCAGCGCGTACGCCAGGCCAGCCTCGCAGAGGAGCTCCGCGTCCCGGAGGACACCCCGGACGACGGCGGCCAGGAGAGCTGGGCCGCACCCGAACAGCCCGCCCGGTCCGGCGCCATGATCGGCGCCTTCCAGCGGCAGTCCAGAAAGCGCCGCGCCGGCGAGGACGTCCCCCAGACCTCGCCGAGCGCGTCCCCCGAACCCACCTCACCCACGACGGAAGACCGATGATGACGCAGCGCACCACCGCCACCGACACGGACCTGGACTGGCTGCTGGACGGCCTGGTCGATCAAGTCGCGGGTACCCGGCACGCCATCGTGCTGTCCGACGACGGCCTGGTGATCAGCCGGTCGCGGACCATCAAGCGCGCGGACGCCGACCGCCTGGCCGCGATCGCCACCGGCCAGCAGAGCCTGGCCCGCGGCGCCGGGCAGCTCTTCGGCGGCGGCCAGGTCCACCAGGTCATCATCGAGATGGCCGAGCTGTGGCTGTTCATCACCGCCGCGGGCCGGGGCACCCATCTGGCCGTGGTCGCCTCCCAGGAGGTCGACGCCGAGCTGATGAGCGTGGCCATGCACACCCTGATCCAGCAGGTCGGCAAGAAGCTGGGCACCGACGCGCGCACCCCGCAGGGCCACGACGGCTGGGGACACGGATGAAACACTGGACGGACGGGTTCGCCGACGACGACGCCGACGAGCCCCTTGTCCGTCCTTACACGATCACCGGCGGGCGGACCGCCGCCGAGCGGGAGGACCTGGCGCTGATCACCGTGGTGGCGGCGCTGTCCGAGGAGCTCGCGGAGACGGGACGCGGCCAGCGGAGATGGCAGCCGGAGCACCGCGCCATTCTCGCCCTGTGCAGGCGGCCGCTGGCGGTGGCGGAGATCGCCGCCGCGCTGGACCTCCCGGTGTCGGTGACCAAGATTCTCATCGGTGATCTGATCGATTCGGGTCAGGTGCGGGCCCGGCGGCCGCTGGCCTTCGCGCAGGCGGGCGGCAGGCCCGACATGGCAATTCTCGAGGCGGTGAGGGATGGGTTACGCAAACTCTGACCAGGGGGACGACGCGCCCCTGGCGGTGAAGATCCTGATCGCCGGCGGGTTCGGGGTCGGGAAGACGACCATGGTGGGCGCGGTGAGCGAGGTCGCCCCGCTGCGTACGGAGGAGTACCTGACGCACGCCAGCGTCGGCGTGGACGACCTGGACGGCGTGGGCGGCAAGTCCACCACCACCGTCGCGCTGGACTTCGGCCGCATCACCATCCACGACCACCTGGTGCTCTACCTGTTCGGCACGCCGGGGCAGGAGCGCTTCTGGTTCATGTGGAACGACCTCGTCAACGGGGCGCTGGGCGCGGTCGTCCTGGTCGACACCCGGCGGCTGGAGGTGAGCTTCGCCTCCATCGACTTCTTCGAGAGCCGCGGCATCCCGTTCGTCGTCGGCGTCAACTGCTTCCACGGGGTCAGGGAGCGGACCCAGGACGAGATCCGCAGGGCGCTCGATCTCGACCCGCAGGTGCCGCTCGTCCTGTGCGACGCCCGTGACAGGAAGGAGGGGCGCGATGTGCTGCTGGCGCTCATCGACCATCTGATGGCCGCCAAGGCCGGCACCGCACCGCACCCCGTGTCCTGACCGGTTCAGGCGCGGCCGTTGGCGGCGCACCATCCTGCCCAGGTGGTGGCGCCCTTGCCGAGCTGCTTGTTGTAGAAGGACGTCCAGGAGTTCTCGCTCGCGCCCGGCGCGGCGGGGGTGGACTTGTACAGCGGGTAGCCCGCCTCGACCTCGGCCCGCAGCCACGGCTCGACCTGGGAGTAGGAGTCCAGCGACCAGCTACGGGCGTGGTAGGTGAGCTGGCCGCGCACGTCGGTCTCCGGCAGGCACATGAACGGCACCCACGGGCTGGTCCGCGCCCAGCTGATCTTCGTCTGCATCGCGCCCTCGGGCACGCCGGGCCCGGTGCGGTCCTCCACCTCGCGCCGGTCGACGGAGAAGTCGAACATCTCCTGGGCGGCGTACACGCCTCCGGCCAGGCCGAAGCCCTCGCCGAGCGTGGTGGCGAAGTTCGTGCGCACGGGGATGTCGCTGGTCCAGACCGTCTCCTCGTGCAGCTGCTGCAGCGGCGGGCCGGCGTAGGCGGAGGTGATCGTGAACGGGCCGAAGTTCACCGTGTCGTTGTTGATGGGGACGACCGGGTACGTCCTGCCGTCGATCGGGTTCTTCCACTCCCGCAGGACGCGCCGCGGATCCGCCGGGTCGGTGTAGAAGACGATCTCCCGGGAGAGCTGGTAGAGCTGGTTGGTGCCGGGCACCCGGTACAGCTTCCTGATGTTGTAACCCTCGATGTTGAACAGCTTCTGGCCGTGCCGCATCGCCGGGTCCAGGCTGTTGCCCTCGATGTTGGCGTACACCGATCCGGAGATCCGGAACACCATGTCCTTGCCGTCCGGACGCCCGAACGTCTGTAAGGACAGCTTCCCGCTCGTGTCGGTGACGGTCGCGTAGACCGGCCCGGGATGCGTGGGGCCGGGTGCGGCGTCCTGCGCCGAGGCGCCCGGGACGCCGGTGGTGAGAAGTATGGCGATCGGGGCCAGCAGCCCCGCGAGACCTTTTCTGATCACGTTCGGCCTTTCATATCGAACAGCGCCATATTGTGATCATGCGGCGAGACGGCTTGTCCAGCCCTCGCGAGGTCAGGCGGGCTCGTCGGCGAGGTACGGCGGGGCCGGCTCGTACTGGATCAGCCGGCGCACGGCACGCGCGTGGTCACGGCCGTGCAGCCGGCCGACGAGCCACAGCGCGCCGTCGATCCCGGCGGACACGCCCTGGGTGGTGATCAGGTCGCCGTCCACGACGTAGCGGGCGTCGCGGACGACGGTGACGTCCCCCCGCGCCTCCAGGGCGTCCTCGTAGTCGCGGTGGGTGGCCACGCGGCGCCCGCGGGCGGGGCCGGCGGCGTGCAGGAGGAAGGCTCCGGTGCACACGCCCATGACCCAGCCCGCCTGCCCGGCGGTCTTGGCGATCCAGCCGGTGACGGCGGGGTTGTGCGGCTCGCTCTCGCGCGCGCCGCGCCCGCCGGGCACGAGCAGGACGTCCAGCGGCGGGTGGTCGCCCAGGGTGCGGTCGGGCAGCACGCGCATGCCCTTGGCGCAGCGGACGGGGCCGGGGCGCTCGGCGAGCAGCAGCGCGGTGTCGGCGCCGCCGCGCAGGATGGCCGAGGTGGTGAACACCTCCCAGGGGCCGGCGAAGTCGAGCTCCTCCGCGACGTCGAAGAGCAGCAGGCCGTACGTGGTCATCGGGGTCCTCCCGTGGTGGATCGGAAACGGTCGCGGTAGTCGGAGGGGGCGACGCCCAGGCAGCGGTGGAAGCTGCGGCGCAGGGTCTCGGCGGTGCCGAAGCCGTAGCGGCGGGCGATGGACTCGACGGGGTCGCCGCCGTTCTCCAGGGCTCGCTGCGCCGCCTCCACCCTGACCCGCTCGACGTAGGCGGCGGGCGGGATGCCGAGCTCGGTGGTGAAGCGGCGTTGCAGGTGGCGCGGGCTGAGCCCGGCGTGCGCGGCGAGGCCGGAGATGTCGTGCCGGGCGCCGGGATCGGCGTGGATGGCCGTCACGGCCCGGCGGATCGGGTCGGAGGAGGGCTGCATCGACCACAGGCCCACGCTGAACTGGGACTGGTTGCCCGGCCTGCGCAGGAACAGCACCAGGTGGCGAGCCACGTCCAGGGCCACCTGCCGGCCCCGGTCCTCCTCCACCAGGGCCAGGGCGAGGTCCATCCCGGCGGTGACGCCCGCCGAGGACCAGATGTGGCCGTCGCGGATGAAGATGGGGTCGGGCTCGACGGTGACGGCGGGGTACTCCCGCGCGAGCCGTTCGGCCCTGGCCCAGTGGGTGGTGACGCGGCGGCCGTCCAGCAGGCCGGCCTCGGCCAGCAGGAACGCGCCGCTGCAGACGGAGGCGACGCGCCCGGCCCCGCGGGCGGCGGCGGCGATCCAGCCGACCAGGGCCGGGTCGTGCCTGGCGGTGTGGACGCCCGTCCCGCCGGTGACGATCAGCGTGTCGATGCCCTCCGGCCGCAGCGCCGTCACCGCGTGCCCGGCGTGCACCGGCAGGCCGCTCCCGGAGTGGACCGGGCCTGACGCGGGGGCCACGATCACGCAGTCGTAGCCGCCGGCCTGCTGGAACACCTCGTGCGGGCCGGCGAGGTCGAGCGACTGGAAGCCATCGAAGATCACGAAGGCGATGCGGTGTGGGTGCACCCCTCCACGTTCGGGCCCGCGCCGTGATGGCGTCAACGACGTGCATCCCACAGATCGCGCCATCAACCTTCAGTAGGACTGAAGCATCGCGTAGGCTTCAGATTGACTGAAGGAGAGAGGAACTCCGGTGGACCACGACTCCCTGCCCTTCCCCCGTACCGACCTCGCCCTGGCCGCGATGCGGCACGCCCGCGACATCGAGGATCCGGCCATCTTCAACCACAGCATGCGCACCTACCTGTACGGCCGGTTCATCGGCGAGCAGGAGGGGCGGCGGCCCGGCCACGACTACGACGACGAGCTGCTGTTCCTCGGCTGCGTGCTGCACGACACCGGGCTGGGCGACACCGGGCTGGGCGACAGCGAGCAGCCGTTCGACATCGACGGCGCCGACCACGCCGTCGGCTTCCTGGCCGGCCTCGGCGTGTCGCCGGAGCGCCTGGAGGTCGTCTGGGACGCCATCGCCCTGCACCTGCACCCCGACGTCGCGCTGCGCAAGCGGCCGGAGATCGCGCTCGTCTCGGCGGGCGCCGGCTTCGACCTCGGCCCGCAGGGGCCCTACACCCTCCCGGCAGGCTACGCCGACCGCGTCCACGCGGCGCTGCCCCGCCTGCGGGGGTCGGCCGCCCTGTACGACGCGATCGTCGCCCAGGGCCTGGCCAATCCCCACAAGGCCCCGCCGTTCACCCTGACCGGCGAGCTGCTGCGCCAGCACACCGGCCAGAGCTGGCCCACCTGGCAGCAGCTGATGACCCAGCCGCCGAGCTGGAACGACTACGGCCCGCCGACGGCCTGACGCCCACCTCACGCGGCCTCCTCGACCGGCCTGAACGCGTACGGCAGGCCGAACGCGGCGGGCCCGAACACCGCGAGCGCCTCCGGGGTGCGCATGAGGGCCGGCGTGGAGATGCCCACCACCGTGATCCGCTGGCCGTACCGCAGGCTCTCGGTGGTGATCGGCTCGGCCTGCTCCGACTCCAGCACGCACACCAGGTCGGGCACGACGCAGCGCGCCCGGCCGTCCACCAGCGCCACCAGGTGCTCGTTCTGGAACATCAGCTCCAGCTCGTGCCGCCCGTCGAACGACACCGCCGCCGCCCTGCCGCGGGCGAAGCCGGCCTCGGTACGCCGTTCGACGTCGGTGACCTTGCCGCGGAACAGCACGCGCAGGTGCCCGTACAGGGTGTCGCGCAGGGCCTCGGCCAGCGCCGCGATCGGGTCGGCCGAGCGCTGCCTGGCCTGCCTGAGCGTGCGCCCCACGGTGCGGGCGAGCGACAGCGTACGCGGCACCGCCGTGCGCTTGACCTGGGCGCCGGTCATCGGGTACTCGGCGATGTGCGCCACGCCGCCGAGGCGGATCGTGATGCCGCGCGCCAGCCACTCCATGCGGGCGTTGTCGGCGCCGGTGTCGATGATCGTGGTCTCGCCGCGCTCCCCGGCCACGACCATCGGCGAGCCCGGCACCCCGTACACGGCGAACGTCTCCATCTGCAGCTCGGGGAAGGCGCGCCCCATGCCGTCGGCGTCCACGACGGGCAGGCCGGTCCTGGCGGCGACGACGAGCGGGATCATCGAGTTGATGCCGCCGCACTCGATCGGCATGGTCGCGCCGGCCCTCCTGCCCAGGTGCGCCTCCAGCGCGCGCAGCGCGGCGACCGGCTCGGTGCCGCGCGGCAGCTTCTCGTGCACCACCGTCGGCGCGCCCATCTGGGCGGTGGGGATGACGAGGGTGTCGTCGTCCAGGTCGTCCGGGTCGAGCACGGTGACGGGGCCGTGCTCGCGGATGGCCTCGCGCACCAGCAGGTGCCCGACGTACGGGTCGCCGCCCCCGCCCGTGCCCAGGAGGGCGGCGCCGCGCGCCAGGTCCGGCAGGTCGTCCTCGGTCAGCTCCCAGCTCATCCGGCCGCCCCGACGGGGTCGAGGTCGTAGCCGAAGTACCGCGGCCCGGCCAGCGCCAGCCCCTCGGGGGTGTGCCAGCGCGGGTCCGCGGGGGCGGCGATGACCGTGACCCGCTGCCCGAACCGCAGCGCCTCGGTGGTGACGGCCTCGCCGCTCTCGCGGTCCAGGGTGCAGATCAGGTCGGGTACGGTCGCCCGCACCCGCCCGTCCACCTCGGCCACCAGGTGCTCGTTCTGGAAGCGCAGCGTCAGCTCGCTCCCGGCGTCGCCGTCCAGGCCCGCCAGCGTCGCGGTGCCGCGGGCGAACCCGGTCACGGTGCGGCGCTCCACGTCGGTCACCTTGCCGGTGAACAGCGTCGAGCCGCCCAGCCGGGCGACCACGGCGGCCACCGGGTCCGCGTGCGCGGCGCGGGCCTCGCGGACCAGCCGGCCCAGCTCGGCGCAGAGGCTGAGGGTGCCGGGCACGAGCGAGTCGCGGGCCTGGGCGCCGGTCATCGCGTACGAGCTGATCATCGCGGAGCAGCCCATGTCGATGGTGGCGGAGCGGGCCAGGCGTTCGGCCCAGTGGTTGTCCACGGTGTCCAGGACGGCGCGGTTGCCCTTCTCGTCGGCGATGGCCATCGGGGTGGCGCGGATGCCGTACAGGGTGGGCAGGACCATCTGGATCTCGGGGAAGGCCCGCCCCATGCCGTCGGCGTCCACCAGCGGCAGCCCGAGCTGCGCCGCCGCGACCACTGGGATGAGCGAGTTGACGCCGCCGGCCTCGGCGCAGGCGATGTGGGTCAGGCCGCTGCCGAGGTAGCCGCTCAGGGCGCCGGCCGCGGCGGAGACCTGGTCGATCGAGGGCAGCTTCTCCACCATCACGGTCGGCGCGCCCATCATGGCCACCTGGACGAGGGCGGCCCCGTCGGGCAGCTCGTCCAGCGAGCACAGCTTCACCGGGCCGTACTCGCGCACGGCGGAGGCGGCCAGCAGGCGGCCGATGTGCGGGTCTCCGCCGCCGCCCGTGCCCAGGATGGCCGCGCCGGTCGCGATGTCGTCCAGGTCCGCCAGGGTGATCTCGCGCATGTGTCAGCGTCCCTTCGCGTCGGTGAGCTGGAGTTCGCCCACGGCCTTGGCCCTGATGCGGGTGGCGTTGCCGGGCAGGTACGGGATCGGCACCTCGTCGAAGTCGACGATCCGCACGGTCGAGGGGGACGCGCCGGCCGCCACGGCCCGGTCCACGGCCTCCTGCTTGGCGGCGTCCACGACGGCGTCGCGGCGTCCCGGCTCGACGGCGTACACGCGGTCCACCTCGCCGCCGATCTGGGCGATGGCCGCGCCGATCGCGTTGGCCACGGCGTAGTGGTCGGGCCGGCGCACCTCGCCCGCGCCGGCCAGCTCGTCCGGCAGCAGCACCGAGCCGCCGCCGACGGCCACGACCGGGAGCGGCTCGGCGGAGGTGCGCATGCGCTCCACCACGTCGGCGACGTCGTCGGCGATGCGCCGCAGCGCCGCCTCGACCAGGCCCCTGTCCAGGTGCGCGACCAGGGACGGGTCGCCGATCTCGGCCCGGCCCGCCGCCACCGCGATGTCGGTGGCGGTCAGCGTGTCGCCGCCGAACACCAGCGCCCTGGACGTCAGCTCGTAGCCGACGGAGTCGGGGCCCACGGCTCCCTCGCGTACCCGGCTGCCGCCGCCGATGCCGATGGACAGCACGTCCGGCATGCGGAAGTTGGTGCGGATCCCGGCCACGGTCACGTCGGTCGTGGCCTCGCGCGGGAAGCCGTGCCGCAGCACGCCCACGTCGCTGGTGGTGCCGCCCACGTCCACCACCGCGCAGGTGTCGAGCCCGGAAAGCACGGCGGCGCCGCGCATGGAGTTGGTCGGCCCCGAGGCGAACGTGGCCACCGGATAGCGGCGGGCGAAGTCCACGTCCATGAGCGTGCCGTCGTTCTGGCTCAGGTACAGCGGCGCGGTGATGCCCGCGCCGCCGACCGAGGAGGCCAGGCCGTCCACGATGTGCGCGGCCAGCTCGCGCAGCGCGGCGTTGATGATGGTGGCGTTCTCCCGCTCCAGCAGCCCGATCCGGCCGATCTCGGAGGACAGCGAGATCGCCGCGTCCGGCAGCTCGGCGGCGACGATCTCCGCGGCGCGCGCCTCGAACTCGGCGTTGACCGGCGAGAACACCGACGTGATCGCGACGCTGCGCACCCCCGCCTGGCCCATGTCGGCGGCGGCCTTGCGCACCTCGGCCTCGTCCAGCTCGGCGATGTGCCTGCCGTCGAACTCGTGCCCGCCGTGCACCAGGTAGCCGCGCCCGGACACCGCCTCGATCAGCCGCCCCGGCCAGTCGACCATCGGCGGCAGCGACGCCCCCGCGGGCAGGCTCAGCCGCAGCGCCGCCGTCGGGGCCAGCCTGCGCGCCTCGACCAGGGCGTTGATGAAGTGCGTCGTGCCGATCATCACCGCGCGCACGTCCGCCGGGTCGAACGGCCGCTGCTCCTGCAGCCCCGCGATGGCGGCCACGATGCCGGAGGTGACGTCCGCGGTGGTGCTGGTCTTGACGGCGGCGAGCACCTGCCGCCCGTCCAGGAGGACGGCGTCGGTGTTGGTGCCGCCCACGTCGATGCCGATACGCACGAGAATTCCCCTCACTTGTCTCTCAGACCCGCACCCGCTCGGTACGGCCGGCCCCCACGCCCCGCACCAGCCCCAGCCTCCCCGCCACCACGTACAGCACGAACGCGACGACCAGCGAGTTGATGCTGCCGAGCCCGACCTCCACGAACCTGCCCACCAGGGCCGCCACCAGCCAGATCACCAGCGTGGCCGGCACCCAGGCCGGCGCCTGCTCGGGCAGCCGCCCGCCGGCCCTGGCGGCCTCCAGGTCGCCGCGCCAGCGCCGGACCACGAAGTACTCGGCCACCATGATCCCGGCGATCGGCGGGAACGCCACGCCGAGCAGCGTCAGGAACTCGGTGAAGGCGTCCAGGATGCCCGCCGCGGCCAGCACGCTGCCCACGACGCCGATCAGCGCGGTGGCCAGGCCGCGGTGCACGCGCCTGCCGAAGACGGTGCCGACGAAGTTCACCAGGCCGAGGCCGGAGGAGTAGAGGTTCCAGTCGTTGATCTTCACGGTGCCCGCGACGATCACCAGGATGCCGACCCAGCCGACCGACGAGGTGACGATGGTGGTGATCTCGCTGGTGCCGACGGCGTGCGCGAGCAGCACGCCGGCCATGCCGATGACGTACTCGCCGAGCGTGACGCCGACCACCGTCTGCTTGACCACGTCGGCGACGCTGCGGTTGAACCGGGTCATGTCCGGCGTGATGATCGAGCCCACGATGAACCCGCCCGCGACCAGAGTCGTGCCCTCCAGCAGGCTGAGCTGCGGGCCGGGCGGGGCCGAGGCCATCAGCGCGCCCACGTCGTGCCGGGACAGCTCGCTGATGATCGACCAGCCGACCAGGACGAGGAACGCGGGCACGGTGACGTAGGCCGTCCACGCCATGGAGCCGAACCCCCACAGCACGATCGAGGTGACCACCAGCCCGAACACCAGCGACCAGCCCCACTCGGGCAGCCCGCCCACCAGCGCGGCCAGCCCCTGCGCGGAGACCGCCGACTGGATGCCGAACCAGCCCACGAGGCTGATCCCGATCGCCAGCCCGATCAGCGCCGACCCGGACCTGCCGAACCCCGTCCAGCGGGCCAGCATGGAGGTGGACAGCCCCTCCCGCATGCCGATGACGCCGACGAAGACGGCGACCACCTCGAGGATGACGGCGCCCAGGGTGAGCGCCAGGAACGCCTCCCAGAACCCCATCCCGAAGCCGAGCGTGGCGCCGAGCAGGAACTGGCTCAGCGCGGAGACCTGGCCGAACCGCTGAACGGCGACCGACCACCAGGAGTAGCGGGCGCTCTGGGGGACCCTGGTGAGCGCGTAATCGTCGACACCGACGGCTGAGGCCATGCCGGGCTCCTTCGCAGGCGGGGGTGTTGCTTAGCCGCCCACCATAGGCGCTGGTCAAGAGCATGTCAGTGGTGAAATCCCACAGCCGGCACGGCCTCACCGTGCATCATGCACACCCGGGTCCGGGGGTCACGCCAGGGCGGCCACCCCCTCCAGGAGGCGGTCCACGTCCGAGCGGTCGTTGTAGTGCACCAGGCCCGCGCGGACCGCGCTGCCCGTGTCGCGGATGCCGAGCGCGCCGGTCAGCTCCCAGGCGTAGCTGTGGCCGCTCCACACGTTCACGCGCAGCCTGGCCAGGTGCTCGGCCACCTGGCGCGGGGCGTGGCCTGCCACGTTGAAGTACGCGGTGGCGGTGCGCCTGGCCGGCTTGCCGTACACGGTGACGTGCGGCATCGTCTCCAGGCCCGCGACCAGCACCGCGAACAGTGCCAGCTCGTGCTCCTCCGCGGCGGCCATCGAGGTGAGCAGGCGCTCGCGGCGGTTGCCGGTGCCCGGCACCATGGCGGCGAGGTGGTCCACGGCGGCGGTCACGCCGTCGAGGTCGGCGAACGGCAGCGTGCCCGTCTCGAACCGGTGCGGCACCGTGTCGGGGGAGGAGGCCAGCTTGTCGGGCCTGATCGTCTCCAGCAGCGCCGGGTCGGCGACCACGGCGCCGATGTGCGGGCCCGACCACTTGTAGGCGCTGGTGGCGTAGAGGTCGGCCCCCAGCGCCCGCATGTCCACGGGGCCGTGCGGGGTGGCGTGCACGCCGTCCACGTACATGAGAGCGCCCGCCCGGTGCGCCAGCTCGGCGATGGCGGGCACGTCGGGCCGGGTGCCGAGGATGTTGCTGGCCGCCGTGACGGCGACGACCCTGGTCCGCTCGTTGATCAGGCCGGCGTATTGCTCGACGGGCAGCTCGCCGGTGACCGGGTCCACCTCGGCCCAGCGTACGGTGGCGCCGGTCTGCGTCCAGGGCCGTACGTTGGCGTCGTGGTCCAGCCGGGAGAGCACCACCTCGTCACCCGGGCCTGCCAGGGCCCTGGACAGGCGGTAGGTGAGGGTGGTCATGTTCGGGCCGAGGATCACGCCGTCGGGGTGGCCGCCGACCAGGTCGGCCACGGCGGCGCGGCAGGCGGCCACGATGGCGTCGGAGCGGTGGCTGGCGGGGAAGGCGCCGCCGACGTTGCCGATCCCCGTCCTGTAGGCGGTGGCGATGGCGTCGATCACGGGCCGGGGGGTCTGCGTGCCGGCGGCGCCGTCGAGGTAGGCGTATCCGTCGGCCAGGGCGGGGTACGTGGCGCGTACCTCTTTAATGGGGAAAGGCATGATATGTAGATGCTCAACCTTCGCGACCTCAACCGTGCCACCCTGGCCCGTCAGCACCTGCTCTCCCGCTACGAGGGGGACGTGGCCGACGTGGTGCACCGGCTCGTGGGGTTGCAGGCGCAGGAGCCGCGCCCGCCGTACCTCGGGGTGTGGACGCGGCTGGCCGGGTTCGAGCGCGACGACCTGCACGCGGCGCTGCACGCGCGCACGCTGGTGCGCGCCACCCTGTGGCGGGCCACGCTGCACCTGGTGACGGCCGCCGACTTCGCGGCGTTCCGGCCGCTGGTGGCGCCGACGCTGGCCGCGGCGGCGCGCCGCTTCGACGGGGTCGACCTCGACGCGGTCGCGGCCGCCGCGGAACGGCTGCTCGCAGCGGGGCCCATGACGTTCAACGAGCTGCGGCCCCGGCTGCTGGAGGAGTTCCCCGGCGGGTACGACCGGGCGCTCGGGTACGCCGCCCGCATGCTCACCCCGCTGGTCATCGAGCCGACGCAGGACCGCTGGAGCTACCCGCGCGACCCGGCGTTCGGCCTGCCCGGCCTCCCGATGGCGCCCGCGGACACGCCCGCCCTGATCGAGCGCTACCTGGCCGCGTTCGGCCCCGCCACCCCCGCCGACGTGCAGACCTGGTCGGGGCTCGGCCGGCTGCGCGAGGTCATGGCCGGCATGGACCTGGAACGGCTGACCGACGACACCGGGCGCGAGCTGTTCGACCTGCCAGGCGCGCCCCGGCCCGGCGGCGACGTGCCCGCCCCCGTACGGTTCCTGCCCGACTTCGACACGCTGATCCTCGGCCACGCCGACCGCACCCGCGTGCTGGCCGACGAGCACAAGGGCTTCGTCACCACCAAAAACCTGCGGGTACGGGCCGTCTACCTGGTGGACGGCTTCGCGGCCGGGACCTGGCAGATCAAGCGCTCGGGCAAGAAGGCCAGGCTGCTCGTCACCCCGTTCGGCGAGACGGACCTGGGCCCGCTGGAGGAGGAGGGCCTGCGCCTGCTCGCCTTCGCCGAGCCCGACGCCACGTCACTGGCTCTTGAAGCGGCGGACGCCGTCTGATTGGTTCGGTGGCGGAGGTGTGACGATGCCGCAGCTGACCGCCCTGGACGCGCAGTTCCTCCATTTCGAGACCGCCACCAACATCGCCAACATCGCCGGCCTGGCCATCCTGGACGGCGATCTGAACCGGGCCGACCTGCAGGGCCTGCTCGAACGCAAGCTCCCGTACGTGCCCGCGCTACGGCGCCGGCTGGCCACCGTGCCGCTGGGGCTGGACCACCCGTACTGGGTGCAGGAGGACGATCTCGACCTCGACTACCACGTACGCGAGATCGGCCTGCCGCCGCCGGGCGACGACCGGCAGCTGGCCGACCAGGTCTCGCGCCTGCACGCCCGGCGGCTCGACCGCGGCCGCCCGCTGTGGGAGATCTACCTGATCCACGGGCTGTCCGGCGGGCGCATGGGCCTCTACACGAAGATCCACCACGCGGCCGTGGACGGCATCGGCGGCGCCGACGTGCTGGCCGCGCTGCTCGACCTCACCCCCGAGCCCGCGCCGCCGCCCCCGTTCCCGCCCGAGCGGGACGAGCCGCCGCCCGCGCCGCTGGCCATGGTGGCGCGCGGGCTGGCCAGGCTGGCGGGCAACCCCGCCGGCGCCGTGCGGTTCGCCGCCCGTGCCGTACCGCACCTGGACGAGATCCCCGTCGTGTCGTGGATCCCCGGCACCGCGGCCGTCTCCGGGCTCGCCCGCCGCCTGGCCGGCAGCGGCCGGGCGCCCGACCTGCCGGCGCTGCCCGCGCCCAGGACGCCGTTCAGCGGGCCGCTGTCCGGGCACCGCCGCTTCGCGTTCGTGTCGCTGCCGCTGGAGGAGATCAAGCAGGTGCGCAAGGCGTTCGGGGTCACGGTCAACGACGTGGTCATGACCGTGTGCGCCGGCGCGCTGCGGGCGTGGCTGGCCCGCCACGGCGGGGTGCCGCGGCAGCCGCTGGTGGCCGGGGTGCCGTTCTCGCTGCGTGCCGTGGGGGAGGAGGGGCCGGGCAACCAGGTGGCGATCATGACGGCGCCGCTGGCCGTCCACGTCGCCGACCCCGCCGCGCGGCTGCACCACGTGCGGCACGCCATGCACCGGATCAAGGACAGGTTCTCGCTGGCGCCCGCGCGGTGGCTGCGCGAGTTCAGCGAGTCGATGCCCGCCGCCCTCATGGGGCTGGCCTCGCGCTCGGCGTTCGCGCTGGTCGGACAGGCCGCGCCGCCGATCAACGTGATCATCTCGAACGTGCCGGGCCCCCAGTTCCCCCTGTACGTGTGCGGCGCGCGGCTGCTGTGCCACTTCCCCGTCTCGGTGATCACCGAGGTGAGCGGGGGCGTGAACATGACGGCCTTCTCCTACGACGGCTCGCTCGACATCGGGATCGTCACCGACAGGGAGATGGTGCCGGACGCCTGGGAGCTTGCCGGGCACCTGCGCGACGCCCTGGAGGAGCTGCGCAACGCGGAAGGAGACTTGCCGCAATAGTTCCTACGCTGCTCGTATGACGCAGACCCCCGAGCTCGGCCTCCGCGTACTCAACCGCACCACCCTGGAACGGCAGCTCCTGCTGAACCGGTCCGGGATGTCCGCCGCCCAGGCCGTCGAGCGCCTGGTCGCGGTGCAGGGACAGGAGATCGACGCCCCGTACATCGGGCTCTGGACCCGCCTGGCCTCCTTCACCCAGGACGACCTGGCCTCGCTCCTGTACGGCAGGCAGGTGGTGCGGGGCTCGCTGCTGCGCGGGACCCAGCACCTGACGCTGGCCGACGACTACGTCTGGATCCGGCCGCTGGTGCAGGTGATCCTCTCCCGTACCCGGCAGGCGGCGTTCGGGCGGCTGATGCGCGGGGTGGACGTGGCGGAGCTCGCGGAGCTGGCGCGCGGGCACCTGGCCGGGCGCACGCTCACCCGGCCGCAGATCCGCGACCTGCTGCGGGAGCGGTGGCCCGAGGTCGACCCGACGGCGCTGGGCTGGTCGGCGCAGGCGATGCTGCCGGTCGTGCACACGCCGCCGAACGGGATCTGGGGGAAGGGCGGGCCGACGCCGTTCACGCTGGCGGAAGAGTGGCTGGGGCGGCCGCTGGAGCCGGCGCCGGCGGTGGAGCGGCTGGTGGCGCGGTACCTGGCGGCGTTCGGGCCGGCGAGCGTGATGGACGTGCAGATGTGGTCGGGCCTGACGCGGCTGCGCGGGGTCATGGAGGCGATGCCCGGCCTCCGCCGTTATCACGATATTTCCGGACGTGTCCTCTACGACCTGGCGGACGCGCCGCTCGCCGACGCCGACACGCCCGCGCCCGTACGCTTCCTGCCCTGGTTCGACAACCTCATCGTCGCCTTCGCCGACCGGAGCCGGATGATGACCGCCGAGCAGCGCAAGGCGGTGTGCGTGGGAGCGGTCGTCTATCCCACCTTCCTCGTCGACGGAACTGTCGGTGGCGTGTGGGACCTTAAGGACGGTGTGCTGACCCTCGAGCCCTTCCGGGCGTTGCCGGACGAGGTGATGGGGGAGCTGGCCGCGGAGGGGGCCCGGCTGATGGCGTTCGCCGGGGTGGGGGAGGGGGAGATCGTATGGTCGTCGCCCGGGAGTTCCGTGACCGCGCCGTAAGGAGGTCGGGAAGGTTGTCGCGTGCGTGTTCCGGCTCAGCGGATGGCGTAGTCGCCGATGGCGGGCTCCAGCAGCTCGAAGACGCGGCGCGCCAGCTCGCCGAGCGCGGCGGCGATGCCGTCCTCGTCCACCTCGTCCACCTCGTCCGCCTCGCCCGCCTCGCCCGCCAGCATGCGGGCCTGCAGTTCACGGAAGAGCAGCCGATCCGCCGCCGCGAGCTGCGCCGCCACGGCCCGCGCCGCGACCGGATCCCCCGGCGCCTCCTGCGCGAGCTGCCGGGCCAGGGCCTCCTCCCGCTGGTCGTGCAGGTCGCGCAGGCGCGCCACCAGGGTGGGGCTGTCGGCGACCATCCTGGCGAAGTCCCGCCCGGTGAACCCGATGACCGGGTCCCGCCGCTCCAGCGCCGCCAGATACACCCGCCGCACGGCCCCGAGCGCCGACTCCCCGGCCGGGCGGCGCGCGACCGTCTCCGCGAGGCCCGCCGCGAACTCCTCGTGGTGGTCGAGGGCGAGGTCCTCCTTGCGCGGGAAGTAGTTGGTCACGGTCATCTTGGCGACCCGGGCGGCGGCCGCGATGTCCGCGATCGTCGTCCGGTCGAAGCCACGTTCCAGGAACAGTTGGGTAGCGTGGTCAGAGATGGCCTGCCGGGTCTCTCGCTTCTTCTGTTCCCTCAACCCCAAGGTGCCGGTGCTCATGGCCCCAGTCTTCCACAAAAAGTTAGGTTCGACCTTATTTTAGGTTGACCATCTCTTCGAGGTCACCTAAAGTTAGGTGCGACCTAATTTTAGGCCGCCGTCCATCATCCAAAGCGAGCGAGGAGAGAGTTTTGTCCCAAGCAGCAGAGGTTCTCGAACTGGACGACACCAGCGCCGAGGCGGGCGCCGACGGTGGCGCGGCCGTCGGCGCCGACTCGGTCAAGGCCTACCTGAAGGAGATCGGCCGCGTACCCCTGCTCACCGCCGAGCAGGAGATCGACCTCGCCAAGCGCATCGAGGCCGGGCTGTTCGCCAGGGAGCGGCTCGACACCGAGCCGGACCTGCCGCACGAGCTGCGCGCCGACCTCGAATGGATCGCCGACGACGGCCTGCGCGCCAAGCGCCGCATGCTGGAGGCCAACCTGCGGCTCGTGGTCTCCATCGCCAAGCGCTACACCGGCCGCGGCATGCTCTTCCTGGACCTGATCCAGGAGGGGAACCTGGGGCTGATCAGGACGATCGAGAAGTTCGACTACCAGCTCGGCTACAAGTTCTCCACGTACGCCACCTGGTGGATCAAGCAGGCCATCACCCGGGCCATGGCCGACCAGGCGCGCACGATCCGCATCCCCGTCCACATGGTCGAGCTGATCAACAAGGTCGCGCGGGTGCAGCGGCGGCTGCAGAGCGACCTCGGGCGCGAGCCCACCCCCGAGGAGATCGCCAAGGAGAGCGAGCTCGACGTCGACCGCGTCCTCGAGGTCCAGCGGTACGGTCGCGAGCCGATCTCCCTGCACACGCCGCTGGGGGAGGAGGGCGACAGCGAGTTCGGCGACCTCATCGAGGACACCGAGGCGGTCTCGCCGGCGGACGCGGTCTCGTTCACGCTGCTCCAGCAGCAGCTCAGGGCCCTGCTCGACCAGCTCTCCGAGCGCGAGGCGGGCGTGATCAGCATGCGCTACGGCCTCACGGACGGCAAGCCCATGACGCTCGACGAGATCGGCCGCATCTACGGCGTCACCCGCGAGCGCATCCGCCAGATCGAGGCCAAGACCATGTCCAAGCTCCGCCACCCGTCCCGCTCCCTGGCCCTGCGCGAGTACCTGAGCTGAGCGGCCCCCTGAGACGGCGCGCACGCCCGCCATGGCCCCCTCCTCAACCCCTCGCGGGGCGGCAGAGGAGGGAGGCGAGCGGCCGGTGACAGAAAGGCTGCGCAAACGGGAAATCAAGAGTGTCGCGACAGCCCTATGGCCGCCCGCACCCCTGACCTAGATTCCAAGGCGTGAAACGCTCCCGATCGAGCCTCGTCCACCAAGCGACGTACGCCGTCAAGAACCCACACAAGATCGTCCCCCACCTGCGGCGCCTGGCCCGCGACACGTGGTTCAGGCTGCGTACGCGGGACCACGTCGGCTACTACCGCGCCGTCATGAAGTCCGACACGGCTCGCGACCCCGAGGGCGCCGTCGGCTCGCACACCCACAAGCGGTGGCTGGCGCTGGGCCGCATGCAGTTCGACTACCTGGTGGAGCACGGCCTGAAGCCCGAATGCCGGATGCTGGAGATCGGCTGCGGCAACCTGCGGGCCGGCCACCTGTTCATCGACTACCTGCACACCGGCAACTACTACGGCATCGACATCTCGCCCGACATCCTCATGGCCGCCCAGAACACGATCGTCCAGCACGGCCTGGCGGACAAGCTGCCCTACCTCACTCCCGTACGCGACCTGCGCTTCGCCTTCCTGCCCGACGCGCACTTCGACGTCGTGCACGCGCACAGCGTCTTCTCGCACTCCCCGCTGGACGTGATCGAGGAGTGCTTCGCCCACGTGGGCAGGGTCATGAAGCCCGGCGCGTGGTTCGACTTCACCTTCGACCGCACCGAGGGCAGGGAGCACCAGGTCCTGCGGGAGGACTTCTACTACCGCACCGAGACGCTCGTCGCGCTGGCCGGCAGGTACGGCTTCGACGCGGCGTTCATGGACGACTGGGAACGGCTGCCGCACAAGCAGTCGAAGCTCCGCCTCACCAAGCGGCCACTCGCCTAGGGGCGGCACGCGGCGATCCACCGGTGGGGGCGGGCCCGGCGTCTGCCACACCCGCGCGGCGTCGTGCCGGCGGAACCGGGGATGGGCCAGGCCGGGGACGCCGTGAACCAGCACCACGGTCCTCCCGGCAAGGGTCCCGTCTGCGACCGTACGCCGGAAATTGAGCTGCGGGCGGCCCGGGCGGCTCATAGGGTGGTCGCACGTGAGAGACGTACGGACGTTGCCCAAGGCCCACCTGCACGTACACCTGGAGAGCACCGTACGGCCGGCGACCGTGCGCGAGTGGGGCGGCCCGCCGGAGCCCGAGGGTGGTTTCACCACCTTCAGGCAGTTCGCCGACCAGCGGGCCAAGGTGCGCGAGCTGCTGACCACGGCCGACCGGTTCAGGCGGGTCGCGGTGGAGTTCTGCGCCGACGAGGCCGCCCAGGGCACCCGGTACGTCGAGGTCACGTTCACGGCGGCGTCGCACGGCGAGCGCGTCGGGGATCCGGAGATGCCGCTGGAGGCGGTGCTCGACGGGCTGGCCGAGGGGCAGGCCAGGTTCGGGATCGAGTGCCGGGTGCTGCTCGACCACTCCAGGCGGCGGCCGGTGGAGCGGATGTGGCAGACGTACAAGCTGGCCCTGCGCCACGAGCGGGTGATCGGCATCGGCGTGGCGGGCGAGGAGAGCTACCCGCTGGCGCCGTTCGCGCAGGTGTGCGACGCGGCCAGGGACGCCGGGCTGCACCTGGTGCACCACGCGGGGGAGGCGGCGGGCGCCGCCAGCATCCGGGAGGCGATCGAGGTGGGGCACGCCGAGCGGCTCGGGCACGGCATCCGGGTGCTCGACGACGCCGCGCTGGTGGCCGAGGTGCGCGAGCGCGGCCTCCCGCTGGAGGTCTGCCCGTTCTCGAACGTGCTGCTCGGGCTCGTGCCGTCGCTCGCCGAGCACCCGCTGCCCCGGCTGCGGGAGGCGGGGCTGGCCGTCACGGTCAACACGGACGGGGAGACGGCGCTGGGGGAGGAGTACCTGCGGCTGCGGGAGGTCTTCGGCTATGGGGACGCGGAGCTCGCCGGGTTCGCCAGGGCGTCGATCGACGCGTCGTTCGCGCCGGAGGAGCTGAAGGCGCGGCTCAGGACGGACGTGGACACCTGGCTCGCGACCTCGTGACCGCCACCGCCTTCACCGGGGACGGGCCGCCGCCCGCCGGCATCCTGGCCGCCTACGGGGTGGCCGGGGCCGAGCCGGTCTGGATGGGAGGCGCGTGGCGGGCCGGGACCGTGGTGCTCAAGCGGGCCGGCTTCCTTCCCGAAGCCCTCTGGCGGGCCGACGTCCTCGCCACCCTGCCCGGCTCGCCCGCCTTCCGGGTGGCCCGTCCCGTGCCGGCGGCGGACGGCGGCGGGTGGGTGACGCGGGGCTGGGAGGCGTACCGGCTCGTGCCGGGCGAGCCGGACGTGCGCAGGCAGGACGACGTGCTCCGCGCCGCCGCAGCCTTCCACGAGGCGATCGCGCACCTGCCCAGACCGTCCTTCCTGGACGAACGCGACGACCCCTGGTCCCGCGGCGACCGGGTGGCGTGGGAGGAACTGCCGGCCCCGTCCGGCGCGGCGGGGCTGCTGGAGCCCCTGATCCGGGCACGCCGCCCGGTCGATCTCCCGTCGCAGGCGGTGCACGGGGACCTGCCGGGCAACGTGCTGTTCGCCGAGGGCCTGCCGCCGGCGATCATCGACTGGCCGCTCTACTGGCGGCCCCCGTCGTGGGCGGCGGCGGTCGCGGTCGCCGACGCCCTGTGCTGGTACGGCGCCCCGCCCGCGCTGGCCGCCCGCTGGGCCCACCTGCCGGAGTGGGGCCAGATGCTGGTACGCGCCCTGATCTACCGGATCGCCACCCACGACACGGCACACGGCCCGGCCGGCTGGACACCCGGCCGGCTCGCCGCCTACCGGCCGGCCATCGAGATCGCGACCGCGTACGCGGAGCAGGCCCTTTAGCCGCCCGGATCGGGGCCGGACGGGCAGGAGGTGACCAGGTCCGAAAACAGCCGGTCCAGGCCCGCGCCCGCTGCCTAGACTCCCTCGGCATGACCTCCGAGCAGAGCCGTGACCTGGTCCGGCGCGCCTGGCGATCGTTCTCGTCCAGGGACGCGGACACGATCGCCGCCTTCTTCACCGCGGACGCCGAATGGCTGGCCCCGGCGGGCAACGCGACCGCCACCGCCCTCGGCGGGCCGTCCCACATGGTGGGCAGGGACGCCATCACCCGCTTCCTGGCCGTCGACTTCCACCGCCTGTTCGTGGCGGACGTGTCGCTGGACTTCCGCGGCTTCTACGCCGACGGCGACGTGGTGGTCGTGGAGGAGACCATGACGGCCACGCCGGCCGGCGGCGGCAGCTACCGCAACGACTACTGCTTCGTCTTCGAGCTGCGCGACGGCCGCATCCACCGCGTACGCGAGTACCTGGACACGGCCGCCGGCCACCGCATGCTCGGCGGCAGCGCTCCCGCTCAGCCCGTCACGCGCGAGCGATCTGGACCACCGCCGCGCCCAGCGGCGCCAGCGTGACCTCGCCCGGCACCGCCTGGCCGGTGAGCAGGTCCGTCCCCTCCCCTCCGACGGGGACGGACGCGCCCGCCTCGGCGCTGTGGTTGAGCAGGAACACGTACTCGTGGGCGTCGTCACCCCGCACGGTGCACTCCACGTGCGCGGGAACCCCTTCGAAGCGCGAGCGCACGCCCGCCTCCTCGACGACCCGCGCCACGGTGGTGTCGAACGCGTCCTGCTCCAGCAGCGTCGCGAAGTAGACGACACGCCCGGCGCCGTAGGCGTTCTCGACCACGGCGGCCCGCCCCTCCAGCAGCCCGTCCGCGTACGTGGCCAGCGCCTTGCCCGACTCCAGGTGCAGGTCGTCGCGCCACCACGTCGCCGTAGCGCGCCGCCCGTCGGCGAACGTCACGGCGAACTCCTCGTGCGGCCGCGCCGGCCAGTACTCGTCGATCTTGGCGCCGATGAGCTCGCGGAACGCCCCCGGGTAGCCGTTCGGCCTGACCCGGTTGTCGGCGTCCACGACGCCGGAGAAGAACGACATGATCACGGTCCCGCCGTTCCGGGCGAACTCGTGGACGCGCGCGGCGGCCTCGTCGTCGATCAGGTACGCGTTCGGCACGATCAGCACCTTGTACCCGTCCAGCGGCGAGGCGTGGCCCACCACGTCCACGGCGTGATGGCGTTCCCACAGCGGCGTGTAGTGCCGCATGACGGTGTCGGTGTAGCTGAAATCGGAGCGCGGCAGGCCGAAGACCTCCTCCAGGCCCCACCAGCCGTCCCAGTCGAACATGATCGCGATGTCCGACCGCGACCGGGTGCCGGCGACCGGGGCGAGCAGCTTGACCTCGCGGCCCAGGTCGGTGATCTCCCTGAACGTGCGCGAGCCGGGCCCGGAGTGCGGCAGCATCGCCGAGTGGAAGCGCTCCTGGCCGCCGCGGCTGGCCCGCCACTGGAAGAACATCACCGAGTCGGCCGCCCGCGACACCGCCTGCAGCGAGCCGAGCCGCATCCGCCCCGGCTCCTTGACGATGTTGAGCTGCCACTGGCTGACCGCGCTGCTCGACTGCTCCATCAGCATCCACGGCTGCCCGCCCTTGAGTGAGCGGAACAGGTCGTAGTTGAAGGCCGCCGAGACGTGGGAGTCGGCGTCGGCCGGGTTCGGGTAGATGTCGAGCGCGGCGGCGTCCTCCTCCGGCGCCCACTTCCAGTAGTCGGCGTGGCGGAAGAAGCGCATGAAGTTGGTCATGACCGGGATGTCGTCGCGGAAGGAGCGCACGATGTCCCGCTCGGCGACGTAGCACTCCAGCAGCGCGTCGGAGGTGAAGCGCTTGAAGTCGAGCCGGCGGGTGGGGTTCATCCAGGTGCGCGGGATGTGCGGGACGTCCACCTGCTCCCAGTCGGTGTAGACCTGGCCCCAGAAGCGGGTCGTCCACGCCTCGTTCAGCCGGTCGAGGGTGCCGTACCTGCGCTTCAGCCACGTGCGGAAGTTGGCGGCGGCGGCCGGGCCGTAGGAGGTGGGGCCGTACTCGTTGCTGATGTGCCACATCGCCAGCGCCGGGTGGAAGGAGTAGCGCTCGGCCAGCTTGGTGGTGATCCGGGCCGCGTACTCGCGGTAGATCGGCGACGACGGGTCGTACTGCATGCGGTTGCCGAAACCGAACGGGTGCCCGTCCTCCCTGATGGGGAACACCTCGGGGTGCAGGTGGGTCAGCCAGACGGGCGGCGCGGCCGTGGGGGTGGCCAGGTTGACGCTGATGCCGTTCTCGTGGAGGAGATCCATGATCTCGTCCATCCAGCCGAACTCGTACGTGCCGGGTTCGGGCTCCAGCGAGGCCCACGCGAACACGCCCAGGCTGACGGTGTTCACGCCGGCCTCGCGCATCAGCCGGACGTCCTCCTGCCACACCTCGCGGTCCCACTGCTCGGGGTTGTAGTCGCCGCCGAACGCGAAACCACCCACCCGCCGCCGGAAACTCTCCATGCGCGACATGCCCGACATACCACTGCTCCCGTTAGTTGTGATCTTCAATGGAAACGTCCGTCAGGCGGCGCTCGGAGCCGGTGAACGCGTACACCGGGCCGGTCAGCGTGACCGTCAGCTCGTCGACCACGTCCGCGGCGGAGCGGCGTACGGACAGGCCGATCTCGCCGGGCTCGACCACGCGCCGCCCGTCCCTGCCGGTGAACGACAGCAGCCGGGCCGGCACGTCGAACGTGACCCTCGCGGCGGCGCCGGGCGCCAGCTCGACCCGGGCGTAGCCGGCGAGCTGGGCGAGGGGGCGGGTGACGGAGGCGATCCGGTCGGTGGCGTACACCTGGACGACCTCCGCGCCGGCCCGGTCGCCGGCGTTGCGCACCACCACCGAGCACCGGATCGGCTGCCCGGCCGGCACCTCGGCGTCGGCGGTGAAACCGGCGTACTCGAAGCTGGTGTAGCTCAGGCCGTGCCCGAAGGGCAGGACGGGGGCGGGGTCGAGGTTGCTGACCGAACTGGCCGCGCCCAGCCGCGGGTGCAGGTAGCTGTACGGCTGGCCGGCGGTGCCGCGCGGCATGCTCATCGGCAGCCGGCCCGAGGGGTTCACGGCACCGCTGAGCACGCGGGCGATCGCCCCGGCGCCCTCCTCGCCGGGGAAGTACGCCTGCACGACCGCGGCGGCGCCCTCGACGATCGACGGCACGGCGTACGCGCGGCCCGTCATCAGCACCACCACGGTCGGCGTGCCCGTGGCCAGCACCGCCTCGGCCAGCTCCCGCTGCGCGCCCGGCAGGTCGAGGCTCTCGGCGTCGCAGCCCTCGCCGGAGGTGCCCCGGCCGAACAGCCCCGACCGGTCGCCCAGCACCAGGATCGCCACGTCGGACCCGGCGGCCAGCCGGGCGGCGGCGGGGATGCCCTCGCGGTCGCCGTCGTCCACGCCGGTGCCCCTGGCCGTGCTGATCCGCGCGTCCGGCAGCTCCGCGCGCAGCGCCTCCAGCACGGTCGGGGCGGCGAGGCCGGTCTCCACGCCGGGAAAGTGCGGCAGCACGTGCTGGACGAAGGAGTAGCAGCCGAACAGCGCGGCCACGTCGTCGGCGTTCGGCCCGACGACCGCGATCCGCCGATCCCCGGACAGGGGGAGCACGCCGTCGTTGGTGAGCAGGATGACCGACTCCTCTGCCAGCCTCCTGGCCAGGTCGCGGGAGCCGGCGTCGTCGAGGTCCACGGGGCCGGACGGCTCGGGGTCGTAGTCGTCGTCCAGCAGCCCGAGCTCCGCCTTCTGCCGCAGCACGCGGCGCAGCGCCCGGTCGATCAGCGACTGCTCGATCCGCCCCTCGGCGACCGCCTCCCGCAGCGGCTCCAGGTAGGTCACGCCGGTGGGCAGCTCGACGTCGATGCCCGCGGTGAGCGCCTGGACGGCGGCGTCCCCGGCGTCCGCGGCGACCGCGTGCAGGGTGTGCAGGAACGCCACCGCGAAGTAGTCGGCGACGACCGTGCCCTCGAACCCCCACTCATCGCGCAGGATCCCGGTCAGGTAGTGGCCGTCGGCGGCGATCGGGATGCCGTCGATCTCGGCGTAGGAGTTCATCACCGAGCCGGCGCCCGCGTCGCGCACCGCGACCTCGAACGGGAACAGCAGCGTGTCGGCCACCTCGCGGGCGCCCGCGTGCACGGGGGCGAGGTTGCGGCCGGCCCTGGAGTTGGAGTAGCCGACGAAGTGCTTGAGGGTGGCGATCACGCCCGTGGACTGCAGGCCGCGCACGTAGGCGGCGCCGATCGTGGCCACCTCGTACGGGTCCTCGGAGACGCACTCCTCGACCCGGCCCCACCGCTGGTCGCGGATCACGTCGAGCACGGGGGCCAGGCCCTGGTGCACGCCGAGCGAGCGCATGCTCTCCCCGATCCTGCGGCCCATCTCCTCCACCAGCGCGGGGTCGAACGACGCGCCCCACGCCGGAGGCACCGGGTAGGTGGTGGCCCGCCACGCCGCCAGCCCCGTCAGGCACTCCTCGTGCGCGAGCGCCGGAATGCCGAGCCGCGTGCTCTCCCGCAGCCAGCGCTGCCGCGCGGCCAGCGCCGAGCGGGCCCATTCCGGCTCGACGGGCCGGGTGCCGAAATGGCGGGTGATCTGGCCGACGCCGTGCTCGGCGAACGCCTCGAACTTCACGTCCTCGCCCTGCATCGAGTCCTGCAGCGGCGCGACCACGCCCTCCTCGCGATTGACGTTCAGCCACACGCCCACGAGCTGCGCGAGCTTCTCGTCGAGCGTCATCTCCGCCAGCAGCTCCTCGACCCGCCGCGACCGGCGGTCGGCGATCTCCGGCTGCTCAACCCGTGCAGGCATACACCCTCGTTCATGCAGATCTGGGGATCGGAAAGTTTCTGGTGAACTTTCCGAAAGATTATCGTGACATTATCGATCAAGTACGGTAGGGTCCTGCTCGCAACCCTGTCAACAGCGCGTATCAAATGGCGGCCGCTTCCCAATTGTCCAGGTGAAAGCACCGCCCAGTTTCAGGTGGGTTTTCCGAAAGTTTCAACACACGGGAGGTCCTGTGCCTCGAGCCACGCTGGCCGACGTCGCGGCGGCCGCCGGAGTCTCGGTGCCGACGGTGTCCAAGGTGCTGAGCGGCAAGAAACACGTCTCCGCCGCCACCAGGGTCAAGGTCCTCGAAGCGGTCAGGACCTCCGGCTACGAGGCCCCGCGCCCACCCACAGCGCCCCGCGTCGGCGTCGTCGACCTGCTCATCGACGGGCTCGGCTCCCCGTGGGCCCAGGTGCTCATCAGCGGCGCGGAGAAGGCGGCGGCCCGGTGGGGCTTCTCGCTCGTCGTGACCTCCTCCGCGCGCTCCGACTTCGACCTGCGGCGCTGGATCGGCATGGTCCGCAAGCGCAACACCGACGGCATCGTCCTGGTGCTCTCCCGCGCGGACCAGCGCGAGATCGCCGCACTGGAGGAGCTGCTGCACGTGCCGCTCGTCCTGCTCGACCCGGTCGGCCAGCGCGACCCGCGCCTGTCCACCGTCGGCGCCACCAACTGGCTGGGCGGCGTCATGGCCACCACCCACCTGCTGGAGCTCGGCCACACCAGGATCGCCTTCATCGGCGGGCCGCTCGACACGCAGTGCACGCTCGACCGGTACGAGGGCTACCTGGCCGCACACCGTACGTTCGGCATCGACTCCGACCCCGCGCTCACCCGCTACGGCGACTTCCTGGTCGGCAGCGGCAAGAGCTACGGCGGCGAGCTGCTCGACCGCGACGACCCGCCCACAGCCGTCTTCGCCGGCAACGACCTCCAGGCCGCCGGCGTCTACCAGGCGGCCACCGAGCGCGGCCTGCGCGTGCCCGACGACCTGTCCGTCGTCGGCTTCGACGACTCGCTGCTGTGCGAGACGCTCTCGCCGCCGCTCACCACCGTCCGCCAGCCGCTCGACGACATGGCCAACGAGGCGGTGCGGCTCGTGTACGAGGAGCTCACCCACCCCAAGGGCCCCTCCGGCACCCGCATCGAGCTGGCCACCACCCTCATCGTCCGCCGCAGCACCGCGCCGCACGGCCGGAAACCGGCCCGTACATAGGCTCGGAGCACGGGCTCGGAGCACGGGCTCAGAGCAGGCCCGCGTCGCGCACCTTCATGGCCACGACCACCCGGTTGTCGGTCCCGAGCTTGGCGAAGATGCGCGTGATGTTCGCCTTCACCGTGGCCACGCTCACCGACAGGTCCCGCGCGATCTCGGCGTTGGAGCTGCCTTTGGCGACCTCCACCGCCACCTCCCGCTCCCGCTCGGTCAGCACCTCCAGCTCCCGCGCCGCCTCCGGCCGCGGCGGCTCGTAGCGCCCGGTGGCCGCCGCGATCACCTGCTGGGCGACGGTCGGCGACAGCACCGGCTCGCCGCGTGCCACGGCCCGCACCGCCTCGATCATCTTCGGCGGCGGCGTGTCCTTCAGCAGGAAGCCGCTCGCCCCGAGCTGCAGCGCGCGCAGCACCATGTCGTCGGCGTCGAACGTGGTGAGCACCAGGATCCGGGGCGCGTCCCGGCGGGCCAGCAGCAGCTCGGTGGTGGTCAGGCCGTCCTGCTCCGGCATCCGGATGTCCATGAGCACCACGTCGGGCCGCAGGTCGCGGATCACCGCCATGGCCTGCTTGCCGTCGCCCGCCTCGCCGGCCAGCTCCAGGTCGGGCTCGCCGCCCAGGATGAGGCGCAGCCCCGTGCGCACCATCGGGTCGTCGTCCACGATCACCACTCTGATCACGGGGTCAAGCCTCCCACGGCAGCAGGGCGTCCAGGACGAAGCGCCCGTCGCGTACGTCATGGGTGATGCTGCCGCCGGCCATCCGGGTGCGCTCGGCCAGGCCGACCAGCCCGAGCCGCCCGCCGGGCCCGGCGGGCGCGCCGGCGGGCGCCGGGTTGCTCACCCGGATCCGCAGCCCCGAGCCAGGGCGCCCGCCGATCTCGGCGCGCACGGAGCTGCCGGGGGCGTGCTTGCGCGCGTTCGTGAGGGCCTCCTGCACGATCCGGTACGCGTGCCGCCCCGTCTGCGCCGGCAGCAGCTCCCTGCGGTCCACCGAGTCGTCCACCTCGACCCGCTGGCCGGCTGCGCGTACCTCCGCGAACAGGGCGTCCAGGTGCTCCAGCGTGGGCTGCGGCGCCTCGGGGCCGCTGCCGCGGCGCAGCGTGCCGAGCACGGCGCGCAGCTCGTTGAGGGACTGGTGGGCGTTCTCCTGGATGGCCAGCGCGGCCTCGCGCGTCTGCTCGGGGCTCAGGTCCTTGCGGTAGGCCAGGCCGCCCGCGAGCATCGCCAGCAGCGAGATCCGGTGCGCCAGGACGTCGTGCATCTCCTGGGCGATCTTGAGCCGTTCGGCCAGCTTGGCCTGCTCGACCCGCTGGGCCTGCGCCGCCTCCTCCGCCGCCCGCTGCGCCTCGTGCAGCTCCCGCCGGCCGCGCAGGTAGAGGCCGAAGACGGTCAGCGCCGTGAGCCCCACGCCGCCGACCAGCGCGTACAGAGCGGTCAGCAGCCAGTTGCTCTGCCACCAGAGGGTGGAGGCGATGATGCTCAGCCAGAACACCACCGCGACCGGCACCACCTGCCGCCAGCGGCGGTGCGCGGCCAGCGAGGCGAACGCGACGATGGCCGGGCCGTTGAGGGACCAGAAGACGACCGTGGGCACCGCCGTGAGCAGCGCCACCTGCCACGGCCATCGCTCCCGCCACCTCAGCAGCACCAGTCCCGCCACGCCCACCGCCAGGTCGAAGAGCCTGAAGGGGTCGAGCTCCGCGTGATCGGCACGGAGAACCTGGCGGACCAGCAGGAGGATGAAGATCAGCAGCGGGGCGGAGGCGAGCAGGTAGAGAATGCCGGTGCCGAGGGCGTCCAGAGAGCCGCGAGAGGCGCGGCGGAGATTCGGCGGGCGTTCGGCGGCGTCGTGGAGGTCGTGCACGGACTCCAGCCTAGAGACCACTTGGCCTGCGCTTTAGCTCCCCAGGTCCACCTCGATGCAGACCGTGGTCCATGTTCGCGGGCGGCGGGGCAGCCCTGGGGACGGAAACCGTCGACCCAGGCTTGATGAGCCGGGGCGGCGTTTCCGATGGACTTGCCCCCGTGATCGAATTCCATCGCGTCACCAAGACGTACAAGGGGACCAGGGCGCTGGACGAGGTGTCCTTCACGGTCCCGCCCGGCACCGTGACGGGCTTCCTCGGGCCCAACGGCGCGGGCAAATCGACGGCCATGCGCATCCTGGCCGGGCTCTGCCGCCCCACCTCGGGCTCGGCCATCGTGCTCGGGCGGCCGTACGCGGAGCTGGAGCGCCCCGCGTACGACGTCGGCACGCTGCTCGACGCCGGTGCCCGCCACCCCGGCCGCAGCGGGCGGGAGGTGCTCACCCTGGGCGCCATGATGCTCGGCCTGCCCAGGTCGCGCGTGGACGAGGTGCTGGAGCTGGTGGGCCTGACCGGCAAGGAGGGCAGGCAGGCCGTCGGCGGCTACTCGCTGGGCATGCGGCAGCGCCTCGGCATCGGCCACGCCCTGCTCGGGCGGCCCAGGGCGCTCATCCTGGACGAGCCGGCCAACGGCCTGGACCCGCAGGGCATCCAGTGGATGCGCGAGCTGCTGCGCGGCCTGGCCGGGTCGGGGTGCGCGGTGCTGCTCAGCTCGCACCTGCTGCACGAGGTGGAGCAGGTGGCCGATCACATCGTGCTGATCGGCGCCGGCCGGGTGCTGGCCCAGGGCACCCCCGCCGAGCTGGGCGGGGGCCGCAGCCTCGAACAGACCTTCCTCGACCTCACCTCCCACGCCGATCGGAGAACGGCATGACCACCACGCACCGCATCCCCTTCGCCACCCTGCTGCGTGTCGAGACCAGGAAGCTGCTGGACACCCGCACCAGCGTGATCATGACAGGGGTCCTGGCCGCCGCCGCGCTCGCGCTCGTCGCCGGCCGCGGCCTGTTCACCGGAACGGCCGACCTGTACACCCTGGCGAACACCGCGGGGATCGCGATGGGCGTGCTGCTGCCCGTGCTCGGCATCCTCACCGTCACCGGCGAGTGGAGCCACCGCACCGCGCTCACCACGTTCACGCTGGAGCCCCGGCGGGGGCGGGTGCTGGCGGCCCAGTGCCTGCCCGTGCTGGCCGCGGCCGTGCTGGCGTGCCTGGCGGCGCTGCTGGTGGCGGTGCCGATGACGGCCCTGTCCGCTGCCGTGCGGGGCGTGGAGGCCACCTGGGGGCTCGACATGGCCCCGTTGCTGGGCTGGACGGCGACGACCGTGCTCTCGGCCGCCGAGGGGCTGGCCATGGGCATGCTGCTGATGAACGCGCCGGCGGCGATAGTGATCTACCTGGTCACGCCCATGTTGTGGAGCTTCGTGACCCGCCTCGGCCCGGTGGGCGCCACGCTGGCCGAATGGCTGGATCTGAACACCGCCAGCAACGCGCTGATGGACGGGAGCATGGGCGCGGGCGACGCCGCGCGGCTGGCGGCGGCGGTGGCGGTGTGGGTCGTCATCCCCATGGCCGTAGGGGTTCTGCGCGTGCTGCGGAAGGACGTCCAGTGAGCGCTTTACCGGGCAGGGTAGATCTTTGCCCGGTTCATGGGGTTTCGTTTGCCTTTGTCCGGATCGGTGGGTAACTTAGTGCGTGTTACCAGCGAGTGACCTGCGCCTTACCTCTGGAAGAGCAGGGCTCGCGGATCCCGAATCCGGCTCCTTGGATTCTCCTGCGCTCCACGTAGCGACCGTACGGCGTGCTGCCCGGCTACGTCCGTTGGGCGCATGTCCCGTCCCCTAACAAAGGACCTTATTTTACTATGTCTGCTCGCCTGCGTGCCATTGCCATGTTCGCCGCGTCCGCTGCCACGGCGCTGACGATTGGCTCGACCGCGGCGCACGCCGACTCCGGCAACACCGACCAGAAGCAGGGCCTGCTGAAGGGTTCGACCACGGCCTCCTACTTCTGGGACGACGCCTCGGGCCGCGCCGGTGACACCGGCCTCCCGGCCGCCGGAAAGCCCATGCAGAAGGGTCTGGTCGCCAGCCCGAGCTGGCCTCTCATGACCGAGGGCTACGTGGTCTACAAGGGCAAGAAGATGCCCTTCTTCGTGGGTGACCGCGGTCCCGGCGACCCCTCGAACCGTGGTGTCATGCTCGACCTGGACGCCAAGACCTTCGCCGAGCTGACCGGCGGCACGTTCAACCCGGACACCCTGGGTGTGGACGGCGTCGACGGCGAGGGCCACATCAAGATCGACTACGTCGTGACCAAGTGGGGCGACGGTGTCGGCAAGAAGAGCTTCCCGGTGGCCTTCTCCACCGGCGCCTGGTCCGAGAAGGACAACAGCACCATGACCCAGCAGGTGTCGGTCAAGAACGCCGGCCACTGACATCGACGCAGAGGGCGCTCCCCGTACGGGGGGCGCCCTTTTCGCGTGTCCACGGCGGACCGGCGGTCATTTCACGTCCGGCGCCATGGAACGATCGGACGATGACCGATGATCTGACACCGTCCCACCTGGCCCGCCGCACCGCCGCCGCCCTCGACGCCGCCACCGGGGCGGGCCGCGACCTCGGCCTCACCGTGACGGACGCCAGGGTGGTCCATGACCTGTTCTCGGTCGTCGTCCACCTGGCGCCCGCACCGGTCGTGGCCCGGGTCCCCACCGTGCTGCCGCCCGGCACGGACCCCGGCTTCCTGGCCCGCCGCCAGCGGGCGGAGCTGGACGTGTCACGGTGGCTCGCGGACCGGGGGACTCCCGTGATCCCGCCGAGCCCGCTGGTGCCGCCGGAGCCCGTCCGGCGTGACGGCTTCTCGATGACGTTCTGGCAGTTCGTCGAGGAGGACCGGGACAGGGAGCCCGACTACGTGGCGAACGCGGCGAGCGCCGCCGACCTGCACGCCGCGATGCGCGCGTACCCCGGCGAGCTGGAGTTCCTGTCCGCGGCGGAGCCGCACTTCGTCACGGATAGTCTCGAAATGCTCGCGGAGCGTCCCGACCTCATCGACCCTGCCGACCTGGACCGCGCGCGCCGCGAGTGGCAGGTCCTGGAGCCCGTCGTACGCTCCCGTGCCGCGTTCGAGAACGCGTTCCCGGGGATCGGCCTCCAGCCCGTTCACGGCGACTCCCCGCCCGCGAACATCTTCCTGGGGGTGGAGGGCGACCTCTACTCCGACTTCGAGCTGGTCACCCTGGGCCCCGTCGAGTGGGACCTGGCCGCGCTCGGGCCCGAGTACGAGGCCGCCTACAACCGCCGCGCCGAGCACAACGGCATGAGGCCGCTGGACGCGGACGTGATGGCCTTCGTCAACGCCGTCGGCATGCTGCGGGCGGTCGCCGTCCTCGCGCTCGTGCCGCAACTGCCCGTGCTGCTGGACTACGTGAAACCGGCCATCGCCCAGTGGCGTGAGACGCCGTTCGCCGGAGGCTTCCAGGCGTGACACCGAGGGCCGGCCTCGTGGCCGGCCCTCGCTGTCAGATCACTTGCGGCCGGGTACGGGGACCTTCGACCAGTCGATGTCCGAGCCGAAGTAGAAGCTCGGGTAGGCGGGCTGGTTGTAGCCGGTCTGCTGCCTGGCCACCTCCACCCGGTACTGCGGGTCGTGCATCAGCGTGTACAGCTTGCGGTCGGTCAGCTCGGTGCTGACGAACATCCGGATCGCGCCGCTGTCGGCGGTGCGGACCAGCAGTTCCTCGCGCCAGTCCCCGAACACGTCGGCCACCAGGCCAGGGTTGCCCTTCGTCCAGTTGTTGGTGAGCGTGCCCTCGGCGGTCAGCACCGTGCCGCGCCGGTAGTCGTCGATCGTCGGCGTCTGCAGGACGGTGGTGGCGGTGCCGTTGACGAGCTGGGTGGTCATGTCGGCGGCCCAGCGGATGCTCATGTTCGTGCCGGGCGCGTTCCTGCCCAGGTACTCGCCGCGCGCCGACCACAGGCCCGCCTGGACGGTCTGGTCGGGCGGCATCGACGACCAGCTCTCGACGCCGCGGATGTCCGGGTCGATGTCGCCGGTCATGCCGCGGCCGGTGTCCACGCCGCTGTAGCCGCCGTGGACGACCTGGCCGGTGGCCGCGTCGCGCAGCGCCCAGCCGTACGGGGCCGAGCGGCCGCCCTCGTGCACCGTCCAGATCTCCAGGCCGGGCCGGTCGGGGTCGAAGTCGCCCACGTGGATGGCGTCGCCGTGGCCGAGCCGGATGTTCTGACCTGGGAAGGCGCTTTCCGGAGGGGCCTGCGCAAAGGACGAGTAGAGCAGGTCGCCGTCGTCGTCGATGGTGGCGGCGCCGTAGACGATCTCCTGCCTGCCGTCGGCGTCCACGTCGGCGACGCTCATCGAGTGGAAGCCCTGGGTGGTGAGCTTGGCGTACTCGGGGTTGGTGCCGTCCACGCCGTGCGGGCCCGCGTTGAACGGGTTGGACATCGGGGCGTGGCCGCTGTCGACGTACCAGCGCTCCTTGAGTCGCCTGCCGTTCCAGTCGTAGGCGACCAGAGTGGTACGCGTGTAGTAGCCGCGCGCGAAGACCGCCGACGGGCGCTTGCCGTCGAGGTAGGCGACCGACGACAGGAAGCGGTCCACCCGGTTGCCCGGCTCGACCCTGGCCATCGCGTAGTCGCCCCACAACAGGCCGTCGTCGCCCCGCCCGGGCTTGTAGTGGATCGTCTGCAGCTCGCGCCCGGTGGCGCCGTCGAACACCGACAGGTACTCGGGGCCGGTCAGGACGAACCCGTTGAACTCCCGCAGCCGGTTGTTGCCGCTGCGGGCCGGCGCGTAGACGTCGACGAAGTAGTTCGCCAGCTCGGTCGCGTCGGCCTGCGAGAGCGGGTAGGCGTACTTCTTCGGGATCCCGAACGCCTCTTCCAGCGTGGCCGGCCAGCGCCCGGCGACGACCTCCGGGTGCTCGTGCCATTTCGCGAACATTTCAACAACGTGGTCGAAATAGTCTGCGGCACTCTTCCGGTAGTCGTCGGTGTTGGCGTATCCGGCCTTGAGGTCTTCGCGCGGCATCGTGACGTAGCGCTCGGACACCACCCGGCCGTCGGAGCCGTAGCGGATGATCTTCGTGCCGGGGGCGGTCTTGAGCATCGTCTCCGAGCGGCCGTCGCCGTCGAAGTCGTAGACCAGGAACTGCGTGTAGTGGGCGCCTGAGCGGATGTTCACGCCCAGGTCGAGCCGCCAGCGCAGGGTGCCGTCCAGCTCGTACGTGTCCAGGTAGGTGTTGCCGGTGTAGCCGCGCTGCGAGACGTCCTTGGAGTTCGACGGGTCCCACTTGACCACGTACTCGTACTGGCCGTCGCCGTCCACGTCGCCGACGCTGAGGTCGTTGGCGGCGTACGTGTACGCCTCGCCCATGGGGGTCACCCCGTCGGCCGGCTTCTTCAGCGGAAGGTCATAAAACGTTTTAATCCAAGGCTTCGCCACAGCGCTGCGGCGGCCCTCGCGGCCCTTCACGATCGGGGCGACCCGGTACTCGGACGCGGCCGTGCCGGCGGGGTCGCGGTAGTTGGTGCTGTCGGTCACCGTGGCGATCGGGCGGCCGTCGCGGTACACGCGGAAGTCGGCGCCCGTCATGCCCGTGGCGCCCGCGCCGGTCACCTCGTCGCCGAGGAGACGCCAGCTCAGGAAGACGCCTTCGCTGGTGGAGGCCGCGACCAGGCCGCGGTCGAGGTGCTCGAGCCTGATGCCGTCACGGTGGCGGCCCTGGGTGTCGGCGGACGCGGGCAGTGCCGTGATCGGCAGGCAGAGCAAGGCTGCCAGACCTGAGGCTAACGCGCGGCGGATGCTGCTGGGGGGTCTCATGTGACGAGCTCCGCTTGATTGAATCGATTAAATTTTGGCTGGAGAGTATTGGGCGCTCGTGAGGTTTGTCAAGAAGGTGTTTCCTGCCGGTTTCCTGGCATTCAGGAATGCGCCCCGGCTCGCGCGGGGCTGATTTGAAAGGCGTTATGGGAAAAGGCGATCGCCTTCGAGGCCGTGCCGGCGGAGTCGTTTGGCGAGTTCACCTATGGCGCGAGCTGCACCCTGACGCCCGCGAAGCCCGCCGGGACGCCGTCCGTCACCAGGCGCTCGGCCGCCTCCCAGCCGCACACCCGGATGGGGGCGCTCAGCGCGAACTTGCGCGCGTCGCCCACGACGACCGTCCTGCGGGCGATGGAGATGAGGCGCCGCTTGGTCTCGGCCTCGTACGGCGTCGCCCCGTACACGCCCGAGCCGTCGAGCGCGGTGGCGGCCAGGAACAGCGTGCGCACGCTCAGGTGCTCCAGCGCCGCCAGGGTCTCGGGGCCGCCGAAGGAGCGGGTGTCCCTGCCGTACTGGCCGCCGATGCCGATGAGCGTGATGTCCGGGCGGGGGGCCAGGACGGCGATGGCGGGCAGCGAGTGGGTGATCACCGTGAGACCGGCGCCGGCGGGCAGCAGCTTGGCGATCTCCAGGGTCGTGGTGCCCGAGTCCAGCGCCACGGCCGTGCCCGGCTCGACGTGCTCGACGGCGGCGGCCGCGATCGCGCGCTTGGCCTCGGCGGCCTGGGCCGAGCGGTCGGCGAAGGGCGGGGCGGTCGCGTCCGCCGCCGTGGCGCCGCCGCGTACGGCCCTGATCAGGCCCTCGCTGGCCAGCCTGCGCAGGTCGCGGCGGATTGTGTTGGGGGAGACGCCCAGGTGGGTGACCAGGTCGGCGGCGGCGACGTACCCGTCCAGCTCGATGCGGCGCAGGATCGCCTCGCGGCGGTGCGGGGCCGAGGTGTAGCGGAGGGTGCCTTCGCTGCTCATATGAGCATTATGACTCAAGAGTTGGCACTTTTCCGCCAACTTCTGGACTTATAGTGACAACATGACGCCGGGAACGCCGCGGGCACTCACCGCCGGGATCGACGTGGGCACCACCCACGTCAAGGTGGGCTTCTTCGACGACCGCGGCGGCTGCGCCGCCGCCACGCGGCAGGCCACGCCCCGCGACCTGCCCGCGCTCGTCGCCGCCGTGACGCGAGGGCTCGAGGAGTGCGCCGAACGGGCCGGGCGCGCCCCCGCGGCGATCGGGATCGCCGGTATGGCCGAGACCGGCGTGCCGCTCGACCGGTCCGGGCAGGCGCTCACCCCGCTGCTGTGGTGGAACGATCCCCGGGGCGCGGCCGAGATCGCAGAGCTGGGCCTGGACGCCGGGACCCTGTACGCGCGTACCGGGCGGTGGGCCGACGCCAAGGCGCCGCTGGCCAAGTGGCTGTGGCTGCGTGGCCGTGCGCCGGAGGTGTTCCGGTCCATGCGGTGGTGGGCGAGCGTGCCGGACGTGGTCGCGTACGCGCTCACCGGGGTGTTGCGCACGCACGCCACGCTGGCGGCGCGCACGCTGGGCTACCACGTCGCGGCCGGCGAGTACGACGCGGAACTGCTCGCCCTGGCCGGGCTCAGCGACGTGCGGCTGCCCGCCGTCCAGCCCGCGGTGGAGCCGGTCGGCGGGGTGGTGGCGCGCATCGCCGGCGTGCTGCCCGGCACGCCGGTGGTGATCGCCGGACACGATCACGCGGTGGGGGCGTGGGCGGCGGGGGTGCGGCGGCCGGGGGACGTGGCGGACTCGCTGGGGACGGCCGAGGCGGTGATGGTGCCGTCGGCGGTGCGGCCGGAGCCTGGGGCGGGGCTGGCGCTGGGGGTGACGGCGGATCCGTCGCTGGACGGGGCCGGGACGGTGGTGGTGGGCGGGCTGCCGACCAGCGGCGCGGTGGTGGACTGGCTCCTCAGCCTCCTCGCCCCCGCCACTCCGGCCACCCTCGCCACGTCTGCCACTCCTGCCACTCTCGCCACATGCGCCATGCAACTCATCAGTGCCACGCCTGCCACCCACGCTGCCGGCGCCGCCACCTCCGGCGACATCACCGCTGGCCCCGCCACCACCCACTCCGGCCCCGATGCCAGGGCGGTCATCGGTGGCGCGGGCCCGGAGGGTGGGGGCGGCGGTGATGACGTCAGTGGTGCGAGCGGGCCCGGTGGGTATGCGGCGTTGCCCGGGTTGCTGGCGGGGGTGCGGTTGCCGACCGGGATCGTCGTCGAGCCGTACCTGCGCGGCCGGGTGGCCCCCGCGCCCGACCGGGGCCGGCGGATGGCGTGGTCCGGGATCGCCACCGGTCACGGCCCCGGCGACCTGCTCGCGGCCGCCATCGAGGGCACCTGCCTGCACACCCGCTGGACCCTCGACGAGCTCACCACCCTGACCGGCACCACCCCCCGGAGCGTGGCCGTGTTCGGCGGCCAGGTCAGGATCCCGCTCTGGATGCGGGTCAAGGCGGCCGTCTCGCCGGTGCCCGTCCAGGTGGTGCGGGCCGACGACGCCGTCTGCGCCGGCGCCGCGCTCATCGCCGGGCAGGCGGGCGGCTCGCTGGACGGCGTGCCCGTGCTGCCCGCGGAACGCCTGCCGCCCGACCCCGGGCTCCAGGCCGCCTACCTGCCCCTCTACGAACGATTTCGTACCTCAGCCCGACGACAGGAGCACCCATGACCACCCAGCGGACCACCACACCGACGCTCGACCTGCTGGCCCGCCCGTCCGGCGGGTTCGCGATGGTCGCGATGGACCAGCGGGAGAGCCTCAGGCAGATGTTCACGGCGGCGCTCGGGGAGCGGGTGGGGGACGACCGGCTGACGTCGTTCAAGCTGGCGGTGGCGCGGGAGGTCGGGCCGTACGCGTCCGGGTTCCTCATCGACCAGGACTACGGGTTCGGGCAGGTGGCGGCCGGGCGGATGGTGCCTGGCGGGCTGATCGTCGCCGTGGACAGCCTGCGGCAGGAGCCCGACGGGCCCGTGGAGGACACCGCGATCGACGAGCGCGTCGACCTGACCGCCGCCAGGCAGGCCGGGGCGGTGGCGGCCAAGCTGCTGCTCATCTGGCGTGACGACGAGCGGCGGGCGCGGCGGCTGGAGATCGCCGCCGAGTTCGTACGGCGGTGCGCGGACGCCGGGCTGCTGTCCGTCCTCGAAGGCGTCGCCAAGCCGGCCGCCGGCGCCACCACGTTCGACGGGCCCGCCGCCATCCGGGAGGCGGCCAGGGAGCTGGCCGGGCTGCGGCCCAGCCTGTACAAGGCACAGGTCCCGCTGGGCGGGGCGGTACCGGAGGAACGGCTGGCCGAGGAATGCGCCCGGCTCGACGAGACGATCCCCGTCCCGTGGGTCGTGCTCTCCCAGGGCGTGGAGCGCGACGACTTCCCCGCCGCCGTCCGCGCCGCCTGCCGGGCCGGGGCGTCGGGCATGCTGGCCGGGCGGGCCGTCTGGAGCGACGTGGTCGGCTCCGAGGACGTGGCCGCCGAGCTGCGCTCCCGCTCGGTACCTCGCTTGCAGGGACTGGCGGCCATCGTGGACGAGCACGCCCGCCCCTGGACCGCCCGATGACCCGCCCCGACCCGCAGGAAACCGGTCCGATGGGCCCCTCCGAGACGCAGGGAACCGGTCCGATGGGCCCCTCCGAAACGCAGGGGGCGGACCCGATGAAGCGCCCCGCGATGCACGGAGCGGGTCCGGTGAGCCGTCCCGCGACCGGTGTGGATCGGCCGGCGGGGCCGGCCGGGGTGACGGTCGCGATGCTGCACACCGTGCCCGCGCTCGCCGCCCCCCTCGCCGAGCTGGCCGCCGAGGTGCGGCCGGACGCGCGGATCCTGCACTTCGTGGACGAGAGCCTGCTCCAGGACACCATCGCCGCCGGCGGCCCGCCGCCGCACGTGCTGCGCCGGGTGGCGGCGTACGCGGCCTACGCCGAGGAGTCCGGCGCGGGCACGTTGCTGGTGACCTGCTCGTCCATCGGCGAGGCGGCCGAGCGGGCGCGCCCCTTCGCCGCGCTGCCGATCCTGCGGATCGACGAGCCGATGGCCGAGCAGGCCGTACGGGAAGGCGCCCGGATCGGCGTGCTGGCCACGCTCGCCACCACCCTCGGCCCCACCACCCGCGCGGTCCAGCGGGCGGCGGCGCGGCGCGAGGCGGAACGGGAGGTCGTGCCCCGGCTGTGCGAGGGGGCGTTCGAGGCGTTGCGGGCCGGGGACGCCGCCCGGCACGACACGCTGGTCCTCGACGGGTTCCGGGAGCTGGCGGCGAAGGTGGACGTGGTGGTGCTGGCCCAGGCGTCCATGGCCCGGATCGTGGGTGAGGCGGGCGGCGGCGTCCCGGTGCTGTCGTCGCCGCGCTCGGGAGTGGCCCAGCTCGCCCAGGCCTGACCACCACCATCCGCCACCGTCGCGCCCAGCCACCAGCGCCACGCCCAACACCAGTTGCGCGCTCAGCCACCGGTCCCGCGCCCCGCTCCCAGTGCCGCCTCACCCGCCGGCGCCGGGCGCGGCACTGGCGCCGCCCGGCCGCCGTGCCGGTCGCGTCGCCACCAGATACGACCGTGACATCTCCACGGTCGCGCCGATCGCGACGAGGCCGAGCACCCCGTGGTACCACTGCCACCCCACCCCGATGCCCACGAACCCGTCCAGCGCCATGATCCCGCCACCCCCCACCACGGCCAGCGTCATCACCGCCAGCACGACCAGCATCAACGTCCTGGACACCCACCGCCCGAACGGCGTGACGGTGGCCAGCGCGACGCACGCCCCCACCACCCCGGACGCACTCGCGAGCCACTGCGCGAACGCCGGATCCAGAAGGTAGGCGGCGGCCTCGGCGGCCGGCACCGGCGGCCCTCCGGGGAACCCGAGCCGGGCCTGCAGGGCGAAGACGGCCTTCCCCGCGGCGTACCCGAGCAACAACAACGCCACCGCGTACGCCGGCCAGCGCCGCGGACGATCGACATCAACCATGGTCCCGACCGTAGAACCGCCCGCCCGGACGGCACTCCCGTGCGCGGGGGAGCCGCCTCCCCCGCACGGGGGAGAGCCCCCACCCGGAGATCCGTCACCTGACACTCCAGGGCAGGGCAACACGCGCTCCGATCTTCTGCGCAGGAGATCTTCATGGATAGGGTGGTGGCCGTCACCTCGTGTGCCGGCTGTGGAAGAGGCTGCCGTGGATCTTTCCGGTGTGGGCGTGTGGAGTCACCACCTGCGTTACGGCGACCCGGGCGAGGCCGCCGACGCGGCCGCCGAGCTCGACGAGCTGGGGTTCCGGGCCCTGTGGTTCCCGGACGGCGGCGGGCCGGTCTTCGACGCGGTCGCCAACCTGCTGACCGCGACCCGGGAGATCGTCGTGGCCACGGGCATTCTCAACCTCTGGATGCACGACCCGGCCGGCGTCGCCTCCTCCTTCGCCTCGCTGTCGGCGGCGCACGACGGACGGTTCCTGATGGGCATCGGCGTGAGCCACGCGGTCGCCGTCAACAACGAACAGGAGCCGGCCCGCTACCGCAAGCCGCTGGCGGCGATGTCGGCGTTCCTCGACGAGCTCGACCGGGCGGACCAGCCGGTTCCCGCCGAGAGCCGGGTGCTGGCCGCGCTCGGCCCGAAGATGCTGGACATGGCCGCCAGGCGGGCGCGCGGCGCGCACCCGTACCTCGTCACCCCCGAGCACACCCGGCGCGCGCGGGAGGCACTGGGGGAGGGGCCGCTGCTGCTCCCGGAGCAGACGGTGATCCTCTGCGCGGACAGGGAGGAGGCACGCGCGATCGGCGACGGCTGGCTGCGGGGCTACCTCGCCCTGCCGAACTACGCCAACAACCTCCTGCGTCTCGGCTACTCGCCCGAGGAGCTGGCGTCGGTGAGCGACCGCGTGTTCGACGACGTGTTCGCGTGGGGGGACGAGGAGGCGATCCTGCGACGGGTGGACGAGCATCGCGCCGCCGGCGCCGATCACGTGTGCGTGCAGGTGGTCACCGCCGAGGCCCAGGTCTTTCCGCGGAAGGAGTGGCGCCTCCTCGCCGCCGCGCTGCGCTGACCACGCGGCCACCCGGGGTGCTGTACGGGATCGCGCGGCTCCGACGTGGGTGCGGGGGCCTGACCTGTCCCAGGACAGGGTCGTCCGGGGACAGGAGCCGCCCCTTTTCCGGCCCGGTGGCGCCTGGGAGTCTCGATGCCGTGCAACGGCCGGGTCGGCTATCGGCCGGCGTGATCCACCGCCATTCCGTGCCTGCGGCAAAGAACCACGACGGCCTGCGCCTCCTCGCCGCCCGGGCCGCCGGAACCGGCCCGTGCCATGCGACAGGGTGATGGTCGGCGGGGTGGTCAGCCTGTGTGCAGGACGATCCGGCCGTTCGTGGTGCCCGCCGCCTGGCGCTGCCACGCGTCCGCCGCCTGTGCCAGCGGCACCACCTCGTGCTCCACCCGCAGCCGCCCGGCCGCCGACTGCTGCGCGACGTACGTGATGGCCGCCGACCGCTGCTCACGGGTGAGCTCGTTGTTGGTGTAACCCAGGAGGCGCAGTGAGCGGCTGCGCAGGGTGGCGGAGTCGAGCGGGCAGGTCTCCGACGCCGAGCCACCGAGGTTGACCAGGCGCCCGCCGTTGCGCAACGTACGCGCCGCCGCCGCGGCCGGGACGCCGAAGAGGGGATCGAGCACCAGGTCCACGGGCCCGTCACAGACGGCGGCGAGCCGGCGCGCAAGCTCCTCCACCTGGCCGGCCACGGTCTCCGCGCCGGCTCGCCCGCCGTCGGTCACGGTCTCCGCGCCGGCTCGCCCGCCGTCGGCCTCAGGGGCGATTCGCCGGCCTGGTACGGCTCTCGCCACGGGGCCCAGCGGGACCACGGCATCGGCGCCCGCCCGCCGGGCGCGCCGCATCCCGTCCTCGGAACGTGCCGCCGCCACCACCCGCCGCGCCCCCGCCAGGCGGGCGAGCTGGATGGCGGCCTGCCCCACCACGCCGCCCCCGCCCAGCACCAGCACCTGCTCGCCGTCCGCCAGCTCACCCCGCCACGTCAGCGCCAGGTACGCGGCCACCGCCGACAGCCCCAGCGCCGCCATGGCGAACGGATCGGTCCCTGCGGGCAGCTCGACCAGCTCCTCGGCCCGGGCCGGAGCCAGCTCGGCCATGCTCCCGTCACCCGCCGCCATCCCCGCCGCCGTCGGGAACCACACGAGCCGCCCGCCCACCGTCCCCACCCCCTGGACACCCGGCACGTACGGCACCGCGGGCGTCCCGAAGTACGACGCCCCGGTGGCGCACAGCAGGTCCAGCGGCGTGATCGGAGCGGCGAGCACCCGCACGACCTCCCGCCCTCCACCGGCCACGGGCAAGGGGCAACCGGCGACCACGGGAGCCTCCCCGCAGACCTCGACCCGAGCGGCGACCATTACCGGCGCAGCGGTCGCAGCGGTCGCAGCGGTCGCAGCGGGCGCAGCGGGCGCGGTGCCCGGGACCGGGCCGGTGGCGCGATCGGAGAGCTCGCCGGCGGCCGGCCCGGTGGGGCGGTCGGAGGGCTGGTCGGCGGCCGGGCCGGTGGGGCGGTCGTTCATCAGGTCGCGATGTCCGGGTAAGGCAGCCGCACATGCCCCAGCCGCCGCGCATACTCCGTCTGGAACCCGAGCGGCGGATGATCCCGCTCGAACATCGCGATGAACAACGTCAGGATCAGGAACGGATGCGCCCCCAGCTCGAACAGCCGCGGATAATCATGCGAGGCCAGCGCCTCCCGCTCGACGTCGTCGAACCCCAGCCACGTGGACGACTCCCCTTCGTGACACCCCAGGATCCGGTTCGCGTACGCCCCCTCCCACCATTCCACCGTGGCCCGGGGCTCGGCGCGGTACCGTTCGACCAGCTCGGGATCGCGGTCGACGGTGAACAGGAACTTGTTCAGCAGGTACTTGCTCACGACCGGCCGCCTCCGTCCGGGAACCAGGTGAAGTACGCCTCCATGGTGTGGAACAGGTCGTAGGTGTCCACGTAGTCGGCCTTACGCCCGTCCCCCGCCACCCCCATCATGAGCATGAAGTCCATGAACCCGTGGGTGGCGTTGCCCGGCAGGTGCAGGCTGTCGAGGGTGACCTCGGCCAGGCAGCCCTCGATGTCCCCCGAGGAGATCCACTCCACGGCCTTGCGGTCGAACTCGGGGTCGGGGCCGTGCGGCCCGAACTGGCGCGGCCCGCCGAGCTCCAGCGACAGGTGCCCGGTGCCGATGATCGCGACCCGCTGGTCGGACGGCCACGACTCCACCATCTCCCTGATGGCCCGCCCGAGCTGCACGAACCGTTTCGGCCGCGGCAGGGGAGGGGCGAAGATGTTGGTGTAGACGGGCACGATCGGCAGGTCGTTCTGCGGGCGCAAGGTGATGATCGGGCAGGTGATCGAGTGGTCGATCCGCAGCTCGTTGGAGAAGGCCAGGTCGAACCCGGCGTCCAGGCCCTCGCGCAGCAGGTGCGCCGACAGGTCCTCCTGCCCCCGGCACACCATGCGGGGCAGGCCGAACTCGCGTTCCTCGTTGTAGAAGTTCGCGTCGTAGTAGGGCGCCTTGCCGATCAGGAACTGCGGCATGTTGTCCAGCCAGAGCTGGTGGAAGTGGTCGGAACCGACCATCACCAGCACGTCCGGCCTGGCCCTGGTCAGCGTCTCCCGGAACGCCATCACCTTGCGCACCCACTCGTCGGCGAACGGCGGGCGGTCCTCGCCGGTGGCGGTGTTGGCGCGGTAGTAGAACGGGTGGTGCGTGGACGCGATGACGGCGACGACCTCAGCCATGCGGGCCTCCATCGACGTGCTCAGCCATGCGGGCCTCCCTCGGGGTACGGCTCGGGCGGGACGGACCGGTTGTTCAGGTCCACGGACAGGAAGATCTCGTTGGCCACCGGGTGGCGCAGCTCCTCGGCGAGCTGCCCGATCAGCCCGGCGGTCCTGGCCAGCAGCGCGAACCCGCGCAGCAGTTCCAGCGGCAGTCCCAGGTCGGCGAGTGCGGCCCCGCAGGCCCCCGCGCCGTTCAGCGGCAGCGTCCGGCCGAGCACGCGCGCGTGCACCCGCCCGATGGCGGCGAACAGCGACAGGTGCGGCCCGAACAGCCCCTCCTCGGTCGCGATCTCGAACAGCCGCGGCGTGCGCGGGTCGCCGTCCTTGTGCACGTGGTGGCCGAGCCCGGGGACCAGCCGCCCGGACTCGCGCCGGGCCTGTACGGTCTCCAGGGCGAGCGCGTCCCAGCCGGCGTCGTCGCACGGGAGCGGGTCGCGGCCGGCGATCGTCTCGTGCAGGAACCGGCCGCAGTCCTCGGTGACGCCGAGGAAGCGCGAGCCGCCGCCGAGCAGCCCGGCCGCCAGTGCCCCCTGTACGGAGTCCGGCGCCGACAGGTACGTCAGCCGCGTCACGATCGCGGTCGGCGTGAACCCGTGATCGGCCAGCGCGGCCAGCACGGCCTCGAACACCCGCACCTCGCCGGGGGCGGGCCGCCGCTGCGTGGCCAGCCAGAACGCCAGCTCGCCGAACCCCACCTCGCCCATCACGTCCGCGGCCAGGTCCTGCCCGAGCAGCGTGATCTCCTTGCGGGAGGACGCCCCCAGCGCGGTCGGATACTCACGCCCCCGCCCGCCCGCCACGTCCTCAGGCATGCGACCCGCCCTCCAGCCACTTGCGCAGCTCGGCCCCGTGCTCGTCCAGTTCGGGCGGCGGCAGCCTGTACCCGGCGGGCGTCTCGGAGAAGCGGATCGGATGCCGCGTCGTCGGCACCGCCCGCTCGCCCTCGCCCACCACCACGACCGGCTCCAGCCCGAACCGCTCCGCAACGGCGAACCCGCCGTCGATCGTGTTGATCGGCCCGCTCGGCACCCCGGCGTCCACCAGCAGGGCGAACCACTCGTCCGCCGGCCGGGTGACCAGCCGCTCGACGAGGATCGGCCGCAGCTCCTCGCGCCGCGCCGTACGGTCGGCGTTGCGCGCGAACCGCGGGTCGGCGGCCACCTCGGGGATCCCGAGCACCTCGCAGAGCTTCCTGAACTGCCCGTCGTTGGCCGCGGCCACGATCAGGTCGTGGTCGGCGGTGGGCAGCGGCTCGTACGGGAAGACGCTCGGATGCGCGTTCCCCATCCTGAACGGCACCACGTCCCCCGCCACGTACGCGGAGCTCTGGTTGACCAGCCCCGTCAGCGCGGACGACATCAGGTTCACCTCGACGTGCTGACCCTGCCCGGTCGTGTCGCGATGCCGCAGGGCGGCCAGCACGCCGATGACGGCGTGGTTGCCCGCCATCACGTCGAACACCGAGATCCCGGCCCGGTACGGCGGCCCGTCCGGCTCCCCGGTCAGGCTCATCAGCCCCGACATGGCCTGCACCATCAGGTCGTAGCCCGGCACCCGCGCCCCGGCCCCCGACCCGAACCCGCTGATCGACGCGTACACCACGCCCGGGTTGCCGGAGGAGACGGCCGCGTAGTCGAGCCCGTACTTGGCCAGGCCGCCCGGCCGGAAGTTCTCCACCAGCACGTCGGCCCGCCGGGCCAGCTCCCTGGCCAGCCGCGCGTCGCCCTCGTCGCGCAGGTCCAGCGCGATCGACCGCTTGCCCCGGTTGACCCCGAGGTAGTACGTGGACACCTCGCCGCGCGCCGGCGGCGTCCACGTCCGCGTGTCGTCGCCCTGCGGCCCCTCCACCTTGACGACGTCGGCGCCGAGGTCGGCCAGCAACATCGTCGCGTACGGCCCGGCCAGGATCCGGGAGAAGTCGGCCACCAGCACGCCGGACAACGGCCCGTCAGTCATCCGGCCCCACCTCGCACCAAAGGCCCGTCAGTCATCCAGCTCCACCTCGCGTCCGCGTAACGGACGAATGTCCGCCCAAGCGATCACAGCACGCGCCCCGGCCCCCGTCAACCGTCTTGACAGCACATCACCGGTTCATCACAGTGACGGTGACCGTACAGCGGACAATCGTTCGCAAGCGAGGAGCGTGCCATGAACGACTTCGAGGCCGGACGCCCCATAGTGCTGCGCGGCGGCACCGTGCTGCCCATGGACGGCCGCCGCGTGCTGCCCGAGACGGACGTCCTCGTCACCGGGGACACGATCGCCGCCGTCGGCCCCGGCCTGGAGGCCCCGGAAGGCGCCGCCGAGATCGACGCCTCCGGCGGCATCGTCATGCCCGGCATGATCGACACGCACCGCCACATGTGGCAGACCGCGCTGCGCGGCTACGGCGCCGACTGGACGCTCACGCAGTACTTCGTCTGGTTCTACCTGGAGTACGGCAAGCTGTTCCGGCCCGAGGACGTGCACGCGGGCAACACGCTGGCCGCGATCGAGGCCCTGGACGCCGGCGTCACCACCGTCGTCGACTGGTCGCACGGCCTGCGCACCCCCGACCACGCCGACGCCGCCGCCGACGCGCTGCGGTCGGTGCCGGGCCGGTACGTGCTCGCGTACGGCAACATCCAGCAGCCGCCCGCCGAGTGGGCGACGGCGCCGGAGTTCCGCGACTTCGTGCGCAGGAGGATCACCGGCGACGGCATGCTCGGCTTCCAGATGGCGTTCGACGTGCTCGGCGACCCGTCGTTCCCCGAGCAGCCCGCTTTCGAGGTCGCCCGCGACCTCGGCGTGACCATCACCACGCACGCCGGCGTGTGGGGCGCCACCGGCGACGACGGCATCCGGCTGATGTACGAGCACGGCTTCATGACTCCCGGCACCATCTACGTGCACGCCGCCTCGCTGTCGGCCGACTCCTACCACCGCATCGCGGCCACCGGCGGCTCCATCTCGGTCTCCACGGAGAGCGAGCAGAGCGCGGGCCAGGGCTACCCGCCCACCTGGGCCATCCGCTCGCACGGCATCCCCGTCTCGCTGTCCATGGACACCAGCGTGTGGTGGAGCGGCGACCTGTTCTCCGCCATGCGCGCCACGCTCGGCGCCGACCGCTCCCGCGAGCACCTGGAGGCGCACGCCAAGAGCGAGACGGTCACGCACTGCGCGCTCCGCGCCGATCAGGTCGTGGACTGGGCCACCCGGGGCGGCGCCGCCGCCATCGGCCGCGACGACCTCGGCACCCTCGCGCCCGGCCAGAAGGCGGACCTCGTGCTCATCAAGAACGACCACTCGCCCGTGTCGTTCCCGGTGCTCAACCCGTTCGGGCACGTCGCGTTCCAGGCACAGCGCGGCGACGTGCACACCGTGCTCGTGAACGGCCGGGTCGTCAAGCACGAGCACCGCCTGGCCGGGATCGACCTGGCGGCCGCGCGGGCCGCGGTCGAGCGCACGGTCGACTTCCTCAAGGGCGAGATGGGGGAGGAGGCCTGGGAGAAGGGCATGAACCCCGACATCCCGACCACCAAGGTCCTCGACAACCCCTACACCTACACCGACTACCGCAGCGACTCCACCCACCGCCTGTAGGAGACCCTAAAGTCGGATCGAGCAGATCCAGAAACGAGCGAGGGCGTACATGGCACGTGGTGAGACCGGACCTGACTTCATCGAGGCGCTGGCACGCGGCCTCGACGTCATCAGGGCCTTCCAGCCGGGCCGCCCGGTCATGTCGCTGACCGAGGTGGCGACGGCCGCCGGCCTGGCCCGCCCGACGGCCCGCCGCATCCTGCTCACCCTCCAGGAGCTGGGTTACGCCAGGCCGGAGCAGGGCGGGTTCGCGCTCACGCCGAGGGTGCTGGAGCTGGGCGTGTCGTACGTGCGCTCGATGGGCCTGTGGGAGGTGGCCCGCCCGCACCTGGAGCGGCTGGTCACGCTGACGCGCGAGTCGTCCTCGATCGCCCAGCTCGACGGCTCCGACATCGTGTACGTGGCCAGGGTCTCCGTCCCGAAGATCGTCGCCCTGTCGGTGCAGATCGGCACCCGCTTCCCGGCGCTGCAGACGTCCCTGGGCAAGGTGCTGCTGGCGGCGCTGCCGCCGGCCGAGGTGGAGCGGGTGCTGTCCGAGCCGAGCCGCTCCGGCATCGAGCCGCGCTGGCGCCCGGACGCCAGGGAGCGCGAGGCGGCGCTGCGTGCGGTGCGGGCCAAGGGCTGGGCGATCACCGACGAGCAGCTCGCGCTGGGCATCAGGTCGGTGGCGGCGCCGCTGCGCGACGGCCTGGGCAACGTGATCGCGGCCGTGAACGTCAACGCGCACGCCGCCGAGACCTCACTCGAGAAGCTCACCGAGGAGCACCTGCCGCTGCTGCTGAAGACGGCGAGCGCGATCAGCGCCGACTGGGCGGCCTACGACGCGGTCCCGCACGTCACAGCGTCATGACCGAGCACCTCGGGTGGTTTGTCCGAGAGGTCGTGAATTTCCTGGGTCTTGCCGGTTGGTGATTGTCGGCTTTCAATGAGCCCCAGAAGGGATCTTTCTGGAGGGGTACATGCACGGCTTACGGGCGTCCGCAGTCGTTCTGCTGACCGTCGTCACGACCTTGTTCCTGGCACCCGCGCCATCAGTCCCGGCGGTCGCCGGACCCGCCGACCCGGAGCCGGTCTCCCTGGTCACGCTGTCCGTGCCGGACGCGGCCGCCATGGAGCGGCTCGTCGCCTCCGGCGCCGACCTCACCGAACGCGTACGCCCGCAGGCGGACGGCAGCGTCCGCATCGACGCGGTGCTCACGCCGAGCCAGCTCGCCGCCCTGCCCGCGGGCGTCACCCGGGCGTCCGGCAGCGCGCCGCCGGCGGCCCGCACGACCACCACCGTCACGCAGCAGGACCAGCTCGTCGTCGAGCGGGCGGTCTGGTTCAGGTCCCGCGACGGGTACTTCCTGTCGGTCGAGGCCAGCAGCTCCGCCGCCCAGGCCGCCACGCTCACCGTCACCTGGCAGGGCAGGCGCGGCACCACCGGGCAGGCCGAGATGATCGCGTACGTGGACGCGGGCGCGTACCTGGGACACCAGTTCAGCACCCCCGTCCCCGCGGACGACCGGCCGCACCGCATCACCGTCACCTCCACCGGCGGCGGCAGGGCCGAGGCCCGCGTCGGCGAATGGCCCGACGGCGAGCGGCCCGACCACACCGGCCGCGGCTACCAGAAGGACTTCGTCACCCAGTACATGCCGCCGGCCCAGCTCAACGAGCGCATCAAGGCGCTGCACCGGCAGTTCCCCAAGCTCACCGACCTGATCGCGCTGCCGCACAAGACGAACGGCTACCGCAGGCACGCCCAGGCGCTGATCGGCACCCCGCCCGGCGCGGCCGTCGTCGTCACCTCGGCCGCGTACGGCTCCGAGGGCGGCAACGACCTGTCCGTCGAGCTGGTCAACCCCGGCGCGCCCGACCGGCCGCTACAGGTCACCGTCAACGGCAAGCTCATCACCGTCAGCCTGGCCACCGACGGCTCCGGCACGCCCGTCAGCACCGCCGCCCAGGTCGTCGCGGCCGTCAACGCCGTGCCCGGCATCCCCGTGAGGGCCGCCCTCTACCGCACGGACCCGGGCGCCGGCGTCATGGCACCCGCGCCGCCGGTCCAGCTCGACGACTTCCTCAACGCCCCGGCCGACGTCTCCCGCGCGCCCGCGACCGTGCTCGCGCTGCGCATCGGCGAGCGCCGCGATGGCTCGCGCACCGGCGTGCTCGCCTACTCGCAGGAGCACGCCAGGGAATGGGTGACGCCGCTGGTCACGATCGAGGCCGCCGAGCGGCTGCTGCGCAACTACGCCCGCGACAGGGTGACGCGCCGGCTGCTGGAGCGCACCGACATCTTCATCGTGCCGACCGTCAACCCCGACGGCGCCAACTACAGCTTCTACGACTTCAACTCCCAGCGGAAGAACATGACGAACCACTGCCCGCCGCAGCAGTCCGACCCGGCGCTGCGCAACACCTGGGGCGTGGACGTCAACCGCAACTACGCCGTCGGCTCCCTGTCCGACGGCTACTTCGGCGCCTCGGCCAACTGCCAGAGCGGCACGTACGCCGGCCCCGGCGAGCACTCCGAGCCCGAGAGCCGCAACGTCATCTGGCTGGCGCAGAAGTACCGCAACATCAAGTTCGCCATGAACGTGCACAGCTACGGCGGCTTCTTCATGTGGCCTCCCGGCGCGTACAAGCTCGACGGCCGCGTCACCCTGCCCAGGCCCTCGCAGCAGGACCTGGCCTACTTCCTGCGCTCGGCCCGCACGATCGAGGAGGCCATCGCCGGCGAGCGGGGCACCGTCATCTGGCCGCAGCAGACCGGGCCGGTCACGGACGTGCTGTACTCGGCGGCCGGAAACTCCGCCGACGAGCTCTGGTACGACTTCGGCATCTACGGCTGGGACTTCGAGGTCGGCGCCGACCTGTGGAACCCGGCGACCCGCACGTGGGAGGGCGTGGGCTTCCAGCCGCCGTTCGAGGAGGGCCACGCGGAGGCGATGGAGTTCGCCTCGGGCCTCATCTCGCTCATCGGGATCGCCGCCGACTACAGGGAGCGTTGATGCGCCGTCTTCTGGCCGTGACCGTCGCGGCCGCACTCCTCGCCATGCCCGCACCGGCCGCCCTGGCCGATCCGGCACCGCCCGTCAGGGACTTCGGCAACGGCCCCGAGCGGAACGAGGTCGCCGCGGGGGTGCCCGAGCAGGCCGCCGCCCTCGACGCCAGGGCCATGCCCGAGGCGCAACCGTACGGGCACTCGCGCGAGCGCGGCTACCCGCGCCAGACGAGGCTGCCGCTGCCGCCGGCGAACCCGGCCGACTCCTCGATCAAGCTGGGCCTGGTGCCGTACCACGGCATCGCGCCCAAGCTGAACGAGCTGCAGCAGCGCAGCAACCGGGTGAGCGTGGAGATCATCGGCCGCTCGTACCAGGGCCGCGACCTCTACCTCGTCACCGTCACCGAGCCGGAGAGCGAGGCCAGGGCGCGCGAGCAGGAGCGCATCCGCGAGCGCATCGAGCACGACCCGGCCGCCGCCGCCCGCGACCGGTGGCTCGCGGCGCGGTACAAGGCGCCGATCTTCATCAACGCCAACATCCACGGCAACGAGTGGGAGGGCACCGACGCGTCCCTGCGCACCATCGAGCAGCTCGCCACCAGCAAGGACCCGGCGGTCGCGAGCCTGCTCGCCCGCAACCGCCTGTACTTCAACGTCACCGCCAACCCCGACGGCCGCGTCAACGGCGTGCGCCAGAACGGCGCCGGCTTCGACCTGAACCGCGACTTCGTCACCGCCTCCCAGCCCGAGGCGCGCGCGATGCGCCAGGCCATCATGGACACCCAGCCGGTCGCCCTGGTCGACCTGCACGGCTACGTCAACGGCACGCTCATCGAGCCGACCACCCCGCCGCACGGCGCCAACTACGAGTACGACCTGTTCATCACCAACACCTACGCCAACGGCCTCGGCATGGAGGCCGCCGTCAACGCGCTCGGCTACACCCCGGAGAAGGACGGCGTGGAGCCGGCGCAGATCCCGTTCCGCGACTCCACGGACGGCTGGGACGACTGGCCGCCGATCTTCACCCCGCAGTACGCGCCGTTCCACGGCACGGTCGCCGCGCACACGGTGGAGATCCCCCTCGACGTCAACGAGCCCGCCTACAGCAACGAGCCGGTCGAGGAGCTGCGCCGCCGCTCGGCCATCAACACCGACGTGGCCGCCGCGGCGGTGCGCGCCACCTACGGCTTCGTGCAGGCCCGGCACGACCGGCTGATCGCCGACCAGATCGAGGTGTTCCGGCGCGGCGCGGCGGGCGAGCCGGCCAAGGAGGTGCCGCTCGGCATCGTGCCCGGATTCGGGCCCGAGGACGTCTACACCACCACGTTCCCGCGCGCCTACGTCATCCCGGCGGGGTCCGGGCAGCGCTCGGCAACGGCCGCCGCACGCCTCGTGGACCACCTGGTCGCCAACGACGTCCGGGTCGAGCGGGCGCGGTCGGCGTTCCGCTCGGGCGGCAGGACGTACCCGGCCGGCTCGTACGTCGTGGACATGCGGCAGCCGAAACGCGGCCTGGCCAACGTCATGCTGGAGCCGGGCGCGGACATCTCGCCCAGGGTCGGCGCCATGTACGACATCTCCGGCTGGAGCCACGCCCTGCTCTGGGGCGCGACGGTCGAGCCGGTCGAGTCGCTGCGCGCGCGTACCGAGCCGGTCAGGGCCGCCGCCCCGACAGGGTCGGTCCCGCGCACTCCCGGCGCGCTCGCGCTGGAGGTCGGCGACGCCAAGGAGGTCAGGGCGCTCAACGACCTGCTCGCCCAGGGCATCGCGGTGACCTGGGACGACGGCACGGCGATCGTCCCCGCCACGGCCAGGCAGGCCGCCAGGACGGTCGCCGACCGCTACGGCGTCGCCTTCACCCCCGCGGGCACGGCCACCGGCACCCCTCTCGCTCCGGTGCGCGTGGCCGCCGCGGCCTCCGCCGACGAACTGTTCACGCTGCGCGAGCTGGGCTTCCCCGTCACGCCCGTCTCCACCGCGATCCTGAACGCGGGCTTCGACTGGAGCGCCACCGACGTCCTGTACGTCTCCAGCGGCCTCAGCCACGCGGCGCTCAACCAGGCGGCCAGGACGGCACTCGAGGCGTTCCTCGCCACGGGCGGCGTCATCACCAGGGGCCGGACGGGCGCCACCTTCAACACCGCTGCCGGCCTGCTGACCGCCACCACGGTGGCCGGGAACGCGGACGGCAACGGCGTGGTCCGGGTCGTGTCCGCCGACGACGGCCTGCCCGGCCACTCGTTCGTGTACTCGCCGCTCTGGTTCACCGGCCTGGGGCCCGAGGTCACGGTCGAGCAGTCGTACGCGGCCGACGGCCCGCTGGTCGCCGGCCACTGGCGGCCCAGGGAGGACGGCTCGGGAGGCGGCCAGGAGCAGGCCAGGGGCCAGGCGGCCGTGGTCAGCGGCAGGGACGAGCGCGGCGCGGCCGTGGTGCTGTTCGGCACCGAGCCGATGTTCCGCAACCATCCCAAGGGCCTGTTCGCCCAGGTGGCCGGTGCGCTGTACTGGTCGTCCTCGGTCACGGGGGCCGCCGTCACCACTCCATGATCGAACCTGCTATGTTCTACCTTCCGGCCGGGTTCGCTCCCGGCCGGAAGATCTCTTTATGACTTCCCCACCTGTGACCGTGCGGCCGATGACCGCCGCCGACCACCCCACGGCCGAACGGCTCTGGCTGATGTTCCGCCACGACATGGCCGACTTCCAGGGCGGCCTGCCCAGCGCCGACGGCACCTACCACAACGACCGGCTGCGCTCGGCGCTGGCCGACGACGACTGGGCCGCCTACCTGTTCACCAGCGGCGAGTCGCCGGTCGGCTTCGCGTTCGTGCGCGCGCTGTCCGGCCCGGCACGCGTGCTGAACAGCTTCTTCGTGGTCCGCGGCGCGCGCAGGGCCGGCATCGGGATGACCGTCGTGCGAGAGGTGATCGCGCGTCACCCCGGCCCCTGGCGGGTCGCCTTCCAGGACGCCAACACGACGGCCGTCGCGTTCTGGCGGCGGGTCGCCTCGGAGATCGCCGGCGCCGCGTGGACGGAGGAACGCCTGGCCGTGCCGAACCGGCCCGACGTCCCTCCTGACGTCTGGATCTCCTTCACCGCCGGTTAGGCGGGGGCGTACCCGGCGGGGCGCGTGGTGAACGTGCCCCGCCCCTGCGTACGGCTGCGCAGCCGGGTCGCGTACCCGAACACCTCGGCCAGCGGCACCACCGCGGTGATCACCACCGCGCCGGCCCGCGCCTCGGAGCCCGAGATGCGGCCCCGCCGCGCCGACAGGTCGCCCAGCACGGCGCCGGCCATCTCGTCCGGAACGGTCACCGTCACCTCCACCACCGGTTCCAGCAGCACCATCGCGCACTGGCGCAGCGCCTCGCGCAGCGCCAGCCGGCCGGCCGTGCGGAACGCCATCTCCGAGGAGTCCTTGACGTGCGTGGCCCCGTCGGTCAGCGTGACCCGCAGCCCGGTCACCGGGTGGCCGCCGAGCGGCCCGCCGGACAGCGCGTCCCGGCAGCCGGCCTCGACCGCGCGCACGTACTCGCGCGGCACCCGGCCGCCGGTCACCGCCGAGGCGAACGCGAAGCCCTCGTCCAGCGGCTCGACGTCGATCACCACGTGGGCGAACTGCCCGGCGCCGCCGTCCTGCTTGACGTGCCGGTACAGCAGCCCGGACACGCCACGCGCGACCGTCTCCCTGAACGCGACCTGCGGCCGCCCGACGCGTACCTCCAGCCGATGGTCGCGCCGCAGCTTCTCCGCCGCCACCTCCAGGTGCAGCTCGCCCATCCCGGACAGCACGGTCTGCCCGGTCTCGGCGTCGGAACGCACGGCCAGCGAGGGATCCTCCTCGGCCAGCCGGGCCAGCGCCGCCGCCAGCCGGTCGCCGTCGCCGCTGCCGCGCGCCTCGACGGCCACGGACACCACCGGCTCGGTCGCGCCCGGCGGCTCCAGCAGCAGCGGGGCGTCCGGCGCGCACAGGGTCGTGCCCGTGCGGGCCGCCTTCGGCCCGACCACGGCCACGATGTCGCCGGCCACCGCCCGGTCCGCCTCGGCGTGCCGGTCGGCCTGCACCCGCAGGATCCGGCCGATCCGCTCGGTCCGGCCCGTGCCCGCGTCCAGCACCGTGTCCCCCTTCCGTAGCGTGCCCGAGTAGATCCGCAGGTACGTCAGCCGTCCCGTCGCCGTCGCGCTCACCTTGAACGCCAGCGCGGCCAGCGGCGCAGCCGGATCGGCCGGGCGGGCCTGCCCGTCCTGCCCGCGCACGGCGGGCACGTCCAGCGGCGAGGGCAGGTACCGGACGACGGCGTCCAGCAGCGGCTCGATCCCGCGGTCCCGGTAGGCGGAGCCGCACAGCACCACCAGGCCCGCGCCGGCGGCCGTCAGCTCGCGCAGCGCCGCCACCAGCGTCGCCTCGGAGACCGACGGCTCGGCGCAGAACTCCTCCAGCACGCCCGGATGCAGCTCGGCCACCGCCTCCTCCAGCAGCCGGCGCCGCCGCCGAGCCTCCTCCAGCAGGTGCTCGGGCACCGGCCCGGTCTCCAGCACGCCGCCGTCCCAGACCAGGGCCCGCATGGCGAGCAGGTCCACCACGCCGGCGAAGCCGTCCTCGCGGCCGATCGGGAGCTGCACGACCAGCGGCGCCGGATGCAGCCTGCGGCGGATCGACTCCACCGCCGCGTCGAGGTCGGCGCCCGCCCGGTCCAGCTTGTTCACGAACGCGATGCGCGGAACCCCGTGGCGGTCGGCCCGCCGCCACACCGACTCGCTCTGCGGCTCCACCCCGGCCACGCCGTCGAACACCGCGACCGCGCCGTCGAGCACCCGCAGGGAACGCTCCACCTCGTCGGAGAAGTCGACGTGGCCAGGGGTGTCGATCAGGTTGATCCGGTGCCCGTCCCACTCGCAGCTCACCGCGGCGGCGAAGATCGTGATGCCGCGGTCGCGCTCCTGGGGGTCGAAGTCGGTGACGGTCGTGCCGTCGTGCACCTCGCCGCGCTTGTAGGTGGCGCCGGTCAGGTACAACATCCGCTCGGTGACGGTGGTCTTGCCCGCGTCGACGTGGGCGAGGATGCCGAGATTACGGACGGTCTGCAGGGGATTGAAAACGTGAGCACGCACGGCCCATGACCCTTTCGGGACTCATGTCGGACAGGACGGCGCGATTCGGCGGCCCGCGAAGGGTCCCAGGGGAAGCGTCTTCGTCAGGGCAGCAACCAGTGGCGGCCGCGCGGCCGGCACCGGGCGCGCGAAGACACCAGGATCACCTCGTAACGCGCCGGGGAGACGGCGGCAGCGGTGCTGTGGTCGCGCACGGCCGGCTCCCTTCCTTGATCACGTCATCGGCGTCGGTGGGAAGTGTAATGATCCGGGTGACGCCCGGGGAAACGATTTTTTCTCACGGTCGCCTGGCTGCCCCCAGCGCGAGACGTGCACGTCATTTACGCATGTCGACATAGGCGCGAGAACCCTTCAGGGAAGGACGCGCGCCCATGACGATCTCTCTTGACACCGGTAGGTACACGGTCGGCATGGCCACCAGCGCCGCCGACCTGCGGGCGGCCCAGCGGCTGAGATACGCCGTCTTCGCCGGGGAGATGGGGGCGCGGCTCGACAGCCCGGTCTCCGGCCTCGACGCCGACCGGTTCGACGCCTACTGCGACCACCTCCTCGTCCGCGACGGCGAGGAGGTGGTGGGCACGTACCGGCTGCTGCCTCCCGGGCGCGCCGACCGGCTCTACTCCGACGCCGAGTTCGACCTCGCCCGCCTCGCCCCCATCAGGAAGGGGCTGGTGGAGGCCGGTCGCACCTGCGTGCACCCCGGCCACCGGGACGGCGCGGTGGTCGCCCTGATGTGGGCCGGCATCGCCCGCTACATGGTCTCCGGCGGGTACCAGTGGCTGGCGGGCTGCTGCTCGGTGCCGCTCGACGACGGGGGCGCGCTGGCCGCCGCCGTGATGGACCGGGTGCCGCTCGGCCCCGAGGAGCACCGGGTGCGGCCGCGCACGCCGTGGCGGCCCGGCCGGGTGGCGCTGCCCGACCGTTTCGTGCCGCCGCCGCTGCTGCGCGGCTACCTGCGGCTGGGGTCGTGGGTGTGCGGGGAGCCCGCGCACGACGCGGACTTCGGCACCGCCGACTTCTTCATGCTGCTGTCCATGGCCAATGTCAACGCCCGCTACCTGCGCTATTTCCTCGGCGAGCCCCTGTGAGCACCGTACTGCCGCCACCCGCGGCGCAGCTCAACCCCTGGCGGCCCCTCGGGCCGTGCACGCCCGCCGCCTGCATCGGCGACCCGGCCTCCGCGGTGGGCCGCGTCCGCCGCACCGCGCGCCTGCTGGCCGCCGTCGTCGTGGTGCTGGTCGGCGTGCCCGTGGCCGTGGTCGCCCGCGCGTTCACGCAGGCGCGCATCACGCGGCTGTGGGCGCGGCTGATGCTCCGCGCCCTCGGCATCCGGCTGGAGGTGAACGGGGCCGGCGCCGCCGCCGGGACGGGAACGCTGGTGGTGGCCAACCACATCTCCTGGCTCGACCCGCTGGTCATCGCCGCCGCGGTGCCGTCCAGGCCGCTGGCCAAGCAGGAGGTCGCCGGCTGGCCGGTCGTCAGCACGCTGGTGGCGGGGGCCGGGGCGCTGTTCATCGACAGGGAGCGGCTGATGGCGCTGCCGTCCGCGGTGGCCGCCGTCGCCGGCGCGCTCAGGGCGGGCGACACGGTCGTCGCCTTCCCCGAGGGCACCACGTGGTGCGGGCGGGGGATGGGCGGGTTCCGGCCCGCGGTGTTCCAGGCGGCGATCGACGCGGGGGCCTCCGTCAGGCCCGCCGTGCTCCGCTACCGCGAGGGAACGGAGCCCTCCACCCGCGCCTGCTTCGTGGGAGACGACTCGCTGCTGGCCTCCGTGCTGCGCGTGACCGCCACCCGCGACCTGGCCGTGGAGGTGACGCTGATGGCCGCCATCACGCCCGCGCCCGGCCTCGCCGGCCCGCCGGCGAGGGCGGAGCTGGCCAGGATCGCCGAGGCGCGCGTACGTGCCGGTGTGCGTGCCGGTGTGCTGGGGCGCCACCTGCCGGGAGAAGGCGTTTGATGCGGCCTGGACGATGGTAGGGGGCTCTTAGCAGGGGATCTGGAGATCGCCCCGCTATCGGAAGCCTTCGTCGGAGAAGGCGTGATAGGCGGTCTCCGCGGTTGTAGGGACCGCCGGATCGGGGGAACCCAATGCGCAAGACCCTCACCGGGCTGGGCCTGGCGTTCTTCTTGACGCTAGCACCGGCCGCTGCGGCGACGGCCGACACACCCGTCGAGCCGGTCGCACAAAGTCAGGTGACGCCAGCACCGCAGGACAACACCAGGGACGAGGGCGGCGGCAACGCCGGCCTGTGGGGCCTGCTGGGCCTGCTCGGCCTGCTGGGCTTCGCCGGCATGCGCAAGCAGCGCAACCACGTCGGCACCGCGGAGCACGTCCCGCACCGCACCACGCGGCCGTAGCAGGGCCGGCCCCGGCCTCGTGCCGGGGTGACAGCTCACGAGGTGACACGGCTGCCTGGCAGGTCAGCCGTGTCACAACATCGATCGACTCCATCCGACGCCGCCGACCGGCGGCGTCTCAGCAGCCAGTACGGACGTCGGCAGCCCCTGCGCGACCAGCCGGCCCTCGTCGAGGAGCAGGCAGTGGTCGGCGGCCATGGCCGCGCCCAGGTCGTGGGTGACGTGGACGATCGTCACCCCGCGGGCCCGCTCCCGGTCGAGCACCCCGGCGATGTGCTGCCTGGCGGCCGCGTCCAGGCCGGTCGTGGGCTCGTCCAGCAGGAGCAGCCAGGGCTCCTGGGCGAGGCCCTGGGCCAGGAGCACGCGCTGGCGCTGGCCGCCCGACAGCGTGCTCAGCCGGCGCGCGGCCAGCGCGGACACGTCCAGCTCGGCCATGCACGACTCCACGATCGCCCAGTCGTGGGCCGTCAGCCGCCGCCACGGGCCGCGCGACGCCCAGCGGCCCATCGCCACCGTGTCGCGTACCGTGATCGGCAGCGCGTCGGAGACGGCGTCGCGCTGCACCACGTACCCGGGCCGGCCGGCGCCGCCGGGCTCGACCGTGCCGCGCACCGGCCGGATGGTGCCGGCCAGCACGCCGAGCAGGGTGGACTTGCCCGAGCCGTTCGGGCCGACGACCGCGGTGACGGCCCGCCGGGGCAGCCGGGCCGACACGTCGCGCAGGACCGTCCTGCGGCCGTAGCCCGCCGTGACTCCGCTGAGCACGACCGCGTCGCCGAACTCCACGAGACCTCCTCAATGCTTTGGCATGATAACCGTTTTCATTATTCTAGTGGTAGTGCGCGTCAGGTGCGCGGTCCCAGGAACAGGCCGCCGCTGGCGTCGATGACCTGGCCGGTGATCCAGCGGGCGGCGTCGGAGGCGAGGAACGCGACCACATCGGCGACGTCGCCGGCGTCACCGAGGCGGTCGAGCGCCGTCGATCCGGCGATGAACCCGGCCAGGCCGGGCGCCTCGAAGAAGGAGTCGTTGGCGGGAGTGCGGGTGGCGCCGGGGGCGACCGCGTTCACCGTGATCCCCCGGGCTCCGAGCTCGTTGGCCAGGGTCAGGCTCATCGTCTCGATCGCGCCCTTGGTCATGGCGAAGGACGTCTGGGCGGGGTTGGCCATGCGGGTCGCGACGGACGAGATCGTGATGATGCGGCCGCCGTCGCGCAGCAGGGGCAGCGCTCGCTGGATGATGAAGTACGGCGCCCGCACGTTCACCGCGAAGAGGTGGTCGAACTCGGCCCGGGTCGTGACTCCGAGCGGCCCGGCGGGCTGAGCTGCCGCGTTGTTGACGACGATGTCGAGCGGCCGTCCGGCCAGGGCCGCCTCGACTCCCGCGAAGAGCCGCTCGACATCGCCGTCCACGCCCAGCTCCGCCTGGACGGCGAGGGCGGTCCCGCCGCCGCGCTCGATCTCGCCGACCGTCGCCTTCGCGCCGTCCTCGCCGGCGCCGTAGTGCACGATCACCAGCGCTCCCCTGGCCGCCAGCCGGGTCGCGATCTCCTGGCCGATGCCACGGGACGCTCCCGTCACCAGGGCCGTCCTGTCGTTCAGACCGTTCATGTGTGCCACCTTGTTCTGTTAGTCACTACCAACATGGTAGTTGCTATCACGATGGTAGTGTCTATCACATGTCCGCAACTCTGCGAGAGCAACGTCGGGCCCAGACGCGGCGCACGATCCAGGCGCACGCGATACGGCTGTTCAGTGAGCGCGGATACGACGCCACGACCATGAACGACGTCGCCGAGGCGGCAGGTGTGTCGCCCATGACCGTCTACCGGCACTTCCCCACCAAGGAAGACCTCGTGCTGGTCGACCAGTACGGCGAGGCCATCGCCGAGCGGATCGCCGCCTCGCCCGCCGGCCAGCCCCTGGTCCGCCGCATCGGCGGCGCGCTCATCGACGAGGCCGCCGCCCTGACCGGCGGCGACCTGGCGGGGGACCGGCGGTTCCTGCTCGTCCGCCTCCAGCTCATGATCTCCACGCCCGCCCTGCGGGCCAGACACCTGGACAACCAGTACGCCCTCCAGCAGGCCATCATCGGCGCCCTGGGCGACGAGGCCGCCGATCCCGACAGGGCGTTCCAGGCGCAGGCGGCGGCCAGCGCCTGCCTGGCCGCCCTGCACACGGCGCTGGTGCGCTGGGCCGCCGACGACGGGCGGCCCGACCTGCCCGGCCTGATCGGAAAGGCGCTCGCGGCCGTCTTTGGCGACGACGCCATCGGACCCGCCCGATGACCCGACTCGCCGATGGCCACTCGGATCCCGCGGCCCCGTCACCCAGGCGTGTCATCACCTGACAGGTCCGCGAGACGCCCGGACGCCCGTCGGCCCGCCTTCCGCCCGGCAGCACGAGCGCCGCGCCTGCCGCGCTGAGCGCCGAGCCTGCCGCGCTGAGCGCCGTGACTGCCGCGTCGAGCGCACAGCCTGCCGCGACGAGCGCACCGGCATGCGCGCACGCCCTCTCATGCCCGTTATGCCCGCCCGAAGGGGGACGTGCGGTATGTTGGACAGGTTCTTCCGGAGGCGCCGGGACCCGGCCCGAGGGCGAGGAGGTGAGGCTGCATGAGCAGTCAACCTCCTAGTCGCACCCGCTGAGCAGTCCGCTCCCTTCCCCTCTTCACCCGCGCCATGACGCCACGCTGCGCGCATGCGTCGCCGTGCCCTGCGGGTTCGATCCTGGCCCCCGGAGGTTCCCGTGATGATGTCCGATTGGCGGTCGCGTGTCCTGCGTCCCGTCCGCCGTAACGCCGCCCCCGCCTCCCGCCGGCGCGAGCCGTCGCCCGAGGAGTCGATGGATCCGCGCGGCCACCGGCCCGCCCACCCCGCCGAAGGCCAGGTCGTGGACGCGGCGCTCTACCGCGACGGCAAGCGCATCGACACCCCCGCCACCCCCGACCGGGTACGCGCCCGCCTGCGCCGGCGGGAGCCCGGCACCATGGGCTGGCTCGGCCTGTTCCAGCCCGACGAGGCGCACCTGTCCGCCCTCGGCCGCGAGTTCGGCCTGCACGAGCTGGCCATCGAGGACGCCGTCGTCGCCCACCAGCGGCCCAAGCTCGAACGCTACGGCGACACCCTGTTCGTCGTGCTGCGCGCCGCCCGCTACGACGACGCCGCCGAACAGGTCGAGTTCGGCGAGATCCACCTGTTCACCGGCCCCGACTTCGTCCTCACCGTCCGGCACGGCAACGCACCCCCGCTGCACCCGGTCCGCGAACGCATGGAAGCCGACCCCGGCCTGCTGGCCCGCGGCCCCGAAGCCGTCCTGTACGCCGTGCTCGACCACGTCGTGGACGGCTACGCCCCCGTCATCGCCGGCCTGCAGAACGACATCGACGAGATCGAGACCCAGGTGTTCGGCGGCGACCCCGGCGTCTCCCGCCGCATCTACGAGCTGTCGCGCGAGGTGATCGAGTTCCAGCGCGCGACGCGCCCGCTGCTGGCCATGCTGGACGGCCTGACCGCCGGCTTCGCCAAGTACGGCACCGAGGAGGAGCTGCAGCGCTACCTGCGCGACGTCGCCGACCACGCCACCACCGTCGCCGAACGCGTGGACGGCTTCCGCCAGATGCTCGCCGACATCCTCACCGTCAACGCCACCCTCGTCTCCCAGGCCCAGAACGAGGAGATCAAGCACATGACCGAGGCCAGCCTCGCGCAGAACGAGGAGATCAAGAAGATCTCCTCCTGGGCGGCCATCCTGTTCGCGCCCACCCTGATCGGCACCGTGTACGGCATGAACTTCGAGGCCCCCGGCATGCCCGAGCTGCGCTGGGCCTACGGCTACCCGTTCGCCCTCGGCCTGATGATGCTGACCTGCCTCAGCCTGTACGCCATCTTCAAACGCCGCAACTGGCTGTGAAGGGGTGCGTCTGTCAGCGAGTTGTTGCGGGGACTTTGACCTGCTTTGAGCACGCTGCGGGAAGCATGGGGGAGGTGAGGAGCCCACCGGTGCGATCCGCGGAGGCAGTGCATGGTTCCTGTCGGCAGGCTGTCGATCCGGGCCTGTCTCACCCTGGCGACGGCCGCGCTGGCCGTGGCCGGGTTCGCGCTCGTGGGTGTGGTCGCGGATGTGCTGCTGCGCCGCAGCATCGAGCAGGGGGTGTTCGCCGACACCCAGCGGGCGGCCACCGCGTGGATCGGGTCGATGCGCCAGGCGCGGCCGCCGGCGCCGATCACCGGCTCGGAGGTCGATCTGCTCCAGCTCGTCGACCCTGCCGGACGGGTGGTGACGGCCAGCGAGGCAGCGGCCGGCCGTCCTCGGATGAGCAGCCTGTGGCCGCCGAAGGAGGACCGGATCCAGCATCGTACGGAGTGCCCGGCCGGCGGGGAATGCGTCATGTTCACCGCGAGCCGGGTCTCGCAGCAGGAGGCGGATCAGCTGTGGGGCGGCCGGCCCCATGTGGTCTACGCGGGGCAGGCCCGACCGCCCATCCTGGCCACGAACCGGCTGGAGCTGATGATGGCAGGCGGGGTGCTGGCCGGGGCCGCGCTGGCGGGGTGGATGGCGTGGACGCTCGTGGGACGGGCGCTGCGCCCGGTGGACGCGGTGCGTGCCCGGGTGAGCGAGATCACGGTGACCGACCTGGGGCTGCGCTTGCCGGAGCCGCCGGGCCACGACGCGTTCGCCCGGCTCGTCCGTACCTTGAACCAGACCCTGTCGCACCTGCAGGAGGCGGTGGAGCAGCAGCGCAACTTCGCCTCGATGGTCTCCCACGCTGCGCACTCCGCTGACCGGGTTGCGTGCCAGCGTGGAGGAGGCGCTGCTGTATCCCGACGTGGACGCCCGCGAGACCCTTCACGAGGTGCTGCAGGCGGCCGAGCGTTTCCAGACGATCATCAACGAGATGCTGATGCTCACCAAGGTGCGCACGTCGTCCCCGCACGACGTGGAGCTCATCGACGTGGGCGCCCTGATCCGCGAAGAGGTCGCCAGGCGCAGCCGGGACATCCCGATCCACGTGCGGGCCGACGACGAGGTGACCGTCCGCGGCAACGCGGTGCAACTGACCGAGGTGCTGACCAACCTCCTCGTCAACGCCCAGCGGCACGCGCACAGCCGGGTCGAGGTGACCGTCGGGCGCGATGAGGCCCTCGCCCTGGTCACGGTGTGCGACGACGGCGAGGGCATCTCGCCCGGGGACCGCGATCGGGTCTTCCAGCCCTTCGTGCGGCTGAGCGAGAGCCGCGAGCGCGACCCCGGCGGCAGCGGCCTGGGCCTGCCCATCTCCCGTGCCATCGTCCAGGCCCATTTCGGCACCCTGCGCATCGAGGACTCGCCGCGGGGCGCCTGCTTCGTCATCCGTCTGCCGCTCATCCGGTCCTGAGCCGGGATCGGCCGGCTCAGCGGATCTCGACAGCGGACCAGCCGAGCCCGTCGAGGTTCACGACGATCGCTTCCTGCGTCGTGCGGGCGATCGCGGTCGCCCCCCGGCTGCTGATCTGCGACGAGCCGGTCAGCGCCCTCGACGCGCGTCACCATCCTCGAACTCCTGCTACGCCTGCGCGAGACCCGCGACCGCGGCGTCCTGCTGATCACGCACGACCTCGGCTGCTCGGCGGCGTGGCGGACCGCGTCGTCGTGCTCTACCGCGGGCAGGTGGTGGAGACGGGCACCACGGAGGAGATCTTCGCGGCCCCGCGGCACCCCTCCTACACCCGCCTGCTCATGACGTCCGTGCCGTCGATCCGTGACGAGCAGCCACCGGACCCCCGTAGCGCGGCTGGCCTTGCGCGCCGAAGTGCGCGGCCTCGCCTCCGCCTCCGATCAATGGAGTACGACATGACGCAGAACGGCGACCACCACGCCCCCGACGGGCTGAAGACCAGAGGCACGGTCATCGTCGTGCCGGGCCGCGGCGAGACCCGCGCGACCTACGCCCGCTTCGGCTCGCGGCTCGCCCATGACGCCTACCGGGTACGGGTCGTGGACCTGCCGGCCGCAGGCCCGGCGTTCCTGGACGCCCTCGCCCGGCGGTTGTCGGAGGCCGTCGCCGGCATCGCGGCCGAGTACCCGGACGGGCTGCCGCGCCCGCTGGTGCTGGTGGGCGCCGACCTGGGCGCCGCCGGGCTCGCCGCCCTGCTCGCCACGGCAGCTCCGACCGCGGTCTGGTGGCCGCAGGCGGCCGTGCTCGCCGGCCTGCCCGGCAACGGCTCCCGGGCGGGCGGCCGGTGGGAGGACGAGCTCGACGTCCGCACCCACTGTCCCACCCACCGCGGCGACCTGACCGGTGACGCGGCCGTGGAGCGCGGCGCGCTGGCCGGTCCCGTGCCCCAGGACCTGCTGGACACGGCGTACGCGAGCACTGCCGGGATCCCCCGGCTCCTGCTGGCCGGGGACGCCGACCCGCTGGCGGACCGCGACGCGATCGCGCGAGCGGCCAGGACGCTGCCGAGGGCCCGGCTCGCCGTCGTGCGCGGCGCCCACCACGATGTGCTCAACGACCTGCAGCACCGCTCGGTCGCCGGCGGCGCGGCACCTGATCCCGGGACCGGACGCCCGCTCAGGTGGCCACCCGCATGGCGGACGCGAGGAGCGCCAGCTTGTCGGCACTGTCGGTGCCGGGGTCCGGGTGGAGGACGATGAGGGTCTGGCCCTTCGCGCCGCTGACGCCGAGTCTCTCCCGGTTCAGCCACAGCTCTCCGACCTGGGGATGGTCGAGGTGCTTGGGCGTGCCCTCGCACGTGTTCACGTCGTGGCGGGCCCAGAGCCTGCTGAAGCGGGGGCTGGCGAGGGAGAGCTCGCCGACGAGCTCGATGAACCGGGGATCGTCCAGGTCGGTGCCGACGGACAGGCGGAAGCCGGCGACCATCCCCTGCGCGGCGGCCTCCCAGTCCGGGAACAGGGCCTGCTCGGCGGGGTCGAGGAACACGTCCCGCAGGCGGTTGCGCCCCGCCAGGAGCCGCGGCGACAGAGCGGTGGCCAGCGCGTTGGCGGCGAGGACGTCGAAGTAGCGGCCCTCCACGTAGGCGGGCAGCGGGAGCGTGCCGATGAGCTTGGCGACACCCGCAGGGACGGTCTCCTTGCGGGGCCGCCGCCGTCGCCGGGGCTTTGCCGCCCCGAGGCCGAGCAGGTAGGCGGTCGCGTCGTCGTCGAGCCGCAGCACGCGGGCCAGGGATTCGAGGACCTGCGCGGAGGGGTTGCGGTCGCGGCCCTGCTCCAGGCGCAGGTAGTAGTCGGCGCTGACGCCCGCGAGCATCGCGACCTCCTCCCGGCGCAGGCCCGGCACGCGCCGTACGCCGACGGAGGGGATGCCGGCCTGCTCAGGAGTGACGAGCTCCCGGCGGGCGCGTACGTAATCGCCCAGAAGGTTGGATTCGTCGCTCATGTCCCCACGGTAACGCGTGCGCCTTCGTGCGTTCCTGGTCCTGCCACCCCCAGGATCGCGGCGGCCCTGGCTGAGCCGGCGGGCGAACGGAAACCTCGCTTGCGTCCCTACCGAGAGCAAGGAGTTCTCCCATGTCGACATATCTGCTGGTGCACGGAGCCTGGCACAGCGGGCAGTGCTGGGAGCGGGTCGTCCCGCTGCTGGCCTCGGCCGGGCATCGGGTGCTCGCGCCGTCGCTGACCGGCTACGGTGACAAGGCACATCTGCTCGGCCCCGAGGTGGGGCTGGACACGCACGTCGACGACCTCGTCAGCCTGATCACCGACCAGGGTCTCACCGACGTGATCCTCGTGGGTCACAGCTATGCCGGGCTGGTCATCTCGTCCGTCGCCAACCGCCTCCCGGACCGGATCGCCCACCTGGTCTACCTCGACGCGATGGTCCCGCAGGACGACGAGAGCGCGGTGGACGTGCAGCCGGTGACCCAGACCCTCATCGACCACGCCGAGCAGTCCGGGACTCCCTGGCGGATCCCGCCGATGCCCGAGCTGCCGCCGCCCCTGGGCCTGTTCGGGGTCACCGACCCGGCGGACGTGGCGTGGCTGCGGACGATGTTGTCCGACCATCCGGTGCTCTGCCTCCAGCAGCCGGTGCGGCTGGACAACCCGGCCGTACGCACCGTCTCGCGGACGCACATCCACTGCGTGGCCGGCGTACCGGAGGGTATCGAGCGGCGGCCGGTGCCGGCGATCCAGCCCAACGGCAGCCCGGCACAGGTGTGGGAACTGCAGACGGGACACGACTGCATGATCACCATGCCCGCCGAGCTCACCGAGCTGCTGCTCAAGCTCGGCTGACGCGGGGTCCACCAGCCGGAACGGGGTCCGGCGCCGCCGACCGGAATTTTGTCGGTGGCGTCGGGCAGAGTGATCGCATGAGTGACTCGCCCACCCCCACCGTCGTATCCGATGCTCCCGGCGTTCCTGCCGCACAGCAGCCCGCATCCACCGGAGCGGGCGCCGGCGCACGTGGTGACCGGGCCGGGAGCACTCCTCGGGGGGCCGGGTCGCTGCTCTGTCCCGCCTGCCAGGGAGTGATCGTGGGCGTGGACGCGGGAGCCTACACGGTCCTGCGCGGTCAGCTGATCCTCAGCAACGGGTACTGCCAGGGAGACCGCTGCGGCTCAGCCCGTCCAGCGGGGTGATCGCGCCGCCGAGGTGGCCGAGCCGTGCGGGTCCCGGCCGATGCGCGATCATGTTATCCATGTCGGCCCCCCAGCACGCTCCCGCATCCGCCTCGGCGGCGGTGTCCGGACGTTCACCACGAGCTCGCCGGCTCGGCTGCCTGGCCTTGGCGCTGGTGCCGTTCGTGCTGATCGGGATGATCGTCGAGGCTCCTTCGTGGATCGACGACTACCGGCTGGCGCGCATGGTGGAGCGCATCCAGGCGTATCCGCTGCCGGACGGGGCGGAATTCGGCTCCTTCGACCCGCAGGCCGAGACCACTGGTGGTGACTCCGGCGACTGCTGGTACACCATCCGCTTCCCGGTCTCCACCGACCGGCCCGTCCACGAGGTGCTCAGCCACTACCGCAAGGCCAAGATCGAGGACCCTGACGGAGACCTCGGCGACTTCACCGTCACGGCCTGGGCGATGGTCGACGAGCCCGGTGGCCAGGGAGACGAGGCCACCGCGACGGGCCCGGTGATCATCGACGTGGACGGCGTCTACAGCGGGTCCCTGCTGGACGGCCGCTGCTCGTAAATCCGCCTGAGAGTCGCCGATGCTTTCACATCATCACTGGTCAGCACGGCCCTCGGCTCGCTGTTCCTGGCGCCGCTGGCCGACCGCATCGGCCGGCGCGCCCTGATCCTGGCCTGCCTGGTCATCGCGGCGGGCGGGATGCTGCTGTCGGCCGCCGCGCAGGACGCCGGTTGGCCGCCGGGACGGCTCTTCCTGCTGGTCGCGGCCGTCCTGATCGCCGGTGGACTCGCCGTGCACGCCTTCCGCCTCACCACCCGGGAGCACGCATGATCTCGGAACCCAGACTCGACCTGCGGGTGGCCGCCAGGACGCCGGTCGCCGACGGCGTGGTCGCCCTGACCCTGGAACACCCGGACGGGCGCCGCCTGCCGGACTGGACGCCCGGCGCGCACCTGGACCTGATCCTGCCGGGCGGCCTGACCCGCCAGTACTCGCTGTGCGGCGACCGGTGGGACCCGCACACCTACCGCATCGGCGTGCTCAGGGAACCGGACGGCCGGGGCGGCTCGGCCTACGTCCACGACGAGCTGGCCGTAGGCGCCCCGGTGGCGATCGGCGGCCCCCGCAACAACTTCCCCCTGGCGCCCTCCGAGCGGTACCTGTTCATCGCCGGCGGCATCGGCATCACCCCGCTGCTCCCCATGATCCACCAGGCCGAGCTGCTCGGCACCGACTGGCGGCTGCTCTACGGCGGCCGGACGCGGGCCTCGATGGCGTTCACCGGCGAGCTCGACGGCCGGCAGGCCGCTGACGACGCCGTGCGGCATGAGCATGCCGTCCACGCCGCTGAGCACCGCGTCGGCGTTCTCCACGATCTCGGGCGTGACGTGCCGGAAGTGCAGCCGCACGCCGGGCGACTCCCGGTGGCCGGCCGCGCCCGGACCCCGCTCGGCCGTACCGGCACCGTGGACGACGTCGCTCCGCCGACCGAGGGCAGGCGGCCGTCGGTTCATGCTGTCGTGCCGACGCCGAGCCGCCATCCCGTCGCGGCGTCCTGCTGCTTCCAGAACTCGGCGAACCGGCCCCCGGCCGCGAGGAGGTCGTCGACCGTACCGTCCTCGACGATCCGGCCCTCCTCCAGGAAGACCACCCGATCGGCGGCGCGGATGCTGGCGAGGCGATGGGCCACGATCACCCGGGTGCGCGGAGCCGGGTCGGTGGTCAGCGCCGCGGTGACGGCGGCCTCGTTCTCGGTGTCCAGGGCGCTCGTGGCCTCGTCGATGAGGAGCACGGGCGCGGGCTTGATGAGCGCGCGGGCGATGGACACCCGCTGGCGCTCGCCCCCGGACAGCGTGGTCCCGGCCTCGCCCACTCTGCTCTCCCAGCCGTCCGGGAGCCGGCTGACCAGCGTGTCGACCCGGGCGAGAGCCGCGGCCCGGCCCACGGCGTCGTCATCCGCCGCGGGAGCGCCGGCCAGGATGTTCTCCCGGATGCCGCCGTCGAACAGGTAGGGGTGCTGGAAGACGACGCTGACGAGTTCGTGACGTGAGCCGGCGTCCAGCTCGGCGGTGTCGGCGCCGTCGATGACGACGGTGCCCGCGGTGGGCTGGTGAAGGCCGGCGATGAGCGCCAGGACGGTGCTCTTGCCGGACCCCGACGGGCCGACGATCGCGGTGGTCGTGCCGGGCTCGATGACCAGGTCGAAGTGGTCGAGCACTGTCGTCCCGCCGTCTCCGTAGCGGAAGCCGACGTCGCGAAGCTCGATCCGGGGCGCTCCCCGCGGGGTCGTGCGCTCGATGCCGGAGGGGACGGTGGGGGCGTCGAGGACCTGGCGGATGCGGCGGAGCGTGCCGAGCGTGGACTCGATGCCGGGGGAGAGCTCCGCGACGGTGGTGAAGGGCTCCAGGTAGCGGACCACGACGACGATCAGCGCGATCGCCTCCGGGACTGTGAGCGCCCCCTGCACGGCGAGGGCGACCGTGCTCCCGGCGAGCAGCAGGAGAGCGAGCTGGCTGGCCAGGCCGAAGATCAGCTGCCCGGGAACCTGCCGGAGCAGCAACCGGATGCCGGCGCCGTGCTGGGCCGCGAGGGCGGCGCCGGCATGACTGCGGGCGGGCTCGATCCGCCGGGCCGCGCGAAGAGCCTGCTGGGTGCGGGCGAACTCCAGGATCCGCTCGGTCAGCGTGCTGTTCGCCTCCGAAGCGGCCCGGTCGGCGTCCCGGCCGAGGCGCCCGGCGGCCCACCACGCGGCCAGCAGCACCGGCACCCCGGCCAGCGCGGCAAGTCCGAGCGGCCACGAGATCGGCAGCAGCGCGACAGCGATCGCGATCGGCAGCAGGATGGCGCCGATCAGCGGGGTCACGAGATAGATGATCAGGCCGACCAGGTCGGGGCCGACGGCGGCGACGGCCTGCCGGCTCGTCGCGGTGTTCTCCGCGCCGAACCAGGTCAGGCGGATGCGGGAGATCCGATCGGCGACGGTGCGCTGGCCGGTGTCGAGCAGCCCGAAGCCGAGGTCGAAGCCCCGCCGTGCCGCGGCGGCGTCGATGCCCCACCCCGCCGCGGTGATGAGCGCGAGCGCCCCCACCCACGGCCACGCGGTTGCGGGATCGCCGCTGAACAGCGCCGCGACCAGGGGGACGAGCAGAACCGCTCCGGCGGCGCGGAGGACGACACCGAACACGGTCAGGGCAAGGTGCACGGCGATCCTGCCGCCGCTTCCGGCGGGCAGCAGCGTGAGCAAGGAACGGATCATCGGTTCGCCTCCATCTCGATCCGGCCCGCAGGAGTCCCGCCGCGGACGGCGTCCCAGAGCTTCCGGTACCGGCCGCCCCGGTCGAGCAGCTCGTCGTGCGTGCCGGTCTCGGCGATCCGCCCGTGATCGAGCACGACGATCCGGTCCACGCCGGTGATCGTGTGCAGCCGATGGGCGATGACGAGTACCGTGCGTCCGGCGGTCAGGCGGTTCAGCGCCTGCTGCACGAGGTACTCGGACTCGGGATCGGCGAACGCCGTGGCCTCGTCGAGCACCAGCACCGGGGTGTCGGCGAGGATCGCGCGCGCGATCGTGAGCCGCTGCCGCTCGCCCCCGGAGAGTGCCGCGTCCGGGCCCAGAACGGTGTCATAACCGTCGGGCAGGCGCAGGATGCGGTCATGGATCTGTGCGGCGCGGGCGGCGGCCAGGACCTGCTCGTCGCTCGCGTCCGGGACGGCGAGGGCGATGTTCTCGCGTACGGTGCCCTGCACCAGCTGGGCCTGCTGGAAGACGAAGCCGACCCTGGCGTAGAGCTCGTCCGCGGCCAGCTCGCGAACGTCCCGGCCGCCGACCCGGATCGCGCCGTCATCGACGTCGTGGAACCGGGCCAGCAGTGCCGCCAGCGTCGACTTGCCGGATCCCGACGGCCCCACGAGAGCTGTCACGGTGCCGGGCTCGAGCGTCAGCTCGATGTTCTGCAGGACCGGCACGCCAGGACGGTAGGAGAAGCCGACCCGGTCGAACTCGACCCGGCCGGCCGGAACGCGCGGCGCGGTGCCATCAGCCGGACGAGTGCCGAGCTCGTCCTCGTCGAGGGTCACCTGGATCCGGCGCGCGGCGAGCAGTCCCGAGCGCAGGCCGGAGAGCCCGTAGCCGACGGCCAGCAGGCGGGCGCCGAACGTCGTCCCCAGCAGCAGGAACGGCAGCAGCGCCACCGGATCCATGCTCCCGGCGGTGACGAGCAGTGTCCCGAGACCGCAGATGAGCAGCAGGAACGTCGCCGGGCGGGTGACCAGATCGATGAACGTCTTCTGTCCCGTGTGCGGCCGCTGCCAGTCGTTCAGGAACCCGATGTACTCGCCCAGCCGCCTGCGGAAGCTGGAGGCGGCCGCGCCGCCGAACACCCGGATCACCGGCTGGCCGTCCAGGTAGGCGCCCGCCTCGACGTTCATGCGCTCCGCCCAGCGGGACGCTTCCGCCGTCTTCGAACCGGACTGGACGACCATGATCGCCATCGCCACGACGTACACGAACACCGGTAGCAGCAGCAACAGCGCGATTCGCCAATCCACGACGAACAGATAGACGAGCACCGCGACGGGCGCGACGAGTGCCGCGACCGCGTCCGGCACGGCATGGGTCACCAGGTAGTGCAAGGAGAGCGTGTCGTCCTGCACGATCTGCTTGACCTGACCGGACCCGCGCGCGTCGAACCAGCCCAGCGGCAGCCGCGCGAGCTTGCCCAGCAGCCGCTGCCGCAGCTCCCGCGCGAAGCGGGCGTCGACCCAGTGCAGCCACAGCAGCAGCCCGGAGGCGAGCATCACCCCGGCACCCATGAGGAGGACGGCCCAGCTGCCGACGGTCCACAGCCGTGCCGCCTCGGCGCCCGCGATCAGGAGCCGGGACAGCTCGGCCAGCAGCACGAAGGGGGCCAGCTGGACCAGCGTGAGGACCGCCTGCGCGAGGCCCGCGACGATCAGCGTCGGGCGCAGCGGGGCGATGAGCCGCCCACCCGCCTGTGCCCGCCACGCACCGCGCCGCGCCGGTTCCGCTGCCGGCACCGCCGCGGCGGGAGAAGGCTCGGCGGGCGTCGGCTCCGGCGTGGCCTTGGACCGATTCGAGCCGAACGCGCGCCCGTAGTACCAGTACGCCTGGGCGTGGGTCTCGCTGCGGGGGAAGCCGAACTCGTCCCGTAACCGCGCGCGGAGATGCCGGAGCGAGCCGGACTCCGCGGCGGCCCAGGCGTACCAGTTCGACCAGTCGCGGGATTCGATCGCCGCAGCCAGCGAACGCTCGCCGCGACGCGGCGCCCAATGGACGTTCACGCGGGGATGGTTCACGAGCGGGATGAGCCGATCCGCCTCCTGATGCTCCTCCACATACAGCTCCACCTGCACCTCGGCGGGCACGGTTCGCAAGATGCCGTTGATCGCCGGGATCGAGGCCGAGTCGCCGACCAGCAGGTAGCCGGCCGGCGGCTCTGCCGGGGGATCGAACCGCGTGGAGCCGAGCGGGGTGACCTGCACCGTCGTCCCCGGCTCGGCGCGCCGCGCCCACAAGGATCCCGGGCCGGCGGGCTCGTGCAGCACGAAGTCCACCGCGAACGTCCCGGTGGCCGGGTCCGCCTCGGAGAGCGTGTACCCGCGCTGGTGCTCGACGTCAGGATCATCCGGATCCGGCATCCAGAACCGCACGTACGCCGCCGGCGCGACCACGACGTCGTGCAGCAGGGTCGGGGAGGTCATCCACACCCGCAGGAAGTGCGGAGCGAGCCACTCCGTGCCGGTGACCGTCACCTGATGGTCGCGCGCACCGTACGCGCGCATGATCACTCCATCGAAACCGCGCTTGGCCATCACTCTCCTTCCCCGGTGGCGCGCAGCGCCGACCGGATTTCGTCCACCGGCCGGCCCGGCGGCGCCGCCTCCACGAACCCGCGGATCGCGGCGCCCAGCCACAGCCGCACGTACTCCTCGGCTCCGATGTCGGGCAGCTTGCGATGCGCATCAGCGAGACGGGAGTCCGTCAGGATCCCCTCCTCGGCACCCCGGCGCTGCTCGCCGAGCCCTTCCGCCCGTTCGCGCTGCACCTCCTCGGTCGCCGCGTAACCGACGGCGATCAACGCCACCGCGGAGGACAGCACGATCGCCGCGTCCATCGAATAACCGCGCCGCACCAGCGCCTCGGCCTCCACGGCGAGCAGCCTCCGGCCCCCCTCGCCACGAGGGAACAAGGTCTGCACATAAGCGGCCAGCCCCGGATGCCGCAGGATGAAGCCCCGCAACTCCAGCGCGAAGGACAGCAGGTGCCGCACCGGACCATGCGCCGGATCGTCGTGAAAGTCCAGGCCGGCGAGGATGCTCTCGCCCACCAGCCGCTCCAGCTCCCACCGTCCGTCGACGTGACGGTAGAGCGCCGTGGACGACACCCCCAGCCGTGCCGCCACGGCGTTCATGCTCAGGTCCCGCAGCCCCAGCTCGCGTCCGGCCCGGACGATGTCCGCCGTCTCGATCTGGCGAGGCCGACCCCCGATCCGCATCACCCTCACCTCATCCGCGGCAAAGTTGCACCCACTAACTAAGGGTAGCCTAATCTAAGCTCGCGTCGCGACAAGACCGCGCGGTCTGGTTCGGGGTGTCCGCCACCAACACCTGGTTCGATCCGGCCACCGCCGCGTAGAGGGAGGTGGCGTCGGGCGTGGCGGCCAGGCCGTACACGGTGGACGGGCCTGTGATGGAGCCGGTCAGGTCGCTGCGAAGGTCATCGGCGAGGACCTCGCAGCCGACGTAGATCATGCGGCGGCGGGGGCTCGATCTGCCGACACGTGGAACACACCCGGAGGGGCACGCTCGTTGCGCGTTACAGCAGCCGTTCGCTTCGGATGGCTGCTTCTTCCCTGGTCGCGGTGAGGAAGGCCTGGCGGAGCTGGTCCTGGGGTGTGGTGTGGTGCTGGTAGAGGTTCCAGCAGGTGTGGATGCCGTGGAGCAGGTTGTCGAGCAGGTCGGGGGCGGGGCGGGCGGGGTCGAGCGAGGTGAGCGGCAGGTGGATGGTGTCGGGGCCGAGGCCGGCTTCCGGGTGGGCGTTGTGCATGAGCTCCTGGGCGGCGGTGATGCGGTGCTGGACGTCGAGGATGCCGCGCAGGTAGCCGTCGGCGATGTGCAGGGCGTTGCGGATCAGGGGCATGACCACGTGCCGGGCGCGCGTGCCTTCGGTGATGGCGGTGGTGATGTCGATGAGGCTTTCGACGGCGAGGGGCTTGCCGGGCTGCCCCGCGGTGCCGGCGACCTGGATCGGGTGCAGGCCCGTGTGCTGGGCGGTGATGGTGGCGGCGGCGTGGAACCAGTGGGCGGCGGCGATGGCGGCCGCGGTGGGGTCGACCTCGGTGAAGAGGGCTTGGCTGCCGAACGGGTTGTCGTGCAGCAGGCGGTCGGCCTGCGAGATCTGCAGGGGTGAGGCGTCTTCGCGGCTGAGCGCGACGGCCTGCTGGGCGCGGTCGGTCAGGTCGCCGCGTTCGGCTTGCTCGATGGCGGCGAGCTCGGCGGCGATGTCGGTGGTGATGTGCGTGGTGAGCTGAGAGGTGTCGAGCTTGTGCAGGGTCCGGGCGATGGCGTGGGCGGCTAGCTCGACCTTGGTCGTGATCGGCCGGCTGGTGAATCGGGTGGTGGCGACGAGGGCGGGGAGGATGGTGTCGAAGGCGTCGCGTTCCTGCTGCCGTTGCCGCCCGGGGCTGTGGGGGCCGTGCCGGTGGGCGGCGCTGGCGGGGTGCGTGTAGGAGCGCCAGCAGAGCTGGGACAGGTGGGTGAGCTCGGCGGCGAGCTTGCGGGTGTCGTGGGGGAGCTGGTCGTGGGTGAGGCGGGCCACGACGGTGGCGGTGTCGCCGATGCCGGTGCTCCACTGGGCGATGAGCGTGTGGTGGGCACGGTCGATGGCATACCGAGTCAAGGAGACCTCTTCGGGGAACGGGGGGACCAGAGGGAGTGAGGGCTCTGCTCGGGGCAGGTTCCGGTCATGCTCAGGATGCTGGATCCACCGCTCACGTGAAGGCTTTTTGACGTTGTTCCCGGGCCCCTGATCAGCGCTTTTGTTGGGATACGCGGCATAAATTCCTTCTGAATCCGCCGCTCCAGGGCAAGCCTCCGACCGAGGCCCGCGATCACACCCACGCACTGCGCAGCACCCAGAGGCGTAAGCGCCGGCCCGGAGCGGGTGCGCGGCCTGGGGCCCGTGCGAGTCAGGCGCCGCCGGGCTCGGTGCTCCGCGCCCACATCGACTTCATCTCGGCGAACCCCTGCTCCATGATCTCCACCATGGCCCGCATGGCCCGCTCGCCGTCGCGCCGCTGAATCGCCTGAGCCACGTCCGAATGGAGGCGCAACGCCCGCTCATCGGGGTAGTGGGGCATCAGATGGTAGTGGTGGCGGCCGGCCAGAACCTCGGCGACGATCAGCTGGAGCTCTGCGAACATCTCGTTGCCGGAGGCGTTCAGCACCCGCCGGTGGAAGTCGATGTCCAGGCTGAGGAAGCGGGCCTCGTCACCGGCCTTCCCGGCGGCCCACAGCTTGGCCGCGAGCCCGACCAGCTCGCTCGCCTCCTCGTCGTCGATCCGCTCGGCGGCCAGCCAGGCGGCGTGCGGCTCGATCGCGGTACGCAGCTCGGTGATCGAGCGCATCTGCGCCATTCGCCCGTTCGAGGCGAGCCGCCAGCGGATCACCTGCGGGTCGAAGACCTTCCACGCCCGGGCTGGCCTGATCATGATCCCGACCCGGCGCCGGGTCTCGACGAGCCCCATGGACGCGAGCACCCGCAGCACTTCGCGGATCACCGAGCGGGAGACCTGATAGCGGTCGACCAGGTCGTCGATGCTGAGGACGGAACCGGCGGCCACCTCGCCGTTGCAGATGGCGGTGCCGACGTGGTCGAGGACGCGTGCGTGCAACCCAGCCTCGGCGGGGGCCTGCCGGGTGGGGGCGCCCTCAGGGGAGGACTGGATCACAAACAAAGCATATCAGTCAGCAGTCTTTACTTGAATAAATCAGCTTTTTTGTCCTAGCATCCCGGCATTAAGCAGATGTTACGGGAGTGTGGCGCTCTTCCAGGGGGGCGGCGACCACGACAGAAAGGCGAGATGACGTGCGACGTCGATCGATCATCGGTACATCTCTGGCCGTGGTTGTGGCCATGGCTTCGTCCGCCTGTGGCGGCGGCGGGGACGGCGGCGCGGCCACGACGGTACGCGTCACCCTCGCCAACCACGTGTGGACCGACAACGTCAAGAAGGCGCTGCCCGAGTTCGAGAAGCAGACCGGCCTCAAGGTCGAGGTCACCCAGCTCGGCGAGGACCAGCTCTCGGACCAGTACAACGTGAAGCTGAACGCGGGCTCCTCCGACATCGACGTGATGATGTACCGCCCTCTGCAGGAGGGAAAGCTCTTCGCCAAGAACAAGTACCTGGCCGACCTGTCCGACCGGGTGAAGGCGGCGAACTGGGACTTCTCCGACTTCCAGGCGGGCCCGGTGGAGTCCACTGCGTACGAGGGCAAGCCCGTCGGCATCCCGATCATCACCGAGCAGGAGGTCCTCTACTACCGCAAGGACCTGCTCGCCAAGGCCGGCCTGAGCGCCCCGCCGAAGACCCTCGACGAGCTGAAGGCCGCCGCCGCCAAGGTCAAGGCGGCCGAGCCGGACGTCGCCGGCTTCGTTGCCCGCACCGGCAAGTCGGCGGCGGTCACCCAGTTCTCCAGCTTCCTCTACAGCTTCGGCGGCGACTTCGTCGACGGCAGCGGCAAGTCCGCGGTCGGCAGCGAGGCGGCCAAGCAGGCCTACGCCTTCTACGGCGGCCTGATCAAGGACTCCGGCCCGGCGAACGTCAGCACCGACATGGGCTGGCCGGAGGCGATGGCCATCTTCACCCAGGGCAAGGCCGCCTTCTACACCGAGGCGAACTCCCTCTACAAGAACGCCACCGACCCGGCCAAGTCCAAGGTCGCCGACCAGGTGGGCTTCGCGCCGTTCCCTGCGGGCCCGGCCGGCTCGAAGCCGTACAACATCCCGTCGTGGGCGCTGGGCATCAACGCCGCTTCCGAGAACGCGGACAACGCCTGGAAGTTCATCGAGTGGGCCACCAGCAAGGAGCAGACGCTCGCGCAGCAGAAGTCCGGCGTGCCGGGCGCCCGCAGCTCCGTCTGGGCCGACCCGGAGGGCACCTCGACCTTCCCGGAGGACCTGGCGGAGGCCATCGCGGCCAGCACCAAGGCCGGGGTGGGCCATGACCGGCCGCTGGTCGTGAAGGTCGCCGAGGCCCGCGAGATCGTCGGCCAGCCGCTCGTCGACGCGATCACCGGCAAGGACGCGGCGGCGGCCGCGGACACCGCCCACGCCGCGTTCCAGAAGTTCCTGGACGACGAGGCCAGGTAAGCGGCACGCGCGGGGAGGCGGGACACGCGCCCGGTTCCCCGCGTGCTCCCGCAGGCCCGCCCCTCCCTGGAGACCTCATGGCAACGACCACCACCACCAAGCCGCCGCGCAGCACCGTCGCCGCGCCCGAGACGCCCGGCTGGCTGCGCTGGGTCGACGACCACCGCAAATGGCTCTTCGCCGCGCCCGCGATGACCTTCGTCGCGGCGCTGCTCGTGTTCCCGCTGGCCTGGACGGCCTACCTCAGCCTGACCGACGCCGAGGGGTCTGTCCGCGCGGAGAGCGAGTTCGTCGGCCTGGCGAACTACCTCGACGTCCTCTCCGACATCGAGCGGTTCTGGCCCGCCGTCGGACGGACCGCCACGTTCACCGTCGTGGCGCTGCTGTTCGAGGTGGTCCTCGGGATGGCGATCGCCCTCCTGCTCTGGCGGCCGTTCAAGGGTCAGAGGTGGGTCCGGGTCGCCATCCTGCTGCCGCTCGTCGCCACCCCGGTGGCGGTCGGCATGATGTGGCGGCTCATCTTCGACCCGAACATCGGCCTGGCGAACCAGCTCCTCGGCTGGTTCGGCATCGGGCCGCAGCCCTGGCTCTCCGGCCAGTACACGGCCCTGCCGACCACGATCTTCATCGACGTGTGGCAGTGGACGCCGATGGTCGTGCTGATCCTGCTCGCCGGGCTCACCTCGCTGTCGGACGAGCCGCAGGAGGCGGCGCGCATCGACGGCGCCAGCACCTGGCAGCGCTTCCGGCACGTCACCCTGCCGCTGCTGACGCCCACGCTGACCGTGGCGATCCTGCTGCGCGGCATCGACGCGCTGAAGACCTTCGACATCCTGTACGCCACCAAGGGCCGCGGCGGCGGCTCGTTCCACGAGGTCGAGACGCTCAACGTGTACGCCTACGGCCTCAGCTTCGACTACAACGAATACGGCATCTCCTCCACCGTGCTCATCATCTTCTTCCTGATCATCATCGGGGCGATGTGGGCCCTGACCGCCCGGCGCAAGGAGGCGCAGCGATGAGGCCCCGGCCCGCGTACCAGGTGTTCCGGGTGGTGGCGCTCACCGTCGTGGTGCTCGCGCTGATCGCCCCGCTGATCTGGATGATCGCCGCGTCGTTCAAGACCAACGTCGACATCTACGACCCGGGCAAGGCGCTGGCGTTCACGCCCACCACGGACAACTACGCCAAGGTGCTCCAGCAGGCGAACTACATCGAATTCATCGTCAACAGCCTCTGGGTGGCCTTCGCCGCCACCGTGGCGTCGCTGGTCCTCGGCCTGCCGGCCGCGTACTCGATGAGCCGGTTCAACATGAGGAAGTCCGCGCTGGTGGTGCTGATGGCGCGGGTCATCCCCGGAGTCTCGCTCCTGGTGCCCTGGTTCTACGTCTTCTCCAACCTGAAGCTGGTCGGAGGCTTCGGGGTGCTGATCATCAGCCACATGTTCGTCTCGCTGCCGCTGGTGGTCTACATCATGATGGGCTACTTCGACAGCCTGCCCGAGGATCTGGAGGAGGCGGCGCTGGTCGACGGGCTGACCCACGTCGGCGCGTTCCGCCGCATCACCCTGCCCCTGTCGGTGCCGGGCATCGCGACCGCGGGAATCCTGTCGTTCATCTTCTCCTGGAACAACTTCATGTTCGCGCTCGTGCTCTCCGACGCCGACACCAAGACGCTGCCCGTGGCGATCTTCGACTTCGTCGGCTACGCCAGCATCGACTGGGGCGGCCTGATGGCCGCGAGCACCGTGGTCACCCTGCCGATCATGGTCATCGCCCTGTTCGTGCAGAAGTACGTGGTCTCCGGCCTCACCGCCGGCGCGACGAAGGGCTGAGCGGCATGACGACCATCGCGCGGGTCGAGACCTTCCTCGTCGCCCCCCGCTGGCTGTTCGTCCGGGTGGAGACCCGGTCCGGCATCGTCGGCTGGGGGGAGGCCACCTGCGAGGGGCGCTCCGAGACCGTCCGCACCGCCGTGCACCAGCTCGCGGAGCTGCTGATCGGCCGGGAGGCGCTGCGCATCGAGGACCACTGGCAGGTGCTGACCAAGGGCGCGTTCTACCGGGGCGGCCCGATCCTGGCCAGCGCCGTGGCCGGCCTGGACCAGGCCCTCTGGGACATCGCCGGCAAGCACTTCGGCGCCCCGGTGCACCAGCTGCTCGGCGGCCCGGTGCGGGACCGGATCCGAGTGTACGGCTGGGTCGGCGGCGACGAGCCCGGCGAGGTGCGCGACCACATCGCCGCCCAGATCGCGGCGGGGCTCACCGCCGTGAAGATGAACGCCTCCGGCAGGATGAGCCCCGTCGCGACGGTCGCCGAGCTGGACGGCGTGGTCGCCAGAGTGGCCGCCGCGCGCGAGGTGCTCGGCGACCACCGCGATGTCGCCGTCGACCTGCACGGGCGCTTCACCCTGGCCAACGCCCGCCGGATAGCGCCGCTGCTGGAACCGTACCGGCCGCTGTTCCTGGAGGAACCGGTCGTCCCGGAGAACTCGCACCTCATCGGCGAGTTCGTCCGCTCGACCACCATCCCGGTGTCGACGGGGGAGCGGCTCTACAGCCGGCAGGAGTTCCTGCCCGTCCTGAACGCCGGCATCGCGGTCGCCCAGCCGGACATCTCGCACGCCGGCGGCATCACCGAGGTGCGCAAGATCGCCTCACTCGCCGAGATGTACGACGTACAGCTCGCCCCGCACTGCCCTCTGGGCCCGATCGCCCTCGCGGCCTGCCTTCAGGTCGGCTTCGCGACGCCGAACTACCTGATCCAGGAGCAGAGCATCGGCATCCACTACAACCTCGACGCCGACGTGCTCGACTACTGCGTCGACAAGACCCCGCTGACCTTCGTGGACGGGCACATCGAACGGCTCACCGCGCCCGGCCTGGGCATCGAGATCGACGACCGGGCGGTCCGCGCCGCCGGGGAGAAGGGGCACGCCTGGCGCAGCCCCGTCTGGCGGCACCGCGACGGTGCGTACGCGGAATGGTGACCATGACCCTCCACCCTCATCCGTAAGAAAGGCAGCACGTGAAGATCATCGCGGCGGACGTCATCGTCACCAGCCCGGACCGCAACTTCGTGACCCTCAAGATCACGACGGATGAGGGGATCACCGGTCTGGGCGACGGCACCCTCAACGGGCGGGAGCTGTCGGTCGTGTCGTACCTGGCGGACCACGTGGTCCCGCTGCTGATCGGGCGGGACCCGCACCGCATCGAGGACACCTGGCAGTTCCTCTACCGCTCCGCGTACTGGCGGCGGGGGCCCGTCACCATGGCCGCCATCGCGGCCGTGGACGTGGCGCTGTGGGACATCAAGGCCAAGGCCGCCGGGATGCCGCTCTACCAGCTGCTCGGCGGCGCCTCCCGCACCGGGATCATGGCCTACGGGCACGCCTCCGGCCGGGACCTGCCCGAGTTGTTCGACTCGATCCGCCGGCACCTGGAGCTGGGCTACCGGTCGATCCGGGTGCAGACGTCCGTGCCGGGCATCGACGCCGTGTACGGCGTGGCCGCCCAGCCCAGCGTGGACGGCCGGCGCTACGACTACGAGCCGGCCCAGCGCACCCCGCTGCCCGCCGAGGAGGACTGGGACACCCGCGCCTACCTGCGCCACCTGCCCGGCGTGTTCGAGGCGGTGCGCAACGAGTTCGGCCCCGACCTGCCGCTGCTGCACGACGGGCACCATCGGATGACCCCCATCCAGGCCGCCAGGCTCGGCAAGGCGCTGGAGCCGTACGACCTGTTCTGGCTGGAGGACTGCACGCCGGCGGAGAACCAGGAGGCGCTGCGCCTGGTCCGCCGGCACACCACGACCCCGCTGGCCATCGGCGAGGTCTTCAACACCGTGTGGGACTACCAGACCCTCATCCGCGAGCAGCTCATCGACTACGTCCGCTCCGCCGTGACCCACACCGGGGGAATCACGGCCATGCGCAAGCTCCTCGACTACGCCGCCCAGTACCAGATCAAGTCCGGCATCCACGGCCCGACCGACATCTCCCCGGTCGGCATGGCCGCCGCCCTGCATCTGGACCTGGCGATCCACAACTTCGGCATCCAGGAGTACATGCAGCACGGCCGGGCCACGAACGAGGTGTTCCGGCAGTCGTTCAGCTTCGCCGACGGCTACCTGCACCCGGGCGAGCTGCCGGGGCTCGGCGTGGAGCTCGACGAGGCAGCTGCGGCGCGCTTCCCGTACCAGCCGGCCTACCTGCCGTTCAACCGGCTCAAGGACGGCACCGTCCACGACTGGTGACCGGACACCGTCCGCGGGCCCGACTGCCTCTGAGTGGCGGTTGACGGTCCTGCTCGGCTACCTGAGGGTCCACCTCGATGGAAGTGACCTCACCCTGATCCCCGACGAGGTCTTCGCCCGCGCGGGCCAACTGCTACGCCGAACGGTGGGTGCGCACTGTGCGGGCCGAGTGCACTGATCGAACGCCGAAGAGCGCTCGGTGGTCTGATCACGAGTATCACCGAGCCGCGTAGCCGCTCCAGAGAATTCCCGGTTCAAGCCCGATTCGACGGGTGGGCAGTAGCGTGCCGCGCGCCCCATACAGCCTCAGACGCACCTTCCCACTCTCACTCTGGGCGACCAGCAGCGCTTCCTGGAGCCGCCAGATTCTGGCGTGCGATAGGTCGACGCGCCGGGTGCGGAAGATTTCGCGCACGTTCAGGACGCCGCCCTCCAACGTGGCGGCGTACCGGAAACCGACAGGACGAGAGCGCTGATCATTGCCCCGGGGGAAAGCGCGAGCGTCACAAGGAGCAGAGCCTCCGGGGCGGGCAGCAGAGGGCTGCCGGCGCAGAGAAAGTCGTCGTAGGAGCCGCGCTTTCACCATGCGCGGGCAGGCTGATACCGCACAGGTGAACCGCGCCGGGTCTGATGATGGAAATCCGGATCGGTTCACGGTGCCGGGCGCGTGTCGAAGAGCAGGTGACGAGCGTGGGACTTGAGTCGCAGTTCTCAATGCCGCCCGCCATCGAATCGTGCCTCATCGTGGCGCGGTGTCATGCGTTGCAATCGAAATGTCGAAGAATCCCGTCCGGTGTCATGCCGTATCAGGTGCAAGCCGGTGACGTGTTCGGAGGGAATGCTCGGCAGGCGGAATGTGGTGCGGCGCCGACGGCGGTCAGTGCGTGCACTGTCCGTTGCACCCTGCGGCGCCCCGGTGTCCGGGTTCTAGTGTTAGTGACAAAGAGAGATTGTCAGGGAGCGGCGCACGGGCGCATGCCCGATATCGGCCAGGTGGGTGAAGCGGCGGGTGGGCTCCGGGCGGTCGCCGACACGGCGGCGCGGTCATGCGCCGATGAAACTTTCATCAATGCCGGTGCCTGATAGCCGAAACCGGCAGTCTCAGAACCTGCGCGTGCGACCGAAAAGGCGCAGCATGGCACGCAGAAGTTCACCAAGCAGAGGTACGGTGACAATGGCCTTTCAGCGCTGGCTCTGGCGCAATGTTCGGAATATGGGCCAGAGCAGATTCTGCTGCCCCGAAGTCCGAAAGCTCGCAGCGTAAAGGGCTGTGTCCCAACCGTTTGACAGCGGCGCCGGCAGCGATCACAGTATGCATGTTTGTAGATCTCGAGGCGGCACTCGGCAGCGCAGCCACATGACGGGACCAGCCGGTATTCGGGCCGGCCGACCCCGGAGTGCCCTTGGCTATGTGCTCCACCATGAGGGCAACGGCCGCCAGATTCTTGTGTCCCAATGGTCAACGTCGCCGCTATATCGATCTGCGCTGCATTCATATTGATCAATCAAAGACCCGTCCCCGTAAGGAGAAGCATGCGAACAGTCATTTGGCTCCGCCGGCTCGGCCTCGTCTCAGCGGTGGTGGCGGTCGGCCTGGCGACCACGTCCGTGGCCGCGCACGCCGACGGCTATGACACTCCCCGCAGCGCCACTGTTGTGGGCGCGGGCAACACCTACGCGGAGGGGGTGGCGGCCGCCGAACGGCGGGCCCGGCAGGCCGTCCTCGCGGTCGGCCACGACTGCACCCCTGGGACCTACAGCAATTTCGGGATCTATACCTCTCCGGGTGGCGGCACATGGGTCTTCCAGTCCACCCACGAGGCGATGTGCGTCGATTGATCAAGTTTCAGCAGATCGGCCTCCGCAGGGGCTGCCGGGCACTGTAGCCCCGTTGCCCACAGCGGAGGCCGTTCCGCGGCATCTACGCGAACGAGGTCCGGCAAGCCCTCAGCCCGCGTCCGCGTAATTCGGTGATTCTAGACATCTCGGCAAGAGTTGAACCCGCAGGCCAAAGCATAGGGACCCTTGCTCGCTGAGCCGGAGACTTTGTTGTCCCACCTCATATGTACGTCGTGCAGTATCCGCATTGCGTGCCGTGTAGTAGACGGCCAGTAAAGCCGCCAGCCCGGTGGCAATGGCGAGCCAGGACTGCCCTGAGCCTCTTTTCCAGAGAACGCGAGTCGGCCGCCACCGACTACCACGTGCGGAAGAACGGCGAATCATCATGTCATCTACAATGGCGGGCGTCCGCGTTCACGGCCTCGGAGACCCTCCGAGCGGAAGGGCGTCCCGCTAGATACATGGTTTATGCCGTGAGCTGGGTTTGCTGCACGAGCCGCGGGAGCGGGTTGTTGACTTTCTCGCGAAGCGTTCCCTTGGGACGAAAGCGCGTCTCGCCGAGTGCCGCAATCTCGGCGCCCCGTCACGGGGGTGAGGCTCGATGGCCGCGGAAGGCCGCCTCCAGGGCGACGCGCCAGTGGTGGTCAGCCTGGGGGCGGGGGCCGAGCGAGCCGAGGAGTTCGAGGCTGGCCAGGCCGTGCACCAGGGCGTTGAGGTGGACGGCGACGTCATAAGGGTCACAGGGAGCGAACCGGCCCGCGTCCACGCATCGAGCGACGGCCTGTACCAGCGTGTCGAACGTGCCCTGAATCTGCGCCAGAGCCGCCTCGTCCGGCTGGAAGTCGGCGAGAGGCCGGCCGAACATCAGCTCGTACAGGTGCGGGTTGTCCAGGGCTGAGGCTCGGTACGCGTGTCCGAGCGCCATCAGGTCGGCCTCCGGGTCGCCGTCGGCGGGCACCCGGGCGAACTCGTCGGCGAGCCGGGCGAATCCCTCCAGGAACATCGCGCGTAGCAGGCCGGCCTTGTCGCCGAAGAGGTTGTAGACGGCCTTGGTGGAGGTGCCGACCTCGTGGGCCAGGCGCCGGGTGCTCAGCGCTTGCGGACCTTCCTGGGCGAGCAGCCGTCCGGCGGTGTCCAGAAGATCCCGGCGCAACTCGTCGTAGTCGCGGGTACGTGGGCGGGCCATTTGACAAGCATATCGCAACGATGTTTCATAACAGTGTTTCCAAACTCGTCAACGGGAGGCCACCGTGCCCGCTACATCCGATCTGCATGTCGTTCTCGGCGCCGGAGGGGGCGTCGGTGCTTCCGTGGTCCGCGAGCTCGTCTCCAGGGGGCACCACGTCCGCGCCGTCAATCGCAGCGGACGCGCGCCCGCGTTGCCCGGGGTCGAGGTCCACCGGGGCGACATCACCACAGCCGAGGGGGCCAGGGCCGCCTGCGCCGGGGCCGAGGTCGTCTACCACTGCGCAGCTCCCGCCTACGACCGATGGGTGCAGGAGTTCCCTCCCATGACCGATGCGGTACGGCAGGGCGCAGCCGCCTCCGGCGCGAAGCTGGTCTTCGCCGACAACCTGTACATGTACGGTCCCGTCGACGGGCCCATGACCGAGGCATTACCCCACGCCGCCCGCAACCCGAACGGCCGGGTACGCGCCGCGATGGCAGAGGCGCTGCTGGACGCCCACCGCTCAGGCGAACTGCGCGTTGCCCTGGGCCGCGCCTCCGACTACTACGGTCCCGGCGGTGTCAACACCGTCGTCGGCACGATGGTGTTCGCGGCGGCGCTCGCCGGGAAGCCCGTCCGCTGGGTCGGGTCGCTCGACCAGCCCCACACGCTCAGCTTCCTGCCCGACATCGCCAGAGGCCTGGTGACACTCGGCTGCGACGCGCGGGCTGACGGCCACGCCTGGCACTTGCCGGCGGCGCCGGCCGTGACGGGACGGGAGTTCCTCGACCTGGTGATCGCCGAGCTGGGGCAGCCCGGCACAACGTCAGCGCTTGGCCGGCCGATGCAACGCCTGATCGGCCTGTTCAACCCGACCGTGCGCGCCCTCGGCCAGACGTGGTACCAGCGCGACCGGCCGTTCGTGAGCGACACCTCGAAGTTCATCGCCACGTTCGGGCCGTTCACCGCGACCCCGCACGCCACCGCCGTCGCCGCCACCCTCGACTGGTACCGCGCCCGCCCGACCTCGTGACCGGTGTCAGCGGCCACCGACGACAAGCCGCGCCACCTCGTCCCTCGCCGGCCTTCCTGCCGTGGCCAACGAGCGGAAATCCCCGCCCCACCCTGTTGCGCGCCGCCGCCGGCCTTCCCGACAGGTTCAAGCTGCTGTTACGGTACGCCGTCCGCGAGCCCGACTTCCGCCTGGCCGCGTTCAACGCGGTCACCGGCTGATCGAGCATCGGCGCGCGGCGGCCTCACGGTCGAGGGCTCGCCACGTGGGGCCAGATTCGTGCCGCTCGCCGCGCCCGGCGTGGGCCTGACGCGGCCGCTCTCGATCGTCACCCCCCGGCCGTAACGCCCCGAACCGGCCCCTGCGGAACGCTGATGGACCTGATCGCGGAACCCCGGTCCTTACCAAAGAAGAACGACCGCGCAAGTGGCCCGTCCGTAGGAATATAACCGGCCCGTAGAGTGTCTGTATCTCCGCGTCCAGGTGCGTTTCACCTGGTCCCCCCAGCTTGCCGAAAGGCGGGGAAGGGAGAGCTGTGTCCCGGCAGACTCAGTACCACAAGAACCCGGAAGCTGTTTCGCGGCTCGACCCGGAGCAGTACCGCGTGACGCAGCAGGACGGCACCGAGCGCCCGTTCGCCAACGCCTACTGGGACAACCACGAGCCCGGCATCTACGTCGACGTCGTGTCCGGCGAGCCGCTGTTCGCGTCGGTCGACAAGTACGACAGCCACTCCGGCTGGCCGAGCTTCACCAAGCCGATCGTCAGGACGAACGTCGTCGAGCGCGAGGACTTCAGCCACGGGATGATCCGGGCGGAGGTCCGCTCGCTGCACGGTGACAGCCACCTCGGCCACGTCTTCGACGACGGTCCTCCCGACAGGGGCGGACTGCGCTACTGCATCAACTCCGCGTCGTTGCGGTTCATCCACCTCGACGACCTGGAGCAGGAGGGGTACGGCGAATACCGCACCCTGTTCACCAGCGACACAGACGACAAGTAAGGAGACGACGTGACCACCGAGAAGGCGATCCTCGCCGGCGGCTGTTTCTGGGGTATGGAGGAGCTGTTCCGCCACCAGCCCGGCGTCGTGTCCACGCGCGTCGGCTACAGCGGCGGCGACGTCCCGAACGCCACCTACCGCAACCACGGCACCCACGCGGAGTCCATCGAGGTCGTCTACGACCCCGACAAGACCGACTTCCGCGCGCTGCTCGAGTTCTTCTTCCAGGTGCACGACCCCTCGACGAAGAACCGCCAGGGCAACGACATCGGCACCAGCTACCGCTCGGCGATCTTCTACACCAGCGACGAGCAGAAGCGGGTCGCCGAGGACACGATCGCCGACGTCGACGCCTCGGGCCTGTGGCCCGGCAAGGTCGTCACCGAGGTCACCCCGGCGGGCGACTTCTGGGAGGCCGAGCCCGAGCACCAGGACTACCTGCAGAAGTACCCCAACGGCTACACCTGCCACTTCCCCCGTCCCGGGTGGAAGCTCCCGAAGCGGGCAACGGCCTGACATCTCCGGCGCGCGAACCCTCAAGTCCGCGCGCCGGCGCATATCCGGGAACGTGCGCCAGCAGAGCGGCGTGCGTGACTACCCCGAGCCGATTGCCGGGATCGGCCACGTCGAGCCCGTCCCATGACGGGTCCGCGCCGTGGCCGGCCGCGGCTACGGCGCTCGACACGACCCGCGCGACGTACGTGTGGGAATGGCCGTACTAGGGCGCGTATTGGGTCGTGATCAATGGGTGGGTCGGGTGAGGTCTCTCATCCAGATCATCGAGGCACGCAGGTGAAGACCAGCGAGATGGCTGCCGGGCGTCTTGTCATACCGGGTGGCGATGCCTCGCCAGGCTTTCAGCTTGTTGATCAGACGCTCGACGGTGTTCCGCTCGGCGTAAAGGCCGGCGTCGTGACCGACTGGCCGGCCGCCCCGGGAGCCCTTCTTCTTCCGGTTGGCGGCCTGGTCCGGCTTCTCCGGGATGACGGCCTTGATGCCGCGTCTACGTAGGTAGGCGCGGTTGCCGCGGGAGGAGTAGGCCTTGTCACCCGCCACGGCATCGGGTCGGGTGCGGGGACGGCCGACAGGACCCGGGACCCGGATCTTCCTCAGCACGGGGATCAACTGCGGACTGTCGGCCGCCTGCCCGGCGGTCAAGACGAACGCCAGCGGCCGGCATTGACGGTCTGCGGCTAGATGGATCTTGCTCGTCTGCCCGCCCCGGGACCGGCCGAGCAGGGCGGCCTTCAGCCGCAGCTTCCAGCGGCGCCGAAGGAATCGCCGTTTGTCCCCTCCTGCGCCCGGTTGGGCCCCTGGCCGGTTTCGTTCTTCGACCTCGCCCCCTTTGACCTGGCTTTCTCCTCCTGGGCAGCGGCCTTCTCCAAGGCGGTGAGGACGTCATGGCTCAGATGCATCCCGGCCGCGTCGTGGTGAGCACGCACCGTGGTGGAATCAACGCCAACCAGGGACAGGTCCACCTCTCCCCGCTGGGCGGCCTCGGCGATCAGGCCCTGCAGCAGGGCCACGAACACGCCGAGGTCACGCCACTGACGGAAGCGATTGGAGACCGTCGGCCAGGCACCGAACTCAGCCGGCATCTCCTGCCACTGAGCACCGCTCCGAAACCGCCAGATCACGCCTTCGAACTGCTGGCGCAGACGCTCGGGGTAGGGCCCGTACTCACCGATCGGCAGGTAGGGCTTGATGAACTCCCACTCTTGGTCTGACAGTTGCGCTCGCGTCACACGCGAAGGTCTACCGGCCCACAACCCGCAGCGGGACATTCACATGTTGATCACGACCCAATACGTGCCCTAGGACCCGCCGATCTTGAGCACTTCCCCCTCCCTGAACTGGAGATCCACTCCAGAGGCGATTGTTGACTCGGCACTACAGACCCTCGGGCGACGCGTGCGTGTAGCGGTTGAGCGTGGTCGAGGTCGACGAAGCGGGTATCCGGCCTGGGCTTGCCCGAATCACTGCCATACCCGCGATATACCGCCCCTCGCTAGCGTTGGCCGTGCCAACAACCCGCATGCGGCGGGCGTTTCTTGCTGCCCAACCGGCAGCATCCAAAATCGCCGCGATATCCCCAAGGAGAACGATGGATTCCCGTGCCTTCATCCGAGCCGCAGCTGTGGCGGCAGCTGTGCTCACCATGACTGTCGCCACACCGGCCGCCGCCGCTCCGGCGGCCAACGCCGCGCCCTCCTGCGTCAAGGTCCAGCATGGGAGGACCTTCTACGAGGAGACCGCCTTCGGAAAGTACTATCACCACTGGGTGAAGATCACGAACAACTGCGCCAGCAAGAAGAAGCTCAAGGTGGACTGGAGGGGGGCCTTTATGCCCGACTCGAAGTGCACCACGATCAACAAGGGCAAGAGCGCAGAATTCACCAAGGACGGCAAGTGGGACGCCTACGCCGGGTGGTACGGCTGCTGAGCTGACCCGTAGGGCATTCAGCTCCTCACCGGGTTCTGGCGGAGAACGCCAGCCCAGCCCGGTAGAAGACCACACCGAAGCTCCCGGCCGACGGCCTGCCAGCCAGCAGATCGCCGACCGGGAGCTTCGCTGTGTTCCGCGTCCTGGGCTGAAGGCGTGGCACGGCATCGCGAGCCGCTACGACAAGATGCCCGAGAGCGATCTTGCTGGCCTAGCCGCAGTTCCATATCCCGGCCGAGGACGTGACGCCGGGCGTGCTCGTCGACCGGCGCCTTGCGCGAGCGGGGCGTTGCGCCACCCGCGGGAGTCGGGTGCACGCCCGAAGTGAGGAAAGCCGGCCACGCCGACAGGGTCATGGCCGCCGCCGCGCCGCCAATCTCTAAGGACTAAATAGTCCAAATTTGGCGCCTGTTGCTGACGGCTGTTGCCTATAGTGGACCTTGTGGACCGTTATGGCCAAGATGGCGGCCGTGCCGACGAGCCTCCGGCTGGGGAGACCGTCGAAGCCAGGCTCGTCAGGCTGCTCGCGATTCAGGAGCCCTTGCTGAACAGCCTGCACTCGGTACGGGACCTCGCCCGATGGCGGGACGAAGTCGTCCGCCTGGGGCGGAGGCGCGACGACGGGATCTGTCCGCTGGGTGACCTGGCCGAGCTGCTCGCCGACGGCGACGGAGCTGGACGGCCGGCAGTCCGCGCCGGCCTCGCGGCGTGGGAGTCGCTCCTGGCGGGCGCGATCACCCGGACCCGGGGGAGCGCCCTAGGCCACGTCCGCGCGCACGCCGTCACGCCGTGAGGAACGACTTCACGTGGTCAAGCGCCATATCCAGGGCGATCTCCATGGGCTTGATGTCATGCGCGGTCTCGGCGAGGAGGTACCCGCCTTGCAGGGCGGCCATCAGGCCCGTGGCCAGTTTCTCCGGGTCGGCGTCCGGCCTGAGCACCCCGCTCTCCCGCATCCGCCGCAGGCCGGCGGCGAGCAGCCCTTCCCATTCCACGAACGACTCGGCGAGCGTGGCCCGGGCCTGGTCGTCCTGATCGGCGAGCTCGCTGGCCAGGGAGCCGAGCGCGCAGCCGTAGGCGCCGTTCTGCAACGCGTTCCGCTGCACCAGCGCATCGCGCCAGCGGACCAGGCCGCGGAACGACTTCAAGCGCTGCAGGTGGCCGCGTTCACGCTCGAGGATCTGCGCGGAGCGCGCCGCGACGACGGCGCGGACCAGTTCCTCCTTGTCCGGGAAGTGGTTGTAGAGCTGGGATTTGCTGGTGTTGCTCGCGGCCCGGACGTCGTCCAGCGTGGTCGCGTTCACGCCCTTCACGTACATCAGCTCGACAGCGGCCGCCACGATGCGCGCGCGGGTGGCGGCCCCACGTGGCGTCAGCCTCTGCCCCGGCTGTTCGTTCTCCGGCCTGCTCACAGTCCTCAGGCTACCCTGTTTGATCATAGCCGCCGCATGGAGGGACTATTAAGTCCACATGGATCTGACGGGCACATCGATCGACGAACCCTTCCGGCACTAGCTCTTCGTCTGTCGAGGTGCATCTGCACGGTTGCTATGATGGACGATATGGTCCATGAATCGCCGAGAGGCTGCGGCGAGGATTGGATGCAGGAGGTGCCCGGATGAAGGCGATCGTGGTGACGGACGAGGCCGCGGGAACGGCCGGGATGATGCTGGCGGAGCGCCCCCAGCCCGAGGCGGCGGGGAACGATGTGCTGGTTGAGGTTCATGCGTCGGGATTCACCCCGGGGGAGCTGACGTGGCCCTCGACCTGGACCGACCGCCTCGGCCGTGACCGGACACCGTCGATCCCCTGCCACGAGCTGGCCGGAGTGGTCAGCGCTCTCGGCTACGGCACGACGGGGCTGTCGGTGGGCCAGCGGGTGTTCGGCCTCACGGACTGGACGCGCGACGGCACCCTGGCGGAGTACGCGGCCGTCGAGGCGCGTAACCTCGCCCCGCTGCCGGGCGACGTCGACTTCACCGTGGGCGCGAGCCTGCCGATCTCGGGCCTGACCGCGTGGCAGGGGCTGTTCGAGCACGGCCGTGTCCAGGCGGGGCAGAGCGTCCTGGTGCACGGTGCGGCCGGTGGAGTCGGCTCGATGGTGACGCAGCTCGCCCGCGAGGCCGGCGCGTACGTCATCGGCACCGGACGGTCCGCCGACCGGCAGCCGGCGCTCGACTTCGGCGCGCAGGAGTTCGTCGACCTCGAGAACGACACCCTGGAAGACGTCGGCAGAGTCGATCTGGTGTTCGACGTCATCGGCGGGGACGTCGGGACCCGGTCCGCGGGCCTGGTTCGAGCCGGAGGAACGCTGGTGACCCTTGCCGGGCCGCCCGAAGCGCGTCCCGCCGACGGCCTGGCGGTCGACTTCGTGGTCGTGCCCGATCGCCCTCAACTGGAGGAGATCGTCCAGCGGGTGCGGGACGGACGACTGCGTACGGTCATCGGAAACGTCGCGACTCTTGACGATGCCGTCGCCGCCTTCAACCCGACCGGGCGGGTCAGGGGAAAGACGATCATCCGCGTTCGTCCGTAGGGGCTCGGAGGGACGCGATCACGAGAGCTTGGTGCTCTCCTCGCAACAAGATGTCGCCGGCTGGTCGAGCCGGCGAGAGCCGGTACAGAGAGAGGTTTCACATGAAAGCGATCGTGGTGACGGACCGGGGCGCCGGAACGGCTGGGATGAAGCTGGTGGAGCGGCCCGAACCGCAGGCGGCTTGGCTCGCCGGCCTCTCGGGCGCGAACTACGGCGATGTCGTCGTTGAGGTTCATGCGTCCGGATTCACCTGGGATGAGCTTTCGTGGCCCTCGACCTGGACCGACCGCCTCGGCCGTGACCGGACACCGTCGATCCCCGGCCACGAGGTGGCCGGAGTGGTCAGCGCGCTCAGTTATGGCACGACGGGGCTGTCGGTGGGCCAGCGGGTGTTCGGTCTCACGGACTGGACGCGCGACGGCACGCTGGCGGAGTACGCGGTCGTCGAGGCGCGTAACCTCGCGCCGCTGCCGGGCGACGTCGACTTCGCGGTGGGCGCGAGCGTCGTGATGCCGGGCCTGACCGCGTGGCAGGGGCTGTTCGAGCACGGCCGCCTCCGGGCGGGGCAGAGCGTCCTGGTGCACGGTGCGGCCGGGGCGGTCGGTTCGATGGTGACGCAGCTCGCCCGCGAGGCCGGCGCGTACGTCATCGGCACCGGACGGTCCGCCGGCCGTGAGACGGCGCTCGACTTCGGCGCGCAGGAGTTCGTCGATCTCGAGAACGACGCCCTGGAGGACGTCGGCGGAGTTGATCTGGTGTTCGATGTCTTCGGGGGCGACATCGGGGCGCGGTCCGCGGGGCTGGTTCGAGCCGGAGGAACGCTGGTGTCCGTCGTGGGACCGCCCGAGGTGCGGCCCGCGGACGGCCTGGCGGTCGACTTCGTGGTCGTGCCCGATCGCTCCCAGCTGAGCGAGATCGCCCGGCGGGTGCGTGACGGGCGAGTGCGGACGAACATCGGCAACATCGCCACCCTCGACGATGCCGTCGCCGCCTTCAACCCGGCTGAACGGCCCAAGGGGAAGACCATCATCCGCGTTCGCCCGTAAGGACCCGGCGACAGGGTGTTCTCGTGGGGAACGGCTCGTCGGGGACCGGGGAGATCGAGGGCGGCGCACAGGGGCTCCCAGCCGTCGGCGGGCTGCCATTCCAGCGGGCCGCGCTCACGCTGTTGACCGGTGTCGAGGTCCTGCCGCTCGATCTCGCCTCGCCCGCCGGCGTCAGCCACTTCGCCGGCGCGGTGACGGCGCGGCTCGGCGACGCCCGTACCGACATCCTGGTCCTGAACGCCGGCATGCAGACCGCCACCACTGAGGCCCGCGGCGCCGAGGGCTACGAGCTGACGTTCGCGGTCAACCACCTCGCCCACTACCTGCTGGCCCGGCTGCTGGTGCCGCGCATGGCCGGCCACGGCCTGACCGGCGGCACCTCGCCGGGCCGGGACAGCTGGCCTGCCGCCGCGCGGTCATGACGGTGCTGATGCGGACCGTCTTCCGCGCCATCGCCCTCTTCCGTCCCGAATAGGTGATGGGGACGCCCGAGCGTGGGCCCGGCGCTGGCCGAGGTCTCCTGGGGATCCGTCACCCCTCCGATGGCCGGCCTGGTGGGCGCGCAGCCGTGCGCCAGGCCTGGGAACGGGCGACTCCCGTCACCATCTCTGCTCCTTGAGTCAGGACGTGTCGGGTCCGGTCCCCGATCCAGGCCGCTTCGAGGATCGCGGTCAGGCTGGCGGTGTCGGTCGGGCCTGGATGGTTCTGGATCAAGCGGGTGACGCCACTGGCCATCTCCGCGAAGCGCGGGAGGTCGGCGCGTGCCACGCCGATGTCCGCCAAGGTGGCAGGGATGCCGATGTCGGCAAGGAGCCCGTCGAGCCAGGTGAGGAACGCATCCGCGGCCTCGGCGTCCGAGGCGCCGGTCACGTCGAGCCCGCACGCCGCGGCGAGGACGGCCAACCGGTCGCCGATGGCATCCCTGGCCGCGTCCAGCGCGTAGGGCAGCAGCAGCCCGACGCCCAGGCCGTGCGGTGTGTGGGTGGCTGCGCCGATGGGGTACTGGAGAGCGTGCGGAGCCGCGTTGCCTGCGTGGGAAAATGCGAGCCCGGCCAGCATGGACCCATAGGACATGTCCGCGCGCGCGTCCTTGTCGCCTCCGTCCCTGACGACCTGGGGCAAGCTGCGGGCGATGCGCTCCGCGGCCAGGAGCGCGTAGTGATCGGTGATCGGGTTGCGGCCGAGGAAGACCTGCTCCACCGGGTCGCGCGGTCCGTGGGCCCTGGGTCGCGCGGTGTAGCTCTCCACCGCGTGACAGAACGCGTCGATGCCGGAGTGGGCAGTGACGGTCGCGGGGCAGGAGTAGGTGAGCTCGGGGTCGACGATGGCGAAGTCGGGCACGATGTGCACGCTGGAGACCCCCACCTTCAGCTCGCGGTCCGGGTCGGTCAACACCGAGACGGGCGTGAGCTCGGAGCCGGTGCCTGACGTCGTCGGGACCGCGACCAGAGGCATCGTCGGCCCCGGCACCTTCGACTCCCCGTAGAAGTCGCGCGGCGTCCCACCGTGGCACCGGATGACGCCGACGATCTTGGCGAGGTCGATCACCGTGCCACCCCCGATGGCGAGGATGACGTCGGCGCCCACCTCTGCGGCGACCGAGACGGCCAGGGCGACATCGGTGAGTGGCACGTCCGGAGTCGCGTCGGCGAACACCCCGACGGCTTCGACCTTCTCCCGCACGGCGGCCACGATCCCGGCCACGCCCGGCTGCCCCAGAAGAACCCGGTCGGTCACGATGAGGACTCGCGAGCCACACTCGGCCACCACTCGTGGGATGTTCTGCGCGACCCCTTCGCCCACTATCAGCTGGCGTGGTCCGCGGACGGTCTCAAGCATGTCAGTGCCTCTCTGGAACGTCGGCGGTGATGTGCTGGCGGACGTCCAGGTCACCTGCGAGACCGGGACGGCGTCGGCGAGGTCGGCTGCCGGGTGGCGCAGGCGCGCGCACCGGCGGAGTCGGCGTCCCCGGGTGCCGGCGGATCCGTGCCGGCCATGGCCCGGGGCCGGCCCCGCGGGTGGGGGCCGGTCGGGTCATGTGCGCACAGGGCGCGTTGATCCTCGGCGGACATCCGGAGCAGCAGGCCGGTCACGGTAGGTCGATCGCCGCGTAGGTGACGTCGAGGTACTCAAGGATGCCCTCGTGCGACCCCTCCTTGCCGATCCCGGACTGCTTCACGCCTCCGAACGGAGCTGACGGGTCCGAGATCAGGCCACGGTTGATGCCGAGCATCCCCGTCTCCAGCCCCTCGGCGAACCGGAGCGCCCGCTGGAGGTCGCGGGTGAAGACGTATCCGGCCAGGCCGTGCTCGGTGTCGTTGGCCTTCGCCATCACCTCGTCGTCGGACGTGAACGAGATGATCGGGGCCACCGGGCCGAAGATCTCCTCCTCCAGCATCCGCGCGTCTTCGGGCACGTCGACGAGGACCGTGGGCGGGTAGAAGTGGCCCGGCCCATCCGGACGCTCGCCGCCCACCAGGACCCGGGCTCCGCGATCGACCGCGTCGGCGACGAGCTCGTCGAGCTTGGTGACCGCGGCCTCGTCGATCAACGCCCCGACGTCCACGCCGTCGTCGAGACCATGGCCCACCGAGAGCGCGCCCATCCGCTTGGCGAAGCGCGCCGTGAACTCCTCGCGCACCGGCTCCTCGACGTAGATCCGGTTGGCCGCGATGCAGGACTCCCCGATGTTGCGCATCTTGGCCACCATGGCACCGTCGAGCGCGACGTCCAGGTCCGCGTCGGCACACACGATCAGGGCCGCGTTGCCGCCCAGTTCCATGGAGGTGCGCAGCACGTTGTCCGCCGCCTGCCGGAGCAGCACGCGCCCGACCTCGGTCGACCCGGTGAACGAAAGCTTGCGGGTCCGACGGTCGGCCAGCAGCGCTGAGACCACCTCGCCGGCACGCGTGGTCGTCACGACGTTGACGACGCCCGGGGGAACGCCGGCCTCCTCCATGATGCGGGCCAGGAACAGCATGGTGAGTGGCGTCTGGGCTGCCGGCTTGGTGATCGTCGTGCAGCCCGCCGCCAGCGCGGGAGCGATCTTTCGGGCACCCATGGCCAGCGGGAAGTTCCAGGGCGTCACGAAGACGCACGGCCCGACCGGCCTCGGCACGGTGAGGATGCGGTATCCACCAGCGGGAGCGGTGTTGTAGCGCCCCTCGACGCGCACCGCCTCCTCGGCGAACCAGCGGAAGAACTCGGCGCCGTAGGCCACCTCTCCCCGGGCCTCCGCGAGCGGCTTGCCCATCTCGAGCGTTATCAGCCGGGCGACCTCCTCGGATCGCCCGGTCAGTGCCCGGTACGTCGCGGTCAACAGCTCGGACCGTTTCCGCGGCGGGGTCGCCGCCCACTCCGCCATGGCCTTGCTCGCCGCGTCCAGAGCGGCGAGCCCGTCAACGACGTCGGCGTCCGCCACCTCGGCGATGGTCTTGCCGGTGGCCGGGTCCTCGACGGCGAAGGTGGCTCCGCCGGCGGCGTCGCGCCAGGCATCGCCGATCCGGAGCCGCCGGTGCTCGGGGGCCAGGACGTTCATCGGTTCGCTCATTGCGTCGCCTCCTGTACGGGCGCAGGTTGACGTCGCCGCCCTGCGCGGTCATCTCGCGGTCTCGGACAGCGCCAGCCCGGTGCCCGCATCGAACAGGTGCGCGCGGTCCAGGTCGACCGTGACCTGCAGTCGCTCGCCCGGCGTGCCGGTAACGGTGGTTCGTGCCTTGACCTTGAGGATCTGCGTCCCCACCCGGACGTCGACCACCGTTCGGTCACCGAGCGGCTCAAGGCCGTAGAGCTCACCCGGCAACGACGCATCCCCACGCCGCTCGACCGACAGGTCCTCCGCGCGCAGGCCCAGCAGCAGCGGACGGCCGTCCTCAGCCGTGGTCCAGCGGGGCCGCGGCAGCGTCCAGCCTTCCGCCCCGACCAGGCGATCTCCCTCGGCGTGGCAGGCGAGCAGGCTGATCGGCGGGCTCCCGACGAATCCCGCGACCCACTGGTTGGCCGGACGCTCGTACACCTCGGCCGGCGTTCCGACCTGTTGCACCTTCCCCTCCTTGAGCACCGCGACCTGGTCGGCCATGGACAGGGCCTCGACCTGGTCATTGGTCACGTAGACGAAGGTTGCTCCGAGGCTCCGGTGGATGCGGGTGAGCTCGGTGCGCATCTCGACGCGGAGCTTGAGGTCGAGGTTCGTCAGCGGCTCGTCCATGAGGAACGCGCGTGGGCGACGGACCAGCGCCCGGGCCAGGGCGACACGCTGCATCTCACCGCCCGACAACTGCGCCGGACGGCGCTGCAGCAGACGTTCGATGTGCAGCAGGCGCGCCATCTGCTCGACGGCAGCGGCGATCTCGCTCGAAGCGCAGCGGCGTGCCCGCAGCGGCGAAGCGATGTTCTCGTACGCCGTGTGTCGCGGGTAGAGGGCGTAGTTCTGGAAGACCATGGCCAGGTCGCGTGCGGCCGGGGCGTCACCGGTCGCGTCCCTCCCGTCCAGATGCACCGACCCGGCGTCAAGCTTCTCAAGGCCGGCGATCGCTCGCAGGGTCGTCGTCTTGCCTGCCCCGGAGGGTCCGAGCACGACGAAGAACGATCCGTCCGGTACGTCCAGCGTCACCCCGTCCAGGGCCTGGACTTTGCCGAAGGACTTGCGCAGCCCGTGCACTGCCACGGTTCCCATCAGGCCACCAGTTCTTCCGTGCTCACGTCGTAGACCGCCGGGGTCCCGCCGGTGTGCCGCAGCCCGACCGGTGCGTCAGCGGCGAAACGGACAGTCGGTGGCATCCGGACCCGTACGTCGCGCCGGCCGCCGTGGTCGACCACGTAGATGATCTCGTCGCCCAGCCACTCCGCCGAGACCACGCGGGCCGGGACCGAACCTTCCGCCTCTGGTTCTGTGACTTCCAGCGCCTCCGGCCGGACGCCTGCGACCAGGCGGCGGTCGCGCGGCAGGCCAGGCGGTGGCGTGAGGGCCAGTCCGCCCTGACCGCGCAGCTTCCCGTCGGCCACCTCCACCTCGATCAGGTTCATCGGCGGGGAGCCGATGAACGCGGCGCAGAAAAGACTCGCCGGACGGTCGTAGACCTCCAGCGGCGTGCCGATCTGCTCGACGCGGCCCTTGTTGAGGATGGCGATCCTGTGACCGAGCGACATCGCCTCGACCTGGTCGTGGGTGACGTAGACCATCGTCGTCCCCACTTCCCCCTGCAGGTGTTTGATCTCCGTGCGCATGTCCGCCCTCAGCTCCGCGTCCAGATTGGTGAGAGGTTCGTCCATGAGGAAGGCGCGCGGTCGTCGCACCAGGGCGCGAGCGAGCGCGACGCGCTGCTGCTCCCCGCCGGACAGCCGGCGCGGTCGCCGGTCCAGGAGCGGGCCGAGCCGCATCAGCCGCGCGGCCTCCTCGACCCGCTCGCGCACCTCCGCCTTGGGCAGTCCCTCGGCCCGCAGGGGGAACGCCAGGTTGTCGCGCGTTCTCAGATGCGGGTAGAGAGCGTAGAACTGGAACACCATGGCGATGTCGCGCTCGGCGGGCGGCAGGTCGTTGACCAGCGTGTCGCCGATGCGGATGTCGCCCGTCGTCTGCCTCTCCAGGCCGGCAATGGCCCGCAGCGTGGTCGTCTTGCCGCAACCCGAAGGGCCGAGCATCACGAACAGCTCGCCGTCGCCGATGGACAGGTCCACCTGATCCACTGCGACCGTCCCGTCCGGGTAGCGCTTGTGCAGGGCGGTCACCTCGATGCCCGCCATCAGCGTCGCACCGCCCCGAGCGTCACACCGGCGACGAGGTGCTTGCGCACCAGGTAGGCGAAGACGAGCACCGGCAGGGCGAACACCACGGAGGCGGCGGCCACGAGACCCCAGTCCACAGTGGTTCCGCCGATGAGGCCGGCGATGGCAGGTGGGGCCGTGCGCACGTCGTCGCTGGAGGTGAGGAAAATGGCGAACACGAACTCGTTCCACGAGAAGATGAGTGCGAAGACCGCCGTCGCGGCGATGCCGGGCAGGAGCAGGGGAAGGGTGAACCGCCAGAACGCCTGCAAGCGGGTGTAGCCGTCGAGCATGGCGGCGTCCTCGTACTCTGCGGGCACCTCGTCGACGAACCCCTTCATCATCCAGATCGTGAACGGGACGTTGAACGCGGCGTAGATGAGGATCAGGCCGAGCTTGGTGTCGATGAGTCCGACCTGGCGGTACATGAGGAAGATCGGGATCACGACCACCACGGGCGGCATGAAGCGGGTGGACAGGATGAAGAACAGCTGGTCCTTCTTCGCCTTCACGGCGAAGCGCGAGTAGGCCCAGGCCGCCGGGACCCCCAGCACGGTGGCCAGCGCCGTGGAGACCCCGGCGACCACGACGGAGTTGAGGAACGAGACGGACAAGGTCGAACGACCGCCGCCGGAGGCGACGAACACGTCCCTGAAATGGTCCATGGTGACCTTGAAGTCGAAGAACTTGGCCGGGATGGCGTAGACGTCCCGGTTCTCCTTGATGGACGTCTCGATCATCCACAGCACCGGAAAGAGCATCACGACGGCCAGCACGGCCAGCAGCGCGACCTCCAGCACGGAGCGGCCCCGGCCGCCGAAGCGGCGCGCGGGAGGCGTGTGATCCCGGGCAGGACCTGTGGACACGGCCTCGTCGACGGACAGGGCCATCAGTCCTCCTTGAGCTTGTTCAAGTAGCGCAGGTAGAGCTGCGTCAGGACGATGACGACGAGGATCATGAGGATCCCGTACGCCGAGGCGGTTCCGGTGTTGAAGCCCAGGAACGCGACCTTGTAGACGTGGAACGACAACGTCTCGGTGGAGACCCCCGGACCTCCGCTGGTGAGGATGTAGACGAGGTCGAACAGCCGGAAGGCCTCGATGGCCCTGAACAACACGGCGATGAGGAGCAGCGGCCACACCAGCGGAAGGGTGATGGTGCGGAACTGGAACCACTCGGACGCCCGATCGATCGAGGCGGCCTCGTACAGGTACTTGGGAACCGCGGTAAGGCCCGCGAGTGCGATGAGCATGATGAACGGCGTCCATTGCCAGGTGTCGACCAGGATCAGGGAAATCAGTGCCGTTCGCTGCCGGGTGAGCCACTCCACCTGCCCCAGGCCGAGCGAGCCGAGCATGCTGTTGATCACGCCGAACTGCGCGTCGAGCATGAATCGCCAGAACAGCCCGACCACGACCGGCGACAGCATCATCGGAACCAGGAACAGAGTGGTCAGCAGTCCTCGCCCGTGCGTGCGCCGTGAGATCAGGTAGGCGATGGCGAAACCGAGCACGGTCTGCAGGGCGACCGCGCCGAACACGTAGATCAACGTCGTCAGGGCCCTCTGGTGGACCTGCGGCGACGTCAGGATGGCGGTGTAGTTCTCGAACCAGAGGAACTGGGCGGGCCCCCCGCGAGTGGCCGAGTAGTCGGTGAAGGACAGGTACAACGCCCACAGCAACGGGAACACCGACATGGTGAGCAACAGCAGCAGCGCCGGGGAGGTGAAGGCCACGGCGAGCCCGCGGTCGCTCAGGCGGCGGGACCGAGCCGGCGCAGGCGGCGTCGCGGACGCCACCTGCCCGGGGTGGCCGGTCGTCAGAGGGGCGGAGTCACTCACAGTCCGCCGCCGCCCTTGCGGCTGCTGGCGTTGAGCACGCCCTGCTGCTCCTTGGCGATGTCGTCGAGCGCGTCCTTCGGCGTCTTCGCGCCGTTGAGAGCCGCGTTCACGTTGGTGTTCTCGATGTCGACGAGGCGCGCGTACTCGGGCACGTTCCACATGTCCCGCATCCGCGGAACCGAGTCGGTGTACACCTGGTTGAACGGCTGGGCATTGAGGAACTCGGGCGACTCCAGGGCGTCCGTACGTGACGGCACGCCACCGGCCGCGGCCCACTTCTTCTGGATGTCGGCCTGCTCGAACCACTTCATGAAGTTCAGGGCCTCGGCCTGGTTCGCCGTGGGGGAGTAGGCCGACACGTGCATCCCCATGCCGCCGAGAGGCACCAGGTTCGTCTTCTGGCTCGGCAGGGTGGCAAAGCCCAGCTTGTCGAGAATCTGCTCCCGCGTGGTGCCGAGCGTCGACTGCTTCGGGTCGAGCAGGCCGCCGCTCGCGGCGATCCAGTTGAACGCGATGCAGGCCTTGCCCTGGGCCACCGCCGCGTTCACCTCGTCGATGAACCAGTTGCCGGAGCCCTTGGCGGTCAGCGGCTTCATCTTGTTGACCAGGACGTCCATCGCCTCCTGGCCTGCAGTGTCGTTGAGGACGCCGTCGATCTTGCGCGTCTTGGGGTCCCAGAGGTTGCCGCCGTAGACGCCGTTGACCGTGTTGTAGGTCACGGCCGCGGCGTCGGAGCCGTTGGCCTGGTGGAAGGCCAGCCCGCTGACGGCAGGGTGGTCCGCCTGGCACTTCTCGGCGACTGAGATCATCTCGTCCCAGGTCTGCGGTGGCTTGTCGCCGATCAGGTCCTTGCGGTAGATCATCGTCCAGGTGTCGCCGAGCAGCGGCAGTCCGTACAGGCTGGCATTCTCGTCGCGCTTCCCGGTCTCCGCCTGGGGGAACTGGCCGTAGGCCGCCAGGAGGTACGGGTTGTAGGCCTTGACGTCGATGTTCTTCTTGACGAAGTCGGTGATGTCGAGGATGTTGCCGTTCGTCACGGCCTCACCGATGTGTTGCGAGTCCAGGATCGGGATGTCGAAGTCGGTCTTGCGCGCGGCGAACTGGGTGAACATCGCGTCGTGCCAGTTCGCGTTCGGCACGGTCTTGACCTTGATGGTCACGTTCGACCGCTCCTTGGTGTACTCGGCGTTCGCGAAGGCTTCCAGCGCGTGGGCGGGGGGCCAGTCGAACCAGATGAAGCTGAGGGTCAGCGGATCCTTGGTGAGCTCCGGGATGGTCGCCGGTGCCTTGGGGGCGCTGCCGTCCTGGCCGCCGCAAGCCGCCACGGTCGTGGCCACTAACATGGCCACCGTCGCCAGCCGCACCTTTCGACCGGGAACGGACAATCGTCCTGTTCGCTGTGGATACCGCATCTTCTAGCCTGCTTTCTGGGTGGGGACTTCTGGAGCCTTGCTGCGTGCTTCGCCGAGCGGTTGCTGGGTTGTTCAGGCGTGTTGCCGGCTGTCCGCAGGGGCTGACCCGCAGACCGGCGTCACGAGTACGCCGCGACGTGATGGGGCTTCAAGCAGTCGGGAAGTCGTTCGGTCCCGGTGCGGCCCGGTGGCGAACCGAAGAGGACGTCGAGCATGCTCATGGGAGCCCAACTGAACGAAGCGGAGCGATGGCGGACGGTTCCCCGATTGGTGAAGGATGGCTGGCATCCGCCACCTTTCCTATACGATCCGGGTGTGAGCGTCAACATCCCGCAGCGTTGCGACCGATGTCAACAGGCTCCCGAAGACGCAAGAAAGGACCTCACGTCACGATGGACGACGAAGCGATGATCGCGCAGCGCCGTGGGGCCATGACAGGCGGAACGCCGCCGGGAAGATCTCGCGGCCGGCTTGCCGACGAGGTGTACGACACGCTGCTCGGACAGATGATGTCGCTACGGATCGAGCCTGGCTCCCGCGTCACGATCGACGTCCTGGCGCGAGAGCTGGGGGTCTCGCAGACGCCGATCCGGGACGCTCTCAACCGTATGGAGGCCGAGGGCCTGGTCGTGCGTGTGCCCCATGCCGGCTATCGCATTCCCCCTCAGATCACCCGTCACCGATTCGAGGACATGCTCGAGGTGCGCCTGCTCCTCGAGCCGGCGGCGGCGCGCAGATCCGCCGAACGCGCAACGTTGGAGCAGGTGGCCGGTCTGCGACGCATGCTGGAGGAGATGGCGGAGCTGGAGGGGGGCGACGGGCTCATGGCCTACGGCGCCTTCGGGCTGCGCGACGCCGCCTTTCACGATCTCATCGCCCTGAGCGCGGAGAACCAGGTCATCCGCGAAGCGCTCGCCCGCCTGCACACGCACGTGCACCTGTTCCGGCTTCTCCATGACACCCAGGTCACTCACCTGGCCATGGCCGAGCACGAGGAAGTCCTGGCCGCGATCGCCGCGCGTGACCCCGACGCCGCCGCCTACGCCATGCGCCGGCACATCCTGCTGTCCGGCGAGCGGTTCCGGCGATTGTTCGACGAGGTCAAGGACGCGGACGGGATGGAGGCTTGACGGGCGGGCCGAGGCGAGGAATGCTAACCCAACCGGATCCGATCGGATCGGATCGGATCCACCGCACCCGCCCCAGATGCGAGGAGAAGCAGGTGCCCAGAGCGCTGCTCCTGACCGGCGACGCCGCCGAGGAGCTCGACACCATGTATCCCTACTATCGCGTGCAGGAGGGCGGCTGGGACGTTGACGTCTCGTCGCGGACGATGCGTGACGTTCAGCTGGTCATCCACGAGTTCGACCCCAACTCCGACGCCTATGTGGAGAAGAACGGCCGGAAGCTGCCGGTCGACGTGCCCTGGGCCGAGGTCGAGGTCGAGCGCTACGACGCCCTCATCATCCCTGGGGGACGTGCCCCCGAGTGGATCCGGGTCGACGCCGACGTCAGGCGCATCACCGAGCACTTCTTCGCGCGCAATCTCCCGATCGCGCTGGTGTGCCACGGTGCGCAGGTGCCGGCTGTGTACGGGCTGCTGAAGGGGCGAAAGACGGCGTGCTTCCCGCCCATCACCGGTGACATGGAGAACGCGGGCGCGACGGTCATCGACGCTCCCGACGTCGTGGACGGCAACCTCGTCTCCTGCCGGGGGTGGCCTGACATGCCGCAATTCGGCAGGGCGATGATGGAGGTCTTCTCGAAGTCCATCAGCTCCGCATCGGCATGAGCACACCTGGCCTGTCCCGGTGACGGCGCTTCGGACCGTCACAGTCGACGGGTCCCCCGTCCACGTCCTGGAGAGCGGCACCGGGCCCGCGGTGCTGATGCTGCACGGCTCCGGACCCGGTACGACCGGATCCGGAGCCTGGGCGACGACGGCGCAGGCGCTGGGCGCGTCCTGGCATCTGGTGGCTCCTGACCAGGCGGGGTTCGGCCGTACACCGATCCCGGCGGGCTCCAGGGGTGGGCTCCGGCTGTGGACGGAGCAGGCCGCGGGCCTGATGGATGCTCTCGGTGCCGAGCACTACGCCGTGGTGGGCCACTCCATGGGTGGTGCCGTGGCGCTGGCGTTGGCGGCCTCGCGTCCCCAGCAGGTCACCCGCGTCGTGGCGGTCTCGACGATGGGCGCCCCCGGCGCGCCGCTGTCCGCCGAGCTCGACGCGATCTGGGCCGCTCCCGCCGGCCCGCTCGGGGCACGGGACATGTTGAGTCGCCTCGTCCTCGACCAGGCGCTCGTGACCGAGCCGGCCGTCGCCGCCCGCGCGGCCGCGATGCGAGCGGGGGCGGCCGCGTTCGCGTCGTTGTTCCCGCCACCTCGGGCACGCTGGGCCGACGACCTCGCCCTCTCGGCGCAGACGCTGGCAGGGATCCGCGCGCCCGTGCTGCTCGTCCACGGCGCCGAGGACCGGGTCACCCCGCTCGGGACGGCAGCCCTGCCCCTGCTCGAACACCTGGCCGATGTCCGTCTGCACGTGCTCGGCCGATGCGGGCACGTGCCGGCGATCGAGCACCCGCACGACTTCAGGCGACTCCTGTCGTGCTTCCTCGCCCGGGAACGAGGTCACTAGTCGCTCGTCACCGGCCCTCTCCTCGCGGGCCGAGAGCGTCCACGGCGGCGCGCAACGCCTGCCACTGCTCGGCCAGGCCGTGCGGTGCGTCTCCGAGGGGGTCCTTGAAGAAGAAGGCCAGTTCGGTGAGCGGGCCCGTGCGGCCGGCCCGGTGTGCGGCCGCGGTCAGTCGCGCCAGGTCCAGGACCAGCGGCGCGGCCAGTGCCGAGTCGCAGCCGTGCCAGCTGAACTCCATGCGCATGCGGGTGCCGAGGAAGCCTTCGAAGGAGATGAGGTCCCAGGCGGTCTTGAAGTCGCCGAGGTCCTCGACGAAGTCGATCCGAGTGTCGCCCTGCGGGGCGTAACCGAGCGTCTCGGCGAGCACGCGTTGTTTGCTGGCGGACTTGGCCGCGTTGGCCGCCGGCTGCGCCAGGTTCGCGCCGTCGCCGCCGCCCAGCAGGTTGATCCCCGACCAGGTGCGCACCTTCAGGTTGCGCAGGGCGAACATCGGGGCGAGCACCGACTTGACCAGGGTCTCGCCGGTCTTGCCGTCGTGGCCCGCGTACGGGAGCCCCTGCTCGCGGGCGAGGGCGTCGAGGGCGGGCAGGCGGGCGCCGGTGGAGGGCGTGAAATCGACGTACGGGCAGCCGGCCCGCAGGGCGGCGTAGGCGGCCAGGGCGCTGGGCGGCAGGACGGGTTCCCGGCCGTCGAGCGCGGCCCGCAGCGCGTCGAGGCCGGCGTGGGCGGGATGGGGCGGCGGCGCCGGTTCGGTGGTCGACACGTTGATCACGACCACGCGGTCCAGCTGGTGCCGGCGGCGGAAGCGGTCCAGGTCGGCGCCGATGGCGTCGGCGGTTCCGGCTTGGGTGTCGCGTACCGGCAGGGGCAGGACGTCCTGCTCGACCCCGGCGAGCGCGTCCTGTACGGCCTCGGCCAGCCGGACGGGGACGACTCCCGCCTCGGCCAGTGCTGCGGCCTTCTTGCCCAGGGGGATCGAGGAGATGTCGTGGCCGCCGAAGATCAGGTCTCCGATGCCGGGGAGAGTGTCGCTGTGCAGGGCGGGCGACTCCAGGACGCATCCGATGGGGTCGGCCAGGCCCGCTCGCACCGCCAGCGCCCCGAGCACGCTGGTGACCGCGACCGATCCTCGTGCTCCGATCAGCCATATTCCGGTTCTCATCTGTCTCCTGTCACGATCATTCACTGGGGCGCGGGATGTCCACGGCGGTCGGTTCCGGTGGGCGGCGGCCGGGATGCGGCCGCCGCCCACAGCGGGCCGGGTTACTCGGAGGAGAAGGCGGCGTCGAAGGCGGCGGCCGGCGGCGTGATGGCGTTGAGCGAGCGGATGTAGGCGAGGGATTCCGGCGCGCCGTGCAACCGGTCCATGCCCGCGTCCTCCCACTCGATGGAGATCGGGCCGTCGTAGCCGATGTGGTTGAGCGCACGGAAGCACGCCTCCCACGGCACGTCGCCCCGGCCGGTGGACACGAAGTCCCAGCCGCGCCTGGGATCGGCCCAGGCCAGGTGGGAGGACAGACGGCCGCGCCGTCCGTCGCGGGTGGCGACCCGGGCGTCCTTGCAGTCCACGTGGTAGATGCGGTCGGCGAAGTCGAGGATGAAGCCCGCCGGGTCCAGGTCCTGCCACACCATGTGCGAGGGATCCCAGTTGAGGCCGAAGGCCGGCCGGTGCCCGATGGCCTCCAGCGTGCGCACCGTGGTGTGGTAGTCGTAGGCGATCTCGCTGGGGTGCACCTCGTGGGCGAAGCGCACGCCCACCTCGTCGAAGACGTCGAGGATCGGGTTCCACCGGTCGGCGAAGTCGGCGTACCCCGCCTCGATCATGGACGGGGGCACCGGCGGGAACATCGCCAGCGTGTGCCAGATCGGCGAGCCGGTGAAGCCGACGACGGTCGTGACGCCGAGTGCGGCCGCGGCGCGGGCGGTGTTCTTGATCTCTTCCGCGGCGCGCTGCCGTACGCCTTCGGGTTCGCCCTCGCCCCAGATGCGGGCGGGCAGGATGCCCTTGTGGCGCTCGTCGATGGGGTGGTCGCAGACCGCCTGGCCGACCAGGTGGTTGGAGATCGTCCACACGCCGAGGTTGTGCTTGGCCAGGGTCTCCTTCTTGCGTTCGACGTAGGAGTCGTCCGCGAGGGCCTTGTCGACCTCGAAGTGGTCGCCCCAGCAGGCGATCTCCAGGCCGTCGTAGCCCCATTCGGACGCCAGCCGGCAGACCTCCTCGAACGGCAGGTCCGCCCACTGCCCGGTGAACAACGTGACCGGTCTGGTCATGAATCCTCCACAGTTGTGAAGCGGCTGCCCTCAGCCGCGCTCTGCTCGACGGCCGCCAGCACCCGCTGCACCCGCAGGCCGTCCCCGAAGGACGGGGCGGGGCCGGTACCGGCGGCGATCGCCTCCAGGAAGTCCTTCGTCCCGTGGACGAAGGCGTGCTCGTACCCGAGGCCGTGACCCGGCGGCCACCACGCCCCGGCGTACGGGTGGTCCGGCCCGGTGACCCGCACCCGCCGGATTCCGTGCTCGGTGCTGTCGAGGGTGTGGTCGTGGAACCACAGGTCGTTCGTCGCCTCGAAGTCGAAGGCCAAACTCCCCAGGGCGCCGTTGACCTCGATGCGCAAGGCGTTCTTGCCCCCGGACGCGAAGCGGGTGGCCTCGAAGGAGGCCGGCCCTCCGCCGCTGAGCCGGCCGCTGAGCCGGCCGATGAACAGGGCGATGAACAGGGCCGATGAACAGGGCCGCGTCGTCCACGGTGACCGTGCCCCGCCCGGCGCCGCCGCCGGCCGAGAGCCCCGGATCCGGCCCTGTCCTTCTGGAGCCGCCACCCCAGGGGGACCTCGGGGTCGACGATCCAGTCCTGGAGGTACTGCGCCCGTACGTGCCGGATCTCGCCGAGCCTGCCCTCTCGACGAACCGCCGGGCCAGTGCGACGGCGGGCACGCGGCGGTAGTTGAGCGCGACCATGCTGCGCACGCCGCGCCCGGCCGCCTCCTTCGCCGCCGCCGCGGCCATGGCCTCGGCCACGGTGTTGGCGAGCGGCTTCTCGCACAGGACGTGCTTGCCGGCCGCCAGCGCGGCGACGGCGATCTCGGCGTGCGAGTCGCCGGGCGTGCAGATGTCGATGACGTGCACGTCGTCGCGGTCGAGCAGGCGCTTCCATCCGGTTTCGGCGTGGGCCCACCCCAGCTTCGCGGCCGCCCGCGCGGTCGCCTCGGCGGATCTGCCGGCCACGGCCACCATCGCGGTTCGACCGGCAGGTCGAAGAACGCGTCCACGCTGCGCCACGCCTGGGAACGGGTACGGCCCATGAACGCGTACCCGACCATGCCGATCCCCATGACGGGCCTCATGACTCGAACCCGAGGGGCAGGTACTGGGCGGCGTCGTCCTTGGTGATGGTCTCCGAGGCCAGGGTGATCGACTGCGGGATCTGCTGCTCCAGCAGGTCGCGCATGGCGTTGGCCGCCCGCGCCGCCGGCCATGAAGAACTCGTCGCGGCCGGCCTCCTTGATCGCGGCCAGCACGCCGATGCCCTGGTCGTCGCCGTGGTTCCAGATCGCGTCGATCTTCTTGTGCGCCTGCATCAGGTTGCCGGCCACCTGCGTGCCGGACTCCACCGTGAACTTGGCGTCCTGCTGCGCGGTCACGGTGAAGCCGTAGGTCTTCAGTGCGTCGGCGAAACCCTCGCTGCGGTCCTGCGTCAGCGTCAGCGCGGCGATGCCGTGACGCATCGCCGCGGTGGGCGGCGCCGGCCGTACGGGCGAGCCGTCGAGCACCACCTCGCCCTCGCCGGGTTCGTGGGCGCCGGAGAGAATCTTGATGAGCGTGGGCTTCCCCGCACCGTTCTGGCCGAGCAGGCAATGCACTTCTCCGGCTTCGACCTCCAGGTGCACGCCGTCCAGAGCGCGCACGCCGGGGAACTGCTTGACGATTGCCCGCATCACGAGCAGGGATGAGGAGTCGGATGGTGACCGCGCCACAGGGGCTCCCTCGGTTCGGTGTGGCCGTGCCCCGCCCGCCTGACGGCGCCGGTTGGCACCGCCGCGGCGGCACCGAGGTCGGCGTCAACGGTGCCGGTGCGGCTCCGGCGGCCGATCAGGCGGGCGGGACGTTCTGGGTGGTAAGGGGCAGACGCCATGGCCGCGGCACGCGGAATGTGCCGAGGCGGTGCGGAACAGCACGATCAGGCGGATGGGGGGTGCGGAGGACAGGGCGTGCGTCGGGACCGCGTGGCGGGCACGTGGGTCAGGGCGAGCGGGACGATCAGGCCGTCGGGGTTCCCTCGATAACCCCGATGGACGGAGACATTCGGATGGAGATGCCGGTGGGGTCGGACAGGGCTCGTTCGACGACGACTCCGGCCGCTCCGCGCGAGGCGGCGCCGAAGCCGAGGTCGGAGGCGGCGAACCGGCAGCGCTCGAAGGCGTCGCTCATGCCCAGGCGGGCCAGTTCCCGCTGTGCCGCGGGGATGATCGGGTCGGCGAGCCGGGCGAAGTAGCCGCCCAGCACGATCACGCGTGGGTTGAAGAGGTTGATCAGCATGGCCGCTCCGATCCCGAGCCACCGGCCGACCTCCGCGAGGGCGGCGTCGACGCGCGGATCTCCGCCGGCCCGCCGCTGCTCGATCTCGGCCAGGCGCTCCTCCGGGTCGCGGACGAGCTGCGGGCCCGTGCCGTACGCGCGGTCCGGCGTGGCCATGCGGACCAGCGCGGCCAGCCCGACCCTGGTCTCCCAGCAGCCGACGCGGCCGCAGCGGCACCGCTCGCCGGACGGATCGATCATGACGTGGCCGACCTCGCCCGCGAACCCGTCCGCGCCGCCCAGGAGCCGGCCGCCGGAGATGACGCCACCGCCGACGCCCACCTCGCCGGTGAGGTAGACCAGGTCGGAGGTGCCCGCCGCGACGCCCGAGGTGTATTCGGCCAGGGCGGCGAGGTTGGCGTCGTTGTCCACCGCGATGGGGATGTCCCGCGCGAGGTCCGCCTGGGCCAGCCGCCCGGCCACCGGCACCCCGCGCCAGCCGAGGTTGGGAGCGAAGACGACGGTGCCGGTGGTGGTGTCGATCAGGCCGGGGACGGCCACGGTGATGCCGGCCGGGGTGACCCCGAGCCGGTCGAGGTCGGCGAGGGTCTTCTCGACCATGCGGGCCAGCTCGTCCAGTGAGCGGTCGGGGCCGGAGCCCATGGCGTCGAAGCCGATGCGCCGGTCGATGAGCACTCTTCCGGCCAGGTCGGTGGCGATCGCGGCGATGTAGTCGACGTTGACTTCCACGCCCAGGGCGCCGGCCCGGGAGCCGTCCAGGCCGAGCGCGACACCCGGGCGGCCGACGGAGCCAGCGTGCTGCGGTCCCATCTCCTTGACCAGCCCGCGGGTCTGCAACTCGTTCACCAGGCTGGTGACGGTGGCCTTGTTCAACCCGGTCGCGACGGCGACGGCCGACCGGGAGCACGGGCCGTTAGCGCTCACATGACGCAGCACAAGGGCGAGGTTGGAGCGGCGCACGGTGGCCTGGTCCGCGGGGGCTCCCGCGGAACCGCCGCGACTCGCCGAGTCGGTCGCATGGCCGCCGGTCCGGTTGTGGTCCACGCTCCTCCTCGATTAGTGCGGATGGCTAGCCGAATTAAAGGTGCCGACCTCTGCGGACACAAGGCTGAAATCGGTTGCAATTTCGGTAACGTTCCGATAACTGACGCCTGATGGATCGCTGACGTGGACCGATGCCAGCGATGCCAACTCGTTACGAGAATCAGGAGTGCACGGCCGGACATCCCCGTGTTACAACTCCGATTAATTGATCTCGGAGACAAACAAAGGGCGGGTGGTGCGCATGACGTACAAACCGCCCAGCCGTGTCCGGGCCGGCGCTCCGCCGGCGGGTTCCGCCGCGCTGCGCCGGGCGAACCTCTCGCTGGTGCTGCGCGAGCTGCGCGACCACCCGTCCCTGTCCCGTGCCCACATCGCCGAGGCGAGCGGGCTGCACCGGGCCACCGTCTCCAACCTCATGGCCGAGCTCCTCGAACGCGGCCTGGTACGCGAGGTCGGCGTCGAGCACGCCGGGGCCGTCGGCCGCCCCAGACGGGCGGTCGCGCTGCACGGCGCGCACGTCGGCGCCCTCGGCATGGAGATCAACGTCGACTACATCGCGGTCCACGGCACCGATCTCAGCGGCCGGGTCCTGGTCGAGCGCCGGGTCGTCTACGACGCCATGGGCAGCGGCCCGGACAACGCCGTGCGCCGGCTCGGGCTCGTGGCCAAGGAGGCCGTGGAGGCCATGCGGCGCGCCGGAGCGGCGCCCGCCGGCATCGCGGTGGCGGTCCCCGGGCTCGTGGACGTGGCCCGCGGCGTCGTGACGCTCGCGCCGAACCTCTACTGGCGCGACCTGCCCCTGGCCGACCAGCTGGCCTCCTTGCTCGGCCCGCCGCGCGTGCCGGTGCGGGTGGACAACGACGCGAACCTCGCCGCGCTGGCCGAATACACCTCCGGCGTCGCCGCCGGCACGCCCCACCTGGTGTACCTCACCGGCGAGGTCGGGGTCGGCAGCGGCGTCATCGTGGGCGGCGAGCTCATGCGCGGCGCGGACGGATTCTCCGGCGAGGTCGGACATCTGCAGGTGGACCCGAACGGCACCCAGTGCGGTTGCGGCCGCATCGGATGCTGGGAGACCAAGGTCGGCCTGGCCGCGCTCGTCCGCGCGGCCATGCCCGAGCAGGCGTACGGGCTGCCCGGCATGCCGGTGCCCGACCCCGGCGAACGGGTCGCCGACATCGCCAGGGGCCTGGCCTCGGGCGAGCGGCGGATGATGATGGCGGTGGCACAGGTCGGCCAGTGGCTCGGGCTCGGCGGCTCGATCCTGGCCAACCTGTTCAACCCACGGGTGATCGTCATCGGCGGCTACTTCGCCTCGCTGGCCGAGTGGCTGCTGCCCCACGCACAAGACCAGCTGCGACGGCTCGTGGTGGCCGCTCCGGCCGCCCAGTGCCGGCTCGTCGCCTCCACGCTCGGCTTCGGCGCCGCCTCCCGCGGCGCCGCCAGCATGGTGATCAGCGACATCATCGACGACCCGACGACGATCATGGACTCACCACCCCGGCCGGCACCTTACTGACGGCCTCCACAGACCTGGAGACGGCACCCTCCAGCACCCGCACATATCCGCTACCACCAAGTGGCAACAGCGCGGCGGCGCGCGCCTTGCCTGACGTCCCCCCGGTCAGGAAGGGTTTCCATGTCACCACGTCATCGAACGTGGGCCAGGCTGCTCAACGCGGCCCTGCCAGCACGCGGACGACGCCCGAGGCGCCGAACCGCGACGACGATGGCCTTAGCCCTCGTCGCCCCCTTCGTCACGCTCCTCGCGGCGCCGGTGAGCGCCGAGGCCGCCACGGCGGCAGCGGAGCCCGCGTTCAAGGTCCTCGTCTTCTCGAAGACGACCGGCTTCCGGCACGACTCGATCCCCGAGGGCATCGCGGCCGTGCAGAAACTCGGCCAGGAGAACAACTTCGCGGTCGACACCACCGAGGACAGCGCGCTGTTCACGGACCAGAACCTGGCGCAGTACCAGGCCGTGGTCTTCATGTCCACGACCGGTGACCCGCTGGGCACGCAGGACCAGAAGGACGCCTTCCAGCGCTACATACAGAACGGCGGCGGCTTCGCCGGCGTCCACGCCGCGGCCGACAGCGGCTACAACTGGGAGTGGTACGGCAAGCTGGTCGGTGCGTACTTCAAGTCGCATCCGGCGATCCAGCAGGCCACGGTCAAGGTCGAGGACCCGGCCCACCCGTCCACCAAGGACCTGCCGACGACCTGGACCCGTACCGACGAGTGGTACGACTACCGGGCGAATCCGCGTGGCACGGTGCACGTGCTGACGTCGATGGACGAGAAGTCCTACACCGGCGCGACGATGGGCGCCGACCACCCGAACACGTGGTGTCACGACTTCGACGGCGGCCGTTCGTGGTACACGGGGCTCGGCCACATGAAGGAGAACTACAGCGAGCCGAACTTCCTGAAGCTGCTGCTCGGCGGCATCCAGACGGCCGCCGGCGCGGTCAAGGCCGACTGCTCGGCCTCGCAGAGCGGAAGCTTCGAGAAGGTCACGCTCGACGACAACACCTCGAACCCGATGATGGTGGACGTCGCCAAGGACGGCCGGGTCTTCTACATCGACCGCCTCGGCGAGGTCAAGATCATCAAGCCTGCGGGCGGCACCGTGACGGCGGCGAAGCTGAACGTCTTCACCGCCAACGAGAGCGGCCTGCTCGGGCTGGCGCTCGACCCCGGCTTCGACTCCAACCACTGGGTGTACCTGTACTACTCGCCCACCGGGGCGAACGTCGACCGGCTGAGCAGGTTCACCGTCACGGGTGACACCCTTGACCTGTCGAGCGAGAAGGTGGTCCTCGACGTCCCGGTGCAGCGGGCCGAGTGCTGCCACCACGGTGGCGGCATGGTGATCGACCCCAAGACCGGCAACCTGTGGCTGGCCACGGGCGACAACTCCAACCCGTTCGCCTCCGACGGCTACACGCCGATCGACGAGCGGTCGGGCCGCGCCAGCTGGGACGCCCAGCGCACCTCGGGCAACACCAACAGCCTGAGCGGCAAGCTGCTGCGGATCCACCCCGAGGCCGACGGCACGTACACCATCCCGTCCGGCAACCTGTTCGCGCCGGGCACGGCGAAGACCAAGCCGGAGATCTACGGCATGGGCTTCCGCAACCCGTTCCGCATGGGTCTCGACCCCAAGACGGGCCACATCATGCTCGGCGAGTACGGCCCCGACGCCAACTCGGCGAGCACCACCCGCGGCCCGCAGAACACGGTCGAGTGGAACATCGTCTCCAAGCCGGGCAACTACGGCTGGCCGTACTGCGTCGGGAACAACACCCCGTACGTCGACTTCGACTTCGCCACCAGGCAGTCGGGGTCGGCCTTCAACTGCGCCGCGCCGGTCAACGAGTCGCCGAACAACGACGGCCTGACCAGCCTGCCGCCGGTGGTTCCGGCGACGATCTGGTACCACTACGCGGCCGACCCGCAGAACTTCCCGGAGATGAGCGGTGGCGCGCCCATGGGCGGCCCCGTCTACCGCTCCGACCCGAACCTGCAGTCGGACGTGAAGTGGCCGGCGTACTGGGACGGCAAGGCGGTCTTCGGCGAGTGGAACAACGACAAGGTGTGGTCGTTCCAGCTCGACGAGACCGGCACCAAGCTCGTCGAGATGAACACGATCCTCGGCTCCCTGACGTTCAAGAAGCCGATGGACATGAAGTTCGGCCCCGACGGCGCGCTGTACATGATCGAGTGGGGGTCCGGCTTCGGCGGCGACAACGCCGACTCCGGCATCTACCGCATCGTGTACACCAAGGGCACCCGCCCGCCGATCGCCCGTGCCGCGGCGGACAAGACCGACGGCCCGCTGCCGCTGGCCGTGACGTTCTCCAGCGAGGGCAGCAGGGACCCGGACGGCAAGCCGATCACCTACGCCTGGGACCTCGACGGCGACGGTGACACCGACTCCACCGACCCCAGCCCCTCCCACACCTACGAGGAGGGGGGCGACTACAACGCGGTCCTGACGATCACGACCTCCGACGGCCGGACCGGCACCGCCGGCGTGGAGATCAACGCGGGCAACACCCGCCCCACGGTCTCGGTGACCGTCCCGCCGAACGGCGCCTTCTTCGAGTTCGGCGACCAGGTGAAGTTCACGGTCACCGTCACCGACCCCGAGGACGGCACGATCGACTGCGACAAGGTGAAGATCCAGGCGATCCTCGGCCACGACAGCCACGGCCACCCGCTCGACCAGCACCAGGGCTGTGAGGGCGTGCTGCAGACCCAGCAGGCCGGCCACGGCGAGTACGACAACCTCTTCTACGCCATCGAGGCCAGCTACGCCGACGGCGGCGCCAACGGCGCCAAGTCGCTGACCGGGCGCGGCCAGGTCATCCTGGAGCCCAAGCGCAAGCAGGCCGAGCACTTCTCGCGGACCGGCCGGGTGGCCGACGGCAAGGGCACCGACACCGCGGGCGTCCAGGCGGAGGCCACCAGCGACACCCAGGGCGGCAACCAGCACATCGCGTTCGTCCAGGACGGCGACTGGTGGTCGTTCGACCCGGTGAACCTGTCGAACGTCACCGCGATCCGGCTCAGGGCGGCCTCGGGCGGCCCCGGCGGGACCGTGCAGGTCCGGGCGGGCGACCCCGAGACCGGCACGCTGGTCGGCTCGGCCGAGGTGGCGCCCACCGGCGGCTGGCAGACGTTCGCCGACGTCACGCTCGACCTGTCCAGCCCGCCGACGGAGAGCGGACCGCTGTACTTCGTGGTGCGCAAGCCGGCGAGCGCGGCCGACAACGCCTACCTGGTCAACGTCAACTGGGTCGACTTCGTCGGCAAGGGCGCCACGGAGAACCAGCGTCCGTCCGTGACCGCGACGGGGACCCCTGCGACGGGCGTCGCTCCGCTGAAGGTCGACTTCAAGGCGACGGCCACCGACCCGGAAGGCGACCCGCTCACCTACAAGTGGAACTTCGGCGTGAACGGCGCGCCGGAGCCCACCACCGCCGACGCGAGCCACACCTACACCGCGCCGGGCACCTACACTGCCGTGGTGACCGTGTCCGACGACAAGGGCGCGTCGTCCTCCGCACAGGTCGCGGTCAAGGTGGACGCGCCGGCCACGGTGTGCTTCAGCGGCCGTTCCGATGACTTCCTGGGGAACCAGCTCGACCGTGACCGCTGGTCGGTCATCCGGGAGAACCAGGACCTCAGGGTCGCCGACGGCAAGCTGGTGATCCCGACCTCGACCACCGACATCTACAGCACGGGCGGCAACACGCCGAACATCGTGCTGCAGCCGGCGCCGTCGGGAGCCTGGACCGCCACCGCCAAGCTCACGCTGGACGCGCGCGACGCGTACCAGCAGGCGGGCCTGATCATCTACGGCGACGACGACAACTACGCCAAGATGGTGCTGCAGGCGCGGTCGACCTCGGGCCCCAACCACGCCAGCCGCATCTTCCAGTTCATCCGTGAGGAGAACGGCGCCCCGAACGAGGTGTCGCAGAGCAACACGGCCAACCTGGGAGACGCCTACCCCGACACGGTGTACGTGCGGTTCATCAGCGACGGCACCAACATCACCGCCCACTACTCCGCCGACGGCACCACGTTCACCGCGATGCCCCAGACCAAGGCGCTCGCCGGGATCACCAGCCCCAAGATCGGCCTGCTCTCGCTGGCCGGGGCCGACCACCCGGTGGTGGACGCGTCCTTCGACTGGTTCCACATCACGCCGGACGACACGGCGACCGGGCCGGACCCGGACGACGAGTTCGACGGCACGGCGCTCGACACCTGCCGCTGGAGCGCGATCGTGCGCCCCGACGCCACGGCGGCGCGCGTCGGCGACGGCAAGCTGCAGCTCGACACCACGACGGGTGACATCTACGGGACCACCAACAGCGGCCCGAAGAACCTCATCCTGCAGCCGGCCCCGAGCGGCGACTGGACGCTGGAGACCAAGGTGGACGCCTCGGCGCTCAACGAGCAGTACCAGCAGGGCGGCCTCATGGCGTACACCGGCGACGACGACTACGTGAAGCTCGACTTCCTCACCACCAACTCGGCGGGCTCGACGGTGGCGCGGAGCATCGAACTGCGCAGCGAGGTCGGCGGCACCGTCCAGAACCCGCAGCCGCAGGTGAACAACCTCACCAGCGGCGTGTGGTGGCTGCGGCTCAAGAAGGAGGGCAACACCTACACCGGCTCCTACTCCTCCGACGGCGAGACCTGGACCGCTCTGTCCGCCCCGGTGGATAACAGCGCGGTGGCCACCGGCGCCAAGGTCGGCGTGTACACCATCGGCACCAACCAGTCGGCGTCGAAGACGGTCACGTTCGACCACTTCCACCTGATCAAGGGCGGGTCGGACGAGGACAGGACGGCGCCGGTGACGACGGCGACGACCGAGCCCGAGTTGCCGCCGGGCGGCACGTTCACCGGCCCGGTGTCGGTCACGCTGGCGGCCGCCGACGAGGACGGCGGCAGCGGGGTCGACAAGACCGAGTACCAGCTCGACGGCGGCGACTGGACCGCCTACACCGAACCGGTCACCGTGACCGGCGACGGGCAGCACGAGCTCAAGTACCGCTCGGCCGACAAGGCGGGCAACGTCGAAGAGGCCAAGACGCTGACGCTGACGATCTCGGCGTCCGCGCCGCAGGTGAAGCTGACGGTCTCCGCCTCGTCCCGCTGCATCGGCACCTCGGCGTACGTGGCGGTCACGGCCGTCAACGTCTCCGACGTGCCGGTCACGGTGACGCTGACCACCCCGTTCGGTACGAAGACCGTGGCCGACGTGGCCCCGGGCAAGCAGGCGTACCAGTCCTTCAACAGCCGGGCCGGGCAGATCGACGCCGGCTCGGTGACCGTGAAGGGGGCCGCGACGATCGGCGGCGAGCAGGTCACCTCGTCGTACGACGCCGCCTACCCGGCGCTCAGCTGCCGCTGACCGCCCAGCAGAACCGGGGCCGGCCGGCCGATCCGCCGGCCGGCCCCGCCCCCCACAGATGGAGCGATCACATGAGAATCAACAAGACTGCGCACCTGCTCGCCGCGGCGGTGCTCGGCGTCGCGCTCGCCGGCGTGGCCGGTCCCGCGGTGGCGGACGACGACCCCGAGAACGGCGTCGAGCTGTCGGTGACGATCGAGCCCAACACCACTCCGGGTCAGGTCTCCATGACCGTCGCCGACAACGGCGGCGTGTCCCTGCAGGAGGACGGCTCCAACGCCGCCGCCCGCCAGTTCGTCGGCACCCTGCCGACGGTCACGGTGACCGACAGCCGCCGTCCCGAGGAGATCCCCGCCGGTGACTTCTGGGCGGTCGTCGGGCAGGCCGGCGAGTTCACCGCGACCGGCGGTTCCGCGCCGCCCATCGGCCCGCAGTACCTGGGCTGGCGGCCGCGCCTGCTGAGCGACTCCACCTCCGGCGCGGTGGAGGCCGGTGAGCCCGTCTCCAGCGTCATCTCCGACGGCACCGGAGCGCCCGCCGTCGGTCTGCAGGGCCAGGAGCTGCTGGTGTCGACGGCGAACTCCGCCGACGAGATCGGCACCTGGGAGGTCAACGCCGACCTCCTGCTGCGCACTCCCGCCGACGTCGCCGCCGGCGAATACCGCTCGACCCTGACGCTTTCGCTGTTCAACCAGTCCTGAAGCTGTTCAACCAGTCCTGAAGCTGTTCAACGGTCCTGAAGCTGTTCGACCAGTCCTGAGCAGGAGGCAGGACGCCATCGCCCACTGTGGTCGTCCGGGACCTGCGCCGGCACGGGACAGGTCCCGGACGACCACGACGAGACTGGAGACACCCTGTTGAGCACAAGCCGTTCGCGAGGCGCCCTCGCCGCCTTCCCCGCTCTCTGCGCAGCCCTGCTGGTCGCCGTGGTGGCGTTCGCGACGCCGTCCGCCGCCGACACCACCTGGTCGGTCGTGCCGGCCAACGCCGACGGTCCCGACGGCCGCAGCGTCATCGACCTCGAACTCGCCGGCGGCCAGCAGGTGGTCGAGCACGTGGCGGTCATCAACCGCTCCACCCAGCCGGTCGACTTCGCGATCGACGCCAACGACGGCTACCTGACCGCCAAGGGCTACTTCGACATGCGGCCCTCGGACGTTGAGCCGGTCGACGGCGGCTCCTGGATAACGGTCCCCGAGAAGGTGACGATCGCGGCCGGCGCCACCTCCATCGTTCCCATGACGGTGTCGATCCCCCAGAACGCGACGCCGGGAGACCATCCCGCGGGCGTGACCGCGTCCCTGGAGACGATCTCCGGCCAGGTACGGGTCCAGAACCGGGTGGGCGTCCGCCTGAACATCCGCGTCACCGGCGGCTACGTGGCCAAGGTGGCCGTGACCGGCGTGCGGGCCGAGTACGTGGGGTCGTGGAACCCCTTCGCCGCCGGGTCCGTCGAGGTGACCTACACCGTGGCCAACGCCGGCAACGTCCGGGTGGTCACGGACAACCGGGTTCTGACGTCCACGCTCGTGGGCGAGAGCAGCTGGAGTGACCCGTCCGCGGCCAAGGCCAGGGAGCTCATGCCGGGCGGCAGCCGCACGTTCGTCGCGCAGGTGCCGGGCGCCTGGCCGCTGGGACCCATCGGCACGACCGTCACGGCGATCCCCGCGCCCGCCGGCAAGCCGATCCCGGGCGTCGCCGCCCAGCAGATGGCGGTCGACACCACGGTCTGGGCGCTGCCATGGCCGCAGCTCACCCTTTTCGTCCTCCTCGTCCTCGCCTGCTTCGCCATCCGGCTGCTCGCCGCCTGGCGGCGCAGGCGCATCCAGAAGCTGATCATGCTTCACACCAGGGAAACACCTCAGGGAGCGTGAGCACCATGGGCATCCGCCCCAAGGAGGCGGCCACCATCAGGCGCCCCGGACCACCGGCCCCGGCACGGGGTGCGACGTGGGCACGCGTGCTCGCCCTCGCGGTCGCGTTCGCGCTCGGCGCGATCGTCGCCGGCGGCGTGGTGTTCTGGCTGACCCGGCCGGACTCGATCGAGCAGACGGCCGACCGCCTCCGCGCCGAGTCCGCCCTCCGCGACAAGACGCAGATCAAGACCCTGACGGAGCTGGCCCGCGGCACACGGTCCAGCCTCATCCCCGTGCTCCACGGGCTGAACCTGGCCATGCCCGCCGACGGCACCGCGGGTCCCGCCGCGGTGACCGCCGCCGACGTGGAGAACTGGCGGAAGACGGCCACCGCGGCCGTCGCCGGCTTCGCCGACCCGCCGTCCGGCGAGACCGCCACCAACGTGGCGAGGGCGAGCCTCGCCTCCGCCGTACGGCAGTTCGCCACGACCGTCGACACCTACGCGGCCGCGCGGGACCTCACGGGACCGGCCCGCGCCGCCGTCCTCGACCTGGCCGTACGCCAGCGCGCCGACGCGCTCTACACCTGGTCGATCGGCGCCACCGCGCTCGACGCGCTGAACATCGACGCGGGCTACGGCCACCAGCACGTGTTCCTGCCGACATCACCCGGCGAAGGGGCGCTCACCCCCGACACCGAACCCGAGGGGAGTCACCACCAGTGAAAAAGGCAGCGGCATACGTCCTCACCGTCCTGCTGGCCGGGCTCGCGCTGGTGCTCGGCGCGCCGGTGGCCTCCGCCCACGGGGGACCGATCAAGCTGGAGGTGGCAGGAGACGGCGCGGACAACGTCAACGTGCTGGTGACGTACAAGAAGGACGGCCATCCCGTCACGGAGATCGTCCACGCGAGCCTGACCGCGATCTCGGCCGACGGCCGGTCCTTCGGCCCGGTGCCGCTCAGGTCGGCGAGCGAGGGCCAGAACCTCTACCGCTCCGCCGAGCCGCTGCCGAGCGGGGAGTGGCGGGTCACCGTGACCGCGACCGAACCGTCCAAGGCGAAGGCGACGGTGAAGGTGAAGTCGGGCGTGGTCGCCGCCGCGCCCGCAATCGCGGCCGGTCCCAGCCCTGACCAGGCGACGGCCCCCGCGCAGAATCCGGCCCCCGCGCAGAAGGAGGCCGCCGCGGTGACGACCGCGGCGGACGACGAAGGCGGGATGGGGACTCCCCTCAAGATCGGCATCATCGCCCTCGCGGCGCTGGTCGCCCTTGCGGCCTGGATCGGCTTCTCCCGGCGGCACAACCGCATGGGAGCCCGGCGCTGAAGGACCTCGACGCCGCTGTGGCCGGTCTCGTGGGGTGTCCGTGCTGAGCCGAGCGCGCCATCCCCGATTGCCGGCGCCGGGGCCCGAGTGGGCCTCACCTGGGCTGGGCTGCCCTTCGACCCGGGTCTGATCACGCAGGGCGGCTCCAATGCCAGGGCTGCTGAAGCGGGCGTCAGCGCGTTCATGGAGTTACCTGACCCGCCGACCGATCTGTTCGTCGCGAACAACCCGATGTGGTCGGGCGGCAGCCCGCACAACGTGGAATACGTCTGGTACTGGATCGGGACCTGGAAGGCGGCGACGCGCACGTTCGTCCCCGACTCCACCGTCCCGAAGCTCTTCGACCACGGCGAGCACTTCACCGGTCCCAGCGGGTTCGTCGACGAGCAGGGCCGGTCGATCATCTTCGGCATCGCCTCGCTGGTCGCCCTCACCGATCAGAGCGACCAGCAGCTGTCCGGCGTTCGCGGCGACACCCTCCACATCCAGCTGGAGATGTCGGCCTCCACCGCGAGCCGCTAAGGGATCAAGGCCAGACGCAGTGCCGCGGGAGAGGAGGAGACCGTCCTGTCGTCCAACAAGAACGACAAATCCTTCTGCGTCGACCGGACCAGCTCAGGCGCTGTCTCCAGCCTCTTCGCCGGCCTGGGCGTGCAATGCGGCGCTGTCACTCTCACGAACGACGTGCTCACCCTTGACGTGTTCCTCGGCACATCCATGGTCGAGGCCGATGCCGGGGGCCACAAATCCATCACCCCGCGCGTGTACCCCGCCCGTGACGAGTCCCTCGGCCTGCCCCTGTTCGCGGACGGCGCCGCCACGGTCAGGTCGCTCAAGGTCTGGGCGATGAAGCCGGCCTTCGGCGGCTGAGGGATCACGCCCGCGAGACAGAGCGAGGGGGTCCCTGCTGGGACACCCTCGCCACCGCGCTGCGATGAGATCGGTCAGACGGGGGGCGGCATCGTGGAGAGCAGTTCGCCGATCTCCTGCGGGCTCGGCGGGACCGCGCCCTCCCTGGTGCACACGATGGCCGCCCGCCGCGCATCCGTGGCGCAACGCGTCACGGACCCGCTCCGCCGTGAGCTCGCCGCCGCCGAGGATTGCCGACGCTCCGTCGCCGCCCCGGGTCACCTCGACCAGGCGCTCTCCCGGTGAGCCGGACCTGAACGCCGCCCAGCGGCGCGCCACGTCCAGGTCCGGCTCGCCGGGATACAGCCAGGCCAGGTCCTCCGCGCTCACCTTGACCAGCCGGGAGAGCCGTACGCACTCCTCGACCGCGGTCAGCGCGGATGCCCGGTCGCCGACCAGCGAGGGACGGATGTCGGGATCGTAGGAGACGACGACCCCCGCTGCGGCGGCGGCCCGCATCACCTCCCTGACCTGCGCGGCCCCGGGCTCGACGAACGTGGCCGGCGATCCGGTGTGCAGGCAGGTGACGCCGTCGAGGGGGACCGGGCCGGAGAAGCGCCAGCCGAACCGGAAGTCGCAGGACGCCGACCCGTCCTCGCCGATCCTGGCGAAGGCCAGGCTGGTGGCGGCGCTGCGGGCGAGCTCGCCGTGCCCGACTCCGTGCCTGCCGAGATGCTCCCGCAGCAGGTCATCGAGTTCGTCGAGGCGGTGCAGCGCGTGACGCGGCCCGAACCCAGCCGGCTGCGGCTGGAGCCAGGGTGCCGAGGTCAGTGCTTCTGGCCGGGTCATTGGCGGGAGAGAGCGCGAGTGAGGCCTGCCACGATGGTGGTCGCAAGGATCCATCCCGCAGTGATCATCGCGGCGGCGAGCCATTGCTGTAAGCCTCGCGGGCCGAAGGCCGTCTCCTGTCCGAAGCTGATGATCGGGAGGAGCAGGTCCAGGGTGTAGAGGAAGGCGTTGAAGGCGGGCGCCTCGGCCGGCTTGAAGGCCGGTGGCTGGTGGACGGTGAAAACGACCGTGCCGAGGAGGAGAAGGGCTGCGAGCCAGAGCCCGGCGCGGAACGGGCGGTAGCCGTAGCCAACGGTCCAGTCTTGCAGGTACCCCCACAGCCGTGCCCCGAGTCGTTGCCCGGTGCGACGGCGACGCTGTTTGGCCAGCAGCACGTCCCGAGCGGCCTCATCGTGGCCATGCCTGCGGTAGACCGTGGCCAACTGCTCGTACGGTTGGGGCTGGTAGGCCTCCTTGGCCAGCCAGTCAAGGCGCTCCTGGACAGGCAGGGGAGCCTCCAGGCTGTCGTAGGTGAAGCCATTCATCAGCAAGCGGGCGGGCCACCGGCCGGGAACGTCATCGAGCACCCCGACTCGGGTGTGGCGAAGATCGACGGTGCCCAGCAGCACGGTCTGGGGCCCGATCTTCAGCGAAGCCGCTTCGACGCCGCGCAGGTGCAGCTCGCCGTCGATGGTGCTCTCCGCAAAGCACAATGTGGCGGCGATCCGGGAATTTCTGATGGAGAGGGCTCCCTCGGCCGTGAAGCCTTCGCAGCAGTCGATGCCACCGCCGGCGTTCACCTCCCACAGGGACAGAACCCGGCCCCCGGGGTTGCTGAGCGCCGCGCCGTGAAAGTCCACGCTGCCCTCGACTCTGGCGCTGCTGAGCACGATCTCCCCGTCGGCGCTGAAGCCCTCGCTACAGCTGAGCCTGCCGGTGACCCCCAGCCGCCGCAGTGAAAGCGCCGTCGCACCCGGGTTGGACAGCTTGCCCCCATCGACATTGACCGATCCGCGGACCTGGGTGGAGTCCAGGAAGACCTCTCCGGTCGCCACGAAGCCCGGCGTGGCTCGCAGCCCGCTGCCGATCTCCATCAGCGGCGCGTTCAGCGCGCGCCCTCCCGGATTGACGAGACGCGCCAGCGCGAAGGAGAGCGAACCGGCGACGTGAGCGCCACGCAAGAGGACTTCGCCCTCCGCCGTGAAGCCCTCATTGACGAGCAGCCCGCCCTCGATGGCGAGCCTTTCCCCGTTCAGGGCGATGCCGTCGGGGTTGGACAGCCGGGCTCCGCTGAACACGCATCTGCGTCCCACCCGGGCGTCCTGCACGCTCAGCTCGCCGTAGGAGTGAAAGCCGTGACCACACGACAATCCGCCGTCGATGACGATCCCCTCGGCGGTGAGACTGCAGCCGCCTGACCGCCCGACCCGTGTGCCGTCCAGGGTCATCGTCCCGCCGATCCTGGCGCCCACGACGCGTAACTCGCCGTCGACGACGGCGTTCGCACACAGAAGATCACGATCGACGATCAGGCCGTCGGCCTGGACGGCCAGATCTGCGTGGATCACCGTGCCGCTGAGATTCATCGTCCCGGACACATGGGCTCCACCGAGCTGAACCGGACCATCGATCACGCAGTCTTCAAGGCGCAGGCCCCCGCCGATCACGGCATCTGCAGCATGCAGTCCGGGCAACCGGGAAGCCGCGAGGTCGACCAGGCCGGTGTGGGCTCCGGTGAAGACCGGCGCTTCCTCGAAATCGCACCTGGTCAAAATCAGAGGGTGTTGAACCTCGGCGTACGACAGGTCCAACCGGCCGGTGATCAGGGCTCCGGACAGGTGCATGCCAGGAGTCTGACCTGCAAGGCGTTCCCGGGCGCCGAGCAGCATTTCTGCGATGACCGCAGCCCGAACGGGCGTGCCGGGAAGATCCACAGGACGCGCAGCGGGAAACGCCTCCCAGAGGGCGAGTTCCGGCTCTGACAGATCCTCGATGATCACAGGGCGCTCCAGGCACGTCGCACGCGTTGGTAAGGAGATGCTCCAAGGTCACCACCGGCTTCGCAACCGTCTGGCCCTGCCCGTCCCATTCGCAGAAATGAGGAGTTCTGACACGCCGCGCCGACGCGGCGGGCGGTGTCCGGTTTGTCCTCGGCCGTCGTTCTCATGACCTCGCAATCTGTGTTCTCACAATGTTGTGAGGCCCGACGCTCGGGTAACGGCGATGGGCCACAAGGTAGCGCCGAGTAGCCGTAGCTTACGATCCGTAGCTCGATCGCTGGGAGAGATCACGGCCCAAACGGCAGAACGATCACTTGCCCACGGGCGACTGGATGAGTTCACCGCGGTCCACTGCTCGGTGGTCACGTCCTTCCCGGAGATGGCGGCCCCGCTCGCACTGACCTGCGCCGTGAGGTGCGGCCCGCCGCGACCTGACCAACCCGCACCGGTTCGATGACACCCGGCCTACCGGCGATGAGGCCCTGGCCGCTCTCGCTCTGCTGGCCGACCTGCGCGATCGGCCGGCCGACGTCGAGCCCGACCTGATTCAGGCCGCCCGCGACGCCGGCGTCACCTGGGAGGCCCTCGCGCCGGCGCTGCGAGCGCGTGACCGCCGCGCCGCCCAGCGCGCCGCCATGCCCGCCTGCCGGACGCCCGCAACCGTCAGGCGGCCGGCCAGGACGTTGAGAACGTCCCCACGGACGTCCCAGACGTCCCAGACGTTCCGCAAGATGTCTCGGCCGGTGGGGCGGGGCTGGTACGACGACGGTCTGTGCCTGTGGCGCGAGGACGGCGATTGGTGCCTGCAGGGCTCGGACGGCGTGATCGAGGTGGACGGCCTTGGTGGCGCCATCGCGGCCCGGAACGTCGCCGGGCCAAGGCCGCGGCCGCCATCGAGGAACTGACCGGCCGCCCGGTGACCGGGCGGGATCAGGACGAGTCCAGCCGCTCCGTCCACGGCACGTCGCCCTGGTACCCCTGCACGAAGGCCACATGACCGCCGATGGGTCCGTCATCCCAGGTGAAACGGGCCTCCCGCGTGCCTATTCGCGGGCTTTGACACGTTGGTTAACGGCGTCCCAAGGCCCGTCAGTCGGTGGTGAGGTGGGTGGTGAAAAAGTCGGTGAGCTTGTCGACGGCGGGGTCGATGTACTCCTTCTTGTCGTAGAGGTCGACGTGGCTGGCGCCCTTGATCCAGTGGATCTCCTTGGGGCCGGTGGCGCGCTGGTGGGCCTCGACGGCCATCCACGCGGTGACGGCGCGTTCGCCGATGATCTGAAGGATAGGGCGGGGGCCGATCAGCGAGACAGCGACGAAGGCGTCATGGATGGCCATCCTGTCGATGCTCTCCCAGGCGAGGGTCTTCGCGGAGCGCTCGTGGTGGCCGCGCGGGGTGCAGTAGTACTCGAAGCCTTCGGCACCGTGCTGGCCGCCGAGCGCGCGGGCCTGCTCGGCGGTCTCCGGGAACATGGTCATCGTGCCCGGGTCCTCGCCGCGTGCGGCGGCGCTGCGGGCCGTTGCGGCGGCGTCCAGCAGGGCCTGGAAGACAGCCGGATCCTGGGTGCCGTCGGCGCCGAGACGGAACTGGCGGGCGGGCTCGGCGGTGGACACGGTGGCCACGGCCTTCACGCGGTGGTCGCCGCCGGTGGCGGCCAGCGAGTAGCTGCCGGAGGCGCAGATGCCCAGCAGGCCGATCCGGTCGGCGTCGACCTCGTCGAGAGTGGTGAGATAGGAGACGGCGGCCTTGAAGTCCTCCACCCGCTGGGCGGGGTCCTCCAGGCCGCGTGGCAGACCGCCGGATTCGCCCTGGTAGGCGGCGTCAAAGGCGAGGGCGACGAAACCGCGCTCGGCCATCAGTTGCGCGTACGTGCCGGAGGTCTGTTCCTTCACGCTGGTGCCGGGGTGACCGACCACGAGCGCCGGCCGCGGACCCGACGCCGGCGTGTCGGGGGTGTAGAGGTGGCCGGCGAGCGGGATGCCGGCGCTGTCGAAGCTGACGGTGGTCCTGGCCATGAGGCACTCTCCCTGAGACGGTGATGACGTGTCGTAACGCACCCGCGCGGCGGACCCGGGGCCCGCACCCCGCCGGGCACACGTCCACCTTCGGGCAGTCTCCACACGAGCGGGAGAGCCAGGTTTCTGCCTGGGAAAGAACTTGCCCCCTCACCCATGTGCCGTGGCCGTCGCGGCGCCATGACACTAAGAGCATGACTTCAGACTCCGACTCCCGGGCGCTGGGAGCCTTCCTCAAGGCCCGCCGGGCCCAGCTGACACCGCGGGAGTGCGGCCTTCCCGAGACGGACTCGGCCCGCAAAGTCGCTGGACTACGCCGCGAGGAGGTCGCCCAGCTCGCCGCCATCAGCGTGGACTACTACACGCGACTGGAACAGGGCCGCGTCCGGGCATCGGTACCTGTGCTCACCACCCTGGCCCGCGCCCTGCGCCTCGACGACGACCAGCAGACCTACCTCTACGAACTCGCCGGCCGAACCGACGCCCGCCCACGCCGACGCCGGCCCGCCCAGCGCCTGCGTCCCGCCATGCGACGTCTGCTCGACCAGCTCACCGAAACCCCCGCGCTCGTCCTCGGCAAACGCCTGGACATCCTGGCCTGGAACCCCGCCGCCGCAGCCCTCTACACCGACTTCGCCACCATCCCGGCCCACCGGCGCAACTACCTGCGGTTGCTGTTCACGAACCCGGTGGTCCGGCAGCTGCACCAAGACTGGGCTCACGACGCCCGGGAAGCCGTCGCCGCGCTGCGCATGGAGGCCGCGGCCGACCCCGACGATCCCGACCTGGCCCAGCTCGTCGGCGAACTGTCCCTCCAGGACCCTGACTTCCGCGCCTGGTGGGCCGAACACCGTGTCAACAGCGCCAGTTACGGCACCAAGCACTACCGCCACCACCTGGTGGGCGACCTCACCCTCGACTGCGACACCTGGGCCAGCCCCGACGGGTCCGTACAGCGCCTGATGATCCTGACCGCCGAACCCGGCAGTCCCTCCCACGACGCCCTGCGCATCCTCACCTCCTGGACCACCCGGCAGCCGGGCACCGACCGGACGGAGGGCCTGACGCGATGACCACCTGGACACCCGAAGATCTCGCCCTTCTGGCCGGGTCCGAATCCCTTGTTCTGACCGCCGGAGACGACGCTCACCCCGGCGTGGAGATCGGTATGGTCCTGGTCCGCGGCGAGCTGTTCGTCCGCGCCTACCGAGGGGTCCGGTCCCGCTGGTACCAGGCGGCGCAAAAGGAACGCCACGGACAGATCCGGATGGGGGCCGTCACTCGCGACGTCCTCCTGGAAACTCGGGCAACCACGCCCGCCTCCGAGATCGACGCCGCCTACCGGAGCAAGTACGGACACGCCGCCGGCGCCCTCGCCGCGAGCCCCGCGGCGCACGCCGCGACGATACGGATCGACCCGGCATCCTCATCGAACGCCGCCACGGGCCTGGTCCGCTGACGGAAGGGGGCCCAGGGCAACGTCAGCCACCGAGCAGTCCGGTGAGACTGCTCGCCAGGTTGAGAGTGCCAAGGCGTGTGTGCCGCCTGCTCGACGTGGCCGTTCCGGGACCGTTCTACGCGCCTGGCTGCGTGAGCAAGGGCATGAAGTTCACCGACGGCATCAAGAACGCCTCTCGACCCGTTAGGAGAATTGGTAGGGGCCGGTCGAGCTTCCCTGGAGGTCAACCGCAACGAAGCCCGAACTGGCGACCTCGTGTAATCAACCAGTGGGCCGCTCCGAGCCGACCTGCACTCGGCCGTTGACAACCTCTCAAGGCGGGCACCGCGACATTCGAGGTTTGGCGGCCCATGTCACGTCGGTAAAGGCACCCCGACTCAGACGTTGCAGTGGACGCACCAGTCGCGAGAAGGTCAATTATCAGGAGCAATCGAGGCAATCGGAGGCAGCCGGGAGCCAGGGACGTACTGGGCCACCGTCCCGGGGTGCGGAGCCAGCGGTTGCTCTGCTCTACGGGCGGCGAGCTGGTCGCTGACAGCTGTCTGCATGCTGGTCAAGCGTGTTCGGACTGCGCGTCCGCCTTGGCCACAGCCACAGGGCAGACGGTCCCTCATGTTCCCTTCGTGGACCAGTCCGGCACCCCCTGCTCAGTCAGCTGGGCGGAGATGAGAGCTCGAAGCTCGGCCGCTGCCTCGGGGGCCGTTGTTTCGGCGAGTTCTTCGGCGTCGAGTTCTTCGTCTTCTTCATCGGGAACCAGCCATCGATCAAGGACGGAGGGCACGAGTCGCCATTGCTCAGCGGTAAGTCTCGGTGTAACTGTCGCCTCCATGGGCGGCCACGACCCGGAGCCGGGAACACCGGGTGTCCAGTGAGCGATCTGCTCCCAACCGGCCCTACGAATGCTGCGCGCGAGATCGGCTCGTTGACGATCGCCGCCCACTGTCTCGACGCTGGCATCGTTGTCCATGCAGCCGTCGATGTAGCTCCATTGGTCCATGGTCATCGAGACGGGGTACGTCACGGAGTCGCCGGTAGTCGACGAATTCATGATCGGTGATGGTGCGCGATACGCCTCCAGGTGTCAAGGGTGAGCATTGACGGCCAACCTGTCCGCATCAAGTCACCCGGACCACCCACGACCCCTGCCACGACGAGGACTCATCGTCCCGGCCTGAGCTCACCTACGCCTGCCAGCAAGATCAGTCCTAAGGGGTTGAAGACCCTGCCCAAGTACGGGACCAGCAGCAAGGTGCTGGCTCTAGCCCGGCTGGTCGAGCCGCGCCGGGCATGCCGGAAGGGCGAGCAGGCGACGCTGCGCCTGGCCGTGCCCGAACGTGCTGCCGGACTTCCTGCCTTCGTGAATGCCATCGGTCCCCCGGGCGACGTCGGGGTCGTTACTGGTGCGGCGGGGGCCACCACGTCTCGGAGGTGGAGGCGATGGAGGCAGTCACCGATGAGGCGGGCTGATCACACGCAGTGCGAAGTTCGCGGCGCTCAGACGGTCGATCAAAGGGTCGTGGAGCTCTCCGGGTCGTACCCCTCGGGGGCGATCGTGTTGTTGCCGATGGTGACTGGTTCGCCGAAGGCGAGCGAGCTGCTGCGTGCCTGGCCGTGCAGGGTAAGACGTTGAGCGAAGGTGCGCTGGGAGGCGAGATCGGACTCTATCTTGTGCTTCTCGCTGGTCTTCAGAGTCACCAAGGAGACGATGAGAGCGGGTATGGACACGAGCTCGGTGATGACGGTGCCAATTGTGGACAGCAGTTGCAGCTGCGCCCGAACACGGCGCTGGCGGTGAATCCGAGGCCGAATGGCCAGGCGCCGGATGGTGCGAGCGGAGGAGCCGGGGGCATGGTTGCGTCCAGGCAGGCCCAGCGTGGACGAGACGTTCGCGGGGCGGGAGCGGTTCGGCATGTTACGTGGATCTGCACCGAATTGCCTGGTCGCTCAAAGTGCCAGCGCGTGGAGAGCCAACCTCATGCCGTGCGGGTCGGCTACTACGTGTCCGAGAACTGCGGTCACCACGTCAACGAGGCCGAGACGATGGACCTCGTGGTTGACGAGGAGGGCTGATGACCAGGGCCAGGCCGGAGTCATGCACAGGGAACTATCCCGGTAACGACCTGCTTGAGTTCAACCACGCGAAACCCCTGGGCGGCCGACAGCCACGATTCCCGATCAAGCTGGTAGTACAGGCCGTTGTTGACTGCCCAGAGTTCGGACCTCGTCTGGGTGTCGATTGCCCATTCTGGCTCTCTCTCGTAGGTTGCAGAGTCAGACAGTTGGAGAGTTCCCTGGCTACACGGTCCGATACTGAGGCTGAAGTACAGGTCAGGCTTCTTCGGCTTCTCTGTCGAGATCAGGCCCCCAAGGACCCAGCGTACGTAGATGTCGGCTGGAGCCGAGTTGGCATTCCGTACATGGAAGATGTGCGGGTATGAGACCTCGGCCCAGACATTGATGTTCCGTATGTAGGCGGTTCTCTCCAATTGGTCAGCTCTGGCTTGAGCGGCTGCTCGTTCTCTCTGGTCCTCCGCTCGTTGCTTCAAGGCGTCCGCTCGCTGCTGTTCACTGAGTGCAAGCGCGTTCATGGAGATGATCAGAGCGAGCACCGCCGTGAGGCTTCCGATGATGCCCGCGATGGCGGTCCAGAGCTGGACCGAGGTGAACCGGCGGCGTAACCGCCGGCGCGGCCGGGGCCGGGCGATGATCCGCACGGTGACGCGAGGAGTCCTGATCAGGAGCGGGGAGCGTCGCGGCGGTTTCCGTCCCATGCCCCATTCTGTGGCGGGGCGGCCCTTGATCGCGCGGCCACCACACCGACATTGATCCAGCGCACGTTATCGAGCACCCCGACGCCGTCGCCTGATGTGGAGACCCGCGCGGGCCGCATGCGCAAGGATAGGACGGTCAGCCCTCGCGCGAAGAGGTGTTCACGAGAAGGCGTGACCTGGTCGAATGAACACGTCGGAAGATCGCTTCCCGGGATGAAAGTGATCGCTTCCCGGGCTACCGCCGGTGTTGACATGGCGATGATGAGAAGCGACCCATTCCCTTGTGCTCGTTGTTCAGATTCCTGTCCATGACGGCCCGCTCCCAGGCCTCGGCCATCTCATCAAGCGTGTGCCTTGGCCGTCGGGCGCGGAGGACGCGCGTGCCATCAGCTCGCCGACCGGGTCGCCGTAGTGGCCGGCGAAGGCGATCAGATCGCCGCGGAAGGCGCGCCGGGTGTGCGTGGAGGCACCGGCGCTGGCCAGGTCGGTGAGGAAGTCGTCCAGGGGCGCTGGGCTGTTGGCGGTACCGGCGCGCTAGAGCCAGCCGGCGTCGCGAGATATGCGGATGGCATCAATGCGGTTGCGCCCGCCGACTTTGCTGATCGCATTCGACAGGTAGTTGCGCACCGTGGCCTGCGACAGTGAGAGCTGGGTGGCGATCTGGCCGGTGCGGATGCCGCTTGCTGCGGCGCGCAGCACCTCGGTCTCGCGAGCCGTCAGCGGGCTACTGCCTGTCTCGAGCGCGGCGGCGACGAGTTCGGGGTCGATCACCCGCTCCCCGGCCGCGATGCGCCTGATCCCGTCCGTGAGGGTCTGTGCTGGGGCGTCCTTGACGATGAAGCCTCGCGCGTGCGCCTTCAGCGCGCGCAGCAGGTTGCCCGGCTGACTCAGCCCGGTGAGCACGAGCGTGCGGCAGTCGGGGAGCTGGGCGGACAGTTGCTCGGCCGCCGACAGCCCGTCCAGGCCAGGCATGTCGATGTCCAGCACCGCCACGTCGGGGCGCACCCGTAGTGCGGCGTCCACCACCTCGTCGCCGCGCTCGATCTCGGCGACGACCTCCATGTCGTCCTCCAGCGACAGCAACGCGACCAGCGCGGATCTGATCATGTGCATGTCCTCGGCGATCAGCACGCGGATCACGTGACCTCCTCGGGAACCTCGACCGACAGCCGGAACCGGCTGTCATGGACACCTGCCTCGCACGAGCCGGAGGCGGCTTCGGCACGCTCGGCCACTCCGGCGAGCCCGAAACCATGCTGCGAACCGTGGCCGGCGGGGATGCGGACACCGTCGTTGACGATTTCCAGACGTATTCTCCCGCGCTGCCGGGAAAGCTTGATGGTGCAGGAGCCGGCGTCGCTGTGGCGCAACAGGTTGGTGGTGCCCTCCCGGATGGCCCAGGCCAGGGCGTCCTGCGCGGACGCGGGCAGTGACGGCAGGTCGGACACGTCGAGCCGGGTGTCCACCCCCGCCGCGCCGAGCAGGGCCGCGGCCCCGTCGATCTCCGTCCGCAGCGACACGGTGTGCTGGTCGCGGGTGATCGCCCGTACGCCGTGCAGCGCGTCGCGGGCCACGCCGGTCAGGCTCTCGATCTCGGCGCGGGCGGTGGCGGTGTCCTTGGCGAGCAACCGCAGCGCCAGGTCGCCCTTGAGGGAGATCGCCGAAAGGCTCTGGCCGAGCAGGTCGTGCAGGTCGCGCGAGACCCGGATCCGCTCCGCACCGACAGCCGTCGCGGCCAGCTCGGTACGGGCGGCCTCCAGCTCGTTCACCAGCCGCACCAGCCCGGCTCCGCCGGCCAGAGCCGCGGCGAACAGGCTGGGGACGACCACGGCGTACAGCTCCAGGATGACGACCTGCCAGACGCTGAACTCCGGTGTCCGCAAGGTCGCGATCAGCTGGAGGACAACGTAGACCGACACCTGCGCGGCGGCTGCTACCAGCCTCGGCCGGCCGCGCAGGAGCATCAGGATCGAGGCCATGGTGAGAGCGCTGATGCTGATCCAGTTCAGCCCCAGGAGCCAGATCGGGGCATGGGTGAGCAGCAGGATCGCGGTGAGGCTCCAGCGCCAGCGCGCGGGCCGTTCTCCCCGGGCGGCGGCGAGGCTGTGCCGCAGTTGGAGCGCGAGGATCACGGCGGCGAGCAGGATCGCGGGCAGCGGATCGGTGGGAGGTGAACCGTCGACGCCGAGGCTGGTGTAGACCGGCGCCTGAGCGGCCAGCGGCACGTGCAGCGCGATCAAGGGCCAGCGCGGGTGCCGCAGCACCCATCGCGGCGGTATCGACACTGTCATGCCCGCACCTCGATCGTCTCGGTGGAGTCGCCGGCACGCACGTCCAGCAGCACCCGGCCGTCCAGGACGGTCGCCGTGATCGTGCAGGTGCCGATGGGTCCCGCACGCAGCAGGCGGGTGACCGTCGCGCGCAGAGCACCTCGCGACCGCGGGGCGATGGTGTCCGGGATGCCGCCGTGTGGCAGGTCCAGGCGGGTGGCGATGCCGGCCGCGGTCAGCAGGCTGGCGGCGGTCTCCAACTCGGCACGCAGCGACGGCTGCCGGTAGCCGCGTACCCGCCGCCTGGCCTCGGCCAGCGTGCGCCGCGACTCCTGCGCGAGCCCCGTCAGATCCGCCGCCGCGGCTGCCGGCTCGCTCTTCGCGATGCTCGCCGCCCGGTCGCCGCGCGCCGCGATCGACTCCAGCGCGCTGCCGAGACTATGGCGCAGGTCGTCGTCGATCCTGCGCCGTTCCTGCATGACGGCTCGCTGAGCCAGCGCCTCCCTGGCCGCCTGCAATCGGGTCAATGCCGCGGCGAGCCACACCAGCAGCAACAGCGCCGCACTGCCGCCCAGCACCGAGAACGTCAGCCACGGCGCGGCCGTCCACGACAGCCCGAGCGCGTGGGCCACCGGCGCCGCCGCGGCCACCACCACCACATATCCGAGGTACGACCACGGCGCGGGCAGCACCAGCAGGAACGACACCACCAAGGCCGTGTACGCCCGCGGCCACATGTTCCCGGCCAGCGGGGTGGCCCCGAGGATGACCGCGGTCATCGCTACCAGCGACCAGCCGCCGAGCGGCGGCCGGTGCGCCCGCGCGGCATACCAGACGTGGCGCAGGTGCAGCGGAAGGTAGACCGCGGTCGCCGCGAGACTCCACAGCCCGGTGCTGACGCCGTTGCCCACGTAGCTGAACGCCAGCCCGACTTGCACCAGCGGCAGCACAGCGCTGCAGGCGACCGCGCCGACCGGAGCCAGCCGGACGACGCGGTCGGATCGCCACAGCTCCGTCAATCCTCCCACCGCCTGTCCTCGCGCCCTGGTGGACCAGAGTAGAGCCTGCGGCCGAGTGCCCCATCGGGCGGCCAGTCCGGCGCGGCCCGGGGCCTCGGACCCGCCGGCATGCCGAGGACCCGGATCCGTGCCGATCGCCCATCGGCGGTGGCCGAGAGCGGCGGCGTCGTGGCCGTTCAAGGACTCGGTGATACGCGCCACGAGCGCGACGAGATCAGGCGGAGCCCTAGACCACGTTGATGACCCGGCCGAGATTGTCCATCTCATTGCCGCGGCCGGCCGTCAGGCGCTGGGTCCACTCCTCGTCGTGCATCGCGTCCATGGTCATGACGACGTGAACGCCGTCACCCGAGGGCTGGATCTCGACCACGGTGAGGAAGTCGTAGGGCTCCACGCCGGGGATGAAGTCGGCGAGTGAGGTGTAGGAGAGCGTGCGCGGTTCCGACACCTCGACGAACTTCTTGCGGGACTCGGTGCTCAGCGGCATCCCGTGGCTCTCCATGAACGCGATCTGCTCCGGCGCCGTGGCGGTCATCGTGTAGACGAGGTCGCCGCCGGGCCGCAGGTCGAGCTTGCCGACCTCGACGGTGAACCCGTCGGGCGCCCACCAGGACTCGATGCCGGCACCGGTAGTCCACAGGCGCCACACGTGCTCGGGCGTGGTCGCATAGGTGCGCTCGATCCGGACGGTCTTGGCTACGGGTGAAATGGTCATGAATACTCCCTTTGAGATGAGGTGAGGCGAATCAGATCCTCCACTCGAAGGTCAGCAGCAAACAGATGCAAATGTCACGAGACAGGTGATGAGTTTCGTGACCGCCTCATCCAGGGGGTCCTAGTAGCAACGAAGCGGAATCCAGCGAACCCAGGGAGTGCCGCCCTAGCGGCTGATCTTGGTCGTTGAAGTGGGTAGAGGTCGGCAGGGGTGAGGCCATGAAGACACACTCGGGGGCGGCGGTCTCGTTCGGGAAGTCCCGCACGATCGCCGGGTACTTGCGCCCTCACGTCATCTCGGAGAACTCGTGGAAGGTCTCCAGCGCCGCCTCCTTGGCCGGGGCGGTGTAGACGGGGGGCCGGACCGCCTCCACTTCTGCCATTAGGCCATCCCGTCCATGACCTTGCCGGTGATGGTGGAGATGGTCTGCTTGGACACCTGGGCGACGTACACCTCGGCCAGATGCGCGGAGATCCCTCCATGGGGTGGGCCCTTGGCCGACAGCGACAGCACCATCTCATCCACACCCGATCATCAGATCCGCCGTTAGCTTTTACAGTCCCTGCGGTGGCGCCTGAAATACGGTTGTTCTCTCGCGGGCCGCCAGCTGGGTGGCCTCAGCGGTTGTGCGAGTCGTCGACGCCTTCGACGATGAACTACGTGGAAGTCCGCGCCGGCCTGGCGGTACGGATTACCGCCAGGCCGGCCGGGCTGTCGTGTCACGCCCGTGCGGTCCGGAACGCCGGGAAGCGATGGATCAACACTCTCCGTCAAAAGCCGCATCTCTCAGGGGCTCGATCGCCAGGTCTCCGGTGACCCCGGTCGGGGCGATCAGGGGCTCAGGGAGATTGACCACGTGCGCGCTCACTGGCCGGCTGTGGTGACCAGTTTGATGAGGGCGTCGGCTACCGGAGCCGAGGAAGCCGGGTTCTGCCCGGTGATCAGCAGACCGTCCTGAACGACGTGGGGTTCCCAGTCGCCGGCCTTGGAGTAGAGGCCTCCCAGGTCTTTGAGCTCGTCCTCGACCAGGAAGGGGACGACCTTGGTGAGCTGGACCGCCTCCTCCTCGGAGTTGGCGAACCCGGTGACCTGCTTGCCCCGCACCAGCGGCGTGCCCTCCTCGTTGACCGTGTGGCGCAGGATGCCGGGGGCGTGGCACACCAGAGCGAGCGGCTTGCCCGAGCGCAGGGTCGTCTCGATCAGCCGTGCGGAGTTGGTGTCCTCGGCCAGGTCCCAGAGCGGGCCGTGACCCCCGGGGTAGAAGACCGCGTCGAAGTCGTCGGTCGAGACGGAGTCCAGGCGCACGGTGTGCGCCAGCGCCTCGGTGGCCTGCGGGTCGGCCTCGAAGCGCCGGGTCTGGTCGGTCTGGAAGCCAGGTTCGCTGCTTTTCGGGTCCAGCGGCGGCCGGCCGCCCTGGGGCGAGGCGAGCACGATCCGCCAGCCGGCCTCCTTGAAGCGGTAGTACGGCGCTGCCAGTTCCTCCAGCCAGAATCCGGTCTTACGGCCGGTGTCTCCCAGCTTGTCGTGCGAGGTGAGAACGATGAGAACCTTCATGATTTTTCCTTGTGAGTAGTAGACCGGTCGTCTAGAGGTAGGCGAGAGAGTGCAAAGCTTGCGCCCGGAGGGGCCTGGTGTTCAGGGTCCCTACAGGTGCAGGAGCCGACGGGTCGCCGCCATGGCGGTGTCCAGCGGCGCGAGATTGCGGTGGATCTTGGCTATGACGCTCGCGCCGAGCCACATGTCATACAGGACCTGGGCCACGGCGCGAGGGTCACCGTCAATCGAGAGGGAGTCGTCCTCAAGGCCGGCGGCGATCGTCCGCTCGATGCGGTCGACAATCGCCTCCGTGCCCTCCTTCAGGGCCAGTCGCATCGACTCCGACAGGTCGGCCACCTCGGCGCCGAGTTTCACGGCCAGGCACTTGCCCTGACACTCGTCCACGCTCTGCGTCTGCCGCCAATGCTGCCAGTAGGCCATCAAGCGTTCGGCGGCCGACTCGCCGGACCGCGTGAGGATACGGTCCATGTCGGTGAGGTAGTCCGCGAAGTAGCTCTTCAGCATCGCTTCGCCGAAGGCGTCCTTCGAGTCGAAGAAGTGATAGAAGGAGCCTTTCGGCACGCCGGCCTCCGCGAGCATCTCCTTGAGGCCGACCGCGGAGTAACCCTTGTGGGCCATGATCCGCTGGCCGGCGTCGAGGATGCTCCGGCGGGTGTCTGTGCTGCGCGTGGTGACCGGCATGTCAGTGACCATAGCGGATGAGTAGACCGGTCGTCTAGTACGAGGGAAATGCCGGTGAGCACCGCCTCGATCTGCGCCGACCCCAGCAGGGCGTTGGCCAGCCTTACCTGACAGCGCTGCCGGCCGAGACGCTCACCATAGTTGCCGCCGACTGGATCTCTGGAGCACTCGGATGACACGCTGTCACCAACACCCACCGAGTCCTAACAGGACGCGATGGCGTCCTGGCGTACGGTGTGCGCGTCACCGCCGGGCGCGGAGCACCTGGCGGGTCAGCGGGCTGAGCGCGATGGGCTCGTCCTCCGTCACGATCACGGTGCCGCCGACGTGGGCAAGGTGACCACCGAAGGCGTACTGCGGCTCCAGGACGAAACACATCCCGGGCTCCAGCACCAGGCCGGCCATGAAGGTGGGGTGAGCGTGCACAGGCGGGTACGCCTCGGCGCCTGGGAGCAGGCTGATGTCTCCGCGGCCCTTGCCGGCCGCGAGGAGAGCGTTGATCGAGTGAGCGGCGATGAGGTACGTCTGCCCGTCGTGCGCGTCGAGCGGTGCGTGCATCGCTTCCACGACGTCACCGAAGGTCCGCCCCGGCCGGAGCGTCGCCAGGCCGGCGTGGTAGGACTGCTGCGCGACGTCGCCCGCGCGCCAGAAGTCTTCGTGCACGTCGCCGATCGCGATCGTGACCTGGTGTTGCGTGTGGCGCCCGCCGAATTGGGAGAACACCTCGGCATAGATGACGTCCCCGTCGGCCAGCTCGCGCGGTGCCTGCGCGCGGTAGCACCATGCGGGTATCCCCGAAGCGACGGGGTCGCGGCCTGACCACAGGTGCATGGCCGCGGGCAGCGTCCCCCGCCGAAAGCCTTCGGCCATGCCCGCGGCGTAGATCTCCGCCTCGGACACCCCTGGGCCCGCGGTATCGACCATGGCTTGCACCATGGCGTCTCCGATCTCCGCGGAGCGCCGTACGAGGGGAATCTCTTCGTCGCTGAGCCGCATCGTCATCAGGGCGACGGCGACGTCCATCTCCCGGAATTCGACGTCCGGGAGCTTGTCCAGGACGCGGCTCCACAGCGTGTGGGGCAGGATGCCTTCAGGATGCCACGGCAGATGTGCCCCGAGTCCTACGACGCCGATGTTCCCCCCGTTCAGGCCCAGCTCGGCGAGCGTGTCCGTGATCTCGGCGGAGGTGCGTGAGGCACGCAGGTTCCGCGGCGGGATCCAGGATTCGTCACCACGCCGGCTGGACTCCAGATGGTCCAGGATGAACATCCCTCCCGGCAGGTGCACGATCGGCTCGCCGTCGCGAGGGAAGACGACGGTGGTTCCGGGGCGCTCGTTGGTGAACCACGTGTCGTAGGCGACCTGGGCGGGCCCCGCGTCCTCGTGCTCGCCGAAAACGAGCAGAGCGTCCAGGTTCTCACGTGCCATGAGCTCCCGGGTGAGAGCCCAGCGGCGGTCACGCTCGGCCGTGGACAGGGTCGGCACAGCCATGTCGTTCATGGTCTTGTCTCCTTGGTGGTGATCATGGTGCGTCAGTGGGGATCGCAGGGACATCTCGGTCAGACACGCGCGCCGGTCAGCCTCTGGCTGCCGGACCAGAGCTGCTCGGCGCGCGCGGTGTCGTAGGACTCCTCCGACGAGCGGGTCTCGGCGCGGCCGTCGAAGTACCTGCCTGTGGTGTCCGCGAGTTCCGGGGCGGTTACCAGCCAGGCGAGCGCGGCCCCGGACTCGGCGGCAGAGTTGACGTTGGGGGACACCACCCGGCGCAGCAGCCAGGTCAGGCGGGGAAAGACGTGCGAGGAGATGAACCGCACCGGGGCGGGCAGTGAGCGGCCCAGGGCTGTTCCTGGCACCATGCCGGGGTTGAAGGCGTTGGCCGTGACGCCCTCGGGCAGGCGACGGGCCAGGGCGTAGGTGAAGTAGAGGTTCGCGAGCTTGGAGGTGCTGTAACGCCGCTGCCCTGCGACGAACGCGTTGTCCGGCTTCGCCGGCACCGCGAGCTCGCCCCGCGCCAGGGCATCCGCGCTGCTCCACGCCGGGGCGGGGCCCAGCTTGAGCGCCGGGTCGTGGGTGTCGCTGGAGGTCACGACCACGCGCGCCGGGGCGCTCAGCACGGGCAGCAGCGCGTTGACCAGCGCGAAATGGCCCAGGTGGTTGATGGCGAAGGTGGACTCGAAGCCATCGGCCGTGTGGATCAGGTTCGTGCCCATCTGCACGCCCGCGTTGCACACCAGCGCGTGCACCGGCGGGAGCGTTTCCGAGGTCGCGCGGCTCGTGAGCTCCGCTGCGAAGGTCCGGACGGACTCCAGTGAGGACAGGTCCATCGTCATCGCCTCGGCCGTGTTGCCGCTCGCTGCGGCGGAGGTCAACGACTCCACAGTCTGCCGTCCGCGGGCGGCGTCACGGACGGGCAGCACCAGGTGCCAGGGCCCGTGCTCGTCGCGGAGGATCGCGGTGGCCGCGGCGAATCCGATGCCGCTGGTGCCACCGGTGAGGACGATCGTACGGGCCTCGCCCGCGGACTGAAGTGACATGGTCATGCCTTCCTTCGGTCGTCGCCGCGACGACGACCGTCGCGGTGACATTCAGCCTGCCAAGCACGAATGGCACTTTGAATGCTTGTGAGTCCTTGTTTCTTGTGCGAGAGTGCCAAACGTGGCAGACCAGTTGTCCGAGGTGCTTGACCTCGTGGAGGTCTACGGCGCGGTGTCCGGCGGATTCGCGGCCCGTGGCCGGTGGATGGCACGCTCGCCGTGCTACGACGCGATGAAGCTCATCGCCATGGTGTCCGGCCACGGCCGGCTGCTGACCGACGGCCTCGACGAGCCGGTCGAGCTCTCCGCTGGTGATGTCGCCATCCTCAACAACCGCACCTGGCTCGAATACGAGGGCGGCCCGCAGGGGGACGGTCCACGCCGCCAGATCAGCCCCGAGGAGAATTTCACCGGTCTCAGCGAGGCGGATCCCACCACCGACGATGTCGTGCTCGGGATCGCCGTGGGCATCAACGCGGCAGGTCAGGAGCTGTTGCTGCAGACGCTGCCGCCGGTGGGAGTCGTCAGGGCCTCAGCGTCGGCCCCGCTGCGCACCATCCTTGACCAGGTCTTCGACGAGGTCGCGGGCCGCCGCACCGGCTCCGCCTTCGCCATCCGGCAGTACGGTCAGCTCCTCTTCCTCGCGGTCCTGCGCGCCTACCTCGACCAGATGGAGGCTCCGCCGGGCTGGCTGCGGGTGCTGACCGACGAGCGGCTGCGCCCGGCCGTGGCCCTCATGCACAACGAGCCCGCCGCGCCGTGGGGCCTGGAGGAGCTGGCGCGCTCCGCCGCGATGTCCCGATCAACCTTCGCCCGCCACTTCCGCGCTTCGGCGGGCATGCCTCCGCTCACCTACCTCAGTCGCTACCGCATGCTCCTGGCGCAGCGCGCCCTGAGGCAGAACGGCACGCGCATCGGCGCCCTCGCCGCCGATCTGGGGTACGCCTCCGAGGCGGCCTTCAGCAACGCGTTCAAGCGCGAGACCGGCGAATCCCCGCTGCGCTACCGGCACCGGGTGCGCAACGAACCGTACGGACGCCGCCGGCCCACCCCGGCGTGAGCGGCCCGCTCGGGGCGCCGGCAGCAAACGCGGGGTCGGCCGAGGTGGGTGCGGCTCGCCGGGGGGCGCCGGTCAGATCGGCGGCCCCGCCATCACAGGAGGGCTTCGATGGTGATGGGAAGGGAGCGGATCCGGCGGCCGGTGGCGTGGAAGACGGCGTTGGCGATCGCGGGTGCCACACCGACGATCACCACCTCACCCAGGCCCTTGACGCCGATGGGGTCGGCGGTGCGGTCGTCGCCGCGCAGGTAGATGGCATTGACGTCGGGGACGTCGGCGTTGACGGGGACGAGGTAGTCGGCCAGGTTCGCGTTGACGATGCGGCCGTCGCGCGGGTCGGTGACGGCGTGCTCCAGCAGGGCCATGCCGATGCCGCCGGCCATGCCGCCGATGGCCTGGCTCTCGGCGAGCTTGGGGTTGATGATGCGGCCCGCGTCGTACACGCCGAGCACCCGCCGGATACGTACCAGGCCGAGGCTTTCGTCGACGGCGACCTGGGCGAACACCGCGCCGTAGGCGTGCGTGGAGAACCGTTCCACCTCGTCCCCGGGGGTGTACCCGCCGGGCGTCTCCAGGTGGGAGAGGCCGGCGCGGGCCAGCAGTTGCCGGTAGGTCTCGCCGCGTTCGGGATTGTCGCGCAGGTGCAGGCGGCCGTTCTCGACGGCGACGTCGCTGGCCGAAACTCCGTGCAGAGGTGAGCCAGGGTCCTCGACGGCGAGCCGGATGGCCTGCAGGCGGAGCTTGTCACAGGTGTCCTGGACGGCGGAGCCGACGCTGGCCATGGTCAGGGAGCCGCCGTGGGGCGGGGACTGCGGCATGGTCGAGTCGCCGAGCTGGAACCGCACGCCGGCCATGGGGAGGCCGAGTGCGTCGGCGGCGACCTGAGTCATGGAGGTGTAGGTGCCGGGTCCCATGTCGGAGGTCGCGCACTGGACGATCGCGTTGCCGTCGGCGTCGAGCCGGGCCAGGGCCTGGGCCGGGGCGCGCAGGGTGTGGTAGGAGGCTACCGCGACGCCGGTGCCGAGCAGCCAGTTGCCGTCGCGGGCTGAGCGTGGCTCGGGATCGCGGTCGTCCCAGCCGACGGTGCGGGAGCCGATGCGCAGGCACTCGCCCAGCCGCCGGGTGGAGAACGGCGCCCCGGTGCTCGGATCCCGGCCGGGCTCGTTGCGCAGGCGCAGGTCGATCGGGTCGATGCCGAGCTCGTGGGCGAGCTCGTCCATGGCGCACTCGATGGCGAACGCGGCGGTGGCCGCCCCGGGGCCGCGCATGTAGGTGGGGGTGCCGATGTCCAGGGGGATCGACCGGTAGGTCTGGCGGACGTTGGACGTGGCGTACAACATCCGGCCCTGGACGGTCAGGGACTCCCGGTAGTCCTCGTAGGTGGAGGTCGCGGCGCTGATGTCGTGCACGGCGGCGGTGAGCCGGCCGTCCTGGCCGGCGGCGAGGGTGAGCGTGTAGTCGGTGACGGGGCGGTGTCCCGTTCCGGTGAACATCTGCTCGCGGGTCAGGACGACCTTCACCGGGCGGCGCACCTGGCGGGCGGCCAGCGCGGCGATGGTGACGTGTGGCCAGGCTCGCAGCGCACTGCCGAACGCACCGCCGACGAACGGTGAGATGACCCGGATCGACTCGGGCGGGATGCCGAACACGGCGGCGAGGTCGGCCCGGGTGTTGAGGACGTTCTGGGTCTTGTCCCACAGCGTGAGCCGGTCGCCGTTCCAGTGCGCGATGGTGGCGTGGGTCTCCATCGGATGGTGCTGCTCACGCGGGAGGCGGTAGGTCTGCGTCAGCCGCGTGTGTGCCTGCCGCAGCGCCGTCTCGACGTCGCCCCGCTGGTAGTTCTCCTGCTTGTTGGGCGGGCCCGCCGGGAAGGCCAGATCGGTCGCGGGCGGCTCGCCGTCGTAGCCGATCCGCACCAGTGCCGCCGCGTGCCGGGCGACCTCCAGGGTTTCGGCCACCACGACGGCGACGGGCTGGCCGAAGAACCTGACCCGGTCGTCCTGGAAGACCCGCAGGCGCTCACCCCCTCCCGCGGCGGGGTCGGGCATGCCGCGGAAGGGCTGGTAGGGCAGTTTCGGCGCGTTCAGATGGCTGATCACGGTGAGCACGCCGGGCAGGGCGCCGGCGCCCCGGGTGTCGATCCCGTTGATGCGTCCCCTTCCTGTGGTGCTGGTGACGATCACGCCGTGGGCGACGTCGCGTACGGCGCCGTGGGCGTCGTGCTCGGCGGCGTAGGCGGCCTGGCCGGTCACCTTCAGCCACCCGTCCACCCGGGACAGTGGCGCTCCCGCCGCGGGCCGGGTCATCGCGTTCCTCCCACCGTGCGTAGCTGACGTTCGATGGTGCGTTTGAGGAGTTCCGCCTTGAAGGCGTTGTGGCGCAGCGGGCGCGCGCCGTCCGCCGCGACCGCCGCGGCCCGCGCCCACAACTGCTCGGAGGGACGGGCGCCTGCCAGCAGCCGCTCCACCGCGCCGAGCCGCCACGGCACCGTGCCCACCCCGCCGGCGGCGATCCGGGCGTCCCGGATGACACCGCCGGACAGGTGCAGCACGACGGCGGCGGAGGTGAGCGCGAACTCGTACGACTGCCGGTCGCGGACCTTCAGGTAGCCCGAGAGCAGGGGGCGCGGGTGCGGCGGGATCTCCACGGCGGTGATCAGCTCGCCGGGCCGCAGGCCGTGCTCGCGGTCGGGCGTGTCACCGGGCCGCAGCAGGAGCTCGGTCAGGGCGAGGCCCCGCTCCCCGTCAGGGCCCAGCAGGTGCACGCGGGCGTTCAGCGCCACCAAGGCCACGGCCAGATCGGATGGATGGGCCGCCACACACGCGTCCGACGTTCCCAGGATCGCGTGCGAGCGGTTGTACCCCTCCAGGGCGGCGCACCCGGACCCGGGCCGCCGCTTGTTGCAGGCGGCACTGACGTCACGGAAGTAGGCGCAGCGGGTGCGCTGCAGGAGGTTGCCGCCGATGGTGGCCATGTTCCGCAGCTGTGGCGACGCGCTCAGCTCCAGCGCCTGCGCCACCACCGGGTAGGCGCTGCGCACGCGTGGGTGCGCGGCGACGTCGGACATGAGCGCCAGCGCGCCGATCCGCAGACCGCCGGACGCGGTGGCCCGTACCTCCCGCAGCGGCAGGCCACCGATGTCGACCAGCGTGTCAGGACGTTCCACCGTCTCGCGCATCAGGTCGACCAGCGTCGTGCCGCCGGCGATGTAACGCCCGCCGCGCGCTCCGGCCGTGATCGCGGCACGGGTGTCGGCCGGCTTGGTGTAGACGAACGGGTACATGTCAGCTCCTGCCCGCGCGCGCCGTCTGCGCGATCGCGTTGACGATCTTGACGTAGCAGCCACAGCGGCAGAGGTTGCCGCTCATCCACTCGCGGATCTCCTCCCGGGAGCCGGTGTGGCCCTCGCGGATGCACGCCACGCCGGACATGATCTGTCCCGGGGTGCAGTAGCCGCACTGGAAGGCGTCCTGCTCGACGAAGGTCCGCTGCAACGCGTGCGGCTCACCGTCGCCTGAGGCCAGGCCCTCGATCGTGGTGACCTCGGCGTCCTGGCACCGCACCGCCAGCGTCAGGCACGCGTTGACGCGGCGGCCGTCCACCAGCACCGTGCACGCACCGCACGCGCCCTGATCGCAGCCCTTCTTGGTGCCGGGTAAGGCCAGCCGCTCGCGCAGCAGATCCAGCAGCGACGTGCGGTTGTCGATCGTCACCTGGTGCCGTCGCCCGTTCACGGTCAACGACAGGGCGCCGCCGTGGGCTGTCTCCATGGCTTGCGCGGACGGAAGGACGCCGGCTGCCACACCACCGGCAGCGGTCGTCGAAAGAAAACCCCGCCGGGACACCCCGGGCGGTGAGTGCCCATCCAGGCGGTCCTCGCCAGAGAGCTTGCCGGACATGAATTCCCCCTACTCCTTGGGTTGGCGTGGCCACTGCGAGTACACGTGCTGAGCGGACAGGGAGCAAGGCACTGGTGAAGGGCGTACTGGCAGGGCACCCCTGGCAGGTGGCAGGCGGCGTAGCTTGGGAGCGTGGACACCCGCAGCCAGATCAGTGAGTTCCTGACCTCCCGGCGCGCCAAGATCAGCCCGCAACAGGCCGGGTTGTCCTCCTACGGCACCCGCCGGGTGCCCGGACTGCGCCGTACCGAAGTCGCCCAGCTGGCCGGAGTGAGCGTGGAGTACTACTCCCGCCTGGAACGCGGCGACCTGTCAGGGGCATCCGACCACGTCCTGAGCGCCCTGGCCCGCGCGCTGCAGCTCAACGACGAAGAACGCATCCATCTGGAGGATCTTGCCCGTGCCGCGGGCCCTCGTCCGCGGCGGCGGCGCCGCCCCGCCCCCAGCCAGGTGCGGCCCTCGGTCCAGCGGCTCCTGGACTCCATGACGGGCGCCCCGGCATTCGTCAAGAACGGCCTCTGCGACGTCCTGGCCACCAACGCTCTCGGCCGTGCCCTGTTGGCACCCATGTTCGACGCAGCCCGCGGCGCCATCCCCAATCACGCCCGGTTCACCTTCTTCGACCCCCGCTCCCACCAGTTCTGGGGCGACTGGGACGGCGCCGCCGACGTCACCGTCGCCCTCCTGCACGCCCAGGCCGGCCGCGACCCCTACGACAAGGACCTCACCGACCTCATCGGCGAGTTGTCCACCCGCAGCGACGACTTCCGCGTCCGCTGGGCCCGCCACGACGTACGCCAGCACCACCTCGGCCGCAAATCGGTCCGCCATCCCGTGGTCGGTGACCTCCACCTCACCTACGAATCCCTGGACCTGGCCACCGACGGCCTCACCCTGGTCGCCTACGGCGCCCAGCCCGCAACTGATGCCGACGACAAACTCCGCCTCCTCGCCAGCTGGGCCACCACACTCGACCACGCCACCGCCCCCCGCACGCCGACCGCGGCACCGCCGCCAACGACCGCCGGCCCCACCACCGCGCCGCCGCCCTCGGCCTCCGCCGTCTGATCAACCTCGGACTCGCCGGCACCGGCGGCGTCACTGCATGGCGAGAGGGTGAGCCGGCCCACCCATCAAGATCTTCGCGACGTTCCTGGACCAGCGGTGCGGTTGGCCAAGAGGGACTGTGCGGTCTACTGGACAGACCCCGCCAAGAGACGTTCCGCAAGAGCCCACAGGCGGCGGGCCGAGGCGGGGTCGGCGGCGTACGGAGCGAGGTCGGTGCTGATGTCGCCGGCGGCGAGCATCTCCGGGGTGAGGGGGCGACTGTCGACCGGGGCGATGTCGCAGTTCTTCAGGTAGACGCCGCCGATGCCGTCGAGCAGAGGACTGGCCGCCGCGAACACGATCGTGGCCGCGGCCTGCCGCGGGGTCTTCTTTTCGCGCTCGGGGTCGATGATCGGCTGGTCGTCGCCGCCGATCAGACCCAGGGCCCGCAACTGGGCCAGGTCGTAGAGCGATCCGGACTCCTTGTGCAGGGACGTGGCTACGGAAATGCCCGGGTGCAGGCTGTAACCGCGGATGCCGTCGGTGGCCCAGCGGCGATCCAGTTCGGTGGCGAACAGGATCAGGGCGGTCTTGGACTGGCCGTATGCGAGGTTGCTGTCGTAGCCGCCGGTGAAGTTCAGGTCGTCCCAGCGGATGTCGGTAAGGCGGTGGCTGCCGGAGGCCACGTTGACGACCCGGGCGCCGCGGGCGGCGCGCAGGGCGGGGAGCAGGCCGAGGGTCAGCTGGAAGTGGCCGAGGTAGGCGACGGCGAAGGTGGCTTCGTAGCCGCGCGCATCCACGACGAGCTCACGGCTGACGGCAGTCGCGTTGTTGATCAGGACGTGCAGCGGCCGGCCGGAGCTCACGTAGGCGGCGGCGAAGGCGTCGATCGACTGCGGGGTGAGCAGGTCCAGCTGCTCGACCTGGACCCCGTCGATGCCCGCCACCGCGGCGGCCGCGGCGTTGGTGTCGCGGGCCGCTACGGTGACGGAAGCGCCGGCCTTGCTGAGTGCCTCGGTGCTCGCCAGTCCGAGGCCGCTGTGGCCCCCGGTGATGATGACGTTCTTGCCTGTCAGGTCGATGCCGGCGAGGACTTCATCGGTGGTGGTGAACGCGGTGAAGCCCGAGCCGAGCGGCTGCTGATGTTCCAAGGTCTTGGTCATGGCTCCAGTCTGCAGAGGCTCAATTGGACGGAGAATGCTTGAAAGGCCGTATTTTCTTCGTGAAAGTTCAGACCTAGTCTTGATCATTTGTCGGAGGTGTTCGACCTCATCGAGGGTCGCGGCCAGATCTCCGGCGCGGTCGCGGTGCGCGGGTGCTGGGTCACGCAGTCCGTCATCCTGACCGGCCGCTCATGGCTGCGCGCCGAGGGCGGCGCCGGTGACGGTCCACCACGGAGTTCACGCCGGAGCCTGGACAGTATGCCGTGCGCGTCGGCGGTGCGGGCTTCGCGGTCGACGACGTCCTCCTCGGCGGTCACGTCGACCTCAACCCGGCCCGTACGGCGCTGCTGACAGCAGGCGCTGCCGCCCGTGGCGCTCATCCGAGCCTCCCCTGCCGCCACGCACGCCCTGCGCGCGTCTGTCGACCGGCTGGCCGAAGAGGCGACGGGCGAGCGGATGGGTGCCGCCTTCGCAGTACGCCGGCACGCCCAGCTGCTGCTCCTGGAGGTGCTCCAGGGCCCAGCCGGTGCATGGTGCGCACCGCGGCGATGGCCTGTTCGACGCTGGCCGGGGCCTGACCGGCCTCGCACAGCCGGGAGTCGTATTCGGCCAGCGCGTGCGCGGTGGCGGGCAGCGCGATGCGGCCATGGTCGCCGCCTGGCGCGACTGGCTGACCGTCCTCGACCAGGCCGGACACATCGGCGGACGGCACGCGATGACCTGGCCGAACGGCAGCACCGCTTCGACGAAGAACGCGACCGGCTGCAGACCGAGCGCGACCAGGCCCGCCTGGCCCAGGCCACCGTCGAAACCCGGCTGGAGACGGTCGAACGCGAGCTGGAGACCCTGCAGCCAGTTCGCCGCCGCCGGCCTGGTGGTGCCGCCGCTGGCCGACGTCAACGGCTGGCCCGGCGTGCGGCTGCCCGGCGAGGCATTCCACGCCGTCACCCGGCACGGCGGCGTGGTGATCCTGCACCCTACGACGACGTCATCCCGCTCGGCGATGCCACCATGCAGGAGATGAGCCGGTGGCCGCCCTCCTACAGGAATTGTCCGAGCAGGACCGGCAAGGCCTCGCCGACCTGATCAACCAGCTCGCGCACCAGGACCCGACCCTGACCGCCTGGAAGCACCAGGAACTCTGGGACTCCCAGGTGAGCCTCGTCAAGGTCGTTGGCGAGTTCTTTCGGTGATCCGGTCAACCGTTTGCTCAGACGGGAACTTCGGTGATGCTGAGGGAGAAGTCCAAGCTCCCCACCCCGTGGTTGGCGAGGCCCACCGTGACCACGCCCGCTCCTTCCAGCCAGTGCGCCATTTTCAGGCCGCCGACGTCCAGCGGGCGCAGCCCGAGGCTCTCGACGAACGCCTCCACGCTTGCCTTGGCCTGCGCATTGTCGCCAGCGATGAAGACGTCGGGCCGCCCCTTCTCCAGGACATGGCGGAAGATGGTGTTGAACGCCTTCACCACGCTGGCGCCGGCCGGGGCCGCCTTGGCGACTTCCTGCGCGATCGAGGTCTCCTCGCGGTGGGCCAGCCCGTCGAACGTGGCGTTGAAGGGATTGCTGATGTCGACGATGACCTTGCCCACGAGAGCGTCTCCGTACTGGGCGACGACCGGCACGACGCCGTCGTACAACAGGGCCACGATGACGATGTCCCCGGCCGGGGCGGTGCCCCATTCTCCCGTCGTGGCGCCGCCGCCGAGAGCCTTGGCCAGGTCGGCGGCCTTGGACTGATCGCGGCCCATGACCTCGACGGTGTTGCCACCCGCTACGGCCCGCGCTCCGATGGTGCGGGCCATGTTCCCGGTGCCGATGATGCTGATGGTGCTCATGAGATGTCCTGCCCTGGTTGCGCGTTGTTCGGTTCAGATGGCGGTGGTGCCGCCGTCGGCGACGAGTTCCATGCCGTTGACGTAGCTGGAGTCGTCGGAGGCGAGGAAGAGGGCGGCGGTGGCGATTTCGCCGGGACGGCCCATCCGGCCGCGGGGGATGAGGGACTCGAACTGGCGCTTGGTGGCCTCGTCGAAGAGTTCTTCCTGCTTGGCGGTGGCGACCTGGCCGGGGGTCAGGACGTTGACGCGGATGCGGCGGTCCTTGAGCTCGTTGAGCCAGACGCGGGCCCAGGCCTGCTGGACGGCCTTGCTGCCGGCGTAGACGCTCCAGCCGGGGAAGGCGCCGAGGGAGGCGTTGGAGCCGGTCATGAGGATGGAGCCGCCGTCGTTGAAGAGCGGGAGGGCCTTCTGGACGGTGAACAGGGTGCCGCGGGCATTGAGCCCGAACCAGGTGTCGAACTGGGCCTCGGTGATCTCGCCGAGCAGGGCGGGCTCGCCTCCGCCGGCGCTGGCCCACAGCACGTCGAGGCTGCCCTTCTCCCGCTTGACAGTGTCGTAGAGGCGGTCCAGGTCGTCCAGGTCGGCGGCGTCGCCCTGGACGCCGGTGACGTTGCGGCCGATCTGCTTCACGGCCTCGTCCAGGGCGTCCTGGCGGCGGCCGGTGATGAAGACGTGCGCTCCCTCGTCGACGAACAGCTTCGCGCCGGCCAGCGCCATGCCGGTGGTGCCGCCGGTGATGACCGCTACCTTGCCGTCAAGCTTTCCCATAGTCGCTCCCGTGGGGTCGGTGGTGCCGTGTGCACCTGGAATGACGGCGTTATGTACACCGCTCTGTGTGCTTACGGTACGGGGCGGGCGGCCGGGGCGCAAACTATGTACACCGGTCGTTACCCGGCTTGGGTACCATGGACCCATGTCGGAGTTGGAGAAGGGCCCCACGGGCCGCCGCCGCGGCCGGGGCGCCCGCGAGCGCATCCTCAGCGCGTCCCAGCAGCTGTTCCGCGAGCAGGGCATCAACCGCACCGGCATGGACCAGCTCTGCGCGGCGGCCCAGGTGTCCAAGCGCACGGCCTACCAGCACTTCACCGGCAAGGACGAACTCGTCGCCGAGTACCTGCGCCGGTTCGACCCCTCCGTTCTGTCCGGCGTGTTCGACCGCACCGACCTCACGCCCCGCGAACGGCTCCTCGCCGCCTTCGACGTCCCTCCCACCACCCCCCTGTGCCCCTACATCGGCGCCGCCGTCGAACTCCACGACCCCCAGCACCCCGCATCCCAGTACGCGCGCGACTACAAGAAAGCCGTCGCCGCGCGGCTGGCCGACACCGCCCGCGAAGCCGGCGCCGCCGAGCCTGAACAGCTCGGCGAGCAGCTCGCGCTGCTCATCGACGGCGCCGCGGCCCGGACCCGGGTTCTCGACGCCGACGCCTTTCCCACCGCCGCCGCCATCGCCGCCGTCCTCATCGACAACGCCATCCCCGCGTCATCTCCTCGGCAGTCCAGCGACGACCGCGGAACCACCGGGTCTGCTCCCGTTCCGGTGGGAGGCCGATGACGGCCCGATCGCGCCTCGTCGGCCGGAAGGCGACGTCGAGTTCGGCGTGGCCGGAGCGGTAGATCACGCCGTACAAGGGCGACCCGGCTGGCTAACCCGGGTCCGGACCGTGAGGCCCGCCAACGCGACTTTGCTCGTTTGCTGCTCAACCCCCGGTACAGGCCCTCCCGGCGCAGCAACGCACCCTTGCCGGACTTGTCGAGGTGGTGCCGCCCAGGCACACACCGCACCGGCCCTCCCGCGCCCACGCGTCCAGCGGTGGCCGGCACCGCGCTGCGCCCGCGCAGGAGGGCCCGGGCTGCGCGAGGAGCAGGCGGCGGTGAACTGCTTGCCGGCGGTGGTGCCGGCGCTGGCCGCAAGCAGGTGTGGGCGCATCCGCTCGACCAGCGTGGCGGCCGGGACGCCTCCGGTGTAGCGGTGCCGCCGGCAGAACGCTTCCATCCTCGCTGTGCCGACGCGTGCGGCATGGGGGGAGTCGTTGATGAAGGACAGCGTGATGCCGCGATCCAGGGTGGAGAACAGGTGCAGCGGGGCTGGGGTGTTTCGGCCGTCTCCCCCTGGTGAACGACGCTCTTGGCCGCGTGGTGCTCACTGGACACCACACCGAGATCACACAGACCCTGGCCGAGGGACGTTCAGGAGTGGACGGCGCGGATCTCCGTAACGGTGAATTCGTCGACGATGTGCCGGTTCTGCACCAGGAACCCCACCACTCCCGCCACCGCCTCCGCGCCCAGGGCGGCTCTCACACGTGCGCTCAGAAGGTAGACAAGGGGCGTCGACGGCTGAGCGAGCGTGAGGCCGCGGTCGTGGCGGTGCACGTCCTGCAGCGCCCTGATGGGGATCGGCCGCTCGGTGGTGAACCACGCCGCGACCTCCCACAGCGGAAGTGCCGGATCGACGTCGGCGGAGGCGTGATAGCAGGCGACGCAGCCGTTCCCAGCATGCTGACCATGCGGGCAGGTCCACTGCGCGACGTCGGCCGGGCTCTGGCCAGGGGCGCTCAGGACGGCTGCTTCGGTGACGCGGCGGCGTACCGGCCTTGGCCGGTCCTCCCACGGAGTGCTGAAGTCGCTGCTGATGATCGGATCCCTTCGCGGCTACATCCCAACACATCGGAGCCTAGTCTCGTTACCCGCTCGGTGCCCGAGCGGTGAGAGTCGCAGCGATCCACGATCGGCCCGCCGCAGCCGTTCGGCGATGGTCAGCAGCTCGGCCGGTCCCCGCCCCTAGCGCCGCAGATGTCCGGCCGTTTCCGAGGAATTACAGGCAAGCGCCCAGGCGGCGTCCGAGGCCGTCCTCATCACCGGCGCGATCTCAGGCATCGGCCAGGCGACCGCCTGCGAGATGGCCAGGCAGGGGGCAGGTGTGTTCTTCTGCGGACGCAGAGAGGAACCGGGCCACCGCCACGAACGGGCGATCAGGGACTTCGGCGGCGAGGCGGCGTACCTGCGGGCCGACGTGTCGAAGGAAGCCGACGTGTCGAAGGAAGCCGACGTGCAGGCGTTCGTCAACGCCTGCGTACGCCGACGCGGGTGGGGTGGGGTGGGGTGAGCGTGAGCCGCGGTACCGCATCAGGCGTCGGAATGCGTCATGCGCAGCAGCGGGTGCCCGGCTGGTTCGCCGAAGGTCTGCTGAACGTGCCGGAGATGTCGCTGCGGCGTAGCGACTACCTCTAGCGTTGGGAGCCGGTCGACGCAGAGAAGCCGAAGGACGCCACCCTTCTCTGACAAGGCTCAATCGATCACGTGGCGGCGATGTGCAGGAGGTGAATCTTGCCTGCCGCGACGAAGGGCCCTCCTTGAGTTCCCTTCTCCTGCAGACTGCGCCCGGCTCTGTGATCGTCTCTTGTGGAGTTCGACGGCTACGGGCCTTGTCCGAGTGGAAGATTCCGGAGCGTAGGAGCCTTCGCCGACCGCGCTGCACCCCCTGGCCGAGGAACGCCCCGCGTGGTTAGTGGAGGTGGGCCTGTGGGATGGAATTGTCTGCCTTGCCGGTGGCGTGCTGGGATGGCTTCTCGCCCGGCTGCGACCCGGTGGACTGGCCGGACGGTGGTCAATGTCCTGGTGTGACTTGGATCGTTGGGTGACGTGATTTTTGGGATCGCTCTCTGTCATGCACGGGTCGGGATTGGATCCCCACTTCAGCCGGGTCGTCTTCGCCTGCCGCCTTCACGTCCATGACATCTGGCGACATGCCATCACCGATCCCCAGATCGGCCTTTGCGTCCGGCAATGCTGCGCCCTCATCGTCGGCGAAGGCGTCGTCCGCGCCGTCGCACAGGTGACCGGATTTGGCGTCCACGAAGACCGGATCGCGCTGGGTGGGACACCCGCTGGAGACCGGGCATCCCATTCGTGACGCCCACCTCGGTGCCCCTGACCCCGTCACCAACGGCTCGCAGAATCCGGTCGGCTACTACGACCTCCGCGAAGAAGCCGCCTACCTGATGCGGCGATGCCACTGTGGGCGCGAACAAAACACCGATCGTGATTTCCTGCCCGGCCACGACGTCCGTGCCATGCGGGCCCGCGTCCGCTGCCACGCCACAGCACCAGCCGTGACCCCGCCGCTCCGGGGCGGGCGGATCAGGAGATGTCAGCCGGGCAGACCTCGCCGGGCGCCTCCGGCTGCGCGGCAAAGCACCAGGTCAGGATGCTGATCACAGCGGGCGCCGGTCCGGTCGGCCTCCGCCAGGACGACCGGGCCGGAGACGGTTCTCAGGAAGTCCGCGACGGTCGCCGCGTCGTCGTCCAGGTTGCGCAGCGGGTTGCCGATGGAGCGTACGCACCGTGAGGCATGCGATCGTCGTTCCGGGGCCTGGACGGGCTCATCGTCCTTCCCCCTTGACCGGATCGTGTTTCTGAGGTGCTCGCCGGGCACGGCGGGCGAGGAACACCACATCAGCGATGCGGGTGCCGGCCAGAGCCACGACCCGCGCGTCCGGGTGGGCCGCGCGGGCGAGCCGGGCCAGGACGTGTCCTGGCGGTGTCTGGACGAACAGGGTGGTGCCGAGTTCGCCGAGCAGAGCGGTGACGTCGCGCCATCGCACCGTGGTGGCGACGCCGCGCGCAAGGTCGTCCAAGACGGCGCCGGCGTCGTGGAGCAGCCTGCCCGTGGAGTCGCTGAGGTACGGAACGGTGAGGCGACGCCGCGGTACCGCGGCGAGGTGGTCCGTCATGGCGTCGGCGACGCCGGCGAGCAACGGACAGTGCGAGGGGACGGCGATGTCCAGGCGCTGTACGTGCCGCGCGCCGGCCTCGGCAGCCGTCGCCGCGAGGCGTTCCAGCGCGTGCGTCCCGCCCGCGACCACGACCTGCTGGTCGGAGTCGATGACGGCGACGTACGCCGGGCCGGCCTCGGTCGCCACCTTCGCCACCACGCGGCGCACCTGGGGCACGCTCAGGCCGAGGACGGCGGCCATGCCGTACCCGCGGGGATACGCGTCCCGCATCAACTCGCCGCGTTTACGCACGGCCGTGAGAGCTTCGGCGAAGGTCAGGGCCCCGGAGGCGACGGCGGCGGGGAACGCCCCGGCGGAGTGGCCGGCCACGGCGTCGGGCGTGGCGCCTTCACGATCGAGGGCGCGGGTCGCGGCCACCCCGGCGATGCAGAGCGCGACCTGCGTGGTGACGGACGATCTCAGCGCCTCCGCGCCGTCCTGGAGGGACGAGCCGGGCAGGACGTGTTCGGCTTCGGCGAGGGTCTCGGCGACGGCCGGATGGGCCGGCAGGTCGTGCAGCATCCCGGGGCGCTGGGTGCCCTGGCCGGGGTAGAGGAAGGCGACCTTCATGCCGCGTCCCACGGGTCGGTCACGAGCTGCGGACCGCGGGCGGTGCGGGCCATGACGGAACCGCCGGCACGGGACCATTCCACGAGGTTGACACCGCCCCGCGGGGTTTCCAGCAGGCAGTCGACCCGGGCGGGCAGCGCCGCGAACGCCTCGGCGAGGCGAGTGGCCATGGTCCGGTCCCACCTGTACGGGGCTCTGACGAGCACGTCGAGATCGCTCGCGGCGTGCGTGGCCGGGCGCCCGGTGGCGAGTTCGAAGCCGACGCCGCCGGTCGGGCCCCAGAGGGCGACGCCGTCCAGCAGCCGGGCGACGGCGGACAGGGTGGCCGCCAGATGGGGCAGGCGCGGGCGGGAGCGCAGGGCTTCCGGCGGTACGCGGCGGATCACCGCTGCGGTGGGGACGAGGGCGGCGTGGCGCTGCGACCGGCTCGGACCGCGTACGCCGACCGGGATCAGGCCGGGCGGGCACGGCGCCCGGCGTACGACGGCCCAGGGGCAGCCGGCGAGCGACGCGCGTGCCCAGCCGGAGAGCGCGGCCTCCCACGACCCGCCGACGGCGAGAAGCAGCAAGTCGTGAGGACGGACGATCAGTCCCATTGGGAGGTCAACGCCTCGCGGACGCGGCGGGAGGCCGCGCGGGTTCGGCGCGCACCAGGCGAGTCGAGCCGGTTGCTCAGGTCACGCGGGCCCCGCCGCGCCCGTGCGACCGCCGCGGTGAGCGCGTCCTTCGCCTTGCGCACGTCCCCGTCGGCCGGGGCGCCGGCGTTCTCCACCGTCAGGAGCTCGTCGCACAGGCCGAGCCCCGCCCAGTCGGTGACCTCGTAGGACAGCGGCACGATACGCCCGGCCAGTTCCTCGAGCTCGGCCACAGTGCGCAAGGTCACCCGCGCCGCCGCCTGCTTGTGCATGGCATGGATCAGTACGCCCGGGTCGTCGAGCGCCAGGATCTGGTTCGCCTGGAAGCCGTGCGCGAGCAGTCCGCCGGACAGCGCCGTGCCGACGATGAGGGCGATCACCGGGTGCCCGGCCGTGCGGGCGGTGGCGTAGGCGTCCACGGCGGCGGCCAGCGTCTGGTGGATGCCGAGCGTCTCCTCGACGCGCCCGTACGCCTGACTGGGCAGGTCGACGAGCGCGATGATCGGGCGGTGGCGCTCGTCAGGAAGGTGCGCGTCCTCCGCGACCGTCCGGGTCACCTCGGAGGCGAGGGCGAGCCCCTCGCGGAGGCCGACCTCACCCCGGCGGGCCCGATGGTACGGGCTGTGCGGGTCGGGTACGACGGCGAGGATGCGGGCGATGTCGTCGCCCAGGGTGAGGTCCGCGGTGATCAGGGACGGGACGCCGCCGCTCACGCCCCCGTCGGCGAGCGCCTGGGTCCAGGCCCGCCCGCGGCTCATCGGGGGGGCTCCCACGGCCACGACGTCGTGCGGCCCGGGCGGGCGGGCGGCCTCGATACCCGCCCGCAGCTCGCCGATGCGCTGGGAGCGGTGCTCGGCCGGTACGCCCTGCGCCACCGCGCCTATCACCGCGGATCGCAGCGCGGCGACGTCGTCGAGGACCAGCTCGTCCGCAAAGCCCGTCCGGGTGCGCTGCTCCCCGCCGGTGATCGACCAGATGAGCGGGTGGTCCGAGGCGTCCAGCTCGGCCACCCCCGCCTCCGACTCGATCACCGCCGGGCCGTCGAGCCCGAGCCGGCCCTCCTCGGTCATGATCAGCTTGCTGCACAGCCCGGCGGCGATGCTCATGCCGCCGAAACAGCCCAGCGCTCCGGCGATGACGCCGACGACCGGTGCGAGGGGCCGTAGCTCCAGCAGGGCGGAGCACACCTCGGCGACCGTGGCCAGGCCCAGGTTGGCCTCCTGAAGGCGTACGCCCCCGGTCTCCAGCAGCAGTACGGCGGCGGTCGTGGCGCCACCGCGGCTGTCGCGGGCCGCAAGGGACAGCGCGGTCGCGATCTTGGCGCCGGACACCTCGCCGATGCCTCCGCCCTGGAACGCCTGCTCGATCGCGATCACGACCGCGGGGCGTCCGCCGAGCCGTCCCCTGACCACCACGACCCCGTCGTCGGACTGCGGGACCACGCCCTGTGGCTCCAGCCAGGGCGACTCGATGCGGTCGAACGGACCGCACAGCTCGTGGGCCGCGCCGGCGTCGAGCAGCGCCGCGGCCCGGGCGCGAGCGTCCAGTTCGATGAAGCTGGTACGCGCGAGTCGCGCCGCCCAGTCCGTGGCGGACGTCATGACCTGCCCTCCTCGATGGCCTGCCACAGGCGCAGCGTGACCACGCCCGGTGTGGCCCCGAAGTCGTTGAGCTCGAAGCTCGCGGAGACGGGGTGCCGGGCGAAGAACCGCTCCAGCACGGTCCGCCACACCGTGTCGAACCCGTCCACACTCGTACGCACCCGCACTCGCGCGGTGCCGTTCGCCGGCGTCATCAAGACCTCGAGATCGCCCGAGCCGACCACCCCCACATGCGTACGCCGGGCGGGCGGCCGATCCGCCGGGAACTCGTAAGTCAGCGTCTGCATGCCGTAACCTCCCGTTCGGCGCGGAGCCGTCGCCCCGGCCATGGCAGCATGTCCAGGAAAAGCGCGGCGGCCAGCAGGTCACCGCTCCCGCCCGGCGACAGCCGCAGCCCGCGGAGCCGCTGGTCCAGCTCAAGGAGCGCGGATCGGCCGCGGTCCGTGCCCGTGCCTCCCTCGGCCAGGACACGTGAGGCCCCGAGTTGTACGACGCGCAGGCCCGCGCGGCCGCCACGGTGCAGGACGCACGTGTCGTTCAGGAGACTCATCACCGCCAGCAACGCGTCCAGCCTGGCCACCTCCTCGCTACGGCCGTCCGCCCTCGCCCGGCGCAGCCGCGGCAGCGCGACCTCGATGACGTGAGGAAAGGCGGCCTCGGCCTCACCGCGGGCACCGCCCGTTCCGTACCGCCGCCGGACCAGCTCGCCGTGGGAAGCCTGTCCCGCCGGGATCCACCGGTCGGGAATCGCGGCCAGCCCGGCCGCACCGCCGGCCGCGCACCGTTCATCGCCGGCGCCGCGCGCGATGGCGGCGACCAGCAGGCCGAGCGCCCACAACGCCCCGCGATGGGTGTTGACCTCACCGGTGGCCCGCGACATCGCCCGGTCTCCCGCACGGCCGATCCGGCCCAGCTCCTCCCGCAGCTCGGCGCCGAAGACCAGGCGTTTCGCCGTGTCCGCGACGGCGCGGAACGTGGGGCGCAGCGCCTCGGCGGAGGCCAGCAGGAGCGGCAGGTCCATGTCGTCGTGCGCGCCGCTGCCCCGCGCGTCGACCAGGCCGGGCTTGGGGCTCAGCAGGGCCTCCGCCCGCAGGGCCCGCACGGCCGTGTCAGCCAGTACGTCCGCCCGCACCGACGGGTCACCAGGTCCGGAACCGGGCGGGCGGGTCATAGAGTCCTCCGGACCAGGCCACGAGATCTTCGATGCTGCGGGCCGCCAGCAGGGAGCGCCGCGCCTTGCGTACGTCCACCTTGAGGTCCTCGGGCAGCGCTACCAGGCCGTCACGACGCAGTGCCGCCACGCGCCGCTCGTCGGCGCGGCGGCCGACCGGGGTGGCGCCCGCGACCGCGGCCACCGCCTCTCGCCGTTCGGCCGGACCCTCGGCCTTGTAGAGGTAGGCCACGCCCTCCTCGGTCACCACGTGGGTCACGTCCTCGCCGTAGATCATGATCGGCGGGACGGGCATGCCGGCCTCCTCGCCCACCTGGACCGCGTCCAGCGACTCCACGAACGCCGGAGTGCCGCCCGAGCGGAAGGTCTGCGTGATCTGCACGACGAGCTTGCGCCCGCGCACCGCCGGCGCCTGCCCGGTCAGGAGGTTCAGCCAGGCGGCGGACGGGTGCCTGCGGCCGCGCGCGTCGTGCCCCATGTTGGGCGCTCCGCCGAACCCGGTCAGCCGGCCCTCGGTGACCGTCGAGGAGTTCGCGTCCGCGTCGATCTGCAGCGACGACCCGATGAACAGGTCCACCGCGTACTGCCCCGCGAGCTGGCACAGGACCCGGTTCGACCGCAGTGAGCCGTCGTGGCCGGTGAAGAACACGTCCGGCCGGGCGGCGACGTACCGCTCCATGCCGGGCTCGCCTCCGAAGCAGTGCACCGAGTCCACCCAGCCGCTCTCGATGGCGGGGATGAGCGTCGGATGCGGGTTGAGCGTCCAGTGCCGGCAGATCTTCCCCCGCAGTCCCAGCTCCTCACCGTAGGTGGGCAGGAGAAGCTCGATCGCCGCGGTGTCGTAGCCGATCCCGTGGTTCAGCGTGACCACGCCGTGCCGCTCGTAGATCCCGCGCAGGGCCATCATGGCCATCAGGATCTCCACCTGACCGATGTGACGGGGATCGCGGGTGAACAGCGGCTCCAGCGCGAACGGCCGCGGGCTCTCGACGATCAGATCCACCCAGTCGCCCGGGATGTCCACCCTGGGAACCTTGTCCACCAGCTCGTTCACCTGGACCACGATCACGCCGCCGGAGAACGCCACCGCCTCGGCGATGGTCGGCGTGTCCTCGGTGCCGGGCCCGGTGAACAGGTTCCCGTCATGGTCGGCCTGCTCCGCGCAGAGCAGCGCGATGTTCGGCGTGAGGTCCACGAACATGCGCGCGTACAGCTCGACGTAGGTGTGAATCGCACCGACCTCGACCTTGCCATCGGCCAGCAGCTGCGCCATGCGGACGCTCTGCGGGCCGGCGTACGCGAAGTCGAGACGGCGAGCCACGCCACGCTCGAACACGTCAAGGTGCTCCGGCAGGCTGATCGAGGAGATCAGCAGGTGCAGGTCGTGCACGACGTCCGGATCGCAGCCGGCCAGCGCCTCGGCCAGGAAGTCAGCCTGTTTCTGGTTGTCGCCCTCCATCGCCACCCGGTCACCGGGACGCAGCAGGGCCTGGAGCGCGCCGCCGATACGCCCGGCGTCCAGTACCCGCCCCGAAACGTACGGGCGAACCGCCTCGAGCCGCTCGCGTTTCGCGGTCCTGCGCCGGGCCCAATCCCGGGCGCCCGTCGCCGTGGAGGCCATCGCTCACCCCCCGTAGTGCGCTGACCAGGGTGTTCTCCTACCTCAGAAGCAGTTCCCCAAACGAGCGCGGCCTGTCGTCCGGTGGCACCCCCACCTCACTCACGGCTGATCCCGCGGCATCGTCCCCGCGCCGGCGCACCCGATGCCGCTCATGCCAGCGGCTCGTGGTTGACCCAGATCGCCTTGTACGGGTAGCGGCGATCAGCAAGCTCACCTGCGCCTGGTGATCAAGCCGGGCGGTGATGCGAACCTCCTGTCCGGCATCCTGGCCGCCTACGCCGGCCGGCCCGACGCGCGCCAGGTGGACATCCTGTTCGGCGGAGCCACCGACCGCGCCGATCACGTCCGCGACGGCCGCGCCGACGTCGCCCTGCTGTACGCGCCGTTCGACGACCTGACCGGGCTGGACCATGAAACCCTGATCGTCGAAGGACGTGTCGCGATCCTGCCGCCGGACCACCGGCTCGCCTCTCGCACGGAGGTCACTCTCGCCGACCTCGCCCAGGAAACCCTGCCGCGCTGGAAAGGCGTGCGCTGGACGGGAGCACCTGAGGCCGGGCAGGGGCCCGAGGTCACGGACGCAGCCGAAGTGCTGCAGGCTGGGACGCACCATCGCGATCTTGCCTCGCTCGCTGGTCCAGCCCATGCACCCCGATCTCGTCTACCGGCCCGTGACCGATGCTCCCAGCAGCGCACGTGTCCTTGCGCGGTCACAGGACGACCGCCGCCGCCTGGTCGCCTCCTTCGTCGCTGCCGCCGTAGAGGCTGCAGGGGCGACGTGAAGATGCGCCTGCGACAGCCCCTACGCTCAGCCGTTCCCCCGATCCTTGACGGGCCCGGCCGCAAACCGCCGTCTGCGATGGCGAAGCCGCGGTCACCGCAGGCTGCCGGTCAGCGGGACGGGCGCGGTCGCGCGTCCCCTGCCGAGCCGGACCCAGCGTACGAGGAGCAGGGCCATCCCGATCAGCCCGTCGGCCATCAGCAGCCCCCAGTTCAGCGTCGTGAACAGGTGGACCTGGGTCTGGGTGACGCCGGGCAGTTGCCCGAGCCGGATGATCGCCACCCACTGGGCCGGGGTGCCGGTCACCAGCAGGGTCAGCCACACCGCGATGGTCTGCGCGGCGTCCCACAGGGCGTGCAGCAGGACCACGACGGCGTACCAACCGAGGAGCGGGAGGTCCGGCCGGGGCCGGCCGCCGCGGCTGCGCGCCGCGGCCGCGAACAGCACGCCGCCGAGCAGCGCGGTCCACAACCCGTGCCCGACCGGGGCGAGCACCGCACGCAGGGCCTCGGTCTCGACGAGATTGAGCAGCGACAGGCCGCCGCTCGAGGTGAACAGCGCGTTGAAGGCGTACCCGGCGCTCTCGAACGCGGCGAAGCCGAAGCCCACCGCCGCGCCGAGCACCATGCCGTCGCGCGGGGTGTAGAAGGGCAGCCGGCGGGCGAGCAGCCAGAGCGCGGCCAGCTTGACGCCTTCCTCGATCGCCCCGATCGCCAGGTAGCCCCAGCTCGACATGTTCGTCAGCAGCGCCGACTCCAGGATCGAGGCGCCCAGAACGCCGAGCACGCCGCCGTACACGAACGCGGAGAAGATGCGCTGGGTGGTGATCACCGCGTCGGCGCGCCGGAACGCGAACGCGACGAACGTGACGGGGACCAGGAAACTGCCCACCAGGATGATCGTCGGCACCAGGTTGACGTTGCCGGTGACGAACGTGACCACCACGGTCGCCACCCACAGAGCCAGCCCTCCGAGGAGGATCCGGACCCAGCTCGGGCCGGAGTGTCGCGCTCTGGGCTCGTGGACGAATGCGACATCAGGGAAAACTGCCGGGTGTGACTTCACCGCGGGCTCCTTCCGGGGAGTGCTCAAGGCTTCCCCTTCAGGATCCGCGGGCCCCGCCGCGGTGTCGCCCCGGCCAGCGGCCATCCCGGCTACCGGCTGGCTGGAATCCCGGGATCCCGGTCAGCCTCCGGTGACCGGCAGATCGGCGTGCAGGGTGGTGCCCTGGGCGGGCGGGCTGTCGACAGTGACCGTGCCGCCCAGCGCCTCGACGCGGTCGGCCAGCCCGAGCAGTCCCGAGCCCGTACCGGACGTGGCGCCGCCGACGCCGTCGTCGCTCACCCGCAGCCGCAACGTCCCCTCCTCCAGGCACGCCCGCACCGTCACGGTCGCGGCCTGGGCGTGTTTGGCGGTGTTGGTGAGCGCTTCGGAGACCACGTAGTAGGCGGCCACCTCGACGGGTTCCGGCAGCCGGCCCGGCACGTTCACGTCCAGCTCGACCGGCACCGGGCTGCGGCGCGCGAGGGTCTTCAACGCCGGGCCGAGCCCGGCCTCGCTCAAGATCGCCGGGTGGATGCCGCGGGAGATCTCGCGCAGCTCGTCCACGGCCTCACCGAGCCCGTCGGCGAGCCGGTCGAGGGGTTCGGCGAGGTCGGGACGGTCCGGCGGCAGCGTCGCCTGGGTCGTGCGCACGTCCAGCACGAGCGAGACCAGCCGCTGCTGGATGCCGTCGTGCAGGTCGCGTTCGATGCGGCGGCGGGCCTGGTCGGCGGAGGTGACGATGCGCGAGCGGGAGGCGGCCAGCTCTTCCCGCTGCCCGTCCAGCGTGGCCGCCATCGTGTTGAAGCCGCGCTCCAGGACCCGGATCTCGCCGATCCCGCGCTCGGGCACCCGGGCCCGCAGGTCGCCGTCGGCCAGCTGCCGCGTGGCCCCGGCGAGCCGCCGCACCGGGGTGACCACCGCGCGGGCCAGGTAGAGGGAGTAGGCCCCGATCAGGGCGACCGACGCGATCAGCCCGGCCACGCCGCTGGTGATGGCGCGCAGGGCCGCCGTGTCGGACTGGCGCTGCTCGGTCCGGGCCGCGGACAGGGTGACCGCCACCAGCGCGTCGAACTCCCCGCGCATCGTGTCCACCCGGCGCCTGCCCTCCGCGGTCTCGGCCGCCCTCGCCACGGCCCGGTCACTGCGCATGGCCCGCACCAGCGGGACGGAGTAGGCGTCGATGTACGACGTGCCCTCCGCCTCGATCCTCCGGGCGAGCTCGTGCTGGGCGGGGTCGTCGGCCACCAGCCGCTCCAGCTCGCTCGCCTGCCCGGGGAAGGCCCCGACGGCCGCCTGCCACGGTTGCAGGAAGCTCTCCTGGCCGGTGAGGGCGAACCCGCGCTGGCTCGTCTCCATGTCGATGATCAGACGTTCCAGCCGGTTGGCCGTCGTCAGGACCTGTGCGGAGCGCTGCTCGCGACGCCAGGCCTCACGCAGGTCGCCGATCGAGACCAGCAGGACGGCGAAGGCAGCGCCCACGATCAGCGCCAGCACGGCGCCGGCCGTCACGGTGCGGAGGGTGAGACCGCGGCCTGGATCGTTCCTGACCGCGCCTGACCGGCCATCGTGCATGCCCGGAGTGTACCGATCGGGGACAAGGTCCCATAATGCCGACATGGCCGATACGCAGGTGGTTCTCGCTGACGACGACGTGCTGCTGCGCGAGGGGCTCGCCAGCCTCCTCGCGCGCTCCGGCCTGGACGTGGTCGGGCAGGCCGGCGACGCCGTCCAGCTGCTGGACCTGGTCCGCGAGCGGCGGCCGGAGCTGGCCATCGTTGACATCCGGATGCCGCCCACCAACACGGTCGAGGGGCTGCGAGCCGCCGCGCAGATCCGCGAGCGGCACCCCGAGGTGGGCATCCTGGTGCTGTCGGCACACGCCGAAGCCGAGCACGCCATGCAGCTGCTGGCCAGCGGCGGCGGGATCGGCTACCTGCTCAAGAGCCGGGTGACCGACGTGGAGGACTTCGTCGACACGGCGCTGCGCATCGCCAGGGGCGGCTCGGTCGTCGACCCCGCACTGGTCCAGGAGCTGGTGTCGGCGCGACGCCGTAACGACCCGCTGGACGCGCTCAGCACGCGCGAGCGCGAGGTGTTGTCGCTGATGGCCGAGGGCCGCTCGAACGCCGGCATCGCCCGCCGGTTGTGGGTGACCGAGGGCACGGTGGAGAAGCACGTGCGCAGCATTCTCACCAAGCTGGGCCTGACCGAGGCCGACGACGACCACCGCCGGGTGCTGGCCGTGCTCACCTTCCTCGATGCCCGCTGAGCAGTTCGCGGATCGCCGGCCCCGACAGCCGCGCCTTCGGCAGGAACCCGACCGCCTGGCTGGCCTCCACGAGCTGGGCGAAGTCGTCGGCGTCCTGGGTCGAGATCATGATGACCGGGACGGCTTCCAGGCGGCCGGCCACGTCGAAGCCGCTCTCCTCGCCCAGCCCGACGTCGACCAGCGCGACGTCAGGCCGAAGTGCCGAGGCCAGCTCCAACGCCTGGCCTCCGGTCTCGGCCGTGCCGACGACCTGGACGCCCTGCAGCTCCAGCAGCCGGCTCGCGGCCTCCACGAACCGCCGGCTGTCATCGACGATCAGGCAGCGCAACTCCACCTCCCCAGGCTCCCACCCCGGCAGGGCGCGGGGCATTCCCGCTAGCTGGAACCCTCTCGCGCGTACCGTCGGCGCGGTCATCGGCCCAGGCCCGCGACGAGGTTGATGGTCAGGGCGACGATGACCGTCCCGAACAGGTACGACAGCAGGGCCTGGCGCAGCACTGTCGAGCGGAACGCGGAGGTGCGCAGCTCGGTGTCGGAGACCTGCTCAGAGCCGTCGTGGCTGGTTGTGACGCGGTACAGGCAGAGGCTGCGGCGGGCTCCGCTCATCACGGCAACCAAGCCCAGGGCGATCTCATGGGCGGCAGACATGTCTCCGAAGTTCGACGCGACGCTGCCGAACAGGCTCGTTGCCGTCAGCTCCCCGGCCGTGAAGCGTCCGGCGCGCGACGGCGCAAGGTCACGCCTCCGCGCGAGAATCCGGCATCCTCCCGGCGACTGCCACCCACTGTGCGGCCACGGTGTCCCTGCCGAGTTCCTGCCCACCGACCGCGAACTCGGACGCCACGACCTGCTGTGACCGCGGTGCTCACGCACGCCGCCCTGCCGCCTGCGTGAGGGCGGCGGCGATGCGGCCGGCGTACGTGCGGAACGCCTTGCGCGTGGCTCCGGGGACGTCACGCATGGGTGTGCCATTCCTGGGGCGGCAGCGGGCCTTCGGAGGTGTCGCCGAGGCGATCGGTCCACGCCGGGGCAGCGAACACCGGCCGGGTGAGGAGGATGTCCCCGGCACGCTGGACACGCAGCAGGATCCCGACGTCCACGTAGCTGTAGTCGCCGGCCTGCGAGATGCGGATCTCCTGGTCGAGGCCCCGCTCCTTGACTCGGGCGTACAGCGCGTCGTCGGTCACGGACGGCACCTGCCCGGTCAGCGCCAGCCCGTCCCACCGCACCTGGGGCCCGACCCGGGCATCGATCGCAACCGCGGCCAGCACCCCGCCGAACCTCTGCCCAGGCCAGTACTCGTGGCCGTCGTCGATCTGGCCCGGGACGGCGCGCCCCGGCGCGTCCGGAGGTGTGTCGTCCTCAGTCGCGGGGCGGAAGTACGCCGTGAGCCTGTCTCCCCAGATCTGGGGCGAGCTGTACGAGGCGAAGTCGCCGCCGCTCACGGTGGGCAGGTAGTCCAAGGCGGCGTCGACCTGACCGCGGGTCATGCCGAACAGCAGCGGCCCGACCCCGACCAGCGGGACGGCATCCCACTGGTCGCGCTCGGCATCACTCAGCACTGGCCACATGGAATCCGACATCTGGGCCCGTCCCCTTGTCTGTTGCCACGGATCCCGCCGTTCGACCGGACGGGCAGGATCGTATCGGGTAGCAGCGACACGCCGGCAGCGGGCCGTGGGGCGCGGATCCCCGGTCAACTCGGGGCGCCTCGCCCGCCTACGACCAGGGTGCCCCGCGGCGGATCACCCAGCCCTCCCGCTGGGCCGCGCGAAGCTCTGCGGGCCCAGTGCTGGCGGTCGCCTCCAAGTACTCGGCGAGCAGCCCCGGCACATCGATCGCCTGCTGCCGGTCGGTCAGCGGTTGCGGAACGAGATCAACGCGAACGCTTTCACGTGTCGGCCACTTGACCGTTACGGTCGATACGTGAGGATCATCGCCGTAGGGGATCATTGGCCCGAGTACGGAACGATCGTCGTCAGGGACACTCATGGCGTCGATCCGGCATCCAGATCGCGACCGGGGCTGCCCCTGCTCGACGAGCACGCGGTGGACGCGCAGCCTGGCGGTACCATCGCCAAGGCGGGCGATGGATGGTTACAGGCGTCGGCTCGCGACGCCCGCCATCATGTGCGCTTGGAGGCGCATCACGGTCCTCCTCCTGCAGACGACGCCTGGCACGACGTGGTTGAGACTCCGTACTACGCCAACACCGGTTCCGTCATGCTGACGACCGTGCTCTACGGCGAAAACTACGCAGACAGACCGCTCCGGCTCGGAGCGCCGGGAATGTATCGAGTCCGCGTCTCCTGCCGCAGGACTCCGCCGGAGATCCCCGGATTCGAAGCATCGGAGGGTGATCTCTGGCGGATGCAGTTCTGGGCGGCTCCCGGGACTCCTCAGCCTCCCCGCTGGTTAGCGCGGAGCCAGCCCGCCGTACGGTCCGGGCGTACTGGCTGGGAGGCTGTTCTCGGGCTCCCATGTCAGGAGGTGCTGCACGCCGTCCAGGTCGCAGCCACCACCGGTGACGCCACCGAGGAACAGATCGCCGCCGCTTACCAGCCATGGTCCAGCAGCTCAGGCGACTGGAGCGCCCCTCTCTCTGAGGATCTGTCGGACTACGCCGTCCAACTGGGTGTGCCCGCACCGGCCACACGGCAGGAGTTGCTCCAGCTCTTGGTGGCGGCCGGCCTTGTGATCGCTGAAACCTCCGCCGAGGTGACCCGCTATCATCCCCCCGCACGCTCACCGTATGTTGAGGAAGTACTGCGCCTGCCAGACGAACAAGTGACCATGATCCGGCGCCAGGACGCATTCCATCGCTACACCTCATTCGCCGCCGACCTGGCCGCCGTTGCGGTGTGGAGCCCGGGTTGCACCGTCTCGGCAACGCTAGAGGAGCTCTCCCATCAGTTACTGGCAACAGAAGAGGAGATTCGCGGGGCGATCCGTTACGGCACCGAACGGGGCCTCTTCAGCACCTCCGGAGACGAGGGCATGTTCACGGCGATGCCACGTCTCCCGCCGCCACCCGAGGTGGGCCGCATAGCTCGAAGGCTTGAGTGAGGCGGTTCGAGGGCAGTCGCGTCGCCTGGCCTACCTCACCTGCCGACCGAAGCGGCCCGGGCGCCCGCCCACGTCCGCTCCATCCGCGCTCTCATCCTGCGGCTGGTCGGAGAGAACCCCGGCTGGGGCCATCGGCGGGCCCACGGAGAGCTCACCATGCTCGGTATCAAGGTGCCCGTGTGCTCGGCACCACTGTGTCCCGCCCCGGGCCTGATCAACGATCGCGGGCGAATCATCGGCAGGCGCAATGCCGCAACGTACTGAAGGGCGGTCCGCTGTCGTCCTCCTGCTGGGTGGTGGTCCAGGAGCGCTTCCCCAGTTCGCGCGAAGGGGCTCCACTGAGGCGCTAGGCGAGTGCATCCACCATGCGGTGCAGCCGGAGAGGAGGCTTGTACAGCGGGGATCGGCCGGACGGGGGAAACCGCAGGGGGGCCGGACGGCGTGAACATCCCCGGCTCGGCGCGTGCGTGGGGACACCGTTCGGCATGGTTCGGCGTCGAGGTGCTCTGACCCGTTCGGGCTGAGGACAGTGTGTGAGGCCCGAGCGGGACCGGATCGATGGCCTGCTCAGGGCAGGTTTGGTGGCCGTGACCTTCCTGGGTGCGGCTGTGGCGTTGCCCATCATGCGGCTCGATTGGAAACGACAACGGTTTTCATTGTAGTGTCCTGGATATGGATTGGTTGTCTGTAGAAAGGGACCATGAACCCTTCCGACGAGCCCTGTGATCAGGCTCCTGACCTGGCCGTTCGTCGACCCTGGACAGCCGATCAAGGCGGCGGTATGGGCGGGGGAGACCGAGGGGAGACCGTCGGTCAAGGACGCTTACATCGGAGTCGTCCGGGGTACCAAAACAGCGCTCGCTTCGGCCGCCGCATGGGCCACCTCGGGTAGCACTGCAGTATAGAGGTCGGAAGTGGTTGCGAGGCTGGCATGCCTCAGCATCGCTGAGGTGATCTTCATGTCGTTGCCCGCGGCGAGTGAGAGCGTGGCCGCGCCGTGGCGCAGGTCGTGCAGCCGGATCGGCGGCAGACCAGCGGAGAACGCAAGCCGTTCGAAGTGTCTGCTCACCCGGTGCGGGTGGAGATTTGAGCCGTCCTGCTTGGTGAAGATCCGGCCGCTGTCCTGCCAGGCATGGCCCGAGTGCTGCTTCTCCGCGAGCTGGCGTTGGCGGTGCGAGCGCAAGGTGGCAAGAGTCCCCTTGTCGAGGGCTGCCACCCCATCGGAGAATTCGGTTTTCGGATCGCTCTCCTCGATTCGGCCGTCGACGACGGTGAGCTGCTTGGCCACCGCTAGCACTCCCTCATCGAAGTCGAGATCGATCCAGCGGGCGCCGCACGCCTCTCCGCGGCGTAGTCCGCGGAAGGCGATCAGGTGGAACAAGGCATACAGCCGGTCGGTGGCGGCGTGGTCGAGGAACGCGCCGAGCTGGGCCGGTGTCCAGATCATGACGGGGGACGGGCGCAGCTCGCTTCGCGTCCATATGTGAATGGCAGAAGCGGGTGGGTGGTCGGGGTCAGCGAATGCCGCCTGCAGGCGTTCGCGGAACGCTCGGTTGAATGCCTCCACCCGGGGTTTGGTCCACACCATGCCCTTGGCCTTCTTGCTGGCAGGCAGGCTCACCAGGGCGGCGGCATTGAAGGAGACCAGGTGTTCGCGCATGACGGCGGCCAGCACGATTCTGATCGTGGCCTGTACTCGCTGTTTTGACGCGGGCCCGGTGATCCGGGTCCTCGTACGGACTTGCGGACGTCGGGGTCCTCGGACCGGCGGGCGGCCAGAATCTCGGCGTTCTTCTCGTCGATGCGGGTGAAGACGCGCTCGACGGTGGAGACGAAGATGCGATCCAGACGAACATGATCAAGGATTTCACCGAAATGCACGTCATGATGGCAGAGGTAGACGATCAACGAGGATTTACGGATGTCCTTGAGCTGTCGGCGTCGCTCCACCCACCTGTTCCAGTACTCGCCGAAGGTGATGGAGCGCAACGGCTGTCCGGCCTGGAATTTGCGCTGCAGTTCTTCGTGAGCGGGCAGCGGTGCTCTCTTCCTGTGCGCCGCTTTGACCATGGAGAGGATCTCCATCCGCGCCTCGTGACCCTCAGGGCCGGGTTCGGGGATGTCGAGCAGACGTCCGGCAGCTTCGTAGAAGGCGACCAGCTCCGTCTCGGTGGCGAAACCGCCCAGCCGCAGGTAGATGCGTTTGCCGTCGGGTCCGGCCGGCACTTCTTCCTTGCCATGCCAGGTGCCGTGATGTGGGTTCCAGGAGCCATTCGCACGCCGCAGCTTGGGACATCTGGCGCCGAGCTCGCGGCCGTCTTGGCGGCATTTGCAGCGTTTGTAGCCGTTGCCGGTCATCACGGGTTCATCTCACCCCCGTTTCTCGATGTCGTTCACTGATCTTCTTGGCCTCGCGGTAGTCCTCTGCGGGGACGCCCAGTTGGGCGGCCAGTTCAAGCACCGGCTCCTGCGGCTGGACACCCTGGTGCCGCAGCCCGATGCGGGCGGCCAGGCTTTCCAGGTAGTCGGCCCGGTCGTGCGGTTTCCGGTCGGCGATCTCCTGCAGTCGGCGGTCGATCTCGGCGACGACGTCGTCGGCCGGATGGGGGATGCCGCGGGCGTAGGAGTCGATGACCGGGACGGCGGTTTCCAGCATGGCGGTGCGGACCAGGAGGTCGGCGAAGTGGTAGATGAGGTCCGGGACCACCCGGGCCGGGGTGCCGGGGATTCTTGAGGTGAACAGGTCGCGCAGTCGCAGGAGGTCGGGCACCCTGCTGGCGCGTTCGCGGGTGTCCTGGGTGGGTGGGGTCAGGTCGTGGCCGGTGCCCATGGCTTGCAAGGTGTGGTGCAGGGTTTGGTAGGCGGTGGTGGCGTGCTGCCATGAAGACGCATCGAGCCAGAAGGTGATCGCGTGCCGGGCCGTGCCGGCGTCGATCTTGCGTGCGGTCAGGAAGTCCTCGTAGGCGGTGCGGCTGTCGTCGCTGGACAGGCGGTGGCGCAGGCGGGCCCAGGCGAGCAGGTACTGGGCGTACTGGTGGGTGGTGTTGCGGCCCTCGTGGGTGATGGTCCGGGTGAGGTCGTGCAGGTCGCGTCCCTCGCCGCTTTCGGGTGGGAGGGGGAGTTCTTCCAGGGGGATGCCGAAGACGCGGGCCATGGCGATGGCTTCGTCGACGCTGATGGTGCGGCGGTTGCCGTCGGTCTTGGGGTTGATGATCTTGGAGATGGCTGATTGGTGGGTGGGGCAGCCGGCGTTGGTGAGTTCCTGGGCCATGCGTTCTTGTGACCAGCCCCGGCGGCGCATCTCCCAGGCCAGACGCAGGGCGACGTTGTCCTCGCTGTAGTGGCGGACGTCGTGCTCGCGGTGGTGTGGGGATAGTTCGGGCTGCTCGCTGCTGGTGGATCGGTCGTCACCCATCGGCGCTCCTCGCTCTATCCGAATGGGATGAACCTTACTCGCGGAATGGTTCCCGTCTAGCGTCTCTTGTGTCACTCTGATCACGAGCGCCAGCCCGCCGCGCATCGACGGCACTGCTCGGCACACCCCCGTCGCGGCCCCAGGCTTCCCTTCACGGAAAGGCACGCCCATGGCACAGGCCCTGACCATCGAGGAACTGCTCTTGCTGCCCGCCACCGTCGACCTGCCCAACGGCGGGCAAGGCGTTCGGCATCGGCCGGACTAAAGCACACGAACTGGCCCGCAGCGGCGCCTTTCCCTGCCCCGTCCTGCGCATCGGTCACACCTACCGGGTGGGCCGGGCCGCCATCCTGCGCCGCCTCGAGATCGAGGACCCGGCGCTACAACCGGCACCGGCCACGGACAGGGGGCAGACCATTCGAGTTACTTCCTGACTGCCCCGCGTAACCAGCCCGCCATACCGGCCATCACCAGGTGCGAAAGCCTCCATGAGCGCCGCATGAGCTGATCCTGCGCACTCCACGGTATGAAACGGAACGCCCCTGCCGCTCCATGGTCGAACCAGCGCCACGCCGCCACGCTCACAAGGACGGGCAACCGCGACATACGCCTGGCGACAACTGGTGATGGCGAACTCCTGCTCATCTGCCCTTGCAGCCTCACATGTCCAACCAACGCCGCGGCGTTGAATCCCTCGTCGTGCCCAAGATCGCCCTATGGCCTCGTCGGAACCAGTACCGGCAGGACCTGGACACGTGGAAAGCGACGGTGACGAGCACATCGCCGACTAGGCTCCTGACGAGAGGGCCCGCTGCGACTGCGAGAGGGCGACTACTGGAACTCGCCGTGGTGACCGACCCCCTGGCCACTGGCTAGCAGCGGCAAGAGCCTGCATGGCGTGGTCGGCCAGGCGCCGATCGTCCGAAACTCACCCCCGGTCAAAGTGATCACCACAGCGGAGAAGTGCACGTGGTGACGCTCACCCCAACCCCCTTCCACGGGACACTGCATGGATGCCGTCATGGCGGTCACACCTGCCAAGGAGACGCCGCATCTCGCGCGCTTGAGCGCTGCGCGCCTACCAACCAGCCGCACGGTCACATCCCACACCCGATGGCGGCGGGTCGCTGGCACCTTGAGCATGCCCAACCGGGCAGAACCGCCGTCCAAAGCGCTCATCCTCGCATCTGTGCCCGACGGCATGCGGCGCACGCCGACGCAGCAGGCCTGGTTACGCAGCCTCAAGGAGCACCCCGACGTTCTCACGCTCCGCTGCGACGGCTCCCGGAACCTGATGCTGATCGCGGCCATCATCTGCTGGAGCGCGGACTGGAAGACGCTGTGCTCCCGGCCGACCATCGCGCGCCTCGTGGAGCGGACAGGGCTGGCGAAAGCCACGGTCAAGCGGTGGGTGCGCTGGCTGCGCGAACGGCGGCTGGCTGGGCGTGGTCGAACCAGGCTCCACCGCGCGCTACCGCAACGGCACCAACGCCGGCCTGGACGACGACGGCTTCGGCAACCGGGCGGCGCTGTGGGTGCTGTGCCTGCCGCGACGTCCCCCAACCGACGCTCGACGCAGGCAACTGACCGAGCAGCAACAACGATCAAGTGAGCCCCCCGCTCTTTCTCCCCGTGGGGGAGAAAGAGCCGGTCCCACGCGCACGCGCGAGACACCCCACCCACCCCTCGCCCCCTCTCGTGCTTCGCCGACATGGCCGCTGCATCTCAAGCCGCGGACCAAGCGAGAGCGGTTACAGGCCTGCGAACGGCTCCGACACGAGGCGCCGCTGTTGCGCCGCATGACGGCCCGCTACCTGCGGTGGCTGCTCAAGCCCTTCTTCCTCGCGGGCGCCACCGCGCACGACGTGCTGCACGCCCTGGACGTGCGACCGGACGACAGCCGATGGACCTACACCTGGTCCAGCACGAACGAGATCCGTCACGTCCCCGGCTGGGTCCGGCACCGGCTGGAATCATGGACCGGCCACGACGGCCGGGTGCGCCCGCTGCCGTCCCACCGCGCAGCGGCGGACACGGCACAGCGACGAGCCGCGCAGGAAGCACGCAAGCACGAGTGGCGAGCGCGAGCGGTGGCGACCGGCATTGTGGATGCGTCCGCGCCATGGGTAGGGCAGCCCGACGCCGCGAATCCACCCGCAGCAGCACAGACATCAACCGGCGCAGGTGCGGTGGAGCGCGGTGTGGCCTTGGCCCGCCGATTGCTGCAAGCACGAGGGTTACCGATGATCAGCCCGTTCTCGCGCTCTCGTTGGCCTCGATCCATATGATCGCCTGCTCGCGGTGCTGGGATTTCCCTGGTCTGCGCCGGGCGCCGTTGACGCCCTCGATGGAGCGGGCCAAGGTTCCTGTGTAGCCGTTGTCGCCTGGGGTGGGAGGCGTCGGATGGCCGGAGCTCGCCGGGGCAGGCGCCCCGCCAACGACGTTCGCCAGGTCAGCGATCCGGTACCTGAGGAGCGGGCCGGGTGGTGGAAGGGACCCCGCGCGTGGCTGGCGGGTGTCTTGAGTGCGGTGCTCATCGCCGCGGTCGGCGTCGTCTTCACCGAAAGGTACAACGCACGCGGCTCGGACACCATCGGTCGCATCGCGGGTCAGGGCCCGCTCACCATCGGGCACGTGGCAGTGGACACCGGCCTGCGCCATCTCGCTGCGCGAGCCCGTGACCGATCCGCAGGAACGGGCGGTGCTGCAGGCCGACGCCGCGGATGCCGAGCGCGAGGCGGTGCTGGCCCGCCACCGGGTCGCCCCGATCGGTGGCGTGAACCTCACCGTCGTGCTGGTCGGCAACCGCAGCAGTGTGCGCATCGTCGACATCGAGCCGCGGGTGCTCACCCGAGAGCCGGTGTCACGGGGCGCGCTACTGGTGTCGGCGGGCGCCGGTGAGGCCGCCACCATCCAGGTCTCGGCCGACCTCGACGATCGGGCTCCCCGCTTCCGAATGGCCGAGGATCCGAACGTGACCTACTTCCGAAGCAAGCAGATCGATCTGAAGCGGGACGAGCGGGTCACCCTGAGCATGACGATCGAGGGTGACAAGGCCTTCTACGAGTTCGACCTGCTGACGACCGTGCTGGCCGACGCGCGCGCCGAGCAGGTCGTCGTGAAGGGGCCCGGCGGGCGACCCTTTAGGATCACTGGGCCCGCGAAGACCTATCGTTCCTCATACCACGAGTCTCCGCTGGGCGGCTGGCAGCCGGTCCCGCGCAAGCAGGTGTGCGCGGACCGTCCGGCGGCGGAGGGGTGCTGAGCGGTGCGGGGCGCCGTGATCGGGATGGCCCTGCTGCTGGCCGTGTGTGCCGTGGCTGTGGCCGATGCCCCCGCGCCGCCGGACTTGGCCTGGCGCCGGGCATGGACGTTGCCCGCTGCTGTCCCCCGCAAGGCGCTCACCGCCTACTACACCGCCGACTCAGTACTCATCGCCAAAGGCCGCGAAAACCGGGGAAGAGAGGCCATCGCCACACACTTAGCCAACCTGCCGTCCCTAACCCTGGAGCCCCAGGTCTGCTCCGAGCAGCAAACCCCGTACGGCCCGCAACTGATCGTGAGCGTGGGCCACCTGAGGCACGAGGGCGACCAGGAGACGATCCCGTTCACCGAGACCTTCCTCGTCACCCTCTCCGATGAGGACACCGTCATCCACAACCAGGCGTTCTTCTTCGTCACGGGTTAGCGAGTTCCCGGGACCAATCGCGGCGCGGTCAGCCGCTCGATCATGGCGAGCGCTGACCGCCTCGCGTCGGGGGATTTAGAAGACGTGCTCCAAAGACAGGGGCAAGGAGGTTTACACACTCCTTCCACTTCAATCTATAGCGCCTTGGGGGGCTTGCGGCAAGACCCCGGTCGTGCTGCAGAATTTCCGGCCGAAGCCAGAACCTGCGGAAATCTGGGATACGCGAAGCGCGTGTTCGCAGGTGCGCTCCGCCGGATCGCGCGGAGCAGACGGCCGAAATGCACCTGGGTCAATGGGGGTTCATGATTGACGTGATCATTGCCGGCGGCGGGCCAACCGGCTTGATGCTGGCCGCCGAGTTGCGGTTGCACGGCGTGGACGTGCTCGTACTGGAGAAGGAGGTGGAGCCGACGAAAGTTGTCCGCTCACTCGGCCTGCACGTACGCAGCATCGAGGTGATGGACCAGCGCGGCCTGCTGGAGCGATTTCTCGAGCACGGGAAGCAGTACCCGCTCGGCGGGTTCTTCGCCGGTATCAACAAACCGTTGCCTCCTCGGATGGACACCGCGCATGCGTACATCCTCGGCATCCCGCAGACCGTCACCGATCGCCTGCTGGCCGAGCGCGCCACCGAGCTCGGCGCCGGGCCACGGTGGGGCTGCGAGCTGGTCGGGCTGAGCCAGGACGAGGACGGCGTGACCGTCGAGCTGGCCGACGGCACGCGGCTGCGCTGCGGCTACCTCGTCGGTTGCGACGGCGGCCGGAGCACCGTACGCAAGCTGCTCGGCGTCGGCTTCCCCGGTGAGCCCGCCAGCACCGAGTGGCTGCTGGGTGAGATGGAGGCGAGTGAGGATCCGGCGACCATCGCCGCTGTCGTCGACGAGATACGCAAGACCTATCGCGCGTTCGGCGTCGGGCCGATCGGAAACGGTTTGTTCCGCGCTGTCGTGCCCGCCGAGCGGGTGGCCGAGGACCGCAGGATCCCGCCGACCATCGAGGAGGTCAGACAGCGGCTGCGGGTGTTCGCCGGCACCGACTTCGGCGTGCACTCACCGCGCTGGCTGTCACGGTTCAGCGACGCCACCCGGCAGGCCGAGCGCTACCGGGTCGGCCGTGTGCTGCTGGCCGGCGACGCCTCGCACGTCCACCCGCCGCTGGGCGGGCAGGGGCTCAACCTCGGCATCCAGGACGCGTTCAACCTGGGCTGGAAACTGGCCGCCGAGGTCGGCGGCTGGGCACCGGAGGGGCTGCTGGACAGCTACCACACCGAACGGCACCCGGTGGGCGCCGACGTGCTGAACAACGTTCGCGCGCAGGCCGAGCTGCTGTCCCTGGAGCCGGGTCCCCAGGCGGTGCGTCGGCTGATGGCGGAACTGCTGGACTTCGAGGAGGTGAACCGGTACTTGATCGAGACGATCTCGGTCCGTTACAACTTCGGCGAGGGATCTCACCTGCTCGGCCGGCGGCTGCGGGACATGGAGCTGAAGCGAGGGCGGCTCTACGAGCTGATGCGGGCAGGTCGTGGGCTACTGCTCGACCAGACCGGCCGGCTGTCGGTAGCCGGATGGGCGGAGCGGGTCGACCACGTCGCCGACGTCAGCGAGGAACTGGACGCGCCCGCCGTACTGCTGCGGCCGGACGGTCACGTGGCATGGGTCGGCGACGATCAGCAGGACCTGCTCGACCACCTGCCCAAATGGTTCGGCGCCGCCGCCGGCTGAGCGTTCAGTTGTTGGGTTCGGGGCGCTCTCCGCACATCGCGGAACCATATTCGGTCGTTTATACATCACTACAAGCGGCGAGCGGAGGACTCATGCCGGACGGCGAGGGGCGGATGCTGATCGCCGGCCACCGGCAGGCAGGTCATGACCGCGGGTGCGGAGAGCATCAAGAAGGCCTTCCTGGAGCTGGGCGGGCAAGTCGGCCCTGCTGGTGGAGTGCGTGCCGACCCACGACCCCTTTTAGCGGCTACCGGCGGAGCAGGGTACCTGGAGATCAAGACCATCGCCGAGGGCGTGTAGACCGGGGAGGAGCCGTCATGAGCGACAAGACCCCGGCAGGCATGCGGATCCTGGTGGCGTCCGCGTCCGCGGGAATCGGGCGGGCGCTGGCCGTGTGCGCGGTACGCGGTGGGGCTCGCGCATGCTGTTGGCGGCCCGCCGCCTGGAACGGCTGAAGGAGGCGTGCGAGGAGGCGGGCGGCGGCGACGCCGTGACCGCCGACTTGTGCTCACAGGACGACTGCGACCATCTGGCGGCGCGGGCGCGCGAGCTGCTCGGCGAGACCGACGCGCTGGTCTGCTGGCGTCGGCACCGCCAACGCCAGCAGGATCGGGAACTTCCGCTCCTTGCGCCACCCCAGCCCCTGATTGGTAGAGCGGCGCGCGACCTGCGCCAGGAACCGGCGCCGCTCGTTCGGCAGCACCGACACATCCATCTGGTGCGCGTCGATCGCGCGCAACCAGGTCAGCTTGTCGATCTCGGTCTTCACCGACGTGGTCGAGGCGTCCCTGGCTGGAGTGACTAGCCACTCCAGCCGGGTCTTCCCCAACCCCGCATCCACGACCAGCATCCGCTCCAGATCGGCGCGGACCTCAGTGGTCAGCAGGTGCCCCACGAACTGCGAGGTCAGATCAGCGGCCGCCTTGCGGGCCGTGCCGACCATCTTGGCCAAGATGAGCACGCCGCGCCGGAGCACCTTGGCCGCCATCAGATACTCGCGCGCCAGGTTGAACAGCAGCGTCGGCGAGTCGTGCTCTATCGCCCGGTCCAGCAGGAACTGCTCGAGCTCCTTCATCGCCGTGCTGTCGGCCAGCGCACTCTTCCAGCCCCGATATCCGGCCGCGAGCCGTAGATGATCCCTGCGTGTCTGCTCCCGCTGCCCATACTCGGTAAGACCAGCCGGATCCACCCCCAGCCGCTCGGCCAGCTGGCCACCGCCACCGGCGGTACTGAGCTCATCTCGTCCGGCACGAACCCCAACCAGGGCAAGGCGGCCAGTTGAACGGCAAGCCCTCATCGGTCGGCCGGGTCACGACCCCGGCCTGGGTCGATGAAGGAGACGTCGGCGGGCGTCCGGGCGAAGTACCGGATCACATTGTCGCGGCCGATGTCAGGGTAGGACTGCAACCGCTCCAGCTGGTCTTCGGAGAACATCCGGGTCGACATCGAACACTCCCACACCGCAACCGGTCGGGACCGCACGAACCGTAGCGGAAGCGATCAACAAACGGAACATGCCGGGCGTCGTCGCAGGTCAGGAAATCTGTTGGAATTTCCCAAAGGACCACATCGAGGCCTCTCAGACGGTGCGGGGGCCGGTCGTCGTCAACGGCGCCTTCAGCGTCGGGGCGCCGGTGGGACTGCCGTTAACGCCTGTACACGCGATTTCGTTGGCCGCGGTCTGCGGCTACGCCGCCGAGCCATACGGGAGACAACCATCGGTCAGCGAACCGCAACCCGCGGGCGTACCGGCGGAGGGCCGGCCGTTTCTAATGTGCCACACATGAGTTCACGAAACGTGATCGCCAGAGGTGTGGCCTGCTTGAGCGCCATGGCGCTGCTGCTCGTCCAGGGATGTGGCGCGGCGAAGGCCCGGGCCGAGCCGTCGACGGTCCCGGGCTTGGAGGTTGCCTTGGACAGCGGGATGATCCGAGGGGTCGAGGATGGGGATGTGCTGAGGTATCGCGGCATCCGCTATGCGCGCCCGCCGGTCGGGGAGCTGCGCTGGCGGCCACCGCAGCCGGTGGCCAGGTGGCGGGGGGTCGTGCCCGCAACAGCGTCCGGCCCCGCCTGCCCGCAGGACAACGTCAATCCGAAAGAGCGCAGCGACGTCGAAGACTGCCTGACGCTCGATGTCACCGTCCCCAAGCAGGCGGGCCTCGAGAAAGCGGGCCTCGAGAAAGCGGGCCCTGAGAAGGCGGGTGGGAAGCGCAAGCCCGTGATGGTCTGGCTGCACGGAGGCGGGTTCGTAGCGGGTAGGGGCGCCGACTACGACCCGCGCCGGCTGGCCGTCCAGGGGGACGTCGTGGTGGTCACGGTGGAATTCCGGCTGGGCGTCCTGGGTTACCTGGCACTGCCGGGGATGGTCGGCGGGGGTACGTTCGGGCTGCAGGACCAGCAGGCGGCGCTGCGCTGGGTACGGCGCAACGCGGCGGCGTTCGGCGGCGACGCGGGCAACGTGACGCTGTTCGGCGAGTCGGGCGGCGGCGTCGCCACCTGCGGCCACCTCACCGCCCCCGACAGCAGGGGCCTGTTCGCCAAGGCGATCATCCAGAGCGGCACCTGCGGAACTGTCCTGCTGGCGATGCCTGGAGCGCCGCGATCCCCGTTCTGGCGTTCGGTGAAGGAGACTCACGCCGCCACGCGGACGGCCGCGACGCGACTCGGCTGCCCGGCGGGGAGGGACGCGGGGAGGATCCTCGCTTGTCTGCGCGGCAAGCCGGTCAAGGATCTGCTGCCGCAGACCGGGCTGTTCCAGGCGGCGGCGTACGGCGGCCCGACCCTGCCCACCTCCCCGGAACGGGCGCTGCGTACGGGCGACTTCGCCCGCGTGCCGGTATTGTCCGGGCACACGAGCAAGGAGGCGCTGCTGTTCGCCGGGACGCTCGGCCTGGCCGGCATGCCGATCACGGATGAGAACCTGCCCGCTCTCCTGCGCGAGGGCTTCGGGAGCAGGGCCGGTGGCATCGCGCGCCGCTATCGGCGCGAGGACTACGCGACCGCGAGCGAGGCCTGGGCGGCCCCCTACACCGACGCCGTCTTCGCCTGCCCCCACGCCGAGGACCGCGACGCCCTGGCCCGCCGCGTGCCCGTGTACGCCTACGTGTTCGGCGATGACACCGTCCCGCCGTTCATCCCCTCCCCGCCCGGGTTCCCGGCCGGGGCCGGGCACGCCTCCGAACTGCTGTATCTGTTCGACGTCAAGGAGAAGCCGATCAGCCTGGACGGCAAGCCTGTCCCGCTCACCGCCCTCCAGCAGTCCGTGGCCCGGGATATGGTGGCCGCCTGGACATCGTTCGCGCGGACCGGCACGCCGTCGGTGAGCGGGAAGCCGTGGCCGCGCTGGGCGGCGACGGCGGGTACCGGGCCGGTGGCTCACCTGATCACCGACCGGCCGGGGAGCACCGCCACCACGCCGGTGCCCGCGTGCGACCGCCTCAACGGACCGTGACCACCACCGCACCGCAGCCGGGCGAGGCCAGGAGGGCTACGGTCTTCCTGGCCGTCGCCATGGCCGTGTTCGCGCTGCTCGACGTCGCGATCTACCTCAACGTGCAGCGCACCGGCGGCCCGCTGGGGCCGGCCGCCGGGCTGGTGCTCAGCCTGGTCGTGGACGCCTGCCTGCTGGCGCTGTGCCGTTTCCCCCGAGCGGTAGCCGTGATCGCGATCATCGCGACGGTCGTGGCGGCCGTGGGCGACACGCTCGTTCCGGGGACGTTCACTCCCGTGAACCCTGCGACGCCGGTCACCGCGCCACTGTGCACGCCGGTGATCGTGTGGTTCCTGGCCCACACGCTGCCGCGCCGCGAGGTGCTGGCGTACGTGGCGGTCCTGGCGGTGGCTGCCACCCGGCCGTGGGTCCCGTCCTGGGAGACCGCGTACGCCGGGAGCACCACCGTCGTCCTGCCGGCCGTGCTCGGCCTGTACGTGCGGGCGCGCCGCGAGCTGGTGGGATCGCTCCGTCAACGGGCCGAGAGCGCCGAACGCGAGCAACACCTGCTGGCCGAGCGGGCCACAGCGGCGGAGCGGCAGCGGCTGGCCGGTGAGATGCACGACATCGTCACCCATCACGTCACCGAGATGGTGCTGGCCGCCGGCGCGCTGAAGGTGTCCACGACGGATCGCGCAGCTCAGGCCGCCGCCGAGCAGATTCGCAGCACCGGCTCGCGTGCTCTGGCCGAGCTGCGCGACCTGATCGGTATCCTGCGCCACGGCCACGAGCACAGCCATGAATACGGCCACGAGGACAAGCGCGGCGAGCCGCCGCACGTCATGCTGGCCCCCGCCGATGTGTGCGCCCTGGTGGAGGCGGCCGTTTCGGCGGGCAACCCGACCTCCCTGTACGTCACCGGCGAGCCGAAGGCGGTGACCCCGGCCGTTGCCCGGGGCGCGTACCGGGTGCTGCAGGAGGCGCTCACCAACGCCATGAAGCACGCGCATGGAGCCCGCGTGGACGTCGAGCTGACCTACGACCACGGCGCCGTGACGGTGACGGTGACCAACGCCCCTCCACCGCGCTCGAGCGACACTTTCCTGGCGGCGAGCGGCTCCGGAACGGGTCTCGACGGGCTGCGGCGCCGTGTCTTGCTGCTCGGCGGCTCCTTCGAAGCGAGCCCGGCTCTCTGCGGCGGGTTCCGGGTGTCGGCTGCCCTGCCCGCCTCCGTTCCCACCGACGAGGCCCCCAGCACATCGAACGGCGGGAGACCGGATGATTAGAGTGCTCGTGGCCGACGACGACCCCATGGTCCGCCGCCATCTGCGCACGATCCTCGCCGCAGGAGGAGAAGTGGAGGTCGTCGCGGAGGCCGAGGACGGCGCCGACGCGGTGGAAGCCGTCCTGCGCACCTCTCCCGATGTCGTGCTGATGGACATCAGGATGCCGGGCGTGGACGGGATCATCGCCACAGCTGAGATCGCCAGGTTGAGCAGCCCGCCGGCGGTGGTCGCCCTGACCACATTCGACTCCGACACCCACGTACTGCGGGCGCTGGCGGCCGGGGCGAGCGGCTTCCTGGTTAAGTCGACCCCGCCGGAGGACCTGATCGACCTTGTCAAGGTGGCGGCTCAGGGGCACACCGTGCTGTCCCCGGCCGCTGCCCGCCACCTCGTCTCCCGCTCTGCCAGGACCGACGACCACACCAGAGCCGCGCAGGAGAAGGTCGACGCGCTGAGCGAGCGCGAGCGCGACGTGCTCGGCTGCCTCGGCGATGGGCTGACCAACAGCGAGATCGCGGCGCGACTGTTCCTCTCGGAAACCACGGTCAAGAGCTACGTCTCGCGGTTGCTCGACAAACTTGGCCTGGCCAACCGCACCCAGGCGGGCCTGCTTGCCCACCAGGCCCGCCTCGTCCCCGAGGACGAGCAGGACAAGTGACGGCCTGCTTAGGCGAAACCTCTTAGAGCCTGCTGACAAAGGCTTACGTGTTTGCAGGCATGGGCCCGTAGAGGGCTGGTCCGATCTTGTTGATGTAACCCTGGTGAGACCATTGGGACAGCTGGACGCGGAAGCTGTTGACGTTCTCGATGCCGAGGATGGCGGCCAATTCGCTTCCTTTCCAGGCATGCCAGGGCTGAGCGGCCAGGACTTGCAGGACCTTGCCGCGCCGGTCGGAGCTGGTCAAGATCGGTAGAGGTGGCGAGCTGCCCCAGCGGCCAGGGGATGGCTGGCCGGCCAGTTCGCGTGTCAGGCGGCGGGTCATCTGGTGCACGGTGGCCCACCAGATCATGGCTTCATGATGTTCGGGCTTGCGTTCGTAGATGCGCACCAGTCGGCGGTAGCGGACCAGCCAGGCGAATGTCCGCTCCATCGTCCAAGCACACTGCACTTATGGATGGTCAAGAGGGTCGGCGGGGACCGATAATCGGGCGTGAGGGGCTGCGGCGGCTGGTCAGGGTGGCCGAGCGGCTTCGGGTCCAGGAGAGGGACGGGTCCTCATGCGAGAGGAACGCGATGTCGGCCCCAGGCGAGGGTGCAGACGACGCTGAACACCCCGGTGTGGGCGAGTTTGCCGGAGGCGAACCGGCGGCTGGTCGTGCGGCAGTTGACGAGGCTGGCCGGGCGCGCGATGGCCACGGCTGCGGGTGAGCGGAGCCGACGGTGATCACGGTGCTGCCCTGGGAGAGGGCCCATGGCAAGGTGTGTGATCGTCATCTGCAGCGTCTGGCGGTGGTGTATGTCCGGCAGTCGACGCAGCAGCAGGTGGTCCATCACCAGGAGTCGACCCAGCTGCAGTACGCGCTGGTGGAGCGAGCCGTGGCGTTGGGATGGACGGCGGACCGGGTCCTGGTCATCGACGATGACCTGGGGATGTCGGCGACCACAGCAACGGCGCGGACGGGTTTCAACGACTGGTTACCGAGATCGGCTTGGACCATGTCGGGCTGGTGCTGGGCATCGAGATGTCCCGCTTGGCTCGCTCGGGCAAGGACTGGTACCAGCTGATCGAGTTGTGTGCGCTGTCGGGCGCGGTGCTGGCGGATCTGGATGGCATCTACGACCCGGGCGACTACAACGATCGGCTCCTGCTCGGGCTCAAGGGCACCATCAGCGAGGCCGAACTTCATCTGATCAAACAGCGGATGCGGAACGGCCGGATCAACAAGGCCCGCCGCGGTGAGCTGTCCTTCGCGCTGCCCAGCGGCTATCTCCGCCGCCCCTCGGGCGAGGTGGTCTTCGACCCGGACGAGCAGGTTCAGAGCGTCATCCGGCTGATCTTCGCGCAGTTCGAGCGGATCGGCACCCTGCACGGGGTGCTCCGCTATCTCGTCGCGAACGGCATCCAGCTGGGCATCCGGTTGCGGGAGGGGCCGGACAAGGGCACGCTGGAGTGGCGCAGGCCGAACCGGATGACCCTGCAGACCCTGTTACACAATCCCGCTTATGCCGGGATCTATGCCTACGGTCGCCGCCGGGCCGACCCGCGCCGCCAGGACCCTGCCCGGCCCAGCACGGGCAGGGTCGTCCAGGCCAGGGACGAGTGGCTGGTGATGATCCCCGACGTGCTGCCTGCCTACATCACGGTGACCCAGTTCGAGGCCAACGAGGCGAAACTCGCCGCCAACCGGGCTCGCGCCGACGCGACGGGCTCGGTGCGGAACGGGCCCGCTCTGGCCGCTGGGTTGATTTTTTGCGTGATCGTGCGCTACCACACCCAGCGCAGCAGAGCCGTACCCGAGTACGTGTGTTCCCGGGAGGCCACCAACTACGGAGCAGCCCACAATTGCCAGCTTCTGAACGCGGCCTGCGTGGACGCCTTCGTCGAAGGGCAGGTACTGGCCGCGCTCGCCCCCGCTGCCGTGGAGGTTTCGCTGCGGGCCGCGGACCAGGTGGTGGCCGAACGGGCCGAGCTGGAGCGGTTGTGGTCTCAGCGGCTGGAGCGAGCCGCCTACGAAGCTGACCGGGCACGGCGCTGCTACCACCTGGCCGAACCCGAAAACCGTCTGGTGGTCCGCCAACTGGAGAAGGACTGGGAGAGCGCCCTGGCTCACCAGCAGAAACTCCGCGAGGAACACGCCCGCTTCACCCGCACCAGCCCGCGCACCCTCACAGCGGCTGAGCGGCACACCATCACTGCGCTGGCCGGCGATATCGCCGGCTTGTGGCACGCGCCGACAACGACGATCAACGATCGCAAGGAGATCGTCCGCGCGATCGTCGACAAGGTCATCGTCACCGTGTCCGGGACCAGCGAACGCGTGCAGGCGAGCATCGTCTGGGCGGGAGGTGCCACCACCTGCGGTGAACTTGTTCGCCCGGTGCAGCGGCTCGACCAATTGTCCTACTACCCTGCGATGATCGGTCGGATCCGTGAATTGGCGGCCCAGGGCATCGGCGCCAGTGGGATCGCCGACCGGTTGGCAGCCGAGGGTTATCGGCCGGCGAAGGGCGGCGATCGGATCACCGCGACCACCGTCCGCGACCTCATGCGCCGTCTCGGCTGTCCGGCAGGCCGTGTCCATCGTCATCGCCCCGCTCCCGCCGGCGAGGAGCCCGGACCGGATGAGCGGTGGCTCAAGCATCTGGCTGCCGAGCTACAGATGACCACCTCCACCCTTTACGCCTGGATCAACCGGGGCTGGATCACAGCGCGCCGGGAGAGCTGCTGGCCGCATCGGCTCATCGCCCACGCTGACCAGCGAGAACTCGCTGAACTACGGGAGCGCCGAGCCCGTCCGCCCGGCTGGTACAGCCGACGCCTATGGACCGAGGACGACAACACGTCAGCCGAACCGAATCCATGAGTGCAGTGTGCTTGACACGTCTCGATCACCCAGCGTCGCTTGAGGACGTGAAAGCCACGGGTTTCGGGGTCGCGATGGACAACCTCGGCGTTGACTCCGAGAGTGGCGGCGTGTTCGGCGAACCGTTTCTTGAAACCGGTGTCCTTAGGTTCAGAGAGTCAAGGCAACGCATTGGGCGGGGGTCTGGTAGCCGAGGCATTTGCGGGGGCGGTTGTTCAGCCGGGCGGCGATGGCGTCGAGGTCAGCTTGGCTGTATAGGCTCAGGTCGGTGCCTTTCGGTAGGTATTGCCGGATGAGTTTGTTGGTGTTCTCGTTGGTGCCTCGCTGCCATGGGCTGCGCGGTGCGGCGAAGAAAACGTCGATGCCGGTCGCTTCGGTGAGCAGCTGGTGGCCGGCGAGTTCCATGCCGCGGTCCCAGGTCAGAGTGCTGCGTAAGCGTGCATCCATCTGTGAGAACGCCTGCTGCAGGGCGGGGATGACGGTTGTGGTGTGACGGCTGGGTAGCGCGACCATGGTCAGGTAGCGGGACTTGCGGTCGACCAGCGTCGCGATCTGGCTGTTCTTGGCGCCGATGATGAGGTCGCCTTCGAGGTGGCCGAGCTCGGTTCGGGCGTTGGCGGCGTCAGGCCGTTCCTCGATCGGCCGTGCCCCGGTGATCTGAGAACGCCATTGGCCCTTGACCGTGTTCTTCTTGTTCTTGCGGATGGGACGGCGCGTGCGCAGCTTGGTGCACAGCTCACGCGGGATCAGCTTCCACCGGGTCGTGTAGATCGCACGGTAGATGCTTTCGTGGCTGATCCGCATGAGCGGGTTGCCGGCGTGCGTCAGCCGCAGATGGCCCACGATTTGCTCCGGCGACCACTCGTTGTCGAGGAGTTCGATCACCAGCCGGCGCAGCACCGAGTTGTTCTGCAGGGCGGACGGTTTTGGGCGGCGTGCCTGCTCTTGGGCGCGTTGCTCGGCGGCGAGCGCACGGTACTTCGCCCGGCCGCCGTTGCGGGCGACCTCCCGGCTCACCGTGGACGCCGAGCGGCCGATCGACACGGCGATCGACCGTAGTGAGGCTCCTGCCTCCAGGCCGCGGGAGATCGATTCCCGCTCCTCGGCGCTCAATCGGTCGGCCCGGCGTACCCGCGCGGCCGGCGCGATGCCGCCATGGTGCTTCAGCACCGTGAAAACCGACCCCGGAGGCTTGCCCAGCGCTCGGGAGATCACGCTGATGGACTCACCGGCGCGCCACCGCCGCCACAAGTCCTCTTTCATCGCGTCTGACATTCCCGGCCGACCCATCCGAGCCACGATCCACCCATCCACTTGCAGTGTTGCGTTGATCGTTTGAATCTAAGTCGGCTTTCTTCGCGGCCGAGCTCGACCGGCCACACACGCACTCGTGACCTTCATCGACCAGCACGCCGGCGTGTTCGGTGTCGAGCCGATCTGCCGTGTCCTGACCGAGCACGGCTGCCCCATCTCTACCAGCACTTACTACGCCGCCAAGAACCGCCCGCCCTCGGCACGGGCGATGCGCGACGCCGAGCTGGACGCCCACATCCAGCGCATCCACGCCGACAACTACGGCGTCTACGGCGCCCGCAAGGTCTGGCAGCAGCTGCTGCGCGAGGGGCATCGGGTGGCCCGCTGCACCGTCGAGCGGCGCATGCGCGCACTCGGCCTGCAAGGCGCCCGCCGCGGTAAGAAGATCCGCACCACCACGTCCGATCCCGGGCACGAGCGGGCGGCCGACCGGCTGCAGCGCGACTTCACCGCCTCCCGGCCGAACGCCGCCTGGGTGGCCGACTTCACCCACGTGCCGGCCTGGTGCGGGGTGGTCTACGTCGCGTTCGTCGTCGACATCTACTCCCGGGCGATCGTCGGCTGGGCCGCCTCGCTGACCAAGCACACCACCCTCGTGCTGGACGCCCTGGACATGGCGTTGTGGCGACGCGAGCGCACCGGACACCCGGCCGGGCCGGGGTTGATTCATCACTCGGACGCGGGCAGTCAATACACGTCTTTCCGGTTCACCACCCATCTGCTGGCGGCCGGCATCGACGCCTCCATCGGCACAGTCGGCGACGCGCTCGACAACGCCCTGATGGAATCGCAGATCGGCCTGTTCAAGACCGAGCTGATCAAGCCCCGAGGCCCCTGGCGCAGCCTGGCCGAGGTGGAACTGGCCACCGCCGAATGGGTGGCCTGGTTCAACACCGCCCGCCTGCACTCAGCCATCGGACACCTTCCGCCTGAGGAGTTCGAGGCGATCTACTACGCTCGACACCAGCCCAACGAAGCCCTAGCAATCAACCGCTGAGGTCTCCATCAAAGCCGGGGCGGTTCACAGCTCCCGATTCCGTCTGGCGTAGACATGTCCTGGACACGCCATGTTTCGCCAGATGTCAGGCATGACGAAGGGTTGGGCGTAGGGCTCGGATATGAACCCCCGACGCCCGTACCGCTCCGACCTCTCCGACGCCCGCTGGGCCTTAACCGAACCGACCCTCACCGCCTGGCGACAGGCCCGGCTCGACCGCCGTCCAACCGGCGCACCCGCGCCCACTGACCTGCGAGACATCTTCAACGCGATCTTGTATCTGAACCGGACCGGCGTCGCCTGGGCCTACCTCCCGCACGACTTCCCACCCCACGGCACCGTCTACTCCTCCTACGCCGCCTGGCGCGAAGAGGGCATCTTCGCCCAGCTCAACTACGACCTCACTGGCGTGGCCCGCGTCAAGGAAGGACGCGACCCCCAGCCCACCGCGGCCGTCATCGACACCCAGACGATCAAGACCTCCACCAACCCGCCGACCGCCTCACAGGGCACCGACGCCGCAAAGAAGATCGTCGGACGCAAGCGGAGCGTAGCCACCGACGCCCTCGGCCTACTCCTCGCCGTGGTCGTCTGCGCCGCCTCCGTCTCGGAGAACCAGGCCGGCATCCAGGTCCTCGACCAGGCCAAGGGCGCCTACCCCACTCTGGCTGCGACCTGGGTCGACTTAGATTCAAACGATCAACGCAACACTGCAAGTGGATGGGTGGATCGTGGCTCGGATGGGTCGGCCGGGAATGTCAGACGCGATGAAAGAGGACTTGTGGCGGCGGTGGCGCGCCGGTGAGTCCATCAGCGTGATCTCCCGAGCGCTGGGCAAGCCTCCGGGGTCGGTTTTCACGGTGCTGAAGCACCATGGCGGCATCGCGCCGGCCGCGCGGGTACGCCGGGCCGACCGATTGAGCGCCGAGGAGCGGGAATCGATCTCCCGCGGCCTGGAGGCAGGAGCCTCACTACGGTCGATCGCCGTGTCGATCGGCCGCTCGGCGTCCACGGTGAGCCGGGAGGTCGCCCGCAACGGCGGCCGGGCGAAGTACCGTGCGCTCGCCGCCGAGCAACGCGCCCAAGAGCAGGCACGCCGCCCAAAACCGTCCGCCCTGCAGAACAACTCGGTGCTGCGCCGGCTGGTGATCGAACTCCTCGACAACGAGTGGTCGCCGGAGCAAATCGTGGGCCATCTGCGGCTGACGCACGCCGGCAACCCGCTCATGCGGATCAGCCACGAAAGCATCTACCGTGCGATCTACACGACCCGGTGGAAGCTGATCCCGCGTGAGCTGTGCACCAAGCTGCGCACGCGCCGTCCCATCCGCAAGAACAAGAAGAACACGGTCAAGGGCCAATGGCGTTCTCAGATCACCGGGGCACGGCCGATCGAGGAACGGCCTGACGCCGCCAACGCCCGAACCGAGCTCGGCCACCTCGAAGGCGACCTCATCATCGGCGCCAAGAACAGCCAGATCGCGACGCTGGTCGACCGCAAGTCCCGCTACCTGACCATGGTCGCGCTACCCAGCCGTCACACCACAACCGTCATCCCCGCCCTGCAGCAGGCGTTCTCACAGATGGATGCACGCTTACGCAGCACTCTGACCTGGGACCGCGGCATGGAACTCGCCGGCCACCAGCTGCTCACCGAAGCGACCGGCATCGACGTTTTCTTCGCCGCACCGCGCAGCCCATGGCAGCGAGGCACCAACGAGAACACCAACAAACTCATCCGGCAATACCTACCGAAAGGCACCGACCTGAGCCTATACAGCCAAGCTGACCTCGACGCCATCGCCGCCCGGCTGAACAACCGCCCCCGCAAATGCCTCGGCTACCAGACCCCCGCCCAATGCGTTGCCTTGACTCTCTGAACCTAAGGACGCGGCCTTCAGGATCTCGTTGGCCCGCCGGAGCTCGGCGTTCTCCCGGCGCAGCCGCTTCAGCTCGGCCGACTCCTCTGTGCTGCGGCCGGGCCGGCTGCCCTCGTCGATCTGCGCCTGGCGGACCCAGGTACGCAGTGTCTCCGCGGTGCCGATGCCGAGCTTGGTCGCCACCGCGTTGATCGCGGCCCACTCGGTCGGGTAATCCGGCCGCACCTCGGCGACCATCCGCACCGCCCGGCGGCGCAGCTCAGCGGGGTAGGGAGACTTACCAGGCATGGACTCGATCCTCTCAAGAGATCAAGTCTCCACCAAACCCGGGACGATTCAACCGCGTCCCGGTGGGTACGTCGGTGTCGCTGATGGCGCTGCGCAATCCCGCCGAGGCGGCGGCGCAGGCGCGGTCGCTGGCCGTGCTCACCGGGCATCGCCTGGTGGCGGGGTTCGGCGCCGCCTGCCCGGCTCTGGTCGCCCAGCTCACCGGTGCTTCCCCCCCGGCCGGCGACGGCCGCGGGCGAGTATCTGCGGCGGTCCGCACGCTGCTGGACGGCGGGGACGTGCGCGGTTTCACCCTGCCGCCGCTGCGTCACCCGCCGGTGGAGGTGGGGGCGGGGTGCTGCGGCCGGGCATGGCCCGCGCCGCCGGGACGCGCGCGGACGCCGCCATCACCTGGCTGACCCCGCCGTCCTACGTCAGGGACGTCCTGGCCCCCGCTCTGAGGCCCCCCGCTCTGAGGGCCCCGCTTTGAGTGCCCCCGCGCCGGGGGCAGGGCCGCGGATCGTCACCGTGGTGCACGCGGCCGTCACGCGGCCCGGGCGCGATCCCGCGCACCTGGCCCATCTCGCAGCGGGAGCCCATCTGCAGGCGGCGCACTACACCGGCATGCTGCGCACGGCGGGCATCGACGTCGATCCGTCCGACCCCCGTGGCGGAGCGCGGGCGCTGGTGAGCTCGGGCCTGTTCGTCACCGGCAGCCCCGACGAGATCGCCGGGCGGCTGGCGGCGTACCACGCGGCGGGGGTGGACGAGGTGGTCGTCAACACCGCCGGCGTCTGGCTCGCCGAGGGCCCGCGCGCCGCCGTCCGCGACGCCGAAGAGATCCTTACCTGCCTGGGGAGAGGCGATGCCACGCACTGATCTCACCCATCCGGCCTTCTCCGGCGAGCGGCTGCTCCTCATCGTGACCGGCGCCCTGTCGGCGGCCTTCCTGCCCGGCTGGCTGTCGTGGCTGCGCGCGGGCTACCCGGACCTGGAGATCCGGCCGGTCGTCACGCGCAGCGCCCAGCGGTTCATCACCCTGGACGCGCTGAGCACGCTGTGCGGCCAGCCGGCCATGCCCGACGAGTGGCCGGCCCATGTCACCAAGGGGGCGCCCCACGTGGAGCTCAGCCTCTGGCCGGACACGGTCCTCGTCTGTCCGGCCGGCCTGCACTTCCTGGCCAGGCTGGCCCTCGGGCTGGGCGACACCCCGGCGATCCTGGCGCTGCAGTGCACGCCGTCGCCGATCGGGATAGCGCCGTCGCTGCCGCCGCACGGGCTCACCAGCCCCGCCTACCTGGGCCTGCTCTCGGGTAGCTACGATGTGCCCCAAAGTGGAGCGTTGGCGCAGGTGGCCACCGCCGTAGGCGGCATACCGGCTCTATACCGCCGATCCCTAGCCTGAGGCTCATGACCCATCCCAGTCGACCGACTGGGCGCCTCGGAAAGGGGAACAAGTTGCTAGGACGTAAGATCGGCACCTTGGCAGGGGGACTCATCGCAGCGGCTGTGCTCATGGGCGGAACCACCCCCGCCCTGGCATCTGCCAACCTCTCATCGGGAACCGCTGTCACAGCCGCATGCGGCATTTCCGTCTCGAAGTGGTACACGGAAAATAACAGCCGCTACGTTGAGGTGAAGAACACCTGCACGACGTCCAAGACCTTCTGCGTGGAGATCAACAACTGGCCCGACAAGGGGCCCTTCACAATCTCCGGCGCGGACCTCTACAAGTCGTTTCGATACGCCGGCGCCGGAGCCCCTCGCGGACGAGGAATCTACCTGGCATCGGACTGTGGCCCCGTATAAGGGGTGCCGATAAGAATCGAGCCGCCCGGCCAAAGCGACGGTGCGCAACCCGGAGCTCCCGGGCGGCTTGACATAAACAGGAACATCGAGCACCACGACCTGGGAAACATACTGGTGATCGTTATAGCGCCAGACTTATCCCGCCACGTTCAAGTCGTAACCTTCCGGGTGTCCGACTGCCTCGCGTGATTGTTTTTACCAGCGCTACTTTGGGGCCTGTGGGACTGTAAAACTACTAACGGCTCTGGCCCGTAATCGGTGGTGGCACTGAGTGATCCCTGCCAGGCTGGGCCATGCTGAAGATCGACGATCTTGTGGGTGTGGTATTTGCGGGGCTGTCTGCCCTGGTCATCGAGGCAGTAGAGGACGAGGACGACCTCATTCGGGTCATGGCCCGTACTCGCGACGAGCCGGTGCCGTGCCCGGTGTGCGGGGCGCTGAGCGGTCGGGTGCACGGCTACGTGAGCCGGACGGTCACGGATGTCCCGGTCGACGGGCGGCGGGTGGTGGTGTCGCTACAGGTACGGCGTCTGGTCTGCCCGGCGTGGGGATGCCCTCGGCAGACGTTCCGTGAGCAGGTGCCCGGGCTGCTCGAGCGCTACCAGCGTCGAACGAGCAGGCTCACCGGCCAGCTGGGCGCGGTGGTGAAGGAACTGGCCGGTCGGGCGGGTGCGCGGCTGTCGGCGGTCCTGGCCGTCACGATTTCGAGGTCCACAGCGCTGCGCCTGTCGGCGCGGCTGCCGCTGCCGGCGCTGCGGATCCCGCGCGTGCTGGGTGTCGATGACTTCGCGCTCAAGCGCCGGCACCGTTATGCCACCATCCTGATCGACGCCGAGACCGGCGAGCGGATCGATGTCCTGCCCGGCCGCGGTGCCGATGTGCTGGAGACGTGGCTGCGATCCCACCCTGGGGTCGAGATCGTCTGCCGCGACGGGTCGGGCGCGTACGGTGAGGCGGTTCGACGCGCTCTGCCGGATGCAGTGCAGGTCGGGGACAGGTGGCACCTGTGGGCGAATTTCTGCGACAAGACCCTTGCTGAGGTTCGCTCCCACAGCGCCTGCTGGGCCACGGTTAACCCGTCGCGGCCCGCCGGCGTCCATGAACAGACTACCCGTGAGCGTTGGCAGAAGATCCACGACCTGCTGGAGCGGGGCGTCGGCCTCTTGGAGTGCGCCCGTCGGTTGAACTTGTCCCTCAACACCGTCAAGCGCTACGCCCGCACCCACAAGCCCGAGGCTTTGCGCCGCGCTCCGCGCTATCGACCCACTCTCGTCGATCCTTACCGCGATCACCTGCGAGAACGGCGCGCCGCCGATCCGGCCGTTGCCGTCCAGCAGCTGTTTCGAGAGATCAAAGAGCTCGGCTACACCGGCAGCCTCAACCTGCTCTACCGCTACATCACCCAGGGCCGAGCCGAAGGAGAGCGGCCCGTCATCACGCCGCGCCGCTTGGCCCGTCTCCTGCTCACCCACCCCGACCGGCTGCGTGATAGCGACACCCAGCTGGTGCAGGAGCTCACAGCCGCCTGCCCCGAACTGGCCGAACTCGCCCGCCATGTCCGCAGCTTCGCCGAGCTCCTCACCCCGGCCGACGGCAACGACGCCAAGCTCACCGCCTGGATCACCACCCTCCGAGCCGCTGATCTGCCGCACCTGCACGGCTTCGCCAACGGCATCGAACTCGATCGCGACGCCGTGAACGCCGCCCTCACCCTCCCGCACCACAACGGCCGAACCGAAGGCGTCAACACCCGCACGAAGAGGATCATGCGCCAGATGCACGGCCGCGCCGGGTTCGACCTTCTGCGCCACCGCATCCTGCTGCCGTGAAGATCACTCAACGCCACCACCGATTACGGGCCAGAGCCGTTAAGTTTTTGACACTCCCGGCACTGGTAGCCGTACGCCGACATCCTTGAGCACTGGACCGTCCTGAGCGATGAGGTCGGCCTGGCCAGTGCGAAGCAGGAGGGCACTCGTCTGGCCTTTGCGCTGTTGCTGAAGTACTTCACGCAGCACGGGCGGTTCCCGCGCGGGCGGGCGGAGTTTCCTGACGAGGTGGTCGACTACGTCGCGAAGCAGACCAAGACGTCGGCCAGATGTGACGTTCGTTGCCTGACTAACCCCCGTCCGGCCGGGCATGACCCCCTTGCGCGAGAACGGCGCACGACCGATCCGGCCGAGGGGGGACGGCGATGGGGCGGCAGGTCTGGCCGCGGCTGCGCGTGGCCGACTCGCACGAGACCCGTGACACCTTGCAGTGAGGCCCGCTGCCGAGGTCGCCCGCTGGGATCGGGACGCCCTGGAGCCGACCCCGCCCGCTGGGCGCACAAAGCGCACCACAACCTGTGAGGGGATGAGCATGGTCGACCGCGAACAACTGCCCGCGCCCGTCGAGGGGCTCGTAGTCACGCACTTTCTGACTGTCCGGGACGTGGCCCGCTCGCGCGCGTTCTACGCGGACGTCCTGGGCGGCGAGGTTGTCCTTGAAGAGAACCCGGCGATCGTGAAGGTCGCCAACACGTGGATCATCATGAACCCCGGCGGCGGCCCCACCCCGGATAACCGGACGTTACGCTGCGGGCGCCCGAGCCCGGCGACCCGGTGACCGCCTTCATGAACGTCCGCGTCGCCGACATCGCCGCCTTTCACACGTACGCGACGTCGCTCGGCGCCCGGTTCCTCACCGAGCCGATCGACCGCAAGGCCGAGATCCGCTGCTACATGCGCGACCCGGACGGGCACCTCATCGAGGTCGGCCAAGCCACCGGCATGCTGCACGACGTCTACGCAGACCCGCCCGCCTGATCCCGTCCGGCCGGGACAGGCGTGAGCGGCGCATGAGGAGGCGCTGCACGCGGTCGGCTACCGGGTGGCGCTCGATCCCGACGACGATCAGGTGCTGCGAGTGTGGCCGATCACGTGACCTGGTGAGTTCATCCGGCTGAAGGGCCGAGCTCAGCGGGGACGGCGGCGCTGGACGGGGTCGGCTTCGGTGGTGATACACGCGGAGGTCTCCTCACCCAGGCGGACGTATCTGGAGTTTCGTCGGGCCCGCGTCGTCTCCAAGGGTGGCGCCATTCAATAAGCAGTTCGCCGCCGACGTGCCCGCCGCTGGGAGCGAAGGCCTACCACGGCGCGCGGCTGACAGGACACTGACCCATCGAGCATCCTCTCGGCATGAGCGTGATCGCGATGCTTGCTGGGCCTTGTCAGGCGCGTGCGGCTGTGGCGATGCCGCCGTCCTCCGCCACGGCAATGAGGTGTGCCAGTCGATGGAGATCGAGCACCATGTCACCGTGCCTCCGGTGGAGGGTGGGGTACCCCGTCGCGGTGCGTGGCCACAAGAGCTGCTGTCAGCGTGGCCGCAGCGGCGATGCCGATGGACAGGATCACCCCGCCGACGCCTAGGACGGGGGTGGCCAGCGCCAGCACCAGCACGATGACTGCCCCGGTAACCATCAGGCTCGGATGTGCCAGGCCGGTGTGTGTCAGTCGGCGCAGCCAGCACATGACCAGGAGGAACCCGGCCAGGGGAACCGCCACGGCGAACGTCGCGGTCGTCGCGGCCACGTGGGCGCGATGCACGGCCACGTCAACGGCGACCTGTAGGCCTGCGCCGAGTGCGGCGACCGCGGCGAACAGCAGGTAATGGGCGTAACCCCAGAGCAATGCGATACGCGGCGTGCTCAGGGCGGCGTCCGGGCCCATGAAGTAGATCCACCACATGGTGAACACCAGGATGAGGCCGCCAGCGGCTATCAGCAGCATTTGCCCGGATACGCCGTGTTCGGACAATGCGGATTGGATGCTGGTAAGGCTAGCGAAGATGACCTCGCCGAGGACGATGATGGTGAACAGCCCGTAGCGTTCAGAAATGTGGCCAGGGTGCCACGACGTGGCCGTGCCCCGGAACTCGGCCCACATCGGCACCAGTAGTTCGGCGATCACGAGCACCGCGAGCCCCGTGTAGTCCCATGGATGCGGCAGCGCCAACCGAACAAGCCAGCCTGCCTGGACCACCATGATGCCGACGGCGTACCGGATCCCCGCAGGGCGGCCGGTGGCATCTTGCCGAGCTACCCGCAGCCACTGGGCGACCAGCGCCACGCGCATCACCACATAACCAATGGTGATCACGGTGAGGTCATAGGAGGTCGCGGCGGCGGGCACCCCGGCCGCCAGTACCAGAGCACCCGCCATCTGGAGCAGAGTCAGCAGCCGATAGGCAACGTCATCGGTGTCGTAGGCCGAGGCGAACCAGGTGAAGTTCATCCACGCCCACCAGATCGTGAAGAAAACCATCGCATAGCCCAACAGCCCGACGCCGAGGTGGGCTTCGGTCACGTGGTGGTGCAACTGGGCGGCCGCCTGCGCCACCGCGACCACGAAACAGAGGTCGAACAGCAGCTCCAGCGGGGTAGCAGCGCGGTGTGCCTCGCGCGGATCCCGCGCCCGCATCGTGCGGAGCCATCGCCTGGCCCGAGTCGGGTTCGCCGATCGCCGATCGCGCGTCATCCGTTCCCCTTACGATCGTCAGAGTCGGAGGCCGCGTACCCGGTCCGCCTGACCGGTGTCGATTCGGCCGGCCTTCCCGCCGACGACGGTGAACATCGAGGCGGTGCCCATGTGTCGTCATGGTAGTCCGCGACCAGGGACCGTCCGTCGTCGGACTGGGAGACGACGTCCATGCGACCGTGCGAGGTGGGCGTTGCGCCTTTCGCCGAGAGGCGACCTGCGCACCGGTACGCACTCGTTGAGCGCCCGTCCTCCCTGGAGGGCGGGCGCTCTCGTGTGTTCAGGCCTTCGCGTCATGCGGGTCCGTGACGCCCCCCGGACAGGCCAGCGCGTGCACATCGAGCCCCGTCAGCCGGGCACCCGCCTGATAGGCGCTGTCAAGGAACTCCAGCACGGCGGCGACTGGATCGCCCATCGCGCGGACATCGTCGTACCGGAGTACCGCCAGGTGGCTGCCGCGCGCGGCGATCCACTCGGCCTGCTCGGGACGGAGCGGCTCCCGCTCCAGCCCTTCGGGTTCCGGCGCGGTGTAGGAGTAGAAGGCCGGCCACGGCCGCTCCTCGTCGCCGAACCAGAACCCTGAGCTGATGACCTCCCAGCTGTACGCCTCGCGCGTCACCGGATCGGTCTCCGGCGATACGGGCGCGGCGCGCCCGGTGTACCGGGTGACGGCAATGTCGAACGTGTGCCAGAAGTGGTGCACGGGGCTGATCTTGCCGGAGAAGTCCGCCGCGAACCGGTCGAGGAGCTGCGCCACCTGGGACAGGATCCGCCAGTACCGGTTGATGAGCACCGGGTCGTAACGCGCGTGCAGGGTGTCCTCGGCGAACGGCGTGTCGTCGCTCAGGTCGAACGGCACCGCCCAGATCTCCGGCCGGATCCCCAGCCCCGCCAGCGTCTCGAACAGCCGCTCGTGGAACGACGCCACCGACCGGCCGATCAGGCTGAACTCCGCACTGCGGCCGTCCAGCACGTCCACCACCAGGCGGTGGCGTACGAGGTCGAAGTCGATACTGAACAGCGGCTGCTCACCCAGCCCACCCATCGGCCGGGTGGTCAGCCCGCGCCCGGTCAGATGAAAGGGCACGTGCCACCAGTGGTTGCGCCGGTTGCTCACCGACAGCCGGATCTTGCCGACAATCTGCGTGAACCGGTGAAAGGTCTCCTTGGCCTCAGCCCACTCCGCGAGCGGCATGGCAGGGAAGAGCTCCATGACCATATCGTAGCTACCGTGTGTAATCGAACGGTCTCCAAAGGTCGCGCGCGGAGAAGACGGCCACCCCGTGGTCGTGCGCGAGCGAGCGCAGGAGTTCCTGGCTGGACACCCGGCGCTCGGCATCGACCTGGGCACTGACCTGCACGATGTCCATCAGTGGATGAGACGCGGGCGCAGTTCGGCGCACAGAAGCGGGTCGTAGGCGTCGCGGATGATGGCGTAGCCGTCGCGGTTGAAGGCGTCATCAGCTCAGGCGCTGGTGCTGTGGCGGGCGGGAGGGTGCTGGTGGGCATGGGGACTCCTGGCGAGATCACTGGTGGAGGTGGGTAGCCGGTGGTGGCCAGCAGGATGGGCGCGGCAGGGGTGGTGTGCTGGCCGGAACGTCGGCCCATGTTCACAGCGGGGAACCATTCGGATGTGTACCGCAGAGCCGGTGCGTCAGCACTTCGCGGCGCTTGTGCACACGGTTCAGGATGGCGGCGGAGATCCCCGCCCCGACCAGGGGCGCCAGCATGTATACCCACAGAAGGTCGAGGCGGCCGGACGCCACGGCCGGTCCGAACTGGCGTGCCGGATTGACCGAGCCTCCTGTCGCCGTACCGAGCAGGACGATGGCCGAGCCGATCAAAAGGTATCGCAACACGCTGGACTGATCACCAGCACCCGCCACGCCAACATGGTGATCCACCAGATCACCCGCCTGGGCACCGGCCTCCTAGCTACTTCGCTTGACAACCCCAGATAACCATCGGGAGGAGGACGCCGACCCAGCGGACCTGAGTTCGTGTAGGGTCCGCGTTTTGCTGTCGAAATCCACGCCTCCGTGTCAGTTGGTTGTCGGAATCTCCGTGGCCCCTCACTCTTGAGAATGATCGACCTGAGGCGTCGCAGAAGCGGCAAGATCGACTGCTCGCGTCTCGATAACGTTCATTTCTGGAACACGCGCAGTCACCACTCTCACTCTGAGAGAGCTGGCTCAGTTCAGATCTTCGGTGATCGTCCAGCCGCGGCTACCGCCCATCTTGGGGAGCTGCCGGCGCAGCACCGCGATCCGCTCATGCGCGTCCGGCCCCGCGATCCCGATCGTGATGCGCACATCGGTCGCGTGATAACTGGTCCGCCGGTCACCCGCGGCCACCCGGCACGCCGCATTGATGGCGGCTCGCAGCCGGGCCACCTTCCGCGGATCACCCTGCCCGCCAACCCCTTCGATCGTCACGGACGAGAACAGCGGTGCGAGGCGCAGGCCATCCCGTCGCTTGGCAGCGTCCAACTCTTCCTGATCGGCACTCAGATCCTTCAAAATCCTGTCCCGGTCGACCGAGCTGATCGGCCTGCGACCGAGCCAATCCGGCCAGCCATCCGGCCGAGTCGGCACCATCCGCGCCGGCTCGAACGGAGGCGGCGCAGCCGCCTCGCTGGCCTCGCCCTCAGTGTCGGCGGCCACGCTGTCGCTCAACCAGTCTCCTCGTGCCACGCCCGCGCGCCAGCTCGTGATCTCCTCCCGATCGTACTGGTCGTATCCAGCCGATGACGTACAGATCGGACAGACGTGTCGCACCGTGGGTGGACGCCCTATCCACCTACACCCCTTCGCAACCCTGCCTGAGCTGCGGCGGGAGGCTTAGCGTTCAATTCCGGCTGGGTGGTCCCAAGATCCCCACTCCGAACGAGGCCAGCGCAGCGGGGGCCATGGCGGCCAGGAAGGGACGGTGGAGGAACGGATGGTGCAAGCAGCTGCGCACGATGGCGACCACCCCGGCCCGCTGACGGGCTTCAGTGACGCTCAGCGCCTGGCCGCGATCGAGCGCCTGGCGCTGCGGCCGCCCCGGCGAAGTATCGCGGTGATCCACCGGCAAGCGGTGAGCGTCGCCACCGCGCAGAGGTGGCCGGTCCCCGGCTACTCCACCGTGCACGAGATCGTCCGAAAGCTCGATCCGGCACTCGTCGCGCTCGGGGTGGAGGGCAGCAAACGCTACCGGGAGATGTATGAGCTGGTGCATCGCAGAGAGGCGTCCAAGCCGAACCAAATCTGGCAGGCCGACCACACCGAGCTGGCCATCTGGGTGCGGGATCCCAGGGGGCAGCCGGCGCGGCCGTGGCTGACCGAGATCGAGGACGACCACTCCCGTGCGATCGCCGGGTACGCGGTCAACCTGGAGGCGCCCTCGGCGCTGTCCACCGCGCTCGCCTTCCGGCAGGCGATCTGGCGCAAGGCCGAACCGGGCTGGCACGTGTGCGGCACGCTGTTGACCTGTAGGCAGAGATCAGTTGTGCTGGCGGTGAACTGCCCGCCGGAGCGGGGGGCGTGACGTACGCCGCCAGTCTGGGGCCCCTACGGGGTCGAGTGGGCGGCGGCGAACGTGACGATTCGCTCGGCGAGTTGCTGTGGTTGCTCCAGAGGAATGGCATGGCCGCTGTCCAACCACACCTGTCCCACATGGGAGTGGGTCAGATAGAGCCGGTCGGCAGCCGTCTTCGCGGCGGCATGCATCTCTTCGCCCCACGGCACCGGCTCTGCTCTTTCGGCGAGAACCTGCAATATCGGGCAGCGTAGGCGTGCATAGATGGAATCCAAGGCCTGCTCTCGATCTTCGGTTTCTTGTATGACCTGCCACATCTGATCGGGCGACAGCCGTACTCCCCTCCCGAGTAGGGTGCTGACGGCCATGAGGAGGCGCACATGGGGGCGCCGCATCTCGGTGTCGAAAGTGTGCCGGTCCTTGGCCTCGGCAGGGCGCTGGAGGGGCAGGCCGCCGTCCACCGCGACCACGGCGCGGCATTCCCTCCTGGCCGCGCTTTCGAGCGCAAGCAGGGCGCCGAAGGAATGTCCGACCAGGAGAGGACGTCGCACATGGACGGCGTCTATAACCGCTAGGACGTCCTCGATGTAGGCGTCGATCGAGTAGTCCTGAGCGACCGAAGATCTGCCATGTCCACGCAGGTCAAGGGTGATGACGCGGAAAGTCGGCTGGAGAAGGCGTGCGACGGGATCCCAAGATCGTTGCGGCGTGCCGAGCCCGTGGATCAGCACTGCAGGCGGCGCGTCTCCTTCAGAGTCGCGGACGGCTAGCTGAGCGTCCTTGCCTATGACGATACGCCTGTTCCATCGCATGACGAACTCCCGATGTAGTCGATAGATTGGTCGTCAACTTACATTGACGACCAAGAGGGCGTCAACTTCTGTTGACCTTCGGCTGGCTGTCGTTCATCAGGACTGACAGGTTCACGAGGAGCGTGCATTTCGCTTCGCTGAGGCTTAGCTGATCGGTGCGGGTCGCCACACTGGAAGGAGCTTGAGCAGGGCGGCCGCTAGCAAGCCGAGGACGGCCCAGCCGACGAGGCCGATAGGGCCGGCGATCGCGAAGTTCGGCGGCGTGGTGGCGTCGCCGAGCATGAGGAACGTTGGAACGGTGGCGTTGAATGCGGCGTGCGCTACGACGGCTGGCCAGATGCTGCCCGTGCGCAACCGCAGCCAGCCCAGGACCAGGCCGAACGTCACGCAGAAGCCAACGAAGACCAGCGCGGCCCAAGCACCCAGGTTCGGATAGTTGTAGCCGAGCAGGGTCAGGGGCGCATGCCACAGCCCCCAGATCAGGCCGGAGATCAGCAGTCCGCGGCTCACCCCCGCCTCGGCGCTGAGCCAGGGCACCAGCCATCCTCGCCAGCCCCACTCCTCGCCGAAAGCGGGGATCATGGTGACTACGGTGCCGAGGGTGAGACCGGTGAGGACCTGGCCGGCCCAGGCGGCGTGCAGGTTGGCTCCCTGCACGCCCATCGTGTCGCGATAGAGGCTGAGGCCGGACAGGTCCAGCGTGACCAGACCGAGTACGACGCCGAGGGCAAGGGTGAGGGCGGCGAACGCGGGCACGCTGAGCCAGGCGACTGCGGCAAGGCCGAACGTGCGGGTCTTGCTCGGGCCGAGTCCGAGACCGGTCTGTGCGACCAGTTCGGCGGGGGCCGCGCGCTTGCGGAGCCACACGGCCAGGACGCCGAGCGTGGGAGTGAACATCATTGCTGCGGCTAGCGGCTGCAGCAGCGGGGAGGCGATGCCGTCACCGAGCCAGAGCGGGACAATGAATAGCCAAGACAAGCCGAAGGCGCCCAGGAGGAACACCATGAAGTCGCCGTATCGAGGGATCATCGCGTTTCCGATCAAAGTTGGGGATTGCGGCCACACGTTGGGCCGATGGGGGTGGGGCGGGAGGGCGCGTGATGGTTGATCATCAGGCCGTCCGCTCGTTGATGGGGGATCGAGCAGCGCGGCGCTACGCTCGGCGTCGTCGGGCTGGCCATCAGCCGGGCGCCCGGGCGGCATGACGACCGGCGCAACGGCGAGGCCGAGGGTGGAGTGACGCAGGGATCTTCGCCGCGGCCGGAGCGGGTCAGGCCAGACACCGGAGCGGGTCGCGGCGGTACCTGGCCGACTAGAAGATGGTTGCTCCTGGAGATCGGGACGGCGATGGAGTCGGCGGAGCTCCCGTCAGGCGAGGTCACGGCGCATGGGCTTGAGCAGCGCGGCCGTGCTCGCCAGCGCGGTGTATCCGAGCAGGATCAGCGTTCCGGCCATCGGAGACAGCAACTGGACGGGTTCGCTGGACAGTTGCTGGGCCAGGGCGTCGGCTACGGCGGTGAAGTCGGTCAGTGCCGCGGTCGCGCCGCCGGGCAGCCAGGGATACAGGTTGCGGACACCAGGGATCATGATGAGCAGCAGCTCCGCGCCGTACAGGTAGCCGATCACCACGCACAACGCTGCGATCTGGTGGCGAATCAGCGCGCCCATGCCCACGCCGAGCACCGTGTAGGCGACCATCGCGACCGCCAGGCGGGCCAGCAGTTCGACGATGGTCCCGGCGGGCAGCCCCAGGCTGACGCCGCGGGTCGCAGCTGCGCCGAACAACGCCACCGCGGCGGTGCCCGACAGGACGATCCCGTAGGCCATGCCCGCCACACCGTAGGTGACAAGCTTGGCGGCCAGCACCCGCCAGCGGTCCGGCGCGAACAGGAACGTGAAGTTGACGGTCCGGTGCCGGTACTCCGAGGTCACGGCCAGGGTGCCGATCGCGGCCGGGATGAAGGCGGTGAAGCCGAGGAAGCCGAGGACGGCCCGTACTCCGGCTTCGGTGTGCAGCCCCGGCATCGGGGGCTCGAAGTTCTCCGGCCCGACGACAGCCAGCAGGCCGATCAGGCCGCCGCCGAGGAGGGCGGCCACGAGCAGAGTGCCCAGCCACATCCGGGTTGCGAACAGTCGACGGAACTCCGCGTGGAGAACGGGCTTCATGCGTCCGTCCGTTCGCCGGTCAGGTCGAGGAAGAGATCCTCCAGGCTGCGGTGTTCGGTGGCCAGGCCGTGGATGCGCAACCCGTGAGCGGTGGCCAGATCGCCGATCTGGGCCGGGTCGAGGCCGCGGACGCGCAGGCCTTGCGGGCCAGTCGCGTCTACTCGCTGCGCCTGGCGTGACAGGATCGGGTGCAGTTCAGTAGCGTCGGGAGTGCGTACCAGGACGTCTTGCGTCGTACCGGACAGCTCGCGAAAAGAGGCGGCGGTCAGCAGCCGTCCCTGTCCAATGACTACCACGTCGTCGGCGATCTGCTGCACCTCGCTGAGCACGTGGCTGGAGACCAGGATCGTGCGGCCCTCATCGGCCAGGTCGCGCAGGAACGAGCGCAGCCATGCCATGCCCTGGGGATCCAGGCCGTTGCTCGGCTCGTCCAGCAGCAGGACGCGGGGGTTCCCCAGCAGGGCGGTGGCCAGGTTGAGCCGCTGCCGCATGCCGGTGGAGAAGCCGCCCGTCCTGCGCCCGGCGGCCCCGGCCAAGCCCAGAAGGCCGAGCAGATCGTCGACCCGGCCGCTGGGGTATCTGCCCATCGCGGCGTAGATGCTCAAGTGGTCCTTGGCTGAGTGCTGCGGGTGGAAGGAGGCGGCGTCGAAGACCGCCCCCACCACGGTGGTGGGGCGCGGGATGTCGCGGTAGCGCCGTCCACCGATCGTCACACTGCCGCAGGTGGGTGCGACGTGGTCGATCATCATACGCATGGTCGTGGTCTTGCCGGCCCCGTTGGGGCCGAGGAAGGCGGTGATCGCTCCCGGTCTGACGGTGAAGCTGAGGTCGTCGACGGCGGTGAGCGAGCCGTACCTCTTGGTCAGGTTGCGGACCTCGATGCCGCTCACGTGGCCACGGCCCTGATGGCCTCGACGAGCCGGTCGGCGTCGGGGGTCGAGATGACGATTTCGTCGAATTCGCCGCCGGAGCTCCTGCGGTCCAGCAGCAGGTGCACTCCGGGCAGGTTGCGGTTGACCGACACCAGCTGCCGCGGGCCGCCGAGGAGGCCCCACACGCCGATCTTGGTGTGGCCCGACACGGTCAGACCCTTTCTCCCGCCGCGTGGAACACGCAGCGGGTGCTCCGTGACGGTCGCCTGTCGTATCGCCGCCACGGGAATCGCGTGCCGGGCGCGGCCGGTGAACAGCCGGTCCCACAGGCCGAACTCGATGGTGATCGAACCGTCAGTGATCATTACTGTTGCCATGGGTCAACCTTTCGTCAAGGGGAGGAGAATCGTCGCCAGCAGGCGGGGCGTGCGATCCTCTCCCGGCTCTTTCGCGAGCAGGGGCCGGATCAGCTCGGCGAACCCCTGTGCGAAGCGGATGAACTCCTCGTCATCCAGGTGCAGCACCAGTTGCTGGTAGCCGACGCCGTCGGCTACCAGGTCGATATGCTCCCTGGCGAGGTAGCGCGAGAACTCCGACAGCAGGCTGCTGATGAACGCGGTGAAATACCGCGCGTGATCTTCCGGGGAGGCCGAGGCAAGCACTTCGGCGGTAGGCGTCACCCCGCCTTCCGGCACCGCGTATACCCGCTCCGTCGCTCCGCCGACCTTGCGTTCCTCCACCACCTCCAGCAGACCCGCCTTGGCCAGCGTGCCGATCTGCCGGTACAGCGTCGCCTGCGGTACGTCGGGCAGCAGGCCGGCCAGATCGGTTGCCGTGCGACGGCCGCCGGCCACGGCGCCCAGGATGCGGATGCGTACGGGATGTAGCGCCAACTCGGCCCAGCGCTCTGTCGAAGACCTCACATCGACATATTATCACTATCGATAATGAGAATGACACTCCGTATGAGACGCGTCGTCGTCAATCACGTGGCCGCGTGCCGTCCGAGAATGAACCCCGCCTGGTCAGTGAAGGAGTCCAGGAACCGGTGCAGGCCCGGCCGGACCCGCTGCACCACGGGCCTGCCGCGGCGGGCCCGGCCGCTGTGCCCATCAGGTCGCTCAGGTGTGCGCGCTCGGCGTCGTCCAGCCACAGCGCCGCGGCGATTGCCTCCAGCACGCCCGGGGACGGGCTGATCGGCCGGCCCTGCTCCAGCTGCGCGTAGTAGTCGGTGCTCACCCCGGCCAGTTGGGCGACCTCCTCACGCCGCAGGCCGGGCACCCGCCGGTAGGCGCCCCGCTCCCGCAACCCGGCCGACTCCGGACTCATCCGGGCCCCGCAGCGGCGCAGAAACTCACTCAACTCCACATTTCGGTCCATAACTCCATGCTGCCCCCGCCCGAGGCGCCTGACCCGCCCGCAACGTAGGACGCTTCGTTCCGGGAGCCATCTGACCAGGAACAACAGGGGACCTCATCGCGCCCCGCCGCCCCGCGAGCGGGTCGTGTAGTGGACTTGGGCCCGACCGGAACACCGGTCGCACACGCCTGCCCCGGCTGCTCGTCCGGGTTCGGCCGCGCTCTGGCTCTCGCCGTCCTCGACCACGGCGATCAGGCTGTCGTCAGCGCCTCGACGGTCTCACAAACGCTCGATTGTCAGAGAAGATCACCAGAAGGCTTCATGGGCCCCTGATGCGCTCGCTAGAGAGGCCGATTTCTTCTCAGAACTCGTTCTCATGCAAGTCGGCGGATCGCCAGATTGTTGGAAATGTTTGTGAGAACATCTGGGGCATGGCCGAGGCCTCGGAACCCCGCGAACACACCGAATCCGCCCCGATGTCCGTCATCGGCGAGGAACGCGCCCGTGACGCCGATGAGGTCGAGCGTCACCCGTGCCCGCGATGCGCCGTCGCGCCCGGTTCGCCGTGCCGAGCGCGTTCCGGCGCGGTGGCCGGCAGCTACCACACCGGCCGCTTCACCAAGGTGCCACGGCTGGCCAAGTTGTTGCGGGTGATCACCCCGACCGACCGGAACCCGGGCCAGCCGTGGCGGCCGGGCACGCCACCGCCCGCCCCGCTCAGTGACGATGGGCCGTCAGCGGACATCCGGATCGGCTACGCCCGCTGCTCCGCCCTCACCCAGGAACTGCAGTCGCAACTGGACGCGCTCGCCGCGCACGGGATTCCGCGCAAGAAGATCTTCGCCGAGAAGATCTCGACCCGGGTGAAAGTCCGTCCGCAGTTCGAGGCGGCGCTCGCGCTGGCCCGGCAGATCAAGGCACACGCCCCGCACTGCCGGGTCATCCTGACCGTGTACGAGATGAAGCGGCTGGGCCGCGACGCCGCCGAGCTGACCGCACTGGCCGACCACCTGACCGCGCACGGCCTGGTGCTGGAGATGCTCGCCGGGCCGCTCGCCGGCATCTACGACCCGTCCGGACCGGGCCGGATGCTCTTCGCCTTCTTCGCCGCGATGGCCGAGACCGAACGCGAAGCCATCCGCGAGGCCACGCTCGAGGGCCTGGACGCCGCCGCCCGCCAGGGCAAGCACGGCGGCCGCCCCGCCGTGATCACCGACGACATGCTGCACACCGTGCTGCGCCGCAAGGCCGCCGGGGAACGCGTCGAGGACATCCGCCAGGACCTCATCATCCCGACCGGGAAACGCAAGGGCCACAACCCGTCCCTGGCCAGCATCTACCGGGCCCTCGCCGAGCACGACAAGACCCAGGCCTACCCCGAAGCCGTCGAGGCGGCCCACGCCGACTTCGCCCTCCTGCACGGCGAAGACATCCCCCGACCCCGCCCGGCCCGCGTCCGACGCCCGGGCCAGACGCTGACAGCGCAGGAGGCCGAACTTCGCCTTCGCCTGCAAAACCAACCCCACCCGGACGCGGAGCTGCGATAACTCACACGATCAGCCCTGGCGCCGTCAGCTGATCAAAGACCGCAAGAGTCGCTCGCGCTGCTGCTCGTTCAGCACGCCAACACGCTGTTCTCCACCACCCCGCAGGTGGCCATCAACGCCGCGACCCTGGCCGGCCCCTACCCAGGAACAGCCCGCAGGACCTGAACCACCCGGGTCCTGCCGACCAGATCCTGCCCGCGGCGCTCGAACACCGCCGCCACACTCACCGCGCCGGAGGCCACCTCCGCCAACAGCGCACGACGCGCCGTACGCGCCTCGGCTGCCCTCGCCAACGCCATCGCGCGCTGCTCCGCCGTCATCGCCGGCAGGGCCATCAGGCACCGCCCGCGGACTCCTGAATGATCGCGCGCATCCGCGCCGTCGTCGTGTCTTCGCTCATGGGAGAACCTTCGTGAAAGCGGAAATGAGTGCGCAGCCCATCGTTGGGTTCTTGAACTCTTCTCGCAGGTCAGAGTGAGATGATCTTTCTCAGGCATGTAATGCATGTTGATTGGCGCGAGGAGCCAGACGCTCCCGTGGGCATTTCGCGATCTCGGGTGCATTGACCCTTTTCGGAAGGGATCGACGGATCGCGGCCCGCATCCCGCCCGGGTGACGGGCCGGTCAGCCGGTGAAGGGTTCCAGTACGAAGCGGCCGATCGCCACGAAGGCGGCCAGGGCAAGGTAGCCCCCGTCCCCCAGCGCGGCTTTGGTCTCGCCACGGCGGATCCGCATGATCACGGCGCCGGTCATGATCAGCGTCAGGCCGCTAGCCGCCAGCGGTACCAGAATCGGCGCGATGCCGAGCAAGGCGGGCAGAATCAGGCCCACGGCACCGAGGACCTCGAGCGCTCCGATGGCCTTAAGGGTGCCGGGCTTGAAGTCGAGGACCCAGCGCGCGGCGTTGGCCATCTGGGCCATCTTCTCCCGTGGCACGAACAGCTTCCCGAAGCCGGAGAACAGGTAGAGGGCGGTCAGCAGGCCGGTGATGATCCACAGTGCGATGTTCATGAGTCTTCTCTTTGGCAGAGTGTCTGGGGTGTCTGGGGGTGGTGGCCGCGGGGCGGACCCGGGGTCCCGGGTCCGCCTGAGAGCCTGAGAGGGGAATGTCCGCGTCAGATGAACTGCTGTCCGGGCTGGTAGTCGCCGCCGGGCGTCCGGGTGATCACGTTCAGTCGGTTGAAGGCGTTGATCGTGCAGATCAGGGCCACCAGAGCCATCATCTGATCCTCGTCGAAGTGCTTGGCCGCGTTCGCCCACGCCTCATCGGTGATGCCGCTGGAGTCGGCGAGGCGGGTGCCCTGATCGGTGAGTTCCAGCGCCGCCCGCTCCGCCTCGGTGTAGACGGTCGTCTCCCGCCATGCCCCGACCAGGTTGATCCGCACCATGCTCTCGCCGGCGGCCGCGGCGTCCTTGGTGTGCATGTCAAGGCAGCCGCCGCAGCCGTTGATCTGGCTGGCGCGGATCTTCACCAGCTCCTGCACCGCCTTCGGCAGTGCCGAGTCGGTGATGACCTTGTTCGACGAGATGATGTACTTGGCCCACTTCGATCCGACCTCGGTGCCCATCCAGTTGATCCGGGTTTCCATCTCAATCTCCTTCGTCTTCGGATACTTGCACCACTACGACGAAGCCCTCCGCCAAGACGTAACAACCCCATGCGACAGGCGTGCGCTACTCGGGTCGCGCGGGCAGATTCATGGCGTCGAGGAGCTTGCGGTCGCTCACGGTCAGGAGCTCGACGATCCGGCCGTCGACCACGGTGCACCCCACCACGCCGAGCACCTTGCCTTTCGCACCCCAGACCACGAACCCAGGCTCGCCGTTGACCAGAACCGCCAGCGCCGAGGTCATCGACCGGATGCCGCGCAGGACCGGACCGGCCACCTCGGCCGCCCCGACCGTGGTCATCACGCCCTGCGGGTGGTACGTGCGCCAGGTCACCTTCGGATCAAGCAGCCGTACGAGCCCTTCGAAGTCCCCCTTCCGAGCCGCGGCAAGAAATGCGTCGACCACGGCGCGCTGCCGCCGCGGCTCCTCCTCCGGCCGCGATGTGCCCTGCACCTTCCGGCGGGCCCGGCTGGTGAGCATCTTGGTCGCGTCGGCGGACCGGCCGATGATCTCGCCGATCTCGGCGAAGGGCACCGCGAACATGTCATGCAGGACGAACGCCAGCCGCTCGGCGGGCGTGAGGGTGTCGAGCACCACCAGCAGTGCCAGCCCGACCGACTCGGCGAGCACCGCGTCCTCCTCGGGCGCCGCCCCGCCGTCCACCGTCACCACCAGCTCGGGCAGCCAGTCTTCGTACGACAGCTCGGCCCGGTTCTTACGGGCGCGCAGCACGTCGATGCAGACCCGGCCGACCACCGTGGTCAGCCAGGCGGCCAGGTTGTCGATCGCGGCCGCGTCCTGCCGCGCCAGCCGGATCCACGCCTCCTGCACCGCGTCCTCGGCGTCCACCCGCGACCCCAGCATCCGGTAGGCGACCGCCACCAGGCGCTCGCGCTGCTGTTGGAAGGCTCCCGCCAGTGCTTCGTGAGGACCTGATCCGGCCACGTCGTTACCTTCCTCGCGCGAATTCCGTCATGGTCATGACGCGACCGAAGGTGCCGAGGTAACCGTTCGGCGTGCGTCCTGATGGGAGACCGCAATGTCACAGGGATCGGGTCGCCGGCGCCTCATGGTCGTCAGGACGCCGCGCAAACGATCCACGCGCCTCGTGGAACTTACCGCTGACCTCGAATCCACCGGACGGCTGGTCGAGTGACGCGATCGTCATCGACCGGCCCCCGGCTCAAAGAAACCAAGAAACTAAAGGAGATCCCCACCATGATCCTGGTAACCGGTGCCACCGGAAACGTCGGTTCCCACGTCGTCCGCCAACTCCTGGAGGAAGGTGAGAAGGTCCGCGTCATGAGCCGCAACCCCAGCGGCCATGCGTTCCCGGACCAGGTCCAGGTCGTGACCGGCGACCTGACCCAGCCGGAAACCCTGTCTGAGGCACTGTCCGGCATCGAGCGGGCCTTCCTGTTCCCCGTTTTCCAGGGGGTCGACGGATTCCTCGACGTGGCCAAGCGAGCCGGCCTGCGGCATGTCGTGATGCTGTCCTCGGTGTCCGTCACGTGGCCCGAGCCCGGCTGGGTCGGCGAGGTGCACCTGCGGCTCGAACGATCCGTCGAAGCGTCCGGGTTGGCGTGGACCTTCGTGCGGCCCGACGGGCTCACGACCAACGACCTGGTCTGGGCACCCCAGATCATCGAGGGCGATGTCGTACGCGGACGCTACGGCGAGGCCGAGACGGCCCCGATCGACCCGCGCGACATCGCCGCGGTCGCCGTCCGCAGCCTCCTCGACGGCCGCGCCGGCGAGGGGTACTCGGTGACCGGACCGCAGTCGCTGACCCAGATCGACCGCGTGCGCGTCATCGCGGAGACCATCGGGCGGCCGTTGCGGTGGGAAGAGCAGTCCGAGGACTGGTTCCGGGACGAGATGGCCCGCGCCGACATGCCTGCCCCGGGGATCGACGATTACGTCAACTTGCTCACCGCGAGAGTCGGCAAGCCCACGGAGGTCCTGCCGACGGTCGAACAGGTCACCGGCAGACCGCCCTTCACCTACGCACAGTGGGTCGCCGACCACGCCGCCGCCTTCGGCGCGGCGTCGGCCTGACGGATAGGCGGCACCTGCCGGCCTCCGCGCACGTCCCGAGGACGAGCTCGACGATGACGACCCCCACCTCCTGCTCGCCTTCGTCCAGCTCGTCGACGACGTGTCGAAGGCCGGGTGCCTGTCCTCGCTCATCCCCACATCCTCTGAAAGACCGGCAGAGGGCCGCAATCGCGCAGCCAGGCCGCCCGCCGCGGACGATTCGCCGGATCCGGCAGGGGTGACAGCCGTCGCAAAGGCAAAGCTCTACACGCCCTCTTCCTCCACCGTGCCCTCGCCGTCGGGCAGGTCGGGGATCTCGCCGAGCTGGCGCAGGCCTTCGGCCGGGGCGGAGGAGGCGATGGCGTAGCGGCCCAGGACGTTGACGTGGGCGTGGCCGAGCGGGCTGAGCCGGGCGGCGTCCTCATCCTTGACCGGCACGCTCTGGGCCCGCAGTTGGTCGACGGCGGCCGACAAATACCTCGAATTCCACAGCGTGACCGCGTTGACGACCAGGCCGAGCGCGGCTAGTCGATCCTCCTGGCCCTCCCGAGAAGCCTTCCGAATCTGCCCGCTCGCGCCGTGGCAGATCTTGCGGGCCAGCCGGTGCCGGGATTCTTGCACGGTGAGCTGTTTGTTCAGCTGCCGCCGGTAGGTGTCGTCGATCGGGTCCAGGATGGACAGCAGATGCAGGGTCTTGTCGATGCGGCCGTATTCGGCGAACGCCTGCCCCAGCGGGGTTGGGCGCCCGTTGCGGGCGAACATGCGCAGCAGGTCGTAGGCGCGGACCTGGTTGGTGACCAGCGATCCGGCGACCCGGGTCATGTCCGACCAATGTGTAGCGATTTTCTGCCGGTTGATCTTGTTGCGGGCGATCGCGTCCAGCGGTCCGTACGTCGGCGTGCTCCCGTCGGGCGGATCGGCGCGCCAGAACCGCTGGTCGCCCAGGTCGGCGAAGCGCGGCGCGAACCCGGTAGCCGAGCATGGAGAAGATCCCGAACACCATGTCCGACTCGGAGGCCTGGTCGGTGGTGACGACCTCGGGCTGGGGTCCGGCGTCGATGTTGATCAGGGTGTCGAGGATGTACAGGGAGTCGCGCGGCGTGCCTGGCACGACCATCTGCCCGATCCCCATCACTTGATCATTGACCGCGTTGAGGAGCGTCAGGCCGCGTTTGTAGCCGAAGTACTTCGGGAGGGCGCGGCGTTGATCGTCTGGACCGGGACGACGAAGCGCAGCCCCTCGAGCGAGGCCAGCAGCCCGCCGCCCCACAGCTTCACGATCGGCACGCCGCGCTGGGCCTTGATGAGAATCGCGTTGGCGGCGGCATGGGTTTCGGCACGCACGTAGTTCTGGTCGACGTGCGAGAGCTGGCCGCGGGTCAGCGCCTCGTCCCCGTCCTTGGTCACCGGGGTGTGGCCGACGTTGCAGGCCTCGCTGATCAGCAGAGCCGCCAGCGATCGCGGCAGGTCGTGCATGCGCGTGGAGATGTCGGCCAGATGCGTGTAGGCGTCCAGGAAACCGGTCCAGGAGTGCACCTCCAGCAGCAGCTCGGGCAGGTCGATGCGCGGCAGCATCGCCTGGCAGGCGCCGCGCAGCCACTTCAGCGACGGCCTCCCGCCGAGCGCGCCGAGCTTTTCCACCGACAACCGGGCGTGCCCGTCGGCCGGGGTGACCACCCGTACCAGGGCGTCGTCACCGGCCTCGGCCAGGCGGCCGGCCATCTGCTTCCACGCCGCGTCCAGCGCCAGCAGCTTGGCGTCCAGGTGCGCCTCGACCGGGTCGGTCAGCGACAGCGAGGCCAGCACGTCCTCGCTGATCGCCTCCCACGCAGCGCCGTCCAGCAGATGGGCGCGCGGGTCGGCCCAGCGCAGCGACGGCGCGGCGAACACGTCCCGCACCTGGAGCGCCCGAAACAGGGCCTCCATTACGCACACCACATAGGCATCACGATCGACCGTCCCCGCCGGCAGGTCGGGGTTGGCGAAGACCGGCCGTTTCCACGCCGCGCTCACCAGCGAGGCGTCGATCTCCTTCGGCAGCAGGGGTTTGCGGGAGACGTGCCGGCGCGCCAGCTCCGGCAGCCTGCGCACCGCGGCCAGCACCTTGCGGCCGCCCGCCGCGGCCCCCAGCGCTTTCTCGCCCAGCAGTTTCAAGAACGGGCGGACGGTGTTGTACTTGTCCACCAGCGCGGCGCGCAGCGCCGCCTCCGCGGCCCCGTCGTCTTCCGGCACGAGCTCTTCGACCGATTCCAGCGCGGCCAGCACCTGTTCCTTGCTCGCGCCGGCCTGCGCGGCGACCACCGTCCACAACGCGGCCACATCCAGATCGGCGTCCACCTCGGCGACCAGGTCCAGCTGCTCCACCAGCACCCGGCCCGCCCGCGACAGCGGCTTGGAGGCCTTCTCCAGCTTCGGCAGCATCGCCAGCCGCTCGCCCGCCGACTTGCGCCGCGCGGGCGAGATCAACCTGCTGGAGATCAGCAGCGCGAACAGATCCAGGGCGTCGTCGATCACCTCGGCCTCCAATGACCGGGTCACCGCGAACATGGTGGCCGTCTTGCGCGGCTTGGACAGCCGGGCCAGCAGCGGCGCCTTGGTAACCGCCCCGTACTTGGCGAGCGTCTTCATCCGCCGGACCGGCACCTTGTCCACCCGCACCCGCCCCAGCCGGAACGCCGCGATGTCGTCCACCCGCTTGAGCGCCTTGGCCATCTCCGTGCCCGACTGCCGCTTGGGCGCCTGCCGCAGCCGCTCCAGCACCGTCGCCCCCGGTAGCAGCACTCGGTGCCGGCGAAGCCATGCCACCGACTGATCGAACAGCGCCGTTGGCCCCGAACTGCGCCGAGGCCGAGCTTTACTACTCCATCGAGGGCATCGTCCAGGACTGGGCCAACGGCATGGCCAACCACGGCGTTCAATTGCGCGCCGCCAACGAGAGCGATGCCACCAACTGGCGCATGTACCGCTCGTCCGAGGCCGGCGACCCCGCCGTCATCCCGAAGCTGATCGTTGACTACACCCCGCCGACCAACCCGGACGGCACCATCCCCGAGAGCGCCGCGACCGGTGTGGCCGCCATCGACGGCGTTCCGGTGCCCGGCGCCGACGTGCTGGCCATGGCCTGGCCGAAGAAGGAGCTTTTGGACGGCCTCCCCGACGGCGCCGACGTGCCCACGCACACCATCGGCGTGGCCAAGGCCGACTCCCGGGGGCGCTTCGTCCTCGCCGTCGACCCCGACGCGCTGCCCGCCGACTACGTGGCCGACGACGGCTCGGTGGACGTGGAACTGGCCATCGCCGATGCCACCCGCGAAGCCCGCTGGCACTACACTGCCACCCGCCCGGCACCGGCCACGGCGGCCGAGACCACTATCGTCACGCCGCTGTGGTCCACGCTCCCGGCCGACGCGGCCGGCACCAGCGGCCCCGCCACTCTCGCGATCGATCCGGGCGCACAAGCCCGCATCGCCGAAACCCGGGCCGACACCCCGGCCGCATGGGTCGATCCAGGGCCGGAAGGCGATGAAATCGATCCCGTCACGGAGATCCAGCCTGACCCCGATCCTGAGACCGTACCGGAGTGGCAGGACACCACCCTCGGCGCGGCGGCCGGCGACCAGGCCGCCGGCGTGGCGGTGGAGCGGCGCGAAAGCCAAGATCGGCCAGAAGTACGGCGTCGATCACCAGGTCGGCATCCGCGGGCCGAACGCCACCTTCAGTACCGGCATCGATCTGGGAGTCCTGAAGGTCAGCGCGCAGTCCGGTTTCAACACCTCATCGTCGATCAGTTGGACGGTCACCAAGAAGTCCTGGTTGTGCGGCAACACGCCCTACGGCTGGGCCGATGCCAACTCCCGCATCGCCGAAGCGCACAAATACTGACCCTCGCAAAGGAGCACCAGATGCGCGCTCTCCTCCGCGTCCTCGTCCGGGTCGCCATCGTCTGGGTCGCCATCGTCTGGGTCGCCATCGCGGCCATGGTGGCCGCGCTCCCGGTGGCGGTCACGTCCGCATGCACGGTCGAGAACACGACTGAGAACACGGCTGAGAGCGCGCGGCTGTCCATCGGGCAGGACCGGGAGACAGGTGAACCGGTCATCATCGTCGCCACCCTGCCCGACACCGTCGCCGATCAGTCCTACTCGTTCGGCAGCTGGGTCATGTGCCTGGACCGGCCAGGCTCGGCCACCCTGGAGAAGGCCGAACTGCTGGGCAAGCAGGGCGGGATCGTCCTGCATGCCTTCTCCACGCGCCCGCAGAGCAGAGAGCATCCCATGCTGGGCAACGCTGAGGCGGCGCTGACGGAACTCGGTTTCCCCGCCCTCGGCTCACCCATCACCAGCGTGTGAGCGAAGCCAGGCGAAGATCCGGATACGGGATGGCCGTACACCGAGCTCGGCCTGCAGTACGCCAAGACGAGCAGGACCACAGCCCGCTCCGAAGGTGTCCGGCTCACCTACGCCTCGGCGGGACAGCGCAGGACCGTCGATTTCTCCCTGGTCGTCGAGCTGTGCGCACCCGATGACAGACGAACACCCGGCTGCCGGGACATGTACAAGAAACTGAAGGCCAGCGGTTGAGCTCCACCGGGCCGCCAGGTGGGCGGCCCGGATTTCGGCGTCGGCGACCTTGTCATCCAGCAGCGCGTACAGCTGGGTGGTCTCGGCCGAGGCGTGGCCGAGGCGGCCGCGGACGGCCTCGATTGAGACGCCGGCGTTGATGAGCTCGGTGGCGTGGGCGTGGCGCAGCTGGTGGATGTCGATCTCGACGCGTGCAGCGACGCAGTAGGTCTGCCAGCGGTGGTGGGCGGCGTCGTACGACAGAGGCCCGCCGCGGCCGTTGATGGAGGCGCGAAACAGCGGCCCGGCGGTGTAGCCGGCGCGGGCCAGGTACAGCTTGAGCAGAGCGACGTGGCCGCGGTCGTCGAGCAGGACGGTGCGCACACCGCCGCCTTTGCCGTGGATGCGGACGTGTTCGTCGTCCAGGTGCAGATCCAGGTCTTCGACGTACAGGCCGCACACCTCCGAGGCGCGGGCGCCGCAGACGTAGGCGGTCTCGAACAGCACCCGGTCCCGCGGCCGGTCCAGCGGCAGGTCCTTGCGCGGCCGCCGCGAGCAGATCGCGGCCAGAACCTTGGCGATGTCGGCAGCCGCGGCCGGGCGGGGCAGCGTCTTGGGCACCTTGATGGTGTCGATGCGGTCCATCGGGTTGGCGTCGAGCAGGTCGTGCCTGACGGCCCAGCGGCAGAAGGAGGCGATCGCGGTGCGCTTGCGGGTGGCGGCCGACAACTGGCCAAGGTCGGCGAGGAAAGCCCGGATGGGCGCGGCGCCCAGCTCGCCGATCTCGCCGTCGCAGTAGGCGGTGAAGCGGAGCCGGTCGCCCCCGTCACCGTGGTCGGCTCCTTCGCCGAAGCCATCGACCTGGCCAACACCACAAGCTTCGGACTCGCGGCGACGGTCTATTCCTCGACCCCCGAGAACCTGCGGCACTGCAGGGAGATCAACGCCGCTCTCGTGTGGATCAACGAGTGGCAGCACGGTGGCGTCAACATGGTCTACGAGCCGTGGGGGGTCAGACATCCCTGGAGCTTCGATGCCAAGCTGCGAGGTGTCGGGATCGGTATGACCAGGCGGTTGTCTGGTCGTAGTGGCTGCGGGTCTTCAGACAGCAGTGAAGGACGCCGACAAGGCGGTTGCTGACTTGTCTGAGCGCTGCGTTGTGCCCGACGTCGCGGGCGCGGAGCTCGTCGTGGTAAGCGCGGACCTCGAGGTCGTGCAGGACGGCGCAGGAAGCTTGGAGGCGAAGGGCGTCGACGAGCCGGTCGTTGTGCCCGAACCGGGCGTGAACGGTGCACATCTTGTCGGATTGGCGGGTGATCGGGGAGGTTCCGGCGTAGTGCTTGCGTGCCTTCGCGCTGGCTGAGGATGACCTCGGCGTCCGGGTGCTGACCAAATGCGCCTCGACCTCGCCTTCGAGTGTCTTGATCTCGGCGTTGAGGGTGGTGATGACCGCGGCCAGGGCCCGGACTGTCGAGGCATAGGCGTTGGTGACCAGGTCGGCCTGGCCGAGTTGCTCGGAGCGCAGCACGTTCTGGATGGCCTCGGCTTTGGCCGGGATGTCCCGGCGACCCTTGAGCGCGGCGCCGATCTGACTGATCGTGAGCTTGGCCGCGGTCGCGGGGGCAGGCGCCTTGACCAGCAGCCGCAACACTGCCTCGGAGGTGAGGCCAAGGGGCTTGTAGGCCTCCAGCGCGGCGGGGAAGTCATCGCGCAAGGCGACCCGCAACCGCAGCAGGTGACGGGTGCGTTCCCACAACAGCGTCTGGTGGGCCCGCGTGACGACCTTGACCGCATCGGCGACCTCGGAGTCCCCAGCCCCCTCCAGCAACTGGTGGCGGCGGGTGCGGACCATGTCAGCCAGCGCGTGGGCGTCGCCCTCTGCGCTCCACCGGTGGCCTCGCGGCGCTTGGCGGCGGTCATGCCCTCGGACTGGCGCTCGGCTCGCAGCTGCAGTTCGTGGTCCGCGGCCGCAGCCAGGACCGCGAACATGAACTGGCCCTCTTTGGGGCCCAGATCGAAGTTCGCTTCATCTCATGCACCATGACGATCACGCGCCGGTGCGGGACGGCCTGCTTGAGGGTGCGGGCGTACTCCATCGCCTGAGTGAACACCGGCCGCGTTGCCGGGGAGCATGCGCAGGATCAAGTCGACGGCGTCCTCCGAGTGGACTCCTGGAGTCAGGACTTCCTGTAAGAGCAGGCCGCGGATCGCGGCAACGGCGACGGTGGCCATGTTCAGCGCTTCCCCGGTGTCGTGCCCTTCGCGTTCCGCGAGTGAGGCCAGCATTTTGGTCAGGTCGTCGAGCGAGTCGATGAACTCGCCGAAGTCCTCCGGCCTGTACGCGGCCAGTCCTACGACGTGGAAGAAGCCGCGGACACGCGACAACTGCTCCGGGCGCGTGTAGGTCCGCCAGATCGCCACAACGAGGTTGGCGAAGGTGCCCTGCTGGGCGGCTGCGAAAAGGGCCTCGTTGTCACGAGATCGCTGTGCCTTGAGCATGGCCGCCAGGACGCCCGGGAGTGACCCGAAGTGGTATCGCAGGAGGGCGTGGCTGGTCTCGGTCCGGGCGGCGATCTCGCGGAGCGACACCTCCGGTGAGGGAAGGGCCTCGTCGAAGGTGGCGAGGAGCCGGGCCAGGAGGCGCTCGCGTGCGTCGCCTTTGCGTTCCGTGGTTGACAGGATCACTCCTACAGTTTATCCATTGGAAAAGATTTCTGGCGGTCCGTGTTGCTTCGTACATGGTCGCAGTCAGCTCGCGACGGCGGAGGGAACGACTCGTGGGACGTTTGCAGGTGGTCGGCGCGGTGGTCGCCGACGGGACGGGGCGCGATCCCATAGACGTCGACGTCACCGTCGAAGACGGGCGGATCACCCAGCTCGGGGCCTCCGGTGGCGAACCTGGCGAGCGACTCGACGCCGGGGGACTGACGATGACGCCCGGCCTGATCGACGCGCACGTTCACCTGGGCCTGTCGAGCCCGATCCAGCCGCAGTTCTCGTTCCAGATCAGTGCCGCCGAGATCGCGGCGGACATCTTCGCCACGGCCGGCGCAGCGCTCGACGCCGGCTTCACGACCGTCCGGGACACCGGCGGGATCGACGGTGGCGTCGTCACCACGATCGCGAAGGGCAAGGTCAGGGGACCGCGCGTCCTGTCATGCGGACCGGTGCAGTGCCAGATCGGTGGGCACGGCTACTACGGAGCCGACTGGGAACCCACCGAGCTGTGGAGCGGCCATCACCTTCCGGGTCTGTGTGCCCTGTCCATGATGTCGGGCAACGCGGACGAGCTGCGAGGCAACGTACGTGAGGCCTTCCGCCGCGGAGCCTCCTTCCTGAAGCTCTGTGTGACCGGGGGAGTGGTCAGCGCTCACGACCGGCTGACCGACACCCAGTTCACCGTGGAGGAGATCGCCGTCGCTGTGCAGGAAGCCGCGGCACGGGGCACTTACGTGACGGTTCACGCCCACAACAATGAGGGCATTCGGAACGCGGTCGAGGCCGGGGCGCGCTGTGTCGAGCACGGCACCGACCTCGATGAGCCCACGGCCGCCTTGATGGCCACGCGCGGGGTCGCCCTTGTGCCCACGTTCGCCGTCGTCGAGCGACTGCTGCACGACCCCGCGGAAGCCGGCCTCGGCGAGCCGGTCCGCGATCGTGTGCTGGGTGTCCGTGAGCGGATGACCGAGGCGCTCGCTGTCGCCAAGGAGGCCGGAGTGCGGATCGGGCTGGGTTCCGATCTCATCGGTCCGGCTCAGGACTGTCGCGGCAAAGAACTCAGCCTCCGCGCAGCCCTCGAGACGCCGATGGAAGCGCTCGTGGCGGCGACCCAGACCAACGCCGAGATCCTCGGCCTGTCCGGCCAGGTGGGTGTCATCACTCCCGGCGCGCAGGCAGACCTCGTTCTTTGGAACGGCAACCCGCTCGAAGACCCAGAACTGTTCTCCGACCCCACCAGCGCCGTCCTCGTAATCCAGGCTGGCCAAATCGTAAAGGACCTCAGATGAGCACCATGTGGCAGGGCTGCCTCGCCCACACCGACTACTTCGAGATGCGCTCCAGCGGTGGGCACGACTACGGCGTCTGGGTCACCACGCCACCGCGCTACGACCCTGCCGCGGCGCAGGCGCCTGTCGTGTACGTGCTCGACGGCAATTGGGCCGTGGGCATGACCGCCCCACTCATCGTCACGCAACTGGACCCCATGCAGTCGATTCAGCCCTATGTCCAAGTCAGCGTGGGTTACGCAGGCGAGGAGGCAGAGCACTGGGAGCGGTTGCGCAACCGCGACCTCGTGCCCCCCGGCGAACCCATCGCGAAGGAGTACATCGATGCGGTGGAGATGGGAGTCGAAGCGGGCACGATGACTCGCGAGCAAGCCGACGCCTACCTCGCTGAATTGAGCGACAGCCGCGGGGATATGTTCCTGAACTTCCTTACCGAAGACCTACACCCGCGGATCGAACGCGACTACGGCACAGCCCCGAGCGGTCACGGCCTCTTCGGCTATTCCTACGGCGGACTCTTCAGTCTCTACGCCTGGCTCACCGATAGCACCTTCTTCGAGAGCATCGGCGCGGGCAGCCCCGGCATTGTCGGTGCAGACAGTCAGGTCTTCGCTCGTCTTCAAGCGATGGGTGACACCCTGCCTGCTACCAAGCTTCACGTGACCTTCAACGACCGAGAGATCCTCGGAGACGTGGCGGTCTACCAGAATCTCGCGAAGAACGCGGCCACGTTCCTTCACCGCCTCACCTCACGCAGCGGATCCGTCACCAGCGCACTCATGCACGAAACGCACGTGACCGGCCTGCAGGCCTCGTTCCTCAGTTATCTCAGGACCTGCCGTGCCCGGTAAGCGCACGGATGTCGTGGTGATCGGGTCGGGGGTGATCGGCGCGTCGGTCGCCTTGGAACTCGCCCGCCGTGGCCGGCAGGTGACGGTGGTCGACAAGGCCGGGGGCGCCGGCCACGGCTCCACGAGTGCGTCCAGCGCGGTGGTGCGGTTCAACTTCTCCACCGCCGCGGGCGTCGCCACCGCCTGGGAGGCGCACTTCGGCTGGAGGTCGTGGGCGGAGCACCTTGGCCGCGACGTCGGGCCGTTGGCTCGGTACGTACGGTGCGGGATGGCGATGCTGGACGTGGACGTGGCTCCTCGGTCGGTGTACCTGCCGTTGTTCCGGAACGCGGGTATCCCGTTCGAGGAGTGGACGAGTGCGGACCTGTCGGAGCGGATCCTGGGTATCGACGTCGGCAGGTACTGGCCACCGAAACGTATCGACGACGACGAGTTCTGGGCCGAGACCGAAACCACGCTGGGTGCCGTGTACACACCTGATGCGGGGTTCGTGAACGATCCGCAACTGGCGGCGCAGAATCTGGCCGCCGCCGCGCGGGCACACGGTGCCGAGTTCCGGTTCCATACGTCGGTGCGCGGGATCGAGCGGGCTCATGGCCGGGTCACCGCGGTGATACTCGCGGACGGGAGCAGGATCCCCTGCGGCGTGGTGGTCAACGCCGCAGGCCCATGGTCGACCCGCATCAACGAGCTGGCCTCGGTCGGATCCGACTTCACCGTGGGATGCCGGCCGTTACGGCAGGAGGTCGCGCTCGTCGCGGCCCCCGCGGGTTTCGGCGCCGACAACCGCGCCGGGATCTGCGTCGCGGACATGGACCTGGGTATCTACCTGCGCGGTGAGGCCGGCGGGGGACTGCTGGTGGGTGGTACGGAACCGGAATGCGACCCGCTGCAGTGGGTGGACGACCCGGATGCCGTCACCGCGCATCCGACGACGGCGGTGTTCGAGGCCCAGGTGACGAGGGCTGCGCGACGGCTACCGGCGTTGGAGATACCGAATCGGGCTCGCGGGGTCGCGGGAGTCTACGACGTCGCCGACGACTGGACGCCGATTTACGACCGTACGGAGCTGGATGGGTTCTACGTCGCCATGGGGACGAGCGGCAACCAGTTCAAGAACGCGCCGGTCGTCGGCAAGTTCCTCGCCGCGATCATTGAACAGACCGAGAACGGCGTAGATCACGACGAACGGCCGGTACGATTCGTCGGCGAGCACACCGGCCTGGCTATAGACCTTTCGGCGTTCTCCCGCAAGCGTCCCCGCGGCACCGAGAACTCGGGCACAGTCCTGGGCTGATGCGCTTTCTTGACATCTCGTCCACTGATGTCATCCGCCTGGGATTCGTCGGCTGAATCCGTACGGTGTCGGTTGTGGCGCGTCGGGCCTTCCCCCTATGAGCGTGAACACCGATTTTAGGCGGCAGGCTATCTGTCGTCTGCTCGTAGTCGATCGGGCTGAGTTGGCCGAGGCGGGAGTGCCTCCGGACCGTGTTGTAGCGGGTGATCCAGCGAAAGACGGCGGTGCGGGCGGTGCGGGCGTCGGGCCAGTGGTGTGCGCCCTGCAGCGTCTCGCGTTTCAGACTCGTGTTGAAGGACTCGGCCGCCGCGTTGTCGGCGCTGGTGCCGACCGCGCCGCGCGAGCGGATGATCCCGAGCGGCGGCAGGCTCGGGCGAACTCCCGTGAGCAGTACTGCGCCCCGTTGTCGCTGTGGAACACCGCGCCGTCCAGACGTCCGCCGCCCTGCGCGCGGCGATGAAACGGCTGTTCGCCGGACAGCCTCAACGCACCGACGGGCGGCTGACCAAGCAGAACCTGTGGCAGGAAGCCGGCGTCAGCCGCGCCACTATGAACCGTGCCCAGACGATCCTGGCCGAATGGGACGCCCACGTCGCCGAACACGGCACCACCACACGAGGTGAGGCCCGCTGCGACGACGAAATCGCCGACCTGAAACGGAAGCTCGCAGACAAGGCCCGCGAGAGCATCACCCTCCAGCGCCGCCTGGACGCGGCCGCCACCGCCATCGCCGCTCTTCACCACGACAACACCCTGCTGCGTGAGGATCTGGCAGCCCACGGAGTCACCGTCATTCCCCTGCACCGCTCTTGCGGCCACGAACACGACCAGGTGTGACCCCCTTCAACGCCGGGACACGCGAGCGGGGAACAGCTCACATGACCATCCGACTCCCGTGGGTGGAGACCGGCCTTACCTCACGGATGCATCTCACTACCCCTTGCACGCTCAGCGCGGCGTTCCGTCCTGCCCTACGCGAGACGAATCCGTATCCTTAGGCGCCAAGACTCCGGCGCCTTTCACGAACGAGAGGTTGCTCCGTAGTCGCTTCCAGGGGGCGCGCACAATACGGCACCATGTTGGTTGTGCCGCCACGGAAATTATTCTAGGAGGACGCAAGCCCTCAGCGACAAACCTAACTCTCGCCCAAAGCAGAAGAGAATAAATATTGGAAGCGAGGGGTGAGTGTTGATGAAATTTCCGGTGGGCGTCATGAGGCAAAACGTTTCGGTCATTGGCTAATTTCTAGCCGAAGCGAGAAAGGTCATCACCGTCGAAGCGCGCAGCATCTAACCACACGTGCAAGCAGCGATAGCCGATTTCGGATGCGATTGCGTGTCTCAATCCGCCTCATCGTGTTTCACGTTGTCCCGATCTGGGATCAATCTCGCTCCGATTTGTCCCAGAGGTGCTTGCTAGGTGTCTTAGGGCTTGACGTCGTTCGGTCTCAAGAGCCAGCATCATTCCTACAGTCTCAGCGGAGACATCGGAGAACCCTGCCTTCGTCCCCATCGGCCAGCGCGCAGAGCAGGATTGCTGCGAGGAAGCGAGGAGACATGATGACTTCAAGAGGTATTGCTACGATGCTTTGCCTCGTCGACATCAGCTCCTATGCCACTGACTCCTACTCTTTGTTTGCGTTCGATGAGTCTGAGTCCATTCTCATGTCGAGGCGTGAGAGGCTCTGTGCGCTTGTGGGCGCGATTCGCCGCATCAGCATGGGCGAAGGCATGGCGCCGACTTCCCGGCCCGTCGCCTCATACCCCTCGCACATGGATCGACGGCTGTCAGGGGATGATGTGGATGGTGCCTGCGGTTCCCGACAGAGGCTGGGGACCTTGATGGAAGGCCTCTTGAAGGTGCTAGCAGCACGCCCGCGGGTGATGGTGGAAGACTTGAGCGCATGGCCGACGCCGTCAGAGCACCTGAAGGTGGTAGACCTCCCTGGCGGAACGTTGCAAGTTCTCTCAACAGCAGAGACGGGCGGAAGGTTCACGAGTGCTTTCACACCGTCAAACCCGCGCATATCGACGACGACGGAGCAGGTCCTGGCGACGATTCTGGCTATAGAGCCACGGCTATTTGGCGCCTACGAGCAGTTGCCTAGGCGGATTGCGTCGGCTGGCGTGCATGCGCTCGCTCTCAAGTGGCTGCGTCATGTTCGTGGGTACAGCCTGTCGTTGCAGGTTGACATGCCGCCTCTGGATCTTGCGAATGCAAGCTGGTCCGGCAGAGGCAGCACCCATCTCATCGAGATGTGCCTACGGACTGCCCTAGAGGCAGGGGGACCTGTGTCTGTTGACCTGGCGAGTCTTGCGCCTCTCGGTCGTGGATCTCTGCGCGCCGTGCCGACCCCTGCGGCCCGGGCGGATGGTCCCACTGCCGGGCGGGCTGTTCCTCACGCAGGACACCAGAAGCCAGCGACGACCGATGCCGGGAGACGACCTGCGATGAGGATGAGGATCCTGGGGCCGCTCTTCTTCGTGGGGCTGAGTGGCACCGGCCGCCGGGTAGGCGTGGAACCGGAGCGGTGGTTGCGTGACGAGCAGCACGGCCGAGACAGCGTGGACCTGATCAGGAAATTCAGCTCGCAGAACTACCAGCCCTACGAGCTACCTTCCCGCCTGAAGTTCGTCTATGGGGACGACCTTAGCGAGGCCGAACTGGTCCGGAACCGCCGTTGGGTCGTGCCGGCCGAGCGGGAGTCCTTCGCGGCTGCCCGAACCGCGCAGCCGAACTACGACGTGGTGTCCAAGCTCGACATCTACCCGGACGCGGCACGCAGCCTGTGTGCCTGGCTGGGCGACGAGGCTGTCCGCAGCCTGGTGCGGCTGAGAGGCGACCAGGTCAAGGACTGGCTGCCGCCGCGCGAGCAGGAGCCGCTGATGCGGCGTGCGAGGCAACTTCATTCGGTGGGCAGTGCGGGGCTGTTCGAGCGGATGCGACACAGACCAGGCAGCCCAGTGGCTCAGGGCATCGACGACGTATTCGGCATGATCGACAACTTGGGTAGCGAACTGGCCGTGCTGGGCGCTCCGTTGCGGCGCAGTTGCAATGTGTTCGTGGCATTCTCGGTGGCGGGCGGCACCGGCAGAGGCATTTTCTACGACTACCTGCGCCTGATCGGCGACGCATTCGCGCGCAACCACGTCAGGGCGCGGATCCGCCCGCTGGGGGTCATGCCGTCGGCTTCTGCCGGGAGCAAGCGCGGCGGCCGTCAGGCCAGGGTGCACACGGGCACAACCCTGCTGGACCTGTTCCGGCTGGTGGACGAGCTTAACGCGCCGGACGGCCTGGGCGAGCTAAAGGTCCTGGTCTCCGATCCGAGCCGTGTTCCTCAGTACGCTGCGATTGGCACCCAGAACGCCCTTCTGGCATCTAGAGAGAACAGCACGTCGTTCCAGAGTCCCTGCGAGCAGCGAAGGTGGCGCCAGGCTGTATCGCCTGGCGCTCTGTTTGTTGGCTCATGTGATGGCCGAACACCCGTCCCGATGGGCGCTGACAGATCGTGTGAGCGTGTTGGTGATGGCGGCCGCGGCAGGTGGCCACGCACAGAGGGCTGGCACCAGCCGGCACCGGAGCTGCAGCCAAGTACAACCTTGACCGGATCTGGTGGCTCTAGCTCGCACTGCCACCTGGAGCACTGCCAACGACGACGCTGCCACCGGGAAGACCGGCGGCATGGCTTGACTAGAGGAGCTCCGGCTAAGATCAGTCCTCGACTGAGGACGTGTGATCAGTGAAGACGCGGTATAGAGGTGCTCTCGCTTTCGCCGCTCACGCCAGGCACAGGACGGATGGACAGCCGAGAGGCTGGTCCGCCGAACGTTGGCCGCGAGGTTCACAACTTCACGGGTATCGCCAGGTAGGGAACGCGCGAAGGAATGGGCCTACGGCGCTGGGACGTACCGCTCGTTCGGTACGATCCGGAACTTGTCTCAGATAGCGGGCAGCGCACCAATTTGGGCCCTAGGGCAAAGTAGTCACATAAGTAGGCCTCCCGAGGCCACCTTGTCTAATGGTGTGGACGGGGCATCGGGAATCGGCGGTCTCCCGGTGGAGCGGGAGACCGCCTTTTTTATGCACTACTATGATGTCTTCTCTGTAATTGGCGGCGGAGAATCTTCGGAAATATCATCTACGGATTTTGTTTCACCAATTATTTCCTTGAGGAATTTTCGCCTGCGAGAAGCCTTGTCTCGCACCTGGGGTCTCATTTTGGGCCAGATTGTCCCGCCTGAGGCCCACTGTGGAAATTGTTGAACCTTATTCACGTTTCCTCGTCCGGGGTGTGAACTAGGTCCGCTTGCGCAATTCATACGGCGTGCGCCATGATTCGGCTATGCCGGCGGCCGCGCCTCCACGCAAGGCTCCGGTATGGGGGTCACAACCGTGCTCCCGGACGACTTCTCCTGAAGTCCCCGTCCACACCATTAAAATTCAACACGGAAGACAAGGTGGAATCGGATGATGCTGTCCGGCAATCCTCCGCCGCACGTCAACTTGCGGATCAAGGCAACCTTGCTGATCCTGCTGTTCGTGCTTCTCTTCGTCGTCACCCTGCTGGTGCTGGGCTACGACCTGTGGACCGCGATCGTCGCGGCCGGCGCCGTTGGGTTGGTCTCCGCGGAGATCACTGCGAGGTTGCTGGGGGGGCTGAGCACTCAGCCCCCCCAGCTGCCACAGGACCCCCAGCCGCCACAGCTCCCTGAGCTGCCGCAACTGCCGCCGTCGCCCCCCGAGCCGGGGCCCAACACCGCCTAACCGGGCTGCTCCGGGAGGGATCTGTCCCTCCCGGAGCAGCGCAGGAGCACAACATGGACAGACAGCGCCAATTCGGAGCCATCGACCACTACGACCATGAGCAGCTCGTACGGGACCTGCTCCATCGACACCGCCGCGTCGGCCAGCCCACCCAGCGCACGCTGGAGAAGAAGTCCAACATCTCCAAGTCGACCATCTCTCGGGTGATGTCCAGCCAGATCTTCCCCTCGTGGGAGGTTCTTCGCGCAATCCTGCTCGCTCTCGACGTTGACGAAGAAGATGTCGAGACCTGGTGGAAGGAGCGCTGGATAGCGGTCTCGGATCTTCTCAGACCCCTTGGACCCGCCTCCGCTGATCGTCCAGACTTTCGCCCAGGCCTCGTGCCCACGCAAGACGCTGTGGAGTGCGAGGACTGCGGCTCGCTGGTCATCAACGCCGCGCGGCATCGGGAATGGCACGCTGCCATGGAGGAACAAAACCAGGCCCACGCCACACCGTTGCGCGTCATAGACGGGCAACACAGAACTGGGCTCGGGCTTCTCCGCCGCAGTAAGACAAGCTGAGCGCGGCGTCGCAGACGCCCGCAACCTCTGGGGTCACCCGCGTTCGCGCGGGTGACCCCAGAGGCGTTTACTCATAAGTATCTTCACCAAGCTCACCTCGCCGCATCTCCTTAAGGGCCGACGAGGGGATACGGAGTGTCTCGCCAAGGTGTGATCGAGGTCGGCTCTCGCATAGAGATTTCACAGGCTTCATGTGGTCTTGATGTCTCATGAGACATGCGGATCGTGGAGAACATCCCCACACTGACCTGCGCAACGAGTTCTACGAGAGAGTGAAAGAGCGCGGAGCGGCACCGGAGGTTGCGTCCGCGGAAGTGGTGTACGAGTTTGACCTGGTCAGCAGGTGTGGCGTCGTGAAATGAGAACGGTCATCGCGTGATCCTTCGTAGCAACGATTCCAAGAAGGAGAACGGCGATGACCGCGGACAACAGTGTGTCGCCTGAGCGGTGGCTGGCGCAGCAGATCGAGACCGGTGACCCGGATCTGTTGCGATCCATGAGCGCTTTTCATCCTGCGTAGCGGCCCTCTTCGATGAGTTGCAGGACGAGGATGGCCTGCACGATGGTGGTGGCGCGGTGCGGGCAGCAGCGCAGGCGGGTCAGGACTTTCCAGGTCTTCAAGGTGGCGACGGCGCGTTCGCCGCAGGCGCGGATGCGGGCGTGTGCGCGGTTGACCGAGCGCTGATGGCGTGACAGCGGTGGCCGCAGTCGATGGCCTTTGAACGGCGTGCGGATGCTGCCGCCTGCGCCTTGGTATCCCTTGTCGGCGAAGGTCTGTACGCCTGTGGTGGTCAGCGCGTCGATCAGGCCGGTGGCGCGTGCCGCGGTCAAGTCATGCGTGGCGCCGGGCATCGCAGGTGAGGCCCAGACGAGGCGGCCGGCCGGATCGGCCAGGACCTGCACGTTCACGCCGTGGCATCGGTGTTTGCCGGAGTAGTACGGCCGTTCGTCGGCCAGCCGGTCGATCGGGATCAGGGTGCCGTCCAGGATGGCGTAGGCCAGCCGGCCGGCGCGTAAGGCGGCGGCGTGCACATCGTCGGCGAGCATGGCGAGCAGGTCGGTCGCCTCACGGACGTAGCGCCAGGCGGTGCTGGTGCCGATGGCGAAGCCCGAGGCCAGACGCGCGTAGGTGTCGCCGTTGCGCAGATGGGCGAGCACGAGCAGGGCTTGCCGGGATGGGTCCAGGCGCCGCCACCGGCAGCGGCGCTCGGCACGCCGGGCGCGGATCAGTTCGGCCAGCCGGATCAGGGTGTGATTGGACAGCGGAATCGCGGCAGGGTAAGACAGCAACGAGGCTCTCCGGTAGAGGCATCGGATCTTGGTCGACTGCTGTCTTACCGAGAGCCTCTTCTCATGCCAACCCGTCCTCGCGCCGCCCCCGCTGACCAGCGCGATCAGGTTGGAAAAGCCTCCATGGTGAAGACCATGGCCGAGACGTTGATGTCGGCCGAGGCCGACAGCCTGTGCGGGGCCGCCTACGGGCAGCGCAGCGACGAGCGGACCAACTCCCGTAACGGCTACCGGGCGCGCGAGTGGGACACCCGGGCGGGCACGATCGAGCTGGCGATTCCGAAGCTGCGCTCGGGCTCGTACTACCCGGACTGGCTGCTGGAGCGACGGCGGCGGGCCGAGCAGGCGCTGATCAGCGTGGTGGCCACCAGCTACCTGCTCGGCGTCTCCACCCGGCGGGTGGACAAGCTGGTCGAGCAGCTCGGCATCAAGCACATCTCCAAGAGCCAGGTCTCGCAGATGGCCAAGGTGCTGGATGAGCAGGTCGAAGCCTTCCGCACACGCGCCCTGGACGCCGGCCCGTACACCTTCGTCTGGATCGACGCCTTGACCCAGAAGGTGCGTGAGGGCGGCCGCACGATCAACGTGCACGCGCTGGTGGCCACCGGCGTCAACGCCAACGGCCAGCGCGAGGTGCTCGGCCTGGAGGTCACCTCGGCCGAGGACGGCGCCGGTTGGCTGGCGTTCCTGCGCGGCCTGGTCGCCCGCGGCCTGTCCGGGGTGCAGCTGGTCATCTCCGACGCGCACCGCGGCCTGGTCGAGGCGATCGGCGCCGCCCTGCCGGGCGCGTGCTGGCAGCGCTGCCGCACCCACTGGAGCCGTAAAAAATCAAGGTGTCGATTCTGTGACTGCTGGGTTGTCGTCGTGTGGTGTGAGGGCGTTCAGGAGCGCGTCGGCGCTGGAGTAGCGGGTTGCGGCTCGGGTGACGGTGTAGTCGGTCTCCTCCAGCAGCGGGCGGACCCAGATCTGCGCGTTTCCGATGGTTCGCCGGCTCACCTGAAACAGCTCGGCCACGACTTGCCAGGTGCAGACCTTGCGCATGCCAAGGATGACCGCCAGGACGCGCTCGGCGTCGGTGATCTTCTCCTGGAAGATGCCTCCACGAGCGCTGGCCTGCCGGTCACCGCCGCGCTGGCGATGCTTGCGCTGCTCGGCCTCGGCGGCCTGCCGCAGCGACAGGCGCTCGGTCAGCGCGGCCAGTTCCGGGCGGCTCATCCCGGTCAGTGCCGGATCGGCGAGCAGCGCCAGCCGGTTCGGCCGTGCCGGGACGGTGTTGCTGTCCAGGAAGTCGCGCAGCGCACCGGCGCTGGTGAAGCGCAGCACGGTGGGCTTGATCGTGAGTTTGCGGGCGGCCAGGAGCTTGCCGGTCTCGGTGATCGCCTGACCGATCGGCGGCTGGCTGATCTCGAGCATCTCCGACAGGACGCGCTGGGAGCAGATCTGGCGGAGATAGACAATGGCGATCAGGGTCTTGTCGGCGTCGGTGAGCAGGGGGCGTCCGTGGTTAGCCTTGGCCTGCCGGCGTGGGCCACCACGGATTTCGAAGTTGCGCTGCTCGGCCAGGGCCGCCTGACCCGGAGCCAGGCATGCGGCCAGCTCGTTCAGCTCCTGGCGGCTCATCCCAGTCAGCCGGGGATCGGCCAGAGCATGCAGGCTTTCGGACCGGATGCGCGCCTGGTCATCGCATGGGGACAGGGGCGGGTGGCCGTCTGCCGGGCTGATTGTGTAGTTCCAGGCGCCGCGCTCGGTATGCGGGACGATGGGCAGCATGCTCATCCGCTCGGCCGACACCGACACGCCCAGCGGGTAGGCGTTGGTGTCCAGTTCGGCCGTGACGGTCAGCCCGGTGTGGGTGCGGGTCGCGGCGATGCTGTTGACCACGACCTCGTGGCTGGTCAGCGGCCTGCCGCGCCAGTTCATGGTGATGTGCGAGAACAGCCGGTGCTCTATCTTGTTCCACTTGCTGGTGCTCGGCGGGAAGTGGCAGACGGTCACCGTCAGCCCGGTCTCGGCGGCGAAGCCAGCCAGCTCGGCCTTCCATAACCGGAAGCGATAGCTGTTGGAGCCTCCGCAGTCCGCCGTGATGAGCAGCCGGTTCGCGTTCGGGTAGTCCAGGCTGCCGCGGCCGCGCCACCAGCGCCGGATCGATTCCACCGCGAACGCCGAGGTGTCGTGGTCGATCCCGACGTTCACCCAGCCCGTGTTGCGGGCCATGTCGTAGATTCCGTACGGGATCGCGTGCGGCACGTGCGGACCGGTGAAGAAGAAGCTGTGGTCCTCAACCCGGACCGGGTCGCCCTTGGGCCTCCATTGTCGGCCGGGGTTCGGCAGATCGCCCAGATACTCCTTCTTCTTCGTGTCCACGCTGATCACCGGCTCACCGTCCGCCTGATGAGCCTTGACCTGCTCGTTGATGTAACGAAATTGCGCGTCCCGGTCCGGATGCTGCTTGCCTTCCAGCGTCTTGGCATTGGCCTGCAAACTGAAGCCTTGGTCCTTCAACAGCCGGCCCACCGTCGGAGCCGAGACCGGACGGCCCTGCCGGGTCAGTTCCTGGGCCAGATCACGCAGCGACCTGGTAGTCCAGCGCAGCGGCGAGGCCGGATCCCCGCGCTCATCCGGCTCCACCAGCGCCAGCAGTGCCAGCACCAGATCCGGGTCCTGAGCTTCAGCCGTCTTGCGACCGCCACCACGACGACGGACACGGCCATCCGGCAGCGGATCCTCACCGGCCTCCAGCTCGAACACGCCGGCACGGACCGTCGTTTCGGACACTCTGGCCACTGCCGCCACCGCCCGCACCCCACCATGTCCGAGCAGCCGAGCCTCCTGGCCCATCACCAGACGCCGCTGCCGCTCGTTCAAATGCGGAAACAGCACCCTGAACCGCAAGGAAAGCTGATCGCGGACTTCGTCCGGTATGCCCATACCAGGCCAACGAGTTCAAGATCGAAAAGCAACGCCTTATTTCTTGACGGCTCCACTACCTGCGCAATCTGCTCACCACCGTGCCCAAGTCGGCCCAGCCGTGGGTGGCCACCCTGGTGCGCACCATCTTCGACCAGCCTGCCGCCGAGCAAGTTCGCGCCCAGCACGCCTGGGTCATCGACGCCCTGGAGGCGAAGTATCCGGCCGCATGTGAACATCTGGACGCCGCCCGCGAGGACCTGCTCGCCTTCGCTGCCTTCCCGCGTGAGACCTGGCGGCAGATCTGGTCGAACAATCCGCAGGAACGGTTGAACAAAGAGATCCGCCGCCGCACCGACGTGGTGGGCATCTTCCCCGACCGGCCCTCGATCATCCGGCTGGTCGGCGCGGTGCTGGCCGAACAGACCGACGAATGGACCGAAGCCCGCCGCTACATGGGCCTGGACATCCTCGCCAAAGCCCGCGTCCGGCTGATCACCGGCGACACACCGACCCCAAATCCACTTCCGCACACACTTACCGCTTAACCTGCAGAAACAGGATCACGCGAAGATCGATTCATACACCACGTCCGTGGACGTGGCCGCACCGGACGTCGAGGTCCGGCTGCGCGAGCAGATCGCGAAGCTGAAGAAGACCGTTGCGAACAAGAACAAGGAACTCTCCCAGATCAAGGAAGACGTCCCCGCGCTGGTCCGTGCCGTCAGCCTGCTCACCGCCGAGAACGCCGAGCTGCGCGACCTCCTGGAGATGCCCGCGGCCAATGTCGGTCCCCTACGGCCTGATGAGCACTAGCGACAGTGTCGCAACGGGCGGATAAGCTCCTGGCGCCCGACGGTGAGGGGCCACGGAGATTCCGGACAGCCGTCTTATGGGCGTAGCCTATGCGGCTGTTTGGGTTGAAAGGAACTCGTTGAGTACCTCCAAAGGAGGCCGGTAGCCGAGCGCCGAGTGCAGGCGCCGGTGGTTGTAGAACCCTTCGATATAGCGGATGACCTGCCGTTTCGCCTTGGCGCGGGTGGTGAAGACGAAGCGGTGCAGCCACTCGTTCTTGAGCGCGGAGAAGAACGACTCGGCCATCGCGTTGTCCCAGCAGACCCCGGTGCGGCCGACCGAGCGGCGGATGCCCAGGCCGGTCAGGACGCGGCCGAACTCTTCGCTGGTGTAGTTCTCGGATTCAATTAGTCGTCGCAACACTGCTGTTCAGCACCGAGTCTAGGTGCTCGCTGAAGGCTTCTGCGGGGGTTCTCCATCCGAGGGTCTTTCTCGGCCTGGTGTTGAGCGCGAACGCAACAGCCGCCAACTCCTCGGCATCCCAGCGTGACAGGTCGGTGCCCTTGGGAAAGTACTGCCGCAGCAGGCCGTTGGTGTTCTCGTTGGTGCCACGCTGCCAAGGGCTATGAGGGTCGGCGAAGTAGACCGGCAAGCCGGTGTCGATATGCAGCTGAGCATGCTGGGCCAGCTCCGTTCCCCGGTCCCAGGTCAGTGAGCGACGTAGCTGCTCGGGTAACCCGGTGATCTCTTTGGTGATCGCATCTCGCACGGCCTCGGCGTCGCGGCCGGCCAGCGCCGGGCCGTTCTTCACCCGTTCCTGCGTGCCGAAGCCCTCCATCCGAGGCAGGTGCAACAGCAGGGTGAACCGCGTCGTGCGCTCCACCAGCGTGCCGATCGCCGACCGGCCGGTGCCGATGATGAGGTCGCCCTCCCAATGGCCGGGAACCGCGCGGTCCCCGGCCTCGGCGGGCCGCTCGCTGATCAGCACCTCAGAGGTCACGTGGCCGCCGGCCTTCTTCCGGGCGCGGGCCCGCGGCACCCGCAGCGCACGCCCGGTGCGCAGGCACGCGACCAGCTCCCGCTTGAGCGCGCCACGCCCCTGAATGAACAGGGCCTGATAGATCGCCTCGTGTGAGATCCGCATGGTGTCGTCCTCGGGGAAATCGACCTTCAGCCGGTGGGAGATCTGTTCCGGGCTCCACGACGTCGCCCAGCGGCGGTCCTGACGGTGAGGTTTGTTGCGTCCCTTCCAGGGCGCTGTCTGCGGCCCCGCCACCGGCGTGCCGTCCGGCCGGCGAACCTGTCCCGCCAGCCGCTGCTGCACATACTCGCGCAGCTGCTGGTTGTCCGCTAGTTTGGCGGTCTTCGGCCGACGAGCCCGACGTTCGGCGTGCCATTGCGCGACCGTCGCCCGATAATCCACGTCATACGTCCGCGTCGAGGCATTGCGCCGCAGCTCGCGCGAGATCGTCGAGGGTGAGCGCCCCAGGCGCCGCGCGATCTCGCGCACGCCGAGCTTCTGGGCACGGCATAAGGCGATTTCTTCCCGCTCCGCGAACGACAGGTAACGACCCGACACCGTCGGGGCAAGGCACGGTCCCACCCCACCAGCCTGGCGAAACCAGCGCGTCCCCACCGCAGGCGACACGCCGATCCCCACCGCGGCGTCCTCCGAACTCACCCCTCGTGCGATCGCGTGCCAGAACCGCACGCGATCCTGCCTCCAGGCAACAGTCGGCCGTCCCGGCGAGGGGATCTGCCCGCGATACAACCGGACGGCCTGCTGCTTCTTGCCCACGCCCATGCACCAACACCTCCAACGACGAGGTGTTGCGAGCACCGATTGAATCCACCCTCGGTGGTCTCGGTTGTGACCAGGACGCGGCTGCCCTGTAGACGCGCGGTCAGGGCTGCAGAGACGCGATCGGGCCGTTCGGCTACGGGTTGCGGTTCGGCCGCCGAACTTGGCGTGAGGGCTGCGGATAAGGGGATGGCTGCCTCAGCTGCGGGGCTGGTGGACAGGAGTAACGCCGTCAAAAGACCGGTTACCGCGGTTGCCCGGTATCCTGCTGACCCTTTTTGGGCATGCAAAGGCGTCCCTTATGGGGGATTCGCACCCAACCTCCAGGCATAAAGATCAATAAGGCATTTGATCGTAGATCAGTGGCGAATGGGATGGTATCGGCTAAGTTGGTCCGGTTATGTCACAGGAGGGCAACTATGTCCGGGTTGGCGAATCATGAGGTGTCCTGCAGATGCCCAACCCACCGGTCGTACCCTGCTGGGCGCCCTGCGCGAGGCCCGCACCGCTTACAGTTCGGCGCGCTCCGCCTGATTGAACGACGACCTGTGCCTGTGGCGCGAGGACGGCGAGTGGTGCCTGCAAGGCCCGGACGGCGTGATCGAGGTGGACGCGCGTCCCAGGTGACGCCGGCGTCGCGGGCCGCGGCGATCAGGTCGGGCTCGACATCGGCCAGCCAGCCGCGCAGGTCGGCAAGAAGGGTCAAGGCGGCCAGGGCCTCATCGCCGGAAGGCCGGGCGTCGTCGAACCGGCCCGGGTCGGTCAGGTTGTGAACGTTGGTGATCTTCCCGGCGTCGTGCGTGGCGTGCCCCGAGGGCACGAAGCGCGTGTTCGGGCTCTCCTCGATCAGGAAGCGGCGGGCGTCGTATGGGTTGGTCAGGTCGTAGGCGGGCCGCACGTCACGTCCCCTTCAGGCCCTCCGCTCCCGAACATGCCCCCAGCCGCCAGGTAGCGGAGTGAGACATCACGATTGCGATTCTTGATCGTCTCGGAGCGGTGACTGTGGCTGGGGTGTCGCTAAATCTTGTAATTCCGCCACTCCGCGAGGGGCTAGATCAACCTACGCCGGGGCCGGGGGCACGTCCGGGAGTGCAGGACCGGCGGGGATCCGCCGATCTGGCAACGGCGTTGAGAAAGCGGGTGCCCCAATCTCGCAGGTGCTCGACGAAGTCCGCCGGTTCGAGCACCTCGAATTCGGCTCCGACGTTGCCGAGCGCCTGCGTGGGCCAGTCAAGGCTGGTGGAGGTCATAGTGAGCCGGCAGCGATCGCGGTCGATCGCCTCGATCTCGCCCCATTGACCGACCTTCCCGCGCACGTGTTCCGCGGGTGCGTGGACCAGCGCGACCACGGTGCGGGTGGTGGGGACCTGGGCCGCGGTGCGGACGAAGGCGGCGACGTCCCCGCCGGGCAACGGCCGCGGCAGGAAGTGGACGCCGGTGTTGCGCGGCTGCGCGAGCCGGTCGAGACGGAAGCTACGCCAGTCGTGCCTGGTCAGGTCGTAGGCCACCAGATACCAGCGACCCCCGAGCGCGACAAGGCGATGGGGTTCCACCTCGCGTTCCGTCGGCGCGCCGCCGCGCGCGGTGTAGTGGAAGCGCAGCCGTTCCCGGTCCCGGCACGACTGGGCGATCATCGTCAGCGTCTCCGCCGGGATGACCGGCCCGGCGGGCGCCGCCGAGACGGTCATCGCGCGCAGGGCGTTCACTCTGGCCCGCAGGCGGGGTGGCAGGACCTGCACCACCTTGGTCAGCGCGCGCACGGCAGCCTCGTCCAGCCCGACGATCCCGCTCTGCGCCGCGTCTCCCATGCCGACTGCGAGCGCGACGCCTTCCTCGTCATCCAGCAGGAGCGGCGGCAGGACCGCCCCCGGCTCCAGTTGGTAGCCGCCGTCGGTGCCCCGTGAGGCACGTACCGGATAGCCCAGCTCACGCAGTCGATCGACATCGCGGCGCAGCGTGCGATCCGATACGCCGAGGCGATCCGCCAGATCCGCGCCCGGCCAGTGGCGGTGCGTCTGGAGCAACGACAGCAGAGTGAGCGTGCGGGAACTCGTGTTGGCCATATCACTATGATCCCCCAGCTTCCGGTCAAAAACTGACCGGAAGTCTCGTTAGCGTGGTCACCATGAAGAACAACGAGATCCAGTTGACCGCCCAGATCGCCGCCGTCCCCGGTCCCGAGCACTTCACCGTCGTCCAGGCCGATGTCGAGGGCGAGGTCGTGGTCCGCACCGACTACCTGGGGTTGGCCGCCACCTACCTCGAGCTCATGCGCGCCGACTGCCACCTGCCGATCCCGGCCTGGCAGCCCGGCCAGCGGGTGGGCGTCATGGCGATCGGCACCGTGTTGAGCTCAACCAGCCCCGACCTGCGGGAGGGCGACCTGGTCCAGTCGATGAGCGGCTGGAGCACGCACTCGGCGGGACCGGCGGCCTCCTACGTCAAGCTGGACAAGGACGCCTACCCCGACCCGAGCTACTACCTGGGCCAGGGCCCGACCGCCTACTACGGCATGGCGGACGTGGCCAAGGTCGGCCAGGGCGACGTCGTGTTCGTCTCCGGCGCGGCCGGCGGCGTCGGCTCGCTGGCCGGGCAGATCGCCCGCAACCTAGGCGCCAAGAAGGTGATCGGCAGTGCGGGCAGCCAGGCCAAGACCGACTACCTCGTGAACGAACTCGGCTTCGACGCCGCCTTCGACTACCACCACGACCCGATCGCCGCGCTCAAGGAGCTCGCCCCGGAGGGCATCACCGTCTTCTTCGACACCGTGGGCGGCGCCCTGTACGACGCCGCACTCGAAGTCGCCGCGCCAGGTGCCAGGTTCGCGCTGTGCGGGTCGTTGTCCACTCAGCTGGGCGACGCCGCCGACCGCTTCCCCGAGCCCGACCGCGAGGCTGCCCAGGCCAGAGGGGTCGAACTGCTGCCGTTCTCCTGCCATCACACCCCCGACCAGATCGCCGCCTGGCACCAGCACTTCAGCACCGCGCTCGGCCAGGGCCGCTTCGTCTACCCGCGCACCGTGGTCGAGACCGGCATCGACGGCGTGCCCGGCGCGTTCCTGGCCATGCTGCGGGGCGAGTACCGAGGCAACGTCTCGGTACGGCTGGCATGACCGCCCTGTCCCGCCGGGTACTCAACCGGGCACTGCTCCAGCGGCAGTTCCTGCTGGAGCGGGCCGACCTGACGGCCCTGGAGATGATCGGCCACCTGGTCGCCATGCAGGCGCAGGAGCCGAACTGGCCCTACGTCGGCCTGTGGACCCGGATCCGCACCTTCGCGCACGCCGACCTCACCACCCTGCTCGCGCAGGGGCAGGTGGTACGCTCCGGCTTCCTGCGCAGCACGATGCACCTTGCCGCAGCCGACGACTTCCGCCGACTGCGGCCGGTGCTGCAGCCCGTCCTGAATCGCACCGCCGGCTCGGCGTACTTCCGGCGCAACAACGCCGGGCTCGACCCCGAAACGCTGGTGGCCCAGGGAGACGCCCTGCTGCGGACCGGGCCGCTGCCCAGAAAGGATCTCGCCAGGCACCTGGCGAGCCTGCACCCGGACCGCGACGGCCGGATCCTGGCCGGAGAGATCGAACTACGTACCCCGCTCATCCACGATCCGGCCACCGCGTCGTGGGGCGGCTGGGGTACCCGCTCATCGGTCACCGTCAGCGCCGCCCCGATCGACGCCTCTCACCCCGCCGCCCTCCGCGACCTGATTCGCCGCTATCTGGCCGCCTTCGGCCCCGCCACCGTGGCGGACGTCCAGGCGTGGTGCGGGTTGACCCGGCTGGACCAGATCATCTCGGAGATGGGAGCCGGTCTGCGCCATTACACCGGTCCCGACGGCCAACGCCTGCTCGACCTGCCCGACGCCCCGCTCCCCGACCCCGATACCCCCGCCCCGGTGCGGCTACTGCCCGCCTACGACAACGCCCTCCTGGGCCACGCCGACCGCAGCCGCATCATCGCCGACGCCGACCGCAAGCACGTCACCCCCGGCCAGGCCAGAGTGCTGCCCACCGTGCTCATCGACGGCTACGTCCACGGCACCTGGTCTTTCACCGCAGGCAAGGTACGGCTCACCCCGTTCCGGCCGCTGTCGCCAGCCCAACAGGAGGCAGTCGACCACGAGATCAGTCGGCTGCTGCCGTTCGTGACGCACCGCTGAGCATCACGATCAACCTCCAGAACGCCGCCGGACAGACTGCGGCCACGGCCGTGCCGGACCCGCCGACATCCGCGGGTCGTACAGCGCGATCAAGCCCTACCTGGCGGCTGGGGACATGTTCGGGAGTGGAGGGCCGGGATCTCCCAGAGTTCACGCGAACTGAAGGTCCTTCAAGCTGAACCCAAGAATGTTCAGGGGCTATGGGTGGTTCTGACCCTTGGGTTCGTCGGAACTAGGTGGGTCTTGTTCTTCGGCCAGGGTGATCAATAGCTTCCGGGCGCTGTCGGCGTAGCGGATCGCGGTCTTGGGGTCGAGGCCGAAGACCGTCGCGAGGTGCAGGGGGTCTGCGCCGGTGACGAGGGCTTCGTCGAGTTGGCGGTGGACGCGTAGCCGTTCCAGGGTTGCGGCCTGGCCGCGGAAGGACTCGGTCATCCAGACCTTGCTGACCGGGCCGGTCTCCATGGCGGATTGCTTGTTGATCAGCAAGTGCTGGTTGGCGGTGCTGGGCCAGCGGTGATTCCGGTAGCCGAGCCATTGCAGGATGATCTGCCGGGTGAGTTCGTCCAGCGGGCGGGTGCGGCCGGCGATGGTGAGTCCGCGGTTGCCTAGGTCGACGTCGTCGAGTTGAAATTCGCGGATCGCCTTTGGGCGGGCGGCGTGGATGGCGGCCAGGGCGATGATGAGCCGGTCGAGGAGGGTGCGGACGCTCTGGGCGGACTTGCGGCAGGTCGAGAGCTCTTCTCGCCAGCCAGCGAACAACCGGCTGACCTGATCGGCGGTGGGCGGAATCCGCAGCCTGGGCTGCTGGCCGCCACGGGGGCGGTTCATCTCGTCGATCGGGCACTCGACGACCCGTCCGGTGGCCTGGTGGATCTCCACCTTGTGCCGTAGTTCGAGGAACAGGAAATAGGTCTTGAGCGCCTGCGCCAGGGCCAGGCGGGTGCCCTTGGCCGTGGCCCGCAGTACCTTGCCGAAGTACGTATCGGCATCGGCCGGGTCCATGTCCCACAGCGGCCGTCCGAACCAGGCCCGCACCTGCTCCAGATGCATCACATCCGAGCTGATCGTCCCATCCGACAGGCCCGCCGCGGCGCGGGCGAGTACGAACCCGGCCAGCACGTCGGTCTCCAACGCGTCCAGATCGTCCGGAGTCGCTGGGGCTCGCGCCACGCGAAGATCACGCACCACCGCCAGCGCCAACTGGCCTCCTCGTCTTCGCCATCCCTGCAAGACGAACGACGAGGACGATAGACCTTCAGGATTCCTGAAATCACATCAATCTCGAAAGAACCAGGGATCTCAGGAAGTAAGCCCAGGTCCTGCGGCTACGGCCACGCTCAACCCCTCAACGAACACAGGGGTTATTTCACAGGAGGAGAGCACGACGCGGGCCGACCTGGACAGGCAGCTCACAGAGGCCCGCGCCGAGCTAGAGCAGCTGCGAGCCGAGGCAAGCCGCAGGAGCGGCAAGCGACCAGGCGCGTAGAACACGACCTGGGGAGTCACGAGTCGCGTGCTTCAGCCCGTAGCCCGAACAGCGCCAAGCACTCACTCGCGCCGTCGACCGTGATGCCGGGCATCCGGTGGTTCGCCCACGCGACCGCGTCGAGCAGCATGCGATGCTCGACGACCCTTCTCCCGTCCTCGGCGTAGGCGCGGCGCCCATTGGCGGCGTAGCCGAGCTTGCGCGACACCCGCTCGGAGGCCGTGTTGCCGTCCACGTAGGAGGTATGCGCCTCCACCGCGCCCAGGTGCGCGAAGGCCAGTTCCAGGACGGCAGCGCGGGCCTCGGTCCCGTACCCGTGGCCCTGGCGGGTCCGGGTGATCCACGAGCCGGTCTCGACCGTGCGGACAGCCGCGAAGTCGGCCGCCCACATGTTCTGCAAACCGACCGCGAGGCCGTCGACGCGGATGGCGAGCTGGAGGTTCCAGCTTTCCGGCCGCCAGTGGGCCAGGACCCGCCAGTGCCGCTGCAGCAGATGCCGCTCCCGCTGCGGTGACGGCTCGTACAGGTAGGCCTGCTGGTAGCGGGGCTGGCCGGCGGGTTGGAGGTCGCCGGAGGCTTCGGCCAGGTTGAGCAGGTCCGGCGTGTCGGGGATAGCCAGCACAAGGCGCCGGGTGGTGATACGGAGCGCGAGCAGCGGCCACAGGCTGGCCAAGCCGTCACTCATGCGGCGGCTCCCTACGCGAGGCCGTTGGGTTCGTCGCTCGTCTGGCTGATTCCCGTGAGTGCCGGCAGTTCGGCGATCCGGTCGTGCAGGGCGCGGGCTTCAACGCCGGGATCGCCTGCCGCGGTGAGCTCGCGATCGAGGGTGCGCAACCGTACTCGGGCCGTTTCCCGCAGGGACTGCGCCGGGATGGTGTCGAGCACCGCGCCCGCCAGGGCGGCGGCGTCGGCCCAGCGGCGCCGGGCGGCTTCGCCGCGCGCTTCAAGCAGGACAGCCGCCGCCCATCCGGGCCGGCCATGCGGGATGTGGTCCTGCGAAGCGCGGGCGTGCGCGAGGGCCTGGGCGTGGTCGCCGACGAGCAGGGCCGCCTCCCCGAGATGCAGCAGCAGTTCGGCGGTGTCGAACCCGAACCGGCCCGGCATGTCCCCGTGCGGGTCGGCGGCCATTTCGTCCTGCGCACGGCCCGCCAGGGCGGCGGCATCCGAGCGGCGGGACGGGCCGAGCGCGGCGGTCGCGCGGAGCTGGCCCCACGCGATGATCTGGGCGCGGCGCAACGGCGTGGTGGCGTACTCGAACGCTTCGCCGGCCAGGTCCAGCGCGGCCTGGAAACGGTCTTGGGTGTAAGCAGTCATGGCGTGCGCGCCGAGTGTCCAGCAGATCAGGTGATGATCATCAACCGTCGCGCCCAGGCGTGCTGCGGTGGCGAAGTGAATTTGCGCGGCCGCGTAGTCGGCCACGTGGAAGGCCGTGTTGCCGACGAGCGCGGACAGCCAGCCGGCCAGGCGGCGCAGCTCGGCACGGTCAGCGTCGGACTGCGGCCGACGCAGCATCTGGGTGACCAGCGTGCGGGTGCGGTGCACTTCGGCGGCGAGCATCGCGGGAGGGAAGGAAGAGTAGCGCAACGCGTAGTAGTGCACCGCAGCGTCGAACGCGTCGCGGGTGGCCGGGCCGCCCGCTGGCCCATCGGTTTCCATCGCGAGCTGGACGGATTCGCGCACGGCGGTCAGGGCGGCGGACTGGTCATCGGTCATCGCGTGCCTCCAATGCGAGGCACGGTACCCCGATCCGGCGCCGGGTTGCGGGTGCATCACCGAAGTCCGCTTCTTCGGCAGTCCCAGCTTGTCCGCTGTTGTCCCGTACAGGGTGCACAGCAGTGCCGCGTACTCGGGCCCGACCGCGATGGTGCCGTGTTCCCACCGGCACAGCATGGCGGAGTTGAGCGCGGGCGGCGCCAGGTCCTGCTCCACGTACAGGGCGGCGATGCCGTCGATCGCCTGCCGGGTTCGGAAGGCGGTCCGGAGAAACGGACCGGTCGCAAGACCGGCACCGCGCTCCGGGCCGACCTTACAAATGGTGAGGATCCGTAAGACAATTACTGCTAGTTTCAATGCAACTTCGGTGAGTCGCGTGCTAAATGGCCTTCCATGGCGATATCTGAGACGGACCTGGCGCTCCTGGATGTAAAGTTCGCAGCCGTGCTGCCGCATCTGGACGAGCGGCAGCGCCGCTTGTATCTGGCGGCTGAGGCTGATGCGCTCGGGCATGGCGGGATCGTGGTGGTGGCCAGGCTGGCAGGGGTGTCGGAGTCGACCATCACGCGGGGACGCCTCGAACTCGCGAGTGGCGCACCGGTTCTGGCCGGGTGCGCCGTCCCGGTGGCGGACGCAAGCCGGCTGCTGAGCGTGGCCCGGGCTTGGTGCCAGCGCTTGAGGCGTTGATCGAGCCGCGGGAGATCGGCGATCCGGTTTCTCCGCTGCGCTGGACCACGGCCTCGTTGCGGGACCTGGCCCGTAACCGCGGCAGGGCACCCGATCAGTGCTCCGGCAGTGGGCGATCTGCTGCGTGCGGCGGGGTTCAGTCTCCAGGGCATGGCCAAGCGGCGTGCCGGCAGCCAGGTCCCCGACCGTGACGCCCAGTTCCAGCACATCAACACCACGGTCGAACAGTTCCTCGCCGACGGTTCGCCGGTGGTGAGCGTGGACGCCAAGAAGAAGGAACCGATCGGTGACTTCGCCCGAGCTGGCCGCACCTGCCGGCCCAAGAAGCGGCCGATCACGGCCCCCGATCACGACTTCACCTTCGCTGATACCCCGGTCGCGATCCCGTATGGCGTCTATGACCTGGGCCAAGACGTCGGCTGGGTGAATGTGGCAGCGAGGCAAGCCCGGCGGTCGCGGCAACCCCTAACCGATCCAGAGTGGGACACGCCGGGGCATGCCAGCCAGCTTGAGGCCTCAACCGAGATCACGGTCGAGAGGCATGCCGCAACGCGCTGAAGGGCAGTCCGTTGTCTTGGAGAGCTCCCGATCAGGGTGGTTGCGGTGGGAGCGGTGCACAGCTTCCGGTCAGCTGGAGCTTGCCCGGTGACGTCCTCCTGCTGGGTTGTGGTCCGGGAGCACCGCTCGTTGGAGACGTGCTTCGCGATGCCGGCGCAGGCTGCTCACGCCCAGGCGAGCGCGCATATTGGCGAGGAGCATGCGACCCTTGGCCGCCCGTTCGAAGACGGACTCTCGGCGTATGTTGAGGATCTTCGCCAGTTCTCCGAACGAGTAGCCGTGCGGCTTTTCCTGGTTGATCGCGACGGCGATGTTCATGGCGTCTCCCAGGTGCTTGCGCAAGGGCTCTACATGGACCAGGCCAACCGGGTCGTCGGAGAGGCGCTTGGCGAGTGCGTCCACCATGCGGTGCAGCATGGCGACGTACTCCTCGGTTTCCACGACGCGTCGGTGGCGCTTGCCGGAAGTGGAGGGCTCCATCTCGTTGGTCACTTCCTTCTGTGTGCGGTTCGGGACCTGCAGATGAACCAGGATGTTGGGGCTGGTTGGGGCGGTCGGAGAAACCGGCCTATGCAGCGGGGATCGGTCGGACGGGGGAGACCGGAGGGAGACCGGACGACGTGAACATCCCCGGCTTAGCGCGTGCATGGGGACACCATTCGGCATGGTTCGGCGTCGACGTGCTCTGGCCCGTTCGGCTGACGACGGTGGGTGAGGTCCGAGCGGGACCGGATCGATGGCCTGCTCAGGGCAGGTTTGGTGGCCGTGACCTTCCTGGGTGCGGCTGTGGCGTTGCCCATCATGCGGCTCGATTGGAAACGACAACGGTTTTCATTATAGTGTCCTGGATATGGATTGGTTGTTTGATCCCTTTCAGGTGTCGTTTGTCCGGCAAGCGCTATGGGCGGGCGTCCTCGTGTCGATGCTCTGCGCGGTCGCCGGGACGTGGGTGGTGCTGCGCGGCATGGCCTTCCTGGGCGACGCGATGTCGCACGGGATGCTCCTCGGAGTGGCGCTCGCCTCGATGGCCGGGGTGAACGTCCTGATCGGGGCGCTGCTCAGTGCGGGCGGCATGGCGTACGGGGTGAGCGTGCTGAGCCGGTCCGCCCGGTTGTCGCAGGACACCAGCATCGGGCTGCTCTTCGCTGGGATGTTGTCCCTGGGCGTGATCGTGGTCTCGCACTCGCGGTCCTTCGCGGTGGACCTGACCGCGTTCCTGTTCGGGGACGTGCTCGCGGTCACCGGGCAGGACCTGGCGGGGCTGGGGGCGGCGCTGGCGGTCACGGCCGCGGTGGCGGTGCTCGGGCACCGGCTGTTCGTCGCGCTCGCCTTCGATCCGCGCAAGGCCCACACGCTGGGCATGCGGCCCCGGGCGGCGCACGTCCTGCTGCTCGGGCTGGTCACGGTGGCGATCGTGGCGTCGTTCCACATCGTCGGGACGTTGCTGGTGTTCGGGCTGCTGATCGGGCCGCCGGCCGCCGCCGCGCTGTGGGCCCGACGGATCCCGACGATCATGCTCGGGGCGGCGCTGATCGGGATCGTCTCGACCGTGGCGGGGCTGGTCGTGTCCTGGCACGCGGCCACGGCGGCCGGGGCCACCATCGCGGCCGTGGCCGTGGGGCTGTTCTTCGTGGCGGCGCTGGGTGACGTCCTGCGGCGCCGGCCCGCGCGGGCGGTGGGGGCGGCGAGTTGAACAGGGCGATCGTCGCGATTCTCGCGGCAGGCGTTCTGCTCGCGGGCTGCGCTTCGGAAGGAGGCGCACCGACCTCGGGCAGTACGGAACCGGGCGCGTCGGAACAGGTGCCGCACGGGTATGTCGAAGGCGCGGAGGAGATGGCCGAGCCGCAGCTCCGGCTCGTCCTGTCCGACGGGGAGACGGGCAAGGCGCACGTGCTCGACCTGCTCACCGCCCAGACCGCCGAGGTCACGGCCGCAGCAGCAGGCGAGAGCACGGCTACCGCCGCAGCAGCAGGCGAGAGCACGCCGCCGGCCGGCGTGGCGGAAAGCCCGGCGGCGCCGGGTTCGAGTGGCACGGCCGAGAGCGTGCGGGAGATCACGAGTGACGGCCGTTACGCCTACCTCACCACGGGCTCGGGCACGCTGCGGGTGATCGACAGCGGCGGCTGGACCGTCGATCACGGTGACCACGTGCACTACTACCGGGCCGCCACCCGCGACCTCGGCACGATCGCCGGCAGCCCGCCGTACGACGTGACAGGCGATGCGGCGATCACCGCCGTGCGGTCGGGTGACGGCACGGTGAGGCTGTTCGACCGCGCCCGCATGGACCAGGGCGAGCTCGCCGAGACGGGCCGGCTGGCGGCCGACGCCGTCGTGCCGTACGGGGAGCGGCTGCTGGTCGCGCACGACGGTGCCGTACAGGCCAGGACCAGGACCGGCGAGCCCGGCACCACCGTCGGGAGCTGCGCGGACGCCGCGGGAACGGCGGTCACGCGGCGCGGCGCGGTGTTCGGCTGTGCCGACGGCGCGCTCCTGGTCACCGGGAAGGACGGCGAGTTCGAGGGCGTGAAGATCCGCTACCCGCGCGGGACAAGGGAGGGTGAGCGTGCGCGGACGTTCCTGCACCGTCCCGGCAGCTCGACGCTGGCCGCCGAGGCGGGCGAGCGCGGGATCTGGGTGCTGGACGTGACCGCCAGGACGTGGCGGCTGCTGAAGACCGGCCCGGCCGTGGCGGTGAACGCCACCGGCGACGGCACGCCGGTCCTGGCCGTCACCGGGGACGGCGTCCTGCACGCGTACGACCCGGTCACCGGCAAGGAGACCGCGAAGGCCAGGCTGCTGGCCGGCCCGCCGGCCGGGGCGGTGCGCATCCAGGTGGACACCGCCCGCGCCTACGTCAACGACCCGGCGGGCAAGGCCGTCCACGAGATCGACTACAACGACGACCTCCGGCGCGCCAGGACGCTCCGGCCGGGCCTCGCGCCCGCGTACATGACGGAGACCGGACGGTGAGCGCGCTGTTCAGGATCCTGGCGGCGCTCGTGCTCGCGACGGCGGCGGCGGGCTGCTCGGACGCCGGCGGGTCCGTCCCGAGCGTCGTGGTCACCACCGACATCCTCGGCGACGTCACCCGGGCCGTGGCCGGCGGCGAGGCCCAGGTGACCGTGCTGATGAAACCGGACTCCGACCCGCACTCGTTCGGCGTCTCCGCCCAGGAGGCCGCGCGGATCGAGGCCGCCGACCTGATCGTCTACAACGGGCTCGGCCTGGAGGAGGGCGTGCTGCGCAACGTCGAGGCCGCCCGGCGGGCCGGGGTGCCCGCGCTGGCCGTGGCGGAGCGGGCCGAGCCGATCACGTTCACCGCCGACGAGACGGCGGGGCAGCCCGACCCGCACTTCTGGACGGACCCGGCGCGCATGGCCAGGGCCGTGGACCTCATCGCCGAGCAGGTCGTGGCGCACGTGGACGGCGTGGACGCCGCCGCCGTCAGGGCCGCCGCGGCGGCGTACCGGGGGCAGGTCGAGCAGCTGGACACCTGGGTCGGGCAGCAGGTCGCCACCATCCCGGACCAGGCCCGCCGCCTGGTGACCAACCACCACGTCCTCGGCTACTTCGCCCGGCGCTACGGCTTCGAGGTGGTCGGCGCGGTGATCCCCAGCGGCACCACGCTGGCCTCACCGAGCGCCTCGGACCTGAAGTCGCTCAGGGACACGATCCGGCGCACCGGCGTCAAGGCGATCTTCGCCGACTCCTCGCAGCCCGACCGGCTCGCCCAGGTGCTCGCCTCCGAGGCGGGCGTGGACGTCCAGGTCGTCCCCCTGTTCTCGGAGTCGCTGAGCCGCAGGACGCCGGGCGCGGCCACGTACCTCGAAATGGTCCGCAGCAACACGAAAGCCATCGTCGACGGCCTCAACGGCCGCTGACACCCCTCCAACAGAAAGGCGCACCCACCCATGACCCGGACCGCCGCCCCGGCGGCGCTGCTCGCCGGAGCCCTCCTGCTCACCGCCTGCGGGACCGCGCAGGAACCCGCGACGAAGGCCGCCGCCGCCACCCAGCCGCCGGCCTCGGCCGCCGGGCCGGCCGTGACCGACCCCGTCGTGCTGACGTACGACGGCGGCCTGTACGTCCTCGACGGTCGGAGCCTGGAGCTGGTCAAGGACATCCCCCTCGCCGGATACAACCGCGTCAACCCCGCCGGGGACGCCAGGCACGTGCTCGTCTCCACCTCGACCGGCTTCCGGGTGCTCGACGCCGCCTCGGCGACGCTGAAGGACGACGAGTTCAAGGGCGCCAAGCCGGGACACGTGGTACGGCACGCCGGCACGACCGTCCTGTTCGCCGACGGCACCGGCGAGGTCACCCTGTTCGACCCGGCAGAGCTGTCCGCCGGCCTGCCCAAGGGCGAGGTGTACAAGTCCGCGACCGCCCACCACGGCGTCGCGATCGCGCTGGAGAACGGCGAGCTGGTCGTCACCCTCGGCACCGAGGAGAAGCGCACCGGCATCGCCGTCCTGGACGCGCAGCGCAAGGAGATCACCCGCAGCGAGGACTGCCCCGGCGTGCACGGCGAGGCCACCGCCCAGGACGAGGCCGTCGTGCTCGGCTGCGAGGACGGCGTCCTGCTGTACAAGGACGGCAGGATCAGCAAGATCGACAGCCCCGACGAGTACGGCAGGATCGGCAACCAGTCCGGCTCCGACCTGTCCCCGATCGTCCTCGGCGACTACAAGAAGGACCCGGACGCCGAGCTGGAACGGCCCACCCAGGTCTCCCTCATCGACACCACGACCGGCACGCTGAAACTGGTGGACCTCGGCACGAGCTACACCTTCCGGTCACTGGCGCGCGGCCCGGGAGGCGAGGCCCTCGTCCTCGGCACCGACGGCGCCGTCCACGTCATCGACCCGGCGGCGGGCAAGGTCGTCAGGACCATCAAGGTGCTCGGCGAGTGGAAGGAGCCCCTGGAGTGGCAGCGCCCCAGGCCGAACCTCTTCGTCCGTGACCAGGTCGTCTACGTCAGCGACCCGGAGGGCAAGCGGCTGCACGCGGTGGACTTCGCCTCCGGCGAGGTCACCAGGAGCACCTCCCTGCCGCAGCCGCCGAACGAGCTCAGCGGCGTCGTGAGCTGAGGACCGGCCGCGGGCTCAGCGGGAGGTGGGGGCGACCTTCACGCGCCAGGTCCCGCGGTGGCCGAGGAAGGAGGCCAGGGACCAGGACAGGTGCCTGGCATGCGCGGGGAAGCCGGCCTCCGCCGCCCGCCGGGCCGCCGCGAGCAGCACCAGGTGCTCGGCGGTGAACCACGTCCTGGCCTCGCTCCTGCCGGCCGGCGCCTCCGGTGTCACCAGCGGCAGGGCGGGGGCGAGGCCGGCGTCCGGGCTCTGGCCCGGCCTCAGGACGCGGCCGGCCTGGTGGGCGCTGTGCAGGTAGTGGTCGAGCAGGCGGTGCAGGGTCGTCCTTCGCTCGTCGCGGGTGTCCTGCGTGTCGCTCAGCTCGCACGCGTACGCGCGGAGCAGGCCGTGGAAGGCGAACCGGCCGGGGACGCGCTCGCTCAGCATGTTCGTCCTGGCCAGCTCGGCCACCAGCGGCCGGACGTCCTGCAGGGGCAGCCCGGCCAGGCTGGCGGCGGCGGCCGGGCTGAAGTCCGGGCCCGGGTGCAGCCCCAGCAGCCGGAACAGGCGGGCGGCCGGCGGGGTGAGCCGGCCGTAGGACCAGGAGAACGCCGCCCGCACGTTCGTGGCCTGCTCGCCGCCGTCGAACGGGTCCAGGCGCGCCCGCGCGCCGCGCAGCTCCGCGGCCAGGGCGGCGAACGGCAGGCTCGGGTTGGTGACGGCGCGGGCGATGGTGATGGACAGGGCGAGCGGCAGGCGGCCGCAGTACGCGACGATCTCGTCCACGGCCGCGGCCTCGCCGGCTAATCGGTGCTCGTCCCCGTTCGCGGGGTCGTCCAGTGTCGCGGCCGGGCACCGGGCGGCGGGCTGGAGCAGGCCGCTCTGGAACGTTCCGGGCAGGCGGGAACCCGAGCGGCGGGTGAGCAGCAGGCGCGCCTCCTCCTTCGGGAGCAGGTCCACCACGAACGCGTGCGCGCCCTCGGCCGCCACCAGGCCGGTGAGCTGATCCCGGCTGGTCACCACGACGAGACAGCCGGGCGCGCCGGGCAGCAAGGGGCGGACCTGCTCGGCGTCCCTGGCGTTGTCGAGCACGATCAGCATCCGGCGGCCCGCGAGCAGGCTGCGGAAGAGCGCGGCGCGGGCGTGCAGGCCGCTGGGGAGCTGGTCCGGTTTGATCGCGAACGTGTCCAGGAAACCCTGGATCGCCTCCGTCGGCTCCATCGGGGTCCCCGTGGGGTCGAAGCCTCGCAGGTTCACGTAGAGCTGGCCGTCGGGGAACCGGTGCCGGATCCGGTGCGCCCAGTGGATCGCCAGGGCCGTCTTGCCCACGCCCGCCATGCCGGTGAGGACCACGGCCCGGCTCCGGCCCGGGTCGCCGGTCAGTAGCGCGTCGAGCCGCTCCAGCTCCGCCTTCCGGCCGACGAACTGGGGCACCCCGTGGGGGAGTTGCGCGGGCGTCGGCCAGTGGCGCGGGGTGCGCGCCGCCGCCCGCCGCCCCTGTCCGGACGAGGCCGGACCGCCCGCCCGGCCCCGCGTGCCCGAGCCATGCGAGGCCGCCGTGCCGGTCCCCGCGGTGCGGCCTCGCGCTGAGCCGTCTGTCGTCGAGCCGCGCGTGCTGGCGCGGGACGGGGTCATGTCATGCGGGGCCTTGTCGTGCGGTGGCGAGTCGTGCGGTGGCGAGTCGTGCGGTGGCGAGCCGTGCGGTGGCGCGGCGTTCTGCGGCGCGGGGTGCGGTGGCGGGTCGTGCGGGGGAGTGGCGTTCGGTGCTGGGGGCGGGACGGTGGGGAGAGAGGCCGGCGGAGGGCGGTGGGAGGGGAGGGGGATGAGGTCGGGGTCGGCGGCGAGGATGCGCTGGTGGAGGGTCTGCAGCAGGGCCGTCGGCTCGACGCCCAGCTCCTCGCGCAGCCGCCGCCGGGCGTCCCGGAAGGCGGCCAGCGCCTCCGCCTGGCGACCGGACCGGTACAGGGCCAGCATGAGGAGGCCGTGCAGCCGCTCGCGCAGCGGATGGTGCGCCACCAGCCAGCGCAGCTCGGCGACGAGGTCGGCCTGCCCGCCCAGCGCCAGGTCCACCTCCATGCACTCCTCGATCGCGCCGATCCGCCGCTCGGCGACCTGATCCCGCATCATGTCGAGGAACGGGCTGCACAGGCCGTCGCAGACCGGCCCCCGCCACAGCCGCAGCGCCGCGTGGTACGCCCCGGAGGCGCCCGTCAGGTCACCGGCGGCGTGCGCCTCCCTGGCGCGCCTGACCTCCTGCTCGAACACCTCCAGGTCCAGCCCTCCCGGGGGCACGCGCAGCACGTACCCGGCCTCCGTCCAGGCCAGCGCGCCGGAAGGCCCGCGCCCGCGCCGCCCCGGCTCCAGGCCCGCCCGCAGGCTGGACATGTGCTTCTGCAGCAGGTTCACGGCGTACGCGGGCACGTTCCCGCCCCACAGCTCGTCGATGAGCCTGTCGCGGCTCACCGGGCGGTTGGCGTGCAGCAGCAGGACCGCCAGCAGGGTCCGCCGCCGGCCGGAACCCAGGGCCAGGCCGGTCCGCGCACGCCACGCGCGCAGCGGCCCCAGTACCTCGAATCGGACATCCTCTCCATGCCCTTCGGACATCCCGCCTCCTCAGAAGTAACACGAGTGTTGCTGTCCGCGAGGTGTGGCCGGACCGCCCCGGTCTTGATCCGCCGGGGACGCCCCCTCATTCGTCGTCCGGCCGGGTGGGGATGACGCGCACAGGTCCGAGTTCATGACAAATCCGGAAATATCCGTGTGCGGGATCCGTTCCAGGGGTCCCACCAGTACCCCGTCCAGCGGTTCCCCGGTTACCGTCCAGCGGTTCCGCCAGTGCCCCGTCCAACGATGCGCCCAGGGCACCGTCCAGCGCCAGGTCCACAACGCTCTCCAGGGCGACGGCCAGTGCCCTGTCCAGCGGCGGGTCCAGCGGCGGGTCCAGCGGCGGGTCCAGCGGCGGGTCCAGCGGCGGGTCCAGCGGCGGGTCCAGCGCCCCGTCCAGACCCCGGGACGAAGCTTCGGTGGCAGCGGAACGGACCCAGCCAGCACGACGACGGAGGGAGCCGGACAGTGTCCGAGGTCACGAGTTCTCCGGGAGTCATGGACACGCACCTCGCGCCGGCACCGGTGGCACGGCGGGACGACGTACGGGAACTGCTCGGCGGGCGCGAGGTGGCCGACCCGTACCGATGGCTGGAGGACCCGGACTCGCCGGAGACCCGCGACTGGCTGGCGGCGCAGGCCCGCCTGTTCGCCAGGGCGCGGGACGGCTGGCCGGTCGGCGGATGGTTCCGCGAGCTGCGGCACCTGACCTCGTTCGAGCGGCTGTCGGTGCCGCAGTTCCGCGCCGGGCGGGCCTTCTACACCTGCCTGCGGCCCGGGGCGGAGCACCACGCGCTCATGGTCCGCGACTCGCACGGCGACCGCGCCCTGTTCGAGCCGGACGCCGCCGATCCGGAGCGGCGCACGGTGCTGGGCTACTGGTCCGCCTCCACCGACGGCCGCTTGATGGCCTACCAGACGGCCGTGGGCGGATCCGAACGGTTCACGCTGCGCGTGCTCGACGTGGAGACCGGGGGGGACGTGGACGAGCCCATCGCCGGCTGCCGCTACTCGTCGGTCGCCTGGCTGCCTGGGCGGGACGCGTTCTACTACACGCGGCACGACGAGCGCTCCGGCCCGCGGGTCTGCCTGCACCGGGTGGGGGAGCCCGCCGCAGCCGACGCGGTGGTGTCCGGCGCGGGCTCCGACCGTACGGCCGAGCTGGACGCGCTGGTGGGGGCGGACGGGCGGCTGCTGGTCGTCCAGGTGGCCTCCGGGCTGTCGGCGACCAACGAGGTGTGGGTGGCCGACCTGCGCGACGGCTCGATCGAGCGGCCCGCCCTGCGCCGGCTGCCGCTGCCCGAGGACGGCTGGACCTCCGCCTGGCCGGCCCCCGGCGGCCGCCTGTACCTGCTGACCGACGCCGGCGCCCCCCGCGGCCGCCTCCTCGTCACCGACCTGCCACAAAACGACCTGCAGTCACAAAACGACCTGCCACACGACCTGCCGCCGCACGACGACCCGTCGGAGGCCGCGGCCGGCCCGCGCACGCTGATCCCCGAGGACCCGGAAGCGGTGCTGGACGGGTTCGCGGTGCTCGACGGCCTGCTGCTGGCCCACTGGACGGTCGCCGGCCACGGCGCCGTGACCCGCCACGACCCGGCCACCGGCCGCCTCCTGGGCCAGGTCGAGCTGCCCGGCCCCGGCCTCGTCACCGACCTGGTCCCCGGCGTGCCCGGCGGCGAGGCCTGGTACGAGTACTCCGACCGCGTCACCCCGGAGACCGTCTACCGCTACGAGGCCGGCACCGGCTCCAGCACGCCGTGGCGCCGCCACCCGGCCCCGGTCACGCCGCCGGTGCGGGCGTCCGAGACGGTCTGCGTCTCCCCGGACGGCACCCCCGTACGGATCCTCCTGCTCGCCCCGTCCTGGCACCGGGCGGGACCGCTGCCCACGATCCTGGAGGGCTACGGCGCCTTCGGGGAGCCGCGCATCGCCGACTACTACGCGGCGGCCCTGGCCTGGGCAGGGCGGGGCGGCCTGTTCGCGGTCGCCTGCGTGCGCGGCGGCGGCGAGGGCGGCGAGGCGTGGCACCACGCGGGACGCCGCGAGCACAAGCAGCGCGGCATCGACGACTTCATCGCCGCGGCCGGCCACCTGGTCGAGACCGGGCACACCACCCACGACCGCCTGGGCGCGTTCGGCGCCAGCGCGGGCGGCCTGCTCGCGGGCGCCGCGATGACGCAGCGCCCCGAGCTGTTCGCCGCCGTCGCCTGCACGGCGCCGCTCCTCGACATGGCCCGCTACGAGCTGACCGGGCTCGGCGAGCACTGGCGGGAGGAGTTCGGCAGCCGGGAGGACCCGGAGGAGCTCGGCTGGCTGCTCGGCTACTCGCCCTACCACCGGGTGGTGCCCGGCATCCCGTACCCGGCCGTCCTGCTGTCGGCGTTCGGCGAGGACACCCGCGTCGACCCGCTGCACGCGCGGAAGATGGCCGCCGCGCTGCAGTTCGCCTCCGGCTCGTCCCGCCCGGTGCTGCTGCGCCACGAGGCGGGCGCGGGGCACGGCGAGCGGGGACGCACCGGCCGGTTGTCCTACTTCGCAGACGTGCTCGCGTTCTTCGCCCACGAGCTGGGCCTCGCGAGCATCACCCCGACGGAACCGAGAGGAGGTGAACTTCCATGATCAAGAAGTCGACCAAGCGGTACAGCGTCGCCGGTGGTGCCCAGAAGGGCTGATTCCGTTGAAGGTGGGGCGCCCTCAGGGGCGCCCCACCCCCCTTGGAAGGATTGCCATGACACATCCCGTGCTCAAGACGAGCATCCCCTATTTCATCGCCGACGGGTCGGTGCACTTCAGGCTGGGCGGCGAGCTGACCTCGCTGGAGGATGCCGACGGCCGGGTCAGCAGGCTGCTGTCCCTGCTGGACGGCACGCGCACCGTGGAGGAGGTGCACCGCGACCTGCACGCCGTGCACCCCGACGTGACGGCGGACGACGTCCGCGACGCGATCGGCGAGCTCGACGCGCTCCGGCTGATCCAGAGCGCGGACGACGCCGGCGCGGACTTCGACCGCCCGGCCCGCGAGCGCTGGTCGAACAACCTCGGCTTCTTCGAGACCTACGCCTCCATGAGCGCCTCCAAGTACGAGTTCCAGCGCCGCATCCGCGACGCCCGCGTCGCCGTGCTCGGTGTCGGCGGCATCGGCAGCCATGCGCTGATCGACCTGGTCGCCATCGGTTTCGAGGACATCAGGATCGTCGACTTCGACCGGATCGAGCTGTCGAACTTCAACCGGCAGATCCTCTACGGCGAGCCGTACGTGGGCCGGGTGAAGGTCGAGGTGGCCGCCGAGCGGGCGCGCGCGCTCAACAGCGCCGTGCGGATCGACCCGGTGCAGCGCAAGCTGATGTCCGGCGACGACGTGTACGAGGTCGTCCGCGACCGCGACATCGTGATCTCCGTGGTGGACCGCCCCAAGGTGCACATCGCCCATTGGCTGAACGAGGGCTGCGTACGGGCCGGCACGGCACTCATCATGGGCGGCGTGGACACCCAGCGCGCCCTGCACTACACGATCGTGCCCGGGGTGTCCGGCTGTGTCGAGTGCTGGTACGACCAGGTCCGCAGCAACGACCCCACCTCGCTGGCCGTCATGGACGTGCTGGACGAGATCGACAGGGAGGGCGGGACGTTCGGCGAGGACACCGCCGCGTTCAACGGCCTGGTGCTGTTCGGCGCGGGGTTCCTGGTCGCCGAGATGGTGCGCATCGCCAGCCGGGTCTGCCCGCCGCTGTCGGTGGGCCGGATGCTGGAGATGACCTTCCACGACCCCCGCCTGCGCGAGGCCGAGACGTGGAAGCGCGACCCGCGCTGCGCGACGTGCGGCGACGCCCGGCCGAAGCCGAGCCTGGAGTGGCTCGCCGGCGACCTCGGGCCTCTACCACTCTGACTGCACCACTCCGACTGCACCACTCCGACTGCACCACTCCGGCTCCGCCACCAGGTGGGGCGTTCCCGCGGCGCCCCACCCTCTCGCCGGGACGGGCCCGCGCGGTTACCGTCCCTGTGGAACCCCTGTCTGTCCGTTGGGAGGACCCTGCCATGGCACACAGCGTTCCTGACCCGGGCCGATGCGGGTAGCGTCGCGTACGCCCTCCGGCCCGGGAGGCGTCCGGCTGCGGAGCGCGTTCCTCGTCTCGACGGTGGGCGACTGGATCTACCGGTTCGCCGCTCCCACGCTGATCCTGCAGATCACCGGCTCCGCGCTGTCGGCGGCGCTGGCGTACGTGCTGGAGTTCATCCCGTACATCGTGGTCGGGCTGGTCGCGGGCGTGATAGCCGACCGGTGGGACCGCCGCAGGATCCTCATCGCATGCGACTGCCTGTCCTTCGCGATCGCGCTGGTGATCGTGTTCGTGGCCGCGGCCGACCGGCCCTCGGTGGCGCTGCTCTACCTGTGCGCCTTCCTGCTGGCCGCCGTGCGGCCCTTCTACTTCCCCGCCTTCCAGGGTTTCATCGTCGACACCGTGCCGCAGGAGCGGCTGTCCAGGATCAACGCCTGGACGCAGACCGTCGACAGCTCGCTCGCCTTCGTCGGGCCCGTCGTCGGCACCGCGTTCATCGCGGCCCTCGGCGTGCCGCTGGCGACGCTGGTCAACGCGCTGACGTTCGCGATCTCGGCGCTGCTCATCTTCCAGATCGCCCACGTGCACAAGCAGGTGGCGCCCGCGGGCGGCGTGCGCGCCGAGCTGTCCGGCGTGGCCAGGGACTTCGTGCGGGGCCTGCGCATCCTCCGCTCGATCAGGCCGATCTGGTGGGGCACGCTGCTGATGGCCGCCGCGAACTTCGCCGGGTTCGTCGTCGAAGGCAACCTCGTCTACCTCATCCTGGAGGTCGAACGCCTGCCCGCCGTGGCCTTGGGCGTGGTGTTCGGGGCGCAGGGGCTCGGCGCGGTGCTCGGCGCGCTGGCGGCGCCCCGGCTCATCGACCGCCACCCGACGGGCAGGCTGCTCGTCGCCGGGATGGCGCTGTCCGCGCTGGCCATGGCCCTGCCCGTGGCGCTGCCCGCCGTCTGGGTGATCGCGGCCGCCTGGGCCGTGGAGGGGGTGGCCACGTCGGTCATCGTGGTCTCCTGGTTCACCGCCCGCCAGACCGTCGTGCCCGCCGACGCCATCGGGCGTGTCACCTCGGTGAGCAGGGCGGCGGCGTACGCGACCATCCCGGCCGGCGCGCTGGCCGGCGGGGCGGTGGTCGGCGGGGCCCTGGCCGCCTGGGGCGGGCCCGGGCGGATGTTGTTCCTGTGCGCGGCCCTGGTGCAGGCGGCGGTCGCCGTCGGCACCGCCCTGTCACCACTGCGGGACATTCACCAGGCCGCGCCCGCGGCCACCACCTCGGGGGATTCATGAGCGTCAGCATCGCGCCGGCCGCCACTGTCAGCCAGGAGGCGGAGTCGTTCCTGCGCCTGTGCGCCGAGGGGCTGGGCTGGGACCGGGAGCGGCACGAGCGCCGCCGCGCGGCCGTCCTGGACGAGCTGGCCCGGACGGGCACCTACCGGCACACGCCCGCCGAGCTGGTGCTCGGTGCGAAACTCGCCTGGCGCAACCACACCCGGTGCATCGGCAAGCTGTACTGGAAGACGCTGGTGGTGCGCGACTGCCGCAGGCTGCACCACCCGGACACGATCGCCGCCGCCCTCACCACCCACCTGGTACGCGCGCACAACGGCGGCGCCATCCGGCCCATCATCACCGTGTTCCCGCCCGACACGCCCGCCGTCCCCGGCCCGCGGATCGTCAGCCCCCAGCTCGTCCGCTACGCCGGCCACGAGCACCCGGACGGCACCCGCCGCGGCGACCCCGCCAACACCGGGCTCACCCGGCTGGCCCGCGAGCTGGGCTGGCGCGGCGAGGGCGGCGACTTCGACCGCCTGCCGGTGCTGATCCGCGACTCGCGCGGCCGCCTGACCCGGCACGACCTGCCCCGCGACGCCTGCCCGGACGTGCCCATCACCCACCCCGTCCACCCGTGGTTCGCCGAGCTGGGACTGCGCTGGTACTCCTGCCCCACGGTGTCGGACATGCGGCTCGAGATCGGCGGCGTCACCTATCCCGCGGCCCCGTTCACCGGCTGGTACGTCGGCACCGAGGTCGGCACCAGGAACTTCGCCGACCGCGACCGCTACGACCTGCTCCCGGAGATCGCGCGGCGGCTGGGGCTCGACACGGGCGACGACCGCACGCTGTGGAAGGACCGGGCGCTGACGGAGCTGAACGTCGCGGTGCTCACCTCGTACGAGCGGGCCGGGGTGCGGATGCTCGACCACCACACGATCGCCGGCCACTTCCACCGGTACGTGCAGGCGCGGCGCCGGGCGGGGGAGGAGGTGCACGCCGACTGGAGCTGGATCATCCCGCCCACGGCGGCCTCGACCACGCCGGTCTTCCACGACTCCTACGACCCGGCCGTCGTGTCGCCCAACTTCTACCGTTAGCATCCCGGGCCGCCGGGACATCAGATGGTGACGTGGCCGACGCGGAAGAAGCCGTCGGGGTCGTAGGCGCGCTTGACCTCGCGCAGCCGCGCGTAGTCCGCCTCCGTGTACGCCGCCGCCGTCCGCGACGGGTCCGCCAGGAAGTTCAGGAACGTCCCGCCGTTCGCGTACGGCCGCAGCTCCTCCGCCAGCCCCGGCACCACGGTGTCCACGATCACCGAGAGCCTGGTGGCGCGGTGGCTCACCGGCCCCGCGTCCGGGCCCGGCCGGCGGATCGCGCCGCCCCAGTGCCTGATCTCGATCGTCTGCGCCTGCTCCGAGGCGCGCACCAGCGCGTCCACGACCTCGCCGGGCACGGTGTCGAACATGTCCATGTGCCGGTTCGGCGTGCCGCCCATGGCCGCGGCGCCGTACGTGGTGGTCCGCGTCTCGTCCAGCAGCGCCGGCCCGGCCGCCCGGAACAGCGGCGCGAGCAGTTCCCCGGCCTCCTCGGCCGTCCCGGCGTGCAGGACCTTCAGCAGCACCACGTGCCTGCCGCGCACCGCGGCGGGCACCTGCTCGTCATCGGGCATGCGCTTGAGCACGACCGCGGTGCTGATCTCGTCAGGGGCGTCGTCGATCCAGGTCCGGTACGCCTCCAGCGTCCGCGCCGCCGCCTCGATCGGGAAGTACACGAACCCGGCGAACACCTCCGGGACCGGGTAGAGCCGGAACTCCAGCGAGGTCACCACGCCGAACCCGCCACCGCCGCCGCGCAGCGCCCAGAACAGCTCGGGGTGGCTGTCGGGGCTCGCGGTCACGTGCCGGCCGTCCGCCAGCAGCACCTCGGCCCGCAGCACGCTGTCGGCCGCGAATCCGTGCTTGCGGGCCAGCCAGCCGAGCCCGCCGCCGAGCGTGTAGCCGGTGACGCCGACGGACGGCGCCGAGCCCGACAGCGGCGCCAGGCCGAACGGCGCGGCGGCGGCGATCACCTCGCTCCAGCGCGCCCCCGGCCCGACGCGGGCGATCCGGCGCTCGGGATCCACCAGCACCGACGCCATCGAGGTGGTCTTGACGAGGATGCCACCGTCGCACGGGGCGTGCGTGCCGTGCCCGGTGGCCTGGACCGCGAACGGGACCCCGTGGGCGCGGGCCGCCATCAGCGCGACCCGGACGTCGGCGACGCTCTGCGCCTCGGCGATCAGCGCCGGGCGGGAGTCCACGGCCGGGTTCAGCGAGCGGCGGGCCTCGTCGTAGCCGGCCTCGCCCGGCAGGTACACGGTCCCGGTGAAGCCGGGGAGGCGGATCTCGTCCTGGATGCTGTACGGCTGGCTCATCTCTCTGGCCCTTCTCTGCTCTGCTCTGCTCTGCTCTTCGTGATCTGAGATCAGAGTGCTGGAGGGCGCTTACGGTCGCGTTCCCGTCGCCTTACCGCCGCCCTTAAGGTCTCCAGGATCTTGCCGCCGGGCCGCCCGCACATCGGCCGGCCGTCGCCGCCCCGGCTACGCCGCCGGTCGTACGGGGCGAGGGTCGTACTCCACCAAGGGGACTTTTCGGTTAGGTAAGGCTAATCTAATATGCCGACCATAAGCGTAAAGTTTGTCCCACGAGGAGAATCCATGGCCACTGTCCCGCGACGTGCCCTCGCGGCACTCGGCGCCGCCGCCCTGCTCGGCGTCAATGCCTGTGGCGGGACCGCCTCCCCGCCCGCCGCTCAGCCGTCGCAGACGTCCTCGCAGGCGGCCTCGCAGGGCCCGTGGACCTGGACCGACGACCGCGGCAAGAACGTCTCCCTGCCGCAGCGCCCCCAGCGCGTCGTGGCCCAGTCGGCGGCCGCCGCCGCGCTGTGGGACTTCGGCGTGCGGCCGGTCGGCGTGTTCGGCCCGCACAAGCTGAAGGACGGCGGGCGCGACCCGGAGGTGGGCGAGGTGGACATCACCAAGGTGGAGTCCATCGGGAACGTGTGGGGCGAGTTCAACGTCGAGAAGTACGCCTCGCTCCAGCCGGAGCTGCTGGTGGCGGGCATGTACCAGAAGGACGTGCTCTGGTACGTCCCCGAGCAGTCCGTCGCGGCCGTCGACCAGATCGCCCCGACCGTCGGCGTGCAGCTCAGCGGCACGCCCCTGGTGCAGATCATCGAGAAGTACGGCCGGCTCGCCGCCGCCCTCGGCGCCGACCCGAACGCGGCGCCCGTGGCCGAGGCCAAGAAGCGGTTCGAGGACGCCAGTGCCGCGCTGAAGCAGCTCGCCGCCGGCAGGCCGGAACTCAGCGTCATGATCGTCACGGGCACGCCCGAGTCGCTGTACGTGGCGTACCTGCCGGACCACCCCGACCTCAAGTACTGGGGCGAGGACCTCGGACTCAAGATCGTCTACCCCGAGAGGCCGACGGAGAGCGAGGGCGGCTTCTGGGAGGTGCTGAGCTGGGAGAACGCCGACAAGTACCAGGCCGACGTGATCCTCGTGGACGCCCGCTCCCAGTCCATGAAGATCGAGGAGATGGCCAAGAAGCCCACCTGGGCCAAGCTGCCCGCCGTCCAGGCCGGCCAGCTCTACCCCTGGCACGCGGCCGAGCGCTACAGCTACCTCGGCTACGCCAAGGTCATGGAGGAGCTCAAGACCAACCTGGACAAGGCGCGCGACGACGTCGTCAAGGAGTGACGGGCACGATCTCCGCCCTGGTCAGAGCGCCGTCTTCGATCGTGAGCAGCCCCAGCGTGCCGTGCGGCTGGCGGCGGCGGTCGGTGGGGGAGCCCGGGTTGAAGATCCGCAGGCCGCCGCCCGACTCGTCGAGCGGGATGTGCGAGTGACCGAAGACCACCAGGTCCGCGTGCGGGAACCGGCGCCGCATGCGGGCCAGCCGCCCCTTGGCCGGGCCGCTGTCGTGGATCATGCCGATCCGCAGCCCGTCGAGGGTCAGCTCCAGCGTCTCCGGGGCCACCACGTCGGGGCCGTCGTTGTTGCCCTTCACGACGTGGACCGGCGCGTACGCGGCCAGCTCGGCCAGCACCGAGGGCACGCAGACGTCCCCGGCGTGCAGGATGACGTCCGCGCCGCGCAGGTGCTCGGCCACCCGGGGCGGGCACGCGCGCCAGCGCCTGGGCGCGTGCGTGTCGGAGATCGCGACGACCTTCACCCCATCCTCCATGCCCCTCACCTCGGGATCGGCACCTCCCGCAGCGGATCGCCCCCGTCGATGAACAGCCTGGCTCCCGGCCTGGTCGCCAGGGCGAGGCGCCGGAGCAGGAGCCGCCCGGCCTCGGGATGCCGGCCGTCGAGCGCGCCGACGCGGACGGCGAACACCAGGTCGTACGGCTCCTCGCCGGGCAGCAGGACGAAGTCCTCGCCCGCGACCTGCCGGACGCTCATGCGGCCGGCCGCGATCTCACCGGCCGCCGCCGCCCGCGCCTGCTCGATCGCGGCGGCGGACCTGTCGATGGCCAGGACGTGCCCGGTGCCGAGCCGGGCCGCCACCGCCCGGGCGGCGGCCCCCGGACCGCATCCGATCTCCAGGACGCGGAGGTGCGGCTCCAGGGGGAGGGCGTCCACGATCGCGGCGAGGCGCGGCGACAGGCGGGGCATGCCCAGCAGGATAGACCGCGCCGATCACCCGGCGTGCAGCTCCTCCAGCCACGCCCGCCACCGCGGCCCCTGATCCTCCCCGCCCTCGAACAGCAGATGCGAGGCGATCATGGACCCGCCGAACCCCTGCAGGAACCGGTACATGCCATCACCCGTGCGGAGGCCGAGCGTCTGGGAGTTGCGGTAGTACACGACCCCCTCGACCCCTCCCGCCCGGACCCGATCGCCGGCCTCCGGCATCCCGCCGAGCGCGGCGTACAACCGCTTCCACGCGTCCGCCCAGTCCGTGACCGGCGGGCCGAACTCCGTGAGCGGCGTCGCCACCCGCCCGGCGAAGTGGCCGAGGTACTCCGCCAGCGTCGCGAAGTACATCTCCAGGCCCCTGGACATGGCCTCGAACTCGTCCTGCCAGTCGTCGCCCGGCAGGAACCCGCTGGTCACCATCCGGACGACCGTGCTGCTCCGCTCCCGCCCCTCGATCATGAACTCGTAGGCCACGAACCTGCCGTCGCCGGCCTTGTCGCTGGAGTGGGCGAAGCGCTGGAGCGGCTCGGCGGCCGTGACGGCGGACGGCGGCAGCTCGAACCCGCCGAACGCCGTCCGCACGACCCCCTCGGCCACCTCGGTGCGGCCCATGAACCACGAGTCGATGCCCGGCCCCGTCGAGATGGCCTCCCAGACCTGCTCCGGGGTGGCCTCGACCGTGGCCTCCAGCGGCAGCTCGAAGTCGCGGCCCACCTCAGCCCTCCCTCTTGGCGTTCACGGAGGGGTGGACCGCCACGACCAGCCGGTGATCGCGCCCACCCTCGGCGGATTCGTCATGATATTTGCTGACCAGGGAGGTCACGCACTGGGCCAGCTCCTCGGCGAAGGCCGCCCGGTCCGCCGCCGACGCGAAGCGCACCTCGCCGTCGATGGCGAACGTCGCCACCCGCTTCTGCGCCTTCGCCGCCCCGGTGATCAGGGTGCCGACGTCCCGTACGAGCTGCGCCGCCAGCGCCAGCAACCAGCGAGCCGACAGCCGGTCGGGCGACCTGGCGGGGTCGGGCTGCACGGCGGACAGCGCGGTGGGGGAGATCACGAACGAGGCCGCCGCGGCCTGCATCACGCGCTCGGTGACGTTGCCCTTCCTGCGCTCCTCGACCAGCTCCACCAACCCGTGCCGCTCCAGCGTGCGCAGGTGGTAGTTCACCTTCTGCCTGGCCAGGCCCACCTTGGCCGCCAGCGAGGTCGCCGAGCCCGGCTCCACCAGCTCGGCCAGCAGCCTCGACCGCATGGGGTCGAGCGACGCCTCGGCGGCCGCGGCGTCCTCGATCACCGCCACTTCGTCCATGGCTGAACGATGGCACCGACAAAAATCATTGTCAAGACAGGCGGGCCGCCCGGTCCTCCAGGTAGCGCTGCTCGGGCAGGCTCGTGGTCAGCCTCGCCGCCTCCCGGTACGCGGCCACGGCCCCCTCCGCGTCGCCGTCCATCTCCAGCAGGTGAGCCCGCACGGCCGCCAGCCGGTGGTGCCCGGCCATCCGGTCGTCTGCGGCCAGCTCGCCGAGCAGGCCGAGCCCGGCGCGCGGCCCCTTCACCATGGCCGTGGCCACCGCCTGGTTGAGCCTGACCACCGGGTTGTCCTCGATGCCCGCCAGCACGCCGTACAGGGCCAGGATCTGCGGCCAGTCCGTCTCCCCGGCGGTGGCCGCCTCGTCGTGCACGGCCGCGATGGCCGCCTGAACCTGGTACGGCCCGAGCGCCGTCGTGGACAGGGCCTTGGTGACCAGCTCCACGCCCTCCGCGATCAGCCGCCGGTCCCACAGGCTCCTGTCCTGCTCGGCCAGCGGGATCAGCCGGCCGTCCGCGTCCGTACGCGCGGGGCGGCGGGCCTCGGTCAGCAGCATGAGCGCCAGCAGCCCCATGATCTCCCCGTCGCCGGGCAGCAGCCGCAGCACCGCCCTGGTCAGCCGGATCGCCTCACCCGTCAGCTCCGCCCTGTGCAGCTCGGGCCCCGAGGTGGTGGTGTAACCCTCGTTGAAGATCAGGTACAGCACGTGCAGCACCACCCGCAGCCGGTCGTCCCGCTCGTCCTCCGGCGGCATCCTGAACTCCGCCCCGGTGGCCTTGATCCGCTGCTTGGCCCGGCTGATGCGCTGCCCCATCGTTGCCTCGGGCACCAGGAACGCGCCGGCGATCTGCGCCGTCGTCAGCCCGCCCACGGCCCGCAGCGTCAGCGCGAGCTGCGAGGCCTCCGACAACGCCGGATGGCAGCACAGGAACAGCAGCGTCAGCGTGTCGTCCCGGTCCCCCGCCCGCTCCTCGCCCGGCGCCGGAGCCACGAACTCGTCGGCCGCCACGCTGACCGCCACGCTCTCCTCGCGGCGCCGGCGGGCGTGCTCGCTGCGTACCTGGTCGATGACCCGGCGCGCGGCCACGGTCACCAGCCAGCCGCGCGGGTTGTCAGGCACCCCGTCCCTCGGCCACTGCACGGACGCGTCGAGCAGCGCCTCCTGCACGGCGTCCTCGCACAGGTCGAACTGCTCGTAGCGCCGTACGAGCGTGCCGAGCACCTGCGGCGCCAGCTCCCGCAGCAACCCCTCGACGGCGACCGCCATCAGCCCGCCACCCCGTCGGTGTAGACCACCAGCATGTACGTCACCTCCCACATCCTAGAGGGCTCCACCATCCGGACATCAGGGAAATACCAGCTCAGCGGGCCGCCCCGGCGACAGACACCGGGACACCCTAGGCTCGTGCCGTGCGAAACCCTGATCTGCATGCCATCGCCGACCGGCTCATCGCCGTGCCCGGCGTGGTGGCCGTCGCTCTCGGCGGCAGCCGCGCCCGCGGCACGCACCGGCCCGACAGCGACATCGACCTCGGCCTCTACTACCGCGGCCGGCTCGACGTGGCCGCCCTGCGGGTGCTCGCCCGGGAGGTGACGGGCGAGGACACCGACGTGACCGAGCCCGGCGGCTGGGGCCCGTGGGTGGACGGCGGCGGCTGGCTCACCGTGGACGGCCTGCGGGTCGACTGGATCTACCGCGACCTCGACCGCGTGCACCGGATCTGGCGCGACTGCCGGGACGGCCGCTACGAGATCGGCGTCCAGGCCGGGCACCCGCTGGGCTTCTACTCCCACGCCTACGCCGGGGAGGTGGCGCTCTGCCAGGTGCTCGCCGACCCGGCCGGCGAGCTCGCCGCGCTGCGGGAGGAGGCCGCGCAGTACCCGCCCGCCCTGCGGAAGGCGCTGATCGCGGGGCTGTGGGAGTGCGACTTCGCGTTGACGACGGCCCGGTACGGCGCCGCCGGGCGGGATCCGGTGTACGCGGCGGGGGCGCTGTTCCGCGCGATCGGCGTGGCCTGCCAGGCGCTGCACGCGGCCGACGGGGCCTGGCTGATCAACGAGAAGGGCATGGTCGCCGCCGCCGGTCGGCTGCCGTCGGCGCCGGACGGGTTCGCGGAGCGGGCGCAGGCGCTGCTCGCGAGCGTCGGGAGCACTCCGGAGGAGATCACCCGCACCATCGACGCGGCGGCCGAGTTGATCGCCGGCGTCCGCTCCGCGTGCGGCGCCTGAAGCCTGCGGGAAGGTGGTGGGTAAACATCAGATGTCTGAGGACCTGATAAATTGGGCCGCATGACCGTGGTCTCGCGTCCAGCCGACAGCGGCCCCGTGTTGCGGGCCGACGCCGTGGAGCTCGTCCGCGACGGACGCCACCTCCTGCGCGACATCTCGCTCACCGTGAACCCCGGCGAGCACTGGGCACTGCTGGGCGCGAACGGCGCCGGCAAGAGCACCCTGCTCGGCCTGCTGGGCGCCGTGACCCATCCCAGCCGCGGCGTGGTCCAGGTGCTGGGGCGCACCATGGGCCGGGTGGACGTGCGGGAGCTGCGCTCGTACCTGGGGCACGTCAACCCGCGCCACACCCCTGACGGGCCGCTGCGGGTCCGGGACGTGGTGCTGACCGGGCTGACCGGCACCGCCGCGTCCGTGCCCCGCTGGACGCCCACCCGGCAGGAGAGCGAGCGGGCCGACCAGCTGATCGCCATGCTCGGCATGAGCCACCGGGCGCAGGACACCTGGGCCACCCTGTCCCAGGGCGAGCGTGGCCGCGCGCTCATCGCCAGGGGGCTCATGCCGCAGCCCCGGCTGCTGCTGCTCGACGAGCCGGCGACCGGCCTCGACCTGGCCGCCCGCGAGCAGCTGCTGGCCGGCGTCGACGCGCTGCGCGCCCAGCACCCCTCGCTGGCCACCGTGCTGGTCACGCACCACCTGGAGGAGCTGCCCGCCACCACCACGCACGCCATGCTGCTGCGCGACGGCCGCTGCCTGGCCGGCGGGCCGGTCGCGGGCGTGCTGACCAGCGAGCTGGTCAGCGCCTGCTTCGACCATCCGGTACGCCTGGTCCGCAGCGACGACGGCCGCTGGGCGGCCCGCGCCGAGCCCGTCTCCATGAGCGTGCCCGTGTGAGCAGCCAGGGCCCCGCTGTCAGGCCATGAGGAGCCGGGCGGACGGAGTGGCGGGCGTGCGGGGCCGTCCCACCCGCGCGACGTGCAGCAACGTGCGGGGATCCGCCACGCCGAGGCGCCGCGCCAGCTCCCGCCGGGTCGCCTCGCAGTCGATGAGCTGGCTCAGCGGGTGCGTCGTGTACCCGAGCCCCGACAGCGTCAGCCAGTGCCGCATCAGCAGCCGCCCCGCCTCGACCTCGGCGTCCACCGGTCCGACGAGCACGAGCACGTCCCCGTCGTAGTCCAGCAGTCCCCGCGACGCCCCGGCCAGCACCCGGGGCAGCCCGAGCCGCCGCAGCGCCGGGTAGAGGGCGAGCGAGGCCCGCAGCCCGAGCGCCTCCATCTTGGTCAGCGCGAGCGCGCGGTCGCTGAGGCCGTCGAGGAAGTAGCGGCGGTGCCGCCGGGTCAGCCGCAGCCAGGCCCGCAGCTCCCGCGTCACCTCCCGGTCGCCGAACTGGTGCAGGTCCGCGGCGTGCAGCAGGTCCGCCAGGTCGCGGCAGGGCAGCCGGCGCGTCCCCTCCAGCGCGCCGGCCACCTCGTCCGGGAGCCGCCCCGCGTGGTACTCGCCGCGGTTGGCGCCCCGGGCGCGCACGTCCGCCGTCGTGAACGGCGTCCCGTACGGCTTCTCGGCCCCGTACAGGAAGCCCACCCGCAGCGGCCCGGGATCGGGCCGGTAGGCGACGGACAGGCCCGCGTCCGCGCACACGATCAGGCAGCACTCGACGAACGCCCCCAGGCTCAGCCGCAGGTCACGCCCCGTGGGGTCGCTGATGGGCAGCGCCCTGGCCGGGTCCCAGCCGACGGCCGCCTGGCCGTCGGCGTAGGTGAGCGTCCACGGCTGCGTGTTGTGCGCGCTGGGCGCCCGCCAGAAGTCGGGCTCCAGCGCCCGGAGCTGTCTCACGCGAGCTCCTTGTCGTAGAAGGTGTAGCCGTGCAGCGGACGCCCGCCCATCGCGGCGAACTGGGCGGCCGAGCCGGGGTTGTCGCGCTCCACGTACGTGCTGCGCAGCGTGTGGTAGCCGCCCCGGCGCAGCCCGTCGTGCAGCTCCCGCGACAGCAGCCGCATGTAGCCGTGCCCCTGCTCGTCCGGGATCGTGCCCTTGATGATGAGCACGGCCTCGCGGCGGTAGCGGGAGCGGGTGGCGAGCAGCCGGAGCTGGTGGAGGAGGTGCAGGTTGCCGCGGATCTCCGCGACGAGGCTGGAGATGTCGGGCAGGCACAGCACGAACGCGATCGGCCGCCCCGCCTTCGTCAGGTACAGCAGCAGCGCCTCGTCCAGCAGGTACGCCAGCCCGTCCGTCTGCTCGGCGAGCTGCTCGGCGGAGATCTCGGTGTAGTAGCCGAGCTGCGCGAAGCTGGTGTTCAGCATCTCCCGCAGGATGGGGAGCTGCTCGCGCACCCGCCGCCGGTCCCCGCGGTGCACCCGCAGCTCCTCGGCGCGGATCCGGGCGTCGTCGAAGGCGAACACCGGCTCCTCCGGCACCGGGCAGATCCAGGTGTCGGACTCGAAGCGCCGGCTGAACCCGTACGCCTCGTAGGCGGCCGGATAGTACGGCCGGTTCCAGGCGCTGTCGATGAACCCGCGCTCCCCGAACCCGGACGTGATCACCCCGCCCGCCTGGTTGGGCAGCAGCGACACGGGCCCGAACGCCGCCTTCCTGCCCGCCGCGAGCCCGGCCGCGCAGATCGCCTCGAACAGCTCCTCGGCCGCCTCCTCGGCGAACTCCGTCAGCCCGAACAGCTGGGTCTCCCGCCCCAGTTTGGCGTCCAGCGCGGCGTCGGTGTGCAGCGTCGTGCGCGCGACGACCCGGCCGCCGCGCCGCAGCAGGAACAGCCGCACGCCCCGCCGGTGCCACCCGCGGACCGTGGCGTGCAGCGGCGGCACGAACCGTTCCTCGCCCGCGTACAGGTCGTCGGTGAAGGTGAGGAAGTCGCGCAGGTCGCGGCGGGACTCGACGGGGATCATGCCCTTCTCACCGCCGGGCCGTCGCCGGTCTCGGTGGACAGCGGCGTGAACGTCTCGATGTGCGCCATCTCCCCGCCCTCGGCCCGCCAGATCCCGTTGCTGTACCCCTCGGGCTCGGCGTTGTAGAGCCGGATGTAGCCGCCGGTGGCGTTCTTCGTGCCGTCCGTCACCCACTGCATGAGCTTGCGGTGGTGGCGGCTGCGGGCGAAGCGCAGCAGCGCGTCGCGGTCCTCGAAGAAGGCCAGGGTGCCCAGCGTGTACGGGAACTCCCAGTAGATCTTGTGCCAGCGGTAGCCGCGCATACGCTTCATGTCGCGCACCATCCGGAACCACGTCAGCGTGAGCGTCAGGATCGACAGCGGCCCCCGGTAACGGGTCGCCCCGACGAACATCGCCGCCGCCTGCCCCTGGGGCGGCGTCCTGCTGAAATCGGTGGTCCTCATGCGTCCTTCACCAGATAGACATTCTTCATCTTCGTCAGCCGCGCGAACGGCCCCTCGCCCAGCCCGAACACCTTGATCCGCAGATCGGCGGCCGTCGGGTCCTCCTTCAGCGACTCGGCGAAGTCGCGGGAGACCGCGCTCAGGTGCGCCACGACCCCCTTGCGGCAGATCTCCGCCAGCACCCCATGATCGACCTCGCCGCGCACCTCCAGGTTGATCACCGGGCGGTACTCCAGGCCGGGCAGCTCCTCCAGCGACAGGCAGAACCGGTTGATCGCGGCGGCGTACGGGTTGCCCTGGTAGAGGCCGTACTCGACGTCCTGCGGGTAGAGGTTGGCCCCCATGTACGAGATCGTCGAGTCCTTGCGGCCGAACAGGAACAGCAGCGGCAGGTTCATCCGCTCGTCGGTCCACATGGCCGCGTAGTCGTCCTCGCCCAGCGCCCGCCGGACCTCGGCGAGCGGGTGCAGCCTGGCCTCGTCGCCGACGTTGTAGCGCAGCTTGGGCTGCAGGCAGCTCTTGGTGTTGATCGTGCACAGCAGCTCGCCGTCGGCGTTCACCTCCAGGAACGTCTCCAGCGGGTTGTAGTGGAAGATCATCGGCAGCCGCTGCTCGCCGGGGCCGAGCAGGGCGTCGCGCAGCCGCTGGTCGGTGGCCAGGCGCTTGCGCAGCCGTACGCTGAAGCCGCTCTCCGCGCCCATGCCGATCGTCAGGTCACTGGCGCCGTAGCCGGAGCGCACCTCCTCGAAGCGCTCCTCCAGGTAGTCGCGCAGCGCCTCCGTCATGCCCTCGCCGCCGACCATGCCGCGGATGCGGTAGTCCTCCCACGGGAAGCCCGCCTCGTCGAGGCGGTCGCGCAGGTGCTTGAGGAACGGCGGGTACGCCGCCACCACGTAGTCGTAGCCGGGGCCGAAGTGCTCCAGCGTGTCGGCGATCTTCTCCAGGTCGGGGCCGGTGTTCTTGACCATCGCGATGCGCGCCATGGCGGCCCCGGTGGTGGTGCCGGTGGCCCAGGCGCCCATCGAGTACGCGTTGATCACGAACAGCCGCCTGCCGGGGAAGACCAGCCCGATGTACCCGGCGGCGTTGCGGTAGATGCCCTGCAGCTCGCGCGGCCCGCGTACCCAGTTGTACGGCTTGCCGCTGGACCCCGACGACTCGTCCACGATCACGCCGGGCCGGTGCAGCCTGCCCTCCTGGCAGCGGCTGGCCTCGTCGTACGCGCCGGCGTAGTTCTGCTTGGTCGTCTCCGGGAAGTCGGCCAGCAGGCGGGCCCGCCCGGCGTCGCGCGTGTTCAGGAAGTGGCGGTAGGCGGGCACGTCCACGGCCGCGAACTGGCAGGCCACCCTGGCGTGGCGGGCCGCGACCCAGTCGAGCGCGGGGTGGTAGCCGCGGGCGACCATGCGCCAGATCGCGGGGTTCAGGGTGCCCAGCCGGTACGCGCCGGTCAGGGTCCAGGAGTAGGCCTGGAGCCGGGCCCTGCGCCAGCGCTGACGGGGGGTGAGCGGCCCGAGGGCGGGACTGAGGCGGATCATGACCCGTGAGACTAATGGGATCGACTGGAAGATCACTTGTCGTCCACTTTCAACGCTTTCGCCCTTGCGGAAGGAACCTTTCCGCATTGCCTCGTACTGTGGGTGCCGTCGGACGGAAGAGAGGGCACATTCCCGTGATCGAACTGTCGTGGCCGCAGGTCAGCGCGAGACGGCTGGAGCGCGCCGGGCTCGTCAGCGCCGCACCTGGCGGCCCTGAGGAGACGGTGGCCGCCATGTGCGGCGCGCACGCCCAGGTCATGGCCGCCGCCGAGCTGTCCGTCGGGCTGCGGCTCGACGGCGTCACCCGCGTCCACGTGCGCGAGGCGCTGTGGAAGGAGCGAAGCCTGGTCAAGACGCACGGCCCGCGCGGCACCGTTCACCTGCTGCCCGCCCGCGACCTGCCCAGATGGGTCGCCGCCCTGTCCACGCTGCCCGCCACGCCCGCCCCGGCGTCCATCCGGATGACGGACGAGCAGAGCGACCAGGTGGTGGCGGCCATCCGCGACGCGCTCCAGGGCGCCGAGCTGACGATGGACGAGCTGAGCGAGGCGGTCGTCGCGGCCACCGGGCCGTGGGCGGGCGACCTGGTCATGCCCGCGTTCCAGACCTACTGGCCGCGCTGGCGGCAGGTCATGCACCTGGCGGCGCACCGGGGCGCGTTCGTCTTCGGCGCCGGACGCGGCCGCAAGGTCACCTACACCGCCGCGCCGGAGGCCCCGCCGGCGACGGACGGGCCCGCCTGGCTGGCCGGGGCCTACCTGCGGGCGTACGGGCCCGCCACGCCCGCGGAGTTCGCCCAGTGGGCCGGCGGCTCCGTGGGGTGGGCGAAGGCGGCGTTCGCGGGGGTGGAGCTGGAGGAGGTGCGGCTGGAGGGACGGCCGGCCTGGGTGCTCGCGGGCGACACCGCCGTGCCCGGCGAGCCGCCCCGCGGCGTGCGGCTGCTGCCGTACTTCGACGCGTACGTGGTCGCGGGCCGGCCCCGCGAGCTGCTGTACGCCGGGGCCGCGGCCCGGCGGGCGCTGAACGGCGGCCAGGCGGGCAACTTCCCCGTGCTGCTCGTGGACGGGAACGTGGCCGGCGTCTGGCACCAGCGGCGCTCGGGCAGCCGGATCGACGTCACGGTCGAGCCGCTGCGCGACCTCACGCCGGGCCAGCTGGGGGAGCTCCAGGAGCAGGTGCTGCGGATGGGCGAGGTGATGGAGGGCCGCCCGCGCCTCACGATCGGCCCCGTCACCGTCGGGGCGCACGCCTGATCCTTCCCTATCACTCCCTTAAGTCTGGCAAGATAGGGAGCGATATGGAGCAATACACCGTGGAGCAGGTGGCGGACCTCCTGGGCCTGCACGTCAAGACCGTCCGTAACTACGTACGGGACGGGCGGCTGCCCGCCGTGCGCATCGGCAGGCAGTACCGCATCGCCAGGGAGGACCTCGCGGCGTTCACCGGCCTGCCCGCCGTCGCGGCCGCCAGGCCGCGTCACGCCGAGGTGTCCGCGATCGTGCAGATCGACGGCCTCGGCAGGCGCGACCTGGACCGCGTCAGCACCATGGTCATGGGCTCCCTGTCGGGCCGGCCGAACGGCGTGCGCGTGCAGTTCGTCTACGACGAGGAGCGCGAGCACCTCAAGATCGTCGTCCTGGGCGGGCTGGAGGAGAGCGCGCAGGTGCTGCGCATCATCGACGCCCTGGTACGGGACTGAACGGCCGCCCCCGCTTTCGACACGTCATCGACATCCTGGAGATCAACCATGCCCGACGGCTACCACTACGCGGACGGCGCGCCCCTGAACGGGACCGCCGACGTGCTCGACCTCATCGCGGAGACCTGGGGACGCGAGGTCACCTGGGTGGCCGTGCCCATCGAGCGGCTGCCCGCGGACTTCTTCACGCTGAGCAGCGGCGTGGCGGGCGAGATCACGCAGAAGTTCGCCAACTACCGGCTGGGGCTGGCCATCGTGGGTGACGCCGGCGGGCACGCCGCCGCCAGCAACGCGGTGCGCGCCTGGATCGCCGAGGCGAACCGGGGGGAGCACCTCTGGTTCGTCCGCGACGAGGCCGAACTGGCGGCCCGCCTGTCAGGCCGCGTCCCTTAGCGGGCGGGCCGGACGGACGCGCGCCCTTCTTGTGACGGCCGGCGGGTGGCCGTGCCTTCGTCACGGCGGGTCAGCCGGGTGGCTGTGCCTTCGCCACGGTCGCTTCGATGCCGTCGAGCAGCACGTTCAGGCCGATCGCGAACGTGTCGCCCGCGCCGGGCTCGCCGCCGTCCTCGGACTCCACCCACGCCACCATCGGGTACTGGTCGGTGAAGCCCGGCGCCACCTCCTCCAGCAGGTGCGAGCGGGTTCGCCACCACTCCTCGTCCGACACCCCGGTCGCCGAGGGCGCCAGCCGCGACTCGGTGACCGTCCTGGCCGCACCCCGTACGAAGTCGAACAGCAGCGACACCACCCCGCGCGTGTCACGCGGCCCCAGCCCCGTGGCGCGCAGGATCGACACCACGCTCTCCAGCGTCGCGAACTCGTTCGGCCCCAGCACCGGCCGGGCCTGCGACACCTGCAGCACCCAGGGATGGCGCAGGTAGAAGGCCAGCGTGTGCTCCGCCCACGAGGCCACGGCCGGGCGCCAGCCCGCGCGCGCGTCGTACGCGGTGGGCAGTTCGGCCAGCACGCGGTCGTACATCAGGTCGACCAGCTCGCCCTTGTTCGGCACGTACGTGTACAGCGCCATGCCCGTGCGGCCCAGCCGTTCGCCGACCTTGCGCATGGACAGCGCCGCCATGCCCTCGCTGTCGGCCACCTCGATCGCGGCCTCGATGATCACGTCCACGCTCAGCCCCGGCTTGGGGCCCGGCCGCACCTCGTCCGGCTCCCCGCCGCTGCGCCACAACAGCGCCATCGACCGCCGCGCATCACCCTGACCTGCGAAGACGACCAACGCGGAACTCCCGGGGCGGACAATTCCTTACGCCATAAGGATATCAGCCGTGCCGATCATGCGATGGGCCGAGTCGTCCAGAGAGTACTCGATGGAACCGGGGAGGGCCGGCTGAGGAGCCCGAACGGCGGCTGTCCCGGCCCCGCGCAGGGCGGGTACCGGGACAGCCGTACGCCGAAAGCTCAGCTCTCGTCAGTCGCCAGCGAGGTCGTCGGCGTCGTCGCCGCCGTCGTCGCCGCCGTCGTCATCGCCCGCCCAGTGTTCCCGGTAGTCCTTGGACTCGAACTTCTTGCAGACGTCGGCGTCGCGGGTGCCGGCGAAGACGCCGTGCTTGGTGACGTGCTGGTAGGTCGAGTCGTCGTTCATGCCCAGGCCGCAGTGCTGCGGGTGCTTGACCCAGTCCTCGGCCCAGGCGTAGTCCTTGCCGTCGTCGGCGACCGCGGAGCCGGCCGCGCCGAACAGTACGGCCGCGGCGAGCAGCGCCCCGCCGGTGGCGGTGAGGCTCTTTCTCATGATCTCCCCCTGTAATCACGGAGTGCCATCGGCCATCACTATACGTAGCGATCTTGAAGCTTCCAGCAGCGCCACACCGGGTTTTCGCTCAATAGTCCGCCGAAACCCGAGCCCGGGTGTCACCCCGCCCGGCCGAAGAACCCGATCAGCTCCGGCGCCAGCACCCCCGCCTCGACGTCGTGGAACCCGCCGGGCAGGCTGCGCCGCGCCGCCCCCGGCACCGCCTGCGCCACCTGCCTGGACGCCGTACGCAGGCGGTCCGGACTGGCCAGGCTGTCGACAACGAGGGCCGGCACGGTGACGGCGGCGTACCGTGCAAGATCGGCCGCGTTCGTCACCGCGGCGTCGTACACCAGGGTCGGCGCGATCGCCTCCAGCACCGGCCGGAACGGCGATTCCCGCATCCCGGAGATCATCTCCTGCGGCAGCCCCACCGCCGCCTGGAACGCCTCCACCGCCTCGCCCCGGCGCCCCTCGCACACCAGCTTCCGCAGCCGCTCCAGCAGCTCCGCACCCTCCTCGCCACCGGCCGGCGGCGGCTCGAACAGCGCCAGCCCGGCCACGCCCACACCCCGCAGGCTCGCCTCCAGCGCGAGGAACGCGCCGGAGGAGTGGCCGAACACGTACGCGCTGCCGCCGGCCTGCTCGACCAGCGCGGCAAGATCGCCGACCTCGGCCGTGACCTCCGCCTGGACCCCCGCCTGGACCCCGTGCTGGTGGCTGGTCAGGTGGCGAGGACCTCCCGGAGGAAGGTCGTCAGGGCGTCGGTCACCTCGCGCGGGCGCTCCAGGGGCGGCAGGTGGCCGGTTTCCGGGAGGTCGAGGCGGCGCGCGCCCGGGATGCCCTCCGACAGCAGCGCCGACACCTCCTGGATGCCCGGAACGTCCGAGAGCCCGTTGATCACCAGCGTGGGAGCGGTCACCTCGGGCAGGCGGGTGGCGGCGGGCGGGACGAGGTGCCGCTCGGTGGATCTGGGGCCGGACCAGGAGCGTTCGAACACCAGCCGGCACATCTCCACGGCCGCGTCCCACACCGGCGCCGACAGCGCGTCACGGCTGCGATCGGGCCCGGCGACCTGCCAGAGCGTGTGCGCCTCCGCCATCGCCAGCACGTCGGCGGGGTCCACGTGGTCGGCGGTCCCGGCGCGGTAGCGGGCCAGGCGGTCGGGCGGCACCGAGGAGTGCACCCGTTCGGCGGCCTGCTCCAGCATCGCGGGCGGCCACTGGTGACCGGACAGACCGGAGCAGATCAGGGCCAGCGCGGCGACCCGGCCGGGCGCGGCCAGGGCGGCCTCGACCGCGTACGCGCCGCCCATCGAGCAGCCCACCAGCGCGGCCCGGCCCACGTCCAGGGCGTCCATGAGGGCGAGCAGGTCCTCGTGGTGGCAGACCTCGCCGGCGGCGTCGCCGGAACGGCCGTGGCCGCGCCAGTCGTAGCGGATCACGCGGTAACGCTCGGCCAGGGCGGCGAACTGGTGCTCCCACATGCGCATGTCGGCCACGCCCGCGTGCACCAGCACGACCGTGCCCGCCGGCGCCGGAGGGCCGGCCTCCTCGTATGCGAGGTCGAGATCGTCCACGAGGTGCACGTTAGCGGGGGTGGCGGGGGTGCCGGGCGGATGTTCGCCACGGGCACAGCTCGCGCGGGGGAGGGGGATCCCCCCTGTGGGGGAGCCCGGGCGGAGGGGTGGGCGGAAGAGTCGAGGTCGTGAAATTTGCGTATCTGGGCATCGGGTGGAGCGGGTTGTACGTGGCCTCCAAGGTCGTTTACGCCTTGGAGGGGCGGCTGGGGGTGACCGGCGGGCCCGTGGTGTCGCCGGAGAGCTACCTCGCGTACGGGGCGGGTGAGGTGGCGCTGGCCCAGTGGGGGAATGCGGGGGCCGGAGCGCTGGTCATGGTGGTCCTGCTCGCCGGACGCTTCCGTGTCGGCGGGCGGTGGGCGTACGGGATGCTGCTGGGCGCGCACGGGCTCTGCGCCGCGGTGGCGGCGGCCGGTGGGGCGGGCATGCTCGGCGGCGCGCTGCTCACCGACCGGGGAGGCGCGCTCTTCGGCGGGTACTGCGCCGTGTGGGCCGCCCTGCTGCTCCTTGCCACCCGCGACCTGCGGCAACGTCACCGGCTGGCCGCGCCGCGCCGCGTCTGATCACCGGGAGCGGCGGACGGCGATCCGCAGCGCCTGATCAGCGGCAGCGGCGCCGGCCACCCTGCGCGCATCTGAACGTCGGTGACTGCACTGGCCGGCTGCCCTGCCCTGTGCTGCCTGTGCTGCCTGTGCGCCTGAACGTCGGCGACCGCACTGGCCGTGCGCTGTGTTCGGACGTCGGCGACCCCGCCAGGCATGACTGTCGGGCGCGACGGCAGGCGATCGATCGCCTGCCGTCGCGGCCGCACCGTCCCCCTGAGGCGCGGCGGGCGTGGGAGGTGGTGAGGGTCAGCCGGTCGCGTAGTCCGGGGTCATGACGGCGGCCAGGGTGAGGTGGGAGGCGGCCTCCTCGTGCCGGCCCTGGCGCTGGAGGGTACGGCCCAGCAGGTGACGAGCGTAGGAGTCGTCCGGCGACTCGGACACCAGGGACTCCAGTGCCGTGCGCGCCCGGTTGAGCTGGGCCGAGGCGAAGTACGCCCGCGCCGCCAGCAGCCGCACGCCCCGGTCGCCGCCGTGCTCCTCCATCAGGGGCCGCAGCAACGTCAGCGCCCCGAGCGGGTCGCGCTGGTCGAGCAGCGACTCCGCGTACCGCAGCCGCTCCACCTCGGCGGGCAGGTGCCGGGGCGTGTGCCGGGCGGCGTCCTCCAGGAACTCCCGCAGCGCCTCCGGCGGCTGCGCGCCCTCCAGCGCGAGCCCGTTCGCCACGATCGTGGGCGACGTGCGCACGCCCTTGGCCTTGCCGACGAGCAGCAGCTCGCGCACCAGCTCGGCCCCCGGGAGGGTCTCCAGGGAGGGCTCGCCGGTGTAGCCGGCCTCCTCGGCCAGCCCCGCCTCGGTGGCGATGGCGGTCAGTACGGCGAGGTCGCTGATGTCCTGGACGTCCACGAAGTGCGCCCGCAGCACCCGCTCCACCACGCGGTCCTGCAGCTCGGCCCCGCCCCGCTCGTACGCGAGCGCGATCAGCCGATGCGCCTCCAGCGTGCCGGCCCGCCACCCGGAGCCCCACTGCTCGCCGAGCCCCTCGGCGGCGGCCACCTCGGCCACCCGCGCCCGGTTCTCCATGGGCGACAGCCCGGGCGCGCACGCGCGCAGCGCCTCGTCGGCCATCGGGTCCCGCAGCAGGTCCGCCATGGGGACGGCGCGCGCCGGCGCCGACGGATCGATCTGGTACGGCCGCCAGACCACCTCGACCGGCTCCCCCTCCCAGGAGGCCAGCGCCTTCTCCAGCCGGCGCTTCCCGATGTGAGCCCATCCGCAGACGACATCCGCCCAAATCTCCACTCTCATGCCGCCAATGTATGCGACAAATGTTGAATAGTCAACACATGTCGCTTAAGCGATGGATGTCGTATAGTGGAGGTGTGAACCCGCATGATCCGCGCGCCCAGCGCACCCGCGCCCGCCTCAAGGCGGCCGTCCTGGAGCTGGCCCTGCAGCAGGAGCTCGCCAGCATCACGATGTCCGCGCTGGCCAAGCGCGCCGAGGTGAACCGGGCGACGGTCTACCTGCACTACGCCGACGTCGACGCGCTGGTCACCGACGCCATGGAGGACGCGGTCGCGGCCGTCGCCAGGGCCGCCGCCCTGTGCCCGCTCGACGACCCCCGCGACCGGGCGCCCGGCCCGCTGGTGGAGCTGTTCGAGCACGTGGCCGTCAACGCGGGGCTCTACCGCCGCATGCTCGGGCCCCACGGCAGTGCCCGCTTCGGCGCCCGGATGCGCGAACGGCTGACGGCCGAGCTCGCCCAGCGCTTCGCCGATGGCAGCCGTCCCCTGGGATGGGACGACGTGCCGGTGGACATGCACGCCGCCTACCTTTCCGGCGCTCTCGTCGGGGTGATCGCGCACTGGGTCGCGGAGGGCGGACCCGCCGAGGAGGCGGCGCTGGCGTTCTGGCGGCTCTTCCGTACGGGCTGCCAGGCCGCTGGGTGACGCCGACTGTTACGGATGTAACATCGCTATGTGACGGGCGATACGGAAGGTCCGGGCTGGTTGCTGGTCAGCGTGTCCACCGCCGGCGCCGCGCCGACCCTGCGCGTGCAGGTGTGGCGCAAGCTCCGCTCGCTGGGCGCGCTGTACCTGCAGCAGTCGGTGTGCCTGCTGCCCGAACGCGAGCAGACCGTGCGGCAGTTGCGCCGGCTGCTGGACCGGGTGCACCAGCAGGGCGGCAACGGCCGGATGCTGCGGCTGACCCTCACGGACGCGGGCGAGGAGCGGCAGATCGTCGGCGAGTTCAACGCCGCCCGCGACGCCGAGTACGCCGAGGTGCTGGAGCGGCTGCCCGCCTTCCGGCAGGAACTGGCGGCCGAGCGGGCCCGGGGCCGGGCGACCTACGCCGAGGTCGAGGAGTCCGAAGCCGACCTGGAACGCTTCCGCTCCTGGATGGCCAAGATCGCGGCACGGGACTACTTCGGCGCTCCGGCCGGGGCCGCGGCACGGGCCGCCGTCGAGGACGCGGCCGCCGACCTGGCCGCCTTCGAGCAGGCCGCGCTCGCGGCCGAAAGCCCTGCCGAGGAGCTCGGCGAGCAGGAAGGAACCCGGCGATGACCGGGGTCCGGGGCTGGGACCTGCTGATCGGGCTCGTCGTCGCGCTGCTGGTCGCGTGGCTGGTGCTGATCGCGACGCTGGCGATCGTCCGGCCCCGCGGCGGGTTGCTGCGCGAGGCGCTGCGGCTGCTGCCCGACGTGCTGCGCCTGGTGCGCCGCCTGGCCGCCGATCCCGAGCTGCCGCGCGGGGTACGCGTGCGGCTCGCGCTGCTGGTGGCCTATCTGGCCCTCCCGATCGATCTGGTGCCCGATTTCATCCCGGTCCTGGGCTACGCCGACGACGCCATCATCGTGGTCGCCGTGCTCCGCTCGGTGGTGCACCGCGCCGGGCTCCAGGCGGTGCGCCGGCACTGGCCCGGCACCGACGACGGCTTCGCCGTCCTGGTACGGCTGGCCGGGCTCGGAAAGCCGCCGGCCGTCTCCTGATCGCGCGCACCGTGCGGCATGGCCGATAATGTCCACGGTTGTCTTCGCGCGATTGATGGGGGTTCGTATGCGCCTCGCCAAGGTTTGTGCCGCTGCTTCGAGGCGAGAGTGCCCCACGCTCTAGCCGGTCGGCCGGTCACCACCGGGATCATGCCGCCGAGTTGGCGCCGCCGGGCGCGCGTGACGGCAGGCTCAGGCCGCCGGAATTCGTGCCGCTGGGCGCGCGTGACGGCGGGCTGAGGCCGGCGGGTTCGTACCGGCGGGCGAAGGCTCCTCGCCTGCAGCGGTCGCTCGCGTAACCGGCCGTTTCCCTCCCCACGAGGAGCCCTTCCGCATGCCTTCATGCCCGCGCGTCCGGCGCGAACCTCTCCCGACCATGTCCGACCCCCGCGCTTCAGGTGAACCCAGCCATGCTCCCCGATGACCTCAGAACCGCCCTCGACCAGGCCGTGGCCCGCTTCTCCCCGCAGGAGCTGTCGGACGCGGTGACCCGGCTCACCGAGCGCTACCGCGTCGCCGGCGTCTCCACCGGCGGCAACCACCTGCGCTCGCCCGCCGACATCGCCGCCTACGCGGCCTACCGCATGCCCGCCACGTACGCCGCCGCATCCACCGCCATGCACCAGGCGGCGACGCTGACCCCCGGCTTCGAGCCCCGCAGCCACCTCGACGCCGGTGGCGGCACCGGCGCGGCGATCTGGGCCGCGGCCGGCATCTGGCCGTCCATCGAACGCATCACCGTCGTCGAGCACGACGCGGACATCATCGACCTGGGCCGCCGCCTGGCCCGCGGCGGCCCCGAGCCGCTGCGCGGCACGACCTGGCGCCGGGCGTCCATCGGTGCGGGGCTCGACCGGCCCGCCGCCGACCTGGTCACCATGTCGTACGCCCTGGGCGAGCTCCCCGAGCCCGACCGCGCGGGCGTCGTCAAGTGGCTCGCCGAGCAGGCCGCCATGGTGATCATCATCGAACCGGGCACCCCGGCCGGCCACGCCACCGTCGCCGCGGCCCGCGACGTCCTCGCCGCCCAGGGCCGCACGATCGTCGCCCCGTGCCCGCACGACGGTGCCTGCCCGATCCAGCCGGGGCGCGACTGGTGCCACTTCTCGGTGCGCCTGCCCCGGACGTCCCTGCACCGCCGGATCAAGGCCGGCACGCTCAGCTTCGAGGACGAGAAGTTCTCGTACGTGGCCGCCGCCACCGGCAGCTGGCCGCGCCCCGCCGCCCGCGTCCTGCGCCACCCGCAGAAACGCAAGGGCGTGGTCTCCCTGCGCCTGTGCACGGACGGCGACGGCCTCCGCGACGTGATCGTCTCCAAGCGGCAGGGAGACCTCTACCGCCAGGCCCGCGACGTGGACTGGGGCGATGCCTGGCCACCCGCAGGCTGAAGGCGGAGGGAGGCTACCGGCCCGCCGGAAGAAATCGAGCGGAACCGGGCGGGCCGGTCCGCCATGCTGGTGTGGGCCCGACCCGAGCACCCACCACCACGGCCAGGAGGCATCGTGAGCGACAAGACCGGCCTGGGCGACCGCATGAAGGGCTACGAGGCGGTCACGCGCACGCTGCTGCCGCGCCGCACGTACGCCGTGGTGCGCGTCGACGGCCGGGCGTTCCACCGCTACCTCAGGCACGCCGCCCGGCCCTTCGACGACGCGGTGATGCGCGCCATGGACGCCGTGGCGGAGGCCCTGTGCGCGGAAATGTCCGGGAGCGTCTTCGCCTTCACCCAGTCGGACGAGTGCAGCGTCCTGCTGACGGACTTCGACTCGGCCGGGACACAGCCGTGGTTCGGCGGCGTCGTCCAGAAGGTCGTCTCCGTCGCCGCCTCGACGGCGACGGTGGCCTTCAACCGCTCGTACGGCGTGCCCTCCGAGCCGGCCGAGGCCGGAGGGCACGCGACGTTCGACGCCCGCGTCTTCACCATCCCCGACGTGGTCGAGGTCGCGAACTACTACCTGTGGAGACAGCGGGACTGCGTCCGCAACTCCATCACCATGGCGGCGCAGACGAAGTTCTCCCACCAGGAGTTACGCGGCAAGTCCACCGGCGACATGCAGGAGATGTTGTGGTCCCAGTACGGCGTCAACTGGAACGACTACCCCGGCGGAGCCAAGCGCGGCCGGGTGTGCGTCCGCCACACCGAGGAACGCGACGTCACCTGGACGGAGCAGCGGACCGGCCGGCCGACGACGGCACGGGCCGTGCGGTCGCGCTGGACGTCCGAGGCGGCGCCGCACTTCACCGCGCAGCCGGACGGGTGGCTGGCGGCCGTCATCCCGGCCATGCCCTCCCTCGCGCCTCCGGCGGAGCTCTCGTGAGCACGCCGCCAGGGATGGCAGCGGTTCGTCCCCACACCGCCAGCTGAGGGGCCGACCCAGCGCGGGCGGGCGGGCGAGCGTGTGGTTGCATGATCCACGCCGTCACGCCGCCGATCGTGACGGCAGGAAAGGACACCCTCGCAGTGAAACCCCCCTCCCACGTCTCCGCTCTGATCGACGGCGCCCACCCGGCCCGGTCCGTCGCCCGGCTGCTCGCCCGCCGGCCCGGCCGCATGTCGCTGGCGTTGCTGGCGTTCGCGTTCAAGGAGATCCCGCTCTGGTTCCTCCCGGTCATCACCGCCGCGATCATCGACGTCGTCGCCGATCGCGGGTCCCTGGCCGCCGTCCTGTGGTGGTTCGCGCTCGCGGGCGTCCTGCTGCTGCAGAACTATCCGAACCACATCCTGTACACGCGCAGCTTCATGACGGTCGTCCGCGACATCGGCGCCGACCTGCGCAACGCGCTGGCCGCGCGGCTGCAGAGCCTGTCGATCGGCTACCACACCCGCGTGAGCTCGTCGATCGTGCAGAACAAGGTGGTGCGCGACGTCGAGAACGTGGAGCTCATGCTCCAGCAGGTGACCCATCCGCTGCTGTCGGCCACCATGGTGCTCATCGGCGCGATCTCCATGACCGCGATCGCCGTGCCGCAGTTCCTGCCCGTCTACGCGCTCACCGTCCCGATCGCGCTCGTGCTGCGCACCGCGCTCGGCCGGCGGTCACGGCGCCGCAACGAGGCGCTGCGGCGCGAGATGGAGGGGCTCGCCGCCCGGGTCGGCGAGATGGCGTCCCTGATCCCCGTCACCCGCGCGCATGGGCTGGAGGAGACCGCGGTCACGCGCGTCGCCTACGGCGCCGACGGCGTCCGCAGGGCCGGCCTGCACCTGGACATGCTCAACGGGCACGTCGCCTCCCTGTCCTGGGTGACGATGCAGCTCCTGGGGGTCGGCTGCCTGGTGCTGGCCGCGATGTTCTCCCTGACCGGCCTGCTGCCGATCACCGCGGGCGAGGTGGTGCTGCTGTCGAGCTACTTCGCGCTGCTCACGCAGGGGCTCACCCAGTTGCTGCTGCTGATCCCGGTCGGCGCGCGCGGCGTGGAGTCGATCCGGTCGATCGCCGAGGTCATCCAGGAGCCGGACCTCGAGCAGAACGAGGGCAAGCGGGTCGTCGCCGCCGTGGACGGCGCGATCCGGCTGGAACGCGCGTCGCACCGCTACCCGGGAGCGGACGAGGACGCCCTGCACGGCATCGACCTCGACATCCCCTCGGGCACGACCGTCGCGTTCGTCGGCTCGTCGGGCTCGGGCAAGTCGACGCTGCTCAACCTGGTGCTCGGCTTCGTACGGCCGACCGGTGGCCGCATCCTGCTCGACGGCGCCGACATCCAGGAGCTCGACCTGCGTACCGTCCGCCGCTTCGTCTCGGTCGTGCCGCAGGAGTCCGTGCTGTTCGAGGGCACCATCAGGGAGAACATCGCCTACGGGCTGCCGGAGGTGCCCGGCGAGCGGATCGCCCAGGCGCTGCGCGACGCGAACGCGTGGTCGTTCGTGCAGGACCAGCCGGACGGCTGGGACACTGTCGTGGGGGAGCGGGGCGCGCGCCTGTCCGGCGGGCAGCGGCAGCGGCTCGCGATCGCCCGCGCGCTCGTCCGCGATCCGCGGATCCTGCTGCTGGACGAGGCGACCTCCGCGCTGGATTCGGAGTCGGAGGAACTGGTCAAGGATGCGCTCGCCCGCCTCATGCGGGGACGGACCACGCTCGTCGTCGCGCACCGCCTGTCCACCGTACGGCAGGCCGACCGGATCGTCGTGCTCGACCGCGGCCGCGTCGTCGAGCAGGGCACCCACGACGAGCTCCTGGCGGCCGGCGGCCGGTACGCCCAGCTCCACCTCACCCAGGCCGGCCGCGCCTGACCCGCCGGGCCGGAGGCGGGCGTCACCCCGCCGGGCTGCTCACCAGGTGGTCCAGCAGCAGGTCCAGCGGCCGGGGCACCCGATCGAGGTCGAGTGCCTCGACGAGCAGGCCCGAGTAACGGATCTTCCGCCCGCTCCCCGCCCCCATGAACCGGCGCAGCTGGTCGTGCGGGTCCCTGCCGCGCCACGCGGGCTGCATCTGCAGCGTACGGAAGGAGCCGAGGTCGCCCTCGGAGTCGACGACGCGCTCGACCGCGTCGGTGCCGAGGGCGCGGATCAGCTCGTCCTCCAGGTCGGCGACGCACACGAAGAACCCGAGCGTCTCCAGATCGGCCCGGCTCGGAGCGGAGCCGAGTCCGGCGCGCTCGATGGCCCTGCGGTAGTCGCCCTCCTCCCTGGCGTCGCACAGGCCGGCCAGCCGGAGCCGGCGGCCGGCGGGCCCGAGCCTGCCGACGAAGGCCCCGATGTTGGTGGCGCCGCCCATCGCCACGAGGGAGATGCCCTCGGCGCCCAGGTCCAGGCCCCGGCGCCCGGCCAGCGTCTCGATGGCCGACTTGTCGCTGGCTCCCTCGACCAGGACCACGGTTCGCGTGTCGATCACCAGTCCAGCCTCGCACACCAGGCCGGGCGAGCGTTCGTGTGCCCCCTACTCTATGACTGAATATCCGATCTAGTCATAGGGTCATACATGGCTGTGGCATTCACCGCGGAGGCCGGGAGCGCATCACCGCGTCCCCGCTCCGCGCCGCGGAAGAGCTCTTCGCCACGCAGGGGCTGAAGAAGACCTCGCTGGACGAGCTGGTCGCGGCCTCCGGCATCGCCAAGGGCAGCTTCTACGCCTTCTTCGAGTCCAAGGAGGAGCTCTACAAGGAGGTGATGATCCGCAAGGCGCCCATGCTCGGTGAACGGCTCGCCGCCGCGCTGGACCGGCCGCCCAGCGCCGAGGCCCTCACGCACCTCATGCGCGAGCTGATCGAGGTGCTCACCACCGACCCGTTCCACCGGCGGCTGCTCACCAGGCCCGACGAGCTGGAGGCGGTGGCGCGCAGGGTCGGCGGCGAGCTCGCCCGGGTCACCCCGTACCTGCTGAAACCGCTGCTCGACCGCTGTGTTCGGCGCGACCCTGGTCACGGTGGGCCAGCTCTGGCGCATCGACCGGCTCGGCCGGCTCTACCTGGCGCACCAGGCCACGTCCGGCGAATGACCTCGGCGTTTCACGTCAGATCGGACCAAGGGGGCGGGGGCGCCGAGGCGAAGAAGCGGAGCAGGCCCAGGAGCCGGCCGGCCGGAGGGGCGGTCCAGTGGCGTTCGCCCGGGCGCGGCACCGGAGCGGCCAGGCGGCCGAGAGCCCAGGCGAGGTGGAACCAGAGCACCCGCGCCTCCCACCCCGGCGCGCCCGCCGGGATCCCCTCCCGGTAGCCGTCGAGCATGGCGGGGACGCAGTCGAGCGGCATCTTGGCGAAGTCGGCGGCGGGGTCGGCCCAGGCGGCATCGCCCCAGTCCACGATCCCGGCCAGCCGGGCCGTCTCCGGGCGGACGAGCAGGTTCTGCGGCGCGACGTCACCGTGGATCAGGACCAGCGGCGGGCTCTCCGGCAGGTGCGCCGACAGCCGCTCCAACCAGCCCCCGAGCCACCGGCCAGCCTCCGCGTCGATCCAGCCCTCCTCGACCAGCCGCCCGGTGAGCGCCCCCGGATCCACGCCCCCATCGTCCACCGGAACGGCGGCGAGGCTCGGCGAAGCGGCGTCCAGGCCCGGTTGGTCTGCAGCGAGAGCCGGTGGGGCGGGCGGGATCGGCGGGGTGGCGGCGAGAGCCGGTGGGGCGGGCGGGGACAGCCGGTGCAGTCTGCCCAGCTCCCGACCCACCTGCCGGAGCAGCGGCGCCATCCCGGGCGCGCGCGGGCCGAGCCGGGCGAGATCCACCCCACGCGTCCGGGTGAGCACCATGTACGGCACCCCCACCTCCGACCCGGCACCGTCGAAGGCGACGACCTCCGCGGTACGCACGCCGGCCCGCACCGCGACCGGGATGACCGCCGCCTCCTTGACCAGGTCCGGCAGGAACCGCTCGTCCCGCGGGATCCGCAGGACCAGCTCCTCCCCGAGCAGGAAGACCCGGTTGGCCACCCCCTCGGGCAGGGGCCGCACCTCCCCGGCGGCGACACCGTGCCGCCGGGCGATGGCGGCCAGGATCCCGTCACTCGTCTCGTACGAAGCCATGATCGAGATGCTGGCACGGACGCCCGCCCGCCGTCGCACCCTTTTCCGCGACCACGCTCAGATGGCGAGCTCGATCCTGTACCGCCGCAACCACCGGTCGAGCTGCACGAACCGCTCCAGCGCCGCCCGGCTCGCCGGGGACGGCGGCCCGGCGACGATCGCGCGGGCCTTGTCCCAGTCGACCAGCGCGGCGGCGGGCGAGTCCGCCATCTGGAGCAGCCCGGACGCCCGCTCGCGCAGCGCCCGGTCGTAGCCGGGGTCCTGGGTGGCCGGGTACGGGCTCTTGACCCGCTGCAGGATGCTGTCGGGCAGCAGATCCGCCGAGGCGGCCCTGAGCAGGCTCTTCTCCCGCCCGTCGAACGTCTTCATCGCCCAGGGCACGTTGAAGACGTACTCCACCAGCCGGTGGTCGCAGAACGGCACCCGCACCTCCAGCCCCACGGCCATGCTCATCCGGTCCTTGCGGTCCAGCAGGATCTGCACGAACCGGGTCAGGTGCAGGTAGCTGATCTCCCGCATGCGCCGCTCGTGCCCGCTCTCGCCCGGCAGCCGCGGCACCTCGGACAGGGCCTGCCGGTACCGTTCCGCCCGGTAGCCGGGCAGGTCGACGAGCCGCGCCAGGTCGTCCTTCAGCAGCCGCTCCGCGCCGACGTGCGAGGTGCCCGCCGGCGTGGCCAGCCAGGGGAACGTGTCGGCCCCGACCGCCGCCGGGTCGTGGAACCACTGGTAGCCGCCGAACACCTCGTCCGCGGACTCGCCCGACAACGCCACCGTGGAGTGCCCGCGGATGGCCTTGAACAGCAGGTAGAGCGAGCTGTCCATGTCACCGATGCCCATCGGCAGGTCGCGGGCCCGCAGCACGGCCGCGCGCACCTCCGGGTCCATCAGCTCGGCCGAGTCCAGCACGATGTCGGTGTGGTCGGAGCCGGCGTGGCGGGCGAGCTGGTGCACGTACGGGGCGTCCGGGGTGGAGCGGGTGAGATCCGGCTTGAAGTTCTCGGTATAACCGGCGAAGTCCACCGAGAACGAGCGCACGGTGCCGAGGCCCTGCTCGCGCAGCAGCTTGGCGGCCAGGGCGGTGACCATGCTGGAGTCCAGGCCGCCCGACAGCAGGGCGCACAGGGGCACGTCGCTGATGAGCTGGCGGGCGACGATGTCGTCGAGCAGGCCGCGTACGGTCTTGACGGTCGAGCCCACGTCGTCCTGGTGCTCGTGGGAGCTCAGCTCCCAGTAGCGGCGTTTGACGAGGCCCTGCCTGCTCACGGTGACGAGCTGGCCGGGGCGCACCTCGTACATGCCGGACAGGACGCCGTGCTCCGGGGTCTTGACGAACGCCAGCAGCTCGCGCAGCCCGTCGGCGTCGAGCACGCGCCGGGCGAGCGGGTTGGCCAGGATCGCCTTCGGCTCGGAGCCGAACAGCACGCCGTGAGGGGTCGGGTAGTAGTACAGCGGCTTGATGCCCATGCGGTCGCGGACGAGGAGCAGGCTCTCCGAGCGGGCGTCCCAGATGCCGAAGGCGAACATGCCGTTGAGGTGGCCGGCCAGGTCCTCGCCCCATTCGAGGTAGGCGCGCAGCACGACCTCGGTGTCGCTGCGGGTGCGGAAGCGGTGGCCGCGGCCGGACAGCTCCTCGCGCAGCTCCTCGAAGTTGTAGACCTCGCCGCTGTAGGTGAGGACGGCCTGCTCGCGCCCCTCGTCCTCGGCGATCATCGGCTGGCGGCCGCCTTCGAGGTCGATGATGGCGAGCCTGCGGTGCCCGATGGCGGCGTGCCGGTCCGTCCAGAGCCCCTCGTCGTCGGGGCCGCGGCAGGCCATGGTGTCGGTCATGTCCTGCGCGGTCCCGCGTTCCTGCCGCAGGTCGCGCTCGAAGTCCACCCATCCGGCTATTCCGCACATGTCGGTTCCCCCGTTCCGAGACCCGTAGTCGTGCCCGCTGCCGGGTAGATCGATCTCCAACGGGGGTGAACATTCAGGCGCGCCTCCGGATCGCCAGCAACGCGACGCCGGCCAGGAGCAGCGTGAGGACGAGATGGGCGGCCGTCTCGACCCACTGCGCCGGCCAGTAGGCCAGGTCGAGCCGGTCCCGCAGCGCCCGCCCCGCGAGCTGGCCGAGGCCGGCCAGCAGGAGGGACAGCGGCATGGCGATGCGGGTGTGCCTGGTCACGGCCCCGAGCGCGATCCCGAGCATCAGGGCGAACAGCACTCTGGCGAACGGCACCGGGCCGTGGCTCTCGTAGTACGGCCAGGCCATCGGATCGCCCCCCGCGGGTGGCAGCACCCAGGCCGGCAGCGCGGCCGTCACCGCCGCCGCGGCCGAGGCCCCGGCGATCGGGACGGCCACCACCGCGGCCAGCCAGCGCCCGCGCGTGAGGCTCTGCGTCCAGGCGAGCTTGTACGTGCCGGTCTCGAACTCGCGGGAGATCAGCGGCGCGCCCCACACCAGGCAGACCGCCCCCGGCAGCAGCCCGGCCAGTTGCCGGGTGAGCCCGGACAGGCCCGGCTCCGCCCGCTCCACGACGCAGGCCAGGGCGTACATCAGCACGACCGCGGCGATCGCGGCGGCCTGCGCGCGCTGCCCCCGCCAGGCCACCCAGAGCGGCCCCTTCACCGGGGGAGTCCGGGGTTGCGCAGGTGGTCGAGCACGAGGTCCTCCATGGTGGTGGCCGGCCGGGAGGCCAGCAGGTCGGTGAAGGCGCCGCACAAGCGGACCCGGCCGGCGCCGAGCAGGATCAGGTGATCGCACACCCCGGCCAGGTCGGCGAGGATGTGCGACGACAGCAGGACGGTGGCGTCCAGGCCGCGCACCACGTCCATCACCTGGAGGCGCGCCAGCGGATCCAGCTCGGCCAGCGGCTCGTCCAGCACCAGCAGGTCGGCCCGCTTGCCGGCGGCCAGGGCGAGCGCCACCAGGGTGCGCTGCCCGCCGGACAGGCGATCCGCCCGCTCCCTGACGGGGATGTCGTACGCGTGCAGGAACGAGGTGGCGGCGTGCCGGTCCCACCGGGGGTTGGTCGCGGCGCCGAACCGCAGCAGGTCGGCCACACTCCACCGCCGGTACAGCGGCTTGTCCTGCGCCACGAACGCCACCCTGGACAGCTCCAGCGGCCGGCCGAGCACGCGGATGCCGCCGGTGGTGGGCGCCAGCAGCCCGGTCACCAGGTTCAGCAGTGTGGTCTTGCCCGCACCGTTCGGCCCGACCAGCGCGCACCGCGCCCCGGCGGGCAGCTCGAACGTGGCCTCGCGCAGCGCCCAGCGCGTGCGGTACCGCTTGCCCAGCCTGTCGGCTTCCAGAGCTTTCATATCCGCATCAGTCCCTTCCGTCACCTTGCACAGTCGGGAGGGAGGCCGCTCGGGTTCACGGGCTGGGCTCAGTCGGGCAGGAGGCCGGTCAGGTGCACGGGCTGGGCTCAGCTGGGTGGGAGGCCGATCTGGTGCACGGGCTATGCTCGCGGGCATGGGAGCGGACGACCCCGGGCAGGAGCCGCGCCACCACGGCGGCTGGGAGGTGGCGGCCGCCACGGCGGCGCACGCCGTCCCCGGCGTCAGGATGGCCGGCTTCCGCGATCGCTCCGGCGGGACGTTCGAGGAGCGCGTCCCTCCCGGTCCGGCGATCGCGATCGTGATCGACTGCACCCCGGGCAGCCTCGAACCGTTCAGCAGCGGCGCCATCGAGGGCGGCCTCGTCGCCGGCATCGCCCCGACCGCCGTCAGGGTGGCGGGGAGCGCCATCGACTGCGTCGAGCTCCAGGTGGATCCGACGGCCGCGCAGGCCCTGCTCGGCGTGGCGCCGCGCGAGCTCAACGGCGCGCCGCTGGACCTGGCCGCGATCTGGGGGCGCGACGCCGTCCGGCTGCGTTCGCGGCTGATCGAGACGCGGTCCTGGGACGACCGGTTCGCGCTGGTCCGCGACGCCCTCACCCGGCGCCGCCGTTCCCCGGCGCGCGTCGATCCCGAGGTGGCCGACGCGTGGCGGCGGATCACGGCGAGCCGCGGGCGAGTGCTGATCGGCGACCTGCCCGGCCTGTACGGCTGGAGCCGCACGCGGTTCTGGAGCCGGTTCACCTCGCAGATCGGTGTCTCGCCGAAGCGGGCGGCCACGATCGTCCGGTTCGACCTGGCGCTTCGCCGGCTCGGCACCTCTGCGGGGGTCGCCGAGGTCGCCGCGGAGCTCGGCTATGCCGACCAGTCGCACCTGCATCGCGAGGTGCTCCGGTTCGCCGGCCGCACCCCGGGCTCGATCGCCGCCGACCCGCTGTGGACGGTCGACAGCGTCGCCTGGACGCGGGCGCACGCCGCCTGAACATTCGTTCAAGACCGCGGCCGTGATGCCGGGGCACGCTGCCCGCATGACATCACCGATCGAGAGGCCGGCGTCCCGGCCGCGCGGGCAAGGCGCCGCGGCATGAAGGCGATCGAGACCCGCGGCCTGGTCAAGGTCTTCGGCGCCAACCGGGCGGTCGACGGCGTCGACCTGGCCGTGCCCGCCGGTTGCGTCTCCTCCGTGCTCGGCCCGAACGGGGCGGGCAAGACCACCCTGATCCGGATGATCGCCACCCTGATCCGCCCCGACGGCGGCACCGCCCGCGTGCTGGGCCACGACGTCACCACCGAGGCGGCCCAGGTCAGAGCCCGCGTGGCGCTCACCGGCCAGTTCGCCTCCCTCGACGAGGACCTGACCGGGCTGGAGAACCTCACCCTGCTCGCCCGCCTGCGCGGGCACCGCGGCCGAGCGGCCAGGAGGCGCGCCACCGACCTGCTGGAGGCCTTCGACCTGGGCCCGGCCGCCAGGCGGGAGGTGAAGACGTACTCCGGCGGCATGCGGCGCAGGCTGGACATCGCCGGCTCGCTCGTCGTCCGCCCCGCCCTGCTGATGCTCGACGAGCCGACGACCGGCCTGGACCCGCGCACCCGCGGCCAGGTGTGGCAGAGCGTGCGGGCGCTCGTCGGCGCCGGCACCACCGTCCTGCTCACCACGCAGTACCTGGAGGAGGCCGACCAGCTCGCCGACCGCATCGCCGTCGTCGATCACGGCCGCGTCATCGCCGAGGGCACGAGCGGCCGGCTGAAGTCCCTGGTCGGCGCCGGGGCGCTGCGGGTGCGGGTGAGCGACAGCGCCGACCGGCCGGAGGTCGCCCGCCTCCTGGGGGCGATGCTCGGCGCGGACCCCGTACTGGAGCCGGATCCCGCCGCGCTCTCCCTGCGGGTGGACGAACCGGCCGCGGTCGCGAGCGCGCTGGCGGCCGTTACCGGACGCGGGCTCGCCCTCGGCGAGTACGCGCTGGCCCAGCCGAGCCTCGACGAGGTGTTCCTGGCGCTCACCGGCAAACCGGCCGACGGCACCGCGCCCGGCCACGCGGAGGCCTCGACGTGACCATCGACCAGACGACCGGACGCCCGGCGGATCTCGACACCCGGCTGATCTCCGCCGTCGCCGGCGCGCCACCGCCGGACACGGGCGCGAGCCCGCTCGGCGCGACGCTGGCCTTCGCCTGGCGGGTCCTGCTGAAGATCAGGCACGTGCCGGAACAGCTGCTCGACGCCACCCTGTTCCCGATCATGTTCACGCTGATGTTCACGTACGTGTTCGGCGGCGCGATGATCGGCTCGCCGGAGGCGTACCTGCGCTACGCCCTGCCCGGGATCCTCGCCCAGACGATCGTCTTCATGACGATGTACACGGCCGTGACCCTCAACACCGACCTCGGGCAGGGCGTCTTCGACCGCTTCCGCTCGCAGCCGATCTGGCGGCCGGCGCCGCTGGTCGGCGCGCTGCTGGGCGACACGCTGCGTTACAGCATCGCCTCCGCGTTCGTGATCGGCATCGCGACGCTGATCGGCTACCGCGCGCCCGGCGGGCTCGGGGGCCTCGCCGGGGCCGTGGCGCTGCTGCTGGTCTTCTGCTTCGCGCTGAGCTGGCTCTGGCTGATCGTCGGCCTCACCGTGCGCACCCCCGCCGCCGTCATGGGGGCGTCCACCATGATCCTCTTCCCGCTGACGTTCGTCAGCTCGGCGTTCGCGCCGCCGGGGACCATGCCGGGCTGGGTACGCGAGTTCGTGACAGTCAACCCGGTGACGCTCCTGGTCGAGGCGGCACGCGGCCTGCTCGACGGCGCCCCGGACACCGGGGACGTCGCGCTCGTCCTCGGCATCTCGGGCGCGATGACGGCCGTGCTCGCCCCGATCGCGCTGCGGCTCTACAGCCGCAGGTCGTGACGGGGCCGTTCAGAGGATGAACGTGAACAGCGGCGAGCCCGGCGGGATGCGCTCGACCGTGAGCGGGCTCGCCTTCATCCTGAACAGCAGATCGTCGAGGTCGCCCGCCCGCTCCAGCTCGATGCCGACGAGCGCCGGGCCGGTCTCGCGGTTGTTCTTCTTGATGTACTCGAAGGCGATGATGTCCTGGCCCTCGCCCAGCACCTCGTCCAGGAAGTGGCGCAGCGCGCCGGGGCGCTGCGGGAAGGTCACCAGGAAGTAGTGCCGCAGCCCGATGTGCACGAGGGAGCGCTCCAGCACCTCGTTGTACCGGCTGACGTCGTTGTTCCCGCCCGACACCACGCACACCACCGGCCCCGCGGGGGCGTACGGCAGCACCTCGCGGGCCGCCGCGCCCGCGAGGGCTCCGGCGGGCTCGGCGATGATGCCGTCGGTCTGGTACAGATCCAGCATCTCCGTGCAGATCGCACCCTCATCGACCGCCACGACCTCGTCGACCAGCTCCTTGACCAGGGGGAACGTGGCCTCGCCGACCCGGCCGACGGCGGCGCCGTCGACGAACGTGTCGAGCTCGGGCAGCGCGAGCGGGCCGCCGTGGTCGAGCGCGGCACGCATGCTGGCCGCCCCGGCCGGCTCGGCGCCGACGATGCGGGTGGCGGGGGAGTGCTCGCGCAGCCAGACGGCCAGGCCGCTGATCAGCCCGCCACCGCCGACCGGGACGACCACGGTGCCCGGCAGCTCCCCGGACTGCTCCAGGATCTCCAGGCCCACCGTGCCCTGCCCGGCCATCGTCCTGACGTCGTCGAACGGGTGCACGTAGACCGCGCCGGTGCGCTCGCTGTCGTCGTGCGCGGCGCCGCTCGCCTCGTCGTAGGTGCCGCCGCCGACCACGATCTCCACCCGGTCGCCGCCGAGCGCCGCGATGCGCTCCCGCTTCTGCCGGGGCGTGGTGGACGGGACGTACACGCGGCCGCTGATCCCCAGGCGCGCGCAGGCGAACGCGACGCCCTGCCCGTGGTTGCCCGCGCTCGCGCAGACCACGCCGCGCCGCCGTTCGTCCTGCGTGAGCGAGGCGATCAGGTTGAACGCGCCGCGCACCTTGTAGGAGCGGCAGACCTGCGCGTCCTCGCGCTTGAGCAGCACCTGGCCGCCGAGCAGGCCGGACAGCCGCTCGTTCGGCTCCAGCGGGGTACGGCGGACCACCGGCCGCAACCGCTCGGCCGCCTGGTCGATCATCGTGGCGGTGAGGCGGACGCTCATGCACACTCCTGGCAGGGCGGATCAAAGGACGGGCGCAGGGCGACTCACGAGGGCGACCGAACCATGATCACCGGGAACGGTGCCCGCCTCGTGAGCAGCACACCGGCCACAACGACCCCACCAAGCCATGCTATGCCCGCCGCGCCCCTACCCGAGCCAGCCCCCTACCCGGCGGCAGGCGAGTCCAGCCTGGCCAGGGTCTGGGCGGCGATCTCCCACTCCTCGTCGGTCGGGATGACCAGGACGGGCACCTCGGCTCCCGGCGCGGACACCGCGCGCTCCCCGCCCGAGGCCGCCGAGTTGAGCGCGGCGTCCACGGCGATGCCGAGCCGCTCCAGCCCGGCCAGCGACTCGGCGCGGGTGGCGGCGTCGTGCTCGCCCACCCCGCCGGTGAACACGATCGCGTCCAGCCGGCCGAGCAGCGCGTGGTAGGCGCCGACGTACTTGCGGATCCGCCTGGTGTAGATCCGCAGGGCCAGCCGGGCCGCTTCGTCGTCGCCGGAGCGGGCGCGTACCTCGCGCATGTCGCTGGATCCGGCGAGCGCGAGCAGCCCGCCCCGGTGGCTGAGCTCCTGCTCCACCCGCTCGGCGTCCAGGCCGCCCGTACGGGCCAGGTAGCCGGCGAGCGCGGGGTCCACGTCGCCCGAACGGGTGCCCATGACCAGCCCCTCCAGCGGCGTCATGCCCATGGAGGTGTCGACGCTGCGCCCGCCGGAGATCGCGGTCGCGCTGGCGCCGTTGCCCAGGTGCAGCACGATCAGGTCGAGCTCCCCGGCGTCCCGGCCGAGGAACGCGGCGGCGCGGCGGGAGACGTACGCGCAGGACGTGCCGTGGAAGCCGAAACGCCGCACACCCAGCTCACGCCACTCGCCCGGCACCGCGTACGTGTACGCCTCCGGCGGCAGCGTGCGATGGAACGCGGTGTCGAACACGGCGACCTGCGGCACGTCGGGGAACACCTTGCGGGCGAGCCGGATTCCGGTGAGATTGACCGGGTTGTGCAAGGGGGCGAGCGGCGCCAGCTCCTCGATCGCGGCGATCACCGAGTCGTCGATGAGCACGGCCTCGGCGAACCGGTCGCCGCCGTGCACCACCCGATGCCCCACCGCGGCGGGGGCCAGTTCGGGCCCGGCCGCCGCGAACGCCTCCATCATCGCCGCCAGCCCCTCGCCGTGGTCGGGGAAGGCGCGGTCACGGACGTACGGCGGCCCGTCCCCGCTGCGGTGCGTCAGCCGTCCCCGCTCCTGCCCGATGCGTTCGACGAGGCCCCTGGCCGAGCGCGCGCGGGTGTGCGGGTCCACGAGTTCGTACTTGATCGAGGAGGAGCCCGTGTTCAGGACGAGAATGGGGTCGGCCATGCCCCCGAGCCTAGGCCCTGCCCGCCCTCCCGCTGATGAGAGGACCGCCGGAGGCGAGAACAATGAGGGACATGACACGTGCTGTGTACGTCGCCGCGGGTGAGGCGGGAAGCAACAAGGGGACCGTCGCGCTGGGCCTGGTCGCGCTGCTGTCCCGGCAGGTGGGGACCGTGGGGGTGTTCCGGCCGGTGGTGCGGGCGGGCCGCGAGGACGCCCTGATCAACACCATCCGCGGCAGGTTCCAGCTCGCCCTGCCCTACGAGGCGTACGCGGGCGTCACCTACGACGACGTGCACGCCGACGCCGACCGCGCCGCGGGGGACGTCGTGGCCCGCTACCGCGCGCTCGCCCGGCGGTGCGACGCGGTGGTGGTGGTCGGCACCGACTACACCGACGTAGGGGCGCCGACGGAGTTCGGGTTCAACGCCCGGCTGGCCGCCGACCTGGGCACGCCCGTCGTCAACGTGGTGAGCGGCAGGGGCAGGACGGCGGCGCAGGTCGCCGCGGCGGTCGAGCTGTCGGCCAGGGAGCTGGCCCACCACCACGCCCGCGAGCTCGCCGTCGTGGTCACCCGGGCGGCCGAGCCGCTCACGATCGGGCATCCGGCACCGGTGTTCGTGCTGCCGGAGACCCCCTCGCTGCGCGCGCCGACGGTGGCCGACCTGGCGGACGCCTGCGACGGCCGGTTCTTCCTGGGTGAGCGCGACGGGCTCGGGCGGGAGGCCAGCGCCCTGATGGTGGGCGCGATGTCGCTGCCCGGCATCCTGGACCGGCTCACCGAGGGCGCGGCGGTGATCATCCCGTCCGACCGGGCCGCCGCGCTACTGCCCGGCCTGATCGCGGCGCACACCTCACCCGGCTTCCCCGCCCTGTCGGCGGTGATCCTCACCGGCGGCACGGAGCTGCCCGACCCGGTGGAACGGCTGCTGCGCGGCATGGCGATCCCGCTGCCGGTGATCGCCACCGACCACGACACGTTCGACACCGCGACCCGCCTGTCGGCGGTGGAGGGCCGATTCACGCCCGAGGCGGGCGGGAAGACCGACACGGCGGTGCGGCTGTTCGCCGAGCACGTGGACGGCGCCCTGCTTCTGGAGCGGCTCGACATCGCCAAGACCGACGTCGTCACGCCCCTCATGTTCGAGTACGAGCTGCTGGACCGGGCCCGCGCCCGGCGCAGGCACATCGTGCTGCCCGAGGGCGAGGAGCCGCGCATCCTGCGCGCCGCCGACGTCCTGCTGCGCCGCGGCGTGGCCGAGCTCACCCTGCTCGGCGACGAGGAACGCGTCCGCGTCCGGGCCGCCCAGCTCGGCCTCGACCTGGACGCCGCCCGGGTGCTCAGCCCGTTCGACCCGGAGCTGCGCGAGCGCTTCGCCCGCGAGTACGCCGCCGCCCGCGCGCACAAGGGCATGAACGTCGAGCTGGCCCGCGACACCGTCACCGACGTCTCCTACTTCGGCACGCTCATGGTGCACACCGGGATGGCCGACGGCATGGTGTCGGGCGCGGCGCACACCACCGCGCACACGATCAGGCCCGCGTTCGAGATCCTGCGCCTGGGCCTGGTGTCCAGCGTGTTCTTCATGTGCCTGGCCGACCGGGTGCTGGTCTACGGCGACTGCGCGGTCAACCCCGACCCGACCGCCGGGCAGCTCGCCGACATCGCGATCGCCTCCGCCGGCACCGCCGCGCTGTTCGGCGTCGAGCCGCGGATCGCCATGTTGTCGTACTCGACGGGCGCCTCGGGCACCGGCGCCGAGGTCGACAAGGTCCGTGCCGCCACCGAGCTGGTCCGCGAGCGCCGCCCGGACCTGCAGGTGGAGGGCCCGATCCAGTACGACGCCGCGATCGACCCCACCGTGGCCCGCGCCAAGATGCCCGGCAGCCCGGTGGCCGGCCGCGCCACCGTCTTCGTGGTGCCCGACCTCAACACCGGCAACAACCTCTACAAGGGCGTCCAGCGCAGCGCAGGAGCCGTCGCGGTCGGACCGGTGCTGCAAGGGCTGCGCAAACCGGTCAACGACCTGTCCCGCGGCGCCACCGTGGCCGACATCGTCACCACCGTCGCCGTCACCGCCGCCCAGGTGTCCGACGACCACCAGGGGGAGCCCTTTCCCCGATCGTGACGCCATCCGTCACCGGGAGCGGGTATGGGGTCGAGCACGGGACGCTCGGCTCACCCTCGCCTACGTGGCCAGGGCCCGGCGGTGGACGTTCGAAGGCGGCTGGTGGCACGGCCGGTCCGTCCTGACCCCGCCGCTCGGCGACGTCGTCCGGCGCCGGGCCTGACGATCAGCGCCGAGGATCGGTGTCGGCCCTGACGGTCAGCGTCCGCGGCCGGTGTGGGCTTGATGGTCAGCGTCCGCGGTCGGCGCGCAGTCGTGCGGCCAGGGCGGCGGCCTGGGTGCGGCGTTGCATGTCGAGCTTGGACAGCAGGTTGGACACGTAGTTCTTGACCGTTTTCTCGGCCAGGAACATGCGCTCGCCTATCTGCCGGTTGGTCAGCCCCTCGCCGATGAGGTCGAGGATCTGCCGCTCCTGGTCGGTGAGCGCGGCGAGGGGGTCCTTCCTGGCGGCCTGGTCGCGCAGCCGCTGCAGCATGGCGGCGGTGGTCTGCGGGTCGAGCAGCGACTGGCCGGAGGCGACCGTGCGCACGGCGCCGACCAGATCGGAGCCGTGGATCTGCTTGAGCACGTACCCGGCGGCGCCGGCCATCACCGCGTCGAACAGCGCGTCGTCGTCGGCGAACGAGGTCAGCATCAGGCACGCCAGGCCCGGCACCCGCGAGCGCACCTCGCGGCACACGTCCACGCCGTTGCCGTCGGGCAGCCGCACGTCCAGCACCGCCACGTCGGGCATGAGCGCCGGGATGCGGGCGACCGCGGATTCCGCTGTGCCCGCCTCGCCGATCACCTCGATGTCGTCCTCCGAGTCCAGCAGGGCGGCGACACCACGGCGGACGACCTCGTGATCGTCGAGGAGGAACACACGAATCATGCGTTCGACGCTACCGAAGCGGCGGCGGTGCGCGAAAGGACGAAGGTCCCGAACCCGTACCGGCGAAGGTCCTCCGCGACCGGGCCGTCCGGCGCTGGACTGCCCTGCGCTGGACTGCCCTGCGCTGGACTGCGGGGCTGGGTCGCCGCCCGCCCGGGACGCTCAGGCGTCCCGCTCGGAATCCTCAGGCGTGTCGCCGCTCTCCCCGCGCAGTGCCGCGGCGAAGCGGCGGCCCGGCGCCGGGTCGACCCCGAAGCGCTCGGCGTAGCGCTCGTGGGCCTCCTCCCACTGCCCGTGCGCGTCCATCTCGGACACGGGCTCGCCGGCCAGGTGAGGCTCCAGCCGCGAGAGGTAGGCCTCCCAACCGGCGGCCGTCTGCGCGGACAGGCCGCGATCGTCGATGACGTGCGTGAACACCAGGCGGCAGCCGTCCCCAGCGGGGGTCAGCTCGAAGCTGTAGGACTGGCCGGCGAAGGTCCAGGCCAGCCGGTGCGGCGGGTCGACCTCGGTCACCTCGCCGGTCCCGCCGGCTGTCTCGATGATCTCCCCCACCGCGGGGGTCCACTCGGCGGCCGCGGGGAACCAGCGTTCGAGCTCCGCCGGAACGCTGACGGCCCGCCACACGCGCTCGACCGGGTACGGAAGCGTGCGCTCGAAGCGCAGCGCAGGGCGGCCGTCGATCGTTTCCAGGCTTCCGTCCGTCACGGATTCTCCTCAGGGCTGCATGGGCGCCTACGTGCTCATATTGCCAGATGGAAAAGTATCAGCCCACGCAAACCGCCGCGATCACCGTCCGGGATTGCCCGGAAATACTATAGGGGGGTATGGTGCCGTATGGGCGGCCGGCCTGGAGAGGGTGGACATGGCCGGATGCAGCGAAAACAAGCAGGACCATGCGGTGCGCCTGCGCCGCATCGAGGGGCAGTTCCGCGGCCTGCAGCGGATGGTCGACGAGGACAAGTACTGCATCGACATCCTGACCCAGGTGTCGGCGGCGACCAGCGCGCTGAAGTCGTTCTGCCTGTCGCTGCTCGAGGAGCACCTGGCCCACTGCGTCGCCGAGGCCGCGCAGAAGGGCGGGCCGGAGGCGGAGGCCAAGGTCAAGGAGGCCTCCGACGCCATCGCCCGACTTGTTCGTTCCTGACACACGGATTGAAGGAGACCCCGATATGAGCACCGCCACCTACACCGTCAAGGGTATGACCTGCGGCCACTGCGTGAGTTCGGTCAAGGAGGAGGTCGGCGAGGTCGCCGGCGTCACCAACGTCGAGGTGGAGCTGGCGACCGGCCTGCTGACCGTGGACACCGACGGCCCCGTCGACGCGGCGAAGATCGTGGCCGCCGTCGAAGAGGCCGGTTACGAAGTGGCGAACCCGTGAACGCCGCGGTCAAGCTCGGCTCGTACGCGGCTGGGGCCCCGGACCGCCGCGGCGCCGGTGCTGGATGAGCCGGAGGACGAACTCAGGCCGCTGCGGCAGCGGCTGGTCACCTCGGTGGTGCTGGCCGTGCCGGTGATCGCGATGGCTCCCCTCAGGCGGGGCGCAGCTCGCGCCGGTAGGCGTCCAGGACCAGGCCGTGGAAGTGGTGGACCGCGTGCTCGGACAGCCCGGACCCGCCGGGATCGTGAACGATCTTTCCCTGGGTGAAGGCGGGGGTGCGCATGCCGCGCTGGACGCTCTCCACCAGGGCGATGTCCTCCACCTGGAGCACCTCGTCGATGTAGCGGATGCTGTCCAGCTCCGCCTCGTCCGGCTCGGCGGTCTCCAGGTAGAAGTCCCAGGTCTCCCGCGTACGTTCCGGCCCGTCGGGGATGATCTGCAGCACCATGAAGTTGCCGCGGCCGGGGTAGCGCAGCAGGCAGGTGTTGGGCCACACCCACCACACCGCGTGCTCGGTGACGGTCGCGCCCGACACGTCGTAGGCGGAATTGTCCGCCCGGCCCGCCTCCGCCATGTGGCTGGAGTAGACCCCGTACGTGGTGACCCGGTAGGTGCTCATGTCCACCAGGGACACGAAGTCCTTGTGCGCCACGTGGCAGTGGTAGCACTCCAGGAAGTTGTCCACGACGTTCTTCCAGTTGGAGGCGATGTCGTAGGTGAGCCGGCGGGCGAGGGTCAGCTTGGCGACGTCCGGCGCCCGCGCCAGGATCTCCGCCTCCAGGTCGCCGGCCTGCTCCCGCAGCGGGGCCGCCGCGGGATCGAGGTTGACGTAGACCATGCCGCCGAACTCGGTGACCTGGATCCGGTCCAGGCACACCGCGGACGCGTCGAAGGCCGGCATGCCGCCGGTGTTGCGCGCCCGCCGCAACCGGCCGGTCAGGTCGAAGGTCCAGGCGTGGTACGGGCACACGATGCTGCGCCGCACGCCGGAGCCGGACAGCAGCTCGTGCGCCCGGTGCTTGCACACGTTGTAGAACGCCCGCAACACGCCGGCCTCGTCGCGGACGGCCGCGATCGGCATGCCCGCCACCGTGCCCGTCACGTAGCCGCCCGGCTCCCGCAGCTGCTCCACGTGGCACAGCCACTGCCAGGTACGAGCGAAGATCGCCCGCTGGTCGACAGCGGACCACCGCGGGTCCGTGTACGCGTCGGCGTGCAGGGACATCGAGAGGGCGGGATCGGGGTGGTAGCCGGCCGAGATGTGCTCGAAGGTGAGGGGCGAAGCGGGGGTCACCGTACCTCCCATGCGGGCGCCGAAGGCATGCTGATCGCATTATGCCCGCCGCTGTCCCGGGCCATGGGTGCACCGGTGATCCGCGCGGCGCTCAGGCGCCGCGGCGCAAGGCCCACTCCACCCCGGGGCAGCGGTCCATGACGACGTCCAGGCCGGCGTCCAGCGCGCGCAGGGCGGCCGCCTCGTCGATCACGCCCAGGGGCAGCCAGACCGCGCCGGCGCCGATCGCGATGGCCTCGTCGATCACCTGCCCGGCGTGCTCGGAGCGGCGGTACACGGCCACGACGTCCACCTTGTCCGGCACCTCGGCCAGCGAGGCGTAACCCGGCTCGCCCAGCACGGTCTCGGCGGCGGGGTGGACGGGGATGACCCGCCGCCCGCGCGACTTGAGCAGGCCCGCCTGGTCGTAGGCCGTACGTGCGGGGTTGCCGGACAGGCCGACGAACGCCCACGTGCGCGCCTCGGTGAGAAGACGGCGGATGACGGTCTCGTCCGCGAAACGATTCCCCATGTCCCCGCTAACGCCGGGGGCCCGGCGCGCATTTCCTCCCGGGAAAGGCCGTGGCGGGCATACCTCGTGCCTGCTGGGCAGGAGGACGGAGGCGGCCCGGCCGGGCCGGTAGGGGGAGCTGACCGTCGAAGGGCCAGGAGGACACATGGATCCGTCAAGCCAGGAGACCGGCAAGGTCACCGGCACCCAGGACAAGGACTACAACCTGATCTGGTTCGTCGAGCAGTGCCTGAGCAACGTGCTGCGGCTGGAGAACTACATCGCCGACGCCGAGCGCGCCGGTGACAGTGAGCTGGCGAGCTTCTTCCGCCGCGCCCAGGGCGAGAGCCGGAAGGGCGCGGAGCAGGGTAAGGAGCTTCTGAGCAAGCGCCTGCTCAAGTAGCTGCGCGGATCACCCGCGAAGGCGGCCACCCGAGAAGGGCGGCCGCCTTCGCGATGCGCCCGCCCCCTCGTGGGAGACCGCGCCGCTCGGCCCGGCGCGTCACGAAGTCCGTGTGTCGCCCGGCCTGGGTGCGTCGGCTCAGCCCGCAACGCCGAGGTCGCGGAACCGGCCGGGCGGCATGCCGTACGCGGCGTGGAAGGCGCGGCTGAAGTGCGCCGGGCTGGTGAACCCCCAGCGGGCCGCGATCGCGCTCACCGGCCGGCCGCGCAGCGCCGGATCGAGCAGGTCGCGCCGGCACCGCTCCAGCCGCCGCCGGCGGATGCAGCCGGCCACGCCGCCGTCCTCGCCGCCGCCGTCGCTCTGGAACAGCTTGTACAGCTGCCGCAGCGAGATGTGGTGGGCCTCGGCGATCGTGGCGGGCGACAGCAGGGGATCGTCGAGCCGCCGCTCGATGTGGCTGTGCACCCTGGCCAGCAGCGCCGCCTGCCGCGTGTCCGCGGGCACGCCCGCCTGGTGCCCCGCGCGGGCGGACAGCGCCACGCAGAGCAGGTCGAGGATGGCGGTGCCGAGGCGCGCGCTCTCGGCGGGATGGCAGCCGTCGAGGGTGGCGGGCAGCTGGCGGGCCAGCGTGGAGATCAGCGCCGTGGTGCCCTGGTCGCCGGGCATGACCAGGCCGGTGAGCGCGCGCAGGTCCTCGAGCGGCAGGAGCCGGCGGGGGAAGCTCAGCGCGACGCTCGCGGCGGCGGTGTCGTTGATCCATCGGCACGGCCGCGACAGGTCGACGAGGACGAAGTCGCCCGGCCGTAGCAGGGCCTGGCGGCCCTCCTGCTCGACCACGAGATGGCCGCGCACGAGCACGTCGATCTTGCACAGGCCGGCGTCCGAGTGGCGGATGAGGCGCGGGGTGAGCAGCGCCTGGCCGCGCGTGGTGGTCAGGTCGAAGATCTGCGCGGAGCCCGCCTCGGTGACGGCGACCCGGCTGCGGAAGTCGCCCTCGGGCAGGCGCAGCTCCAGCGGGGCCAGCAGGTCGTGCACGACGTGCTGCCAGTAGTCCCGCCGCGAGACCACCGGCTCGTTCCCGGTCTGGAACACCACGCTCATGACGACCCGTCCACCCTACCTCCTCACGCGGCGGCGGCGTCCAGCAGGCTGAACGTGCCCTCGCTGCGGATCTCCCGCGTCAGGCGCAGCCCGGCCCGCTCCAGCAGCCGCTGGTGCTCGCCGAGGGTGCGCTGGCGGCCGCCCCGGTTCATCACCAGCATCTCCAGGTCGATGAGCGTGGCCGGGTGCGGCTCGTTGCGGGTCGCGGGCAGCACGGCCTCGACCAGCAGGACGTGCCCGCCGTCGGTCATCGCCGCCCGGCACCCGGACAGGATGGCGACGGCCCGTTCGTCGTCCCAGTCGTGCACGATGTTGGCCAGCAGGTAGGCGTCGCCGGCGGGCACCCGCTGGAAGAAGTCGCCGGCGACGAGCTCGCACCGGCCGGCCACGCCCGCCTCGCGCAGCGGCCGCCCCGCGGTGGCGATCACGTGCGGCAGGTCGAACAGCACCCCGCGCCCCGACGGATGACCGGACAGGGCGAGCGCGAGCAGCGCGCCGTGCCCGCCCCCCACGTCCACGATCGCCCCGAAGGGGGTGAAGTCGTAGGCCAGGACCGCGGGGGCCAGGAGCAGGTTCGAGGCGGCGGTCATGCCCGCGTTCAGCACCTCGCCGTCGCCGGGATGGTCGCCGAAGTGCTCGAACCCGCCGTAGAGCCGGGCGAAGGCGGACTCTCCGGTGCGTACGCTGTGCTCCAGATCGGTCCAGGCCCGCCGGTGGAACGGCGCGCCCAGCATCACGGCGAACCCGCCCAGGGCGCCGGCCGTGAGCAGCTCGCCCAGCTCGGTCAGCGCGAAGACCCGATCCTCGCCTTCCTCGACCACGCCCACGCCGGACAGCGCGCGCAGCAGCCGGTACAGCGCGCCGGCGTCCGCGCCGACCGCGACGGCGAGCTCCGTCACCGGCCGGGGGCCGCGGGCCAGCTCGTCGGGCACGGACAGGGCGGCGGCGGTGCTGACGGCCTGGGCGACCCACGCACCGGTGACGAGCCCGGCGGCCCGGGCGATGAGCTCTGGACGCATCTGCCTGCTCCCTCATCTCGGTGTCCGTCCCCATTGTCACGACGGCCGCCGGGGCCGTCATTGCCCGTCCGGGTGCGGTGATTGACGCCGCGTGCACGCGCCGGGCGTGAACGGTCAACGTCCGTGCACGGCAGGCCAAGGCGGCGCGGCGCCGCCCCGCGTCACGATGGGGCCATGGCCGAGACCAGCAGCGAATACGACTACGTCATCGTGGGGGCGGGCAGCGCGGGCTGCGTCCTGGCCGCCCGGCTGAGCGAGGACCCGGGCAGCAGGGTGCTGGTGCTGGAGGCCGGCCCGCCCGACCAGGCTCCGGAGATCCGCATGCCGGCCGCCGCGCCGGCGTTGTGGCGCGGCCCGCTGGCGCGCGACGACGTCACCGTCCCCCAGCCGCACGCGGGGCACCGGAGCATCTTCCTGTCCGGCGGCCGGACGCTGGGAGGCGGATCCTCGATCAACGGCATGGTCTACATCCGCGGCAACCGGGCCGACTACGACGCCTGGCGCGACGTGCACGGCTGCGCCGGATGGGGGTACGCGGACCTGCTGCCGTACTTCAGGCGGGCCGAGGACCAGCAGCGCGGCGCCTCCCTCTACCACGGAACCGGCGGGCCGCTGCGGGTGGAGGACCCGCGCTACCGGCACCGGCTCAGCCAGGCGTGGCTGGCCGCCGCGATCGCCGCCGGGCTGCCCGCCAACGACGACTTCAACGCCGCCGTCCAGGACGGCGCCGGCTACTACCAGGCCACCCAGCGCGACGGCCGCCGCTGGTCGGCCGCCGACGGCTACCTGCGGCCGGCGGCCGGGCGGGCGAACCTGACCGTGCGTACGGGCTGCCTGGTCACCGGGATCCTGCTGGAGGCGGGCCGCGCGGCGGGGGTGCGCTACGTGTGCGACGGGACGGCACACGAGGCCCGCACCCGCGGCGAGGTGCTGCTGTGCGCCGGGGCGATCGCCACCCCGCAGCTGCTGATGTTGTCCGGCATCGGCCCCGCCGAGCACCTGCGCGCCCTGGGCATCGAGGTCGCCGTGGACTCGCCCCTGGTCGGATCGGGGCTGCAGGACCACCCGCAGTGCCTGGTGGACTGGCACACCCCGGACGTGCCGAGCCTGGCCGAGGAGGCGACGGAGGAGAGCCTGGCCCGCTGGCGGGCGAGCGGCCAGGGGCCGATGAGCTCCTGCGGGGCCGAGGCGGGCGCGTTCGCCCGCTCCCGCCCGGGCCTGGACGCCCCCGACCTGCAGCTGGGCGCCATCCCCGGCCCGGCGCCCGAGCCGGAGGGCACCACCGGGCGCGGCCTGACGATTCTGGTCGGCGCGATCGGCGTCGCGAGCCGGGGCAGCGTCAGGCTGCGCACCGCGAACCCGGCCGGCATCCCCCTGATCGACCCCGCCTACCTGTCCGCCGAGGCCGACCTCGACGTCCTGGCCGCGGGCGTACGGCTGGCGCGCGAGATCGTGGCCTGCCGGCCGCTGGCGGGCCTGGTGAAGGGCGAGCGGAGGCCGGGCGGGCAGGCGGACGTGCGCGCGTGGATCCGTGACCGGCTCGGCACCATGTTCCACCCCACCAGCAGCTGCGCCATGGGCGGCGACGAGCGGGCGGTCTGCGACGGCGAGCTTCGGGTGCGCGGCGTGGACGGGCTGCGCGTCGCCGACGCCTCGGCCATGCCGGCCGTCCCGCGCGGCAACACCAACGCGCCCACGATCGCGCTCGCCGAACGCGCCGCCGACCTCGTCCGCGGCCGCCCACCGGAGAAGGCGGGGCTCAGCCCTGCCGCGCGGTGAAGGCCAGGAGCAGGGCGGCGGTGCGCGGCGGGTCCTCCAGGATGGGGGAGTGCCCGAGGCCGGGCAGCAGCTCCACCGCCGCCCCGGCGACCTTGCGGTAGTCCGCGGCGGACGAGGACCGCCATCTCCTGTCGTCCTCACCGAAGATCACCAGGAGCGGCTTGCCGAGCGTCGCCAGCCGGTCCGGGATCGGCCGCTGCTTCAGGTACTCGGTGGTGCCCATCATCGTCGCGGTGAGCGTGTGGAACGTCATGAGCCGTACCTCGTCCAGCAGCTCCTGCGGAACCTCGTAGCCGGGCCGGCTGAAACCCGAGCTCGCGAACCCGCGGATCTGCTCGTCGTCCGGCGGCCACCGGTCGGGCGCGATGGCGGCGGACTGCGGCGCGAGGTACGCGTCCAGGCCGGGCCCGGTGTTGACGAGCACGAGCGCGGTCACGAGCCCGGGCCGCAGCTCGGCGAGGGCGGTGGCGACCGCGCCGCCGCTGGAGTGCCCGGCGACGACGGCCTGCCGGACGCCGAGCCGGTCCAGCGCCTCGCCGACGCGGCGGGCCTGGTCGGGGGTCGTGTAGCCGAGGTCGTCCGGCTTGGCCGACCGGCCGTGCCCGAGCAGGTCGATCCTGATGACACGGTGGGAGCCGGTCAGCAGCGGGACCATCGGGTCCCACGAGCGGGCCGAGGAGGCGGATCCGTGGATGAGCAGGAGCGCGGGGGCGTCGCTCGGGCCGTCCAGGTACACGTGCAGGTCGCCGTCGTCCAGGGTGACGGAGAGGGCCGTGCTCCGGGCCGGGTCGATCGTGTGCGGATCGCTGTCAGAAAGGGTCATGGGGCCACTGTCGCCGCCGGTGCGCCCTGAGTGCTTGGACAAATGTTCCCTTCGACCGGCTCGCGTAGCATGGGGCCGTGCATACGTTCGTGCACGGTGAGGCCGAGTGGGGCGTCGCGAGCCCGCGGCGGCCCAGCCGGGTGGCCGGGGTCACCATGGCCGGGTTCCGGGTCCGCGACCTGGACGCGCTCCGGATGGTCCCGCACCCGGCCGTGACGCTGCTGCTGGAGTTCGGCGCCGGTGCGCCCGTCCTCGACGGCGCCGCCGGGCGGCGGCACCTGGGCAGCATCGTCGCCGGGCCCGGGTTCGGGTCGGGCGGCGCGGTCTGGGCGCGGGGCGAGAACGTCGAGTGCGTGCAGGTGCGCCTGTCCCCGGTGATCGCCCGCGCCGTTCTGGGCGTGTCGCCCGCCGAGCTCGACGGCACCGTGGTGATGCTCGACGACCTGTGGGGCCGGGAGGCGTCGCGGATCCGCGAGCGGCTGGCCGGGACCCCCTCCTGGGAGGAGCGGTTCGCACTGACGGACGCGCTGCTGGCCCGCCGGTACGAGGCGCGGGCGCCGGCGGACCCGGAGGTGGCCTGGGCCTGGGAACGGATCGTCGGCGACCACGGCCTGGTCCGGGTCGACGGGCTCGCGGAGGAGGTCGGGTGGAGCCGCAAGCGGCTGTGGTCCCGGTTCCGCTCGCAGCTCGGCCTGCGGCCCAAGCAGGCCGTGAAGCTGGTCCGCTTCGACCACGCCGCGCACCGCCTGGTCGCGGGCGAGGGCGCGGCCCGGGTCGCGGCCGACGCCGGTTACGCCGACCAGTCGCACCTGCATCGGGACGTCATGGCGTACACCGGGGTGACCCCCACCGGCGTGGCCGGCGAGCCGTTCCTGGCGGTCGACCACCTCGCCTGGCCCGGCCGCCAGCCCCGCGCGTGAGCGTGCCTCAGCCTCCCGCGACCGCGCGTACGGCGCCCTTGTCGGCGGACTCGGCCAGCGCCGCGTAGGCGCGCAGGGCGGTGGACAGCGGGCGGTCACGATGCCGCGGCCGGTAGCCGGCGTGCTGTTCCAGGCGGTGGCGGCGCGCGGCGAGCTCCGGCTCGGGCACGTCCAGGCGCAGGACCCGGGCGGGGATGTCGATGGTGATCCTGTCGCCGTCCTCGACGAGCGCCAGCGTGCCGCCGGCCGCCGCCTCGGGCGAGGCGTGGCCGATCGACAGGCCGGAACTGCCGCCGGAGAAGCGGCCGTCGGTGACGATCGCGCACTCCCCGGCCAGGCCCCGGCCCTTGAGGTAGGCGGTCGGGTACAACATCTCCTGCATGCCGGGGCCGCCGCGCGGCCCCTCGTAGCGGATGACGAGCACGTCGCCCGGCGCCAGCCGGCCGGACAGGATCGCCTCGGCGGCCTCCTCCTGCGACTCGGTGACCACCGCCCGGCCGGTGAAGACGCGCAGGCCCTCCGGTACGCCGGCCGACTCCACGACGGCCCCGTCGGGGGCGAGGTTGCCGCGCAGCACGGCGAGGCCCGCGTCGGCCGAGTAGGCGTGGGCGACGTCGCGGACGCAGCCGTTCGCGGCGTCCAGGTCGAGCGACTCCCAGCGAGCCGACTGGGAGAACGCGGCCGGCGAGCGGGCACCGCCGGGCGCGGCGTGGAACAGCTCCACCGCCTCACGGGAGGGGGACGCGCCGCGTACGTCCCAGGCGGCCAGCCACGCGTCGAGCGAGCCGGCGTGCACCGCGTGCACGCCGGGCCGCAACATCCCGGCCCGGTGCAGCTCGCCCAGGATGGCCGGGATGCCGCCGGCCCGGTGCACGTCCTCCATCAGGTACGGCCCGTTGGGCGCGACCTTGCACAGGATCGGCACCGTACGGGAGCGCGCCTCGATGTCGGCCAGCGTGAAGTCCAGCTCGGCCTCGCTGGCGGCGGCGAGCAGGTGCAGCACGGTGTTGGTGGAGCCGCCCATGGCCAGGTCCAGGGCCATGGCGTTGTCGAAGGCGGCGCCGGAGGCGATCGCGCGGGGCAGCACCCCGGGGTCGTCCTCGCCGTAGTGCCGGGCGGCCAGCTCCACCACGGTACGGCCCGCCTGCTCGTACAGGGCGCGGCGGGCGGTGTGGGTGGCCAGCGTGCTGCCGTTGCCCGGCAGGGCCAGGCCGAGCGCCTCCAGCAGGCAGTTCATGGAGTTGGCGGTGAACATGCCGGAGCAGGACCCGCAGGTGGGGCAGGCCGCCTCCTCGATCCTGGCCAGGTCCTCGTCCGGCAGGCCGGGATCGGCGGCGCCGGACATGGCGCTGATCAGGTTCAGCCGGGTACGGACCGTGCCGTCGCTCAGGACCGCCCGGCCCCCCTCCATGGGCCCGCCGGAGACGAACACCGTGGGGATGTTCAGCCGCAGCGCGGCCATCAGCATCCCGGGCGTGATCTTGTCGCAGTTGGAGATGCACACCAGCGCGTCGGCGCAGTGCGCCTGCACCATGTACTCGATGGAGTCGGCGATCAGCTCCCGCGACGGCAGCGAGTACAACATCCCGGCGTGGCCCATGGCGATGCCGTCGTCGACGGCGATGGTGTTGAACTCGCGCGCGATCCCGCCCGCCGCGGTGACGGCCGCGGAGACGATCCGCCCCACCGGCTGCAGGTGCGTGTGACCGGGCACGAACTCGGTGAAGCTGTTGGCCACCGCGACGACCGGCTTGACGCCGATGTCCGCCGCCGGGACGCCGGAGGCGCGCATCAGGGCGCGGGCGCCGGCCATGTTGCGCCCGTGGGTGACCGTACGTGATCTCAGGTGTGGCATGCCGCCATGCTGGCGGCACGCGGGCGTGCGGCGAAGACGCCCGTAGTGCTAGTAGTCCCGCTACCAGCACTACCCTGGTCCGGGTGAGCACGGCGGCCGAACGGCGCAGAGAACTGGGCAGCTTCCTCCGCGCCAGACGCGCGGCCCTGGACCTTGTCACCGTCGGCCTGCCCCCGCCGGGGCCGCGCCGCAGGGGCGGCCTGCGCCGCGAGGAGGTCGCCACCCTCTCCGGGGTCAGCGCGACCTGGTACACCTGGCTGGAGCAGGGCCGCGACATCCAGCCCTCCCGCCAGGTCCTCGACGCCCTGGCCCGCACCCTGCGCCTGACCTCCGCCGAGCACGCCTACCTGCTCTCTCTGGCCGGGTACGCGCCGCTGCCCGCGGCCACCGCGGGCGCTGAGCGGACGGCGCCCGGCCACGTGCGGCGCCTGCTGGACGCGCTGGCCGGCTTCCCCGCCTACGCCATCGCCCCCGACTGGACGATCACCGGCTGGAACAGCGCCTACGCCACCCTGTACCCGAACGTGGCCACGGTGGACCCGGGCGAGCGGAACCTGCTGTGGCTGGTGTTCACCGACCCCTACGTCCGCGAGCTCCTGCCCGACTGGGAGACCACCAGCCGCCGCTTCCTCGCCGAGTTCCGCGCCGAGGCCGGTCCCCGCCTCGGCGACCTGGCCCGCACCCCGGTCGTCCAGCGCCTCCTGGAGACCAGCGAGGTGTTCGGCGCCGCCTGGCAGGACCACCACATCGAAGGCTTCACCTCCCGCGAACGGCTCTTCCACCACCCTGTCGCGGGCGTCCTGCGCTACGAGCACCACCGCCTGGCGCCCGCCGACCACCCCGACCTGCACGTGGTGATCTACACCCCCGCCTAGCCCAGGGCGTGATCGAGGTTGAAGGCGGCGCTGATGAGCGCCAGGTGGGTGAAGGCCTGCGGGAAGTTGCCGAGCTGCTCGCCGGTGTGCCCGATCTGCTCGGCGTACAGGCCGAGGTGGTTGGCGTAGGTGAGCATCTTCTCGAACGCCAGGCGGGCCTCGTCGATGCGGCCCGCCCTGGCCAGCGCCTCGACGTACCAGAACGAGCAGATCGAGAACGTGCCCTCCTGCCCCTCCAGGCCGTCCGGGCTGAGCAAGGGGTCGTAGCGGTAGACCAGGGAGTCGGAGACCAGGGTGCCGCCGAGCGCGTCCAGGGTGGACAGCCACTTGGGGTCGGTCGGCGAGACGAACTTGGCCAGCGGCATCATCAGCACGGCCGCGTCGAGCACCTCGTCGTCGAACTGCTGGACGAACCCCTGCAGCCGCTCCGACCAGCCGTGTTCCATGATGTCGCGGTAGATCGCGTCGCGGTTCCTGCGCCAGCGCGGGATGTCGGCGGGCAGGCCGCGCTGGCTCGCCACGCGCATGGCGCGCTCGATCGCGACCCAGCACATGAGGCGGGAGTAGGTGAAGTTCCTGCGCCCGCCGCGGGTCTCCCAGACGCCCTCGTCGGGCTGGTCCCAGTTGTCGCAGACCCAGTTGACCAGCGTGCACACCTCGTCCCAGCGATGGCTGGAGATGGGCGTGCCCCACTTGTTGTACAGGTACACGGAGTCGATGAGGGCGCCGTAGATGTCGAGCTGGAGCTGGTCGACGGCCGCGTTGCCGATCCGGACGGGCCGCGAGCCGCGGTAGCCCTCCAGGTGGGACAGCTCCTCCTCGGGCAGCTCGCTGCGGCCGTCGATGCCGTACATGATCTGCAGCGGCCCGCCCGGCCCCGTGCCGTCGAGCCGGACGTTCCGCTCCAGGAAGCCCATGAACGCCTCGGCCTCCTCGGTGAAGCCCAGCCGGAGCAGCGCGTAGACGCAGAACGCGGCGTCGCGCACCCAGACGTACCGGTAGTCCCAGTTGCGCCTGCCGCCGATCTGCTCGGGCAGGCTGGTCGTGGGCGCGGCGACGATGCCGCCGGTCGGCGCGTACGTGAGCAGCTTGAGCGTGAGCGCGGAGCGGTGCACGATCTCCCGCCAGCGGCCGCGGTAGCGGGAGGCCGACAGCCACCTGCGCCAGAACGCGACCGTGGCGGTGAACAGCCTCTCCGCCTCCTCCAGCGGGCAGCCGCGGGGCTGGACGCCGGGGACGAGCCGGTCCAGGGCGAACACGGCCAGCTCGCCCTCGCGCAGCACGAAGCGGCCGCGGACGTCGCGGCCGTCGTGCTCGACGGGAACGCTGGAGATGAGCCCCAGGCCGAGCGACGGCGACTCGAAGAACGTCATCGCGCCGTCCTGCGTGACGGTGTGCGGCTGTCGGGCGTAGTCGAAGCGGGGCGCCACCAGCACGCGGAACGGCAGCGTGCCGCGCACGCAGGTGACCCGCCGGATCAGCCGGTGCCGGTCGGCCTCGGAGGTGTCGCCCTCGATGGGCATGAAGTCCTGGATCTCGCCCACGCCGTCGTCCGCGAAGAAGCGCGTGATCAGCACGTTCGTGTCGGGGAAGTAGAACTGCTTGGTCGTGTACGGCACGTCGGCGGCCAGCTCGAACGAGCCACCCCGCTGGGCGTCCAGGAGCGAGCCGAACACCGACGGGGCGTCGAAGTGGGGGCAGCAGTACCAGTCGATGGTGCCGTTGGTGCCCACGAGCGCGACCGTGCGCAGGTCGCCGATCAGCCCGTGCTCGCCGATCGGCAGGTAACGGGGATCGCCGGGCTGGTCCTGTCCGGTGCTCGCCGGGCCGGTGCTGTCTGCCTGCATGTTCTCAACGTAGGCAGCGACGGGCGCCACGTCGCGGGGACGCGCCAGGAGTGCTCGACTGCGGGATCAGGGCTGGGGCTGCTCGTGCTTGAGCAGCAGCAGCGCGATGTCGTCGCAGCGCTGCTCGTCGCCGGGGGCGCAGCTCAGCAGCGTCTCGCTGAGCTGGTGGAGCGGCTGGTCGGCAGCCTGGGTGAGGTGCGCGGCCAGGCCGGCGATGGCGTCGCCCAGGTGCGTGTCCGGCCTCTCGACGAGCCCGTCGGTGTACAGGGCGAGGACGGCGCCCGGCGAGAACGGCACCTGCACCGGGTGGTACTCCGCGTCCGGATCGATGCCGAGCAGCGGACCGGGCGGGACGTCCACGGGTTCGGCGCTCCCGTGGGGGACGCGCAGCAGGGGCGGCAGGTGGCCGGCGTTGGCCGCGGAGAACGCGCGCAGGCGCAGGTCGAGATGGACGATCAGGCAACTGGTGAACAGTTCGGTGTCCAGGTCGAGGAGCAGCCAGTTGGCGTGCCGGAGCACGGCGCCCGGATCGGCGCCGAGGTCGGGGTTGGCGGCGACGGAGGTGTGGATGGCGGTGCGCACCTGCCCCATGAGCGCCGCCGCCGCCATGTTGTGCCCCTGGACGTCTCCGATGACGGCGACGGCGGCCTTGTCGTGCAGGCGGATGAGGTCGTAGAAGTCGCCGCCGATGCCGGCGCCGCGCGTGGCGGGCGTGTATCGGGCGGCCGTCTCCAGGCCCTCGATCTCGGGGAGCCGGCGGGGCAGGAGGTTGGACTGCAGGCTGTGGGCCATCTTGTCCTTCGCCTCGTACAGCAGGGCACGGTCCAGGGCCTGGGCCATCATGCCGGCCAGGGAGGTGAGCGTGGCGCGCTCGGCGCCGGCGAAGTGGCGCGGGTGGTCGAAGGCCAGCACGCACACCCCGATCACCCGGTCGGCGAAGGACAGCGGCAGCAGCGCCCAGGCGGCCATGCCGTCCGCGGGCATCGGGCCCAGGCCCCGGCCGCCGGGGTCCTGCCCGTCGCCGAGGAACGCCGGCCGGCCGGTACGGGCGACGTCACCGACGGGGCCGTCGGACGTCAGGGGCAGGAAGTCCAGGTGGCTCAGCAGCTCCGCGCTGCACCCGTGGGAGCCGATGATCCGCATCCTGCCGCCCTCGGCGACCAGGATCGTCATGGCCTGGACACCGCACATGGGCAGCATGTGAGCGGTGACCACGTCGATGACCTCGTGCGTGGTGAGCGCGCTGGTCAGCGTCGCCGCCATGTGCAGGAGGTTGTGCATGCCGCGCGCGTGCGCCGACGCGGGCAGGCCGTCCGGCTCCAGCCCGGCCTGATCGAGCCCGCCCTGCTCGACGCGGGTGAGCTGCAGGCTGACGCCGGACGGGCCGGGATGCAGCCGGATCTCGACCTGGTCGCCGTGCGGGGGAGTCAGGGTGTAGGAGGTGAGGCGCTGGCCGACCACCGCGGCACGGAAGCGGTCCTTGAAGTACGGGTCGCGCAGCCACCCCACGGCCTCCCACAACACCCGGCCGCAGAGGTCCGGCACGCTCGTGCCGAGCAGTTCGGCGGCCCGCGGGTTGGCGTAGGTGACGCGGCCGTGCAGATCGACCGAGACGCAGCCGTCCCGCAGCCGCTCGGCGAAGCCGGCGGCTGCCGTGGCGGCATCGGGCTCCGGCGGCGCGTCCGCGGGCGGCGCCAGGACGCGCGGCCGTGCGACCACGACCGGCGGCCCGCTGTCCCGCAGCAGCTCGCCCAGCCGCCGCGAGACCTCGTCGATGACCTCCCCGTCGGGAGAGCCGGGCGACGTGCGCGGCGCCGGCCAGATGAGCGCCCAGCAGCCCTTGACCTGCCCGTCGACGGAGATCGGGGAGACCATGATGGCGAAGTGGTACGGCGCCAGCAGCGAGGCGGCGGGGTAGCGGCGGGCCAGTTCCTCCGGATCGGGGACCCAGATCCGCTCTCCCAGGCGTACGGCCGCGGCCACCGGGGTGTCGCTCCAGGCCCGCATCCTGGACCACGGCTCCACGATCGGGCCGGGCAGCCCCAGCTCGGCCTGCATGAGCAGCAGTTGCCCTGTGCCGTCGAGCAGGAACAGCGCGGCGATGTGCGCTCCGGTCGCGCGTGCCGCCGACACGAGCGTCTCGTCCAGCGCGGTGGTGAGGTGCGCGCCGGACATGCTGGGTGGGGGAGAGGTGCCGGGCTCGCTGGTCCCCGTGGAGAGCATCGGGCCCTGCCCCTTCCCTGCGTCGGCCATGCGGTCACGCTATCCGCCAGGTTCGGGTGCCATGTGGGTGTTTGTCCTAATATGGCCGCGTGCGGGGCGGGCAATGGGCGTCCCCAGGCGATGTCATGGCCGGGCCGCCGCGTCGCCTTCACCGGCCGGGCCGTACGGAAAATCCCGGCAAATCTCCGCCCGGACTGGCCGGGCCGGATCGTGCGGGCGGGGGCCGGGCCGCCTTCCGCGCCGGACAGCGGGGCTCTCCCGCTGTCCGGCGGCCGTTTCACCAGGGGATCTGCAGGGCCCAGAGCTGGTTCGACTGGAAGCAGGTGTACCAGGGCCACAGGCCGTTGTTCCGGCCCTGCTGGCCGACGTGGTTGCAGCTTTCTGCGGTGGGGTAGTAGCCGTAGATGCCGGCCGGCGCGGCCGAGGCCGTGGCGGCGACGGGCACCGTGGCGCCGACGACGGCGGCGACGCCCAGGGTGGTGACGACGAGGCGTAGGGCTGCTCTTCTCATGAGTCTCCTCACCTGCGAATACACACCTTACTGTTAGTTAATTTTACTAATAGAAAGCCGTCGTACAAGGCTTGCCGGCTCACGGCTCGAGGCCGGTGAGGTCGAGCCGGGCCAGCCGCTCCGGGTCGGACAGGATGTCGATCGCGGCGATCCTGCCGTCGGTGATGGTGAAGCTCATGACGGAGATGAGCCGGCCGTCGATGGTGTTGACCAGGCCGGCGAGGCCGTTGACGAGCGCCGGGCGGGTGGCGGAGCCGGTGGCCATGCGGTGGAAGGTGTCCAGCTGCCCGGCCACGGCCGCCACGCCCCGGATGACCTTCATGCCGCCGGTGAGCAGCCCGCCGTCGGCACGGAGCACCACGTCGGGGTCGAGCACGGACACCAGCGCGGCGAAGTCGCCGTCACGGGCGGCCGCGAGGAACGCGTCCACGGCCCGGCGCTGGCTGCTCAGATCGGGATCGGGGCTCGGGGCCGCGCCGCGCACGCGCAGGCGTGCCCGGCTGGCGAGCTTCTTGGCCGTGGCCGGGGTACGGTCCACGATGGGCGCGATCTCCTCGAACGGCAGGCCGAACATGTCGTGGAGGACGAACGCCAGCCGCTCGGCCGGGCTCAGGGACTCCAGCACGACCAGCAGCGCCAGCCCCACCGAATCGGCCAGCAGCACCTCCCGCTCCGGGTCGGCGGCGTCCGCCTGGCTGACCACCGGGTCGGGCAGCCGCTCCTCCAGCGACTCCTCGCGCCTGGACTTGCGGCTGCGCAGCATGTCCAGGCACACCCGGCCGACCACGGTGGTCAGCCAGCCGCCGAGATTGCCGATGTCGGCCGCGTCCGAACGCGCCAGCCGCAGCCACGCCTCCTGGACGGCGTCCTCGGCCTCGCTCAGCGAGCCGAGCATCCGGTAGGCGACCGCCTTCAGATGGGGGCGGTGCGCCTGGAACTGGTCGGCCAGAAAGTCATCGTGCGTCACGGTCGCAAACCTCTCCATCGGCAGAACGTCATACCGGTGACGCATCAAACCAGGGAAAGGTGACCGCCCGCGCACCCGGTCACCTTTCTCCGGGATCGTCCGTCATGCCGGCGACCGACACTCACTCACGGAAGGTTGCCGACGATGAGCAGGATGGATGTCCACGGAACGGTCGCGGACGGCTTCGAGCAGGTGCGCGAGGCGTTCGCCGCGGTGCTGGCCGAGCAGGACGGCCAGGCGGGCGCGCAGCTCACCGCCTACGCGCACGGCCGGCGCGTGGTGGACCTGTGGGCCGGGGACGAGGTGGGCGGCGACACGCTGACCGCCGTCTACTCCTCCACCAAGGGGGCCGCGACGCTGGTGACGGCGCTGCTGGTGCAGGAGGGGGTGCTCGCCCTCGACGAGCCGGTGGCCCGGCACTGGCCGGAGTTCGCCGCCGCCGGCAAGGACACGATCACGCTGCGGGACGTGCTGACGCACCGCTCCGGCGTCCTCGGCGTGGACGGCGGGCTGCCGGCGGGCGAGCTGGCCGACGACGCGGTGATCGCGCGCCGCCTGGCCGGGCAGCGGCCGTACTGGCGTCCCGGCACGGCCTACGGCTATGGCGGATTCGTCACGTTCGCGATGGTGAACGAGGTGATCCGGCGGGTGACCGGCCGCTCGCTCCAGCAGGTGTACGACGAGCGCATCCGGGCCCCGTACGGGCTGGACCTCTACCTGGGACTGCCCGAGGCGGAGGAGGAGCGCTTCCTGCCGATCCAGCGGTGGACGGCCACCCCGGAGCAGGAGGCCGCGTTCTGGGCGAACCTGCCGGGCCGGGACAGCATCCTCGGCATCGGGTACGGGCTCAACAGCACGCCACCGCTGGACCAGGTGGCCTTCGCCAACACCCGCGCCGTACGCGCCGGCGGCCAGGCTTCGGCCGGCGGGGTGGGCAGCGCGCGCGGCCTGGCCGGCCTGTACGCCGCCGCCGTCTGGGGCCTCGACGGGCGGGCGCCGTTCCTCAAGCCGGACACCGTCGCCGAGTTCGCCCAGCTCCACTCCGTCGGCGCCGACCTGGTCCGCGGCGACCAGGGCAACTACGCGCTCGGCTTCCAGGCCAAGGGCCTGCGCTACCCGTTCCTGAGCGCGAACGCGTTCGGCCACGACGGCTCGGCCGGCTCGGAGGCGTTCGCCGACCCGCGCGGCGGCCTCGCCTTCGGCTACACGCGGCGCCGCTTCGGCTTCGCCTGGTCCTACCCCGAGCACGACCTGCTCGCCGCCGCCGTCCACCGCGCCGCCTGCGAGGACGTCCGATGACCTCGCACACCCCTCGGGAGAGAAGCGGCCTGGCCCTGCTGGTGATCGCCGCCGCGCAACTGCTGATGGTGATGGACGGCACGATCGTGACCGTGGGCCTGCCCGTCATCGGGGCCGGCCTGGACATCCCCGAGGCGGACCTGGACTGGGTCCTGACCTCCTACGCCCTGGCCTTCGGCGGCCTGTTGCTGGCCGGCGGGCGGGCCGGTGACCTGTTCGGCCGGCGCCGGATGTTCCGCGCCGGGCTGGTCGTCTTCCTGGCCGCGTCCCTGCTGGGCGGCGTGGCCGGCGACGGGACCGTCCTGATCGCCGCCCGCGTGCTGCAGGGCGTCGGCGCCGCGATCGTCGCCCCGGCCGCGCTGTCCCTGCTCGCCGACACCTTCCCCGCCGGGCCCGGACGCAACAGGGCGCTCGGCGTCTACGGCGCCATGGGCGGCCTGGGCTCGGTCACCGGCCTGCTGCTGGGCGGCGCGCTGACGGAGTACCTGGGCTGGCGCTGGATCATGTTCGTCAACGTCCCCATCGCGCTGCTGGTCCTGGCCGGCACCGTCGTCCTGCGGCCCGGGACTCGCGAGCGGGGCGGCCTCGACCTGCCCGGCGCGGTCACCGTGACGCTCGCACTCGGCTCGCTGGTCTACGCGATCAACCGGGCGGGCTCGCACGGCGCCGGCGACGCGCTCACGCTGGCCTTCGGCGCCGCCGCCCTGGCGCTGCTCGGCGCGTTCGTGCTCATCCAGCGCAGTGCCCGCAGCCCGATGTTGCCGCCGGCGGTGATGGCCGACCGCGGCAGGCTCGGCGCCAACCTCGTGATGTTGCTGATGGGAGCCGGGCAGCTGGCGACGTTCTACTTCCTGACCCTCTACATGCAGACGATCAACCAGTACTCGCCCATGATCACCGGGCTGGCGTACCTGCCGTTCGCCGTCGGCATCGGCATCGGCTCGGGACTCGTCGGACCCCGGCTGCAGGCCCGCACCTCCACCCGGATCGTCCTGGTGGCCGGGATGGCGGTGGCCGCCGTGGCGATGGGCTGGTTCAGCCTCCTGGCCCCGGGCCAGAACCCCCTGGTCGTCCTCCTGCCCGCCCAGCTCGCCGGCGGCATCGGCCTGGGGATCGGCTTCGTCGGCGCCACCATCGGCGGCGTGCAGGGCGTCGCGGCGCGTGACTCCGGGATCGCCTCCGGCCTGGTCAACACCAGCCAGCAGATCGGCGGTGCCCTCGGCCTGGCCGTACTGGCGGGCCTGGCCGCCACCGCCACCGCGAGCCGGCCTCCGGGCACGCCCCTCCAGGACGCGCTCACCAGCGGCTACACCACGGGCCTGCTCGGCGCGGGCGGCTTCTACCTGGCCGCGATCCTCACCGCCGTCATCCTGTATCGGACACCCCGCCACTTTCACCATATATCAGATGCCCGCGCCTCATGAGGCGCCGGAACCTGCTTCATAATGGCGCGTTGCGAACCAGCCCCGGCAGACGATGGAGCGGTGAACGTGCACTACGTGATGGGTTTCGAGCAGATCGGGTCGTCGGATGTCGCAGAAGCCGGCGGAAAGGGCGCGCACCTCGGCGAGCTCTCGCGCATCGACGGCATCCGCGTGCCGGACGGCTTCTGCGTGACGACGGCCGCCTTCCAGCGGGTCATGGCCGGGGTGCCGTCGCTCGACGCCCGGCTCGACCTGCTGTCGCGCGTCGAGCCGGGCGACCACGCGGCGATCCGCACCCTCAGCGCCGAGGTCCGCCGTGCCATCGAAGGCGCCGAGATGCCCGGCGAGGTCGCGGAGGCCATCGGCGCGGCGCTCGCCCGGCTCGGGGAGCAGGACTCCTACGCGGTCCGCTCCAGCGCGACGGCGGAGGACCTGCCGGGCGCCTCCTTCGCCGGCCAGCAGGACTCGTACCTGAACATCGCAGGCCCGGCGGAGATCCTCCGGCACGTCCGGCGCTGCTGGGCCTCGCTGTTCACCGAACGGGCGGTGACCTACCGGTGCCGCAACGGCTTCGACCACCGCAAGGTGCGGATGGCCGTGGTCGTGCAGCGGATGGTGTTCCCGGACGCGGCCGGCATTCTCTTCACCGCCGACCCCGTGACCTCGAACCGGAAGGTCGCCACGGTGGAGGCCGCCTGGGGGCTCGGCGAGACGCTCGTGTCCGGCCTGGCGGCCGGGGACGTCTACACGGTGCGCGACGATCAGGTCGTCACCGCGACGGTCGCCACCAAGTCCCGGTCCGCCCAGGCGGCGCCGGGCGGCGGCACCCGGGACGCCCCCGTCGAGCCGCGGCGGCAGACGCAGCCGGTGCTCACGGACGCGCAGGCCGTGCGCCTGGTACGGCTGGGCCGCCGCATCGAGGCGCACTTCGGCCGCCCCCAGGACATCGAATGGTGCCTGGCCGGCGACGACTTCCACATCGTCCAGAGTCGGCCGATCACCACCCTGTTCCCCGTCCCCGCCGCCGGCGACCAGGACGCCCACGTCTACGTCTCCGTCGGCCACCAGCAGATGATGACCGACGCGATGAAGCCACTGGGCCTGTCCGTGTGGCAGCTGACGACGCTGCGGCCGATGCGCGAGGCGGGCGGGCGGCTGTTCGTCGACGTGGCCCCCAACCTGGCGACGGCCGCGGGCCGCGCCTGGCTCATCGGGACCCTGGGCAGGTCCGACCCGCTGATGCGCGACGCGCTGCAGACCGTGGTCGACCGCGGCTTCGTCCCCTCCCTCCCGGACGAGGCCGCCGGCGGCCCGCCCGGCGGCGCCCCGCGCCCCGCGGCCGAGCCCGATCCGGCCGTCGTCACCGAGCTGGTCCGGGAGAACCAGGAGTCCGTCGCCACCCTGCGGCGCGAGATCCAGGCCGTGTCCGGCCCGGCGCTGCTGGACTTCATCCTGGCCGACCTCGCGGAGCTGAGGCGCCTGCTGTCCGATCCGCGCAACATGCAGCTGATCATGGCGTCGATGGAGGCCACCTGGTGGCTCAACGACCACCTCGAGAAGTGGCTGGGCGAGAAGAACGCGGCCGACGCGCTCACGCAGTCCGTCCCGCACAACGTCACGTCGGAGATGGGACGGGCACTCCTCGACGTCGCCGACGCCATCCGGCCGCACCCCGAGGCCGTGACACTCCTGCGGCGCGTCGCGGACGAGGGCCGGCCGGGCGACGGCTTCCTGAACGAGCTCGCCGGCCTGCCCGGCGGCAGGGAGGCGCGCGATGCCGTCCAGGGCTTCCTCGACGCGTACGGCATGCGCTGCGCGGGCGAGATCGACGTCACCAGGACGCGCTGGAGCGAGGATCCCGCCACGCTCGTGCCCACCATCCTCGGCAACCTCGACAACTTCGAGCCGGGCGCGGGCCGGCGACTCTTCGAACAGGGACTCCACGAGGCACGACGGAAGGAACAGGAGCTGCTGGCACGACTGCGCGCCCAGCCCGACGGCGAGCAGCGGGCCCAGGAGACCAAGCGGATGATCGACTGCGTCCGCGCCTTCGCCGGATACCGCGAGTACCCCAAGTACGGCATGGTCAGCCGCTACTTCGTCTACAAGCAGGCGCTGCTGCGGGAAGCCGATCGCCTCGTCGGGGCCGGGGTCCTGCGCGAGCGGGACGACATCTTCTTCCTCCGCTTCGAGGAGCTGCGGGAGGTCGTCCGCACCGGCGAAGCGGACGCCGCGCTCATCCTGGAGAGGCGGGCGGCGTTCCGCTCGTACGAGGCGCTCACCCCGCCCCGCGTCCTCACCTCCGACGGCGAGACCATCACCGGCCGGTACCTGCGTGACGACCTCCCGCCCGGCGCGCTGCCCGGCCTCCCGGTCTCGGCCGGCACCGTCGAAGGCCGGGCCCGGGTGGTCACGGACATGGCGCGCGCCGAGCTGGAGGCGGGCGACATCCTGGTCACCCCCTACACCGACCCCGGCTGGACCCCCTTGTTCGTCACCGCCGCCGGGCTGGTGACGGAGGTGGGCGGCCTCATGACGCACGGGGCGGTGATCGCGCGGGAGTACGGCCTGCCGGCCGTGGTGGGGGTGGAGGGCGCCACCCGGCTGATCCGCGACGGGCAGCGCATCCGCGTTCACGGCACCGACGGGTACGTCCAGCTCCTCGACTGAACAGGACGACTCATGGCCGGGCGGGCCGCCCCACATGGGCCAGCAGCCGGACCAACGGGGGCGCCGCGGGCGGCACGGGGATCGCCTCGGCGAACTGGCCGGCCCGGCGCTGCGCCTCGCCGACGCCGGATTCGGCGTACTGCCACACCGCACGCACCACGTCCTCGTCGGCGGGATGGGGCTGGCCGGCACCGGTGGCGATGTCCCAGCCGTGGATCAGCGACTCGTGCAGGCTGATCGAGGCCAGCACCGCCCCGGGCACGGTGGCGCCCATGAACGCGAACGGCCGTTCCAGCACGCCGGGCGCCGCGAAGGCCGCCACCGACCGCACGGAACGCCGCGGCCGGGTCGCCGCCGAGGTGGTCGGTGTCCGCCTGCCGCTGGGCGTCGAGCTCGGCCGGGTCCACCTGGTCGCCCTCGGCGAAGCGGGCGAGCAGCAGCCGCGGCAGGTGCCCGTGCCGTCGGGCAGGTAGGCCGCCAGCGCGGGCTGGCCGTTCGCGGCGATCTCGACCTGCTCCGGCGGCATCCGCAGGATCACGTCCTCGCGCAGCAGCGCGGCCAGCGTGTCGAGGTCGCGCCGCTGCCAGGACCGCACGAAGCGCCGCAACAACTGCTGCTCGTAGGCGTCCAGCGGACGGCCGGCGGCGGCGCGGGAGCGCAGCGCCGCCCGCCCGCGCTGCAACGAGCTGTTGACGGCCGGGACGCTGACGCCGAGCAGGGCGGCGACCTCGGCGGCGCTCCAGCACAGCACCTCGCGCAGGATGACCACGGCCCGCTGCGTGGCCGGCAGCAGCTGCAGCGCCGCGACGAACGCCAGCGCCACCTCCTCGCGCCGCTCGGCCACCAGCGCGGGGTCGAGCAGCGTGTCGGGGTAGGGCTGCAGGTGGGCGATCTCGGCGTGCACGGCAGGCAGCCGCCCACGCCGTTCGACGGCCCGCAGGCACGCCATCGTCGCGATCCGGTGCAGCCAGTGGTGCAGCGGCGCCCGGCCCTGGAAACCGTCCAGCCCGCGCCAGGCACGCAGCAGCGTCTCCTGGACGGCGTCCTCGGCCTGGTCGAGCGAGCCGAGCATGCGGTAGCAGTGCAGGTGCAGGGCCCGGATCGGCTACTCGAAGACCCCTTCTCAGGAGGTGACCCGGGCCAGCACGATGCCGCCGACGATCAGGGCGAGCGCCGCCATCCTGCCCACCGACACGGGATCGTCGTTGAGCACGATGCCCAGGGTGATTGCGCCGACGGCGCCGATGCCGGTGAAGACGGCGTACGCGGTGCCGACCGGCAGCGTGTTCATGGCCTGGGACAGCAGCCAGACGGCGGCGGCCATCAGGACCAGGCAGATCAGCGTGGGCAGCGGCCGGGTGAAGTTCTGCGTCGGCTTGATGGACTGCGACCACGCCACCTCGACGAGCCCGGCCAGCAGCAGGACCAGCCAGTTCATCGCGCCGCCTCCTTGAGCGCCGCGGCCAGCGACTCCTCGTGCCGTCCACGCAGGTGCGCCAGCGCCGGGTCGAGGCGGGCGTTGACCAGCTCCGCGTGGATGAACGTCACGTCCTCGACCCTGAAGTGCCCCTTGAAGAAGTCGCGCAGGTAGCGCTCCTGATGGTCGTACGGCTCGCGCGGCGTGCCGGGGCCGTACGCGCCGCCGCGCGCGCTCGTCACCACGAACGACCGCCCGGCGAGCGACATCTTGGGGAACGTGATCTGGTCGAGCCAGGCCTTCAGCGCCGAGGGGATCGAGTAGTTGTACATCGGCGTGCCGATGAGGATCACCTCGGCCGCGGCCACCTCGTCGAGCAGCGGCTCCACGACGGCCCACGCCTGGCGCTGGGCCGGGGTGCGGACCGCCTCCCGGTAGCGCGAGAGGTCGGTGATCTCGTGCTCCAGGATGTGGTCGCACAGCTCGGTCCACGCCTCGCCGATGTGCGGCACGGGCTGCGCGGCCAGGTCGCGGTAGACGTAGCCGGCCTGCGGGTGGGCGGCGCGCCAGGTCTCGGCGTACACGCCCGACAGCCTCCGCGAGAACGACGCCCGGCGGGCGCTGGAGTCCAGGTGCAGCAGCATGATCTCTCCCTGATATGTGGACACGCTGTCCACTTCAATATAACCGGACAGCGTGTCCGGATACAATCGGGTGCATGGAGAGAGCCGACGCCGCACGCAACCGCGCCCGGATCCTCGAGGCGGCCGCCCTGCTGTTCGCGCAGCGGCCCCCGCAGGACGTGACGATGGACGACATCGCCAAGCTGGCCGGGGTGGGCCGGGGCACGCTCTACCGCCGCTATCCCGACCGGGCCTCGATCGCCGTCGCGCTGCTCGACGAGCACGAGCGGGACCTGCAAGAACGCCTGCTGCGCGGCGAGCCGCCCCTGGGCCCGGGAGCGCCGCCGGCCGAGCGGCTGGCCGCCTTCTACGCCGCCATGGTCCGCCTGCTGGAGGACCACTCCCACCTGGTGCTCGGCTCGGAGGTGGGCCGCTCCCGCTTCGAGACGGGCGCGTACGGCTTCTGGCGCGCCCACGTGCGCGCGCTCCTGACCGCCGCGGGCAGCCCCCGGCCGGACGCGCTGGTCGACGTCCTGCTCGCCCCGCTGGCACCGGAGGTGTACGGCTACCAGCGCACGGTGCTCGGCCTCACCCCTGAGCAGATCACCGAAGCGCTGACCAGGCTCACGAGAACCCTCGGCTCGTGAACCTCTCGCGAGATCTGGCCGGAAAATGCGGCAGGCAAAGGATCACGAATCCGATACGTTGAGCCATATGTCCCAGGCCCTTCCCCGAGCCGAACGTGTCGCCCCCCAGACCCCGCCCCGGCTCGCCTGGCTGGACGCCCTGCGGGGCCTCGGCGCCCTCGCGGTGGTGGGGGAGCACCTGACGACCTGGGCCATGCCCTGGTTACGGCCCACCTCCTTCAACCTCGGCGTCTACGGCGTGCTGGTGTTCTTCCTGGTCAGCGGGTACATCATCCCGACCTCGCTGGAGCGGCACGGCGACGTGCGGGCGTTCTGGATCGGGCGGTTCTTCCGCCTGTACCCGCTCTACCTCGTAGTGATCGGACTGGTCCTCGCCCTGGCCTGGTGGATCCCGGTGCGGCCGGAGGTGTCCAGGGACCTGTCGTCCGTGGCCGCCCACGCGACGATGCTCCTGGACGCGGTGGGCGCGGCGGGCGTGCTGAACACCATGTGGACGCTGTCGTACGAGATGGTCTTCTACCTGCTGGTCGTCGCGCTGTTCACGGCCGGTGTGCGCGACCGCCGGGGGCTGCTGCCGGTGCTGTTCGCGCTCGTCGCGGCCGGCGCGGCGCTCGTGCTGCCGGGGCCGCCGTTGCCGGGCGGGTGGGCGGCCCTGGTCTCGTGCGGGGTGTTCGTGACGGGGATGGCGTGCGTGGTGGCCGGTCGCGGGCGCACGGTGGCGGCGTACGTGCTGGGTGGGATGGCTCTGGTGCTGGTGTTGTCGAGCAGCCGGGTTCCCTGGTTCGGCGTGGCGATCCTGGCCGTGATGTTCGCCGGGACGGCGGTCCATCGGTGGGAGCGCGGCCAGGGGCCGCTGTGGCCGGTGGCGGTCGCCGTGGGGGTCGTCGCCGCGATGCCCCTGTGGGCGCTGAACGCGGGCTGGTGGTGGGTGCGGCCGGGCGTGTGGGGCCTGACGATCCTGCTCGCCGTCCTCACCTTCGCCGCCGCCATGGCCTGGCGGGCCCGGACCATCCCCGCCGTGCTCACCTGGCTCGGGACGATCAGCTACTCCCTCTATCTCGTACACCTGCCGATCCTTCTGGCCGTCATGCAGGTGGCCGGAGAGATGCGCTGGTCGCCGTTGCCGTTACAGATCGGCGTCAGCGTGGCGTTCCTGGGCCTGCTGGTGCCGGCGAGCTGGCTGAGCCACCGCTTCGTCGAACGGCCGATGCAGCTTCTCGGTCGTCGAGGGATAGCAAAGACTAGGGCGAAATAAAGCCACGTTGCGTGATTTGGGAAGCCTCGTTATACCCGCCGTGTTGTCGCGAATATCGGCCGAAACAGGAGAAAAGGCCGAAAGGTTCGGTATACAACTCTGGAGGACATCATGCAGACGAGGAAATATCTCGGGCTACTGGGGCTGCGGCCTTCGGTGGTTCCGTACCCGGATCCCCGCGCACCTGGCGGGGGCGGCTCGGACACCAGCCGTAGTGCCCGCCGGCGGAGGCGTCGCCGCTGACGACGGCGCGTCCGGCTACGGCAGGCGCGAGCCGGTCGGCGAACGCCTTGATCGGGCGGCGGGCAACGCCCGTCGTGATCAGGGTTTCGCCGGCGGCCACGCCGCGGCGGGGGTGCGCACACCGCCGCGGGCCCGGCCGTGTACGCCGGGACCTGGCCGCGGGCCCGGCCGTGTACGCCGGGACCTGGCCGCGGGCCCGGCCGTACGCCGGGGCCCGGCCGCCGACGCCGCGGATCCGGCCGCGTACAGCCGCGATTACGCCGTGTGAGGCGCCGCGGGCCCCAGGTCCGCGTCAGCTCACGCCGCCGCCGACCGGGAACGGCTGCGCCGCCGCCTGGAGCGCGGCGCGGATCGCCTGCTCCAAGCTTTCGTGCACGTTCAGCCGGCCCTCGATCTCGCTGAGCAGGTGCGCCGGCCCTCGCTGCAACGCCGCCACGTGCAGGCTCGCCCCGTTGCTGTAGGCGACGTCGTGGGCGTGCAGCAGGACGTGCAGAGCCGAGACGCCCAGGTAGGGCACCTCGCTCAGATCGAGCACCACGTGATCGCCCTGATGTCGGCGCGTGCGGCTGATGTAGTCGTCCAGGAGGTGGGCGGTGGTGATGTCCACCTCCCCGGCAACCGCGATCACGGTCACGCCGGGCAGGTACTGAGAACTGAACGTCAGCGGCGACGGCACAGCGGCGGACCTCCATCAGAGCCCAGGGGGACGGGCGCGTGTCCGGATACGCCTACACTACGCCTGGATACAGCCCAGGGCGCTACCCCGCGGCCCGCTCGCGGAGCAAAAATTTCCCGGCCGTCTGGATTTGCGAGGAAAGTCCTCGCGTCTTTTTGGCTTTCAGGCGGCGCACCCCCCTACATAACGTCAGGCCGCGGTGAATTGAGCGCGGATGGCGGCGGCGCCGGAACCGGCGAGCCAGCCGGTGAGCGTGCGCATGCCGGGATGGATGACCCGCAGGGCCTCGATGTCGGCGTGCCAGCGGTGACCGGCCTGCCAGTGCTTCCTGGCTTCGGCGATCTCCCGGCCGAGTCGAGCGGCCTCGGCGTCGGTGAGCTGCTCGTACCGGATCGGCAGGCCCGTGGCGGCCGCGATCGCGGTGGCCGCCTCCACCGGGGTCGGCTCGTCGCCGGCCAGCTCCAGGGTGCGCCCGGCGAACCGGGCCGGGTCCGCGAACGCCAGCGCGGCGAACTCGGCGATGTCCTCCAGCGCGATGACCTGCATGGGCTCGTTCGGAGGGAAGAGGTGCCGGTGCACGCCGTCAGGGGAGATGCCGTCGATGTGGGCGACCCCGGCGCCGAGATAGTTCGTCATGAACCGGACCGGGCGCAGCACGGTGGGCAGCGCCACGTGGTCGTGCAGGTACTCCTCGATCAGCGTCTTGCCCCGCGCCCCTCGCGTCGGGGCCGAGGTGGAGGCGACCGTGCTGAAGACGATCTGCTCGACGCCCGCCTTGGCCGCGGCGTCGATCAGCGCCCTGCCCCGGGCCGCTTCGAGCTCCGGCTGCGGCCCGTCCGGGCCGAAGGCCACCGGCGGAACGCCGAACACGGCGGCGACCCCGTCCAGCGCCGGCGGCAGGCTCGCCGGATCGTCGAAATCGCCGCGTACGAGCCGGGCGCCCGCGGCGGCCAGCCCGGCGGCGGCCGGCGCGGCCGGGTCGCGCACCAGCGCCCGGACGTTCCACCCGCCGGCGAGCAGCCGCCGGGCGGTGGCGCCGCCCTGCCTGCCGGTGGCGCCGGTGACGAGAATCGCAGCGCCGGTGCGTGCGGGGGTAGCGGTGGTCATGGTGGTGTCCTCCGGAGACGTGGGAGATACTGGCCCGGTCCGGAATGCTCCACCCGTTTCGCCGCCGCAGACAAGGATTTCGTGACATGACAGCAGCGCCGGTCGCAGCGCCCGCCGGGCGCGCGGACGCCCGCCGCAACCGGGAGCTCGTGCTGAGCACGGCCATGCGGGTGTTCGCGGAGGAGGGGCCCGGGGCGTCGCTCGGCGTCATCGCGCAGCGGGCCGGGGTCGGCGCAGGCACGGTCTACCGGCACTTCCCGAGCAAGGACATCCTGCTCGAAGCGGTGCTCGCGGAACACCTCGACACCATGGTGGCCGCCGCCGATCGCTGGAGAGCCCGCGCCGCTCCCGGTGACGCGCTGTCCGGCTTCCTGCTCGAAGTGATCGAGCAGTCGGCGGGGCGCCAGCACGTGTGCGACGCGCTCACCGGGGACCGCGGCTGGCCGCGTGCCGTGCTGGCCGCCGCGGTGCGGCGCTTCCACGAGGCCCTGGAACGCCTGCTGCGCGACGCGACGCAGGCAGGCGTGATCCGGGCCGACGTACGGGTGGACGACCTGTCGGCGCTGGCCGTCGGCGGCGCCGCCCTGCGCTCCGCGCACCGGGACCCCGCGCGTGGCGCCCAGCTCGTACGGCTGCTGCTGGACGGGTTGCGCACCCGTCCCGTCACGGAACCCGGACCGTTCCGTGACCCGTCCTCGTCGCCACGTCACGAAACTCCGGCTACGCGCCACTGCGGAGAATGCGGGGCACCGCTCCCGGCCCGTCCCACCGGGCGTCCACCCCGCTACTGCGGCCCCACCTGCCGCCAGCGCGCCCACCGGCGCCGCCTCGCCGGTTAGCGACCGCCGCACGCCGTGCGCTGTGCGTTGCCCGCCGCGCCGTGGGTCCGCCGCGCCGTGGGTCCGCCGCGCCGTGGGTGCGCCGCGCCGTGCGCTGCGCGCGGCGCCTCCGGCCGCGGCGTGTCCTCGGCTCCGTGCGAACTCCCACACCGTCCGGCAGCGCCACCAGTGCTCGGCGTCGGGCCGTTGCCGTCGCGACCGCCGTCGCGACCGCCGTGGCGCCGGGGTGGCGCCTTCGAGCACACGGACGCTCGCCCGGGCGGCGAGGTCGCCGATCTCCCGGAGTGTTGTCACTAAGACAACACATCTGGGCGATTTGAGGGAAATTGCTGCCGAAGTATTGCCGGTCGCGCAACAGCGTTGTACGTTCACCGCTACGTCCACGACATCGAAGGAGTGCGGTGGAGGGGGAATCGAGCACGATGACTGCTGAACGCGTGGCGCGCGCAGCGGCGATCGCACGTGCCGGCAGTTTCGAGGCGGCTCTGGAGAGTGGTGAGCTGCCGCGCAGGCAGGATCTGACGATGGCTGAGGCGGTCGTTCTCGGGCTGGTCAGGCAGGGGGTGACCCGGTTCGTCGCCGTGCTCGGCCATGGCTCGACCGAGCTGGGCGAGGTGCTGCGCGCCTACCAGGACGCGGGCGTCGTACGGACGTTCGCCGTCCGGCACGAGACCGAGGCGTCCCATGCGGCAACAGCGTTGCGGTGGGCCACCGGTGAAAAGGCGGCAGTGGTCACCTCGATCGGGCCGGGCGCGCTGCAGGCGATGGCCGGCTCCCTCGTGGCCGTGAGCGACGGCGTGGGCGTCTGGCACCTCTACGGGGACGAGACCACCGAGGACGAGGGCCCCAACATGCAGCAGATCCCGCGGCCGGAGCAGGGGTTGTTCCTCCGGCTGACGGCGACGATGGGCCCGTCGTACTCGCTGCACACGCCGCGCGCGCTGCCGACGGCGCTGCGCCGCGGACTCAACCAGGTCGATCACCCGTACCGGCCGGGGCCCTTCTACCTGCTGCTGCCGCTGAACACCCAGCCCCAGCTGATCGAGGGCTTCAACCTCGACGAGCTGCCCGTCGGCGCCCCGCCGCAGCTCGGCGCCGCCAACCCCACCGCGTCGTACGCGGAGATCGCCCGCAGGCTGCTCGACGCCCAGCGCGTGGTGATCAAGGTCGGCGGCGGCGCGGACGGCTGCCGCGAGGAGCTGGAGGAGCTGGCCGACCTGGTGGACGGCGTGTTCGTGATGTCGCCGGTCAGCCTCGGCGTCATCCCCTCGGGGCACCCGCGCCAGATGATGGTGGGCGGCTCCAAGGGCTCGCTGAGCGGCAACCACGCCATGGAGCACGCCGACCTGCTGCTCGCCGTCGGCACCCGCTCGGTCTGCCAGGCCGACAGCTCCCGCACCGGCTACCCGAAGGTCCAGCACGTCGTCAACATCAACGCCGACCTCGACGCCGCCACGCACTACGCCCGGACCAGCGCCCTCGTCGGCGACGCCCGGCTGAGCCTGGCCGCCCTGATCGAGGCCGTGAAGGCCCAGGCCAGGGAGACCGCGCCGCAGGAGAGCCCCTGGCTCGCCGAGTGCCGGGCCGCCAGGGCCGCCTGGGAGGACGTCAAGGCGGAGCGCCTGGCCAGGCCCCGGCTGCACGACCCGGTCTGGGGCCGGGAGGTGCTCACCCAGCCGGCCGCCGTGCACACGGTGGCGGAGTGGGCGGCCGCGACACGGGCGGTCACGTTCTTCGACGCCGGCGACGTCCAGGCGTACGGGTTCCAGATGTCCGCCCAGGACGACCCCAAGGCCTCCTTCACCGAGGCGGGCGCCAGCTACATGGGCTTCGCCACGAGCGCCGTGCTGGCAACGGCGTTGTCGGAGGACGACTGGTACGCGGTGGCGGTGACCGGCGACGGCTCGTTCACCATGAACCCGCAGGTGCTCATCGACGGCGTGGCGCACGGCGCGACCGGCTGCGTGGTCGTCCTGGACAACCGGCGGATGGCCGCCATCTCCAGCCTTCAGGCCGCCCAGTACGGCCACGAGCACGCGACCTGGGACCACGTCGAGGTCGACTACGTGGCCTGGGGCGCCTCGGTGAACGGGGTGAACGCCCTGTTCGGCGGCACCACGCCCGAGGAACTGCGGGCGGCGCTGGACAAGGCCCGCGCCCACCCCGGCCTGTCGATCGTGCACGTCCCCGTCTACTACGGGCCCGACCCGGACGGGGGCCTGCCCTCCTACGGCCGCTGGAACGTCGGCAACTGGGTGGAGTCCACCCAGGAACTGCGACACGAGATCGGACTGTGAACATGAGCGATCCCCAGCTCCCGCCCGCCGCCATGTACATCGCGGGCGCCTGGCACACCGCGGACGAGACATTCCCCGTGCACAACCCCGCCGACGGCACGCTCCTCGCCGAGCTGCCCGTCGCCCGCCCCGAGGACCTCGACCTGGCCCTGGCCGCGACGGCGGACGGCTTCGCGACCTGGCGGCGCACGCAGCCCTGGGAGCGCTCGCGCGTGCTGCGCCGCATCGCGGACGGCATCCGCGCGCAGGCCGAGCGCTTCGCCCTGATCATGACGCTCGACCAGGGCAAGCCGCTGGCGCAGTCCATGGGCGAGGTGCTGGCCTCCGCCGACCAGTTCGACTGGTACGCCGACGAGGCCCGCCGCGTCTACGGCAGGACCGTCGAGGGCCGCGACGCCGGCACGCGCATCTTCGTCAGCCGCGAGCCGGTGGGCCCGGTCGCCGCGTTCGCCACCTGGAACTTCCCCGCGCTGCTCGGCGTGCGGAAGATCGCCCCCGCGCTGGCCGCGGGCTGCTCGGTCGTGCTCATGGCCCCGGCGGAGGCGCCGCTGTGCTCCCTGCTCATCGCGGAGATCGCGCACGAGGCCGGGCTGCCCGCCGGGGCGCTGAACGTGGTCAGCGGCGACGGCCCCATGATCTCCCGCCACCTCATCGCCTCCGACGTGATCCGCAAGGTGAGCCTGACCGGCTCGGTGCCGGTCGGCGCGGAGCTGCTGCGCCTGGCCGCCGACGGGATCAAGTCGGTCTCCATGGAGCTGGGCGGGCACGCGCCGGTCCTGGTGTTCGCGGACGCGGACGCCGAGCGGGCGGGGCGGCTGTGCGCGCGCACCAAGTTCCGCAACGCGGGCCAGGTGTGCATCTCCCCGAGCCGGTTCCTGGTTCACGAGGACGTCGCCGAGGCGTTCACCGAGGCGTTCGTCGCGGAGACGCGCGAGATCAGCCTGGGCGACGGGCGCGACCCGGCCACCGACATGGGCCCGCTGACCACCGCCCGGCGCCTGGCCGGCGTGCACGCGCTGGTGGAGGACGCGGTGGCGAACGGGGCGACCGTGCTCGCCGGCGGCGGCCCCGCCGACCTGCCCGGCGGGCACTTCTACCTGCCGACCGTGCTGTCCGGCGTGGACGACGACATGAGGGTGATGGCCGAGGAGCCGTTCGGCCCGGTCGCGCCCATCAGCACGTTCAAGACCTTCGAGGAGGCCGTGACCAGGGCGAACGCCACCCCGTTCGGCCTGGCCGGGTTCGTCTTCACCGAGGACCTGACCACCGCCTTCCGCGCCGCCGAGGAGCTGGAGACCGGCATGGTCGGCGTCAACGAGATGACGATCGCCACCGCGGAGGCGCCGTTCGGCGGCGTCAAGCAGTCCGGCTTCGGCCGGGAGGGCGGCACCGAGGGCGTGCAGGACTACACCATCGCCAAGTACGTCAACCTGCGACTGAGGAGCGCCTGATGGACCAGCCCGACGTCCGGGGCGTCGACCGGGGGCTCACCTCGTACGGCGACGAGGGGTTCAGCCGCTTCCTGCGCAGGGCGTTCCTCGCCTCCGCGGGGTTCGACGAGGTGGACCTCGACCGGCCGGTGGTCGGCATCGCCGACACCAGCGGCGGCTTCACCACCTGTCACCGCGAGATGCCGCAGCTCGTCAAGGCGGTCGAACGCGGCGTGCTGGAGGCCGGCGGCCTGCCCGTGGTCTTCCCCGCGATGTCGCTGCCCGAGATCCTCATGTCGCCCACCTCCATGTTGTTCCGCAACCTGGCCGCGCTGGAGACCGAGGAGCTCGTCCGCGCCCAGCCGATGGACGCGGTGGTGCTGGCCGGAGGCTGCGACAAGACCGTGCCCGCCCAGCTCATGGCCGCGGTCTCCGCGGACATCCCGGCGGTGCAGCTCGTGGCGGGCTCCATGCTCACCGGCACCTGGCGCGGCACCCGGCTCGGGGCCTGCACCGACTGCCGCTCGATGTGGGCCAGGCACCGCGCGGGCGAGCTGGACGGGGACGACATCGCCGACGTGCGCGGCGCGCTCGCCACGACCGGCGGCACCTGCATGGTCATGGGCACCGCCTCGACCATGGCGTGCCTGTCGGAGGCCCTCGGCATGAGCCCGGCGGGCACCGCCACCGCGCCCGCCCCCACCGGCGACCGGCTGCGCGCAGGCGTGCGCTCCGGCCGGGTCGCTGTCGAGGCGGCGCTCGAAGGCCGGCGTCCCTCGTCCATCGTGACCGCGGGCGCGCTGGCCAACGCGGTCACCGTGCTGCTGGCCCTGGGCGGCTCCACCAACGCGGTGATCCACCTGCTGGCGGTGGCCCGGCGCGCGGGCGTGCCGTTCGGCCTGGACGACCTCTCGCGCATCGCCTCCCGGGTGCCGCTGCTCGTGGACTGCAAGCCGTCGGGCGTGGGCTACATGGAGGACCTGCACCGGGCGGGCGGCGTGCCCGTGCTGATGAAGGCGCTGGAGCCGCTGCTCGACCTGGACGTCCCGGTGATCGAGGGCGGCACCCTGCGCGACCGGCTGGCCGGGGTCACCCCGCCGCCCGACTGGCAGACCACCATCCGCACGCTGGACGGCCCGCTCGGCCCCACCGGCGCGCTGGCGGTGCTGCGCGGCAGCCTCGCCCCCGACGGCGCCGTGATCAAGCGCTCGGCCGCCTCGCCCGCGCTGCTGAAGCACGAGGGCCCGGCCGTGGTCTTCGAGTCGCCCGAGGACGTGGCCCGCCGCATCGACGACCCCGACCTGCCCGTCACCCCCGCCTCGGTGCTGGTGCTGCGCAACGCCGGGCCGGTCGGCGGCGGCATGCCGGAGGCCGGCTCGGTGCCGATCCCGGCCAAGCTCGCCAGGAACGGTGTCAGGGACATGGTGCGGGTGTCGGACGCCCGGATGAGCGGCACCGCGTACGGGACGGTGGTCCTGCACGTGTCCCCGGAGGCGGCGGTCGGCGGCCCGCTGGCTCTGGTGCGCGACGGCGACCTGATCCGGCTCGACGCGGCGGCGGGAGAGCTGTCGCTGCTGGTGGAGCCGGAGGAGCTGGCCCGCCGCAGGGAGCAGTGGACGCCTCCGCGCACCCCGGAGCGGGGCTGGCGGCGGCTCTACCACGACCACGTCCTCCAGGCCCACGAAGGAGCGGACTTCGATGTCTGCTGAGCCCTCCGAGACAACGGAATTGACGGACGGACAACGGGGCGGGTTGACTACGCCCATGGCTGACCTCACCCCCGAGCCCGTCCCCGTCTCCCGTGCCGCCGGTGCCCTGCTGACCGGCCTCGACGTCCTCGAAGCGCTCGCCCGACGCCCGGAAGGGCTGGGCGTGACCGCGGTCGCCCGCGAGGTGAACGCGGACAAGGGCAACGTCCACCGGCTGCTGCGCGTGCTGGAGGAGCGAGGCTACGTCGAGCAGGACCCGGCCACCAAGCTCTTCCGCGTCTCGACGCGGATCATCTCGCTCGCCGGCCAGGTGCTGCGCGGGGTGGACCTCGTCGGCACCGCCGGCCCGATCATGCGCGAGCTGTCGGCCGCCACCGGCGAGGCGGTCCACCTCGCCCGCAGGACGCGCGGCGGCGGCGTGTACGTCGCCCAGGAACGGCAGGCCGGAGGCCGCATCACGGTCGAGACCGAGATCGGCGCCCAACCGGTCATCTACGCCTCCTCCACCGGCAAGGCGCTGTACTGCACGGCCACCGAGGAGGAGCTGTCCGCGCTGCTCCCGGAGCCGTTCACCGCGTACACCATGCGTACGCACACGGGGATAGCCGGCCTCATGGCCGACCTGGATCAGGTCTGCCGCCGCGGCTACGCCATCGACGACGAGGAGCTCAACCTCGACGTCCGGTGCGTCGCGGCGCCGATCTTCAACCTGCACGGCGTCCCGCTGGCCTCCATCGGGATTTCCGGGCCCGCCTCGCGGGTCACCCTCGCGAGGATCGGCGAGCTGGGCCACCTGGTCTCAGCCGCCGCGTACCGAATCACCCAGCAGATGGGCGGGCGCGTCCCCGCGAAGTTCGACGCCCACCCACCGACACCCACGGAGATCCACGGATGACGAAGAACAGCGTCGCCGTTCAGCGGCGCGCGGTCAAACTGGCGGTGGCGGCCACGGCCGCCTCGCTCCTCGCCGCCTGCGGCTCCGGCGCGGGACCCACGGGGGCCTCGAGCGCCCCCGCCGCGTCGACCGGCGAGGTCAGCATGGTGCACTACTTCAGCGACGAAGCCGGCAACAAGGCCATGGCCCAGGTGCTGTCCATCTGCGAGAAGCAGGCCGGCGAGAAGATCAAGAACAGCCCGGCCGAGCAGGAGGCGTTCAAGGACGCCATCCTCGTGCAGCTCGCCGGCAGCAACCCGCCCGACCTGTTCTCCTACTGGGCCGGAGCCAAGACGCAGTACCTCGTGGACCAGCAGCGCCTGGCCCCGCTCGACGACGCGTGGGCCAAGGCCGGCCTCGACCAGGCCATTCCCGAGACGCTGACCAAGGCCGCGGCGACGTACAGCGGCAAGAAGTACCTGCTGCCGCTCGACTACCACTACGCCGGCGTGTTCTACAACCCCGAGGTCATGAAGAAGGCCGGCATCACCGAGCTGCCGAAGACCTGGAACGAGCTGCTGGCCTCCGCGGACAAGCTCAAGGCCGCCGGGATCACCCCGTTCGCGCTCGGCTCCAAGAACCGCTGGCCCGCCCAGTTCTGGTTCGACTACCTGCTGCTGCGCACGGCCGGCCCCGACTACCGGGCGCAGCTCATGGCGGGCAAGGCCAAGTACACCGACCCGCAGGTGGCCCAGGCGTTCGACCTGTGGAAGCAGCTCTTCGACAAGGGCTACTTCAACTCCGACCCCAACGGCTACGACTGGCCCGACGCCGCCGACATGGTGGCCCAGGGCAAGGCCGCGATGACCGTGATGGGCACCTGGATCAGCGGCTACTGGGAGGGCAACAACGTCAAGGCCGGCAAGGGCTACGACTTCTTCCCCTTCCCCGAGATCACGCCCGGCGTGCCGCAGGCCGCCGTCGGCCCGGTGGACGGGTTCGCGATCGCGGCGGGGGCGGCGAACAAGGCCGGGGCCGACAAGGTCCTCGCCTGCCTGGCCTCGCCCGAGGCGCAGCAGGCCGTCGCCGTCACCCAGGGCGCCCTGGCCCCGAACCCCAAGGCCGACCTGAGCTCGCAGAACGAGATCATGCACAAGGCCGCCGAGGTCGTCGCCAAGGCGCCCGTCTTCGCCTTCAACTACGACCTGGCGACCACGCCGGAGATGTCCGACGCCGGCCTCAACGCGATCGCCCAGTTCGTCAACAGCCCGGCCGAGGCCGCGTCCGTACTGCAGGAAGCGCAGGCCGCCGCCGACGGCGTGTTCGGCGGCTCCTGACCGACCCGGAAATCCGAGAAAGGAGGCATCCGCGGATGACGATCCGGCGGACATGGTGGGCCTGGGGATTCCTCGCCGCACCGCTCCTCGCGTACGGGATCACCGTCGTGTGGCCGGCGCTGTACTCCTTCGCGCACGGCTTCACCGACTGGCAGGCGGTCGGCGGTGGCGAATTCGTCGGGCTGGAGCAGTTCCGCCGGATGACCGCCGACCCGAGCTTCCTGCGCGCGCTGCGGAACACGCTGATCTGGACGGTGCTCGCGGTGGTGGTGCCCACCATCGCGGGCCTCGCCCTCGCCCTCGCGCTGAACCGCGTCACGCGCTTCGCCAAGCTCATCAAGTCGATCTTCTTCCTGCCCCTGGCGCTGTCGCTCGTGGTGGTCGGCCAGGTCTGGTTCTGGATCTACCGCCCCGAGGACGGCCTGCTCAACCTCGTCCTCGGCGCGGTGGGGCTGGAGTCCTGGGGGCACGCCTGGCTGTCCGACCCCGACACGGCCCTGTGGGCGGTGATGATCGCCTGGGGCTGGCAGCAGGTCGCCCTGGCCATGGTCATCTTCCTGGCCGGCCTCACCTCCGTCTCCCGCGACCTCACCGAGGCGGCGCACATGGACGGCGCCGGCGCCTGGGCGCGGCTGCGCGCGGTCGTGCTGCCCGCCCTGCGCCCGTCGTTCGTCGTGGTCACCTCGCTCAGCCTGATCAACGCGCTGAAGAGCTTCGACATCGTGTACGTCATGACCGGCGGCGGCCCGTTCCGGCAGACCGAGACGCTCGCGGTGCTCGCCTACCGCGTGTCGTTCAAGACCTACGACTTCGGCTACGGCAGCGCGGTGTCCGTCGTGCTGTTCGTCGTCTCGGTCGTGATCATCGGACTGTTCTTCGCCTGGAACTCATGGAAGGACCGGCATGTCTGAGATCGCCCTGACTCGCCCGGCGGAGACCGCCATCGCCGGGGAACGCAGCCGCGCGTCGAAGGCCTCGCTGGTGGCGCTGCTGCTGGCCTTCGCGGTGGTGTTCCTCGTCCCGTGCCTGGGCGTCCTGTACACCTCGCTCAAATCGGACGCCGAGATCGCCGCGAACGGCCTGTGGGCCCCCACCGGCAACCTGACCCTGGACAACTACCTCCAGGCGTTCTCGGTCGGCAGCACCGGCCGTTACCTGCTCAACTCCGTCCTCGTGACGGTGCCGGCGACGGCCGTCTCCGTGGCGCTGGGCACCCTCGCCGGATACGCCATCGCCGTGCTGCGCCCCCGGGCCGGCGAGTTCATCGGGTTCGTCCTGCTCGCCGGGCTGTTCGTGCCGCCGCAGATCCTGCTGATCCCGCTGTTCCAGGGGTTCAACGCGACCGGCATGTACGACACGTTGTGGCCGATGATCATCGTGCACTCCGGCTACGGGATCTCCCTGTGCACCCTGGTCATGCGCAACTTCTTCCGCAGCCTCCCGATCGAGCTGCGGGCGGCGGGCCTGGTGGACGGCGCGAGCGAGCCGCGCATCCTCGCCTCCATCGTGCTGCCCATGACCCGCCCCGCACTGGCGGCCCTCGCCACGCTCCAGTTCACCTTCATCTGGAACGACTTCCTCTACCCGCTCGTCTTCACTCGTTCCGACACCATGCGCACCGTGATGGTGGGCATCCTGCAGCAGCAGGGCCAGTTCTCCGTCGCCTACGGCGTTCAGGCGGCCCTGGCCGTGCTCGCCAGCCTTCCCACAGTCGCGATCTTCATCGCCTTCCAGAAGCACTTCATCGCCGGTCTCACGACCGGGGCGGTCAAGGGCTAGAAAGAGATTCAGGAGTCCCAGTGATCCGCGTTGGCATCATCGGCTGCGGCCGCATCTCCGACCTGCACGCCCAGGCGTACCTGGAGCACCCCGAGGCCGTGATCACGGCCGTCTGCGACCCCGTCGCGGAGAACCGCGACACCCGGGGGGCGGCCTGGGGCGTGGCCGGGCAGGCCCGGCACGCCGACTACCGCGACCTGCTGGCCAGGGACGACGTCGACATGGTGGAGATCCTCGTCCCGCACCACCTGCACGCCCAGGTGGCCCTCGACGCGATGGACGCCGGCAAGCACGTGTCGCTGCAGAAGCCGATGTCGACGAGCCTCGCCGACGCCGACGCGATGATCGCCAGGGCCGCCGAGCGCGACGTCGTCTTCAAGGTGTTCGAGAACTTCGTCTTCTACCCGCCCGTCCAGCGTGCCAAGGAGCTGGTCGAGGCCGGCGAGATCGGCGAGATCCGCGGCATCCGCCTCAAGTCCAACCCCGGCTGGAGCCCCACAGCCTGGGAGGTCCCCGCCGCGGCCAGCGCCTGGCGGATCGACCCCGAGCAGTGCGGCGGCGGCCCGCTCGTCTTCGACGACGGCCACCACAAGTTCGCCATCGCCTGGCACTTCCTCGGCCTCGCCGACCGGGTGCACGCCTTCATCGGCAACTCCTACGACGGCCTGATCGACGCCCCCTCCCTGGTGAGCTGGACCCACCCGGACGGCGCGGTCGGCTCCCTGGAGGTCGTGCACTCCCCGGAGCTCAAGCTGGACACCGTCCACTACGCCCAGGACGACCGGGTCGAGATCACCGGCACCAAGGGCGTCATCTGGGTGACCCGCGGACACGGCCGCATGCTGGACGTCGCCCCGGTCGTCCTGCACCGCGACGGCGTCACCACCGGCTACGACGACATGCCGACCGGCTGGGAGACCAGCTTCGTCCGCTCCGGCCGCCACTTCGTGGACGCCCTGCTCAACGGCACCCCGCCGGCGCTCACCGGCGAGCAGGGACGCGAGGTCCTGGCCTTCGCCCTGGCCGCCCAGGAGTCGGCCAGGACCGGCCGCGCGGCCACGCCCGTGCCGGCCGGGCGCTGACGGCGGCGCGTCACTCCGGCACGACGGCGGTGGCCTCGACCTCGATCAGCCAGCCGGGCAGGCCGAGGGCCTGCACGCCGAGCAGCGTGCTGGAGGCCAGCGGCCAGGGGTCGCCGTAGACGTCCTGAGCGGCGCCGAAGATGACCGGCACCAGCTCAGGACGGTGGCCGACGACGTAGATGTCGTGCCGGACCAGGTCGGCGGGGGAGGCCCCGACCCCTTCCAGCGCCAGCCTGACGTTGAGGAACGCCTGCCTGGCCTGGGCGGCGTGATCGCCGGGCCCGACGAGCTCCCCGGACGCGTCCAGCGCGACCTGCCCCGCCAGGTAAGCGGTACGCCCGGCCGGGGCGATCACCACCTGGGCGTACAGGTTCTGCACGGGCGGGCAGAGCGCGGGCGGGTTGACCCGCCGCAGGGCGCTCACGCGGTCACCCCGGTCCCCGCCGGCGCGGCGGCGAGCAGCAGGGACGCCAGCTCGGCAGGCCGGCTCACCTGCGCGAAGTGGTGGCAGTCGAGCTCGTCGACGGGCAGCCCGCGGGCCCGGAAACCGTCGGCGGCCGCGGCGAACGCCTCGAAGCGCAGGCAGCGGACGAACCGGACCGGCAGCCCGCCGGGGATCGCCGGGCCGGGCAGCGGCTCCTGGTGCGTGCGCACCGGCATCGGCGTGGCGTGGGCGCGCAGCCAGCCGGCGTCGCCGGGGTCGTCCACGCCGAGCGCGGCCGGGTCGAGCGGCGCCGCCATCCCGCCGCCGCCCGCCGACAACTCGGCGAACACCCCGGCCAGCCACGGCACCAGGTCGAAGCAGGACTGTCCCGGCGAGGGCACGAACGCGTCGAGGTAGACCAGCGCGGCCACCCGCTCCGGCACCCGGCCCGCCACCCCGGTGATCACCATGCCGCCGTAGCTGTGCCCGACCAGCGTCACCCGGTCCAGGTCCGCGCGTACCAGCAGGCCGGCCACGTCGTCGATGTGCTCGGACAGCCCGATCGACGCGCCGCGCGGGTCGCCGCCGCGCTCGGCCAGGCCGGGCAGCGTCGGCGCGTGCACCACGTGCCCCGCCGCCTCCAGCAGCGGCGCCAGGCGGGACCAGATCCAGCCGCCGCCCCACGTGCCGTGCACCAGCACGTACGTCCGCCGCCGCCCGTCCGCAGCCCTGGACGCCGGCTCAGTCGAGGACATCGGGCTCCTCCTCGAAGATCAGCGAGGCGAGCAGCCGGAAGTTGTTGCGGGCCATGTTCGCGCTGCCGAACTGCCGGTGCGCCAGCGTGGCCTCCTCCTCGGTCATGATCCGGGGCGTCCCGGCGGCCTCGGCCAGGAGCTGCATCTCGCAGGCGCGGTTCATCGCGACGAACCACCACGCCGCCTCCTCGACGGTGTGGCCGACCGTCAGCAGCCCGTGGTGGCGCAGGATCGCGGCCCGCGCCGGGCCCAGCCGGACGGCGATCCGCTCGCCCTCGTCCCGCTCCAGCACCAGCCCCCGGTACTCGTCGAAGAGCACGTGGTCGTTCCAGAACGCGCACGACTCCTGCACGATCGGGTCCAGCGTCCGCCCGAGCGCGGCCCAGGCGCGGCCGTGGACGGTGTGCGCGTGGGCGACGGCGACCACGTCGGGCCGGGCGTCGTGAATGGAGGAGTGGATCCAGAACGCGGCCTTGTTCGTCCGCCGCGTGCCGTGCGCGATCCGCCCGCGCGCGTCCACGAGCAGCAGGTCGCTCACCTTGATCCTGGAGAAGTGCACGGAGTACGGGTTCACCCAGAAGTGGTCGGTCAGCTCCGGGTCGCGGGCGGTGATGTGCCCGGCGACGCCTTCGTCGTACCCGTACCTGGCGAAGATCCGGAAGGCGGCGGCGAGCTGGCGCTTGCGGTGCAGCCGTTGCTCCTCGACCGGGGCCGAGGCGTAGGTGGGGGTCTCGTCGAGGTCCAGCTCGGGAGGGGGTGTGGAGATCGTCATGGGGTCGCTCCCTTCGGCGTGTGCCCCAGGATGCGGCCGGAATCGCCACGCGGTCAACCTCTGAGGCGAAATCTTTTGCCTGAGAGGCAAGTTCGCTAGGATCGGCCCCGTGACAGTCGAAGACGATCCCGAGACGCGGGTCGCGGTGCGGCTCGGGGAGCTGCGGCGGGAGCGCGGGCTGACGTTGAGCGTGCTGGCCGAGCGCACCGGCATCTCCGCGGCCCACCTGTCGCGGATGGAGAAGGGCGAGCGGCAGCCGTCGATCGGGTCGCTGTTCCAGATCGCGCGGGCGTACGGGCTCTCGCTGGGCGAGCTGGTCGGGGACGAGCGGGCGGCCGGGCACCACGTCGTGCGGGGCGCCGGCGCGCCCGTGCACGACGGACCCGACGGGCCGTACGCGATGATGACCGGCCTCGGGCCGCGCTCGGCGCTGGAGGCGGTGCGGCTGGAGCTCGCGGCCGACCGGCCCCGGCGGGCGGTGACGCACGCGGGCGAGGAGTGGGTGTACGTCGTGCGCGGCGAGGTCGGCGCGCGGATCGGCGGGGAGGAGGTCACGCTGGCGGCCGGGGACGCGCTGCACTTCGACGCGGCGGCCCGGCACGCGCTGTGGTCACGCGGCGGCCCGGCCACCGTCCTGATCGTCTCCGTCGCCCCCGCCCCGGCCCGGCCACCGCACAGCGCAGCCCCCTGACCGCTGAAGGGGCCCTCAGCCCAGGAGGCGATGGCACGCGAGGTTGCGCACCCGGAACTCGTGCCGGTGCGGCGGGAACATCTCATCGCACCTCATGCCGAGCAGCGACCCGCCCCCGACGCGTCCCGAGGACGCCGGCGCCTCCGGGGCCGAGGCGCTCGACCCGCGCTTCGCCCGATGGCCAGGCCGGGGCGGGTGGCGATCGCCCGCGGTACCGGCCGGCCGTTGCGGGCGTACGAGCTCACGGCGATCACGCGCTTCACCGGCGCGCGCCCGATCGCTGAGCGTGCCCGCCTGCCCTGTACCCGCCTGCCCTGTACCTGCCTGCCCCGTGCCCGCCAGCTCCGTGCCCGCCTGCTCCGTGCCCGCCTGCTCCGTGCCGCCCGCCCGGACGCCTCGTCCCGCGCTCCTGTCCTGAGGGAGAGCCGGGGCGGCGGAGGCGGCCGGGGCGTTCGGCTTGTGCCACAGCTGCGAAGCCGCGGGCGGAGCACCGTTGCCTGCGATGTCCTGCTGAGCGCTCTGCGGCGACGCGTTCTGCTGCCCGGCGGGCGTGGTCGAGCCACCCCCGGCCACGGCCACCACGGTGGCGACGACGCCGGCGGCTCCCGCCACCACGATCAGAGCCTTCGCCGACACCCGCCCACGAGCCCGCTTGATCTTCCCCCGCATGCCCTGCCCCCCGAAAACGCCTGATCCCTACGCGTGCGCAGCGTATCGGCGCCTCCCGGCGTCCGGCACCGGACTTTGACCCTCCATAGGCCATTCCTGGACGGCTCGTTCAGCTCCCCGGTGGAGGCGGCCGGGTCAGCGCCAGCCGAGCGCCGGGGCGACGTGCGTCAGGACCGACGAGAGCAGGTGGGCGTTGTAGTCCACGCCGAGCTGGCTGGGCACCGTCAGCAGCAGCGTGTCGGCCGCCGCGATCGCCTCGTCGCCGGCCAGCTCCTTGACGAGCACGTCGGGCTCGGCGGCGTACGTGCGCCCGAAGATGGCCCGGGTGGTGGCGTCGATGAAGCCGATCTGGTCGGAGCTGGTGCGCTCGTGCCCGAAGTACGCGCGGTCCGTCTCGTTCACGATCGGCATGATCGAGCGGCTCACCGACACCCGCGGCTCGCCCTCGTGACCGGCCTCCTTCCACGCCTGCCGGTAGGCCGCGATCTGCTCGGCCTGCTGCACGTGGAACGGCTTGCCGTTCTCGTCGTCCTTGAGCGTGGAGCTCATCAGGTGCATGCCCAGCCCGGCGGCCCACTTCGCGGTGGCGTTCGAGCTGGAGCCCCACCAGATCCGCTGCCGCAGCCCCGGCGAGTGCGGTTCGAGGCGCAGCAGCCCGGGCGGGTTGGGGAACATCGGCCGCGGGTTCGGCTGGGCGAAACCCTCGCCCTCCAGCACCTTGAGGAAGACCTCCGCGTGCCTGCGCGCCATGTCCGCCTCGGTCTCGCCCTCGGCCGGCTCGTGGCCGAAGTAGCGCCAGCCGTCGATGACCTGCTCGGGTGATCCGCGGCTGATGCCCAGCTGCAGCCGCCCGCCCGCGATGAGGTCGGCCGCGCCGGCGTCCTCGGCCATGTAGAGGGGGTTCTCGTAGCGCATGTCGATCACGCCCGTACCGAGCTCGATCCGGCTCGTCCGCGCGCCGGCGGCCGCCAGCAGCGGGAACGGGCTCGCGAGCTGCTGGGCGAAGTGGTGCACGCGGAAGTAGGCGCCGTCGGCACCGAGCTCCTCGGCCGCCACCGCCAGCTCGATCGACTGCAACAGGGTGTCGGACGCGCTGCGTGCCTTCGAGTACGGCGACGACGACCAATGCCCGAAGCTCAGGAAACCGATCTTCTTCATGTGCTTCTTCAACCTTCCTCACGTCAAGGACATTCCACCACCCCGCCGCGGCGACCACGCCCAGACGGTCACCCGCCACAGCGCCTCGAACAGCACGCCGGCGCTCATCTTGCTCGCCCCCTTCGTACGGTCGACGAACGTGATCGGCACCTCCACCACCGTGCACCCGCGACGTACGGCCCGCAGCGTGAGATCCACCTGGAAGCAGTACCCCCGCGACTCCACCCCGCCGGCCAGGAGCTCCTGGAGCGCGGCGGCCCGGTGGACGCGGAACCCGCCCGTGGCGTCGGCGACGCGCAGGCGCAACATCCGCCGCACGTAACGGTTCGCCAGCCGGGAGAGCAGCTCCCGCCTGCGCGGCCAGTTCGCCACGCGGCCGCCGGGCGCCCAGCGCGAGCCGATGACCAGGTCGGCCCGCTGCGCCGCGCGCAACATGGCGGGCAGCCGCTCGGGCGGGTGCGAGCCGTCGGCGTCGATCTGCACCAGCAGGTCGAACCCGCGCTCCAGCCCCCAGCGGAAGCCCGCCAGGTAGGCGGCGCCCAGCCCCTGCTTGCGCTCCCGGTGCAGGACGTGCACGCCGTCGAGCGCGTCCGCGACCAGGCCCGTCCCGTCGGGGCTGTTGTCGTCCACGACGAGGACGCCGGCGGCGGGCACGGCCGCGCGGATCCTGGCGACGAGGCCGGGCAGGTTGTCGCGTTCGTTGTAGGTCGGCGTGATGACCAGGACGGTACTCATGATCGCTCCTCAGCTCGCGTGCCGGAAGCCGGCCCAGGCGCTCGTCCATGGCGTACGCGGTCCCGAGCAGACCGTGATGGGCAGGCCCTGCTCCTCGTTCTCGACCCCGGTGCCGTGGTCGACGGCCCCGGCGGACTCACAGGTGGTGAAGCGCGGCCGGAGCCGCTCGGGCGGCAGCCCCACCGCGACCACCGTCCGCGCCGTTTCGGGCGGCGGCCCCTGGTGCCACAGCTCGTTGTGCCCGCTGTAGACGGGAATGCCCGGCGCGAACCGGTTCAGTGCACCGGCCTCGCCGTAGTTCGAGGTGATCACGACCGTTCCCGGCGGGTGCGCCCGGTACACCCCGGCCACCTGGGCGGCGAACTGCGGCCAGCCCACCGACTCCCTGGGCACCTCGTTGGGCGAGGAGCCGAGCGCCGCCAGTGGGAGCAGCGGCAGCGCGATGGCGATCCCGATGACCGAGCCGCCGAGCAGCCCCCACCACACCGCCCGCGACCGGGCGCGGCGGGCCCGCATCCACGTGGCGGCGGGCACGCAGCCGGCCGCGAAGGCGAGGATCAGGCTGCCCGCGACGTAGTCGGCCCGCCCTCCCGACACCCAGCCGAGCAGGATCGTCACCAGGACCGCGATCGCCAGTGGCCGGGTCTCCCGCCGCCGGCACAGCCACCACCACCCGGCGACGGCGATCACGAACGCCCCCATGCTGAGCAGCGCCACCAGCATGGGCACGAACATGATCCGGTTGATGGGCTCGCTGAGCGTGGCGGCCATGGTGAGCTGGGGCCAGCCGTGGACGGCCTGGTAGATCACGTTCGGCGACGCGAGCAGCGCCGCGAGCGCCGCCCCGGACCAGAACCACCTGCCGGCGAACCAGGCCCGCGGCCCCTTCGCCGCCGGCCCGGCCGGGACGAGCAGGCCGATGGCCAGCCCGGCGAGCAGCAGCAGGATGAGGTGCTTGTTGAACGTGGCGGCCCCCGCCACGGCCCCCGCCGCCGGCCACCACCGCCCGTCGCCGCGCAGCAGGGCACGCAGCACGCACAGGACGCAGGCCGTCCAGAACACGAAGTCGGCCGACTGCGTCAGCAGGGTGTGCCCGGCGAGCAGGGGGAACATCCCGGTGCCGAGCCCGGCGGCGGCGAGAGTCTGCGCGCCGCGCCCGCCGCCCAGCTCCCGCGTGATGGCGACGCCGAGCAGGATCAGCGCCCCCGCGCACAGGGCGGGCACCACCCGCAGCCCGACGACGGTGTCCCCGAACAGCGCCGTGGACAGCCGGGCCAGCAGCGGGGTCAGCGGCGGCTGGTCGAAGTACCCCCAGGCGGGGGTCTGGCCGAGCAGCCGGAAGTAGAGCTCGTCGCGGTGGTAGCCGTACCACGGGCTCAGCAGGAGCAGGACGGTCACGACGGCGGCCGCGACGGGGCCGGTGGCCCGCCAGGCGATCGGCGGGAGCGGGGGAGCGGTGGTGCGCCGGAGGCCGGGCGTCTGGGCAAGCATGGCTTCACGGTCGCCGACCACCCGCCCGCCCGTCGTCTGGCCGGGGGCGGAACCCGGAGTCAGACCCCGGGCATAGGCGGCGGCTCCCCTGGGCGGACCACGCCGTGGTCGAAGGCGAAGACGACCGCCGCGGCCCGGTCGCGGACCGCCAGCTTGGTGAAGATCCGGCCGACGTGGGTCTTGATCGTGCCCTCGCCGACGACGAGCCGGCGGGCGATCTCGGCGTTGGTGAGCCCCCGGCCGATGAGCTTGAGCACGTCGAGCTCGCGGGAGGTGAGCTCGCCGAGCCGGCGGACGGCATCGGGGTCGGTCACCGGATCCGTACGGTAACGCCGCAGGACCCGCCCGCAGACGGCGGGATCCAGCCAGCCGTCGCCCGCCGCCACGGCGCGCACGGCCCGCTGGATGTCCTCGGCCGGGGCGTCCTTGAGGCAGAACCCCGACGCGCCGGCCCGCAGGGCCGCCGCGAGCACGCCGTCCTCGCCGAACGTGGTCAGCACCAGGACGCGGGCTGCCGGATCCGCGGCCAGCAGGGCCCGCGTGGCCTCGACGCCGTCCATGTGCGGCATCCGGATGTCCATGACCACGGCGTCGGGCCTGGCACGCGCGACCTCCGCCAGCGCCTCCCGGCCGTCGGCCGCCTCGCCGACCACGTCGAACCCGTACGGCTGCCGCAGGATCGTGCGCAGCCCCGCCCTGGCCAGCTCCTGGTCGTCGACCAGCACCACCGAGATCATGCCGGCAGCTCCGCCCGCACGACCCACCGGTCGTCCTCGGGGCCGGCGGTGACGTGGCCGCCGACCAGGCGCACCCGGTCGGACATCGCGCGAAGTCCCATGCCGCCATTGTGCCGGGACGGGCGTCCGGGCAGGGCGTTGGAGACCGTGGCCAGCACGGCGCCCTCCTCCGAGACGCGCAGCCGCACCTCGACGGGGCACCGTGGCGCGTGGCGGGTGGCGTTGGCCAGGGCCTCCTGCACGAGCCGGTAGAGCACCATCCCGGCCGCCGGGCCCACCGCGGGCAGCTCGCCCTCGACGTCCGAGTCCAGCTCCAGCCCCGCCGTCCGGTACTCCTCGAAGAGCTCGGGCAGCCGGGGCGCGGTCGGCTGCGGGGCGGCCACGGCGGGATCGGAGCCCTCCTCGGCGAGCACGCGGACCACCTTGCGCAGCTCCGCCATGCTCTGCCTGGCCAGGCGTTCGGCCTCGGCGATGCCCGCCGCCGCCTCCCTGGGGTCGTGTTCGAGCGCCAGCCGTACGCCGCCCAGGTGCAGCACCGTCACGGCGAGGGTGTGCGCGACGATGTCGTGCAGGTCGGCGGCGAGCCGCTGCCGCTCGGCCAGCGCGGCGGCAGCGGTGGCGGCGCTCTCCGCCCGGTGCAGCCGCTCGCCCACCGCGATGCGGTACCGCACGGCCCAGCACCCCCAGAAGACCAGCGTCACGGCGGCCAGCCAGTTCGGCCAGCCGGGGTCCGGCGAGGTGAACGCCGCCGCGCCGACCACGGCGAGCGAGGCGAGCCACATGGCGATGCCCGGCCACAGCCGCAGCGTCAGCGCGACGAGCCCCGTGTAGAGGACCAGAAGGAACCAGCCGATGCTGTTGATCGCGAGCGCCGTGAGCGCGGCGACGGCCGCCGGAGCCAGGAGCCCGGCGACCTCGGCGGGGCGGCGCGGTGCCGTGCGGACGATGACGAGGCAGGCGGCGACGAAGGCGGCCCCACCGGCGAGCGACCAGGCCGTGGCGGCCGGCCACGCGCAGTCGCAGCCGCGCGTGCTCGTCTGCGCCCACGTCAGCCCGACCAGCAGCAGGAGCAGTCCGAGGCCGGCGGGGAACAGCCAGCGGGGAGTCATCACCACATCGTAGGAACGGCCGGTGCCCCGCGCATCCGCCCCCGGGGATACCCGCCCTCTGCCCACGGTCAGAGGGCGCGCGGCCGGAGAGCCGCCCGAGGTTACCGATCCGGCCAGCCGAGGGGGTACCGCATGGTCGCGGGCGGCTCGCCGCCCGCCCTGTTGAACGCGGTCATCGCCGCGATCAGGTTCCGCGCCTCCTCGGGCGTCAGGCGCGAGACGATCGCGGCGATCTCCTCGCCGCGGCGGCTGGTGACGTCGTCCACCAGCCGCCGGCCCTCCGGGGTGAGCCGCATGAGCGTCTCGCGGCGGTTGTGCGGGTTGACCTCGCGGACGATCAGTCCCGCGGTGGCGAGCCGGTCGGCCATCCGCGAGGCCGTGGAGCTGTTGACCGCCAGCGCGTCGGCCATGGTGACGAGCTTGGTCTGGCCGTGCGCCGACAGCACGACCAGCATGCGGAACTGGGGGAGCGTCACCCGGTCCTGTACGGCGGCCAGGGAGCGGGCGGCGATGGCGACGAGCAGCCGCGAGCCCGTGAGGACGGCCGAGATGACGGCCTGGAGATCCTCGGTGTCCACCTGGTCCGGGGAGCGCTCTTTCACCCGACCAGTTGTACACGGTCCGGGCGCCGGGCAGGGGACGGCGCCGGCCGCCCGCCGCGGGCCGTCAGGCGTCGCCGCCGAGGAAGCCCCGCTCGCCCAGCCAGTCGGCGCTGACCTTGCCCGGTTCCTCGCCCTCGACGTCCACGCGGGCGTTGAGCTGCTGCATGGTGGCGTCGTCCAGCTTGGCGATCACCGGCTGGAGCACCTTCTCCAGCGCGGGATACTTCTCGTACGTCTCCTGCCGCACGGTCACGGCCGCGTTGTAGATGGGGAAGAACTTCCTGTCGTCCTCCAGCACGGTCAGGCCGAGGGCGGCGATGCGGCCGTCCGTGGTGAAGACCTCGCCGAAGTTGCAGGTCTGGCCCTTGTCGGTCTCGGTGTAGACGACCCCGGTGTCGAGCAGGTTCACCTGGTTCTTGGGGATGGCCAGGTCGTAGGCCTTGGACAGCCCGGGCAGCCCGTCGTCGCGGGTGGAGAACTCGGTCTCGATGCAGAGCGTGACCTCCTGGGGCTTGGTCTTGAGAAGCTCCGCCACGTCGGAGACGGTCTTGACGCCCAGTTCCGCGGCCTTCTCGGAGCGGATGGCCAGGGCGTAGGTGTTGTTCAGCGGGGTCGGGCCGATCCAGTGGATCTTGTTCTTGGCCAGGTCGGCCTCCGCGGTGGCCTTGAACTGCTCGGCCGAGTCCTGGATCGGCTTGGTGTTCTTGAGGAACTCGATCCAGCCGGTGCCGGAGTAGTCCCAGTACAGGTCGATCTCGCGGGATTCCAGGGCCTTGCGGTTGGGGACGGTGCCGCCGAGGTTGGTCTTGTCGACGACGTCCGCGCCGTGCGCCTTGAGCACCTGTACGGCGATCTTGCCGAGCATGATGTTCTCGGTGAAGTCCTTGGAGCCGACGATGAACTTGGCTCCGGCCAGCTCGTTTCCGGCGCTGCCGGATTCGACGGCGTCGGCGGTGCCGCAGGCGCTGACGGTCGTCAGGGCCAGCGCCGCGGCGAGCAGGGTGAGGGTCGTCCGGTGGGGACGGTAACGCATGAGGAGAGACGCCTCTCGGTAGGGGACTACAGGGGAGGAGGTCACATGCCGCGCGGCTTGAGCAGGTGCTCGGCCAGGCCGCCCAGCCAGTCGATGAGGAAGGCGATGGCCGCGGTCAGCACGCCGCCGACGATGGTGACGGGCATGCGGTTCAGCTTGAGCCCGTTGATGATCAGCTCGCCGAAGCCGCCGGCGGCGACGAAGGCGCCGAGCGTGGCGACGCCCACGGTGAGCACGAGCGCCGTGCGCAGCCCGGCCAGGATGGCGGGCACGGCCAGCTTGAGCTCGACCCGGCGCAGGATCTGGCCCCTGGTCATGCCCATGCCGCGGGCGGCCTCGATGAGCGCAGGATCGACCTGCTGCACCCCGACCATGGTGTTGCGCAGCACGGGCAGCACGGCGTAGGCGACCAGGCCGACGAGCGCGGTCTGGAAGCCGACGCCCATCAGGAACGTGGCCAGCACCAGCAGGCCGATGCAGGGCACGGCCTGGCCGAGGTTGCCGATGGTGAGGATGACCGGGGCGATGAGCCGGTTGCGGGCGCGCGAGGCGACGACGCCCAGCGGGATGGCGATGGCCACGACGAGGATCGTGGCGGCGATCGTCATCTGGAGGTGCTCGACGGCCTTGGCGACGATGACGGCCCGGTTCAGGCTGCGCTGCTCGATGGAGTCGAGCTCCAGGGTGCCGACCCAGGCGTACAGGGCGATCAGCACGACGGCGACGGCGGCCGGGGTGAACAGGTGGCGCAGGATCGGGAGCCGGCGCCCGGGCGTGCGGGCCTGCCCGGCGTACAGGGTCTCAGCGCTCACCGGCGCTCACCGTCTCGGCCGGGGAACCCACGGCCGCGCACAGGGCGGCGTAGGTGAGCACGCCGGAGGGCGAGCTGCACCGGTCGGTGCCGTGGGCGAGCATGAGGTCCAGCGCCTCGCGGAGGCTGGCGTCGGCGGCCACCTGTGGCAGCCGGGGGTCGGGCGCCGGGTAGGCGACCGGCAGGTCGGCCACCTGCAGCAGCGCGAGCCGCTTGAGCGTGGCGTCCTGGCCGATGAAGCTCGCGACGTAGTCGTCGGCGGGGGCGGCGAGGATGGCGGAGGGGGTGTCGTACTGGGCGATGTGGGAGCGTTCGCGCAGGATCGCGATGCGGTCGCCCAGCTTGATGGCCTCCTCGAAGTCGTGGGTCACGAAGATGATGGTCTTGCGCAGCTGCTTCTGCAGGCGGGCGAACTCGTTCTGCAGGTGCTCGCGGGTGATGGGGTCGGTGGCGCCGAACGGCTCGTCCATGAGCATGACCGGCGGGTCGGCGGCCAGCGCCCGGGCGACGCCCACGCGCTGCTGCTGGCCGCCGGAGAGCTGGCGGGGGTAGCGGTCGCGGAAGAGCGACGGCTCCAGGCTGACCAGGGCCAGCAGCTCCTCCACCCGTTCGGCGATCTTCGCGGCCGGCCAGCCGAGCAGCTTCGGGACCAGGCCGATGTTCTGGGCGACCGTCTGGTGGGGGAACAGGCCGACCTGCTGGATGGCGTAGCCGACGTGGCGGCGCAGCTCGTCCGGATCGAGGCCGAGCACGTCCCGGCCGCCGATGCGGATCTCGCCGGAGGTGGGCTCGACCAGCCGGTTGATCATCTTCATGGTGGTGGTCTTGCCGCAGCCGGACGGGCCTACGAAGACGACGAGCTCGCCGGCCGGGATGTCGAGGGTGACGTTGTCGACCGCTGGGGCGGGCTGCCCCGGGTAGTGCTTGGTCAGCGAGCGCAGCTCGATGCGCACGCCTTCGGTGTCACGGTCGAACACGAAGCCCCCTCGGGGTGGTCAGTTGGCGGACGGCGTAGAAGAACAGGTCGAACAGGATGGCGATGACGACGATGCCGAGCGTCCCGGCGAGCGTGGCGTTGAGCGAGTTGACCGAGCCGAGCCGGGACAGGCCCTCGAAGATCTGGTTGCCGAGGCCGGGGCCGTCGACGAACGCGGCCGTGGCGGCGATCCCGATCAGCATCTGGGCCGAGATCCGCACTCCGGTGAGGATCAGCGGCCAGGCGAGGGGGAGCTGCACCTGCAGCAGCACCCGGGCGCGGCTCAGGCCCATGCCGCGCCCCGCCTCCACGGTGGCGGCGTCGAGGCCGTTGAGCCCGGTCACGGTGTTGCGGATGATCGGCAGGAACGCGTACACGGTGAGGGAGACCAGCGTCGAGCCCCAGCCCAGCCCGGTGATCGGGATGAGCAGGGTGAGCAGCGCCAGCGAGGGGATGGTCAGCACCGCGGCGGACACCGCGACGGAGCTGCCCCGCGCTCTCGGCGAGTCGTGGGACAGCAGCCCGACGGCCACGCCGACCGCGGTGGCGATGGCCAGCGCGACGGCCACGACCAGGGCGTGCTCGGCGGCGGCCAGCGAGAGGGTGTCCCAGCGTGAGACCACGTACTCGCCGAAACTCATGGAGCTACCCCGCCTTCGCCTACGCTTGCATGGATTCGCAAACGTATGCGATCTGTTGCGATGAGCGCAAAATCAGATGCAGCTAGCGCAACACGAGTGCAATGCTTTCGTTACGAACGGACAGGGATGAGCGAGAAGGCGTCGGTGTCCTCGGCAGGTCTACGCCGGGACATGGAAATCCTTGAAGTACTCGCAGGTCACGGCGATGAACGCGACGCCGACGGGTTCGGTGTGAGCTGGATCGCCGAGCGGCTCGGCAGGGAGAAGAGCCAGGTCTCGCGGGCACTGCGCGCGCTGGAGCTCGAAGGCATGGTCGAGCGGGATCCGCTCACCCGCCGCTACCGCCTGGGCTGGCGGCTGTTCGCGCTGGCCGCGCGCACCCAGCACGCGCGGCTGGTCCGGGTGGCCACACCCTACGTACGGCACCTGGCCGCCGCCTTCGACGAGGACGCCTACCTGTGCGTGCTGCGCGGCTCCATGGTGCTGACCCTGCTGTCCGTCCCCTCGTCGCGGGCCTACCACCGCGTCTGGGAGGGCGTCTCCATCCCGGTGATCATGGCCGCCGCCGGCAGGTCGCTGCTGGCCGAATGGGAGGAGGGCCGGGTCCGCGAGCTGCTGCGGGCGAGCCTGCCCTCCGGCCTGGACAGCGCGGTCGGCAGCGAGGACTCGTGGCTGGCCGACCTCGCCCACGTCCGCTCCGCCGGGTACGCGATCTCGGACGTCGAGCTGGAGGACAGCCAGGCCGGGGTCTCGGCGCCCGTACGCGACCACCGGGGGCTGATCGCGGCCGCGATCAGCGTGTCCATCACCCGGCGGACCTCGCAGGAACGCCTGCACGAGATGGGCGCCGTCGTGGCGGGGGAGGCGCGTGAGCTCTCCGCAGCGCTGGGCCTGCCCCCGGCCGGCGCGCCCGTCCCGCTCGCCCGGCAGGCCGGAAGGGCCCTCTGACCTGCCGGTTCCGATTATTTGCTACAAGCAGCTTCTACGTCGTTAGGAAAATGTGGCATTTTGAGGGAGGCGGACACTCTCATCGGCAAGGAGTAGCCATGGCCACCGATCCCCGTACGTGCGCGGCACCCGCGCCCACCGGCCCGCTCAGCCGCGTCGACTACAGCGAGCGCATCCCCAACAACGTCGACCTCGCCGGTGACCGCCGCCTGCAGCGCGCGCTGGAGAGCTGGCAGCCGAAGTTCCTGGACTGGTGGAAGACGCTCGGCCCTGCCCTGCCCACCAAGGACGTCTACCTGCGCACCGCCGTCGCCGTCGGCCGCGACGGCTGGGCGCACTTCGAGCACGTCCCGATGGAGGAGTACCGCTGGGGCATCTTCCTGGCCGAGCGCGACCCCGACCGGAAGGTGAACTTCGGCAAGCACAAGGGCGAGCCCGCCTGGCAGGAGGTGCCCGGCGAGCACCGCGCCGACCTGATGCGGCTGATCGTCGTCCAGGGCGACACCGAGCCCGCCAGCGTCGAGCAGCAGCGCGTCCTCGGCAACACCGCGCCCAGCATCTACGACCTGCGCAACCTCTTCCAGGTCAACGTCGAAGAGGGCCGCCACCTGTGGGCCATGGTCTACCTGCTGCACGCCTACTTCGGCAGGGAGGGGCGGGAGGAGGCCGAGCAGCTGCTCAAGCGCAACTCCGGCGACCTCGACGCGCCGCGCATCCTCGGCGCGTTCAACGAGCAGACCACCGACTGGCTGCAGTTCTTCATGTTCACCTACTTCACCGACCGCGACGGCAAGTACCAGCTCGGCACCCTGAAGGAGTCGGCGTTCGACCCCCTCGCGCGCACCTGCCAGTTCATGCTCAAGGAGGAGGCCCACCACATGTTCGTGGGCACCACCGGCGTGCAGCGCACCCTGGAGCGCACCGCCGCGCTCATGAGGGAGCACGGCACCGCCGACATCCTCCCGTACGGCGGCATCCCGCTGGACATCATCCAGAAGTACCTGAACTTCCAGTACTCCGTCTCCCTGGACCTGTTCGGCTCCGAGCAGTCCACCAACGCCGGCAACTACTACACCTCCGGCCTGAAGGGCCGCTGGATGGAGACCCGCCGCAAGGACGACCACGTCCTGCTGGAGGCCACCCGCGAGCTGCGCCACGTCGAGGACGGCCGGATCGCGACGAGGACCGTGCCCATGCTCAGCGCGCTCAACCTCGACCTGCGCGACGAGTACGCCGCCGACTGCGCCCACGGCGTGCGCCGCTGGAACCAGGCTCTGGAGGACGCCGGCCTGGACGAGCGGCTCCACCTGCCGCACGAGGGCTTCAACCGCAAGGTCGGCGTCTACGCCGGCCACCACGTCACCCCGTACGGCGAAGTCCTCGACGAGGCCGCCTGGCGGGCCCGCGCCGACGAATGGCTCCCCACGGACGAGGACCGCGAGAAGGTCGCCTCCCTGATGATCCCCGAGTACGAGTACGGCAAGTTCGCCGGCTGGATCGCCCCGCCGAAGACCGGCATCAACGACCAGCCGGTCGAGTTCGACTACGTGCACCTGGCCGACGAGGGGCTCCTCTAGCCGTTCTACAAACCCTTGACGCTACTTGTCCAGCGAGTCGAACATGAAGGTCCCGAACCCCCGGAGCCCGCATTGACTGTCACCGCCGGAACCCCGCCGATGGTCCGCTTCGCCACCTCACCCGACCGCTACCGTCACTGGACGCTCGAGGTGGACGGGCCGGTGGCCACCGTCACGCTGCGGGTCGACGAGCAGGGCGGCCTCCTCCCCGGATACGAGCTGAAGCTGAACTCCTACGACCTCGGCGTGGACATCGAGCTGTACGACCTCGTGCAGCGGCTGCGCTTCGAGCATCCCGGGGTCAAGGCGGTCGTGCTCACCGGCGGCCTGGACCGGATGTTCTGCGCCGGGGCCAACATCCGCATGCTCGCCCAGTCCTCGCACGCCTGGAAGGTGAACTTCTGCAAGTTCACCAACGAGACCCGCAACGGCATCGAGGACGCCACCGAGCACTCCGGCCAGACCTGGATCGCCGCGCTCAACGGCACCGCCGCCGGCGGCGGCTACGAGCTGGCGCTGGCCTGCGACCAGATCGTGCTCATCGACGACGGCTCCTCGGCCGTGTCGCTGCCCGAGGTGCCGCTGCTCGGCGTGCTGCCCGGCACCGGCGGGCTGACCCGCGTCGTGGACAAGCGGCACGTGCGCAAGGACCGCGCGGACCTGTTCGCCACCAGGCCCGAGGGCTTCCGCGGGAAGACCGCGCTCGCGTGGGGCCTGGTCGACGCCACCGTCGCGCGCAACGCCTTCGGCGCGGAGATCGCCAGGCGGGCCGGCGAGGCGGTGCGTACGTCCCGGCGCCCCCCGGCCGCGGAAGGCGTGGCGCTGACGCCGCTCGACCGCAAGGACGAGGGCGACAGCATCACCTACCCCTACGTGTCCGCCCTGCTCGACCGGGCGAAGCGCAGGGCCGAGATCACGGTGTCCGGCCCGCACGACGCCCCGCCAGGCGACCCCGTCGCCCAGGGCGCGAGCTACTGGCCGCTGGCGATGACCCGGGCGCTGGACGACCTCGTCCTCCACCTGCGGACCAACGAACCGGACCTCGGCATCTGGGTGCTGCGCACCGCCGGCGACCCCGGACGGGTGCTGGCCTACGACGCCCAGCTCCACACCACGCACGACTGGTTCGTCAACGAGGTGCGCCACTACTACAAGCGCACGCTCAAGCGGCTCGACGTCACCAGCCGCAGCCTCATCGCCGTCATCGAGCCGGGCACCGCCTTCGCCGGGCTGCTGGCCGAGCTGGCGCTGGCCGCCGACCGGCAGTACATGCTGGAGGGCGTCTACGAGGACCGCGACGACGACGCCACCCCGGCCGTCCTCGTGCTGACGGCCGCCAACGACGGCGACCACCCCATGGGCAACGGCCTGTCCCGGCTGCGGTCGCGCTTCTGGGGCGACGACGCCGGCCTGGCAGCCGTGCGGGGCCGGCTGGGCGAGCCGCTGGACGCCGCCGCCGCGCAGGAGCTCGGCCTGGTCACCGTGGCCCTGGACGACCTCGACTTCGAGGAGGAGCTGCGCATCGCGTTCGAGGAACGGGCCTCGCTCTCGCCCGACGCGCTGACCGGCATGGAGGCCAACCACCGCTTCGCCGGCCCCGAGACCCTGGAGACGAAGATCTTCGGCAGGCTCACCGCCTGGCAGAACTGGATCTTCGTCCGGCCGAACGCGTCCGGCCCCGACGGCGCGCTGCGCCGCTACGGCACCGGCCGCAAGGGCGACTTCGACCTCGGGCGGGTGTGATCATGGACGGGTTCAACGCCGGTAGCTGGCTCGTGCACCGCCACGTGGCCGAAGGCCGCGGCGACCGCGTCGCCGTCCGCGCCGGGACGACCACCCTCACCTACGCCGGGCTGTCGGACCAGGTCGCCGTGGCCACCGCGGGGCTGCGCGGGCTGGGCCTGCGGCGCGACGACCGGGTGCTCTTCGTCACCAACGACGACGTGCCCATGTTCACCGGCATCCTGGCGGCCTTCTGCGCCGGGTTCGTCGCCGTGCCGGTGTCCACGATGCTGGGTGCCCGGGAGCTCGGCGCGATCATCGCCGACTCCGGCGCCGTCGCGGTGGTGGCCGGCGCCGAGTACGACCTGCGGCTCCGGGAGGCGCTCGCCCTGGCGCCCGGCGTCCGCCACCTGGTGTGCGACGGCCCGCAACCGCTTCCCGCGCCTCCCGGCGTCACCTCGCTGACCTGGCAGGACCTCCTCGCGGCAGGGGAGAAGGCGCCGGCCGCGCTGCGCGAGCCCGCCGGCACGGTGGACGACTCCTGGGCGCTGTGGCTCTACACCTCCGGCACGACCGGCGCCCCCAAGGGCGCCATGCACCGCCACGCCAACCTCCGGCACGTCTGCGAGACGTACGGCGACCGGGTGCTCGGCATCCGGCCCGGCGACGTCTGCTTCTCCGTCGCCAAGCTCTTCTTCGCCTACGGCATCGGCAACTCGATGTTCTTCCCCCTCTCGGCCGGCGCGGCGACGCTGCTGGAACCGCGCCGCTCCAGCCCCGCCGTGGCCGCCGAGCGCCTGGCCGCCGACCGGCCGACGCTGTTCTTCGGCGTCCCCACCTTCTACGCCGCGCTGCTCGCCGCCGGCCTGCCCGAGGACACCTTCACCTCCGTACGGCTCGCCACCTCGGCGGGAGAGGCGCTGCCCGCGCCGCTGCAGGACCGGTTCACCCGGCGCTTCGGCGTGGAGATCATCGACGGCCTCGGCTCCACCGAGGCCCTGCACATCTTCCTGTCCAACCAGCCCGGCGACGTGCGTCCCGGCACCACCGGCAGGCCCGTCCCCGGCTACGACATCGAGCTGCGCGACGCGTCGGGCGCCCTCGTGCCCGACGGGCGGCCCGGCTCCCTGCACGTGCGCGGCGCGTCCCTCGCCCTGGGCTACTGGCAGCGGGCCGAAGCCAGCGGGGCCGTGTTCGCCGGCGGATGGCTCAGCACCGGCGACACCTACGTGCGCTCGCCCGACGGCTACTACACCTGCCTCGGCCGGAGCAACGACCTGCTCAAGGCGGGCGGCATCTGGGTCTCGCCCGTCGAGGTCGAGAGCCGCCTGCTGGAGCACCCGCAGGTCGAGGAGGCCGCGGTGGTCGGGCTGGCGGACGAGCACGGGCTCGACAAACCCGTCGCCTGCGTCGTCGCCAAGGGCGGGGTCACCGCCGAGGAGCTGATCCAGTGGTGCCGTGACGGACTGGCGGCATTCAAGCGACCCCGGCGGGTGATCTTCCTGGACGGGCTGCCCAAGACCGCGACCGGCAAGATCCAGCGCTTCAAGATCCGCGAGCTGCTCGCGAAGGAGGCGGCCGATGAGTGACCCCGGCGAGCCCGCCCGCCCCGGCACCGCGCCGATCGAGGACGGGCCATGATCGACGGCCTCCCGCTCGTCGACGCGCACGTCCACGTGCCCGTGCTCGGCACCCTCAAGCCCGCCTGGCTCCGATGGGCCCGCGACTTCGGCCCTGACGGTCTCCTGGAGGACATCTGGGACTCCGGCGGCAGGCCCCGCCCGGCCCGCCTGGACGAGCTCTTCGCCGCCCAGGGCGTGGACGTCGCGCTGCTGTTCTGCGAGTACAGCCCCAAGGCCACCGGCACGCAGGCGTTCGAGGACCTGCTGCCGATCGTCGAGCAGAACGCCTCCCGCTTCCGCCCCGTCGCCAACGTCAACCCCCACCTGCACTTCCCGATCGCCACCGAGGTGCGGCGGCAGCTCGACCTGGGCGCCGCCGCGCTCAAGCTGCACCCCGTGCACGGCGGCTTCCGCTGCGACTCCGCGGCCCTCTACCCCGCCTACCACGTGCTGGAGGAACGCGGCGTGCCGCTCGTCGTCCACTGCGGCACCAGCTCCTTCCCCGGCTCGTCCAACGAGAACGCCGACCCGGCCTTCCTCATCCCGGTCATCAGGGACTTCCCCGGGCTCGACGTCGTGCTCGCCCACGGCGGGCGCGGCTGGTGGTACGACGCCGCCGCCTTCCTGGCCCTGTCGAACGAGACCGTCTGGCTGGAACTGTCCGGCCTGCCGCCCAAGCGGCTGCCCGAGTACTACGCCCGCCACGACCTCACCCGCCTCGCCCGTAAGTGGATCTTCGGCACCGACTGGCCCGGCGTGCCCGGCATCGCCGCCAACGCGCGCGCCGTCGCCGGGCTGCTGCCGGACGAGGTGGCCGCCGCCGTTCTCGCCGGCAACGCCGCGAACGTCTACGCCGGCCTGCACGTGGCCGGCGAGCACCGCCGGGCCTGATCGCGCAGGATGGCGGTCTGGTGCGAGCGCGGCGGTGAACCGCGGGTCAGGTCGTCAGTCCCAGCCGAGCCGCTGCTCCAGCAGCGCCTGCTGGGCCGGATTGGCGGTCAGTTCCAGCGCCCGCTCGTCGGCCCGCCGCGCCTGTTCGCGCCGGCCCAGCTCGCGCAGCAACTCGGCCCGGGTGGCATGGAAGAGCGGGTACCGCTCCAGCACCTCGCCCAGATCAGCCAGCTCGGCCAGGGCCGCCTCCGGGCCCTTGACGTGCCGCAGGGCGACCGCCCTGTGCAACCGGGTGACGGGCGAGGGCGCCAGGTGCAGCAGCATGTCGTACAGCACCAGGATCTGCGCCCAGTCGGTCTCCGCGAAGGTCGCCGCCTCGGCGTGGCAGGCCACGATCGCCGCCTGCAGCTGGTACGGCCCCGGCCGGCGGTGGCCGCGGGCGGCCCGCGTGAGCAGCGCCGTGGCCTGTTCGATGGCCTGCCGGTCCCACAGCCCGCGATCCTGGTCGGCCAGCAGCACCAGATGTCCCTGCGCATCGAAGCGGGCCGCGCCCCTGGCCCGGTGCAGCCGGATCAGTGCCAGCAGCCCGGCCACCTCCGGCTCCCTCGGCACCAGGTTCGCCAGCAGCGCGGCCAGCCACTCGGCGTCGTCCACCAGATCCCGCGCCTGGGCCCGCTCCGCCGTGCTCGACAGGTAACCCTCGTTGAACAGCAGGTAGATGACCGCCAGCACCTCGCCGACGCGCCGCGGCAGCTCCTCCCCGGCGGGGATCCGGTACGGGATCCCGGCCTCGCCGATCTTCCGCTTGGCGCGCGTGATGCGCTGCGCCACCGTGGACTCGGGCACGAGGAACGCGGCGGCGATCTGCGCGGTGGACAGCCCGCACACCACGCGCAGCGTGAGCGCGATCTGCGCGGCCCGCGACAGCGCCGGGTGACAGCAGGTGAAGATCAGCCGCAGCCGGTCGTCGGGCGCGGCGGGCGCCGGCCAGGTGAGCCGGGCGAGCTTGGCCCGGTAGTTCGACTCCCGGCGCAGCACGTCCAGCCCGCGCCGCCGGGCCACGGTGAACAGCCACGCGTCCGGCCGCTCCGGCACCCCCTCCGCCGGCCAGCGGCGCAACGCGGTCTCCACCGCGTCCTGCACCAGGTCCTCGGCGGCGGAGAAATCGCCCAGCAACGACACCAGCGACGCGGCCAGCCGGCCCGCGTGCTCGCGCACCACGCGGGCCAGCACCTCCTGACTCACGCCCCCGGTCATGCGACGGGACGGATCTCCACGACGGGGCAGGCCGGCCAGGAGCGGGCGATCCTCAGCGCCTCGTCCAGGTCGGCCACCTCGACCTCGGCGAACCCGCTCACCACCTCCTTGCCCTCGACGAACGGCCCGTCGGTGACGACCGGCTCGCCCTGATCCAGGCGCACCGTGGTCGCGGTGTGCACCGGCGCCAGATGCGTGTGATGGGTGATCTGCCCGGCGTGGTCGGCGAACCACTGCCCGACCGCGGCGTAGGCGGCCTGCTGCTCCAGCTCGCCCATCGCCTCCAACTGCGCGGCGAACTCCTCGGTCTCGACGAACATCAGCACGTACTTCATGCCGGAATCCCTTCTTGCGGTCAGCGTGCCGGGAGCGTGGCGTACAGGTCGATGCCGTTCCCGTCCGGGTCGGCCACCGTCGCGTACCGCATACCCCAGAACGCGTCGAACGGCTCGGCGAGCCCCCGGTACCCGGCCTCCGCCAGCTCGGCGTACTTGGCGTCCACCCCGGCCGGGGACTCGAACTCGAAGCACAGCAGCGTGCGCGGCCCGCCGACCGGCGCGCTCCAGCCGGGCAGGAACGGTGTGCGGAAGCCCTCGGTGTCCAGCATGACGTGCAGCCCGTTCGGCAGGTCGCAGCCGGCGTGCTCCGGGGAGTGCTCGTCGAGCTTGAACGCAAGTCCCAGGCGGGCGTAGAAGGCGATCGAGGCGTCCAGGTCGGACACCACGATGTCGATGGTGTTCAGGATGGGATTCATGCCGTGCTCCTTCGGATTCTGTCGCTGAGGCTTCCCGGGCCGCCCGCGGGTCACGCGAGCTCCCTGCCCGGGCCCTCACCTCACAGACGATCCACCGAGCCCCCGATACGACAGCCGCGCCGGATTGTTTCGGCGCGTGCCACCTCAGTCCCCGGAAGGCGCGCAGCAGGAGCAGCCGGGAGCGCAGGTGGCGCACTCCTGGGCGGCCGGCGGGGTGGCGCAGCAGGCGTCACCCCGCCACGCCTCGCGGCCTTCCTTCACGGCGACGGCCGCGATCACCAGCGCGGCGATCGGGTCGGCCCAGGACCAGCCGAAGGCGCTGTTGAGCGCCAGCCCCACCAGCAGCACGCCGGACAGGTAGGTGCACAGCAGGGTCTGCTTGGAGTCGGCCACCGCGCTGGCCGAGCCCAGCTCGCGGCCGGCGCGGCGCTGGGCGCGGGACAGGAACGGCATGACGACCAGCGACAGCGCGGCCAGGATGAGGCCGGGGGTGGAGTGCTCGGCCTCGCCGGTGCCGAGCAGGGCCCGTACGGCGTCGAAGGTGACGTAGGCGGCGAGCGCGAAGAACGAGATCGCGATGACGCGCAGCGCTGCCCTCTCCCGCCGCTCGTGATCGGCGGCGGAGAACTGCCAGGCCACCGCGGCGGCGGAGGCGACCTCCACCAGGGAGTCGAGCCCGAACCCGATCAGCGCGGCCGAGGAGGCCATGGCGCCGGCGGTGAGGGCCACGGCGGCCTCGATCACGTTGTAGGTGATGGTCGCCGCGACCAGCAGCCGGATCCGGCGCTGCAAGGATGCCCGCCTGTCCGGGTTCAGCGTGATCACGACGCTGCCTCCCCGGCGAGGTCGCCGACGTGCGCCGGGCACAGCGTCACGGCGTGGCCGGTGGCGGCCAGGAGCTGCTCGGCCGAGGCCAGCAGGTCCATCAGCTCGGGCCGGGTCAGGGAGTAGAACGACTGCCTGCCCTCGGCCCGGTAGTCGATCAGCCCGCAGTCGCGCAGGCAGGCCAGGTGCTTGGAGACCGTGGACTGGGCCAGGCCGAGCTGGGTGGTCAGGTCCACCACCCGGGCCTCGCCGCGGGCGAGCCGCTGCACGATGCGCAGCCTGGTCTCGTCGGCCAGGGAGTGGAACAGCGCGGCCGCCGGGGAGAAACCGGCCGCGATGTCCGCGCTGACACAGCTGCCGCCATCAGAATTAATCGCCATATGGGGATGATAGCCCGAATTTGTTATGTTCGGCACGTCAAAGTCGTCGAAAGAGCCATGTGGAAGGGTGCGGATCGCGCCTCCGCCGGCTCTTGATCGAAGCCAGGCGGAAGTGGCATTCTGACGAGCGCGCCCGATGGTTGCTGACGTGGCCGCGCCGGCGGGTGAGCACTGAACGGGGGCGTGAACGGGCATGGGGACGCCACCTGACCTCACGCCGCTGTTGGACCGGCAGCGAGAGCGTGACGAGCTGGACGGCCTGCTGGGCGATGTGCGATCCGGACGCGGGCGCGCCCTGATGCTGCGGGGCGAGGCGGGCGTGGGCAAGTCGGCCCTGCTGCGGCACGCGGTCGAGGCGGCGGCCGACATGCGGGTGGCGCGCGCGGCGGGTATCGAGTCGGAGATGGAGCTGGCGTTCGCCGGCCTGCACCTGCTGGTGGCACCGCTGCTGGACCGGATCGAGGGCTTGCCGGGTCCGCAGCGCGACGCGCTGGCGGTCGCGTTCGGGCTGCGGCAGGGGCCCGCGCCGGACCGGTTCCTGGTCGGGCTGGCGGTGCTGACCCTGCTGGCCGAGGCGGCGGAGGAACGCGCGCTCCTGTGCGTCGTCGATGACGTGCAGTGGCTGGACCAGTCGTCGGCGCAGGTGCTGGCGTTCGTGGCGCGGCGGCTGCTGGCCGAGCCGGTGGGGCTGATCTTCGCGGCGCGCGAGCCGGGCAAGCAGTTCCACGGGCTGGCGGATCTGGAGGTGCGTGGCCTGCCGAAGCCGGAGTCCCTGGCGCTGTTGCGCTCGGTGGTGCCGTTCCGGCTCGACCAGCGCGTCCGAGACCGGATCCTGGCCGAGACGAACGGCAACCCCCTCGCCCTGCTGGAGTTGCCACGCGGGCTGAGCCCCGCTCAGCTGGCGGGCGAGTTCGGGCTGGTGGAGGCGCAGGCGGTGCCGACGCGGATCGAGGACGGCTTCCGGCGCCGGCTGGGAGCGCTCCCGGCGGAGACCCGGACGCTGATGCTGGTCGCGGCGGCCGAGCCGACCGGCGACCCCCTGCTGGTCCTGCGGGCGGCCGGGCGGCTGGGAGTTCCCTCGTCCGCGGCGGAGCCCGCGCGGGCCGAGGGACTGCTGGAGCTCGGGGTACGGGCGCGGTTCCGGCATCCGCTGGTGCGGTCGGCGGTGTACTCGGCGGCCTCGCTGCCGGAGCGGCGGGCGGCGCACGAGGCGCTGGCCGGGGCGACCGATCCCGCATCCGACCCCGATCGCCGGGCCTGGCACCGTGCGCACGCGGCGCTGGAGCCCGACGAGGCCGTGGCCGGCGAGCTGGAGCAGGTGGCCGGCCGGGCCCAGGCCCGCGGCGGCATCGCGGCGGCGGCGGCGTTCCTGAGGCGCGCGGCCGAGCTGACGCCAGATCCGGCCCCGCGCGCAGCCAGGGCGCTGGCCGCGGGACGGGCCGCCTTCGAGGCCGGGGCCCCGGAAGCGGCGCTGGAGCTGCTCGTCTCGGCGGAGATGGGCCCGTTGACCGAACTCCAGAGCGCACAGCTGTCCAGGCTTCGCGCCCAGATCGTCTTCGCGCGAAGGCGCGGCGGTGAGGCCCTGCCGCTGCTGCTCGACGCGGCCGGCCGGCTGGCATCCTTCGACGCGGGACAGGCGCGTGAAGCGTACATCGAGGCCATCGGATCAGCGGTCTTCGCCGGCAGGCTGGGCGAGCCCGGCGTCCTGCGGAAGGTCGCGGAGGCCGCCCGCACCGCGCCCGCGGGACCACGGCCGCCGCGGCCGGTCGACGGCCTGCTCGACGGCCTGGCGACGCGGTTCGCCGAGGGGTACGTCGAGGGCGCGCCGCAGTTGCAGCGTGCGTTGCGGGCGTTCCGGCGGGAGGCGGAACGCGACGAGGACGACAACATGCGCTGGCTGTGGCTGACGTACCTGGTCGCCGCGGACCTGTGGGACGACCGGACGTTGCATGAGCTGACCACGCACGCGGTCCGCACGGCCCGCGAGACCGGTGCGCTCAACTTCCTCCCCCTGGCCCTCACCTACCGCGCCGCCGTGCACATCTTCGCCGGCGAGTTCGACGCGGCGGCCGCGTTGATCGAGGAGTCCGACGCGATCTTGAAGGTGACCGGCAACTCCTACCTCGGTTACGCCTCGGGGCTGCTCCTCAGCTGGCGTGGCCAGGCCGAGGTGCCGGCGCTGCTCGGCGCCCGTGCCGAGTGGGCGAGCACCTGGAACGAGGGGCGATCGATCGGTGGGCGCCACTACGCGAGCGCGGTGGTGTACAACGGTTCTGGCCGGTATCGAGAGGCCCTGACCGAGGCGGAACGGGCGTGCGAGTACGACGATCTGGGATTCGCCGGGTTCTCCCTCCTCGAACTGGTCGAGGCGGCCGCCTGCGGCGACGCCCCCGAGGCGGCCGCGGCCGCGCTGCCGCAGATCGAGGAACGGGCCACCGCCAGCGGCACCGACTGGGCCCTCGGCATGCTGGCCCGGTCCAGGGCGCTGCTGTCCGGCGGACAGGCCGCCGGACCGCTGTACCGCGAGGCCATCCAGCACCTCCAGCGCAGCCGGGCCGCCGCCTATCTCGCCCGCACCCACCTGGTGTACGGCGAGTGGCTGCGCCGCGAGAACCGCCGCGCCGACGCGGGCGAGCAGCTGCGCACCGCCTACGACATGCTGCGGCGCTTCGGCGCCGAGGCCTTCGCCGAACGTGCCCGCCGCGAACTCCTGGCCCTCGGCGAGACCGTTCACCCGAGCACCGGCAGCACGCCCGACCGGCTGACCCCGCGGGAGCTCCAGATCGCCCGCCTGGCGCGGACGGGCCTGTCGAACCCGGAGATCGCCGCCCGGCTGTTCCTCAGCCCGCGAACCGTCGAGTACCACCTGGGCAAGGTGTTCACCAAGCTCGCCCTCACCTCCCGCCACCAGCTCTCGCAGGCGCTGCCAGACGAAGGCCACGACGGTGCGTGAGCCCAGGACCCTCACTCGCACACCGCCCCATGTCCCCCCGCGAAGGGAGCCTCTCGCATGACCGGACAACAGCCCTGGCACTGGGACGAGCAGACGTGGCGCGGCCACGTGAACCGGGTACGCGCCGGCCGCTCCCTGCGCCCCGCCTCCTGGCCGGGCGGCGCCCGCGTCGCGGTCGCGCTGTCCTTCGACTCCGACCACGAGACGATCCCGCTGCGCGGCGGCGAGACCCGCCCGGGCGCGCTCGCCCAGGGCGAGTACGGTTCCCGCGCCGGCGCGCCCCGGGTGCTGCGCCTGCTGGACCGCTTCGGCATCCCGGCCTCGTTCTTCATGCCGGCGGTCTCGGCCCTGCTGCACCCCGAGGAGGTACGCGACTACGCCGCCGCCGGCCACGAGGTCGCCATGCACGGCTGGATCCACGAGAGCAACACGCTGCTCGGCCCGGCCGAGGAGCGCGAGCTGGCCCTGCGCGCCGCCGACACCCTGGAGAAGCTCTCGGGCACCCGCCCGGTCGGCATCCGCACCCCGGCCTGGGACTTCTCCGACCACACCCTGGCCATCACACGCGAGCTGGGGCTGCGCTACGACTCCTCGCTCATGGCCGACGACGATCCGTACGAGCTGCTGGCCGACGGCGAGCCGACCGGCGTCGTGGAGATCCCGGTCGAGTGGATCAGGGACGACGTGCCCTACCTGGCGTTCGACCTGGGGCACGTGCTGCGGCCGTACACGCCGCCCCGGCAGGTGGCCGCGATCTGGCGCGACGAGTTCGACGCGGCCGTGGAGGAGGGCGGGCTGTTCCAGCTCACCATGCACCCCCACGTCATCGGCCACCGCTCCCGCATGGCCGCGCTGCGCGAACTCGTCGAGCACATCGACGCGCACGACGGCGTCTGGTACGCCACGCACGCCCAGGTCGCCGAGTACGTCCTCAGCGACCAGAGGCCGGCACCTCGACGACGAAGCACATGAAGCTGATGCCGGAGAACGGCTCGGGGGCCTCCGGGGCGGTCTTCGGCTCGCTGATGACGGCCAGGCGGAAGCCCGCGGCGGTGAAGGCGTCGGTCATCGCGTGCAACGGCCGGCGCCAGAAGGTCAGCGGGTAGGACTGCCCGTTGAACGTCCACAGGTCGGTGTAGCTGGTGGTATCGCGGTAGACGGGCCGGGGCTCCTCGGTCAGCCAGTCGACGAACGGGTGGTTCACCGACGCGATCAGCCGCCCGCCGGGCCTGAGCACCCGCCGCATCTCGGCCAGCGTCGGCCCCCAGTCCTCCAGGTAGTGCAGGACCAGCGACGCGACCACGTCGTCGAACGTGCCGTCGGCGAACGGCAGCGGATCACGCACGTCGGCCACCTGGAGGTCCGCGTCGTCACCGAGCCGCCGCCTGGCCGCCGCCAGCATCCCGGCGCTGGAGTCGATGCCGGTGACGACGGCGCCACGCTCGCGTAACGCGGCCATCAGGGCGCCCGCGCCGCAGCCGGCGTCCAGGATCCGGTGGCCGGTCACGTCTCCGGACAGGGCGATCATGGCAGGCCGCTCGATGTAGGCGTTGAGGAGGCTGTTCTCGGTCTCCGCCACGTACCCTTCGGCGAAGCTGTCGTAGTCGTTCACCCGGACCGCCGGATCGAGAGGCTCGGTTGCGGTCGAGATCCAGGTGGGGCGCTGTCCGGCGGCGGGACGCTCGGGCGTGTGATCCATCGTCGCATCCTAACGATCGTCCAGCAGGGGCGGACGCGTTACCTATTTATTGATCGCGTAGCGCAGGAGCACCACGCCGTTCTCGAACCCGGCGGCCTCGACCAGCCTCAGGTCCCGCCGATCCTCGAAGACCCGCGTTCCCCTGCCGCGTGACACCGGGCAGACCAGCAGCTGCACCACGTCCACGACACCGGCGTCCAGCAGGGAGCGCATGAGCGTCAAGCTCCCCCACAGCCAGATGTCCTTGCCGCCCTGCTCCTTGAGCTCCCGGATGGTGGCGACCGGGTCGCGCGTCACGGTCGCGGCGGGGAAGCCGCCCCAGGGGGCGTCGTCCAGCTTCGACGAGGCGACGAACTTGGTGAGGTTGTTGAGCTTCTCGCCGTACTCGCCCTGCTCGTCGGCGTACGGCCAGTAGTCCTTGGACTGGGCGTAGGTGTTCGCGCCGAGGATCAGCGTGTCGACCGCGTCGATGAGTCCCATCACCCTGGCCTGGAACGCCTGGTTGGTGGTCTCGGAGAAGGGCTCCCCCGACACGAAGCCGAGCCCGCCGTCCTCCTCGGCGGCGATGTTGTCGACGGTGACCCACTGCTGGACGATGAGGTTTCGCATGACGACCGTGTTCTCCTCCGTGTGGCACGCCCGGTGGTGGGCGCGTTCACGACGGGGACGGAGCCGCTCGCGGGTTCTCGACATCCCTTCACGGCATTTTCCCGCGAATTTCGGCGTGCCGGCGAAGCCGGCGGTCAGCCCCCGGGGCAGAGAACCGCCTCGGCCGCCTTCTTCACCAGCGGATCGACGGCGGGGTCCTGGTTTCTCGTGCCCAGCGTGACGGAGACGATGAACTGCAGGCTGCCGTCCCGGTTCTTGTAGGACAGGGCGGTGAAGCCCGGCGAGCCGCCCTTCATCGGCGCGTACTCGCCGCACGCGCGAGGATCGGTCCCCGGGGGCGGCCCGGTGTCGGGGCGGCCGGCGTTCAGCGCGTCCTGCTCCTCCTTCGTCAGCAGGTCGGTGGCCAGCGCCCGGTGGAAGGCGCTCAGATCGTCGGTGGTGGAGATGACGCCTCCGGCGGCGTAGCCGTAGCTCATGTTGAGGCGGTCGACGTCGCGCAGCTCGCCGTTCTCGTCAGGGAAGTAGCCGTGACCGTGCGGCCCCTTGATCGAGTCGGGGAACTCGGCCGGAAGGTAGGTGTCTTTCATGCGCAGCCGGTCGAAGATGCGCTCCTTGAACTCGGCGGACACGGAGTGGTGCGGGGAGAGCTTCTCGATGATCAGCCCGAGCAGGAAGTAGTTGGTGTTGGAGTAGGAGTAGCCCTCGCCGGGCGGGAACGGGCGCGGGAGGTCCCTGGTCCTGGCGATCAGCTCGATCGGCGGGTGGTAGGTGTCGAAGTCGAAGTAGTCGACCAGGTCCGGGGTGTACCAGTTGGGGATTCCGGAGGTGTGGTGGATGAGCTGCCCGACGGTGATCTGGTCGGCGAGCCGCACCAGACCCTGCTCCGCCACCTCGGGCAGCAGGTCGCCGAGCCTGTCGTCCAGGCTGAGGCGGCCCTCGGTGACCAGCTTCATGATGACGACCTGGGTCATGGACTTGGTCTGCGAGCCGATCCTGAAGCGGGCGCCGGGCGGGATCCTGCCGCCCCCGTCCAGCAGCCTCGTGCCCGCCGAACCCCTGTCGGCCCTTCTGCCGTGGACGTAGACCGCGCCGATCGCGCCGACCACCTCGGAGCTGCTCGCCAGCTCGGCGAGCGCCTGCTGCACGTCTCCGAGCTCGGGGCGGCTCGCGGTGGCGGCGGGCATGACGCTCAACGTGAGCATCGCGCAGCCCAGGCCGGCCAGGCTCACTTTCACCGCTCGATTCATGATCGCTCCTGAGTTCCCATGGGGTTCCCCTCGGTGGATGCCGTGCCTCCATCGAACCGAGCGCGGTGTTTCCCCGGCGTTTCCCCGGCGTTTCGGCAGACCACGGCTCCACCCCGGCGCGTGCCCGGGTGGTCCAGGACGTCCGCGAGGCGCCGGTAGGCGCGGAACAGCCGGGACTTCACGGTGCCGAGCGGCAGCCGCAGGTGGGCGGCGGCGTCCTGCTGGCTGCGGCCCGCGAAAGGTCGGCACCAACGAGGTGTGCTGCGGCACGGGTGTCACCACGCTCAGCGCCGACCTGGGCGGCGGCAATGACCGCTTCAAGCCGCTGCTGGAGCTCGACGGGCTGGGGGGAACCTGCTGGAACATGAGGAAAGATGGGGCTCGTGGGGAACGAGCCTGACAAGCACACCCGCCTCCGCTCGCGCGCCCGCGTGCTCGCGGCTGCGGCAGCGGCGGCGGTGGCGCTGGGAGTACTGGCGGTTGCCGCGCTGGACCGGCCGGGCTCCGGTTCCGGCGCCGGCCCGGTAGCGGTCACCGAGCCGGCGGGCGCGACACAGCCGGACGTCACCGAGCCGGCGGAAGCGACACAGCCGGACATCACCGAGCCGGCGGGCGCCACACAGGCGGCCGAGCCGCCGGAGGAGACCGTGCAGGAGACCTCGGGGGAGACCGCGCGGCCGATTCCGACCTGGGAAGGCCCGACGGTCCCGCCGATCGACACCGCCCTGTCCCGCGGGGCGAGCTCGGCGCCCGTCACGATCGTCGAGTTCGGCGACTTCAAGTGCGTGAACTGCGGACGGTTCGCCCGCGAGATCGAGCCCGAGCTGCGCCGCCGCTACATCGACACCGGCGTGGTCCGGCTGTTCTGGCGCGACTTCCCCGCCCAGGGCCGGGACTCCATGCGGGCCGCGATCGCCGGCCGCGCCGCGGCCAGGCAGGGCAGGTTCTGGGCCTTCCACGACGCGGTGTACGCCGACCAGTCCGGCGGCCTCGGCGAGCAGAGGCTGCGCTCGCTGGCCGCCCGGCTGGGCCTCGACCTGGCCGCCTTCGACGCCGACCGCCGCGACCCGGCGCTGCGCGAGGCCGTGGAGCGGGACTTCGCCTTCGGCGCGCAGCTCGGCATGGCCGGCACCCCGGCGTTCCTGATCAACGGCTCGTACTTCTTCGGCGCCCAGCCGCTGTCCGCGTTCGTCAAGCAGATCGAGCAGGCCCGCCATGGGTGAGGTGGGATACGCCGCCGCCTTCCTGGGCGGCCTGTTCGCCCTCCTCAGCCCGTGCAGCGCGCTGCTGCTGCCCGCCTTCTTCGCCTACGCCTTCCCCGGGCACGCCGCCCTGATCGGCCGCACGGCCCTGTTCTACCTGGGCCTGTGCGCGGTGCTGGTCCCGCTGGGGATGGGCTCCGCGCTGGCCACCGGCTTCTTCTACGGCCACCAGGACCTGCTGATCACCGCGGCGGGAGTGATGCTGATCCTGCTCGGCCTGCTGCAGCTCACCGGGCAGGGCTGGGCGATCGGCCCGCTGGAACGGCTGCGCGGCCACGTCCGCGGCGACTCGCCCGGCTCCGTGCTGGCGCTGGGCGCCGTCTCGGGCCTGGCCGGGTTCTGCGCCGGGCCGGTGCTCGGCGCGGTGCTCACCATCGCCGCCGCGTCCGGCAGCACGCTGCGCGGCGCCGTGCTGCTGGCCCTGTACGCGGCGGGCATGGCCGCGCCCCTGCTGGCCCTGGCCCTGGTGTGGCAGCGCTTCGACCTCGGCCGCCGGCGGTGGCTGCGCGGCCATGGCCTCCGGATCGGCCGGTTGCGCCTGCACACCACCACCCTGGCCTCCGGGCTCACCTTCATCGGCCTCGGCGTGCTGTTCCTAGCCTTCGACGGCACCCGCGCCCTGTCCCTGCCGATCCCCGAGGCGTGGGAGAGCGGCCTGCAGCAGGCGGCGGCGGCCGTACGGGTGCCGGATCTGCTGGTGGTCGCCGGGGCGGCGATCGTGCTGAGCGCGCTCGTCGCGTGGCGGCTGCTCAAGACCGGCAAGTGATCACCAGGTGACCCCTCAGCCCCAGCTGACCGGCCGCGCGCCGGGCCATCAGTAGGTCCAGCTCGACTTCAGCCCGGCCTGTTATTCGTCGTTCGGAAAGTAGTTGTGAATGATGAACGCTGGCCCCAGCCCCTTGGCGAAGATGTTGTCGCGCTGATGCCGCAGCTCCAGGGCCAGGCCCCGCCGACGTCACCGTTGCCCCGGTTGTCGTCCTTCCAGATCTCGAACTGCTTGACGCAGGTCCGGCCTTGGAAACAGGTGTTGGCGCAGTTGGGCGCGGACGGCGGGCACCGCACCTGTTTGTGATGGAAATCCCACGTCGGTGCCGCCGGGAATGAGGATCTTCCCCATGCCTCCAGGCAGTGGGCCTCCGACGGGACGTTCCACTTCACGTGGTGCTGCTTGCCGGGCGGCGACAGCAGCGGCTTCATGTTGGTGCAGTTCACGTCGCCGATCTGCTCCTTGGTGACGCGCCGCCTGAGCATGCCGTCGGCGTTGCCGTAGCCGTCGAGCGGCACCCAGTCGCCGCTGCGCCCGAACTTCTCGTAAGTGGCCGGCGGCCGCGTGGCCGGGTCGCCCCGGTGAATGTGGGAGACGTTGCCGCCCTGCGGCTCCCACGCTCATGGATTACGCCACGACCCATTTCCTGTTTCCCGAGAACATTCGGTCGAGGCCAGCGAGCCGGCCTGACCATGGACGACTCTTCAAGAAGCCGGCAAGAGCCTCAAGTATGATCATCGCGTGAATCCGGCGCGCATGCCATCAAGGTCCGCGGGCGAGCCCGCGCCCCGGCGGACAGCGGGCGCGGGAGGTTCGGCGGCCACGCCGATCCTCGACTGGCGGCATCCTCGGGTGCAGGCGTTGCTGACCGAGCTCCGGAACCTCGCTCCAGGCACGGAGCGAGCGTTCCTGATCGCTGCCCACCGGCTCATCGCGGCCCGGGTGCGCCCCGTGTACGCGATGAACGACCAGCAGCCGGTCTCCACCACCCTGCGGCTGGGCCGCGGTTCGTGCAGCCAGCGACTGGCGCTGCTGGAGGCCGTGGCACGCGGCCGCGGGATCAGCACGCGGGTCAGAGGGCTGCTCCTCGACGGGCGTTTCTGGCGTCCGCGCTTCCCGCGGCTGCGGGTGCTGATCCCCCGGCAGGTGGTGCTGGCGTGGCCGGAATTCCTCCTCGATGGTCGATGGGTGGCCGTGTCCGAGCTCTACGGCGAGCTGAACGCGCTGCGAGCGGGTGGCCGGTTCACCAACACGGGCAGGGAGACGCTCTTCGACGCGATCGCGCGCACCGCCGTGGACTGGGACGGTGCCACCTGCTCGTCGTGTGACCTGTCAGGGCAGGTCCGGGCCGATCTGGGCTATTTCGACTCCCGTGACGACCTGTTCGAGCAGCACGGTCAGACCTTGTGCCTGCCGGTACGGCTCCCCGCGGATCTCATCATGAGCCGCCGGGCGGCTTGAGCGACTGCCCGGTGGTCAGGGGTTCTCTTCCAGGTGCCGTTCGAGGGTGTCGAGGGTCCTCGACCAGAACACGCGGTAGGGCTCCAGCCACTGGTCGACGTCCGCGAGGGGGCCCGGCCGCAGCGCGTACAGCCGCCGCTTGCCGTCCTCCCGCACCGTGACGAGCCCGGCCTCGCGCAGCACCTTGAGGTGCTTGGACACGCCGGGCTGGCTGAGGTCGAGCCGCTCCACCAGCTCTCCGGCGGGCCGCTCGCCATCGCGCAGCAGGTCGAGAATCTGCCTGCGGTGCGGCTCGGCCAGGGCGGCGAAGATGCTCATCCGATCATATTACCAGGCGGCGATATGATCTGGCCTCACTGCCGGCCGGCGCGCAGGCTCTCGGCGAAGCGCCGGCCCGGCGCCGGGTCCACGCCGAAACGCTCGGCGTAACGCTCGTGCGTCTCCGCCCAGCCCTGGTGCGCCTCCTCCTCGGAGAGGTATCCGCCGGCGAGGTGGCGGTCGAGCCGCGAGAGGTAGGCGTGCCACCCGGTGGCCGTCTGCGCCGAGCTCGCACGGTCGTCGAGGACGTGGGTGAAGACCAGCCGGCAGCCGCCTTCCTGGGCGGTCAGTTCGAAGCCGTGGGGCTGGCCGGCGTAGGTCCAGGCCAGGCGGTGAGGTGCGGCGGCCTCCGTCACCTCGAGGGTCGCGCCGTAGGACTCGAAGGTCTCGCCCTTGGCCGGCGTCCAGCCGACCGTCGCGGGCATCCAGCGCTCCAGCTCCGCCGGTACGCTGACCGCCCGCCACACGCGCTCGACCGGGTGGGGAAGCGTGCGTTCGAAGCGCAGTGCCGGGCGGCCATCGATCGTTTCCAGGGTCGCGTCGGTCATGGGTTCTCCTCCAGCTGTCGACCAGAACGCAGTTCATATTTCCCTATGGAAATATGAACTGCAACCGGAGGCCATGGCCGGCGGGGTTACGTGCTGCGCACCAGCTCCTCCCTGGTCTGCGTGCCGGTCGCGACGTTGCCGCCGGAGATGATCGCGACCACGGGCCCCGGCGGCAGCTCCGCGCGGTGCGTGAGGTAGGCGGCCGTGGCCACCGCGCCGCTGGGCTCGGCGCGTTCCCCGAGCTCCCGCCCCAGCAGGCCGGCCGCCGCGCCGATGGCCTCCTCGGTCACGGTCAGCATGTCGTCCACGTACCGGTGGATGTGCTCCCACGCCAGCGCGCCGAGCACCGGCGCCCGGAGGCCGTCGGCCCGCGTGCGGTAGGTCAGCCACACCGGCCACGCCGTGCGCGTGCCCGACCGGAAGCTGGCCGCCCCGTCGGCGGCCAGCTCGGGCTCGACGCCGATCACCCGGATCGCCGGGTCGGCCGCCTTGACGGCGACCGCGATCCCGGCCAGCAGGCCGCCGTTGCAGACGGGCACCAGTACGGCACCCGCGTCCGGCAGGTCCAGGCAGATCTCGGACCCGGCGCTGCCGTGCCCGGCGATGACGTCGAAGGCATCCGAGCCGACCACCGTCGCCCCGAACCTGTCGGCCAGCGCCAGGCAAGCCTCCTCCCGCAGCGCGGGCGGCACGATCACCACCTCGGCGCCGAGCCGGCGCGCGGCGCGAACCTTCAGCTCCGGCGCCGTGTCCGGCAGCACGACCGTCGCCCGCAACCCCAGCTCGGCGGCGGCGTAGGCGATGGCCTGCGCGTGGTTGCCCGACGACTGGGCGATCACGTGCCGTACCCCGCGCCCGGCCAGCCGGCCCACGGCGTGCACCGCGCCGCGCACCTTGAACGAGCGGGTGGGCTGCCGGTTCTCCGGCTTGACCCAGAGCCGCTCGCCGGGCAGCCGCACCAGCGGCGTGCGCCGCACGTACGGCGCGATGCGGGCACCGGCCGCCCGCACGTCGTCCGCGGTCACGAGCGTCACGCGCTCGGCATCCGTGTCCTGGACGGCGTCGGCACTCACGCGCCCGGCACTCATGGGCTCGGCACTCATGGGCTCAGCACTCATGGGCTCGGCACTCATGCGCTCAGCACCCTCTCCTGGACGGCGTCGAGGTCGGCCGCGGCCTCCGACGGCGGCGCGGCGTCGGGGACGAGGTCCTCCAGGTGGTGCAGCGGCCGGTACCACAGCCCCAGCAGCCCCCACGCCACCAGGAACACGCCGCTGGCGAGCAGCACCGCCGCGGCGCCCCCGCCCGGCCCGCCGGCGAACCGCCCGGCCCATTCCGCCAGCGGGTCCGCGGAGAGGAAGCCGAGCGGCTGCATGGCCGTGGCGATCATGATGTTCACCGCCAGCACCCGCCCCTGCAGCTCCGGCCCCACCTTGACCTGGATGATCGACAACCAGTGCGCGTTGCCGATGCTCATGCACGCCAGCCGGACGAACAACCCCGCCGCGACCAGCCACACGACCGGCCACACGCCCATGAGCACCACGCCGAGCCCGGACCCGATCACGAAGCCGACCATCCCGGTGGCCCGCCGCCGCGTGCCGCCCCACACCAGCACCACGGCGGTGCCCAGGGCCGCGCCGACACCGCCGATCGCGGTCACCGCGCCCAGGTCCGCCGAGGTGCCGATGGCCAGCACGACCGGGGTGACGAGCACCCACATCAGCGCGGTGCAGAAGTTGACCACCGCGAAGTACAGCGCCATCACCAGCAGCGGCCGCCGCCTGCGGAGGAAGCGCCAGCCGCCGCTGAGCGCCGCCGCGAACGTCTCCTCGCGCCGGTGGAACAGCCGGTCGGGGAAGCGCACCAGCAGCAGCGTCAGCACGCCGATCGCGAACGTGGCCACGTCCACGGCCACCACCGCCGACAACCCGAACAGGCCGATCAGCGCGCCGCCCGCGAGCGGCGCGATCACGTTGCCCGCGCCGAAGCCCACGTTCGCCAGGGCGTTGGCCTGCGGCAGGTACGGTTTCGGCACGAGCTGCGCGATCGCCGCCAGCCACGCGGGCTGCTGGAACGCCGACACGACCGAGGTCACGCCCACGATGGCGCAGACGTTCCAGAACGCCAGCCGGTCGGTGACCAGCAGCAGCACCAGTGCCACCATGGCCAGGCCGGACAGCGCGTCGCAGGCCAGCATGATCTTGCGCCGGTCCACCCGGTCGGCCAGCGCGCCGCCCAGCGGGGTGAGCAGCACGGCCGGGATCTGCGCCAGCATCGTGACCAGCGCCAGGTCCAGGATCTCGCCGCTGCGCTGGTAGGCCCACACGCCGAGTGCGAACGAGCTGAGCGCCGTGCCCAGCGCCGAGACGATCTGCCCGCCCGCGACCGTGTAGAAGGGCCGCAGCCCGGTCCGTTCGGGCGGGCCCACCGGGCCGGGCAGCCGTCCGGCCGACCAGCGGGTCAGGTGCTCCAGCAGCAGCGTGGCCAGCGGCTCGGCCTGGTGGCGCAGGAAGTAGTGACCGGCCCGGGGCAGCACGGCCCGCTCCACCCGCGGGCCGAACGCCGCCCACTCGGCGTAACGCTCCTCGTGGAGCTGGGTGGCGCGGTCGCGCTCGCCGACCAGGCTCAGGATCGGGGCACGCAGCGGCTCCCCGTCCCCGGCCAGCTCGCGGCCGAACCACTCCTGCGCCTGGTCCGCGTCGTGCCGCATGGCCCGTACGGCGGTCCGCTTGGCGGCCTCGTCCATGTCGTCGAGCAGCCCGCCCGAGGCCCGCAGCGCGTCGCGGAACATCCGGTCGGACACCCAGCGGTCGCCGCCGAACAGCCGCCTGACGAGCCCGGGCAGCCGGGCCGCGGGGAAGCTCGCGGCGGCGATCACGCCCAGCACCGGCACGCCGTCCGCCTCCAGCCGGCGCGCCAGCGCGACCGCGGGCGCGGTGCCCACGCAGTGGCCGTAGATCGCGACAGGGCCGGACGCGGTCGCGGCCACCTCGGCGGCCAGAACGCCCACCAGCTCGTCCAGCGGCAGCGGCGGCTCGTCCGGCCGGGCCGGGTCGTGGCCCGGCAGCTCCACGGACAGCACCTCGACGCGGTCGCCCAGCGCCCTGGCCAGCGGCTGGTACACGGCGGCCGACCCGCCGCCGTACGGCACGGTCACCAGCGTGAACTCGCTGGCCCGGCCGCCGCCCAGGCGGTGCAGCAGCCCGCCGCCGTCCTCGCGGCCCAGGAACGCGGCGAGCTCGGCCACGGTGGGCCGGGTGAACAGGTCGATCACCCGCAGCCCGCGGCCGATCTCCTTGACCGCCCGCACCGCGGCGAACGAGTCGCCGCCGAGGGCGAAGAAGTCGTCGCCCGACCCCACCCGCGCCACGCCCAGCACCCCGGCGAAGGCCCGGGCGACGAGCTCCTCCTCCGGCGTCGCGGGCGCCGCGTACGCGGCCTGCTCGGCCACCGGCTCGGGCAGGGCGGCCCGGTCGATCTTCCCGTTCGGGTTGAGCGGGAGCCGGTCGAGGGCCACGACGTGCGCGGGCACCATGTAGTCGGGTAACCGCTCGCGCAGCGCCGCGCGCGTGGCCGCGGCCTCCACCGTGGCGGGCGTCACCCAGGCGGCGAGCTGCCTGCGGCAGCGCCCGCAGCGCGGTGGTGACCTCGCCCAGCTCCACCCGGTAGCCGCGTACCTTGACCTGGTCGTCCACCCGGCCGCGGAACTCGATCTGCCCGTCGGCGGTGACCCGCAGCAGGTCGCCGCTGCGGTAGCAGCGCCCCTGCCCGGTCAGCGGGTCGGGGACGAACCGCTCGGCGGTCAGCTCGGGCCGGCCGATGTAGCCCCGGGTGACCCCCGGGCCGCCCACCACCAGCTCTCCCGGCACGCCGGGCGGCACCGGGCGCAGGGCGGCGTCCACCAGGTGCCCGTACACGCCGGGCAGCGGGCGGCCCAGCGGCACGATGCCGGTCCGCCGCGCGGCGGGGATCTCCTCGGTGTCGCACACCAGGCAGATCATGGTGGACTCGGTGTGGCCGTAGTGGCTCTGGATCCTGAGCCCTGGCCGTGCCGCCCGGGCCCGCTCCACCAGATCCCACGGGCACGCCTCGCCGGCCAGGATGAGCAGCTCGCCCGGCAGCACGGCGGCCAGGTCGCCGCCGGAGGCCAGCAGCTCCAGGTGGCTCGGCACGCACTTGACGACGTCCACCCGGTGCTCGGCCAGGTAGCCGGCGAACGCCGCCGGGTCCATCGCGGTCTCGCGGGGCACCAGGTGCACCGTCCCGCCGGTGGTCAGCGCGCCGAACACGCAGGTCAGGCCGAAGTCGGCGGCGGGGGTCGAGACCACCGCGAACGACCCGCCGGGCACGCCGATGCGCGGCAGCATCCCGCCCAGGTAGTTCAGCACGCCGCCGTGCTCGGCGGCCACCGCCTTCGGCGTGCCGGTGGAGCCCGACGTGAAGATCACGTGGTGCAGGTGCTCCGGCCGTACCTCGACGTCGGGGCGGGTCTCCGGCAGGGACGGTGCCCGGTCGAGCGCGAGCACCCGCCGCCCGTCCCCGATCAGGCCCGCGAACTCGCTCACCGTCACCACGGCCCGCACCCCGGCGGCCTCCAGCATGGCGGCGATCCGCGCGGCCGGGTACGCCGGGTCCATCGGCAGGTAGCCGCCGCCCGACTTCTGGATGCCGAACAGCGCGCACGCCAGGTCCGCGCCCGGCTCCAGCAGCACGCCGACCGGCTCGTCGGCGGCCACCCCGGCCTCCAGCAGCCAGTGCGCGATCCGGTTCGCGGCCGCCTCCAGCTCCGCGTAGGTCAGGGCGCGGTCGGCGCCCACCACGGCCGGCGCGCCGGGAGTCTCGTCCACCCAGCGCTCGATCAGGTGGTGCACCGCCCCGGCGGGCGGCTCGGGCGGCGGCCCGCCGGCCACGGCGGGGCCGGTCACCGGCTCCAGCGGCACCGCGCCCACCGGCGTGTCCAGGTCGGCGAGCAGCCCGTCGAGCAGGGCCGCGTACCAGCGGGTCAGCTTGGCCGCGGTGCCCGGCTCGAACAGGTCGGTCCGATAGGCGAGCCCGCCGCGCAGCGGCGCGCCCGGCCCCTCGTCCACGACGTGCCAGCTCAGGTCGAACTTGGTGGTCAGCTCCGGCAGGTGGATCTCCGACGCCTCCAGGCCGGGCAGCTCCGGTGCCGCCACGCCCGGGACGTAGTTGAGCATCACCTGGAACAGCGGCGTGGCCGCCAGGTTCCGCTCCGGCCGCAGCCGGTCCACCACCCGGTCGAACGGCGTGCCCGCGTGCGCGAGCGCGCCCAGCGCGGACTCCCGCGCGCGGGCCAGCAGGTCGCGCCCGGTCGGGTCGCCGCCCACGTCCGTCCGTACGACCACGGTGTTGAGGAAGCAGCCCACCACGCCTTCGGTGTCCGGGTGGTCGCGGCCCGAGACCGGCACGCCGACCGCGATGTCCGCGCTCGCCGACAGCCGGGCCAGCAGCGCCTGCAGCCCGGCCAGCAGCACGATGAACGGCGTGGACCGGTAGGCGGCGGCCACCGCCCTGACCCGCTCGCTCAGCCCGGCCGGCAGCTCCAGCTCGATCGCGGCGCCGGCCGGGTCCGGCACGGCGGGGCGCGGCCGGTCGGTGGGCAGGTCGAGCACCGGCGGCAGGCCGTCCAGGTGCCCGGCCCACCAGTCCAGGTCGGCCGGGTCGGGCTCCGGCGACACCTGCGCGTACTGCGCTGGCGGCGGATCGAGCGGCGGGTGCAGGCCGAGGCGGGCGGCGTACAGGCCGGACAGCTCCGACAGCAGCAGCCCCCGCGTCCACGCGTCGGTGGCGATGTGGTGGAAGGTGAGCGAGAGCACGTGCTCGCCGTCGTCCACGGCGAGCAGCACCGCCCGCATCGGCGGCTCGCGGTCCAGCGCGAACGGCGTCGCCAGGTGCGCGGCCAGCACGTCCTCGACCTCCGACCGGTCCACGCGCGCGGTGGACACCGGCACCGCGCCGGCGTCGCGCACCACCATGACCGGCTCGGGGCCGGAGTCGTCGATCACGCCGCGCAGCACGTGGTGCCGCTCGGCCAGGTCGCGCACCGCCCCCAGCAGCGCCTCCTGCTGGAGCGGTCCGGTCAGCCGCAGCGCGAGTGGCACGTTGTAGGCGCTGCTGTCCGGTTCGAGCTGGGCCAGGAACCACAGCCTGGCCTGCACCCCGGACAGCGGCACCGGCCCGTCCGCGAGCTCGCGCCGCACGCGCGCGGCGGCGGCCGGGCGGGGGAGGGCGGCGGCCAGGTCGGCCAGCACCGGGTGCTCGAACAGCAGCCGCACCGGCACCGCCACGCCCAGCCGCTCCCGCAGCCGCCCGGCCACCCGGGTCGCCGCGAACGAGTGCCCGCCGAGGGCGAAGAAGTCGTCGTCCGCCCACACCTCCGCGAGCCCGAGCACGTCGGCCCAGACCTCGCCCACCAGGTGCTCACCGGGAGTTCCCAGCGGCACCCGCACCGCGGGCCCCGCCTCGGGCACGGGCAGCGCCGCCCGGTCCACCTTGCCGTTCGGGGTGAGCGGCAACGCCTCCAGCACACCGATCGCGGCCGGCACCATGTAGTCGGGCAGCCGCTCGCGCAGCGCCGCCCGCAGCTCTGCCACGTCCGCCGTCTCCGGCGTCACCCAGGCGGCCAGGCGCCGGTCGAGGCCGTCGCCGACCGGCTGCACGTACGCCTCCCCGACCTGCGGCAGAGCCCGCAACGCCGCGGCCACCTCGCCCGGCTCGACGCGGAAGCCGCGCACCTTCACCTGGTCGTCGATCCGCCCCAGGAACTCGATCAGCCCGTCCCCGGTCACCCGGGCCCGGTCGCCGGTGCGGTACCAGCCGCCGGTGAAACGTTCCGCGGTGAGGTCGGGACGGCCCAGGTAGCCGCGGGCCACGCTGGGCCCGCCGATCCACAGCTCCCCGGGCACGCCGGGCGGCAGCGCCCGCCCGGACGGGTCGGCCACCCGGCACACCACGCCGGCCAGCGGCCGGCCCAGCGGTGTCCGGCCCGGGCCCAGCCCGGCCAGCGCCTGGCCCGCGTCGCAGGCCAGCACCGACACCGTGGTCTCGGTGGGGCCGTAGTGGATCTGCACCTCCAGGTCCGGCCGTGCCTGCCCGACCTGCGCCACCAGGTCCGCGGGCACCGCCTCACCGGCCAGGATCAGCAGCTTGCCGGGTAACGCCGCGGTGCCGAGGAGTTCGAGCTGGCTGGGCACCATCTTGATCGCGTCCACGGGGTGCGCCGCCAGGCGGGCGGCGAACGCGGCCGGGTCGGTGGCCGTCTCGTGGTCGATCAGGTGGAGGGTGGCGCCCGTGGTCAGCGCGCCCCACACGTTCGTCATGCCCAGGTCGGCGGCGGCGGTGGAGACCAGCGCGTACGAGGTCATGCCCGCGGGAATGACCCCGGCCACCGCGCCGAGATAGTGCGTGATGTGCCGGTGCTCGACCGCGACGCCCTTCGGCCGCCCGGTCGAACCGGACGTGTAGATCACGTACGCCAGGTGCTCCGGCCGCACGGCCACGCCGGGACGTTCGTCCGGCGACCCCGCCGCGGCGGCGAGCTCGGCGTCCGTGAGCACGATCCGCGCCCCGGCGTCGGCCACCACCGCGCTGTTGCGCCGCTCCGGGTAGACCGGGTCGAGCGGCAGGTAGGCCGCGCCCGCCTTGAGCACGCCGAGCATGGCGACCACCAGCTCGGGCCGCCGCTCCAGCAGCACGCCGACGGGCTCCTCCGGGCGTACCCCGCTCGCCAGCAGCCAGTGGGCCACCTGGTTGGCGCGGCGGTCCAGCTCCGCGTAGGTGAGCGAACCGACCGCGACCGCGTCGGGGCAGGTGTCGGCCACCCGCTCGACCAGCGTGTGCAGCGGCACGTCCACGGGCACGGCCGGGCCCTCGCCGCGCAGGTCGGCGCCGGCCGGCAGCCGCACGGGCGCGTCCGGGTCGGTGAGCAGGCCGTCCAGCAGCTCCAGGTACCAGCCGGCCAGCCGCCGCACGGTGGCCTCGTCGAACAGGTCCTTGCGGTAACGCAACTCGCCCGAGAAGCGGGTGCCGTCGTCGCCGAGCTCCAGGTTCAGGTCGAACTTGGCGGTCGGGGCGGGCGGCGACCCGGCCACGACCTCCAGCCCGGGCAGCGTCACCGGGGCGCCGGTGTCGTACACGTTGAGCATCACCTGGAACAGCGGCGTGACCGCGAGGTTCCGCTCCGGCTGCAGGCGCTCCACGACCCGCTCGAACGGCGTGCCGGCGTGCGCGAACGCGTCCAGCGCCGCCGCGCGCGCCCGGGCCAGCAGCTCCGCACCCGTCGGGTCGCCCGAGGTGTCGCCGCGCACCACCAGCGTGTTGATGAAGCAGCCGACGACCCGCTCGGCGTCGGGGTGGTGCCGGCCCGCGTGCGGCACCCCGACCGCGACGTCGTCGACGCCGGACAGGCGGCTCAGCAGCGCCTGCAGCCCGGCCAGGAACACCATGAACGGCGACGTCCCCGCCACCGCGCGCACCTTCGCCGACAGCGCCGGCGGCACCTCCACCGCGATCGCGGCCCCCTCCCAGGTGGGCACGGGCGGGCGCGGCCGGGCCAGCGGCAGGTCGAGCACCGGCGGCAGGCCCGCCAGCCGCTCCGCCCACCAGTCGAGGCCGGTGTCCGGCCGCCCGGCCTCCCACGCGGCCACGTCCGCGTACTGCAGGGCCGGGGGAGCGGGGGGCGGCTCCAGGCCGAGGCGGGCGGCGTACAGGCGGGACAGGTCGTCCAGCAGCACGCGTTCCGACCAGGCGTCGGTGGCGATGTGGTGCAGGGTGAGCGCGAGCACGCACGCGTCGTCGCCGAGCCGGAACACCGTGGCCCGCAGGGGCGGCTCGGCGTCCAGGCGGAACGGCCGCCAGGCGTGCCCGGCCAGCTCCCGCTCCAGCTCCGCCGGATCCGCCACGTCCACCACGGGCACCTGTACGGCGGCGACGGGCCGCACGCGGCCGTCCTCGACGACGCCGCGCAGGATCCAGTGCCGCTCCGCCAGGTCCGCCACCGCGCCGGTGAGGGCGGCGACGTCCACCGGGCCGTTCAGCCGCAGCGTCAGCGGCACGTTGTAGGCGCTGCTGTCCGGTTCGAGCTGGGCCAGGAACCACAGCCGCTCCTGGGCGGGCGACAGCGGCATGTCCGTGGCCGACGTCGCCGGGATGCCCGGGGCCGGGGCCGTCTCGGTCCGCTTCAGGGCGGCGGCCAGCCTGGACCGGACCAGTTCGGCGATCCGGTCCTCGTGTACCTCGGTCATCCCTCGTTCCCCCCCATCAGATCGGCGGCCAGCAGCTCCTCCAGCGCGCTGGCGAAGTCGGCCAGCACCGGCCGGTCGAACAGCAGCCGCACGGGCACCGCGACCTGCAACATCTCGCGCAGTCGGGCGGCCACCCTGGTCGCCGCGAACGAGGCCCCGCCGAGGGCGAAGAAGTCGTCGCCGGCCCAGACCTCGGGCCGTTCGAGCACCTCGGACCAGACGGCGGCCACGAGCCGCTCGGCGTCGGTGGCCGGTGCCACCTTCGGGGCGCCCGGCCCGTCGTCCGGGGCCGGCAGCGCGTCGCGGTCGACCTTGCCGCTGGTCAGCGTGGGCAGGGCCGGCAGCGTGACCCAGCGGCGCGGCACCATGTGGCCGGGCAGCCGGGAACGGGCGTGCCGCTCGATCGCGGCCAGGTCCGCCGTCTCCGGCGCGACGTAGCCGACCAGGTGGGCGTTCGCGCCCGAACCGGCCACGGTCACCGCGGCGGCGGTGACCTCGCGCAGCACGGCCTCGATCTCGCCCAGCTCGATCCGGTAGCCGCGGACCTTCACCTGGTGGTCGCGGCGGCCGTGGAACTCCAGCGTCCCGTCCGGCCGCCACCGCGCCAGGTCCCCCGTGCGGTAGCAGCGGCCGTCAGGCGCGAACGGGTCGGCCACGAACGCGGCCGCGGTCAGCTCGGGGCGGCCCCGGTACCCGCGGGCCACCCCGGCGCCGCCCAGCAGCAGCTCGCCGACCGCGCCCGGCGGCACCAGCCGCAGCCGCGAGTCGACCACGTACGCCCGCTCGCCCGGCATCGGCGACCCGATCGGCACCCGGTCCGCCCCGTGCCCGCGCACCCGGTGCAGCGTCGAGGTGACGGTGGCCTCGGCCGGCCCGTAGGCGTTCCACAGCTCGCCGGCCCTGGCCAGGATCTGCTCGGCCAGCCCCGGGTCCAGCGCCTCGCCGCCGGCGACCGCGCGCAGCGCGGGGCCGCCCGCCCAGCCGGCCGCGATCAGCATCCGGTACGAGGTCGGCACCAGGTCGATCACCGTGGCCGCGCTCGTGGCGATCAGCTCCGCCAGCGCGTGCCCGTCGGTGGCCGTGCCCCGGTCCACCACCACCGACGTGCCGCCGGCGGCCAGGACGCTCCACAGCTCGGAGGCGGAGGTGTCGAAGCTCAGCGGCGCGACGGCGGGCTGCACGTCGGCCGGGCCGAGGCGGAGCGTCGAGACCGTCCCTGCCACCAGGGCGGCCAGGCTGCCGTGGGTGACCTCCACGCCCTTGGGGGCGCCGGTGGAGCCGGAGGTGTAGGCGACGTACGCCAGATCGTCGGGGCCGACCTCGGGCAGGTCCGCGCGCGGCCCGGCCGCGAGCCGGTCCGCGTCGAGAACCGCCGTTCCGCCAGGGGACATCACAAGGCCCGCTTCGCCGCGCGTGAGCACCACGCGCGCCCCCGCGTCGGCGGCCAGCAGGCGCAGTCGCTCAGCCGGGTACTCCGGGTCCAGCGGCAGGTACGCCGCCCCCGCCCGCCACACGCCCAGCAGCACCGCCGGCAACATGCGGTCGCGCGGCAGGTGCACGCCGACCACGTCGCCCCGCGACAGCCCGCGCTCCAGCAGCCCGGCCGCGATCCGGTCGGCGCGGTCGTTCAGCTCGGCGTAGCTCAGGGAGGCGCCGTCCGGCCCGGCCACCGCGGTGCCCGTCGTGTGCGCCGCCAGCATCAGCGGCACCGGTACCAGATCGTCCGGCAGCCGGGGGCCGGCCGCGCGGGCCAGCAGCGCGGCACGTTCCTCCGGGGTGACCGGCTCGAACGCCGCCACCTCCAGGTCCGGCTCGGCCACCGCGCGCCGCAGCAGCCACAGCAGCCGGTCCAGGTACGCCTCGGCCTCCTCCCGGCCCAGCAGCGCGACCGCGTACTCCAGGTGCAGCTCGGAACCGGCGGCGGTGCGGTTGACGAGCACGCTCAGCTCGTGCACCGCCGCGCCCGAGCCCACCTCCGTCAGCAGCTCCAGGCACCCGGCGCGCACCGGCACCCCGGCGTGCTGCATGGCCAGCAGGACCGGGGCCCGTGGCAGGCCGGCAGGCGGGACCTCCTGATGGACCAGCGCCCGCGTGGCGGCGTCCGCGGCCTGCCTGACCAGGTCGCGGAAGGTCGGCGCCGCGTCCGGCCGCAGCCGCACCGGCACGGTGTCGACCAGCGGCCCGACGACCCGCGCCAGCTCCGGCCTGGCGCGCCGCGCCGCGACCATGCCGACCAGCGTGTCCGGCTCCCCGGAGGCCAAGGCGAGCGCGGCCAGGTACACCGCGAACGGCGTCGCGCCGCACGCGCGGGCCAGCGCGGCCACGCCGGCCGTGAACTCCCCGGTCAGCGGGCGGATCACCCGGCGCGTCGTCAGGTCGCCGGGCGGCGGCCCGGCGACCGGCGCCCCGTCCAGCTCGCCGCGCCAGAACTCCCGCAGCCGCGCGAGGTCCGGCTGCTCCTCCTGCTCGCGTGCCGCCACGTCGCCGAGCTGCACCGCCGGCTCCGGAACGGGCTCGCCCGCCAGCCCGGCGGCCAGCTCCTCCATCAGCACGCCGACCGAGCCGCCGTCGAAGGCCAGGTGGTCCGTCACGAGCACCAGCTCGGCCACGCCGTCGCCGGCCGGGCACAGACTGGCCCGGAGCAGCGGCACCTCGCTCGTCACGTCGAACACGTGCTCCGCCGCGGCCCTGGCCGCCTTCGCCGGGTCCGCGCCCGCCGGGTGCTCGACCAGCGGGACGGGAACCGGCGGGTGTACGACCGCGTACGGGACGCCGTCCTCGCCGACGGAGACCGTGCTGCGCAGGGCCTCGTGCCGGCGCAGGACCGCGTCCAGGGCCGGGCGCAGCGCCGCGCCGCCGGCGCTCGGGCCGCTGACGCGCAGCCGGACCGACACCGTGGTGACAGGGCTGTGCGGATGGAGCTGCCGCAACGTCCAGAACTCGCGTTGGGTGGCGGTGAGCGGATGTCTCGTCAGGCCGTACCGGCGCACCGGCGCGGAGCCGGGCTCGCGCAGGCGCGCCGCCAGCCCGGCCGCCGTCGGCTCGGTCAGGAACGTCGCCAGCGGCACGGTGTGCCCGACCCGCTGCGACAGCTCGGTCACCACCCGGGCCGCGGCCAGCGAGTGACCGCCCAGGTCGGCGAACCGGTCGTGCACGCCCACCTCCGGCAGGCCGAGCACGTCCGCGATCACCCCGGCCACCAGGCGCTCGTCAGCCGTGCGGGGCGCGATCGGCGCCGCGCCGCCCGTGCGGGCGGCGCCCAGCCTGGGCAGGGCCGCGCGGTCCACCTTGCCGGTGGGGCCGATCGGCAGGTCGCCCGTCACGCCGATCCTGGCGGGCACCAGGTGGTCGGGCAGGCGGGCGCGCAGCCAGTCGCGCAGCTCGGGCTCGGTCACGCCGGAGGCCGCCACGTGCGCGGCGAGGTAGGCGATGCCGTCGTCGTCGGTGTGGGCGAGCACGACGGCGCGGCGCACCGCCGGGTGGCGGTCCAGTGTGGACTCGACCTCGCCCAGCTCGACCCGGTAGCCGCGGATTTTGACCTGGTCGTCGGCGCGGCCCACGTAGCGCAGCTCGCCGTCCGCCCACCGCACCAGGTCGCCGCTGCGGTAGACGCGGCTGCCGTCCGGCTCGGTGCGGAACGCCGGCGACTCGTGGCCCAGGTACCCGCGCGTCACGCCGGGCCCCCCGATCCACAACTCGCCCACCTCGCCGTCCGGCACCGGCCTGCCGGAGGCGTCGCGCACGCTGAGCACCGCGCCCGCCATCGGCCCGCCCAGCGGCGGCTCGCCCCGGTGGTCGCGGGTCACCTCGAACATCGTGGAGCCGGTCGTGCACTCGGTGGGGCCGTACATGTTGAGCACGCGGCGCACGCCCGGGTTGGCGAACATCCGGCCGACCAGGGCCTCGGTCAGCCGCTCGCCGCCGGACAGCACCATGCGCACGCCGTCCGGCAGCGGCTCGCGCAGCAGCACGGACAGCGCCGACGGGACCCCGAAGACCGTGCGCACCTCGTCGCGGGCGGGCAGCGCCGGCAGCGCCAGCACGGTGTCCGCCACGATCACGGTGCCGCCGGCGTACAGCGGCGTGAAGATCTGCGTGATGGAGGCGTCGAAGCAGATGGAGGAGCCGGCCAGCATGCCGCTCAGCTCCTCGGCGGTGTAGGCGGACGCCTCCCAGCGCACCAGGTTCAGCGTGTTGCGGTGCTCCACGACCACGCCCTTGGGGCGGCCGGTGGAACCCGAGGTGTAGATGACGTACGCGGCGTCGCCCGGCTCGCCCGGCGCCTCGGGGCCGCGCTCCGCGGGCGCCACGTCGTCCACGAGCACCGGCTCGGCGCCGGTCAGCAGCGCGGTCTCGCGCCGCGCCGCCGACGTGACGACCGCGCTCACGGTGGAATCCTCGGCCATGAAGCGTAAGCGTTCCGCCGGGTAGGCCGGATCCAGCGGGACGTACGCCGCTCCCGCCTTGAGCACCCCCATCAGCGCGGGCACCAGCCACTCGTCGCGGTCCAGGCAGATGCCCGCGAGCTTGCCGCGCCCGACGCCCCGGGCGGCCAGGGCGTGCGCGATTCCGTTGGCCCTGCGGTCGAGCTCGGCGTAGGTCAGCCGAACCGTGCCCGCGACGACGGCGACGCGATCGGGCGTCCGCCGGCACTGCGCCTCCAGAGCCTCGTGGAGGCGGGCGGGCGAGTCTGTGAGAAGGCGGTTCGCGCCCTTCACATCCGTGTTCATGTGGTCCTTCTCTCTAGCAAGATCGAACGTGCCCGGGTGGGCGGTCATGCGCGCCGGAGCAGGCAGGTGCGGCCCGGTTGTCGGCCCCCTCCGCCGGAGATCGTGATGGTCCGCACAGCAGGATCGGTGACCCGGCTTGCCGCCGGCTTGTAACCTGCCGTGATCGTGCTTGCGCGTCATCGGCCGATCGGTTCGGGACGGCCCGGGAGGCGGGCAGGGACGTCCCTGCGCGCAGCATCGTCCAACACGCGCAAACCTCCTGGAGCGGCGACGGGAGAGTTCTCGGCTCCGGACCGGGGCAAGACATGAGCCCTCCTCGCCACTGCTCCGGGGCGCCGGCTCACCATGATCCTCTTCACCCGGGCGATCCCGCAATCAGGCGCTCACCCCGCCGAGGGGGGCGATCCGGCCGCACGGGGGGGCAGGTCAAGGGGTGCGGACTTCGAGGTCGCCCGAGTCGCTGGTCAGCTCGATCCGGCGCGGGGCGGAGGGGTCGGTGTCCACCTTGACGTCCTTGGCCCCCGAGTCGGTGGTGGCGACCACGTTGTACGCCCCCTGCGGCACCCCGACCGTCACCCTGCCCGAGTCGGAGGAGACGGTGACCCGGTCGGGCGCACCGGTGAAGACGAGCTCGACGTCGCCCGAGTCGGTCTTGGCCACCGCCTGCTTCACCGCCAACCCCTCGGCCTCGATCGCGCCCGAGTCCGACAGGGCGTCCAGCGCGCCGGACAGGCCCTTCAGCGTCAACGTCCCGGAGTCGGAGCTGACCTTGACGCTCAGTCCCCTGGGCACCTCGACCCGGTAGTTCACGTCGCAGGACGTGGCGACGGCGCCGAACCCGAACGCGGCCGGGCACTCGTAGCTCAGGACCAGCGTGCCGCCCTGCACCTGGTGGCCGGTCTCCGGCTTGTTCTTGCGCCAGACGAGCTGCTCCGTCACCCGCACGCCCCGCCGCTGCGACTCCACCACCTCGATGGTGCCCGAGTCGGCCTCGACCCGCAGGGCCCGTACGTCGTCGCCGACCTCGTACGACACGGTGTCCGTCTCCTCGGTGAACCCCGCGCCGCAGCCGGTCAGCGCCGCCGAGACCCCCAGCAGACCGGCGATCACGGCCGCACGCTTCATCCTCATGACGCAAGATTCTCGCCCATCCGGGCGGAGGGGACGTCGGTGAGATCCCTGAGAACACCCCTGAGACACCCGGTGGCGGCGGCTCCCGCGCGCGGGTCTGGACAAGCCGCCGCTCACGTGATCTGACGGAGGGAGAGAGCGCCGCGATCAATCACGAACAGGAGCACCTGGTATGAGCGATACGCCGCGACTGCACCATGGTGGCGCCACCCTGCTGGAGCGCGCCCGCGACCTGCGCACCATGATCGATCGCGAGTCGGCCGCGGCCGAGGCGCAGGGCAGGCTGACCGGCCCCGTCGTGGACGCGCTGCACGAGGCGGGCGTCTTCGGCATGTGGGTCCCCGAACCGCTCGGCGGGGCCGAGCTGTCGCCCAAGGAACTGCTCGGCGTGTTCGAGGAGCTCACCTACGCCGACCCCTCGACGGGCTGGGCCGTCATGGCCACCACGCTCGCGAACGGCACGGGCGGCGCCTACCTGGGCGACGAGGCCGTCGAGCGGATCTTCAAGGGGCCCAGGATGCCGCTGATCGCGGGCCAGGGCACGCGTCCCGGCGTGGCCGTGCGCGAGGACGGCGGCTTCCGGCTCAGCGGCCGGTGGAGCTTCGCCTCGGGGATGCTGCACTCCCAGTACGCCCACAGCGCCGCCGCCATCGAGGGCACCGGCGAGATCCGGATCTTCGTCAACCCGATCGAGGACGTCCGGATCCTCGGCAACTGGGACGTACTCGGCCTGCGCGCCACCGGCAGCGTCGACTACGCCATCGACGATCTCTTCGTGCCGGAGTCGCAGACCCACGACTTCACCACCGACAGGCCGCTGCGCGGCGGCGCGATCTACCGCCTCGGCCTTCTCGACCAGGCACTCATCTGCCACTCCGGCTGGGCGCTCGGCATCGGCCGCCGGCTCCTCGACGAGCTGGCCCGGCACGCCTCGTCCCGAGCCGGCCGCCCGGGGCAGATCGCCGGCAGCGACGCCTTCCACACGGACTTCGCCCGCGCGGAGGCGGCGTTCCGCGCCGCCGCCGCGCTGATCCACCAGACGTGGGACGACGTGGAGAGCACCCTGGAGTCGGGCGGGACCCTCAGCGTGCGGCAGGAGACGATGGTACGGCTCGCGCTCAACCACATCACCTCGACGGTGGCGGAGACGGGCAGGTTCGTCTACGCGTCGGGCGGCACGTCGGCGCTGCGCGACGGGCTCGTGCAGCGGCTCTTCAGGGACGTCTGCGCGGGAGCCGCGCACATCACGTCGGGGCCGCAGGTGCTCGCGGAGTGCGGCCGCGAGCTGGCCGGGCTGGCCCCGGGCCGGACGTGGACGGTCTTCACCCTGGAGGACACCCGGCCCTGAACCGCCCCAGAGTCCGCCGCCACGCGGCACCATGCTCAGGCGCGACCTCGGAGGCTGCGCTGGTTCCCGCTGCCCAAGATCTGCCTGGACCGGGCGTGGCCGATTCGGGTCACCGCTCGATCGGGATCCGGTCCAGCGGGAACGGCGTGGCGGGCGGCGCCGTGTCCGTCGCGGCCGCGGCGCCCGGGCCGCAGGTCGCGGCCAGGACGTGGTCCCAGACCGCCGCGTCGATGGGATGCGGCACGGGGTTGCCGTTCTCGTCGAAGCGCACGTAGCCCGTGAGGTTGAAGCCCATGGAGACGCGGCGGTCGCCGTCCGGGCTGGAGAACGACATCGTGGTCATGCCGATGACCCCGCCCTGGTGCCCCCAGAACCGGCCGCACGGCAGGTCCAGCGGGTAGATGCCCAGCCCGTACTCCGACACGGTCGCGCCCTCCCTGAGCGGCACCGTCTCCAGCATCTCGGCGAGCAGGCCGGCGTCGAGCAGGTCGCCTCGCAGCAGCTGCCGGTAGAAGCGGCTCAGGTCCTCCATGGTGGCGACGACGGCGCCGGCCGTCCAGGCGAGCGACATGTCGTAGACGCTGTAGTCCCTGGGCGGGTCGATGAGCCCGGACAGGCCCTCGTACGCCCTGGAGTGCGGCCCCGGGATGTGCGGGCTGCGCGGGAACGACGTATGGCGCAGCCCGGCCTTCCTGATGACGTGGTCGGTGATGTACCGCTCCGCCTTGACGCCCGTCACCTTCTCCAGCAGCAGGCCGGCGATGACGTAGTTCGTGTTGGAGTACTCGCCGGGCGCCACTCCGGGCTGCCCGGTCGCGGAGGCCGCCAGGGCCAGGTCGATCAGCTCCTGCGGCTGCCAGGTGCGGAAGCGGTTGGCGTCCAGGTCCTCGACCGTCTGGAAGATCAGGTGGTCGTAGTCGGAGATGTGGCTGGTGTGGTTGAGCAGCATGCGTACGGTGATCCGCTGCCCGCGCTCGCCCGGGATCAGGCCGGGCAGGTAGCGCGCGACGGGCGCGTCGAGCTCGATCGTGCCCCGGCCGACCTGCTGCAGCACGGCCACGGCGGTGAACGTCTTGGTGATGCTGCCGACCCGGTGCACCATGTCGGGGCGTACGGGGCGGCGCGTGTCCACGTCGGCGAACCCGGCGGCGCCCTTCCAGCTCTCGCGGCCGTCGGCCACGTGGGAGTAGGTGCCGTACATGCCGGCCTTGTGAACGGCGTTCAAGGTCTGGCGCAGCCTCTGCCGGTCCAGCTCGGAGTCCTGGGCCGTGGCGGCGGTTCCGGACAGCGTCGTGGCTCCCACCGATAACGCGGCGAGGCACGCGATCATGGCTCGTTTCAAGTCTCCTCCTCAGCGATGTGAGTACCTCGATCCTCGACCGGCGCGGTCGGGGTGGGCCATCCGGCTGGAGGAGGAATGCCCCGTCCTTCTCAGGTACCGGCCGGGCTTGTCCACGGTGGGCTGGTCAACGCTGGTCATCATGGTGAGCAGGCCAATCATCGTGCCCGGTCGTATTCAGGAGCGGAGAGCCGCCCCGAGGGAGGGTGGCAGCAGCCGGTATCCAGGGGGCCACGATGACGAGCAAGAGAGCGGCGGGTGGGCGGCACAGGCAGGGACGGCCGGTGCCCGCGCCACCGCCGGACCCGCGCCACCGCCCCACCCGGGGCGACCGGCCCGACCGGGACTGGGCGGACCGGCCTGACCGGGACCGGGCCGAGCGGGCCGAGCGGGATGTCCGGCCCGAGCGGGGGGAGCGGGCAGGCGGGCGTGATCGGCCCAACGAGGCGGCGGTGGCGACGGTGCAGTTCCGGCAGGTCCGCCCGGCCACCCCGCCGCCGGCTCGCCCGGTGGAACGGGCGGCGTCTCCGGCTCGCCCGGCAGGGCCGGCGGCATCGCCGGTCCGCCCGGCCCGCGTGGCGGCGGCGCCCGCGCCTCCCGCGCCCCCAGCGCAGGTCGCTTCCGCGGCGCGGGCGCGGCGGTCGCGTCGCTCCATCAAGCTGTGGGTGATCGCCGGCGTGCTCGCCCAGGCCGGTTTGTTCGCCGTCACCCTGCTCAACCAGGACGCGGACCCAACCACCGCACTGGCAGCACCGGCCGGAACCACCGGCCCCACCCCGGCCAACACCACCACCGGCCAGCCCGGCCAGCCCGGCCAGCCCGGCCAGTCCGCGGACCAGGACACCAAGCCCAGGCAGCAGGAGCGCAAGGCCGGAAGCAGCCTCGCGTTCTCGGCGGTCGCCGGCCCGAGCTGCCCCCGCGACACCGGCCGCAGCGTGAACATCATCGGCGCCCCCGGCCGCAACGGCTGGAAGGACGCCAGGGCAGGCGGCTGGACGGGCGCGGGCTGCGGGGAGGGCTTCCTGTTCTCGGACCTGACGTACGACCCCGCCACCACCGGCCAGCCCGTCAACACGTTCCAGTGGCGATTCACCACCGGCCTGCGCGGCAAGCACCAGTGCGCGGTCGGCGTGTACATCCCCAGATCGGGCCTGGCCGGCCAGCGCGTCTGGTACACGGTCAGCGACGGCTTCGACAAGGACGCCCGCACGGTCGCCGAGTTCACCCTCGACCAGCACATGCGCCAGGGCACCTGGGTCGCGGCGCCCTCGCTCGTCACGGTCACCGGCGGCCTGGTCATGGTCGAGATCAGGGACACCGGCAAGGGCAACATGACAGGCGACCAGTCGATGGTGGCAGGCCCCGTCCGGCTGTCCTGCGTCTGAGCTACGGCTCGACCGCCTCCACGATGGAGACCACCGTCCCGGTGGGCACGACCCGCGACATCCGCAGCCCCGCCGCGGCGAGCAGCCCGGCGAACTCCGCCTCCGTACGCTCCCGCCCGGGGACCGCGGTCATCAGTATCATGTCCACGGCCTTGGCCTGGTGGGGCTCGTTGCCGGGCGGGACGACCGCGTCGATGACCAGGACGCGCCCGCCGGGCACCATCGCGCGCCGGCAGTTGCGCAGGATGGTCACGCAGCTCTCGTCGTCCCAGTCGTGCAGCACCCGCTTGATCACGTAGACGTCCGCCCCGGCGGGCACCTCGCGGAAGAAGTCGCCGGGCACCGCCCGCCAGCGGCCCTTGACGTCCTCGGCGCCGAGCCGGTGCCCGGCGACCACGTGCTCCTCGTCCATCAGCACGCCGTCCAGGCCGGGACGCCGGCGCAGCACCTCCAGCAGGAACCCGCCGTGCCCGCCGCCGACGTCGGCCACGACGCCGGACGCGGGGAAGTCGTACGCGGCGGCGACGAGCTCGTTCTCCTGGTCGGAGAAGGCCGCCATGCCGGTGTGGAAGGTGGCGGCGGTCTGCGGGTTCCCGGCGACGTAGTCGAAGAACGACATGCCGAAGAGGTCCTCGAACACCGAGCCGCCCCGCCTCAGCGACAGCTCCACCTCGCCGGCGGGCCGCCACAGGGTGGTGTCGGTGAGCATGAGGACGGCCGGCCGCGCCGAGACGGGCGCGTCGGAGCGCAGCGCCTGCCCGACCGGCGTGAGGGCGAAGCGCCCGTCGGCCAGCTCCTCGAAGACGCCGCGCGTGGCCAGTACCCGCAGGACCCGGCGCAGCCCCGCCTCGTGCACGCCGGCCCTCCCGGCCAGCTCCGCGACGGTGAGCGGCCCGCCGGCCAGCAGATCCGCCACGCCGAGCGAGGCCGCGGCGCGCAACGCGCCCGGGTAGACGTACCCGAGCGCCTCGTCGATGAGGTACCGCGTCGCTTCCCGCCCGTCCGCGGGCAGCTCACCGCTGATCTCTGTCGGCATGGCGAAGCCTCCGATCGGCTGGGGTCCAGGTGACACGGTAAACGCGATCTACAGGGGAGACAACCGCCGGCACCTTACGGTCCTCTGCATAACTCCCAGAAAGCCCAGGGCCTGGACGACGGCGGTTACACATGTTGACATCCTGCGACGTCGTCACGAGGATCTCCACGTGAAGCATGTGATCTTGAACCGCATCGCCGTGCTGGCGCTCGCTCTGACGGCGGTGTCCTGCGGTTACGGCAATCCGGTGCCAGGCGGTCTGACCGGGCTTGCGGTGAATGCCGATGGACAGGTCACCATGGTGGCGGCCTGGTGCGGGCGCGCGCCCGACGGGGTGGTGGTCTACCGTCGCGCCGCCGGCGAACTGGTGGTGCAGGCCGATATCAGGGCGCCGTCACTGACCGGCGGCATCGCGTCCATGAACCTGGAGGAGAAACCCTCCGAATGGTCCCTCCAGGAAGGAAGCCTGAGTTTTGACCACGGGCAGGTGTACAAGGTACACGCCTATTCCTCCGAGACCCATGTGAAATTCCTCGGAGCCGAATTCACCACCGATTCCACGAAAAAGATGTCACCTGGACAGATATTGATCCAAAATCATACGGGTGGGGCCAAGGATGTGCTGCTGACAGAGGAAGAATTCAAAGCGCAGGCGAAACACCTTTGCTGAACAAGACGGAATCCTCCGGTCGGTGTCGGCCCGGAGGGTCAGGCGCGGCGGCCGACGCCGGCCAGGACGCCGCCCTTGGCCAGGCCCGGCGGCACGTACGGATCGTCGTTGCGCCACTCCTGGGCCGGCACGATCCCCGGCTCCAGCAGCTCCAGCCCGTCGAAGTAGCCGCGTACGGTCTCGCGGTCGCGCCAGGCCACCGCGCCCGAGGCCGAGCGACGGTACACGCCGCGCGCCTCGTCCAGCCTGGCCGGGTCGCCCTCGCCCGGCTCGACGTAGCCGTGCGACAGCACCAGGTACCCGCCCGGCACCAGCGCGTCCCGCAGGGTGGCGGCGATCGCGGCGACCTCGCCGTCGTCGTGGAAGAAGTGCAGGACGGCGGCCACGACGATCGCCACGGGCCGCCCGAAGTCGAGGTGGGCGGCGGCGGACTTGAGGATGTCCGCGGGCCGGTGCAGGTCCCCCTGGACGGCGAAGGTGTCGGGGTTGTCGGCGAGCAGGGCCTGGGCGTGGGTCAGCACGATCGGATCGTTGTCGACGTAGACGACCCTCGAGCCCGGCGTGATCCGCTGCACCACCTGGTGCACGTTGTCCTGCGTGGGCAGCCCGGCGCCGATGTCGAGGAACTGCCGTACCCCCGCCTCGGCCAGGTGCCGTACGGCGCGGATGAGGAATCCGCGGTTGGCCAGGGCGACCTCGCGCACGTCGGTGCCGGATGCGCGGGCGAGCTGGATGATCTGCTCGGCCGCCGCCCGGTCGGCCGCGAAGTTGTCCTTGCCGCCCAGGTAGTAGTCGTACATCCGCGCGACGCTGGGCACCGTCGGGTCGATGCCCTGGGGAACGTTCTCGTCCACGACCGCCTGCCTTCCTCGCCTGGACGGGATCATACGGGTAAATCCGGCGTTCCGTGATCTTCCGGATCTGCGAGAAACCCCAAGTTCAGCTGAACGCGGCCCGGTCGGGCTCGGGCAGCCACTGGCGCGCGGGATCGAACGCCGGCCGGTTGCCCGTCACGAAGCGTACGAGCGACTCCAGCACCGGATGGTGGTTGCGCCGGTGGAACAGCAGCGAGGCCGGATAGACCGGCGCGGGCTCCACGAGCGGGACCTGCACGGTGTCCGGATGCCAGGGCAGGCGGATCAGCCCGCCGACCAGGCTCACACCCCGGCCGGCGCCGACGTCCGCCACGAAGTGCTCCCACCCGAAGTCGGGCCCCGAGGCGTCGATCCCGAAACCGAACGCCGCGCCGAGCAGCCGGTAGAACTCCTCCCACTCGCTGCCGGGCACGTTGCCGGGCATCCACACCACCGAGCCCGCCAGCTCCGCCGTCCGCACCGAGGTCCGCCCGGCGAGCGGATGGCCGCGGCTGACCAGCAGGTGGATCGGCTCCAGTACGGCGGGCACGCTGCCGAGGTCCTCCAGCGGCCCGGTCGCGCGGCAGAAGGCGGCGTCCACGGAACCGCGTTCGAGCGCGACGCGGGCGGATCTGAGCCCGTTGGAGGTGACGATCTCCACCCCCGCCTCGCCGCCCGTGCGGTGGAAGGTCCGCAGGAGGTCGGTGGCGGGCAGCCGCGTGTCCAGAACGTCCACCCGCAGCGCGCGCCGCCGCCCGCGCAGCACCTCCCGCGTCTGGTCGGCGATCCCGATCAGGGCGCGGGCATGGGGCAGGAACGCCCGCCCGTCCTCGGTCAGCTCGGCCCCGTTGCGGGTCCGGGAGAACAGCCTCAGGCCCAGGTCCGACTCCAGCTTCGCGATCCGCTTCGAGACGGCCTGCTGGCTGATCCGCAGCCGGGTCGCGGCCTCGCTGAAGTACCGCTCCTCGGTGACGGCGACGAACGCGCGGACCGTGCCGAGATCCAGATCCGCCTCACCTTCCTCCACAACCGGTGGTTGTGCCGGATCGGCGTGTCGATTGTTGGACAACCCCACCTGCTCTCGGGTCGAATTGCGCGGGCCGTTCCAGAGCCTACAACCAGCAGGAGTGATCAGCCGGTGGGATCCTTCGTCCATCTGCACGTGCACACCGAGTACAGCATGCTCGACGGCGCCGCGAAGGTCGGCCTGCTGATGGAGGAGGTGTCCCGGCAGGGCATGCCCGCCGTGGCGATGAGCGACCACGGCAACGTGCACGGGGCGTACGAGTTCTACCAGGCCGCGCGCAAGGCCGGCGTCAAGCCGATCATCGGCATCGAGGCGTACCTGGCGCCCGCCTCCCGGCACCACCGCGGGCCCGTCTACTACAGCGACAACCTCGCCCTGCGCCGCTCGAACGACGACACCGGCGAGGGCGGCGACGTCTCCGGCCGCGGCCTCTACACGCACCTGACGATGTGGGCGGAAGGCGCGCAGGGCCTGCGGAACCTGTTCCGCCTCCAGTCCCGCGCCTGGCTCGAAGGACACGTCCAGAAATATCCGCGCATGGACGACGAGCTGCTCGCCGAGCACGGCGCGGGGCTCATCGCCACGACCGGCTGCCCCTCCGGCGAGGTCCAGACCCGGCTCCGCCTCGGCCAGTACGAGCAGGCCGTCGAGGCCGCCGCCCGCTACCGCGACCTCTTCGGCGCCGGCAACTACTACCTGGAGCTGATGGACCACGGCCTGCCCATCGAGCGCCGCGTCCGCGACGACCTGCTGCGCCTGGGCAGGCAGCTCGCGCTGCCGCCTCTGGCCACCAACGACTCCCACTACGTCACCGAGAACCAGGCGCGGGCGCACGACGCGCTGCTGTGCGTCGGCACCGGCAAGCGGCTCGCGGACGCCGACCGCTTCCGCTTCAGCGGCAGCGGCTACTTCGTCAAGCCCGCCGCGCGGATGCGCGAGCTGTGGGACGCCGAGGTGCCAGGCGCGTGCGACAACACGCTGCTGATCGCCGAGCGGGTCGGCGACTACGGCGACGTCTTCGCCCACCGCGACCTCACGCCGCGCTTCCCCGTGCCGGAAGGCGAGACCGAGTCGTCCTGGCTGCGCAGGGAAACCCTCGCCGGCGCCCGCCGCCGCTACGGCGGCGACCCGCCGGCCGGCGTGCTCGACCGCATCGACTACGAGCTGTCCGTCATCGACGCGATGGGCTTCCCCGGCTACTTCCTCGTGGTGGCCGACATCTGCCGGTACGCCCGCGAGCACGGCATCGGCCTGGGCCCGGGGCGCGGCTCGGCCACCGGGTCGATGGTCGCGTACTGCACGGGCATCACCCAGCTCGACCCCATCGAGCACAAGCTCATCTTCGAACGTTTCCTCAACCCCGAACGCATCACCATGCCGGACGTCGACCTCGACTTCGACGACCGGCGCCGGGACGAGATGATCGACTACGTCACCCGCAAGTACGGCGACGACCGCGTCTGCCAGATCGTCACCTTCAGCACCATCAAGGCCAAGGCCGCCGTCAAGGACTCCTGCCGCGTGCTGGGCCTGCCGTACGCCGTCGGCGACCGCATCACCAAGGCCTTCCCCGCCGCGGTCGGCGGCAAGGAGATCCCCCTGGCCGCCATCCACGACAGGAACCACCCCCGCCACGGCGAGGCCGCCGAGCTGCGCGCCATGTACGAGCAGGACCCCGACGTCAAACGCGTGATCGACACCGCGACCGGCATCGAGGGCCTCACGCGCGGCACCGGCGTGCACGCCGCCGGCGTCATCCTGTCCAGCGAACCGCTCATCGACGTGATCCCGCTGGTCAAACCCAAGGCCGGCGGGCCTGTCATCACCGGGTTCCCGTTCACGCAGGCCGAGGACATGGGCCTGCTGAAGATGGACTTCCTCGGGCTGCGCAACCTGACCGTCATCGGCGACGCCATCGCGAACGTCCGCGCCAACAAGGGCGTCGAGATCGACATCTTCGAGGTCCCGACCGACGACGCCACCACGTACGAGCTGCTGGCCCGCGGCGACACCCTGGGGGTCTTCCAGCTCGACAGCGGCGGCATGCGGGTCCTGCTGCGGCTCATGCAGCCGACCACGTTCACCGACATCGCGGCCGTGAACGCGCTCTACCGGCCGGGACCGATGGAGATGAACGCCCACACCAACTACGCGCTGCGCAAGACCGGCAAGCAGCAGGTCGAGCCGATCCACCCCGAACTGGAGGAGGCCCTCGAACCCATCCTCGGCGACACCTACCACCTGGTCGTCTTCCAGGAGCAGGTCATGGCCATCGCCCAGCAGCTCGCCGGCTACTCGCTCGGCGCCGCCGACCTGCTGCGCCGCGCCATGGGCAAGAAGAAGAAGGAGGTGCTGGACGCCGAGTGGGACAGGTTCTCGGCGGGCATGCGCGGCCGCGGCTTCTCCGACGAGGCGATCAAGGCCGTCTGGGACGTGCTCGTGCCCTTCAGCGGCTACGGCTTCAACAAGTCCCACACCGCCGGCTACGGCCTGGTCTCCTACTGGACGGCCTACCTCAAGGCCAACCACCCCTGCGAGTACCTGGCCGCGCTGCTCACCTCCGTCGGCGACGACAAGGACAAGATGGCCGTCTACCTGTCCGACTGCCGCCGCCTCGGCATCAAGGTGCTGCCGCCGGACGTCAACGCCAGCAAGCTCGACTTCACCGCCGTCGGCTCCGACATCCGCTTCGGCCTCGGCGCCGTACGCAACGTCGGCGCCAACGTCGTGGACGCCATCGTCACCACCCGCGAGGCCAAGGGCCCCTACGCCGGCTTCGACGACTTCCTCGCCAAGGTGCCGTCCGTCGTCTGCAACAAGCGCGTCATCGAGTCGCTGGCCAAGGCGGGCGCGTTCGACTCGCTGGGGCACGTGCGCAAGGGCCTGGTGGCGGTGCACGAGCAGGCCGTCGACGCGATCATCGACGTCAAGCGCAACGAGGCCCACGGCCAGGACACCCTGTTCGGCGAGGCCGGCCAGAGCGGCGCCTTCTCCATCGCCGTCCCCGGCGGCGAGTGGGACCGGGCCACCCTGCTGGCCTTCGAACGCGAGATGCTCGGCCTGTACGTCTCCAGCCATCCCCTCGACGGCGCCGAACGCGTCCTGGACGCCGGCCGCGACACCACCATCGCCGAACTGCTCGCCTCGGGACGCCAGGACGGGACCGTCCGGATCAGCGGCATCGTCTCCGGCCTGCAGCGCAAGGTCACCAAGCAGGGCAGCCCGTGGGCGATCGTCACCCTGGAGGACCACGACGCCTCCGTGGAGTGCCTGATCTTCCCCAAGACGTACACGCTGTACGGGGAGACGCTGGCCGAGGACCGGGTCATCTCGCTGCGCGGCCGGATCAACGTGCGCGACGAGACGGTCAGCGTGTACGGCGAGGAGGTCGCCGTCCTCGACGTCTCGGCGGCCGGAGCCGAGCAGCCCGTGGTGATCTCGATCCAGGAGGGCCATCTGACGGCGCGGGTCGTGCAGGAGTTCAAGCACATCCTCACCGCCCATCCCGGCCGCGCGCCCGTCCACGTGCACCTGCACCGCCGGCATGCCGGCAACCTCCTGCTCGACCTGGTCCCGTTCCAGGTCACCCCGGGCCCCGCCCTCTACGGCGACCTCAAGGCGCTTCTCGGAGCCGGCGCGATCGGCGGCGCATGAGCGGCGATCCCGACGGCTCGGAGCGCGGCGGCGGTTCCGGTGGCTCGGGGATCGGCGGCGCATGAGTGGCGATCCCGCGTGCCCTCGCTGCACCGGTGAGGTGCTGGCCGTCCTGCGCCTGCCGCACACCTGGACGAACGCCTCGGGCCGCCCGGTGCGCGGGCACGGCGAGGTGCTGCTGTGCGCCCGCTGCGACGCCGGCGACCCGCTCGCCACGTACTTCGCCGTCCACGGGACGGCCCGCCCCGAACACGCGGCGCTCCTGGCCCGGCTCCTGCGCCAGTGGCTCGACCGCGTCCGGCCCCGGGCGCCGGACGAGGACGCGCTCCGCGCCGAGGCGGAGGCCTGGCGCAGGGGCGAGCTGTGAGCAGCAGTTCTGTACCTACTAGTATGTCTGTTCGTGGACACGAGGGAACGACTCATCGAGAGCACCCGCGAGCTGCTGTGGGAGCGCGGCTACGTGGGCACCAGCCCCAAGGCGATCCAGCAGCGCTCCGGCGCCGGCCAGGGCAGCATGTACCACCACTTCCACGGCAAACCCGACCTCGCCCTCGCCGCGATCACCCGCAGCGCCGGCGAGCTGCGGGAGCGGGCCCGCACCGCGTTCGAAGGCCCCGGCACCGTGGCCGAACGCGTCGCCGCCTACCTGCGGCGCGAACGCGACGCGCTCAAGGGCTGCCCGGTCGGCCGGCTCACCCAGGACCCGGACGTCATGGCCGATCCCGAGCTGCGCAGGCCCATCGAGGAGACGTTCGCCTGGCTCACCGGCACCCTGGCCGGCCTGATCGCGCAGGGCCGCGCGGACGGCGAGCTGCACCCCGCCCTCGACCCCGCCGCCACGGCCGCCGCGCTCGTCGCGGCCGTCCAGGGCGGCTACGTGCTGGCCCGCGCCGCCGGCTCCCCGGACGTGTACGCCCAGGCCGTCGAGGGCGCACTCGCCCTCGTCCTGCTCCAGCCGAAGGAGAACCACTGACATGCCCTTCGTCCGCATCGACGCGCTCCGGGCCGACGCCGCCCGGCTCGACGCGCTCGGCCGCGCCGTACACGATGCCCTGGTCGAGACGATCGGCATCCCGCCCGGCGACCTGTTCCAGGTCCTCACCGCGCACGACGGCGCGCGCGGCACGCTGCGGTACGGCGACTTCCCCGGCATCCGCCGCGACGACGACCTCGTGTACGTCTCGATCACCCTGCGCTCCGGCCGTACCCCCGCGCAGAAGCAGGCCCTGTACCGGCGGATCGCCGAGCTCGCCCGCTCCTACGCGGGCACCGACCCGCGCAACGTGCTCGTCTACCTGACCGAGAACGAGTCGATCGACTGGTCGTTCGGGGAGGGTATCGCCCAGTACGCCGTCACCCAGGGCACGGACGGGCCTGCCGGCTGAGGACCGGTGGGTGTTCCGGCGGGCCCGGCGCGCTCACCAGGCGAACGGCCGGTGCGCGCCCTCAGCGGCGCGCCCACGACAGCACCCGCGCCGCCAGCCCGTCGTGAACTCCACCGGTCGCCTGGAACACGGTGGGGATGAGCGCACGTCCCAGCACCGCGTCCGCCACCGCATCGTCGATCCACTCCTGAGGCGCGCCGCGCTCGCGCAACCTGCGCACCCGCTCGTCGTCGGGGCAGTCCAGCAGCGCCCACCGCACCTGCCGCTCCCAGCGCGCTCCCGGAGCGAGCTCGGCGGCGTCGGGAATCGGGCACATCAGCAGCACCGGGTGCCCCGCGCGGCGCACCATGGACACGACCCGCCCCCACAACCGGTCATAGGCGGGCCACACGGGCGCGGCCTCCGGCTCCGCGATCGGCACCCCGAGCAGCGTGCCGTCCTCCAGCAACTCGTCCATGTCCATCACGACCAGCCCGTCCGCCGCGCGGAGGAGGTGCGGGAGCAGGGTGGTCTTGCCCGAACCTGGCGCGCCGGCGAGCAGGAACAGAGGGCCACACGGACGATCATCCATCCGCCCGATGCTAGCCGCCCCGCCCCGCCCTGCCCTCCGCCGCCCGCCCTCCGCCGCCTGGTGTCCGGCAGGCCTGGCGTCCAGCAGGCCCGGCATCCTGCACGCTCCGCGCCCTGCACGCTCCGCGCCCTGCACGCCCTGCCCTCGGGCGCCTGGCCCGTCAGCGGGGCAGGAGGGCGGTGGTGCCGATGAGCAGGACGCCCGCGACGGCGATCGCCGCCCGTCCGCCGACGACGCCGGCCAGCACGCCCCACAGGGCGGTGGCGGCGGCGATGGCCGCGCGGCTGGAGATCGTCCAGGCCGTGAGGACGCGGGCCAGCGCCTCCTTCGGCGGCCTGCGCAGCCGGTACGTCACCAGCACCGGGTTGAACACCCCGACACACGTGATCATGGCCATCTCGACCGCCATGACGACGAGCAGCCCACCTGTACCAGGCCCGACGAAGACCAACCCGACCAGCCAGACAGCACGGGCGGCGCCGAAGCCGAGCAGGATCCGCCGCTCCCCGAAGCGCCGCACCAGCGGCCGGGACAGCCGCGCCCCCACGATGCCCCCGAGGCAGGGGACGCCGAAGCCGAGCCCGTACTCCAGCGGGGTGAAACCCAGGTCGTTCAGCATCAGGTGGAGCAGCAGGGGAGCGGTGGCCATGATGAGCGCGTTCACCAGCACGCTGTTGGCGAACAGCAGCCGCAGGTCCCGGTCGGCGGCGATCGCGCGCCAGCCCGCGGCCACCTCCGCCAGGCGGGAGCCGCCGGCTGCCCCGGCAGGCCGGGCAGGCCGGGCAGGCCGGGCGGGTCGGGCGGGCGGAGCGGGCTCGGGCGTGGCGATCGCGCGGATGCCCAGCGCGGACAGCGCATAGCTGACGGCGTTCAGGACGACCGTGACGACCGGCCCGAGCACGCCGATGAGCGCGCCACCCGCCGGCGGGCCGATGGCCGTGGACACCCAGGTGACGGTCTCGAACCGGCTGTTGGCCCGCGTCAGGTGCCCGTCGGGGACGAGGGACTTCAGATGCGCGCCGCTCGCCCCGACGAAGACGATGTCCGACACCGCGACCACCATGGCCACCGCCAGGAGTTGCACGTAGCTCAGCAGACCCAGCACGTGGGCGGCCGGCACGCTCATGAGCACGAGGAACCGCACCAGATCGGCCCGGATCATCAGCGGCCGCTTGCGCTGGAACTCGACCCACGGGCCGAGCGGCACCGCCAGCAACGCGCCGGCCGCCCCAGAGGCCGCCGCCATCCAGGAGAGCTGCGCGGCACTCGCGTCCAGCGCGAGGACGGCGATCAGCGGCAGCGAGTCCAGCGCCAGCCACGTGCCCAGGGAACTGGTGGCGTAGGCCCCCCACAACCGGCCGAAGTCACGCCCCAGACCATCGTCGCCCGCCATCCCTCTCCCTCCGACCGGACCGGGTGCCGATCCAACACGGGAGAGGGCCGCCCGCTCAAACAACGGGCGCGCACGCACGGACAACCAGCGGTTGTCCGCCGAGCTCCCGGCGTCCGCGAGGGAAACCGGGCAGCTCTCCGGTTTCCCCGCGGGGGCCAGGAAGCCGGGCAGCTCTCCGGTTTCCCTCGCGGGCGGCCGGGAAACGGGGCCGCTGTCCGGAACGTCAGCGATTGCTCTCTTCCTCTTCACGCCCGCCACAACTCGGGTATGGTCCTTGCCGAGGCGTCATGCCGCCAGATTGCCCCATGGACTCACCACGAGGGGAGGTTGGGTCCAGAGGGAGGCGGTGGCTGGGATGGAGCCTTTGGCGCGCGCTGCCTGGGTACGGGCGGCAGGCGTCGGAGCGGTGGGCCTTGGCGTGCCCGCGTTGGCGTGGTCGGTGCATGCCGCGCTCGGAGTGACGCTGGTCGTGTTCGAGGCGCTGGTCGCGGTCGTGGTCGTCGGCGCCGCGTTGTTCGGCTCCGAGGTGATCAGCGAGCGTGCCTTCCGCCTGCTGCGCTGGTTGTCGAACCGGCCGGAGCCGGAAGCGCCGCGCCGCTCCCGGACGGGACGCTGATGGAGACCCCGGACGGTGGGTTATCCGGGCTGCCCTGGGCCGGTGGCGAGCGGGGTGGCCGGTTCGCGGGTGAATCGGGCGCGGATCAGGCCTGGGATGGACGGGCCGCCCGCGAAGCACCACAGCGCGATCACCGGGTCGCAGATGGCGCAGCCGAAGGAGGAGTCGTGCGCGAAGGGCAGGATGGGGCTGCCCTTGAGGTGGTGGAAGACGTCCCACACGGTGTGCAGCAGCCAGCCGACGCCGATCCAGGTCCAGCTCTTGAGCCCCCGGTAGGCGACGTACGCCATGACGACGGGCAGCACGAACTCCCAGTACCCGAGCCCGAACCCGCTCAGGTAGGCCGCGCCCGCGCCGCCGACCAGGATGGCGTTGAGCGGGCGGCGGTGCGGCTCGGGGATGAGAGAGACGATGGTGACGGCGATCAGCCCGATCACGATCGGCATGATGATGGACATTCCGGTCCGTTCTGCGAAACGTGGAAGGAAGGGACAAGGACCCCGGCCGAGGGCGCCGCCAGCTTAGAGCGGCCGTCCAGCGGCGCCCCACGGGGTGAATGGACAACTTCCAACGGATTCCCGCCACGTTCCCGGCGAACGGGCCAGGCCGGGCCTCAGGGGGAAGGCCCGGCCTGACCGGCTAGTGGACGGCGCCGGTTACGGCTCGAGCAGGATGGAGTTGACCGGCGACAGGTTCGCTATGTACTCACCGGGTCCCAGGCGGTTGCCGCAGTTCTGCCCGCCGTAGGCCGCGCAGAGGCGGAAGCCCGCCCCGCCGGTCTGGTTGTTGATGATCAGGCGGTTGCCGAAGACGTTCTCCAGGTTGTGGGCGCCGTACCTGTAGTAGGTGTCCGGGTCGCCGGAGGAGGTCTCGTCCGGGTAGATGCACACGTGCCCGGACGGGCATGCCGCTCTGGCACGCTGCAGCTCCGTGGCCGAAGGATGCAGCGGCGCCGCGGCGGCCGGAGCGGACAGGCAGGACACGACCGCCAGAGCGGTGACGCCGCAGGAGACGAGCGTGCCGCGCAGGCTGAACGTGCGGGTGGCCCGGTGGAGGTTCTTACGCATGATGGTTGCTGCTTTCTCGTGTCGGATGGCCGTGGTCCGGGGGCTCCCGGCCGGCGCTGTGCCAGCTAAACGGGGTCGCCGGGGTGTCCAACAGAGGGGCAGACGGACGCGTACGAACTCGTCCGGACCTGTCCGCCCGCGCGCCGGTCCCGGACACTTTGCCGCCAGACTCGGACGCGGTGAGTAATGATTCGTATACTTTCCGATGTGAGCGGGGTCAGGAGCGGGCCGGGGCCCGAGGGGTCGGCAGGCGGGGATCCGGCCGCGGGTCTGGGTGCGGATCCGGGCCGGGATCCGGGCGGGGATCCGGGCGGGGATCCGGGCGGGGATCCGGGCGGCGGGGGCCTCCCCGCTGTGGCGGAGGAGGGCGGCGGGCCCGCGCCGGAGTCGGTGAACAGCCATGAGGAGCTGGTGGCGCTGCTGGCCGAGCAGTTCGCGCGGGCCGACGTGTCGCTGCGGGAGCTGCAGGCGCGGGCCGACCGGGCGGGCGGCACCCGGCTGCCCCGCGCCACCTGCGCCGACATGCTGGCGGGGCGGCGCTTTCCGCGCAAGGCGGTGATGCTGGCGTTCCTGCGGGCCTGCCAGGTGCCCGAGCGCCGGCTGCCCGCGTGGGAGCGGGCTTGGGAGCGGGTACGGCTCGCCCGCATGCCGACCGTCCCCGCCCAGTACCGGCCCTCAGCACCGCCCGGCCAGCACGTGCCCGGCCAGCACCTGCCCGGCCAGCACCTGCCGGGTGAGCAGCCACCCGGCCAGGCTCCGCCCGGTTGGTACCCGCCGGGCCAGCAGCCGCCCGGTCAATACTCGCCTGGTCAGCACCGGCCGGATGAGCCGGAGGCGCCGCGATCGGCCACGCCCGCCGCCGCCCAGGCCTCGCCTTCCCCGGGTGCGCCTGCTACCGCGCCGCTTCCGCCGCCCCCGGGCGCGCCTGCTACCGCGCCGCTTCCGCCCTCCCCGAACGTGCCCGTGGCCGCGCCCCTTCCTGCCTCGGCGGTTGCGTCGGACGGGCGGGCGGCGGGAGAGCCGGTGCCCGCCGCAGGGCGGAGGCGGGGACGCAGGGCGCTACTGCCGGCCACAGGGCGAGAGCGGCGACGCGGGGTGGCGCTGATCGCCGCGCTGGCCACCGCCGTGACCGTGGCCGTGGCCGCCGGGGCAGTGGTGTGGCTGGGCCCGGACACGGTGACCGACGACGGGCGGGCGTTCGGCCCCGGCGGGTCGAGCCGCTTCACGATACGGATCGACCCGGCGGGCGGCCCCGTCCGGCTGATCCGCCGCCTGGACGCCCGCGTCTCCCGCCAGCGCGCCACCATCACCCTGAACGGCGCCCCGGCCGGGCGGTGGGAGCCACTCCCCGACGGCCTCGGCGGCTGGGCGGAGCAGCACGTCGACCTCCCGCCGTCCCTGACCGCGGGCCAGGGCACGCTGGCCGTCGTCAACACGTTCGTCTCCTCGGAGTGGGACTTCAACGAGTTCGCGTACGCCGTCGAGCAGCAGATCGACGGCGCCTGGACCACCACCGACACCCTCGACGTCGGCCCCGGCCACACCGGCGGCGAGGCCGCGCACGGCTACCGGGTCGCGGGCGAGACCTTCCGCGGGACCCGCACCCTCGACGCCCCGCCCGAGCGGGACGGCCGCACCGCCCCGCGCGTCCGCTACGAGGCGGAGGCCGGGCAGATCAGCCGGGCGCGCGCCCGCCCCGGCGCCGCCGGAGCGTCGCAGGGGACGGTCGTGGCGGGCCTCGACCACGAGGACAGCCGGGTCGACCTGCGGGTGTACGCGCCGAGAACCGGACGGTACACGGCGTTCGTGACCTACGCCGCCGGGTACGGCGACGCCCAGCACACGGTGACGGTGAACGGTTCGACCCGGTTCACCCTCGACTACCCCCACCACGGCTGGGACGTCTGGCGCCAGGTGACGGCCTCGCTGCCGCTGACCCGCGGCTGGAACACGCTGCGTTTCCAGCACCACAACCGCTGGGCCGAGCTGGATCACGTCGAGATCGCCTGACCTGCGGACGGCCCGCCGTCCCTGCCGTTAGCCTTGCTGGATGAAGACGCATGGTGAGCTGAAAGGGTTCTGGGAGCGGCGCCTGCAGTCCGACTGGACCGAGAGCGGGGTCGGCTACGCGGCGCTCGGCCGGGCGTTCAACACCTGGATGTACCGCGTGCGCGCGGAGGTCTTCGACCGCGAGGCCGCCACCCTGCCCCTCCACCTGCCCGACGCCCGCGTGCTCGACATCGGCTCGGGCACCGGCTTCTACGTACGCCGCTGGCAGGGGCTGGGCGTCAAGTCGATCGTCGGCTGCGACCTCACGGCGGCGGCGGTGGAGCGGCTGCGCGGGCGCTTCCCCGGCGTGGAGTTCCACGAACTGGACATCGCCGAGCCCGGCGACACGCTGGAGCGGGGCGCGTTCGACGCGGTCTCGGCCATGGACATGCTCTTCCACATCACCGACGACGCCCGTTACCGGGCCGCGCTGGGCTCGGTGGCCGCGGCGCTGCGCCCCGGCGGGATCTTCGTCCTGTCGGAGAACTTCCTGCAGCGGCCCGAGCAGCGCGGCGACCACCAGGTCAACCACACGCTGCCGTGGATCACCAGGGCGCTCGACGAGGCCGGGTTCGACGTGATGCGCCGGATGCCGATGCTCGTCCTCATGAACGCCCAGGTCGACGCGGGCCCCGTCTGGCGCAAGCTGTGGGGCGGTCTCCTGCGCGCGGTCACCCTGAGCGAGTGGACGGGCGGCCTGGCGGGATCGCTGCTCTTCCCGCTGGAGCGGCGGCTCGTCCGCGTGCTGAGGGAGAGCCCCACCACGGAGATGATGATCTGCCGCCGCCGCTGACGTCAGGAGTAGAAGTGCATGACGACGGCCAGCCCGACGAAGTGCATGAGCGCCACGGCGACCAGCAGCGACACGAACACGAACTTCGCCGGCCCGTGCTCGAAGTGCTTGCCCTCCTTCAGAGGAGGCAGCTTGGCCTGACGCTCGGCGATGCGCTCCTCCAGCGGCTTGCGGTGAAACATGGGGAGGTCCTCCAGCCGGGCCCAAACGGTTTGTGGCCTAATAGTTTGTACACCAAGTAAGCTATCAGCAATCGACGGAGGTGCACACCGATGGAGCCTGTGACAGAGGCAACAGATCTGCTCGCGCTGGACCGCCAGGTGTGCTTCGCCCTCAGCATCGCCTCGCGCAGCGTGATCGCGCTCTACCGGCCGCTGCTGCAGCCCATGGGCCTGACGCATCCCCAGTACCTGGCGATGCTGGCACTCTGGGAACGGGAGCCGCTGTCGGTCAAGGAACTGGGGGAGCTGCTCCAGCTCGACCCCGGCACCATGTCGCCCCTGCTCAAGCGGCTGGAGGCGCTCGGCTACATCCGGCGCGAGCGCAGCAGCAAGGACGAGCGCGCGCTGGCCGTGACCCTCACCCCCGAGGGGCGCGCGCTGCGGGAGCAGGCGGAGAAGATCCCGCCCGCGATCGTGGACCGGCTCGGCATGAGCCTCGGCGAGCTGCAGGACCTGCACGAGTCCCTGACGCGCGTGATCGCGGCCGCCCGCCGCCCGGGCTGACCTGACGCCCGCCTCCGCGGTAGTGACCTGACGCCCGCCTCCGCGGTGTGGAGGCGGGCGTTCTCAGTAGGGGAGCCGGCGCCCGGACGGCGTCCGCAGATCCAGGCCGGGGCGCGGGCGGGCCGGCTTCGGTCGCATCGTGGTCCGGGTGGCGCGCATGGCGGTCTCCTCGCGTGGGTTGTTCCTCTTCTACGTCGGAGGCCCGGGGTGCGGATGACGTACCACTTCGAGCGGGACGCTTGCGTGATCTACTTTGTAAAGGCGCTCGGCGCGGTTGTGACGGCCGGCGCGCCATCCTATAGTCATCGACATGACTAGTAATGGAGATGACTAGCAGCGATGGCTCTCCGGCACGCGGTGCTGGCGGCGCTGCTCGACGGCGAGTACAGCGGCTACCAGCTCACGAAGATCTTCGACGTCGGCGTCTCGAACTTCTGGTACGCCGCCCCCCAGCAGCTCTATGCCGAGCTGACCAAGCTGGAGGCCGACGGCCTGGTGGCGGGGCGCGAGGTCGTCCAGCACGGCCGACCGAACAAGCGCGTGTTCAAGGTCACCCAGGCGGGGCTGGACGAGCTGGCCGCCTTCGCCGCCACCCCGGCGAAACCCCTGCTCCTGCGCGACGACCTGGCCGTCAAGGTGCACGCCGCGGACCTGCTGGACCCGGCCCCGCTGATCGCCCAGCTACGGGAGCGGGCCGGGGAGGCCGCCGCCAAGCTGGCCTTCTTCGAGCAGACCCTGCGGCGGCTGCGCGGCGACCTCGACGAGGAGGAGTTCCTGCGCGCGGGCGAGCGGGTCGGGCCGTACCTGTCCTGCCTGGCCGGTTGCCGGCTGGAGCGGGAGATGCGTGACTGGTGCCGGCAGACCGCGCGGACGCTGGAGGACCGCGCGGGAAGGAGGGTGTGATGACGTACATGCGGTACGTCGCGCTCGGTGACAGCCAGACCGAGGGGCTGGGCGACGGCGACGACGTCCTGGGCCACCGCGGGTGGGCCGACCGGCTCGCCGAGCACCTGGCCCGCGCCGGCCCCGGCCTGCTGTACGCCAACCTGGCCGTGCGTGGCCGGACTGCGGCGCAGATCCGCGACGAGCAGCTCGCGGCGGCGCTGGAGCTGCGGCCCGACCTGGCGACCGTCATGGCGGGCATGAACGACGTGATCCGGCCTGGGTTCGACGCCGCGCGGGTGGCGGGGGTGCTGGAGGAGATGTTCGCCGCCCTGGTGGGGGCGGGTGCGCGGGTGGTTACCGTGACATTTCCCGACATCGGGAGGATCGCGCCGATGGCCCGGCCGTTGGTGCCGCGCGTGCTGGACGTCAACGAGCGCATCCGCGAGGCCGCCGCCCGGCACGGGGTGACGCTGGTGGACACGTACCCGCTGGCGTACGTGACGGACGCGCGCATGTGGAGTCGCGACCGGCTGCATGCCAGCCCGATGGGGCACGCCAGGTTCGCGGCCGCGGTGGCGCACGCGCTCGGGCTGCCCGGCAGCGACGACACGTGGATGGCGCCGCTGCCGGCGCTGCCCGTGCCGGGGATGTGGCGGGCGGCGGCGGCCGAGGCGCGGTGGCTGGCGACGTTCGCGGGCCCGTGGATCGGCCGGCGCCTGCGCGGGCGCTCCTCGGGGGACGGGCGGACGGCCAAGCGCCCGCTGCTCGCTCCCGTCCCATGCGATCATGGGGGCTCCCCGACGATCCCCTGAGGTGAGATGAACGCCGTCACGTACGCGGAACCGCCCGAATCCCATCCCGAGATCCCGCTGGCCGGCGGGGACGTCACCGAGGGGGTCGTGCGCGTCGGCGACACGGTCCGCCGGACGATCGGCCCGAACGCGCCGCTCGTGCACGCCTTGCTGCGCCACCTGGAGGCGGTGGGGTTCGCGGGAGCCCCGCGGTTCCTCGGCGTGGACGCGGCCGGGCGGGAGGTGCTGAGCTTCGTGCCCGGCGAGGTGGCCGGGCGGCCGCGGCCGCCGTGGGTCGCCGACGAGGGGCGGCTGGCGTCGGTGGGGCGGCTCGTGCGCGCCTACCACGAGGCCGTCGCCGGTTTCTCCGTGCCCGACGGGGTGCGGCCGGGCCTCGGGCTGGAGGAGCCGCCGGGCGTGCCGCCCGAGCCGCCGTACCCGGCGGAGCTGGTCGGGCACGCGGACTACACGCCGGACAACCTCGTCTTCCGCGACGGCGAGGCGGCGGCGCTGATCGACTTCGACATCGCCCGGCCGGTGACCAGGGTGGACGAGCTGTACAACGCGATGTTGTACTGGGCGCCGCTCTGCGATCCCGTGGACGCCGACCCGGTGCTGCGGGGGCTGGACATGCCGCGGCGCTGCCGGATCCTGGCCGACGCGTACGGCATGTCGGAGATCGACCGGTCGCGGCTGGTCGAGGTGGCCGTGATGCGGACGCGGCGCTCGTGGTTCCTGATGAGGCGGAACGCCGAGGAGCTGGGCGGCGGATGGGCGCGCATGTGGTCTGAGGGAGTGGGTGATCAGATCAAGCGGCGCGAGGCGTGGCTGGAGCGGCGCGGTGCCGAGCTCGACGCGGCCCTGACGGCACCCTGATCGTTCCGCACCGGCGGGAAGCCTGCATGCGGGGGACTCCGGAGGGTAAGGCCGGGGGAGGGGAGGGGGCGCGATGACGAGGCTGGTCGAGGAGACGCCGTATCGCTGGCGGATCGACGCCGAGGGGCCGATGCGGGTGCCGGGCGTGGTGTTCGCCACCGCCGACCTACTGCCGGACCCGTCCGCCGACCAGGCGCTGGGGCAGGTGGCGGCGGTGGCCACGCTGCCGGGGATCGTCGAGGCCTCGTACGCGATGCCCGACATGCACTGGGGGTACGGCTTCCCGATCGGCGGGGTGGCGGCCACCGACGTGGAGCGCGACGGGGTGGTCTCGCCGGGCGGGGTGGGGTTCGACATCTCGTGCGGCGTGCGGCTGCTGCTGTCCGGCCTGCGCCTGGACGAGCTGCGCCCGCGGCTGGACGCCCTCATGGACGCGCTCGACGCGGTGATCCCGCGGGGCATGAGCAAGGGCGCGGTGTGGCACCTGCGCGGCCAGGCCGAGCTGGAGGAGGTCCTGGCCGGCGGCGCCAGGTACGCCGTCGAGCGCGGCCACGGCGAGCCCGCCGACCTGGAACGCTGCGAGGACCGCGGCGCCGTCGCCGACGCCGACCCGGCCGCGATCGGCGCCAGGGCCAGGGAACGCGGGCTGGCACAGGTCGGCAGCCTCGGCTCCGGGAACCACTTCCTGGAGGTGGAGGCGGTCTCCGAGGTGTACGACGAGGAGATCGCGCAGGCGTACGGGCTGTGGCCGGGGCGGGTGTGCGTGCTCATCCACACCGGCTCCCGCGGCCTCGGCCACCAGGTGTGCACCGACTCGGTGCGCGCCATGGAGGCGGTCATGGCCAGGTACGGCATCAGCGTCCCGGACCGGCAGCTCGCGTGCGCGCCCGTCACCTCGCCGGAGGGGCAGGCGTACCTGTCGGCGATGGCGGCCGCCGCGAACTACGGCCGGGCCAACCGGCAGCTCCTCGGCCAGGCCGCCCGCCGCGCCTTCGAACAGGCCACGGGGGACGGCGGGCTGAGCCTGCTGTACGACGTCTCGCACAACCTGGCCAAGCTGGAGACGCACCACGTCGAAGGCCGGGCGCGGCGGTTGTGCGTGCATCGCAAGGGCGCGACCCTGGCCCTGCCGCCCGGTCACGAGGACCTGCCGGAGGACCTGCGGGCGGTGGGGCAGCCGGTGCTGGTGCCCGGTTCGATGGGGGTGGGCTCGTACGTGCTGGCCGGGACGCCCAGCGCGCCCGCGTTCGCGTCGGCCTGCCATGGGGCGGGGCGGCGGCTGAGCCGTCACCAGGCGCTCAAGAGCACGTCGGCGGCCAGGTTGCGGGCCGAGCTGGAGGAGGCGGGGGTCGCGGTGCGGGGGGCGTCGGCGCGGGGGCTGGCGGAGGAGACGCCGCACGCGTACAAGGACGTGGACGCGGTGGTGACGGCGTGCCACCTGGCCGGGCTGGCCAGGAAGGTCGCCAAGCTGGCGCCGGTCGGGGTGGTCAAGGGGTAGGCCGATTCAGGTCGTCACAGGGTCGGGGTCGGCGTTCAGGCGGTCACAGGGTCGGGGTCGGCGTTCAGGTGGTTCAGACGTCGACCACCGCCCGCGCCCGCCACTCCCCGTCCTCCCGCTCGAACCGCACGCCGTGCGTGGTGACAGCCTTCGGCATCGCGCCGACCTGCTCCACCGCCTCGGCGGGGACGGTGGCCAGCCGCAGGCCGCCTTCCTTCCCTGGACGGACGTCCACGACCACGCGGCCGTGCACCTCGACCTGGTAGATCACCTCTTCCAGCAACGCGATCAGCAGCCCCGCGCCACTCTCCATTCCGCCACCCGCATCCTTGCCGTCGGGATCTCCGGTCGTGGGGAAGTTGACCTCGCCGTCAGGGGCGGGGGCCGTGTCCAGGTCGGCGAAGCTCTCCACCAGCGCCCGTGCCGCCTCGGCCAGGCACGCCTCGCGCCCGCCCGCCCAGGCTTCCAGCGCGATGTCGGCGGTGTGCGGGACCGCGCGGTGACCTCTGCTCATGCTGCCACTCCACCAGGCACGAGCCCGCCCGCAAAGCCCGCCGGCGTCAAGAAACGGCAGCATGTACGCCAACCGGGACAGGGCAGCTCCGGGATCCGGATAGAGTCGTCGTGATGATCGACTGGTTGACGGAGACCCGCCGCAGAGGCGCCCCATGACGGAACGCCTGCGGATCACCGAGGTCGATCTCGACTCCCGCGTCACCGTGGTCACCGTCAGCGGCGAGCTCGACATGGACACCTGCCCCCTGCTGCAGGAGGCGCTGGCCCGGGCGCTGCCGCGGGTCGCGATCGACCTCGGCGCCCTGACCTCGGCCGACTCGTACGGCCTGACGGTGCTGCTCGCGATGCACCACCACGCGCGGGCGGCGGGAGGCCGGGCACTGGTGTGCGAGACCGGAGACCTGATGCGGGCACTCTTCCGCCAGCGCGGCCTCGACCGGGTCCTCGACCTGCGCTCCACCCTGGAGGAGGCCGTCACCGAGCTCCGCGCCCTCTGACGCGCGACCCCGGTCGGCCGCTCAGCCGCACGGCCTTGGACGGCCGGCCATCCCTGCGGCCTTGGTCGGCCGGTCGCTCCTGCGGGCCTCGGCCGGTCGGCCGCACGGCCGCGGTCGTCCGGTCGGTCCTGCGGCCTCGGTCGGCCGGAGCCGAGCCGATGGCCGGTCCCTCTCGTGCGAGGGGTGACCGGTTCCAGGTGGGTGAGGGTGGCCGCCCGGGAACCGGAGGCGGATCAGCTCAGGAGGTGGGCGTCGGGGCCGGCGTCTCCACGGGCGGCTGCGTGGGCGTCTCGGCCGGAGCTCCGGTCGGCGTCTCCGTGGGAGACTCGGCCGGCGGTTCGGTCGGGATCTCGGTGGGGGTCTGCGTCGGGACGGTCGTGGGGGTGTCGGTGGGCGGCGGCGTGGACGTCTGGGTCGGGGTGGGGCACGGGGTCGGGGTCTGCCAGTTCGGCACGATCCCCCACCACTGCTTGGCCCGCCTCCAGCCGCTCTTGTCCTGCGGGTGGAGCCTCATGGGCTGCGACAGATCAAGGAGGTAGGCCGCCCGGGCCGTCTGGCCGTCCGTGGTGGCCGTCACCGACACCCAGCCGTCCTGCTGGATCCGGCTCTCCTCGCCGTCGCGGAGCCGCACCCGGGGCTGGCGGGTGGACTCGTCGATCGTGTACGTCTGCTCGAACCCGTCCTGGCTGCGTACCGTGATGGAGCCGTCCGCCAGCGCGGTCACCTGCCCGGTCTGGGTGAGCAGCGTGACGGTGCCGCACCCGTCCTTGGTCGCCACCGAGAACTCGCCGTGCATCGTCCCGGCGAACCCCCACGGGTTGATGGGCGGCAGCTCGGCCGGCGCGGGCGAGGCCGTCGGCGTCTCGGTCGGTGCCGGGGTGGCGGTTACAGTCGGGGTTTCGGTCGCGGTTTCGGTCGGGGTGACTGGCGGGGTGACTGGCGGGGTGGTCGGCGGGGTCGGCGTCAGGGTGGCGGCCGAGGCCGATACGGTCACTCCGAGGCCGCCGGCGGCGACGATCGCGATGGTGGCGATCTTGAGCAGTTGCCGGGGGATCCGCCTGCGGCGGGCACGTTCCTCGTACGGTTGGCCGGAGCTCATGGGCGTCACCTGGTCCTCCACGGGTGTCGGTGGGATCGGATCGGGGACAGGAGCCCTCCGGACGAGCGCATGGCGATTCCGCCACGGCATGGAGGGCGGGGGCTGACTGGCGTCGTTAGTCGGATGCGAACAGGTCGGACTACGGCGCCGGCACCGCCACGTGGGTGGCACGGGTGCCCGGCGCGAACGCTGGCTCTGGTTGGACGCCGTACGGACTCGGTAGGTTCCCGCCTGTTTCACCGTAGTCGTCCGGTTAGTGGGATGGCAGTTCAGTACCGGCGTCGCCGGGCAACTGCTCCGCGGTCTCGCACAGCAGCAGCCGCCCGCCCCGGGCCAGGACCGGCAGGCACAGGCGCGTGGCGTGCGGCCGGGGACTGACGACGGCGAACAGGTGACCGCGGTCGTGCGCGCGGCGCGCGGCCTCCAGCAGGACGCTCATCCAGCGGGTGCCCGTCAGCCGGCAGCCGGACAGGTCCACGGCCACGCGCGGGAGGACGTCCACGGCGTCGGCGAGCCGGGTACGGAGCGCCGGCATCCGCCAGTCGTCCACGGTGCCGGTGACGCGGACGATGGTCCAGTGGCCATGCGTGGGTGGGTTCGACATGCAGGCCATGGCTCTCACCTCACCCGGAGCAGGTGATCGGTCGCGGCCACGCCTCCGGACCTTCCTGATGCGCACACTACCCCTGTGCCGCCGGGCTAGCGGATCACCGGCGGGTCGCGGCGGGCCCCACCAGCGTGGTGAGGAACCGGTCCAGGTCTTCGGTGTCGGTGCCGGTCCAGGCGATGTACCCGTCGGGGCGGACGAGGGTCAGGGTGTCGGCGGGGGTGGCGGGTTCGACCTGGAGGACCTGGTCGTGGCGGTGGGTGAGGGGGGTGTGGCCGATCTGGACGAAGCGGCGTTCGCGCAGGGCCTGGTACAGGCGGGCGCCGCCGGTCAGGGGGAGGTCGGCGGCGCGGGTGCCGGTACGGTCGGGGGCGCCGTGCGGGGCGGGGTAGTGGTAGCCGATGCCGCTGAGCTGGCCGGTGATCTTCTCGCGGAGGGCCGGGATGGACAGCGCGCCGCGGGCGGCCATGCCGCGCAGGGCCCGCCCGGCGGCCGATTCGATCATGGCGGCGCGGATGAGGGCGCCGCTGCTGCGCAGCACCGACCGGCCGATGGGGTGCCGTTCGTCGTGGTAGCTGTCCAGCAGCGCATCCGGGGCGCCGCGCAGCGCGGCGGCGAGTTTCCAGCTCAGGTTGGCCGCGTCCTGCAGGCCGGTGTTCATGCCCTGCCCGCCGGCCGGGGAGTGCACGTGCGCGGCGTCGCCGGCCAGGAACACCCGGCCGATGCGGTAGTGCGGCACCTGCCGCTCGTCGCTGTGGAAGCGTGACAGCCAGCGCGGCCGGCTCATGCCGTAGTCGTCGCCCAGCGCCCGCCGGGTCACCTCGCGCACCTCCTCCAGGCCGAGCGGCGCGTCGTCGGCGACCACGTGGCGGCGGTCCCAGGCGAAGACGCGGTAGTAGCCGTCGCCGAACGGCGCGATGAACGCGAACGCGTCGCCGACTCCGTTGACGGTCAGCAGCCCGGCCGGTGGCCGGGCCACCTGCACATCCGCCAGCATGATCGACGTCAGCACCGCTTTGCCGGGGAACGGCTGGCCCAGCGCCTGCCGCACCGCACTGCGGTACCCGTCACAGCCCGCCACGTACGATGCCCGGAACTGCCCGGCCGTCGTGGACACCGTGACCCCGCCGTCGTCCTGGGCCAGGCCGCGCACCCCGGCGTCGTAGACGATCTCCACACCGGCGGCCACCGCCCGCTCCAGCAGCAGCCGTTCCACGTTGTACTGCGGCGTGATCAGCAGGAACGGAAACCGGCTCGGCAGCTCCCCCAGATCGACCTCGACCCGCTCGAACAGCCGCACCGTGCGCAGCGCCGCGCCCATCGGCACCAGCCGGTCGGCCAGCCCCCGCGCGTCCAGCTGCTCCAGCGTGCGCGCGTGCACCCCGAACGCCCGCGACAGGTTCGACACCGTGCCGTCCCGGCGCTCCAGCACCGTGACCGCCACCCCCGACTCCGCCAGATCCCCGGCCAGCAGCAGCCCGGTCGGCCCCGCCCCGACCACGATCACCTCGGACATGTCGTCCATCCCCTTCGGGTCAACGTCTGTTGGCACAACTCAATCACCGCTTGTGCGGATGTGTCAACACTTGTTGGCCAACAGTCGTTGACATGCTAGGAGCAGAGCCGTACGAGCTCAGGGACCAGCTCCCGCAGCATCTCCTCGTCGCGCGGGTCGGCGGGCGCGTACTCGGTGATGGCCAGCCCGGCGATCTCGTGCCGGGCGGCGAGCCCGGCGACCGCCTCGACCAGCGCCTGCGGCGACAGGCCGCCGGGCTCCGGGTAGCCGACCGAGGTGATGCCGTCCAGGACGTCGAGGTCCACGTGCACGTAGACGACGGCGTCCGGGCCGATGGTGTCCAGGCCGCCGATGGCGGCCTCGCGGATGTAGCCGGCCTCGGCCGGGTCCAGCGAGCGGGTGCCGGCCAGGGCGACCTGGCCGGGGCGCAGCGCGGGGGAGCGGACGAGGCCGGGCGGGCCGTCACCCAGGAGCGCGCGCAGGATCATGCCGTGGAAGGCGCCCGAGGGGGACGTGGCGGGGCTGTTCAGGTCGCCGTGGGCGTCGAACCACGCGACGTGCAGGCGGTCGCCGTGCCGGCGCAGCGCCGCCGTGACCGGTTCGAGCTCCACGCCGCAGTCGCCGCCGACCGTGACGGTGAACCCGTCGCGGGGGAGTGCCCGGCGTACCCGATCGGCGGTCTCTGCCAGGGTCGCGCCGGTCTCGACCCGCACGTGCGCATCCGCCCCGGGGATCATGGCGGCCAGCCGGGCGGCGCCTTCGACCAGGCTGGGAGCGGTGGGTGACAACGATCCCTGCCACTGCGGGACCTCGACGACGGTCAGCATGTCGCTCTCCTCATAGAGATGGGGTGGACCGACAGTGTCGCCGCGACCGATCGGCAACGTCCACTTAGTGTTTCTGAGAGGATCTATAAGATATGCTTGGTGTTGGATCCGGGCAGGTTGCGCCTGCTGAACGAGTTCGCCGAGCACGGCACGATGACGGCCGTCGCCGAGGTGTGCGGGCTGACCTCGTCCGGCGTGTCGCAGCAGCTCGCCGTCCTGGAGCGGGAGGCCGGGGTGCCGCTGTTCGAGCGGGCGGGCCGGCGGGTCCGGCTGACCGCCGAGGGGGACCGGCTCGTACGGCACGCGCGCATCGTCCTGGACGCCCTCGGCGCCGCCGAGGAGGATCTGCGCTCGGCCTCCACCCCGAGAGGGCCGGTCAGGGTGGCCTGTTTCGCCACGGCGGCCGTCGCCCGCCTCCTGCCCGCGATCGCCGCGGCCCGGGTCCGCCACCCCGGCCTGCACGTGATCGTGCAGGAGCTCGAACCCCGCGAGGCCGCCGAGGCGCTGCGTGCCGGCGGCTGCGACGTGGCGATCGTGTTCACCTACAGCCTCATCCCCGAGGAGCCCCGGCCCGGGGTCACGCGCCGGTTCGCGGGCGTCGAGCCGATGCTGATGGCCCTGCCCGCCGATCATCCGGAGGCGTCCGGCTCGGTGGACCTGCGCGCCCTGCGCGAGGAGCCGTGGATCGCCGGCTCGCAGGGGACCAGCGACCACGAGATGCTCGACCGCGCCTGCGCCCTGGCGGGCTTCCGGCCGAACGTCATCCACACGGCCGACGACTACGCGCTCGTGCTGCGCATGGTGCGCGAGGGGCTGGGCGCGGCCCTGGTCCCCGAGCTGGTCGCCACCGCCGTCGGCGTGCCGGCAGGCGTCGTGCTGCGCCCGATCTCCACGATCGAGATCACCCGCACCACGTACGCGCTCATCCGCACCGCGACCCCGGCCGTCAACGCCGTCCTCGACCTGCTCCTCGAGTGAATCTACATTGTAAAGGCGCCGGGTCGTGTTTACGCTCTTGTCATGGATCACAACCCCCAGATCGACGAGACGAGACCGCATTCGGCCCGGGTCTGGAACTACCTGCTCGGCGGCACCGACAACTACGCGGCGGATCGCGAGGCCGGCGAGAATCTGCTGCGGATGTTCCCCGATTTCGCGCAGGTGGCGAGGCTGCAGCGCGAGTTCCTGCGGCGGGTGGTGGGCTTTCTCGTCACCGAGATGGGGATCAGGCAGTTCCTGGACGTCGGGGCGGGTCTGCCGACGGCCGACAACACGCACGAGGTGGCGCAGCGGCTGGCGCCCGAGTCGCGGGTGGTCTACGTCGACAACGATCCGCTGGTGCTGGTGCACGCGAGGTCGTTGCTCTCGGGTTCCGCGGCGGGGGTGACGGATTATCTGGACGCTGACGTGCGCGATCCCGAGGCCATCGTGGCAGGGGCGGGCAGGACGCTGGATTTCTCCCGGCCGATCGGGCTGATCATGCTGAGCATCGCGGGGCAGGTGCCGTCGTACGACGCGGCGGCGGATGTGGTGCGGCGGTTCGTGGCGGCGTTGCCGGCGGGGAGTTTCCTGGCGTTGTCGGACGGGGTGGAGGTGAATCCGGCGCTGGTGGAGGCGGTGGCCTTCTACAACCAGCGGGCCGCGTTCCCTTACACGTTGCGCAGTCCCGGGGAGGTGGCGGGGTTCTTCGAGGGGCTGGAGCTGGTGCCGCCGGGTGTGGTGTCGACGCCGCTGTGGCGGCCGGGGCCGCCGCAGCCGGTGCCGGGGGTGGTGAGTGCGATGTGTGGGGTGGCCCGTAAGGGGTGAGAGGTGCGGGCCGGTCAGTAGAGCCAGCGGTAGGCGCGGACGATGTCGGCGGGGTCGAGGCCGGTGGCGCGGCCGGCGTCGGAGGTGCGTACGGCGCGGAAGGCGCCGGTGATCTCCTCGCCGAGTGCGGTGCGGATGCGGGAGTTGTTCAGCAGGGCGTCGAGTTGTTGCTGGACGGTGGTGGGCAGGCGGTGGATGCCGTGGTCGGCGCGCTGCTGTTCGGTCCAGGTGGCGGGGTCTTCCTGGACTGGGCCGGGGGGTGTGAGGGCGTCTTCGATGCCGGACAGGCCGGCGGCGATGACGGCGGTGAGGGCGAGGTAGGGGTTGGCGGAGGCGTCGGAGGGTTTGAGTTCGAGGTTGGCGTGGTGGGGGCCGAGGAGCGGGGTGGCAGGGACGAGGCGGAGTGCGGCTTCGCGGTTCTCCACGCCCCAGCAGGTGTAGGCGCCGGACCAGTAGCCGGGTCGCAGGCGTTGCAGGGAGGAGAGGCTGGGGGCGGTGATGGCGGCGATGGCGGGCAGGTCGCGCAGGAGCCCGGCGAGGTAGGCGGCGCCTTGCGGGGTGATGCCGGCGGGGCCGTCGCCGCCGGACAGGAGGTTGTCGCCGTCGCGGGAGGGTGAGGTGTGCAGGTGCCAGCCGTTGCCGACGTGGCCGGGGGTGACGAGGGGGGCGAAGCTGGCGCGGAGTCCGTGGTTGCGGGCGGCGGCGTGGATGGTCTGGCGGGTGAGGAGCTGGTGGTCGGCGGCGGTGAGGGGGTCGGCGGGGGCGATGTTGAGTTCGTACTGGCCGGGGCCGTATTCGCCGTGGAGCTGGCCGATGGGGATGCCGTTGCGGTTGAGGTCGCGCAGGAGTTGTTCGGCGAAGGCGTCGACGGCGAGCATCTTGGCAGGGCCGTAGGAGGGGCCGTCGTAGATGGGGCGGGGGTCGTCGCCGGTGTCGTCGGCGGGGCTGAGGTGGAATTCGATCTCGTACCCGGCGCGGATCGTGATGCCGAGGTCGGCGGCGCGGGCGAGCTGGCGTTCGAGGGCGGTTCGCTGGTCGTAGGGCCAGGGGGAGCCGTCGGGGGCGATCTGGCGTCCGGGGGCCCAGGCGAAGGCGGGCTGTCCGGCGAGGTGGACGATGCGGTCGGTGACGGGGGTCAGGCGGATGTCGCCTGAGGGGGTGCCGAGCGGGGGGTGGTCGAAGGTGATGGTGTCGTGGGAGTCGAAGACGGCGAAGAGGGGGGTGATGCCGATGCCGCGTTCGGTGGCGGCGGTGAATTGTTCGACGGGTACGGTGCGCGAGCGCGGGATGCCGTTGTTGTCGGCCCAGGTGATGATGACGCCGGCGACGCCCGCGGCGGCGAGGTCGAGGTCGAGTGTCCGGGTGTCGGCTTGTGGCGCGTCTGTGGTGGTGTGGTCGAGCATCGGCATCCCCTCTTGGTGTGCGGCCCGGGTGGCACCTTATAGGTGCCGGGGCGGGTGGAGGGGGTGCCGCGCTCGCGGGTTTTGGCTGGTCGGGGGGTATGTCCGGGGATGTTGTGGTTGGGTTCAGCGGGGCGGGCCGGCGGTGATGGTGGCGCGGGCGTCGCGTACGCCGCCGCGCCACCAGCCCATGGCCTCGATCCACCAGGTCATGCCGGCTCGGGTGTAGGCGTCGATGAGGCCGTCGGCGGCGCGGCCTTCGAGGGCGATGTCGTAGCCGTCGAGGGTGCCGCGTTGTTCGGCGAGGTAGTCGACGACCTGGGCGAACTCTGACGGGGGGACGGGGCGGTCCTGGCCGTACTGGTGGAAGGTGGGCATGGCGCCGTCCCATCGGGCGGCGCGGCGGAAGCCGGCGCGGGTGGGCCAGCGTCCCGGGCACCAGATGGGGATGCGGGGTCGCTGGACGGGGGGTGGCAGGAGCCGCTGCCAGAGGTGGGTGAGGTCGTACAGGCCGTGGTCGAGTTTGGCGGCGCGGGTCTTGAGGTCGGGGTCTTCGCCGAAGTCGGTGTACTCGGTGTCCATGGAGCCGAGGCCGGCGCCGAAGACGAGGCGTCCTGCGGAGAGCCTGTCGAGGGTGGCGGTTTCCTTGGCGACGGTCTGGACGCGGCGCCGGGGGAGTGCCGTCATGAGGATGCCGAGGCGGATGCGGTGGGTGCGGGCGGCGATGGCCGACAGGGTGACGGTGGGGTTGGCGACGGGCCAGGCGGGGTCGTGGTAGAGGAGGTGGTCCCAGAGGTAGACGCCGTCCCAGCCGTGTTCTTCGGCTGCGACGGCGAGTTCGGTGAGAAGGGCAGGGTCTCCGAACTCGCCGACGTTGGGCAGGCCGATCGCGTAGCGCACCATGGGTCAAGGCTAGGCGGTGCTTGATCGGGTGGGGGTCAGCGGGGGATGAAGCCTCGGTAGACGACGCGCCGGCGCTGCAGGACGGGCCACTGGCGGTCCTTGATGCCGTTCAGTACGACAGCGATCACCGCGCCGGTGAGCAGGCCGCCCACGATGAGGCTCATGAGGAGCATGAATGCGATGGCCATCAGAAATTCCCTACGTCAGTAGTTGAATATTTGATGGATGAGAACAGCGGCGTGCCGCGCCGTATTCCAAGCGGTCAGGACGAGGGTGTCGCCGATGGCGAAGCATTCGACGAGGGTGCGGCCGAGGTGGTTCATCAGGGGTGGCCGGCCAGCTCGCGGCCGCACTCGGCGAGCGCCGCCGGGCCCGAGGTGATGTGCGCGGTGCCGGCGTGCACGTCCCTGAACAGCCGCTGGATCGGCCCCTCGCGCAGCGCCGTGGTGCCGCCCGAGGCGTAGACGAACCGGGCCACGTCGGCGACGGTGGAGGTGATGTGGTTGAGCGCGAGCCGCAGCAGGGTCTCCTGGCGCACGTCGAGCCGGGCGCCGGACTCCAGGACGCGTTCGGTGTCGTCCCAGGTCCGGTGCACCAGCGCGGCGGCCGCGCGGTAGCTCGCCTCGGCGCGGGCGAAGCCGGTGTGGAAGGCGTCGCTGCCGGCGAGCTGCCCCGGCCGTCCGGCCCGCGCCGCCACGTGCGTGATCAGCTCGTCGAGCAGGCGGCGGCCGACGCCGAGCGCCCAGCCGGAGTGGCAGAGCAGGGCCTGGTCGAGCAGGCCGAGCCGGTACATCGCGCCGCCGCGCCGCGGCTCGTCCAGGGCGAAGGGATGGGTGTACGACTCGGGCACGAACACGTCGTCGATGGCGTAGTCGATGCTGCCCGTGGCGCGCAGGCCCAGCACGTCCCAGTTGCCGAGCATGGTGATGTCCTCGACGGGGGTGACGAACATCCGCGGCTCGCCGGTGTCCTCGACGATGGCCAGGCTGTGGGTGTACTGGGCGTGCAGCATGCCGGAGCCGAAGCTCCACCGGCCGGTCAGCCGGAAGCCGCCGGGCACGCGCGCGGCGGTGCCCGGGCGGGTGCCCTGGCCGGCGAACAGCGGCATCCGGGGGCCCTTGAAGAGGTGCTCGACGGCCTCGTCGCCGAGGTAGGCGCCGGCCGCGCCGTTCTCGAGGGTGGTGATCATCGCGACCCAGCCGGTGGAGGCGTCGGCGTAGGAGAGCTGCTCGATGACGGCGAGTAACTCCATCGGCGACAGCTCGGCGCCGCCGAGCGGCTCGGGCACCCACATGCCGCAGACGCCCGCCTCGTGCAGGGCGTCCACGACCGCGGTGGTGAGCCTGCCCTGCGCCTCGGCCGGGCCGGCCTCGCGCTCGATCAGGGGACGCAGGTCGCGGGCCCGCTGGAGCAGGGCGGGGCCCGCGCGGTGGAGTTGCGGAGTGCCGGTCATGTCGACGGAGACCCCCTTCGCGATCTTCGGCGACTGTACTCCGGCGGATCGCGCGGGCGCCACCTCCGGGTGCCTCGTGCTCTCAGAGGACGCGGCGGACGCCGGGCAGCCGGCGGATCGGGCCCGCCAAGGCGAAGCAGGCCGGCAGCGTCACGGCGGCCACGAGCGCGAACTTCGCCGGCGTCGGCCACGCCACCGCGCCGAGGGCGAGACCGGCCGCCGTCACCACGAACGCGTGGATCACGTACACGGTGAACGCGTGGGCCGACAGGTAGCGGCCCAGCGGCCCCTGGCCGTCCAGCCTGCTACGGAAGAAGGCCAGCAGCGCGAGCACGGCGCCGACCGCGAACGAGGAGTCCCACAGCGCGAAGAACAGGGAGCTCAGCGTGCCGCGCCCCATCCACGCCTCCAGCCCGCCGGCCAGCGCGAGCGGCAGGAACACCACGCTGGCCCCGGCGGCCAGGCCGAAACCGGCCCACCCCGCGCGCGGGGTCACGGTGTGGAACCAGCCGCGCCGGTACGCCACCGCGCCCGCGGCGAAGAAGGCGGCGTACTGCGGCAGGTAGGAGCTGGTCGGGAAGTCGACGATCGGCACCCAGGTACCCGCCGGGAGCACGATCCGCAGCGCGTACGTCCCCAGGGCCAGCGCCGCCACGAAGGCGATCACCATGGGCAGGGCGGGCGGCCGGGCGGCCCGCTCGCGCGGCCGCGGCCGCCGGGCGGTGGCGAGGCGGAAGGCGGTGTAGCAGGCGTCGAAGACGAGCAGCGCGAGCACGAACCACAGCGGCCCCGAGCCGATCGCGTCGAGGTAGGGCTCCGGCGGCGAGCCGGCGTGCAGCAGCGGGCTGAGCACGAAGTAGAACACGATCAGCGGGATCCCCAGGCGGACCAGCCGGTCGCGCAGGAACGCGGCGGGCCCCTTGCGGTCGTAGGAGCCGGGCGTGAAGTAGCCGGACAGCAGGAAGAACGCGCCCATGAACCAGGCCTGGTTCACCACCAGGAAGATCGCCAGGACGGCCCCGGCCGCCGCGCTGGTCGGCGGCTCGGTGTAGTACCACAGCGGCAACCCCGAGTACATGACGGCGACGTGGTGCAGGACCACCAGCGAGGTCAGCGCGATCCGCAGGTTGTCGGCGAACCACAGCCGCGGCGGCGCCACGGTGCGGGGATCGGTTTTCATTGACGCACTCCGTTGTCGGTCGTCGGATGTGATGACGACGCTAGGAAGCGCGGGCAGGAGCCGGTATGCACCTGGACGTACACAGGGGTGGGGCTAGGTCCACCCCTTGCGTCAGGGGCGGGCCAGCGCCAGCGGCCTGACGGGCGCGCCCGTCGCGCCGACCAGCGGCAACGGGTTCACGATGAGCAGGACCTCGCGGTGGCCGGCGTCCAGCAGCGGCCACAGGCGCATGGTCTCCACGATGTTGATCCCCGCCTCCACCAGCAGGATCCGGTGCACCGGCAGCGTGGCGTGACCGCGCCCGGGCGGGATGTGCTCGAACGCGATGCTCTCGGCCCCCACCAGGCGCGGGCGCCGCTCGGCCAGCCAGCGCCCCGCCGCCGCTCCGGGGCCGGGCGCGCCACCGGACTGGCCGGTGAACAGCTCCGGCTCGCCCCAGTGCCGCGACCAGCCGGTGCCGATCAGCAGCGCCTCCCCTGGCTGCGGGGACAGCCCCTCGGCCGCCCTGTCCAGGTCGCCGGGGGTGATCTCGTAGCCGGGCGGCAGGGCGGCGACGCCGTGCACGGCGGCCACGTCCAGCAGCACGGCCCGGCCGACGTACGGCTCGAAGGCGTCGATCCCCAGCGCCGTGAACCCCTGATGACCCTGCACCGGCGCCGCCTCGCGCCCGCCGTGCAGCCTGCCGTCCTGCGAGACGTGGGCCAGCGCGTCGACGTGGGTGCCCACGTGGCCGCCGGTGACGATCACCTCGTTGGCCGCCGACCCGCCGTCGGCGCGCACCACGTCGCCGTGGCGCCGCTCCAGCACCATCCGGAACGGCACATGGTTCGGCGACTGCGGCATGCCGGTGCGCATCGGCTGGGCCAGGTCGAACACCTCGGCCCCGGCCAGCGCCTCCCACGGGGCTCGCACGAGAGGACATCCTTCGGGGTGTTCCGCTACGAGGAAAGCTGTTCCACACTGTACGGCACAGGAACGCCACCGGGGGGCACCCGCATGCCGACGACCGAGCATCCCCGCCGTCACCGCGCCGGCCGGACCGTCGCGACCGTCGAGCGCGCCGCCGACGTGCTCGTGCTGTTCGCCGATCCGGGGGCGCGCACCCTCGGCGTCACCGAGATCGCCGGGCGGCTGGCGCTGTCGAAGGCGGCCGTCCACCGGATCCTGGCCTCGCTCCGGCTGCGCGGCCTGGTCCACCTGGACGAGCAGAGCAGGCGGTACTCCCTCGGCCTGACCGCCATGCGGCTCGGCCTGGCCTACCTCGACCGGCTGGACCTGCGCCGCCTCGCCGCGCCCGGGCTGGCCGCCCTGTCCGCGGCGCTGTCGGAGACGGCCACGCTGTCGATCCGCACCGGGTACACGCGCCTCTACGTCGACCAGGTCACCCCCGGCCGCGAGGTGATGATGTCGGTGACGCTCGGCGTGCCGTACCCGTTGCACGCCGGCGCGTCCTCGCGGGCGTTCCTGGCGTTCCTGGCCGAGGAGGAGATCGACGACTACTTCGCCACGCAGCCGCTGACCCGGCTGACCGCCCGCACGCCCGTCGAGGAGGGCGTGCTGCGCGCGGACCTGGCGGCCGTACGGCGCCGCGGCTACGCCCGCTCCCGGGCCGAGCGGCAGCCGGGCGCCGCCTCCGTCGCCGCGCCCGTGCTCGACCACCACGGGCGGCCGGCCGGGGTGATCAGCGTGTGCGGGCCGCTGGAACGCCTGCGCGGTCAGGAACGGCGGTGCGCGCGGGCGCTGCTGGAGACCACCCGAGAACTGTCGGCCCGGATGGGAGCACCATGATGCGATACGACCTGCTCGTCAAGGGCGGGACCCTGGTCCTGCCGTACCACGGCGAGGTCCGCGCCGACCTGGCCGTACGGGGCGGCCGGATCGTCGCGATCGGTGAGGACCTCGACGGCGGCGCCGAGGTGATCGACGCCGCCGGGAAGATCGTGTTACCGGGGGCCGTGGACGCCCACTTCCACCTGGGGATCTACCGGGACCTGGGGGTGGACGCCTTCGAGGAGACGCGGTCCTGCCTGGTCGGCGGGGCGACGACCGTCCTGTCCTACTTCCGTACGGGACAGCACTACCTCGACAGGACCGGACCTTACGAGACGATCTTCCCCGAGGTGCTGGAGGCGGTCGCCGGGCGGGCGTGGACCGGCTACGGCTTCCACCTGGCCCCGATGACCTCCGCCCAGATCGACGAGATTCCCGACCTGGTCGCCGGGCACGGCGTCACCTCGTTCAAGTACTACATGTTCTACAAGGGCTTCGACCTGGCGGCCAACAGCCGCGACGCCCGGGCGTTCACCATGAGCGACGAGTACGACCTCGGGCACCTGTACCTGATCATGGAGAAGCTGGCCGCGACGCAGGCCGCCCACCCCGGCCGGCGGCTGTCGCTGAGCCTGCACTGCGAGCAGTCGGAGCTGATGCGCGTCTTCATCGACCGCGTGCGCGCCGGCGGCGCCCCCCAGAACCTGCGCGCCTACGCCCAGGCCCGCCCGCCCCTGACCGAGCAGCTCGCCATCGCCGAGGCGGCCGTGCTCGCCGGGCACACCGGCGTCGAGATCAACCTGCTGCACCTGTCGAGCGCCGAGGCCCTGGAGGCGGCCGCCCGTACCCCTGCCAGGCGCGAGACCACCCTGCACCACCTGTGCCTCGACCACGACGACCTGGACGCGCGTGGCGGCCTCGGCGGCAAGGTCAACCCGCCGATCCGCACCCGCGAGCACAACGAGGCGCTGTGGGCCGGTGTGGCCGACGGGCGGATCGACTGGGTGGCCTCCGACCACGCCTGCTGCCTGGAGGAGCACAAGGGCGACGACCTGTGGCCCGCGCGGCCCGGGTTCGGGGGGACGGCGCTGCTGTATCCCGTGCTGTTCTCCGAGGGGCATGTGCGGCGGGGGCTGCCGCTGACCAGGATCGCCGAGGTCGCCGCGGCCAACCCCGCACGCGCCTTCAACCTGTGGGGGCGCAAGGGCGCGCTGGCCGTCGGGTTCGACGCCGACCTCACCGTCCTGGATCCGGCGCTGACCAGGACCGTCACGGCGGATCTGCTGCTGTCGGGGCAGGATCACTGCCCGTTCGAAGGTGTCCGGGTGACGGGGTGGCCGGTGACCACGGTCGTCGGCGGGCGGGTCGCCTTTCACGAGGGCAAGACCGTCGGCGAGCCGTCGGGGTCCTATCTGCACCGCTGAAGAGGTCCGCATGGGTTGCCCGGTTCGTCCACTTAAGTGGTGTGCGGGGGGCTAAAGTCGATCTTTCATCGGTGGATGGATGATCGGGGGCTTGATGGGGACGCACACGCGGTTCGATGCGCCGGAACCTCCATCACGCGCATCGGCCGCCGCAGCCCCCGGCCACCCGGCTGCCGAGCGGGTTGCCGAAGTGCCCGAGCAGGTGGCGGCGGTTCCCGAATGGCAGCCGGGCGCGGCGGTTCCCGAGCACGTGGCGACCGTGATCGGCCGGCTGTTCGCGGGACGTGAGGCGGAGCTTCGACGGCTGGACGAGGCGCTGTCGCCGGAGGGCACGGCGTCCGGGGAGCGCATGGCGCGAGCGATCGCGATCGTGGGCGCGGGTGGCGTCGGCAAGACCCGGCTCGCCCTGCACTGGGCACACCGCAACGCCCGCCTGTTCCCGGACGGGCAGCTCCACGTCGACCTGCGCGGATCCGACCCGGTGACCCCGACCGTCCCGCCCGAGGAAGCGGTGCGCGGCTTCCTGCTGGCGCTCGGCACCGACCCCCGGGCCATCCCCGCCGGACCTGAGGCCCAGACCAGGCTGTACCGGCGCCTGATGGCAGGCCGGCGCATGCTCGTCCTGATCGACGACGCCCCCTCCACCGCCCACGCGGAGGCCCTGCTCCCCGGCACCACCTCCAGCGCCGTCCTGGTGACCACCCGCCGGCACCCGCCCGCTCCGCTGCCTGTGCCCGGCGCGGGAGACGTACGGGCGCTGCACCCAGACCGGCCTGACGTGCGGGTGCCGCACCCGGGCGGGCCCGGCGCGCGGGTGCCGCACCCAGACCGGCCTGACATGAGGGTGCTGGCGCTGGAGGGGCTGAGCGAGCAGGAGGCGTCGCGGCTGCTCGTCCGCAGCGCAGGCACCACCCAGCCGCACGCCGTGCGCGACCTGCTCCGCCACTGCGCCGGCCTGCCGCTCGCCCTCGGCATCGTGGCGGCCCGCGTCGCGGCCCGCCCGCACCTCCCCCTGGACACCCTCACGGCCGAACTGCGCAACGCCATCACCCATCCCACGGCCTCGGACACAGGCGAGATCACCGGCGGTCTGCGCGCCGTCCTGCACGCCGCACACCTGAGCCTCGCCGAGGACGCCAAGCGGCTGTTCCTGGCCCTGGGCCCGGCGCCGGTGCCCGACATCGGGGTGCCGGCCGCGGCGTCGCTCGCCGCCCTGCCGACCGCGCGCACCCGCACGCTGATGCGCCTGCTGGAGGCCGCCCACCTGGTCATCCAGCACCGGCCGGGCCGCTACCGCATGCACGACCTGATCCGCCTGTACGCGCTCGAACAGGCCGAGCCGGCCTCCTCGGCCGCCGCCCTGAGACGACTGGCCGACCACTACCTCCACACCGCCGCCCGCGGCGAACGCACCCTGGCCCCGCAGTCCGAGCCCATCACCATGAACCCGCCCGCGCAGGGCGTCGACCTCACCCCGCTGACGACGGGACAGGACGCGCTGGAGTGGTTCGACGCCGAACGCGACTGCCTGCTGACCCTCCTGCGCTGGACCGCCGACCAGGACTGGAACGAGAACACCTGGCGCATCGCCTGGTCCATGGACGCGATGCTCCAGCGCACGGGACACGTCCACGACCGCGTCCGCGTCTGGGAGACCGCCGTGTTCGCCGCGGAACGGCTCGGCGCGGCCGCCGTCCAGTGCCTGGCCTACCGCCGCCTCGGGCACGCGCACCTCCAGGCGGGCGACCACCCGGCCGCCCTGCCCGCGCTCCGCCGCGCGCTGGCCCTGGCCAGGCACCTGCGCCACCCGCGCGGCACCCGCCCGGCCGAGCCCCGATCCGTCCAGCGTCACCTCATCGGATGAGCGCGGCCTGGCCAGGACATTCGTACGGTCCGCGCCAGAACCCCCTCCACCGTGCCGCCCGAGCCCAGCCTCCGCACCGCCCCGGCCAGCTCGTTCACCTGCCCCTCCGGCAGCGCCCGGCCCGCGTTGGAGCGGAACTTCGTCTCCAGCTCCGCCACCGAGAGCGGATGCTCGGGCCCGCCCCGCGAGGAGTCCACCCGGTGCTCCACCGTCGAGCCGTCACGCAGCCGCACCCGCACCACCGCCGCGAACGCCCTGGGAAAGATCTCCGAAGCCCGCTCGTCGGCCACGCACCGCACCCGCCCCGCCAGCTCCAGCCGTGCCGGGTCCAGCGCGGCGAAGTCCTCCAGCGCCAGCCCGAGCCCGCCCCCGCCCAGCAGCGCCGCGGCGACCGTGTAGGGTCCGGAGAACTTCGCATGGTACGGCGAGCGCGGCCGCGCCTTCTCCTCCCACGGCTCGGCGATCGTACGCAGCACCGGGCCGGGCACCCCCACCTCGACCTCCGCGATCCGCGACGGGTCCAGCCCGCCGCGCCGCAGCGCCAGCGCGCAGTCGATGACCGGGTGGGTGAAATGGTTGGTCGGGTACGGCTTGTAGACCGTACGCAGCAGCTCCCACCGCTCGCCCAGCCCCGACAGCAGCGCATCGGCGTCGTACCGCCCGCCGAGCCACGCCTGGAAGAACCCGAACCGTCCCTCCAGCACCGTCGGCGGCCCGGTCACCCCCTCCGCGGCCAGCACCGCGGCCGACACCCCGGCGTGCGCCGCCCACCCGCAGTGCACCCGCTTGACGGTCCCGCCCGTACGGTTCGCCTCGATCAGACCGGCGCCCATCGACGCCGCCACGCCCATCGCGTGCGCCACCCCCTCGGCCGTGAGCCCGAACAGCAGCCCCGCCGCCACGGCCGCGCCCAGCGTGCCGCAGATGGAGGTGGCGTGCTGGCCCTGCTCGAAGAAGAGCGAGTTACGCTCCTGCGGCAGGTACGACGCCATCCCGAGCCGCCCGCACACCTCGATCCCCGCCGCAACCGCCCCCACCAGCCCCGCACCGGGCACCCCCGCCACCGGCTCCCCGCCATACGGACCCACGTCGTGCGCCGCCACCGGTTGCCCGCGATGCGCATCCGCGTCCCCGGCTCCCGCCCGCGTCGCACGGAACGCGTCCTGCGCCATCCCCTCCCCGCCGAACGCGCCCGAATCCCGCACCGCCACCCCGCTCACGCACTGGGCGGCCGCGAGTGCCGCGGGCACGACGGACGCGCTCGGGTGCAGGACGGAGGGAAGGTGCGTGTCGTCGAAGTCGAGTGCGTGGGCGAGGGTGCCGTTGACCAGTGCCGCCGACGGCGCGGGCAGCCGATCGCCGCTCCCGATCACGGTCGACTCGCCGCTGCCGCCCCATCGCCGTACGGCACGCAGCACCGCGGGCGCGGCATCCCCGTCCGGGTCGGCGCAGGCGGCCAGGCAGTTGCCGAGCACGTCCAGCACCCGCCCCGGCACGTCGTCGCGCACCTCGACCGGCAACTCCCCGTCCCTGCACGCCACCGCGAACTCGGCCAGGCGCCTCACGTACGTCATCCGCTCTCCTCACATGCCGTCGCCGTCCCATCGTCCGCGGGAACGGCCGCGTACGGGAAGGACCAAGGCGATCAGGCACAGGGGCGCCTCGCTCGCGCTCGTACGGCTGCTCCGGCCCGGCCGGAGGCGAGTGTCCGGAGCGCGGCGACGTCCCCTGGCCAGCGGTGCGGCGGCCCGCTCGTTCCCCTCCGGAGTCAAGGAGTGAGATGAGCCCAGGCCCGGGCGGCGCCCGCCTGGATGAGCGGCGTTCATCCATCGCCGCCCGCCTCCGCCGATGACGCTGAAGCCGGACCCTCGTAGTGGGGGAAGACGCATCACGATCCCGGCCCTGGCCCCGGTGGCGGGGCTGATCGGCGTGGCGCTGGTGGCCGTTCCCGCGCAGGCTGACGCGGGCTGCATCCCGCCCGGCAGCACCGTCTGCACGGACCGGACGGGGTCGGGCGCCGGAGTGGTCATCCACGCGACCAACAACGGCCCCGCCGTGTGGACGGTACGGGCGTCCTCCACGGCGGGCGGCGCCGAGACGGAGATCTTCCGGCGGGTCACGGCCGACATCGACACCTACCCGACGATCGTCCATCCGGACGGCGGGTTCCGCTTCTACCGGATGTGTGCCACCAATCCCCGTACCGACGAGTTCCGCATGGTCGTGATCTTCAACATGACCGGCAAGGATCCGGCAGGGCAGGCAGGGGTCGGGCCGCACACGGCGGTGCTCACCCCGCAGTGAGCGGCGGGAACTTCTGCGGCGGCGGGGTCATCTCGGGCGCCCGGCGGTTCGTGGCGAGCTCCGACGTGCCCGTCCGGTTCAAGATCTCCGGAGTCGACCAGGACGACCAGACCGCCAGCCCTGCCACCGGACCGGCCATCCGACCGGCCATCCGACCGGCCATCCGACCAGTCGCCTGACCCGGGGACCGGCCGGCCCCCACACACGACGCGTGAGCACGGCGGTGACGTGCTCATGGTTGAGCAACGGCGTGACGGCCCCCTCGCAACGCACCCGCAGGGACGCCGCCCGCTCCAGCAGCGCCAGCGGGTTGCCCGCCGCGAGGTCGCGCAGCCGGCGCCGGGTCACCCCGTCGACGTCCCCCGCGAGGGTGTGGTCGACCAGCCGGTCCACGTCGGACGCGGGCAGCGTCGCCAGATCCAGCCACGGCGCCTGCCCGTCCTTCCACAACACCGCGATCGTGTCGGGAACGGGCTCACCCGCGCGGCAGGTCGCCACCACGAACGCCGGCTGCTGGGCCGCCAGGTGGCCGATCAGCGCCGCCGACCCCGTGCCGAGCAGGTGCGCGTCGTCGACGCCGATGACCACGCGCTGGTCGCGGCCGTACTCGCGGATCCGCGCGGCCGCCGCCAGCACGGGCAGCCCGTGCCCCTCGGGAACGTTCCCGGCGGGAAGCAGCCCCGCCACCGCGCCGAACGGGATCGCGGCCAGCGAGCCCGTCGCCGCCACCCACTCGGTGTGGCAGCCGAGGCCCCGCGCCCTCGCCGGCATCTCCCTGGCCAGCCGCCTCTTGCCGATGCCCGCCTCGCCGGAGATCACCACCCCCCGCACGGTGCCCCGCCGCAGGCATGCCAGGAAGGTGCCCAGCTCCTCGTCCCGCCCCACGAACGGCCGGCTCCGCATGAGCCCTCCTCGACGCGCCGGTGTGGGGGATTCGTCACGCGGCGGCCGGCGGATGACGGCTCGCCGCCCCGAGTCACCCACCGGTTCGTCGCGGCCAGGCCGCTCCCGCTCAGTGGCCCTGGACGTCGAAGCAGACCTGGGAGAAGTCGAGCCTGGCCAGGTCCCCGGCGCGGATGCCCCAGATGACGTGGGCGCCGTCGCCCCAGAGCATCCGGGCGTCGGTGTCCTCGTCCAGTTGCAGCAGCGTGACCCACTGGCGGGCCTCGGCGTAGAAGGACTGCTGGCCGTACCAGCCGGCGCCCGCCTGGTGGGCGGCCGTGGCCTCGAACGGGCTCTGCAGGACGAACGCGTGCCCGCCCACCTGGTGGATCTTGCGGCGGTCGGCCTCGTACTCGGACAGCGCGGTGCCGAACGTTTCGCCTTCCCACTCCACGTCCCACAGCCGCTCGTACACGGCCGCGCCGCCTCCCAGCGCCTCCGCCAGGGCCGGGTGGGCGCCGCCCGGCCAGGTCACATCCGTCTTCCCCGCCAGGGGGATCTCCGGATGGCGCTCTCCTTCCGAGCGGGCCACGGTGGGGGTTCCGGCGGGGAGGTGGATCACCTGGTTGCGGTCGCCCTCCTCCTGTACGAAGAAGAGCAGGGTGCCGTCGTGGGGGAGCGCGATGTCCACCTCGAAGGAGGACAGGGCCCGGCAGTCGAGGGTGGCGATGTGGCGTAGCGGGCGCGTGCCCGAGGAGGGCCACGGGAAGTCCTCGGGCAGCAGGGCCGCGCCGCCGAGGCGGCCCACCACCGGCTCGCCCTCCTCCGCCGCGTGCAGGTGGATGCCCGGACGCAACAGGCCGATCACGAGCTCCGCGACCGGTGCGGGCAGCCGTTCGCGGGCGAACTCGGCCGGGTCGGCCAGCAGATCACTCCACTGCATCGCTCCTCCTGTCCGCCGCCGACCGTAGGACGTGGCGGCGGGCGCGTCAACGTTCGCGGAAGGATACGGGAAAGCGGGATGCCGGCGCGGCCACACGCGCAATAGCGTGAGCCGCGGACGGCGCCTCGGCCACCGTCCGCGACGCGGTCCTCGGCCCCTGCCGCAGGACCTCCGGCGGCTGCCGGCACGCGGGGTGGTGGTGTCGGAAGTGCCGGTACGGGTGGCGGAACTCACGGGGGAGCCGGGGGACGTGGTCTTCCTGCACCCCCACCTGCTGCACGCCCCGGCGGCCAACCGTTCGCGTGCTCCCCGGTTCATGGTCACGGGCGGGCTGTTCGGCTGAGTGGGCTACAGCCACCTCAGGGCCGCGTCCGCGCAGTCCTCGGGGGTGCTGTTGAAGGCGATGGCCGCGCCGGGCGCGTGCTGCCGCACCAGGTTGACCACGTTCTCGAAGAGCCGCAGCAGCGGCTCGTGGGTGCGGATGCCGCCCCCGATCACCACGCAGCCGTACTGCGCGCCGGTCAGCGCCGCCGCGATCGCCGCTTCCGGGTCCTCGCCGGCCGTCACCAGGCACCAGTCGGCCTCGACGCCGAGGTCGTCGAACCGGGCCCTGCCGCGCGCGATCGCCGCCTGGACCGGCGCGGGGTCCCAGCCGTCGATCCTGGCGGGATCGAGCCCGATCACCAGCACTCGTGCCATCGTCATCCCTCCCGCGGCCCCCGAGTCTAGCCGACGAAAGTTAGTTCGTCCTGCGAATTTTGCTATTCTTGGGTGGTGAACGAGAATGTCGAGGGCCCGCTCGGGATCGTGCCGGCGCTGGTGCGGTCCACGTTCCTGGTGAATGCCGTGTACGAGGCCTCCGCCCGCGAGTACGGCCTCACCCAGCAGCAGGGCCAGTTGTTGTGCGTCCTGATGCCGCGCCCGTACGGCATGGGCGAGCTCGGCGCGATGCTGGGCCTGGCCAAGTCGAGCCTGACCGGCCTGGTCGACCGCACCGAGCGCAACGGCCTGGTGCAGCGCAAGCCCGATCCTCAGGACTCCCGCGCGGTACGGGTGGCGCTCACCGGGCGGGGAGCCAAGCTGGCGCGGGAGTTCTACGACGAGACCTGCCGCCGGGTCGAGGAGCTGACCTCCGGACTTCCCGAGGAGGAGCGCGACACGCTGGCCGCCCTGCTCGGCCGGATCGTGGCGGACAACAAGGTGCCCACCGTGTTCATGGAGCCGGATCGGTCGCACTGACCGCTTGCAGTTCGTGCCACGAACTAATATGGTTCGTGGCACGAACTGAGTGTTTTATGGAGGCATTTGATGTCCGCACATGGCGTCGTCTTCGGTTTCGGCACGCATCCCGGCATCGACGACATACCTGAGCTGTTGCGCATGACCCAGCAGGCCGACCGGGACGGGCTGGACCTGTTCACCCTGTCCGACCACCCCTACATCGGCGCGCGCCTGGACGCCTACGCCGCGCTCGGCTTCGTCCTCGGGCGCACCCGGCACATCGCCGGCTTCGCCAACGTGACCAACCTGCCGACGCGGCCCCCCGCCCTGCTGGCCAGGACGGTGACGTCGTTGTCGGCGCTGTCGGAGGGCCGGATCGTGCTCGGCATGGGCGCGGGCGGGCTGTGGGACCGCATCGCCGACATGGGCGTGCCACGGCTGTCGCCGGGGGACGCCGTGGACGCGTTCGAGGAGGCGATCGTCCTGGTCAAGCTGCTGTCCGGTGGTGGCGCGCCGGTCACGTTCGAGGGCGCGCACTACCAGGTGCACCGGATCGAGCCCGCTCCCGTGGCCGCGCCGCCCGTGTGGACCGGGTCGGTCGGCCCGAAGTCCCTGGCCGCCACCGGCCGGGTGGCCGACGGGTGGATCCCCGGGCACGCGGCCGACTGGCTCAGCGAGCGCTACCGGTCCTCTCGGCCGATCATCGACGAGGCGGCCGTGGCCGCCGGCCGCGATCCGGGGGAGATCCGCACGGTCTACAACCTCCCGGGGCGCATCACCGATCGGCCGCTGGCCGCCACCCGCGACGAGGCGGGCCGCTGGCTCGGCGGCTCTCCCGGGCAGTGGGTGGAGGAGCTGACCGGGGCCGTGCTGGAGCACGGCGCGTCGGGCTTCACGCTCTTCGCCGCCGGCCACGGCGCCGTCGACGCCATCACCCTGGCCCGCTGGGCCCAGGAGATCGCCCCGGCCGTACGGGAGGCGGTGGCCAAGGAGGGGCCCGCCAGGTGATGGCGGGAGGCGGTGACGCTCGCCGCCGCGACCGGAAATAGCGGCCCGTCAGGGGATGGCGATGGCGGGAGCCACGCGGGCGGAGCCGATGCCGCGGTCCGGCTTGCCGAGCCGGAACCGCACCTTGCCCTTGAGCACGGTGCCCGACTCGGCCAGGCCGCCGGTGAGGCCTTCGCCGGGGAAGAGGGTGAAGGTCCACCTCGCGTTGGCCTCGCAGTCGGGCAGGTCGCGACCGCCCTGCAGCACGCGCGCCCCCCAGAGGCGGCGGATCATCAGGGCCCTGGTGTCGGCCCCGGCCACCGTGAACGCCGCCGCCGGCGCGCTCACCACCTGGTGGTGGCTGCCCAGCGACGGGCCGTAGGCGCCGGTGACGGTGGCGACCATGGTCCACGGCCTGCCGCCCTCCACCCCGAGGACCCCTGGGGGCAGCCGGTCGTCGAACACGTCGCCGGCGGGCTCGCCCAGCTGCCCGGCCCTGACCGATGGCGGCATCGGGCGGCGGGTGTCCAGCCTGCCGGCGTCCGGCACCAGCAGGATCCCGTACGTGATCTCATCGGCGAACCGCGCCGAGGCGAAGTGGCCGCGCAGGGCGAGCACCGCCCGCTCGGCGGCCACCCACGACTCGCCGGGGAAGGCCGCCGCCAGGTAGCCGGCCGTCACCGCGGGCAGCCGGGCCCGCGCCACCGCCTCGGCGACCGGCCCGCAGCGCGCCCATCCGGACGCGGCCAGCCCGGCGATCTGCTCATCCTTGAACGAGGTCATCCGATGCCCAGCGACTCCTCCAGGTAGGCCATCGCCCCCACCGGCTCCTCGGCGAACAGGACCAGGTCGGTGAGGGGACGAGGCAGGAAACCCTCGTCCTCCATCCGCCGGAACTGCTCCTTGAGCCCGTCGTAGAAACCCGCCGTGTTCAGCAGCACGACGGGCTTGTCCGTCCGCCCGTGCTTCTTCAGCTCCAGGATCTCGGTGGCCTCGTCCAGCGTGCCCGTGCCGCCCACCATGATGACCACCGCGTCGGCCTTCTCCAGCAGCAGCCGCTTGCGCTCGGCGAGGTCGGAGGCGATCACCATGTCGTCCACGCCCTTGCGCGCCTTGCCGGCCAGGAAGTCCACCGAGACGCCCATCAGCCGGCCGCCCGCCGCGTGCACCCCGTCGGCCATCACCTTCATCAGGCCCACGTCCGAGCCTCCCCACACCAGCGTGTGCCCGCCCTTGCCGATCAGCTCGGCGAACTCGCGGGCGGGCCGGGTGTAGGTCTCGGGCAGGTCGGCGGCAGACAGGAAGACGCAGATGTTCATGGAAACCACCGTAAAGGGTGTCAGAGGTGCCGACCCCACCAGTCCAGTACGGCCTCGAAGCGGGCCGCCCGATGGCTGGGCAGCCCCGAGCGGGACAGCTCGTGTCCCTCCCCGGGGAACAGCAGCAGCTCCGTCTCCACCCCGCGCAGCCGGAGCTTGACGAACAACCGCTGCGCCTGCTCCACCGGGCACCGCCAGTCGTGCTCCGAGTGGATGATCAGGAACGGTATCTCGATCTTGTCGGCGTGCGTGAGCGGGCTCTGCTCCACCCAGCGCGCCGGGTCCTCGCCGTACAGGTCGCGGGTGAACGACCAGCCGATGTCGCTGCTGCCGTGGAAGCTGTCGATGGCGTTGAGCGCGCGCTCGCTGATCGCCGCCTTGAACCGCTCGCCGTGGTGCGCGGCCAGCCACGTGGTCATGAAGCCGCCGTGCGAGCCGCCGAGCACGCCGGTACGGGAGGCGTCCAGGCCGCCGGTGGCCAGGGCGGCGTCCAGCAGCGCCAGCAGGTCGATCGCCGACAGGCGGCCGACGTCGCCGATGATGTGCCGGCCGTGCGCCTGGCCGTAGCCGGACGAGCCGCGCGGGTTGCCCATGACGACCGCGTACCCGGCCGAGGCGTAGACCTGCGCCTCGTCGAAGACGTGCCAGCCGTACTGCGTGAAGGGGCCGCCGTGGATCATGAGGAGCACCGGGTGCGGGCCCTCGCCGGCAGGGCGGACGATCCAGCCGTGCACGGGATAGCCGTCGGGCGCCGTGCCGTTGAGCTCCTCGATGGGCAGCACGTCGAGGTCGCGGCCGAAGGAGGTGAGGGTGGTCTCGCCGCCGTCGCGCAGGGCGACCAGCTCGCCAGGGGTACGGGCGTCGGCGACGGCCGCGACGGTGACGCCGGCGGCGTGGGCGACGGCGTTGACCTCGCGCGGGCCGCCGATCACGACGTCCGGCTCCGTGCCCGCGTACGGCACCCGCAGCAGGTCCCTGGCCCCCCGGTTCTCCACGGTGACCAGCACGCCGCCGGCGGTGGGCACGTACGGGTCCTCGCAGACGTGGAAGCGCTCCTCGTCGGTGAGGCGGCGGGCCGGGCCCCCGGCGAGCGGCACCAGCCAGAGCCCGGAGTTCCTGCACACCAGGTGGCGGCGCTCGGGACCGGTGGCGGCGCCGACGAAGCACAGGGCGTCGCCGTCCGGGGTGAAGCGCGGCGCGGACACCGCCAGGTCGGTGGCGGTCACCCGGCGCAGGCCCGAGCCGTCGGGGGCGCACACCCACAGGTCGTTGGCGAGCGAGGTGTCACGCTCGTCGTGGCGGGCCGCCACGAACGCCAGCAGCGAGCCGTCCGGGCTCCAGGCCACCTCGCCGTGGTCGAAGTCGCCCTCGGTGACCTGGTCGGGCGAGGGTTCCTCGGCGAAGGGATCGACGACGAAGACGTGCGCGCGCCGGTCGAGGACGAAGCCCAGGTTGTCCCAGCGGTAGTGGAAGCCGGTGATGCGGCGCGGGCGTTCCTTGTCCGGCTCGCCGTCGCCGTACCGGCCCTCCTCGGGCACGCGCGCGACGAACGCCAGCCGCCGCGAGTCGGGGCTCCACACCGGCTCGCTGACTCCGAGCGGCTGGTCGGTCACCTTGCGCGGCTCGCCTCCGCCGGTGGGCATCACGTAGAGCTGCGGCTTCACGCCGTCGCCGCCGCGGACGAAGGCCAGCCAGGCGCCGTCGGGGGAGTACGCCGGCGCGGCGTCGCGCGGACCCCGGGTCAGCCGGCGCGGCTCGGCCGAGCCGTCGGTCGCGACCAGCCAGAGGCCGCCGCGGTACTCGTCGGCCTCGAGGTCGGGCCGGGTGACCGCGACCACCGCATGCTTCCCGTCGGGCGAGATCGTCGGCGCGCCGAGAGCATGCAAAAGGGAGATGTCCGCAGGTTTCATGCGCTCGACCCTAACCGCAGCACTGCGACGGCCAAAGCGGCGCGGAGATCACATCTTCCTGTATATCCCGCCTTTGGTTACAATTCGTGATGCTGCACACCTTCTCCGTTAAATCGCCGTAAGCTCCCAGCACGCGTTCCATGATCCGTGACGGCGGAGCAGCGAGCAGAGAGGTAGTTCAGCACGTGACCCAAGGCCCGTGGCCCCAGCAACCCCCCGTGACACCGGCGCCGGCGACCGCCGAGCCGCTGCTGACCAGGGACTACGACGCGAACCCAGCACAGGTGCACGAACGGCTGCGCAAGGTGTACGGCCCCGTCGCGCCGGTCGACCTCCTCGGGGTGCCGGTCTGGTTCGTCATGGGGTACGAGGAGGTGCTCCGCGTCCTGCAGAACTCCGGAGGCGCGTGGAGCAAGCGCGTGGACAGGTGGAAGGCGCACGCGGAAGGCCGGATCCCGGCCGACTGGCCGCTGCTGCCCGTCTTCCAGGTCAACAACTCGACGTTCCAGGACGGCGCCGCCCACAACGAGCTGCGCCGCGCCTGGACCAGCGCGCTGGCCCCGTACCAGGACCACGGCCATCCCCAGGGGCAGCGGCTGGAGAAGGCCGTCGTGCGCCACGCCGACGACCTCATCGGCGTGCTCGCGGAGGGCGGCGCCACGGGATGGGCCGACCTGGCCGCCCAGTACGCCCGGCCGCTCCCGCTCATGGTCGCCGACCGCATGCTCGGCTTCACCGCCGCCCGCGGCGAGGACGTGGTCATGGACCTCTGGCGGATGATCGACGCCGGCCCGGAGGCGGCCGCGGCGTTCGAGCGGCTGTACGCCGCCATGACCGAGCTGGGCGCCGCCAAGCGCGCGGCCCCCGGCGACGACCTGCCGTCCTACCTGATCGCCGCCAAGCCGGACATCACGCTGGACGAGCTGGCCCGAGAGCTGCTGATGCTGCCCGGCCTGCTGGACTTCGCCGCCAGCCTCGTCTGCAACGTGGTCGTCGAGGTCGCCGCCAACCCGGACGTGCGCGAGAGCCTGTCGGCGGGCGCCATCGATGAGACGGTGAACAGGGTCGCCCTGCTCAACCCGCCGATGGCCAACCTCACCTTCCGCTACGCGCTCACCGAGGTGAAGCTGGGCAACTACACCATCGCCCCCGGCGACCCGGTGATGCTCTCCGTCGCCGCCGCCCACCAGGACCCGCGCTTCGCCGGGGCGATCGACTGGCACGCCATCCGCACCACCCGCGCCCACCTGGCCTGGGGAGCGGGGCCGCACAACTGCCTCGGCCAGCTCCTGGCGACCCGGATCACCGCCATCGCCGTGCACCGGCTGTTCAAGCGGATGTCCAAGGTGAAGCTCGCGCTCCCGGCCGATCAGCTGCCGTGGCGGCCTTCGCCGTTCATGCGGGCGCTGCGGTCGCTGCCCATCCAGTACGAGCTCGCCCCGGAACCCCTGAGGAGCGCCCCCGCCGAAGGCGAGACGCCTGGCCCGGAGGAGGCGCCGGTGGACGAGCCCGTGGTGGAGAGGCCCGCCCGGTCACCGTTGTGGGCCTTCCTGCGCGGGCTGCGCCGCCCGCGATGAGCCCTGGCGGCCCGCTGGCGGTCATGCGCAGCGGTCAGGCGGCGGCGCGTTCGTCGGCGGGCCGGCGGCGCAGGCGCGCACTCCGCAGGGCCGGCGGCACGTAGGCCTGGTCGAGCGCGCCGACGTCGGTGCCGGGCGGCACGATCTCGTCGATCCGGTCGAGCAGGTCGTCGTCCAGCGTGACGTCGAGCCCCGCGAGCAGGTCGTCGAGGTGGCTCATCGTCCGCGGCCCGATGATCGCGCTGGTCACGCCGGGGTGCGCGATCGCGAACGCCATCGCCAGGTGCGTCATCGGCAGGCCCGCCTCCTCGGCGAGCGGGACGAGCCGCTCGACGGCGCCGAGCCTGCGCTCGTCGGTGAGGTGCCTGGCCAGGCTCGCGCGGCGCAGGTCGTTCGCCTGGCCCAGGCGGACGCGGCCGGTGAGCAGCCCCTGCCCGAGCGGGCCCCACACCAGCGTGCCCATCCCGTAGCGCTGCGCCACCGGCAGCACCTCGCGCTCGATGCCGCGGTCGAGCAGCGAGTAGGGCGGCTGCTCGGTGTGGAAGCGCTCCAGGCCGCGCCGCTCGGCGACCCACTGGGCCTCGATGAGGTCGCCGGCGGGCGTCGTGGACGTGCCGATCGCGCGTACCTTGCCGCTGCGGATCAGGTCGGTCAGCGCGGAGAGGGTCTCCTCGATGCCGGTGTCGGGGTCCGGCCGGTGGATCTGGTAGAGGTCGATGTGGTCGGTCCGCAGGCGGCGCAGGGAGTTCTCGACCGCGGTCATGATCCAGCGGCGGGAGGCGCCCTGCTGGTTGGGGTCGCCGCCCATCGGACGGCTCACCTTGGTCGCCAGGACGACGTTGCCGCGGCGCCCCTGGAGCGCCTTGCCCACGATCTCCTCGGAGTCGCCGTAGGCGTCGGCGGTGTCGATGAGGTTGATCCCCGCGTCGAGGGCCTTGTGGATGACGCGGATCGAGTCGCCGGGGTCGGGGTTGCCGATGGCGGTGGCGAACATCAGGGCGCCGAGCCCGTAGGGGCTGACCTTGATGCCGGTCCTGCCGAGCGTGCGGTACTTCACGGGTTCTCCTCGCATGGGGCATGACGGGGTCCGGGTCGCCGCTAGACTAAAAGCGGAACACCGTTCAGCCCGAGAATACGGAACACCGTTCCGCAATGCAAAGGGACCGTCCATGCCTGATCGCCCATCCGGAGAGCCGCCCGCCCGCCGCGTACGCCCCGACGTGCAGCGCAACCTCGACGCGCTGCTGACCGCGGCCGCCGAGATCTTCGCGGCCGAGGGCGTGGACGCCCCCGTCCGGCGGATCACCGCCAAGGCGGGCGTGGGGGCCGGCACGCTCTACCGCCACTTCCCGCAACGTTCCGACCTCATCACCGCCGTCCTCTGCCACGACGTCGACGACTGCGTGCGGGCCGCCGCCGACTTCGCCGCCCGGTACGAGCCGGTCGAGGCCCTGGCCCGGTGGCTGCGGCACTTCGCCGGGTTCGTCGCGGCCAAGCGCGGCCTCAAGACGGCCCTGCACTCGGGCGACCCCGCCTACGAGGGCCTGCCCGAGTACTTCAGGCAGCGCTTCGTGCCCGTCCTGGCCGGGCTGCTCGACGCCGCCGCCGCGACCGGCGGCATCCGTACCGGCGTCGAGCCGTACGACCTGCTGCGCGCCATGAAGGACCTCGTCGCGCCCGGCGACGACGGCTACACCGAACGCATGATCACCCTGCTCGTGGACGGCCTGCGCTACCGGCCGCCCGCCTAGCCGGCCTCGCGCGCCGTCCGTACCATGACCAGCCAGCCCTGATCCCGCGAGGAGGAGCCCGCGTGGCCCGCCCGAAGACCACCCCGCGCACCGTGGACAACGCCTCCGTCGCAGAGGTCACCCTCCAGCAGTTCATGGAGGCGGTCGCCGACCCCGTCCGCCGCTCGGTCATCGCCCAGCTCGCCCTTGCGGGCCACGACCTCAGCTGCGGCACCTTCGACCTGCCGGTCTCCCGCTCGACCGCCACCCACCACTTCAACGTGCTGCGCGAGGCCGGCATCATCCGCCAGCACTACCAGGGCACCACCAAGATGAACAGCCTGCGCCCCGGCGACCTCGACGCCCGCTTCCCCGGCCTTCTGCGGGCCGTCATCGACTCCTGCGTCCGGGAGAGAGCCCGGCCGGCCGGGCGCGACACGCCAGGCCCGCCTCGCTGACGGCCGGCGCGGCTGCCGCTTGAATGGCAGCAGCCGACCGGACAGAGATCGAGGTTGCCCGTTCATGCTTTCCGCCCTAGCCACCGCGGCCGGCGAGCCGCTCAAGCTCACCGAGCGCGAGGTGCCAGAACCCGGACAGGGCGAGGTGCTCGTCAAGATCACCGCCTGCGGGATCTGCTACACGGACCTGGACGTGCTCCAGGGCCACTGGCCGATCGCCCGCTTCCCCGTCGTCCCCGGCCACGAGATCACCGGCGTGGTGACCGCCACCGGGCCGGGCGTGTCGTGGCCGCAGGCCGGCACCCCCGTCGGCGCGCAGTTCCTCGGCGACTCCTGCCGCCACTGCGAGTACTGCGCGCGCGGCGACCAGATCCTCTGCCGCGACAAGCGCATCACCGGCATCGTCATGGACGGCGGGTACGCCGAGTACGCCGTGCTCAAGGCCGACTTCGTGACCCCGCTGCCCGGCGGGCTCGACCCGGTCGCCGCGGCCCCGCTGATGTGCGCGGGCCTGACCGCCTTCAACAGCCTGCGCCAGGCCGGGATCACCGCCACCTCCCGCGTCGCCGTCATCGGCGCGGGCGGGGTCGGCGCGCTGGCGGTCCGCTACGCCGTCGCCATGGGCGCCCGCGTGGCCGTCATCGGCCGCTCGGACCGGGGCGAGGCCGCGGCCCGGGAACTGGGCGCCGAGCGGTTCATCGCCACCCGCGACACCGACCCGGCCGAGGCGCTCAGAGCCTGGGACGGCGGCGCGAACCTGATACTCAACGCCGCCCCGTCCACCTCGGCCGCCGCGGCGACGCTCACCGGCCTGGCGCCCGACGGCATGCTCGTGCTGTGCGGGTACGGCCCGGAGCCGCTGACCCTGCCCACCCAGCCGATGGCGCTCAACCGGCTGCACGCCATGATCAACCCTTCGGGGTCGCCGCACGACCTGCGCGACACTCTCGCGTTCTCGGTCGCGCACGGCATCCTGCCGGAGGTCACCCCGGTGGGGTTGCGGGATGCGAACGTGGTGCTCGACGCCATGGCCGGCGGGCATGCGGGAAAGCGCTCGGTCATCACCTTCGGCTGACGGGCGGGTGGCCGGAAACAGGCGGACAATGGCAGCGCCCATTCTTTTTCTGCTCCGTGAGGCATTCATACGATGTCCGTGAGAATTCGCGAGCAGCAAAGGAAGATGATGAAACGGAAGGGTTTTCTCGCTCTCGCGGGCGGATTATTCGCCGCGACGCTGTCCCTGACCACACCCGCCGCCGCCACCGCGGCGGAGACCGCCTACAACGCCAAGACCCAGTTTCTGACGGCCTACCCCACCGACTCGATGGACGGATCCTGCGTGCAACGCCGGATCGAGCTGGCCGCCGGCAACTACACCTGGCGGCTGTTCTTCGCTGACGCCCAGGTCACCGCACGGGAGGGGATGTATTTCGGGGCGGGCTGGTACACCTGGACAGACTGTCTCGACCCGAGGAGCGGCTACTACCATCACACCTCCGCGCTGGATCCCGACAACCCCGCCTGGGAGACGGTGAACGCCTCCGTCGACTGGCAGCTGTACTACTCGGACACCTACGGATGGGGCTCGTACCTGGATCCGCACTTCGCTGCGTTGAACGCGGAGGAGGAGGCGCCGGACGTTCCCGTGAATCCCACTCCGCAGGCCGAGCCGCTCGGCCGGTGACAGTGCGATGACGGGCCGCGCGACGGTGGATTCTCCGGCCGTCGCGCGGCCCTTCATTTCTGACGGAATTTCCGGCGATAAATCCGCGGCGCCACCCCGTGGCGTTTCGTGAACTGCTGACGGAAAACCGCGGCAGTGTTGTACCCGACCTGGCGGGCGACCTCCTCGACGGGCAGTTCCGTGCTCTCCAGGAGCTCGGCGGCCCGCTCCAGCCGCCGTGTCAGCAACCACGAGTAGGGCGTCGTCCCGGTGACGGCCTTGAACCGGCGGTTGAAGGTGCGCTCGCTCATCAACGCCCTGCCGGCCAGCTCCCCGATCGAGACCGGCCGGTCGAGGTTGGCCAGGAGCCAGTCGATGACGGGAGTCAGGGATTTCTCGCCCTCGGCCGGGACGGGCCGGTCGCGAAACTGGGCCTGGTCGCCGTCCCGGTGCGGCGCCGCGACCATCTCGCGGGCGACGGCGTTGGCCACGGCGGCGCCGTGCTCGCGGCGCAGCAGGTGCATGCACACGTCGAGGCAGGCCGCGCCGCCCGCCCCCGTGATGAGCCGCCCCTCGTCCACGTACAGAGCCTCCGGCACCACGCTCACCTGGGGGAACCGGGCGGCGAAGCCGTCGATCAGGCTCCAGTGCGTGGTGGCGCGCCGCCCGTCCAGCAGCCGGGCGTCCGCCAGCAGGTAGGCCCCGGCGCTGAACGCGACGATGATCGCCTCCCGCCGGTAGGCGGCCCGCAGCGCCGCGGACACCGCCGCCGACGGCCGCGGGGCCGCCCGGCAAGAGGGCAGCACGATGATCAGGTCCGCCTCCGCCAGCGTGTCCAGGCCATGGGTCACCCGCAGCGGCAGGCCGAGATCGGTCCGCACCATTCCCGGCACCTCCGCGCACACCACCACCTCGAACCGCGGCAGCCCCGGTTGCGCACAGTAGGCGAAGCCCCCGCTGATCCCGCCCAGCGCGAACGCGCTCACGCCGTCCATGGCCAGTGCCGCCACCGTACGGAACGGCGACCTCGCCCGGCGCGTCCAGCCACCACCGGCGTCCGGGGCCGCTCGCCCCGGACGGTCAGAATCCACCGAGTACGGCATCCGGCCCGGCTCAGAGCGCGAAGGGGTTCTCGCCCGAGGCGACGGCCGAGAAGATCGCGGACCCCCACGTGCCGTACAGGTGCCGTTGCAACGCCGGCCCGAAGCTCACCCGCGCGACGCCGAGCGCCGCCAGCTCGGCCCTCGTCAGCTTCCCGTTCCCGTACGCGACGTTGACGGGCCCGGGAACGCTCGCGGCCAGCTCCCGGATCACCCCCGGATCCCCGGCGCCGATCGGGTAGACGCAGTCCGCGCCGGCCGCGAGGTAACGCGCGCCGCGTTCCAGCGTGCCGGCGAGCTGCGCCTCCGGTGGCACCGGCCGGCGCAGGAACAGGTCCGTACGGGCGTTGATCACCAGGTCCACGCCCAGCGACACCGCGGCCTCGCGCACCGCGGACAGGAAGTCCGCCTGCTCGGCGGCGTCCACCAGGTCGCCGGTCGCCGGGCGCGAATCCTCCAGGTTCAGCCCGGCGGCCCCGGTCGCGGCGAACCGTTCGACCAGCTCGGCCGGCGCGAGCCCGTAGCCGCGCTCGAAGTCGACCGTCACCGGCACGCGCACCGCGCCGACGATCCGCGCGGCGGCGGCCAGCACCTCGCCGGCCGGCGCCTGCTCACCGTCGTCGTAACCGAGGACCGCGGCCGTGGCCGCGCTGCTCGTGGCAAGCGCCGGGAAACCGGCCGCCTCGGCCAGCCGGGCCGAGGCGGCGTCCCAGACGTTCGGCAGCACGAGCGGATCGCCGGGCACGTGCAGGTCGCGCAGGCCGGCCACCTTCGCAGGCGGCGCCGGGCGGGACGTTTCACTCATGAACTTCCTCCCTCTCACGGGTCATCGGTGGTGCCGCCACGGCGGCCGGTCGGCCGCCCGGCATGCCGAGCGCGACGAGCAGGCCGAGGAACGCGAGCGCGGTGACCGCGCCCATGCCCGCGGCGAAGCCCGCGCTGAACTCCTCGGGTGAGGCGTAGCCGCCCGCGCTCGCGAACACCGCGACCGCGACGGCGACGCCGAACACGCCGCCGAAGATCCGCAGCGTCATGAACGCGCCGGACGCCTGCCCGATCTCGTGCGGCCGCACCGCGCCGACCACCGCCTTCTGCGCGGCGGGCATGGCCATGGTCAGCCCGGCCGAGCCGATGATCAGCGCGGGCAGCAGTTCGAGGTAGCCGGTGCCGGGGCCGGCGACCAGGGCGATCCAGCCCATGCCGAGCGTCTGGAGCAGCAGGCCGCCCGCCACGAACGCCCGCTCGCCCACCCGGTCGGCCAGCCGGCCCGCGATCGGCGCGCAGACCATCAGCGTCGCCGTCCACGGCATCAGCCGCAGGCCGGCGACGAGCGGCCCGTCGCCGTGGACGACCTGGAAGTACTGCGCGAGGAAGAACATCGTGCCGTACAGCGAGGCGAACACCAGGAAGTTCGCCGGGTTGGCCGTGGCGAACGCCCGCAGCCGGAAGAACCGCATCGGCAACATCGGCGCCTCGGCCCGCCGTTCCCAGAACACGAACGCGACCAGCAGCGCGACGCCGAGCGTCAGCGCCCCCAGCACCTCCGCGCCGCCCCAGCCCGCCGCGTTCCCGCGCACCAGGGCCCAGACGACGCCGAACGCGCCCGCGCTCACGAGCACCACCCCGCCCAGGTCGAACCGCCCGCCCGGGCCGCGGCTCTCGTCCACGCGCAGCACCGTGAGCAGGATCGCGACCAGGCCGATCGGCAGGTTCAGCCAGAAGATCCACTGCCAGGCCAGCCCCTCGGCGACGACGCCGCCGACGAACGGCCCGCTGAACGTCGCCAGGCCCGTGATGCCCAGGTACAGCCCCATCGCCCTGCCCCGCTCCTGAGGCGGGAACAGCGCGCTGACCAGGGTGAGCGACAGTGGCAGCACCATCGCGGCGCCGGCGCCCTGCAACGCCCTGGACACGATCAGCGCGCCGATGCCGGGCGACAGCGCGCAGGCCGCCGAGGCGACGGTGAACACCGCCAGCCCGGCCGCGAACACGCGGCGGCGGCCGTACCGGTCACCCAGCGCCGCTCCGGTCGGCAGCAGGACCGCCAGCGCCAGGCTGTAGGCGTTGACCACCCACTCCAGCGCCTCGATCGAGGCCGTCAGATCCTGCCGGATGGTGCTCAGCGCCGTCGTCACGACCAGGCTGTCCAGAGCCATCATGAACGACGCCAGCGAGGCGAGCCCCAGCCCCCATGCCTGCTTCGATCGCATCCGTCACCGCTCGCTCGACGGGAGGCCGCGCAGCGAGCGGGGCAGGCCGAACCTCGGCAGGCAGGAGTTGTCGTGGAAGCGCGTCAGCGCGGAGATGCGGTCCCCGGCCAGGGTCAGCACGAGCAGGCCGTACGCGTGCAGGATCGGGGTGCGCGGGTCGCGCAGGTAGCAGCCGAACGCCGGCTGGCCGTTCGCCCGGGTCGGGACCAGCACGTAGCGCCGGCAGCCGCGCACCGCGACCGTGGACAGGAAGTGCCCGATGGCCTCCGGGCCCTGGTACTCCAGCGGCATCGGCGGCATCGTCAGCCACGCGTCGTCCGTCAGCATGGCGACGATCGCGGCCACGTCCCCGGCCTCGAGCGCGCGGCTGAACTCGTCCACGATCCGGCGTTCGCGCGGCGAGTGCGGCAGCGGGGCGCTCTCCCGGCCGGAACCGGGCAGCTCGCGCGCCAGCGAGGCCCGCGCTCTCTTCAGCGCCATCGTCACCGCGTTCCCGGACGTGTCGAGCATGCCCGCCACCTCGGCGGTGCGGAACCCCAGCACGTCCCGCAGCACCAGCACGGCCCGCTGCCTCGGGGGCAACTGCTGCAGCGCCGCCAGGAACGCCAGCGACACCGACTCCCTGAGCTCGTAGCGGGCCTCCGGCCCCGGCACCCGGTCGGCGATCTCGCCGAGCAGCACGTCCGGGTACGGCTCCAGCCAGCTCGGCTCCTCCCTGCGGCGTGACGGCTCGGGCATCGGTACCTCCGTCCGGTAGGCCGCCGCGTCCCGCGGGCGGCGACCGGCGGCCCGCAGGGCGTTGAGGCAGCGGTTGGTCGCGATCCGGTAGAGCCACGTCCGCAGCGACGCGCGTTCCTCGAAGTCGCCGATGCCGCGCCACGCGGCCAGCAGGGTCTCCTGCAGCAGGTCCTCGGCATCCTGAACCGAGCCGAGTATGCGGTAGCAGTGCACCTGAATCTCGCGCCGGTACGGCTCGATCAGCCTGCGGAACGCCTCGCCGTCGCCTGCGCGCGCCGGTTCCAGCAGCTCCGCGACGGTATCGGGGACCCCGGTCGGCGGGACCTCTCGCATCGTGACTCCTGGTGTCTCGTCATCCCTGTCTTCGCAAGAATGGACACCGGCAGCCACGGAAAGCGGTCGGTCATGGCACGATTTTTCCGGATCCCCGCGTCGCCGCGGACCTCAGGCCAGAGCCGGGATCTCGATCCGGGTGTTGTCGGTGCGCGCCACCAGGCAGGGGAGCACCACGTTGCCCCGCTCCAGGCGCTCGCCCATGGACGAGGTGAGCCGCGCCGTGCGCTCGATGTCGTACGGGCTGCCCTCCTGAGGGGTGACGCGCAGCCGCAGCACCCAGATGTAGCGCCCGTTGAGCTTGTTGGACGTCTCCTCGGCCCCCAGGACCGCCGCGTCGCACGCCACCGCCTCCGCGCGCTCCTCGGCCGTCAGCGTCCGCAGCGCGGCGGACTCCAGGCTGCCGAACGAGATGGAGCCCATCGTGAGCACCCCCGCGCCCAGGAACAGGAACGTCGCGCTGACGTACGCTCCCACCCTGGTCTCCGGCTTCCGCCTCAGCCTGAAGAACAGCACCACCCCCACGAGCACCGCGATGCCGGCCGTGGTTCCGAAGACGATCGATGCCATCCTGCTACCTCACGCTGAAGGGCGGGCCCGGTGGGCCGGCCTGGTTCGTTCCGATGCGGGCAGTTGATCAGGCGCCGCTTGCACGGCGACTGCAAACCGCATGATCAGCGGCACCGGTCATCCTGTTGCTCACCGATAACGGTCCGGTGAAGATCGGTGATGAGGGCGGGCTGGGGGCGGCGGCGGTTCGTCGGGATCGTCCGGGTTCGGCACAATGGCTGGCGTGCGAGTCGGATTGCTAGGACCGTTCGAGGTCAGGGACCGTGACGGCGCCGTGGTGGAGGTTCCCGGGGTTCGGCTGCGCGGGTTGCTCGCCGCGCTCGCCCTGGAGCCGGGGCGGATCGTCACGCGGGCGAGGCTGGTGGACTGGATCTGGGGCGAGCAGCCGCCCTCGGACGAGGTGAACGCCTTGCAGGCGCTGGTGTCGAGGTTGCGCAGGGTGCTGCCGGACGGGGTGATCGCCGCGGACGCGGGCGGGTACCGGCTCGTGGTCGCTCCCGAGGCCGTGGACGTGGCACGGTTCGAGCAGCTCGTCGGGCAGGCGCGGGCGGCGGAGCCCGCGGAGAAGGCGGAGCTGCTGCGTTCGGCGCTGGAGTTGTGGCGCGGCACGGCGATGGCGGACATCGCGATGCGGGGCAGCGAGCTGTTCGACGCGGCGGTCGCGCGCCTGGACGAGCTGCACATGGCCGCGCTCGGGGACCGGGTGGACGCCGACATCAGGCTCGGCCGCGGTTCCGAGCTGGTGTCGGAGCTGACCGCGCTGGTCGCCACGTATCCGCTGCGGGAGGGCTTCGTGGCGGCCCTGATGCGGGCGCTGGCCGAGGCGGGCCGCGGGACCGAGGCGCTGACCGTGTACCAGCGGACGCGGGAACTGCTGGCCGACGAGCTGGGCGCCGACCCCTCGGCGGAGCTGTCGGCGCTGCACACGGCCCTGTTGCGGGGCGAGCTGGGCGAGCGCGCGGAGAACCGCAGGACGAACCTGCGGGCCGAGCTGACGAGCTTCGTCGGCAAGGACGACGACGTCTCCACGGTGGCCGGTCTGGCCGTCAAGCATCGGCTGGTCACGCTGACGGGGCCGGGCGGGTCCGGGAAGACGCGGCTGGCCACGGAGACCGCGCGCCGGATGCTGGCCGAGCTGCCGGACGGCGCGTGGCTGGTCGAGCTGGCCTCCGTCCAGGCGGGCGGTGAGCTGGCGCAGGCGACGCTCACCGTGATCGGGCTGCGGGACCAGGCCGTCCTGGGCGGCGCGCGGGGCGGCGAGCCGATGGATCGGCTCATCGCCGCGATCCGGGAGCGGACGATCCTGCTGATCCTGGACAACTGCGAGCACGTGATCGACGAGGCCGCCGAGTTCGCCGACCGGCTGCTGGGGGAGTGCAGGAGACTGCGCATCCTGGCGACGAGCAGGGAGCCGCTGGGCATCACGGGCGAGGTGCTGTGGCAGGTCGAGCCGCTCGCGCTGCCCGCGCAGGGAGCCGGTGCCGACGAGGTCGGGTCCTCGCCGGCGGTGCGGTTGCTGCGCGACCGCGCGGCTCTGGTGCGCAAGGACATCGGCGCCGACCCGCAGACCCTGGCCGTCATGGCGGGGATCTGCCGGGCACTGGACGGGATCCCGCTGGCGATCGAGCTGGCCGCGGCGCGGCTGCGTACGATGTCCGTCGACCAGCTCGCCCGCCGGCTCGACGACCGGTTCCGGCTGCTGACCAGCGGCAGCCGCACGGCGCTCGCCCGGCACAAGACGCTGCGCGCGGTCGTGGACTGGAGCTGGGACCTGCTCAGCGAGGCCGAGCGCGGCGTACTGCGGCGGCTGTCGGTGTTCTCCGGCGGGGCGAGCCTGGAGGCGGCCGAGCGGGTGTGCGGGGGCGAGACGTTCGAGGGCGAGCAGGTGCTCGACGTGCTGACCGCGCTGATCGAGAAGTCGCTGCTGGTCGCCGACGGCGACGACACGCCGCGGTACCGGATGCTCGGCACCATCAGGGAGTACGCCGCGCACCGGCTCGCCGAAGCCGGGGAGAGCGAGCAGGCGAGGCGGGCGCATCTGGCGTACTTCGTCGAGCTGGCCGAGACGGCCGATCCGCACCTGCGGAAGGCCGAGCAGCTGGAGTGGATGGCCACGCTCCAGGCCGAGCACGACAACATCAGCGCGGCCCTGCGCGGGGCGATCGCCGAGGGCTGGGCCGAGGAGGCGATGCGGCTGGCCGGATCGTCGGGCTGGTACTGGTACCTCAGCGGGCACCGGGCCGAGGGCACCGAGCTGGGCGTCGCGGCGGCCTCGCTGCCGGGTGAGGTGCCCGACGAGGTGCGGGCGCTGGCGTACATGGTCCTGGCGCTGCTCATCTCCTCGGGCCCCGGTGGCGACCAGTTCCAGGCGCGCGAGTGGATCGAGGGGGCGCACCGGTTCGCCAGGCCGGGGCATCGCAGCCCGATGGTCGGGTTCGTCGCGCCGCTGCAGCGGTTGCTGGAGAACCCGGCGGAGGTCATGCCCGCGTTCGACGCGCTCGTCGCCGGCGACGACCCGTGGGTGCGCGCGCAGGCCAGGCTCAGCCGCGCCAGGTTCCGCGTCGCGCTGGACCGCGATGAGACCGGCGTGGACACCGACCTCGAGCTCGGCCTGGCCGAGTTCCGCGCGCTGGGCGACCGGTGGGGGATCTCGCTGGCGCTGACGTTCCTGGCCGATCGGCTCGCCCTGCGCGGCGAGTTCGCGCTCGCGTGCGAGCACTACGAGGAGGCTGCCGTGGCGGTGGCCGAGGTGGGCGCGGGCGAGGACGTGGTCGCCCTGCGGACGCGGCAGGCCCAGCTGTACTGGCTGCTCGGCGACGAGCGGGCCAGCACCTCGGCCATGGCGGAGGCGGCGCGGTGCGCGGCCGGGATCACCTGGCCGGGGACGCTCGTCGGCCTCGCGCTGTCGAAGGCCCACCTGGCCCGCTGGCGCGGCGAGCCCGACCAGGCCCGCGAGCACCTGGCCACCGTGCGGGCGGTGCTGGGCGAGGCGGAGCTGGGCGACGCCGTCCACGCCCAGGTCATGGACCTCCAGGGCTACCTCGCCGAGGACCTGGAGGAGTCGCGGAGCCACCGGGCCGAGGCGTTCCGCACGGTCGCGGCGCAGGAGTTCCCGCCGATGGTGGCCGAGGTGCTGGTCGGGATCGCGGATCTCGCGCTGCGGCGGGGGCAGGACGAGCAGGCCGTACGGCTGCTCGCGGCGAGCGAGGCCGTACGCGGGATGCCGGATCGTTCGCTGCCGGACGTCGCCAGGATCACGGACGAGACCCGCGACCGGCTCGGTGAGGCGGTGTTCGCCGAGGCGGCCCGCGACGGCCGGAAGCGGGACTGGCGCGAGCTGGCGCAGATCACACTCGCCCCGTGACCGCCGGCGCGACCGTCAGCGGCCCGGGGTGACGAACTCGGGCTGATCGAGCACGCGCAGCCAGCTCCCGTCCGGCTGGCGGCGGACGACCTGGGCCCGGGCGCCGGCCCCGTCCCTGGGCGGGGTGGAGGTGAGGGCCAGCTCCCCGCTGACCAGCGTCGGCAGCGGCTGCTCCGGCTCGAACCGCGGCCGGCTCGCCAGCACCTTCTCCCACAGCTCCTGGATGGCCGCGCGGCCGACGGTCCGGCTGCCCGGCGGGTACGCGATCACCGCGTCCTCCTCGTACAGCGCGGCGACCCCGGCCGCGTCGCCGGCGTTGGAACGCTCGACGAACAGCCGGGTCAGGTCCTCCGGCCGCATGGCCTTCTCGTACGCGGTCATGGCGTCTCTCCTCTTCCTGTCGCGGTTCCCCTCCAGCCTGCCCACCCCCTTGCCAGAAGTCCAACAGCTGGTACTGCTGACATCTAGAATCTCCAGTTATGGAACTGAGGCAGCTCGAGTACTTCGTCGCGGTCGCGGAGGAGCAGAGCTTCACCCGGGCCGCCGAGCGGGTGCACATCAGCCAGTCCGGCGTCAGCGCCCAGATCCGCCGGCTCGAACGCGAGCTCGGCGCCGAGCTGTTCGACCGTTCGGCCCGCGCGGCCACCCTCACCGTCGCCGGCAAGGCGGCGCTCGAACACGCCCGCGCCGCCCTGGCGGCCGCCGGGGTGGTCGGCCAGGCGGTGGGGGAGGTGACCGGCCTGATCAGGGGGCGGCTCACGGTCGGCATGGTGATCGGGTGCACGGTCACGCCGCTGTTCGAGGCGCTGGCCGCCTTCCACGCGGCGCATCCGGGCGTCGAGCTCTCGCTGCTGGAGGACAACTCCGACCGGCTCACCGAGGCCGTCCGCGACGGCACCGTCGACCTGGCCCTCATCGGCACCACCACCGCCACGCCCGACGGGCTGGAAGCGCTGACGACCATCGAGGAACGGCTCGTCGCCGCCGTCCCGCCCGGCCACCCGCTGGCGCGCGGCCGGGCGGTCACCCTGCGCGAGGTGTGCGAGCACGCGATCGTGTGCATGCCGCCGGGCACCGGGCTGCGTACCCTGTTCGACCAGGCGTGCGCCGCGCAGGGCCTGCGGCCGGCCGTGTCGCTGGCGGCGAGCGCCGCCGACGCCATCGCCGGCCTGGCCGTACGCGGGCTCGGGGTGGCGGTGCTGAGCGAGTCGATGGCCGCGTCCTACCGCGACCGGCTCACCGGCCTGCTCATCGAGGACGTGACAGCGCCCGCCCTGCTCGCCCTGGTCTGGCGGCAGCACCCGAACAGCCCGGCGGTACGCGAGATGCTGCGTTGCTGCCGGCGCGCGTTCTCCGGGGAAGACGGCGCCGCCCCGCGTTGAAGGGAACGACCTCAGCGGGCGCCGGCGGCGCGGAGGAGGGCGGCGACCTCGGTCTGGCCCTTGGCGAGCGCGTGCGCGAGCGGCGTCACCCCGTCGCGGTCGGCGAGGTTCACGTCGGCGTCCGCGGCGATCAGCAGGCGTACGATCTCCTGGTGCGGCGGGCCGCCGTCGCCGAGGATGACGGCCTCCAGCAGGCCGGTCCAGCCGAGGTCGTTGACGTGGTTCACGTCGATCCCGGTCTTCAGCACCTCGCGGACGTAGTCGACGTGCCCCCGCTCGCAGGCCGGGATGAGGGAGACGCCGCCGTAGCGGTTGCGGACGGTCAGGTCGGGATCGGCCGGCAGGAGCGTACGCAGCATCGCGACGCTGCCGGTGACACCGGTGACGAGCCAGGGCGTGTCCTGGCGGGCGTCCTGCGCGTCGGGGTCGGCGCCGGCCTCCACCAGCACCCCGGCCGCCTCCACATGGTCGGCCGCGGCGGCGAGCAGCAGGGCCGTGCGGCGCCGGCCGTCGCGCGCCTCGATGTCCGCGCCCGCCTGCAGCGCGTCCCGGACGGCGGCGGCATCTCCTCGTGCCGCGGCTGCCAGCAGTTCCTCGTTCAGCACAGCGTCTCCCTTCGCCTCGCGGCCGCCGCACGCGGCGAGCATCGAGCCGAGCAGCGACGTCAGGACGATCCTGCGCCCCGGCCAGCCCGGCCCCGCCGCCGCTCTCAACGCCGCCCCTTCATGCTCTGCCCGCTCAAGCTCTGCCCGCTCAAGCTCTGCCCGCTCAAGCTCTGCCCGCTCAAGCTCTGCCCGTTCGGGCCGGGCCCGTTCGAGTCCGGCGCGCTCAAGCCCGGTACGCCCATCGGACGCGGGCCTGTCATCGCAGCCGGTCCGCGACCGCCTTGAGGCCGGCGCGGGCGATGGCCTCGTCGATGTCGCCGCTCGGTGCACCGCCGACCCCGATGCCCGCCACGGGCGCGCCGCCGGAGGCGACGGGCACTCCGCCGCCGAGGAAGAGCGTACCGGGGATGTCGGCGATGGTCGGGCCTCCACCGTTCAGCCCCTTGGCGAGCTCGCTGGTCGCCCGGCCGAACGAGACGGCCGTGAACGCCTTGCGCCTGGCCGACTCCTCCGTCTGCGGCCCGGCGCCGTCACCCTTCACCACCAGCCGGGTCGCCCCCGAACGGTCGACGATCACGACGGTGACGCGCTGCTTCTGCTTGGCGGCCTCCTGCATCGCCGCCTCGGCGACCTCCAGGGCGGCGCCGGACGACAGCACCCTGGTCTGGACGACCGCGGGGGCGACCCCAGCGGCGGGTACGGACGCCTCGGCGGCGGGCCCGAGGGCCGTGCCCAGGAGGGCGAGGCCCGCGAGCGGGCCGGCGGCGATCAGGCGGATACGGCGGGAACCGGTCATCGTCTCTTCCGTTCTTCAGGTGTTCAGGCAGGTAGAAGCCTTCCAGCGAGAACACCGCGAGCCATCGGGAGCACGGGCGATCCCGCGGCGTCAAGCGGTCGAGCCGCCGGTCAACCGATCGGTTGATGTGCCGCCGTCCCGGCCCGGCCGGTCCCCGGCACTGCATAGGGTCGGGGCAGAACGGACAGGGAGGGGCGATGAGGGAGCGCGTCTGGCTCAACTGGGCCATGCATGCCGGCTTCTACCTGCTGCTGGCCGCCTCGGCGTGGAGGCTGGTGTCCCGGCACGGCCTGGTCGCGCAGACCGTGACGTCGCTGGTCGTCTGCGCCGTTCTCGCCCTGGCGTACCTGGCGGGCATGGTGACGTGGAGCCGGCTCGGGCGGCGCGGGCGGCTGGTGTGGCTCGGCTGCGTGGCGGCGCTCTGGCTGGGGCTGGTGGTGCTCGCGCCGTCGTTCAGCTGGTGCGCGGTGCCGCTGCTCTTCCTGTGCCTGCGGCTGCTGAACGCGCGCGCGTTCGCGGTGGCCGCGGCGGCGCTCACGCTCGTGGTGATCGCCGCGCAGACCAAGATCGCCCAGGAGATCGACCCGAGCCTGATCCTCGCGCCCATCGGGGTCGCCGCCATCACGGCGGTGACGTTCTGGGAGCTCCAGCGCGAGAGCGCCGCCCGCCAGCTGCTCATCGACGACCTGATCGCCGCCCGGGAGACGCTGGCCGCCTCGCGGCACCGTACCGGCGTCCTGGAGGAGCGCGAGCGGCTGGCCAGGGAGATCCACGACACGCTCGCGCAGGGCCTGACCAGCATGGGCATCCTGCTGCAGGCCGCCGACCGCGCCTGGGCCACCGACCCCGGGCTCGCCCGCGCCCACGTACGGCGGGCCGCCGCGGCCGCCGCGGAGAACCTCGACGAGGCCCGCCGGTTCGTCCGCGACCTGCGGCCACCCGGCCTGGACAACGGCGGCACGCTGCCCGAAGCGCTCACCCGGCTCTGCGCGGACACCGGCGGCGGACCGCCCGTGCGGCTGAGGCTGGAGGGCGAGCAGTACCCCCTGGAGCCCGGCGTGCAGACGGCGCTGCTGCGCGTGGCCCAGGGCGCGCTGGCCAACGTCCGCGACCACGCGGGCGCCGCCGGTGCCACGGTGACCCTGTCCTACCTGGACGGCGAGGTCACGCTGGACGTCTTCGACGACGGGGCGGGCTTCGCCGAGCCGGCCCCCGCTCCCGGACGCGGTTACGGCCTGCGCGCGATGCGCGACCGGCTGGAGGAGGTGGGCGGCGTCCTGATCGTCGAGAGCGCCCCCGGCGAGGGCACGGCGGTCGGGGCCAGGATCCCCGTCCGCCCGTACGAGCGGGCGGGGGCGTGATGAGGCTGTTCCTGGTGGACGACCACCCGGTCGTCCGGGCGGGCCTGGTGGCGCTGCTCGGCGGCGAGGACGACATCGAGATCGTCGGCGAGGCGTCCGGCGCCGAGGAGGCGCTGAGCGGGATCGCCGCGCGGCGGCCCGACGTCGTGCTCATGGACCTGCAACTCGGCGACGGCGCCGACGGGGCCGAGGCCACCCGGCGGATCCGGGCGCTGCCCTCGCCGCCGCAGGTCCTGGTCCTGACGACGTACGAGACCGACGCGGACGTCATGCGCGCCGTGGCCGCGGGCGCCACCGGGTACCTGCTCAAGGTGTGCCCGCCGGAGGAGCTGTTCCAGGGCATCCGGGCCGCGGCCAGGGGCGAGAGCGTGCTGTCGGCCAAGGTGGCGGCGCGGATGATGCGGCGCCTGCGCGATCCGGGCCCGGCGCTGAGCGTGCGGGAGGTGGAGATCCTGGAACTGCTGGCGAGCGGTGCGGGCAACCGGGAGATCGCCAGGCGGCTGTTCATCACCGAGGCGACGGTCAAGACGCACCTGGTGCACATCTACGGCAAGCTCGGCGTGGACACGCGTACCGCCGCCGTCACCGCCGCCGTGGAGCGGCGCCTCATCAGGCTCCCCTGAGTGCGCTGCCCCAGGCCGGGTAGGTCGGGGCGAACGGGCACCCCGTGAACCCGATCACCCAAGGAGCTCCTGCTCATGCTCATAGAGCACCAGGGCAAACGGCCCAGCATCGACCCGACCGCCTATATCGCCCCAACGGCCGTCATCTGCGGAGACGTGACGATCGGCCCGCGAACACACGTCTCGTACGGCGCGGTGATCGAGTCGCACGGCAGCCCCGTCCGCATCGGCGCGCAGTGCGCCGTCCGCGAGAACCTCAACATCCGCAGCACGAGCCGGAACGCGGTCGACATCGGCGACCACGTCCTGATCGGCCCGCACTCGTCACTCAAGGGCTGCACGGTCGGGAACGAGTGCTTCCTCGCCACCGGCGTGCGGATCTACCAGGGCGCGCACGTGGGCGAGCGCACGGAGGTCCGCATCGACGGCATCGTGCACGTCGGCAGCGTCCTGCCGCCCGGCTCGCTCGTCCCGATCAAGTGGATCGCCGTCGGCGACCCCGCCCGGCTCTTCCCGCCCGGCGAGCACGAGGAGATCGACGCGATCCTCAGCCGGATGGACTTCCCCCAGCAGGTCTACGGGCTGGAACGCCAGCCCGGCGGTGGCGTCGACATGGACATGAAGGAACTCACCCGGCGCGAGACGACCGGCCTCGCCGACCACCGTCATGACCGGGAGCTGTGACGCCTGGCCGGCGGTCTCCGGATCCGCTCGCGCCTAGGGAGTGTCTGACAATTCGGCCTGCCGGAGCCAGAGCATGAGCGAGGCGATGGTGACACCCGCCAGGTAACGGCTGGCCAGCTTGTCGAAGCGGGTGGCGATGGCACGCCATTGCTTGAGCTTGCCGATGCAGCGCTCAACCAGGTTGCGCTGCTTGTAGGTGAGGGCGTCGAAGGTGTGCGGGCGGCCGCCACGGCTGCCCCTGCGCTTGCGGTTGGCGATCTGGTCGCGCCGTTCGGGGATGACCGCCTTGATCCCGCGCCGGCGCAGGTCGAGCCTGATCTTGCGGGTGGAGTAACCCTTATCGCCGATCACGGTGTCGGGCCGGGTACGCGGGCGGCCGCCGGCCGGGCGGCGCACCCGGAGCTTGGCCAGCACCGCCTCGAACGCGGCGCAGTCGACAGTGTTGCCGCCGGTCAGGTGCAGGACCAGCGGCAGTCCGCGGGCCTCCACCAGCAGGTGCAACTTGGTGGTCAGTCCACCGCGGGATCGTCCGAGCGCCTGCCGGTTTTGCGATTGCTTCGTATCGATCGTCCCGCCGTCGTCCCCCTTTTCCGGGCGCCGGCGGCGTGCTGGTGGGCGCGGGCGATGGTGGAGTCGATGCTCACGGTGAACTCGACCTGGCCGAGGGAGTCGTCCTTGACCTGCATCTCTTCCAGCAGCCGGGCCCAGGTGCCGTCCTCCTCCCAGCGCCTGAACCGCTCGTATCAGGTCTGCCAGGGTCCGTACCGCTCGGGGATGTCCCGCCATGGCGCGCCGGTCCGCAGCCGCCACAGAATGCCATCGATCACCTCTCGATGATCACGCCAGCGACGGCCACGCCCGTCAACCACCGGCAGCAACGGCTGGATCCGCGCCCACGCCTTCTCGGTCAGCTCACCACGTCGCACCACGATCGACTATTCAAGCGCGAACGTGATCATTTGTCAGACACTACCTAGCGACCTCTGACGCCGGGCGCGGTCCGGGGGCGAAAAACGCGTTGCCGTCGATCATCGCGGAAACGTATGGTCTTGCGCTCGTGATCACAGTGGTTGAGCGAGTTCTCCCTGCCCGGCTCGGGACAGGTTTCCGGTGGTTGCTGGCCTCGAGCTGGCTGACCAATCTCGGCGACGGGGTCGCCGCCGCGGCGGGCCCGCTGCTGATCGCGACGCTGACGCGCGACCCGCTGCTGATCTCGCTGTCGGCCCTGGTGAGCTGGGCGCCTCCGCTGCTGTTCGGCCTGTACGCGGGCGTGCTGTCCGACCGGTACGACCGGCGCAAAATCGTGCTCGTCGCGAACGCGGTGCGGGCCGCGGTGCTGGCGGCGCTCGTCGTGCTCACGGTGACCGGCACCGTGACGGTGGCGACGGCGCTGGTGGCGCTCACGCTCCGGTCCATCGCCGAGGTGTTCGCCGACAACGCGACGGCCACGCTGACCCCCATGATGGTCAGCAGGGACGACCTCGTCATCGCCAACGCCCGCCTGGGCACCGGATTCATCACGCTCAACCAGCTCGCCGGGCCGCCGATCGGCGCGGCACTGTTCGGCCTGGGCCTGACCTGGCCGTTCGCGGGCCAGCTGCTCCTGGTCGCGGCGGGCATCGTCCTGGTCTCCCGCATCAAGCTGCCGCCGCACGGCCGGCAGGCCGGCGATCCCGCGCCCGACACCATCAGGGAGCTCATCGCCGGGTTCACCTGGACGATCAGGCACGCGGCGGTCCGCACGCTGGCGCTCACCATCCTGATCTTCAACTTCACGTTCGGCGCGGCCTGGTCGGTTCTCGTCCTCTACACCCAGGAACAGCTCGGCCTCGGCGCCATCGGCTTCGGCCTGATGACCACCATCGGCGGAATCGGCGGCCTGATCGGCACCGGCCTGTACGGGGCGATCACCCGCAAGGTGAGCCTGGGCGCCCTCATGCGGATCGGGCTCATCATCGAGACGCTCACCCATCTGGGCCTCGCCCTGACCCATTCGCCGTGGGTCGCGGGCGGCATCTTCCTGGTCTTCGGCGCGCACGCGTTCATCTGGGGCACCACCTCGGGCACCGTCCGCCAGCGGGCGGTGCCGCAGGAGCTGCAGGGCCGGGTGGGCAGCGTCAACACCATCTGCGTCTTCGCCGGGCTGGTGGTGGGGTCGATGATCGGCGGCATCCTGGCCACCCGCTTCGGGGTCGCGGCGCCCTTCTGGTTCGCCTTCGCGGGTTCCGCGGTGTTCCTGGTGCTGCTGTGGCGGCAGCTCATGCTCATCGCGCACGACGACTGAGTCAGACGGCCGGCCCGCGCGTCGTGAAGGCGGCGACGCTGCCGCCGTACATGACCAGGATGGTGCCGCGGCTGCTGACGGACAGGCCGCGCACCCACTCCGGCACCCGGAACTCCTCCACGACGCTCCTGGTGCCCAGGTCCCACACGCGGACCATCTCGTCGTAGCCGCCGGTGACGGCGTGCGCCTGGCCGCCGAGTTCGGTGATGGCGACGGCGGTGGTGCCGCCGGGATGCGGCGTCAGCCAGCCCGTCTCGCCGAGCCGCAGCAGGTCCCAGATGCGGATGGAACCGTCCAGACCGCAGGTGATCGCCGTCGGGCGGCCGTCGCAGCGTCCGGCGGCGAGGGCCAGCAGGCCGTCGCAGTCGAGACGGCCGATGCGGCGCCCGGCGAGCACGTCCCACACCTGGACGGGTTTCCTGGCGACGCCTGTCGGCCCGACCAGCGCGAGCGCGCGCGGGCCGCACGTGGCCAGCGCCAGCCGCGCACCGCGCTGGGCGCTGATGCGGCCCCATTCGGTGTCGAGGGCGATGGTGACGCGGTCGCCGGCCGGTTCGGGGGCGCCGCCCAGCACCCCGGCCGCCCGTCCGGCCGTCAGGTCCCAGACGTGCACGTGCGGCCCGTCCCCCCGCAGCAGGGCGATGCGGCGGCCGGCCAGGTCGCCGAGGACGATCTCCGAGATCAGCCGGACGTCCAGGCACGCGCTCTGGCGGCGCCTCCCCAGGTCCCAGACGCGTACCGCCTCGTTGAGCCCGCTGGTGACGGCCACGGCGTCGTCCTGCCAGGAACGGATCGCGATGGTGGCCAGGCCCCGCCTGTGGCGGTCGGCGTGCCCGGCGAGCCGGGCGGTCTGCTGGCCGCTGGCCAGGTCCCACACGCGGACGAGCTGGTCGTCGGCGCCGATGGCGGCGACCACCTCCCGGCCGTCCAGCTCGCCCAGGTCCGCCGCCCTGATCTCGAACGACTCCTCGCCTGCCGGCGCGCCGGGTGGCTGGAGGCCGGTGAGGTCCCAGATCATGGCCGTCTCGGTCAGGTCCTTGGTCACCGCGAGCGTGCGCTCGCCGGACCGCACCGTGACCACGCGGTAGGGGTAGCCGGAGTGCCCGAGCAGCCTGGCGGTCTCGGTGCCGTCCACCAGGTCCAGGACGCGCACGCTCCGCTCTCCCGCGCAGGGGACGAGCGCTGTCGGGCGTCCTTTCACGAGGGTCAGGGCGACGTCGCCGACCTGCTCGCGCGGCAGCGGCACGCGGGACATCACCTCGCCGGTGGCCAGGTCACGGACCTCGGCGACGGGGTCGTGGCCCGTGAGCACCGCCAGGGTGACCGTACGGCCGTCCATGCGGCCGACGCGGTAGGCGGCGATGACGTCGTCGTCGAACAGGTGGCGCGTCGTCCTGCGCTCGGCCAGGTCCCACACCTGCATGCCGCGGCCGTGGCGGCCGAGCGTGACGGCCACGGCCCGGCCCTCCAGCCGCCCGGTGGCCACGCCGGGGCCGGTCGCCTCGTCGAGGCGGCCGAGCTCGCGTTCGGTCGCCAGGTCCCACACCCGGACGGGCTGGCCGTTGTGGCCGGCGCCCAGCAGGAGGGTCCGGCCGTCGCACCGCGCGAAGGCGAGCTGCGCGACCTGGCCGCCGATGGGCTCCAGGCGGGCGATCCGCTGGCGCGTGGCGAGGTCCCAGACGTCGACGGGGCCGTCGGACGCGAGCGCCGCCAGGTCCCGGCCCACGGCGGTGGCGGTGGCCGACAGGGTGCCGTCCACGGGCAGCTCGCCGGTCTGGAACTGTTCCTCCAGGTCCCAGATCCGGACGGCGTCCGGCCCGGGGACGAGGGCGATGGCCCGGCCGTCCGCGACGCCCGCCGCCAGCCCCGAGCCCACGACCTGCCCGATGACGGCCAGGTTGCCGGGCTGGGGGGCGTGCCCGGCCGCGAAGTACGGCCGCCAGCGGGAGCCGCCGCGCGGCGCGAGCGTGTCGAGCAGGGTGTCGAACGCGCGGCGCAGCGCCGGCGCGTGGTGGCGGGCGGCGTCGAAGGAGAGCGTCCAGCAGCGCCGCGCCGGGGTGGCCGCGCGGTGGCGGTAGGCGGAGGTGCGGTAGACGCGTGCCGCCAGCGCGCCCTTCGCGGTGGTCGCGGCGGGCAGCGCCGTGAGGAGCGGCCCGGGCAGGGCGTGGACGAGGTAGCCGGGGTCGTCCAGCAGCGGGTCGAGCCGTCCCGCGGCCGCCGCGTGGCCGGCCAGGTGCGCCAGGGTGTACGGGTCGGCCGCCGACCAGTCCCGCTGCCCGTCCGGGCCGGGAACGGCGGCGGTGAGGGCGTCGGTGATGGCGCGCTGGGGATCGGGGTGGCGGCACCGCTCGCGCAGGTAATCGTCGATCGCGTCGTGGTAGAGCCGGTACGTGCTCTGCCCGGCCTGCGGGTCGACGTGCTCGACGAGGTAGTGGGCCGCGTTCTGGACGACGTCGTGCAGGTCGGCGGGGGCGGGCGCGAGCCCGTGGCCGAGGCCGGTGGCCATGAGCAGCCAGGTCCTGCCCACGGGCAGGCCGTCGCCCCTGGCGAAGGCCAGGGCGGTCAGCAGCCGCCGTACGAGCTCGGCGTCGGGGGCGCAGGCGCGCAGGTAGTCCTCCATCGCCTGGCCGACGCTCTCGGGGAACTGCTCCTCCCACCCGGGTGTCCCGGGGTGGGGCGGCGCGGCGGCGGGGTGGTTCAGGCGGTCGCTGACGAGCTGGGCGATGAGGAAGTTGTGGCCCGCCCTGCGGGCCACGGCCTGCCCGATGGCGGGCAGATCCCAGGAGCCGGGACGGGCCCGGCCGCGCAGGCGGTTCACCACGTAGTCGGCGACGTCGGCGTGGCGCAGGTACGGCGGCGCCTCCAGATCGATGCGGGGCACGCGCTGCCCGAACGCGTCCAGGACGCGGGCGTGGCGGCTGTCCGGCGGCGCGGTGCGCACCCCGGCCAGCACCCGTAGCCGGCCGGTGCCCGCGACCTGCCGCAGCAGCACCGCGATCCGCCTGGCCTCCTCGGCGGAGGCCGCCTCCTCCAGCGCGTCCACCAGCACGGTGAACGAGGTGCCCGGCGGCAGGCCGCTCACGGCGGCGAGCAGCTCGGCGGGCTCGTCGGCCGTGGCGCCGAGCGCGTCCGCGAGCCGGGCGGCCGTCTCGTCGCAGGTCAAGCCCTTCAGGTGCAGGGCCGCGTCGAAGGCGCCCGCGGGCGGGCGGGGGCCCGGCGTGGGGACGGTCGCCGACAGCCGGGGGTCGGCCGCCAGCAGGGTGTGCGCGAGCAGCGCGGACTTGCCGCAGCCGGGGCCGCCGGTCACCAGCAGGATCGGCTGCCCGGCCGGTGCCGGGCGCGCCAGCCAGTCGCGGATCGCGCGGCGGGCCTCGACGCGGCCGGTGAAGTGCCACTCATCGGTGCCGAGCTCGCAGCCGCGGGCGCGGGGCAGCCAGTGCGTCGGCAGGTGCGGGTCCAGGTCCAGCCGCCAGCCGCAGCTCCGCCGTACCTCTTCCCAGAGGGTGCGCAGGTAGGAGATCGGCAGCATGTGGCCGCTGCGGTGGTCGTCGCGCAGGACGACGATGCCGGTCACGGCCTCGCTGTGGTGGTCGAACACCGGCCCGCCGGAGAAGCCCCGCTCGATCGCCCAGCCGGTCTGGCTCTGCGCCTCGATCTGCACCCACTGGCCGGTCGGGCCGCTGGCTCCGCGGATGACGCCTGTGGCCTGCCGGGCCGCCGTCTCGCCGCGGGGGAAGCCGTGGACGGAGAACGGGTGGCCGGTCAGCGCGGGCGGGCAGGCCAGGGGGGCGGGGACGTGGTCGACGGGGGTCGCGAGTTCCAGCAGGGCGGCGTCGCCCGAGCCGTCCTCGGTGATGGGTGCCCAGCCCACCACCTTCGCCCGTACGGAGATCTGGGCCGGGTCGGCGCGTGAGGCGAAGGGGAATTCCGCGGTCACCGCCGTGCCCGCCGGCGCATCGCCGCATCCCGCTGTGGCGGCGGGGCCGCCGAGGGCGAGGTCGACGACGTGGGCGCAGGTGAGCACGTGCCGGGGGCCGATGAGCACCCCGGCTCCGGCGATCCCGTCCCCCGCGGTCCCGTCCCCCGCGGTCCCGGCTCCGGCCGTCACCGGCAGGCGGACCAGCCACGGCGGGCGCGCGGCGAGCCGGGCGCGCAGGCCGGCGCCTGTCACGCGAAGGGACCGACGGCTCCGGCGGTGCCGGCGGATTTGGCGGTGCCGGCGGGTTTGGCGGTGCCGGCGGCGTCCGCGGGGCTGGCCGCACCGGCGGCGGCTTCGGCGGTACCGGCGGCGTCCGCGGGCCTGGCGGCACTGGCGGTTGCGGCGGTGCCGGCGGGGTCCGCGGTGGGGTTGCGCCAGACGATGCGGACGTTGACGTGCGCGTCGCTGCCCGTGGAGACCAGCGTGGCACCCAGCTTGCCGCTGACCGCCACGCCGAAGGTCACCTCGACCTCCTCAGGTGCGGGTTCGAGCGCGCCCACCTGCGCCGCGACCCCCTCGGCCGCGGCCCGGATCCCGCTCAGCGCGCCGTTCCACGTCTGGGCCGCCGCGCGCACGACGCGGTCGCCGGCCCCCGCCCTGACGAGCCCGTCGCCGTCGTCCTGGTCGGCGACCTCGACGTACACCCGCCCGCCCTGACCCGCCCCGAACTCCACGACCGCCATCCGTGTCCCCTCCCCGCTGCCCATCGATGATGGCCCAGGCAGATCACCCGCGCCCGGGCTTCCGGCACATTCGCTGCGGGAGGTGGCGCGCCCCCGCTGGGATTGTGCGGGTATCGGATGGAAGGTGTGGTCAGGAGGTGGCGCGCATGGCGTCGGCGATCCAGGCGTAGGGGATGGGGTCGTGGTCCGCCTCGGCCGGGGTCCCGTTGATCAGCGCCACCAGGGACAGGTACCGGCCGTGGGTGCTGTCGTAGACGGGCCGCCCGGAGGCGGCGTCCTCGTCGGCGATCTGCCGGAGGAGGCCGGGGACCTGCCGATATCCGTCGGCCATCCGGTCGCGGAGCTCGGGGGTGAGCGGCGTGCCTGACAGCCCGGCGGCCGCCTCCATGAAGCGGATGACGGCCTGCTGGACGCCGGGAGAGCGGGGCGACTGCCCGGCCCGTTGCGCGGCCAGCAGCTCCTCCATGAGCGTGGCCCCGCTCACGTGCATGAACTCCTGGAACGGCTCGGTCGCCAGGAGCCGGGCCTCCGGCGGGGAGTAGGTGTCCCGCAGGTAGGTGCGGACCGCGTCGCGGAACGCCGGGTCCGACACCAGGTCCGCCAGCTCGATCCAGGCTTCGAGCTGGGCGGCCGTGGGGTCCGCGGGCAGGACGGGCCGCATCGCCCGCAACCGGTCGACGAAGCCCTCCGGGACGTCCAGGTCCTGGCCGACGTCGTTCCAGAAGTCGTCGATGGTCCGTTCGCGTTCCTCGTCGGTCATCGACACGAGCTTGTGCATCAGGTCGGCCTGCGCGGTCGTGCCGCCCTGCTTGATGAGGGTCCTGAGCACGGCCCGCCGCGCCCGCAGGGTGCGTTCCTGGCGTTCGACGATCTCCAGGTGCGTGGTGAGCAGGTCGTGCAGGGTGGTGCCGCCGTCGAGCAGGCGGCGGATCTCGTCCAGGTCGGTGTCCAGCTCGCGCAGGGTGCGGACGAGTTCGAGCCGGGCGATGGCCTGGATGTCGTACATCCGGTGGCCGGCCTCGTTCAGGGCCGTGGGCGGGATGAGCCCGGTGTCGGCGTAGAAGCGCACGGCGCTCACGCTCAGGCCGCTGCGGCGCGCGGCGTCCCCGATGGGGTAAAGGTCGTGGTCGTCCATGGAACCACTGTGGCGCCTCAAGCGGCTTGAGACGCAAGCGGTTTCCGGCGGGGAACGGTCAGGCGGACGGGAGGCCGACCGCGTTGGCCGCGTCCGCCTCGAAGTACTCCGTCGTGGCGAAGGGGGCGGTGTGGCCCTCGAAGAAGCTCCTGACGCCGTCGAGCGAGTCATGGACGATGACGTTCACCGCCCTGGCGCCGTCGGTGCTCGCCACCGCCAGCGTCCACGTGGCGCCGCCGGGGAGCCGGCCGTACGCCTGCTTCAGCGCGTTCCAGAAACCTTCGTGGTCGGAAATGGTGGAAACAGCCATGACGTGCATCGTGGCCCCCTTCTCGTCGGCTCTCGGATTCACTCGGCAATTGGTGTGCAAATATTGGGCGGCGCCATTCTTGAATTCGTAGATCGCGACGGTCTGGGTGTCCTCCAGCGGATCGTCGGAAGGCATCAAGAAGTGCGTCTCGCTGATCGGCAGCAGCTCGTAGTCGAGCTGTTCCGGTTTGTCGAGGAGTTGCGCCTCCATCGGGTTGAGGGTGAATTTCAGGTGGAGCCTTCCGTCTTCGGCCGCCACCTGGTAGCGGGTGCCGGGGCGTTCGTAGGAGCCCTCGTACCTGGACAGGTCGAGGGTCAGGGACGGGTCGGGCTCGGGCAGGTCGGGGATCGTGACCGTGCCGAGGTCGGCCAGGATGGTGTTGAACACCTTCCGGTAGAAGCTGTCGCGCGGCCCGGCGTTGGCCAGCATGGAGATGGCGACGCCCGCTTCCGGCAGGATCCGCAGGCGGGCGCTCTGGCTGACCGCGCTGCCGTCGTGGGCGTAGACGGTGTGGCCGTGCCAGTCGCACACGATGAGGCCGAGCGCCCATTCCGGCCCGAACAGGTACGGGTCGGGGACGGGGACCCGCGAGTGGGTCATCTCGCGGAGGACACCGGGTGAGACGATCCTGGTCCCGTTCGGCGCCAGTCCTTCGTTGAGGAAGACGTACGCCAGGGTGAGCAGGTCCCGGGCCGTGGTGCTGACGTTGCCGCCGGGGCCGAAGGCACGGGGCAGGTGCGCCAGCGGCGACGGGATCGGGCCCTCGTCGAGGGAGCGGACGAGGTAGCCGGTCGCGGCCCGGTCCTGGCCGGCGGGCCGGGTGCTCGTCGAGGTCAGGCCCAGGGGGTCGAACAGGCGGTCCCGCATGATGTCGTCCCACCGCCCGCCGTCGATCACCTCCATGATGCGGGCGAGGATCGCGTAGCCCAGGGCGGGGCTGTAGCCGTGGGTGTGGCCCAGGGCGTGGACCTGGCGGGCGCCGGCGAGGTTGGCCACCATGCGCTCGTACACGTCGTCGCCCTCGCCCGGGTCTCCGTAGTCCTCCTCGATGCCGCTGGTGTGGTTGAGGAGGTGGCGGGGGGTGACCTGGGCGCTGACGCCGGGGTCGGCGACCCGGAAGCCGGGCAGGTAGGTGCGGACCGGCTCGTCGAGGGCGACCTTTCCCTCGTCGACGAGCCGCATGAAGGCCAGGGCGGTCCAGGTCTTGGACACGGAGCCGCACTGGTAGACGGTGTCGGGCGTCGCGGGCTCCCGGGTGGAGAGGTCGCGGACGCCGGCGGCGAAGCCGGTGATCTCCCCGTCGGTGAGGACGCCGATCGAGGCGCTCGGGATCCGGTACTCCGCGAGCAGCTCGGCGAGGCGTGCCCGCAGCCGGGTCACGTCCAAGGGTCTTGCCACAGGGCTTCTCCTTTCTTTCCAAGTGGGAAAAGGCTACGTTGCGTTTAATAGGTCGTCAATTGGAACTCTCAATGACAAGGCGTTGAGCTGCATATCTATCGAAAATCGTTGCAACAGTAGTGCGGATAAATGCAATTCGTGTTGAGTGATCGTTGCAATGTACTGTGGGTGAACGCACCCGAACCAGGCAGGGGACAGGAACGATGCCCGGAGGCAGGCTGACCCACGAGCACCGCCGCCAGATCGCGAGCTGGCTGGCCGACGGGCTGGGCTACGCCGAGATCGCCAGGCGGCTGGGCAGGCCCACCTCCACGATCAGCCGCGAGGTGGCCCGCAACAGCGCCTCGGGCGCCTACCTGGCCGACCGCGCCCAGCAGGCCGCCGGGCAGCGCGCCCGCCGCCGCAGGCCCGTACGGGCCGCGCAGCCGCAGGACGGCGGGCGGCCGGCCGAGTCCGTGCGCGCCTTCGTGGAGCGGTTCGCCACGCTGCTCGTCGGGGTCGGCCTTCCCCGGATGCCGGCTCGCGTGTTCGTCTGCCTGCTCACCTCCGAGCCGGGAAGCCTGACGTCCGCCGAGCTCGTACGCGGGCTCCAGGTCAGCCCGGCGTCGGTGTCCAAGGCCATCGGCTACCTGGAGGAGATGGAGCTGGTCAGGCGTACGCAGGAGTCCGGCCGCCGCGAGCGGTACGTCGTCGACGACGACGTCTGGCTGCGGGCGTTCAGATCCGACACCGGCGCGCACGACGAGGTCGCGGCGGCCGCGCGGCGCGGGATCGAGATCTTCGGCGCCGGCACGCCCGCCGGCGCCCGGCTGGGCCGGATGGCCGGCTTCTTCACCTGGATCAGCGAGCAGATGAACGGCAGCGGCCTCACCGACGCCGCCGTCCGCGACGCGCTGACCGTGGTGGCCGCGCTGGTGCACGCCGCCCGGCCGCTCACCGTGGACGAGCTCGCCACGGCGCTGGGCTGGCCCGTCCAGCGAGCGGCCGGCGCCCTGGACACGATCGGCCGCCGTACGAGCCTCGCCGATCCCCTCACGGTGGAGCGGACCGGGCGGGGAGCGTACGCCGCCGTCCCGAGGGCGGACCGCCTGAGCGCGGCCCAGCGCGCCGCGCTGACGCAGGCCGCGGGGCGGCGGCCCACCCCGGAGGCATGGAACGGTGAAGAATCAGCAAAGCGGATTTAAGGCGACCTCTCGGGATATATTCGAATATTGGGGACAAAACGCGTGCGAAGTCCCCCGCCCTCCGGAAAGGAGGTGATCTCCGAGCTTGTGCAGCGCATCGTACGTCCGTCACTTCCGCTCGAGGGAGAGATCACCACATGCCTGGCAACAAAGGAGTCGTGTACGAAGGCCCGGGCAAGGTCGAGGTTCACGAGATCGACTATCCCGAGTTCGAGCTCAAGGACGGCCCAGGGGTGAACCCGGCCAACGTCGGGCGCAAACTGCCGCACGCCGCGATACTCAAGACCGTCGCGACCAACATCTGCGGCAGCGACCAGCACATGGTCCGCGGCAGGACCACGGCGCCCCCGGGGCTGGTCCTCGGCCACGAGATCACCGGTGAGGTCGTCGAGACCGGTCCCGGCGTGGAGTTCGTCAAGACCGGCGACCTGGTGTCCGTGCCGTTCAACATCTCCTGCGGCCGGTGCCGCAACTGCAAGGAGGGCAAGACCGGGATCTGCGAGAATGTCAACCCGGACCGGCCCGGCTCGGCGTACGGGTACGTCGACATGGGCGGCTGGATCGGCGGCCAGGCCGAATACGTGCTGGTGCCGTACGCCGACTGGAACCTGCTGAAGTTCCGGGACAAGGACCGGGCGATGGAGAAGATCCTCGACCTGGCCATGCTCGCCGACATCTTCCCCACCGGCTTCCACGGCTGCGTGACCGCGGGCGTCGGGCCGGGATCGACCGTCTACATCGCCGGCGCGGGGCCGGTGGGGCTCGCCGCGGCAGCCTCGGCGTTCCTGCTCGGGGCCGCCGTCGTCATCGTCGCCGACCTCAACAAGGAGCGCCTGGACCAGGCGCGCAGCTTCGGCTGCGAGACCGTCAACATCGCCCTCGGCGAGCCGAGGGACCAGATCGAGCAGCTCCTCGGCGAGCCGGAGGTCGACTGCGCCGTGGACGCGGTCGGCTTCGAGGCCCGCGGGCACGGCCGCGAGGCGGAGGTGGAGCGCCCCGCCACCGTGCTCAACTCGCTCATGGACGTCACCAGGGCGGGCGGCGCCATCGGCATCCCCGGCCTGTACGTGACCGGCGACCCGGGCGCCTCCGACGAGGCCGCCAAGCAGGGCTCGCTGTCCATCCGCATCGGCCTGGGCTGGGCGAAGTCGCACGAGTTCGCCACCGGGCAGTGCCCCGTCATGCGCTACAACCGGCAGCTCATGCAGGCGATCCTGCACGACCGGGTGCAGATCGCCAAGGCCGTCAACGCCACGCCGATCTTGCTGGACGAGGCGCCGCGGGGCTACCACGAGTTCGACCAGGGCGCGGCACGCAAGTACGTGCTCGACCCGCACGGCCTGCTGTCCCGCACGTCCTGATCGCGGGGCCGGGCCCGACCGCCCCGCGTTCGCGCACGTGTTCCAGGATCTTTCCACCGGCGTGAACGCGGGGCGCACCCTCCTCTGGCAGTGGCCGTCAGCGGCGGCCGTACGGAGGTGACATGCTCACCCTTGCCCGCCCGGGTTCGGTCCGGGCCAGGTGCACGCTGATCGCGGCCCTGTTCGCGATGTGCGTGCTGGTGGTGCTCGGCGCGACCGTGGACCTCGCGATCCGCTGGCGGGTCCAGTCCGACGCCCTGCGCCAGGCCGAGCGGGTGGCGAGCCAGTGGAGCCCGGTCGCCCGCGAGGGTTACGTGCCGAACCCGATCCCGGCCAACCCGCCCGTCGATCTCATCCAGGTCGTGGACGCCCGCCATCGTGTCCTGAACGCCAGCCGGGAGGCCTCGCGGACCGTGCCGCTCAGCAGCCTGCGGCCGCCGCCGGACGCGCGGTTCCAGCCGCACGTCGAGTGCCCGCCGCAGGGCAGGTGCATCCTGCTGCACGCCATCCGCCTGTCCCCGGACACGGACGCGGCCGTCGTGTACGCCGGCATCCCCGAGCCGGACCTGCTGGCCACGCACGAGCTCGAGTACGCCGTCGCGGCCGGGACCGCCCTGTTCACCGGCCTGGCGGCCTGGACGGCGTGGGTGCTGGTGGGACGCGCGCTGCGGCCCGTCGAGGCGATCAGGGCCAGGATCTCGCAGATCACGGTGAGCGACCTGAGCCTGCGCGTCCCGGTGCCGCCGGGCAACGACGAGATCACCCGCCTGGCCACCACCGCCAACCACACGCTCAGCCAGCTGGAGGGCGCGGTGGAGCAGCTGCGCCAGTTCGACTCCACGACCAGCCACGAGCTGCGCAATCCGATCGCCGGGCTGCGCACGCAACTGGAGGAGGCACTGCTCTACCCCGGGGACGTCGATCCGCACGAGACGCTGCGCAGCGCGCTGGCCACGGCGAGCCGGCTGGAGGCGATCGTCAACGACCTGCTGCTGCTCGCCCGCCTCCGGGCCGCCGACCCCTCACCTCCCGAACGCATCGATCTCGGCGAGCTCGTCTGCGCCGAGGTGAACGCGCAGCAGGGCCCCCTCCCGATCCACGTCCGCGCGCCCCGGGGGCTGGAGATCCGCGGCTCGCGCATGCAACTGATCCGCGTGCTCGACAACCTCCTGACCAACGCCCAGCGGCACGCCGAGTCCTCCGTCGAGGTCGGCGTCGAACCGGCAGACGAGGGCGTCGTGGTCACCGTGACCGACGACGGGCCGGGCATCCCGCCCGCCCACCGGGAACGCGTCTTCGAACGCTTCGTCCGCCTCGACGAGGGTCGCCGCCGCGACCCCGGAGGCAGCGGCCTCGGCCTGGCCATCTCCCGCGACATCGCGCACTCCCACCACGGCACCCTCACCGTCGAGGACTCGCCGCGCGGCGCCAGGTTCGTCCTGTGGCTGCCGCTCGTCAGCGGCGGCCCCGGGCACTGACCTCTCCCGCACGCATGATCGCAGAACGCGGGAGCGGCACTTCCCTGGCTATCCTGGCGGCTCCCCACCGCGACCCCACCACGACCCACCGGGAGGCGACGACCGTGACAGCCGCCGAGCGCCGCAGCACCTGGGCGGCGGCCACGCTGGTGGCGCACCTGGTGCTGGCCCCGCTGACGGCGCTCATCCTGGCGGGCACCTGGCACCTCGGCGCGGCCGTGTGGCAGCTCCTCCTCGCCGCGGGCGCCGCCGCCCTGCTCCACGTGGGAGTGTCGCTCGCCGGGCGGCGGCCGTGGGCGGGATACGGGATCGGCGCGCTGGCCATGCTCGTCCTGATGACCATGCCGTTCCCGGGCTGGTCGCCCGGCCTGCTGCCCTCGGCCGCGTGTTTCCCGCTCACGTTGTGGCGGTTGACCGCCATGGTCCGGACCAGGTCCGCGGTGGCGGCGCTGGCCGTCACCGCGGCCGGGATCGTCTTCACCGAGCTGGTGGCGTGGGCCCGGCTGCCCGCCGGCGTGCCGGGGTGGACCCGCCTGGCCGAGGGCGGGCTGCTGATGCTCATCGCCGGTGGCGGGTGGCTGGCGGCTCTGCTGGCGCGCCGCGGGCACGAAGCCCGAGTGCGGGCCGAACGCGAACGGCTGGCCGCGGCGGTGGCGGGCGAACGGGCCGGCATCCGCCGGGACCTGCACGACGTGATCGCGCACACGGTCACCGTGATGGTGGCGCGGATCGAGGCCGCGGCGGTGACGACCACGGACCCGGCGACCCGCCGCGAGCTGGGCGACATCGGTCACGGCGGCACGCTGGCGACCTGGACCGGAGACATGGTCTTCTCCCCGGCGAAGGGAGTGGCCGCGATCGTGCTCACCAACAGCGTCGGCGATCCCGCCCTGCTCACGGCCAACCTCCTCGCCGGACGGCTCGGGGTTCCCGCCACGCCGATGAGCAACCCGCTGACCGTCGTGAACGCGGTCCTGCTCGGGCTCACGGCCGGGATGTCCGCCCTGCTGGTCACCGCGGCCGTCCGGGCGCGCCGCTGGGTCGCGCGCCGTCGCGCCTCGCGCCGGCCGTGGCTGGTCCCGCGGCTGCTGCCGCTGGCGGTGGTGACGGTGCTGGGCGTGCTGCTGCCGGCGCTGATGGGGGTCCAGGCCGGGGTGTTCAGCTTCCAGTACTGGATCGTCACCGCCTGGCTGCTGCCGCTGCTGGTGCTCTTCTCCCTCACCTGCTGCGTGCTCGGGACGGTCGCGCTCGCCCGCCGCCTGTGGTGCCTGCGCCGCGCCGGCCACGCGAGTACGGAGCCCGCATCAGCCTGAGGCGGGCGGGTACGGCGCCTGAAGGCTCCACACCCGCACCCTGCCGTCGTCGCCGCCGGACACCGCCACCGGCCGGTCGTCCAGCAGCCCCACCGCCACCGACTCGATCAGGCCCCGGTGCCCGAGGAAGGGGCCGCCGATCGGCGTGCCGGTGGCGAGGTCCCAGACGCGCACCGTCTCGTCCCTGTAACCGCCGGACACCACCACGGCCCGCCCGCCGGGCAGCTCGCCCGCCGCCAGGCCCAGGGCCCAGCTCCGGTGCCCGGTCAGCGGCTCGCCGATCGGCGCGGCGCTCGCCAGGTCCCACACCCGTACCGTGTGGTCGCCGTCGCCGCCGCCCGAGATCGCCACGGGACGGTCGCCGATCCGGCCGACCGCCGCCGACTCCACCGGGCCGCGGTGCGCGCGGACGCGTCCGGCCACCCGGGCGCCGGTGGCCAGGTCGGAGATGAGGACGGTCCCGTCGTGCCCGCCGGAGACCACGACGGGGCGGTCACCGGCCTGTCCTACGGCGACGGCCAGCACCCAGCCCGCGTGGCCCTCGGCCGGTTCGCCGGCGGGGGCGCCGGTCGTCAGGTCCCACACGCGTACGGTGCGGTCGAGGCTGCCGGAGACCGCCACGGGGCGGTCGCCGAGCCGGCCGGTGGCCACCGACTCGACCGAGCCCCCGTGCCCGGTGAACGGTTCCAGGAGCGGCGTGCCGGTCGTCAGGTCCCACAGGCGCACTGTGCCGTCGAGGCCGCCGGAGGCGGCGACGGGACCGCCGGGTAACAGGTCCGTCGCCACCGACCAGACCGGGCCCCGGTGGCCGCGCAGCAGCGCGCCCACGGGGGCGCCGGTGGCCAGGTCCGTCACGGCGACGGTGCCGTCGTGGCCGCCGCTGACCACGACCGGGCGACCGTTCAGGCGGCTCAGCGCCACCGACAGGACCCACTGCTGGCGGCCCGCGACCGGCTCGCGGACCAGGCTCCCGAACGGGACGCCGCCGCCGGGGGAGAAGAGGCCCGCCAGGCCGTACATCGCCGGGATCGCGGCGACGGCGGCGCCCGCCGCGAGCGCCCGTACCAGGCGGCGGCGTCGCAGGTCCACCGGGCGGCCGGGCAGGGACCGTTCCTGGGTGAGGGCGGTGAGCAGGTCGGCGACGGCGGGACGGGAGGCGGGGTCCTTGGCCAGGCAGGCGGCCAGCAGCGGGCGCAGGTGGCCGGGCACGCCCGCCAGGTCGGGCTCGCGGGTCATGATCGCGTTGAGGACCACCGCCGTGACCGCGCCGGGGAAGGCCCGGTGCCCGGTGGCGGCGTAGACCAGGGTGGCGGCCCAGGCGAACACGTCCGAGGCCGCGTCGGCGGGGGCGCCGTTCAGCAGCTCGGGCGCCAGGTAGGCCGGGGTGCCGACCAGGCCGGGGCCGGTGGTGGACTGGTCGAGGAGCCGGGCGATGCCGAAGTCGATGACCACCGGGCCTTCCGGCCCCATGATCACGTTGCTCGGCTTGAGGTCCCGGTGCACGACGCCGGCCCGGTGGATCGCCTGCAGCGCCGTCAGCGTGGTGATCGCGAGCCGGTCCAGCCCGCCGCCGGCGCGCGGCCCGTCCCGGGCCACGAGAGCCTCCAGGGACGGGCCGGGGACGTACTCGCTGACCAGGTAGGGCCGCCCGTCATCGAGGCCCGCGTCCAGCACGCGCGCGGTGCAGAACGCCGCCACCCGCGCGGCGATCGCGGCCTCCCGCAGGAAACGCTCCCGGGCCCCGGCGTCGCCGGCCGGGCGGGCGTGCAGCGTCTTGACGGCCACCGGCTGCCCGTGCGGCGTGCGGCCCAGGTAGACCACGCCCTGGCCGCCGGCGCCCAGCACGCCGGTCAGCGGGTAGCCGGAGATCCGCCGGGGATCGCCTTCGGCCAGCGGGCGCGGCTCCACAGTTGAACCGTACAAGACCGGTCCCCGCCGCGGACATACCCGGCACGCAGGGCCGGGGAAGCGGCCGGGCCCTTTCCGCGACTTTGGGTCTTGCGTAAGGCAGGGTGTCAACCTAGGCTGCGCCGCAAGTTAATAAGCCTTCCTAACCAGGCCGGAGAATCGGAGTCGTTCGTGAGGCGAAGTGCAGCAGCGAGGATCTTAACGATCGTGGCCGCGATGGCGTTGCCGCTGGTGGTGCCGCTGGTGGTGCCGTCCGCCGCGGGCGCGCAGGCGGCCGACCCCCTGGTGTCGCAGGGCAGGCCCGTGACGGCCTCCTCGGTCGAGGCCACCGGCCTGGAGCCGGGCAAGGCCGTGGACGGCAGCACGTCCACCCGCTGGGCCAGCGCCGAAGGGGTGGACCCGCAGTGGATCCGGGTGGACCTCGGCTCCGCGCACGACGTCTCGCGGGTGCGCCTGACCTGGGAGGTCGCCCACGCCACGGCGTACCGGGTGCAGACCTCGCCCGACGGCTCCACCTGGAGCGACCTCTACTCCACCACCACCGGCGACGGCGCGGTCGACGACCTCACGGTCAGCGGCACCGGCCGGTACGTCCGCGTGTACGGCACGCAACGCGGCACCCCCTACGGCTACTCCCTGTGGGAGCTGGAGGTCTACGGAACCCCCACCGGCGGCGGAGGCGGCGGCACCCCCGTGCAGGCGAACGGGCAGCTGCGCGTGTGCGGCATCAAGCTCTGCAACGCCGGCGGCAAGCAGATCCAGCTGCGCGGCATGAGCAGCCACGGCATCCAGTGGTACAACCAGTGCCTCAACACCGCCTCGCTCGACGCCCTGGCGAACGACTGGAAGGCCGACGTCCTGCGCATCTCCATGTACATCCAGGAGGGCGGCTACGAGACCAACCCCAGGCTGTTCACCGACCGCGTGCACTCCCTGATCGAGATGGCCACCGCCCGGGGCATGTACGCGATCGTCGACTGGCACATGCTCACCCCGGGCGACCCGATGTACAACCTCAGCCGGGCCAGGACGTTCTTCACCGAGATCGCCCAGCGGCACAACGGCAAGCAGAACGTCCTGTACGAGATCGCGAACGAGCCGAACGGCGACGCCGTCACCTGGTCCGTCATCCGCGACTACGCCCACCAGCTCATCCCGGTGATCCGCCAGCACGACCCCGACGCCCCGATCCTGGTCGGCACCCGGGCCTGGTCGTCGCTCGGCGTCTCCGGCGGCGGCGACGAGACCGAGATCGTCAACAACCCGGTCAACGCCGCCAACATCATGTACACCTTCCACTTCTACGCGGGCTCGCACGGCACCGAGTACCTGAACACCCTCTCCAGGGCCGCCGACCGGCTGCCGATCTTCGTGACCGAGTTCGGCACCCAGAGCGCGTCCGGCGACGGGGCCAACAACTTCGCCAGGTCGCAGCAGTACCTCGACCTGCTGGCCCAGAAGAAGATCAGCTGGGTGAACTGGAACTTCTCCGACGACTTCCGCACGGGCGCCGTCTTCACCACCGGGACGTGCCCGAACGGCTCGTTCGCCGGGACGGGCAACCTCAAGGAGGCCGGCGTCTGGGTCCGCGACCGGATCCGCACCGCCGACGACTTCTGACCCCTCTGCGGTGGGGAGGGCGTCTCGCGGCGCCCTCCCCGCCGCTGCCCGTCAGGACTCCAGGCCGTTCCAGAACTCCGACAGCACGCGGGCCGCCCGAGCGGGGTCCTGCAGCATCCACCAGTGCCCGAGCCCGTCGAGCTCCACGGCCCGAGCGCCGGCGCGCCCGGCGGCACGGTGGCGGGCGGCGACGCTGCCGACGGTGACGTCCTCGGTGGGAACCAGGACCAGGCCCGGCCGGGCAGCGGCGGCGGGAAGATCGCGGCCACGCTCGACCAGCACGGGCGGCACCGCGGACCGGTACAGCGCGAGAATCGCCCTGCCCATGTCCGCGCCCTGCGCGAGTGCCACCTCACCGGCCGCCGGCTCGGGGATGCCCCATTCGACCATGCGCGCCGCCCGCTCGCCGGCGTCCCCGGCGAAGATCTCTCCGATGCTCCGCTCTCCCTCGCCGGGCGTCTGCCAGAGCTGTGCCAGCGGGTGCCAGACGAAGTCCGGCTCGTACCCGCCGATGGTGTCGCTGACCCAGCTGCGCAGCAGGTCGGGACGGGCCATCGCGACCTCGGTGACGTGCCCGCCTCCCCAGTCGTGACCGACGAGGTGCACGGGTCCGGCGAATCGCGAAAGCTCGGCAACGAGCCAGTTCCGGTAGTCCTCGATCGTGGCACCGAAATCCGCGGGCAACGGGGCGCCGAAGCCCGGAGGCGAGAGCCGGACCACCTCGTCATGCTGGAATGCGGACAACTCCTTGAGCAACGGTGTCCACACCGCGGACGTCACCGGGACACCGTGAACGAAGACAACAGTCATGGGAAAGCTCCTTTACACGCGATCAGAGCTGGGAGGCGCCACCGTCGACGGTGAGCTCGGCATTGGTGGTGTAGGTCGCCTCGAAGGCGAGGAAGGCGAATGCCCTGGCGACCTCGCCGGGCGTGCGCCCGGCCGCAGCATCGGAATCTCGGCGCTCAGCTGCGCCTTCAGCCGCGGCCGCGGGTCGTCGAGCGCAGCGCCGCCTTGCTGGCCCCGTACGCGCTGAGCGCCGCAGTGCCTTGACGTTCGCCACGGCGGTGGTGAGCACCACGCCGCCGCCCTCCGCGATCAGCGGAGCGAGTTTCTGCACCGTGAAGTACGGCCCCTTGGCGTTGATCGTCAGCAGGCGGTCGAACAACTCCTCGCTCGTCGCCTCGAACGGCGCGAAACCGTTCACGCCGGCGTTGACGAACAGGGCGTCGATCGTGCCGAACTCGGCCTTCACCCGGCCGGCCAGCGCCTCGAGGTCCGGCAGTGATCCCCCTCAGCAGTGGATTTCGTCCCGGCGGGATGGGCCTCGCCGGACGACTTCGAGTCAACCGCCTGCTGAGCTGGGCGTCCAAGTCCTGTTCCGCACCTCGTCATGCAGCGGCGGTATAACGGAAGGCGTGGATGACGAACCCCTGCCCACCCCGGCGGTCAGTCCCGGCCTGGACCTCGACCTGCGCCTGGTGCGGTACTTCACGGTCGTCGCCGAGCACCTGAACTTCGCCAGGGCGGCGGCGGCGCTGCACGTCGCCCAGCCCTCCCTGAGCCGCCAGATCCAGCGGCTGGAGGACGCGCTCGGCGTACGCCTGCTGGAGCGCACCACCCAGGGCAGCAGCCTGAGCGCGGCCGGCGCGGCGTTCCTCCCGCGAGCGCAGGCGCTCCTGCACACCGCCGACCAGGCGGTGCTCGCAGCCCGCGCCGCCGCGCCCCCGCGCACCATCACCATCGGCTACGTCGAGGACCTCGTCATCACCCCCGCGGTGCGGGACCTGCGCCGCCGCCATCCCGACGCCCACGTCCGCACCCGGCACCTGGACTCGGACGAGGCCCGCGCCCTGCCCGGCCGCCAGGTCGACGCGCTCGTCACCCGCACGCCGCTGCCGATCCCGGACGACGGCCTGGAGGTGACCGTCCTCTACGACGAGCCCCGGGTGCTCCTCGTCCCCGCCTCCCACCCCCTCGCCGGCAAGGAGTCCGTCAGCCCGGACGACTTCGCCCGCGAGCCCCTCGTCGCCTGCGCCGGCATGGCGGCGGCCTGGACCGGGTTCTGGCGGCTCGCCCCCCGCCCGGACGGAGCTCCGGCCCCGCTCGGCCCCATGCTCGCCGACACCTTCGAGGACAAGCTGGAGGTCGTCGCCGACGGCCGGGCCGTGGCCATCGTGCCCGCCGGCGACCGGCGCAGCACGCTCCGCGACGACCTCGTCACCATCCCCGTGGACGGCATCGAGCCGTGCCAGGTGGCCGTCGTCACCCGCGCCGGCGACCGCAACCCGCTCGTCGCCCGCTTCCGGGAATCCGCGAGAAACTGTCTCGCCCGCTGACGCGGGTGACGCGAAATTCGGTGGCCCCGTGCGGCGGTCGTCGTTACCGTGCCGGGGGTGATCTACGAGCATCCTCTGGCGTACGTGCTCGGCCTGGAGGGCATCGCCCTGATGCGGGCCTACACCGGCGAGCACGGCCGCGAGTTCGTCGAGGCCCGGCTGGCCGAGATCCGCAAGCTGATCGACGACGATTCCCTGGCCGGCGCCGCCGTCGAGGTCGCCCGCGTGGACACCGTGGCCGGTTACCGGATCTGGTCGCAGACCTACGACGGCCCCAACTCCGCGTTCGACCTCGACGAGCCCTTCATCAGGGAGGTCGTCGGCGCGCTGCCGGCCGGCGACGCGCTCGACGCGGGGTGCGGCACCGGCAGGCTGGCGGCCTACCTGGCGGGCCGGGGCCATCGGGTGCGCGGCGTCGACAGCTCGCCCGACATGCTGGAGCGGGCGCGGCAGCGGGTGCCGCAGGCGGAGTTCCTGCTGGGCGACCTGTCGTCGCTGCCGGTGCCCGACGAGTCCGTCGACCTGGTGGTCTGCTCGCTGGCGTTGACGCACGTGCCCGAGCTCGGCCCGGTGCTGGCGGAGTTCGCCCGGGTGGTGCGGCCCGGCGGGCAGGTGGTGATCGCCGACATCCATCCCGAGGGCGTGGCCAGGGGAGTGGTCCCGCCCGTACGGCTGCCCGGCGGACAGCCGGCCAGGGTGGCCACCTACCGGCACCTGGTCGGCGACTACCTGCGCGCCGCGCTGGCGGCCGGGCTCCAGGTGCGGCGATGCGAGGAGCCCCTGCACCCGCCAGGACAGCCGGGGGAGCGGACCGACGCCCCGGGGCCGTGGGACGTGTGGCCGTGGGCCCTGTACGGCCTGGCACCGGAGGCGGCGCACGCGGCCGTCGCCGGAACGCCGTCGATGTTGTTCTGGCACCTTCGGCGCTGACCGGGCGGCCGGCTAAAGATGATCTTTCGGGGGATGTGACGGGTGGCCGGCTTGGCTGGTCGCGTTCTTGATCGTCTATGCGAGGAGAGACGCGAGAGAGCTAATCTACAATGTAAAGGCGCCGGGTTGATAGTAAACCACTCGACTCTCAAAACACAGAAGCCGGCGACGTGATCAGACGCTGCCAGACAGATGTTGCTGGATGGCCGCCATGACGGCCTGGGGGGTCGCGGCGCGGCTGAAGGTGGCCACCACGATCTGTTCGTCCTCCTGCGGCTGTTCGAGGTGGCGGAAGGTGGCGATGACGTAGCCGAGGGCGTGGTCGAGCCGGTCGGAGGGATCGTACGTGCCGCCGGCGCGCAGCCAGCCGCGCAGGACCTGGTTGTGGGCGGCGACGACGGAGGCGGCCATGAGTTCGGCGCGTAGCCCGGCGTCGGGGGTGTCGCCCAGCCAGGTGCCGACGAACTCGCGGAAGAGCCGCTGGTAGCGGGCGACGCTGGCGATCTCGCGGTCGCGGAGTGCGGGGACCTGGCGTACGAGGCGGTAGCGGCGGAGTGAGACCTCGGCGTCGTCGACGTAGTGGGCGAGCACGATGCGGACGGCGTCGGTGATGGCGGCGATGGCGGTGCCGGCGGTGGATGCGCGGAGTCGTGCGTCGATCTTGTCGAGCAGTGCGTCGTGGTCGGGGAAGATGGCGTCTTCCTTGGAGCGGTAGTGGCGGAAGAAGGTGCTGCGGCTGACGCCCGCGCGTGCCGCGATGTCGTCGACGGTGGTGGCGTCGTAGCCGTTCTCGTCGAAGAGTGCCACGGCGGCTTCGGCGAGGCGGTGTTTGATGGGCGGTTTCGGCACAGGGGTCATTCTCCCGGGATTCGGGGGTGTTCAACCCGGACGAAACTGAGTACCGTGATTTTGGTACTGAGTCCTATCGGTGGTGGTGGATGGCAGCGCAGGACACCGCGGGCAGTCTGGCCCGTCTCAAGGAGCGCCTGGATGAGGCGGTGCATGTCGGTGAGGCGCGTGCGGCGGCCAAGCAGCACGCCAGGGGCCGGTTGACCGCGCGGGAGCGGATCGAGCGGTTGCTGGACGAGGGTTCGTTCGTGGAGCTGGATGCTCTGGCGAGGGGGTCGCTCGGTTACGGGGACGGGGTGGTGACCGGGTACGGGACGGTGGACGGCCGTCAGGTGTGCGTGTTCTCGCAGGACTTCACGGTGGCCGGGGGCTCGCTGGGTGAGGTGTACGGGCAGAAGATCTGCAAGGTGATGGATCTTGCGGTGCGCAACGGCTGCCCGATCGTCGGGATCAACGAGGGGGCGGGCGCGCGGATCCAGGAGGGTGTGGTCTCGCTCGGCCTGTACGGGGAGATCTTCCGCCGGAACATCCGCGCGTCGGGGGTGATCCCGCAGATCTCGCTCATCATGGGCGCGTGCGCGGGCGGCCATGTCTACTCGCCCGCGCTGACCGACTTCACGATCATGGTGGATGAGCAGTCGCACATGTTCGTCACGGGCCCGGACGTGATCAGGACGGTGACGGGCGAGGACGTGACGTTCGAGGACCTGGGTGGCGGCCGGGTGCACAACAGCCGCAGCGGCGTGGCCCACTACCTGGCCTCCGATGAGGACGACGCGCTCGACTACGCGCGGGCGCTGCTGGCGTACCTGCCGGACAACAACCTCGATGAGCCGTCGTATCCGCATGTGGAGGTGGATCTGGCGGATGATCCGGCGCTGGACAGGCTCGTCCCGGATTCGCCGAACCAGCCGTACGACATGCTGGAGGTGATCGGCGCGCTGGTGGACGACGGTGAGTTCCTGGAGGTGCAGGAGCTGTTCGCGCCGAACATCGTGGTGGGTTTCGGGCGGGTGGAGGGCCGGCCGGTCGGGGTGGTGGCGAACCAGCCGTTGCGGCTGGCGGGCACGCTGGACATCGACGCCTCGGAGAAGGCGGCCCGGTTCGTGCGCACGTGCGATGCGTTCAGCATTCCGGTGCTGACGCTGGTGGATGTGCCGGGGTTCCTGCCCGGTACGGGGCAGGAGTGGAACGGGATCATCCGGCGGGGTGCCAAGCTGCTGTACGCCTACGGTGAGGCGACCGTTCCGCTCGTGACCGTGATCACGCGCAAGGCCTATGGCGGCGCGTACGACGTGATGGGGTCCAAGCACCTGGGTGCGGACGTCAACCTGGCGTGGTCCACCGCGCAGATCGCGGTCATGGGGGCGCAGGGCGCGGTGAACATCCTGCATCGCAAGCGGCTGGCCGCCGCCGATGATCCGGACGCGCTGCGGGCCGAGCTGGTCGCGGAGTACGACGACACGCTGGCCACCCCGTATCTGGCGGCGGAGCGCGGTTACGTGGACAAGGTGATCCGGCCTGGTGAGACGCGGCGCGAGGTGGTCCGGGCGTTGCGGTTGCTGCGTGGCAAGCGTGATGTGCTGCCGCCGAAGAAGCACGGGAACATCCCGCTGTGAAGATCGTCAAGGGTTCTCCGACGGCCGAGGAACTGGCTGCTCTCGTGGTGGCGCTGCGGGCCGTGCGGCGGGCGCCGGCGCCGTTGCCCGTGGCGCGCCGCGTGTTGCGGCGTCCTGTCGTGCCGGGGCCGGGCGGTTGGCGGGAGTCGCGATGGAGTGTGGGAGGACGGTTGTGAGTCTGCGTAAGGTGCTGGTCGCCAATCGGGGGGAGATCGCCGTCCGGGTGGTGCGGGCGTGCCGGGATGCCGGGATCGGTTGCGTGGCCGTGTACGCCGATCCGGATCGGGACGCGTTGCACGTGCGCCTGGCCGATGAGGCGTACGCGCTGGATGGGCAGTCGCCTGCCGGTACCTACCTGGACGTCGCCAAGCTGCTGGAGGTGGCCGCTCGTTCCGGGGCTGATTCCGTGCATCCCGGTTACGGTTTCCTGGCCGAGAACGCCGCTTTCGCCGAGGCGGTGATCGGCGCGGGTCTGGTCTGGATCGGCCCGCCTCCGTCCGCGATCGTGGCGCTGGGTGACAAGGTGCGGGCCCGGCACATCGCGCAGAAGGTCGGTGCGCCGCTGGTCGCCGGGACGTCCGATCCGGTGGCGGATGTGGGCGAGGTGGTGGCGTTCGCGGAACGGTTCGGGTTGCCGGTTGCGATCAAGGCGGCGTTCGGTGGTGGCGGGCGTGGGCTGAAGGTGGCGCGTTCGCTGGAGGAGATTCCCGGCCTGTACGACAGTGCCGTCCGTGAGGCGGTGGCCGCGTTCGGCCGGGGTGAGTGTTTCGTCGAGCGTTATCTTGATCGTCCTCGTCATGTGGAGACGCAGTGCCTGGCGGATGTCCACGGCGACGTGGTCGTGGTCTCCACCCGGGACTGTTCGCTGCAGCGGCGTCACCAGAAGCTGGTGGAGGAGGCTCCTGCGCCGTTTCTCACGCGGGAGCAGGAGGTGCTGCTGCGTGAGTCGTCCAAGGCGATCCTGCGTGAGGCCGGATATGTCGGGGCGGGTACGTGTGAGTTCCTGGTGGGTCAGGACGGCACGGTCTCGTTCCTGGAGGTCAACACCCGGCTTCAGGTGGAGCATCCGGTGACCGAGGAGGTGACCGGGATCGATCTTGTCCGCGAGATGTTCCGCATCGCCGAGGGGGAGCCTCTGGGGTATGACGATCCGGCGCCGCGCGGGCATTCCATCGAGTTTCGCGTCAATGCCGAGGATCCGGGGCGTTCGTTCCTGCCCGCTCCGGGGACGATCACGCGCTGGCGTGCCCCTTCCGGGCCCGGTGTCCGGCTCGACAGCGGGTACGAGGTGGGCGAGTCGGTGCCGGGTGCCTTCGACTCGCTGGTCGCCAAGCTGGTCGTCACCGGTGCTTCCCGGGAGCAGGCGTTGCAGCGTGCCCGCCGTGCGCTGGCGGAGTTCGAGGTGGAGGGCATGCCGACGGTGCTGCCGTTTCACCGGGCCGTCGTGAGCGAGCCGGCTTTCACGGCCGAGCCGTTCGCGGTTCACACGCGGTGGATCGAGACCGAGTTCGACAACCGGATCCCGCCCTACGCCGGGCCTGTCGCGGAGGGCGAGGCGGTGCGGCGGGAGCGTGTCACCGTGGAGGTGGCGGGCAAGCGCCTGGAGGTCGTGCTCCCGGCCGGGCTCGGCGGGGGCGGGGGCGCGCCGAAGGCCGCGGCCGGCCGCCGGGTCAGGAAGGCGGCGGCGCCTGCGGCGGGTGGTGGAGACGCGCTGGTCAGTCCGATGCAGGGGACGATCGTCAAGGTGGTCGCCGCCGACGGTGACAGTGTGGCGGCGGGTGACACCGTCGTGGTGCTGGAGGCCATGAAGATGGAGCAGCCGCTCACGGCGCACAAGGACGGGGTCGTGGTCGGGATGGCGGCCGCGGTGGGGGCCGTGGTGGCGGCTGGCGCGGTGGTCTGCGAGATCAAGGATCCGGTGTGAGGGGTCGCCCGGTTTATTGGCTGGAGGGGCTGGTCGCGGCGCTTGTACAGTGATCTCCGGCCGGCCGGGGGAGGGGATCATGCGCGTGCAGTATCCGCGTACCTCTCACCTGCCGTGGTCGCCCGGGGTGAGCCCTGACGATGTCCGTGCGGGTGATCTGTCGGGGTTGCGCGGGCGTGAGGTCGTGGTGACGGAGAAGCTCGACGGGGAGAACACCACGCTGTACGCGGACGGGCTGCATGCCCGGTCGCTGGACTCGGGTCATCATCCGTCGCGGGCGTGGGTGAAGGGCCTGCAGGGGCGGATCGGCGGGCGGATCCCGGCGGGGTGGCGGGTGTGCGGGGAGAACGTGTTCGCCCGCCATTCCATCGCCTACCAGGGGCTGGAGAGCTGGTTCTACGGGTTCTCGGTGTGGGACGGCGATCGTTGCCTGGACTGGGATCGGACGGTCGCCTTCTTGCGGGGGCTGGGGATTCCGGTGCCGCCGGTGTTGTGGCGTGGCGTGTTCGACGAGCGGGCGCTGCGGGGGCTGCGGCTGGATCCGGAGCGGCAGGAAGGGTACGTGGTGCGGGCCGCCGGCGGGTTCGGGCGGGAGGAGTTCGCGGGGCGGGTGGCCAAGTGGGTGCGGCCGGAGCACGTGCGGACGGGGACGCACTGGATGCACGCCGCGGTGGTGCCGAACGGGCTGGGAGCGGGGGCGGCGCTGTGGTCGGTGCGGTCCGGGGCGGCTCCGGACGCGGGTGCTCTGCTGGCCGCGCTGGGCGTCGAGACCTCGATCGAGGCGGGGTCGGGGGTGGCGGCTGAGGTGGCGGCCCGGCTGGACGCGATCGGGCGGTGGGGGGACGCGCGGCTGGCGGGGGTGCTGGCGGCGGTGCTGCACGCCCGGCCGCGGGCCTGGGTGGCGGCGCGGCTGGCGGGGCCGCTGGGCATGGCGGCGGCCCGGCGGGTGGCGGACGTGGTGGGGTTGCACGGCGGGCTGCGCCGCCCGTTTCCTGATGAGGAGCGGCAGACCGGGTTGCGGCGGATGGCGCTGGCGGCCGATCTGGGGGTGCTGCATGCGGTCGCGGCGTCCGTTCCGGCGGGCGGGCTCGACGGCGAGGCGCGGGAGCAGGTCGAGTGGTCGGCGCTGCATGCCGAGGAGGCCGGGCTGCTCGGCCCGGACCCGCTGGGGCCGTTACGGGCGGGGTTGCGTGCGGAGCTGGCCGGGCTGGGCGCGGAGGTGGCCGACCGGTGCTGGGCGGAGGCGCGCGAGGCCTGGGTACGGGGCAGGCTCGCCACGGCCGGGGAGGCCGTGGCGGCGACGTGGCGGTGGCGGGCCGGGCGGTTTCCCCGGCTGGTGCAGCTGGCGGGGCCGTCGGGCAGCGGGAAGAGCACGTTCGCGGCGGGGCTGAGCGGGATCGACGCGTACGTGTCGCTGGACGACCTGCGCGAGGCGCGCGGTTCGCGGTCGGATCAGCGGGCGAACCAGGAGGTGCTCGGCCAGGCGCTGGACCGGCTCGACGCCGCCCTGGCGGCCGGTGGCACGGTGGTGTGGGACGCCACCTCGCTCACCCCGCACCAGCGTGGCCTGGCCGGCGGCGTGGCGCGCCGCCGTGACGCGCTGACGACGCACGCGGTGCTGCTGGTGGAGGAGGACGAGCTGCACCGGCGCAACGCCGGCCGCGCCCATCCGGTGCCCGCGCACGTGCTGGCCGGGCAGGCGCGCCGGTTCGTGCCGCCGTATCCCGGCCAGGCCCATCGCACGTGGTACGTCGGGGCGCGCGGGACGGTCGAGGACGTGGACGGCGTGCTGGCCGAGCGGGAGGCATGATGCGGACCAGCGAGGAGATCTACCACCGGATCCGCTGGGATGCGAGGTTCGACGCGTCCCGGTTCGTCATGGGGGTCGGCCAGCGTGAGGCCGCTCCCAAGCGGGTCGCGCTGGCCGCGTTCACGCCGGGAGGGGACATTCCCTGGCACCGGGTGCTGTTCGTCGAGGCGGACGGCGAGCTGGTGTGGGACCGGGCCACGGGGCTCGACCGGCTCGACACCTGCGAGGCGGGCCGGGCGCGGGAGGCGCGCCTGCTGCGCCCGCCGTTCTTCACGGCCTCGACCCCGCACGCCTGGGACGCGGCGGGCGGCTGGCGTCCCGCCGCCGGGGGCGGGCCCGGCGCGCGGGCGGAGGTGCGCGTCCTGACGTGGAACACGTTGTGGGACCGCTACGACAGCGACCGCATCGACACCGCCCGCCGGCGCCCGCTGCTGCTCGCGGCGCTGCGGGAGTCCGGCGCGGACGTGATCGCGCTGCAGGAGGTCGAGCCCGCGCTGCTGTCGATGCTGCTGGCCGCCCCCTGGGTGCGGGAGGGGTACACGCTCGGCACCGACCCGTACGGCACGGACGTGGACGACGGCGGGCTGCTGCTGCTCAGCCGGCTGCCCGTGCGGGAGGCGGCGCGGCACGAGCTGGGCCCGCACAAGGCGGTGGCCGCCGTCGTGGTGGAGAGCGCCGCCGGGCCTGTCACGGTCGCGGTCACCCATCTGACCAGCGATCATTCGGCCGACGGCGCGGCGAGGCGGCGGGCCGAGCTGGCCGCGATCGCCGAGGGGCTGGCCGGCGTGGACGGCGACGTGGTCCTGGCGGGCGACTTCAACGACGGCACGGACACCCCGGCGGCGGCGCTCGGCCTGCGGGACGCGTGGGCGGAGGCGTACGGGCCCGACGGGACGCCGACGTTCGATCCGGCCGTCAACCCGCTGGCGGCGCTGTCGTCGCGGTCCGGGCGGGCGGCGCGGCTGGACCGGATCCTGCTGCGGGGCAGGCCGCGGGTGGTTTCGGCGGCGTTGCGGGGTGACACGCCGGATCCGGCGGGGCTGTACATTTCCGATCATTTCGCGGTGGAGGCGGTGCTCGACCTCACGGGTGCGGCCGGGGAGCGCGGGGTGCTCGACGTGGCGCCGACGGCGCGGACGGCGGTGGCGTGGCTCCCGCCGGACGAGCTGTGGCCGGCGATCCAGGAGGTGCGCCAGGCGCGTGATCCGCAGGTCCGCCGGTGGCCGCCGCACGTCAACCTGCTCTTCGGGTTCGTGCCGGAGTCGGAGTTCGAGGCGGCGGCGCCGTTGCTGGCCGCGGCGGCGGCCGAGGTGGGGCCGTTCGAGGCGAGGCTGGAGGGGGTGCGGGTGTTCCGTCATCGTGATCATGTGACGGCGTGGCTCGATCCGGCCGCCGCCGATCCTGCTCCGTGGGAGCGGCTGCACGAGGCGTTGCGGCGGCGGTTCCCCCGGTGCGGGGGGCGTCCCGAGGGGTACACCCCGCATCTGACGCTCGGGCGTACCGAGGATCCCCTGCGGGTGGCGGCGATGCCGGCGCGGGTGGGGGAGCTGGTGCTGCTGTCGCGGCGGGGTGATGAGCCGATGCGTGCGCGGGCCCGGGTCACGCTGGGCACGGGTGAGCTGCGGTGGCTGCCTGATGCGGTGGCCGAGGGGAACGCGCCGGTCGCCGGTTCCGAAGGGGTGCTGCGGCGGCTGGAGGAGGTGCTGGCGCCCGGGGTGGTGCATGTCGCGGGGTCGCGGCGGATGGGGTGCGAGCTGCCGGGCGCGGATCTGGACCTGGTGGTGGTGCTGCCGGGCGAACCGGATCTGGCCGAGGTCGAGGCGCTGGTCCGCGCGGCGCTGCCGGGGAGTTCCAGGGTGCGGCGGGTGGTGGGTGCCCGGGTGCCCGGCCTGCGGTTGCGTACGGGCCGGCTGGACGTGGATCTGACCGTGGTGCCGTCCGGCTCGGTGCCGCCGTCGCGGGCCGTCGATCGGCGGGCCGAGCTGGGCCTGGCGGCGGCGACCGCGCTGAGCGCGGTGAGCGACGCGGTCGCCGTCCGCGCGGCGGCCGGCGACGACCATGAGCGCTTCGCTCGTCTGGCCAGGCAGGTGAAGGCGTGGGCGCGGGCGCGCGGGCTGGACTCCGCCCCGTTCGGCGGGCTTCCCGGCCTGGCCTGGACGGTCATGGCCGCGCGGACCGTGCACGGCGGCGGTGACCCGCTGAGCCGGTTCTTCGGGACGTGGGCCGCGTGGAACTGGCGGGACCCGATCGGCCTCGGCCCTGCTGCTGCTGTTGCTGAGCCGGCGCCCGTCGTGGTGCTGACGCCGAGCGCGCCCGTGCGCAACTGCGCCCGCCAGGTCACCGCCGGCGGGCTGGAGCTGCTCACCCAGGAGCTGTACCGGGCCTGGGAGCTGGTGGAGGACGGCCGTTCCGCCGAGCTGGCCGCGCCGCCGCCGCTGCACCGGCGGCACGCGGCGTGGGCGGTGGTGACCGTGCGCTCGGCGGAGCTGGACGTGCTGCTCGGCCGGGTCAGGGGGCGGATGCTGGAGCTGATCGGCGCCCTGGAGGAGGCCGGGGTGGCGGACGTGCATGCCTGGCCGCGGCCGTTCGACAGCGGGCCCGGGCACGCCCGGTACGCGATCGGGCTGGGCCGTACGCCGCCGTCGGCCGAGCGGCTGGCCGGGATCGCCGGCCGGTGGGCCGGGGACCTGCCCGGCGTGACGGTCGAGCGCGCCGGCGGCGGGGCGGTGCCCACACTGCGCTGAACGCCACGTATGCGCCCGCACGGACCTGCCGCCCGGCAGGCGGTCGCGCTGCGCGGCATCCTGGCGCTCACCGGTTCGACGCCGCGGTCGCCGGGCATGCCTCAGCGGGGAACCCGCGCTTCAGCATGGTGTTCGACCCGGCCGACGTCGAAGGGTACGCCTGGTGTGCGGAGGAGATCGTCGCGCTGATGCGCCGGGTCGACCACGCCTTCGACCCCGGCGACCTGGGCGCCGTCGCGGAGGTGGTCGAGCCCGTCACGCACCCCTATGAGCTCGAACGCGCCACCCGACCCCCCGCAGCAAGGAACGGAGCCCCCACGTGACGAGCGAACCACGCACCATGACCCGCGACGACCGCAAGGTCCTGGCCAGCACCCTGGCCGGCACCACCATCGAGTGGTACGACTTCTTCATCTACGCCCAGGCCGCCGGCCTGGTGTTCGGCCCGCTCTTCCTGGCGCCGGTCAACGAGCGGGCCCCCGGCCTGGCCACGCTCATCTCGCTGGCCACGATCGGCATCAGCTTCCTGTTCCGGCCCCTCGGCGCGATCATCGCCGGCCGCTACGGCGACCGCCTCGGACGCAAGCGCATGCTCGTGCTGACCCTGCTCCTCATGGGCGCGGCCACCACCCTCATCGGCCTGCTGCCCACCTACGAGACGATCGGCGTGGCCGCGCCCATCGCGCTCATCCTCCTGCGCATCCTCCAGGGCTTCTCGGCCGGCGGCGAATGGGGCGGCGCCGCCCTGCTGGCGGTGGAGCACGCGCCCCGCGAGCGCCGCGGCTGGTGGGGCGCCTTCCCCCAGATCGGCGTGCCGATCGGCCTCATCCTCGCGACCGGCGTCCTGTGGATCATGAGTACGGTCACCACGCCGGAGCAATTCCAGGCGTGGGGCTGGCGGGTTCCGTTCCTGCTCTCCCTGACCCTGATCGTTCTCGGCTACCTCGTGCGGCGGGCCGTCGAGGAGAGCCCCGTGTTCAAGGAGCTGCAGCAGCGCACCAGGACCTCCGCCGCGCCGCTGCGCGACCTGTTCCGCGGCCACACCCGCAACGTGCTGCTCACCGCGCTCATCTTCGTGGCCAACAACGCCGCCGGCTACCTGATCATCGCCTACTTCATCAGCTACGGCACCGCCACGCTGGGCCTGCCCCGGCCGTCGGTCCTGCTCGCCACCGTCGCCGGCTCCATCGGCTGGCTGGTCTTCACCCTGTACGGCGGGGTGCTGTCCGACAGGATCGGCCGGGTGCGCACCTTCCAGATCGGGTACGCGCTCGTGTTCGCCTGGATGATCCCGCTCTTCCTACTGATGGAGACCCGCGACATCTGGCTCTTCACGCTGGCGATCATCGTCCTGACCATCGGGCTCGGGCTGTCGTACGGGCCGATGTCGGCGATGTACGCCGAGATGTTCCCCGCCTCGGTGCGCTACTCCGGCGTCGCCATCGGCTACGCGCTCGGCGCCATCCTGGGCGGCGCCTTCGCCCCCACGATCGCCCAGGCCCTGGTGCAGGGCACGGGATCGGCTCTGTCCGTCGGCGCCTACATCATGGTGCTCTGCGTGATCTCCCTGGCGGCCGTCACGGCGGTCAAGGAGCCCAAGGGGACCGATCTGGGGCTGGGCGAGCGGCCGCTCGCCTGACGAGGCGATCCCCCCGGCGTCGGGTCGTGGTCAGCGCTTGGGCGCCGGGGGGAGCTGGAGCGTGGACTTGTCCGGGTCGAGCTTGGTGGTCACCGTGCTCGCGGGCGGGGCCTTGATCGAGACCTTGGTGCCCCACCTGGTGTAGCGCATCTCCATCGCGGTCTTGCTCACGCCCGCCTTCGCGCTCTCCAGCCGCGTGGTCAGCTTGACCGGCAGGCCCGAGGAGCCGACGGCGAGCGTCCAGTTCACCTTCACGCTGGAGTCGAGCTTCCACCACATGGTGGCGCGGGACCAGTCCGAGGCCTTCAGCAGGTCCTTGACGCTCATCGACCCCTTGTACGCCGACCCGCTCCGCTTGGAGCGTGCCAGCAGCACCTTCAACGTGCTCGGGTCGGCCGCGTTCACGAAGCCGCCGAACATGGAGGTCATGCCGCTCGTCCACCCCGGCGACTGCTTGAACCACGTCTTGCCGTCGGGCAGGCCCGCGCTCATCGGGCCGCCGCTGACGTAGGACGTCCGGCCGATGCGGATCGTGCGCTCCGGCTTGCCCATGGCGGCGGCCAGGCCGTTCGGCTCGTCGCCGCCGCCGAAGTCGTCGGCCGGCTTATCGTCGCCGGTGGCGAGCTTGCCGGTGACGTCGGAGGCCGCGATGCCCTTCTTGCCGAACTGCAGGCGGCCGGTCTGGGTGAGGAGCGCGGACTCACCGTACATGCGGAACGAGAACGACACGCCCTTGCCCGCCGCGAGCTGCGCCCGCAGCGCCGCGAGCGGGTCCTTGGGGGCGGCCACGGCGGGCGTGGCGGTTAACAGGAGGGCGGCGCCCGCGGCGGCGCCGATGATCGTCTGCTTCATGACGCGCGATCATCCTGGATCCAGATCACGAATCGGGAACGCTTCAGGTTGTACGGCAGCCGAGCCGTCAGGCCGGCCTCGGCCGGGCCGGCGGACGGGGGCGGTTCGCCTCGGCGAACCTCCCCTACTCTGTGATGGGCAATCGCCTGGTCTGGTGCGGAGGGCTCGGTTGGGGGGATGGGTGGCGGACACCGGCTGGCACCCGCCGGAGAATCAGGTGACGCTCCTGGGGCGGCGTGGCGAGCGCGAGGCGATCGAACGGCTGCTCAGCAGGGCATGGTCCGGGCGCAGCGGCGCGCTGGTGATCCGCGGTGAGGCCGGCATCGGCAAGACCGCACTGCTCCGGCACGCCCGCGGCACCGCGGCCGGGTTCCGGGTGGAGCACGCGACCGGCATCGAGTCCGAGGCGGGGTTCGCCTACGCCGGGCTGCACCAGTTGTGCGCGCCGCTGCTGGACCGGCTCCCAGCGCTGCCCGGCCCGCAGCAGGCCGCGTTGGGCGTGGCGTTCGGGCTGCGCGCCGGTGACCCGCCGGACCGGTTCCTGGTCGGGCTGGCCGTGCTCGGCCTGCTGGCCGAGGCCGCCGAGGAACGGCCGCTGCTGTGCCTGGTGGACGACGCGCAGTGGCTGGACGAGGTCTCCGCGCAGACCCTCGGGTTCGTGGCCCGGCGGGTGGAGGCCGAGCGGGTGGCGCTGGTGTTCGCGCTGCGCGACTCGCGCACCGACCCGGGCGGCACCGAGCTGTTCGGCCGGCTGCCGGACCTGGGCCTGGGCGGGCTCAGTGACGCGGACGCGCGGGCGTTGCTGGCCACAGCGGTCAGGACGCCGCTGGACGAGCAGGTGCGCGACCGGATCATCGCCGAGGCCCGCGGCAACCCTCTGGCGCTGCTGGAACTGCCCCGGAGCGCGCAGCCGGCGAAGCTGGCGGGCGGGTTCGGGCTGCCGGACGCGCTGAACGTGCCGCGCCGGGTCGAGCAGAGTTTCCAGCACCGGTCGGCCGGCCTCCCGGCCGACACGCAGCTGCTGCTGCTGGTCGCGGCGGCCGAACCGGTCGGCGATGCGGACCTGATGTGGCGTGCCGCCGAGTACGTGGGCATCGGCACCGAGGCGGCCACGCCGGCGGAGGCGGCGGGGTTGCTGGAGATCGGCACCCGGGTGCGGTTCTCGCATCCGCTGGTGCGCTCGGCCGTCTACCGGGCCGCCGTACCGGCTGAGCGCCGGCGCGTGCACCGGGCGCTGGCCGAGGCCACCGACCCGCGGACGGACCCTGACCGCCGTGCCTGGCACCGGGCGCAGGCGGTGCTCGGCAGCGACGAGGAAGCCGCCGCCGAGCTGGAGCGCTCGGCCGGGCGGGCACGCGCCCGCGGCGGGCTGGCCGCCGCGGCCGCGTTCCTGGAACGAGCGGTGGCGCTGACCCCCGGCGCCGCCGGCCGTGCGCGCCGGGCGCTGGCCGCCGCGCAGGCCAAGAACCAGGCCGGCGCACCGGACGCCGCGCTGGAGCTGCTGACGGTCGCGGCGGACGGGCCGTCGGACGCGCTGCACCGCGCCCGAATCGAGGTGCTGCGCGCCCAGATCGCCTTCCACACCATCCGGGGAAACGAGGTGCCCGGCATGCTGCTGGACGCGGCCAAGATGCTCGCACCGCTGGATGCCGCGCTGTCCCGCGAGACCTACCTGCAGGCCATCGAGGCGTCCTTCCACGCCGGTCGCCTCGGCCGCGGCCGAGGGTTGCCGGAGGCGGCGGAAGCCGCCCAGACCGCCCCCGCCCCCACAACGCCGCCACGGCCGGTCGACCTCCTGCTCGACGGCCTGGCCGCGAGGTTCACGCAAGGGTACGAAGCCAGCGCCCCCGGCCTGCAGCGGGCGCTGCGGATGTTCCGCGGCCATGAGCCCCGGGCTGAGGACGACAACCGTCGCTGGCTGTGGCTGGCCTGCCACGTCGCGGCCATGTTGTGGGACGACGAGGCGATCTACGCGCTGGCCGGACGCATCGTCCGGCTCACCCGCGAAGCGGGCGCGCTGGCCACGCTTCCCGCCGCGCTCAACGCCCTGGCCACCGTGCTCGTGCACACCGGCGAGCTCGCCCGCGCCGCCGAGCTGGTCGCCGAGGAGCACGCGATCACGCAGGCGACCGGGGCCCCGCCGCTGCCCAACGCCAGGCTCACGCTCGCCGCCTGGCGCGGCCGGCAGCCCGAGACCGCCGAGCTGTACGCCGCCATGGTCCGCAACGCGACGGAGCGGGGCGAGGGCGCGACGATCGGCCTGGGCCAGTACGCGCTGGCGGTGCTGCACAACGGCCTGGGCAACTACGACGACGCGCTCGCCGCCGCGGCGCCGCCGTGCGAGCACGACGAGCTGGCGAACAGCAGCGTCGCCCTGCACGAGCTCATCGAGGCGGCGGTGCGCGCCGGGCAGCCGGCCCGCGCGGCCGCCGCCCTGGAACGGGTCAGCCCGCGGGCCCGCGCCAGCGGCACCCAGTGGGCCCTCGGGCTGGAGGCACGCTCGCGGGCGCTCACCAGCACCGGGCCGGCCGCCGAAGCCCTGTACCGCGAGGCCGTCCAGCGGCTCAGCGAATGCCGGATGGCCACCCACCTGGCCCGCGCCCACCTCGTCTACGGCGAATGGCTACGCCGCGAAGGCCGCCGCCAGGACGCCCGCGAGCAGCTTCGCACCGCCCACGAACTGCTGTCGGGCATGGGCGCGGAGGCGTTCGCGGCACGCGCCGCCCGCGAACTGCGCGCCACCGGTGAGCAGCCGCGCAAGCGGACGGTCCAGCCGGCCGATGCGCGCACCGCCCAGGAACTGCTCACGGCGCGGGAGCTGCTCATCGCCCGGCTGGTGGCCACCGGGGCCACCTCCGGTGAGATCGGCGCCCAGCTGTTCCTGAGCCCGCGCACGATCGACGCCCACCTGCGCAACATCTTCCGCAAGCTCAACGTCACCTCTCGCCGGCAGCTCAGGAACCTGCAGCTTCCCTGACGGGCGAACAATGTGCAACCCCTTGGTTGCGCGATGCCCGGCGCATGTGCAACCCTGGAGTTGCACATGAGTGAAGCGGCAACGAAGGAGCACACCATGATCGGTGACCGGATCGAACGTGAGATCGTCATCGCCGCCAGTCCCGAACGGGTCTGGCCGCTGGTGGCCGAGCCCGGGTTCTGGGCGGCCGACGACGAGACCTTCCGCGGCACGACGGTCACGGAAGGCCAGTCGCTGGTGGTCAGGAACGCCGAGCACGGCGACTTCCCGATGCGGGTGGAGAAGGTCGATCCGCCGAGGTACCTGGCCTGCCGGTGGGTGAGCGCGTTCCCCGGTGAGGAGTTGCGCGAGGGCAACTCCACGCTGGTGGAGTTCACCCTGACGCCCGAAGGTGAGGGCACCCGGTTGCGGGTGGTGGAGAGCGGGTTCGCGGCGCTGCCCACCTCCGAGGACAACCGCCGCAACATCGTCGACGACCACACCTCCGGCTGGAAGCAGTGCTTCGACGCGCTGGCCGCCCGCGCCGGGTGACCGGCCGTCATGGCTGAACGCGCCGCCGACACCGCCGACGTCGTCGGCGACGTCCTCGCCGCCCTGGCCGACCCGACCCGCCGGCAGCTGCTGGACCTGCTCTCCGCCAGCGGCCAGGCCTCCGCGACGACGCTGGCCGACGGGCTGCCGGTCACCCGCCAGGCGGTGGCCAAGCACCTGGCCGTCCTGGAGGCGGCCGGGCTGGTCGAGAGCGTGAAGGTCGGCCGCGAGGTCCGCTACGCGGTGCGCCCGGAGGCGCTGGAGACGACCGCCCGCTGGATGGCCGCGCTGGCCGCCGACTGGGATCGCCGCCTGGCCAGGATCAAACGTTTCGCGGAAGCGGCCGAGGAGAGCCTGCACCGTACCAAGGAGTGATCATGAAGAACGCCACCATGCCGTCCGTCGTCGACCGCGGCAGCTTCCAGGCCGAGCTCGACCGCCTGCGTACCAGGGAGAAGGCGCACACCCGGGAGGGCGACGCGATCGCCGCGGCCCGGCGGCGCCTGCCCATGGTCGAGGTGGACGCCACCCTCGAGCTGATCGGCCCGCACGGGCCGGTCAGCCTGCTCGACGCCTTCGAGGGGCGCCGCCAGCTCATCGCCTACTACTTCATGTGGAACCCCGGCCGGCCCGCGGCCGAGCAGTGCGAGGGCTGCACGTTCTACACCACCCAGATCGGCGAGCAGGCCCACCTGCACTCGCGCGACATCACGTTCGCGGTCCTGTGCCAGGGCCGCAACGTCGCCTCCGGCGGAGCCGATCCCCAGGCCTCCTACGAGGCGAGCCTGCGTTACCGCGACTTCATGGGCTGGCAGCTGCCGTGGTACTCGGCGCAGCCGTCCCTCGACGCGCTGCTCGCCGGCCGCCAGGCGGGGCTGTTCCACCTGATCTGCTACCTGCGTGACGGCGACCGGGTGTTCGAGACGTACTGGACGACGCGGCGCGGCGTGGAGGCGATGGACCACAGCTACGCGCTCATGGACCTGACCGCGTACGGCCGCCAGGAGCCGTGGGAGGACTCGCCGGACGGCCGCCCGCAGGAGTGCACGAACCTGCGCACCGCCGCCGGCCCGCCCGGCTGGCCCGCGGCGGACTGGCCGGGCGGACGGCCCATCGCCCAGTGGCCCCGGCTCGCCGCCGGACGCTCCGACGACCTCGGCCCCGCGGGACCGCCGCACCAGCAGTCCGGCCACTGCCACTAGCGGGTACGCCCGACACCGGCCCGGCGTCGTCAGAGCTCGTGGTCCCGGGCCAGGTCCTCCCAGCGGATGGCGCGAAGGGCCGGATCGGCGCCGTCGCCCGACGGGACGTCCGGGGCGGGCTGGAACCACACGACGGTGAGGGCGGAGCGGTACAGCACCGGGTCGTGGTCAGGGGCGACCGCCGCCGAGCGGAAGGCGCCGACGCAGGCCACGGACGGCAGCACCTCGACCGGCCCGAACCCGCCCGCGGTCAGGTCCGGATACTCGCGGGCAGGCGGGAGGAGATGGACCGGCGTGGCGGGAAAGGCGCGCTCGGCGGCCCGCAGGAGCCCGCCGATCACCATGTCGTTGACGGGCCTGCACGGATAGCCCTCCAGCATCCCGCCGTAGGTCGACGACAGCCGCAGCTCGACGAGCTCGATCGGACGGCCGGACGACAGGACGATGCTGCTCAGCGACATGCCGGCACCCTACTCACAAGATCCACGCTCCAGCCGTGGGGTCAGGCCTGGAGGAGGGTGGCCGCGAGGATCCCGGCGAGCCACTCCTCGCACTCGGCCTCGGTCCACCCGCAGACCTCGGTCAGCTTCTCGAAGTTCTCCGTCGAGGTCAGGACGTAGATCTGCTCGGCCGCTCTGGCCGGGGTGAGGCCCGGCCGCAGGGCCCCGAGCGCGTGCAGGTGGTGGGCCGGCCCGTGGCTGCCTTTCAGCCTCTCGCGTTCGATGCCGGCCAGGACCTCCTGGAGCCCCGCGTCGGACGGGGAGGCGGCGGCGGCCGCGCGCAGGACGCGGTGCACGGGCTGGATGCGGCGGAGGATCCCGGCGGCCATGGCGGCGTACCGGGCCAGCTTGCGGGCGGGGTCGGGCTCGTCGATGATCGCCTGGACCTCGGGGCGGTCGCTCTGCGGCAGCGGCCGGGCGTCGCCGGCCAGCGTGATGTCGTAGACGAGCTTGGCCAGGGCGGGTTTGCCGCCGGGGCAGGAGGTGTAGAGCGTCTGGGGTGCCACGCCGGCCTCGCGGGCGACCTCGGCCATGGTCGTGTCGGCGTAGCCCTTCCTGATCATCAACTCCCGCGCCGCGGCCGCGATCTTCTGCCGCGTGGCCTCGGCCTGCTCCTGCCGGAGAGCGCTGGAGTAGGGGCGGCGCTTCTTCTGCTCAGTCATCGCGCACCATGATTTCAGAACAATATTGACTAGAAGCGTATCTAATGAAATAGTCCGCTTCTAGTCGAAGCTGCGCCTCGCCCGGGCGGCCGGGGGAGTCAGCTCAGCGCGGCCGCCTTGCGCAGCAGCACCGAGCGTTCGCGCTGGTTGGCGCACAGCCGCGCCGCCAGTTCCAGCTCGGCGCGCGCCTCCGGCCGGCGTCCGAGCCGGGCCAGCAGCTCACCGCGTACGGCCGGCACCAGATGCGAGCCGGGAAGCCGGTCCGAGGCGACCAGCTCGTCCACGATGGCCAGGGCCTGCGCCGGACCCGAGGCCATGGCCACGGCGACGGCCCGGTTGAGCTCGACCACCGGCGAGGGGGCGACCCGGCCGAGCGCCTCGTAGAGCAGCACGATCCGGTCCCAGTCGGTGGCCTCGACCGAGGGCGCCGCGGCGTGGGCGGCGGCGATCGCGGCCTGCAGGCCGTACGGGCCGAGACCGCGCGTGGCGGCCTTGGCGAGCGCGGCCAGCCCGCGATGGATCGCCGAGAAGTCCCACCGCCGCCGGTCCTGCTCGTCGAGCAGGACCGGCGAGCCGTCCGGGCCGGTGCGGGCCGGGAAGCGCGCGGCCGTCAGCTCGCACAACGCCAGCAGGCCGTGCACCTCCGGCTCGTCCGGCTGCAGCGCGGCCAGCGTGCGGGCCAGCCGGATCGCCTCGTACGCCAGCTCCGGGCGCAGCAGCCGGTCGCCCGACGTGGCCGTCGACCCCTCGGTGAAGATGACGTAGAGGACGCTGAGCACGCCGCCCAGTCGCTCCCGGCGCTCGGCGGCCGGCGGCAGCTCGAACGGCACCCCGGCCGCCGCGATCGTCTTCTTGCCCCGGGTGATGCGGGCCTGCACGGTCGGCACGGGGACGAGGAACGCGCGGGCGATCTCCTCGCTGGACAGGCCGCCGACCACGCGCAGGGTCAGCGCCACCCGGGCCTCGGGGGAGAGCACCGGGTGGCAGCTGATGAACATCAGCGCCAGCACGTCGTCATTGATGCCGTCGGGATCGAACTCGTCCTCGATCGCCGGGCCGGCCGCCAGCAGGGCGTATCGCTCCTGGAGGGCGGCCCGGCGGCGGATGGCGTCGATCGCCCGCCGCCTGGCCGTGGCCATCAGCCAGCCGGCCGGGCTCGCCGGAGGGTCGAGCGGCCACGAGGTCAGCGCCTCGGCCACCGCCTCCTGGGCCGCGTCCTCGGCCAGCCCGAAATCGCCGGTGAACCGGGTCAGCGCGGCGACGATCCGCGCCGACTCGATCCGCCAGACGGCCTCGACCCCGGCCGCCGCATTCATCGGCTCCGGCCGCTCTCGCGCCCGGCCGGCCGCGTGGTGATCACTGCGGGACCTCGTCGCTCCCGGGCACCCGCCGCACCTCGACCTTGGCTCCCGGGGCCGCCGGAACCCGCCTGGCCCACTCGACCGCCTCCTGCTTCGAGGCGACGTCGAGCAGGAAGAAACCCCCGAACAGCTCCTTGGTCTCGCCGTACGGCCCGTCGGTGACCACCGGGGCCTCGCCGCTGAAGTCGACCACGACGCCCTGGCCGGGGTCGTCCAGCCCTTCCGCCGCGAGGAGCACGCCGGCCTTGACCATCTCCTCGATGAACTGGCGGGTCCTGACCATCATCGCGTCGATGTCGGCCATCATGGCCGCGTTCGACTCGTCGGTGCCCCGCATGATCAGCAGGTACTTCGGCATCGCGTGCTCCTCGTCCGGCGGGGCCGCCTCTCGGCCCTCGCACCCCAAGGTCGAACGAGCGGCCCGCGGATCGACACGGCCCGGCGGAAAGTTTATCGCCGCATCTTTGGAGGGCTAGAGACGCTCGGTGAGCCGTACGGTCACCACGTCCCCGGCGGCCTTGCCGATGGCGCGGCGCAGCGGGGCGGCGATGGGCAGCTTGTGGGTCCCGTCGCCGAGCGCCATGAACGAGCTGGTGAACGGATGGCCGTCGACGGTGCCGGTCACCTTGACCAGGCCGCGGGTGCCGAAGTACGCGGCCGAGCCGGCCATGACGACATAGGTCCATCCGCCCTTGGCCGGGCTCTGCTGCAGCGCGGCGGTGAACTCGCGGTCGAGCGGCCCGGGCTTCGTGGGGTCGGTGTTCATCAGGTGGTCCCTTCGGGTTGTCAGTGCAGGAGGCCGAGCACGGCCCCCACGAGCAGCAGTTTCAGTAGCCAGTCCCCGGCGTGCAGCACGGCGGTGACCACCGGGACGCGTTCCCACAGCACCGAGCCGGTGAGCAGGATGAGCGGGAAGCCCACCCACATGGCGACGGCGAGCAGCAGAGCCGAGGGCCAGCTCAGCAGGTCGGCCTGTGCCGCGATCCAGGCGAACACGCCGGCGAGCAGCGCGGTCCGCAGCAGCTCCACGGCGGCCTTCCACGGTGCCGGCCGTCCCCGGTCGGGCGCCGCGGCACCCAGCCGGCGCCGCTCGAACGGCGTGGCCACGGCGTAGTAGACGGAACTGGTGATGAAGGCCGCGACCGCGGCGAGGGTGATTCCCAGAGCAAGCATCTCGTCCCCTCTTTCAGTACTGAGAAGTACTTTATTCTTCGGGTTATAGTACCGTCAAGTACTTAAGGAGGGCGGATGTCGCAGGAGGTACGGCGGCCACGCGGGCGCCCGGCAGGCAGCAGCGGTGCGGACCTGCTGGCCATCGCCCGCGAGGTGTTCCTCACGCAGGGCTATCCCGGCGCGACGATGGACCAGGTGGCCGCCCGCGCCCGGATCTCGAAACAGACGCTCTACCGCGAGTACCCCTCGAAGGAGCGGCTGTACGCGGCGGTGGTCCGCGACTGGGTCGACCGCGGCTACGACGCCATGCGGCCGCACACGCAGGCGCTGACCGAGGCCACGGACCTGCGGGCCGGCCTGCTGCGGCTGGCGCACGTCATGCACGCGGGCGTGCTGAGCGAGCCCGTGCTGCGCATGCGGTCGCTGGTCGCCACGGAGTCCGCGCGGTTCCCGGACGTCGCCGCCGACTACGTCACGCGCAGCTGGACCAGGAACACCCGGCTGCTCGCCGACGCGCTCGCCACCCTGGCGGCGCGGGGCCTGATCAAGGCCGACGACCCGCTCGTCGCCGCGCAGCAGTTCACCTGGCTGGTGCTCGGCGACCCGCTCAACCGGCTCACGCTCGCGGCGAGCTCCGGACCGGCGGACGACGGCGAGCTCGCGCGGCAGCGCGAGGAGGCGGTCACGACGTTCCTCAGCCGCTACGGCCTGCCGGCCGGGCACTGAGGACGACGGCGGCGGTCACCGCGGGCCGTTGATCGTGAACGCCTGCCGCACCCCGTCCGGCCAGGCCACCCGCACCAGGTCGCCGGCCGCCTCGGCCTCGGGCAGCGGCACCCGCTCGTCCAGGACGGCGGCACTGATCGCCCAGCCGTCCTCCGCGATCCCTTCCAGGACCGGGACGCGGGCCTCGCCGGTGAACGCGGTGCCCTGCGGCGCCGGCGAGAGCGAGCTGCTGGTGTAGCCGTGCAGGCCGGCCAGCGTGGAGCCGGGGGCCGCCCAGCCGGTCTGGCGGACCCGAGGCCAGGCGCCGGGTCTGGCCGGGGGTGAGGGGAGTGGCGCCGGCCAGCGCCCCGGCGAACAGGGGAGCGGCGGAGGCGAAGCGGTAGGTGAGCGAGCGGCCGTGGTACAGCATGCCGCCGCCGGCGTCGAAGGTGCGGGCGTAGCCGTCGAGGAAGCGGCGCAGCCGCGGGCCATCGTGGGGGCCTCCCGGATCGGCCGCCGGGTGATCGAGCTGCTGCGGCCGTTCTCGTTCCAGGTGCTGGTCAGCGACCCGTACCTGGGGGAGGACCACACCGAGCCCGAGTTCCTGCCCGCCGGATCCCGCCTCTACGACCTGCCCAACGTGCTGGTCACCCCGCACATCGCGGGCCCGCTCGGAGGCGAGCTGGCCCGGATGGCCGACCTCGCGCTCGACGAGCTGACCCGGTACGCCCGCGGACTGCCGTTCGCGCACGCGGTGGAGCCCGCCACGCTGTCACGCTCCGCCTGACCCCCGAAGCCTTCGCCGGCCGGCCGATGGACCTCACCCGCCGGCGAAAGTCCCTGTCTCCAAACAGCGGACGGCGGGCCCTCACAGCGGAAGAATGTCCGGCATGACACTGCCTGCCCTGCCCGAGGAGTCCTTCCAGCGCGTGCTCTGCGTCGTCGCGCACCCCGACGACATGGAGTACGGCACGTCCGCGGCCGTCGCCCGCTGGACCGCACGCGGCATCGAGGTCGGCTACCTCCTGCTCACCCGCGGCGAGGCCGGCATGCCGACCCCTCCCGAGGAGACGGCACGCCTGCGCGTCGCCGAGCAGCGGGCCGCCTGCGCCGCCGTCGGCGTCAAGCACCTGACCGTCCTCGGCCACCCCGACGGCGTCCTCGTCTACGGGCTCGACCTGCGCCGCGACATCTGCCGGGAGATCCGCCGCTTCAAGCCCGACGTCGTCCTCGGCACCGGCTACGACATCGAGACCCCCTACGGCTTCGACCAGGCCGACCACCGCGCGGCCGGGCTCGCGACCCTCGACGCGGTACGCGACGCCGGCAACCGGTGGGTCTTCCCCGAGCAGGTCGACGAGGAAGGCCTCGAACCGCACTCCGCGCGCTGGTACATCGTCCCCGGAATGGCCGGCTCCGCGACCCACGGCGTCGAGGTCACGGGCGAGCCGCTCCTGCGCGGCATCGCCTCACTCGAGGCGCACGCCGCCTACCTGGCCGCACTCCCCGGCCACCCCGCCCCCGCGGACTTCATCCCGACGTTCACCGCGATGAGCGGAAAGGCCATGGGTGTCGAGCACGCCGTCCTGTTCCGCGCCCACGACCTGCAGGCACCGCCGGGCTTCTCCGCCGAGGCCACCCAGGACTGACCTGCTTCCTCAGAGGCCAAGCAGGGTGATGCTGTAGACGACGATCCAGGCGGCCCAGCCGAGCCAGCCGATCAGGCCGGTCACCGCGATGCGGTTGGTGCCGCCGGCGTTGTACGGGGCGGCCATGGAGGAGACGAACAGCAGGGCGGCGCTGATCCAGCCCAGCCACGCGTGCCAGGCGGGGATGAACGCCAGGCTCACCCCGGCGGCGGTGAAACCGAGCACCGCGATGGCCAGGAAGACCTGGTTGAACCCGAACAGCACGTTGCCGAACGCCCACAGCCCGGCCACCGAGCCGCGGTGGTGCCGGGCGGCCGCGACCATCCCGAAACGCAGCGATTCGACCACCATGAAGGTGGCGTTCTGCATGAGGACGCCGGCGAAGCCGAGCATGGCCCAGGCGTTGCTGCCGGGCTGCTCGCCCCGCCAGAGCGCGGCGAGCAGCCCGGCGGCGAACACGGTGGTGAACAGCCAGGTGGCCGGGGCGACGATCGAGGGCGCGTTGAGCCGCCTGCCGAGGCCGGCCAGCGCGTCGGTGACCGCGTCCAGGGGCTGGCCGGAGGTGGGCAGCGGGAGCCCGGCGCGGAGGTAGACGACGTTGATGACGATCGCGAGCAGCACGAATCCCATGCCCGCGACACCCGCGAGACTGGTGAGGGTCACGGTGACCACCAATTGACTTTACGGCGCATATATTGAATATAAGCCGCGTAGGGACAGGGTTGCAATCATGGAGAACGAGACAGGGCGGCGCAGCTACAACTCGCTGCGCCGCGTGACGCAGGCGAAGCAGACGCGGGCGGGGATCGCGGAGGCCGCGCGCCGGCTGTTCCTGTCGCAGGGCTGGGCGGCGACCACCGTGCGCGACGTCGCCCGGGAGGCGGGGGTGGCCGTTCCGACCGTGTACGCGGCGTACCAGAACAAGGCGGGGCTGGTCTGGGCGCTGGCCGACGCCGCGGACCTGGCCGCGGACCTGCCCCGGCAGATCGACGAGCTGGAGGCCACCACCGACCCCCGGCGGCACCTGGCCGCAATGGCCGGCTACGACCGGCGCCTCTTCGAGCGCGCGGGCGACCTCATCGCCCTGATCCGTGACGCGGGCCGCACCGAGCCCGACTTCGCGGACTTCTACCTGCTGGGCCGGCGGCAGGTCGGCGAGTACCGCACCCAGGTGTTCTCCTCCTGGCCGGACGGCACGCTCCGCCCCGGGCTGGACGTGCCCACCGCCGTCGACATCTATGCCGCCCTGTGCAACATCGACGTCTACACCACCCTGCGCACCGAACGTTCCTGGCCGGCGGACCGGATCGAGCGCTGGTGGGGTGAGGCGCTGGCCCGCGAACTGCTGAGCCGTCCGGCCGGCGCCCCATGAGGCCGGGTCACCAGTTGGTGAAGGCCCCGTCCGGGGTGCGCAGGTGCGGGCGTTCGGCGGCGACGGCCTGGTGGCGCCGCGCCGCGGCCCGGTCGATGTCCACGCCCAGCCCGGGCAGCTCCGGCAGCTCCACGCGCCCGCCCCTGATCGTGGGCCGGGACGTGAACAGCGCGTCGATCGCGGGCTCCGGCTGGGCCTGGTGCTCCTGGACCGCGGCGTTCGGGGTGGCGAGGTTCAGGTGCAGCGAGGAGGCCGCGGTCACCGGGCCGAGGGGGTTGTGGGTGGCGAGCTTGATGTAGTGGGTCTCGCACATCGCCGCGATCTTCCTGGCCTCGGTGAGGCCGGCCGCCACGCCCACGTCCACGCGGGCGTAGTCGATCAGGTCCGGCTCCACCAGGCGCTGGAACTCCCACTTCGAGCCGAACTGCTCGCCCGCCGCCAGCGGCACCGCCGTACGGGCCCTGAGCATGCGGTAGGCGTCCAGGCCCTCGCTGCGCAGCGGGTCCTCCACGAAGTACGGTCGCGCCGCCTCGATCTCCCTGCACAGCGTGACCGCCTCCGGCGGGTCGAGCCTGGTGTGCACGTCGAGGATCAGCTCCACCTCCTCGCCCACCGCCTCCCGCATCCGGTGGAACAGCGCGATCCCCGCCCGCATCGAGGCCCGCTGGTCGAGCACCCCGTCCGGCGCGTGCGGCACCGCGAAGCGCAGGTGCCGCCAGCCGCCGGAGACCAGGGCGCGCGCCTTGTCCAGGAACGCCTCCACGTCGTGGTAGTCGTCGCCCAGGTGCGTGTAGGCCGCCACGTGATCCCGCACCCGCCCGCCGAACAGCTCGTAGAGCGGCACGCCGAGGGCCTTGCCGCGGATGTCCCACAGGGCCACGTCCACCGCGGCGATGGCCGCCGACAGGAACCGGTCGGCGGGGAAGAACCCGCGCCGGAACAGCACCTGCCACAGGTGCTCGATCCTGGCGGGGTCCTCGCCGATCAGGAGCTCGCCCAGGTGCTCGATGGCCCCGGCCACGGCCTTCTGCCTCGACCTGATGCCGACCTCGCCGAGGCCGTACAGGCCCTCGTCGGTGTCGATGACCAGCAGCATCATGCTGTCGCCGTGATCGGGCAGGGTGAGCAGCTCCCAGCCGGTGATCTTCATGTGACCCCCTTGAAAACGATCCCGCAAACATTCAGATCTGCATCATGACAGAGCGGCGCTGAGTTGAACAGGTCGGGGGTTTTCCCGTACGAAACACTCTTGACGCATTCCGGGAACGTTTGCAACGATCCTCCCAGCCAGTCGACACGGGAGGACGGACGCGTGGCGGTAACGATCAAGCAGGTGGCGAGCGCCGCCGGGGTGTCCGTCTCGACGGTCTCCCGTGCGTTCACCGCGCCGGAGCAGGTGCAGCCGCAGACCCTGCAGCGGGTCCGCGAGGTGGCGGCCGAGCTGGGCTACTCGCCCAACCCCGCCGCCCGCTCACTGCGCGGCGGCAGGACGGGGTCGATCGGCCTGATCATCCCCGACATCGCGAACCCGTTCTTCCCGCCGATCTTCAAGGCGATGCAGGCCCGCGCCAGGCGGCTCGGCTACACCGTCCTGGCCGCAGACACCGACGAGCGCGAGTACGACGAGCTGGAGACCATCGCCGCGGTGTCCAAGCAGGTGGACGGCCTGATCCTGTGGGCCTCCACCCTGCCGGAGGAACGGCTGCGCGAACTCGGCGCCGAGATGCCCACCGTCCTGGTCAACCGGCACGTCGAAGGGCTGCCCGAGCTGCGCATCTCCCTGTCGCAGGGGATCGCGCAGGCCGCCGAGCACCTCAAGGCGTACGGGCACACCCGGTGCGTCTTCGTCAACGGCGAGCACGGCGAGCACGGCCGCGGCAAGTCCATCAGGGAGGTCTTCGAGGCCCACGACCTGACGCTGACCGAGCTCGGCCCGTACGAGCCCCGCTTCGAGACCGGCGTGCACGCGGCGACGCTCGTCGCGGCGGGCGAGGCGACCGCGGTGCTCGCGCACAACGACCTGGTGGCGCTCGGAGTGCTGCACCAGTTCGCCAAGCTCGGCATCGGCGTGCCCGGCCAGGTGAGCGTGATCGGGATAGACGACACGCTGCTCGCCGCCACCTCCACCCCCTCACTCACCACGATCAGGATCTCGGCCGACGAGATCGCCACCCGGGCCGCCGACCTGCTGGTCAACACCATCACGGGCAAGAGCGGGGCGCGGGCCGTCGAGATCGGCTCGCGCCTGATCCCCCGGGCCTCCACGGGCGCCGCCCCCGGCTGAGCCCGCACCCACGTTCAGCGACCCCCCTTCCGGTACGGCCCGCGCGCCCTACCGCCATCTCGACCTGCGCCACCTCCACCACAGGAGTCATCATGAAGCTGACCGCCGGCCTCCTCGGCTGCGCCGTACTCACCACGGCGCTCGCCGGATGCGGGTCCCCCTCCTCCGGCGAGCCCGGAACCGTCGTGATCCGGGTCCAGGGCATGCCTCCCGCCACGGACAAACCGGGCCTGGAGCAGTTCAAGAAGATGGTGGCGGAGTTCGAGCGGCGCAACCCCGGGATCAAGGTGCAGGGCTCGACCACGGTGTTCGACCCGCTGACGTTCTCCGCCAAGCTGGCGGGCGGCAAGGTCGAAGAGGTGATCAAGGTTCCGCTGACCGAGCCGCAGGGCCTCATCGCCCGCAAGCAGGTCAGGCCGCTGACCAAGGAGCTGTCGGGCTGGGCCCACTACAAGGAGTTCAACCCTCAGGTCCTGCGCCCGCTCAGCGACGCGGCCGGCGAGGTGTACGGCGTCCCGCAGGCACCCTTCGCCCAGGGCCTGGTCTACAACCGCGACCTGTTCACCAAGGCCGGGCTCGACCCCGACAAGCCGCCCGCGACCTGGGACGAGGTCAGGGCCGCGGCCAAGGCCATCTCTGCCAGGACCGGCAAGGCGGGCTTCGTGCACGAGTCGAAGAACAACCAGGGCGGCTGGCAGCTCACCATGCTCGCCTACACGCACGGCGGCGAGATCGAGCGCGAGGAGGGCGGCAGGTACGTGGCCGCCTTCAATGCCGACCCGGTGAAGAAGGCGCTGGGCCTGCTCAAGGAGATGCGCTGGACGGACGACTCCATGGGCGACTCGCAGCTCAACGACCAGAACGACGTGATCAAGCGGTTCGCCGCCGGCGAGATCGGCATGTACATGGGCACGCCGGGCACCTACCGGCTGGCCAAGATGACGTACGGGATGGAGGACACCGACGCGTTCGGCGTCGGCCCGCTGCCTCAGGCCGGCGGGAACGCCACGCTGACCGGCGGCGACGTCTACCTGGTGCCCAAGTCCGTGACCGCGGAGAAGGCCGCCGCGGCGGTGAAGTGGCTGCTGTTCGCCTACGCCGAGCCGCAGTACGACCCGGCCGTCGCCGCCTCCAGGGCCAAGGAACTGGCCGCCGACCCCGAGTCGGCGGTCGGGGTGCCCACGCTGCCGATGTTCGACGCCACGCAGCAGGCCAAGATCGACGAGGCCGTCAAGCCGTACGTGAACGTCAAGCTGGAGCACTTCCGCCCCTGGCTGGAGGGCACCCCGTCGCTCACCCTGCGCCCCGAGCCCGCCGTTCAGGCCCAGCAGGTGTACGCGGTGCTCGACACGGTGGTCCAGGCGGTGCTCACCGACGAGGACGCGTCCGTGGACGCCCTGCTGGCCAAGGCGGAGACGGACGTCAACGCCAAACTCGCGGCGGCCAGGCAGTGAGTGCCGGACGCGCCGGGACGCCCGCCATCCCCCTTCCCGCCGTGGCGGCGAGCCCCGCCGTCAAGCGGGGCCGCCACACGCTGACCGCGCTGCTGTTCCTCGTCCCGGCGCTGGTGGTGTTCGGGGTGTTCTCCTGGTGGCCGATCGTCAGGGGCCTGCTGATCAGCTTCCAGGAGACGAACCTGGTCGACGCCGCCACCTGGGTGGGCCTGGACAACTTCCGCGCCCTGTTCGCCGACCCGCTGCTGGGCACGGCCGTGGCCAACACGCTGCTGTTCGTCGGGCTGGCCCTGCTCATCGGCTTCCCCGCGCCGCTGGTGCTGGCCGTGGTGCTGTCGACCGTACGCAGGGGCGCGGGCGTCTACCGCTTCCTCGTCTACCTGCCCGTGGTGGTGCCGCCCGTGGTGGCGATCCTGCTCTGGAAGTGGTTCTACGACCCGGGGCACGGCCTGTTCAACGGGCTGCTCGCCCTCGTGGGGCTGGGGCCCTACCCGTGGCTGGACTCGCCGGACACGGCGATGCTCAGCCTGGTCCTGCAGTCCACCTGGGCGGGCATGGGCGGCGCCGTGCTGATCTACCTGGCCGCGATCGTCGGCGTCCCGTCCGAGCTGTACGAGGCCGCGCAGATGGACGGGGCGTCGATCTGGACGCGCGTGTGGCACATCACGCTGCCCCAGCTCCGCCCGGTGATCGGCCTGCTGCTGCTGATGCAGCTCATCAGCACCATGCAGGTCTTCACCGAACCGTACGTCTTCACCGGCGGCGGCCCGGAGAACGCCACGCTCACCGTCCTGCTGCTGATCTTCAGGTACGCCTTCCAGGACGGCGCCTACGGCCAGGCGGCGGCGCTGTCGTTCCTGCTGGCGATCGTCCTGGGCCTGCTGTCGGCCGTCTACCTGCGGGCCACCAGGAGCTGGAGCGCGTCATGAGCCTGATCTCACCCGTGGAGGAGCGCCGCCCGGCCGTCAGGGCGGGACTGCGTACGATCCAGGCGCTCACGCTGGCCTTCCTGGTCCTGATCGGCCTCGGCCCCCTCTACATGACGGTCAAGGGCGCGATGTCGCCGAGCGCCGACCTGATCTCCAAGCCGCTCGACCTGTGGCCCGCCGACCCGCGCCCGGAGAACTTCGCCACCGCCTGGGACGACCTCGGCATCGGCCACTACCTTCTCAACACCGTGCAGGTGGTGGGCGGTTCGTGGGCGGTGCAGCTCGTCGTCGCGGTCACCGCGGGCTTCGCGCTGTCGGTGCTGCGGCCCTGGTTCGGCAGGTACGTCTACGGCGCGATCCTGGCCACGATGTTCGTGCCCTACACGGTCTCGATGACCAGCCTGTTCCTGACGGTCATCGACCTGGGGCTGGTGGACTCGTACTGGTCGATCTGGCTGCCTTCGGGGGCCTACGCGTTCAACGTGCTGCTGGCCAAGCGGTTCTTCGACGCGCTGCCGCCCGAGCTGTTCGCGGCGGCGCGGGTGGACGGGGCGAACACGTGGCAGTTGCTGACCAGGATCGTGCTGCCGATGAGCCGCCCGATCCTGGCCGTGATCAGCCTGCTGGCCGTCATGCACAGCTGGAAGGACTTCATCTGGCCGCTCGTGGCCATCACCGACCCCGAGAAGCAGCCGATCAGCGTGGCCCTGGCCAACCTGGCCGAGCAGGCGCCGCAGGACGAGCTGATCGCCGCCATGGCGATGGCGCTGGCGCCGCCGGTGCTGGTGTTCCTGGTCTTCCAGAAGCACATCGTGGCCGGGCTCGGCTTCACCGGCATCAAGGGCTGACATTTCACGAAAGGCACCCCCATGGCCGAAATTTCCCGTCGTATCCTCCTGCAAGCTCTCCCCGCCGCGGCCGGCGCGACCTTCGCCGCCACACCCGCCGCGGCCAGTACTCGGACCGGCCCCCAGAGCGGTGACGCCGCCGAGCCGATCTCCGTCCAGGCCGACGGCATCACGCTGATCGCCGAGGCGGGTGGCTCGATCCTGGTGCGCGACGACGCCGACCGCCTCCGGCTCAGCCACTTCATGATCAAGGACACCGTGCTCGGGCAGCAGCGCACGTTCGGCGGCACGCCCTCGCTGGTGACCGTGGACGGCAGGCCCGCCATCCAGGTCGACTACGTGATGTCGGCGTCGGCCCAGCAGGTCAAGGTGCGCGGCCTGTTCACCGTCTCGGCCCGCAGGGCGCACCTGCGCTGGGAGGTGAGCGGCAGCACCACCCTGACGCCTTCCGGCTTCATGTTCGCCAGGACCGTGCTCGGCCCCTCGGCGCCCGAGCGCTACGTGCCCGTCACCCGGTGGACCCGCGATCCGCGCGGCGGCGTCCCGTACGAGGTCAACGCCGGCGCCCTCTACCAGGAGACCTGGGCGGACGGCGCCGCGTTCATCCGCCTGGACAAGACCACGCCCGGCTTCACCAACGCCACCTGGATCCACGCCCCCGCCACCACCGGGACCGTGACCGAGGCCGAGCTGGTGCTCGGCGCGATGCGCCCGTCGGCCGCCAACGGCCTGGCCACCGGGCTCCCGCTGAGCGTGGACACCTGGTGCGAGCAGCCGTTCGGCCTGTACGAGCCGGACGCGCGCATGAGCCTCAGAGCCCAGGTCGTCAACGGCTCGGCCACCGAGCGCAGCGTGCGGCTGACCTGGTGCGCCCGCGACTTCGACGGCAGGAAGGCCGGGCACGGCACGCTGACCAGGACGCTGGCTCCCGGAGCGGTCTGGGACGAGGCGTTCACGGTCGCAGGCTCCGCCCAGGGCATCCTGTTCGCCGAGGTCAAGGCCGTCTCCGACACCGACGAGGCGTTCGCCAGGACGAACCTGGCCACGCTGAAGCCGTACGACTACCAGGCCGAGGGCAGGTTCGGCGTCTCCAACTACTTCTGGATGCTGGTGCCGGACAAGGAGTCGGTCGGGACGCTGATGCGCAGGATCGGCGTGAAGTCGGTCCGCATCGCCTACGACGGCGCGCCCGGCCACTCAGCCGCCGAGCTGGACGCGCTCGGCGTCCCGCACAACGTGCAGCTCGGCGGCGTCATCTTCAACGGCACGCCCGAGCAGATCGCCGCCTGGGCCGACGACCGCGCGGCCGTCGCCAGGGCGTCGGGCGCCCGCTACTTCGAGGTCGCCAACGAGCTGAACAACCCGTGGATGCAGGGCAAGCGGGTGCCCGAGTACATCCGCGACGGGCTCAAGCCGATCCACGACCGGCTCAAGGACTCCGGCATCAAGCTGCTGAACTGCGGCCTCGGCGGCATGGACACGGTGTGGACCGCGAAGTTCATCGAGGCGGGCGGCTGGGACCTGATCGACGGGTTCGCCTTCCACCCCGGGCGCGGCAACTTCACCCCCGACTACGCGCCACCGCCCGAGGAGTGGGAGCAGGGCGAGAACGGCACGTACTGGAACTTCCTCGGCGCGCTGAAGGAGGCTCGCAGGACCATCGACGAGCAGGGCGGCGGCAAGGAGCTGTGGCTCACCGAGGCGTACGCCTGCACCAGGCCGAACCGGTGGTGGAACGACAACCACCGGCAGGCGGCGGAGAACGTGCTGCTCACCCTGGCGCTGGCGGTCTCGGAGGGCGTGGACGGGGTGAACTGGTACCAGCCCCACGACAGCACGATCCACCATCCGCAGGAGGCCGACCCCGCCAACCCCGAGTACCACTTCGGGCTGATGAACCGCGACACCAGCGTCAAGGCCGCGCTGCTGGCCTACGCCACGGCCACCCGGACCCTGGAGGGGGCGAGGTTCGTCCGCTGGCTGACCTTCCCCGACCCGGAGCTCAAGGGCCTGCTGTTCGACGGGTTCTCGATCCTGTGGAGCCGCAAGGACGGCTATCTCCAGCACGCCGACCACGGCGCCGACCAGTGGTATCCGCACCAGGAGGCCTGGGCCGACCACTGGCCGACCAAGACGCCCCTGCTCCTGCCCGCCGAGGGCGCCACGGTGCGCGAGGTGGACTGCATCGGCCGCGAGCGCACCCTGCCCGTCCGCAACGGCAAGGTGCGGGTGGTCCTCGACGGCGCGCCCCGCATCTACTACGGATTGAGCCAATGAGAGAAGAAACCGTAAGTCATGACATCACCGTCGTGGGTGGCGGCCTGGCGGGCGTGTGCGCGGCCGTCGCCGCCGCCCGGCTCGGCCGTACGGTGGCGTTGGTCGGCAACCGTCCGGTGCTCGGCGGCAACTCCAGCAGCGAGGTGCGCGTCTGGGTGTGCGGTGCGACCGGCCACGGCAAGAACCACCACGCCCGCGAGGGCGGCATCATGGGGGAGCTGCTGGTCGAGAACCAGTACCGCAACCCGCTCGGCAACCCCTACCTCTGGGACACCACGGTGCTGGACGCGGTCCGCGCCGAGCCCGGCATCTCGCTCTACCTCAACACCGACGTCCGCCTCGTGGACGCCGGCGAGAGCGGGATCTCCTCCGTCACGGGCTGGATGATGGGCTCGGAGCGGCTCATCACGTTCGAGTCGCCGCTCTTCCTCGACTGCACCGGCGACGGCCTGGTCGGCCACCTCGCGGGCGCCCGTTACCGCATCGGCCGCGAGGGCCGCGCCGAGTACGGCGAGCCGTGGGCGCCGGACGAGCCCGACGACATCACGCTGGGCAGCACGCTGCTGTTCTACACGAAGGACGCGGGGGAGCCGGTCCGCTACGTCCCGCCGAGCTTCGCCAAGGACATCACCACCACCTCCATCCCCGAGCGGCGCATCATCAAGGCCGGTGACAACGGCTGCGCCTACTGGTGGATCGAGTTCGGCGGCGAGCTGGACACCGTGCACGACAACGACCGCATCAGGGACGAGCTGTGGTCGGTCGTGTACGGCATCTGGGACTACATCAAGAACTCCGGCAAGTTCGACGCCGACACGATGACGCTCGAATGGGTGGGCGCGCTGCCGGGCAAGCGCGAGTACCGCCGCCTGCTCGGCGACTACGTGCTCACCCAGCACGACGTCCTCGGCCAGACGCCGTTCGACGATCGGGTGGCGTTCGGCGGCTGGTCGATCGACCTGCACCCGCCGCAGGGCATGTACGCCACCGAGGCCGGCGCCAAGCAACGCTACGCCGACGGCATCTACCACATCCCCTACCGCTCGCTCTACTCGGTCAACGTGCCCAACCTGCTCATGGCCGGGCGCAACATCTCCGCCTCCCACGTGGCGTTCGGCTCGACCAGGGTGATGGCCACCTGCGCCACGATCGGGCAGGCGGCGGGCACGGCCGCGGCGCTCTGCGCCGAGCGCGGCACGCGCCCGCGCGACCTACCGGCCGCCGACCTGCAGCGGACCCTGCTGCGCGAGGACGCCTCCGTCGTCGGGCTGCCGCTCGACGACCCCGCCGACCTGGCGGGCGCCGCCACCGCGTCGGCGTCGAGCACGCTGACCCGCCTGGTCGTGGACGTCCCGGCCGGCCTGTGGCCGCTCGATGCGGACGCCGGGCTGGTGCTGCCCGCCGACCCGGCACTCGGCGGCGTGCGGCTGCTGGCCGACGCGGCCGGCGACACCACGCTGACCGTCGAGCTGCACGACCCCGTGCTCGGGCAGAACTACGTGCCGCGCGAGCTCGTCACGACCAGCGCGATCCCCCTGCCCGCGGGCGAGAAGCAGTGGGTCGACCTGCGCCTGGACTGGCGGCCCGAGACTCCCCGCAACGCCTTCCTCGTCATCAAGGCGAACCCGCTGGTCGGCCTGCACGTCGCCGACCAGCCGGCGCCCGGTGTGCTCTGCTTCACCAAGGTGCCGCTGCGCCCCCAGGACGAGAGCCCCCAGCCGCTGCGCGAGTGGGCGGACACGGGACTGCTGCGCCGGACGTTCTGCCTGGAGACGGGCGCCACGCAGGCGTTCGCCCCGGACAAGGCTCTCGACGGCTACCAGCGCCCCTACGCCGGGCCGCACATGTGGGTCTCCGGCACGCTGCCCGCCACCCTGCACCTGGAGTGGCCGGGGCCCGTGACGATCGCGCGCATCGAGGTCATCGCCGACGACGACGTGAACGAGGACCTCATCAACCTGCACCACCACCGGACCCCGTTCGAGGTGCTGCCCACGCTCGTCCGCGACTACCGGGTCGAGGTGCGGCGGGGCGGGGCGTGGCACCCGGTGGCCGAGACCCGCGAGAACCGGCGGCGGCGCAACGTGCACGTCCTCGGCGAGCCCGTGCCGGCCGACGCGCTGCGGATCGTGGTCGAGGCCACGAACGGCGCGCCGTCCGCCCACGTCGTCGCCGTCCGCGCGTACCCTCCTGAGTACGGTCCGCGCGGCGGACGGACGGGAGGCGAGCGGTGAGCGGCGGCGTGCGGCGGGTGCTGGTGACGGGCGCCGCGGGGCGCATCGGGCGTGCCGTGCTCGACCTGCTGGCCGACCAGGGGATCGCGGCCGCCGCGCTGGTCCTGGACGACCCCGGCGACCTGCCCGCCGACCTGGTGGTCGCGGGGGACGCGGCCGATCCGGCCGCCGTACGCGCCGCGCTGAAGGGCGCCGACGCCGTCATCCACCTCGCCGCCATCCCGACCCCGGAGCGGGACCCGGCCGAGAAGGTGTTCGCCGTCAACACCCAGGCCACCTTCACCGTGCTCGAACAGGCGGGGCTGGCCGGGGTCCGGCAGGCGTGCGTGGCGAGCTCGCAGGCGGCCGGCGGGCTGGCGTTCGCCTCACGAGAGCTGCATCCGGCCTACGCGCCGGTCGACCACGACCTGCCGTCGCAGGCCGAGGATCCGTACGCGCTGTCGAAGCTGGTGGACGAGCTCACGGCGGAGACGATGGCGCGCAGGCACGGGATGAGCGTGGTCTCGCTGCGCCTGCCGTACGTCGGGGGAGCGGACGAGCGGCTGCGCGCCTTCGCCGCCGCGTGCGCGGCCGACCCCGGGCTGCACGCGCGCGGGCTGTGGGCGTACCTGGAGGTGCGGGACGCGGCTCGGGCCTGCGTGCTGGCGCTCGGCGTGCCGGGGCCCGGCGCGCGCACGGTGCTGGTCGCCGCCCCGACGACGCTCGTGCCCCATCCCACCGAGGAGCTGATGCGCCGCTATCACCCGGCGACCGAGCTGCGCGCCCCGCTGCCCGGCCGTACGGTGCCGATCGATCTCAGCCGGTCAGCCGGGCTGCTGGGCTTCACCGCCCGGTTCGTCCTTTGAGGCGGCCTCCAGCCGCTCGAACGGGCTCGGGCCGTCGTACGGCTTCGGCGGGGCGCCGAGATGGCGGACGCGCAGCTCGTCCATGAGCTCCTCGAGGAACGCCGGGCCCGCATCGCGCATGAGCTGCTGCCGGTGCCGGAGCTCGGCGCTGCCCGGGCGCCAGTCGAGGCCCCAGTCGCCGAGGGCGTAGATGATCGGAAGAGTCCGGATGCCGGCTTCGGTGAGGCTGTAGCGGGCGCGCTGCCCCCGCGCGGCGGTGCCGCGGGTGAGGAGCCCCGCCTCGACGAGCCGCACGAGGCGGTCGGCGAGGATGTTCGACGCGATGCCCTCGACCGACCCGGTGAGCAGCGCCCGGAAGTAGCGGCGATCGCCGAAGATGACGTCGCGCAGCACGAGCAGCGACCAGCGATCTCCGAGCACCTCGACGGTGGCGTTGACCGGACACCCGGACCGTGGTTCCACGCTTCCTCCTTGACAGGGATTTTGCCCTGCCCAATAGTAGTTGCAAAATACAAGCACTCCTGGGAAGAGGAGCTGATGGGCCGCTTCGTCTATTCGATGCAGGTGTCCCTCGACCTGCGGATCGAGCAAGTTCCCGGGGACAACGGCGCCGGCGAGTGGCTGCGCCTCGGCGAGGAGCTGCACCGCGAGGCCAACGCGCTGACCCGGGCGCTCGCGCTCATGGTCCATGGCCGGGTCTACTACGAGGTCATGGAGGAGTTCTGGCCGCGCTCGCACGAGGACGAGTCGCTGCCGGACTTCATGCGCGAGTACGGGGAGATCTGGACCGCCAAGCCCAAGGTGCTCGTCTCCCGAACCCGTCGCAGCGCCGATCACAACACCAGGATCATCGGCGGGGACGACGCGATCGAGCAACTCGCCGCCCTGCGGGCCGGGACCGACGGCAGCATCAGCGTGGGCGGCGCGGCGCTCGCCACCCAGCTGCTCCGGGCGGGGCTGCTCGACGAGCTGCTGCTCTTCACCCATCCGTCGATCCTCGGCTTCGGCAGGCCGCTGTTCGACGACTACGACAGGCCGATCGACCTCGACCTGCTGGAGCAGAGGTCGTTCGAACAAGGCGTCACGATGCACCGTTACGCCGTCCAGGACGCGAAGGAGGCGGGCTCATGCTGAGGCAGGTCGCGGAGGGTGTGCTGGTCCACGAGAGCGAGTTCGTGCAGAGCAACGCCATCGTGGTGCGGGGCCCGGCCGGGGTGCTGCTCATCGACCCCGGCGTGACCGGCTCCGAGCTCGACTGCCTCGCCGGCGACCTGCGCGAGCTGGGCCTGCCCGTCGTGGCGGGGTTCTCCACGCATCCGGACTGGGACCACCTGCTCTGGCACGCCCGGCTCGGCGAGGCGCCCCGTTACGGCACGGCGCGCTGCGCGGCCACCGTCCGGGATCAGCTCCCGGACGCGGACGCGAAGAAACGCATCGCCGACCACCTGCTCGAGACGGAGATCGCCGGTCAGGTGCCGATGGACCTGCTCGGCGACATCACCGGCCTGCCCGCCGGAACCGAGCGGATCCCCTGGGACGGCCCTGACGTCCGGATCATCGAGCATCAGGCGCATGCCCCTGGCCACGCGGCGCTGCTGATCGAGGAGCGCGGGGTTCTCGTCGCCGGCGACATGCTGTCCGACGTCCTGGTGCCGATGCTCGACCTGGACGGCACCACGGACCCGATCGAGGACTACCTCACCGCGCTGCGGCTGATCGAGGGCGTGGCGGGCGGCGCCGAGGTCGTCGTCCCCGGTCACGGTTCCGTCGGCGGACCCGGTCAGGTCCGGGCGCGGATCGAGCTGGACCGGGCGTACGTGCTGGCCTTGCGTGACGGCCGGGAGCCCGGTGACCCGCGGCTCGGCCCATCGGCCAGGCCCGGCTGGGAGTGGGTGAGCGACATCCACGAAGGGCAGCTCCAGCGCCTCGCCCGGAGAGGCGGGCGCGGCGAGCCGCCCCGCTAGCGATCGGGGGCGCGGGACGGCTTCTTGACGGGCGCTCTGGCGGACCTGCGGCGGCCTCCGTCCGGGCTGGGCACCCCGGGCCGGGTGAGGTTCTCGGGTTTGACGATCCGGTCGTAGAGCTTCTCCGCGACCCCGCACTGGAGCGCGGCGTCCTTGAGCGAGAGCCCGTGGTCCAGCGCGTGGTGGGCGATCCGGGCGGCCTGGTCGTAGCCCACGATGGGGCTGAGGGCGGTCACCATCATGATCGAGTGATCGAGGTTGTGGTGCAGCCTCTCGGTGTCGAGCCGCACGAGCTGGATCGCCTGGTTGGAGATCACCTCGTTGACGTTCATGTTCGACTGGGTGCCCGAGCCCGTCTGCCGCACGTACAGCGGGAACTCGCTGTCCAGCTCGCCGGAGACGACCTCGTCGGCGACCCGGCTGATCAGGTCGGCCTGCCACCGGGGCAGCCGGCCGGCGCGGGCGTTGACGATCGCGGCGGCCTTCTTGATGTGGCCGTAGGCGTGGTAGACGGCCTTGGGCATGCGGTCGTCGCCGATCGGTACGTCACGGACCTGCGGCGGCGCGCTCACTGCCCGTTCCCGTGGACGTGACGGTAGGCAGGCTGCCACATGGCCTCCTGGACCTGCTGGACGGTGTCGCGCAGGTCGACGCGGGCCAGGTGCTCCTCGGCGGCCCGGTTCGCGACGGCGACGGCGACGGTGGCGGAGATCTCGCGCAGGTTGTCCACCTGCGGCAGCAGGGCCGCCCCCGGGCTGGTGGAATCGACCATCCCGCCGACGGCCTCGGCGGCGGCCTGGAGCATGCCGGGGCTGACCCGGCGGGCCCGCGCGACCACCACGCCCAGCCCCAGGCCCGGGTAGAGCAGCGCGTTGTTCGCCTGGGCGATGCGGTACGTGACGCCGTCGTGGGTGATCGGCTCGATCGGGATGCCGGTGGCGATCAGGGCCCGGCCGTCGCTCCAGCGGAGCAGGTCCGCGGGCATGGCCTCGATGCGCTCGGTCGGGTTGGAGATCGGGAAGATGATCGGCCGGTCCACGCCCGCCGCCATGGTGCGCACGATCTCCTCGGTGAACGCGCCGTGGACGGTGGAGGTGCCCAGCAGCATGGTCGGCTTGACCCGCTTGACGACCTCGGCCAGCGAGATGCCGTGCTTGTCACCGGCCCAGCCGGCGACCTCCGCGCGCGGCCGGGCGTACGACTGCTGGAAGTCGCGCAGATCCTTCATGTCGTCGACCAGCAGGCCCTGCTTGTCGATCGGCCAGATCCGCCGGGTCGCGGCGTCCTCGTCCAGACCGTCGCGAACCATCGCGTCCCGCAGCTGGTCGGCGATGCCGATCCCCGCGGTGCCCGAGCCGAAGATGACGATCCGCTGCTCGCGCATCGGGGTCCCGGACGCCCGCACCGCGCTGAGCATGGCGGCCAGCACGATGGCGCCGGTGCCCTGCATGTCGTCGTTGAAGGTGCAGATCCGGCCGGTGTACTTCTCCAGGATCCGGCGGGCGTTGGACGGGCCGAAGTCCTCCCAGTGCAACAGCGCGCCGGGGAACATCCGGGTGGCGGTGGTGACGTAGGCGTCGATGAACTCGTCGTACCGCTTGCCGCGTACCCGCGCGTGCCGGTTGCCGACGTAGCCCGGATCGTTCAGCAGCGCCTCGTTGTCGGTGCCCACGTCCAGGGCGACCGGGATGGCCCGGCCGGGATCGAGGCCCGCGGCCGCGGTGTAGACGGCCAGCTTGCCGGCGGTGATGCCGGCACCGCCGCCGACCCCCCAGTCACCGATGCCCAGGATCTCCTCCGCGTCGGAGGCCACGATCAGGTCCACGTCGTCCGGGCCCAGCATCATGTTCGCGAACGCCCGCTCGATCCCGCCCGGATCGTCGATGGACAGGTACACGCCCCGGGGACGACGGTACTCGTCGCTGTAGAGCTTGATCGCCTCGGCGACGGTCGGGTCGTACACGATGGGCAGCATCTCCCGCAGATGATCGGCCAGCAGCCGGTAGTACAGCACCTCGTCCCGGTCGCGCAGCGCCGCCAGGTAGACGTTCTTGAGCAGGTCGGTCGGCTGCGCCCGGTACTGGGCGTACATCCGCTTCGCCTGCTCCTCCAGCGTCTCGATCACCGGCGGCAACAGCCCTTCCAGCCCCAGCTCCGCCCGCTCCTCCTGCGAGAACGCCGTGCCCTTGTTCAGCAGAGGCTCGCGCAGCACCGCCTCCCCGCGCAGAGACGTCACATAGCTTCCGTCCGGCTGCTCGGCGAACATGAAGCTCACGAGATCCGGCTTCTTCTTCCCCGGCGACATCGTCGTCATCCCCTCCATCACATCACCGGTCACCCGGCCCTTCGCTGCTGCTGCCCCCGCCACGACCAACCGATACTGGGCCCGACCTCACGACTACCCCAAACCTTGCCTGTGCCAGGAGGGGCGGGTCCCACGCTGTGTTCGGTCATGGCAGGGGCAGAGCCAGGGGCCTGTAGACCGCGCCGACCGCCGTCCAGCACCAGCACCCCGCCGTCGAGCCCGCCCACAACGCCGCGCATCGCCACGTACGCCGGCGCACGCCCCCCGGCCAGATTCGGGGCGACGGTGCCACCCGGCCAGCGATCGGCGCTCCTCATCGGCACCAAGCGCATGAGGCCATCCTGGCGAGGGGGGCCGACGGATCAAGGCGCACGCCGCATGAGTGTGCTGTCCCCGTACGCCGCAGTGGCCTTGCGCATTGCCTGCTATGAAATCTACATTGTAAAGGCGGGCGGTTGATTCAACAATCTCTTTCGTCCCAGACAAAGGAACGGGCTACGCCCGTACCCCTCATCAACCCCATAGACAACGACGGCTCTCCGCGTCTGATCCCGGCATGTGCCTTCTCACAATCTGCGGCCAGCACGGTCAACGCGCTGGTGGCGATGTCGACCGCGTCGCGCAGTTGCCCGGCGTCGGGCGACCCGGGAGGGGTCGGCGCGGCGGTGGCGGTCGTAGGCTGTCATGGGCAGCCGCAGGCCCGGTCTTGTGTCACCGTTGGCAGTGGACCTTCTTCGTGTACTTGCTCAGATCGGTCAACGGCGCACCCGATAGCGCAGGTGAAGCACCCGGTTGCCCTGAATCACCACGTCAGGGTCCTCCAGCAGGTGCTGCGCGTGGACCGACCCGAAGTAGCGCTTGCCGGACCCCATCACGACGGGTACGACGTCCATGCGCACCTCGTCGACCAGGCCCGCGGCAAGCGCCTGGCCGCCGACGTCGCCGGCGGCGACCTCGACCAGGCGGTCGCCCGCAAGCTCCTGCGCCTTGGCCACGGCTGTCTCGATGCCGTCGACGAAGTGGAACGGCGCCTCGGGGTCCCAGCCCTCGGGTGCCGGCCGGTGGGTCACGACGATCACGTGGTCGACCCCGCTCGGGGGCTTGCCGTCCCAGCCGTCGGTCAGGTCGAAGACGTGGCGGCCGGCGATCGTGACTCCGACCTGGTCCCAGTACGGCCGGGTGTAGTCGTAGGACGTCTGCGACACCTTCACCTCGCCGCTCTCGTCCAGCGGGACGTCACCGCCGGTCAACCAGTCGAACAGCGGTCCGGGCTGGTCATTCTCGTCCGCGATGAAGCCGTCCACCGACACCGAGCTGTACATGACCACCTTGCCCACGGGGCTCTCCTCTGCTTTGGGGTGGCCCCCAAATTAGCGTGTCGTGAGCTGCCGCTCTTGTAAGAAATCAATCGGCCGGTAGTGGCCAGCCGTCCAGCACGTGGCCGGGATGTTCGCGCAGGAACCGCCGCCGGACCTCGATGTACCGGGTCGGTGTGAGCCCGGTGAAGGCTCGGAACTCGTGGCCGAAGTGGGCCTGGTCGAAGTAGCCGGCGCCGCCGGCGAGGTCGCCCCAGTCGATCGGTTCGGCGGGGTTGATCGGGAACACGGTGGCGGTGAAGCGGTGGGTGCGGGCCAGCCGCTTCGGCGTGACGCCGATGAGCTCCTTGAACCGTTGTGCCAGATGCGTGCTGCTGACGCCGGCTGCCTCGCTCAGGTCGCCGATCGCCACCGCTCCGCTGGTCGCCGCGATGACGTTGCTCGTATGGCGGACCAGTGCCAGGCCGGGGGTCTCGCACAGCCGTCGCATGAGCTCCTCTTCGAGCAGCGTCAGCATCTCGTGCGGCCCGGCCGCCGTGGCCAGCCGGTCTCGCAGCTCGGCAATGGCGGGCCGGCCCCAGACCTGCTCTATCGTGACCGGCCGGTCACACAGCTCGGTCGCGGGCGTCGGCAGGAACGGTGCCAGCCCCCAGGGCTTGAAGTGTCCGCCGACTGACCGGGTCCCCGGCGGATAGCCGAACTCGTAGGCGCGGGTGGGCATGGTGACCACGCAGCCGTCGGCGTACTCGGCCGTCTCGATGTCGGTGCCGGCGCGGATGCGGAACGGCGCCTCGAGGTTGACGATGAGCAGCGCCGACGGCGACGGCGGCAGCGTCAGCCGGGCGTACGGCGGCTCGCCCTCCAGGTAGTAGAGGTCGTCGATCAGTCCGTCCAGCGGCGGTCGCGGCACTCTGGACACGTACTCCACGCCCACAGTATCGCCGACGCCCATGCCTGCGCGGCGCGGGACAACGCGCCGTTCTCCACCTGGTGGTCGGAATCGGTAAGTTAGCATTCCTGGAGCCCGGAGTACTTGCGAGACGACGGTGCAGCTCGACGGCGTCGTCCAGGGTCTCGGCCGCCCGGACGAGGACACTCGTGCCGGCCTGATCGACCGTTACACGTTGCTGATTCACCCGCTGACCCTGGGGAGCGGCGCGCGGTTGTTCGAGGGGCCCGCCCCGCTGACCGAGTTCGAGCTCACCGGTAGCGTCACGACCGGCAGGGGTGTGATCATCGCGGACTACATCCGCCGGTGAGGAGGAGCCGTGCCGGCACCTGAGCGTTGACGGCGGCGTGCTCGGCACTGGTTGCCGAGGCCACCTGACGATTGTTCCGGCCGGCTCGGATGGCGGCGTGCGTCACTTCCGGTTCCGGTGGACGATCTCCTTGTTGCCCTTGCCCGGGTACGCCATGATCAGCAGCCGCTGCCCGCTCTGCGCCTCGCCCTTCCAGGGGAACCAGGCGTGGTGCACGCGGATGCGGTAGTGCCCCTTGCGCCCGTTGAGGGCGAGGTTGGGCAGCTCGGTGCCGCTGAGGCTGTCGTAGAGCACGATCTGGCCGCCTGGGCTGTAGTAGCCGACTTCGACCACCTGGTCCCAGCCTTTGGTCTCGACGGGCGGCCGGCGGGTGTAGGTCTCCAGGGTGACGCAGAGTACGGGATGCGGGACACGTACTGGCCGGCCAAGGGAGACGAGGGCATCCGCGGCCCGCACGCCCACACCTACGGTGTGCACCCCGCCCGTCCGCAGGGCGGCGAGGTGGATCTGACCGACCAGCTGCCGACCTACGCGTTCGGGGCCAGTGGCGGCCTGGTCTCCACTCCCGAGGACCTCAACAGGTTCTGGAGTAAGGCTCCGCTGAGCACGATGATGGCCAGGACGGTGAAGGTCGAGCAGGATGGCTAGCCCACCGGCGCCCGCTACGGCTACGGCGTGGCCCGGATGAAGACGAGCTGCGGCAATGCCTACTTCGCCGCGATGTGCGATCGCTGAGCCGGGGCGGCAGCCGCAGGCGGCCAGGCTACTGACCGTGACCTCGTACCTGCTTGGCCACCTGGAGATCAGCGCGTGATGGGGGTGAGGAGCGTCTCGCTCGCCCGGGACAACATCACCTCACCGGTGAAGGTGTGAGTCTCCTCCACCTGGAACTCGGCCAGGCTCAGGCGGATGTCTCTCGCTCCTTGCTCCGCGCGCCGGCACGCCTCTTCTGTCTCGAAGATCGTCACGGTGACGATCGTGTCGTCTCCTGTGGCGATCGCCTGGTAGCTGACAATGCCGGCGGGTACCTGCACCGAGGCTTCGGAGGTGCCGCCGCCTCCAGCTGAGAGTTGGTTCGCGAACTGCCGGTTGACCGTGCGCATCAGGTCGTCGATCGAACCGGTCCCCATGCGATAACGGCGGATGAACGCGTGCATGTTCGTTCCCTTCCCTGGGTTCCTGCTGATACTAGAATTTGTCTTTCATTAAAGACAAGTGTAAGTTTCAGATATGGAGAGCAGCGCCTATGTCGAGGAAGTGGCCACGACCGTGCGAGGCCATCTCGCTGCGACGGGGGCAGAGGCGAGCGAGTTGACCCTGGAGGACATCGCCGCCGTGATGGGAGTTTCACGCAGCACGCTCATCCGCCGCATCGGTCATCGCTCCCATCTTGATGAAGTTTTGGCCAGGCACGGCGCGAGGGTGGTCCGCCTGTCCGCGCGGGACCGGGCGGTCGAGGCCGCGGCCGGCCTCTACGGGGCGTTCGGGGTCGGCGAGGTGACGCTGGACATGATCGCCGCTGACGCGGGATGCACGGTGCAGGCGATCCAAGGGCAGCTGGGCGGCCGCGACGGCCTGCTCACGGCGGTCTTCGACCGCTACAGCCCGATGCCGCGCGTGGCCGAGGTGCTGGCCGATCCACCGGCGGATCTCGAGCCGGCCGCGCGGCTGCTTTACGAGCAGGTGCTCGGCGCGATGATGGGGGAGGCGCGGGTGATGGCCGCGATGTTCGCCGAGATCGCCTCCCGGCCCGGAGGCGCCCTGGCCGTTCACGTACGGGAGAACTACGCGCCCCGGTTCGTCGGCCTGATGATGGGCTGGCTGACGGCGCACGTCGATGCTGGAGTGGTGCGTGAGCTGCCGGAGAAAACGCTGCTCAGCCTGTTCGCGGGGCCGGTGCTGGCCAGGAGCGTGACCGCGCTGGCCACGGGCGAGCACCTCACTCCGACGGCGCGCGCCGAACTGGCGGCCGATCTGGCGGCGGCGTTCTGCCGAGCCGTACGGGCCTGAGAGGACGCCGGGCTCGAACCGTCGGCGGTGGTGATGCAGGCGAAACGACCCTTGGCCTCAGCACCAGTGTCCGCACCCTTCTCTTCCGCTGGGTTCGACGCCAATGGCATAGTCCTGAGCGTGCCGCTGGACGAGTTACCGGACTGGTTGCCGGCTTGGTGTCTTGACCATCTGGGCGGCGAGCCCGCCGACGTGCTGTTCCGGTCCCAACAGGTCTCGATGGTGTTCGGGCTGCGGTTGGCCGATGGCAGGAACGTGGTGGTCAAGGCGCGTGCCGACGACGGCCGGGCGGCGTCGTGTGTTGCTGCGCAGGCCCGGCTGGCCGAGCGCGGGTTTCCGTGTGCCCGGCCGCTGACGCCGGTGGCCGGTGTCGGTGCGCTGGCCGTGCACGCTGAGGAATTCCGGCCAGGCGGCGAGGTGCTGCACGGGGACTCGCCGGACATGGCCGTGCGTTGCGCGGAGCTGTTCGCTCGGCTGATGGCCGAACTCGCCGGCGTGATCGTCGCGCCGCCGTTGCCGAATCCGCCCTGGGTGCGCTGGGACGAGACCGGTGCCGGGACGTGGCCGGCGATCGACTTCCTCGATGCCCTGGACCAGAGCGTCGTGTCCGGGCACATTGTCGAGGCGGCCGAGCGGGCCCGGGCGCGGCTGCTGGCCGGCGGTCTGCCGTGCGTGCTCGGCCATGCCGATTTCGAGGCGCAGAACCTGCGGTGGCAGGGGCGGCAGGTGCGGACGGTCCACGACTGGGACAGTCTGGCGTGGCAGCCGGAGGCGGCGCTGGTGGGAGCGGCGAGCGGGTCGTTCGCCAGTGCCGGGCCGCCGACGCTGGCGCCGATCGAAAGCTCCGAAGCGTTCCTGGCGGCTTATCAGGACTTTCGGGGGCGCTTGTTCACGCCCGCGGAGCTGGAGGTCGCGTGGGCGGCCGGCGTGTGGATGGCTGCGTACAATGCCCGGGAAATGGCACTGTGTGCTGGCCCTCCGGCGGGCGGCGATGCGCTGCGGGCACAGGCAGCCGAACGCCTGCGCCGGGCGAATGCCTAGCCCCGCAGGCGAGCCCGGAGAGCGTCCATCCCAGACCCGCACCGCTCGGGCGTTCGTCGTTCAGGGGTCAGCGGGTCGCGTCGGGCATGCGGACCGTCACGTAGGGATGCGCCTGATCCAGCCACTCGCCGGTCAGCCGCGCCCCGGTGGTGCGGTCGATGACCGCGAGGCAGGCCGCCCTCCAGTCATGGTCGGCGCGGCCATCGAGGTCGTCCTCGTCCTCGTTGTCGTTGTCGTCGGAGTCCTCGGGCGCGGGCGCGGCGAAGAAGTCCGTCGTCGCCTGCAGCTCGGGCCATCGGGCCAGGCCGGCATGGTGTTCCTGCCGCCCGGGGAGTCGCGTTCGGGTGGCCCGACGGCGTCGAGCGTCGCCGGCTCGTGCAGCTGATGGGGCGTGTTCCCGGCGAGCCGGGCGGCGACCTGATCCAACGTGAGCGCCCGCCCATCGCCGGGCACCACCGCCGTCCAGCACATGCCTACGCCGAGCCACCGCGTGCTGTTCATCAGTCGCCGGTAGTGCGCGCGCAGGTCGGCGGTCGCCGGTTGTACGGTGTTCAAGCAGGGCCCCTTTGCTCGGCGGGAACGGATCGTCGAGATCATCCCAGAGGCGCGGCGGAACCTGCCAGACCATCCGCGCCCAGAGGACTCTGCGACCGCCGCCGGTATGGCCGAGCTGGTGGCGGCCGGGAAGGTCCGCTGCCTCGGGCTGTCCGAGGCCGGCGCACCGACCATCCGGCGGGCGCACGCCGTGCACCCGATCGGCGCGCTGCAGAGCGAGTGGGTCGCTATGGACCCGCGACCTGGAGGCGGAGATCATGCCGGTCTGCCGCGAGCTCGCCACCGGCCTGGTCCCGTTCGCCCCACCGGCTGGCAGCGGCCAAGGACGTCACCGCCCGCCGGCCCGCCCTGGCCTGGGTGCAGCACCAGGGCAAGGACGTGGTGCCGATCCCCGGCACCCTGCGGCAGCGCTACCTGCGGGAACGATCAGCTAGGCGGGCGGTGCCAGGGTGCGCAGGACGCAGAACTCGTTGCCCTCGGGGTCGGCCATGACCACCCAGCGCCGGTCCGGCCCTTGGCCCACGTCCCTCCTGGTGGCGCCGAGGCCGAGCAGCCTGGTCACCTCGTCGTCGGTGCTGCCGTCGATCGGGCTGACGTCGAGGTGCAGCCGGTTCTTCACGGTCTTGCCCTCGGGCACCTGGACGAACAGCAGGGTGGGCGGCATCTGCCGGGCCAGGACCTCCTCGACGGTCGGCTCCCAGGAGCCGATCTCGACCGTGCGCTCGTTCCGGTCGATCACCTTGAAGTCCAGGACCTCGCACCAGAAGGCCGCGAGTCTCTCCGGATCGTGGCAGTCGACGGCCAGCTCGGTGAATCTACTTGTCATGTCTTCCTCCCGGACGTCTCACGGCGTTCCGAACCATGCGGAGAGTGCCTCGCGCAGCGGGGGCGTGGCGCTGTCCGCGGGTTCGTCGAGGGCGGCGGCCCAGGCGACGTGGCCGTCCGGGCGGATCAGCAGCGCGTCGGCCGGCCGATCGTCGGTCTTGGCGGTGTGGACGTCGACGAGAGGCCGCCAGTCCGAGGCGGTCTGGCGGAGCTCTGGACGGCCGGCCAGGTCGAGCAGGACGGGCCGGGCGGGGTGCATGAGCTCGGCGACGCTGGTGATGCCCCGGTCGGTGTGCAGGGTGAGGTCGGGGGCGAAGGTGCCGGCCAGCGGGTGGAGGCGGGTGCCGGGCATCGGGTAGCGGATGTCGGTGCCGGCGACGAGGGCTCCCATGCGGCGCAGCGGCTGCTCGTCGGCGAGCAGTTCGGTGAAGACCTCCCGGAGCGCTTCGGCGGCCGCGTCGTGCCCGCGCCGCAGGGCCACCTGGGCGCGGGTGTGCAGCAGGGTGCGGGCGCCGGCCATATGGCGTTCGGCGTGGTAGGTGTCGAGCAGGCCGGCCGGGGCCGTGCCCCGGAGGTCGGCGGCCAGCTTCCAGGCCAGGTTGACCGCGTCCAGCATGCCGGCGTTGAGCGCCACGCCGGTGGCGGGGAACAGGTGCGCCGCGTCGCCGGCGATCAGGATCCGCCCTTCGCGGTAGCGTTCGGCCTGGCGGGCCTTGAAGGTGAACCGGGACAGCCGCGTCGATCCGGCCAGGGGAAGGTGCGCGCCGAGCACGCGGTGGACGCTGTCCTGCAGTTCGGCCAGGGTCATCGGGACGTCGTCGTCGTACTCGGTGGTCTCGTCCTCGATGGTGTAGAGGGAGACGGACCGGGCGCCGGGGGAGGAGCCGACGCCGAGTAGGCCGTGATCCGTGCGGGTGAAGCCGGCGCGGATCGCGCCGAAGCCGGGCACGTCCAGATCGCCGTTGCCCAGAACGGTGACCGTGTCGGGCAAGGTGACCTGGGCCAGCCGGTTGACCTCCGGATAGGTCGTGCCGGGGAACGGAATGCCGGCCCAGTCACGGATGCGGCTGCGCGCGCCGTCGCACCCCACGAGGTACCGGGTGCTCGTCCGGTACGGGCCGTCCGGGCCTCGCACGTCCACGGTCACCGCGTCGTCGTCCTGGCTCACCCCGGTCACCTCGTGTCCGCGGCGCAGGTCGACGCCGAGCTCGCCCGCGCGTTCGCCGAGCAGCCGCTCGAGCAGTTGCTGCGGCAGCGGCAGGGCGTGCATCGGAGGGTCCGGCAGCTGGGTGAAGTCCAGGTGCACGCCGCCGAACGGGAACCGGGGAGCCGGCACAGGGCCGGTGCAGGCCGCTTCGAAACGTTCCAGCAGGCCCCGGTAGCGCAGCAGCTGCAGGATCTGCCCGCCCAGGCCGCCGGCCTTGGGGGTGTCCCGGGGTTGCGGCTGCCGTTCCAGGACGAGCGGCCGCACCCCGGCCAGGCGCAGTTCGGCGGCCAGCATGAGACCGGTCGGGCCGGCCCCCACAATGATCACATCGGCGTCTCCTCCCGGGTTCTCTTCTGCGAGGCGGGTGGCGTTCATCATCGATGGCCTCTCGATCGTGTCGTTTGTCGCGATTGTGACGGGCGATGCGCAGGTCCGGCTGTCAGCCCCGGAGCCTGGCGGCCGAGGTCCTCCAGGGCGGGGCGCGCAGGCGGGGAGCACGGCCGGACACGCATGGGCAAATCACCCCTCGCCAGGACGGAATACGGGACGGGACGTCCCGTATTGCTGCTTAGCGTGAGGGATGCGCCTTCCTGATGTCAAACGGGTCGTCCCGTCCCGGTATGGTGAGGCCATGAACGCCCGCCGCCGCTCGGACGACCGCACCGAAACGATCATGCAGGCCGTACTCGATCTGGCCCTTGAGAGCGGCTACGCCAAGCTCAGCATGGAGGCGGTCGCCGCCCGCGCCGGGGTCGGCAAGGACACCATCTACCGCCGGTGGCCCTCGAAGGGGCCGCTGTTCCTCGACTCGCTGCTGTCGCTGAACCAGGACGTCCTCGACTATCCCGACACCGGCGACGTCCTGGCCGACCTGCGGCAGCAGATCCACGCCGCGGTGGACCTGCTCGCGAACCCGCCGTGGGGCCCGCTCTACCGGGCTCTGATCGGCGAGGCCCAGCACAATCCCGCGGTCGCCACCGGGCTGAACGACCGCTTCATCCGGCCGCAGGCGGGCAGGACCGTCGCCCGGATCAAGGCGGCCCAGGAGCAGGGGCAGGTCTCCCCCGACTTCGATCTCGACCTGGCCATGGCGATCCTGTCCGGGCCTCTGTACTTCCAGTTGCTGATCACTCATGAACCCCTGACCCACGAGTACGTCGACCGCGTCCTCGACGCCCTCTTCGCCGGCATGGGCCCTCGATCACGACCCTGAGCGCCCGAGCACGGGCGGCGGCGCCCCGGCCGGGAGATCACGCCGCGTTCACACGAGGGGATGAGCCGCGTCGAGCAGATGGCGCAGGCGCAGCGTGTCCGGGGCCAGGGCGGTGATCAGCACGGCGGGCCCGGCGAGCGGGGTCAGCACGGCCTGCCCGTGGGCCGGGTCGTCGCCGAGCAGCCGGACGCCGGGCGGCTGCTGGTCGTAGGCGGGGTCGACGATGAGGATCTGGCCGGTGGCGCGGTGGCCGGCCATGATGGCGGGTCCGTCCCAGGCGGGCGCGTCCGGGCCGTAGCTGGTCTGCTGGTCCAGGAGCAGGTGTCCGTCGTAGCGGAGGGTGAGGCGGGTGCTCAGCCGGCCGGGTGGTTCGCCGGTGCGGCCGAGGACCTGTTCTTCGCGCAGGACCAGGCGTGCGGTGGGGGCCAGGTCGATGGTGCAGCTCTGGCGGAGGTTGCTGCGCGCGGCGGAGATCAGCGGTTCGGGCAGCCAGTGCAGGCTGGCCTGCTCGGCCACGGTCAGGTGCACGTCGTAGGTGGCGTGGTCGGGGGTGGGGCCGCGCAGGGCGATGGTGGCGGTGGCGGTGGTGATGTGCAGGTGGGCGCCGCGTCCGGCGGTGGCCTCTATGCGCAGCCGGTCGCCGCCGAGGGGGGCGCTCATGGCGCCGATGATGCACACCCGTGCCTGGTTCCCGCACGGGTGGTTCCAGCGCACGTCGAAGGGGCCGTCGCCGGCCAGCACGGGAACGGCGGTGGCCTCTCCCACGCTGGTCGCCGTGATGCGGGCGGTGGCGTGTACGCCGGTGGGCCGGGCCGAAGTGGTCTGCGGCGGGAGCGTCATGCGGGGCCGGTGGCCCAGTCGGCCAGGCGCCGGCGGACCCAGTGCGCGACGGGTGTGACGCCGCCCTCGCTCTTCAGGGCGGTGAAGGCGACGGGCAGGTCGCCGCGCTGGGTTTTCGCGTCGCGGGCCATGCCCTCCAGGTCCACCCCGACGTACGGGGCGAGGTCGGTCTTGTTGATGACGAGCAGGTCGGAAGCGGTGACGCCGGGGCCGCCCTTGCGCGGGATGTCGTCGCCGCCGGCGACGTCGATGACGAAGATCTGCGCGTCGACCAGGCCCTTGGAGAAGGTCGCGGTGAGGTTGTCGCCGCCGGACTCGATGAGGATCAGATCCAGCGGGCCGAGCTGTTCCTCCAGGTCCTCGACGGCTTCGAGGTTGGCGGAGATGTCGTCGCGGATGGCGGTGTGCGGGCAGGCCCCGGTCTCGACCGCCCGGATGCGCTCGGCGGGCAGGACGGCCTCGCGCAGCAGGAACTCGGCGTCCTCGCGGGTGTAGATGTCGTTGGTGACGACGGCGATGGACAGTTCCTCGCGCAGCGTCCGGCACAGGGCGGCGACGGTGGCGGTCTTGCCGGTGCCGACCGGCCCGCCCAGCCCGATGCGCAGGGCGCGGCGGCGGCCGCCGGGACGCTGCGTGGCGGAGCCGGCGGGTCCGAGGGCGTGGCCCTCGGGGGAGGCATGGTCGTGGTGCAGGTGCAGGTGCATGGCTTGCTCCGCGGTTGAAGACAGGGTTGAACGACAGGTGCGACGGTCAGGAGGCGAACAGGCGCACCGGGCGAGCGGCGTGTTGTTCGGCGGTGATGTCGAGCAGCGGCGCCGAGGCGGCGGGCAACGCGCCGACGCCCTCGGCGGGCACGCGCCGCGCGGCTTGGTCGGCCCGCGTCGCGACGTGGTCGATGCCGGCAGCCAGGCGCGCCAGGACGGCGGTGGCGTCGAAGGGGTCGAGGCTCAGCAGGCGGACGGTGGCGGTGGCCGGGCCGCTGACGCTCTCATACGCGGCCGCGTACGCGGCGTCCAGCGGGCTCAGTCCTGCGGAGCGGGCGGCCAGGCCGAGCACGACGCTCTGGTGAGCGCCGTGCGGCCGGGCCGCCGCGAGCGCGTCGAGCTCGGCCGAAGGCCAGGCGGCACGCACGGCCCGCAGCAGCTGGCGGCCGAGCCGGCGCGCGACGTGGCGCAGGGCGGGTGCGGGGGTGCGGGCGTCGGCGGCCTCATCGAGCAGGAGCGGGTCATGGCCGGCGGCGGTCGCGGCGGCCAGGCCCGCCGCGACCAGGCCGCTGGTGTGCAGCCGGCCGCGGCAGAACTCCCGCAGGCTCGCCACGTCACGCACCCGCCCGGCGATGACAGCCGCTTCGGCGCCGCCGGAGTGGGCGTGCCCGCCGGCGGGGAAGCGGCCGTCGGCCAGGACGAGCAGGGCGGCGCGATTCATCGTGCGCGGTTCACCTTTCGTGTCCCTCCTTGCGGGTCGTGTGCCCTGCGGAACGGTGCGCGACGGCGTGGGGACGGTCAGAACAGGAAGTAGCGCTGCGCCATCGGCAGTTCGGTGGCGTACTCGCTGCTGCCGACAGGCCGGCCGTCGATCTTCACCTCGCAGGCGCGGCCGTCGACCTCGATGAGCGGGCAGGCGTTGTTCTCCCGCATGTCGGCCTTGAACACCTTGCGGGTGTCGCGGATGGCCGCGAACGGCTTGCTCACCTCGACCCGGCCGGCCAGGCCGGCGTTGATGGCCTCTGCTGTGACGAAGTTGACCGAGTTGGCGCCGGGTGCCCGGCCGGTCGCGCCCCACACGGGGCGGGGCAGCACCGGCTGCGGGGTGACGATGGAGGCGTTGGCGTCGCCGACCTGCGCGTAGGCGATCTGGCCCCCCTTGATCACCCGATACGGCTTGACTCCGAAGAACGCCGGCTCCCACAGCACCAGATCGGCGAGCCTGCCCACCGCGACCGAGCCGACCTCGTGCTCGATGCCGTGCGCGAGGGCCGGGTTGATGGTGTATTTCGCGATGTAACGGCGGGCGCGCCGGTTGTCGGCCCCGCCGGGCCCGCCGGTGTCGCCCTCCAGGGGACCGAACCGGTCCCTCATCACGTGCGCGGTCTGCCACGTCCGCATGATCATTTCACCGATGCGGCCCATCGCCAGGGAGTCCGACGACATGATCGAAATGGCGCCGAGGTCGTGCAGCAGGTCCTCGGCGGCCATCGTGGCGGGCCGGATCCGCGACTCGGCGAACGCCCGATCCTCCTCCACCAGCGGGTTCAGGTGATGGGCGACCATCACCATGTCCATGTGCTCGGGGACCGTGTTGACGGTGAAGGGCCGGGTGGGGTTGGTGGAGGCGGGCAGCACGTTCGGCAGGCCCGCCATGGTGAGCATGTCCGGAGCATGGCCGCCGCCGGCGCCCTCGACGTGGAAGACGTGGATCGGGTGGCCACCGATGGCTTTGATGGTGTCCTCGACCGTGCCCGCCTCGTTCAGGGTGTCGGCGTGCAGGGCCAGCTGCACCCCGGTCGTTTTGCACACCTCCAGACTGCGGCGCAGGACGGCGGGGGTGGCTCCCCAGTCCTCGTGGATCTTCAGGCCGAGCGCACCGGCCTTGACCTGGTTGTAGAGCGACTCGTACGACATGGTGTTGCCCTTGCCGAGCAGCCCGATGTTGACCGGGAAGCCGTCCAGCGCCTTGAACAGCCGGGCCAGGTGCCAGGAGCCGGGCGTGACGGTGGTGGCGGTGCTGCCCTCGGCGGGGCCGGTGCCGCCGCCGATCAGGGTGGTGACGCCGGAGACGAGTGCCTCGTGGATCTGCTCGGGGCAGATGAAGTGCACGTGGGTGTCGACGGCGCCGGCGGTGAGGATCTTGCCGTTGCCGGAGATGACCTCGGTCTCCGGGCCGATCACGAAGTCGGTGGCCGTCGGATGCCGGTCGTGCAGCCGGTTCATGGTCTCGTTGTTGTAGGCCTTGCCCAGGGCGACGATCCGGCCGTCGCGGATGGCGACGTCGGCCTTGACCACGCCCCAGTGGTCCAGGATGACCGCGCCGGTGATGACCGTGTCGGGCGGCTGCGGGGCGCCGAACCTCCTGGAGTCGCGCGGCGCGCAGGCCTGGCCCATCGACTCCCGGACGACCTTGCCGCCGCCGAAGACGACCTCGCTGCCGCTGTGGCCGGGGCCGCCGCACCAGTCCTCGGTGACCTCGATCCGCAGGTTGGTGTCGGCCAGCCGGATGCGGTCGCCGGCCGTGGGGCCGAACCGGTCGGCGTAGTCGAGGCGGGTCAGCGGCTGATGGCCCTTGTGCATCGGTGGACTGGACACTACAGCTTGCCTCCGACCTCGCCGCGCAGGCCCTCGACGACGCGATCGCCCTCGATGGGCACCAGCTCGACCTGCACCGGCATGTTGGGTTCGAACCGCACGGAGTTGCCGGCGGGAATGTTCAGGCGCTTGCCGTAGGCGTCGGCACGCTCGAACTTCAGGCCGGGGTTGGCCTCGAAGAAGTGGTAGTGGGAGCCGACCTGGATGGGGCGGTCGTCATCGTTGGTGACGGTCACGATCGTGACCGGGAGGCCCTTGTTGTGGACGATCCGTCCGGCGTCGGCGGGGTGTTCGATCTTTCCGGGATGAACCACGGACGATGTCGGCTGCGGGGTTTCCGGGGGCAGGGGGTGGCGGATGCTGACCATCTTGGTGCCGTCGGGGAAGGTGGCCTCGATCTGGATGCCGGAGAGCATCTCCGCCACACCCGGCATCAGGTCGTCGCGATCGAGCACCGACGGGTCCACGGGGTTCATGAGCTGGGCGACGGTCTTGTTGCCGTCCCGAGCCTCTTCAAGCACGTAGGCGGTGATCAGCGCGACCGCCTCCGGATGGTTGAGCTTCGTCCTGCGATCTTTGCGCTTGCGGGCCACCTCCGCGGCCACATAGATCATCAGACGTTCCTGTTCATGCGGAGTCAGGCGCACTCCACCACCTCGCCTTCGCTCTCTGCCCCGGCTTCTTCCCGGGCGTCGCCAACAGTGCGGGAGAGCGCGCCGGCCAGAAACCTTGACGTGGCCATCCGCTCCCTGCAGGTAGGGAATCGACGTCCCCCCATGCGCCCACGGGAGCGCCAGTTCAGCCTGGTGACCCGCAAGGCGGCCAAGGGCAGATCAAAACCCGCAGCGCACTGAAGGTAACGCCACGAGCACAAGCGGTGACATAGCGTAACGGTGAGGTGTCCATCACCGGCCACAGGACCGGCACGACCCGTGCCGGCGACGCCGGCACCCTGGGTCGATTGGCCGCCCTCACCGGTCGCCGCGCTGACCCTCGAGGACTACGCCGAGGTGAGGACCCGATGAAGTGGCGCGGCCGGAACGACCTGGAACCGGGACCTGTCCGCGCTGACCTCCTTCACCTGGGCCCAGCGCCAGGACCTGCTGGCCGTCGACCCCGCCGCCGACCGCTGCGGCGCGAGACCGTCCGGCACGATGACCGCGCCATCCCGGCCGTCCCGGCTGGAGACCTTTCACCGGCAACCGGCGAGCCTGCGCGAACGCCTGTTCTGGAGCATGATCTACGAGATCGCTCCTCGTGCCGGCGCACCGGGCGTGGCCTGGCCGCCGGCCTGCCCCGCGCCGGACCTGCCACCTCGCTCGTGTCCGCCACTCAGCCGAGGCAGAATTCGTTGCCCTCGACGTCCTGCATGACCAGGACCGACTCGTTCTCCTCATCGGCGGGCAGGAGCCGCACGCGTACCGCGCCGAGCGGGATCAGTCGCGCGCATTCGGCCTCAAGGGCCGCCAGGCGCTCTTCACCCACCAGCCCGGTACCGACCCGCACGTCGAGGTGCAGCCGATTCTTGACGGTCTTGCCTTCGGGAACGCGCTGGAAGTACAGCCGCGGCCCCACACCCGAGGGGTCACTGCATGCGAACCACGCATCGCGCCGTTCCGGCGGCAGCGACTGATTGAAGTCGTCCCAACTGGCGAACCCCTCCGGTGGCGGTGGTGCGACGTATCCCAGCACCTCACACCAGAAACGAGCGACGCGCTCAGGTGATGCGCAGTCGAAGGCGACTTGAACCTGTCTTACTGATGCCGTCATGGATCAATGCTCCCATGACTGGCCAAATCCCCCTGCAGCCACACGCTCACGACGTTGAACGGGCCATGCGGTCGTCGGGGGACGATCGCAGCGACCGATCGCCGCTCTCGCCGTGCGCACGGAGTGGGGGCCGCGGGCCCCCTTCCGCGGAAGGGCCACCGGCATCAGTGAGGGCCGCTGGCGCCGGCTGCAGGAGTTTGGTGAGGAGTGCGCTCAACTGGCCGCGTTCGGCGGGGGTGAGGGCCTGGAAGGTGTCCTCGAGGAAGGCCGGGATCAAGGCTTGGGCCTGGGCGTACCGCCGGCGGCCTGAGTCGGTGATGGTGACGGCGTAGGAGCGCCGGTCGCGGGGGTTGCGTTCCCTGCGGACGTGGCCCGCTCGTTCCAGGTCGTCGCAGATGCCGACCATCACGCTGCGGTCGATCCGCAGTTCCTCGCTGAGCGTCTGCTGGGAGCAGGGGCCGACGGCGTCGAGCATCTGGAGCACGAGGTGTTGCCCGACTCCGAGCCCTTCCCCGGCGGCATGCGCGTCGGCGGCGCGGGCAACGGCGGCCGACGCGCGGCACAGCGCGATGTCGAGCCGCTCGGCGGCGAGCCGGGGAAAGTACGCCGTCCCGCGGTCCGTCGTTCTGGTCGTGGTCGCCATCACTCTCCCTCGTGCGCTCAGCTCCAAGCCTACCGCAATCCGTCTCCAAGGAGACTGTTTGACAGTAGATGATTTGCAGGCATACGGTTCGAATCGTCTGTCCGTCAATTGTTTGTATACAGATGGAGAGTGATGGTGATCCGAGCCCATGGCCGCCGGCAGGTGCCCCTGGTGATCAAGGGGGTGGCGGCCGCGCTCACCGCCCCGGCGGCCCTGTCGCTCATCATTACCACCTTCGCCGAGGGGCCACAGCGCAACCGGGCGCTGGGGCCGCGGTCACCGACGGCGTGTTGCCGCTGGTGTTCGCGCTGACCGAGAAGAGCCGGCCGGCCGGTGTCGTGGCCGCCCTGCTGCTGGGCGCCTTCGTCGTCATCGAGCGCCGGCGACGCGCGCCGCTCGTCCCGCTGGAGGTGTTCAGGTCCGGCACCGTGGGCGCCGCCAACCTCGCCGCTCCGCACCCGTGCCCGCCCCCACCGCCTGAAGGAGACGTACCTCATGACGCTGGATCTCACCCCGGACGAACTGCTGAGCACGACCCGTGCCGTACGCAAGCGCCTTGACCTCACCCGCCCGGTGCCCGGCCGTCTCCCGCACGCCAGGACATGCTCGGTGAACCGAGCGAACTGCCAGCACGGCCGGGCCCCGGTGGCCGGCACGGCCGCGCCCGCACCGTGGTGGTTGCGGTGCGGGCCCGCTCGGCGGACCGGCCAGGCCGTGCCGGATCGGCGGTGCCGGCTCGAAGTGATTCACGCGTTCCACGGCTGGACGGGCTCCGGCCCATGACTCCGAGGGAGAAACGACCCCGTGTTCACCCCCTCCTCATGGCCAGGAGTTCGCGTCCGCGCTCCGGCGTGATCAGCCGGGCGGCCCGGGGATCGGCCAGCAGGGCGATCGGTGCGAGGTGGTCCTCATGCAGCGGCCGCCAGTGGACGAGGGCGTCACGCAGGCGCGGCCAGGCCTCGTCACCGGCGTCCAGGGCGGCGTGCGCGGCCTCGTCGAACTCCGGGTTGCCGAAGCAGAGCCGGAAACCCGGCTCGTTCTGCCGCGCCTGATAACGGCCGAGCAGGTGCTTGACCTGCTGCGGGCCGCGGTCCCACAAGAACTTGACGGTGGAGCCGGAGCCGAACCGGCGGGCGCGTTCGTGCGCGGCGAACAGCAGCGGCAGAACCTGTGCGGCGAACAGATCCTCGTCGAGGACCCACGACTGGGTGTCGCCGTGGGTGAGCAGCCGGTGGAAGGGGTCGTCGTCCTCCGCCTCCCTCAGCAAGGTCCGCATCTGGAAGCTCAGGAACGAGGCACGGTCACGGCCGAAACGCGCGGCCTGCGCCAGGACGGCCAGCGGGCGCTCCACCTCGCCGCGCAGGCTCGCCAGCCGGGCGTCCTCGACCTTGGCGTCCCACTCGCGCTGGGTGTCGCATCGGGGCCGGTCGAGGGCGTGGAATCCGGCGTAGAAGTCGTACATCTTCTCGTAGAAGGAGCCGTGCCGGTCAGGGCCCATGGCCGTCCAGGAGAACACGTCGTAAGCCGCCCACTCGCCGTGCTCATCGACGTCACCCGGATCGAGGTAGACCACGCCGGCGTCCGCCTCCAGGGAGATCAGCAACGATCGTGCCGCCGCGGGCTCCGTGTCCTCCTCGTCCCAGTCGGCGTAGGCGTCGGCCCACATCGGCTCCAGATCGGCCAGCCAGCCGATCTCCTCGGTGCCGCGCAGGCTCCGTACGAAATTGCCCGCGTGCCGCCAGCCGTTGGTGACCAGTAGGAACTCCCGGAACGACGGGGGCAGCACGCACCCCAGCCGCGACTCCAGGGCGCGTACCTCGTCCTCGGTGGCGGGCGTGCATCCGAGCCAGGGGTCGCCGTCCGGCTCCTCGTCGGGGTTGGCGAGGTGCCACTCCTCGCTCCAGCGCTGAAGGAACGGCTTCCATGCGTGACGGTCCACGGCGGGCTCCTGCGACGTCGCACGATTCGGTCCCGCGAATTCCATCAGGTGCCACCGACATCTTCAGCTCCCTGCTGTCACCCGGTGCGTTGTCCGCGACCCTGCTCACGGCCACGTGTTCATCACGACGGCGACCGCGTTCCACGACAAGGCCGCCATCAGCATCAGTTCGCTCACCTTGATCTTCCGCCGGATTCGGAGAAGACCGGCTGCTGCACGAAGCCAACGTCACGACCCGACCTCATCCACCGTTCCGTCGCAAAGCCTCTGACCTGCCACTCCGTCTGCCGCCTCAGTACTGTGACTTCACATGACCGGCACCGAGATTGAGATCACCGCAGACCTGGTCCGCGACCTGCTGCAGGAGCAACATCCAGACCTTGCGGGGCTGGCCATCCGCGAGGTGGCGGGCGGTTGGGGCAACCAGATGTGGCGCCTCGGGGACGAGCTGGCCGTGCGCATGCAGCGCATGGACCCCACCCCGGAGCTTCAGCTCAAGGAGCGGCGGTGGCTACCCGTACTGGCCCCGCGCCTGCCGCTCCCGGTGCCGATCCCGGTGCGGTTCGGCGAACCGTCCGAGCGCTTCCCCAAGCACTGGACCGTGATGACGTGGGTTCCCGGCGAGCCGCTGGACCACGGCTCGATCAGCCGCGGCGCCCACGCGGCCGACACGCTGGCGAGCTTCCTCCAGGCGCTCCATGCGGAGGCGCCCGCCGAGGCCCCGGCCAGTTCGGACCTCGGCGCTCACCCCAAGAGGTGCACGGGTGGCTTCGAGCAGTTCTTGCAGGCCATTGACCCCGATACCGTCGGCGATGTCCGCGCCGTCCGGTCTGTCTGGGACGACGCCGTCGCGGCCCCCGAGTGGGAGGGCCCGCCGGTGTGGGTGCACGGCGACCTCCATCCCGCGAATGTCGTCGTCTCGGGCGGAACGCTCTCGGGCGTGATCGATTTCGGCTCCTTGTTCGCCGGCGATCCCGCGTGGGACCTCGCCGCCGCGTGGTTGCTGCTCCCCGCGGGCACGGCCGCACGGTTCTTCGACGCGTACGCGCATGCGGACGAGGCGGCGATCCGGCGCGCCCGCGGGCTGGCCGCCATGAAGAGCCTCTTCCTGATGCTCATGGGGCAGAACGGAGATCGGGGCCTTCCCGGCGGCAAGCCTCACTGGGGACCTGCGGGCCGGGCGGCACTTGATCGTGTCCTGATTGGAGCCAGATCGGCTGGCGCCGGCATCACCGCGCCCGCGGATGTAGTCCGTCGGCCCGCATGATCTACGGTGTTTGGCGGGATAGATCTTCTGTGGTGGATTGGTGGGCGAACCTACTTCAGGGCGCGCTGAGTGCTGTCGTCGGTGGCGGGGTCGCCCCGGTCACGGGGCTGTCGTGATCAGCAGGTGATCATGCTGTGGAGGCGGACCGGAAGAATCAAGCGCCAGCAGTGGCTGATGGAATTGGACCACGCCACCACAGGGTTCTTTTCAGCTTCATGATGCATGAGGCGACGATCACAGCCGTCGATCCGGCCTTCGCCCAGCGGCTTGCGGAGATCCGGGAAGGACTCTCGCAGTGGCGGATGTCGGTGCGTGGCCCGTGGTCGTATACGCGGGAGGAACGCCGTGAGCATCGGCGGCTCATCAAGCAGGCACCCCTCGATACGCGATGATCGGGCAGAACGGCAGCGCCGCTACGACCAAGACCGCGACCGGCTCCGGACCCGGCGGTACTGCTGTGCGGTCAGCGGAGCATGCGGAAGAAGGTTCGTAGTTCCTCGGCGAACAGGCAGGGCTGCTCGAACGCGGCGAAGTGACCGCCCCTGTCCGGTTCATTCCAGTGCAGGATGGTGGTGAAGCGCTTCTCGGCCCACCGGCGGGATGGCCGCGGGTTCTCCTTGGGGAAGATCGAGCACCCTGCCGGGACGGTGACCATGTCCGTGGTCTCGGCGGTGAAGAGCCGCTGGACCTGTTTGAAGCTCTCCCAGTAGAGCCGGGCGGCGGAGGCGCCGGTTCCGGGCAGCCAGTAGAACATGAGGTTGTCGAGGAGTTCGTCGCGGGTGAGGGCGTTCTCGGGGCGGCCGTCGCAGTCGGTCCAGGACCGGAACTTCTCGATGATCCAGGCGCACAGCAGTGCCGGTGAGTCGACGAGCCCGTAGCCGATGGTCTGCGGGCGGGTGGACTGCTCCAGCGAGTAGCCGTCCTCGTCCTCCTGGCCTCGTTCCAGGTCGGCGAGAGCGGCCCGTTCGGCGGCGGTGAGGTCGCCGAACGTGGCCGGATCCGGGGCCGCCAGCGGCGGGACGAGGTGGATGCCCGCCACGTGGGCGGGATCCCGCAGGCCGATGAGCGTGGTGACGGTCGTGCCCCAGTCGGAGCCTGCCGCGCCGTAGCGGTCGTAGCCGAGGCGGGCCATCAGCGTGATCCAGGCGCCGGCGATCCGCTCGACGCCCCAGCCCCGGCGGTCCGGTTTGTCGCTGAAGCCGTATCCGGGCAGGGATGGGCAGACGACGTGGAAGGCGTCGCGGGCGTCGCCGCCGTAGGCGGCCGGGTCGGTGAGCGGTCCGATCACTTTGAGGAACTCCACGATCGAGCCCGGCCATCCGTGGGTCAGGACGAGCGGCAGCGCGTTCTCGTGGGGCGAGCGGACGTGCAGGAAGTGGATCCCGAGGCCGTCGATGGAGGTGCGGAACTGTGGCAGCGAGTTCAGGCGCCGTTCGGTGGCCCGCCAGTCGTACTCATCGGCCCAGTACCGGCACAACTCGCGCAGGTAGTCCAGCGGGACACCCTGCGACCAGTCCCCGGCCGTCTCCTTCTCGGGCCAGCGCGTGCGCCGCAGCCGTTCGCGCAGGTCGGCCAGTACGGGCTCGGGCACGTCAAGACGGAACGGGGTCACGCGGTCGGACATGTCGCCTTCCTCGTCGGGTCGTTCGATGATGAGCGGTCATTCCGCGGCCAGCAGGAGCGCCTGCTGCGGCGCGAGGCCGACATAGCCGGTCCTGGGCCGGTGGGGGGTGACGGTGGGATCGTCGGTGTCGAACACCGCTGGGGCGGGCAGGCGCAGGCCGGCGGCAGGGGTGTCCCGCAGGTTCGCCACCGCCCAGAGCGCTCCCCGGCGGTAGGCGGTCACCGGTGCGGCGAGCCTGACTCTGCTCACGTCGTCGATGGAGGCCAGCACGTGCGCCAGATGGCGTCTGGCGGTCAGGAGCCGGACGAGGGTGTGCAGGTGGGATGCGGGGTCGTCCTGCTGTGCCGCCACGGTCTCGCCGAGCTCCTCGCCCGGGTAGAGCCAGAAGGTTCCCGGCAGTAACGCCATCAGCACGTGCAGCGCGAGCGAGCGGCGCCGTCCCCGCGGCCCGCCGCCGAACCGGGTGACGGCGCGGGAACGATCGTGGTTGCCCTGCACCCAGGACAGCCGCGGCGAGGCCATCACGGCGGCCTCGATCATGGTGTCGATCCGGTCGGCGTCCCAGTCGGTCTCCACCAGCCCGAACCAGAACGACGAGTGCAGCCGTTCGCCCTGCACGAAGCGAGCCAGGGCCCGGGGGTCGAGCTCGTAGACCTCGCCGACCAGGAAGGCGTCGTGCCGGTCGGCGATCCGCCGCCACCGCTCGTGCACCTGGTGCACATCAGGCTGGTGGATGTCGTGGCGATGCTCCTGGCGGCGCCAGTCCATGGTCACTCCGCGTGCCGGCAGGATGCGGCCGGCGGGCAGCGGCGGGTTGTCCCGCAGGTCCGCGTCCTTGACGAGGTAGCCGGCGGTGTCGATGCGGAAGCCGTCCAGGCCGGCCCGCCGAAATGGGACAGCCAGGTGTTGGGCGGGCCGCCGTCCGGGGCCGGGTCGCGCCAGATGTAGTAGTCGCGGTACGGGTCGGTCCGCGAGGAGGAGGCGGCGACGAACCACGGGTGGAGGTCGCTGGTGTGGTTGACGACCAGGTCGCCGATCACCCGCATACCGCGCCGGTGCGCCTGCGCCAGCAGCCCGTCGAGGGCCGCCTGCCCGCCGAACGACGGATCCACGGCCCGGTGGTCGGCGACGTCGTAACCGTGGTCGCGCATCGGCGACCGGAAGAACGGGCTCAGCCACACCACCTCCACCCCGAGCCGCTCCAGATGATTCAGCCGCCCGCTCACCCCGGCCAGGTCGCCCCAGCCGTCACCGGTGCTGTCCGCGAACGACGGAAGGTACACCTGGTAGCCCACCGCGTCGCGCCACCACGGCCGCACCCGCGACCGCTCCAGCAACTGGGCCAGCCGGCCGAGGCCGGACAGGGACAGGTCGCCGTCCAGCCCCCGCAGCGCCACGGCCGGCATGCCCGCCGCCCGCCCCGCAGCCAGCCCCGGCTCGGAGTCCTCCACCACCAGGCAGGCGGACGGCGCGATGCGAAGGCGGCGTGCGGCCTCCAGGTAGCCCTCGGGATCGGGTTTGCCCGCCCGTACGTCGTCGATCGTCAGCAGGACGGGCGGGTCGATGCCCGCCGCGTGCAGGCGTGCCTTGGCCAGCCGTCCGTCGGCGCTGGTCACCACGGCCCACGGCAGGTCGAGCCGGTCCAGCGTGGCGAGCAGGAGGTGCGCGCCGGGTGCCGCGGTGACGTCCGCCAGGTCCTCGTACTGCAGGGCGTGCTGCCGCTGCGCCGCCGCCCTGACGGCCTCGTCGTCCAGGCCGGGGAACAGCCGCCGGACGGTACGCGCGGCCGGGCTCCCGTGCGCGATGGCGAGGACCGCGCCGGGGTCGACGCCGTACTCCTCGGCCCAGGTCGCCCAGGCACGCTCGACCGCGGCGTCGGAGTCCACGAGAGTGCCGTCCATGTCCAGCAGGACCGCTTCGACCGCCGCGAGATCCGTTCGTCGTGGCACGGCGTTCCTCCTTCGAATAAACTCGTGCATCGAGCATAAACGAAGGGCGACGACACATGGCAACCCCACGCAACCGGGCCGGGTCCGTGCGCGCCGCGGATCTCCGCTGGCGCAGCGCCCTGGCCGTGCTGGACGAGATGCGCCGCGAACCGGGCGTGACCAGGGCGGCCGTGGCGCGGCGGCTCGGTCTCAGCACCGGCTCGGCCACGGAGATCACCTCCCGGTTGCGCGACCTTGCCCTGCTCGCCGAGACCCCTGCCGCCGCGACCTCGCGGGGCCGTCCGACGAGTGTGCTCACCCCTCACCCGGACGGGCCCGTCGTGATCGCTGTGGACCTCCGCCAGGAGGACTGGCGATGCGCGGTCGCCCCGCTCGACGGAAAGCCCGACGTCGCGGAGGCGGGCACTCACCGCAGCCGTGACCCCGAGCAGGTGGTCGACACGGTCGCGCAGGCGGTGAGGCGCCTGCACCGCCGCTATGGCGACCGCGTCCGGGCGATCTGCGTGGCGATCGCCGCGACCGTGCAACACGGCAGGGTCGTCCAGTCCGCCGTGCTCGGCTGGGACGCGGTGGACCTGGCGGCACTGACGGCCGATCCGCGCGTGCCGCTGCTGATCGGCAACGACGCAACGCTCGCGGGCCTTGCCGAGGCCCGGCAGGGCGCCGCGGCGGGAGCGGCGACCGTCCTGCACCTCACTGTGGAAGTGGGCGTCGGCGGCACCCTGGTCGTCGACGGCCGGCCCATGCACGGAGCCACAGGCGCCGGCGGGGAGTTCGGGCACCTTCCGTTCGGCGATCCCCGCCTGCGCTGCCCCTGCGGCGCCCGGGGCTGCTGGGATCTGGCGGTCGACGGCCGCGCCATCGCCCGCCGGCTGGGTGAGCCCGCGCCCCGAGACCCCCGCACGTACGCCGAGCAGGCCCTTGCCCGCACCCCGGCGGACCCGGCCGTCCGCGCCGCCGTCGCCCACGCCGCCCGCGCACTGGCCCGCGGTCTCGCCGGGTTGATCAACGCCCTGGATCCCGCCGTCGTCACCCTGGGCAGCCTGGCGGAGTCACTGCGGGCCGCGGCCGAGCCCGAGTTCACCGCCGCCCTCGCCGACGGCCTCATGCGCTTCCGCCGCCCGAACCCGCCCCCTGTGCTCGCCGCCGCCCTCGGTCGCGACGGGGCACTCCACGGGGCGGTGGTGACCGCTCTCGACCACGTCCTCACCGAAGAAGGCCTTGCTGCCTGGGCGGCACAGTGCTCCTCCCACCCCCCGGCATAGCACATCCGCCGCCTCATGACGCCCGGTGAACTCGGCCGTCGACCGTGGCGGGCACGACGTACTCAGCGATGGCACTTCGGCACCATGCGGTCACTTCGGGGGCGTCACCCGCAGGCCGGGATCGAGCGGCCCGCCGGACGGCAGCGACGTGACCTGACGAAGGGCCCGCTGCTCAGTCGTCCTCATCGTGACGCCTCGAAGGCGTGCAACAGGAAGGCCAGCACATCAGCGAGCAGGGCATGCTCCTGCTCTCGGGTCGAGCCGGCGCCGTGACCGCCGTGCTCCTCAACACGCAGCAGCACCGGCCGGCCGGAGGCGCCGGCCGCCTGCAGGCGGGCGGCCAGCTTCGCCGGCTGCCACGGCGGCACCCGCGCGTCGCGCCGTCCGGTGGTCAGCAGCACCGCCGGGTACGGCACGCTGTCCTCGACCCGCAGGTAGGCATCGGCGATCAGCAGACCGCGCAGGCCATCCTCAGTGGTGACGCTGCCGAACTCCGGCACGTTGATCGGCCCGTTCTCGCTGAACTCGATCCGTGTGGCGTTGACCGTCGGCACCTGCATCGCCATGGCAGCCCACAGCTCCGGCCGGCGCACCAGCGCGCCGCCGGCGGGGATGCCGCCGGCGCTGACGCCCTCGCCCGCCAGCCGTCCCGGCCGGGTGTAGCCCAGGGCGATGAGGTGCTCGGCGCAGTCGATGAAGTCCGTGATGGTGGTCTCCTTGCGCAGGCCACGCCCGGCCTCGTGCCACTCCCGGCCATAGGCGCCGCCACCGCGCAGGTGCGCAACGGCGTAGACGCCGCCGCGCTCGTACCAGGCGAGCATCTCCGGACGGAACTCGGGCAGCTCGGACATGCCATGAGAGCCATAGCCGGTGAGCAGGACCGGGTTGTCGCCGTCCAGCACCAGGCCCTTGTGGTGGATGACGGTGAGCGGGATCCGCGTTCCGTCCCTCGCGGGCACATGCAGGATGCGGGCGTGCACGTCGCCGAAGTCGACCGGTGAGCGGGGCGCCAGCCCGGTGTCCTCCAGGGTTTCGCCGTCGTAGCGGTAGAGCCGCGGCGCGTCTGTCCAGCCGGCCGCCAGCAGCAGGGCCTCGGGCCGTTCCGGGTGGGTGGTCACCTCCCAGATGGCGCCCTCCACCGGCAGCGGGAGGTCGGCGGGCTCGCCGCCGGACAGGGGCGCATGCCGTACCCGATGGACGCCACCGTCGAGATCGCGCACCAGCAGCCGGTCGCCGACGACCCGCACCGCCTCCACCACGCGCTCACCCGCGGGCACGACCACCCGGGCTCGAGACAGATCCGGGACGGCAAACGGAACGGCCAGCACGCGGGAGCGGGGCGCGTCCCGATGGGAGACCAGATAGAGGGTGTCGTGGCTGGTGGCGAAGGCGGTAACACCGTCCGCCACGCCCGCCACCTTCCGCCACGGGCAGGTGGCCGGATCGGCGAGCGCGGCTCGTGGCGCCACGTACAGCGAGCAATCGCTCAACTGCTCGCTGGTCCAGGGGCCGAGTGCGCCGTGGGAGACGATCGCCAGCATCCACTCACCGCGCGGCGGCACCACGAGGAAGGGCCGATCCTGCGGGGTCAGCTCGACGTGGGGGTTGAGCCCGCGCGCCAGCACCACCTCATCCCGCGCCGGGTCGGTGCCCAGCCGGTGCAGGAAGGAACGGCTGTCCAGGCGGCGCTGCTCCGGCGGAGCGCCCGCCGGAGGAGCCACGAAGCGGTGGAAGACGAACGACCGGCCGTCCTCCAGCCAGCTCAGGAAGGCAAAGCGCGTCGTGGGCGGGATCGTCTCCAGGATGGCACCGGAGCCGACGTCAATGACCTGGATCGTGCTCTCCTCCGACCCGGACGGGAAGACGGCGCAGGCGATGTGGCGGCCGTCGGGGGAGGGCACGTACCAGGCGATGGCGTGGGGCGCCTCGCCGGGCACGGTGTCCGGGTCGAACAGGACCCTGCTCGCTCCGTCGGGCTCACGCACCATCAGCACGAGTACGCCGGCGCCCGGTTCGCGCGCCAGGTAGAAGATCCTGTCGCCCGCCGGCGTGAAGTCCGAGTACTGCGGGAGCGTGCCGCCCAGCTCGCGGATCCGGGTCAGCAGCTCCTCCCGGCGTGGCAGGGCGTCCAGCTGCTCGCGGGCATGGCCGGCCTGGCCGTCGAGCCAGCGGTGGAACTCCTCGCCGTCCGCCTCCATCCACCGGTAGGCGTCCTCGAGCGTGATGCCGTGGTGAACGTCGCGCACCACGTCCACTCGGGCGATCGGGGGGCTGCTGATGTCGCTCATCCGCATGATCATAGGCGGCGCTCGCGCCGAGCAGGGATTGCGCAACAGGTGCGCGATCTCGCGCCAGAGGGCTCGATCGCATGCCGTTCCGGTGGGACAGGTGTTTGCATACGTGGTTGAGCTGCGGGTATGCCACAGGATGTGCGTTGGGGAGCAGATGGGGCGACGGCGTTGCCTCGGTGCGGGAGGGTCCCTGCGACGGCTGTTGCTCTGACCATCACCGCGTAGCCGTCAAGAACGATCGCCCCCGGCTCGAGCTCGCAGCAGGGCGGCAGCTTCCGCCTGTGAACGAAGGCCACTGCATGTCGCACCCACAGCGGTGCGTACAGGCAGCCCATGGCGGCTGAGGGGTTGGCGGGAAAGAAGGCGCATGTCACCGAAGACCAATGGGCGGCGCTGGCCCTACCCCTGCTCCATCCGCGTGCGTTATGCCCTCGTCGTAGGGGCGCTGTTCCTGGTCATTCTCACGGTACTCGGCGCCGTGACCATCTCCGGCATCCGCCACAAGATCGCCACGGAGCTTGCGGAGGACATGCACTTGGCCGTCGTCGACTGGGTCAGCAGGATGCGGCCCGGTTACATCCCGCCGCCGAATCCAGTCGAGCCGGCCGCGCGTGCCAGGTATCTCCAACTCGTTGACTCCCGGGGGCGCGTGGTGGTGGCCAATGCCGATGCTGCCGGAAAGCCGCCGCTGAGCGCGCTCAGGCCTGCCCCCGGCGACGGCATGCAGGACTTCACCGCGTGCCCGTCCTGGAGTAAGGGCAGATGCCTGCTGGTCACGGCCCTGCGACTCGAGCCCCACATGCCCGATGCGCCCTTGAGGGATGGACCGCACTACATCTACGCCGGTACGGTGCAGCCTCCCGCCCTGTCCATGCACTACCTGGAGGCCGGCTTCGGGGCCGCGGTCCTGGTCGCGTCCGTGATGGCCGGCTGGGTCACCTGGGTGGTGGTGGGCCGGACCTTGCGCCCGGTTCGGGCGATCAGCGCGAAGATGGGCGAGGCCACGGCGAAGGACCTGACCATGCGGGTCCCGGCACCACCGGGCGACGACGAGATCGCCCAGCTCGCCCGTGCCTCCAACGCCTACCTCGATCGGTTGGAGGAGGCGGTGAACGCCTACCGCCGGTTCGCCTCCATGGCCTCTCACGAGCTGAGGTCCCCGGTGACCGCGTTGCGCACCCAGGTGGAGGAGGCGCTGATGTACCCCGGCGAGGTGGACGCCCACGCGGCCTTGCGGCGCACGCTGGACAGCACGGATCGGCTCGAAGCGATCATCGACGACCTGCTGGCCTACACCCGGGTCAAGGACGCCCCACCGGAGGCGTACCGGCCGCTCGACCTGGCCGCCCTGGTCAGGGATGAGCTGGCCGGCCTGCCCCCTGGCGGGGTCCGGATCCGGTTGCGGGCGACCGGTCAGCCGACGGTATGGGGTTCGCGGGTGCAATTGAGCCGCGTGCTGAACAACCTTCTGGTCAACGCGCGGCGGCACGCCCGGTCACGGGTCGACGTTTCGGTCGAGCAAGCCGGCGACCAGGCCGTGGTGATCGTGCAGGATGACGGCGCCGGCATCGCCCTCGAGGATCGCGAGCGCGTCTTCACCGCCTTCGTCCGGCTACCGGAGGGGCAGCGCCTCGATCCGGGAGGCAGCGGGCTCGGGCTGGCCATCAGCCGGGAGACCTGCCGGGCCCATGGCGGGTCCCTCACCGTGGAGGACTGCACGGGCGGAGCCCGGTTCGCCGTCCGCCTGCCGCTGTCAGAACCGGCCGCCGGGCGCCCGTCGGGCAACTGACAGCCTTGTACGACGTCAAGCCAGCGCGATCGTACGGGCTTACCTGCTGGACTTCCTGACGCCGATCGAGCGTGAGAACGGCCGGTCCCGGAAGTCCTCGAGCGCAACCGTGAGCTGCTCGCTGAGTTCCGGCGCCGCGGCTTGCCTGTTGTACTCGTCAACGTCGCCGGCGGTCCGGCTGGACGCAACGACCTCGGCGCTGCATTCCCCGCCCGTGACGCCCATGAGCAGGGCTTCCATGTCACGCTGCCGGTGGATGCCATGACCGACACCGACGGGGCGAGCCAGGATCACAGCATTGCTCGGATCTTCCCTCGCATCGCTGAGACCGGCACCACGCAGGACGTCCTGGCCGCTCTTCCCGCCTCGCCTTGAGGGGGCCGTACCGTGCCGTCCTCCTGATTGACGTGGCCGGCGCCGGGGTCGTCCCGGGGGCGGTCTCGACCGCGGACGCCGGCGGACGAGGTCCTGGCGCTGATCGACGGCGCGCAGAGGGTGCGCGGCCTTGACCGGCCGAGCAGGCATGCCGGAGTCGCCGACCGGTTCTCGACCCGCCGCAGCACACGTAGGTGCGGCACGAGGAGGTGGGAGCGTTCGCGGCGGGGGCGGAGGCGCGGATCACCGGACGGCTCTGCGTGTGCGCGGGCAGTTGCGGACCTGGCCATGTGCACCTGATCAGCGGACCTGGCCATGTGCACCTGATCAACGGCCTGTACGACGCGCACCGGAGCATGGCGCCCGTGCTGGCCGCGGCCGCCCACATCCCGAGTGCGGAGATCGGCACCTCCTGCTTCCAGGAAACCCATGTCAGGCCGAGATCGCTGAGCCGGCCCGGCTGGTCGACGAGGCCGACTCTGTCACGCTGTTCTGCGGGGGCGGCAGCGCCGGTGCCCACGACGAGGTGATGGCCTTCGCCGAGAGGGTCAAAGCACCGGTCGGGCACGCGCTGCGCGGCAAGGAGTGGATCCAGTACGACAACCCGTACGACGTGGGCATGTCCGGGCTGCTCGGCTATGGCGCCGCCTATGAGGCGATGCACGAGGCCGCCCTGCTCGTCCTGCTCGGCACCGACTTCCCCTACACCGCCTTCCTGCCCGAGCACGTACGCACCGTGCAGGTCGACAGCCCGAGTGCCTGGGCCGCCGCTCCAAGCTGGACCTGGCGGTGTGGGGCGACGCCGTCTTCACCGTCGACACCGGCATGTGCACCGTCTGGGCGGCCCGCTACCTGACACCCAACGGCTGGCGACGGGTCGAAGATCCCAGGGACGTGCGCGACGCGCTGCGCGCCATGCTGGAGCACGACGGCCCGGCCCTGCCGGACGTGGTCACCGACCCCAACGCGCTGGCCGTGCCGCCACACCTCACCGGCCGCCAACTGGCCGGCTTCGCCACGACGACGAGCAAGCTCGTGCTGAACGGCGGCGTGGGCCGCATGATCGGCTTCGCCCGGTCCAACCTGCGCAACATCCCGCGTCCGTGAGCCGTGAGCCGGCCGGGCCGGACACCGGTGGGAGGGCCGCGGCCCTCCCACCGGGTGCGTCACTTCAGACCGAACGCTCGCGTGATGGTCTGGGCGACGGTGTTGCCCCGGCTGTCGCGGGCGGCGGCCCTGAGCGTGACGAACGACGCTGCGGCGGGAGCGTCGAGACGGGTCCGCCAGCCGTCCCTGCCCCGGTCGAGGCGGGCCTTGCGCCAGGTGGCCCCGTCGTCGTAGGAGATCTCCAGGGTGACCGCTCGCAGGTCGCCGGCCCCGGCCACTCCGTCCAGGTGGGAGGGGGTGACGGTGAGGTCGGCGCGGCGGCGCGCCTTGCCGGCGACGTCAGTGTTCACCGCGTAGTCGAGCTGGATGAACGGCAGCCGCTCGATCGCGCCCGCGGCGCCTGCCTCGGAGGTGAAGCCCCATTCGGTGCGGGTGCTGGTGGAGTAGGGGTTTGCCCACGTGCCGCGGGAGTTTTCCGACACCACCCGGTACGGCAGTCGTTCCGGCCGCAGGCCGGTGACGAGCAGCTGGTCGTAGGGCGCCTCGCCCAGCAGGGTGTCTCCCTGGTACAGCTTCAGGGAGTTGGACACCATGCTGTTGAGGAAGGTGCCCCCGACGTGGCCGGCTCCCGAGTCGCCCCAACCGGGCAGGACCACCTGCAGCAGGTCGTCCTGGCGCAGCGGCGACGTCCCGGGTGCCGAGCGCGGCCGGTGAATGGGGCCGAACCAGTGCAGGTCCGTGCTCGTACCCGCCCGGTACGCGACGGGTCGGATGCTCTCCTGGCCGACCTCGCGGACGATTGTCGCCGCCTCGTGCCAGGACACCCCGGCCGTGACGTAGTCGGTGCGCTCGCCGATGGCCGGCGCCTCCGAGGCACCGATGGCCGTCGCGGTGCTGTATCCGAACCGCCAGTAGTCGTCGCGCGACTCGACCACCCTGGACTGCCGATAATTACGGAACGAGACGTTCACCCGGGCCAGATCCTTGCTGCCTGGCCGGTAGGCCGGGTCCGCGGGCACGGCGCCCTGGAAGCGGTGGACCAGGTCGTAGACGTACTCGGTGGCCGGATTCGACGTGACGTGGAGGAGGGTGCGCCGCCCGCGCTGGATCTGCGCGATCAGTTTCTCGCCCTCGTCGATGCCCAGCGAGGCCACCGTCAGCGGCGCCAGGTTCGGCGCTCCGTAGATCGGGTCGTTCCAGGGGACGATGCGTCCGGGGCCGTCGTTGACGACGAGCAGCAGTTTCGCGCCCGCCGCTGCTGCTGCGGCGGCCTGGTCCTCGCGGCTGACCGTGTCGTTGTTCCGGACGATCACGGCCTTGCCCTCGGCACCCTTGCCCCGGTAGCCGGCGGCGTCCCCGTCACCGGCGAAGACGGCCTCCAGCGTGTGGTGGCCCTTGGGCAGCGGAGCCGCGCCGCGGTGCACGATGGCGTCGTCGAAGTCGTGGCCGGAGGTGGAGATGGTTATGGCCGGCTGGTTCAGCCGCCAGTGCCCGCCGAGCTCGAACGCGCCCACGCCCACCTTGCCGCCCGTCGGCAACGTCCAGACGCTGTCGTAGGAGGCGTCCGGCCACCGGCTGGTGGCGGTGTAGTCGTCGTCGGCGACGCCCCGGTAGACGTCGATCCGGACGCCGTCGAGGGAGCTGGCCCTGGGGGTGACCGCGGTCAGGCGCCGCGCCTTGCGCGCGTCGATGACGACGGTCCGGTCCCGGTCGAGCACGATGTCGGTCACCGCGAGCTCGCCGTAGCCGCGGGAGCGGGGGCCGTTCGCGCCCTCGAGGTCGGCGTGCAGCCAGGCGGTGTAGGTGCCCTCGGGGATGCGTATGGTGCCGGTGCCGGAGGGGTCCAGGATGAGCGGGGCGAAGAACTTCTTGCCCGTCAGGATGAGGTCGCCGCCCAGCGGTTCGCCGGAGCGGTCCTTGGCGTTGATGGCGAGGACGTGTCGCGCCCCCTCCTGCGCGGCGCCGATGAGGGTGCGGGCGCGCGGGGCGCCCGAGGCGTCCGTGGCCTCGACCGTGCCGGTGACCGTGGTGTCGGCGGGAACCTCGTCGTAGTGCGCGACGACCTGCACGGTGGCCGTGCCGTGCGCCGGGACGGTGACCTGCGGCTGCGACAGCGTGAACGCGTCCTGCGGCGCGCCGTTCACGCGGGTGGCCAGGTCGAGGGTGACCGGAGCCTCCCCGAGGTTGGTGTAGGTCACGTCCTTGGTGCTCGTCGTGCCCGCTTCGACGGGGTACGACCGGTAGCCGGCGAACGCGCTCGCCGTGGCGAACACGGTGGCGGTGCTGGTGGCGGCGATGTCCAGACGCCCGCTGCCGGCCTCGGCGGGGGAGTGGTCCGGGGTGGGCTTGGCAGTGCTGACCAGGGCGTCCTTCAACTGGGCGCCGGTCCAGTCCGGATGTTGCGCGGCCAGCAGCGCCGCCGCGCCCGCGACGTGCGGCGTGGCCATCGAGGTGCCGCTCATCGTCTGGTAGAAGCCGTCGCCCTCGGCGGCGTACTGCGAGCGTGCCGCGAGGATGTCGACGCCGGGAGCCGTGATCTCCGGCTTGAGCCCGCGGTCACCCGCGCGCGGGCCCCTGCTGGAGAAGTCGGCCGGCTGGTCGGCGCCGTCCACCGCGCCGACGGCCAGGGCCGCGTCGGCCGCGGCCGGCGTGCCGACCGTGAAGGCGGTGGGGCCGGAGTTTCCCGCGGCGACCACGAACAGCGCGCCCGTCTCGGCGCTGAGCTGGTTGACGGCCGCGCTGAGCGGGTCCGTGCCGTCGGTGGCCTGCGCGCCGAGGCTCATGCTGATGATCTTGGCGCGTTCGGTGCGGGCGGCCCATTCCATGCCGGCCAGCACCCAGGACTCCTGGCCTTCGCCGGCGTTGTCCAGCACCTTGCCGACGTGCAGGCGGGCGCCGGGGGCGACGCCGCGCTCCTTGCCGCCGGAGGCGGCGCCGGTGCCGGCGATGGTGGAGGCGACGTGGGTGCCGTGCCCCTGGCCGTCCTCGACGGTCTGGTCGGGTACGAACGTCTCGGCCTGCGCCACGCGCCCGGCCAGGTCGGGGTGGGCGGTGTCGATGCCCGAGTCGAGGACGGCGACGTCCACGCCTTCGCCGGTGTTGCCGAACTCCCACACCTGGGGGGCGCCGATCTGGGCGGTGCTCTCGGCGAGGTCGGCCTTCACCTTTCCGTCGAGCCAGACCTTGGCGATGCCGCCCGAGAGGGCCGCCTCGCCGCTCGCGCGGCCGGAGGAGCCGGGGAGGCGGGCGTCCTTGGTGAGCGAGGCCCAGAACGCGGCCGACCGGTCGGCGTCCACGGCGGCGCCCTGGATGCTGGACAGGGCGCGCACCTGCCGGGCGCCCTGGGGCACGGCGGCGGTCCTGGAGCGGGCGGCGGCGTCGGTGTAGGAGACGATGAGCGGCAGGCGGTCACGCCGCGCGTCGTCGTATCCGCTGGCCAGCAGCCGGGTCACGTTGAACAGGTTCCGGTCCAACAGGCCGGCGGCCAGGTACTTCAGGGTGGACCGGGGGAAGACGTACCTCTCGCCGGCCTCCGTGTGCGTGACGGCGTCCACGGGCCGCTGCCCGTCCGGGCTCAGCAGCATGGACGTCACGCCGCCGTCGGGGCCGGTCGTGACCTTCACCTTGTCGCCGGTGATGAGGGTGATCGTGCGTGCGGACGCGGCGGATGACTCGGATAACGCCGGGACGGCGGCCGTGGCCGCGCCGGCGGGTGGAACGGCCGCCGACGCGGCCAGAACGATGCTCGATACCGCCAGCACGCGTACGTGCCGGAATGCGAGTGACAAAAGGGCCCCTATGGGACAGAAGTGATTGAATCGCAGGAATTGTAGAAAAAGGCAGCACTGTCGACCATGTGCGTACATCGCGATGCCATATCACATAGGCAACGAAAAGGATCTTGCTCGTGGCGGCAGGAGCACGTCATGGGTCCACAGGTTCACTCCGGCTCGTTGCCGGCCCGCCCTCCGACAGTGAACGGCGTGGTGTACCCCTCGTACATCAGGTGAGCCGTCAGCCCTTCGCCGGCATGGGGCAGGTTGTGGCAGTGGTCCATCCAGAGGCCGGGGTTGTCGGCGACGAAGGCGATCTCGTACGTCTCGCCGACGCCGACCTCCAGGGAGTCCACCCACCAGGGACTCCCGGTGGCGGGGACGCCGTCTCGGCTGAGCACCACCGCGTGATGGCCGTGCAGGTGCATGGGATGGGCCTCGCCGCTGTCGTTGGAGATCCTCATCCGCACCACCTCGCCCTCCGTTACGTGGAACATCGGCACGCCGGGGTAGAGCCCGCCGTTGACGGTCCACCACAGCCCGGGCACTCCATCGAGGAACCCGGGACGGCGCCCGATGGCATAGTCGAACCGCCGGTCCGGCTTGCCGGGGTCGAAGGTGAGTGGCGCCCGCGCGCCATAGGTGAGCAGGTCGAGTGTCGCCGCCGGCCGGGGTACCGGTGGTGCGTGATACGAGGTGGAGCCGAGCACGATGCCGCTCGGGCCGCCGAGGTGGACCCGGATCGGCGAGCCGTCCTCGGGCATGGTGACCTCGAGGTCGGCGCGCCCTCCGGCCGCCACCGCCACCGCCTCGTCCCGGACCTGTGCGGGGCCGTTGACGTCGGTGCCGTCGACGGCGATCAGCCGGTACGGGGCACCGCTCACCCAGGCGGGCATGAGTCCGTACTCGGTGTTGATCACCCGTACCCGGGCCCGCGATCCGGGTGGAGCCGCGATGCGGAGGTCACCCTCGTGCCCGTTGACGGTGCGCACCCCCTGGTACAGGTGCACCAGCGCCTCGACGTCCACAATGGGGCCCGCGCCGGCGTCCTCGCGTCGCGCCGGTGCGACGACCAGCGCCCCGAGCAGCCCCCCGCGGACCTGTTCGTGCGACATCTGGTGGGAGTGATACCAGAAGGTGCCGGCCTGGTCGGCGACGAACCGGTAGGTGAACTCGCCGCCGACGCCGACCGCGTCCTGGGTGACGCCGGCGACCCCGTCCGCGGCATTGGGCACGTCGACGCCGTGCCAGTGCAGGGTGACGCCTCCCGGCACCGACTCGTTGATCAGCCGAACCTGGACCAGTTGTCCTTTCACAGCCCTGATGGCGGGGCCGGGGGAGGTGCCGTTGAGCGTGTAGCCGTCGAAGGCCCGGCCGGAGGGCAGGCGGAACCGCTGCCGGCGGGCGACGATGGTCATGGCGACGTCGGCCGGGCGATCCGGATCGGCGATCAGCCGGCTGACGTCCCGCCCGCTCTCCGCCTGCGGCACGTGCTCGTGGTGGGCGACCGTCTCCGCTCCCGGCGCCGTCGGCGACGAGGAGGCGTGCGGTCCGCCGCCGTAGTCCGCGTACCCCATGGTCATGACCGAGTACGAGTCCGGCAGCAGGCTGCCTTGCCAGAGCCAGATGAGCGGTCCCAGGATCGCTGCGGTCGCGGCATACGCGACGGCGAGCCGGGGGCGGCGCCCGCGTGGGCGCTTGCTGCGCATGGCGCGCCGTCAGCCGCGAGCGACCGGGTGGGGCTCCGGTGCGGCCACTGCGGCCGCGGGTCGTCGTGCCGCATGCAGCGCCACGACGAACAGCAGCAGCGCGTTGACTCCATGTACGGCGCCGACCAGCGGAAGCGAACCGCTGAACGTGCCGAAGCCGATCTGCAGCACGACGAGCAGGAGCACCAGCGCGGCCGCCCGCACGGCTCCATCGACCTTCGCCCAGAAGGAGGACATCAGCAGAAGCAGGGCCACGATCGGAATGACGATCTTCCCGTTCAAGCCGTGCACGACGAGGCCGAGGACCTCGGGGAAGGGCGCCTCACCGCTCTCGGAGACCGACTTGTCGAGTACGCCGCCCTCGGCGATCCACTTGTTGAGCCCGGAGTCGCCCCAGACGGCCATCGCCGACTGCACTGCCACCAGGATCGCCACCAGATAGGCCAGGACCTTGTAAACGTTTCTCATTACGCCTCCATATATAGAACGGCTCTCTGGAGCCGTGATCGCTGCACGGCACAATAACGCGGCCGGGTGATATTCCGGGTCAAGGGAAGTCGTCATGGGTGCCCCGACCATCAGGAGCAGGAAAAGTATCCGGGAGCGACTCCAGGAAGCGGTCGCCGCTTCGGAAGAATCGCAGACGAGTGATCCGCGTAGCCGGTTCGCGCTGCTTCGACTTTCCTTTCCGGCTCTTCCGAAATGCTCGATGAGTGGCCAGGTAGTCGAATACCGAAAGATAGTGTTGAGCAGCTCGCCGCATTCGGGACTCCGTCCGGAGCGGCCACGCTCACTATTCTTGTCCAGCCTTAGGGAATTCCTCAATGCGTACTCCCGCACCGGCCACGTCCGTCTGGTGACCAGCACGCTGAACGTGTTGTGGCAGCGGCCGGTCCGTCTTGCGGGCCTCACCCCGGCGGCGCTCGCCCGAGTTGGCCGACGCGCCGACGGCCGGCTGCGGGTGGCGTTGCCCACCGCAGACCTGCGCGCCGTGTGGAGTGTGGTGACACAGGCGGCCGAGCGGGCCGGCCGCGACTCGTCGGAACTGCGGCTGGTCGTGCGCGTCAACCCGGCCCTCGTGGATCTGCCGGCACCGGCCGCACAGGTGACTCACGTCGGCACGGTCAGCCAGGTCGTGGAGTTCCTGCACGAGGTCGCAGGCGCCGGCGCCGGCGAGGCGTTCGCCGATGTGCAGGCGTCGGCCCGGTCGCATGGGGAGTTCCTGGAGATCGCCGAAGCTCTCGTCACTTGCCTGGACCGCTGACGGAGACGCACAAAGCGAGCGGACGGAAGGCCGGCGCCCGGACGGCGGCGCCTGCCCTCTGCGTGCCCGCGGGCGCGAGCCGAAGGGGCGAGGGACGGGCATGACGACGACTTCAAGCTCATTTCCATGGTCGTGCTCTCTCCCCCTGTTCGGTGCAATCGGGCGGTCTGGTCGATACACGCTGGCCACGGTCTTCGGGCCGGTCCGACACGGGTCGTCGTGTCACCGCGTGCGGACGTCCGGAAGCGTCCGGTGGCTCGTGGGGGTATCGGGCGGCTCGACATGGCCCACGACCATAGCCGCCGCCATGACGCCGAACGTTGACGACGCGTATACGCCGTGACTGGCAGGCCGTACACGAAGCCCGTCAAGCGCCGCGTCCGGGTGGCCTTCTTGACCCTCCCCGCAGACAGCGCGGACCAGGGGTGGTGCGGAGACCACAGACAGGGAGGAGATCGTGCAGGCGTCGGCGGCGGGCACCGGGCGGCGGGTCTCCAGCCATCTCCTCCTCAGAGCCCTGGCAACGGTGGAAGGGACAGCGCGCAGGTGAGAGGGCAACGAATCGCACGGCACCACCGGCTGGAGCGCCTGATCCGCACCGCGGGTCGCTACCGGCTGCTGCCGGGCGGGATCGCCTCCTCCGCGCTGACCGGCCCAGTCATCGGCTCTGTCATCGGCTCTGTCATCGGCTCTGTCATCGCCCCAGCCATCGGCCCGGACGCGGTCGCGGCAGTGCGTCGTGCCCTGGGCGCCAGCCGGGTTCGGCGTCGCCGTGGGGCTGTGCCCGGTGCCGGCCTGCCTGCTGCTCGGCCCGCCGACGTGCTCCGCGCCGCGTTCCTCGCCCCTGGGGCCGACGCTGCTGATCGCGCTCGACATTCCCACCCTGGCCTGGGGGACGGACGCCTGGCCGGCGCCGTAAGTGCGCTGTCCGTTCCAGGTGAAGCGTTCAAGGCCCTCGTGTTGTGATCTGCGGGTGGCAACGTAGGGCGGGTGACCGAGATCAGCAGAGCCGAACGAGCGTCGAGCGTCATCAGGGCAGCTCGATTCATCATGATCCTCCAAGCCGCGTTACTCATCGTGAACCTGGCCTACGTGGTCGCCTACACGCGCTCGTTCGCGAACCCGGTGGCCTGGCTGTTTCTCGCGTACAGCGTGGTCCTCCCGGCTCTTGTGGCCTGGTCGCTGTGGCGCTGGTCTACTCGCGGAAAAAGGGTGCGTTGGGCGACGGTCGCCCTTCAGGGGGTCATGCTGGCCTTCAGCAGCAGTTACAGCTGGGTCTGGCTGTGGCTCCCGCTGGTCGTCATCGTTGCGTTGCTGCTGCCGGCAGCGAGCCGCTGGTTCGACCGCTGACTTGAGGTAGGCGTCGATCGTCGGCTCCCGCGGCGTGACTGCCGGGCGACGTTGATTGGTAGGCGCCTTCTCCCACAGGCGAGGCGACCGGCGGCCGTACGACGGCTGCCCTGTCCGTCACCGGCGCAGACCGGCCCGCCCAACAGCCCGGCCTGCAGCCCACCCGGCACTACCCGCTGCGACCCGGCCCGACCTCACCCGACGCATAACCGGCAATAAACCACAAGCTTCGCTCTTCAGGCGCCCTCTCGGAACTGCCTAGCACAACATGCCGGTTTTCGAGAGGACCGTTGCGTTTCTCCATGGTGGCTGTGAAATCGCTGTTCGATTGTTGGAAGGCGGCGACGGAGAGTCCGGGGTGACAATGCTTCTCTGTATCCCATGGAAGTGACTTTACATATTTATTCTATCACTCATAGTCACTCTAAGAGCCTGCTGACAAAGGGGTTTGGTGTCGGGGCTCGGGTCTGAAGAGTGCCGGGGTGTGGTCATGATTGGGCTGTTGACCGGTGAACAGGAGCGGGCTCCCAGTAGCTGAGATGGTGTCTAAGCAGCGCCGGAGCGCCCTGGCGAAGATCGTTTCCTGGCCGGATGTTCAGGGGTGCAGCTTGTTTCGTTGGGCATGCGTTCGTCATGTACGAATGTGGCTGCTTCAGCTACCGGCCGGCCTTGCCCCCCGTGGTCTGGTCCATGACCGAGCATGACGGCTTGCCGGGCGTAACCTCATTACATCGAGTCGGCGCGCCTGATGTGACTGCGGCTGCACATCAGCGACCGTCGCCACTGCCGCCGATCACTCCTCGTCGCTGCCGGTCGGCGAGCTTAGCAATATTGAGTTGGGCAACTTCCTCAAGCGCGATATCAAAATGATCGGCTATCACGGCGATGTACCACAGCGAGTCGCCGAGTTCCTTCTTGAGGTCTTCTAAATCCCACTGCGAGAAATCACTATCGTGATCACGAACGATTTTCTTGGCTTTTTCGGCGATCTCGCCCGTCTCGCCAACGAGCCCCAGGAGCAGGTGAAAGAGCTCGTTGTGCTTGTTCTTGGGAGCGGCCGTTCGGAGCGCCGCCTGCTGATATTCATTGAAGTTCAGGTGCTCGCCTATCCGGTCATGCTGTGCGGTTCGGCCGCGTCCGCAGAGGGGCAGCGATGGTTTGACGCCGTAATTCGGTAAGGGCGTTACGGGGCCGTGGGTTCGCATTCCCGGTGATCCCGCTCAGAGGTGAGGGCTGAGGCGCTTGGCAATCTCGTCGGTTGCGTCGAGGTCGAGAGGAGGAATCTCGCCCGACTGCGTGCCGCCGTCGGGCAGGGTGCCGGCGACATGGAAGTGGACATGGGGGACGGTCTGGTGCGCGGGCGTCCCGTTGTTCTGCCAGATGGCGATGCCTCCGGGGTCGTAGGCGGCGGCGATGGCCCGCGCGGCCCGCCGCACGGCGTTCATCAAGTGCCGCTCTTCCGCGGAGGCCACGTCCATGATCGTCGGACGGTGAGCGACCGGGATCACCAGCACGTGCCCTTGCCCCCGCTGCCAGCGGGTGACCAGGATGGCGACGTGTTCCCCCTGTTCCAGGATGGAGGCGGGGCTCAGCCCGGCAAGGTAGTCACAGAAGGGACACCGGTCCGCGGAGGGCATGGATATCGGCATGTTCCCGATCTTCCCGCACTCGGCAGGTGTCACGAGCATCCGGCGGTCTGCAGTCGCGAAGGTGGAGCTGTGCTCGGCTGTAAGGGGCCTGTTACAGATGTGTCTCTTCACGATCTACAGTTACGGGTTGCAGGCCCTGTGTGACTCTGTGTAGTCGTACAATCTCTGCGGGTTACGCACGGCGCCAGGTACGCGGAGGTCGGGCATAACGTTGGGCGAAGCATCGCTACTTGAACAGCTGGCTGCGGACGAGGAGTCCGTCCGCGGGCAACTTGAGTCGCTGCGTGAGCAGGTGGCGGCCCTGGAAGAGCGACTGAGGGGCCTGGCGACCGCCCGGAGGATCGTCGCCCCGATGCTGGCCGGGCATTCCCTGACCGGGCAAGCGCCTTCTGGCGGCACGCCTTACGCCCCGACGCGCCCCTCGTCTGAGGAAGCCGCACCGGCGCCGAAACCGGTCGCCGGGCTCGACAAGCAGTGAACCGATCCGGGTTTCTTGGAGGCCCTGGTATGCCCCGAGTTGGGTGGAGTCGCGTTTTTGGAGGTCATGTCCCGCGGAGTGGTGTAGTTCGGTTCTCGCGTGAGGCTCTGCTGGTTCGACTATGCCGTCATGAGTTCGGTGTGCGCCACCTCCTGTGGATTGGTGGTGGGTGGGGTGAGCAGGGCCATGGAGCTTTCGGACAAGTAGCGACGGTCGGCGACTTGCCATTCGTCGTGGGCTTCGACCAGCACCGCACCGGCCAGGCGGAGCAGCGCTTCTGGGTTGGGGAAGACGCCGACGACGTCGGTGCGGCGTTTGATCTCTTTATTCAGCCGTTCGAGAGGGTTGGTCGACCAGATCTTCTTCCAGTGCCCGGGCGGGAACGCGGCGAAGGCCAGAATGTCGTCGGCGGCCTCGTGCAGCATCGCCTGCACCTTGGGGAACTGGCGGCCGAGCATGCCCGCGATCACGCCGAGTTGGTCGCGCACCATGTCCGGGGTGGGCTGGGCGAAGATGGTGCGGATGGCGGCGGCGACCATCTCGGCCGACCCCTTCGGGACGGTCGCCAGGACATTTCGCAGGAAGTGGAGCCGTCAAGAAATAAGGCGTTGCTTTTCGATCTTGAACTCGTTGGCCTGGTATGGGCATACCGGACGAAGTCCGCGATCAGCTTTCCTTGCGGTTCAGGGTGCTGTTTCCGCATTTGAACGAGCGGCAGCGGCGTCTGGTGATGGGCCAGGAGGCTCGGCTGCTCGGACATGGTGGGGTGCGGGCGGTGGCGGCAGTGGCCAGAGTGTCCGAAACGACGGTCCGTGCCGGCGTGTTCGAGCTGGAGGCCGGTGAGGATCCGCTGCCGGATGGCCGTGTCCGTCGTCGTGGTGGCGGTCGCAAGACGGCTGAAGCTCAGGACCCGGATCTGGTGCTGGCACTGCTGGCGCTGGTGGAGCCGGATGAGCGCGGGGATCCGGCCTCGCCGCTGCGCTGGACTACCAGGTCGCTGCGTGATCTGGCCCAGGAACTGACCCGGCAGGGCCGTCCGGTCTCGGCTCCGACGGTGGGCCGGCTGTTGAAGGACCAAGGCTTCAGTTTGCAGGCCAATGCCAAGACGCTGGAAGGCAAGCAGCATCCGGACCGGGACGCGCAATTTCGTTACATCAACGAGCAGGTCAAGGCTCATCAGGCGGACGGTGAGCCGGTGATCAGCGTGGACACGAAGAAGAAGGAGTATCTGGGCGATCTGCCGAACCCCGGCCGACAATGGAGGCCCAAGGGCGACCCGGTCCGGGTTGAGGACCACAGCTTCTTCTTCACCGGTCCGCACGTGCCGCACGCGATCCCGTACGGAATCTACGACATGGCCCGCAACACGGGCTGGGTGAACGTCGGGATCGACCACGACACCTCGGCGTTCGCGGTGGAATCGATCCGGCGCTGGTGGCGCGGCCGCGGCAGCCTGGACTACCCGAACGCGAACCGGCTGCTCATCACGGCGGACTGCGGAGGCTCCAACAGCTATCGCTTCCGGTTATGGAAGGCCGAGCTGGCTGGCTTCGCCGCCGAGACCGGGCTGACGGTGACCGTCTGCCACTTCCCGCCGAGCACCAGCAAGTGGAACAAGATAGAGCACCGGCTGTTCTCGCACATCACCATGAACTGGCGCGGCAGGCCGCTGACCAGCCACGAGGTCGTGGTCAACAGCATCGCCGCGACCCGCACCCACACCGGGCTGACCGTCACGGCCGAACTGGACACCAACGCCTACCCGCTGGGCGTGTCGGTGTCGGCCGAGCGGATGAGCATGCTGCCCATCGTCCCGCATACCGAGCGCGGCGCCTGGAACTACACAATCAGCCCGGCAGACGGCCACCCGCCCCTGTCCCCATGCGATGACCAGGCGCGCATCCGGTCCGAAAGCCTGCATGCTCTGGCCGATCCCCGGCTGACTGGGATGAGCCGCCAGGAGCTGAACGAGCTGGCCGCATGCCTGGCTCCGGGTCAGGCGGCCCTGGCCGAGCAGCGCAACTTCGAAATCCGTGGTGGCCCACGCCGGCAGGCCAAGGCTAACCACGGACGCCCCCTGCTCACCGACGCCGACAAGACCCTGATCGCCATTGTCTATCTCCGCCAGATCTGCTCCCAGCGCGTCCTGTCGGAGATGCTCGAGATCAGCCAGCCGCCGATCGGTCAGGCGATCACCGAGACCGGCAAGCTCCTGGCCGCCCGCAAACTCACGATCAAGCCCACCGTGCTGCGCTTCACCAGCGCCGGTGCGCTGCGCGACTTCCTGGACAGCAACACCGTCCCGGCACGGCCGAACCGGCTGGCGCTGCTCGCCGATCCGGCACTGACCGGGATGAGCCGCCCGGAACTGGCCGCGCTGACCGAGCGCCTGTCGCTGCGGCAGGCCGCCGAGGCCGAGCAGCGCAAGCATCGCCAGCGCGGCGGTGACCGGCAGGCCAGCGCTCGTGGAGGCATCTTCCAGGAGAAGATCACCGACGCCGAGCGCGTCCTGGCGGTCATCCTTGGCATGCGCAAGGTCTGCACCTGGCAAGTCGTGGCCGAGCTGTTTCAGGTGAGCCGGCGAACCATCGGAAACGCGCAGATCTGGGTCCGCCCGCTGCTGGAGGAGACCGACTACACCGTCACCCGAGCCGCAACCCGCTACTCCAGCGCCGACGCGCTCCTGAACGCCCTCACACCACACGACGACAACCCAGCAGTCACAGAATCGACACCTTGATTTTTTACGGCTCCAGTGCACGCGACACCTCTGCCAGGCCGCGCCGAGCAGCACTGCGCCGATGGAGGCGACCAGGCCGGCGTGCGCGTCGGAGATGACCAGCTGCACTCCGGCCAGGCCGCGCGCCTTGAGCGAGCGCAGGAACGCGGTCCAGAAGGCGCCGTCTTCGCTGTCACCCACGGCGAAGCCGATGACTTCGCGGCGGCCGTCGGCGCTGACGCCGGTGGCCACGATGACGGCCTGGGAGACCACCCGCCGGTTCACTCGCGCCTTGCAGTAGGTGGCGTCCAGGAACAGGTAGGGGAACCTCTGCTTGGCGAGCGAGCGGTCGCGGAAGGCGGATACTTCCTCGTCCAGGTCGGCGCAGATCCGTGAGACCTCGCTCTTGGAGATGCCGGTGTCGGCGCCGAGGGCTTTGACCAGGTCGTCGACCTTGCGGGTGGACACGCCGTGCAGGTAGGCCTCCATCACCACGGCGAACAAGGCCTGGTCCACGCGGCGGCGGCGTTCCAGCAGCGAGGGGAAGAACGAGCCGGTGCGCAGCTTGGGAACCTGCAGCTCCAGATCACCCGCGGTGGTGGTCAGCGTGCGGGGGCGGTGCCCGTTGCGCTGCGCCACCCGGGTCGGGGTGCGCTCGTTCGGGGCGGCGCCGATCACCGCGGTCAGCTCGGCCTCGATGAGGGCTTGGTAGATGGTCTCGGCGGCGTGCCGGATACGTTCGCTCGCCTCGGAGTTCTTCAGTACCGAAAGGACTTCTAACAGGGCAGACTGGTCCAGGGCCATCGTGTGCTTCTCCTCTGCGTGTCACTTGGCGGTTTCACACAGAGACTCACGCGATGGCCCTCTGTCGTTAAAGGCGACGCGCCGATGAGGGCCGGTTCTACACCACTCGACGGGACGTGACCCAGGACCGGACCCCCTGACGCACCACAGGTAACTCCATCGCAATATCACAATCGCACGCCGCTCCACAGCACACATGCACCTCACGCACTTGCCCGTCCAGTCCCAGGAAGGGGAAGACCTTGAGAGAGCACGTCAGAAGCGTGCTGAGGATCGTTTTCACCGCAGAGGATCTTGCGCTCACCCGCCTTGCGACCCGGACCGACCTGCTTTGGGAGATGGTCGGCAGCTTGCACCGCCTGCAATCCCGTGACAGCGACCGTGCGCTTGCCGCCTGGCGGCGACAAGCGCACCTCCGGCTGACCGAACGCGGCCTGCTGCCGTCTTCCCGCGCTGTGCTGCTTCCCCTCGCTCCTCGCGGGCCCTATTTTCCTGATTTCCTTACGCCGATCCAAGCGCAACTGGGAGACGAGGCTGCCTTCCAGGCATTGGTGGACACTCCGCGAAAACGCGTCCGAAGCGAGATGGAGGTCCTGCGCCGCAGCAGCGGCTTACCCTCGGCCGACCTGGAGGAGCTCGCGCGCGGCGATCAGGGGTCCATGCGACGGCTCGGACGTGTCGTGGCCGGCTACTGCCGAGCCGTGCTCACCCCCCACTGGTCTGAGATCGATCGCGCGCTGGCCACAGAGCGCGCCATCATGCAACGTCACCTCTTCACTGGCGGCGCCGAGCAGATGCTGGCCAACCTGACGTCGGCAATACGCTGGCGTCCTCCGGTGTTGGAGGTCGACTATCCGGCGGGAGCCGGCCGGGAGATCCAGCTCCGCGGACGCGGTCTGACCCTGATCCCCTCCTACCTCGGCCGAGGGAACCCTGTCGCGCTGGTGGACCCGGCCCTGCCTCCTGTGCTGACCTATCCGATTCCCCGCCGGACCACTTCGAACGCCCAAGCGGGCAATGCCCTGGAGGCCCTGCTGGGCCGCACCCGAGCGGAAATCCTCAACCGCATATCACATACCCCAGGCTGCAGCACCAGCGAACTGGCCCGCGACGCCGGCATCTCAGTCTCCACGGCGAGTGAGCACGCCCACGTCCTCCGTCAGGCCAATCTCATCGCCAGTGTCCGCCAGGCCAATCTGATGCTCCACCACCCGACCGAACTCGGCACAGCCCTCCTCACTAGATCGCCTCATGTACGCTAACGACCCTCGCGGGCTCTCCTTCGGCACCCATTCTGGCCTGCGGGAAGGCGCGGCTCAGCTCTCCTGGAGTGGCGGCCCCGGAGGGGGCGAAGAGCTACGCCGTGACGGTCTTCGACCCGGACGCGCCGACCGGCTCAGGGTTCTGGCACTGGGCCGTCGTCGGCATCCCCGCCACCGTCACGGAGCTGCCCGAGGGAGCGGGTTACAAGGCCGGCTCGGGTCTGCCCGAGGGCGCCTACTGGCTGCGCAACGACACCGGCGCGGCGCGTTTCATGGGCTCGGCCTCGATGGCGGGCAGCGGCCCGGACTGCCACGTGGAGCCCGCCACCAGCAGGGCGGCCGTGGCCAGCGTACACAGGATGCGTTTCCGGCTTGCCATGGCAGCCTGTGCCGCACGTGATTGAACCGGCCCTGGAACAACCAGGTCCTGCCGGCGAATCACCCGCTTCCAGCGGGCTGATGCTCCGTCCGGATTTGCGCGGGGGTTGCGCCGTGCGCGCGGGCGATGTCGAGCACGTCCTCATCTGGTGAGGAGCTTTCCTCGTCTTGTATGCCGGGGTTTTCCTGCGGCTGCGGCGGTTGCGGACCTCGTCGGGGACCGTCCATCGCTCGGCGATGATGGCCCTGGCCTGTTCGGGGGGTGATGGGCCGGTCGTCGACGTCGCGCAGCTGGTAGGGGTGCCGCGGCGCATCACGGTGGGCTGGCCTGGACGCTGGGGCAAGGGCCACGCGTGCTGGCCATTCCGGCCACCGGGAATCCGGGCCACCTCGCCGCAAACGTGTCCGCCGGAACACTGAGGCTCCGACGAGGAGATGGATCGCCTGCAGTCCCTCGGCTGATTCCCTAGAGGAGTTGATGTGTCAAGACCGTCGTGGAAGAGGTCGTGGTTGTGGTTTCGGCCTCGCGACGGTCTTGACGCGTGGCCTGGTCGAGGCAGCTGTACAGGGCGCTGCTGGACGTCGTCGTCGCGCTCGGGAACCCCTACCCCGGAGGCATCGGCCGGCTGAAGCCACGCCACCGACCCCCAAGGGCTGCACGCACCTGGGTGAGGGCTGCGCGCTGGACGCGTGGGTGAAGGCGGGCAACGCCGGCCCGGCGCGTCTGGAGTCGCTGCGCCGTCTGCCGGCCAGCCGCGAGGGCACCCCGGACAACCGCGAAACCATCACGGACGACCCGTCGGCGCCCCGCCGCGAGCCGGTCACGAACGACGCCCCCTGAGCCGTCACCGCAAGGCTGGTCACGGACAACGCCCGATGACCGTCACGGTCACCTGACGACGCCCTTGCGCCGTCACCGCGCCTCGCCGTGACTCGCCGTGACTCGCGCGGGACGCCCCGGACGCCTCACTCCGCGACGATCATCTCCTGGTCGTGGGAGCTGTCCTTCAGCGCCAGCCAGGCCAGCTCCCACGCGTTCATCGGGCGCATGTCCCGCAGCATCGCGAGCAGGTCGTCCTTTGTCGCCAGTTCGCCTGTCACCTCCGTGAGCGCGTTCTCCCGTACGGTGACCAGCGTTGAGCCCAGGTCCACGTGGTCGCCCCAGATCCCCGGGGCCACTTCCTTGCACGCGCCCCGCACCCCGGAGCCGCAAGCCTGCTCGGCCGTCAGCCCATATTGTGCCTGGACGGTGACGGCCACCTCCAGACCGTCGCGTCGGCGCTCGTAGTGGAGGAAGAGGATCCCTTCCTCCTCGTCGACGGAGTCGAGACGGTATTCCGGCTGGTCGGTGGCGATGACGGGCACGTGTTCGCGCGCCATCGTCTGTGCGGCGACCAGCGCCGTGAGGGGTCTTTCTCCCAGGACGGCGGCGATGCCGAGGGTGAGGACCGTCCCGATGGTGGTCAGGCGCGTCGGCATGCGCAGCGGCAGCGCCGTGGCCCCGGCGAGCAGGTAGCCGACCGCTCCTATCCCCATGAAGGCCAGAAGGCTGCCCCACCCGCCCATCTCCGCGATCTCGGCGGGCGGGAGCGGAGCCGCGATGAAGCCCATGACGACGAAGACCGGTCCCAGGATCGAGATCAGCCACCACAAGGGCAGCCTGCCCCAGAGGGTCAGCAGCGTGCCCGCGGGCACGGGCATGGCCAGCATCGCCAGGAACACGAGGATGTTGTCATCCACTTGTTGCGCCAGGGCGGCTTCCGCGATCCCGATCACGGCCCCCACCAGGGCCGCCCGGATTAAGGCGTTCATGCCTGATCATGGACCATGATCGGGCCAGGACGTCAAGCCCTGGGCTTCAGCGTCCACGTCACGGTCAGCGCCGCGACCACGGCACCATCCGCGTTCGTGAGGTCCACGGCCACGTCGAACACCGGACGGCGGTCGTGACCATCACCCCGGCGTCCCTGCGCATGAGCCGCGACAATCAACACGCCATCGTGCAGTCGATCGCCACTGCGCTGGGCTGGCCCTGCCGCCGAGGCCGCGGCGTGACGCGATGGGTTGGACGCAGGCCGAGCTCGACGTCGCGGACGTGATGATCTGGCTGCGCAGCAACCACGGGAGCGAGGTCGGCTACGCCGACATCGCCGCCGGCGTCGGCCTCCCCAACGGTCACCGGCTGCGGCGGGCCATCCCGGTCGTCCGCCAGATCGCGGCCAACCGGGGCGACCGCCTGGAAAGGTTCATGCCCTCGACCGACCCGGCCCGGCGCCGGGTCTTCGTCACCCGCTACATGCGCCACGGAAACGGCGATGAGCTCAGCGCCCCGCGACGCGATGGCCGCCGCACGAGCGGCGATGGCATCGGTCAAGGACATGCACCGCGCCACCGGTTTCGAGGCCGGCAACCTCCACTCGATCGCGCGCACGGAGTTCGAATCGATGTGGCTCAAGCCGCCGACGAGTGCATCACCAAGGTCGCCGGCCTCGACAAGGTCGGCCCACAGGTGGTCCGGCAGGAGAACACCAGCCTGCTGGCCCAGGTGATCGCCCTCCTGCAGGCCCTCTCCAGGCAGGATCGGCAAGCGCCCTCGCCGAGCTGATCAACCAGTTTGCACACCAGGAAACCGACCCCGATCGGCAGCTGACGGCCTGGGAAACGCCGGAAACCCTGGGTCTCCTGGCCTGAGGCATCACTCGATCCGGACGACGCAGGACATACGCACCTGAGAGGCAGCCCCGAGGAGCATCGAGCATGATGATCGAATGCCGGACTGCCCCTTTTGTCTTCCGAAGATCGAGCCGGAAATCGTAGTCGCCAATGATCATTGCCATCTAGTCCCTCGCTACGAGGGAGAGCCGCTGGCGGGACGCGGTCTTCGGTTCTGGATCAAAGCCCCTTCGAATCGCCCGCCCCATCACTTGCGGCCCCACAGGCCCGGCCTGCTTGACCGAGGCATCTGCCGATCAAGATGGCGGCGCGCCCGGCGGCTTCCCGCCGGGCGGAGTGGCCAGGCCGTGACGGACCATCTGCTCCAGCACTCGCTGCGCGTCTTCGACGCTCACTCCAGCGAGGGCCGCCAGGTCCTCAGCCGGGTATGGCCCGCCGCCATGACGCTCGATCACCGCACGAATGGCCCCGAAGATCACGAGATCGTGAGTGGCGGCAGCTAGTGGTTTCGTCTCGTGAAGCATCCGATCCAGCCAGGCCGTGTTCTCCCCGGCCGCCCGGAGCCGGTCCCGTTCACGCTGCAGGTTGGTAACCAGGCCCGCGGTCCTGGCAGCCAGCTCGGCAAGGAGCTGCCGCTCGGCCTCGTCCACATTTCCAGGCGATGAGAGGGCGCAAGCGTCCTGCGAGCAACCGCGCGGTCCCATCAGGGATTGAGAGCCCGGAGTCTATACCTTGCTCGCGAACACCATGTAGTTCTCGGCCTCAAGATCGAACGTGCTCACTTCCGTCCGGAGTCCGACCCGGTGCAGCTCGACTTCGAGTTCCTCGTACCGGTAGGGCCAGCAGGACAGCAGTTCCGAGCGGACAAGAACCAGCCCAGTGGCATCAACTTGGGCGATCGCAATCTCGATGTGGTGCTCATCCTCCCAACGCGGTGCAATCTCCCAGCGGTAGACCACGACGGCATCGCGACCGTTTCGTCGGACAAGTCGGTCCCTGATGTCCAGCCGGGAACCTCTGGCCCTCACGAGTTCCCAAGTGCGGGATGTGAGCACCAAGCGCCCGCCAGGGCGCAGAAGCCGTGACATCGACTCCAGAGCAGCAGCCCTGCCTGTCGCGCCCGCGGCATGGTGAAGCGAGTTGCCAACGCAGAACACCATGTCGAACGTGTCGTCCTCGAAATGATCGGGCAACTCTTCCCAGTTCGCCCGCACGGCCCGGACGGAGGCCCCGAACTCCTCAGACAGCTCTGCAGTCCGGCGAACCATCGCTTCGCTGGCGTCAGTTGCGACAACCTGCATGCCACGACCGGCCAGGCCAACCGCCAACTGTCCGGTTCCGCACGAACAGTCGAGAACGTGAGCGTTCGACGGCAGGAGACTGAGGACGTCATCGAACGACGCGGCGAACTCGGCGGGAGGCAACTTTGCATCCGAGATGAGCCATTCGTACACCTCGGCAAGCACGTCATATTCCGTCACAACCACTACCTCCGTCACAGCAGACTCACGGCGGGACGTCAGTCCATCAGAGGAGCAAGCCGGGCACCAATGGTTTTCGCAAGGACAGCCCGTCCGCTCATGCCGCGGATAGCGCGAGCTGATCCGCTCGGTCATTCGCCGTGTTCGGCGCTTCGGAACTATCAATACGTCCGAACTCGATACGCAGCGTGTCCAGTACGCGGATGAGGATGTCCGTCCTGCCGGTGTTGTTGAAGACCTCCTGCGCCAGCCACTCAGCCCCTGTCCAGGGGCCAGCCGCCAGCCGCTGAGCGGGAACAGCCAGCCTGCTTGCCTTACATGGCTGACAAGATCATATAGCTATGGCCTGTGGGAAGAGGCTAACTACCCCAGATGACCATCGACGTGCTGACCAGCGTTCGTGGCTTCTACCTCGATATCGCCCAGTGGGCCGTCGAAGACCCTGACCGTTGGGGGCAGTGGGCCGCCCCCTGCCCAATAACTGCAGCTGAGCTCTCCATCAAGAAGCGGGGACGCGAGCCGCAGGGCACGTATGGACCAGCGGACTCGCGAACGACTGCCGACCATCGCGGCCCTGGCGCAAATCGCTCGCCACCGGCACGTGGATGCGCAGACGCGCTTAGCCGCATTACGCAAGGCGGCACCTGGCGAAGCTTTCACTGTCCTAGGCGAGGCATATGTCAAGGTTGTCCAAAACCCTGGCCTGGCGGATGGCAGCAACTGGGCCTACGACTCCACTGGGACACGTCGACAGTTCTTGATGGCCGAACATCGGTCTTTCTGGGCCTGGGTGGCCGTCGAACTCGCTGATGTGCTCGCTACGATAGTCTCTCGGGTTTGCGGAGACACGGGTGCAGTCCCGCTGGTTGCCGCATACAACGTCCATGAGAAAATCTGGAACGACCCGATGCCTCGCCTATTTCAATATCGAGCGGGAGGGCGCAATCACGCGATTACGCACAAACGATTCGATCTGTCCTGAACGCTGCTGGTGTTCGCCAACTTCAAAGACGCCTCAGGGTAGCCATTAAAATTCTCGCCTCACGACTTCCGGCGGATATTTACGACCGAGGCAATCTTGAGCGGGATGCCGCCCCACATCGTCCAGGTGCTCTTGGGGCAGCGGAGACGAATCATTTCTCGCGACCGTGGCTACCGTCCCACGCTCAGCATCAGGTGGCCCAATCCCCGGCGCGGTCGTTCACGCCGGGGAGAGCAGGGTTGTGTCCCGCGCAGTGGTGAAGCGTGGTTCTCCTGCAGGCGCTGCTCATCGTGCAGGCCCATACCTTCCACCGCGTGACCATCCCCGGCCTGGACGAGATCAGCCCCGAGCAGATCGGCGATTTCATCCAGCTCGCGCGGCTCCTGGACGGTGAGAAAGTCCGCACCACCTGGTCGGAGATCACCATGACGCCACCGATCCTCACGAGCTCGCCTCAGCTCAGCCGGGCGACTCCATCCGTCTCGTGCCCGGATCCTCCGCCGAGGCGACGATCGCCGTGGTGCCCATCAGCGCTCAGCCCGGATGATCGCCGCCCGAGATGGGGCCATCAGCTTCCCGGCTGGGTGCCGCCCTCATCGGCCAAGGCCCGGGTAGACGCTGGACATCGGTCGTAGTGGTCGGTCCAGAAGTAGGGCACCGGCGTGTACGGCAGGCCTTCGCCGAGGATGTTCGCCGCGATGATCTGGGCCTGGTCGACGGCGTTGGTCCGGTTCTCCAGCCGCAGGCGGCGGCCGAGCCACTCGTCGTACCAGGAGGCGAGGTCGCCGGCGGCGTAGACGCCGGGAGCGGCGCGGCACTGCGCGTCGCAGTGCACGCCGTCGCCGAGAGGCAGGCCGCCGCCGGTCCTGACCTGCAGGAAACGTGCGGTCGCCGGAGAAGGCCCGGCAGCCCACGGGGTGGATGCCGGGGCGACGGCCTGGAGGAAGTGCCGCGCGTAGGGGTCGTCGAACAGCCGGTTCGGTCGGCTGCTCTCTCGGGCGCGCAGGAGAGCCACGCCAGGGCGGTCGCGCCGATTCCGGCCAGGCTTTTGGGGGCGGTCGGTTCTTGTGTCACGGGGTTGTCCAGTTCCTCTTCTTCACATGCGGTGTCACGGGCGGACGCCCAGGGCACGGAAGTAGTCGCTCACGGGTGCGAAGTCGACGCTGTCGCCGCGGTACCCGACGTACTTGTCCGGGCGGATCAGGTACAGGCTGGGGCGGCGCACGCCGTAGCGGTTGTGCGCCTCGCTGCGCAGGTCGGCGAAGACTCCGTCCAGGGGGTCGTGCGGCAGGTGGCCGCGGGTGATGACATGGACCTCGCCGTGCCCGGCCATTGCCTTGCGCGCGGAGGACTGCCAGGCGGCCAGCGTGGCGGAGTCCGTCGTGTCCGCCGCGAACAGGACGAGGTGGTGGCCCGGCGTCCGGAGGAGGTGCCGGAGTGCCACCGGCCCCTCACGGTTCTCGACGTAGACGTCCCGAACCAGCTCGCCGGCTTCCGGTCCGGTACAGGCGACGTCGCTCCACGCCCTGGCCTGTGACTCGTGCCAGCGTTCAAAGACGAGGTCACTGTCGCGGTAGTGGACGAGGTGTTCGCCGAAGGCGTTCGACAGCCGCTGCTGCACGGGATTGAGCCTGCCGAGCAGGCGCAGCGCGTGCCGCCTGGCCCTGCGGGCGACCAGGGTGGTGCCGGTGGCGACCTTCGTGGTGGTCGAGGTCGCGTCGACCACGGCCTTGACCACGGGCCAGCGTTCGGCCTCGTAGCTGTTCAGGAGGGACTCCTCGGCCTGCCCGGTGACGACGAGCGCGAGTTTCCAGCCCAGGTTGTAGGCGTCCTGCATGCCCGTGTTCATGCCCTGACCGCCCACCGGGCTGTGGCTGTGCGCGGCATCGCCGGCCAGGAGGACCCGGCCCTGGCGAAGCCGGTCGGCCAGGCTCTCACGGGCCACGAAGGACGAACTCCACTGCAGATCGCGTACGCGAGAGTCCAGAGGCGTGCGTTCGGCGACGTAGGCGGCGAAGTCGTCCAGCCCCGGGTTCTGCGGCGGCCGATCGTCCGGCGTGCTGGCCAGGATGCGCCAGTAGCCCCCGGTCATGGGGAAGACGGCCACCAGGCCAGAGGTGTCGAAGTAGACGTGGAAGCGGTCCCGCGTGAGCGGCCAGTCCACCGCGACGTCGCCCAGGATGAAGCCCCGCTTCAGGTCTGATCTCTCCCGGGTGATTCCCGCCGTTTCACGCACGGTGCTGTGTGCACCGTCGGCGCCGATCAGCCACGCGGTTTCGCACCGCTCGCCGGGGCCGTCCCCATGCCGGAGTTCCACGCTGACGCCGTGCTCGCCGGCCTGATGCCCGACCAGGCGGGTGTCCCACTCGATGACGACTCCGAGCTCCTCGGCGCGCTCGCGCAGCAGCGCGACCGTCTGCCACTGCGGGATGCACAGGTCAAGCGGGAACGGGGAGTCCACGGCTGTCACGTCCATCTCGGCCAGCGTCGTCGTGCCCTGGTAGAAGTTCAGCGTGTGCAGCGGGACGCCTCGTTCGATGGCGGCTTGGGCCAGCCCGAGATCGTCCAGCATCTCCAGCGATCTGGCCACGATCGACACCGCCCGGCTCTCCCGGTGGTCCGCGCGCCCGGCGTCGATGATCCGGGGGATCACTCCCCGCCGTGCCAGGTCGATGGCCAGCACCAGGCCGGTCGGCCCCGCGCCGACGATGAGAACGTTCGCTTTCGTAGTCACAAACCCGCCCTCTTAGAACGAATGATCGTTCTTTTAGAAGAGCACGGTTGAGCCGCGACAGTCAAGAGCGAATGTTCGTTCTCTATCGGGTGACCTGCGCAGGCGCCGACATCAGGGCTCGCATGCCGTTCCTGAAGGCCGCCGAATCCGCGTGGCCGTATACCGCGCGGCGCACCAAGAACCCGTCGACCAGAGCCATCAGGACATCGGCCACGTGCTCGGCAGGGACGTCGGCGGGAAGCAGCCCGCGCTGCTGATGCCGCGCCACGAGGCTGCCGACCACGCCGCGGGCCTCCGCCATGACCTCCTTCAGTTTTGTCCTCAGCGACGACGATCGCAGCGCCTCCGACCAGACCTGGACCAGCAACTGGGCGGACTCCTGCGATCCGGACAGCGGCGGGCGCTCGACCCCCAGTACGAGGTCGACGATGTTGTCCAGATCCGGCGGCCGCGCGCCGTCGTCCGCCTCGAACGCCGACGCGACCTCGGCGAGAGCCTCGGCGGCGGTCGCCGCGATGATGTCGTCCTTGCTCTTGAAGTAGCGGTAGACGGCCCCGGCCGACAACTCGGCCTCGGTCAGCACGTCCTGCATGGACGTGGCATGGAAGCCGTTGCGGATGAAGCAGTGCCGGGCGGCGTCCAGGATCTGGCGGCGGCGGGCTTCGAGGTGCTCCTTGGGCATGCGTGCCATGGGATCACAACGTAGAACGAACATTCGTACTTGACAAGTTTGCCACCTCTCTCTAAAAAAAGGAATGTTCGTTCTCTCTTCTGTGGAAGGTCGTCCCATGGCGTATGTCGCCAACGCACTGAGCGCTCTGGTCGCTCTCGTCTTCCTGCTCGCCGGTGCCCAGAAGGTCCTGCTACGGGATCCCGTGACGGCCAACCTGCTCAGGCTCGGCGTCGGCTCGACGATGACCCGATCGATCGGCACCCTGGAGATCGCCGGCGCGCTCGGGCTCGCGGCCGGCCTCTGGCTCAAGCCGCTCGCTGTCGCGGCCGCGGCCGGCCTCACGCTGCTGTTGATCGGTGCAGTCGGATTCCACCTCCGCGCCCGCGACTTCGCGCACCGGCGCCACCGCTCCCACGCCGTGGCGCCCGTGGTGCTGGCCGTGGTCACCGGAACAACCATGGCCTTGTTGCTCGCGACTTCCTGAGCGAAGAGCGCGGTGACAGCACCGCTTGATCGCTTGGGCCGCATGGAACTACCCGCCGCCGAATCCGCCGACGGCGGGCCCGAGGAGCGACCAGATAGAACTCGCCGCCCTCGCCCTCGCCCCTGCACCGCCACCGCCCCGGCCGCCCACCGCCGTGGGCGGCAAGCTCGTCGCTGACGACCGGCCCGCGCTGCTGAACGCGCTGACCTACATCCGCGACGGCGACCTGCTCACCGTCCAGGAGGTCGACCGCCTCGGCCGCAACCTCCTGGAAGGACTGATCGTCCTCAACGACCTGTTCCAGCGCGGCGTCGAATCCATCCGCACTATCGCCACCGGCGTCAAGGTCTCCATCGGCGTCGTCCACAAGACCCTCACCGACGCCAAGGCTGAGGACACGTAAGCCACCCCGGCGAACACCAGCCCTCAGCCGACCCCGCCCGGCGCGACGCTGCCCGGCGCCGGGTCTGGCCCACCCGCTCCATGCGTTCCGGTCACGGCGACGAGTTCAGCTTCCGCGATGCCGTGTCGGCCGCGCGAGCGGCGATGACCTCGGTCAAGGACATGCACCGCGCCACCACCTTCGAGGCGTCAACCGCCACTCCATCGCCCGCACGGAGTTCGCCGCCATGGCCCAGGCCGCCGACGGGTGCATCGCCAAGGTCGCCGACCTCGACACGGTCGGCCATCGCCATCAGTTCTCGGCGCCTGTGAGAGCCCGGCGGCACCGTTTCAGCTCGCTCAGCGCCTGCTTCAGCGCCGGCCGGTACTCCTGCGCGCCGCGATCCACGTGAGCGCGGAGGATGTCGATCGCTTCCTCGACGTAGGGCAGGGCGTGCCCGAACCAGCCCAGCGCGGTGAGCTGTGCGCCCAGCTCGGATACCAGCGCGAGGCGATCGGGCATCAGGGAGCCCATGGCCGCCTCGTACGGCACGCGTTCGTGGATGACCATCGCCTCCTCCAGCGCGCCCACCCCCTCCAGCGGACGGCCGAGCAGGCCCAACGCTCTGGCTTGATCGAACATGGCCCTGACCAGGAGCGGTTCGGCGATCTCCGGGGCGGACAGGGAGAGATGCCGCAGGATGCCGGCGGCCTCCGCGCAGCGTGCCGCGCCCTCCTCGTGCCGTCCGACGTTGATCAGGCACCAGCCGAGATGGCGCAGCCCCCACGCGACCTCGCGCGAATACGTGGCTGGGTCGTGCTCGGCGAGCCGTCGGTACAGCTCGACGGCCTCCTCCATCGCCGCGAGGGCGTCGTCGAGACGCCCCAGCGACACGGCGAGCACATTGGTGATCTTGTACAGGGCCTGCACCAGCGCGACGCTCGTGGCAGGGTCGGCGGGCGTAAGCAGGTCCCGGCGTATCCGCACGGCCTCCTCGCACGCAGCCAGCGCCTCCTGCTCCTGTCGGAGAGCCTCCAAGCAGTCGGACAGCATCTCCAGGATCTCCGCCAGCGTGGCGGCCTCCACGGGGTGGAGCTCGCGGAAGGCCTCGGCCGCGGCACGCAATGGCGCGACGGCCCGCTCCGGCTGTCCCGACCGTGACAGCGTCTGGCCCAGCGAACGCCAGGCCCACGCCACGTCGACGGGGTACCCGCCGCGATCGCGGAGCAGCTGGACCGCCTCCTCACGTGCGCTCACGGCCTCGGGCCATGCCTCCAGGTCGGTGAGCACGTCGCCCAGACAGCCGAGCGAGGCCGCGAGGGCCGCGGTCCTGGTCGTGGTGGAGCGCCACCACTCCACCGCCTCCCGCGCGGCGGCCCGCGCACCCGTGAGGTCACCGAACACTCTCAGGGACTGAGCTTCCACCTCCAGAGCCGCCGCGAGCGACGGGACGACGAACTGCTCCATGTCGTCCGTCGACGGGCCGCCGAGCAGTTCCCTGCAAAGGGTGACGCAGGATCGCGCAGTGGGCAGCGCCTCCTCGTGGCGTCCCTGGAAGGTGAGCAGCCGGGCCGACTCAGACCAGGCCAGGGCGAGCATGGGGGAGCAGGCCGCCGCATCGGATCGCAGGCCTTCCCGCGCGAGCGCGACGGCCTCGCGCAGCGCGTTCTCCGCCTCGGCGAAGCGCCCGGCGAGGTGCAGCCGGTTGGCCAGCGCGGCCAGCGCGGTGATCAGCTTGGCTACCGACTCTTCGCCCTCCCTCCTCAGCGCCAGGCACTCCTGTGCCGCTGTCAGGGCCTCCTCCACCCGGCCCGCCGTCGCCAGCCGGTTGCCGAGGTTGTGCAGCGCGGCGGCCAGATCGGCGCGATGGGCGTCCGGATCTTCGGCGGCGAGCCGCCGGTACGCGCCGACGGCTTCCACCGTCGAGATCAAGGCGTCCGCCCGGGAGCCGGCGACCGCCTGGCTGTCCGCCAGCAGGGCCACCGCCCGCGCCCGCTGCCGCCGAGCCAGGTCGCCACGCTCGGAGATCAGGAGGGCGAAGCGCTCTGCTGCCTCGGCGAGCGGGGGCACGGCCTCGGCGTGCCGCTTCAGCATGGTCAGGCATCGGCCGTAGCGCAGTGACTCCTCCGCGATGGTCCACGGGTCGGCGCCGCCGCGGCTGAGCGCCAGGGACTCCTCGAAACAACCGACGGCCTCGCTGTGCCGGCCGCGCTCGGTGCGCACCGCTCCGAGGCCTGCCAGGGCGAACCGCAACCCCGGCCGGAACGCCTCGGCGTCGCGTCCGTCCTGGCCGGTGAGCGAGCGATACAGCGTCACGGCGTCGAGCATCGCCATCTCGGCCTCGTCGGATCGGCGCAGCGCCATCAGGTCCTCGGTCAGGTCGGTGAGGCGGGCGGCGTACTCGAGCTCGTAGGTGTGCGGGTCCGTGGCAGTCAGGCCAGCCAGCAGGACCACCGCCTCCTCCTGTCTGAGCACGGCCTCCTCGGGGCGCCCCCGGTCGAGCAGCGTCTGCCGCAGCTCGGCCAGGGCCTGGGAGAGCAGGTAAGGCGAGCCCCGCAGGCGTGCGTGTCGCACCTGCGCGCGCGCCCTCTCGACCGGATCGTCCGGGTCGCGCCGGACGGGGGCGACGCTTTCCTGCTCCTTTTCTTCCTGCTCCTCCTCGTCCGCGCCGAGTGCGGCGGCCTCCGCCTGTGCTCGCGCGGCCGCTTCCGGCTCTCCTGCCGCCGCCAGACTGGTGCCGAGATCGGCGAGCACGCTCGCCAGCTTCTCGCTGTAGGCGTCAGGGTCCCGCGCGACCAGGACGCGGAGCCGCCGTTCCGCCTCCGTGGCGGTGCCCACCGCCTCCTCGTGGCGCCCGGCCTTGCCCAGGGACCAGGCCAGCGAGTGCAGAGCCCAGGCGAGCTCGGCGCCATCCGCGTCGGCCGCGCCGGCCGCGCCGCGCAGCAGGTTTACCGCCTGCCTGGCGGCATCGACCGCCTCATCGGGCCGCCCTGCCCACGTCAGCTCCTCCGACCAGCCGAGCAGTGAGTCGGCGAGCCGTTCCGGAGGCAGCGAGGCGTCCCCTCTGGTCAGCTCCACCAGTTCCATGGCCACCGGCAGCGCCTCCTCGTGCCGCCCCGCCTCGGACAGCCGGTCACGGTAGGCGCCGAGCCGCCACGCGAGTTTCGGGCCGTACCCATCGAGGTCCTCCCGCGCCAGGATCCGTGACAGTTCGACGGACTCCGCCATCGCTTCCAGGGCCTGGGGCAACGCGTCCAACTCCGCGTGCACGTCGGCGAGCACGCTCAGGCCGTGCGCCAGTTCCGGCCGGTGCTCGTCAGGACGCGCCGTCGCGACCTCCCTGAGCAGGGCCGTCGCCTCCAGCGCGGCCGTGCGGGCATCCGCGGGCTCGCCCGCGTCCAGCAGGACCATCGCGAGCTCGGCGAGCGCCCCGCCGAGCATGTCCGCGCCATCGACGTCCCGCCAGATCACCACGCTCTCCCGCAGCAGGGGCACGCCATCGTTGGCACGCCCCGCGTCCAGCGCGGCGACACCCGCGTCCTGCAGGAGTCCGGCGAGGTAAGGCAGGTGTGCCGCGGGATCGGTCTCGGCCAGGGGCCGCTGCGACGCGACGGCCTCCTGGTAACGGCCGGCGGCCTCCTCCCACCGCCGGCCCTCGGTCAACAGGCGGGCGAGCTGGGCCGTCTCGTCCACGTACGCGGGCCGCCACCGGGCAGGGTCGTCCGCGGCCAGGTCACCGTAGAGATCGGCACATTCCACCCCGACCTGGATCGCCTCGAAGAGCCGTCCAGCACCGTGCAGGCAGCGGCTCAGCGTCCGCAAACCGTCCGCGAGCTTCTCCCTGTGGCGAGTGGGCTCCAGGGCGGCCAGCCGGCGGTAGGCCGCCACCGCCTCCTCGCAGGCCACCGCCCCTTCCTCGAAGCGGCCGGCCCTCCGCAGGATGGTGGCGAGGTCGAAGAGCGCGCTCGCCAGCGCGGGCGCATGCACCTCCTGGTCGAGCGCGACGAGCTTCCGGTCGACCGAGACCGCCTCGCGGGCGTCGGCCACGGCCTCGTCGTGCTGCCCCAGCTCGGCCCGGGCGAAGGCGGCGGCCAGGAACGCGTGGGAGGCGTCGAGGTCGGACGGCGTCAGGCCGCCCGCGAGAAGGACGCGGGCCACCTCGGCGGCCTCCGCCGCCGCGTCGAGGCACTCCCGGGGTCTGCCTGATCTGCGCCAGAGCTCGCTCAGACCGCACAGGAGCCGGGCGAGCAACGGCCCGTGGCTGAGCAACTCGGCGCCGGCCTGCCTGCGAGCGGCCTCCACCGCCTCCGCCAGGCAGCCGATCGCCTCCTCCACCCGCTGTAAGGCGACGAGAACGGTCGCGAGATCGGACAGGGACTCGGCCAGACCGTGGTCGAAGCGGCGGGGCAGGGCTGCCGCGAGCGTCCGGAACAGCCCGACGGCCTCCTGACCCGCCGCCAGCGCCTCGTCCATCCTGCCGACGCTCGACAGGTGCATGGTGTGGTTCGCCATTGCGAGCGCCAGATCGGAGCGCGGGACCCGCCCGGCGTCCACCAGTCGGCGGTGGAGCTCGACCGACTGGCTGCTGAGCTCCAGAGCCTCCTCGTGCCGGCGCAGCCCGGAAAGGCCTCCAGAGACGTTGTTGAGGGACATCGCCAAGTGGATGAGCTGCTCGTCGTTCTCCGGATCGACATGCCCGCGACGGATGGCCAGCGATTCTTCGGCGAGCGCGAGCGCCTCGGCGCTGCGGCCCATGTTGCCCAGCACCATGGCCAGAGTGTGCAGGGCGTCCCCCAGGCTCCTTTCGTAGGCCGCGGGGTCGACCTTGGCCAGGCGGCGCAGGATGCCCACGGACTGCTGGGCCGCCGCCAGCGCGTCGCCCGCCTGCCCGGAGCCGAGCGGATCCGTGGCCGCGCCGAGACGGCGCAGGGTTTCGGCCAGAGCCGGCTCGTGGGTGTCCGGGTCGGCGGCGACCAGGTCGCGCAGCAGCTCGGCGGCCTGACGGAGGGCCGAGCGGGCGTCCGCGAACAGCCCCGCCTGCTCGAAGCGGGTGCCTTGCACGAAGTAGAGGTCGGCCCGCTCCATGGCGTCCTGCGTACGGGCGAGGTGATATCCCGCCAGGCGCTGGGTGACGGCGGCGATCCCGGCGGCGAGAACCACGTCTTCCTCGGGGAAGCCGTCAGCGACCGCCTCCAGCACGGCGATGTCGACGTCCAGCTCGGCCAGGCGGGCCAGCATGGCTCCACCGGCCGAGAGGGCCAGCCGCGGCCGAGCCAGGAGCAGCGGCGCGAGCACGCCGGTCGCGACGTGCGGCCAGCGTCTGGACGTCTCGATGAGCACGGATACGACGACGCCCACGTACCCGGGATCCTTCTCGTCCTCCGTGATCAGGAGCCGCTCTACGGCGCCGGCCGCCCACGGGTCGCTGGGATACCCGGCGTCGTGACCGGGCGTGGACAGCGCGACGAAGTCCTCGCCGAGCCGGTCCGGGTAGAGCGGCTCCAGGACCGAGTCCGGACGGCCGCAGGGATAGCACAGCGCGTGGTCGCCCAGGACCTGCCCCGCCGACTCGGCGGAGCTGGCGACACCGGCCCTGATCAGGGCATCCCTACCCGTCCCGTAGCCAACCGGCCCAACGAGCGTGGCGGTGTACACGGCCCGCGCCATGACGTCCTCCACCATCGTGAGCCGGCCGCCCTCGCGCAGGGCCCGCCAGTGCGCCCGCTCCCTGGCCAGGAGGTAGACGGCCAGGCCCGTTGGATCCCTCGGCGCCTCCTCGCCGGTCCTCAGCGTGTCCACCTCCGCCAGCGCGGCCATCTGGACGGCGAGAGCCTGCCGGAACCCCTCCCCGCCGAGATACCCCGGCGGGGCGATCGAACCGGCGTCAGGCACCTCGAGAATCCGAGCGAAGCAGTCGCGCGCCGTCACGAAGATCGCCGCAGCCTCCGCCGCGTCCGCGGCCAGCGGGGGGAGCGCGGTAGCACTGGTGTCCTGCGTACCCGCCCCGACGAGGTGGTATTCGAGCGAGTGCCACCAGTGCCCGGCAGGCCGGGCGAGCAGCAGCAGGCGGGCGGGCCCGCCAGAGCGCAGCCAGCCGTCCTCGAACAGCGCGTGGAGCTCGGTCACCGGCCATCGCTCGGCGTAGTCCACGATCAGCAGGCGCCCCTGGGCGTCGGCCGCAGACGCCCCAGGCTCAGGTGGCGGCCAGGGACCTCGCGCGCGAGACGCATGGAGGTCCGCCTGAGCCACTGTCCAGCCCCGAGCCGCGCTGGCGGCCGCGAACTCCGCTGCCAGCCGGGTCTTGCCCTGGCCGCCGGGCCCGTGCAGCAGGCGCACCGCCAGGCCGTGGTCAGGCGCGTCGCGCCAGGCGGCGAGCGCGTCGAGTTCCTGCTTCCTGCCCACGAAGGTGACGGCGCGGCTGGCGGCGGCCAGCAGCCAGCTCGGCTGCCGCCGGGCCCTGCCGGGCATGGCTGCGGGCGCAGGCGTCCAGGGGCGGAGGGTGTAGGCGGGCGCCCCTTGATGGACGTGAAGGTCGCCGTGCTGGGCAACGTTGACCACGCCACCCGGCTGCGCCTGGTTGATCTGCTGGTAGGACGAGGTCACGGCGCCCACGTCAGGCCGGTTCGCGGGGCGGATACCGGTGAACGTGCTGGGAGCCGTACTGCACGGCGTTCACCGTCCCGTGATCGGAGGCGGTGTTGCGCTGGATCCAGACCTGTCCCGCGGCCGCCGGGACGAGCTCCTCGATGCGGGCCACCAGGTCGCGCAGTTCCGCCTCGGCCTCCGGCCTCTCCTCCAGCAGGTCCGCCAAGCGCACCTGCCAGGCGGTGAGCGCCTGGGCCCGCACCTCCGCCCGGGTCTCCGGGCCGGCGCTCTCCACGCGCACCGCGAGCTCGTCCAGCCGGGACTCGGCCAGCCTCGTGCGGTCCTCGTCGCCGTTGCCGAACAAGCGGGCGTACCCGTCACGTGCCATCTTCCAGGCGTCCGTGGCCGCCGCCTCCACCAGAGCGGTACCGCCCGCGGCGGCCAGAGCCGCTAGCCATTCAAGGCTCATCGCGATCCTCACGAAAGGTGACCGGTCATGGAGATGGTCGCAAAATTTCCGGCCGCGGCACAGATGCTCACCTCATTGTCCGCCCCGCTAGGGCTCCAGGAAGCTCGTGGCCCAGGCGACCGAATGACGCTGATGGCGATGACCAAGCCTCTGATCACGGCGGATGAGGCGCCGAAGCCGCCGGCAGCCGAGCCGACCGGTGATGAGCATCCGCCATCCTGGCGGTCGCGGTGGTCGGCGGGGGGCCACCGGCCACGGCGGGGACGCAAGCCACAACTGACCGACGCCGAACTGCTCACCCTGGCCGTGGCCCAGGTGCTGCTCGGCATCCACTCTGAGACCCGCTGGCTGCGCTACGTCCCCGAACACCTGCCCGGCGCCTTCGCCTACCTGCCCGGCCAATCCGGATACAACAAGCGCCTGGACAAGACTTTGCCGCTGTTCAAACGGGTGATCTGGGCGCTGGCGCAAGACACCGACCTGTGGACCGGCCCGGTCTGGAGCGCCGACAGCACCCCGGTCGAGTGCGGCCGCTCCCGGCCCCACCAGCCAGCGCTCGAACCTGGCCGGCTGGGCCGGCTACGGCTACTGCCGCTCCCACTCATGCTGGTTCTGGGGCCTGCGCCTGCATCTGATCTGCACCCCCGGCCGACCTGCCGATCACCTGGGCCTGGCGACCCCGAACATCGACGAACGCCAAGTCCTGATGGCCCTGTGCGAGAACGACCTGCACCTGCTCGCCGACCGGCCCGTGCGCTCCCACGCCATCGTCTGGTGCGCGCGGGCCACCATCTTGATGGCTTGGGCGGGTTCCATGCCGCTCCTTGAACCGGCTGGCCTGCAACGGGTTGATCGCACACACCTGATAGCCCCCGACTGCTGAACAAACGCGATCAGCTGATCCAACCGGCAGCATCGTCCTACGCGTCAACCCGCTGATCATTTCCGGTCCCAGCATGTGGCGCCTCCGTGCGCGCGCGTCGGTTGATCTCGGCACGCCGGAAAGAGGCAAGCACAGATCAGGGAATGAGCAGCAGCTTTCCGGTGGTCGTGCGTGACTCAAGGTCCGCATGGGCTCGCGCCGCCTCTCTCAAGGGATAACGACCTCCAATGACTGGTGTGAGCTGTCCCGCGAGGATCAAGTCGAAGATTTCGCCAGTCCGTCGGACCAGGGCCTCACGCGTGGGCACGTGATCATGCAGCACCGGGTACGACAGGAGGATGCTGTGCGGCAGGTCGGTCGGCCTGAAGGACGGCACGCCCATGATGGGGCCGTAGTATGCGTGCACCCCGTGCGGGCGCAGGGCGAGTTGGGACGATCGGAACGTTGGAGTGCCGCCGCCGTCGTAGACGACGTGGGCACCCTCGCCGCGGGTCAACTCCCTGATCCGCCCCTCGAAGCCGCCGCCGGACCACACGAGGACGTGGTCAGCACCGGCATTCCGCGCTATCGCGACCTTCTCATGGCGAGATACGAGACCGATCACCGTGGCACCACGGGTCTTGATCATCTGTGTCAGCAGGAGGCCTACACCACCTGCCGCAGCATGCACCACGGCCGTATCGCCGGGCTTGACCTGGTACGTCTCGGTGATGAAGTGGTGGGCCGTGATCCCCTGCAGCATGACCGCCGCGGCGGTTTCGTCCTCGATGCCCTCAGGGACTTTGACGAGCGAGTCGGCGGGAATGGCGAGCAGTTCGGCATAGCTGCCGGGGTGGTAATACCAGGCCACCCGGTCGCCGACGGCCACTCCATCGACATCCTCACCGAGCGCGACGACCCGGCCCACTCCTTCTGCGCCAAGGACCAGCGGTGCGGTCCAGCCGGGGGCGCCTTGCCGGCGTATGCCCGTGTCCATGTAGTTCACCCCTGCGGCGCCAAGCTGCACGAGCGCTTCGCCGGGTCCTGGGACCGGTTCCGGCAGTTCCCTCCACATCATGACCTCGGGGCCACCGTGCCTGTCGATCTGGATCGCGTGCATGGGAAACTCCTTCGAGCAGATATTTGGATGGCGGCTTACGCTCGCGAAGGCTATGCACCACAAATTGGACTCACAAGTCCAAAATTTGTGCCGGGACACCTCGCCCTCCGTGCCGGGTGCGCCGAACTGACCGAGATCACGGAACGCGCCAGGAGATAGGGCGCGGAGCGTGGCCGTGCCCCTACCTCTGCTGATCACGGGACCATGGCAAGCTCATCAATCGAGATGGGCAGCCCCTTCCAGGCGACCCAAGCCGGTGAGCATCGGGCCAGCCATCGGCCACCACGTGGCTAGTCACGACCGATGATTCCTCCAACTTCTACTCTGGCTGCGGGACTGTCGCCGAGTCGGTTCGGCGGTGGCGCGATGATCGGGTCAATCGATGCGGGTGCTCTCGGTGGCGGGGAGGCGCAGGACGAAGCGGGTGCCGCAGGTGGAGTCCTCGATTCCCAGGGTGCCGCCGTGGGCCTCGGCGGTCTGCCGGGCGATCGGCAGGCCCAGCCCGGTGCCTCCGGCGCCCCGGTCGCGGGCGGTGTCCAGGCGGGCGAATCGCTGGAAGACCAGCTCGCGCTTGCCCGGGTCGATGCCCTTTCCGTCGTCGATCACCTCCAGCATCGCGATGCCGTTCGGGAAGCGGTGGGCGTCACGCTTGGAGCCGGCCACGTGACTGACGCGGAGGGTGATGGTGGAGGCGGCGTACCGTTCGGCGTTGTCGATCAGGTTGGAGAGCAGGCGTGACAGCCGGGCCCGGTCGCCGATCACCACCACGCCGGGCTCCAGCGCGTAGTCGAAGCGCTTGGCCGGGTGGGGCCTCCTGCCGCTTTCCGTGGTGACGAGCTCGGACAGGTCGATGGGCTCGCGTTCGACCTGCCGGTCGTGGTCCTGCCGGGCGATGGTCAGCAGGTCGCCGACGATGGCCTCCAGCCTGTCCACACTCCTCAGGACGGTGTTGCCCACCGTGGGCACGCTGGTCTCCTCGGGGGCGAGCAGCGCGTCCTCGACCTCGGCGCGGATCGCGGCGATGGGGCTGCGCAGTTCGTGGGAGGCATCCGAGGTGAAGGCCCGTTGCTGCTCCATCGCGGCCTGCAGGCGGGCCAGGGTGTGGTTGACGCTGTCGGCCAGGTCGTGGATCTCGTCCTTGGCCTGCGGATAGGGCACGTGCCGGCGATCTCGAGGAGGCGGGCGAGCTCGCGTTCCTTCATCTTGTCCGCGGTCAGCTCGCCGGCGAAGATCCGGGCGATCTCGTACTGGTACCTCCTGCGCACCGCGCCACCGGCCTGCTTGGCCGCCAGCGCGTCTCCTACGGCCGCCGACGGTTTCGACGTCAGATGGCGTACCGCTTCGTCCAGCGCGTCGATGCCCGCGATCACCTGGTCGAGCAGCGGGGTGAAGCAGGTCTGCCGGGGTAACCGGTAAAGGTGGGTCGCCCTGACGAAGTCGCGCAGCGCGTCGAGCACGTCGTCGATGGCGCTCGAGAGCCGGAGCAGGTCCTCCCGGTGGATCGGGGTGATCAGGACGGACTCCAGTTCCACCACCAGCCGGGCCCGCTGGGTGTCGCCGAGGTGCTCGATCGTCCGCATCCGTTCGTGCGCGCCTGCGTTGTCGATCTCGCCCGCCACCATGGCCATGGCGAGCCGGGCGCCGTCCTTGGTCGCCCGTAGCTGTCCTGTCAGAGCCTCGGTCAGCGTGGTGTCCATGCGCCCGGCCAGCAGATCGCGAACCCCTGCTCATCCGCCTCATACGGCCTTCCCTCATGCGAGCGCGGTCAGCCCCGCCAACAGGGCGCTCGTCGGCAACGTCAGCAACCCTGCTCGGCCAATGCGCCTGCGGTGACGGCTTGCTCACGCCGCTGCTGTTCGGCGGTGAGCGCCCGGCGCAGCCGGTCGGCCTCCGCGGCGTGCGCCCCGGCCATGCCGCGAGCCTGGTCGCGTTCCTGCTCGGCTGTGCGGGTCCGGGTTTCCCTGGCGCGACTGGCTGCACGTCCTTGACCAGGCCGGACACACCACAGGGCGGCTGCTGCGCCGCATCAACCGGCACGGCACCATCGGCCCTTCACTCGGCGCCGACGCCGTCAACACCATCGTCCGTGACCTCGCCACCCGTGCTCGCGTGCCCAGCGCCGAGACCTTCACCGCGCACAGCCTGCGCGCCGGCGGGGCCACCGTGGCCTACGCCGCCGGCGTCCGGTCGCGGTCATCGCCAAGCACGGCCGCTGGGCCCCGGCCTCACCCGTCGTGCTGCGGTACATCAGGGCCGTTGATCGATGGCGTGACAACGCCATGCGCAACGTAGGCCTCTGACCAGTCAAAACAAGCGCGGCAGCGGCACATCCCGGAGGGCGCCTGCCACCTTAGACAACTTGTGCTACATCAGAGCCGCCGACCACCGGAGAGACAAATGCCATGCGCACAGGGAGGGCTCCAACAGCCCGGACCCACAGAAGCAGCCAGGCAGTAAGACATGAGCCGTCGCAGGCTCAGCACGGAACCGCGACGCATTTCCAGGGGTTCCTATCGTGGCCGCCCTGGTACGCAAGCCCGATCATGCGTGAGGCGGCAGCGACCAAAGCCCTGTTCACGAACCAGACTCACTGCAACGGAGCTGACCAAACCGCTGCAATCGCCTGACGTATCCGCTGGTGGGGCCATCATTGGTCACGAGGCTTGCAGTGCTGATACGTCACACTGCTGCGACCCATCGTCCGCAAGAGGATGGGAAATTGTCCGACTTCGTCGGTTCGTATCCCTTGCAGTGGGGGCCGGACGCGCGGCCTTCGCTGAACGACGCAGATCCCACCCGGCGAGTGGGCCACTGTCGTGGGCGGCCAACTGTCAAGCCGCCATCGCCACTCAGGCCGCGCAGGAGAGGAAGCAACCACTTCGAGAGGATTTGTCCTTCTCTGAGTGCTGCAATGAGGTGAGCAACCCACTGTAAGGGTGTGGCGAACGCCCATGAAATTTTAGTGGTTGGTCCCACAACCCCCTCCTCCCGCCGACCTGTGCCGCCCTACCCCCGCTTCGAGGGTTACTTGCGGGAATTCTGCCTTCTCGCAAGTTGCTCGCGTCCCAGCAGGCGCAACGGATCTGATTTATCGATTTTCATTTTCTAGAAAATCAAAAATGCTACACTATCGTCGTGACAGCAGAGACCACCCTGGTGACGCCTTGTAAGCACTGCGGTGCGCAGATCGAGCAGCGGCGGGGAAGGGGGCGGCCCAAGGCGTACTGTCCTGAGAAGGACTGCCAGGCTGCTGCCAAGCGGGAGCGGGAGTTGCGGCGGGCCACCCCCGGGCTGGAAGGGGCGTTGGCCAGGGCGGAGCAGCTGTACGACCGGATGGAGAGCGGGCTGGCCGCGGCGATCGAGCCGCTGGCGCGGGCGCTGGCCGAGGAGCTGAGTCCTGCCGGTGTCGAGGCCAAGCTGAGTGCGGTGCAGGCTGAGGCGCACACGCGGGTGGCGATCGCGCGTACAGAGCGGGAGCAGGCCTTCGAGCAGGTACGGATCGCGCGCGAGGCCACCGAGCACGCCCGCAGGCAGACGGCCGAGATGCGGGTGCGGCTCGATGAGGCCGAGCAGGAGCGCGAGACCGCGCTGGGTGACGCCGAGCGGGCGCGCGAGCAGGCGCTGGCCGCGTTGCGGGAGGCCGCGAGCACCGAACGGCAGGCGTTGCAGGCGGCCGAGGAGGCCAAGCGGCGCGCTGAGCTGGCCGAGCGCCGAGCCGAGGAGGCCAAGCGGCGGGTCGAGCTGACCGAGCAGGCCAGGGATCAGGCCGTGCAGGAGCTGGCCGAGCGGGTCGAGCTGGCCGGCAGGCAGGTGGAGGAGGCGCGGGCCGGGGCCGTACAGGCTCGGGAGGAAGCGGCGCTGGCGCGCGAGGAGCTTGAGCGCGCCCGGGAGGAGACGGCGGCGGCCGTGCGGGCGCGTGAGCAGGCCGAACGTGACGTGATCGGGGCCCGGGCGCGTGGGGAGGCGGCGGCGCAGGAGCGGGAGCGGGCCGTGGAACGGGCCGTCAAGGCCGAGCGGGCCGCGGCTGAAGCCGAGCGGGAGCGCGCGGTGGCGCTCAAGGAGGCTGAGCGGGACCGCGAGGTGGCGCGCAAGGAGGCCGCGCAGGCGGCGGAGGAAGCGGGACGGCTGGCCGAGAGGGTGGCGGCGCTGGAAGAGGAGAGGGCCGCGGCCGTGGCTCGGGAGCGCAAGGCGGTCTCACGGGAGAAGTCGCGGGCCGATGCCGCGGTCAAGGAGCGTGATCGGGTTCAGGGGGAGTTGCGGCTGGAGCGGATCCGGCTGGAGGATCTGCGGGCGGAGCTGGAGTCCGTACGGGCGGAGGCGGCGCAACTTCGGGAACGTGCGGTGGCGGCTGAGATGCGTTCGTCGTGAGGGGTACATCCCGCTACGTCCGGCGCCGCTCCTGACCCTCGCAGGTCGCCACCGCGATCGTGGGCGCGACCCTTACCGCCCTGGACGTGGAGCCATGGGGCGAGGGGTGACCACCGTCGCCTCCGACTCCACGCATGTGCGCGCCTACGATCTGAACATCATCACCGAATGGCACTCCAGGTACGGCGGCCGCGGCATCCTCATCTACTGGCACGTCGAGCGCCGGTCGAGAGTAGTGCGCTCCCGGACCCTGCGCGCCTCGGCCTCAGAGTGCACGCGATGAAGGCCGGACGTTCTCGCCCGTCCGGCGTGGGCCAAGCTGCTCAAGCCCGCCGACCGGCGCGGGCTCACACCCCTGTTCTGGCGGCGCGTCCAGCCCTGCGGCGAAGCACGGCTCGACGTCGCCATGCGTCTGCCGCTGGGTGGGTGGCGGGTAGGGCGACATCACGGTGATCGCGATCGCGCCGTCCCAGCGTGACTTGCACGAAGGTGGCGAGAGCGGCGACGGACACACCACCGCGTTGATCGCGGCCGGCACGAGACCTGGATGTAGCAACGGGAATTTCAACGGATTTGCCTGACCTGCACACACTGCGGGGGTGAAGCTTCTTGAGCAATGCTGGTGCAGCTCGCCAGGACGTGCATCCCAGTCCCACCTGACCCAAGCGGCGCCCGTTCTCACACCGCTTCGAGCACCTGTTGATCAAGTGAAAGTTTCTGGGGATCACACCTCACTGACCTGTCTGCATGATCGGCTGGACCGGAATCTCCGCCACCGATCACCTTCGTAGCCTCCCGCGGTCGCGCCCGTGCCCTGGAGCAGCGCCTTCTGGCTTGACAGTCAGGCCACAAGGCCGGCAGGCGGAAGCCGAAACGCCGGCTGGCGGGGGCCGGATGCCGCGGCACTGAGGCCTCCCGTGCACGCATGGCGACTCTCACACTCCTTGACGGCCGCGGTGTTCGCGCTAACAATCACTCACAACTCTTCAACGCCCGCTTCGGCGCACCACGCCCGTCAAGAAATGTTAGCGCTAACAATCAGGAGGCGACCCGTGATCCGACCAGCCATCCCTGCCTTACGCCGCCCCGGCCTCCACCTCGTGTCCGCTGCCCTGGCGGCCCTGTCCGCGCTGCTCCTGCTGTGCTCCTCGCTCGTGTCCGCCGCTCCCGCCGCCGCCGCGACGATCGACGTCAACGCCTGGTACGTGCTGGTCAACCGGCACAGCGGCAAGGTCGCCGACGTCTACGAGCGGGCCACCGGCGACGGCGCCGCCATCGTCCAGTGGGCGCGCAACGACGGCGCCTGGCAGCAGTGGCAGTTCGTCGACTCCGGAGGCGGCTACTACCGGCTGCGCTCCCGCCACAGCGGCAAGGTCCTCGACGTCTACAACCACTCCACCGCCGACGGCGCGAACATCGTCCAGTGGAGCGACCTCAACGGCGCCAACCAGCAGTTCCGCGTCGCCGACACCGACAACGGCCACGTCAAGCTGATCAACCGCAACAGCGGCAAGGCCCTGGAGGCGTGGGAATGGTCCACCGCCGACGGCGCGCGGCTGTCCCAGTACACCGACCTGAACGGCGCCAACCAGCAGTGGCGGCTCGTGAAGCTCGGTGACACCACCACGCCGCCGCCCACCTACCCCAACCCGGGCCTGGTCACCGGTGACATCAACGTGCACGACCCCGAGGTGACCAAGACCCCCAGCGGCGGCTATCTGCTGGCCCACACCGGCAATGGCGTCTCGCTCAAGACCTCCTCCGACCGCACCGCCTGGCGGAACGCGGGAGCCGCCTTCCCCGGCGGCGTGCCGTGGGCGCACCCGTACACAGACGGCGGCAACCACGTCTGGGCGCCGGATATCACGCACGTCAACGGCCGGTACTACATGTACTACTCGGCCTCCACCTTCGGCTCGAACCGGTCAGCGATCTTCCTGGCCACCAGCACGTCCGGTGCGTCCGGGTCGTGGACCAACGAGGGCCTGGTCATCGAGTCGCGGACCTCCGACAACTTCAACGCCATCGACCCCAACCTGGTCATCGACGACGAGGGCCGCTGGTGGCTGGCCTTCGGGTCGTTCTGGTCGGGCATCAAGATGGTCCAGCTCAACCCCTCATCCGGCAAGCGGCTGGACAGCACGATCCGCAGCATCGCCGGGCGCAACGGCGGCGCGATCGAGGCGCCGACCATCTACAAGCGCGGCAGCTACTACTACCAGCTGGTCTCCTTCGACACCTGCTGCCAGGGCGCGGCCAGCACCTACCGCATCATGGTCGGCCGGTCCACCTCCGTCACCGGCCCGTACGTGGACCGCAACGGAGTGGCGCTGACCTCCGGAGGTGGCACGCAACTGCTGGCCGGCCACGGTGACATCCACGGCCCCGGCCACCAGGCCGTCCTCGCCGACACCGACGGCGACATCCTCTTCTACCACTGGTACGCCGGCGACAACTCCTCCCGCCTCGGCATCAACAAGATCGGTTATGACACGGCCGGCTGGCCCTACGTCTACTGAGCCGCCTGTGCATCCGCCCCCCCACCAGGAGTATCCGTGTCCTCACTCTCCTTGGCCGACACAGCAAGGCGGCTGCTGACGCTCGCCGTCACCGCCGTCGTCGCGCTCGCCATGTGCGTGGTCACCTCCGGCCGCGCCGAGGCGGCGCCCGGACCGTCCTTCACCAACCCCGTCGTCCCGGTGCCGAACAGCGCCGACCCGACGCTGGTCTTCCACAACGGCTTCTACTACTACGTCGCCACCACCTGGACCTCTGACGTGGTGATGCGCCGCTCGGCGACGATCGCCGGCCTGCGCTCCGCTCCGGAGCAGCTCGTCCTGCGCACCGGCGGCAACACGATGTGGGCCCCGCACCTGGAGCAGATCAACAACCGCTGGTACCTGTACTACTCGGTGGAGCAGGCCGGCGCGCCCCGCCGTACCCACGTCGCGGAAAGTGCGGGCTCCGACCCGCTGGGCCCCTACACCTACCGCGGCGTGCTCAACCTGATGCCGAACAACGGCTGGGCCATCGACGCCGCCGTGGTGCGGCTCAACGGCGCCCTCTACATGACGTTCTCGGCGTTCGCGCCCGAGGACAACCTGCAGTCGCTCTACCTCGCGCCGCTGTCCAACCCGTGGACCGCGAGCGCGTTCGGCCGCCGCATCTCCGCGCCCACCTTGGCGTGGGAGCGTCAGGACGGCGCGGTCAACGAGGGCGGCTTCCTGCTGCAACGAGGCGGCCGCACCTTCATGACCTACTCGGCCAGCCACTGCAACGGCCCCAACTACAAGCTCGGCATGCTCGAGTACCGCGGCGGCGACCCGCTGGCCGCCTCGTCCTGGACCAAGTTCCCCAACCCGATCTTCCAGCGCAACGACGCCGCCGGCGTCTACGGCCCCGGGCACCACTCGTTCTTCACCTCGCCCGACGGCACCGAGACGTGGATCGCGTACCACGCCAACTCCTCGCCGAGCCAGGGCTGCGGCACCACCCGCACCACCCGGGTGCAGAAGATCTCCTGGAACGCCGACGGCACCCCGAACCTCGGCACCCCGGTCTCGACCTCGACCGTTCTCCAGGGCCCTTCGGGCGAGGTCGTGCCCGCGTACTCCAGGATCCGCAACCGGCACAGCGGCCTGTGCCTGGACGACTACAACTGGGGCACCACGCCCGGCGCGGAGGTGCGCCAGTGGACCTGCAACGGCGCCGCCGTCCAGGACTGGCAGGTGGTGCCCGCGGCCGACGGCTATTCCACCCTGGTCAACCGGCACAGCGGCCTGTGCCTCGACAACCGCGACTGGGCCACCGCACCCGGCTCGCCCGTCCAGCAGTGGACCTGCAACGGCCTGGCCGTCCAGCAGTGGCGGATCACCTCCGCCGGGGACGGCTACTCCACGCTGACCAACCGGCACAGCGGTCTTTGCCTGGACAACTACAACTGGGGCACCCAGCCGGGCGCCGAAGTACGCCAGTGGACCTGCAACAACACCGCGGCCCAGCACTGGAACGTCGCCTGACGTGACACCACCGGCCCGGCGTGTCCACGCCGGGCCGCACCCCCTCGCTGACGGCACGACGAGTCCGCGGCGCGCAGCCGCCCGCCGAGAACGGGCCGCCACACCGGGATTGTGGGCGTCCGACGCTGTCTTCGGTGGCCAGATCGGCCAGGGACATCCCGCGGCCGGTGCGGTTGTGACGAGTGCTGCCGGAGAAGCCGTGATCGATGTAGATCCGGTCTTCGGGGATGCCAAAGGCCAGGAACTGCTCGGTCTGGATGGTGACGACTGTGGCGATCAGAGCGCCCACCGTCACGCGCGGAGGGTCCCGGCTTGCGCTTCAGCTATTCCGTGTTGCTAAGTACTGGTAGTCAGTGCTACTTTCTACCAGTAGTCGGCACCGCTAAGTAGCTGGAAGGGGTGTTTCCTGGGCAAACCTGGCTGACCTCTTCGAGCAGGCGGCCGCAAGGATGGGAAACGCCCCGGTCCGGGAGCGCAAGCGCCTGATCAACGACATCGCGCGCCGCCGACGAAGCCGCCGCAGCCGACGGCAAGGCTCTCTGGCAACGACACAGCACATCGCGCCATGCCGAGACGGGGCTCGCAAGATTGACCACTGTGAATCGACCACTGTAGGTGAGGACACTCGTGATGGAACAAGGCAACGTGATGGGGACGATGCGCCGTGACGGTGGCGCGCCGAGGCGCCGGCACACCGTCTTCCGGCCGGTGGCGGTCACAGCGCTGGCGGCCGGGCTGGCGGCCGGGCTGCTGGCCGGGACGATGGCACCCGCTGTGGCCACGGCGCGCGCGGACAGCAGCGCGGTCGTGTCGAAGGATGCTGCCGGGCAGGACCGCCCGGAGTTGCAGAAGGCCGTCCAGGCGTTCGTCGATGCCGGTTTCCTCGGTGTGCAGGTGCGCGTGAACGATGAGCGGGGGGAGTGGGCCGGCAGCGCCGGACGGCGCAAGCTAGGCGCGAGCGCGAAGCCGCCGGCGAACGGGCATTTCTGGGTGGGCAGCGTTACCAAGGCCTTCGTCGCGACCGTGGTGCTGCAACTGGTGGCCGAGGGCGAGATCAGGCTGGACGCCCCGGCGGCCGGTTACCTGCCCGAGTTCGGGCTGGACCGCCGGATCACGGTGCGAATGCTGCTGCAGCACACCAGCGGCTTGTTCAACTACACCGGCGACCTCGACCCCGACGGGACATGGGTGCCCGGTCTTCCCTCGACGGGCAAGGAGTGGCTGGACAACCGGTTCCACTCCTACCGGCCGCAGGAGCTGGTGCGGTTCGCGCTGTCCAAGCCGGTGAAGTTCGCGCCGGGGAAGGACTGGAGCTACTCCAACACCAACTACACGCTGGCCAGGCTGCTGATCGAGAAGGTCACCGGCCATTCGTTCGACGCGGAGCTGAAGCGGCGGATCGTGAGGCCGCTCGGGCTGAAGGGCACCGTGGTGCCGGGCAACCGGGCACAGCTGCCCAACCCGTACGCCCACGGCTACTTCCGCTACCAGGACGCCGGTGAGTGGAAGGTGGCCGACGTCTCCCGCCAGAACCCCTCCCTGCTGGCAGGTGCCGGTGACATGATTTCGACCACCAAGGATCTCCAGACGTTCTTCGCCGCGCTGAACGGCGGCAAGCTCCTGCCGGCCAAGCTGCTGGCCGAGATGCGCGAGCCGCACCCGACGAGCGACCCCCTCTACGGCCGCTACGGCCTGGGAATGTTCGTGAAGGATCTGGGTCCGGCCTGCGGCACCGTTCTCAACCACAACGGCAGCCCTCCGGCGGGCTACGCGGCGCTGATGTACAGCTCGCCCGACGGCGGCAAGACCCTGACCGCCTCGGTGACCGCCGGCGACGCCGCGTTCGACCTCGCCGCTTATCCGAACCTGCTGGACGGGCTCGTCAAGGCGGCGTTCTGCGGCGAGCAGCCCGCAAGCTGACCAGGCCATGCCGGCGGCAGCGGCCGTCGGCATGATGCCGGTGACAGTTCCGACGCGCGCATGGCCACCGGCGGGTGGCAGAGTCCCGGCTCCCGAATCTGTCTCGAACCCCCACGGCAACTGTGGTCCAGATCACAGTTGAGGTTGACCTTGGGTCAGGGTGGAAGCTCAGCGCAGCCGGCGCGAAGCCGGCCCGGACAGAACAACTTCGAAGGGCCGACCACCATGACGATCACCCTCTCCGACCAGGACAAGAACACCCTGCGGATTGCCGCGTACGGCGCCGTAGCGCTGATGGCCGCCGCCGGTGCCGCCGGCCGGCCTGGCAAGATCGCCGCCAACGGCAGCATCGCGCTGGGCTCGGCCACCGGCCCGATCGGGCATGTGCTCGCCGACCACCCCCAGGGCAAGGACCTGACCGGCAAGTCCGTGGCCGAGATCGCCGACCGCGTGCTGCCGGCCCTGACCGCGGCCATGAACCTGCTGCAGCAGCAGGATCCGGCCGAGGCCGACAACTTCCGCGGCACCGTCCTCGCCGCTGTCGAGACCGCCCAGCTGCACCAGGGCCAGCCGAGCCCCGCAGCGGCCGAGATGGCCCGCAAGATCACCGAAGCGATCGATGCCGCCAGGATGGCCGTCGTGGACGGGCAGGATCGCCCGGAGCTGCAGAAGGCGATCGAGGAGATCGTCGAGTCCGGTTTCGTGGCGGTGTCGCTGCGCGTGCGCGATGAGCGGGGCGAGTGGGCCGGCAGCGCAGGGGTGGCCGAGCTGGGCGGGACCGCGAAGCCGCCGGTCAACGGGCATGCCCGGATCGGCAGCAACAGCAAGACCTTCACCGCGACCCTGGTGCTGCAGCTGGTGGCCGAGGGCACGATCGAGCTGGACACCCCGGCGGCCGCATACCTGCCCGAGTTCGGGCTGGACCGGCGGATCACGGTGCGGATGCTGTTGCAGCACACCAGCGGGCTGTTCAACTACACCGGCGAGGTCTACGACGACGGGTCCATCGTGTACGGGATCCCCGTGCCCTTCGGCGCCACGGGCAAGGAGTGGGTGGACAACCGGTTCCACACCTACAGGCCCGAGGAGCTGGTACGGCTGGCGCTGTCCAAGCCGGCCCGGTTCGAGCCGGGGACGGGCTGGAGCTATTCCAACACCAACTACGTGCTGGCCCGGCTGCTGATCGAGAAGGTCACCGGCCGCCCGCTGGCCGAGGAGATGCAGCGGCGGATCCTGGGGCCGCTCGGGCTGTCGGGCACGGTGGTGCCCGACGCCTCGCCGGAGATGCCGGAGCCGCACGCCCACGTCTACTACCGCTACGAGGAAGACGGCCGGCAGCGGACGATCGACATCACCCGCCTCAACCCCTCCTGGGGCTCCATCGGCAGTGACATGATCTCGACCAGCCAGGACCTGGCCACGTTCATCTCCGCGCTGCTGGGTGGCAAGCTCCTGCCGGCCCCACTGCTGGCCGAGATGTGCACCGCGCGCGCCACGGGCATCCCGAACATGGACTACGGGCTGGGAGTGTTCGTCCAGAAGACGGACTGCGGCGGCACCGTCATCACCCACAACGGCGGCCTGGTCGGCTCCGCATCGCTGATGTTCAGCACGCCCGACGGCGGCAAGACCATGACCGCCGTGTTGAACTGGGTGGACGACGCCGACATGTCCCTCACGACAGCGTTCCGGGACGCCCAGCAAAGGCTCGTCAACGAGGTGTTCTGCGGCGAGCAGGCCGATCCGGCTCAGCCGGCGGGCTGAACACCTGTGACCCGTACGCTCACATGCTCTGTGGTATGCCTGGTCCCCGAGCTCGAACACAAGGCAGGATATCGCCGATGAACGGAGTCACGATCGGGCAGGCGGCGGCGTTCGTCGGCGTCACGGTGAAGACGGTGCGGCACTACCACAAGCTCGGCCTGGTGAAGGAGCCGGAACGCGACAGTTCCGGCTACCGCAGGTACGGATCGGCCGAGCTGTTGCGGCTGGTGCAGGTCCGGACACTGGCCGCCGCCGGAGTGCCGCTGGCCGACATCGGGCCCCTGCTCGACGCCGACACCGCGCTGTTCGCCGCCGCGCTCACCGACGTCGAGCGGCAGCTCACCGAACGGATCGAGGAACTGACCGCGCGCCGTGACATGCTGCACCGGCTCGCCGACGGAGACCGGGCCCTGCTGCCCGACCGCGCCGTGGCGCTGCTGGAGCGGATGTCCGGCCTCGGCCTCCCCGCGGACCAGGTTGCCGCCACCAGGGAGGGCTGGGTGCTGGCCAGGGCCCTGGTCCCCGAGGGCTTCGACGACTACCTCGCTCATGTCGAGCACGCCCTCGACGATCCCGGCTTCGTCGCGTTGACCAAGCAGGCAACCGAGGCCACGACGTGGGAGCCGGACGACCCGCGCCTGGCCGAACTCGCCACCGCCGTTGCCGACCACTTCCTCGCCAACCCCGCACACCTGAAGATCGTGACCGGCCTGCAGGCCCGCACCGACGCCGCGGCCCGATACCACCTGATCGCCCACTACGGCGAAGAGCAGGAATCGGCCGCGGCCCGGGGGGTCGCGCTCGTCGAGGCCAAGCTCCGCGCCGCGGGCATCCGTATCCCCAGGCCAGACACCCACTGACCGCGCCGGGGCGGCTCGTCCCGCGCTGGGTGCGTCTCCTCACGAGCAACGTCCTTGGGGTCTTGACCTGAGGGAATCCGCCTACGAAGCGCATCCGTCCGGCTGCGCTGGCGCGCGCTTCAACGCGGCTGACTGGTGGGGTGTGCCGGCTGGGTGGCTGCCAGGCTGGCCAGGAGCTTGAGCCGCTCTTCCGAGGTGCTGCCCGGTTCGGCGGTGTAGATGGTGAGGCCGTACACCGTCCGGTTGGAGATGGGCAGGTCGAGCGACTGGTAGGTCAGCTCCAGGTCGCCGACCTGCGGGTGCCACAGCCGCTTGGTGCCGTCGTGGCGGATGCGCACGTCGTGGACGGCCCACTGGCTGCGGAACTCGGTGCTGAGCGTGGACAGCTCACCGACGAGGTCGCGCAGGGCCCGGTCGTGGGGTTCGCGTCCGGCCTCGGCGCGCAGCAGGGCGGCGCTGATGACGGCGGCCTCGTCCCAGTCGACGTAGAACTGCTGGGAGCCGGGGTCGAGGAAGACGTAGCGGGCGATGTTGGCGTGGCCGTGCCGTGGGGTGGCAGGGCTGTCGAAGACCGGCGCGAGCAGGGCCCGGGCCAGCGCGTTGTAGGTGACGAGGTCCTGGCGGCCGTTGCGTACGAACGCCGCCGACATCGTCATGGAGTCCAGCAGCCACTGGACCCGCGGCGGGACCTGGACGTCCTTGCGGCGCGAGGGCGTGCGGCGGGCGGGCCGGGCGGCGTGGGCCAGGTCGAACAGGTAGGTGCGTTCGTCCTGGGTCAGGCGCAGGGCCTGGGAGACCGCGTCGAGCACCTCTTCGGACACGCCGCTGATGTGGCCCTTCTCCAGCCGGGTGTACCACTCGGTGCTCACGCCCGCCAGCACGGCGACCTCTTCGCGGCGCAGCCCGGGAACCCGGCGCCGGCCGCTGGTGGGCAGCCCGACCTGCTCAGGGGTGAGCCTGGCGCGCCGGGTGGCGAGGAAGTCCCGGATCTGGGCGCGGTGGTCGGGCCGGTGCTGGTCCATGCCCTCCACGGTAGTCGCAGGGTTCGCGCAGGTGGCGGCGGCAGGGGGGTTGAGCTTGTCCCCCCCAAAAAAAAGAGGCGTTCCGTCTCGGGGCTGGACACGGCCCGGGGTCGTCAGGGACGCAGGAGGGTCTTGATGGCGCGGCGTTCGTCCATCGCCCGGTAGCCCTCGGCGGCCTCCTCCAGCGGGAGTTCGAGGTCGAAGACCTTGCCCGGGTCGATCGTGCGATCCCAGATCAGGCCGATGAGCTCGGGCAGGAAGCGGCGTACGGGAGCCGGCCCGCCGTGCAGGTGCACGCCGGAGAAGAACAGTTCCTCCCCCGGCAGCGCGACGCCGTGGGCGACCCCGACATACCCGACGTGCCCGCCGGGACGGGTGGAGCGGATGGCCTGCATCATCGACTGCTGGGTGCCGACGGCCTCGATGACCGAGTGCGCGCCCAGCCCGCCGGTGAGCTCCTTGAGCTGGGTGACGCCCTGGTCGCCGCGTTCGGTGAGGATGTCGGTGGCGCCGAACTCGGTGGCGAGTTCCTGCCGGTCGGCGTGGCGGCTGAAGACGACGATGCGTTCGGCGCCGAGCTGCCTGGCGGCCAGGACGCCGAGCAGCCCGACCGCGCCGTCGCCCACCACGGCCACGGTCTTGCCTGGGCCGGCTTCGGCGGCGACCGCGCCGAACCAGCCGGTGCCCAGCACGTCGGAGGCGGTCAGCAGGCTCGGGACGAGGCCGGCGTCCGGCGGGCCGGGGGTGGCGACCAGGGTGCCGTCGGCCAGCGGGATGCGCGCGTACTGGGCCTGGGTGCCGATCGCGCCGATCAGTTCGGCGTGCACGCAGCGGGACTGGTAGCCGGCCTGGCAGATCTCGCAGGTGTTGTCGGAGGCGAAGAACGATCCGACGACGAAGTCCCCGGCCTTGATCGTTTTGACCTGGTCGCCGACCTGCTCGACCACGCCGACGTACTCGTGGCCCATCGGGGCAGGTTCGTCGGACTTGTCCACGCCGCGGTACGGCCACAGGTCCGAGCCGCAGACGCAGGCCGCGGTGACGCGGATGATCGCGTCGGTGGGCTGGACGATCCGCGGGTCGGCGCGGTCCTCGACGCGTACGTCGCCCGGGCCGTGCAGAACTACTCCACGCATGACAGGTGTCTCCTTCACAGGTGTCAGGTGATGGCGGCGGAGCAGCGGGCGCCGTTGAGCGTCCTAGGCCTGCCGTGGAAGGTACGTCACCGCCGGTGGCCAGGTGCCCGGCACAACCGGTCCCCTACCCACCGGGGTGCCTTCCCCTGGTGGGCGAGGCCTGAACAGGCGAGACGCTCTCTTTTTCGCCGGGATGCCCCTGACACGCACGACCGCGCCTTGCGGCCTGCTCGTGGCGGGTGCGATCACGATGGCGGGCATCGCTCCCGCCGAGACCGGCTGGCGGTTCGCCACCATCGGCACCGGTGTGCTCCTCGCCGGCCTGGTCGTGCACGGTGGCACGTTCTTCTTCGTCTCGCTCGACCTCACCCCGGAGTTCCGGTGGGTGCGCGCGGGCCTGGGTGTCATCGTCGGCCTTGTGGTGTGGGCCGGCCTGCGCAAGAAGGAACCAACGTGAACGACGGCGGTTTGGACGAAGCCTTCCGGTCCACCACCCGCACGTGGGCAAGACCCCGCGCACCTGGCTGGCGCTTACCCCCGAAGGGCGAGCGTCGCTCGATGGACATCTGGCGGCGTTGCAGGCAATTGTGCGAACCGCGGCACAGCACGGCCGCGCACAGCGGTCGTAACGATCGCCCGCCGGCGGCGGGCGCGAATTCGTCGAAGGTGCCCGCGACCAGCTCCGGCCACAGCCGCCCCAGCGCGTCCGCCAGGTCCCTGAAGCCGCCCGGGTCGAGAAGGAACCTGGTCTCGATCCGGATCTGTGGATCCGCGGGTGCTCGCCGCGGGTGGCGTCACGCCTGCGGCCGGGTGAGCTTGGCGGCCACGGCGTCGAGGACCCAGTCCAGGCCGGTCGCGAACGACACCTCAGCACTCACCTCCCTGCTGTTGTGCACCATGTTGGCCAGCGCAGGGAAGCGGCCCGTGGCCAGCATGCTCATCACGTACGGGCCGGAGGCGCGCTGCCAGTCGCGGTCGGACAGGCCCGTGGCGCGCTCGGCCCGCAGGCTCGCGATCTCGCGCCTGATCGCGCCGATGGTGTAGGCGGCGACGGTCTCCACGGCGCGCATGGCGGTGTCGAGGTCGGCGAGGCCGTCGAGGGCGGCCAGCTTGGACTCGTTCACGGCGAGGGCGTTCGGGCCCAGGGCCGGACGGCCGCCGAGCAGGTCGGCCAGCCATTCGTGCCGGAGGGTGGCCTGCCTGGTGCGGTGGGCGTGGGCGCGCAGCGTCTCCCGCCAGTCGCCGGGCTGCTCCTCGGGGAGGATCTCGGCGTGGACCTCGTCCACCATGAGGTCGAACAGCTCCTCCTTGGTGGAGATGTAGCCGTACAGCCGCATCGGGCCGACGTCCAGCCGGGCGGCGACCTTGCGCAGCGACACCGCCTCCAGCCCGCCCTCGTCGGCCAGTGCGATGGCGGCGGCGACGATGCGCTCCCGGTCGAGGGGGGCGGGGCGAGTCGGCGGCTCCGGCCTGTCCCACACAGTCATGGATACATCGTACTGTTGCGATACGCCGTATCGGACCAATACAGTGTATTGACATGAGACAGCGTATTGCCGTGGTCGGAGGCGGCCCCGCCGGGCTGACCTTCGCCCGCGTCCTGCACCACCACGATCACCCCGTCACCGTCCTGGAACGCGATCCCGCCCCCGACGCCCGCCCTCCGGGCGGCACGCTGGACCTGCACGAAGGAATGGGCCAGCTCGCGCTGGCCAAGGCCGGCCTGCTGGCGGAGTTCCAGGCGCTGTCCCGTCCGGAGGGGCAGGCCATGCGCATCCTGGACGTGGACGGCACCGTGCTGCGCGACTGGCCGGCCCGCCCGGATGACAGGGCCCATCCCGAGATCGACCGCGGGCAGCTTCGTGACCTGCTGCTCGGCCCGCTGGACGTTCAGTGGGGGAGGGGCGTGGCGGAGGTGGTGCCGGGGACCGGGGACGGCGTGCTCGTCCGGTTCGCGGACGGGCGGGAGGAGACGTTCGACCTGGTGGTCGGCGCGGACGGGGCGTGGTCCCGGGTCCGCCGGGCGGTCTCGCCCGCGACGCCGCACTACACCGGCATCACCCTGGTCGAGACCTCCCTGGACGACGTCGACACCCGCCACCCCGGGCTCGCCCGGCTGGTCGGCGACGGGTCCGTGGCCGTGTACGGCGTGAACCGCGCGTTCGTCGCCCAGCGCAACAGCGGCGGCCACGTCAAGGTGTACGCCCAGTTCCGCGCGCCGCTGGACTGGCACGCGGGCCTGGACTGGGCCGACGCGGAGGCCGTGCGATCAAGCCTGCTGACTCTGTACGACGGCTGGACCGCCCCCGTCCTGGACTTCCTCCACCACGGCACCGCCTTCGTCCACCGACCCCTCTACGTCCTGCCCGTCGCCCACACCTGGGCCCACGTCCCCGGGGTGACGCTGCTGGGCGACGCCGCCCACCTGATGCCCCCGCTGGGGGTGGGCGCGAACCTCGCGATGCTGGGAGGCGCCGAACTCGCCGAGGCCATCGCCGCCGCCCCCGGCGAGCTGGACGAGACCGTCCGTGCCTTCGAGGAACGCCTGTGGGCACGGGCCGCCAGGTGGGGGCAGATGGCGACGGCCGGTCTGGAACGCCTCGTCAGCCCGGACCCTGGCGAGGCCCTCGCCCTCTTCGACGAGGTTCAGCCGTCCTGATCAGCAGCCAAGGCCCTCGAAGACCTTGCAGAGGGTGATCGGGTTGGCGTACTCGTCGGTGTGCACCATGCGGCCGTTCTTCCATGCGTGAGCACGCTGTCGACGTAGCCGAGGATCTGCTCCTTGCCCGCGAAATGGCCGGCGGGCTCGGAGGCGCCGGAGAAGGACAGCGGGATCGTGAACGTGGCGTTTTCGTCGATGCTCGCGCTGATCGCCTTCACGTCCCGGCGTTCGAACGCGGCGAGGAGCGCGCGGGTCCGGTCCTCGGTCCGCCGCTCCGGTCCCGCCTCGGCGGAGGCCGGAGCGAGGCCGAGGCCGAGGGGCAGCGCCAGGGCGCTCGTAACGGTGACAAGGAGAGTGCGCATAAGCCTGGCCTTTCGTTGCTGATGCCGTCGCCGCTCAACCCAGGCCGCCGTCCACCCGCAGCACCGCGCCGGTCACGTAGGAGGCGCGGTCGCTGAGCAGCCAGGCGGCGGCCTCGGCCACCTCCTCCGGCGCGGCCGCGCGGCGCAGCGAGGCGCGCGCGGTGAGCTGCTCGACGATGCCGGGCGAGACGGCCTCCCAGGCGTCGACCATCGCGGTCAGCGTGGTGCCGGGGGCGATGCCGTTGACCCGGATGCCCTCCGGTCCGTACGTGGCGGCGGCCGACTCGGTGAGGCTGTTGAGCGCTCGCTTCATGGCGCCGTAGGCGGGCAGCAACGGGTTCGGCCCCCAGCTGCCGACGGTGGAGGTGTTGACGATCGCCCCGGTCCCGGCGGTGGCCCGGATCGCGGCCACCTCCGCGGCGATGGCGACCCACTGGCCCTTGAAGTTCACGGTGTACATCAGGTCGAAGTCGGCCTCCGGCATCTGGTCCATCGGGGCCGGGGGCACCGCCGTCGCGCCGTTGTTGAAGGCGACGTCGAGCCGGCCGTACAGGTCCACGGCCCGCTCCACGGCGGCGCGGACGCCGGCCGGGTCGGCCAGGTCGCACACGACGTGGTCGGCGGTGCCGCCCGCCGCGCGGATCTCCTCGGTCACGGCCTTGAGCCGGCTCTCGGTCCGGGCGGCGAGCAGCACCGTGGCGCCCTCTCGGGCGAACAGCCGCGCCGCGGCGGCGCCGATGCCGCTCCCGGCACCGGTGACGAAGGCGACCTTGCCGGCCAGCAGGCCCGTGTTCGTGTCATCAGTCATGGCATCAGGCTGGTCCGTGGCGGCGAGGCTCAGCCAGGCATCGGCTGTACCTGGCTGAGCACCGCGCCTGGCACGCATAGTGGAGGCGTGGACAGACAGGAACTGGCCGCCTTCCTGCGCAGCAGGCGTGAGCGGATCTCCAGCGCCGACGTGGGCCTGCCGGCCGGACGGCGGCGCCGCACTCCCGGGCTGCGCCGCGAGGAGGTGGCCCAGCTGGCGTACATCTCGACGGAGTACTACACGCGCCTGGAACAGGGCCGTGCCCCGCGCCCGTCGCGCGAGGTGCTGGCCGCCCTGACCAGGGCGCTGCGCCTGTCGGACGCCGAACGCGTCCACCTGCACCACCTGGCCGGCGCGCCGCCGGGCCCGCCGCCCGGCCCGTGCCGCGAGGTGCACCGCAACGTTCTCGACCTGCTGGACCGGCTGGCGCAGGCCGCCGTGACCGTGCTGTCGGCGACCTACGAGGTGATCGCCTGGAACGACCTGGCGGCCGCCCTGATGACCGACTTCTCCGCGCTGGCCCCGCGCGACCGCAACCTGGTCCGGTACGCCTTCCTGGACGGGCCCCGGCCTCCCGTCCTGGCCGAGGCGGACCGGGCCGCGTTCGCCCACGAGGCGGCCCGGCGGCTGCGCGCCACCGCCGCCCGTTACCCGGACTCCCCGGAGGTGGCGGAACTGGTGTCCGAGCTCCAGGAGGGAAGCGCGGAGTTCGCCCGCCTGTGGGCCTCGCACGACGTGTCGTCAGGGCCGAGCCTGCGCAAGACCCTGCACCACCGGCTCGTCGGCCCCATCACGCTGAACTGCACCGTGCTGGACATCTCCGACCGCGACCAGCAAGTGGTGATCTACACGGCCGACCCCGGCTCTCCCGCCGAGGAGGCGTTGCGGCTGGTTTCCGTGATCGGCACCCAGCGCATGAACGTACCGGGCTGAGCCGGCCCGCGCTGAGGATCCGGCCCGCTCGCGCACGTGGGCGAGCTGCGCCCGTGCCTGCCGCCAGGTACGGTGATCATCGGCGCACCGCCGTGGCGAGGCAGATCCCACGCGTCACCTGACGGGTCCACGATGGAGAGGCAGCGACATGTCCAACGCCCAGTTGTACGACACCATCGGAGCCACCTACACCGTGACGCGGCGCACCGAGCCGCGGATCGCCGCGCAGATCTGGGCCGCGCTCGGCGACGCGCGGACGGTGCTGAACGTAGGAGCCGGCACCGGCTCCTACGAGCCCCCCGACCGCGACGTCACCGCCGTGGAACCGTCGGCGCTCATGCGGGCGCAGCGGCCCGCCGGCGCGGCGCCGTGCGTGGCCGCCACAGCGGAGCGCCTCCCCTTCAAGGACCGGTCGTTCGACGCCGCGATGGCGGTCAGCACCGTCCACCACTGGCGGGACCCGATCGCCGGGCTGCGCGAGATGCGGCGCGTGGCCCGCCGGGTGGTGGTGTTCACCTTCGACGGCGACGACCCCGACTGGTCCCAGCGGTTCTGGCTCACCCGCGACTACCTGCCCAAGGTCGCCGCGGCCCTGACCGGCTGGCCGCCGCTGGACGACCTGACCGGCGCGATCGGAGCCCGCGCCGAGCCGGTGCCCATCCCGTGGGACTGCGCCGACGGCTTCTTCGAGGCCCACTGGCGCCGGCCCGAGGCGTATCTGGACGAGCGGGTGCGCCGCGGGGTGTCGGTGTGGGCCAAGGTCGGGGCGGAGGTCGAGCGGCGGGTGGTGCGCGACCTGCGTGACGACCTCGACTCGGGCCGGTGGGCAGAACGCAACCGCGAACTCCTCACCCTCGACGCGGCGGAGCTGGGCCTGCGCCTGCTCGTCGCCTGACAGGGCGCCGGTCAGGCTCGTGGAGTACGAACCCAGTCATGGTTCTCGCGGACGACGGTGAAGCCGGCGGATCGATAGAGCGCCACCGCGGCCTCGTTCGTGGCCGGTGTCACGACGGCGACCGCGCTCGCACCCCGCTCGGCGAGGGCCGCGCACGCGCCCAGCACCGCATCGCGGCCGTGGCCGTGCCCGCGATGGCCGGGATGGGTGCCCACCGGTTCGAGCAGCCCGCACCTGCCCACGCCGGCGAACCAGCCGGTCGCGGCGGCCGCGGGCTCCCCGGAGGGCGTGCGGACGAGCGTCTCGACGGCCAGCCCGCCCGCCGGCGACGCCTTCATCGCGCGCCAGCGCTCGACGGTGAACGTGGATCCGGCGAAGGCGGACCGCTGCACCAGCACCCGGTCGGCCGCGTCGGCTTCACCGACCGGTCCTGCGCGGCTCGACACCGGACGCGGGGTCCACGACAGGACGAGCCAGGGCTCCTCCCGATCGAGCTCCCACCCGGGCACGGGCAGGCCGTCGGTCCGGTCGTTGCCGGCATCGAGCAGGTCCTCGGCGTCGGCAGCGACCGCCCCGAGGTCGGCGCCGGGCGCGGCGGTCACGCGCAGCACGGGACCGTCGAGGAAGCCGGCCGCCACCGGTGCCCCGTCGTCGGTCCAGACGAAGACGGCCGCGTCGTCGAAGCGCAGCAGCCATCCCACGTCCCCGGGGTGGAGGCCGCCGCCCGGGGCGTCGGCCGGCGTCCACTCGGACAGCGCGCGCAGGGCCGGGCCGGTCTCGGCGGGGGTCAGCCGGTGCCTCGCGAGGGAGATCATGGTCGGCACCCTAGCCAGCGCACCACGGACGTCTCAAAGCGTTTTCCCCGGCTGGTCAGCTCGTGGCGCCCCAGGTGAGCGAGAGGCCGGTGGCCGCGCGTTCGGTACGGATCTCCATCATGCTGCCGAGGATGGTGGCATGGTCGGACACCACGGGCGTGGCGTCGAGCGTGTAGGTGATGCGAGTGCTGATGAGCACCGGGCTGCCCTGCGGCTCGCCGAGGTGGCGGGCGGCGGCGGCGTCGAGCAGGCCGGGCCTGACCACCTCAGACGCCCTCGCTACCGTCACCCCCGCGTCGGCCAGGGCGGTGTAGAGGGAGACGCCGGTGAAGTCCCGGTCACGGATCCGGTCGGCCACCGGCCGGCGTACCCAGGACACCTGGTGCACGGCGGGACGCCCGTCGAACTCGCGCACCCGTTCCAGCCGCAGGGCGCTGTCGCCGGGACGCAGCCGCAGCTCCGCGGCGACCTGGGCGGGGGCCCGGCGCACCGCCCGCCCGGCCACCGCGGTACGCACGTCGTGGCCCTGCTTGCGCAGGTCGTCGACCAGGCTGCGGAGCGAGTCGAGCTGGTACGCCAGGTGCGGCGGGGCGACGAACGTGCCCCGGCCGGGCTGCTGCACGATCAGCCGCTCGTCGCTGAGCTCCCGCAACGCCTGGCGCAGCGTCATGAGCGTCACCCCGTATGCGGCGCTCAGCTCCCGCTGCGGCGGCAGGGCCTCGCCGGGGGCGTAGTGCCCTGACCGGATCTTCGCGGCGAGGTCGGCGGCGATGGCGCGGTATCTCGCCTCGTGCCCGGCGTCGGGGCTCATCGTGGTCGGTCACTCCTGGTCTAGGGCCTGCCTCAGGGTCGTGAGGAAGACCCGCAGGTCGTCCGGCCCGGCCCCGTCGAGCACCCGGCGCATGACCGCGGCGCCGACCACCACGCCGTCGGCGTGCCGGCGGGCCTCGCGGGCCTGCTCCGGGGTGGAAATGCCAAATCCTAGCAAGATCGGCCGGTCGGTGACGCGCCTGATCCGCTCGGTGAGCTGCGCCGCCGACGCGGCGAGGGCGGCCCGCTCGCCGGTGGTGCCCATCAGCGACACCGCGTAGACGAAGCCGCGGCTGCGGTCCGAGATCTCCGCCAGCCTCGGCTGCGGCGTCGCCGGGGACGCCAGCAGGGCCGGCTCGATCCCGGCGGCCGCGGCCACGTCCGTCAGCTCGTCCGCCTCGTGCACCGGCAGGTCGGGCACGATCAGGCCGTCGACGCCGGCCCGGCGCAGCGCGGCGCAGAACGCCGCGGGGCCGTCGTGCAGCACCAGGTTGTAGTAGGTGCTGGCGACCAGCGGCACGCCCAGGTCCGGCAGCCCGGACAGGTCGGCCAGGATGCCGCGGGTGCTCGCGCCCCTGGCCAGGGCCGCCTGGCTGGCCTGCTGGATGGTGACGCCGTCCAGCGTGGGGTCGGAGAACGGCAGGCCGACCTCGATCGCGTCCGCCCCGGCGGCGGCGAACGCCCGCAGGTAGTCCGTCCAGCCGGGCGTGATCCCCCCGGTGATGTACGGCATGAGCAGGCCGCGGCCGGTGTCCCGGCGGGCGCGCAGGTGGCGTTCGACCGCGCCGGCGGCCAGGGTGGGGTTCGTCACAGCAGCTCCTTGAAGGTCGATACGTCCTTGTCGCCCCGGCCGGACAGCGTCATCAGCACCGTCGAGCCCGCGGGCAGGTCGCCGTCGCCCGCCGCGCGGATCACCCAGGCGAGGGCGTGCGCCGACTCGAGCGCCGGGACGATGCCCTCGGTGCGGGCCAGCCGTACCGCGGCGGCGAGCGCCTCCTCGTCGGTCACCGTGACGTAGCGGGCCCGGCCCAGGTCGCGCAGGTGGGCGTGCTCCGGGCCGACCCCCGGGTAGTCGAGCCCGGCGGCGACGGAGTGCGCCTCGGTGATCTGCCCGTCGCCGTCCTGCAGGAACAGCGAGCGGCAGCCGTGCAGGACGCCGAGCCGGCCGCGGGCCGCCCCGGCGCCGCCCTCCGCCTCGACGCCGACCAGGCGCGCCTGCGTGTCGGCGAACCCGGCGAACGTGCCGGCCGCGTTGGAGCCGCCACCGACGCACGCGACCACGTGGTCCGGCACCCCGGCCCGCAGCTCGGCGGCGCACTGCGCGCGGGCCTCCTCGCCGATGACCCGCTGGAACTCCCTGACCATCCACGGGTACGGATCGGGCCCGACGACCGAGCCGATGCAGTAGTGGGAGTCGCCGGTCGCGCCCACCCAGTGCCGCATGGCCTCGCTGGTGGCGTCCTTGAGCGTACGGCTGCCCGACGTCACCGGGACGACCTCGGCGCCCAGCATCCGCATCCGGAAGACGTTCAGGGCCTGCCGCTCGATGTCGCGCTCGCCCATGAACACGGTGGCCTCCAGGCCGAGCAGCGCGGCGGCGGTCGCGGTGGCCACCCCGTGCTGGCCCGCTCCCGTCTCGGCGATCAGCCTGCGCCGTCCCATCCGGGTGGCGAGCAGGGCCTGGCCCAGCACGTTGTTGATCTTGTGGGAGCCGGTGTGGGTGAGATCCTCGCGCTTGAGGTACAGCCGCACGCCCAGCGCCTGCGACAGCCGGAGTGCCGGGGTGAGCGGGGTGGGCCGCCCGGCGTGCACGGCGAGCAGCCGCGCCAGCGCGCCGCGGAACCCCGGATCCGCCCACGCCTCCCGGAACGCCTCGTCCACCTCGCGGCACGCCTCCACCAGGGACTCCGGCGCGTAGCGTCCGCCGTACTCGCCGAACCGGCCCCTCGCCAGGGGCTCGCCCATGGTCCCGTCCAGCTGGACCGGCTCCCGCCAGGGCAGCACGTTGCGCATGCCATGCTCCAATCGTTCTATAACTCTTAAGAGAGTTCTATAACAGTGAGTGTGGCACGGGCGCGCTGGAAGTGCCACCGGGACATTTGGTCTGCATTGCAAACCTTGTGCCGGGACCCTAGACTCCAAGAAAGGTCTGCACTGCAAACTGGAAGGATCCGATGGTCAGCTCGTACGAACTCGATCGCCTCGATCGCATCCGCAGGTCCACCGCCGAGCACGCCCGCCGCCGGGGGCTCTACCTGGCCGCCTTCGGCCTCTTCCTCGGCTCCCTCGCGTTCGGCGGCCTCCGGGAGAACCCTGTCGTCCCCGTCCTGCTCCTCGCCGTCCTGCTCACCGCCGTGGCCGGCTACTACCGAGCGGCCTTCGGCACGGTCGTTCCGCGGCGCGACCGATTTCAGGCCTGGCTCGTCCCCGTGCTGCTGGTGGGCGTGCTCGTGGTGGTCACCGCCGCCAACGTCACCGGGACGGCCGGGCACCTCACCGGCGGGCTGCTCTTCGCCGTCCTGCTCGTGCTGATGGGCGGGCCGCCCTGGCCCGGACGCGTGCACTACCCGATCTCAGCCGCGGCGCTCATGGCCCTCACCCTGGCCCCGCTCGGCGTGCTCACCCCATCAGGAGAGCACCCCTTCGCCTCCGCCGGGCCGCTCTGGCAGCTCCTGGTCGTCGGCGCGCTGCTCGTCGTCAACGGACTGCTCGACCACCGCACGCTGGTGCGCTCGCTCCCACGACCGGCAGGCGGGGAGGGATGAGGTGGGCACCCCCTTCGAGGGCATGACGGAGATCGACCGGCTGGTGCACGACCCCTCCCGGCTGGCGATCACCAGCGCGCTGTCGGCCTGCGAGAGCGCCGACTTCCTCTTCCTCCAGCGGGTCACCGGCCTGTCCAAGGGCAACCTGTCCAGCCATCTGGCCAAGCTGGAGAAGGGCGGCATCGTCAAGATCGACAAGACCGCCGAGCGCCGTCCCCGCACCGTCGTCAGCCTCACCGAGCCCGGCCGCGCCACCGTCGCCGAGCACTGGGACCGGCTGATCCGCCTGCACGAGGCCGCCCGCACCTGGGTCCCGACCGAGCCCTGACGGCGCGGCTCATCCCCGGCGCCGCAGGGAGAGGGCCTGGCGCCAGTGCGCGGCCGCCTGGCCCATGTCGTGGCCGAGGAGCTCGAAGAACTGGCTGGTGATGCGGAGGCGGTCGCCGGTGGGCGTGTCGGTGCCGAAGAGCTCGGCGCCGCGCCGGGTGGTGTCGGCCCAGTTCGCCATCGACCTCGCGCTGGCCGTCCAGGTGTGGTACCAGACGTCGGCGTCGACGTAGTACCGCATCCGGCGCGCCTCGCGCTCCCCGGCGACCATGCGCCTGCCCGCCAGCCACCTGATCGCGTTGGAGATCGTCGCCGGGCTGACCTGGAGCCGCTGGGCCAGCTCCGCGGCGGTCAGGCTGCCGCTCTCGCTGATGATCAGCGCGGCGAACACCCTGGCCGTCATGGGCGACATCCCGGTCTCGACCATCATGGCGGCGAACTGCTCCTCGAACTCCCCGGCCGTGCGGGCGTCGCGGCTCCCGGCGGGGTGCGGGACGGCCGGGGGCGGGGTGCGCCTGCGGCGGCGGGCGCGCCAGTTCGTCGCGTGCTGGGCACGCGCCGGCCGGTAGCCGTGCGGGCCGCCGTTCCTGGCGATCTCGCGGGTCACCGTGGACCGGGAACGGCCCAGCCGTCGGGCGATCTCCGCGTACGTCAGGCCCGCGGCCAGCCCCTCGGCGATCCGGCGGCGGTCCTCGGCGGTCAGCCGGCTTCCCGGCATGGGGTCCTCCTCAGGTGAACCCGGCGAGCACTGTTGCACTCAGCTACAAGCTCATTGCACCAATCTAGGGGCTTCTACCTGCGTATACGAGTTCTGCGAGTTGTCTCGTCGCGGAAGACGACCCTAGCGTCGGCCCTGACCGAAGAGGAGATCATCATGCAGAAGGTCGTTCTCGTCACGGGTGCCTCCGCCGGCATCGGCAAGGCCACCGCACTCGAGCTCATCCGCGCCGGCCACATCGTCTACGGCGCCGCCCGCCGCGTGCCCAGGATGGCCGGCCTCCGCGACGCGGGCGGCCACGTCCTGGAGCTGGACGCGCGCCGCCCGGAAGACCTGGAACGGGTCATCGCCACCGTGGTCGGGGAGCAGGGCCGCCTCGACGTCCTGGTCAACAACGCCGGCACCGTCCTGCACGGCGCGGCCGAGGACATCCCGCTCGACCTGGCACGCGACCAGTTCGAGGTCAACGTCTTCGCGCCCGCCCGGCTGATCCAGCTCGCCCTGCCGCACATGCGCGAGCGGGGATCCGGCACGATCGTCAACGTCTCCTCCGTCGGTGGCGAGATCGCGCTGCCGCTCGGCTGCTGGTACTACGCCGGCAAGCACGCCCTGGAGGCCTACTCCGACTCGCTGCGCATGGAGGTCGAGCCGTTCGGCATCGACGTCGTGATCATCCAGCCGGGCATCATCAGGACCGAGTTCGAGGACCGTACGGCACAGGAGCTGCGGGAGATCTCCGGCGGCACCGCGTACGGGGCGATGGCAGAAGCCATGGCCGTGCGGGCCGAGGCGCAGCTCGGCGAGGACACCCAGGGCAGCGCCCCGGGCGTCGTCGCCGCCACCATCCGCGAGGCCGTCGAGGCCGACAGGCCCGAGACGCGTTACGCGGTCGGCTGGCTGGCCGACAAGCTGCTGGAGCTCAACAGGACGCTGCCGGACCGCGAGTTCGACAAGCTCGCCACGAGCGCCATGCAGTAGGTCCGGCCGCCGTGAGATGGGGGAGGCTCACCTGGCGGCTGGGGACACGTCCGGAAGCGGAGGGACGGGCGGAGTCCGCGACCTGGTGGCGGTCTGGGCGAGGAGCGCGCCGGACAGCACGATCATCCCGCCCGCGATCTGGAACCCGCCGAGCGTCTCCCCGACCAGCCCCCACGCCACCACGGCCCCGCCGATGACCCCCAGCGACGCCACGGTGACGCCGACGGCGGCCGACAGCCGCCGCACGGCGCTGACCCCGAGGATGTACGCGACCACGGTCGCGACCACCACCATCCACAGGTACGCCACCGCCACGGGCAGCTCCAGGCCGTCCGCGGAAGGCGTGACGGACACCGTGAACGCCTCCCACGGCAGGTCCCAGGGCCGCGCGAACGGCGTCAGCACCACGACGGCCCCCGCCATGCCCCAGGCGATGAGCCCGAGGGGGTCCAGATCGTCGTCGAAGCTATCGTTCATCAGGAAATATCCGGCGGAGCAGGCCGCGGCCAGCAACCCCAGTGCCAGGCCCAGCACGTCCAGCCGGATCTCCTGCCACACCTCGGCGACCATCCCGAGCCCGGCGACCGCGACGACCGCGTACAGCCCGACGAACGGCACCCTGGAGCGGCGGATCCGCAACGCCCCCGGCCTGACCACCGCCAGCACCGCCACCAGCAGCAGCCCGGCGCCCGCCATCCGCGCCCACACCGCCTCGATCGGCGTCAGCCCGGCGGCGTCGAGGTACTTGGCCATCGGCCCGGAGAACGCGAAGCACGACGAGGCCCCGAACGCGAGCGCGAGCCCCGCGTACCTCATCCCCACCCTCCTGCCTGCGCTGTCACGACCGGTCAGCAGGACAGTCACACGCCCGGCCTCCCGCGCGCAACGGAATTGTCGCGCGGGGGCTCAACCGGCCGCGGCCTCGGCGTAGCGGCGGGCCAGCCGGGCGAAGGCGTCCCTGAGCTCGGGCGGCCCGACCACCTCGATGCCGGCGTCGAACCGGCCGATGGTGGCGGCCAGCCCCGTCCACGACCACGAGCCCAGGACGAGCCGGCAGCGGCCGGGCCCCAGCTCCTCCACGACCCCGTCGCGGACGTAGGGCGACACCTCCGAGGCGGGCAGCGCGAGGATCACCTCGCCACGGCAGGGCCAGCCGCCGGAGTCGCCCGAACTGTCGGAGCCGAGGAAGCGGCCGGCCACGAAGGCGGCCACCGTGCCTCCCGGCAGCTCGCGCGGGTCGAAGCGGGGCCCGGCCGGGGTGCGTGGCGCGATGCGGTCGGCGCGGAAGGTACGCCAGTCCTCACGTTCGAGGTCCCAGGCCACGAGGTACCAGCGCCCGCCCCAGGTGACGAGGTGATGGGGCTCGACCCGGCGCGGCGGGCCCTCCTGCGAGCCGTAGCCGAAGCGCAGCACCTCGCGGGCGTGCACGGCGGCGCTGAGCGCCACGAGCACGTCGCCGCCCACCTGCGGTTCCGGCTGGGGCGCGGGCCGCTCGACGGCGGTGACCCGCAGGGTGTCGATGCGGTGGCGCAGCCGGGCGGGCATGACCTGGCGGACGGTGCTCAGCGCGCGGGCCGCGGCCTCCTCGATGCCGGCGCCGCTGGTGGCGGCCACCTGCAGCGCGATGGCCAGGGCGACGGCCTGCTCGTCGTCGAACAGCAACGGCGGCAGCTCCGAGCCGGCGTCCAGCCGGTATCCGCCCTCCGGCCCCTTGAAGGCCACGATGGGGTAGCCGAGCTCGCGCAGCCGGTCGACGTCGCGGCGCACGGTGCGCGGGCTGACGTCCAGCCGGTCGGCCAGCAGGGCTCCCGGCCAGTCGCGGCGCGTCTGGAGCAACGAGAGCAGCGCCAGCAGCCGGGCTGAGGTCTTCGGCATGTTTCCATTGTGCCCGGGAGTAGAGGCCACATCCTGTCCGCTACCCCTGCGACTGTGGTGCTCGAAACGACATGACAGGAGCCACAGATGTCCGTTAAGTCCACTACTCATCTGAACTTCAGGGGCGACGCCCGCGCCGCGCTGGAGTTCTACCAGTCCGTGTTCGGCGGGCACGTCGCCGCCGTCACCTACAAGGACGCGGGGAACGTGCAGGACCCCGCCGACGCCGACCAGGTGATGTGGGGCCAGGTGCTCGCCGAGAACGGCTTCCACGTGATGGCCTACGACGTGCCCTCGGGAACGCCGTGGGACCGGGGCGAGAACGCGTTCTTCCTGTCGGTCCGCGGCGAGACCCCGGAGGAGATCGCCGCGTACTGGGAGAAGCTCTCCGACGGAGCCACCATCGCCCAGCCCCTGGGCCCCGCGCAGTGGGCCCCGCTCTACGGCATGCTCACCGACCGCTTCGGGGTCATCTGGGTCCTGGACGTCGTGAGCGACCACAGCGCGTGAGCCCCGGGCGTGGTGCGGGCGGGCCCCGCACCACGCTCCTCCTGCCGAAGGGAACGACCAGACATGAGAACGCGCCCCCTGGGCCGGACCGGGATCCAGGTGAGCCCCTACTGCCTGGGCACGATGATGTTCGGCCGGGTCGGCAACCCCGACCACGACGACTGCGTCCGGATCATCCACCGGGCCCTCGACGCCGGCATCAACGTCATCGACACCGCCGACGTCTACTCCTCCAGCGAGACCGAGGAGATCGTCGGCAAGGCGCTCAAGGGCCGCCGCGACGACGTGGTCCTCGCGACCAAGGTCAACGGCCCGATGGGGGAGGACCCCAACCGCGCCGGCAACTCCAGGCGCTGGATCGTCACCGAGGTCGAGCACTCGCTGCGCCGCCTCGGGACCGACCACCTCGACCTCTACCAGATCCACCACCCCGACCCGCGGACCGACATCGAGGAGACGCTCTCCGCGCTGACCGACCTGATGGCCGCCGGCAAGGTGCGCGCCATCGGCACCTCCAACTTCCCCGCCTCGGACCTCGTCGAGGCCCAGTGGGTGGCCGAACGCCGCGGCCTGGCGCGCTTCCGCACCGAGCAGCCGCCGTACTCGCTGCTCAACCGCGGCATCGAGCGCGAGGTCCTGCCCGTCTGCGAGCGTTTCGGGCTGGGCACGCTCGTGTGGGGCCCGCTCGGCATGGGCCTGCTCGGCGGCCGCTACCGCAAGGGAGCCACGGCCGAGGCCCCCGAGCGGCGGATGGCCTGGGTGCCCAGGCACATGACGGACCAGCGCACGCTCGACACCGTCGAACGGCTCGCCCTGCTGGCCGGGGAGGCCGGAATCCCGCTGGCGCACCTGGCGATGGCGTTCACGGTGGCCCACCCGGGTGTCAGCGCGGCGATCATCGGGCCGCGTACGATGGCGCAGCTGGAGGACCTGCTGGCCGGTGCCGGCACCGTGCTCGGCGACGACCTGCTCGACGCGATCGACGAGATCGTGCCCCCGGGATGCGACATCGGGCCGCTCGACGTCTCCTACGACCCGCCGGCCGTCACCCGGGCGGCGCTGCGCAGGCGGCCGTCCGGCGAGCGCGCGGCGGCGTGAGACAGCGTGAGACAGCGTGAGACAGCGTGAGACGATGACCGTTCTCAGCACCCGGGCGCTGAACCGCGCGACGCTCGCCCGGCAACTGCTGCTCGACCGCGCGGACCTGCCGGTGGCCGGCGCGGTGGCGCACCTGTGCGGCCTGCAGGCGCAGGAGCCGCAGGAGCCGTTCGCCGGGCTCTGGTCGCGGCTGCGCGCGTTCCAGCCGGCGGCGCTGTCGGAGCTGCTGGCCCGGCGGGGGGTGGTGCGCACGCACCTGATGCGGCGCACCGTGCACCTGCTCACCGCCGCCGACACGCTCGCCTGGCGGGCCCGCCACGACGCCATGCTGCGCCGGCGCGTGCTCGGCACGTACCGGCGCGAGCTGGCCGGGGTGGACCTCGACGAGCTCGCGGCGACGGGCCGGGCGGTGATGGCCGACGGCGAGCCGCGCTCGATGAGCGAGCTCGCGCGGGCGGTGGCCGCGCGCTGGCCGGAGCCGGGGCCGCGGGCGCTGGGCGAGATGCTGGTCGCCGCGCTCGTCCCGATGGCGCAGCTGCCGCCGCGCGGGCTGTGGCGGGTCAGGGCGGGGGTGCGCAACCTCCCGCTCGCCTCCTGGCTGGGGCGGGAGATCGACCCGCCGGCCACGGACGGCTCCGACCCGGTGGGGCAGGAGCTGGTACGGCGCTACCTGGCCGCGTTCGGCCCGGCCGCCACGGCCGACCTGCGTGCCTGGTGCGGCCTGGCCGGGCTGCCCGCCGCGGTGTCCGCAGTCCGCGAGGAGCTGGTCGAGTTCCGGGACGAGCGCGGCCGGGTGCTGCTCGACCTTCCCGGCGCGCCGCGCCCCGACCCCGGCGTCCCCGCCCCGGTACGGTTCCTGCCGGCGTTCGACAACGCGGTGCTCGGCTACCACGACCGGAGCCGGATCATCGACGACGCCCACCGCGGCCTGTCGGTCACCGGCGCCCGCGTGGTCCTGGTGGACGGCCGGGTCGGCGCGACCTGGACGGTCGAGGACGGTGCCGTGACCGTCGCCCCGCTGCGTCCTCTGTCCCGCGCCGACCGGGAGGCGGTGGCCGAGGAGGGGCGGGCGCTGGCGTCGTTCCTGTCCGACGGCGACAGCGACCGCGTGCGGCTTGACCCTCACGTGGCGGGAGGCGGCACAGTGAGGGCATGACCTCGCTAGAGCACACCGTCGGTGCCATCGCCGAGCTGACCGGGATCTCGGTGCGCACCCTCCACCACTACGACGAGATCGGCCTCCTGGAGCCCGGCGAGCGCAGCCCCGCCGGCTACCGGCTCTACTCCGGCGACGACCTGCGCCGGTTGCAGCGCATCCTGTTCTACCGGGAGCTCGACTTCGATCTCGACACCATCGGCGCGATCCTGGCCGATCCCGCCCGGACCGACGCCGACCGGCTCCGTGAGCAGCGCGAGCTGCTCACGGCGCGGATCGACCGGCAGCAGGCCATGGTCGCCTCGATCGACAAGGAGCTCGACGCGCGCAGGCTCGGCCTCACCCTCACCCCGCAGGAGCGGCTGGAGATCTTCGGCAGCACCCGCCTGGAGGACAACGCGGCCCGCGCGGAGGCCCAGTGGGGCGGCTCGGAGCTGTGGGACCAGCGCCGGCGGCGGGTGGCCGCATACTCCGCGCAGGACTGGGCGCGCATCCGCGACGAGCAGGCCGACATCCACCGGCGGCTGCTCGACGCCATGGCCGCCGGCGTGCCCGCCGACGACCCCGCGGTCATGGACCTGGCCGAGGAGCACCGGCTGCACATGCACCGGCGCTTCCACGACTGCGACCACGAGGTCCACCGCACCCTCGCCAAAGCCTTCCTCGCCAACCAGCGGATCGGGCGCAACTACGACGACATGGCGCCCGGCCTGTCCCGCTACGTCCACGACGCCATCATGGCCAACGCCGACCGCGGCGACGGGGCACGGAGCCAGAGCCGAGGTTAAACGCCGAGGTCAGCCGGGTAGGGCTGGGCATGTTCGCGGCGTTTACGGGGGCGCCGGGCGCGGGGGGCCGTCGGGGGGCACGATGCGAGCGTTCGTGATGAAGGAGATCGGCCGGGTCGGGTTCATGGACAAACCCGTCCCGCGGCCGGGCCCGCTCGACGCCGTCGTCAGGACCACCGCCGCGCTCATCTGCACCTCCGACTCCCACACCGTCAAGGGCGGCATCGGGCCGCGGGAGAACCTCACGCTCGGCCACGAGGGTGTCGGCGTGGTGCACGAGGTGGGCGAGCAGGTGCGGGACTTCCGCCCGGGCGACCGGGTCGTGGTGGGCGCCATCACGCCCGACTGGGGCGACCTCGCCTCGCAGAACGGTCACCCGTCGCAGTCCGGCGGCCCGCTCGGCGGGTTCAAGTTCGCCAACTCCAAGGACGGGGTGTTCGCCGAGTACTTCCACGTGAACGAGGCCGACGCGAACCTGGCGAAGATCCCCGACGGCGTCCCCGACGAGATGGCCGTCTACTGCGCCGACATGCTCTCGACCGGCTTCATGGGCGCGGAGAACGGCAACATCCCGATCGGCGGCACCGTGGCCGTGCTCGCCCAGGGCCCGGTGGGACTCATGGCGACCGCGGGCGCCAAGCTGCGCGGCGCCGGCCTGGTCATCGGCGTCGAATCGGTGCCCAGCAGGCAGCGGCTCGCCCGCGAGTACGGCGCCGACGAGATCGTCGACTTCACCACCGAGGACGTCGTGGAGCGCGTTCACGAGCTGACCGGGCAGCAGGGCGTGGACACCGCCATCGAAGCCCTCGGCGCCGACGCCACCTTCCAGACCGCCATCAAGATCACCAGGCCGGGTGGCACGGTGTCCAACACCGGCTACTACGGGGAAGGCGAGTTCGTACGCATCCCCCGGATCGAGTGGGGCGTCGGCATGGCCGACAAGACGATCACGACGGGCCTGTGCCCCGGCGGCCGGCTGCGCATGGAGCGGCTGCTGCGCGTCCTTCAGGGCGAGCGGCTGGATCCCACGCCCATGACCACCCACACGTTCCCCTTCGAGGAGATGGAGCGCGCCTTCGAGGTCTCGGACAAGAAGATCGAGGACATGGTGAAGGTGCTGGTCACCTTCCCGTGACAGTGACGGAGAACGCCAGGCATGCTCGATCTCGATCCGCCCTTCCGCCCGGTCCGCCGGCAGGCGGGCTACCTGCCGCTGGAGGACCTGGGTCTCATCGGCGACGGCACGACGGCGGCGCTGGTCGGCCTCGACGGCTCGATCCCGTGGCTGTGCCTGCCCCGCTTCGACAGCGATCCGTTGCTGTGCGGCCTGCTGGACCATGAGCGCGGCGGCCACTTCACGCTGACCGTGGACGACCTGCGCGAGGCCAGGCAGTACTACGAGCCGGACACCGCGGTGCTGGTCACCGAGCTGCGCGGCCCGACCGGCGTGGTCCGGATCACCGACGCGCTGGCCCTGCGCCCCGGCGCCGTCCTCAGCGACGACGCGGGCGGTGGCCGCCGCGAGCTGGTCCGGTCCGCGGCCGTCCTGGCCGGGACCGTGCGCCTGCGGGCCGAGCTGGAGCCGCGCGGCGGCGGGCAGGCCCGCGTCCTGTCCAGCGGCCTGGAGGTGGGCGCCTCCCGGCGGCCCGACCTGCGGCTGCACCTGCGTGCCAACCGCCCGCTGGGCGGCCTGCGCAGCGAGCACGAGCTCCGGGAGGGCGAGCGGCTCGACCTGGTGCTGTCCTGGGGGCGCGTGCACCGCCACCACCGGTTCGACCCCGAGGCGATGTTGCGGCAGACCGCCGAGGCCTGGCGGCGCTGGATGCGCCAGTGCAGCTACAGCGGTCCGGAGGAAGCGCTGGTCCGGCGCTCGGTGATCACGCTGAAACTCTGCGACGACTGGGGCAACGGCTCGCTGGTCGCGGCGCCCACGTCCTCGCTGCCGGCGCCGATCGGCGGGGTGCGCAACTGGGACTACCGCTACACCTGGATCCGCGACGCCGCCTACGCGGTGTTCGCGCTGCGCCGGGTCGGCTTCGAGGAGGAGGCCGACGCGTTCCTCGGCTGGGTCCTCGACGCCTTCGAGCAGAGCCGCCATCCGCGCATCATGTACACGCTGGACGGCAGCCTCGTGCCGGAGGAGGTCCAGGACCCAGACCTGGAGGGCTACCGGGGCTCGGCTCCGGTGCGATGGGGCAACGGCGCCGCCGACCAGCGCCAGCACGACGTCTACGGCGAGGTGCTGGACTGCGCCGACCAGTGGCTGCTGCCCGGCCGCGAGCTCCAGCCACCCCTGTGGTCCGGCCTGTCGGAGCTGGCCGAGTCCGCCGTGTACGCCTGGCAGCAGCCCGACCAGGGCATCTGGGAGGTACGCAGCGAAGGCCGGGTGTTCACCTACTCGGCCGGGATGTGCCAGGTGGCCCTGGACCGGGCGGCGGCGATCGGCGAGCGGCTGCACCTGTCCGGGCCGGTCGCCACGTGGCGGGCCGCCGCGGAGAAGCTGCGCCGGCTCATCCTGGACCAGTCCTGGGACGAGGGCGCGGGCTGCCTGAGCGAGCACCTCGACGGCGGCGGGTCCCTGGACGCCAGCCTGCTCGCCCTGCCGCTGCGCAAGGTGGTCCCGGCCGATCATCCGCGCATGGCGGCCACCATCGCCGCCATCGCCGAGCGCCTGTCGGCCGGTGACGGCCTGCTCTACCGCTACCTGCACGACCACTCACCCGACGGGCTGCCCGGCGACGAGGGCGCGTTCGTGCTGTGCAGCTTCTGGCTGGTCGACAACCTGATCCTGCTGGGACACCTGGATCGGGCCGAGGACCTGTACACGTCGCTGTGCGCCCGGGCCAGCCCGCTCGGCCTGCTGCCCGAACAGATCGACCCCGCCACGGGCGCCTTCATGGGCAACTTCCCGCAGGCCTTCAGCCACATCGGGATCATCGCCAGCGGCGTCAACCTGGCACGAGCGAGAGCGGGGAGCACACCATGACCTACCCGGCACGATCGGGAGCGGGGGCCACCGCATGATCGACCGGCTCGTCGTCCTCGGCGCCACCGGCGACCTCAACGCCCGCTACCTGCTGCCGGCCCTGGCCGCCCTGCGCGCGGCCGGTCACCTCGGCGACGGCTTCGAGCTGACCTGCGCCGACCGGCAGGACTGGACCGAGGAGGAGTTCCGCCACTGGGCCTGCGCCCAGCTCGACCGGCACGCCCCCGAGGAGTGGCACGAGGTCAAGAAGGCGATCGCCGGCGCCGCCCGGTACCGGCAGGCGGACGCCACCAGCGCCGCCGACCTCGCCCCGCTCGTCGCGGGCGACGGGCCTGTCGCCGTCTACCTCGCCCTGCCGCCGGCGATCTTCCCCGGCACCATCGCGGCCCTGGGCGCCGCGAGCCTGCCGCCGGGCAGCCGGATCGTGCTGGAGAAGCCGTTCGGGGAGGACCTGAACAGCGCGGTGGAGCTGAACCGGCTGCTGGCGGAGGTCGTGCCCGAGCAGGCGGTGTTCCGCGTGGATCACTTCCTGGCCATGACGACCGTCCAGAACGTGCTGGGCAGCCGGCTGGCCAACCGGGTCCTGGAGCCGCTCTGGAACAGCGCGCACATCGCCGAGGTGGAGATCGTCTGGAACGAGACCCTCACCCTGGAGGGCAGGGCGGGCTACTACGACGGTGCCGGGGCGCTCAAGGACATGGTGCAGAACCACCTGCTCCAGGTGCTCTGCCTGGTCGCCATGGAGCCGCCGCTCAGCCTCGGCGAGCGCGACCTGCGCGACCGGAAGATCGACGTGCTGCGCTCGGTGCGGCCGCTCACCGACGACGACGTCGTACGCCGTACCCGCCGCGCCCGCTACCTGGCGGGCCGCATCGGCGACCGTGACGTGCCCGCCTACGCCGAGGAGGAAGGCGTGGACCCGGGACGCCGCACCGAGACGTACGCCGAGGTGGAGCTGGAGCTGGAGAGCTGGCGCTGGTCCGGCACGACCTTCCGGCTCTCCAGCGGCAAGGCGCTCGGCGACGACCGCAAGGAGGTCGCGGTGCGCTTCCGTCCCGTGCCCCACCTGCCCTTCGGGCACAGCGGCCGGGCCGAGCCGAACGTGCTGCGGTTCGGGCTCGAACCGGAGACCATGACGCTGGCCCTGACCGGCATCGGCTCGGGCACGCGTACCCTGGCTCCGCTCACGCTGAGCGCCCGCATGGACGAGTCCGGCCTGCCCGCCTACGGCCGGCTGCTGCTCGACATCCTGGAGGGGAACGCCGCCCTGTCGATCAGGGGCGACGAGGCCGAGGAGGCGTGGCGGGTGCTCGAACCTGTCATGTCGGCCTGGTCCAGGGATCTCGTGCCGCTCGACGAGTACCCGGCCGGTTCGCACGCCCGCGCCTGACACCCCGCACCCGGGCCCGACTATGCTCTACAGGTAGTAGTACTACTAGCTGTAGGGGACTGGTATGCGCGTGCTCATCGTGGGAGCCGGCATCGCGGGGGTGGCGGCGGCCAGGGGGTTCCTCGCCGCCGGGCACGAGGTGACCGTGCTGGAGCGGTCGCCGGCCTTACGCGAGACCGGATGTGCGATCTTGATCTGGCACAACGGCACGACCGTGCTGGACGATCTCGGCGTCCGGATGGACGGGGCCGGGCAGCGCCTGGAGGCCATCGAGGTCCGCAGCTCCCGGGGCCGCCGGGTGATGGTCATGGACCTCGAACGGCTGGCGGCCCACTTCGGCGCCCCGGCCGTCTCGCTGCCCCGCCGGGTGTTGCTCGACCGGCTCGCCGAAGGGCTGCCGGAGGACATCTTCCGCTTCGGCGCCCGCTTCGCGAAGGCGCACGACGACGGCCGGTCGGTACGCGTCGAGACCGAGGACGGCACCCAGTACACCGGTGACCTGCTCATCGGGGCCGACGGCGTGAACTCCCAGGTCCGTACGGCCCTGTTCGGCCCCCAGCCCGCGCGCCCGACCGGCACGGCCACCTGGCAGGGCCTGATCAAGGCCCCCTTCGACCCCGGCACCCGCGCCCAGATCTTCCTCGGCCCCCACGGCGACTTCGGGCTGAACCCCTCCGGCGACGGCACGGTGCAGTGGCTCATCGACTTCCGCCTGCGCCCCGGCGACGTCCACGAGCCCAGGCACGTCGCGCTCGCCGCACTCAGGCAGCGGTATGGCTCGTGGGGCTCGCCCGTCCCCGAACTGCTGGAGGCGCTGACGGAGGAGGACCTCGGACTCTTCCCGCACCGCCGGCACCGTGCCCCGCTCCGGTGGGGGCGCGGGCGGAGCGTGCTGATCGGTGACGCGGTGCACGCCATGCCGCCCATGCTGGCGCAGGGGGCCGGGCAGGGGCTCGAGGACGTCTCGGCGCTGCTGCGCGCCCTGGCCGCCGCGGGCCGCCGGGATCCGGCCGCTGCCTTGACCGCTGCCTTGGCCGCGTACGAGCGGAGCCGCCGCCGGTCGGCGACGCTGGCCTCGGCGCTGGCCACCCAGGCGGTCGCGACCGGCGGGCCGCGCGCGTTCCTCACCCAGAACGAGTGGGCGCTGCGCGGCGCCGTCGCCATGCCCGGCGGCCTGGGCACCTGGATGCTGCGCCGGCTCATCCGCGGGGTGAGCGCCCGGCTGTGAACGCCCAGGTGGCGAGCGCGCCGAGCGCGAGCGCGGCGCCGAGCGCGGTGGGACCGGCCCAGCCGGCGGCCTCGAACAGGGCCGTGGTCGCGGCCGCTCCCAGGGCGGACCCCAGGGAGTAGAAGACCATGTACGCGCCGATGACGGTGCTGGTGCGGCCGGGGTAGGCGCTGGTGAGCGCGTGCTGGTTGCTCACGTGCACGGCCTGCACGGCGAAGTCGAGCAGGACCACGCCGAGGACCAGCGGCGTCAGCGACCACGGGAGCTGCCCGATCGCGGCCCAGGAGCCGAGCAGCAGCGCGAGCGCGATGCCGGTGACCCGGCGCGCGTGCCCGGCGTCACCCCAGCGCCCCGACCTCGCGGCGCCGAGCGCTCCGGCGAGCCCGGCGACGCCGAAGAGCCCGATCTGCGCCTCGCTGAGGTGCCACGGCGCACCACCCAGCGGCAGCGCCAGCCCGCTCCACAGGGTGCCGAACGAGGCGAACAGGAAGAACGCGATCAGCCCGCGGCCGAGGAACAGCGGCCGGCCGAACAGGCTGCCGAAGGACCGGAGCGCCTGACCGTACCGTGCCGCGTCGCGGCGGACGTCCGCGGGCAGCAGGGCCAGGGCGAGCAGCGCGAGCCCGGCGGCCAGGACCGCCAGGGCCAGGTAGACGCTCCGCCATCCCCACAGGCCGGCGAGGACTCCCGCGACGACGCGCGAGCCGAGAATGCCGATCACCACCCCCGACGTCACGATGCCGAGGTTGCGCCCGCGCTCGGCGGCCGGCGAGATCGACGCCGTGAACGCGACGGCGCTCTGCACCACCACCGCGAACCCGCCCGCCACGGCCAGCCCGCAGAACGCCGCCCAGGCGGCCGGGGCCGCCGCGGTGACCGCCGCCCCCACGGCCACCAGGACGAGGTGCGCCGCGATCAGGCGCCTGCGGTCCAGCACGTCGCCCAGCGGCACCAGCAGCGCCAGCCCCGCCAGGTAACCGAGCTGGCCGGCGGCCACGAACCCGCCGAGCGAGCCGGCCGGAACGCCCAGGTCGCGGCCCATCGCAGCGAGCACCGGCTGCCCGGCGTAGACGCTCGCCACCGCCACCCCGCACACCACCGCCAGCAGCAGCCTCGTCCTCCAGCTCACCGGCACACCTCCCAATTGGTTTCATTTTGCAACTGATCGGAGGCTAGGCCAGAATGGTTTCATTACGCAACTCATTGGAGGAGTGATGGCACGCGACGACGCCGGGGCGCAGACTTCAACGTGGACGGACCCGGGCTGCCCGGTCGCCCGCACGGCCGACCTGGTCGGCGACCGGTGGAGCCTGCTCGTCATCCGCGACGCGATGGACGGCGCCCGCTCGTTCACCGACTTCCAGCAGCGCACCGGCATCGCCCGCAACATCCTCGCCGACCGGCTCCGCAAGCTCACCGCCCACGGCCTGCTCACCCAGGTCGACGCCCCCACGGGCAGGCGCAGGCTGTACGCGCTCACCGAGGCGGGCAAGGACCTCTTCCCGGTGATCGTCACGCTGCGGCAGTGGGGCGAACGCCACGCCTTCGAGGCCGGCGAGCCGCACTCGGTCCTCGTGGACGGCGACGGCGTCCGCGTGCCCGACCTGCTGCCGGTGGCGGCGAACGGCTCGCCGCTGACCAGCGACACCACCTCGGTCCGGCGGGACGCCTGAGGGGCGCGTTCACCGGATGGCGGCGGCGACCTCGCCGGGATGGGTGAGCTGCGGATAGTGCCCGGCCCCCGCGATCGTGGTCACCGGCCGGTCCACCGCCACGCTCAGCGGATCGGCCGACCCCGTGACGATCTCCACGGGCACGCTCACCCGGGCCAGCAGCCGCCGTGCCTCGTCTCGGGCGGCGTGCGCGGCCCGCAGCGCCGCCACCACCCGGCGGGCCTGACCCGGGCGCGCCAGGTCGGCCGCGGCGGCGGTGACGGCCGGCCCTTCCGGCACGCCGAGCGTGCCGGCCAGGCGGGAGGCGGACATCCGCCGCAGCAGCAGCGCCGCCGGTGGCGTACGCGTGAGCCACGGTGACGGAGGCTGCAGGAACGCCGGGGCGACCAGCACCAGCCGCGAGACGCGATCCGGGTGCGCCGCCGCGTAACGCAGCGCCGGGACGCAGGCCAGCGAGTGCGCCACCAGCACGGGCCGCGTCCCGGCCAGGAGCTCGGCGAGCCAGTCCGCGACCGGCCCCCGGGCCGGGCCAGACCTGCCCAGCCCGGGAAGATCGGCCGCCAGCACGGGCCCGTCGAGCCGGTCGGCGACCTCCTCCCACGAGCGGGAGTCCAGCGGCAGCCCGTGCAGCAGCACGTGGCCCGGCCGTTCGCGCTCGCCGCTGATCCAGGTCGCGGTGCCCGCCACCTGCTGGTAGCCGTACGGGCCGCGCGGCGTCCCGGTGGCGCCGAAGCGGGCCGCCACCAGATCGTCGGCCCAGGCCCTGAGCGCCGCCCCGGTCGGCGGCATGCGCAGCCCCGCCCGCCCGGCGAAGGCCTCGGCGGACGCGGTGTCGTACCGGTCGACGGACAGGAACGACAACGTCTCGGGATCGGCCCCGGTCAGGGCGCGGGGGAGGAGCCGCAGCAACCCGACCGGGATCGTCCGCCGGGGCGCCCGCACCCCCATGTGCCCGGCGAGCAGCCCGATGAGCTCCGGCAGGACCGGCGTGCGGTCATCCAGCACCCAGTACGCGCCCTCCTCGTGCTCGGGCAGCCTGGCCAGGAAGGCCGCGAGATACCCGGCGTCCACCACGGGCACGAACACCTCCCGCCCTCCCGGCACGGCCGGCAGCCGCCCGTGCCACAGGTCGGACACCAGGGACGCCAGCCCGACGAACTGGCCGGAGCCGAGCACGGTGGCGGGGTTGGCGATGCTCAGCGGGACACCCCGCTCGCGGGCGCGCACCCGCACGGCCGCGTCCGCCTCCACCTTGGACGCCTCGTACGAGCCCAGCCGCCGGTAGTCGGGCGGCCCCTCCACGCCGCTCACCCGGTAACCGCTGACGTGCACCACGCGGCGGAGCTCGGACCGGGTGGCGGCCCAGTCGAGCACGTGCAGCGCTCCGGTGACGTTCGTGGCGCGCGCCTCCTCCGCCGTGAGGCCGAACGCGTACCGGCCTGCGCAGTTGTAGACGTCGCGGACCGCCGCCAGCTCGTCCGGGGGCAGGCCGAGGCCGGGGCGGGTGATGTCGGCCCGGACGATGGCCAGCCCGTCCACGGGCACGTTCCGGCCGGTCAGCCAGGCGGTGAGAGCGTCGCCACCGCCCCGGGCCGCCGCGGCGACGGTGTGACCGCGGCTCAGGAGCTCCGCGACCAGGAAGCGCCCGATGAGGCCGGACGCGCCGAAGACGAGTGAGTCGGGTTGCATGAGTCTCCTCTATAGACCGATCTACATATTTTTCAGGCATGCGGAGACCGCGCCCCCGCCCGGCCTGCTCAGCCGCCGAGCAGGACCGCGACGCTCCTGGCCGCCCGATCGAGCGGATCCCGGCTCCGCCGCGCCCTCGCCAGCAGCAGCGCTCCTTCGACCAGGGCCAGCACGGACGTGGCGACCTCGTCGGCGTCGGGGTGGCCGTCGGCGACCAGCCGCTCCCGCAGCGTGCCCTCCCAGGCGTCGTACACCTCGGCGCAGACCTGCTGCAGCGCGTCGTTGCCCGCCGCCATCTCCAGGGCGACGGTCGCCACCGGGCAGCCCTTGCGCCACGCCGAGCCCTCCAGCCGGTCGCCGAGCAGCTTGATCACCCCTGCCACCAGGGCGGGCGCGTCCGGCGCCGCGTCGGACAGGTCGCGCATCGCCTGGCCGAGCTGCCGGCCTGCCCTGCGCAGCGCCTCGGCGACGAGTTCGTCCTTGCCGCCGGGGAAATGGAAGTACAGGGAGCCCCTGGGCATCCCGCTGGCCGCGATCACCTGGTTGAGCCCGGCGCCGAAGTACCCTCCGGCCTCGATCAGGTCCTGCGTGGCGTCGAGCAGGCGCCCGCGCGTCTCGTCCCCCTTGCGTCCCATGCATGGAAAAATAGACCGATCTACCTATTTCTGCAACGCGGCGTTCACACCGCCGGGCAGCGGGCAGGAGATCGACCGGTCGAAGGAGAGGATCACCATGCCGGAAGGAATCCCCCCGATCAGCTTCACCACCCCGTCGCCGCGCGGGTACCTCTACGCCTGCGCGAGCGTCGATCCGCCCCGCCGCGCCCCCTTCGTACGCAGGAGCGCGCGCCGCGAGCAGGCGCTCGCCCAGTGGCGCGCCCTGGCACAGAACCTGACCGAGCTGAACGAGGTGGCCGCCGCCACCGTCTACGAGGCCGTGCTCATCCCGCCCATCGAGGGCGGCCCGCGCCACGACGTGCTCATGCTCGTCCAGACCACCTCCCCGGAGGAGCTCGCCGCCGTACCCGTCGAGAAGCTGCAGGCCGACCTGGTCATGCCGGCCCGCAACATCAGGCGCATCGGCGACACCGACGCGACCACCCGGGGCACGTTCCTGTTCAACCACTTCACCGCGCCTGACCCGGAGGCCGCGGTGCCGGTCTGGGACGAGCTGGCGGGCTGGTACACCGCCAGGACCGGCGTGGACAACTCCACGCTGCTGCGGCCCGTCGAGGAGGGCGCCCCGTACGCGTTCGTCAACTACGTACGGCTGCCGGGCAGCGCCCCCGCCTTCCTGCTCAACCAGGTGCTCAGGCCCAGCTTCCACCGCTTCGTGCGGTCCACTCTGAAGGCGAACGGCATGGTCGCCATGCCGATCCTCTGCCGCCCGGCCTGACGGTCATCGTGGTTTCGCCGGTGACAGCCACTGGCGGGTGAGGTCGCGTACGGCCTCCACCCAGCTCTGCCGCTGATCGCCGGCGGCGATCGCGTCCGCGGCCGCGTGCAGCACCGTGAACAGGATCGTGGCCGCCATGTGCGGGTCGAGGCGGCGGAACGCGCCGTCGTCCATGCCGCGTCGCAGCGCCTCGGCGATGGCGTCGACGACGTCGAGCCGCCCCCCGCCCGTGGGCTCTGGCGCGGAGTGGAAGACGGCGGCGTGCAGCCCGCCAGGCCGGGAGATGTCCTCGATGGCCGCGGCGCACTCGGCGTCGAGGGTGGCCCACCAGTCGATCGGCTCGGTGGACTCGGCGAGCCGGTGGAAGCGGTCCACGTAGTCGCGCTGCACGTGGTCGCGCACGGCGGCGAGCATGTCCTCCCAGGAGGAGAAGTAGACGTAGAAGGTGCCCTTGGCGGCGTCGGCCTCGGTGGTGACGGCCTGGACCCAGTTCGTCACCTCCTGGCCGGAGCGCAGGAGCCGGATGGCGGCGTCGATGAGTTCGCCGCGCCTGGCCTCGGGTGAGAGGCGACGGCGGCTCCTGGAGGTGACCACCGCACCAGGCTAGCGACCGCGGGGGCCGTGCCCAACCAGCAGCTCGCTGACGCCGCGGAGGTTGATGTGCTCCCGGTACGGCGGCGGGTCGGCGACAAGCCGGGGCTCCTGGACGCGCCCGGCGAACGCGGCCAGCGCCACCCGCCCTTCGAGCCTGGCCAGCGGCGCGCCGAGGCAGAAGTGAGCGCCGGCGCTGAAGCCCAGATGCCGCACCTGGGCGCGGCCCGGGTCGAACCGGTCCGGGTCCGGGTTCGCCTCCGGGTCCCGGTGCGCCGCGGCCAGCAGGAGGATGACCAGACCGCCCGCGGGCACCTTCGCGGCCCCGACGTGCACGTCCTCGCGGGCGACCCGGGCGGTGAGCTGGACGGGCGGGTCGTAGCGCAGGATCTCCTCGACGACCGCGGGAGCCAGGCCCGGGTCGGCTCGCAGGGCGGCCAGGTGGCCGGGGTGGCGCAGCAGGGCGAGCACGCCGTTGGCGATCAGGTTGACCGTCGTCTCGTGCCCCGCCACCAGCAGCAGCACGATCGTGGAGACCAGCTCGTCGTGGCTGAGCACGTCGCCGCCGTCCTCCGCGGCGAGCAGCTCGGAGATCAGGTCGTCGCGGCGCGGGCTCCCGCGCCGGTCGGCGACGAGCTCGTTGACGTACCGGTGCAGCTCCACCATGCCACCGGCCCACTGTTCCGCTTCTTTCGGCGTCTCGTCGGCCGGGTTGGAGAAGCCGTCGAGCTGCCGGGTGAGCTGGGCCGACCAGCCGTGGAACAGCCGCTCGTCCGCGGCGGGGACGCCGAGCAGGTGGCAGATGACCGTCACGGGCAGCGAGTAGGCGAGCCCGGACACGACGTCGAACGTGTCCCGCTCGCACGCCCGGTCGAGCAGGTCGCCGACCAGCCGCGTCACGTAGGGCTCCAGGCGGGCGACCGTCCGGGCGGTGAACGCGCGGCTGACCAGGCGCCGCAGCCGGGTGTGGTCCGGCGGGTCCATGGACAGGAACCACGGCTGCCGCACCGAGGACGGCGCGCCGGCGGGATACGGGTCGGACTCCCGGGCCTCGTCGAAGTGCCGCCAGCGCTCGGCGCTGAGCCGCGGGTCGCGCAGCAGCGTCTCGCAGTCGCGGTAACCCGTCACCACCAGCGCGGAGATCTCGTCGATCCAGACCGGGCCGAGGGCCCGGAATCCGGCGTAAACCGGGTACGGATCGGCCCTCGACGCGGGATCGAGGAGCTTGCCTACCAGGTCGAGACCGGACGTCTCGCTGTGCGTCGCCATGGACATCTGCCACTCCCAGAACGTTGTTGACCTGAGGTCAGTATTAATGACCTCAGGTCAGTACGTCAACGCGCCAGAGGCTGGTAGTCTTACGGGCATCGCAGAGCCTTCTCGGCCGGATCCTCATCCGCCCCGGGGAGGCTTTTTTCATGCCCGGATGACCGTGGCACCTTTTCATCCCCGCGTGAGGAACGATCATGATTAACACCGCGGCTTCTGCCGGCACCTGGAAGCTCGGCGACCTGACCGTCAACCGGATCGGGTTCGGCGCCCTGAGGCTGACGGGACGCGCCGCCTTCACCTCCGGAGCCGGCGCCGACCGCGAACGCTCGATCAGCGTGCTGCGCCGCGCGGTGGAGCTGGGGGTCGACCACATCGACACCGCCGCGTACTACTTCTCGCCACGCCTGTCGGCCAACGAGCTGATCAACCGGGCCCTGGCGCCGTACCCCGACGACCTCGTCATCGCCACGAAGGTCTGGCCGGCCAGGAACCCGTCGGGGGAGTGGTGGTGGGCCACCCCGTCCCAGCTCCGCGGCCAGGTGGAGGAGAACCTGCGCCAGCTCGGCCGTGACCATCTCGACGTCGTGAACCTCCGCGTCCCGCCCAGCGCGAAGGCCGGCTCGATCGCCGACCACTTCGGCGCGCTGGCCGAACTGCGGGACGCCGGGCTCATCCGCCACCTGGGGGTCTCCAACGTCACGCCCGCCCAGCTCGCCGAGGCCCAGGCCATCGCGCCGGTGGTGTGCGTGCAGAACCCGTTCGGCGTCGGCTCGGCGTCCGGCCAGCGCGAGCTGCTGCGCAGCTGCGGCGAGCAGGGCATCGCCTTCGTGCCGTTCTTCGCCATCGCCGGGGCGGGGCGCGAGGCCGGTGCGGGTGGCGGCGAGCACGAGACCGTCCTCGCCGTCGCCCGCGCCCACGGGGCCACGCCCGCCCAGGTCCGGCTGGCCTGGACGTTGCGGCAGGGGCCGCACGTGCTGGCCATCCCGGGCACCGGCGACCCCGGCCATCTCGCGGAGAACGTGGCCGCCGGCACGCTGACGCTGTCCGACGCCGACCTGGACCGCCTCCGGTCCATCGGCTGACGGCTCCGGAACGTCCCCGCCCCCGCAGCGTCCCGGCACCGCGGCGCCGCGCCGGGGTGCCGGCCACGCCGCCGTGGCATTCGGCAGCGTGGCCGGCCGTATGACGACCCGCGGGCCTACTCCTGGGAGGTGTCGCCGAGCGACTCGAGCAGGCCGCGCAGCAGCCCCGCGAGCTGGTCACGCTCGCGCGGGCCCAGCTCGGCCAGCAGCCGCGCCTCGTTCTCCACGTGCGGCCCCACCAGCTCATCGATCTTGGCCAGCCCCGGCCCGGTCAGCCGGACCCGGATCGAGCGCCGGTCCTCCTCGTCCGGGAACCGTTCGACCAGCCCCTTGGCCGCCAGCCTGTCGATCCGGTTGGTGATCGCCCCGGAGGTCACCATGGCGGCCCGGTTGAGGCTCCCGGCCGTCAGCTCGTACGGCGAGCCGGACCGCCGCAAGGTGGCCAGCACGTCGAACTCCCACCGCTCCAGCCCGTGCGCCGCGAAGAAGTCCCGCAGCTCGCGATCCAGCACCCGCGACAGCCTGCTGACCCGCCCGATGATCCCCATGGGCCAGACGTCGACGTCGGGCCGCTCCCGCTGCCACTGGCTCAGGATCAGATCCACCGCATCGCCCAACGAGGGCCTCCCTCCGCCTGCTCGGCGACCGGTCATGCCGCCCACCAGGCCTCTCTCAACGCTAACTATCTCAACGTTCATTTATTTGACGTTGAGCTTCTATCCGTGGTGTTATCTCAACATTGAGATTATCAATGCGGAGAGGAAACCGTGGCCACACATCATGGACACCCCCACTCGCCCCTGCGGGCCTGGCTCGGTGTCGCCGCCATCACAGCCAGTTTGTTCGTCTTCCTCACGACCGAGCTCATGCCGGTCGGCCTGCTCACCCCCGTCAGCTCCAGCCTGGACATCACGGTGGGCGTCGCCGGGCTGATGGTCACCCTGTACGGCGTCTCAGCCGGGCTCGGCGTGCCGTTCATCGTGGCCTGGACCAGACGCGTCAACCGGCGCGTGCTGCTGTCCACGCTCCTGGTCATCCTGACCGTGGGAAATTGCGTCACCGCCGTCGCGCCCGGCTACCCGCTGGTCCTGACGACCCGGCTGGTCATGGGGTTCGCCAGCGGCGTGTTCTGGGCCATCGGCGTGAGCATGGCGATGCGCCTGGTGCCCGAACGGCAGGCCAGCAGGGCGGCCGCGGTCGTGATGTCGGGCATCTCGATCGCCGCCGTCGTGGGCATCCCGCTGGGGACCGTACTGGAGAGCCTCACCGACTGGCGGACCACGTTCCTCATGTGGAGCGGTCTCAGCGCGCTGGTGCTCCTCGCCGTGGCGACCGTCGTGCCGTCGTTGCCCTCGGCGAACGCCGTCCCGGTCAGGGAGGTCTTCGCGCTGCCGTTCAGGAACCTGCCGCTGCGCCTGGTGCTGGGCACGGTCGTGCTCTTCGTGCTCGGCCACTTCGGGGCGTACACCTTCGTACGGCCCTTCCTGGAGGGCGGCACCTCAGCCGCCCCCGCCTTCATCACCGTCGTGCTGATGATCTACGGCGTGGGCGGCGCCATCGGGAACTTCGTCGCCGGCTACACGGTGAACAGGAGCCTGAGGGGCAGCTTCATCGTCGGCTGCGCCGGGCTCGTGGTGTCGATGCTGCTGCTGCTCACGATCGGTCACGGGCAGGCCGGCTCGATCGTCGCGCTGGTGCTCTGGGGAGTTTCGTTCGGCGTCGTGCAGCTGTGCCAGGTCAACATGACCCAGGCCGCCGCGCCCGACACCTTCGAAGCCGCCATGTCGCTCAACACGATGGCCTACAACACCTCCATCGCGCTCGGGGCGCTGTTCGGCGGGCTGTTCGCCGATCACCTGGGCGTCACGAGCGTCGTCTGGTTCGGGGTGGCGCTGACGGCGGCCTCGCTGCTGCTCACGCTCGCCACCGGCCGCCGGGCCGCGCGCGCCACCTCGGACGAGGAGCTGGTCGCCAGCCGGTGAGCCGGTCCCGGCGCCGCCACCGCCACGCGACGAACGGCGCGCGACGGTGGCGGGATCCCCGACGGCTGGCGGATGATCCGGGGATCGGCGGCCGGGAGGATGGCCGGCATGGATTCCCAGCTCAAGGCCCGACCCGTTTCCCCGCTGGAGCCGGACCCCATGGCCGGGCTGCTGCGCCCGTACGGCTGGGGCTTCGCCGCCGTCGTCCTCCTCCAGGTGATCGGCGGCATCGCGGGCCTGGCCCCGCTGCTGGCGGTGGTCGAGCTGGGGCGCGCGCTCCTGGCGCCCGGGCCGGTCGACCACCGCCACGTCTGGACGGTCGTGATCGCGGGTGCGGCAGGCCTGTTCGTCCGGCTGCTGTTCACCGGCGCGTCCTCCGGGGCCGGGCACCTGCTCGACGGCCACGTGCAGCTGTCGTTCCGCCGGCGGCTCGCCGCGCGGCTGGGCCGCGTACCGATCGGCTGGCTCTCGCGGCGCCGCACCGGCGAGCTGGCGAACGTGGTGGGGCAGGACGTCAGCGCCGTGCACCCGCTCATCGCCCACTTCCCGAGCCGGCTCGTCACCGCGTTCGTGGTGCCGCTGGTGTCGCTGATCTATCTGTTCACCGTCGACTGGCGGCTCACGCTGATCACGGTGATCCCGGTGGCGCTGGCGGTGGCGTTCGTCCCCCTGATGATGACCCCGCGCCGCCTGCGCGAGCAGCAGACCCTCGACGAGGGGATGGGCCGGATCTCGAGCGCGGCCGTGGAGTTCGTGCAGGGGATCGCGGTGGTCAAGGCGTTCGGCGGGGGCGAGCGCGCTCACCGCGCGTTCCTCGCGGCGGCCGACGGCTTCGCCGGCGACCTCGCCCGCTGGGCGCGCGGCCTGTCCGGGACCGCCGCGGCGATGCAGCTCGCGCTGTCACCGCCGTTCGTGCTGCTGGCCGTCCTGATCGGCGGGGCGCTCCTGATCACGAACGGCGCCATGGCCGCGGCCGACCTGCTGCCGTTCCTGCTGCTGGGGCTGGGCCTGACCGCCCCCGTGGCGGCGCTCGGCCACGGCTTCGACGACCTGCAGGCCGCCCGGCGCGCGCTCGGCCGGATCCGGGACGTGCTCGCGGTGCGGCCACTCCCCGAGCCCGAGCACCCCGCCGCCGCACCGCGGGGACACCGGATCGAGCTGCGTGACGTGCGCTTCGCCTACGACGACGGCCCCGAGGCGCTGCGCGGCATCGACCTCGTGCTCGAACCGGGCACGGTCACCGCGATCGTGGGCCCCTCGGGAAGCGGCAAGTCCACACTCGTCCAGCTGCTGCCCCGGTTCTTCGACCCCACCCACGGCTCGATCACCCTGGGCGGCGTCGACCTCCGCCACCTCGCCGGCGGGCAGCTGCACCGGACGGTCTCCTTCGTCTTCCAGGACGTCCGCCTGCTGCGCGCCTCGATCGCCGACAACCTCGCGCTGGCGGTCCCGCACGCCGGCCTCGACGACGTGATCCGCGTCGCGCGGCTGGTGCACCTGCACGACCGCATCATCGAGCTGCCGCGCGGCTACGAGACGGTGATCGGCGAAGAGGTCAAGCTGTCGGGCGGCGAGGCCCAGCGCATCTCGATCGCCCGCGCGCTGCTCGCCGACGCGCCCGTCCTGGTGCTCGACGAGGCGACCGCGTTCGCGGACCCGCGGACCGAGCAGGCGCTGCGCGCCGCCCTGGCCAGGCAGGCAGGCGATCGCACCACCCTGATCATCGCCCACCGCCTGGAGACCGTCGCCGGCGCCGACACCGTCGTGGTGCTGGAGAACGGGCTCATCACCGAACGCGGCAGCCCCGCCGAGCTGCTGGCCCAAGACGGAAAGTTCGCCAAGTTCTGGCACTCCCACCAGGAAGGGGACCAACCCCGGTGATCCGCACCCTTCTGAACCTGCTGGGACCCGATCACGCCCCTCCGGTACGCCGCACCATCGCCCTGATGACGGCGACCGCGGTGGCCGAGGGCCTGTCCTACGCGCTGCTGGTCCCGGTGCTGCGGGCGCTCTTCGGGAACACGCCTGCCGACGCCCGGCCGTGGCTGGTCGCGTTCGGGGCCGCGGTCACCGCCTACGCCGCGCTGCGCTACACCAGCGATCTGTCCGGATTCCGGGTCGGCACCACGTTGCTGCGTGGCGTCTACCACCGCTTCGGCGACCACCTGGCCCGGCTGCCGCTCGGCTGGTTCACCGCCCGCCGCGTCGGGGAGGTGTCGGTCCTGGCCGGCCAGGGCGTGCTGCAGGCGATGAGCGTGCTGGCACATCTGCTGGCCCCGTTCATCTCCGCCGCGGTGACCCCGTTGACGATCGTCGTCGTGATGCTCGCCTACAACCGGCCGCTGGGGCTGGCCGCGCTGGTCGCCGTACCCGTCGTGGCGGCGGTGCAGGTCTGGACGGGACGCGCGACCGCCGCCGGCGACGCCGAACGCGCCGAACGCGGAGACGAGGCCACCGCGAGGGTCGTCGAATACCTCCAGGCCCAGCCGGTGCTGCGGTCCGGCGGCCGGACCGGCGAACGCTTCCAGGCGCTCGACGAGGCGCTGACCGGGCTCCAGCACGCGGCCCGCCGTTCGATCCTGTCGGCGCTGCCCGGCGTCCTGGGCCTGTCGCTCATGGTGCAGGCGATCTTCACCGCGCTGCTGACCCTGGGCGCGTACCTGGCGCTCGGCGGGCAGGCCGGCGCGGCCGAGCTGATCGCGATCCTGGTGCTCGCGGCCCGCTGCGCCGACCCGGTGCTGTCGCTGGCGGACAGCGGCGGCGAGCTGCGCGCCGCCCGCTTCGAGCTGGCGAGACTGGACGCGGTCCTGCGCACCGAGCCGCTGCCCGAGGCCCCCGAGCCGGTCCAGCCGGCCCGCCACGACGTGGAGTTCGCCTTCGTGACGTTCCGGCGGAACGGCCGCACGGTGCTCGACGAGGTGTCGCTGTCCGTGCCGGAGGGCCGGCGGCTCGCCGTCGTCGGCCCGTCGGGCGCGGGCAAGAGCACCCTGCTGCAGCTGCTCGCCCGCTTCCACGACGTGGACGCGGGCGCGGTGCGGGTGGGCGGCGTGGACGTGCGCGCGATCGCCACCGACGACCTGATGGCCAGGATCGCCGTCGTCTTCCAGGACGTCTACCTCTTCGACGGCACCATCGAGGAGAACGTCCGGCTGGGGCGCCCCGGCGCCTCCGACTCCGAGGTCCGCGCGGCGGCGGCCGCCGCGCGGCTGGACGAGGTGGTCGAGCGGCTGCCCGGCGGGTGGTCGGCAAACGTCGGCGAGGGCGGCGCGCTGCTGTCCGGCGGCGAACGCCAGCGGGTCTCGATCGCCCGGGCGCTGCTGAAGAACGCGCCCATCGTGCTGCTGGACGAGGTCACCTCCGCCCTGGACCCGATCAACGAGGCGGCCGTGCACGAGGGCATCGACCGGCTCATGGCGGGCCGGACCGTGGTGATGGTCGCCCACCGGCTGCGCACCGTCCAGCGCGCCGACCGCATCGCCTTCCTCGACGGCGGCCGGATCGCGGAGTCAGGCACCCACGAGGAACTGCTGCGCCGCAACGCCCGCTACGCCGGCTTCTGGACCGCCTCCCTGCCTCTTCCTCTGCCCCCGGCAACGGAGCGCCTGCGCGCGGCAACAGACCACCTCGGCCCGGCAACAGACCACCTTCGCCCGGCAACAGACCATCGCAGGAAGGACGCCCCGGCATGACCGTCACCCCGTTCGATCTCTTCGCCTCCCCTCTCCACCTCCATCAAGGCGGCATCACCCGCAGCGGGGACCGTCCGCCGGACGGCTGGCAGCTCACGGCCTTCCACGCGAAGACCGACGCCGACGTCCACGCCGACCAGTGGGAGGTCCACCCGGAGGCGGACGAGATCGTCTCCTGCCTCATCGGCAAGTTCCGCCTCTACCTCCGGCCCGAGCGGCCGGGACAGCAGGAGGAAGAGATCAGGCTGACGGCCGGGACCGCCGCCATCGTGCCGCGCGGCCGGTGGCACCGCATCGAGCTGGACATCCCCAGCAACATCATGGCCGTCACCCTGCCCCGCGACAGCCGCCTGGAAAGGCGTACCGAACGAGAGACGGGACAAGCGAGCAATCGCCGACGCCCGCAGAACTGAAGAAGCAGCAACAAGCCAGGCGATCGTGCCGCCATCCGCCGCCCTGAGCCAGGTCAGGGCCCACCGCTCGGGTTCGTGCGATGAGCCCCGAAGTAGTGCTGTGTAACCGTCGCCACTCTTCGTGTTCTCAGAAATGATGCGACATGAGCGAGTTCGCAGATCCGGCAGCGAGCAGCTCGTCGTGCGTGCCCTCCTCGGTGATCCGGCCGCCGGACAGGGCGAACCCGAGCCGGGTCGCGCCGCTCTTGTTCGCCAGCAGATCGATCTCGGCCTCATCGAGCGTCCCGCACTCAATGAGGTCTTCCAGCTCCCACTCTCTTCGCACCGGCCGGGCTCCTTGTCTCCCCCGATCGCAGTGAAGGTCCGAGAGCCCACGCTGATCCGCTTCCGTGCCGCTACGGCCCAGTACCGCCTACCTGTGACTACCACGTGCAGATTCCGAGACATCACAGATGGCTACCTTGGGGGCTCATCGCACAAACCCGAGCGGTGGGCCTACCATGCCATGCTGGAGGTCGGCCGGGCGGCATCGCCACCAACCGGCGCGAGGAGCTGGAGATGAGCGTCTTGTGCCCGCGCATCCTGCAGGCCGCGCTCGTGTACATCAACACCCTGATGCTCCAGGACATCCTCGCCGACCTCACATGGGCCCAGTTGCTCAAGCCCGCCGACCGGCGCGGGCTGACCCCGCTGTTCTGGCAGCACGTCCAGCCCTACGGCGAGGTACGGCTGGACGTCGCCAAGCGGCTGCCCCTCGGCGGAGAACCGGCGTCGGGCCAGTCCGAAGATCAGGGCCGTGCTTGAGATGCGCGATGGGCCTGAACGCGGCAGGTGGTGTTGACGCAAGGGGCGGACTCGGTCTCGATGGCCAGCACGTCGAGGGGCCTCTTAGCGAGGTTTCGGGAGGTGTGCCGTGGCCAGCCAGCCCCGGCCGGCGTCGGCGCGGGTGGGATCGAACGCGGGGGGATGCCCTCGGCCAGCCAGGCGGCCGGCAGCCCCGGGTTGAAGCCGGACTCCGCCAGCGCGCGCGGCCAGTCCTGGCGCAGGTCGGTGGCGACCTCGACGCGGTGGCACGCGGCGGTCGCGCCGCTGCCGTCGAGCACGGCTGCCTTGAATGCGAGCACGTCGGCGAAGTCCAGCTCGAAGACCTTGGTGCCGGGCGGCCAGGCGAGCCTGAACGCGCGGAGCATCCATGCCGCACGCCAGCAGGACCACCTGCTCGCACCCTCGTTCGTTCCGAGCGGTGGGCCTGCCGCTGATTGACGTCTTCTCCCAACACCACCACCTTTGCGGGTGAGGGGCGGGTTCGACGAGATCGGCACTGAACGCTTCCGCCCGCTACGCCCGGCTGCACCTCACCCAGCGCGGCTTCGCCCATGGCCACTCGCTGTGGGAGTTTGACGTCTACGGCCAGGCCCCTGATCTTGCCGGTAGGCTGCGGGGAATGCGCTTACCACGCAGCGGCGGCTTCCTCGCGCTGGCCGGCTGGCCGCACCTGGCGGCCCTGACCCTGCTCGAACTGTTCCTCCTGGTGGAGCCCACCGCGGTGGCCCTGGTGACGGGAGAGCTGGTGGGCCGCCTGGCACAGGGCGCGGCAGGCCAGGGTCCAGCCGGGATGGGGACGATGCTGGCGCTGCTTGGTGCGCTGCTGGTCATCGGCAACGTGCTTCGTGCGACGAGCCGGCCGCTCGCCGAGCGGGCGGGGCGGCGGATCGACGCGGCGGTCCGTGAGGAGCTGACCGCCCGCGTGCTCGCCTTGCCGACCCTGGACCGGGTGGAGGACGCGGTGCTCCAGGACGAGCTGACCACCATGCGGTCGCCGCTGCTGACCTGGACCGACGAGGGCATCGGCGCCGCTGCGGTGGGCCGGTTCAGGGCCGGGCTGACCATGGCGGGGCTGGTGACGGCGATGCTGGTGCTCTCCTCCGTGGTGTGGTGGTGGGGTCCGGCCACGGCCGCGGTGGCGCTGCTGCTCGGCCGCTTGCGGGCACGCAGGTGGCGGGAGTTCTTCGCCGTGGTGTCGGGCACCATGCCGGCCGCCCTGCGCGGGCGCGCATGGTCGGACATGCTGTCCGACAGCCGGGATGCCAAAGAGGTCCGGATCTTCGGGCTGACCGGCTGGCTGGAGCGGCACGCGGAGGAGAACATCGCCGACGCCGTCCGCCAGGTCACCGGCGCGCGGCTCGCCCTGCTCCGCCGGGAGCTGTCGGTCTTCCTCGGCTGGGCGGTCACCGCGTCTGTGGTGTACGTGGCGGTGGCCTCTTCCGGCGAGGTGTCGGTCGGCCGGATCGCCGCCGTGATCGGCGCGGTCTCCGCCATGTTCGTCATCTCCATGTCGAGCCAGGACCAGGACATGGCCGAGGCCGCGGCGCCCGCCATAGACGCCGTCACCCGCATCCGCGCCCTCGCCCCCGGCCTGGAGCCGCCGCCCGCACCGGACGGCACGGGCGAGGTCGCCCTCAGGGACGTGCGGTTCGGGTACGGGCAGGCGCCCGTGCTGGAGGGCGTCACGCTGACCCTCCGACGGGGCGAGGTGATCGCGGTCGTGGGCGTGAACGGCGCGGGCAAGACCACGCTGGCAAAGCTGCTCACCGGCCAGTACCGCCCGGACGGCGGCACCGTCGTCATCGAGCCGTCGGCGTACGCCGTCTACCAGGACTTCAACCGGTACGAGCTGAGCGCGTACGACAACGTCAGGATCGCCGCGCCGGAGGCGACGCGGGAGCAGGTCGAGGCGGCGGCCCTCGCGGTGGGCGCGACGGAGCTGATCGAGCGGCTGCCCAGGGGCTGGGAGACGGTGCTCTCGCCCAAGTACGACGGCGGCGGCGACCTGTCCGGCGGCCAGTGGCAGAAGATCGCGCTGGCCCGGGCGGCGCTGGCGGCCGCGTGCGGCGCGCGGCTGCTCGTCCTGGACGAGCCCACCGCCAACCTTGACATCGAGGCCGAGCTGGACGCCTTCGACCGCATCCGTCAGGTGCGCGGGCGGGCGGCCGTCGTGCTGATCTCCCACCGGTTCTCCACCGTGCGCCGGGCGGACCGGATCGTGGTGCTGTCCGGCGGCCGGATCACCGAGGAGGGCACGCACGACGAGCTGCTCGCTGCTAGCGGGGAGTACGCCCGGATGTTCGACCTCCAGGCCCGGCAGTTCAAGGAGAGCACATGAGGTTCACCGAGCTCCGCACCCTGCTGGGCGAGTGCCTGCGCCACCAGCCCGGCCGCACGTGGCTGCTGCTCGTCCTGACCCCGCTGGGCGCGGTCACGCCCGGGCTGACCGCGCTTGGCCTGCAGTGGATCGTGGACGGCGTGCTCACAGGGGACCGGCCGACCATCGTGGGCGGGGCGATCTGTGCCGCAACGGCCGGCGCGTTCGCCCTGGCAGGCAGCCGCGTCGTCCAGGTGCAGACCGGCCTGGTGGCCAACGAGGTCGGCACGGTGCTGGGGCGGCGGACCATGCGATGGTGCGCGACCCTGCCGACCACCGCGCACCTGGAGGACACCGAGTCATTGCGCCGCATCGAGCAGATCCGCGGCCTCGGCCCGCGCACCGTCTCCTTCGGGCTGAACTGCCTGAGCGTGGCCCAGAGCGGGCTCTGGCTGGTCATCACCACGGTCCTGCTGGCCAGGGTGCATCCCGTGCTGCTCGCGCTGCCGCTGTTCGCGGTGCCGTCGATCCTGCTCACACGGACGACCTCGCGCAGGATGGAGGCCGCCAGTGCCGCGACCACCGAGCGCAACCGGGCCGAGCAGCACCTGTTCACGCTGATCACCGAGGCGAACTCGGCCAAGGAGCTGCGGCTCGGCGCCTCCGGCGGGTACGCCGCCGGCATCGCGCGCCGCCTGCGCGACGAACGCGCCGCCATCCTCGGGCGCGCCACGCTCGCCGTCGGCGCCCTCACCCTGATCGGCTCTCTCGTCTTCGTGGCCGCCTTCCTCGGCGCGCTGCTGCTCACCGCCCGCCTGGCGCTGTCCGGCACGGTCACCCCCGGCGCGCTGCTGCTGGTGGCCACGCTCGGCGGCCAGATCAGGGGCCAGCTCGACCTGCTCAGCCAGGCGCTCACCCGCACCGCCCGCGGCCTGACGATGACCGGCGACTACCTGTGGCTGCGCGACCTGCACGCCGCGAGCAGCGGCGGCACGCTGGCCCCGCCGGACCGGTTGAGCGACGGCATCACCCTGACCGGCGTGGACTTCTCCTACGGCGGGCCGCCCGTCCTGCGCGCCATCGACCTGCACCTGCCGGCCGGCGCCACGGTGGCGCTCGTCGGCGACCACGGGAGCGGGAAGACGACGCTGGTCAAGCTGCTGTGCGGGTTCCACCGGCCGGTCGCCGGCACCCTCACCGTGGACGGGACACCTCTCGGCGAGCTCGACTCCGAGGCCTGGCGGGAACGCGTGACCTCGGCGTTCCAGGACTTCAGCCGGTTCCCGTTCCTGGCCCGCGAGGCCGTCGGCGTGGGCGACCTGCCCAGGATCGACCAGATCGGGGAGGCCGCGGAGAAAGGCGGCGCCGCCCAGGTCTTCGCCCGCCTGCCCGAGGGCGGCGAGACCCGCCTGGGCAAGGCGCTCGGCGACGGCGTCGAGCTGTCAGGCGGGCAGTGGCAGAAGATCGCGCTGTCGCGGGCGTTCATGCGCGGCACGCCGCTGCTGGCCGTGCTCGACGAGCCAACCGCCGCGCTGGACGCCGCCGCCGAGTACGAGGTCTACCAGCGGTACGCGCAGGCGGCCCGGCAGTGGCAGGAGGCGACCGGCGGGATCACGCTGCTGGTCTCGCACCGGTTCGCCACCATCAGGATGGCCGACCTGATCGTCGTCCTCGACGGCGGGCGGATCATCGAGTGCGGCACGCACGCCGAACTCGTCGCCCTCGGCGGCCGTTACGCCCACCTGTACGACCTCCAGGCGTCGGCCTACCGGTGAGGGCTCAGAGTCGGTTCCTGATCGTCTCCGGGGTGTCCGGGACAGGCTGGGCGAGGTAGGCCGCGACCTCGGCGGCGGTCAGGAGGCGGGCCTCGCGGAGCACGCCGAGCGACTCCCGCCGCCAGGTCCTTGTCGGCCGGCCCGGCCGGGCCGCCGATCGCCGCCCCGTCAACGTGCTCCAGCACCCAGCGCGCCCCCGGGCCCAGTACCCAGACGATCCCCGCTACCAGCGCCACGCCGACCGGGGTCACCACTACAGAGACAGGTTTCACGGTCTCCACCGTGACCCGAATCGCCGTCTGCAGCTAGACCTCATCGCACCAGGCCGATCGGGAGGCCATCAACACAAGTCAGAAGCTGCTTCGTTGGATTTCCGCCATTGTTACCGGGAATCCATGGGGCGGCCTTCCACGAGCGCCCGCGTCTCCGAGAGCGCCTTGCCGGGATCCACCGCCGCACGCATGATCGCCTGGAACTCCTCGAATCCTCGGGGTCGAACCCCAGAAGGCTTGCGCACCCAGTACGACATCTCCGCGTCGATCCGCGGCATCAGCTCGTCTCGGCTGAGCGTGCGGGCTTCCTCGATCGTGAGGCGCTTGAAAACGGCATGCGGGCATCTCATCGGCCGGCCGCAGTGCGCGGCCCCCCGTTTCCGCCAAAGCGACACCCCACCTGCGACAACGCTCCACTTTGGGGTCCATCGCAGCTACCCGAGCGTCGGGCCGTCAGGGCTCGAAGGACCGAAGGAACCGCTGCAGGGCGGCAGCGTCGCCGAGGACGACGGCCTCTCCCGCCCGCATGGCGTCGCTGAGATCACGCCTGGCGAACACCAGGCCTTGCAGGATGCCCACATCACAGGTGATGGTGGCCACCGCGTCGTGGATCTCGCCTCGCTCGATGCGCAACCGCCCATCGCGGACCTCGGCGTGAAAGGCGTCCTGCCCCAGGCGTAGCTGGTAGCGATGCCGTCCGCTCGGGCCGCCGGCGGGCGGCGCGAGGAGGCGCTGAGGCTGTTCATGCGGCTGGCGGGCGCTTCGGAGCAGGACATCGCCGCAGCGGAGGGCTCGCCGATGTGGCCGCCGCTGCTGGAACTCGCGCACACGTTGGCGTACGACGCCGCATGCCTGGGCGACGGGCCTCCACCCGCCACCCGGTTCGCGGCGATCAGCCAGCCGACGCTGGTGCTCACGGGAGCGGGCATCGACCCGCACATGGCGGGGCTGCAGAGCGACTTCTTCAGCCAGGCCGCCGATGCGATCGTCGCGTGTGTCACCCGCGCCGAACGCCGCATCGTCGACGTACGCGAGCACACGGTCAACGCCAAGGCCCTCGCCCCCGTGCTCACTGGCTTCTTCCGGCCTTAGTCCGCCCTTGGCCGGCGCGAACGGGGCCTCAGTGGGGTAAGAGGTGGCGGACTCGTACGGTGTTGAGTTTGGCGGGCCCGCCGTCCTGGTCGTCCTCGTACTCGCCGGTCTTGACGAAGCCGTGCTTGTCGTAGATCTGGTCCAGCTCGGCGCTTCCGGCCCAGTGGTCCAGGGCCAGGGCCGGTGCTCCTTGTGCGCCGGCTCGGCGGGCGGCTTCCTCCAGGAGGGCGTGGCCTACTCCATGCCCGGCGGGGCCGCGGGCGGACATGATGGTGTGGATGAACACCGCTCCGCCGGGGATCAGCCCCGGTGGGATGTACGGCGGGGGTGCGGGAGCCAGGGCCAGGAGGCCCACGCAGGTGCCGCCTCGTTCGGCCGTGGTGATGGCGCCCTGGGACGTCCAGCCCGTGAAAAGCTCGGGGAAGCCGGGGAGGCGGGAGAACGGCACCGTGCCCCACTGCTCCGTGCGGCCTCGGGCGACGAGCCAGGTGAGGATGGCGTCCATGAGTGCGAGCAGGGCGGGGACGTCCCGTGTCGTGGCCGGGCGCAGGGTGAGGTGCTGGTCGTCCGACATGCTCGTCTCCCGGGGAGTAGGATGCTGGCGGCAGAAACTTTAGTTTTCTAAGGATTAGATTGTCAAAGCAAAGCTTGATCGATGCCGTGACCAAGGCCGTGCAGGATCTGCAGGACGCCACCGATGTGCTGGATGAGCGGGCCGCGCGGCGCCTGGCCATCAACCGGACGGATCTGCGCTGTCTGAGCCGGTTGAGCACGCATGGGCCGCTGACGGCGAGTGAGCTGGCGACCGCGGCCGGGCTCACCGGGGGCGCGATGACCACGGTGATCGATCGGCTGGAGCGGGCGGGGCTGGCCGAGCGGCGCCGCGATGCCGCGGACCGCCGGCGTGTCCTCGTCCGGCTGACCGAGCGTGCGGAGCGGATGAGCGCGGAGATCTGGGGGCCCGTGCTGGCGGATGCGCAGGTCGAGCTGGGGAGGTTCAGCCTGGCCGAGCTGGCCGTGATCGAGAGGTTTCTGTCGCTGGCGCTGAAGAATCAGCAGGAGCACGCGGAGCGCTTGCGAGGGGCCGTCCCAGGCGCCGGGTAAGGAGGCCCAGCCGAAGGGCTGGCCCGCGTGCCGGGCAGGGGTTCGGTCGGAGGGCTGGCCCGCGTGCCCGATCAACGGCATGCCGCCCCCGGCATCCCTGCCGGAGGCGGCGGGGCCGCATCACGCCACGGCGGTGCCTTCCAGCTCCACCATCAGGTCGGGGATTGCCAGCCGCGTCACCCCGAGCATCGTGGTGGACGGCGCCACCCCGGCGGCCCCCAACCGCGCCGCCAGCACCCCGTAGTGCTCGAAGAGCCGATCCACGTCGGTGGCGTAGACGTTGAGCCGGACGAGGTTCGCCAGTGACATGCCGGCCTCGCCGAGCACGGCCTCCAGGTTGTCCAGGCTCAGCGCCAGCTGCGCGGCCATGTCGCCGGCGTGCTGGGGCTTGCCGTCGGCGCTCATCGCGGTCTGCCCGGAGCAGTACAGGGTCCGGGTGTGCCCGGAGACGACCTCACCCTGGTTGTACCCGAGCTCCACCGACCACGCCCACGGGTTGACCGCCGTTCGCTCCATTGCCATATCAGCTCATTTCCGTTCGTCGACAGACAGACTCATCGGCGGCGGGTGGCCGCCGCCGATCGTGACGTCGAAGAGCCTCCCAGCCAATCACGACATCCTGTGTCGTGTATTTCGGTACAGTCCTTCGCGTGCGTGCCGACCGGCTGGTCTCCCTGGTGTTGCTGCTGCGGCAGCACGGCAGGCTGTCCGCGACGGCGCTGGCCCGCGAGCTGGAGGTGTCCACCCGCACGGTGCTGCGCGACATCGAGGCGCTGTCCGCCGCGGGCGTCCCGGTCTACGCCGAACGCGGCCGGCACGGCGGTTTCGCGTTGTTGCCGGGTTTCCGGACCGAGCTCACCGGGCTGAATCATGACGAGGCGCTGGCCCTGCTGGTCGCCGGATCGAGGAGGGGCGCGCAGGCGTTCGGGCTGGGCTCGGCGCTCGCTTCGGCGATGCTCAAGGTGGTCGACGCGCTGCCCGAGAGTTACCGGCACACCGCGGCGGGCGCGGCCGAGCGGCTGCTCATCGACCCGGAGACCGACCTCCTCTCGCGGCGGCTGATCGACGAGGAGGTGCCGGACGACGTCGTGGCCGAGGTCCTGCGCGCGGTGTTCGCCGGGCACAAGCTGCGCATCCACTACGCGGCCGCGGGCCAGAGCCCGCAGTGGCGCACGGTCGACCCGATCGGCCTGGTCACCGTACGCGACCGGGGCTACCTGCTGGCCACCAGGTCCGGCGCGGACCGTACGTACCGGCTGTCGCGGATCCTGGCCGCCGAGGAACTGCCCGAACCCGCACAGCGACCCGACCGGGTCGATCTGGACCGGGCGTGGCAGGAACGCAGCACGCGGTTCCGGACGGGCGGCGACCAGGTCGCCGCGCTGGTACGGCTGAACCCGGTGCGGCGGGAGGACCTGGTGGGCACCGCGCTGGCCGTCCTCGCCGAGGAGACCGACCCGGACGGCTGGCTGCGGCTGGAGGTGACCTTCCAGGATTCGCGACACGCCGAGTGGGCGCTGTGGCAGCTCGGCACGAGCGCGGAAGCCCTGGCCCCGCAGTGGTTGCGCGACTCCCTGCGTGACCGCGCCACCGCCATCGCGACCCGCTACGGAGCGCCGTCCCGCCCCTCGCCCTGACCGGCGCAACCCCCGACAACAAGATCTTGCTGTAGCGTGCCCGGATGGAAGATCTGGGACCTGTGGCCTGGCCGCCCGAGCCGATCAGGACCGAGAGGCTCGTGCTCCGTGAGCCCGAGCCCCGGGACCGTGCGACGTTCGTCGAGCTGCTCGCCTCGCCAGAGGTGCACACCTACCTCGGCGGTCCCCGGTCCCGGGACGAGCTCGAGCGGGATCTGCCCGTGGTGCCCGGGCAGTGGCCCGGGAGCTTCGTCGTCGAGCTCGACGGATCGATGATCGGCAACATCCTGCTCCGGAGGGCGACGGTGCACCGTCGCCCGGCCGCCGTGGGGAAGGCCGATCTCGGCTACCTGTTCCTGCCCCGGGCGTGGGGATTCGGATACGCCACCGAGGCGTGCGCGGCGGCACTCGGGTGGCTCGCCGGCGTGCTGCCCGGCGAGCCGGTGGTGCTCACCACCCAATCCGCCAACGTCGGCTCGATGCGTCTGGCGGCGAAGCTGGGGTTCACCGAGGTCGAGCGGTTCGAGGCCTGGGGCGCCGAGCAGTGGCTCGGCATGAGGTCCCCGGCCGCCACCGCCTCGTAGGGTCAGTTCAGCAGCGGTACGAGCTGCTCCTCCTCGTAGTCCAGATGGGCCTCCAGCTCGCGGGTGAGCCGCTCCACCTCGGCGAGCAGCTCGTCCGGCGCCACGTCCTCGGCCCTCAGCAGCGCCTGCAGCTCCCCGAGGAGCCGCGCGACCACCGCGTGCTCGTCCCGCAGCCGCGCCATCACCGGCGCCAGCTCGGGGTACCGCCCCTCCAGCGCGGGGAACATGTACTCGTCCTCGCGCGAGTGGTGCACATGCAGCCCCTGGCACATGGTCAGGCAGTTGACCCGCAGCTGGGCGGCCAGGCGCGGGCCCGAGGCGGCCACCTCGCGGCGGATGAGGGCCAGTTCGCGGCGGAAGTTGTCGTGCATGGTGATCAGGGCGTCGCCCATGCGGCCGGCAGGTGGACCGTAGTCGGCGGCCACCAGCGCCACCACGGGCAGGGTCCGCCCGGACCTCTCCTCGTACGCGCCCCACCCCGGGTCCACCTCGACGGCCCGGGCGAACATGCGGTCGCGTTCCTCGCCGTCGAGCACCACCGCCTTGGCCGTGTACGTGAACAGGCCGGTCTCCACCGTGACCTGCGGATCGGCCCGCAGGTTGTGGTACCAGGCCGGGTGCCTGGGCGAGCCGCCGGCGGAGGCGATGACGAGGAGGCGTTCGCCGTCGGGCAGGTAGCCGAGCGGCGTGGTGTGCGGGGCGCCGGATCGGGCGCCGGTGGTGGTCAGCAGGAGCAGTCTTGCTCCTTCGAAGGGGCCGCCGACCTGGCCCTTGTTCGCGCGGAATTCGTCGATGATCTGCTGGTTGAAGTCCATGGGCATGCTGTTTTTCTGCTCCTGGCGGGTGGGATGTCGAAAAGGACGGAAACCCGCGCGGGCATGCCGGTACGCAGCGGGCTTCTACAACACCGCCGAGGGCATGGGATGACGCGCGGGCGCAGTGCGCTCAGGCACGACCGACAGTGTGAGTGGTCACGGCGTCATCCCCTTTGATTCGGCGCCTCCATGCCACGGCCGTCCTCCCGGCCGGCGACACGCGACGCGACGGATATTACGCACATATCCCGGCTGAGCTGTCAAGAGCACCCTTGGAGACGCAGGCGAGAGTCGAACTCGCACGGATCGGCTTTGCAGGCCGACCTCCGCACCGGCGAACTGCGCCAAGACGAAGCACGTGCGCGAGGACGGAGTCGAACCGCCACAGCCGGAGCGTCCGGTTTACAGCCGGGTGGGCTCACCACGTGCCCAGCTCGCGCATCAGTGACCCCAGCAGGATTCGAACCTGCGACGGACCCGGCTTCGTAGGCCGGCGCTCTGTCCATTGAGCTATGGGGCCGTACCCCGTACCGGATTCGAACCGGCGATCTCCCGGGTGAAAGCCGGGTGTCCTGACCACTGGACGAACGGGGCGTGGTACGTCCGGCGGGATTCGAACCCGCACCGTCCGGCTCCTTAGGCCGGTGCCTCTCCCATTGGGCTACGGACGCGTGGAGAGCCGCAGCGGGGACTCGAACCCCGTCCTGCTGGGTGGAAGCCAGCTGCCTTACCAGTTCGGCCTCTGCGGCAAAGTGGACCGACGGGATCTCGAAACCCGAACTCCTGCTTGCAAGGCAGGTGTGATGCCTTTTCACCATCAGCCCATGGTGCTCCGCTGTGAAGTTGTCAAGAGGCAAAAGAAAAGGCCGCCTGGTGGTCACCTGGCGGCCTCCGGAATACTCCTCTTCGGGGTTTATCCAGAAGCCGTCCCGAGCAGGGCGCAGCCGAGCGCCGCCGGTCGGCGGTAGTAACACCGTTCCTGCCCGAGTACGGCGGCTGCGCGGAGCATGACTGGCCTTTCCTTTTGCTGAAGTGATCGGCGGAGGGGGCGGATCGGCGCCGCCCCGTGTTCCGTTGTCCCTGACATTAATGGCCGGCCCGGCGGGCGTGCCACCTATTTATCCGGGCGCCAGCCGGCTGAGCCGTTCCCAGGCGCGATATTGTTCGGTGCGCGCTTGTTCCAGCTGCAGCACGATGTCGTAGGAGGTGCTGCCGACGATCAGCCGCACCGGCGGCTCGGGCAGGCCGACCAGCTCCATGATGACGGGCGCGGCGGTGCTCGGGTCGGGGCCGGCGTCGTCGCCCCACATCTCGGCCAGCTTGGCGCGCAGGTCCGCGTAGGCGGGGTCGGGCTCGGTCGCGGTGGTGCCCACCGTGAACAGGCCGGTGTCGTAGCCGCCCATCTGCAGGATGGTGACCTTGACGCCGAACTGCGCGAGCTCCATGGCCAGTGCCTCGCTCACGGAGTCGAGCGCGGACTTGCCCGCCGCGTACATGCCGGTCGAGGCGAAGCCGCCGCCCGCGCCCATCGAGGTCACCTGGAGGAGGTGGCCGGAGCCCTGGGCGCGCAGGTGCGGCACGACGGCCTGGGCGACCCAGACGGCGCCGAAGAAGTTGACGTCGAAATGGGCTCTGAGCTGCTCCTCCGTCGCCTCCTCCACCATGCCGAGCAGCAGGCCGCCGGCGTTGTTGAGCACGACGTCGAGCCGGCCGAACGCGGCCACGGCCCGCTCCACGCCCTCGAACACGGCCGCGCGGTCGGACACGTCGAGCGGCAGCCGTACGAGGGTGTCAGGGTGCTGCCGGGCCAGCTCGGCCAGCGGCTCGACGTTCCGCGCCGCCGCGACGACCCGGTCCCCGGCGGCCAGTGCCGCTTCGGTGAACGCGCGTCCGAGGCCCCGCGAGGCACCGGTGATGAACCACACTCGGGTCAAGATTCGCTCCTTGATCGACAGCTTGCGAGACGAGACGAGCCGTCTCGCTGAATGCCTCCACTGTGAGGGGTGCGCGCGCTCGTGTCAAGACGGATCGTCTCGTCTCGTTGGGATGCTAGGCTGCTTCGCATGCCGAAGCACCCCGACCCGTCCCGCCGCAGCGAGCGCTCTCGCCAGGCCATCCTCGGCGCCGCCCGCGAGCTGGTCTCCGAGGTGGGGTATGCCAAGGTCTCCATCGAGGCCATCGCCGCCAGGGCCGGCGTGGGCAAGCAGACGATCTACCGCTGGTGGCGGTCCAAGGGCGCGGTGGTCTTCGACGCGTTCCTCGCGCTCAGCGAGGTGGAGGAGGGCGGCGGCATGGCGCTGCCCGACACCGGCGACCTCGAGGCCGACCTGAAGCTCGTGATGCGGGCCACGGTGGCGGAGTTCGCCGATCCGGAGTTCGAGGGGCCGATCAGGGCGCTCAACACCGAGATCATCAACGACCCCGACCTCGCCGCGCAGTACCGCGAGCGGCTGGCCGCGCCGGTGGACGAGGCCAAGAAGGCCCGGCTGCGCAGCGCGCAGCGGGCCGGTCAGATCGCCGCCGACGCCGACCTCGACCTGGCCCTGGAGCTGCTGTACGCGCCCCTGTTCCAGCGCTGGCTGCACCGCTCGGGCCCGCTGACCCCCGAGTACGCCGACGCCCTCGTTGACCTCTTCCTCAGGGCCCTGCGCCCGATTTGACGTTGACGCCACGTCAACGTCTTAACTGGGAGCATGCGCATCGGAGAGCTGGCCGCGTTGCTCGGGGTGTCCACCCGGACAGTGCGCTACTACCACCACAAGGGCGTACTGCCGGAGCCGCCGCGCCTGACCAACGGCTACCGCGAGTACGGCATGCGCGACGCCGTCGCCCTGGCCCGCGTCCGCCGCCTGGCCGAGCTGGGCCTGACCCTCGACGAGGCACGCGACGTCATCGCCGAGGACCGTTCCAGGGAACTGCCCGAGATCCTCGCCGAGATCGACGCCGACCTCGCGGCGCAGGAGCGGGAGATCCACCGGCGGCGGGCCCGCCTGGCGGAGGTGCTGGCGCGCGCCGAGGACGGCACGCTCGGCCCCGACGACACCGCCTCGCCGGACCTGCTGGCGTTCCTGCGCGTGGTGGACATGCCCGCGTCGAAGAGCGCGGCCTGGGACCGCGACCTGCTCGTGCTGGTGGACAGCGTCTCGGCGGCGCCCGACAGGCAGCGCGCGTTCACGATGCTGGACACGCTGGCCGCCGACCCCTCGACGACGGAGCAGGGGCAGGAGTTCTATCGCAGGATGGACGAGCTCGCCGACGCCGAGCCCGGCGACCCCCGCGTGGCGCCGCTGGCCGCGACCCTGGCCGACTACAGCGTGGAACACGTGCTGCACGACCTGAAGCCGGGCCCCGGCTGGGACCCTGAGCAGCTCGAGCCGTTCCTCGAAGGGCTGGCCCCCGCGCAGGCGGAGGTCGTCCGGCAGGCGACCTGGCTCATCGCGGCCCAGCTGACCGGATAAAAATGGAGGCCACTTAAATTTTGCAGTACGCTTCAGTTTTGTGACCGAAGGACTGCGCGAGCGCAAGAAGCGGCAGACCCGGCAGCGCATCTCCGAGGTGGCCATCGGCCTGTTCGTCGAGCGCGGCTTCGACCACGTCACCATCGCCGAGGTCGCGGCCGCCGCCGAGGTGTCGGTGAACACCGTCTACAACTACTTCCCGGCCAAGGAGGACCTGGTGCTGCCGCCCGAGGAGGCCTCCCCGCAGCGGCTGGCCGACATCGTGCGCGAGCGCGCCCCCGGCGAGTCGGCCGCGGCCGCGGTGCTGGCCAGGCTGCGCCGGGAGGTACGCGGGCGCGAGCGCCAGGTGGGCCTGACGCCCGGGTTCGGGCGGGTGCTGGAGATGATGCGGGCCGCGCCCACGCTCACCGCCCGGCTGGAGGCGCTCGGCCACCAGATGACCGACGCGCTGGCCAGGCTGCTGGCCGAGGAGAGCGGCGCCGCCGAGGACGATCCGCTGCCGCGCGTCATCGCCTGGCACCTCGGCTGCCTGCACGCGCTGGTGCTGTCGGAGATCGGCAGGCGCACGGCGGCGGGGGAGCGGCCCGACACGATCGCGCGGGCCGTGCTGGAGCTGCTGGACGCGGCCGAGAGCGTGCTGGGCGAGCGGGTCCTGGCCTACGCCGTACGAGGGGAGTGACCGTGTTCAGGGTGACGATCAGGGGCAAGTTCAAGGGGCTCGACGACGCGGGCAGGGCCGCCGTGCTGGCGGCGGCGGGCGCCGGGTACACCGAGGCCGGCACGTTCACGCACGACGCGACCGTGTCGGTGTTCACCTTCCGCTGCCAGGTGCCGGCCGAGACGCCGGACGACGGTGAGGACGACGCGGCGCTGGGAGCGATGGCGGCACTGGAGGCGTACGGCCTGCCGCACGAGATCCTGAAGATCGCGGTGACCGACATGCGGGACATCAAAATTCGCCGGAAATCGGGGTGAAACTATCCGGTGGGTCCGGACAGGTATGAGATGTCGGACCTACCGGATGAGAGAAGGCAGCGTTGTCCCACGATGACCGCAAACAGCGCTTCGAGGTGATCTACGTTGCCGCCTATGCCGACATCCTCGCCTACATCCGGCGGCGTACCGACTCCCACGAGGACGCCGCCGACGCGCTCGCCGAGACGTTCGCCACGGCCTGGCGCCGCCTGGACGACATCCCGGACGGGCGGGACGCGCGCCTGTGGCTGTACGGCGTGGCCCGCCGCGTGCTGGCCAACGGCCGCCGCGCGGAGTCGCGCCGCAGCGAGCTGGTGGAGCGGCTCGGCCGCGAGCTCGCCGTGTGGGCGGAGCGTCTGGAAGCCGGCGAGAGCCTGTCGGGCGTGCGGGACGCGTTCGCGCGGCTGAGCGCCGACGACCGGGAGATCCTCGCGCTGGCGGGCTGGGAGGGGCTGGGCTCCGACGAGATCGCCACCGTCCTGGGCTGCTCGCGGGCCAACGCCAGGCTGCGGCTGCACCGGGCACGCAAACGGCTGGCCACGCACCTGGACGCGGTCGGCATCGACCTGGCCCGCATCGGCCTGCGCGCCGTCGCGATGACGAAGGGGGCCATGTGATGCACGAGATCGACCGCCTGGTGGCCGGCATCGCGCCCGACCCCGGCCCCGGTGCCACGCCGATCGCCAGGGAGCTGCTGGAGGAGATCACCTCCGTCCCCGTCCCCGAGCCCCGCCGCCGCGGCCGGCCGCGCAGGTGGGCGGCCGTGCCGGTGCTGGCCACGCTGGCCGCCCTGCTGTCCTTCGGCGTCGCCCAGGCACCCGCCTCCGCCGCGCTGGACATCGAGATAGTGGACGACCACTACGTGATCACGGTCAAGGACCTGATGGCCGAGCCCGAGGTGTACCAGCGCGAGCTGCGCGCCAGGGGCCTGGACATCACGCTCGACCTGGTGCCGACCTCCGCGAGCCTGACGGGCCAGATGATCGTGATCCACGACCTGGACCGGCTCAGATCCGGCAGGCCGGTGCCCGTCGAGGGCCCGATCACCACGATCGACTCCCCGGGCCCGTGCGAGCGGTTCCTGGGCTGCCCCATCGGGGTGAAGGTGCCGGTCGACTTCGGCAAGAAGGCCGAGATCACGCTCGGCAGGCGCGCCCTGCCCGGCGAGCGGTACAAGATGCCGCCCGGCATCGCCATCCCCGGCGAGCCCCTGCACTGCGTGGACTACGTGAACCAGACCGTCGCCGAGGTCTCGGCCCTGCTGCGCGAGCGGGGCGTCACGCCGTCCTACATCTCCTACGGCCGGCCCGCCGGCCCCTCGGCGCCCGACGGCTGGTACGTGCACGACGGCGTCATGAGCGCCGACGGCCAGGCGCTCCTGCTGGTCGGCGCCGAGCCCAGCACCCAGCGCAGCCCGGTGCCAGAGTCCCGCTGCTGATCCCGGCTCACCCCTGAGCCTCCTCCTGGGCGCGCGCCCGCCTCACCGCCGTGCGCCGTCCTCGGCATGCCCTCACGATCGATCGGATTCCGCGTGCTCACCGACACCCGGGTGGCGCTGCCCGCGCAGCGCCGCCTCGCCGTACTCGCCGACCACCGCGTCTTCGCCGCGCTGCTGGCCCTGGCCGCCGTGCTGCGGGTGGTGACGATGCTCGGCTACCGCCCCGTCACGCTCTACTGGTACGACTCCTTCACCTACCTCGACACCGCCGTGCACCCTGCCCCGTCGGCGACCTTCCACCCGATCGGCTACCCGCTGCTGCTGCGGGCGCTGCTGCCGTTCCACAGCGTGGAGCTGGTCGCGGCCGTCCAGCACGCCCTCGGCCTGGGCACCGGCCTGTTGCTCTACGCGGTGCTGCGGCGCAGGTCGGCGCCCGGCTGGGTGGCGGCGTCGGCGGCGGCGCCGCTGCTCTTCGACGCCTCCTTCCTGCGGCTGGAGCACGGCGTGCTGTCCGATACGCAGTTCATCTTCCTGGTCGTGGCCGGGCTGGCCGTGCTGATGTGGTCGCCGGCGTTGTCCGTGCGGGCCGCCGCCGGGGCGGGCCTGCTGTTCGCGGCTGCGGCGCTGACCAGGACGATCGCGCTGCCGCTGCTCCTGCTCGTGGTGCTCGCGCTGGCCGTGCGGCGGGTGGGGTGGCGGCGCCTGGCCGCGCTGGTGCTGGCCGGCACGCTGCCCCTGGCCGGCTACGCCGCCTGGTACGCCCAGCACCACGGCCGGTTCGCCATCAGCGGCGCCGACGGCGTCGCCCTGTGGGCGCGCACGATGACGTTCGCCGACTGCGCCCGCATCCAGCCCCCGCCCGACCTGGCCCGCCTGTGCCCCAACGGGACGAAGGTGGACGCGGCCTCGGAGTACGTGTGGGCCCCCGGAGCCTCGCTCAACCTGCTGCCAGGCGACCGCTTCACCCACAACGACCTGGCCCGCTCGTTCGCGATCGACGCGATCCTCGCCCAGCCCCTGGACTACCTGGGCCACGTCGTACGCGACACGGCCATCGCCTTCTCCTGGACCCCGATCCCGCACCCCGACCGCACCACCCCGGCGTTCGGCTTCAGGAGCGGGCACTGGGAGCTGCCCGATCAGCCCCTGATCGACAAGGTCAAGCGCGAGTACGACCCGGACATCCGCGGCCTGTCGTCGGTCTCCCCGTACGCGGACTTCCTCATCGCCTACCAGTACGCCGCCTACCTGCGCGGCCCGTTCCTGGGAGTGATCCTCCTGCTGGGCGCGGTCGCCACGGTACGGCGGCCCCGCGTGGCGCTGCTGCCGTGGGCGGTGGCGATGGGCCTGCTGATCGGCCCGGTCGCGGTCCTGGACTTCGACCACCGGTACGTCTTGCCCGTCATCCCGGTCGCGTGCCTGGCCGCCGGCCTCGCCCATCCCAGATGTGGGATACGATCCCAAATGTGAGAAACCTGGAGGCCGTGGACGCCCGGCTCGCCGACCGCCTGGCCGAGCTGCGGGTCGAGCGGGGCTGGCCGCTGGAGGAGCTGGCGCACCGGTCCGGCATCAGCCGATCGACGCTGTCGAGGCTGGAGCGCGGCGAGATCAGCCCCACGGCGGCCCTGCTCGGCAAGCTGTGCGAGGTGTACGGGCGGACGATGTCCCGGCTGCTGGCCGAGGTGGAGGACGAGCCGCCGCAGGTCCTGACGGCCGCGGCGCAGCCGGTGTGGCGGGACGAGGAGTCGGGGTTCGTGCGCCGCTCGGTCTCCCCGCCCCATCCGGGGCTGCGCGGCGAGGTCGTGGAGTCGACGCTGCGGCCGGGGGCCGACATCGCCTACGACGCGCCGCCCGTACCGGGGCTGGAGCAGCACATTTGGGTCCTGGAGGGGGCGGTGGAGATCACCGCCAACGGCCGCACGCATCTCGTGGAGGCGGGCGACTGCCTGCGCTTCCGCCTGTGGGGCGGCTCCCGCTTCCGCTGCCAGGGCCCCGGCCCGTCCCGTTACGCGATCTTCGTCGTCCTGCCCTGATCATGAGAAGGGGTCACATGCGCACCATCGCACGCCTGTCCGCCGGGGAGTTCGAGCACTGCGTCAAGGAGCTGGCCGAGCTGCTGGCCGACGCCGTGGACGACGGCGCCTCGCTGGGGTTCGTCGAGCCGTTCGGCCATGAGGCGGCGGCCGCGTGGTGGCGGGCGCAGGCCCCGGCGGTGGCCGCGGGCAGCCAGCTCGTGTGGGTCTGCCGCCTGGGCGGCGTCCTGGCCGGCACCGTCAGCCTGATCCCGGCCGCCAAGGCCAACGCCCGCCACCGCGCCGAGATCGTCAAGCTCATGGTCCACCGCGACGCCCGCGGCCAGGGCCTGTCACGCGCCCTGCTGGCCACGGCCGAGCAGGCCGCCCTGGACTCCGGAGCCACCCTGCTCCTGCTCGACACCGAGACCGGCAGCACCGCCGAGCACGTCTACCTGTCCGGCGGCTGGACCCGCTACGGCATCGTCCCCGACTACGCCGCCTCCCCTGACGGCACCCTGCGCGACTGCAGCTTCTTCTACAAGCGCCTGACACCGTCCGGCTAGCCGCCGATCAGGACGCCGCAGATCAGGACAGGGACCGGGTCAGCGCGTCGAGGTCGGCCAGCCGCCGGGCCGGCGCGAGCCGCGCGGCCGTGGCGACGAGCAGCAGCTCGGTGACCGCGATCTCGTGCGCGAGCGGCGCGATCGGCCCGCTCGCCTCGCGCGGCAGGCTGATCAGCACCTCCGCGTGCGCGGCGAGCGGCGACCCCCAGGCGTCGGTGAGCAGCACCAGGCGCGCCCCCCGCTCGTGCGCGGCGCGCACGAAGCGGGCGGTGTCGGGGGAGTAGCGGCGGAAGTCGTAGGCCACGACCACGTCGGACGGCCCCAGGTCCAGCACCGTACGTGCCCGCGCCGGCACCGGGCCGGGCACCCGGTACGCGCCCTGGCGCAGGCTGGCGAGCTGGCGGATCAGGTACTCGGCCGCCAGCTCGCTCAGCGGGCCGCCCAGCGCCCACACGCTGCGCGCCTCGGCCAGCAGCCCGGCCACCTGGTGGCAGAGCTGTTCGGGCACGGCACTCAGGGTGCCGTCGAGCCCGGCCCGCAGCTCCTCCGCGGCCTGCCCCAGCCCCGCGGGCCCCGAGACGTGCTCCAGGAGCTGGGAGCGATCCCGCGCCCCGTCGCGCACGGCCGCCTGGAACGCGGCGAACCCCTCGAACCCCAGCCGGTCGAACAGCCGCGAGGCCGTCGGCGGGCTCACCCCCGCCCGCTCGGCCAGGCCGCGCAGCGAGCCCAGCGCCGCGAACGGATAATCGTCGAGCAGCACGCGCACGACGGCCCGCTCCCCGGGCGGCAGCTCGGGATAGACGGTGCCGAGCCGGGCCGCGATCGGATCGTTCTCCACAATGACAAATGTTACACCATCCTCCATTTGACGAAATGTACGAAACGAGTGTTACGGTGCGGCCATGACTACCTGGCACGGCCTGATCGACAGCCCCTATCGGCGCTGGCTGCCGGTCACCGCCGACACCCCGTCCATCTCGCTCAACGAGGGCAACACCCCGCTGCTGCGCTCGGAGCACCTGTCCGGGCTCACCGGCTGCGACGTCTGGCTCAAGGTCGAGGGCGCGAACCCGACCGGCTCGTTCAAGGACCGTGGCATGACGGTGGCGATCAGCCGGGCCGCCGAAGCCGGCGCCGAGGTCGTCATCTGCGCCTCCACCGGCAACACCAGCGCCTCGGCCGCCGCCTACGCCGCCCGCGCCGGGCTGACCGCGGCCGTGCTGGTGCCCAGGAGCGGCGTCGCGCTGGGCAAGCTGAGCCAGGCCGTACGCTACGGCGCCGAGATCGTCGAGATCGACGGCACCTTCGACGACTGCCTGCGCGTGGCCCGCGAGCTGGCCGCCCACCACCCGATCGCGCTGGTCAACTCGGTGGGCAACGAGCTGCGCCTGGCCGGGCAGCGCACCGTGGCGTACGAGATCGCCGACGCCCTCGGCGACGCGCCCGACGTGCACTGCCTGCCGGTGGGCAACGGCGGCAACATCACCGCCACCTGGGGCGGCTACCGCAACTACCGCGAGGCCGGGCTGACGTCCGGGCTGCCGCGCCTGTGGGGGTTCCAGGCGGCCGGCGCGGCCCCGCTCGTACGCGGCGAGCCCGTCGCCGAGCCGCGCACGGCGGCCACCGCGATCAACATCGGCCACCCGGCCACCTGGGACGGCGCCCTGGCGGCCCGCGACGAGTCAGGCGGGCTGATCGCCGCGGTGACCGACGAGCAGATCTTCGAGGCGTACCGGCTGGTGGCCCGCCGTGACGGCGTCTTCGCCGAGCCGGCCTCGGCGGCCGGGGTGGCGGGCCTGCTCGACCTGCACGCCAGGGGCGAGCTGGAGCCGGGCCTGCGCATCGTGATCACCCTCAGCGGCAACGGGCTGAAGGACCTCGACGCCTCCCTGCGTGACGGCTACACCTCGACCGAAACCTCGGCCGCCACCGCGGACGTGGCCCGCGCCCTGCGCCTGGCCGCCTGAAACAACCAACAGTAACCACAAGGTAACGTTATGTGACTCAGGTCACGGGCACGAATGTCGCGACAAAGCCGACGAGGCGGCCGATAAGGCCATTTGCCCGCCCCTCCATCGGCCTACTGCGCCTGGCCGGCGAACTCCCCTTCCGCGAGAGGAACGCCACCGTGCCCGCACTTCTCCCTGCCCTGCGCCGCGCGAGCGCCGCCGCCCTGCTGCTCACCGCCGGGGCGGCGGCCCCCGCGTACGCGCCCGACAGCGCTCCCTGCGAGCGCCACCTGAAGCCGGCCCACACCTACCACGCCCACCGCCAGACCTTCACCACCGACGACGCCGGACGCCCCGCCGAGGCCCTGGCCAGGAAGCTCGTCGACAGGTCCGCCCCGCGCACCGCGTGCCAGAGCACGGTGGGCGAGTGGGGCGGGCGCGGCGACTGGAACGGCGGCCACCTCATCGCCGCCTCCTTCGACGGCGTCGGCCTGCGCTACAACCTCGTCCCCATGCGGGGCAGGCAGATCAACCAGGGCCTGATGAAACGCGTCGAGGACGGCGCCCGCGCCTGCCTGGAGGGCGACGGCGCCGTCACCGACTACCGGGTCCGCCTGCGTTACCCCGGCCGCACGGCCCTCGTGCCCGACCAGATCCGGATCTCCCTGTCGGCCTCCAGGACGCTGGAGTTCGCCCTGCCGAACCGCGAGCTCACCGCCAAGGAGCTGCGAACCCGGCAGGAGGAGATCGCCAAGGCGTTCCAGGAGTTCTGTGGGAACGGTATCGGTCGCCAGCAGATGATCCGCCGCAATGTTGTGGGATCCCTCCATGCCCGTCCGTGACCGTCGTGGTGTGGGATCGACTGCATGAAGAGACAGCGCGGGTTCGCGATGCAGACCCTGGCGAGGGTGGCCGTGTTCGCGGCACTCATCGCCGTACTCGGCGTGCCCGGCACGCTGAACGTCTTCGGTGCGGCCGTTCCCATCACGCTGCAGACGATGGGCGTGATGCTGGCGGGGGTGATCCTGGGCTCGTGGCGGGCCGCGCTGGCCGTCCTGGTGCTGCTCGTGCTGATCGCCGCCGGGCTGCCGCTGGCGGCCGGCGGGCGGGGCGGGCTCGGGTTGTTCACCGGGCCGTCGGCAGGGTTCCTGATCGGCTGGCTTCCGGGGGCCGCGGTGACCGGGTGGCTGGTGGAGCGGGCGGGCCGCAGCCCGAGCACCCTGCGGTTGTTCCTGGCCTGCTTGGTAGGTTGCGTCGGCGTGATCTATCTGTTCGGGATTCCCGTCTGGGCGCTCGTCAGCGGGATGACGCTCGGCGCGGCGGCGTGGAGCACCCTCCTCTTCCTGCCCGGCGACCTGATCAAGGCCGGGCTGACCGCGGTCGTGGCCAGGGGCACGCAGCGCGCCTACCCCGACGCGGTGCCCGCCGTGCACCGCGAACGCGTGCGCTCGGACGGGGGGCGTTGACCCTTCGATGCCCGTAGCCCGTGACGTCCTGTCGCACGCCGCCGGGCGCCCGTCTCGGCTCGCCGTGTGCGGCCCCGAGGGCGAGCTCACCTACGCCCAGCTCGCCGGCAAGATCGACGGCGCCGCCCGTCACCTGCGCGGCCGGGGCATCGGCCCCGGCGCCCTGGTCGGCGTCGCCCTGGCCGACCCCGTGGAGCTGATCACCGCCGTGCTGGCGGCCGACCTGGCCGGGGCCACTCCGCTGGTGGGCGACCACGCCTGGGACCGCGAGCGGTGGGACCAGGTCACCGGCGAGCACCTCGCCGCCCGCCTCGACACGCCGCTCCCGTACGTGCCGGGCCCGCCCGTACGCACCGAGGCCGGCCCGGACGACCTGGCCTGGGCGTGCTTCAGCTCCGGCAGCACCGGCCGCCCCCGCGCCATCGTGCGCACCCGCGCCTCGTGGACCGGCTCCTACCCGCATCTCGGCGATCTGACCGGGATCGGCCCCGACGACGTCGTGCTGGTGCCGGGCCCGCTCGTCTCCTCCCTGTACGCCTTCGCCGCCCTGCACGCCCTGGCCACCGGCGCGACGGCCGTCCTGCCCGGCAGGTGGCCGGGCCGCTCCCTGGCCGGCCACCTGGCGCGGGCGAGCGTCGTGCACGTGGTGCCGCACCGGCTGCCCGACGTGCTCCGGCAGCCCGGCTCGCTCCGCATGGCCGTGGTCGGCGGCGCGGCGCTCGCCCCTGGCTCGCGGGCGGACGCCGCCGCGGCCGGCGTGCGCGTCGTGTCGTACTACGGGGCCACCGAGCTGTCGTTCGTGGCCGTGGACACCGACGGGGGCGGGCTGCGGCCCTTTCCCGGCGTGCGGATCGAGGTGCGCACCGGCGCCCACGGGCCGCTCGGCGAGGTGTGGGCCCGCTCGCCCTGGCTGGCGGAGGGCTACCTGGCCGGCGCGGCCGGGCCGCTGCGCCGCGACGATGACGGCTGGGTGACCGTCGGCGACCTCGCCGAGCCGTACCGGGAAGGGCAGCCGCTGCGGCTGCGCGGGCGCGGCGACGGCGCGATCCAGACCGGCGGCGCCACCGTCGTGCCCGAGGACGTCGAGGAGGTGCTCAGGAACGTGCCGGGCGTGCACGACATCGTGGTGGTCGGCCTGCCGCACCCGTCCCTGGGCTCGGTGGTGACGGCCGTCGTCGAGGCCGGGCGGGCGGCCACGCCGCAGCGCGCCCTGCTGGAGGCCACGGCCAGGGGCGGGCTGGACGCGGCGCAGCGGCCCCGCCGCTGGTTCGTGGTGCCGAGCCTGCCGCGCAACCCGACGGGCAAGCCCGCCCGGGCGCTGGTCGCGGCCCGGCTGGCCGGCGGCGACCCCGAGATCCGGCGGCTGGCCTGACATGGACGACACCCCTGTGGTGGTGGCGGCCCGGCGCACGCCCATCGGCACCGCCGGCCACGCCTACAAGGAGCTGACCGTCGACCGGCTGGCCGCCCCCGTGATCGCCGCCGTCGCCGCCGACGTGCCCGGGCGGCGGGCCGGCGACGTGGTGCTGGGCAACTGCATGGGCCCCGGCGGGAACGTGGCCAGGGTGTCGGCGCTGGCCGCCGGGCTGGGGCACGAGGTGCCCGGGCTGACGGTGGACCGGCAGTGCGGCAGCGGGCTGGCCGCGATCCTGGTGGCCGGGCAGGCGGTCCGCGCGGGGGAGGCGGACCTGGTGATCGCCGGCGGGGCGGAGAGCGCCTCGACGGCGCCGCTGCGCACGTTCAGGGGGGCGGCGGAGCCGTACGAGCGGGCGCCGTTCACCCCGGACGGCCATCCCGACCCCGACATGGGTCCGGCCGCGGAGGCGCTCGCGGCGGCGTACGGCATCGGCCGCGACCGCCAGGACGCCTACGCCTGCCGCAGCCACGCCCGCGCCCTGGCGGCCAGGCAGGCGGGGCGCTTCGAGCAGGAGATCGTCCCCGTCGGCGGCCGCCACGACGACCAGCGCCCGCGCCCGCTGCGGGAGGCGTCCCTGGCCCGCCTGCCTGCGGCGTTCGTCGCGGGAGGTACAGTGACGGCCGGTAATTCCTCCCCGGTCAGCGACGGCGCGGCGGCCGTGGCCATCGTGCCGGAGCAGCTGCGCGCGGGCCTGCCGGGGATGAGGCTGGTGGCCGGGGCCGTCGTCGGATGCGATCCCGGGCTGCCCGGATGGGGGCCGGTGCCGGCGATCCGCCGGGTGCTGGCGCGTACGGGGGTGGACATGGAGCGGGTCGCGGCGGTGGAGATCGTGGAGGCGTTCGCGGCGCAGGTGCTGGCCGTGACCGACGCGCTCGGGCTCGACCCGCTGGGCGGCGACGACGGCCGCGTCTGCCCCGACGGCGGGGCACTAGCGCTGGGCCATCCGTGGGGCGCCACCGGGGCCGTGGTGGTGACGAGGCTGTTCAGCAGGCTCGTGCGGGCCGCCGCGCCGCCGGGGACGCTGGGCCTGGCGGCCGCCGCGGTCGGCGGCGGGCTCGGCGTGGCCGCGCTGTTCGAGGTGGTGTGATGGCGATCGAGTTCGCCGACGTGCAGGTGCGGCTCGGGCAGCGCGACGTGCTGCGCGGCGTCACCGCCTGCCTGGCGGAGCGGCGCGTCGGCGTGGTCGGCGCCAACGGCTCCGGCAAGAGCACCCTGGCCCGCCTGGTCAACGGCCTGGCGCTGCCCACCTCGGGCAGCGTCACCGTGCTCGGCCTGGACACCCGCCGCCACGCCGCCAGGATCAGGCGCGGCGTCGGCTTCCTGTTCACCGACCCCGACGCGCAGATCGTGATGCCCACGGTGGCCGAGGACGTGGCGTTCTCGCTGCGCCGCAAGGGCCTGGCGCGCGAGGAGGTCGATCGGCGCGTGGCCGAGGTCCTTTCCCGCTACGGCCTGGCCGATCACGCCGACCATCCCGCCCACCACCTGTCCGGCGGCCAGAAGCAGCTCCTGGCACTGTGCTCGATCATGGTGCTGGAGCCGGAGATCCTGGTCATGGACGAGCCGACCACGCTGCTGGACCTGCGCCACTCCCGCCAGGTCGCCGGCCTGGTGCGCGACCTGCCCCAGCAGGTGCTGGTGATCACTCACGACCTGCCGCTGCTGGACGGCTTCGACCGGGTGCTGGTGCTCGACGAGGGCCGCGTCGTCGCCGACGGCACCCCGCAGGAGGCCATCGGCCACTACAGGAAGCTCATGGCGTGAACGGCCTGACGGGCGCCTACGTCCCCGGCTCGTCCGTCCTGCACCGCCTGCCCGCCGGCGCCAAGCTGGCCGTTCTCGCCGCCGCCTGCACCGCTCTGGTGCTGCTGCGCTCGCCGGCGGCCCTGGCCGTGGCGGGAGTGCTGGTCGCGGCCCTGTACGCGCTGTCGCGGGTGGGTGTGGCGGCGGCGTGGGCGCAGGTGCGGCCGGTGCGCTGGTTCGCGGTGGCGCTGTTCGGGATGCAGCTCGTCTTCGCCGACCTGGACGGGGCGGTCTCGACGACGCTGCGGGTGGTGCTGGCGGTGGCGCTGGCCGGGCTGGTCACGCTCACCACCCGCACCGCGGCCATGATGCGCACGCTGGAGCGGTGCCTGTCGCCGGCCAGGTTCGTGGGGCTGGACCCGTTCCGGCTGTCGTTGCTGCTGTCGCTGACCGTGCGCAGCGTGCCGGTGGTGGCCTCGCTGGCCGGCCGGGTGCGGGAGGCGCAGCGGGCCAGGGGCGTCGAGCGCAGCCTGCGGGCGTTCGCGGTGCCGCTGGTGGTCAGCTCGCTGCGGCACGCCGACGCGCTGGGCGAGGCGCTGAGCGCGCGCGGCCTCGACGACTAACCCCTTAATGCCAGCCTTGACTTATATAAGCTTGAGCTGAAACACTTCAGGTCGTGCACGCATTCGACGTCCTCGGCGATCCGGTCCGCCGCCGGATCCTGGAGCTGCTCGCAGGCGGTGAGCGCAGCTCCGGAGAGGTCACCGCCGTCATCCAGCAAGAGTTCGGCATCTCCCAGCCGGCGGTCTCCCAGCACCTGCGGGTGCTGCGGGACAACGGGTTCGCCAGCGTACGGGCCGAAGGCACCCGGCGGTTGTACGCCGTCGAGCCCGGGCCGCTGCAGGAGGTCGACCTCTGGCTGGAACGCTTCCGGGGTTTCTGGGATCAGCGCCTGGACGCGCTGGCCACGGAGCTGGCCCGGGGCAAGCGCGAACGCCGTCTGAACACCGAGAAAGAGGACACCCCATGAAGATGATCGACCACCTCACGCGGACCCATCGCGAGCTGACCGACGGCACCCGCAAGACCGTGGTGCTGCGCCGTCACTACGACGCCGAGGTGGAGGACGTCTGGCAGGCCTGCACCGACGCCGACCGGCTCAGCCGCTGGTTCCTGCCCATCAGCGGAGACCTCCGGCTGGGCGGCAAGTACCAGCTCGAGGGCAACGCGGGCGGGGAGATCCTGCGCTGCGAGCCGCCGAGCCTGCTCAAGGTCTCCTGGCTGTTCGGCCCCGACCCCGGCTTCTCCGAGGTCGAGGTGCGCCTGGCCGCCAAGGACGGCGGCACGCTGTTCGAGCTGACCCACACGGCCGAGCCGCCGGAGGAGTTCTGGGCGCAGTACGGCCCCGGCGCCGTCGGCGTGGGCTGGGACCTGGCCCTGCTCGGCCTGGGCCTGCACCTGTCGGGCGGCGAGAAGGTCGAGGAGGCCACCTTCCACCTCACCGACGAGGGCCGTGCCTACATCACCGGCAGCGCCGCGTCGTGGGGCGAGGCCTACCGGGCGGCGGGCGCCCCTGACGACGTGGCCGCCGCCATGGTCGCCGCGCTCACCGCGTTCTACGCCCCCGAGGAGGGCTCCTGATGAAGGTCACCACGTTCCTGATGTTCCAGAACCGCGACGCCGAGGAGGCGATGAACTTCTACGTGTCGCTGTTCGACGACGGCAAGGTGCTCGCGGTCGAGCGCTACGGCCCCGGCGAGCCCGGCCCCGAGGGCACCGTCAAGCACGCCCTCTTCACGCTGGCGGGCCGCGAGTACATGTGCATCGACAGCGTGCCCAAGCACGACTTCACCTTCACGCCGTCGATGTCGCTGTTCGTCGAGTGCGACAGCGAGGAGCAGATCCAGCGCCTGTACGACGCGCTGGGCGAGGGCAGGCAGGCGCTGATGCCGCTGGACTCGTACGGGTTCGGCACGAAGTTCGGCTGGGTCAACGACCGCTTCGGCGTCTCCTGGCAGCTCAACCTGCCCTGAAGCCCGTCCTGGCAGCTCGGCCTGCCCTGAAGCCCCCCGTCAGGCCAGGGCCTGGCCGCCGTCCACCGTGACCACCGTCCCGGTCATGATGTTGTTGGCCATGAGGAACAGCGCCGCCGAGGCCGCCTCCTCCGCCGTGGCGAAACGTCCCAGCGGCGTGCCCTGCCCGGCCGCGGCCACGGCCGTGTCGTCGGCCAGGCCCAGCGCGCCACGGGCCAGGGGGGTGTCCACGACCCCGAACCTGATGGCGTTGACCCGCAGCCTGCGCGGCGCCAGCTCCACCGCCAGCGCGCGGGTGAGCCCCTCGATGGCGCCGATGCTCGCGATGGCCGCGGAGGCGCCGGGGATCGGGCGGGTCAGGTAGTGGCCGGAGCTGAAGGTGATCGAGCCGCCGGCGGGCAGGCGGCGGGCGGCGGCCCTGGCGGTGGCGTACGCGCCCCAGATCCGGCCTTCCACGGCCTCGCGCACCTGGTCGCGCGGGGTGTCCAGCAGCGCTCCCGTGCTGAGCGCGCCCGCCGTCACCAGGACGTGGTCGACCGGGGCCGCCTGGTCGAGCGCCTGCTCCAGGACGTCCTCCGCCGTACCGTCGCCGGCGACGCCCGTCACGGAGGCACCGGGCGTCGTACGGAGCCGGTCCACCGCGGCCGCCAGGCGGGCGGGGTCGCGGGCCAGGAGGGCTACGCGGGCGCCCACGGAGGTCAGCAGGGCGCCGGCGGCCAGGCCGATGCCGGAGCTGCCGCCGACGATCAGCACCGTGCGGCCCTCCAGGGCGGAGGGCAGCGGGGAGGTGACGGGCATCGGGGCAAGGGTGGTCGTGGACATGAAGGCAACTCCTCGATCAAGGAAATAAACCATCTGGTTGGTTTAAGTGGTGGGACCACCATGGCGCATGGTCGGCGAATAAGTCAACTGGATGGTTTAATCTGTGGCATGACGTACGACTCGGAGGCCACCCGGCAGCGGATCTTCCAGGCCGCGACGGCGGAGTTCGCCGAGCACGGGCTGGCCGGCGGCAGGATCGACCGCATCGCCGCCGCCGCCCGCGCCAACAAGCAGGCCATCTACCTGTACTTCGGCGGCAAGGAGAAGCTGTTCGGGGCGGTGGTGCGGGCCAAACTGGACGAGATCTGCCACACGGTGACCCTCGACCCGCGCATCCTGCCCGAGGCGGTGGGGCAGCTCTACGACTGGTACCACGAGCATCCCGAGCTGATCCGTCTGCTGCTGTGGGAGTCGCTGGAGGCCGGCGGCCAGGTCGAGGGCGAGGAGGAGCGCAAGGAGTCCTACCGCGGCCACGTGGACGGCCTGCTGGACGCCGGCCTGCCGGACAGGGCGACGGCACAGGACTGGCTGTTCACCGTCCTGGGCCTGGTGGCGTGGAACTTCGCGGTGCCCCAGGTGCGCGGCCTCATCCTGGACGAGTCCGACCCCGGACGGGCCGTCGCGCGCCGCCGCGAGGTCGTCGTGGAACTGGCCGGGGTACTGGCCGAGCGCATGGCCGAGGCGAGGTCCAGCACCTGAGCCCGGCCGGACACCCGGCGCCCTCTGCGGCTATCGTGGTGAGTGAATGCTTACCAACCACGACCGAGGGGCGAACCCGCATGAAGATCACCGTCTTCGGAGCCACCGGCGGCACCGGTCTGGAGCTCCTGCGTCAGGGCCTGGAGCAGGGCCACGACCTGACGGCCGTCGTCCGCGACGCCGGCCGCCTCCCGGCCGGCCTGCGCGAGCGGCTCGACGTCGCCGAGGCCGACATCATGAACCCTGCCGCCATCGCCCCCGCGATCAAGGGCCGCGACGCCGTGCTGAGCGCGATGGGCTCGCGCGAGCGCGGCCCCACCACCGTCCAGGCCGGCAGCATCACCGCCATCACCGCCGCCATGCGCCAGGAGGGCGCCCGCCGCCTGCTCATGGTCAGCGCCGCCGGACTGGAGGCCGACGCCGGCGACGGCCCGTTCACCCGGTACGTGCTCAAGCCGCTCGTCATCCAGCGGCTGTTCCGCCACTCCTACGCCGACCTGGCCAACGCCGAACGCCTGCTGCGGGCCACCACCGACCTGGACTGGACGATCGTCCGCCCCGCCCGCCTGACCGACGACGGCCGCACGAACGCCTATCGCACGGCCTACGACCTCAGCATCCGGGGCGGCTTCAAGACCACCCGCGCCGACGTGGCGGACTGCATGCTGCGGCTGGTCGGCGACCGCGCCTCGATCGGCCACGTCATCTCGGTGGCCTCCTGACGGTCGCGGGCGTCGTGGCGACCGGCCGCGCAGGCCGCGCTGCCATGCGAGGAGCACGGACGGGCCGCGCTGTCAGCCGAGGAGCACGGACGGGTCGCGTTCCGGCGGGCCCGCGGGCCACCACTCGTCCTCCCGCCGGGTGAACGGGTACCAGCGCCCGTCACGGCCGTAGCGCAGCTGCACCGGGCCGATGGTCCAGCGGTTGCGCCACGCCTCCACCTGGGGCGGGCGCTCGCCCTCCCAGCCCGACTCCAGCAGCGCCTGCGCCCTGGCCAGCTCCCGCCGGGGCGGCGTCCACGTGCCGTCCAGGACGTCCAGGCCGTCGGCGCCGCCGTACCGCCACGCCTGGACGGCCGCGCCGAGCCCGAGGTCGAGGTCGTGCTGGGCGGCCAGCCGGACCCGGTCCTGGTACTCGCTCAGCTCCGGCAGCCGCCCGCGCCGCAGCAGCTCGCGGGCCCGCCCGGCGGCCGAGGCCGCCAGCACCCGCAGCGCCGCCACGTCCACGCCCGGGGCCGGTTCCAGGGCGGGCGGGGTGTAGGCCACGTCGTACGGCGGCGGCTCCGGCAGCGGCGGCACCCCCGCCCCGTACGCCCGCGCGGCCGGCACCCCGGACGGCTCCTGGACGGGCGCCTCGCGCTCCTGCAACGCCCCGATGAGGTCACGCTCGCCGCGCCCACGCATCAGCAGCAGCACGAACGGATCGGCGTCCAGCAGCCAGGACACCTGGTAGCACAGGGCGGCGGCGTGCTTGCAGGGGTGCCCCCAGTCGGGGCAGGAACACTCGGGCTCCAGGTCGCCGACGGCCGGCAGCAGCGGCACGGCGGCGTCCTCGGCGGCCTCGACCAGGTCGTGCGGCATGTCGCGGTCGAGCAGCGCCGCGATGTGCCCCGACTTGGCGGCGACCTGGTCGAGGAAGCGTTCCCAGGCGGCGTCGGTGAGCTGCTCGACGCGGACGACGACGTCGTACTCGCTCTCGGCGACGGCGGCGATCCTGCCGGGGCTGACGGTGATGGGGCCGAGCCGGCCGTGCTTGGCGTACGCGCGGCCCTTGCGCAGCAGGCCGTGGTCCAGGGAGGTGTCCTCCATGGCCTGGATCCAGGCGCGGCCCCACCAGGAGGTGGCGAAGCGGGCGCCGGCGCGTTGCGGGGGGAAGGCGGCGAATCCGCGGGCGGTGGTCATCTCAGCTCCACGAGGGCGGCGAGTTCGGTGGCGGTCATCTCAGCTCCACCAGGGCGGCGAGTTCGGCGTCGGTCAGCTCGGTGAAGGCGGCCTCGCCGGCGGCCAGGACGGCGTCGGCGAGCGAGCGCTTGGCGGTGAGCATCTGGGCGATGCGGTCCTCGATCGTGCCTTCGGCGATGAGGCGGTGCACCTGGACGGGCCTGGTCTGGCCGATGCGGTAGGCGCGGTCGGTGGCCTGGTCCTCGACGGCGGGGTTCCACCAGCGGTCGTAGTGGATGACGTGGTCGGCACGGGTGAGGTTCAGGCCGGTGCCGGCGGCCTTGAGCGACAGCAGGAACACCGGGGCGCTGCCGTCCTGGAAGCGCTGGACCATCTCCTCGCGGCGGGCGACGGGGGTGCCGCCGTGCAGGAGCTGGGTGGGCACGCCGCGGCCGGACAGGTGGCGTTCCAGCAGGCGGGCCATGGCGACGTACTGGGTGAAGACGAGCACGGCGCCGTCCTCGGCGACGATGGTGTCGACGAGCTCGTCGAGCAGCTCCAGCTTGCCGGAGCGGCCGGGCAGGCGCGGGCTCGCCTCGTGCAGGTACTGCGCGGGGTGGTTGCAGATCTGCTTGAGGCCGGTGAGCAGCTTGACGATGAGGCCGCGCCTGGCCATGCCCTGGGCGTCGGCGATCTGGGTCATGATCTCGCGGACGACGGCCTCGTACAGGCCGGCCTGCTCGACCGTGAGCGCGACGGGACGGTCGGTCTCGGTCTTGGGCGGCAGCTCGGGCGCGATGCCGGGGTCGCTCTTGCGGCGGCGCAGCAGGAATGCCCCGACGAGCCTGGACAGCCGCTCGGCCGCCTCCGTGTCGCCGGACTCGACGGGCTTGGCCCAGCGCGCCCTGAACCGGCCGAGCGGGCCGAGCAGCCCGGGCGTGGTCCAGTCGAGGATGGCCCACAGCTCCGACAGGTTGTTCTCGACGGGGGTGCCGGTGAGCGCGACGCGGGCGGCGGCGGGGATCTCGCGCAGGGCCTTGGCGGTGCCGGAGGCGGGGTTCTTGACGTGCTGGGCCTCGTCGGCGACGAGCAGGCCCCAGCGGTGGGCCGCCAGCCGGGCCGCGTCCAGGCGCATGGTGGCGTACGTGGTCAGCACGAATCCCTCCTCGGCGAGGGCGCGGTTGCTGCCGTGGAAGCGGCGTACGGGCACGCCCGGCGCGAACCTGGAGATCTCGCGCTCCCAGTTGCCCAGCAGCGAGGCGGGGCAGACCACGAGCGTGGGGCCCGCGCCCTCGGCGGCGCGGTGCAGGTGCAGCGCGATGAGCGTGATCGTCTTGCCCAGGCCCATGTCGTCGGCCAGGCAGGCGCCGAGGCCGAGCGAGGTCATCCTGGCCAGCCAGCGCAGCCCGGCGAGCTGGTAGTCGCGCAGGGTCGCGGCCAGGCCCTGGGGCGGGTCGACGGCGGCGGGCTCGGCCAGGCGCTCGCGCAGCTCGTTCAGCCAGGCGGTGGGCTCGACGGGCACCTGCTCGCCCTCGACCTCGACCGTCCCGGTCAGGGCGGCACCGAGCGCCTCGATGCCGGTCAGCGGCTTGAGGTCGCGCTGGCGGGCCTTGCGGGCCAGGTCGGGGTCGATGAGCACCCACTGGTCGCGCAGCCGCACGACGGGGCGGTGGGCCTCGGCGAGCCGGTCCATCTCGGCGGCGGTCAGGCGTTCGCCGCCGAGGGCGAGCTGCCAGTCGAAGCTGGTCAGGTGCTGGCCGCCGAGGAAGGAGGGCAGGTCGGAGGGGGCGGCGTCACGATCGCCGAGCACGGCGCGGGCGCTGAGGCCGCGCACGAGCGACCTGGGCCAGTGCACGTCCACGCCGGCGGCGGCCAGCCGGTCGGCGGCTCCGGCCAGGAGGTCCTCGACGTCGCCGTCGGTGAGGATGAGCTCGTCCGGGACGGCGCTGTCCAGCAGGCGTTCCAGGCGGGGCCAGGCGCGGGCGGCGCGGCGTACGGCGAGGGTGGCCTCGATCCTGGCGCGGGCGCCGAAGCCGGGGTCGCGGCCCTGCCACAGGTCGGCGGCGTCCACGACGAGCGACGGGTCGGCCAGGCTGTGGAGCTGGACGACGGCGCGGAACTCGGCCTCGGCCGGGTCGTCGGCCTCGACGCGCAGCGACAGCCGTACGCCCGCGTCCAGGCCCGCCGAGACCTCCTCGGACCAGCGGCGCAGGTGGGGGACCTTGACGGGCCTGGCGGCGGCGAAGGCGGTGGTGCCGGTGGCGCGTACGGCGCCGGGCGAGCGCGGCATGGCGTCGGCGACCGCGTCGAGAAAGGCCCGCACGAGAGGTTCGGCGTCCGGCAGCAGCGGCCCCTCCGTCGGGACCTCCGGCCGGCTCTCTGGCGGGTCCTCCGCGTGCGGCAGGGCGTCAGCCCGGGCGGCGGCGGTCGGCGGGGTGTCGAGGGGGATGGCGCGGGCGGCGGCGGGCATGGCGGCGGCCAGCTCGCGGACGCGCCGCAGGTCGTCGGCGTCCAGCGGCCCCGCTCGCCAGGAGTCGTGCTCGCCGGCCGTCACGCCGGGCAGGATGCGGCCCCGGGTGACGAGCTGCAGCGCGACGAGCGCGGCGGCGCCCCAGAAGCGGGCGGCCGGGTGAGCGCCGGGGTCCATTCGGGCCCTGGCCAGCGTGGCCACCGCCTCCCCGACGGGCACGAGGGTGGCCGCGGCGGACCTGGTCGTGACCTGGCCGTCGTGCTCCTCGGCGACGGTGACCCGGCTGTCCCCGGCGGGGTCGAGGAAGGCGACCTGTCCTGTCCTGGGTGGGTCGCCGGGTTGGAAGACTGCCGGGTGCCGGGCCAGATCCGTCGAAGTGCTCACGGCCGTACAGTGTACGGTACGACAGGGGTGGGGTTTACCTCAGCTAGGATCGGGCATGCTCTTCATTCCGCGTTTTTCCAGATCTTCCATAGCCTTGATCTCATGACTGACTGGCTGATCGGATTGATGGAGAGCCTTGGTGCCGTGGGGGCGGGGCTGGCCATCGCACTGGAAAACCTGTTCCCGCCCCTGCCCAGCGAGGTGATCCTGCCGCTCGCCGGTTTCACCGCGAGCAAGGGGAACATGGACCTGGTCGACGTCCTGGTGTGCACGACGCTCGGCTCGGTGGTGGGCGCCCTGGCCTTGTACGCGGTGGGGGCGTTGCTGGGCCGCGAGCGCACGCTGGCCATCGCGGCCAAGCTGCCCCTCGTCAAGATCACCGACATCGAGAAGACCGAGGCGTTCTTCCAGCGCCACGGCCGCAAGGCGGTGTTCTTCGGCAGGATGATCCCCATCTTCCGCAGCCTCATCTCCGTCCCGGCCGGCGTGGAGCGCATGCCGCTGCCGATGTTCACGCTGCTCACTACGCTGGGCAGCCTCATCTGGAACACCGTCTTCGTGATGGCCGGCTACCTGCTGGGCGACAACTGGCACCTGGTGGAGACCTACGCCGGCATCGGCAGCAAGATCGTGCTCGGCCTGGTCGCCCTCGCGGTCGTGGTCTTCGTCGTGGTCCGGCTGACCGAACGGGCGAAGGGGAGGCATGCGAGCCGCCGTTGAGGGGCTACGCCTGGGCGCCGCCGTCGTGCTGGGCACCGTCACCGCGCTCGCCGAGCTGCTGTTCCTGCTGTTCACGCTGCCGTTCCTGGGCAACCCCAACGTGTGGGCCACGGCCCGGCGGCTGGCCCGGCTGGAGGCCCGCCGCCTGCGCCTGGACCTGAGCGAGCTCGACGCGCTGACGGAGGGCCGGGGCAAGCGGGCCGGCGGGTACCTGGCCACGCGGGTGCCGGTCGGGATCCTGGGTGGCCTGGTGCTCTGGCTGCTGTGGTTCGGGCTGTCAACGGGGGTGCGCCTGGCAGCCGCCTGGGGGCGGGGCGAGCCGTTCGACGGGATGGTGCCCTCGGTGCCCCTGGTGACCTACCTCGGCGTGGCCGGGTTCCTGGGGCTGTTCCTGGTGCTGTCGGGGGTGGCCGGCGTGCACGCGCTGGAGCGCCGGCTGGCCAGGCGGATGCTCGGCCCCGACCCCACGCAGGCGCTGCAGCGCCGGATCGCCGAGCTGGCCGAGAGCCGGGCCGGCATCGTGGCGGCGGTCGACTCCGAGCGGCGCAGGATCGAGCGCGACCTGCACGACGGGCTGCAGCAGCGGCTGGTGGCGCTGTCGATGCTGATCGGCCGCTCCCTGCGGGGCCGGACGGAGCTGATGCACCAGGCGCACCAGGAGGCCCAGCAGGCGCTCGCCGAGCTGCGCGAGGTGGCCTGGCGGGTCTACCCGAGCGGGCTGGACTCGCTCGGGCTGGGCGAGGCGCTGGCAGGGGTGGCGGAACGCTCCAGCGTCCCGGTCAAGGTAGATTGCCGGCTGGAAGAGCGGCCGCCGATGGCGGTGGAGACGGCGGCGTACTTCGTGGTCTGCGAGGCGGTGACGAACGCGGCCAAGCACGCCGGTGCCACGCTCATCACGGTCGAGGTGCACGAGGAGGGGCCGGCGGTGGTCGTACGGGTGCGTGACGACGGCTCGGGCGGCGCGCAGGCGTCGGGAGGCGGCCTGTCGGGGCTGGCCAGGCGGGTGGCGGCGCTCGACGGCCGGTTCGAGGTGACCAGCCCGGCGGGCGGCCCCACGACGATCACGGCGGTGCTGCCGTGCGGGTGATCCTCGCCGAGGACTCCACGCTGCTGCGCGAGGGTCTGGTGCGCCTGCTCCTGGAGGAGGGCCACGAGGTGCCCGCGGCCGTCAGCGACGGCCAGGCGCTCGTGGCGGCCGTGGACGAGCACCGCCCCGACATCGTCGTGGTGGACGTCCGCATGCCGCCCACCCACACCGACGAGGGCCTGCGGGCGGCGCTGGAGATCCGCCGCCGCCGGCCGGAGGTCAAGGTGCTGGTCCTGTCGCAGTACGTGGAGAAGCGCTACGCCACCGAGCTGATGAGCTCCGACGTCGAAGGCGTGGGCTACCTGCTGAAGGACCGCGTCGGGCAGGTCGGCGACTTCCTCGACGCGCTGGAGCGGGTCGCCGCGGGCGGCGCGGCGTTCGACCCCGAGGTGGTGCGGCAGCTCCTGGCCCGCACCACGCAGGTGGACCCGCTGGCCAAGCTGACGGCGCGCGAGCGCGAGGTGCTGGAGCGGATGGCGCAGGGGCTGACCAACGCCTCGATCGCCCAGGAGCTGCACGTGTCGCAGAGCGCCGTGGAGAAGCACGTCAATTCACTGTTCGACAAGCTGAACCTGTCGCACACCACCGGCTACAGCCGCCGCGTGCTGGCGGTGCTGCACTTCCTGGAGTCCTGAGCCGGGCCTCAGTGGCGGCACAGGACGAGGCTCGCCTCGCCGTCGCCGACCGCTAGCTCGGCCAGGCCGCCGATCGGGATCGTCGCCAACGGGTGGGTGTGGCCGACGTCCAGGTTGGCCAGCACCGGCACCCCCTCCAGCCGCGGCTGGGTGGCGATGATCTGCTCCAGCAGCGGGCGCGTCATCCGGGCCGCCTTCTGGAAGCGCCCGATGGCCAGCCCGCGCACCCCGGCGGCGTCGGGCAGCTGCAGCAGCGACGTCAGGTTCCGGGCGAAGATCGCCGGGTGCGACTCGAAGTCGTCCTCCAGGAGCAGGATCGCGCCGTCGAGTGACGGCATGTACGGGGTGCCCTGGAGCAGGCTCAGCGTGGCGAGGTTGCCGCCGACGACGCGCCCCTCGGCGGAGCCCGGCCGCAGCCGCCACCAGCCCTCGTTGGGGACGAGCTCGCGCTTGTCCTGGTCGAGGAACCACAGGTCGTCGCTCCAGCTGTCGGCGGGCGCCAGGCTGACCGGGGCCGAGCCGAACAGGACCTCGGTGAACCAGCGCAGCGTCTGCTCGAGGTGATCGCGCATCCCGAACGTCGACCAGTGCGGCCCGGAGTAGGTCACCAGCCCGGTGCGGGCGAGGATCGCGTTCTGCAGGGCGCTGATGTCGGAGTAGCCGCAGAAGACCTTGGGGTTGGCGCGGATCAGCTCCCAGTCGAGGTACGGCAGCAGCTCGTTGCTGTTGTACCCCCCGATGACCGTGATGATCGCCGCGACCGAGGGGTCGGCGAAGGCGTCGTGCAGGTCGGCGACCCGGGAGGCGACGGCGGAGGAGTCGAAGGCGTCGCGCTCGTCGACGTGGCGGCCGTAGGTGAGGGTGAGGCCGAGCTCGGCGAAGCGGGCGTCGATGAGCGGGGTGTGGTCGTGCTCGGTCACCATGGCGCGGGAGGCGGACGGGGCCACCACGCGTACCACATCGCCCCTGGTCAGCTTGCGGGGAAAGGTCATGTCCACGGACCTTATCGAGCTTGCGCCCGGCTCGCACCGACAATCTTGCCTGCCTTGACAATTCTATTTGTCGGTGGAAGGCTGGAGCCACTTCGGAGAGACCAAGGAGCCGCAAGTCATGAGAAAGATCGTCGCGGGGCTGTTCATGTCGCTCGACGGCGTCGTCGAGGCGCCCGAGACCTGGCACTTCCCCTACCTCAACGACGAGATGGGCCAGGCCGTCGCCGCCCAGATGCAGGCCGCCGACGCCCTGCTGCTCGGCCGGCACACCTACGACGTCTTCGCCGCCCACTGGCCGCACCAGGACGCCGCCGACCCCATGGCCGCCACCCTGAACGCGGTGCCCAAGTACGTCGTCTCCACCACCCTGACCACCCCCACCTGGGCGAACACCACCATCATCGCCGGCGACCCGCGCAAGGAGCTGCTCCGGCTCAAGGAGGCCCCCGGCAAGGACATCGGCATGAGCGGCAGCCCTACCCTGGTGGCGTGGCTGCTGCGCGAGGGCCTGCTCGACCAGCTCAACCTGATGGTGCACCCCATCGTGCTGGGCCGCGGCCGCCGCCTGTTCGACGAGGGCATCGGCCAGATCCCCCTGACGCTCACCCGATCCGACACCTTCAGCACCGGCGTGCTGAACCTGACGTACACGAGGGCCTGACCATGCCTGCCAAGACCATCGCCGAGAAACTGCTGATCAAGGCCGGCACCGCCGTGTGGATCTCCGAGGACGTCCACCGCCCGCTGGTCGAGCCGCTGCCCGAGGACGCCCGCTACGCCGGGGACCTGAAGGAGGCTGACGTGGCGGTGTTCTTCGCCGCCGACGCCGCGGCCGCCCGCCGGCTGCTCGACGAGCAGCGCGCCCTGCTCACCGAGCCCGCCATCGTCTGGGTCGCCTACCCCAAGGGCAACAAGTCGGACATCAACCGCGACACGCTCTGGCCGATCGTGGGGGAGTACGGCCTGCGCCCCAACGGCCAGGTGGCGGTGGACGAGACCTGGTCGGCGCTGCGCTTCCGGCCGCTGAAGGAGGGCGAGCCCCCGTTCACCGGCGGCCGCGGCTGAGCCGTCACCGGGATGCCTGGCCTTCCTGCCCCGGCGTCTTGCCCCGCTCGCCCAGACCTGCGACACTCCGGCCAGGTCCGGCCATGGGAGCACGCCAGCGAGGAGGGCCGATGAGCGCGGCCACTGGGCACAGCCACGACCCGGTCACCCCGTACGCCTTCGACAACGACGCGCCCCACGCCGACGAGCTGCTCGGCTCGCTGGGGGAGATGTGCGACGAGTACACCACGGCCAGGCTCGACCGCCTCGGCGTCGCCGAGGGCGCCCGCTGCCTGGAGGTGGGCGCGGGCGCGGGCACGATCGCCGCCTGGCTCGCCGACCGCGTCGGCCCGCAGGGCGAGGTGATCGCCACCGACGTCAAACCCCAGCACGTACGCCCGCACCCCCGGCTCACGGTCATGCGTCACAACGTGGCCGTCGACCCGATGCCGGCGGGCAGCTTCGACCTCATCCACGCGCGGGCCGTGCTGCAGCACCTGCCGCAGCGCCGCGAGGTGCTGGCCCGGCTGGCGGGCTCGCTCGCCCCCGGCGGGGTGCTGCTGGTGGAGGAACTGGAGGCCCGCTGGGCCGGGGCCGTGCTCGACACTCCCGACCCGCGTGCCCACGAGGTGTTCGCCGCCTACGAGGACGGGATCCGCGCCGTTCTGCGCGCCAACGGCAACGACCCCTACTGGGGCCGCCAGGTGCACGCCGCCATGGCCGCGTCCGGCCTGACGCGGGTCGAGACCGAGGCGTGGCAGCGTTCCTGGCACGGCGGCACCGGGGTCGGCCTGCTGGCGCACTTCGGCAGCAGGGAGCTGGCTCCCCAGCTCGTCCAGGCCGGAATGGCCGCCGAGGAGCTGCGGCTCCTGGCCGGGATCTCCCTCGATCCGCGCGTGGTGATGCTGGGCATCCCGCTGCTGTCCACCTCCGGCGTACGGGCGGAATGAGCGGGGCCTGGCCGGACGCCGCCGTGACCCCCGAGCAGGAGGTCATCGCCGCGGCGCGGGAGCGCGCCGCCGCCCTGGCGGCGCGGGACCCCGAACGGCTGCGCCGGTCGCTGCATCCGGGCTTCCACTGGACGTCGCACACCGGCGAGCGCTTCGACCGGGACGGCTACGTGACCGCGAACACGGCCGCGGCCATCGCGTGGCAGGGCCAGACCCTGACCGAGGTCGAGGTGGTGGTGTGCGGGCAGGCCGCGGTGCTGCGGTGCGTGGTGGCCGACGACGTGATCACCGGGGAGGGCGATCGCGTGACGTTCCGGATGCCGGTGACGCAGACCTGGGTCAAGCAGGAGGGGCGCTGGCAGTGCCTGGCCGGGCACGCCGGCCCCCGGGTATGACCTGGGTGGCCGCCCCCAGGGCGAAGACGGCATATCCGCACGTCACTGCCAGACCCGCCCATGGCGGGAGCGGGTAGTAGCCGCCGAGCAGCGACGGGACGACGTCCACGTGCGCGAACGCAGGAACGCTCTGCGTGATCGCGAACCCGGCGGCAGGGGTGACCATCAGCAGCCATGGCGCCAGGCCCGCGCCGGTCAGCAGGTGGGGTACGACGACCAGCGCGATGGCCAGCCCGCCGGCGACGACGGCCCGCTTGAGCAGCGCGGCCAGGCCGAGCGCCAGTACGGCAGCGGCGGCGCTGAGTGCCGCGTAGCCCGCGATCACCCGCAGCCCGGTGCCCAGGGTGATCGGCTGGATCGGGTTGTGGTTGGCACGCAACAGCGCCAGACCGACCGGAACCACCACCCCCGCGGCCACCAGCCCCACCACGAACGCCACCGCACCGGCCACCACGGCCTTGGCCACCAGCAGCCGCGCAACCTCCGCCCTGCCCGCCGGCTCGGCCCCGATCGGGCGTGCCGACAACCCGTCACCGGCCGCCCCTGCTCCGGACAGCCCTGCCCCAGACAGCCCGCGCCGGTTGCCCGCCGTGACGAACGTGACCGACGCCATCAGCACCGGGATCAGCCCCACCGCCCCGCCGATCAGCATGAGGTCGGCGCGCAGCCCGCCCTCCGCCGTGGCGGGCCCGATGTCACCGCCTCCGGTCACGATGAGCTTGTCACCGGACGCGACGGCCCGGCCCGGATGATGCGGGGTCGTACCGTCCGACTCCATGGACACGCCGACGTCGTCGTACCGCCACGACCCGTTCGCACCCTCCAGCCCGATCCGATCGAAGGTGGCGGTGACCTGGGAGAACGCGGCGGCCGTGTCCCACAGCACGCCGGGGGAGGTGGCGAACAGCCCGATCTCGACCGTCTCCGGCAGATCGCCGAGCCTGACCGCCCCGATTTGCGTCCACCGCGCGCCGTCGTCCGACTCGTAGCCGGTGACGAGATCGCCCGACCTGGTCAGCCGCAGCCACTGCGGGCCGTTGTGCGGCCCGCCGGGCACGTCGTGGACGTAGTTGTACTGCATCCGCACGCCGTGTTCCCCGGTGAGCATGACGGCGGCGTACGGCGTGCCCTGCCTGAGGCTCTGCCTGACCAGGAGCCCCGCCTTGGCCCACGGCACCACCCCCTGCTTGACGTTGCGCACCCCGGGTACGGCGTCCGGCATCCGCAGCTGCCCGATCAGGTCCGACACCCGGGCGGTGATGCTGCCGTTCCCGGTGAGCGGCTGGTGCACGAAGTAGTACTTGTCCCTGACCGCCGTGCCGTCGGGCCCCACCAGCGGCGCGGGGCAGGGGCCCTCGCCTTTCCCTGTCACGCAGCTGGTGCGGGCACCCCCGGCGATCAGCAGCCCGATCGACACGGTGACGAGCACCGAGGCAGCCAGGGCGAGCATCCGGCCCCTCGAGGAGCGGAACGCGGCCCACTGCGCGCGCAGCAACCGGAGGAATCCGTCCTGCCGGCCGGATCGGCGCGGCGTTGATGAAGTCATGCCGACCGTTGTAGGCGGCATCCGGTTCCGGCCCGGTCGCGGCGGCTGCGACCTGGCTGCGACCGGGGATCTGGCATCGTGGGACGCATGGCATCCCGACCCGGCGGCCCCGCCCGCACGAGCACCGGTGGCAGGCGGCGGTGAGGGTTCTCGTCGTCGAGGACTTCGAGGTCCTCGCCCGCTCCATCGGGACCGGGCTGCGCCGCGAGGGCATGGCCGTGGACGTCGTCCTGGACGGTACGGCGGCCGTCGAACGGCTGGCCGCCACCCGCTACGACGTGGTGATCCTCGACCGCGACCTGCCCGGCGTGCACGGCGACGAGATCTGCCGGCGGCTGGCCCACGGCCGCTGCGAGACCCGCGTGCTGATGCTCACCGCCTCCGGCACGATCGAGGATCGCGTGGACGGGCTCGGCCTCGGCGCCGACGACTACCTGCCCAAGCCGTTCGCGTTCGCCGAGCTGGTCGCCCGCGTGCGCGCCCTGGCCCGGCGCGCCGCCCCGCCGCTGCCGCCCACCCTGGCGTGCGGCGACCTCACCCTCGATCCGGCCCGCCGGGTCGTGCTGCGGGCCGGGCGGCGGCTCGACCTGAGCCCCAGGGAGTTCGCCCTGCTGGAATGCCTGCTGGCCGTGCCCGGCGTGGTCGTCTCCGCCGAGGAGCTGCTCGAACGGGTCTGGGACGAGGCCGCCGACCCGTTCAGCAGCGCCGTCAAGCACACCGTGCACCGGTTGCGGGCCAAGCTCGGCGACCCGCCCGTGATCGAGACCGTCCGCGAGGGCGGCTACCGCATCGGACCGGCATGACCTCGCGGCGGCCGGTCAGGAGGTCCCTGCGGACGCGGCTCGCGCTCGCCTACGCGGCGGGCATCTACGCCGCCGGCGTCCTGGTGGTCGTCATGGTCGACGTCCCGCTCGCCAGCATCGACGCGAGCGTCCCCAGGGGCCTCGCCGCACCGGGCGCGGTCACCGGCGCAGGGCCCGGCATCAGCCTGCCCCAGCTCCTCATCGGGTCCGCCGTCGCCCTGACCGTCCTGGTCCCCGTCTCCCTGGCCCTCGGCTGGTACGTCGCCGGACGGTTCCTGCGACCGCTGCGCGCCATCACCGCCACCGCCAAGGTCATCTCCGCCGGGAACCTCCACCGGCGCCTGGACCTCGGCGGCCCCGCCGACGAGCTGACCGAGCTCGGCCACACCCTCGACGACCTGTTCGCCCGGCTGCAGGCCTCCTTCGACGCCCAGCGCCACTTCGTCGCCAACGCCTCCCACGAGCTGCGCACCCCCCTGGCCGGCCTGCGTACCCTGCTCGAAGTCGCCCTCGCCGACCCCGACGCCGACACCGGCACTCTGCGCGCGGCCTGCGAGGAGGCCCTGGCACTGGGCGGGCATCAGGAGCGGCTGGTGCAGGCCCTGCTCACCCTGGCCACCAGCGAGCGCGGCGTCACCCGCTGGGACCCCCTCGACCTCGCCCACCTCGCGGGGAACGTCCTCGCCACCCGCCGCGACCAGGCGAAGCAGGCCGGCCTGGACCTCGCGGAACAGCTCGCGCCCGCGGTGACGTCCGGCGACCCGAGACTGATCGAGAGCCTGATCGCCAACCTCATCGACAACGCCGTCCGCCACAACCACGCGAACGGGCACATCGAGATCACCACGCGCGTCCACGGCACACAGGCGGCCCTCACGGTCACCAACAGCGGGCCCGTCATCCCCGGCGACCAGATCCAGCGCCTCCTGCAACCGTTCCAGAAGCTGTCGCCCGACCGGCACGGAGGCGACGGTTACGGGCTCGGCCTCGCGATCGTCCATGCCGTTACGCGCGCTCACCGCGCCATCCTCACCGCCGACGCACGCCCGGAAGGGGGGCTGTCGATCACCGTGCTGTTCGCGCAGGGACCCTGACCTGGACTCTCCCCCTGTGGGAGACCCCATCATGGCACTGCCGGAAACAGGGAGGACAGGCGTATGACCATCGTGCAGGGCATCGAGGCCCGCGGCATGCAGCACTGCGAGACGACGGCGCTGGACGTGCTGCTGCGGCACGAGGGTCTCGAACTGTCCGAGCCCATGCTGTTCGGGCTCGGCTCCGGCCTGTCCTTCGTCTACTGGGACAGCAAGGGCATGCCGTTCCCCTTCCTGGGCGGCCGCGTCAAGCCGTTCGAGCTCACCAGGAACCTGGCCGCCAGGCTGGGGCTGACGTTGACGGTCGCCGAGACCACCTCACCGCGCAGGGCGTGGGAGAACGTGGCCGCGACCATCGACGCGGGCCGGCCGGTCGGCCTGCAGCTCGACTCCTACCACCTGGACTACTTCCGGTCCAAGGTGCACTTCGGCGGTCACGTCGTGGCCATGTACGGCTACGACGAGCATGACGCCTTCCTGGTGGACACCGATCAGCAGGGCGGTGCCGTGCGTACCAGCCTGACCGGCCTGGCGAGGGCGCGGGCCGAGCGCGGCCCGATGACCGCCAGGCACCGGTCCTTCACCCTCACCCTGCCGCCGCGCCTGCCCGCCTGGCAGGGCCGGCTCGTCCCGGCCATCAGGGCGTGCGCCGAGTCCTTCCTGGCCGCCCCCATCGCGAACCTGGGCCACCGCGGTATCGCCAAGGCCGGCAAGCAGGTGCCCGGCTGGCTGGCCCGCACCGCCGAGCCGGAGCGGGACCTGCCGCAGGCGGCCATGCTCATGGAGCGGGCCGGCACCGGCGGCGCCCTGTTCCGGGCCTTCTACCGCGACTTCCTCGGCGAGTGCGCCCGGCTGATCGACTCCGACCACCTGCGCACCGGCCACCGGCTGTACGCCGAGGCCGTCCCCCTGTGGACGGAGGTGTCCACGCTGATCGCCAAGGCAGGGGAGAGCGGTGACGCGACCTGCCTGGAGCAGGCCGGCGCCGTTCTGCACGAGCTGTCGCGCATCGAGCACGACGCCATGCAGGCTCTGCGCGCGCTGTAGCCGGTGAGGCGCCGTCATCGGCTCGACAGCTCGGTGCCAGGAACTGGACAATCGGCAAGCATGATGGGCATCTCCGGCTTCGAGCCGACCTCTCTCGTCGGACTCGAAGCCGTCCGCGAGGCACACGGACCGAGCCTGGCCGCACTTGGCGGCCGGCGCCTGACGGGGTTCGCGCTCGTACGGTTCGTCGAGGACGGGGACTGGTATGCCGAGTGCCCCGTCGTCCTGAACTTCGAGGGTGTCCAGGTGGAGCTGAGCCACTGGAAGTTCGATGAGCTGTCGATCGGCTGGAACACCATCGACACGACGGCGGCGATCAGCGGCTGGGAGGAGGATGACGAGCTCACCCCGGCGTGGTCCAGCGCCGACGAACGGCTCGAGCCGTTCGTCGGCCAGGAGCTCCGCGAGGTCGCTCTGCTGGAGTGGCATCCCTCGCAGCCTCATGACATCGCGGGCGGCACCATCGCTGTGGAGTTCGTCTTCGACACGGGTCGCTTCCACGTCGCCAACGCTCTCGATGAGAACAGCATCGAGCTCGGCGAGCCCCCTGTGGAGTTCGTGCGGCATCCCCTGGGCTGTGGCGCGGCTTGACGCCGCGTCCCTGTCGAGCCCGTCTAGGTCATGAACCGGACGGGCAGAACTCGGCCTCCAGCACGGTCTTGGACAGGTCGAGCGAGTTGTGCCGGCCATATCGGTCGATGGTCACGTTGGTGGCGATCATACGCTCGGCGTCCCGGCTGCCCATGGCGAAGGAGAACCCGCCGGTGATGGCGCCGCCGATGCCCCAGACCTTCACACCGCACGACAGCTCCCACGAGAAGACGCCGGTTCCGTACATGGTGTCGGAGATCCACGTGTCCCTCCAGGTGCCGTCCGGCGTCCTGATCCCGGTCTTGACCAGGGTGAACATCTCCCGCTGCTGGGCGGGAGGGAGGAGCTTGCCGCGCAGCAGCGCGCCGGTGAACCGGTGGAGGTCGCCGAGCGTGGAGACCATGCCGCCGGCCGCCCAGCCGGTGGTGGCGCTCTGGTCGGTCACGTCGTAGACCTTGGCGTCGGCTTCGGTGGCGAACAACGTCGAGTAGTGCCGGGGATGGGGGCCGCGGATCTTGGTTTCCCTGCCCGGCAGGTACGTCCCGGTCAGGCCCAGGGGGCGGACGATCCGCCGCTGGATCTCGCCGGCGAGCGTCCTGCCGGTGATCTTCTCGACGATCATCCCGGCCAGGATGTAGCCGGTGTTGGAGTACACGAAGCCGTCACCCGGCGCCTCGAAGGAGCGTGGATTGCGCAGGCCGATCTTCACGAGTTGCTCGGGCGTGTAGGTGTCGTAGCGGTGCTCGAGCCACGCGGGGCCGGAGAGCTTGGCGAACTCCTCCTTGTCGTTGCCGTAGTTGAAGATCCCGCTGGTGTGGTTGAGCAGGTGCCTGATGGTGATCGTGCCGCCGTCGTTGCCGTTGCCCTTGACCAGGCCGGGCAGCCACTTCTGCACGGTGTCGTCGAGGCTCAGCCGTCCTTCGGCCGCCAGTTGCAGGACCACCGTGGCCGTGAACGGCTTGGCGGCGCTGCCGATCCGGAACCGCTCATGCGGTTGACGCTTGCGGCCGGTCCGGGTGTCGGCCACCCCTGCCGAGCCGAACCACCGCCCACGACGGTCGCGGACCTCGGCGACCATGCCGGGCGCACCGCCGTCGGCCACGGCCCGGTCGAGCGCCTTCTGGACCTGGGTGTGGGCTGAGGCGTCCGCCGCGGAGACCGAAGCCAGGGCCTGCGTCAACGCGACGGCGGTGATGAGTAACCCTGTCATCGAGGGGAGAGCTCTGGTCATGTCGATTCCTTCCAGGCGATGGACACCAGCGCGACACCGATCGCCTCACTCGCGATAGTACTCATTCAGTACGGACAAAAAGCTATATTGCATTCACAGAATCCGCAACATAGAACTCACGAATCAGGCACTTATTCAGGCGGTTTGGCCATTTGATTTGCAATGAGAATGTGAGCGAATGCAAAATAAGGGAAGCTAATTGCAATGAGGTGTCGGCGAACGCAATCCCGGGGGCAGAGGCACGCGGGCGAGGTGCCCAAGGCTGGCCGGGCCTGGAGACGTTGCCGGAGGAGATGCGGAAGCTGCGGCGGGCCAAGGCGCTCGGGCTTGCGGCGGATCTGTTCGGCGGCCTGGTGTCGAAGATCAACACTCGGGCGGAGCGGAAGGTCGAGCGGGCTTCCAACGAGCTGTGCGTGATCGTGTCGTTGCAGGACGCGCGGCGCCGCCGCGACATCTTCGTCGCCGGCGCCCGCCGCCGGCGCAACCCCGAAGAGGACCTGCCGACCGGCTTACGAGGACAACCGGGACGTCCGCTACGAGAACCTGCGGCAGCCGCTGCATGCCACCGTGTTCATCGAGACGCTGAAGGAGGCGATGCGCTCCTCGATGGCGGCGTGCGGGGAGGCGATCAGCAGGGACAGATCCGGCGGCGCGAGGTGAAGACGCACGGTCCCCGCGCGGTAAATACGTTGCGGGGTCCGAAACGGGCGGGGCATGCTGGGTCGATCGAGCGGCGGAGAGCGCTGCCTGGACTAAGGAGGGCTGACGGATGGCCATCACTGCGCTGCGGCATGTCCGCATCAGTCCCACCTCTTTGTTCAGGAGCACACCCGTTGTCTTCCGAGTACGAACCCTCTGACACCTACCCCGACCTCCGCTCCCCCCGGCCCGGATTCACCCGTGACGAGTTCCAGCCGGACCCGGCCGCAGCCTTCGTCTTCGAGTTCCATGCGGTCGACGAGGAGCTGGGCCCCGATCAGCGGTGGTCCACCTGGCTGGACGTCGAGCGCGGTTCTCGCGGCCCGGAACCCCGCCCCTCGTGGGTGGTGACGGAACAGGCTGCGATCGACACCGAGCTCGGCATCCTCAAAACCGGCAAGGAAGCCGACGTCTTCCTGCTCGAACGGGCCGTCGAAGCCATCGGCGACAACCCGGCGAAGTCCTCGCTGCTGGCGGCGAAACGGTACTGCACCGAGGAGCACCGGTCCTTCCACCGCAGCACGTCGTACGTCGAAGGCCGCCGTACCCGCAACAGCCGCGACGGCCGGGCGATGGCGAAGAAGACCTCGCACGGCCGCAGCGTCGCGGCCGGTCAGTGGGCCTACGCCGAATGGGACGCCCTCAACCGATTGTGGAAGGCCGGCGTCCCGGTGCCGTATCCCGTGCAGGTGGACGGCACCGAGTTGCTGATGGAGTTCATCGACGACGGCGAGGGCGGTGCCGCGCCCCGGCTCGCCCAGGTCCGGCCGTCGAAGGAGCTGCTCGGCGTGTATTTCGAGCAGCTCCGCGACGGCATGCGTGAACTGGCCCGCGCGGGGCTGGCGCACGGCGACCTTTCGCCGTACAACGTCCTCGCGCAGGACGAGAGGATCGTGATGATCGACCTGCCCCAGGTCGTCGACATCGTCGGCAACCCGAAGGGCATGGACTTCCTGATGCGCGACTGCCACAACATGGCCACCTGGTTCACGAACCGCGGGCTCGAGATCGACGAACAGGAGCTGTTCGCCGACCTGCTCACGATGGTGTTCTGATCGCCTTACGCAGTGTTCCGACCTCGTCACGCTGCGATCACGACACAGCGAAGCCTTTACTACACGGCCTTCGCGAAAACCCGTTGGCGGACCATGGCGACCACTGCTAGCTTTCTGGAGGCCGTGCCAGAGAACGAGGAGGTGGTACCCGTGAACGCAGTATCGACATGGGTGCTCCCCTCTGGGGCCACGGTCGGGCGATAGGTCGTCCGGGAGCGCCGTTCAAGCGCACTCCCGAAAGGCACGACCTTGCGATTCACTTCTGAACAGCGCCTCGACGACGGCGTCGTCGAACGCGAATTCACCCTCGGTGAGATCCCCGGCATCCTGTGGACGCCCTCATTCGCGTCCGCACCGGTCCCGCTGATCCTGCTCGGCCACCCCCCGCTCGGGCTGCGCAAGATGTACCCCCGGCTGGTGGCGCGGGCCCGGCAGGCCGCGGCGCATGGCTTCGCCGCCGCGACCATCGAGCTCCCCGGGAGCGGTGACCGGCCCCGTCTGGCCGGCGCCGAGCAGGCCGGCGCCGACCTGCGCCGGGCTTTGGAGGCCGGCGAGCCGGTCAGCGACGAGATCATCGACGCCCTCGTCCTCCCGCTGGTCGACAAGGCGGTCCCGGAATGGCAGGCCGCCTTGGACGTCCTCCTGTCGCTGCCCGAGATCGGCGGCCCGGTCGGGTACTCGGGGGGAGTGATCTCCATCGGCATCCGGCTTGCGGTGGTCGAGCCGCGCATCGTGGCCGCCGGCCTCTTCGCCGGGAGTTTCGTGCCTCGCACCATGTTCGAGGAAGCCCGGCAGGTCACCATTCCGCTGCATGTCCTGCTGCAGTGGGATGACGAAGGGAACGACAGGCAGGCGGCCCTGGACCTGTTCGACGCCTTCGGCTCCAAGGAGAAAACGCTGCACGCCAACATGGGCGGGCACACCGGTGTCCCGCAGTTCGCAGGGGAGGATGCGGCCGGGTTCTTCGCCCGGCATCTGCGCTAGCCGCAGGCCAGGGCCCGCCGCCAGGCCAGCAGCAGGGGGTAGGCGGCGCCGGCCAGCACGCCGCTCATCGAGGACAAGCCCCGGACCTCCTCGATAGCGGTGGCCAGCAGATGCACAACCGCCCCGACCGGCCGGTACCGGCCGGTCGGGGCGGGCTCCTTGCTCATCAGAGAGGAAATCCACAGGCACGAGCAAGAACGCTAGGGCGCTCGACCAGTGCAAACAGCCGTCATGGTGGGCGCTCACGGCGGTCTCCTCGGGGTACGGCTCGTGGCCAGGCCGGCAAAACGGCAGCGGGCAGTCGGGGGTGCTCACGAGTCAGTCTGAACTGCTTGGCCGTGGCTCCTGTCGGCTGTGCGGATGCAAGGCGCCGGTTCAGCGGGGTCTGGCGAGTGACCCAAGGGATACCGCCATGAGCAGAGCGGCCAGCCCGCCGCAGATCATGACGGTGGAGACCGAGAAGGCGTCGACGATGCGGCCGCCGAGGAACGCGCCGAGCGCGAAGGTCGCCTGGAAGGAGGAGGTGAAGACGACCGTCGCGGCCTCGGGGGCGTGCGGGGCGGCGGCGAGGAACGACGCCTGCGAACAGACGGGCACACCTCCGTAGGCCAGCCCCCAGACCACGAGCAACACCACGGCTCCGGCGGTCGTGCCGCCTGCCGAGGGCAGCAGCAGGGTGGTGGCCGCGATCAGGCAGCCGCAGGTCGCGAAAGCGGCTCGCAGGCGGGTGGCGGTGGCCTTGCCCGCCAGGAAGTTCCCGGCGATTCCGGCGACGCCGTACGCCAGCAGGACGGCGCTGACGGCCGCGGGAGGCAGGCCGGTGACGTCCTGGAGGAAGGGGGTGACGTAGGTGTAGGTGCCGAAGTGGGCCAGGACGATGAGAAAGGTGGCCGCCAGGGCGATGGCGGCTCCCCGAGTGCGCAGCAGGCCGAGCAGGACGCGAGGGCTGGTGACCTGGCGGGCGGGCAGCGGCGGCAGCAGCACCAGCAGGGCGGCCAGGACCAGGACGGCCAGCACGGCCAGGGCCAGGAAGGCGGTCCGCCACCCGGCGAGGTCGCCGATGAGGGTGCCTGCCGGCACGCCGAGCACGGAGCCCAGCGGCACGGCGGAGAAGATCACGGCGGTGGCGGTGCCGACGGCGTGCGGCGGCACCAGGCGGCCGGCCAGCCCGGCCCCGATGGACCAGAAACCGCCGATGGTGAGCCCGACGAGCACCCTGGAGATCAGCATGACCCAGTAGGAGGTCGCCACCGCGGCCAGCACGTCGGCCACGGCGAGCACCGCCATCAGGACGCACAACATCGCGCGGCGGTCCAGGCGGGCGGTGGTCAGGGTGACGGCAGGCGCGGCGACCGCGGCGACGACGCCGGGCAGGGTCATGGTCAGCCCCGTGATGCCGTCGGAGATGCCGAAGTCGCCGCCGATGGCGGTCAGCAGGCCGATGGGCAGGATCTCGCTGGTGACGATGGCGAAGATACCCAGCATGAGCGCGGTGACCGCGAGCCGGCTGACGAAGGGCGAGCGGGGCCGGGCGAGGGTGGTGGTGGACATGATTCCCGTTCAGGCAGGTGGCGTGCAGGCACCCAGCCAAGCAGTGATGAAGTAGCAGGCACTGGCACGTTTCGGACGCAACCGTCGCCCTGACTCGGGCATCGTCAGCGCTCGTAGCACGCCTGCTCCAACTCCGGCTATGGCGGCCTTGCCGCCGCGGTAGTTGAACCGGCCCTGTCTGGTCCAGCGGTGTTGTAGTGCTTCAGCCAGAGGTCGAGGGCGTCGTGCCGCCGCGGGCCGTTCTGCTTGTCGGTGCCGACCGCACCAGGCCGACGAGTGCCTTAGGACGCCGGGCAGGGGCGGCAGGAACATCTGGTTCATCTGCCCGTGGCCGCGCGACCGGGCTGGACGGTTCGAAAGCGTCGATTCCTTCTTGTGGTGGCCGGGGTCTACATGGTGGGAGGCGCGGCGACGGGCCGATCTCTCATGTACACCGAGCAGGAAAGGCTGATCGCCCATGTCCATTCCCGCGACCATGCGCGCGCTGCAGCAGACGTCCCTCAATGGACCGCACGACATGCGCCTGATCATCGACGCGCCGGTGCCGAGCCCCGGCCAGGGCGAAGTCCTGATCCGCGTCACCGCCGCCGGGGTCAACTTCGCCGACGTCTCCAAGGCCCGCGGCACGTTCCTGGACGGCCCGCGGCCACCGTACCTGGCGGGTTTCGAGGCCGCCGGTGAGGTCGTCGCGGTGGGCGAGGCGGTGACCAGCCCGCAACCGGGGGCCCGCGTCGTCGGCGTCGGAACCGGCGCCTTCGCCGAGTACATGGTCATGCCAGCGGCTGCGGCGATGCCGGTGCCCGCGGGCTGGACGGAGCAGCAGGCGCTGGGTCTGGTGGTGAACTGGCCCACCGCGCTGGCCGCACTCAAGCCTCTGGGCGGCATCACCGCCGGGCAGGTCGTGCTGATTCACGCCGCGGCGGGCGGGACCGGCCAGGCTGCGGTGAGGATGGCCAAGCACTACGGTGCTACGGTGATCGCCACCGCCTCGCCGGGCAAGCACGAGACAGTGCTGGCTCTGGGAGCCGATCATGTCCTGGACTCTCTCGGCGGCGACCTCGCCGCCGAGGTGACGGAGCTGACCGGCGGGTCCGGCGTCGATGTGGTTCTGGAGTCGGCCGGCGGCGCCACCTTCGCCGCCAGCCTGGCCGCGGCCAAGCGGGTCACCGGCCGGGTCATCGTCTACGGCGTGGCAGGCGGAGAGGCCCCGATCACCAACTGGGAGCTGGTGTACAAGCACCAGGTTCACGTCATCGGCCTCAATATCGGCGTGCTGATCCAGGCCGCGCCGCAGATGTTCGGCGAGCTGATGGGAGAGCTGTCCGCGCTGATCGCGGCCGGCGTGCTCGCCCCCACTCTGCCGACCGCATACGAACTGGCCGACGGCCCGAAGGCGCTGACGGAACTCGAAGCCAGGGCCACCGTCGGCAAACTCGCCCTGCTGCCCTGAGAACCCCCCTGGTACCGAGCCGGTGACGGCGCGCACCGGAGCTTCCATGACAGGAGTTGAACAGATGACCGCGACCGTGGACCCGGCCGCTACACAGATGGCCCGCTACGCCACGTTCCGCGACATGATCCTGCAGCTCGATGAGATCTGATCATCGAGACCGGTTCACCGCCGAGACCGAGCGGTTCCGCCGGGAGCTGCTGGCGCACTGCTACCGCATGGTCGGCTCAGCGCACGACGCCGAGGACCTGGTACAGGAGAGCTATCTGCGGGCGTGGCGGTCCTACTCGGGATTCGAGGGCCGGGCGTCGATGCGGTCCTGGCTCTACAAGATCGCCACCAACGTCTGCCTGACGGCGTTGAAGCCGCGCCCGATCCGGGTCCTGCCCTCAGGTCTGGCAGGCCCGTGCGACCACCCCGATGGCCCGCCGAGTCCCGTTGCGCCGGGCGAGGTCTCGTGGCTGGAGCCGCTGCCGGACGCGTGGATCGCCCCGCCCGCCGACGATCCGGCTGCGGTGGTGGTCGAACGCGAGTCGCTGCGGCTGGCGCTCATCGCCGGCCTGCAGCACCTGCCCGCCCGCCAGCGTGCGATCCTCATCCTGCGCGAGGTGCTGGAGTTCTCGACGGCCGAGACCGCGGAGATCCTGGACACCACCACGGCAGCGGTCAAGAGCGGTCTGCAGCGCGCCCGAGCCCGGCTGGACGAATTGGAGCCGAAGCCAGAGAACCTGCTCGAACCGACCGACCAACGGGCACGCGCGCTGCTCGACGGCTACATCGCAGCGTTCGAGCGCTCTGATGCCGGCCTGCTGGAACGAGTACTGCGCGCGGACGCCACGCTGGAGGCGACGCCGTTCCGCGAATGGCAGGCGGGCAGGGCGAGGTGCATCCACATGCTCGACGCGTACGTGCTGGGCACGCCGGGCGATTGGCGGATGATCGCCACCACAGCCAACGGCCAGCCCGCCGCCGTCGTGTACCACCGGGATGCGGACGGCGCGCTCCGAGCCGACGGCGCCGTGGTGCTGGCCCCCACCGCCACCGGCGTCTCCCGCGTGATCAAGTTTCACGATCCCGCGCTGGTCGCGACGTTCGGCTTCCCGGACGTGCACGCGCACTGATCCGCCGGCAGGGGCAGCCGGAGCGCCGGCCCGCTCGAACTCATGAAGCCGGCGGGCACACCGGCACGATCTTGCTGGAGGGATGGGCGGGGGCTTAGCCGATCTTGGCATGCCCGGAGGTGGCGCGTGGCCCTGCGCAAGGTTAGAGCTGGTCGAGATCCAGCCGGGCCAGCTCCGTCCGGGAGGAGACGCCCAGCTTGGGGAAGGCCTTGTAGAGGTGCTGCCCGACGGTGCGCGGGCTGAGGATCAGGTGGGCGGCGATGTCGCGGTTGGTGGCTCCGGTCGCGGCCAGCCGCAGAACCTGTAGTTCCTGGGCGGTCAGCCGGGCGCCGGGGCGGCGCGGCGGCGGGTGAGCGCCGCCTCGCCGGCGGCGCTCAGCTCGGCGGCCGCCCGATCTGCCCAGGGCCTGCCGCCCAGGCGTTCGAAGGCCTCCTGGGCGTGGCGCAGGTGCGGGCGCGCTTCGGCCTTGCGGCGACGGCGGCGTAGCCACTCGCCGTAGGCCAGGTGCGTTCTGGCCTGCTCGTACGGCTGCTCCGCCAGCTTGTGCAGGTCCAGTGCCCGGGTGAAGCGCTCTTCGGAGTCGTGGATCAGCGCGTGGCAGCGTGCGGCCAGGGCGCCCGCCCAGGCCGCGCCCGACAGCTCCGTCCACCGCTGGAAGAGCGCCAGCGGCTCCAGCACCCGTTCCGGCAGGCCGAGCCGTACCGCGGCCTCGTGACTACCTCCGGCAGGCGTCGCCGTCCAGCATCGAGGAACAGCTGACCACCGCCCACCCCGTCTTCGTCGCCGGGCGCCTCGACCAGGCCCTTGACCTGTCCACCTCCCTGGCCGCCCGATGCCGCGCCGTGGCCGAGGACGGCGTCAGGTTCGCGCTCACGCACAGCGGCCGGGCCGTGGGCCTGCTCGCGACGTGGGCGCTGGCCATGCTGGACCTGACCCAGGGACGTGATCAGGCCGCGCTCGACCGCCTCCAGGCGCGCCGCCGCGGCTCGTCCCACTTCTCCACCAGGATCGTCGCCGACGAGGTACCCGGTCTCGATCTCGCCAGCCGCTGGTGAGCGGGCACCGCCAATTGATGTAGCCTGCAGCTTAATGATCAGCTATGAGCTCGGCGTCGAGGACCTCGCCGACACCCGGTTCGCGATCTCACCCCTGTCCGAGACGGTCTTCAGCCTGCGGATCCTGCGTGAGCCGGGGCTGCACGCGGCACACCTGCCGTGGCGCAGGGAGGTGCTCGCGAAACTTGGCGCGGCCGAGGCGGAGCTGCTGGTGTCCCTGGTGGGCGAGAAGCTCGCCCTGCCGGACTTCCTGACCCCCAGGCCGGCGACGTTCGCGCCGGCGTTCGACGAAGAGCTGTCCCTCGTCCGGCAGGCGGCCCCGCAGCTGGTCCGCCGCGACCTGCCGGCCGCGCTCGTCTCCGGGCCGATCCCCGCCGACGACGAGGCCGCCGCCGCGTTCCGCGACGCGGCCTGCGAGCTGCTGCGCCGCTACTGGAAGCTGGCCGTCGAGCCGGTCTGGCCCCAGATGCGGCGGGTGCTGGAAGCCGACATGACCTACCGGGCGCGCCGGCTGGCCCTGGGCGGCGCCCGCCTGCTGTTCGCCGACATGCACCCGAACCTGCGCTGGCAGGACGGGGTGCTGTACATCTCCAAGATGATCGGCCACCACCACGTGGCCGCGGCCGGGCAGGGGCTGCTGCTGATGCCGTCGGTGTTCGCCCACAAGCCCGCCCCGCCGGTCAGCGCGGAGGAACCGCCGAGCCTCGTCTACCCCAGCCGCGCCGTGGCCACGCTGTGGACGCCGCCGCCGGCCCCGGACGCGACCGCGCTGACCGCCCTGCTCGGCGCGCCCCGCGCCCGGCTGCTCCACCTGCTGGCGGAGCCGCTGCCGACGGTCGAGCTCGCCCGCCGCCTGCGCGTCACTCCCAGCGCCGTCTCCCAGCACCTGCGGGTCCTGTACGGCACGGGCCTGGTCACCCGGGCCCGGGACGGCCGGCAGGTGCTGTACCGCCGCACCGAACTCGGCGACCGCCTCTCCGGCCCACCATGAAGCCCCGCGCTAAATCGTTTGGCCGTCCGCGCCCCAGGTTGTGAGCTGGAGACCTCACGATCACCGGACGAGGAGCGGGATGAAGACCAAGCGGCTCGGGCACAGCACGGTGGAGGTCACGGAACTGGGCTTCGGCGGCGGCCCGCTGGGCGGGCTGTTCACGCCGCTGCCCGACGAGGTGGCGGCCGAGGCGCTGGCCGCGGCCTGGGAGGGCGGGATCCGCTACTTCGACACCTCGCCGCACTACGGGATCGGGCACTCCGAGCGCCTGATCGGCGAGTTCCTGCGCCGGGTGCCGCGCGAGCAGTACGTGCTGTCCACCAAGGTCGGCAGGCTGCTGGTCGAACAGGAGGCGGCGGGCCGGACGGACGAGTTCTTCCAGGTGCCGGCGACCCACCGCCGGGTGTGGGACTTCTCCCGCGACGGCATCCGGCGCAGCGTCGAGGACTCCCTCACCCGCATGGGCGTCGACCGCTTCGACGTGCTCTTCCTGCACGACGCCGAGGAACACTTCGAGGCCGCCCTGCGCGACGGTTACCCCGCGCTCGCGGAACTGCGGGCCGAGGGCGTGGTCGGCGCCATCGGGGCGGGCATGTACGACACCGGCCTGCTCACCCGGCTCGTGCGGGAGAGCGACGTCGACGCCGTCATGTTGTCCGGCTACTACACCCTGCTGCAGCACTCGGCCCTCGACGACCTGCTGCCCGCCTGTGCCGAACGGGGCGTCTCGGTGCTGGCGGCCTCCGTCTTCAACTCCGGCGTCCTGGCCGCGCCGCGCCCCGCCCCGGACGCGCGCTTCGAGTACCGGCCCGCCTCCGGGGAGGTGCTGGAACGCGTGCACCGCATCGCCGACGTCTGCGAGGCCCACGGCGTGACGCTGCCCGAGGCCGCGATGGCCTTCCCCCTGCGGCATCCGGCGGTCGCGGGGGTCGTGGTCGGCATGCGTTCGGCCGAGGAGGTACGGCGCAACCTGGCCGCGTTCGCCAGGCACGTGCCGGAGGGGCTGTGGGGCGACCTGGCGGCAGCGGGGCTCCTCGACGAGCGGGCATCGCAACCGACCCCCTGAGCCCCCGCCGCTGTCCCGTCACCCGTGGAGCCCGTTGACCTCCGTCAGGCGGCGGGTCAGGTAGCGGCGCTCCGGCTCGGACGGGGTCAGGCCGAGCGCCTGCCGGTAGGCCTCGGCCGCCTCCTGCCGGCGCCCGAGCCGGCGCAGCAGGTCGGCGCGGGTGGCGGGCAGCAGGTGGTAGTCGCGTAGCGCCTGGTGCCCGGCCAGCCGCTCCACCAGGTGCAGCCCGGCCTGCGGGCCGTGGGCCATGGCGACGGCCACCGCCCGGTTCAGCTGCACCACGGGGGTGGGCAGCAGGCGGGCCAGGCGGTCGTACAGGGCGGCGATCTGCGGCCAGTCGGTGGCGGCCGCGTCGGGGGCGGTCGCGTGGCAGGCGGCGATGGCGGCCTGCACCTGGTACGGCCCTGCGGCCTTGCGTGACAGCGCCCGTTCGAGCACCCGTACGCCCTCGTCGATCGCGGCGCGGTCCCAGCGCGCCCGATCCTGCTCCTCCAGCGGGACGAGCGTGCCGTCGGGGCCGGTCCTGGCGGCGTGGCGGGCCTCGTGCAGCAGCATGAGCGCCAGCAGCCCGCCGGTCTCCGGCTCGCCCGGCAGCATGGCCGCCAGCAGCCGGGCCAGGCGGATCGCCTCGGCCCGCAGCCCGTCGCCGCCGTCGTACCCCTGGTTGAACAGCAGGTACAGCACGGCCAGCACGGCACGCAGGCGTCCGGGCAGCTCGTGCGGCGGCGGCACGGCGAACGGGATGCGCTCCTGGCGGATGCGGCGCTTGGCACGGACGAGACGCTGCGACATGGTCTGCTCCGGCACCAGGAAGGCCCGGCCGATCTCGGCGGTGCTCAGCCCGGCCAGCGTACGCAGCGTGAGGGCGACCCGTGCCTGCGGCGCCAGCGCCGGATGGCAGCAGGCGAACATCAGCCGCAGCCGGTCGTCGGGAAAGCCGTCCACCGGCTCCGGCTCCCCGGCGGGCAGCCGGGCCAGCTCGCGCAGCTTGGCCTCACCGGTGGCGGCGCGGCGCATTCGCGGCGGAAGACGGGCTCGAGGTCGATCATGGTTCCAGGACGGGCCGGACCTCGATCGATCCGTACCGTGCCACGGGGTGGGCGGCGGCGATCGCGACGGCCTCGTCGAGGTCGGCGGCCTCGATCAGGCTGAACCCGCCGATCTGGTCCTTATTTCCTCGCCCCAGCCGCCGCACCCGTGGCGGGCGATCTCGTCGGGCACGTCGGATTCGTCCAGCCCGATCATGAGCAGGTACTTCATGGGAGCCGAGGATAGCCAGCGGGTCCGACCGTTCCCGGGCGAAAATGTCGGTGAGGGACCTGACGAGGGGAGCTTCCTGGTGAAACCCGTGTACGCGGCCGCCGCCGTGCACGTGCCCGCGCCGCCCGAGCAGGTGTTCGCGGTGATGACCGACTGGCCCAGGCATCAGGAGTGGATGCTCCTGACCCACGCCCGGCGGGTGGGCGAGGACGGGCTGGAGGCGTACACGGGGGTGTGGCCGTTCGGCATCCTCGACACGATGACGATCACCCACTGGGAGCCGCCGGTGCTGGTGCGCGTCACGCACACCGGCCGCTTCGTGCGCGGGCGCGGGGCGTTCAGCGTCCGGCCGCAGCGGGGCGGCAGCCGGGTGATCTGGGCCGAGGAGCTGGACCTGCCGTTCGGCGCGCTGGGCAGGGCCGCGTGGCCGCTGGCCCAGCCGTTCGCGGCCGCGCTGGTCCGCCTCTGCCTGCGCCGGCTCGCCAGACTCGTCGCGCCCGCCTGAATCCCCGAACCTGGAGGGCTTCCTGCCCCGACCGTGAACCTGAACGGCCCGCCGTCCGACTGTGCAGGGTGACGGGAGGACGAGATGACCGATGAGGTGCTGGTGGTCCGCGCCCAGCTGGGCGAGCGGGCGGCACTGGCCGAGCTGGTGGCCCGCTGGCGGGTGCCGGTGTGGACGTACGTGCGGCGCATGCTGGACGCCGAGCGGGCCGACGACGTGAGCCAGGAGATCTGGCTGGCGGTGGTGCGCGGCCTGCCGCGGCTGCGGGAGCCGGGACGGTTCGCGCCCTGGCTGTTCACCATCGCGCGCCGCTCGGTCACCGACCGGCTGCGCGGCCAGTACGCCCGCGAGCCCGAGACGCTCACGGCCGGCGAGGCCACCGCCGAGGACCCGGTGGAGGCCATGGTGGATCGCGCCGGGCTGATCAGCGCCCTGGCGCGGCTGCCGCTCCTGGAGCGGGAGGTGCTCGTCCTGCACTACCTGGAGGACCTTTCGGTGGAGGACTGCGCGCAGGTCTGCCAGGTCCCGGCCGGGACGGTCAAGTCGCGGCTCAGCCGGGCCCGCCGGCTGCTGCGGGCGCATCTGGAGGAGGGAGACCGGTCATGAACGAACGCGAGGAGCCGCGCCTGTCCGCGCGGGAGATGGTCGAGCGGCTGGAGCCGTCGCTGGGGATCGGCCGGCGGGTGCGGGCGGTGGCGGCGCTGGTGGCCGGGGTGGCGGGGGCGTTGTTCGTGGTGGCGCTGTGGTGGAGCGAGCCGGGTCCGCTGCCCGGCCGTACGCAGGTGGCCTTCGGGATGTTCACCGCGTTCTGCCTGGTCTGGGCCTGTTACGGGGGCTGGCTGGTGCGGCGGCGGGTGCCGCTGTTCGCCACGGACCGGGTGATCGCCGCCTGGATCGGCCTGGCCGCCTCCGCCGCCACCACCGTCCTGGCGGTCGTGGCCGCCGTCCAGCGCGGCGCCGCCGTTCCCTGGCCGGTTCTGGCGGTCGGCGGGTTGTTCGTCGCGGCGGCGCTGGCGCTGGTCGTCCGCGCCCACGGCCGGCGGGCGGCGCTGCTGCGGCGGCTGCGCGAGCTGGGCGGCGAGCGGGAACGGTGACGGCGAGAGGGCCGGCACACAAGGGTCAGCCCACGGGCGCGGGCAGGTCGCGGCCCGTGTGGCGGCGGGCGACGGCCGAGGCGAACGCCGAGATCACCGGATGCGGCCGCCGCCCGTCCCCGGCCAACTCGGGCTGGAACAACGTGCCCAGGAAGAACGGATGCCCGGGCAGCTCGGCCACCCGCGCCGTCCCGTCGTCGGCGTGCCCGGAGAACACCATCCCGTGCCCGGCCAGCGTCTGCTTGTAGTCCTCGTTGAACCCGTAGGAGCAGACGTAGGACTCCATCGTCGACGGCGCCCCGACGATCTGCTCGATCCGCGTGCCGGCCACCAGCCGCACCCGCCCCTCGTGCCCGGCCAGCGAGCACGCCAGCGGCGTCAGCAGGAGACCGTCCGCGCCGGGCTCGTTCTCGGCGTGCGCGACGGGCAGCCCGCACACGTTCCTGGCGAACTCCAGCAGCATGTGCTGGAACCCCGCGCACGTGCCCAGGAACGGGATCTCCCGCTCCCGCGCCACCCGCACGGCCTCCACCGCGCCGGCCTCGTCCCGGTACGGGCTGCCGGGCACCAGCCAGATCCCGTCGAACCCGGCCACCCCGCTCACGTCGTCGGTGGGCATCCAGTACGCGTCCAGCACGATCCCGTCCCGCTCGCGCAGCGCCTCCATCAGCAGCGGGATCCGGGCGTGGGAACGGACACCGGGGGAGCGATCCCCCACAAGAGCGATTCTCATGGCACCATCGTGACCGGCGCCCCCCGTTAAGCGCCAACGATGATTCCTGCTCACCAGATAAGCAACGCTGATGGACCCGCACCTGCTGACCACGTTCGTGACCGTCGCCCGGCACGGCTCGTTCTCCGCCGCGGCCGCCGAGCTCGGCTACACCCAGTCGGCGATCTCCCAGCAGATCGCCGCCCTCGAGGCCGACCTGGGGCTGCCGCTGCTGCGCCGCCGCCCGGTCGAGCCCACCGCGGCGGGGCGGCGGCTGCTGGAGCACGCCGAGCCGCTGCTGCTGCGCCTGCGCGCCGCCCGCGCCGACGTGCTGCGCACCGCTGCCGAGCCCCGCCACCTGCTGCGCCTGGCCGCCACCCCGCTGGCCGTCAACCCGGCCGTGGCCGCCCGCCTGGCCGGGGCCGGCGCCCGCCTGCCGCGCCTGGAGGTGGCCCTGCGCACCTGCCGGCCCGACCGGCTGGCGGCCCTGGTCGCCGAGGGCCACGCCGACCTGGGCCTGGCCGGCGGGATCGCCGCCCCGAGCGACCCGCTGCGGCTGCCCGACGCCGGCCCCATGACGACGGCGGGCGTGACGGAGGAGAGCCTGGTCGTGGTGCTGCCGCCCGGCCATCCCCTGGCGGGGCGGGCGTCGCTGCGGCTGGCGGACCTGGTCGACGCCCGCTGGCTGCAGACCCCGCTGTGCCCGCTGGCCCGGCTGCGGGACCTGGTGGGCGACGGGTTCGCGGCGGGCCTGGAGTACGAGGGGGACGACGTGCACACCGTCCTCACCCTGGCGGCGGCCGGCCACGGCCTGACCCTCCTGCCCGCCTCGGCCGTGCCCGCCGGCGGCGGGGTGCACGCGGTGCCGGTGGCGGCGCCCCGGCTGGTGCACCGGGTGGAGCTGCTGCACGCCGCCCTGCCCCCGGGCGCGGCCGCCGACCTGGCCGCCGCCCTCACCGGCTGACCGCAGGAAAAGCCTGGAGCGTTACATAAAAGACTGATCTATGTAGATATCTTTCATTCGCGCCGTCGCGTTGGTTGACTACTTTCACCTCTGCTTCCCCTCAACCCCCCGGAGGGAACAGCTCGTGAAAATCATCACTCGCTTATCGGCCACCGTCGTGGCGGCCTGCCTGGCCCTGCTCGGGCCCGTCACCCCCGCGGCGGCCGCGACCATCACGGTCGACAACGCCACCGCCGGGCAGTTCATCGCCAGTGCCGGCTGGGGCACCTCGGCCTGGTCCGCGCAACGGTACGGCGCCGACTACCGGTTCGCGACCCCCGACACCACCGCCAGCGACGTCGCCTGGTTCAAGGCGTCGATCCCCGCGGCCGGCCCCCACCTCGTCGAGATCTGGTATCCGGCCGACCCCGGCTACAACAGCGCCGCCCCGTTCATGGTCGCCACCGCCGACGGGACCCGCAGCGTCCTCGTCGACCAGCGCGCCAACGGCGGCCGCTGGGTCAGCCTCGGCACGTTCACCCTGGCCGCGGGCGACTACAACGTCGTCGGCGTCAGCCGCTGGACCAGCCAGCCCGGCTACGTCGTCGCCGACGCCGTCCGGATCACCACCTCCACCGGAACCCCGTCCTTCTCCCTGCCCCTGCCGCGCACCGCACTGCCGCGCAGCGAGTACGACGACCCCCACCACGACTACCCCGCGATCGACCTCCCGGTCGGCACCGGCACCCCCGCGTACGCGGTGCGCGCCGGCACGGTGACGGTCATCGACGACAGCCTGTGCGGCCGCGGCATCAACCTGACCGGGACCGACGGCGCCATCTACACCTACTGCCACTTCTCCTCGTGGTCGGTCTCCAACGGCGCGTCGGTCGGCGCCGGGCAGCAGATCGGGCTGACCGGCAACACCGGCAACTCGACCGGCCCGCACCTGCACTTCGGCATCCGCACCGGCAGCACCCGCCGCTGCCCGCAGAACTTCCTGCTGGCCCTCTACGACGGCGTCACGCCGCCGGCGGCGAGCAGCCTGCCCACCACGGGCTGCTCCTACGCCACCCGCTCGGCGGAGCCTGTCATCCCGCTCGGCTGAGACCCGGCGGCCCGGCCGGGCAGGGCTTTCAGGCGTGCCAGTCGCCTGCCCCGCCCGGCACGGGCGCGTCCGGGTCGTAGGGCGTGCGGGTGAAGATGAAGGTGTTGAGGTCGAGATGGTCGGCCGCCACGCGCAGCGTCTCCCCGGCGTAGTAGCCGTCCAGCCCCAGCCACGTCCCGTCGTCCTGCGGCACGAACCGCGAGGCCCGCCCGGCCCCGCCGACCGGCTCCAGCGACAGCCCCCGCTCGGGCAGCAGCCGCAGCGTGTACGCCTTGGGCCCCCAGTGCCACAGCCCGGTCAGCGCGAGCAGGGCCGGGTCGGCGGCGGCGGGCCGCCACTCGTCGGGCAGGCGCGGCTCGTACCGGTCGAGCAGGTCGAGCAGATCGGGCAGCAGGGTGCCGCTCATGCCGCTGGTGGTGTTGGCCAGGAACAGCGCCCCGACGCCGTCGGCGGCGTCGGTCCACACGGTGGCCAGGAAGCCGGGCATCGAGCCGGTGTGCCCGGCCAGGCGGCGCCCGCCGATCCTGGCCAGTTGCAGCCCCAGGCCGAAGCCGCCGGTCCAGGCGTCGCCGTCGTCGACGCCGATCGGCTCGCGCATCTCGGCGAGAGTGCCGGGGCAGAGCACGCCGCGGGTCTCGCCGCCCAGGAACGCCGCCCAGCGGGCCAGGTCGTGGGCGGTGGACCACAGCTGCCCGGCCGGGCTCATGGCGTCGGCGTCGTGCTCGGGCTCGGCCTGCACCACGTCGGCCCACGGGTGCACGGCGTAGCCGGTGGCGTGCGGGGCGCGGGGGCGGGGGGTGGTGGCGTTCATGCCGAGCGGGTCGAGCACCTCGGCGCGCAGCGCCTTGAGCCAGGTGGTGCCGCGCAGGCGGGCCACCAGCTCGCCGAGGACGGCGAAGCCGACGTTGGAGTAGTGGAAGCGCCGCCCTGGCCGGTGCTTGAGCTCGCCGGGCCCGAGGCGTTCCAGCAGGTCGGCGGCGGGGATGCCGGGGGTGCGTTCCCACCAGGCGGTGGGCGGTTCTGCGGTCAGGCCGGCGGTGTGCGACAGCAGCTGGGCGATGGTCAGGTGGCCCAGCCGGGTGTCCGGCAGGTGCCGTTCGAGCGGGTCGGTCAGGTCGAGGGCGCCCTCGTCGCGCAGCCGCATCACCACCACCGCGACCATGCTCTTGGTGATCGAGCCGATGCGGTACTGCGTGGCGGCCGTCGGCGCGGCGCCGTCCACGCTGCCGCGCCCGGCGAACCACGCCAGCCGCCCGTCGCGGACGATCGCCGCCGCCAGCGACGGGATCCTGCATTCGGCCTGCTCGACGGCGAGCCTGCGCAGCAGTGCGCGCGCCGCCTCATGTCCCACCTGCGTCATGGGCGACAAGAATAACGTTCAGATCGGGATCAGCCGCGGCCCGATGAGCTCGCCCTGGTGGGGCTGGGGGTGGGCCTGGTCGTGGAAGTAGTGGCCGGCGTACCAGACGACGACGTTGGCGCCGTTGATGTTCTCGCCGTCGAGGAAGCGGTTGATCGCGGCGCGGTTGCGCGGGCCGGGGTTGCCGTCGTCCAGCTCGCGCGGGTGGTGGCGCAGGAACCACAGGTCGGACACGCCGTAGGCGTCGGCGGTGCCGTCGAACGGGCCGGGATGGATCTGCAGGCCGCGGCCGGAGGCCTTGTCGCGCACCTGCCAGTAGCGGGCGGGCGGGCGGCGGCGCCGGGAGGTCTCGCGGATGATCGCGACCGGTTCGGGGATGAGGGAGCCGGTGTCGTCGATCTGCTCGACGACGTCGTTGCCGGCGCCCTCGATGTCGAAGTCGAGCCGCCAGTAACAGTGGTGGCGGTGCACCAGGCACGTCATCGGGTTGCGGGTGGCGGCGAACCCGAAGCGCGGCAGGATCTCGCCGTCGTCGGCCAGCCGCCAGTCGCTGGCGTAGCGGTACCAGCCGGCTTCCAGCTCGCTGACGATGCGCAGCCGCTCGCCGTCGTGGTGGAAGGCGACGCCCTGGAAGTTGCCGGCGTCGGTGGACGGGCGTTCCAGGATCGTGCGGGGCGGGCGGGTGCACAGCCGCCAGCCCCAGCCGACGGGGTCGCTGCCGGTGGCGCTGAAGCGGGTCTCGAGGTTGACGTCGTCGCGGAAGGTGGTGCCCTCGTCGTACTCGACGTTGAGGATGGGCACGTGCGCCTGCCGCAGCACGAGCCGGCCGCGGTAGCGGACCTGGCGCAGCTCCACGCCGCCGCCCAGGCCGGGGCTGCGGGGGGCCGAGGCGCGCGGGCGGGCCACCAGCAGGTTCCACAGCTCGGTGCCGCCGCGGTGGACGCGTACCCGGACCTGGTCGGGGCCGCCGCGGTCGGCCAGCGCGTCCACGCCGACCGGGACGCCGTCCTCGCAGTCGTGGTGCATGCGCACGTTGATGCCGGCGGGCGTCCAGTCGACCGAGCGGGCGGCCAGGTCGACGGCCACGATGCGGTGCCGCAGCCCGGTGGGCTCGCCCGGCGTGTACAGGCCGAGGGTGGGGCGGCGCACGGTGGTGCCGTCGGGGTTCTCTGCGTCGGCCAGGGGCGGCATGGGCCGGTAGACGACGACGTCGTCCCCGGCGGGGAAGCGGGGGTCGGCGCGCAGGATCGCCGCGGCGGCGACGAGCTCCTCGCGGCTGGGCGGCGGGCGGAAGGCGCTGGGCCGCAGCTCGGCGCGTTCGGGGCGGTCGAGGGTGCCGCGCAGCTCGACGGCGCGGTTGCCGACCGGGTCGAACACGGTGGCCTGGAACGGGGCGTTCTCTCCCGGGTCGTGGCCCAGCCCGGGGGCGAAGGCGACGGTGAGCCGCCCGGGGTCGGCGACCTCCAGCGCGGCCAGCGCCTCGGGGTGCTCGGCCACGGCCTGGCGCAGCCGCTGCTCGCTCAGCCCGGTGCGGGGGACGGCTTCGAGGGTGACGCGTACGTCGTCGGTCATGCCGGACTCCTTGTGCAGGGGGTCAGCGGGAGGGGGCGCGGTCGAAGGCGTCGAGGATGAGCCGGGTGGCGTCCAGCTCGCGGGCGGTGGTACCGAGCCGGGGCACTTCGATGGGGCCGGGCCAGGTGTGCCCGCCTCCGTCGATCGTGTACAGGCGCAGTGTGGTGCCGTCCGGGCAGGATTTCCAGTCACGCACCCGGATCCGCGCCGACAGGGGGGTGGTGGTGCGGCCGGTGCAGCCGAGCAGGTTCGCCCAGCCGGCCGCCGCCTGCTCGACGGGGTCGAGTACGACCAGGTCGGCGAGCGTGCGCAGCTCGCCGGTGGCGTCCTGGAAGGGGTGGCCGCCGCGGTAGGGGACGATGCGGTCGGCGGTGCCGTGGAAGGCCACGATGGTGGTCGGGGGCGGGCGCCGCTCGCAGGGGCGCACGATGTTGAGCCCGGCGACGGCGGCCACGCCGCTCAGGCGGCCGTCCAGCGCGCAGACGAGCGCGGTGGCCATCGCGGCGCCGTAGGACAGGCCGGCGGCGAACTCGCGCCGCTCGTCGACGCACAGGCCCTGCTCCAGGTGGCCGAGCAGGGCGGTCAGGAACGCGGTGTCGTCGGGTCCTGTGGTGTGCGGCAGCGTCCAGCCCATGCGGCCCTCGGCTGCCTGCGGGGTGGCCACGATGTAGCCGCGGCGCGAGCCCTCCTCGGGCAGGCGGCCGTAGGCGGACTGCTGGGCGGCGTTGGAGCCGAGGCCGTGCAGGTCGAGCAGGACGGGGTGGGGGCCGTCGCCGTCGGGCAGCGACAGCAGGAAGCGGCGTTCGAGCCCGCCGGAGCGCAGCCGGTGGGTGCCGGGCTCCAGGGGGCGCGCGGTGGCGCGGCAGCCGCTGGAGCCTGCCTGCGTGGCGGCGTCCTGCGGGATCGGCGGCGGGGGTGGCGCGCCGCCGCAGCGGACGGCCAGCAGCAGGGTGGCGAGCAGGAGGGTCGTACGTGTGGGCATCGCCGTCGTGCCTCCCGCCGCCGCCCGTGCCCGCCAGGAACGCCCGCGGGCAGTGCCTACTGGCAGTGTGCTGGACGGCGGGGCCGTGCGCGAGTCCCCGTGCCGCAAGAGCGGGGCGCGGGCCGATGCGGCCCGCGCCCCGCTCTTGCGGCGGCCCTCAGCGGCGGGCGCGGGTCTTGCGCCAGGTGAAGCCGCCGGGAAGGTTCACCGACACCGTACGGCGGCCGTCGGCGCCGCGCGTCACCCGGAACAGCCGGTTGCCCCAGCTGTGGCCGACGCCGCGGTTGGACAGGTTCAGCCGGAACGGACCGATCTTGATCGACTTCCGGTAGCTCAAGCCCATATCGCTTCCTCCGTTGAATGTCGCGGAAAGCTCCCGACTACCCGAACATGGCGCGATATATCGGGTTGATTAAAGCCGCCGTAACGGCCGTGCCGCCGTGCGGTGACGACGTCAGCAGACGTCGATGTACCAGACCGGGTCCCAGGGACGCGACGCCTCCATCACCGAACACCGTCAGGACGGAAGCGCCCCTCAGCTCCCCGCCGGCGGCGGCCCTTCCTGCGGAGGTTCCCAGTACACCTCGACCCGATAGCCGTCCGGATCGAGACACTTGAAGCTGGCCAGCCCCGGCTCGTCCCACTCCTCCACGATCTCGACCCCGTCGCCCCGCACCCGCTCCAGCAGCTCCCCGACCTCGCCCCGGCTGTCGCGGGCGAACCCGAAGTGCAGGAACTCCGGCACCTGCCCGTGCTCCGGATCGGGGTGGAGTGCCAGGTCGAACCCGTCGGCGCTCCGGATGATCAGCGTCCCGTCCGGGTACTCCGTGGCCACCCCTTCGGCGAAGCCGAAGTACTTCTCGTAGAAGGCGCGCGACAGCTCCCGATCCCGTACCGGAAGCCCCAGATGCCTGAACCTCATGCCTTCACGCTAGCGAACCGGCGGGGCCCGCTCTGCCCGGTGATCGACAGCCGCGGGTGGTTCCTGCTCTAATCTGGCCCGTGACGGAGGGGAGGCTCGGGGTGGCGCAGGTTCAGGACGGTCCGGCAGCCGCGATCTTGGACGCCGTACTCGAACGTGTCACCTACGCCAATGAGGAGACGGGCTACACGATCGCCCGCGTCGCCACCGAACGCTCCGGCGCCGACCTGCTGACCGTCGTCGGCCCCCTGCTCGGCGCGCAGGTCGGCGAGTCGCTGCGGCTGCGCGGCCGCTGGACGTCGCATCCGCGTTACGGCCGCCAGTTCGAGGTGTGGTCCTACAGCACCGTGCTGCCGGCCACCGTGCAGGGCATCCGCCGCTATCTCGGCTCGGGCCTGATCAAGGGCATCGGCCCCAAGATGGCCGAGCGCATCGTCGACCACTTCGGCACCGGCACCCTGGACGTCATCGAGCAGCAGCCCGAGCGCCTGGTCGAGGTGCCCGGGCTGGGCCCCAAGCGGACGAAGATGATCGCCGCCGCCTGGGAGGAACAGAAGATCATCAAAGAGGTGATGATCTTCCTGCAGGGGGTCGGCGTGTCCACCTCCATCGCGGTGCGCATCTTCAAGCAGTACGGCGACACCTCCATCTCCGTCGTCAAGAGCCAGCCGTACAAGCTGGCCGACGACGTGTGGGGCATCGGCTTCAAGACCGCCGACACCATCGCCCAGGCCGTCGGCATCCCGCACGACAGCCCGGAACGCGTCAAAGCCGGCCTGCGCTACACGCTGTCGCAGGCCGCCGACGACGGCCACTGCTACCTGCCCGCTCCCAACCTGGTCGCCGACGCCGTCAAGATCCTCGACGTGCCCGCCCCGCTCGTCACCGGCTGCCTGGAGGAGCTCGTCGCCGAGGAGGGCGTCGTGCGGGAGACGATCCCGGCCGGCGAGAACGACGTCCCGGCCGTCTACCTGCCGCCCTTCCACCGTGCCGAGACCGCCCTGGCCGGCGGGCTGCTCACGCTGCTGCGGGGCGGCCACGACCGGCTCAAGGCCTTCGCCGACGTCGACTGGGAACGCGCCGAGACCTGGCTGCACGGCCAGACCGGCGCCGAGCTGGCCACCGAGCAGCGCCAGGCCGTCCGCCTGGCCCTCACCGAGAAGGTCTCCGTCCTGACCGGCGGGCCGGGCTGCGGCAAGAGCTTCACCGTGCGCTCCATCGTGCTGCTGGCCCGCGCCAAGCGCGCCCGGGTCATCCTGGCCGCGCCCACCGGGCGCGCGGCCAAGCGCCTGGCCGAGCTGACCGGCCACGAGGCGACCACGGTGCACCGGCTGCTGCAGCTGCGTCCCGGCGGCGAGGCCACCTTCGACCGCGACAACCCGCTGGACGCCGACCTGGTCGTCGTGGACGAGGCGTCCATGCTGGACCTGTTGCTGGCCAACAAGCTGGTCAAGGCGGTGGCCCCGGGCGCGCACCTGTTGTTCGTGGGGGATGTGGACCAGCTGCCGTCCGTGGGCGCCGGCGAGGTGCTCAAGGATCTCCTGGCCGCCGAGGACATTCCGCGGGTGCGGCTGACGCAGATCTTCCGCCAGGCGCAGGAGTCGGGCGTCGTCGTCAACGCCCACCGCGTCAACACCGGCCGTCATCCCGTCCTGGAGGGCATGAAGGACTTCTTCCTGTTCCCCTGCGAGGAGCCCGAGGAGATCGCCGAGCTGACCGTGGACGTCGTCGCCCGCCGCATCCCGCGCCGTTTCCGGCTCGACCCGCGCCGCGACGTCCAGGTGCTGGCGCCCATGCACCGCGGCGCCGCCGGCGCCGGCGCGCTCAACATCGCCCTTCAGGAGGCGCTGACCCCGGCCCGCGAGGGCATGCCGGAGCGGCGGTACGGCGGGCGCGTCTTCCGCGTCGGCGACAAGGTCACCCAGCTGCGCAACAACTACGACAAGGGCGCGGCCGGGGTGTTCAACGGCACCGTCGGCATCGTCACCGACATCCGTCCCGACGAGCACAAGCTCACGGTCCTGACCGACGAGGACGAGGCGGTCGAGTACGCCTTCGACGAGCTGGACGAGCTCGCCCACGCCTACGCCGTGTCCATCCACCGCTCGCAGGGCAGCGAGTACCCGGCCGTGGTCATCCCGCTGGCCACCAGCGCCTGGATGATGCTGCAGCGCAACCTGCTCTACACCGCCATCACGCGGGCCAAGAAGCTCGTGGTGATCGTGGGCTCGCGCCGCGCGCTGGCGCAGGCCGTCCGCACCAAGGGGGCGGGCCGCCGCCACACCGGCCTGACGCACCGCCTGACCACCCGCTGACCAGGCCAGTCGCCGGCCGCCACCCACTTCGCTCAGAAGTGATTGAAATGTGATCGAACTCTCCCAAAGGATTCCGCGTCTTACATGCGGGAGCATTAAAGTTTTTGGGGTGCCATTGTGGTGCCGTGGGGAGAGGACGAAGTTGAACGTTGCGCCCGTTCGGAGGAGATCCGCCACCGCGTTCGCGCTGCTCGCGGCGGCGGCGCTGACGGCCTCATGCTCCAGCGCCCCGGCCGCGCAGCCACCGGACGCCTCCCAGCCGAGCACCAGTGCCACCCCCCAGGCCCCCACCGTCAAGATCACCCCTGACGAGGGCGCGAGCAAGGTCAGCCCCGAGAAGAAGGTCGTCGTGGCCGCCGCCGGCGCCCCGCTCGACAACGTCACCGTCGAAGCCGACGGCGAGCAGCTCGAAGGCAAGTTCAACGCCGACAAGACCCGCTGGATCTCCAGGACCGCGCTGAAGCCGTCCACCAGCTACAACGTCTCGGCCACCGCCGGCGTCACCACCGCCACCAGCACGTTCACCACCGCCAAGCCCGAACGCGCGCTGCAGGTCGCCGACGTCACCCCCAACGCCAAGGGCGAGACCCTCGGCGTCGGCGCCCCCATCATCGTCACCTTCAACCAGCCCGTCACCAGCAAGGCGACCATCGAGCGCGCCCTGGAGATCGAGGCGGAAAAGCCCGTCGAGGGCGCCTGGCGCTGGATCAACGACACCGTCGTCATCTACCGCACCGCCAAGTACTGGCCGGCCCACCAGAAGGTCACCTTCAACGCCAACATCACCGGCATCAAGGGCGGCAAGGGCCTGTACGGGGTCAAGGACTACACCGCCAACCTCAAGATCGGCGCCAAGCAGATCAGCAAGATCGACACGCGCAAGAAGATGATGTACGTCTACAAGGACGGCAAGCGCGTCCAGACCATGCGCATCAGCGCCGGCATGGCCACCACCCGCGAATACACCACCACCTCGGGCGTCCACCTCACCATGGAACGTGGCAGCCCGGTCCGCATGATCTCCCCGGGCCGCAAGAAGGGCGACCCCGGCTACTACGACGTCATGATCGACCACGCCGTGCGCATCTCCAACTCCGGCGAGTACGTCCACGCCAAGAACAACGTCTGGGCGCAGGGCGTGCGCAACGTCAGCCACGGCTGCATCAACGCCCGCCCCGACCAGGCCAAGTGGTTCTACGACAACGTGCAGCGCGGCGACGTCGTCGACATCACCGGCACCGACCGGGAGCTGGAGTGGAACAACGGCTGGGGATACTGGCAGATGTCGTTCTCCCAGTGGAAGAAGGGCAGCGCCCTGAACAAGAGCAGCAAGTCGTGACCCGCGGCCCCGCCACCCCTGCCCGGCCCGTCACCATCCGGCCGGCCCGGGAGGAGGACGTGCCCGCCGTCCTGGCCATGTTCGACTCGGCCGTCACCTGGCTCACCGCCCAGGGCCGTACCGGCCAGTGGGGCACCCGGCCCTTCACCGGCGACGCCAAGCGCACCGAGCAGGTCACCTCCTGGCTGGCCGGCGGCGGCATGCGCATCGCCGAGCACGACGGCGAGCCCGCCGGCTGCATCTGCGTCGGCCCCGCCCACGACTACGTCACCCCGGCGGCCGAACCGGAGCTCTACGTGCAGGCCCTGGTCACCGGCCGCCGCCACGCCGGCCACGGCATCGGCCGCGCCCTGCTCGGCTGGGCCGCCGACGAAGCCGCCCGCCGCGGCGTGCGCCTGCTGCGCGTCGACTGCTACGCCGGCCACGACGGCCGCCTGGTGGCCTACTACGAAAGCTGCGGCTTCACCCGCGTCGCCCCCTTCACCGTGGGGGAGTGGCCAGGCATGCTCCTGCAACGCCGCCTGTGAGCGGGTGTCGCCGGACCAGACGATCAGCACGATGAGATGGAAGGGGGTCGTTGCCCGCATGGTTTCGGTAGTGCAGAACGTGGCGATCGACTGTGCGAACGCCTACGAGCTCGCCCGGTTCTGGAGCGAGGTCACCGGTTGCCCCATGCATCCCGAGGACAGGCCCGGGGATGACGAGACGCAGGTCCTGCTTCCGCAGGGACCGCTGCTGCACTTCAACCAGGTGCCGGAGCCCAAGACGGTCAAGAACCGGTTCCACCTGTGCCTGCGTCCGGAGACCTCGCGGGATGAGGAGGTCGGCCGCCTGCTGGGGCTGGGCGCCACCTTCGTCGCCGACCGCCGCAACACCGATGGCGCGGGCTGGGCCGTTCTCGCCGACCCCGAGGGTAACGAGTTCTGTGTCCTGCGCAGTGAGGCCGAGCGGGCCGCGACGACCCCCTGAGGCTGCGACCTGATCCTTTACGCATGTCATGGGCCTGCTGGCCGGCGCGGGCGGTGGCCGCCTCGACGGGGCCGTCCGGCGGGCTCGACCTCGCCGCCCACCGCGTCGTACAGGAAGCCCTCACCAACACGATCAAGCACGCGCCCGGGGCCGCCGCGACCGTGACGATCGGCCAGGACGGCGAGGGGCTCGACGAGCAACGGAACGAAAAGTCTCGGTTCCCGGCCAGCTCGAGCCGATTCAGGCTCCGCACGGCCACTGATCACATGGGTGGAGTCGCTGCGTTGCTTTACCTCCGCCCGCCCGTTGAGAGCCTTGGCTGCGCTTTCACCACTGACCCCATGTCCGGGAGGCGTACCGTCACGGCGAGGCCGCCGCCGACGCGGGGGACGGCGTCGATCGTGCCTCCGTGGACGCGTGTGATGGCGGCCACGATCGACAGGCCGAGGCCCGCGCCGGACACCGACTCGGTACGGTCGCCGGTGAGGCGCCGGAACGGCTCGAACAGCGATGACACCACCTCGTGGGCGATCTCCTGCCCGGTGTTCTCCACGGTGAGGACCGCGCCTTCATTGCCCGTTCCGGTCCGGACGGCGATGAACCTACGCTGGTCGTTGTACTTCTCGGCGTTCTCCACGAGATTCGCGATCAACCGCTCGACCAGAACGGGATCGCCGGAGGTGAGGGCCGGTGACAGGTCCACCGTCGCGCCGGGGTGCCCGTAGATGACACGCCGGGCCAGGTCGGCCAGATCGACGGGCTCTACGCTGGTCAGCGTGTGTTCTGCCGCAGCCAGCATCAGGAGTCCGTCGATGAGCCGATGTTGGCGGCTGTTGGAGGCGAGGAGTTCATCCCGGGCCTCCAACAGTTCCTCGGGGAGTTCGCCGAACGCCACCTGCAGCAGCGCCCGGTCCAGCGCCAAGGGTGTCTTGAGCTCATGGGAGGCGTTGGCGGCGAATCGCCGCTGAGCATCGGTCGAGCGCTCCAGCCGGTCGAGCATGTCATCGAAGGTGTCGGCGAGCTCCTTGAGCTCATCGTCGGGGCCCTGCATCGCGATCCGTTCATGGAGGTTGGACAGGGACAGTCGGCGGGCCGTGGAGGTGACGCCGCGAATCGGGCGCAGGACGCGCCCGGCTAGCCACCAGCCCAGGATCACCGAGACCACCGTCAGGACAGCGATAATGATCGCGGTGGCGGCCCATTGATATCTCAGGACCTCATACTGCAGCTGAAGGTCGCCTTCGAACACCGCTTCCTCGTCGACTTCGCCCCGGGTCGGCGCCCCGGCGGCCGTGGGCTGAGGTGCTCGCCCCGAGACGGAGACGCTCACCCCAAGCGCGCTGCTGAGCAGCAGGTTCACCGCGAGAAGCATGACCACGGCCATGATGAGGAACGGGCTGGCATAGAGCGCGGTCAGCCGGACCCTGACGGTGCTCCGTGGCCAGGGTCGACGAGACGGTAGCCCGCTCCGATCACGGTGTGAATCACCGGTGGCGGTCCCAGCTTCTTGCGCAGCGTCGCCACCGTTACCCGCACGGAGTTGGTGAAGTAGTCGACGTTCTCGTCCCATGCCTTCTCCAGGAGATCCTCGACACTGACCACACTTCCCCCCGACCGCATGAAGACCTCCAGCACCGTGAACTCCTTGGGGCTCAGAGCCACATAACGCCCGTTACGATGCACCTCGTGGTAGGCCGGGTCCAGGGTGATGCCCGCCATCTCCAGAACCGGCTGGAGCCGGGTCGGCACCCGCCGGGCCAGGGCCCGGATCCGGGCGACGAGCTCGGGAAAGTCGAAGGGCTTGGCCAGGTAATCATCAGATCCCAGGCCCAGCCCCTCCACCTTCGACCACAGGTCACCCGCGGCGGTGAGCATGATGATCCGTGCCGGGACCTGCGCCTCCATCAGCCTCCGGCAGACGTCGTCACCGTGGATCTCGGGTAAGTCCCGATCGAGCACGATCACGTCGTATTCATGGGTCATCGCCCGTTCCAGAGCCGCGTCCCCGTCATAGACGACGTCCACCGCCATCCGGGCCTTGCGCAGCCCGGTGCCGATGATGTCGGCCAAGCCTTTCTCATCCTCGGCAACCAGCACGCGCATGTTCGCTGCTCCCAGCTGTCGGTCATCATGGTACGTCTCAGGCGGACAGGGCCAGCGTCGGCGACATCCGAGCGGCCCGCATCGCCGGGTAGAGCCCGGCGATGGTGCCGACGACGAGCGTGGCGCCGAGCCCGCCGCCGATCACCCACGCCGGCACGACCGGCGGCAACCCTTGCGTCAGCGCGAACCCGATGGTGGCGACCACTCCTAGCACCGAGCCGGTGAGCCCGCCCACACCGGCCAGAATCAGGGATTCGGCGAGAAACTGGACGCGAACCTGGCCGGTGGTGGCCCCGAGCGCGCGACGCAGGCCGATCTCACGCCGCCGCTCCAGCACCGAGATGATCATCGTGTTGGCGATGCCGACCCCGCCCACCAGCAGGGCCACGCCACCGACACCGAGCAACAGGCTGGTGAACGCCCCCGCCACCGCGGCCTTCGCCGCCAGGGCGTCGGAGGGGCGGCTGACCGTGACCTCCTCCGGATGCTCGGGGTTCGCCGCGTGATTCAGCAGCGCCCTGACCTCTGTGACCTTCTCCTCAGCGATCTTCGTATAGACCAAGGTCGGGTGTCCATCGAAACCGAGGAAGGTATCCGCCGCGGCGAAACCGACCAGCGCGGCCACGTCGACGTCCTCTGCCAGTGGCGATTCGGCCAGGACCCCGATCACCGTCCACCACTGGCCGTTGATCCAGACCGCGTCTCCGGCGGTGGCGGCCAGCCGTGTGGCGGCCGTGGATCCCAGCACCACGGTGCGTTGCGCCGCGGTGGCCACATCGTGCCACCTTCCGCTGCGGACCGGGGTCTGCAGGACCTCCAGCAGATCCAGGGAGGTGGCGCGGACCTGAAGGCCGCCGGTGCGTGTGGAAGGGATGCGATCGTTGCGGTAGATGGCTTTTCCGGTGTCACCGGTCTGGCCGGCCATGGCGACATGCTCCACGCCCCGGATCATCCGGCCCGCGTTCTTCGGCAGCCTGGCCTTCTGCGCGGAGAACTGCTTGCCGGGGGCGACGGTCAACATGTTCGTCCCCAACGCGTCCAGGGTCTCCATCACGCGAGCCTGGCTGGAGGAGGAGATGCCCAGCACCGCCACCATGGTCGCGATGCCGATGGCGATCCCCAACGCGGACAGCACGGCCCGCGTGGGCCGGGCCCGCAGCCCCGCCACACCCACTCGCGCCACATCCTCCAGGTTCATCCGGGCAGGGGTCAGCCGTGCTTTGCCGATCCGATCCGTCATCGGAGAGCTCCCATCTCGCCGACCTCGGAGACCTCATCCGCGACGACCAGGCCATCACGGATGTGGATCCTGCGGGGCGCGGCGGCCGCGACCTCCAGGTCGTGCGTGATGATCACCACGGTGGCGCCGGCCGCGTTCAGATTCCGCAACGTCGCGAGAACCTCTGCCCCCGAAGCGGTGTCAAGGTTGCCGGTCGGCTCATCGGCCAACACCAGCGACGGCTCACCGACCACGGCGCGCGCCACGGCGACCCGCTGCCGCTCCCCGCCCGACATCTGATTCGACCGGTGCTCCAGCCGATCCGCCAGACCGACACGCTCCAATGCCTCACCCGCCCGCCGCCGACGTTCACGCCGCCCCACTCCGGCATACAGCAAACCGTCAGCGACGTTGTCGAGAGCGGAAACTCCCTCCGCGAGATGGAACTGCTGGAAGACGAATCCGATGTGCTGGGCGCGCAGCGCCGACAGCTCGCGATCGTTCAGCTGCGCCACGTCGTAGCCCGCGATGCGCACCTGACCTCGCGTTGGCCGGTCCAAAGTTCCGATCATGTTGAGCAGGGTCGATTTGCCCGACCCGGAAGGGCCGACCATGGCGACCAGCTCTCCGCTATCCACGCGCAGATCCACTCCTCGCAGCGCCTGAACGCCACCGGGAAACTCCTTGGTCACCCTGCTCAGCTCGACGACGACGGTCATAGCGCGGGCACCTCGACTCTCACGCCCTCCGACAAGCCAGCACCGGAGATCTCCACGCGGCTTCCCATGAACAGGCCCGTCTCGACCGGCACCACCCGGCGTGCCCCGCCTTGCACCACCCGCACGCCGTACTGGCCGCCTGCCCGCGCGATCAGTGCCTCGACCGGCACCGACAGCACGTCCTTGCGGCGCCCGGTTCGTAGCTCGACCGTGACCGGCGCCTGATCAAGTCTGCCCAGTTCGCCGCCGACCTTGACCCTGACCTCGATCGTCGCCGGACTGTCCGCATCCTTCCCGGGCCGTGCGACGGTTCCGACAGAGGAGATCGTTCCAGCGACCTTCTTGCCGTCGGGCAGCTGTACCTTCACCCTGGCGCCCTTACGGGCGAATTGCTGGTGGGAGGTCTCCAATTTGATGGTGATAGCTCGTTCCGTCCCGGTCGTTGTCACCACCGAACCTTCAGCGGCATCCCCAGCCTGCTTGGAGTTCTCCGCGATCCGAAGCGAACCCCCCGAGAAGATCACTTGGCTTACCTCCGCCCTGCCCGTCGCCACCAGCCCTTCATCGCGCTGCCAGGCCCACACCGCCCGGGCGGTCACCGCGGTAAAGGTCTTGTCGACCGTGCCGGGCTTGTATCCCAGCTTGACCAGGTTCAGCTCCAGCTGACGGACATCCGGACCCGTGGTGCCGACACCAAGGCGGCGATACATCGGGACGGCGCCATACATCAGGAACACCGGCTTGCCCGCCACCTTGTACAGCCAGCCGCCACGGCGCACCACCGTTCCCTCGGCGCGGGTGGCCGTGACCACCCCGCCGGCCCGGTTCGGCTGGCTGCGGCGGCCCGCATATCCGAGGGTGCCGCTGACCTGCTTGGTGTCCACCATGTCGGAACGGGTGATCGGCACAGACGACGCCTGTGCACCGTTGGGGCTCGCTGCCGGCGCTGCCGTACGACCGGGGAGGTTCATGAACCCCACCACAGCCCCGCTTCCGATCACCGCTACGCCGCTCAGCAGCACCGCCGTGCGCCTCACTCGGAGTTCCCAGGAGAGAGCTCCTGGCACGCCTTCTGCGCCTGCTGAACCACCGGCGTGTCCTCGGTCATCCCGTCCGGCAGCTTCAGAGCGACACCGCCGTCGGGATCCTGCTTCGGGTCCGGCATGTCGACTCCCGCCTTGCGCATGCACTCGACGTACTTGAGCGCGGTGTCCATCGCCTTCTTCTTGTCCTCGGGCGACACCTCCTCACCGGCCGGGGCGTACTGCTTACAGGCCGCCTTGGCCGCGTTGCTCTTCTCCGGGGAGTCCGCCTTGATGTCCAGCCCGTCGCTCCGCTCCGTGACGGTGAGACCCTGATCCCGTAGGCACGCCGCGTACTTCGCCTGATCACCGGAATCTCCCTGCCCCCCGGAGCCGCCGCCACAAGAGGCGAGGACGACTGAGGTAGCGAGGAAGGCTGCGATCTTCAGGGCACTCTTCATGTTCGCCATGACCTGCAGCATGCAGGTCAGGGGCTTAAAAGAAGCTAACCAGATTTGCTTAACCCACCTTTAACTCAGGCCGCAATCCGAGCTCGACTTCGGCCATCTTCGCGATCTTGAAAAGTCGGTTGTGTGGGCGAGCGTTGCGGGTCTGCCGTGATCGGATAGACCAGTCTCGGGTTCAGCCCTCAGAAACCTTGGAAACCGAGACTTTCGTTCCGTTGCTCGTCGAGCCCCGGCGAGTGGCTGGAGATCGAGGTGACCGACACCGGCGGCACACGCGGCGCCGGGTGCGCTCCGGCGACGCCCTGCTCGCGCCGACCATCACCCGCCGCCCGGTCGAGCGCGTCGCCCGCCGCGACGACCTGAAGCCCGCCCTGCATCGCGGCCTGCCGGGCCGGACGCCTCGCGAGCTGGACGTGCTGCGCCTGCCGGCCCACCGGCCTGAGCAACGCCGAACTCGCCGGGCAGTTGTCGCTCAGCGTGGCCACGGTGAAGACCCACGTCGCCGGCATCCCGTCCAAGCTCGGCCTGCGCGACCGTGTCCAGGCGGTGGTGCTCGCCTACGAGACCGGCCTGGTCTCTCCCGGCGGCACCGGATGACCTGAGTCCACGTTTACGTCCGGACGGTCGGGGCCGGCGGCGGGGACCCGAGATGGCGGGCGATGTCCACCTCCCACGACCGCAGGAAGTCCCGATAGCTCCCGGCGAACTCGCGCAGAGGTCCCTGGCTCTGCGGCGTGAGTGCGGTCAGTTCGTAGGTGACCCGTACGGTGCTGCCGCCCTGCCCGTCCGCGTCCACCTCGACCGTGACGGTCCCGGCCCGGGAACCGGGCGTCACCCTGGCGTACGAGACGCGCCGTCCAGGCTCGCGCGCGGCCACCACCCAGATGGTCAGCTCGTCGTCCGTGCCGGTCTCGAAGACGGTGCCGGGGGCGGAGTCATCGCTGGTCCCCATCGGGAAACGGGGCCGCCATCCGGCCACCCAGAGCTCCTCGCCGCGCGGCGTGAACAGCGTGAACGCCGCCTCGGGCGGCAGCGCGACCGCCAGCCTTCCGGTGAGGGTGTACTGCGCGCCGCTCATCGCTCGGTCAGCCGGTGCGCGTCGGCGGAGGTCAGCGTCAGGCCGTACACGGCCTTGAGCTGCTCGATCTTGACCAGGGTTTCGGGCGTGAACGGCGCCTTGCCGTCGAAGGAGTGCAGCGCGATGCCCTCCACCAGGTCACCGAGCGAGATGTCCAGGTACTCGGCCAGTCCCTTGAGCACCTTGAGCACGTTCTTCTCGAGCCGGAGGCCCGTCTGAGTACGCTCCACTGTTACCATGGTAACAATGTACCGCATGTCGGCCGGCGTTCCGCCTGCACGGCTACCGGGCGGCCCCCCATCATGTCGGCGCAAGCGCTCATGGATGAGGCCGGGGCCGGCGCGTGGACACAGCTGAGTGAGACGGACGGGCCGGTGGGTCCTGCTGGAGCTGCCGGGCGGAAACGCCGGCGGTGACGAGCCGGTAGAGGCCCGGCGCCCGGGTTGATGCCACCAGAGGAAAAGTAACCCCCTCAGTAACCGACTTCAGCGGCGCAGGGCAGAGTTCGGGCCATCGTCGTCATGCGCGGGGGTGGCGCCGGTATCGGCCAGCGCGCGATAGACGCTGGCCACGGAGGGGTTGCTGCCGTTGTTCTTGCCGGTGGGGATGATCAGCTCGGCTGCGATCTCAGGCACCGCCACACCGCGATCCGCAGGGCCCTCGCGCAGGCGGTCATGTCGTAGAACCTGCCGGCGGCGTACACCACCGTGGGGACCGCTACGGGCGCCCGAGCTGGGCGAGGCCCGCCGGGGGATGGAGGCGGCGGCACCCCGCTCAGTGCGGATGAAGGTCTTGCGGTTCACATCCCCCGCCTTCATGACCGCGGGCGCGGCAACTGTCCTGCTGGTGCGCCGGACGCCGGGATCCGCGTCGGTTCACGCCGGCGTCTGCGCAGCGTCAGCAGGGTGCGCACGCCGGTGGCGTAGATGAGCACGCTCAGCCCGATCAGCAGGATCGCGACCGGAACGGGCAGCGGCTCGGGCAGCCGCGTCGCGAAGGTCCACAGCGTCTGCGAGGTACCGCCTTGGGAGATCAGGATCAACGAGATCACGCCGGAGGCCATCGGAACCCACCCGCCGCCGAGACACAGGCTGGCGGTGAGGCGCATACCGGTCCCGCCTGGCGGCTCGACCAGGACGACCTTGGGCTCCCCGGGCCGCGGGCGGAGGTTCGGGTTCCCGCCACGCAGCTTCTCCAGCAGTTCGGGTCCGTTCGTCTCGAGCCTGCGGTAGGCCAGCCGCCCGAACAACCACATGCACAGTCCGCCGATGGCCAGGCCGAGGGGGAGACCGGACCACCGCAGCAGCGGGTCGTCGCGTAACGTGCCCACGAGCACGAGCGCGGCGACGGGCAGCGCGGCCGCGACCGAGGCGCCGATCATCGTCCAGACCAGCCCGGTGAGGTTGCCGCTGTCGGTGGCGGGGTTCGCGCTGCGGCGGTGGGCGTCGGGCATCCGGATGGGTACCATGACCGACAGCAGCGCCAGCAGGCCGGCTCCGGTCCCGATCGAGCTGGCGAGGATGCCGAGTGTCCACGGCCAGAGCCGGCTCTGCCCGTTGATCAGGACTCCGATCACGGTGAGCGCCACGGCCACCGGCACGGTGACCAGCAGCCACGCCGTCTGGCGGCCCCGCACGTCCGCCCGCTCGACGCCCGGGGTCATCAGCGTCAGCCACAGCGCGCTGCCGTCGGCGCTGTAGAGGTTCGCCGAGCACGCCGCGGCGATGACCACCAGCGCGATGCCTGCCCAGGGCAGGTAGGCCGTGACGCCCGCGAGCAGCGGCAGCGCGGTGTAGGCGATGCTGAACCACAGGGCGAAGAACCAGAAGTAGGTCCGCAGCATGTCCCTCGGCCACGTCCGCAGCTCCTTGCCGATGACGGCGCCGAGCCTGGTCGAGGGCAACCGTCCGAGCAGGGATCGGGTGGACGCCTTCGGCCGGACGGCCGGCGCGCCAAGCGCACCCGTGATGCGGCGGTGCAGCAGCCTCGACCACAACGCCAGCAGGCCGCCGACCAGCGCGATGAGCGCGACCAGGGCGCCGCCCGCCACCAGCCAGTCGGATCGGCTCGACGCCTCGACGGCCGCGATGCCCCAGCCGGAGGGCAGCACCCGCAGGGTGATCGGCAGCCAGGCCGGCCAGCCGCCACGCAGCAGCTGGGACTGGCCGAGCACGACGAGCAGGATGCCGATGTTCGAGGCGCACGCCACGATCACCGCCCACGGCATGGCGATCATCGCCGCGCCGAGCCGGGAGCGCATCGTCTCGCCGACCAGCGCGACCGTGATCCGTGAGCAGAGCACCAGCGTCGCGAGCATGGCCGGCACCGTAACCACCGCGACCAGCGCCGGCCCGGGACCGAGCCGGGCGCCGAACACGACGAGGGCGAGCAGCGCGAGCAGCGTGACCGCGGCCCCGATGCTGAACAACGACACGCCGAACAGGCCGCTCGCCATCGTCCTGGACGTCATCGGAACGCGGGTGAGGTGTTCGGGCCGCAGGTCGTTCTTCTCGCCGCCGGCGAACAGCGGGCCGAGGACCCAGCCGAGCGCCCACCCGGCGAACACGGCCGCGAGCACATCGGCGGAGATGGCCGCGTCGTTCACCGCCACCATGATCGTGCCCGACGCGGTCAGCAGGCCGAGCACGGCGCCCAGGGTCATCTCTGCCGCGTGTCCTGCGGTCATCGAGTTCCGGAGCATCGCGAGCTTCATCCGGATCAGAACGCCAACCACGAGAGTCCTTGCTCACCCGGGCTCGACGCGCCGACCAGTCGCACGAAGGTGTCCTCCAGGCTGGCGCCGTCGCGCACCTCGTCAAGGGTGCCCTCGGCGACCGTTCTGCCCGCGGCGATCACCGCTACCTGGTCGCAGAGCAGCTCGACCAACGCCATGGAGTGACTGGAGACCACCACGGAGCCGCCTCGGCGGACGAACTGCTGGAGGATCGCCTTGATCGTCATCGACGAGACCGGGTCCACCGCCTCGAACGGCTCGTCCAGGACCAGCAGCCGAGGACCGTGCAGCAGTGCGGTGGCCAGGCCGATCTTCTTGCGCATGCCGGCGGAGTAGTTGCCGACCAGCGTCCGCTCGGCGCCGTCCAGCTCCATCACCGTCAACAGCTCCTCGGCGCGCGCGGCGACCACGGTGGCCTCCAGACCGTGCAACAGCCCCAGATACGTGAGCATCTCCCGGCCGGTCAGCCGTTCGGGCATCGCCAGGCCGTCCGGCAGCACGCCGAGCATCGTCTTGGCCCGCACGGGCTCGGCCCAGACATCCACGCCGAACACCCGTGCCGCCCCGGCGTCGGGGCGCAGGAGCCCGACCGCCATGGACAAAGAGGTGGTCTTGCCCGCCCCGTTCGGCCCGACCAGCCCGAAGAACGAACCACTCGGCACCGTCAGGTCCACCCGCTCCACGGCGACCACGTCACCGAACGCCTTTCTCAGGCCCCGAACCTCCAACGCGGGTAACCGCTCATCGCCCGCTGGCGGTTGGGCATTCTCACTACGCTCTTCAGTCATATGGCCACCGATGGGGTTGTGGCAGTCAATTGACGAACATCCGATGCCAGAGCCGGCTGGCGCCATGATCGGAGTGCCTCCACTGTAGCGAGCACCGCCGCGGCGAGGATGGCGGCCGGCACGCTGCTCCACCGGGGTAGGCCTCTGCCGGGCATCAGAAACCCCCTCTCCCTTGGAGAACTTCCGCTTCACAGTCCCTGGACCGCGCAGCAGTCACAGTCACCTCCTGCGGAAGACTTCGCCGGCCTTCGCCGGCGGCCGCGGCATCGCCGTCGCCTTGCCGTTGCTCGGCGCCGCCTAGATTCAGGTCCAGTTCCAGCCTGCCGTACAGGTTCAGGTGGGGTCCAAACAGTTACGGAAAGGCCGCGCAGAACGATCGGGGTCAGTCTCTTGCGCCACTTCGCATCGCGCACGACGGTCTGGATCCTGACGCAGCGCCTCGTCCGCGAGGTACTCGCAGATGAATACCGTACGGACCACGCGGCCCAGCTCTTCGATGGCCTGGTAGGTGGGATGCTCGGGGCAGCCGCGGGTGAAGCGGCGCAGCATCTGGCGGGCCTCGGCGGTCTTGAGCCGCAACGCGGTCGCGCACTTGATCATCTGATCGTAGTGGCGGCCGATCACATCCCAGCTGACCGACGCCGATGCCGCCTTCGCGGGCCTGACGGCCGGCGGATACCTGAAACCGGCCGTTTGACCACTCGCGTTCGCGGCAGCCGGGACACGCGCACGGTGAGCTGCTTGTTCGGCTTGCGGCGGCAGGTGCCGCGGATCGGGCCGGTTCATCGTTCCGCCGGATCGCCGGTGTCCGCTTCCTGCTGGTGGAGGACGTTCAGCCGCTGCAGGCCGCGTAGCTGCGCGGGATTGTAGAACTCCACCACCGCGTGGGCCATCACGTTCCTGGCCCGCTCCGCCCCAGCGGCGAATCCGCCACCGGGTCGTTCCACCAGGGATGCTCCTCCCGCGTCCGGCGGACCACGGGCACCATCCGCCACGAGTGGGCCGGCCGACGGCACGATGCCGGCGCGTGACGTCACCTGCCGGGCGTCCTGAGCGGGCGTTTAGCCCTGCCTGGTTCAGCGAAGAGTACCTGTGCGGCCACCGATCACCGCCCCCATGCGCCGGAGAAGGGATCGTCATGCTGCTGGAGAACAAGACCGCCATCGTCTACGGCGGCGCCGGAGCGATCGGCTCCGCGGTCGCCCGCGTCTTCGCCGGCGAAGGCGCCACCGTCCACCTGACCGGACGCACCCGCGAACCTCTGGAGGACCTGGCCCACGCCATCTCCCAGACCGGGGGACGCGCCGAGGCCGCCCCGCTCGATGCGACCGACCGGGCCGCGGTCGAGCAGCACGCCGACACCGTCGCCCAGCGCTGCGCGGGCATCGACATCGCCTTCAACGCCACGTCCAACGACGACCTGCACGGCACCCCGCTCATCGGCATGGCCGCCGACGACGTGCTGCGCACCGTCACCAAGGCCGTCACCACCCACCTGACCGTGGCCACCGCCGTCGCTCGCCACATGATCGGCCGCCGCACCGGCGTGATCCTGGCCATGGGCGGGGGCCGGGAAGCCATCCCGCTCCTCGGTGGCTCGCACGTCGCCTGGTCCGCCCTCGCCGGCCTGTGCCGCCAGCTTGCCGCCGAGCTCGGCCCGCACGGCATCCGGGTCTGCTGGCTGCTGTCTCCCGGCTCACCCGACCCGTCCAAGCCGCCCGGCGACGACCCGGAGGCGAACCTCACCCTGCTCCACCGCCGGCCGCGACTGGAAGACGTCGCCAACGCCGCGGCCTTCGTCGCCTCCGGCCGTGCCGCGACGATGACCGCCACCGAGGTCAACCTCACCGGCGGCGCCGTCGTCGACTGAACGCACGCACCACTCTGAGCATGGCCGGGAAAGTCGCTCGCCGGGCGGCCCCGGCCCATGCTGTGATCGGCGTTGCCAGACCAACGACCTGGACGCGATCGTCACCCTGATGTCCAGCGGCCGGGCGACGGGCGGCAGGTGACCGGTGGCCGCGCGGGCGTCCCCCATCGGGCCGCCGCGCGGCCACCGCCCGCTGAGTGCCGATTCATCCGCCCGTTCATCCGCCCGTTCATCCGCCCGGCGCGCCCTTCGGCGCGGCACGGACGTGCGCGCGCTCGCCCTGCTTGCCGATGAGACTCAGGAACTCCACCGGACCGGCGCCGGCGGCCCCGAACCAGTGTGGCGTACGCGTGTCGAACTCCGCCGCCTGCCCGGGCTCGAGCAGCAGGTCGTGCTCCCCGAGCACGAGACGGAGGGTCCCGTTGAGCACGTACACCCAGTCGTAGCCCTCATGGGTGCGCAGGTCCGGCTCGGCGTCGTCCCCGCCGGCCGGCAGGACGAACTTGTAGGCCTGGATCCCGCCCGGCCTGCGCGTCAGCGGCAGGACGACCGTGCCGTCACCGCAGGCGATGGGACGCAGGTTGATGCGGGGATCGCCGGTCGGCGGCGCGTCGACGAGCTCGTCCAGCGTGACCCCGTAGGCGCGCGCCAGCGGCAGCAGCTGCTCCAGCGTGGGACGCCGCAGGCCCGCCTCCAGCCGGGACAGCGTGCTGGTGGAGATCCCGGTCTGCGTCGCGAGGTCGGCCAGCGTCACGTCCCGCTGCAGCCGCAGGCGCTTCAGCCTCGGCCCGACGGCGTCGAGGGTGCGGTCAATGGTTTCGTCCACCCCGCCATTTTGCCATTCGGCAACAAGGTTTGCGCATCCGCCGGGTCGTTCACCACCATGAGGAACGACCCCGACCCCATCACCGCGAACGAGGAACACCAGCGATGACGCACGCCTTCGACAAGGACTACTGGGAGCAGCACTGGCACGGGGGAGAGGCCTCCATGGGCGGCCACCCGCCGAACCCGTACCTCGCCCCGGAAACCGTGGGCCTGGCACCCGGCACGGCCCTGGACGCCGGGTGCGGCAGCGGCGCCGAGGCGATCTGGCTCGCCGAGCGCGGCTGGCACGTCACCGCGGCCGACATCTCCTCCCACGCCCTGGCCGCGGCCGCCAGGCGCCCGGCGTCCGGCGACGCCGCCGGACGCCTGCACTGGGTGCGGGCCGACCTCACCACCTGGCGCCCGGACGCACCGTTCGACCTGGTCATGACCCACTACGCCCACCCCGCGATGCCGCAGCTGGACTTCTACGACCGCATCGCCGGCTGGGTCGCCCCCGGCGGCACCCTGCTCATCGTCGGCCACCTGCACACCCACGACACCCTCGGCCATACCCACGACGCCCCCGGCGCCGGCGGCCCCACCGCCGGCCACGCCCACACTCCGGGCGCCGCCACCGGCCACGCTCACAGCGGCGCGGCCCACAGCGGCGCCGCCGCCGGTCACGGCCACCACCCGCCCGCCGAGGCGTCGGCCACCCCCGCCGCCATCACGGCCCGCCTGCCCCGCACCCAGTGGGACATCGTCACCGCGCAAGAGCACGTGCGCACCCTCCCAGGCCGCCCGGTCCCCCTGCACGACGTGGTCGTCCGCGCCACCCGCCACCGGTAGCCCCGACCCCCCCCGTCCACCAGCGCCAGGGCCCCGCCGCTCCGGCGCCGACCCCTCCTGCCCTCCCGCGAAAGGAACCCCGTGACCACCTCGCCCGTGGCGGCCCGCGATGCGACCATCCACGACCCGCGCCACCGCCGCACCATCCTGATCACCGTCTGCCTCGCCCTCATGGCGGTCATCGCCTCGGTGTCCGGCCTGAACGTCGCCCAGCCGCAGCTCACCGCCGCCTTCGGCGCCTCCCAGAGCGAAGTCCTGTGGATCATCAACGTCTACACCCTCACGCTGGCCGCGCTGCTCCTGCCGCTCGGCGCGCTGGGCGACCGGTGGGGCCGCAGGCCGATGCTCATCGCGGGCCTGCTCGTCTTCGGCGTGGCCGGCGCGGCGGCCGGCCTCGCCCCCTCCTCGCAGGTCATGCTCGCCGCGCGGCTCCTCAGCGGCGCCGGCGCGGCGATGATCATGCCGGTCACGCTCGCCGTCATCACCTCCACCTTCCCCGATGAGGAACGTTCCAAGGCGATCGGCGTGTGGACCGGCGTCGCCGGCGGCGGGGGCATCCTCGGCATGTACCTGTCGGCCGTCCTGGTGGATCTGGCGAGCTGGCGGTGGCTGTTCGTGCTGCCGGTCGTGCTCGTGGCCGCCGCCCTGACCATGGCGCTGCGTTCCGTCCCGGACTCGCGCGAGCCGTCGCGGGGCCGCTTCGACGCCGTCGGCGCGCTCACGTCCATGATCGCGGTGGTGGGGCTCGTCCTGTTCCTCCACGAGGGCCCCGGGCAGGGGTGGAGCGCTCCCGCGACGCTCCTGAGCCTGCTCACCGGCCTGGCCGCCGCCGGCGCGTTCGTGGCGTGGGAGCTGCGCCGGCCGGCTCCGCTGCTGGACGTGCGGCTGTTCCGGCGGCGGGGCCTGGCCTCGGGGTCGGTGTCGCTGCTGACGGTGTTCGGCGTGCAGGCGGGCATCTTCGTGGTGCTCTTCCCGTACTTCCAGGCGGTGCTCGGCTGGTCCGGCCTGCTCGCCACCCTGGCGTTCATGCCGATGGCGCTGCTGATGATGGCCGCCTCCGGCCTGGCCCCGCGCCTGGCGGCACGCATCGGCAGCCGCCAGGTCATGGCCTGGGGGATCCTGCTGGGCGGCGCGGGCCTGGTCCTCATGGCCGCCCTGGTCTCCGTCGACGGCGGTTACCCCTCGATCCTGCCCGGCATGCTCGCCATGGGGGCCGGCATGGGGCTGACGATGACGCCGTCCACCGAGGCCATCACCACCGCGTTGCCCCGCGAACGCCAAGGCGTCGCCTCGGCCCTCAACGACATCACCCGCGAGCTCGGCAGCGCGCTCGGGGTCGCGCTGCTCGGCGCGGTCCTGACCGCCGGCTACCGCACCGCCCTCGACACCCGCCTCAGCGCAACGCCGGGCACGCTGCCGGGCACGCTGCCGGGCGCATTGCCGCCTGCGGACGCCGCCCGCGAGGGCATCTCCAACGCCCTGGCCGCCGCCCGCGAGGCGGGTCCGGACGCGCGGGCGCTGGCCCGGGCCGCGCAGGAGGCCTTCGTGGACGGCTGGCAGCAGGCGATGTGGGCCGGCGCGGCCGTCATGGCGATCCTGTTCGTCTACGTCCTGGCGCGCGGCCCGCGGCAAAAGGCCGGGAACGACTCCTGAGCACCGTGACACTACGGTGAGCGGATGAGTGAGGAATCAGCGCCGCAGCTGTTCACGAACCACTGGGCAGACGCCGCCGGTCCCGCCGGCCCGTCCCGTGAACACTGCACGTGCATCGCGTACACCAGCACCACGCCGCAGCGCGCGACCCGCTTCCACCCCGAACGCCAGGACACCACGGCACCCGGATGGATCCGCCTGCTGGAGCTGGTCGAACAGGCGGCAGCCGACCGGCGGGAGGTCTTCAAGCCACTGGCCGAACTCACCCCCGAACAGCGGCGCCAGATCGTCACGCTCCCGCCGACCATCGCCGGACTCACCTCGGTGAAACACCTCCTGCTGTACGGCAGCAGCCTGGTACGCATCCCGCCCGAGATCGGCGCCATGCGAAGCCTGGAGGAGTTCACCCCGTACACCTCCTACCGCCTGCACTGGTTCCCGTACGAGATCACCCGGTGCCGCAACCTGCGGCGCAGCACCGTGAGCACCCGCGCCCTCTACGGCAACTACAAACGGCGCCCGCCCTTCCCGGCGTTGAGGCCCGCGACCGCCGGCAACCCGGCCCTCGGCGACCTGGACCCCTGCGTCTGGGGCGCCACCGAGATCCGCATGTGCAGCGTCTGCGATCAGCACCTCGACGCCGGCAACCTCCGCCAGGTCTGGATCTCACGGTGGACCTCGGGCGCCGATGTCCTGCCCTTGCTGGTCAACGCCTGCTCGGCGGCCTGTGTCGAGGCGCTTCCCGCGCCCGCCGAAGGTTACGTCGCGGCGCCGCACACGGGCGGGCCGGGCGTCGAGCAGCCCCCGCCCCGCTGACCAGGTACAGCACCCGCTCACCACGGCGGCGAGGCGGCGCGGCCGGGTCGCCGCCGTGGGTGGCGGCGGGAGCCGCGCGGGCGTCTTCCCGAGACATTTCGGGCGTCCTGTCCAGATGGAGACGGAACGCCGGTTATGAGACTGGCCGAGGTGCACCGGTCCGGACAGGATGCCTGCTGAGAGACAACCTGTCTGTTGGGAAGGGATGCTCATGAAAGCCCTCGTCGTTCCCGGATACGGCCCGCCCGGCACGTTCACCGTCGAAGACCTCCCGATCCCCGAGCCCGGCCCGGGACAGCTGCAGGTCCGGGTGGCCGCCGCCTCGCTCAACCCGGCCGACCTGCTGATGACCGCGGGCACGGTACGCGAGATGGTCCCGCTGGACTTCCCGTTCGTCCCCGGCACCGACGCCGCCGGCACCGTGACCAAGATCGGCCCCGGCACGCGCGGGTTCGAGGTGGGGGAGGAGGTGTTCGGGTTCGGCGCGCCGCCGTCGTTCGCCGCCGGCGTCGGCATCCCCGCCGTCACCTCCGGCGCGCTGGCCGAGTACGCGACCTTCCAGGCCGGCCCGTTCCTGGCGAAACGGCCGCCGAAGCTGAGCGTGGTCACCGCGGCCGCGCTGCCCAGCACCGGCATGACCGGCCTGGCCGTGCTCGAGCGCGGACGGTTCCAGCCGGGCGAGACGGTCCTGGTGATCGGCGCGCCCGGCGGCATCGGCAGCGTCGTCGTGCCGCTGCTGGCCGCGCAGTGCGTCGTCCTCGCCACCGGCACCGGGCCCGACCGCGACTACGTGCGCGGCCTGGGCGCCACCGAGGTGATCGACCACCGCGGCACCGACCTGATCGGGGAGGTACGGCGCCGCCACCCCGGCGGCATCGACGCCGTGGTGAACCTCGCGCTGACAGGCGAGGCCGTCATCGCCGCCACCCGGACGCTGCGCCCCGGCGGACGACTGCTCAGCACCACCCCCGGCACCCCCGCCCACCCGGCCGTCACCACGGTGATGGGCACCACCGACCTGCGTCCCGGCACCATGGACACCCTGGCCGCCCACGTCCTGGACGGCATCCTGCCCGAACCCGCCACCACCACCCACCCCCTCAGCGACGCCCCGCGCGCCTTGGCGGACCTGGCCCAGCAGCACACCCGCGGCAAACTCGTCGTCATCGTGGACCCGGCGGCCACCCGATGACCCCTCCCGCGGGCTGAACCCGATGCCAGGCCGCCGCCTCCCCGTACGGACCGGCCTGGACCACGCCGCGCAGGTGACCGCCCCCGGCCCCGGCGTCACCCGCGAGCGCGGGGGGTGTGCGGTGCTCGGGGGAAGCCGTCAGACGGTGAAGACGCGCTCGGCCACGTCCCGCCGGGTGTGCAGGTCCCAGTAGACAGGGGCGATCTCCTCGGCCTCCGCCGCCGGGGCTCCGGGAGGGCCGCCCCCGCCGATCCACACGTCGATGGCGACGTGCGCGGCCTGGACACCGGTGCCGGCCAGCTCCTTGTGCAGGTTGAGCACCCAGTTGCGCAGCGCCGCCTGGGCGGCGTTGACGTTGCCGAGCATCGGGTGGGGGTCGACCGAACCGCCCCCGTTGGTGTAGAGCAGGGTGCCCGCACCGGCCTCGCGCATCGCCGGCAGGACGGCCTGGGTGGCGGTGATGGCGCTGTAGAGCAGCAGGTCCATCAGCCCCTGCACATCGGACGGGCTGGTCTGGGACGGGGTGGCGAGGGACAAGGAGCCGATGCTCGGGGCCGGGGAGTGCTCCAGGACGTCGATGCCGCCGAAGTGGGTGGCGGCGTCCTTGAGTGCCTGGGTCAGCGCGTCGTGGTCGAGCACGTCCGCCGGGAACGCGGCGGCGGTGACGCCGTCCGCGGCGAGCCGGCCGGCGAGGTCGTCGAGCTTGGCCCGGTTGCGGGCGATGAGGGCGACATCGTAGCCCTGGGAGCCGAAGGTGCGGGCGATGGCCAGGCCCATGCCGGGGCCGGCGCCGACGATGGCGAGAGTTGGCATGATCAGTTCACTTTCCCTTGAGTATGGGGGTCAGGAGGTTGCGGACGGGACGGCGCAGCCGCCGGGGCCGCAGGCCGGGGTGTGGCCGCCGGGGGCCAGGGTGACCGGGTGGGTCTCGTCCCAGGCTGTGCGCAGGAGCCGCAGCAGGCTGTCGCTGTCCTGCGCGCCGGCGACGCCGTAGCGGCCGTCGACGACGATGAACGGGGCGCCGCTCGCGCCCAGGCGCCGCGCCTGGCGGGCGTCGCCGAGGACCTGCTGCCGCCAGCTCCGCTCCGTGAGGGCCCGGCGGGTCCGCTCGCGGTCCAGGCCGAGCTCGCCGGCGAGCTTCAGCAGGTCCTCCAGCGAGAAGACCGGCTCGGCCCGGCCGAAGTAGGCGCGGAAGATCGCCTTCCACGCCGCCCGGTTCCTCCCCTCGGCGGAGGCGTGCGCGAGGAACTCGTGTGCCAGGTCGGTGTTGCCGGCCGTGTTGTCCAGCACCCGGTACGGGCTCAGGCCCTCGCTCTCGGCCAGCGCCTCGATCCGCCGGGCCGAGACCTCGGCCTGATCGCCGCCCATGCCGTGCCGGCTGCGCAGAATGTCACGGACAGTGAAGACGGAGCCCTCGGGGAGGTCGCTGCCGAGCGGGAAGGACCGGTGGACCACCTCCACGTGCTCGCCGTGCCCGAACCGCTCGACGGCTCGCTCCACGCGATGGCTGCCCAGCCCGCACCAGGGGCAGGCCACCTCGGACCAGATCTCGACCTTCACAGCATCCCCTCCTATTCCTACTATTTGTGCGTAACGTCAAGATAGGACAGTATGGGGAGGCTTACAAAAGGCACATCACTGTGCGTCACGGAGAGGAATGTGCGTCATGGAGCACGCAGGGGAATCGGCGGCCGCCGCGAGCCGGGGGCCCTGCGCGGCGATCCCGGCCGACCAGATGGCCTTCATCCGCCAGATCCTGGACCGGGTCGGCGACAAGTGGAGCATGCTCATCATCGCGATCCTGGAGGACGGCGCCCTGCGCTACACCGACCTGCAGCGCGAGGTCCCCGGCATCTCCCAGCGCATGCTCAGCCACACCCTGCGCCAGCTCCAGCAGGACGGGCTGATCACCCGCACCGCCTACGCGGAGGTCCCGCCGCGCGTGGAGTACACCCTCACCCCCCTCAGCCGCGGCCTGCTCGACATCGTCAAACAGCTGATCGGCTGGGCCTCCGACCACCACGACGAGATCCGCGCCCACCGCGACCGCGCCACAGCCGGGTCCTGACGGCCGCGCATGGCCGTCCAGGGTCAACTGCGAACGGGCGAAGGGCCGACCGAGTACACCGTGCCGGGTACACCGTGCCGAGTCCGGAACGCGAGGACCACCCGCGAACGCAGATCGCGCACCGATCAGGATCCCGCGCCGCGCCCGTCTGTACGTCTGGAACCGACTCACGGAAGGCTGGCACGATGCGGAAACTGACCTTCGGCATGAACCTGAGCCTGGACGGCTACATCGCCGCGCCCGGCGACGACCTCGGCTGGAGCGTACCGAGCGACGAGCTGTTCCAATGGTGGTCCGACCGGGTGGCAGCGACCGGCCTGGCGCTGTACGGGCGCAAACTGTGGGAGACGATGAGCTCCCACTGGCCGACCGCCGACCAGCAGCCCGGCGCCACCCCGGCGGAGATCGAGTACGCCCGCCGCTGGCGGGACATGCCGAAGGCGGTGTTCTCCTCGACCATCGACAAGGTCGAGGAGAACACCCGCCTGGTCACCGGCGACGCGGTCACCGAGATCACCCGGCTCAAGGCCGAGGACGGCGGCCCGATGGACATCAGCAGCGCCACACTCGCCGGGGCGGCCATGCGGGCCGGGCTGATCGACGAGTACCTGCTGGTCACCCACCCGGTCCTGGTGGGCGGCGGCACACCGTTCTTCACCACGCTGGACAGCTGGGTGAACCTGAACCTGGCGGAGACGCGGACGTTCCCCGGCGGCATAGTGCTGACCCGATACCAGACGAGACGATGAGCCCGGCCCAGACACCCGGCTCGTGCGGCCAGATCGCCATCCTTCCTCGCGAGCCCACCGCGACCCTCGGCCACGGCCGATCGTGACGACGATCTCCGGGCATGCAGACGCCCCGCCGGCAACGCCGGCGGGGCGGTGGTGTCCGCGTCGCCGCGCCGGCGTTCAGCCGGTCACGGTGCTCATGGCGCGGTGACGTCGGTGACGGCGGCCCGCGCGCTGGACTCGTCCGACAGTGTCGGGGGCAGGCCCAGCCATGGCTTGCCGGTCGCGTCGAACCCGGTGAGCTCGGCGATCCTCCCGTCGACGATGTGCAGGACCGCCATGGTGAACAGCCGGTACTCCGGGTCGCCGGGGGTGCGCAGGTACAGCGCGGCGGCAGGCATGCGGTTGACCGTCGTGGCGACACAGCGCCAGTCGTCGTGGCCGGGCTGGAAGAGCCCACCGGAGATCCAGCCGTCCACCGCGTCCCTGGCCGTCATGACCGAGGTGCCCTGCTCGGGCAGCATCACGAAGCGCAGGTCGTCGCGCAGCAGGGACATCAGCCCGTCCAGGTCGTTGCGCTCATGGGCGTCCATGTACGACTTCACCACGCCGCGCTCGTCCTCCGACAGCTCGTGGGTGGCGGGGCTCCGCCAGTCGAGGCGGCGGCCGGGCAGCTGCTCGCGCATCGTCACACGGGCCCGCTGCAGCGCGCTGGTCACCGACGCGACGGTCACCTCCAGGGCGTCGGCGGCCGTCGACGCCGGCCAGCCGAGGACGTCGCGCAGGATGAACACCGCCCGCTGCCGCGGCGGCAGGTGCTGGACGGCGACGATGAACGCCAGCTCGATCGTCTCCCGCGCCACCACCGACTCCTGCGGGTCCTCGGGCAGCATCCGGTCCGGGTACGGCTGCAGGTACAGCACCTCGGAGCCGGGGTCCGGCAGCTCCGACGGCACGGGTGTGCGGCCGTTGCGCTTGTCCAGGAAGTCGAGGCAGGCGTTCGTCGCGATCCGGTACAGCCAGGTCCGCAGCGCAGCGTGACCCTTGAACGACTCCCGCTTGTTCCACGCGCGCAGGAACGTCTCCTGCGTCAGGTCCTGGGCGTCCTCGTAGTTCGCGAGCATCCGGTAGCAGTGCACCTGCAGCTCACGCCGGTGGCGCTCGGTGAAAAGCGCGAACCGCGCCGGGTCGCCTGAGCGGACCGCCGCGATGAACGTGGCCTCGTCGGCGCCCAGCGGTCTAGCGTCGGCCATGGTCATCCATCCTTGTCATCCATCCTTCCACCGGTGCGAAAGAGCTGACAGAACGGACGACGCGGCGGACGATTTCTGATCGGTGAAGCCGGCTGACACCAGGCCATGTCAGGTGGAGTACTGGCCATCCCACGGCTCGCCGAAGCCGAGCCGGTCCGGATACAGCTCAGCCCAGTCGTCCTCCTGATCGCCGTGCCCGCGCTGCCTTCGCCCGGGCCAGAACCATGCGATCGGGACGACTGCAGGCACACCCACGACACCACCCCCGCAACCCGTCAAGGCCGGCCGCGCAGCAGCGGATGCGACCGCATCGCCACCTCCAGCTCACCCGGCAGCTCATCGCGATACCGCCCCAGCGTCGACAGATCACTGTGCCCCAGCACCCGCCGCACCGCATCCATGTCCACCGCATCGGCCAGCAGATGCGTCGCCGTCGTATGCCGCAACCCGTGCGGCGTCACCGACCGCCGCTGATCCGGATCCACCCGCCGCTGCACCCGGTCGATCACCGCCTGCACATCACCCCGCGCCAGCCGCCGCCCCCGCCACGACAGCAGCAACGCCTTCTCGCCCCCCGCCCCGGCCATCTCCGGCCGCCCCCGCACCAGATACGCCTGCAGCACCCGCCCCACGTCATCAGGCAACGGCACATCCCGCGTCCGCCCGCCCTTACCGAAGATCCGCCAATACCGCACCCCGTCGTTGGTGAAGAAATCCTCCACATTCGCCCGCACCAGCTCCGACACCCGCGGCCCCACCGTCGCCAGCAGCAACACGATCACCGCATCCCGCAGCCCCGTACGCTGATCACGCCGCTTGCCCGCCTCCGCCGGCGCCTCCTCCAGCCCCCGAGCCGCCCCGATCAGCCCCTGCGCCTGCTCCCGCGTCAACGCCCGCCGCTCCGCCCGCAACCCGCCCCGCTGCCTGGACGTCACCGTCGACACCGTCATCGGATTGACCTGCACCCACCCCGCCAGCGCCGCATGCTTGAACAACGCCGAGATCGACCGCCGGAACCGCGCCTGCGACGACGGCGACTGCCCCGCCCACTCACCCTGACGCGCCGAACCGGGGGAGGAGCGCCCATCCGGCCTGCGCGCGAACGCCAGCAGGATCGCATCCACATCCGCGCCCGTCAGATCGTCCAGCACCACCCGCTCGCCGGCCAGCTCCACCAGCGTCGCCACATCCCGCGCGTACACCTCCGCCGTCGCCGGCGACAACGCCCCCGTCAGCGTCCTGGCCCGCACCAGCTCCACATACCGGTCCGCCGCCTCCGCCACCGACACCCGATCCAGCTCCGCAGGCCGCACCGCCGCCCCTCTCTCCCACACCGCGAACGAGCAGAAAGATCCAGCAACGACGGTAGCGGCCCGCACCGACAGAAACTCAGATGTCGCGGAAGGTCTCGATCCGCGCCCCCAGCGCGTTCAGCCGCTCCGCCAGATCCTCATACCCCCGGTTGATCACATACACGTTCCGCAGCACCGACGTGCCCTCCGCCGCCATCATCGCCAGCAGCACCACCACCGCCGGCCGCAACGCCGGCGGGCACATCATCTCCGCACTACGCCACCGCGTCGGACCCTCCACCAGCACCCGATGCGGATCCAGCAGCTTCACCGACGCCCCCAGCCGCGTCAGCTCCGTCAGATAGATCGCCCGGTTGTCGTACACCCAGTCGTGAATCAGCGTCGACCCCTGCGCCGACGCCGCGATCGCCGCGAAGAACGGCACATTGTCGATGTTCAGCCCCGGGAACGGCATCGGATGGATCTTGTCGATGGGGGAGACCAGCTTCGACGGCCGCACCGTCAGATCCACCAGCCGCGTACGCCCGTTCGCCGCCGGATACTCCCGCCCCCGATCGTGATCCAGCCCCATCTCCTCCAGCACCGCCAGCTCGATCTCCAGGAACTCCACCGGCACCCTGCAGATCGTCAGCTCCGACGACGTCACCACCGCCGCCGCCAGCAGGCTCATCGCCTCCACCGGATCCTCCGAGGGGGAGTAGTCGACATCCCGCTCGATCTCCGGCAGCCCGTGCACGGTCAGCGTCGTCGACCCGATGCCCTCCACCCGCACCCCGAGCTGCTCCAGGAAGAAGCACAGATCCTGCACCATGTAGTTCGACGACGCGTTACGGATCACCGTCACCCCGTCATGCCGCGCCGCCGCCAGCAACGCGTTCTCCGTGACCGTGTCACCCCGCTCCGTCAGCACGATCGGCCGCGACGGCGCCACCGACCGATCCACCCGCGCGTGATAGAACCCGCCCGTCGCCGTGATGTCCAGCCCGAAATGCCGCAACGCCGACATGTGCGGCTGCACCGTACGCGTCCCCAGATCACACCCGCCCGCGTACGGAATCTGGAACTGCTCCGTCCGATGCATCAGCGGCCCCAGGAACATGATCACACTCCTGGTACGGCGCGCCGCCTCCGTGTCCATCGCCTCCAGCTCCAGCCGGGACGGCGGCACGATCTCCAGATCACTGCCCTCGTTGATCCACCGCGCCCGGACCCCGATCGAGGCCAGCACCTCCAGGATCCGGTACACCTCCTCGATCCGCGCCACCTTCCGCAAGATCGTCCGCCCCGAGTTCAGCAGCGACGCGCACAACAGCGCCACACACGCGTTCTTCGACGTCTTGACATCGATGCTGCCCGAAAGCCGCCGGCCACCCACCACCCGCAGATGCATCGGCCCCGCATACCCGAGCGAGACGATCTCACTGTCGAGCGCCTCACCGATCCGGGCGATCATCTCAAGACTGATGTTCTGGTTACCGCGCTCAATGCGGTTCACCGCGCTCTGACTCGTCGCCAGCGCGTCGGCCAGCTGCAGCTGGGTCCATCCGCGATGCTGGCGCGCATCCCGGATCAGCCGGCCGATCCGCACAAGATAATCATCTGCCACAACAGGCAACCATATCTCACATATGAGATGCCCCAGCGCCCCCCGCAGGCGACGCGCCGGACAACCCACGATGACCCGCCAGCCGCTCCGGCGTCGCCGAAGCCTTCACCTTCAGCACGAACTCCCGCCGCGCCAGCCGGAAACCGCCACGATCATCGAACATGTCCCGGCTCATCTCCGCCAGCTCCTCGGCCCGGTACGCATCCAACGGCTTACGCCGCTCATCGACCTCACGCACCTGCCGCCTGCCCGCCAGCAACCGATCGTAACCCGCATCCGCCGCCAGCCGCTCCGCATACTCCAGCACCCGCCGCTCGAAATCCAGCCGCGACCCCGGCAACGCCTTGTCCGCCAGCCCGCACTCCACCGCCTCCACCGCCCCGATCGGCAACGCCTCCTGCGTCAACCGCAACGCATGCTCCGCCCCCACCCGCCGCGGCAGCACATACGTCCAGTACTCGCTCCCGAACAACCCCATCGTCCGGTAATGCGGATTCAGCACCACCGAATCCCGCACGATCACCCGATCCGCACCCAGCCCCATCATCACCCCGCCCGCACCCGCATTCCCCCCGATCGAGGTCACCACCAGCTGACTCGTACACCCCACGATCTCCCGGCACACCGCATTGATCGCGTTGATGTTCATCCACGCCTCAAGCTCCGGATGCCGCGCCGCCTCGATCACGTTCAGATGGATGCCGTTGGAGAACACCTCACCGCCCCGCACCACCAGCACCCGCGTATCCTGCGCCACCGCATACCGCAACGCCGACGCCAGCCGCCGGCACTGCTCCGTCGACATCGCCCCGTTGTAGAAGTCGAAACTCACCACCCCCACGCCCTCACTGCGGTCATAGGTGATCTCGCTGTACCCCGCCCGCTCCGGCACCCCCGACACGGCCTCACCCAGTGCCATCGCCGCCGGCAACTTGATCGCCCCCTCCTGCTCCAGCCGCAGATGACCCACCCACACCGTCCCATCACCGGTGTGCACCAGCACCGCACCCTCACGCCGCCCAGCTACCTGCCCTGGCACCTGCCCCGCCACACCCGCCAGCTCCGGCCCCCGATACACGTCGAACACCCGCACCGGCAGACCGCACAACTCCGCCCGCCCGCCCGGCGCACCATCGGCCGCCCGCACCCGCCGCACGATGTCCTCCGTCGGCTCCGACCACGAGAACTCCCGATCGGCATGCCGCATCGCCCGCCGCAACCGCCCCCGCACCCCCGCAGAACGGTAATCCAGCGGCACCGGCACGAACGACGCGTCACCCGCCTTCGCCGCCACCTCCACCACCAGCTCCGCCGCCGCCTCCGCGACCGGCCCGTTGTACAGCGCCGACTTACGCGGCGCCTCCGCAGGCATCGCGAACGTACGGAACCCCCAGATCGGCCCCGCGTCCATCTCCTCCACCGCCTGCAGAGCCGTCACCCCCCACTCCGCCTCACCCTCGGCGATCGCCCAGTCCAGCGACGACGGACCCCGATCCCCGGGCGGCCCCGGATGCACGATCACCGTCCGGTGAGCCCGCCACAACGCCGACGGCACCCGCTCCTTCAGGAACGGGCAGATGATCAGATCCGGCTTGGCCAGCTCGGCCGCCTCCACCATCACCTCCGGCGACAGGGCCAGCTCGACCGAAACGTCATGACCGGCACGGCGCAACTCCAGCCAGGCACGCTGGGTCAGGCCGTTGAAGGAGGAGCAGAGCAGCAGGATACGCAACGCGACACTTCTTTCCAGGCAGGGGAGAGGACGGCACCAGGGCGGGGGACTACCGGCCGGACCACGGGCGGAAACACGCGTCACCGGCATTTACGGCAGACCCATATGACCCATACATCCCACGATGCTGACACGAAACTTCCACTACTGGTGACCATTCACCGCAAAAAGCCACCCTGACCAGCCCCAATTGACCCGCTTTGCCCAGAAAATCCCTCCACGCGCGCCCACACCACAGACCAGGGGAGGGGGCCCGGGCGAGGGAGGCAACCCGGACCCCCAGGCGATGACCCGCCCCCCAAGCCCGCAGACCCGGAGACCACGCCACCACGCACCACCTGCGCCGACACCCTCCAGCATCACCCCGCACCCCACCCGCCCAGGTCACGCCCAGGACAGGAGCCCCCGACAACCCCTTGACCCAACCCCGCCCAACGGCGATCCAAACCCGCCACTGATCACCGATTGACCGCCACGGGGCCGGGGGAGCGACACCCGGCCATCGCCGAAGGAGCACACCCCCAGTACGCTCACCAGGCGACCTCCCACCCGACGAGCCCCGCACGCCCGGCGGCCCGCACCTTCACGACCGTCGCCCAGCAGCCACATCCGACTACGCGCGGCTGCCCTCCTCCGCCCCGGAGTCCACACGGCCACCGTCGCCCGTGACCGTGAGCTTCCGTACGGCGCGAACCAGCACGAACGGCAGGTGGGCCGCCACGGAGCCGAGGCAGGAGATCCACAGGAGCTGGTGAACGGTGACGACCTCGCCCAGCAGCCCGCCGACGACACCGCCGAGCGGCAGCGAACCCCACATGAGGAAGCGGAGGCTCGCGTTCATCCTGCCGCGCAGGGCTTCCGGGCAGATCGCCTGGCGGTAACTGCCCTGAGCGACATCCAGCATGACCGCGACCAGGAAGATGAACCCCATGCCGATCGGGTACAGGCCGAGCCGCCAGCCGGGCCCCGTGAACGCGACCAGCACGAAGAGCGGCAGCATGAGAACGGCCGCGCCGCACATCGTGAGGCCGTGACCGAACCGGGCGATCACCCGTGGCGCCAGAAGCGCGCCGAGCAGACCGCCCACCCCCGCGCCCGAGATCATCAGACCGTAGCCCGCCGCGCCCACGCCCAGCTCGCCAACCAGGTACAACGGCCGGACGATGACCCAGATGCCACTGACGAACATGTTCACGGCGCCGGCCAGGCCGATCAGGCGCAGGATGGGATGGCCGAACACGTAACGCAGGCCCTCCATCAGGCTCACGCGCCCCCCGGAAGGGGTCTCCTCGGCCTTGACGGTCGCCAGCAGGATCGCGGAGATCAGGTAGCTCACCGCGTCGGCCACGATGGCGATGGGCGCCGTGAGCACCTGCACCAGCCAGCCGCCGAACCCCGGACCGAACAGCACGGCGAGGCTGCGCACGGACTCCAGCGTCCCCATGCCCTTGGGCAGCTGCTCCTTGGTCACGATGGAGGGCAGGAAGCTCAGGTGAGCGACGTCGAAGAAGGCCGTACCGATGCTGACGATCACGGCGACCGCGTAGAGCTGCGCCAGCGTGAGCGCGTCGAACAGCGCAGCGATCGGGACGGACACCAGCGACACCGCACGCAGCACGTCGGCCGTCACCAGAATGGGCTTCCTGCGCAACCGGTCCACCCACACACCGGCAGGCAGCCCGAACAGGAGGAAACCAACCATCTCGGCCGCGCCGAGCAGGCCGAGCTCCAACGGGCCCGCGTCCAGCACCAGCAGCGCGACGAGAGGGAGGGCCACGCGCGTGACGTGAGTGCCGAACTGGCTGAAACCGTCGGCGGTGACGTAACGACGGAAAGCGGAGGTCATCTGATCTGCCCCAGGGGTGTGTTGGCGCTCTGCGAAAGACGCGCCGGAAGCCGTCCGGCTGTACCTGACCGATTGACCTGCGGCATCACGAAGCCCGGCACGTTCGACGGAGCGCCACCGGCACCGGCCGGGCAGGCCGTCACCGGCGCACCATGACCCAGTGCTGGTCACTGCCGGAACGGCCGCACGTCACCGCGGAGATCTCCCACGGACGCCGCACATTGTGGTGCAGGCACAGGTTGCGCAGATGCTTCCATCTGATCCGGACGACCGTGTCCCACACACCCTCCTCGACCACCGGGAAGGTGAACTGCTGGCGCTTGTCCCCGCTGCACCGCCCCACCTGCACGGCGGTGCCCTGGGGCGCGCCCAGGCAGTACGTGCGCCCGCGGTAGGTGACGGCGAGCTGGGAGCGCGCCGTGCGCTTCCACAGATAACCGCCGAACGTCGTGGACGGGCAGTAGTTCGCCTGGGCACGGAAGCCCAGTCTGGCCGGGGTGCGGTCCACCGCGTAGGTCAGGCAGCGGTCGTCGTTCTTGATCAGGTACGTCTTCGGGGCCGCCAGGGCGGGGGAGGGGACGAGCGCGGCGGGGATGGCCAGAGCCAGGACGGCCGTGACCGTTAATCGTCTGCTCATGGCATGGCATGCTACGACGATCTTCCGGGCGCGGGGCGCCGCTCGCCCGCCGTCACGGCGGCTGCAACCTCGCGGGGTCCCACACCCTGCGAAAACGGACCATAAGGATTAAAAGTGGCAGTATTGGTCAAACCAGACAGAATCCAGCTTCTGTCTGGTAACGCATACGTCCGCCCACCGGCCGGTCACGTGAGGGAGTAGCGGACCGGCAGCCGCTTCAGCCCGCCCACGAACGTCGTCGCCGTCCATGCCGGCTCACCGTCCAGCTCGATGCTCGCCAGCCGCGGCAGCAGCTCACCGAACAACGCCACGGCCTCCATCCGCGCCAGCGCCGCGCCCAGGCAGTAGTGCACCCCGAACCCGAACGCCAGATGCCGGTTCGGCTCCCGCCCGGCGTCGAAGCGGAACGGCTCGCCGAAGACGTCCTCGTCCCGGTTGGCCGAGGGGTAGGACAGCAGCACCGACTCGCCCTTGCCGATGGGGACGCCGCGCACCTGGGTGTCGGCGGCGGCGGTGCGCATGAACGCCTTGACGGGGCTGACCCAGCGGATCATCTCCTCGACGGCCGACGGCAGCAGGGCGGGGTCGTCGCGCAGGCGCCGCAGCTGCTCGGGGTGGCGGATGAGGGCTTCCAGGCCGCCGGCGATGGTGGAGGTGGTGGTGTCGTGGCCGGCGGTGGCGATGAGGATGTAGTAGGAGGCGGCGGTGTTGTCGTCGAGAAGGTGGCCGTCGATGCGGGCGTTGGCGATCTGGGAGGCGAGGTCGGTGGTGGGGTGGGCGCGGCGGGTGGCGGTGAGGTGGTGGAAGTAGGCGAAGAGGTCTTCCAGGACGCCGGTGTGGTCGCGGGGGGTGCCGGTGCCGCGTCCGGTCTCGTCGTCGTTGTGGCCGAAGAGCTGCTGGGTGAGGTGGAGCATGCGGGGGAAGTCGGATTCGGGCAGGCCGAGGAGGGTGAGGATGACGTAGAGGGGGTAGTGGGCGGCGATCTGGCGGGCGAAGTCGCAGGTGGTGCCGTGCTGGGCCATGAGGTCGACGTGGCGGCGGGCCAGGTCGCGGATGCGGGTGTGCAGGGTGCGCATGGCGTGGGGGCGGAACCAGTCGGCGGCGATGGCGCGCAGGGGTCGGTGGTGGGGTTCGTCGAGGTGGACGATGCTGGTGAGGGCTTTGCCTTGGCTGCGGCGGGTGTGCAGGGCCTGGTCGAGTGCGGTGGTGCGCAGGACGGGGCGGGGGGCGTTGAGCCAGAGGGTGTGGTCGCGTTCGATGGCCAGGATGTCGGCGTGGCGGGTGATGGCCCAGAAGGGGGTGTAGCCGGGGGCGGTGACGTGGTGGACGGGGGCTTGGTGGCGCAGGAGGGTGAGGGCGGTGTGCAGGCGGGTTTCGTCGGTGTAGGTGTGGGGGTCGGCGAGGGCTTGGCCTGCTTGGCCGGGGGTTGCGGGGATGGGGGCGGGCGTGGCGGGCATGGTGGTCTCCCTGGGTGGTGTGGGCCAGGGGTGTGCATTCCCGGGGCGGGGGGTGGTGAAGCGTTGATAAGTGGGGGGTTATAGGCGGTTGACGAAGCGGGCGGCGGCGCGCTGGCTCATGCCGGTTTCGCCGCGGACGAGGAAGACGGCTTCCTGGATCTGGCCGAGGGCTTTGAGTTCGCGCGCCTGGTCGACGAGGTCGATGCTGATGCCGGGGCGGTTGCGGGGGTTTCTGGTGAGTCTGGCGGCGAGGATGATGAGCCAGATGGCGGCGGCGGTGATGACCGCGGTGAGGGCGATGATGCTGGGTGAGGCGATGTCCATCGGGGGCATGGTGGGGCGTCTTCCCGGGTGCGGGTGGTTTATGCCGGGCCCCGTTCGTGGTTGCTCGATAATGAACATTATGTCAAGTAAGGGTGGTGGGGGCTCCCCTTCGCGGCTGGGGCGGGCGGGTCTGGTGGGAAGTTTTTTCTGACGCCTGCGGCGCGTCACGGCGGGGGTTGTGAGGGGTGCGGAGGGCGGCTGAGCGGGGGTTACGCGGTGTCATCGGCTCTGGTGGGGTGCGGTGTTCGGGCGCTGACGTCCTGCTTGACTCTGCGTTGATTCGCTGTCCTTGGCGCCGGGTGTGGCCGTAGGGTGGAGCTCCTGCTATTCGCGCCGCGAGAGGAGCAGCACGTGGGGAACGAGTCGGTGTTATGCCCGGTGTGCCGGCGGGTTCTGCCCGCCACCGGTAAGGAGTCGTACACGCCGCTGCGGGGGCGGCTGATCGTGACGAACGGGTACTGCGCGGGCGGGTGTGCCGAGGCCGCCGGGCAGGCACAGCAGCAGCAGGCACAGCAGCAGACGCAGCAGATGGTGCGGCCGCAGGCGGCCCCCTCCCCTGTTCCGATGCCGGATGCCGGGCAGGGCCAGGCGCCGCTGCCGCAGCGTGCGCCGCTGCGGGTGGTGCGCTGACTCCCGGCGCCCCCTCTCATAGGTGGCCGTCGGCGGTGTGCCAGTAGTCGCGGGTCCGTACGGCGAGGCCGTCGGTGTCGAACTGGACGAAGACGCAGCCCGCAAGCGTGATGGGGCGGCCGTTGTCGTAGGCGTGGACGCGGAACTCGATGGCGGCCTGGCCGGCGTCGACGACGGGCGCGGAGAAGGTCACCTGGGGGTCGTTCTCGCCGGTGAAGGACCAGGTGATGTAGTCGGCGATGGCCTGTTTGCCGCGGTGCGGGGGGCGGAACGGCATGCTGGTGTGGACGGCGTCGTCGTGGTAGAGGGCGGTGATGGCGGCGACGTCGTGGTGGGTCCAGCCGTGTTGCCAGGTGTCGGCGAAGCGCTGGGCGGCCTGGCGGGTGTCCAGGCTGGTCATGGTGTGCTCTCCCCCGGTGCCGCGGGGTTGTAGGGGCGGGTGGCGGTGACCGCGGTGACGGGCAGCGGCCCGTACAGGTGCGGGTAGCCGTTCTCGAGGCGGACGTCGAGTCCTTCGGGGTCGATGTCGAGGACGAGCAGCGGCTCGGTCAGGTGGCTGTAGTAGGCGGTGTGGACGCCGTGCAGCTGGGTGAGGTCGCGGCTGCAGTGGATGAAGCCTTCTTCTTCGAGGGTGCGGCCGAGGGTGGAGATGCGGTACTCCCCCGTGGTGCGGGCGTGGTCCCAGTCGGTGCGCAGCGCGAGGTGGTGGATGGGGCCGGTCATCGTGTCCTTCGTGTCGTGCGTGCTGATGGCGGTGTCGTGCGTGCTGATGGCGTGGGTGAGGGCGAGCGAGAGCAGCGCGCGGGCTTGGTCCGGGGGGCGTTGTTCGACGATGTGCTCGAGCCAGAGGGTGGAGACGGTGGTGTAGAGGAGGCGGACGCGGGGGTCGGTGGCGGGCAGGCGGAGGGTTTCGGCGATGAGGTGGACGCAGCCGTCGGTCCAGCGGCGGGCGATGTGCTGCAGGACGGGGTCGCGGCCGGCGTGGACGTACAGCTCCCACAGGCCGAGCTGGCGGGTGCGGTCGGCGGCGGCGATCTGGTCGGGCAGGGCGGCCAGGCCGTGCTGGGTGATCCAGTCGCGGGTGGTGGCGAGTTCGGTCTCCACGAGCTGGGCGAAGGCTTCGGCCAGGAGCTGGTCGCGGGAGGCGAAGTAGTAGGTGGTGGCGGCCAGGGGCAGGCGGGCGCGGTGGGCGACGGCGCGGTGGGTGACGGCGTTGAAGCCGCCTTCGGTGAGCAGGGCGACGGCGGCGCCGAGCAGGGCGGTGCGCCGGCGGCGGCTGCGTTCCTGGGCGGGTTCCTGGGCGGGTTCCTGCGCGGGATGCTGGGCCGGTTCCTGGGTGGGGTGCTGGTCCAGGTTCAATGGCCACCTGCGAGGTTGAGGAGGACGACGCCGCCGATGATGAGCAGGATACCGCCGATCTTGAGCGGGGTGAGGGTCTCGCCCATGAAGGCGGCGCCGATGAGGGCGATGGCGGCGGTGCCGGCGCCGGACCAGACGGCGTAGGCGGTGCCCATGTCGAGCTGGAGTTTCAGGACTTGGGAGAGCAGGGCGAAGGAGGTGATGTAGCCGGCGGCGACGGCGATGGTCCAGCCGAGGTGGGTGAAGCCGTTGCTGAGTTTGAGTGCGGTGGTGGCGAGGACTTCGGTGGTGATGGCGAGGGCGAGCAGGAGCCAGGCCATGGGTGGTTCTTCTCCGGGGGCTCTAGGAAAGTGGTACGGGTGTCCTGATTTTAGTGGTGGTCCTCCCCCGGCGCGGGTTGCGGGGAACCGCTTGAAAACGCAGTCGAATACGTGTTCCACTGGAGGGTGTGGCTTGGGACGCGCTTTCGCTGGTCGACGCCGCCGACGATCGTCCGCTGATCGAGCGGCGCGCGGTGGTGCGTGACGGCTTCTACGAGCTGCAGGCCCGCACGGTGATCGAACGGGTGCCGCAGGCCGCGGGCATCGCCCAGCAGTGGGCCGTCTCCCCCTACCGTGGCTGCGCCCATGCCTGCCGCGGCTGCGGCGCCCGTGCCGCGCATCGGCGGCTGGGCCTGGACGGGGGCGGTGACTTCGACACGCGGATCGTGGTGCGGCCGAACGTGGCCGAGCGGCTGCGGGCGGAGCTGGCGCGCTGGGACGGCGGCGAGCTGGCGGTGGGCCTGGGCGGTGACTGCTATCAGGCGGCCGAGGAGACCTACCGGCTGATGCCGCGTGTGATCGGCGCGCTGGCGGGTTCGGGGACGCCGTTCACGGTGTACACCAAGGGGCCGCTGGTGTTGCGGGATGCGGAGCTGCTGGCGCGGGCGGGTGCGCGGGTGGCGGTGTCGATCGCGTTCGTGGACGAGCGGATCCGGCGGGTGGTGGAGCCGGGGGCGCCGCCGGCGCAGGCGCGGCTGGAGCTGGTTTCGGCGCTGGTGGAGGCGGGGGTGGACTGCCGGGTGGTGATGGCGCCGGTGCTGCCGCTGCTCAGCGACGCGGCCGACCAGCTGGGGGCGACGGTGCGGCGGATCGCGGCGGCGGGGGTGCGGCGGGTGGAGCCGGTGGTGCTGCGGCTGCCGCCGGTCACGCGTGGCTGGTACCTGGAGTGGCTGGGGCAGGCGCATCCGCAGCTGGTGGCGCGCTATGAGGAGCTGTACGACCGGTCGGGGCTGCCGTCCGAGGCGTACGAGGGGCGGATCACGGGGCAGATCGCGCAGTTGTGCCGGGTGTACGGGATGGAGTGCGGCGCGCCGGAGGTGGCGCGGTCGCAGCCGCGGGCCTCGCAGCTCGCGCTCGTGTGAGGATGGTTCAGCGCTGGTGCTGCTCGGGCAGGTGGCTGCCGGCGTGTGCCCAGGCGAGCACGTTGGGGACGTCCTCCCGCTGGAAGAAGGCGAGCACGTCGCGGTCGGTGTGGCGCAGGCTGAAGTGGGTCAGCACGAACAGGGTCCGCGGGTGTGCCAGCACGTACGGTTTGAGGTCGCTCCATACGGTGTGTCCCACGCGGCGGGCCCGTCCGGCGTGCTCGTCGTCGAGGTAGGTGCACTCGGTGATGATGACGGGGTAGTCGGCCAGGGCGGGGTTGCGGGTGAGCGCGCCGGCGTGGGTGTCGCCGAGGTAGGCGAACAGCGGCCGCTGGACGGGCTGGTCGATGGGGATGCCGCGGCTGCGCCGGTCGGCGGCGATACGGCCGAACTTGGCGGGGCCGAGCCTGGCCTTGAGTTCTTCGGCTTCCGGCAGGAGGGCCCGCCGGTTCTCGGAGATGCCGTATCCGGCGCTGGGCACCTTGTGCTCGGTGTGCAGGACGCGCACGGTGTGGGAGGCGTGCCTGCCGATGGTGAACTCCTGGCCTGGCCGTACGCCGTGCACGCGGGCTCCGGCGGCCGGCTCGGTTGCGTGGGTGGCGTTGTGGTTGAGCTCGGTGGTGGCGGCCAGGTAGCGGCGTACGTACGGCAGTGCCTGCTCGGGGACGTGGATGTCGACGCCGGTCGGGCGGGTGGCCAGGAAGTCGAGGTCCTTGGCGTGGTCGAGGTGGGTGTGGGTGAGCAGCACCGTGTCGGCCTGGCGGCCTTCGGCGAGCCCGGCGTCCAGGGCGAGTTTCAGCTCGGGGATGTGGAAGAACGTCTTGTCGGCGGCGCGTGAGTAGCCGGTGAGGGTCAGCCGGGTGCCCGGCAGGCGCCAGGTCTTCCACTGCCGGAACGGGTGCCCGCGCTCCAGGAGCTCTGGGTGCGTGATCATGGGCAGGAGGATAGCCCTCCCCGGGGGGAGGTTTCCTCGCGTTTTTCCTACGGGGTGGGGGCGGGGGCGGAGCGTACGGCGAGGCGGTCGAGGGAGATGCCGAGCACGTCGGCCAGCGCGGCGATGGTGAAGAACGCCGGGGTGGCGATGCGGCCGGTCTCGATCTTGCGGAGGGTTTCGGCGGACATGCCGGCCGCGGCGGCGACCTCGACGATGCTGCGCTCGCCGCGGGCCTGGCGCAGCACGTGGCCGAGCTGCTCGCCGCGCAGGCGTTCCTCGGGGGTCAGCGGTGGTCGCACCATGTCCCCCAGCTTATACCGGGACACCCGGGCGCCTCCGGGCCGTACGCTGTCCCGTACGGCATACGGTAGCGTGGCGGCATGGACGACAGCATCGTGATCACCGGCGCGCGCGTCAACAACCTCAAGAACGTCTCCCTGCGCATCCCCAAGAACCGCCTGGTCGTCTTCACCGGCGTGTCCGGCTCCGGCAAGTCGTCCCTCGTCTTCGGCACCGTCGCCGCCGAGTCGCAGCGCCAGCTCAACGAGACCTACACCGCCTTCATCCGCAACCGGCTGCCCTCCCACGACAAACCCGACGTCGAGACCATCGACAACCTCGGCGCCGCCATCGTCGTCGACCAGAAACCCGTCGGCGGCAACGCCCGCTCCACCGTCGGCACCATGACCGACATCATGCCGATCCTGCGCGTCCTGTTCTCCCGCTACGGCACCCCCAGCGCCGGCTACTCCTTCGCCTACTCCTTCAACGACCCCGCCGGCATGTGCCCCGGCTGCGACGGCCTCGGCCGCGCCGTCCGGCTCGACCTCGACGCCCTCATCGACCCCGCCCGCTCGCTCGACGACGGCGCCATCCGCTTCCCCCTGTTCGGCGTCGGCACCTGGCAGTGGCAGATCTACGCCCGCTCCGGCACCTTCGACCCTCAAAAGCCCGTCGGCGACTACACCCCCGCCGAACGCGACCTGCTCCTGCACGGCAGCGGCTTCACCGTCGACGTCCACGGCAAGAACGGCACCCTCAACAAGGTCGACTACGAAGGCGTCGCCGACCGGTTCACCCGCCTCTACCTCAGACGCGACACCTCCACCCTGTCCCAGCGCACCCGCGACGCCGTCCAGGACCTGGTCACCGAAGGCGTCTGCCCCCGCTGCGACGGCGCCCGCCTCAACGCCGCCGCCCTGGCCACCAGGATCGGCCCCCACTCCATCGCCGACCACGCCGCCATGGAGATCACCGACCTCATCGCCGTCCTGACCGGCCTCGGCAACCCCGTCGCCGAAGCCGCCGTACGGGCGTTGCGCCGCCTGGACGACATCGGCCTCGGCTACCTCACCCTCGCCCGCGAGACCTCCACCGTCTCCGGCGGCGAGGCCCAGCGCCTCAAGACCGTCCGCCACCTCGGCTCCGCCCTGACCGGCATGACCTACGTCTTCGACGAGCCCACCGCCGGCCTGCACCCCAGCGACGTCGGCCGCCTGACCCGCCTGCTGCGGGCGCTGCGCGACAAGGGCAACACCGTCCTGGTCGTCGAGCATGACCCCGACGTCATCGCCGTCGCCGACCACGTCATCGACCTCGGCCCCGGCGCGGGCGTCCACGGCGGCCACATCGTCTACACCGGCAGCCCCGCCGGGCTTCCCGCCTCCGGCACCCGCACCGGCCACGCCCTGGCCCGCCGCACCGCGCTCAAGACCGAGCCGCGCCGCCCCACCGGCCGGCTCACCCTCTCCCCCGCCAGCCTGCACAACCTGCACGACATCACCACCACCATCCCGACCGGCGTCCTCACCTGCGTCACCGGCGTCGCCGGATCCGGCAAATCCACCCTCATCACCCGCATCCTGCCCGCCCAGCACCCCGGCGCCGTCGTCGTCGGCCAGGACGCCCCCGGCACCTCCGCCCGCTCCAGCCCCGCCTCCTACCTCGGCGTCCTGGAGCCGATCCGCCGCCTGTTCGCCCGCGCCGCCGGCGCCCCGCCCGCCCTGTTCAGCTACAACTCCGGCGGCGCCTGCCCCCGCTGCGAAGGACGCGGTGTCATCCACACCGACCTGGCGTTCATGGACCCCGTCACCACGGTGTGCGAGCTGTGCGCCGGCACCCGTTACCGGCCCGAGGCGCTCACCCACCGGCTGCGCGGCCTGTCGATCGCCGACGTGCTCGCCCTGACCGCCGAGCAGGCCGCCGCGTTCTTCACCGAACCCGCCGTGGCCGGCCGCCTGGCCGCCCTCGTCGACGTCGGACTCGGCTACCTCACCCTCGGCCAGCCCACCAGCACCCTGTCCGGCGGCGAGCTGCAGCGCATGAAACTCGCCGGCGAGCTGTCCAGGACCGGCGCCGTGCACATCCTGGACGAACCCACCACCGGGCTGCACCTGTCCGACGTCGAGACGCTCATCGCCCTGCTGGACCGGCTCGTCGACGGCGGCAACACCGTCATCGTCATCGAGCACCACCTCGACGTGGTCAGGCGCGCCGACTGGGTGATCGACCTCGGGCCCGGCGGCGGCAGGCACGGCGGCCGGATCCTGTTCGAAGGGCCGCCCGCGGGCCTGCTCACCGCGCCGGAGTCCGTCACCGGCGCCCACCTCAAGGCCGCACTCGCCGGCCACCCCTGAGGGGTGTACGCCGTAAACCACGTGGTTTACGCTGTACGCCATGAGTGGTCCCAGCACCGCCGGGAGGATCGCCGACGCGGCCCTCGGCATCCTCGTCAGCGAGGGCGCCGCCGCCGTCAGCATGCGGCGGGTGGCCGGCCTGGCCGGCGTGTCCCCCATGGCGGCCTACAAACACTTCCCCAGCCGCCAGGCACTCCTCGACGTGGTCGCCGAGCGGGCCTTCCGCGAGCTGGCCGAAGGCTGGGGCACCCGCGCGCCCGGCGGCACCTGGGAGGAACGGGCGTTCGGCCTCCTGGCCGACTTCCTCGACTTCGCCCTGGGACGGCCCCATCTCTACACCTTCCTCATGACCGACCACCGCGAGCGGGCCCGCCGCTTCCCCGCCGACTTCGAAGACGGCGGCTCCCCGTTCACGAAACTCGTCACCCTGGCCGAGGAGGGCATGCGCGACGGGGTGCTGCGCCCCGACGACCCGCTGGAGACCACCCTGGCGCTGACCTCGGCCGTGCAAGGGCTCGTCCAGCTCTACCTCGCGGGCCGCGTCGGCCTGGAGGAGGACGACTTCCGCAAGCTGTGCGAGCGCACCGTGAGGAGAGTTCTCGATGGCGTCAGGACGTGAACGGCCCGGCCGGCGGCGAGCGTGGATCGCGGGCGCGGCCCTCCTGGCCGTCCTGGCCGCCGCGGCGGGCGCCGGCGCCTGGTACGGCAGCGACCAGTCGATCAAGGTCGTGCGCCACGGCACGAGCAACACCAGGGTCCTCGCCGTCGAGGACGGCCTGGTGACGCTGGAACAGACCCCGCAGACCGCCAAGCCGGGCACGTACTGGCTGGAATGGAGCGGCGCGCACACGATGCTCGGCGACATCGTCTCCCGCACCCCCGGCCGCATCACGCGCAAGGTGCTGCGCGGCCCGGCCCCCTCCGCGGGCACCCCCGGCTTCTTCGGCAACGTGCCCCCCGGCGATCCCGGCGTCGCCTGGGGCATCGGCCACACCGAGATCATGGTGCCCACCGAGCTCGGGCCCGCGCCCGCCTGGTACGTCCCCGGCACCAGCACCACCTGGGTCGTCGCCGTCCACGGGCAGAACGGCCGCCGCAAGGCCGAGCTGAAGATCCTGCCCGTCGTGCACCGGCTCGGGCTGCCCTTCCTGGACATCACCTACCGCAACGACGAAGGCGCGCCACCCTCACCCGACGGCCTGCTGCACCTGGGCGACGCCGAGTGGCGCGACCTGGAGGCCGCCCTGCGCCACGCGCAGACGATGGGCGCGCGCCACTTCGTCCTGTACGGCACCTCGATGGGCGGCCAGATCGCCGGCCAGTTCCTGGCCAGGTCACCCCTGGCGGGCCTGGTCGACCGCGTCATCATGGACGCGCCCATGCTCGACGTACGGATGACCGCCGAACAGGGCGCCAGGAACCTGCACCTGCCCGGCTTCGTGGCGGGACTGTCGAACCAGGTGACCGAATGGCGCACCGGGATCGACACCGACCGGCTGAGCCTGATCCGCCACCCGCCGAAGGTCAGGCCGCCCCTGCTGCTGATCCACACCGTCCCCGACACCGACCACCCGATCCAGGAGGCCCGCGACCTCGTCGCCGCGGGCCGGCGCCTGGGGTGGCCGATCCGGTTCGAGCCGTTCGAACGGGGAGAGCACACCGAGGCGTGGAACGTGGACCGCGCCCGCTACGACCGGCTCGTGCACGACTTCCTGTCCCCGGCCCAGAGCAGCCACTGACCCGGGATCAGATCCAGCCGTGTCAGATCCAGACGTGTCAGATCCAGACGTGTCAGATCCAGACGGTGGCGAGCCAGACGGCCGCCGCCGCGACCGCCAGCGCGACCACGTTCAGCCACACCACCGACGCCTCGCCCCGGCTCACGTGCAGCACGATCGCCCCCACCTGGATCAGCGCCAGACCGGCCGCCGCGGCGAGCGCCAGCCACATCGCGATCCCGGTCAGCGGCGGCAGGACCAGCCCCGCCACCCCGAGAACCTCCAGCACGCCGATCACCCGCACCAGCGGCATCGGCACGGTGTCGACCCAGCCCATCATCGGCTGCAGCCGCTCCCGGCTCTGCACGATCTTCTTGACGCCGGCGAACAGGTACAGCACGGCCAGCAGCGCCGCCACGACCCAGTACGAGAACTCCATGAGGACACCTTCACGAGGCTAGGGAAAACGGGGAGACCGGCCCGATGGTTACCGGTCGTAAGTAGCCTCATCATGCGTCACTATTGAAAGCCTTACAAAAGGCACACACGTGTGCGTAACCCACAAGGGGCTGTCATGCCGGACTACGAACACACCTGCCTGATCCGCGGAGACGGCGGCCAGACCCTGCGCGCCATCCTCGACCGCATCTGCAACAAATGGACCCTGCTCGTCGTCGCCACCCTCGACCAGGGCACCGTACGCTTCACCGACCTGCACCAGCAGATCCCCGGCATCTCCCAGCGCATGCTCACCCTGACCCTGCGCCACCTCGAACACGACGGCCTCGTCTCCCGCACCGTCCACGCCGAAGTCCCGCCACGCGTCGAATACGCCCTCACCCCCACCGGCAAGAGCCTCATCCCGCCCGCGCTCGCCCTCGCCGGCTGGGCCATCGAACACCTGCCGCACATCGAAGCCAGCCGCGCCGCGCACGAGACCCGCGACCGGCGCGAGCCCGGACGCCCGCGTCCCACCACGTCACCAGCCGGGTAATAACCCGTGCTCCAGCACGGCCACCACCCCGTGACCGCACGCCCGCCGGCCCCGCAGCCGGCGCTCCACCGCCGCAGCCGTCCCGGCACGGCGTCCACCCCGCGGCGGGCTCGCAGGCGCCGCCACCACGCCCCGCGAGGGCCTGCCGGCTAATAATCCGCACACCGCACGGGCCGCACACCGCACGGCAACCGGCCGCCGCCCATGAAGCCGCCGAGCAGGCCGCAGAGAAGACCGCAGAGAAGACCGCAGAGAAGGACGTTCAGCAGGCCGCCCAGCAGGCCGCGCAGGTGGCCGCCCAGGTCGCCGCTCTGCAGGGCGCCGCGCATCGGCGCGCACCGGCCCGCCCGGCCGGCGACGATCCGCCCCGCCCGCACGACGCACTCCGGCGCGCCGCCGGTCGGCGCGCGCCACAGCAGCCGTTCCTCTTCCTAACATGAGGCGTAACTCCAGTCGATCAGCGCCCGCCGCGCCCGCCACCGGGGCTCGCACGCCCGGCGGCGGCGCCCGGCGGGCGGGCGAGGCCAGCCATGACCACGCCCCCGGGGCCGTCGCCACCCAGCGTATGTCCCGGCCACGCCGCGAGTCTGCCCAGGTCACGAAGCCAGGGCAAGATTTGACCCGCCCATGGCACGCCCCCGGTCCACCCTTGACCGACATACCCGCCCACAACTGGCAAAGGGTGCCCCGGCCGCCGCAGCAGCCAGGACACCCACCCCGCGCTACGCCCGCCGCACCGGCTGCCGCAGCACCGTACGCGGAGACGGATCATCCAGCCCCGTCAGATACACCTCATGATGCGGCCCGCCCGCCACCAGCCCCCGCTCCGCCATGAACGCCTCCATCACCGCCAGCGACCGCCACTCCTCGCTGAACGGCCCCTCATGCACCACCTCCACACACTCCCCCTCCGTGAACGACGACACCACCACCCGGTCCACCGCCGCCCCCGACGCCCGGACCGCCTCCCGCGCCCGCTCCAGCGCCCCCGCACACCCCGCCTCCACCGCCGGCAGCAGCAGATGCCACCGCCACCGCTCCCGCGCCACCAGCAGCGGCGGCCCATCCTCCTCCACCCACCACAACCCCTCCAGCGGCCCCGACGCGCCACCCATCGCCGACGCCACCGCATACAGCGCCCCGACCGCCGACACATGCTCCGCCCCGCCCGGCTCCCCCACCCCCGACACACTCAGCCGGGTCACCGGACCGTACGAGACCAGCTCCGCACTCACCACGACTCCTCCTCCACACACACCATCAGCTGCGTCACCAACTCCTCCGGCGCCGTCACCGCCGGATCCGACACGTACACCTCACGAACCGCACCCCGCACCACATGCCGCCGCTCCGCACACCACGCCAGCACCGCATGCGCCGTCAACGACATCTGGTCATACGGCCCCACATGCGTCGCAAACGCGAACACCCCGCCCGGCAACACCCCGGCCTCCACCCCCGCACCCGCCCGCCACCCCTCCTCCAGCACCAACGCCACCGACACCTCCACCACCTCACCCAGATCCACCGGGAACAACCCCACCAGCCGAACCGGACCCTCCCCCGCCACCCCGCCCGCCACCCCGCCCGCCACCCCGCCCGCCAGCACCCGCGCCACCGCCGCCGACGTCGCCCGCCCGATGTCCTCCGGCCCCGCCGCCCGCTCCCGCACCACCGCCACCCGCCGCGCAGGCTCCCGCACCAGCCGCACCGGCGCCGCCGGCAACCCCCCAGCCATCACCCGCTCCAGCGCCGCCAGCGTCCGCCGCCGCCGCGCCAGCTCCGCCTCCAAAGCGTCCCGCACCCCCGCCAGCACCCCCGCAGCCTCCTCCGGCGGCCCCGACAACACCTCACCCACCACCGGCAACGGCACATCCAGCGACCGCAACAACGCGATCGACAACGCCGCCCGCGCCTGCGACGCCCGGTAATACCGGTAACCCGTCCCCTCATCCACATACGCCGGCCGCAACAACCCCAGCTCGTCGTAATGCCGCAACTGCTTCACACTCAACCGCCCCAACCGGGCGAACTGCCCGATCGGCAGCAACTCCTCATCCACACCCACCAGCATGACCCCTCCCACAACGGGAGAGTCCAGCCCGGTTTGACCCTCACCCCACGTGACCCCCCAAGCTGGACCCATGAGCTTCTCCGTGGGACAGGTCGCCAGACTCGCCGGCATCACCGTCCGCACCCTCCACCACTACGACGAGATCGGCCTGCTCACCCCCGGCGAGCGCACCCACTCCGGCTACCGCCGCTACACCGACGACGACCTCACCCGCCTGCAGCAGATCCTCCTCTACCGCGAGCTCGGCTTCCCCCTCGACGAGATCGCCGTCATCCTCGACCAGCCCGCCGAGGACGAGCTCACCCATCTGCGCCGCCAGCATGAGCTCCTCACCCGCAAAGCCACCCGCCTGCACGAGGTCATCGCCGCCGTCGAACGCGCCATCACCGCCCGCACCACCGGCATCACCCTCACCCCCGAAGAACGCTTCGAGATCTTCGGCGACTTCCGCCCGGAAGACCACGACGCCGAAGCCGAACGCCGCTGGGGCCACACCGACGCCTACGCCCAGAGCCGCCGCCGCGTCGCCTCCTACACCAAAGCCGACTGGCTCCAGCAGAAAGCCGAAGCCACCAGCGTCACCGACGACCTCGTCGCCGCCTACAAAGCCGGCCTGCCCGCCGACGGCACCCCCGCCATGGACATCGCCGAACGCCACCGCGGCCTCATCCACCGCTGGTTCTTCGACTGCCCCCACGACCTGCACCGCTGCCTCGGCGACCTCTACGTCGACGACCCCCGCTTCACCGCCACCTTCGACGACATCGTCCCCGGCCTGGCCGCCTACTTCCGCGACACCATCCACGCCAACGCCCGCCGCCACACCCCCTGACCCCCATACATGCCCTTGCAGTCATATAACCGCTTGGGTATATTCGCCTGCATGCCCTTCGACGTGCTCGCCGAACCCGCACGACGCCACATCCTCGACCTCCTCCTCCAACGCCCCCACCAAGTCACCGAACTCACCCACCACCTCGGCCTCACCCAACCCGGCACCAGCAAACACCTGCGCGTCCTCCGCCAAGCCGGCCTCGTCACCGTCCGCAAGGACGCCCAGCGCCGCTGGTACGAACTCCGCCCCCAGCCCCTCGCCGAAATCGACGCCTGGCTCACCCCCTACCGCAAACTCTGGAACACCGCACTCGACCACCTCGAAACCCACCTCGACACCATGGAAGACGACCCCACCCCATGAACGAGACCCTCACCCTGCACCCCGACGGCCGCACCACCCTCACCTTCACCCGCCGCCTCCCCCACCCACCCCACAAGGTCTGGCGCGCCATCACCCAGCCCGAACACCTCGCCGCCTGGTTCCCCGCCGACGTCACCATCGACGGCGACCGCATCGGCTACGGCTTCGGCCCCGACGGCCGCATCACCGAAAACAACCCACCCCACACCTTCGCCCACACCTGGGGCGAGGACGAACTACGCTGGCACCTCACCCCCGACGGCGCAGGCACCCTGCTCACCTTCACCCACACCTTCACCGACCGCCACGGCGCCGCCAGCTTCGCCGCCGGCTGGCACACCTGCATCCAAGCCCTGCACGCCCACCTCGACCAGCGCCCCAGCCACCTGCCCGACCAGCCCGACCCCGCCCACTCCGCCCGCCTCCACGAGGACTACATCGCCATCCTCGGCCTGCCCTCCACCACCGTCGACGCCGGCACCGTACGCGTCGAACGCCAGCTCACCCGCCCCGCCGAAGACGTCTGGCAGCTCCTCAACGGCCCCGACGCCACCCCCGGCACCCCGCCACCGGCCCCCTTCACCATCCCCGGCCTCCAGCCCGGCCCGGTCACCCGCACCGAAACCGCCAAACTCCTGGAGTACGACACCCCCACCGGCCACGTCCGCTGGGAGCTCACCCAGGGCACCGGCCAGGGGCCGCGCCTCATCGTCACCCACACCGGCGACCCCGCCACGGCCGACGCGTGGCGCATCCGCGTCGAAGACCTCGCGGCCTCCCTCATCGCCTGACGGGGTTTGCGTTTGAAAGAAGGGCGAGGGATCTTGTTCGATCCCTCGCCCTTTACGTTGTAGATTAACTAGGCGGTCAGGCCCAGCATCGCAGCCGTCACCGCCCGCGCCCGGCCCGGCGCCACCAGCAGGTCCGTCGAATCCGACAGCTGATCCACGCACCCCGTCACCGGCAGTCCCCTGATCACCGGATCCGACACCGACGCCATCAGCGCCTGCACGAACCGCCCCGCCCCGATCACCTGGAACGGCCGGTCGAAGAACCCCCGCACCCCCTCATCCAGCCGCTCCGCCAGCGCCATCCGGTTCTGCAGCGCCGCCACCCGCCCGTACGCGGCCGACAACCCCGCCTCCCGCTCCCGCCACGACCGCGCCGCCACCGCCGCGCCCAGCGACTCCCCCAGCTCCGCCGAGCCCGGCAGCCGCGCCAGCGCGCTGCCCAGCCATTTCGCGTACGGCGGATACCGCCGGCGCAGCAGCAGCGCCAGCCGCATCACCTCCCGCGCCAGCCGCGCCCCCAGCACCGCAGAGCCCAGCTCGTCGCCCACCTCCCCGCACCGGCCCACGAACGGCTCCTCCTGACAGATCCGCTGCCACTGGCACGCCAGCACGTACCGCCACACATCCGGCGGATACCAGCGCAACGCCGCCCTGGCCGCCTCCAGCCCCCGCTCCCCCAGCCCGTCGAAGAACACCTCGCCGCCGGTCACCTCCGCCAGCCGCTGCCACGGCGCCGACAACCAGTCCAGCAACGACACCCCCTGGCGCGGATCGAAACCCAGCCGGTCCACCAGCCACCCGCCCAGATCCACCACCGTCACCCCGGGCCGCACCCGCTCGTGATAGGCGAACACGGTCGGGAACCCGCCGAACCGGTCCGGCAGCCCCGCCACCACCTTCGCCTCCACCTCGGCCACCCGCTCCGCCGCCACGAACAGCAGCACCCGCGGCCCCCAGTCATGATCCGCCGAACGTGCCGTGTCGAACTCCAGCACCTCCGACCCCGGCCCGATCAGCGCGGCACTATGCGCAACTCCCGACACCAGCGGCGCCACCACCTCGCCGTAGAAGGCGCGGGACAGCTCGATACCAGGTACAAAATTGGACATCACTCCGTCAACTCTGCACGAGCGCCGCCGGAACCTCATCCGAATTAACGCCCCGCGCGATCGGCGCACTCACTCGCGCCCGGACGACGCCGCCACGCTGCCGTCACGCTCCGCTCCGCCTTATTCTGCCCGCCCTGTTCGGCCTGTCATGTTCTGCCCGTCATGTTCTGGTCGGCCAGGCTCCACAACGCCGCCACCAGCGGCCGCCGCAGATCCGCCCGCCGCACGCACAACCCCACCGCCAGCGGCGCCGGCGCCGGATCGGCCGCCACCACCCGCACCCGATCACGCATCACACTCGTCTCCAGCACCATCCGCGGCACGATCCCCGTCCCGTACCCCAGCGCGACCAGCGCCAGCAACGCCTCATGCCCCTCCGGCTCGGACACCACCTCCGGCCGCCACGGCAGCCGGCCCCGCAACCACCGGTCGGCCGCCTCCCGCACCAGCCCGCGCCGCGGCAGCACGAACGGCCCCTCCAGCGCCGCCACCCCTGGCCCCGCCCCGCCCGTCCCCGCCACGAACACCAGATCCGTCACCGCCACCGTCCGGCTGACCAGCGACGCCGGCAACCGGCCCGGGATCGCCGCCACCGCCGCGTCCACCTCCCCCTCATCCAGCCGCGCCAGCGCCGCCGCCGCGTCCCCCGTCCGCAGATCCACGCGGATGCGCGGATGCGCCGCCCGGAACGGCGCCAGCAGATCCGGCAGCACCGCCTGGCACGCCGTCACCGTCGCGAACAACCCCAGCCGCCCCGACAGCTCCCCCGGATCCACCTCCCCCTGCCGGTAGGCGTGCCACAGGTCCAGCGCCGCGACCGCGTACTCCCGGAACCGCCGCCCCTCGGCCGTCAGCGCCACCCCGCGCGGCCCCCGATCGAACAACCGGTGCCCCAGCCGCGCCTCCAGCCGCTGCACCAGCCTGGTCAGCGTCGCCGGGCTCACATGACAGTCCTGGCTCGTCCTGCCGAAGCTCAGCGTCTGCGCCAGATGCAGGAAAACCCGCAACTCGCGATGCTCGTCCATGCCGCCCCATCTCAGGTGTTCCGCATCCTGCAACGCCCCGCTGCACAGGTTGCGCTTGCCGCGGGATCGCAGCGGATCCTACAACTGACGCCATGAACGCCCCCGCCAACTCCTTCACCTCCGCCGTCTTCCCCCTGCAGACCATCGACGTGCCCGGCGGCACGGAAACGGTCCTGCCCGGCGGCAGGCACCTGTTCCCCCTGCTGCCCGCCGCCTTCGCCGGCGTCCGCCGCATCGGCGTCATCGGCTGGGGGCCCCAGGGCCGCGCCCAGGCGCTCAACCTGCGCGACTCCCTCGCCGGCACCGGCATCCGCGTCACGGTCGGCCTGCGCCCCGGCTCCGCCTCCGCCCCGGACGCCCGCGCCTGCGGCTTCACCGAGGACGACGGCACCCTCGGCGACTGGCTCGACGTCACCGCCGCCGCCGACCTGGTCATCCTCCTCATCGCCGACGCCGCCCTGGCCGCCTGCCACCAGCAGATCTTCGCCGCGCTGCGGCCCGGCGCCGCCATCGGCCTGTCCCACGGCTTCCTGCTCGGCCACCTGCGCGCCACCGGCGGCGCGTTCCCCCACGGCCACGACGTCATCGCCGTCTGCCCCAAGGGCATGGGCGACTCCGTACGCCGCCTGTACGAGCAGGGCGGCCACGTCGGCGGCGCCGGCATCAACGCCAGCTTCGCCGTCCACGCCGACCACAGCGGCCGCGCCACCGACCTCGCCCTCGGCTGGTCCGTCGCGCTCGGCTCCCCCTACACCTTCCGCACCACCCTCGCCGGCGAGTACCACTCCGACATCGCCGGCGAACGCGCCATCCTGCTCGGCGCCGTCCACGGCCTCGTCGAAGCCCTGTACGGCCACTACCGGCTGGCCGGCGACGACCCCGCCACCGCCTACGAACGCTCCTGCGAGACCCTCACCGGCCCCATCCGGCAGACCATCTCCCGATCCGGGCTCACCGCCGTCCGCGACCAGCTCGGCGACCGGCTCGGCCCCGGCGGCCGCGACACCTTCGACCGCGCCTACACCGCCGCCTACGGCCCCGCCAGGGAACTCGTCGCCGAGATCTACGACGAGGTCGCCGACGGCACCGAACTGCGCAGCGTCATCCTCGCCGAACGGCGCCTGGCCGACCGGCCGATGAGCCGCATCAGCGGCTCGCCCATGTGGGCGGCAGGCCGGACGGTACGGGACCGCCGCGGCGCCCGGGTGGTGGACATCGAGCCGTTCACGGCCGGGCTGTTCGTGGCGACGATGATGGCCCAGGTGGACGAGTTCGCCGAACGCGGGCACCCCTGGTCGGAGATCGTCAACGAGTCGGTGATCGAGGCCGTCGACTCGCTGCTGCCGTACATGCATGCCCGGGATGTCGCGTACATGGTGGACAACTGCTCCCGCACCGCGCGGCTCGGCGCGCGCCGCTGGGGGCCGCGCTTCCAGGCCGCCTACGAGCAGATCGCCTTCCCCGCCGCCGGCTCACCCCCCGACGGCGCCCTCGTGGCCGCCTTCACCGGCCACCCGGTCCACCAGGCACTGGCCGCCGCCGCGAAGCTGCGGCCCTCGGTGGACATCTCCGTCCCCGCACCCCAGGGCCCCAGGGCGGAGTAGCCGGCCACCCGCGTCAGGTCACGTACGCGGCCAGCACCCGCCGGCGCCGGTACCCGATCCGCTCATACACCCGGATCGCCGCCGCGTTGCCATCGTCCACCATCAGCGCCGCCCGCCCGCGGGCGGCCACCAGCTCCCGCGACACCCACCGGCACACCAGCCCGGCCAGCCCCCGCCCGCGCAGGGACGCCCGCGTGGCGACCCCGGCCACCAGCCCCACCGACGGCGCCGGCCACGCCTCGGCCGCCACCGCCGCCAGCACCCCGTCCACCCGCACGCCCGCCCACCGGCCCACCCCGGCCGCGCCGGGCACCGCGTACGAGTGCGGCGCGTCAGCCGCCAGCAGCTCCGCCACCTCGCCCGCCGCACCGCCGTCCAGCCACGCCACCCCCTCACCGGACGCCGGCACCTGACCGGACAGGCTCATCCAGGAGAACTCCGCGGCCTCCGCACCCCGTCCACCTTCGCGGCCACCTGCCGTACCAGCTCCACCTCGCCCAGCGGCCGGTACGTCGGCCCCAGCTCACCCAGCGCATGCCGCACCAGCGCGACCGCGTCCACCGCCTGCCCCCACACGGCTAACCGGTCATGCCGCGACACCCCCGGGCTGCCGGCCACCACCGCCTCGCCCAGCGCCCACGCCCGGCTGCCCCCCGACAGCTCCTGCGCCGCCCACATCACCAGGTCGTCGTCCCCGCAGGCGGCCCGCACGTCATCCAGGGAACGCAGCCGCCTGATCACAGAATCGCGCCCGGGCGGTACGCCGCCGCCTCCGGATAGACCGCCACGATCTCGCCCACCTGCTGCGAGACCGCCTCCACCTGGTCGGCCGCCGCCCCGGTGAACGACACCCGGTCGGCCAGCAGCCCCTCCAGCCGCGCCCGGTCCAGCGGGAACCGCTCGTCGGCGGCCAGCAGGTCCAGCAGCTCGTTCGCCGCCCCGCGCGAGCGCATCGCCAGCGCCGCCGCCACCGCGTGCTCCTTGATCAGCTCATGCGCCTGCTCGCGGCCCACCCCGGCCCGCACCGCCGCCATCAGCATCTTCGTCGTCGCCAGGAACGGCAGGTAACGGCCCAGCTCGGCGGCGATCACCGCCGGGAACGCCCCGAACTCGTCCAGCACCGTCAGCATCGTCTCCACCAGCCCGTCGAAGGCGAAGAACGCGTCCGGCAGCGCCACCCGCCGCACCACCGAGCAGGACACGTCGCCCTCGTTCCACTGGTCGCCCGCCAGCTCGCCCACCATCGAGGCGTAACCGCGCAGCACCACGGCCAGGCCGTTCACCCGCTCGCAGGAACGGGTGTTCATCTTGTGCGGCATCGCCGAGGAGCCGACCTGCCCCTCCTTGAACCCCTCGGTCACCAGCTCGTGCCCGGCCATCAGCCGGATCGTCTTGGCCAGCGACGACGGCGCCGCCGCCAGCTGCACCAGCGCCGTCACCACCTCGAAGTCCAGCGACCGCGGATACACCTGCCCCACGCTGGTGAAGCGGTGCTCGAACCCCAGATGCGCGGCCACCCGCCCCTCCAGCTCGGCCAGCTTCCCGCGATCACCACCCAGCAGGTCGAGCATGTCCTGCGCCGTGCCCACCGGGCCCTTGACGCCCCGCAGCGGATAGCGCGCGATCAGCTCCTCCAGCCGCCGGAACCCCACCAGCAGCTCGTCGGCCGCCGTCGCGAACCGCTTGCCCAGCGTCGTGGCCTGCGCGGCCACGTTGTGCGAACGGCCGGCCATGACCGTGGCCTCGTGCTCCTCCGCCAGCGTCGCCAGCCGCGCCAGCAACGCCACCACCCGGTCCCGCACCAGCAGCAGGCTGTCGCGCACCTGGAGCTGCTCGACGTTCTCGGTCAGGTCCCGCGAGGTCATGCCCTTGTGCACCTGCTCGTGCCCGGCCAGCGCGTTGAACTCCTCGATCCGCGCCTTCACATCGTGCCGGGTGACCCGCTCACGCGCCGCGATCGACTCCAGATCGACCCGCTCGACCACCTTCTCGTAGTCGGCGACCGCCCCCTCGGGCACCGCGATCCCCAGCTCGGCCTGCGCCCGCAGCACCGCCAGCCACAACCGCCGCTCGGCGATGATCTTGTATTCGGGCGACCACAGGCGCGCCAGCTCCGCCGAGGCGTAGCGGCCGGCCAGGACATTGGGGATACGCGGCTTGGAAGTCACGTTCGACAAGTGTATGCACACCCCTCCCGGCACCTGACGCCTTCCCCCGTCGTTGCGGGTGGGTTTCTGCTGGCGGATCGAATTTCACAGCCACCCGGTGCCTTTACAAAGTAGATTTCCAGCTACCATCTCGTCGGGATGTGACGTTCACCATCATCGGATGGCATCGTGCGTTTACTTCGTCTCCTCGCGCCCGCGGTCGCCTTACTCACCGCGGCCCAGCTCGCGGCCGCCCCGCCCGCCACCGCCGCGCCTAGGATCGCGGTATGCCCAACATCGGTGTTCCGGAGCTCCTCATCCTCGGTGTGCTGTTCGTTCTCCTGGTTCTCTTCGTGCTCGCGGTGGCGGGAGTGGTGTTCGTCGCCGTACGGCGTGCGAACCGGCGGCGGGATCAGGAACGGAGCTGACCACCCGCGCTCAGCCAGTCAGCAGCAGAAGCGCAGGTAGTCCTGCAGATCGCGGAGGGTGCGCGCCACGCCGTCGCGGTCGCCGCGATACAGCACCTCCTTGCCGTCCCGGCGGGAGGTGACGATGCCGCCGCGGCGCAGCAGGGCGAGCTGCTGGGAGGCGGCGGACTGGCTGATGCCGGCGCGTTCGGCGACCTGGTTGACCGACAGCTCGGCGCCCTGGGCGAACAGCAGCATGATCTGCTGACGTCCGGGATGGGCCAGCGCCTTGAGGAAGTCCTGGGCGGCCTGCGGCAGCTGCGGCGCGCACGTCGCGCCCGCTGTCGCATCCGCCGTCGCGGCTGGTGGTGTCGTGGTCTCGGCCATGCCTGCTCCCTCCTGCTCAGCACCCTACCCTTCACATCAACTTATTGACATATTATGAAATGACGGTACGTTTTGCGGCATGTCCACCGACAACGACCGCGTCCTGATCGTCGGAGCCGGACAGTCCGGCCTCGCCGCCGCGTACGCCGCACTTGAGCAGGGACTACGGCCCGTGCTGCTGGAGGCCTCCGCCCGGGCGGCCGGGTCCTGGCCGCACTACTACGACAGCCTCACCCTGTTCTCCCCCGCCCGCTACAGCAGCCTGCCCGGCCTGGCCTTCGGCGGCGACGGCGACCGTTACCCGCATCGCGACGAGGTGGTGGCCTACCTGGAGCGGTACGCGGCCGCCCTCGCCGGGCGCGGCGCCGAGATCCGCACCGGCACCCGCGTCACCGAGGTGACCGAAGCCGGCGGCGACGGCTTCGCGGTGCGCCTGGCCGGCGGCGGGGAACTGACCGCACCCCGCCTGATCGCCGCGACCGGCTCCTTCGCCCGCCCCCACCGGCCCGCCCTGACCGGCCAGGACGGCTTCACCGGGCAGATCCTGCACGCCGCCGGCTACCGCCACCCGCAGCAGGTCGCCGGGCGGCGGGTGATCGTGGTGGGCGCGGGCAACTCGGCGGTGCAGATCGCCTACGAGCTGGCCGACCATGCCCGTGTCACGCTGGCCAGCCGAGCCCCGATCCGGTTCCTGCCGCAGCGCCCGCTGGGCCGGGACGTGCACCACTGGTTCCGCCTGACCGGCTTCGACCGGCTGCCGCTGCGCCGCGCGGAGCGTCCCCCCAGCCAGCCGGTCCTCGATCACGGCCGCTACCGGGCGGCGCTGCGCTCGGGGCGGCTGGAGCGCCGGGCGATGTTCACCCGGCTGGACGGCGATGAGGTGATCTGGACCGGCGGCGATCGTGAGCACGCCGACGTGATCCTCCTGGCCACCGGCTACCGTCCAGCCCTCGACTGGCTCGCCCGGCTCGGCGCGCTGACCGGCGACGGCCGCCCCCGCCAGCGCGGCGGGCTGTCGAGCACGCATCGCGGCCTGGGCTTTGTCGGGCTGGAGTGGCAGCGCACCCCCGCCTCCAACAGCCTGCGCGGTGTCGGCGCCGACGCCCGTCACCTGCTGCGCAAGCTGGCCCCGGCCGGCGTGTCCCCTGTAGCGACGCACCCCTGATCTGGCATTCCTCTCATCAGTACGCCCCGATCGCCCGGCCTGAACCCCGCCGGACGCCGGTGCTGGGCCTGGGGATGATGCTCACTGCTCGGGCAGGAGCTCGCCGATCAACGTGCCGATCCGGATGCGGATCTCGTCGCGGATCACGCGTACGGACTCGATGCCCTGGCCTGCCGGGTCGTCGAGCGTCCAGTCCTCATACCGCTTGCCCGGGAAGACCGGGCAGGCGTCCCCGCAGCCCATCGTGACCACCACGTCGGAGGCCTCGACCGCGTCGGCGGTGAGAACCTTGGGCTGCGCGGCGGTGATGTCGATGCCCACCTCCCGCATCGCCTCGACCGCGACCGGATTGACCTGTCCGGCGGGCGCCGAGCCGGCGGAGCGCACCTCGACGCGGTCCCCCGCCAGATGGGTCAGCCAGCCGGCGGCCATCTGGGATCGGCCGGCATTGTGCACGCAGACGAACAGGACGCTGGGCTTGCTCTCAGGCACGCGAGTACTCCTTGGGACGGAACAGCCGGCGACCGGCCAGGCTGAGGTAGACCAGGGCGACCAGGACGGGGACCTCGATGAGCGGGCCGACCACCCCGGCCAGCGCCTGGCCCGAGGTGACGCCGAAGACGCCGACCGCCACCGCGATGGCCAGCTCGAAGTTGTTGCCCGCGGCGGTGAAGGCCAGCGTGGTGGTGCGCTCGTACGACAGGCCGATGGCGCGCCCGGCCAGGAACGAGCCACCCCACATCAGGGCGAAGTAGGCCAGCAGCGGCAGCGCGATGCGGGCCACGTCGCCGGGCCGGGAGGTGATCGTGCCGCCCTGCAGGGCGAACAGGATCACGATGGTGAACAGCAGCCCGTACAGGGCCAGCGGGCCCACGCGCGGCAGGAACCGGGTCTCGTACCAGTCCCGCCCTCTGGCCCGCTCGCCGAGCCGGCGCGACAGGTATCCGGCCAGCAGCGGGATGCCCAGGAAGATCAGTACGTACTGGGCGATGTCCCACGCCGAGACCTCCAGCGCGGTCTGCGTCAGGCCCAGCCAGCCGGGCAGCACCTGGAGGTAGAACCAGCCGAGCGCGCCGAAGGCGATTACCTGGAAGACGGAGTTGAGCGCGACCAGCACGGCGGCGGCCTCACGGTCCCCGCAGGCCAGGTCGTTCCAGATGAGGACCATGGCGATGCACCGGGCCAGCCCCACGATGATCAGCCCGGTACGGTACTCGGGCAGGTCGGGCAGGAAGGTCCAGGCCAGCGCGAACATCAGCGCGGGGCCGGCGATCCAGTTCAGCACCAGCGAGGAGAGGAGCAGGCGGCGGTCGCCGGTGACGGTGTCCAGCCGGTCGTAGCGGACCTTGGCCAGCACCGGATACATCATCAGCAGCAGGCCGAGCGCGATCGGCAGCGAGATCTCACCGACCTTCACCGCTTCCAGCGCGGTGTTCAGGCCGGGCACCAGCCGGCCGAGCAGCAGCCCGGCCGCCATCGCCGCGATGATCCACACCGGCAGGAACCGGTCCAGGGTGGACAGCGCGGCGATCACACCGGAGGCGCTCCCGGTTCCCGGCACGGCTCCGGCCGCAGCGGGCCGCGAAGTGGACGACATCGATCTTCCTAGACGGTCGCGGGAACGTTCAGCAGGGCCGACAGCTCGCCGAGCGCCTCGGGCACCAGCCGGTAGTACACCCAGGACGCCCGCCGCTCGGAGGTGAGCAGGCCGACCTCCTTGAGCACCTTGAGGTGGTGGCTGATGGTCGGCTGGGACAGCTCGAAGGCGCTGGTGATGTCGCACACGCACACCTCGCCTCCGGCATGGCTGGCCACGATCGAGACGATGCGCAGCCGGACCGGGTCGCCCAGCGCCTTGAACACCTGCGACAGCGCCGCGGCCCGCTCGGCGTCCAGGGGTTCGCGCGCCAGCGGCGGACTGCACTCCAGGATCTCCAGCAGCTCCAACGCCCCTCCTCGGTATAGACGGCGATCGAATTCGCCTGCTGTCTATATTGACATCCCTCTATAAGAGCACGGTACGTGAGCTGCGTCTCACTCCACAGGAGCACCGCGCTCGCGCATCGCGGCCCGCGTTACCCGATGAGGCCGAGCAGGTCGTGCCGTCCGGCGACCTGGCGGATCTCCTCCAGCGGGTACGGCGTCATCCTGCTGTCACTCTGCAGATCGTGGTAGAAATCGTTCAGCACGGTGACCAGCGGGCTGCGCCGCGACAGCAGGGCCGCGACCCCGCCGGGCACGCCGGCCGGCCGCTCTCCCGCCGCCCATCCCTGCACCAGCTCGCGGCGCCCCTGCCAGTCGGCGCCGTGGAAGGTGCCGGCCAGCCAGTTCACCAGGTACGCCAGCGTGTAGGTGCGGTCGAAGGTGAGGTGCCGGCGGTAGAAGGCCCGTTCCTCCTCCGACAGGTCGAACCGGGCCGACACGGCCTGCCCGAAGTCGGTCAGGTAGAGGCGGCGCCCGTCGGTGAGGACGTTCTCGAAATGCGCGTCGAAGTGCAGCAGGCCGCCGGCGTTCATGAAGGACACCGCCTCGCGCAGCCCCCGGTCCGCCAGGGCGCAGGCGCGGCCGGCGTCGCCCGCGCGCACCCGCTCGCCCAGCCACTGGTGCAGGCTGGCGGGGAAGTACTCCAGGAAGAGCGTCAGGCTCGCCGGAGCCTCTGCCAGCGCCTCGAGGCGGCGGCGCACCTCGGGCGCGCCCTCCCAGAACGTGACCGCCCGGTCGAGGTCGGCCAGCTGCCCGTACAGCGGGGCGGGCTCGGCGTTGGGCAGCACCCGCCAGTGATACAGCAGCGGGAAGCCGGGGAAACGGCCGGTCAGCACCCACTCGGTGGTCATCGTGTGCGCGGCCAGCTCCCGCCAGGCGCCGAAGCCGGGCGAGCCGATGCCGTACTGGCAGAAGGGCGGCAGCCCGAACAGGTTGGCCGTCGAGTGCGGGTGGCGCAGCTCGGGCTCGGTGAGGGCCACCCGTTTGACGAAGACCTGGGTGCCGCCGATCTCGAGCCGGGCGGACGACCCGCCGATGCCGGTGCCGAGAGGCACGGCCTCGCGCTCCAGCAGGCCGGCCAGTTCCCGGTCGTCGTAGCGGGCCATGGCCGTGGAAACGTCACGGTGGGCGGTCAGCCGCGGGTCCGTCATCGTGATCACTTTACCGACCGATGACGGCCGCCCTGCCGCGGGTGACGGCTCAGCGTTCCGCGACCACGATCATCCGCCGGCTGTCGATCGTGAGTTCCGCGCCGTCCGCGCCGACGGCCTGGACGGTCGTGAAGCCGGCGGCGAGCATCCAGCCGCGCAGCTCGGTGAAGGTGAACATCCGCGCGAAGAACGGCACCTTCCGGGTCCGGCCATCGCGGATGATGGTCCGGTCGACGATGTTCCTGCTGGTCAGCAGGTCAAGGTGGTGCCGGTCGACGACAAGGTCGCCATCTCGCTCGACCACCGTGGACCTCTGGTAGGTGCGGGCGACGGCGGCGTAGTTGTTCAGGTCGATCGCGATTTTACCGCCCGGCCTGAGCGTGGCGGCCGCCTGGGCGAGCACGCGCTGGTTGTCGCAGTCGCTGAAGTAGCCGAAGGCGGTGAACCAGCTGACGACGCGGTCGAAGCGGCCGGTCCATGGGAGCCGCCGCATGTCGCCGTGGACGTAGTCGACGGCGACGCCGAGAGCCTCCGCGTCCTGACGGGCCCGCTCCAGGAACACCCGCGAGGAGTCCAGGCCGGTCACCCGGCAGCCCCGCTGAGCGATCCGGTTGGAGATCCGGCCGTGGCCACAGGCCAGATCCAGGACGTCCATGCCGGGCCGCAGATCGAGCAGCCGCCAGACCAGGTCGGCCTCGGCGTCGCTGCGGGCGTCGAGATGGTCGGCGAAGAAGTAGAGGTAGTCGTCGTCGAAGAGGTTCTCGGCGTCGAAGGTCGGCTCGGACATCGCGCTCCGTCGGGCTCGGGTTCTCACCTTTGCTGCATCGTCGCGAGGTGCGAGTGGTTTCGCCACCGTATTTTCAGCCGATCCACTGGTCCTCGGAGGACTCCTGGACGGGCATCGTGATCACGGGCAGGTGATGTTGTCGATGTAGATGTGCTCGGGATCGAAGATCCTGACCCAGAGGGCGGGCTTGTTACGGCGGTCCTCAACGGACTGCAGCGTTCCCCACCAGTGATAGGTGGTGCGGCATCCCCCGGGGAACTTGACCGCATCGGTGTCGTAGTAGGCGGAGTACTGGCCTTCGCTCGACCAGTCGCCCGGGGCCAGTCCGATCCGGGCGTCGGGCACGTTGCCGATGCGTACGGGAGCCCCTGTGCACGACAGGTGGTCACCTTCCTGGTACCAGTATCCGTCGGACTCGTACCAGCAGTTCGCTATCTGGATGTACCGGCTGGTGTTGTTGCTCACTTCGCCGCCGCAGCCCGGGCTGCCACAGCCCCCTGCCGCGGCCGGCCGGGTGGTGATCGCGAGTCCGGCCATCACCAGGGCCGAGATGAGGACTGCTCGTAAGGTGCCCTTGATCATGACGTCTACTCCGTTCGGTCGAGATGGTGGAGTAATCGTCGGGCGGGCCTCCGCGTGCCGTCCACCTGTTTCGAACGTGGTCGAATGCGCAGGATCAGGCCGGACCGCGCGGACGCCCGGCGGGATCGGCCGATCCCGCCGGGCGTCCGCCGCGGTCTCACCGTCAGGCCGGCTGACCGGCCAGGTCCCCGGCCTCCTCGGCGCTCCGCTCGCCGCCCTGCGGCCCGGCCGCGTGGCGCGGCCCGCGGTCGCGCTTCCTGGTGACCACCACGTACAGCGTCGGCACCAGGATCAGGGTGAGCAGCGTCGAGGAGATCAGGCCGCCGATCACCACGATGGCCAGCGGCTGCGAGATGAACCCGCCCGAGCCGGTCACCCCCAGCGCCATCGGCGTCAGCGCGCAGATCGTGGCCACCGCCGTCATCAGGATCGGCCGGAGCCTGCGCCGGCCGCCCTCGATCACCGCCTCGACCACGCCCATGCCCTGCTCGCGGTACTGGTTGATCAGGTCGATCAGCACGATCGCGTTCGTCACCACGATGCCGATCAGCATCAGCATGCCGATCAGGGCGGGCACGCCCAGCGCGGTGTCGGTCGCGACCAGCAGGCCGATCGCGCCGGTGGCCGCGAACGGGATCGACACCAGCAGGATCACCGGCTGGATGAAGCTGCGGAACGTCGCCACCATGATCAGGAACACGATCGCGATCGCCGCGAGCATCGCCATCCCGAGGTCGGAGAACGCGTCGGCCTGGTCCGCCGACACGCCACCGATCTCGTACGACGCGCCCGCCGACAGCGCCAGCCCGTCCAGCTTCGTGGTCAGCTCCTGCGTCACCGCGCCGAGGTTGCCCGAGTCCGCGGCCTTGGCCGAGACCGTCGCGGAGCGTTCGCCGTCGATCCTGGTCACCTGCGTCGGCCCGGCCACCTCGCGCACCTCGGCCACCGACGACAGCTTCACCGTCCCGCCGGCCGTGGCCAGCTTCAGGTTCTCGATCGCCTTGATGTCGTCCGGCGCGTCCGCGCCGCGCAGCACCAGGTCGCTCGCGCGGCCGTCCAGCGTGATCTGGCCCAGCGGGGCGCCGCGGAACGCCTGCGCCACCGCCTGCCCGACCTGCGCCTCCGACAGGCCGCGCTCGGCGGCCTCCTCGCGGTCGACCACGACCTCGACCCGCGGCGCGCTGGTCTCCAGGTTGGAGGACAGGTCGCGCAGCCCGGACACCTCGCCCATCGCGGTCTTCACCGCGTCGGTCGCGGTGCGCAGCGTCTCGGTGTCGGGCGCCTGCACGATCACCTCGATGGTGTCGGAGGCGAACCCGCCGCCGCTCGCGCCGCCGACGGTGACCTCGCCGGCCCCCGACAGGCCGGCGATCTTGTCGCGCAGCTCCTGCTCGACCTTCGCCGTGTCGGCGTCCTCGTTCAGGGTGACCGAGTACGACGCCCGGTCGGCGCCGCCGCCGGTGCCGCCCATCATGGCGTTGCCGCCGCCCACGTTCACCTGGTACGTGTCCACGCCGTCCTGGCCGGCCAGCACGTCCTCGACCTGCTTGGCCGCCTTGTCGGTGGTGGCCAGGTCCGTGCCCACCGGCATGCGCTGCGAGATCGACAGCGTGTTCTGCCCGGAGGAGTCCAGGAAGTTCGTCTGCAGCCCGCCGGCCAGGCCCATCGTGCCGATGAACACCGCCACGCCGATCAGGATCGTCACCAGCTTGAACCGCGTGGCGAACCGCAGCACCGGCAGGTAGGCCCGCTGCAGCGGCGAGCGCAGCTCCTTGGCCTCGGCCTCGTCACGCTGCTTGCGCGCCTCCTCCGGCGTCAGGGCGGGCGCCTTGAGGAACCAGAACGCCAGCACCGGCACCACGGTCAGCGACACCACCAGCGAGGCCAGCAGCGCCACCGTCACCGTGATCGCGAACGGGCTGAACAGCTCGCCCACCATGCCACCGACCAGCGCGATCGGCGCGAACACCGCCACCGTCGTCAGCGTCGAGGCCGTCACCGCGCCCGACACCTCGCGTACCGCGGTCAGGATCGCCTGGAGTTTCGCCTCACCGTAGGCGAGATGCCGCTTGATGTTCTCCAGCACCACGATCGAGTCGTCCACGACCCGGCCGACGGCGATCGTCAGGGCGCCCAGCGTGAGCATGTTGAGCGAGTAGTCGCCCGCCCACAGCACGATCAGCGCGATCACGACCGACAGCGGGATCGACACGGCCGTCACCAGCGTCGAGCGCACCGACAGCAGGAACACCAGGATGACCAGCACCGCGAAGATCAGGCCCAGCAGGCCCTCGGTGGTCAGGCTCTCGATCGACTGCTCCACGTACGGCGCCTGGTCGAACACCACCGACACGGCCGTGTCCGAGCCGTCGCCCAGCGCCCTGGTCAGCTCGGGCAGCTTCTCGGAGATGGCGTGGGAGATCGCCACCGCGTTGCCGTCGGGCACCATCGTCACCGACACGCCGAGGCTGGTCTTGCCGTCGGTACGGGTGATCGTCGTGGCGTCCGCCAGCCCGCGCGTGATCGTCGCGACCTCACCGAGCTTGACGGGCTTGGGCGGCTTGGGCTGCGCCACCGGCTGCTGCGGCAGCGGCGTACGCCCCTGGGCCTGCGCCTGCGCGCGGGCCGCGGCGGCCTGCTGGGCCTGCGCCTGGGCGGCCGCCTGCTGCTGGGCCGCCGACGGCTGGGCGGGCGTCAGGTAGAGGCTCTTCAGCTTCTCCACCGAGTCGACCCGCGAGCCGACCTGCACCGACAGCGACTTGTTGTCCGAGGTCAGCGTGCCGGCGGGGATCGGGGTCCCGTTCGCCTTCAGCACCTCGGGGATCTGCGCCGCCGACACGCCCTTCTCCGCCATCTTCTTGGCGTCGGGCTCGATCGTGACGACCTCGTCGCGGGTGCCGGTGACCGCGGCCTCCCGTACGCCCTCGACGCCCTGGATCTCGGGCACCACGATGCGGCGCAGCTTGTCGGCCATCGCGCGCTCGTCGCCACCGTCGCCCACCGCCAGCACCAGCACCGGGATGTCGTCGGTGTTGCCCGCCACCACCTGCGGGTCCACGCCGTCCGGCAGCGCCACCCTGCTGATGGCCTGCTGCATCTTGTTCAGCGACGACTCGATGTCGGTGCCGTACTCGAAGGCGACCTGGATCTGCGCCAGGCCCTCCTTCGAGGTCGAGGTCATCTGCTCCATCCCGGCGAGCCCCTGGAAGGAGTCCTCGATCGGGGCGGTCACCTGATCCTCTACGATCTCAGGCGACGCTCCCGGATACGACGCGATCACGAACGCGCCCGGGAACGACAACGACGGCAGCAACTGCTGCTTCAACTGCGGGATCGTGAACGCGCCGAACGCGCTGAGCACGACCGCCACCAAAATCACAAGGCTCCGGTTGACCAGGCTCAACCGAGCAAATGCGGTCATAGGGTCCCCCTCCAAGAGTTCGCCCTAGACTAACACTTTGCCTTGCACGAATATTTAGATCACTCAAGCGTTCCTGATAACCTTCTCAGGAAGCGAGAGGTGAGCGTGAGCAACGAACGCGAAGACCTGATCCGCCGGATCACCGAGACACAGCGAGGCCTGGCACGGCTGTTCGCTCAGCACCAGTCCCCCCTGTTCAGCTCCAACCTCACCATGAGGCAGCTCAAGGTCGTCATGGTCCTGTCCATGAACGGCTCCGCCTCCGGGCAGGACCTGGCCCACAACCTCGGCGTCGGGCTCGGCACCGTCACCGGGATCGTCGACCGCCTCGTCGCCCAGGGGCTCGTCAGCCGTCACGAGGACCCCCACGACCGCCGCGTCCGCCGCGTCGAGCTCACCCCCGCAGGCGCCGGCCTCATCGAGGAGATCAACAACGCCGGCATCAAGCAGTACCGGCGCATCATGGACCACCTCGACACCGAGACCCTGCGCACCCTCGACCACGTCACCCGGAAGATCCGCGACGTCGCCGACAAGCTCGCCCCGGAACAGGCACCCGCTCCCGGCGATCTCACCCCGGACAACGGGTGAGGCTCCAGGGCGGTTCCCGGGACCGGCGCCTTTACATTGTAGATTTCTAGGCCAGGCGGGACAGCACCGCCGGCAGGTCGCCCTCGTGCACCACCGTCAGCCGCCGCGTGGCCCGCGTCACCGCCACGTACAGGTCCTGGCCGCCCATCGGCGACTGCCCGATGATGCCGGCCGGGTCCACCACCACGACCGCGTCGAACTCCAGCCCCTTGGCCTGACCCACCGTCAGCACCACCACCGGCGCGTCCAGGTCCCCCGCCGGGAACAGCCGCGCCACCTCCGCGTGCCGCGCGTCAGGCGTCAGCACGGCCACCCGGCCCTGCTCCTGCCCGGCCCCGATCTCCGCCAGCTCCCCCGCCACCAGCTCCGGCAGCCCGGACACCGGCATGCGCACCGCGCGCGGCTCCGCCTCGCCCTCGCGTACCGACTCCGGCGGCTCCTGCCCCGGCGCGAACGCGCGCAGCACATCCGCCGCCACCCGCATGATCTCCACCGGGGTGCGGTAGTTGACCAGCAGCCGCTCCTCCCGCCAGCGGCCCTCCAGGTACGGGTCCAGCACCTCGCCCCACGAGCGCGCGCCCGCCGCCGAACCCGTCTGCGCCACGTCGCCCACCACGGTCAGCGACTTGGCCGGCACCCGCCGCATGATCATCCGCCAGGCCATCGGCGACAGCTCCTGCGCCTCGTCCACGATCACGTGCCCGTACGCCCAGCCGCGATCTGCCGCCGCCCGGTCGGCCGTGGTCAGGCCCAGCCCGTCGTCGGCGTGCCGCTCGGCCAGCACGTCGGCCCGCTCGAACAGGCCCGACTCCGCCACGCCCGTCGAATCCAGCACCTCACGCGCGTACAGCTCCTGTTCGGCCTGCTCCTCGCCGGCCAGCCTGGCCGCCACCCGCCGCGCCGAGTCGTCCTCGCCCAGCAGCTCGGCCGCCTCGTCCAGCAGCGGCACGTCCCCCACCGTCCATCCGGCGTCCGGCGAGCGCACCAGCAGCGGCCAGTCCAGCCCGGGCGGCGCCGCCTGCCGCAGCGCCTCCGGATCCGACAGCAGGCCCGCGATCAGGGCCTGCGGCGTCAGCTCCGGCCACAGCTCCTCCACCGCGCGGCGCACCTCCGGCTCGCCCCACAGCCGCTGCGAGGCCAGCTCCAGGTCCAGCTCGTCCAGGTCGCCCTCCAGGTCGAGCGGCTCGCTCAGCTCCGGCTCGCCCTCGATCACCAGCTCCTCGATGTGCAGCGACTCCTCCAGCGCCCGCGCCTCGGCCCTGGCCAGCTCCTTGAGCAGCTCGGTGACGTACAGCTTGCGGGCCATGTTGTGCGGCAGCCGCACCGCGCGCGCCCGCTCGCGCAGCCGCAGGCACGTCTCGTGCGGTACCCGCAGCCGCAGCCCGTCCAGCTCCACCACCAGCTCGCCCTCCGGCACGCGCCGGCGCAGCTCCAGCGCCGCGGCGACCAGCCCGGCCATCCGCGCGTCGCCCTTGACCACCGCGGCCGCCGGCTCGTCGGCCGCCACCGCCCGCACACCCGGGAACATCTCCCCCACGGTGGTCATCACCACCTGCGTCTCCCCCAGCGCGGGCAGCACCTGGCCGATGTAGCGCAGGAACATCGGGTTCGGGCCGACCACCAGCACGCCGCGCCGCTCCAGCGTGTCGCGGTGGGTGTAGAGCAGGTACGCCGCGCGGTGCAGCGCCGCCACCGTCTTGCCGGTGCCGGGACCGCCCTGCACCACCAGCGCCCCCTGCAGCGAGGCCCGGATCACCCGGTCCTGCTCGGTCTGGATGGTCGCCACCACGTCGCCCATCCGGCCCGTACGGCCCCGGCGCAGCGCCGCCAGCAGCGCCGCCTCGCCCACCAGCGTGTGCCGGTCGCCCTCGCTCATCCCCTCCAGGTCGAACACCTCGTCGTCGATGCCGACGACGAGACGGTCCTTCAGGTGCAGGTGGCGCCGCCGCACCAGCCCGCCCGGGTCGGTGGCCGTGGCCACGTAGAACGGCCGCGCCGCCGGCGCCCGCCAGTCGATCAGCGCCGACTCGTGCGCCTCGTCGCGCAGCCCGATCCTGCCGATGTACGTGCTGCGCCCCGAGCCGTCGTCGATGCGGCCGAAGCACAGGCCCCGCTCGACCGCGTTGAGCTGCGCCAGCCGGCGCGCCTGCTCCGAGGCCAGCACCTCGCGCTCCACCCGCGCCTGGCGGGTGACCGCCACGCCGCCGCTCGCGTACACCTCGCGCAGCGTGCGCTGGGCGCTGTCCCTGGCGGCGTCGAGCCGCTCGTAGAGCCAGGACACGGTGCGCTGCTCGGTGTCAAGGGCTTGCGCGAAACCATCTTGACGATTAGTCATTCGGTGGTATACTCCTAACAGGAGGTCTGTGAGGGCTCGCAGTTGAGAATGGCAATGTTCGAGCTTAGACCCGCGCGGCGACGCGCGCAAACCCCTCCGTTAGTTTTTCGCGTTCTTGCAGGTCAGCCTGCCGCTGACAGCGCCCTGGCCGGCTACGGCCGGCGGAGCAAACGACCCCTCGGCGCGCTTACCCCGGCCGGCACGCGGCGTACATCCGGCCCTCGGTCCGAGGCAGGCTCGCCGCCCGGCGGCGAGCCTGCCCTGCTTCAGTTGCTCGCCTGGTCGGCTGGCTCCGACACGGACTGCCCCGACACGGACTGCCCCGACACGGCCTGTCCCGACACGGACTGTCCGGACACGGACTGTCCGGACACAGACTGTCCGGACACAGACTGCTCGGACGCGGTCTGCCCCGTTGCGGGCTGCCCGGTTGCGGGCTGCCCTGGAAGGGACTGCTCCGCGGCCCGGCGGGTGTCACGCCTGGACTTGATCATGCTGGCCACCGTCGTGACGGTGAGCACGGTGACGATGACGGCCAGCGAGACCCAGTTGTTGATCTCCGGGACCCAGGTGACGTGCTCGCCGCCGTTGATGAACGGCAGCTCGTTCTCGTGCAGGGCGTGCAGCACGAGCTTCACCCCGATGAAGCCCAGGATGACCGCCAGGCCGTAGGTGAGGTAGACGAGTTTCTCCACCAGCCCGCCGAGCAGGAAGTACAGCTGTCTCAGCCCCATCAGCGCGAACGCGTTGGCCGCGAACACCAGGTACGCGTCCTGCGTGATGCCGAAGATGGCGGGGATCGAGTCGACCGCGAAGACCAGGTCCGCGCCACCGATGGCGATGATGACGATGAACATCGGGGTCAGCATGCGGCGGCCGTCCTGCTTGATGGTCAGCCGCGAGCCGTGGTAGGTGTCGGTGACCGGGAACAGCCTGCGGACCAGGCGTACGACGCCGCCGTTGGGGTCGTACTCCTCGTCGTCGTTGTTGTTGAAGGCGAACTTCCACGCGGTGTAGATGAGAATGCCGCCGAACAGCCAGAACACCCAGCTGAACCGCTGTACGGCCTGCGCACCCACGCCGATGAAGATCCCGCGCATGACCAGCGCCATCATGATCCCGATGAGCAGCACGCGGTGCTGGTGGATCGCGGGCACGGCGAAGTTCGCCATGATCAGCATGAAGATGAACAGGTTGTCGACGCTCAGCGTGTACTCGGTGATGTAACCGGTGATGTACGCGGCCGCGTGCTCGTCACCACCGAAGATCCACACGCCCGCGCCGAACGCGACGGCACAGCCGATGTAGAAGACGATCCACCGGGCCGACTCGGCGATCGTGACCTTGTGGGGTCTCCTGTTGACGATGATCAGGTCGAGGAGAATGAGCCCGAGCAGGGTGGCGATGGTGGCCGCCCACAGCCAGGCAGGCACAGACAAAGGTGGGGGCATGAGTGCTCCTCCGACTTGGCGTTGACACGTCCGTCGGAGGTCTTCTCCGCCCGCCGCGTCGCGGACCGACCGCACCGGGCCCCGAGGCGGGTCCGTGATGACGACGCGGCCGCGAAGGAGTACTCCCCTCCACTTCGCCTGTGATCATACATACCGAATGCAGTATGCGAAATCCGCCCCCGGGTGTTTCCGGGTTGTCCCTGCGTTCCCGCCACGTCGCCGCATGTCACCGTACTGCATGCCGGCCGGCCGGCGGCCCGGCAGGTGGTCAGGCCGCCGCGTCCTCGCGGCGGAACAGCGCCGACAGCAGGAAGGGGGCGCCGAACAGCGGGCCGCCCGGCGGCTGGCCCACCATCGGCCGCAGCTCCACCTCGGTGTAGTCGGAGAACAGCCACCGCAGCTCGTCGGGCGTGTAGGCGAGGCCGCCGTGCAGCTCACCGTCGCGGTACAGCTCCTCGTCGCTCTTGTCCGACCCCATGCTCTGGTCCGGCCCCGTGCTCTGGTCCGGCCCCGTGCCGCCGGCCGCGAAGCAGGTGATCGCCAGGTGCCCGCCCGGGGCCAGCACCCGCTCCAGCAGCGCGCGGTAGCTCACCCGGCGGTGCGGCGGCAGGTGGTGCAGGCAGCCGGAGTCGTACACCAGGTCGTACGGCCCCGCCACCTCCGGCGAGGTGAACGCGTCGCCGCACACGAAGCGCACCTTGGTCCCCGCCTCCCTGGCCCGTTCCTCCCCCCACGTCACCGCGGCAGGCGACAGGTCCACCGCGTCCACCTCGAACCCGAGCGACGCCAGGTGGACGGCGTTCCTGCCGGGCCCGCACCCCAGGTCCAGCGCCCGCCCGGGGCGCAGCAACCCCCGGTCCAGGTAGGAGACGAGGCTCTCGTCCGGCCCCGGCACGAAGAACGGGACCGGCTTGGACCGGTCGGCGTAGAAGCCGTCCCACCAGGTGGAGGCGTTGCCGGTCCACCGGTCGGCGTCCGAGGCGAACATCCGGTCCATGAGAGCCAGGACGTCGTCGATCGTGCGAATGGTGCGGTTCATTCGGGATCTCCAGAGCAGGGGGCCGCCCCGCGCGGCCGGACCTCATGATCCTACGGCCATCGAGCCCTGTCGCCGCTGGTCACAGCGCCTTTCCGGGGTGTCGCGGCGGGCCCGGGAACGGCTGCAGGCACCCGCTGCCGGGTGCCCGGTCCTCCCCTTCGAGCCGGCCGCTCCTCGCCCGCCGTTCCGGCTCCGGCGGGCGGGGACGGGCATCTCAGCGCCGCCGCGGCGGCCCGCCGGGACGGGGACGGCTGTGGTGTCGGTCACACCGGCCCTCGTGGCTGCCGGGCGGCGGCGGGGTGCTAGCTTCATCGACCATGTCGGACTATCTGCGGGAGCTGTTCTCCCTTCACGGCCGGCGGGCGCTGGTGACCGGCGGCAGCTCCGGGATCGGGTACGCCGTCGCCGAGGCGATCGGGCGCGCCGGGGCCGAGGTCGTGGTGGTGGCCCGCAGGGAGGCCGAGCTGGACAAGGCCGTCACCCGGCTGCGCGAGCACGGCGTCACCGCGTCGTGGATCAGCGCCGACCTGGGAGACCGCGCCGACGTGCGGCGGGTGTGCGCGACGGCCGGCACCATCGACATCCTGGTCAACGACGCGGGCAACAACATCCGCAAGCCCATGGCCGAGCTCACCGCGGACGACTTCGAGCGCACCATGGCCGTCAACTTCACCGCCCCGTACCTGCTGGGCCAGCACTACGGCCCGGAGATGGCCGCGCGCGGCTGGGGCCGCATCATCAACGTCGGCTCGCAGCAGTCCATCAGCGCCTTCGGCGACAGCGGCATCTACGGCGCCGCCAAGGCCGGCCTGGCCGGGCTGACCCGCTCCCAGGCCGAGGCCTGGTCGGCGGCCGGCGTGTGCGTGAACACGATCATCCCCGGGTTCGTGCTGACGCCGCTGACCGAGCCCGCCCAGGCGATCCCCGGCCGGGTCGAGGCGCTGGCCGCGCGCCACATGGTGGGCCGCAACGGGGTGCCGGAGGACTTCGCGGGCGCCGCGGTGTTCCTGGCCGGGAACGCGTGCGCGTTCGTCACCGGCCAGATGCTCTTCGTGGACGGCGGCTTCGCCGTCCACTAGCCGGCACGTGGCGAGCATCGCGGCAAGGACGCCGTCGTCAGGCTCGGCACGCTCGTGCGCGAAGAGACGGGCGGCACCTTCCGGACCGCGCTGCTCTCCGTCCAGGCCGACGACTCCCACGCGGTCATCCTGCACCGCTGGACGGCGAAGCGCCGTGGAGAGCGCGTCGAGATGGACGATTTCAACGTCTACCGCTTCGAGCGAGGGCTGGTCGCGGAACGCTGGGAGTATGTGGCCGACCAGCGCGCCCACGACGCCTTCTGGTGCCGGTGACGGCCGGGCGCCTTTACATTGTAGATCACTTACGGCGGAACTCCCGCTCGCCCACCCCCTCGCGCCAGGCGGCGATGACGAGCTCGTCGCCCTGCACCCTGGTCCAGGCCACCTCGGTCAGCTCGATCCGGAACAGGTGCGAGCCGGCCTCGTGCTGCCCGGACGCGGCCAGCGCCGCGGGGTCGGTGATCTCCACCGCCCGGCCGGACAGCTTCAGGTCCCCTTCCCACGAGGACGGGTCGGACCCTGGATCGCGGGAAGTGACGTGGATGGCCATGCGCGGATCGCGGCGCAGGTCGGCAGCCTTCACTGCGCGCGCCATCGAGCCGGTCCACAGGTCGCCGTCCCTGAAACTCGTCTCGATGCCGCTCACCCTGGGCGAGCCGTCCTTGCGCAAGGTCGCCAGGACCTTGTGCGTGTAGGTGTCCATCAGCCGGCGGGCGGCCTTGGCCAGCTCCGGCGCCTGGGTCTCGAACTCCTGCCATGAAGCCATGGCCCCATCATGACGGTCCGGACCGACGGAAGCCGCCCCGTTCCTGAATCTGCGTTTACAAACGTGGCCCGGCTCGCTAGGTTTATAAACGAAGAGTCATTTACTAACGGGGAGAGCGCTCATATGTCCGCAGGCCGTCCGTTCACGTGCTCGGTGTTCATCGGGGTCAGCCTCGACGGCTTCATCGCCCGGGAGGACGGTGATCTCCACTGGCTCACCAGCCGGGGTGAGGCCGCCGGTGGCGACCTGGGCTACCAGGAGTTCATCGACGGCATCGACACCGTCGTCATGGGGCGCGGCACCTACGAGCCGGGCCTGACCTACGATCCGTGGCCGCACGAGGGCAGGCACTGCGCCGTCCTCAGCACCACCCTTCCGCTCGGCGCCGACCCGCGCGTCACCGTTCACCGCGATCTGGGCTCGCTGCTGCGGGCTCTGGAGGAGCGGGGCACCAAGAGCGTGTACGTGGACGGCGGGCAGGTCATCCGCACGTTCCTGCGCGAGGGGCTGATCGACGAGCTGACCATCACCACGGTGCCGGTGCTGATCGGCAGCGGGTTGCCGCTGTTCGGGCCGGTCGGGCGGGACGTGCCGCTCGCGCACGTGTCGACCCGGGTGTTCGGGGCGGGCGTCGTGCAGTCCACCTATGGCGTCGTGCGGCCCGGCTAGGCGGTCGCGCACCCCACCTGCGGCGTCGTGCGGTCCCCGTCGCCGGCGGGCGGGAGGTCCGAGACAGAATCAGCGTCGTGATCGACATCACCGCTGATCTCGTACGGGCCCTGGTCGCCGAGCAGTTCCCCGGCTGGGCGGAGCTGCCGGTGACGCCTGTGACCCGCCAGGGCTGGGACAACCGGACCTTCCGGCTCGGCGACCGGCTGGCCGCGCGCCTGCCCAGCGGCGGCGCGTACGCGGCGGGTGTCGGCAAGGAGGACCGCTGCCTGCCGCTGCTGGCCGGGCACCTGCCACTGCCCGTGCCGGCCCCCGTCGCGACCGGCCGGCCGGGGGCGGGGTACCCGTTCCCCTGGTCGGTGCGGCGGTGGTTGCCCGGAGACACCGTGGAGGGCGCCGCGGACGTCGACCGGCCGGCGCTGGCCCGGGACCTCGGGGGTTTCCTGGCCGCGCTCCGTGCCGCCCCGGTCCGGCACGGGCCCGCCGCCGGAGCGCACTCGCACCGGCGCGGGTGCCACCCGCAGGTGCTGAGCGGCGAGGTCGAGGAGGCTCTGCGCAGGCTGGACGGTGAGGTCGACGCCGCGGCGTGCCGGGCCGTGTGGGCGGACGCGGTGGACTCGGCGTGGCAGGGGGCGCCGGTGTGGTTCCACGGCGACGTCGCGCCCGGCAACCTGCTCGTGCGCGGCGGGCGGTTGTCGGCGGTCATCGACTTCGGCACCTGCGGCATCGGCGACCCCGCCTGCGACCTGGTCATGGCGTGGACCCACTTCGACGGTCCCGAGCGGCGGGTCTTCCGCGAGGCGGCCGGGCTGCCCGGGGACGCCTGGCGGCGGGCCCGCGGGTGGGCGCTGTGGAAGGCGCTGGCGACGATGGCCGGCCTGTCCAGCCCCGACCCGGAGGGCTTCCAGCGCGGGGTGCTCCTCCGCGTGCTCGACGACCCCGTAGCTACCTGACCCGCCCTACGGGCGCGATCCGGCGCGAGTGCGGGCAGCGTCGAAGATCTGCGGCACGTACCACCGCGTGATGGGTAGGAGGCAGGTGATGGCCATGACGCGCGAGAGGTGAGGACGTGCGGAGCGACGGTGAGCGCGCCCTGGGCGGCCTGTTGGCCGCCATGCACCTGAGAGGCATGGAAGACCTGCCGCGTGAGGTCGCCGAGCACGCCAGGGCGGCCGGCTTCTCCCACGTCATGATCTACGTGACCGACCTGCAGCAGCAGCTCCTCGTCCCGCTGCCCGGCCAGCGTGACGCCGCGGGCGAGCCACTGGAGACCCTGCGCATCGACGCGACCCTGCCTGGCCGGGCCTTCCGCGCGGTGTCGGTCGTCCGCACCCGCTCGCCGCAGGACGAGGGGACGCCGCTGCTGTGGGTGCCGCTGCTGGACGGCACCGAACGGATCGGCGTGATCGGGCTGGCCGCGCCGCAGGACGGGAAGCTCACCGAGACGCGGGCCAAGGATCTGGCGTCCCTGGTGGCGGTGATGGTCATCAGCAAGCGGCCGCACAGCGACTCCTTCGCCCGCCTCGTACGCGCCCGCCCCCTCACCCTGTCGGCCGAGGTGCTGTGGAACCTGCTGCCGCCGGGCACGTTCGCCAACGACGACGTCGTGGTCAGCACCGCGCTGGAGCCCGCGTACGAGATGGGCGGCGACGCCTTCGACTACGCCCTCGACGGCACCACCCTGCACGTGTCCATCTTCGACGCCATGGGCCACGACACCTCCGCCGGCCTGACCGCCTCCATCGCCATGGCCGCCTCCCGCAACAACCGCATCCACGGCATGGAGCTCGCCGCGATCGGGGAGGCGATCGACGCGGCGATCAGGGAGGAGTTCACCGGCCGGTTCGCCACCGGGATCCTGGCCCGGCTCGACCTGCGCTCGGGGCTGCTGAGCTGGGTCAACCGGGGGCACCACCCGCCGCTGGTGCTGCGCGACGGCCATCTGGTGGCGAGCCTGGCGAGCGAGCCGGACCCGCCGATGGGCTTCGGCCTGGACGTCTCCACGGGGCTGCTGCACTACCAGCTCGAGCCCGGTGACCGGCTGCTGTTCTACACCGACGGCGTCATCGAGGCGCAGAGCCCGGACGGGGAGGTGTTCGGGCTGGAGCGGTTCATCGACTTCGTGGTACGGCGCGAGGCCGACGGGGTGTCGGCGCCGGAGACGCTGCGGCGGCTCATCCAGGCGATCCTGGCGCACCAGAACGGCCGGCTGCAGGACGACGCGACCGTGGTGACGGTGGAGTGGCAGACGCGGCGCCGCTTCCAGCTCGTCCTCTGACCCGGGCACATGGGATGATCGTCCGGAAATCATACGATCACAGAGAGAGGCGGACACGGTGCCAGAGCAGCAGGCGCGCCGCGTGCCCGGGACGGACACTCCCCTGGAGGCGATCACCCTCGGCACCTCGGGGCTGGGCGGCGAGCCCGGCGGCGAACGACTGGCGGCGGCGCTGGTGTCCGGCCGGTTCCGGCAGCTCGACACCTCCAACGAGTACGCCGGCGGGCGCAGCGAGACGCTGATCGGCCAGGTGCTCGGCACGGCCGGCGAGGTGACCGTCTTCTCCAAGGCCGACCGGGACCCGGACACGGGCGTGTTCGACGGCGACCGGGTGATGCGCTCGTTCGAGGAGACGCTCTCCCGGCTCGGCGTCGCCACGCTGCCGTTCTACCACCTGCACGACCCGTTCACGATCACGGTGCGGGAGGCGATGGCGCCGGGCGGCGCGGTGCCGGCCCTGGTGTCGCTGCGCGAGCAGGGGCTGGTCGGCGCCATCGGCATCGCCGCCGCCGGCGGGACGCTGGTGGAGGACTACATCCGCACGGACGCGTTCGACGCGGTGCTCACCCACAACCGCTACACGCTGGTGGACCGGGGCGCCGAGGACATCCTGCGGATGGCGGCCGAGCGGCGGATGACGGTCTTCAACGCCGCGCCGTTCGGCGGCGGCATCCTGTCGGGCTCGCCGCGGCACGCCTCCCGGTACGGCTACCGCCCGATCTCGCCGGAGTTCGGGCGGCACGTGGAGCGGGTGCGGGAGCTGTGCGACCGGTGGGAGATCGCGCTCCCGGCCGCCGCCCTGCACTTCTCGCTGCGGGAGCCGCGGGTGCACTCCACGGTGGTGGGGATCTCCTCGGTGGAGCGGCTGGAGGCCCTGGACGCGCTGGTGGACGCGGTGATCCCGGACGGGTTCTGGGACGACCTGCGGGCGCTCGGCGCGCCGCCGCCGTCACCGGTGGACTGACCGATCACGGTTCGGGTAGGGGGGCGGCTCCCTGTGGAAGGAGAGGCGTGCCGCTCGAATCGCTGGTCCGCACCGCCCTCGGCATGAGAGTGGCGGTGTGGCGGAGTCACGGGCCCGGGCCCGCCGTGGTGTGCCTGCACGGCGCCGGGGTGTCGAGCCGGGAGCTGCTGCCGTTCGTGCGGGCCATGGGGGTCACGCACGACGCCTGGAGCCTGGACCTGCCCGGGTTCGGGCGCAGCGAGAAGCCGCGGGCGCCGCTGACGCTGACGGCGCTCGCCGACGCGGTGGCCGGCTGGGTGGCCGAGAGCGGGCTGCAGCGGCCGTGCCTGCTGGGCGGGTCGTTCGGCTGCCAGGTGGCGGTGGACGTGGCGGCCAGGCATCCGGGCGCGGCGGGCGCGCTGGTGCTGGTGGGACCGACCGTGGACGCGCGGGCCCGCAACCCGGCGAGGCTGGTGGGCCAGTGGCTGCGCAACTCGGTCCGGGAGAGCCCCCGCATGCTGCCGCTCAACGCGGCCGACTACCTCGACGCCGGGCCGCGCCAGGTGCTGGCCAGTTTCGGCATCTCGATGCGCGACCGGATCGAGGACAAGCTGCCCCACGTGGCCGTGCCCGCCCTGGTGGTGCGGGGCGGCAAGGACCGGATGGTGAGCCAGGCGTGGGCCGAGGAGGTGACCCGGCTGCTGCCGCGGGGGCGGCTGGTGGTCATGGACGGGCTGCCGCACATGGTGCCGTACAAGGATCCCCGGGGGCTGGCGCGCGAGGTCGGCGCGTTCCTGGAGGCGGCATGGTGAGGCCGCAGAAGGCGGTGGCGTCGTTCGACTCGGCCACCGGGATGTTGCGGGCGCTGTCGCGGTTCCTGCACGACCGGGACGTGCCGCTGCTCGGGCAGGCGCCCGGCGTGCTGGAGCCGGTGGCCGCCGCCATTGCGGGCGCGGCGGCGCGGCTGCCGCGGGCGGCCAAGGAGAAGGCGTACGCGGTGAGCGGCTGGGCCGAGGCGGTGCCGCTGCGCCGCGTGCCGGAGATCCGCGCCGAGGAGCTGGCGCGCTGGGTGAGCGGGCACTACCCGCCGGGGCCGTACCCGGTGGCGTTCGTGGGGTCGTCCAACGGCGCGCTGGTGCACCTGGCGGCGGCGCTGCGGGCGCCGTGGCTGCCGCAGACGCTGCTGCTGCCCGTGCGCCGCCGCGGCGTCGGGCCCGACGACCCCCGCGGTGACCTGCGCGCGACCCGGGCGGCGGGTGAGGCGCTGCTGGCGGCCAACCCGGAGCTGGTGCTGCATCACATGCACGACGCCAACCAGGACCGGCTGATGATCGCGGGCATGACGTACTTCCGGGTGAAGTGGCGCAGGCTGCCCGAGGCCTACCGGCGCTTCCTGGAGGAGTCGCTGCCGGCGGGCGCGACGCTGGTCGTGCCGGAGTGCGGGCTGAGCTGGCCGGTCACGCGGGTGGGGCCGCGCTACGTGTTCCAGCACGGCGCGCTGGGCGGCGCCACCCGGGAGGAGTACGAGCACGGCGGGCCGCGCGTGGCCGGCTACCTGAGCAGGTACGGCGCCGGCCGCGAACGGTGGGACTACCCTCCGGCCGACGGGGAGAGCCCGGAGGCGGAGTGGGGGTTCGAGCCCGAGCTGCTGGCCGACCTGGAGGAGCTGGCGGCGCGCAACGGGTGGCGGCTGGCCAGGATGCGCTTCGACGAGCCGGAGGACCTGAGCCCGGTCGTGGCCGACCTGTACCGGAGCTGGTACCGGCGGCGGGGGCTGCCCGCCGATCGGCTGCTGGTGGAGTGCTTCCTGCTGCTGGAGCCGTGGTGGGCGCTGCGCAGCGGGTCGGTGCCGTACTGGATGGTGTTCAACGCCGGGCAGTCGCACGCGCGGGCCATGGACTACCTGGACGGGGCAGACCCGTTCGACGAGATCAGGCTCATGCTGTTCTCGCACGGGGTGGAGTCGGTGGGGCTGGCCGGGGTCGCGGACTGGCGGCGGCTGCTGGAGCGGGCGCGCAAGGTCGGGGTGTTCACCGGGGTGGACACGAGCACCTACCCGCGCGACTTCGCCGGGCTGATCCGCGCGCACCGGGAGCTGTCCAGGATCCGGACGACGTATCCGATGCCGCTGCCGCTGGAGTGGGAGGCGGCCGAGGAGTTCCTGGGCAAGCGGGAGGAGCTCGACTGGTCAGGGTGAGGGCAGCAGCCCCTCGTGCCGGACGTGCCAGGTGCCCGGGAAGCCGGGGGTGGCGGGGCCGGCGTCCCAGCCCCTGGCCATGAGCGCGACCGCGGCCAGCAGGCCGCCGTTGCCGGGCAGGTAGACGGGCAGGGCGGCGGTCTGGAAGTTGTGCCCGTTGGGCAGGTAGGTGTTCTTGGCGGTGGGCATGAGCAGCGCCTCGACGGCGGTGCGCGGATCGCCGAGGCGGGTGGCGGTCATCGCGATGGCCGGGTAGTCCCAGCCCCAGGTGCTGTCCCAGTCCCAGCCAGACAGCACGTCGTGCAGCGTGGCGCGCATCGTGGCGGGGTCGATGAGGCGGGTCGGCGGGACGAGGCCGAGCGCGTACAGCATGGAGGGGTGGTCCTCGCGCACCGTGTACGGCGGCGCGGCCATTGCCGCATACACGCCGCCGCGCACCGGTGGCCCGGCCATCCCGGCGGCCACGGCGGCCCAGCGCGGCTCGGGCGCCAGCCCGAGCAGGCGCCGCCACCGCTGGGCCACCCGCAGCGCCCACGACCAGTACGCCAGCTCGAACGTCGGGTTCGCCGCGCGGGCGCGCACCGCCGCGTACGACTCCTGCGCGGGCACGAGCGGCGGCCCCAGCCCGTACCCGCCGGGCCCTTCGACGGCGAACGCGGCCATGAACGCGGCGGTCTCCAGCACCAGCTCGGCGTAGCGGTCGAGGGCGTGGCGGGTGCCGGTGGCGCGGCGCACCAGCTCGGCCAGGAAGATCGGGTGCGGCTGCTGCCACACCAGGAACGGCCCGATCGGGCTGGGGCTCTCCCGCCCGTCGGGGCCGGTCTGCTTGGGCCAGCGCGCCCCGGGGCAGCCCTGGGCGCGGGCGGTCGCGCGGGCGGCGGGCAGGATGGCGGCGTACCAGGCGAGGCTGCGTTCCAGCAGCTCGGGGCGGCCCCACAGCGGGAAGTGCGCCGCGTGCCACCAGTGCATTTCCAGGTGGAAGCGGCCCCGCCAGCTGTTGGCCATCAGCCCGGTCTCGGCCGGCGGCGTGGAGCCTGCGCAGTGGATCGCCGTGAGGTAGCGCGACAGCACGATCCGCCGCTCCAGCTCCCCCGCCCGCTCGTCGTCGCTGCCGGACAGGTCGATCGCGCCGCCGGTGCTCCAGAACCACGCCCAGTGCGCCTGCGCCGACTCCACCACCTCGGCGAAGCGGGGCACCCTGCCGGCGGCGCCCTGGTGGAAGGCGAAGGTCAGCTCGGCGGCGGTGCCGGTGAAGGTGAGGTGGAACTCGTGCGGCCCCGCCCGCGCCACCTCGCCGCCCGCCATCCGCACCGCCACCCGGTAGGAGGTCGCGTCCAGCGTGCGTGCCACGGTGAAGCCGGCCTCGGTGTCGCGCAGCTCGGAGGTGTGCGCGTCCGGCCGTGACCAGTCGGCCGCGTTCCCCCACGCCTGCGACCCGTACGGGAACGTCACCCGCACCGCCACCCCGGCCAGGCCGGGTGAGCGCAGCCGCACGGCGATCGCGTCGAGCGTGGGATGGCAGGCGGTGACGACCTCGAACGGCACGCCGCGCAGCCGGTAGCGGCTGGTCAGCGTGCCCGTCCACAGGTCGAGCCGCTGTCTGGCGCCGGTCACGTCGCCGGGGGTCAACGGTGCGCCGGGCGCGGCCAGCCCGATCCGGCCCAGGTCCAGGCGGTGCGGGTTGGCGCGCAGCCACGACTCGGCCGCCGACGCGGGCGTCTCGCTGCCGGAGCCGCCCAGCTCCCCGGCCATGTCCACGTACGGGACGGCGCCGCGCGGCGTCCCGTACGTGCGCGTCACCGACGTCAGCGAGTACGCGCCGGGGACGCTGTGCCAGCCCCACGACGCCATGGTCGCCAGCAGCGTGCCGTCCCCCGCCGCGTGCTGACCGGGGAACGTCTGCAGGCCGGTGACGTCGGCGGTGAAGCACAGCTCCCCGTTGCCCACCGACAGCGGCGAGCCGGGGACGGGGCCGGTCAGCTCGACGGCGTGCCGGCCGGCCAGCTCGCGGCGGTCGATCACTGCTTGATCGCCGTGGCGACCTGCTGGACGAAGTCGGCCGCCGCAGCGGCGGGCTGCTGCCGGCCGAACAGCACCTCGGCGTTGACCCGGTCCAGGATCTTCGGCGTGTCGGTGGAGCCGGCGGGGCCGATCACCAGGGGCGGCCCGGCCTTCGGGGTGAGCGCGTCGATGAAGGCGGCCTGCGCCTTCTCCGGCTCGCCGAGCACGCCCTGGATGGCCGCGCGGACGTCGGAGTTGGCCGGGATGCCGCGGTCGGCGAGGATGATCTTCCCGGCTTCCGGGCTGTTGACCAGGAAGTCCACGAGCTTGGCCGCCTCCTGCGGGTGCTCGCTCCTGGCGTTGATGCTGTAGATCTGCGAGGCCTGCAGCCACATGCCCGGCCTGGTGCTCTCGCCGGGCACCCGCATCAGCCGCAGCGGCCGGCCGGCGGCCTTGCTGAGCGCGGTGAGCTGGTTGCTCCAGTCGAACTGCATGGCGGCCTGGCCGCGGCCCATCAGCGACTGCTCGGGGGCGGGCTGGGTGATCAGCTCGGCCGTCTGGGAGGCGGGCGGGGTGGCGCCGGCCTTCATCAGGCCGAGCGTCATCGTCCACCAGTCCGTCAGCGTCTGCTCGCCGATGCCGACCTTGCCGTCGGCGGTGTAGAGGGCCTCGCCGCGCTGGCGGGAGTAGGCGTCGAGCATGTCGGTCCTGGTCGGGTCGGCCAGCGCGAACGTGCCTTCGGGCAGCTTGGCGGCCAGGTCCCCGGCGAGGCGGGTGAAGTCGTCCCAGGTCCAGGTGTCCTCGTCGGGCAGGGGCACGCCGGCCTTGTCGAACACCGCCTCGTTGACGACGACGGCGATGGCGTTGACGCCGGTGGGGACGCCGTACTGGACGCCGCCGAACTTGCCGTTGTCCAGGGCCGCGGCGCCGATCCTGCCGGTGTCGAGTCCGGTCTTGGCCAGGTCGAGCAGGGCGCCGCGGTCGCCGTACTCGCGGGGGTAGGCGCCGCCGAGGGTGATGACGTCGGGCGCGCGGCCCCCGGCGACCTCGGTGGCCAGGCGGTCGAAGTAGGAGTTGAAGTCGGTGTAGCTGCCCTTGACCTTGATGCCGGGGTTCTGCTTCTGGAAGGCGTCGATGACGCGCTGGGTGGCGGCGGCCCTGTCGTTGTTGCCCCACCAGCCGAAGCGCAGCTCGACCGTCCCGTCACCGGATGTGCCCCCGGAGGAGCCGCCGCAGGCGGTGACCGCGAGCAGGACGCCGGTCAGGCAGAGCGCCGCCAGGCCCCTGGTTCTCGGCATGGCTCTTCTCCTTCGCGATGAGAACGATTTAACGGAAGCCGGTCGTGGAGATGCCCTGGGTCAGGTAGCGCTGACCGGCCAGGAAGAAGCCGAAGATCGGCGCCAGCCCCACGATGGACATGGCGAACAGCTGGCCCCAGGCGGTCTCGCCCTGGCCGTCCATGAAGGAGCGCAGCGCCACCGGCATGGTCCACAGCTCGGGGTCGGTCAGGAAGATGAGCTGGCTGAAGAAGTCGTTCCAGGTCCAGATGAAGGTGAACAGCGCCGAGGTGGCCAGCGCCGGCACCGACAGCGGCATGATGATCCGCCAGTAGATCCTGATGTGCCCGCAGCCGTCGATGCGGGCCGCCTCGTCCAGCTCGCGCGGCAGGCCACGGATGAACTGCACCATCAGGAAGATGAAGAACGCGTCGTGCGCCAGGAACTTGGGCACGACCAGCGGCAGGTTCGTGTTGATCCAGTCGAGCTGGGAGAACAGCACGTACTGGGGGACGATGAGCACGTGGATGGGCAGCATGAGCGTCGCCAGCATCAGGGCGAAGCAGAGCTTCCTGCCGCGGAAGTCGAGCCGGGCGAACGCGTACGCGGCCAGCGAGCAGGAGATCAGGTTGCCCGCGACGGCCAGGATCGCGATGACGGCCGAGTTCCACAGGTAGTAGTGGAAGGGGTGCTCCAGGGCCGTCCAGCCCTCGGTGTAGTTGCCCAGGTCCAGCTCCGTGGGCCAGATCGACGGGTCACGGAAGATCGTCTCGGTGGGCTTGACCGAGCTGGACACCATCCACAGCAGCGGGTAGAGCATCACCAGGCCGAACCCGAGGAGCAGCACGTGCCTGGGCCATCGCCTAGCTCCCATAGAACACCCACCGCCTGGCGAACAGGAAGTTGAGCCCGGTCAGCACGGCGATCATCACGAGCAGCACCCACGCCATCGCCGAGGCGTAACCCATGTCGAACGAGCCGAAGCCGCGTTCGTACAGGTAGAGGGTGTAGAGCAGGGTCGAGTCGGAGGGGCCGCCGCGCCCGCCGCTGATCACGAACGCCTGGGTGAAGCTCTGGAAGGCGCCGATGAGCTGCAGGACCAGGTTGAAGAAGATGATCGGGGTCAGCATCGGCAACGTGATGTGCACGAACCGCGACACGGGCCCGGCGCCGTCCACCTGGGCGGCCTCGTAGTAGGAGGCGGGGATCTGGCGCAGCCCCGCGAGGAAGATGACCATGGGGGCGCCGAACGTCCAGGCGTTGAGCAGCACGAGCGTGCCGAGGGCGAAGTCGGGGTGGGCCACCCAGCTCACCCCCTCGATGCCGGCGAACGCGAGGAGCTGGTTGACCAGGCCGTCCTGGCCGAAGATCTGCCGCCACAGGATGGCGATGGACACGCTCCCGGCCAGGAGCGAGGGCAGGTAGTAGACCGACCGGTAGAAGCTCAGCCCGCGCACGCCGCGGTCGAGCAGCAGGGCCAGCGCCAGCGCCAGCACGAGCTGGACGGGCACCGACACGAACACGTAGACGAACGTGACCAGCAGCGACCTGTGCAGCCGGGGGTCGTCCAGCATCTGGCGGTAGTTCTCGAGCCCGAGCCATTCGGGCGGCTTGAGCAGGGTGTACTCGGTGAACGACAGGTAGAGCGAGCCCAGGATCGGGCCGACGGTGAACAGGGCCATGCCGAGGAACCACGGGGTCAGGAACAGGTAGCCGATCCGGTCCTCGCGGGGGCGGGCCGGCGGGCGGCTGGTGGAGGTCTCGGCGGGGTGCGGTCGTGGAGGGGGCGGGGCGACGGCGGTGTTGGCGAGTTCCAAACGATTGTCCATCTGGCACCCTTCGCAGTAACCAGTTTCTAACATTGCCCACTTCGGGTGTCAACGCCCGGTTGGCGAAGTGCTGAGCTGGGAAAACCCGAACGGCGGAGGCGTCGGCAACCGGTTGTGACACCGGACGAGAAACCGGTATCTCGATGCCGGGGCGACTCCGCGCTTTAATGCATGCGTAGGCGGCCCGCGCGGCGTGCAGGGAGAGCGGATGAGGGCGAGCACCGGAGACGGCGAGCAGGACCTGGAGGCGCCGGCGTCCCCGCCGCGGCAGGCCGGCAGGCGCGGGCCGAGGCCGGCCGGGCAGGCCACGATCAGCCGCGTCGCCGAGGCGGCCGGGGTGTCGCGGGCGACGGTGTCACGGGTGATGAACGGCTCGCCGAGCGTCAACCCGGAGCTGGCGGCCCGGGTGCGCGCCGCGGCCGAGGCGCTCGACTACGAGCCCAGCGCGGCCGCGCGCAGGCTGGCGCTCGGCCGTACCGGCGCGGTCGCGCTCGTCGTCCCCGACCTGTCGAACCCGCTGTTCCAGAGCGTGCTGCGGGGGCTGAGCCAGGCCGCGGGCAGGGCGGGCCGCCAGCTCCTGGTGGCCGAGTCCGACGAGGACCCCGAGGAGGAGGTGATCCTCGCGCTGGAGGCTCGGCGCAACTCCGACGCGCTGGTGCTGGCCTCGCCGCGGGCGCCGGACGAGCGGCTGCGGGCGCTCGGTGACCGGCTGGCGCCGTTCGTGCTGGTCTACCGCGAGGTCGCCGGGCTGGACGCGCCATCGCTGTCGATCGACAACGCCGCCGGCATCGGCGCGGTCGTCTCCCACCTGGCCGGGCACGGGCACCGCCGCCTGGCGTACCTGGCCGGGCCGGACGGCAGCGCGGGCAACGCCGAGCGGCTGGCCGCGCTGCGCGCCCTGGCGCAGGCCGGGCCGGGGATCGAGCTGACCGTGCTGGCGTGCGGGTCGATGTTCGAGCACGGGCACGCCGCCGCGTCCCGGGTGGCGGAGTGCGGGGTCAGCGCGGTCGTCGCGTTCAACGACATGGTGGCCTCCGGCGTGCTGACCGGGCTGCGGGAGCTGGGGGTGCGGGTGCCAGGGGAGGTGTCGGTGACCGGGTTCGACGACATCCCGTTCGCCCGCTACACCACGCCGCCGCTGACCACGGTGTCGATCCCGCAGAGTGAGCTGGGGCGGCAGGCGTGGGAGCGGCTGCGGGGGCTGATGAACGGCGAGGGCGGTGGGTACAACGTGCGCTACCAGCCTCGCCTGCTCATCCGCGGCAGCACGGGCCCGGCCCCGGCCTGATCACCATTCGGCGAAGGAGCCGTCCGGGTGGCGCCAGATGGGGCCGCGCCAGCGGTGGCCGAGCTCGGCGGCGCGCTCCACGGCCCGCTCGTCGAGCTCGATGCCCAGCCCCGGGCGGGTGGTGCGCTGCGCGTGGCCGCCGGCGAACGTGAGCGGGGCCGGGTCGAGGAGGTGGTCGAGGACGTCGTTGCCCTGGTTGTAGTGGATGCCGACGCTCTGCTCCTGGATGAGGAAGTTGGGGATGGCGAAGGCGAGCTGCAGGCTGGCGGCCAGCGAGATGGGGCCGAGCGGGCAGTGCGGGGCCATCGCCACGTCGTAGGCCTCGGCCATCGCGGCGATCCGGCGGACCTCCGAGATCCCGCCGGCGTGGCTGACGTCCGGCTGCGCCACCGCGATGCCGGTGGGCAGCACGTCGCGGAAGTCCCAGCGCGAGTACAGCCGCTCCCCCGTCGCCAGCGGGATCGACGTGCTCGCGGCCAGCGCGGCGAGGTTCGGGGAGTGCTCGGGCAGCACCGCCTCCTCCACGAACAGCGGCAGGTACGGCTCCAGGAGCGGCAGCAGCCGCCTGGCCATCGCGGTGGACATGCGGCCGTGGAAGTCCACCACCAGGTCGTGCTCGTCGCCGATCGCCTCCCGCACGGCCGCGACCCTGGCGACCACCTCGCGGGTGCGGGCCGGGGTGTCGATCGGGGTCAGCTCGCCCGAGCCGTTCATCTTGACCGCGGTGAACCCGGCCTCGATCTGGGCCGCCGCCAGCTCGGCCACCTCGGCGGGGCGGTCGCCGCCGATCCACGCGTACATGCGGACCCGCTCGCGTACCGGGCCGCCCAGGAGCTGGTGCGCGGGAAGCCCGGCGACCTTGCCGGCGATGTCCCACAGGGCCTGGTCGATGCCGGCGACCGCGCTGGACAGCACCGGGCCGCCCCGGTAGAAGCCGCCCTTGGTGAGCACCTGCCAGTGGTCCTCGATCCGCAGCGGGTCCTCGCCGATCAGGTAGTCCGACAGCTCCGCCACGGCCGCCCGGACGGTCTCCGCCCGGCCTTCGACGACCGGTTCGCCCCAGCCGGTGACGCCCTCGTCCGTGCGGATGCGCAGGAACAGCCAGCGCGGCGGGACGAGGAAGGTGTCCATGGACACGATCTTCATGGGTTTCCGTTCTAGGAGGAGGTGGTGGAGATGCTCCAGCCGCCGTCGACGTTGAGGCAGGCTCCGGTGATGAACGACGCCTCGGGCGAGGCGAGGAACGCCACGGCGGCGGCCACCTCGTCAGGGGTGCCGAACCGGCCGGCCGGCGTCTCCCTGATCGTGGCGTCGCGGCCGTCCTGGCCGATGCCGTCCCAGGCGGGGCTCATGATCGGGCCGGGGACGACCGCGTTGACGCGTAGGGACGGGGCGTACTCGACGGCGAGCTGCCGGGTCAGCGACTGCAGCCCGCCCTTGGCCGCCGCGTACGGCGCGCAGCCGGGGATGCCGGTCTGCGCGTGCACGGACGAGGTGATGACCAGCGCGCCCGAGGTGTCGGCCAGCAGCGGGCAGAACGTGCTCGCGGCCAGGTAGGCGGCCTTGAGGGTGACGTCGAGCTGCAGGTCCCAGTCGGACTCGGGCAGCCGGTGCACCGGGCGGGCGGGCACCACGCGGCCGGGGCCGTTGGCGTGCAGCACGTCCAGGCGGCCGAAGCGGTCGCGTACCTCCTCCAGCAGCGCCGCCCAGTCGCGCGCGGAGGAGACGTCGCAGTGCGCGTAGGCCGCCTGCGCGCCGATCGAGGCGGCCAGCTTCGCGCCGGGCTCGTCGGCGATGTCGGCCAGCAGCACGCGCGCGCCCTCGGCGGCCAGGCGGCGGGCGGTGGCCGCGCCGATGCCCGAGGCGGCGCCGGTCACGAGGGCCGTCCTGCCCTCGAAGCGGCGATCGTGGGACAAGGGGGCTCCTCATGATCTGTACGGGCACGGCGAGGCCGTCACACCCTGCCGGGATGTCAATAATTAATATTATTACTTCCCACCTTCAGTACGTTTTATCCGCCCCCGGGCGCGGCGTGGCATGATGCCCGCATGGCGGGCAGCGGCGGCGGCGCGCACCACCGGGTGGTCGGCAGCCTGGGCCCGGCCATCGTCAACGGCGAGCTCGCCCCGGACGACGATCTCGACGTGGTGGCGCTGCAGGAGCGGTTCGGGGTGAGCAGGACCGCGGTGCGCGAGGCGCTGCGCGTGCTGGCCGCCAAGGGGCTGGTGGGCGCGCGGCCGCGGCGCGGCACGTTCGTCGCGCCGCGCGAGCAGTGGGCCCTGCTCGACGCCGACGTGCTGCGGTGGCGGTTCGCCGCCCGGCTGGACGAGGTGTTCCTCGACGAGCTGGGCGAGGTGCGGCTGACCGTGGAGCCGGCGGTGGCCCGGATGGCGGCGCTGCGGCGTACGGACCGGGACCTGGCGGAGCTGGAGGACGCGCTCGCCGCGATGCGGGCCGCCGCCGGCGGGCCCGCCGGCGATCACGTGGAGGCCGACCTGGCCTTCCACCACGCGCTGCTGCGGGCGGCGCACAACGAGCTGATGGCGCGGATGGGCACGGCGATCGAGGCGGGGCTGCGGCTGCGTGACCAGTTCGTGCACTCGGCGATCGCCGGCGAGTCCGCCGACGGGCACGCCGAGGTGCTGCTGGCGGTGCGCAGGCGGCGGCCGAAGGCGGCCGAGTCCGCGATGCGGGCGCTGGTCGAGCGCTCGATCGCGGACGTCGAGCTGGCCAAGCGGGTCCACGGCGGGAACTGACCGCCGCCCGGCATCAGCCGATCACGGTGCGGGGCATCGGGACGAGCGTGGCCGAGCGCAGCTCCAGGACGGTGCCGTCCGGGTACGCGGGCGGGCGGAAGGCCGGCGAGAGGTAGACGGGGGCGTCCTCGCGCAGGGGCAGCAGCCGCAGCTCCAGGCCGCGTTCGAGGACCTCGTCGCGGAACCTGCGCAGGCCGATCTCCCACGGCGGGCCATGCCAGAACTGGTCGGCGACCAGGCGGCCGCCGAGGTAGGCGCGGCCCGCGTCGCCGGTCCAGTCCAGGCGCAGCAGCACCTCGTCGTCGCCGGTGAAGGCGTCCTCGGGGATGGTGAGGTGGTAGACGGCGGCGGCGTCGAAGTCGGCGTCCACGGGGGCCGACGCCCGGCCCGAGACCGGGTCGATCACCGGGGGCCGGGCGGGACCCGCCTCCTTGACGGCCTCGACCACGACCGCCGGCGGACCGCCCGCCTGCGGGGGCAGCGGCAGGACGCCGAACACCCCGTCGGTCCCGGACACGAACCCAACCGCGGATCCGGGCACGGTCTCCGACGCCGCGATCCCGGGCGCGGGCTCAGGCGGCGGGAAGATCAGCACGCGGTCCCCGTCGTTGCCGTACAGCACCAGGTGGTCGCCGTCGAGCACGGCCGGGCGGTCGCTCAGGATGAGCCGGTCGGCGCCCCAGAGGCGGCCGCGCGTCGCGGTGAGGGCGCTGTCGTGGTCCAGCACCAGGACGCCGGCCGTGCCGCCCCCGGCGGCGGTCACCCGCAGGAAGCAGCCCGGACCGGGCCGCAGCCCGCGGACCACGACGTCGCCGCCGGAGGTGGTGACGGTCGCGGGTCCCTCCACGCCGGTCACGGTGGCGGCGTCGAAGACGAGCTCCGCCGGGAGGCCCGCGGTCTGCGTGAACACGTGCACGGGCTCCCCGGCGTCGATCACGCACACGGGCTGCGCGGTGGCCGTCAGCAGCAGGCAGTCACCGACCCGCCGCGCGAGCGGCCAGGCGAAGCAGGCGCCCGCCGGCACGGTCACGGGCTCGCGCGGCACGACGAGCGTGCGCCCGTCCAGCTCGACGGCGAACCGCACCCCGTCGTGGCCGGGCAGCGTCTCGACGGGCTGGTGGTTGTTGACGAACAGGAACCCCGACCGCCCGTCCGACCGCACGGCCCAGCGCAGCGACGTCCGGTCGGCGGGGTCGGCGGGCGCGTCCGGCGGCATCGTCAGCGTCATGGTGGCCAGGTCGGGCCCGTCGCAGGCCAGCCAGAGGTGCTGCAGCCGCAGGTGCCGGTAGGAGTCGCGGAACTGGCCGTACTCGCCGAGCGGCGCCTGGAAGTCGTAGGTGATGACCGGGCAGTCGTTGGGGTAGCCGGTGGCGTGCGACTCCTGCAGCGTGGACAGCTCGCCGATCTTCTGGGACGCCCCGTGGTACATGTAGTACCCCTGCCACACCGAGCCGCTGCCCAGCTTGACCAGCGCCAGCGCGGCCACGTCCGCCGCCGGGACCACGGGCCGGCGGTGGTAGGCGGTGTACATGCCGCCGCCCAGCTCGCAGGTGGCGAACGGGTAGCGCGCCAGGTGGCTCTCGTCCCCGCCGGAGTCCCCGCCGGAGTCCCCGCTGGAGTCCCCGCCGGGCCGCAGGTCGGCGCCGATCGAGTCGTCGTCCCGGCCAGGTCCGAAGAAGTAGTGGGCCCGGCTCTGCGCCGGCCAGCCGTCGTGCGCGGTGTCCCAGGCGGCCTCGGGGTAGCCGCCGAACAGCGGGATCACCTCGTCCGGCGGCAGTTGCGCGTGCCCCCAGCCGGTGGCCGTCCACAGGGGCGCGTCGATGCCGGCCTGCCGGGCCAGCTCCTTGAGCGTGAGCAGGTGGCCGGGCTGGTCGTGCAGCTCGTTCTCGAGCTGGACGGCCACGACGGGCCCGCCGTGCTCGCGCGTCAGGCCGCGCAGCCGCGCGCCGATCTGCGCGAAGAACGGCCGGACGAGGGCGAGGTAGCGGGGGTCGTCGGTACGCGGCACGCAGCCGCCGTCCAGGAGCCAGTCGGGGAAGCCGCCGTTGCGCGACTCCCCGTGCGCCCACGGGCCGATCCGCACCACCACGTCCAGGCCCAGCTCGGCGCAGGTCGTCACGAAGCGGCGCAGGTCGCGGTCGCCGCTCCAGTCGAAGACGCCGCGCCGCTCCTCGTGCAGGTTCCAGAAGACGTACGCGGCGACGACGGTGATGCCGCCCGCGCGGACCTTGAGCAGTTCCTCGCGCCATTCCGCGGCCGGGTAGCGGGCGTAGTGGAACTCCCCCATGATCGGGAACCAGGGCCGTCCCGCGCGGCTGAGGTGGCGGGAATTGACGGTGATCGCGTCCGGCCGGTGCGGCGGGTCGCCGAGCCGCAGATGGCCCTCTACGGGCGGGATGGTCTCCGGCGGCACGGTGATGCGCTGCACTCGGGGGGCCTTCCTCTCGTCACACGAACGAATACGAATAAATCGTATTAGTGCAGCCGCTGATCGAGAGCGGGGCCCAGCTCGGTCGTGGTCAGGAGCAGCGCGACGATGTAGTCGACGAGGTGGTCGCGGCCGGTGTCCACGTCCCCGCGCAGCCAGGCCGACAGCAGCTCCCACAGGCCGCTCACCACGGTCAGCGCGGTCATGCGCAGGTCGGTCTCGCTCAGCGGCGTCTCGCCGAACAGCTCGCGGGCCTGATCGAGGTAGATGCCGGCCAGCGTGGCGATGATCTGGCGGCGCCGCTCCTGCAGCAGCGGGCCGGCCGCGAACTCGTACGCCAGGATGCGGGCCCGGCGCGGGTCGGCGGCCAGGAAGTCGACGATGGCGCTCACCACGGCGGTGGCGCGGGCCCGCAGGCGGCGCGGGGAGCGCGCGGCGACGGCCGTGATCAGGTCGGTGACCTGGGCGGCCTGGTCGTCGACCACGGCCAGCAGCAGCGCGTCGAGGTCGCTGAAGCTCTCGTGGAAGTAGCGGTCGTTCAGCCCGGCCCGCGAGCACACGCCCCGCACGGTGACGGTGGCCCAGCCCCCGGTGCCGAGCACGTCGAGGCCGGCCTCCAGCAGTGCCGCGCGCCGCAGGGCACGGCGCTGCTCGGCCGGCACGCCGCGGTAGGGGCGCACGGAGGTGGGGTGGGGCGTCATGTCCCCGATTCTGCCGCAGGTCTTGACGGCCGCGGCAAATCTGGTGATGGTAAACACCAGAATCCGTGGAAGGCGGTGGACCGTGACGACGGAGCACCCGGCCCGCACCCCTGCCGGCATCGACCTGAGCGACCTGCGGTTCTGGGAACGGCCCGAGCAGGACCGGGCGCGGGCGTTCGCCATCTTGCGGGCCGAGCCCGGCCTGCGGCGGTTCGCCATGCCGAAGGTGCCGTTCCTGCGCCGGGATCCGGGCGCGTGGGCGCTGGTGCGCCACGCCGACGTGGTGGCGGCCAGCCGCCTGCCCGAGGTGTTCAGCAGCGAGCCGAGCGCGACCAGCCCGACCGACATGCCGCGCTGGATGGACGGCTACTTCAACTCGATGATCGACATGGACGACCCGCGGCACGCCAAGATCCGCCGCATCGTCTCCCGCGCGTTCACGCCGAAGACGCTGGCCAAGACCGAGGACGACATCGCCCGCCGCGCGCGGCGCATCGTGGACGAGCTGGTCGCGGGCGGCCCCGGCGACTTCGTCTCACGGGTGGCGACGCGCCTGCCGGTCGAGGTGATCTGCGACATGCTGGGCATCCCGCCGCGCGAGCACGAGCGCGTGGTACGCCTGACCAACATCGTGGTCGGCTACACCGACCCGGAGTACGTCGGCAACCCCGTCGACTACCCGGCCGACTACCCCGGCGGCACGGCCCGCGTCGGCCGCCTGCGCACGGCCCGGCTGCTGGGCACGGTGGCGCTGGCCGGCTGGCGGCTGCACCGGCTGGCCGCCGAGCTGGGCAGGCGGCGCCGCGCCACCCCGACGGGCGACCTGACCTCCGCCCTGGTCAACGCCAACATCGACGGCGAGCGGCTGAGCCCGAGGGAGTTCGCCGCGTTCTTCCTGCTGCTGGTGGTGGCGGGGAACGAGACCACCCGTACGGCGCTGGCTCACGGGCTGAAGCTGCTCACCGACCATCCCGGCCAGCGGGAGCTGCTGCTGTCGGACTTCGACGGCCGCATCGGCGGGGCCGTCGAGGAGATCGTCCGCCACAGCACCCCGGTGATCTTCATGCGCCGCAACGTCACCCGCGACCACGAGCTGAACGGCCACCTGTTCAGGGCGGGTGACCGGGTCACGCTCTGGTACGCCTCGGCCAACAGGGACGAGAGCGTCTTCACCGACCCCGACGCGTTCGACATCACCCGCTCCCCCAACCCGCACGTGGGGTTCGGCGGGCCGGGGCCGCACTTCTGCCTGGGGGCGAACCTGGCGCGCCGGGAGATCACGGTGATGTTCCGCGAGCTGTTCGGCCGGCTGCCGGACATCAGGGCGGGCGAGCCGGACCGGCTCCTGTCCAGCTTCATCAACGGCTACAAGCGGCTGCCCTGCACGTTCACCCGCTGAGGGAGCGGCCGGTCCGCAGCAGGACGGCGCCGCCGCCGAGCTCGAATCTCGTCGCCACTTCTGCTCCTGCTCAGCCGTGGTCGACACGTATCGACGGCGCCGAACACCACCGTTTTGCCTCTGGGGCTGAACACCCGCGGCGCTTCCCGCGTACCTCCTCGTGGAAAGGGCGCGAAGGAGGCAGGCGGGTGACGGTGTCGGCGAGGCTCGCACGGGCGGCGGCCGCCGCGGCGCTGGCCATGACCGTTCCGGTCGTCGTACCGGGTGCGGCCTGGGCCGACCCGTCCCCCGCCCAGGTCAGAGCCCGGCTGGTGAAGCTCAACGAGCGGGCCGACCAGCTCGTCGAACGCTACAACCAGGCCACCGAGGCCTATCGCGAGGCCAGGAAGAAGTACCGGGCGCTGCAGAGCGAGCTGGCCGCAAAGGACGAGCAGGTGGCGGAGCTGCGCGAGGAGCTGGCGGCCATCGCCGTGCACAACTACCAGTTCGGCCCGTCGCTGGGCTGGCAGCGGCTCGCCGTCGGCGGCCGGCCCGAGACGATGCTCGGCGGCATGGCCTCCCTCGACCAGATGGCCCGGGACCGGGCGGCGAAGATCCAGGCGTACGAGGGCGCGACGGCGGGCCTGCGTGAGCGGCGCGACCGGGCCAGGGCCGCCACGGAGGAGGCCGAGCGGGCCCGCGATGACGTACGCGGCAAGCAGGAGGAGGTCGACGACCTCGTCGACCAGCAGACGAAGCTGCTGCGCCGCCTGGGCGACTACCAGAGCGGCAACCCGCGCAGCACCGGCCTGAAGTACACGGGCCCGGCCTCTGGCAACGCCCGCGAGGCGCTGCAGTTCGCCTTCGCCCAGGTCGGCAAGCCCTACCGGTACGGCGGCACGGGGCCGGGCTCCTTCGACTGCTCGGGCCTGACCCAGGCGGCCTGGCGGGCGGCCGGGGTGTCGCTGCCGCGCACCACGTACACGCAGTGGGCCTGGGGCGCCGACCGGCGCGTGCCGCTGGACCAGGTGCAGCCCGGCGACCTGCTGTTCAGCAAGGGGCTGGGGCACATGGGCATGTACGCGGGCGGCGGGAAGATGGTGCACGCCCCGCAGACCGGCGACGTCATCAAGGTGGTCGATCTCGACGACTACTGGCGCGGCCGCCTGGTCGGCGCCGTCCGCCCCTGAAACCGGCGTCTTCCGGGGCGGATCACCCGAATTCTTCGAATCTCCCGGTTGCGTACGGGTACGGCATGGTAGTGATCTGTAGGCGCCCGCCGAGCACGGCGGGAGCTCCGGTCATCGGCCCGCCCGCCGGCGACCACGTACAGCAACCCGATGGCTACTGGTCGTCGATCGAAGGGTGTGAGACTCATCCAGACGCAAGACGGAGGTGCTCGATGCCGTATTTGACCCAGCTCGCCGACGTCGCCCGCCGCACGGGCCACCCGGTGACCGAGGTGGCGGGGTGGAAGAGCCGGGGCCACGGGCCGCAACCGGAGGTGCAGGGCATCGTCTGCCACCACACCGCCGGGCCGGCCGGCGGCGGCGACTACCCCTCGCTCGCCGTGGTGCGCGACGGCCGGCCCGGCCTGTCCGGGCCGCTGTCGCAGTTCGGGCTCGGCCGCTCGGGCCGCATCTACGTCATCGCCGCCGGACGCTGCTGGCACAACGCCCCCTCGACCTCGCCCCGGCACGACAACTCCAGCTCGCTCGGCATCGAGGCCGAGAACAACGGCTCCCAGCCGTGGCCGGAGGTGCAGCTCGACGCGTACCGGCGGCTGTGCGCGGAGCTGTGCCGCGAGTTCGGGCTGGGCGCCTCGCGCGTCAGGGCCCACCGGGAGGTCAACACCGCCAAGCCCGACCCCCACTCCATCGACATGACCGACTTCCGGGCGGCCGTCGCCGCCCTCATCGCCGGCGCGCCCGGCCCGTCCTGGACGGAGGATCTCGTGAAGGAACTGCCGCTGATCCGGCTCGGCGACGACAACTACGACGTCAAGACCGTCAGAGGCTGCCTGTTCGCCCGGGGGCACGTGCCTCCCGCCGCCTACGCCACGGTCCAGGACGGGCTGGAGGGGTGGCTGAAGTCGACGCGCTGCGACGACGGGCTGGTCGAGCTGGTACGCAGGTTCCAGCAGGCCGAGGGCATCGACCCGGACGGCCTCGTCGGGCCGAGCACCTGGGCGCCACTGCTGCGGGTCTGACGAGAACGTCGCGGCGTCGCGGGCGTGGGATACTGCGGGGATGGCGCGGATCGTCTTCATCGGGGTCGGTGACGTTGAGCTGACGCGCCGCGTCCTGTCCGCCCTGATGCTCGCCCCCGCCCTGCGCGGCGAGCTGGAGGTCGTGCTGCACGACGACGACCCCGGCAGGCTGGCGACGACGGAGACGCTGGTGCGGGCGCTGGGCACGGAGGCGGGCGCGGACGCGAAGATCCGCAGCGTGTTCGACCGGCGCCAGGCGCTCAGGGGAGCCGACTTCGTCGTCTCCCACCTCGACGTCGGCGGCTTCGAGGCCACGCTGCGCGACTTCGAGATCCCCCACCGGTACGGCCTGCGCCAGACCATCGGCGACACCATCGGCATCGGCGGCGTGTTCCGCGGCCTGCGCACGATCCCGGTGCTGGTGGAGCTGGCCGGGCAGATGGCCGAGCTGTGCCCCCAGGCGTGGCTGCTGAGCAGCACCGACCCGATGGCGATGACCGGGTGGGCGGTGCACGAGGCCACCGGGTTCGAGCGGTTCGCCGGGCTGTGCCACTCGGTGTGCGACACGCACGCCTACCTCGCCGACCTGGTCGGCCGCGACGAGGACGAGATCACGTTCCTCAGCGCCGGGCTCAACCACCAGTCGTTCGTGCTGCGCTTCGAGGCCGGCGGCCGCTCGCTCTACCCGGAGCTCGACGCGGTGATCGCGGCCGACGCCCAGTTGCGCAGGCACGTGCGGGTCGAGCTCTACCGGACCTTCGGCCGCTTCCCCACGCAGTCGAGCGAGCACGCCGCCGAGTACGTGCCGTGGATCATGCGCCACCCTGAGGAGACCGCCAGGCTGGGCGTGCCGGTCGAGGAGTACCTGCGCCGCGTCGGCCAGAGCCTGCACCTGTACGAGGAGACCCGGCGCGCCCTGTCCGCCGGCCACAAGCTGCTCATCCGGTGGCAGCACCAGGAGCCCGCCGCCGCGATGATCCTGGCCCTGCTGACCGGCGAGGAGAAGGAGATCTACGTCAACGTGCCCAACCGCGGCCTCATCGGCAACCTGCCCGGGCAGGCGTGCGTGGAGGTGCCCGCCCTGGTCGGCTCCGGCGGGGTGCGCCCGCGGGCCGTCGGCGACCTGCCCGTCCAGCTCGCCGCGCTCAACCGGACGTTCCTCAACGTGGTGGAGCTGACCGTGCGCGCGGTGCTCGACGGGGAGCGCGCGCACGTCTACCAGGCGGCCATGCTCGACCCGAACACGGCGGCCACGCTGCCGCTGCCCGCGATCGAGGCGCTGTGCGACGAGCTGATCGAGGCGCACGGCGACCTGCTGCCGGCGGCGGTCCGCCGATGAGCGAGTCGATGCCGACGGAGGTGCGGCGCGAGCGCATGCTGGCGTTGCTGACCGAGCAGGAGTTCGCCCGGGTGGCGGAGCTGGCCGAGGCGTTCGGGGTGTCCAGCGTGACGGTCCGGGCCGACCTCGACGCGCTGGAGGAGCAGGGCAAGGTGCGCCGGGTGCGCGGCGGCGCCGTGTCCGCCGGGCCCGCGCCGCACGTGGAGCCGTCGTTCGAGCTGTCGCTGGGCACGGCGGCGGTGGAGAAGTCGTCCATCGCGAAGGTCGCGGCGCGGCTGGTCGGCTCGGGCGAGAGCGTGCTGATGGGGGCGGGCACGACCACGACGTACGTGGCCAGGGAGCTGGTGGCGCGCCCCGACCTGACCGAGGTGACGGTGTTCACCAACGGGCTGCGCACGGCGCTGGAGCTGGAGCCCGCGCTGCCGCGCATCTCGGTGGTGGTGACCGGTGGCAGCCTGCGGCGGCAGCAGCACTCGCTGGTCGATCCGCTGGGCGGCAAGCTGCTGGAGGGCATCAGGGCCCACACCGTCATCCTGGGCTGCGGCGGGGTCGACGCGGCCGGCGGGGTGACGAACGTGAGCCTGCCCGACGCGGAGATGAAGCAGCGCATGCTGCGCGCCGCGGCCAGGAAGATCCTGGTCGCGGACGCGTCCAAGCTGGGTGTGGTGGAGATGGCGCCGATCTGCGCGGTCGGCGAGATCGACCTGCTGATCACGGGCGAGTCGGCCGATCCCGAGTGCGTGGCCGCGCTGCGGGACAAGGGGCTGGAGGTCGAGATCGCCCGCTGAGCCCGCCCCTACGCTCTGAGGGCCTCCGGCAGGAGGTCGCCGTGGGCGCGGGTGAGGTCGTCGGCCATGCGCCAGATGTCGTCCAGCGTGAGCGAGGCCGCCGTGTTGGGGTCGATCATCAGGGCGTGCCTGACGTGGCGGGGGTCGCCTTCGAGCGCGGCGCGTACCGTGAGCTCGTTGACGCTCGCGTACGTCCTGTTCAGGGCCGCGCACTGCGGGGGCAGCGCGCCGATCGCGGTGGGCCGCACGCCGGTGGCGTCCACCACGCACGGCACCTCCACCACGCAGCCCTGCGGCAGGTTGGAGATGAGCCCGTCGTTGACGACGTTGCCGTAGACGACGCGGGGCGTGCCGGTGACGATGCTGTGGATGATCTGGGGGGCGTACTCGTCGGTGCCGGCGAGGTCGAGCTCGCCGCCCTGCCGGACGAGGTCGCGGGTGCGCTTGTACTCTGCCAGGTTGTCCTCGCTGACCCGCAGGTACTCCCCCACCGGGATGCGCAGCCGGTCGAGCTCGGAGTCGTGGTGCATCAGCCAGGGCACGTACTCGGCGGAGTGCTCGCTGGTCTCGGTCGGGTAGTGGCCGAGCCGCCGGTACATGTCGATCCGCACCCGCCGCCGCAGCTCGGGGTCGCGGTCGGCGGCGCTGTCCAGGCGGGGGTACAGGTTCTCGCCGTCGCGCTCGAAGCGCAGCACCCACGCCTGGTGGTTGACGCCCGCCGCGACGTAGGAGATCTCCTCGTACGGCACCTCCACCAGCTCCGCCAGGCCCCGCATCGTCCAGTAGACCGAGTGGCACAGGCCGACCACGTTCCTGACCTTGCCCGACAGGTACCAGACGTTCATCGCCATCGGGTTGGTGTAGTTGAGCAGCAGCGCGTCGGGACAGACCGCGCCGATGTCCGCCGCCAGCGCGTCGAGCAGCGGGAACGTGCGCAGCGCGCGGAACACGCCGCCCGCGCCGATGGTGTCGGCGATCGTCTGGCGCAGGCCGTACCTGGCGGGGATCTCGAAGTCGGTGACGGTGGCGTCGTAGCCGCCGACCTGGACCATGTTGATCACGAAGTCCGCGCCGTCGAGTGCCTCGCGGCGGTCGAGGTGGGCGGTGACGGTGGCGGAGCCGGCGGTGATGCGGCGGGCGACGGCCTCGGCCACCTGCAGCCGCTCGGGGTCGATGTCGTGCAGCGCGATGCGCATGCCGCGCAGCTCGGGGAAGGCGGCCAGGTCGGCGAGCAGCCCCTGGGTGAAGACGACGCTTCCCGCCCCGACGAACACGATCTTCTTCATGAGGTTGCTTCCTCCCAGGTGGGCTGCGCCGCGGTGCCCCCGGCGGCGCGGGTGGAAAGGGTGCCGCAGGTCACGGCGACCGACATGCTCCGGCTCAGTGGCAGGCCGCGCAGGAGGGCGGCGAGCAGGCCCGCGTTGAAGCTGTCGCCCGCGCCGACGGCGTCCACGACGGTGGCGGGGCGGGCGGGGACCTCGACGAACTCGCCGTCGGCGAAGGCGAGGGCGCCGCGCTCGCCGCGCTTGACGACGGGCAGGGTGCCGCGGGCGGCCAGCTCCTTGACCGCCCGTTCGAGCTCGGCCCCCTGGTCCACCTCGCCATCCGTGCCGGCTCCCGAGACGGCGCGGGCGATGGCGAGGGCCTCGTTCTCGTTGGGGAGCAGCACGTCGGTGACCGGCAGCACCTCGGCCAGGCCCGCCCACCGGCCTGCCGGGTCGTCGTTGGTGTCGAGGGAGGTGGAGGCGCCGGCGGCCCTGGCCATGCCGAACAGCCCGGCCAGCCCCGCCGCCAGCAGCGGCTGCAGGAAGTACGACGAGACGTGCACGTGCGCGGCGCGTTCGAGCAGGCCGGGCGGCACGTCGGCGGGGGCGAGCCGGTCGAGGCAGCCGGGGGCGGTGAGGATGGCCCGGTCGTCGCCGTCCACCAGCACCACGGTCATGGCCGTGGGCACACCGGGGTCGACGACGCAGGCGGAGACGTCCACGCCGCCGCCGCGCAGGGCGTCCAGGACGAAGGCGCCCGCGGGGTCGTCGCCCACCCGCCCGACGAACGCGGTGCGCAGGCCCAGCCGGGCGGCGCCGTACGCGGTGATCGCGCCGGAGCCGCCGAGCACGAGGCCGGCGGCGGGGACGAGCTGCTCGCGCTGGCCGAACTCGGGATGGCGAGGCGAACCCGACACGATCACGTCCGGGTTGGCGTCGCCTGCGACTAGGAGGTCGAAGGTCGTTCTGGACACCACGGCACAGTCGCAGGAGTTGTGAAAGCTTGTCAAGCCTTGCGAATTTTCGAAGGTATTGACAAGACTTCGAAAGTGGCCATGATGGGCTCCAACATTCCGGGAGGGAGCATCCACAGTGCGAAGAAGAACCGTGGCGGCCCTGGTAGCGGCGATCATCCTGGCGGCCTCCGGCTGCGGGGGACCGTCCCAGGAGGGCGCCAAGACCGTGGACCCGCAGGCGAAGGTGAAGCTCACGTGGTGGTCGGGGCAGACCTCGGACGCGCAGAAGATCCTGGAGGGGCTGGCGGCCAAGTTCACCCAGCAGCATCCCAACGTCACCATCGAGGTCACCTCGGGCGCGTCCACCACCGACGAGCTGCTGCAGAAGTTGTCCGCGGGCTTCGCAAGCGGCGTGTATCCCGATATTTCCTATGCATTCGGTAGCTGGGCGTCGCAGTTGCAGGAGTCGGGCAAGACCCTCGACCTGACCGAGAAGGTGAAGGACCCGGCCGTCAAGTGGGCGGAGTTCCCCGAGTCCGCCCGCACCACCGCGACGCCGAACGGCCAGGTCATCGGCTTCCCCGCGATCGTGGACAACCTCGCCCTGCTCTACAACAAGACCCTCTTCGACGCCAAGCAGGTGCCGTACCCGACCGACGAGTGGACCTGGGACGACTTCAGGGCCGCGGCCAAGAAGCTCACGGACCCGGCGGAGAAGATCTACGGGACCGCGTACTCGGTGAGCGCCTCCGAGGACACCACCTGGCACTTCTGGCCGCTGCTGTGGCAGCGCGGCGGCAGCATCCTGTCGCAGGACGGCAAGCAGGCCGCGTTCAACTCCCAGGCCGGGGTGGACGCGCTGGAGTTCCTGCGGGCGATGGCGGTGGACGACAAGAGCGTCTACCTCGACCAGACCGACGAGCGGTACGCGCCGCTGTTCGGGGACGGCCGGATCGCGATGATCATCAACGGGCCGTGGTCGCTGCTGGAGCTGAAGGAGAAGAAGACCGACTACGGGGTGGCGTTCCTGCCCGGCACCAACGGCGACCACCAGACGGTCTCGGGGCCGGACCTGTGGACGCTGTTCGACAACGGCGACGCCAACCGGGCCTACTGGTCGTTCGAGCTGATGAAGTGGCTCACCTCGGCCGAGGGCGACGCCCAGTGGAACCTCGCGCAGGGCAACCTGCCGCTGCGCGCCTCGGAGACGTCGCTGCCGGAGTACCAGACCTACATCAAGGAGTACCCGGGCGTCGAGAAGCTGGTGGCCAACCTGGCGAACGCCAAGCAGGCCAGGCCCACGGTCAGCGGATACGTGGAAATGTCGCGTTATGTCGGTGAGGCCATCGCCAAGGCGATGCAGGGCGCGGCCACGCCGAAGGCGGCACTGGACGAGGCGGCCGCCAAGTCGCGCCAGGCGCTGGCCGGGGGCTGACGATGTCGCTGCTGTTCGCCGGGCGGCGCCAGGCCGCCGCCCACCGCGCGGCGATCCCGTCCGGCCGGCTGCGGTGGCTGCACCGCAGCCTGGTCGGATGGGGGTTCGCGGGGCCCGCCACCGCGCTCGTGGTGGGCCTGTCGATCTTCCCCGCGGTGTGGGCGTTCCTTATCTCGCTGCAGAAGTGGAACGGCATCGCCCCCGCCAAGCCCATCGGGCTGCTGAACTACGAGCTCATGGTCCAGGACCCGGACCTGCTCGCGGCGGTACGGCACACGCTGGTGTTCACGGTGCTGTTCGTACCCTCGTCGATCTTCCTCGGGATGCTGATCGCCGTCGCGCTCAACCGGCCGATCAAGCTGGTCGGCTTCTACCGGACGTGCATCTTCATCCCGTTCGTCGCGTCGGCGGCGGCGACCGGCATCCTGGCCAGCTTCGTCTTCAACCCCCAGTACGGCGCCGCCAACACCGTGCTGCGCACCATCGGCCTGCCGCAGCAGCAGTTCCTGGAGAGCCAGTCTCAGGCGCTCGCGGTGATCTGCCTGATCGCGCTGTGGGGCCAGGTCGGCTTCACCGTGGTCGTGTACCTGGCCGCGCTGCAGGACATCCCGAAGGACGTGGTGGAGGCGGCCCGGATGGACGGCGCCAACCGCTGGCAGGTGTTCCGGCACGTCACGCTGCCCGCGCTCGGGCCCGTCACCGTCTTCACCTCCATCTGGCAGACGATCACCGCGTTGCAGCTGTTCGACCTGGTCTTCACCACGACCAGGGGCGGCCCGCTGGGCGCGACGCAGACGATCGTCTACTACGTCTACCTCCAGGCGTTCAAGCTCACGAAGTTCGGCTACGGCTCGGCCGTCGCCTACGGGCTGTTCGCCGCGACCCTGCTCATCACCGTCGGGATGATCGTCTACTCCCGGCGCAGCAAGATCGAGGCCTTCTGATGCTGAGACGTCTGCCGTTCAGCCCCTGGCACCTGCTGCTGATGCCGCTGGCCCTGCTGTTCGCGCTGCCGCTGGTGCAGATGGTGCTGACCGCGTTCATGCCGGACGGCGACATCAACCGCTTCCCGCCCCGCCTCATCCCGAGCCGGCTGCAGCTCGACGGCTTCATCGGCCTGTTCACCGAGTCGCAGGCGCTGCGCTGGCTGCTGAACACCGTCATCGTGGCCGCCATCGCGGTGCTCGCCCAGCTCGTGCTCTGCTCCATGGCCGGGTACGGCTTCGCGCGGCTGAAGTTCTTCGGCAGGAACGCCGGGTTCCTGATGATCCTGGCGACCATCATGATCCCGACGCAGCTCCTGATGATCCCGACGTACGTGATGTTCAGCCGGCTCGGCCTGATCGACACCCTGGCGGCGGCGTTCGTGCCATGGCTGGCGTCGGCGTTCGGGATCTTCCTGATGCGGCAGTTCTTCCTGTCGCTGCCGGCCGAGCTGGAGGACGCGGCCCGCATCGACGGGTGCTCGACGTTCGGCGTGTTCTGGCGGGTGGTGCTGCCGCTGGCCAGGCCCGCGCTGGCGACGCTCACCGTGTTCACGCTGCTCGGCTCGTGGAACGACCTGATCTGGCCGCTGGTCGCGATCAGCGACGAGAGCCTCTACACGATGCAGCTCGGGCTGGCCAACTTCCAGGGCACCCGGCACACGCAGTGGTCGCTGCTGATGGCCGGGAACGTGGTGGCCACGATGCCGCTGATCATCGCGTTCGTGCTGGCGCAGCGGCAGTTCGTGGCCACCATGACGTTCAGCGGGCTGAAGGGCTGAGCCTCACCAGGTCACCTGGAGGGAGGTCAGCCCGTACACGACGTTCATGGACCGGAACTGCGGCGGCGGGCCGGCCTCGCGCAGGCCGGGGAAGCGCGCCAGCAGCGCGTTGAAGGCGATCTGCATCTCCATCCTGGCCAGCGGCGCGCCCAGGCAGTGGTGCACGCCGTGGCCGAAGGCCAGGTGGCCGAGGTCGCCGCGGGCGAGATCGAGCCGGTCGGCGTCGGGCACGAGCGCGGGGTCGCGGTTGGCGACGGGCAGCGCGACCACCACCAGCGCGTCTTCAGGGATGCGCACGCCCGACAGCTCGACCTCGGTGGTGGTGGTCTTGAACGTGCCGTTGTGCACGATGCTGAGCCAGCGCAGCAGCTCCTCCACGGCGGCGCCGGCGCGCTCGGGCTCCTTCCTGAGCAGGTCGAGCTGGTCGGGGTGGCGCAGCAGGGCCAGGGTGCCGAGGCCGAGCATGTTGGAGGTGGTCTCGTGGCCGGCCACCAGCAGCAGGCTGCCGATGCCGATCAGCTCATCGGTGGACAGGTCGTCGCCGTGCTCGCGCACCAGCATCCCCAGCAGGTCCTGACCCTGGTCGGCCCGGGCTCGGGCGACGAGCTCGCCCATGTAGGCGCGTGCCGCGTCGCGGATCGGGGCCCGCTCCTCCAGCGACAGGGACAGGTCGAGCAGGCTTCTCGTACGCCGCTGGAACTCCTCCCGGTCGGCGTACGGCACGCCGAGCAGCTCGCAGATCACCAGGGACGGGATCGGCAGCGCGAACGACTCGACCAGGTCCGCGGGCGGCCCGGCCACCTCCATCGCGTCGAGGTGCTCCGTCACGATGTCCCTGATCCGCGGTTCCAGGCGGCGGATGCGGCGCATGGTGAACTCCGGCGCCAGCATCCGGCGCAACCGGGTGTGCTCGGGCGGGTCGAACAGCAGCAGGTGGCCCGCCCGCTGCGCCTCCACCTGCTCCCTGGGCATGTCGGGCGCGCCCGGCGGGCGCGGCTGCCTGGCGTTGCTGAAGCGCGCCGGGTCTCCCAGCACCTCCCTGACGTCGGCGAACCTGGTGACCATCCAGACGTCCACCCCGAACGGGGTGGCCACCCGCCGCACGCCCTCCTGCTCGCGTACCCGCACGAGCTCGGGGTCCGGGTCGAACAGGGAGCGGCGCATGTAGAGGGGTAAGGTCGCGGAATCGCTCATGTGGTCTCCCGAGGGGATCTGCGCTGACCGCCACCTCCAGACTCTAGGCGTTCTCCCCGTCCCGCGGGCGGCCCGGCGGCACGAGGTCGCCGAGCGAGAGGGCCAGCCACAGGTGCAGGCGGTGGCCGGGGTCGGTGAACGGGCGGCCGGAGACGCGTTCGGCGGTGGTCAGGCGGCGGCGCAGCGTGTTGCGGTGCACGCCCAGGCGGCGGGCGGCCAGCTCCAGGTTCTCGCCCGCCTCCAGGTACGCGCGCAGCGTTGCCACCAGGTCGCCGCCGTGCCGCGCCTCGTGCTCGCGGAGCGGGCGCAGCACGGCGGCGGAGAAGCGGTGGGCGGCCTCGGGCAGGAACGCGTCCCTGAGCAGGGCCGCGGTCTCCAGCTCGTCCACGTGCGTGTAGCCGGGGGCGGCGCCGGCGCCTCGGCCGGCCAGGGCGGTGGCGTGGCGGGCCGCCGCCGGCAGCTCCTCCAGGTCGTGCGCCCGGCAACCGCCGCCCGGGGCGGCCAGCCGATCACACAGCCGCGCTCCCCGCGATCGAACCTCGCCCCGCCCGGCATCGCTCAGGCCGGGGTCCGGTGGCCGGGTGTCCTCCGGGAGCACGAAGAGGGTCGTCCCGTCGGGGCGGGTGCAGACGAAGGCCCGGTCCTCGGCGTCCGGGCCGGGCAGCACGTCCTCCAGCGCCTCCATCGCCGCGTCCGCCGGGACCCGCGCCCGCACCGCGATCACCTCGTACGGCGGCGCCACCGGGCACAGCTCGCCGAGCTGCCGCGGCGTCAGGGTGCCGTCCAGCACGGCGGACAGCAGCGCGGCCCGCTGGGCGTGGGCCCTGGCGCGGTTGGCACGCACGCCGGCCAGCTCCATGGCCAGCAGGCAGGCCGCCTGGTTGGCGAGCATCCTGGTGTGCCATTCCAGGGGTGAGGCCGTGCGGATGGCCAGCCAGCCGCTCGGCGGGCCGGTGAACCCGAGGCTCTGCACCTGGACGGCGTGGATGCCGTCGTCGAGCACGGTGGCGCTGCGCCGGGCGGCGCTCCGGGCCGCCGCCACCGCCCTGCCGTGCCACGGCCGCTCCACCACGCCAGGCACACCGGCAGCCGCGCGGGCACCCGCCGCGCTGTGCCGCCCGGGTGACGGCGCGGCCGGGCCGGAGGCGCGTGGGGTGCCGTGCGGGTCCAGCAGGAGGGCCTCGCCGCCGGTGTGCTCGGCCAGGGCGCGCAGGATGCCGGCGCTGCCCGCCTGGAGTGCGGCCCGGGCCATGGCCTCCTGGGCGGCCACGACGCGGCGCTCACCGCGTACGCGCTCGTCGGCGTGCCAGCGGGCCACCGCCTCCGTCACCGCGATGAACGGCGTGAGGATCTCCAGCACCGGCAGCCCGTGCTCGTCGGCGGCGGCCAGCACCTCGGCGGGCACCGACGTCACCGCCTCCCCCAGGGCGAAGGCCAGCGCCGCGCAGCCCGCGCCGGCCAGCCGCTCGACGTACGCGCGCCGCCCGGCGGCGTCGGCGGGCAGGCCGAGGCCGATCGTCAGCACCAGCTCGCCGCCGAGCAGCCACGGCACCGGGTCGGCCAGCTCCGACACGTGCGCCCACCGCACCGCCCGCGCCAGCCCCGCCCGCCCGGCCAGCAGCCGCATCTCCATGCCCGGCAGGGTCATCGCCTGCGCCACCGTCAACGCCACGGCGCCACCTCACGAGTGTGCATACCGCACTCTAATTCACCACCGGTGGTGCGTTTCGTCCCGGCTCTCCGCGGGATGACCTGCGCTTATCGTCGTCGCACCCCCTACACCCGGAGGAACCATGAACCGCGCCACCCGGGCGGCCGGCGCCGCCTTCGTCGGGACCACGATCGAGTGGTACGACTTCTACGTCTACGCCACCGCCGCCGCGCTGCTCTTCGACGACCTGTTCTTCCCCAACGCCTCCAGCCCCACGGTGGCGCTCATGGCGTCCTTCGCCACCTACGCGGTCGGCTTCTTCGCCAGGCCGCTCGGCGGCATCGTGTTCGGCCACTTCGGCGACCGGGTCGGCCGCAAGTCGGCGCTGGTGGTGACGCTGCTCATGATGGGCGCGGCCACGTTCGTCGTCGGGCTGCTGCCCACGTACGAATCCATCGGGGCGCTCGCCCCGGTGCTGCTGGTGCTGCTGCGGTTCGTGCAGGGGCTGGCGGTCGGCGGCGAGTGGGGCGGGGCGGCGCTGATGGCCGTCGAGCACGCGCCCGAGGGCAGGAAGACCTTCTACGGCGGGTTCGCGCAGCTCGGGAACCCGGCGGGCGCGCTGCTGGCGACGGGCGCGTTCAGCCTGATGAGCCTGTTCGGCGAGGACGCCCTGCAGTCGTGGGGCTGGCGGGTGCCGTTCATCGTCTCGGCGGTGCTGGTGCTGGTCGGCCTGTTCATCCGGCTGCGGGTCGAGGAGTCGCCGGTCTTCGAGCAGGCGGACAAGACCGGGGTGCCGATCAAGGAGGTGTTCCGCACCTCGTGGCGGTCGGTGCTGCTCGGGATCGGCACGCTGCCGGTGGCCATCGGCGGCTACTACATCCTGACCACGTTCCTGCTGTCGTACGCGACCGGGCCGTCCGTGGGCGCGTCCGAGCAGCTCATCCTGAACGGCCTCAGCTTCGCCTCGTTCGTCGAGCTGGTCGCCACGCTGGGCATCGCCTGGCTGGGCGACCGGTTCGGCAGCCGCAAGGTCGCCATCGTGTTCCTGGCCCTGACCGCGGTGCTGGCCGTGCCGCAGTTCGCGGTGCTCGGCTCCGGCAACGCGGTGCTGATCTTCGCGTTGCTCGGGCTGATGCGGCTGGTCACGTCCGGCACGTACGGGCCGATGGCCGCGATCCTGGCCGAGATGTTCCCGCCGAGCGTCCGCTACACCGGGATCTCGCTCGCCTACCAGGGCGCGGGCGCGATCTTCGGCGGCCTGTCGCCGCTCGTCGCCACCGCCCTGGTCGCCGCGTACGGCGGCGCCGCCTGGCCGGCCGTGGCGCTGCTCGTCGGCATGTGCGTGCTCAGCGTCATCTGCCTGGCCGTGGCGCCGCGCCACCGCGACCGCGTCCCCTCTGTCATCAGCGAATAGGAGAGCCTCCATCATGTCCACCACGACCGTCATCACCGGCGGCAAGGTCATCACCATGGATCCGGCGCGCCCGGACGCGCAGGCCGTGGCGGTCCGCGACGGCCGGATCCTGGCCGTGGGCCGCGAGCCCGACGTGCTGGCCGCGGCCGGTCCCGGCGCCGCGGTGGTCGACGCGGGCGGGCGCAGCGTGCTGCCGGGCTTCATCGACCCGCACAACCACCTGCTGTCCACGGCCGAGACGCTGGTCGCGGTGGACGCGCGCTACCCGGCCGTGGGCAGCGCCGCCGACCTGGTCGCCGCGGTCGCCGCCGAGGCCGCCAGGACGCCGGCGGGCCAGTGGATCAGGGCGTACGGGATGGACGACGCCAAGTTCCCCGGCGGCCGGCCCACCCGCCGGCAGCTCGACGAGGCCACCACCGACCACCCGGTGATCGTCTACCACGTGTCGGGGCACCAGGCCGTGGTGAACTCCACCGCGCTGGCCTGGCGCGGCATCGGCGAGGACGTGCCCGATCCGGCGGGTGGCGCGTTCGTGCGCGACGAGGGCGGCCGGCTGACCGGCATGGTGCTGGACTCCGCGATGGAGCTGCTGCTGCCGGTGGCCGTGGACATCGGCTGCCACGGCCCGAACTTCCACGTCGACCTGCCCCTGGAGCAGCTCCGGTCGTGGCTGGAGCTGGCCGGCGAGACGTACCTGCGGGCCGGGGTGACCACCGTGTGCGACCCGCAGGTGTCGCGGCGGGAGCTGCTGGTCTACCGGTCGGCGTGGGAGGCGGGCACGCTGCCGGTGCGCACGGCGGTCATGCCGCTGTCGCACATGCTGGACGAGCTGGCCTCGATCGGGCTGGCGGGGCCGTTCGGCGACGACCGGCTGCGGTTCGGCGCGATGAAGTTCTACTGCGACGGCACGCTGCTCGGCGGCACCGCGATGTTCGAGGAGCCGTACGGGGAGAACTTCGCCGGGTCCCTCTACCACGAGCCCGCGCAGCTCGTGGAGCTGGTGCGCAAGGCGGCGTCCGCCGGCTGGCAGATCGGCATCCACACGCAGGGCGACCGGGCCATGGGCTACTCCCTGGACGCGATCAAGGCCGCCGTGGCGGTGTCGGGCGACGACGCCAGGCCCCGGATCGAGCACTGCGGGTATCCGACGCCCGCGCAGGTCAGGGAGTTCGCCGCGCTCGGGGTGATCCCGGTCAACCAGCCCAACTTCCTCTACGACAGCGGCACCGACTTCGTGCGGCGGCTCGGGGAGCGGCGGGCGCACCGGCTGCAGCCGATGCGCGAGGAGCTGGACGCCGGGCTGCGGCCGGTGCTGTCCAGCGACTCGTTCGTGTCGTCGCTGCGGCCGATGGAGACGGTCTCGAACGCGGTGCGGCGGCGGACCCGCGAGGGCGGGCCGATCGGGGCCGGCCAGGCGGTCACCCTGGAGGAGGCGCTGCGGGCGCACACCGTCGACGCCGCCTACGCGTTGCGGATGGAGGATCGGATCGGGTCGCTGGTGCCTGGGAAGCTCGCGGACGTGGTGGTGCTGGACGCCGACGTCGCCGGGCTGGCCGTCGAAGGGCTGGCCGGGGTGGACGCGTGGCTCACCATGCTGGACGGGGAGATCGTCTACCGCGCCTGATCGTGCGACGCCGCAGAGCCACAGTGCCTTGTCCGGTGAGTCCACAGGCCGGTACGAGGTGCCGGCACTGGTGGGCGCCCGGCCGCCGCGCGCCCACCAGTCGTCAACCCGCCGCGGTGGTCACGTTCGGCCTTCCGGGGCGGCACCTGTGCTCAGCTCTCGTGAGCGGCACCTCCCAGCGCCACCGGCTTGGGCCGCTCGCAGGTGCTCCCGATGTCCACCGCGCGCCCCTCGCGGGCCGAGGCGAGCAGCGACTCCATGACGTCAAGGACGTGGAAGCCCAGCGTCCCGCCCGCCCTGGGCTCGCGGCCCTCGGCGAGGTCGATCAGGCCGACGCCGCGGCCCGCGCCGGAGTACCCGGCCGACACCGGCAGCGGGCGCGGGCCCTCGTCGCCGAGCCGGGTCAGCAGGACCTCGCCGTCGAAGTGGTTGGGGTCGGGCACCACGAGGGAGCCCCGCTCGCCGTGCACCTCGATGTTCGGCGCCTTGGTGGCCACCGCGTCGAAGCTCATCACCAGCGTGGACAGCGCGCCGGACTCGTGCACGAGCACGCCGGTGACGTGGGTGTCCACGGTGACGGGGATCTCCTCGCCCTGCCGCGGGCCCGAGCCGATCGTGCGCTTGGCCCGCGTACGGCTGGCCGCGCCGATCACCGCCGACACGGGCCCGAGCAGCGTCACCAGGCTGCTGATGTAGTACGGCCCCATGTCCAGGAGCGGCCCGCCGCCGGGGACGTAGTAGAAGTCGGGGTTCGGGTGCCAGCGCTCGTGCCCGGGCGTCACCATCGTGGCCGTGGCCGCGACGGGCCTGCCGATGAGGCCGTCGTCGATGGCCTGGCGGGCGGTCTGGGTGCCGGTGCCGAGCACGGTGTCGGGCGCGCAGCCGACCCGTACGCCCGCCGCCTGGGCCGCCTCCAGCACCCGGCGCGCGTCCTCGCCGGTCGCGGCGAGCGGCTTCTCGCAGTAGACGTCCTTGCCGGCCGCGATGGCCTGCAGCGCGACCTCGGCGTGCGCGGCCGGGATGGTCAGGTTGAGCACGGCGTCGACGCGGGCGTCGGCCATGAGCTCCGCCACGGTCAGCACGTCCACGCCCGGGTACGGCGCCACCGCCTCGCGCGCCCGCTCCAGGTCCAGATCGGCCACCGCCACCAGCCGTACCTGCGGCAGCCGGTCGATGGTGCGCAGGTACTGGGCCGAGATGGCCCCGCAACCGACGAGGCCCAGGTTCAGCGGCTGGCCCACAACATTCCCCTCTCGATGATGGTGCGCACGCTGTCGTTCCGCAGGACGTCGAGGCTGTGCCCCGGGGTCGCGACGAAGATGCGCCCCTTGCCCCAGCGGCGCGTCCAGATCGCCGGCGAGGTCACCTCCCGGTGCCAGGGGTCCCACGGGCGCACCTTCTGCGTCGTGGTCGCCAGCACGTCGTTGTAGTCGTCCGCCAGCACCCAGTACTGCTCGGTGACGAGGTCGAAGTCGCCGATCCCCTCGGTGATCGGGTGTCCGGCCGCCTCGGGCAGCATGTTGACGGTGTACGGGACGAAGTTGTGCCGTTCGGTGCCCGCGTCCTCGTCGTCGGGGTGCTTGCCCGGATGGCAGGCGAACTGCCCGCCGATCAGGTGCAGGTAGTCGGAGGAGTTGCGGTAGGAGTCGGCGATGCCGCCGTGCCAGCCCGCCATCCCGGTGCCGGCCTCGATGGCCGCCCGCAGGCCCTTGAGCTGGTCCTGCTCGATGGTGCCCATCGTGTAGCACTGCACGATGAGGTCGACCCCGGACATGTACGCGGGGTCCGCGTAGGGCGCCGGGCTGTCTGCCAGCCGCACCTCGAACCCGTTCTTCTCGAGGAAGGGCACGAAGAGGTCGGTGGCCGCCACCGGGGCGTGCCCTTCCCACCCGCCTCGCACCACCAGCGCCGTACGCCTGTGCTCGCCCGCCATGCATTCGCCAATCACTCGATGAACCACACAAATAGGCCGCGCGCCACTTAAGTCCCAAAAGAGGCACACTCCACCAATTGTGGCTGAGGGAGGGCCAAAACTCCCAGTGCTAATTCCGGACGCGCTCCTGGTGGCGTCTCACCTTCGTCCGGTTGCCGCACCGGCTCATCGAGCACCAGCGGCGCCTGCCCCCCTGCGACCGGTCCACGAAGCGCAGGGCGCAGCGGTCGGAGCCGCACACCCGCACCCGCCCCACCTCGGGCGACAGCAGCAGCTCGGCCGCGTCGCGGGCGACGAGCCCCAGCCCGGCGACGACGTCGCCGGCGAGCCGCTCGGCCCGCTGCTCCAGCCGGCCGTCCGCGATCACGAGCTGGAGGAGCGGGCGGGGCGCCGCCGCCACCGCCTCGTTGATCGTGTCCACGTCCGCGAGGGCGGGCAGGCCGCCCCCGGCCGCGCCCAGCACGGCCCGGTCGATCGCCTCCCGCAGCAGCCTCGCCGACCGCAACGCCGCGCCGGGCTGGGCGGGCAGGCGCGCGCCGGGAACGACCAGCCCGGCGCCGTGCAGCCAGCGCACCAGGTCCTCCGGCTCCTCAAGAGTCTCGCGGGGCACGTCCCACCGGTCGCGCAGCGTGTTGACGAAGTCGAGGCACACCCGGCCGCCGTCCCGGATCCACGCGTCGTTCGCTGCCATGTCCCCATTCTCGCGGTAATGTCACTAACCCTATGAACAGGTTAAGTGAAGGGGTGCCCATGAAGTCCACAGGAGTGGCCGTCGCCGGCGGGATCCGGCTGCACTACACGCGGGCGGGCTCCGGCCCGCTGGTGGTGCTGCTGCACGGCTGGCCGCAGACCGGCCTGTGCTGGGAGCCGGTGCTCGGCCCGCTGGCCGAGCGGCACACGGTGGTGGCTCCCGACCTGCGCGGGTACGGCCTCAGCGACAAGCCCGCGACCGGCTACGACAAGCGGCGGATGGCGGCGGACCTGGCGGAGCTGGTCGGCTCGCTCGGGTTCGAGCGGGCGTCGGTCGTGGGGCACGACCGGGGCGCGCGCGTGGCGCACCGGTGGGCGCTGGACCGTCCCGACCAGGTGGAGCGGCTCGCCGTGCTGGACGTGGTGCCGACCCGCGAGATGTTCCGCCGGCTGGACGCCTCCGTCGCCTCGGCGTACTGGCACTGGCTGTTCCACCTGCAGCCGGACCTGCCCGAGCGGCTGGTCGGGCAGGACGTGCGCGGCTATCTGGAGTACTTCTTCGAGCGCTGGACGTACAACCGGCACGGGCTGTCCCCCGAGGCGGTGGACGCCTACGTCCGGGCGTTCTCGCGGCCGGGCGCGCTGCGGGCGGGCTTCGACGACTACCGCGCCCACGAGCGCGACCTCGCGCTCGACGACGAGGACGCCGCCGCGGGGCGCCGGCTGACGATGCCGGTGCTGGCCCTGTGGGGGTCGGCGGGGCTGCCCGCGCGGCTGCCCACGCTGGAGATCTGGCGCGAGTACGCCGACGACGTGCGGGGCTTCGAGATCCCCGAATGCGGCCACTTCATCCCCGAGGAGCGTCCGGACGCCCTGCTGGCCCACCTGCGCGACTTCCTGCCGGGCCTCACCACCTGACGCCGCGCGCCACCTCCCGCCCGTTCACATCCCCGCGCTCACCCGCGGTTTCGCCTCCGTCGCGGGAAGATCTGCCACTTCCCCAGCGGGCAGGCGCGGCACCGCCGCCACCAGATCGCGCGTGTACGGGTGTCGCGGCGAGGTGGTGGACGACGCCCACGACAGCGGCACCACGTCCTCCAGTCCCTTGAGCTTGCGGACGATCGCGGCGCGGTGGGCGTACGGGCAGACCCAGGCGGCGTAGAGGTGGTAGCGGCCCGGCCCGGCGGGGTGGCCGCTGGAGCCGTCGGCGGTGATGCGGCCCTGGAAGGGGTAGAGGGGGCGGTTCCAGTCCGGTGACAGGTGCAGGCGGCCCGGCCCGTACTGGCCGTAGGAGACGTGGTCGACGGGGCTCGCGTAGGTGGGAGTCCCGGTGGAGATGGTCACACTCAGCTCCAGGTGCGGAAATTTCAGTCTTCGGGGTGCGGGAGGAAGCGGCCGAAGCGGCCCTGGTGGTACAGGAGGGGGCGGCCGGTGCTGTGCGTCTCGACCTCGGCGACGAGCCCGACGACCAGGAGGTGGTCGCCGACCTCGGCCCGCTCGTACGGCAGGCAGACCAGGTGCGCGAAGACGTCCCGCAGCAGCGGCGCGCCGAGCGGCCCCGGCCGCCAGCGGGTGGGCGGCGCGAACCGGTCGGCGCCCTTGCGGGCGAAGCGGGTGGCCACCTCCGCCTGGTCGCTGGCCAGGATGTTGACCGCGAAGTGGTCGGCGGCGCCGAGCAGCGGCCAGGTGGTCGAGGAACGGTCCACATAGAAGGAGACGAGCGGCGGTTCGAGGCTGACCGAGGAGAACGACGTGGCGGTCAGCCCGACGGGGACGCCGCCGGTCTGCGCGGTGATCACCACGACGCCGCTGGCGTGTACGGCGAGCGCGCGGCGGAAGTGCTCGGCGGCGACGGCCCGCCCTGGCAGCGTCTCCGTCATGCGGCGCTCCTCTGGAGGCGGGTGAAGGGCAGGACTGGGCTGGCTGGGATCACGGGATGTTCCTCACGGGAGAACGGGCGCGGGAGGGAGAGAGGGGCGTGGGCGACGGCGGCCACGCCACGGCCTGGATCCGTGATCAACGACACTGGGCGCTGGCCACGTGTCCGAAGTCCACGTGGTGGCGCTTGGTGAGGCGGAGGCCCTGGCTCATGGTCACGACGCTAAGCGGGCATTCCGAATAAGTCAATATTTCCTACAGGTTTTACCGGTAATGCCTTCGTTTCAGGCCCGCACCCCCTACACTGAGCTCGACGCCGCAAGCAGGTGCCGTCAGAGGTTTGTAGTACACGAGGAGGCTGCCGTGGCCGCTGGCGGACCGCGTCCCGGCCGGCGCGAGAAGGCGGGCGCCCGCTCGCTGCTGCTGACCGTGCTCGGCGAGTTCGTGCTCCCCCGCGGCGGCGAGGTCTGGACCGGCACCCTGGTCACCGCGCTCGGCACGCTCGGCGTGGAGGAGAAGTCGGCCCGCCAGGCCCTGTCGCGCACGGCCGCCGAGGGCCTGCTCGAGCCCGCCCGGCACGGCCGCAGGGTGCGCTGGAGCCTGACCGCCGCCGGCGACCGGCTGCTGCGCGAGGGCACCGAGCGCATCTACGGCTTCATGCGCGGCCCGCACGACTGGGACGGCCGCTGGCTGGTCCTCACCGCCGGGGTGCCGGAGAGCCAGCGGCGGCTGCGCCACCGCCTGCGCACCAAGCTCACCTGGCTGGGCCTCGGCTCCCCCGCCCCCGGCCTGTGGGTGATCCCCGACGCCTCGAAGGAGGCCGCCGTCCGCGACGTGGTACGCGAGCTCCACCTCGACGGCCGGGCCTTCGCCTGGACGGGCCCGTCGGCCGGGATCGGCGACCTCGGCGAGCTGATCATGGCCGCGTGGGACCTCGGCGACGTCGAGAAGCGCTACCTGCGCTTCATCGAGCGCTTCGAGCGCGTCACCCCCGGGTCGGACCGGGAGTCCTTCGTCAACCAGGTGCTGCTCATCCAGGAGTGGCGGCACTTCCCGTTCCTCGACCCCGACCTGCCCGCCGAGCTGCTCCAGCAGGACTGGCCGGGCCCGCGCGCCGCGGCCGTCTTCCACGACCTGCGCAACCGGTGGCACCGGCGCGCGCAGGCCGAGTGGGACGCCATGCAGGACGGGACCGCCACCTCAGGCTGACACTCTACGAACGCCCGACGCCACGCAGGCGTCTTGTAGCCCGGTCAGGCCTCGCTACGGCGGCGGCTGCAGCGTGAGCGGGCCGAAGGCGTGCCCGGCCCACAACCGGCGGGAGACCTCCTCCGGATACGCCGTCACGCCGGGCTCGGTGGAGACGACCCACGTGTGCCTGGTCTCCGGCTCGTACGCCGGCCAGCCCGGATCCCCCGTCGCGGCGAAGGCGACCCAGGCCGCGCGCACCCGGGCGGACAGCTCAGCCGCGACCGGCGGCGGCTCCGGGCCGAGCAGCAGCCCCGCCGCCCCGGCGGTCAGGTTGCCGAACGTCAGCGGCAGGCCGAGCCCGTGACACGCGCCGAGGATCTCGCCGCCCATGCCGGGGGCGGGCCAGGTCAGCTCGTACACGTACGCCCGCCCCTGGTGGGCCTCGGCCAGCCGCAGGGAGGGCATCCTGAACAACCAGTCCGAGTGCACCAGCTCGTACAGCCGCTCCTCGCCCGCCTCCGGGTAGGCGGCCCGGTAGGCCTCCGGGTCCGGGGCGAGCTCCCGCAGCGCGGTGGCCGCCCGGTCGGCGGTGATCTCGCCGAGCTCGCCCCTGATGGCCATGAACAGCCGGTACTCGTCGCGGTTGTGCCCCGCGATCAGGTCCACCTCCCGCGCGGCCTCCCACGGCACTCCGGGCAGCACCTCGCCGTCCACGACCGGCCCGAGCAGCGTCTGGGCGTACGCGGCCCGGCCCCACCGCGGGCAGCCGCCCATCTTCTCCGACACCGCGTCGCCCGCGTCGATCAGCCGCTCCGGCGGCAGGTGGGCGAGCTCGCCCGCGTGCGGGGGCAGGCCCAGCTCAGCGGCCACGACGGTGCCGAGGTCGGCGGCCAGCTCGGCGGAGAAGAACAGGCCCGGCACGCTCTGCGCGATCGCCCCGCGGAACAGGCCGGCCGCCGCGGGCATCGCCATCAGCGCCGCGATGCTCCCCGCGCCGGCGGACTCGCCGAAGACCGTGACCCGGTCCGGGTCTCCGCCGAACGCCGCGATGTTGCCGCGCACCCAGCGCAGGGCGGCCGCCTGGTCCAGCAACCCGCGGTTGGCCGGCGCCCCCTGGAAGTGACCGAAGCCCTCGGCGGAGACCCGGTAGTTGAAGGTGACCACGACGACGCCGTCCCGGGCGAGCACGCGGCCGTCGAAGAGCGGGTCGCCGGACCACCCGTACATGTAGCCGCCGCCGTGGATCCACACCATCACCGGCAGCCGGGCGGTGCCGAGGTCGGGGGACCAGACGTTGAGGGTCAGCCAGTCGCCGTCCCCGCCGTCCGCGCGGGACGCGCCCAGCAACCTGGACTGCGGCGGCGGCGGACCGAACGCGCCGGCCTCGCGCACCCCGTCCCACGGCTCGGCCGGCACCGGCGCGGCCAGCCGCAGCGCGCCCACCGGCGGGCGCGCGAACGGCACGCCGCGGAAGACGGCCACGCCGTCCTCCACCCGCCCGCGCAGCCTTCCCGTGCTCACCCGGACCTCCGGGTCCGCGGCTCCGATGGTGCTCATGGCACGCTCCTCGTCCGGGGGTGCCGGCTCCCACAGCCGGGCGCGGCCATCCTCCCCCGGACCGCGGGCCCGCCGCACCTGGATATCGCGCGTGACGACGCCCGGCCATCCCGTGCCAGGGTCCCCGGTGTCCCGGTGGTGTGGTCAGGGGGTGTCGCGGGCTCCCACCGTGATCACGCCGGCCGTGTGCAGGCTGGTCAGCAGCGCCCAGTCGTCGGCCGGGTCGAGCCAGACCTGGAGCTCGGCGGGGCCCGACGGTCTCGGCAGCGCTCCGGCGGGCCGGTAGAACGACGTGACCAGGACGAGCGGGACGGGTGCCGTCCAGCGGGCGGGCGCGGGTGGCTCGTGCCTGCCGCCGAGCAGGACGGCCCGCTCCGCCTCCCCGCACGCGCCGAGCCGCCCGGCCGCGAGCTGCGCCTGCAGCCTGACCTGGACGTCCAGGGCCAGGGCGAGCCGCGCCGCCGCCCGTTCGCCTTCTGTGCCGAGGCCCGGGTAGCCGGGGACGAGCATGCCGACGAGCTCGGCCGGCTCGTCGGCGTAGCCGCGCAGGGCGCCGCCCGCGTGGATCATCTCGTAGCGGTACGGCCGGCCTTCCGCGTTGACCGGCGGGGCGGGCAGCCGCTCCGCCATGGAGACGTTGCGGATGATCACGGTCATGGGTGCGGCCTCCTCATCCCGGCTCCCCGTCGTGCGGGACGGCCCAGCGGGTGACCGCGTACAGGGCGGTGAGCTGCTCCTTGTCGGCGGCCCGCCAGAACAGCTCGTCCATCAGCAGCCGGAAGGAGAGGCTGCCCTCCTCGGTGGTGTCCGGGATGGAGCCGAGACGGCGCAGTCCCTCGTGCGCGCCCAGGGGCTCGTGCCGGCCCCCGTTGGGCTGCGCGTCCAGGATCGTGGTGCGGAACGCGGCCTCGACCAGCGCGAGCGAGACCTTCACCTGGGACTGGATCACGGCGGGGTCGAGCGAGCCGTCCCACATCCGGAACTCGACGTGGTCCGCCGGCCCGCCCGTCACGCCGAACGTGTTCACCGCCGTCTTGCGCCCGTGCAGGCCCCGCACGTCCGCGATCGAACGGTATCCGTCGGCGAGCGGCTCGCCGGGGCGGCACCAGTTCTGCCCGCGGTGGCCCTCCCTCTCCGGGTTGTGCCCGAGCCGGTAGAGCGTGTCGGTGTGCTGGGCCACGTAGGTCAGCACGCTGGTGTAGTTGGCCACGAGGTGGTCGTAGTCGTGCGTGCTCACGTGGATGTGCCCGCCCGTCCTGACGCTGGCGACGCCGCCGTGCGCGCGGATGATCTCGCAGGCCAGGCGGAGGTTCTCCCACGTCTCCGGCTCGTCGTACAGGATGGGCGAGACCAGCTCGCCCATCACCGTGCTGTCGCTCTCCATCCTCCACAGCCCGCGCCCGCCGTGCGCGCCCGAACGGTAGCCGCCGTCCTTGGAGGTGTGGTACGCGTGCACGGTGGCGTCGGCGGTCAGGCCGGCCTCGTGCAGGGCTCGGGGGATGCCCATCGCCCTGTCGGTCATGGCGCCGTCCGGCAGGTCGAACTCGATCTCCAGGCCGAACCCGCGTCCGCCTTCCCGGGCGCCCAGGGAGGCGGTCGCGTTCTCGTACAGGTACGGGATCACCGCCTCGCCCCTGAGCCCGCGTTCCACCGCCTGGTCGTAGGCCGTCCTGAAGGTGTCGAAGTCGCGCGTGTACGACACCTCGGAGACGTCCGGCCAGCGCCGCCACGCCTGGACGCGGGCTTCCAGCGAGGCGACCATGCGCTGCTCCAGCACGGTGCGGGGGCCGGCGCCGGTGATCGACTGCAGGGAGCGGCGCAGGCGGGAGAGGCTGTGGCGGTACTCGTGCCGCGCCCGCGCGTGGTCACGGCTCGCGGCCTCCCGGGCGTCGCGCACTGCCGCGGGGGGCAGGTCATGCAGGCCCGGAGCGCTCGCCTTCGCGGGCGCCGTGGGCTGGTCCGGCGCTCCGCCTTCAGGGCGAGGAGGCCTCAGCGCGTCGAGCACCTGGCGCCGGTCGACCGGGCCGAACAGGTCGAAGCCGCGTTGCGCGGCCTCGGCCGCACGCTGGGCCAGCCGCTCCGCGGACGGGCCCAGGCCCGCCTCGTCGGCCAGGCGGCGCAGCGGGTCGAACACCCACATCCGGGACGAAGGCCCCGGAGCGGTGATCTCGGTGAGCCGTGCCAGGGCGCGTACCTCGTCGTCGGTCGCCCGCGCGACGCCGTACTCGTCCGCGAGCCGCAACCCGTCCCACAGGTACGGGTCCCGCCCCCGATGGGCGACGAGCAGCTCGGTGAGCTCGCGGGCACTGGCGGCCCGCGCCGGGTCGTCCCCGTGCGCCCGCGCGTCCCCGGCCAGGCGGATGAGCCGGTCGAGCGAGCCCGCCTGGCCGACCTCGTGAGCCAGGCGCTCCAGCGGCAGGTGGACCCGCCGCCCCATGCCCGTCTCCGGGTGCGTGACGACGTCGTTCAGGGCCGACAGCACCCGGGCCGCGGGGTCGCTCACCTCGCCCAGCGCGTACTTCCCGGCCACCAGCAGGCCGTTCCACAACTCCGGGTCCACCTGCCGGAACCCCAGCATGGCCTCGTGGAAGGCCCTGTCCCCTGACGTTCCCGGTGGCAGGTGACCGTTGGCGTGCGCCGCCTGCACGAGCGGCACCACCTGCCGGACGGTGTGCACCCCGGCGGCGTCGAGCAGCGGCCGCATGAACGTGCTGACCGTGCTCCGAGTGACCAGGGGCCCCATCATCTCCACCAGGAGCCCGGCCACGCGCGTCTCCGCGACGGTCGAGGAAGGCAGCAGGGACCGGTGCTGGACGCCGAGCCAGCGATGGCGGTCCGCGGCCATGGCCCTGCCGAGGATTTCGGCCAGCTCGGCGCGGTCGCGTGCGGCCTCGGGCGCCAGGCCCTGCCTCTGGGCGTCCTGGTGGAGCTCGATCAGGGCGTCGACGTCCAGGCGCGCGCCGAAGAGCTGCATCGCCAGGTCGCCGATGGCCCTTCTCGGGTTCTCGGCGCGCAGGCTCGTGCACATGGAGGCCAGGGCCCGCGCCGCCGCGTCGCTCTGCCGCTCGACGGGCAGCTCGCGCATCAGCCGGTTGCCCCGCTCAAGGAGTTCTCCGTGCGATGGGCCGCCGTCTCTCGCAGGGTCGTTGCCGTTGAGCAGCCGTTCGATGCGGTTGGGCGCACCGTCCTCGTGGCGGCCTCCGTCGCCGGGCGTCCAGCGGTAGAAGGTCGCCGCGGCCTCGGCGAAGTTGCGCGGCCGCGGGTCGGCTATCGGGGAGTACCCGTCGGCGAGCGCGGTGTCCGGAGGGCCGGGCACCGCGGGCATGCGCACGTTCCGGACCTCACCCGCCCCCGCGACGGCGGTCTCCGTCATGGGCGGGGCGGTGCCCGGCTCCTCCAGGACGTGTTCGAGCCGGGCGCGCACCTCGGGCCACGCCGCGGCGAAGTCCGGATGCAGATCAAGGCTCGCCACCTCGCGCAGCGGCACCCACGCGAGGTCGATGGACTCCGGAGACGCCGGCCACACGTCCACCCGGGAGGGCACCTCACCGATGACGGTGTCGAACGCCCACCCGCCGTGATCGTCGTGGTGGACCGCCCGCACCTCCACCTCGCTCAGGTCCAGCCTCATCTCCTCGCCCGCCTCGCGGAACGCCGTCTGAACGGGCGGCTCGCCGGCCTGCCGGGCACCGGCGACCGGCGCCCACAACCCTCCGTGGTGCGTCTCCACGGAACGCAGCTGCATGAGGACGTGAACCTCACCATCGGGACCACGGTGGAACGGCAGCAGGCCCGCCTCGGCGACGTGCGGCGGCCGCAGCACGGTGACCTCGCCGGGCCCCGCGAGCAGGACGAACTCGTGCAGGGGAAGCTGCCCCATCCCCGTCCACGGGGTGGCCAGCACGCGGGAGGCAGGGAAGACGCCCGCCATGACCGCCCCGTCCCCCAGGCCGGTGTACCGCTTGGCGACGCCCGGGATGGCGCTCCAGGACTGCAGCGGCAGCGCCGGCGGAGCCGCCACCACGTCCCCGGTCGCGGCGGCGGCCAGGGCCGGCATCGTGTGTCCCCACTCGAACGCCACGCCACGGTAGAGCGTCAGCTCCTCGATGCCGTGGCGGCTCAGCTCGTGCTGGGTCTGCGCGTACTGCTGCCGCAGAAAGTCGCGCAGCACCTCGCCGTCGCGGGCGTAGTCCCTGGCGGCGGTCCTGGCGCGGCTGGGATCGGCGTACGCCTGCAAATCCAGGACGCCCGTCAGCCCGAACTCGTCGAGCGCGGCCATGTTCATGGCCAGCCGTGGCGGCAGCAGCTCGCCCGCGCCGAAGCCCCACATCCTGATCAGTTGCTCGACGGCCAGCCGCCGCGCGATGACCGCCGCCTCGGGCGAGTCGAACGGCAACTGGTGGAGGATCCGGCGGGGGCCCACGATGTCGCCGGCCCGTACGAACGACGGCAGGTCGCTCCGCTCGACCGCCTGCCAGGATCGGAGGGTCCTGCCCAGGGCCTGGTACTCGCTGTGGACCAGGAGGTGGCCGGGGTCGCCGATCGCCCGCAGCAGGCCGTCCTTGCGGGCCGCGCCGAGGAGGTCCTTCGTCGAGGAGCCCATCGTGTCCATCAGCCGTTGCACGGCCGCCCGGTCGGAGGCCGCCCAGGCGGGGAGGCTGATCGGGTCGTACGCGCCGTCCTGGCTGAGCAGGCTCGCCACCCGGTCCTGGGGGCCGGGCGAGGCCGGGCCGGCGGGCAGCGCTCTAGAGTGGAGGGCCGGCGTGCTCATCTCCTCCGGCCCGTCCGGCCGTTCGGAAGCGGGCGGGTGGGCCGGTTCGGCGGGCGCCTTGGCCGCTGCTTCCGCAGGTGGGTGGGCCGTTTCGGTGGGCGGGTCGGCCGGTTGGTGTGCCTCGGCGGGGCGGTCCCCATGCGCCGGGCGGGCGGCGGCCGGAGCTGTGCCGGTGACCGCGGGCAGCTCCGGCCGGTCCGTGGAGGGCCGGGAAGCCGTGGACGTCTGCTCGCCCGCCAGAGGGGTGGTGCCGTGATCCCGCTGCGGAAGTGGCGCCGACCGGGAACCCTCCGCATCCGCAGCGTCCCTCCCGGTGTCCCGCTCGACCGTGCCCCGCTCGGCCGAGTCCTTCCCGGCCGTGTCCTGCTCGGCCGGGTGCTGCTCGGCCGGGTGCTGCTCGGTCGGCTCCGTGACGTGAGGGGCCGCGTTGACGGCCGGAAGGGTGGCCGGGAGCGCCGAGCCGCGGGGAAGGTCGCCCGGGGTCTCGGCGTCGCTCCGCACCGCCGGCATCCCGCCCATCGGGCTCCGCTCGGCGGGCGCGGCGTGGTGTGGCGGCGTCCGCTCAGCAGGAAGTCCGCCGCCGGACGCCACAGAACGCTCACCGTGAACACCGCTGCCTCCGGACGCAGCCCGCTCGGCCGCCACAGCGCCGCCCAGCCCCGGGCGCTCATCCGGCGCAGCGCCGCCCGGCCCTGGGCGTTCCGCCGGCGCAGCGCCGACGGGCGTGGCCCGTTCGGGCGGGAGCAGCGTGTCGCGGCGCTGGACGACCTCGCCCACGATCGTGTCGCCGCGGTGCGGCGCGTGCGTGGCACCGCTCGGTTCGGGGTGCGGCGGCGGCCGGTCGGCCACGGTGCCGGGGTCACTGCGGCTCTCGGGCGGACCATGCTGCACGAGGGTCGTGGCGTCGGTCCGGGACCCTGGCGGGCCGCCGGCGTCGCCGGCCGGGTTGGGACCGAGTTCGGCGGTGGCGAGCATCGGGAGGTAGCTCACCCGTGCCGCCGCCGGCACGTCGAGCCCGCCGGCGACCCCCGAGATGAACGTGTACCCGAGATGTTCGGCATCGAGCTGCCCGCTGAGCGCGAGCCCCGGGACCGCCCCGGCCGTGCCCGTCACCCCGCCCAGCAGCGCCTGCCCGTACATGCTCTGCCCCAGCGCCACCAGCCTGTCACGCACGGCCAGCTCGGCCCTGGACGCCACGTACACCATCCGCCGGCTCAGCAGCCGCGACAGGCCCGCGTTCGCGCCGGCGAACAGCGCGCCGGTCAGCGCGCCGCCGCCCAGCGACAGGGCGAGCGACTCGAGGTCGAAGTCGCCGCCCTCGCGCTCGCCCCAGAGCTGCTGGGCGACCTGCACGCCGAGGTCCAGGCCGCCCATGATGCCGCCGAACCGCACCATGTTCAGCAGGATGAGCCGCTTCAGCGTCTGGATGTTCACCTTGGTCAGCAGCGTGTTGTGCTGGATCAGGCGGAGCACGGCGGGACCGTTCACGTAGATCCACACCAGCAGCCTGACGATCATCGCGCCGAGCAGCGCCAGCGACGCGTAGATCATCCATTCGGTGTGCTGCATCCGCACGCCGTGCTCGCGCAGGGACCGCGCCTCGTCCCGCAGCGCCTGTTCCAGCAGGTCGAGCAGCGCCTCGGGCGAGCCCTCCGTATCCTCCCGCCCGCTGAGGGCGGTGAAGACCTGCTCGAACGACTCCTTGGCGGCCCCTTCCCAGAGCCCGTCGCGCAGCAGCCGCATGACGGCGCCGGCGTCGTCCGCCTTGATCTCGGCCAGGGTGTCGGCGAGCTCCTCCAGGGTTCGCGCCTCGGCGATGATCCCGCCGGCGTCGGCCTCGGGCAACGCGCCGCCCGTCAGCGGCAGTGCCATCGGCTTGACGATGTCGGGCACCAGGCTGAGATCGAGCCCCATCTACGGGGTTCCCGGTCGCGGGAGGAAGGACTCGAAGCCCGTCTCCTCCCCGAACAGGTCGTCGAAGGGGAGGTCCGGCACGAAGGGCTCCATCAGCTCCTTCATCTCGCCGGAGACCTGCCGGGTCGCGTGCCCGATCTGTTCCACGATCGAGCCGGACAGCTCCGACGGCGACAGTTTCCGGTAGACCCGCGGGTCGAGCTCGATCGCCCGCACCTCGCCACGGGGGCCGACGGTGACGGTCACCATGCCGTCCCGGGAGACGGCCGTCGCCGACAGCTCCCGCATCCGTTCCTGCATCTGTTTGAGCTGCTCGGTCTGCTGGTTGACTTCCTGGACGAGCTGCTCCAGCAGCTTCCACTGCTCGTTCGACGCCATCGCCGTCCCCACATCAGCAACATCAGCCTCAATGGCCTCCCATGCCCCATCTTCTCCTATTTCATGACGCGGATTGACCTTGGACTCCCGGTGGTTCGCTACGCTGCCGACTCGTGGAGTTCGACGGATCGGCTTACAGCAAGGCCCAGCTGCGCAGGCTGGCGCGCGGCACGAGCGACATGGCCGCCCTGGTGTCCGGTGCCGACGTCCGGTACGCGACCTCGGTGAGCGCCACCCGCGCGGCCCTGGGCGGCGACGACTACGGCCGCGCCTACTGGCAGGCGCGAGGCCGGCGCCTCGACGGCATCGGCGCCGGGCTCGGCCTGCTGGCGTCCGCGCTCGGCCGGGAGGAGACCCGGCTGCTGCGCGCCCTGACGACGTATCGCGCGGGCGACGACGCCTCGGCGCCTGGAGCGTGACGCCGCCGCCCGCCTGTCAGTTCTTGATGCCGGTGAGCGTGACCCCTTCGATGAAGTAACGCTGCAGGAAGAAGAACAGGGCGATGATCGGGGCGATGACGGCGGCGGACGCGGCCATCAGGTAGCCCCACTGGGTGAGGTAGATGCTCTGGAAGGAGGCCAGGCCGAGGGAGAGCGTGTACTTCTCCTCGTCGTTGAGGTAGAGCAGCGGGCCGAGAAAGTCGTTCCAGGTGCCGATGAACGTGAAGATCGTGACCACCACGATCGCGGGCTTCGACAGCGGCATGACGACCGTCCAGAACACCCGCCACGGGGACGCGCCGTCGATGTAGGCGGCCTCGTCCAGCTCGAACGGGATCGTCAGGAAGAACTGCCGCAGCAGGAACACGTTGAACACGCCGCCGCCCGCCCCGGCGAACCAGCTCGGCACGGTGAGCGGGATGAACGTGTCCAGCGCGCCCAGCTCCTGCCACATGACGAACGTCGGGATGAGCGTCACCGCGTACGGCAGCATGACGGCGCTGAGCAGGACGGCGAAGGTGAGGTTCCGGCCGCGCCAGCGCAGGCGGGAGAAGCTGAAGGCGGCGACGGAGCAGGTGAGCACGGTGCCCAGCACGCTGATCACCGCGATGATCACGGTGTTGACGAAGTACAGCCAGAACGGCTGGGCGGTGAGCGCCTCGGTGAAGTTCGACCACTGGAACGGCGAGGGGATCCACTCCGGCGGCGCGACGAACATCTGCGCGTCCTGCATCAGCGCGCTGCGCACCAGCCACACGAACGGCAGCAGCGTCGGCACCGCCCCGGCGAGCAGCGCCAGGTAGACCAGGGCCTTGCCGTACCTGCGGGGCTTGCGCAGGCCGGCGGTGGGCGCCACTCGGGCCGCGCGCGGCGGCGCCTGCACGGCGGTCATCGCGCACCTGCCATCTCGTAGTAGACCCAGCGCCTGGCGTTCCTGAAGAGCAGGAACGTGATCACCACGATGATCATGAACAGCACCCAGGCGAGCGCGCTGGCGTAGCCCATCTCGCTCTCCCTGAACGCCATCCGGAACAGGTAGTAGACGTAGAAGAGGGTGGCGTTGTTGGGCCCGCCCTCGGTCATCACGTACGCCTGGTTGAACACCTGGAACGTGCCGACCACGCCCACCACCAGGTTGTAGAAGATGGTCGGCGTCATCATGGGCAGGGTCACGTGCCAGAAGCGCCGCCACGCGCCGCCGCCGTCGATGGAGACCGCCTCGTACAGGTGCCGGGGCACGCCCTGCAACCCCGCCAGGAAGATCACCATGGTGTTGCCGAAGCCCCAGGTGCTCATCACGATCAGCGACGGGATGGCCATCGACTCGTCGTAGATCCACTGCCCGGCCGGCAGCCCGGCCTGGCGCAGGAGCGAGTTCAGCAGCCCGAAGTCCGGGTTGAAGATCCAGATCCAGAGCACCACGTTCGCGATGGCCGGCACGAGCGTCGGCAGGTAGAAGATGGTGCGCCAGACCGGCAGGCCGCGGACCTTCTGGTTGAGCAGCATGGCGACGGCGAACGACACGATCAGCACCAGCGGGACCGCGCCGAGCGTGTAGTACGTGGTGGCGCTGAGCGAGGTCCAGAACAGCTCGTCGCGGGCCAGCTCGGTGTAGTTGCCGAGCCCGACGAACTCAGGGGTGCCGCCCACCTGCCAGTCCGTCAGGCTGAACACGAACGAGGCCACCATCGGCCCCGCCGTGAAGATCACGAATCCGAGGATGGCCGGGAGCGCCATGAGCACGCCCCAGCGCCGCTCCAGGCGGCGCTGGCCGGAAAGGCCCGGCTTGTTCATGGGCACGTCACGGCTCCTGCGTGTGCTGCCACCCCTGCAGCATGCCGGTGATCTTGGGGGTGACCGCCTTGAGGATCTCGGCGGCGGGCCGCTTGCCCGACTCCAGCTCCTGCAGGGCGGGGGTCAGCACGTCGCTGGAGATCGCGGACAGGTTCTTGACCCGGTTGCGCAGGTCGGGCACGCCGTGGTCGCGGCCGTAGTCGACGACCGCCGTGCGGAACTCGGGCGGGTGGGCGTCGTTCTTGGTCCAGGAGTCGATGGCCGCCTGGTCCTCGTAGTACTTCCGCTCCTGCGGCATCCACAGTCCCTGCTTGTACAGGTCCACGTAGCGCGGGTCGATGTGGAAGGCGAACAGCTCCACCGCCTCCTCCACGTGCTTGGTCCCGGCGAACACCGAGGACGCGCCCGCGACCTGGGAGGTGGTGAACGGCTCGCCGTACTTGGGCAGCACGCCGATGCCGTAGTCGACCTTGCTCTCGTTCATGTCGAGCAGCGCCCAGTGGCCGTCCACCACCATCGCCACCCGCTTGGTCTTGAGCAGGATGTTGGTGCCCGGCACGTCGTCGCCGGTCGCGGCGAGCTGGCCGGGGCCGGGGGCGACGCGGTGCTTGTAGACGAGGTCCTGCAGGTTCTGGAACACCTGGACGGACTCGGGGGTGTCCAGCAGGCACTTCCTGCCCGCCTCGTCGGCGAAGTCGGCGCCGTTGCTGCGCAGGAAGCCGTACCAGGCGGCGGCGTAGGTGAGGCTGATCGAGATGCCGAACTGGCGGACCTGCCCGGGGTCGAAGCCGGATTCGTCGGGGTGCTTGCCGTTCTGGTCCACGGTGAGCTTGTACGCGTTCTCCACGAGCTGGTCCCAGGACCAGGCGGAGGCGGCCACGGCGGGTGGCGGGGCGAGGCCGGCGGCGGCGATGGCGGACTTGCTGTACCACAGCAGCTCGATCTCGTTGGCGGTGGAGACGCCGTGCAGCTTGTCCTGGCCGTACCAGAGGTAGGCGTCCGGGAGGTAGCCGGCGAGCTGCGGGTACTTCTGCAGGTACGGGTGGAGGTTGACCAGGTTGCCCTGCTCCGCCAGGCGGAACGACATGGACATCGGCACGTAGCCCACGTCGGGCGTGCGGCCGCCGGCCACCAGGCTGTTGAGCTTGACGTCGTACTCGTCGGGGGTGAAGACCGGTTTCACCTTGATGTCGGGGTTCTTCTGCTCGAAGGCCTTGAGCATCTTCTCGATGGCGGCCTTCTCGAACGTGGAGCCCCAGTACATGAACTGCAGCTCGGTGGAGCCGGCGGCGCCCGTCCCGCCGCCGCCGGAGCCGCAGGCCGCCCCGGCCGCGCCCAGCGCGGCCAGGCCGCCCATCCTGAACAGGTCTCTTCTTCTCATGGGGGGTGTTCCTTACTCGGGCGAGATTCAGGCGAGGGGCATCCAGACCCGCATGACGCCGCCGTCGCGGTTGTCCCACTGGTAGTAGGGGACGGCGGTGGCGGTCGCGCGGGCGGCGGGGGCCGCGTCCGCGCCGGTCGTGTACGGCAGCCCGCGTGGCGGCGCGGGCGGCAGGCGGAGGGCGCCGGCCTCGACGAGCACGGTCCTGCCGATGCCGGGCAGGTCCCGCTCGACGGTGCGCAGGGCGGCGCCGGGGGCGAGGGCGAGGTCGTCGAGCTCGGTGTCCTGGTCGATCTGCTCGAAGCAGTAGACGAGCGGGCCGCGCTCGATGGCCGCGCAGCCGCGCAGCGCGTCGATCCTGCGGTGCGGGCGGACGATCCTGGGCGTGAGGTCCAGGTCGAGGGTGAAGGTGTCGCCCGCCTGCCACTCCCGGCGGATCGCGGCGTAGCCGTCGGCGCCGGGGGTGAGGTCCCCGGCGGTGCTCCAGGCGGGCACGCGGAGCCTGAGCGTCCACGCGCCGCCCGGCGCGGACCGTACGGTGAAGCGCACGCGGCCGTGCCACGGGTAGTCCGTCTCGACGTCGAGGACGGCGCCGCCCGCGCGGATCACCCCCGGCACGTACTGGTGCACCGACACGCTCTCGTCGCCGGCGGTGGCGACGTAGTGGCCGAGCGAGGAGACCAGCCGCATGATGTTCGGCGGGCAGCACGCGCAGGCGAACCACTCCCGCCGCCTGCCCAGGTAGGCGTCCTCGAACAGGTCGGCGCGGCGCTGCAGCGGGTTGACGTAGAAGAAGCGGGTGCCGTCGGCGCTGGTGGAGGCGGCGAAGGCGTTGTAGAGGGTGCGCTCGATCAGGTCGGCGTAGCGGCCGTGCCCGGTGGCCAGCAGCAGCCGCCAGTTCCAGTGGATGCTCGCGATGGCCGCGCAGCTCTCGTTGTAGGCGCGGTCGGGGGGCAGCTCGTACCGCTCGCCGAACGCCTCGCCGTCGTGGCGGGAGCCGTGCCCGCCGGTGATGGAGGTCTTGGTGGCGACCAGGTCCTCCCAGCGGCGTACGGAGGAGGCGAGCAGGTCGGCGTCGCCGGTCTCGACGGCGACGTCCACGACGCCCGCCTCCAGGTAGAGCTGGCGCACGGCGTGGCCGACGGCGGTGTCGGCCTCGCGTACGGGCAGGTGGTCCTGGGCGTAGAGCGGGCCCATGCCGGTGCTCTTGATCAGGCCCTTGCCGCGGTTGTCGATCAGCTTGCGGGCCAGCTCCAGGTAGGGCCGTTCGCCGGTGAGCCGGTACAGCTCGACCAGGGCCGTCTCCACCTCGGCGTGCCCGTCGATGCCGTCGTCGCCGTCCACGAGGAAGCGCCGCACGAGCAGGTCGGCGAAGCGGCGGGCGACCCCGAGGAGTTCCTCGCCCAGCCCGGCGCGGGCCGCGGCCACGGCCGCCTGGAAGAGGTGGCCGGCGCAGTACATCTCGTGGCTGTACTCCAGCTCGGCGAAGATCCGGTCCGGCTTGACCACCTGGTAGTGCGAGTTGAGGTACCCGTCGGGGCGCTGCGCGCGGGCCAGCAGCGCGGCCGACCCGGCGACGAAGGAGCGGTAGGCGTCGTCCGGGTGCCTGCTGTGCTCCCAGGCGACCGCTTCCAGCTGTTTGTACAGGTCGGAGTCCTGGAACCGGTAGCCCTGGAAGGCCCCGCCGGCCTCACCGGCCGCCAGCCTCAGGTTGGGCGCCGCGCCGGACTTCTCCATCTGCTCGAGGCCGAGCGGGATGCTCGCCTCGCGGTTGATCTGCTGCCAGCGCCCGAGCGGGCCTCCATGGATCTCGACGTCGTCGATGCTCAGCGGCCGTTCGACGGCGGTGGAAGGAGCCAGCGGGCCACGGACGCGGCCCGTGAGGTCAGACATCGCGCTCCCTGTTGCCGGGAATAGGTTTTCCTCGCCCGCAATGTAAGGTGTGATACAGCACCAGTCAAGAGGGGTGCAGGTGCGCGAATGCCCGGAAAACGATTGCCCCTCCTTGCTCCCGCAAGCCGCCCTTGATCGCAACCTCCGACCGCCGAAAACCTTTTCTTCGTTATCGGAACGTTGCATTGCTGCAAGTGCGGCAGAGCGGCCTTGACAGACGGCTACGGCTGGGTTTTGCTTCCGAAAACCTTTTAGATCTTTCGCCGTCCCGCCACCCGGCGGGCGCCCCCGCACCCCTAGCGAAAGGTTTCCGCCATGAGACGACTGGCCGCCCTGGCCGTCCTCCTCACGTCCTTACTCGCCGTCCCGGCCGCTCCCGCGTACGCCGCCGGGCCCGCCCAGCTCATCGACCTGTTCGGCAGGACCGTCAACTCCTACGGCGTCAAGCTGGTCGACTGGCAGGGCTACCTGGCCAACCCGTACATCGAGCTCACCGTCAGGCCCCCGGCCGACATGCGCTTCCCCCTCACGATCGACCTGAAGGCCGAGGGCACGTCCCGGCTGATGATGGACCTGCCCAGCCAGCTCACCGCCACCGGCGCGACCAAGACCCTGACGTTCGCGAACGCCTCGGAGCAGAAGGTCTTCCGCCTGGCCATCCACTCCAAGCGCGGCCCCGGCGCCGACGAGCAGCACACGCTGCGGGTGTCGATCAGGGACGCGGGCGGCGCGACGTACCAGCACTCCCTGCCCATCCACGTGCAGCAGGACGAGAAGACCGCGCTGCAGCCGACCATCCCGATCGCCTTCGACTACCGCTACGACACCATCACCGGCTACTTCTCCGACACCGGCGTGCGCACGGCCGCCGAGGAGGCGGTCAAGGACTGGTTCCGCTTCTTCGACCTGCAGCCGTTCGACACCGTGGCGGCCGGCGCCGAGCCCAACCACCTGCCCGGCAACGACTGGCAGAACACGATCAACGTCACCAACAACGCCGCCTACAACGGCATGTACGTCTTCTTCCGCGGCATCCAGACCCCGTACTCGACCGGCTACCCCGCGAACAACGGGCGCTACAGCACCCGGGGCGGCCAGCAACTGCCCGGCCCGCTGCACCGGTCCACCGCGATGATCCTCGAGTACGACGAGGCGAACAAGCAGTTGTTCACGTCCCTGGCCGACGAGGACTGGTACAAGACGGAGATCCAGGGCTCGGTGCTCGACGTGCACGGCCTGGTCATGCACGAGTACGGCCACGCCGTCGCCTTCCACAGCGACTGGGCCGGCATGCGCTCCTACGTGGCAGGCGGCGGCAACGACCCCGACGTGGTCGCGTACCAGGGCCGCGCCGTCCCCCTCGACAGCAGCTACCACATCCCCGGCGACCAGCCCAACTGGGACCGCCTCAGCGGGCAGAGCGGCGGCTGGACCCACCTGTTCCCCACCCGCCGCTGGATGCTCACCAAGCTGGCCCTGCTGGTGGCCGAGAACGCCGGGTGGAAGCTCAACCGCAACCTCACCCCGTTCCTCGCGCCCGCCATCACCACCACCTCGCTCCCCCAGGCCACGCCCGGCACCGCCTACCAGCACACGCTGGCCGCCAGGGGCGGCGTGCCCTTCTACGACTGGCAGGTGACCGGCGGCTCGCTGCCCGCCGGGCTCAGCCTCGACCGTTTCACGGGCGCCATCACGGGCACCCCCACGGCGGCCGGCACCTCCACGTTCACGGTCCGGCTCAGGGACCACGACCGGCTGAGCACCCCGGTCACCAGGTCCTTCACCCTCACCGTCGGCGGCACCCCCACCACGAACCTGGCCGCGAGCGCCATCCCGTCCGCCTCCTACACCTCCCCGTGGGAGAGCGTCGCGGCGCTCAACGACGGCATCGACCCGCCCTCCTCCAACGACACGGTCAACCGCCGCTGGGGCACCTGGCCGCAGACGGGCACGCAGTGGGCGGAGCTGACCTGGCCGTCCGCGCAGACGCTGCGCTCCGCCGAGGTGTACTTCTTCGACGACAACGGCGGGGTGCGGGTGCCGGCGTCGTGGCGGCTGCAGTACTGGAACGGCAGCGCCTACGCCGACCTCCCCGGCACGTATCCGACGGCGCTGAACGCCTACAACCGGGTGACGTTCGGCGCGGTGAGCACGAGCAGGCTCAGGGTCGTCCTGCAGAGCGGGGCTGCGTCGGTCGGATTGCTGGAGGTCAAGGCGTACGCGTAGGGCCGCATACCCACTTATTTGTGGGTACTTGCCGCCGCGGTGGCGGCACGGCCAAGCTGGTCCTGGCGGTCTTCCGGAAGGCCGCCAGGACGCAGCCGGGCGAGAGGAAGTGCGGGGGGGTGAGGGGATGTCAGGAAGCGGCGGCCAGCCGTTCCAGGCGGCGGTGCCCCCACTCCGACAGGGGCGCCAGCGCCGCTGACAGGTCGCGGCCGAACGGGGTCAGCGAGTACTCCGTCTTCAGCGGCCGCACGTCGTACACCTTCCGGTGCACGATCCCGTCGCCCTCCATCTCCCGCAACATCTGAGTCAGCACCTTCTCGCTGAGCCCCGGCAGCCGCCGCAGCAGCTCGGCGGGGCGGTGCGGGCCTGATTCCAGCATCCACAGCAGGGCCGTCTTCCACTTGCCGTCGATCACGGCGATGGCGGCGGTCACCCCGCAGACGTTCGGATCCTGGGCGCGGCTGCGCGTCATTTCGTCAATCCCATCCTTATCGAGGAGTCAACAGGTATGCCCTCCTATGGTGAACAGTCTGCCGTGACCGTGCTCGGCCTGGGTCCGATGGGCCGGGCGCTGGCCGGGGCGTTCCTGGACGCGGGCCTGCGCGTCACGGTGTGGAACCGTACGCCCGGCAGGGACGCGGAGCTGATCGCGCGGGGCGCGGTGAGCGCCCCCTCCCCCGAGGAGGCGGTGGCCGCGAGCGGGCTGACCGTGCTCTGCGTGGTGAACTACGACGCCGGCGACGCCATCGTGCGGCGCGAGGCGGTGACCGCCGCGCTCAAGGGCCGCACGCTGGCGAACCTGACCGCCGACACCCCCGGCCGGGCCAGGGACGCCGCCGCCTGGGCGGCGGAGCACGGCATCGGCTACCTGGACGGCGCGATCATGACGCCGACCACCACCATCGGGACGCCCGCCGCGGTGTTCCTGCACAGCGGCCCCGAGGAGCTCTACCAGGAGCACCAGGCCGTGCTGGCTGCCCTCGGCGGCAGCCACACCCATCTGGGCGCCGACATCGGGCGGGCGGCCTCGTACGACCTGGCGCTGCTCGACATCTTCTGGACGGCGATGGCCGGCTACGCCCACGCCCTGGCGATGGCACGGGCCGAGGGCGTCACGGCGCGGGAGCTGGCGCCGTTCGCCCAGGGCATCGCCGCGATCCTGCCGCCGATCTTCGAGGAGAGCGCGCGGGAGGTGGACGAGGGCACCTACTCCGGTGAGGGCAACCCGATCACCTCGGCGGCCTCGTCCATGGCGCACATCGTGCACGCCTCCGAGGAGCACGGCATCGACGCGAGCGTGATGCGGGCGGCCGAGGGGCTGGCCCGCCGCGCCATCGGGCTGGGGCACGGCGGGGACGGGTTCCTGCGGATCACCGAGCTGCTCAGCCCCCGCTGAACGCGGAGGCGGGCAGAGGGATGGCCGGGAACGGGTTGTCAGGCAGGAGGATGACCCGGCGCGGCTCCTTGGCCCGGCCGGCGGCGTCGAGGTGCAGCAGGGCGGCGCCGATGCCGGCCGCGCCCACCATGTAGCCGGTGTCGGCCGTCACCTCGCCGGGCCGCAGCCGCCGGTAGGCCTGGTACCAGCGGTAGCCCCGGCCGTCGAGGTCGGTGGCGCGGCCGATGAGGTCGGCGGCGAGCGTGCGGGCGTACTGCAGGTGGGACCGCTCGCCGGTCACCGCCCACAGGCCGACGAACAGCTCGATCACGCCGGCCGTGCCGCAGCACTGGCAGGCGACGTTCCAGTACCCCTCGGTACGGCGCTGCGGCACGCCGCTGCGGACGATGCCGCGGGCCAGCCGCTCCACCCACTCCAGGTCGCCGGGGTCGCCCGCCACCCGGTACAGCTCGTAGAACATCCTGGCCACGCCCGCGGACCCGGAGCAGAACCCCAGGTAGTGCAGGCCGCGGGCGTGCGGCACGTGGTGCGGGACGACCGCGCAGGCGCCGGTCACGGCGCTGACCTCGCGGACGAAGGCGGCGCCGCTGCGGGCGGCGCTCAGGAACCGCTTGTCGCCGGTCACGCCGTACAGGCGGGCGAGCAGGAACGCGGTGCCGGCCGTGCCGGCCAGGAAGCCGGGGGTGACGGCGTCCACCGGCAGGTCGGCGCAGTCACCGAAGCGGTGGCCCGGCACGGGCAGGCGGGCGATGCGCCGCCCCGCCTCGACCGCTACCTCCTCGTACGCCGGCACGCCGAGGTGGGCGGCGGCGCGCAGCAGCCCGAGGATGATCCCGCCCTCGCCGCGCTGCGCCGGGTCGCGGGACCAGGTCACCTCCTCGCCGCCGGCCTGGCCGCGCCGGACGATCAGGTCGGCGATGGCCGCCGCCTCGGCCTCGAACTCCGCCTCGCCGAGTGTCCAGCCCGCCTCCATGAGGGCGAGCATCACGCCGGTCAGCCCGTGGTAGAGGGACAGGTCGTCGTGCTCCCGCCAGGTGGCGGCCAGCCGCCTGGCTCCTGCCCTGGCGTCCTCCAGGTACGCCTCGTGCCCGGTGGCGGCGGCCAGTTCGAGGAAGAACAGCACGATGCCGGCGGCGCCGGAGTACAGCGACCAGGGCTCGGCGGTGACCGCCGACGTGCCGCGCGTGTCGGGGTTGGCCTGCCATCGCCGTCCGTGCTCGTCGTCCAGCGCGGCCGACCGGATCCACCGGCCGGCCAGGATGGCGGCGGTCAGCGGGGAGTCGGCACGCTCGCTCGACGCGCGCATCTCGTCCAGGCTCATGCGGTCATTTTCCCATACGATTGGTAGGAATACTCGGAATCTTGGAAAATCACTCGCGTCGTTCCGCCGTTCCAGTATGGCGCTCCTCGCGCATCCGCGGCGACACCGGGGCTCACGGCCTCGGCGGCAGGTGGCTTCCTCGCCGGCTTTGTAGGCTGTCGCGGTGATCAACGTGGTGGAGTGGACCCGGCTGGAGCCGTGGAGGGTGGCCCGCGCCCGTACCGATCGGGACGAGACGGTGATCGTCAAGTGGTCCGGGCCGCACGCCGCCCGTACGCACAGCGAGGAGTGGCGGCTGCGGACGGAGGTGGCCGCGCTCAGGTTCCTGGCCGAGGATCTGGGGGTGCGGCTGGCGCCCCGGGTGCTGGCCGAGGACCTGGCCGGGGGGCGGGTGGTGCTGGAGGACCTCGCGCCGCGGATCGCGCTGGACGGGCTGTTGCGCCGCGATGGGGCTCCGGCGCACGCGGCGCGGCTGGCGGCGTTCGCCCGGGCCCGGGGTGAGCTGGGCGCGGTGACGGCGGGCCACGCGAGCCTGTACTACCGGCGGCGCGGCGCGCTCGGGCCCGTCGAGCCCGCCGCCGACCTGCTCGGGCACGTCGCGCGGCTGCGGAGGTCGGGGGTGCCCGAGGCCGGGGTGCTGGGGGTGCCCGTCGAGGGCGGGGTGGAGCGTGAGCTGGGGACGGCGCTGGGCGAGCTGGCCGAGCCCGGGGCGTTCCTGGTGCTCAGCAACGGTGATCCGGAGGCCAACAACGTGCTGGTGCACGAGGGCGGGGCGGCCGATGCGCGGCTGATCGACTTCGAGTTCGCCGGGTACAGGCACGCGCTGCATGACGCGGTGTGCCTGCATGTGCCGGGGCCCGCGTGGATGTGGGTGGCGGCGGCCCCGGACGGCCGTGGCGAGGCGCGCGGTGCCGTGGAGAACCTGGGGGAGGTCTACCGGCGGGCGCTGGCCGCCGGGGTGCCCGAGGCGGAGGACGAGCGGCGTTACGGGGTGGGGCTGGCGGCGGCGTGCGTGGCGTACGCGCTGGCCCGCCTGCACCGGCTGCCGGTGCTGGAGGCCCGCCCGGCCGGTGACGACAGCCGGGCCCAGCTCGTGGCGGCCCTGGAGGCCGCGGCGATGACGGCCGACGCGTACCGGGCGCTGCCCCGGCTGGCCGGATGGTGCCGCCGGCTGGGCGACGCGCTGCGCCGCCGCTGGCCGGACGCGGACATCGACGTCTCCACGCTGGCCCCGTACACGCCGCGCCGCCGCTGACCCCGGCCCCTCGCCCCGCGTTCTCGCTCCGGACCCCACCCGGAGCTCTTTGAGGTCGGCCGGCCCGCGCCCGCCACCTCGAACCAATCCAGATGAGAAGTCCCTAATGTCCATCTCACGTGGCAGCCACGACCGGCCGAGAGGCTTCTTCATGCCGGGCGGACGACCCGCCCCGGTCCCCTGACGAAAGGCATGAAGATGAAGGCGATCAAGCTGGTCGTTGCCGGCGCCCTCCTCGGCACCGCGTTCGGCGGCCTGGCCCTGGCCACCCCCGCCGCCGCAGACTCGCGTACCTGCAAGGGCACGATCCGGTCCGCGAGCCTCGACGACGTGCGCGTGCCCAAGGGCGCCACCTGCACCCTTCTTGGCACCCGGGTGGACGGCAACGTCAAGGTCGGCGGCGGGGGCACCCTGGTGGCGCGCGGCGTCCGGGTTGACGGCGACATCCAGGCGGAGGGCGCCCGCGCGGTCTCCGTCACCGCCGGCTCGAAGGTGAGCGGCAACATCCAGGTGAAGGACAGCGGCGCCGTCACCGTGACCTCGTCCCGCGTCGACGGTGACATCCAGCTGGAGGACAACCGGCGCTACGTGCGCGTCAACGGCAACCGGGTGGACGGCAACATCCAGCTCAAGGACAACCGCAAGGGCCTGCAGGTGCACCGCAACAGCGTGGACGGCAACCTCGAGTGCGAGGACAACCGGTCGAAGGTGACCGGCGGCAAGAACTCGGTGCGCGGCGACAAGGAAGGCCAGTGCCGCCGCTTCTGACGCCGGCCGCTTGAACGCCCGAGGGCGCCGCTCCAGGCGTGCGTCCTCGCGCGCCGGCGCTGCTCAGACGTCCCGAGCCGACCGGCCGGGGAGGCTCAGGCGTTCCGAGCCGAGCGGCGGGGAGGCTCAGGCGTTGCGAGTCGACCGGCGGGGAGGCTCAGGCGTTGCGAGTCGACCGGCGGGGAGGCTCAGGCGTTGCGAGTCGACCGGCGGGGAACCTCATGTGTCCTCGGTGTGCAGGCGGCGGAAGTCGGCCAGGCTCTGGCGGTAGAAGGCCAGGTCGCTCTCCAGCTTCGCCCTGGTGAAGCGGCCCGGCTCGGCGTCGCGCGCCGACCGGCCCATCTCCGTCCAGAACGCCTCCGGCGGCAGCTCCCCGGCCCTCTCCGGCAGGAACTTCAGCGCCTCGGCCACCGCGTCGGCGGCGAAGCTCCAGTCCGCGACCACGGTGTGGAAGCGCGCGGGGTCCGGCGACGGGTCCGCGGTGAAGAACAGGCCGCTCTCCAGGGCCCTGCTCGCGTACGTGGCGCCGATCCGTACCCACTGGCCGGCGTCGAGCAGCTCGGACACGCCCGCGCCGAACGTCGTGCCCGACTGCCTGGCCGCCTGCTCCGCCTCGTACGGGACCAGGACCTCCAGGCCGCCGGCCCGCACCAGCCAGCCGTCCGGCGCCTCGGTCACCGACGCCTGCGCCGACCCGCCGGAGGCGACCAGGTCGAGGTGGACGTACGCCTCGACGAGGGAACGCGCCCGGCCGCCCTCAGGCATGCCGCGCCGCCAGATCGCGGTAGGTGTCGCGGACGATGAGCAGCCGGTCGAGCTGGAACCGGCCGGGCTCGGCCGCCCGCACCTCACGGCCCCGCTGCGACCAGAACCCGTCGGCGGGCACCTCGTCCGCGCCCGGCGGGATGAACTTCACGACCTCCTCGACGGCCGCCGTCGCCACCGACAACGTGCGGTGCGCCTCGGCCTCGTCGTCCACCGGCACGTTGCCCGCCGTCAGGTCGGCCACCCACAGCCACTCCCCCGCGTCGAGCAGCTGCGACGGCTCCGCGCCGCCGAACGTCGGGTAGCCCGCGGGCATGACCGGCCGCTCCGGCACCCCGAACAGGTATTCGCGCGGCCTGCCGCAGGTCTCGCAGGTGCCGGCGTAGCGGTTGGCGAGGCCGCCGCCGGCGCTGACCAGGCCGCTGTCCCAGGTCGTGTCCACCGAGCCGCACTCGCAGGGGTGCAGGTCGAGGTAGAGATGCGCCTCATCCCTCGTCCGTGCTACCGCGAAGGTCATAACCGTCCTCTCACTCGGAGGTTTCCATCATGCCCGCACCGCGGTGCGGTCCGGGCGCGCGCCCTCGCGCAGGCCGCACACGCACGGGGCGTCCCCGGGGCACGGGCACTCCTCCTCGGGGTGCCAGCCGCTGGCCTCGGCGAGGGTGCGGGCGCGGCTCCAGTACGCGTGCCGCCCTCCCGGCCTGGGGCCGGCCAGCAGCCGGGCCAGGTCGGCGGCCAGCGGGGCGGGGACGAGCTGCGCGGGGACGGCGGCCGCCACGTCGTGCAGGACGCCCAGGCGGGCGGGGAGCTGCGCGGGGGTGGCGGTGCGCACCTGGCGGACGGCCTCGTACAGCCCGGCGACGGCCGCGTGTCGCGCGGCCGGGAGGCCAAGCGCCTCGGCCAGCGCGCCCGCGGCGGTGGCGGCGGCGGCCCGCTCGTTCGCCCCGATCGTGCGCCTCTCGTCCACCTGGAACGTCAGCAGCCCCCCGCTCTCCTGCGCCGTCCGGCCTGCCGGCAGTGACCCGTTCTTGTGGGGCGCCTGGGTCGCCGGGCGGATCTCGACGGGGATGGGTGGGTGGCCGGGGATCTCGAGGTCGAGCAGGCCGGGACCGTACGTGCGGGCTCTGGCGCCCATGAGCCCGGCGGCCCTCGCGACGGCGTCGGCGGCGGCCGTCTCGGGGAGCGCCGGCCTGCCGCGCAGCGCGGTGACGTGCTCGGGCCCCAGCTCGCCCGCCCTGGCCAGCGCCACGATCTTCGCCGCCGCGCCCGGCTGCCCCGGCGCGAGACCCGCCCGCTCGGCCTCGGCCCGGATGGCGGCGGTGAGGGCGGCGTTGCCGGGGCGCCCGCCGTTGAGCGCCGCGGCGAGCGATCCCGGCGCGGCCGTGTGCCCGTCGGGCGCACTTGCCGCATCCGCCCGCCCGTTGAGCGCGTCGGCGAGGGAAGGCCCGGACGGCTCCCCGGACAGGGCGTCGATGAGGCTGCGGAGCTTCGCGAGCGCCGCCGGCCCTGGCATGCCGGCGGTTTCCTCCGCGCCCGGCACGTGAGCGGCACCAGCCATGCCAGCGGTGCCCGCCGCGCCCGCCGGTTCCCGTGGCGGGAGGCCGGGGACGGCGGCGTCGGGAGGTGCCGCCGGGGGCGGTCCCGCCGGGTGGGTGGAGGGTGGGCGGGAGTGCCAGGGTGGGGATGGCGGGGTGTGGCCGCGGCGGGCGATGTCGGCGGCGATCGCCTCGATGGCCGCCGCGATCCGGCCCCGGGCCTGCGGGTCGGCGGTGGCGCGCCACTTGCGCGACAGGTGGGCGTGCTCGTCCAGGCGCGGCGTGAGGCAGTGGTCGGTCCCCTCCCTGACCGGCGACAGCGACCCCCGGACCAGCCCCTGCCCCACGCCGGCCACCTGCGCGGCCCGCTCCTGGGCGAGGTGCGAGATCTCGTGCACCAGCACCGACGAGACCACGTGCGGATCCACGCGCGGGCCGATCCGCAGCAGGTGCGGCTCCTCCGCCGTACCCGCCTTCAGGTCGGTACGCCCGACGAGTCCGGTGCCCGGGTCCTCCGGCAGCACCTGGACGTGCTGGTCGGGCGCCCCTGGGAGCTGCACGACGAGCCGGTCCTCACCGGTCCAGCGCACGTTCGCCACGGCCCCGCCGAAGTCGGCCGCCGACACGTCCTGCGCGCGGAGCTCGGCGAGCGCCAGGTCGGGGACGCCCTCGGGGCGCCCCGACGCGGCGAGCGGGCTGCCGGGCAGCTCCGGCGAGGTCACCGACGGCGAGCCCGGCGACGGGCCCGTCCCCTGAGCGGGTCCCTGGAAGGTGCTGCCGACCGCGGGCGCGTGCGGCGACGGGCCCGGGTCGGACACCTGCCAGATCGGCTCGGGGGCGGGGGGCAGCGCGTTCCTGCTCTCCAGCTCGGCCGCGACCTGCTCGGTGAAGGTGCCGGAGACCGTGGAGTTCAGGAAGATCTCGCGCAGGTTCAGGTCGTTCCGGTCGGCCGCGTCCAGGAGGTGGGGCGGCAGTGTGGCGAACGCCTCGGCGAAGCCGCCGTCGAGGGTGTCGCCGCGCGACGGGCGGCCGGGGTTCTCGGCGCGCAGCATGCCGTCGGGGGTGGCCAGGTAGCGGCGCAGGACCGGCTTCCCGTCCGGCCCCTCCTCGTACACGCGGACACTCGCCACCTGGCCGCGCTCGCGGGCCGCCACGCGGGCGTCCTGGAGGACCTGGATCAGGCCGCTGCGGCCGGGCTCCGGGACGAAGGTGAACCGGGGCAGGCCGTCCAGGGCCGGCGCGACGCGTACTCCGGCCTCCATCCTGGCGTGCAGCTCGTTGAGCTCCTCGCCGAAGATCGCGATCATGGCCATGCCACCGCTCGCGCCCGTCAGGTGCACGACCTCGGGCTGGGGCCGGACGTCGCCGCCGCGGCGCCGCTTCACCTGCTCGAAGGTCAGGTCGTAGTCGATCCTGACGCGCACGGTGTAGAGCTTGCCGGTCTCGAACATGCTGCGCTCGCGGCGCGCCCCCTGGTGGGCACCGACGCTCTGCGACGCCTGCGCCCCGGCCCACGAGCCGATGCCGAGCCCGAGCACCTTGACACCCCCTCCGAGGGACGAGGCCGCGGGCAGGACGTGCCCGCGGGAGACGGACACGTTCTGGGCGTCGGCCCTCCGGTCCACCTCGCCCTTCTCGCCGTCGTACGGCCCGGCCACGACCGTGAGGTCCGACATGCGCGCCTTGACCGTGACGTCCACGCCCTGGTGCCGGAACTTCGGCTCGGCCACGTGCGGCAGGACGTCGCCGTCGCGCCCCGCCACCCGCTCCAGCCCGGTGATCTGCCCTGAGTGCGACAGCCAGGCGGACAGCGCCCCGGCCCGCTCGGCGACCGCCGCGTAGCCGATCATCCTGGTCAGCTGGCGGCTGATGGCGTCGAACAGGGTGGGCCTGCTCTCGTCCTCGGTCAGGACCTCGGGGAAGTGGCCGGGCTCGAGCTCCACCTGGCGCGGGTCGACCACGACGGGAGCCGTGCCCGGGTCCTGGTCGGCCCTGCGCACCATGTCGCTCGGCAGGCCGCGTCGCAGCTTGACGTCGTACTCGCGGCGGACCGCGGGCCGCTTGCGGCGTAGCCGGGCCGCCGACGACCTGACCCTGGCCGCGGCCTCCGGCATCATCCTCGCCAGCGGCACCGCCCGCACCCGGGCGGGCCTGGTCTCGATCTCGATGACCAGCCGCATGTCCTGCTCGACCGTGGTGAGGCCCTTGAACCTGGCCAGCCGCTGCAGCCTCATCCGGTTCTCGTTGCTGCTGCTGGAGTAGGAGCGGGTGCGCTTGGTGGACAGCCCGCCCTTGCCCTCGCCGTCCTCGCCGGTGTCGCTGTACTCGGCGCCTGCGGAGTACGTGCCCGAGTACCCCTCCGTGTGCGAGGTCTCCTTGGCGCGGTAGCGCTGGATGATGACGCCTTCGTCGTCGGTGTGGTCCACCAGCACCGCCTGGCGCGGGTCGGCCCCCGGGGCGTGCTCCAGCCGCGCCCGGACGGTGACCACCTTGGCCGCCTTGGGGTCGACGCCGGTGTGCACGTCGTACTCGCGTTCGAAGCCGCGCCGCGACCACATCTCGTCGATGTGGACGTGCGGCCGGGTGCCGTTGAGGTCGGCCCTGACGGCCCGGCGCAGGTTCGGCGTGCCCTGCTCCGCGCCCGGCACCGCGGTGTCGACCGCCTTCAGCACCTCCTCCATGACGTCGACCTCGTTGCCCTGGTCGTCGGTCACGGTGAACGACTGCGGCATGCTCATGCCCATGCCGTGCTCGTACTGCGGGGCGACCACGACGTTCTTGAGGCGCTCGTTCATGGCCTTGGCCGCTTGCAGCACTCTGCCGAGCCTCGACACCGAGGCGGCCGGAGCCGCGGCGGCGGCCCGGGTGACCGTCGGGCCGATGTCCGCGACCTTCTGGAGCGCTTCGAGCAGCTTCTGGGGGGTGTGTCCCCTGCCGATCCCGAGGTCGCCACCGCGGGCCAGCGCCTCGGCGCGGTCCTTGGCGTACTGCATGAGCAGCGGCACCGCGAGGGTCCGGTGGAGCTTCATCGTGCCGTTGACGAAGCGCTCGACGGCGTCGGCCAGCAGCGGCAGGGGCAGGGGCAGGTCGCCGGCGGCGTACAGGCGCAGCGCGTCGTGCTCGGGGACGGTGAACAGCCCCTGGCCGTGGCTGCGGAGGCTGCCGACCCGCCAGCCGCCGGCCTGCTGCCCGATCGGGGTGCTGCGGCTGGTGCGCAGCTTCACGAGGACGTCCACGGGCACCTGGAAGCGGTACTTCCTGGCGGTCGAGATCCCCAGGAACTCGGTGCCCCAGATGGCCACGAGCGCGGTCGCGAGCGACTTGATCCGGGAGCGCGAGGGCAGCGTGAGCGAGCCGGTGTCGCTGGTCTGGCCGTTGTCGTCGGCGTCGCCGATGCTGTTCATCAGGCCGAACGCGATGTTGTTCGACCCGCCCCAGGAGATGCCCGCGCTGCGCAGGGCGAGCAGGATACGGCCGGTCACCGAGTCGACCACGTCCACGAGGTGCGCCTCACCGAGCTCGCCTCGCACCTCCAGCGACGTGCGCGCGGGTGCGGGACCGTTGGGGTCGAGCACGAGGTCGTGGGTGATGGGCCCCTCGAACAGGTGGGAGGCGAGATGGTGCCGGCTCAGGACGGGCCAGAGCTGGACCAGCGGCGCCACCTTCCCGCGCAGCCCGCGCGGCAGCAGGCTCCAGATCCTCCTGATATCGCCCAGCTCGCGGCCGCCGTCGAAGTGCTCCAGCGTGGCGAGCTCCATCAGCTTCTTGCCCGGCCTGCCCATCGGGCCGGAGAAGTCCGGCCCGCCGTCGCGGGGCAGCATGTCGCCGGGCACCAGCAGCAGGGCCGTGATGGGGCGCGGCCTGATCAGCGGCTGGATCTCGCCGTTGTGCACCAGGTTGACCTCGATCGTCGCCCCGCCCTCGAGGCCCGCGGTCAGCTTGTTCTTGTCGTCCTCCGCCATGCCGACCTTGTTGACCATGCTGGAGGTGCTGGTGCCGGCCGAATACGTCCTGTCGCCGCCCACGTTCGGGCCGGCCTTGTGCGTGACGCCGTCGTGTCCCTCCACGGGGCCGTCCTTCTTGGCCGCCGAGAGGTTGCCGCCGTACGTCCTCGACCGGTTGACCCCCCTGCCCGAGGTGTCGCTGGCGATGTCGAGATGCGTGCGGACCTTGTTGACCAGCCCCTTGGGGGTGCCCCGGCCGCTGAAGTCCTGCCGCACCACGATCTGCAGCGCGTACAGGTCGGGGGTGGCGTTGACGCCGTGGCGCTGGAGGGGGATGAGAACGCCGCTCTGCGCCATCTGGTCGAACCCGCTGCGTATCGCGCTCTCCACCAGGTGGGACGTGACGTCGTCGGCGTTCAGGACCCGGCCGGCGCGGACGAGGCGGGACCGGCCCGCGCCGTTCTCGTCCGCGGCCACGAGGCCCAGCCCGGCGAGCCGGGCCAGGACGTCCTCCTTGAGACCGTCCAGCCCGTTGACCTCCCGGACGTCGGTCGGTCCCGCGCCGCGCATCGGGCGCGTGCCGTCGCCGAGCCACTGCGGCAGCTCCATCCTGCGCCCCTCGACTTGCCCGCGCCGGGGGGTGTCGCGCAGGACGACATTGCCGTCGGCGTCGAACTTGGGCCGGCCGTTCTCGCGGACCAGCGTCTCGCCCGGCGCGGGATCGCCGGCGTGGTAGGCGTCCCGCACCTGCTGGCGCATCAGCAGGTCCGTCGTGAACGGGCCCAGCTTCACGGGCTTCTTGCCGGGACGCTCCACGACGAAGGTGACCTCGGCGACCTTGTGGTAGGCCTGGGAGAGCCCGGCCCGCTTGTCCACCTGCGGGTGCACGGCCGCCTCGTTGGCCGTGGACGACGACGACTGGGCCACCGGCCTGTTGCCCTTGGCCTCCGGGGAGACCGAGTCGGGATGGTAGTCGCCGGCCGGGCCGAGGACGTCCATGCCGTTCAGCATCTCGTGGTTGAGACCGGCGGTGACCTTGCGGTCCACCGACCCGCCGTACTCGGTCCTGCTCGGTGAGGTGGCGGTCTCGGTGAGTACCTCCTCCTCCAGCGCCTCCGCGGTCGCCGCGCCCACCATCCTGGTCCTGCCCGGCACGATCTCACTCGTGGCCGTGATCCGGACGTCCAGCTCGCCGTCCACGGCGAGGTTCACCGGCAGGCCGCCGTCCAGCGTCTTCCTGAAGCGTGCCTGCACCTCGTGGGTGACGAACTTGCGCAGGTCCCTGCGCGCGTTGGTGCCGATCTTGGTGTAGTCGCCGCCGAGCGAGGCGGCGATCGCGTCAAGGGCCGCCTCCAGGCCGGTCATGCTGATGACCTCCTGGTTCGGCGGCTTCGGGTTCACCTTGGCCGGGTCGATCGTCTCCGGGTCGCGCGAGGTCCTGTCGGTGTAGGAGTGCCAGACCCAGATGCGCTGGGTGGCGGTGTCGCCGGGGCTGCCGGAGCTGACCGTGGTGGTGTCGCTCCACTCCCCCGCCCGTCCGGTACGCACCTCCACGGTCCACGTGGCGGCGGCGTCGAACAGCAGCGACTCGCTGCGGTTGTCCGCGACCGAGCCGCCCTGCTCGAACATGCTGCTGCCACCGGAGGCCGACCAGCTGCGCCCGCCGCTCACGCCGACCCCGATGGTGAACATCTCGGCCGCCTGCCTGAGCGCCGTCCCGTCCTGGAAGAAGGGTGTCAGCGCGGCGCTGCTGAGGTCCACGGACGCGCCCGTGCCGCCCGAGTCCGTGGCGGTGTACGTCTGGCCGGTCTGGTAGAACATGCCCACCGTCGCCTGCGACGCCTTCACCCCGGGATCGAGCACCTCCACCAGGTCGGCGAGGGTGAGCCGGAGCCGCACCTCGGCCGACTTGCCGCCCCAGCCGACGCTCAGCACCAGACCGTCGCCCGACACCACCTTGTGGAAGTCGGCGCGGATGTAGTTCTCCAGCTCGTCCGGGGTGTACTGCTTGCCGACGCCCTTCTTCTTCAGCGTCTCGTTGACCCTGTCGGTGAGGACGTCGAGATGGGCGAGCCTGCCGGTGGGCATCGCCTCCGGCAGGGAGAACTCGCTGGGCCGCGCCTGGGCCAGCGCCTCCTGGTACCGGTCGTGCGCCTGCCGGGCCTCGGCGGCGGTGGCCGCGGCGATGCTCGCCACGCCGAGCTGGCCGGGCTGCGTCGCCGCGGGGGCCTGCGGGAGCGCCGCGAGCAGGCGCGCGTACCGCTCGTACGCCTGCCTGGCCTGGGTCGCCTGCTTCAGCGCGGCCGAGTACGCGGCCCTGGCCCTGATGTGCCGGCCCTGCTGGTCCCGGAGGCGGCGGGCCTCCGCCTCGGCCGTGTCGGCCCGGAGCCGCGCGCCGCTGTCCTGCTCCTTGCCGGCCTTCTCGGCCTTCTCGTCGGCATCGCGGGCGTCCTTGCCCGCCTGCTTCGCGCTCTCCCGCTTGCCGTCCCGCAGCTGCCTAAGGGTCTTCTCTGCCGCCTCGAACCGCCTGGCGAGCGCCCGTATTTCTTCGGGAGTCGCGTCCGGGCCCGGTCTGGTCAGGTCGAGACCCGCCCGTTCGGTCTGCGGGCCGGTCGCCCAGGGCGGGGGCGGCGGCGTGACGCCGCGGGCGCGCAGGTCGTGCAGCACGCCGTCGATGTCCAGCGCCAGCAGGCGCTTCTCCGGCATCGTCGGGGCCTGCTCCCACTGCCCGGTCAGGTAGGCCAGCTCGTTGAGCCGGGCGGGCACGCACTCGTCGCCGGTCGGGTGGGTGGTGCCGCCGGGCACCATGCGGCGCAGTACGCCCTGCCGGCGCCCGCGCCTGCCGGCCGCCTGGTGCTGCAGCGTGTCCGTGATCTCGTGCAGCCAGACCCTGGCGAGCTGGTCGGGGGCGATGCGAGGGGCGAAGCTGACCTCGTGCGGCTCCGTGTCGGTGCCGGCCTTGAGCGTGGTCTCGGCCATCACCTTCTGGCCGGGGGCGCCGGGGACGGGACGGAAGTGGTGGATGCCGTTCGCGGTGCGGACCACCAGGAGGTCGCCGGACCATGAGAGCTCCTGTACGTCCTCGTTCTGGAAGTGCTCCGCGGTCAGGCCGGCCGTGCCCTGCTTGATCTCGTCCGTGGTGAGGTCGGTGGCGCGGCCGCTGTCGGTGACGTACCTGGTGCCGGGGATCGGCGGGGAGGTGACGGTGCCGGGCCTGCTGGTGTGCGCCAGGTGTTGAGGGCCGGGGACGGTGGACGACAGGCTCTCGTCGGCGGCGGCGATCAGGAGTAACGCGGACGCGTCCACCACCAGCTCCGGCTGGGCGGAGACCTGGGTGGCGCGGGCGTCGAGCGTCCTGCGGATGCGGGTCATGGTGGCGTTCGGCAGGACGCGGTGGCCGGTCGGGCCCGGGATGATCACCTCTCCGGTGGGGCCGATCACCGCGTTGGGGAAGGTGGTGCCGAGTGCCTCCAGGAGCGCCGCCCTGGCTCTGAGCGGGGCCGGTCCCAGGGGGAGCGTCGGCGACTGGTGGCCGGTGTTTCCCGCCTGGGCCGGGTCGCTGTCCGGGGCGTTCGCGATCTGGGAGTGGCGGTCCGCGGTGGTGTCGTCGGCGGGCGGTGCCGTGGCGGGCTGCGCGCCCGAGGCGTCGGGGGACGCGCCGGGCTGCTGCGGCGAGCTGTCCGTCCCCGGCTCCGGCACGGCGGTCGCCTGCGGCTGCGGCTGGGGTGCGGAGTTCGCCTCGGGCTGTGGCGCGGAGGCCGTCTGCGGCTGCGGCGAGGTGTCCGGCTGCGGCGCGGGTGCCGCCTGGGTCTGCGGATCCGTGGCGGCCGCGGGCGGGTGGGCGTCCGGAGCCGGGCTCTGCGCCGGAGCGGCGTCCACGTCCGGCCGCGCGCCGGAAGGCGTGGCCGGGGCCGGAGCGGCGTCCACGTCCGGCCGCGCGCCGGAAGGCGTGGCCGGGGCCGGGTCCGCCTGGGCGGGGGGCCGCGCCGGTTCGGCGTCCGAGCCCGAGTTCGAGTCCGGGTTCAGGGCCGGGGCCGGGTTCGAGGCCGGGGTGGGGGCCGGCGGCTGTGGCGCGGTGGCGGTCGTGTCCGGTTGCTGGTCCGGGGTCTCGTCCGGGGCCGGGGTGGTGGCGGGCTGGTCCGGGGAGGAGGTGCGCTGGCGGGTGGAGACGTCGGCGTCCGGCAGGCCGGGGCCGGGGCGGGCGGCCGGGGCGTGGGGGGCGGCGGTCGCGGGGGCCGGGGTGGTGGACGAGGTGGTGGACAGGCGCGGGGCCGGGACGGTGACCGGGTCGGAGGTGCGGGCCGCGCCGGGCTGGTCGCCGTCCGGGCCCGAGGGAGGGCCGGCCGGCGCGGCGGGGCCGGTGGAGGGACCCGTGGCGGGGCCGCCGCCGGCGCGGGCCGCGTCGGAGCGGGCGGCGGCGTCGTGGGCGGCGGCGAGCGTGGTCAGCGGGTGCGCCAGCGCCGAGGCCACGTCGGGGTTGAACGGGCTGATGCTCCCGGTACGCCCCACGCCCCCGAGGAAGGCCCCCGTCATGGACTCGGCGGTGAACGGGTTCTGCCACTGCCCGTACACCAGGCCGTTGCCGAGCAGGCTGCCCACCGGCGAGGCGATCACGTTCGTCAGGCCGGTCGTCAGCGCGCGGCCGGTGAAGCCGGGCACGACGCGGCTGACCCGGGAGACGGGCCCGGCCACCATGGTGCCGGTGATCGCGCCGCCGCCGGCCCCGAGTGCCGTGGCCGTCAGCATCTTCCAGTCGAGCTCCTTGCGGGTGCCCATCTCGATCTGCTGCTGCTGCGCCTTGTAGGCGATGGTGAACTCCTCGCCGATCTCCTCGACGAGTTCCCTGCCGATCGGCGAGGCGAGCAGCCGGACGATGGCCCCGCGCCCGGTGGCGCCGCTCAGCGCGGCCACCCTGGCCAGCCTGGCCGCGCCGATCTCGCGGCCGGCGATCGTGGCGAGCCTGACCAGGATGCGGCTGATCGCCGTCCGGGCCGCGGCCGCGTACGGGCCGATGAGCGCGGTGGAGGCGCCGGCGCTGAAGAAGGCGACGATGATGGCGATGGCGATGGCGACGACGGTCACCCAGAACGCCACGTTGACGGAGAGCTTGGAGTACTGGGTCTCCACGGCGAAGCCGTTGACCTGCTGCGCGTACGCGCGGGCGTTCCTGCTCACGCCGGCGACGCCGCCCTCGGAGCCGTACAGCTCGCGGGCCCGGGTGACGAAGTCGGCCGTGGCGGGGGCGCTCCAGCCCGTCACGATGGTGCGGGCGGCCGAGCCTGCGGGCTCGGCGGACTGCGTGCTGCCGTCGGACAGCTCGGCGTACGCGTGCGCCAGCTTGGACAGGCCGCTCTCGCTGGCGCCCGGCCACCTCTGCCCGGCGGCCAGCATGGGGATCAGCCAGTAGACGACCCAGTCCGGCAGCGTCTCGGTCTCCCAGACGGGCCGGACGTCGGTGTCGATGCTGACGACCTCCTGCAGAGCAGGCACCGCGGCTGCGCTGGTCTGGACGTGGCTGTCCCCCGTGTAAGCCATGTCGCTCTGCTCAGACTTCGCGCGTCAGGCGCGTGAGGTCGTGGTCGATGTCGGCGTCGGTCTGCCGGGTGTTGTCGATGGCCTGGCGCAGCCGGTCGCCGGCGTCGACGATCTGCTCGCCCAGCCGCTTGCACTGGTTGATCATCTCGACGGGGCCGCCGTCGCGCAGGTGCGCCTGGCGGAAGGCGTCGCCCTCGGCGCCGGCGCCCCACGGCGCCGCGGCCAGGTTCTTCTCGACCTCGCCCGCCAGCCTGGGCAGCGTCCGGTTGACCTCCTCGGCGTTCGTGGACCAGGCGGACATGCCGCGGTCCACGACGGATCTGGCGATGTACGCGCCGTCCCAGCGCTCGTTCACCGGCCACCTCCCATGTCGTTGGCGAGCCAGGCCATGACGGTCTCGACGTCGCCGTCGAGGTGCGCCTTGAACTGCTCGGCCGGGATCACCCGCTCGAAGATCTCGATGACGCGCCGCTGGGCCGACTCGGCGGCCCTCCGCGCGGTGTCGGCGATCGTGTCGGCCAGGGCGCGCGCGTCGGGACGCCGGTAGATGCGCGGGTCGAGATCGAGCCGTACCAGCTCGCCGCGCGCGCCGACGGTGACCGAGACCAGGCCGTCGCGCGAGGTCTCGGTGGCCTGGACGGCCTTCGCCTGGGCGTGCAGCTCCAGCCCCTCGTCCTGCAGCCGGTTGAACATCTCGCGCAGCTCGTCCGCGTACGCCCGCATCGCCGCCACATCGGGCCGCTCCGGTGACCCCATAACCCCCTCGCGACACTTGTCCGTGTTACGCCACTCCTGCCTTACTGGTCAGTTTCCGTCACATGAACACCAGGTATCAAGGTCTTGGCCTAAAAGTGATGATTTTCGGCGTTGATCGGCATGACCTCCTCGTGGAGCTCCGCCACCTCCCGCCGGGGCGCCCAGGCCCGCCACACGCCGCGCTCCACCCGTTCCAGCCCCAGCGCGCGGGCGGTGACCACGGAGCCGCCGAGGTATTCGAGCAGCAGGTGCCCGTCCCGTTCGCCGTGCACCTGGAACGTCTCGCCGCGCCAGCGGCACACGACGGTCACGAAGTGCAGCCAGTCGCATTCGGTCACGGGGACCGTACGCACGTGGCAGCCCGGTTCGACCTCCTCGAAGCCGTCCAGCGGCGCACCGCTGCGCAGGCGTACCCACAGCTCCAGGGCGTGCGGCTCGGGGCTGGCCGGAAAGTCGGCTCCGCGCCAGCGCGCGCGGTAGAAGTGCCAGGAGGTCACGCGCGCCTCCCGATGAGCAGCCAGCGCCGCAGGTCGCCGTGGTAGATGGCCCGGCGGTGCTCGGTCCCCTCGTGGGTGAGCTCCCAGATCTCGGCGCCGTGGGGCAGGCCGGCCCCGTACACCTTGTACTCGCGTACGACGTGGTCGACGCTGGGCACCAGCCCCATGCCGACGAACGGCGGCTCCTCGACCACCCAGCCGGCCACGGCCTCCCTGCCCTGCTCGTCGGGCCCCCCGTACGGCGTGTGGTAGAGCTCCAGCCCGACGGGGCGCCAGCGCAGGATGTTCAGCGAGCCGCTGTCGGTGAGCAGGTCGGGCTGCCCCAGCACGCGGGCGAGCAGCGCGGGCGTGGCGATGTGCGAGACGTCGAGCGCGTGGTGGCAGTAGCCGGACACCCTCGGCTCGCCCGTGGACAGCAGCTCCGGGATGTCGCCCACCGGCAGCAGTTTCTGCACCACAGGCACCCCGGAGCCGGGGGCGAGCCGGAGGTCCTGGACCATGGTCGGCACGGCCAGCCGCGCCACCGTACCGGGCTCCAGCAGGAACGACACCCGCATCCCCGGGTTGACCGCCAGCCCCCAGCGCAGGTCGGGCCAGCCGGCGGCCAGCTCGGGCAGCGAGACGATCCGGCAGTGCGTCGCCGCCCCGCCCGAGGCCAGCGTCATCGCCTCGACGGAGGTGAAGGCGGGCAGCCAGGTCCGTTCGGCGTCGGTGATCGTCGCCCAGGCGGGCGGCTCCGTGCCCGCCGCCGCGGCGGCGGTGATCGGCAGCGCGAGGTCGGCCTCGCGCAGCAGGCTCAGGCACAACGCCTGCCGCCCGTCCCGGTGCGCGGCCCACAGCCGCTCCTCGAACGGGCCGGCCGGTGGTTGATCATCGGCAGTCATCCGCCCATTTTGTCCTCTTAGTCAGGTACGTAGCGACGCGGGAGGGTTGCTCCCCGTTCCTATCGGGCCGACGATGGAGGCCCATGACCGGACAGAGCGATCCAGCCCGGCGGTTCACCGTCTCGATCGGCCTGCACGGAAGCCTGATCGTGGCCCACGCCAGCGGCGACCTCGACTACCGATGCGCCGACCTGCTGCACCGGCAGGTCGCGGACGCCTGGCAGGTCACTCCCTCCATGGGGCTGGTGCTGGACCTGGGTGGCCTGACGTTCTGCGACTCCATGGGGGTGGGCGCGCTGGTGCTGCTGCTGAAGCAGAGCCGCGCGCAGGGCTCTCCGCTGGTCCTGTCGAACGTGCCCGCCCGGGTGGAGCGGATCCTGTCGATCAGCGGGCTGCTGGAGTCCTTCCACCTCGAGCCGTCGGTGGAGGCGGCCATCCAGGCGGCCGACCCCCGGCACTTCGAGGGCTGAGCTCACCTCACGGGCACCGGCGCCGGCCGTTCCTCCCTGCTGGCGGCGCGCAGGGCGCGGTAGAGCAGGCGGGCGTCGCCCAGCCGGTGGCGCAGCAGCCGCTCCAGGCCGCCGATGGGGACGAGGTTCTGCGGGGCCCGGGGGTCCTTGTAGTCGACGCCCGCCAGGGGTGGCAGGGCGTGGGTGAGGGAGTCCGCCAGCTGTATGAGTGCGTCCAGGCCCAGGTCGGCGCTCGCCTCGCAGCGTACGACGCCTGCCCAGGGCGTGCCGGAGGGGGCGGGGAGGCGTACGTACCAGGCGTGGCGGCGCCAGCTCGTGCCCATGAGGAAGATCGGGGTGCGCGTGCCGGGGCGTAGCCGCGACACGGTGGCGGCCTGCGGTGCCGGGAGGTAGGCCGTGTGGTGGGTCTTGATGTAGCCGACGGTGCGCGGCAGGTGCGTACGGCCCCGCAGCGGGCCGTCCACCAGCAGCAGGTCGTCCCCGCCCGCCTCGGCCCTGTGCCGGATCGCGAGGTCCACCTCCAGCTGGGCGAGATGGCTCTGGAGTGCCAGGACCAGGTCGTCCATGCCGGAGCGGGCGGCGCGGCGGGCGCGGTAGCCGCCGGCGGTGGTCACGATGTCGGTCGCGTACGGGGACGCGCTGAACAGGGACCGGCTCACCTCCACGGCGACCGGCTCGGCGGCGACGCCGGGGACGCAGCGGACGATCCCGGCGGCGCAGGACGCGGCGATCCCCGGCATCGGCCCGCCGCCACCTCCCGCCAGGAAATCGCCGTTACCGGACGCGAAAGCGCCGTTGCCGGACGCGAAAGCGCCATTGCCTGACATGGCGGCCGTCGGCGCGGAGCCGCCGTTGCTGGGGGCGGTGGCTGCTTGCGCGGGGTCGGCGTCGCCGGGCGCGTACGTCCACAGGCGGGCGTCGATCCGGCGGACGCCGTCGGCGATCAGCAGGACGTCGGGCGGTGCGGTGCCGGGGTCGGGCGTGACCGGGCGCCACTCGGCGGCGGGCAGCTCGACGTCCAGGTCGAGCTGCGCGCTCGTGGCGTCCAGCTCGGCCAGCGCCTCGGCGTTGAGCGCGGCCGTGTAACTGGGATCCCACGGGTCCACGGTGAACGCGGTTGTCATGCGGTAGCCCTGTGCAGGTGTGATCCCTTGGCATCACGGCGGACCTCGAAGCGCACCGGGATGCGGTCGGCCAGCGCGGGCACGTGGGTGACCACGCCGACCATGCGCTCGCGCCCGCCGGCCAGGCGTTCGAGGGTGGCGGCGACCGTGTCCAGGGTGGCCGGGTCGAGGCTGCCGAAGCCCTCGTCGAGGAAGAGCGAGTCGAGGCTGCGCGCCGCCGTCGCCGACAGCCCCGCCACCTGGTCGGACAGCGCGAGGGCCAGGGCGAGCGCCGCCTGGAACGTCTCGCCGCCCGACAGGGTGCGGGCGTTGCGCCGCATGCCCGCCTCGGCGTGGTCGATGACCTCGATCTCGTTCCTGGCGCCGAGTGCCAGCTCGTACTGGCCGTCGGACAGCTCGCGCAGGGTGTCGGAGGCGGCGGTGACGAGCAGGTCGAGCGCCTCGGTGCAGAGCCAGCGTTCGAACGCGTCCGCGCGCAGGCACAGGGCCAGCTCCTTGGCCACCCGGGCCCGCTCCTCCTCGGCCCTGGCCCGCTCGTCCAGCTCCCTGGCGGCGGCGCGGTTCTCCTTGACCCTGGCCAGGTGCGCCCGCGCCTGCGCGATCGCCGCCGCCACCAGCTCGCCGAGCCGGCCGGCCGCCTTGTCCGGAGCGGCCGGTCGCGCGGAGACTCCGGACGTCTCCACGCCGTGATCGTTGAGGCGGGCGGCCACGGCGGACCACAGGGTGCGCGCCCGGTGCTCGGCCTCGGCGACGTGTTCGTCGTGCTCCTCCAGTGCCGTGTGCTCCCGGACGGCGGCGTCGGCGCGCCAGGCGAGCAGTGCCGTCCAGGCGTGGTGGAGGTCGTCGCGGTCCAGGGGCGGCGCACCGAGCGGCACCACGGTGTCGCGGGCGGCCTCCAGATCGCGCCAGAGCCGTTCGGTCCTGCCGGTCAGCTCCTCGGCGCGCCGCTTGGCCGTGGCGAGCCGCGCCCGGGCGTCACGCGCGGCCTGCCTGAGCTTCGCGGCACGCCGCTCCGCCGCCCGCACGGCCGCGAGCCGCCCCTCCAGGTCGCCGCGATCGACACCGGCGAGCAGACCATCCTGGCCCCGCGGATCACCCCCTGCCGCCTGCCCGTCCGACTCGCCGGCCGTGCGACCAGCGCCGCCTTCCGCCTCGCCGGCCGTGCGGCCGACACGGTCGGCCAGGTCGCGGGCCGTGCGGGTGGCGCGGTCGGTCAGCTCGCGGACCGTGCGTTCGAGGTGGCGGGTCTCGGTCTCCGCCTCCGTGTGGCGGGTGCGGGCCTGCTCCGCCTCCTCGCGGCACGTCTTGACGTGCCGCTCGGCCGCTCGCAGGTCCGCCGAGGCCGGGTGGTGGGGCAGCCGTTCGACGGGCCGCAGGCACGTGGGGCACTCCTGGCCGACGACGAGGCGGCGGGCCAGCTCGGCTCCGGCGTGGGCGTCACGCAGCCGGTCCCTGGCCTCCTCCGCGCCGGCGAGGGCGGCGTCCAGGGTCCGGGCGCGGTCGGCGAGCGGTTCGAGCGAGGCCCGCGTACGGGCGGCCCGCTCCGACGCGGCCCGCAGCTCGGTGACGGCGCGTTCGTGCGCCTCCGCCGCCCTGAGCAGGTCCATCAGGATGTCGGGATCGTCCAGGGCGGCCAGCTCGTCCTCGGCCCGCTGCTCCTCCGCCTCGGCGGCCTCGGCGTCGCGGGCGTGATCGCGCACCTCCCCCGCCGCCGCGCGGACGTGCTCCGCCAGGGTGGGCACCTCCGGCGGCATGGCGAGGGAGCCCAGCGCGGTGACCCGCCGCCGGACGGCCTCCCGCTCCTCCGCCAGGCGGCGGATCTCCACGGCCGAGCTCCTGAGGGCGTCCAGGTCGCCCCTGACCTGCTCGTCGAGCGCGCGCAGCGTGGCCAGCCGGGCCTCGGCGGCCCGTTCCGCGGGCTCGTCGGCGTCGGTGAGGCGGGCCAGCCGCTCGCGGGCGAACGCGGCGGCCTGCGCGGCGCCAGTCTCCTCCTGGACGGCCCGCTGCCTGACCCGCTCGTAGACGTCGGCGTCGAGCAGCTGCACCAGCAGGTCCTGCCGTTCGCGCGGCTGGGCGTGCAGGAACTCGGCGAACCTGCCCTGCGGCAGCACCACGCACTGGGTGAAGAACCTGTACTCCAGCCCGGTGATCCGCTGGACCTCGGCGGTGACGGCGGCGCCCTCCGCGACCGGCCGGGCGACGGCGCTCATCAGCTCCTCCAGCCCCGCAGTCGCCGGGACGGACGGCACCAGCTCCTCCAGCCGCGCCTCGGCGGTGTGCACCTTGCCCTTGGCGTCGCGCTTGAGCGCGCGGACCACGGCGTACCTGCGCCCGCCGGTCTCGAAGACCAGCGCCACCTTGGCGGCGACGGCGGACGGGGCCAGGGCGTGGGCGATGACGTTCTCCTTGCCCCAGCGGGGCACGGTGCCGTACAGGGCGAAGCAGATGGCGTCGATCAGCGTGCTCTTGCCCGCGCCGGTCGGGCCGACGAGGACGAAGTAGTCGACGTCGGAGAAGTCGACCGTGACGGGCTCGCGGAAGCTGCCGAAGTCGTCCAGGTGCAGGACCAGCGGCCGCATCAGCCGGTCACCTCCTCGTGGAGCCGGTCGAACAGGGCGGCGACCTGGTCGTTGTCGCGTCCGGCACCGGACAGGTAGTCGCGGAACAGCTCGCGCGGGCCGCGTGCTGCGCCGGATGAGGGGGTGCGGCGCGGGTCGCGTACGGGCTGGAAGCGCTCGTGCACGGTCACCTCCAGCGCCGTGGGCAGGATCTCGCGCACGGTCTCGGCCAGCCCCGGCCGGGGCTTCTCGGCCACGATCACCCGCAGCCACGTCTCGGTGAGCCCGGCGGCCATGGCCTCCAGCTCCTCCAGCGTGCCGGTCCTGGTGGCCAGGGGGCGGGCGGAGGAGATCGCCGCCTCGCGCACGACGGCGGGGCGGCCGGGCTCGACGGTGACGAGCAGCGCGCCCGGGGTGTTGTCCTCCTCGCCGAAGTCGACGGCCAGGGGCGAGCCGCTGTACCAGATGGGGCAGGGGCCGGGGATCTGCTGGCGGCGGTGCAGGTGGCCGAGCGCGGCGTACTGGGTGGTGGCGGGGAACGCGGTGGGCTCGAAGTAGTAGGAGAAGATGGACTGGGCGCGGCGCTCGCCGCCGCCGAACCGGCCGCTGGGGAGCGTGCCGTGGGTGGTGACGAGGTTGACGGTGCCGGGCTCGAAGCCGGCGGTGAGCGCCTGGACGAGCTCGGCGACGCGGGCGGCGTAGTCGCGGTTGTGCTCGGCGGAGGTGCCGGTGAGCACGTCGGCGGCGCGTACGACGTACCGGTGCGACAGGAACGGCAGCGCGGCGAGCCGCACCGGCTCCCCCGAGCGGGCCGTGAAGGTGAGCGTGCCGCCCTGGTCGGGGCGGCGGAACGTGCCGACGACGTGGATGCCCAGCCTGCCGAGCACCGGCCGGTAAACCTCCAGGAGCTGCGGGTTGTCGTGGTTGCCCGCCAGCACCACGACGTCGCGGCCGCCCTCCCGCAGCGCGAGCACCGCGTTCAGCACCAGCGCCTGCGCCTCGGGGGTGGGGGCGGAGGTGTCGAAGAGGTCTCCGGCCACGATGACGGCGTCCACGTCCTCCTCGCGGGCCAGCGACACCAGCTCGCGCAGCACCGCGCGGTGCTCGTCGGTGCGGGAGCGGCCCTTCAGTACCTTGCCGACGTGCCAGTCGGCGGTGTGCAGGATCTTCATGGACCAGCGTCCTTAAAAGGGAGGGATGTCGTCGTCGGCGCCGGGCAGGCCGGTGAAGGGGTCGGGGCCGCGCGAGACGGTGGCGGGCGGCGGCGCCGCCTCGGCAGGGCGGGTGGCCCAGGCGGGGAACGGGAAGGTGATCGCGAGCGGCACGGGGATCTCCGGCTGGGTCACGAACATCGTGCCGGGCCTGGCGATCGTGGCACGTTCCCTGGCGGTGGCGGGGAGCCAGCCGTACTCGGGGCGGGTGGCCTCGGCCGGGTCGAGGCGGCCGGCGACGCGGACCGCGCAGTTGGCCACGATGCGCCGCTCGACCTCGGAGGCCGTCTGCTGGGCGCCGATGAGGATCACGCCCAGGGAGCGGCCGCGCTCGGCCACGTCGAGCAGGATCTCCTTGATGGGCGACTCGCCCTCGCGGGGCGCGTACTTGTTCAGCTCGTCCAGCACCACGAACAGCAGCGGCCTGGCCGTGCCGGCGCTCTCCTTGCGGGAGAACTCGCCGCGCAGCGTGACGCCGACGACGAACCGCTGGGCCCGCTCGGGCAGGTTGTGCAGGTCCACGATGGACACCTGGGCGTCGGAGGTGCCGATCGAGTGCGGCCGGCCGCGGGGCAGGTCGCCGCGAATGATCGGCGACAGCGGCCGCACGGCGCTGCGCAGCCGCCGCAGGAACGCGTTCACGGTGCCGAGCGGGGTCGGCGCGCCCGTCCAGGCGGCGCGGGTGCCCTCGTCGGACAGCTGCCCGGCAACGAAGTCGACCAGGTCGCCGAACGTGCGGCAGACCGGGCCCGCCTCGCCGTCGGGGCGGCGCACGCGGACCGCGCCCCCGTCGCCGGCCGGCTCGGCCCAGGACTGCAGGCGGGCCGCCACCTGGCCGACGAGCAGGGAGTACTGTGCCCGCTCGTCGTCGGCGTCGGTGAAGACGAAGCGCAGCAGCTCCTCGGCGCAGAACTCCGCCAGCGTCCAGTAGTAGGCGCTGACCGCCCGGGTCCTGGCCTGGACGTTCGGCACGCCGTTGGGGTCGCCGGGGCGGGGCGGGGCGAACACGTGGACGCTGCCGAAGGGCGCCGCGGGCAGGCCGAGGCGGTCGTACCGGGCGCGGGCGGCGGCGTCGAGGCGGGTGTTGGCGTGGTCGAGGAAAAGCAGGTCCTCGCCTTTCACCGAGAAGATCAGCGCCTTGGTGTTGGCGGCCTCCGCGCCGAGCACTCCCGAGGTGAAAATGGAATACAGCAGGAATGTGGCGAACGAGGTCTTCGTCGCCACTCCGGAAACGCCGGAGATCGACACGTGCGCGCCGCGGGTGCCGTCGAGGAAATCGAAATTCACGTACATCGGCCGGCCGTCGCGGCCCAGCCCCATGGGAATGCGCCGGTCCATGACGTCGAAGTAGAGCGCCTGGTCGCGGTCGCCTGCCTGCGCGCGGTAGGCGAGCGCGCCGGGCAGCGGCGGGACGAACACCTCGGGCTCGACCCTGGTGACGCGCACCTCCGCGCATTCGACGACGGCGGCGGGCAGCGCGCCGTCGGCGATGAGGAACACGTCGGAGTCGAACGCGGCCCCCTCGTGCCTGGCCTCGACGGCCGACACCACCCCCGCGACCAGCACCGGCCCGAAGCCGGGCGTGTCGCGCCTGGTCACCACCACGTCGTCGAGCTGGACGACGCGGCCGGGCTCGAGGCCGACCCAGAACGACAGAGGCGAGGCGGCCTGGGTGCCGAGGACCCGGCCGATCGCGTCTCCCGACGCGGCGGCCCCGTCAGCCACCACCTCCGCCTTTTCGATCACAAGTGCGCTCCCGCCCCAGGGGTGTCTTTTCGTCCTTCCGCTGAATCCTAGCTATCGGGGAAAAGTTCCTCGGCCGGTTCGACTGATCGTTTTCGCCCGCCGGGAACAGCCGATCAAGGGCGGTTGACTCGATTAAGCGGGCTGGCTTAGATGTGATCGATCTACTTCTCTGGAGGCCGCGTGACCGCCGAGCAGGTGCCGCACTACCCATTCCCCAGCCCCGCCGCCCTGGAGCCGCCGCAGGAGTGGGCCGGGTTGCGCGACGGGTGCCCGATCGCCCCCATCCGGCTGGCCAGCGGCGACCGGGCGCTGCTGCTGACCCGCTACGACGACGTCAAGCAGGTCCTGTCCGACCCGCGCTTCACCCGGCAGCTCGACGCGCCGGGCGCCGCCCGGGTGACCGCCAACGAGTCCGGCGGCGTGTTCGGCAGCGGCGGCAGCAGCATGAGCGGCGAGGAGCACCGGGCCTGGCGGCAGCTCGTGGGCAAGGCGTTCACCGCCAAGCGGGTCATGGCGATGCAGCCCAGGATCGAGGCCATGGCGGTGGAGCTGGTCGAGCGGATGGCGGCCGAGGGGGCGCCGGCCGACCTGGTGGGCGCGGTGGGCTTCCCGCTGCCGGTGCGGGCCATCTGCGACCTGCTCGGGGTGCCGGGCTCCGACCGGGAGAAGTTCGCGTACTGGTCGGACACCATGCTCAGCATGACCAGGTTCGGCCAGGAGGAGATCGACGCCGCCCAGGCCGAGTTCGACGGCTACCTGGTGGCGCTGGTGGCGGCCAAGCGGGCCGAGCCGGGCGACGACCTGATCAGCGAGCTGCTGGCGATGGTGGCGGGCCTGGACGGGCGGCTGACCGAGCAGCTCATGCTGGGCACCGCCAAGGGCCTGCTGGTGGCCGGGCACGAGACGACCGCCAACATGATCGGCAAGATGGTGGCGATGCTGCTCGCCGACCGTACGCGGTGGGAGGCGCTGCTGGCCGACCGCACGCTGGTCCGCCCGGCGGTGGAGGAGGCGCTGCGCTTCGACGCCAATCCCGGCTTCGGCATGCCCCGCTATCTCAGCGAGGAGGTGGAGGTGGCGGGCGAGAGGCTGCCGGGCGGCACCACGGTGATCTGCAGCATGGCCTCGGCCAACCGGGACGAGCGGCAGTTCGAGGGGGCGGGCGAGCTGCGCCTGGACCGGTCGCCGAACCCGCACGTGGCCTTCGGCGCGGGCCCGCACTCCTGCATCGGCCAGGCGCTGGCCCGTACCGAGCTGCAGACCGTGCTCAAGGTGCTGCTCGACCGGCTGCCCGCGCTGGAGCTGGCCGTCCCCGCCGGCGAGCTGCGGCGCCGCGAGGGCCTGATCGTGGGCGGGCTGGAGCGGGTCCCGGTGCGGTGGTGAGCAGGCGGTGAGCAGGGTGAGCAGGGTGAGCAGGGTGAGCAGGTGGTGAGCACGGCCGGGCGGGCTCGCGGGACCCGCGAGGCCATCCTGGACGCCGCCGAGCGCCTGTTCGCCGAGCACGGCGTCGGCGAGGTGTCCAACCGCCGGATCAGCGAGGCGGCGGGGCAGGGCAACCACTTCGCCGTCGGCTACCACTTCGGCACCAAGGCCGATCTGGTGCGGGCGATCGTCCACCGCTACACCGCGGCGCTGGAGGAGCGGCGGCTGCGGCTGCTGGAGGAGATCGGCGGCTCGGGCGACCTGCGCGACTGGGTGTCCTGCCTGGTCCGGCCGGCGACCGAGCACCTGGACGCGCTCGGCCCGGCGAGCCGGCGGGCCCAGTGCATGGCACAGATCACCACCGTGCCCGCCCTGCGGCAGATCGTCATCGACGAGTCCGCCGGCACCCCGTCCATGCGGGCCACCCTCGACGGCATGCTCCGCCTGCTGCCCGGCCTGCCCGAGCAGGTGCGCCAGGAGCGGGCCGGCCTGTGCCGCCTGCTGCTGGTGCACGCGCTGGCCGAGCGGGAGCGCGCGCTGAACGAGGGCGATCCAGCCGCGCGCACCACCTGGGACGCCACCGCGACCGGCCTCGTCGACGCCCTGACCGGCCTCTGGCTGGCCCCCTCCACCGCCTCCCCCGGCGGCGGGTCCCCTCAGGGCTGATCGGGCAGGCCCAGCAGCGGCCGGAGCAGGGCGGCGGTGCGCTCCTCGGTGGCCGACGGGCCGGCGGAGCGGGCGAGGTCGCTCACGACGTTCAGCGCGGCGTGCGTCCTGAAGCGGATCTCGGACGGCACCTCCCCCGGGCGGACCTGGGCGACCAGGCCGGTCCACGTGTCGACGTGCCGCCGCTGGGCGGCGCGTAGCCGCCGCAGGTCGGCGGGCGGCAGGCTCTCGCTCTCCGAGAGGTAGACGGCGGCCAGGTCGGCCTGGGCGAAGGTGGTCTCGACGTAGGCGTCGATCAGCCGGCCCAGGGCCTGGGCGGGCGTGCCCGCACCCGCGAGCGCGGCGGCCGTCGTGTGCTCCAGGCGGCTGGTGGCCCGGTAGTAGGCGGCGGCCAGCAGCTCGGCCTTGCTGGCGAAGTGCGAGTAGACGCTGGAGGCGTTGATCCCGGCGGCCTGGCCGATGTCGGAGATGCTCACCTGGTGGTAGCCGCGCTCGTGGAACAGCCGGATCGCCTCGGCGAGCAGCCGCTCGCGGCGGGGCAGCAGGGCGAACCGGTCCGGCTGGTGCTCGCGCGGGGACGCCTGCCGGGGTGGCGCGGGCAGGTCCGCGCCGACGAGGACGGCGACGCAGTCCAGGAGCGTGCCTTCGGCCCTGGTCCTGGACAGGCTCGCGCGGTGGGTGGCGGGGCTCGCGATCACGCTCAGCGCCGCGGAGATCAGCAGCGCGGCGTCCTGCCTGGCCAGCCCGGGGCGGGAGTCCAGCAGCAGCTCGCGCAGCGTGCGCACGGCGCCGTCGAACGGTGCGGCCAGCACCGCCCGCCGTCCGGGCTCCAGATGGCGGCCCTCCCACTGGTAGAGGCGCGCGACGGCGCGCCTGTCGAGGGTGTAGCGGACGAGCGCCAGCAGGGCGGCGCGCAGGCGGCCGGCGGGGGCGGCCTCGTCCGCGCCGGACCGCACGCACTCCGCGAAGCGGAGGCCCAGCTCCTGTACGGCGGCGGCGAGCACGGCCTGCTTGTTCGGGAAGTGCCGGTAGATCGCCGGGCCGGTGACGCCGATCTCCTGGGCAATGTCCTCGATGCCGACGTTGTGGTAGCCGCGGGCGCAGAACAGCTCGGCGGCGACGAGCGCGATGGTCTCCTTGCGATCCTTGGGCCTGCGGCGCTGGGTGATCGGCACCGTCCGAGTGTAACCGGCCGTCAGGTGACCGGAGAATCGGCCTCTATCAGATCGTGACAATGCTTCTAACTGGGTAAACAAGAAAATAAGTAAGTCGTGATTCGGATCCGTTGACAGTAGAACGATGTTCGGGTTCTGATGGACGCGCTCAAGGCCAGGCGAAGGGAGCGTTCGATGGTGACGGAGGAGGACGTGCGCGCGGCCCTCGGGGCGCACACGGTGCCGGAGCTGCTGCGGCGCAACGCCGACGAGTACGGCGGGCTGCCCGCGCTGACCGGAGCCGACGGGAGCACCTGGACCTGGCGCGAGCTGCACGAACGGGTGCGGGCCGCGGCGAACGGGCTGCGGGCGCTGGGGCTGCGGCGCGGCGAGCGCATGCTCATCGGCATGTCGAGCCGCCCTGAGCACTGGGTCGTCGACCTGGCCGCGGTCGAGCTGGGCGCGATCCCGTGCACGACGTACGCGACGCTGAGCCCCGAGCAGATCCGGCAGGTCGCCGTGCACAGCGGGGCGAGCGTGGTGGTGCTGGAAGGCCCGGCCGAGCTGGCGCGCTGGGAGCTCGCGCTGGCCGCGATGCCCGCGCTGAAGGGCGTCGTCGTGGTGCAGGATGCGGGCGGCGGCCACCAGAGCTACGCCGGGCTGCTCGCGGCGGGACCCGGCGAGGCCGCCGAGACCGAGCCCGAGGCCGGCCAGGACGACACGGTGGCGATGATCTACACCTCGGGCACGACCGGCGACCCCAAGGGCGTGGTGCTGACGCATCGCAACGTGCTCTACCAGTGCGCGCTGCAGGAGCTGGTCCAGCCGGCGCCCCCGCATCCCAGGACGGTCGCGTACCTGCCGCTCGCCCACATCGCCGAGCGGGTGCTCGGCATCTACCTGCCGCTCTACACCGCGGGACACGTGACGATCTGCGCCGACTCCACCCGGCTGCTCGCCACGCTGACCCGGGTGCGGCCACAGGCGTTCTTCGGCGTGCCGCGCGTGTGGGAGAAGTTCGCGGCCGGCTTACAGCAGGCACTGTCCGGCCTGGACGGCGCCGCCCGCGACGCGGTCGGCCGGGCCAGGGAGCTGGCCGCCGAGGCGTACCGGATCCGCGCCACCGGCGCGCCCCTGCCGGGCGAGCTCGCCACGGCGCTGGAGCGGGCCGACCAGGCGGTGCTGCGCCCGCTGCGGGAGCGGATCGGGCTGGCCGAGGCGGTCCGGCTGGGCAGCGGAGCCGCGCCCATCCCCGCCGAGGTGCTGGAGTTCTTCGGCAGCCTCGGGATGACGATCATGGAGGTGTGGGGCCTCAGCGAGACCACGGGCGCGGCCACCAGCACGTTCCCCGACCGCTACCGGGCCGGCACGGTCGGCCTGCCCATGCCGGGGATGGAGCTCCGGCTGGCCGAGGACGGCGAGGTCCTGGTACGCGGGCCGCTGGTGTTCCCCGGCTACCTCCAGCGGGACGGCCGGATCGAGCCGGTGGTGGACGCGGACGGCTGGCTGGCCACCGGCGACATCGGCCGGATCGGCGAGGACGGGCTGCTGCTGATCGTCGACCGCAAGAAGGAAATGATCATCACGTCGAGCGGCAAGAACATCGCGCCGAGCGCGGTCGAGTCGCTGCTGCGGGCGCACCCGCTGATCGGCTACGCGGTCGTGGTGGGCGATCGCCGCCCGTACCTGACGGCGTTGCTGATGCTGGACGAGGAGGCCGCGCATGCCTGGGCCGCCGCCCAGGGCCTGGCCGCCGTCGAGCTGAAGGAGCTGGCGGCGGAGCCGCGCGTGCTCGCGGAGGTGACGGCCGCCGTCGAGCGGGCGAACGCGGCTCTGTCGCGGCCCGAGCAGGTGAAGGCGTTCCGCGTGCTCGACCACGTATGGAGCCCGGCGAGCGGGGAGCTGACGCCGTCGCTGAAGCTGCGCCGGCGCGTGATCGAGCGGCGCTACGCCGAGGTGATCGAGGAACTCTACGCGGAAGGGTCGTGACCTTGACCTTGACCATGACCGACGAGCGGCGCGACTTCGTGGCCGCGATCGAGGACTTCTGCCGGCGCGAGGCGGGCACCCGCGAGCAGTGGCTGAAGCTGACCGACGGCGGCACCGAGCCGCACAACGCCGAGCTGTACGGCAAGATGGCCGAGCTGGGCTGGCTGGGCGTGGCCGTGCCCGAGCAGTACGGCGGCGCCGGCCAGAGCATGGTCGACCTGCTGCTCTTCCTGGAGACGACGGCCTACTGGCAGGTGCCGATCGGCGGGTTCGCCACGTCCGCGATCACCGCCGCCTCCTACGAGAAGTTCGGCACCGAGGAGCAGAAACGCCGCGTGCTCGGCGACTTCCTGCACGGGAAGGTGCTGGCGGTGTCGATGTCGGAGCCCGGCGCCGGCTCCGACGTGGCCGCGCTGGCGTGCAGGGCCGAGCGCGGGGACGGCGGCTGGGTGATCAACGGCCAGAAGACGTGGTGCTCCAACGCGCACCTCGCCGAGCACATCCTGCTCGTCGCGCGCACGTCCGCGTCCGGTGACAGGCACGACGGGCTCACCATGTTCTCGGTGCCGGCCGGGGCCGACGGGCTGGTGGTGCGCGGCATCGAGACGATGGGCGGCCGGGAGGTGAACGACCTCTACTTCACCGACTGCTTCCTGCCGGGCGACGCGGTGGTGGGCCAGGCCGGCCAGGCCTGGCGGCAGCTCATGGCGGGCCTGAACCTGGAGCGGATGATCCTGGCCGGGCTGATGCTGGGCACCGCGCGCCGGGTCTTCGACGACACGGTGGCCTACGTACGCGAGCGCAAGCAGTTCGGCCGCCCCGTCGGCAGCTTCCAGGCCCTGCGGCACCGGCTCGCCGACCACGCCACCGAGCTGGAGTGCACCCGGCTGCTGGTGCACGACGTGGCGCGGCGGATCGAGGCCGAGCCGGAGCGCATGTTGCCGCGCGAGGCGTCGATGGCCAAGCTGAAGGCCACGGAGCTGGCCAAGGCCCTGGCGCTGGACGGCATGCAGATGATGGGCGGCTACGGCTACGCCGTCGAGTACGGCATGGAGCGCCTGCTGCGTTCCACGGTGGTGTCCACCGTGTACGGCGGCACGAGCGAGATCCAGCGCGACATCATCGGCAAGTCCTACGGCCTCTGAGAGCAAGCCCTACGGCCTCTGAGAGGGAGTGCCCCCGGTCCAGGGGGCACTCCCTCTCACATGTTCGCGGCCCCCGCCCTGATGGCTTCGCGGATGCGGAAGTAGGTCCCGCAGCGGCAGATGTTGCGGATGCCGTCGAGGTCCTCGTCGGTGATCGCGCGGCCCTCTGCGGCGACCCGCTCGACCAGCGCCACGGCGGCCATGATCTGGCCGGGCTGGCAGTAGCCGCACTGGGCGACATCGTGGTCGAGCCAGGCCTGCTGCATGGGGTGCAGGTCCTCGCCGGTCGCGAGCCCTTCGATGGTGGTGACCTCGTCGGTGGGCCGCAGCTCCCCGACGGGGATCGCGCAGGGGTTGACGGCCTTGCCGTTGAGGTGGCTGGTGCACGCCTTGCAGACGTTGATGCCGCAGCCGTACTTCGGCCCGGTGATGCCGAGGACGTCGCGCAGCACCCACAGCAGGCGCACGTCGTCGGCGACGTTCACGGTGACCTGCTCGCCGTTGACGCGGAAGGTGTGCTCAGGCACTCGCCCCTCCTCCGTTCAGGCCGTCGGCGGGCGACGGCGGGATGGGCGGGACGGTGGGTTTGGGGGTGAAGGAGAGCGTGCCGTGGTTGATCGGGAAGCTGGTGGGCATCGTCCCGGTCGCCCGGCCGTACGCGCAGGCGACGGCGGCCATCGACGCGGCGACCCCCAGCTCCCCTGCGCCTCCCGGCTGGTCGGAGGTGCTGGGCATGACGATGATCCGCAGGTCGGGCGGGGCGTTCCACTGGCGGGTGTAGAAGTAGTTGTCCCAGCTCGCCTCGAGGAAGTACCCGTCGCGCAGGTGCAGGCTGGAGGTCAGGGCGAGCGCGATGCCGTCCATGATGCCGCCCATCATCTGCGCTTCCAGGCCGCGCGGGTTGACGGCCAGGCCGACGTCCACCGCGAAGACGGCCTTGGTGACGCGCGGCCCGCCCACGCCGTCGCGGATGGGCCGGTTGACGGTCTCGGGCCGGCAGTCGATCTCCACCAGGCAGGCGCTGACCGACTTGTACTCGGCGTGGAACGCGATGCCCTGCGCGGTGCCCGGCTGCATCGGCCGGCCCCAGCCGCCGGCCTCGGCCACCTTCGCCAGCACCGCCCTGGACCGCTCGTCGCCGAGGAAGTCGTGCCGGAACCGGTAGGAGTCCTTGCCCATCCGGGCGGCGAGCTGGTCGACGATGAGCTCGCGGGCGCAGGTCACGTCGGGCGAGTAGACGTTGCGCATGCTGCCGGTGTTGAAGCTCTTGTCCGTCTCGGCGAGCAGCCGGCTGGTGATGCCGAAGTCGTAGGACATGGCCTGGCTGAGGTGGAAGAACGTCTGCGAGAAGCCGATGTCGCCCACCGGGAGCCGGGCCGCGAGCGCGGTGAAGATCTCGCCGAGCCCGTGGCCGAGGTCGGTGGAGACGCTGGTGTGCCGCTGCTTGTAGCCGAGCACGGTGTCGCCGAGGTAGGAGACGCGGACCCGCGAGATGGCCATGGGGTGGGTGCGGCCCTGGCGGGAGTCGTCGGCGCGGTGCCACATGAGCTTGACCGGCTTGCCGAGCTTCTGGGACACCTCGGCGGCCTCCAGCGCGGCGTCGAAGAAGAGCCTGCGGCCGAACGAGCCGCCGCCCTCGGTGACGTGCACGGTGACCTTGCCGACGGGCAGGCCGAGCTTGGCGGCGATGGCCTGCTGGGCGACGATCGGCGACTTCAGCGACGACCAGATCTCGGCGCGGCCGTCCCGCACGTCGGCGATCGCGCAGTTGGGCTCCAGGGCGCTGTTGCTGCGGAAGTAGAACGTGAACGCGCCCTCGACGACCGGGGTCGGCGGCCTGAGCCCCATCGGCAGCTCGGCGGCGTGCAGCTCGCGCAGCACGCTCTCGTCGGACTTGCCGGCCGTGGTGCCGGGTCTCCAGGTGACCTTCAGCGCGCGTACGGCGTCGATGCACTGGCCGAACGTCTCCGCGCGCACCGCCACCCCGGTGGAGATCACCACGGCGTCGGTGACGCCCGGCATGGCCCGGACCTCGGCGAGGTTGGCCACCGAGCCGACCTTGCCGTTGATGGTCGGCGGGCGGCACACCATCGTCGGCCTGGCGTCCGGGATGTCGAGGTCCATGGTGAACTTCTTGCGCCCGGTCACCGCGTCCCGGGCGTCCACGCGGTTGTGCGGCCGGCCGATGACGGTGAAGCTCTCGCGCGGCGCCAGCCGTACCGACACCTGCTGGGTGCGGGTGCTCGCGGCCTTCTCGGCCAGCGCGCCGAGGTCGATGGTGCGGCCGGAGCGGTCGCTGATCATCCCGGCCTTCATTGTCAGGCCGGTGACGGGCGTGCCGAGCTCGGCCGCCGCGGCCGCCAGCAGCCGGTCGCGGGCGATGGCGGCGGCCACCCGGATCGGGACGTACGTCGAGATGGTGGTGTTCGAGCCGCCGGTGAGCTGGTTGAACAGCAGCTCGGGGCGGGCGTCGGCGAGCGTGACGCGTACCCGCTCCAGCGGCACGGCCAGCTCCTCGGCGATCAGCATGGCCGTCGAGGTGGTGATGCCCTGCCCCACCTCCGCCCGCGGCAGCGCGAACGCCACCGTGCCGTCGGGGCGGACCTCGACCGAGATCAGGGCCGAGGTCGGCAGCGCGGCGGCCGTCATGACGTCGTTGAGGTCGAGCAACTCCGTCAGCTCCGGCAGCCCCGCCGGCGCCGGCGCCGCGGCGGCGGGCGGCGCCGGAGGGACGAGCTCGGCGGCGGCCACCAGGGTCGGGGCCGCCACCACGTATCCGAGGAAGCGCCGCCGCCCGATCCCCTCGTCCGGCGCGCCGCCGTGGGGTCCGGTCATGAGCCCGGACGGTTGGCCGTCGGGATCTCGATCTTGGTCTCCTGTCCCTTGGTGAGGAAGAACAGGATGTACCGCCGCACGGCCTCGTCGATGATCCAGGCGGTCTCGGGGACCAGCGGCAGCGGGACGAGCCCTTCGCGGAACCTCACCAGCCTCGGCCAGAGGGACCTGATCAGCGGGTCCCAGATCGGCTCGCGGCGGATGCCGTCCCAGTCGGCCACCTGGTCACCGACCAGGTATCGGGCCAGGGCGTTGCAGAGGGGCCGGCTGACGCTCAGCGGGCTGGTCTGCTCGGCGAGCTGGCTCAGCAGGATGTCGGTCAGCTCCACGCCCTCGCGCGTCGGGCCCATGTTGCGGGGCAGGATCTGGTCCGACTGGGCGTTGGCCGCGTCCCACGTGGCCGGGATGTACTCGTCCCTGATGCCGAGCAGGTGCGCGGTCACCTGCCAGACGTGCAGGTACGCCGCCGACTCGGCGGCCCTGATCGGGACCTGCCATTCGAGCATCTTGCGCATGGCGAAGGTCGGCAGCGTGTGCCAGGTGACGAGCATGTCCTCCTGGCTGATCGGGATGTCGCCGCCCCAGTGGGGCGACTGCTGCAGCAGGTGCCGTACGGCGGCGTGCACCAGCCGCGTCTTGACGCACTCGACGACGCAGGTGCCGTCGGGCCGGTAGGCGTTCAGCGCCCCGACGGCGAACCCGAAGATGCTGGTCTTGGCGACGCGGTCCTCCATGTCCGCGCCGCCCTTGGAGTAGTAGACCGCCCGGGCCTCGTTGGGGATGGCGGTGGCCAGCATGCCGCCGCCCACGCCGTTGCACAGGTTGAGGTAGACGCCCCTGGCCTTGTTGAACTGGGCCGCGACCTCCAGCTTGCCCTGGTCGGCCCACGACGGGAGCTGCCGGGCGCGCTCCATGAAGTCGCGCAGGTCCGCCGGCAGGCCGTCGGGTAACGGCTGGTCGTTGCGGGTCCAGTCCCACAGCAGGCGGTTGACCTCGGGGATGGCACCGCGATCGAGCAGCGAGGCGAGGAGCTGATCGGCCTCCTCGTCCCACACCCACCGCGGGTCCGCTCCGGCGCCGGCGCCCGCGATCGAGCCCTGCGGTGACCAGGTCCACGCGTGTGCGGGGGACGCCATCGCCAGCGCTCCCATCGCCCCGAGGGCACCCCCCGAGATCAGCATCCTGCGCCTGCTCAGCTCCGCCATGAACGACCGTTCCTCTCTGTCTGTCGTGCGCCCGGCTCAGGACGGGCGGTTGGTCTCGGGGATCTCGATGCTGATCGGCCGCGCCTCGGAAAGGAAAAGCAGCGCCGCCTTGCGCAGGAACTCGTCGAAGAGCCAGTACGCCTCCGGCGCCAGCGGGAACGGCAGCAGCCCTTCACGGACCGCGATGAAGGGTCTCCAGGAGAGCCTGAGCAGCGGGTCCCAGACCGGCTCCCTGGGGATCTTCAGCCAGCCGGCGATCTCGTCGCCGAGCATGAAGCGGGTGAAGGCGCCGAGGATCGGCTTGCTGAGGATGCCCCCGTCGACGGAGGAGCCGAGGTTGAGCAGGATGTCGGCCAGCTTGATGCCCTCGGGCGTGGCGGCCAGGATCGGGGTCAGCACCTGCTCGGCCTGGCTGTTGGCCTCCGCCCACGAGGCGGGGATGTACTCGTCCTTGATGCCGAGCATGTGCGCGCCCACCTGCCAGGAGTGCAGGAACGCCGTGGACTCGGCGCTGGGGATGGGCACCTTCCAGGAGACCATCTTCTGCATGACGGTGGTGGGCAGGCTGTGCCAGGTGACCATCATGTCCCGCTGGCTGATCGGGATCTCCTCCTCGGCGACCTCCGACCAGTACGGCGACTGGGGCAGCAGGTGCCGTACCGCCGCGTGCACCAGCCGGGTCTTGACGCAGGTCACGATCATCTCGCCGTCGGGCCGGTAGGCGTTGGGCGAGCCGATGTCGTAGCCGAGTTTGGCGGTCTTGGAGATACGGTCCTTCATGTCCGCGCCGCCCTGGGAGTAGTAGACGGCGCGGGCCTCCTTGGGGATGACCGTGCTCATCATGCCGCTGGCCAGCCCGTACAGGACGCCCAGGTAGAGCCCGCGCTTCTTGTTGAACTCGACCGCGAGCTCCAGCTTGCCCTGGTCGGCCCAGGACGGGAGCTGCCGGGCGCGCTCCATGAAGTCCCGCAGGTCCGCGGGCAGGCCGGCGGGTAACGGCTGGCCGTTCTTGGTCCAGGTACGCAGCAGCTCGTTGACCCTGGGCACGTCGCCGCGGTCGAGCAGCGAGGCCACCAGGGGGTCGGCCTCCTCGTCCCACACCCAGCGCGGGTCGAGCCCGGCCCCGGTGCCCGCGACCGAGCCCTGGGGTGACCACGTCCACGCGTGCGCGGGGGTCGCCATGCTCAGCGCGCCGATCGCGCCGATCGCGCCACCCGCCTTCAACATGTTGCGCCTGCTGAGTTCACCCATGCTTCGCTCCTCCTTCGACGAGGCCGGGAACGTGCATTGATACGATGAAACGCCTTGCGCTTCTGCGTATCATGACAGCACAACGTGACCGCCATCACAAGACGCGACAACGGCCGTTAGGCGGTTGAGGCACAATGAAATCCACAGGAGGTGATCGTGGAATCTGCGCTGTCCGCACTCATGGCACCGCCGAATTCGGAGTCACTGCTGGAGCGCGCGTACCTTGACGCCGTCGAACGCGTCGGCGACACCGACGAGGTGCGCTCGCGCATTCTCGGCGCGGCGTACGAGCAGTTCTGCCGCATGGGCATCCGGCGCTCGACCATGGAGGACGTGGCCAAGCGTGCGAGGGTTTCACGGATCACCGTCTACCGGCGCTTCGCCACCAAGGATGTGCTCGTCGAGCATGTCGTACGCCGGGAGTTCCGCCGGTACTTCGACCAGTTCCTCGTCGACATCGAGCAGGCGGGCACCGCGGCCGACCGGGTGGTCCTGGGCTTCGTCAGCTCGCTGCGCGCCATCCGGTCCAACCCGCTGATCGGCGGCCTGATCGCCGCCGAGCCCGACCTGCTCGTGCCCTCGATGATCAATGACGGCGGCCAGACCCTCGCCACCGTGCGGCAGTTCGTCGCGGGCCAGCTCCGCCGCGAGCAGCGCGCCGGCCACGTGCCGGGCGATCTGGACACCGACCTGGTGGCCGAGCTGATGGTCCGGGTCTCCGCCTCGTTCCTGGCGATCCCCAGCCAGGTCGTCGACCTCGACGACGAGGCGCAGCTGGCCGCGGTGGCCAGGCGGTTCCTGGTGCCGATGTTGCGGGCCACCGGATAACGGACTGCACCAGGAGCCAGAACCAGGCACGATCTAGGGCATGAAGGACAACGAGCAGTCTGTTCCGTGGCGGCGCAACGTCACCCTGTTCCTGACCGGCCAGACCGTGTCCCTGTTCGGCTCCATGGTCGTGCAGTACGCGGTGATGTGGTGGGTGACGCTGGAGACCCGGTCGGGGCTGGCGGTGGCGCTCTACGCCGTGGCCGCGTTCCTCCCCCAGGGTCTGGTGTCGCTCTTCGGCGGGGTGCTGGCCGACCGGATGAACCGCCGGGTGCTGGTGATGATCGCGGACGCGTGCATCGCGGCCGCGACGCTGGTGCTGGCGATGCTGATGGCCAACGGGGTGACCGACCTGTGGATCGTGCTGCTGGCGGTGGCGGTGCGATCGGTCGGGGCCGGGGTGCAGACCCCGGCCGTGCAGGCGATCATCCCGCAGATCGTGCCGGCCGAACAGCTCATGCGCGTCAACGGCATCTTCCAGACCATCAGCTCGGCGATGGCGCTGCTCGCCCCCGCCGCCGCCGGCGCGATCTACGCGGCGGTCGGCATCGTCCCGGTCTTCTTCCTGGACGTGGTCACGGCGGTCGCCGGGATCGGGCTGCTCGCCCTGGTCGCGGTGCCCACGCTGGAGCGAGCCGCCGGGGCCGGCGCGTCCTCCTACCGGCAGGACCTGGTCGAAGGCATGCGGTACATCCGTGCGAATACGGTCGTGCGCTGGCTGCTCATCGTGTACACGATCATCTTCCTGCTCACCGTGGCGCCCTCGTTCGTCACGCCGCTGATGGTCGCGCGCACCTTCGGCAGCGAGGAGTGGATGCTGGCGGTGCTGGAGATCGCCTTCAGCCTCGGCATGCTGCTCGGCGGTGTCCTGATGTCCACATGGCTGGCGAACCGCGGCCGGGTGGGGCTGATCCTGGTCGCCGTCTACGGCTTCGGGGCCGTGACCGTGGGGCTCGGGCTGAGCACGAACCTGTGGGTGTTCTACGGCTTCATGTTCGTGCTCGGGCTGCTGGTGCCGCCGTTCTCGACCCCGTTCATGACGCTGATCCAGGAGACCGTCGAGGCCACCATGCACGGGCGCGTCTTCAGCTACGTTAGCATCGTGATGGCCCTGGCCACGCCGGTCGGCATGGTCGTCTTCGGCCCGCTGGCCGACGTCGTCAGCGTCGAGGCGCTGCTGATCGCCGCCGGCCTGGCCACCGTCGTGGTGATGGCGATCTCGACCCGCCTGCCGTCCGGCCGGGCCGCCGTCGCCGCCTCCCGGGCCCCGGCCCCGGAGCCCAGCGCTGCGGAAACGAGCTCGTGACCCCGGTCAGAACACGACCAGGGACCTGATCACGTCGCCCGACCCCATGGCCGCGAAGGCCTCGCCCACGCCGTCCAGGGTGATGCGCCGGCTGATCAGGCCCTCCAGGTCGAGCCGACCGGCCCGCCACAGCCGCAGCAGCCGGCCGAAGTCGGTGCGCACGTCGCCCGAGCCGTACAGGCAGCCGGCCAGCCGCCGCTCCGTGGCGAACAGCTCGGCCGCGCTGAAGGTGACCTGGTCGTCGCGGCTGCCCGCGCCCACCACGACGGTGGTGCCGCCGCGCCGGGTGGCCCGCCACGCCTGCCTGATCGTGGCCGAGCGGCCCACGACCTCGAAGGCGTAGTCGAAGCCGAGCCCGCCGGTCAGCTCCTTGACCGCGTCGCCCAGCTCGTCGGGCGTGGCCACGTGGGTGGCGCCGAACGCCCTGGCCGCCTCCAGCTTCTCCGGCAGCGGGTCCACGGCCAGGACGGGGGCGGCCGCGGCCAGCCTGGCGCCCTGGATCACGTTGATCCCGACGCCGCCGCAGCCGATCACGACGACCGACGAGCCGGGGCGTACCCGGGCGGTGTTGACCACGGCGCCGACACCCGTCAGCACCGCGCAGCCGACGACGGCGGCCACGTCGAACGGCACGTCGTCCGGGATCGGGACGGCGGCCCGCGCGTCGACCACGGTCTCCTCGGCGAAGCAGCCCACGCCGAGCCCGGCATGCGCGGGCTCGCCCTCGAACGTCACGGTGGACGGCGGCGGGGGGACGCTGACGCACAGGTTCGGCTGCCCGCCCAGGCACAGCGCGCAGCTCCCGCAGGGCGGGATCCACGACAGGATCACGTGCGTGCCGACCGGCGGGCCGCTCACGCCGGGGCCGAGCTCGACCACCTCCCCGGCCCCCTCGTGCCCGGGCACCAGCGGCAGCCGGGCGGGCAGGCGGCCCTCGCACATCGACAGGTCGGAGTGGCAGACGCCGGCGGCACGCAGCCGCACCCGTACCTCTCCCGGTCCCGGCCGCCGCAGGCTCAGCTCGCCGGTGACCTCGACGGGCTTGCCCGTCTCACGCAGGATGACGCCTCGCACGTGTGCTCTCCCCCGGGCTTCAGAGCTGGACGGACGTGGTGGTGAGGAACTCCTCCAGGCCGAAGCGGCCGTACTCGCGGCCGTATCCGGACTGCTTGAAGCCGCCGAACGGCGCCAGGCCGTTGTGGGCGCCGTCGTTGATCCGGATCTGCCCGGCACGCAGCCTCCTGGCCACCCTGCGGGCGCGCTCCTGGTCCGCGGCGCGCACGCCGGCCGCCAGCCCGTACGCGGTGCCGTTGGCGATGCGGACGGCCTCGTCCTCCCCGTCGTACGGGAGGATGACCAGGACCGGGCCGAAGATCTCCTCCTGGGCGATCCGCGACTCGGGCGCCACGCCGGTGATCACGGTGGGCCGCACGTAGTAGCCGCGCTCCAGCCCGTCGGGCGCGGCGGGACCGCCGGTGAGGATCGTCGCGCCGTCCCCGGCCGCCGAGCGCAGGTGCTCGCGTACGCGCTCCCGCTGCACGGCCGAGACCAGCGGGCCGAGCCGGGTGGCCGGGTCGCGCGGGTCGCCCGGCGTGTACGTGACCGCCTCGTCGGCCGCGAGCCGTTCGGCGTCCTGGAGTCGCTCGCGCGGCACCAGCAGCCTGGTCAGCGCCGAGCAGGTCTGGCCGGAGTTGAGGTAGCAGGCCGCCACGCCCTTGCGTACGGCGTCCTCGAACGCGGCGTCGTCGAGGTCGTCGAGCAGCACGTTCGCGGACTTGCCGCCCAGCTCCAGCGCGGTGCGCTTGACCCCGGCGGCGGCCAGCTCGGCCACCCGCCGCCCGGCGCGGGTGGAGCCGGTGAACGACACCATGTCCACCAGCGGGTGCGCGGCCAGCGCCTCCCCCGCCTCCGGCCCGGTGCCCGAGACCACGTTGAACACCCCGGCCGGGATCCCGACCTCGTGCATCACCTCGGCCAGCACGAACGCGTCGAGCGGCGTCACCTCGCTGGGCTTGAGCACCACCGTGCAGCCGGCGGTCAGCGCCGGAGCGACCTTGGCGGCGATCTGGTGCAGCGGGTAGTTCCACGGGGTGATCGCGCCGACGACGCCGACCGGGTCCCGGTGGACGACCGAGGAGCCCAGCTCCTCCTCGAACGCGACGCCCGCGGCGACCTCGGGCATCGACATGAACGTCCTGATCGGCGAGCCGACCTGGATGGCCCGGGTCAGCTTGATCGGCATGCCGAGCTCGTTCACGATCGTCTCGGTCAGCTCGTCGGCCCGCTCCCCGAGCGCGGCGGCCACGGCGGCGCAGAGCCCCGCGCGCTCGGTGACGGGCCTGGCCGACCAGGCGGGCAGCGCGGCGGCGGCCGCCTCCACAGCGCGCGCCACGTCCTTGGGGCCGCTGCGCGGCACCTCGTCGAAGGGCTGCTCGGTGGCGGGGTTCACCACCTGTATCGCGGCGCCGCCGCTCGCCTGCACCCACTCACCATCGACATAGATCCGCTGTGGCATGACCCACCCTCGGCTTGGAGGAGCTTTATTCTAGATTTTAATTCTAGAAGCCAGTCCGTGACGGCGTCCAGTCGAGGGCGCGCGCCAGGCTCGTCCGCCGGACGCGCGCTCCAGGTCAGCCGATGCGCAGAGGCAGCGTCCGCGGCCCGCGCACCTGGCTGGCCGCCCACGTCACCGCCGACGGATCCGCCAGCGAGAACACCGGAACCCGCTCCAGCCACACCTCCAGCGCCACCCGCAGCTCCATGCGCGCCAGGTGCGAGCCCACGCACCGGTGGATGCCCAGCCCGAACGCGGCGTGCCGGTTGACCTCCCGGTCGATGACCACCTCGTCGGCCCGCTCGAACTGCGCCGGATCCCGGTTCGCCGCCGGGAAGGACAGCAGCACCCAGTCCTCGGCCTTCATGTCCACGCCGTTCCACCGCATGTCCTGCTTGACCAGCCGCGCCATCGTGACCGGCGCGTACGCCCGCAGCAGCTCCTCCATCGCCGCCGGCAGCAGGCCCGGCTCGGCCACCAGCCGCTCCCGGTCGCGCGGCGTCCGGGCCAGGTGCCACAACGACGCGCCGATCGCGCTCCACGTGGTGTCGATGCCCGCGATGAGCAGCAGGATGATCGTGCCGAGCACGTGGTCGGGGCTGAGCTTGTGCCCGTAGAGCTCGGCGTCTACCAGGTACGTGATCAGGTCGTCGCGCGGGTGGTCGACGTGGTCGCGGATCTGGGCGAGCAGGTAGTCCGCCAGCTCGGCGAACCCGTCGGCCCGCTCCTCGGGCGGCCTGTTCACGCTCTCGAGCGAGGTCTCGATGAACCGCCGGAACAGCGGCCCGTCCTCGGGCGGCAGGCCGAGCAGGTTGGCGATCACCCGCACCGGGATGTGCTGGGCGTACTCGTGCGCGCCGTCCACCAGGTCCCGGCCCTCGAACGCGTCGATCAGCTCGTGGCAGTACGCCCGCGTCGCCTCCTCCTGCTTGCGCACCGCGCTCTTGGTGAACGCGGGCAGCAGCAGCTTGCGCGCGTCGTGGTGGAACGGCGGATCGGACGAGATCGGCGGCACGCTGCCCATCGGGGCCAGCTCGGCCGGCGGCCGGACGTTGCTCACGATGATCCCCCGCGAGGAGAACCGCTCGGTGTCGTAGGCCACCGCCACCACGTCCTCGTACCGCGTCGGCAGCCACACCCCGCCGAACCGCTCGGTGTGCGCGATCGGGCAGCGCTGCCGCAGGTCGTCCTGGATCGGGTACGGATCGGCCGCCCAGACCGGATCGACGTGGGAGAAGTCGCCGGCCCAGTCGGAGACCGGGTCGGTGACGATCTCGCTGATCGTGGGCAGCGGGCGGTTCTTGCGCGCCTCTTCGAGGTCGGGGCCGAAGCGGTCGTCCACGCTCATCGGGCGGCTCCGTTCTCCGCGTCGATCGCCCGCTCGGGGCAGTTGGCCGCCGCCAGCCGCGCCTCCGGCTCCTGGCCCGCGGCCACCTCGCCGCTGCCGAGCACCGTGCCGTAACCTTCGTCGTCCTCGCCGAACAGGTCAGGGGCAAGGTCGTAGCAGCGGCCGTGCCCTTGGCATCGCTCGGAGTCGATCCGTACCTTCATGGCCGTCGTTCCCGTCTGTGCTGGGGGTTCGGGATCCCGCCTTTGAAGGAATTAAAAAAGTGTTCATTTGTCTCGTCAAGAGCGAGCCGCCTGCCGCACCGGCACATTCCTGGTACACGAGCGAGGTATTCCGGCCGTGTACCACCGGCTGCTTGACTCTCGCGCAGCAACCTCGACAACGTGGAGTCACATGATGATGGTCATCAGCCGGTCCGGTGCGCGCCGCGCCGGAGTGATCGGTCTCGCGGTCGCGACGGCGGCGATCGGTGCGGTCACCCTGGCCGGCCCGGCACACGCGGACTTCTTCGTCGGCATGTTCAAGACGAAGGCCGCCTGCGAGCGGGAGCGCCCCAAGTACAAGTCGTCGTGGACGACGCCGGGGCCGTGCTACTACTACACGGCCAACCCTCCGCAGAAGGGATCCTGGGGCTTCTCCGTGGACGAGCGGTACTGAACGCGCCGCGGCCGAACCATCGATCGGGTGAGAGCGTCCAAGAGGATCACAGCGTCAGGAAGGACATCTGTGATCATCCGCAAGCGCACCGCCCGCCCTGCGCAGCACCTCGACGTGACCGGCCTTCCCGAAGACCTGGTGGCGCTCATCGACGCCCTCGAGCCCGGCGAGAGCCTGGACATCACGCGGGACGGCGCGTCGATCGCGACGATCTCCAGCACCGTGGACGTGATCCAGGGAGCCGTCGTCGATCGCGACGAGCCGGCCGGGGAGCCCGGGCAGGAGCCGGTGGACCACGAGAGCATGACGGTCGTGGCCACCGCGATGGACCTGTCGGCCGCGGCCCGGGTGGCGCTGTCCACCCAGCTCGGCGCGGACTACGTCGTGCTCGACATGCACGCGGCCCCGGCGACGGCGGATGTGCTGCTGGTGCCTCCGGCCAGCCCGCAGCTGATCGGGAGGCTCCGGATGTTGTTCCCGAAGGCGCGCGTCATCGTCACCGAGATCGAGGACGAGGAGCTGGGGGTCCAGTACCACGGGCCGGTCCGCCGGCTGCTCGACGCCGGCGCGGAGGCGTACCTGCCGCCGGCGTCCGTGCCGCAGCTGGCCCGGCAGCTGGAGTACACGCTGGGCCAGGGGCGCGAGCTGGCCGGCGGGCCGGCCGCGCCCCTGCCGATCGCCCCGGCCGGCCCGGGCGACGAATGATCAGCCGCCGGCGCCGCGGCTGCTCCGGGGGCAGGTCCTGGGCCCCGCGCTCTGCCCGGCGCCGACGACGGTGACCTGGGCGGGGCCGTCCGCCGTGGCGGCGGCCGTGCACACGATCTGATCGACGGCCAGCGCGGACAGGTCGCCGGCGGGCGTGGACAGGGTCACCACCAGGTGGCCGGCCGGCGCGGCGGTCACCTCGAACGGACCGGCTTCCGACGGGACCTCGGTGGTGAGCCCGCGCGACCGTTCCCGCGCGGAGGGCCCGTCGGCCAGCAGCGTGAGCGTGTCCGCCGGGGTCAGCGGGGGGCCGGAGCGTTTCACCGCGCTGAGCCGGCCGTTCTGCACCAGGTAGAGGGTGATCGGCCAGGTCGGTGCGACGCGCCCGCTCGGCGGGTCGCCGGCTTCGATGACGTCGCTGGGCCGCACGCCGCAGCCGGCCACGGCGGCGAGCGAGACGAGGCCCGCGGCGAGCACGCGGCGGGCGAGCCGGGTCCTCACTCGGCGCCTCCCTCCGGATCGTCCGCCCGGCGTGGCAGGCGCAGCGTGAAGAGGGCGCCGCCGTCCGGGGCGTTGGTGACGGTGAGGTCGCCCTGGTGCAGGCGCGCGTTCTCCCTCGCGATGGCCAGGCCCAGGCCGCTGCCCTCGGACCTGGCCCTGGCGGCGCTGGCCTTGTAGAAGCGGTCGAACACGTGCGGCAGCACCGCTTCGTCCAGCCCGGGCCCGTGGTCGCGGACCTCGAGGGTGATCCAGTGCGGGTCGGCGGACAGCCGCACCGACACCGGTGGCTCGCCATGCCGCAGGGCGTTGCCGACCAGGTTCGCCAGGATGACGTCCACCCGGCGCGGGTCGAGCCGGGCCGTCACCCCGGACGGCAGCTCGGCCCGCACCGATTCCGTCCAGCCCCGGGCCCGCAGGGTGGCGCGTACCAGCTCGGCCACGTCGATCTCGTTCAGCGCGAGGGCGGCGACGCCGGAGTCGAACCTGCTGATCTCGATGAGGTCGTTCACCAGCTCGGTGAGGTTGAGCGTCTCCTGGCTGACCAGCCTGGCGGCTCTGCCGGCGTGCTCGGGCAGCCCGGCCGCCTCCTCGTCGAGGACGTCGGCGACCGCGGCCAGCGCGGCCAGCGGGGTGCGCAGCTCGTGCGACACGTCGGCGACGAACCGGCGGGCGTCGGCCTCCATCGCGCGCAGCTGCTTGACGTGCCGCTCCAGCTCCGCGGCGGTGTCGTTGAACGTGCGCGCCACCTCGGCCAGCTCGTCGGAGCCGTGGACCGCGGTCCTGGCCCGCAGGTCGCCCTGGCCCAGCAGGCGCGCGGCCCGGCCGAGCTCGCGCACCGGGCGCAGCACGCCGCGGGTCGCCACCGACGCGAGGACGACCGCGAACGCCAGGGTCACCAGGCCGATGGACCAGGCCCATGCGGCGAGCCGGTCGATGCTGCGCTGTTCGGGATCCAGGCTGCGCGCGGTGTAGACCTCGATGCCGGACAACCGCGTCGTGTCGTCCGGCTCGACGATCAGCAACGGCGCGCCGATGATGAGGATGGGGACGCCCCGCCACATGATGCGCTGCCACACGAGCTGGCCCCCGGCCACCGCCCGCCGCAGCTCCTCCGAGATCGCCATGGGATCGAAGCCGGCCGGCGAGCGCTCCCCGAAGTAGAGGGCGACGGCGGAGACGTTCCGATCGGTCACGGCACTGGCGATCTCGCCGAGTTCGGCCGGGCCCGGCTCCGGGTTCCGCAGCGGGAAGACCGTCTCCAGGCGGCTCCTCATCGACTGGACCGCGGCGTCCTGGGTCCGCTGCAGGATGTCGTTTCGGGCCTGGACGTACATCCCGCCGGCCACCGCCGCCGCGGTGACGACGCACAGCAGCGCGAAGGTGAACAGCAGCCGGGCACGCAGCCCCAGAGGTGCCACCGGCGGCTCACACCGGCCCGAACCGGTACCCGAACCCACGCACCGTCTGCACGTAGACGGGCGCCGCCGAGTCGTCCTCGATCTTGGCGCGCAGCCGCTGCACGCACGCGTCCACGAGCCGGGAGTCGCCGAAGTACCCGTGCTCCCACACGGACTCCAGCAGCTGCTGGCGGCTGTGCACCCGGCCGGGCGTGCCGGACAGTTCGAGCAGCAGGCGCAGCTCGGTCGGGGCGAGGCTGACCGGCTCGCCGCTCTTGGAGACCACCAGCCCGGCCCGGTCGATGGTCAGGTCACCGTGCCGTTCCAGCTCCGCCTGGTCCCGGCCGATCCGCCTGAGCACGGCGCGGATGCGGGCCTCGAGCACCCTGGGCTGCACCGGCTTGACCACGTAGTCGTCGGCGCCCGCCTCCAGCCCGGCGACCACGTCCATGTCGTCGCCGCGCGCGGTCAGCATGATGATCGGCGTCTCTCCGGCGGCGCGGATGCGGCGGCAGACCTCGAACCCGTCCATGCCGGGCAACATCAGATCGAGCACGACCACGTCGGGCAGGTCTGCACGCATCCGGTCGAGCCCCTGCTCGCCGGACTCCACCGCGCGCACCCCGTGCCCGTGCCGGGTCAGGGCCAGCTCCAGGCCCTCCCGCACAGCCGGGTCGTCCTCGATCAGCAACACTCGTGACACGCCGCGTTTCACCGCACGCTCCGTAACTCGCCCGTCGGGTCGACGACAACCACTGTCGGCCGGTCGTGTCCCCGCTTCGTTCGCGCCATGTCATGGTTGTGTCACAGTCGCGCCGGCGCCGGCCGCCGTCGACAAACCATGACATGTGGCAGACAACGCACGCACATTCGGCGCCAATCGTATGCGGCATGAACGAGCCACGCACCATCCCACTCCGGCCCCGGGACCGGCTGTTCGCTGTGGTCACGCTGGTGCTCGCCGTGCTCCTGCTGCCGGTGGCGTTCGCCCGCCGTCCCGGCCGTGCCCGCGAGCTGGCCTGCGGCTGGGCGTTACGGCTGCGCTTCCCGGCCGAGGACCTGACCGGGCTGACCGGCGGCGCCCTGGCGGCGTTCACCGCGGCGCGCACCGAGGCGCTCTGGCGTCACGGCCAGCTCATCGGACTCACCTCGGGATACCGCGATCCCCAGCTCCAGCAGCGCATGTTCGACGAGGAGGTGCGCCGCGCCGGCTCCCCCGCCTCGGCGCGGATGCTGGTGCTCCCGCCGGCGGAGTCGCCCCACGTCAGGGGCGTCGCGCTGGACGTACGCCCGCACGAGGGCGCGCGCTGGCTGGAGGAGCACGGTGCCCGCTACGACCTCTACCGCATCTACGACAACGAGTGGTGGCACTTCGAGCACCGCCCGGAGTGCCGGGGTGTCCCACCACGACGACGGCCCCACCCTGGCGCCTATCATTAGTTATGCGAATATAATCGTTATATGTCTATAACCAGCCGGGTGACCCCCCCGCCCGCGGGCACCCCCGCGCTCAGCCCCCGCCGGCGGATGCTCATCCTGGCCATCTGCTGCATGAGCCTGTTCATCGTCGGGCTGGACAACACGATCGTGAACATCGCGCTGCCCGCCATCCGGCGGGACCTCAGCGCCTCCGTCTCCGGCCTGCAGTGGGTCATCGACGCCTACACGGTGGTGCTGGCGAGCCTGCTCATGCTGGCCGGCTCCACCGGCGACCGCGTCGGCCGCCGCCGCACGTTCCAGACCGGCCTGGCGCTGTTCACGCTCGGCTCGGTGCTGTGCTCGCTGGCCCCCAGCCTCCCCTGGCTGGTCGCGGCGCGGGCGCTGCAGGCCGTCGGCGGCTCCATGCTCAACCCCGTCGCCATGTCGATCATCACCAACACCTTCACCGAGCCGCGCGAGCGGGCCCGGGCCATCGGCGTGTGGGGCGGCGTGGTCGGCGTCAGCATGGCGCTCGGCCCGCTGGTCGGCGGGGCGCTGGTCGGGTCGGTCGGCTGGCAGGCCATCTTCTGGATCAACCTGCCGGTGGGGGTGGCCGCCTTCGTGCTGTGCGCGCTGTTCGTGCCGGAGTCGCGCGCGCCGCACCCCCGCCGGGTGGACCCCGTCGGGCAGGTGCTGGTCATCGTGCTGCTGGCCACCCTGACGTACGCCTTCATCGAGGCGCCGGCGGCCGGCTGGGGCTCGCCGGCGACACTGGGCTGCTTCGCGATCGCGGCGCTGGCGCTCGCCTTCCTGGTGCCGTACGAGCTGCGCCGCGCCGAACCCCTCATCGACCTGCGCTTCTTCCGCAGCACTCCGTTCACGGGGGCCACGGTCATCGCCGTGTGCGCCTTCGCGGCACTGGGCGGCTTCCTGTTCGTCAACACCCTCTACCTCCAGGACGTGCTCGGCCTGTCCGCCCTGCACGCCGGCCTCTACACGCTGCCCATGGCCGGGCTGACCGTGATCTGCGCTCCCCTGTCGGGCCGGATCGTCGGCAACGCCGGGACCCGCGTGCCGCTGCTCGTGGCCGGAGTCACGATGGCCGCCAGCGGCCTGATCATGACGGGGCTCTCCGCCGACACCCCGGTCTGGCAGCTCATGGCCGCGTACGTGCTGTTCGGGCTGGGCTTCGGCATGGTGAACGCGCCCATCACCAACACCGCCGTCTCCGGCATGCCGCGCGCCCAGGCCGGCGTGGCGGCGGCCGTGGCCTCCACCAGCCGCCAGATCGGCCAGTCGCTGGGCGTCGCGGTGATCGGCGCGCTGGTCACCTCGGCGGTGGCGGGGCCGTTCGCCACCGGGTTCCCGGCGGCCAGCCACGTCGGCTGGTGGATCATCGCCGGGTGCGGGCTGGCGATCGTCCTGCTCGCTATCCTGACCACGACCGGCTGGGCCCGCCGCAGCGCCGCCCGTACCGCCGAACGGCTCGCCCACGCTCCCGACAGAACGGCGGACGCCTCATGAGCGACACCTCCGGCCAGGAGGCGGTGGCCCGCGTCTGGGCCGCCATGTACGACCTCGTCCTGCGCCAGGAGGACCGCCGCAAGGAGGTCGCGGAGACGCTCGGCATGAGCTTCTTCCGGGTCAAGGCCCTGCGCAGGCTGCTGTCCGGGCCGATGACCATGCGGGAGCTGACCGCCGAGCTGTCGACCGACAAGCCGTACACCACGCTGATGGTGGACGACCTGGAGCAGCGCGGCTACGTCACCCGCAGCGTCTCCCCCGGCGACCGCCGCAGCAAGATCGTCACTCTCACCCCCGAGGGGACCGCGGTCGCCGAGGAGGCCGAGCGCATCCTGGCCCGCCCGCCGCGCTCCCTGCTCGCCCTGGATCCCGGCGACCTGGCCGCCCTCGACCGCATCATGGCCAGGCTGCGCACCCCGGAGTCGTGAACGGGGCATGCCAGGAGGCCGCTTCCCGTGCCAGACTGCACGGCATGGTGACCAGCGCCCTGATCCCGTGGCTGCGCGACAGCGATCCGGCCCTGCGCTGGCAGGTCGAGCGGGACCTGCTGCACGAGCCGCCCGAGGTCTGGGAGGCGACCAGGGCCAGGGTCGCGACCGAGGGCTTCGGCGCGCGGCTGCTCGCGCTGCAGGACCCTGACGGCCAGTGGGCGGGCGGCGCGTTCTTCCCCGCCGGCCACGACTTCGACGCGGCCGCGCGGGAGCAGCCCTGGACGGCGACCACGTGGACGCTCAACTCGCTGCGCGAGTGGGGCCTCGACGCCGCCGCGCTGCGCGGCACGGCCGAGCTGCTCGACCGGAACTGCCGCTGGGAGTACGACAACCTGCCGTACTGGGGTGGCGAGGTCGACTGCTGCATCAACGCCTGGACGGTGGAGAACGGCCTGTGGCTCGGCGCCGGCATCACCGGCATCGTCGACTGGCTGGTCGAGCACCGGCTGCCCGACGGCGGCTGGAACTGCGAGTGGGTCGAGGGCTCGACGCGCTCGTCGTTCCACTCCACGCTCAACTCGCTCAAGGGGCTGCTCGCCTACGACATCGCGACCGGAGGCACGGAGGCGACCCGGGCCGCCCGGCGCGGCGGCGAGGAGTACCTGCTGCGGCGCGGGCTCTTCCGCCGCCTGTCCACGGGCGAGCCGGTCGCGCCGTGGGTGGGCCGCTTCGCGTACCCGTTCCGCTGGTTCTACAGCGTGCTCAACGCTGCCGAGTACTTCCGCCGGGCGGCGCTGTTCGACGGCGTGCCGCCCGACCCGCGCATGGCCGAGGCGATCGAGCTCGTCCGGGCCGCCCGGCAGCCGGACGGCACCTGGTTGCAGGGCCGCACGCTGCCGGGGGCGGTGTGGTTCGAGGTGGACGTGCCGGAGGGGAAGCCGTCGAAGTGGCTGACCCTGTCGGGGACCCGGGTGCTCGACTGGTGGGACGCCCGGTGAGATCCGGAGGTCAGAGCCTGCCGAGGCCCTTGGCCAGGGCGGTCGCGGTCCTGGCGATGGTCTGGTTGTCGATGGGCAGGCCGGGGGTCCGGTTGGAGTAGACGGCCATGATGATCGGGGCGCCGCCCTTCTCCGGCCAGATGACGGCGATGTCGTTCCCGCCGCCGAAGCCGTCGGAGTTGGTGCCGGTCTTGTGGGCGATCGTCCAGGTCTTTGGCAGGCCGGCCGGGATGCGCTCCGCGCCGACCTTGGCGGCGAGCAGCCAGGCGACGAGCTGCTCGCGGTCCTTGGCGTGCAGCGCGGTGCCGGTCGCGAGCGCGCGCAGGTTGCCGGCCATGGCCGCGGGCGTGGTGGTGTCGCGCCGGTCCTTGGGCGTCCAGTCGTTGAGCCCGGGGTGCCAGCGGTCCATGCGGGAGATCGGGTCCTTCAGCGTACGGAAGTAGGCCGTCATCCCCGCGGGCCCGCCGATCAGCTTCATCAGCAGGTTGGACGCGGTCCCGTCGCTCTGGGTCACGGCCGCGACGCACAGCTCGGAGACGGTCAGGCCGTCCTTGACGTGCTTCTCGGTGACGGGCGAGTTGGGCTTCATGTCGGCGGCCGTCCACTTGATGTGCCTGCTCATCAGCCCGGGCTGCCGGGTGCGGGCCTGGTGCAGGACGGCCGCGCACAGGGGCGCCTTGAACGTGGACAGCATGGGGAAGCGCTCCCCCGCCCGGTACGTCAGGGTCTTGCCGGTGGCCGTGTCGAGGGCGTACGCGCCGATGCGCCCCTTGAAGGCGGTCTCCAGCGCGCGCAGCTCCTTCTTGACCCGGGCCTCGCTGGAGACGGCCACCCCCGACACTGGCATCGACACCGCTGCCGAGGCCGTGCCCGTCGTCAGGGTGCCGCCTCCCAGGAGGGAGATCGCCAGGGCGGTCGCGGGCAGCACGGTGGCGGCGCGCAGGTGTCGCATGTCACATCGTCCTTCGCTCGGTGATCCGTTCGGAGAGCCAAGCAGATGTGATCAGCGGATGTCTAATAGCGCTATGGGCGCGTTCGCGATATCGGTCCGCATATCGGACCTGGTCAGAGCGCTGGCGCAGGGCGGCCCGCCGGAGTGAGCAGGCCGATCAACCGGGCGGGGTCCTCGACCGTGACGGTCAGGGCGGGATGGCGGAGCAGTCCGAAGGGCTCGCTGCCGGACACCGAGCGGCGGAAGCAGATGCAGACCCCCTGCGTCGTGCTGCTGCCGAACGTCAGCCCGCCGTCGGCCAGCGACACGCGCACCCCGATCGCCTTCACCGGCGAGTACGGGCCGGACAGCTCCACGCCGGTGACGTTGCGCCGCGGCGACAGCACCAGCCACGGCCCGAAGCGCACCCGCAGCAGCTCGCCGGTGAGCGTCAGCCTGCACGTGGACGGGCGGATGCCGAGAACGGCGAGCAGCGGGCGGTAACGCTCCTCGAACGCGAAGCCGAACTCCTCTTCGTGACTCACCCGCCCACGGCTACCCGGAGCCCCAGCTCCTACACGCCCGCGCCGCTGCCCTGCTGGGCCTTGCGCTCCGGGTGGGGCCAGGAGCGGCCGCGGAGGCGTTCGATGTCGGTGTTGAAGCGCTTGAGGTAGGCGGCGAAGGCCGCGACCTCGTCGGCGGTCCAGCCGGCCAGCACCTTCTCCAGGCCGTTGATGTTCCTGGCACGCTCGGAGTCGAGGTAACGCTCGCCCTCCTCGGTGAGGCGGAACTTGCGGGCGACGCCGCCCTGCGGGTCCGGGATGCGCTCGGCCAGTCCCCGGCGCAGCAGCGCGGACGTGTGCCGGTTGAGCGTGGACACGTCGAGCCCGAACGCCTCGCTGAGCTGGCCGATGGACATCATGCCCTCCATCCGGATGCGGCTGAGCAGGATGTACGCGCTGCGGTCGAGGTGGCGGTGCTGGCCGAGCAGCATCGTCTCGTACTCGATCAGGTGCGTGGGCTTGTCCATGCCGGTCCTTCTATCCATCCGATGCGGGCCCAGCCTATCTGCCGAGAGCCTGCAAAATGTGCATGTAACACACTATGTGTAGAGTGCACATCGCTTCCCATGCCGAGAGTTTTGAGGGGGATCCGCGTGGAAGAGAGTGGTTCCGGCAGTCGCGGCAGCGGCATCGTCACCGTCATGGCCGTGGCCGGCATCGTGGCGGCGCTGTCCCAGACCCTGGTCGTGCCGCTGATCGGCGTGCTGCCGGCCCTGCTGGGCACCACGGCCTCCAACGCCTCCTGGGTGATCACGGTCACGCTGCTGGCCGGAGCCGTCACGACGCCCGTGATGGGCCGGCTGGGCGACCTGTACGGCAAGCGCCGCATGATGCTCGTCTGCTCGGTCCCGCTCGTCGTGGGCTGCGTCATCTGCGCGTTCGCCGGGTCGCTGGCGCCGATGGTCGTCGGGCGGGGGCTGCAGGGCATGGGCATGGGCATGATCCCGCTGGGCATCAGCGCCCTGCGCGACGTGCTGCCGCCGCACCGGCTGGGCCCCGCGATCGCGCTGATGAGCTCGTCCATGGGGATCGGCGGCGCGCTCGGGCTGCCGCTGTCCGCCGCGGTCGCCGAGTACGCGAGCTGGCGGGTGCTGTTCTGGGGCTCGGCCGCGCTGAGCCTGGTCGTGGCGGCGCTGATCTGGCTGCTGGTGCCGGTCACGCCCGCCAGGGCGCGCGGGCGCATCGACCTGCTCGGCGCGCTCGGCCTCGGCGCGGGCCTGGTGTGCCTGCTGCTCGGCGTCTCCAAGGGCGCCGACTGGGGCTGGACGAGCGGCATCACGCTCGGGCTGCTGGGCGCCGCCGTGGTCCTGCTGCTCGCGTGGGGCTGGTGGGAGCTGCGGGTCCGCGACCCGCTGGTGGACCTGCGCGTCACCGCCCGGCCCCAGGTGCTGCTGACGAACGTGGCCTCGATCGTCGTCGGCTTCTCCATGTACGCCCAGTCGCTGATCGTCATCCAGATCCTCCAGCTCCCGGCCGCCACCGGCTACGGCCTGGGCCAGTCGATGCTGGCGGCGGGCCTGTGGATGGCGCCGTCCGGCCTCATGATGATGATCATCTCGCCGATCGGAGCCCGGCTGTCGGCCGCGCGCGGCCCCAAGGTCACGCTGATCGTCGGCAGCCTCGTCATGGCGCTCGGGTACGGCCTGTCCATGCCGCTGCTCGGCTCCGCCTGGGGCATGCTGATCATCACCTGCGTCATCAGCATCGGCGTCGGCTTCGCCTACGGCTCGATGCCCGCCCTCATCATGAGCGCCGTGCCGCTGTCCGAGACCGGCGCGGCCAACAGCTTCAACACGCTGATGCGCTCCATCGGCACCACCGTGTCCGCCGCCGTGATCGGCGTCGTCCTGTCGCAGCTCACCATCGACTTCGGCGGGCACCAGCTGCCGTCCGAGGCCGGCTTCCGCACGGGCCTGCTCATCGGCTGCGGCGCCGCGCTGGTGGCCGCGGCGATCACCGTGACGCTGCCGGGCCGCCGCCGGGAGGCGGAGCCCGCCGGGGCTCCCGCGGAGCAGGTCGTCAAGTCCTCACGGTGAACAGGAAGCGGTACGCGCCCGGCGGGACGCGTGCCGCCAGCCGTACCCGGTGGACGGTCTCCACGGTGCCGTCGTGCCCGCGGACCTGCCGTTCCTCGGCTCGCGCCCGCCAGCCGGGCGGCACCCGCAGCTCGACCGGGCCCCACGTGATCACGCCGGGGCCCGCCACCGGGCGGACCCGCGAGACGAACAGCTCCTCCACCAGCACGTCCGCGGGGCCGAACTCGTCCACGAGCTCCAGCGTGCCGGGGCGCCAGTGGAAGGTGCGGGTGAAGCGGTGCTGGGTGGCGTAGGCGGCGGTGAGGTCCAGCGCGAACGTCACGGCACCGCCGGTCGCCGCGTACGCCAGCACCTCGGCCCGGCGCTCGCGGCCGGGGAGCTGGGCGGCGCCGTCGATCAGGGGGACCGAGTGCCATTCGGCCGAGGCCTGCGGCACCTGGTAGCGGCCCTCGCGGAAGTAGTCACGGGTGTACTCCGGCGCGCCCAGGTCGTCCAGGATCGTCCGGCCGTGCGCGTGCAGCACGAAGTGGCCGAGGTCGAGGTGGTTGTGCGGCTCGTCGTTGTGGCCGCCCTTGGCGGCGAACGCCGTCCCCGCCGCCCTGGCCACGACGATCGCGGCGTCCGGCAGGTACGAGCACGGCTCCGGGGCTGTGCGGGGTGTTTCCCGTGACCACCACAGGGTGCGGGTCAGGTGGGCCCAGCGGTGGCAGGGGTCGTCGTGGAACGACGGGACCGCCGGCTCCGGCACGCGGACGCCGAGGCGGGCGGCCAGGCGGGACAGGAGGCCGGTGGGGTACACGCCTCGGGCGTGCGAGTCGGCGAAGGCGGGTCTGGTGCCGTCGCCCAGGTCGATCCTCGCCGGGTAGGCGGCCATCTCGCGGACGTGCGGGTCGTCCAGGAGGTCCTCGCCGGTGTGCTCGCGCAGCGCCTCGGCGAAGTAGACGAAGTAGCCGAAACCGTAGGACCAGTAGTCCGGGCCCTCCAGGCAGGCACCGTCCGCGCCCGAGCCCGACAGGAACGCCGCCAGCGCGCGCCTGAGGCGGGGCAGGAGCGCGGGGAGGTGGGGCGCGGGCGGGCGTGACGAGTCCAGGGCGAGCGCGGGCGGGCGTGACGAGTCCAGGGCGAGCGCGGCCAGTCCTGTGGCGGCTGCGCAGACGGCCGCCCAGTTGTGCGGGGCCGACTCCCACCACATCGGGGGCTCGCCCGGCCGCAGGAGGCGCAGGACCCTGCGGTCCACCTCCGCCCGCACGCGGACCGCCGCCTCGGGGTCGAGGTGGCCGGCCAGGAGGGCCACGATCTCGGCCAGGGTGTGGGCGGTCTCGGCGGCGAACAGGTCCACGAACGTGTCGAGCGGGCGGTCGTGCGGCTCGTGCGCGGGCAGAACCCAGGTGCGCTCCTCGCACACCGACCACAGCAGGTCGCGCAGGGCCGGATCGGGGCAGGTGCCGGGAGGGGCATCAAGGCGGGTGTCGGAGCGGGCGTTGAGGTGGGCGTCGAGGGCGAGGGCAGCCAGGCGCCGGCGGCGGTCGAAGTAGGCCCGCTCGTAGGCCAGCCGGTCGCCGGTGTCCGCGAAGCGCCGCCACAGGGCGGGGGTCAGCTCGGGAGCGGGCGTGGTACGCGCCCGCTCCGCCTCCTCGCGAATCTCGCGCACCAGCCGCTCGGTGATCCCGCCACCGGCAGGCGCATCGGGCGGGAGCACGCCGGAGAACGACGCGTCCCGAGCAGGCGCATTCCGAACGCGTGCATCCCGAGCAGGTGCATCGCTTTCGCGCGTGTCCCGAGCAGGCGCGTCACTAGCACGCCCATCGTGAGCAGGCACATCGTGAGCAGGCGCGCTGGTGGACGGCGTGTCAGGGGCCGGTCTGCCGGAAGCGGGTGGGCCGGGGGGCGGGGTTGCGGGCATGGGTGGCTCCAGGCGTCAGGCGATGCGGTTGAGGTCGGCCACGCGGATCGCGCCGCGCAGTGGGCGCCCCCGGGCCAGCCGTTCCACCTCCCCCACCGCGAACTCCCCCAGCCGCCGCAACTCCCGCCCTCTGGCCCCGCTGATGTGCGGTGTCACCAGCACGTTGGGCAGCCCGAGCAGCGGATGCCCCGGCGGCAGCGGCTCGGGATCGGTCACGTCGAGCACGGCGGAGATCCGCCCACCCGAGCATTGCCGTACGAGGGCATCGGTGTCGATCAGCGCCCCGCGCGCGGTGTTGACCACCACGGCCCCGTCACGCAGCAGCGCCAGCCGCCGCCCGTCCAGCAGCCCCCGCGTCTCCGGCAGCTCGGGCGCGTGCACGGTGACCAGCTCGGCCGAACGGCACAGCTCGTCCAGCGGAACGGCCCGCGCGCCCAGCCGCGCCGCCTCCTCCGCCGGGACGTAGGGGTCGCTGAGCAGAACCCGCGCCCCGTGCGAGCGCAACCCGCCGATGACGAGCCGGCCTACCCGTGAAGCGCCGATCACCCCGACGGTCGCCCCCCTCAGCCCGCCGCGCTCGCCGGGGGTGGCCACGCCGGGCAGCGCGTCGCCCGACCAGCCTCCCGCCGAGTACGCCCGCGCCCTGGCGAACGCCTGTTTGGCCGCCAGGACCAGCATGGCGAGCGTGAACTCGGCCACCGGAACGGCGTTGGCCTGCGCCGCCGACGACACCGCGATGCCGCGATCGAAGACCGCCGCCGTCAGGTGTCCTTTGACGCTGCCGGCGGCGTGGACGACGGCCCGCAGCCGGGGCGCGGTGGCCAGGACGTCGGCGTCGATGCGCGGGCACCCCCACCCGGTGATCAGGATCTCCGCGTCGAGCGGCCCGTCGAAGACGTCGATCACGCGCTCGCGCACCCGCCCGACCAGCGACAACCGGCGGCGCAGATCCAGCGGGAACAGCTCGGGCAACAGCGGCGGCTGCATGGCAAAGGCGACCAGCGGGGCCACGGACGGCGTCACGGCCGGGTTCACGGGCGGGTCCACGGGCAGGTCTGCGGGCGGCGGCACGGCCGGGTTCACGGGCCGGGTCATCGGGGCCCGAGGGGCCTGACCGAGTCGCGGACCACGATGTGGGTGCCGAGCGTCATCGGGCTGGTGGTCACCCGGCCGAGCGCGAGCCGCACCGCGGCCCTGCCGAGCTCGTCGTGCGGCAGATGCACGGTGGTCAGGTGCAGGTCCTGGGCGGGCGGCACGTCGTCGTAGCCGACGATCGACAGGTCGTCGGGCACCCGCAGCCCGTGCTCGTGCAGCGATTGGATCGCTCCCGCGGCGACGAGGTCGTTGCCCGCGAAGATGGCGGTGAAGTCGGGCGGCCCTTCGGCCAGGCGGCGGTTCATCGCGGTGTAGCCGGCGTCGCGGTCGAACTCGGCCTCGATCTCCAGCCGCGGATCCAGGGCCACGCCGTGCTCGGCCAGGGCGCTGCGGTACCCGGCCACGCGGGTGTCGGAGGTGGTGTGGCCGGGCCGTACGCCGAGGTAGAGGATCCTGCGGTGACCGGCCGACAGCAGGTGGGCGGTGACGGCGTGCGCGCCGCCGGTGTTGTCGAAGCCGACCACGAGGGCGGGCACCCCGTCCCCCAGCGGCGGCCGGCCGCAGAGGACGAGGCGGGAGCCGGCGGCGGCCAGGGCGTGGGCGTACTCGGTCATGCGCTTGCGGTACTCCTCGTCCACGATCACGCTGCCGACCAGGATGACGGCCTCGGCGCGCTGCTCGCGCAGGAGCTGCACGATGGACAGCTCGCGGCCGTTGTCGCCGCCGGTGGTGCAGATGAGCGACAGCCTGCCCTCCTGCGCGGCCTGGTCCTCCACGCCCTGGGCGATGAGCGCGTAGTACGGCACCGCGATAGTGTTGACGACGATCGCGATGGCTCCGGGCCGGGCCGCCGACAGGGCTCTGGCGTGGGCGTTGGGGACGTAGTCGAGCTCTCGTACGGCACGCATGACCTTGTTGCGGGTGGCCGCGAGGACCGGGTAGTCGCCGCCCAGCACGCGCGAGACGGTGGCGACCGAGACCCCGGCCTTCCTGGCCACGTCCCTGATGGTGACGCGGCGGGGTGTGGTCATGCGATCTCCCAGGTGAGCGCCGGATCAGGTAATCGGTTACTTGAGCAATGCCCAGGACGCTAAGAGATGCCATCCCACGCGTCAAGCCCCGCCCCACCGCGTTTGTAACGAAAAGTTAACAGCACATTGACGGCACCGGAGATCCGAGTCTAGCGTCCGGCTCACGACGTCTGAAGTAACCGGTTACCTGGCATCGGCCCCGACTCTTTCCCCCCAACGAGAGGTGGCCCCGATGAACAGACCACTCACCCGGCGCGGACTACTGAAGGGGTCCGTGCTCTTCGTCGCCGGCGCCGCCGTCTCCGCGTGCTCCACCGGAGACCCGCTGGCCAAGGGCGGCGCCGCGCCGTCGGGAGGCGCGGCGAAGATCACCTTGACGCACTGGTACCACGAGTACGGCGAGGAGGGCACGCAGCAGGCGGCCATGAAGTACGCCGCCGACTTCACCAAGGCCAACCCCGACATCGCGGTCAAGGTCTCCTGGATCCCCGGCGACTACGCCACCAAGTGGACGGCCGCCGTGCTCACCCCCGACGGCCCCGACGTGTACGAGGTCAACGACGTCAGCCCGAACATGGTCAAGGCCGGCCAGGTCACCGCGCTGGACGACGTGCTCGGGGCGGAGAAGGCCGACTTCAACCCCAAGGTGCTGCAGCCGTACACGTGGGGCGGCCAGGTGTACGCGGTGCCCATGATCGTGGACCCGATGCTGGTGTTCTACCGCAAGTCCCTGTTCGCCAAGGCCGGTGTTAGCGTTCCCACCAGCTTCGCGGAGTTCGCGGCGGCGGCGAAGAAGCTCACGCAGGGCAAGCAGAAGGGCCTGTTCGTGGGCAACGACGGCGTCGGCCCGCTGGGCCAGATGGTGCCGTGGTCGAACGGCAACCTGCTGATCGACGACCGCGACATCACCTACGACGACCCGAAGGTGGTCGAGGCGCTGACCGCGGTCAAGGACCTGTACGACGCCAAGGCGACCCTGCAGGGCTACTCCACCGACTGGTGGGACCCGGGCGCGCTGATCAACGGCGCGGCGGCCATGCAGTGGGTCGGCCTGTGGGCCGTGCCGGGCCTGATCGAGGCGCTGGGCGACGACTTCGACGCGTTCGCGCTGCCGCCGTTCGGCCCCGGCGGGCAGGCCGTGGTCAACATGGGCGGCTGGGTTCAGGTCGTCAACGGCAAGAGCCGCAACCTGGAGGCGGCCAAGAAGTACGTGCGGTGGCTGTGGGTGGAGAACACCGCCGCGCAAACGGACTGGAGCCTGGCCTACGGCTTCCACATCCCGCCCCGCAACAGCGCCGCCGCCCAGGCGAGCAAGCTGAACACCGGCCCGGCCAAGACCGTCATGGACGCCGTCGCCGCCCACGGCATCAAGCAGCCGGCGTTGTGGACGGCCGAGGTGCGCCAGCCGTACACCGACGCGGTCACGGCGATCGTCAAGAAGGGCGCCGACGCGGAGAAGACGCTCGCCGACGCGGCCAAGCGGTCGCAGGACATCCTCGACAAGGTGCCGGTGCTGTGACGACGGCCGCTCCGCCCCGCCCCGCAACCGGGCGCCCCCGCCGCGCCGCGGGGCGGCGGGCCGCGCGGTGGCCGGCCTGGCGCGCGTTCCTGCTGCTCACGCTGCCGATGGTGGCCGGGCTGTTCCTGTTCAAGTACGTGGCCATCGGCTGGGGCTTCCTGCTCAGCTTCAACGACGCCCGCGGCACGATCGCCCTGGGCGACTGGAACGGCCTGGAGAACTACCGGCGCCTGCTGGGCGACCCCGCCTTCACCCGGTCGCTGGTCACGATCCTGCTGTTCACGCTGTTCATCGTGCCGGTGACGTTCGCTTTGTCGCTGGGCCTGGCGGTGCTGGTGAACCGGCTGCGCGGCGGCCGGGCGTTCTTCCGCACCACGTTCTTCATCCCGGCGGCGGTCTCGTACGTGGTGGGCGCGCTGGTGTGGAAGATGTCACTGTTCAGCGGCACCCCGTCGGGCGTGGCCAACAGCCTGGCCTACCTCCTCGGCTACGAGGAGTCGATCGGCTGGGTGGCGACCGTGGACCCGCCGCTGTACTGGATCGTGCTGGTCACGGTGCGGCTGTGGCTGCAGACCGGCTTCTACATGATCCTCTTCCTGGCCGGCATCCAGCAGATCCCCGCCCAGCTCTACGAGGCGGCCCGGGTGGACGGGGCGGAGTCGGAGGGCCGGCTGTTCCGGCACATCACCTGGCCGATGCTGCGCAACACGTCGGTGGCCGTGGTGCTGCTGCTGATCATCAACGCGTTCCAGGCGTTCGACGAGTTCTACAACATCCTGGCCTCCAACCTGTCGGGGCTGGGCGGCGCGGACGGCCGTACGCCGCTGATCTACCTGTTCCAGACGGCGCTCGGCGAGCAGAACTACGGCGCCGGGTCGGCGGGGGCGTTCGTCGTCACCGTGCTGATCGTGGTGTTCACGCTGCTGCAGGGCCGCTTCGCCGGGTTCGGCAGGACCGCCGAGGAGGAAGGCTGATGAGGAAGCGGCATCTGGGCTCGTACGCGGCGGTGATCGTCTTCGCGGTGCCGTTCCTGCTGCCGTTCTACCTGCTCGTCCGCAACGCGCTGATGAGCAAGCGGGAGCTGGGCTCGCTGGACTGGCACTGGTGGCCGGAGACGATCAGCTTCCAGGGGTTCGCGGACGCGTTCGGCAACGAGGCGGTGCCGCTGGCGCACGCGTTGTGGAACTCGACGCTGATCTCGGCGATCTCCGCGCCGCTGTCGACGCTGCTGGCCTCCATGGCCGGGTACGCGCTGGCCCGCATCCCCGTGGCCGCCTCGAAGCCCGCCTTCTTCTTCATCATCGCCACGATGATGGTGCCGGGCGCGGCCACGTTCATCCCGACGTTCGTGGTGGTCGGCTCGCTGGGCGGGGTGAACACCATGTGGGGGCTGATCGTGCCCGGCCTGTTCAGCGCGTTCGCTGTGCTGCTGTTCCGCGGCTTCTACCTGCGCTTCCCGCGCGAGCTGGAGGACGCGGGCCGGGTGGACGGCCTCGGCTACCTCGGCCTGTACGGGCGCCTGGCGCTGCCGAACTCCGGCGCCCTGTTCGCCTCGCTCGGCATCCTGTCCTTCATCGAGCACTGGAACGCGTTCCTGTGGCCGCTGGTCATCGGCCAGGACCCCGAGTTCTGGACGGTGCAGGTGGCGCTGTCCACCAACCTCAACCAGCAGGCGGTCAACATGCCGGCGCTGTTCGCCGGCGCGCTCGTGGCCATCCTGCCCCTGGTCGCCCTCTTCCTCATCGCGCAGCGATGGATCGTCAGGGGCGTCCTGCTCACCGGCATCAAAGGCTGAGAGGAGCACCTTCATGTCCCGCGTCCTGACCCTGCTCGCCGCGCTCGTCCTGACGCTGTTACCCGGGCTCCCCGCCCGGGCGGCCGCCGCTCCCGTGACGGTGCCGATCGGCGCCCAGTTCACCGACACCTCCGGCAACCTGCTGCACGCCCACGGCGGCGGCGTGGTCAAGGTCGGCTCGTACTACTACTGGTTCGGCGAGAACCGCAACGCCGACGGCACCTTCCGCTACGTCTCCGCCTACCGCTCGGCCGACCTGCGCACCTGGGAGTTCCGCAACCACGTGCTCACCCAGTCCAGCGCCGCCGAACTGCAGGTCGCCAACATCGAGCGGCCCAAGGTGATCCACAACCCGGCCACCGGCCAGTTCGTCATGTGGATGCACAAGGAGAACGGCCGCGACTACGGCGAGGCCCGCGCGGCCGTGGCCGTGTCGAACACCGTGGACGGCGCCTACACCTACCTGCGCAGCTTCCGGCCGCTCGGGCACATGTCGCGCGACATCACCGCGTTCGTCGACACCGACGGCACCGGCTACATGATCTCGGCCGCCGACGAGAACTACGACCTGCACGTCTACCGGCTGACCGCCGACTTCACCGACGTGGCCGCGCTCGTCCGCATGTGGGACGGCGACCACCGGGAGGCGCCCGCCCTGTTCAAACGGGGCGGCGTCTACTTCCTGCTCACCTCGGGCGCCACCGGCTGGCAGCCCAACCAGGCCAAGTACGCCACCGCCACCAGCATCACCGGCACGTGGAGCGCCTGGCAGAACGCCGGGGACGCGCTCACGTACGGCTCCCAGCCGGCGTTCGTGCTGCCGGTGCAGGGCACGTCCGGCACGTCGTACCTGTACCTCGGCGACCGCTGGGCCGGCGCGTGGGGCGGCCCCGTCAACGACTCACGCTACGTGTGGCTGCCCGTCCAGTTCCCCAGCAGCACCACCATGAGCCTGACGTACGCGCGCAACCTCACCATCGACGCCGCCGCCGGCACCATCACCTCGACCGGCTCCGGCTACGACCGCCTCACGGTGCGGCACTCGGGCAAGTGCGCCGACGTACGCAACGGCTCCGCCGCGAACCTGGCGCCCGTCATCCAGTACGACTGCAACGGCGGCACCAACCAGCAGTGGCGCATCCAGTCGATCAGCGGCGGCCACGTGCAGATCATCGCCCGCAACTCGGCCAAGTGCCTCGACGTCAACGGCGTCAGCACCGCCGACGGCGCCGCCCTGCAGCAGTACGGCTGCGGCACGGGCACCAACCAGCAGTGGACCGTGCAGGACGCGGGCGGCGGCTACGTGCGGCTGGTGGCCAGGCATTCGGGCAAGTGCGCGGACCTGCCGAGCTCGTCGACGGCCAACGACGTGCAGTTCAAGCAGTATCCGTGCAATGGCGGGCAGAACCAGCAGTTCACCAGGTCAGAGCTCTGACGGGAGATCCGCTCGCGGACGGACGGTGCCCGGATTTCCGCACGGAACCGGGCCTGTCCGTTCCTTCCGGCCTCCCCTCGGTCTCCCCCAGCGGCGTGTCAGCCCTGCTCGCTTCCCGCTCCCGCCCGAGTCCGTTCATATGGAGGTCCACACCCGTGACCGCCCCACCCCTGCCCTGACACCCCACGACTCCGTCCGCCCGCCCAACCGCAAGCACACCGGCCCGCCGCCCGCCGCACCCGGCCTCACACGCATCGCCACCCGCTACGACAAGCCGGCCGGCCGCTACCTGGCAGGCGTCACCATCGCCTCACTCATACTCTGGCTCCGGCAGGCCGAATTGTCAGACACTCTCTGGTGGGACACGGGACGCCCTGGGGAGGCACGGGCTGGGTCTTGATCGTGACCGGGCGGAGGTGTCATCCTGGCGGCGCCCGTTGGCCGCCGGCTCGACCATGCCGCCGGGTCCGGCGGCTGGATGGGGCGGAGAAAGAGCATGTCGGCATTAGTTGATCCGAGGCCGCCACTGCTGAACCGGCAGCGCGAGCGCGCGGTGCTCGACGACCTGCTGGCGGATCTGCGGGCCGGGCGCGGGCGGGCGCTCATGCTGCGGGGCGAGGCGGGGGTGGGCAAGTCGGCGCTGCTGCGGCACATCCTGGGGGCGGCGGCCGGCATGCGGGTGGTGCGGGCGGCGGGCGTGGAGTCGGAGATGGAGCTGGCCTACGCCGGGCTGCATCTGCTGGTCGCGCCGCTGCTGGACGGCCTGGAAGGCCTGCCGGGACCGCAGCGAGATGCGCTGGGGGTGGCGTTCGGGTTGCGGCAGGGGGACCCGCCGGACCGATTCATGGTCGGGCTGGCGGTGCTGACCCTGCTGGCGGAGGCGGCGGAGGAGCGTGCGCTGTTGTGCGTGGTCGATGACACGCAGTGGCTGGACCGCTCCTCGGCGCAGGTGCTGGCGTTCGTGGCGCGGCGGTTGCTGGCCGAGCCGGTGGGGATCGTCTTCGCCGCGCGCGAGCCGGGCAGGGAGTTCCAGGGCCTGGCGGAGCTGGAGGTGCGCGGCCTGGCGGGGCCGGACGCCCACACGCTGCTGCGCTCGGTGATCCGCTTTCCGCTGGACGACCGGATCAAGGAGCGGATCCTGGCCGAGACGAACGGCAACCCCCTGGCCCTGCTGGAGTTGCCGCGCGGGCTGAGCCCCACGCAGCTGGCGGGCGGGTTCGGGCTGGTCGAGGCGCAGGCGGTCCCGCAGCGGGTGGAGCAGGGCTTCCGGCACCGGCTGGCGGCGCTGCCCGCCGAGACGCAGTCGCTGATGCTGGTGGCGGCGGCCGAGCCGACCCTCGATGCGGTCCTGATCTGGCGGGCGGCCGGGCTGCTCGGGATCCCCGCCTCCGCCGCGAAGGACGCCCAGGCCGACGGGCTGCTCGAGGCCGGGGCGGGGGTGCGGTTCCGGCATCCGCTCGTACGGTCGGCGGTGTACTCGGCGGCGTCGCCGCCGCAACGGCGGGCGGCGCACCGGGCGCTGGCCGAGGCGACCGACCGCGACCGCGACCCCGATCGGCGAGCCTGGCACCTGGCCGCGGCCGCGCCGGGACCCGACGACGAGGTGGCCGCGGAACTCGAACGCTCGGCCGAGCGAGCCCAGGCCCGCGGCGGAATGGCCGCGGCGGCCGCGTTCCTGCGGCGCGCGGCCGAGCTGACCGCCGATCCCGGGCCGCGCTCGGAGCGGGCCCTGGCCGCCGCGCAGGCGAACGTGATGGCCGGCTCGTTCGAGGCGGCAGCCGACCTGCTCGCCATGGCGGCGGCGGGGCCGCTGGACGAGCTCCAGCGGGCCCGCGTGGACCTGGTGCACGGGCAGATCGCGTTTGTCTCCAGTATGAGCAGTGACGCGCCGCCGATCCTGGCGCGGGTGGCCAAGCAGCTGGAGCCGCTGGATCCCGGGCTCGCGCGCGAGACGTACCTGGAAGCCTGGTACGCCGCACTGTACGCCGGGCAGTTCGCCGGCGGCGACGACTTGCACGCCATCTCCCGGGCCGCCCGGTCGGCCCCGCGGCCCGCGGGCGCGCCCCGGCCGTCGGATCTGCTGCTGGACGGGCTGGCGGTCCTGACCACGGAGGGACGCGCGGCGGCGGCGCCGTTGTTGAGACGGCTGGCCGCGGTCTTCGCCGGGGACGAGGTCAGCCTGGCCGAGCGCCGGCGGTGGAGCCCTGTGGCGGTGGCCGCGACGTCCACCCTGTGGGACGAGGACGCCTGGTACGCGATCCAGGCCCGCGAGGTCCGGTACTGCCGCGAGGCGGGGTTGCTCGCCCTGTTGGTGACCTGGGTGAACTCGATGGCCGTCTACGAGATCTGGCACGGCGACTTCGCTGCGGCCGCCTCGCTGGTCGCCGAGGCGGAGGCGATCGCGGCGGCGACGGGCAGCCGCCGCTCCCCCAACGGGGCTGTGATGCTCGCCGCCTTCCGTGGCAGGGAGGACGAGAGCGTCCCGCTGATCGAGCGGGTGATCGCCAATGCCCGGGCCGCCGGCCAGGGGGTGGGGGAACAGTTCCCGCACTGGGTGGCGGCCGTCCTCTACAACGGGCTCGGCCGCTACGACGAGGCCCTCGTCATGGCGGAAGTCGCTCAGGTGGTGCCCGAGATGCACATTTCCACGTGGGCGCTGCCCGAGTTGATCGAGGCGGCCGGCAGGACCGGGCAGACCCGGCGGGCCAAGGAGGCGCTCGATCGGCTGGCCGCGGCGACCGACGTCGGCGACAGCGACTGGGGGCAGGGACTCTACGCGCGGTGCCGGGCGCTGCTCAGCGAGGGCGAGGAGGCCGAGCGCTGCTATCGCGAGGCGGTCGAACGGCTGGGCCGTACCCGCTTTCCCACCGAACTCGCCCGCGCGCACCTGCTCTACGGTGAGTGGCTGCGCCGGGAAGGCCGGCGGGCCGACGCGCGCACCCACCTGCGCACCGCCTACGACTCCTTCACCGCGATCGGCATGCAGGCGTTCGCCGGGCGGGCCCACAACGAGCTGCTGGCCACCGGCGAGACCGTGCGCAAGCGCGCCGCCGACACGCCAGACCAGCTCACCCCTCAGGAGAGCCAGATCGCCCGGATGGCACGTACGGGCCTGTCGAACTCGGAGATCGGCGCCCAGCTGTTCCTCAGCCCGCGCACCGTCGAGTACCACCTGGGCAAGGTGTTCGCCAAGCTCGCCATCACCTCTCGCCACCAGCTCACGCAGGCGCTGCCCGACCAGGGCCACGACCGTCCGTGAGCCCGGACGCCTTCCGCCCCCCATGATCTCTGGACGGCTCATGACCCCTGAATCCGGAACCAGCGCGGCGGCTCCTGTCCGCGGCGCGCCCGGCGCCTACCGCATCCTGGCGGTGCTGGCGCTGGCGAACCTGATGAACTACTACGACCGCACCGTCCCCTCCAGCGTCATCGAGCCGATCAAGGCGGAGTTCGCTCTCACCGACACCCAGATCGGCCTGCTCACCTCGTCCTTCACCGTGGTCTACGCGCTGGCCGGGATCGTGGTCGGGCGGATGGCCGACACCCATTCCCGGCGCCGGATCATGGCGGCCGGCATGGTCGCGTGGAGTCTGTTCACCGCAGCAAGCGGCGGGGCGTGGAGCTTCGCCTCGCTGCTGCTGTTCCGGCTCGGAGTGGGCATCGGCGAGGCGTCCTACCTCCCCGCCGCCAGCGCGATGATCTTCGACGCGTTCCCGGCGCGGCGCCGGGCCCGGGCCATCGGGATCTTCCAGCTCGGCGTCCCGGCGGGCCTGCTGGCAGCCTTCCTCAGCGTGGGCGCGATCGCGGAGGCGACCGGCTCCTGGCGAGTGCCCTTCCTCGTGGCGGCCGTACCGGGATTCGTCCTGGCGGCGCTGATCCTGTTCCTGCCCGAGCCGCCGCGCGGCGCCTCCGAGGAACGGGCCCCCGCCGGCGCCGGCGCGCGCTCCCGGCAACCGATCCGCGACATCCTGCGCATCCGGACCCTGCGCCGGCTGATCCTGGCCAGCATCGCCCTGCAGATCCCGGCCTACGCGGTGGCGGCCTTCCTGGTCCCGCTGCTGCAGCGCTACTTCGGTCTCACGATCGGGACGGCGTCGATGTCGGCCGGTGTCATCCTCGGCCTCACCGGGATCGCCGGGCTGCTCCTGGGAGGCGTCGTGGCCGACCTCGCGGGCAGGCGGTCGCTGCGCGCCCGGATGATGGTCGGCCCGGCGAGCCTCGCCTTGGGCGCGCCCTTCATCCTGGCCGCGCTCCTCCTCGGCCCCACCGCCGCCGGCGCCTTCGTGGCGTTGTTCGCGGTCGGCTGGTCCTTCCAGTTCTTCTTCGGCGCCGTCGCGCTGCCGGCCGTCGCCGACGTGGTGGAGCCGGGGCTGCGGGCCACCGCGGTGGCGGTCTACTTCGCCGTCATCTACCTGCTCGGCGGTGCCGTCGGCCCCTCGGTTGTGGGCCTGCTGTCGGACTGGTTCGCCGCCACGGCGACGGCCACGGCGGCGGTGAGCGCCGAGGCCGCCGGTCTGCGGCAGGCGCTGCTCGTGATCGTGCCGGCCTTCCTGATCCTCAGCAGCCTGGCGGCCTGGGCCGCGAGCCGCACCGTCCTGGCCGACCACGAACGCATGATCGCCCGGCAGAGCACGGCGTAATCGTCTCGCCGGACATGCGGCATGCTTGATTCCCGCTTTCAGCCGCTCACCGGCGCCCGGGGCTCGGGGCTCGGGCGACAGGAAACCCGCGCGGGCCGGGGGTCATGCCGATCACATACGTCAATGAGCGACACCGGGAACCGGCCCATGCCCAGCCAGCCGATCATGTGGCTCAGCCACCCCCTGAACCCGGAGACCGGCGTGGTGCCGAACATCGGCTCGCCCGACACCGGCGCGGCGGTCTTCTCGACGCCGCGGGGCTCCTCCCCGCACCACCCCAGCCAGATCCTGGCCGCGGTGCTCGCCGGCCACCTCGGCGCCTTCACCTCCGCCTCGGCGAACACGTCCGGAACGGCGTACGCGTCCGGCATGGCGAGCGCGACGCCGGCCGCCAGCGTGCCCGGCCTCAACCCGGAAGACGCATGAGCGCCACCATCCTGCCGCCGCGTGGCCCGGCGCACGCCGACACCGCCGCGGCGCTGGCCCGCCTGGAGGCCCACCCGGACCGGTGCGCCCTGGCCGCCAACACCGTCACCGCCTACCGCCGCCAGGCCCGCGCCTACCTGGCCTGGCTCGCCGAGCCCGCGCACGCCGCCGAGCAGGCCGACGCCTTCCTCGACCACCTCGGCGCCGAGGCCGCCGTGGCCGGCTGGCGCCGCTCGCTGCTGGAGCACGGCGCCTCGCCTGCCACCGTCAACCAGGCCCTGGCCGCGGTGAAGCCGCTGTACGAGCACGGCGCCGGCATGCGCATCAAGACCAAGACCGCCCGGGTACCGCCGGCCAGGCCGCACCCCCGGACACCGGATTGGCCGGCACCCGGCCCCACGAGCTGCGCCACACCTACGCCACCCGGCTGCGCCACGACGGCGCCGACCTGGACCAGATCCGCAAGCTGCTCGGACACGACTCCCTGGACACCGCCCGGCGGTACTTCCTGGCCTCGGACGAGGAGATCACCGCGCGCGTCGACCGCGCCCTCGGCTACTGATCACCGCCACAAAGGGGACGAAGGCTTCCGACCCGCACACCACCATTCGCAGCGTCCCCGCCCGCGCCCAGGCAGCCGCCTGCCATTCCGCCCATGAGCGCTCACGAGACCGTTCCCCTGAGCCCAGCCGAGCGTGCCGAACTGGACCAGTGTTCGGAAAGGCGCTTGCCGGTTCAGCGGTCGTCGTCGGCGAAGCCTGTGCGGTAGGCGAAGACCACGGCTTGGACGCGGTCGCGTAGGTCCAGCTTGGTGAGGATCCGGGAGACGTAGGTTCGGACGGTCTCGAAGCTGATGACCAGTTCCGCGGCTATCTCGACGTTGGAGAGGCCACGGGCGATCAGCCGCAGTACCTCGCGTTCGCGGGGAGCCAGGACGGCCAGCGGGTCCTCGTCGGGGGTGGGGACGGCCGGGCGGAGGCGGTCGGCGAAGCGACCTATCAGGGTACGGGTCACGGTGGGGGACAGCAGGGCCTCTCCGCGGGCGACGGTGCGGACGCCGTTCATCAGATCCAGTAGAGGGGCGTCCTTCAGAAGGAAGCCGCTGGCTCCGGCACGCAGCGCTTCGTAGACGTACTTGTCCACGTTGAACGTGGTCACCACCAGTACCTTCGGCGGTGCCACGACACCGGGGCCGGCGATGCGCCTCGTCACCTCGATGCCGTCCATCAGCGGCATGTGGATGTCCATGACCACCACGTCGGGCTTCAGGCTGGTGACCGCCTCGACCGCGGCCGGGCCATCGGCGGCCACACCGACCACCGCCATGTCCGGCTGCGCGTCGAACGCCGTCACGTAGCCGGTACGGACGATCTCCTGGTCCTCGCAGATCACAACACGGATGGTCATTCGGTACCGCCTACGGGGATCGACGCGGAGACTCGGAAACCGCCGTCCGGTTGCTCGCCCGCGGCCAGCGCGCCGCCCAGCGCACCTATCCGGTCGCGCAGTCCGGCCAGGCCGCGGCCGCCGGAGAGGCTGCTTCTCGCGCCGACGGGGACCGCGGCGGCGGCGTTCGTCACCTCGACCTCCACGCGGTCGTCCCGGTAGCCGATGCGAACGGTGGTGGGGCGGCCTTCGGCGTACTTGACGGCGTTCGTCAGGCCCTCCTGCACCACCCGGTACACGGCCAGCCCCATGCCGGCCGGGAGCGGGGGCTGGTCGCCGTCCTCCACCAGTTCGATCGGCTGGCCGCCGCTCCGGGTCTGCTCGACCAGGTCTCGCACGCTGCCCACGACGGGCGTGGCCGACTCTCCGGTCGCCTCCAGCACGTCCAGCAGATACCGCAGCTCGGCCAGGGCTCGGCGGCCGGCGCCGCCGATCGAGGACAGTGCCGTGACCACGCGTTCCGGCGACGTGGCCACGAACTGCGTGGCGTCCGCCTGCACGACGATGCCGGTGACGTGGTGGGTCACCACGTCGTGCAGCTCTCGCGCGATGCGCGCCCGCTCTGCGGCGGCCGCGGCCTCGGTGGCGAGCCGTCGCCGCTCGGCCTCCTGGAACTGCTGCCCGCGTACGAAGGCGCCGCACAGCCAGCACGCGGCGAAAAGCAGGTAGAAGATCAGGAAGTCGCTCTGCAGCAGCGGTGAGCCGAGCAGGACTATGGCCACGCACAGCACGACGTACGCGGCCGATGCCACGACGGCGATGACGCGCCGGAATCGCTCCTGGTGCGCGCCCACCGAGTACAGCGCGATGTACACCGTCACGGTGCCGAACTGCATCGGGTAGCCGAGCGTCTCGTGGAGCACGAAAGCCGTGCCAATGATCGCCAGACACGCGGCAGGCCATCGCGTGCGCACGGCCAGAGGCACCGTCTGGGCCAGGATCAGGACGATCTGGAACGCGTCGGCCGGGCGTCCTGACCGGTTTCCGAACTCGACGCTCATGATGGACAGCGCCGGCACGAACGCCAGCCCGGTGCACACGACGGCCAGCCACCGGTCCCATACCGTGGCGTCGTAGACGCGCCACACCTCCCGCAGCCTCCGGAAGCGGTCGCTGGCCCAGGTCCCCGACATGGCTCAGAGCCTATCGATCTCTGATTCCCGATGTTGCCGCGATTGTCCCTCATGTGAGCTACACGGAATGTCCGCAACGCAGTGATTCGGGACAGGGCCCTCCACTCCTACCTTTCTCATCAGCGGCTGACAACCACGGTCAACCACGAAGTCAGATCGCGGCACACCGGTAATTCGGAGGACAGCACCATGGGAAACACCATCCGCGTACGCGTCGCCGTCGCCGGCGCCCTGACCGCGGTCGCGGCAACGGGGGCAGTGATCGGCGGGCAGCCGGCCGACGCCAGGGCCGTGGCGACCGCCGGTCACGTCCAGACTTCGATCAAGTGGGGTGAGTGCCCGGAACTCGCACCGGGCGCCAAACGGAACCCCGGGCAAACCTGCGGCACGGTCAAGGTGCCTCTGGACTACCGCCGCCCCGGCGGAGAGACCATCACCGTCGCGGTCTCCAGGATCGCCACCGCCAAGCCCGGCAAGAAGCGCGGCGACCTGCTGTTCAACCCGGGCGGCCCGGGACTGGGGGGCCTGGACATGCCCGGCCAGATGGCACTCACGCTCCCGAAGGGGGTGCTGGACTCCTACGACCTGATCGGGTTCGACCCACGCGGCGTCGGCCACAGTACCCCGATGAGCTGCGGTCTGACTGACTCCAGCTTCCTCAGCGTGTTCCCCTACCCTGGCGCCGGCGGCTCGATCGAGGGCAGCGCCACCGCCGCGCGCGCCGTCGCCAAGCAGTGCGCCACGATCGGTGACAAGCTCCGCTTCTTCAACACCGCGAACACCGCCCGCGACATGGATCGCATCCGCCAGGCACTCGGCGCGCGGAAGATCTCCTACTGGGGCCAGTCCTTCGGCACCTACCTCGGCGCGGTCTACACCTCGCTGTTCCCCCGCAAGACCGACCGGATGGTGCTGGAGAGCAACGTCGACCCGGCCAAGGCGTGGGCGAAGATGCTGAACACCTGGAACCAGGGCATGAACGACCGGTTCCCGGACGCCGCCCGCGTCGCCGCCTCGAACGACACCGAGCTCGGGCTGGGCGGCACCGTCGACGAGGTCACCGACACCTTCCTCACGCTGGCCGACCGCCTCGACCGGAAACCGGCCGCGGTTCCGGGCACGCCGGCGGTCATCAACGGCGCGCTGCTGCGCGCCATCACCTACCAGATGCTGCTGCACAACGAAACGCTCGCCCCGCTCACCCAGTTCTGGAAGGCGGCGGCCGACCTGTCCGCCGGCAAGGCCCCGACGGACGCGGGCGTCGCCGTGCTCAAGCAGATCCTCGCCGACACTGCGGCCGAGCCGGGCGTGCCGGCGGACAACCAGGTCACCATGGCTCTGGCCCTGATGTGCGGGGACACCACCTGGTCGCACGACGTGGACTCCTACGCCGAGGCCACCTCGGCCGCCCGTGCGGAGTACCCGCTGAGCGCCGGCATGCCCAACAACATCCGGTCGTGCGCGTTCTGGTCCACGAAGCCGGTCGAGCCGCTGGTCAAGGTCACCTCGCACGGTCCGCGTAACGTCCTGATCCTGCAGAACCGCCGCGACAACGCCACACCATGGGCCGCGGGCCGGGGGATGCGCGAGGCGCTGGGGGGTCGCGCCGGCTTCGTCGGGGTCGACAACGGCGGTCACTACGTCTACGGCACCGGCTCGACCTGCGCCGACAAGGCCACCGTCGCGTTCCTGACGAAGGGAACCCTGCCGGGTAAGGACCTCTCCTGCGACGGCCCCCGCCCCTGACCGTCATGCCGTCAGCATGGTCATCAACCATCCAGGACCTGACCTCAAAGGTGATCTGGATAGGGAATCCTCGTGAGAGTCACGTCCGAGACGGACACTGTCCAGGGCGAGATCCCCGCTCAGACGGAACTGATCGCCCACCGCGCCTTCCCCAAAGGCCGGGCGGCGAGACTCAAGCGGCTCGGCCCGGACGGTTCGAGGTCGGTGCTGCCGCCGCCGCGTACGCTGTCCGCGCTGATCGGCGCGGGTGCCTTCGTCGCCGATGTCGCGGTGGGATGCCCGTCTGAGTGCTTCCTGGCTCATCGCAGTTCGAACGTACGCCCACTGTTGATCTTGAGGAGATTTCGATGCGCATCGGATTGTTCGTAGATGAGAAGGGGCCGTCCCTGGACGTGATCGTCGATCAGTCTCGCGCTGCGGCCACGGCGGGCTTCGCCGGCGTGTGGCTGGGCCAGCGCGACGGCAGGGACGCGCTGACCACACTGGCGGTGGCAGGGCGCCAGGTGTCCGGCATCGAGCTCGGTACGGCGGTGGTGCCGAGCTACCCCCGGCATCCGCTGGCCCTTGCGGCGCAGGCGCTGACGGTCCAGGAGGCGGTTGGCGGCCGGCTCAGCCTGGGGCTTGGTGTCAGCCACCGGCACATCATCGAAGAGCAGTACGGCCTCTCCTTCGACCGCCCTGTCCGTCACCTCCGCGAGTACCTGTCCGCGCTGGTTCCGCTGCTGAAGGGCGAGACCGTGACGTACAAGGGCGAGACACTCCAGGCCGCGGGCGCGGTCGACATCGCGGCAGCGGCGCGGCCGTCCGTGCTTGTCGGCGCACTCGGCCCGGCAATGTTGCGGGTGGCCGGAGAGTTGGCCGATGGAACCATCACGACGTGGGCCAATGCCGCGGCTCTCTCCGACCACGTCGTTCCTGCGATCACCCGGGCGGCGGGCCGGCGTACACCACGTGTGGTCGCTTCCACGGTCGTCTGCGTCACCTCGCACGAGGACGATCGCAGGCACTGGGTCGCTGAGAATTTCGGGATGGTCGCGCAGTTGCCCAGCTACCGCGCCGTGCTCGACCGAGGTCGCGCCGCAGGCCCTCAGGACACGGTCGTCATCGGTGATGAGATTGTCGTCGAGCGGCAGGTCCGCCGGCTGTTCGATGCCGGTGCCACGGAGCTCGTGGTGATGCTTCTCGGATCAGAGGACGAACAGACCCGGAGCACCGCACTCCTGGCCGACCTCGCGGGGTAGGACCGGCCTGACCAGAACGGTGCAGGTCCGAGCGGGAGTACGGTACACCCGAGCTGGACGCGGGTGGTACTCATCCACGGGGTGACAGTTCTTCATCACCATCAGGAACATCTCTTCCCCTGGGCCCCAGCATGCACGGCGGAGATCCCCAGGAAGGGCGATCGCGACGCCGAGGCCGGACGTCCCACTTCGCGCGAGATCATCCATCCCCCGTGAGAGCCATCGCGATGTCCGTTCCAGGGGGATGGCACGCCTGGCTCTGATCCCTCGTCTCCAAGCCGCGGAAAACACCGCGGAAACTCAATCGAAAGGATGACGATCGTGACGTCTCCGGAGCACCCGGAAAATATCCTCCCGCAAGCCGGCTCCACGACGGGCCGCGGCCGGTTGCGCAGGTTCCGGTTCCCCGTCCTGCTGATCGCGTTATTCGGTGTGATGGTGGTGGCGGGCGGGATCACCCAACTCGTCCTGCCCGTACCGATCCTTGCCCTGCCCGTGGGGGTCGGCCTGGCCATCGCCGCTCTGACCTGCTACCGCTGGTTGTGCCGGGCCGTCGAGCTCCGCCCGGACACCCCCGAACTCGGCGAGACGGGACGATGGTCCCAGCTGCGGCGCGGGACGCTGATCGGGCTCGGCATGTTCGCCGGGTTGATGGCGCTGATCGCGGTGTTCGGCGGCTGGCAGCAGGTCTCCTGGGGTTCCGTCGGCGGCTTCCTCGGCACCGCGGGCCTGATGGCGAGCGTCGCCGTCACCGAAGAACTGCTGTTCCGCGGAGTGGTGTTCCGCATCATGGAGGAACGTACCGGAACGGTGATCGCCCTGGTCGTATCCGGGCTGCTGTTCGGTGCGATGCACCTGGTCAACGCCAACGCCACCCTGTGGGGTGCGTTCGCGATCGCCTTGACGGCCGGAGTCATGCTGGCCGCCGCCTACATCGCGACCCGCTCGCTGTGGCTGCCCATCGGGCTGCACTTCGCCTGGAATTTCGCCCAAGCCGGGATCTTCGGTGTCACGGTCTCCGGATCGGCCGTACCGTCCGAGGGCCTGCTGAACGTCACGCTGTCCGGCCCATCCGCACTGACCGGCGGCGCCTTCGGCCCCGAGGCCAGCCTTTTCGCACTGCTGATCTGCATGGTGCCCACGATCCTCCTGCTGCGGCGGGCCGCCCGCACCGGCCAGATCCGGCCTCGCCCGCACCGCGCCAAGCTCTCCACCTGACCCCAACGATGCCGGCCGCCGGAGCCGACGCTGGGTGATGCGCAGCCGCATCGGGTGCAGCGGCGGCTGAACAACGTGCGGTGGGATCCTCGGGAAGCCCGCGTGGACCCGCGGGATCACGTGGTCGAGCAGCTGGGCGGTCCGGGCGGGGTGCTGATCGTGGACGAGACCGGATTTCATCAAGAGGGGAACCCCTCGACCGGGGTGCAGCGGCAGTACTCGGGCACGGCGGGGGCTGGTCCGAATGACTGTCAGAGTTGATCTGCGGAGCAGTCACCGGCGGACGCAATACGATCTTGCAGCTGTTCGAGCGTTCGTGCGGGTGAACCGGGGATCGGCGCGGCGGAGATCTTATGCAGGTCGAGGAACGTATCACACAGCGTTGACCCCGCGGTGAAGCAGCCGAGTTGCTGGGCGGCGGCGGACTGGCTGAGGCCGACACGCTCGGCGACCTGGTTGACCGACAGCTCGGCGCCTTGAGCAATGGCTGATCATCTACTTGACCACCCCGGTCACTCGCCGCTGCCAGCCGCGAGCTTTTCCTCCACCTGGATGCTGGCGATCACCTTTGGTGATTATCGGTTGCACGCCGTAGTCCTCAGCGAGCCAGTCCCATGGCACGAGAGCGAGCATGAGGACGTGACGAGCTCCACGCCAGACTGGCCCACTACGGCGAGTGCGGACAGGCGGCCGAGCCTGTCAGCCGTCTCTTCGTGATCACCGCCGTCATGCCCGCGCAGGTGGGGTGAGGCGCAGGGAGTGTCGTGCTCGCTGGGTGGCGTCCGGCGGATGTTCGGCGCACCAGGGCTCGCGGACGTGCACGATCCGCAGCGCAAGCCCTCTGCGGCCGGCGTACCCGGCCGCACGGTCGAGCGCGGACCACGCCGTCCGGGAGCCTGGCGCGCAGCCGCAGGAACTCCTCGTCGATCAGGCCCTCCGCGAGCAGCACCCGCTGGAGCAGGCGCGCGCCGACGATCGGGTGCGCCTCGACCGGGTTGGCGCCTACCACGAGCAGGCAGTCGGCCTGCTCCACGTCCTCCCAGCCGTCGGTGCCGCCCGCCAGGCCGAAGGCGGTGGTGAGCCCCGCGGCCGACGGCGAGTGGCACAGGCGCGAGCAGTTGTCGACGTTGTTGGTGCCGACGACGACTCTCATGAACTTCTGGATCAGGTGGTTCTCCCCGTTGGTGGCCCGGGCCGAGGAGATCGCCGCCACGCTGTCGGGACCTGCCTCGGCTATGGCGGCCCGGTGCTCGCGGCCGCCGCGGCCCCTCGACCGCGCCGTCCCCGGGCGCCTCGCCGTGGTCGGCGTCGACGACACCCCCATGGCGCCACAGTGCCTGACTCACGCATGACTCGTCGGCCGCGCCGGCCGGTCATCGCCGGGTGACGAGGATCCCGTCGTCGTCGGAGAACAGCTCGGCGCCCGGGTGGAAGGTGACGCCCCCGAAGGTCACCGGGACGTCGCGTTCGCCGGTGCCCTGCTTGCCGCTCTTGCGGGGGTTGGAGCCGAGCGCCTTGATACCCAGGTCCAGCTCGCGGAGGGCGGCGACGTCGCGGACCGCGCCGTTGATCACCACGCCGGCCCAGCCGTTCGAGACGGCCAGGCCGGCGATGACGTCGCCCATGAGCGCGGTGTGCAGGGAGCCGCCGCCGTCCACGACCAGCACCCGGCCCTCGCCCGGCTCGGCGAGGATCGACTTGAGCAGGGCGTTGTCCTCGTGGCACAGGACGGTCACGACGGGGCCGGCGAAGGCGTGGCGTCCGCCGTACTGGCGCAGTTGCAGGTCGCAGGAGTCAAGCTGGTCGCCGCGCTCGTCGTACAGGTCGGCAGTGACGATGGTCATGATGGTGGAGAACCCTTTCTAGGGATCGACGGGTAGCCTCCGGGCCGCAATGCCGGCCCAGCCAAGGGTGATCGCAGTCACGAACAGAACGCCGCCAGTGCCGAGCCCGGCCGCCATGAGGCCGGCCGCCCCCGGGATGAAAAGCTGGCCCGTGCGGTTGCCGACCAGGCGCAGTGACATGGCGCGGCCGCGCATGCCCTCGGGTGCCGATTCGGCCAGCCAGGACATCGTCAGCGGCTGCCCGACGCCGAGGCCGAAGCCCACGACGACGAGCAGTGCCGCCAGCAGCCACAGGGGCATGGGTACCGGTGTGAGCAGCATGCCGGCGGCCGCCCCCAGGGTGCTGACGACCAGCAGCCGGCGCCGGCCCACGGCGCGGGCGAGGCGACCGAGGAAGAAGCGCGAGGTCATGGAGGCGAGCCCGCGGAGTGTGAGCAGGAGACCCACGGCGCTCGCGGTCAGCCCGAGTTCGGCGCCGAGCGCGGGCAGGTAGGCCAGGGTGATGTCGACCGCGGCCAGCACCACGCAGCTCGTCAGCAGGGCGTGCGCGAGCCCGGGTAGCCGCAGCAGCGCCCGCAGGTCGCCGCCGTCGGCTTCGGCGCGGCCGGTCGGGTGGTTCGGGAGCAGGGCCGACAGCGCAAGGAGCAGCAGGGACAGGCCACAGGAGGCGGCAAAGATGCTGCCGGTGTCGGGGATGGCGGCCTGGCCGCCGAACGCGGCGATCAGCAGCGGGCCGGCGGCCTGGCCGAGGGAGGCGGCGAAGGTGTAGTGGCCGAAGGCGGTGTCATGGCGGCCGCGTTCGGTGGTGTTGGCGACCAGCGCCTGCTGCGCGATGACGCTGCCCAGATGCCCGGTGCCGAGCAGGATCCCTGCCGCGACCAGACCGGCGACGGTGTGGCCGATCGTGGTGAAGGCGATCGCGGCGGCGGTCAGGAAGAGCGCGCCCGCCACGGCCATGCGACGCTCGCCGTAGCGGTCGGCCGCGTGCCCGGCGGGCAGGGCCAGCAGCAGCGGCGCGAGGGCGAAACTGGCGCCGAGCACGCCGAGCCAGGCGGGCGGCACGTCCAGCTCGATCGCCCGGTAGGACATGGTGGGGCGCAGCACGAACGTGACGATCTGGGTGCCGGCGGCGTGAGCCAGCAGAACGGCATGCCGATGCCGGAATTCAGGCATCGGCCTCGCCCTCGACGGCGGAGTCCTCCGCGGGGTGATGCTTGCGCAGCCGCCAGGCGGCCTGGGCGCCGAGGCTGGTGTCGATGTGCTCGCGCATGACGGCGGCGGCCGAGTCGGCGTCGCCCGCGATGACGTACTCCAGCAGGGCCTCGTGCTCGGCGGCCTTGCGGTCGCGGGCCGCCTGGCCGCGCTCGACCTCCAGGGCCAGGCGGCGGTAGCGGTCGGCCTTGTCCCACAGGCCGTCGAGGGTCTGGATGAGCAGGTCGTTGTGCGAGGCGGTGTAGAGGGCCGTGTGGAACTTGCGGTGCGCGACCAGTTGCTCGTACGCGGGGTTGCCCGGCAGCGGTTTGAGGCCGTCGAGGGCGGACCGCATGGCGGCGATGTCGGCCTTGGTACGGCGCTCGGCGGCCAGCGCGACGGCGAGCGGGTCGAGGCTGCGGCGCAGCTCCAGCAGGTCGCGGGCCTCCTCGGCGGCCAGGGGCGCGACGCGGGCGTCGCGGTGGGCGTCCAGCTCGACCAGCCCCTCGCTCTTGAGCCGGCGCAGCGCCTCGCGCAGCGGGGTGGTGCTGATCCCGATCTCGCGGGCGAGCTGCGCCTGCGCGATGACCGAGCCGGGAAGCAGCGCGCCGGACAGGACGAGCTCCTTGACGCGGAGGTAGGCGAAATCCGCTTTGGTGGTGTAGATCTCGCCCGCTGATTCGCTCATCGCTGTCCTGTCTCATCGGTGACCGTTATAACGTACACCGCTATCCCGCCTTGTCCGCAAGTGCCGGACCTGCCAACCTTGTCGCCTATCTTTCCCTGAGCACGCTATAAGGCATCCAGCAGGCTAACAGCGTTACATTCCGGAAACGGGGGGTTGACGACATAGGTTATAACGAAGCAGAGTGTGCGACATCGCAGGCAGCGGCTGGTCGCCGTGCCTGGTCTAGGAGGAAGCACATGATCACCTTCCACCCCCCTCTCCGCGCCCTTGGCGCCGCCGTACTCGCTCTCGGCCTGCTCACGGCATGTGGCGGTGGTGGCGAGGCGGCGAAGGAACCGCCGCCGAACCAGATCGCGACGGGACAGGCCCCGTCGTACTACCCGGCCGACTACTCCCAGCTCATCGAGGCGTCCAAGAAGGAGGGCGGCACTCTCACCATCTACTCCAACACCGACCAGGAGAACTGGGCGCCGATCTTCCGCGACTTCAGCAAGAAGTACCCGTGGGTGACGAAGATCGCGGCCAACAACCTGGACAGCGACGAGGTGTTCCAGCGAGTGCTCAGCGAGCAGGCCACGGGTAGCTCGCCGGCCGACCTGGTGGTGTCGAACGCGGCCCAGGCGTGGGCCGACTTCGGGGCCAGGCAGGGCACGCTGATGGAGTACGCCTCGCCGGAGAAGGACAAGCTGCCCGGCTTCGGCGAGCTGATGCCCCACGTGTACGCCATGTCGATCGACCCGCTGTCGATCGCGTACAACACCTCGCTGCTGCCCGAGAAGCCGACCGGCCTGAAGAGCCTGGCCGCGATCCTGGCCAAGGACCCCGCCCAGTACAAGAGCAAGATCACCACGAGGGACGTGGGCGGCGCGTTCGGCTTCACCGTCTCGCACGCCTTCGCCGCCGCCCGCCCGGACTCCTGGACCTCGCTGCAGTCGGTGCTCCCCCTGGCCAGGCCGGAGACCTCGTCCGGCACCCAGCTGGAGAAGATCACCTCGGGTGAGTACGTGGCCGGCTTCTTCGTCAGCGCCGCCCCGGCGTACCCGGTGGTCGAGAAGAGCGGCGGCCTGCTGGCGATCTCCTTCCTCGACGACGGCACGGTCGCGCTGCCGCGCGGCATCGGCATCGCCGCCAAGGCGCCGCACCCGGCCACGTCGAAGCTGTTCGTGGACTTCGTCCTGTCGCAGGAGGGGCAGCGGGCGGTGGCCGAGGGCGGCCTGACCTCCTACCGGGACGACGTGCCGGCCGCCGAAGGGCTGCACACCTACCAGGAGCTGGTGAAGGCCGTGGGCCAGGACAACGTGATCCTGGCGAAGTACGAGAAGGTCCCCGACGCCGAGGTCAAGTCCTTCACCGACAAGTGGAACGGCCTGCTCGGCCGCTGAGAGGAACGCGATGACCACCCTGTCCCCGCCGCGCCGCCCGGTGCATCCGCCACCGCGCTACCGCAGGCCGCTGGGGCTGAGCCGGGAGAGCTGGCTGCAGTACACCGTGCTGCTCCTGCTGGCCGTCCTGGTGCTGGCGCCGGTCGTGCCGACGCTCTACCAGTCCTTCCTGGACCGCCCCCTCTACGAGGCCGGCGGCGTCCTCGGCGTGGACAACTACGTACGGCTGTTCACCGAGGCGGGCTTCGGCCGGGTCGTGCTCAACACGGCGCTGTTCGCGGGTCTGACGACCGTGCTCAGCCTGCTGATCGCGGTGCCGATGGCCGTGGTCGTGGTGCGCACGAAGCTGCCCGGCGGGCGGCTCTTCGCCGCCGCCATGCAGTGGCCGTTCTTCATCTCCTCGCTCATCCTCGGCTTCGGCTGGATCACCATGTACGGCCCGGCGGGCTTCGTCAGCGTCGAGGTGCGCCGCCTGCTCGGCTTCCTGCCGTGGAACCTCTACTCGATCCCCGGCATGGCCCTCACCGAAGCGGTGGCCCTGGCCCCCATCGTCTACACCTTCTGCGCCAACGCGCTGCGCCAGAGCGACGCGTCGCTGGAGGCCGCCGCGCGGGTGTGCGGGGCCGGGCCGCTGCGCATCCTGCGCTCGGTGGTCCTGCCGCTGCTGCGCCCGCCCGTCGTCTACGCCTCGATCCTGGTGATCAGCATGTCGGTCGAGACGCTGAGCGTGCCGCTGCTGTTCGGGCAGCCGGTCGGCATCGACGTCTTCTCCACGTTCCTGTACCGCAACGGCCTGCAGTCGATCAACCCGGACTACGGCGTGCTCGGCGCGGCCTCGGCGATCATCCTGCTGGTCACCGTCAGCCTGGTCGCGTTGCAGGCCAAGCTGCTGAAGAACGCGCAGCGGTTCGTCTCCGTACGCGGCAAGGCCACCCGGCCCCGCCCGCTGGACCTGGGGTGGCTGAAGTGGATCAGCGTCGCGGCCATCGCCCTCTACGTCGTGATGGGCGCCCTGATCCCCATCGGCGGGCTGGTGTTCCGCTCGTTCACGCAGGTGTTCACGCCGCTGCAGTCGCCGTTCAAGACCCTCACCGGCGACAACTACGAGCGCATCTTCACCTACCCCGTGTACGTGCAGTCGATCGTCAACAGCCTCCTGGTCGCCGCGATCGGCGCGGTCCTGGTCAGCGTGCTGTCACTCCTGGCGGTCATGGTGGCCCGGCGGTCGGACTTCCGCTTCCACCGGGCGGTCGAGTACCTGGCGCTCGCCCCGCAGGCGATGCCCGGAATCATCGTCGGCATCGGCCTGTTCTGGGCGCTCGCCTTCGCTCCCTTCGGCCTCGGTTCCCTCATCCAGGGCACGCTGTGGGCGCTGATCATCGGGTTCGGGCTGCGCGCGCTGCCCAGCGGATTCGGCTCCATCGCGCCGTCGGTCATGCAGATCGGGCGCGAGCTGGACAACGCCGCCCGGGTGTCGGGGGCCGACTGGGTGCGCACGTTCACCCGCATCCTCGCGGCGTTGGTGCGGCCCGCCTTCGCCGGCGCGCTGATCCTGACGTTCGTGACGCTGCTGAAGGAGTACTCCCCCGCGGTGTTCCTCGCCTCGGCCGACTCCAACATCATCGGCACGACCATGCTCGAACTGTGGGTGCAGGGCAACACCGGCTCCGTGGCCGCGCTGGCCAGCCTGCAGATCGCCATCACGGCGACCTTCGTCGGGCTCGCCGGACTACTTCTCAAGGGACGTGACAAGGATGCCTGAGGTCAAGGTCGCCCACCTGTCCAAGCAGTTCGGGGACAACGCCGTCCTGCGCGACATCAGCTTCACCATCGCCGACGGCGAGTTCTTCACCCTGCTCGGCCCCAGCGGCTGCGGCAAGTCCACCACCCTGGCCTGCATCGCCGGCCTGGAACGGCCCACCGGCGGCAGCATCTCCGTCGGCGACGCCACGTTCGTCGACGCCGGCACGTTCGTGCCTCCCGAGGGCCGCAACCTCGGCATGGTCTTCCAGTCGTACGCGCTGTGGCCGCACATGACCGTCGCCCAGAACCTCGCCATGCCCCTCAAGATCCGTAAGGTCGACCGGCGCGAGCAGGACACGCTCATCACCGAGGCCCTGGACAAGGTGGGGCTGGCCGAGCTGAAGGACCGCTACCCCCACCAGCTCTCCGGGGGCCAGCAGCAGCGCGTCGCCCTGGCCCGCGCCCTGGTCTACTCCCCCAGCGTGCTCCTGCTCGACGAGCCGCTGTCCAACCTGGACGCCAAGCTGCGCGACCAGGCCCGCGCCTGGCTCAAGCGGCTGCAGACCGAGCTCGGCATCACCACCGTGTACGTCACCCACGACCAGGACGAGGCCCTGGCCCTGAGCGACCGCATCGCCGTGATGTCCAGGGGCGACATGGTGCAGATCGGCACCCCGACGGAGATCTACGAGACGCCCGCGACCGTCGAGGTCGCCGCCTTCGTCGGCCGGTGCAACTTCCTGCCCGGCGTCATGACCGGCCCCGCCGAGGTACGGCTGGACTGCACGGGCCAGACCATCACCGTCCCCGCCGGGACCGCCGGCACCGGCACTGGCGTCACCGTGGCCGTCCGGCCGGAACAGCTGGAGATCCTCCCCGCCGGCCGCAGCGCCGCCGCCGGCGCGAACGTGCTCACCGCCGAGGTGCTCACCAGCTCCTACGTCGGCTCCCGCTACGAGTACGACCTGCGCCTGGGCGACCACGTGATCCAGGCCGAGACCACCCGCCCCGGGCTGACCGGCGAGGTCACCCTCGTCGCCGAGCCCTCCGCCTGCCTGCTCTACCCGACCACCGACGCCCTGCACGAGGACGTCGAAGCGCTCATCACCATCACACAGTGAGGACCTCTGTGACTTCCTACCGTCTTGGCGTGCTCGAAGGCGACGGCATCGGCCCCGAGATCGTCCCCGCGTCCGTTCTGGTCGTGGACGCCGCGCTGGCCGCGGCGGGCGCCGCCCCCGTCGAGTGGGTGAACCTGCCGCTGGGCGCCTCGGCCATCGACACGCACGGCGTGGCCGTACCGGAATCGACGCTGACCGCGCTGGGAGAGCTGGACGCGTGGCTGCTCGGCCCGCACGACAGCGCCGCCTACCCCGAGCCGCACCGCTCCACGCTCAATCCCAGCGGCACCATCCGCAAGCACTTCGACCTGTTCGCCAACATCCGCCCCGCCAAGTCGTTCGACGGAGCCGACGCCGTCGTCCCCGGCACCGACCTGGTCATCGTCCGCGAGAACACGCAAGGCTTCTACGCCGACCGCAGCACCTACAAGGGCACCGGCGAATTCATGCCCACCCCCGACGTGGCCATCGCCATGGGCATCATCACCCGCCCCGCCGTCGAGCGGATCGCCGTCGAGGCGTTCGAGCTGGCCACCCGCCGCCGCGGCAAGCTCACCATCGTGCACAAGGCGAACGTGCTGAAGCTCACCACCGGCCTGTTCCGCGACGTCTGCCGCGAGGTCGCCGCCCGATACCCGGACGTGGCCGTGGACGACTTCCACATCGACGCGATGACCGTGCACCTGGTGCGGCGCGCGAACGACTTCGACGTCATCGTCACCGAGAACATGTTCGGCGACATCCTGTCCGACCTGACCGGGGAGCTCGCCGGATCGCTCGGCATCGCCCCGTCCATCAACGCCTCCCACGAACGCGCCATGGCCCAGGCCGCCCACGGCTCCGCCCCCGACATCGCCGGGCGCGACCTGGCCAACCCGATCGCGATGATCCTCTCCAGCGCCATGCTGCTCGACTGGCTCGGCGCCCGCCACCAGGACCCAGCCCTGGCCCGGGCCGCGACGCTGATCGAGACGGCGGTCGCCGGCACCGTGCGGGGCGGGACCCGTACCCGCGACATGGGCGGCACGGCGAGCACGCGCGCGTTCGCCGAGGCCGTCGCCGCCGCGGTGAAGCGATGAGGGTCGCGGTCGTCAACGCCACCCCCGCCTCGGTGCAGCCGGCCACCGACGGGCTCGCCGAAGGGTTCCCGGAGGCCGTCGCCTGGCATCTCATGGATGACCGGCTCGTCGCCGAGGCCGACGCGGCGGGCGGCATGACGCCCGCGCTGATGCGCCGCATGCTCTCCCTCATCGACTACGCGGTCCGCGGCGGCGCCGACGCGGTGCTGCTGTCCTGCTCCATGTACGGGCCCGCCGCGAAGCTGGCGCGGCGGCTGTACGACGTTCCGGTCACGGGTTCGGACGAGGCCATGTTCGCCGACGTCGCCTGCCGCCGGCCCGGCACGGTCCTGGTGCTCGGCTCGCTGGAGTCGGCGGCGGCGGACTCGGCCCGGCGGCTCCAGGACGTGGCGGACGGCGTCGAGGTACGTGCGGTCGCGGCACCGGGCGCCGCCGCCGCGGCCGCCGCCCACGACTGGCCGGATCTGACGGACGCGCTCGCGCGGGCCGCCGCTCCCACCCTCGACGAGGTGGACCTGGTGCTGCTCGGGCAGTACTCGATCAGCGCGGTCCACGCCGAGCTCGGCGAGCGGCTCGGCGTGCCGGTGCTGAGCCCGCCGCTCGCGGCGGCAACGGCGCTGCGCAAGGCGCTGGCATGAGCCCGGTGCTCGGCTGCGTGGCCGACGACTACACCGGCGGCACCGATGTCGCCGCCGCCTTCCGGCGGTCGGGGTTGCGGACGGTCCTGCTCTTCGGACCGCCGCGGGCCGGGACGGTCGTCCCCGACAGCGACGCGGTGGTCGTCGCGCTCAAGACCCGCTCGGTGCCGTCCGGCGAGGCGGTCACCGCCTCGCGCGCCGTGCAGGACTGGCTGACCGGCCAGGGGGTCCGGCGTCTGTATTTCAAGTACTGTTCCACGTTCGACTCCACCGACCAGGGCAACATCGGCCCGGTCGCCGACGCGCTGGCCGAGGCGGCCGGGGCCCGGCTGACGGTCGTGTGCCCTGCTTCTCCGGAGCACGGCCGCACCGTCTACCAGGGGCATCTGTTCGTCGGCGATCGGCTGCTGTCGGACTCGCCGATGCGGCACCACCCGCTCACCCCGATGACCGACCCCGACCTGGTCCGCGTCCTGGCCCGGCAGACTCCGAACGAGGTCGCCCTGGTCCCGCTGCAGACGGTGGAACGCGGCGTGGAGGCCGTGCGGACCGCGCTGGCGGAACTGGAGGCGCGCGGCGTGCGTCACGCGGTGATCGACGCCGTGCACGACGGCCACCTCGCCGTCGTCGCCGGTGCCACCACGCAGCTGTCCGTGATCACGGGCGCCTCGGGTCTGGCGCGCGCGGCCGGGGGCCTCACCGGCGTGGACCTGCTCGCAGGGGGTGGCGTGCCGGCGTTGCCGCCAGGCCCGTCCGTGGTGCTCGCGGGCAGTTGTTCGGCGGCCACGCTGGAGCAGGTGGCGCTGGCGCGGGCGAGCATGCCCGCCCACCGGCTCGCCGCCCACGACAGCGCGCCGGCCGAGGCGCTGGAGTGGCTGGAGGACCGCTTCGCCGAGGAGGAACGAGTGATGATCTATTCCTCCGCGCCGCCGGAGGAGCGCTCCCCCGGGGCGGCGGCGTTCGTGGAACGAGCGCTGGCCGCCGTCGCGGTCCGCGCGGCCGAGCTGGGCGCGCGCCGCATCGTCGTGGCCGGCGGCGAGACCTCCGGCGCGGTGGTGAACGCCCTCGGCGTGTCCGGCGCGGTCGTCGGCGAGGAGGCGGACCGCGGTGTCCCGTGGCTCCTCACCACCGGCGTCCCGGCCTTGGCACTGCTGCTCAAGTCCGGCAACTTCGGCCGCCCCGACCTCCTCGTCCGAGCCACGGAGACGCCATGACCGACCTGGCGCACCAGATCGCCGAGCTGAGCGCGTCCCTGTTCCGGCGGCGGCTCACCCACGGCCGTACCGGCAACGTCAGCGCCCGCACCGGCGACGGTTTCCTCATCACCCCCACCGGCGGCTCGCTCGGCGCGGTCGGCGAGCTGGCGCTGGTCGCCCTGACGGGGGAGCACCTGGACGGGCCGCGCCCGTCGAAGGAGGCGTTCCTGCATGCCGCCCTCTACCGCGCCCGCCCGGACGCCGGCGCGGTCGTCCACCTGCACAGCACCCACGCCGTCGCCGTGTCCTGTCACGACGGCCTCGATCCCGACGACGTGCTGCCGCCGCTGACCGCCTACTACGTGATGCGCGTCGGGCGGCTGCCGCTGCTGCCCTACCACGCGCCCGGCGACCCCGCCCTGGGCCCGATCGCCGAGCGCGCCGCCCGCACCGCGCACGCCCTGCTGCTGGCCAACCACGGCCCGATCGTCGCCGGCGCCGACCTCGCCGCCGCCGCCGACGCGATCGAGGAGCTGGAGGAGACGGCGCGGCTGTGGCTGCTGCTGCGCGACCGCCCCACCCGGCCGCTCACCCCCGACCAGGTCAGGAGCCTGTCGTGATCCCACCGTCCGAACTGATCTCGTTCGGGGCCGCGGTCCTGACCTCGCTGGGTGTCCCCGCGCCCGACGCGCGGCTGGTGGCCGACAGCCTGGTCACGGCCGACGCGTGGGGGCATCCCTCGCACGGGATGCTGCGCCTGGAGTGGTACGCCGCCCGGCTGCGCTCCGGCGTCATGCGCGCGGTGACCGACGTGGCGACCGTGCTCGACGGCGGCGCGGTCGCCGTGCTCGACGGCCAGGACGGCGTGGGCCAGGTCGTCACCGCGTACGCGGCCCGCGACGCCGTACGCAGGGCGGGCGAGCACGGCGCCGGCGTGGTGGCCGTCCGGAACAGCAACCACTTCGGCACGGCCGCCTACTTCACCCGCATGATCGCCGCCGAGGGCTGCGTCGCCCTGCTGACCACCAACGGCAGCCCCGCCATGGCCCCGTGGGGCGGCCGGGAGAAGAGCGTCGGCGCCAACCCGTGGTCGATCGCGGTGCCCGGTGGCGTGCGCGGCCCGGTCGTGCTCGACATCGCCAACACCACGGTCGCCCGGGGCAAGATCTACGCCGCCCGGGAACGCGGGGAGCCCATCCCCGAGGGCTGGGCCCAGGCGGCGGACGGCTCCCCCACCACCGACCCGCGCGAGGCCATCGACGGGCTCATCCTGCCCATGGCCGGGCACAAGGGGTACGGCATCTCGTTCATGATGGACGTGCTGTCCGGCGTGCTGACCGGCAGCTCGTACGCCACCGGCGTGGCCGGCCCGTACGTGCCGGACCGGCGCAGCGGCTGCGGCCACCTGCTGCTCGCGCTCCGCCTGGACGCCGTGGCCGACCCGGCCGACTACGCCCGCCGGCTCGACGACCTCATCGACCGCACCAAGGCCGTGCCACTCGCACCCGGCTACGACGAGATCTTCTACCCCGGCGAGATCGAGGACCGCAACGCCGCCGCGACGGCCCTCACCGGCGTACGCCTGCCCGACAGGACGCTGAGCAGCCTCGAACGGCTGGCCGACACGTGCGAGCTCGCGCGGCCGGAGTGGATGAGCGCATGTTCGTCGTGATCGTCCACCTCCAGGTACGGCCCGGCCGCCTCGACGCCTTCCGCCAGGGCATCGAGACCAACGCCCGCGCCAGCAGGCAGGAGCCCGGCTGCCTCCGCTTCGACGTGCTGCGCAGCGAGGAGGACCCGCACCGGTTCATCCTGTACGAGATCTACCGCGACCAGGCCGCCTTCTTCACCGAGCACCGCGCCGCGCCGCACTACGCCGCCTGGCGCCGGGTCGCCGAGGAGTGCGTGACCGAGCACCGCAACACCTTCTGCCATCCCGTCTCGTTGCAAGGGCAGGATTCGTGACCGACTTTCTCACCGTTGGCGCCCGCCGCTACCGCATCCACCCCGTGGCCGCACCCGCCCGCCTGCCGTACAGCCTGCGCATCATGCTGGAGAACCTGCTCCGTCACGGCGCCCCCGCCGGCCAGGTGGCGGCGCTGGCCGGATGGCAGCCGCACGGCGACCGGACCGAGGCTGTGGAGCTGCATCCCGCCCGCGTGTTCCTGCACGACACCAACGGCGTGCCCGCGCTCGCCGACCTGGCCGCCATGCGCGACGCCATGGCCGCGCTCGGCGGCGACCCGGAGCGCGTCAACCCGGCCATCCCGGCCGAGCTGGTCGTGGACCACTCGATCATCGCCGACGTGTTCGGCCGCCCGGACGCGCCGGCTCGCAACGCCGAGCTGGAGTACGAGCGCAACGCCGAACGGTACCGCTTCCTGCGCTGGGGGCAGGCGTCGCTGCGCGGCTTCACCGTGGTGCCGCCGGGCAAGGGCATCATGCATCAGATCAACGTCGAGCACCTGGCCCGCGTGGTCATGCGCGACGGCGACGAGGCCTACCCCGACCTGTGTCTCGGCACCGACTCGCACACCACCATGGTCAACGGGCTCGGCACGCTCGGCTGGGGCATCGGCGGCATCGAGGCCGAGGCCGCCATGCTCGGCCAGTCGGTCTCCATCCTCGTCCCCGACGTGATCGGCGTGCGGCTGCACGGCGAGCTGCCGGTCGCCGCCACCGCGACCGACCTCGTGCTCACCCTCACCGAACGGCTGCGCGCGCATGGCGTCGTCGGCAAGATCGTGGAGTTCCACGGGCCGGGCGTCACCGCGCTGCCGGTCACCGACCGGGTGACGCTGTCCAACATGAGCCCCGAGTTCGGCTCGACCGCCGCGCTGTTCCCCATCGACGCCGAGACCATCCGCTACCTGCGCTTCACCGGCCGCTCCGACGAGCACGCCGACCTGGTCGAGGCGTACGCCAAGGCGCAGGGGCTGTGGCACGACCCCGGCGCGCCGCCGTCGTACACCGACGACCTCGACCTCGACCTGGCCACCGTCGTCCCCTCCGTCGCGGGCCCGCGACGCCCGCAGGACCGCATCCCCCTGGACGGCGTCAAGGCGGGCTTTCGCGAGCAGGAGCGCCCGCCCGTCCCGCCGGACCAGGAGATCGGGCACGGCGCCGTCGCCATCGCCGCCATCACCTCCTGCACCAACACCTCCAACCCGTCCGTCATGATCGCCGCCGGGCTGCTCGCCAAGAGAGCCGCCGAGCGCGGGCTGCGGGCCAAGCCCTGGGTGAAGACCACCCTGTCCCCCGGTTCCCGCGTCGTCATGGATTACTACGGCCAGGCCGGGCTGACCCCTTTCCTGGAGCGGCTCGGCTTCACGCTGGCCGGATTCGGCTGCATGACCTGCATCGGCGCCTCCGGCCCGCTCATCGACGAGGTGTCGCGGGCCGTCGCCGAGCACGACCTCGACGTCGCCGCCGTGCTGTCGGGCAACCGCAACTTCGAGGGCCGCATCCAGCCCGAGGTCCGCTCCAACTACCTCGCCTCCCCGCCGCTGGTCGTCGCCTACGCCCTGGCCGGCACCGTGGACATCGACCTCACCACCGAGCCTCTCGGCACGGACCCCGACGGGCGGCCCGTGTATCTGCGCGACCTGTGGCCCGCGCCCGACGAGGTGCGCGCCGTCATCGACGAGGTGATCCGCCCGGAGATGTTCGCCCGCGCCTACGCCGACGTCTTCGACGGCGACGAACGCTGGCAGCGCCTCGACGTCTCCGGCTCGGCCACCTACCCGTGGGACCCCGGCTCCACGTACGTGCGGCGCGCCCCCTACCTCGACGGGATGTCACCCGAGCCGCCGCCCCTCGCCGACATCACCGGCGCCCGCGTCCTGGTCAAGCTCGGCGACTTCATCACCACCGACCACATCTCACCACCGGGCGCCATCCCGCCGTCCAGCCCCGCCGGCCAGTACCTGACCGGCCTCGGCGTGCCCCGCCACCAGCTCAACACCTACGCCTCCCGCCGCGGCAACCACGAGGTGATGATGCGCGGCGCCTTCGCCAACGTCCGCCTGCGCAACCACCTCGCCCCCGGCACCGAGGGCGGCCTCACCCCGAACCTCCTCGACGGCGGCCGCATCGTCACCGTCTACGAGGCCGCCCGCGCCTACCAGGCCGCCTCGGTGCCCGCCGTCGTCCTGGCCGGCGACGGCTACGGCGCCGGCTCCTCCCGCGACTGGGCCGCCAAGGGGCCCGCCCTGCTCGGCGTGAAAGCCGTCCTCGCCAGGTCCTTCGAACGCATCCACCGCTCGAACCTCGTCGGCATGGGCATCCTGCCGCTGCAGTTCCTGCCCGGCCAGGGCCCCGACGAGCTCGGCCTCACCGGCCACGAGACCATCACCGTCACCGGCCTCACCGGGCCGGACATCCCTCCGACCCTGACCGTGACCGCCGACGCCACCACCTTCGAGGTTCGTCCCCGCCTCGACACGCCGCGCGAGGCCGCCTACTACCGGCACGGCGGCATCATGCCCTACGTCCTGCGCCACCTGCTTGCAGACTGAGCCTGGCAGCGCGTTGAAGTAGTAGCCGGCCTGGTGCATGTGCTCGACGGTCCCGCCCTCGTGGCCGGCGTAGCGGTCCAGCATGCCCTGCCACGAGGTCATCTCGCCGGCGATGAAGCCGGGCTTGATCGCGTTGCAGCGGATGCCGAAGGGCGCGGCCTCCACCGCCGCGTTCTTCATAGGCCGATGACACCGGCCTTCGCCGCCGTGTAGTGCGCGATGCCGGGATCAGGGTCGTCCGAGCTGGACGAGTCGGCGATGAGGCAGTCGATCTTGCCGAACCCGGCGACGCCCTGGGCGACGGCGTCGTCCAGGGCCTGCTGAGAACGCACGTCCGCGACGAACGGCAGAGCACGCCGGCCCAGGTCCTCGACGAGGCGAACCGTCTCGGCGAGGTCTTCCTTTCCCGCCAGGCCGTACGGCACCGTCCTGATGGGAGCGCCGGTGTCCGTGAGGATGACGTCCGCGCACTCCCGCGCCGACGCGAGAGCGTGGGCGCGGCCCTGCCCGCGGCCTCCGGCATCGAGCTTGAGCGCCACGTACGTGGGAAGGGGTGCCAGCCGCTCACGGCACATGGTCATGACCGGCGAGCCCGCTCCTCGGCCGCGCCCCGCGGGCCTTGCCGGCCGGTCATGGGCTGCCGTCGGCGTGCGCCTGCGTGAGCGCCTTCCGCAGCAGCGCGGGCACCGGCTGCTTTCCCGCGCCGTCACTGCTGATCGAGACATACACGATCTTCGCGGTACAGGTCGCGACGTCGTCACGCAGGACCGTGTAGTGCACGTCAAAGCTCGTCGTCCCGATGCGCCCCGGCTCCACTGCGATCGAGACGTCATCCCCGAACCGGACGCCGCTGATCCAATCGATCTCTGAGTGGACAAGCTGGAAGTCGATCCCGTGGTTCACCAACTCGGAGACGGCCAAGCCCTTGCACCGCAGGAAATTGGTGAAGGCCTCGTCGAACCAGGCGAGGTACCAGGCGTTGAAGACCACTCCCTGCTGATCGGCCTCGTAGTACCGCACCTGCCACGGCTGCACGTACGCCATGGGTATCTCCTTATGACTCGTTCGCGCGAAGGATGGGGCGACAGCTGCACTGCTCCACGATCGATCTTCCGTGAGCCGTCGGCACGACGTCACCCCACAAGCAGCTCGTTGGCGGAGCTCCCTCATCTGTCGCCCTTGTCGCCACTTTGTGTCCAGCCACTGGCCTCGCCGTTGAACGAGCGAGCCACACGGTCATGCAGGTGTGTCAGGGATCACCCGGACCGATATGCCACCGTGGTGGCCGAGATCACTGTCAGTCGACGGTATGGCCGGGGATCGGGACGTAACCGCCGAACGGACCGAGAAGACCGTCGCTCGTCGGGCCTGCGAAGGCGAAGCCCGAGGAGCGGAAGAGAACGGGCGGCCAGCAGTGATCTCGCTCGTGGCGAAGCCGCCCAGGCTGCTCCACCTGGTCCAGGCGCCGCACCGTCGTCCTGTGGTCCGGTCTGGCCGCCGCCCTCGCCACCCCCTCATGGCACTCGGCCCGGGCCGATCCGTCCTGCCCATGGCCGTCGCGAAGGCTGTTGCCGGAGCGGGCCAGGGCGCCTGTAGGCCCAAGCACAGTGGTATCGAGCCGCCCCGGCCCGGCCAGCGGTCATTCGGGTTCCACGCGCACGGTGCCCGCTGTACCGTCGATGGTGATCAACTGTCCGGTCCTGATCTCGTTCGTCGCGCCACGGACGCAGATGACGGCGGGGATCCCGTACTCGCGGGCAACCGTTGGGCCGTGCGCCACCGGAGAACCGGTCTCGGTCACCAGGCCGGCCACAGTCATGAACAGCGGGGTCCAGCCAGGATCTGTGGTGGGTGCGACCAGGATCTCTCCCGGTTCGATGCGCGCGCCGACCGGGTCGCGGATCACCCGCGCCCTGCCGGTGGCCTGCCCCGCAGCACCGGACATGCCGGTCAGCACGCCGTCCTGTGCCGGCGGCGCGGGGGCGAGCGCCTCCACGTCGGTCCCGTCGGACAGCAGCGCGCCGGGGACGATGCGCCGGCGCAGTTCCCGCTCATACTCCGTACGCCGTATCGTGGCCAGCTCCCGATGGTCGGCCTCATCGTGCGCGGCGGCTCGCGCCTCCTCCAGCGTCAGGAACATGATGTCGTCGGCGCGTTCGAGCCGGCCGCGGCCGGCCAGGTCCGCGCCGGCCAGCAGGAGTTGCCTCCGGCACGCCTGGATCACGGGCAGCCAGGCGAACTTCGCGAGCTCCCGCAGCCCGGTGAGCTGTCGCGAGCGGCGCATGAAGAACGCCGCCAGCCGGCCGCGAACCGGCCGCCGTGCCCTCGCCCGCCGCGACAGCGTCTCGATCATGCGCTCCGCCTTGGCCGCGGCTGCCTTGAAGCGCAGGTCGGGCGCCTGCTCGGGGTCGTCGACGCGCAGGTAGTTGGCGATGGTGGCGAACAGCGGAGCCGGGTCCTCGTCCCAGTGGGGCACGCCGACGTCGATCTCTGCGGCGGCGCGCATGCCGTACGTGGCCAGGAAGCCGGTCATCCCGATGTCGGGCAGTTCGCCGGCGAAGTACTTCGCGGCGAGGTCCTCCGGTGGGGTGCCGAGGAAGAGGTCGCGGTGCTCGCGCGCCTTCACCGCCAGGTCCCAGAGCTTGAGGTCCATCTGCGTGGTCACGTTGTACGGCATGCCGCCGAGGACGGTGTCGAGTTCCTCGTCCGTGGCGACGCCCTTGAGCAGCGCGGCCGGGAGCGTACCGGTGATCATGCCGGTCGCCAGCGGCCACAGGATCCCGTGCATGTCGATGCTCATGACCGCCTTGTGGGAGTCCTCGATGACCCAGCGCAGCCGTTCGGCGGCCGTGGCCGACTCGCCCGGCGGGGCGATCAGCCGCTTGATCTCCGCGGTGCCGCGGAAGGCGCGGGCTCGCGCGAGAGCCGGGTTGGACAGGCTCGACACCACTCCGGCCATTCCGGCGGGCACCATTCGGAGGACGCCCTTGAGCGTGGTGCCGAGGTGGAAGGGCAGGCCGGGTCGCGGCGCGAACCGTGGGTCGTCGAGCATGCGCAGCACGGCGCTCTGCACTCTCGGCCCGTAGATCTCCAGGGAGGTCCCGAGGTTCCCGCGCATGGTCTTGTTGCGCAGGAAGTCGGTCACGTCGAAGTAGAGCCGGCCGCCGATCGGCACCAGCCGGGGTAACGGGTCACGCCGGTCCACCTGCGCTCCCGCGGCCTTGAACCACATGCTCCCGCCGGTCTTGAGCAGCGACACGCCCATCGGGGTGCACGGGCGGAGCATGCCCTGAATGTGGCCGAACTCCAGGTAGAGCCGCGTATCGCCGGTCTCGGGCGGCAGCGGGAAGAGCGTGGTGATCGGCCGGGACTGCAGCAGCCACAGCACACCCTCGGCGTCGATCGCCCACTCAACGTCCTGCGGCGAGCCGAAATGCTCCTGCAGACGCAGCCCGGCCGCCCGCAGTTGGCCGAGCTGCTCCGCGTTCAGGCAGCCGCCGGGATTCGGTACGGCCGGCATCCGCTCGTCGAGCACGTAGTGGTCGGGCACGACGGAACCCTCGACGACGGCGGTGCCCAGGCCAGGAGCCGCATCGACGACCAGCTCGGTCCGGCAGCCGGTGATCGGGTTGGCGGTGAACATCACACCGGCCGCGACCGGGTCGATCATCCGCTGCACCACCACGGCCATGGCCGCCTCATCGACGCCCGCGGCGGCGCGGTAGGCGACGGCACGCTCGGTGAACAGGGAGTCCCAGCAGCGGTGAACCGCGTCGATCAGCTCGCCTGCGCCTTCGATGTTGAGATAGGTGTCCTGCTGGCCGGCGAAGCTGGCCTCCGGCAGGTCTTCGGCGGTGGCGCTGGAGCGAACCGCGACCCGGCCGCCGCCGAGCCGCTCGTACGCCTCGACCAGCTCCTGCTCGGGCAGCTGCCCCGACCGATAGGACTCGACGGTCAGGCAGAAGCCGCCGGGGACGCGCTCCCCCGCCTTGATCATCTCCCCGAGCCCGGCGGCCTTACCGCCCACGAGGCCGAGCATGGAGCCATCGATGTCAGACAGCGGGATCAGTTCCATCGCGCCTTCTTCCCCAAAGCCGGCATCATCCGCGACATTGCCGACCAGGCTTCCCGGCGCTCCAGTTCGGACGTTAGCACCGCCGAAGCTCGCACACCAGGGCAAGGTCGCACCACCTCGCTCCCGGGAACTTCGCCGCATCACTCAGACGGGATGTTCCTGATGGCTTCCAGGAATCCGGACAGCCGGGATGGCGACCCGATGGTCATCCGCTCCCGCCCGCCTCGCCGATCGGCCGTGGAAACAAAGTGCGTGATACGCCCGTCCGCAAGCGCAACCCGCAGCCGCCACAACGGCGAACCCGGCCAGCCGGGTGAGGTCGTCGCTCCCGAATGTCAGCACGCCCTTGGCATTGACCAGGAACCCTGTCGTGAAGAACCAGCCCATCGCTCCTGCCGCGAGCGCGGCCGGGTAGCGGCCCGCGCACAGACCGAAAACTCCGATGCCGACCACCATGACCACTACGCGCGCCGCGCTCCCGGGAAAGGTCAGCGCGGAAGCAGCGCACATGACGACCACGAATGCGAATCCGGCCGGAATCAGCCCTGCCCACTCGTGCTTACGCATCGCCCCAGTCCTTTCTCCGCCAGGAAAACCACTTCATCTCATCTCTTCCTGGCTTCCAGCGGCCTTTTTCCTTCGGAATCTCTACGCAATCCCTACGGCTTCCAACACGTTCTTTACGCAGACAGGAAAGGTGCCCGCCACGTATATCAAATTGAGGCGGCAGGCATGGCCGGATCTCATCGATGTCACTGGCCGTCAGCAGCAGCAGCTACAGCTGGATCCGGCCGTTTCTTCCCTGGTTGTCGTCGACTGGCCGCGCCAGGAGGCACGCATCCGCGATCCTCACCTTGAAAACAAATCTACGATCTGTTTTCATAGACACACACTGTCGGAAGGGAGTACGCGGACATGCGTGCCATCATCATCGGAGCAGGGATCGCCGGACTCGCCGCGGCGCTGCGGCTGCACCAGGCGGGCTGGGACACCTTGGTGGTCGAGCGGGCCCCGGCGCGGCGCGGTGGCGGCTACGGGGTGACGTTCGGCGGGATCGGTTATGACGGGGCCGAGCGGATGGGTGTCCTGCCGGAGCTGAAGCGGCGTGCGTTCGTGACGCGCGAGCTGGTCTACCGCAAGACCAGCGGCGAGCGCCGCTTCGCGCTCAGCGGCGAGACGATCGCGGCCACCATGGGCAAGAAGTCGTTCAACATCCTGCGCGGCGACATCGAGGCGGTGCTGTACGAGGCCGTCGAGGAACACACGACGATCCGGTTCGGCACCACCATCACCGCCGTCGAGCAGCACGCGAACGCGGTGCACGTCACCCTCAGCGACGGCACCACCGAGGACGCCGACCTGCTCATCGGCGCCGACGGGCTGCACTCGGCGACGCGCGCGCTGGTCTTCGGCCCGGAAGAGGCCTACCGGCTCGACATGGGGCACCGGGTCGCGGTCTACATGCTGAAGCAGCGGCCGGAGGGGCTGCCCGCGGAGACGACCGGCTCGATCAGCTCGGGCGGCCGCACGTTCGCGATGATGAGCGTCGGCGACGGCCGCACCGCCGCGTTCTTCGGCTACCGCACCGATGGCGGCCGGGCGGGCACCTCGCTGGAGGAGCTGCGCGAGGTCTACGGCGACATGGGCTGGCTCGTCCCCCACGCTCTGGAAGGACTGAAGTCGGCCGACTCGGTCTACTTCGACACCATCAGCCAGATGGTGGTCGACCGGTGGAGCCGGGGCAGAGTCGTGCTGCTCGGCGACGCCGCGTGGTGCGTGACTCTGTTCGCCGGCTACGGCTCCTCGCTGGCCGTCGGCGGCGCCGACCGGCTCGGCGCCGCCCTGGAGCGCCACGGCGGCGACGTTCTGGCCGCGCTGGCGGAATGGGAGACCGAGCTGCGGCCGGAGGCGGAGAAGAAGCAGAAGCTCGGCCGCCGGGTCAAGGGTGTCTACGCCCCGCGCAACCCCCTGGTGCTGGAGCTGACCCAGCTTCCGCTGCGGCTATCGTCGTGGGGGCCGGTGCGCCGGATGGTCGAGCGCAAGTTCCAGCTGGCGGGTTGAGAGGGGTGGCGATGCGCGTACTGGTCATGGGCGGCACCCACCACGTCGGACGTGCCGTGGTGGAGGTCGCGCTGCGGCGCGGCGACACCGTCACCACCCTCAATCGCGGGCAGTCGCGCCCGCCCGCGCCGGGCGTCGAAGCGCTGGTCGCCGATCGCACCGACCCAGGTGCGGTACGGCAGGCGCTCGGCGGCCGTTCGTGGGATGCCGTGATCGACACCTGGGCCTGGGCGCCGAGCGTAGTCCGCGACAGTGCCCAGCTGCTGGCCGGCCGGGCGGAGCACTACGGTTACGTCTCCAGCCGCGCCGTCTACGCCTGGCCCTGGCCGGCCGGAGCCGACGAGAGCGCGCCGCTCGTGGCCGGTGATCCCGGCAGCCAGGACGCCACCGACTACGCCGCGGCCAAGCGTGGCGGCGAGCTGGCCGTGGCCGAGGCGTTCGGCGAGCATGCCCTGCTGGCCAGGGCGGGCATGATCCTCGGCCCGTACGAGGATGTCGGGCGGATCCCCTGGTGGCTGCGGCGGCTCGAACGCGGCGGGCCCGTGCTCGCCCCGGGACCGGCCGACGCGGCCCTGCAGTACATCGACGCGATCGACCTGGCGGCCTGGATGCTGACGGCGGCCGAACGCGGCACCGGCGGGGCGTTCAACCTCGCCGGACCGGCCGGGCACACCACGATCGGCGAGCTGCTCGCCACGGCTTCGCAGGTGATCGGATCCGAGGCCGAGCTGGTGTGGGCGCCCGCGGAGCTGCTGGAGCGGGAGAACTTCCCGCTCGGCATGGAGTTCGGGCTGCGCTACCCCGGCAACCCCTGCCCGACGGGCCTGCACGACGCCGGCGTCTCCGCCGCGCTGGCGGCCGGGCTCACCCTCCGGCCTCTCCGCGACACCCTGGCCGACACCTGGGCCTGGCTGCAGCGCGAAGGCGACCCCGCCCCGCGGCCGGACACCCCGTCCCCGGCCCAGTGGTTCGACCCGGCCCAGGAGCAGCACGTTCTGACCCTGGTCCGTTCTCGTCGCGGAACGTGAAAACATTTGATCGATATGTTTCGACCATCGGAAGGTGCACCTCATGCCTCCCGCCTTCTCGGCCGCGGAGAAGACGCGCATCACGCGGCTGCTCCTGGACAACGGCCTGCGGTTGTTCACCACCCAGGGGCTGCGCAAGACCTCCCTGGAAGACCTGGTCGCCGGGACCGGGATCGCCAAGAGCACCTTCTACGTCTTCTTCGACTCCAAGGAGGCGCTCTACCTGGAGCTGATGCTCGCCCAGATGGCCGAGGTCAAGAGCAGGGTCATCGACGGTGCGCTGCGCAAGGAGCCCGACACCCGCGCCGGACTGCGCGCCTTCCTGCACGCCACGCTCGCCGAGCTGGACGGCAATCCCCTCTACGGCAGGCTGATGACCCACCCCGAGGAGATGGAGGCCGTGGTCAGGAAGCTGGATCCGGAGCGGGTGACCTCCGCCCCGGACAACCCGGTCACCGCGCTCGCGGCCTACCTCACCGAGCAGAGCGACGACCTCGCCGGCGACGACCCGGAGGTGATCGTCGGCATCCTGCAGGCCGTTCTCATGATGCCGCTGCACCGCGACCGGCTGGCCAGTCCCGACCTGTACCCGAAGATCCTCGACCGGCTCATCGACATCATCGCCACCGGCCTCACCCGTCCGGAGCGGTAACGAGGCGGCCAGGGGGCGCACGCCCGCGGCGGCAACCGGTCGTGCGACGAGATGATGCCCTTCCCGTCAGCAGACCGGCAGGATCAGGACGGAGGGCCGGCTGGGATCGTGGTGAATCTGCTGGTCGGCTGTGCGCATCGCGCTCGCGCTGGCAGGTGGCTCGCCGGTGCCGAGGTTGCGGTCCCAGCGCGGATACGCCGCGCTGGCGACCTGTACCCGGATGCGGTGGCCGCGTTTGATCCGGTGGGCCACCGGCGCCAGCTCGATCTCGAGCATCCCGTCGATCGGCCGGTCGGCGGCGAACCGGCGCAGCGCATCGGAGACGTGCGTGATCGTGCCCGAGGGCGCCACGTCGCTGACGCGCACGTAGAAGTCGGTGTGCGCCAGGCTGGAGGTCACGTGCAGCTCGGCGGAGGGGATGCCGATGATCTCCAGATCGGCCGGCAACGGCTCGCCGGTGTAGGTCAGAACGTCGTCACGCCCGGCCAGCACGCTCTCCCCGGTCTTGCGCGAGATGCCGATCATGCGGGACATCCCGGCCACCGCCGGGGTCGGGTCGGCGGGGTCAAAGCGGTAACGGTCGGGCGCGGAGCCAGCGGGCAGATCGCCTCCCAGACCGCCGTTCACGTGCAGGTAGAAGCGCTGCGGTCGTGCCTCGGCGGGCGGGTAGGCCGGCAGGTCGCGCCACTCCTCGGCGCCTCTGACGTAGATACGAACCGGCGCTGTGCGCAGCCCGTTCCGGTCCTTCAGCAGGTGGGCGCGGAGCCAGGTGAGGCTCTCCCGCAGGGCCGTCATCGACAGCTCGGCGTCCCAGTGCCGCCACGGCCCGATGGTGAGGTACGGCTCGCGCCCCGCCTTCCGCAGTGCCTGGTAATCGCGGACCAGGCCGGGCAGCGCGAAGTCGTCCCAGCCGCTGACCAGGTGGTTCGGGGCGGTCACCGCGGGGATCGCCTGGCTGTGATCGCCGCGCGACCACCACGGGTCATCGGCGTCGGGATGCGCCAGCCAGTCCCGCCAGTGGGGGGCCACGGCGCCGATGGCGACGGTGTCGGCCTCGGTGAGCGGGAGGAGGCGAGCGGCCCGCGCCCGCCTCTTGCCGCCCAACGCCACGGCGGACAGGTAGACGGGCAGCGGCTTCTCCTGGTTGGCCACCATGCTGATCCAGCCGAGGAAGAGCTCAAGAGCCAGTGCGCCGCCCGGATAGACCAGGTCGTAGGCGTTGGACCCGATCAGCGAGGTGCTCATGGCCCGCAGCTCGGGCCCGGCTCCGGCGGCGATCGCCCACTGCGTGAAGCCGTTGTAACTCTGTCCCACAGTGCCCAGCTCGCCGGTGAACCACGGCTGCCGGCGCAACCACTCCAGGACGGCCAGGCCGTCGTCGCGCTCGGAGACCAACGGGGTGAGTGTCCCTCCGGACCCGCAGGTCCCCCGGCCGCTGACGACCACCACGTGGAAGCCGCGTTCGGCGACCAGACGGCTCACCATGGCGCCCTTGGTCCTGTCGGTGTACACCGAGCGGATCAGCACGGTCGGCCGGTCGCCGAGCCCTTGGGGAGCGTAGTGATCGGCCAGCAGCACGACGCCGTCCGGCATCGGGACAGGCAGGTCCTTCTCAATGGTCACGTTCTCGGTCTCGGCCGGAGCCAGTTTCGCCCTGTTGGCCAGCACCCTGGCGGCGATGCTCATGACAGATGTTCCTTTCCTGGCAGAGGCGCAGCGTTCACCGCGAGCCGCGCTGTGGCCCGCGTTCGTCCCGCACGGCGTCCCACGCCTCCAGGGCGCGCTCGTCGGCGAACACTCCGCGGGTGAAGATCTCGATGCCGGCGCGGGAGAAACGCAGCAACGTCCGCATGTCGTGCACGTCGGCCACGCCCAGCGAGCGCGCCAGATGTTCGCCGAACGCCAGCGGCGCCAGCAGCCACGTCACGTACATCGCGGCCCGTGCGGGCGGGTCGTCGCTGGGCTGCACCCAGCCCTCGCGCACGCCCTGCTCCAGCCATTGACCGGTGTAGGCGACGATCTCGTCGAACAGCGCCGCCGCCTCCGGGGTGCTGTCCAGGAACGCCCGTCCCAGGTAGCGTCGTACGGCTGTGCCCGCCTCCAGCATGGCGGCCAGTCCTGCCGTGTCGCCCAGGTCGGCGTCCGGAGTGTCGCGCACCAGCGAGATCACGTAGTCGTCGCATGCCTTGCGCAGGCCCTCCTTGGTGCCGAAGTGGTGCAGTACCAGGGCGTGCGAGACGCCGGCCCGCTGGGCCACCGCGCGAAGGCTCACCCCGCCGACTCCTTCGGCGCCGAACAGCTCCAGCGCCGCGTTCCTGATCCGGGCGCGTGCGGTCAAATCATCCTCGGCTGATCGCATGGACAGTATGCTAACCAAATGGTCAATACAAAAGAAAGCCGGTGCCGCCGGCTGTGATCATGCCGGGTCGCACCGCGTCACGGTCGCGCTATACACGTTGCCTGGCAGCACGTACGCATGCACGTCTTCTTGCGGACCCCTCCATGCTCGGCTCCCCGCCCCAGTCGAGCGTCCGGAACCGCCACCGGTGCCTCGTGCCCGATCCCCCCGAACACGTGCAGCTTCCAGCGGGGCTGCAGCGCAACCAGGTGAATCCCCGGGAGAGCGCGGACGTTCGGCGGGCCGGCGAGCAGTGCCGGCCTCCGGGCGTCTGCCACCACGCACGCGGGTGGACATCAGCCACCTGCGCCCGGCACGGGCCGGCTTGTTCTGGCCGCGCGCCGCGCTGCGCTACGGTATGGCTCGGAGTGCCGGGAAGTCTGGTCGGCGACGTCTACGGCCGCGCGACCGAACGGAGACTCCGCGATGGATGACGACGTTGCCAGCTTGTCCGGCAACCCGCAGCGCCGGGCGATCGCATGATGCGGCGCCACCCGGCTGTGCCGGGCCGCGGCCGGCATCCCGCCGTGGTCATCACGGCCGGGTTCGGCTTGGCAGTGCTGATCGGAACGCTACTGCTCGGCACCCCGCTGGCCACAACAGAAGGCGACAGCTCTCACTGGCTCACGGCTCTGTTCACCGCCACCTCCGCAGTCTGCGTGACCGGCCTGGTCGTGGTCGACACCGAGACGCACTGGTCGGTGTTCGGTGAGGTAGTGATCGTCCTGCTCATCCAGGTCGGTGGGCTGGGCATCATGACGCTGGCCACGCTCATCCTGGTCATCGTCTCCGGCCGGGTCGGCCTGCGGGCCAGGCTGTCCGCCCAGCTGGAGACCAAGTCCGTGGTCGCGGCCGACCTGCGTCACGTGCTGCGCAAAGTGGTGACGTTCAGCCTGATCTGCGAGGTGGCCATCGCCGCAGTCCTCGCCGTACGGTTCATCACCGGGTACGGCGAGCCGCTGGGCCGGGCTGTCTACCTCGGTGTCTTTCACGGGGTATCGGCGTTCAACAACGCCGGCTTCGCGCTCTGGCCGGACAACCTGATGCGCTTCGTCACCGACCCGTGGATCTGCCTCACCATCGCCCTGGCGGTCATCGTCGGCGGCCTCGGCTATCCGGTGGTCTTCGAACTGCTGCGCACCTGGCGGTACCCGCGGCGCTGGTCCGTCCTGACCCGCATCACCGTCGGCGTGAGCGCGTTACTCCTTGCCGCGGGCACCCTCACGTTCCTGATGACGGAGTGGCGCAATCCGGCCACGATGGGCCCCCTGGACGACTCCGGCAAGCTGCTGGCCGCCTTCTTCGCCGCCGTCATGCCACGCTCCGGTGGCTTCAACACCCTCGACATCGGCCAGATGTACCCCTCCTCCTGGCTGGTCACGGACGTCCTGATGTTCATCGGCGGCGGCAGCGCCGGAACCGCGGGCGGCATCAAGGTCACCACGTTCGGCTTCCTGCTCTTCATCATCTGGTCCGAACTGCGCGGCGAGCATCAGGTCAACATCGGCCATCGGCGGCTGCCCTCCGCGACGCAACGGCAGGCATTGTCCATCAGCCTGCTCGGCGTCATCCTGGTCGCGATCTCCACCTGGCTGCTGCTCATCATCACACCACACAGCCTCGACCAGGTGCTGTTCGAGGCGATCTCGGCCTTCGCCACCAACGGCCTGTCCACCGGCATCACCGCCCACACCTCGCTGGCCGGACACGTGCTGCTCAGTGTGCTGATGTTCATCGGCCGCATCGGCCCGCTCACCCTGGGCTCGGCGCTCGCGCTGAAACAACGCACCCGCCGCTACGAACTACCGGAGGAAAAAGTGATCGTTGGCTGACACAGGGACCCCGGCGGCTTGGCGCGCACCGGAGGCCGGTCGAGGCATACGCTGCACGAAAGCCGCCGCAGGCGCCATGGGCGGGGGCGAGCAGCACGGTTCAGACGGTTGTTGATACGTTGTCGGTAGGTGTGCCGGGAAGTCTGGTCGGCGAGTTCCTGTCGTCGTTCCCGAGCGAGGCTTCCTGATGCGTGCGCGCGATCTGATTACGACCCTGCCGACCGTTACCCCGGACACGTCCATAGCGGCGGCGGCACGTCTGCTGGCCCAGCAGCGGTTGCCTGGCTTGATCGTGGTCGACGAGCAAGGGCTGCCCTTGAGCGTCCTGCCCGGCACGCAGGTGCTGCGCCTGGCGGTGCCGGACTACTGCCAGGAAGATCCGGCGCTGGCGCGGGTGGTGGACGAGGAGCACGCCGACCGCTTCCTGCGGTCGGTAGCCGACCGTACTGTCCGCGACGCGCTGCCGCCACGGCCTCGCGAGCTCCCCATCACCGATCCCGATGCCACGCTGCTCGAGGTGGCGGCGTTAATGGCCCGCACGCACAGCCCTCTGGTGGCCGTGGTGGACGACGGAGAACTCATCGGCGCCGTGACCCTCCAGGCGCTGCTGGACCGGGCGGTGTCCGAGTGACGGTCACCGCATGGGTGGCGGTGGCGGTCTTCCTCGGCGCGTACGCGCTGATCGCCAGCGAGAAGATCCACCGCGTCGCGGCGGCGCTCGGCGGGGCCGGGATCATGCTGCTGATCCACGCCACCGACGCCGAAGCCGCGTTCTTCTCCGAAGAGACCGGCATCGACTGGAACGTCATCTTCCTGCTGCTCGGCATGATGGTGATCGTCGGCGTGCTGAAACAGACCGGCGTCTTCGAATTCCTGGCGATCTGGGCCGCCAAGCGCGCCAGGGGACGGCCGTACCGGCTGATGGTGCTGCTGGTCGTGATCACCGCGCTGGCCTCGGCGCTGCTGGACAATGTCACCACCGTGCTGCTGATCGCCCCGGTGACGTTCCTGGTGTGCGAGCGGCTGGCGCTGCCCGCGGCGCCGTTCCTCATCGCCGAAGCGCTGGCCTCGAACATCGGCGGCGCCGCCACCCTGGTCGGCGACCCGCCGAACATCATCATCGCCAGCCGGGGCGGGCTGAGCTTCAACGACTTCCTCGTGCACATGGCGCCGATGGTCATCGTGCTCATGATCGTATATATCGGCATGTGCCGCTTCCTGTTCCGCAGGTTCTTCGTCTACGACCCGGTACGGGCGGCGGAGGTCATGGCGCTGAACGAGCGGGAGGCCATCGCCGACCGGCGGCTGCTGTGGCAGTCGCTGGCCGTGCTGGTGCTGGTCATGGCGGCGTTCGTGCTGCATCCGGTGCTGCACTACGAGCCGTCGGTGGTCGCCGTGCTGGGCGCCGGCGTGCTGGTGGCCGCGACCCGCGTCACCGCCGAGGAGGCGATCCGCGAGGTCGAGTGGCCGACACTGGTGTTCTTCGCCGGACTGTTCGTCATGGTCGGGTCCCTGGTGGAGACGGGAGTGATCCCGCAGATCTCGAAGGCGGCGGCCGAGGCCACCCAGGGGCAGATGGGCTTCGCCACGATGCTGCTGCTGTGGGCGTCAGGCGGGTTGTCGGCGATCGTGGACAACATCCCGTACGTGGCCACCATGAGCCCCATCGTCGCCGAGCTCGTCCAGGCCAACGGCGGCAACGAGCACGCCCAGGTGCTGTGGTGGGCCCTGGCCTTCGGGGCCGACCTCGGCGGCAACGCCACGGCGGTGGGCGCGGCGGCCAACGTGGTCGTGCTGGGCATCGCCGCCCGCAACGGCACCCCGATCAGCTTCTGGCAGTTCACCCGGTACGGCCTGGTCGTGACCGTGGTGACGATCGCGTTGTGCGTGCCGTACCTGTGGCTGCGCTATCTGTGAGGCCGTGTTCCTCGGCTCCGGCGCCCGGTCCCGATCCCGGCTCTGATACCGGGGTCGGTACTGCCGTCCAGCTCGCCATCGAAGGAGCGTGAGATCGTTGACCGACATCGAGCAGCAGGACACGGTCGTGGTCATCGGACTGGGTCGCTTCGGCAGTGCACTCGCACTGGAGCTGACCCGGCGTGGCACCGAGGTGCTGGCCATCGATCACCGGCCCAAGCTGGTACAGAGCTATACCGGACAGATCACCCAGGTCGCCGTCGCCGACTCCACCGACCTGGACGCGCTCCAACGGCTCGGAGTCCCCGACTTCCGCCGCGCGGTGTGCGCCATCGGCAGCGACATCCAGGCCAGCATCCTCACCGCCTCGCTCTTGGTGGAGCTCGAGATCGACGACATCTGGGCCAAGGCCGTCAGCAAGCAGCACGGCGAGATCTTGCGCCGCGTCGGCGTCCGGCATGTCGTCTTCCCTGAACACGACATGGGCGAGCGCGTCGCTCGCCTGGTCAGCGGCCGGCTGCTCGATTACATGGAGGTCGACGAGAACTTCGCGATGGCCAAGATCCGTCCTCCCAGGGACTTCGTCGGCATCGCGCTCGGCGACTCCAGTCTGCGCAGCAGATACGGCCTCACGATCGTGGCAGTCAAACGCCCGGACGAGGAGTTCACCTATGCCACCGCGGACACCGAACTCGCCTACGACGACATGATCATTGTCTCCGGTCCGCCCGACCGCATCGAACGCTTCGCCGAACTACCCTGACCTCTCGACTGCTGCTTACCAGCCAGGCCAACCGAGCCGCTGCCTCAGCTCAGCAGAGACGCCCCTGCCGTGAGGCACGTGCCATGCCGGCTTCGCGCATAACCCACACGGATGAAACCGTGCCGTTGTTGCCGCCGCCGATGAACGTCAGCAGGTCGGTGGCCGGCCAACTCATGGGGTCCATGCACACAGGCCGGTGAGTGCCCCCTTGAGACCCGCTGGCCGGCCGACCTCTCCGGCCCGCGTGGGGGGCCCAGGCCGAGCTCAGCTGGGCAGATCGAGGAAACAGCGGAAATCCTGGCGCTCCTCCTGTCGAAGGTGGCTGAGCTCAAGCACCCGAAGGGTGTCATCGGCTCGTAAGATTTGCGCGAGCCGCATGGGCCTATCCTCACGACGTGGCAGGAATTCGAGTGACGGCCGCCATCGCGGCGACCGTGCTGTTAACCTCGTGCGGTGCCTCCGGCGAGGCAGGTCGCGAGGGTACGCCGCCGCCGGCCACCGCAACGCCGGCCGCCCCCGCTCCCGAAGCGGCGCCGTCCAGCGAGGAACGCGTTCCAGACGTCTTGCGGTTCACCGCCACCACGCTGGACGGGCAGAAGTTCGACGGCGCGAGTCTGGCGGGCAAGCCGGTCGTGTTCTGGTTCTGGGCCCCGTGGTGCCCCAAGTGCCAGTCGGAGGCCCCCGCCGTCAAGGCGGCCGCGAAGAAGCACCCGGACGTCGCCTTCGTGGGTGTCGCCGGCCTGGACAGCCAAGCGGCGATGAAGGACTTCGTACGGCGTACCGGGACCGGCACGTTCATGCAGTTGTCGGATGAGCAGGGCGCGGTGTGGACGCGGCTCCAGGTCAGCCAGCAGTCCACGTTCGTGTTCGTGAAACCGGACGGGTCGACCAGGAAGGCCTCGGGACCGCTCGGCTCCGATGACTTGGAGCGCCATGTCGCCGACCTGCGTGCCGCGTAGCGCCCTGACGGGGCAGGCCCATGACCGGTGAGCTGCCGCTGGCGCTGGCCGTGAGCGCGGGTCTGGTGGCGGCCTTCAATCCCTGCGGGTTCGCGCTGCTGCCGGCGTACCTGACGATGTTGGTAGCCGACGGCAGGTCGGCGGGAAGCGGCCCGGTGGCACGGGCGTTGCTGCTCGGAGCGGCCATGACGGCGGGCTTCGTCACGGTATTCGGGGTGTTCGGGCTGGTGGTGACGCCTCTGGCGGTGTCGGTCGGCCGATACCTGCCGTGGGCGACGATCCTGATCGGGCTGGCCCTGACCGGGCTGGGAATATGGCTGCTCACCGGCCGGGAGTTGCTGATCCGCACGCCCCGGCTGAGTACCGGCAGGCCTGCCGCCTCGTTCGCTTCGCTGTACGGATACGGTCTGAGCTACGCCGTGGCCTCCCTGTCGTGCACCATCGGCCCGTTCCTGGCGGTGACCTCCGCCGCGCTGGCCGCCCGCGGCATCGCGGGCGGTTTCATCGTCTTCGTCGCCTACGGGATCGGCATGGGCCTGGTCGTGGCCGCGTTGTCGCTTGTGGTGGCGTTGGCCGGATCGACGGTCATCGCCCGGACGAGGGCGGTTCTCCCCTACGTGTCGCGGGTCAGCGGTGTGCTGCTGGTCCTGGCCGGCCTGTACGTCGCCTACTACGGCTGGTACGAGCTGCGCATCTATGCGGGCACCACCACCGGCGACGCGCTCATTGACGCCGCGGGCATGGTGCAGGGCACCATCGTCCGGTGGCTGGAGTCCCTCGGCGCGGTTGGGATCGTGGTCGCGATCGCGGTCCTGGCCACGATCGCCGCGGTCGGCGGCCTGAGGCGGCACCGCCGGCGCTGAGCCCTGACACTGTGGGGCTGTTCAGGCCTCGGGTGGGTCAGGGGAGGTCAGCGGATTCGGCCAGCCGACGTCGGTACGGGTTCGGCCGGCGCCGCTACGTGTCTGCCTCGTCTCAGCACGAGCGATCCCGCCACTCCTGCGGTGGTTCCCACGCCCAGGATCCAGGCCGCGGTCGTGTTGCTCACTTCCAGGAGCTTCGGCGCAGAGGCGAGCAGGACCAGCGCGAGCAGGGCCCGGATGAGCCCGCTCGGCGCCGGGGAGGAGATGCGCGCGCCGAGGTACACCCCGGGGATCGAGCCGAGGACGACTGACATGGGGGCCGGCGTCCGGAGCGATCCCGCGCGCACCCCCGAAGGGGATTGCCGGCTCGCGCGCGAGCGCACCCGGCGCGCCTGGACGCGTACAACCAGCCACTTCTGCCCGCGCACGTTCCGCCGCCCACCGGCCCGGCATCGCGCTGACGCAGGCCGTCCGCATCACGTCCCGCGCGGCGCCGCCTGGCGAGGGCCCGCGATACGGCGCGGCCCGGTCAGGGCGATGAGCAGGAGTATCAACGCACCGCTCAGCAGCACGGCGCCCCCGATGTGGCCCTGCGCCCATCGCAGATGCCAGCGTTGCCAATCACCGGGCACGGATTGCGACGCCCATGCGCTGAAGGCCCCGTTCACGGGGTGCACCACAGCGAGCCACAGCACGAACGCAGCGGCCACCAGGACCACGGCGAGGAATGTCAGGCGGAACCGGTTCGTCCGCCGCTCTCCGGCGGACAACGCGACGGCGACGACGATGGCCAGCACCTCTATCAGGCCGCTCGCGTTCGAGAGATGCGGATACAGGTCACTGTTCAGGCGCGCACGGAGCTCGGTGTCAAAGGCCAGTTCGACGGGCATCTGGAGCAGCCGGACGAAGGTCAGGCCGAGAGTGATCACGACGAGGCCGACCGCGGCGGCCCAGAGCGCGCGCAGCCACCACGACACAACCGTGATCCCTTCTGCTCACCCAGACCGTCTTGGACTCACGCGCACCGGCGGCAGCCCGCTTGACCATTTCAACCGAAATGTCCCGTCGCACCAAGAAACCGTTGCACACTGCAATCGATCTGTGATGCAGTCCCCTGTCCGAGGCCGACCGGGAGCTCATCCGCACGGTCAGGCCGGCGAGCCTGCGGGAGATGCCCATGGCCCAGGACGCGGTACAGCGGGCCGCCATCGCCCGAGTGCGTGGGATCAGCCAGGAGATCGCAAGCCGGCACCGCACCCTACAGGCAGGTACGCGACGTCGCCGCGAAGCTGGAAATCAAGCTGCCGGTGACCCACCGCCCAGCAACAGGCCTGGTGAGCGACATCTCCGCCACGTCCGGCGCCGCCCGAGCAGGCCAGCGCCGCGGTGCTCATCATCAGCGCCTGCTGGAGAGCACCGGCGCAGCAGGATGCAAGGCAGTGGAGCCCTGGACAACGATTGCACTGTGCAATAGATTGCCGGAGGCGACTCAACGTCGGAGAGCGTCATGCAGGGACAGGGACCCGGGTGCGTCCGCGAAACTCGATGCAGGACACACATCGTGTGATCGGGCATGCCCGGTTCCGCCCATGACTGCAGATGCGAACCGCCGCGCACGGCGACACACCTTGCCGCCCAGAGGAATCAGGCAGGTCAGTCATGCCACGCACCAGGCAGGCTGAACGCCACGGGCACACTCGGATCGCCAGGCTGGACGCAACCATGCAGCAGCTCGACGCCCGCGTGGACGTCGAGGGCGCGGAACCCGGCAAGGTCAGTGCCGACCGGCCGCGACGCCTGACCGCCCGCGTACCCGCTCTCTGAGGACAAGGATGGAACAGCCCCGCACGGCACCCTTGCCATCGTCTCGCCTGCGTGCCTGGGAACGCAGGACCGACCCCGTTCTGCTCGGCGTCGGCATCCTCTTCCTGGCCGGCTGGGCGCTGCCCATCGTGCTGCCCCAGCTGCCGGAGAACACCGACCGCTGGCTCGAGGGCATCCAGCAGACCGCCTGGGCGCTGTTCGCCGCCGACTACGCCATCAGGGTGTGGCTGTCCGACCGGCGCCGGCACTTCATCGCCACGCATATTCCGTCGTTGCTGGTCGTTCTGCTGCCGCTGCTACGGCCCTTGGCGGTGCTGCGCTCGCTGCTGCTTCTGACCGCGCTGATGCGCCGGGTCACGCTCCCGCTGCGCATGCGGGTCACCGTGTACGTCAGCGGCTGGGCCTGCTTCCTGGCCCTGGTCGGCGCCATCGCCGTGCTGGACGCCGAACGCCGCTCCGCCGACCCCACCATCGTCACCCTGTCCGACGCCCTGTGGTGGTCACTCACGACGATGACGACCGTTGGTTACGGGGACCTCTATCCGACCACGCTGGAGGGCAGGCTCATCGCAGCGACGTTGATGCTGTCGGGCATCGCCTTGCTCGGTGTGGTCACCGCCTCCATCGCCGCCTGGTTCGTCGAACGCTTCCAGCAGACCTCGGCCGCGGAGAGCCGCAACGAGGCCGACCTCCGGCTCGTCCTGGCCGAGCTCAGGAAGGTGCGCGCCCGGCTCGACGAGCTCGCCGAGCGTCGTGATGACGGCCCGGGCACTACTGCCGGGAGCGGGTGAGCTCGATGAGAGCGTCTGCCATGGACGGGAGCAGCTCGACGTCCTCGGCCGCGTGACCGGGCAGGACCCCGCCATCGATGACGATCAGCCGCCCGCCGGCGGCCCTGGCGTGCTGGGAGGCCGACGAGAGAAGATCGCAGCCGCACCCGTCGATCGCCGTCAGGAAGGTGAGGTCCATGATCAGCAACGGCGGGATCCGGCTCACCAGCGCCTTGACCACGTACTGCTTGAGGATCACGCAGGCCACGGTGTCGAGCCGCCCGGTCAGGGACAGCAGGACAACGTTGCCGTGCCGGTCGAGCTGGATGTCGAAGTCGGGATCGTCCGGGGGAATGTCCAGGTCTGCGGGATCCATGTTGTACGTCCCTGGTCCGAAGGCGCGCTTCTACAGCGCCGACCAGACTTCCCGGCTCACCCTGAGGCGACCTTAGCAGTCCGTTGCCGTGTGCAACGTTCACAGCGCAAACTTCGTTGCACTATGCAAGGATATTTGTGCGGCGGTCTACCACTGGAGGGCACATGGGGTTCGGTGGCACTGGATGAGGTCACAGTGGGCGCTGCGCTGGCTGCCATTCCTGGTCATGGTTCCCGTCGCACTGATCGATCTCCTCGCCGGACCCTCGTTAGGCTTTCTTCCCCTGCTCACGCTGGGGCCGAGCTTCGGCTCGGTGTACGGCAGCGTCCGGCGCACCGCGCTGATCGGCGTGGTCGCGCTCACCATCTGCATCCCCTTGGCGTACTACAACGGCTCGCTGCTCAAGTGGCAGAACAACCTCACCATCGCCACGATCGTCAGCGCCACCGGCGCGAGCATGCTGGTCAGTCACCTGCGGCTGAAACGCGAGCGCGAACTCGCCAACGTCCGCCTGGTCGCCGAGGCCGCGCAGCGCGTGCTGCTGCGCCCGGTCCCGCGCAAGGCCGCCGACCTGCAAGTGGCCCTCTCCTACACCTCCGCGGCGGCCGAGGCGAGGATCGGCGGCGATCTCTACGAGGTCGTCACCACCCCGTACGGCGTCCGGCTGCTCATCGGGGACGTCCAGGGCAAGGGGCTCGACGCGGTCGAGACCGCCGCATGGGTTCTCGGCGCCTTCCGCGAGGCCGCCTATGACGAACCCGAGCTCGACGACGTGAGCGAGCGGCTGGAGTCCAGCCTGGCCCGGCATCTGAGCGGGGAGAAGTTCGTCACCGCGATCATCGCCGAAGTACGGGACAGCGAGATCGTCCTGCTCAACCACGGCCATCCGCCACCCTTCCTGATCGCCCTCGGCGGGAAGTCCTGCACCGTCGAACCGCCGGACGAAGGCCTGCCCCTGGGCCTCGGCCCGCTCGGCGCAGGCCGCCCCAAGGCGCACCGAGTTCCCTTCCGGGAAGGCGACCAGATCCTCTTGTACACCGACGGCGTGGTGGAGGCCCGGGACGACAGCGGCGACTTCTATCCTCTGTCCGACCGCGTTCATCTGCTGCGGGCGAGCGAGCCTCAGGAAGCCCTCGACGCCCTGCGTGCCGACCTCGTCGGCCACACCGGTGGACCGCTGCTGGATGACGCGGCGATGCTGCTGCTACGCAGGAACGGCAGTTGAGCGAAGTCATGGACCGCCCAGATGTGCCCTCCGCTTCGCGACCTGACAGGGCTCGGGTGGGCTAGGCCCGATGCAGCAGGAGGCAGCTAGAGCTGGACAGCGCCGCCGAATTGCCGGCCATCGTCCATGAGCTCGCCATCACGACATGGAGCTACTCACCGCGCCGCTGTAGGGGCGTCTGCGACCCACGCCGGCTGAGCCACGGCACACCGGTCTCCATCCTCACAACGCCGGGATGTCGGCGTGCCCGGACACCTCCTTCTCATCGGCGGCCTCCGCGAACGCCGTCAGCGCCGCCACAACGGCGACGTGCTGCTCCTGTGAGAGTTGAGCAAGAATCTGCGCCAGATCGGCCCTGCGTTTCTTGGTCACGCCGTCCACCAGCGCGCGCCCCTCGCTGGTCAACGAGATCCGGATCGTGCGCCTGTCACTGGGCAGGCGGCTGCGCCGCACCAGCCGCTTGGCCACCAGGCGGTCGCACATGCGGGTGGCCGTCGACCGGTTCACGTCCAGGGCTTCCGCCAGGTCGATGAGTCGTTGCGGACCCCGCGCCGCCATGAGGACGAGTGCACGATACTGCGGCAGTGTCACATCTCCACCCGCCGCGGCGATCGAGCGAGCTGCGACCCCTACCAAGGCCCGGCTGGCTGTCAGCACCGCCTCCACTACGGGGTCGTCCTCGGATAGTGCTCCAACGAGCCTGTCGTTCACACTCCGCCCTTCATCACGCCACACATGGTCATCCGGAGAATTTAGACGTGCGAACCACCGCTCCTGGATTCATCGAACGCACCTGATGAGTACTGTGATCCGGGCATCGACGGAGATCGACCTGAAGGACGCCGCGTGGCGCGAGCGCCCCAAGGAGACCAGGAACAAGGAGCCGGATCGGGAGCCGGTGGCCCGGCTGGTAGGCGAGATCACCGACCATCTCGGCTACGACAAGCACCAGCGCGGTGCCGGCGAGACGGGCAACAGCCGCAACGGTGCCCGCTCCAGGACCGTCGTCGCCGACGTCGGCCCGGTGGAGATCAGCGTGCCGCGGGACCGGGATGGCAGCGTCGGGCCGGCGATGCCGCCCATCTTCCAAGGTCTGCCGATGACGGAACCGCGACATCGGCAGACCCCGGACGAGCCCCCGAGCTGATGGCCGTCTACTGGAAGCACCACGTCCTGCCGCGCCGCGAGCCGACCCGCCATGCTTAGCCAGTGGACGGCAGTTCGACGACGCCGAGGAGTGACAGCAGCGCAAGTACCGCCACGACGGCCAGGATGGCCCAGGCGACAGGGTTGCCGAGGTTGAGCGTCCATCGGCTGCCGACGCGTTGGTGGACGAGGACCGCGGGGTCATGGCGATTGGCGTAGATGGTTCCGGCCAGATGCCAGTGCCGGTCGTCGTCGCGTTGCACGTAGCCGGAGCCGGATTCCCCACGCAGCGACGGGAGGCGGTGGCCTGCCTCGCCGACACGGACGCCGAAGAGCAGGAACGCGGCCGCGATGGCGAGTGTGGGCGCCCAGGTTGCCGCCGCTACCAGAGGCGAGGGCGTGAGGAGACCCCACTGCTGCAGGGCCAGCAGGAGCAGGGTGAGGTCAACGCAGGCCACGCCGGCCAGCAGGATGGTGGCGATGCCACGCAGGTAGACGCGGTAGCGCCGGGCCGAGCTCGCCGGCTGCTCGGCGTCCGTCTCCGGTCGGGCGCGGACGATGGCCACCAGCAGCAGCGGGACGAGGATGGTGAGCGCCGTCTGGGACAACACGGGGGCGAACGCGGTCATCGGGCTGGTGGGGACGCGGTTGTGGACGTCGATGCCGAGCCCGCGCAGGGTGGCCAGGGTGCTGGGCAGGCTGCTGTATCGGCCGAGCCCGATGGCGGCGGTAGCGGCCAGCACGATGAGCGAGGGAAGCAGCAGCGCCCATGGCGGGCGTACGGGATCGGTACGCCAGGTGGTGTCGGCGGTGACGGCCTGCCGGGTGCCGCCGTACCAGTTGCCGCGCCGCTTGGTGGCGCGGACCGCACGATGCGCGGCCGCATAGAGCACGGCGTCGGCGACGCCGAGGAGCACGCCGGCGACCGCGAGCACATCCGGGTCGCCGGTCAGTACGACGGCGAAAGCCGACAGCAGGGCGGCCAGCGCGCCGAGAAGCACCACCGCGCGTGCGTACCGGCGGCGCTGCGCGGTGATCGCCGGATCGGCTGTCCGGCCGGCCGGCACCCGTACCCCGAAGGGCAAGGTGGGCCGGGCCAGCATCGGTAACGTCCAGGCGGCGACGGTGAGCAGCGCGGTCTGGGCGATGCAGGTGAGGGCGAGCATGGTCATGCCGGGGTCTCCTTCGCGGTCCGTTCGGTGTGGAACGAGGCAAGGAGGTCGCCGCTTCGCCGCAGCACCTCGTCGGGGGCCAGGCCATGCACCGTGGCCTCGGCGAGGAGCGTGCGTAGCCGCGCCTGCCAGTCGTCGGCGTAGCCGGGCTGCGGCGGCCCGGAGCCCGGGTCTCGGCGGACCACGGCTCCGCTTTTGCGGTTGATGCGGATGATCCCCTGTTGGCGCAGCAGATCGTACGCCTTGTTGACGGTGTGGAAGTTGATCGCCAGATCGGCGGCCAACTGCCTGGTGGAAGGCAGCGCCGCGCCCTCCACCAGGTCCCCGTCTGCGATGGCCTCTACCACCCGATCGCGGATCTGCTGGTAAATCGGCACCTCGCTGTCGAGGTCGATCGTCAGAAGCACGTCCCAATGCTATCTGATATAGATGTTGTATAACAGATGGAGAAGCACGGCTGTCGCGACCCCGGATCCATCCCCGTGCCGCCCCGACCCCGCCACATCGAGGGCAGGCCCGGCGACCTGCTCATCAGCACCACCGATGCCAGCGAACTGGCAGACGCCGTCTCTCAAGCACGGCGATGACACCCGAGATCCGTCGGAGAGGACCAGAACATGCGTTCCATCAGTGACCAGTACGTCGCGGATGCACGGCAGGGCCCCAGCGGCATCCGCCGACGCGAGCTGACAGCCTTCCTGATCCTCGCCTTCACGATCCCGTGGCTGCTGTGGCTGGTGCGGGCGCTCACCGGCATCGACCTCGTCGCGGCCGGCGGAATGCTCGGCGTCGGCGTCGCCACGTTCGTGACCGTGCGCTGGGTCCGCCGGCCCGGCGACATCCCGCGCGACACCGCCATGGCGCCGCTGCGCCCCACGGGCCGGCTGGTGCGTTTCTGCCTGATCGGGCTGGCCGCCCCGCCTGCGTTCGCGTTCCTGGCCGTGGCAATCGGCGCCCTGGCCGGGGTGTATCCGATCGACCTGACCGGCTTCTCCGGGTTGCGCGCTGTTTACGCGCCGGAGACCGCCGGGCAGGACGGCGTGCCCGTCGGAACGATCCTGTCCGCCCTGGCCGTCAACCTCGGGATGTCAGTCCTGGCGCTGCCGCTGTTCTTCTGCGAGGAATGGGCCTGGCGGGGCTTCCTGCTGCCCCGGCTGCGGCCACTCGGCCTGTGGCCGGCGCTGCTGCTCGGCGGCCTGATCTGGGGGCTGTGGCACCTGCCCGGATTCGTGGGCACCGGCACCGCCCACCGGCTGGTCCCCTTCCTGGTGACCGTCGTGCTCTTCAACGTGCTGCTCGGCTGGCTGCGGCTGGCCTCCGGGCTCATCTGGCCCTGCGTGATCGCCCACGCCGCCAACAACACACTGGTCAACGCCTTCGTCCAGGTGCTGTTCGCCGCCGACGACCGCCAGGCGCTCAGCAACCCCTGGACCCTTGGGCTCGGTGGATGGCCCGGCTGGCTCGTCATGCTCGCGGTCATCGCCGCCCTCGTGGCCGGCGACGCGTTTCGCCGCGCGGCTGCGCGCGAGCCCGTGCCGGCGCGCATGAGGGCGCGTCCCCGCCGGCTACGCCGCATGGTGACGGGCGTCTTCACCGTCGTCCTGGTGGCCGCCCTGACCGGCGCGGCCGTCCAACACTCACTCGCGCCCACGGACCCGCGGCGTTACGCCATCCCGGGCCGCTTGGTCGACCTGGGCTCGCACCACCTGCACCTGCGCTGCCTGGGGACCCAGGGCCCGACGGTGGTCTTCGCGTCCGGATGGGGCGACTCCTCCACGACCTGGGCGGATCTCCAAGCCGCCCTCGCCACCTCGGGGCGGCGCTCCTGCGCCTACGACCGCGCCGGCTATGCCTGGAGCAGCCCTGGAACCGGCGACCAGGACGTCACCGCACAGGCAGACGACCTCGCCGCACTGCTGTCCCGCGCGGGCGAATCGGGACCCTTCGTCTTCGTGGGGCACTCCTGGGGTGGACACGTCGCGCGGCTCTTCCACGCCCGATGGCCCGAGCGCGTCGCCGGCATGGTGCTGCTGGACCCAGCCGACGAACACACCATGAAGGATCTCGCCACCCCGGCGGCGATCCAGGCCGGAGTGTGGTCCGCGGCGGCCGCTGTGGGCCTGCTGCGTACGGGAGACTGGATGGTCGACCCGCGCGAACCCCGGCTCACCCGCGACAACGTTCCCGTGGTGTTCGGCCCGGCCACCTGGGAGGCAGCCGCTGCGGAGATGCGCACCTACGACGCCAGCACCCGCGCCGTCCGCGAGCAGCCCCGGACCGCCGGATCGTGGGGCTCGCTGCCCGTGATCGTTCTCAGCGCCCGCGGTGACCAGCCGACCATCACCCACCACAGCCAAATCGCGGCCCTGTCGACACGCGGGCGCCACATCGTCGCCTCCACTGACGACCACTACCTGCACCTGGCCGACCCGGCACTGGTTCTCCACCACATTCGCGGGATTGCCCGGCAGAAGGCGTGCCATCAGACGGGCGGCGAGCCGGCCGCCGCCCTGTTGCGGCGCGCCCAGGAGGAGGGCGGCGTACGGCCGACGACGACCGCGACGTGCTGATTGACGTGATGGCCGAACCGGTGGCCTGGCGCGTCTCCGGCCGGATGCACGGGCACGCTCGGCTTCCTCAGGACGTCTACCGGAGACAGGACTGTATCGGCCGTCACGATGATCATGGTCGCGGCCCCGTTCGTCAGCGGCTCTGCCGGCCGCAGCGGTGTTCGCCACGTGGCAGCGCAGCAGATCCGCGCCGATGAGGACGATCCAGCCGGAGCCGGTCAGCAGCGGGAGGTGTTCGAGCAGGCCCGCGGGGGCCGGCCGCCGGATCGCGAGCGTGTCCAGGCGGTAGGCGATGCCGGCCGCGATGGCGAAGACGATGACGAGGGCACCGGCCGGCCCGGGAGCGGACCGCCCATCGGCCGCTCGTTTCGCCCAGCCGCGCTCGCGAGCAGGATCGGCCCCCACGTGGCGACGAGCAGGCTCGACATGGTGCCGGTGGCGGGCCGCCGTGGTCAGCGCGGTACGTCCGCCGGCCGAGACCCCCACGACCGCAGCGACGCGGGCGATGCCTAGAACCTGGCACAGCTCGGCGGCGGCATCGCTACGACGGCGACGCGCTCGGCATGAGCTGGGGAAGTGGACGCCATGGTGTCTCCTCGCGTCACGGGGAAGGTCGTTCCCGCCGGCGGATCTTGCGGGTGACGCTGCCGTACCAGGCCGGGACCTCCCGCTCGTCGTCGAACCAGCGGGCCACCACGATGTCGGTGGAGGAGTGCAGCAGGATCGACAGCACGATGGTCACGGCGACGAGCTGGAACACGGGCACGGCGGCGGCGATGCCGGAGCCCAGCACCAGCAGCCCGTAGACGACGGAGGCGAACCCCTTGGGCCCGAACCAGGCCACCGCCGCCTGCTCGCGCACGCCCAGCCCGGAGCGCAGGAACGACAGCCAGATCGCGATGGGCCGGGCCACGATCAGCGCGAGCACCGCGAACAGCCACCCCTGCCAGCCGACCGAGCCGAGCAGCGCCGGGGTGATGAGCGCGCCGAACACCAGCAGCGCGGCCAGCTTGAACACCTCGGCGATCAGCTCGCCGAAGTGCTCGAACGACTCGCGCTGCCGCGGCCCGAACGTGGCCACGGTGATGCCGGCGGAGAACGCGGCCAGGAACAGGTTGCCGTGCGTGGCCTTGCCGAGTGCCAGCACGAGCAGGCCGATGGCCAGGGCGTTGAGCGGCTCGTACGGGGTGGAGGCGGCGAACCAGCGGGTCTGCTCCAGCTTGATCGCCACCCAGGGGATGGCGACTCCGATGACGATGCCGAGCCCCAGCTCCAGGCCCAGCTCGCCCAGATGGAGGTCGTCGGATCCGGCAGCGATGGCGAGGAAGAGGATGACGAACGGCAGCGCCAGGCCATCGTTGACGCCCGACTCGACGTTGAGCAGTTGCCGCAGCCGGGGCGGCACCTTCTCGTTGCCGACCAGCGCGGCGGCGAACACCGGGTCGGTGGGCGCGAGAATGGCGCCGATCAGCAGCGCCTCGATCCAGCCCAGCCCGAGCAGGTAGTGCGCCCCGATGGCGGTGATGGCCAGGGTCAGCGGCAGGCCCCAGCCGAGCGCCCGGCCGGGCAGCCGCCAGGCGCTGCGCAGCTCGGCCCAGCCGACCCGCATGCCGTCGGTGAACAGCACGGTGAACAGCGCCAGCTCCGCCAGCGTGGCCACCAGGTCGTCGCCGGGCCGCAGCGAGACGACACCGAGCACGCCGTCGCCCAGCACGAATCCCGCTACGAGGAACAGTGCGGCGGTGGACAGGATGGTGCGGTGGGCCAGGCTGGACAGCAGGACGGCCAGCAGCAGCACGCACGCGAACGCGGTCAGCAGCACGCCCATCAGGGGCGCCGCGGGGGGGTCGTCATGGAACGGCCTTCCAGTCGGAACAGCTTGCACGATCTTGCCGACCAGACTTCCCGGCACACCGCGCCCACCCTAACAGGGGGCGCCGTCACGACGACAGACGCCTCCTTGACGGGCGCCCCGCTACCGAGCCAAGGCGGCGGCCCCGGGAAGGCAGACCATCCCGCCTACCCGATGTCCCGGCGGCCGAGGGCGGTCAGCCCCAAGGCTGTGAAAACTCCCGCCACGACGGTGAGCGCGGCGGCGGTGGCAGGTCCGGGGTCGGCCAGGGCCGAGTAGTGGACGTGGGCGAAGGGCGAGAGCCGGAAGGCCTCGTCCGTGACCAGGCCGATCTCCCAGCCGAACTCCAGCGCCACCACCAGGCCGAATACCGCCCAGGCGGCGATCGCCCCGGCCCGGCCGAGCAGACCGTAGGCGGCGACCGTGACTCCGGTGAGGACCCAGACGGCCGGAAGCAGCGGCAGGGTGAGCGCGAGCAGGCCCCCCACGTCGCCGGAGCCAAGGCCGCACAGGAGGCCGACGACGGTCAGAAGGGCGGCGGGCACAGCGAGGGCGACCAGCAGGTGCCCGACGGCCCAGCGCAGCCGCCCGGTGGGCCCGGCCAGCACCGTCTCCGCGATGCCGCCCGCCTCCTCGTGCCACAGCCGGGACACGGCCAGCAGGGTGTACAGGGACACGGTGTACGCGCCGAACACGTAGATGACCAGTCCGTAGAACACCTGAGCGGGATCGGCCGCGGAGCCCATGCGGGCCGCCCACGCCGCCAGCCCAGTGCTGCCGCCGAACTCCTCCACCGCCTCCCGACCGCCGAACCCGAGCGCCAGCCCGAACAGCACCGCCGCGACCAGCCACGCGACCGCCGTGGCCCGCTGTGTCCGCCAGGCGAGCGCCAGCGGGGTGCGCAGCCACCCGGCCGCGGCGATCGGCCCCGCACGTTCGGGCAGCAGCCCGGCGCCCACGTCCCGCCTCCCGGCCAGCCGGTACGCCAGCGCGACCAGCACCGCCGCCAGGGCCGCGGCCAGGACGAAGACCCACCACCGCTCGCCGGCGAACGGCCGGGCGCGCAGCAGCCAGCCGGTCGGCACCGCCCAGCCGAGCCAGGGAGCGGCCACGTCGGACACGCCCCGCAGCAGGTACAGGGCGAAGAACAGGCCGAGCGTGCCGAGCCCGGCCGGCCGCGCGCCCGGCGTCACCTGTACGCCGACCGCCGCCATCCCGGCGGCCACCCATCCCCCGCAGGCCGCGATCAGGCCCCATGCCAGCGAGCCGGCGACCGGCATGCCCGCGCCCGCCAGCACGGCCGTGATCAGCACGGCCAGGAGCGCGTCCGCCACGAGGACCACCGCCAACGCGGCGGTCAGCGGCGCGTGCCTGCCGACCGGCGCGGCGCCGATCAGATCGCGCCGGCCGGCCTGCTCGTCCGAACGGGTGTGGCGGACCAGGAACAGCACGCTGCCGAGGGCGGCGAAGATCATGGTGGCGGCTGCACGCTGCTGCGCTGCGATCGCGCCCACGCTCAGGTCGTACGCCGGCCCCTGGATGAGCAGCACCGCAGGATTGGCAGCGATCTGCACGGCATACTCGCGGCGCGCTTCGACGGTCGGCATCAGGGTGCCGATCGTGCTGACGGTGCCGTACACGAAGGCCGCGATGAGCACCACCCACAGCGCCAGCCAGATCCGGTCGCGTCGCAGGATCAGCCGCACCAGCGCGCCCGTACCCGCCATCTCAGGCCCCGCCATCTCAGGCCGCCGCCTTCGTCTCGTAGTGGCGCAGGAACAGCTCCTCCAGCGTGGGCGGCTGCGCGGTCAGGTCGCGGACTCCGAGGGCGGCCAGCCGGGCCAGCACCCCTGCCAGCGCGGCGCTGTCGACCTGGCAGTGCACCCGGCCGTCCGCCGTCATGGTCAGGTCGTGCACCCCGGGCAGGCCGGCGAGCCCGTCGGGCGGCCCGGGCAGGGTGGCGGTGATGGAGGTGCGGGTCAGGTGACGCAGTTCGGCCAGGGTGCCGGCCTCGACGGTACGTCCGGCGCGGATGATCGACACCCGGTCGCACAGCGCCTCGACCTCTGACAGGAGGTGGCTGGACAGGAGCACCGTCCGGCCGCCTGCCTGGGCCTGCGTCACGCAGTCGCGGAAGACGGCCTCCATCAGCGGGTCGAGCCCGGAGGTCGGCTCGTCCAGGAGCAGCAGCTCGGCGTCGCAGGCAAAGGCTGCGATCAGGGCGACCTTCTGCCGGTTGCCCTTGGAGTAGGTGCGTGTCTGCTTGCCGGGGTCCAGCGCGAAGCGCTCGATCAGCTCCGCCCGCCGGGCCGGGGAGACGCCGCCGCGCAGCCTGGCCAGCACGTCGATCACCTCTCCCCCGGTCAGGTTCGGCCACAGTGTGACGTCGCCGGGAACGTAGGCGAGCCTGCGGTGCAGCTCGACGGCCTGCCGCCAGGGGTCGCCGCCGAGCAGGCGGACGTGGCCGGCGTCGGTGCGCAGCAGCCCGAGCAGGACGCGTAACGTGGTGGTCTTCCCGCTGCCGTTCGGGCCGAGGAAGCCGTGCACCTCGCCCTGGCGCACGGTGAGGTCCAGGCCGTCCAGGGCGCGGGTGCGGCCGTAGGTCTTGACCAGGCCGGTGATCTCGATCGGGTCAGTCATCGCCGTGCTCCTCGGTCAGCCGGCGCCCGGCCTCGGACCGGGCGAACTCACCCATGGCCGTGTACACCTCGGCCATGGCCGCGCCGATGGCGGTGGTGTGCTCGCGGGCCAGCACGTCCACGCCCATGCGGCGGCTCAGGTAGGGGTGCAGGACGATCGTCCCGGCATGCATCGCGCTCATCACGGCGGCGGCGTCGCGTGCCTTGGCCGAGCCCGGCGGAAAACGATCGGGCCAGGTGCTGGTGAGGAACTCCTCGGTGACCCGGGCCGCGCCCGCGAAGAACTCCTCCGCCGCCGGCGAGCCCTCTGCCAGGGCACGGGCCAGGTAGCGCACCATCAGCTCGCTGCCCTCGTACAGGGCGGCCAGGCCGCCCGGATCGGGTTTGGCCGCCTCGTCCCTGGCGCGCTGGACGAGCCGCTCCAGCACGTAGGAGTCGCAAGCGTCGCGCAGCCCGTCCTTGGTGCCGTAGTGGTGCTGCACCAGACCGATCGAGACGCCGGCCGCGCGGGCGACGTCCTGCAGCCTGGTTGCCTTGATCCCGTGCTCGGCGAACTGCGCCAGCGCCGCATCCCTGATGCGAGCCCGGGCGGTGAGGTCGTCAAGCGCTCTGTCTCGATCCATGACTAGACAATATTCGATTATTGCTTCCAATATCTAGATATTGCCCACTGTCAAGCTGTTCGGATCCACCCACCCTCCTCCATGAACGGCTCCGGCAAGCTCCGCCGATGCACCGAGAAGAACGGCCGCGTCGTGGACTCCTACCTCGACCTCGCCGCAGCCTGCCCGCCCGTCAGGCCGACGCCGCGCCGAAGGCGGCGGCATGGTCGGCGACCCACTGCGCGTAGGTGAAGGGCGGTCTGCCGGTGACCTGTTCGACCGTCGGCAGGACCTCTGTGTGCTTGCCGACTCTTGCGGTGAGCAGGTTGACGTGATCGTCGACCCACGTCGAGGAACCCGTCGACCCCCTGGAAGACAAGGAACAGGAAGGCCCGCTCGATGCCGGACAGTGCCTCAGACAGGGTTTCCGGCTGGGGCCAGATCGCCGGTCACCGCCAAGCATCTCGGCGCGTACGTGATCGGTACCGCTCGTAGGTCCCAGCACGCCTTCGTCCATGCGCTGGGCGCCGACGAGGTGATCGACTACACCGAGGAGGACTTCGCCGAAACGGTCCGCGACGTCGACCTGGTCATCGCCAGCATCGGTGGCGACTACGGGGCGCGTTCCCCGCAGACGTTACGGAACGGCGGCACCCTCGCCCAGCTCAACCCGGAGCCTGACGAGGACCTCCCTATCGCCAGGCCGGGGATCGCGGTATCTGGGCGGGCTTCGTCCTCGTCGAGCCGGGCAACGCCGCGATGGCGACGATCGCCGAGCTGGTCGAGGCGGGCCGGCTTGACGTCCAGCAGCGCCGCGCACCCACCTCGTCTGCGTGGAGAGAATGGAGGCTCCTGCACGTTGAGGAAAGTGCTGGCGGTTGCCTGCGCGGAGCCGGTTCAGGAGTCGCGGTAGCCTGCCGTCATGGCTGAGATCCTGACGTTGACGCCCGATGATGCCGTCGCGATGCTGCTGGAGGGCAACCAGCGGTTCGTTGCCGGCACGCCGGAGCATCCCAACCAGGACGCCGCCCGCCGCGCCGGGATCGCGCCGGCGCAGAGCCCGTTCGCGGTCCTGTTCGGGTGCTCCGATTCCCGGCTGGCCGCCGAGATCATCTTCGATCGGGGGCTGGGTGATCTGTTCGTGGTCCGCACGGCCGGGCACGTGGCCGGTACGGAGGTGCTCGGCAGCATCGAGTACGGGGTGAGCGTGCTGGGCTGCCCGCTGGTCGTGGTCTTGGGCCATGACTCGTGCGGGGCCATCGCAGCGGCCTGTGCCGCCGCCGATGGCGGCAGCACACCGGCCGGTTTCGTCCGTGACGTGGTCGAGCGGGTGATGCCGAGCGTGCTGGCGGCCCGCGCCGCCGGACATGACCAGGCCGACCAGATCCTGCATGAGCACATCCGGCACAGCGTCGACCTGCTGCTGGAACGTTCTCGTGTCCTGGCCGAGCGGGTGGCCGATGGCCGGCTGGCGGTGGTGGGGCTGTCGTATAGGCTGGCCGACGGCAGCGCGCATCTGGTCGCCGCGCACGGCCTGAGCGGTGCTGCCGTCTGAATACGGTGAAAACCCGCTGCCGGCCGTCCTACCTTGCGGGCGGGGCGCCGGTTCGTCACTGATCATCGTGCGTGGAAGGTGGCGGCAGAGACCAGTAGGAGGATTGCTAGCGTGACGGTAAGACCTGGTGACATCGACACGCTGGCCATCGACAGGGCGGCCGGGGTGCTACGCGGCGGAGGCCTGGTGGCCTTTCCGACCGAAACCGTCTACGGTCTGGGCGCCAACGCCGCCGACGGCGCCGCCGTCGCGCGGATCTTCCAGGCCAAGGGCCGTCCGCCCTCCCACCCGCTGATCGTCCACCTCGGCGGCGCGGAGCAACTGGGCGACTGGGTCGAGGAGGTGCCCGCAAGGGCGCGCCTGCTGGCCGAGCGCTTCTGGCCGGGACCGCTGACGCTGGTCCTGCGGCGCGGCCGCCGAGTGGCCTTGGAAGCGACCGGCGGTTTGGAAACGGTGGCCGTGCGCGTGCCCGCCCATCCTGTCGCGCTCGCGCTGCTGTCGGCCTTCGACGACGGTATCGCAGCCCCGTCGGCCAACCGCTTCGGCTCGGTCAGCCCCACCACGGCCGCCCACGTCCGCGCCGAGCTCGGTGATGCCGTCGACCTCGTGCTGGACGGCGGCCCCTGCCACGTCGGCGTCGAGTCGACCATCGTCGACGCCACGGGCGACATCCCGAGCGTCCTGCGGCCCGGCGGAGTGACGCGCGAAGACCTCGAAGCAGTGCTGGGGCGCCCGCTCGCGGTCCCCGCCACGAGCCCGGTACGAGTGCCGGGCCAGCATCCCTCGCACTACGCGCCGCGGGCCCGGGTCGTCCTGGTCGAGCCCGAGAACGTGGTCGCCGAAGCGGAACGAGTGCAGGAGACGGGACGTCAGGTGGGCGTCCTTCTTCCCCCCGCCTTCGCCGACGCCGAGGTGAAGGCGCACGCCGTGGTGGCGCTGCCCGCTTCGATGGCCGCCTACGCGCGCGGGCTGTACGCCTTCCTGCGCGAACTCGACCAGCGAGGCTGCGACGTCATCATCGCATCCCCGCCGGCAGAGCAGGGGCTGGGAGTCGCGATCGCCAACCGGCTACGCCGAGCCGCCGGGCCCCGACCGTCTGCGTGACCGGCGCCGACGCCAGCCACGCCGCCGCATGGCGTCTGGCCTTGGCGCGCAGGCTCCCGGCCTGTGCAGCACTCCTCGAACCAGTACGGTTGATCCCTCCAGCGCAGGCGGCATGGGCAAACCGCGGCCGGCGGGAAGAACGAGGAAGCCGTGCCCGACCAGGCTGATCTGGTCAAGGTTGGCTTGGCTCGGGTGGACGACGCGTCCCTGTGCTTGCCGGGAAGCCGGATGTCGGAGGGGACAGCACGGAGACCTGGGCTGAGGCGATGTCGAAGTAGAGGCCCACCAGCTTCAGCGCCCCGGCCTCGACCTGTTCATCGACGTTGCGGTAGGTCCTCAGGTTCTCCAGTTGCTGCTGGACATTCATCCGGCAGAGCAGATCCAGGGCGGCGTCGTGGTGCTGCTCGGCCTTGTCTGCGCCGATCCGGGTCAGGCTGGGGTCGCCGTGCCGGAGCCAGCGGGCCAGGTGTGGCAGGCCGGCCGTGGTCGCCGGGCCGCTGAGCAGGGCGGCCATCGCGCCGCAACCGGAGTGTCCGCAGACGGTGATGGTGTGCACCTTCAGCACACCGGTGGCGTATTCGATGGCGGCCGTCACCGAGTCGTCGCCCGGCTGCGAGCCGGCACGCGGCACCAGGTTGCCGATGTTGCGCACGGTGAACAGGTCACCGGGGCCGCTGGAGGTGATCAGGCTCGGCACGATCCTGGAGTCGGCGCAGGTGATGAACAGGTGGGTGGGCTGCTGCTTGGCGGCCAGTTGGGTGAAGATGGGCCGTAGCAGCGGGGCCGTGCGCCGGTGGAACTCGTGCGTGCCCCGGGTGAGCCGGCATTCGACGGCTGTGGTGGCCGATGCGGTCCGGCGGTGCGTCCACGGCAGCCACCAGCGTCCGGCCGGCTTGGGCGGCCTCTTGGCCGGGAACACGCGTCTGCCGCCGGCGGCCATCGTGTACCACTCGTCGTGCAGGTCGTCGATGGTGACGGTGCCGCCCAGGCGTTCATGGTCCAGGCGCCAGGAGTGGATCGCCTCGAAGGCGGCGTTGTCCATGAAGTCGATGTTCAGGTCCAGGTCCACGGCGGTGCCGGCGGGGATCGTCCGCAGTTCCTGAGTCAGGTGAGGCACGCCGAGGAAGGTGAGCGAGCCGGAGACGGTGGCGTGCAGGCGTCCGTCCGGCTCCAGCCGCTTGGCGACCGTCACCCCCGTTAGCCGGCGCAGGGCCAGCAGCGCGGCCAGGGCGAGCCCGGCCAGGACGCCCTCGGCCAGCCCGATCAGGATCACTCCGGCCAGGGTGACCAGGTAGACGGGCACCTCGTGGTGGCCGTGCGCCTTCCTGAGGTGGCCGAGGCTGATCGTCTTGATGCCGGTGAAGACGAGCAGGGCCGCCAGCGCCTCCATCGGGATGAGCTGGATCGTCCAGCCCAGGCAGAGCGCGAACAGCAGCACCCAGAGGCCGTGCAGGATGGCCGACCAGCGGCTGCGGGCTCCGGCGCGGATGTTGGTGGTGCTGCGGATGATGACTCCGGCTACTGGCAGGCCGCCCAGGGCGCCGCTGACCATGTTGGCCACGCCCTGGCCGGTCAGTTCGCGGTCGAGGTCGGCGCGACTCCCGGCATGCATGCGGTCGGTGGCTACGCAGCACAGCAGCGATTCGGCCCCGGCCAGCAGCGCGATCAGCAGCGCCGCCCCGGCGACGTGGTGCCAGTCACCCTGGGGCAGCTGTGGTGGCGACCAGGAGCTGATCGCTCCGGACAGGTCGATGCGGGTGACGTTCCAGCCGAACACCCATGCGATGCCGGCGGCGACGAGCAGTGCCGCCAGTGGGGCCGGGATCGCTCTGATGTGTTTGGGCAGCCGGTTCCAGATCAGCAGGACGGTGATCATGAGCACACCGGCCATGACCTTGTGCCCGTGCATGTCGACGATCTGGCCGGGCAGTTGGGTCAGGTTCGCCAGGGCGGAGTGCTGAGGGCTGCCGCCCAGCACCACGTGGAGCTGGGCGAGGGCGATGATGATGCCGACCCCGGCCAGCATGCCGTGCACGACCGCGGGTGAGACGGCCAGCGCGGCGCGGGCCGCCTTGAACATCCCGAGCACCAGTTGCACCGCGCCGGCCAGGATGGTGATGAGGCAGGTGGCGCGCCAACCGTAGGTGTGCACCAGGCCGGCGATCACCAGGGTCAGGCTCGCCGTGGGTCCGCTCACCTGGACGGGCGAGCCGCCCAGCCGGCCCGCGACGATACCGCCCGCTATGGCGGCGATCAGCCCGGCCGCCAGTGGTGCCCCCGCGGCCATGGCGATGCCCAGGGACAGGGGAACGGCGACGAGGAAGACCACAAGCGACGCCGGGAGGTCATGCCTGAGAGTTAGCATAACGCTACGATGTGTAGCCATATTCATGCGGCACACCCTAACGGCCCCAGCAGACCTTCCCCGGGCGTTTGAAGAGCGCGCCGAACTCGCACCCAGAGCAATGGCGCGGATCAGAACCGCCGATCATCAGTTTGCGGCGCCCTACCCGTGGGTCCGGGCCCGGAGCACTGGCCCGGAGCTGTCTCAGAAGTGTTCCGCCACCTTCGGCAGTTCGTCCCCGGCAAGGCTGGGTTCGTTGTCGCGCACCTGCGCGGCGGTGACGGCGACGGTGGTGACGATGTCGGCCACGGTGGTGCCACGCGACAGGTCGTTGACCGGCTTGCGCAACCCCTCCATCCGCGTGGCGAGCACGATCTCCTCGGCGGTCACCAGCGGCGCGGCACCGATCCAGGACAGGTAGTCGTCCAGGAGGAGCCGGCTCATCGTGCCGTCCTGACCACCGCGAGCGGGCACGGGGAGTCACGCGGACCTGCTCATCCGAGACTGCGGTCATGAGCACGTTCCCTTCTCAGTGTGGTTCGCGGCAGTGCCCAAGGTGCGACTCTTCAGCCCGGTCCCGCGGGCGATGGTAGTGACGGCACGAGGATCGGCGGCTACCGCATGCCAGGGGTGGCAGCACCGTCGACTACAAGGTGCGCGACGGCGCGATCGTCTTCCGCACCACCCACGGCGGCCCCATGGACCAGGACCTGCGAACAGGCGTGGCGGGTGTGGAGATCAAGATCGGTTTCAGGTGGACCGGATCGACGAGCCGCGGCGCGAGGGCTGGAGCGTACTCGTCCAGGGTCCCGCCCACCATATGCCCGATGACGAACGTGAACCGGACGCGTGTAGAGGTCGCTGGTCCTCATCGTACGGACCCATGGCCTCACGGAAGGCACCTGATCTTCCGCGATGTGTGCTTCGGACCTGGCGGGAAAGGACTAACGTCCCTGTTCGCCGCGGCCCGAGTTCGCGAACAGTGGGACGCGGACACATTCGAGCGATCATCCGCCTGCCGGAAGACCGCGGCGAGCACGGAGGACATGACGGTGATGCCTTTGTCTGGGCTGACGTCGGCGGAGGCGGCCTTGCGGCTCGCGCGCGACGGCGCCAACCTGCTTCCGCAGAAGCCGCCCGTGCCCTTGTGGCGGCGCATCGCCACGCAGCTACGCGACCCGCTCATCATCGTCCTGCTCATCGCGGCGGTGCTGACCATCACGACGGGTGACTGGGCCGACGCGGCCGTGATCATGCTGGTGATCGTGGTCAACACCACCGTCGGAGTGGTGCAGGAGGTCCGGGCCGACCGCGCCATCACGGCCCTGGCACAGCTCGCCGGCCCGGAGGCACGCGTGGTCCGCGACGGCCGCCAGCAGCAGATCCCCTCCAGCGACGTCGTGGTGGGAGACCTGCTGATCCTGGCCGAGGGCGACATCGTCCCCGCCGACGCCAAAGTGCACCAATCGGCGGCACTGCTCGTCGACGAGTCGGCGCTGACGGGCGAGTCGGTGCCGGTGGACAAGGGCATCGACGCGCCGGTCTCGTCCGGCACCGTCGTGCTGCGCGGGCGCGGCCGGGCGGAGGTCACCGCCACCGGAGCGGCCAGCGCGAGCGGCCGCATCGCCTCCCTGATGGTCAAGGCAGCAGGGCTGACCCCGCTGCAACGCCGCCTGGTGGGAGTCGGCCGGCTCCTGGCCGGCGTCGCCGTGCTGCTGTCGGCGGTGGTCCTGGCCCTGGGACTGGTCCGCGGCCAGCCGGTGGAACTGATGGTGATCACCGCCATCAGCCTGGTCGTCGCCGCCGTCCCCGAGTCCCTGCCCGCCGTCGTGACGCTGAGCCTGGCACTGGGCGCACGCCGGATGGCCGCACGCAACGCCCTCGTCCGCAAGCTGCCCGCGGTGGAGACCCTCGGCTCCGTCACCGCCCTGGCCACCGACAAGACCGGCACCCTCACCGAGGGCCGCATGGTCGCCCGGCACCTGTGGACGCCATCGGCGCAGGCCACGGTCAGCGGCACCGGCTACGCCCCCGACGGCGACATCACCGGCGACCATGACCCCGGCGCCTTCCACGCGCTGCTGACGGCGGCGGTGCTCTGCAACGACGCCCGCCTCTCACCCCCGCACGACACGGACGGCGAATGGACGGCGCTGGGCGACCCCACCGAGGCGGCCCTGCTCGCCGCCGCCGCCAAACACGGCCTGGACCGCAAGGACGTGCAGCACCGCCTGCCCCGCCTGGCCGAGCTGCCCTTCGACAGCGACCGCAAGCGCATGACCACCCTGCACCAGCTGCCCGGCGGCGCCGCCCGCCTGATCTGCAAAGGCGCGCCCGAAGCCCTGCTCCACTACCCCGTCCTGACCGACGACCCGCAACTGCTCGCCCGCGCCGCCACACAGGCCGACCAGTTCGCCAAGAACGGATACCGGGTCCTCGCGGTGGCCAGCACCGACCTCGACACCGCCCCGGCCACGCTCCAGGAGAGCGGCCTGTCACTGCTCGGCCTGATCGCGATCCTGGACCCGCCACGCCCGGCCGCCGCCACCGCCATCGCCGACTGCAAACGCGCCGGCATCCGGCCCATCCTCATCACCGGCGACCACCCCGGCACCGCCCGCGCCATCGCCACCGAGCTGGGCATCATCACCGACGGCGACCCGGTCGTCGACTGCCGCGAACCCGCAGCCCTCGACCACGGCCAGGCCGGCGTCTACGCCCGCGCCACCCCCGAGCAGAAGCTCGACATCATCCAACGCCTGCAGAACCAGGGCGGCGTCCTGGCCATGACCGGCGACGGCGTCAACGACGGCCCCGCCCTGCGCCGCGCCGACATCGGCGTGGCCATGGGCAGACGCGGCACCGAAGTCGCCCGCCAGGCCGCCGACCTGGTCCTGGCCGACGACAACCTCGACACCGTCGTCGCCGCCGTCCAGGAAGGCCGCCGGGTCTACGCCAACATCCGCCGCTTCCTGGTCTACGGCCTGTCCGGCGGCGCCGCCGAGATCGCCGTGATGCTCCTCGGCCCGTTCGCCGGACTCCCGCTCCCCCTGCTCCCCGCCCAGATCCTGTGGATCAACCTGCTCACCCACGGACTGCCCGGCGTAGCCCTCGGCGGCGAGCCCACCGTCCCAGGAGCCATGACCGACCCACCCCGGCCACCCAGCCAGAGCATCCTCGGCGCGGGCCTGTGGCAACGCGTCATCCGCATCGCCGTCATCCTCACCACCGTCACCCTCGGCATCGCCATCTGGGCCGCAGCCACCGCACGCCCCTGGCAGAGCATGGCCTTCTTCGCCCTCGGCGCCACCCAGCTCGGCGTCGCCCTCGGCTCCCGCACCCGCCCAGGAACCCTGGCCAACCCCATGCTGCTGCTCGCCGTCGCCGGCGCGTTCATCCTGCAACTAGCAGCCCTGTACCTACCCCCACTGCGCCAACTCCTCAGCACCCAGCCACTGAACGCCGGCGACCTGCTGATCGTCACCGCGCTGTCCGTACTCGGCTACGCCGCCGCACGCCTCGACCGGATCCTGCACCCCACCCCCCGCCCGCAAGAACCTCAGCCCGCAATCACCGAGGGCGATCAGCAGCCGTCACGGGCCTTTCGTCCCTAACCAGCCGCACACGACCACGGGCACGCTACAGACATGAAACTCAACTCGGCCGGTCTGCAGGTACTCACCCACGAGGAGTGCATGCGCCTGCTGCCATCACGCCCGATCGGGCGCATCGTCTTCACCGACCGCGCACTGCCGGCCGTGCAGCCGGTCAACTTCTGCCTCGACGATCAGGACATCGTCATCCGGACGGCGGCCGGCTCCAATGCTCAGGCCGCCGGACAGCCGTGCTGCGCGATCCACACCGGCCCGGCACCAGGTGCCGGGTTCGCCAGGTGGGGCGCTGCCTTCGATTCGGCTGCACGACCCGCGTCACGGCGACGTTGTCGCTCGCCGCGGGCAACGGGATGAAGACCACCTCGGCGATGCTGCGGCACGCCAGCCTGGGGGATCACTGCGGACCTCTACACCAGCGAAACGCCTGGTCAGCGAGCCGCCGGAGGCCTCCCCCAAGGTATCCGTCCACGTGGTCAGCACAAGCAGTATCCGTGCAATGGCGGGCAGAACCAGCAGTTCACCAGGTCAGAGCTCTGCAGGGAGATTCGCATCGAACGGATGGTGCCCCGGATCACGGCTCAGGCGTCCCGCCGGACGAACGAGACGGCTGCGGCGGTGAGGGCGACCGCGAGCCACCCGGCCAGGACGAGCCCGCCCTCCATCGAGGTGAGGCCGGGGCCCGGCAGGTAGAGGCGGGCCCCGGCCGCGCCGGGGAGGTGGTCGCCGACGGCGTCCGGCAGGACGGGAGGGAGCACGAGGACGAGGACGAGCGTGGTGGCGAGCGAGGCGATGGCGTCCCTGGTGAGGGTGGCCACGGCGAGGGCGAGCAGCCCGATCAGGACGAGGTACGCGGCCGCCCGCGGAAGGGCGGCGCCATCGCCCATCGGCGCGCCGGTGAACAGGGCGCCCGCGAGCGCCGCGGCGAGAGCGAGCACCGCGGTGAGGATGGCCGCGACGAGGTAGGCGGCGATCTTGGCGGTGATGAGCCGCCCGCGCGCGGGGACCGCGGTGAGGCTGGTACGGGCCTGGGTGCCCGCGTACTCGGAGGCGACGGCCAGCACGCCCAGGACGATGAGGCCCGTCTGGACGTAACCGGTCGTGCCCAGGGCGGCCTCGGCGGCGCTCATGGCCCGGCCCGCGGCGAGCGCGGCACCCAGCGTCCCCGCGGCGGCGATGGTGACGCCGCAGGTCAGCAGCACGGCGGGCAGGGTTCTGAGTTTCGCCAGCTCCGCGGCGAACGTGTCCCGGGCCATCAGGCGTCCCTGCGTACGAACACGACCGCGGCGATCGCGAGCAGGACCGCCGCCCACCCGGTCATGACGAAGGCCCCGGTGACAGGACCGACCATGCTCTCGGCCGGATAGTTCGTCGCGAACATCTGTGCCCCGGCCACGTCGGGCAGGTACCTGGCCAGGGACGTGACCCTGGTCAGCAGGAACGAGACGGACACCACGGTCGTGTTGGCGATGAACACGACCATCGGCACGATGCCGCTGCGCGTCACGACGGTGACGGAGAAGGCGATCAGGGCGGTGAGCACCCAGTACGCCACCGCCCCGGCGGGCCGCCAGCCGACCGCCTCGATGAGCTGAGCCGGCGGGCTCGCGTACTCGCCGAGGATGACCTGTGTCATCAGGATCGCCGCGCCGATGGTGACGGCGGCGACGAGCGTGCTGAGGACGGCGAGCACGACCGCCTTGGCCGCCAGGAGCCGGGCCCGCCCGGGTATGGCCGTCAGCGTGGCCGGGATCTGCCGGCCACCGCCCGCGTCCTTGCCGGTGGCGGTGTACTCGCTGCTCATGATCACTATGCCCAGCACGATCACTCCGATCACGCCGGGCGCGGACAGGCTCAGCGCCAGGTCGTCGGAGGCGTAGTAGGTCGGCTCGCCGGCGGCGAGCCTGCCGGCCTGGTTGCGGGCCGACGAGGCGACGATGAACAGCGTGAACGCGGTGCCGGCGACGACGGCGACGCAGGCCGAGGGCAGCGTGCGGATCTTCCTGAACTCGGCGGAAACGGTGGTGAGCATGGTCAGGACAGGCTTCCGGTGGTGAGGGCGAAGAACGCGGCTTCGAGCGAGGGGTACCCGGCGGTGACCTCGGCCAGCGGACCGGCCGTGACCACCCGGCCGGCGCTGATGACCACGAGGTCGTCGGCGGTCTCGGCCATCTCGCTCATGAGGTGGCTGGACAGCAGCACGGTGTGGCCGTCCGCGGCGTGGCTCCTGAGCAGGTGGCGGATCCAGCGGATCCCGTCGGGGTCGAGGCCGTTGACCGGCTCGTCCAGAACGAGCACCTCGGGACGGCCGAGCAGGGCGGCGGCCATGCCGAGGCGCTGCCCCATGCCGAGCGAGAACGTGCCGACGCGTTTGCGGGCGGCGTGGGCCAGGCCGGTCTCCTCCAGCACCTCCTCCACGCGGCTCAGCGGGATGCCGTTGCTGCGGGCCACCCAGGACAGATGGGCGCGCGCCGTACGGGAGCGGTGGGCTCCGCTGCCTTCGAGCAGCGAGCCGACCGTGCGCAGCGGGTGGCACAGCTCACGGTACGGCCTGCCGCCGATGAGCGCGGTGCCCGCGCCGGCCCGGTCGAGGCCGAGCAGGATACGCAGCGTGGAGGACTTTCCGGCGCCGTTGGGGCCGAGGAAACCGGTGACGCGGCCGGGCGCGGCGGAGAAGGTCACGTCCTGGATGGCCGGTTTGCCGCGGTGGGACTTGGTGAGACCGGTGATTTCGATCATGGTCTTCAGCGTTCCAGTGTGCGCCGGGTGCGCGCATCGGCCAAAGGTTGACACCGCCGGGGCCGGTCAGTCCCGCCGCAGCTCCTCGACGAAGCCGCTCTCGTAGGCGAGGATGACGAGCTGGGTGCGGTCGCGTACGCCGAGCTTCAGGAACAACCTGCTCAGGTACGTCTTGACCGTGGCGCGGCTGAGGAAGAGCGCCGCGGCGATCTCGTCGTTGGACAGGCCGCGCACGATCGCCGCCACGACCTCCCGCTCGCGCCCGGTCAGCCCTTCCAGCCGCCCGCGCCGCTCGCGTTCCCCGCGGGCGGCCATGCCGGCGATCATCCGTTTGGTGACCTCGGGGGCGAGCATGGCGTTGCCCTCGTACGCGACGCGGACCGCCCGCAGGATCTCCTCCGTGCCGGCGTTCTTCAGCAGGAAGCCGGTGGCACCGGCGCGCAGGGCCTCGTAGACGTACTCGTCGAGGTCGAACGTGGTGAGGATGACCACCTTCGTCCCCGGGCAGGCCGCGCAGATGGCGCGCGTGGCCTCCAGGCCGTCCATGACCGGCATGCGGATGTCCATCAGCACGACGTCGGGCTCCAGCTCGCGCGCCGCCGCCACCGCCTCCCTGCCGTCACGCGCCTCCCCCGCCGGGCTCAGGCCGGGCTCGGCTGCGACGAGGTCGAGCAGGGACGTACGCAGGAGCTCCTGGTCCTCGGCCACCAGCACCGTGATCTCGTCAGGCACGGGTCGCCTCCGGAACGGGGATGACCGCGCACAGCTCGAACCCCCCGCCGGGGCGCGCCTCCGCGGTGCAGACGCCTCCCAGCATCTCGACCCGCTCGCGCAGCCCGACCAGCCCGAACCCGTCCGCCGCGGCGCCGCCGGGGCCGTCGTCGGTCACCGTGACGCGGAGCTCGCCGGGCGTGCCGCTCACCGTCACGGCACAGTGCGCGCCGGGGGCGTGGCGGGCGACGTTCGTCAGCCCCTCCTGCACGATCCGGTACGCGGCCAGCCCGACCCCCGCGGGCGGTTCCTCCGGGGTGCCTGTCATCGTGAACGTCACCGTGACTCCGCTCGCCCGCATGCGCTCGACCAGGGCGGGCAGGTCCCCGATGCCCGGCTGCGGATGGCGTTCCGCGGCCTCGCCGCCCTCGCGGACCGCTCCCAGCGTGGCCCGCAGCTCGTCCATGGCCTGCCTGCTCACGGTCTCGATCCGCCCGAGCCGGTCACGCATGCGTACCGCGTCGCCGGAGCGCGCCGCGACACCGGCCGCCACGGCGATCGTCCCCAGCGAGTGGGACACCACGTCGTGCACCTCCCTGGCCACGCGTAGCCGCTCGGCCGTCACCGCGGCCTGGCGCTCGGCGAGCATGGCGTGCTCGGCCTGGAGCGCGGCCCGCCGCGTCGTCCCGCCGAGCACCCAGGCGGCGGCCAGCGCGAGCAGGCTCAGCATCGTGTACCGCACCGTGTCCTCGGCGTCGGCCGTGCCGAGGAACGCCACGGCCGCGATCAGCATCCCGGACGCCGCGCCGACGGCGTTGAGCGACCTGCTGGTGCTGCGGCCCAGCGCCACCCGGTACAGCACCCACGCCGCCGCCACGAACGGATCGTGCGTCATGCCCAGCGCCGCCCCCGCCGCCGTCGTCCCCGCGACGGCGGCGAACGCGGCCACCGGCCATCGCGACCGCACCGTCATCCCGGCGGCCAGCAGCACGATCAGGGCGGTGTGCAACGCTGGGGCGCGGGCGTCGACGGGCAGCCAGAACACCAGAACGCACAGGAGCGCGGCACCGGCGTCCCACCGGGCGGAGCGCGGGTGACTGCCGTCGAACCAGTGGTGCTCGCTCATACGCCAGATCCTAGAGAGCCGCCGCACGGGCCCATCCCGGTGCGGAAGAGGGCCGCCGTTCTGGGAGGATCAGCTCATCGGAAGCTCGCACCATGCTGCCGCCCCGATCCGGGGCCTTGTCGAAGAAGCGGGTGAAGCAATGAGAGCGTGGGTGCTCCTTGTCATCGGTGTTCTCCTGGCCGCGGTCGGCGTCCTGTGGACGCTTCAAGGGCTCGGAGTCGTCGGTGGCAGCGTGATGAGCGGCAACACCATGTGGGCCGTCATCGGTCCCATCGTCCTGATCGCCGGCCTGGTCGTCGCGTTCGTCGGGCTGCGGCAGCGGCGACCGCCTTCATGACGGTCGCGCATCGGCCAAGTGGACGATCGCCGAACCCGACGACGGCAACGCTGGATATGCAGCCCGTACAGGCGACCCTGCCACGCTGACCAGGCGAACCGGCCTCATCGACGAGGTGAGGGCAGTCCCGCTCACCCGCGGGTGCCGGAGATCGCACGAAGTTCTCAGCGGGCACCCGCTGAGCCTGGAGAGAGGGTAAACGTTGCAGCACGGCGAACCGGCCACCAACACGGTCCTCAACCTCGACCGGGCCTTCTTGCAGGATCCGCATCGGGTCTACCGGAGCGTCCGCGAGGAGGGGCCGGTGCGGCCCGCGCTCGCGCACCGGCGGCTCAGGGTCTGGCTGGTCACCAGGTACGCCGAGGCCAGGGAGCTGCTCAACGACCCCAGGCTGGCCAAGGACAGCGCCAGGGCGGTGGAGCTGTTCCCGCCGGGGACCGCGGGCCCGTACGCCTCGTCGCTGTCGGCCCACATGCTCAACTCCGACCCGCCCGACCACACGCGCCTGCGCAGGCTGGTGAACAAGGCGTTCACCGCCAGGACGGTGTCGCGGCTGCGCCCGCGCATCGAGCAGATCACCGACGGCCTGCTCGACGACCTGGCCGAGGCGGGCGAGGCCGACCTCATGGAGTCGTTCGCCTTCCCCCTGCCGATCGCCGTCATCTGCGAGCTGCTCGGCATCCCGGCCTCGGATCACGACGAGTTCAGAACGTGGACCGCGCCGTTCGTGGCCGCCTCGTCGGCCGAGGCGATGCGCGAGGCCCACGCGTGGATGCTGGCGTACCTGACCGGCCTCGTCGCCGCCAAGCGGGCCGCGCCCGGCGAGGACCTGCTGTCGGAGCTGGTGCACATCTCCGACGAGGGTGACCGGCTCTCGCAGGACGAAGTGGTGTCCATGGCGTTCCTGCTCCTCGTGGCGGGACACGAGACCACGGTCAACCTGATCGCCAACAGCGTGCTCGCCCTGCTCGGCGACCCCGCCCAGATGGCCATGCTGCGGGCCGACCCGTCCCTGCTGCCGGGCGCGGTGGAGGAGTTCCTGCGCTTCGACGGCCCGATCAACATCGCGACCCTGCGTTTCACCACCGAGGCGATCCGGGTCGGCGACATCGAGATCCCCGCGGACGAGTTCGTCTTCATCTCCCTGCTGGCCGCCAACCGCGACCCGGACCGCTATCCGGACCCCGACCGGCTCGACATCACCAGGCCGGGCGGCGGCCACCTGGCCTTCGGCCACGGCATCCACTACTGCGTGGGCGCGCCGCTGGCCAGGCTGGAAGCGCAGATCGCCATCGGGAGGCTGCTCGGCCGCTTCTCCACCATCGAGCTGGGCTCGCCCGTCCTGCAGTGGCGCGCCAGCACCCTCATCCGAGGGCTGCAGACCCTGCCCGTGCGGGTCCGCTGACGCGCGGTATCGCGTACCCGCGCGACCGCGTGCGGCTCCCGGACGGCACGTCCACCCACGATCCGGGCGACGAGGCCGGTGGCGAATTCATCACGAGATGGTGACATAACGGCATCAGGGCCACCCGCCCGGCGAGACTTGCCATAGGGGGATTTCCACACCGGGCTCCGAACGGAGGGCCATTCGTGACGGGGGAACGGACGGGTGTAACGGAAGATCCGGCGGGCGAGCGGGACAAGGGGCAGATCCTCTTTCTGGTGTGCCGGTGGATCCCGGTGGCGATCCTGCTGCAGTACGGCTTCGCCAAGATCTTCGGCGCCCAGTTCACCATCCTGGACTCGGAGCTGGACAAGCCCCTGGGCACGGTCAGCGGGTTCTGGCTGACCTGGTATTACTTCGGGTATTCACCGGTCTTCGGCAACATGATCGCGCTGGCTCAGATAGGCCTCGGTGTCGCGCTGGCCTTCCGCCGTACCGCTCTGCTCGGCGCCGCGGGCACGGTGCCGCTGCTCGGTGGGATCGCCGTGCTCGACCTCTCGTACGCGATCGCCCTCGACGCCATGCTGATCGCCCTGATCGGCGCCGGCTGTGCCGCGTACGTGCTGTGGCGGCACCGGGCAGAACTGGCCGCGGTCTTCTGGAAGAACGGCCAGGACGCTTCCTGGAAGAACGGCCAGGACGGCGGCGCTCCCCCGCCGCCTCGCACGCGGCGCCGCTGGGTGCCTGCCGGTGTCCTGGTGCTTCTGCTCGCGCTGACGTCCTCGTGCTCGTTCTACGTCGCCAACTACAACAACCGCGTGCCCACGCCGCTCGACGGGACCTGGGACGTGACCGCGGGCAGTTTCCGGCCACCGGGACTGCCGGGCCCCGCCGAGCGCGTCTACTTCGAGCGCAATCGCGCCTTCCAGGCGGTGTTGCGCAGCGGCCAGACCTGGCAGACGTACCACTTCGAGGTCGATGCAGCCACCACCACGATCAGGCTCTGGCGGACCTGGTTGAGCAAGGGCGAGCAGCTCCTGTCCGGGACGTACTCGCTCGGCACGGGCCGGCTGACGATCACCGGGAACGACCTCGTGACGGGGCGGCCGCTGGTGCTGGAGCTGCGCAGCGTCCCCGTCGCTCGGCTCCGCCCGGTTCAGCTGGGCCACTCCGAACGATTTGATGAATCCTCGAAGTATTTGTGACCCGTGTGGCCGCGTCCCTATCGTCGCCGCCATGGAGATCTTGCCTCTCGATCCCGCGACGCTCCCGGACGCGATGGGTAACTACACGCATGGCACCTTGGTGGCCGATGTCCGGCGCACTGTGTTCGTCAGTGGCCAGGTGCCCTGGGCCAGGCAGGGCGTGGTTCCCGGAGACTTTGACTCCCAGTGCCGCTTGACGTGGCGGAACGTCTTCGCCGTGCTGGCCGAGGCCGGCATGGGCGTCCACAACCTCGCCAAGGTCACGACGTACCTCTCCGACCGCAGGTACCGGGAAGCCAACAGCCGCATCCGCCAGGAGATTCTCGGGGATCACCGTCCTGCTCTCACCATCATCATCACCGACATCTATGCCGAGGAGTGGCTGCTGGAGATCGAGGCGATCGCCGTCGAATGACCGGTCACCCGATGTGCGCGTCCAGCAGGTGCCGGCCCAGCGGAGTCAGCTCGTGCCGGGCCGTCCGTGCCGCCCGGGTAGTGACGACCAGCCCGGCACGTCGCAGGTTCGCCACATGTGTCGAGGCGGTCGCCGGCGTGACGCCCAACGCCGTGGCGAGGTCCGTGGTGCCGCAGCCGGGGCGATCGGCAAGAGCCCGCAAGGCCGCCGCGCGGCGCTCACCGATCACCCCGGCCAGACGCCCATCCGGCCAGCTGCGTCCACCGTTGTCACGCCAGAACGCCCCGGCCGTGCGCGCCGGGTAGAAGAGCATCGGCTGCTGCCGGTCGTTGAGCTGCCGGTGCACACCATCGGTCAGGAACATGCTCGGCACCAGAATCAGCCCGCGGCCGCCGAGGGCGAAATCGGGCGCGCCCGGCCCGTCGAATCCCAGATGCGGATACTCCCAACGCACATGTGGAGGGCACAAGGTGGCGAGCATGGCGTCCAGGCCATGCTGTGCCGCGAGCCGGGCACGATAGGCCACATCCGCCGCCAACTGGGCGTGCAGCCGTGGCCAATCGGGGGCCAGTACCGCGTGGTGGAACGCCGTGAAAGCGTGCCTCAACGTTCGCCGAGCACGGTCGGGATGGTGCAGCAGCGTGTCGATGACCACCGGAACGGTCTCCAGTACGCCGGCGAACGCAGCCGTGTCCTGTTGCACCGGCGCGGATGAGTCGTCGAGCGCCGCGTGAAGTTCGTCCTCGAACGACATCGAGTCGGCGGCGGGCTGCGGCGTCAGAAAGTCCGGCAGATGCCGGGTGTGCGCCGAGCACAGCGTCACCACCGGCCGAGCCATCGCGGGCAACACCGCACGGCTGGCACGACGCCACGCGGCCAGACCGGGCGGCGGCTTCGGCAGTCCGAGGCCACGCGCCGCTTTCAGCGTTTCCTGGAAGGGCAGGATGGCGAATCGGACACGACCGAGGTCCAATTCCGAGAACACCAGGCGCGGCATACGCCGAAGGCTAGCAACGTGCCCGCTCAGGTCGGCCCGTCATCGGCGCAGGCGCAGGCGGGCGCGTAGATCTCACCGCCTGACCTTGCTGTACTTCACCGGGCACGGGCTGAAGGACGACGCCGGGCGGCCGTACCCGGCGATGACCGGCACCCGGCGTGGCGGTCGCGCCGTCGGTGCTGACTGACCGGAGGCTCGTCCACGGATTCCGGGGTGGCGTCAGCGGCTGATGGGTGGTGGGCGGCTTTCGAGCGGATTGGCGGCGATCCGCCCCGCGACGTCGTTCCTGACCGATGCGGCGGCGGCGCTGTCCGGCTTGCGCCTCGTCTGGTCCTCGAAGCACGCCAGGAACTCCGCGCCGAATCCCAGCCGAGGGTAGCGGGCGAGCAGCTCGGTCCTGGCGTCCGGCGGGAACTCCTCCGGATGCCGGCCGACCACCTCCCAGCTTGAGGCGACCTGCAGCAGGTGGGACTCGGGGTCGGTGGCCGCAGACACGTCGTCGCGCATGTGCAGCGTGATGATCTCGGTGACCCTGGCGGCCCGCTCCACCGGCCAGCCGGCCGCCACGCCGAAGACCCAGGCCAGTTGCCCTCCCGCCTCCTCGAACGGCAGCCGATGGCTGTCGAAGGCCTCCGTCAGCCCGAGGTCGTGGAGCAGCGCAGAAACGTAGTAGAGCTCGTCGTCGAAGGCGATCCCGTGCGCCGCGGCGTACACCGTTCCCCACAGGTAGGAGCGGACGCAGTGGTTGAGCAGCGCCGGCGAGTAGAAGCGGGTGGCCACCGACAGCGCCGCCGCGGCGGCGGGAGTCTCCGGAAACATGCGTCCAGCCTTCCATCTGGGCGTACGGTCTCGATGTCCGATCTCGGCCGCGTTCCCGTGGTGGTACCCGACGCGGGGGTCGCGCTGGTCGAACCCGCGCCGCTGTGCCCAGCCGATGGCCCTGCCTTGGCGGATGGCCGACCTTCGTACCGGTGGTCATGCCCACGGGGCGAAGCCCTCGTGCCGGACCGTCCAGCCGCCGTCGCGAGGGAAGCCGGGGCAGTCGCCGTCGGCGCCGACGTCGAGCGCAAACGCGGCAAAATCAAGAACTCGCCCAGCACCAGGTCATCCGCTCCAGCGCTGGCCGGTGTAATTCCCGCAGGGCTTGAGCACCAGGGCGACGTAGTTGGCCGGGGTCCCGGCCGTGTCCAGACATAGGCCGCTTGTGAGGTTGGTGAGCCTGCCCGTGCTCGGGTTGTACCGCCATTGCTGGCCGCTGAAGTGGCCGCAGTCACGAACTTGCACCTGCACACCAGGCCCCTGGGGGCCGTCGGTGTCGATGCACAGTCCGCTGGCGGTGTTGGTGATCGGGCCTGGTCCCAGGGAAGGCGGTCGTGTGCTGGGTTGCGGGTCAGATGCCGGCGCGATGTAGCCGGGGGTGCCGATGACCGTCCCTGAACGCGTCAACTGCCCGGTGGCGTCCAGAGCGCGGACGATCCCGAAGTCGATGACCCGCGGGCCGACCGGTGACAGCAGCACGTTGGAGGGTTTGAGGGTCGCGATCTACCACCTTGGCCTGGTGGATGGCGGTCAGGGCCGTCGCGATGCCGACCGCGAGCGCGTCGAGATCGGCTCCACGCAGCGGGCCGTTGGCGGACACCGCCTCCTGCAGGCTCGGGCCGTCGATGAAGTCGGTGGCGACCCACAGCGGGTCCTGGTCCAGTCCGGCGTCCAGAACTGGCCCGGTGCAGAACCGCCGCACGCGCCGCGCCGCTGTCGCTTCCTGCCGGAACCGCTCCCGGAACTCGGGCTCACGCGCCAGTTCGGCGTTGATGACCTTCACCGCGACCCGCCGTCCGCCGCGGTCTTCGGCAAGCCACACCGTGCCCATCCCGCCGCGGCCAGCCGACGGACAACGCGATACGGCCCGATCATCTCGACCATGTCCACAGCATTGCAGAACATTCGTGTGAAGGAATGCTTGCCATCTTCGAAGGGCGAGCCGCTCCGGAGCTCTTGGGCTGGGGCCCGGGCCAGAGTGGCGCCGCTCGGCTCGGAGGAACGGATCTGGTGCGGGTGCAGGCGTGCGAGGCGGTGGTGGCGATGGTGTCGTTGCTGGAAGGCGAGGACGCCGATGCCGGCGTAACTCTGCAGGACGCTCCAGGCAGTCGGGACGAGGTGGCGCGACCGGCTCTTGCTTCACGCTGACACGCGACGACCGCCGTTCTGCCGGGCGCGAAGGTGGAAGCGCAGATGCAATCGCGTGCTGCCGTCGCTGTCGTCGAGGCGGATCTCGTCACACAGTCGCCGCAGCAGCCAGAAGCCGATGTCCTGGCCGCCGAGCAGGTCGGGGCCGGCGTCGACGGTCCAGTACGCCATGGTCAACGCGCCGGTCACGTCCACGATCTCCAGGCTCACGCCACCCGCGTCGCTCCAGGCGATCAAGGTGCCGCCTCCGCCGTGCTCCAGCACCTTGGTGGCGGCCTCGCTCGCCGCGATCATCAGGTCCATCAGCCGCTTGCCGGTCAGTCCGGCACCGGTGCCGAAGGCCCGCACTCCCGCACGCAGGGCGGCGACATCGTCCGTGATCGGCCATTCCAATCGGAAACCCGACAACACGTCGATCGCCACCCTTCGCCAGTGGGGTCTGCCTACGCAAACCCCTGCCCCGTCGGCAACGTGATACACGGAGGGGGCCAGTGACCTACGGCGATACCGGCGGCCGGAGCCTCAGGCGCGAAGCCGAGCACGGCTTCCACGGCGCACACGGCCGCGAGCGCGAAGACGATGAAGGTGATCACGGCGACGGCTCCGTGCGTCGCCATCCAGGCGTTGCCGATGAATTCACCGGCCCAAACCTGGATTCGCCTCTCGCGCCGATCCGGCCGCTCACCTCCGAGCAGAGCGCGGATGTTTGCCTTGCCCGTCAAGATCCTTTGCCCAGCGCGGGTCTACTCGGGGATGACGGCTGGGGGCAGCCTGCTGCCTTACGTGATATCTGCGCAGTCACAAGCCGTCACATCGCTGGCATGATCAACAGTCGCCGCGCATAGTCGCGATGCCGTCGGGTGGGCGGGCGGCCTCGGGATCGCGGGTCAAGGCGCGTACCCGCCGGCCCGCGCCCACCGGTCAGTCCCCCACGCGCCGGCCGATGTCGCCCGTCACGCCCGTCACCAGGATTGACCCTGTCCCTCCACCGCTTGCCGGATGGAGGCGACGGGCCGCCGCCGAGCATGCGGCGGTCGTGGTCGCTCAGCGCTGGGGTGCGGGCGACGAGGTCGAGGAACGCGGCGGCGTCCGAGACGGCGGTCGCCCGCAGGCGTGGGTCAGCAGCCAGCCCCGTCTGTCTTGCCGTCGATGGCGGCCATCGGCATCAAGAGCCTCCCGGGCCGGCGGCAGCCGACTCCTTCTGGCACTTCTGCTCGGCTGCCTTGAGATCGGGGTCCTCGGCGGCCTCCTGGGTGATGCGCATCATGCTGCCCTCTGGGTCGGGATAGGACTCCACGCCGTTGTCGCGCATGCATTGGGCGAGCTTGCGCAGGTTCTCGGCCATCTCGGGGTCGTTGCGGATCTGCTGCCCGCCGCTGGGGGCGTACTGCCGGCACGCTTCCTGCGCCGCCTGGACCTTCTCCTGCGGCCCGCCGAACGTCATGGTCATCTTGCCGCCGGCATCGGGGTCCGGCATGTCGACGCCGTTCTCGCGCATGCACTGGGCGAACTTCAGCGCCTTCTCCTGCGGGTCCGCGCTCGGCGGCGCGCCTGCCGTGGTCTGCTTGCCGGCGCCGCTGACCGAGGCCACGTCCGCCCCGCCTTCGTCGCCGGAGCCGCAGCCGGTCAGGACCAGGGTGAACGCGATCGCGCCGAGGATTCGTCGTCTCACGGAAGCTTTCCTTGTCTGTTGGAAGGGCGGATGGCCCGCGGTCACTGGCCGGGGCAGAGTACGGCCGCGGCGGCCTTCTTCATGGCGTCTCCGACGGCCATGGCCTTCTCGTTGTCGACCTTCAGCGTGGCGGCCAGCGCGAGCTGGGTCCGGCCGTCGGCCGAGGAGAAGGTGACGGAACTGATTCCGGGCAGGCCGCCCGATGCCGAGGAGACCGTTCCGCCGCACAGCTCGGGGAAGGGCCGCGGCAGCTGCTTCTGCAGCTCCGGTGGCACCAGCTTGCCCTGGTTGAACGCGCGGAAGAAGGCGCTGACGTCGTGCGCGGTGGAGATCGCCCCTTCGGCGCCGTAGCTGGTGGCGTTGAGCCGGTCGACGTCGCGCGGCCGGCCCTGGGCGTCGGGGTGGTAGCCGTGTCCGTGCGGGCCCTTGATCTGGTCGGACACCTTGGTGGCCAGATAGGTGCTCTTCATGCCGAGGGGGGCGAACAGCCGCCGCTGGAACTCGGCGGCCCGGTCGTGGCCGGTCACCCTCTCGATGATCATGCCGAGCAGCACGTAGTTGGTGGTGGAGTAGCGGTACTGCCCCAGCTCGCCCTGAGGCAGTGCGCGTGCGGCTCTGACCAGGTCGATCGGCTCGTAGGCGGTGGTGAAGTCGAAGACGTCGAACCTCCCGCCTTCGGCGAAGTCGGGGATGCCGGAGGTGTGCCGGATCAGATCCCGTACGGTGATCTTCCCGGCGCCCTCCACATGGTCGTGTCCGGCCACCCCGGGCAGGAGGCTGCTGAGCTTGTCGTCCAGGCCGAGCTTGCCCTCCCCCACCAGTTGCAGGACGACCGTGGCCTCCATCAGCTTGGTCTGGGACGCGATGCGGTAACGGGAAGCGGGGGGAATGCGCCCGCCCTTGCCGCCGAGCAGGCGCGTCCCCGCGCTTCCCTGCCCCTTGCGCCGGCCGTCCACGTACAACTCGCCGATGGCGCCCACCACGCCGTCGGTCCTGGCCAGGCTGTTGATCGCCTGCTGGACGTCTCCCGGCCCGACCTCGGCGGCCGCGGTCGCGGGTGCGTGGAGACCCAGCGCCAGCAAGGCCGATGCCAGCCCGGTCATGCCGGACGCTCGTGCACGGCTCATCTCCTGTGATCCTCCCTTTGGGAACGTCGAGGGTGATCACATTTACCGGCCGGCGCCTATCGGCAGGCGATCGGCGCACCATATGCGGGCCATAGGTGGGTGCCTGCGGTACTGCCCGGATGCGTGTGCACGGGCGGAGAACCGCTGGACCGCTCTACGAGATCGCCGGCATGACGATCACCGGGCTCGCCCCTCCCCCGCCACCCCTACGGACGCCGGCTGTGCGGTGATCTCAGCAGGTCGCGGTGCCGGCCGGGAGTGGTGCGGGAGATCGATGGTGATGTCGAGGCCGCCGCCCGGGCGGGCCGTGATCGCGAGGCGCCCCTGATGGGCATGGGTGATCGCGCGCACGATGGACAGCCCCAGGCCCAGCCCAGGGCTGTCGGTACGGACCCGGGTGCCCTGCCCGTGCACGAACGGTTCCAGCAGCGCCTGCGCTTCCTCGGGCACGATCTCGCGGCCGGTGTTGCGGATCCGCAGGACGGCGCGTGCACCCGCCGTGTACGTCTCGACGGTGAGCCGCCCGTCGGCGTGGTTGTAGCGGAGCGCGTTGTCGACCAGGTTACCGGCCAGGCGTTCCAGCAGGACGGGCTCGCCGGTGACCAGCGCGGGCCGCAGCCTTGCGCGGATGGCGATGCCGGCGGCTGCCGCTTGCTCCTCGGCCGTGTCCAGGGCGGCTGCCGCGATGGACGCCAGGTCGGCCGGCTCCCGCGTGCCGGTTCCGGCCTGGCTGCGGGCCAGCAGCAGGAGCCCGTTCAGGACGCGCTGCATGTGGGCGACGGCGTCGCGCACGTCGCCGGCCATCGCGAGCAGCTCGTCCCGGCTGGGGTGGCCGTCCAGGGTGACGTCGATCGCGGTACGCGCGGTGGTCAGCGGCGTGCGCAGCTCGTGGGCGGCGTTGGCGGTGAACAGCCGCTGGCTGTCCAGGATGCGGTCGCGCTCGGCGACGCCGCGCTGGATGCGGTCCAGCATGTCGTTGACCGTGCAGGCCAGCGCCGACAGCTCGTCGGCCGGGGTGGTGACCGGGACCCGCTCGGTGAGGTTCTCGGCCGACATCCGCCGGGCGGCCGAGGAGATCACGCGGATCGGCCGCAGCACCCGGCCGGCCACCAGCCAGGCCAGTACGGCGGCCAGAACGGTCACCACGACGAGCGCCAGACCGGCCTGGGGCAACAGCGCGGACAGGGTGTCGGCCTGTACCTGGTCGGCGAGATCGCGCAGGTCCTGCGGCTGCGGGATCGGCTGGAGCGTGCCCTCCGGGCCGGGGCCGTCCGGGTCCAGGTGGGTGACGAGCGCGGGGCGCCGCTGCATCAGCAGGTAGGTCAGCCCGGTCAGCGCGGCCCCGGCGGCCAGCACGAGGGCGGTCTGCAGGATGGCGAGCCGGGCGCGGGCGGTCAGCCTCACGGCCCGATCCGGTAGCCCGCGCCGATGACGGTCTCGATCACCGGCGGGTCACCGAGCTTGCGGCGCAGCGTGCCGACGGTGATCCGGACCGCGTTGGTGAACGGGTCGGCGTACTCGTCCCACACCTTCTCCAGCAGCGTCTCCGCGCTGACCACGTCACCGCCGGCGGCCAGCAGCTGCTCCAGCACCCCGAACTCCTTCGGCGTCAGGCGCAGCAGCCGGCCGTCCCGCTCGGCGCTGCGCCGGCCCGGATCCAGCACCACGCCGCCGCCGCGCAGCACCGGGGGGCGGGCCGGGGCGCTGCGCCGTACCAGGGCGTGCACGCGGGCGACCAGCTCGGAGAACGCGAACGGCTTGCCGAGGTAGTCGTCGGCGCCCAGCATCAGCCCGCCCACCCGGTCCTCCACGGCGTCGGACGCGGTCAGCATCAGCACCCTCGACTCGCCCCGCTGGACGAGCCGGCGGCACACGGCGTCGCCGTGCACCTCCGGCAGGTCCCGGTCCAGGACCACCACCTCGTACGGGGTGAGCGCACATTTGTCCAGCGCGCTCCGGCCGTCGAGGGCGACGTCGACGGTGAAACCGTGCTTGCGCAGCCCCGCCTCGATGTACCTGGCGAGGGGCTGCTCGTCTTCGACCAAGAGCACACGCATCCGCGCAGTATCGCAACGTCCGTATATGGACCACATATGGTCCGCCGATCGCCTGCCGACAGGCGCCGGCCGGTAGATGTGATCACCCTTGACAGCCCGACCCCGCCCCCTCTTGAAGGGAATATCTCCATGGTTGTCAGCCGTAGGGCCCGACGTGGACGTCCTTGACGCAGGAGATCGTCAAGCAGCCGCTGACGTCCGAGCCGGGCACGAGGATGCGGTACAGCAACGCCGGCTACATCGTCCTGGGCGCGACCATCGAGCAGGTGGGCAAGCAGGACTACGCCGGCTACGTCCGCAGGCACATCCTGACGCCCGCGCGGATGCGCGACACCTTCCTCGGCCCCTGGACGCCCGACGGGGGCTCGCCCGCCGGTGGCGCCGTCTCCACCGTGGGCGACATGCTCAGGTTCGCCCAGGCTCTGCAGGGGCACCGGCTGCTCAACGCCAAGCTGACCCGGACGGTCATGGAGGGCAAGGTACAGGGCCTGAACAAGGACAGCAGTGGCGGACGGGGCCGCATGACCGAGACGCTTCCCGGATGGTTGCTGCGGCTGCGCGCGGACGGCACCCGCCCGCGTCCCTGCCTGGCACCGTGGCCTTCGCCCGCGACAGCCTCGGGCAGGACCCCCTCGGGTGGGCGGTGGAGACGGCCGTGTGGATGACCCGGGAGGTCATCGAGCAGGTGCCGGCCTACGGCGGCGGGCGCAAGCCGTTCGGGACGCTGCGCCGCTCGGTGGAGGCTGGCGTGCTGGCGGCGCTGGTCGGGCTGCCGGTGGACGTGCGGCCGGCGACGGTCGCGGGGCGCGGATGTCGTGCGCGGTGGCGGTCTCGTGGCGCCGACCTACGGCCGGTGCTCCGGCAGGGGCGCCGGCGCGGTACCGGCGGCCGACAGCGCCGCGGCCACGCTGGCGTACAGGGGCAGGGCGGGCCCGCCGTGTCCGATCATCAGCGCGATCAGCCGGCGCAGGGCGGGCGGTGCCGCGGCGATGGCCAGGTGGCCGTTCACGGCCTGCAGGGCTCGGTGGGCGAGGGCGAGCTGGTGGAGTCCGCGCAGGTCGCAGAACCACAGGTCCTGCGCTGCGACGATGACGTGCCTGACCGGCGTCCGGGGCAGGGGGTCGAGAAGGGCGGCCAGCATGCGAGTGGTCGTCGCGTCCAGCTCGCCGGTCAAGGTGATCACGAGCGTGGCATCGCCGACGGGGACCAGGCGTACCGCGAGGTGCATCATCGTGAGCTCCACACGCCGGTGCGGGTCAGGGGCTCCTTGACGGTGTAGGCCAGTTTCAGCGTGATCGGCACCCACTGATACGGCACCTGTCCGGGCGAACCCAGCACGGCAGGCCTGACGCGAGCCGGCCGACGATGATCTGACATGAGTACACACTCCCAGGGGGCCGGAAATCGCCCCTTTCCTCGGTGGCGGTCGGCGCTGTTGCGCATGTCCGGTAACCGGACCGCTCACCCCTGAGACGGGTGTTCTCGAACGGCCAGCGGGAAGGCGCACCTCGTTACGCGACCCGCTCGCCGGAAGCGGCGGCACCTGTTGTGCCGCCCGGCTCCGGCCGGATCAACAAACACGTGGTCGAGCACGGTTGTCCCCCACGCTACCTCCCGGCGGGGATAGGCCCACCTCATCGGCACCCACCCCCGCCTCGCGGTTTCCCATCACGTCAGGGCGAGGACTGGTTCTTGCCCCCCGCAGGCAGAAAATCTGTTGCCGTCATGGTAGATATTCGCGCCGGATGGGGGTAGAGTCTCTGACATCGCAAGGATGGATCCACGAGGGCAGTGCAGTACGAGCACCATGACGAACTGCCCGGACGGACGTGGAGAGCAGTGCCGGAAACGATGAAAGGCAAGGAGGCAGAAGGTCGGACTGCCGCGGCCAGTGCAGTGGAAGAGGGCCGGGGCGGTGGACGCGCTGCCGTTGCACGAAGTCGACGCTCACTGTCGACGCAGGAAACCGGAAAGGAGTGTTGAACGCCATCAGGATCGCCCGTTGCCGGCTGGATGTCATCGCCGCACGGGTACCGCAGCTCCACGAAGAGGACGGTGGTCTACGGTCACGCTTACGCGATCCCCGCACCCCCGCCGGATCAGGCGGCTGGTGCGGAGCAGGTGAACCGGCCGGATGGCCGGTCGATGGTGTTAAACCTCATTCGGGCCCCGGCGCGTCCATGCGCCGGGGCCCCTGTTCGCGTTCAGGAAGGTTGAATGGATCAAACACACCAAGTGCCGCACTCCGGGCGAGACCGGCCCCGCAACACCCGCGACACGACGGCCGGCAAGACGACCGCCGCCTCGGCCGGCAGTCCCGGGCAACGGCTCGATGACGAGGACTACCCCGCCTACAGCATGGGCCGGGCCGCCGAGATCCTCGGCGTCAGCCCGGCGTTCCTGCGCAGTCTCGGCGCCGCCAAACTGATCGAGCCGCTGCGGTCGGAGGGCGGCCACCGGCGCTTCTCCCGCTACCAGCTGCGCCTGGCTGCCCGGGCCCGTGAACTCGTCGATGCCGGCACCGCTCTGGAGGCGGCCTGCCGCATCATCGTCCTGGAGGACCAGCTCGCCGAGGCGCTGCGCATCAACGAAGAACTGCGCCGGCGCGACTGACCGCTGTCTGCCGGCCCCGGCACCGCCCGGGGTCATCAGGACCCCGCCGCACAACGGGAACTGTTCAGCGCGGCAGCCTCGCGTGACGTGGGGCCTGGCACCGCGGCAGGCACTGATGCCGGCCGCTGTCTGCCCTCTTGTCGCGCATCGTGCCCGCGCCGACACGCCGACGGGACGCCGACGGCTAGGCTGGCGGCGTGGGTGAACTTCTGTTCCAGCCCTGTCCGGATCAGCAGTATGCGTCCTGCGCCCGGATCCGCATGCCCAGACCTGCACACAACGGGGCAGGGCCGACACGACGTCGTCCACACACCACCTGCCACGTCCACGTGGCTCACCGCGCGATTCCAGCCGGCACCTGTCGTCAGCCAGGCGACGCAGATCAGCACGCCGGCGCGTGACCGTCGGCGGGACGGCACTCCGGCGCCGGAGGCCGGTCGACCGGCGCGCTGTGCTGCGGCTCCGGCACCGTACCGACGGGGCTCGGGCTCCGCACTGGAGGTGGGACGTCGGCTTGGGGGGAGCCGGTAGCGCCGACCATGCCGGTGGGCGCAGGCGTGGGAGTGGACGCAGCAGGCGGCGTTGACGCCGAGGGTGCCGTGGTTGCGGACAGCGCCGGAGTGAGCGCCGGAGTCACGGGAGCGGTGGCGGAGGGGCTCGGGGACGGGCTTGCCGAGGGGCTCGCCGTGGTCCGCGTCGGGCGCGCGGTCGCGCCAGGTGCCGCGTGCTTGTCCCTCCCGGTCGCCGGCTTGGCGCGCATCTGCTTCCGTGTGGGCTTGCCGGTGAGCTGCTCGGCCACGGTCCGGTCTGCCACGGTCTGGTACGTCAGGATGCTGCCCATGCTGATGGCGAACACCAGCCCAGCGGCGGCGGCCACCCTGGTCCACCGCAGCCTCCTGCGTGGCTCCTCCCCCACGGCCGGCAGGGTGGACGATCCGCCGATCCCCGCCCCTTCACTGGCATGCCCGCGCCGGGCGTTCGCCGTGTGCTGCTTGACCTTCTCACCGGTGCGCTTGAGATAGTGCGCGCACACGGCGGTGCCCACCGTGGTGCCGACGCTCACCACCGCCGCGCCGAGCACGGTGCCGGCCACCCCGAGGTAGGACGCCGTGACCGCAGCGGTCGCCGCGGCCAGCGCGCCGCCACCGATCTGCGGCGCGGTCAACTCGAACTTCCGCTGAACGCCGCCCATGCCCGGCCCCAGTCCCCTTCTTGATCATTGGTCATGCCCATGAGATCGATGCAGGCAGGTCTCGTGCGAAGCCCGCCACCACTGCCCTACCGGCTGTGCGACTTCCACCGGCGCTGGACGGCGCCCCACGTGAGGGCTCCGCGTTGTCGCGCCTCCGCGGCCAGGTCGCGCATGCCGCCTACGGGACCTTGCGGATGCCGGCGCATGAACGCGCCGAGCTCCGCCCCGGCCAGGCCGCACAGAGCCAGGAGGAGAGTGATTTCCAGGGCCGAGACGGCCGCGATTCCGAAGACGATTGCCGTGATCACTGGGATGACTCCAGCCGCCAGCCAGGCGGCGTTATTGATGGGTTCAGCGGTCATCGAGGGGTTCGTAGGCATAAGTGTAGGTTCGTCACCTGCACTCATCCCGGCGGCCCGCCGCCGGTTGGACAGACCTTTGCCGTCCCGCGCATCACCGTTGCCCCCGGAGAGGTTTGCCGCGGTGATCTGCGTGCTCGTTCCGTCCGCCGGAGGCCGGCAGGCAGCGCCGCCGGGACCGGTGATGGACACGCAGCAGGCACCAGGAGGTGGCGACCGTATGGCGCGTACGCCCATGAGCACCGGCGTGGAGGCCACTCGGCGAGAAGACGCGTCCCATCCTAACGGAGCCCCAGGTGAACGCCCCACGCACCCCACGCCCCGGTCGCGGCTTGAGAAGCCATCACGTTCTCGAAGTAGGTTCCGGCCGCCGCCGGCGGTTCAGCTGGGGCGCTCGGCGGCGGCCGACAGCGCCGCGCGCAGCGCTTGGTCGACGCCGGCGTGAACCGGCAGGTGCCGGGCCATGCCCACGACCTCCAGCATGCGGGCCGGCACCGGGGCCGGTGCGGCCAAATGGACGGCACCGCCGTGTCGCACGCCGGCGGTGTGGGCGTCGAGCAGGACACGCAGCCCGCGGCTGTCGATGAACATGGTCTCCGACAGATCGAACACGATCTGATCGCCCGGCTGCTGGCGGACCTGCTCGATGTATGCCTGCAACCGGAGGTGGTTGGTGGCGTCCACGTCCCCCTCGATGCAGATCATGGTGACACCGGGCAGGTGCTGGTGCGTCAGCAGCAGCGCGGACATCGCCCCTCTCCCCTCCCTGTCGGCTTGGGGGTCACCCCGACGGTCGGACCGGGCACGGGGCCGGTAGCTATCGGCTACCCAGGAGCACTCTGCGTTAACATGAAATTGCGAAAGAACGCAATTAGTGAATAGCTGTATGGGACTGGTGATGACCTTGAACGGGACACGACCGGGCAGGCAGGCGATGCGCTGATGTCGGTGCCGTTGTCTCAGGCTCAGGCCGAGCTGTTCCGGCTGCTGGGCCATCCGGTACGGATCCGCGTGCTGGAGCTGCTGCAGAACGGGCCCAGACCGGTGCGAGACCTGCTGCCCGCTCTGGACGTCGAACCCCCCGGGCTGTCGCAGCATCTGGCGGCCCTGCGCCGCTCCGGCCTGGTCACCGCGCGACGCGAGGGAGCCACCGTGGTGTACGCCCTGGCCGGCAAGAAAGTGACCGACCTGCTCCGCGCCGCCCGCGAACTCCTGACCGAAACCTTGTCCGGCCAGAACGAACTCCTCAGCGAACTGCTACAGGCTCGGGCTCAGGACGACACCCCGTGACGCGGAGAAACCTCGTGCCGGACGACTGGGCGCTCGCCTTCTGCCGCGACCATCCGGGGTCCGGCCGCCTGCGCTGTGGCCGTCAGCCGAGGAGGAAAGCGCGCACCTGTTCCGCGACCGGCTCAGGGGCCATCCAGAAGGCGGAGTGATCCTGGCCGGCCAGCGTCAGCACGGTCACGTTCGGCAAGATCGCGGCCAGCGCCCCGGCCCCCGCGCGTATGAAGGCCTCACCGTTGCCGCCGACCGCCACCGCGATCGGCGCCTCGATCGACCAGCGGTCGGCGGGCAGCGGCTTGCCGTCCTGGAGCCCTCGCATGATCTGGCCGTCGTAGGCGTAGGTGTGGGCGTACTTGACCATGGTCTCCCAGGAAGGGTCCTGCTTCATCGCCGGGAGGTACTCGGCGGGGACACCGATCATCTCGGTCATGAAGTACTCGACGGCCTCGCTGCGCCTGCCCGCCGCGACCAGGGCCTCCTGGTGTTCGACGTAGCCGGCGGGCGCCGGGGAGCGGGAGTCGTCGACGATGAACGGCGGCTCGTACAGGTAGAGTCCCGTGACCTTGTCGCCCAGCGCGCTCGCCGCGTCCAAGGTCAGCCCGCACCCGCCGGAACCGCCGGCCAGGGCCGTGGAGCCGCCGGCGACCTCGATCAGCGCGGCGATGTCGTCGATCTCGCGCGCCGGGTCGTAGGGCTGCGGGTCGCCGCTGGCGCCGCGGCCGCGCCGGTCGAAACTGATCACGGTGAAGTCCTTGGACAGCGCCTCGGCCACGCCCGCGACGCCGGTGTGGTCCTCGGCGACGTTGCTGACCACGATGATGGCCGGGCCGGAGCCGGTCATCCTGTACGCGATCGTGGTGCCGTCGGCGGAGGTGACGGTGGAAAGTTCGGACATGAGGGTTTCTCCTTCGCTGGTTGAGGATGGGCCGTCCAGCAGGTTGCCGAGCCGGTCGAGGGCTTCGGCGTAGCCGTCGGCCATCTGGAGCTCGACGGCCCGTTGCAGTGCCTGGCCGTCGGGGAAGCGCGCGGCGACGGAGACGGTGCAGCCGTTGCCGGTGGAGGTGAAGGTGACCGAGGTCGGGAAGGTGCCCGAGCCGTCGGGCTGCCATGCCGCGTCGGCGAACACGTCGTCGTAGGCGAGCTCGCGATGATCGACGACGGTGGTGTAGGTGGCGATGCTGCGGACCGGCGCGGCCGAGGCGTCCGCTGGAGCGATCTCGAAGCGCCAGCGTCCTCCCGGGCGCACGTCCATCTCGTACACGGTCGCGGCCCATCCCTCCGGCCCCCACCAGCGAGTGATCGCCTCGGCGTCCGTCCAGGCCCGCCAAACGCGCTCGACGGCGGCCGGGTAGGTGCGGCTGATGTGGAGGGTGTTGGCCGACCTGTCGACCACGATCCCGTCTGGGGGCATGCTCAAGCTCCTTGCTGATTGGCTGTGTCGTCGAGAAAGGCGCCGAGGCGGTCCATCCGCTGCGACCACAGCGCGGCGAACCCCTGCGCCCAGTCGCTCAGCTCGCGCATCGCGTTCGGGTCCAGCCGGTAGATGCGCTGCTGTGCCCGCTTGGTCACCTCGACCACGCCCGCCTCGGAGAGCAGTCGCAGATGCCGGGACACCTGCGGCTGGCCCAGGCCCAGCGCGTCGACGATGTCGCCTACCGATCGCGGGCCGTCCCTGAGCAACTCGACGATGCGGAACCGGTTCGGCTCCGAGATCGCCGTCATTCGCAGTTGCACGCTGTTGACCACGCCCCCGAACATACACACTGATGTATATATGCGCAAGCGTATATAGCTAGCCGCCTCCGATGCGGCCCTGCGCCGCCGGCACCACTCTGCCGATCGCAGTGGCGAGCGCGGCTCCAAGGACGCTGACGCCGGCCAGGGTCAGCCAGATCGTGGCCGCCCCCGCGGACAGCAACCCGGAGAGCGCGGCGGGAGCGACCGCTCCCGCGACGGTCACGGCGAGCTGGTTGAGCGCCAGGTACCGGCCGCGGAGGGCCTCCGGGGCGCTCTCCGCGGCGACGGTCGACGTGATGGGGCCGCCGAGGATTTCACCGAGGGTGTAGCTGCCCGCACCGAGCACCACGACGCCGACCGCGAGGGCGGGCGCGGCCACGTGGCCGGCGGCGAGGAAGAGGAGGTATCCGGCCGCGAAGCAGGCGTGCCCGGCGACGAGGACGCGGCTGCGGATCCGCCCGCCGAGCCACCCGAGGACGAGGCCCTGGCCGAAGCCGACCATCAGGGTGTTGAGCGTGAAGACCATGCCGGCGGTCCAGCCGGGCAGCCCCAGCACGTCCACGGCGTAGACCGGTATCGCGACGTTGAGGGCGAACAGGGAGATCGCGAAGCACAGCTGATGCGCGACCAGTGACAGGTACCGCCGGTCCCGGAGCACGCGCCCCCAGCCTCCGGCAGCGTCCCGGCCCGCCCCGGGACGGGCATTCGGCACGGCGCGGATCAGTACGAAGGCGGCGACATAGGACAGGGCGTTGACGGTCACGATCCCGGCGTAGATTCCGTGAGTGCCGAAACCGACCGCGACGGCGGACAGGAGGCCGCCGAGTGCGTAGCCGAGGTTGCGTACCGACCCCAGAAGGCCGAACCAGCGCTCGCGCCGGCCGGGCGCGGCCAGCGCGGTGACGATCGCGCCGTAGCAGCTGAAGGACACCGCCCGCCCGGCACTGTTCAACCAGGCGCAGAGGGCGATCTGCCAGGTCTGGTCCACCAGGAGATACCCGGCGAAGCCGAGCGCCTGGGCCAGGTTCGCCGCCTGCAGTACCGGCTTGGCACCGTACCGGTCGACCAGCCCGCCGGCCAGCGGGCCCGCCGGGAGCGCCAGCAGCCCGGCCATCGTCAGTGCCGCGCCCGCCTGCACCAGCGTCAGCGGCGTCGTGGCCAGGAAATACAGCATCGAAACGGGGACGAAGACGCCGGTGCCGATCGAGTCGATGATGATCGCTGCGACGAAACGGCCGTGCCGGGCTCTTGAGGGACGGGCCGGGTTATCGGGAAGTGACACAACCCGGGACGGTATAGATTCTATACCGGTATATACAACGCTACCGGGAGTCGTGCATGGGTAAGGCCTACAACGTCATGGCCGCGACCTGCCCCAGTCGCACCGTTCTGCACCGGATCGGGGCGCGCTGGACGGTGTTCATCGTCAACGCGCTGGACACCAGGCCGATGCGATTCACCGAGCTCAAGGCGCACATCCGGGGGATCACACCGAAGGCGCTCACCGAGACGCTCCGCGCGATGGAGTACGACGGTCTGATCTCCCGCACGGAGATTCCGGCGAATCCCCCGCATGTCGAGTACGCCCTCACCGGCCTCGGCCGGTCACTGCTGGTACCGCTGCGCGCCGTCCGGGAATGGGCCGAGAGCCACGTCCCCGACATCGAACGCGCCCGCGCACAGGCCGACGCGCTGCGGTAACCCGTTCGCCGACGACGTCAGGCGATCACCTGGTATCCGAACTGCACGACCAGCCCGCCGGCTCCGGAGCTGCCCAGGACGCGTACCTGGAGGCGCTTGGCGGCCGAGGTGCCGTCCACCACGTACGGCGAGGTGAGCGTCGTGCTCTGGAAGGTCGTGGTGGCGGCGGTCGCCGGTCCTCCGGCGCTGTCGCCGTCGGCGTCCAGGCGCACCTGGCAGGTCCCCGCGCCGAGCTTCCTGGCGACCCGGACGATGCGGAGCCGCTGGCCATCGGCGTACAGCAGGTTGGACAGGTCGTGCAGGCCGTCGGCGACGGCGCCGTCGATGCGCGCGGTCAGCCAGCCGTCGATCTGCTGGACGCCCTTGTTGCCGGTGGCGCGGGTCTGCGCGGTCTGCGCGCCGGTCAGCGCGTACGCGCCCGCGTGGTTTCCGTTGAGGTCGTTGCCGCTGATGAGCACGTCGGGCGAGGCGCTGACGATGCCGTAGTCCTGCCGGTTGACGCCGTCGCCGGTGAAGCCGCCGATGGCGTTGCCGGTGACCACCACGCGGGTGGCCTGCGCGCGGATGTTGATGCCGGCACCGTGCCTGTAGACCTGGCCGGTGCCCGCGTACGTGCCGGGTTCGGCGCCCTCGAGGTCGAAGGCCGTCTCGCTGACCACCTGGATCGTCCAGGCGCGGTCCAGGCCGGTGATCCCGGTGACGGTGACGCGGTCGTCGCTCTCCCAGCCGTGCGGGGCGGAGGTGGTGACGCGGACGCCGCCCGCGCCGTTGCCGTCCACGGCGCTGATCTGCCGGGCGAAGTCGGGGTGCGCCATCCGGCCGTTGTTGCCGATCAGGCAGCCGGTCACGGTGGTCCGGGCGGAGGCGACGTCGATGCCGTTGCGGCCCGCGCCGCGGATGACGCAGCCGGTGAAGGTGACCCCGCCGACGAACTCGGGGCCGACCCGTACGTTGTCGAACTCGCCGTCGGCGGAGATGTAGGTGTTGGCGAACTGGGCCTGCGCCCCCGCCTCCAGCAGGACGGGCACGCCGTGGCCGTTCTCGAAGCCGCCGCCCTCGAAGTAGACGAACTTCGGCAGCGCCTTGGTGCCGGTGGTGTTGCGCATCCAGAGCCCGTGCCGCCCGAACAGGATGGCGGTCGCGATGAACTTGATGGATCCGCCGAGCCCGTCGATGACCACGTTGTCGGTGACCTTGTTGCCGCTGCCCGCGGCGATGCCGCACTGCACGAACTCGACCGGGTCGGCACGCTGGTCGTCGGCGACGCCGTTGAGCAGGATCACCTGGTCGCCGGTGAAGGTGTTCCAGACGCAGTTCTGGAACCTGACCGTGTTGCAGGCCCGCAGCACGAGCCCGTTGTGGCCGTCGCGGAAGCGGGCGTTGGTGAAGGCCAGCATGTAGTTGCCGTCCTCCTTGGCCGCCCCCGCCCGCTCGGTGCGGATCATCGCACCGCCCTTCAGCCCCAGGCCGCGGATCTGCAGGTTGCGGAAGCCGCCGCCGTGCACGCCGGTCAGCAGGAAGCCGTCGGCGGTCCCGGTCTCGAGCAGGAGCTGGGTGCCGTGGTCCAGGCTGTCGGTGTGGCCGGCGCCGTCGAAGGTGATGGGCACGCGCTTGACCGAGATCGTCCTCTTGATGAGCACCTTGCCGGGGCCGATCTCGATGGTGCCGCCGGCGGGCAGGGCGTTGACGGCGTTCTGCAGGCGCTGGGTGTCGTCGTCGGCTCCGGTGCCGCGCCAGCCGTACCAGGCGAGGTCCACGGTGGTGGCGACGGGCCGCTTCCACCGGCCGGTGGCCACGCCGGCGACGGCGAAGACGGTGCCGCCGTCGTCGGGCTCGGTGCTCGTCTCGTCCCAGTACAGGTCGCCGCCGCCGCGGCCGGGGGTGGCCGTCACGCCGGGCTCGGCCTGGTAGTAGCCGAGCAGGTAGATCTGCTCCCCCTGCTGGCCGGGGGTCTGGCGCAGGTCCGTGACGCCGGCGATCTGCCGGACGTCGCGCTTGGCGGCCTGCGCGGGGCCGGTGCTCAGCGCCATGGCGGCCGCGCCGCCCGCGCCTAACGCCGACAGGATCCGACGGCGGTCCTCGTTGATCTTCATGTGTCAGCCTTTCACCGCGCCGATGAGGATGCCCTTGGCAAAGTGCTTCTGGAGGAACGGGTAGACGATCGCGATGGGAACCAGGCTCAGCACCAGGATCGCCATCTGCATGGACTGGGGAGGGGGCAGGAAGCTGCCCGACAGATCCGCCGCGTCGACGCTGAGCGCGCTGTTGTCGACCACGTACGTGCGCAGGACCAGTTGCAGCGGCCACTTCTCGGTGTCGTTGAGGTAGAGCATGGCGTTGAAGAACGCGTTCCAGTACGCGACCGCGCTGAAGAGCCCGACGACGGCGATGACCGCCTTCGACAGCGGCAGCACGACCCGGAGCAGGATGCGCAGCTCGCCGGCGCCGTCGATGCGGGCAGCGTCGACCAGCTCACCCGGGATCTCCTGGAAGAAGGCCCGCATGATGATGATCTGGAACCCGCCGGCCAGCCCCGGCAGGATGAGCGACCAGTACGAGTCCAGCAGCCCGAGCTGCTTGACCGTCAGGTACATCGGGATCATGCCGGGCGCGAACAGCAGCGTGAACAGCACGGTCAGCAGGATCGGGCGGTGCAGCAGCGAGCCCGGCCGGCTCAGCGAGTACGCCAGCAGCGTGATGCACGTCAGGGACAGCAGCGTCCCGACGACGGTGACGCCGACGGACACCAGCAGCGCCCGGGTGACGACCCCGCCGGCCAGGATGGCCCGGTAGGCGTCGAGGCTGGGCCGCTCCGGCCACAGCACGTAGCCGCCGGTGGCGGTGACCTGCGCCTGGTCGGCCAGGCTGGTGGACAGGACCGCGAGGAACGGCAGGATCACCAGGGCGCAGCAGGCGGCCACGACCGCGCCCTTGAGCGTACGAACGATCATTTGGTGTAGAGCCCTCTCTCGCCCAGCAGGTGCGCGACCTTGTTGGCGCCGAGCACGAGCACCAGCCCGACCAGGCCCTTGACCAGGCCGACCGCGGCGGCCACGCCCCAGCTGCCGCCGACGACGCCGTAGGTGTAGACGTAGGTGTCCAGCACCTCCGACACCTCGGTGCCGACCATGCCCTGCTGCAGGATGATCTGCTCGAACCCGACGGTGAGCACGTCGCCGAGCTTGAGGATGAGCATCAGCACGATCACGCCGCGGATGCCGGGCAGCGTCACGTGCCAGAGCTGGCGGGTCTTGGAGGCGCCGTCCATGGCGCTGGCCTCGTACAGCTCGGGATCGACGCGGGAAAGCGCGGCCAGGAAGATGATCGTGCCCCAGCCGGCGTCCTTCCAGATCACCTGCGAGGTGATCAGGGCCAGGAACAGGTCGGGGTTGCCCAGGAGCGGCAGCGTGGCCAGGTCGTGCCCGCGCAGGAACGTGTTCAGCAGGCCCGCGTTGCCCAGCATGTGCTGGAAGATCGCGACGACGACCACCCACGACATGAAGTGCGGCAGGTAGAGGATCGACTGGGCCAGCCGCTTGAGCCGCACCCCGGCCAGGGAGTTGAGCAGCAACGCCAGCGCGATCGGCACGGGGAAGACGAAGACGATCTGCACGAGCGAGATGACGACCGTGTTGACCAGCGCGTTCAGGAACTCCGGGTCACCGTTGAAGATCACCCGGAAGTTCTCGAAGCCGGTCCACGGCGCCTCCCAGATGCCCAGGAAGGGCTGGTAGTCCTTGAAGGCGATCACGTTGCCGAGCATCGGCACGTAGTGGAACAGCAGGATCACGAGCAGGCCCGGGACGCCGAGCAGGAGCAGCAGCCCGTCCCTGCGCAGCCGGGAGACCTTCGGGGTGGCGCGCCGCGGCGGGGCGGCCGGGCGCGCGGGCGGGGATTTCACGTCGAGTGCCATCGCTCAGTCGCCCTTGGCCAGCGCGGTCTCGTAGTCGCGGCGGATCTGGTCGCCGCCCTGGGCGCGCCACTGCTTGACGACCTCGTCCCAGTGGCTGACGGGCTTGCGGCCGGAGACGATGTCCAGCTCGGCCTGGTCAATGATCTTGGTGAGGGTGCCGCCCTTGTTGACGGCGGTGTCGGAGTAGAGGGCGGCGGCCGGGTTGCGGACGATCGCGGGCACGACGCGCTCCTGGTAGGCGCGTTGCGCGTCCACCCGCTCGCGGGGGCGGGGGCCGAGCACGTGGGGGGCGTCGGCGACGTACTCCAGGGGGAGCTTGACCTCGGCCTTGCCGAGGCTGGTCGGCTCGGGCGCGCCGTCCTTCATCGTGTAGTGGGTGCCCTCGACGCCGAACTTGCGGAACATGTACTCGCTCGTGCCGAGCGGCGCGCTCAGCCAGTCGCAGACGCGCAGGAGCTTGGCCAGGCGGTCGCGGCCGGCCTTCTTGAACGCGGTGATGGCGAAGTGCGCCTGTCCCGCGCGGGCGGGGCCCGGTGAGACCAGCGCGCCGACGTCCACCTTGTAGGTGTCGGCGAGGATGTCCCAGGCGGCGTAGCCGTCGGAGTTGAGCGCGATGGTGCCGTTGCCGAACAGGTCGCGCAGGTTGAGCTTGCCGCCGATGGCGTCGGGGTGGAACAGGCCGGCCTTGACCATCTCGGCGGTCCTGGCGATGGCCTCCTTGCGGCCCTCCGCCTCGTGCTCCGAGGTGAACCTGCCGCCCTGCTCGGCCCACGTGTTGGGGACGCCGAGCATGGTGCCGACGTACGTGATGACGCCCTTGGCGCTGCCGAAGGCCCACCGGTTCTTCGCCGGGTCGGTCAGGCCCCTGGCCAGGGCGAGGAAGTCGTCGTAGCTCTTGAGCTCGCCGCTCAGGCCGCGTTCGGCGATGAGGTCGGAGCGGGCGAACATGATCGTGCCGACGATGGCGCGCGGGATGGGAATGGCGTAGACACCGCCCTGGTAGGCGGTGGCCAGCCAGGAGTCGCGCGGGATGTTGGCGAGGAACGGGTAGCTCTTGACGGCGTCGCCGGAGACGAGGTCGCTGAGGTCGGCGCACAGGCGGGTGAGGATCTGCGAGCGGTTGGCCAGGGTGGCAGACAACATGAGGATGTCGGGCAGGTCGCCGCTGGCGATGACGGTGGACAGCTTGCTCACGTAGGCGGACGCGGGCACGCCGGGCGCCATGGTGACGTTCAGCGTGGCGCCGAGCCGGGTGTTCAGCTCCTGCCAGAACCGGTTGGCGTCCGGGCCGGGTGGCACCGGGTTGAACATGTTGGTCAGCACCTTCACCTCGCCCAGCCCTTCGCCGGGCTTGCCGGTGAAGGCGGTGACGGGCTCGGCGGGGTAGGAGTAGTAGGCGGCCAGCACGCCCTCGGCGGTGGCCGGCAGGTCGGGTTTGACGAGGCCGGACGGGACGTACGCGGGCATGACCGCCTTGCGGGTCCCGGCCTGCGGGCTCGCCTGGGGTGAGGACGGGCCGCACGCCGTCAGCAGGCCGCCCGAGGCGGCCAGCAGAGCGGTGCTCCCGGTGAGCTGGAGGAACTGGCGCCTGCTGTGACGCGCGTCAGACATGGCCTTTCCTTTCCTGGAGAAGTCCTAGAGGAGCTTGAGGGTGATGACGGCCCAGGGGCCGAGGCGGACGGAGCCGTCGAGCTCGCCGACCTCCGTCTCGTCGGCACGGCACAGGACGATCCGGCCGGGGTGGCGCGGGCGTATCTCGCCGCCCTGGCCCGACAGGTCCTGGAGGCGGACGAGCAGTCCGGTGCGGTCGCGCGGCTCGGCGACGGTCGCGGCGGCCCAGCCGGGCAGGCCGAGGTCGAGCAGGCTACCGGCGGGGGCGTCGAGCGGGCGGGGCCCGGTGTCGAACTTGTCGAGCCTGGTCACCTCCGACACCATGGGCGCGGCGCGGACCTCGCGGCCCAGCCGGCCGGCGGCCACCGGGTCGAAGGCGGGCAGGGGGCGGAAGGCGTAGCGGAGGGTCAGCGTGCCGTCCTGCTCGGGTGGGGTGTTGGTGGGCCAGTAGTTGTTCATGACCCACGAGTAGAGTGCGCCGCTCGCGGGGGCGAAGCGTTCTGGCCAGGCGCCGCGCACGATGTCCCCGGCGGTGAACAGCGGCGCGTCGGCCGAGGTCCACGCCACGGCGCCGGACGGGGAGGCGACGACGACGCCGTGCTGGGTGGTGAACCACTCCTGGCATGCGCCGGGGGCGTGGTCGGCGGCGGGGTCGATCCAGCCCTGCTGGCGGTCGTAGCGGAAGCGGGGCTGCTCGTGCGCGAACGGGAAGGCGACGTAGACCGACTCCTTGGCGGGTTCCCGCTCCTTCTCCAGGCGCACCAGCACGTCCACGCGGTCGTCGGCGTCCCTGAGCAGGATGTCCACCTCGACGTGCGGCAGGCTGGGCGCGCTGCCCACCGCCCGCAGGCGCCAGCCGTCGTACGTGCGGCGCAGCCCGACGGGGCGCATGGCCGCCGGGAAGACGTCGAGGCCGGGCGGGCCGGCGTGCGGGCGGCGGCCGTCCAGGGAGGTTCGAGGGGCGGGCGGGTGGTGGTGCGGCTCGCCGCTGTGCCCGGTGACGACGCGGGTGGAGGGGCCGTTGCGGACGTAGAGGACCTGGCCGAGGGGGCCGTCGAGCAGCGGGCGGCCGGTGGGCCGGTGGGTGAGGGCGAGCAGCGCGCCGGTCCCGGGGTCGAGCGCGGCCTCCCATCGGGGGGTGAGCAGGCGCGGCGGCACCGGCTGCCAGTCCTCCTCGGGAGAGCGCCGGGTGGCGCGGCGGCCGTCCTCCTCACCCGGCGCGAGCGCGGCCGGGTCGGGCAGCGGGATCGTGCGGTAGCCGAAGGCGGGCACGCCGGACACCGTCATCCGGTAGCGGCGCAGGCCGGCGCAGTCGGACAGCACCTCAGCGGGCTGCGGAGGCGGCGCGGTGGACTCGTACTCGACCTCCACGTCTCGCGTCCAGCTCAGCGGGTTGTGCACGAGCAGCGCCGGGCCCCGGGTGGTGACCAGCTCGCCGAGCTGGCTCAGCGCCCGGCGGCCCTCGTCCACGGCGGTGCGCAGGGCGGTGTGCACCTGGTGGCGCTTCCAGTCGAGCTGGTCGCCGACCTGCTCGCCGTGGGGGTGGGCGAGCGCGTGCGACCAGGTCCAGGTGTGCTCGGCGCCGAACAGCGCGCCCTCCCAGGCGGCGTCCAGCGCCTCCCGGTGCGGGCGGTAGGCCGGTTCGGCCCGCGCGACCAGGGCGGCCAGCCCCTCGGCGGCGGGCAGCGCGCTCTGCGCCCGCCGGTGCTCGGCGACCACGGTGGCGCCGGTGCCGACGCCGTCCTCCCAGTAGCTGCCGCCGTCGCCGTGCCACACCGGCAGCCGGTCGGCCAGGGGGCGGACCGCGTCCAGGTAACCGGCCATCGTGGAGACGACGATGCGGGGGTGGGCGTAGACGGCGTTCCAGCGGGCGGCGAAGCCGGCGTCGCCGTCGACGAGGTCCTCGTTGTCGGCGTGGGTGCCGATGATCGCCAGGTCGTGCGGCAGATAGTCGGGACGTTCGTAGCGGGCCAGCAGGCGGCACAGGGAGTGGGCGCCGCCTTCGACGGTCTGCGGGTCGCCCACCATGAACCGCAACTGCGAGTAGGTGTCGGAGAAGTGCGTGAGCACGCGTGAGCCGTCCACGCCCTCCCACATGACGGGGCTGAGCAGGTGCTGCAGGTCGCTGTCGGCGTTGCCGCCGCGGTGGTGGTTCTCGATGCCGACGAAGCCGCCGATGCCGAGCGCGGCCAGGATCGAGGGCAGGGCCGCGCTGTAGGAGGGCACGTCGGTGAGGTTGGCGTACGTGACGGGCACGCCGTGCTCGTCGCGCAGCCGCGCCGCCAGGTAGGCCGCCCGGTAGATCTCCTCCAGCGAGGCCACCCCCGACAGGAAGAGGCTGTGGAAGGCGTTGACCGCGATGCGGCCGTCCCGCAGCGCCTGGAGCACGCGCCCGGCGCTCTTGTCCGAGCGGGTGGCAAGGTACTGGGCCAGCACCAGCGAGCCGTCCACGGAGAAGGCGAAGCCGGGGTCGCGGTCCAGGGCGGCCACCGCGCGGTCGAGGTTGCGGCTGTGCAGCTCCAGCACCTTGCCCTGGGTGTCGGTGTAGCCGACGTCGAGGTGCACGTGCGGGATGAGGTGCAGCGTCCACTTGCGGGCGGGGGTGAGGGTGAACGTCACGGGGTCGCCGCCGTCCACCGTCACCTCGGCCGGGCCGCGCGCCTCGGGAACGGGGAAGCGTACGCGGGCCTGGCCGAAGTCCCGTCCGGGCAGGTCGAAGGCGTGGGTACGGCCGGCGAGGCGCACCTGCGCGCGGCGGGCGGGCAGCGGCACGGTGAGCTCGGCCAGCTCGCGGCCGTCGTGCAGGTAGAGCGGCGTGACGCGCAGCACGGGCCCGGGCGGCGGCGCGGTCGCGGGTTCGAGCGTGATGGAGCGCCAGGTGAGGCCGCTGCCGAAGTGGTGCCCGAACTGCTCGCGGTGCCGGGCCGGCCCCGGCCCGGGGATCGTGACGGGGCCGGTGGCGGCCTCGCGGTCCAGGGTCGTGGTGATGGCCAGGACGTGCTCTCCTGGCGGGAGCATGGAACCGGGGATCGGCACGTCCAGCCGTACCTCGCCGGCGATGGGGCCGTGCCGGTAGACCTCTGCGCGGTCCTCGCGCCGCACCTCGGGGTGGACCAGCCCCCGGTACGCGCCGTCGATCTCGAGCTCCAGGTCGGGGCAGGGGCCGTGCCCGGCGGTGAACTCCAGCCGCAGCGACCACCGCTCGCGGGGCTCCCCCGCGTGCAGCGGCAGCTCGATCCGGTGCGGCCGCCGGCCGGCGGCGGCGTCGAGCGGTCCTGGCTGGAACGGCGGGTCGGGAATCATGGCGCGGGCTCCAGGCCGGGCAGGGAGAGCACGCTGCCGTGCTCTTCCAGGGCGGCGGCCAGGTCGGGGTAGCGGTAGTCCTGCACGGCCCGCCCGGTGCGCAGGGACTGGGCGGCCAGCTCGCCGGCGGCCTCGCCGAGCATGCCGTAGTTCGGCTCCATGCGGGCCGACAGGCAGGCGACGTGGCTGGCGGAGAAGCAGACGGGCACGGCCACGTTCTCGATGCCGCCGCGGGCGGGGAACAGGCACTCGGCGGGGATCTGGTAGAGGTCGGCCGGCTCGTTGTACTCGGTGCCGCTGGGCGGCCCCTCCCCCGCGATCGTGTGCTCCCCCTCCGGGTAGAGCTGGACGATGTGGCAGTCGATGCCGTACTTCCAGCAGCACACCGGGGTGGCCTTCGTGTTGCCGGGGATGCGCAGGTCGTGCTGGGTGAGGACGTACTGGCCGATCAGGCGGCGGCCCTCGCGGACGTACAGGGCGTGCGGGAAGCCGGCGCCGTACGGGCTGTCGGCGAACTCGTCGGCCGGCAGCCCGAAGGTGCGCGTGTCGGCGCGGAACGACTCCGGCAGCGACGGGTCGTTGGCCAGCCAGTAGAGCATGCCCTGGTGCCAGCGCACGTGCTCGGCTATGACCTCCTCGCGCCTGGCCCAGGTGCCGTCCGGGTAGTCCCACGACGCGCCCGGCAGGTCGAAGCCGATGAACAGGGCCTGGTTGGTCTGGTACTTGTCGCCGGGCGGCAGCAACGCCGTATGCGTGACGATGTCCGACAGGCCGGTGATGCCGCGCCGGGTGATGAGCTGGCCGAGCAGGCCGTACAGGGCCGGGTCGTACCCGTCGGGCCTGGGGAAGGGCAGCCGGTCGGCGGCCTTGGACAACACGCCGCGGAAGTTGTACGCCTGCGTCTTGGCGTCGCCCTCGCCCGGCGGCTCGGCCGGGGGCGGGCCGACCGGGTAGCCGGCGTTGGGCGCGAACTCGCTGCGGCGCAGCGCCCGGTGCGGCAGCACGCCGGCGAACGGCTCGTCGTAGCGGGAGCGCGGTTCCCGCCCGTACGTGTACGGCACGCCGGCCGCCGCCATGAGGTCGCCCTCGTAGGAGGCGTCGATGAAGAAGCGGGCCCGCCGGCCGAGCACCGCCTGGATGCGGCGGCCCCGCGTCTCGACGTCGGCCGGGCCGTGGATGCGGGCGCCGGTCACCACCTGCGCCCCCGCCTCGGCGAGCAGCCGCCGGGCGACCCGCTCGGCGACCTTGGGCTCGAAGCGGTAGCGAGGCTCCGCGGCGCCGTACTCGTGGCCGATGCCGCGGAAGAAGCGGTCGCGGGTGAGCCCGGCCAGGGCCTCGATGACGTTCGGCGGGTCGCTCTTGACCAGCCCGCCGGCGACGATGCCCCCGGCGTGCCCGGTCGGCTCCAGGATCAGGCTGCTCAGGCCGCGCAGGCGCAGCCGCAGCGCGGCCATGATGCCGGCGAGCGTCGCGCCGTAGATGAGAACGTCGTGCTGCTCCGTGGGCGGGCTCATGCGCGCCGCTCGGGCAGGACGTAGGTGGGGGTGGCGTGCTTGCGGGCCTGGGAGGGGCGCATGACGGCGATCTCCTCCGGCCAGGCCACGGGGACGCCGAGGGTGCCGGTGAGCAGCCGCTGCAGGTCTTCTGTCAGGGACGGGGAGCCGGCCACGGCGTGCGGCTCGGTGCCGCGGTTCAGGCAGAGCGCCGACAGCGCGCCGACGGCCTCGCCGATGCTCCACTCCACCGGGTGCAGCCGGTAGCTGCCGTTGGTGATGTGGGTGGTGCCGATGTTCTTGTTGGCCGGCAGCAGGTTGCGCATCCGGACCGGGACGAGCGCGCCCAGCGGGAGCTGGAAGGGGTAGACCTCCAGGTTGACGTAGTTGATGCCGGCCGTGCTCGGGTGCAGGTCGATGTTGTAGTGGCCGACGCCCACCGAGTCGGCGAACCGCTCGGCCCCCGCGCCCTCCGGGCGGTCCACGACCGCGATGTGCTGTTCCAGCACCGTGAAGCGGGCCTTGATGCGGCGCGACTCGCGGATGTAGGCGGCCTTCGCCATCCCGTCCGCCGTGCCGGTCAGGTCGGGACGCAGCCGCAGGCCCGGGTAGCCGTGCCCGCCGTCGGGCCGCGGCGCCTCGGTCTGCATCCAGTGCAGGTACGACAGCGACAGCTCCTTGCACCGCTGCAGCGCCTTCTCCCGGTCGGCGCCGGGGCCGAGCAGCGGCGCCTCCCAGTAGTCGATGTTGGGCCAGTTCACCAGCGTGATGTCGGTGTCGATGACGCCGCGGTCGAACTGGGTACGGGCCCGGATACGGCGGAAGTGCCACAGGTCGGCCAGGCTCACGGCGTCCAGGTCGCCTTCGAAGATGCGGTTGACCCGGCCCTTCATGGTGTGGATGTCGATCTTCTCCCAGGACAGCTGCGGGCCCGGCCAGAAGGGGTCGGCGTGGGTCTTCCAGTGGTCGTAGGAGGCGGGCTTGTCGATGACGTGCTCCTCCCCCGGCCGGTACTCCAGCGGGAAGCACCAGGTGATCGCCTGCTGGTCCGTGGGGTCGGCCACCGGGGCGGCGTACGGCTCGCCGGTCTCGTCCTGGGACTCCGCGCCGATGACGTGCTCGGTGCCGGTGAGCTCCAGCAGGTCGCCCAGCTCGGTGGCGTCGGCGATCAGCGGGGCGGTGACCGTGGTCAGCTCGCCGGTACGGGTGCCGCGCAGGGTCACGGAGGTCACCCGGTCCCCGTCGGTCTCGGCGCCGACGGGGACGGTGTCGAGCAGCACGGTGATCCGGCCCGCGGAGACGTACGGCATGAGCATCTCCTCCAGGGCCGCCAGCGCCACCCGCGGCTCGACGCAGAGCTTGCTCACGTTGCCCAGGCCGGGGTTGAGCACCTCCTGCGCCGCCACCTCGGGCAGCAGCGGGTAGTTGCGCCGGTAGTAGTCGCGGATGCGGTTGCGCAACTCCCGGTAGCCCGAGGAAACATGCGGCGTCTCGATCCACGGATGCTCGTCCGACGGCACGGCCTGCGCGGTGAGCTGGCCGCCCAGCCAGTCCGTCTCCTCGGTCAGCAGCACCCGGTGGCCCAGGCGGGCCGCCGTCAGCGCGGCCGCCACTCCCCCGAGCCCGCCACCTACCACCAGCAGATCAACATTCAGCTCAGTCATTGCTAATTTTTCAGCCTTCTCTTCGCCAGGCCTGTTAGGTTTCGCACATGTTAAGCCGGGTCCAAATCGGGGAGTCAATAGCTAATAGAAGTGCAAATATCAGCACTGGACAGTCCGGCTATTACTGATGCAGAATCGGGGCATGTCGCGATCAAGGGGGAGAGGGCCCAGCCAGGCGGACATCGCACGGGAGGCCGGCGTGTCGCAGTCGACCGTCTCGATGGTGCTGACCGGCTCGGGCGACCTCGGCCGCATCTCGGCCGAGACCCAGCGCAAGGTGCTCAGAGCAGCCCGGCAGCTCAAGTACGTCTCGGCCGGCCAGCAACGCGCGGCGGGCGGCCCGCGGCAGGCGCCGCTGCTGCTCGGCGTGCACACCTTCGAGCCGATCTTCCCGACCAGCGCCAGGGACTACTACTTCGAGTTCCTTCAGGGCATCGAGGAGCAGGCGGGGATCGAGGGCTGCAACCTCGTCCTGTTCACCGCGGCCCCGGACGAGGACGGCGTGCGCCGCCTCTACAGCGGCTCGGTGAACGGGCTGCGCCAGGCCAACGGCAGCCTGCTGCTCGGCCACCACACCCACCGGGAGGACCTGACCCGGCTGGCCGCCGACCGGCACCCGTTCGTCTACATCGGCCACCGCGAGGTCCCCGGCACGGAGATCTCCTACGTCGGCGGCGACTACCGCGCCGCCACCGGCCGGATCGTGGACGACCTGGTCGGCCTGGGCCACCGCACCTTCGCCTACCTCGGCGAGGCCAGGCGCGACGAGCCGCAGACCGACCGGTGGGAGGGCTTCCGCGCGGCCCTGGAGCGGTTCGGGCTGCCCGTGCCGGAGCCGCTGTTCACCCGTCCCGACGACCTGACCGCCCAGTGGCTGGACCGGGCCGTGCGCGACGGCGCCACCGCCGTCCTCGTCGAGGCGGTCAGCCTGGTCCGGGTGCTGGCCGCCATGGCGAGGCTGCGCGACCTCGACATCCCGGGCGACCTGTCGCTGGTGCTGCTCGTGGACGACCCCGGAGGCGAGTCGGGCCTCGACCCGATCGCCACGCTGCGCATCCCCCGCAACGCCATGGGCCGCCGCGCGGTCAGCCTCCTGACCTCGCAGATCACCGATCCGGTCGGCGACTACGAGCGGCAGATCCTGCTGCCGTGCACCCACACGCTCGACGGCACCGTAGCCCCTCCGCGCGGAGTGGCTTGACGGGACGAATCACCAGTCACCATGACCAACGTCATGGTGATCTCTATCTCCAGCCCGATGCGCGCCATGCCCGCGCCTTCATAGCGTTCCCGGCATGAGAACCCTCTGGTCCGTCGTCCTCGTCATGGTCGTCATGCTGGTCCAGGCCCTCGCCGGCTCCCTCCCCGCCGCGTTGCTCCTCGATCAGGCGAACCCGCTGCGAGAGTCTCTCGGCGCGCTCGGCATCACGCTCACCGCGCTGCTGCTCGTCCACCTCATCCGCCGCTTCCCCGGCAGGCGGCCGTGGCAGGCGCTGGGCTGGCGCAATCCCTCCGGCGTCCTGCTCGGCGTGCTCGCGGGCGCCGTGCCCGTCCTGGCCGCCAACGGGCTCGCCCTCGCCATGGGAGCGTCCACGTGGGTGCCGATCGACCCATCCGTCTATGCCTGGCTGCCGCTCGCCGCCGTCATCGTCCTGCTCGGCCAGGCGTTCCCGGAGGAACTGCTCTGGCGCGGCCACCTCTTCGAGACCCTCTCGACACGGCTGTCGCCACGGGCGGTCGTGTTCATCTCCTCTGCCGGATTCGGCGTTCTGCACATCTTCTCCCAGAGCGCGGCCGACACCGTGACGGAACGGCTGCTTTACGTGGTCATGGCCGTGGCGCTCGGCTTCGCGTGCACGGCGGCGCGGGTGCGCGGCGGCGGGCTCTGGATGGCGGTCGGCGTGCACCTGGGCTTCCACCTGGGCATGCGCGTGCTGCCCCTCCAACCGGTGGACTTCGGCGTCATGCTCGTGCTGCAGACCATCACGCTCACGCTGGTGGGAGCCGTACTGCTCAGGGGCCGGAGGCCGATCTCACCTGACCCGCAGGCGGGCGAGCGGGTGGCGGCCTGACAGAACCCCTGGCGCCGGCGTGCTCTGGACGCCGGAACACGCCCGCGGCACTCGTCCCCTGATTCTGCTGGGTCACGGCGGCGGCCGGCACAAGGCGGCGCCTGGCAACTCCGGCCGGCACGTTCGGCCCTCTAAGCGCGGAGGGCGTCGATCAGGGCGTCGACGGCGGCGAGTGCGGCGGCCGTGTCGAGTCCTGCGCGGGAGACCAGGGACAGGCCCTGGACGGTGAACAGCAGGAGCTGCGCCTGGGCCTCGGGGGTGGCGGCCCGCGTGACCTCGCCATCGGCCTGCGCGCGCCGCAGGGCGTCGGCGACGATCCGGGTGAAGCGGGCGTGCGAGCGGGCGACGATGTCGCGGGCCTCGGCATCGTGCGGGACCAGCTCGGCGGTGGTGTTGCCGATCATGCACCCTTGCGGGACACCGGCGTCGGAGGCGTATTCGTGTGCCCGGGCCGGGTTGGCGAGCACCTCGCGCAGCGCCGGCAGCACCGGCCCGGCCGCCAGCGCCGTGACCAGTTCGCGTTCGTAGGTGTCCCAGTACAGCTGGACCGCCGTCAGGTAGAACTGCCGCTTGTCGCCGAAGGCTGCGTACAGGCTGCCCCGCTCCAGGGCCAGCGCGTCGACCAGGTCCTGGATGGAGGTCTCTCCGTAGCCCCGGGACCAGAACAGCAGGAGCGCGCGCTCCAGGGCCTGCTCCTTGTCGAATGCGCGGGGGCGTCCTGTCCGTGCCATGTGCCCATCGTACGACTTTTTGACCGCTCGCACGAAAGTGCCGTACGGTGACGGGCGAGAACTTCTTGAACGACCGCATGAAAGTTGGCGGGCGCGGAAGCGCGCCCAACGGAGAAGGCAGCACGACATGGACTTCAACGGCAAGACGGCACTGGTCACCGGATCGGGCGCCATCGGCGGCCTCGGGCACGCGACAGCGAGGATCCTCGCCGCCCGCGGGGCTGACGTGATCATCACTGGCACGGACCCGGACCGCGGCGCCCAGGTCGTGGACGACGTGCGCGAGAGCGCGACCGGCACCGTGCGCTTCATCCCCGCCGACCTGGCCGACCCGCAGGCCGTGCGGCGGCTGGCCGAGGACGCCGGGGCGGTGGACGTCCTCGTCAACAACGCGGGCATCGTCCCGTTCAGCGCGACCGCCGACCAGGACCTCACCGCCTACGACGCCGCCTTCGCGGTCAACGTGCGCGCGCCGTTCATCCTGGTCGCGCAGCTCGCGCCGAAGATGGCCGCCGGCGGGGGCGGCAGCATCGTCAACGTCAGCTCCACCGCGGCCGGCCTGGGCATGCCGCCGATGGCGGTCTACGGCGCCACCAAGGCAGCGCTGGAGTCCCTGACCCGCACCTGGGCGGCCGAGTTCGCCGGGTCGAACGTGCGCGTCAACGCCGTGTCACCCGGCCCGATGACCACCGCCAAGGTGGTGGCGGCCATGGGGCCGGACCTGGGCGGCATGGGCCTGACGACCGCGCTCAAGCGCACCGCCGGCCCGGCCGAGGTCGCCCAGGTCATCGCCTTCCTCGCCGGCGACCAGGCCAGCTACGTCACCGGCGCCGTCGTGGCCGCCGACGGCGGCCGGACCGCGATCTGATGAGGAGTATGAGGTCAATGGGTCGTCTGACAGGAAAGCACGCACTCATCACAGGCGGGACGGGCGGCATCGGGCTGGAGACGGCCCGGCAGTTCCTCGCCGAGGGAGCGGCCGTCGCGATCACCGGCCGCTCGCGGGAACGGCTGGACGAGGCCGCCCGGCAGCTGGACGGCCCGGTGCTGCCCATCCTCAGCGACGCCGGCGACGTACCCGGCCAGGCGGCACTCCTGGCGCGGCTGCGCCAGGAGTGGCCGCGACTCGACATCGTGATGAGCAACGCCGCCGACGTCACCCATCTCCCGATCGAGCAGTGGACCGAGGAGGCGTTCGACAGGCTCGTCGCCACCAACCTCAAGGGACCGTTCTTCCTGATCAAGGCGTTGCTGCCGCTCCTGTCACGGCAGGCCTCGGTCATCCTCGTCGGCTCGGTCTCGGCCTTCGTCGGGCACGAGAACGCGGCCGTCTACGGTGCCGCCAAGGCGGGCCTGCTGTCCTTGTCCCGCGGGCTGACCTATGAGCTGAGGGACCGGGGCGTCAGGGTCAACGGGCTGAGCCCGGGGCCGACCCGTACGGACACGTTCAAGCCGCTCGGCCCCGAGCGGCAGGCCGCCATCTACGACGAACTCGAGAAGACCGTGCCCCTCCATCGCCTGGGGACCGCCACCGAGCTGGCGAAGGCAGCCGTCTATCTCGCCTCGGACGAGTCCGCCTACACCGCGGGCACCGTGCTGCGCGTCGACGGCGGCATCGGGGAGCTCGCGTACTGAGCGCCCGCACTGTCCGGACAGGCGGTCATCCGGCCGCCGCCCGGCGGGAGGGCCGGAGCAGGAAGATGCCGAGGGCCAGGATCAGGACGAACGGGATGTCGGTCAGGAACTTGCTCCAGTAACGATCCAGATCCATGGCCGCCTGTCCGGCCATGAGCAGCCCGTGCGCCAGGTTGGCCCACATCGTGAAGGACAGGAACGATCTGTTGGCGAGCGGATTCCGGGCCGCCACCAGGAGGAACACGCCCCACACGATGTAGATCGCGAACAGCATGGGCGGCACGTGGGCATGCTCGTGGCCGGAGCTGACGTCGTTCCAGATCGTCCAGTTCAGCGGGCCGCCGGCTTCCGCCAGGAGGGGCGTGCGCACCAGGAAGCCGAGGAAGAGCGGCACGAAGATCGCTAGTGACAGCACGCCGTAAACGCGCAGGAACGTGGCGAGGGCGCGCAGCTTGCGATCTTGTTTTGGGTCTTGGACGTCCATGTTGAATCTCCCGAGTCGCCATTGCATGGTCGGACACTACAACTCGCTAGTTGGAAAAAACAACTAGAAGGATGGATTGACGGATCTCCGCTGGTAAAGTGGGTGGCATGGTGGGCAAGCGGAGGTACGGCGACGGGTGCGCGATCGCGCACGCCCTCGAACTCGTGGGAGAGCGCTGGGCGCTCCTGGTGGTGCGGGAGCTGATCCTCGGGCCCAAACGTTTCACGGACCTGCGCGCCGGGCTGCCGGGGGTCAGCGCGGACGTCCTGACCCAGCGCCTGCGCGAGCTCGGGGAGGCGGGCATCGTGCAGCGCCGCAAGCTGTCCCCGCCCGCCGGCTCCTGGATCTACGAGCTCACCAGCTGGGGCGCCGAGCTGGAGCCCATCATCACCGACCTCGCCCGCTGGAGCAGCCGCTCCCCCGCACTGCCGGACGACCTGCCGCTCAGCGCGGATTCCGCCGCGCTGTCACTGAAGGCCCTGTACGCGTCCACCGACGGTGAAGCGCTCGACCTCACCGTCGGCTTGCGGCTCGGCGAGCACCATTTCCTGGTGCGGATGGACGCCGACCGTCTCCAGCTGACGCGCGTCGAGTCCATCCCGGAACAGCTGGACCTGGTCATCGAGACCAGCCCGCAGACCCTGGCCGCGGTGCTCGGCCGGGCCCGCTCCCTCGACGACGTTCTCGCCGGGGGCGACCTCACGCTGACCGGGTCGCGGGCCACCGCCGACCGCTTCCTTCGCCACTTCCCGGCCCCGGAGCCGGCCGTCTGACGTTCAGCACGTCAAGGACGAGCTGGGCGCGGCGTGCGGCTCGGCCGCCGCTGGCCTCGCGCAAGGAGATACGGCGGGCTCCGGGGCGGAAATAGGTGATTTTCACCGATGCGGACGTCATGCCCCCGACGCGAGCCTGATGGTCTGACCACATCTCCAGCGAACACCGCTATCACATCTTTGTTAGCACGCCTTGATTCGTGATTGCTGCTAACTAAATACTGTTAACAGCACTAGCGACGAGGGGACGCGATGATCTATCACGGCAGCCGGTTCACCTTCAGAGCGGACACGACCCCGCGACAGCGGACGGAGGCTCTCAAGAGCCTGCGTGACCAGGGCAAGGCCATCCCCTCGGTGAGATCCTTCGCCGTCGGCCGCGACCACGCCGGCGAGTACGAGTGGGCCGCCGTCTTCGCGATCGAGGACCTGGACGGCTACCGCGCGTTCCTCACGCACCCCGCCCGCCGCCGCGCCGACGAGATCGCGCTGCCGCTGGTCGCGGACGCCGTCTCGTCCATCGAGACCGACGACCCGGACCCGGAGGCGGGCGCGAAGATCACCGAACTGCGGCAACGACTCCTGGAGGTCCCGGTGGAACACGATCCCTTACCTGACAGGCCCGCGCACACCCGCCGCACGGTGCTCAAGGCCATCGCGGTGACCGCCGCGGGCACGGCCGCGGCCGGGACGGGCGTCGGCGCAGCTCCAGCCGCCGCCCGGACCGCCGCCACCGCCCAGGCGTTCGCCGTCGCTCCCGGGGCGTCGGTGGAGGTCGCTCTGACGGTCAACGGGCAGGCGCGCAAGGTCGTCCTGGAGCCGAGGGTGACGCTGCTGGACGCGTTGCGCGAGCGGCTCGGCCTGACCGGCACCAAGAAGGGCTGCGACCGGGGTGAGTGCGGGGCGTGCACGGTGCTGGCCGACGGCGAGCGGGTCAAGTCGTGCCTGACGCTGGCGGTGATGCGGCAGGGGGCCGAGATCACCACAGTGGAGGGGCTGGCGCGGGGCGAGGAGCTGCACCCGGTGCAGGAGGCGTTCATCCGGCACGACGCTTTCCAGTGCGGGATGTGCACGCCCGGCCAGATCATGTCCGCGGTGGCCTGCATCGACGAGGGGCACACGGGTTCCGAGGCGGAGATCCGCGAGTGGATGAGCGGGAATCTGTGCCGGTGCGCGGCGTACCAGAACATCGTCGCCGCCGTCGCCGACGCCGCGAAGGAGGTGCGGCGATGAGAACCTTCGGCTACACGGTCGCGGGCAGCCCGGCCGAGGCCGTGCGGGTCGCCGCGAGCACGCCCGCGTCGACGTTCGTGGCGGGCGGCACCGATCTGCTGAACCTCATGCGGGACGGCGCGGAGGCCCACGATCAGCTCGTGGACGTCAACCACCTCGGCCTCGACGAGGTCGCCTTCGACTCCAGGAGGCTGCGCGTCGGCGCGGCGGCCCGGATGCGGCAGGTCGCCGAGCACTCCAGGGTGCGGCGGGAGTTCCCCATGCTGTCGGAGGCGCTGCTGGCCTCGGCGTCCCCGCAGGTCCGCAACATGGCCTCGATCGGCGGGAACCTGTTGCAGCGTACGAGGTGCGGGTACTTCCGCGACCCGGCCTCGCCGTGCAACAAGCGGGAGCCGGGCAGCGGCTGCCCGGCGATCAACGGCCACCACCGCGGGCACGCGATCCTCGGCGGCAGCGACGCCTGCATCGCCACGCACCCCTCGGACCTGGCGGTGGCGCTGACCGCCCTGGACGCGACCGTGCACCTGCTCGGCCCCGGCGGCGAGCGCGCCGTCCCCATCGCCGGCTTCTACCTCCTGCCCGGGGCCACCCCGGACCAGGAGACCGCGATGCGCCCCGGCGAGCTGATCACCCGGGTGGACGTGCCGCGTACCGCCCTCGCCGGGCGGTCGCGCTACCTGAAGCTGCGCGACCGGGCCACGTTCGAGTTCGCGGTGGTGTCGGTGGCCGCCGCGCTGCGCACCAGCGGGCGCGTGGTGCGGGACGTACGGCTGGCGTTCGGCGGGGTGGGCACCCGCCCGTGGCGGGACACCCGCGTCGAGGCCGCGCTGCGCGGCCGGCCGCTGACCGCGCAGGCGATCGCCGAGGCGGGCCGGCTCCTGGTCGCGGACGCCGCGCCGCGCGAGGGGAACAGGTTCAAGGTCGAGCTCGTCCAGCGGGCGCTGACGAGCATCCTCAACGAGCTGGGAGGGCTCCGATGAGCATGCTGGTGGGGCAGGGCGTGGAACGGGTGGACGGCCGGGCGAAGGTCACCGGCGCCGCCCGCTACGCCGCGGACAACGAGGTGCCCGGCGCGCTGCACGGCTTCCTGGTGATGAGCACGATTGCCCGCGGCGAGGTCGTGGAGATCGACACCAGGGCGGCGCTGGCGCATCCCGGCGTCGTCGCGGTCTACACACACAGGGACATGCTGCGGTTGACAGTGCCGGATTTTCCGTACAACAGGCCTTTCATCCCCATGCAGGACGCGCGCGTGCACCACAGCGGGCAGCCGGTCGCGTACGTCGTGGCCCAGACCCTGGAGCAGGCGCAGGAGGCCGCGAACCTGGTGCGGGTGAGTTACCGGGCGGAGGCTCCGGTAGCCCGCATGGCGGACGTGCTCGACGAGGCGTTCCTGCCGGAGAAGTTCCGCAACAGGAACAACGAGGACGGCCGCGGCGACGCCGCCGCCGCGTTCGAACAGGCCGAGGTGCGCGTCGACCGGACGTACAGCAGCCCGATGCAGCACCACAACCCGATCGAGCCGCACACCACGACCGCCGTCTGGGAGGACGGCACGCTGACCCTGTACGAGAGCACCCAGGGCGTGGTCTTCACCCGCAACATGGTGACGCAGGCTTTCGCCGGCACCGACAGTCCTCCCAAGAGCGTCAGGGTCGTCTCGCCCTACCTGGGCGGCGGCTTCGGCGCCAAGGGCCCCACCTACCCGCACACGCTGCTCACCGCGGCGGCGGCACGCCTGGCCGGCCGGCCGGTGAAGCTGGTGCTGTCACGCGCGCAGATGTACACCTCCAACGGTCACCGCGCCGAGTACCGCCACCACCTCCGGCTCGGCGCCACCCGCCAGGGCCGCCTGACCGCCATCTCCGACACCTCCACGGCGCAGGTCACCCGCCTGGACGGCCGCATCTACAACGGCAGCGACTCCACGCTCCACCTGTACGCCTGCCCGAACGTCCGCGTGCGGCAGCTCGGCGTGCGGCTGGACCTGCCGACGTCCAGCTACATGCGCTCGCCGGAGACCACCGCGCACTTCGGCCTGGAGACCGCGATGGACGAGCTGAGCTACGAGCTCGGCCTCGACCCGGTGGAACTCCGGATCCGCAACCACACCGAGGTCGTCCAGCCGACCGACGCCAACGGGCAGACCGAGCGGCCCTACGGCGGCAAGCACCTGCTGGAGTGCTACCGGGCCGCGGCCGAGGCGTTCGGCTGGGCCCGGCGCAACCCCAGGCCGGGCACGATGAGGGACGGCGACGAGTACGTCGGCTGGGGCATGGCCACGGAGACCCACACCTATGGCCACATCCCGTCCACGGTCCGCCTCACCATCGGCCTCGACGGGCGGGCGACCGTGCGGGCGGCCACCCAGGAGATCGGCACCGGCACGTACACCGTGCTCAGCCAGGTCGCGGCCGACGAGCTCGGCCTGCCGCTCGGCCACGTCACGACGCTGCTCGGCGACACCGCGTACCCCGACGCGTCGCTGTCGGCGGGGTCGTCCACGATGCCCAGCGTGGTGGGCCCGGTGTCCGAGGCGGCGAAGAGCGCGAAGGCCGCCGTGATCGCGCTCGCCATCGCCGACCCGCGCTCCCCGCTGCACGGCGTGCCCGCCGCGGAGGTCGTGGCCGAGGGCGGCCGCCTGTTCCTCCGCGGCGACCGCGACCGCGCCGACACCTACCGCGAGGTCGTGACCCGCCATGGCCAGGAGGTCGACGTCACCGGACGCAAGCCCAACACGGGCGGGCACTCGTTCGGCGCGGTGTTCCTCGAGGTGCGGATCCAGCCGAGAGTGGGCAGGCTGCGCGTGACCCGCGTGGTGACCGCGCACGACCTGGGCCGCGTGCTCAACCACCGCACCGCGCGCGGGCAGGTCATCGGGGGCGTGACCTGGGGCATCGGGTTCGCGCTGATGGAGCACACGATGGTGGACCCGGTCACGGCGCGGGTCGTCAACCCCAACCTGTCCACCTACCTGGTCCCGGTCTGCGCCGACACGCCGTCGGTGGAGGCGTTGTTCGTGGACCAGCCGATCTCGGACAGCCAGGCACTCGGCGCCCGCGGCTTCGGCGAGACGCCGGGCACCGGCGTGCCCGCGGCCATCGGCAACGCGATCTACCACGCCATCGGCCGCCGGCTCCGGGACGTCCCCTTCACCCAGGACAAGCTGCTCTGACCCCTGCCGCACCTGTTGTGGACGCGTAGGACTTGCCGTGGTGTTCGGAGGGGGATCAGGGGAAATGTCATCGGGGAGCAGTAACCAGCCCGAATTGCTGGGATCACGCCTGGAAGCAGCCCGCGAACAGGCCTTCGTCGGACGCGAGGAAGAGATCGCACTGTTCAAAGCCGCACTGTACGGCGGCGGCTGCAACGTCCTCTACGTCCACGGCCCCGGCGGCATCGGCAAATCCGCCCTCCTCCGCCGCTTCGCCCACGAAGCCACCCTCGCCGGCCGGCCCGTCACCACCCTCGACGGCCGCACCCTCGAACCCTCCCCCACCGCCTTCGCCACCGCCTTCGCCACCGCCTTCGCCACCGCCTTCGCCACCCACGCCCAACCCGCACCCGGCCACCCCGACCCCATCCTGCTCATCGACAACTTCGAACGCATCCAAGCCCTCGAAAGCTGGCTCCGCGAACGCTTCCTGCCCCACCTGCCCCTGACCGCCCTCGTCGCCATCGCCGCACGCAACCCCCCCGACATCCGCTGGCAAGCCGACCCCGGCTGGACCACCGCCCTGACCATCCTCCCCCTGCACGACCTGCCCCCCACCGACGCCCAAGCCCTCCTGGACTCCTGCGCCGTCCCCCCCGACCTACGCGACCCCCTCCTCACCTTCGCCGGCGGCCACCCCCTCGCCCTCCTGCTCGGCGCCGCCGTCGCCATCAAAGACGGCCACGCCAGCACCCGCTGGACCCCCCACCACAACGTCGTCGCCACCCTCCTGGACCAACTCGTCGGCGAACTCCCCACCCCCGCCCACCAACACGCCCTCGAAATCTGCGCCCACGCCCACCTCACCACCGAAACCCTCCTCCGCGCCGCCCTCCCCCACGACGCCCCCCACCTGTTCCGCTGGCTCCGCCACCTGCCCTTCATCGAATCCAGCCCCCACGGCCTCCTCCCCCACGACCTCGTCCGCGAACTCCTCGACACCGACCTACGCTGGCGCGACCCCGACGGCTACACCACCATGCACAACCGCATCTACACCCACCTCGCCGACACCATCCGCACCACCACCGACACCGACGTCCTGCCCGCCGTCGCCTCCCTGCTCTACCTCCACCGCAACCACCACACCCCCACCCACCACCACCATCAGGAAGGCCATCAGGAAGGCCAATTCCAGGAAGACACCCTCCACCCCCACGACCTCGGCACACTCCTGCGCCTCGCCACAACAGCCGAAGGCCCCGCCTCCGCCCGCACCGCCGCCCACTGGGCCGCACACCACCCCGAAGCCTTCCGCCTCTACCGGCGCACCGAAACCGGCGAACTCGTCGCCTTCTCCACCTGGCTCCGCCTCACCGAACCCGACGACCACCACCTCACCGCCGACCCCATCGTGGCCGCGGCGTGGACGCACGCACGCGCCACCACCCCGCTGCGCGCCGGCGAACACCTCGCCATCAGCCGCCTGTGGGTCCTACCGCAACACCGCGACACCTCCCCCGTCCTCGACCTCATCCAATCGCGCATCATCGGCAACTGCCTCCGCGCCGAACGCATGGCCTGGTCCTACATCGCCATCCGCCGCCCCAACCGAGCCTGGACCGAACACCTCCAGCGCTACGGCATGCGCACCATCCCCGCCCAACCACGACTCGACAACACCCCCTACACCCTGTTCGTCCACGACTGGCGCGCAGTACCGGCACACACCTGGCTCGACCGCATGAACCGCCTGCTCCTCGGCCGCACCACCGACACCCCCGACCCCACCACCTCAGACCTGGCAGTCCTGTCCCAGACGGAATTCACCGAAGCCGTCCGCAAAGCACTCCGCCAGCTCCCACGACCCGGCGCCCTGGCCACCTCCCCCCTGGCCCGCACCCGCCTCATCGCCGACCAAGCACCGCAGGATCCGGGCACGGCACTCAGCGACCTGCTCCGCCAAGCCATCGACGACCTACGCGAAGACCCACGCTCAGCCAAACTCCACCGAGCCCTGTCCATCACCTTCCTGCACGGCACCCCCACCCAGGAACTCGCCGCAGAACAACTCGGCCTGCCCTTCACCACCTACCGCCGCCACCTCACCACCGGCATCGAACGCATCTGCACCGACCTCTGGCACCGGGAACTCCACGGCGCCGACGTGCCGGCGCACCAGTCAACCTGAATGGGGCGAAGGCACGCCGGCTCGAGGCAGCCGCACCGTCAGCGTTGCATCTGCAGGCTGTGAACGGGGTGCTCGCCCTCGGTCTGCAGCCGGTACTCCTCGCCGGACTTGGCGCGGTTGTCGTCGATGACCCGCTCGGAGGGCGCCTTCTCGCCGCCCATCAGCGCCTCCTGCATCTTCTCGAACCGCTCGTGGGCCTCCTGGACGTACCCGGTGCCCAGCGTGGTGTAGTCGATCTGGGTGGCGATCAGCTCGCGCAGGTAGGACTTGTTCGGCTCGAACGTCACCGGGGCGGGCAGCTCGGGCGCGCACACCTGCTCGGGGTCCCGGCCGTCGTGCTTCTTGAACAGTTCGGCGGCCAGCCGCAGGTGCTCCAGCTCCATGTTCAGGTGCAGCTCCCAGACGTTCTTCACCTTGGGGTCGGACTCGGTCTCCATGAACGAGTGGTACAGGTAGCACTCGTTGTACTCGTGGTTGAGCAGCATCTCCCACCAGCTCTCGCCCGGATCGACCAGCGACTCGTAGTGGGTGACGTGCTCCTCCTCGATGAGGCCGATCTCCTGGTAGAGCTGCCGGGCGATCGGCTCCATGTAGGTGGGGCCGACGTTCATGTAGAAGTTCATCGTCTGCTGCTCGGCCGACATGATCGTCAGGGCGTGCAGCTTGCTGATCGGCGCGGTGTTCTCGCGGTCGTAGGGCTCGCGCACGTTGTCCATCGGGTCGCGGTGGTGCAGGTACGTGGGGCGGCCCGGCATGACCTCGGTGAGCTGGTCGACGATCTTCTCGGCCTTGCGGTGCTCGATCATCTCGTACAGGTTGGCGTACCGGTAGAGGTGGTCGAAGTCCTCCAGGACGCCGAACTGGTAGGCCTGCTGCAGGTACCGGTCCGGCTCCATCCGCGCGACCCAGGCGGTCAGGTCCACCGCCACCTGCTCGTACGCGATCGTGGTCTCCAGGACGGAGGCCAGGCCGGGCAGCAGCCAGTTGACCGCCTTCTGCTGCTGCGCCTCGATGTAGCGCACCCGGGCGAGCTGCTGCTTGATCTCCAGGTCGGGGCAGTGGCGGGCGAGCTGGTGGCTGAACAGGATGGCCTCCACCTCGATCCCGTTCATGGTGATGATCCGGCAGCGCGTGTACGGATCGGCGTGGTCCGGATCGATCGGCGTGACGTTCAGCTCCCGCCAGTTCCGCAGTTGCTTGTCCAGCGGGATGCCCCGCTCACGCAGTGGATTGAAGGTCATGTGCGTCCGCTCCTTCGCGGTCGGAAACATGCGATGTGCCCGCCTACCCGAAGCTTCCCGGCCCAACCTCTGGCCGCCCCCGTGTGAAGGCCCGGACTCGGTAAGGATCCCGGCGGCCTTCACGCACCCCAGGCGTGTTCCAGGTTCTGCCGGGTAGGCCACGCCCGTACCCGGAGAAGGAGGAAGATCCATGACCAGAACCGCGCCGGAAACCATGGCCGAAACGGACGTCATCGACCTGCTGCTGGCCCAGCACGCGATGATCAGGGACCTGTTCGACGAGGTCGAGCAGGCGCCAGCCGGCCAGCGTGGGGAGGCGTTCACTCGCCTGGTACGGCTGCTCGCGGTCCACGAGACCGCCGAGGAGGAGATCGTCCACCCCTACGCCCGCCGCAAGATCGACGGCGGCGACGGCGTGGTCGACGACCGGCTCGAAGAGGAGAACCAGGCCAAGGAGCTGCTGTCGCGGATGGACCAGGCCGGCCCCGACGCGCCCGACTTCATGGACAACCTCCTGATGCTGCGCGCCGCCGTGGAGGCGCACGCCCGCAGCGAGGAGCGGTACGAGTTCACCCAGCTTCGCGGCCACACCACCGAGGCCGAGCGCCGCAGCATGGCCGTCGGGGTCAAGGCCGCCGAGGCCATGGCACCCACCCACCCGCACCCCGGCACCGAGTCGGCCACCAAGAACGTGCTGGTCGGCACCCCGGTCGCGATGATGGACCGGGCCCGCGACGTCATCCGCAAGGCCATGGGCAAGAACCCCTGAGGACCAGGGCAGCTCAGCCGACCGTCATCGTCCTGGACACGACCGCCGGGAACGGGGCGGGCGCGCCGGCACATGATCGGCTTGGCGCTGCGGGAGCAGGGGAGCGAAGGGGCCGTGGCAGACGACGTCATCACCCTCATCAAGGCCGATCATCGCAGGGCCGAGGAGTTCTTCGCCGAACTGGCCGTTCCTGACCGGCGGCACGCCGCGGTTCTCGGCCGCGCCCTGCCGTACGCATCCGGAGAGGACGTGATCCCGTGGCATCGGCCGAGCGGAGGCTGCTGGGCCTCTGGTGGCCCACGGCACTGGGCGCGTCGATGCTGGTCCTGGAGATCCCCATCGTCTACGCCGCCGCGGCGCGCTCGACCGGCGGCCCGCAGGTGCTGGCGGCGATGGGCATCTGCGTCGCGATCCTGGTCGTGGTCAACTCCCCCGGGCTGGCCATCACGCCGCTCGCCGTCACCGCGTACAGCCGCCATTCCTGGCAACGGCTGCGCCGCCAGGCGCTGCTGACGGGTCTGGCGGCCGCCCTCGTCCTGGTCGCGCTGGCCACCCTGCCGCCGCTGGTCGCACTCGTGCGGCTGGCCTTCGACCCCGACGCCGTGCTGCTGGGCCACATCCGCGCCGGACTGCTCGGCCTCGCGCCCAACGCCCTCGGCGTGGCCCTGCGCCGCTACCTGCACGGACGGTTGATCGTCACCGTACGGACCCGGCCGATCGCCTCGGCCACCGCCCTGCGCATCCTCGGCACCCTCGCCCTGGCCTGGGCGGGTACGGCGCTCTGGCCCCAGCACGGAGCGCTGGTCGCCGGGCTGGCGCTGTCGGCCGGAGCCTTCACCGAGGCCGCCTGCCTGGCTGTGATCGCCCGCGCGCTTCCCGGCGAGCCGCCACCCGGGCCGAGCCCGTACATCGAGCTGATCCGCCGCCATGCCGACGTGTCGGCGGCGCGCCTGCTCGTCATGGCCCCGATGCTCGTCACCACGATCGCCGTCGCGCACTCGGCCCGCTCGGCGGCCTCCCTGGTGGTCTGGCCCGCGCTGTACGAGCTGGCGATGCTCTTCGCCTCTCCCACCAGCGACTGGGAATCCGTGGCCGCCGGTGCGCTCCGCAAGCAGCCGCGCGGTAGCGCGGCCCGGCGCGTGACCGTCCGGCTCGCTGTCGCGTTCACCTGCGTGCTCGTCCTGGTGCTGGCGACCGGGCCGGCCCATGTCTACCTGCGCGGCCTGCTGGCGGTGCCGGCGGAGCTGGCGTCGTTCGCCCTGACCTGGTCGTGGCTGCTGGTTCCCGTCCCCGCGTTGTGGCTGGTACGCGGCTACCTGCGCGGTGCCGTCATGGCCGCCGTCGCCACCGGCTGGCTGACGGTGGCGAGCCTGGCCCATGGCGTCGCCCTCCTCGCCTGTGCCGCGGCGCTGGCGGCCACCACCATGCCGGGTCTGGCCGTCGCCGGTGCCGCCGTCGTGGCGGGACTCTTGATCGACGTGGCCATGACCGGCTACGGTGCGTTCCGCTCGTCCACGCCGGGCCGCGCCGTACTCCCCCTCCGCCGTCGCGCCTGACCCGGTCTGCCGTCCCTGCCCGCTGCGGCTCGACGCCCGCGCCATCGCCTCGACCAGCTCTTCCTTACGCATCTGGAGGATCGCCCATGGCTCGGAATGGAGCCGTGCTGCGGTGCATGGTAGGTACTCGGCATGGAGTTCTTCTGTTATCACCGCGATCGTCCTGGTTCCGCGAAGTTGCGTGACGAGCTGCTGGAAGAGCACTGGTCCTACATGGACCGGTACGCGGCGGAGCTGATCGCCCGTGGCCCGACCTTCGTCCGCGGTGGCGACACGGCCACCGGCAGCGTGCACATCGTCGACCTGCCCGATCTGGCCAGTGCGCGGGCGTTCGTCTTCGACGAGCCCAACTATCAGGCCGGTGTGTACCGGGACGTCGTGTTGCGCCGATGGCGCAACACGCTGGGGCGCACCATGTGGGATTTCCCCGGCGGCAGGGACGGCGGCCATCGTTATCTGGTGCTGGGCCTCGGCTCCGGGCAGGCCGCCGACCTGGTCCCGCCGCCCGACGGGGACGAGCTGATCGCGTACGGGCCGCTGCTGTCCGACGACGGCGGCACCTGGCTGGGTACGGCGGTGCTGGTGCGGGCGCCGGACCCGGATGCGGCACGGGCCGTCCTGACCCTGGACCGGTACGCCGACATCGAGGTCCACGATTGGGAGTTCGGCGGGCGACGGTAGCGAGCGGTTGGCAGCTAACCGCCCGGCTGACGGGTGAAGCAGGCGCTTGTCAGATCTGCAGAATACTGCATACTGCATACATGCCGAACAAGATCTACAGTCGCCGTACCATGTTGGGCGCCACCGGCCTGGCGGCCGGAGGGCTGCTCTTAGACGGCGGGGCGGCACACGGCCGGACGCGGGACGCCCGCCGCCCCGCCGCCCCCGACGAGGCCTGGGCCAAGCTCAGGGAAGGCAACCGGCGCTGGGCCGCCGGCGCCGCCGCCCACCCCCACCAGGACCAGGCCAGACGGGCCGAGGTCGCGCAGAAGCAGGACCCGTACGCGGTGGTCGTCTCCTGCATCGACTCCCGGGTAGGACCGGAACTCATCTTCGACGCCGGGCTCGGGGACCTGTTCAGCGTGCGGAGCGCCGCCCAGACGATCGACCCGCTCGTGTCGGGAGCCATCGAGTACGGACCGGTCGAGCTCGGCACCCCCTTGATCGTGGTACTCGGTCACCAGCGCTGCGGAGCGGTGACGGCCGCCGCGCACGCGCTGAGCGAGGGCACCAGGCTCCCCGGCGATCTCCAGCGCATCGTCGAGGACCTGCGCCCCGCCTACAAGAGCGCCCGCGGCGACGTGGACAGGATGATCAGGATCCACACCAGGCGTACCGTGGCCGAGTTGAAGGACGGCAAGCTGCTCGGCCCCCGCATCGCCCGTGGCCGGCTCAAGATCGTGGGCGCCTACTACTCCCTCGACACCGGGCTGGTCTCCCGAGTGGTCTGACGGCACCCCGGCGGCGCGCAAACACGCGGCCGGCCGGGACGGACTCCCGGCTGCGCGGCATGTCCTCCATCGGGTCACCTCCACACTGCTGCTAACAGATCCTTGTTAGCGTTGTATTTCCAATGCTAACGTAAGGCTGTTAGCAAGCAGTCGTGGAGGAAGTTCATGAGTACCGCATCGCGCATCGCCATCGTTACCGGAGGCTCGCGGGGAATCGGCCGCGCCGTCGCCTCCCGGCTCGCCGCCGCAGGGCAGGACGTCGCCGTCGTGTACGCGTCCAACGCCAAGGAGGCGGACGCCGCCGTCGGCGAGATCGAGGCGGCCGGCGCCCGAGGGATCGCGCTGCGGGCCGACGTGGCCGACGAGGGCGAGGTCGCCGCCGCGTTCGACGCCGTCGAGCAGCGCCTCGGGCCCGTGGACGTCGTGGTGAACGCGGCAGGTGTGATGGCGCTGCGGCCGATCCGCGAGCTGGACCTGACCGAGCTGGACCGGCAGTTGCGCGTCAACGTACGGGGCACGTTCGTCGTGGCCAAGGTGGCCGCGCGCCGCATCCGGCCGGGTGGCGCCATCGTCGCCTTCTCCACCAGCGTCACCCGCCTGCACCTGCCGGCCTACGGCGCGTACGCCGCGAGCAAGGGGGCGGTGGAGGCCCTCGTCCCGATCCTCGCCAAGGAACTGGGCGAGCGCGACATCACGGTCAACGCGGTGGCGCCGGGCCCGACGGCCACGGAGCTGTTCTTCGACGGCAAGTCGCAGCAACTCATCGACCGGATCGCCGGTCTGAGCCCGATGAACCGTCTCGGCACCCCGCAGGACATCGCGGAGCTCGTCACCTTCCTGGCCGGCCCCGGCCGCTGGGTCAACGGCCAGACCGTCTTCGCCAACGGCGCGGCCGCATGACCTCGCCTACGACGCCCGTACTGGACGACAGGCTCGTCCTGCCGGCGGTTGCAGCACCGATTCGCCAGGTAGCGGCACGAACCGGGGACGTCGAGCCGTTCCTCGCCCGGCGCGCCCGAACACCATGAAGGGACAGATCAGCCATGCTTCTCAGCTCCTGTACCGGCCGCCGCCTCGGTGTCGCCGCCGCCCTCGGCGTCCTGGTCTCGCTGCCGGGGTGCGCGCCACCGGAGCCCCGCGCGTCACAAGACCCCGCGTCACAGAACAGCGCGTCACAGAACAGCGCGTCACAGAGCAGCGCGTCACAGAGCAGCGCTGCCCAGGTGACGCGTGGCCTGGTCCCCGGGGAGGTCACCGAGATCGCCCGCGGTTTGGCCATGCCGTGGGGCCTGGCGTTCCTCCCGGACGGCTCGGCGCTGGTGTCCGAGCGGTCGTCGGCGCGGATCGTGCACATCCCGCAGGGCGGTGACCCCGTGCCGGTCGGCACGGTTCCCGGCGTCGAGGTGAGCGCCGAGGGCGGCCTGCTCGGGCTGGCCGCGTCACCGTCGTTCGACCGGGACCGCACCATCTACGCATACGTGTCGGCCTCGCCCACCAACCGCGTCGTGGCGCTGCGCCTGGCCGCCGATCTGCGTTCCCTGCGCCAGGACCGGGTCGTCCTGGAAGGGATCGAGACCGCCGACCGCCACCACGGCGGGCGCCTGCGCTTCGGGCCGGACGGCAACCTCTGGATCGGCACCGGTGACGCCTTCTCGCCCGAGAACGCGGCCGACGACAGGTCGCTGAACGGCAAGATCCTGCGGATCCGCCCCGACGGATCCATCCCGGCGGACAACCCCTCGGGAACCGCCATCTACTCCAGCGGCCATCGCAACGTGCAGGGCATCGCGTTCGGCCCGGACGGCACCGCCTACGCATCCGAGCTCGGCCACCGCGCCTGGGACGAGCTGAACGTCCTGCGCCCGGGACGCGACTACGGCTGGCCCGAGTCCGAAGGCCGCAACGGCGCGCACGGCGAGCGCCCGCTCTTCACCGTCCATCCCGACGACGCCTCGCCGTCCGGCATCGCCGTCGCGGGCGGGGCGGTCTGGATGGGGGCGCTCGGCGGGCAGCGGCTCTGGCGCCTGCCCGTCAACGGTCCGCAGGCGGACGGCGACCCGGTCGCGTACTTCTTCGAACGTTACGGACGGATTCGCACGGTGGAGCCGGCACCCGACGGCTCACTGTGGATCACGACCTCCAACACCGACGGAGCGACGTGGGGCGGCACCGCCGCCCGCCCCGGCGACGACCGGATCCTGCGCGTCGAGCTCGTCCGCCCCGCCTCCTGACCCGCCACCGCCCTTCCTCCGAACGGAGGGAGCACACCGTGGCCACCGTCCTCATCACCGGAGCGGCCACCGGCCTCGGCCACCGCTGTTCCGGCCTGTCCCCGCGAAACACACGGGGCTCCATGTGACATCTGTATCTGTTTGTCCTGGCCGCCAGAGGTGCAGGGTTGGATCTCACTCACCCACTCGACAGGGAGCCAACCATGACCCGGCCCACGCGAGCGTGCGGATCACGCGCACCTACCCGACCACCGCCGAGCACGTCTGGCAGTTGTGGACCACCCCCGGGGGCATCGCCTCCTGGTGGTCACCGGACGGCTTCACCGTCGAGGTCGGCAAGCTCGACCTGCGGCCCGGCGGCGATCTCGTCTACACGATGACCGCCACGGCGCCGGAGCAGATCGCGTTCATGGAGAGCCACGGGATGCCGCTGAGCACCGAGTCCCGCAAGAAGTTCGTCGCCGCCGCCCTGGAAACCGGCAGCAGCCCGCTCACCCCACGCGAGACCGAGGTCCCGCGCGCCGCCGCCACGGGCAACCGCGTCGCCCAGATGGCCAGCGATCTCTCGCTGTCGCACGCCACCGTACGCAACTACCTGTCGAACGCGATCAGCAAGGTGGGGGCCCGCAACCGCATCGACGCGATCCGCATCTCCCGCGATGCCGGCTGGCTCTGAATCCCGTCCCGCGAAGTCTGGCGCCGATGCGGCGTCCGGCAGGGCGGGCGGGTGCGCGGCGTACGCCGCACCGGCAAGGACACCCGCCGGGGTCGTCAGCGATCACGGCCTGACGGGCGCCCGACCGGCAGGCGCGCGAGCGGGACGTGGTGCTGGCCGGCGTGCATGTCGCGGTCCCGGAGCGAGCCCTGGCTGATGGGACGCGGAAAGGAGATCTTCACGACGTTCAGCGACGGGATCCGGAAGATCTGGACCGTGCTCTCCTCGACCCGGTAGAGCCCGGCGATCACCCGCTCGTTCAGGAAGGACTCGTCCGCGGCGATCCGGTAGCCGTCGGCGTCGCGCATGAAGAGCTCCATGGTGACCCAGAACGGGCCAGCGTTCTTGGACCGGACCTCGTGGGCGAGATCCGCCAGGGTGGTCTCAGACATCGGCGCCCTCTGCCATCTCGATGCGGAACAGGCTCGTCGGGTCGTCGCAGTCGACGACGTGGTTCAGCACGAACTCGTACGCCGCGCCGCGCTCGACCTCGGCCGGCGAGGACGCGAACGCGAGGCTCGGCAGGTAGTCCATCGCGGGCGTCGGCAGGTGCAGCATCAGCGGGTTGGCGACCTTGGCGATCGCCGTGGCCGTGGCCTGGTCGGGCGCGTTGACCAGCAGCATCACGCCCACCTCCCGCGGCGGCCCGGTCTCGGGCTCGAGGTCGCCCAGCACCGCGTTGTGGCCGTAGAGGCGCAGGTCGAAGGCGTACTCGTGGTCCGCCAGTTCGAGCGTCTGGCCCACCCGGTGCTTGATCATCGTGCGCATCAGGTCCGCCCAGGCGTCGAGGTCGGCGAGGATGAGCGGGTCCCGGATCGCGGTGAACGACATGGTCTCGTAGCCGGTGATCCGGGCGCCCTCCAGCTTGATCGTGTACTGGTCGGCGACGTGGAACCTCGACCCCTCGACGCGGACGATCCGGTCGTCGACCGCCGTGTACCGCGCGTCCCGGACGTCGAGGGTGCCGTCGGGCTCGCGCATCTCGAACGGGTTCGCGGTCTCGTAGAGCATGTGGGCGGCCACCGAGATCGGCGTGCACGACACCTTGGGGTCGAGCGGTTCGATGGTGAAGCCGTCCGCGTCGATGGTGGCCAGGACGCCGCCCGCGCGCGGGTTGCCGGTGCACTGGCCGCCGCACTCGACGATCTTGGCGGCGTGCCAGGCCGGCCCGGCGGGCAGGCCCTTCATGAGCGGGTAGGCGGCGGCCACCGCGGTGTCGGTGGCCCGGCCGGCGAGCACGACCTGGGCGCCGGCGCGGAGCGCCGCGACGATCGGTTCGTGGCCCATCGCGCCGACGATGTGGGTGCAGCTCTCGAGGGTCTCGGCGTGCAACGGCCCCAGCGGGGGCAGCGGGTGGATCCGGCCCGCGTCGAGGTGCTCCTTCAACCGGGCCGCGTTCTGCTCGCTGTAGATCCGGGCGACCTTCAGGTTCAGGCCCTCCTGCGCCATCACCTCGGCCGCGATGCCGGCGACCCAGTCGACGCCGCTGTCGGTCCCGCTCGTGCCGCAGGAGCCCACGATCACGGGGATGCCCGCGCCCGCCGCGGCCGTCAGCAGGCTGCGCAGGTCGCGTGCCACCGCCTTGGCCGTCGTCTTCGGGGTCGCGGAGCCGAGGTAGTAGGGGCCGGAGTCGGTCGATCCGGCGTCGATGCTGATGACGTCGGCGCCCAGCGCGAGGCCGCGCTCGATGGTCGCGTGGTCCCAGCCCGCGCCGAGCATGCCGCTCGGCGACAGGACCCGGACCGGCTTGACGGGTTGGCTGTCCATGTCCCTCTTTCTCTCGGTGTCAGTTCACCCGGAACCGTGCCCGGCCTTCGAGCGCCGCCACGAGCTCCTCGGCCCCCCGGCGCCCTGCGGCGGCGCGGGCTTCGGCGGTCTGCCCGGCCAGGTGGGAGTAGACGACGATGCCTTCGACGCCGCGCAACGGGCTGCCGGGCGGGAGCGGCTCCTCGCTCACGACGTCGAGTGCGGCGCCCGCGATCTGTCCCGCCCGCACGGCGGCGACGAGCGCGTCCTCGTCGACGATGGGGCCACGCGCCGTGTTGACCAGCAGCGCGGTCGGCTTCATCCGCTCGAACGCCGCCTCGCCGAGCAGTCCTCGGGTGCGTTCCGTGAGCGAGGTGTGCACCGAGACGTAGTCGGCGGTGGCGAGCAGTTCGTGCAGGCCGACGAACGCGACCGAGGGATCGTCGCGCAGCCGCGCCGGTACCCGGGTGGAGCAGATCACGCTCATGCCGAAGGCGCGGGCCAGCGGCACGAGCGCCCGCGCCGACGCGCCGTAGCCGATGAGCCCGAGGGTCGATCCACGCAGTTCGCGTCCGTCCGCACGCGGCCAGGCGCCCTGGGCCACGCCGTGTGCGGACTGCACGAGACGGCGGGCGCCCGCGAGCAGCAGGCCCATGGTGTACTCGGCGACGGCGTTGGCGTTGATGCCGGGCAGGTTGCTCACGCTGATCCCCAGCCGGGCCGCGGCGGCGACGTCGATCGAGTCGTAGCCGACGCCTGTCCGCACGATGGCCCTGAGCCCCGGCGCGCGGGCGAGGACGCCGGCTGTCAGCGGTTCGTTGGCCACCAGCGCGGCGTCGATCCCGGCGAGCGCCGCCACGAGCTGTTCGGGGTCGCGCCGGCCGGTCATGGGCAGGTGGTCGGTCTCCAGCCCGGAGAGCCTCAGGAACTCGTCGACCTCGTCGCCGGGGCGGAGGTAGTCCGTGGTGATCAGCACGCGGGCCGCCGTCACAGCGCACGTCCGGAGGAGGAGCGTCGCTGCAGGACGCTGACGCGCGCGACCGTCAGCACCGCGACGACCGCGATGATCGCGACGTGGATCATCAGCAGGGACCAGCTCGTCAGGTCGACCATGCCGCCGACCACCGCCGGGCCGAGGAAGCCGCCTCCCACCCATCCGACGGTGTAGAGCCCGGTGTAGGTCCCCACCACTCCGTCGGACGGGGAGAGGTTCCACAGCACGACGACCGCGTTGACCAGGAACGAGGACGCGCCCGCCGCCGCGACGCACAGGCCGGCCACCACGCCGGTGGGCGTCTGGATCACGGTGCCGAGCACCAGGCCGGCCGCGAACACCGCCATCCCGGCCATCATCACGCGCAGCCGGCCGAAGCGCTCCGCGAGCACCGCCACCGGGTAGGCCGCCACGATGAAGGCCACCCCGCTGGGCAGGGTCAGCCCGCCCGCCTCGCCGCGGGACAGGCCCAGCACCTCCATGCCGTACGGCGTGACGAGCGCCCGGGAGGCGGCCCACGCACCGCCGAACAGGAGGATGGACACGATGAGCAACAACCTGCTGCGGTCCGGGTCGCGCACGATGTCGAGCACGACGTCCCTGACCCGCACCCGCGCGTTCGCCGACGCCGTGCCCTGCCGCCGCCGGTCCTCCTCCAGTGCCGTCCGGTAGGCCGGGGACCGGCTGTCCCGCAGCTTCGCGGCGAGCAGGACCACGGACGCCACCATCAGGACGGAGGGAATCGCGAACGACAGTCTCGGGAAGTCGTCGATCAGGAAGATGCTGATCAGCGCCGCGGCCATCACCGTGAGGCTCGACGCGATCTTGACCGCCGCGTTGGCCCTGCTCCGGCGCTGCGGCGGGATGAAGTCGGGAAGCAGGGACTCGGCGATGGGCTTGAACGAGTTGGCGACCAGCGCGTAGGCGAACATCACCACGACCAGCAGGGGTAACGCGCCCGCGGCGTACGGGATGGCGAGGAACAGCAGCGCCGCCAGCGGCATCCCGGCGACGAGGTACGGGATCCGTCTCCCCCACGACGTGCGGGTGTTGTCCGACCGGTTGCCCATCCACGGCTGGATGAAGATGCCGAGCAGGTTGTCCATCCCCATGAGCAGGCCGATGAGCGCGGCGCTGCCGAGGTGCTCGCGGAGCAGCGGCGGCACCTGCGAGTCGTAGAGGTTCCAGGTCGACTCCTGCGCGAAGACCGCCAGGGAGACGAGGAAGGTGACGCGTCCCGCTCGCGTGGGCTGCCCGCTCATCGTCGTGGACATGGACACCTTCCCTTCAATCCGCCGTTGTGGCGCGCACCACAGTAGGTTTGCTATAGCAACACAGTCAATAGTTGCAATGGAGGTTTGCCATGGCAGATAGACTGATCACATGGCGGATGAGACGTTGAGGGGCCGGACGGCCGACACCCTGGCCGACCGCGCGTACCGCGCCATCCGCGACGCGATCACGATCGGAGAGCTGCGTCCCGGCCAGAAGGTCACCGAACGGGGGCTCGCCGAGCGGTTGTCGGTCAGCCCCACGCCGGTCCGCGAGGCCATCCGGCGCCTGGAGCAGGACGGCCTGCTCGAGCGGACGGGCCCGCGGACGGTGCAGGTGGCCACGTTCGGCGACGTCGCCATCCAGGACCTCGCCGAGGTCGAGGTGGCCCTGCGCGGGATGGTGGCCCGCTTCGCCGCCCGGCACGCGTCCCCAGAGCAGCTGGACCAGCTCGACGCCGTCCTCGACGAGGCCGACGACCTGCTGATCCTCATCAAGCAGCGCCAGAAGGCCGGGCAGGAGCTGTCACGGCACCTCGGCCGGCTGCTCGACGCCATGCAGCGCTTCAACGAGGTCGTCGAGTCGTGCGCCGGCAACCCGGTCCTCGTGCGCCTGCTCGACCAGACCAGGGTGTTCTCGTGGCCGGAGCGACGGGCCAGGCTGATCGAGCGGATCAGCCACGACGCCGAGTTCGGCCTGCACCGCTACACGAGCCATCGCGCGCTCGTCCGGGCGTTGCGGGCGCGCGACCCGGCGGCGGCCGAGGCGCTGGTGATCGAGGACGCACGTGGCGGGCTCGGGGACCTGCTCGCCGCACCCACGACCCCGGCGACGGCCCCCGCCCAGCCCTGAAGGACCGCGCCTACCGGTCAGGCCGGCGCGTCCTCCGGTCGCGGACCGCGTCCCCTGGATGCTCCGGTCGCGATCTCGGCGGCGATCGCCGTGCCGAGGCCCGCGGTCGTCCCGGAGCCGCCGAGGTCGGGGGTGAGCACCTCCGGCTGCTCGTCGAGCACGGTCTCGATCGCGGCCACGATCCGCGCCGCCGCGGCGGGCTCTCCCAGGTGGTCGAGCATCATGGCACCGCTCCAGATCTGGCCGACCGGGTTGGCGATCCCGCGTCCGGCGATGTCGGGAGCCGAGCCGTGGACCGGCTCGAACAGGCTCGGCCAGGTGCGGTCCGGGTTGATGTTGGCGCTCGGGGCGATCCCGATCGTCCCCGCGCACGCCGGCCCGAGGTCAGAGAGGATGTCCCCGAAGAGGTTGCTCGCGACGACGACGTCGTACTGCTCGGGGCGCAGGACGAACTTCGCCGCGAGGATGTCGACGTGGTCCTTGTCCGCGGCCACGTCCGGGTACCGCTCGGCCATCAGGGCCGCGCGCTCGTCCCAGTACGGCATCGTGATGGAGATGCCGTTGCTCTTGGTCGCCCACGTCAGGTGCCTGCGTGGCCGGGAGCGGGCCAGCTCGAACGCGTACCGCAGCACCCGGTCCACGCCGGTCCTGGTCATCACGGTCTCCTGCACGACCGTCTCGCGGTCGGTGCCCTCGAAGATCCGGCCCCCGATGTTCGAGTACTCGCCCTCGGTGTTCTCGCGGACGACCAGGAAGTCGATGTCGCCCGGCCGCCGGTCACGCAGCGGGCTGCGCACTCCGCGCAGCAGCCGTACCGGCCGCAGGTTGACGTACTGGTCGAACTCGCGGCGGAACTTCAGCAGGCTGCCCCACAGCGACACGTGGTCGGGCACGACCTCGGGCCACCCGACCGCGCCGAAGAAGATCGCGTCGAACCCGCCGAGCACCTCCCGCCAGTCCGGCGGCAGCATCTCGCCGTGCCGCACCCAGTAGTCGGCGCAGGCGAACCCGAACTCGACGGTCTCCAGCTCGAATCCGTGAGCCCGCGCGGCGGCGCGCAGGCACCGCAGCCCTTCCGGGACGACCTCACCTCCGATGCCGTCGCCCGGGATGACCGCGATGCGGTAACGGTGGGACACAGGCGCTCCTCCGGCCTCGTCGACAGTGCGCGCACCCGGCCCGGCGGGCGGGTGCGCCTCCACCTTCGACGGCGGAGAACGCCGCGGCAAGCACGTCTGGAGCAACCTATCCTTTCGCTCATGGAAAGACGACGGCGCCACGGCCGCCGTGCCGCGACGCGGTGACCACCTCGATGGACGACCTCCGCTTCTTCCAGGTGGTCGCCTCCAGCGAATCGCTCACCGCGGCCGCCCGCGAGCTGGGCTGCTCCCTGCCCGTGGTCAGCAAGCGCCTCGGCGCCCTGGAGCGCCGGCTCGACGTGCGTCTGGTGCACCGCGGCCCGCGCCGGCTCGCGCTGACCCCCGAGGGGGAGGTCTACGCCGCGCGCCTGGAGACGATCCTCGACCAGGTCCGCGAGCTCGAGGACCTGGTCACCCACCGCTCCGGCGACCTGCGGGGCTCCATCGTGGTCCAGGCGACCCTGGGCCTCGGACGCGCGCACGTCGCGCCGCTGCTCGGCGAGTTCACCGCCCGGCATCCCCGGCTGAACGTGCAGCTCCGTACGACGGCCCTGCCCCTGCGGCCGCACCGTCGCGAGTTCGACCTGGCCGTCCACGTCGGAACGCCCCCGGACTCCTCCCTGCGGATGCGCCGGCTGGCGGAGAACCGCCGGGTTCCCTGCGCCGCCCCCTCCTACCTGGAACGGAGCGGAACGCCCGAACGCGTGGAGGACCTGGCCGACCACGACTGCATCGTGCTCCGCGAGAACGAGGGCGACTTCGCCCTGTGGCGCTTCGGCGACGCCGGGAACCCGCGCCAGATCCGCGTGCACGGCCGGCTGTCCAGCAACGACGGGGACATCGTGACCGGCTGGGCACTGCAGGGCCGCGGGGTGATCATGCGATCGGAATGGCAGATCCGGTCCCACCTGCAGAGCGGCGCCCTGGTGCGCGTGCTGCCCGGGGTGCCGACCCCGCCCGCCGACATCTACGCGCTCCTGTCCGACGACGTCCACGTGCCCCGGCGGATCAGCGAGCTGGCCGACCACCTGGCCGCACGGCTCCCGGACCGGATCGCCGGCTCCACGCTTTCCCCTGATCTTCCAGAACTGCGGTGAACGATCAACGATGACCGGCGAAGCGCTCGATCACTACCGGGAACTGCTCGACACCCATGTCGAGCTACGCGGCGACACCTGTGCCTCCTGGACCCGGATTCCGGACGTCGCGGAGGTCGCTTCACGTTTCGGGAACCTGGTGGAGCCGGTGGGCCGCTGGACCTTCTCTGGCGCCGCCGAGTACCGGGACCGGCATGACCCGTCATCCGGCGAGGAGCAAGATCCGATCGTGCGGGCCGGGCGTACGCGTCCTGGGTTACCAGGCCGAGTACGCGGAGGAGCCCCCGGCGCTCTCGCCCACGTTCGAGCAGGTAACCGGAAGGAAGGGCCGGACGCTCGCGCCGTGGGCGGCCGATCACGCCGCTGAGCTGGCCCCGGACGCCTGACGGCGGGGCGGTGCAGCGGGGTCTCGGCCCGCCGCACCGCCCCTGCCACCACCGGTACGCCACCGTCCTGATCGGCGCCGAGACCGGCGAGCGGATCGACGTCCTGTCCGGCCGGCGCACAACCGGCCCGCCCTGACCGGAACAGCACACCGAGCGCGAGCCCGATCAGCCCGGCGACGATCGGCGCACCGGTCCACAGCTCGGGCACCGCGGGCAGACCTCCCCCAACGGCCGAGGCGACCCCGATGTAGAGCGTCCAGGTGCCGAACGCCGACCCGACAACACCGGCACGTCCCGGAAGCCCGTCTGCGCGACAGGCCTGGGGCACCACCCGGCGGCGCGACGGCCGGGCCCTGCCCCAGGGACAGCGCCTGGACGATGGGCCTGGGGCCGGAGCTGCAAGGCGCCGCCGTACGACAGGAACTGCGACACGAGCGTGGTCGCGAACGCGAGGCCGAGCAGCACCGTCACCAGATCCGTCCTGGGAGACACCCATCGGCGGGGCTCCCCCGTGTCCGCCGTGAATCGCGATCGCCGTGTACCAGAAATGTGCCGTCAATATTCCGGTCAGATTCATAATCAGGGCGCGGCAGAGCTCTTCAGACCCTCTGCTGGAAGGGAACCCATGAAACTCAGATCCGGTCTCATGGTGGTCGCGGTCGTCGGCGCGACGATAGCCGTGACTCCCGCCGCCGCGTACGCCGACTACTACACCACCTACAAGAACAGTGCGGCCAGGGGAGGCACCCTCTACCTCCATTCACTGATGGGCCCCAGGAAAGGCGGCCGGACCAGCATCGCCGGCAGCCTCTTCCGCATCTATGCGAACACCTACAACGGTGCTGACGGCGGCCTGTATGCCACCGCCAACAGCGTGAGCGGAACCGTCGTGCTCAGTCACCCGCGCTACAACTATGGCCGTAGCGGCTGCAAATGGATACTCGGCGGCTCGCGCGTAAACCACAACCTGAAATGCGAATCACGCGTCGCCGCGTAGCCGGGAAAGCAGGAGAGAGAGGATTTTCGTCATGAGAAAACCGTTGATCCTGACTGCCGCCGCCGCGGCCGGGGCCGCGGCGATCGGCCTTTTCCTCGTCGTCACGGCGCAGGCCGGCACCGCGACCTCGAAAGCCCCGATCGAGCAGCTGTCTCTCATGTCCCGGCAGCAGACCGAGGCCGATCACCTGCCGGCGTTCGTCTCCGCGGGGACCGAGGTCGGCGACCTGGTCGCCGCGGACACGACCCGGCGCCTCGGTTCCTCCGGCGCCAGTACGTACTGGTCCGGGGTCGACGCCAAGGGGCGGCTCTGCCTGATCACGGTCATCGGTGACCAGGAGGCCGACTTCGTCGCCGGCGCTTCGTGCGCGGAGGCGTCCGACTTCACCGGAAAGGGCGTGGGCCTCCAGGTGGCCGGCCCGCCCGGCGCGAGCGAGGCCTATCTCCTGCCGGACGGCGTGCCCGCCGCCCAACTGGGCGACGGATACACCGTGGTGTCACCGAACCTGGTGCTGTCCGACCCGGCCGCGGAGGCGGCCGACCCGCGAAGCGTTACCGGAACGAGCGGAACCTTCACCCTTTCCGACCTGTCGCCCACCGCGGCGCGATGACTTCTTCCGAGACGAGGAGCCAGGCCATGTCACTCCGGAAGAGGCCGCTGTCCCTCATTCTGGCGTTCCTTCTGTCGGTTCCGGTGTTCGCCGCCACGACCGGGACCGCGCACGCCGCCCTCATCACGTACTGCTACCGCGACCTCGGCTCCGGCCGGGAATGCGCCAGCGCTTCCTACCTGTCGCTCAGGGGAGGCACCGTCGAGAGCGCATCATGGACGGCCGTGCACCTCTATACCGACTCGAACGTCACGAACGCGTCGTACAGTTCGACGGGTACTTCCGGGCATACCACGATGACGCATCCACGACTCAGCCCGGCGTACAGCACCTGCAAGTGGACCGGTTTCAAGGGCACCTCACGCATCGTCTGCAAATACCGCACCTGAACGTTCCCGTCCCCGCTCGGCGCGTGGCCGGGCGGGGGCGTTCGCGTCCGAGCCGCCCGACGTGACCTCCGGTTCAGGGCCTCCCCGGCCGGGTGAAGCCGCGGCTGCCGGGCGCCAGGGCCGCGGCGGCCGGAGCGAGGAAGCACACCAGCGCGCACCCGGCCAGGACCGGCTGCCAGCCGAAGGCGTCGATGGCCGGGGCGAGGAAGGCGAGGCCGGCAGGGGCCAGGCCGTAGGAGACGAGGAAGTCGAGCGAGGAGACCCGGGCCAGCAGGCGCGGCTCCACCTCGCGCTGCGTGGCGGTGAACCAGGGCACGTTGAACACCTCGATGCCCAGCCCGGCCAGCGCGTACGCGGCGAACACCACCGCCGGGTGCACCGGGAGCAGCAGGCTGAGCGGCGCGAAGCCGTACAGGGCCAGGCCGGCGAGCGCGGTCCAGCCCTGGGCGCGCGGTGTCCAGCGGGCCACGAGCAGCGCGCCGGCGAGGGCGCCGAGGGTGTAGGCGGTGAGCGCCGCCGCCAGGACCGCCTCGCTGCCGTAGCGGTCGCGGCTGACCAGCGGGAGCGCCACGCCGGTGGCCGAGTAGCCGGTGAAGATGACGGCGGCCAGCGCGCCCAGCCCGGCGAGGAACCACGGGTGCCGGCGCGCCTCGCGCACGCCCTCGCCGAACTCCGTGAAGAACCGCACGCCCTCGCCGGACTCCGCGAAGAACCGCGCGCCGTCCGCCGCGCGGGCCGGGGCGGGCAGGCCCCGGGGCGGCAGTACGGCGGCGGCCAGCCACAGCAGCCCGGTGCCCATCAGCAGCCACCAGGTGTCCAGAACGGCGGCCAGCAACGCCGTGCCCGCCGGCGCGACGAGGGTGGTGACGCGCACGGCCAGGGTCATGGCGGCGTTGGCCTGCCGGCGGCGACCGGCGTCCACGACTTCGGCCGTGAGCGCCTGGAACGCGGGCCGGCACGCCCCCTGGCCCGCGCCGACGATCGCCGCGGCCACGGCCATGAGCGGGATCGACCGTCCCAGCCCGAGCGCGATGAACGGGGTGGCGAGCGCGGCGGCCAGCCCGGCCCACCACACGACGGCGCGGCGCGAGTACCGATCGGCCAGGACTCCGCTGATCGGCACCGCGAGGAGGAAGCCCACGGTGCGGGTGGCCAGCACGATCCCGAGCCCGGCGGCGGTGAGCCCGCGGTCCAGTACGGCGAGCCCCAGCACGAAGGGCAGCGCCCAGGTCGCCAGCCCCGAGGCGGTGGTGCCGCACCACAGCCGGACGAACGGCCTCTCGCGCAGGACGGACCGCGCCGCGGACGGCGAGGCGGGCATCGGTACGATCACAGGTGGGCTCCTCCGCAGGACCGGAACGGGTTCGCCGCCGCCCGGCCGTTCACGCCGGGAGTTCGCGCAGGTACTTCGCGAACCCTTCCAGGCCGTCGATGTTGCGCGGCCCGCTGATGCCCTCGTTGTAGTCCAGGACGTAGAAGCGGTCGTTGACCACGGCGGGCAGCTTGCTGGTGGTGGGGAACTCCTTCAAGAACCTGATCTTCTCGGCCGCGGGCTTGTCCCCGTAGTCCAGGATGATGATCACCTCCGGCTTGGCCTCGACCACGGCCTCCCAGGTGACCTCGCCCCAGCGCGCGTCCAGGTCGCCGAACACGTTCCGGCCGCCGGCGAAGCGGATGATGTCGGTGGGCGGCACCTGGCTGCCGGCGGTGAACGGCTTGTCGGTGCCGGAGTCGTAGAGGAAGACGGGGGCCGGGTCGCCCGCGGGCGCCTGGGCGCGGACGGCCTCGACGCGCTTGCGGTAACCGTCGATCAAGGTCCGGGCCCGGTCCTCGACGCCGAAGATCTTGCCGAGGCGTTCGAGGTCGGTGTAGAGGGCTTCGAACGGCGCCACCCGCTCGGGGTGGCCCGGGTAGTTGAAGCACGACTCGGTGTGCATGAAGCTCTGGATCTTCAGCCCGTCGAGGATCTCGGGGGTGATGCCGCGCTGGTCGCTGAAGCCGGAGCGCCAGCCGGCGACGACGAAGTCGGCCTTGGCGTCCACGACCAGCTCCCGGTTCAGCAGGTCGTCGCTGAGGAGCTTCACCTTCGCGTACTCGGCGGCCCAGGGCGACTCCGTGACCGGCGGGTTGGCCGGCGGCATGACGTAGCCGTGCACGTGCTCGGTGAGCCCGAGGGCGAACAGCTTGTCCGCGCTGCCGCCCTCGTAGGCGACGGCCCGGCGGGGCGTGGTGTACTGGACGTCCTCGCCGCACCTCTTGACCGTCACCGTGCGCGCGGCGGTGCCGCCGCCCTCGACCTGCGCGCCGCATCCGGCGAGCAGGAGCGTGCCCGCCAGGAGCACGGCGAGGGTAGGTCTCTTCACTCGGGGTTTCCTTTCGTGGTCGTGGCCGCGCCCAGGTCGTAGAGGACCTGCGGCACTCCGGTCAGCGGGTGGGGGACGACGCTCGCCTCGACGCCGAACGCCTCGCGCAGCAGGTCCTCGGTGAGGACCTCGGCGGGCGGGCCGCACGCGACGAGGGCGCCGCGCGACAGCACCGCCAGCCGGTCGCAGGCGGAGGCGGCGAGGTTGAGGTCGTGCAGGGTGACGAGCACGCTCAGCCCCGAGCCCTTGAGCATCGACAGCAGCCGGATCTGGTGGTGCAGGTCGAGGTGGTTGGTGGGCTCGTCGAGCACCAGCACCCGCGGCTCCTGGACGAGCGCCCGGGCGACGAGGACGCGCTGCCGTTCCCCGCCGGACAGCGACAGCACGCCGCGCCCGGCCAGGTGCAGCACCTCCATCCGGGCCATCGCCGCGCGGCACAGCTCCCGCTCGCGGGCGCTGAGGGCCTGATTGCCGCGCAGGTGGGGGGCGCGGCCGAGGGCGACGACCTCCTCCACCGTGAAGTCGAGGTCCGCCCGCCCCTCCTGGGTGAGCGCGGCGATCACACGGGCGCTGTCGCGCAGCGGCATCCGCGACAGCTCCTCGCCGTCGATCCGCACCGCGCCGCCCGTCGGCCGCAACGCCCGGTACACGCAGCGCAGGGCTGTCGTCTTGCCCGACCCGTTGGGCCCGACCAGCCCCACCACCTCCCCGTCCCCGACGGTGAGCGCCAGGTCCCTGACGATGGCGGCGCCGTCGATGGACACCGAGAGATCGTCCAGCAGCAGGCGGGCCATCAGCGTCCTCCGAACAGGTAGCCGCGGCGCCGCAGCAGGACGACGAAGACCGGCACGCCCACCAGCGCCGTGATCACACCCAGCGGCAGCTCGCGCGGCGCCACCAGCGTCCTGGACACCAGGTCCGCCCAGACCATGAAGATCGCCCCTGCCAGCGGGGCGATGGTGAGCACGCGTACGTGTGCCGCCCCCGCCCACAGCCGCACCAGGTGCGGCATGACCAGCCCGACGAAGCCGATCGCGCCGCTGACCGCGACCATCGCGCCGGTGGCCAGCGACGTCAGCACGAACAGGCCCTTGCGCAGCCTGACCGTGTCCACGCCGAGGCTCACCGACGTCTCATCGCCGAGGGCGAGCACGTCCAGGCCGCGTGAGAGGCGGCGCAGCACCACGACGGTGACGGCGGTGACGGCCGCCACGACCGGCAGCGCCCCCCACGTGGCCGCGCCGAAGCCGCCCATCGACCAGAACAGCACCGTGCTCGTCGACTCGCCGTCCGGGACGAAGTACACGATCAGGCTCATCACGGCCTGGAAGCCGAACGCCATCGCCACGCCGGTGAGCACCAGCCGCAGCGGCGTCAGGCCGCCCGCGCCGCGCGAGGCCAGGTAGACCAGGGCGGAGACGAGCAGCGCGCCGAGGAACGCGCCGGCCGAGACCGCGTAGATCCCCAGCGCGGTGAGCGCGCCGGTGGCGCTCACCAGGACCGCCCCGGCCGACGCCCCCGACGACACGCCCAGCACGAACGGGTCGGCCAGCGCGTTGCGCACCATCGCCTGGATCGCCACGCCGACCACGCTCAGCCCGGCCCCGACCAGCACCGCCAGCAGCACGCGCGGCGTCCGCACCTGCCAGATGATCTGGTACGCGGTGACCTCCTCGGCCGTGATGGAGCCGCCGGTCACGGCCGCCCACAGGAAGCGCAGCGTCTCCCCCGGCGGCACCGCGGCGGCGCCGAGCCCGATCGCGAGCAGCACCGACACCGCGAGGACGCCGGACAGCAGCACGACGATCAGCGGCACGGCCGCTCTGCGGATCGGTGGGTCTCCGGCTTCCGGGACCGCCGGTGACGAGGCCACGCCGGAGCCCGGGGAACGCGACTCGCGCAACGATCTCAAGGACACTCCAGAAAATGAGAATCATTTCCGGCAGACCGTATCATCATCAACAACTCGCGCACATCGGGGCGCTAGTCTGCCTGCGTGCGGATGGGGAGGGTGATGGCACAGCCGAGCACGGCGGACCGGCGGGCCCCGGGCGGGTTCCGGCTTCCGTGGGCGTTCCTCGTTCTCGCGGGTCTGCTGGTGGCGGGGCGGTTCCTGCTCGCGCCGCACCTGACGCATCCGGCGCTGCGGACGTGGGCGACCGTGTTCGTGGCGGTGTGCGTGCAGGCGCTGCCGTTCCTGGTGCTGGGGGTGGCGCTGTCGGCGGCCATCACCGCGTTCGTGCCCGCCTCTTTCTGGACGCGGGCGCTGCCCCGGCGTACCTACGCTGCGGTTCCGGTGGCGGGCCTGGCGGGAGCGGTGCTGCCCGGTTGCGAGTGCGCGTCGGTGCCGGTGGCCTCCGGGCTGATGGCGCGCGGGGTGGCGCCGCCGGCGGCGCTGGCGTTCCTGCTGGCCTCCCCGGCGATCAACCCGATCGTGCTGGTGGCCACCGCGGTGGCCTTTCCCGACGACCCGGCGATGGTGGTGGCCAGGTTCGGCGCCTCGCTGGCCGTGGCCGTGCTGGCGGGCTGGTTCTGGGCCCGGTTCGGGCGTGCCGCGTGGCTGCCGGTGCCCCGGCGGAGCGTCGAGGCCGGCCAGGGCAGGGCGGGCGCCTTCGTGGACACGATGCGTCACGACCTGCTGCACGCCGGCGGGTTCCTGGTGGTCGGCGCGCTGGCCGCGGCGACCCTGAACGTGGCCATCCCCCGCGACTGGCTGACCGCGGTGGCCGGGGTGCCGGTCGTGTCGGTGCTGGTGCTGGCACTTCTGGCGGTGCTGCTGTCGATCTGTTCGGAGGCCGACGCGTTCGTGGCGGCCTCGTTCACGGCCTTCTCCCCCACGGCCAAGCTGGTGTTCCTGGTGGTCGGGCCGATGGTGGACCTGAAGCTCATCTCCTTGCAGGCGGGCACGTTCGGCCGGGCCTTCGCCTGGCGTTTCGCGCCGCTCACGCTGGTCCTGGCGATCGCGGCCGGCTTCGTGGCGGGCTGGGTGCTGTTGTGAGCCGCCAGGCGCAGGGCGCCGTCCTGCTGATCCTGGGTGCGACGGTGCTGAGCATCTCCGCGTTCTCCACGACGTACGTCAACTACGTCAGGCCGGGCTTCCGGCCGCTGCTCGTGGGGGCCGGTGCGGTGCTGGTGGTTCTCGGCCTGCTGTCCTTCGCCGCCGGGCTGCTGGACCGGCCCGGCGCCCACCGGCACGGGCCGCGGGTGGCGTGGTTGCTGGCCGTGCCGGTGTTCGCCATCGTGCTGATCGCCCCGCCCGCGCTCGGCGCCTTCGCGGCCAGGCAGAGCGGCGGCTCGCCGGCGCCCGCCCGGACCGGGGGCTACGGCGCCTTGGCGGGAGGCGAGGTGACGGAGCTGACGCTGGGCGAGTTCATCGGCCGCGCCTATGCCCGGTCGGGGCCGCCGCTGGCCGGCAGGCAGGTCAGGCTGATCGGTTTCGCCGTCCCGGCCGAGGACGGCAGGGGCTGGCATCTGACGCGGATGCGGATCCGCTGCTGCGCCGCCGACGCGCTCGCGCTGGAGGTCGCCGTCCAGGGGGTGGCCGCGCCGGCGGAGGACACGTGGGTGGCGGTCACGGGCACCTGGGTTCCGTGGCGGGGCGGGGTGCCGGATGACTACGTGGTCCCGGCCCTGAACGCGACCGCTGTGACCGCCGTCGGGCGGCCGGCGGAGCCGTACGAATAGAGGTCACCTCCGGCGGGTTACGAAATCTTGCGACAATGATTATCATTTGCCTCACTTGTCGGACGTTGACCGCGAAGGGTGAGGCATGTCCGCTTCCACGGCCCCCTCGGTGCTGGCCCCCGCTCGCGCCACCTTGATCGGGTGTGCTGTTCTGACCGCCGTCAGCGCGCTGGCCGGGATGGCGCCGCTGATCGCGGTGGTCGAGATCAGCCGGCGCCTGCTCCACGGGGATACGGACGTGTGGCCGATCATCGTGGTCGCCCTCGCCGCCCTGGCCGTCAAGCAGCTCGGCACGTTCGGCGCGGGGGTGCTGACGCATCTGGCCGACATCCGGGTGTCGTTCAGGATCCGGCGGGAGCTGCTGGCCAAGCTGCGCAGGCTGCCGCTGGGCTGGTTCACCGACCGCAACTCGGGGATCGTGAAGAAGACGGTCGAGGACGACGTCGCCGCGCTGCACCAGCTCATCGCCCACTCCGTGGTGGAGGTGACGGCCGCCGCCGTCCCCGTGGTGGTCGCGATCGGCTACCTGCTCGCCGTGGACTGGCGGATGGCGCTGATCAGCCTGGTTCCGCTGGTCGCCGGGCTGGTCGTGTACCAGCGGGCGATGGCCGGGGCGGGGACGAAGTACCCGGAGTTCATGGCGTGGCTGACCCGGCTGAGCGGGGCGGCGGTCGAGTTCGTCAACGGCATCGGGGTGGTCAAGGCGTTCGGCACCCCGGGGGTGGCCAGCCGCCGCTTCCAGGAGGTGTCCCGAAATTTCGCCCGCTTCTTCCTCGACTGGGCGAGGGCGACGACCAGGGCCTCGGTCATCTCGGAGATCCTGCTGTCGCCGCCGAGCGTGCTCGTCGTCATGGTGGGCGCGGGCGGCGCCCTCACCGCCGCCGGGTGGTTGCCGCTGACGAGCCTCATCGCGTTCCTGGTGTTCGGGACCGTCACCACCGCGGGCCTGATGACCGTCATGATGTCGATCCACCCGCTGGTCACGGCGCTGAGCGTGGCGCGCGGCATCCGCGAGGTGCTCGCCGCCCCCGAGCTGCCCGTCCCGGCGAACCCGATCGTGCCCGACCCCGCCGCTCCAGGCCCGGTGGTACGGATGCGCGGGATCCGCTTCGCGTACGGTGACACGGTCGCGCTCGACGGCGTGGACCTGGACCTCGAACGGGGCACGGTCACCGCGCTGGTCGGCCCGTCCGGGTCCGGCAAGTCCACCCTGGCCAAGCTGCTGCCCCGGTTCGACGACCCCCAGCAGGGCTCGGTCGAGCTGTACGGGACCGACCTGCGCGACCTCGACCCGGCCGAGCTGTACCGGCACGTCGCGTTCGTCTTCCAGGACTCGGCGCTGCTGCGCATGAGCGTCCGCGACAACATCCGCCTGGCCCGCCCGGACGCCGGCGACGACGAGGTGCGCGCGGCGGCGGCCAAGGCGCAGATCCTCGACCGCCTGGACGCGCTGCCGCGCGGCCTGGACTCGGTGGCGGGCGAGGACGCGGAGCTGTCCGGGGGCGAGGAGCAGCGGGTGTGCGTCGCCCGCGCGATCCTCGCCGACCGGCCCATCCTCGTGCTCGACGAGGCGACCGCGAGCGCGGACCCGGAGAACGAGGCCCGCATCCAGGACGCGCTGAGCGAGGTCGCGCGGGGCCGTACCGTGCTGGTCATCGCGCACCGGCTGAGCACGATCCGCGGCGCCGACCGGATCGTCGTGCTGGACGAGGGCCGCGTCGCCGAGCAGGGACGGCACGAGGAGCTGCTCGCCCGGCAGGGCCTGTACGCCCGGCTGTGGGAGCACGACCAGCGCGCCCGCGAAGGCGGCACGCAGGGGCTGGAGGCCCCCGATGACCCCGCAGAGGCCGGAGTCCCGCCGATGACCGCACAGAGGCTGGAGGCCCGCTGATGATCGCCATGATCCGCTACCTGTCCGAGCTGCTCGACGGGCGCGGGCGGCGCCACCTGCGCGTCATGCTCGCCGCCCAGGCCGGGCAGGGCGTGCTGCAGGGGCTGGGCTTCGTGTCCGTGGCCCCGCTCGTGGCCGCCCTCACCACGGCGCCGGTGGACTGGAGCCGCTTCTGGCTCTGGGCGGGCGTGATCACCGCCGCGGTCGCCGCTCACCACGCGCTGCTCGCCTGGAGCACCTCCCTCGGGTACGTCGTCGGCACCGACGTGCTGACCGGCTTCCACGAGCGCCTCGGCAACCACCTCGCCGCGCTGCCGATCGGCTGGTTCCGCGGCGACCGTACCGGCCCCATCGGGCGGATGCTCGGCAAGGGCACCATGGACGTCGCCAACATCCCCGCCCACCTCCTGCGCCACGTCGTCATCGGCCTCACCGCCCCCGCCACCATGATCCTCGGCAGCTTCCTGCTCGACTGGCGGATCGGCCTGGCCTTCACCGCCGGCGCGGTGCTGTGCGCCCTGGCCCTGCGGCTGCTCATGGTGATCGTGCGGCGCAACGACGACGACTACGAGCACGACATCGGCGTCAGCGCCTCGCGCATCGTCGAGTACGCCCGCCGGCAGCCGGCCCTGCGCGCGTACGGCGTGCTCGACCGGCCCGAGCTCGGCACCCTGGAGGAGTCCCTGGTCCGCCAGCAGGGCTCCCAGTCGCGGCTCACCATCCGGGGAGCCTGGGGCCTGATCGTGTTCTTCGGCGCCCTGCAACTGGTGGTCACCGCCGTCATCGCGCTCACGGTCGTGTTCACCCTGCAGGGCACCATGACGCTCGCGGTCATGATCGGCCTGATGATCGTCACGCTGCGCCTGCTCGACCCGATCTCGCAGCTCGGCGAGCTGGCCGGCACCGTGCAGGTCAACGCCGACGCCATCGGCCGCGTACGGGCGCTGCTCGCGGTGCCGCCCCTGCCCGAGCCGGCCGAACCCGCCGAGCCGGCCGGCACCGGCATCGAGCTGCGCGGCGTGCGCTTCGGCTACGACGACGGGCCGGCCGTGCTCGACGGCATCGACGTGACGATCCCCGCCGGCAGCTTCACCGCCGTCGTGGGCCCGTCGGGCGCGGGCAAGAGCACCCTGCTCAAGCTGATCGGCCGCTTCTTCGACGTCACCGAAGGCACGATCCGCATCGGCGGCCTGGACGTCCGCGACCTCGGCAGCGCCGGCGTCTCCCGGCTGACCGCGCAGGTCTTCCAGGACGTCTACCTGTTCGAGGGCACGATCGCCGGCAACCTGCGCATGGCGGCACCGGACGCCACGGACGCCGACCTCGACCGGGTCGCCCGCGTCGCCCGCCTCGACGAGGTCGTCGAACGCCTGCCCGACGGCTGGCACACCCGCGTCGGCGAGGCCGGCTCCACCCTGTCCGGCGGCGAGAGACAGCGCGTCTCGATCGCCCGAGCCCTGCTCAAGGACGCCCCGATCGTGCTGCTGGACGAGGCCACCGCCGCCCTCGACCCGGCCAACGAGGCCGCCGTCGCCGACGCCATCGCCGAGCTCGCCCGCGAACGCACCGTCATCGTCGTCGCCCACCGCCTGTCCACCGTGGTCGCCGCCGACCGCATCCTCGTCCTCGACCGCGGCCGCATCACCGAACACGGCGACCACGACACCCTGCTCGCCGCCGGCGGCACGTACGCCCGCTTCTGGCACGAACGCGTCCGCGCCCGCGGCTGGCAGCTCACCTCGGAAGGCACCCTGTGACCGCCGGATCCGGGGCGCCGGCCGCAACCCCTTCCAGACGGAGGTTCCCATGACAGCCGCCGGCATCGGCACCGTCTTCGACAGCGCCGCCGTCCAGTACGCCGAGGTCTCACCGCTGCTGTGGGACCGCATCGGCGCGGCCACGGTCACAGCCGCGGCGATCGGAGCGGGCGAACGGGTGCTGGACGTGTGCTCCGGCGCGGGCTCCTCGGCCATCCCCGCCGCGCGGGCCGCCCAGCCGCACGGCCACGTGGACGCCATCGACCTCGCCGGCGAACTCCTCGCCCACGGCCGCCGCCGCGCCGCCGCCGAAGGGCTCCAGAACGTGCGCTTCGTGCAAGCCGACGCGACCGCCTGGGAGGGCCCCGCCTACGACGTGGTGCAGTGCGTCCACGGCGTCTTCTTCCTGCCCGACATGGACGCCTCCGTCTCCCGCCTGGCCGCTCTGCTGCGGCCCGGCGGGCGGCTGGTCATCACCACCTGGGCCCAGGGCGCCATGGAGGGCTTCGGCCGGCTGCTCGGCGAAGCCGTCGGGCACGTGCGGCGAGCCCAGGTGGAGCCGCCCTCCAGCAGGCAGGCGGCGTCCAGGATCGGCACCGAGGAGGACCTGCACGCCTGGCTCGCCGCCCGCGGGCTCACGCAGGTCACCGTGACCCGCTTCCCCCTGCGCATCCCGCTGGACGCCGCGCTCGCCTGGCGGGTGGTGCTCGGCAGCGGCTTCCGCGGCATGCTCGCCGGTGGGCCGGCGACGCCGGCACACCCGCGGGCAGATCGCCGCGCCCGGCCGTCCCCGGGCGCGGCGGGCCGGTCCTGTGGCCTCAGTCGGCGACGATCAGCCCGCGCTGGTAGGCGCGGACGAGGCGGCGCGGGACGAGCAGTTCCCTGCCGTTGACGGTGATCGGGACGAGGTCGGGGACGGTGGCCTTCCACTGGCTGCGGCGGTGGCGGGTGTTGCTGCGGGAGGTCTTGCGCTTGGGCACGGCCATGGTCACCAGCTCGCCTTCGTGATGCCGGGCAGCTCGCCGCGGTGCGCCATCTCGCGGAAGCGCACCCGGGAGAGCCCGAACTTGGTCAGGTGGCCGCGGGGGCGGCCGTCGACGGAGTCGCGGTTGCGCACCCGGGTGGCGCTGGCGTCGCGTGGCTGGCGGGCCAGCTCGCGGGCCGCGTCGATCCGTTCCTGCGGGGTGCCGGTGCGGATGCGCTCCTTCAGCTCGGCGCGCCGCTCGGCGTAGCGGGCGACGACGGCCTTGCGCCGCTCGTTCGCGGCGATCTTGCTCTTCTTCGCCATCAGACCTTCTCCCCTCTGGCCCGGATCCGCGCGACGGCAGCCTCGACGCCGATCTTGTCGACGGTCTTGATCGCGCGGGCACTGAGGGTGAGCCGGACGAAGCGGTCCTCGCTGGGCAGCCAGTAGCGGCGCTGCTGGATGTTGGGGTTCCAGCGGCGCCGGGTGCGGCGGTGGGAGTGGGAGACGTTGTTGCCGAAAACCGGCTTGAGGCCGGTGAGCTGGCAGTGGGCGGACATCAGTTCCTTCCGTGACGCTGGTCGAGCCGCTCGGCGCGGCGGTGAGTGGGGAACGCGCCCGGATCGCGGAGGACGACCGGGCGGTAGCCGGGGTGGACGCCCTTCTTCATCGCTCCTCCCTGAACAGGACGTGCCGGCGGATGGTCGGGTCGTACTTGCGCAGGGTGAGCCGGTCGGGGTCGTTCCGCCGGTTCTTGGTGGTCACGTACGTGTAGCCGGTGCCGGCCGTGGACTTGAGTTTGATCACGGGTCGCACCTCGTCTCTGGCCACGGGGTTCCTTTCTGCTTGCGAAGCTGTGCCATGATAACGAAAACGATTATCATCTCAACACCTGGAGGTTCGTTGGCCACCCCCGTCGTCCTCGTCGCGGGCCTGCACGCCACGGCCCGCACCACCACCGTCGAACGGCTCCTGGCCGAGCACCCGGGCTCGATCGCCGTCCACCACGACCTCGGCGAGGTCACCCGCGGCCTCGTCCGGCGGACCGTCCGTGACGCCGATCACGTGCTGGACACCGCCGACGTGCGCCTGGCCCACGGCTGCGTCACCTGCACCGTCCGCGAGGACCTGCTCCCCCAGCTCGTCCTGCTGGCACCCGGCGCGACGCTGCTGATCGTGGACCTGTGGGACGCGGTCGAGCCGCGTTCGGTCGCCGAGGCCGTCGACTGCGCGGAGGCCCGGGACCTCCTGCGGCTCACCGCCGTGCTCACGGCCCTGGACGCCGCCGCCATGCCGGACGACATCACCCGCGGCGAACGCCTCGCCGAGGTCGGCAGGCCCGCCGCGAACGGCGACCGGCGCTACCTCGCCGAGGTACTGGCCCGGCAGCTCGAATACCCCACCGGCCTGGTCCTGCACGGCGGCGACGACGACGATCGGGAGCTGTCCCGCGCCGTCCTCGCCCACCTCGCCCCCATCACCCCGGTCCACACCACCGACGCTCTCCCCCCGGTCACCGGCGCCGCCCTGTGCACCGCCGAGCTGGCCGAACGCGTGGACCCTTCCACCGCCCAGCTCCCCTGCGACGCGCGCACCGACGAGATCGTCACCACGGTCTGGCGCAGCCGCCGCCCCCTGCACCCTGCCCGGCTCTTCGAGGCCGTGGACGAGCTGGTCACCGAGTCGGTGCGCTCCCGCGGCCGGTTCTGGCTGGCCACCCGCCCCGGGCAGCTCCTCGCCTGGGACGCCGTCGCCGGCATCGTCTCGGCCGAGGACGCCGGCCCCTGGCTGGCCGCCCTGCCGGAAGCCGCCTGGGACCTGGTCTCCCCGGCCCGCCGCCTGACCGCCTCCCTCGACTGGGCCGACCCGTACGGCGACCGCGTCCAGCACCTGGTCTTCACCGGCCCCGACCTCGACCCCGCCCGCTTCCACGCCCTGCTCGGCTCCTGCCTGCTCACCGAGCAGGAGGAAGCGGCCGGCCCGGACGCCTGGGCCCGCTACGACGACCCGTTCGCCCCCATCCTCGCCATCAAGGAGAACGCATGAAGCCCCGCCGCGCCCCGCGCAAGAAGCCCAACCCGCTGCTGAACGCCGACCGCGTCGACTACAAGGACACCGCCCTGCTGCGCAAGTTCATCTCCGACCGGGGCAAGATCCGCAGCCGCCGCGTCACCGGCGTCACCGTCCAGCAGCAGCGCCAGATCGCCCGGGCCATCAAGACCGCCCGCGAGATGGCCCTGCTCCCCTACGCCTCCCGCCCCACCGCGTGAACGACTGAGCCGGGCGGCCCCCGGCTCGGACCGTTCCGCGTTCCCGGCTCCGAGGTGTCCCCCGGGAGGCCGCCCGTTCGTCGCCTGGATATGAGCGACAACTTTTCCGGCTCCCGCGCCGCCGCTTCGACCCCGGCCTCCAAGGGTGGGGCACCTCGATGAACGTGTTCCTGTGGATCGTGCAGGCGGTCCTGGCCGCCTCGTTCGCCGCGTCGGGCCTGGCGAAGCTCACCCGGCCGAAGGGCGAGCTGGCCGGCAGGTACTCGTGGATGGAGACGTACTCCCAGGGCACGCTGCGGAGCATCGGCGTGCTGGAGGTGCTGGGTGCGGCCGGGCTGATCGTGCCCGCTGCCACGGGGATCGTGCCCGTGCTGACGCCGATCGCCGCGGCCGGCCTGGCGGTGATGATGATCATGGCGGCTGCCGTGCATCTCCGCCGCGGGGAGCCGTCCGGGCTGCTGGTCACCGTCGTCCTCTTCGCGCTGGCCGCGCTCGCCGGCTGGGGCCGGTTCGGCCCCTACGCCGCCCTGGACCTGTAACCCCCGAACATCCCTATGAACCCAGGAGACACCACATGCCGATCATCACCACGGCGGAACACAACAAGGAGACACTCCGCCGCTTCCACGCCGCCGTCAGCAGCGGCGACGAAGAGATCATCTCCAGGACGATCGACGAGATCGTCCATCCGGACGTGCAGGTCGGCACGCCGCTGCCGCTCGAGGTGACGGGGACCGCGGCGATGAAGGAGGTGCTCGCGGTGCTGCGCCGGGCCTTCCCCGACCTCCGCATCCAGATCGAGGACGTGATCGCTGAAGGGGACAGGGTCGTCACCAGGAACACGGTCACCGGGACGCACCGGGGCGAGTACATGGGCATCCCGCCGACCGGCAGGTCCATCACGTACAAGGAGGTCATCATCGCCCGTTTCACGGACGGGCGGGTCGCCGAGACCTGGGCGGTCGTCGATGTCATGTCGCAGATGCGGCAGCTCGGTGTGTTCAAGGGACCGAACGCCTAGCCAGGCGTTCACACGGCACAGGACGGGTGGACGGACGATGACGCAAGCGAACGAGCCGCCGCTGCAGCTGCGGCGGAACGGGCTCGACCCGGCGGAGGAGCTGGCCCGGGCCCGCGACGGCGAGGGCGTGGTCCGGGTGGAGACGCCGTGGGGGCTGCCCGGGTACCTGGTCTGCCGCCACGCGGACGTCCGCCGGGTGCTGACGGATCCGGTCCGGTTCAGCAGCGCGCTGACCCCGCTCCGCGGAGCCGGCGCGCTCGATCCCGGCGAAGCGGCGAGGATGCGCGCCGGGCAGCTGATCGGGCTGGACCCGCCGGAGCACACCCGGCTGCGCCGGATGCTGACTCCGGAGTTCACGGCGCGCCGGATGCGCCGGCTCGAACCGCGGATCACCGAGATCGTCCAGTCAGCGCTGGACGATCTGGAACGGGCGGGCAGGCCGGCCGATCTGGTGGCGCACTTCGCGCTGCCGGTGCCGTCCCTGGTGATCTGCGAGCTGCTGGGTGTGCCGCGGGCCGACCGCGCCGCGTTCCAGGACCGTGCCACGCGCCTGCTCGACACGTCCTTGCCGGCGGAGGAGCTGGCCGCGGTGCGGCGGGAGGAGCGCGCGTACCTGGCCGATCTGGTTGCCCGCGCGCGGGCCGATCGGGGTGAGGACCTGCTGGGCACGCTCGTACGCGAGGACGGCGACGAGCTCGGCGCCGACGAGCTCGTCGGCGTCGCCGGGCAGCTGCTGCTGGCCGGGCACGAGACCACCTCGAACATGCTCGGCCTGGGCACCCTGGCCCTGCTCCGGCACCCGGACCAGCTCGCGATGATCCGCGAGGACCCGGCGCGGATCGAGCCCGCCGTCGAGGAGCTGCTGCGGTGGCTGTCCATCTCCCAGTCGCCTCCGCCCCGCACCACCACGGCCGAGGTGGAGGTCGCCGGGCAGGTCATCCCCGCGGGAGCGCTGGTGATCTGCTCGCTGCCCGCCGCCAACCGCGACCCCGCGTTCGCCGCCGACCCGGACCGGCTCGACGTCACCCGGGAGCCCGCCGGTCATGTCGCGTTCGGTCACGGCGTGCACCACTGTCTCGGGGCGCCGCTGGCCCGGATGGAGCTGCGCATCGCCTTCTCCCTCCTGCTCCGGCGGTTCCCCGGGCTCGCCCTGGCGGACCCGTACGAGCGGGTGGACTTCCGGGTCTTCAGCGTCGTGTTCGGGCTCAACGCGCTACGGGTGACGTGGTGAGCGCGCCGGACCGCGGCTGGCGAGAGAGCGGTCACGGCTGCTGAAGGCTCTTGTCACCCTGCCCACGAACCGTCATGCTTGCAAGCACTATGCTGTTGCAAACTGTGTGCAATAAGGACGTGGGGCGCTTGCCGGCCACGCCCTCCCCCGGGCCCAGGTCGTCGCGGCCGGTACGCGTTGAGGAGTTGACATGGTGAACCGGACCCTGCTGGGTCTGATCCGTCCGGGGCGCGGCTGGCTGGCGATCGCCGTGCTGGCGGGGGTGCTGGTGTCGGCCACCTACGCCGGGCAGAGCCTGCTGCTGACCGCGGCCGTGGCGCAGGGCCTGCGCGGCGAGCTCACGGCCGCGGTCCTGGCCTGCTGCGCGGCCCTGGCGCTGGTCGCGGTGCGGGCCGTGCTGGTGTGGGGCCGCGAGGTGGCGGCGGCCAGGGGTGCGGAGGAGGTGAAGGCGGCCCTGCGGGACCGGCTCTACCGGCACCTGCTCACGCTCGGCCCCGGCTACGTCGCCGAGGTGCGTACGGGCGGCGTGCTGACCACCCTGGTGGACAGCGTGGAGGCGATCGACCGGTATGTCGGGGTGTTCCTGCCGCAGGTGCTCATCTCGGTGCTCGGCGGGGTCGGCATCGTGGCGGTGCTGGCCTGGATCGACCCCGCCGTCGCCGTGCTCGTCGCCGTCACGGCCGTGCTGGCCGCCGCCGCGCCGCGGCTGATGCGCCGCCGGATGCGGGATGGCCTGACCGCGTTCTTCAAGGGGTGGAAGGGGCTGAGCGCCGACTACCTGGACGCGGTGCAGGGGCTGCCCACGCTGAAGGCGGTCGGCGCCGACGAGCGGTTCGGTGCGGGGCTGTCGGCCAAGGCGTGGGCGTTCTACCGGGACTCGCTGCGGTTCACGTTCGTCTCCACCGTCTCGGCGGGCTTCGTCGGGTTCTTCGCCGCGCTCGGCACGGCCGCCGCCGTCGGGCTCGGCGCCTGGCAGTACGCCTCGGGCGCGCTGTCGCTGACGGCGGTGTTCGCGGTGCTGCTGCTGTCGCGGGAGGCGTTCCGGCCGGTGACCGAGCTGATGGCGGCCTTCCACGCCGGCCAGGGCGCGCTGCCCGCCGCGCACGGCATCGCCGAGCTGCTCGCCGCCCGCCCGCCGGTCCCCGACACCGGCACGGCGAGCCTGCCGGGCACGCCGCCGGAGGTCGTCTTCGAGGACGTCACCTTCACCTACCCGGGCCGGGAACGCCCCGCCCTGGACGGGGTCTCGCTGCGGCTGGCCGCGGGCCGTACCACCGCGGTGGTCGGGCCGTCGGGAGCGGGCAAGAGCACGCTGATCCGGCTGCTGCTGCGGCACGCCGACCCGACCGGCGGCAGGGTGCTGTTCGACGGGGCGGACCTGCGGGACGTCTCACTCGCCGCGCTGCGGTCGCAGGTGGCCGTGGTGTCGCAGGAGGTGTACCTGTTCCACGGCACGGTCGCCGGGAACATCGCCTACGGGCGGGCCGGGGCGAGCCGTACCGAGATCGAGCAGGCGGCCAGGGCCGCGCACGCGCACGAGTTCATCGCCGAGCTGCCCGACGGCTACGACACCGTGATCGGCGAGCGGGGGCTGCGGCTGTCCGGCGGGCAGCGCCAGCGGCTGGCCATCGCCCGCGCGCTGCTGGCCGACGCGCCGCTGCTCATCCTGGACGAGGCCACCTCCAGCGTGGACATCGCCGCCGAGCGCGCCGTCGTCGAGGCGCTGGAGCGCGTACGCGCGGGCCGCACGGTGCTGCTGATCGCCCACCGGTTGTCCACCGTCGCCGACGCCGACCACGTCGTCGTCCTGGACGAAGGCCGGGTGGCCGAGGCGGCCGCCCCCGCCGCGCTGCTCGCCACCGGCGGCGCCTACGCCCGCCTGATCGCCCGCCAGCAGGAAGGAGCGGCATGACCGCCACCCACGACCACGCCTCCGCGCATCCGGAGATCGCGACCAGCGAGGGGGGCGGCGGGGTCCGGCGTGGTGCGCTGCTCACGCTGCTGCGTCCAGAGCGGGCCCGGCTCGCCGCCGCCATCGTCTGCGGGCTGCTCGACCAGGGGCTCGCGCTCGCGGCGGCGCTGCTCGGCGCGTCCCTCGTCGGCCGGGCGCTGAACGGCGATGCCCCCGCCGACCTGCTGCCCGGCCTCATCGTGCTCGCCGTGCTGGTGCTGCCGAAGGTGCTGGCCTCGTGGGCGGAGTCGTACATCGCGCACGACCTGGCCTTCCGCGTCCTGGCCGAGCTGCGCGACCGCTGCTACCGCAAGCTGGCCGCGCTGACCCCCGGCTACCTGCTGCGCCGCCGCTCCGGTGACCTCGGCGCGACCGCGATGGCCGACGTGGAGATCCTCGAGCTGTTCTTCGCCCACAGCCTCACCCCGCTGGTCGTGGCCGCCTCCGTGCCGCCCGCCTGCCTGGTGGCCGCGTTCTGGCTGCACCCGCTGGTCGGTGCGGCGCTGCTGCCCGCCGTCGTGGCCATGGCCACGGTGCCGTTCTGGCTGCGGCGGCGCTCGGCGGTGCAGGCCGGACGGATGCGGGAGGCGGCGGGCGAGGCCACGGCGGAGACCGTGGACGCCGTCCAGGGCCTGTCGGAGACGCTCGTCTTCGGCCGCCAGGAGCACCAGGCGGCCCGGCTCGGCGCCGCGACCGAACGCCTGAACGTGACCTCGCGGGCCCACCGGTCCCGCGGCGGCGTGGAGAAGGCCGCGGGCGACGCCATCGCCGCGGCCGGGCTGATCGCGGCCCTTCTGGTGGCGCTGCTCCTGGTCGACGCGGGCTCCCTGGCCGCCGGCCAGGTGGTGATCGTCGCCGTGCTCGGCGCGTTCGCCTTCCTGCCGCTGATGTCCCTGGTCGACACCTGGCGGGACCTGTCCACGATCCGCGCCGCCGCCGCGCGCCTGCTGCGCATCCTCGACGCCGTCCCGGACGTCACCGAACAGGCCACCGGGCCGGCCGGACGGATCGAGCCCGAGGTGGCGTTCGACCACGTCACCTTCCGCTACGGCGACGGCCTGCCCGAGGCCGTGCGCGACGTCTCCTTCACCGTCCCGGCCGGGACCACGGTGGCGCTGGCCGGGCACTCCGGCGCGGGCAAGAGCACCTGCGCCTCGCTGCTGCTGCGCCACTGGGACACCTCGGCGGGCACCGTACGCATCGGCGGCCACGACCTGCGCGACCTGCCCTTCGACCAACTCCGCTCGACCGTGGTGGCGGTGCCGCAGGACACGTACCTGTTCGCCATGAGCGTCCGCGACAACCTCCGCCTGGCCCGCCCCGACGCCACCGACGCCGAGGTGGAGCAGGCCGCCCGCACCGCCTGCGCGCACGACTTCATCGCCGCCCTGCCCGACGGCTACGACACCCTGGTCGGCGAGCGCGGCGCGCACCTGTCGGGCGGGCAGCGCCAGCGCCTGGCCATCGCCCGCGCCCTGCTCACCCACGCCCCGATCCTCGTCCTGGACGAGGCCGTCTCCAACCTGGACGCCGAGAGCGAGGCCGCCCTCGACCAGGCACTACGCGCGGCCAGGGGCGAGCACACCACCCTCGTCGTCGCCCACCGCCCCTCCACCCTGCGCTCCGCCGACACGGTCGTCCTGCTGAACGCGGGCCGGGTGGTGGACATCGGCCATCACCACGACCTGCTGTCCCGCTCCGCCGAATACCGCCGCCTGCTCGCCCGCTGACCCGGGCGGCGAGGCCCGCCACCGGTGCTGATCAGAACCCCAGCCCGATCAGCACCGTGTGCGTGCCTCGCCGGGGCCGCCCGCGTACCGGTGCTCGTGCTCGGCCACCGGCACCAGCCGCGCATCCTCACCGGCCACGTAGCGCGGGCGCCCGCGATCGCGGGCGCATCGGATCGCCGTCCCGTACCCGCGGCCACGGGTAGGCCGTGCCGATGACCCGCACTCCCTCCCCGCTCGCCACGAGCCGGGCCCCCACCGTACGCTGTCGTCCTCGACGCACCCTGCCACCGCGAGGTCGTCCCAGGCGAAGACCTGCCGCCGGCCGTGAACCCGGTGAACGACGCCGCTTCATGCGGGTCGAAGCGCTCGCCGAGGCGCTGCGACGCCATGGCGGTGAGCCTGATCCCGCCGATGGCGGCCAGGATCCCGATCGTCGCGGGCAGGTAGAGGATCACGGGAGGCTGCTCGTCCATCGGCAGGTTCCGGCTTCAGGTGACGGTCCAGCGCTGGTTGGCGCCGCCGTGGCAGGTGTAGAGCTGGAGCCGGGTGCCGTTGGCGGTGCCCTGGCCCACGGCGTCCAGGCACAAGCCCGACTGCACCCCGGTGATGGTGCCGTCGGAGTTCAGCCGCCATTTCTGGTTGTCGCCACCCCAGCAGGAGTAGATCTGGATCCTGGCGCCGGCGCCGGTGCCGGCCGCGTCGAGGCAGGTGCCGCCGTAGACCCTGAGCTCGCCGGCCGGGGTGGTGGCCCACTGCTGGTTGCCGCGCCCGTTGCAGTCCCACAACTGCACCTGCGTGCCGTCGGCGGTGGCGGCGCCGGGCACGTCCAGGCAGCGCCCGGAGCCGGCTCCCCTGATCTGCCCGGCAGATGATGTCGGGGTCGTGGTGGGCGAGCCGCCGTCCAGGCCGAAGAAGCGGATCGCGTACGCGGCCATCCCGGTGCGCGGCAGGTCGTGGCCGGCGCCGGTGATGGTGTACGCCTCGACCTGGCCCGAGCCGAAGACCCGCCGGGTCCAGCCCGCCTGCGGGCTGTCCGTGGAGGCCGGGGTCTGGCTCAGCCCGTGCACGTCGGTCCACTGATCGACCTCCTCCTGCAGCATCGTGTACGGCAGCACGGAGTCGGCGGTGCCGTGCCAGGCCATCACGCGCGGGCGGGGCCCGGTGTAGCCGGGGTAGGCGTTCCTGGCCAGGTCACCCCACTGCCGCGGCGTCTTGTCCCCGCACCCGGCGGGGCCGAGGCAACCGTACGGGACCCCGGCGAACGGCGCCCCGGCCTTGAACACGTCCGGGTAGGTGGCGAGCAGGTTGAGAGTCTGCATCGCGCCGGAGGAGAAGCCGGTGGCGTACACGCGCTGCGGGTCGCCGTTGAAGCGTTGCAGCACGTGATTCACCATGGAGACGATCGACCCCGGGTCGCTGCCGCCGCCGTGCCGCAGGGCTTCGTCCGACCACACGTCGAAGCAGTTGGACATGCCGTTGGCGCTCTTGTTGGCCTGCGGGTAGATGACGACGAAGCCGTGCCGGTCGGCCAGCGAGGCGAACTCGGTGCCCTGGTGGAAGGCCGTGGCCCAGCCGTTGCAGCCGTGCATGGCGACCAGGACGCCCGGCCGGGACGCCGGCCTGTCGGGGACGTACAGGTACATCCGCAGGCCGCCGGGATTGGCCCCGAAGCTCGTCACCTCGGTCAGTACCGCCGCCGACGCCTGCGGTGCGGCCGTCAGGAACACGGACACCACGGTGGCCACCGCCGTGATCAGAGCCGCCAGGGCGGCTGCGACGCCTGTGTACCTTCTCCGCGCTTGGCTTCGCTTTATGGTTCCGCCTCTCCGCTGTTAGCGCTAACAAGGCGCCGGATGGTCGAACCCTTCCCCGGGCCGGGGTGGAGGTGGTGGCGGGACGGAGCAAATACGAGGCGGAAACGTACTGTCAAGAGCGCCTTAGCTTGCGACCAGCCGGAAGGGCCGGCAGCCGAGCGCATTCACCTCGGGTTTTCGAGCCTTTTCCGGGGTGACCGGCGAGAGCGTCGCCGTGAAACTTTCATTCAAGCCACATCCCCGGCGTCACTCGCCGAAAGTTTCAAGAGCGGTGATTCCCTCGTTACGCCAGCACAAGGCGGCATGGCCGCGGCTGGGACTCTCGAAAGTTTTCACTACATCCTTGACAGTTTTCGGGGAGCTTCCCACACTCAGTGCCCGAGGTGATCTGCTCCACCGTCCCATGACTCGCCTATGGAGGCTCAAGCATGCGTGTCAACGCCATGTCCCCACCCACCGCCCGCCGCCGGGCGCTGATCGCCGGCGCGCTCGGCGCACTCGGCCTGGTCACGGCACTGGCGACGGCGATTCCCGCCGACGCCGCGGCGAGCACGCTCGGCGCGGCGGCCGCGCAGAGCGGCCGCTACTTCGGCACCGCCATCGCCTCGGGCAAGCTCGGCGACTCCGCCTACACGACGATCGCCGCCCGCGAGTTCGACATGGTGACGGCCGAGAACGAGATGAAGATCGACGCCACCGAGCCCAACCGGGGGCAGTTCAACTTCACCGCCGGGGACCGGGTCTACAACTGGGCCGTGCAGAACGGCAAGCGGGTGCGCGGGCACACCCTGGCCTGGCACAACCAGCAGCCCGGCTGGATGCAGCAACTGTCGGGCAGCACGCTGCGCCAGGCGATGATCAACCACATCAACGGCGTCATGGGCCACTACAAGGGCAAGATCTACGCCTGGGACGTGGTCAACGAGGCCTACGCCGACGGCAACTCCGGCGGCCGGCGCGACTCCAACCTCCAGCGCACCGGCAACGACTGGATCGAGGTGGCCTTCCGCACCGCGCGCGCCGCCGACCCGGCCGCCAAGCTCTGCTACAACGACTACAACATCGACAACTGGACCTGGGCCAAGACGCAGGGCGTCTACAACATGGTCAGGGACTTCAAGGCCCGCGGCGTGCCGATCGACTGCGTCGGCCTGCAGTCGCACTTCAACAGCAACAGCCCCTACAACAGCAACTACCGCACGACCATCCAGAGCTTCGCCGCGCTGGGGGTCGATGTGCAGATCACCGAGCTGGACATCCAGGGCGGCTCGGCCACCACGTACGCCAACGTCGTCAACGACTGCCTGGCGGTGCCGCGCTGCACCGGCATCTCCGTCTGGGGCGTCCGCGACACCGACTCCTGGCTCGGCTCGGGCGCCTCCGCGCTGCTCTTCGACGGCAACGGCAACAAGAAGGCCGCCTACACCGCCGTGCTCAACGCGCTCAACGGCGGCACCACGACGCCGACGCCCGGCGGCGACGCGGGCCAGATCAGGAGCACGGCCTCCGGCCGCTGCGTGGACGTGCCCAGCGCCGGCACCGCGGACGGCACCGCGGTGCAGCTGTGGGACTGCAACGGCCAGTCCAACCAGCAGTGGGCGCAGACCTCGGCAGGGGAGCTGCGGGTGTACGGCAACAAGTGCCTGGATGCCGGGGGCTCAGGCAACGGTGCCAGGATCCAGATCTACTCCTGCTGGGGCGGCGACAACCAGAAGTGGCGCGTCAACTCCGACGGCACGATCGTGGGCGTGCAGTCCGGGCTGTGCCTGGACGCCGTCGGCGGCGGCACCGGCAACGGCACGGGGCTGCAGCTCTACAGCTGCTGGGGCGGCAGCAACCAGAAGTGGACCTACAACCCGAGCACGACGTGAGCACCACGTGACCTCCACCGGCTGATCCCCCGGCGCCTGGTGGGGCGAGCCGCACCCTTCCGGAGCGGACGGGTGCGGCTCCCCAGCGTGTCGAACTCGAAGGCGACAACCCCGTCGGCCGGCGTCCCGGCTACCTCAGGCCGCCGACGGACAACCCGCCTCGCCAGTGTCGCTGGAGGCTGAAGAACGCGATGACGAGCGGAACGACCGACACGAGCGCGCCCAGGATGATGAGGCTCCAGAGGGAGGTGCTGCCCGCGTTGTTGGCCGAGGCGATGCCCTGCCAGAGGCCGAGCCCGACGGTGACGGGGAAGAGCCGGTTGTCGGACAGCATCGCGAGCGGCAGGAAGTAGTTGTTCCAGGAGGCCACGGCGGACAACAGCAGCACCGTCACCACCGCGGGCCGCATCAGCGGAAAGGCGACCTGGAGAAACGTCCGTATCTCGCCGGCGCCGTCGGCTCGCGCCGCGTCCAGGATCTCGTCGGGGACGGCGTCGCGCGCGTAGACGTGCATCAGGTAGACGCCGAACGGGTTGAGCAGGGAGGGCAGGATCACCGCCCAGATCGTGTTGGTCAGGCCGAACTCGGAGAACATCACGAAGGTGGGGATGACCAGGGCCGTCGCGGGCACCATCAGCGCGCCGAGCACGAGCGCGAAGCTGAAGCGCCGGGCGGCGAATCGGTACTTGGCGAACCCGTATCCGGCCATGACGGACAGGATGGTGGCGCCGATCCCGCCCGCGAACGCGTACAGCGTGGAGTTGAGTATCCACCTGCCGTAAATGCCGTTGTCGTAGGTGAACAGCTGCTGGAGGTTGCCGAGGTAGTCGATGCGGTCGGCGAACCACAGGGTGTTGCCGCCGCCGAACAGGCCGGGGGCGTCCTTGGAGCTGTTGACGATGACCCACCAGAACGGCACGAGGAAGTACACGACCAGGAAACCGAGCAGCACCTGCAGAGGCAGGTGGCGTTGCGGCCGGCGGCGGACGCCGGCGCGGGAGCGGGCACTCGTCACAGGAAGCTCCTCCGCTTGCGGGTGAAGAACAGGAAGGCGTAGACGCCGACGAAGACGATCCCGCCGAGAGCGAAGGAGATCGCTGATCCGTAGTTGAAGTTCGCCAGGGCGAACGCCTGCTGGTACGCGTACATGTTGGGGGTGAAGTCCGGTCCGATCGTGCCGGCCGCGAGGGAGCGCAGGATCTGCGGCTCGTTGAAGAACTGCAGGGTGCCGATGAGCGAGAAGACCAGGATCAGCAGCAGCGCGGGGGCGATCAGCGGGATCTTGATGCGGAGCGCGATCTGCCACTTGCCTGCGCCGTCCATGCGGGCCGCCTCGTAGAGCGCGGGGTCGATGCCCTGCAGCGCCGCGTACAGGATGATCATGTAGTAGCCGGCCCATTGCCAGGTGACGATGTTGACCAGGCCGTAGAAGATCAGGCTGCTGCCGAGGAAGTCGGGCGGAGTGGCACCGAACAGGCTGAACAGGTCGGAGAGCGGCCCGAAGCTCCTGCTGTAGAGAAATCCCCACATGACGGCCCCGATGACGGTGGGAATCGCGTACGGCAGGAAGATCATGAGGCGGGAGAAGCGGGCGAACAGGGAGGTCACGGCGTCCAGGATCAGGGCCATCGCGAGCGCGATGATGATCTGCAGCGGGATCGAGACCAGCGAGAAGCGGATGACGAACCATGACCCGGAAAGGAAACTCGGGTCGGTGAACGCTTTCACATAGTTGTCGAGGAAGACGAAACTGGTGCCGCCGATCAGCTTCTTCTGGAAGAGGCTGAGGTACAGCGCGTACGCGAGCGGCGCGATGAGCAGGGCGAGGAACACGATCCCGAACGGCCCGACGAAGAACCATCCCATCACGTGCTCGCGCAGGCGCACCTTGCCGCGCGTCGTGGGCTTGTCTCGGGCGCTCTGCGCGCCTTTTTCGATCATGAGGGTCAACCTGGACTCCGGGGTCGATGCTGGGGGGATCGCGGGTGGGCCGGCCGGTGGACGGCGGCCCACCCCGCGCGTCACTGAACGGTGAAGCCCTGCTCCTTCGCGTACTTCGCCACGTCCTCCTGCACCAGGTCGGCGGCCTGCGCACCGGTGACGGAGCCTTCGATGAGCGCGCTGACCTGCTTCGTCATGGCGTCGAAGTAGTACTGGCCGAACGGGCTGTAGGTGACGCCCTGGTAGGCGTTCGCCGCCGGGACGTAAACCTCCTTGTTCGCCTGCTGGCCGTCGAAGAAGGCGACCTTCAGGTTCACGAACTCGGGGTCGTTGAGCGCCTTGAGGTTCAGCGGGAAGATGATCTGGTTGGTCCAGCCGTGGGTGAGCGACTCCTTGTCGGCGTAGAGGCCGTAGGCCACCTTCGCGGCGAGTTCGGGGTTCTTGGCCTGGCTCGTCACGGAGAAGGCGGAGCCGCCCCAGTTCACCTGCACCGGGTTGGCGGGGTCCCACTGCGGGAGCGGCGCGACCGCGAACTTGCCGATGTCCTCGCCCTTGCCGACGCCGGCTCCGGTGAGGTAGCCGGGTGCCCAGGCGGCCGAGATGTACGTCGCGTACTTTCCGTTGATCACTCCGGAGATGTACTCGGGGGTGAACTGGTCCTGCGTCCCGACCAGCCCCTTCTTCGCCAGGCCACCCCAGTACTCGAGCACGTCCTTGGAGGCCTGGTCGTTCAGCTTGACGCCGATGGAGCTGCGCTGCGCCGGGTCGTAGGTGAACGGGGCCGCGCCCTTCTGGATCTGCAGCGCCATGGTGAGGGCCGACACGTTCGCGGCGAAGTCGCCGAACGCCGGGCCGCCCGCGTCCTTCATCTTCTGGGCCGCCTGCTCGTACTCGGCCCAGGTCTTCGGCGGCGTGATGTCGTACTTCTCGAAGAGGTCCTTGCGGTAGATCATCGCCATCGGGCCGCCGTCGACGGGCACGCCGTAGACGGCGCCGCCGACGGAGACGTCCTTCCACGCGCCCTCGCTGTAGTCGGCCTTGACGGCGTCGAAGCCGTGCTGCTTGATGTCGACGAGCGCGTTCTGGATCTGGAAGGTCGGGATCCGGTCCATCTCGATCATGATCACGTCGGGTGCGCCGGTGCCGGCCGAGATGGCGGTCTGGAACTTGTCGTACTCGTCGCTGCCCTGGCCGACGTTGGTCCAGCAGACCTGCACCTCGGCGTTCTGCTTGTTGAAGTTGTCGACCACGAGCTGCATGTTGGGGTACCAGCCCCACATCGTCACGACCGGCAGGTCCTTCTTGGGAATCGTGTTCGTGCAGTTGCTCGCGCCGCTGCCGCTCGTGGCGGTCGCGCCGCCTCCTCCTCCGCCAGAAGAGCAGGCCGTGAGCGCGGTCGCGGCGGCGAGCACGGCCGCCGCGGCAAGAAGCCGGTTCTTGTTCATGCGCATATTTCCCTTGAGAATCGCGGCGCACCAAGTGCGCCGCCGTGGAAACCGGGCGATCGGCCGGGACGGGACACGGGTGAGCACCGCCCGCGCCCCGTCCGTCGTGCCGATCCTCATGTGAGCGCTAACAGCGCGCCCGGACGATCTCGCTCAGCGCTTGAACAGGCGCGGCGCGAGGTCGATGAGGTTCTTCTGCCACACGTCCCAGCCGTGCGGCCCGGGGGTGACCCCGTCGAACTCGTAGCGGATACCGAGGGTGTTCAGGGTGTTCAGGGACGTCATGAACGACGGGTAGACGAAGTCCGTCTGGTCGCCGACGTACAGGCGCAGCAGCTTGGTGCCGTTGTTGATCGCCTGCGCGTCGACGCCGGCGCCGCTGCCGAACCCGGCCGAGAACGCCGCGACGTAGGCGAACCGGCCCGGGTTCGCCTTGAGCATGCCGAACGTCTGCCCGCCGCCCATCGACAGACCGGCCAGGGCCTGCTGCGACGGGTCGCTGGAGACGTGGTAGCGGTCCTGGGCCGCCGGAGCGAGGTTCTCCAGGAGCTCCCTGTTGAAGTCGGGCACGTTGCCGTTGCCCATCACGACCACCATCGGCACCAGGTTCCCGTCGAGGAAGTGGTGGTCGAGGATCTGCTTGGCCCGGCCCATCTCCACCCAGTCCGTGTAGCTCTGGCCACCGCCGTGCTGGAGGTAGAAGACGGGATACGGCTCCGCGCGATCCGGGTCGTAACCCGGCGGGGTCCAGACCAGCGCGGTCCGGTCCTGGTTCGCGACGGTGCTCCGGTACGTCAGGCTCTCGACCTTGCCGCCCTGGCCGGCGGGCACGTCCGTGAGCAGGCGGGCCTGCTCACCGGGGACGAGGAAGGTGCTCCACGTCGGCTCCGTGGTCACCTTCGTCGGGTTCGACACGTCCTTGACCGAGGTGCGGTCCACGATCAGCCGGTAGTAGTAGAACCACGGCCCGAGCGGGCCCACGGTCACGCGCCAGCGGTCGCCGGCGCGGGTCATCGGCACGCGCAGCCAGCTTCCGTTGGGCGCCCAGTTCGCCCAGACCTTGACGTTCTGCGCGTTCTGGAAGTCCGTCGTCGTCTCGAAGGTGACGAAGCCGTCCTCGGTCACGAACGGCGTCGGAGTCGTGCCCGGTGCCGGCGGGGTGAACTCGCCCTTCAGCCGCCCGTGGCCGGCGCTCGGGCCGTGGTCGCGTACCTTGCGGAACAGCCGCGGCGCGAAGTCGATGAGGTTCTCCTGCCAGGCGTTCCAGTTCGCCCCGGCGTCGGGGTTGACCCCGTCGAACTCGTAGCCGACACGGGCGCGGTCCAGCGCCTTCGTCAGGCGGATGGTCGCGTTGTACGCGGGGTCCGTCACGTTCCCCGTGTACAGGCGCACCAGCTTGACCTGGCGGTTGTCCGCCTTCACGTCCGTCAGCAGACCCGAGAACGACCCGGCGTAGGCGTAGCGGCCCGGGCGGGTCAGAGCGGCGCGCAGCGCCCGCGCCCCGCCCTCGGCCACTCCGGCGATCGCCTGGTGCGCCGGGTCGCGGTGGACGCGGTAGCGGTCGGCGAGCGCCTTCCGCAGCTCCTCGCCGCCCGCGGCGCCGCCGTCGCTGATCACGACCACCATCGGCTCCATGGCCCGCTGGATCGCCAGGTTGTCGAAGATCTGCTTGGCCCGGCCGAGGTCGAGCCAGTCGGTGGCTCTCACGCCGTCGCCCGGCTGCAGGAACAGCACGGGGTAGGTCCTCCTGGCCGTGTACCCCGGGGGCGTCCAGACCAGGGCCTTGCCGGCCGCCCCATAGGTCAGGGTCTCGACCTTGCCGCCCTGGCCCTGGGGCGCGTCCGCCAGCAGGCGCGCCGCGTCGCCCGCCACGAAGAAGGTGCTCCAGAGCGGCTTGGACGCCACGACGGTGCTGTTCGTCGGATCCTTGAGACCCTTGGTGTCATCGCCGGTGACCTGGTACGAGTACAGGCCGGGCTTGAGCGGGCCGAGGACGCCCGACCAGGCGTCGCCCCGCCGGGTCAGGCCGAACTCCGCCCAGGTGAACGACGGGCCGAAGTTGCCCTCGACGGCGATCTGCGACACGGAGCCCACGGCGGCCTCGACGGAGGCCACCGGAACGGTGAAGGAGGCGTAGCCGTCCTCGGAGACGGTCAGCCACGGCGTGTCCGCCGCCGCCGGCCGTGGTACGAGCAGCACTGCCGCGATCGCCATGACCGCGGCGGCGATCGCCGCCGCGAGCCTGCGCCCGCTCTGGGGGTGTGACCTGCCGTGATAAAGTAAAAATGGCATGCGAAAACTCCCTTAACCGTCGGCCACGGTTGATGCCCGGCTGGCCGACCGGATGTATGCGGTGGATCGTCAGTGGTCGGTGTTCGCACCTCCATTCCGTCGTCGGGGACTGCTTGCCCTCCTGACGTTCGTTGCCGCGAACGTCAGGTGTGACGAGACGCCGTACCTCACGGTGACGTCACCATCACGGGCACTTGCCCGGTGCGGCGGTGGAGCCGCGCACCACCAGGCGGGTCGGGAGCACGAGCCGGCCCGGGCCGTCCCAGTCGCCGCGCACCAGCGACTTGAGCATGCGCGCGGCCTCGTACCCGAGCCGGTACATCGACTGGTCCACGGTGGTCAGTCCCGGCTCTGCCAGCGCCGACTCGGGGATGTTGTCGAAGCCGGCCACCGACAGGTCGCCGGGAACGTCGAGCCCCAGCCCCTTGGCGACCTCCAGGGTCTTCAACGCCATCCCGTCGCTGGCGGCGAAGATGGCGGTCGGCCGGTCCGGCCGGTCCAGCAGCGCACGCGCGAGCGGCGCCGCGGACTCGGGATTGAAACTCCCTCTCGCGATCAGTCGCGGGTCGATCGGCACGCCGGCCTGGGCCAGCGCCGTACGGTAGCCCTCCTCGCGTGACCAGGCGGCCTCGAGGCTGGCGCGGCCCGCGATGAAGCCGATGCGCTGATGCCCCAGGCCGAGCAGGTGCTCGACCACCGCGGTGGCGCCGGCGAAGTTGTCGGCCGTCACCGACGGCACCGCCGAGCCCCGCGCCGGATCGATGACCACGACCGGGGTGCCGCTGCGCACCTCGCGCGAGGGTGTGACCACGATGCACCCGTCGGTGAGCGTGCCCGACAACCGGGCCAGGTGCCGCTGCTCCCAGCCGTCGGAGTAGGTGCCGTAAAGGTCGCTGTTGGCGTAGATGATCAGGTCGAAACCCGACTGGCTCAGGGCGTCCATGACTCCCTTGAGCACCTCGGCCGTGTAGGACTGGAAGCTGTGGGTCACCAGCCCCAGGACGTTGGTCCGGCTGCTGCGCAGGCTCGTGGCCACGAGACTCGACTCGTAGCCGAGCTGCTCGATGGCCGCGCGGACCTGCTCGATGGTGCTCGCGCTGACGCCGTAGCGCCGGTTGACCACCCGCGACACGGTCGCCGTCGAGACTCCCGCCAACCGTGCGACATCACTCATCGTCACCGGCGCACCGCCGTTGGCCATGCTGCCTCACAAGTTGCAATCGTTATCGGTTACGTTTGCAGCGGCAAAGGTAAGCGAAGTGGAACGCGGAAACAAGGCCTTTCCGGCCGGCCGTTCTTCAGGTAGAAACATGACCGGATCCTCGTGATCACGGCGAAGGGGCAGGGCCCGTCGAGTCGCGGACGCTGAGGGTCGTCGCCAGCTGGAGGTGCCGCGAAGCGGGCTGGACGCCGTCCGCCATGCCGAGAACGGTCTCCACGGCCATCCGGCCCATCCCGACGAGAGGCTGCCGGACGGACGTGAGCCGCGGCGTGGTCCACTCGGTCTGCGGCGTGTCGTCGAACCCCGTGACCGACAGCTCGCCCGGGACGGGGATGCCGAGCTCCTTGGCCGCGGCGAGAACTCCGACGGCGATCTCGTCGTTGCCCGCGACGATCGCGGTCGGCCGCTCGCCGGACGAGAGGAGATCACGGGCGTGCCGCTGCCCGGCCTCGACGGAGAACGCCTCGTGGCGGATCAGCGCGCGGTCCGGGGTGATGCCGGCCGAGTCGAGCGCGGCCTGGTAGCCGTGGAAGCGCTCCAGCGAGGGGGCGGAGCCGAGCGGCCCGCCGATCCAGCCGATCCTGCGGTGGCCGAGCTTGATGACGTGCTCGGTCGCCGAACGGCCGCCCGCCCAGTTGGTGGAGCCGATGCTGACCAGCCGTGACTCCGTCGTGTCGATGGGATCGATCGTCACGACGGGCAGCCGGAGATCCTCCGCGGCGCCGAGCACCGAATCGGGCACCGCGACGGCCAGCGCGATGAGGCCGACCACGCCGGACGCCTGCTGCTCCTCGATCCAGGCGCCCGCCGCCGGGCGGCTCTCGCTGATCGGCTCGCCGGGCGGCAGGCGGAGCAGGAGCTCGGCCCGCGCCGACGTCGCGGCCATGAGAATGCCCTGGAGCACCGTCCCGGCGTAACGGGACTCCACGATGTCGAGCACGGTGACGAGGGTGCGCTCCCGCGCCTGCTCGTGCCGCACCGCCGTCGGCTTGTAGCCGATCTCGGCCATGACTCCGAGCACCAGCTCGCGCGTCTTGGCGCCCACGTCGCTGCGCCCGTTGAGCACCTTCGACGCGGTCGTCGGCGAGACGCCGGCCAGCCGGGCGACGTCGGCCAAGGTGGCTCGATCGGAACGACCTCGCCGTCGCATCACCGCTCCCCTCTTCGCTACGAAATTATTTCGCAACCTACCACGAACGCTTCCCTCCAGGAGTTCTCCTACGTTCCCCCGTTGACACGGCGCGGAGGGGGCACCTAATGTCCTCGCAACACCGAACAAGTTGCGAAATATTTTCGTAACGGCTCAGGAACGAGAGGAGAGGCCCATGCGGCTCTCCCACAAGCTCAGGCTCCTTTCCGCGGCGCTGGCGCCGATGCTCGCGCTGACCGCCTGCTCGGGCGGCGGCTCCGGAAGCGGCTCCGGCGGGAGCAGCACCGGCGGTGGCGCCGAGCAGGCGAAGATCACGGTCTGGAGCTGGGACGGAACCGTCGAGAAGGCCGTCGCCGGCTTCCAGGCCGCGAATCCGAACATCACGGTCGAGGTCGTCAACGCGGGCTCATCCCAGGACGAGTACAAGGCGCTCGACAACGCCATCCAGGCCGGCTCGGGCGTCCCCGACCTCGTCATGTTCGAGTACTTCGCGGTGCCGTACTTCGCCGTCCCCGGCAAGCTCGCCGACCTCGGGGAACTCGGCGTCGACAAGCTCAAGCAGGACTTCGTCCCGGCCGCGTGGAGCGACGTGACGGTCAACGGCAAGGTCTACGCGGTGCCCTCCGACTACGGCCCGTCGGCGATGTTCTACAACATGTCCACGCTCAAGAAGGCCGGCATCGAGAAGCCCCCGGCCACCTGGGACGAGTACTACGAGGCCGCCAAGAAGATCCGCGCCCTCGGCGACGACTACTACATCGCGCAGGACACCGGCGACATCTTCTTCCTGCTCTCGCTCATCTGGCAGGCCGGCGGGCGTCCGTTCAAGGTGGACGGCACCAAGGTGCACATCGACTTCACGGACCCCGGCACGACCAGGGCCGTGGCCTTCTGGCAGAAGATGCTCGACGAGGGCCTGATCAACACCAAGATCACGGGCTGGTCCGACGACTGGAACCGGACGCTCAACGACGGCACCCTCGCCACCCAGACCATGGGCGGCTGGCTGACCTCCACGCTGCCCGAGCGCGCGCCGAAGGCCGCCGGTGACTTCCGGGTCGCGCTGATGCCGCAGTGGGAGCAGGGCGCCAAGACCGGCGCCGCGAACGGCGGCAGCTCCTTCGGCATCCCCGCCGCGGCCCAGCACAAGGAGGCGGCCTTCAAGTTCCTCGAGTACTTCGCGCACGGCGGCGGCCTGTCCACCCGCGTCGACGCCGGCGCCTTCGTGCCGAACATGTCGGTGCTGGAGAACGAGACGTTCCAGGGCAAGGCCAACCCGTACTTCGGCGGCCAGAAGGTCGGTGCCGTGCTGGCCGAGGCCTCGGAGATCGTCGGCAGTGGCTGGCAGTACCCGCCGTTCTTCGAGTGGGCCCGCTCGATCTACGGCGACCTGGCCTCCCCGTTCTACACCACCGGCCAGGGCTCTCTCGCCGAGGTCCTCGAACAGTGGCGTCAGCGCTGCATCCAGTACGGCAACGAGCAGGGTTTCGAGGTGAGCTAGCAGGTGGCGCCGACCCGCAAGCGCCGGAGGTCACCGATCGGGCTGGCGTTCATCGCGCCCTTCGGCGCGCTGTTCGCGCTCGTCTTCATCGTGCCCATCCTGTACGCCGCCTACCTGAGCCTCTTCCAGGACAAGCTCGTCGGCGGCAACACGTTCGTCGGATTCGCCAACTACGTCAAGCTGGTACAGGATCCGCAGTTCTGGGACGGTGTGGGACGCGTCTTCTGGTTCACCCTCGTCCAGGTGCCGATCATGCTGGTCCTCGCCATGGCCCTGGCGCTGGCGCTGGACTCCATGCGCCTGCACGGCGCCAGGTTCCTGCGAGTGACGATCTTCCTCCCCTACGCGGTGCCGGCGATCGTGTCGACGCTCATGTGGGGATTCCTCCTGGGCGTCAAGTACGGCCTGTTCGGCAGCCTCAACCGGGCCCTGGGCACGGACCTCGACCCCTTCGCCCCCGGCACCACGCTGATCTCCATCGGGGTGATGGTGACGTGGGCGTTCACCGGTTTCAACATGCTCATCTTCTACGCCGCGCTCAAGGCCGTCCCGCGCGAGCTGTACGAGGCGGCGGCGATCGACGGGGCCGGCGAGTTCCAGATCGTCCGGAGCATCAAGCTGCCGGCCCTGCGCGGGTCGCTGGTCGTCACGATCATCTTCTCGATCATCGGCACGTTCCAGATGTTCAACGAGCCGCAGATCCTGCCGTCGATGGTGGCCAACAGCGGCGTCACCACCTTCTACACGCCCAACCTGTACGCCTACAACCTGGCGTTCACCGGGTCGCAGCAGGGTTACGCGGCGGCGCTCGCGCTCGTCATGGCGGCGATCACGATCGCCGTCGCCTACGCCGTCCAGATCAGAGGGCTGAGGAATGCACCCGACCAGTAGCCGCCGGCTCTCCACGGTGGAGAACCCCAGGAAGAGCACGACCCTCACCGTGATGACGGGGCTGTTCACCCTGTACTGCCTGCTGCCGCTCGGCTGGCTGGTGATCAACGCCACCAAGTCGCAGGGCGACTTCGTGTCGACGTTCGGGCTCGCGCCCGGCCGCGAGTTCGCCCTGTGGGACAACATCGTGCAGGTGTTCACCTACCAGGACGGGATCTTCTCGCGGTGGCTGCTCAACACCGTGCTCTACGTCGTCGTGGGCGCGACCGTGTCCACCTTCCTGGCCGCCCTGGGCGGGTACGCCCTGGCGAAGCTGGACTTCCGCGGGAAGCGGACGTTCCTCCTGGTCGTGCTGGGGTCGATCTCGGTCCCCGGCATCGCCCTGGCGATCCCGCAGTTCCTGCTGTTCGCGCACCTCGGCATGACCAACACGCCGTGGGCGGTGCTCATCCCGTCCTTCATCAACCCGTTCGGGTTGTACCTGATGTGGGTGTTCACGGCCGAGGCGGTGCCGTCGGGCCTGCTGGAGGCCGCGAAGATCGACGGCGCCGGGGAGTTCAGGACCTTCCTGCAGATCGCGCTCCCGCTCCTCGCGCCGGCGGGCGTGACGGTCCTGCTGTTCTCGTTCGTGTCCATCTGGAACAACTACTTCCTGCCGTTGATCATGCTCAAGGACCCCGCCTGGTATCCGCTCACCGTGGGCATCAACCAGTGGAACAAGCTGGGTTCGACCGCCGGGAACGGCGCCCTCATCCAGAACCTCGTGATCACCTCCGCGCTGCTGACCATCGTCCCGTTGATCATCGCGTTCCTCGGCCTGCAGCGGTACTGGCAGTCCGGCCTCTCGCTGGGCGCCGTCAAGGGCTAGGCGCATCCCCGTTGAACTCCCCGAAGAGAAGTGAGGCCATGAAGAGCAAGCCCCGGTTCCGGATCGACGGCGAACTGCGCGAGGAGACCGCACTGCCGCACGTCTGGAGCAGGTGCATCGGCGCCGGTCGGGCCAACGAGGCGCTGCGCGCGGACTGGCAGCGGCAGTTCGCCGAGGTGGTCGCCGCGACGGGGGTCGAGTACCTCCGCTTCCACGGCGTCTTCCACGACGACATGTTCGTCTACCGGGACAGCTACGGCGGCGGCTTCGGCCCGGACGCGCCCCTCCCCTCCCCCGTGTACACCTTCGGCTACGTCGACAAGGTCTTCGACTTCCTCCTGGACCTCGGCGTCCGGCCCTTCGTCGAGCTGGGCTTCATGCCGCGCGCGCTGGCCACGCAGACCGAGACCGTGTTCTGGTGGGGCGCTCACTGCAGCCCGCCCAAGGACATGGCGCGCTGGGTCGAACTGGTCGAGAGAACGGTGGAGCACTGGATCGGCCGGTACGGGCCCGACGAGGTGCGGCAGTGGCGCTTCGAGGTGTGGAACGAGCCGAACCTCGTCCCCCACTTCTGGACGGGCACGAAGACCGAGTACTTCGAGCTCTACGAGCACACCGTGCGGGCGATCAAGGCGATCGATCCCGCCCTGAAGGTCGGCGGGCCGGCGACGAGCGTCTTCGTGCCCGACGACCGCTACAAGGGCGAGACGGAGGACCGCTCCGCGGCGCTCGCGACGGCCGCCGCGACCGACGTGGACGCGCTCGACTGGCGCCCGGTCTGGATCGAGGACTTCATCGCCTGGTGCGCCGGACGCCACCTGCCGATCGACTTCGTCTCGGCCCACCTCTACCCCACCGACTTCGCCTACGGCGCCAACGGCGAGGCCGTGCACATCACCCGCTACGCCGACGCCACGTACGACGACCTGACCCTCCTGCGCAAGCTCGTGCAGAACAGCCCGTATCCCGAGGCGGAGATCCACATCACCGAGTGGTCCACCTCGCCGTCGGCCCGCGACTTCATCCACGACACGCCGTTCGCGGCGACCTCCATCACCCGGTCGTACCTGAAGTGCGCCACGCTCGCCGACTCCATCTCCTACTGGACGTTCACGGACGTGTTCGAGGAGGGCGGCGCCGGGATCGGACCGTTCCACGGCGGGTTCGGGCTGGTGAACGAGGGCGGCATCCACAAGCCCACCTTTCACGCGTTCAGGATGCTGGGACGGCTCGGCGACCGGCTGCTCCTCTCGACGCCCGACGGGGTCGTCACCCGGGACAGCCGGACGTCGGCCGTGTCGGCGGTGTTCTTCAACTACCCCGAGGACATGGCGATGAAGGGCGTCGCCGCGCGCGGCTCGTACCCGGCGACCCGCGCGCTGGCCGAGCTGGGGCCGGCCCGGCGCATCCGCCACTCGATCGGCGGCCTGCGCCCGGGCGGCACGTTTCTCGTCGAGATCCTGGACTGGGAGCACGGCAACGCCGCCGAGGCCTGGTACCGGCTCGGCTCTCCGCTCAACCTGTCCCGGGCCGAGCACGACCATCTCGGCGGGGTCGCCGACGCGCTCCTGCGGTACACGCTGACCGTGCCCGATGACGGCGTGCTCGACCTGGACGTCGAGCTCGCGCCCTGGGCGGTGATGTCGCTGACGCAGGCGGCCTGACCATGGTGCGGGCCGTCACCGGCGACGGCCCGCACCCGCTGGGGTCAGGTACGGGACCAGCGCTGGTTGGCACCGCCGTTGCACGACCAGATGGTCAGCTTGGTGCCGTTGGCGGTGGCGTTGCCGGGCACGTCCAGGCACTTGTTCGCGCCGACGGCGGTGATGCTGCCGTCGGCGTTGAGGCGCCACTTCTGGTTGCTCTGGCCGTTGCAGTCCCAGATGATGACCGCGGTGCCGTCGGCCGTGCCGGCGCCGTTCACGTCCAGGCACTTGCCGCCGTAGACCCGCAGCTCGCCGGCGCCGGTCGAGGTCCACTGCTGGTTCGCCAGCCCGTTGCAGTCCCAGATCTGCGCCTGCGCGCCGTTGGCCTGCGAGGCGCCGGTGACGTCCAGGCACCGGCCGGATCCGGCCCCCCGCAGCACGCTCGTGGTGCCCGGGGACGAGCCGTCGTCCCGGCCTGCGCCCCTGCCGTTGAAGGTGATGGAGTCCAGGTCGAACGCGTTCGCGGACGGCGCCTTGAACACGACGTGGACGGTGCGCGTGCCGCCGGGGTCGGTGACCTGCACCGCGGGCAGGGACACGTAGGTGTTCCAGCCTCCGGTCGCCGGCACGGTGCTGGTGGCGAGGAGAGGCCCGGCCGGCGAGTCGGCGCGCAGTTCGATGGAGGCCCCGGTGCCGGACGGCGCCGAGACGCGGAAGGACACCGTGTCGATGCCGGACAGGCTGATCGGGGTGAAGGAGATCCAGTCGTTGTTGGAGATGTCGCCGATGCGCCTGCCGCCTTCGGCTCCGGACTCGTCGACGACGCGGATCCCGGACGAGCCGGTGAAGTGCTCGGCCTGCTTGTGCTTCGGCTGCAGGGTGATGCCGGCGGAGCCCTTCAGGCCGCCGGAGTCGGTGTAGTCGGCGGACAGGACGTAGTAGACGTTGGAGGCCTCGTCATGGCCGGAGGCGGTGGTCGTGACCGTCCCGGTGCACCCGGTGTACTGGCCGGTGTCGTGGGCGTGCTGGTCATGGCCGAGCGCGGTGATCACGTTGACCTTGGCGCAGTCGGCGGCACCGTCCTCGGCGTCGGTGACGTTGACCGTGTAGTCCACCTCGTCGCCGAAGTCGATGAACCCGCCGTCGGGCGGAGCCTGGAAGGCCACCGTGGGACGGGTGTTGCCGACGACGACGGGCACCGTGACGCTGGCCGTCCTGCCGGCCGCGTCCCGCACGGTCAGCTTGGCGGTGTAGCTGCCGTTGGCGGTGTAGGTGTGGGAGGGGTTGGCGCTGGTGGAGGTCGTGCCGTCGCCGAACTCCCAGGCGTAGGTGATGGCGTCGCCGTCGGGGTCGGCCGAGCCGGCCGAGGAGAAGGCCACCGTCAGCGGCGCCGTGCCCGAGTCGGGGCTGGCGCTCGCCTTGGCCAGGGGCGCTCGGTTCCCGGCCACGTAGTCGATGCGGTAGATGCTGTCGTCGGTGTTCGCGTGGCCGAAGCCGTTGCCCCAGTCGGCCATGTAGAGGGCGCCGTCCGGGCCGAACTTCATGTCGATCGGCGCCCGCGGGGCGAGCTGCGCCACGAAGGGGTTGATCTTCAGGAGGTTGCCCGAGGAGTCGAGGCGGAACTCCTTGACGAAGTTGCGGCTCCATTCGTAGAAGAACGGTGTGCCGTCGTAGTAGGCGGGGAACTCGCGGTCAGAGCCGCCGGTCGCGTCGTAGCGGTAGAAGGGGCCGCCCATCGGGGCGGCGCCGCCGCAGCAGTCGATCTCGGGGAACTGCGCCGAGGCGTGGTAGTCGTACCAGACGGTCGCGGGCTTGGCCGCGGGCAGGCTGGTCAGGCCGGTGTTGTTGGGCGAGTTGTTGACCGGCGCGGAGCAGTCGAACTTCGCGCCGGAGGTGCCGGTGGCGAAGTTGTAGTCGTTGAACGGCAGGTTGTTGCCGACGCAGTACGGCCAGCCGTAGAAGCCCGGCTGCTTGATCAGGTTCCACTCGACGGTGCCCTCGGGGCCGCGGCTGGGGTTCGCGGCGCCCGCGTCGGGGCCGTAGTCGCCCACCGAGATCCAGCCTGTCACCTTGTCGACCGAGAAGCGGAACGGGTTGCGGAAGCCCATCGCGTAGATCTCCGGCCGGGTTCTGGCGGTGCCGGGCGCGAACAGGTTGCCGGACGGGATCGTGTAGCTGCCGTCGGCCTCGGGGTGGATGCGCAGGATCTTGCCGCGCAGGTCGTTGGTGTTGGCCGAGGACCGCTGGGCGTCGTAGTGCTCCCGGCCCTGCCGCTCGTCGATGGGGGCGTAGCCGCTGGAGCCGTTGGGGTTGGTGTCGTCGCCGGGGCCGATGTACAGGTTCCCGCCGGGCCCGAACGCGAGGTAGCCGCCGGTGTGGCCGGGCTCGTCGACGTTGCGGTACGCCGGAACCTCGATGACCTTCTTCTCGCTCGCCAGGTCGAGGGCGGTGCCGTTGAAGGTGAACCTCGACACCCGGTTCACCTCGCCGCCGCCGGCGGGCGAGTAGTTGACGTAGATCCAGCCGTTGGTGGCGAAGCCCGGGTCCAGGGCCAGCCCGATGCCGCCGTCCTCGCCGCCGTCGTACACCGGCAGGGTGGCGATGACGCGCGTGCCGCCGCCGCCCGCGGGGATGAGGTTCACCTTGCCGGAGCGCGAGATGTAGAAGACCCTGCCGTCGGCGGCCACGTCCAGCTCCATCGGCTGGTCCGGCGCGCCGTCGAGGGTGACCTTCTGGAAGCGGGCCGCGACCGTGCCGCCGCAGTCGCCCGGCGCCGCGCCCGCCGCCCACTGCACCGCGCCCAGCAGGTGCTGCTGGAACAGCGGCTCCGCGTAGGAGGAGGTCTGGTGGCCCATCGCGGTGGCGAACACCCGGCCGCCCTCCGGGTTGTGGCACCAGGAGATCGGGTGGTCGGCGCCCATCCTGCTCGGCCCCGCGTCGTAGGTGGTCTCGTCGGCGGTCACCAGCACGTGGACCGAACCCCGCGTGTTCTTGTCGAAGTTGTACCACTCCTCCGAGCGCACCCACCGGTCCGGCAGCCCCTTCGTGGCGGGGTGGGCCTTGTCCGCCACCTTGGCGGTGCCCTGCAGGATCGACGAGTGGGCGGTCATGTGGGCGCCGGCCAGGACGACCTGGTCCCACCAGGGGAACTGCGCCTCGATGTTCATGTCGGTGGCGTTGTGGATCGCCACGACGCCGCGGCCGCTGCGCAGGTAGGCCTGGAAGGCCTGGCGCTGGGCGTCGTTGTCCCACACCATGCCGTTCGTCTGGAACATGATCACCGCGTCGTAGGTGCTCAGCGTCGCGGCGGTGAAGACGGAGGAGTTCTCGCTGTGGTCGAGCTGGAAGTCGTGGTCGGTCGCGAGCTGCTGGAACATCGCGACTCCGGCGGGGATGGAGTCGTGCCGGAAGGCGCCGCTCGCCGTCTCGGTGAACAGCAGCACCTTGAACTGTGGCGCGGCCGCGTGCGCGACCGGCGGAGACAAGGACAGCAGCAGCCCTGATAAGGCCGCGGCCAGGGCGCAGAACAGGCGTGATCTTCGCATGACGGATCTCCTGAGGGTTGCCGGCGTGAAGGTCAGAGGGTGCGCAGGTAGGCGAGGCCGTCCACGGCGAGCGCGTCCTGGCTTTCCGCGAGGGACCGCCAGACGGAGGCCGCGGTGGCGATGGTCCGGTTGTGCGCGGTGAACGACTCGATGACGAGCGGGCCTTCGTAGCCGGTGTCGCGCAGGGCCCGGGTGAAGCCGGGCCAGTCGAAGCGGTCGGCTCCCGGCGTGCCGCGGTCGGTGCCGCACACCTGCACGTGCGCGAGGCGGTGCGCCGCGGCCAGGACCGCCCGCGCGGGGTCCTTCTCCTCGATGTTCAGGTGGTAGACGTCGAGTGCCAGGTGGCAGTCCTCGGGCAGGGCGTCGAGCGCCTGCTCGACGGTGTTGAGGAGGCTGGTCTCGTACCGGTTGAGCGGCTCGACGGCGAGCTTCACCCCGTGCCCGGCCGCGTGGTCCAGGACAGGCCGCAGGTTCTCACGCAGCTCGGCGTAGACGTGCCGGCGTTCGTCCGGCGAGAGCCGCCACGTACGGCCGACCGAGGCGTACGCCGGCCCCGCGATCACCGGGGAGCCGACGGTCACCGCCACGTCCACGCAGTGCCGCAGGTAGTCCTGGGTGTCGCGGACGGTCCGCGGGGAGGCGGCCACGAGCTCGCGTCCCGGCGGCATGACCAGCACCACGGACGCGGCCAGCCCGTGCTCGTTCAGCACCGCCGCGGCCTGGTCCGGGTTCCAGTCACCGGGCTGCTCGACGGGCAGCTCGATGACGTCGAAGCCCCAACGGGCGACGCGCGGGGCGAGCCGCGCGAGGTCGTCGTCGGTCAGCGGGGAGACCCAGACCCAGGTGTTCACTCCGATGGAGAACATGGCGTCCCTGTTCGTCGTCGTTGGCGGGAAGGAGCCGATCAGCCCTTCCTTCCGCCCCAGGTCTCCGGGAAGCCGGGCAGCTCCTCGCACCCGCACAGCGCGTAGTGCAGCGGCGGCATGTTGGGCTTGAGGTAGGACGAAAGGTTCTCGGCGGTGACCTTGGGCTGCGGCAGGTTCCACGTCTCGGGCACCTCCTCGCCCTTGAGGATTCTCAGCGCGGCGATGACCGGGGTGCGCCACTGGTAGGTGGGGTACGTGGGCGCGACGGCGGTGAGGCCGGCGTCCTTCCACTTCTGCAGGAAGTCCTGCTGGTCCTCACCGTTGATCGGCGGCACCGGCAGGCCGGCGTCCTCGAACGCCTCGACCGCGGCCACCGCCGTGGCGCCCGCGTCCATCCAGACGCCGTCGATCCTGCCGTGCCGCTGGATGTAGTCGCTGACGATGCTCTTGGTCCTGGCGGCGTCGCCGTCGGTGAACTCCACCCCCACGACCTGCACGCGGCTCCTGTCGAAAATCACTTTTGCCGCCGACCAGCGGGTCTCCAGCACGTCCACGCCGGGCAGGATGCGCAGCGCCAGCACCTTCCCGCCCGCCGGTACCTTCGCGGCCAGGAACTCGGCGGCGTCGGCGCCGAAGGCGTAGCCGCCGATGGGCTTGATGAACGTCACCGGGCAGTCCGTCTCCACGCCCCGGTCGAACACGATGACGGGCACCTTCCCGCAGGCGGCCGTCACGGCGGGGGTGAGCGTCGCCGTGGTGTTCGGCGAGACGATCAGCGCGTCGCAGCCCTTGGCCTGCAGCTCGGCGATGTCGGAGATCTGCTTGTCGTCCTTGCCCTCGGCGTCCAGCGCGGTGAACTTCCCGATCTCCTCGTGCAGGCCCACCTCTGCCTGCATCGTCTTCCAGCCGACCTGGCGCCAGGGGTTGTTGACCGCCGCGTTGGAGAAGCACAGGTGGTACGGCCCGTCCTTCTTGTACCGCGCCGTGCCGGTCATCTTCGGCGCGATGGCCTGCTCCCATGGTCTGTCAACGGGGCCCTCGGGCGGCTGGGAACGCATGGCGAGCTGGGCGTCGAAGTCCGCCTGGACGAAGAACTTCGACTGCGCGCCCGTGCCGGAGCCCTGAGCGCTCGCGGCGGGCGCCGCGGACGGGGTGGTGGCCGCCGGCTTGTCGGTGGTGCAACCGGCGGCGACGAGTGCGCCGAGCACGGTGAGCACGGCGACTGCGGCCTTAGGACGCGGCATGTGCGTCTCCTCTTCGGGGGGTGGGCTTCCGGGGAAGCCGGACGGCTCCTGCCGCGACCGCGGCGATGATGATGACGCCCTGCACGGTGAACTCCAGCGCCCCCGAGATCCCGTACAGGTTGAGCAGGGTGAACAGGGCCTCCAGCGTGACCGCGCCGGCCATGGCGGCGAGCACCGAGCCGCGGCCGCCGCCGAGCACCACGCCGCCGAGGACGACCGCGGTGATGGCGGAGAACTCCAGCCCCTGGCCTGCCTGCGCCGAGACCCCGGCGAAGCCGCCGAGCAGGATCGCCGCGACGGCCGCGGACAGGCCGGAGAGCATGAAGGCGAAGATCTTGACCCGGTCGACCCGCACCCCGGACAGTGCCGCGGCGCGCTCGTTGTCGCCGGTGGCCATCAAAGTCCGACCGAAGTCGGCGCGCATGAGCCAGATCGCCGCCGCACCCACGGCCAGCAGGATCAGCACCGACCACGGCACGGGCCCGAGGCCGCCGCGGCCGAACGCCCGGAAGCCCTCCGACAGCGCGCCGCGCGGCGCGCCCCCGGTCCAGAGGAAGACCGCCCCGCTGAGGACGAGCAGCATGCCGAGCGTCACGATGAACGACGGCACCCGCAGCTTGGTGGTGAGCACGCCGTTGACGAGCCCGGCGAGCGGCCCGGCGACGATCAGCAGGGCGAGGACCGGCCAGGTGGCGGACTCGTCGCCGTCGATGAGCCGGGCGGCGATCACCACCTCGGCCGTCACCAGGGAGCCGACGGACAGGTCGAACTCGCCGGAGACGACGACGAAGTACTGTCCCGCGGCGAGGATCACCAGCGGCGCGGCCCGCTTGAGGAATGCCAGGAACCCGGCGGGCTCCAGGAAGAAGGGGTTGGCGATCGCGATCGCGGCCAGCAGCAGCACGAGGACCGCGAGGATGGGAAGCGCCCGTTTCATGCCGGCCGCCTCGTGCCGTGCCGGGCGTAGACGGCCACCGCGACGACGATGACCGCGCCGCGCACCACGTCCTTGACGAACGAGTTGACCTCGAGCTGGTTGAAGAGGGTGTCCAGGACGGCCAGCAGCAGGACTCCGCCCACGGTTCCGGCGACCCCGCCCCTGCCTCCGGCCAGCGCGGTCCCGCCGAGCACGACCGCGGCGATGGACTCCAGGTCGTATCCGCCGTCGGTGCCCACCGTGGGCGCCCCCGCCCCGAGCCTGGCGGCCAGCAGCAGGCCCGCGATGCCGGCGCAGACCGAGCAGAGCACGTGGGTGATCACGATGACGCGGGAGGTGCGGATCCCGGACAGCCGGGCGACCTCCTCGTTCCCGCCCACCGCGTAGATCCGGTATCCCAGCCGGGTCCTGCTCAGCAGGAACCAGGCCACGACGGCCACGCCCGCCCAGAGCATGGCGGAGACGGGGATCGGCCCGGCGCGCGAGTAGCCGAGGAGCTGGAACGACTCGGGCACCTTGCCCGCCGGGCCGTCGTACAGGTGGTCGACGACGCCCTTGATGATCAGGGCGACGCCGAGCGTGGCGATGAAGGCGTGGACCCGGAGCCGGGCGATGACCAGCCCGTTGACCAGTCCCACCAGCGCGCTGATGGCCAGCACCGCGGCGATCGCCGGCCCGATGTTCCCGTCCTGGCCCGCCATGATCTCCGCCGCGACCAGCGAGGCCAGGCTGATCAGGTACGCCACCGACAGGTCGAGTGACCCGGCCAGGATCGCCAGCGTCTGCCCGATCGCCACGATGCCGAGGGCCGCGGAACGCTGCTGGATCCCGACGACGCTCTCCAGGGTGAGGAACTGGCCGCCATCGAGCGCGACGAGGGCCCAGCCGGCCGCGACCAGGCCGGCCAGCGCGAGGAACACCACCCGCACGGGGTCGCGCAGGTGGGTCGCCGGGCCGCCGTGCGGCAGGCGGGCGGGACGGCGGGCGCGCGTGAGCAGGTCCACTCAGGCCACCTCTCCTGCGGCCAGGCCCATGACGGCCTCCTCCGAGGCCCCCGCCGGCAGCGTGCCCGCGATGCGGCCGTCGCGCAGGACGACGATGCGGTCGCTCATGCCGATGAGCTCGGGCAGCTCGGACGAGATCATCATGATGGCCGTGCCGTCGTTCGCCAGCTCGCGCATCAGGTCGTGGATCGCGGCCTTGGCCCCGACGTCGACGCCCCGGGTGGGTTCGTCGAACAGCAGCACCCGGGGCGCCATCGTCATCCACTTGACGAGCACGACCTTCTGCTGATTGCCGCCGGACAGGTAGCGGACCTCATGTTCCCCGCGCCCGGGCGACAGGCGCACCCGTTCCAGCAGGTCACCGACGCCACCGCGGTTCCCGGCGCCGACGGCGCGGGCGACGAGCAGGACGTTGTCGCGGACGGACTGGCGCAGCGCGAGCCCTTCGGCCTTGCGGTCCTCGGTCACGAGCCCGATGCCCAGGGCCACGCCTTCCCGGACCGAGCGTGGACGCGAGGGAGTCATCTCACCCGTGGTGAACGGCTCCGCGCCGAAGATCGCCTTGGCGAGCTCCGACCTGCCCGACCCCTGCAGGCCCGCGATGCCGACGATTTCCCCGGCGCGCAGCTCCAGATCGATGTCACGCAGCTTGTGGTTGCCGGCCGCGCGCAGGCTGAGCCGCACCTCGCCGGCCCCGGCCGAGCGGGGCGGGTAGTAGGTGCCGAGGTCGCGGCCCACCATCAGGCGGATCAGCTCGTCGGGGGTCACCTCGCCGATCGGGAGCGTGGTGACGCGCGCGCCGTCCTTGAGCACGGTGACCCGGTCGGCGACGTCGAACACCTCGCGTAATCGGTGGGAGATGTACACGACGGCGACGCCGCGGTCCCTCAGCCGCCCGATCAGCCGGTAGAGCAGCTCGACCTCGTGCTCGGCGAGCGCCGCGCTGGGCTCGTCCATGACGAGGAGCCGGGCGTTCACCGACAGCGCCTTGACGATCTCGACGATCTGCTGCTGGGCCACCGGCAGGCGCTTGACGGTGTCGCGGGGGCCGAAGGTGCTCTCGCCCAGCTCGTCGAGGAGCCTGGCGGTCGCCTTCTCCATGGCGGCGCGGTCGACCAGGCCGCGCCTGACGGGCTCGCGCCCGAGGAACACGTTCTCGGCGACGGTGCGCTCGGGCAGCAGGTTGAACTCCTGGTGGATGATCATGATGCCGGAGCGCTGCGCCTGGAGCGGATGGCCGAAGGCGACGGGCCTGCCGTCGAGCTCGATCGTGCCCTCGTCCGGCGCGTGCACCCCGCAGATGATCTTCATGAGGGTGGACTTGCCGGCGCCGTTCTCGCCGACGACGGCGTGGACCTCGCCGGCCGCCACCTCCAGGTCCACGCCGGACAGCACCCGCACACCCAGGAAGCTCTTGCCGATGCCGCGCATGCTCAGCACGTGGCCCGTCTTCCCGGGGTCGCTCGTGCTCCCGACGGCCTCAGACACGGGTCCAGCGCTGGTTGGTTCCGCCGTTGCAGGTCCAGACGCGCGCCCTGGTGCCGTTGGCGGTGCCGCCGACGTCCAGGCACTTGTTCGCGCCGACGGCGGTGATGGTGCCGTCGGTGTTCAGGCGCCACTTCTGGTTGTTCTGGCCGTTGCAGTCCCAGATGATGACCGCGGTGCCGTCGGCCGTGCCGGCGCCGTTCACGTCCAGGCACTTGCCGCCGTAGACCCGCAGCTCCTGGGCGCCGGTCGAGGTCCACTGCTGGTTGGCCTGGCCATGGCAGTCCCACAACTGCGCCGCCGCGCCGTTGGCCTGCGAGGCGCCGCTGATGTCCAGGCAGCGGTTCGACGCCACGCCGCGCAGCGCGCTCGTGCCGCCCGGGCTGCCGGCCAGCTCCTTGACGCGGATGTTGCGGAAGGCCGCCACGTCGCCGGACCCGTGGTTCTGGATGCCGATGTACCCCTGCTGGAGCGAGCGGGCCGGGTCGGTGTTGGTGAAGTCGTTGACCCGGGTGCCGTTCAGGAACACCTGCAGCCGTTCGCCCTCCACCAGCAGCTCGTAGGTGTTCCACTGCCCCGGCGGGTTCAGCGCCGCGTCGCGGGCGGCGAGGTCGGCGGACTTGAACCCGTAGATCGCGCCGGTCGTCCTGTCCGCGGTGTCGGTCGCGTCGATCTGCACCTCGTACCCGGTGTTGAGCGCCGCGCCGGGGTCGCTGGTGGCCGGGAATCCGACGATCACGCCGGAGTTGGAGTCGCCGGTCAGCTTCCAGTCGAGCTTGAGGGAGTAGGAGCGGAACTCCTTGGCGCTGTGCCACAGCATGCCCATGCCGCCCTGGGAGGTCAGCGTGGCGTCGCTGTTGGCGAACGACCCGGGCCCCGCCTGCGACCAGCCCGTCGTGGAGCCGTTGTACAACGTCGTGTACCCGGTCTCCGGGCGGCAGTCGGCGTTGACGGCTCCGGCCGCGTACCGGATCCCGCCGAGCAGCAGCGTGCGGAAGTTCGGATCGGCGTACGACGCCTGCGTGTGCCCGAGGCCGGTGTAGAACGCGCGGCCGGCGGACTGCGGGCGGCACCAGGTGATCGGGTGGTCGCCCATGCCGCCGCCGCTGTAGCTGCCCTCGTCCAGGCTCTGCAGCACCCGTACGTTCTGGCGGGGGTTGGTGCGGTAGTTGTACCACTCGTCGGTGCGCGACCAGGTCGCCCCGAGGTGCGCGGTCGCGGCGTGCGCCCGGTCCTCGTTCCGCACGGTGGCCTGCTGGATCGCCGGGTGGTTGCTGAACCAGGCGCCCATCAGCTGCCCGTAGTAGGGCCAGTTGTACTCGGTGTCCGCGGCCGAGTGCACGCCCACGTAACCGCCTCCGCCGTCCACGTACGTCTGGAAGGCGGTCTGCTGGGTGTCGTTGAGCACGTCGCCGGTCGTGTTGAGGAAGACGACCGCCTTGTACTGGGCCAGGTTGGCCGTGGTGAAGGCGGCGGAGTCCTCGGTGGCGTCGACCGCGAAGTCATGGGCGGTGCCCAGGTCGCGGATGGCCTGGATGCCGGCGGGGATCGCGTCGTGCCGGAACCCGGCCGTCTTGGAGAACACCAGCACCTTGAAGGCGGCGGCCCGGGCGGGGGCGGCGTGGATCATCGTCACCGTGGCGGTGATCGCCACCACCGCGGCCGACAGGCGTCTCAGCACGGAGGTCCGCCGGGGTGCACCGGGGGTCACATGTCGCAGCATGGGTGGTCCTTTCAGACGCGGGTCCAGCGCTGGCTGGATCCTGCGGTGCAGGTCCAGATGCGCGCCTTGGTGCCGTTGGCGGTGCCGCCGACGTCCAGGCACTTGTTCGCACCGACGGCGGTGATCGTGCCGTCGGCGTTGAGCCGCCACTTCTGGTTGTTCTGGCCGTTGCAGTCCCAGATGATCACCGCGGTGCCGTCGGCCGTGCCGGCGCCGTTCACGTCCAGGCACTTGCCGCCGTAGACCCGCAGCTCCTGGGCGCCGGTCGAGGTCCACTGCTGGTTCGCCTGGCCGTTGCAGTCCCACAGTTGGGCCGCCGCGCCGTTGGCCTGCGAGGCGCCGTTCACGTCCAGGCACCGGCCCGAGGCCGCGCCTTTCAGGGCGCCCGCGGTCGGGGTGCCGGTGTCGAGGGTGAAGGCGTCCACGTCGAACAGGTAGCCCTGCCCGGCCGGGCCGCGGAAGACCAGGTACAGCGTCGTGGTGCCGGCCGGCGCGCCGCTGAGAGTGGCCGAGACGTCGGTGAAGGTGTCCCAGCCGCCGGTGCTCGCCACGTTCACGGTGCCCAGCAGCGTGCCTGTCGCCGCGCCCGCCCGCACCTCGATCCTGCCGCCCGCGCCGGCCGAGGACACCCGGGCGGTGATCCTCGTCGCGTTCGCCAGGTGGTAGGGCTGGAAGGAGATCCAGTCGCCGTCGTCGGTGAAGCCGACCGTTCTGCCGCCCTCCGCGGTGGCGTGGTCGGCCGGCTGCACGCCCTGCTGGGCGCCGTAGTGCTCCGCCTGCCGGTGCCGCGGCTGGAGCGTGCGGGCGCTGGTGGAGGTCAGGCCGCCCCTGTCGGTGTACGACGCCTCGAAGACGCCGTAGATGTTGGCCGCGGCGTCGTGCTCGCCGTCCACGGGCACCGCGATGGAGCCCGAGCAGCCGGTCTTGGAGGTGATCTGGTGGCGGTGGCTGTCGTGGCCGAGGAAGTAGGCGACGGTGACCCCGGCGCAGTCGATCGTGCCGTCCTCCGGGTCGCTGACGGTGACCTGGAAGGGCACGGTGTCGCCGAAGGAGAAGGGCTGCCCGTCCGCCGGGGTGGTGAGGGTGACCGCGGGCGCGGTGTTGCCGACGGTCACGATCACGCTCGCCGTGCCGGTGAGACCCTGCGGATCCCGGACCGTGAGCGTCGCCGTGTAGGCGCCGTTCGCGGAGTAGGTCTTGCTCGGGTTCGCCGCCGTGGAGGTGGTGCCGTCGCCGAAGTTCCACGCGTACGTGAGCGCGCCGCCCTCCGGATCCGAGCTGCCCGCCGAGGAGAAGGCCACCGTGAGCGGAGCCGGTCCGGACGTCCTGTCGGCGGACGCCTTGGCGATCGGGTTGCGGTTGGCGCTGCCGATGTACTCGATGCGGTAGAGCGCCTGGTTGTTGCTCCCGGTGCCGTAGTCGAGGACGTACAGGGCGCCGTCGGGGCCGAAGGCCATGTCCATCACCTGCGTGCCCGACCAGGGGAACGCCGCGATCTCCCCGTACCCGCCGTCCTGCCTGACCTCGATCGCCTTGATCCAGCGCCGGCCGTACTCACCGGCGAAGTAGCGCCCGTCGAGCGACTGGGGGAACTTGACGGCCGAGTTCAGCCCGGGGTCGTAGCGGTAGACCGGCCCGCCCATCGGCGACTCCGACCCGGAGCCGAACTCTGGCGGGCTTCCCGCGTCCCCCGCGTACCGGATCCACGCCGGCTTCGCCGCCGGCAGCGTGCCCAGCCCGGTGTTGCGGAAGGAGTTGTTGACCGGGCCGCCCGCGCAGTTGTACTTCGCGCCGGTGGAGTTGGTGGCGAAGTTCCACTCGTTGTACGTCTCGGCGGTGGTGTTCGTGCCCGTGCAGTACGGCCATCCGTAGTTGCCGGGGCCGGTGATGCGGTTGAACTCCACCTGCCCGCTGGGCCCGCGGCTGGAGTTCGTCACGCCCGCGTCCGGCCCGTAGTCGCCGAGGTAGACGACGCCGGTCGCCTTGTCCACGCTCATCCGGAACGGGTTGCGGAAGCCCATCGCGTAGATCTCCGGCCGGGTGCCCGCCGCACCCGGCGGGAACAGGTTGCCGCTGGGGATCGTGTAGGTGCCGTCGGGCTGCGGTTTGATGCGCAGGAGCTTGCCACGCAGGTCGTTGGTGTTGGCGGACGAGCGCTGGGCGTCGTACTGCGGGTTGCGGTTGGTCCGCTCGTCCAGCGGTGAGTAGCCGCTGGACTCGAACGGGTTGGTGTCGTCGCCGGTGGTGAGATAGAGGTTGCCGGCGGCGTCGAAGTCGATGTCCCCGCCCACGTGACAGCACTGGCCGCGGTCGTTCTGCACCCGCAGGACCACCTTCTCGCTGGTCAGGTCGAGAGTGTCGTCCGTCTTGAGGGTGAAGCGGGACAGGTACAGCTCGCCCTTCCACTGGTCGAACTGGGCCTGCGTACCGGTGCTCGGCGCGTCGCCGGTCGGCGTGCTCAGCCGCGGGGAGTAGTAGACCCAGAGGTGCCGGTTGGAGGCGAAACCGGGGTCGGCCGCCACGCCCTGCAGGCCCTCCTCGTCGTGGGTGTAGACGTTGAGCCGGCCGGCCACCTTCGTGTTGCCGGCGGCGTCGGTGACGCGTAACGTGCCGTCGCGTGCCGTGTGCACCACCGACCGGTTCGGCAGCACGGCCAGCGACATCGCCTCGCCCAGCTCCGTGCCGCCCGACGCGAGGGACACCTGCTGGTAGTCGGACGGCGGGATGTCGAGGGCGCCGGCCGGGGAGGTGCCGAGCGCGAGTGTTCCGGGGATGAGCAGCGCCATGGTGGTCAGCACGGTGAGCCACGGACGTCGGGGCATGAGGGTTCCCTCCAGCGACAGGAAGACCAGACGGGACGGACGGTGTCAGGCGCGGGTCCACTTCTGGCCGGCTCCGCCGTTGCAGGTCCAGATGCGCGCCCTGGTGCCGTTGGCGGTGCCGCCGACGTCCAGGCACTTGTTCGCGCCGACGGCGGTGATCGTGCCGTCGGTGTTCAGGCGCCACTTCTGGTTGTTCTGGCCGTTGCAGTCCCAGATGATCAACGCGGTGCCGTCGGCCGTGCCGGCGCCGTTCACGTCCAGGCACTTGCCGCCGTAAACGCGCAGCTCCTGGGCGCCGGTCGAGGTCCACTGCTGGTTGGCCTGGCCATGGCAGTCCCACAGCAGCGCCGCCGCGCCGTTGGCCTGCGAGGCGCCGTTCACGTCCAGGCAGCGGTTCGAGGCCACGCCCCTCAACGCGCTCGTACTGCCGGAAGGCTGACCTTGGGGTCCGGCGGCGGCGATCACGGCCTGGGCCGCGGCCGGCCAGGCGCCGTTGGCGACGGTGACGTTGTTGTTCACCACGTTGCCGCGGTCGCCGTTGGTCACGTTGGTGCTGCCGTTGGTCGACCAGTTGCCGGTGACGGTGAAGTTGCCCATGTTCTCGCCGTACCAGTAGTTGGCGGTGGCCCAGGTGCCGGTGTTCGACAGCACGTTGTTCCTGACGGTGTAGTACCTGGAGCCCTCGTCGAAGTAGATGCCGAACCAGCCGTTCGTGCGCAGGCAGTGGTTGTCGCTGATCACCGCGCCCGGGTTCCACGACAGCGTGTAGATGCAGCCGCCGTCGGTCATCTGCTGCATGACGTCGTGCACGTAGTTGCCGACGAGCCGGTTGCCGGAGGCGGTGGTGGGAGTGGTGTAACGCGGCTGGAAGTCGTACAGGCCGCGGTCGGCGTAGTGGGTGCTGCCGCCCGGCTCGTTGGCGCCCCAGCCGTACCCGATCGACATGCCGGTGTAGGGCAGGTTGTAGACCTCGTTGTGGGACACGTCGGTGCCGGTGACGTAGGTGGTCAGGACCGAGACGATGCCCCGGTGGTCCAGGCCGAGGTCGTGGATGCGGTTGTGGCTGACGGTGATGTTCCGGTTGACCATCCGCTGGTCGCCCGGGTGGTGCGCGTCGGCGCGCACGCCGCCGACCACGACGCCGCCGGCCGAGCTGCGGGCGATCTCCGACCGGGTGACCGTGATGTCGGCCGCGCCCAGGCCCACCCCGCTGGCGTGCGCGTTGGCGTCGTTGCCGATGCCGATGGCCGTCTGTCCCAGGTTGAGGAAGCGCGAGTCGGTGAAGGTGATGGTGTTCGCCGCGGAGACCTGGACGGCGGCGGGCATCTGGTACCAGTTCGGCCGGGTCGCCTCGAACTGGCGGCAGCCCTGGTGGCAGGAGGTGAAGGCGGGCCAGCTCCAGTTGCCGGCGATGTAGGCGCCGGTCTGCTGGTCCACGTAGCCCTGGCCGCCGCCGGGGCCGAGCCAGCTCGTGCCGGTGAAGGTGATCCCGCTGAACACGATGTGGTGCGCGGGCGCGTCATAGGTGCCCCCGACCTGCACCAGCGACTGCTGCACCGGCAGCTCCACGCTGACGTCGCCCATGTTCTGCCCGGCGAGCGGGATGTAGGACAGGGTGCCGGTCGCGGGGTCGAGGTACCACTCCCCCGGCGTGTCGAGGAACTCGTAGGCGTTGACGAGGTAGAGCGGGCCCGCCCGGTGCGGGCTGGTGAAGGTGTCGTAGCCGAAGTTGTTGTTGTTCCAGGCGGGCTGCCGCATCGTGATGAGGTTTCCGCTGATGCTCTGCACCGGCGCGTACCGGTCGGTGAACGAGCCGATGCTCTCCATCTCGACCCGGCCCTGGTTGGCGAGGTTGTTCAGGTAGCCGAGCGCGCTGCTGGTGAACCGCATCCCGGTGCCGCTCGCGGTGAAGTCGGACCGGTTGACGGCGGTGCGCGCCCGGGTGGCGAGAGCGCCGTCGACGTACAGGTGCCGGGTGTCGATCCCGGCGCCGACGCCGGCGCGCCAGATGTTCCTGCCGGAGTCGGCCAGCGACCAGCCGGTGACCGCCCTGGCTCCGCTGATGACGGGGACGGCTCCCGCGGCGGCCTGCCACTTGACGGAGTAGCCGTTGCTGCCGGAGTCGGCGGCGGTCAGCCGGAGCGGCGCGGAGAGCCGGTACACCCCGCCGGCCAGCTCCACGACGATGTCACCGGACATCCCCGCGTTCAGCGAGCGGACCGCCGTCTGCGCCGCGGCCAGTGAGCACGGCTGGGTGGAGGTGCAGGCGGTGCCGGTGCCGGCGGGTGCGGCGTAGAGGGTCGTGGTGGCCGCGAGGGCCGGCGGGGCGGGGGCGATGAGGGCGAACGCCGCGGCCAGCACGGCGGCCACGAGCCCGATCAAGGTGGGTCTCGGCATCGTGACGGGCGAAGGTAAGGGCACAGTCGTTCCTTTGGGGGGGTAGGGGCGCCGGCCTGCCTACTCATTACCTTCGGATCATGGGGAGCCGTCAAGACATTAAGCGGGCCTATTTCACGATCCGTGTACCAAGAGTGTGATCAAAGCACATGAACTTCCGCATTTACCAGCGGGAATATCAGAACATGCGCATCCTGGCATCGATCAGTCACGGATGAACCGTTCATATAAGTCGTACTTATCGTCGGACGCGTGCCGCGGGGTGGCCCGGCCCATCAGTCATACTCATGCAGGGAACGGCGAGGAGGGAGAACGGTGACCGACACCCCGCGCGAGAGCGGATACCGGCCGGGCTACGAGGTGGCAGCCGAGCAGGTGCTGGAATTGATCGTCAAGCTCGGCCTGCGTCCGGGCGATCGCATGCCGACCGAGAACGAGCTGGCCCAGCAGCTCGGCACCAGCCGCACCGTGGTGCGCGAGGCGGTGAAGATCCTCTCCGCTCTGGGCCGGGTACGCGCCCAGAAGGGCCGCGGACTGTACGTGGCCGACGACGAGGGCATGTTCGGCTCCGGGCGCTGGGGGCCCTTCTTCCTCCCGACCGACCTCGACCACGTCTACATGCTGTTCGAGTTCCGCCGGGCGCAGGAGATGGAGACCAGCCGGCTGGCCGCGCGCCGCGCCACCCCGGCGGAGCTGAGGGCCATCGACGAAGCCGCCGGCCTGTGCCGCCAGGGCTTCGAGACCGGACGCGAGGACCTGTTCAACGAGGGCGACGACGCCTTCCACACCGCCATCGCCACGGCCTCGCACAACATGTTCCTCCAGGTCGCCGTGCGGGAGGCCCGCCGGCTGCAGGCGCAGTCGAGCCTCATCGGCCTGCGCGGCTCGGTGGGCGGGCACGCCGCCAAGGCGGTCGAGGAGCACGACGCCATCTACCAGGCCATTCGCGCCGGCGATCCCGAAGCGGCCGCGCAGGCCGCGGCCACGCACATCGACAACACCCTTGACGACTACCGCAGGGAGATCCAGCAGCGGCTCTTCTTCTCGTCCCACTGAGGCGGCCGTCCCGGACCGGCCCGGGTCGCGCGCGACCGGCGGAACGCGGCCGGGCGAGCGGGCGCGGGGCAGGCTTCGGCTCATCGCGGTGACCGCGTCGGGGAGGAGCGATTGGCGACCGGCAGAAGCCGCCGTCCGGCGTGCTCCGGCCGGATGTGGGGGCCCTCGGCTGCTCTGTAGGCCGGCCGGCGGAACGCGTTGATCGCCTGCTCGTCGATCGTGATGCCGAGACCCGGCGAGTCGCCGAGGACGAACGTGCCGTCCTCGACGTGCAGGTCGAGCGACAGCCCGAGCGGCGGCTGCAGATCCTGCAACTCGCTGGCCAGGTGGTTCGGCACCGACGTGGCTGCGTGCAGCAACGCGACGGGCGTGGCGCCGATCGGGCTGACCGGCAGGTCGTGGGCGTGCGCCAGCGCGGACACCCGCAGGAAGTGGGTCACTCCCCAGACGACGGCCGTCTGGACGATGTCCACGGCCCCCGCGGCCAGCAGCGGGCGGAACTGCTCCAGCCCGGTGAGGTTCTCTCCCGTGGCGACGGACGCGCGGATCCCGCGGCCGACGGTGGCCAGGCCCTCGGCGTCCCAACGCCGCACCGGCTCCTCGATCCACGTGAGATCCAGCGTGCGTTCGAGTTCGCCGACGTGCCGGACGGCCTGCTTGCGGGTCCAGGCCTCGTTCACGTCGAGCATCAGGCCCGGCCGCGCGCCGTGCCCGGCCGCGGTCAGTACGTCCCGGACCAGCGTCAGGCGGCGCCGGTCGCTCTCGATGTCGAGGCCGCCCTTGATCTTGGCCGCGCGGAGCCCGTACTGGGCGTAGACCTGGTAGACCGCGGCGAGTTCGTCGTCGGTCAGGCCGATGTCGAGGCCGGAGGCGTAGGCGGGCACCCCCCGATCGCGCCCGCCGAGCAGGCGCCAGAGCGGCTCATCGGCCGCCCGGGCCTTGATGTCCCACAGGGCGGTGTCGAGCGCGCCGATCGTGCCGAAGACGGCACCGGCGTGGCCCGCCTTGAAGGTCCGCCGCAGCATGCGGTCGTAGAGCGCCGTCACGCCGCGCGGGTCCTCACCCTCGATCGCGGCGAAGACGCTCTCGATCTCCACGTGCGGCCCGAGGCCGACGCCGGTGATCCCCTCGTCGGTGTCCACCAGGACGAGCGGCACCGGGACGGCTCCGTCGGCGAAGACGCCGTTGACGTCCCCGACGGGACGGCCCCATTCCTGGACCGTCGTCATGGTGCGATACCCCGTGATCCGCATGTCAGCCTTTCGTGGAACCGGCGGTGACGCCGTCGGTGATCTGGCGCTGGAGGAACAGATAGATCATCAGCACGGGCACCGCGGCGATCAGGACACCCGAGGCGAAGGTGGGGATGTCGTCGGAGTACTGCCCGCGCAGGGCGTTGACCCCGATCATGAGGGTGCGGTGCTCCGGCGACGGCATCATGAGCAGGGCGATGAGCACGTCGTTCCAGCAGAACAGAGCGTCGAGGATGCCGACCGACAGCAGTGCCGGCACGCCCAGCGGGAGCATGATCCGCCGGTAGACGCCGTACACCGTGTTGCCGTCGATCCTGGCCGCGTCGACGATCTCCGCCGGGATGGTCCGGTAGTGGCTGGTCATCAGGAAGACGGTGAACGGGAGGTACTGGGCGACGTAGGCCAGGATCAGCCCCGGATAGGTGTCGATGAGCCCGCTGTCGGCCATGACCCGGGTGAGCGGGACCATGATGACCTGGAACGGGATGAACAGCCCCGCGAGACAGCCCAGGAAGATCACCGAGGACCCGCGGAAGCGCAGCCGGGCCAGCGCGAAGCCCGCCATCGACCCCAGCAGGAGCAGCAGCGCCACGGCGCAGGCGACGACGACGAACGAGTTGACGAAGTACCGCGCCATCCCGGCACCGGTCCACGCCTCGGCGAGGTTGTCCCAGCGCAGGGAGCCCGCCGGGGAGAACCGGTCGAGGATGTAGTCGCGACGGGTCTTCATCGCGACGTTGGCGGTGAACACGAGGGGATAGATCGTCGCCAGCGCGAGACCGGCCATCGGAACGGCGGCCGCCCACCTGGCCAGGCGCGCCCCGGGCATCAGTCCTGCCTCCCCGCGCGGCGGAGCAGCGTGATCTGCAGGAGCCCCACCACGAGCATCACGACGAAGAGCACCGTCGAGGCGGCCGAGGCGAGCGCCGGCCGGTTCATCTGTCCCTGCTGGTGCCAGATGTAGTACTCCGGCAGGTAGGTGGACCCCTCCGGGCCTCCGCTGGTCATGACGAAGAGCAGGCCGAACATGGACGTCAGCATTCCGATCATCGTCGTCACGAAGACGAACTGGATGGTACGGGTCAGGCTCGGGATGATCACGTGCCAGATGGTCCGGCCGAGCGACGCGCCGTCCACGCGGGCGGCGTCCAGCAGCGAGGCGTCCAGGGTGCTGAATCCCGCGAGGAACACCACCAGGGCCATCCCGAACGTCGCCCAGACGTGCACGCCGACGACCGTGAACATGGCGATGCCCGGATCGCCGAGCCAGTCGACGGGGCCGGCGCCCATCGCCCCCAGGAGGGAGTTCAGCGGGCCGTCGTACCCGAGCATGAGGTTGAAGATCGCGCCGACGATCACCGGTGAGAGCACCGCCGGGAAGAAGTAGACACTGCGGTAGACCCGGTGGCCGGGCACGCGCAGGTAGATGAAGGTCGCGAGCAGGCCCGGGATCGCCACCGCCAGGGGCAGGAGCAGCACCAGCAGCCCGACGTTGCGCAGCGCGATGCGGAACAGCGGGTCGCCGGTCAGCTCCAGGTAGTTGGCCGGCCCGACGGGGGTGCCGTTGAGCTCGCCGTCGCCGGTGAAGGAGAAGTTGACGCCCAGGGCCAACGGCCACAGCCGCAGCGCCACGATGATCAGTACGGCAGGGGCGACCAGGACATAGGGCGCCAGGCGCTCGGCGCGCGCCTGGCGGATCGACGGCCCCGCGATCCGCACGCGGTCAGCCCTTCCGGTCGGAGGCGGCCAGCTGCTCCAGCGCCTTGTCCACGGTGGTCGACCCGCTGAGGAGCTGCTGGGACAGCCTGCCCATCACGTCGAGGGTCTTGGAGGACAGTGCCACGTGCAGGGCGGGCTTGCCGGTCTTGATCGCGGAGGCGATCGTGGCGACGGCCGGGCCGGCCTGCGAGACGTCGATCGTCGTGTCGGACGCGATCGCGCCGGCCTTGGCGTAGAACGCCGTCAGGGCGCCGGTCGAGGTCAGGGACCGCACCAGGTCGGCGGCCAGGTCGGGGGCCTTCGTCCACTTCGCGACCGCGTAGCCGATGCCGCCGTCGTACGGGAGGCCGGGGGTGGCCCCGTCGGTGACGACCGGAGCCTGCATGACGCCGATCTTGTCGGGCGGCAGGAACTCCTTGAAGTCGTTCCAGTGCCCGATGTCCGACATCAGGCCGATGATGTGAGCGGCCTTGCCGGTCTCGAAGACCCGGAACACGTCGGTGAACATCGCGGTGGAGTTGGCGCCGTCGTTGTTCAGCCCCTTGTCGCCGGCGTCCTTCCACAGCTCGAAGATCCGCTTCACGCCGGGGGAGGCCCAGTCGCGCTTGCCGGCGATCCAGTCGTCGTACTCCTGGGGTGTGAGGACGCCGGACCCGAGGCCCGACAGGAAGAACTGGATGCCGAAGCCCTCCTTGTTGCCGAGCGCGAAGCAGGCGGCCCCGGTCGCCTTCTTGATGGCGGCGCAGCCGCTGAGGAACTCGCTCCAGGTCCTGGGCGGGGTGGCCGGGTCGAGGCCGGCCTGCTCGTAGAGCGCCTTGTTGTAGTAGATCGGGTGCCCCTGCAGCGTCACCGGGGCGGCGTAGACCTTGCCGTCCTTGCTGAACGCGTCCCAGCCCGCCAGCCGGCTCCTGTCCTCGGCCACGTACCGGTCCAGCGGGAGGAGCGCGCCGGCCCGGTCGCGGATCTGGCCCCCTCCGTTGAAGAGCATGACGTCGGGCCCCTTGCCGGCCTGGATCGCCGTGCCGAGCAGGGTGTAGTACTGGTCGAACGGCTGGGCGACGAACTCGACGGTGACCCCCGGGTGCCGCCTGGCGAAGTCCGCCTTGGCCTGCTCGATGTAGGCCGCGGCGACCGGTTCACCGGACTTCCAGTCCCACACCACCAGCTTCTGCTGCTTCTGCTGCGCTTCCCCGGACGGGGACTCCGTCCGGGTGGCGCTCCCGCAGCCGGCCAGGGCCAGTGCCGCGATCATCAGAGCCGACCATAACGCTCGCTGCTTCATCGTTGCCCGCTTCCCGGGAGTGGCCGCCGGATCCGGCCGACTGCCCGCAAACGTAATTCGTATGACGTCTGACGGCAAGAGGGGGTCGCGTATACTGCTCGCCAGGTCACCGGAGGCGAAATGACGGCATCGCAGGAATCAGCCGGCAGTGTCCCGGCGCAACCGGCCTGGGTACGCCGCCCGGCGAGTCTCGCCCGAGCGGTGACGGCCGAGCTGGTGGAGCGCATCGTGCGCGGGGTGCACCCGCCGGGGACCGCGTTGCCTCCCGAGCCCGCCCTGTGCGAGGCGTTCTCCGTGAGCCGCACCGTCGTGCGGGAGGCCGTCAAGATCCTTCAGGAGAAGGGGCTGGTGCAGGTCCGCCAGGGCTCAGGCACCATGGTGACCCCGCCGGCGACGTGGGACATGCTCGACGAGCTCGTCCTCACCGCGACCATCGCCGAGGACGAGAGCCTGGCGATCCTGGACGACCTCGTCGTCACGCGGCGCGTGCTGGAGTCCGACATGGCCAACGTCGCCGCCCGCCTGGCCGGGCCCGACACCATCGAACGGCTGCGTGCCCTGGTGGACCAGATGGACGGCCTCGTGGACGACCCGGTCACGTACGCCGAGAGCGACCGCGCCTTCCACGACACGATCATGCGGGCATCGGACAACCGCATCGCGCGTGGCGTCGTGCGGTCGCTGGAAGGCCAGGTCGTCAACACCGCCCGGTACCTGGGCCGGACCGAGCGGGCCCTGTGCGTGGCGTCGAACCTGGGCCATCGCCGCATCTACGAGCGCATCGCCGCCCACGACCCCGAGGGTGCCGCCGAGGCGATGTTCCAGCACATCACCGAGGCCTGGATCGTGCGCCGCAGCGGAACGGCCGATCCCGTACGCCTGCAGCGTTAGCCCGATCGCTCCCCGTCCGAGGCCGGCCGCCGCTCCGGCATGAAAGTTTCATCGTCACCGGTCCGCGGCGGCCCCGGTGGCTTGTCCTGGTCAGGCGGAGGGGCGGCCACGTCCGCCCGGGCGGGGGCCCCGGACGCCGGGCGGGCCGGGCCTTGACAGCTCTTGTCACGATCGGATTTGCTCCGCTGCACCATCGCCATCAGCCGCCGGAAAGAAGGGAGAACCGACGGAGGCGGCCTTGAGTGAGCGTTAACACAGCGGCCCGGTAAATGCGCCGCCGAATGTGGCGATTCGATCGGAAGAACGCCGCGCGCCGCGCCCTCTCGACATCCCTGCTTCAGAGCCGGGCCAGGACGCCCTCAAGGCGATGGAAACGACTTCCCATTCACGTGTGTCACCACGACGACGGCAAAGGAATGTGCGTGATGTCACGGCTCAGATGGCTTTTCACCGCTGTCGCTTCGGCAGCCCTGCTCATCGCTCCAGCCGCAGGTCAGACGGCGCGGGCCGACAGTGCGCCCGCGCCACCTACCAGGCTGAGCGCGCTCGAGCCCACCGCGGGATGCGGCAACACCCCGACCCTGAGAAGCGGCTCTCAATCAATCACGACGAGTGGCAGGAACCGCACGTTCATCCTGCGAATTCCCGACAACTACTCCAACACGACCCGCTACCGGTTGATTTTCGGCTTCCACTGGAACGGCGGCACCGCAGGCGATGTCGATTCGGGCGGGACCAGCGGCTATCCGTGGTCCTATTACGGGCTCCGGGCATTGTCGAACAACACCGCCATCTTCGTCGCGCCTCAGGGCCTCAACAACGGCTGGGCCAATTCGGGCGGTGAGGACGTCACCTTCGTGGACGACGTGATCCGCAGGATCGAGGCGGACCTCTGTGTGGACACCGCACAGCGCTTCGCCCTGGGCTTCAGCTACGGCGGCGGCATGAGCTACGCGCTCGCCTGCGCCCGGGCGTCGGTCTTCCGCGCGGTGGCCGTCTACGCCGGCGCGCAGCTCAGCGGATGCAGCGGCGGCACGGAGCCCATCGCCTACATCGGCCTGCACGGCCTCAGGGATCCGGTGCTCAACATCTCGGCGGGCCGCTCGCTCCGTGACCGGTTCGTCAGGAACAACGGCTGCACGCCCCAGAACCCGCCGGAGCCCGCGCAGGGCAGCCTGACGCACATCGTCACCTCCTACTCGGGATGCCGGACCGGGTATCCGGTCGCGTGGGCGGCGTTCGACGCGGGCCACACCCCCGGCCCCGTGGACGGGCGGCCCGGCGACTTCGAGCCCGGCGAGAACTCCTGGACCAGGTCCGTGGTCTGGAACTTCTTCACCCAGCTGGGCGGCGGCGACCCGGACCCGCCGGACACGGGCGCGCTGCGTGGCACGGGATCGGGCCGGTGCCTGGACGTCAGCGGCGCCTCGCAGGCCAACGGCGCGCAGGCGCAGATCTGGGACTGCAACGGCCAGCCCAACCAGCAGTGGACCGCCACCAGCGCCGGTGAACTGCGGGTCTACGGCGGCAAGTGCCTGGACGTGAACGGCGCCGGCACGGCCGACGGCACCGCGGTCATCATCTGGGACTGCAACGGCCAGAACAACCAGAAGTGGCGCCTCAACGCCGACGGCACCATCACCGCCGTCGGCGCGAACAAGTGCCTGGACGTCAGCGGCTACGGCACCGCCAACGGCACCCGGGTACACATCTGGACGTGCCACGGCGGCACCAATCAGAAATGGACCCCGGCCTGACGTCCGTGCCCGCCATGGCGGACCCACCCGCCCCCCGGCACCGCTCGTCCCGGGGGGCGGCCGTCACACCGGCGTGATGGTCCATTGGTTGTTGGTGCTGCTGTTGGGCGCCCACATCGCCACGGTGGAGCCGGCGGTGCCGTTGCCCATCCCGTCCAGAGCGGTCCCCGTGCCCCGGTTGATGATCTGGTAACGCCCGCCGCTCACCGCGTTGAGGCGCCACTGCTGGTTGTCGCCGCCGTTCCACGCCGCCTGCCGGGCGACGGCGCCGTTGGCGGTGTTGCCCCAGCTGTCGATGACCATGCCGTTGGTGCGGTTGACCATGCGGTACCAGCCGCTGCCCAGGTCCACGAGCTGCCACTGCAGGTTGGTGCTGCCGTCCCAGTTCCACTGCTTGAGGTTCGAGCCGGAGGCGACGTTGCCTCCGCTGTCCAGGACGAGGCCGGTGGTGACGTTGGCGACGCGGACGTAGGTGGTGGCCGGTGGGGCGGAGACCGTGGTGCGGTAGGTGCGGCCGGCCTGGCCGGTCAGGGTGATGACGTCAGGCTCGGGTCTGGTGACGGTGACGGTGCCGCTGGTCGTGGTGTCGGTCACCTGGAGGGTCCCGGTGAACGAGCGGCTGCGGACGTTGACCGTCGCGTTGCGGTCGAAGGTGACGAGGACTTCGGTGGCCGCGCCGGATCTCCAGGTCACGTCCACGGTGTAACCGCCGCGTCCCCGGAGACCTTGCACCTTGCCGTTCGGCCAGGCGGGCGGCAGGGCCGGCAGCACGTGCAGCTCGCCGGTGTGGCTGTGCAGAAGCATCTCGGCGATGCCGGATGTGGCGCCGAAGTTGCCGTCGATCTGGAACGGGGGATGCAGGTCGAACAGGTTCGGCGCGAGCCGGTCCGTCCGCACCAGGAGGCGGAGCAGCGCGTGCGCCCGGCCGCCTTCCTCCAGGCGCGCCCAGTAGTTGATCTTCCAGGCGAGCGACCAGCCGGTGCCGTCGTCGCCGCGCAGTTCGAGGGTGCGCCGCGCGGCGTTGTACAGGGCCGGGGTGCCGCGTCTGGTGATCTGGTTGCTGGGGTGCAGGCCGTAGAGGTGGGAGACGTGCCGGTGGTTCGTCTCGGGCTCGATCCAGTCGTACAGCCACTCCTGGATGTTGCCGCGCGAGCCGGTCTTCATCGGGGGGAGCCGATCCCGGGCGGCCAGGACGCGCGTCCGGAGGTCGGCGTCGACGCCGAGCGCCTGAGCGGCCTTGGCGCAGCCGTCGAACAGGTCACGCAGGATCTGGTTGTCCATCGTGGGGCCGGCACAGACGCTGACACCCGCGTGGTGGGCCAGTTCGGGGGAGTTCGACGGGTTCGTGACCAGATAGCCGAGGCTCGGTTCCTGCACGAGGGTGTCGAGGAAGAACTGCGCGGCGCCCTTCATGGCCGGGTAGTGCCGCCGGAGGAACTCCAGGTCGCCGGTGAAGGTGTAGTGGTCCCAGACCAGGGTGGCCAGCCACGCGCCGCCGGTCTGCCACATGCCCCAGAACGCGCCGTCCACGACCGACGTCCCCCGCCAGGCGTCGGTGTTGTGGTGGGTCACCCAGCCACCGGCGTTGTACTGCACCCGGGCCGTACGGGCGCCGCTGACCGCGAGGTCGTCGATCATCCTGAACACCGGCTCGTAGCATTCCGCCAGGTTCGTGGTGTCGGCCGGCCAGTAGTTCATCGGCAGGTTGGCGTTGATGGTGTATTTGGAGTCCCACGCCGGCGTCAGCGAATCGTTCCAGATGCCCTGCAGGTTGGCCGGTTGGGTGCCCGGCCGCGAGGAGGAGATCAGCAGGTAGCGGCCGAACTGGAACAGCAGCGCCGAGAACTGCGGATCGTCGGTGCTCGCGTGCTGCGCGATCCGCACGTCGGTCGGCTGGTCGGCGGCCGCGGTGCGGCCGAGGTCGAGCGTCGTGCGCCCGAACAGCCGCTGGTAGTCGGCGAGGTGCCGGCCGCGCAGGTCGTCGTACGCCCGGCCGGCCGCGGCGTCGAGATGGCGCCGGGCGATGCCCTGGTAGTCGCCGCTGACATCGCGGAAGCCGAGGTAGCTGGAGCCGATGGAGATCAGCACCGTCACGCTGTCGGCGCCGCGCACCTGCAGCGTGCCGCCGGAGCTGGTGACAGTGCCGCCCTCGGCGACGGCCCGGGCCAGGGCGAGGAACCTGACGGAGCCGGCCACGCCTTCCATGTCGCCCGAGATGCCGTCGAGTGCCACGGTGGTCCCGTCCGGGCTGGTGCGCGTCGTCCGCTGCGGGCTGTCGAACGTCGCGGAGAAGGTGATCGAGCCGGGCCTGTCGGCGGTCAGGCGGATGGCGATCACCTGGTCCGGCGCGCTCGCCAGCGCCTCGCGCCGGTAGCGCACCCCGTTCTGCAGGTAGGACACGGCCGTGGTCGCCGTGGTGAGGTCCAGGTACCGGTTGTACTCCGAGACGCCGGTGGTGCTGCCGAAGGCGAGCCGCAGGTCACCGACGGTCTGGTAGGCGAGCTGGCCGGCGGGGGTGCCGCGCATGTTCTGGTCGATCAGCGCCTGCGCCTGGTCCCACTGGTTCTGGAAGACCAGTTGCCGGATCTGCCCCAGCGCCGCCGCCCCTCGGGGGTTGCTCTGATCGTAGGGGCCGCCCGCCCAGACGGTGTCCTCGTTGAGCTGCAGCCGCTCGGTGCCGGCGTTGCCGAACACCATGGCGCCCAGGCGGCCGTTGCCGATCGGCAGCGCTCTCAGCCAGTCCGTGCCGGCGCTCTCGTCGTACCACAGGGCCAGGTCGTTCGCGGCGCGCACCTCCGCGGGGGGCGCCGAGGCGGCCCGGGCGGCGGCCGTCCAGGGCAGCGGCACCATCGCGGCTCCGGCACCGGCCGCGCCGAATCTCAGTACTTGCCTTCGCGATAGATCGGACATCTCGCTTCTCGTTCCCTAGAGGGTCGCGGGCGGCCTCTGGCACGAGAGCGCTTCCGCTGTGACGGGGGTGGTGTGAACGAGGTCTCGGCCGACTTCCTGGAGGAAGGTAAGGGCCTCTGACGCGGCTCGTCAACCATTCGCCCGAAGAAACTTAACTAAGATCAACCCGTTCGTACGGCGACTGCGGCTCGGTGCCGCCGCCACCGCGGACGACGGCGAGCGGCGCCGCACGCTCCGCCGGCGTGTGCGTTTCACCAGATCAGAAACGGCGCGACACCGCCCGGACCGGCCTGGGCGAACGGGCGCGAATCGCCCTCAGCGACCAGGAGGACCTGCCGTCCGGGCAGTGCGGGCACATCACCGCATCCGCGACTCTCAGCAACTTAACCTCGGATCTCTCGCAAGTTATCTGTTGCCAAGCGGCGCCTTCTGTGAAACTTTCACAGGCACGGGCGGTGCGCCGTGATCTCCATGGAGACGAAACTCCAGGCGAGAAGGCGTTCCGGCGGCAGCGCCCGGGTCGGCAGGGGCTCCCCCTCGTTGACGCCAGGTCGAACCGTCGGATGTACTCCGCGACAACGCCCTCACCGCACCGCGATTGTTAGCGCTAACAATAAGCTCGTCGCCTCCGAAGGGAATCCCGTGGTCCTGAGCCGCAGGCAGTTCGCAAGGCCGTCCGGGCAACAGCCGCGCCGTCCGTCACCGGTGCGGCCGGTTCCCCGCGCATCCGGCTCGATCAGCTCCTCCGACCGGCGGGACGTGAGGTCCCCGGTGACGTCATCGACTGATTGTTATCGCTAACACCACCTAGGGAAGCCAAGGAGTCCACATGTCCTTGAGCCGTCGTCAGTTCCTTCAGGCCACTGGAGCCACCGCCGCGCTCTCGGTCACCGGCCAGGTGGCCGGCGCGTCCCCCGCCCTGGCCGCGCTCCCCTGGGCCAGGCCCGACCTCGGCGTGTCAGCCTACGAGTTCGACCTCGGCCAGGTCCGGCTGACCTCCGGCCGCTGGCTGGACAACCAGAACCGCACGCTGAGCTATCTGCGCTTCGTCGATGTCGACCGGCTGCTGTACGTCTTCCGGGCCAACCACCGCCTGTCCACCGGCGGCGCGGCGGCCAACGGCGGCTGGGACGCGCCGAGCTTCCCGTTCCGGTCCCACATGCAGGGCCACTTCCTGACGGCGTGGGCGCAGGCGTACGCGGTGCTCGGCGACACCACCTGCCGGGACAAGGCCACCTACATGGTGGCCGAGCTGGCCAAGTGCCAGGCCAACAACGGCGCCGCCGGGTTCAGCGGCGGATACCTGTCCGGTTTCCCGGAGTCGGACATCACGGCCGTGGAGAACCGCACGCTGAGCAACGGCAACGTGCCGTACTACTGCATCCACAAGACCCTGGCCGGGCTGCTGGACGTCTGGCGGCTGATCGGCGGCAACCAGGCCAGGACCGTCCTGCTGGCCCTGGCGGGGTGGGTGGACGCCCGCACGTCACGGCTGAGCACGAGCCAGATGCAGGCCATGCTCGGCACCGAGTTCGGCGGCATGAACGCCGTGCTGACGGACCTGTACCAGCTGACCGGCGACTCCCGCTGGCTGGCCACGGCCCAGCGGTTCGACCACGCCGCCGTGTTCGACCCGCTGGCCGCGAACCAGGACCGGCTCAACGGACTGCACGCCAACACGCAGGTGCCCAAGTGGATCGGGGCGGCCCGGGAGTACAAGGCGACGGGCACCACCCGTTACCGCGACATCGCCGCCAACGCCTGGTCCATCACGGTCGGCGCGCACACGTACGTCAACGGCTCCAACAGCCAGGCCGAGCACTTCCGCGCCCCCAACGCGATCGCCGCCCACCTGGCCAGGGACACCGGCGAGGCGTGCAACACCTACAACATGCTCAAGCTCACCCGGGAGCTGTGGCTGCTGTCGCCGTCGCGCGCCGACTACTTCGACTACTACGAGAACGCCCTGCTCAACCACCTCATCGGGCAGCAGAACCCGGCCGACGCGCGCGGGCACGTCACCTACTTCACCCCGCTCAACCCCGGCGGGCGGCGAGGGGTCGGCCCGGCCTGGGGCGGCGGCACCTGGAGCACCGACTACAACTCCTTCTGGTGCTGCCAGGGCACCGGGATCGAGACCAACACCAAGCTGATGGACTCGATCTACTTCCACAACGGCACCACGCTGTTCGTGAACCTGTTCGTGCCCTCCACCCTCGACTGGAGCCGGCGCGGCATCACCGTCACCCAGACCACCTCCTACCCGGTCGGCGACACCACCTCGCTCCAGGTCACCGGCAACGCGAGCGGATCGTGGACGATGCGCATCCGCATCCCGTCCTGGACCCAGGGCGCGACGATCAGCGTCAACGGAGCCCAGCAGGACCTCGCCACCACCCCCGGCACCTACGCCGACCTCACCCGATCGTGGACGCCGGGCGACACCGTGACCGTACGGCTGCCCATGCGGGTGGTCATGAGGGCCGCCAACGACAACCCCGGCGTGCAGGCCGTCACCTACGGCCCGGTCGTGCTGTCCGGCGACTACGGCGACACGAGCCTGTCCTCGGCCCCGACCCTGACCCCCTCCTCGATCACCCGGACCAGCACCTCGTCCCTGGCCTTCACCGCCACCGCGAGCGGCGCGTCCGTCAACCTGCGCCCGTTCTACGACGCCCACGGCCACAACTACGTCGTCTACTGGAACACCGGCGGCGGCGCGGCGAGCTTCCGGCTGGTCAACGCGGCCAGCGGGCTCGCCCTCGGCATCCGGGACATGTCCACCGCCGACGGCGGCCTGGCCCTGCAGTGGACCGACAACGGCACCGCCGACCACGACTGGATCCCGGTCGTGGACGGCACCGCCCTGCGCTTCCGCAACGTGCACAGCGGCAAGGTGCTCGGCGTCGAGAACATGTCCACGGCCGACGGCGCCCGGGTGCTCCAATGGGGCGACACCGGCACCGCCGACCACCGCTGGACGGTCACCGACGCCGGCGACGGCTCCGTCAAGATCCGCAACGTGCACAGCTCCAAGCTGCTCGGCGTCCAGAACGGTTCGACCGCCAACGGCGCCCAGGTGGTGCAGGACTCCGACAACGGCAGCCCGGACAACCAGTGGCGGTTCGTGCCGAACGGCACGCGGCGCATCCAGAACGCGGGCACCGGCATGGTGCTCGGCGTCACCGGCATGTCCACGGCCGACGGCGCGCTCGTCGTCCAGTGGGGCGACACCGGCACCGCCGACCACCTGTGGACGGCGATCGCCGACACGGGCGGCTACCTGCGGCTGCGCAACTCCCACAGCCAGAAGGTGCTGGGCGTGGAGAGCATGGGCACCGCGGCGGGGTCGCGCGTCGTGCAGTGGGCCGACAACGGCACCGCCGACCACCGCTGGCGCCTGCGCTACGGGCCGGGCGCCACCTTCCGCATCCAGTGCGCCAACGGCGGCCGCGTCCTCGGCCTGGCCGGCACCTCGCAGGGCGCGCAGGTCGTGCTCGCCGACGACAACGGCGCGAACGCCAACCTCTGGAGGTTCCTGTGAGACGCGTGCTCGCGGTCATCTCGTCCCTGCTGCTCGTGACCGTCTTCCTCACACCCCAGGCGTCGGCCGCGACCGTGGACACGAATGCCTGGTACGTGCTGGTCAACCGCAACAGCGGCAAGGCCCTGGACGTCTACAACCTCGCCACCAACGACGGCGCCCGCATCACCCAGTGGACCCGCAACAACCAGAACCAGCAGCAGTGGCAGTTCGTCGACTCCGGCGGCGGCTACTACCGCCTCAAGTCCCGCCACTCCGGCAAGGTCCTCGACGTCTCCGGCTTCTCCACCGCCAACGGCGGCGCCGTCGTGCAGTGGACCGACCTCAACGGCACCAACCAGCAATGGAGGCTCGCCGACTCCGACGGCGGCCACGTCCGCCTGATCAACCGCCACAGCAGCAAGGCCCTCGAAGTGCAGAACGCCTCCACCGCCGACGGCGCCAACATCGTCCAGTACGACGACTGGGGCGGCGCCAACCAGCAATGGCAGCTCGTCCCGGTCACCACCGGCACCGGCGGCTCCTACACCAACCCGGTCGTGTGGCAGGACTTCGCCGACGGCGACATCATCCGGGTCGGCGACGCCTACTACTACTCGGCCTCGACCATGCACTACTCCCCGGGCGCGCCGATCCTGCGCTCCTACAACCTGGTCGACTGGGAGTACGCCGGCCACTCGGTCCCGAGGCTCGACTTCGGCTCGGCCGCCTACGACCTCAGCGGCGGCCGGGCGTACGTCAAGGGCATCTGGGCCTCGACCCTGAACTACCGGCCCAGCAACAGCACCTACTACTGGATCGGCTGCGTCGAGTTCAACCGCACCTACGTCTACACCGCCTCCGCCGTGGACGGCACCTGGACCAAGCGCTCGCAGATCAACAACTGCTACTACGACGCCGGCCTGCTGATCGACACCGACGACACCATGTACGTCGCCTACGGCAACGGCACCATCAGCGTCGCCCAGCTCTCCGCCGACGGGCTCGGCCAGGTGCGCGCCCAGCAGGTGTTCCAGACCCCGAGCAGCGTCGGCACCCTGGAGGGCGCCCGCTTCTACAAGCGCAACGGCTACTACTACATCTGGCTGACCCGCCCCGCCAACGGCCAGTACGTGCTCCGCTCCACCTCGCCGTGGGGCCCGTACGAGATGCGCCAGGTCCTGCTCGACCTGCCCGGCCCCATCTCCGGCGGCGGTGTCCCCCACCAGGGCGGCCTCGTCCAGACCCAGAACGGCGACTGGTACTACATGTCGTTCGTCGACGCCTACCCCGGCGGCCGCGTCCCGGCGCTCGCGCCGATCACCTGGAGCGGCGACTGGCCGACCCTCCAGACCGTCAACGGCGCCTGGGGAGCCACCTACCCCAAGCCGAACATCCAGACCAGCCGCACCGTCGCGCCCATGATCGGCCCCGACGCCTTCACCTCGGGCAGCCTCGGCCACCGCTGGGAGTGGAACCACAACCCCGACACCAGCCGCTTCTCCACCGGCAACGGCCTGCGCCTGCAGACCGCGACCGTCACGAACGACCTCTACAACGCCCGCAACACGCTGACCCACCGCATCCAGGGCCCGTCCTCGACGGCGACGATCGAACTCGACTACTCCCAGCTGGCCGACGGCGACCGCGCCGGGCTGGCCATGCTCCGCGACCAGTCGGCGTGGATCGGCGTCAAACGCGACAACGGCGTCAACCGGGTCGTGATGACCAACGGCCTGACCATGAACAGCTCGTGGCAGACGACCGGCACCGGCACCGAGGCGGCAGGCGCGAACATCTCAGGAGGCCGCATCTGGCTGCGGGTCAACGCCGACATCCGCCCGGGCTCCGGCAGGCAGGCCCGCTTCTCCTACAGCACAGACGGCAGCACCTTCGTCGGCCTCGGCCCGGCGTTCACGCTCAACAACGCCTGGCAGTTCTTCATGGGCTACCGCTTCGGGATCTTCAACTACGCCACCCGGTCACTCGGCGGCGCGGTCACCGTGCGCCGCTTCGACCTCACCACTCCCTGATCGAAAGGCACCGATGTGAGATTCAGACCCCTGTCCGTCGTGGCGACGGTGGCCACCTTACTGGCGAGCCTGTTCGTCGCCACGCAGCCCGCCGGCGCGGCCACCGTCGACACCAACGCCTGGTACGTCCTGGTCAACCGCAACAGCGGCAAGGCCCTGGACGTCTACAACCTCGCCACCAACGACGGCGCCCGCATCACCCAGTGGACCCGCAACAACCAGAACCAGCAGCAGTGGCAGTTCGTCGACTCCGGCGGCGGCTACTACCGCCTCAAGTCCCGCCACTCCGGCAAGGTCCTCGACGTCTACAACTTCTCGACCGCCAACGGCGGCGCGATCGTCCAGTGGACCGACCTCAACGGCACCAACCAGCAATGGAGGCTCGCCGACAGCTCCGACGGCCACGTGCGGCTCATCTCGCGCCACAGCAACAAGGCCCTGGAGGTCCAGGGCGCCTCCACCAGCGACGGCGCCAACATCGTCCAGTACGACGACTGGGGCGGCAACAACCAGCAGTGGCAGCTCGTCCGGGTGGACGGCGGCACCGGTAACCCCGGCCAGTGCGACCTCCCCTCCTCCTACCGCTGGTCGTCGACCGGCGTGCTGGCGACCCCGAGGTCGGGCTGGGTCTCGCTCAAGGACTTCACCGTCGCCCCCTACAACGGCCGCCACCTCGTCTACGCCACCACGCACGACACGGGCACGAGGTGGGGCTCGATGAACTTCGGCCTCTTCTCCAACTGGTCGGAGATGGCCTCGGCCAGCCAGAACGCGATGACCAACTCCACGGTCGCCCCCACGCTGTTCTACTTCGCCCCGAGGAACATCTGGGTGCTGGCCTACCAGTGGGGCGGCACCGCCTTCTCCTACCGCACCTCCAGCGACCCGACCAACCCGAACGGCTGGTCCGCGCAGCAGGTGCTCTTCTCCGGCAGCATCTCCGGCTCCGGCACCGGCCCCATCGACCAGACGCTCATCGGTGACAGCACGAACATGTACCTGTTCTTCGCCGGCGACAACGGCAAGATCTACCGGGCGAGCATGCCGATCGGCAACTTCCCCGGCAGCTTCGGCAGCACCTCCACCGTGATCATGAGCGACACCACCAACAACCTGTTCGAGGCCGTCCAGGTCTACAAGCTCCAGGGCCAGAACAAGTACCTCATGATCGTCGAAGCGATCGGCTCCCAGGGCCGCTACTTCCGCTCCTTCACCGCCACCAGCCTGAACGGCTCGTGGACGCCCCAGGCCGCCACCGAGAGCAACCCGTTCGCCGGCAAGGCCAACAGCGGCGCCACCTGGACCAACGACATCAGCCACGGCGAGCTGATCCGCACCAGCGCGGACCAGACCTTCACCGTCGATCCCTGTAACCTGCAACTCCTCTACCAAGGACGCAGCCCCAGCTCCGGCGGCGACTACGGCCTGCTGCCCTACCGGCCGGGCCTGCTCACCCTGCAGCGCTGACGTTCAGGGGCGGCCCGGCGGTCCGGGCCGCCCTCCGTCAGAAGCTGCCGCCGGAGGGCCGTTGTCGGATCGAACAGCCTCCACCAGGCCGGGTTGTCCGATCGGCTGAGTACGGCGACCGGGGTCGCCTTCTAGCCTCAGCGGCATGATGTCGCCGGAAACCGTACAGAGCTGGCTTGACGAACACTTCGCACGGATCGTGGCCGAGCGCGGCGTACCGGGAGCCTCGGTCGCCGTTCTCACCCAGGGCCAGGTGCTCACCGCCGCCGGCGGTGTCCTCAGCAGGGCCACCGGCGTGGAGGCGACCACCGGCTCGGTCTTCCAGATCGGCTCGATCACCAAGCTCTGGACCAGCGCGCTGGTCATGCAGCTGGTCGACGAGGGCCTGGTCGGCCTCGACACGCCGCTGCGCGCGTATCTGCCGGAGTTCCGCGTCGGCGACGAGGCGGCGGCCGCCGCGATCACCATCCGGCAGCTGCTGTGCCACGTCGCGGGCTTCGAGGGCGACATCTTCACCGACACCGGCCGGGGCGAGGACGCGGTCGAGAAGTACCTCGCCTCGATCCACGACATCCCGCAGCTCTTCGCGCCGGGCGAGGTCTTCTCCTACAACAACACCGGCTTCGTGGTGCTCGGCCGCCTGGTCGAGGTGCTGCGCGGCAAGCCGTTCGACGAGGTGCTGACCGAGCGGCTGGTCGCGCCGCTCGGGCTCACGCACGTCGCGCCGAGCCCGTACGAGGCCATCCTGCACCGTGCCGCCGTCGGCCACGTGCCAGGTGAGGACGGCGCGGCGGTGCCGGCGCCGGCCTGGGCGCTCGCCCGTTCCAACGCGCCGGCGGGCTCGATGCTCGCCATGACCCCGCGCGACCTGCTCGCCTTCATCGCCATGCACCTGGCCGACGGCGCCGCGCCGGACGGCTCCGCCGTGCTCGGGCCCGGCACCGCGGCCGCCATGTGGCAGCCGCAGGTGAAGCTGCCCCGGCTCGCCGGCATGGGCACCGCGTGGGGGCTCGGCTGGGAGATCGAGGAGCACGACGGGCAGACCGTCGTCGGCCACGACGGCGGGACCATCGGCCAGGCGGCCTTCCTCCGGGTCGCGCCCGAGCACGGCGTCGCGATCGCGCTGCTGACCAACGGCGGCGACGTCTTCGGCATCTTCACCGACGTGCTGGCGCACCTGCTCAAGGAGCTCACCGGCGTCACCCTGCCGGGCCGCCCGGTGCCGCCGGCCGAGCCCAGGACGATCGACCCCACCCCCTACCTGGGCCGCTACTCCGACACGATCTACGACATCACCGTCAGCCAGGACGCCGGCGGCGCGATCTGGCTCGACCGGGTGCCCAAGGACATCATCGCCGAGATCGGCGAGAAGCCGATGCGCGCCCGGCTCGTGGCCTTCGAGGGCGACTCGCTGATCTCGCTCGAGCCGATCCGCGGCATCCACCCCGTCTTCGCCTTCATCGGCCGCGACGACACGGGCCTGGCGAAGTACATCCACTACGGCCGTGTGGTCGCCCGCGCCTGAGATCCACCGCTCACCCCTCCGGAATTAGGACCCCGCATGACCCCCACCCGCACGAGGGCCCTCGCGGCGCTCGCCCTGACGCTGACCGGTTCGGTCGGGCTGGCCGCCTGTGGCGGCGGCGCGCCCGATCCCGCCGCGCCGGGCGCCTCCACCGCCTACGCCAACGGCAAGACCTTCACGCTCAACCTGGCCTCGGACCCGGGCGCCCTCGACCCGCAGGGGTCGGCGACGAGCGCCCTGTTCGGCCTGACGCAGTACGCCTACGACAACCTGGTGGCCGTCGCCAAGGACGGCTCGATCCAGCCGCAGCTGGCCTCGTCGTGGACCGTCGACGGCACCACGGTCACCTTGCAGCTGAAGGACGGGATCACCTGCGCCGACGGCTCGGCGTTCACGGCGCAGACAGTGGTCGACAACATCACGTACGTGGTGAACCCGGACAACAAGAGCCCGTTCCTGGGGGTATTCATCCCGGCCGGGACGACCGCCACCGCCTCGGGTTCGGCGGTCACCCTCAAGCTCGCCGCGCCGGCCCCGTTCGTGCTGACCGCGCTGGCGAACCTGCCGATGGTGTGCGACGCCGGCATGAAGGACCGCTCCACCCTCAAGGCCGGGACGAACGGCACCGGCCCGTACGTCCTCACCGAGGCCGTCCCGTCAACCCGGTACACCTACGAGCTGCGCAAGGGGTACACGTGGGGCCCCGGCGGCGCCACCACGGCCGAGGCGGGCATGCCGGCCAAGGTGGTCGTCAAGATCGTCGCGAATGAGACCACGTCCGCCAACGAGCTGCTGGCCGGCACCATCAACGCCGTCCAGATCACCGGCCCGGACGCGGACCGCCTGGCCGGGGCGGGCCTGGAGTCCGTGGGCATGCAGGCGCTGATCGGCGAGCAGTGGTACAACCAGGGCGACGGCCACGCCACCGCCGACCCGGCCGTGCGCATGGCGCTGACCCAGGCGCTCGACCTCAAGCAGCTCCAGGTCGCGCTGACCTCCGGCAAGGGCGCGCCGCCGACCCAGCTGGCCGCGCTGGAGCCGCTCGGCTGCTCCGGCGACGCCGTGACCGGCCACGTGCCGTCCTTCGACGTCGCCGCCGCCGGGGCCGCCCTCGACGCCGCCGGCTGGACGAAGGGCCCGGACGGCATCCGCGCCAAGGACGGCAAGAAGCTCTCGCTCACCTTCATCTACCCGAACTCGCTCGGCACCGGCGGAGGGGCCGCCGCCGAGCTGGCGGTGGCGGCGTGGAAGGCGGTCGGGGTCGAGGTCACGGCCAAGCAGCAGACCCAGACCGAGGCGTCCGGCGCCGTCTTCGGCACCGGCGCCTGGGACATCGTCTGGCTGCCGCTCAACGTCAGCACCCCCGACCAGGTCATGCCGTTCGTCTCCGGCACCACCGCCCCGAAGGGCACGAACTTCGCCTCCATCGACAACGCCGGCTACCTCGCCGCCGCGACCAAGGCGATGAAGGCGAACGGCGCCGAGGGCTGCAAGGACTGGTTCGCCGCCGAGCAGGCGCTCTTCAAGGCGGCCGACGTGGTGCCGTTCGCCAACAACGTGGTCCCGACGTTCGTCAAGAGCGCGAAGCTCTCCATCATCGGCAGCATCGTCCCGACCAGCATCCGGATGCTCGGTTGACGATGAAGACCCCGACGACGGCCGCGCCCGGCCTCAGCGGCCGGGCGGCAGGGCTGTGGTCGCACCCGTGGTTCCGCTTCGCGCTCCGCCGGACGAGACGGCTGCTGCTGGGCCTCTGGGTCCTGGTGACCGCCTCGTTCCTGATGATCCACCTGATCCCGGGCGATCCGGTACGGGCCGCGCTCGGGCCGACCGCCCCCGCCGACCTGGTGCAGGCCACGAAGGAGGAGCTGGGCCTGCTCGACCCGCTCTGGCAGCAGTACGCCGGCTTCCTCGGGCGCCTGCTCCAGGGAGACCTGGGCGTCTCGATCACCAGCAGGCTCCCCGTGGGCGAGATGATCGGCCAGCGGCTGCCGGCCACGGTGGAGCTGGCCGTGGCCGCGTTCGTCCTGGCGCTGGTCGTCGCCGTGCCGGTGGGCGTTTTGATGGCGGTGATCACGCGGCGGGGGAAGGGCCGGCGCACGGAGCTGGCGTTCACGGGGACGAGCGTCCTGCTGAGCGCCATCCCCGACTTCCTGCTCGCCGTCGGGCTCGTCTACCTGCTGGCGGTGCAGACCAGGCTCTTCCCGGTGGCCGGCCTCGAAGGCCTCGACTCCTACGTGCTCCCCACGCTCGCGCTGGCGATCGGCCCCGCCGCGGTGCTCTCGCGCATCGTCCGCGTCGAGATGCTCGCCGTGATGGAGGCCGACTACATCCGGACGGCGCGGGCCAAGCGGCTCACCCCCGTACGGGTGCAGCTCGTGCACGCCCTGCCGAACGCCGTGACGGCGAGCCTGACGCTCGGCGGCATGCTGCTGAGCTCCCTCGTGGCCGGGACGGTGCTGGTGGAGAACGTCTTCGCCTGGCCAGGTCTCGGCTCCACGATCGTCTCCTCGATCGTCGCCAAGGACTATCCCCTGGTGCAGGGCACCGTCCTGGTCTACGGCGTCGGGGTCCTGCTCATCAACACCCTCGTGGACGTGCTGCTCGCGCTGCTCGACCCCCGTTCGACGATCGGAGCCGCCTGAGATGCGAGCGGCACACCTCCTGCGCCGTCCCGTGGGCCTGGCCGGCCTCGGCCTGCTGGTCATCGTGCTGTCGGTGGCCGTGCTCGGGCCGATCCTGTGGGGCGAGCGGGCCACGGTCGTCGACACGGGCAACCTGCTCGCCGGCCCGTCGGCCGAGCACTGGATCGGCACCGACAACCTCGGCCGGGACCTCTTCTACCGGGTGCTGGTGGCCACCCGGCTCTCGATCCTGCTGGCGCTCGGGGCGACGGCGATCAGCATCGTGCTGGGCCTCGTCCTGGGGGCGGCGCCGATGCTGGCCGGGCCGCGGCTGGGCCGCGTCGTCACCTGGGCCGTCAACGTGCTGGTGGCCTTCCCCGGGCTGCTGCTCGTGCTCTTCTTCGCCGTCGTCTTCGGCGTCGGCGAGCGCGGCGCGGCGCTCGCGGTGGGACTCGCCGGGGCGCCGTCGTTCGCGCGGCTGTGTCACACGCTCATCGCCGGCGTCTCGGAGCGGGACTACATCGCCGCGGCCCGGATCGCGGGCGTGAGCCGGCTGCGCATCCTGCGCCGCCACGTGCTGCCGAACATCGCCGAGCCGCTCATCGTCAACGCGACGATGGGCGCCGGCGGGGTGCTGCTGTCGTTCGCCGGGCTCTCGTTCCTGGGACTGGGCGTCCAGGCCCCGTCCTACGACTGGGGCAAGCTCATGCAGGACGGGCTCAACGGCATCTACACCAACCCCCTGGCCGCGCTCGGGCCCGGCTTCGCCGTCATCGTCGCGGGGCTGGCGTTCAACCTCACGGGCGAGGCCCTGGCGACCGCCTTCGGCCTCGGCGAGGTCACCGGCACCGCCCGCCGGGGACGGATCCGGGCCGCCGCCGCCGGGACCCGCGCGCCCGCCGCGACACAGCCCGCCGAGGGCGCGCTCCTGTCGGTGGACGACCTGCGGGTGACGATCCCCGGCGCCCGGCGGCCCATCCACGCGGTACGCGGCGTCACGTTCGCCGTCCGGGAAGGCGAGGCCGTCGGCGTCGTCGGCGAGTCCGGCTCGGGCAAGTCGATGACGGCCCTGGCGGTGGCCAGGCTCATCGAGGAGCCGATCCGCGTCGAAGCGGGCCACCTGGCCTTCGCCGGTGAGGACCTCCTGGCCGCCGGTGACACCGCGTCCCTGCGCAGGCGCCTCGGCACGTCGCTGGCCGTCGTGTTCCAGGACCCGATGACGTCCTTCAACCCGGCGCACCGGGTGGGGCCGCAGCTGGCCGAGGTGAGCCGCTTCCACCAGGGCCTGAGCCGCAGGGCGGCGTTCGCCCGGGCGGTCGACCGGCTGCGCGCGGTCAGGATCCGCGAGCCCGAACGGCGCGCCAGGCAGCACCCCTTCGAGTTCTCCGGGGGCATGCGCCAGCGGGCGATGATCGGCATGGGGCTGATGGGGACGCCTCGGCTCATCATCGCCGACGAGCCGACCACCGCGCTCGACGTCACGGTCCAGCAGCAGGTCCTCGGCCTGCTCGCCGAGGTGCGCCGCGACACCGGCGCCGCCCTCCTGCTCATCAGCCACGACGTCTCGGTCGTGACCGACGTGTGCGACCGGGTGCTCGTCATGTACGGGGGCCGCATCGTCGAGGAGCTGCCCGCGCAGGGCCTGCGGACGCTGGCCAGGCACCCGTACACGCGGGCGCTCGTCGCGGCCGTGCCGGACATGGAGACCGACCTGACCCGGCCGCTCGCCGTCATCCCCGGGCTGCCGGTCGATCCCGCGCACGTGCCGGCCGGGTGCGCCTTCGCGGCCCGCTGCCCGCTCGCCGACGACCACTGCAGGTCGGCCGAGCCCGTGCTGGAGGCCGACCCGGCGGGCAACCGGGTGGCGTGCCACAAGGCCGGGCAGCCCCTTCCCGCCCGCACCGAGGAGGTGACCGCATGAGCGTCCTCGGCTTCCACGACGTCCGCGTCCGGTACGGCTCGCACACCGTGCTGAAGGACGTCAGCCTGGAGGTCGGCGACGGCGAGATCGTGGGCCTCGTCGGCGAGTCCGGCTCCGGGAAGTCGACCATGGCCAGGGCGGCCGTCGGCCTGGCGCCCGTGACCGGCGGCCGGATCCTGCTGGACGGCCGGCCGGTGCCGGGCCGGGGCCGCGCGCGCCCGGTGCAGATGGTCTTCCAGGACCCGTACTCCTCGCTCGACCCCCGCATGACCGCTGGCGAGAGCATCGCGGAGGCCCTGCCGGAACGCCTCGGCAAGCAGGCCCGCCAGGAGGAGATCACGCGCCTGCTCGCGCTGGTCCACCTGGACGCGGCCCGGGCCGGCGACCTGCCCGGGCGCCTCTCCGGCGGGCAGCGTCAGCGCGTCGCGCTGGCCAGGGCGCTCGCCGCCCGGCCCGAGGTGATCCTCGCCGACGAGATCACCTCGGCGCTCGACGTCTCCGTCCAGGGCGCCGTGCTCAACCTCGTCCGCGACATGCGGCGCGACCTGGGCCTGTCCATGCTGTTCATCTCCCACAACCTGGCGGTCGTCCGGTACGTCGCCGACCGCGTGGCCGTGATGCACGACGGGGAGATCGTCGAGCACGGCCCCACCGCGCAGGTGCTCGGCGCGCCCCGGCACGAGTACACCCGCCACCTCCTCGCCGCGCTCCCCGGAGCGGGGCGCCGGACATCCAGCGACACAGGCACGACGCCTCCCACCTCGATCCTGAAGGAGCAGACATGACCAGCGCCATCGACCAGGCCCACTGGCAGAGCCGCCTCGACGAGCTCGTGCGGAAGCACGGCGTCCCCGGTGCCCAGCTGGGCATACTCCGGCTCGGCGCCGACGGCGGAGAGCTCGTCACCGCGGCGACGGGCGTGCTGCACGCCGGCACGGGCCAGCCGGCCGGCACCGACTCGGTCTGGCAGATCGGCTCCATCTCCAAGGTGTGGACCGCGACCGTGATCATGCAGCTGGTGGACGAGGGCAGGTTCGCCCTCGACACCCCCGTGGCGAAGATCGTCCCCGGGTTCGCGCTGCGCGACCCGGAGATCACCGCGGCCGTGACCGTCTGGCACCTGCTCACCCACACCAGCGGCATCGACGGCGACCTGTTCACCGACACCGGCCGGGGCGACGACACGCTGGAGAAGTACGTCGCGCTGCTGGCCGACACCGCGCAGAATCACCCGCTCGGCGCCACCTGGTCCTACTGCAACGCGGGCTACTCGCTCCTCGGCCGGATCATCGAGGTCGTCACCGGCAAGACCTGGGACCAGGCGATCAAGGACCAGCTCTTCGTCCCGCTCGGCCTGACCCACACCACGACCCTGCCGGAGGAGGCGATGGTCTTCGCGCACGCGATGGGTCACGTCAAGGGCGGCGAGGAGCCCGTGGTCGCGCCGGTGTGGGGGCTGCCGCGCTCGGTCGGCCCGGCGGGCCTGATCACCTCGACCGTCGCCGACGTGCTGGCCTTCGCCCGGATGCACCTGTCCGGCGGGCTCGCCGCCGACGGCACGCGCGTGCTGAGCGAGGAGAGCACCGCGGCGATGTCGGCGTACCAGACCGACTGCCCCGAGAAGCACCTGCTCGGCGACTCGTGGGGCCTCGGCTGGTTCCGCTGCGACTGGAACGGCCACCGGGCCTACGGCCACGACGGCAACACCATCGGCCAGGCGGCGTTCCTGCGCGTGCTGCCGGAGGCCGGCGTCGCGGTCGCGCTCCTCACCAACGGCGGCAGCACCCGCGATCTCTACGCCGGCCTCTACGACGAGATCTTCGGCGAGCTCACCGGGGTGCGGCTGCCCGCGCCGTTCGAGCCGCCGGCCGAGCCGGTGACGACGGACCTGGCGCCGTACGCGGGCACGTACGAGCGCGAGTCGGTGCGCATGGAGGTGTTCGAGCAGGACGGCAAGCCGACCCTGCGCACCACGCTGATGGGCCCGCTGGCGAAGCTCGAAGGCGAGCAGGTGGAGACGTACGAGCTGATCCCGGTCTCCCCGGGCATGTACGCCGTCCGCCCCGAGGGCATGGAGTCGTGGGCTCCGGTGACGTTCTACTCGCTGCCCAGCGGCGAGGAGTACGTCCACTACGGCGCCCGCGCGACCCCCAGGAAGCTCGGCTGACCGTGCCGGTTACCTCGCGCGGCTCCCTCAGCCTGCAGTCGCTCCTGTCCGACCTCAGAGAGCTGGTCGAGTGCGAGTCGCCCTCCTCCGATCACGCCGCGGTCGCCAGGTCGGCCGGCCTCGTGGCCAGGATCGGGTCGGCCCGGCTCGGCGCCGAACCGGAACGCATCACCATCGGCGGGTGCTCGCACCTGCGGTGGCGCTTCGGCGACGGCGACCGCCACGTGCTGCTCCTGGCCCACCACGACACGGTCTGGCCGCTCGGCACTCTGGCGGCCCGCCCGTACGAGCTGGCCGGCGGCGTGGTCCGCGGCCCCGGCTGCTTCGACATGCTCGCCGGGCTCGTCATGGCCGTCCACGCCGTCGCCGACCTGCCCGTGCGGACCGGCGTCACCCTGCTGGTGACCGGGGACGAGGAGATCGGCTCGCCCACCTCGCGCGCGCTGATCGAGGAGGAGGCCCGCCGCTCGCGGGCGGCGCTCGTGCTGGAGGCATCGGCCGACGGCGGCGCGCTCAAGGTGGGCCGCAAGGGCGTGTCGTTGTACGAGGTGCGCGTCACCGGCCGCGCGGCCCACGCCGGGCTGGAGCCGGAGAAGGGCGTCAACGCCACGATCGAGCTGTCCCGCCTCGCCCTCGCGGTGAACGCCCTGGGCGACCCGGCGGCCGGCACGACCGTCACCCCGACCGTGATGAGCGCGGGCACGACGTCGAACACGGTGTCCGCGTACGGCTCGTTCGCGGTCGACGTACGGGCCTGGACCCACGCCGAGCAGCTGCGGGTCGACCGGGCGCTGCACGCGCTGACGCCGGCCGCGCCCGGCGCCGTGATCGAGATCGCGGGCGGCGTCAACCGGCCGCCGCTGGAGGAGCCGGCGAGCCGGGCGCTCTTCGAGCGGGCGGCGGCCGTCGCGGCCCGGCTGGGCCTGCCGCCGGTCACCGGCACGGTCGTCGGCGGCGCCTCGGACGGCAACTTCACCGCCGGCGTGGGCACCCCGACGCTCGACGGCCTGGGCGCGGTGGGCGGCGGCGCGCACGCCGACCACGAGCACGTCCTCGCCGGCCGGCTGCTCGACCGCACGGTGCTGCTGCGCGAGCTGATCGCCGAACTCCTGGAGGCGCCGGCATGAGCATCGAGGCTGCTGGAGGGCCGGGCCTGAGCATCGAGGCCTCGGCCGTCGGCCTGGCGGCGCACGACGCGGCGCGATGGGCCGCGCAGGCGGGCGTGGCGGTCCGGGAGCTCAGGGACCTCGACGAGGCTCACGCCGTGATCGCCCTGCTCGTGGAGATCTGGGGCCGCCCCGAGAACCCCCTGATCACGGTGGAGTTCCTGCGGGCGCTGACGAAGGCCGGCAACTACGTCGCCGGCGCGTACGACGGCGACCGGCTGGTCGGGGTCTGCATCGGCTTCCACGAGGAGCCGGCGGCCCGCACCCTGCACAGCCACATCGCCGGGGTGGCGCCTGGGCTGGCCGGCCGCGGCATCGGGATGGCGCTCAAGCTCCACCAGCGCGCGTGGGCGCTCGCCCGCGGCATCGTCGCGGTCGAGTGGACCTTCGACCCGCTGGTCAGCCGCAACGCCTACTTCAACATCGTCAAGCTGGGCGCGCTGCCGGTGGAGTACCTCCCCAACTTCTACGGCGCGATGCACGACGCGATCAACGGCGGCGACGACACCGACCGGCTCCTGGTGCGCTGGGAACTGCTCTCGCCGCGGGTCCGCGCCGCCTGCTCGGGAACGCCCTGCGAACGGCCGGCCGGCGGCCCGTCGAGCAGGCGGGTCGCGGCGCCGGCCGACATCGAGGCACTGCGCGTCCACGACGCGGCCGCCGCCCGGAGCTGGCGCCCCCGGCTCCGCGACGAGCTGGAGCCGCTGATGGCCGCCGGTGGCCGCGTCGTCGACTACGACCGCGAGCTCGGCTACCTCGTCGAGCTCGCGGGCACCGATCTGGAACCCACCCGGAGACCCTCATGAAACTGCGGGGCATCGAACTTCGCCGCGTCTCGATGCCGCTCGTGTCGCCGTTCCGGACCTCGTTCGGCACGCAGACCGAGCGGGACATCCTCCTGCTCAAGGCCGTCACGGACGACGCCGAGGGCTGGGGCGAGTGCGTCGCCCTCACCGACCCGCTCTACTCCAGCGAGTACGTCGGCTCCCAGGTGGACGTGCTCCGCCACCACCTGCTCCCCAGGCTCTCCTCCCCCGAGGGCCAGGCGGCGATCGCCCGCTCGGGAGCCGCCGCGATCGCCGGCCTCACGCACCCGATCAAGGGGCACCGCATGGCCAAGGCCGCCCTGGAGATGGCGGTCCTCGACGCGGAGCTGCGCGCGCTCGGCCGCTCGTTCGCCCGCGAGCTCGGCGCCGTCCGCGACCGCGTCCCCAGCGGGGTGTCGGTCGGCATCCACGACTCGATCCCGCAGCTGCTGACCGTCGTCGAGGGCTACCTGGACGCCGGGTACGTGCGCGTCAAGCTGAAGATCCAGCCGGGCTGGGACCTGGCCCCGGTGGCCGCCGTGCGCGAGCGCTTCGGCGCGGACGTGCTGCTCCAGGTCGACGCCAACACCGCCTACACGCTCCGCGACGCCCGCCACCTGGCCAAGCTCGACGAGTTCGACCTGCTCCTGATCGAGCAGCCGCTGGAGGAGGAGGACGTCCTCGGCCATGCCACGCTGGCGCGGCGGCTGGCGACGCCGATCTGTCTCGACGAGTCCATCGTCTCGGCGCAGACCGCCGCCGCCGCGATCACGCTCGGCGCCTGCCAGATCATCAACATCAAGCCCGGCCGGGTCGGCGGCTACCTGGAGGCCCGGCGGATCCATGACCTGGCCGTGGCGAACGGGCTGCCGGTCTGGTGCGGCGGCATGCTGGAGACGGGCCTCGGCCGCGCCGCCAACGTCGCCCTGGCCGGCCTGCCCGGATTCACGCTGCCGGGCGACGTCTCGGCCTCCGACCGCTTCTACCGCACCGACATCACCGAGCCGATCGTCCTGGACGACGGCCACATCGCGGTGCCCACCGGCCCTGGGCTGGGGGTCACGCCGGTCCCGGAGGTGCTCGACTCGGTGACCAGGTCCGTCGAGTGGATCGTCCTCTGATCGTCGGACGATCGGACCGTACGGCTCGGCCTCCTATACTGCGGGGGGTGAGCCAGCGTCCCCGTGCCAGCCTGGGCCGGGTCTTGGACGACCTGGGGACCACCCTGCTCGAGTTGGTCGCCGGTGACGTCGACCAGCGTGAAGAGATCAGCGGACTCGTCATCTACGACCCGCTCGACGAACCCGTGCTCGGGCCGCGCTCGCTGGTGCTCGGCATCGGCGTCGACCCGTCCGGCGACACGCTCCCCCGGCTGCTCGGCACGCTCGGCGACCACGACGCGGTCGGGCTGGTCGTCCGGGCGCCGGTCGCCCTGACCCCGGAGGTGCGGGAGGCGGTCGGGAAGAGCGGCGTCGCGCTGATCGGCCTGCGCCGGGGCGCCACGTGGGCGCAGCTCACCGCGCTCATCCGGTCGATGCTCGCGGAGGGGGACGTCGGCGAGCACGAGCACGAGTCCCTGGGCGGGCTCCCGTCCGGCGACCTCTTCGCGGTGGCCAACGCCGTGGCCGCGCTCCTCGACGCCCCCATCACCATCGAGGACCGCAACTCCCGCGTGCTCGCCTTCTCCGGCCGCCAGGACGAGGCGGACGCCTCCCGCGTCGAGACGGTCATCGGCCGGCAGGTCCCGGAACGGTACGCCACCCGGCTGACGGAGCTGGGCGTCTTCCGCGACCTCTACCGCTCCCAGCGGCCGGTCGTCGTCACGCCGCAGGATCTCGGCTACGACGGGATGACGGTGCAGCGCGTGGCCATCGCGGTCCGCGCCGGCGACGAGATCCTCGGCTCGATCTGGGCCGCCATGGACGGCGACCTCGACAGCGAGCGTACGAACGCCCTGCTCGACGCCTCGAAACTGGTCGCGCTGCACCTGCTGCGCATCCGCGCCGGCGCCGACGTCCGGCGGCGGCTGCGCGCCGACCTGATGGCGACGGTCCTGGAAGGCGGCGCGGGCGCGCGGGACGCGCTCGCGCGCCTCGGCCTGTCCGGCCGGACCCTCGTCGTCGTGAGCGCGGCCCTGCTCACCGGCGACGACCATACCTGGGCCGACCACGCCTGGGCCGACCACGGCAGGGCCGCCGAGCTCGAACGGCTCGCGGACGCCCTGTCGGTCCACCTGTCGGCGGCGGTGCCGTCCGCCGCCGTGGCGGCCGTCGGCGGCACCGTGTACGGCCTGCTGCCCGTGATCGTCCCCACCAGCAGCCCGGAACAGCGGGCCGTACGCCTGGCCTCCGACTTCGTGGACCGGGTCGGCGGCAGCCTTCCCGCCATCGTCGCGGTCGCCGCCGCGGGGCCGGACATCAGCGGCATCGTCCACGGGAAGACGCAGGCCGACCGGGTACTCCGGGTGATGCGGGAGGGCCACACCGCTCTCCGGGTGGCCAGGCTCGACGACGTCCAGACGCTCGCCCTCGTCCTGGAACTGCGCGACCTCGCGGCGGCGCGCGGCGAGCGGCTGGTCGGCGCGATCGCCCGCCTGATGGAGTACGACGAGCGCAACAACGCCGGCCTCGTCCGGTCGCTGGAGGCCTGGCTGGACGCGCTCGGCGACGTGGGCAAGGCGGCCGCCGCGCTCTTCATCCACCCCAACACGCTGCGCTACCGGCTCAAGCGGGTCGCCGAGGTGGGCGAGATCGACCTGGAGGACCCGGAGCAGCGCTTCGCGGCGATGTTGCAACTGCGGATCCTGGCACCCCGTTAGGGCCGCCTGGTACGACGTCTGACCTGGCCAGATGGAAGGAAGTGCCATGCGGTTGGATGTCTGGATGGAATTGACGAAGGTCTTCACCGAGGAACAGTTCGAGCAGGCTCTGGAGTCGTGGCACTGGATCGGCCTGGAGGGCAAGGTGCCCGTGCTCGCGTCGCTGTTCGGGGACGTGATCCTCCGGGCGGAGGACGGCTTCTGGTGGCTCGACGCGATGGAGGGCAGCCTCACCCGGCCGTGGGAGGACGCCGACGCGGTGCAGGCGGAGCTGAACACCGTCGACGGCCAGGAGCGCTACCTGCTGGCGGGCCTCGCACGGGAGGCCGCGCAGCGCGGGCTGAGCCTGGCCGCCGATCAGGTGTACGACTTCACCCGCCCGCCGGTGCTCGGGGGCGAGGTGAGTGCGGACAACCTGGGGCAGATCGACTTCGTGGTCGGGCTGAACATCGCCGGCCAGATCCACGAGCAGGTACGCGACCTACCGCCCGGCTCCCCCATCACCGGGATCACGGTGAGCTGAGACCTCGAACCCGGCCATCAGAGCTGCCGGTAGTAGTAGGTGACCGGCAGCGCCGTGCATCCCAGTTTCTCGTACAGCGCCCTGGCGGGGGCGTGGAAGGGATCGCCTCCGGTGCCGATCTCGACTACTTCGGCCCCGCGGGCCCGCATGTCCGCGAAGGCGTGCTCGCACAGCGCCACGCCCGTGCCGTGCCGGCGGTGCTCCGCGGCGACGGCGAGGTGCGAGATGGCGCCGTTCCTACGCGCCGGGTCGACGCTCCAGGCCACGTAGCCGGCGATGGCGTGGTCCGTCTCCGCGACGGCGACGTACTGGTGCCCGGACGGGTCGTGCAGCCCGGCGACCTGCGCGCGATAGTCCTCGCGCCAGGCGCCGTGCTGGTTGGCGAAGATGACGTCGCCGACCAGCGGGCGGAAGTGATCCTCGTAGAACGGCCGGAACGTCTCGATGGTCAGCTCGACGAGCCGGGCGAGATCGGGCTGAACGAACGGGCGAATACGCATGGAGGTGCGCCTTTCAGGCTGAGAGCTGATGCCCGAGGGGGCATGAGGGCAGCGGTCGGCCTGCTCACGGCGATCGTGTCTGCGGTGAGCCGGCCCTCAGCTACGGGTACGCCCGGCGGCGAAGCACTCCATGCCCGCCACTCTAGCGCCACGACCCCTGGACGTCAGAGGTGCACTTCACCCCCGTCGACGACCAGGTCGGCGCCGAGGAAGAAGCTGCCCTGGTCGGAAGCGAGGAAGGCCACGACGTTGGCGACCTCGTCCGGGCGCCCGATCCGGCCGAGCGGGACCGCGGCGGCGAAATCCGCCTTGGTGACGGGGGTGTCCTCCGCCGCGACCACGCCGTCGAGGCCGGGGGTGTCGATGGTGCCCGGGGAGATCGCGTTCACCCGGATGTTGCGGTCCTTGAGCTCGTTGGCCCAGGTCCGGGCGAACGACCGGATCGCCGCCTTGGAGGCCGCGTACGTGCCGAACGCCGCGACGCCGTCACCGGCGCGCACGGAGCTGTTGAGGATCACCGAGGCGCCGTCGTTGAGCAGCGGCAGCGCCTTCTGCACGGTGAACAGGGTGCCCCGCACGTTGACGCCGAAGGTCTCGTCGAAGTGCTCCTCGGTGACCTGCTCCAGCGTCGCGAACGACGCGGCGGCGGCGTTGGCGAACAGCACGTCCAGGCCCCGGCCCCGCTCCCGGACCGCGGCGTAGAGCCGGTCCAGGTCGGCCGGGTCGGAAATGTCGCCCTGCACGGCCGTCGCCGCCGCCGGGCCGCCGATGCGCTCGACCGCCGCGTCGAGGACCGCCTTCCGGCGGCCGGTGATGAACACGTGCGCGCCCTCGTCCGCCAGCCGGATGGCGGTGGCCAGGCCGATCCCCGTTCCGCCGCCGGTGACTACGGCGGTCTTGCCTTCGAACTGTCCCATGCCTTCACCTCTATAGAAATCTGTACCGGTCGGTGCAGAACTCGACGATAGCAGTTCCGCACCGCTCGGTACAGAATTGGGCGTCGGGCTGCCGAAGGTGACGGCGGGCCAGGCCCGGTGATGGGCGGTCAGGGGCTCGCGGGGGCGGGGCGCTGACGTCGTTCCGCCACCACGTCGATCGCCGTCCACGCCAGCGCCGTCGCGGCGTCGCGGATCGCACGCTCGGCCGCCGCCCCCACGCAGTGGGCGGCGAACTCCGGCTGATGGTTCAGGGCGGGCAGCGAGCCGATCCCGATGTAGGGGTGGATGGCCGGCACCACCTGCGACACGTTCCCCATGTCGGTGGAGGCCCGGTTCATCCGCGCCGCCATCCCGCCCTGCGCGAACTCGCGTCCCAGGGCGACGGCGTTGCGGCGGTACGCCGCCAGCGCGGCCTCGTCCGCCCGGAACTCCGCGTACGGCTTGCTCTCCGGGACGATCTCCAGCTCGCACCCGGTCGCCAGCGCGCCGGCCTCGAAGCAGCGCCGCACCCTCGGCTCCAGCTCGGCCAGCTCCGCCAGCGTCTCGGCCCGGACGTACCAGCGGCCCTCCGTGCGCCCGGGGATCGCGTTCGGCGCCTCGCCGCCGCGGGTCACGACCCCGTGGACCCGCACCGTGTGCGGGAGCTGCTGGCGCAGCAGGCCGATCGCCACCTGTGCGATCGTGAAGGCGTCCGCCGCGTTCACGCCCTGCTCGGGGTACGCCGCGGCGTGAGCCGCCCTGCCCCGGTAGGACACGTGGCTGTGCGACACCGCGAACGGGCGGGCCTCGGCGACGTCCACCGGCGCGGGGTGCGCCATCATGGCCAGGTCGAGGCCGGCGAACGCGCCGCGGTCGAGCAGCTCGATCTTGCCGCCGCCGCCTTCCTCGGCGGGGGTGCCGTAGACCTCGACGGTCAGTCCCAGCTCGTCGGCGAGCGGTGCCAGCGCCGCCGCGGCGCCCACCGAGGCGGCCGCGATCAGGTTGTGCCCGCACGCGTGCCCGAGCCCGGGCAGGGCGTCGTACTCGGCGCAGAGGCCGAGCCGGAAGGGGCCGGACCCCGCCGTCGCGTGGAACGCGGTCTCCAGGCCCAGGTAGCCGGTCCGCACCTCGAAGCCCGCCTCTTCCAGGGCGTCCGGCACCCAGCGGGCCGCCTTGTGCTCCTCCCAGGCGGTCTCGGGGTGGGCGTGCAGCCGCTCCGACAGGGCCACCAGCCGGTCGTGCCGCCCGGCCACGGTGGCCGCGGCCGCCTGCTTGGCCCTCACTCGTCCCCCGGCACGCCGTAGCTCGGTGCTTCCCCGGGGCGCAGTGCCCGGGCCACGTAGTCGTCCCGCTGCGGCAGCCAGAGCTCGGCCAGGCGCCGCAGCTCGGCGATCGGCTCGTCGCGCCAGTCGACCCGCAGGTCGGTCTCGCGCCAGGGCGTCGCCCGGACCACGGACAGGCCCGCGGAATGGAGCGGGCCGGCCTCGCCGCCGGCCGCCAGCCCGGCTTCGAGCGCGGCGAGGAGCCGCAGTTCGAGCTCTCCCTCCGCCGACTCGAACCCCCGGGCCGCGGCGTCGATGACGTCTGGCGTGGCGAGCAGGTTTCCCGCCGAGACCACCGATCGGCCGCGGCGCTCGGCGACGACGCCGAGCGCGCGGGCCCCCGAGAACACGGCGGACTCGCCCGCGAGGTTCAGCACCGTGAGCTGCCGGTATTCGGCCTCCGGCGTCGCCGCGACGACCTCGGCCAGCGCCTTGTCCGGGGGCAGGCCGCGTTCGAGGGCGTCGAGGAGCGCGGTGCCCAGGCGGGGATCGGTGACGTTCTGGGACGCGGCCCCGCCGACCCCCGGCCGCAGGTGCACGCAGCGGGCGGCGACGGCGGGGCTGGAGGAGCTGATCGCGATGCCGACGGCGGTGCCGTCGGTGCCGAGTACGGAGAAGGTCACCGCTCCTCCTCGGGGATCACGGCGATGGCGTCCACCTCGACCAGCCATTCGGGGCGGGCGAGCGCGGAGACGACCAGACCTGTCGAGATCGGGTGCACCCCCCTCGTCCACCTGCCGATGGTGCGGTAGACGGCCTCCCGGTAGCGCGGGTCCACGAGGTAGATCGTGAGCTTGACCAGGTGCTCCATCCGGCTCCCCGCCTCTTTGAGCAGCAGGTCGATGTTGGCCATGGCCCGCTCGGTCTGGGCCTCGACGTCGCCGACGCCGACCGACTCGCTGGTGTCCAGGTCCTGCCCGATCTGGCCCCGGACGTACACCGTGTTGCCGGCCACGACGGCCTGGCACAGGTCGTTGTCCAGGTTCTGCTCGGGATAGGTGTCCTTCGTGTTGAACGGCCGGATGCGGACGTGCCCGCCCGCGACGACGCGGCGGCTCGGGTGGCTCATCGGAACCTCCTGGTGATCGTTGCCTGGGAGCGCCGGACGCCCGGCGGCACGGATCAGGTCGGCTGCCCGCTCGGCGACCAGCATGACCGTGACCACGGGATTGACCGAGGGAATGGTGGGGAACACGGACGCGTCGGCCACGCGCAGCCCTTCGACGCCCCGTACCCGCAGCCGCGGGTCCACGACGGCCATGGGGTCGTCGCCTGCCCCCATCCGGCAGGTGCCGCAGACGTGGTAGACGGTCTGGTGCGTCGCGCGGGCGACCTCGGAGAGCTGCTCGTCGGTGACGACGTCAGGGCCGGGGAACACCTCGCGCACCAGGTGCGAGCGGAACGGCTCCTCCTCGGCGACGCGCCGGGCGGCGCGGATGCCGGCGAGCAGCATGCGCTCGTCGTGGCCGTCCGGGTCGGTGAAGTAGCGCGGGTCGAGCAGCGGGGGCTCGCCGGGGTCGGCCGAGACGATCGCGACCCGGCCGCGGCTGGCCGGCTTGGCCACGTTGGGCGCGATGGAGACGATCTGCTCGGGCAGGTGCGCGCCGTGGTTCTCGGCGTGGACCGCCCATGCCTCGACGGGGAAGTGCATGAGCACGTCCGGCCGGCGCGGGTCGCCCTCGACGCTCAGCATGGCGCCGGCGTCCCACCCGCTCGCGCAGGTCGGAGGCGGCGAGCCGGCCGACTCCCACACGACGAGGCCCTCGGCGTGGTCCTGGAGGTTCTCCCCCACGCCCGGCAGGTCGACGACCACCTCGACGCCGGCCTCGCCGAGCACCCGCGCGGGACCGATCCCGGAGAGCTGCAGCAGCCGGGGCGAGTCGATGCCGCCGCAGCACACCACGACCTCGCGGTCACAGCGGATGATCATCGTCCCGCCGTGGGCGTCGCGGGCCTCCACGCCGGCCGCGCGGCCGTCCTCGATCAGGACGCGGACCACCCGCAGGCCCGTGAGCACCGACAGGTTCGGCCGGTCCATGGCCGGGTGCAGGTAGTGCAGGGACGTCGCGCCGCGCTGGTTGCTCTCAGGGGTGTAGCCGACCTCGAAGAAGCCCGCCCCCTGCGCCGCCTCGTGCAGCCGGCCGTCGTTCCACCGATCCTGTACGGGCACGCCCAGCGCCTTCGCCGCGGCGGCGACCACGTCGGCGACGTACGGGTTGCGATCCTGCGACGCCACCGGCTGGATCGGCACCTGGAGCCTGTCGTAGTACGGCAGCACCGTCGCCGCGTCCCAGCCGTCGGCGCCGAGCGCCACCCACTCCTCCAGGTCGGCGGGCAGGGGCCGCCAGGAGATCATCGTGTTGGCGTTCGAGCAGCCGCCCAGGATCCGCATCCGTGCATGCCGGATGTCGGAGTTGCCCCTTTCCTGCGCGACGCTGCGGTAGTCGAGGTCGTACTCGCCCTCCAGCATCTCCGCCCACCGCCGCAGCGACCGCGCGCGGGGCTCCCCCCGGTCGTCGGGGCCCCACTCCACCAGCGCGACGGTACGGTCACCGTCCTCCGACAGCCGCGCCGCGATCAGCGAGCCGGCGGTCCCGCCCCCGACGACGACGTAGTCGTAGCGGTCGTCGTTGTGATCGTCGTTGTGGTCGCTCACGCGTACCTCACCCAGGTGGTCTTCAGCGCCGTGAACTTGTCCATCGCGTGCGGGGACAGGTCACGGCCGAACCCGGACTCGCCGAAGCCGCCGAAGGGCGTCGTCACGTCCAGCGCGTCCACGGTGTTCACGGAGACCGTCCCGGCGCGCAGCCGGGCGGCGACCCGATGGGCCTGGCGCAGGTCGTCGCTCCACACCGACGCGGCGAGGCCGAAGGCGGAGTCGTTGGCGACGGCCACCGCCTCCTCCTCCGAGTCCACGCCGATCACGGCCAGGACCGGGCCGAAGATCTCCTCGCGCGCGATCCGGGCTGACGGCGCGACCTCGTCGAACACCACCGGCGCGACGTAGGCCGCGGTCGGCGCGCCCTCGACCGTGCCACCGCCGAGGCGGAGCACCCCTTCGCCACGGCCGGTCTCGACGTACGCCCGGACCCGGTCGGCCTGCTTCTCGCTGACCAGGGGGCCCATCGCGGTCGCCGGGTCGAGCGGGTCGCCGGGCCGGATCGCGGCGGCGCGGTCGAGCACCTTCTCCAGCAGTTCGTCCTTGACCGAGCGGTGCACGACCAGCCGGGAGTTGGCCGAGCAGACCTGGCCCGCGTTGGTGAAGACGCCGAAGCAGACCCCGTCGGCCACGGCGTCGAGGTCGGCGGTCCTGCCGAGCACCACGTTGGCGCTCTTGCCGCCGCACTCCAGCCAGACCTGTTTCATGTTGGAGGCGCCGGCGTACTGCAGGAACAGCTTGCCGACCGGGGTGGAGCCGGTGAAGGTGATCACGTCCACGTCGGGGTGCAGGCCGAGCGCCTTCCCGGCGACGGGGCCGTCGCCGGTGACCACGTTCAGCACCCCCGGCGGCAGCCCGGCCTCGGCGGCCAGCTCGGCCAGGCGCAGCGCGGACAGCGGCGACTCCTCGGCGGGCTTGAGCACCACCGAGTTGCCGGTGACCAGGGCCGGCGCGAGCTTCCACATGGCCATCTCGAGCGGGTAGTTCCAGGGCACGACGGCGCCGACCACGCCGAGCGGCTCGCGGGTGACCAGGGCCAGGTCGCCGGAGCCGGTCGGCGCGATCTCGCCGTAGGTCTTGTCGGCGGTCTCCGCGTACCACTGGAGGATGGCGGCGGTGCCGGGGACGTCGACGGCCGAGGTGTCGGTGACGAGCTTGCCGGCGTCCAGGCTGTCGAGCACGGCGAGCTCGTCGGCGTTCGCGCGGATGAGCTCCGCCAGGCGGAGCAGCACCTGCTTGCGTTCCGCCGGCGCCCGCCCGGCCCACCGGCGGTCGGCGAAGGCGCGCCGGGCGGCGGCCACCGCGCGGTCGACGTCGCGGGCGTCGCCGGCGGCGACCTCGGCGAGCACGCGGCCGGTCGCCGGGTCGGTGGTCGGGGTGCGCCGCCCGGAGAGGGCGTCGGTGAACTCGCCGTCGATCCAGAGCCTGTCGCGGGGCGTGATGGAGGCGGCGATCTTGCGCCAGTGTTCGGCCGTGGGCTGGTGGCTCACTTGGTCTCACCTCCGGCGAGCAGCGTGTCCGTCGCCGGGAACGGCGTGCGGGCCCGGGTCCTGCCCGCCTTGCGCATCCAGGCGTAGTAGAGGGGGCAGATCACGGCCAGCCCGACGATCCACGAGATGTCCACCGCGCCGATCCGCTCGGCGATCGGGCCGGTGTAGATCGTCGTGCTCAGGAACGGGATCTGCACGGCGATGCCGAGGAAGTAGCAGGCGATCGCGATGGGGTTGTACCGGCCGTAGACGCCGCCGTCGCGGCGGAAGAGCGAGTCGATGTCGTAGTGGCCGTGCCGGATCGCGTAGTAGTCGACCAGGTTCACCGCGGTCCACGGCACCAGCACGCACATCAGCAGGAGCATGAAGTTGGTGAAGTTGACCAGGAAGTTGTCCTTGCCCGCCAGCGCCATCGCCAGCGCGCACAGGAACAGCGCCGAGGCGACCAGCGCGCGGACGCCGGCGCGCGGGACCCAGCGCGGGAAGAGCGTCTGCCCGACGGTGATGGCCGACAGCGCGCCGCAGTAGAGGTTGAGCGAGTTCGTGCACGCGATGCCGATGCCGAACACCGCGATGACCAGGGCGCCGATGCCCTCGGTGATCGAGCCGAGGCCGGTGACGGTGTCGGCCTTGGGGAAGGCGGCGCCGACCAGGGCGCCGAGCACCATCGGCAGCACCGAGCCGAGCACCGCGCCCGAGTACGTCGCCCAGAACGCCGGCCGCACGCCCGTGTCACGCGGCATGTAACGGGTGTAGTCGGAGACGTACGGCGCGTACGCGATCTGCCACAGGGCGGCCAGCGACAGCGTGCCCATGAAGCCGAGCCAGCTGAACTCCCCCGACGACAGCGTGCCGGCGGGCAGGCCGTTGACGGCCAGCGCCCAGACGAAGGCCAGGGCGAGCGTGACGCCGGCGATCACGCTCATCAGCGAGGCGAGGCCGTGGATCAGCTTGTAGCCCACACTGGCGCCCGCCACGCTGAGCAGCCCGATCAGGGTGATCGCGAGCGTCTCCGGCAGGCCGAGGAGGGTGGAGATCGCCTGCCCGCCGAGGACCATGTTGGAGGCGAAGAAGCCGACGTACATGAGGACCACGAGCACGACCACCAGCAGGCTGCCGTACGAGCCGAACTGGGCACGCGTCTGCAACATCTGCGGCACGCCCATCTGCGGCCCCTGCGCCGCGTGCAGCGCCATCACCACGCCGCCGGCGATGTTCCCGAGCGCCAGCGACAGCAGCGCCGCCCACAGGGGCAGGCCGTAGACCGCGGTCGCGACGACGCCGGTGGCGACGGTCAGCAACATGATGTTCGAACCGAACCAGATCGTGAACAGGTTGCGCGCCCTGCCGTGCCGTTCGGTCACGGGTATGTGGTCGATCGTTCGTCGCTCGAACTGGAACGGTTCAACGGTCGTGGGCTCAGCCATGGAACGGTGGCCTCCTCGGGGCTAGCTGTCCGGCGTTCCAGCCGACTTCACAGCAGTCTCGACGTGGCCCTGACCACGGGACAAGCGCAGAATGCCGGCGTAGGTCATCAACAAAAGCGATGCAGCGGCCGTATACGTCCGTTCTGGCGCATGCCATTCTCGTACTTCCCACCACCCCAGCTCCGCGAAGGAGGAGCCGATGAGCGCCTGCCGGACGACCAGGATCGGGATCGCCCAGTGGCGTCCCGAGCCGGGGCGGCCCGCCGCCAACGAGGCCACCGCCGGGCGCCTGGTCGCCGCGCTGTCCGCACAGGGCGCCGACCTTGTGGTCCTGCCCGAGCTGTGGCCGTCCGGCTACGGCGCCCGCACGCTCGCCGCCGACGCCGAGACCGCAGCCGAACCGCTCGACGGGCCCCGCGACCGGCTGCTGCGTGACCTCGCCCGCGAGCACGGCCTGTGGCTCTTCGCCGGCAGCGTGCCCGAGCGCGCCGGAGGAACGCTCTACAACACCGCACCGGTCTACGCGCCGGACGGCGAGCGCGTCGCGGCGCACCGCAAGGCGCACCTCTACCCCACCACCGGCGAGGCCGCGGTCTTCGCGGCCGGCGGGACGGCCACCGTGATCGGCACCCCGTGGGGGCCGGTCGGGCTGGGCATCTGCTTCGACGGCGACCATCCCGGCTACGCGCGGGCCCTCCGCTCGCGCGGCGCCCGCGTCGTGGTGTCGGTCTCGGCGTACGAGACGGGTGCGGAGCGATGGTGGGACCTGCTGTATCCGGCGCAGGCGCTGGCGAACGGGCAGTGGTGGATCATGGCGAACCAGTGCGGCGGCGCGGGGCCGTCCGGCCTGCTCGGCGCGAGCCGGGTGATCGCCCCCGACGGCCGGATCGTCGCCGAGGCGCCGCGCGTCACGGCCGGCCAAGGCCCGGTCCCGGAGGAGCACCTGCTGGTCGCCGACCTCGACCTCGCGGCCGGGATCGCGGCGGCCGACCGGGACGCGGCTCCCCTGTGGGAGGGCGCCCGCCCCGAGGTCTACACGTGACGATCGAAGGAGGGCCCATGGCGGGCGGAGGAGCGGCGGACTGGATCTTCTACGGCGGCGCGATCCACCCGATGGACGGGACCGCGGCGACGTCCGCGCTGGCGGTCCGCTCGGGACGCGTCGTCGCGCTCGGCGGTGACGCCCACGACCTGCGCGGCCCCCGCACGCAGGCGGTGGACCTGCGGGGCGGCGCCCTGCTGCCGGGATTCCAGGATGCCCACGTCCACGCCGTGGCGGGCGGGCTGCAGCTGCTCGGCTGCGACCTGTCGGGCGTGCACGAGCGCGACGCCTACCGCGCTCTCGTGGCGGCCTACGCCGAGCGGCATCCCGGCCTGGAGTGGATCCAGGGATCGGGCTGGTACGGCGACGTCTTCCCCGGCGGCTTCCCGCACCGCGAGGACCTCGACACCGTGGTCCCCCACCGGCCGGTGGTGCTCACCAGCCACGACTTCCACGGGGTCTGGGTGAACTCCGAGGCCCTGCGGCGGGCCGGCGTCACCGCCGCGACCCCCGATCCGGAGGGCGGCCGGATCCACCGGGGAGCCGACGGCGAGCCCACGGGGCTGCTGGTCGAGGCGGCGGCCGGGCTGGTCACCTCGCTCGTCCCGCCGCCGGACGCCGCCCGGCTCGACGCGGCGCTGATGGCCGCCCAGTCGCACCTGCACCGGCTGGGCATCACCGCCTGGCAGGACGCGGCCGTGGGCCGGAGCGTGCTGTTCGACGACTCCTACGACACCTACCTCTCGGCGGCGGGGTCGGGGAGGCTGACGGCCAAGGTGACCGGCGCTCTGTGGTGGCGCGGCGACGAAGGGCTCGCCCAGCTCGGCTTCCTGCGCGAGCGTCGCCGCCGGGCGGGCGGCCGGTTCCGCGCCACCGCGGTCAAGATCATGCAGGACGGCGTGTGCGAGAACCACACGGCCGCGCTGCTGTCGCCGTACCGGGGGCTGGGGCAGGAGACGGGCCTGAGCTTCATCCCGCCCGGCGAGCTGGCCGAGGCCGCCGCGTGCCTGGTCGCCGACGGGTTCGACCTGCACCTGCACGCGGTCGGCGACCGCGCGGTACGCGAGTGTCTCGACGCCGTCGAGGCGGCCCTGCCGAATGCCGGAGGCCGGGCCGCCCGGCACCAGCTCGCCCACCTCGACCTGATCGACCGCGGCGACATCGACCGGATGAAGCGGCTCGGCGTGATCGCCAACGTGCAGCCCCTCTGGGCGCGCGAGGACAGGGTGCTGGTGGAGACGAAGCTGCCGTACCTGACCGACGACCAGCGGGCCCGCCACTTCGCGTTCGGCAGCCTGGCCCGGGCCGGGGTCGAGCTGGCGATGGGGTCGGACTGGCCGGTCTCCAGCCCGGACCCGCTGTGGGGCATCCACGTCGCGGTCAACCGGACCGCTCCCCCGGCGGACGTGCACGCCGGTGACGAGCACGCCCAGACGGTGCCGCTGCTCCCCGGCGAGGCGGTCGGCGTGCGTGCCGCCGTCCACGGCTACACCGCCGGGGCGGCGCTGGCGAACCGGATGGAGCACGACAGCGGCACGCTCACCGCCGGCAAGGCCGCGGACCTGGTGCTGCTGGACGGCGACCCGTTCGCGGTCGGCCCCCGGGACCTGTCGTCGCTGCGGGTGCGGGCCACGTTCGCCGACGGCGTGCCCGTGCACGAGGCCTGGTAGCGGCCGGGTAGCGGCCGGGCAGGGAAGCATGGCAGGCCCGCCGGCCGGTCAGCGGGCGCGGGCGTGCCTCGCGGACCTGATGAACGCCTGGGCGCGCCGGGTCAGGCGCACGCCTCTCATCGAGGCCAGGACGACGTCCAGCGGCTCCAGCGGATCGAGGATCTCCAGCTCGACGACCTCCTTGCCGTCGTACGTCGTGGGCGAGGCGGGCTTCTGGTTGAGCACCGACCAGCCGAGGCCGTTGGCCACCAGTGCCCGGACCGTCTCGAACCCGGTGGTGCGGTGGCGCACGTCCGGCGTGAACCCGGCCGACTCGACGAGATGCTCGAAGTAGTCCCGGCTGTGCGGCAGGTCGAGCAGCACCATCGGCTCCCCGGCGAGGTCGTCCAGCCGCACCTTCTTGCGGCGGGCGAGCGGGTGGTCCTTGGCGACCAGCACGTACGCCGGAGCCGTACCCATGCGCACCGACTCGATGTCGTCGTCGAGGTCGTAGCCGTACATCAGCGCGAGCTCGCAGCGGCCGGCGCGCAGCGCCTGCTTGAGCGTGGCGTGCTCGGCCTCGATGACCGACACCTGGATCTCGGGGTGGTCGCGCTCGCACGCGCTCAGCAGCCGCGGCAGCTCGAACGGCCCGAGCGTGGCGAAGCAGCCGATGGTCAGCCGGCCGATCAGGACCTGGCCGGCCGACCGGGCGGTCTCGGCCAGCTCCTCGGTGTGCGCGAGGTAGCCGCGCAGCTCGCGCAGGAACTCCGCGCCCGCCGCGGTCAGGCTGAGCCCGCGGGCGTGGTGCCGCAGCAGCAGCTGCACGCCGAGCTCCCTCTCCAGCTGCGCCACCGCCGTGGAGACCGCGGACTGGGACACCATCAGCTCGCGCGCCGCGCTGGTCATGCTGCCCAGCTCGGCCGCCGCCGCGAAGTAGCGCAACTGCACCAGCGTGAAACCGGGGTCGCTCATGCCTGCCTCTCCGCCCTTCCTGGCCCGGGCCGCTCCGCGTGCCACGCTTCGAGGTCGCAGCCTGTCACGACCGACAGGTAGGCGCGCACGAGCCGTCTGGCCTCCTGCGGCGCCACCGCGGGGTTGCGCCCGACGATGTGCAGGCCGTAGGCGTCCTCCAGGGCCACCGCGTTCATCGCGACGCCGCGCAGGTCGCCGATCGGGGCGAAGACGCCGCCGCTGACGCCGAACGCGAGGACGGTCGCGTAGAGCGAGACCTCGCGGTCGTAGAGGCCCGACATCAGCACGGCGTGCGCCTTGTCGCGGGAGGCGCTGAGGTGCAGCTCGTAGAGCACGAGCCCCATCTCGTCCGCGGCGTCGTCGGGGACTCCCTGCTCGACCAGGCCGAGGAGCTTGTCACGCGGGTCCTCGCACCTCTCGACCACCCGCATCCGCAGCCAGTAGTAACGATCGACGGCGTGGTGGTGCACGTCGAGCAGCAGATCGTCCAGATCGGGGAAGTAGTAGGACACCGAGCCCGGCGAGAGGCCCGCCGCCTCGGCGACGTCCCTGATCCGCAGGCCCGCCAGCCCCCGCTCGGCGATGACCCGGGCCGCGGCCTCCACGAGCTGGCGGCGGCGTTCGGTCTGGTTGCGTGGACGTGCCATGTCAGAAGATTTGATCCTGTCCATCAAAAAACGCCATGACTCGCCCTCTGGTCAGGGAGCACGGACCAGGACATTATTTCACGTCAATCGCAAAGAATAGGCCGGGCCCCGCGCCCGCCCCCCTGTGGAAGGCACCTCGCCCATGAGCGATCGCCGGCGCACCGAGCTGCTCGACGAGCAGACCGGCCGTCTCAAGAAGGCCCTGAAGCGGTTCGACATCCTGTTCCTGATCATCGCGGCCGTGATCGGCCTGGAGACCCTCGGCCAGGTCTCCGTCTTCGGGGGCGAGGCGCTCACCTGGCTGGTGATCCTCGCCGTCACCTTCCTGATCCCGTACGCGCTGATGTTCGCCGAGGTCGGCGCCGCCTTCAGCGAGGAGGGCGGCGCCTACACGTGGGTGCGCAACGCGTTCGGCCGGGTCGCCGGCGCGATCGCCTCGCTGCTCACCTGGGTCACCCAGCCGATCTGGGTCGGCGGCTCGATGGCGTTCCTGGCCGCGGAGACGGTGAACACCTACCTCCTGCACCTGCCGCACGGCTCGGCCGCCGACTACGTCTTCAAGATCGCCTTCATCTGGTGCACCGTGCTCGCCGCCATCGTGAGCCTGCGCAGGGGCAAGTGGCTGCCCACGAGCGGCGCGATGCTCAAGCTCGTCCTGCTGGCGTTCTTCGTGCTGACCACCGTGCTCTACGCCGCCGAGCACGGGGTCGAGGGTCTGGGCGGCGGCGACCTCAGCCCGACCCTGGCGGGCCTGTTCGGCCTGGCGCCGGTCCTGCTCTTCGCCTTCCTCGGCTTCGAGTCCTCCAACAGCGCCGCCGGGGAGATGGAGAACCCCGCCCGCGACGTGCCGATCTCCATCGCCCGCTCCTCGGCCGCCGCGGCGCTCTGCTACATCCTGCCGGTGCTCGCCATCCTGCTGGTGGTGCCGAAGGACGACATCACCGGCATCTCCGGGCTCCTGGAGGCGGTCGGCGTGGTGTTCTCCGTGTACGGCCCGGCCGCCGGCACCCTCCGCACCATCGCCGCGATCGGCTTCGTGTACATCCTGATGAGCCAGGGCGCCGCCTGGATGATCATCTCCGACCGCATGCAGGCGATCGCGGCGGCGGACGGGGCGTTCTTCGGCGGCTTCTTCGGCCGCTTCCACCCCCGGCTCGGTACCCCCGTCCGCGTCAACCTGCTGTCCGGGATCGTCTCGACCCTCTTCATGCTGGCGGCCATGCAGGTGACGGGAAGCAGTGCCGCGCTGTTCACGGTGGTTCTGACGATCTCGATCTCGACGTTCCTGCTCAGCTATCTGATCGTCATCCCCGCCGCGATCCGGCTGCGCACCCTGTACCCGGATGCCGAGCGGCCGTTCCGGGTGCCCCTGCCGGACCGCGGCTACGCCGTGCTCGGCGCCGTCGCCTTCGCGTGGGTGCTGCTCGGCTCCTGGGTCGCCGTCTTCCCCGGCACGCTCGAGGCGCTCTTCGGACTCCCGTACGACTTCGAGGAGACCTGGGGCGTCAGCCACCTGCAGTTCCAGGCGCTCACGCTGGGCACCCTGGCCGCGCTGCTCGTCCTCGGCGTCATCGGCTACGTGCGGGGCGCCGGGGTCCGCGCCGGCGGGCCCGGCCCGGCGGAAGCAGGCGCCACCCCGGTCATCACTCCAGAAGGGACCACCTCGTGACCGCTCACCCGCTCGACCGCCTCACCACGGAAGAGATCGCCCGCAACCGCGGCGTCCTCGACCGGGCCGGCCTGATCGGGCCCGCCACCCGCTTCCCCCTGGTCATGCTCGTGGAGCCGCCGAAGCGCGAGGTGCTCTCCTGGAAGGAGGGCGACCCGTGGGACCGGTGCGTGCGCACGACCCTGCTGGACCGGGACACCGGCGAGGTCTCGGAGGTCGTCGTCTCCCTCACCCACGACAAGGTCGTCTCGCGGCGCGAGGTGGACGTCACCGCCGAGGGGCAACCGCCGATCATGGGCGAGGAGTTCGGCCTCGTCGAGCAGATCCTGTGGCAGGACGAGTCCTGGTGCGCCGCGATGGCCCGGCGGGGCCTCGACGAGCCCTCGCGGATCCGGGTCTCGGCCCTCAGCGCCGGCTGCTTCGGCCTCCCGGGAGAGGAGGGCAGGCGGCTGGTGCGCTGCCTGTCCTTCCTGCAGCTCGACGACCGCGACAACGTGTGGGCGCATCCCATCGACGGCGTGGTGGCGTACGTCGACCTGGTCACCAGGGAGGTGGTCGAGCTCATCGACGACGGCCTCTTCCCGGTGCCGGCGGAGCGGGCCGACTTCGAGCTCAACGCCGGGGACCGCCCGGTTCGCGACACCCAGAGGCCGATCGAGATCACGCAGCCCGAGGGGCCCTCGTTCACCGTCGAGGGCAACGTCGTGCGCTGGGAGAAGTGGCGCTTCCGGATCGGCTTCGACCAGGTGGAGGGCCTGACCCTGCACCAGATCGGCTTCGAGGACGACGGCCGGCTCCGGCCGATCGTCTACCGGGCCTCGGTCGCCGAGATGGTGGTCCCGTACGGCGACCCCTCCCCCGTGCGGTTCTGGCAGAACTACTTCGACGCCGGGGAGTACTCGCTCGGCAAGGACGCCAACGCGCTGGAGCTGGGCTGCGACTGCCTGGGCGAGATCCACTACTTCGACGCGGCCATCGCCGACGACGACGGCGCCCCGCGGACGATCCGCAACGCGATCTGCATGCACGAGGAGGACGCCGGGGTGCTGTGGAAGCACACCGACCTGTACAACGGCAGCAGCTCCACGCGGCGGCAGCGCCGGCTGGTGATCTCGTTCTTCATCACCGTCGGGAACTACGACTACGGCTTCTACTGGTACCTCTACCTCGACGGGACGATCGAGCTGGAGTGCAAGGCGACCGGCGTCGTGTTCGCCTCGGCCTACCCCGGCCCGCGGGCCGACGGCTCGGCGTACCCGTGGGCCTCGGAGATCGCGCCCGGCGTGGGGGCGCCGTTCCACCAGCACCTGTTCTCGGCGCGGCTGGACATGATGGTCGACGGGGTGGGCAACGCCGTCGACGAGGTGGACGCCGTACGCGTCCCGGCCGGACCGGAGAACCCGTACGGCAACGCCTTCACCCGCAGGGCCACGCGCATCCGCCGCGAGCGCGAGGGAGCCCGGATGGCCGACGGCCACGCCGGCCGCACCTGGCACGTCGTCAACCCCGGGCGCCGGAACCGGATGGGGCAGCCGGTCGGCTACGCCCTCCACCCGGAGGGTCAGCCCACGCTCCTCGCCGACCCCTCCTCGTCGATCGCCAGGCGCGCGGCGTTCACCACCCGGCACCTGTGGGTCACGGCGCACGACGACGCCGAACGTTACCCGGCGGGCCGGTACGTCAACCAGAATCCCGGCAACAGCGGCATCGACACCTGGATCGGGGCGGACCGGGACCTCGACGGCCAGGACCTCGTGCTGTGGCACACCTTCGGGCTCACCCACTTCCCCCGGCCCGAGGACTGGCCGATCATGCCGGTGGACCGCACCGGCTTCGTGCTCAAGCCGGTCGGGTTCTTCGACCGGAACCCGGCCCTCGACGTGCCGGCGCCGAAGTCGGGGCACTGCCACGCTGCATCACCAGATCAGATCTAGAAGGACGACAACATCTGTTGGACAGAGGCACGCCGGCAGATGAGGATTTTGGCGCGTGACGTTCAGACAGGAGGCTGGGGAATGTCCCACGAAGAGATAGAGGTCCTCGTCGTCGGCGCGGGCCAGGCGGGCCTGGCGATGAGCGGGCACCTGAGCGAGGCCGGCGTGCCCCACCTCGTCCTGGAGAGGCACCGCATCGCCGAGCGCTGGCGCTCCGAGCGGTGGGACTCGCTGGTCGCCAACGGGCCCGCCTGGCACGACCGCTTCCCGGGGCTGGAGTTCCTCAACCTGGATCCCGACGCCTTCGCGTCGAAGGACGAGGTGGCGGACTACTTCGCCGCCTACGCCGAGAAGATCGCCGCGCCGGTCCGGTGCGGCGTGGAGGTGACCTCGGTGCGCAAGAACGCCGGCCGCCCCGGGTTCCGTGCCGAGACGTCCGCCGGAGTGGTGAACGCCCGCTTCGTCGTGGCCGCGACCGGACCGTTCCAGCGGCCCGTCATCCCGGACGTGGTCCCCGGCGACGCGGGGCTCGTGCAGCTCCACTCCAGCGGCTACCGCAACCCGGGGCAGCTGCCCGAGGGAGCCGTCCTGGTGGTCGGCGCCGGGTCGTCCGGGGTGCAGATCGCCGACGAGCTCCAGCGCTCGGGCCGGGCCGTCCACCTCTCCGTCGGCCCGCACGACCGGCCCCCGCGCAGCTACCGCGGCCGCGACTTCGTCTGGTGGCTCGGCGTCCTCGGCAAGTGGGACGCCGAGACGCCTCCCCGCGGCGCGGAGCACGTCACGATCGCGGTCAGCGGCGCCCGCGGCGGCCAGACCGTCGACTTCCGTGCCCTGGCCGCCCAGGGGGTCGAGCTGGTCGGCCGGACCGTCTCCTACGACGACGGCGTGCTGCGCTTCGCGCCGGACCTCGTCGAGAACATCGCCCACGGCGACGCGAGCTACCTGTCGCTGCTCGACGAGGCGGACGCCTACATCGCCCGCAACGGCCTCGACCTCCCGGAGGAGCCGGAGGCCCGCGTCCTGGGTCCGGACCCGGCGTGCATGACCGATCCGGCACGCGAGCTCGACCTCGCCGCGGCCGGTGTCGGCTCCATCATCTGGGCCACGGGCTTCGCGGTCGACTACGGCTGGCTGCAGGTCGACGCCTTCGACGAGGCCGGCAAGCCGAGGCACCGGCGCGGCGTCTCCTCGGAGCCGGGCGTCTACTTCCTCGGGCTGCCCTGGCTCTCGCGCCGCGGATCCAGCTTCATCTGGGGAGTCTGGCACGACGCCAGGTACCTGGCCGACCACATCGCGACCCAGCGGGCCTACCTCACCTACGGGGCACCCGCGTAGTCGCAGCCGGACCTCGCCCATGTACGCCGATTTGCGTAGCCGAGGTCGCGCTCCCGGGCTGATGCCGGACGAACCGCCGCACCCCATGATGGGCGGTCGTCGGGCCAGTGAAGGAGAGGGAGCCGCACATGAAAGCCGTGGTGAGCCGCCACCGTCAGGGCGGGCCGGCGCGAGCCCGCAGGATCTGGCTGATGCTCGTCGTCGCGGCCGGGTTCGGTGCCGTGCTCGTCACGCCGTACCTCGGGCTCGACAGCGGCAGCAGCCGCATCGACGTCACCGGTGAGTGGTACTACTACCTGCTCGTCGCGCACATCTTCACCGCGCTGGTCGCGCTCGTGCTGGGCCCGCTGCAGTTCGTACCCGCGATCCGGGCGCGCCGGCGGGTGCACCGGACGATCGGCCGCTGCTACCTCCTGGCGGGGGTGCTGCCCTCCGCGCTGGCCGCCGTGCCGGTGGCGCTGCTGTCCGGACGGGTCGTCACCCAGGTCGGCCTGACCGTCCCCGCCGTGCTGTGGCTGGTCACCGGGTGGCTCGCCGTCCGGGCCGCCCGCCGCCGGGACTTCGCGCGCCACCGGCACTGGATGATGCGCAACTACGCGCTCACCTTCCTCGCCGTCACCTCGCGGATCCTGGTGCCGCTCTTCCTGCTGGCCCAGCTCCCGTTCAGTGGAGCGGCCTCGATCGCCGACAGCGCCGAGTCCATGATCCCGATCGGGCAGGCGCTCGGGTGGGTCGTCAACCTCGTCGTGGTGGAGATCCTCATCAGGAGGCCCAACGCCACCGCACGCGTGCAGGCTGGAGGGTGATCATGTCGATTCCCTCCTGGGTCTGGGGCCAGTCGGTGATGTGGCTGCTGGCCCACCTCTACCTGTGGGCCCGCCTCGTACGGGGCACCACGCCCGCCCGGTCCCGGGCCCGCCGCGCGGGCACCGCGGCCGCCGCGGCGCTGGCGACGTTCGTCCCGGCCGCGCTCATCACGCCGTTCTACCTGGACCTCGCCGTGTCCCGATGGATCGCCTGGCCGACCACCATCTGGTACGGGCTGGCCATCTACCTGCTGATCCTGCTCCTCATCGCCGAGCCCGTACGCCTGGCCGCCGCGCTGATCCGCAGGCGCCGCGCCGCCAGGGCGCGGCCCGAGCCTCCGGACGACGCGTCACGGCGGGTGTTCCTGGCCCGCTCGATCGCGGTGACGGCGGGGGCCGCCGCGACGGGCATCGTCGGGTACGGCATGGTGAACGCCCTGGGCCCGCCCCGGCTCGACCGCGTCACCGTACGGCTGCGCCGCGGCGGCCCCCAGGCGAACGGCCTGCGGATCGCCCTGGTCGGCGACATCCACCTGGGGCCGATGCTGGGGCGGGCGCACACCCGGCGGATCGTGGACCTGATCAACGGCACCGGCGCCGACCTCGTCGCGATCGTCGGGGACCTGGTGGACGGCACCGTCGAGCAGCTCGCCCCCGCCGCCGCTCCCCTGCGCGACCTGCGCAGCCGGCACGGCACGTTCTTCGTCACCGGCAACCACGAGTACCTCTCGGGTGCGACCGAGTGGATCGAGGAGCTGCGCGAGCTGGGCGTCCGGCCGCTGCTGAACGAACGCGTGGAGCTGCCCGGCCTCGACCTGGCCGGGGTGAACGACGTGACCGGCGCCCTCCAGGACGACGGGCCCGACTACGCCCGGGCGCTCGGCGACCGCGACCCGGCCCGTCCGGTCGTCCTGCTGGCCCACCAGCCGGTGCAGGTGAACGAGGCCAGGCGCCACGGCGTCGACCTGCAGTTGTCCGGGCACACCCACGGCGGCCAGCTGATGCCGCTGGACCTGATCACCTCCTGGGCGCAACCGACGCTCGCCGGGTACGAGCGCTTCGGCGACACGCAGCTCTACGTGACCAAGGGAGCGGGGTTCTGGGGCCCGCCGGTCCGGGTCGGCGCGCCCCCGGACATCACGATCGTGGAACTCGCCATCTGACGGCCGATCCTCGCGGGCGGCCCTGGCCCGGCCTCAAGGGGGCGGGAAGTCGCCCGCCCGCCCGAGCAGGGCGGGCACCGGCGAGCCCAGCCGCTCGCCGATGAACGCCGCGGCCTCGGTCAGCCGGCGCAGGTCGGCTCCCGTACGGATGCGCGACCTGCGCAGCGCGTACGCCAGGTCCTCGGTGGCGATGTTGCCCGTCGCCGCCGGGGCGAACGGGCAGCCGCCGATCCCGCCGCTGCTGGCGTCCAGGGCGCTCGCGCCGGCCTCGACGGCGGCCAGCGCGTTGGCGTACCCGGTGTTGCGGGTGTTGTGGAAGTGGAAGCGCAGCGGCAGGTCCGTGACCGCCCGCACCGCCTCGGTCAGGTGGCGTACGTCGGCGGGCACGCCGACGCCGATGGTGTCCGCCAGCGCGATCTCGTCCGCGCCCGCCTCGGCGCAGCGCCGGACGATCGCGGCCACCTGGCCCGGCGGCACCTCGCCCTCGAAGGGGCAGCCGAACGCGGCGCCGACCGTCGCCGTCACCCGCAGCCCGGCGGCGTGCGCGCGGGCGGAGACGGCGGCGAAGGAGCCGAGCGCGCCGGCGACGCTCATGCGCTGGTTGCGCCGGGAAAGGGTCTCGGTGGCGACCACGGTCACGTTGACCTCGTCCACCCCGGAGTCCAGGGCGCGCTCCAGGCCGCGCTCGTTGACGATCAGGCCGATGTAGCTCAGCCCGTCGCGCCTCGGCACCCTGGCCATCACCTGCTCGGCGTCGGCCATCTGCGGGACCAGGCGCGGGTGGACGAAGCTGACCGCCTCGATGCGGGTCAGCCCGGCGCCGGCCAGCGCCGCGATGTAGGCGACCTTGTCGTCGGTACCCACCAGGACGGGCTCGTTCTGGAGCCCGTCCCGGGGGCCGACCTCGACGAGGTCCACCTCGGAGGCATGCGGGGACAGCCGGCGCAGCACCGCCTCCTCGTCCCGGACCTCGCCGTACTTGGCCTGGACGTCGAACAGGCTCGCCTCGTGCGGCCCCGGGCCGCGGTCGCCGACCGCCTGGCGGACCACCACCGGGGCGAAGCCGTGCTGCACCGCGTCCACGGCGCTGGCCCGTACGCAGCCGCTGGTGGACACGCCCGCGATGAGCAGCGTGTCCACCCCCAGCGCGGTCAGCGTGGAGGCGAGTGGGGTGCCGAAGAACGCGCTCGCGTACTACTTGACGATCACCACCTCGCCCTCAACGGGCGCCGTCGAGCGGCGTCACCACCGTACCGTCGGCGGCGACCCGCTCGACGGCCTCCACGGTGTCCTCCAGCGCGGCGAGCGGCTCCGGTTTGGGCCAGATGATCCATCCCGCCAGGCCGCCCGGCACGAACGAGCGGGCGATCTGCAGCACCTGGCGGAAGCCCGCCGTGGTGACCAGGCCCACCCTTTCGCCCTTGCCCTCCAGGATGGCGTTGGTGGCGATCGTCGTGCCGTGCAGGATCTCCCCGATCTCGTCCGGGGAGACGCCTGCCGCCGCGCACGCCTTCTCGACGCCGGCCAGGACACCGATCGACTGGTCGTGGGGAGTGGACGGAGTCTTGGCGCGGAAGGTCCGGCCTGACTCCTGGTCGATGAGAAGGATGTCGGTGAACGTCCCTCCGACGTCCACCCCGAGCCGGTAGCGCATGGGGGGTTCCTCGCTTCTAGATGACTCCGGCCGTGGACAGGCCGGTGATCTCCTCGGGGGAGAGCCCGAGCAGGCCGCCGTACACCTCCTCGTTGTGCTGGCCGAGCGCGGGCCCGGCGGTGCGGACCCGGCCGGGCGTGCTCGACAGCTTCGGCGCCACGTTCTGCATGGCCACCTCGCCGAAGTCCGGGTGCGGGACGCGGACGATGGCCTCGCGGGCGGCGAAGTGCGGGTCGGCGAACATGTCCTTGGCCGTGTAGATCCGCCCGGCCGGGACGCCGCCCTCGTGCAGCAGCCGGAGCAGCTCGTCGGCCGGGTGCCCGGCGGTCCAGGCGGCGATGATCCCGTCCAGCTCGTCCATGTTCGCGCCGCGGGCGCCGTGCGTGGCGTACCTCTCGTCCTCGGCCAGCGCCTCGGCGCCCATGACGCGGGCCAGGCGGGCGAAGACGCTGTCCTGGTTGGCGGCGATGAGGATCGCCTCGCCGTCCCCGGTGGGGTAGACGTTGCTGGGCGAGACGTTCGGCAGGACGGGGCCGGTGCGCTCGCGCTGGTAGCCGGCCTGCTGCCATTCGGGCAGCAACGACTCCATCATCGCCAGCACGGCCTCGTAGATGGCCGAGTCGACCACCTGCCCGCGGCCGCTTCGCCCCCGCTCGTGCAGCGCCACCAGCGTGCCGACGCAGGCGTGGGTCGTGGCCAGCGAGTCACCGAGCGAGATCCCGGCCCGCGACGGCGGCCGGCCGGGGTCGCCGGTGACGTGGCGGATGCCGCCCATGGCCTCCCCGATCGACCCGTAGCCGGCGCGCGGCGCGTACGGGCCGGTCTGCCCGAACCCGGTCACCCGCGTGATGACCAGCCCGGGGTTGATCGCGTGCAGCTCGTCCGGCGACAGGCCCCAGCGCTCCAGCGTGCCGGGCCGGAAGTTCTCCAGCAGCACGTCGGCCTCGGCGATCAGCCTCCTGAGCAGGTCCTGGCCGCGCGGGTCGCGCAGGTCGCAGGTGACGGACTTCTTGTTGCGCGCCACGACCGGCCACCACAGCGACTGGCCGTGCGGTTTCTCCCTGCCCCACTGCCGCATCGGGTCGCCGCGGCCCGGATCCTCCACCTTGATCACCTCTGCGCCGAAGTCACCGAGCAGCTGCCCGCAGAACGGCCCCGCCAGTAACTGGCCGAGCTCGATGACGCGGACGTCGTCCAACGGGAGGTGTGTCATGCCCTCTTCCTCGGTCCGAGCAGGGAAGCGCGGGCCGAGAACAGGTGCGCCCGCATGACCGCCTCCGCCCATTCGGGGTCCCCGGCCCGCACGGCCGCCGCGATCTCGATGTGGTGGTTGACGCTGCGCCGCATCGCCTCCTCGTCGAAGGCGCTGTACGTGCGCAGCAGGATGGGCGAGTGGACCAGCGCGCTGATCGACTGGGCGAGCACGGGGCTGCCGCCCAGCCGTACCAGCTCCTGGTGGAACTCGGCGTTCAGCCGGTAGACCGCGTCGATGTCGTGCCGCCCGGCGTGCTCGCCGAGCGACACGGCCACCCGGTGCAGCCGCGCCACGTCCTCGTCGGTGGCGGTCACGGCGGCCTGCCGGGCGGCCAGGCCCTCGATCCTGGCGCGCAGCTCGAAGATGGTCTCCAGGTCCGCCGCCGGATACTCGACGACCCTGGCGCCCCTGTTGGCGGTGATCTCGACCAGGCCCTCGGCCTGCAGGTGGCGCAGGGCCTCGCGTACCGGGGTGCGGCTCACCTGGAGCTGCTGGGCGAGCTCGACCTCGCCCAGCCGGTCGCCGGGGGCGTAGCGGCCGGCGAGGATCAGGGTTCTGAGGTCATCGATGACGGACATGCATACATCCTCACGCCGAATGCCCCGATTATGGGGATTTATTGGCTTAGAGGCGAGACTTATGCATACATGTCACGGCGGACAGGCCGCAGCTCGGTGGTCGCCCGCCCCTGCGCCGTGCCGCGGCCGCGCGTCGTTCTCAGGCCGCGGACCAGCCGCCGTCCACCGGGACGATCGCGCCGTTGATGAAGGAGGCGGCGTCGGAGGCGAGGTAGAGGGCGGCGTCGGCCATCTGCTCGGGCTGGGCGAGGCGTTCGCCGAGGGCGAGGACGGGGCCGAGGCGGGCGGCGCCGACGGGGTCGAAGGAGGCGCCGGTGGCGATGTTGGTCATGGTGGGGCCGGGCAGGATGGCGTTGCAGCGGATGCCGTCCTTGGCGTAGGCCCAGGCGACGCTCTTGGTGAGGCCGACGACGCCGTGCTTGGAGGCGGTGTAGGCGGCGCCGGCCGCGCCGCCGCGGATGCCGGCCTCGGAGGCGGTGTTGACGATGGCGCCGCCGCCCTGGCCGAGCATGTGCGGCAGGACCGCGTGGGTGACCAGGAAGGTGCCGGTGAGGTTCACGCGCAGGACGCGTTCCCACTGGTCGAGGGGGATGTCGGCGGGCAGGGCCATCGTGTCCATGATGCCGGCGTTGTTGCACAGCACGTCGATCCGCCCGTACGTGCTGATCGCGGTCTCGACCAGGGCCTCGACCGAGGACGCGTCGCCGATGTCGGCCGTGGCGGCGACGGCAGAGTCCCCGATCTCGCGGGCCACGTCGCCGGCGGTGCCGGCGTCGATGTCGCAGGCCACCACGCGGGCGCCCGCCTTGGCGAAGGCGACGGCCATCGCCCGGCCGATCCCGGAGCCCGCGCCCGTGACGAGGGCGACACGGTCGTCGAAGGTCATGCTCACGGAGGGTCCCTTTCGGTCGGAGGAGGGCGCGCGGGTCCTGCGGCCAGCCAACCGGACTTGAGCGTCCGGTTGGTACGATAGCCGGTGTGACCGCCACCCGTCGACCCAACAGAGGCCCGAAGGCCGCGGCGCACAACCGGGCGGCGCTCATCGCCGCCGCCCGCGAAGCGTTCGCCACCGCCGGCTACGACGCCTCGCTCACCGACGTGGCGCGGGCGGCCGGGGTCGGCCAGGGCAGCCTCTACCGGCACTTCCCCGACCGGCTCAGCCTCGCGCTGGCCGTCTTCGACAGCAGCATCGCCGAGCTGGAGGCGCTGGCGGCCAAGCCGGGCACCACCCTGGAGGAGGTGCTGGCCCTGGTCACCGAGCAGGCCATCGCCTCGACCACGTTCATCCGGCTGGTCACCATGCCGCCCCAGCCCGACCCGCGCATCCTCACCCTGCGCGAGCGCGTGGGCAGGCTGCTCGCGACCGGCCTCGCCGAGGCCCAGCGTGCCGGTCGCGTGCGTGCCGGGGTGACGACCCACGATCTGCTGCTGGCCATCGGCATGCTGGCGCTCCTGCTCGCCGAGATCCCCGACGAGGCCGAGCGCACGCAGGCCGCCGAGCGGATCTGGCAGATGCTCCGGCACGGCATCGAAGCCTGACCCGGGCTGCGGCGGGCGGGCGGGCCAGGTCGCCGCGTAACCGCTGTGCCCGCGGAGATCAGTCGCAGCCGCAGCTGCAGCCGTCGCAGCAGCAGCCGTCCTCTCCCGGGCAGCAGGAGGTGCAGTTGCCGCAGTTGCCGCAGCAGTCCCAGCCGGAGCAGTCGAAGCGCCCGCAGCAGGAGCTGTCCCGCTCCTCGTCCCAGGCGGGCCGGTACAGGCCGCACGTGCAGCAGGTCAGCGTGGTGCACACCAGCGACAGCAGCCCGCCGGGATCCTGCTTCCGCGGCCGCCGCGGCGGCGCGCCGGGTTCGCCGGGCGGGTGACCAGTGCCGGGAGGGTGACCGGTGCCGGGAGGGTGACCGGTGCCGGGCGTCCCGGCGAAGGTGCCGGCGGTCCCGGTGCCGGGCGGGGCGGTGGCGGTGGCGGTGGCGGTGGCGGTGGCGGTGGCGGTGGTGAAGGCTCGGGAGACGGCGTGTCCGGTCTCCCGCACCAGCAGGGCGCGCGTCAGGGCGGGGCGGGGCAGGTCCAGCTCGTCCACGGCGGCGCGCAGCTCCGCGTGCGCGGCGTCGCAGTGGCGGCGCGCCTCCTCCAGGCCGGTGCCGGTGGCGGCCAGCGGGTTGTACGCCCCGGACGCCCGGTCACCGGCCAGGTCCTCCACCGCGTCGATCAGGTGTGCCAGCCTGCCGAACCCGCGACCGGCCGCCTCCAGGGCCTCCCGGTTGTGCGGCTTCCCCGCGAGCACCGCCGTATGCCCGAACGCGGCGGCCACGGCGTCCTGCGTAGGCCCCGTCAGCTCTCGTAACCCCGGGGCGGGAGCACGTTCCAGGAGGGCCTGGCGGCCGGCCGCCGACGTCAGCGGGGCGGGGTCGAAGCCCAGCGTGCCGGCCATGGCCGTACCGGCGGAGGACCAGCGGCCCGCCAGGCGGGCGGCGCCGGCGGCCACCGGGCGCCGGGCGTACACGCCGTCCCCGTCCGCCACGTGGTCGCTCACCTTGCCGGCCGCCAGGAGCAGCGACACCGAGGCCGCCAGCCGGACCCCCTCGGACTGCGCCACGTCGGCGCTCTTGAACCCGCGCAGCGCGCACGGGGCCGCCCTCCGCCGCGACGTGGACGCGGGCGACTGGCCCTCGGTGAGGACGGACACGAGCAGGCCGTCGTAGTTGGTCACCAGCCGGGACAGGTGCCCGTGCTCGTCACGCAGCGCCAGGCAGAGCCCGCACAGATGGCCCAGCCAGTCCGCGTAGAGCCCCTTGCACAGGACGTGCCGACATGGGCGGACAATGCCGAACATACGTCCCCTTATGCGCACAGTAGACAGCCAACCGTAACACCGCGAGCGCGACGGTCAGGCGTCCGCCTTGTCCCACGCGGTGGGGCAATTTAAAATGATATTGGTGCGCGCGTGGGCCTGGGTGCGCATCCCCGACGGCGCCAGGGTGCCGGTCCACTGGGGAGTGCCGCGCGGCGCCGGGTTCCGGCTCGGTGACAAGAGCGAGGCACTGCTCATGCCTCCGCTGCTCATGCTGGCGATCGCCGTGACGTTCGCGGTGCTGCTGCCGCTGCTGCGACGGCTTCGCGGCCTCCGCGCCCGCGTGGAACGCTCGGCCTCGGCCTGCTGGCACTGATGACGTGCACGCACGCGGGCATGGCCGTGGACGCGGCCGTCGGCGGTGGGCCCATCGCGCGCTTCGCGGCCACCGGCACCGCGGTGCTCCTCATCGCCCTCGGGATCGCCGCCCCCTCGATCCGCCAGGACTCGGCCTTCTGGATGCGCGGCGTCCTGGGGATGCCGGGCGACGCAGACACCCGCATGCGTGCACTGCGGTTCGCGAGCAGGCTGCTGCTCGGGTCGGGCGCGGTCGTGCTGATCGCCGCCCTCATCGCGCCCGAGCCTGCCCTGCTGCCCGTGATGCTCGCCGCCGCGGTGCTGCCGGGGCCGGTCGCCTACGCCTACGCCTGGCGCACCGCGGGCGTGTACGGCCGCTGACGGGCATCCAGGTCACTCGGCGGGGCAGGTGGTGCCCGGCTCGGGCAGGGTCAGGCGGGTCAGGTACTCGGTGGCGTGCCGGATGGGGCATTTCCTGCCCGACAGGTACGCCACATGGCCGGGCCCCTCGTAGGCGACGGTCACCGATCCCGGGATCATCCTGGTGAAGCTCTCGGTGATGACGTAGTCGTTCCACGTGCTGCCGGCTCCCAGGAACGGCGGCAGGCCGCGGACCGGCAACGGGCGGGACGGGTTGGCGACCGGGAGCGGCCATCCGGCGCAGCCGAGCGCGTCGAAGGCCGCTCCCCCGAAGTTCGGGGAGATCCTCTCCGCCTGGCGGCGGACCTTCCGCAGCTGGGCGTAGCCGGTGTAGCCGCGGTCGTCCGCGCAGGTCATCGCCAGCGCTCCGGGCATGGCCCAGACGCGCGCGTTGCCGAGGACGGAGTCGGCGAAACCGGAGCCGTCCCCGTTCCTGGCCTTGTCCACCGCGTCGGCGAAGGACAGCCACCGCGCGTGCTCCGGTCCTGGATCGGTGCTGAAGGCGAAGGTTCTCAGGTGCCATCCGGTCAGCTCGCCCTTGCCGAACTCGGACGAGGTGACGGGGATCGGCCGGCGATCGGCGTCCCGGGTGAGCTTGCGCCAGATCGCCCCTGCGTCCTCACCGTGCAACGCGCACGCCGGGGTGCCGGCACACCACGTGGTGAACCGGGTGAACACCCGCTCCCGGACGGGCAGGCTCCGCAACGCCTGGTCAGGCCAGCCGTTGACCTGGTTGGCCGTCCCGTCGAGGTACATGGCCCGGATGCGCTGCGGGAACAGCCGGGCGTACGCGGCGGCGGGCACCCCGCCGTAGGAGTTGGCCATGAAGCTCAGCCGTTCCTCGCCGAGGGCCTGGCGGACCGCGTCCATGTCCCTGGCCACCGACAGGGAGTCCAGGTGGGAGAACAGGCCGGTGCTGTCCGCGTTCCTGCACTGCTCGAAGGCCCTGGCCATCGCCGCGGCCAGCGTCTCGTACTGCCTGCGGTCGCGCGGGTCGGACAGGACCGTTCCCGGCCGCATGCAGGACGGCGGCACGTGATCGCGCCAGGCGACGTTGCGCGGCCGGTAGGCGACGAGGTCGAAGCCGCGCCGCAGTTCGGTGAGGTCGGCCGCGGCGTGCTTCAGGTCCTCGATCCCGTCGGCGCCCGGGCCGCCGGGGACTCCCAGCACGCTGCCGATCCGGCGGGCGGGCTCACTGGCGGGCAGCCGGGCGAGCTTCAGCGTCAGCTTCGGCCCATCCGGCTCGGCCCAGTCCACCGGGACCTCGATCGCGGCGCACTGCATCCCGGCGGGCAGGTCCTGGCCCGCGCAGTCGCGCCAGGCCGGCTGCGGGACCCGAGCGGCCGAGGCCGGCGGGGTGATGCCTGCCAGCGTCGCCACCGCTACCCCGATGACCAGCCCTCCAGCCCTGGTTCTCTGCTTGGTCGTCGTCATGGTGCCCACTCTGGCGTCGCCGGCCGGGCGGCCACCACCGGGACGTCCTCCGTCATGACCGCGGGCTGTCCCCCCGTGGACGGCAGGAACGAGGACGTCAGTGGCCGCCGGCGGTGGCGAAGTCGGGCAGCTCGGTGGAGAGCAGTTCGGCGGCGGCGCCGTCGAGGAGCCGGGCCATCTCCGTGGAGCGCGGCAGCATGGTCTGCTCGTAGGCGTGGACGGCCTCGTCGAGGGTGTCGTGGCGGGCGATGGCCAGGGCGAGTTCGCAGGCGTCCAGCAGGGCGAGGTTGACGCCGACGCCGAGCGGGGGCATGAGGTGCGCGGCGTCGCCGAGCAGGGTCACCGTGGGGTCGTGCTCCCAGGTGTGCGGGACGGGCAGGGCGCCTTCGACCTCCTGGAGCACGGCTGGGACGCCCTCACCCGAAACAGGCCGTGAGCGGAAGCGGTGTCATCCGCAGTGGACGCTTCTCTTGGACACGAAACCCGTTCCGCGGGTGCCCCTGACGTGCGCGGCGACATTGATGCACGTGTTTCTGGCGGAGACGTAAACGGGACCGGCGTAGTACTTGTAGTCCCCCCAGTCGGTGTCGGCCCAGCGGGTCGAGCCGGTCGTCTCGATCCGCACCGACTTGTAGTCGGCCCGGCCGTAGTTCGCTCCGAAGCCGTAGGCCAGCGCGCAGTTCTTGCCGGTGGCGGCGCTCCACCGGACCTCGAGAGTGCCGTACTTCGTGCCGTCCTTGGCGATGGTGTAGGAGCCGACGAGCTTGTAGCCGCTCCCGCACGGGTTGGCCGCGCCGGACGCGCCCGCCGGGGTGGCGGTCAGCGTGACCGCGCAGGCCGCGAGGGCCACGACGCTCGCCAGGGTGGCCGGCATTCGGTGAATGCGCATGTTCATCCTCTTCGGTTTCGACAAGACGGGTAACGCCTGCTCAATGAGGCGCCCGCGAGCCTATTTCCGGCAGCGGGGAAAGTCCCTGGCACAGCGTCCACACCCCTTGACGCTGCCTCCACTCGCGAGCGGTCAGGCGACCGGGGCGAGCCTGTCCAGCGTGCGCTTCAGTGCCGACTCGCCGCGCTCGAACACCGGCTCCGGATCCACCCCCGCCGGGCCCTGCCAGCGCAGGTAGACGGCGATCGCACCCTTCCGTACGGCGACCGCCACATGAGCGTAGGAGTCGCGGTAGCCGGAGGCGGCGGTCGCCTTCGGGTGACGCGCGGCGAACCGCTCGACCTCCCCCGCCCACTCCCCGTGCCGGAACGCCGTGACCGACGGCGCGACCCGCTTGGCTTCGGTCTCGTCGCTGTGCGCGAAGCCCGGGTCGGAGTACCCGCAGGGATCCGGCGCCGGGGATCCGGCCTGGTCGTGCAGCCAGGCCCGCCGTACCTGCTCGGCCTGCTGCTCGTCACCGGCCACGGACACCAGCTCGTGCACGGCGACCTCGCCGAGCAGCGAGCGCTCCACGGACGGCAGGAACTCGGGAAGGTGCTCCCGGGACGACAGCGCGCCGCAGGACAGGTCGTTGCTCATCGGGGGCCCGTCCCCCTGCTCCCGGGACTGGCGCGGCTCGAAGGGCCGCGGCCAGACCTTCAGCCGCTCGCCGTAGGCGCCGGGATCGGGCAGGGCGTCGACCAGGCGGGTCATCAGGTCCTGAGCCCGCGGCGCGGTCACGGCGCCGTCGGCCACGGCCAGCACGGACTCGGAGACCTTCAGCCCCGTCTCGGCCCAGTCAGCGCCGGGCGAGCCGAAGCCGCCCCGGATGTTCCACCCCAGGTCGACGACCCACGCGCCCTTGTTCACCACCAGCTGCCCCGTGGTGAACGGCTTGTAGAAGAACGGGTCATCGGTGTCGCTCCCGGCCCGCCCGCTGGTGATGACCTGCGTGCCCGACCAGCCGTCACGGCCGAACGCGGACACGGTCGTCTCCGCGTCCATCCCCTCGCCCAGGGTGCCGCTCGCCGGTCCCGCGCAGCCGCGAGCCGCCTGCGCGGCCTGGGCCACCAGGCGGGCCGCCTGCTCCGTACCGGGCATCAGCATGAACCGCGCGTGGACCGGCGGATCGGTCTTGAGATGAGCGACCAGGACGGGAAAGCCCTGCGGCTCGGCGGGAGCCCGCGGGTCGAAGGTGCCCTGGCACAGCTGGAACACATCGCCCGCCGCGGGGTAGGGATGCTCCCCGCGCAGCTCGAACGGGCGCAACCGGCGCGCGACCTCCTCGACCGAGCGGGCGGGCTCGGGGAAACCCGGCAGCTCCACCGGGCTGCCGCACCCGGCCAGGACCAGCAGCACGACGATGACCAAGATCCGCCTCATACCGGTGAGACGGCGCCCATCACCGGAAGGTTCGGCCGCCTGGCAGGTGTGCCAGGTGCTGGGTGGCGTAGGAACGCCAGGGTCGCCACCGCTCCGGCCGGCCCGGCAGGCGGTGGAGGGCGCGGCGTACCGGCAGGTGCGGCGGGAGGACGTCGGGGTCGCCGAGCGCCCTCATGCGGATGTACGCGACCGCCCACCGGCTCATCCCGGGCAGCTCCGCCAGCTGCTTGCGCGCCTGGTACGGGTCGCAGCCGTCGTCCAGCACGACGGCTCCCCCGGCGAGCGCCCTGGCCAGCGGGCGCTGGGCCGTGCAGACCGGCTCGGCCTCGGCCAGGACGGCCGGGTGCGGGAACACGTGGGTAACGCCGCCGGCCGGGCGGGCGAGCGGCCTGCCGTACCTGGTGACGAGGCCGGCGAGCACGCGGCGGGCGGCCTCGGCGCGCCTGCGGCGGCTCACCACGGCGCGGATCGCCAGCTCGCCGGGGTCGGCGCAGCCGGGCACCCGCAGGCCGGGGCGGGCCGCGACGAGCGGCGCGAGCGCCGGGTCCGCGCGGAGGGCGGCGTCGATGGCCTCCTGGTCGGCGTCCAGGTCGAGCAGCCGCCTGCACCGCCGCACGGCCGCGGTGAGGTCTCTGAGGTCTTCCAGGTGGAGTTCGCAGGAGATGTACGCGGGTCCGGGCCGCAGCGTGACGACGCCCGCGCCGTGCGGCAGGGCCAGCGACCTGCTGTAGGCGCCGCCGGCGTAGTGTTCCAGGCCGGGGACGGCTCGCGCGCCCAGGTAGCCCAGGAGGGCGGGGACGTCCATGGGCGGCCGGTAGGCGAGCCGCACCGTGAGGGCGCCCGGCGCCGGGGCGGGACCGGCGGCCAGGCGGAGCCGGCTGGGCGTCGTCGCGTACACCTGCCGGATGGTCTCGTTGAACTGCCTGATGCTGGCGAACCCGGCGGCGAACGCCACGTCGCTGACCGGCAGCGAGCCGGACTCCAGCAGGATCCGCGCGGTCTGCGCCCGCTGCGTCCTGGCCAGGGCCTGCGGTCCTGCGCCGACCTCGGCCACGAGCAGGCGATGCAACTGGCGGGGGCTGTAGCCGAGGCGGGCGGCCAGCCCGGGCACGCCCTCCCGGTCGATGATCCCGTCGGCGATCAGCCGCATCGCCCGGCCGGCCAGGTCCGTGCGCGTGTTCCACTCCGGCGAGGCGGGAGCGGCGTCGGGACGGCACCTCTTGCACGCCCGGAACCCGTTCACCTGCGCCGCTGCCGCCGTGGGGAACAGCCGGACGTGCTGCGGCTTCGGCATGACGGCCGGGCAGCTCGGGCGGCAGTAGATGCGGGTGGTGGTGACGGCGACGTAGAACCAGCCGTCGAAGCGTGGGTCCCGGCTCTCCATGGCCGCGAACGCGACCTCGTCCTCGATCACCCTCCTTATCGTGCCATTTCCAGACAGACGGGACTGGCGGGCATCGGCCGCGGACGTCGGTGGCCGATGCCCGCCAGCATCCTGCCGCGGCTGCCGCCACGCTGGGCCACCATGACAGTCAACGATCTTCTCCGGGGCAGGACGGCCGGCTACCGGCGGGTGTTGTCACGGCGCGACTTCCGCCTGTTGTGGCTGGGCTCGTCCGTTTCGCTCGTGGGGGACGGGATGACCTTCGTCGCCCTGACGTGGCTGGTGCTGTCCCAGCCGGACGGCGTGCGGCGGCTCGGGTTGCTGACGGTCTGCTACACGCTGCCGGTGTTCGCCGGGGGGCTGCTCAGCGGTCCGGTCCTGGACCGGTTCGACAAGCGGTACGTGCTCGCCGCCGACAGCGTGATCCGGGGCGCGGCGATGGCCTCGATCCCGGTCATGTCCGCGCTGGGGGAGGTGCCCGCGGCGCTGCCGTTCGTGGTGGCGGCGGTGTACGGGCTGTTCAAGATGGTGCCGCTGGCGGGGTTCCCGGCGGCGATCCCCGACCTGGTCCCCGAGGAGGACCTGGACGTGGCCAACGCGCTGGAGAGCCTCGGCTTCAGCCTCGCCGGGGTCGCGGGGCCCGCGCTCGGCGGGCTGCTCATCGCCGGCTTCGGGGGCGAGGCGGTGCTCGCCTTCGACGCGGTCTCCTTCGCGCTGTTCGCCGCCGCCGCGCTCGCCGTCCGCCGCCCCCTGACGCCGGGCGCACATGACGGCACGGCGGCGCCGGGCGCGCGTGAGGGCGCTGCCCGGCCGAGCGGTCTGCGGACGTTGCGGGACCGGGCTCTGGTGGCGACCACGCTCGCGTTCATGGCGTTCAACGTCGCCACGGGCATGCTGCTCGTCGCCGGGCCGTGGCTGGCGGCGACCCGGCTGCCCGGCGGCCCGCAGACCCTGGGCCTGCTGCTGGCCGCGCTGGCCGCCGGCGAGCTCGCCGGGGCGGCGCTGGCGGGGACCGGTGCCGGGCGGCGGCGCCCGGTCAGGGCCATCGCCGTGGTGCAGCTCGCCGCCGCCACCGGTTTCCTGGGACTCCTGGCGGCGCCGCACCTGCTCGGGGTCGCCGCGGGCTACCTCGTCATCGGGATGTTCAGCGCCCCGATGACCATCTGGGCGCAGTCGCTGCGGATGGCGCGCATCCCGGCACCCCTGCGCGGCCGGGGCTTCGCCCTGCTGAGAACGCTCATGCAGGCGACACCCCCGCTCGGCGCCGCCATCGTCACCCCGCTCCTCGCCGCCGGCGCCCTGGCGCCGCCGGTCCTGGCCATGACTCTCGTCGCGGGTGTACCGGCGCTGGTCCTGCTGGCCATGACCGGCCGCGTCCGAGCGCGATCACGACCGGACGATCACACCGGTGTCAGGAGGGAGGAGATCTGAGGAGAGCCGCCCGGTGGAGAACCGGACGTCACCCTCGACGCGGCGGACCGGGCCGGCTCCGAAGTTCAGCTGCGCCGTCTCGGAACCCCGGCGGTAGATCAGCTCGCCCGCGGACGCCTCGATCACTTCGACCGGCCCGCTCAGCTGCCGCCTGAAGGAGATCAGCGCCCGGTAGAGCTCGATCATCGAATGCGGATCTCCCAGCTGATCGGCGACGTTGCAGTCGGCCGGGTCGATCATGGGCAGCCAGGGCGCGGCCGTGCTGAACCCGCCGGTGGCATCCCACTGCATCGGATGGCGTACGGCGTCACGCCCGCTCCGGTCGAACGCGACCGGCCCGCCGGGCCCGTCGATCATCCCGATCTCGTCGCCCTGGTAGATGAAGGCCCAGCCGGGGAGGGTCAGGAGCAGCATCGCGGCGATGCCGGCCCGGGGCCGCCCCCACCGGCTCACCATCCGCGGCAGGTCATGGTTGGACAGGGCCCAGGCCGGCCGGCCGTGGATCCCCGCGCCGTCGATGATCGGCGCGATCGCGGCGCCGTCCAGGCGGGCCCGGAAGAACTCGAAGGAGAACGCGCTGTCGGCGATCTCGAGATAGGGCTTGAGAGCGGTACGCGGCAGGTCGGCCTCCACGAGGAAGGACGTCCCGGGAAAGGCCGCCTTGAGCCTGGCGAGCTCGTCCAGCACCTGCGGCAGGTTGGTGGTGTGGAGATGCTCCAGCTGCCAGTAGTCCGCCCAGTTGTCATTCTCCCGGCCGGCGATGCCGGTGCCGGTCGCACGTGGTTCGTCGCGCAGTTGCGGGTCCACGGCGAGCCCGTCGATCGAATCCAGCCGGAAACCGTCCACCCCGCGATCGACCCAGAAGGCGATGACGTCATGCATGGCGTGACGGACGTCGGGATTACTCCAGTCGAGGTGCGGCTGTTCGGGATAATAGCGGTGATAGTAGTATTTGCTCGTTTTCTCGTCGAACTGCCAGGCCGAGCCGCCGAAGGCCGAGAGCCAGTTGTTCGGCCTCTCCTCGGACCAGAGATAGCGCTCCGGATGCGCGCGGAACCACGGATGCTCAATGGACGTGTGCGAGAGGATCATGTCGAGAATGACCGCGATATTCCGCGCGTGCGCTTCCCTGAGCAGCTCGTCCATATCGCCGATGGTGCCGAATTCGTGGTGGATCTCGCGGTAGTCCGATACGTCGTATCCGAAATCGAACTGCGGCGAGGCGAAGACGGGGGTCAGCCAGATGCCGTCCACTCCGAGGGCGGCGAGGTGGTCGAGACGGGAGATTATTCCTTGGATATCGCCTACGCCGTCGCCGTTGGCGTCCGCGAAAGACCGGACATAGATTTGGTACATCACCGGATCGTCAGGGATCCGTCGTGAGCTCACTGTCGCTCCCCGTCCTTTGGCCGGCGACCTCCGGTAGTTTCGCTGCCCCGCAGCCTAGCGCATGCCGAGTCACCCTCCGAGCGCTCGGGCAGGAACGCATATCTAGCCTTCCGGATAGCAAACGATAAGGCCGTATTGAGACGCCGAGGTCGCCGAATGGTATGTTATTTCCCGTCATCTGAGGCCGTTCGGGGAAAACGTGACACGTCCGTAAGATCGTGAACGCGAGGCGGTGGATGCGCTGATGAGACGCCGCGGAGCCGGGTAGTGTCAAAGCTCAAACAAGCCGGATTACTCACCTTATGGCTTGGCGCGGCGGGGGCAGGCGCCGTTCTCGCAGGGATGCAGGACCAGTCGTGGTGGGTGCTGGCGGCCACCGGCATCACCGGGGTCGTCATCCAGACCTTCTCCTCGCTGGTCGACGTCGGCCGGCTGACGGGACGCCAGGACACCACCCGGGCGATCACCGCTCCCGTGCCGCGCCAGCTTCCCGCCGACCTTCCGGATTTCGTCGGTCGGGATCGGGAGATCGCCGTGCTGCGAGCCCCGCCCGCGCGGCGGAAGGACGCCGCCACCACCGACATCCGGCTGGTGTACGGGCAGGGCGGCGTGGGGAAGACCTCGCTCGTCGTGCACGCCCTGGAACTCGGCTCCGCCGGCTTCCCCGACGGCCAGCTCTACGTCGACCTGCAAGGGTACGGCCCCAATCCGCTCTCCCCCGCCGAGGCGCTGAGCGGCTGGCTGCTGGACCTGGGCGTCGACGAGCGGCTCATCCCCGCCACGCTGACCGAGCGCAGCAGGGCGTTCAGATCCCGGATGGCCGGGCGGCGCGCCGCCGTCTTCCTCGACAACGCGGGGTCGGAGGAGCAGGTGCGCCCCCTGCTGGTCGCGGGCGGCGGCTGCGTCACCTACATCACCAGCCGCGAGGCGCTGGGCGGCCTGGCCGCGACGGTCCGGATCCCCCTGGACGGCCTGTCCGTGTCGGAGTCGGTGGAGCTGCTGTCCCGCATTCTCGGCAGGGACCGGATCCAGCAGGAGGAGCAGCCCGCGCAGCAGCTGGCGAGCGCGTTCGGCGGCCTTCCCCTGGCGTTGCGGGTGCTCTCCGGGAGGCTCGTGAGCGAGCCCCGGCCGCTGGCCACGTTCCTGGCGCGGCTCGACCGCAGGCGCGCAGCAGGACAGCTGCTGTCCGAGCTGACGTTCGGCGACCTCAGCGTGGCCGCGAGCCTCGCGCTGAGCAGGGAACACCTGCCGCTCCCCACCCAGACGGCCTTCGACCTGCTGGGCCTGCACCCGGCGGACGAGTGGTCGGACTGGTCGGTGGCGGCGCTGTGCGAGTGCTCGCTGCTGGACGCGCAACGGCTGCTCGAACGGCTCACCGGCGCCCAGCTCGTGAAGACCCGGACGGTCGCCGGCACCGACGAACCCCGCTACTACCTCCACGACCTGGTGCGTGAATTCGCCAGAAACCAGGCGGTCCTGAACATGCCGGAGGAGTCGCGCGAGCAGGCCGTCCGCCGGATCGCCTCCGCCTACCTGGCGATGACGGACCTCGCCGACGAGGCGATCCACCCCGGCGGCGTCCGCCATCAGGGCCGCACGCAGGCGCCGCGCTACCCCCTGGACCCGGACCTCACCGGCCGCCCCGTCTCCGATCCCTTCGGCTGGTGCCGCCTGGAGCGCGATTCGATCGCCGCCCTCGTGGCCGCGTGCCATCGCATCGGCGCGTGGTCGTTGTGCTGGGAGCTGTCGGACGCGGCCAGCGTCGCGCTGGAGAACCTCCGGAGCTGGGACACCGGGATCCGCTGCGCGGAACTCGCGCTCGACGCCGTCCGGCACCTGGACTCCGACCAGGCCCGCGCGGCGATCCTCAGGAACCTCGGCGAGGTCGACCGGGAGATCGGGGAACGAGATCGCGCGATCGCCAGGCTGGAGGAGTCGGTACGGCTGTTCGACAAGGTCGGCGACGAGTACGGCGTGATCGACGCGAGCTGCAACCTCGGCCTGGTGCAACTGCGGTGGGGAGACCCGAACGCGGCGGAGCAGATCTTCCTGACGGCTCTCGACCGCGCCCGCAAGATCGCCGACGTCCGGGGCGAGGCGTGGACCCTGGAGATACTCGGCGAGTGCGCGATGATCCTCGGCCGGCGCACTGCCGGTGTCCGTTACCTCCAGGACGCCACCGAGCTGTTCGCGGCGGCGGGTGAGCGGCGGGGTGAGGCGTTCGCCCTGTCGAACGAGGCCCTGCTGATCATCGACGACCTCGGCTGGCTGCCGCTGCCCGCCCTCGCCAGGGACGCCCTGCCGCCCGCCGCCGAGCAGGACGCGCACCACGCGAGCGCCCTGCTGGACAGGGCCGAGAAGATCTTCGACGTCCTGGGCGACGCCCGGAACTCGGCACTGGTCGCCGTCGCGCGCATCCGCATCAAGATCCTCTCGGGCAGGGACCGGGAGGCCGCGAAGGACGCGCGGAGAACCGAATCGATGGAGGGCTTCGACCTGGACTGGCGCCTGCGGGGGCTGCTGCTGCACTGCGAGGCGGTGCTCGCCCACCGGTCCGGCTCGGTCAGGTCGGCGCTGGCCAAGTGCGAGGAGGCGCTCTCGCTCGTCCAGCCGTTCGGCGACAGACCGGCGACGGCGAGCATGACGCTGCACGCCGGCCTCCTCAGGAAGACCATGGGCGAGCAGGATGCCGAGACGCGGGTGCGGAAGGCACAGGGGATCTTCCGGGAGATCGGGAGAACCGACGGCGCCCAGCTGTGCGACCGGATACTCGCCGGATGACCGACGTCGGAGCAGAGCCGATCAGGAGGACGCGTGCCGCCAGTCCAGACCCGAGATCTCGTTGACGGCCTCACCGAACGCCGTTACCTCTTCGTCGAGCACCGCCTGGAGACCGCCGCCGGCACACCGATGCTGACGCATCCCGGCGACTACCGGACCTTCCTCGTCATCGGCGGCGCGGTGCTCCTGGAGCACCAGGACCGGCTCGGCCGGGTCCGGTCGCGCGTCTGCCACCGCCTCCAGGGCTGGCACGCCGTCCCCGCCAGCGTCTACCGCTTCGAGAACGCGACCGCGGAGCCCGCGATCGTGCTGGAGGCGGGTTCGGTGACGGGTGGCGGCGGAGAGGCCGGCGCCGCCGCGGAATGCCTCGATCTCAGCGGCTACCGGGTCAACAAGCCCTGGGGGTACGAGATCTGGTACACGGAGAACCTGCCGGAACGCAGGTACGCGCTCAAGCAGATCCACATGACGGCCGGCCACCGCTCCTCACTGCAGTCGCACCGGCACAAGGCGGAGACGAACTACGTCATCGAGGGCAGCGCGACCGTGCTCAACGGTGCGCCGGCACCGGACGACCCGGACACCGGCATCGACATGGCGGCCCTGCCCGCCGCCGTCCACGCGGCGGGAACCGGCTGGTCCTCGGCGCCGAACGTGCTGCACCGGGTCATCGCCGACTCCGCCTACACCTCCATCGAGGTCTCCACCCCCGAACTGGACGACGTCATCCGATGGGCCGACGACACCGGCCGCTCGCACGGGAGAATCACCTCCGAGCACGCCGGAGGCGGCGCATGAGCCCCCGCCTGGTCGACGACATCCGCCTCTATCTCGCCGAGCAGCGGGCCATCCTGGACGCCTTCCCCGTGGCGGCGGTGGCCGCCGTCGCCGACGCGCTGTTCGCCGCCTACGACCGCGGCGGAACGGTGTACGCCCTGGGCAACGGCGGCAACGCGGGCACGATCGACCACGCCTGCTGCGACTTCAAGCTCCACCCGTTCGTGTCGGAGGACAAGACGAGGCCGCTGCCTGCGCACATCCGGCGGCTCTCCTTCGTCAACCTCTGCGGCTCGCCTGCGGAGCTGACCGCCGCCGTCAACGACCTGGGCCCGGAGAACATGTACGCCGCCCTGCTGGAGCCGGTCGTCGGCGCCGGCGACCTGGTCATGGCCTATTCCGGCAGCGGCGACTCGCCGAACGTCGTACGGGCCCTGGAGGTGGCCGCCGCGGCGGGCGCCACGACCTTCGCCATGACCAAGGGCGACGGCGGGCGCTGCCGCGCGCTGGCGGACATCTGCCTCATCGTCCCCGGCAGCTCCCGCTTCCCCGGCCAGACCGGCCGCAACGACAACAATTTCCACTTCGAGGACAACATCCTCTCCCTCAACCACATGCTCGTCGGGCTGCTCAAGCAACGCGTCGCGGCCTCGACATCAGCAGCGGCGGCGGACCGGGAAGGGTGAGGCGATGCTCACGCCCGGGGTCACTCCGACGACGTTCGAGCTGCCCCGGTTCGAGGCCCTGCTCGGCCCGGACCGGACCGCGGAACTGCACGCCGCCGCCGCGGTGATCCGCGAAGCCCTCGACGGCCGCACCCTCTGGCACGTCAACTCGACCGGGAAAGGCGGCGGCGTCGCCGAGATGCTGCACACCCTCCTGCCGCTCTACGCCGAGCTCGGCGTCCGGGTGCGCTGGATGGTCATCGGCGGCGACGAGCGATTCTTCGCCCTCACCAAGCGGCTGGGGCTGGGCCTGTACGGCATCGACACCGGCGACGGGCCCCTGCGCGCCGCGGAGAGGGACGCCTACCTGGACGGGCTCGGCCCCGCCGGGGACAGGCTGCTGGAGCTGGTCGAGGCCGGGGACGTCGTCGTCCTCCACGACCACCAGACGGCGGGTCTCGTACCGAGGCTGGCCGGCCAAAGCGTCGAGGTCTACTGGCGGTGCCACGTCGGCGTCGACGAGCCGACCGAGGCGTCCGAGCGGGCCTGGGAGCTGATCGCGCCGCTGCTGGACGGCGCGCACCGGCTGCTGTTCTCGGTGCCCTGGCACATCCCGGAGCGGTTCCGCGACCGGCCGGCGTCCGTGCTGCCACCGTTCATCTCCCCGTTCTCGCCCAAGAACCGGGAGCTGGAGCCGGAGAGCGTGACGGCCGCTCTGATCCGTTGCGGGCTGCGCCGGGCGGGCGGGAACGGCGGGCCCCCGGTCACCGTGATCGCCGAGACCGCTCCCGGCCCTGACGAGAAGCTGCTCACCCAGGTCTCGCGGTGGGACCGGCTCAAGGACATGGAGGGTGTGCTGGCGGCGGTGACGGAGTTCGTCCCCGAGGGGTTCCTGGCTCTGGTGGGGCCGGACCCGGCGGGCATCGCCGACGACATCGAGCAGGCCATGGTGTTCGACCGCTGCCACGAGGCCTGGCGCCGGCTGCCGCCCGGCCGGCGGCGGCGCGTCGCGCTCGTCTGCCTGCCCATGACGGACCCCGGGGAGAACGCGCTGCTGGTCAACGCGATCCAGCGTGCCTCGCAGGTGGTGATGCAGAAGAGCCTCGCCGAAGGGTTCGGGCTGACCGTCACCGAGGCCATGTGGAAGTCCAGGCCCGTGGTGGCGGCCGGTGTCGGGGGCATCCGGGCGCAGATCGACCACGGGCGCACGGGGCTGCTGGTCGGCGACCCGCACGACCTGGGCGGCTTCGGCGCGCTCGTGACGAGCGTGGCGGGCGGAGGGGCGGACGCGGAGCTGATGGGTGCCAGGGCGCGCGACCGCGTCCGGCGGGACTTCCTGCCCGACCAGGACGTGATCAGGATGGCCCGGCTGCTCCGCGCGCGTTGACCCCTCCTTGCGGCGCGAGCCCGCGGATCCTGGTGCGCAGGGCGTCGGCGTCGCCCGGGGCCAGCTCGGCGACCAGGTCGAGGGCGCGCCCCAGCGTCTGCCGCCCTTCCGCGACCCGGCCGGCCGCCACCTGGGCCTCCCCCAGCCGCTGCAACGTCCGGGCGCCCAGCGCGCGCTTGCCGCCCCGCAACGACAACGACCGCAGGTAGTAGGCGATCGCCTGCTCGTACCGGCCGAGCAGGTGGTGGATGTAGCCCATGCTGTCGAGGGTGGCCGACTCGCCCGGCCTGTCGTCCAGCTCGCGGTGGATGAGCAGGGCCTCCTCGCAGCGGCGCAGCGCCTCGCCGTACGCGCCGAGCCGGGCGTGGAACCAGCCGATGTTGTTGAGCACCCGGCCCTCGCCGGCGCGGTCGCCGGCCGACCGGTGCAGCCGCAGCGCCTCCTCGCTCAGCGCCAGGCCCTCGGCGTACCGGTTCCTGCGGTCCTCCAGGAGGCTGAGGTAGGTGAGGCAGACGCCCTGCCCGACCTGGTCGCCGAGGGTGCGGAACAGGGTGAGGGCCTGCCGCAGGTGGGTGCCGCTCGTCCCGTCCCGGCCGAGGCGGATGAGGGCCTGGGCGAGCCCGACGCGGACGTGGGCCTGCGCGGCCTGGTCGTCCAGCCGCTGGGCGGCCTCCAGCGCGATCCGGTACATGGCCACCTGGTCGTCCGAGCGGCTCTCCTGCGACAGGAAGCCCCAGCAGGCGCAGGCGAGCTGCCAGGCGTGCGCGTCGAATCCGGCCCGGGCGGCGTGCCTGATCGCCGCCAGCAGCGTCCGGTGTTCGCGGCCGAACCAGGCCAGGCTCTGCTCGCGGTCGCCGATGCGGGCCACGACCACGCCCGGCCCCGGCTCAGGCAGGTTCAGCGGGACGCGGTGCAGCAGCTCCAGCAGGCCGTCGCCGAGGTGGGCGCTGTGCAGGTAGTGGTCGAGCAGCCGGTGCAGGGCCTGGCGGCGCTCGTCCCCGGAGTCGTGCAGCAGCGTCAGCTCCTCGGCGTACGCGCGGAGCAGGTCGTGCCAGCCGTAGCGCCCGGGGGCGGGCTCGGCCGCCAGGTTCGCGCGGGTCAGCTCGGCCAGCAGGCGGCGGGCCTCCCGTACGGTGATCCCGGCGAGGCTGGCGGCGGCCGGGGCGGAGAGCTCCGGCGCGGGCAGCAGGCTCCGCAGCCGGAACAGGCGCGCGGCCTGCGGGCTGAGCGCCCGGTAGGACCAGGAGAACACGGTACGCAGGTTCGTCCCGGTGTCGCCGCCGTCGAAGACGTCGAGGCCGCCCGGCTCGTCCGGGCCGTCCGCCTCCTCCAGCTCGGTGATCAGCGCGCGGAGCGGGAACGCCGGGCGGGCGTGGGCGCGGGCGGCCACGATGGACAGGGCCAGCGGCAGCCCCGCGCACCGGGAGACGAGGTCGTCCACCGCCTGCGGCTCGGCGCCGACCTTGGCCGCGCCGAGCCTGCGCGTCAGCAGCTCGCGGGATTCGGCGGGCGAGAACAGCCCCAGCGTCAGCGTGCGGCCGCCCTCCGCCGCGACCAGGCCGGTCAGCTCGGCCCGGCTGGTGATCAGCGCCAGGCAGCCGGGCGCGCTGGGCAGCAGCGGGCGTACCTGGTCGGAGTCGAGGGCGTTGTCGAGCAGGATGAGCATGCGGCGCCCGGCCAGCAGGCTGCGGTAGAGCCCTGCCTGCGCCTCCAGCGTGGCGGGGATCAGCTCGGGCGGCACCTGGAGGGCGTCCAGGAACAGCCGTACCGCCTCGGCGGGAGATCGGGCGGCGTGCGTGGGCCCGTAGCCCTGGAGGTTGACGTAGAGCTGGCCGTCGGGGAAGCGGTCGCGGGCGCGGTGTGCCCAGTGCACGGCCAGGGTGGTCTTGCCGACGCCGCCCGTGCCGGTGACGACGCACGGCGGCGGCGCCTGGCCCGGTCTGGGGGCGGTCAGCCGGTCCAGGGTGGCCAGTTCGTCCTCGCGGGCGGTGAACGGCTCGGTGTCCGGCGGGAGGTGGCGGGGCACGGCGAGGCTCGCCGCGGGGGTCGTGCCGTTCACCGCCGGTTCGTCGCGGCCGGCCAGGATCGCCTGGTGCAGGCGTTGCAGCTCCTCGCCCGGCTCGATGCCGAGCTCGTCGGCGAAGCGGCGCCTGACGCCGCGGAAGACGGCCAGCGCCTCGGTGCGGTGGCCGCCGCGTGACAGCGCCGTCATCAGCAGCCAGGCGAGCCGTTCCCGCAGCGGGTTCTCCCCCACCAGGGGCGCCAGCTCGGCGGCGATCTCCTGGTGCCTGCCCTGGCGCAGGTCGAGCGCGGCCCGCCGTTCCAGCGCCGTCAGCCGTTCCTCCTCCAGGCCGGGCACCACGACGTCGGGCAGCCACCGGCCCGCCACGTCCGTCAGGGGCGGGCCCTGCCAGAGCGCCAGGGCGGCGCGCAGCAGGCCGGCGGCGCGTTCCGGGTCCGGCTCGCCGCCTGCGTCGCGGACCAGCTCCCGGAAGCGGTGCAGGTCGACGCGGTCGCGCCCGGCCGTCAGGCAGTAGCCGCGCGCCGACGTCGTCAGCGCCGCCTCGGGGAACGGTGCCAGCAGGCGGCGGAGCCGGGAGATGTGCCCCTGGACGGCGTTGCGGGAGGACTCGGGTGGTTCGCTCCCCCACAGGGCCGTCTCCAGCCGGGCCACGGGCACCGGCCGTCCCGGTTCGAGCAGCAACATCGCCAGGATGGTCCGCTGCTGCGGCGTGGACGGGCCCAGCCGCCGCCCGGCGTGCCACGCTCCCACCGCCCCCAGCAGACGGAACTCCACGCCCTCGACGGTCACGTCGTCCCAAGCCTCCAGCCGCTGACTAAGTGATCAACGTTGGCAGCCTAACCGCGCATTCAGCGGAAAATCAGCGCTATTTCAGTGTCACGTCGCACTCTGGTCACAGCTGGCATCCAGCGCCACACAACCCATGAGGAGGCACATCATGGAGATCAAGGTCAAGAAGGTCGAGTCCGTCAAGGCTACTCAGAACCCCGCCACGTGAGGCGCTGACACCGCCTGACGATTTCCCCCGCGGGCAGGAGCACCACGCTCCTGCCCGCGGGGTTCAGCATCCGTACTGGCCGGCGCGGGAGGCACGATGCGTGTGGCGTTGAAGGAATGCGAGTGGGAGACGATCGGCGCGGATCTCCTGGTGATCTTCGACGCTCGCGAGGCGATCACCCTGGACGACCCCGACGGGCACGTGGCCGCGCTCCTGACCGAGCTGCGCCGGGCCCCGCAGACCGCGGCCGAGCTGAGCGGCTCGCTCCAGCGGCGCGGCATCCCGCTCTCGGAGGAGGACGTCAGCGGCGGCCTGAGCGGGCTCGACTCCCTGGGCCTGGTGGAGGACGCCGGCGGCCGGACCCTCGGCGACCCCGACGAGGACGAGCGCCACTTCTCCAACCTCAGCTTCTACGGCACCTACGCGAGCCTGGAGCGGCGCCGGGCCGCATTCCACCGGCCGATGAGCCAGGCCCACGTCCTCGTGCTCGGGGTCGGCGGCGGCGGCTCCTCCCTCGTCCAGTGCCTGGCCGGCCTCGGCGTCGGCGAGATGACCCTGGTCGACCAGGACCGCGTCGAGTCCCGCAACTTCGCCCGGCAGTTCCTCTACCACCACGCCGACCTCGGCCGGTCGAAGGCCGAACGGGCCGCCGCGTGGGTACGCGACTACGACCCGCGCATCAAGGTGCACGCCGCCGACCGCTGGGTCTCCGCCCCCGAGGACCTGGAGGACCTCATCCAGGGCGTCGACCTCGTGGCGGGCGGCCTCGACGGGCATCCGCACGCCAACCTCTGGGCGAACGAGGCCGCGGTCCGCAACGGCGTCCCGTACGTGCTGGGGGGAGCCAACCGCAGCCAGCTCATGTACCTGTCCGTGGACCCGGGCCGCACGGCCTGCCTGGCCTGCGACTACGCCGACCGGCCGACCGGGGACGGCCCGGACGCGGTCGCGTACCGGATCGTGGAGAACATGAAGCTGAGCAACCCGCTCACCGGGCCGATGGCGATGCAGGTCGGCTCGCTGCTGGCCCTCGAGGCGCAGCGCTACCTCACCGGGTACGAGCCGCCCCGCGCGGCCGGCCATCGCGTCACCCTGGACCTGCGCAACGGGCTGGTGCCCGAGTGGCAGCCCCTCCCCCGCAACCCGGACTGCAAGGTGTGCGCCCTGGCCCCGGCACGCGAGGGTGAGCGCGGATGAGCGCCCCCGGCGCCGCTCCGGTCAGGCTCAAGCCGCTCAGCGTCGTCCCCGAGGGCGACGACGAGGTGCTGGTGGGCGATCCCGCCAGCGGCACGTTCGTGACGATCCCGGCGGTCGGCGGAGTGGTGATCGCCGCTCTCCAGCGCGGGGCGAGCGTGGAGGAGGCGGCGGCCGAGGCCGAGGCGTTCGCGGGCGAGCCGGTCAACGTCCCGTCCTTCGTGGAGACCCTCGGCGAGCTGGGCTTCCTCGCCTCCGACGACGCTGACGGGGACGACGGCGGGGACGCTGCGGAGCCCGTCCGTACGGCGCCGATCCAGGCCCGCCGATGGATGACCGGCGTCCGCCCGGAGCTGGTCCGCCCGTTCTTCGGCCGGGTGGCGTGGGCCTGCTACGCCGCCTGCCTGCTCTACGCGCTGGCCGTCTTCGCCCTGCGGCCCGGCCTGCTGCCCGATCCGGCGGTGGACGCGTTCCCGTTCGACGACATCGGGCTGAGCGCGCTGGCCTGGCTGCCGTTCGTGTGGTTCGCGGCGGCCAGCCACGAGTGCGGGCACTGGCTGGGCGCGCGGGCCCTGGGCATCCAGACCCGCTTCGGCGTGGACCGCCGCCTGTGGATGCTCGTCTTCGAGACCGACCTCACCCAGCTCTGGACGCTCCCCCGCCGCCGGCGCTACGGCCCGCTGCTGGCCGGCCTGGCCGTGGACTCCGTCCTGCTGGCCGTGCTGCTCACCGGCCGGCTGCTGATCGACACCGGCCTCTGGCAGGCCCCTGAGCCGGTCGGGTCGCTGCTGGCGGCCTGGGTGTTCATCAAGGTCATGCAGATGCTCTGGCAGAGCCTGGTCTTCCTGCGCACCGACCTCTACGCGGTGCTGGTCAACGCCCTGGGCTGCCGCAACCTGTGGCGCGTGAAGTCCCTGATGCTCAAGCGCGCCTTCTCGCGGCTGACGGCCGATGAGGAGTCGGAGCTGGCCGACGCGACGGACACCGACCTGCGCGTGGGCCGCTGGTTCCGCTGGGTCTGGCTGGCGGGCTTCGCCGGCGTGATCGTCTGGTTCTGCGTCCTGCTGCTGCCGGTCTTCGCGCAGACGCTGAGCTGGGCCGCCGAAGGGCTCGCCGAGGGGCCGCTGACGGCCGCCTTCTGGTACCGGCTGCTCTGCGTCACCCTGCTGCTGGGCCCCGAGGCCCTGGCCCTCGTCCTGACGGTCAAGGAGTACGCGGCCCGCCTCACCCGCCGCCGCTCGGCGGGCGTGGCCTAGTCCGCGGACCGCAGCAGCATCGCCTCCACCTCGGGGCCCGCGTCGGCCGTGCAGATGTAGGTGGAGCTTCCGGTCGCCGGATCGACGAAGTACAGGGTCGCCCGCTTGCCGCACTTCGCGCACCAGGCGGAAGGCCCGCCGCCGAGCTCCGCCAGGCCGACCTTGATCTCTGGGATGAGGAACGCCATGCGGGAAGCGTAGATCAGCCTGGTGGGACGCCCGTGATGACACGTGCGTTACCGAAGTCATCTCCCGGTAAATACGCCAGCCCCACCCCCTATCGCCACATAGCGTGACGTTAGAGTGACGTACTGTGAACGATACTAAGCATGTGGAAATCACCTGGCCCGGCATCGGCATCACCGTGGCCGCCGAACTCGACCAGCGCAACCCCTCCCTGGCCCAGGCCCTCTGGGACGGGCTGCCCTACCAGAGCCTCCAGGGACACGCCCTCGTGGCCGGGTACCACCTGTACCACGTGGCTCCGGTGCACTCGTTGCTGCACACCCCGGCCGAGTACAAGGTGGACCGGCGCACGGTGCCCGACGGCACCCTGTTCTGCTCCCGCCTGCAGCACCTGGGCATCAAGTACGGCGAGCTCACCGAGCCCATGCAGGCCACCCCGATCGGCAGGGTCCTCGACTCCGACCTCGACGCCCTCGTCCAGGCCGGCCGCGAGGTGTGGCGTTCGGTCTACGAGACCAAGCAGCCCGTCATCGCCGAGGTGCGCCGCGCCGGCGAGCGCGGCGGCCACGTGCTGCCCCGCCTGCCCGTCGGCGACCCGGAGCTCAACCGGCTCGCCACCGAGGTGCACGCCGAGACCGAGCGCATCTGGCTCGACCCGCCGCAGGAGCTGCTCGACCTGCACCAGGGCCGCATCCCCTCGGGCGCGGGCAGCTACGAGACGGTCCTGACCACGCTGCTGTTCGTCAACGGCGAGACCCGCCCGCTCGGCTACAGCTGCTACGGCGGCCTCGTCCGCGCCGCCCTGGACGGCATGCCCATGCCGTGGCTGCGCCAGATGACCAGGCAGCTCGCCCACACGCCCGCGGAATTCCTCGGCTACTGCGGCCTCGACCGCCTGTGGGACTTCACGCAGCGGCTGCTGTCCGGCCTGGAACGGCTCGACGACCACGAGGACTTCGTCGCGATCATGGCCCACATGGCGCTCTACTGCAACTGCCTCGGCGGCTGGAACTCGCACCTGTTCCCGTGGCAGGCGGGCGCCCACCTGCGCAGAACGGTGCCGGCCACATGAGCGCGGGCTCGCGGGTGGTGGTGATCGGCGGCGGCGTCATCGGGCTGTCGATCGCCTTCCACCTGGCCGAGGCCGGGGTGGACGTGACCCTGCTGGAGCGCGGCACGCTCGGCTCCGGCGCCTCCCGCGCCACCGCCGACGTGGTCCGCTCGTACTTCGCCGGCAACCCGGTCAGCTCGTCGCTGGCCGTACGCAGCCTGGAAGCCTACCGGGACTTTCCCACCAGGCCGGGCACCGAGCTGCCGCTGCGGCAGGTCGGCTACCTGGTGCTGTTCACCGAGCCCGCCCAGCTCGCCGCCTTCAACGCCGACCTGGCGGCCCAGCGTGCCGCCGGCGTGGACGTCGAGCTGATCAGCGCCGAGGCGGCCAGGGAGCACAACCCGCTCATCGGCGACCTGCCGCTGCTCGGCGCCGCGTACTCGCCCGACGCCTACATCTCCGACACCGCCGCCATCGTCACCGCCTACGCGCGGGCCGCCGAGCAGGCGGGGGCGGCGCTGCGCACCGGCTGCCCGGTCACCGCCATCGACCCGGAGGCCGGGCGCGTGCAGACCGCAGACGGGGAGCTGTCCGCCGACGCGATCGTGTGCGCCGCCGGCGCCTGGTCGGCCTCGCTGGTGCGCTGCGCGGGCGTGGACATGCCGCTCACCGAGCCGATCGAGCAGGAGCTGCTCACCACCGACCCGCTGCCGCCCGGCACGCCGGAGGTACCGGTCACGCTGCACGCCGCCAGCGGCCTGCTGATCCGCAACCGCGGCGACCGGCTGCTCATCGGCATGGGCTACCCGGGCCCCGACCGCGAGTCCTGGCGGCGGGACGTGGCCGCGCGGCTCGCCGAGACGTACCCGAGCCTGGCCGGGATCGGCCTGCACACCGCCGTCACCGGCCTGCGCGACGCCAGCCCCGACAAGACCGCCTTCATCGGCCACCAGCCGGGCCCGCCGGCCTTCCTGTACGCCACCGGCTTCTCCGGCCACGGCCTGTGCAACGCGCCCGCCGCCGGCGAGCTGGTCCGCGACCTCTACCTCGACCGGGACCCCGGCATGGACGTGGCCGCGCTGGCGGTCGGCCCCGGACGGACGACCCAACGGACGGGATGATCACCATGACCGACCAACGCTCCGGCCACGCCGACCGGCTCGACCCTACCGGCGGGCTCGACCACACCGACCGGCTCGGCCAGGCCGGCCGCTCCGTGAACGGGGAGCGGTTCGTGCTCGACCCGGCCACCGCCGACCTGCACGGCGACAACGACCGCCTGCGCCGGGCCGGCCCGCTCGTGCCCGTCACCGCCGAGGGCGTGCCCGCCTGGGCCGCCACCCAGTACGCGACGCTGCTGACCGTCCTGACCCACCCGGACCTGTCCAGGGAGCTGCACCACTGGACCACCCGGCACGCCATGCCGCCCGGCACGGCCATCGATCGCATCGTCACCGACACGTCCCTGCTCAACGCCGAGGGAGAACGCCACCGCCGGCTGCGCATGCCGCTGACCACCGCGTTCTCCCAGCGGCGCCTGAACGGCCTGCGCCCGCGCATCGAGGAGCTCACCGCCCGCCTGATCGACCGGCTCGCCGAAATGCCGCCCGACGAGCCGGTGGACCTGCGGCTGGAGTTCGCCTACCCGCTGCCCCGCGAGGTCATCTCCGAGCTGATCGGCATCCCGCCCGGGCACCAGGACGAGCTGCACCGCCTCACCGACGCCGTCGCCCAGGTCGGCGACCTGGAGGACTCGCCCGGCCTGCGCAAGGAGCTGCGCGAGCTGCTCGACCAGATCATCGAGGAGCGCCACGACACGCCCGGCGAGGACCTCATCAGCGACCTGTTCGCGCTGCACGAGAAGGACGGCGGCCGCCTGTCGGAGGACGAGCTGTTCGCCACCATCGAGCTGCTGTTCATCGCCGGCCACGTCACCACCGTCAACCTGATCACCAACGCCATCGGCGCCCTGCTCACCGAGCGGGGGCAGCTCGACCTGCTGCGCTCCGGGCAGTGCCCCTACAGCGCCGCGGTCGAGGAGACGCTGCGCTGGGACTCGCCGATCGCCTACTTCCCGATGCGGTACGCCACCCGCGACATCGAGATCGACGGCGTGCACCTGCGCGGCGGCGAGCCCGTCCTGGCCTGCTTCGCCTCCGCCGGGCGCGACCCGCACCAGTACGGCGACGACGCCCACGTCTTCGACGTCACCCGGCCGCAGTTCACGCACCTGGCCTTCGGGCACGGGCCGCACTTCTGCCTGGGCGCGCCGCTGGCCAGGCTGGAGGGCGAGATCGCGATCAAGGCGCTGTTCGAGGCGTTCCCCGGCATGGCGCTGGCCCGGCCGGTGGACGAGCTGCCGCCGCTGGACACGCTGCTGGGCAACAGCACGCGGACGATGCCGGTCCTGCTCGGCCCGCGCGCCCGCTAGGCGGTCCTGTCGTAGCGACTGTCGTGGTGGCCGTCGTAGTGACGCAGGAACAGCTCCTCCAGCGTCGGCGGCCGGCTCACCAGGCCGCGCACACCCGCGGCCGTGAGCCGGCGCAGCACCGGGTCCAGCTCCGCCGTGTCCACGGTGAACCGGACCCGGCTGCCCGCCGCGCTCAGGTCGTGCACGCCCGGCAGCTCCGCCAGCCCGTCGGCCGGCCCGGCCAGGTCCGCCTCGATCGAGGTGCGGGTCAGGTGGCGCAGCCCGGCCAGCGTGCCGGTCTCCACCGTGCGGCCGTCGCGCACGATCGTCACCCGGTCGCACAGCGCCTCGACCTCGGCCAGGATGTGGCTCGACAGCAGCACCGTACGGTCACCGCGACGCTGCTCCTGCCTGACGCAGTCCATGAACACCTCCTCCATCAGCGGGTCGAGCCCGGAGGTCGGCTCGTCCAGGATCAGCAGCTCCGCGTCGGAGGCCAGCGCCGCCACCAGCGCCACCTTCTGCCGGTTGCCCTTGGAGTAGGCGCGCCCCTTCTTGCGCGGGTCGAGGTCGAACCGCTCCAGCAGCTCCGCCCTGCGCCGCCTGTCCAGCCCGCCCCGCAGCCGGCCGAGCAGGTCGATGGTCTCGCCGCCGGTCAGGCCCGGCCACAGCGTCACGTCGCCCGGCACGTACGCCAGGCGCCGGTGCAGCTCGGCCGCCCCCGTCCACGGGTCGCCGCCGAGCAGCCTGGCGGTACCGCCGTCGGCGCGGACCAGGCCCAGCAGGATCCGGATCGTGGTGCTCTTGCCCGCGCCGTTCGGGCCCAGGAAGCCGTGCACCTCGCCCGCGCGCACGGTGAGGTCGAGCCCGTCGAGCGCCCTGGTCCGCCCGAACCGCTTGCGCAGCCCGGCGACGGCGACGGCATCAGTCATGGGAACTCCTGTGATCGAGGTTCTGGTGGTCGAGGGCCGCGCGGATCGCGGCGGCGTCCTCGGGGCTGAGCAGCGGGTGGGAGTAGACGTACAGCAGGGCCCGCAGCAGCTCGTGCTGCCCGTCGGCGGTCTCCAGCGACACGCCCAGGCCACGCTCGACGTGCTTGGTCAGCACGCTGAACGACAGCGCCATCGCCGCGACCACGGTCGCGCGCGCCCGCGGATCGACGTCCGGCGGATCCGGCAGGCGCCGGTCGGCCTCCTCGAACCAGCCCACGCCGATCCGCACCATCTCGTCGAAGAACGGCGCCGCCGACCCCTCGGTCAGCGCCCGCGCCAGGTAGTCGCGGTACGGCCCCATGGCCGCGACGGGGTTGAGCCCGCCCAGAGGCCGGCTCGCGGCCTCCTCGTGCAGCCGGTGCATGACCTTCATCAGGTGCTCGTCGCACGCCTCGCGCAGCGCCTGCTTGGAGCCGAAGTGGTGGCGCACGAGGCCCAGGGACACGCCCGCGGTCTCGGCGATGCCGCGGATCGTGGCCCGCTCGAAGCCGTGCTCGCCGAAGTGGCGCAGCGCCGCGTCCCTGATGCGGGCGCGGGCCGTGAGGTCCTCGGGATCCGGCGCGGTCGTCGTCACCCCACCCCTCCTGTTCGCTCGTATAGCCAACTGTTCGGACGAAAAGCAGACTATACCCGCGTATAGTCACTCGTCCAGCACCCGGCCACACGCACGTCACCTTCACGCTCTACGCTCCACACGACGACGATTGGAGCCACCGCCGTGCCACACGCCACGCCCATGCGCCTGGCCACCACCATCCGGCCCTACGACTGGGGTTCGGTCACCGCCCTGCCCGAGCTGTTCGGCACGGAGCCGACCGGCGAACCGCAGGCCGAGCTCTGGATGGGCGCCCATCCAGGAGCGCCCTCGACCGCCGGCGGCGTCCCGCTGAACGAGCTCATCGCCCGCGATCCCGCCGCCACGCTAGGCGAGCGCTGCGCCGAGCGGTTCGGCCCCGTCCTGCCCTACCTGCTGAAGGTGCTGGCCATCAAGCGGCCGCTCTCCCTCCAGGTCCATCCCACGACCGCGCAGGCCGAGGCCGGCTACGCCGCCGAGAACGCCCGCGGGATCCCCCTGGACGACTTCGCCCGCACCTACAAGGACGCCTCGCACAAGCCGGAGATGGTCTGCGCGCTCACCCCGTTCCACGGGCTGTGCGGCTTCCGCTCCCCCGGGGCCGCCGCCGGCCTGCTCGACCGGCTCGGCGTCCCCGGCCTGCGCCCCTGGATCGAGACGCTGCGCACCGGCGAGCCCGGCCAGGCGCTGCGCACCGTGTTCGCCGCGATGCTGGACGACGCCGCGCGGCCGCTGCGCGCCGAGGCCGAGGCGGCCCTGCTGGAGTCGCCGGACGCCGGCCTGGCCGCCTACGCCGGCATCGCCCGCGCCTACCCCGGCGACCCCGGCCTCGTGGCCGCCCTCCTGCTGAACCACGTCACCCTCCGCCCCGGCGAGGCCCTCTACCTGGGCGCCGGCGTGCCGCACGCCTACCTCGGCGGCATCGGCGTGGAGATCATGGCCAACTCCGACAACGTGCTGCGCTGCGGGCTCACCTCCAAGCACGTGGACGTGCCCGAGCTCATGCGCGTCGTGGACTTCACCCCGTCCGCCCCGCATCTCGTCGAGCCGGTGGCCGGCGGCTCGGGCGCCCACGACTACCGGCCGCCCGCCCCCGAGTTCGCCCTCACCCGGTACGAGCTGACCGGGGCCGGCGCCCACCCGCTGCCCGGCGGCGTGCCGGGGATCGTGCTCTGCACCGAGGGCGAGGCCAGGCTCGGCGACGACCTGACGCTGCGGCCCGGTCAGTCCGCCTTCGTCCCGGCCGCCGCCGCGTCGCCGCGGGTTTCCGGGAAGGGCACGGCCTACCTCGCCCGGCCCGGCGCCTTTACAAAGTAGATCACGGGGGCGGGAACGTTTCGACCGCCGGTTGAACGTCCCGTCCCTAGGCTGCGGCCCGTGACCGACCCTGTGACCGACCCTGTGACCGACCACGTGACCATCGAGCCCAGCATTCTCTACTTCGGCACCCCCGTCGTGCTGCTCTCCACCGAGAACCCGGACGGCTCCTTCAACCTCGCCCCCATGTCGTCCGCGTGGGCGCTGGGCAAGGTGATCGTGCTCGGGCTGGGCGAGGAGGGGCAGAGCGCCCGCAACCTCGCCGAGCGGCCCGAGCTGGTGATCAACCTGCCCGCCCCGCACCAGTGGGAGGCTGTGGAGCGCCTGGCGCCGCTGACCGGCCGCGACCCCGTACCGGCGACGAAGCATGCGGGCTGCCGGTTCGAGCCCGACAAGTTCGGCGCCGCCGGCCTGCGTCCCGAGCCGTCCGAGGAGGTGCGGCCGCCGCGGGTGGCCGAGTGCCCGCTGCAGTTCGAGGCGCGGGCCGGGCGTGTGAGCCTGGACGTCTCCGCCTCGTTCGTCATCGTCGAGGCCGTCGTCACCCGCGTGCACGCCGACCCCCGCCTCGTCGTGCCGGGCACCCAGCACGTGGACCCGGCCGCGTGGAGCCCGCTCATCTACAACTTCCGCCACTACTTCGGCCTCGGCCCTCAGCTCGGCCACTCCTACCGCAGCCAGACCCCGTCCCCCGCGCTCGGCACGGTGCTCAACGCCGCCGGATCATGAGCACGTTGTCCCTGCGGGTCGTCGGCCGGCCGTCGGGGTCGTTCTGGGTGCGCTCGAACTCCTCGCTGCGCAGCACCTCCCACTCCCCCTCCGCCGGCTCCAGGGAGTCGAACACCTCCTGCGGCGTGGGGAAGTGCACGTCCGGGTGGTCGTGCTGCTGCCAGGCCGGCCAGCCGGCGTGCCCGGCGACCAGCAGCACCCCGCCGGGCGCGACCGCGGCGGCGGCCCTGCGCAGGATCCGCTCGCGCGGCATGTCCTTGCTGGAGTGCAGGTAGCAGGCGGTGACGAGGTCGTAGGTGCCCTCGGGGAACGACTCGCCGAGGTCGTGGCGCTGCCAGTCGATCTGCTTGCCCACCCCCGCCTCCTCGGCGTGGCGGGCGGCGCGGCGCAGGGCGACGCCGGAGATGTCGGCGGCGGTGACGCGCCAGCCCTTGCGGGCCAGCCAGATGGCGTCGCCGCCCTCGCCGCTGCCCAGGTCGAGCGCGGTGCCCGGCGGCAGGTCGGTGACCTCGCGGACCAGCGCGGCATTGGGGTCGCCGCTCCAGATCCGCCGGCTCTGGCGGTAGCGGCCGTCCCAGAACTCCTCGTCCGTCACCTCGCCGGGGATGTGCCCGGGCGGAGCGGCGGCGATCGCGGCCCGGCGGGCGGCCACGGCGGCGGCGGCCTCCTCGGCGACCAGGTCGGCGTTGATGGCCGCGCCGGCCCGCACGCCCGCCGCCGAGGCGCTGACGACCTGGTCGACCACGTTGTGCACGTTGCCCGCCACGTACACCCCGGGCACGGCGGTCTTGCCCATGGCGTCGGCGGGCAGGTACGTGCCGATGACGAACCCGTTCATCTCCTGCTCGGCGGTCTCCAGCCCGAGTCCGTCGAGGCCGTCGAGCCGGGCGTCCAGGCGGGTGCCGACGGCCAGCGCCTGCCGGGGCACCTCCCGGCCGCCGGCCAGCCGTACGCCGGTGAGGCGGTCGCCGGTCACCACGATCCCGGTCAGCTCGCCCTCGACCACGGTGATCCCCCTGGCGGCGAGCTGCTCGCGGGCCTCCTCCCCCGGCTCGGGCGCTGTGTGCAGGAAGAGGATCACGTCGTCGCTCCACTGCCGCCACAGCAGGGCCTGGTGCACGGCCAGCGGGCTGGTGGCCACGACGCCGATGGCCTGGTCGCGGACCTCCCAGCCGTGGCAGTACGGGCAGTGCAGCACCTCGCGGCCCCACCGCCCGGCCAGCCCCGGCACCGGCGGCAGCTCGTCGACCAGGCCGGTGGCCACCAGCAGCCGGGCCGCCTCCACCGCGGAGCCGTCCGCCAGGACGACGCGGAAGCGCCCGCCGTCGAGCCGCTCCGCCGCGGTGACGGTGCCCGTCACGATCTCGCCGCCGTAGCCGGTCACCTCCGCGCGGCCGGCGGCCAGCAGCTCGCGGGGCGGCACGCCCTCGTGGCCCAGGAGCACGTGCACGCCCTGCGCGGGGGCGTTCCTGGGCTGTCCCGAGTCGATCACCAGCACCTTGCGGCGCGCCCGGGACAGCGCGAGGGCCCCGCTCAGCCCGGCGGCCCCGCCGCCGATCACCACCACGTCGTACGTCGCGTCCATGCGCGGCTCCTCTCGCTCGTTCACTGCTGCGCCACTGTGCGTCACCCGCCCGCCGGTTGACAAACTTCCTTGCCAAAATGGCAAAGTAGGGCGGGTGGAACTCGATGAGGTGCTGCAGGCGGTCGGCCCGCGGTTGCGGGCGATGCGCCAGGAGCGGGGCACGACGCTGGCGGAGCTGTCGAAGAGCACCGGCATCTCGGTCAGCACCCTGTCGCGGCTGGAGTCCGGCGGGCGCAAGCCGACGCTGGAGCTGATGCTGCTGCTGGCCGACGCCTTCCAGGTGCAGCTCGACGAGCTGATCGACGCGCCGGTGACGGGTGATCCGCGGGTGCACATGCGGCCGATCAAGCGGCACGGCATGACGTACGTGCCGCTGAGCCGGCGGCCCGGCGGGCTGCAGGCGTTCAAGCAGATCTACCCGCCGGGGTGGCCGGGCTACGAGCCGGAGCAGCAGGTCCACGAGGGGTACGAGTGGCTGTACGTGCTTTCCGGGCGGTTGCGGCTGCTGCTGGGCAAGCATCATGTGGTGCTGTCGGCGGGTGAGGTGGCCGAGTTCGACACCCGGACGCCGCACGCGTTCGTCAACGAGGCCGACGAGCCGACCGAGGTGCTGGCCCTGTTCGGCCCGCAGGGCGAGCGCATGCACGTGCGCGCCCGCCCCGCGGCCAAGTGATGACGGTTCAGTCGCCGAGTACGGCCAGGTCGAGCGCGGCCAGCCGCTCCGGGTCGGCGAGGATGTCGATCTCGACGATGCGGCCGTCCGTGATCGTGAAGCTCATGACCGCCGACGGCCTGCCGTCCACGGTGTTGACCACCCCGGCCAGGCCATTGACCAGCGCCGAGTGCGCGGTGGACGGCGAGTAGCGGCGGAACGTGAGCGCCTGCCCGGCCACGTTCTCCGCCCCGCGGACCTCTGCCAGGCCGCCGGTCAGCGCGCCGGCGTCGGCCCGCAGCACCACGTCGGGGTCGAGCACGGCCACCAGCGCCGCGAAGTCGCCGCGGTGCGCGGCCGCGATGAACGCCTCGACGATCTCCCGCTGCCTGGACAGGTCGGGGTCGGCCACCGGCGTGGCGCCGCGTACCCGCCGCCTGGCCCTGCTGGCGAGCTGTCTGGCGGTGGCCGGGGAGCGCCCGACGAGCGGCGCGATCTCCTCGAACGGCACCGCGAACATGTCGTGCAGCACGAACGCCAGCCGTTCGGCCGGGGTGAGCGACTCCAGCACCACCAGCAGCGCCAGCCCGACGGAGTCGGCCAGCAGCGCCGCCTGCTCGGGGTCGGGCCCGGAGGCGGGGCTCACCACGGGGTCGGGCATGCGCGCCTCCAGCGACTCCTCGCGGCGTGAGGTGCGGGCGCGCAGCATGTCGAGGCACACCCGGCCGACGACCGTGGTCAGCCAGCCGCCCAGGTTCTCCACGTCGCCGGGGCCGGTACGGCTCAGCCGCAGCCACGCCTCCTGCACGGCGTCCTCGGCCTCGCTGAGCGAGCCCAGCATCCGGTACGCCACCGCTTTCAGGTGCCCCCGGTGCGCCTCGAACCCGGCTGCCAGGAATTCACGATCGTTCATCGGGCCTCGTCTCGCTGTCGTGCGTCCGTCACCACACTGACGTTCGCGGGCGGCCCGATGTGACGCGCGCTCACTCCAGTACGGAGTGCCGCTTGCTGTAGGCGAAGTAGACGATCAGCCCGAGCACGAACCAGGCGGCGAAGCGCAGCCACGTCACCGGCGCGAGGAAGGTGATCAGCCAGATCGAGAACAGCACCCCCACCGCCGGCACCACGGGCATCCACGGCGTGCGGAACGAGCGCGGCAGGTCCGGCTGCCGGTACCGCAGCACGATCACCGCCACGCACACCACCACGAACGCCAGCAGGATGCCGATGTTCGTCAGCTCGGCCGCCTCCTGGATGGGCAGGAACCCGGCGATCAGCGCCGAGGCGACGCCGACGATCCACGTGACCCGCGTGGGCACCCTGCGTACGGGGTGCAGCCTGGCGAACCAGGCCGGCAGCAGCCCGTCCCTGCTCATCGAGAACCAGACCCGGGTGACGCCGAGCATGAACGTGAACATGACGGTGAGGATGCCGACGATGGCCCCCACCGCGATGACCGTCGCCAGGCCCGACAGCCCGGCGGCGGCGAAGGCCGAGGAGAAGCCGCTCTCGGGGTCGATCTCCCGGTAGTTCTGCATGCCGGTCAGCACGAGGCAGGCCAGCACGTACAGGACCATGGAGATGACCAGCGAGTAGATGATCGCCTTGGGCATGTGCCGCGTGGCGTCGCGCGACTCCTCGGCCGCGGTGCTCATCGCGTCGTAGCCGAAGACGGCGAAGAAGACGGTGGCGGCGCCGGTGATGGCGCCGCCGATCCCGAACGGGAAGAACGGCGTGTAGTTGGCGGTGCTGATGTGGAAGAAGCCGACCACGATGACCAGCAGCACGACCGCGACCTTGATGGCCACCACGATCGTCTCGAACCTGGCGGCCGCGCGGATCCCGAGGTTCAGCAGCGCCGCGATGAGCAGGCACAGCACCACCGCGAACAGGTCCACCACGTGCCCCGGCCCGGTGCCGGGCGCGCCGAGCGACCAGGCGGGCAGCGTGATGCCGAGGTGCTGGAGCAGGAAGCCGAAGTAGCCGGAGATGCCGATCGCCACGACGGCCACGATCGCGGTGTACTCCAGCAGCAGGTCCCAGCCGATGAACCAGCCGACGATCTCCCCCAGGACCGCGTACCCGTAGGTGTAGGCCGAGCCGGCCTTCGGGATCAGGCCGGCGAACTCGGCGTAGGAGAGCGCGGCGGCGGCGCTGGCGACGCCCGCGATGAGGAACGACACGACCACGGCCGGGCCCGCGCTCTCGTGGGCGACCGCGCCGGCCAGGGCGAAGATGCCCGCGCCGATGATGCCGCCCACGCCGATGGCGGTGAGCTGCCACAGCCCGAGCGACCTGGACAGCTCGCCCTCGTGCTCCGTGGCGATCTGCGCCACCGGCTTGCGCCGGAAGACGCTGCGCGAAGTGACCATGACGCCCCCACTGCCGATGTCCGCTCCGTGGGTGCGACCTTCCCCTCTGGACGGCGGTTAACCTGCGGCGCGCTGCCTGAGGACGTTCTTTTGGATCTTGCCGGTGGAGGTCTTGGGCAGCTCGCCGAAGATCACCGCCTTGGGGGCCTTGAAGTGGGCCAGGCGGGCGCGTACGTGCTCGATCAGCTCGGCCTCGGTGGCCCGCGCCCCGGTGGCGAGCGTCACGTACGCGACGGGCACCTCGCCCCAGTGCGCGTCCGGCCGGGCCACGACCGCGGCCTCCAGCACGCCGGGATGGCTCAACAGCACGTTCTCCACCTCGACGGAGGCGATGTTCTCGCCCCCGGAGATGATCACGTCCTTGGCCCGGTCGACGATCTGCACGTACCCGTCGGCGTGCACCACCCCCAGGTCGCCGGTGCGGAACCAGCCGTCGGGCGCGGCCTTCCCGGTGGCCGCCGGGTCGCGGTGGTAGCCGATCATGACGTCGTTGCCGCGTACGGCGATCTCGCCGACCGTGGCGGCGTCGGCGGGCACGTCGCGCCCGTCGTCGGCGACGACGCGGATGCGCTGGGCGATCACGTTGCCCACGCCCTGGCGGGCGGTCAGCGCGGCCGACTCCCCGATCGGCAGGTCCCGCCATTCCGGCTGGGGCTGGCAGATGACGGCGGGCCCGTACGTCTCGGTGAGCCCGTACAGGTGGATCATGTCGATGCCGGCCTGCAGCGCCCGTTCCAGCAGGGCGGGGCTCGGCGGCGCGCCGCCGACGCAGGCGAGCAGGCGGGGGTCGAGGGCCCGGGCGGGGGCGTCCTCGTGGGCGAGCAGCGAGGTCAGGACGGTCGGGGCGCCGCACAGGTGGGTGACGCGGTGCTCGCGGATCAGCCGCCACGCCTGGCCGGGCTCCACCTTGGGCAGGCAGACGTGCCGGGCGCCGGCCAGCGTGACCGCCCAGGGGAAGCACCAGCCGTGGCAGTGGAACATCGGCAGCGTCCACAGGTAGGAGCTCGCGGTGTCCAGCTTGGTGTGCAGCGCCATGGCCAGCGCCTGGAGGTAGGCGCCGCGGTGGTGGTAGACGACTCCCTTGGGGCGCCCGGTGGTGCCGCTGGTGTAGTTGATCGACAGCGGGGTCAGCTCGTCCTCGACCCTGACCAGCATCGGGTCGGCCGCGGCCAGCAGCGGCTCGTACTCGGTGGCGGGGATCAGCCGCACGGTGGCGCCGGCCGCCTCGGTCGCCAGGCCGGTGAGGGCGTCGTCGTGCAGGAGCAGCGACACCTCGGCGTGGTCGAGGATGTAGGCCAGCTCGGCGGCGGACAGGCGGATGTTCATCGGCACCAGCACCGCGCCCGCCGCCGGCACGCCGAACGTGGACTCCAGCAGCAGGTGACCGTTGTGCGCCAGCACCGCCACCCGGTCGCCGGGCCGCACCCCGGCCGCGGCCAGCGCGCCCGCCAGCCGCTGGGCGCGTTCCCACAGCTCGGCGTAGGTGAGCTCCAGCCCGCCGTCCACGACCGCGAGCCGCGAGCCGAAGACGGAGGCGGATCGTTCGAGGAAGCTGGTGGGGGTCAGGGGCTCGTACGACAACATCCGCGATCTCCTCCGCCGGGGGTTGTGACTGCGCACTACGAATGGTGCCGCCTTCGCCCCGAGCAGGCGAGACCTCGGCAGGCAAGACCTCGGCGGGCGAGACCTCAGCGGGCGGCTCTCCCGGCGGAGCGGGCGCGGAAGGCCGCCGCCTTCATGCGGCTCTGGCAGGAGCGGGAGCAGAACTGGCGCACCCCGTTGCGGGAGGTGTCCACGTACACGCGGTCGCACTGCCTGGCCTGGCAGACCCCGAGGCGCCCGCCGAGGTCGCTGCCGATGGCCAGGGTCAGCGCGGAGGCGATGCCGGCGCTCCAGCCCACGGCGATGGTGTCGTCGGCGCCGTGGAAGTGCACCTGCCACGGCTCTCCGGGTACGCGGTCGAGCTGGGGCCGCGCGCCCGTGCTGACGACGAGCGCGTTGACGACGGCGGCGGCGTCGTCCTCCCGCCCGGCGTCCATGGCCTCGAACACGCGCCGGACCTTCAGCGTGGTCCCGGCCAGGTAGAGGGCCTCCTCCATGGAGACCGTCACGTTGCCCGGCAGCACGGCGCGGATCACGTCGGGCAGCGAGTCGCCCTTGGGCGCCACGTAGGGCTTGCCGCGGTCGCCGCCGTCGGTCAGCACGTTCACGAGCGATACCGCGGTGTCGAGCAGGATCGCCACGTGACTATCGAACAACACTTGACTGGTCACTCCTCTCGCCTTAGGGTCCGTGACTGACGTTATCAGCTTCGTCGGTCACGCGGGAGGTGAACGTGCCGGTCATCGGAGGTGCGGGGCGGTTGCCGCGTACGGTGTGGTGGCTCGTCCTGGCGCGGGCGGTCAACCGGCTGGGAGCCTTCTCCCTCGGGTTCCTCACCGTCCTGATCACCACCGACTTCGGGGTGAGCCTGGTGGCCGCGGGCGTGATCTCGGCCGCGTTCGGCCTGGCCACGATCCCCTCGCGGCTGCTGGGCGGCGTGCTGGCCGACCGGCTCGGCCGTCGCCGGACGATCGTCGCCGGGCTGGTGGGGTGCGCGCTGGCGCAGGCCGGCATCGCGGTCTCCGGATCCGTGGCGATGGTCGCGGCGTTCGCCGTCCTGCTCGGGCTGGTCTTCGAGATCTACGAGCCGCCGTCGCAGGCGATGATCGCCGACGCCGTACGGCCGGAGCAGCAGGCGCAGGCGTTCAGCCTGTTCAACACGGCCCTGGCGGTGGGCGGCATGGGCGCCGGCCTGATCGCCGCGGGCCTGGGCCGGTGGGACCTGCGCTGGCTGTTCGTCGCGGACGCCGTGAGCTGCCTGATCTGCGCGGCCGTGATCCGCCTTGCGCTGCCCGCCGACCCGCCGCCCGCCACCCGCCGGCCCGCGAGCGCGGCGGCCGGCGACCGGTCGGCCTGGCGCGATCACCGGCTCCTCGTGCTCCTCTTCTCCGGCACGCTCTTCGCCGTGATCTTCATGCAGGTCGGGATGGCCATGCCGCTGGCCCTGGTGCGGCGCGGGCTGGAGGCGGCCGACGCCGGGTTGCTCTCGGCCGTCTCGGCCGTCGTGATGGTGGCCTGCCAGCCGCTGCTGCGGTGGACGGCGGGGCTGTCCCACCATGCGGCGATGACGTCCGGCTACCTGCTGCTCGCCGCGGGGCTGGCCGGCTACGCCATGGCGGACGGGCTGCCGGGGCACCTCGCCGCCACGGTGGTGTGGAGCGCCGGGGACGTGCTGATGTTCGGGCGCAGCTACGCCCTGGTCGTCGATCTCGCACCGCCGGACGCGCGGGGGCGTTACCTGGCGGTCTTCGGCACCTGCTGGGGTTTCGCCACCGTCCTGGCGCCGCTGTGCGGCACGCGGCTCCTGGAGCACGCCGGTCCGGCGGGCCTGTGGGGCGGCCTGGCCGCCGCGTGCCTGCTGCTGGCCGCGGCGCAGCTCACGGTGATCAGGCCCTTGCTCCGGAGACAGGGCTCCTACGCTATAGTGGGCGCGGGCCCACCATAGTGGGCAAGCGCCCGTTCGTCAAGGCGGGCGGCGGCGTCCAGGGATGGGTGAGGATCGACCATGCCGACAGGGGTGCACCTGCGCGACCCGCGGGACCAGCTCTTCACCGCCGCCGAGCAGGTCCTGCGCCAGGCCGGCCCGGACGCGCTGACCAGCCGGGCGGTGACCGAGCAGGCGGGCTGCGCCAAGGGCGTCCTGCACCGGCACTTCGAGTCCTTCGACGCCTTCCTCGCGGAGTTCGTGCTCGACCGCATCGGCCTGATGCAGGCCCAGGGCGCCGTCCTGCGGGACTCCGCCGGGATGGGCACCGTGGTCGACAACCTCTCCGACGCCCTGATCAAGATCTTCGACCCCGTCGCCGTGTCGATCGTCGCCCTGGTCACCTTCCACAACCAGCTGCGCGTCCGGCTGCGCGAGGCCCGGCCGGTCCGGGGCGTCCCGGTCCTGACGGAGATGGGGATCATCCTGTCCGGCTATCTCGCCGCCGAGCAGGAGCTGGGCCGGATCGCGGCCGGCGCCGACGTCGGCCGGCTCGCTCCCACGCTGGTCGGCGCCGCGCACCTGCTGTTCGCCGGCCTGGACGGTCTGCCGCCCTGGCCCGAGGACGTGCGGTCGGTCGTCGCCTCCGTCCTCGGCGGTACGGTGACTGCGCGCTGATCTTCCGGCGTACCGTACTCACCCTTCGGCCTCACCCTTTGGAGAACAGATGACCAGCCCCGACGCGGTGATCACCGCACTTCGCACCGGGCACGACTCCCTGGCCGTGGCCGTGTCCTCGTTCGGCGACGACGACCTGGCCCGGCGCTCGGGATCGGCCGAATGGGACGTCTCGGAGGTGCTGAGCCACCTCGGCAGCGGCTCCGAGATCGCGAGCGCCACCCTCCGCGCCGCCCTCGACGGCAAGCCGGCTCCCGGCCGCGACTTCATGCAGTCGGTCTGGGACCGGTGGAACGCCATGACGCGAGGGGAACGCGCCGCCGGTTTCCTCCGGTCGAGCCAGGCCCTGACCGAGCTGTACGAGTCCCTCGACCGCGACACCCGTACGAACCTGCGCATCGACCTGGGCTTCCTGCCGCAGCCGGTCGACGTGGCCACGGCCGGGCGGATGCGCCTCAGCGAGCTGACCCTGCACGCGTGGGACGTACGCGTCGCCTTCGACGAGCACGCCACCCTGGCGCCGGAGGCCACCCGCGAGCTGCTGCACGGTGCGCCCGGCCTCCTCGGCTGGGCCGCCAAGCCGGAACAGCTCGCGGGCGAGCGCGCGGTTCTGCACGTCACCACGACGGAGCCGGCGTCGGAGTTCGCGCTGCGGCTGGGCGAGCGGGTCAGCGTGGACTTCGACGTCGCGGGTCAGCCTGACGGCACGCTGCTGCTGCCCGCGGAGTCGTGGCTGCGGCTCGTGGCGGGCCGCCTCGCGCCGGGCCACACGCCCGAGGGCGTCGCCACGACCGGCGCCGCCGACCTCGGCCTGCTGCGCCGGGTCTTCCCCGGCTACTGAGGCCACCGCCGGGTCTTCCCCGGCTACTGAGGCCACCGCCGGCGAGGCGCCCCGGCCGCGCCCGCTAGCATCCGTGCTCGATCGACACGAAAGGCACGGAGCATGAGCGAGCACCCCCTGTGGCCCACGACCGGCGAGGTCACCCTCACGGCCTTCCCCGTGGCGGGCGGCGGCCCCGCGCCGGCGATCGTCGTCTGCCCCGGCGGCGCGTACCACCACCTGGCCGATCACGAGGGCGCGCCGGTCGCGCGGTGGCTGAACTCGCTCGGGGTGGCGGCGTTCGTGCTGCGTTACCGGCTCGCGCCGCACCGCCATCCGCTCCCCCTCCTGGACGCCGCCAGGGCGGTGCGCTGGGTGCGGCACCACGCGGCGGGCACCGGCGTGGATCCGGCCAGGGTGGGGGTGCTCGGGTTCTCGGCGGGCGGTCACCTGGCGGGGCTGCTCGCCACGGGGACGGGCCCGATGCTGCCGGAGTGCCCGCACGACGCCGTGGACGAGGCCGACCCCCGGCCCGGGCTGGCCGTGCTGTGCTACCCGGTGACCGCGCTGACCGGCCCGGCCGCGCACCGGGGCTCGGCCGGCAACCTGCTCGGCGCGGACGCCCCCGAGTCCGTACGCGAGGAGCTCTCGCTCGCCGGCCGGGTGACCGGGGACACCCCGCCCATGTTCCTGTGGCACACCGCCGACGACGAGTCCGTGCCCGTCGCCGGCACCCTGGCGCTCTCCCAGGCGCTGGCCCGCCACGGCGTCCCGCAGGAGGTGCACGTGTATCGCAGCGGCAGGCACGGCCTCGGGCTGGCGGAGGAGAATCCGGTCGTGGCCGACTGGACCGCGCGGTGCGCCGCCTTCCTGCGCGGCAGGGGCTGGTGAGCCGCGTCCCTTCGAAAAACCTCTAAGCGTGACCAGGTCAGCGGCGGGGGCCGTTACTGTAAGGTCGCGTTCCATCATGGTTGACAGCACGTGTTCACAATTCGTCAAGCGCCATCGGGGAAAGGCGTCGATCGTGGCGCTGGCCGCCGTGCTGAGCGGCTGCGGCATGCCCGCGAGCCTGCTGCCGCGGAACGCCCAGCCGACGGCCACCGGCGAGACCCCCACCGGCGGCCCCAGCGCGGACCAGGAGAAGAAGACCGGCGGGAGCGACCTCACCGCCCACTTCGCGCGCGTACGCGCGGCGGACCCCTGCGATCTGGTCCCGCACGCCTCACTCGAGAAGTACGGCCCGGAACAGCTCACGGTGCGCGGCTCGGGAATCACCGAATGCCAATACCTGACGGGTTATTCCGACCCGGCCAGGAGCGTCTACAGTTTCAAAATCGATATGCACGCGCATTTCACGGAACGGGACGCGCGGGACGCCGAGAGCGAGCGGCTCGGCGACCGCACGATCTACCGCGAGGAGTACTCCACCGACAGCGCGAGCCACCGCAGCTGCCACTACAAGGTGCCCTACGACGGCGTGGAGGGCAGCGCGATGGCGCTCGACGTCGTGCAGACCCCGCCGCGCGGCCAGGAGAGCCGCGAGTGGCCGCAGCGCTGCACCGCCGCCAAGGAGTACCTCGCCAAGGTGGTGGACGAGGTCCTGGCGCTGCCGCCGCGCGAGGGGAACGCCGTGGGCGTGCTCGGCAAGGACCCGTGCGCGCGCAAGGCGGCGATCCTGAGCACCCTGGGCAGGGCGTACCGGCTCACCGGCTCGTCCTACAGCGGCCCGTACCGCTGCGACCTGACGCTGGAGAACGCGGGCAAGGGCCAGGAGCTGACGGTCACGGTCGCGTACGCCTTCCACGAGCGGCAGAAACCCGGCGTGCCCACCGCGCGGATCAAGGGCCGCCGGACGACCATCGACGGCCTGTACGCCGTGCGCAGCACGAGCGAGCTGGACATCACCCGCTCGTGCGGGAACGCCGTGGAGCTGCGCCGCGCCACGAACAGCCGCAAGAACGACGCCCACTACGTGAGCGTCGGGCTGTCCAGCGCCAAGCTGGAGGTGAAGGACGAGGACGACGACTTCGGCGCCCCGCCCGTGTCGTGCGCCCTCGCCGACAGGCTCACCAGGATCGTGCTGGCCGGCGTGCGCTGAGCCCGCGCACCCGCCGTCAGGTCTGGGAGGCGGCCGCGGCGCGCATGCGCTCGAAGTTGGAAACGTACTGCCGGTAGACGTTCTTGTCGTTGAGCAGCAGCAGCGTCTCGTCGTTGCGGCGCAGCGAGGTCTCGTTGTAGTTGTGGCTGCCGGTGAGGACGCGGCGCGCGTCGTGGTCTCCGTCGTAGGAGCCCTCGATGAGCAGGTATTTGGAGTGGATGCGGCCGGGCAGCGTGCTGCCGGAGCCGAGGGTGCTCAGCTCGATGCGCGGCTGCGCGGCCAGGACGGCCTTGACCTGGTCGTCGAGGATGCCGGCCACGATCTGCACGCGGCACCCCTCGCCGGCCAGGTCGCGCAGCCGCTCGGCGATGGCGACGCGGTAGGCGTCCCACTCCGACATGCCGGCCCTGATCGTGGTGCCGCGCCGGCAGGAGACCTTGCCGAGCTGGTCCACGATCGGGTCGCCGTCCGCCTTGGGGAAGAAGTGCGCCCGGGCGCTGCGGGTCTGCACGACGCGGTAGTAGTCGAGGTTCTTCCGCTCGGCGGCCAGGTCGGCGAAGTAGGCGTCGTACGCGGCGTACAGGCGCCTGTCGCCGGTCAGGACGACGGCGTTGTTCCAGTACGTGGTGGAGTTCAGGTCGGTCAGGTTGGCCGAGGACTGCACCACCACGTCGGACGCCCGGCCGGCCCGCGAGAACAGGTAGAACTTGTTGTGCTGCCCCTTGTTCCCGATGCAGGCCGCGGTGCCGCCGGACATCGGGCCGGTGCACACGTGCAGCCACGAGCCGCCCGTGAGATCGGTGCCGAGCCCGGCCGCGAGCTGGGCGGCCACGGCCGCGCCCCGCTGGTCGCCGTCGAGCACCACCCGGACCTGGACGCCGCGCCGGTGCGCCGCGAGCAGTTCTGCGGCGAACTCGGTGCCGGCCGTGCCGGACATGACGAAGTGGGCGATCTGGATGCTCGCTCCGGCGGGCGTCTGCCTGACCAGGCCGCAGAGGGTGCGCACGATCGCGACCGGGTCCCCGCCGACCGGCTCGCTGAACACCGCGCCGGTCGCCACCGGTCCGGCGGGAGCCGCGGCGCACGTGGACGCTCCGGACGACGATCCGGACGACGATCCGGACGACGAGGCGGACGACGAGGCGGACGGCGATGCGGACGGCGATGCGGACGGGGCAGCGGCGGCCGGGCTCGCTCCGGCGAGCGCGGCGGCGGCCACGGCGGCTCCGGCGGCCAGGACGGACAGGGGCTTGCTCGGCATGCGGGGGCTCCTCCAGCGTTACGGCCAGCCGTGATCATCGCTTTGGGACTGGTCCGAAACGAGGGTGGAGCGCCTGGTTGCGATCATGGTGACGGGGCGCGGTCAGCGTACTGAACGGTCGATGAACATCATCCACCCCGCCGAGCGGGCGGGGGCGGGATCAGCCTTCCCGTTCCGGCCTCGGGCGCCGGCCGCGTGCGGGCCGCTCGGACTTGGGTCCCTCGGCGCGGTCGCCGCCGACCTTGCGTGCCTGCTTGCCCGGCTCGGCCTGCAGCTTCTTGTTGACGCTGGCCTTCAGCTCCTGCTCGCTCGCCCCCTTGCGCTCCATGTCCTTGCGCAGGCGGGCGCGCTTGGCGTCGTAGGCGTTGCTCCCCGGTCGAGGCATGACGGATCACTTCCTTCCCCGTCACGGCCGCTACCCGCCGCGCCCGCCCGCACACCTGCCCTGACCTGCGAGGACGGCTAGATCGTGCGCCACTCGCCGGAGCCCAGGGCCGAGGCGCCCTGCGGGCCCATGAGCGTCATGCCGCCGTCAACGAACACCGTCGCGCCCGTGACGTACGAGGCGGCGGGCCCGGCCAGGAAGGCCACGACGGCCGCGACCTCGCGGGCGTCGCCCGGCCTGGGGATCGGGTTGCCCGGCCGGCTGCCCTCCTTCGGCGGCAGGTCCTCCTGTCCCGTCATGGGGGTGGCGATCTCGCCGGGCGCCACCGTGTTGACGGTGATGCCGTGGCCGGCCAGCTCCAGCGCCAGCACCCGGCTGAGCATGCGCAGCCCGCCCTTGGCCGCGCAGTACGGCCCCGAGCCCATCTTCGGGTACTCCTCGTGCACGCTGGTGACGTTGACCACCCGGCCGCCGCGCCCGGTGGCCACCATGCGCCTGGCCGCCCGCTGGGCGCACAGGAACGCGCCGTCGAGGTCCACCGCCAGGACTTCCCGCCAGCGCTCGTACCCCATCTCCAGCAGCGGCTCGTGGCTGCCGGTGCCCGCGTTGTTCACCAGCACGCCGAGCCCGCCCAGCTCGCCGGCCAGCTCGTCCACGACCGCGGCGGCCCGTACGGGGTCGGTCAGGTCGTGCTGCCGGATCGCGGGCGCCCGCCCGCGGTCGCGGACGAGGCGGGCGGTCTCCTCCGCGCCGTCGCGGTCGGAGCGGTAGGTGATGCCGACGTCGAAGCCCTGCTCGGCCAGCGCCACGGCGGTGGCCTTGCCGATGCCGGAGTCGGCTCCCGTGACGATGGCCACCCGGTCGTACGCGTCGTTCATGGTTCCTCCCGTTGCCACAGGTGCTGACCTTCAAGCCAGATCGGGCTCACCCGGCGGACAGCATTCCTATCGATCAAGAGACTCTACGCTGCGTGTCCATATAACTACTTTTAGTAGCGACTGCCTGCCCGACCCCCGGAGGAAAAATGCCCACGGACCCGACGGAAACCCGGCTCAGCCTGGACACCCGGGCCGCGCGCAACCTGGCCACCACTACCAAGACCCGGCCGCAGATGCAGGCCATCAGCTCCCGCTGGCTGCTGCGCATGCTGCCCTGGGTCGACGTGCGCGGCGGGACGTACCGGGTCAACCGTCGGCTGACGCACCGGCCGGGGCGCGGGCGCGTCGGCGTGCTGCCGGGCGGGGACGGCGACGCGCGGATCGTGCCCGCGACGCTGGCGGAGATCCCCGCGCTGCGCGGCTTCGGCGACGACGGCGTGCTGACGGCCATCGCCGGCGAGTTCGCGCCGCGCGAGCTGCGGCCGGGCGACGTCGTGGCCGAGGAGGGCGATCCCGTCACCGGCGCCTGGGTGATCGCGCACGGCCGGGTCGAGCGCCTGGCCACCGGCCGGTACGGCGCCACGCAGTTCCTCGGCGTCATCGCCGACGGCGACCAGTTCGGCGACGAGGTGCTGGTCGAGGAGGAGGCCCGCTGGCCGTGCACGTACCGGGCCGCCACGCCGTGCACGGTGCTGTTCGCCCCGCGCGACGGCCTGCGGCGCGTGACGGACCGGTCGGCGGCGCTGCGCGAGCACCTCGCCGGCTACCTCGACACGCTGCGCAGGCCGGTCAACCGCCGCGGCGAGGCGGCCGTGCGCCTGTCGGCCGGGCACACCGGCGAGCCGGTCATCGACAGCACGTTCGTGGACTACGACCTGCACCCCCGCGAGTACGAGCTGAGCGTCGCCCAGACCATCCTGCGGGTTCATACCCGGGTCGCCGACCTGTTCAACGACCCGATGAACCAGATCGAGCAGCAGCTCCGCCTGACCATCCACGAGCTGCGCGAGCGCCAGGAGTCGGAGCTGCTCAACAACCGCGAGTTCGGGCTGCTCCACCACACCGACTACGACCAGCGCATCTACACCTGGTCGGGCCCGCCGACCCCCGACGACCTCGACGAGCTGATCAGCATGCGGCGCAAGACCCGGCTGCTGCTGGCCCATCCCAAGGCGATCGCCGCGTTCTTCCGCGAGTGCAACAAGCGCGGGCTGGTCGTGGGCAGCACCGAGGTGAACGGGCACGAGGTGCCGTCGTGGCGGGGCATCCCGATCTTCCCCTGCGGCAAGATCCCGATCTCGCCGCACCGCACCACGTCGATCCTGGCGCTGCGGACGGGCGAGGACGACCAGGGCGTCGTCGGGCTCTACCAGACGGGCATCCCCGAGGAGTTCGAGCCGGGGCTGAACGTGCGCTTCATGGGCATCAACTCCCAGGCCGTGATGTCGTACCTGGTCAGCGCCTACTACTCGGTGGCGATCCTGGTGCCCGACGCGATCGGGATCCTCGAGGACGTCGACGTCGCCGCCCCGCGCTCGTGACCCGCCGACCCGAGGAGGAGTCGCGTGATGTCTGACATTCCCGCCGGGCCGACGGGCCTGGGCTCGTACACGCTCAGCCTGCGCTCGGCGCTGCGGCCGTACCGGCACACGTTCGAGGAGGGCGACGGGCACGAGCCGCCCTCCCGCGCCGGGTCCGGCGGGCGCGGCGGCCCCAGCCTGGCGCCGCTGCCGTACCGGGAGCGGGAGTGGGGCGACGGCACGTACCCGCCGCTGTACTGTCCCGAGGCCGACCGCGTGGACGACGTGCTGGGCGCGGAGGTGGACCGGCGGCTGGTGGCGTGGGCGGAGCGGATCGGGCTGCACGAGGGGCGGATGGAGGAGTTCGCCGCGACGGGGTTCGGGCGGCTGGCCATGCTCACCCACACCGACACCGACGACCCCGACCTGCTGCTGATCGCGGCGCAGATGAACAGCGCCTGGTGGGCGGCCGACGACTACTACGCCGACGAGACCGACCTGGGCGCCACGCCCACCGAGCTGCCGCCGCGGCTGGCGCTGGTCATGTCGGCCATGGACCCGCCGCCGGACGCCGGCGGCTACACCGAGCAGCTCGAGGAGGCGATCAGGAGCGACCCCGTGCTGGTGTCGCTGCGCTCGGCCACCAGCCACGCCGCCCGCCACTCCACCTCGGCGCAGGTCATGCGGCTGTGCAACATCACCAGCCAGATGTACGTGAGCTGGACGGCCTACGCCGCCTGGCGGTTCCTGGAGACGCCGCCGCCCGTGTGGCGTTACCTGGCGGCCCGCCAGCACGACAGCTTCTACACCTCCATGGTGCTCATCGACATCGTCGGCGGTTACGAGCTGTCGCCGCACCTGTTCGCCGAGCGGCGCTTCCACACCGCTCTCATGCAGGCGGGCACCGCCGCCGTGCTGGTCAACGACCTGCACTCGGCGGAGAGGGAGGCGGCCGACGAGCTGCCCGACTCCAACGTGGTGCTGCTCATCGCCGCCGAGGAGGGCTGCTCGACCCGCGAGGCCGTCGAGCGCACGGTGTGCCTGCACAACGAGTTCGTCCGCGGGTTCGAGCAGAGCCAGCGGGAGCTGTCGGCCCTGCCGTCCCCCGAGCTGAAGCGGTTCCTGCGCGGCGCGCAGGCGTGGATGGCCGGGGGCATCGAGTGGCACGGCAGTACGAGCCGCTACCAGTCCTGACCCGATGACCGTCCGACCGTAACAGGAAAGGAGCCCGAGGTGACCGTCACCCCGAACGCCGTCCCCGTTCTGAGCAGCCTCTACCAGCAGTCCGTCGCCGACTACTGGAACGCCGAGGAGAACCCCGTCAACCTCCGTCTGGGGGAGGTGGACGGCCTGTACCACCACCACTACGGCATCGGCGAGGTGGACTGGTCGGTCCTCGACGGCCCCGCCGAGACCAGGGAGCGGCGCGTCGTCAACGAGCTGCACCGGCTGGAGAGCGCGCAGGCGGAGACGCTCATCGCGCAGCTCGGCCCGCTCCGCCCGGAGCACCGCGTGATGGACGCCGGGTCGGGCCGCGGCGGCTCCAGCTTCCTGGCCAACCTGCGCACCGGCTGCCAGGTGGACGGCGTGTCGATCTCCGAGTCCCAGGTCGCCTTCGCCAACCAGCAGGCCAAGGAGCGCGGCGTGGACGACAAGGTGCGCTTCCACTTCCGCAACATGCTCGAGACCGGCTTCCCCACCGGCGGCTTCCAGGCCATCTGGAACAACGAGAGCACGATGTACGTCGAGCTGTCGCTGCTGTTCGCCGAGCACTCCAGGCTGCTGCGCCGCGGCGGCCGCTACGTCTGCATCACCGGCTGCTACAACGACGCCTACGGCCTGCCCTCGCGCGCCATCAGCCAGATCAACGCCCACTACATCTGCGACATCCACTCCCGCAGCACCTACTTCAAGGAGCTGGCCGCCCACCGCCTCGTGCCGGTGAGCGTGGTGGACCTCACGGCGGCGACCATCCCGTACTGGGAGCTGCGGGCCAGGACACATCTGGCCACCGGGATCGAGGACGCCTTCCTGGAGGCGTACAAGAGCGGCAGCTTCCAGTACCTGCTGATCGCGGCCGACCGCGTCTGACGGTCCGGCCTCTCCCCCTCCCCTCTGGCCTTCCCCTCGCCCGGCAGCCCTCCACGCGGTGACGCGCCCCTGCCGGGCCGCCGGTGTGCCGGCAGGAACGCGGCGACCGCGAAGGCGACCAGGGACGCGCCGCAGCCGATGGCCATCACCAGGCGGAAGCCGCCGGGCGACGGCGCGGTGAACGTGCCGAGATCGACCGTGAGCCGGGCGAGCACGACCCCGGCGACGGCGCTGGAGACCGAGGTGCCGATGGCCCGCGAGAGCGTGTTGAGGCTGTTGGCGGCGGCCGTCTCCGCGATCGGCACGGCGGACATGATGAGCGCGGGCATGGCCCCGTACGCCAGGCCGATGCCGGCTCCGATCACCGACGAGACCAGCACGAGCTGCCACACCGCCGACATCAGCGCCACGCCGAGGCCGTAGCCGGCGGCGACCACGAGAGCGCCCGCCATGAGCGTCACCTTGGGGCCGCGGGCGCGTGACAGCCGGGCCGACACCGGCGCCATGGCCATCATGACCAGCCCGGACGGCGCCAGCACCAGGCCCACGCCGAGCATCGTGGCGCCCAGCCCGTAGCCGGTGGACGTGGGCAGCTGCAGCAGTTGCGGCAGCACCAGCGACATGGCGAACATCGCGAACCCGAACACGACCGAGGCCAGGTTGGTCAGCAGCACCTGGCGGCGGGCGGTGGTGCGCAGGTCGACCAGCGGCTGCCGGGCGCGCAGCTCCCACCTCCCCCACAGCCCGAGCACGGCGGCCGACCCGCAGAGCAGGCTCACCGTGACCGCGCTCCCCCACCCCCAGTCGGCGCCCTTGGAGACCGCCAGCAGCAGGCAGGTCAGCCCGGCCGACAGCCCGGCGGCGCCGGCCAGGTCGAAGCGCCCGCCGCTGCGCACCTCCGACTCCGGCACGAGGGCCAGCACGAGGGCGGCGGCCAGGGCGCCGAGCGCGGCCGACGTCCAGAACAGCATGTGCCAGTCGGTCCGCTCGGCCAGCAGGGCCGCCGCGGGCAGGCCGAGGGCGCCGCCCACGCCGAGCGAGGCGCTCATCAGGGCGGTCGCCGAGCCGAGCCGTTCGGCGGGCAGCTCGTCGCGCATGATGCTGATGCCCAGCGCGATGACGCCGGAGGCGGCGCCCTGCAGTGCCCTGCCCGCCACCATGGGGGCCAGCGTGTCGCTGAGGCCGCAGACGGCCGAGCCGGTCACCAGGAGGGCGAGGCTGATGAGCAGCATGCGGCGCTTGCCGTACATGTCGCCCAGGCGGCCCACGACGGGCGTCGCGACGGCGCCGGCGAGCAGCGTGACGGTGATCGCCCAGGTGGCGTCGTTGGGGGTGGCGTTCAGGAGACTCGGGAGCTGCGGGATGAGCGGGATCACCACGGTCTGCATGAGCGCGACGACGATCCCGGCGAAGGCCAGCACCGGCACGACGGCCCGCGGTTTCCGGATGGAGGGCATGAGAGCAGCTTCCGGTGGGCGATCTTTCCCGTCAATGTCATGATCCGGCGGCGATCGGCCTCCAGGCGAAGGCGCCCGCCCGGCGCTCGATCCGGCCGAGGCCGGGGAAGGGCAGGTGGTAGGCGTGCACGAGCAGGCTCTCGTCGGCCGCCCAGGCCAGCAGCCGGCGGCGGCTGGCGACCGAGCGGGCGGCGTCGTGGTCCCAGGGGGTGCGCCACGCGGGGTGGGCGAGCTGGAGCGGGTCGTAGAAGGTGTCGCCGAGGCAGAGCAGCCGTTCGCCGCGCGAGCGCAGCAGGACGGCCGTGTGCCCCGGGGTGTGACCGGCGGCGTCCACGGTGTGCACGGAGGGCAGGAGCTCGATGCCGTACTCGGCGGGGCGCAGCCGCTCGCCGAAGAGCCTGATCGCCTCCCGCGCGGGCCGGTGCTGCTGGCCGGTGAGCTCCCCCGCCCGGCCGGACCAGAACGCCACCTCGGCGGCGTGCGCGTACGCGACCGCCTCTGGAAAGGCGAGCTCGCCCGCCCGGGTGGCGCCCCTGACGTGGTCCTCGTGCAGGTGGGTGAAGACGACGGCGGCAAGGTCGGACGGCGCGAACCCGGCCTCCGCCAGGCCGTCGCCGAGCCGGCCGACCAGCGGCTCGATGGCGGGCCCGTACCCGAGGAAGCCCTGACCGAGCCCGGCGTCGATCATCGCCAGGCCGCCGGAGGTCCGCACGCAGAGGCAGTTGTACGCGCAGGTCAGCGTGGTCCTGCCGAGCCCTTCCCGCGCCACGGCGGCCCGGAGCTCGTGCTCCGGCACCCCCGTGGCGGGGGTGTAGAACTCGGTGAGCGGCGGTACCCAGGGCGGCTCGGGCTGGCCGTCGCTGATGACCGCGCAGGCCAGGTCGCCGACGGTGAAGCGGTGGATCATCGTGCCTCCCTGAAATCCGGTTGCCGAGGGGACGCCGCGCCTTCCAGGATCATGCCGTGTGACCACTGCACATGAGACCGATGTTCCCCGCCCGCTGGCACTGGTGACCGGCGTCGGCCGTACTGCCGGGATCGGCGCGGGCATCGCGAGCCGGCTCGCGGCCGACGGCTGGAACGTCGCCTTCACCTTCTGGACCCCGTACGACGAGCGCATGACCTGGGGCGTCGAGCCCGGGGCGACCGGCGCCATCACCGAGGCGCTGGCCGCGCACGGAGCCGCCACCGCCGCCGTCGAGGCGGACCTGTCCGACCCGGACGCCCCCGCGTCCGTCTTCGACGAGGTCGAACGCCGCCTCGGCGCGGTCACGGCCCTGGTGATGTGCCACTGCGAGTCGGTCGACTCCGGCCTGCTCGACACCACCGTGGAGAGCTTCGACCGGCACTTCGCGGTCAACGCGCGGGCCACGTGGCTGCTGATCCGCGAGTACGGCCGCCGCTTCACCGGCGCGCACGGCACCGGCCGGATCGTCGCGCTGACCAGCGACCACACGGTCGGCAACCTGCCCTACGGCGCCAGCAAGGGCGCGCTGGACCGGATCACGCTGGCCGCCGCGCACGAGCTCTCCCACCTGGGCGTCACCGCCAACGCCGTCAACCCGGGGCCAGTGGACACCGGCTGGATGTCGGCGGAGCTGCGCGAGCGGATGGTGGGCCTCACCCCGCTCGGCCGCCTCGGCACCCCCCACGACACCGCGAACCTGGTGTCGTTCCTGTGCTCGCCACAGGGCCAGTGGATCAACGGGCAGCTGCTGATGAGCAACGGCGGCCTGGGGTAGCGGGCGGCTGCCGGTGAGCAGCGGCGGGCTGGGTCAGCGGGCAGGTGCCGATGAGCGGCGGCGGCCTGGGTCAGCGGGAGGCGTCCCCGTCCAGGAAGGCGGCGAGCGCCGCCGTGAACGGGCCGGCGTCGTCGATCCACGGCGAGTGACCCGCTCCCGGCTGCACGACGAGCTCGGCGCGGGGGAACAGCGCGGCGTACTCGGCGGCGAGGCCGGGGGGCGTGTTGAGGTCGAGCTCCCCGGCCAGCAGCAGCACCGGCGCGCCGAACCCGGCCAGCGCCGCGCGCGTCGCCTCCGGGTCGTAGGCGCCCTCGGCCCCGTACGCGGCGGCGGCCTCGTCGTTCCTGCGCCGTTCGCAGAGCTCGTGGAACTCCCGCGCCGCCTCGTCCCACCGCCCGGACATGAAGGGAGCGACGGCCGCCCACGTCTCGTCCGTGGCGTTGCCGGCCTGGATCTCCTGGAGGGCGGCGAACGCCTCGGGGAACCAGGACTCGCCGGCGCGCAGCCGGGCGGTCTCGAGCCTGGCCTGCGGGGTGGGTTCCAGGCCGATGGCCCTGGTGCTGGGGCCGATCAGGAGGAGCCGGGCGACGCGGTGGGGGTGCCGGGTGGCGTACAGGACGGCGAGGTTCGCGCCGGCGGAGTGGCCGAGGACGTCCATCCGGTCGAGGCCGAGGTGCCGGCGCAGGGCCTCGACGTCGTCGACGAGCCGGTCGCAGCGGTACGTGGCGGGATCGTCGGGTTTGCCGGACTCGCCGGTGCCCCGGGGGTCCAGCAGGACGAGCCGCCGGTGCGCGGACAGGCCGCCGAGGTCGCCCAGGTAGAGGGAGTCCTGCATGGGCCCGCCGGGCAGGCAGATCAGCGGGTCCCCCTCGCCTGACTCGTGGTAGGCCAGGCGGGTCCCGTCGTGGGCTGAGTAGAAGGGCATGGCGGAGATCCTCGCAACGACGCCCCCCGCCGGGCAATCGAGTATCGCGGCTGTGCGAACCTTTGCCAGGCCCTGGTCCGGGCTGAGGGTCGTTCGGCGGGCGTACGGGAAGGTTCGAGGTCGGATCGGCTCAAACCTCACCGGACCGGAGATGATCGTGCCCGCCAAACCCAGAAGCAGCACCAGAGCGACGACGAAGAAGCAGTCGAGCAGCCAGCCGTGGCTGCACGTGGACGGCAGCGAGATCCAGGAGTTCGGCACCGTCAGGACGTGGCCGCTGGGCATGTCGGACGAGGCCCGCGAGTACTCCTGCGAGCGGCTGAACCAGATCCTGGCCGACACGCAGATCCTCTACGCGCTCTACAAGAAGCACCACTGGCTGATGCGCGGCCCCACCTTCTACCAGCTCCACCTGCTGCTGGACAAGCACGCCGACGAGCAGCTCAAGCTGGTCGACCTGATCGCCGAGCGGGTGCAGACGCTGGGCGGCATCGCGGTGGGCGACCCGCGGCACGTCGCGGAGATCACCGTGGTGCCGCGCCCGCCGAACGGCGCCGAGGAGGTGCCGGCGATGTTGTCGAGGCTGATCGAGGCGCACGAGACGATCCTGCTCGCCTCGCACGACGCCGCCTCCCGCGCCCAGGAGCTCGGCGACGACGGCACCAACGACCTGCTGGTCTCCGACGTGATCAGGACCGGGGAGCTGCAGACCTGGTTCCTGGTCGAGCACCTGGTGGACACGCCGCTGGTGGAGGCGCCGCACAACGGGCACGGGCGCGCGCCGCGCCGCGGCGCCCGCTCGTCCAAGTAGCCCCGGGCCCCGGGTTCGGCAGGCGCCGGGCCCGGCCGCGCGGGCGATCGCCCGGGCGTTGTGGTCAGCTCTCCTTGCCGAACCCGTCGAGCGAGGCGCGTTCCTCCTGGGTGAGCAGTTCCTGGAAGACCGTGATGTGCAGCCCGGCGGGCGCGTCGAGGCGGGCGTTCAGCGACTCCCACGGTGTGACGGTGGGCGGGGCCACCTCCGTCGCGCCCGCCGAGACCAGCCGCTCGGTGGTGGCCCTGGTGTCGTCCACCTCGAACGCGACCCGGATCTTGGGCGCCACCTGCCGCCCCACCTCGACCTCGTCGATCATGACCTTCTGCGCCGGGTTGGCGATCTCCAGCGTGGCGCGGCCCGCGTCGAGGATCGTCACGCGGGCGCCGTCCCCGCTGGAGAACGCCGCCTGCTCGGGCAGGCCCAGCACGTCGCGGTAGAAGGCCAGCGCGGCCTCGTAGTCCTCCGCCTCGACGACCAGCCTGAGCTGGCGGACCGGGCCGTCCGGGGAGGTGGGGTGCGTGGTCATGGACCGGATCTCCTTCACGGGGTGACGTTTCTTCACCGGTTGCAACCCGGCGGCCCCGTCACTTCATCCGTCAGTGCAGCACGCCGTAGCTGCCGTGCTCGACGTAGGCGGCGGAGGTGCGGGCCCCTGCTCCGGCTGCGAGCGCGCCTACGATCTTGGGATGGTCACCTTGCATGACATCCTGACCGGCGCGGAGGGCGGGCGTACGCCCGAGCCGGGCGCCTTCCCCACGATCGTCCCGCAGCCCTCCTCTCGTGACGCGGGAGTGATCGCCTTCACCGGCCACAACGTGATCTTCGCCGATGTCGGCGAGGACTGGATCAGGTCCCGGATCCCCGAGGGCGACCTGTCGGCGCCGCTCAACCCGCCCTTCCTCCGGGACCTGGAGGAACGGACGGGGCGGCGGGTCGGCACCATCGACCTGCTCGCCGTGGCCGCCCCCTGCGCCGGCGACCCGCCGATCGAGCTGGCCGAGGTCACGGACGTGGCGCATCCCCGCGTGCGGCGGGCCCATCGCCATCGTGCGGATGTACGGGTCTGGACCTGCCCGGGTGGGCTGCTGGTCGTGGGACGCGGTGTCGCCGGGCGGTGGGAGGTCGCGGTCGAGGTCGAGCCGGCCGGGCGGGGACGCGGGCTGGGCCGGGCCCTCGCCCGCGCGGCCAGGCATCTCGTCGCGCGCCCGCTCTGGGCCCAGATCGCCCCGGGCAACGCGGCGAGCGTCCGGGCGTTCCTCGCCGCCGGCTACGCCCCCATCGCGGCCGAGGCGCTGCTCGTCCCGGCCCGCACACCCGCCCGGGACGAGCAGCGGCCGGGGTGAGCAGCGGCCGGGGTGACAGGCACGCCGGAGCCGGCGGGTCACCGCGCCCGCCCACGGGCCGGGGTGACGTGCCACCGCGACACCGGCGGTCACGGCCGGCGGGCGTGCCTCGCCGGGATCGGCGGTCGGCGCATCGTGCGCCCGGCTGGGTGGCGGCTCAGAGGTAGCGGGGGAACAGGTCCGTCGTCGGCCAGGTGGTCACCTTGCCGATCTGGGCGTTCATGCGCGGGCTGAGCTCGTCGAAGTCCGGGGCCCCGCTCTCCTGGTTGCGGTTGAACAGGGCGGCGTAGGTGAAGCCGTTCTGGAGCCGGGCGGTGTAGGTGTAGGTGCCCGGCAGCCCGCCGCTGTGCCAGGTGTTGAGGTGCCCCGTGACCTGCCGGACCCACAGGCCGGCGCCGTACCAGGAGCCGCTCTCCGTGACGCCGATCTCCGGCTTGGCCACCATCCGGCCGATGGAGGTCGCGTTCAGCACCGTGCCGGGGGCGTCGAGGACGCGGGCGAAGCGTACGAGGTCCACCGCCGAGGCCAGCCAGCCGCCGCCGGGCCCGCGGTTCTCCATGCTGAACCCGCCGTAGGGGGCGGGCACGATCGCGCCGGACGCGTCCGTGACGGTCCTGCTCGTCTGCGCCGACTCGTAGACGATCTCGCCGGGCGCGGCCTGCGCCTTGAGCGTACGGCCGAGCCGCATGCGGGTGACGCCGGCGGGCGCGAGGATCTTCTGCTTGACGTACGACTCGTACGCCATGCCCGACGCCTTCTCGACGATCAGGCCGAGCAGCAGGTAGCCGTAGTTGCTGTAGGCGTACCTGCTGCCGGGCGCGAAGTCGAGGGGGCGGCCACCGGCGTACTCGATGATGTGGTCCCGCGTGATCGGCAGGGTGACACCGAGCGACCGCGAGATGGTGTGGTCCAGGTACAGGTAGTCGCCCGAGAGGTCGCGGTCCCACCCGCCCGTGTGCTGCAGCAGCCGCCAGACCGTCACGTTCTTCAGCCGGGAGTCGGCCGCGGTGGACAGCCCGAGCAGGGTGGCGACGGACGTGCCGAGGCTCAGCTTGCCGTCCTGCGCCAGCCTCATGATCGCCACGGCGGTGATGTGCTTGCTCAGGCTCGCGATGCGGAACAGCGAGGTGGGGGTGAGCGTCGGCACGGCGGGGTCGTCGCTGTAGCGGTAGGCCCTGGCCAGCACGAGCTTGCCGTTCTTGGTGATGGCGAGCTGCGCGCAGGAGATCGCGCGCTCCACGATGTAGGTCTTCATCACGTTGTCGAAGCCGGCCAGCGCGGCCGGGGCCACGCCCGCGGTCTGCACCGTCGCGGCGAACGCCGGACGGGAGGTTCCCAGCGCGAGGGCGGGCACGGTGGCGGCGCCCGCCGCCAGGAAACGCCGCCTGCTCAGGCCGTTCGACACGGGGGGACGCGGCTGGTTGATCGTCATGGTCAGATATCTAGTGGATCACCGCCCGGGATGTGCCGGTTCGGCAAATCACACCCCAACCCACGCCCGATTTATGCCTATTTATCCGCTTATGTCGTGTTTTGCGTGGTTGGTGGGGGAAGCACCTGGGAGGCGGCCCGAGCGGGGCGGGACCGGGCGCACTGACGGCGCACCGGCCGCCGCATCGCCGAGCCGTCGTCCGCAGCGGACGAACCAGCGCCTCAGGAGGGAGCGTTCCGATGATCTACCACACCCACCACACACGGCAGATGACCGGCTGGGTGGGCTGGATCTGGTTCGGCGGCATGATGATGGTCCTGGCCGGGCTGTTCAACGTCATCACCGGCCTCACCGCCGTCTTCGCCAACCGCGTCTACGTGCAGACACCCAACCGGCTCCTGCTCTTCGACCTGACCACCTGGGGCTGGGTGCACTTCGCCCTCGGCCTGCTCCTCCTGGCCACCGGCATCGCCATCACCATCGGCCAGGCCTGGGCCCGGATGGTCGGCGTCGTCCTGGTGATGCTGAACGCCCTGACCCAGCTCACCTGGATCGCGGTGAACCCGTGGTGGTCGCTCGCCGTCATCGCCGTCGACGTGCTCGTGCTGTACGCGCTCATCGTCCACGGCCGCGAAACCGAACCCGGGTGAGGCCGGCGGGGAACCAGGATGACGGGTCTGTTCGGCGTCCCGCTTCCTGGTTACCGTCCGAGCCATGGCCGATTTCGAGCAATACCCGTTCGGGCCGGGCCCACGAGGGGCTCTGGCCGACGCGTACGCCGTGCGCAGGGACAAGGACCCGCTGGGCAAGGTGCGCCTGCCCAGCGGCTGCACGGCCTACCTCACCACGACGTACCAGGACACGCTCGCCGTGCTGAGCGACCCGCGCTTCGGCAGCGACCTGAGCCGGCCGGGCTCGCCCCGGATGTTCAGCGGGTTCTCCCTGTTCAACACGCCGGGGATGCTCTCCAGCATGGACCCGCCCGAGCACACCAGGCTGCGCAGGCTGCTGTCCGGGGTGTTCACGCCGCGCCAGGTCGGCGCGTGGCGGCCGAGGTTGCGGGCGCTCACCGCCGAGCTGGTGGACGCCCTCCCGGCCGAGTTCGACTTCGTGCACGACTTCGCGTTCCCGCTGCCCGTCCAGGTCATCTGCGACGTCATGGGCGTGCCCGGCATCGACACCGTGCGGGTCAGGGCCTGGTCGGACGCGATGTTGTCCACCTCCAGCCTGTCGCCGGAGGAGCAGATGGGCGCCGCGATGGAGTTCGCCGCGTACATCGGCGAGGTGATCGCCGCGCACCGGGACAAGCCGGGCGACGGCCTGCTGGCCACGATGATCCACGCCCGCGACGGCGAGGACCGGCTGAGCGAGGAGGAGCTGGTGACGAACACGCTCGTCCTGTTCCTCGCCGGGCACGAGACGACCGGGACCGCGCTGTCCAGGTCGATGCTGCGGCTGCTCAACCCGCGAGACGGGTACGAGAGCCTGGTCCGCGAGCCAGGGCTGATCCCGGCCACCGTGGAGGAGCTGCTCAGGCTGGAGCTGGTCGGCGACAGCCCGTTCCTGCGGGTGGCCAGGCAGGACGTCGAGCTGCCCTCCGGCACCGTACGCGAGGGCGAGGCCGTGATCCCCTCCGTCTCCTCCGCCAACGTCGACCCGTCGGTCTTCCCCGACCCGGACGTGGTGCGGCCGGAGCGGCAGGCCCAGCACCTGACCTTCGGCCGGGGCGCGCACTTCTGCCTGGGCGCGAACCTGGCGCGGATGGAGCTGCAGGAGATCCTGGGCGTGCTGGTGACGCGGCTCCCGGACCTCAGGCTGGCCGGGCCGGCCGAGGACGTGCCGTGGACCGAGGGTGTGCTGACCGTACGGCCGGAGCGGCTGGACGTGCGTAAAGAATGATCTTCAGGAAGGCGAAGGCGGCGGGTTAAGATCGGCGGGTGACGGTTCACGGCCGGAGAGCCTTCATCATCGGCGGCACCGGGCAGATCGGCCGGGCCACCGCCGCCCGCCTCCTCTCGGCCGGTTACGCGGTGACCCTCGGCCACCGGCGGCCCCGTCCGGACGCCGCGGTGCCCGATGGAGCGGCGTCGGTGCGGGTCGACCGGGCCGACACCGGCGCGCTGCTCAAGGCCCTCGACGGCCACGACGTGGTCGTGGACACGGTCGCGTTCTCCCCGTACCACGGCGCGCAGCTCTCCCGGCTGGCCGGGCGCGTCGGCTCGCTGGTGGTCATCTCGACAGGAGCGGTCTACCGGGCTCCCGGGCTGCCGGTGCCGATCCCGGAGACGTGGCCGACGGTCGAGCGTGACGCCCACGACTATCCGGCGGGCAAGGCGGCGCTGGAGCGAGGCCTGCTGGCGACGCCCGGCCTGCCGGTCAGCATCCTGCGTACGGGCGTGCTGCACGGCCCGCACGGCAGGTCGCTGGATCACTGGACGTTCATCAAGCGAGCGCTGGACAAGCGGCCGCACGTGGTGCTCGCCCAGGACGGGCGGAGCCGGTTCCCCACCTCGGCGGTGGCGAACGTCGCCGAGCTGATCGCCCTGTGCGCGCGGCACCCGGCGGCCCGGGTGCTCAACATCGCCGACGACCCGCTGACCGTCGCCGAGATCGGCGCCAGGATCTTCGCCGTCATGGGCCACGAGGCGGAGATCGTCACCTTCGCGGGCCCGTCACACCCGGACGGCCTGGGCTTCCATCCGTGGAACGTCCCGGAGCCGATCGTGTTCAGCATGGACAGGGCCAGGGCCGAGCTCGGGTACAGCCCCGCCGTCTCCTACGACGACGCGCTGCGCCAGGACATCGGGTGGGCCGCCGCCGCCGTGTCCGAGGCGGAGTCGGCCGGCGGCGGCTGGCAGGACGTCTTCCCCGACCTGGTCGCCCGCCACGGCACCGAGGTCTGGTTCCCCTACGCGGCCGAGGACGCCTACGTCGCCGGCGCTACCAGGTGACGGGCATCGCGTGCAGCCCGAAGAACGGGGCGTCGTAGGCGAAGGGCAGCTCCTCGAAGCCGGCGGCCAGGCGTAGCGAGGGCAGCCGGGCGAGCAGCGCGCCGACGGCGATCCGCAGTTCGGCGCGGGCGAGGTTGCGGCCGACGCACTGGTGCACGCCGTGGCCGAAGGCCAGGTGGTGGTTGGCGGTCCGGTGGATGTCGAAGTCGTCGGGGTTCGTGAACGCCCGCGCGTCCCGGTTGGCGGACGCGGCCAGCACCGTCAGGCGGTCACCGGCGCGGATCCGCGCCGGGCCGACCTCGATGTCGCCGGTCGCGACGCGGTCGAAGCTGACCCAGTCCTGCACGGAGTGGAAGCGCAGCAGCTCCTCGACCGCGCCCGGCAGCAGGCCGGGGTCGGCGCGCAGCGCGGCGAGCTGCGCCGGGTGCCGCAGCAGCGTGAGCACGCCCATGGAGATCGTGTTCGCCGGCGAGTCGTAGCCCGCGAGCAGCAGGAGGAAGCCGATGTTGATCAGCTCGTCGGTGGTCAGCTCGCCGGTGGGCAGGTGCCGGGCGGCCAGCCGCCGGATCAGGCCGCGGTGCGGCTCGCGCCCGGCGTCGCCGATGAGCTCGCGCAGGTAGCCGCGGACGTCGCTGGACGCCCGGGCCGCCACGCTCGGGTCCATGCTGGTCACCGACAACCTGCGCAGCCGCGTCTCGAAGAACTCGTGGTCGGCGGCGGGGACGCCGAACAGCTCGCACAGGACCCGCGCGGGGACCCGGCGCGCGTACGAGGCGACGAGGTCGGCGGGCGGCCCGGCCGCCAGCAGCTCGTCGATCGCCGTGCCGGCGATGCGCTGGAGGGCCGGCCGCATCGCCTCCATCGGGCGGGCGCCGAGCTCGGGGATCAGCAGCCGCCGGAACCGGGTGTGCTCCGGTGGGTCCAGGTCCACGAAGAAGCCGTCGTCGGGGCGGTCGTCGTCGGGGCCGCGCGGCCGTTCAGGGCGTCCGGTGTTCGAGCTGATCCTCGGGTCGCTGAGGAGCCGCCGCGCCTCGGCGTAGCGGGTGACCGCCCAGACCGGCGCGCCGTTGGGCAGGGCGGCGCGGACGACCGGCGCGGTGTCGCGCATCCGCCGGTACTCGTCCGGCGGTGCGAACGGGCAGGTCCGCCGCATCGGGAAGGCCGGGGCGTGCTCCGAGGTGCCCGCGCCGGAAGGCCGGTCCATCACGCGTCTCCTCCGCGCGCCGCCGCCCACGCGGGCGTCTCGAGGATCTCGACGACGGCCGCCGAGATCGTCACGCCGGGGCCGTAGGCGAACATCAGGAGATGGTCGCCGGGCCCGAGGGCGCCGCCGCGGACCAGGTGTTCCAGGGCGAGAACCTGGTCGCTGGCCCCGCAGTGGCCGATGGTGCGGCCGAAGTCCCAGGTCGAGCGGGACGCCGGGATGCCCAGCCGGTGCTCGCAGATCTGCTCGGCGATCTCCTGGGAGGTGTTCATGCAGGTCAGCCTGGTCACGTCGGCCGCCTTGAGGCCCGCCTCCGACAGGGCGCGGTCGATCACCTCGATCATGCGTTCGTCCAGCGTCACCAGCACCATGGTGCCTTCGCCGGAGGTGACCGCGCGGCGCCTGAACGTGTCGTTGTGGGCGGCGAAGTCCACCGTCCGGCCCTCGGTGACGCCGGGCGGGAACAGCGGCTCGGCACACCGGTGCATCTCCTCGGCCTGCGAGACCGACATCGTGACCACCGAGGCCAGCCTGGCGAACCCCGGCGCGGTGTCGAGCACGACGGCGCCGGCCGCGTCGCCGGCGACGGCCCCGGGCAGCATCCGCCAGCGGTCGGCCAGCGGGGTGCCGTAGTTGTCGGCGGCGACCAGCAGCGCGGCCTGGCGCCCCGGGTCGGCCCGCAGGTAGCTGGCGGCCAGCTCCAGGGCCGCGAACATGCCGTTGCAGCCCTGCTTGAGCTGGGTCGACAGGACGCCGTCGCCGACCAGATGGCGCTGCACGTACGCCTGCGGCGGCCAGCCCTCGGGGCCCTGGTGCCAGGTGGAGGTGTAGAGGAGCAGGTCCAGCTCGGCGGGAGGGCGGCCGCTGCGGGCCAGCGCGGCGCGTGCCGCCCGCAACGCCATCTCCGGCGCCGGGACGTCACCCGCCACCGCGACGGAGACGAGCCCGTGCAGCTCTGCCTCCTCGGCCGGGTACCAGCCCGCCGCCACCGCGTCCTCCACCGGTACGGTGCCGGGCAGGTACGACCCGACGCCGCTGAGGTACGTGTCCGCCGTCTCCATCTCGCCTCCTGGCTCGCTCGAACAGGTCAGCCCTGCCCGTCGCGGAGCAGCAGCATGGGGTCGCTCAGCTCGTACAGCCCGCACATCGGCGGGCAGGCCTCGTAGCCGAGGAGCCGCTGGATGTCCTCGGGGTAGCCGCGGACCACGTCCAAGGGGATGGACAGGTACTGGTTCTCCTCCTGGCGGAGGTTGCCGAGGTCGTAGGCGTACGACAGGCCGGTGCGCGGCTCGCCGGAGGTGTTGGCGCCGGCCCCGTGGTAGGTGCTGCCGAGCCACAGCAGCGCGGACCCGGCCCGCATCTCGGCGGGCACGGCCTCGTCGTCGCGGGGCCCGCGCTCGTCGTCCCAGCGGTGGCTGCCCGGGATCACGCGGGTGGCGCCGTTGCGTGCGGTGAACTCGCTGGCGGCCACCATGACCTGGACGCGGCTCTCCGGGCCCGGGTGGGTGCGCAGGTGGGCCGTGTCGTCGCGGTGCAGGCCCTGGGGGGCCACGCCGGGCTGGATCTGGATCGCCCGCGAGATGCCGAGCTGGATCGTCGGGACGAACTCGATGCGCTGCTCGCCGAGCCACGCGCGCACCGGGCGCTGCAGGAAGTGCCGGGCGAGGCCGAGGAGGTGCGGCTGCCGCATGACGGTCACCGACCGCGCGCTGCGGCGGACCAGGCCCGGCAGGATCCGGGTCTTCTCGCCCACCAGCCGCCCGTCGCCGTCCGCCTGGCCGGCCAGGGCCGGGCCCAGGTCCTCCCACAGGCCGTCGAGCGTGGCGGAGTCGATGAAATCCTCGATGATCACTGCTCCGGCCGCCTCGACCACCGCGATCGTCTCCTCGATCGCGGCCGAGGCGGGCAGCGTGGTCAGGGTCGTCAGGGTCGTCGGCGTGGAATCGGTCATCCCGGCCTCCGGGAGGGCTGTGGCTGGCGAGGTGGTCGGTCAGGCGGCTCGGGCGGGAGGCTGCGGCTTGGCGAGCTGGTCAGGCGGCTCGGGCGGGAGGGCTGTGGCTGGTGAGCTGGTCAGGCGGCTCGGGCGGGAGGGCCGAACCAGCGGGTGAGGGCACCGGTCAGCGACGCCTCGCCGGCGGGGGTGCTCCAGGCGACGAAGCCGTCCGGGCGGATCAGCAGGGCGTCCGCCGGAGCGTCGGCGCAGCCGGCGGTGACCACGTCGACCCGGCCGGACCACGGTCCGGCGAGCGCGCGCAGTGCGGGGCCGGCGCCGAGGTCGAGCAGCAGCGGCCGCCCGGTGCGCTGCAGCTCGGCCAGCCGTACGGTGCCGCCGGCGGTCTTCAGCCGCAGGTCGGGGCAGTACCGGCCGACCAGCGGGCCGGTCAGCGACGGGTCCCCCATGTCGTAGGCGATGTGCAGGTCGTCGACCAGGGCGGTCAGCCGGCGGTTCGTGTCCTCGTCGAGCAGCAGGCTGGTGAGCAGGCGGCGCAGCGCGTCCACGTGCGGGCCAGGGCGCATCAGCGCGATGGAGGCCCGCTGGATCTCCAGCGTCTGCGCGCCGACCGGGTGCCGTTCGGAGGTGTAGGTGTCGAGCAGGTCCTCGGGGCACTGACCGCGCGCGACCGCGGCGAGCTTCCAGCCGGCGTTGACGGCGTCGCCCAGCCCGAGGCGCAGGCCCGGGCCGCTCCACTGCGACTGCACGTGGGCGGCGTCGCCGACGAGCAGGACCCGTCCCTGGCGGTAGGTCGCGGCCTGCCGCTCGTTGTCGGTGAACCGGTTGATCTTGTGCACCCTGGTGACCGTCACGTCGGTGCCGCTGAGCCGGCGCAGCGACTCCTGGAACTCCTCGCGGGTGATCGGCGCGTCCCGGTTCGCCGGCGGGCCGATGAACTCCAGGGTGATGAAGCGGGGTGGCCCCTCCTCGTACACCAGGAGGCCGTTGTCCTTGCGGAACCAGCCGGGCAGGTGGAAGGCGGGGTCGTCGATCTCGGCGAAGGCGCGGTAGCCGGTCGTGATGCCGTCCGTCCCCGGGAAGGGGATGCCGGCCAGCTTCCTGATCGTGCTGCGGCCGCCGTCGCATCCGGCGAGCCAGCCGGCCCGCATCCGGTACGGCCCGGCGGGGCCGTCCACGTCGAGCCGTACGCCGTCAGCGTCCTGGGTGAATCCGGTGACCGTGTGGCCGCGGCGTACGTCGACGCCGAGGTCGGCGGCGCGCCGGGCGAGGTCCTGCTCCAGCAGTTGCTGAGGCACCAGCAGGTCGGGAGATTCCGGGCGGAGCACGAACATGGTGGCGAAGTGCCGGGCGCCGGGGAAGGCCTTGGGCTGCAGGCTGTCCGGCCGCCGCTCGCCCTGGGCGATGCGGGCCCGCTGCTCGGCCGTCGGCTGGGCGGGGGTTCCGTCGACTCCGATCATGAGGCCGCGCCGGTCCAGGATGTCGATGGCGCGGCCGGTGATGCCCTCGGCCTTCGGGTGGGTCTCGATCTCCGGCAACCGTTCGAGCACCACCACCGGCACCTCGTGCAGGGCCACCTCGCACGCGAGCATGAGCCCGATCGGGCCACCACCGACTACCGCGACCTGTGCCATATCCACCTCTGCTGGGGGAACCGCTGGGATCGCCGACCGCGGGGCCGGCGGTGGCCGGGCGCGGTCCTGCTTCTCGTGTGTTGGCAGATGTGTCTGTTCAGGTAGTGCCGATGCTAAATCGGGTGGATCAAAGATTACTAGTGGTGGCATTTACCGGATTTGTCATTCATAATCCCCTTCGGTGTTGATCGATGGAGGTCGCCCATGAGCGACGGCCAACCTGCCCTGCCCCTGGAAACCGACCGGCCCACCCCCTTCGACCCGCCGCTCGGGCTGCGGCGCCGAGCGCCGCTGAGCAGGCTGGCCTACCCCGACGGGCACCTCGGCTGGGTGGCCACCGGCTACGACGTCACCCGGGCCATCCTGGCGGATCCGCGGTTCAGCACCCGGCGCGAGCTGCTGCACCAGCCGGTCGGGCGCGAGCGCGCGACCGAGGAGCCGTCACCGGCGGAGCCGGGCATCTTCCCGCACCTGGATCCGCCCGAGCACACGCGCTACCGCCGCCTGCTCGGCCACCACTTCGGGCCGCGGCGCGTCGCCGAGCTGATGCCCGCGATCCGGCGGCACACCGAGCGGGCCCTGCGCGACCTGGCGGACGGCGGGTCTCCTGCCGACCTGGTCGCCGGGTTCGCCATGCCGATCCCGGCGCTGGTGATCTGCGAGTTGCTGGGCGTGGAGGCGGAGGACCGGCAGCGGATCCAGGCGGCCACCTCGGTCATGAACGACCTGGACTCGCACCCGGAGCAGGCGGCCGACGCCGTGGGCACGATCACCGCGACGGTGCGCGCCGTCCTCGCCGACGGCCGCTCGGATGGCGGGTTGCTGGCGCAGGCTGCGGCGAGTGGCGAGCTGGGCGACGAGGAGCTCACCAACCTCGGGATGGTGCTGCTGGCCACCGGTCACCTTCCCACGGCGAGCATGCTCGCGCTCGGGGCGTTCGTCCTGCTGACCGACCCTGTCCAGCGGGCCCGCCTGGCGGTGGATCCCGGGCGGGCGGTGGAGGAGTTGCTGCGGTACCTGTCGATCCTCCAGTTCGACGTACGGCGCACCGCGCTGACCGCGGTCGAGATCGGCGGCCAGGTCATCGCGGCCGGCGAGACCGTGGTGCTGGCGCTGCCGCTGGCCAACCGCGATCCCGGCCACTTCCCCGACCCGGACACGCTGGACCTGACCCGCTCCGCGGCCGGGCACCTGGCGTTCGGGCACGGCGTCCACCAGTGTCTCGGGCAGCACCTCGCCCGCGCCGAGCTCCGGGTGGCGCTCACCGCGCTCTTCGAGCACTTCCCCGACCTGCGCCTGGCGGTGCCGCCGGCCGAGGTGCCGACCCGCGACCGCATGGCGGTGTACGGGGTGGACCGGCTCCCGGTCTCCTGGAGCACCGTCCGGACAGAACAGCCGAGAAAGGTTCACGATCATGCGCTACAGGACTCTGGGTGACTCCGGCCTCAGGACGTCGGTCGTCGGGCTGGGCTGCAACGCCATCGGCGCGAGTCTCGACAAGGCGCGGACCACGGCGCTGGTGGACGCGGCGATCGAGGAGGGCGTCACGCTGTTCGACACCGCCGAGGCGTACGGCGAGCCCGCAGGCGCGAGCGAGGAACTGCTCGGTGCGGCGCTGGCGGGGCGCCGGGACCAGGTGGTGCTGGCCACCAAGTTCGGCGGCCCCGGCCGTCACCGCCCCGACGACGGGCGGGGCGAGGCCCGCGGAGCTCCCGGCGGCCGGTCGTCCATCCGGCGGGCGGTGGAGGGGTCGCTGCGCCGCCTGCGCACCGACTACCTGGACCTGTACCAGTACCACGTGCCGGACGGCGTCACCCCGATCGAGGAGACCCTGGCCGCGCTGACCGAGCTGGTACGCGAGGGCAAGGTGCGCTACGTCGGCAGCTCGAACCTCCCCGGCTGGCGGATCGCGGAGGCCGCGCACGTGGCCAGAGCCGGTGGCCACGCGCCGTTCGTGGCGACGCAGACCCACTGGTCGCTGCTGGAGCGCGGCGCCGAGCGCGAGGTGGTGCCTGCGGCGGTGCACTACGGGGTCGGGGTCCTGCCCTTCTTCCCGCTGGATCACGGGCTGCTGACGGGGAAGGTGCGGCGAGGGCAGGAGCCGCCGGCCGGGTCCCGGCTCGCGAGGCTCCCCCACCTCGTCACGCCGGAGAAGCTGGATCGGGTGGAGGCGCTGGCGTCCTGGGGGGACAGGTACGGCCGGTCCGTCCTGGAGGTGGCCATCGGCGCCCTGGCGGCGCTGCCGGGCTGCGGTTCGGTGATCGCCGGTGCGACGAGCCCGGAGCAGATCCGGGCCAACGCGGCCGCCGGCGACTGGGAGCCGACCGCCGGGGAGCTGGCCGAGATCACCGCGCTGGTGCCGCCCGGCTGATCCGTGTCACCTGCCGGACCGCCAGCTGTTCAGGAACGGCCACTTGGCGTCGAGGTTCACCAGCTCGATGACCCGGCGGTTGTCGAAGATGATGCGCTCGTTGCCCTTGTAGTAGCTGAACTTCGGGGCGTTCTTCTCGAACTCCACCGAGAAGTCGTCGAGGTCGCCGCGGAAACGTTCGGGCAGGAGGGCTTCGCCGTAGAGCGGCAGTTCGGGGATCTCGAACGACTTGGTGAACGGGACCGTGGCGGACCCGCCCCGCACCCCCAGGCGCAGGACCGCGTTGCCGTCGTTGACCTCGCTCAGGCCGTCGTACGGCAGGGGGATCCTGAACGGGCCGCTGACGATGCCGCCGTCCTCGAAGGTGATCGCCTGGGTGCCGTTGGTCCAGGTGTGCCGCCAGCGGAAGTTGGGGCCGCTGAAGGAGATCGCGGCCGCGTCGATGCCGCGGGTGAACTGCTTGGGCAGGAACGGCCACTTCTTCTTGATCGGCGCCGGGCCTTCGATGAGGCCGCGGTCGGTGAAGATGGCGTACTGGTCGCCGATCAACGCCAGGTGCTTCCAGGCCTTGCGCTCGTTCACGGTGGTGACGGCGTCGAAGGCGCGCAACGCCGCCGGGGCGGGCGGGGCCACCGCCCTCCCGGAGGCGGGTGCCGCCGTCGCCGAGGTGGGGGCTGCCGCCGCGGTGGGTGCCGCCGCGGCACCCAGCACGGTCACGGCGGCCAGCAGCGCCGGCAGCCGCCACCACCGTGGCGGGACCCTGGTCTGCTTCTCGCGCATGTTCCACTCCGTTCACTGGTCCGATTGCTCAGGGGTCAGGAACGGTTCGCGCGACGGGCGGCGGCGGATGAGAGGCGGGTCAGGGTTCCGCGTGGCGGTCGAGGCCCAGCGTGGCGATGAGGTCTTCGTGGAGCTCGAACCAGACACGATGGCAGGAGTCGACGTCGGTGCGGTCGACCCAGCCGGTCTCCCCCGCCCCGGCGCGCGCGAGAGCCGCGGCGAACCGGGTGTCGTACCCGCGGAACCGGGCCAGGACGCTCCCGAGCCGGTCCGCGAGCGGCTGTAGCCCCTCGCCGATCTCGCCGAGCTCGCGCAGGATCCTGGCGTCCCAGGCGGGATCGGCGTGGTCGTTGACGGCGAGCCTGTCCCCGGCGGTGGGCCGCAGCTGCCAGTCGGTGCAGGCGCGCAGCAGGAGGGCGTTCAGCGGCAGGAACGCGCGGTAGACGTCGCGAACCTCCTCGGCCCCACCGGCGTGTGCGAGCTCGGCCGCCAGCAGGCGCTCGTTCTCGGCCCTGCCCCGCCCGGTCAGCGACCAGCCGCCGGTGCCGGCGAAGGAGGTGTGCTCGACCCAGCCGTGCGCCTCGGCGTCGAGCAGCAGCTCCTTCGTCTCGGCCGGGTCGAGGCCGTAGCGGTGCGCGACGGCCGGGGTGTCGGCCAGCCCGGTGATGCGTACGGCGTGCAGGGCCAGGAGGGCGGGCGCGGAGTCCGGTGTCATGAGGTGGTGTCCTGTCGTGCTGTCAGGCGGGTGTAGTGCTGCTGGCATGCCTGCGGCGAGTTGAACCCCATCGCGTCCGCCATCTGCGCCCAGGTCAGCCCGGTGCTCCTGGCGATGAACAGCAGGGCCGATTCGAGCCCTTCCACCTCGGCGCGGGCGGCGGGCAGGAGGGTCAGCGCGCTCAGCACGGCCTCCGGGGACAGGTCGGCGTTGCGCCAGACGGCGAACTGCACCAGGTCGACCGCCGAGGGCGGGGCGGGCGGGGGCCGCCATGGGCGGGCGTCGAGCGCGTCCGCGCCCAGGCTCAGCAGGCGCTCACGCGCGTCCCGTTCGCGCCCCGCCTGGGCGTGGTCGGAGTGGGCGGGGTTCTCCTTGCGTGGCATGCGACTCACCCTGCATAATCAACGAAATTTTGTCAACAAAACGTTGAAGGGAGGGTGGGTGATCGTACCCCTCATGGAGGCTGCCGCCGACACCTGCGGAGGGAAGGGCGGCACGCTCGGGGCGTTGCTGCGCGCGGGCCTGCCGGTCCCTGACGGCTTCGTCGTCCCGTTCGCCGCCTACCTGGCCGCCGTCCGCGACCTGGACCCGGACCGCGACCCCGAGCGGGGGCGGGGGCTGGGCCGGGGGCGGGACCGTGCGCAGGGGCCCGGGCGGGTCGCCGCTGTGCGTCGGGCGATCGCGGGCCGTCCCCTGCACACCACCCTGATCGACGAGCTGGGGCGGGCGCTCGGCCGGCTGGGTGATCCGCCGGTGGCGGTGAGGTCATCCGCGTCGGGCGAGGACACCGGTCAGGCGTCGGCGGCCGGTCAGCACGAGAGCTTTCTCGCCGTTCAGGGGGCCGGCGAGGTCGCCCGGGCCGTACGGGCCTGCTGGGCCTCGTTGTGGTCGCCGCGTGCCATCGCCTACCGGGGTGACGACGGGACGCCCTCAGAGCCTGTGATGGCCGTCATCGTGCAGCGGCATCTGGACGCCGAGGTGTCCGGGGTGATGTTCACGTCCACGGGGCCGGACGGGGCGACCGAGATCGAGGCGTCGTGGGGCCTGGGTCCCAGCGTCGTCGGCGGCACGGTCACCCCTGACGCCTACCGCGTCGCCGGGGACGGGACGGTCACCCGTACCGTCGCGGACAAGAGGACCCGCCTCGACCGGCAGGGCGCGCGGCTCGTGGTGCGCGACGTGCCCGCCGACGCCAGGAACCGGCTGGCGCTCGACGACGCGACCGCCGCGCGGCTCGCCGCGCTGGGCGAGAAGATCGCCACGGTGCTCGGCGGGCCGCAGGACGTCGAGTGGGCGATCGCCGACGGCCACACCTGGGTCCTCCAGTCACGCCCGATCACCGCCGCACTCCCCCGGCGCCCCTCACCCCCGGCCGCCCCAGCCGACGTCCTCACCAGCGCCTCGGACGCCCTGACCGGCACCCGGGACGTCCCGCACGGCACCTCGGACGTCCCGCACAACGTCCGAGACGTCCCGCAAGGCGTCACAGACGTCCCGGACGTCCCGGACGTCCCGCACGACGTCAAGGACGTCCCGGACGGCGTCCTCACCGGCGCCCCGGGGAGCCGCGGGATGGCGACCGGGCCCGCCAGGATCGTGCGGGGGCCCGGCGACTTCGCGCGCGTGCGGCCGGGTGACATCCTCGTCTGCCCTTTCACCGACCCCGCCTGGACACCGCTGCTGCGCATCGCCGCCGGCGTCGTCACCGAGACCGGGGGCGTGCTGTCGCATGCCGCGATCGTCGCCCGCGAGCAGGCCATCCCGGCCGTCCTCGGCGTCCCGGACGCCACCGGTACGCTCCACGACGGCATCCTCATCACCATCGACGGCGCCACCGGCACCGTCACGACGATGTGACCGCTCGACCCGAAGGGAGCAGGGGCACCGCGCCCCGACCGCTGATGACGACGCGACACCTCTACCTGGCACGCCACGGCGCGGCCGACGCGTTCGGGGAACTCACCGGCGAGGGGCGCCGGCAGGCGGCCCTGCTGGGCGAACGGCTCGCCGCCGTCCCGGTCGACGCCGTGTGGCACTCCCCGCTGCCACGTGCCGTGGCCAGCGCGCAGGAGCTCGCCCGGCACCTGCCGGACGTGCCCGTGGCCGAGGCCGCCGAGCTCATCGACCACGTGCCGTACGTGCCAGCCGCGGCCGAGACTCCCCCGGCCTGGGCGGGCTTCTTCGACGGCTACGACGACGCCGAGGCCGAGTCGGGCGCGAAGCTCGCCGAGGCCCTGGTCGCCCGGTTCGCGAACGTGCCCGAGCCGGACGCGGAGGGGGCGCGGCCCGACAGTCACGAGGTTCTGGTGACGCACGCGTTCCAGATCGCGTGGCTGGTGCGGCACGCGCTGGACGCGCCGCCGTCCCGGTGGCTCGGGCTGAACAGCGGCAACACCGCGCTGACGGTCATCCAGTATCGGACCGGCCTGCCGCCGGCGATCGTGATGTTCAACGACATGAGCCACCTGCCGGCCGACCTGCGCTGGACGGGCTTCCCCGCCGGAGGCGTGCGGCTGTGACATTCGTCAGGGGCGGGTGAGATCGGCGGCTGGATAGGGTGAGGCGCATGAAGGGCCGGCTCTGGACCTCCGTCTATCTCGTCGCCCTGGTGTGGCCGATGCCCGCGTTCCTGGCGTCCGCGCCGTCCGCCTCCGCGGTCGTGGTGGTGGCCGCCGGAGTGACGGGGTTCGTCGTCCTCTACCTGCGGGTCGTGTGGACCGCGCTGGTGCGGCCGCACCGCAACGCCACCCCGTACGCCCTGGCCCTGCTGTACGTGGTCACCGCCGCGATGGCACCGATCCTGGGTGAGATGTGGCTGTTCGCGACGTCGTACTTCCTCATCACCGCGGTCGCCACGGCGCTGCCGGAGCGGGTCTTGCCGGTGGCGGCCGGGGCGACCGTCGTGGCGCTCACGCTGGCCCTGCCGCTGCTGGACAGGCCGCTGGCCGAGTACTGGTGGATGCCGTTGCAGACGGTCGTGTTCACGGCCGCCATCCGCGCCTTCCTCCGGCTCGAGTCCGCGAACAGGGCTTTGAGCGAGGCCAACGTCAAGGTCGAGCGGCTGGCCGTGGACAACGAACGGCTGCGCTTCGCCCGCGACATGCACGACCTGCTCGGTCACAGCCTGGCCGTGATGACGGTGAAGAGCCAGCTCGCGGGCAGGCTCGCCGTCGCCGACCCGGAACGGGCCAGGGCCGAGATGGAGGAGGTGGAGGAGCTGTCCCGGCAGGCGTTGTCGGAGGTGCGCGAGGCGATCGCGGGGTATCGGGAGCTGTCGCTGCCGGAGGAGCTGGACGGTGCGCGCCGCGCGCTCGGCACCGCGGGCGTGCGGCTGGAGGTGGCGGCGGGGCCGCTGCCCGCCGATGTGGAGCCGGTGCTGGCCTGGGTGGTCAGGGAGGCCGCGACGAACGTCGTCCGGCACAGCGGCGCCCGGCGCTGCCACATCCGCCTCGGCGTCGAGGGCGGGGAGGCGTACGCGGAGGTGCGCGACGACGGACGCGGCCCCGCCCCGGGCCCGGGCGCCGACGGCGGCGGCGGGAACGGCCTGCGCGGGCTGGCCGAGCGCGTGCACGTGGCAGGCGGCACCCTGGACGGCGGCCCCGCCGAGGGCGGCGGCTTCCTCCTGTCGGCCAGGCTGCCCCTGGCGGACGCGCCATGACCCGCGCTCTCCGGCGGACGCACCGTGACGCGCATCCCGCCGCCGTCCATCGGCGGGACGCCGTGACGCGGCCCCCGCTGCCGTCCATCGGGGGGACGCCGTGATCCGTGTGCTGCTGGCCGACGATCAGCATCTCGTTCGGGAGGCGCTGGCGGCGTTGCTCGGTCTCGAGCCCGACCTGGAGGTCGTCGGTCAGGTGAGCCGGGGTGACGAGGTGCCCGGCGCGGTCGCCCGGTTGCGTCCGGACGTGGTGCTGCTCGACATCGAGATGCCCGGCCGTGACGGTCTCACCACGGCGGCCGGGCTCACCGGCGTACGGGTGATCATCCTGACCACGTTCGGCCGCCCCGGGTACCTGCGGCGGGCCATGGACGCGGGCGTGGCCGGCTACGTGGTCAAGGACGCCCGGGCCGGGGAGCTGGCCGACGCCGTGCGGCGGGTGCACGCGGGTGAGCGGGTGTTCGACCGCAAGCTGTCGGCCGCCAGCCTCTCCGCCGGCGCCAACCCGCTCACGAGCCGGGAACGGGACGTGCTGCGCGCCGCCAACGAGGGCGGCACCATCGCCGACATCGCCCGCCGCCTGTACCTGTCCGACGGCACCGTGCGCAACTACCTGTCATCGGCCATCGGCAAGCTCGGCGCCCGCAACCGGGCCGAGGCCGCGCGTGCGGCCGAGGCCAAGGGCTGGCTCTGACGAACGTCACTACCGGCGCCGCCCCGCCCCGGCGAGGCTGGAGACATGATCCAACGCATCGCGCCCGCGTTCGGGCTCTTCCTGTTGTCGCCGCTGATCGGCGAGTTCCTGCTGGGCAATCTGCCCGTCACCATGCTGTTCGCGCTGATCACCCTGGCCCCGCTGTACGGGGGCGGCGCGCTGCTCATCCGCGAGCTGGCCAGGCGCAGGGGCGCCGGCTGGCCCGGCATCGTGCTGCTCGCCGTCGCGTACGGGCTCCTGGAGGAGGGCCTGGTGACGCGCTCGCTCTTCAACCCCGGCTACGCCGGCATGGACCTCACCGCGTACGCCTGGATCCCCGGCGTGGAGGTGAGCGCCTGGTGGGTGAGCTTCGTGCTGGGCGGCGTGCACGCGGCGGGCAGCATCTGCGTGCCCATCGCGGTCGTGGAGGCCCTGGTGCCGTCCAGGGCGGCGCAGCCGTGGCTGCGGCTTCCCGGGCTGGTGATCACGGGGGTTCTGTTCGTGCTCGGGGCGGCGGCCACCGCCCTGTTCGACCCGGCCGCCCACCAGCTCTCCGTCGCCCAGCTCGCGGGCGTGGTCGTGCCTGCCGGTCTGCTGATCGCATTCGCCCTGCGCCGCCGCCGCCCGGCGGACGAACTGCCGGACCGGGCGCCGGCGGCGGAGCTGCCGGGACTGGCGCCGGGACCCTGGCCGGTGCTCGGCTTCTCGCTGGTGGCCGGAGCCGTGTTCTGGCTGGCCGCCATGGCCCTCGACACGCTCGGCGGCTGGCCGGTCGTGGCCGTCAACCTCACCGTCTACGCCGTGGTCTGCGGCCTGGTGACCCGCTGGTCGCGGCGCGCGGGCTGGGGCCGGGCCCAGGTGTTCGCGCTGGCGGCCGGCGGCGTGCTCACCTACGCCTGGCACGGCTTCGCGCAACCTCCCGCCGTACCTGTGGAGCAGGCGATCGACCTGGCGGGGAACGCCGGCTTCGCCCTGGCCGCCGTCGCCCTGCTCGCCGTGGCCGCCGCACGCCTGCGATCACCGCGTCTCGCCGGAGACCGACAGGCGTGACCGGTGACCACCTCAAGGCCCGTACGGCGGCAGCTCGTGCACCAGGCCCGGCACGGCGAGGTGCACGGGACCGTCGAAGTGTGGCCGTGCGAGGTGCTGTCGGTGCGGTCCAGCGTGGCCTCGGCCAGCAACAGGCCGGCGTCCGCGGCGAGGGTGTGCAGGGCGCCGGTCACCCCGGTGTCGCCGGTGTAGGCCAGGGTCGCGGCGGGGCCGCGCACGCGGGCGCCGCAGTTGGGCAGCGCGTGGCGCAACCCGTGCATGGTGACATGGCAGCCGCCGAGCTCGAACTCCTGCCCGGGGCGGTATCCCCGCACGTCCAGGGCGAGGTCGAAGACGCGGTCCAGGATGGGGGCGGTCGGCAGGGGGAACAGCGCCGCCAGCCCGCGCAGCAGGTCCCGGCCGCCGGCGGGCACGTACAGCGGGATCGCCGGGCGCAGCGCGCCGACATCGTGCTCGCCGAAGGGGTAGGTCAGCTGGTCGGACAGGATCCGGCGGCCCAGCGGCAGCAGGTCGTAGCAGCGCCCACGTGATCGACCATCTTCACAGCGTGACGCGGACGCGGAGCGGCACCGCCAATCGCGCCTGACGAACAGGCGAACCCTCACCGACGCGCCGGTGGCCCCGCGGGCCGGCGTCAGGGAGCTCCCTTGAGGTCGTCCGTGGCCCGCAGCCGGTGGATCTCGGCGGCGGTGCTGCGTTCGGCCGTCCTCATGAAGCGGACGATGGTCCGCAGCTCGGCGTCGCCGAACTCGCCGAGATCGTCCCGCGTCCGGGCGACCAGCCCCGCGTAGGCGGCGGTGACCCGGTCGAGCCCTTCCTGGGTGGGTTCGATGAGCACCTTCCTGCGGTCGTGCGGGTCGGCCACCCGCCGGACGCAGCCCGCGGCCACCAGCCGGTCGATCATGCGGGAGGCCGAGCCGGTGGTGAGGTTCACGTGCTTGGCCAGGATCCCCGGGGTCGCCGGGCCGTGCCGCCCCAGCACGTGCAGGCATTGCACGTCCGTGTCGGTGACGCCCAGCCGCTCGGCGACCAGGTTGTTGAGCTGGACGACCAGGATCGCCCAGCTGGGCACCACGTCCGTAGTGACCTCGGCGAGCAGCGCTTCCCTGCTCGCATCCGGCTCCGTCATCGTGGCACCCTTCCCCGTCGATTTCGCTGCGCCGCGCAGTGAAATTCGTGCTACGTTTTGCTGCGCGACGCAGCTACTGCGTTGCGCAGGCATTTTACCGTCCCCCGCACACGGGAGTCCAACCCGCATGAGCACACCCACCCGCCGGCACGACGGCAGCGCGGCCCTGCTGACCGGCCGCGCGGCGGCCGTCGCCCTGGCCGCCATCCTCACCGCGTCCTTCATGGAGCTCCTCGACGCCACGATCGTCAGCGTGGCGGCCCCCGCGATCGCCCGGGACCTCGGCGCCGGCCAGGCCGCGCTCCAGTGGATGATGGCCGGCTACACCCTCGCCGTCGGAGCGGGCCTGATCACCGGCGGCCGCCTCGGCGACCTGTACGGGCGCCGCCGCGTGTTCCTGCTGGGCCTGGCCGCGTTCATGCTGGCCTCGGCCGGTTGCGGGCTGGCGCCGAGCCCCGGCGCGCTGGTCGGCATGCGGGTCGTGCAGGGCCTGGCAGGTGGCCTGATGATCCCGCAGGTGTTCGGCATCATCCGCGCCTCGTTCGAGCCCGGCGCCCGCGCGCGGGCCCTGGGCGCCTACGGCGCCGTGCTCGGCCTGGCCTCGGTGGCCGGGCCGTTGCTCGGCGGGCTGCTGGTCGAGGCCGACCTGTTCGGCCTGGGATGGCGGGCGATCTTCTGGGTCAACGTGCCGATCGCGGTCGCCGCGCTGGCCGCGGGCGCGCGGTTCATGCCCGAGTCCCGCTCGCCCGGCCGTACGCGGCTGGACCTGGCCGGCGCGGCGCTGGCCGCCGCGGCCACGACGCTGCTGCTCCTGCCCTTGATCCAGGGACGCGACTGGGGCTGGCCCTGGTGGGGCTTCGCCGTACTGGCGCTGTCGGCGCCCGTGGCGGCCCTGTTCCTGCTCCGGCAGCGGCGCCTGACCGGCCGGGGCGGGCAGCCGATCCTCGATCCCGCGCTGCTGCGCGTGCGTGCCTTCGCCGGCGGCCTGGCGGTCTCCGTGCTGTTCTTCGGCGCGATCGGCTCCTTCTTCCTGCTGCTGTCCCTGTATCTGCAGCTCGGCGCCGGGCGTTCCGCGATGGAGACGGGGCTGGTGATCCTGCCGTACGCCGTGGGTTCGATCGTCACCTCCGGGATCGGCGTCCGGTTCGCCCACCGGGCCGTCCTCGTCGGCGGCACGCTGCTGCTCGCGGCGTCGCAGGTCGTGCTGCTCCTCATGGTGGGAGACAGCGCCGGACCCGCCTACTGGGAGCTGGCCGTGCCCCTGTTCGCGGGCGGCCTGGGGCTGGGCCTCACCGCCCCGTCCCTGATCAACGTGGTGCTCGCCGGCATGCCCGCGCGGGACGCGGGAGCGGCGGGCGGCGTGCTCACCACCATCACCCAGATCGGCAACGCGCTGGGCGTGGCGGTGCTGGGCGGCGTGTTCTTCGCCCGGCTGGACGGCTCCCTGCGCGACGGCGCCTCCGGTCTGCTCGCGTACGGCGACGCCCTGGCCTCGATCCTGCCCTGGCAGGTCGCCTGCTACGTCGCCGCGGCCGCGCTCATGTTCCTCCTGCCCAGGAACGCCCGGACGTGACCGGGCCCTCGGCCGAGGAGGGCGCGGGCAGGCCGTCGTCCGACGGCCGCAGGCCCGACAGCAGCAGGGCCAGGTAGCGGCGGGGGTCGTGATGGGCGGGATCGCGGGGGTGCGCGGTGGCCAGGGCCATCACGACGATCGCGGCGAGGTCGCGTACGACCAGGTCGCCGCGCACCTGCCCGGCCTGCTGCGCCCGGACCAGGACGGTGCCGAGCGGCCCCATGAACCGGGCGGCGATGTCGACGGTGGAGGCGCCCGACTGCCGGGCGGCCTTCAGCAGCCCGTGGTGGGCGGCCAGAGTGTCGACCGCCGCCGTCAGCGCCCCGGCGAGCGCTCCCCCGGGATCGGCGGCGTCGCGGGCGGCCAGCACCAGCGGCTCCACCTCCTCGGCGAAGTACGTCTCGAAGGCGGCCCTGATCACGCCGTCGCGGTCGCCGAAGCGCCGGTAGACGGTGGCGCTCCCGATGCCCGCCTGCCGGGCGATCTCGTCGAGGGAGACCTCGGGGCCGCGTTCGCGCAGGATCGCGATGGCGGCCCGGACGATCCTGTCGGCGTTGCGCAGCGCGTCGGCTCGCTGTCGCTGCTCGTGCACACGGTGAACGCTAGCAGCCGGGATGAGCGGGCTGTCACCAGGCGACTTCGAAGGCGGACAGGCCGTACACGACGTTGAAGGAGCGGAACTCCGGCGGGGTGCCGGTCTCGCGCAGCCCGGGGAACCGCTCGAACAGCGCCGGGAAGGCGATGCGCATCTCCATCCTGGCCAGCGGCGCGCCCAGGCAGTGGTGCACGCCGTGACCGAAGGCGACGTGGCCGAGGTCGCCGCGGGTGATGTCGAGACGGTCGGGGTCGGCGAGGAACGCCGGGTCGCGGTTGGCCGCGGGCAGCGCGCACAGCACGAGCTCGCCGGCCGGGATGCGGGTGCCGGACAGCTCGACCTCGGTCGTGGTGATCTTGCTCGTGCCGGAGTGCACGATGCTCAGCCAGCGCAGCAGCTCCTCGACGGTGGCGCCGATCCGCTCGGGCTCCTTCCTGAGCAGGCCGAGCTGGTCGGGATGGCGCAGCAGGGCCAGGGTGCCGAGGCCGAGCATGTTGGAGGTGGTCTCGTGGCCGGCCAGCAGCAGGAGCCCGGCGATGCCCACCAGCTCGTCGGTGGACAGGTCGTCGCCGTGCTCGCGCACCAGCATGCCGAGCATGTCGTCGCCGGGCGCGGCCTGGGCGCGGGCGACGAGCCCTGCCATGTAGGAGCGCTGTTCCAGGCTGGCCGCCTGCCGCTCCTCGACCGGCAGCGAGATGTCCAGCACCATGCCGGTACGCCGCTGGAACTCGCCGCGGTCGGCGTACGGCACGCCCAGCAGCTCGCAGATGACCAGCGAGGGGATCGGCAGGGCGAAGGCGGAGACCAGGTCGGCCGGCGCCCCGTCACGCTCCATCGCGTCCAGGTGCTCCTGGACGATCTCGTGGATGCGCGGCTCCAGGCGGCGCATCCGCCGCATGGTGAACTCGGGCGTCAGGATGCGGCGCAGCCGGGTGTGCTCGGGCGGGTCGAAGGCGAGCAGGTTGCCCGCCCGCATCGTCCTGAGCTGCTCCTCGCTGTACTGCGGCCGGTCGGCCGCCCGGAACCCGATGACCTCGGCGTTGCTGAAGCGTCCGGAGTCGCCGAGCACCTCCCGCACGTCGGAGAACCGGCTGACGACCCACGCTTCGATGCCGAACACGGTGGGCACCCGGCGGACGCCCTCCCCGTCGCGCAGCGCCGACAGCTCGGGGTCGGGATCGAACCCGCTGCGCCGCATGTGCAGGGGCAATGTCACAGAATCGCTCATGTCAACTCCCGTGCAGGGACCCGCTCGGACGATCTTGACTGACCGTGTGTCACTAAAACGACAGTAGCCCATCGTTTCGGCGGTCGCGCGGCGACGCTCCGCCCGCCACGGCGGCCCCAGGACGCCGGGGTGGAAGGCGGGGCCGGCGCGGGCGGAGGTGCCGGGGGCGTCCATCCGGCGCGGAGCATCTCGAACGGGAGATGTCGATCGTGAAGTGTGCCGGATTCCGCGGGAGATTCTGGCAACTCGGGTGGGATTCTCCGGCGTCGATCGCTGCCTACACTCCGGTCGGACCAAGATGAGTTCCCGTTCGTCGCCCGCCGGGGAGGGTCAGCGCTCCCTCCGGCGTACCCGCGGACGGGTGACGTGACGCCTCCCTGGCGGGCCTCGCAGCCCCTCGCCAAGGAGGTCCCCCGTGTCATCCGGTGCCCTGTTATCCCGCGCGCGGCGGCTCGTCCCCGCCGCCGTCGCGCTGAGCGTCGTCCTGGCCATCAGCCCGGCGGCGGCCGCGGCGAGCCCGCCGCCGTCCCCGCCGGCCAAGAAGTGGACGTCCACCCCGCTCGCCCCCGCCGAGGTCGTCGAGGGCGCCAAGTCCCCGACGGGCAAGCTCGCCAAGAGCGACCAGGCGCTGCTGAGCAGCACCTCCACCGCGCCGGTCAACGTCGTGGTCAAGCTGGACTACGACTCGCTGGCCGCCTACCGGGGCGGCGTGGCCGGCCTGCCGGGCACGAGCCCGTCCGTGACGGGCCGGGCCCTGGACGCCGACGGCGCCGACGCCAGGAGGTACGCCGAGCACATCGAGGAGATCGAGAACGCCTTCCTCGCCGAGCTGTCCAGGCAGATCCCCGGTGCCGTCCCCGGCCAGCGCATCAGGACGGTGTACGGCGGCATCGCCCTGCGCATCCCCGGCGACCAGGCGGCGGAGGTGCTGAAGCTGCCCGGCGCGGTCGCCGTGCAGGAGGACAAGCCGCAGCAGCTGCTCACCGACTCCAGCCCCGCCTTCATCGGCGCCCCCGCGATCTACGGCAAGCTCGGCGACACCGCTAAGACGGCCGGCAAGGGAGTGATCGTGGGCGTGCTGGACAGCGGCGCCTGGCCCGAGCACCCGTCGTTCGCCGCCCGGCCCGGCCTGCCCGCCCCGCCGCCCACCGAGGACGGCACCACGCGGGTCTGCGACTTCGGCGACAACCCGACCACCCCGGCCGCCGACCCGTTCACCTGCAACAACAAGCTGATCGGCGGGCAGCCGTTCCTGGAGACGTACAACGCGGTCTTCGGCGGCGAGGTCTACCCCGACAGCGCCCGCGACTCCAACGGCCACGGCACCCACACCGCGAGCACGTCGGCGGGCGGCCCGGTCGCCGAGGCGAACCCGCTGGGCATCGGCCGCGGCCCGATCCACGGCATCGCGCCCGGCGCGGCGGTGTCGGTCTACAAGGTGTGCGGCGCGCAGGGCTGCTTCCCGTCGGACTCGGCGCAGGCGGTGGCCAGGGCCATCCTGGACGGCGCCCAGGTGCTGAACTTCTCGATCTCCGGCGGCAGCGACCCGTACAGCGACCCGGTGGAGCTGGCCTTCCTCGACGCGTACGCGGCGGGCGTGCTGGTGTCGGCGTCGGCGGGCAACGCCGGGCCCGGCGCGGACACCACCGACCACCTCGGCCCCTGGACGACCACGGTGGCCGCCTCCACGCAGACCAGGACGTTCCAGTCCACCCTCACGCTGACCGGCGGCGGCGCCACGGCGACGGTCAAGGGTGCCTCGATCACGCAGGGGCTCGGCTCGCCGCTGCCCGTGGTGCTCGCCTCGGCGCCGCCGTACAACGACGCGACCTGTCTCACTCCGGCGCCGCCCGGCACGTTCACCGGGAAGATCGTCGCCTGTGAGCGCACCCCGAACCGGGTGATGAAGAGCTTCAACGTCATGCAGGGCGGCGCGGCCGGCATGATCATCTACAACACGTTCCCGTTCGACGTCTTCACCGACGCGCACTGGATCCCGTCGGTGCACCTCGACAAGCCCGAGGCGGACACGCTGCTGGGCTTCCTGGCCGCGCATCCGGACGCCGCGGCCTCGTTCACCCAGGGCACGAAGAGCACCTGGCAGGGCGACGCGATCACGCACTTCTCCTCGCGCGGCCCCGGCGGCGACTTCCTCAAGCCGGACGTCACCGCGCCCGGCCTGCACATCATGGCCGGCATGACCCCGACGCCGGAGTCGCCGGCGGAAGGGCCGCCCGGCAACCTCTACCAGGTCATCTCGGGCACCTCCATGTCGGCGCCGCACGTGGCGGGAGCGGCGGCGCTGCTGTTCGCGCTGCATCCAAGCTGGACGCCGGGGCAGGTCAAGTCCGCCCTGGAGACCACGGCCAGGACGGCGGTCACCAAGCAGGACAGGACGACGCCTGCGGACCCGTTCGACATGGGCGGCGGGCGCATCGACCTCACCAAGGCCGGTGACCCGGGCCTGACCCTGGACGAGAGCGCCGCGGACTTCGTCGCCTCGGCCGCCGACCCGCTCAACCGCATCGACCTCAACCTGCCGTCGGTGAACGCCCCCGTCATGCCGGGCGTGATCACCGCCGAGCGCACGGTCACCAACGTCACGAACAGGAGCCTCACCTTCACCGCCTCCGGCAGGACCGTCAGCGGCGCCGCCATCACGGTGCTGCCGCCCCGCTTCACCGTCGCGCCGGGCAAGAGCGCCAGGCTCAGCATCGTGATCACCGCGCCCGACCTGCCCGACGGGCAGTACTTCGGGCAGGTGGACCTCAAGCAGTCCGGCGGCTCCCGCGCGCTGCACCTGCCGGTCGCGTTCTTCCGCAAGGAGGGCGCGATCCCGGTGGACCAGACCTGCGCGCCGGCGTCGATCCCCAGGAACACCGGCGAGTCCACCTGCACGGTCACCCTCGCGAACGACACGCTGAAGGACGCCAAGGTGACCGCGGTGAGCACGCTCGACGCCCGCCTGCGGCTCAACGGCGTCACCGGCGCCACCAGGATCGGCAGCCAGATCGCGACCACCACCGCGACGCTGGCCGCCAGGCAGCCCGCCAGCCCGTCGATCGCGCCGGGCGCGAGCCCAGCCGGGTACATCCCGCTGGACGACTTCGGCGTCACCCCGATCCCGATCGGGGACGAGCAGGCGCTCAACCTCACGCCTCCGGCCCCGTTCACCTTCGCGGGCAGGAGCCACACCCGGCTGGGCGTGACCTCCAACGGCTACAGCGTCGCGGGCGGCGCCACGTCCGGCGACATCGACTTCGTGCCGCAGACGCTGCCCGACCCGGCCCGCCCGAACGGCGTGCTGGCCCCCTACTGGACCGACCTGGACGGCACCGGCGCGCCGGGCATCCTGGCCACGGTCCTGTCGGACGGGACGAACAGCTGGCTGGTCGTCGAGTGGCGGGTCAACCTGTTCGGCACCACGGCCCGCAAGGTCTTCCAGCAGTGGATCGGGCTCGGCGGCGCCGAGGACATCAGCTACGTCTACAACCCGGCCGACCTGCCGGGCGAGCCGCCCGCGAGCTACGGCCTCACCGTGGGCGCCGAGAACGAGGAGGGCACGGCGGGCGCCCAGATCGCCGGGCCGCCCACCGGGGACCTGCGGGTCACCAGCACGCCGGCCGTCCCCGGCGGCACGCTGACGTACTCGATGAGGGTCAGAGGGGTCGCACCCGGCACCGGCAAGGTCACCACGGCCACCTCGACGCCCCAGGTCCGGGGCATCACCGTCGAAGTGGACAGGATCACCGTGCAATAGCGTGACGGCGGCCGCGGGCGGGGCGACGCGCCCGCGGCCACCTGCCGCTTCGGGCGGGGGCGCGTTCTTCTCACAATGGGCCGAACCGTAAAGTGAGGTGGTCTACACCAGTGAGGTTGGGAGTCCCTCTTGCACGAGAAACTGTCGTCGATCTACGACAACGTCCTGCGCCGCAACCCTGGAGAGGTCGAGTTCCACCAGGCGGTGCGCGAGGTGCTCGACAGCATCGGCCCGGTTCTCGGCAAGCATCCCGAATACGCCGAATCCAAGATCATTGAACGGATCTGCGAACCCGAGCGGCAGATCATCTTCCGGGTGCCGTGGCTGGACGATCGGGGCCAGGTGCAGATCAACCGCGGCTTCCGGGTGGAGTTCAACAGCGCGCTGGGGCCGTACAAGGGCGGATTGCGCTTCCACCCTTCGGTCTACCTGGGCATCGTCAAGTTCCTGGGCTTCGAGCAGATCTTCAAGAACGGCTTGACGGGCCTGCCGATCGGCGGCGGCAAGGGCGGGTCGGACTTCGACCCCAAGGGCCGCTCCGACCGCGAGGTGATGGCCTTCTGCCAGAGCTTCATGACGGAGCTGTACCGGCACATCGGCGAGTACACCGACGTGCCGGCCGGTGACATCGGCGTCGGCGGGCGGGAGATCGGCTACCTGTTCGGCCAGTACAAGCGCATCACCAACCGCTACGAGTCCGGCGTGATCACGGGCAAGGGGCTGGTGTACGGCGGCGCCCAGGTGCGTACCGAGGCGACCGGCTACGGGTGCGCGTTCTTCGTCGAGGAGATGCTCAGGGCGCGCGGCACGTCGTTCGACGGCAAGCGGGTCGTGGTGTCCGGCTCCGGCAACGTGGCGATCTACACCATCGAGAAGATCCAGCAGCTCGGCGGCGTCGTGGTGGCCTGCTCCGACTCCTCCGGCTACGTGCTCGACGAGAAGGGCATCGACCTGGACCTGCTCAAGCAGGTCAAGCAGATCGAGCGGGCCCGGCTGGACGTGTACGCGGAGCGCGGCGGCGAGCACGTCACCTTCGTGCCCGGCCGCAGCGTGTGGGAGGTGCCCTGCGAGGTGGCGATGCCGTCCGCCACGCAGAACGAGATCACCGGCCGCGACGCCGCGCTCATGGTGGACAATGGCTGCGTCGCGGTCGGCGAGGGCGCCAACATGCCCACCACCCCGGAGGGCATCAAGGTGTTCGTCGAGGCGGGCGTCGCGTTCGGGCCCGGCAAGGCGGCCAACGCGGGCGGCGTGGCGACCAGCGCGCTGGAGATGCAGCAGAACGCCAGCCGCGACTCGTGGACGTTCGAGTTCTCCGAGCGCCGCCTGCGCGAGATCATGCAGGACATCCACGCCCGCTGCCTGGGGACCGCGGACGAGTACGGCATGCCGGGCAACTACGTGGCCGGGGCCAACATCGACGGCTTCCGCCGGGTCGCCGACGCCATGCTGGCACTCGGCCTGATCTGAGCCCCGCCACCCGACCGGGCCGACGCCACACCGGCGCCCGGCCCGATTCCGCCCTCAGCACTCGGCCGGGCCGGCGCCGGGCCGTGATCAGCCGTGAGGTGCGGGGCGGCGGCGGTTCCACGAATCGAGGATGTGGCGTCGCATGGCGGCCGCCGCTCCCTCCGGGTCGCCCGCCACGATCGCGTCGCTGATCGCCTGGTGCTCCTCCAGCGTCCGGCGCATGACCGAGTCGTTGTACTCGCCGTGGTAGCGCATGCTGGTGCGCGCCTTGTCGTGGATGCTGTTGACGATCGCCCGGCCGAGCCGGTTCCCGGACGCCGCCATGATCATGTCGTGGAAGCGCACGTCGGCCGCGCCGAAGTCGGGCGGTGACTCCAGGCTCGCCCGCATCGTGCCCAGCTCCGCGGCGATGCGCTCGTCGTCCTGCGCGGTGTGGAAGCGGGCCGCGGCGGCGGCCATGTCCGCCTCCAGCGCCGTCCGCACCGAGACCAGCTCGTCCAGGAACGTCGCGTTCTCGTCGTGCGCGATGACCGAGGTCAGCACGACGTCGTCGAGCAGGTTCCACTGCCGCGGATCCATGACCTGGGTGCCGCGCCCGTGCTCGATCCTGACCAGGCCCTTCTCCTGGACGATCTTCACCGACTCGCGGATCACGGTGCGGCTGACCCCGAACTCCTCGCACAGCTCACCCTCCGGGGGCAGCGCCGAGCCGGGGCGGAGCACGCCGCGGACGATGTCGTCCACGAGCTGCTCGACCACGGTGGTGCCCAGCTTGGCCGGGCGCACGCGCCGCGATCGGCGCGCGGGCTGCGCCGCGCCTTCGGCCGTGCGGCCGGCTGTGCCTCCGGCTGGGTCGCCGGCCGGGTCGCCGATGCGCGGGCCTGCCGGTGCGTGCTGTGTCACGTGCCCTCCCGAGCACTGATGGTCCTGATCTCCGGACCGCCTTGAGTATAGGCCATTGTAAATGACATCACACGTATGATGTCATATCCCGAAACGCGGCGTTTACGTAGCTCACTTCCGCCTTTCGTCCCCCCGAGGAACACCACATGAGACGACGCAGCCCGGCGATCCTCATCACCGCGGTCCTGTTCACCGTCGCGGCCTGCGGCCCGCCCAACCCCGCCGGCACCGAGCGGCCCGGCACCGCCACCCCCGCCTCCGACTCCGCCTCCTCCTCCAAGTACGGCTTCGCCCCGGCCCCGCAGGAGGACGGCAAGCTCGTGGTCTGGGTCGACTCCACCCGGCTGGACGCGGCGAAGGCGTACCAGGCCGCGCACCCCGGCGCGCAGCTCGACATCGTCACCTACGACGGCAACGCCAACGGCTCCAACTCGCTCAAGACCAAGGTCCAGCTCTTCAACCGGGCCGGCGAGGGCTGGCCGGACGTCGTGTTCACCACCGACAACAACACCGCCTCCTGGGCCTCGCAGGGCTCCGGCGCCTTCGTCGCCCCGCTGGACAAGGGCCTGATCGACCGGAACACGCTGAGCGGGTTCGCCAAGGGCGCACTGGACGTGTGCACGGTGGACGGCACCGTCTACTGCCTGCGCAACGACCTGGCCCAGGTGGTGCTCTGGTACAACAAGAAGCTGCTGGACGAGTTCGGCTACGAGGTGCCGGCGACCTGGGAGGAGTACCAGGCGCTGGGCGAGAGGGTGGCGGCCGAGCACCCGGGCTACCTCGTCGGCACGGCCGGCGACGCCTGGGCGCCCGAGATCTACATGTGGGGCGCGCAGTGCCCGGCCAACCAGGTCACCGCCGCCAAGGCGATCACCGTCAAGGCCACCGACCCGGCGTGCGTGCGGGCCGCGAAGCTGATCGACAAGCTCGTCGCGAACAAGACCATGTCCCTGCTGCCGCTCTTCGGCCCCGACTTCGCCAAGAACCAGGGCGACAAGGTGCTCATGCTGCCCGGCCCCGCCTGGTACGGCGGCGCGGTGTTCCAGGGTGCGCTCAAGACGCCCAAGGGCACGCTCGCGGTCGGCGACGCGCTGCACTGGGCGGACCAGAGCCCGCCCGTGACGGGCAACGTCGGCGGCGGCGCCTGGTGGGTCTCGCGGCACAGCGCCCGCCTGGAGGCCGCCAGGGACTTCGTCACCTGGGTCACCACCGCCGACGCGTACCAGGTGGACAAGTCGCCCGGCTACCCCGCGTACTCCCCCGCGGCGGCCAAGTGGATCGCCAAGCAGCAGGACAGCGGCTACTACGCCGGCGACATCGCCGCCCCGATCACCGCCGCGGCCGATCAGGTCTGGCCGGGCTGGGGCTCGCCCGAGTTCAGCCAGGAGGCGGTGTGGGCCAAGACGGTCATTCCCGCCCAGACCGCGGGCAAGACCGTTGAGTCGCTGCTGCCGGAGTGGCAGACCGCGATCGAGCAGCAGGCCCAGGTGCTCGGCTACCAGGTCGCCGGATGAGCGCTCCCGCGATGGCCGCCGCCGGCTCGCGAGCCGGGAGCCGTTCCCGCGCCTGGCGGCCGGCGGCGGGGCACGTCTTCGTCTCCGGGTACGTGGTCCTGCTCGTGGCCTTCGGCCTCGTCCCGACCGCGTACGCGCTCAACCTGGCCTTCACCGACGCCGGCGGGCGCTTCGCCGGGCTCGCCAACTTCGTGCGCACCGCCCAGGACCACCGCTTCCTGGCCGCCGTCGGGCACGTGGGCACGTACCTGGCACTGTGGCTGGTCACGCTGACCGTGCTGGTCCTGGCGCTGGCGCTGCTGGTGCACCGGCTGGCCGCGGCCTGGTCGCGGGCGGTGCTGCGGTTCGTCTACTACGTGCCGGGCGCGCTGGCCGGCGCGTCCAGCGTGCTGCTGTGGCTGTTCATGCTGGACCCGTCCGTGAGCCCGATCGACGGCGTCGTCCGTACGTTGTGGGGCTCGACGTTCGTGGCCGTCGTCGCGCCCGGGCACCTGCCGTGGCTGTTCACGATCATCGCGTTCTGGACCGGCGCGGGCGGCTGGATCGTCATCATGTACGGCGCGCTGAACAGCATCCCGCACGAGGTCATCGAGGCCGCCAGGGTGGACGGCGCGGGCCCGCTGCGCACCGCGCTGCGCGTGCAGCTGCCGATGCTGCGCAAGTGGATCGTGTACATGCTGATCCTCTCCCTCGCGGCCGGCACCCAGCTCTTCGTCGAGCCGCAGCTCATCTCCCAGGCGAGCTTCGGCGTCGTCGGCACCGACTACTCGCTCAACCAGCTCGCCTACCTGTACGCCTTCGACCAGAACGACTTCAACGGCTCGGCCGCCATCGCGATCGACCTGCTGATCGTGGCGCTGTGCTGCGCCGGCCTGTTCGTCGCCAAGGGAGGGCTGTTCGATGCGGACTGACCACCCGGCCCGCCTGGTGGTGCGCGTGCTGGTCGCCGCCGTGCTGGCCGGGTTCGCGCTGTTCTTCGTGCTGCCGATGGTGTGGCTGGTGCTGGCGGCCACCAAGACGCCGGCCGGCCTGATCCAGGACAACCCGCTCTCCCCCGGCTCGATCGCCGCGCTGCTGGACAACTGGCGCCATCTCATGTCCTTCCAGGACGGCACGGTGGCGACCTGGATGGGCAACTCGGTGCTCTACGCCGCACTGTCGGTGGCGCTCACGCTGCTGGTGAGCATCCCGGCGGGCTACGCGCTGGCGCTGACGAGGTTCCGGGGCCGCCGCCTGCTGCTCGTCGTCACGCTCGTGGTGATGCTGATGCCGGCCACCGCCCTGGTGCTGCCGATCTTCCTGGAGTTCAGCTACCTGGGGCTGGTCAACACGACGGCGTCGGTGGTGCTGCCGATGTCGTTCTTCCCGTTCGGCGTGTACCTGACCTACATCTACTTCTCCACCAGCGTGCCCGCCGAGCTGCTGGACTCCGCGCGCCTGGACGGCTGCGGCGAGTCGGCCACGTTCGCGCGGGTGGCGCTGCCGCTGGCCAAGCCGGTCGTCGCGCTGGTCGCCTTCTTCAGCTTCGTGACGAACTGGAACAACTTCTTCCTGCCGTACGTGATGCTGCCGGACAGCGACAACTACCCCATGCAGGTCGGCCTGACCCAGATGCTGGCGGCGACCCCCACCTTCAATCCCGTCGTCGGCGCCAACGCCGAGGTGCAGCCGCCGGAGCTGGTCCTGGCCACGCTGCTGTCGATCACCCCCGTGCTGCTGGTCTTCCTGTTCTCGCAGCGTTTCCTGGTCGCCGGGCTGACCGCCGGCGCGACCAAGGGCTGAACCTTGAGGAGCTCTCACCGCATGACGCACCGCAGTGCCACCGTGACGGCCAGTGTGCCCGTCCTTGATCCCCCGGCCTGGGCGCTGTCCCAGCGGGCCCTGCTGGACCTGCTCGACAGCGGGTGGCGGCTGTTCAGCGACCGCTACACCAGGCCGGACGGCTCGCTGCGCTACGAGGGCCGGCTGTCCTCGCGCGACGGCGCGGACGACTTCTTCGAGCCGTTCTTCAACTGGCCGCAGCTCTATCTGCTGGGAGGCGCGGACGACCTGCTGGAGACCTGCGCGCGGCACTGGCACGGCGTGGTGGCCCAGATGACGGAGCTGGGCATGTTCGCCGACGAGTTCGAGATCGGCTACGACTGGTTCCACCAGGGCGAGAGCCTGCTGTTCACGTACTTCCTGACCGCCGCCGACCCGCATTCCTGGGGCGAGCGGGCCACCCGCTTCGCCGACCTCTACCTCTTCCCCGCCAACGGCAACTACGACCCCGAGCTGTGCATCATCAAGGCCCCGCACAACGGCAGCCGGGGCGCCCGCGACGGCGTGTCCGACACGCCCGCGTACCCGTGGACCGAGGCGGAGGCCGCCCAGTACGGCTACCCGCTCGACTGGCTGGTGCCCGGCGGCACGCCCGTGCCCCCGCTCGCCGGGGACCCGCGGCTCGGCGCCGAGATGCAGCGCCGCCTGGGCCGCGGCGACGCCGTCGGCAACCTCAGCGTGGCCGGCCTGGTCTGCAACGCCTACCTCGCCGGCGGCGAGCGGCGCTACGCCGACTGGCTGCGCGAGTACGTCGGTGCCTGGCAGCGCAGGGCCGAGGCCAACGGCGGCGTCGTGCCCGACAACGTCGGCCCCGACGGCGTGGTGGGCAGCCTGCTCGACGGCCGCTGGTACGGCGGCCACTACGGCTGGACCTGGCCGCACGGCCTGTACAGCATCGGCCAGGCGGCGGCCGTCGGCGCGCTGAGCGCCGCCCTGGCCACCGGCGACGACTCCTACCTCGGTTTCGTCCGCTCGCTGCTGGACGCGGTCATCGAGCGCGGCGTCAAGCTGGCCTTCGACGAGAGCGACTCGGCCAACCAGGGCCGCTGGCGCGCCCACCTCGGTCCCGACGCGTACGTGCCGACGCTGCTCGTGCCCTATCGGCACAGCGACCGGGGCTGGTTCGACTACAACCCGATCCAGACGTCGGTCCCCTTCGCGCTCTGGCACCACACCGGCGCCGCCGAGGACCGCGCCCGTCTCGACGCGCTGCGGGCCGCCGCCGGTTACGACTGGGCGACCGTGCGGCCCTTCCGCGACAAGGAGGAGGCCGGGCACGAGGAGCCGTGGTACGCGTACCTGTGCGGCGACAATCCGGACTACCCCGAGCGGATTCTGGCCGCCGCGCACGCCCAGGCCCGCCGCCGCATCGCGCTGCTGCTCGCCAACGCCGATCGCGACCTGCCGGAGGAGGCCATTCACCTGTGGCAGAACGTCAATCCGGTGGTGACCGAGGCGCTGGCCCAGCTCATGTGGGGCGGCCCGCAGGTCGTCTACAACGGCGGCCTGCAGCAGGCCCGGGTGCGTTACTTCGACGCCCGGCGCCGCCGTCCCGGCGTGCCCGACCAGGTGGCGGCGCTGGTCAGCGCGATCGAGCCGGAGGCCACGGTGGTCACCCTGGTCAACCTGTCGGCGACGTGCGACAGGACGGTCGTCGTGCAGGGCGGGGCGTTCGGCGAGCACGAGATCGTGAGCGCCGTGGCGACGGCGGCCGAGCCCGGCTGGACCGGCCACGACACCGAGTACGTGCACCACGAGCCGGTGGTCTCGGCCGCCGGGCAGGCGGTGGGCGGGCCGTACCTGACCGTGGAGCTGCCGGCGGGCACCACAATCACGCTCACCCTGCGGCTGCGGCTGCGTGCCTACCGGCCGTCCTACCGCTCGCCGTGGGAGGCGTGAGAGGCGTCCCGCTAGCGCCCTGGAGGGGTGTGCAGCCCGGCGATCACCATGTGGATCAGCAGGTCGTAGCTCTCCTCCAGGTCCTCGGGCAGGCCGAAGGCGCCTTCGGCCTCCAGGACGGCGAACCCGTGGACGGCCGCGCGCAGGCTGCGGGCCGCGTGGATGGCCGCCGAGTCCTTCATCCCGTAGGCCCGCAGCGTGGCGGACATGATGGTGAGCAGGCGGGCCCCGGCCTCCGCCGTGCGCGGCTCGGGGGCCTGGATGAGCGCGGCGTAGCGGTTCGGGCATCGCCGTACGTAGGCCCGCCACGCCTTCATCAGCGCGCGGACCGCGTCGTCGGCGGAGCGGCCGAGCACGGCCTCGCCGGCCTGGGCGGCCAGCTCGTCGATGACCCGCGCGGACACCAGCGCCCGCAGCTCGGCCAGGTTGCGCACGTGCTTGTACAGCGACGGAGGCGCGACGCCCGCCGCGCCGGCCACCGCCGACAGCGTCAGTGCCGCGGGCCCGCCCTCGTCGACGACGCGCAGCGCGAGGTCGACGATCGCGTCTGGGGACAGAGCCGGCCTAGCCACGCGCACCGGCCCCGAGGAAGTCCAGGACGGCCGCGGCGACGGCGGCGGGGAACTGCGCGTGCGCGTAGTGACCGGCCCCTTCCACCAGGTGCAGCCGGGCCGTTCCCGGCGGCATGCCGGCCACGATGCCCTCGCCCTCGGCCCTGGGGTCGGCCCAGTCGGGGTCGAGCGTGCCCATGACGATCAGGGCCGGGCAGCGGACGTCGCCGAGCCGGGCGCCCGCGTCGGTGGGCGCGGACGTGCCGAACCTGGCGACCACGGCCATCCGGCCCGGCCTGCGCAGGTCGGCCTCCAGCGCGGCGACGTGCTGGGCGTGCCCGGCGGGCTTGGCGCCCGGGTAGGCGTGGTCGAGGTAGCGCTTCCACATCCCCACGCTGCGGAACAGGCCGGCCCCCAGCAGCAGGGTCATGCCCTTGCGGTAGCGGGCGTTGGAGATCAGCGCGCCCAGGTTCACCTGCTGGGCGCGGGTGAACGGGCCGAGCTCGACGATGGCGCTGACCAGGCCGGGCTCCTGGGCGGCCGCGATGGTGGCGGCGCCGCCGGCGAAGGAGTGGCCCACGATCACGGCGGGGCCGCCCAGGTGCCCGATCAGGGCGAGCAGGTCGCCGGCGACGTCGGTGCGCGTGTACGACGGCCAGCCGGTGCTGGACTCGCCGTGGCCGCGCAGATCCATGCTCGCCACCCGGAACCCGGCGGCCACCAGCTCCGCCGCCAGCTCGCGGTAGACCGCCCTGTTGTCGCCCATGCCGTGGGCGAGCACGATCAGCGGGCCCTGCCCGGTCACGTCGTAGGCGAGCCGGCCACCGTCGAGGTCCAGGAACTCGGTCCCGTGGTTTATCTCCATAGCCCATAGGCTAATGTCATTAGCCGACTCCGGTCAACCCCGATTCGAAGGAAAAAGCGCGGCATACCCCCGCGTACCGGCTATAGGGTGCGCCAGTGGAGAATCTTGAAGCGCTCGTCATCGCCCGCCGCCTGCGCGTACCGATCGGCGATGCCCCCGCCGGCGGCCACCCGGGATGGGGAGAGGCGGCCGCCCGCCAGCTCGACGCCGCGCTGCTGAGCGTCGGCTTCAAGTGCTCGGCGGCCCTGCTGGAGCGGCTGGGGGCGCTGCGCGGCGAGACGGTCCTCGACCTCGGCGTACGGGTGCTGGCCGCCGTCCGCGAGCTCGTGGGCGACCACGTGCGGCACAACGCCTACTTCATCGGCTTCCCCAGCAACGTGCCCGACACCATGGAATTCTGGGCGGGCCTGCTGCGGGAGGCGCTGCTCGACCCCGTCGCCGCCGCCCGCGTCCGGCCGGCCACGCTCAACCTGCTCGCGCTGCCCGGCTACGGCCGCTACCAGCACACCTACGCCGACCTCCTGGCCGCGCACGCCGAGCTGATCCCGCTGGCCGGCGACCGCGTGACCGTGCTGGACCTGGGCGCGAGCCTGGAGTCGGAGGCCCGCGAGCTGTTCTGGTCGATGGCCGGCTCGCAGGTGCCGCTGCCCGCCGAGGACCTGACGGCGCTGCGGGCCCTGGCCGCGTTCTGCCCGGACGAGCCGGAGCACATCCCGGTGCGCGAGAACCGCGCGGTCGTCAACGAGGAGCGCCTGGCCGCGGGCCGGCCGCTGCTCGTCGACACGGTGACCGACGTGCTCCGGCTGGCCTGCGGCGCCTCCGGCGGCGACGTCACGCTGGCCACCCTCACCCGGTTCCGCTCGTTCCGCCGGGCCGAGCGCCGCGCCCTGCTCCAGGCGCTGGACGCGGTCGCGTCGCCGGCCAGGCTCGGCGACGTGCCGCGCCACCGCGAGCAGTGGAAGCGGCTCGGCGAGCGGCTGCACCCGCACGAGCACCCGCGCTTCCCGCGCGCCGCGCAGGTCTTCGAGGTCGCCCGCGGGGCCCGCCGGGCGCGCGGCCTCGGCAGCCGGCTGGAGTCGTCCCTGGCACAGGGCCGCACCGGGGAGGCGCTCGGTCTGCTCGCCCAGGCGCCCGGTGCGCTGCTGCGCCGGCTGGACCACCTGCTGCGCACCGCCGACGACCCCTCGGCCGTGCTCGACGCCGCCGGGCAGGCCGCCGCCGGCGCGTCCGGAAGAGTCCTGCTGTCGCTGCGCGAGCACCTGCACAACCGGCTCGGGCCCGTCGCCGGCCGGGTCTTCGCCAACCGGCACGGCCGGGCGTGGACCACGCCCGACGCCCGCTCCCCGATCGAGGAGAGCGTCCTGTCGCGGGCGGTGGCCGTGCTGGACGAGGAGATCATCCGCCGCCTGCCCGATCCCGGCAACCTGATCATCGATCCGGACGTGCTCGACGTCGCCCTGCCGCTGTCGGGCAAGGCCGTCGCGCCCGGGCTCGGCATGCTGCCGCGCGGCTCGCTGTCGGCCGTGAACGGCGAGCTGCTGCGCTTCTTCGTCCACTGGCGCCAGGCCGAGCGGCGCACCGACTACGACCTGTCGGCCCTGATGCTGGACGCCTCCTTCGGCGACCCCGAGCACGTCTCCTGGACCAACTACCACAACGCCTTCGCCACCTACTCCGGCGACCTCACCGACGCCGCCGCCGGCGCGAGCGAGTTCATCGACATCCGCCTCCCCCAGGCGACCAAGCCGATCATCATCCCGCAGGTGTACCTCTACGCCGGGGAGCCGTTCGACGAGGCCGCAGAGGCGTTCTTCGGGTTCATGACCAGGGACGGCGGGCAGAAGGGCAGGCCGTTCGAGCCGCGCACCGTCCGGATGAAGTCCGACCTGCGCGGCGCGGGCCGCATCGCGCTGCCCCTGGCCTTCCTGCGCGGCGAGGACGGCACCTGGCAGGCGAAGTGGCTGCACCTCTACCTGAAGGGACGCCCCGGCTTCAACCAGGTGGAGGGCAACCGCGTCACGACCTCGCTGCTGGTGCGCTCGATCGTCGAACGCGACCACCTGCGCGTCCGCCACCTGGCCGACCTGCTCGCGCGCCGCGGCTCCGCCGGGGAGCACACCACGTACATCGGGTTGCAGGCGCCGGCCGGTCTGCCGGAGGGTGCCCGGGTGTACACGCCGGCGACGCTGCACGAGCTGATCCCCGCCTGATACAGTGCGGATCGCGAGGCCATGGGAGGGCTTCCTTCTCCTCTTTCAAAAAGAAAACTCTAGCCTTCCCGCCTTCCTCGCACGCCGTGCCGCGAGGCCATCCGGCAGCTTCCTTCTCCTGGTTCGATTCCAGGCAGGCCCCCCGGGGCCTGCTAGGTCATCTAGCTGCCGGGCCCTCCTCGCGGCCGGTTCCAGGCACCGGCCGAACGCCGCGGGCGGGCCCGGGCTCCTGCCCGCACCCGCCCGCCGCCTGTTCTCCGTACCGGCTAACCGCAGTGCTCGAACGGGCTGTCGTAGACGGCCGAGCCCGCCTTGCCGCCCCACTTGACGCACTTGCCCGCCGCCGCGGCGCGGATCGGGCCCGCGTAGTAGGCGAAGTTGCCGCTGTCGGTGACCCGGGCCTTGCCCTGCACCTCCAGGTACGCGCTGGTGGCGGTGGCCGTGCCGATCGAGGTCTTCTTGATCGTGGCGACGCAGTTGTTGCCGTTGGCGGAGTTGTAGAGCAGGTGGACCGTGCCGGCCGAGCCCAGCGCGGCGCTGTCGATCACCTTGTAGCCGCTGCCGCACACCGACTCGGGGGTGTGCGGGTTGGGAGTGCCGCCACTGCCGCCCGTGACGTACCGCATGAACGTGGTCCAGTTCCAGTGGCCGCCGGGGTCGGTGTGATCGGTGCCGGGGACCTGGTTGTGGCCGACGATGTGCGTGCGGTCCTTGGGGATGCCGTACCGGTCGGCGATGTTGCGGGTCAGCGCGGCCGACGAGCGGTACATGGCGTCGGTGAACCACGTGGCGTCGCTAACGTAGCCCTCGTGCTCGATGCCGACCGAGCGACGGTTGTACTCGCCGGCGTGGAAGGCCCGGTCCTTCTCCCTGACCATCTGGGTGACGGCGCCGTCGGACGAGCGTACGACGTAGTGGGAGCTGACCTTGGCGGCCGGGTTCTGGAACCAGGAGATCGTGCCTGCGTAGGAGCCCTGGGCCACGTGGATGACGATCCGGTCGATCTTGTCGCTCGCCGGGCGGCTGGAGACGGCGTAGTTGGCGGTGCCGGCCGGCACCCACGCGGCCTGCGGGTAGTCGGTCGAGGCGGCGAGGGTGCCGGGGCCGTCCAGGTCCTTGGCCTTGGCGTACGCGCCGCGGTCGGGTTCGACGGCGCGCGGCTCGACCGTGACGCTCTCGCCGCCCGTGCTGGTGGCGCGCACGCCCTCCGCCATCAGGTCGTAGACGGTGTCGGCGTACAGGCGGGCCACGTCGGGGGAGGCGGCGCCGCCGTAGCGGGCGATGGCCCCGTACCAGCGGGCGGGGTCCTTGCGGGCGGCGGCGTCCAGGCCCGCCTCGTCGGCGTAGGCGCGCAGCACGGCGGCGCCTCCGGCGATGTTGGCGGCGTCGTCGCTCTTCAGCTCCTTGACGGGCCGGTCGGTGAGGGTGGCCGCGCGCTCCAGCGTGCGGGACGTGACCAGGTGCATCATGCCGTAGCCGCCGCCGGCGCTGGGCTCGCCGTCGTGGCCGTCCAGGCGGGTCTCGGCGTAGGCGAGCGAGACCAGCAGGTCGCGCGGCACCTCGTGGGCGGCGGCCGCCTTGGCGAACGCCGCCGTCACGGGACCGTCGGCCGACGTAGCCGCGGCCGGGCTTCCCATCAGCAGCGAGGCGGGGATCAGCGCACCGGTCAGCAGCGCGGCTGAGCGGCGCAGTCGGGCTCGCACAGTGTTCTCTCCTCAGGAAGTCTCGTTCGTGGGGGTACGCGCTCTAGCCGCAGTGCTCGAACGGGCTGTTGTAGACGGCCGAGCCCGCCTTGCCGCCCCACTTGACGCACTTGCCCGCCGCCGCGGCGCGCACCGGGCCCGCGTAGTAGGCGAAGTTGCCGCTGTCGGTGACCCGGCTCTTGCCCTGCACCTCCAGGTACGCGCTGGTGGCGGTGGCCTTGCCCAGCGACGACTTCTTGATCGTGGCGACGCAGTTGTTGCCGTTGGCGGAGTTGTAGAGCAGGTAGGCGGTGCCGGCGGAGCCCAGGGCGGCCGAGTCGATCACCTTGAAGCCGGCGCCGCAGACGGACGTGGCGGTGTGCGGGTTGGTGGTTCCGCCGCCGCCGCACTTGTTCTTCGAGGTCAGGGTCTGGTTGGGGTAGCCGAAGGTGACGCCGTTGAAGACGGCCTTGCGGATGTTGCCGGGATAGCTGGTGCCCTGGCGGACCTCGTAGTGCAGGTGCGGGCTGATGTTGTTGCCCGGCTTGCTGGTGTTGCCGAGCGTGCCGATCTTCTGGCCCTGGGCGACCTGCGCGCCGGCGGCGACCGAGCGCACGTTCAGGTGCGCGTAGTACGACGTCCAGCCGCCACCGTGGTCGATCTTGACCAGGTTGCCGTAGCCGTTCGCGGAGCCCTGGTGGGCGGAGATGACCACGGTGCCGGCCGCGGCGGCAACGACGGTGTCGCCGAGGTCGGCGGAGGCGGAGCCGCCGCGGTTGAAGTCGATCTCGTACGAGCGGTGCGCGCTGCTGGCGCTGGAGTTGCCCGTCCAGCTCTGGCCGCAGGGGAAGGGGAGCTGGAAGCTCGGCGCGGCGAGGGTGGAGACCTCGGGGACCTCGACCTGGTTCGGCGGGTCGTTCGGGTCCGGCGCGGGCGTCGCCGTGGCTGTGGCCGCCGGGGTGGCCGCCGGGGTGGCGGGCTGGCCGGCGGGCTGGGTGGCGGGCGGCGAAGGAGCCGGCGTGGGGGCGGCGGAGGCGGCCTGGCCGGCGGCGAGCCCGCACACCAGGACGAAGCCCACCGTGAGCACCCTGCTGGGTCGCATAAGGATCCTTTCCTTACGGCTCCGGGACGGGGATCCGCCCGGCGCCGATCATGATCAAGTGGATCTCTCGACGTGCGCTTGCTGGGGCTCAAGATTGCGAGTACGGCGTACAAAGAACATCCAAAATCGGTATAAAGGCTCAACCCGGCAATGGTTGCAACACCTCCAGCCAAGGAGTAGGTGCGGTCATAGTGGTCGATCAACCAGCCTTCGGTGTCCTCGGGCCGTTGCAGGTCCTGGCCTCGGGCCGGAGCCTGCGCGTCGGCGGCCCCAAGCCGCGGCTGCTCCTGGCCACCCTGCTGCTCGACGCGAACCAGGTGGTCGGCTCCGACACGCTCATCGAGGTCCTGTGGGCCGGGAACCCGCCCTCGTCCGCCACGGCCAACCTGCGCACGTACGTGAGCTCCTTACGCGGGGTCCTCGGCACGGCGGGAGCCGGCATCGCCGCCCACCCCTCGGGTTACGCGATCGAGGTGGAGGCGGACGGGCTGGACCTGCTGCTGTTCGAGGACCTGGTGGCCAGGGCGCGGGCGGGCGGGCGTACCGGGGAGGCCGCCGCGCACCTGCGCGAGGCGCTCGCGCTGTGGCGCGGCGAACCCCTCAGCGACCTGCCCGCCAGCCCTGCCTGGGACGCGCGGCTGCGGGCGCTCACCCAGGCCAGGCTGGGCGCGGCCGAGGAACTGGTCGCGACGAAGCTGGCGACCGGCGAGCACGCCTCCGCCATCGACGACCTGCGGGAGCTGATCGGCGAGCATCCGTACCGGGAGGATCTCTGGCAGCAGCTCATCCTGGCCCTGCACCGTGGCGGCAGGCGGGCCGAGGCGCTGCACGCCTACACCGCCATCCGGCGCCAGCTCGTCGACGATCTCGGCATCGAGCCCGGCCAGGAGCTGCGCGAGGCCCATGCCCGGGTCCTGTCCGAGGACTTCGACCCCGCTCCCGCCCGCGACGCCGGGCCGAGCCTGGGGGCGTTGGCGGGCCCGGGTGCGGGCGCAGCCGCGGGTTCGGGCGGGGGCACAGGTCCGGGCACGCGGGCAGGCACGAGCGCGGGGCTGGCTGGGGGCACGCGTTCGGATGCGGGAATTGGCGCAGGCGCGGGTGCGAGCGCAGGCGGAGGCGGGGGCGCCGGCTCAGGCACGGTCACAAGCGCAGGCGCGGGCGCGGGCGCAGGCGGAGGCGGGGGCGCCGGCTCAGGCACGGTCACAAGCGCAGGCGCGGGCGCGGGCGCAGGCGCGGGGCCGGAAGCCGAGGCGGGCGTGGATGCGGGTGCAGGTGTGGGGGTGCCTCGGCCTTACCAGCTTCCGCCCGACATAGCGGACTTCACCGGACGGGCCGCCGCGGTCGCCGCCCTGACGGACGCCCTCGCGGCCGGGGAACGGCAACCGGACGGGCCCCCGTCGATCGCCGTGGTCGTCGGCCCGCCGGGCGTCGGCAAGACGGCGCTGGCCGTGCACTGCGCCCACGCCGTACGGTCCGGTTACCCGGCCGGGCAGCTGCACCTGTGCCTCGGCGGCACCGACCCGGCCCCCGCCGACCCGGCGGATCTGCTGGCCGAGGCGCTGCGCGCGCTGGGAGTGGGGGACGCCGCCCTGCCGCCCACCGTGCACGAACGCTCCGCCCTCTACCGCTCCCTGCTGGCCGAGCGGCCGATGCTCGTCTTCCTCGACGACGCCGCCGACGCGGCCCAGGTGCGCGCCCTGCTGCCGGGCAACGGCTGCGCGGTCCTGGTCACCAGCCGGCGGCGCATCACCGAGCTGCCCGGCGCGCTCCTGCTCGAACTCGACGTCCTGCCGCCCGACGAGGCCGAGCGGTTCCTCGGCCGCATCGTCGGCCCGGAGCGGCTGGCCGCCGAGCGGCAGGCGGCCCTGGCCATCCTCGACGCCTGCGGCCACCTGCCCCTGGCCGTCCGGATCGCCGGCGCCCGCCTGGCGGGCCGCCCCAACTGGCCGCTGCGCGTGCTGCAGCAGCGCCTGGCCGACGAGGCCGGTCGGCTCGACGAGCTGCGCGCCGGCGACCTGGAGGTACGGGGCTCCTTCGAGCGCAGCACCCGCCGCCTGACGGGCGAGGCGGCCACCGCCTTCCACGCGTTCGGCCTGCTCGGCCCGGCCTCCGTGCCCGGCTGGGTGGCCGACGCCGTCCTGGGCCGTCCCCGTACGGAAGCCGTCGTGGACTCCCTCGTGGACGCCAGCCTCCTGCGCCTGGCCGGCACCGACGCCCTCGGCCAGCCCCGCTACCAGCTGCACGACCTGATGCGCTGCCAGGCCCGGCACCACGCGGACGCCGGCGCGGCAGGCGGCACGGCAGGCGGCACGGCAGGCCGCGCGGGAAACGAGGCGGCAGCCCGTGTGCTCGCCGGCTGGGCCAGCGCCACCGGCCACTTCGCCGCCCGCCTGCCCACCACCCTGTTCAGCCTGACGCCCGAGGAGCCCGCCTCCTGGAGCCTCCCGGACGAGACGCTCGCCCAGCTCACCGCCGACCCGCTGTCATGGTTCGAGACCGAGCGCGAGTCGCTGGTGGAGGCCGTCCGGCTGGCCGCCGGCACCGGGCGCGCCGCCTCGGCGTGGGGGCTGGCCGCCGCCCTCGTCCCGTACTTCGACCTGCACTGCCGCCTGGACGAGTGGCGGCTCACGCACCGGCTGGCCCTCGACAGTGCCCGCGCGGCGGGCGATCGACGCGGCGAGGCCGCCATGCTGCGCGGTCTCGGCCAGGTGTGCCTGTACCAGGACCGCTATGCCGAGGCCGGCGACATGCTCAGGCGTGCCCGCGCGCTCTTCCGCGAGCTCGGCGACTCGCGCGGCGAGGCGATCTCGATCTGCGGGCTGGGCGCGGTCAGCCAGTTCTCCGGCGAGCACCTGCGGGCGCTCGGCTCGTTCCGGCACGCCCTGGCCATGTTCCTGGCCGTCGGTGACCGCAGCGGCGAGGCGTACGCGCGGCAGGCGATCGGGCGGATCTTCCTGTCGCTGCGGGACCTCCGCCAGGCGTCCCGGTGGCTGGCCGAGGCCCTGCGGCTGGCCCGGGAGCTCGGCGACACCCATCGCGAGGGGTGCGTGTCGATGCACCTGGGCCGCCTGCACGACATGAAGGCCGACACCGAGGGGGCGATGCGGTTCCAGGGCCGGGCCCTGGACATCTTCGAACGGCTCGGCGACCGGCACTGCGGCGCGTACGCGATGCAGAACCTGGGCGGGCTGCAGGCGGCCAGCGGCAGGCGGTCCGACGGCTCCGACCGCCTCCAGGCGTCCCTGGCGATCTTCCAGCAGCTCGGCGACCGCAGCGGGGAGGCGGCCACGTTCCAGACGCTCGGCGAGCTCTACCGCTCGGCCGGGCGGTCCACGCTGGCCTCCCACTACCTGCACCGCGCGGTCGAGCTGCGCAGGGAGCTGCGCGAAGACGCCGTTCCCCGCACGTAGCGGAATTGCCTCCGGCAAATCTTGCACAGTGCCATGAACGCTTCCCGGCCGCGCGGCGTATCCATGAGTGACCGGTGCCGCACCAAGGCACCCCCGGATCCCGGAAGGGGTGACGGCGGATGCGCCAGAGCCGTCGCGTACTCGCCGGATGCGCACTCGGCCTGCTCTGCTCGGCGACCGCCTGCGCCGGCTACACGCCCACGCCCACCTCGGACACGGTCGCGGTGAGCACCGTACCGGCTGCTGTCGGCACGGAGACGACCGAGCCGTCCGCCACCCCGTCTGGGGAAGAGGAGGACGGCGGGACGCGGCAGACCGAGTGGGGCCCGCTGTCCGAGACCGACCGGGAGCTCATCCGCAAGGTCCGCCTGGCGAGCCTGTGGGAGATGCCCATGGCCCAGGACGCGGTGCAGCGAGCCAGCACCGCCCGCGTCCGCCAGATCAGCAGGGACATCGCCGAGCAGCACCACACCCTCGACAAGCAGGTCCGCGACGTCGCCGCCAAGCTGCAGGTCAAGCTGCCGGTGAAGCCCACCACCCAGCAGCAGGCCTGGATGAGCGACATCTCCGGCAGGACCGGCGCCGCCTACGACACCACCTACGTCAAGTGGCTGCGCCTGGCCCACGGGCAGATCTTCCCCCTGATCGGCACGGTGCGGGGCAGCACCCAGAACACGCTGGTCCGCCGCTTCTCCGAGCAGTGCAACGCGGCGGTGCTCAACCACCAGCGGTTGCTGGAGAGCACCGGCCTGACCACCCCGGCGAGCTTCCCCACACCGTCGTCCTGATCAGGACTCCGCGCGCGTCCAGAGGGGCGTGATCCGCACCTCGCGGATCCGCCACCCCGCCGGGGCCCGCACCACGGTGGCGGTCAGCCGCAGGCCGCCGGTGAAGTGCGGCGCCCGGCTGTCGCGGTAGTAGTACACCAGCGAGTTCGCCGACACGGCCGCCTGGTCGCCGTCGAGGGTCGCCAGCAGGTCGGTGGTCGTGTGCTGGGCGCGCTGTCCCTCGACCTCGCCCTGCCGCATGAAGGCGACGACCTGGTCGAGGCCGCGCAGCTCGCCGCCGCGCGGCGAATGCACCGCCACGTCGCCGGTGAAGACCGTGCCCGCGTCGTCCCACCGCCCCTCGTCCAGCAGGAGCCCGAAGCGGGTGAACAGGTCGGCGATCTCGATGCGGTCGGCGATCAGGGTCTGCGTGGACATGCCATCCTCATTTCATTGGCGCAACCAACGTTTATGGCGCTAACCATACACGGATTTCGTTGGTGGCACCAACAGCTTTGGCATCCGTCCGGTACGGGGAGGAGCGCGCGGGTAGGAGCCGGGCACGGGGGGAACGGACAGATGACACGACACACGACCAGGCTGCGGGAGCTGATCGCCGCCCCGGAGATCCTGGTGGCGCCCGGCGTGTACGACGGCACGGGCGCCCGCCTTGCCCAGTCGCTGGGCTTCCGGGCGATCTACCTCAGCGGCTTCCAGACCTCGGCCAGCCTGCTCGGCAGGCCCGACGTCGGCTACCTGACGCTGACCCAGATGGTGGCGCGGGTGGCCGCGTTCGCCGAGGCCGTGGACCTGCCGCTGATCGCCGACGCCGACACCGGGTACGGCAACCCGCTCAACGTCCGGCGCGCGGTACGCGAGTACGAGGCGGCCGGCGCCGCGGCGATGCACCTGGAGGACCAGACCTTCCCCAAACGTTGCGGGCACATGCCGGGCAGGGACGTCATCGCCGCGGAGGACATGGTGCAGAAGATCAGGGCGGCGGTGGACGCGCGGCGCGACCCCGACTTCATGATCATCGCCCGTACCGACGCGCGTACCACGCTGGGCCTGGACGAGGCGCTGGAGCGCGGCGCCCGCTACCACGAGGCGGGCGCCGACCTGCTGTTCATCGAGTCCCCCGAGACCGAGGCCGAGATGCGGCGCGTCTGCGACACCTTCCGCGGCGTCGTCCCGGTGCTCAGCAACCAGATCGAGGGCGGCAGGACCCCGCTGGTGAACGTGCGCGGGCTCCAGGAGATGGGCTACGCGCTCGTGCTCTTCTCGGTGGGCGCGGCGTTCGCGGCAGCCAAGGGCCTGCACGACTACCTGCGCACGCTCGCCACCCGGGGCGAGACGGGCCCGGCGGTCGAGAACATGATCACGTTCGACGCGTTCAACCACCTGATCGGCCTCGACGAGCACGCCGCCCTGGAGGAGCGGTACCGGAGCCGCTGACCCGCCTCAGACCTGAGCCGCCTCAGACCTGAGCCGCCTCAGACCTGGGCCGCCTCAGACCTGGGCCGCCTCAGACGCGGGCCTCCTCCGCGCGCAGGTCCACGCCGCGGATCCCGGCCGGCGCCGTGCATCCGGCGCAGCACGAACCTGTTCGGCACCTACAGCTACGAGCTCGGCGTGGACCTGCGCGAGCAGCTCAACCTGGTCGACATCGGCGGCTGGCAGGCACCCAGGGCCGGGGTCAAGGTCGGGCGCGAGCGCGGCACCACCGTGATCACGGTGGGCGGCGTGGAGCGGACCGGCGTGGAGCGCGTCGCCGAGGCCGCCCTGGAGATCGCCTGGCAGGGCGCCGAGGCCGTGTACCTCTCCTTCGACATCGACGTCATCGACGCCGGGTTCGTCCCCGGCACCGGCTGGCCGGAGCCCGGCGGGCTGCTCCCCCGGGAGGCGCTGAACCTGGTGCGGCTGGTGTCCGAGCCGGGGCTGGCCGGGATCGAGGTGTGGGAGTGCTCGCCGCCGTACGACTGGGCGGAGCAGACGGCGCTGCTCAGCGCCCGGGTCATCCTCGACAGCCTGGCCGTGCAGGTCAGGGCGGGGAAGCTGGGGCGGAAGGCGTCCACCCTGCCGCGCCCCGCCTGGGGTCCGACCCCGTGATCACCGGTAGAAGCCCTCGACGGGGACGCGTGCCTCCTCGAACAGCGCCGGCCCCTCCTGCGGGACCAGGGGCCAGCCGCCGCCCGGCTTGAGCTCGGCGAGCTGCTCGTTGGACAGCGCGTACACCACGCGGCCCAGCCCGGAGCGCTCGATGCCGCCGCGGCACATGTCGCACGGCTGGCAGCTCGTGAACATGGTGGTGGCGGCGGCGGTCGCCGGGTCCAGCTCGCGGGCCGCCCAGCGGGCCAGTTTCAGCTCGGGATGGGCGGCGATGTCGCCCTCGCTGGTGACGGTGTTGTGCGCTTCCGCCAGGACGTCGCCGTCCGGTCCCACCAGCAGGGAGCCGAACGGGGCGTCGCCGCTCGCGCGGGACTTGGCGGCCAGCTCGATGGCCCTGCGCAGGAAGGTCTCCTCCTGAGGTGTCAATGTCACCGTTGCTCCCTTGATCGGTCGGTCGGTCGTGCCGGTCGGGCCGGTCGGCCGGGCTGGTCAGGTGTGCGGGCCCAGGGGCCAGTGGTCGGCCACGGCGGCGAGCGCGTGCCAGGCCGTCTCCGGGTGCAGCGTCTCGGCGGGGTCCCCGTCGAACGGGTCGAGCACCACGGTGTCGGCGCCGAGCGCGCGCAGCTCCCCGAGGTCTTCCACGATCTGGCCGATGGTGCCCTCCCCGGCGCGCCGCTGCGGTCCGGTGACCGGCGTGCCCGTCAGCCGCAGCACGATGCGCGGGGCGAAGGCGGGCGCTGGCCGTCCCAGCTCTCCGGCGACGGCCTTGAGCCGCTGGGCCGCGTCCCGCAGCCACGGGAGCGTCGTGCGCAGCGGATGGTACGCGTCCCCCAGGCGCACCGCCCGGCGCAGCCCGGCCTCGCCGTTCCCGCCCACCCAGAGGGGGATCGGCCCGGCACGGTAGTCGTCCTCGTCCGCCCACGCGGCCCGCATCGCCTGGAGGTGCTCGTCCGTCAGCCGCCCGCGCCGCTCGAACGGCACCCCGAGCGCGTCGAACTCCTGGCGGGCCCAGCCCGTGCCCACGCCGAGGACGAGCCGGCCGCCGCTGAACCGGTCGAGGTTCGCCGCCATGCGGGCCATGAGGAGGGGGTGGCGGTACGGCACGATGAGGACCGAGGTGCCGAGCCTGATCCGCTCGGTGACGCCGGCCAGCCACGAGAGCGTGGTGAACGGCTCGTAGAACGGAGCCGGATACTGCTCGGCCACGTCGGGCGTCACCACGACGTGGTCGGAGATCATCAGCAGGTCGTAGCCGAGTGCCTCCACCGTGCGCGCCCAGCGCCGCAGGACGGCCGGGTCCGTCCCCGGCCCGAAGTTCGGCACGTTCACCCCGATTCGCATGGCAAGGAGGCTATCGAGGCGGCCGCCCGGATCTGAAGGGCTTCTTCCCGGCCTTGACGGCCGATGGCCGGGAATCTGCCGGTAATTTGGCGGGGTGACCGAGGAACTTGACGAGACGGACTGGTCGATCCTGGCGGAGGTCCAGCGGGACGGCCGCATCCCCTTCACCGAGCTGGGCCGCCGGGTGAACCTCAGCGCCTCGGCCACCACCGAGCGCGTCAGGCGGCTGGAGGCGCTGGGCGTCATCTCCGGCTACCGGGCCGACGTCGATCTCACCAAGGTGGGCTACGCCATCCTGGCCGTCGTGCGCCTGAAGTACCCGGGCAACCGGCACGAGCCGCTGCGCCGGCTGCTCGGCGAGCGCATGGAGATCCTGGAGTGCCTGCGCACCACCGGCGAGGACTGCTACACGCTGAAGGTGGCGGCGGGCTCGATGGCGCACCTCGAGAGCATCGTGGACGAGCTCGCCCGGTTCGGCAGCACCACCACCAACCTCGTCTACAGCCAGCCCCTGCCCTACCGCGGCCCCCGGACCCCGCCCCAGTGACGGTCAGCCCCGCCCGTACCGGTCCTCGGCCCGCCAGAAGTACCAGAACCCGCCGGCGAGCGCGGCGACCGCCCACACCAGGCACGACACCCACACGAGCTGCGGCGGGGTGTGGCCGGCGATGAGGAGGTCCCGCATCCACTCGATGTAGGAGGCGGCCGGGTTCAGGTACATGGCGGTGGCGACCCACTCGGGCAGCCCCGCGCTGTTGACGACCTTGTCGTGGATGGCGAAGAACACCCCCGAGGCGTACAACCACGTCCGCATGATGAACGGCAGCAGCTGGTTGAGGTCCCGCAGCGAGGCGCCGAGCCTGGCCAGGATCAGCCCCGCCCCGATGTTGAACATCGTCTGCAGCACCAGCACGATCGGGATCATCAGCCAGCGCAGCGTCACCGGCTCGTTGGTGATCACCACGATGACCAGCAGCACGCCCATGGAGATGACGAGCTGCTGCAGCTCCTGGATCGTGTACGCCAGCGGCAGCGAGGCCCGCGGGAAGTGCAGGGCTCGGATCAGCGACAGATTGCCGGAGATCGACTTGGCTCCGGCCGTGACCGTGCGCTGCGTGTAGGTGAACACGAACATCCCGGTCAGCAGGAACGCCGGATAGTTCTCGATGCCCTTGCTGCCGCCGAGGATGAGGCCGAACATCACGTAGTAGATGGCGGCGTTCAGCAGCGGGGTGATGACCTGCCAGAGCTGGCCCAGCGCCGACCCGGAGTACTTGGAGACGTTGCGCGAGGTCGCGTACGTCAGCACGAAGTGCCGCCGCTGCCAGAGCTGGCGCAGGTAGACGGGGAATCTGGGGCGGGCGATGGCGGGCTTGAGCCCGTGCCTGCGGGCCAGCTCCGCCAGCGACTGCGGTGCGGGGTCTTCCACTTGGCTCATGAGCACCTCGTAGCGTTGCGGCCACCGTGCCGGCCCGCCCGGTGACCGATGGTTCCGGCCTGGTCGATCATCCCCCGCCGCGGGGGGCGCCGGTCCAGTCTCGGGCCGGAGCGTCGCGGAGTCGAGGACCTCATCCGGCGAGGTACGGGCGCAGCGTCTGCCCCAGGGCCTCGCGCATCGCGTCGGGGAGCGGGCCGTCGCCGGTCAGCGCCCACAGGATGAGGGCGCCGTTGTAGGCCACCTGCACCGCCCCTGCCAGCGTGGCCGCCCCCGCCTCCAGCTCTCCCGCCGCCACCGCGTCGGCCAGCAGGGCGGCGATCTCGTCGCGGGTACGGCGGGCGTGCTCGGCCGCGTGCGCCCGGAAGTCGGGGTCGGTCAGGTCGAGCTGCAGGAACCCGAGGCTGCCCGACAGCTCCTCAGGCGTGGACACGCCCTCCGCCAGGTGCACGAGCGCGGCCCGCAGGGCGGCCAGCGGTGAGGCGTGCTCCTGGCGGGCCCGCTCGAACGGCTCGGCCGCGGTGCGGGTGGCGTGGGCGGCGAACGCCAGCAGCAGGCCGCGCTTCGAGCCGAACCGCTGCACCAGCGTGGCCGGGGACAGCCCGGCCTCCTGCGCGACGGCGGCCAGCGTGAGCCCCTGCGGGCCGTGCCGGCCGATCGCGCGGGCGGTCGCGCCGAGGATCGCCTCGTCGCTGGTGGTGCGGGGCCTGCCCATGATCGCTTCCCCCCGAGCCTTAGTGAATGCGCGTTTATAAACTAGCAGCCCTCTCCCGTCGCTACGGCGATGTCACCCCCGTCACCGCGAACCGCTCGACCTCGGCCACGTGCCCGCCGGTCGAGGCGACGACGGTCAGCGTCCGCCCCGGCTGCGCCGTGAACGAGACCCGTGCCGACCAGGCCGCGTTCTCGCCTCCGGCGGGCAGGCAGCACCGCTCCCCCACCGGGGTGTCCGAGCCCGGGTGGCGGACCTGGATCCTGATGCTCTCGTCCACGCCGGTGACGCGGCCGCCGACGGTCAGCGGGGAGCCGGCCGAGGCGCCGTACGCGGGTCTGGTCAGGGAGAGCGTGGTGTCGTCGGTGCCGACCACCTCCCAGGGGGCGTCGTCGCCCTGGCCGTACCTCATGAGGTGCACGACGGCCGCCACCAGGGGCCGGGAGGCGTCCTCGGCGCGGAAGCCGACGTGCACGCGCGCGTGCGGGCCGTCCGTCACGGTCTTGAGGGCGCGGTCGATGCCGGCGAAGCCGAGGAAGTCGCGGCTGAAGGCGATCGCGGTGCGGCGGGCGTCGAAGTGCCACGGCTCGTGGCCGTTCGCCCGGTACTCGCGCTGCCAGGCCGCCGCCTCCTCAGGGGTGGAGAACGGCCACAGCGGCTGGTAGTGGCCGCCGATCAGGGTCTCGTGCGGGGCAGGCTCCGCCTGCGTGATGGTCGCGGGGGGTGTGGAGGTGACCGGAGTGGGTGAGGTGGGTGAGGTGGGTGCGGTGGATGAGGGTGACGTGGGGGCGGGTGAGGGGCTGAGTGCGGCGGTGCTCGGCGGGCCGGCGTCGCCGCAGCCCGCGACCCCCAGCCCCAGCCCCAGCACGGCGAGCAACGGCAGCACTCCTACGGTCAACGCTCTCATGCGGCGCCTCCTGCCAGGGCCGATGGGGTATGGGGATTCACGTGGCGCGGCCTGGTGACAGACGTACCCACTGGCTGCTCCCGCTTCCCGTGGGACGGGCAGGAGGTCCTGGGTCACGAGGTCCGGCGGCCATGGCTGGGCGGCGCGTGCGCGGGTAGCGTCCAGACATGGCCACCTTCGATCTGACCAGCTTGCGCGCCGTCGTCTTCGACACCGACGGCGTGGTCACCGACACGGCCCGGGTGCACGCCGCGGCGTGGAAGCACGTCTTCGACGCCTTCCTCAGGGGGCGTTCGGAGCCCTTCGACATCCGCGCCGACTATCTCGCCCACGTGGACGGGCGGCCGCGGCTCGACGGGGTGCGCACGTTCCTGGCCTCGCGCGGCATCTCGCTGCCCGAGGGCGGGCCGGGCGACGAGCCGGGCGCGCCGACCGTGCACGGGCTGGGGCTGGCGAAGGACGCGCTGTTCATGGAGCAGATCCACCAGCACGGCGTGGCCGCCTTCCCCGCCACGGTCGCGCTGCTGCACGAGCTGCGGCAGCGCGGCTGCCGTACGGGGGTGGTCTCGGCCAGCAGGCACTGCCGCGCGGTCGTGTCGTCGGCCGGGCTGCTGCACCTGTTCGACGTGCTGGTGGACGGTAACGACGCGGCCCGGCTGGGCCTGCCGGGCAAGCCGGATCCCGCGCTGTTCCTGGAGGCGGCGCGGCGGCTGGAGCTGCCTCCGGGCGAGGTGGCGATCGTGGAAGACGCGCTGCCCGGTGTCGAGGCGGGGCGCAGGGGCGGGTTCGGGCAGGTCGTCGCGGTGGACAGGTCCGGCACGCAGGCCGCCGCGATGCTGGCGGCCGGGGCCGGCGCGGTCGTCACCGACCTGGCCGACGCCGACGTGACGGGCCGCGTGCCGGTGGGCCGCCGATGACCACGCCCGCGATCGTCCCTGGGCGTGTGCCGCTGACGACCACGCCCGCTGACGTGGCGGGCCGCCTGCCGCCGGAGAGCACGCCCGCGAGCCGCGTACGTGTGGGCCGCCGATGAACGATCGTGTGCCGGACGCCTGGGTGCTGGTCTACGAGGGGTTCGAGCCCTCGGGCGAGGGCCTGCGCGAGGCGCTGTGCACGCTGGGCAACGGCCGGTTCGCCACGCGCGGAGCCACCCCCGACGGGCAGCCGCGCACGCCGGGCACGTACCTGGCGGGCTGCTACGACCGGCTCGACTCGGTGGTGGCCGGCCACACCGTGACGAACGAGGACCTCGTCAACCTGCCGGACTGGCTGCCGCTGACGTTCGCCACGCCCGGCTCGGGCTGGTTCCGGCCCGAGCGGGCCGACCTGCCGCTCTACCGGCACGAGCTGGACCTGCGCCGCGGCGTGCTGGTACGGGACCTGCGCTGGCGCGACGGCGAGGGCAGGATCACCCGGGTACGCCAGCGCCGCCTGGTGTCGATGGCGGACCCGTACCTGGCGGCGATGCAGACCACGTTCACGGCGGAGAACTGGTCGGGCCCGCTGCGCGTGCGCGCCACGCTGGAGGGCCGGGTGCGCAACGAGGGCGTGGCCCGCTACCGCGACCTGCGCGGCGACCACCTCACCGGGCACGCGACCGGCTCGGAGGACGACCTGGCCTGGCTGACGGCGCGTACCCGCTCCTCCCACGTGGTCGTGGCGCTGGCCGCCAGGATGGACGGCGACGTGCCCGCCAGGCCGTCGCTCGGCGCCGGCCACATCACCTCCGACCACGTTCTCGACCTGGCCGAGGGCGTGCCGGCCGACCTCACGAAGGTGGTGGCGCTGACGTCCTCGCGCGACCCGGCCAGCCACGACCCGCGGACGTCGGCGCTGCGGCACGTGCGCCGGGCGCCGCCGTTCGCGGAGCTGCTGGCGCGGCACGAGGCGGCGTGGGAGCTGCTGTGGCGGCGGGCCAGGCTCGACGTGGACGGCCCCGAGCTGTCGCTGGTCGTGCACCTGCACATCTTCCACCTGCTGCAGACGCTCTCCCCGCACACCGCCGGCCTGGACGCCGGGGTGCCCGCCCGTGGCCTGCACGGCGAGGCGTACCGGGGGCACGTGTTCTGGGACGAGCTGTTCGTGCAGCCGTGGCTGGACCTGCGCTTCCCGCAGATCTCCCGCGGGCTGCTGCGTTACCGCTGGCGACGACTGCCCGAGGCGCGGGACGCGGCCAGGGAGGCCGGTCTCGACGGCGCGATGTTCCCCTGGCAGAGCGGCAGCGACGGCCGCGAGGAGAGCCAGACCCTGCACCTGAACCCCGCCTCCGGCCGCTGGCTGCCCGACCACTCCCGGCTGCAGCGGCACGTCGGCCTGGCCGTCGCCTACAACGTGTGGCACCACTACCTGGCCACCGGCTCCATGCCGCCGTGGTGCGCCGAGCTGCTGCTCGACATCGCCAGGTTCTTCGCCTCGCTGGCCGTCCCCGCCGGTGACCGGTACGAGATCCGCGGCGTCATGGGCCCCGACGAGTACCACGACGCCTACCCCGGCGCGGCCGTCCCCGGCCTGGACAACAACGCCTACACCAACGTCATGACCGCGTGGCTGATGGCTCGCGCCCGCGACACCGCCGCGCTGGCCCCCGACCTGCCTCCCGGCCTGGCGCCGTCCGCCGCGGAGCTGGAGCGCTGGGACGACGTCGGCCGCCGCCTGCGGGTCGACTTCCACGACGGCGTGATCAGCCAGTTCACCGGGTACGCCGACCTGCTGGAGCTCGACTGGGACCGCTTCGCCGGCGTGCGCCGCCTGGACCGGGCGCTGGAGGCCGACGGCGACGACGTCAACCGGTACAAGGCGTCCAAGCAGGCCGACACCCTCATGCTCTGCTACCTGCTGACCGGCGAGGAGCTGACCGGCACGCTGGAGCGGCTCGGCTATCCGGTCGATCCGGACCTCATCTCCCGTACCGTCTCCTACTACCTGCGGCGCACCAGCCACGGCTCCACGCTCAGTGCGGTCGTGCACGCCTGGGTGCTGGCCCGCTCGAACCGGGCGCAGTCGTGGCGTTTCTTCACCGAGGCCCTTTACAGCGACATCAAGGACGTCCAGGGCGGCACCACCGCGGAGGGCATCCACCTGGGCGCCATGGGGGGCACGCTCGACCTGCTGCAGCGCTGCTATCTGGGCCTGGAGGTGGGGCCCGGCGGGCTGCGGCTGGATCCGCTGCTGCCCGAGGAGCTCGGGCTCGTGTCCATGCCGATCCGCTACCGGGGGCGTCAGGTGTTCATCGACGCCGATCACGACGAGGCCCGGCTCAACGGCGCCGCGCGCCGTACTTTTGGCAGAGGGGAAGTCATCATGACAGGCACAGGCGATCTCGGCCGTCGCGTCATCCATCACCGCGAGCGGCTCGGGCTGACCCGGGAGCAGGTCGCCGAGCGCGCGGACATGTCACCCGGATACCTGAAATATCTGGAGGAGAACGCCGACACGCCCGACACCGGAGCGCTCTACCGGCTGGCGGACGCGCTGGGCACGACGGTGGAGGACCTGCTGGGCGGCGGCCACGACCGTCCGCCCGGGCGCGGCCCCGCCATGGCCCACCCGTCGCTGGAGATGCTGGACGAGCAGGAGTGCCGGCGGCTGATCGCGCCGGGCGGGATCGGGCGGGTGGCGTTCAACGGCTCGCACGGGCCGACCGTGCTGCCGGTCAACTACAAGATGCACGAGGGCGCGATCGTCTTCCGCACCGCCGTGGGCGGGGCCATGGACAAGGACCTGAGCACCGGGCTGGCAGGCGTCGACATCCTGATCGCCTTCGAGATCGACAACATCGACGAGGCCAACCGGGAGGGGTGGAGCGTGCTGGTCCAGGGGCCCGCGCACCACGTGCCCCCGGAGGAGACGAACGGCCCGCAGGGCACGGGCGTCACCCCGTGGGCCGGGGGCGAGCGGGAGCTCTACATCCGCATCGTCCCCCAGCACATCACCGGGCGCCGCATCCACGGCATCTGACGGATCCAGGCTCAGCAGCCCGTGGCCGCGAACGCCATGAACTGCGTCACCTCCTCCTCGGAGAAGTTGTCGTCGGAGCCGATCACCAGCGTGCACTCGCCGCTCGCCAGCCGGGGGCCCCAGGCCATGCCCTCCAGGTTCTGCACCGGCGGGCGGAAGCCGCCGAGGTCGCGGACCAGCCGCTTGGTGACCGGCCGGTACCTGCCGGCCTGCGTCAGCGAGTCGCGGCCGATCACGTTCGAGGCACCGCGCAAGTCGATCTCGTACAGCCTGGCCCGGTATCCCACGCCCTGGATCCAGGAGCGCTCGAGTGCCAGGTAGCGGTTGTCGTCGATGGCCAGCAGCTCCGACACGCCGCTGTCGCTCAGGCCGTCTGGCGGGTTCGGCGGGGCCGCCAGGGCGTCGAGCGGGTAGGCGTACTGCGCGCGGGCCCGGCCCTGGCGGTCCCACACGGTGAGCCGCGCCACCGAGCCGCGTTCGGCCGTCGGCGTCGGCCCGTCCTCGAAGCGCGGGCCCTCGGTCATGGCGGCGATGGTGCGTTCGGTGACGGCCAGCCCCTCGAACCCGAAATTGCGCCGCGGCCCGTTTTCCGTGTTCGTGAAGCGCAAATTCGACGGCACCGGCAGATCAGCGGTTTCGCGTCCTTCGGGGTTCATTCCGCGCACCGTTGAATGCGAGATGGGAATATCCGGATTCGCGCGGTCGGGCCGGTCGCCCTCGTCGCCCCACAGCAGCCGCCCGTTCCACCGGTCGAACCTGATCGACTCGGGGTCGGCCGAGCCCGGCCTGCCGTAGGCCGGGTACGGTGTCCCGTCGGGCCTGGTCAGCGTGGTGACGCCGGTCAGCCGTACGGCGGCGAAGGCGCCCGTCCTGCGGTCGATGGTCAGCTGGCCGGTGTAGAAGCGGGCGGGGTCGTAGCGCCAGCGGTCGTCGGAGATGAAGTACCAGACGCCGGTGCGCGGGTCCCGATCGAAGCCCGACAGGCCGCCCACGGTCGTGCCCTCGAACTCCACCCGGTGCGGGATCCGCTGCTCGCCGAGGAAGCGGGTGATCCGCACGGGCTCGCGAGGGGCGGCCGTCGCGGGCGGAGCCGTGCCCGCCACCACCGCGAGAGCGAGGGTGATTTCCGTAATTCTCCGTGCACTTCTCCGTGTACGCGCCAATTGTTCCTCCATCCCGGAATTCGACGGAGGAAATGAAAGCGCGTCTCACCGGAGAAGTCCACGAAGAAAACAACCGCATGCCGCACTGCAAAAGGCGCAAATCACGGCGGGAGGCCGGGCAGGGTGACCGGCTGACGGAGACCGGAGGAGGATCAGGCGGGAGCTCACGCGGCCTCCTCGACCGGGAGGATCAGGCGGGGGCCGACGCGGCGACGCCGTCGAGGATGAGCCGCAGGCCGTGCTCGAACGCCTCGTCGCTGGTCGGCGCGCCGCCCGTCCTGACGCCCTCGACCGTGAGCGGGTAGTCCGCGGCGTACGCGGCCAGGGCGGGCCCGTCGTCAGGGCTGTCGCGGCGGCCTCGCCGGTCGAGGGCCGCCTGCTCGTTCAGCACGAAGCCGAGCGTGTAGTGGCTGATCGCGGTGATCGCGTGCAGGCCCCGCGCGGGGGTGAAGCCGAGCCCGGTCAGCGTCCTGAGCTCCTCCTCGAAGCTCCTGGCCACGCCGGGCCCCGGATCGCCGGCCGCGATCAGCCGCGCGCCGTCGCGGTGGCCGAGCAGCGTGCGCCGGTAGCGGTGCGCGCGCCGGGTCAGCCACTCCCGCCAGCCCTCGCCCTCGGCCGGCCCGCCCATGTCGTGGGCGAGCAGCTCGCGGGCCATCTCGTCGAGCAGCTCCTGCTTGTTGCGGAAGTGCCAGTAGAGCGCCGGGTTCTGGACGCCCAGGCGGGCGGCGAGGCGGCGCATGGACAGGCCCTCCAGGCCGGCCTCGTCGAGCAGTTCCAGCGCCGCGCGCACGACGGTGTCCCGCGCCAGTCCCTTCTGTGCCATCGCGGATCACCTTAACACCGCTAAGTCATCGGGCTTCCAGGGTGCCGATGACCGCCGTCGCGTCCAGGTCGCCGGAGGTGGCCACCCGGGCCGCCAGCCCGGCCGACCGTACGGCCTCGGCGGTCGCTGCCGCCTGGCGCTCACTGGTCTCCACCAGCAGATGCCCGCCGGGAGCGAGCCAGCCGGGGGCGCCGCCGATCACCCGCCGGACCACGTCGAGGCCGTCGGCGCCGCCGTCCAGCGCGTGCAGCGGCTCGTGCAGGCGGGCCTCGGGAGGCAGCAGGCCCACCGACTCCGTCGGCACGTACGGGGGGCTGGCGATCAGGATGTCCACCCGTCCGCGCAGCGCGGCGGGCAGCGGGTCGTACAGGTCGCCCTCGTGGACCGTCGCCGCCCCCGCCAGGTTGCGCCGGGCGCAGCGGACGGCGGCGGGGTCGAGATCGGCGGCGTGCAGCTCGGTCTCCGGCAGGGCCGCCGCCACGGCCGCGCCCATCGCGCCCGTCCCGCAGCACAGGTCCAGGACCGCCGGGGTGCCCGCGACCTCGCGCGCCAGCCCGACGGCCACCTCGATGAGGAACTCGGTGCGCGGCCGGGGCACGAACACCCCCGGCTCCACGTACACCCGCAGGCCGCAGAACTCCGCCCAGCCCAGCACGTGTTCGAGCGGTTCGCCCGCGACCCTGCGCGCCACCATGGCGTCGAGCTCGGCGGGGGTGGGCGCGGTGGACAGGAGCAGCTCCGCCTCGTCCTCGGCGAAGACGCATCCGGCGGCGCGGAGGCGGGCGACGATGGCAGCAGTGCTGATAGATGACGAAAAAACCGACATGGGAGCCTTTCGGGATGCCCATGGGCGCTCCCGCGGTCACCTAATCCCTGTGGGCCGCGCTTCTCGAGGGGAGCACCCAGACTGACACAGCGGTAATGGGTCTCACCTCCCAAGGACGATCCTGCGACGTGACCGCCACAGTACCAGCCCGCGGGATCCCGCATCGGCCGGGGGGCTGGTGACGCCGCTCTCAGCCGGAGGCCGCGCCCACCCGTGAACGGCTACGCTTTCAGCGGCGCGGGCTCCCGGGCCGGAAGGGCGGGGTGATGGCGCACTCCTGGCGCGGCTGGTGCCTCCTGCGGCCCGGCCTCCTGCTGTACGGCGGCACGGTCGGCCGGAACGAGCTGCACGCCCACCACGCGGTCCAGCTGATCGTCGCCGCCGAGCCCTTCACCATGGCCGACGCCCGCGGCGAGCGGGTGACCACGCGCATCGCCGTCGTCCCGCCCGACACCGCCCACACGGTGCTCACCGGCGCCCGCCACGCCCTGCTCGCCCACCTCGACCCGCGCAGCTCGCCGGGCCGCTCCCTGCTCGCACGCTGCGCCCCCGGCCCAACGGCTCCCACCTGGTCACCGGCCGGTACCGGGCCGACGGCGCTCGCATGGCCGCTCTCCGTCCCACCGGCCGGCGTTGCGGTCGAGAAGCCGTCCGGCGGGACGGCCGGCGTTGCGGTCGGGGAGCCGTCCGGTCGCGGCTCCCCGGCCCCCGTGGCTGCCGGGAACGGGCGCGTGCGGCCGGGGATCCGGCCGCGCATGTTCACCGAGCCCCCGGCCGGTCACGCGCGTTCGGCCGAGGCGGCGGCCGCGCTGCGGGTCGTCGAGGAGTGGAGCGGCCACGGCGGCGCCGCCGACGTCCTGCACCCGGCGGTGGAGGCGGCGATCGCGCTGCTCCCCGCGCTCCTCGCGGGAGGCCCTGTGCGGCTGCGAGCGGTGGCGGAGGCGGTGCACCTGTCGCCCAGCCGGCTGGCGCACCTGTTCAGCGCGCACGTCGGGATCCCGCTGCGGCCGTACGTGCGGTGGCTGCGGTTGCAGCGGGCCATCGATCAGGTGGCCGCCGGGGAGTCGCTGACGGCGGCCGCGCACGCCGCCGGGTTCGCCGACGGCCCGCACTTCACCCGGGCCTTCAGGACCACCTTCGGCAACGCGCCGTCCGAGCTCGCCACCGCGATCGACTGGCTGCCGTGACGGCCGGCTAACGCAGCTCGCGCTTGAGGATCTTGCCGGTCGCCGTCATCGGCAGGTGCTCGCGGAACTCGATGATCCTCGGGTACTTGTAGGCCGCCATGTTCTCCCTCGACCAGGCGACGAGCTCGGCCTCGCTCGCCGTCGCGCCGGGCGCCGGGATGACGTACGCCTTGACCTCCTCGCCGTGCGAGGCATGGGGCACGCCGACGACGGCCGCCAGCGAGACCGCCGGGTGCGTCATCAGCACCTCCTCCACCTCGCGCGGGTAGACGTTGAACCCGCCCCGGATGATCATGTCCTTGGTGCGGTCGAAGACGGCGTAGTAGCCGTCCTCGTCGCGGGTGGCGACGTCGCCGGTGCGGAACCAGCCGTCCCGCAGCACCTCCGCGGTCTCCTCGGGACGCCCGTGGTAGCCCTTCATCACGTTGTGCCCGCGGATGGCGATCTCGCCGGGGCCCTCGCCCTCGATGGTGTTCCAGTCGCCGTCCACCAGCCGCATCTGCACGCCCCAGATGGGGAAGCCGATGGTGCCTGGCTTGGTGGGCCGGCTGAGCTGGTTGAAGCAGGCCGCGGGCGAGGTCTCCGACAGGCCGTAGCCCTCCAGGATCGGGACGCCGAAGGTGGCCTCGAAGTCCTTGAGCACCTCGACCGGGCAGGCGGCCGCCCCCGACACCGCCACCTTCAGCGTCGTGGGCACCTCGGCCCCGTCCGCGTGGATCTTCGACAGCATCGCCCAGTACATGGTGGGCACCCCGGCGAAGATGGACACCTTCTCCCGGCGCATGAGCTCCAGGGCCTCGCCGGGCTCGAAGCGCGGCATGAGCACGAGGGTGGCGCGGCGGCGCAGGCTCACGTTCATGACCGAGGTCTGGCCGAAGGAGTGGAAGAGGGGCAGCACGGCGAGCGAGACGTCGCCGCCGGGGTCGGTGGGGAACATCTCGTCGCTGACCATGGTGTTGATCAGCAGGTTCGCGTGGGTGAGCTCGGCGCCCTTGGGCCGGCCGGTGGTGCCGGAGGTGTAGAGGATGGCCGCGACGTCCTCCGGCCCCGTCTGCACCGTCTCGAACTCCCCCGGCATCCCGTCCAGCGCCGCCCAGATCGACTCGCCGTGCTCCGACTCGGTGGCCAGCGGCGTGGCGGGCAGCACGAAGAAGTGCTCGCAGCCCTCTGTGGCGTCGAACCCCTCCCGCCCGCGCTCCCCCATCGGCAGCTCGGCGGTGCCCTCGAAGCAGAAGAGCGCCCTGGCGCCGCTGTCGGTCAGGTGGTAGGTGATCTCGCGCGGCTGCAGCAGCACGTTGAGCGGGACGACGGTCGCGCCGGCCTTGAGTATGCCGAAGTAGACGAAGGGGAAGTAGGGCACGTTCGGGCAGAGCAGGGCGACCTTGTCGCCCCTGCCGATCCCTCTGGCCGCCAGGAGGTTCGCCACCTGGTTCGCGACGGAGTCCACCATGGAGTACGGCAGGCGCAGGTCGCCGAAGACCAGGGCGGTGCGGTCCGGAGCGTTGCGGGCGCTGTCTTCCAGAATGATCGACAGGTTGAGCATCGTGACCCTCTCGTCAGAACGCGTCGTCCGTCCCCAGGATGCTCGGGCCGTTCCCGGCACGGCTTGTACGAACGTGCCGACTCCACGCGGACGGGCGGATCGAACTCCCGCGCCGGTGGGTACGTTCGCCCTGCTCGATTTCTCACACCACCGGCGAGGACCTGTCATGCAAGCCATCACCGCCCGAGACCGCGCCGCCGGCCCGGCCGGGCTCTCCCTGACCGAGGAGCCGTACCCGCACGCCGCCGAGAACGACGTGATCGTCCGGGTGCACGCCGCGGGGTTCACCCGGGGAGAGCTCGACTGGCCGGGAACGTGGTCGGACCGCGCGGGCCGCGACCGGACGCCGAGCGTGCCCGGGCACGAGGTGTCCGGGACGGTGGCGGAGCTGGGGTACGGCACCACCGGCCTGACCGTCGGGCAGCGGGTGTTCGGGCTGACCGACTGGACCCGCAACGGCTCCCTGGCCGAGTACGTGGCGGTCGAGGCGCGCAACCTCGCCCCGCTGCCGGCCGACATCGACCACACCGTGGCCGCCGCGCTGCCGATCTCGGGGCTGACCGCGTGGCAGGCGCTGTTCGACCACGGCCGCCTCGCCGCCGGCCAGACCGTGCTGGTCCACGGCGCCGCGGGCGGCGTCGGCTCGCTGGCGGTGCAGCTCGCGCGCGAGGCGGGAGCGCGGGTGATCGGCACCGGCAGGGCGGAGTCCAGGGACACGGCACTCGGCCTGGGCGTGGACGTCTTCCTGGATCTGGAGGCCGACCGGCTGGAGGACGCCGGCCAGGTCGATCTGGTGATCGACGTGATCGGCGGCGACATCGGCGACCGTTCCGCCGCGCTGGTACGCCCCGGCGGCACGCTCATCGCCCTCCCCTCGCCACCGGCCGTCCACCCCCCGGAGGGCCGGGCGATCTTCTTCGTCGTCGAGCCCGACCGGGCCCGCCTCGCGGACCTGGCCGGGCGGCTGCGCGAGGGGCGGCTCCGCGTGCTCGTCGGGGCCGTGCGCCCCCTGGCCGAGGCACCGGCCGCGTTCGCGTCCCGCGGCAAGACAATCATCCGGGTCACGGAGGGCGGATAGACCGGTTCGAGCTGGGCGAATCATCGCCAGGGCTTGAAGTGGCCCCTGGTTAACCCGCGACGGGCCCGGACAGCGTACTCGGACAGAGCAGGATGGGAGAGCCGTCATGATCCGAGTACGGTCCGCCCTGGCCGCCGGCCTGGTGGCCTCGGCGGCCGCGTGCGCCGCTCCGGCGACGGGCCACGCGCCGGTCGCCACCGTGACCACGCAGCCACCGGCCGAGACGCTGAAGCCGCTGCTGGAACAGGCACTGCCGAACGTCAAGGGCAAGACGTTCACCTCGGCGATCGCCGACTTCCCGCCGGCCGCGCGGGCGGTCCCGCACCGGCACGGCACGGCCTTCGTGTACGCCTACGTGCTCGAAGGCACCGTACGCAGCCAGATCGAGGGCGAGCCGGTGCGCACGTACCGCCAGGGCGAGAGCTGGGTCGAGCCGCCGGGTGCCCACCATGTGCTCACCGAGAACACCAGCCGCACGGACCCGGCGAAACTGCTGGTCGTCTTCATCTCGGACACCGGAGCCGAGCTCAAGGTCGACGACCGGCACGGGTGAGGAGGAACCCATGAGCGACGAGCATCTGCATCACCTGGACAATCCCAACGCGACCACGCCACCGCCGAGGATCGAGCTCGTCTCGTCGGTCCCGTCGCCGCCGCCGATGCCCGGCAACGCGGAGGCGATGACGATCCGCGTCGTCCTGCCGCCGGGCAGCGAGGGCAACCCGCCGCACCGCCACACCGGCCCCGCGTACGGCTACATGATCAGGGGCGAGATGATCTTCGAGCTGGAGGGCGAGCCGGAACGCGTCGTCAAGGCCGGCGAGTCGTTCTGGGAGCCGGGCGGCGATCGCATCCACTACCAGGACGCCAACAACCTCCCGGACGCCGAGACCGAGTTCGTCGTCACGATGTTCGGCGTGGCGGGGCAGCCGATGCTCATCCCGGTGAGCGCGGAGGAGCTCGAAGCGCGCCGGGACCGCCGGGCGCCTCGCCCATGACGCCGGATCGCGGCACCCAGCAGGAGCCGCCCCGTACCCGGTTCGGCGGGCTGGTCAATCTCAGCAGGTGGCTCTGGCGCGAGGCGAAGTGGGTTCTCGTCGGGGTCGTGGTGCTCTTCGTGGCGACCGGCCTGCTGATCGGCTGGGTGGAGGCCTACGAGATCCTCATGGGCTTCCGCTCCCCGTCGAACGTCAAGCACTCGGTGCTGGCGTGGGCGCTGTCCGTGGTGGGCTGGGCGATCATCCCGGCCCTGATCGGCGCCGTGGTGGGCTATCTCTGGCTGTGCAAGAAGCCCCGCTGACGGGGAACGTCTCCCCGGCGGGCGCGGCGGCAGGTCACCAGGCCACGTTCGGCGAGTCGCCCTCGCCCGGCCGCTCACTGACTGTGATCGGCACGGAGGTGACGGCGCCGCCGCCGAGCGGGATCCGGTGGGCGCGCCACCCGTGCGCGTACAGGAGGTGCTCGCCGGTCCCGTCGACGCTGAAGCGCAGGGTCAGCGAGGCGCCGGGCGGCGGTTCCCGCCTGGCCAGGACCTGTGACGGGCCGCCCAGCACGGGGACACGTTCGACGGTGTGCCCGGCGGCGTAGATCAGCGCGCCGCCGTCAGGGGTGTGGGTCACCGACTCGAACGGCACGGCGCCGGCGGCGTTCCTGACGATCCGGGGCGCGGCGGCGTCCGGGCGGGACAGGTCGAGGACGGCGAGGGTCCGGCCGTTGAGCACGCAGGCGAGCGAGCGGCCGTCCGGGGCCCAGGACAGGCCGCCCACCATCGAGTACGTCGCGGTCTTCCAGTCGCGGCGCCGGCCGGTGGCGACGTCGAGCACGGAGATCTTGGCGCCGCCGCCGATGAGCGGGGTGGCGTAGGCCAGCCGGGTGCCGTCGGCACTGAGGGCGAGGTCGTAGAGCTGGCTCAGGTCGTCCGGGTCGGTCTGCGTGACGGGCACCGGCTCGCCCGGGCGCCCGTCCTCGCCGAGGCGGACGAGGAAGAAGCGCAGGCCGGGCTCCGCCTGCCCGCCGGTCCGGCCGGCGAGGGCGAACGTGCGGTTGTCCCGGGCGGCGGCCAGGCGGTGCGAGGTGCCGTCGAGGCCGGGCGGCAGCGGGATGTTCGCGAGGAACGCCCCGGTCGCGGCGTCGTGCACGGCGGGCGGCACCGGGGTGATGGTGGCGGTCTTGGAGGTGCCGGTGAAGCGGGCGAGCGGGGTGCGGGCGGAGACGAAGAAGCGGGGCGGGCCCGTCGCCGGCAGGGGTGCTCCGGTCGCCATGGGCTCGGCCAGCGAGGTCGCCATCGGGTACGGGTGCCTCGGAGCCCCCGTGGATCGCATGGGGGACGGCGGTGGCGGTGACACGGAGGGCTGGGGCGCGCCGGCGAGCGACACCCGGCCGGCCGCCGGATCGGCGCATCCGGCGGCCAGGACGGCCAGGGCCAAGCCCGCCAGCGCGGCTGACGTACGGGACGGCATAGGACGATCATCGACGGGAACGGCCGCGCGCGCCAGCACAAGGCGGGAACGTCCGCGCCCGGCGCGACTCGCCGCGACAGCGGGCAGGCGCTCCGGCGCGGCCCCGGCGCGAGAGCGCGTGGGAGCTCCGGCGCGACCCGTGCGGGCTCAGCGTGACAGCGCGTAGGAGCTGAGGCTTCCGCTCCGGAGGCGGTCGGCCACCGACTCGACGATCTCGCCCACCCGGATCGCGGTGTTGGACAGCAGGGTCGAGGTCAGGCCGTGGGTGTGCTCGCTGGCGCCCTGGACGTAGATGCCGCAGCGCATCGCCTGGGAGGTGACGATCCGGTAGTCGCGGTCCAGGCGCACGCCGCCGCCGGGGAGGCGTTCGCAGTGCCGGCCGGCCTCGCCGAGCAGGGTGAGCGGGTCGGCGGGGCGGTAGCCGGTCGCGTAGACGATGACGTCGGTCTCCAGCACGGTGCGCTCGCCGGTGGGCAGGAACTCCACGGTGACGCGCAGGCCGTTGTCGTCGCGCTCGACGTCGGCGAGCCGTGAGGCGTTGAGGATGCGCAGCCGTTCCTTGCCCTGGACCTTCTCCTGGTAGTGGCGGCGGTACAGCTCGTCGATGAGGTCCAGGTCCACCACGGAGTAGTTGGTGGTGGCGTGGTAGGCGCGCAGCCGGGACTTCACCTCGTCGGGGGCGGTGTAGAAGTGGTCGACCGCGACGGGGTCGAAGATGCGGTTGGCGAAGGAGCTGTCGTCGGCGGGGGTGTAGCCGTACTTGCCGAAGACGGCGCACACCTCGGCCCCGGGGTAGGCGCCGTGCAGGTGCTCGGTCACCTCGGCCGCGCTCTGCCCCGCGCCGACCACCACGAACCTGTGCGGGTCGCGCAGCCCGGGCAGCCTGCCGAGCAGCTCCTCGCTGTGCCAGACCCGGTCGTCGCTGACCAGGCCGTCCGGGAGGACCGGTTCGAGCCCGGCGGCGAGGACCAGGTTGCGGGTGCGGCGGGTGACCAGCGTGCCGTCGCCCTGGCGGACGACCACGTCGAGGAGGTCGATCGTGCCGCCGGACTCGACCGGGGTCACCGCGACGACCTCGGAGCCGTATTCCACCTGGTCGGAGAACCGGGCGGCCGCCCATTCGAGATAGTCGTGGAACTCCATGCGCGACGGGAACATCGTCTTGTGGTTGATGAAGTCGATCAGCCGGTCCCTGTCCTGGAGGTAGCAGAGGAAGCTGAACTCGCTCGTCGGGGTGCGCATGGTGACCAGGTCCTTCAGAAAGGACACCTGCATGGTCGTGCCTTCGAGCAACATGCCCCGGTGCCAGCCGAAGGCGGGCTGTTTCTCGAGGAACACGGCGTCGAGCACGTCACCCGTCCGCGCCTGGCGTTCGCGCAGTGCGATCGCCAGGGCGAGGTTGGAGGGTCCGAAGCCGATGCCTACGAGATCGTGCACGTGCTGCTCCGCTGAGGACATGGAGGCCTTTCCGCCGGTGTGTAACTGGGGTGGAGTCATGGCACAAATTAGGTTAGCCTGGCCTAATTAAGGCGAGCCTAACTGAATCCGATCCCCTCGACAAGGAGGCCCCATGCGGGTCGTGATGTTCGGCTACCAGACCTGGGGACATCGCACGCTCCAGGCCCTGCTGGATTCCACGCACGAGGTCGTACTGGTGGTGACCCATCCGAAGAGCGAGCACGCCTACGAGAGGATCTGGAGCGACTCGGTGGCCGAGCTGGCCGAGGCGCACGACGTCCCGGTACTGCTGCGCAACAGGCCCGACGACGAGGAGCTGATGGTCCGGCTCAAGGAGGCCGAGCCCGACCTCATCGTCGCCAACAACTGGCGGACCTGGATCCCGCCGGAGATCTTCCGCCTCCCCCGCCACGGCACCCTCAACGTGCACGACTCGCTGCTGCCCGCCTACGCCGGCTTCTCCCCGCTGATCTGGGCACTGATCAACGGCGAGCCGGAGGTGGGCGTCACCGCGCACATGATGAACGACGAGCTGGACGCCGGCGACATCGTCGTGCAGCGGGCCGTGCCCGTCGGGCCGGCGGACACCGCCACCGACCTCTTCCACCGCACGGTCGACCTGATCGCGCCGATCGTCACCGAGGCGCTCGACCTCATCGACTCCGGCCGCACCACCTGGACGCCCCAGGACAGGTCCAAGGCCAGCTTCTTCCACAAGCGGTCGATCGAGGACAGCAACATCGACTGGACCTGGCCCGCCGAGGACATCGAGCGGCTGGTCCGCGCCCAGTCCGACCCCTACCCCAACGCCTTCACCCACTACAGGGGCGAGCGCATCCGCGTGCTCAAAGCCTCGGTGTCCCAGGGCGTCTACGGCGGCACGCCCGGCCGGGTCTTCATCCGCGAGGGCGACGGCGTGGTGATCGTCGCTGGCGCCGAGGCTCGCCGCGGCCGCTGCCACGGGCTGGTGATCGAACAGGTGCGTACGGAGGACGGCAGGGACCTGCCCGCCACCGAGGTGTTCCGCACCATGGGCGGCTACCTCACCCGTCAGCCGTGAGCGCGTGGTGGCCCGGCCGCCGGGCCACCACCATCCGCGAGCACCCAGGCGACGTCCCTGAGCAGGGCGTGCCGCCAGCCCGCCCGGTCGTGGCCGGAGGCCGAGCGCGAGACGTGCACCGTGGCCCCGGCCCGCCCGGTCAGGGTCTCGACCAGCTCGCAGTGCGGCAGCATCCGCCGCTCGTGCTCCCCCACGTCGAACGCGACCCGCAGCCCTGACAGGTCGGCGCGTTCCCGCAGGCGGGCGGCGATGGCCCCGCCGACCTGCCCGCCCAGGGGGTCGGGCAGGTCCGGCGCCCCGGGCGCCCACCAGAACGACCCCGACTGGCAGGCGAGGCCGGACACCAGCCCGGGGAACTCCAGGGCCGCGTACATCGCGCTCAGCCCGCCGAGGCTCTGCCCGGCGACCACCAGCCGGTCCCGGTCGGCGGGCACGCCGCTCTCCGCCACCAGTGGCAGCAGCTCGTCCCTGATCGCCTCCCACAGCTCGGGCCTGCAGGCGAACTCGGCCCCCCTGTCTCTGGCGGGCACGAAGACGAGCGTGACGGGAGGCAGGTCGCCCTGGGCGACGGCCGAGTCGAACGCGGTCATGGCCGGGTGCAGGTACAACCAGTCGTCCCCGTCGAGCAGCAGCACCACGGGCCCGCCGCCGCCCGCCGGATGCACGCGCACGGTGCGCCGCCCGCCGAGCCGTTCGCTGGTCCAGCGCAGGCGGGTGCGCGGCAGGGGCAGGACGTCGGCGGGGCCGACGGCGGGCCAGTGCGGCTGGGCGGGGGCGTCGGGGGTCGCGGCGATGGACCGGTCGCCGCCCGCGCCCACGGGGTTGAGCGGGTCGGCGTACGCCGCGTCGGCGGTGCGGAGCTGGTACGTCACCCGCAGCCGCGCGGGCATGGACACCTCGGCGTACCAGCAGTCGGTGCCGCCCCACCGGCGCAGCGGCACCGGCTCCGACCAGCTCTCGAAGTCCAGGCTCGCCGGGGAGCCGCGCCACAGGAACAGGGCGGTCCAGCCGCCTTCGCCGCCGGGCACCATCGCGGGCACCATCGCGCGCGCTGTCGCCGCCGCCCAGAACTCCTCGCTGCCCGGCTCACCGGGTAACCCGAACCTGGCGAAGGTGTCGTCCATCGCAGCCCCGTCCGTCCCTACCGTCGATCGGCGACTAAGGATAGCTTTACCTAAATCGATTGATCGAGACGGCGGTGACGAACCTCGCATGGGAGCTTCCGTGGCGGCGCGGGCGCACCGGCGCCGCGCGGCGGGGGCGGTCACACTCGTGGCGGTCCTCGCGGTCGTGGGCGCCGCGTCGCTGGCCGTCGGCGCGCGCGCGTTGAGCCCCGGGGAGGTGTGGCACGGGCTGTTCGGGGCGCCGGGCGGCGACCAGCGGCTCAGCGAGATCACGCTCATCCTGCGGACGGTGCGGGTGCCCAGGACCGTGCTCGCGATCGCGGCCGGCGCCGCGCTGGGCGTCGGTGGGGCGCTGATCCAGGGGTTCACGCGCAACCCGATCGCCGACACGGGGCTGCTGGGGGTGAACTCCGGCGCCTCGTTCGCCGTGGTGACGGTGATCATGCTGTTCGGGCTCTCCAACCCGTTCCAGTACGTCTGGTTCGCCTTCCTCGGCGCGGCGGCCGCCGGGGTCGTCGTGTTCGGGCTGTCGAGCCTCGGCAGGGGCGGGAGCAGCCCGCTGACGCTCGCGCTGACCGGGCAGGGGGTCACGGTGTTCCTGGCGGCGATGACCACGGCGATCGCGCTGTCGGACCCGGCGTCGCTGAACGCGCTGCGCTTCTGGAACGCCGGCTCCGTGGCCGGAGTCGGCTTCGACGTCATCTGGCCGGTGACGGCGTTCATCGCGGCCGGGCTGGTGCTGGCACTGAGCACGCTGCCGGCCGTCAACCTGCTCAACCTCGGGGAGGACGTGGCCGGGGGGCTGGGCGTGAACACCAGGCTGACCAGGACCGCCGGCGTCGTCGCCATCACCGTGCTGGCGGGCGCGGCGACGGCGGCCTGCGGGCCCATCGCGTTCCTCGGGCTCATGGTGGCCCACGTGGCCCGGTACCTCACGGGGGCGGACTATCGCTGGCTGGTGCCGTACGCGGGACTGCTGGGCGCCGTCGTCCTGCTGGCCTGCGACATCGTGGGGCGCGTGGTGACGCGGCCGGGCGAGTTGCAGGCGGGGGTGGTGGTCGCGCTGGCGGGCGCGCCGTTCTTCGCGGTGCTGGTGTGGCGCGGGAAGTTCAGGAACACATGAGCGAGACGGCGGCGAGGCGTACGGTGGCGCCGGGCGTGCGGCTCGGCCGGGCGTCGTTCGTGTGGCGGCCCTGGCTGCTGGCCGTCACGCTGCTGCTGGCGGGCGCGACGTTCCTGGTGTTCTGCCTGTCCATCGGCGTCGGGGACTTCCCCATCGGCCTGCCCCAGGTGATCGCCACGATCTTCGGGCGGGGCGAGCGGGTCGACGAGTTCGTGATCATGGACTTGCGGATGCCGCGCGCCCTGGCCGGGCTCGTCGTCGGGGTCGCGCTGGGGCTGTCGGGGGCGATCACGCAGTCCATCGCGCGCAACCCGCTGGCCAGCCCCGACGTGCTGGGGATCACCAGCGGCGCGAGCGCGGTCTCGGTGTTCCTGGTGACGGTGTCGGGCGGGGCCGCCGCGGCGATCACCGGCACCGTGGGCCTGTCCGGGGCCGCGCTCGCGGGCGGCCTCGGCACCGGCCTGCTGGTGTACCTCATGGCCTGGCGGCGCGGGATCGAGGGGCTGCGGCTCATCCTCATCGGCATCTCGGTGAGCGCCGTGATGGAGGCGATCACCACCTGGCTGCTGGTCACGGCCGACATCCGGGACGTGGCCAGGGCCCAGGCGTGGCTGATCGGCTCGCTGGACGAGCGCTCGTGGGGCGAGGTCCTGGTGGCGCTGTGGTGCACGCTCGCCCTGCTGGCCGTGGTCGCCTACCTCGCCTTCCCCCTCAGGCCGATGCACTTCGGCGACCAGGTCGCCGCGAGCCTGGGCGTGCGTTACGCGCTGGTGCGGGCGGTCCTGCTGCTGTGCGCCGTGCTGCTGGCCGGGGTGGCGGTGAGCGCGGCGGGGCCCGTCCCGTTCGTCGCGCTGGTGGCGCCGCAGGTGGCGATGCGCCTGGCGCGGCACGCCACCCCGCCGCTCCTGGCCTCGGGGCTGGCGGGCGCGCTGCTGCTGATCGGCGCCGACCTGGTGGCCCGTACGGCACTGCCGGTCGGCCTGCCCGTCGGGGTGGTCACCGCCGCCATCGGCGGCCCCTTCCTCGTCTACCTGCTAGTACGGGCGAACCTCAGAAGAGACCGCTAGGCAAGGTTAGCCTTACCTAATATCGACGTGTTACGGTTTCCCTGGCGCTCGAGACCGCAGCGGACAGCAAGGGACCCCGATGCCTTCACCAGGAACGACCCTGACGGCCCTACGGCGTTCGGCGGTGGCACTGTCCGCCGCGATCCTCGTCGCGGCCTGCGGCTCCGGCCCGGCTCCCCAGCCGGAGGCCGGCAGCGCGGCCCCCACCACCGGTGGCGCGTTCCCGGTCACCGTGGAGCACGCGTTCGGCTCCACGCAGATCACCCAGGCCCCGCAGCGGGTCGTCTCCGTCGGCTACACCGACGACCAGGCCATCCTGGCGTTCGGCATCAAGCCGGTCGGCATGGTCGACCAGTACCCGAACCCGCCGGGCCGGTCCCCCGACATCAACACCCAGTGGCCCTGGGTGAAGGACAGGTGGGGCGGCACCCGGCCCGAGGTCGTCATGACCAACGGGGACTCCGGCCCCAACTACGAGAAGATCGCCGCGCTGCGGCCCGACCTGATCATCGCGGTGTACTCCGAGATCGACCAGGCCGCCTACGACCGGCTCACCAGGATCGCCCCGACGGTGGGCCGCACCAAGACCGAGACGGAGCCGTTCAGCGCCCCGTGGCAGGACAACGCGCTGCACATCGCCAAGGCGCTCGGCAAGGCGGACGAGGGCGCGAAGCTGGTCCAGGACATCCAGGCCAAGCTCGACGCGGCCCGCGCCGCGCATCCGGAGTTCGCCGATCAGACCGCCGTCGCGCTGTCCTGGTACAAGAACTCGGTCGCCCCCTTCACCACCACCGACGTGCGCGGGCGGCTGGTCACGGGCATCGGGTTCAAGGGGCAGCCGGAGATCGACAAGATCGCGGGCGGTAGCTTCTACACCGTGCTGTCCCCAGAACGCATCGACCTCATCGACGTCGATCGCCTCTTCGTCATCGCGGACCAGGCCGACCAGGCGGCGCTGAAGAAGTTCGAGCTGTTCGCCAACCTGCCCGCGGTCAAGAACGGCAAGGTGTCGTACCTGCTCGACAGCGAGGGCCCGGCCGTCGGCGCGGCCATCTCGCAGAGCACGCTGCTGTCGCTGCCGTACGCGATCGACGAGCTCGTCAAGTCGGTCGGCCAGGGATGACGCCGGTGCACGAGCCCTGTCCCCGGCCCGCTTCGGCACGGATGTGAGCGGGTGAACAGCAAGGAGGTTCGCGCCGCGCTGCGCACGGCCACCGGACGCGAGGCCGCCCGATGGGTCGCCGCGGCCTGCCGTGAGGCGCCCTGGCTGACGGCCGCCACCGCCGCCACCACCGTGGCCGGGGCGGCGCTCCAGGTGGTGCCCGTGCTGCTGCTCGGCCGGGTGGTCGACGGGGTGGTCGCGGGCGAGCCGCACTCCATCCTGGTCACGGTCGGGGTGCTGCTGGTCGCCGCCGCGCTGCTCGGCGCGGCGGCCACGGCGGCGTCGGCGTACCTGATCGGGCGGCTGGGCGCGGAGCTGCTCGCGCGGTTGCGGGAAGGCGCCGTGCGGGCCGTGCTGGGCATGCCGAGCGCCCGGATCGAGCAGGTCGGCCACGGTGACGTGCTGTCCAGGGTCGGTGACGACGTGGCCGTGGTGTCCAAGGGCATCCGGCAGGCCGTTCCCACCGTGTTCTCGGCGGGGGTGCTGGTCGCCATCGCCACGGTGGGCATGTTCGGCCTGGACTGGCGGCTGGGGCTGGCGGGCGCCGCGGCGCTGCCCGCGTACGCGCTGGCCCTGCGCTGGTACCTGCCCAGGTCCGCGCCGCTCTACCGGGCGCAGCGCGAGGCCCAGGCCGACCGGGCGCAGGCGCTCATCAGCGGGCTGAACGGGATCGGCACCGTCCGGGCGTACCGGATGGAGAGCGTCTTCCGCGAGCGGGTCGCCCGCGAGTCGTGGCGGGTTCGCGATCTCGGCATCGAGGTGTTCCGCTTCTTCGGCCGGTTCGTCGGCCGCGAGAACCGGGCCGAGTTCATCGGGCTGGTCCTGATCATCGTCACCGGGTACGTGCTGCTGGAGGCCGGCGCCGTCACCCTCGGCGAGGCGTCGGTGGCGCCGCTGCTGTTCCACCGGCTGTTCAACCCCCTGGGCGCCATCATGTTCACCTTCGACGAGGCGCAGAAGTCGGGCGCGAGCCTGACCCGGCTGGTCGGGGTGCTGGGCGAGCCTGCGGAGGAGCGGCTGGTGGGCGGGGCGGCCGTCGCACCGGCGGGCGCGGGGCCGTACCCGGTGACGGTGGAGGGGCTGACGTTCGGCTACCCCGGGTCCGAGCGGCCGGTCCTGCGGGAGGTGAACCTGCAGATTCCGGCGGGCGGCTCCCTCGCGCTGGTGGGAGCGACGGGCGCGGGCAAGTCGACGCTGGCCGCGCTGGTCGCGGGCATCGGCGTCCCGCAGGCCGGGACGGTGCGCATCGGCTCGACCGACCTGGCCGGGCTGGACGAGGCGGGGGCGCGGGTGCTGGTGAGCATCCTGACGCAGGAGACGCACGTGTTCTCCGGCAAGCTCGCCGACGACCTGCGGCTGGCCGCGCCGGAGGCGACGGACGCCGAGCTCATGGACGCCCTGCGCACGGCCGACGCCGAACCGTGGGTCGCGGCGCTGCCCGACGGGCTGAACACCGTGGTGGGCGAGGGCGGCGAGCGCCTGGACGGCGGCAAGGTCGCCCAGCTCGCGCTGGCCCGGCTGATCCTGGGCCGGGCACCGGTGGTGGTGCTGGACGAGTCGACGGCGGAGGCGGGCAGCCAGGGCGCCGCCGAGCTGGAGCGGGCCGTGCTGGCCGCGTGCCGGGGCCGTACCGCGCTGTTCGTGGCGCACCGGCTCACCCAGGCGGTGGCGGCGGACCGCATCGCCGTGCTGGACGCGGGACAGGTCGTGGAACAGGGCACCCACGAGGAGCTGGTGGCCCTGGACGGCCGGTACGCGCGGTTGTGGCGGGCCTGGCGAGAGGCCGGATAGGTGATCGATGGAGGTTTCCGAGAGGGATGGCTGAGTCTGCGATGTTGGAACCAAGCGCTCGTCACGTTTCGCTTTCTTCCGCTCGGCTGGCCGGCCTGCGCCGGCGGACCGGTGACCATCCCGACAGGACCCTCGCCGAGGCGTGCGCCATCGGGCTGGCGTACTGGGCGACGGGCCGCAGCCCCGACGGCCTCGACCTCACCCCCGGCACGCTCTTCACCGACGTGCTCGGCTGGGCGGGCAACGGCGGGCGCGCGCCCGCCGGCTGGGAGGTCACCGGGGACGGCATCACCGTCCCCGAGGGCGTGCCGCCGGCCGACGCGCAGCTCGCGCTGGACGACCTGGCCGACTTCCCCGACCGGCCCGTGGGCACCATCGGCCCGTCCAGCGTGGCGGAGCGGCTGCGGGCCCTGGCCCGGTGGAACGACACCGGCGCCGAACGGGAGCGCCCGACCATCGTGGAGCTGTTCCGCGAGCAGGCGCGGGCCAGGCCGGACGCCGTCGCCGTCGTCGACGAGCGCCGGTCCCTGACCTACCGCGAGACCGCCGAGCTGGCCGGCCAGCTGGCCCACCACCTGATCGAGCGCGGGCTGAAGGCCGAGCAGGTCGTCGGCATCTCGCTGGAGCGCTCCGCCGACATGGTGATCGGGCTGCTGGGCGTGCTCATGGCGGGCGGCGCGTTCGTGCCGCTCGATCCGCGCTGGCCCGCCGCGCGCCGGGCGGTCGTCATCGCCGACGCCGGGCTCGCGCTGCAGCTCGCCCACTCCGGCGAGGCCGCCGCAGGCGAGCCCGAGGCCGTGGCCGTCGATCTCGGCGACTGGCGGTTCGGCTCGTACCCCGCCCGGGACCCCGGGGTGGACATCCCCGGCCCCGCGCTGGCGTACGTGATCTTCACCTCGGGTTCGACCGGGCGGCCGAAGGGCGCCATGATCCGGCACGAGGCGATCAGCGAGCGGCTGCTGTGGCAGGCCGGCGAGATCCTGCGCTTCGGCCCGGACGACGCGTCGCTGTTCAAGGCGCCGCTGTCGTTCGACATCTCGATCAACGAGATCTTCCTGCCGCTGGTGCGCGGCGGCCGGCTGGTGGTCCTGCGGCCCGGCGGCGAGCGCGACCCGCACCACCTGCTCGGCGTGATCGACGAGCAGCGCGTCACCTTCACGTACCTGGTGTCGTCCATGCTGGACGTGCTGCTGGAGATGGCGGGCGACTCCGGGCGGCTGGACAGCCTGCGGCACGTGTGGTGCGGCGGCGAGGTGCTGACCCCAGAGCTGTACGACCGCTTCCGCACCCGCCTCGGCATCCCGCTCTACCACGGCTACGGCCCCGCCGAGACGACGATCGGCGTCTCGCACGTCATCTACCGGGGCGCGGCGGAGCGCCTGTCCACGTCCATCGGCAAGGCCAACCCCAACACCCAGCTGTACGTGCTGGACGACGAGCTGCGCCCGGTCCCCGTCGGCGTCGGCGGCGAGCTGTACGTGGGCGGGTTCCTCCTGGGCCGCGGGTACGCCGGTGCGCCCGGCCTGACCGCGTCCCGGTTCGTGGCCAACCCGTTCGCCGCGGACGGGTCCCGCCTCTACCGGACCGGCGACCTCGCCCGGTTCGCACCGGACGGGTCGCTGGACTTCCTCGGCCGCGCCGACAACCAGATCAAGATCCGCGGCATGCGGCTGGAGCTGGAGGACGTCGAGGCCGGCCTCGCCGAGCACCCCGGCGTGCGCCATTCCTGCGTCGTGGCGAAGAAGAACGCCGCGGGCGGCACCTACCTGGTGGGGTACGTGATCCCGGCGACGGGCGCCGAGGGCCTGCGGCCCGAGGAGGTCACGGCGTGGGCCACCGGGAACATGGTCGAGCACATGGTGCCCGCGCACGTCGTCGTCATGAAGGAGTTCCCGCTCACCGAGAACGGCAAGCTGGACCGGCGCGCGCTGCCCGAGCCCGAGCTCGGGACGGGCCCGCTCGTACCGCCCGCCACCGACGACGAGCGGGTGGTGTGCGCGGCGGTCGCCTCGGTGCTGGGGCTGGACGCGGTCGGCGTGGACCAGAACTTCTTCAAGCTCGGCGGCGACAGCCTGCTGGCGATCTCGCTGCTGAGCGCGCTGCGCGAGGCTGGACTGCACGTCACCGCGACGGAGATCTTCGCCGGCGGCAGCGTGGGCGCGCTGGCGGCGGTGGCCAGGCGCGACGCGGCCGCGCCCGCCGACTCCGGGGACGTCGCGACCGGCACCGTCACGGGGTCGCCCATCGTGCGGTGGCTCGGTGAGACCACCGGCGCGATCGGCGGCTTCGTGCAGTCGGCGGTGCTGAACACCCCGGCGGACCTGACCGCCGGCGCCCTCGACGAGCTGCTCGCCGCCCTGCTCGAACGGCACGACATGTTGCGGGCCAGGCTGGTACGCGGCGACCGCTGGGGCTTCGAGGTCCCGGAGGCCGGCCAGGCGTCCGCCGGCTGGCAGGAGAGCGACCGGCCGCTCGACGAGTGCGTCGCGCTCGCCGCCGGGGGGCTGGACCCGGACCGGGGCGTGATGCTGCGTGCCGTCTGGCGGCGCGCGGCCCGGCAACTGGTCCTCGTCGCCCACCACACGGTGATCGACGGCGTGTCCTGGCGGATCCTGATGGACGACCTGGCCACGGCGTGGCGGCAGCTCTCGGCGGGCACGCCCATCGAGCTGCCCCCGGTGGGCACGTCGTTCCGGCGCTGGACGCAGGTGCTGGAGGAGACCTCCTTCGACGCCGGCTACTTCCGGCGCCCGCTGCCCGGAGCGGACGAGCCGCTGGGCAGGCGCCCGCTGTCGGAGGCCGACACCGTCGCGCGCGAGCGGGTGCGGGTCGTCACGGCGGGCCCCGAGGTCACCGCCGCGCTGCTGGGCGAGATCCCCGCGCGGTTCCACGCCGGCGTCAACGACGTGCTGCTGACCGCGCTCGCCGTCGCCCTCGCCCGGTGGCGCCGCGACCTCGGCCAGGACCAGACGTTCGCGCACATCGAGCTGGAGGGCCACGGCCGGGAGGGACGGTTCGTCGCGGACGCGGCCGGGTTCGAGCCGGACCTGTCGCGGACCGTGGGCTGGTTCACCACGCTCTTCCCGGTGACCGTGGACCCCGGAGCCGCGCCGGACCACACCGCGCCTGCGTATCTGTCCGCCGCGCTCAAGGCGGTCAAGGAGGACCTCGCCCGGGTGCCGGGCAACGGCCTGCCGTACGGCGTCCTGCGTTACGTGGCCGGCCACGCCTTCGACGCGCCCGCCCCGCAGGTGCTGTTCAACTACCTGGGCCGCTACGAGGCGGGCGGGACCGGGGACTGGCAGCTCGCGGGCACCACGGGCCTCCTGGGCGAGCGCCGGGATCCGGGGATGCGGCTGCCGCGCGCCCTGGAGTTCAACGCGATCGCCGAGCCCGGCCCGACCGGCGCGTACGAGCTGGCCACCACCATCTCCTGGCCCGAGGGCGTGCTCACCGGCGAGGACGTCGCCACGATCGGCGGGTACTTCCTGGCCGCCCTGGAAGGCCTGGCCGCGCTCGACCGGGGCGGCCACTCCCCCAGCGACTTCCGCCCGCTGTCGCTCACGCAGGCCGACGTCGACGCCCTGGACGGCCCGGCGCTGCACGACATCCTGCCGCTGACCCCGCTGCAGGAGGGCCTGTACTTCCACTCGGTCTTCGACGACGACTCGGCGGGCAGCTACGTCGAGCAGCAGGTGCTGACGCTGGAGGGCGAGGTGGACGCCGGCCGGCTCGCCGCGGCCGCCACCCGGCTGCTCACGCTCTACCCGAACCTGGCCGCGCGGTTCGTCGCGCTCGCCGACGGCCGGGTGGTCTCGGTGCTGGAGAGCGGCATGACCGCGCCGTTCACCACGCTGGACCGGCCCGGCATGACCGCCGAGGAGATCCGCGACCACGCGGAACGGGACAGGCGCGCCGGGTTCGACCTTTCGGCGGGGCCGCTGATGCGCTACACGCTCATCCGCGCGGGCGCCGGGAGGAACGTCCTGGTGCAGACCGTGCACCACATCATCGCGGACGGCTGGTCGGTGCCCGCCATGTTGCGCGCGCTGCTGGCCGAGTACCACGCGCCGGGCAGCGTGCATGCGCTGGGCGGGTTCCCCGCCTATGTGCGGTGGCTCGCCGGACGTGACGGCGAGGCGAGCGACCGGGTGTGGCGGGAGCAGCTCGCCGGGCTGCCCGGCCCCTCGCTGGTCGCCGAGGGGCACGCCCCGTCAGGCCGGTTCGCCGACACCACCGCGGAACCGGAGGGCGACCTCGACGCTGCCGCCCGGGAGGCGGGCGTGCCGCTGAGCGTGGCCGTGCACAGTGCCTGGGCGGTGACGCTGGGCGGCCTGCTGCACGGGCAGGACGTGGTCTTCGGGTCCACGGTGTCCGGGCGGGACGCGCAGGTGCCCGGCATCGAGGACATGGTGGGGCTGTTCATCAACACGATCCCCGTACGGGCGCGGTGGGGCGTCGCCACCACGTCCCGCGAACTGCTCGGCTCCGTGCGCGAGCACCAGAGCGCGGTGCTGCCGCACCAGCACGTCTCGCTGGCCGCGATCGGCCGCCAGGCCGGTGGCGGGCCGCTGTTCGACACGCTGGTGGTGTTCGACGTCGCGACCGACGTGGAGAGCCTGCGCGGGCCCGGTCACGAGCTGGTCATCACCGGTGTGGTGAACGAGGGTGCTCCGCACTACCCGCTGACGCTGGTGGTGGAGCGCGGGCCGGGCGGGCGGCCGCGCTTCAACCTGATCTACGACTGCGAGCTGCTGCGGGAAGGGGGCGCCCGGTCGATCCTGGCGACGTTCACCCGGGCCCTGACCGGGCTGCTCACCCGGCCGGACGACCTCGTACGCGACCTGGCCCCCAGCACGTCGCCTGGCGCTGTCCTGTCGGGTGTGCGGGCGACCTTGGGCGGGCTGTTCGACGCCGCCGCGAGGCGCGACCCGGCCGCGACCGCCGTCACCCAGTGCGGGCTCGACGGCGGCAGCCGTTCACTCACCTACGGCGAGCTGGCGGAGGCGAAGGACCGGCTGGCCGCGGCGCTGCGCGCGGCCGGCGCCGGGCCGGGCGAACGGGTCGCCATCGCCGTGCCGCGCTCGGCCGAGCAGGTCGTCGCCCTGGTCGCGACCGTCACCGCGGGCGCCGCGTACGTGCCGCTGGACCTGGCCTACCCGGACGAACGCCTGCGCTACGTCCTCCAGGACGCCGCCCCGCGGGTCGTGCTCGTGGACCGGGACCACCGGGACCGCCTCACGGAGCTGCTGGCCGAAGCGGGGGTCCCGGCCCGGGTGCTCGTCCAGGGGGAGGAGCCGCTGCTCTACGCCGCCCCCGGCGGGCCGCAGGCGGGCCCGCACGACCCGGCGTACGTGATCTACACCTCGGGATCGACCGGCAGGCCCAAGGGCGTCGTCGTCCCGCACTCCAGCGTGGTGACGCTGCTCGCGAACACCCGCCAGGACATGGGCTTCGGCCCGGACGACGTGTGGGTGCAGTTCCACTCCTACTCCTTCGACTTCGCCGTGTGGGAGCTGTGGGGCGCGCTCGCGCACGGCGGCGAGCTGCTGATCCCCGAGTACGGCCTGACCCGCTCCCCCGTCGACTTCCACCGCCTGGTACGCGAGCGCGGCGTCACCGTGCTCAACCAGACCCCGTCGGCGTTCTACCAGTTCATCGAGGCCGACCGGCGCGAGGCCGAGCCGCTGTCCTCGCTGCGCAGGATCGTCTTCGGCGGCGAGGCCCTGGATCTCGGGCGGCTGCGCGCCTGGGCCGAGCGGTACGGCACCGGCTCGCCGGAGCTGGTCAACATGTACGGCATCACCGAGACCACCGTCCACGTCACCCACCGGGTCCTGACGTCCGAGGACTTCGCCGTCCACCACGACGGCGCCCCGATCGGCGGCCCCATCCCCGGCCTGGTCACGTACCTGCTGGACGACCGGCTGCGGCCGGTGCCGCCGGGGCGGGTGGGCGCCATCTACGTCGCCGGTGACCAGGTGTCGCTCGGCTACCTGGGCAGGCCGGGGCTCACGGCGAGCCGGTTCGTGGCGAACCCGTTCGCGGGTGACGGCTCCCGCATGTACCACACGGGCGACCTGGCCCGCCGGACGCTGGACGGCGAGCTGGTCTTCGCCGGCCGCGCCGACGACCAGGTGCAGCTCAAGGGGTTCCGCGTCGAGCCTGGCGAGGTGGAGGGCGCGATCAGGGAGCTGGACGGCGTGGTGGACGCGGCCGTCACCGTGGCGGGCAGCGGTGACCATCTGGTCGCGCACGTCGTGGGCGTCGTGCCCGGGGACCTGACCCGGCTGCTGGCGGCGAAGCTGCCCGCGTACATGGTGCCCGGGCGGGTGCTGCGGGTGGACGCGCTGCCGCTGACGGTCAACGGCAAGCTGGACCGCCAGGCCCTGGCGGAACGCGCGTCCCGGCTCGACGCCGTCGCCCTCGCGGACGATCCCGCGCGCGACGGCGCCCCGGCACTCGCGAACCGACCGGCATTCACGGACGAACGGGCAGTCGCGGACGAACGGGCAGTCGCGGACGAACGGGCAGTCGCGGACGAACGGGCAGTCGCGGACGAACGGGCAGTCGCGGGCGAGCGGGCGGTCGCCGCGCTGGCCGCGATCTTCGCCGAAGCGCTCCCCGGCACCGACGCGGACGCCGACACGGACTTCTTCCGCGCCGGAGGCGACAGCATCATCGCCATCACCGTCGTCAACCGGGCCAGAGCACTCGGCCTGCCCATCACCCCGCGTGACGTCTTCCTGCACAGAACACCCCGCGCACTGGCCGAACACCTGAACCCACACACGACCGCACCCGCGCCCGCCCGCCACGAGGACGGCCCGCTGACCCCCACCCCGATCATCCTGCGCCAGCGCGAGCTGGGCGGCTCCCTGGCACGATTCGCCCAGGCCAGGACATTGACGGCACCGGACGGCACCGGCTTCGCCGACGCCGGGCGCGCCGCGAACGCCGTCGTGGCCGCACACCCGGCACTCCGGCTGCGGCTGCACATCGAGCACGGCGTGTGGGCGCTGCGCACGGAGCCGCCGCGCCAGGTGACCGTCGCCCGGGCGGCGACCGGAGCGACGGCCGCCGCCGACGAGGCCGCCGGCCGGCTCGACCCCGAGACCGGCGAGCTGATCGCGTTCACCTGGCTGGAGGCGAGCAGGACCCTGGTGATCACCGCCCACCACCTCGCCATCGACGCGGTCTCCTGGCTCATCCTGCTGGACGACCTGACCACCGCCATGCGAGGAGCACCCCTCCCCCCGCCCACCACCTCCTACGCCGAGTACGCCGGCACCCTGGCGACCCGCTCCACCCACGCCATCGGCACCCTCGGACACTGGCTGGACACGCTCGACGCCCCCGCCCTGCTCCCCGCGATCGGGAACCTGCGCGAGACCACCGTCGAGATCGCGCCCGAGCTCACCACCCTCCTGACGCGCACCGCGCCCGCCGCACTCGGCATCGGCCTCACCGAGCTGCTGTGCGGCGCGCTCCGGGCCGCGCTGACGCACGTCCAGCAGTCCCCCGCCGACCTCGCCGCCGACCTGGAACGGCACGGCCGCGTCCCGCAGCTCGGCCACCACGACTACACCCGCACGGTCGGCTGGTTCACCGCCATCGCACCCGTACGGCTCACGCCGCACACCGACCCGGTGGCGGCGGCCCGCGAGGTCGCGCAACGCCAGCCGGACGAGCGCGGGCACCTCACCTACGGCCTGCTCAGGTACCTCAACCCGCAGACCGCCCCGCTCCTCCGCGCGCACCCGCAGGTGCTGTTCAACTACCTCGGCCAGGCCACCGAATCCCAGGCACTCCCGATCACCGGCGGCGACCAGGGCAGCCCGTACGCCGTCGAGGTCAACGCCTGGCTCGACCCGGCCACCGGCAGCCTCCGCGCGGCCTTCACCCTGGCCGAAGGCGTCCCCGTCGAGCTCACCGGGCACTGGCGGCGCGCGCTGGAGCGCATCGCCGACGCCTGCACGACGGCGGAGCGCACGGCACCGGTGACCCCGCTGCAACGCGGCCTGTACTTCCAGGCCCAGCTCACGGGCCCGGCCGGGCACTACGTCGCCCAGAGCTACTTCACCTTCGACCGGCGGCTGGACGCCGGCGCCCTGGCCGAGGCGATGGCGTACGTGATCGCCCGGCACCCGGTCGCCGGCGCCGGCTTCACCACCGACGCGAGCGGGAACCCGGTCCAGGTGCTCGCGGCGGGCAGGCGGGTGAACGTCCGCACGGTGGAGCTGTCCACCGAGGCGGAGGCCGAGGAGCTGCGTGCCCGCGACCGCGACACGGGCTTCGACCCGGGCGAGCCGCCGCTGGTCCGGCTGACGGTGGTGCGGCTGCCGGGCGGGCACGACCGCCTGCTGCTGAGCTACCACCTGCTGCTGTGGGACGGCTGGTCGCGCGAGATCGTGCTGCGGGACCTGTTCGACGCGTACGCGGCCGTCGTCGCCGGCCGGCCGCTGGACCCGGTGCCCGCCACGCCGAGCTTCGAGGACCACGCCCGGGCACTGGCAGCCAGGGACGTCTCCGCCTCGGAGCGGTTCTGGGCGGAGCACCTGGCCGGGCTCCCCGGCCCGACGCTGCTCGCCGGCCCGTCGCCGTCGCTGCCCGACGAGCTGCCGCCCGCGCTCGTCCGCACGCTGCCGGCCGAGCAGTCGCGGCTGCTGCGGGAGGCGGCCAGGACGCACGGGGTCACGCTCAACGCGGTGCTGACCGGCGCGTTCGGCCTGCTGCTCGGCGCGCACACCGGCCGGAGCGACGCCGTGTTCGGCGTGACCGTGTCCGGCAGGGAGGGGGAGGGCCTGTCCGGCGTCGTCGGCGTGCTGCTCAACACCGTGCCCATGTGGACCAGGGCCCGGCCGGGCGACACGGTGCGGGAGTACCTGTCGTCGGTGCAGGCGGCCAGGGTCGCGGCGATGGAGCACGAGCACCTGGGGCTCGGCGAGATCCAGCGCGGCAGCGGCCACGACACCCTCTTCGACAACCTGTTCGTCCTGCAGAACTTCCTGGACCTGGACGCGCTCGCCACGCTGAACGCCAGGCACGGCATCGTCGCCGAGCGGGCCGACGACTCCACGCACTACCCGTTCACCTGGGTCGTCACGCCCGGGGACGAGCTGACGGTCAAGCTGGAGTACCGCGACCGCGACACCGGGCGCGCCCGCCGGCTTCTGGACGACTACGTGCGCGTGCTGGGCGACCTGGCCCGGTGGACCGGCCCGGTGGGCGCGCTGCCGGGCCTGGGGCCCGAGCCCGTCCCGGCCGGGCGTACGGACATCGGCACGGACACCGTGGTCGACCGGTTCGACCTGGCGGCCGATCGCGATCCCGGCCGGGTCGCGCTCGTCGCCCACGGCCGCAGCATGACGTTCGCGCAGCTCCGGGAGCGCAGCCGCGCGGTGGCGGGGGTGCTCGCCGGGCGCGGGCTCGGCCCGGAGACGACCGTGGGGCTGGCGATCCCGCGCTCGCTCGACTCGATCGTGGCGCTGTTCGCGGTGCTGCGGACGGGCGCGGCGTACGTGCCGCTGGAGCTGGACCACCCGGACGAGCGGATCGCCGCGATCGTCGCGGACGCCCGCCCGGACGTGGTCCTCACCGTCAGTTCCGTCTCCCCCAGGCTGACCGGGAGCGTCCCTCCGGGGAACCTGATCGAGCTGGACCGGCCGCTGCCCGAGGCGGAGCCGTTCGTGACGTTCGCGCCCGGCGACCCCGGCCGCCTGCGGCATCCCGCGTACACGATCTACACCTCCGGCTCGACGGGGCAGCCCAAGGGGGTGGTCACCGAGTACGCCGGGCTCACGAACATGCTGATCAACCATCAGCGCCGGATCTTCGAGCCGGTGCTGGCCGAGCACGGGCACCGGGTGTTCCGGATCGCGCACACGGTGTCGTTCGCGTTCGACATGTCGTGGGAGGAGCTGCTGTGGCTCGCGGACGGCCACGAGGTGCACATCTGCGACGAGGAGCTGCGCCGTGACGCGCCCCGGCTGGTCGAGTACTGCCTGGAGCACCGGATCGACGTCATCAACGTGACCCCCACCTACGCGCAGCAGCTGGTCGCCGAGGGCCTGCTCGACGACCCGGCGCGGCGGCCCCCGCTGGTGCTGCTGGGCGGCGAGGCGGTCACCCCGGCGTTGTGGCGGCGGCTCGCCGAGACCGAGGGCACGGTGGGCTACAACCTGTACGGGCCCACCGAGTACACGATCAACACCCTCGGCGTCGGCACGTTCGAGTGCCAGGACCCGGTGGTGGGGGTGGCCATCGACAACACCGACGTGTACGTGCTGGACCCGTGGTTGCGGCCGGTGCCCGACGGCGTGCCGGGCGAGCTGTACGTGTCCGGGATCGGCATCGCCCGCGGCTATCTCGGGCAGCCGGGGCAGAGCGCGCACCGGTTCGTCGCGTGCCCGTTCGGCGAGCCGGGCGAGCGGATGTACCGTACCGGGGACCTGGTGCTGCGGCGGCCCGACGGGAACCTGATGTACCTGGGCCGTACCGACCAGCAGGTCAAGATCCGGGGGCACCGGGTCGAGCCGGCCGAGGTGGAGGCCGCGTTCGCGGCGCATCCGGCGGTGCGGTTCGCCGCCGCGGTCGCGCAGTCCGATCCGCAGGTGGACGGCGCGTACCGGCTGGCCGCCTACCTCGTGCTGGACGGCGGCGACCTGGCGGCGGTCGCCGCCGAGGTGGGCGCCGGGCTGCCCGACTACCTGCGTCCCACGCACTACGCTCAGGTCGAGGCCATCCCGCTGACCGTGAATGGGAAGGCCGACACCAAGGCGCTGCCGGAGGCCAGGCCGCTGGGCGCGCTGACCACGTCGGCCGAGCGCGGCCCGGCGACCGAGACCGAGAGCGCGGTGTGCGAGTTCTTCGCCGAGGCGCTGGACCTGGACGACGACGAGGTGAGCGCGGTGAGCGACTTCGTGGCCCTAGGCGGGCACTCCATGCTGGCCGTGCGGCTGATCGGGCTGCTCCGCCGCGAGTACGGCCCCGTGATCACCATTCGCGACCTGTTCGCGCTGCGTACCCCCGAAGCGATCGCCCGGCACCTCGATGAGCGGAACTGACCGGCGCGGGCCCGTCACGGGCCCGGCCATCCTCCGGACCGCGCTGCGGCGCAACGCGGGCGCCATGGCCTGGGGCACCCTGCTCATGGGCCTGTACCAGGCGGGCGAGACCGCCTTTCCCATCGCGCTCGGCCTGATCGTCGAGCACGCGCTGCAGGAGCGCGGCCTCGCCTCGCTCGGCTGGTCGATCGCGGCGCTGGCCGTGATCGTCACGACCGTGTCGCTGTCGTGGCGGTTCGGGATGCGCATCCTGCAGAAGGCCAACACGACCGAGGCGCACCGCTGGCGGGTGCGGGTCGCCGACTGCGGGCTGCAGCCGGTCGCCAGGGACACGGACCTCAAGTCCGGCGAGGTGCTGACCATCGCCACGGAGGACGCCGACCAGACCGCCGACATCATCGAGGTGGTGCCGCTGCTGATCAGCTCGCTGGTCGCGGTGCTGATCACGGCGGTCGCGCTGGGCATCGCCAGCCTCTGGCTGGGCCTGCTGGTGATCGCGGGCACCATCGCGATCCTGACCATCCTGAGCGTGCTGTCCAGGCGGATCGGCGAGGGCACCCGCGAGCAGCAGGCCCGGGTGGCGCGGGCGGGCGCGAAGGTCGCCGACCTGATCACCGGCCTGCGGCCGCTGCACGGCTTCGGCGGCAACCACGCGGCGTTCCTGTCGTACCGGAAGGTGAGCACGGAGGCGAAGGACCAGGCGGTCACCGTCGCCAGGGCGAGCGGCGCCTACGCCGGGGCGGCGCTGGCGCTCAACGCGATCCTCGCCGCGGCGGTGACGCTGGCGGCGGGGTGGCTGGCGCTGGGCGGCCGGATCAGCATCGGGCAGCTCGTCATGGCCGTGGGGCTGGCGCAGTTCATCATCGAGCCGCTCAAGCTGTTCTCCGAGATGCCGAAGTACGTGATGGTCGCGCGCGCGTCGGCGGAGCGGATGGCGCTGGTGCTGGCCGCTCCCCCGGTGATGACCCCGGGCACGCTGCGGCCGTCCCCCGGCGGGGACCTGGAGGTGGACAGCGTCCGGTACGGGTCCCTGCGCGAGGTGAAGTTCCACGTGCCCGCGGGCGAGTTCACGGCCATCGCCGCCTACCGGGCGCGCGAGGCGGCCGATCTGGCCGCGATCCTGGCCGTGAACGTGCCACCGGGCGCTTACGAGGGCGTGGTGCGGGTCGGCGGGCGGGAGCTGAAGGACCTGTCGGTCGAGGCGGTCCGCGAGCACCTGCTGGTGAACCCGTACGACGCGGAGATCTTCGCGGGCACCCTGCGCACGAACATCGACCCGGAGGGCACCGGCCACCTGGTGGCGGAGGCCGTCGAGGCGTCCATGCTGACCGATGTCGTCGCCCTGCACCGGGACGGGCTCGACCACGGCGTCCGCGACCGCGGCGCGAACCTCTCCGGCGGCCAGCGCCAGCGGCTCTCCCTGGCCCGGGCGCTCGCCGCCGACCCCGGCATCCTGGTGCTGCACGATCCGACGACGGCGGTCGACGCGGTCACCGAACAGCTCATCGCGCGCAACCTCGCGGAGCTGCGGCGGGGCCGCACCCTGATCGTGATCACCAGCAGCCCGGCGCTCCTGGACGCCGCCGACCGCGTCCTCGTCCTGGACGGCGGTGTGGTCACCGCCGAGGACACCCATCGCAACCTCCTGGCCACCGATGAGACCTACCGTCAGGCGGTGGCCCGATGAGCCATCGCCCGCCTCGTGGAAAGGAACGCCCATGACCAACCCCTTCGACGATCCGGACGGCCGCTTCCTGGTGCTGGTCAACGCCGAGAACCAGCACTCCCTGTGGCCCGCCTTCGCCGAGGTGCCCGGCGGCTGGACGGTCGTGCTGCCCGACAGCAGCCGTGCCGACTGCCTGGACTACATCGAGAGCCACTGGACCGACCTGCGCCCCCGCTCGCTGGCCGAGGCCATGGACGACTGATGCGGCTGGCGCGGCCGAAGTGGCCGCCGCTGGTCGCCGCGAGGCGGGTTCCGCCCGCCTCGCGGGCCTGACGCTCGCCGCCTCGGCGATCGCCACCCCGCACGCGGACGCCCTGGCGATCGCCGCCCCGCATGCCACCGCCCCGCATGCCACCGCCCCGCATGCCACCGCTCGGGCCGTGCCCGAGGAGCGCCCGGTGGTCGTCAAGGACGTGCGCATCCCGCCCGTCCCCCTGGGCGACCTGCAGCAGTCCATCACCGATGATCGCGGCATCCTGCCGGGCGGGGTCGGCAGCGGCCTGTTCCCCGCCGCCCGGCGCGGCGACTACTGGATGGTCACCGACCGGGGCCCGGCCTGGCACGTCACGGCAGGCACCGGCGAGCGCCGCACGTTCCCGATCCCGGAGCTCAGCCCGGCGATCGTCCAGGTGGCCACCCGGTTCGGCGTCGAGATCAAATGAGTTGCGCCCCCCGTGCCTTCGCGGAAAGTATGCCCGCATGATCCAGGTCGAGGGGTTGTCGAAGGTCTTCCGCCGCCCACGCACCTTCTCCGGCCCCTTCGGCGCGCTGCGCACCCTGGTCACGCGCCAGTACGAGGAGCGGACCGCCGTCGACGACGTCAGCTTCGAGATCGGCGAGGGCGAGATCATCGGCTACCTCGGGCCGAACGGCGCGGGCAAGTCGACCACCATCAAGATCCTCACCGGCATCCTCACCCCGACGAGCGGCACCGTCCGGGTCGCCGGCCTGGTGCCGTGGCGCGACCGCCAGGCCAACGCCCGCAACGTCGGCGTGGTCTTCGGCCAGCGCAGCCAGCTGTGGTGGGACCTGCCGCTGATCGAGTCGTTACGCCTGGTCGGCTCGCTCTACGACGTGCCGTCGGCGCGGTTCGAGACGTCGTTGAGCAAGCTGCGCGACCTGCTCGGGCTGGACGAGTTCCTCGGCACCCCGGTGCGCCAGCTGAGCCTGGGCCAGCGGATGCGGGGCGACCTGGCCGCGGCCGTGCTGTACGAGCCTCCGCTGCTCTACCTGGACGAGCCGACCGTCGGCCTGGACGTGCTGGCCAAGGAGGCCGTGCGCGAGTTCGTCGTGGAGACCAACCGCGCGGGCCGCACCACCGTCGTCCTGACCACGCACGACCTGGCGGACGTCGAGGCGCTGTGCAAGCGGATCATCCTGATCGACCGGGGCAGGCTGCTGTTCGACGGCACCATCGACGCGCTGGTGAACCAGCCCCGGCGGCTGGTGGTGCTGCTGGAGTCCGCGCCGGAGGTGGTGCGCGGGGTGTCGCGGGACGGCGAGGGCCGCCACGTCTTCGAGATCCACGACGACCTGCCCGGCATGATCGCCTCGATCGCCGCCGAGCACACCATCCGCGACCTGTCGATCGAGGAACCGGACCTGGAGAGCGTGATCAAGGGGATCTACGCCCGATGACCCGCATCGGCTTCCGCCTCGCCCTCGCCTACCGCGGCAACATCGTCATGACGTGCGTGGCGCTGGTCGCCCAGGTGTTCCTGCTGCGCATGATCTGGACCGCGGTGTACGGCTCCCGCCCCGCCGCCGCCGGGCTCACCCTGGACGCGCTGCTGGCCTGTCTCACCCTGGCCAACCTCCAGGGTTTCGCCACCCACATGCTCGTCACCCGCATCGTCCATCAGCGCGTCCGCACCGGCACGGTCTTCTTCGACCTGGCCAGGCCGGCCGGTTACCTGCGGCAGATGGCGGCCTTCCAGGCGGGGAACACCCTGGGCGGCCTGCTGCTGCTCACCCCGGTCGTCCCGGTGGTGCTGCTGGCCGGCTCGATCACCGCGCCCGTCAACCCGGCGGGCTACGTGATCACGCTGGTGCTCGGCTACGTCATCGCCGTGCAGCTGGCGCTGCTGATCAGCCTGATCGCCTTCTGGACCCTGGAGATCGGGGCCGTCTCGCTGCTCTACCGGCTCGTCAGCCAGTTCTTCGCCGGCACGATGGTGCCGCTCGCCTTCTTCCCCGGCTTCCTGGGCTCGCTGGCCGAGGTCCTGCCCTTCAAGTACCTGGGCTACGTCCCCGCCGCGATCTACGTCGGCCACATCTCCGACGTTTCCGGAGCTGTCGTGGTCGAGGCCGCCTGGATCGCGGGGCTGTGGGCCCTGCTCACGCTCGTCTGGTCCCGCGCCCACCGCAGGGTGGTGATCCAGGGTGGCTGAGGTCCTGCGCGCCCTGCGCCTGTACGTCCTGCTCCAGCGCGCCTCCGCCCGCGCCGCGCTGCAGTACCGCGCGAACACCGTGATCGGGATCCTCAGCGGCGCCGTCTGGCAGGGCACCGGATTCGCGTTCATCTGGGTGATCATGCACACGTTCCCCTCGCTGGCGGGCTGGGGCCTGGCCGAGATCGCCTTCCTGTACGGCCTGCGCCTGACCGCCCACGCGCTGGCCATGATCCCCCTGATGAGCGTCAACGACATCCACTGGCTGGTGCTCAACGGCGAGTTCGACCGTTTCCTGCTGCGCCCGCTCAACCCCCTCGTCCAGCTCATGGGCAACCGGATGGGCATCGCCCAGTTCGGCGACCTGCTCGCCGGCGTGGCGCTGCTCGCCGTCGCCGGCCGGAGCGCGCACGTCCAGTGGAACGGCTGGCTGGTCGCCTTCTGCGCGGCGGCGATCGTCGGCGGCGCCCTCATCGAGGCCGCCTTCTTCCTCGCGCTCTGCTCCCTGTCGCTGCGCCTGATCGACACCTTCGCCCTGCGGGTCTTCGTCGACGACGTCTTCAGCAAGTTCGGCTCGTACCCGATGAAGATCTTCGGTGGCGCGGTCGAGTGGCTGTTCACCTTCGTGCTGCCGGTCGCGTTCGTGGCGTACGTGCCCGCGAGCGTCGTGCTGGGCAAGCTCGGCGATCCGCTGGCGGTGGCCGCGCCGCTGCTGGGGGTGCCGCTGATCGTGCTGGCGTACCTCTTCTGGCGGCGCAACCTCGATCACTACCAGAGCGCCGGCCACTGAGCGGCAGGCTCAGCCCGCGTCGCGCCAGGCGGTGGCCGGGATGTGCCCGTGCAGGCGCAGCCCGGTTCCCGGGCTGGTCTCGATGGTGAGGGTGCCGCCGATGGCGCCGAGGCGATCGTACATGTTGGTGATGCCGTGCCCCGTACGGATCAGGCCGGGGTGGCAGCCGATGCCCGTGTCAGCCAGGTCGAAGGAGAGGCCGTCCTGCTCGCGCAGGTCGATGGCCACCGTGGCCTGCTCGCCCGCGTGCTTGGCGGCGTTCTGCAGCGCCTCCAGCAGGCAGAAGTAGATGTTGATCTCGATCTCGGGCGGGTACCGGCCGAGTCCGGCGGCGCGGATCTCGGTCGGCAGCGGCGAGTGGCGCGTGGCCGCGCGCAGCGCCGCCTCCAGCCCCGACTCGGCGAGCTGCGGCGGGTAGATGCCGTGCGCCAGGTCGCGCAGCTCGGCCTGGGCCTCGCGCAGGTCGGAGGAGAGCTGCGCGAGCACGGGGACGGCCTGGGCGGGATCGGTGTCCATCAGCCGCTGGGCGACCCTGGACTGCACGGCCGCGGCGACGAGCCGCTGCTGAGCGCCGTCGTGCAGGTTCCGCTCGATCTCGCGGCGCTCCCGGTCGGCCGCCGCCACCAGCCGGGCGCGTGACTCCTGCAGCGCCTCCGCCCTGGCCACCAGCATCACGTGGTTGTGCCAGGCCAGGTACGAGGCCCGGGTCAGGCCCAGCACCACCAGCGCGATGACGACGGTGTCGACCAGCCAGCCGGGCGCGTTCCCCGCCAGCCCGGCGCCGGGGGCCAGCCGCCCGGCGAGCGTGACGGCCACGGCGGCGGCGACGGTGCAGCCCATGATGACCTTGAAGCGCCGCCGCGGCAAGAACGCCACCGACAGCAGCACCGGCGACACGATCACCAGCGTCGCGTACGGCAGCGCGGCCGGGATCATCGCGGTCAGCGTCAGCGCGTAGCACCAGGTGATCGCCGCCGACAGCCCGATGGCGTGGTCGATGCGGTGGCGCTTGACGACCCGCAGCGCCGCCACGACGAGCAGTGCCACCGTGCCGCAGCCGCCGGCCAGGGCCAGCAGCCAGAGCTGGTGCACGCCGGCGAAGGCCGCGGCGGCCACCGCGCCCGCCCCGAGCGTGACGCCCATGATCGCCCACAGGCCGGTGACGATGTACTGGTGGGGGTGCGGGTGGGTGCTGCGCTGGAGGCTCGTGTACACCCTGGCGATGAGGTGCCAGACGGCGTGCAGCCCGCCGCGTACGGCACCGCCGCGCTCCTGGCGGGAGCGCTCCACGCCGGCGCTCTCCAGCACCGACCGGGGCAGGTGGCCGTGCAGGCGCAGCCCGCCGCCCGGCCGGGTGTCGATGGTGAGGGTGCCGCCGATGGCGCCCAGGCGGTCGTTCATGTTGATCATGCCGGTGCCGGTGTGGACGAGGCCGGGGTCGCAGCCGACGCCGTTGTCGCGGAAGTCGAAGGACAGCCCGTTGCGGTCCTGGAGGGTGATGATCACCTCGGCCCGCTCCCCCGCGTGCCCGACCGCGTTCCGCAGGGCCTCCAGCAGGCAGAAATAGATGTTGATCTCGATCTCGGGCGGGTAGCGGCCGACACCGCTCGCGTGCACGGTGGTGGGGATCGGGGCGTGCTGGGCGGCGGCGCGCAGCGCCGTCTCCAGGCCGTACTGGCCGAGCTGGGGCGGGTAGATGCCGTGCGCCAGGCCGCGCAGCTCCGCGCTGGCCTCTTGCAGGTCGTCCGACAGGCGCGCCAGCAGCGGGCCGGCCTGGCCGGGGTCGGCGTCCAGCAACCGCCGGGCCTCGCCCGTCTGCTCGGCGGCGGCGGCCAGGCGCCGCTGGGCGCCCTGCGCCAGGTTGCGCTCGATCTGGCAGCGCTCGCGGTCGGCCGCCGCGACCAGCCGGGCCCGCGACTCGCGCAGCGCCTCCGTCCTGGCGACGAGCATGCCGTGGTTCTGCCACGCGGCCAGCGACACCAGGATCGTGATGAACGGGATGAACACGATCGCCAGCGCGTCCATGACCGTCTTCGGCACCAGCGGTTCCAGCCCGACCCCCGGCGTCAGGCTGCCCACGACGACCAGCACCGTGCCGACCAGCATCGTCGCGCCGAGCATGGCCGACAGCCGATCGTGGTTCATGTGCTGCACGGCCACCAGCACCGGCAGCAGCACCGCCAGCGCCAGCGTGGCCAGCGCGAACGGCACCACCGAGGTGACGGCCACGGCCACGATCCAGTTGGACAGCGCGAAGACGACGACGGCGGCGAAGCGCCGGTAGTGGTGGATCAGGTGGATGGCGCGCAGCAGGAACGCCGCCAGGGTGAGCAGCAGCACGACGATGGCCAGCAGCCAGCCCTCGCGCCGGACCGTCGCGTACAGGATCGTGACCCAGGCCGCGGCGACCACCACGCCGCCCAGGTCCGCCTGGATGTAGGTGCGCAGCCGCTCCCACTCCGGCGCGCCGATCTCGATGATCTCATGCCCCCGCAGGCCGGCTAGGAGTCTGCGTGCCCCCCGTCGCTCCACAACGCCTCCAGTTCGTCGGGGCCGAAGCGGTCCTTGTGCCGATAATGGGCCCCCATCACCATCGCGTCACGAGGCAGGTCCTCCGTGTTGTTGACCGACAGCAGCACCACGGTGACGTCCGGATGCCCGCACCTGATCCGCCTGGCCGCCTCCAGGCCGCCCATGCCGGGCATGTTCACGTCCATCAGCACCATCGCGACGGCGTGGTCCCGGAGGAAGTCGAGTGCCTCCTCCCCGCTGGCCGCCTCCCCCGCCAGCACGAACCCGTCCACCACGGCGATCACGCCGGCCACGGCCCGGCGGAACGACGGCAGGTCGTCCACCACCAGAACGCGTACGAGGTGTTGCTCCACGAACTGATCGTCGCATTCGATCGCCGCCGTGTCGGTGGTGCCACCATCACTATCCCCGGCCGGATTTCCGGCCGCCGGCCTGACCGCGCCGCCTTACCCCGGCGGCGAGCCGGAGTCGAGGAACAGCAGGACGGCCTTGACCCGCCGGTTGGTGTCGCGGTCGCCGCGCAGGCCGAGCTTGACGAAGATGGAGTTGATGTACTTCTCGACCGCGCGCTCGGAGACGTTGAACGCGGTCGCGATGGCCAGGTTCGACCGGCCGGCGGCCACCTCGGCGAGCGTCTCGCGCTCGCGCGGCGTCAGGTGCCGCAGCGTGCCGCCGTCGTTGCGGGCCTTGGCCGCCACCAGCGAATCGACGACCACGGGGTCGATGAACGAGCCGCCTGAGGCGACCGTGCGCACCGCCGAGATCAGCTCGCCGGGCGCGGCGATGCGCTCCTTGAGCAGGTAGCCGCGCCTGCTGCTGCCCTGCTCGATCAGGGCCAGCAGGTACGTCGGGTCGAGGAACTGCGACAGCACCAGCACGGCCACGTCCGGATGGCTGTCCCGCAGCGTGGTGGCCGCCCTGATGCCCTCGTCGCTCATGGTCGGCGGCATGCGGATGTCGGTGACGACGACGTCGGGCTGCTCCTTCTCGACGCATTCCATGAGCGCCTCGTAACCCGAGCACACGCCGACGACCTCGGCCCCGGACTCGGTCGCGATGAGGGCCTCGATCCCGGCCCGCACCAGCAGGTGGTCCTCGGCGATCACCACCCGGAAGGACGTCACGTGGCAAACGTTAGTCCGCCGCCCCCGCCCGCTCAACGGGTGCGGAAAACCGAACCACCGACTCGGAGGCCAGCTTTATCGCCGAATTAGCCGGCGCGGCCCAAACTGGCGGTATCGGCAGCCAACCTGCGAACGAATATGAGGGGTTTCCACAAGAACAAAGACGGAGGGGGAGTGGTGGCCGAAATGCTTCACGTCGCCGCGCGAGTATCGCGAATCAGGTCCTACGTCAGCGAGTTGCTGGCACGCGCCGACCGGGCGTTGTGCGCGGACCGGGACGAGCGGGCCCGCCAGTACGGGTGGACGGTCACCAGAACGGGGTTCGGCTCACGGCGGTATCGCGACCCGCGTTTCGACGCGCTCAGGGCGGCCCGGCTCACCGGGTCGCCGGCCGCCAGGGAGTCGTCGGCCGTAGGAGGTGATCGTCATGTTGCCGCGTAATCCGCGCCACAACCCGTACGCGGAGGCCGAGCGCCTGCTCCTGGCACCGGCTCCGGGGCTGGTCACGCGGCTGTGGCGGTGGCGTACGGAGATCGTCCTGCTCATGCTCGCGGCCGGGACGGCGGTCGTGATCGCGACCGCCGTCGGCCGGGGGATGTGGTGGGCGCCGGTCGCGCTGGCGGGCCCGGTCTTCGTGCCCGCCACGGTGCCGGCCGGCCGGAAATGGATTCTGCGGCACTTCTGGTGCCTGTTTTCCCGGCACCGGATCCAGCGGGTGTGCGCGGAGACGTCCATGCACACCCGCGAGGGCAGAATTCCGCTGATCCTCTGGATAACGCCGACCGGCTCCGGGGAAAGGGCTTTCATTCTGCTCCGGGCGGGGATTTGCGCGGACGACTTCGAGGCGTTCGGCGCGGAAATAGCGGCGGCCTGCTGCGCGGCTTCCGTCCGCGTGCGACGGCACCCGGACCGGGCGCAGTTCGTCACGGTGGACATCGTGCGGCGGGGCGCGGAGGACGACCAGCCCGGGGCGGGGACGTGGGGCGACGGCGAGCACGGCGGCAAGCGCCCGCTGGAACGGCTGGCCGGCTGACCCCGCCCCACCACCTGGGCGGACGAGGCTCACGCCACCCGAGCCCGCCGCCCTTCGCAGCCTCAGGGAGTGCCGGGGCCACCGGGCCGCCCCGGCCCCTGAGGCCACGGCCACCCGGACGGGGGCGGTTCGTCCGGGTGGCCGTCGTCCGCGCAGCCGGCCGGTGCCGCGCCGGCCGGCTGCGCCGGGCTTTCCCAGCTCAGGCGCATCTCTCCCGGCTCAGGCGGATCTCTCCCGGCGTTCCGGGCCGCTCCGCTCGCGTGGCACCAGCGTGGGGTTGACGTGGTCCAGCACGGTCTCGCGGGTGATCACGACGCGGGCCACGTCGTCCCGGCCCGGGATCTCGTACATGACGTTGAGCAGCACCTCCTCCAGGATCGCGCGCACCGCCCTGGCGCCGGTGCGGCGCAGCAGCGCCTGCTCGGCGACGGCGGCCACGGCGTCGTCCGTGAACTCCAGCTCCACCCCGTCGAGCTCCAGCAGCCGCCGGTACTGCTTGACGATCGCGTCGCGCGGCTCGGTCAGGATGCGGATCAGCGCCTCGCGGTCCGGCGGGCTCAGCGTCGCCACCACGGGGACCCTGCCGACGAACTCCGGGATGAACCCGTACCGGACGAGGTCCTGCGGCATCACCTGGGCCGGCACGTCACCGGCGGGTCCCGATCGCGGCGTGGCGCCGAAGCCGGCACCGCCGCGGGCCAGCCGCCGCTCGACGATCCGGTCCAGGCCGTCGAACGCGCCGCCCGCGATGAACAGCACGTTCGTCGTGTCGAGCTGGATGAGGTCCTGGTGGGGGTGCTTCCTGCCGCCCTGCGGCGGCACGCCGGCGACCGTGCCCTCCAGGATCTTCAGCAGCGCCTGCTGCACGCCCTCGCCGGAGACGTCGCGGGTGATCGACGGGTTCTCGCCCTTGCGGGCGAGCTTGTCGATCTCGTCGATGTAGACGATGCCGGTCCCGGCTCTGGCCAGGTCGTGGCCGGCCGCCTCGACGAGCGCGAGCAGCATGCTCTCGACGTCCTCGCCGACGTACCCGGCCTCGGTGAGCGCGGTGGCGTCGGCGACGGCGAACGGCACGTCGAGCAGCCGCGCGAGCGTGCGCACCAGGTGCGTCTTGCCGCTGCCGGTCGGGCCGACGAGCAGGATGTTCGACTTGCCCAGCTCGGCCTCGGGCGCGCGGACGCGCTTGTAGTGGTTGTAGACGGCGACCGACAGGGCGCGTTTGGCCTGGTCCTGGCCGATCACGTACTGGTCGAGGAAGCCGTGGATCTCGCGCGGCCTGGGCGGCTCCACGGTCGCGGGGCTCCGCGCCGCGCGCTCCTCCGCCATCAGCTCGGTGCACTGGCCCACGCACCCGTCGCAGATGAAGACGGCGGGCGGGCCCGCGATGAGCCTGCGCACCTCGCGCTGGCTCCTGCCGCAGAACGAGCAGTGCGGCAGATCCCCGGGCTTGCCGGTGCGTGCCATCGCGCCGCCTCAGCCCGCCGGGCGCAGGATCACGGGCAGGGACGCCAGCCGCCGCGTACCCGGGTCGGGCAGGAACGACGCCTCCCCCGCCGCCGCCAGGGCGGGGAAGCGGCGCAGCAGGGCCCCGAGCGCGACGGCGGTCTCCACCCGGGCCAGCGACGAGCCCACGCAGAAGTGCGGCCCGTGACCGAACCCGAGGTGCGGCCCCGGCTCGCGCGTGATGTCGAGCCTGTCGGGCTCGTCGAACACGCGCGGGTCCCGGTTGGCGGAGGCGATCGAGACGGTCACCGGCTGCCCCTTGGGGATGTGCACGCCGCCGATCTCGACGTCCTCGGCGGGGAAGCGCGGCACGGTCATCGGCTGCGGCGGGCTCCAGCGGGCCAGCTCGTCCACGGCGCGCGGCAGCAGGCCGGGGTCGGCACGCAGCGCGGCGAGCTGGTCGGGATGGGCGAGCAGGACGGCGACGGCGTTCGCGATGAGGTTGGCCGGGGTCTGGCCGGCCAGGACGAGCAACCACACCATGGTGACCAGCTCGTCGTCGAAGAGCCGGTCGCCGCCCTCCTCCACGACGCGGGCGAGGTCGGACAGCAGGCCGTCGCCCGGCTCCGCCCTGGTCCCGGCGATCGCCGACCTGGCGTCGCCGATGATCGACGGGATGGCCCGCGCGAACCTCTCCCCGTGGCCCGCGGCGATGGCGGCGCCGTACTCCCGCCAGCGCGGGCGGTCGGCGGGCGGGATGCCGACCAGCTCGCAGATGACGTCGATCGGCAGCGGCTTGGCGAACCGCTCCAGCAGGTCCACCGGCTCCCGCTCGGGCAGCTCGTCCAGCAGCCCCTCGACGATCCGCTCGATCCGCGCGCCGAACTCGCCGGCCCTGCGCGGGGTGAACGCGGGCGCGACCAGCCGCCGCAGGCGGGCGTGCTCGGCGCCGTTCGTCTCGGACATCGTGCGCATGTACGGCAGGCAGTGCTCCGGCACGTCGGGCCGCATGAAGCTGGACTCGTTGATCAGCATGCGCGGGTCGGCGAGCACCGCCCTGGCCTCCGCGTGCCGCGTCACCGCCCAGAACGGGCCGAACCCCGGCATCAGCAGCCGCACCACCGCGGACCGCTCCCTGACCTGCGCGTACGCCGTGTACGGGTCGTGCAGCACCGCCGGGTCGGTCAGGTCGATCTCCGGCACATCCATCGCGGTCCCCATTTCGAATGATCCCATCATCTGGATGTTCACGGTATCTTGGCTGCGGAGCGCACGGCAACGAGGAGGACGGTTGGCCCGGCTCACCCGAGCGGAGACCCAGGAGCGCAATCGCGCGAAGGTGCTGGCCGCGGCCAGGGCGGAGTTCGCCGAGCGCGGATACAGGGAAGCGAAGATCGACGACATCGCCGACCGCGCGGAGCTCACCCGAGGCGCGGTCTACTCGAACTTCCCCGGCAAGCGCGCGCTCTACTTCGCCGTGCTGGCCGACCTGGCCGAGCGCGTGCCCGTGACCGCCCTGGAGGAGCCCGCGCTCACCGTGCGGGAGGCCCTCGCCGAGGTGGCGCGCGCCTGGGTGACCCGGCTGCCGCTGGCCACCGAGGACGAGCGCCAGCCGAGCAGGCTGAGCATGCACCTGATCCCCGAGATCCTCGCCGACGAGGTCACGCGGCGTCCGTACGCGCAGCTCATGCAGCTCAACGCGGTGCTGCTCGGGCTGGCCATGGAGCGGCTGCGCCCGCCGAAGGAGCCGGACGGGCGGCTGGTGCGGCTGGCCGAGTCGGTGCTCACGGTCCTCCAGGGAGCCGCGCAGTTGTCGGCGGCGGCGCCGGGGTTCGTGGAGCCGTTCAACGTGATCCGGGTGTGCGAGCAGCTCGCCGCGCTCGACCTGGGTGACCGGTGGGCGCCGGCGCCGCTGCTCCCCCGGGTGCGGGAGACCGCCGAGCCCTGGTCGCCGCCGCCCGGGGCGGCCGACGCGGTCGGTGGCGGGCCGGCGCGGCTGGAGCGCGACGGCGTCGTGGCGGTGCTCGGGCTGCACCGGCTCTCGGCCGCAGAGGACGCGGTCCGCGCGGCCCCGGCGGGCGCCGAGGTCACCGCGGTCGTGGCGACCGGTGCGCCCAAGGAGCTGCTGCCGCTGGCCCGGCTGGTGATCGCCGAGCTGAGCACGTGCCTGCGGCAGGCGTTCCCGCGCCCGGCCTGGCCGCGCCTACGGGTGGTGTACGACGAGAGCGGCGCGCTGGCGGCGGCGGCCGGGGTGGCGGAGCCCGGCGACGACACGGAGGTGGCGGTCCTGGTGCGCTCGGGCCGGATCGTCATGCGCGCGGAGGGCTACGGCGCCGCCCATGCGGCCGCCCAGCACCCCTGACCTGGGCCGGCGCGACGGCCGGAGCGGGTTTCGCCTCGGGCCGGCACGACGGCGGGCGAGACGACCGGAGCGGGTTTCGCTCTGGATGGAACCGGCGGGCGGGCCAATGCTGTCCAAGCCATGGGCGACGTTCACGCCGGCGTCCCGCCCACCGGCCGCCTGGCAAGGCAGGCCGTCGTGCTGCTGGGAGCCGGCTGACGCCGCGGACGGCCCTTCCCGTCCGCCGCGAGGGCTGGACGTCGCCCCCCACCAAGCCCGCTCAGAGGGCGGTGGGCAGCACCGGCAGACCGCGCACACCCGGCTCGGCGCAGAAGATCGCCCCCGCCTCCGGTTGCTCCGCGCGATCCACGTCGAGCGCCGAGGTGGTGATGAACAGCCGGTCGAGCTCATCGCCGCCGAACGTGACCGCCGTGACCTTGCCCACCGGCAGCCGGACGACGGCGTCGAGCCGCCCGCCCTGGTCGTACCGGTGCACGGCCCCGCCCTGCCACATCGCCACCCACACCCCGCCCTCGGCGTCCACCGTGAGCCCGTCGGGCGCGCCGTGCTCCGGGTCCACCACGGCGAACGGCCGCCGCCCGCTCAGCCCGTCCTCCGGGTCGTAGTCGAGCACGTCCACGCGCCCGGTCCCGGTGTCGGCGTAGTACGCCAGCCGCCCGTCCGGGCTGAAGGCGAACCCGTTCGAGATCGTCACCCCGGGCAGCACCACCCGCAGCGCGCCGTCCGGCCCCGCCACGTAGAACGAGCCACGGCCCGGGGAGGCGTCGTAGGCCATGCTGCCGATGTAGAAGCGGCCGTCGGGGTCGCAGCCGCCCTCGTTCATGCGGATCGCGGGGTCGTTCCACGCCTCGCCCAGCGAGCGCAGCGGGGCGTCCAGGTCGTCGGAGTCGGCCAGCAGCAGCTCCCGTTCGGCCGCGACGAGGTAGCCGCCGGAGACGCGCGGCCGTACGACGGCGGCCACCGCGCCGACGTGCCGGCGGCGCACCGTGCCGTCGGCGGCGAGCGCGAGCACGTCCCCCGCCAGCATGTCCACCCACCGCAGCCCGCCCCAGCGGGCGGACCACACGGGCCCCTCGCCGTGCTCGGCGACGGGGTCCGTGACGGGGTGCGCGGTGATGGTCATGCCGCTCCCCCGTGTGCCGGTCGAGCGGTCCGAGCAATGAGCCTGATCACGGACGCCACCTAACCGCGCGGCGGCCCGCTTCGACAAGCCCGTTACGCGAACGTTACGGACGGTGCACTCCCCCGCACCCATGCACAACCATCTGACCTGCACTTATGCCATGGATGACCTGCTCGCGAGGCTCGGCGAAGATTTCTTCCGGGTTATTGACGAAATTTGAGCGTCTTGGGCAGACTCTCCGCATTGCGCACGAACGGCAGCTCCGGACCCGGCCCTCCGGGTGGGGCGAGTTCGGCATGCGCCGACGTGGAAGGGACACCATTGATGACTGGTTCCGACAACGGATCGAACGTCGACCGACGATCCTTGCTGACCGGCGTGGCGGGACTGCTGGGCGCGGCGGCGCTGCCGGCGTCCGCGGCCCACGCCTCCACGGGCACCGCGCAGGCGGCCGCGGACGCCTCAGCGGCGGCTTCCGTGTCGAGAGGGCGTTACCCGGCGAACTGGCCCGAGCTCGAGCCCTACGGCCTCGCCGACACCCGGCAGGAGCTGTGGCCGCGCGAGGACAACTCCTTCATCCTCCCCCTCGAGCTGCGCCCCCACGACCAGGAGCTCGGCCGGGTCTGGATCCGCGACACCTACGTCAACTGCTTCCGCGTGGGCGGCCGCCCGCTGTACGTCGCCACCGGGACCACCCGCGCGCCCGGCCTGCCCGCGGCCGGCCCGTGGAACGACGGCATCTACGTGTGGACGGCCAGGTCCCTGCGCGGGCCGTGGCGGCTGGCCGACACCACGCGCATCCGGCCGGACGCCCAGAAGGGCAAGGTGTGGTCGCCGGAGTTCGCCGGGGAGAACCGGCCGGGGCGGGTCGTCGTGGCTCCGTGGCAGGAGTACTGGACCGACGAGGGCCAGTTCGGCAAGCGGGGCAACGCGTGGGCGCCGGAGGTGCACTACTTCCGCGGCAAGTGGTACATCGTGGCGTGCATGGGCGACCACTCCCAGAAGGTCGGCTCGTTCATGCTGGTGAGCGACGGCGGGGTGGAGGGCCCGTACCGGCTGGTCGAGGGCAACCACGACAAGCCGTTCGGCGACTCGTTCATCGGCGGGCCCGGCTGGATCAAGCCCGGCGCCTACCACCACATCGACGGCAGCCTCTACACCGAGGGCGACGACGCGTGGCTGGTGCTGCACAACCACCTGTACGCGAAGTTCCGGGACGACATGGAGGACATCGTCCCTGCCACGAACCTGCCGAAGTTCCAGCAGCGGCCCTACACGCCCGAGCCGTACCTCGAAGGCTCGTACGTCTTCAAGTACGGCGGCAAGTACTACCTGCTCCACGCCGCGTGGGACCGGACGTCGGCCAACGCCGACGGCAGCACGCGGTACGCCTACGACCCGCCGGGCGCCGGCCGGGTGCAGTACCAGTACGACGCCGTGATCGCCGTCTCGGACACGTTCGAGGGGCCGTACTCGGAGCGGTGGACCGCGGGCGTCGGCGCGGGTCACAACAACCTGTTCGTCGACCACAGCGGCAAGGTCTGGGCGACGTTCTTCCGCAACCCCGCCTTCGGCTACTGGGCCGACCCGTCCCGGAGCGGCGAGGCCGCCGTGGCCGGGGTGGTGCGGATGGAGTGGACCGGCCCTGAGGGCAACCGCCTGTACGTCCAGCGCCCTCGCGGACACTGACCCCCCCGGACACTGACCCCCGCGGACACTGACCCCTCGCGGACACTGACCCCTCGGGGGCACCGGCCCCTGGCGGGCACTGCGCCTGACCGGTGGTGGCGAGGCCCTGACGGCGCCGTCAGGGCCTCGTCATCGCCGGGCGAGCTCGGGCTCTTCGCGGTGCGCGCGCGGTTCCGCGGGGCGTGGCCGGGAGGGCTGGAGCTGGGCGGCGGCCAGCGCGGCGAGCACGACGACGGCGCCGAACGCCTGGGCCGCGGTGAGCTCCTGGCCGAGCACGATCCACCCCAGCGCGGTGGCCACGACGGGGCTGAGCAGCCCGAGGAAGGTGACCTTGGTGGCCGACAGCACCCGCAGCCCCCTGAACCACAGGGCGTAGGCGAGCGCCGCCCCGATGAGCGAGAGGTAGGCGTACCCGGCGACGTTCGCACCGCTCAGCGCGGCGGGCGGCGCACCTTCGACGACCAGCGCGACGGGCACCAGCAGCACGCCGCCGGCGACGAGCTGCCAGCCGGTGGTGGCCAGCAGCGGCGCGGGCGACTGCCACCGCTTGCTCAAGACGACCCCGGCCGCCATGACGGCGGCCCCGCCGAGCGCCGCGGCCACCCCGAGCGTGTCCAGCCGGGCGTCCGCACGCAACACGAGCAGGGCGACCCCGGCCACCCCCGCCACGGCGGCCACCAAGGTGCGCCACGTGAGCCGCTCACCGAGCAGCCCGGCCGACAGCAGGGCGACCAGCAGCGGCTGGATGGCGCCGACGGTCGCCGCCACCCCGCCGGGCAGCCGGTACGCCCCCACGAACAACAACGCGAAGAACACGCCGATGTTCAGCGCGCCCAGCACCAGCGCCCGCCACCACCAGATCCCGCGCGGCAGGCACCGGGTGATGGCGACGAGCAGCAGACCGGCGGGCAGGGCCCGGAGCACCGCGGCCAGGAGCGGCCGACCGGGCGGAAGGAGCTCGGTGGTGACGAGGTACGTGGTGCCCCAGATGGCGGGGGTCAGCGCGGTCACGAGGACGAGAGCCGTTCGATTTCTTAGCACTAAGACAAAGTATCTCAACGTTAAGCAATCTGTCACGCGATTTACCTCAGCGCTAAGACATCGGTAGGCTGGGCCGGTGGCCGATCATGTCGAACTCGTCCTGAAGCAATGGCACGACCAGCGCCCTGACCTGGACGTCTCCCCGATGGGGGTGATCGGGCGGCTGTCGCGGCTGCACCGGCTGATCGACGCCGAGCTGCGCCGGACGTTCGCCGCGCACGAGCTGGACAGGGCCTCGTTCGACGTCCTGGCCACGCTGCGCCGCAGCGACCCGCCGCACCGGCTGACGCCCGCCGAGCTGATGCGGGCCTCCATGATCACCTCGGGGGCGGTGACGCAGCGCCTCGACCGCCTGGAGGCGCGCGGCCTGGTGACGCGCACGCCCAGCGAGTCGGACGGGCGGGTCGTCTACGTGACGCTCACCGAGGAGGGGTACGCGCTGATCGAACGGGTGCTGCCCGATCACGTCGAGACGGAGCACCGGGTGCTGGCCGCGCTGCCGGAGGACCGCCGCCAGGCCCTCGCGGAGACGCTGCGCGAGCTGCTGGAATCCCTGGGGGACACGGCGGACACGCTGTGAGGTTTGCGAGGGGCGGGCCGGCGTCGCCACGCTGACCTGGCGGAAGCGGCCGGCGGGGCGGTGCTAGCGGTGGTGCCGGCGGCGGGCAGCGGGCGGCGGTCGGTGCCAGCGGCGGTGCCGGCGGCGGGCAGCGGGTGGTGTCAGCGGCGGCGCGGGCGGCGGCCCGTGCCCTGTCCTCCGCGCCTGCCACCGGGTGAACGGCGGCGCTCCCCCGCCCCACCGTCCGGGCGCTCGCCACCGGCCGGGCGGCCCTCGCCCCGCGCCCAGTGGGCAGGGCGGGTCAGGCGGGCGGGCAGCCGGGTGGCCGAGTCGCCCCTGGCGGCGTTGACCTGCGCCTGGGTCAGGAAGATGCAGCCCGTGAGATCGGCCCCCGACAGGTCGGCGCCCCGCAGATCGGCCCCGATCAGGTCCGCCTCCCGCAGGTCGGCGCCCCGCAGATCGGCCCCGATGAGGTAGGCCCCGCGCAGGTTGGCGCCACGCAGCCCCGCCCTCTTCAGCCGGGCGCCGATCAGGTCGGCACCCCGGCATTCCTTGCCGTCCAGCCCGTCCCGCGCCAGCTCGCTCGCCCGCAGCAACAGCTCGTTCACCTCACCCCGGTGGGCGGCCACGTCGAGCTGCTCCAGCACGCCGGCGCTCTGCCTGGTGAGCCGCTCGGTCTCGGCCAGGGCGAGCCGCAGCGCCTCGTGCAGCGGCCGCGCCGCGTCCAGGGTCAGCGCCTCGGCGAGGTACCACAGCAGCTCGTGGAGCTGCCGCATGACGGGGAAGACCGCGTACATCTGCCGCGCCGTCTCCGGTGCCTCCCGCCAGCTGCGCCCCTCGTACGTGACCTGCGAGACCTTCTGCCCGGCCCCGAAGCAGTCGAACACCGTGCACCCGGGGAACCCGCGCTCCCGCAGCCGCGTGTGGATCGAGCAGCGGAAGTCGTCTCGCAGGTTGTGGCAGGGCTGGCCGCCCTCCTTGTCCACGGCGAAGTCGGCCGAGGCCGAGAACGGCAGCGCGACGCAGCACAGCCCGAAGCAGCTCTCGCAGTCGGCCAGCAGGCCGAACTCTCGGGGGTTCGTGACGTACTCCTCGGGCTGGGCGTGAAGGGGGACGGGCGGGTCAGTCAAGGGTACTCAAGGATGGACGTACGGCGTCGTCGTGGTGAGCTCGGTGAAGCCCAGCCGCAGCAGGATGGGCCGGCTCTGGTCGGAGGCGTCCACCTGCAGGTACTCGTAGCCCCGCGCCACCGCCTCCCGGGCGCGGTAGGCGACCAGCGCCCGGTAGACGCCGCGCCTGCGCCACTCCGGCACGGTGCCGCCGCCCCACAGGCCCGCGAACCGGGTGCCGGGATTCAGGTCCAGGCGGGCGGCGCTGATCGGAACGTCGCCGGCCATGGCGACGACCGCGACGACGGTGCCGGCGGCGAGCTGGGCGAGCAGGCGCTCCCTGATGTGCACGCGGCCCGCGCCGAAGGCGGACTCGTGCACGTCGGCCAGCAGCTCCACGCCGTCCTGGTCGGTCACCGGCACCAGGCGGACTCCATCAGGGGGCGGCGCGTCGGGGATCCCGGCGGCCCGTGCCACCATGAGCGCCTCGGCGGGCTCGGGGGTGAAGCCGGCGGCCAGGAGACGGCTGCCGAGGTCGGCGGGCTGGTCGTGGCCGTACAGCTTCCACTCGAACGCGCGCCCGAGCGCCCCGAAGTAGCGCACCTGCGCTGCGATGGCGGCGTCGGCGTCCTCACCATCACCGCGCAGGCCGGACCAGAGCACACCGTTCCAGCCGCCGCTCTCCGGACCTACCTGGCGCACCACGTCGCCGTCACGCTCGATCACCGCGTCCGGGCCGTCGGCCACGACCTCGCGCCGCAACTCCCGATCGAAGACGGCCATCACCTCTGCACGATTCACCGGGACACCTCACCAGCCACGCCACCCCGGCCGCAACCGATTTACCCGCCGGTCAGCCCCCGACGCATGCCCGCCGGTCAGGGCCCGATACCCGACCACCCGTCAGGCGCCCGGTACCTGACCGCCCGTCAGCTCCCGTAGCGCCGCTGCCGGGCCGCGAAGCTGCGCAGCGCGCGCAGGAAGTCGATCTCGCGGAACGCCGGCCAGTACGCCTCGCAGAAGTACAGCTCGGAGTAGGCGGACTGCCAGAGCAGGAAGTTCGACATGCGCTGCTCACCGCTGGTCCTGATGACCAGGTCGGGGTCCGGCTGCCCGGCCGTGTACAGGTGCCGGGCCACGTCGTCCACGGTCAGGGTCGAGGCCAGCTCCACCATCGACTGGCCGGCCTCGGCCCGCTCGTACAGCAGCTCGCGCAGCGCCTCGATGACCTCCTGGCGGCCGCCGTAGCCGATGGCCAGGGTGAGGTGGAAGCCGGTGTCGCAGGTGCGGGTGGCCTCGACGGCGCTCTTGAGCGCGCGGGCGGTGGTGTCGGGCAGGATGTCCAGCATCCCGGCCACGTGCACCCGCCAGCGGGCGTCGGGACGGTCGAAATGGTCGGCGACCATCTGCTCGATCACCTTCAGCAGGAAGGCCACCTCCTCGTCGCCGCGGCGCTGGAGGTTCTCGGTCGAGCAGAGGAACACGGTCAGATGCTGGATGCCGAGGCCCTCGCACCAGGTCAGCACGTGTTCGATATGGTCGGCGCCGTACTTGTGGCCGATGCTCGGGTTGGCCATGCCCATCTGCTTGGCCCAGCGCCGGTTGCCGTCCATGATCAAACCGACGTGGCGGGGCAGGGGTCCCGCCATGACTTGACGGCGCAGGCGCCGGGCGTAGAGGGAGTGAAGGAGGTCAGTCGTCTGCACCCTCCAAGGATGGCGCGGACGGCGGGCCGGAACCTGATCTTTCCCGATTTCTGACGGATAAGCGCTCCGATCGCTCCCCTGCCGGGCCGTGACCGGCGAGGTCATCATGCGGTGATCTGGCTGGTCAGCGCGCTTCGATCACGTCGAACGATGTCGGGAATTCCGCAGGAATCCGGGCTTGTCCGCACCTTCCGGTCTCCCTCCGGTCTCCCCTTGGATCCTCATCTGTGCTGGTCACTGCGTCCGCGCCGATGCCCTGTCCCGCGGAGTGAACCCAGACACCGTCACCATCCGGAGGATCAACTCTTTGACGCCATCACCCTTCTCTCGCCCCTTTACGACCCAGACGCCCTTCCCAGCCGAGGAGGAATCGCCCGCTGGCCCGCCGACTCGCCGACGACCCGGCCGGGCTGGTGCACATCGAACCCTTGCGTCAACACCTACGAGACGCCATGAACCTTGCCATCGCCACCAACCAGGAAAGTCGCGCGGCTACTCCTTCGGCGAACCGGCAAAGATCCTCGGCATCCGGCGGGAATCCGTCTGCGAACGAGCGCTCAAGGCCCGCACATTGATCACGGAGACACAGCGCCCGGCTCGGCGTGGCCAGCCTGCGAGAGCACCGCAAGGCCAGCCTCACACGAGCGGCACTCTCCGACCGTCGAGAAACCGGAGGACGTCATCGGGCAGATCCTCCTTAAACAGCCCGGCACCGCAACGAGAGGACTTCACCCGGCACCTCCCCCATCGCGACCACCGCCCGGCCCGCCCTGGCCAACGACGTTCAGCGCGCACAGGGCCGGCCACAGGCGGCTTTCACGTTCACCCATCAGCGCGGGAGCATCAGTGACATCGTCATCGGCGCCGATCGGCTCGATCAGGGTGGTCCTGACAACATCACTCTGATCGTCATCCACGTCCCAAGTGACGGTGGGTGGCCGCCTGGACAGAGCCGCCAGCCGGGAAGCCGTCGCCGGCGACCCGGCTCCCAACTCGCCGCGGTGGTGGCAGGCCCGCAACGAGGGGGACGTGACACCCGCTCCTTCCGCGAGCGCCAGAGCCGCGGGCAAGCGCGGCGCACCGCCCCAGGACAGGACGGGCGAGGTGAGCGCCAAAGGCACCGGCCTGAGCCTGTACAGCCAAGCCGACCTTGACGCCCTGGCCACCCGACTGAACAACCGCCCCCGCAAGTGCCTCGGCTACCGAACCCCGGCCCAGTGTGTTGCCTTGACCCCCGAAACAGGCCGTTGCCTCTCCACCAACTGAGCGGGCAGCGGCCTTGGAGCTCTCGAGGAACTCAATCCAAAGCATCAAGATCGCGAACCAGTAACCACGACAAATAGCGATCCCAAGATCGCACACGAGCGGATGCGGACTGCTTGTCGTGGATGCCGGTCACATGCGCGTTGATCATGCTGATGTCCGCAGACGACTTGACCGTGATGCGAGTCGAGCCCCGGAGCTGCCGTCTTTCGTTGGCACACCCTGGATGGCGGCCGCGGCACGGACCGTGCTGTCCTCGGCCTTGTCGGCCCCCGCTTGCACCCCCGGCAGCGCGACGCCTCCTGTCTCAACCACGTTTCACGACGCGCTCTCCAATCGGCGGGCCGGAGCTCGTGGGCCGATCGGCCTTGACGGCCTCGCCGACCCTGGCCGCCGTCTCACGCAGCCAGATGTGCGCCGCGTCGTGTGTGTGCGCCGGGTGCCACCACAGGGCTTCCTGGAGTGGCACGGCATCGTATGGCGGTTCCATGACGCGGACCGGGACGAGCCCGCCCAGCCGCTCAGCGAGACGTCCCTGGATGAGGGCCACCCGGCGGGTGCCTGCGACCAGCAGGGGCATCAACTGGAAGCTGTCCACGGAGATCTCCACGCGCGGCGCGATGCCGAGCAAGCCGATCTGGCGAGCGGCGGGGGCGTCGTAGGTGCGCTGGTACGTCACCCACGGTAGCCGGGCCAGGTCGTCGAGGGTGAGCTGCTCACCGACCTCGGGATTGTCGTCGGCGACGATGTAGACCCAGCTGTCCTGGTAGAGATCGACCGTGGGGAAGCCGCGAATGATGCCGTGTGGCATCAGCAGCCCGTCGACGGCACTCAGCAGCGCCGTGGTGTCCTCGATGGCTTCCGTCGGCGCCTGTTTGAACCGGAGCCGGATGCCTGGCGCCTCGGCATGGATGGTGCGGGCGAGTTCGGCGCCGAAGACGGCCACCGCGTAGTCGGAGGCGATCAGGGTGAACTCGTGTTCCTCGCGGGCGGGGTCGAAGTTGGCCTGGCTGGTGAAGACGCGCTCCAGCAGGTCGCAGGCGGTGGCGGTGCGGTCGAGGAGAGCCAGGCCGAGGGCGGTCAGTTCGTAGTGTCCGCCGGTCCGGGAGAGCAGGTCGTCGTCGAAATGGCGTCGCAGCCGGGCCAGGGCAGCGCTCGTGGCGGGCTGGCTGAGCCCGATGCGTCGCCCCGCCTTGGTGACGCTGCGCTCCTCCAGCAGGGCGCGCAGGGCGACGACGAGGTTGAGGTCCAGGCTTGCCAGATTCACGAAGCATCCCAGTGCGGAGTCGGAGCGTACGAGTATTTGTGCGCTGGATTTAGTCCATCCAAGGAATCTATTTGCCAGATCACACCCTACGGGCCAGATTAGTCACATCTCAATCGGGAGGACTCTCCGTGACATCCACAGCCGCGTCAGTGCCCTTCTCCGGCCCGTTCGCCATCGGCACCCTTTCGACTCCGGGCGGGGCGAGGTTCCCTGGCCTGGTGGCGCCGGACGGCCGAGTGCTCGACCTGTGCACGGCACTGGGCGAACCCACGCTGACCACGCTGGTGCTCTTGGAGCGCTGGGACGAGCAGCTGCCACTCCTGCGCACCCTCGTGGAGGACCCGGCGGGCGACTGGCAGCCGCTGGCGGACCTGGCGGTGCACGCGCCCCTCGAGCCCCGGCAAATCTTCCAGTCGGGCGCCAACTACCGGCAGCACGTGATCGACCTGGGGGTCGCGCACCGCGCCCCGGACGACCCGCGCACCGTCGAGGAGGCCCGCGCCGAGATCGCGGCGATCATGGACAAGCGAGCCGCCGAGGACCTCCCGTACGTCTTCATCGGCCTGCCGACCGCGATCAGCGGTCCCTACGACGACGTGGTGCTCCCCGCGTGGGCCGAGAAGCCCGACTGGGAGCTGGAACTGGCCGCGGTGATCTCCCGCCCCGCCTACCGGGTCACCGTGGAGCAAGCCCTGGACCACGTCGCGGGGTACACCATCGCCAATGACCTCACCGACCGGGCGACCGTCTTCCGCCGGGACATGCCCCCCATCGGCACCGACTGGCTGCGCTGCAAGAACGCCCCCGGTTTCACTCCGCTGGGCCCCTGGATCGTCCCGGCAGGCTCCGTCACCGACCCGTCCGACCTGCAGGTCACCCTCAAGCTCAACGGGAAGACCATGCAGGACGAGTCCACCAAGGACATGATCTTCGACGTGGCGCGGATCGTCTCGTACATCTCCCAGACCGCCCGGCTGCTCCCCGGTGACCTGGTTCTGACCGGCAGCCCGGCAGGGAACGGCATCCACTGGGGCCGACTGCTGCGCGACGGCGACGTGATGGACGGCTCGATCACCGGGCTCGGCGCCCAGCGCACCCGCTGTGTCGCGCAGGAAGCGGCAGCCGTCGGCGCGCCGGTCGACCCCATCGCCGTCAAGTAGCGCCCTGAAACGGCCGGGCGGCCCCGATAGCCGCGCCCGGCCCCGCCTTGCCGCCCACGCCGTGCGGCCCCTCGCAGGAGACGCCATGACAGATCCCCGTCCTCACAACGTCCTCGTCATCGGCGGTGGCGCGTCCGGCAACGCCGTGACCGTGCTGCTGAGGCGGGCGGGCACCACCGTGGACCTGATCGAGGCCCAGCCCGACTGGAACGTCCTCGGCTCCGGTATCACCCTCCAGGGCAACGCGCTGCGCGTCCTGCGCGAACTGGGTGTGTGGGACAAGGTCCAGGAGACCGGCTACGCCTTCGACTCCGTGGGCCTGGCCGCGCCCGACGGGACGGTGTTCCACGTCCAACAGGGCATCCGCACGGGTGGCGAGGATCTGCCCGCGACCGCCGGCATGCAGCGGGCACAGCTTCAGGAGATCCTGTGCGAGGCCGTCCGCGCCAGCGGCGCGAGCGTGCGCCTCGGGACCATCGCGAACGAGCTGACCCAGGACGGGACCGGTGTCGCCGTCCGCTTCAGCGACGGCACCGAGGGGCGCTACGACCTCGTCATCGCCGCCGACGGCGTCAACTCCACCACCCGCGCCATGATCGGCATCAGCGACAAGCCCGAGCCGACCGGCATGGCCATCTGGCGCGTCGCCACGCACCGCCCCGAGGGCGTGGAGCGCTCCGACCTGAGCTACGGCGGCCCCTGCTACATCGCCGGTTACTGCCCCACCAGCCAGAACACCATGTACGCCTACCTCGTGGAGGCCAACCGCGACCGCACCGCCATCGCCCCTGCCTCCTACGCGGAGGAGATGCGCCGGCTGGCCGCGGGCTACGGCGGCGTGTGGCCGGAGATCGCCGCGAGCATCACCGATCCGGCCAAGGTCAACTACACGTGGTTCACCCGGCTGCTCGTCGAGGGCTCCTGGCACCGCGGCCGGGTCGTCCTGATCGGCGACGCCGCCCACGCCTGTCCCCCCACCCTCGCCCAGGGCGCGGCCATGTCGCTGGAAGACGCCTCCGTGCTGGCCGAGATGCTGAGCGAGGAGCAGGACTGGAGTTCTCTGGACGCCCTGCTGACCGGCTTCTACGAACGCCGGATCGACCGTGTCCGCACGGTGGTCGAGGCCTCGGTGCAACTCGGTCAGTGGCAGCTGGACGGCGTCCGGAACGCCGACATGCCCGGTCTGATGTACCGCACGATGTCCGTCATCAAGGAGACCCCGTGAACTCCGTCAGTCCGCTGAGCAGCGCACCCACGATCGACGTGCACGCGCACGTCCTGCTCCCGCGGATCGAGGACGCCGTCGCAGGACACCCCGCCCTGGCCGCCGCCCGCGCTCTCGAGGCCCGCCGCAACGGCCCCGAGGCTCTTGCCGTCAGCGGCCCGATGTTCCGCGACCGCGTCCCGAAACTGACCGACGTCAAGGCCCGGCTCGCCGCGATGGACGCCTCCGGGATCGACGTCCAACTGGTCTCGCCCTCCCCCTCGCACTACCACTACTGGGCCGAGGAGGCCCTGGCCCGCACGGTCTGCGAACAGGCCAACGCCGGCACCGCCGAGCACGTCGCCCAAGCCCCGGAACGACTGCACGGCCTCGGCCTCGTCCCACTCCAGCACCCGGCCCTCGCCGTCGAAGCGCTCGACCACGCCCTCGGCTTGGGCCTGCGCGGTGTCGAAATCTCCAGCCACGCGCCAGGGCGCGAGCTGTCGGACCCCGCATACGAACCGTTCTGGAAGCGTGCGGAGGAAACCGGGGCGATCCTCTTCCTGCACCCCTTCGGCTGCACACTCGACGAACGCCTCGACCGCTGGTACCTGTCCAACACCGTCGGCCAGCCCGCCGAGAACGCCGTCGCGCTCTCCCACCTCATCTTCTCCGGCGTCCTGGACAACCATCCCGGCTTGCGCGTCGTCGCCGCCCACGGCGGCGGCTACCTGCCCACCCACATCGGCCGCTCCGACCACGCCTGGCGTGCCCGCACCGACGCCCGCTGCTGCGCGCACCCGCCCAGCAGCTACCTCCGGCGGCTGTACTTCGACTCCCTTGTCCACGACCCGCACGTCCTGCGCGAACTGATCCGGGTGGCCGGCCCCGACCGGGTGCTGCTCGGCTCCGACTTCCCCTTCGACATGGGCACCGACGACCCGATCGGCGCGCTGCGCGCCGTCGAGGACCTACCCGATCCGCACTTCCACGCCGTGCGCGGCCGCAACGCGGCAGCGCTGCTGTGCCTCACCTGAGGAGTCCGACATGACCAACCGTCTACTTACCCATTTGCGGCACGTCGACCTCGCCGTGCCGGACTACGACAAGCAACTCGACTTCTACGCCGGCGTCTGGGGCCTGACCAAGGTCGCCGAGGACTCCGGCATCTCCTTCCTGGCCGCCGAGGGCTCCCCCGAGCAGTACATCGTCCGGCTCCGCAAAGCCGGGGAGAAGCGCCTCGACCTCATCTCCTACGGTGCCGCGAGTCCCGCCGACGTGGACACGCTCGCCGAGCAACTGCTCTCGGGTGGCGTGCAGTTGATCTCCCAGCCCGGCAAGCTCGACACCCCCGGCGGCGGCTACGGCTTCCGCTTCTTCGACATCGACGGCCGCACCATCGAGGTCTCCGCCGACGTCGAGGCACGCAAGCACCGCCGTGTCGAGGAGAAGGAGGCCATCCCCGTCCGTCTCTCGCACGTCGTCCTGAACTCCACCGACATCAACGCCACCCGCGCCTGGTACGAGCAGCACCTCGACTTCCGGCTGTCCGACACGATGAGCATCCCGCACATGGGCGAGCTCATGCACTTCATGCGGATCAGCAACCAGCACCACTCCATGGCCATTGCCCGCGGCCCGCACACCTCCCTGCAACACCTCTCCTTCGAGATGCGCGGCATCGACGAGTACATGCGCGGCTCCGGCCGCGTGATGCGCTCCGGCGCCACCAAGATCTGGGGCCCCGGACGGCACATGGCGGGCGACAACACCTTCACGTACTTCCTCGACCCGCACGGCAACACCGTGGAGTACACCACCGAGCTCGAAGAGCTGGACGAGGACACCTGGCACCCGCACATCTACGACCTGACGAAGCCCGAGAACGCCGACCAGTGGGGCACGGCCAACCCAATGAACGAGATGATCGCCAAGGAGATGCACAACGACGTCGACCGCGGCGTCTTCGTCGCTCCGCCGGTCTGACCCCCTTGGCCCAGGGGGCTCGGCGCACTCCCCGCTCTGCCATGCCCCCGCGCCCCCGGCCTGTGCCAACTCACCCGGATCCTGAGGATTGCCATGCGTTTCGCCAGGTACGAACGGCACGGTCGCCGCCGCGTCGCCACCGTGAAGGACGGGGGTCCTGGTGATCGACACCTGCGCCACCGCGGCTCGCACCCGCCGGTTTCTCGACGCCGTGGACACGGCCACCGGCGGGGCGCCCGTCCGGCTGGCGGTGAACACCCATCAGCACGGTGACCACACCTACGGCAACAGCCTCCTCCCCTCCACGACAGTGATCGTCGGGCACAGCCGGATGCGGGAAGGGCTTCAGGCCCACCCGATCATCGACGGCTGCCCACCGCTGTGGAACCCGGTCCCGGACTGGGGGCCGGTGGCCCGCAGGCTTCCCGACATCTCGGCCGGCTCCGCACTCACTCTGCACGTCGCAGGTCGGCGGATCGAGCTGCTGCACCCCGGCAGCCCGGCGCACACCACCGGAGATCTGATCGCCTGGCTGCCCGAAGAGCGCGTGCTGTTCTCCGGCGATCTGGTGTTCGCCGGACTCACCCCGCTGGTCTTCATGGGCTCGGTGGACGGGGCCCTCGCCGCGGTCGACTGGCTGGAGTCCCTGCAACCCGACGTCGTCGTCCCCGGCCACGGCCCGGTCCTCACCGGCACCGGCATCACCCGGGTCCTGGACGAGCACCGCCGCTCTTACCGGCTCGTCCTCGACACCGCCCAGGATGGGCTCTCCCGGGGTCTGACGCCCCTGCAGGCCGCCCGCCAGGTCGACCTGGGCGAGTTCACGGGCTGGGCCGACGCCGAACGGATCGTGCTCAACCTGCACCGCGCCTACGCCGACCACGCCGGCCGGGACCTCGACGTGATCGCCGCCTTCGGAACGCGATCGCCTGGCTCGGCCGCCCGATGCACACCTCCGTCTGAAGGGAAGCGCGACTGTGCGGTTCGTGACCCACGCCGACGCCTACGTTGCCGGCTACACCATCCTCGTCGACTGGTCGGCCCGCGACGTCCAGTTCGCCGAGATGCAGGTCCGGCTCGGCCCCACCAAGGGCAAGGACACCGCCACCACCCTCGGACCGGTCCTGGTCACCCCCGACGAACTGCAACCCTGGCGCACCGACACCTCGTTCGACCTGACGATGACCGTCGAGATCAACGGCGAACGGCTGGGGCAGGACCGCTGGTCGTCCATGGCGTTCTCCTACGCCGACATGATCGCCTACGCCTCCCCCGGCACCGAGATCCGCCCCGGCGACGTCGTCACCGTCACCGTCGAACAACTCGGCACCCTGACCACCCGCGTCGTGCCAGGAGTCGAGCCGATTCCCATCCCACCCGCACGACGGGGCCGGTAGGCCCAGTCTGTCCGGAACGGCGACCCCCGTGAGGTCGCCGTCGCCCGCCCAGCCGAACAGACGGTCACCACGCCCCCCGAACACCCTTCGGCGGTCATCCTGCCGGTCCGGCAGACGTCGTAGCCGTGAAGCCCGAACCAGTACACGTCCAGCATTGCGAGGGGAGTCCGATGAACGAGTTCGTCATCGTCGGTGCGAAGGTGTTCGACGGCGAGAAGAACCTGGGCCAGGTCGACGTGCACGTCGCCGACGGCGTCATCGTCTCGGTGGGCGGGCCGCGTGTCACCGGGGTGGAAGTCGTCGACGCCACCGGCGCAACCCTGCTGCCGGGCCTGATCGACGCACACACCCACACCGATGCCGCGATGCTGCGCCAGGCGCTGGCCTTCGGCGTCACCACCGAACTCGACATGGGCTCGGTCCCCGCCACCATGATTCCGCTGCGAGCCGAGGCCGAGGCCGACCGGACTTTCGCGGACGTGCGGAGCGCCTCCTTTTCGCTCACCCACCCCGGCGGCCACCCCCACCAGTTACGGAAGGGCCTCAACGATCCGGTCTGGCCGACCGCGACCACCGTGGCGGAGGCGGCCGGGTTCGTCGACGACCGGATCAGCGAGGGCGCCGACTACATCAAGCTGATAGCCGAAAGTGGCGGGGCGTTCGGCTTCCAGTTGCCGCACGTACCACTGGAGATTCACACCGCCGTGATCGCCGAGGCGCACGCTCGCGGGAAAATGGTGATGGCCCACGCCATGACGCTGCACGAGACCGAACAGATGGTCGACGCCGGCGCCGACGGCCTCGCCCATCTGTTCGCCGACACGGCCCACACCCCGGAGATCGTCGACCGCATCGCCGGCGCGAACGTGTTCGTGGTGCCGACACTGACTCCCCTTGCCTCCATCGTCGGGCTGTCGCACAGCACGAACCTGGCACAAGATCCCCGCGTTGCGGGAAAGCTCTCGCCGGAATTGCGGGCGCACCTCTCCGACACGTTCGGCGGCTTGCCCGCCTCGCACTTCGACATGGCACTGGCCACGATCGCAGCCCTGCGCCAGGCTGGAGTCGACGTGATCGCAGGCACCGACGCCGCGGCCCTGGCCGTGCGCGGCGTGACCCACGGAGCAAGTCTGCACGGCGAGCTGCAACTGTTCGTACAGGCCGGTCACAGCCCCGCCGAAGCCCTGCGCTCGGCGACATCACTGACAGCACGACGGTTCGGCCTCCACGATCGGGGCCGCGTCGAGCAAGGCCTGCGGGCAGATCTCGTCCTGGTCGACGGTGATCCCACCACGACCATCAACGACAGCCTGTCGATTCGCGCGGTCTGGCGACAGGGCACCCGCCTCGCGGCCGCATCCACGCTCGGCTCCCGGTGAACCCGCCGGGAGCGACGAGGGCGTGTCTCCTAATTCCGGGATGCGGTGCGAGTGGTGATGATTGTTGCGGCGAGTAGGACGCCGCCGGGGAAGGCCGGGGCGTGCTTGTCGTAGCGGCTGGCGATGCCGCGCCACTGCTTCAGGCGGTTGAATGCCCGTTCCATGGTGTTGCGCTGCTTGTAGATCTCCTCGTCGAACGCTGGTGGGCGGCCGTCGGCCGAGCCTTTCTTCTGCGGGCCGCGATCTGGTCACGCCGTTCGGGGATGGTGTGCTTGATCCGGCGTCGGCGCAGTTCGCGCCGGGTTGAAGGGTGCGAGTACGCCCCTCTGTTCTGAGGGGGGCCTCGGTGCAGCAATGCACCGGGGCTACCCGGCGAGTGGGGGCCCAGTAGGAGCGCCACGGCGGCGCTGAGCAGGGGACGGTGGGCCACCAGGCCGGATACCAGATGAGAACGCTTCAGCCCCGGGGGTGAGGTTGAGGGCCTTGGCGTGGACCTCGACCTGTACCTCGCCGGAGAGCAGGAACTTATCACGTTGACCGCGTCGCTAGATGACGTCGATGACTGCGGTGACCTTGCCCAGCGCCGTCGTCCCGACGATGACGACCTCACCGGGCGTGTCGGTTGCCCCGTCCGGCAGCGCCTGCCAGCGAACGGGGATTGTGGTGATGGCGTTGTTTGCGGTGGTGAGCTTGCGGATGGAGGAGGGAAGTGCTGGAGTCCTGCCCACCCGGGTGGTGATGTAGACGGTGTCTTCAAGGATGTGCCTGGCCTGGCTCGCGTTGAACACGTTGATCGACGCGTGCGGCTCCCAGGTGTTGGGCAACTCGGGCACGGCCCGGAACATCGGCTGGTAGCCCGCCGGCTCCCAGACCAGCACGCCGGCACCCTGGTTGTCGACCACGTCATTGGCGGCCTGGAAGACCCGCTGGATGGCGTCTGCCTGGCCCTGGACGGTGCGTGGGAAGGGTGAGTTGGGCAATGGCGAGCCGTCGCCGCCGGACGCGGGGTAGGCGGTCTCGGCGATGTCGATTTCGTAGTCGGGGTAGGTCGTCGCGATCGTGTGCAGGTTGACATCCAGTGCGTCGGGCGAACCGTGCCACTCCGGATAGTAAGAGATCGCGAGCACGTCAGGGTTCTGGCCTTTGGCCTTGACCCGGGTGAGGAACTGGCTCCAGAACTCCATGGTCTTGGCGAGCCGTCCGGCGTCGACGATCACATGGATCTCCACCTTGGTCTTCGGCGACGTATCGCGGACGGCCTTGATCCCGGCCGCCGCCAATGTGGTGAACCGGTCCCACGCCTCGTTGTAGAGCCCCTGCTCGACCGGGTCGGTCGACTGCCAGTAGCGCCACAGCAGGCCGCCGCCGGGCTTCGACTGGTAGATGTCGGCCTGGTTGACGAAGTACGGCGGGTTGGTCGTGCCGATGAGGGCCGCCTCGCTGCCGTACAGGAAGCCGTTGATGATCTCATTTCCGACGGCGACCTTGTCCGGCGTGGTGCCCTGCTTGATCAGCCGGCGGAGGTAGTCGCCGGTGAAGTCGTACACCGCCTGTGTCAGATCGTCGAACTCCAACTCGGCCCAGGCGCGCGGTTTCGGCTGCTTGGCCGGGTCCGCCCAGGAGTCCGCGTAGTGGAAGTCGATGCCGAGCCCCATGCTCCGGTCCTTGATCCACCGTGCTGACTGCAGCGAGCGTTCCGGCCCCTGGCGCGGGACCGGTGTCGGTTCGCCGGTGCTTTCGTCCCTCGGCTCGTTGAAGATCCGCAGCCGGGCGTACTCCATGCCGCGGTCCTTGGCCACGTCGAGTAGGCGCGGTCCGGCGCCCCGGTCGGCGGCCAAGGGGCTGACCCAGTAGTCCCGGGTCTGGACGTCGTCCACCCAGGACAGGTCGGCGCCGAGGATGAGGTCGTCGCGCAGGTAGTTGAAGATCTGGATCTCGCTCACCCCGACCTTGGGATGGCCTGACGCGCCGGTGACCGTGAGCCGGACGAAGCGTGTTCCCGGCCGGGTGAACAAGTGCACTGCTCCCCGTGACGCGGCTCGATTGCGGGATGTATCGGCGATCTTGGTCCACCGGCGACCGTCGGACGAGGCCTCGATGACGTACCGGTACACCATGCCACGGTCCGCGAAGATCACCTTGACCTTCCGCAGATTGTCGTAGGCGCCGCCAAGGTCGACGGTCAGCCGCTGACGGGCCCTGGAGTCGTCGGCGTACCAGGATGTTGCCGGGTCTCCGTCAATGGCCAGTCGTGCGGTGGGTGAGCCGCTGCTTGCCGTGGCGGAGGCCCAGAACTTGGCGGCGATGTTGCTTTCGATCGGCTTGATGTCCGCGGTGCCGAAGATGGCGTACGCCGGCGCGGGCGCCGTGAACATCCCGGCCACCAGCACGGCCACGAGCACAGTGAGTGCCGCGGTGACGCGCGTCCCAGATCTATTGATCATGATTCCTCTCGTCGTGTGCGGCTACGCGTTGGCCAGGCAGTTGGTGATGCTCAGCCGGAAGGTTGCAGCGAATGGCGCCCGCTTTCCGGGCGCGACATCTTGGTGTGGACGGATGCCATCCCGTCTTGGATCGCATCCCTGGGTAGGGGTTAGGCGTTGGTGTGCGAATTTCGCGAATTTGTTCTGTGCACGTTCACAGGACCGGAGACTCGCGAGACATCCGGGCGGAGGGGAGGCAGCCGCTCTCGGGCGCAGCAGCGGAGGTCCCCTGCGCCCCTCCTGAACCGTGGGATGTGAGGTGTCAGCCGGCCGTGGGGCCGAGGTCGAGGTGGTCGATGTTGGGCAGTCCGGCTGTGGTGGTGGGGTCCACTCGGATGGTGTTGCCGCCGGTGGTCAGCGGGACGGTCATGGTCTTGGTGGCCCACGTCGTCCAGGCGCCGGTGGGTTCGAACGACACTGTCGCCACCGCGGATCCGTTGACGATCAGGTTGGCGGCCCTGGCGCTGCCGGCGCCGTTGGCATACCGGATTCCGAGCGACGCCGTTCCGGCCGCCGACGGGTTCACGGTGAACTGGGCATAGGCTCCGGCCGCGTTGGTGCCGTTACAGAAACCGCTGCCGGAGAAGCCGGCCCAGTTCGCATCGATCGTGCCCTGACACACCGCCGGCGCGGTCTCGGCCTCGTAACGCTGCCCCGGCGGCGTGTCCCCGGGCCACTCGAAGGCGCCGAGATCCGGGGCCTGCCCGGTGTAGGGCATGCCGATGTCGGTGCCTTTGTCGATCAGGGTGCTGTTCGCGGCAGGGCGGAGGTGGGGCAGCGTGGGCAGGCTGCCGTCTGTTTGGCGAGGCGCATCCCAGCCGGAGGTCGATACGCTCTGGAACTGGGAGTCCGTCAGGGTGACGCCGAGGTCCCAGGAGTTGTACGCGGAGCTGGTACCGATCATGTTCGACGTCAGCGTGCCCGTGTAGGCGATGTTGTTGCGCAGGTTGCCCCGGCCGACGGCGGCGCCGCTCGAGTTGATTCCCAGCATGTTGAAGTCGGGGTGGTTTCCGTAGCTGGTGTTGTTGAAGTAGTCGTTGGCCACCGGGTGGTGGTTGGCATAGAAGCCGGCTGCCTTGTTGAGGAAGGCTACTGAGAAGCGGACGGTGTGCTTCACCGCGCCGGCGTCGTACTCGGCGCCGAAGCCGCCCATCTTGAAGCCGGCGCCGTTGCCGGAAGGCGTCGTCGTCCCCGGCAGGTAACCGTTGCGCCAGGACCACGAGTTTTCGATGGTCACGGGCGAGTAGGTGGAGATGAGGTCGTAACCGTCATCCGCGTTCCACCACGCGCGGCAGCCCCGGAACACGTTGGCGGGGCGGCCAGCCGGCGTGTAGTGGGCGCCGAAACCGTCGGCGTTCTCGCCAGGCCCGTCCGAGCTGTTCGGGTCGTAGTTGTGATGCGAATCGGAGTTGAGAACGAGGTTGCCGCCCCCGCCGCTGATGAACAGGCCGGTTCCCATGTGGTGGTGCGTGTCGATCAGCTCGAGGATGTTGTTGCTGCCCGAGACCCAGATCCCCCAGGACTCGGCGTTCAGTTTGTTGTTCTGCGGCACGCCTCTGACGTCCAGCCCTTTGAGGTGGACATGGCTGCCGGTGATGCCGAATCCCTTGATCCGGCAGTTATCCGTCATGTGGGAGAAGTCGAATACCGGCTTCTCCCCGGGATAGGCCCAGTACCGGATCAGGTTGCCGGGACTACCGCTCTTGTTCAGGGTGATCGCGTCGACCCTGGCCGTCTGGCTCGAGCAGGCGCTGTTCGCGCGGGTGAAGACGTAGGTGCCGCCCCGGACGTAGACCGTGTCCCCGGGCTGGGCGGCCGCTTGCGCGCGAGCGATCGAGGCCCATGGGGCGGCCTGCGTTCCGGCCGCGCTGTCGCTGCCGTTCGGTGCGACGTAGTAGACGGCTCCGGCCGCCGCGTTGCCGGCCGTCACGGACGTGGTGATGAACGCGGCGGAAGAACCCACCACGACTGTCGCGATCAAGGCGGCACGCGCCACCGTCATGCAGCGTTTCATCAGTGAACTCCGTCAGACGTTGAGGAAGCCATCCATGGCGGCGGTGGGGCGTTTGCTGCCTTCGTCCCAGGCCGAGCTGTTGTAGTAGTTGAACGACGGGTAGCCCTCGGGCTCCCAGAAGAAGGTCCCCAGCCCGCCGAAGCCCTTGATCCCCGTGATGAACGCCCGCAGTGAGTCACGCACCTGAGTGGGCTTACCTACCGGGCCGCCGTACTCCACCTGCATGACCGGCTTGCCGTAGCTCGTCTGGATGGTCCTCATGTTGTTCAGTACGGGGGCCACGTTGCCGCCCTGCGCATACGAGGACAGGCCGGTGATGTCCCACTTCCCGCCGTTGCCGCGGTAGGCGTTGAAGAAGTTCTGAATGCTGTCGAGCTTCTGCGGCTGGGCCAGATGAATGAGCACCGGGGTGCTGGGGAAGACCTGCTTGACCGAGTCGTAGGCGGCATTCAGCAGACCGGTCATCTGGTTCGGCCGGCTGAGGCTGCCGGTGGGCTTGCAGATGCCCGAGTTCGTCTCATTACCGATCTTGACCCAGTCCGGTGTGACGCCGGCGCTCCTGAGCTGGTTCATCGAGTTGGTGACGTAGGTGCGCATCGCCGTGAGCATCTGGTCGTAGCTCATGCCGGCCCACGCCGCCGGCGGGTTCTGCACGCCGACCGAGTTCCAGGTGTCCCCGAAGTGGAACCCAACGAGCACCTGCAGGCCGGCGTCCGTACAACGCCGTGCCATCTGCACGGTCTCCGGCATGCTGCAGTGGCCGTTGCCCGGGTCGTTGGACGGGTTGACCCAGGTGCGCAGGCTGACGGCGGTGATGCCGTAGCCCTTGAGGATGGCCAGCAGGTCCTGCCGCTGGCCGGACCGGTTGTTCCAGTAGTAGCCGCGCGCCTCCATCTGCGGCATCCAGCTGATGTCCGCGCCCTTGATGAAGGAGGCGGCCTCTGCCTGGGGTGCCCGAATGGCGCTGGCGCCCAGCGCCAGCGCGCCGGCCGCCGCGCCGAGCAGGACGGTACGCCGCCGAAGACCGTCAGGTGTGCCTGCTTCGTTTTCGGTCATGGCATGAGATCCCTTCGATGCGGAGATGTCCGCTGTGGACTTCGACATGACAGGGGGCAACCGCCGAACCTCCGGTTCGGGAAGTGCTCCTGATTGCGCTGGCGGTCGATCGAACGAGGAGACGATCCCGGGTACGGGCACGACTCAGTTGAGATGGGGCGTGCCAACGGGCTGAGACACCACAGCCCTCGGCGGGGCAACGCAGCTGAACCTCATGAAACGATTTATCCCAAAGCGCGCGCGGGGGCACTTACGCACTCTTTGTCACTTGCCATCGGGGCGACGGCGCACTTGGAGGCTGGCGTGCCTGTGAGCTCCAGATCTTTGGTGCCGTCGGGTGACCGTGGAAATCGGCCGGCCCTCGCGGTAGGCGCCGAAGCCGGCACTCGCTCTGCCGCCCGTTCCCGTTCCGGTCACCTTGATATCCAGAAAAGGGCAGCTCAGGGTTATGTCACCAGGTGTTGTCGTGGCGACGGAAGACGGCCGAGGCGTTCCATCCCGTGCGTGGTCCGGCCGTCGGAGGGGCGCGGCCGGGAGCACGCACACACGATGCGGTCATCGATCGTGGGGGCTGATCGAGTGGGGCGCATGGGAGCTCCTAGGGAGGGCGGAGCAGTTAAACCGATATAACGGCGCAAGCGTAGGAGCGTTGCATCGGCTCGTCAAGGCTTCTGGACAGGCGGCCCGCCGCCGACGTGCTGGGATCGGGCTGCCAGTACGGTCGACGGCCGCCACGACAGGACTCCAGCAGCATGGCCGGGCGTAACCGGTTACTACAGGGCACCGGTCGTCACCATCAAGACTCCTGAGGTCATCCGGTTCGCTGTGCCCTGCCCGTGCGGCCGCCCGGCTTCTCCATGCGCCCGGCGGAGGGGACGCCTGAAACTTTCACGTCCGCACTCCAGAGTTCGCACTCTCTGGGAGCGTGCACAGACAGGAAGATGGCCTATTCGCAGACGATTACGGCGGCCTGCTTGCTCACGGCGTCCTTACCTAGGATTTCGAACAAGCCCTTTCAGTAGGCCACGCTCTGCATTACTGTGCACGTTCACAGAGCCTCATCCCCTCTGTGAGGAGGACATGTGGTCGCATCCCCCACCCCACTCGCGACTTCGCGCCCACCCGACCCCCGCCATCGCCCGCCGCCGCAGAACATGCGGTGAAACGACATCCGCCTAACTGCGACCGTCGACACCGGCCCGCTCATGCGAACTGTCCGCCCAGCCGCGTCCCAGGACGCGGGCGCCACTGGGCCGGCCCACTGTGTCCGCAGCCGGCGACACCACCGGCCGTGCGCGGTCGGCCGCGCCGTCTGCACAGGCAGGTGCTGGGGTGACCCCTGCTTTCGATCCCTGTCCCGATCGCCGGAGGACCCATGAAAAGGATCTTGATGACCGCCTCGACCCCCAGGTCAGGTGGACGCCGTAAGGCAGAGCCCGAAGAAGCTGGACAACCATAGGCCCTCACGGAAAAGCACGAATCATCATGGGTTCATCTCGGTCTGGCCATCGCGTGACAGGACCGCCGGTTTCCACGAGACTCGCCGTCCCCACCCTCCTCGCCTTCCCGACGGACCTGCTCGCCGTGCCGCTCGCGGCCCCGGCCGCGCTCCATCTGACGCAGGCGACCGACAGGGTGACCGACAACACGCCCTTCTCCTCCGATGGAGCGAGAGAGCTGACCAAACTCGTCCTGCGGCACATGTGCGAGCTGAACCTGTCGCCGGTGCCGTACCTGCGATAACCACCCCCGCCCTACCTGCTGGAGTTCCCTCATGTCCTTACGTAGACCGCGCACCGCGCTGCTGTCGGCCGGCGTCGCGCTGACGATGGCCGTCACCGGTGTCGTCATGGCCGCGGAAGCATCCGCCGCGACCCGTTACGAGGCGGAAAGCGCCCCGGCCACGTGCGACGGGCTCATCGAGTCCAACCACGCCGGCTTCTCCGGCAGTGGATTCTGCAACGGCACCAACGCGGCCGGCGCGGCGGCACAGTTCACCGTGACCGCGGCCGCGGCCGGCGCGGCCACCATCGCGATCCGGTACGCCAACGGCGCGACCGCGGGCCGTCCCGCGGACGTGCTGGTCAACGGCGCGGTCGCACATGCCGCCAGTGCGTTCGACCCCACCGGCGCCTGGACGAGCTGGGGGACCAAGACGCTGGCCGTGTCGCTGAACGCGGGCGACAACATCATCCGGTTGAGCCCGACCACCGCCGACGGCCTGGCCAACATCGACTACCTCGAGACGGACCAGGGCGGCCCGGACCCGAACCCGACCGGCCGGCAGATGGAGGATCTCGACCGCGGCCTGATCAGCGTGCGTTCCGGGTCGGGCAACCTGGTGTCCTGGCGGCTGCTGGGCACCGAGAGCGCGAGCACCGGATTCAACCTCTACCGGGGCTCGGCCAAGGTGAACCCCTCGCCGCTCACCGGCGCCACCAACTACCTGGACAACGGCGCGCCGGCGGACGCCTCCTACACCGTCCGAGCGGTCGTGAACGGCGTGGAGCAGGCCGCGTCCGGGCCGTCGCTGCGCTTTGCCGGCGGCAACTACCTGGACGTGCCGATCTCCCGGCCGGGAAGCACCTACACCGCCGGGGACGCGAGCGTCGGCGACGCGGACGGCGACGGCCAGTACGAGATCTTCCTCAAGTGGGACCCCAGCGACCAGAAGGACAACTCCCAGTCCGGGGTCACCAGCAACGTCTACATCGACGCCTACCGGCTCAACGGCCAGCGGCTGTGGCGCATCGACCTGGGCCGCAACATCCGGGCCGGCGCGCACTACACGCAGTTCCAGGTCTACGACTACGACGGCGACGGCCGGGCCGAGCTGGCGGTCAAGACCGGCGACGGCACCGTCTCCGGCACCGGGCAGACGATCGGCAACGCGGGCGCCGACCACCGCAACTCCTCCGGCTACATCATCACCGGGCCCGAGTACCTGACCATGTTCAACGGGCTCACCGGCGCCGCCATGTCCACGGTGAACTTCGACCCGGCCCGCGGCAACATCAACGACTGGGGCGACAACTACGGCAACCGCGGCGACCGGTTCCTGGCCGGCACGGCCTACCTGGACGGTCAGCGCCCCAGCCTCATCATGGGCCGCGGCTACTACGCCAAGAGCGCGATCGCGGCCTGGGACTTCCGCGACGGCCAGCTCACCCGGCGCTGGAAGTTCGACTCCAGCAGCGCCGGCAGCCAGTGGACCGGACGCGGCGCACACTCGCTGTCCATCGCCGACGTCGACGGCAACGGCACCGACGAGGTCATCTACGGCGGCATGACCATCAACGCCAACGGCACCGGCCGCTACACCACCAGCTTCTACGCCCACGGCGACGCCCTGCACGTCGGAGACTTCGTGCCCAGCCGTACCGGCAAGGAGATCTGGATGATCCACGAGCAGAGCTCCGGCGCCGCCGCCACCCTCCGGGACGCGGGCAACGGCTCGATCATCATGCAGAAGAACAACACCTGTAACTGCGAGGGCCCGGCACGCGGCGTGGCCGGCGACATCCACACCGGCAACGCCGGCGGCGAGTTCTGGGGATCGGGCACCGGCCTGGGCAACCTCTTCAACGCCTCCGGCGGCAACGTCGGGCGCAACCCCAGCAGCTACAACTTCGTGGCCTGGTGGGACGGCGACCCGGTGCGCGAACTGCTGGACGGCAACCACGTCGACAAATACGGCACCGGCGGCGACACCCGCCTGCTCACCGCCTCCGGAGCACACTCCATCAACGGCACCAAGGCCACCCCGTCCCTGTCCGGCGACCTGTTCGGCGACTGGCGCGAGGAAATCATCCTGCCCCGGGACGACAACGCCGCGCTGCGCATCTACGCCACTCCGATCCAGACCGACCGGCGGATCTACACGCTGATGCACGACACCCAGTACCGCGTCGCCATCGCCTGGCAGAACACCGCCTACAACCAGCCGCCACACCCGAGCTTCTTCCTCGGCGACGGCATGAACACCCCACCGCAACCCGACATCTACGTCCGCTGAACACGTAGCTGACCGGCGCCCCGGTCATCGAGAGTGCGCTGCACCCTCTACAACGGCGTGAGCTTCTGCCCGTTCGACGGCGCGACTACACCTCCTGCCCCGTCGGACGGTCACACCCACGGTAAGTCGGCCGATACCTCAGCTACTTCTCTTGGCCATTCGATTGGATCCGACCACTGCGACCGGACTGCCCAACGTCGACTACCTCGACGTCAGCGGGTGAGAGCGCCGGCGCCACGATGAACGAAGGGCAGCACCATGATCGGTACCTTACGCAGAACCCTGGCGCGGGGAGGGCTCGTCGCCGCGGCATGGCTGGTCCTGTCAGTGGCGGCATCCGGTGCCCCCGCCGCGTCGGCTGAACCCCTGGCGGCCGGCAACGCCCACGTCTCCCGCTACTCTGCCGCGGACTACACCGCCAGCTCGTGGACGGCCTTCTCCTCAGCCAGGGACTCGCTCACCCGACAAGGAGGCGAAGACGCCACCGCCCGCCAGAAACTCCAGAGGGCCGCTGATGGTCTGGTCATGGTTCGTGGCCTGAAGAGTCTGGTCGCGGACTACAAAACCCGCCCCGCCGGCAAGTACACGAGCGACTCCTGGGCACCCTTCGCCAAGGCGTTGGCCAACGCGGACGGCGTCGTCGCCGACGCCTCGGCAACCGCGTCGGAAGTCGCCGCCGCGAAGACGGCGCTGACGACCGCCGCCGGCAAGCTCGCGGCCGCCGACGAGGGGACGTTCCAGACCATCACGAACGATGTCTTCTGGAACGACACGAGCGGCAACCCCATCTATTCGCAAGGCGGCGGTGTCTTCAGGTTCGGCGACACCTACTACTGGTACGGCGTGCACTACACGGGCGCCGAGCTCTACCGGGCCAACCCGACGAGAAAGTACGACGGCGACGTCTCGTTCGTCTCGATCCCCGTGTACTCGTCGAAGGATCTGGTGAACTGGAAGTTCGAGAACCGCGTCGCCACCCGCTCCACGAGCCTCGCCAGCGGGGCCACCCTCGGCCAGGCGGGCTGGGTAGGACGGCTGGGCGTCTCCTACAACGAGAACACCGGAAAGTACGTGCTGGTCGTGCAGGCGTATCTCCCGTCGATGGGTGGCGACGGGGTTCTGTTCCTCCGGGGCGACTCCCCCACCGACACCTTCGACTACGCCTACTTCCAGACCCAGGTCGTCAACTCTCCGACGACGGGCACCGGAGATCAGACCGTCTTCACGGACGAGGACGGAAAGGACTACCTGATCTTCTCCAACCGGGAAGGGCGCTCCCGTGCCTTTGTCTCCAAGCTGAGAGAGTCCGACTCGCTGCGAGTGGAGCCCGCCGTGCAGATCGGCTACAACTCCGCCGGGCGCGAGGGCAACGCCATGTTCAAGCTCGACGGCAAGTACTACCACGCCGCGTCGGACCTGCACGGCTGGAACACCTCGGTGACCCATGTCATCGAGTCGACCGGCAGCAACGTTCAAGGCTCCTACACCGGTGAGTACACCCTCGCCGGCACCGAGATGGACTACAGCCACGTGACCCAGACCGGGTTCTTCGTGACCGTCAAGGGAACCAAGCAGAACACGGTCATCTACGCCGGCGACCGCTGGGCCGACTTCGCCTGGAACGGCATCGGGTACAACCAGTGGATGCCGGTGACCAAGACCGGCGCCCGGCCCCAGTTCCATTCCGTGAGCCAATGGCAGTTCAACGTCACGACCGGAGAATGGCGTGTCGGTCCGGCGAACAACTACGCTCTCAACCCCAATTTCCAGGCCGACCGCATCATCGTCCCCCAGGTTCAGGGGTGGACGAACTTCCGCGAGTCGGGGCCGACCTCCCTCGTGACCAACGTCGACGGCGGCGCCAACGGGTCCCGCTTCGCGCTGCGGATCGGGGCCACGCAATCCTACGCGGGTGGCGTGCGGCAACAGATCACTGTGCCGGCCGGCGTCTACAGGCTGTCGGCGTTCGCCAGGACCACCGGTTCACTCAGCGCCGCGCAGGTGACGATCACGGACGCCGGCGGTGCCTCGCGCACGCTCGACATCCCGGCATCCAGCGGCTGGACCCGCCGCGAACTCACGGAGATCCCGGTGTCCGCGGGCACGGCCACCATCACGATCCGGGCGGCGTCCGGCAACGGATACCTGTTCGTCGACGACCTCGGACTCGTCAGGACGTCCGGGGACACGCCGCCGGGGCAGCGTTACGAGGCCGAGACCGCGCCGGCGGTGTGTCAGGGCACGATCGATGCGAACTGGGCCGGCTTCTCCGGCAGCGGTTTCTGTAACGGCACCAACGCGGCCGGAGCCTATGCCCAGTTCACCGTGAACCCGTCGGCGGCCGGAACGGCGTCGCTCGGAATCCGGTATGCCAACGGCGCCGGCAGCGCCAGGGCCGCCAACCTGATCGTCAACGGATCCGCGGTGGCGACAGTGTCGTTCGAACCCACCGGCGCCTGGACGACGTGGGCCACCAAGACCATGACCGTCCCGCTGACCACCGGCGGCAACACCATCCGAGTGGACCCCACCACCACAGCCGGACTGCCCAACATCGACCACCTCGACCTCGGCCCCACGGCCGGCTGACACCTCACTACGTGAGGTCAGGAGGATGTCCGCGGCGCTGCAGTGTGCGGGCCCGCGTACGACGCCGCGCTGGACAACGGCTGGACCCGCCCGACATCAACAACTCCGGCAACGGCTGAGAGAACCAGGCCGTCTTCAACCGGAACGGCCGCATCCAACCCCAGCGTCTGCGGGCTCCCCTGACAAGCGGACCCAACCGAACTCCGATGGCTACAGCCACCCCTGCACTCAAGGAGTCATCCATGACCATGCAACGGCGGACATTCCTCAGCGTGAGCGCGGCCGGAGCGGCGGGCCTCGGCCTGTCCCTGCTCGGCGCAGGGCAGGCGCTCTCCGCCGTCGGGCCGCTGGACACGGCGCCGACCACGCCGTTCGCGGTCGGCGTGCGCCGGTATGACTGGACCCGGGGCAGCCGCCCGTGTACCACCTACGTCTACTACCCCGCCACCGGCGCCCCCGGCGGCAACCCGGTGACGAACGCCCCGGTCGCCGACGGCGTCTTCCCCGTCTACAACTTCACCCACGGCTACGGCAGCAGCCCGCAGAACTCGCTGTTCATCATCCGGGCCCTGGCCGCGGCCGGCTTCATCGTCCCCGCCCCGCACTTCAACCATAACTTCAACGACGTCAACAACGGCAACACCTCCAAGGACGTCTCGCAGATCCTCACCCAGACCCTCGCCCTCAACACCAGCGGAGCGCTCGCCGGGCACATCAACACCGGCATCGGCGTCGGAGTGTCAGGCCACTCCCTGGGCGGCATGACCACCCACGGCCTGCTGACCTCCTGGCCCGACAGCCGGATCATCTCCGCCAACCCGCAGTCCTGCGTAGACATGGGCAACCCGGCCGGCTCGGTCTCGGCCAAGGTCCTGTTCGTCCACGGCGACCGCGACTCGACCACGCAGTACTCCTCGGCCCGGCAGGCGTACACGGAAATGACCTGGCCCAAGGCGTTCCTCACCTTCGTCGGCGGCAGCCACACCAGCTTCTGGAGCGACAACCGCTTCCCGAACACCGTCGTCGACTGGGCCCGCTGGACCATGTACGGCGACACCGCCGCCCGTGACCGCCTTCCGGCCGGCGCGGCCGGGCCCAACACCAGGTGGGAAGCCCAGCTGGGTGACTCGCCCGGCGGCCCGGCCGCCTACACCCTGGTGGCCCAGCACAGCGGCAAGGCCGCCGACATCGACCAGGCCTCCACCGCCGCCGGCGCACGGCTCATCCAATACACCGCCAACAGCCGCCCCAACCAGCAGTTCGAGTTCGTGGACTCCAGCGACGGCCACGTCCGCGTCAAGGCCCGGCACAGTGGCCTGTTCCTCCAGCCCACGGGCACCGCGACCGGCGCGGACGTCGTCCAACAGGCCGACACCGGCGCCACCGGCCAGCAGTGGCGCGTGGTCGACCACGGCGGTGACGTCATCAGCCTCGTCAACCGGGAGTCCGGCCTGGCCATGGACGTCTGGGAACACTCCACCGCCGACGGCGCCCGCATCTCCCAGTGGACCTACAACGGCAGCTCCAACCAGCGCTTCACCCGCCGCCGCGTCTGACACGAGACCTGACCGGGGCACCGCTCGGACGACAGGGCGGGCGGTGCCCCGACATGGCGCCGGCCACCCTTCACCATCACACGGGACGGGTTCAATGACACAGCCTCTCCACGCTCGGACCTCACCGCGACGTCCGCACAGACGCCGCACCACCTTCGTCCTCCTCGGCGCACTGATCGCGAGCAGCGCCGCCGCACTGGTCACGGAACCGCCGGCGAACGCGGCCGTGATCGACCCGGCGGCGTACTACCAGATCGTCTCCCGGCACAGCGGCAAAGCGATCGACATCGCCGGCCAGTCGACCGCCGACGGCGCCGCCGTCCAGCAACAGACCCGCGCCGGCCAGGCGAGCCAGCAGTTCCAGTTCGCCGACGCCGGCAACGGCCACTACAAGCTCCGAGCCCGGCACAGCGGCAAGGTGATGGACATCGCCTCGGCGTCCACGGCGAACGGGGCGAACGTCGTCCAGTGGACCGACAACGGCGGCACCAACCAGCACTTCCGCGTCGTGGACACCGACAGCGGATATGTCAAGCTCATCAACCGCAACAGCGGCAAGGCCCTCGACGTCTGGGAGCAGTCCACCGCCGACGGCGCCCGCATCTCCCAGTACACCGACACGGGCGCCGCCAACCAGCAGTGGCAACTGGTCCGGGCCGACACGCCATCGGCCCCGAAGTACGCCGGCTATCTGTTCACCTACTTCACCGGCGAGAACACCTCCGCCGGCGAGCAGATCTACTTCGCGCTCAGCCAGGGCAACGACCCGACCCGGTGGCGCCAGCTCAACGGTGGACGGCCCGTGCTGACCTCGACCCTGGGTACCCGCGGCGTACGCGACCCGTTCATCATCCGTTCACCGCAGGGCGACAGGTTCTACCAGATCGCCACCGACCTGCGGATGTACGGCAACGGCAACTGGGAGCAGGTCCAGCGGACCGGCAGCAAGTCCATCGTGGTCTGGGAATCGACCGACCTCGTCAACTGGAGCGCGCCACGCCTGGCACGCGTCTCACCGGACACGGCCGGCAACACATGGGCCCCGGAGGCGTACTACGACGAGGGACTCGGCCAGTACGTCGTGTTCTGGGCGTCGAAACTGTACTCCGCCGGCGACCCCGACCACACCGGCACCACCTACAACCGGATGATGTACGCCACCACATCCGACTTCCGGACCTTCAGCGCCGCGCAGATCTGGGTCGACAAGGGCTACTCGACGATCGACTCGACGATCACCAAGCACAACGGAACCTACTACCGCTTCACGAAGGACGAGCGGAGCACATCGCAGACCCCGTGCGGCAAGTTCATCCTCGCCGAGAAGTCGGCGACCATGCTCAACCGCACCTACTCCTTCGTCGCAGACTGCCTCGGGAACAACGCGATCAGCCAGGGCGAGGGCCCGCTGGTCTTCAAATCGAACACCGACGAGCGCTGGTACATGTTCATCGACGAGTACGGAGGCCGGGGCTACGTACCGTTCACGACCACCGACCTGAACACCCGGCAATGGTCACCCGTCTCCAGCTACACCATGCCCGGCCGGCCGCGCCACGGCACCGTCCTGCCGATCACCCAGGCCGAGTACGACCGGCTACTGCAACACTGGGGCTGAGCCGCCGGCCGCTCGGCACGCCGAGCGGCCCACCCGTGTGATCATCCGTCAGCGGCTCGGCCTGCGCGGTGGCGCGGTCACCGATCCCAATGACGGTGCCTGACCTGGCCGGATGCTAATCAGCTCTCCAGCCAAGATTGATAGCGCTAACATCGATGGCGCTCAGACGGAGGCACGCATGACGGTGAGCAGATGGGCGGCCGCCACGGCCGCGCTCGTTCTGGCCTGCTTCGACCTGGTGGCCACGGCCGCTCCGGCGCTCGCGGCGACGCTGCCGACCGGCGCCCGGTCCCTGGAGTCGGTCAACTACCCCGGCCGGTACGTCCGGCACGCCGACGCGCTCGGCCGCGTCGACCCGGTCACCTCGGCCGCCGCGACCCAAACCAAGCTCGACGCGACCTTCACGATCGTCAACGGCCTGGCCACGCCCTCCTGCTTCTCCTTCCAGACCAAGGAGGGCCGATTTCTGCGACACCGCGACTGGCGGCTGCGTGTGGACGCCAACACCGGCGACGCGACGTTCCGGGCTGACGCCACGTTCTGCGCCGTCGACGATTCCGTCGCCGGATCGACGTCGCTGATTTCCTACAACTATCCGAGCCGCCGGATCAGGCACCGGGACTTCGAGCTCTGGCTGGACCCGTACCAGGACACCGCGACCTTCCGCGCGGACAGCTCGTTCCGGATCGCCGCGCCGTGGGCACCCAAGACGAACCGGAACCCGGTGATTCCCGGCCTGTTCGCCGACCCGCACGTCACCGCGATCAACGGCCGCTACTACCTGTACGCGACGACCGACGGCTACGCGAGCTGGCGCGGCACGTACTACAAGGCATTCTCCTCCGCCGACCTGGTGACCTGGACCGACCACGGCGTTGTCCTGGATCACGGCCCCGACGTGTCCTGGGCAGACGACTCGGCCTGGGCCCCGGCGGTCGCGGCGGCCAATGGCCGCTACTACCTGTACTTCAGCGGCGGCGCCGCCACCGGAAACACCGCCAAGCAGCTAGGCGTCGCGGTCTCCGACTCGCCGACGGGCCCGTTCCGGGACGCGCTCGGACGGCCGCTCATCGCCGCCGGCCAGTACTCCGGCCAGGCGATCGATCCGATGGTCTTCACCGACGACGACGGCCGCTCATACCTCTACTGGGGGCAGGGCGTCGCCCGCGTCGTGCCGCTGAACGGCGACATGACCTCCTTCAACCCAGCGCAAGTACGGACGATCACCCCATCGGGCTACAACGAAGCGCCGTTCGTGTTCAAACGCGGCGGGATCTACTACTTCATGTGGTCGGAGAACGACACCCGCAGCGAGGACTACCGAGTGGCGTATGCGACCGGGTCGAGCCCGCTGGGACCGTGGACCAAGCGCGGCGTGGTGCTGCAGAAGCGGCTGGAGGCCGCGATCAAGGGCACCGGGCACCATTCGGTCGTCCGCATGCCCGACACCGACACGTGGTACATCGCCTACCACCGGTTCGCCGTGCCAGCGGGGAACGGGACCAACAGGGAGGTGGCCGTCGACCGGATGGAGTTCGCCGCAGACGGAACGATCCGTCCGATCGTGCCGACCCTCTGAGCCTGTGGGTGGTGATTCATCATCCGGCCAGGTCGAGCCGCATGCCGATACGCCCTCAGGATGCCTCCAAGCAGGGCGTCCCCAAGACGATCACGTCGATGGATGCCGAGCGCCATGACGCGGATCCCGGCATCGACCAGCACGGCGTCGAAGGCATCGGCAACACGGCCGACGTAAGCCACCGCCGCCGTCCCTACGTACGCAGCAATGTCCCACAACCGCCGATCCTGTTGCTGGAGCAGCACGATGCGGGCGGCCCTGAGGTGCGTCATCAAGATGATGTCGCAAGTGAGGTTCGACCCAGGAATTTGGATCTAGTGATGGGAGTTCCATGACACCGATCACGGCGTTACGCCGGTTACTGACCGCCCTTGTGGTGACCGCGCTCACCGCGGCGGCAAGCCTCGTCGTCTCCGCGGCGCCGGCCCATGCCGCCACCAGCCAGTTCCGAGGCATGAACTGGGCCGTACTGGGTGACAACTTCAGCACCGGCACGCTCGTCCTGCACGGCCTGAGCCAGTCCGACAGCAACGCGACCGTACGCGCCAAGGCCGGCGCCCTCTACGACGACATGGCCTCCACCATGGGCGTCAACACCGTCCGGCTGCCCATCAACACGCACACGGTGGCCAACACCACCTGGTGGAACGCCTACCGCGGCGCCATCGACGCCGCCACCGCCCGCGGATTCAAGGTCATCCTCGCCTACTGGGAGGACGGCGCCGCCTCCGGCGGCAGGATCACGAACCTCGCCGCGTGGAACACGATGTGGTCCAGCGTCACCAGCACCTACGGCTCGAACGGCAACGTCTACTTCGAGCCGATGAACGAGCCGCACGGCTACAGCTCGGCCGAATGGCGCGACGTCGCCGCCGCCTGGCTCGCCCACCACTACTCGGCCCCGGCGAACCGGGTGCTCATCGGCGGCACCGGCTACAGCCAGGACCTGCGCGACATCTGCAACGACAGCCGCTTCAACGCGACCCTGCTGTCCTTCCACCACTACGCCTTCTTCTACAGCGCGATGACCTACGACGCCTTCCGGAACCACATCCAGACGCGGCTGGGCACCTGCGCCTCCCGCGCGATCGCGACCGAGTTCGGCGCGCCGATGTCCACCGGCCTCAACTACGGCGACGCCAACAGCACCGACAACTTCGTGCGCCACATCCGCGCCATGGCCCAGGTCATGCGGGACAACCAGATGGGCGGCACCTACTGGCCCGCCCTCGGCGGCAAACCAGGCGACATCGGCTACGACTGGTACTCGATGTACGCCCTGAGCGGCAGCGGCACCGATCTCCACCTGACCGTCCGCAACCCCTCCGGCGCCGACCGGATCCGGTACGCCTGGGGCGACACCATCGGCCCCACCCCTCCGCCGACGTACTACGCGATCACCGTGCGCCACAGCGGCAAGGCCATGGACGTCCAGCAACCGAACACCGACAACGGAGCCCGCGTCGGCCAGTACACCTACAACGGCAACGCATGGCAGCAGTGGCAGTTCCAGGACGCCGGCAGCGGCTACTGGCGCATCATCAGCCGCCACAGCGGAAGGTGCCTCGACGTGGTGAGCGCTTCGGCCGCCGACGGCGCCGAGCTCATCCAGTACACCTGCGGCACCGGCACCAACCAGCAGTTCCAGCTGATCGCCAACGGCGGCTACTTCCAGCTCCGGGCACGACACAGCGGCAAATGCGTGGACGTACCGTCCGCATCGACCGCGGACGGCGCGATCCTCAAGCAGTACCCGTGCAACACCGGCACCAACCAGCAGTGGTCACGCAGGGCCGTCTGACCATCGTCTCGACGTGACCGCGGGCCCGCGGAACGGCCCTCATGCCCCCGGTGCCGAGCGCGTGCTGTGTGCTTGGTGCCGGGGAGCCGGACGGATCGGGAAACGAGCAAGCGATCGACGATACCAGCGGCGCCTGGCCAATCTGCTGGCCAGGCGCCGTGACGTGGTCGTCGAGCTGCCCGCGGCGCCCACAAGGTGTCGACCTTCCCGCTGCCCTGTGTGGTCAGCCGCGGTGAATGTCCACGACATGCTCCTGATCGACCTCCAAGAAGATCGGCTCGGCTTGGAATGAACCGATCCGGGTTCCTTGGAGGCTGGTGTGCCCCGAGTTGGGTGGAGTCGCGTTTTTGGATTGTCATGCCACGGTGGGTGTGTTCTCGAACTGTATCGGGGTGGGCATGCCCAGGCTGCTGTGTCGTCGTTGCCGGTTGTGCCAGATCTCCAGGTACTCGAAGTTCGCGTTGGCGAGCTCGATGCGGGTGTTCCAGCGCCGGCGGTCGAGGAGTTCGACCTGCATCCGGGATCAGAACGACTCCATCATGGCGTTGTCGAAGCGATCGCCGACGCTGCCCATGGAGGGCAGCAGGCCGGAGTCCTTGGCCCGCTGGGTGAAGGCCCAGGAGCCGAACTGGTCGGAGTGGATGATCGTTCCGGCGGGTGGCGTGCGGTTGTCGATGGCCATGCCTAGCGCGCTGGTCACCAGGGTGGCGGTCTGGGTGGAGTCGATGGACTCAACTCGGGGCACACCACGGCCTCCATCAAACTCGGCGCGGTTCATTCACCTCAGCCGGGCTCGCCGGCCGGATCGCCCAGAAGCCGGCCTCTTCATCCAGTAGCCGGGCGAAGAGCGCCGGACTGTCGAAACGCGGCAGGCACAGCCAGTCGACAGAGCCGTCGGAGGTGACCAGCGCGGCGGACCGGCAGTCCGACAGCATCGCGTAGTCGCCGATCGGCGGGGTACTCAACGGCCGACCCGCCCGGCGGCCAGGCGTCGCAGCACGTAGAGCAGTGCCGAGGCGGCGAAGAGTACCAGGGTGATCAGAATCCATCGGTTGAGATAAGGGATGGTGCTCAAGCCGGCCGCCGCCCTGTAGTTGGGCTCAGCGCCGCGCAGGATGAGCGGGAACCACACCAGCAGCAGCAGACCGGAGAACGCGGTCGGCACACGCAGGTGGTTGATCGCAGCCACCGGCCGCCCCGGCGGCCGAGGCCGAGCCGCTGTACGACGACGGCGACGGGTATGGGTATGGGTGGTGGCGGCCTGGGCGGCGAGGTCGGCGGCGGAGTAGAGGGGAAACAGCACCAGATCGTGGAAGATGACGGCTCCCACGAACCACACCAGGAAGCCCGGCCATATTCCCGCGCCGACCACCCGGGTGGCGGTGTAAGCGGCGAGCAGAAAACAGAGGACGAGTGCGAGCAGGTGCCACGGCGGAGCGCCGTAGGTCCTTGCCCACCGGCTGTGGCTGTTCACGGTCGCTTCCGGGTGAAGTCGAGCTCGCGCACCCACTTCGTGTTGTGTACTCCGGGAGCGTTGGGGACAATGACCCGCGCCGGGTATCCGTGGTCGAGGGACAGGTCGGCACCGTTGACCCGCAGTGCCAGCAGCGAGCGCGGGTCGGCGACCTGCACGGCGCTGAGTGAGGCCTGGCCGAAGTAGCCCCCGCGTTGCAGAGACCTGGTGGTGACGCCTGCCGAGCCGGTCTGGGTCCCGGCGAGCCGGGCGAGGTCGGCCAGCCGTACGCCGGTCCAGGTCTGGACGGTCGACCATCCTTCTACGCAGGCGATCGGCAAGGCGTAGGTGTACAGCGGCATCGCCAGCAGGTCTTCACGGGAAAGTGCCATCCGGTGCGGTCCGACGAGTGCCAGCCGCCAGGACTCGCCGGTGCTGGCCGGTGTGACGCCGAGGCTCGCCGCTGTCTTGTTGACCTGGAAGTCGTTGGGGCCGGTACCGTAGTGGCGCCCATGGGGCGCGAGCAGCGCGGTGCGGCGCAACGGCCCGTCGAGGCACTGGCCGACGGACAGGCCGAACATGATCATGGAGCCGCCGCCGGCGAAGGCCAGCAGGCCGCGTCTGGACATCGTGGCGGGCGCCGGGTGGGTGGCGACCAGGCCGTCGGGGTCCGGCGGCTCAGGGCGGGTGTCGGCCACAGAGGTGCGCAGGTAGTCGCGCAGGCCGTGCTTCCGCAGAGTGCGGAGGACGCGGGGCAGCTTGATGGCGACGTGTACGGCGAAGGCGGCCAGGAAGATCCATGCGCCATAGAAGTGGGCCGGGTAGAAGGAGAACGGGAAGACGTAGAAAAGCTGGATGTTGAGGATCCCGGTCACGAACTGGAATATCGCTCCGCCGACCAGCAGCAGCAGGCTGGCCCGCTCGACGGCCTCCGCCACCGAGCGGGCTGGCGGCCACGCGAACAGCCTGGGGATGACCGACCACAGCTTGGCCAGCAGGATCGGCACCAGTGTCAGCCCGCCGACGACGTGCGCGCCCTGGGTGACCCGGTACAACCAGACCGGGTCCGTGGGCCAGTCGAAGAGGTAGAAGCCCAGCAGGCCCTTGCCCGGGGTGGTGTCGTTGCCCGGCAACCGAGGCTCGTAGGCGGCGTACGAGATCAGTCCGGTGATCGCGACGAGGGTGATCCCGGCCAGCAGGACCAGTCCGAGCACCGAGGTCAGCCAGGGGCCGCGGAGCGGACTGCGCCAGAACTCCGGCCGGAACGGCCCCGGCGGCCCGCTCCACCCCCCAAGGCGCGCGGCCAGGCGGCTCTTCTTGCCGGGCTTGACACGATCGCGCCCCCGCGACACATCCGGCACCGATCCCCCCGAAATCCGATGTCGGCCGTTCGGTCTCCTTACCAGAACGAGCCTCTCCAAAACCGCGCCCCGGCACCCCTTCGCTGTCTTGGGGCGTTGCAGGCGCTGCTGGTCGAGGGACGGACCGCGCGTGCGACAAGCCCGGTGGCCACCGCCAGCGCGGCAAGGGCGTAGCCGATGGTCCCCGCGCCGGTGCCGGGGCCCATGTACGCCGCGCCGCTCGCCAGCGGGACGCCGAGCCACTCCCACCGGCCGTCGAGGGCGACCAGCGCGACGACCAGTACGGCGTACCAGGAATAGCCGGGCGTGAACACGAGGAACCCCACACCGGTCACCGCCAGGGCGCCTTGCCACGGCCGGTCCGCGTCACCGCGGCGCAGTACGTGGAAGATCGCGATTGTGAGGATGAGAAGGGCCGCGGGGAACGCCCACGAGTCCGGGAGGACCAGCCTCAGCAATGCGTACCGGTCCCTGCTGCCGGCGTCGTCGTAACCCTCCTCGGTCACGTAGCCGGAGAAATATCCGAGTACCGAGCCGCGCGAGGCGAGCACGTACGGCAGGTAGGCGAGCGCCACGACGAGGGCGGCGGGGCCGAGCACGGCCAGGGCATCGAGCATCCGGCGCGCCGGCGACCTCCCGTCTGTCGCGAGGATCCCGGAGAGCGCTCCGGGTACGGTGATGGCGGGCAGCAGTTTGACGGCGGTCGCCGCGCCGAGCAGCGTGCCGCCGAGGGCCCTGTGCCTGTTCGTCGTGGTCATGGCGATGACGGCGAGCAGGACGGCGAGCGCGTCGACGTGGGCGTTGTTCACCAGTTCGAGCGGAACGGCGGGGCACCACGCGTAGCAGGCGGCGTACGCGGGAGCGCTGTCCCGGGTCCCGGGCCGGCGGCTGAGTGTGATCAGCAGCACGGCTGAGGTGGCGAGCGCCAGGAGCGCACCGCCGATCTGCAGCGGCTTGTGCCGTGCCCCTTCGGGCGAGAGTCCGTGCACCAGGAGGAAGTACGCCTCCGCCAGGGGCGGATAGATCGTGTGCACGCCGGGGCGGTTGATCCGCGTGCACGACGCGACCGAGTCCCCGGAGGTGATCGGATAACGGTCGGGCCCCTCGCAGCCGGCGCCGCGCGGGAAGAGCCAGAGGTCGCGCAGGGGCGCCAGCACCGCCTCGGCCGGGGCGTGATCGTAGGGCGAGACACCCGCGGCCTGCACCCGCCCGTCCCAGGCGTAGCGGTAGGAGTCGGTGCTGGTGACGGGCGGCGAGAGGAGGCCGGTGGCGGTCACGGCGACCCCACCGGCGATCAGCAGGCACATCGCCTGGCGCGCCCGCAGCCCGCGCACGGCCCACGTCGCCGCGCCGAAGAACGCCCACGCCAGCGCGTACGGCCAGAACAGGCCGTGACGATCCGCGGGAACGGCGTTCTGGCCGGCCGTCCACGCGAGCGTGCCGACCAGTGCGACCAGCAGGACGGCCGTTCCCGCCGCGCGGCAGGTCACTCCGGGCAGGCCAGGGGTGCGGTGGCGAACTCCTTCATCCCCTCGTCGAACCCGATCCGGGCATGGAACCCGAGCTCCGCGCCCGCCTTGTGCGGAGCGGCCACGATGTGGCGGACGTCGCCCAGCCGGTATCCCCCCGTTATCACCGGCTCCGGCCCGCCGCAGTGCGTGGCCAGTGCCACCGCCATGTCGCCGACACTGCGCGGCTGCCCGCTGGCGATGTTGTACGCGGCCAGCAGGCCCGGCCGGCCGCCGCGGAGCGCGGCGACGTTCGCGCAAGCGACGTCCCGGACGTGGACGAAATCCCGCAACTGCGCGCCGTCCTCGAACACCCTGGGTGCTCGACCGGCCTCCAGCGCGGATCGGAAGATCGCCGCCACCCCGGAGTACGGCGTGTCCTGGGGCATCCTGGGCCCGTACACGTTGTGGTACCGCAACGCGACGGCCGTGCCCCCGGTCTCGCGCGCCCAGTTGGCGGCCAGATGCTCCTGCGCCAGCTTGCTGGTGGCGTACGCGTTGCGGGGATCGGCCGGCGCGTCCTCCTCGATGCCGGCGTAGACCACCTCCGAATCGCACCGGGGGCAATGCGGTTCGAAGTGCCCGCGTGCCAGGGCGGCGGCGGAACGGGGTGCGGGCCGTACCCTGCCGTGAGTCGGACAGTCGTAGGCGCCCTCGCCGTAGACCACCATCGAGGAGGCCAGCACCAGCCGAGCGATGTCATGCCGGGCCATCGCGGCCAGCAGCACGGCCGTGCCGTACACGTTGACCGAGGCGTAGTCCGGCAGGTCGGCCACGTTCACGCCGAGCCCGACCTTGGCCGCCTGGTGCACGACGACGCCGACGCCTGCCATCGCGCGGTCGAGTGCGGCACCGTCGCGCACATCGTCGCCGGTCCTGAGATCGAGGCGGACCACCTCGTGTCCGGCCGCTTCCAGCGCCTCCGCCACATGGCTCCCGATGAATCCGGCCGCGCCGGTGACCAGCACCTTCGCCTCGCGGGGAGGGATCATGACCGCACCGCCGTTCCGGCCAGCGCGACGGCGAAGCGGGAGCGTGGAGCCAGTGCCGCCACCTCGACCGCGTCCGCCATGGTGTCCACATCGGTCAGGCAAGGCAGGCAGGCGACGCTCATCCCGGCCTCAGTCAGTCTCTTCAGCTGGATCTCCCCTGTGGTCGGCTCGGACATCGGCACGCCGAGCAGCAGATCGGGGTCGGGGGCGCGCAGCCCGAGAAGCCAGAATCCCCCGTCCGTCGCGGGGCCGAACACCGCGTCGTGGGAGCCGAGCAAGGACACGGCGTCGGCCAGCAGGCCGGCGGACACCTGCGGGGTGTCCATGCCGATGAGCACGATCGGGATGTGCGACAGCCTGTGGGCGTCGTCGAACGCGGCGGCGAGCCGTTCGTCCAGGCCGCCGCCGCGCTGCGGAACGACCGTGAACCCGGCGGGCAGCCACGGCCCAGGAGCCCCGTCGAGAGCGAGCACGCGGCGGGCCACCGGAACCCGGGCGACCGTCCGCAACGTGTCCTCCAGCGCGGCACCGGCCAGCGCGGCGGCCTCGCGGGGAGTGCAGGGCGGGCTCAGCCGGGTCTTCACCTTCCCCGGTACGGGCTCCTTGGCGATCACCAGGAGCTGCGCGCCGCCGAGACGATGAGAACTCACCTCATGCCGTCCTGTCGGCCATGACCCGGCGCATGTCACCGATCGCCCGCAGTGTGCCGCGCACCGTCCCGGTCACCTTCGACCTCCCCGTACGGGCCAGATAGTCCACATCGACCTCGGCGATCCGCCAGCCGGCCGCACCGGCGCGCAGCACCATCTCCAAGGGGTAGCCGAACCGCCGGTCCACCAGTTCCAAGGCCAGCAGGGCGGCACGTCCGCACGCCCGCATCGGCCCCAGGTCGTGCAGGTCGGCACCGGTACGACGGCGCAGCCTGCGGGCCAGCACGGCGTTGCCGAGCCGGGCGTGCACCGGCCAGGAGGCGCCCGCCCCGAGGACGCGGCGACCGAGGACCAGATCGGCCCTGCCCGCCTGGACCGGCCCCGCGACGCACGGCAACTGCCCGGGATCGAGAGATGCGTCGGCGTCCATGAAGCACACCACCTCCGCCGTCGCGGCCGTCAGCCCCGCGTGGCACGCGGCCCCGAATCCGGGCCGGGGCTCGACCACCACCGACGCGCCCAACTCCGTCGCGACCCTCGCGGACCCGTCGGTCGAACCGTTGTCGACCACGATCGGGCGGAAGCCGGGCGGCATCCGCCCGAGCACCCAGGGCAGGGCCGCCTCCTCATTCAGGCAGGGCAGAACCACATCGATCTCCATGGGCCGACGCTAACGCGGCGGCAGCGCCCCTTTCCCTTACGAAGACATGACGTCGTTCCGAGAAATGACCGGAACGGGTCCGCGAAAATGCATTTTTATGGTGTACGCCGCGGTTTGGGCCGCTGGTTTCTATGTCCTGAGCGGGGCGTGCGGCCTGTCCCGTCTGCCAGATTCTGACTTTCCCCTGAGGGCACGCTGAACGCTTTTTTGCCAGGCGACCGCGGCCCCGCGTCCATGACGGCTCCGCAAGGATCGGCACCGGCCCACCAGGGTAATGGTGGCCGTGTGAACATCGTGCTCCTCTATGGAAAAGCCGCGTGATTGGCGCCTTCTACGAGAGTTGCCTTAGAGGTGGAGACGTCGACATCGAATATGCCGACGGCCGGATACGGTCACTCGCCGCCCAGCGCTGGCTCCGGTACAACGAGGGCGACGAACACATTCTGGCCCGATGCGGCGGACCCACTCTCGATGTCGGTTCGGGGCCCGGAAGACTGACCGTGGCACTCACCCGTATGGGAATTCCCGCTCTGGGCATCGACATCACGCCCCTGGCCGTGGAGCTGACCCGCCGCGCAGGCGGCCCGGCGCTGCGCAGATGCGTCTTCGAACCCCTTCCGGGAACCGGGTGGTGGGCCGAGGCGCTCCTGGCCGACGGCAACATCGGCATCGGCGGCGACCCGGCAGCCCTCCTGCAGCGCCTGCGCGAGCTGGTCAGGCCGGGAGGAACGGTGATCGCGGAGCTCTCGCCGCCGGGCGCACAGAGCGGGGTCCACACCATCCGGCTGCGCCAGGCCGGCCGTACGAGCGACTGGTTCACCTGGGCGACTGTCTCGATCGACGATATCGCCCCCCTTGCCGGGCGATCCGGGTTCCCCGTCGTCGAGCGCTGGAACGCGGCGGGGCGATGGTTCGCATCCCTCTCATGACTCGCCCGGTCCGCCGCCGAACTTGCGTCGCGCCGGGACGGTCGGGTGAGAACGGGCCGGCCTGGCCGCGCTACCAGGTGCATGTCCTGACATCGATGGGGGAGGATCAACTTTTCGTCACGGAAGAGGGCCAGTTGGATGCGGTCGTTGCCGGGGCGGGAGACCAGGGCATGATCGTGGTGCCAGGTGTCCGGGCTGACGAGGCTCGGGTCGGGCACGCCGGTGAGGTACTGCCACTTGATCGCATCGAGGGTGAGCGCCTCGCGGATCGCCGCCTCGGTCTGCGGAGTCTGCTCGCACTGGTAGTCCCAGACCGTCCCCCAGAAGGCGTCGACGAAGCCGGCCTCGTAGGCGTTGCCGTTCTGGGTGATGATCGCGCTGATCGCCGCGGGGTCGTTCAGGGCGAGGCGCCATCCGATCGGGGCACCGTAGTCCTGGACGTAGATGGCGTAATGGGCGACGCCCAGGTGGTCGAGCAGGGCGGCGGTCAGGTCGGTCAGCGTCGAAGGTGTAGGCGAACTCGTCTGCGGGTGGCGCATCGGAGAGCCCGAAGCCCAGATGGTCGGGGGCGATGACGTGGTAGTCGTCGGCCAGCGCGGGGACGAGGCCGCGGAACATGAACGAGCTGGTGGGAATCCGTGCAGGAGCACCACGGCCGGCATGTCAGCGGGGCCCGCCTCACGTGCGCCTCGCGTACCTGCTCGAAGCCGAAGACACGCGACGGCTTGGCCTTCAGCCGGCCCTCCGCCACCTGCTCGGCGATCTCCTGCAAGGGAACGTCGGACAGCGGGAAACCGGGGGTCCCGAAGACGAAACTGCCGAAGAACGTCAGATAGACGCCGCTGGCCATCTGCAGCAGCGGATTGAAGTCGGCGATCGGATCCAGGCCGCCCAGCCAGCCGGCCAGGCAGGCGCGACCGCCACGCCGCAGCATCGCCAGGGAATCGAGGATGGTGCTGTTGCCCACCAGGTCCAGCACCGAGGGGGCTCACCCAAGGCCAGGTAGTTAAGGTCGTCGTGGTGCTGTCAAGCACGCGAGTTCTCAGAACATGGCAACGGAGATCCAGTAGAACGGTGATCTTCCACAACCAGCCGTCGAAGAACTGGATCTCCGTTGCTTGCCGAGTATGCCAGCTTTGCTGTTTCCCACGCTGTCGAGACGGGATCTTCGCCCCGCTCAGCAGCCGGGAGATTGTTCGCTCCCGGGCATTTGGGGGAGCTGACCGCGCTCGTACCGTTCGAGCTCGTCGATGCAGTCCTTGAGGAAACCCGCGGCGTGCAGCGCCGCCTGCGCGCGCTGCCCTCGCGTGTCGGGGTCTACTTCCTGCTGGCGATGTGTCTGTCCCCCGAGGTCGGCTACCTGCTGGTCTGGCAGAAGCTGACGGCCTCGCTGGCTGCCCTGCCGGTCGTGACGCCCACCGCCAAAGCGCTGCGTGACCTGCGCCGCAGAGTCGGCTGCGCGCCGATGCGGCGCCTGTTCGAGGTGCTGAGCGGACCGCTGGCCCAGCCCACGACGCCTGGAGTACGGTTCGGGAACTACCGCACGGTCTCCTTCGACGGCTCCAGTTCACTCAAGGCGCCCGACACCGTCCGTCATCGGGCCTGGCTGGGCAGCCCGGGTCACGGCGGCTACCCGCTGCTGGAGCTGATGACGCTGGCAGAGACCGGAACGCGGGCCCTGATTGGCGCGGTTTTCGGCCCCACCGGCGAGGGCGAGAGCGGCTATGCCCGGCGCCTGCTGCACCTACTGACGCCCGACATGCTCGTGTTATGGGACAAGGGCTTCGACGGCAACGCCTTCCTCGCCCAGGTCAACGCCACCGGCGCTAAGGTGCTCGGCCGGCTGCGCAGCAACCGCCGCACCCCCATCCTGACCACCATCACCGACGGCTCCTATCTCTCGATGATCGGCAGCTTGCAGATCCGCGTTATCGAGGCCCGCATCACGGTGACCTGCGCCGACGGCACCACCTTCACCGGCACCTACCGCCTGGTCACCACCTTGACCGATGCCCGCCGCTACCCGGCCGCCACCCTGGTCAGGCTCTACCACCAGCGATGGGAACACGAGTCCGCCTACTACGCGCTCCGCCACACCATCATGCAAGGACGGATCCTGCGCTCGGGCGACCCCGCCGGACTGGAGCAGGAGATGTGGTCGGTGCTCACGCTCCATCAACTGCTGCGCAGCGTGATGGTCGACGCCGCTGAATCCCGGCCCGGCACCGACCCCGACCGCTGCAGCTTCTCCATCGCCCTGCACACCGCCCGCGACCTGGTCATTCAGCCGGGCGACAACCCCGGCATGCCCACCGGCCTGATCGCAACCATCGCACGCCGCGTCCTGGCGGCGCTACTGCCACCACGCCGCCCGCGCGTCAGCACCCGCAAGGTCAAATCACCCACCTCCCGCTACAACGAACGGCTCGACGACGGCCGGCCTGACCACAGCCGCACCATCACCGACCTCGACATCACTCTCCTGCCACCCCCGCCACGCTGCCCGCCGCGTCCCGGGACGAGCGACCCATGACCCCACCGACCGCCGCAGACAACAACAGGTCCTGGCCCTCCTTCACCAAGATCCCAACCGCCCCTGGAAGGCCCGTGACATCGCCCAACACCTCGGCGATGTCACCCTGAACACGATGTATCGGCAGCTATCGCGCGGGGCCGCCAGCCAACTCATCCGCAAGATAAGACCAGGCATCTACACCGCCGAGCCGATCTCCACAGCGCGCTTGCCAACCGCCCAGAAACCTTGACTACCTGGCCTTGGGTGAGCCCCCCGGGCCTTCGGCGCCTTGGTACCCCTTGTCGGCCAGGGTCCGGACGCCGGCCTGCGTCAGCGCTCGCAGGATGCCCCCAGATGCGGGCGGCGGTCAGGTCATGGGTGCTGCCGGGCAGCGAGCCGGAGGTCCAGATGATCGTGCCGTCGGGCGCGGCGATGACCTGGACGTTCATGCCGTGCATGCGGTGCTTGGCCGAGTAGTACGGCCGGTCGGCGCGCACGCGGTCGATAGGAATGAGCATGCCGTCCAGCACCAGGTAGTGCAGCCCGTCCCGGATGGCCTGGCGTAAGGCGCGGTCGACCTTGGCGGCGCGGGCGCGCAGCAGGGCGACGGTTTCTTCCACGTACCGCCAGGCGGTGGCCACCGAGACGCCGAACCCGGCGCTGAGCTCGGTGAACGTCTCGCCTTTGCGCAGGTAGACCAGCACCAGCAGGGCCTGCTGGGCGGGGTTGAGCCGCCGCCAGGTGGAGCCGATGGCCTTGCGGTGGCGGCGGATGATGCCGGCCATGTAGTTCAGCGTTGGGCGCGACAAATCGACGGCAGCACGATAGAAAAGCATCCGAGCCCCTGGTGGTGACGGCGTTGATTGTGGTGATCCACCCGTCTACCAGGGGTTTCGATACATCCTCAGGCGAACGTCGGACTCTCGATCATGCTGTGATCAGCATCCTCCCAACCAAGGATGAAAACAGCTCACAGTACCGGCGACGAGCGGACCATCGGACCAACCTGCGGGCCAGCCAGGGAGAGACGTCGCACGTCTCGTTGACGAGCAGTCCCAGTATGGCGTCGAGGACGATCTCACCGCCGTTCAACAGGCCTCACCGCCCTGGACCTTCCCGTATCCCAGGAGAGAGACGCCGAACGCAGGCTTTGGGCAGAGAGCGGATGGTCTCCTCTCGGCGAGGAGTGTGCGTGCGACTGCCGCACCTTCCCCAGTGAGATGGTAGAAACGCCGCCTTGGGCCGGGTTGGTCAGGGCCAAGCTCTTCCCACGCGCCGGTGATCATACCGGCGTCTTCGAGACGGTCAAGCGCCTTATAGACAGTAGGACCTGCTCGTTTAGTCCTTTTGATGATGGCCCAACCGTGAATGTCCTCGTTGTTGTCGAAGGCGTGAAGGAGCGTCTCAAGGACGTCAAGGGTGGGCTGAGTGATCCGTTCAAGACCTGCCATGCCGCTATCGTACCTAGATGAAATAAACTCGCGCGGCTTATGGTGAGGTGCGGTTCGTAGCAGTCCGGGCTGCCCAGGACTGGCAACGTGACGTATTCGACTGTGTCGTATCCGCCGCTCGGATGGTGCAATGTGGGGCGGGTGGGGCCTGGTCGCCGAAGGGCCTGGATGATCTTCCCCGTGTAACTGGATTAGATTGGCCCGATAATCGCCTCGAAGTCCGAATGTGAACCTACTGATTCTCGTTGGAGGAACCCGCATTTCCGTCCTCGCAGCGCCGCGTCCAGTAGGCGAGGTGGGCTCGGGCGGTCAGCGTGTCCGGATGCTCGGCACCCGAGACCCGCTCACGGATCGGCACCAGCGCCGCGAACTGATCACGCGCCCCCACCACATCCCCCGCCTCCCCCGACCAGCGCGCCAGGTTGGCCCGGTCGGCCAGCGTGTCCGGATGCTCGGCACCCGAGACCCGCTCGCGGATCGGCACCAGCGCCGCGAACTGATCACGCGCCCCCACCACATCCCCCGCCTCCCCCGACCAGCGCGCCAGGTTGGCCCGGTCGGCCAGCGTGTCCGGATGCTCGGCGCCCAAGACCCGCTCGCGGATCGACAGCAGCGCCGCGGACTGATCACGCGCCCCCACCACATCCCCGGCCCGCCCCGACCAGTAGGCCAGGTTGGCCCGGTCGGTCAGCGTGTCCGGATGCTCGGCACCCGAAACCCGCTCACGGATCGGCAGCAGCGCCGCGGACTGATCACGCGCCCCGGCCGCATCCCCCGCCTCCCCCCACCAGTAGGCCAGGTGGGCCCGGACGTTCAGCGTGTCCGGATGCTCAGCACCCGAGACCCGCTCACGGATCGGTACCAGCTCGGCGAGTTGATCGCGCGCCCCGGCCGCATCCCCCGCCTCCCCCGACCAGCGCGCCAGGTTGGCCCGGACGGCCAGCGTGTCCGGATGCTCGGCACCCGAGACCCGCTCGCGGATCGGCAGCAGCGCCGCGAACTGATCACGCGCCCCCACCACATCGCCCACCATGGCGGTGTAATAGGCCAGCTCAGCCTGGGCGACCAGGGTGCGGAGGTGGTGCGGGCCATCGCGATCAAGCAGGGCTCGGTAGCGGTGGTGTTGCACGGTCATGGCGGTGGCGTAGGCGCCGCTGGCCTTCAGGTAGTCGATCACCTGGTTCATCGCGTCCGATTCGGGCGCCAGAGCCGTGCGTGCGTGGGGAAGCAGCCGTCCGTAGAGAGCCCAGGTGCCGATCACGGTCGGGTTCTCGGGCAGCGCGGCCGCCAGCACGCTGGCCGCCTCCTCCCTAACGGTTCGGCGCTGCTGGCCGGACAGGTCGGCCAGGGTGACGGCCTGGACCAGGCGATGCACGCTGACCGCGTCCCGATCGTTGCTGATGGTGATCATGCTGTAGGAGGCCAGCAACGCCAGCGCCTTACCGACCCGCACAGGCTCGACCTCGGGCAGGTGGTGCAGCACATCAACGGGCAACTGGTCAGGGGCATAGCAGGCCAGCAGCGCCAGCAGCCGCGGCGCCAGCGCGTCGCGTTCGGCGATCCGCTGACGGGTGATCGCCCACACCCGGGCCAGCACCTCCTCCCCATCGGGAGCCTGGTGCAGCAGCCGGCGGTAGTCGGTGACGGTTACTCCGGGGGTGCGGGCGATGAACGCGCCCGCCTGCCGCAACGCCAGCGGCAAGAACCCCAGCTCCTCGGCCAGGCGCGCCAGCTCCCGCGCCGCCGGTTCTTCGCCGTCTTCGGTGGTGGGCCGGATGCCGATCAGCTTGGCCAGCAGCTGCCGGGCCGCCTCGGGCTCCAGCACCTCCAGGCTGATGGGGGTGCAGCCCACGTCCTGCCAGCCGGTATCGCGGCGGCTGGTGATCAGCACCCGCCCGCCGCTCAGCCGCCCCAAAGACGGGTGCAGATCCTCGGCATCCTCGACGTTGTCGAAGATCAGCAGCCAGCCCGGGTGGGCGGCCAGCCACACCAGCGCCCAGGCCGCGGCCTCCTCCGCACTCGCCTGCGCCGCCGCCACCGAATCAGCCCCCACGCACACGGTTCGCGCCAGCTCGGCCAGCGACGCCTGAATCTGGGTGGGGTTGTCGGCCTCGGACCACCACACCAGCGTGTACTTGTCGCGGTGGCGGGCGGCGTACTGCAACGCCAGCTCGCTCTTCCCGATACCGCCTAGCCCGTAGACGGCCGCTTGCGTGATCACCACCGATCCCGTCTTCTGCGTCCTGGTCAGCGTCCGGTGCAACCGGGTCAGAACCTGGCCGCGGCCCAGGAACACCGCCGCCGGCGGGCGCGGGAGCCTGCCCAGCCCATCCGGCGCGGCGGTCGTGGCGGCGTCGGGCAACGCCCGTCGGTTCGGCGTCGCCGGCCCGGGTTGGATAAGGTCGGGGCCGGCTGCGGCCAGTGGCGGTCGTCCCACCGGCGCCTCATGAGCGGGGTCCTCATCCTGCGGCAGGTCCAGCTGGTCAGGCGAGCTTGTGCGTTCGCGCTGCTGTTCATCGGCGGGGCGGACGGCCGGGCGGGATGGCGGGCCGCTGGTGCGGGACTGCCGCAGCGCCAGCGCCGCCAGCAGCAGCGAGGCCAGCCCGATGGTGGCACCGGCCGGATCGACGCTCCCCTCGGAGGTGACCCACACGACCACCACGGCCGCGATGAACCCCACCGCGCCGGCGCCCGCCAAGACCCGGAAGACCCACGTGCGGCGGCGCCTGATTCCCGACATCATCGACGGCCTACCGTCGGCGCCGCGATCGGCTGGTTCCTCCTGGTGTCCACGTGGTCATCGTCGCGGCCGTACATGCGAACCGGCATCAGATGCACACAAATCGTCCACCGACCACGGGAAGACCGTCAGCACACTGCGTGGCTTGGGCGGTGAGCCCTTCATGGCCTTGCCGAACCGGACGTAGGCCACACCCCGGTTTCCGAATTCCGCGGCGTGGTGATTGCGGCCGAAGTCCGCCAGGTCGAGCATCTGGGCTTCACGGCGACGCAGCCCGTAGGCGTACGCGGTCTTGAACAGGGTCGCGTCCCGGAACGCGGCAGCCAGCCTTTGCGCCCCTCGCTACGGATCCGGGCCACCTCGGCGTCGGCATGGTCGAAGAACGCCTGTAGTTCCTCTCGCGTGAACGCACGCTTGACCGGGTCACCCTCGGCGTCCTGAAGATGGGTGATCGCGGTCCACTCGTGCACGACCTGGACCGGATGCGTGCCGAACCGCGCCTGGCGCTCCGCTGGCCAGGCGTAGACCTGGTCGGTGATGTAGTGGCAGAACAGTTTCACCGACAACTGATAGTTCCGTAGCGTCGACCTGCGGAGCCGCCGCACCGCCTGCAGATCGGTCATCCACTCATCCACCATCTGCGGAGACCACACCCACGGGAACGCCCCGGCATGCGCGGTGAACATCCGCACGCTCCGCTCCCGGCCTTCCACCGTCGCGAACGCCAGGCGCCGAGCCAGTTGCTGGTTTCGCCAGCCGTCCAGCATCGCGGCGAAGACCTGCTCCTCCGGCCGCAGCAACGGCAGGCCGCCAACGAGATGAAGCCGCGCCGATCCCGGCCCAACCCCTCCGCACTCACCCGGAACCCCTCCGGACCGTTGCATCTGATGCGAAAAATTCGCATAGATACAAGTTCCAGTGAACCACCCAGGTCAGCCCTTCGCACCCCCTTTCAGCGGATCGAATCCCGCTGGTCGCCCCAGCCGCAGGCCCAGCTCTGTCGAGCGGCAGGAGGACGTCAGCCAGCCGCGACACCCAATGTCAGTAGCAGAATGTGATCAGGCAGGTAGACGGAGAGTCTCGATGAACAGCGGCACCGAGGCCGCCCTTGACGCCTGGGCGGGGGCCCGAGCTCTGGCCGACGACGTCCGCTACCGCGCTCCGCTCACTGACGAAGAAGCCAACATCCTGCTGGCCGCCTACGTCCTCCACGGCCACGGTGAATATGACAGCTGGCGCCAGGACCACCTCGACGCCGAACAAGCGCTGAAGGACAGCGGCCTGATCCACAGCCAGAACGGGCCGCACCGCGTCAGCCTGGACGACGATGTTCGTTTCAGTCTTGACCACCGGCCCATTGCGCTGGCCGACACCTATGCACCGCGAGACGGTCCCGCGCGCCACGCCGCCCGGCTTCACCTTCAGAAGCACAGTGACTCAGCGTCACCCTCACTGACATCAACTTGTCGCGAGCCACTGCCAAGAACCTGTCGTTTCCACTGACAGTGCCAACTGCCACGAGAGTGTCAGTGGTCCTTTGCCATGAGCCCGCCAGTGACGCCTGTCACATCACGTCTTCGGGTCGAGCATCAGGGGGTCGTCGCCCTAGCGCAAGTCCTCCCCCGAATCGAGGCGTGCCCGCCGCCGCCCTCGCTGAAGTTGGTCAGCCTCGGCCGCTACGCCCGGCTCACCGCGGAGACCTCCGCTCGCATCACGCCAAGAACGACCTGCAACCCGACGGCGCCGGCGCTAGTCACCTACACCACGGTGTGTTCCTGACTTGCCAGGATCCTCTGAGCGAATTACGGTCAGGTCCGTTATGCATTGATCGTGGAGGCCTTCATGCGTGTCATCCTGGTAGCGCTACTCCTCGTCTTATCCATCTCCTCTCCGGCCCGGGCCGAATCGACAGCATCCCCACCCACAGGATGCGGCTTCCAGACCCTCGGCACGCTGCCCCTCACCGGCGCCACCACTGCGGGCACCGCCCTGGACGCCCGGCATCCGCAGGGCCCGCGCGTCTACTCCGTCACCTCCAGCGCCTCAGGCCCGGCGCTCCTGGGGATCAGGGACGCGCGGGACGGCCGCTTGATCGGCGAGCGGCCGCTGCCCCTGGCGCTGGGCTCGTGGGCCGTGACCGTGGCCCCCGACCACTCCGTCTACGTGGGGAGCTACAACGCCACAGCCGGCGCCATGGGCCGTCTCTTCCGCTACAGCCCGGCCACCGACCAGGTGAACGAGCTGGGCATTCCCATCGCGACCGAAACGTTCGTCTGGACGGTGGCCGCCACCCCCGACGGATCTGCCGTTTACGGCGGCACCTCGCCGTCGGGCAAGCTCTTCCGGTACGACACCGCGACCGGCCGGAGCACCGACCTGGGCAGCCCCGTGCCCGGCGACCAGTTCGTGAGAGACCTCGCCGTCGGCGAGGACGGCACCGTGTACGCCGGCGTCGGCGCGCTCAGCATGAAGGTCGCGGTGCTGGCCCGCGAAGGGACGGTCGAGCGGGTGATCGACCCGCCTGTCCAGGGCACCGGCTACGCCTACGACGTGGACGTGGCGGGCCGTTACCTGCTGGTCCGCTTCGTCACCTCCACGGGAGCCAACCCGATGGGCGTGTACGACCTGGTCGCGAGCAGATGGAAGGACGTCGTCGAGGACGTCGACAGCCTGACCGTCGGAGGCGGCCGTCTCGGCGCCGACCTCTACCTGTTCCAGAACGACGAGCTCGTCACGTACGACCTCAGGTCCGGAAAGATCACGAAGCTGGGCTTCAAGGACTACGGTGACGGCGCGGCCCGCCCCCTCGGCTGGGTCGGTCACACGCTCGTCGGCACCAGCTCGACGGGCCGCATCTGGCACTTCGACCGCAAGAAGGGCCAGGGCGAGCTGCTCGACGCGACCCTGACCGGCCAGCACGTCAGCATCCGTTCCCTCGGCGCGGGGCCGGACGGCCGCGTCTACGCCGGCGGCTTCTTCACCGGCGGCCTGGCGGCCTACGACCCCGCCGGCGGGCAGACGCAGAACTGGCCGGGCGTCGGCCAGAGCGAGGGCATCGTCACCCACAAGGGCAAGCTCTACCTCGGCGTCTATCCGGGAGCCCGCATCTACGAGTTCGACGGGAACGCGCCCCGGCTGCTGCTCGACCTCGGCGGGCAGGAACAGGACCGCCCGTTCGCGATGATCTCAGCCGGCGACTGGCTTGCCTTCGGCACGGTGCCCAAGTCAGGCACGCTGGGCGGGGCGCTCGGCCTGCTCGATCCCGCCACCGGCCAGTCGGTGATCAGGCGGAACATCGTCCCCGGGCACAGCGTCGTGGGCCTGGCCTACCGCGACGGCGTGATCTACGGCGCCACCTCCGCCTTCGGGGGCACCGCCACTCCGCAGGGCGAGGCGGCGGCCTTCGCGTACGACGTCGCCACGGACTCCGTGCTGTGGCGGACCACCCCGGTCGCCGGAGACCTGGCACTCGGCTCAATCGCCTTCGACGGCGAGGGGCGGCTGTGGGGGCTGACCCCGGACATGCTGTTCGAGCTCGACCCGGCGACGGGGCGGACAGTCAGGTCGGTCAAGCACCAGACCTACCCGTGGGCCACCGCCACGCAGGTCTGGCTCGACACCAACCTGGTGTTCCACCAGGGGTTCCTCTGGGGCAAGGTGCAGGGGAAGGCGTACCGGATAGATCCGGGGACGATGGCGCTCACGCTCATCGCCCGCCCGATCTCCAACCTCCTCCTCGGCCCTGACGGCCACCTCTACTTGTCACGCTTCGAGAACTTCTACACCTACCGGATCTGCTGACGGGTCAGCCGGAACAGGCGTGGCCCCTCGGCGAAGTAGACGTCTCCGGACCCGTGCACCGCGAGCTGGTGCACGGGTCCCTCCTTCACCACGGCGTGCCGGCCGGTCAGCGGGTTCAGGGAGAAGACGTATTGGCCGGCGTGCGCTCCGTACAGGGTCAGGTCGCGCCGGTTGAAGGTGAGCTGTCCGCTGGCGCTCTTGCTGTCCGACAGCGTGACGCGCCGGGTCACCTTGCGGGTCGTCGTGCTGATGGAGAACACCTCGCCACCCGCGATGCCCCACAGCCGGCCCAGCGCGTCGAACGTCAGCGCGGGGACGGCCGGCTTGCCGGGGGCGGGGACGAGCTCCCACAGCAGCCGGTCCTCCTTCACCGACCAGGCGAACACCTTGGCTTCCGGCTGCGTGGGCGGTGTGGCGGACTGGCCGCTGTAGATGGAGGTGCCGCCGTAGAGCACGCCGTCGCGGTAGGCGAGCGAGACGATGCTCTGGTCCTTGACCACGTTCCGCTCGGCGTGCTTGAGCGCCCCCGTACGCGGGTCCCAGATCGCCAGCACGCCGCCCAGATGGCCCAGGTCGGGCATGGTGCCGGCGGCGAGATAGCGGCCCGCCGAGGCCAGCGCCCGCGGGCGGATCTGGTGGTCGGGGGCGAGGTCGAACAGCCGGGCGGGGTTCGGCGCAGGGCCCGGCTCCGGGCTTGGGGAGTACTCGGTACTGTGCCACGGCAGCTTGGGGTCGTAGGCGTAGACCCTGGCCTCGGGGTAGGCGCCGACGTAGAGCTTGCCGTCGTGCGCGGTCATGTCCTCGCTCTGGGAGAACGTGTGGAACTCCGCCCGCTCGCCGGTCTCCGGGTCCAGCGCGGCGAAGCCGCCGTTGAGGAACCCTCCGGCGTACATGCGCCGGTCGGGGCCCTCCGCGAGGGCGGTCACGTCAATGGGCTCCCCCCTGACGCCCGTCTGCACGAACGACTTGGCCCCGGTCTGCGGGTTGTAGCGGAACATCAGGCCGCGCCAGAGCAGGCCGACGACGCTCTTGCCCGGATAGTCCGGCAGGCCCAGCTCCGCCCAGCCGATGCCGCGGGTGTTGGCGACGCGGCCCGTGATCGGCACCCCCGTTCCCGTGGCGGTCTTCGTCGTCGCGTCGTAGCGGACGAGCTCGCCGTCCCTGACCAGGTAAACGGCGCCGTCCTGGTCGGGGGGCGAGACGTCCAGGCCGTGCGCGGACTGCAGGACGTCGCTCCACCGTCCAGCGGCGATGTCCCACACGTGCAGCGGCCCGGGAGAGGCGCCACCGTAGCGTACGTAGAGGTGACCGGCGGCCACGTTCACGTCGTAGGCCCACTTCCCCGCGGGATCCAGGCCGTCGGGCACGGGGAGTTGCCTGGCCGCGCCGGAGACCGCGTCGATCTCGAAGACGGCGGCGGGGGCCTCGGTGCCCGCGTAGATCTTCCCGTCGGCATAGGCGACACTGCGGACGTAGGCGTGGGACGGCGAGAGCCGGCCGTAGTCGCGCACCCCTGTCGCGGGGTCGTAGGCGAACAGGCGGCCGCCCGGCGAGGTGCCCCCGTAGATCGTGGCGCCTTCGCCCGCAGCCACGGACCAGATGAAGTTCTCCGAGGCCAGGGGCCGGCCGAGGTCCGTAATCCCGCCGCCGTCCTTCCAGCGGTAGAGGCGGCCGTCGCCGTACGTGCCCGCGTACACGCTGCCGTCAGGGGTGGCCTCCAGGGCCCACGAGCCACCTGCGCCCGGCAGGTCGTACCTGGCCTTCTCGGCGCCTGTGGCGGGGTCGACGGCGTTGAGGTGAGCGGGATCGCCGGAGGAGGCGCCCCACAGGACGGTCTCGCCGCCCGGCCCCGCCGCCACGACGCCGCCGATCAGCAGCACGTCCTCGAGAGGGATCCCCAGGTCCTCGATCCGGCGGGCGGACGCGTCCGCCGGGGCCGCGACGGTGAACGCGGCGAGCACGGCACCCAGCCCGGCCGCTAACGATCGTTTGATTAAGGTCATGACCGAAATCTTGAAACGCGCGCCATGTCTCGTCAATAGGGCATTACGGTGAAGGCCGAAACGAAACGACCGAACCTATGTGGGAAGATCGGCGATGCGAGATGGTTCCGATGGCCGCCTGCGCCGGGCGAGCGGGATTGCTCGCCGCAGGACCACCGTCACTCGCGGGAGGGATGCGGGCCAGCTCACGCGTTGCCGGCCCCTCGTCGGTCTCGTGTCGATGCGTTGGCGTCGCAGCCGGGCCGGAGTCCAGGTGGGCGCCGGAAGAAGGAAGAAGAGGCCTCCCGCGATGAGGGCCGAGTGGCTTTCCCCGTCCAGCGTGCGGTCATGACGACGACCGTGGCGAGCAGGCCTGTGGTGTCGGTGACGATGAATCGCTTACGGCCGTCGGCCTTCTTGCGCGCGTCGTAGCCGCGGATGTCGGCGCCCTTGACGCTTTGCGAGCCGACGATCCCCGCCGGCGGCTCGTCTTCCCGTCCGGCCTGGCGAATCCCACTGTGCGTCGGTCATCTACCGGTGGGGCCAATACAACCGTGCACCAGCGGGACCCCCGGCCGCGGTCAGGTGCAGCTCGGTGTCGGCGAGTTGGGCGCGGATGCGACTGGCGTCGGGGTGAGCGAGCTCATCGAGAATGGTGAGGGCTTGCCGCCAGGTGTCGCGGGCATTGTCATGATCGCCGCCGGTGTGGTGGGCGTTGCCGAGACGGATCAGCGCCTCGACTTCGCCGATGCGGTCGCCCAGGTCCAGGTGCAGTTTGAGCGCCTGCTGGTGACAGCGTTTGGCCAGGTCGTACTGACCGAGGTGGTGGTGTGCGTAGCCGAGACCGTCGAGAGATGCGGCCTGGCCGTTGAGGTCGCCGAGTTCCTGGAACAGGGTGAGGGCTCGGCGGCAGTACGCAAGAGCTCGGTTGTGGTATCCGAGTAGGGCGTGGCAGTTGCCGACTCCGTTGAGCGCCTTGGCGTGTCCAGGGAAGTGGCCGGCGGCTCGGAACAGGTCGAGGGCTCGCTCCGCGTGGTCGAGTGCCTCTCTGTAGCGACCTTGTCGTGACAGGGCCCAGGTGAGCTCGTGATGTGCGTGCGCCCGGCCGGGCTGATCGCCCACGCGCACACCCGGCTGCCCGGCGCGTACCAGTTCGAGCTGCCGGACACCCGGCTTGTGATCGACTGGACGTGACCCATGGACGCGCCCCTTGACCTCGCACAGATCGCGCAGCGCTTCCCGCTGACTGCGCGGCCCATACCCCTGTACCGGCCGCTGCAGGCTCGCATCGACGAGGTGCTCACGCTGGCACGCACGACGTACGCCGACGAGGGCAGCCCAGTCCTGCCCGACGGACAGCCGGCCAAAACGGAGATCGCGGCCATGCCACAGCGATATCTCGCCTTCAAGCCCGCCGACGAGCTGATCGTCTTCCGCACGCGACTTGGCCTGGCCGTGATCGACTTCGCCAGCGGCCCGAGCCGGCAAGACGCCAAGCCGATCGCCGCCATGCTCGTGGACGACATCCTCACCACACAAGACGGATACGCAGCGCAGGACATGCTCGCCACGAGGCATGCCGCGCGGCTCTCCCGCAAGCGCGCCTGCAGTGCCCTCACCACGGCCGCCCAAGCTGCCGGGCTCGGCACCGACGCCCTTCCCACCCACTCGCAGCCGACCTTCACACCGCAGTCGAGGCGAGCGAAACACTGATCATGGCCCACTACGGTGCCCGTCTTGGCTTAAGCGTGCCAGGTGTGCGACCTTCTGGCCCTCGTCCCATCGACGGGGCCGGCCACACACGCCCGGTGGAGGAGCCACGGCTGACGGGTTCACCGGCAGGAGACGAGCCGCTGCATGTATGGTTCGTCACCCACTGCGCGGCCCATCCGCCCGCTGAGGCGTACAACGCAACCGGAATCACAAAAAATATGTCCCGGATGTCGGGGCTACTCCAACGCCACCCAGTCGATGTTGGCGACGCCCGCTCCACCGGTCGCCACCAGGAACACGTCGTGCATGCCGGTAGTGCTCGCGATGGTGGTGCTCTGCGTCGCGAAGCGGGTCCAACCGCCGGTCGGGGACGTCGTGAGCGTGCCGATCACCGGGCCCGCCGGGTCGTCGATACGGATCTCGAAGGTCTGGCCCGCGTAGGCGGGCTCCACGGCCAGGGAGGCGGAGAGTGACGTGCGGCCTGTCCCGAAGTCGACGGAGCGGAAGGCCAGGCTGTCGCCGCCGTCGAAGCTGCCGGCGAACATCCCAGTTCCGCCGACCGCCACGCTCGTGCCGAAGCCGGCGTCTGCGTGCTCCGCCTCCAGCTTCGCCGGGGTACGGGTGAAGGCGATCGTGTCGATGTCGCCGACGCCCGCACCTGTGCCGAGGGCGATGAGGTAGACGTCGTGGGTACCGCTGGTGGGAGTGATCGGGGTGTACTGGGGGACGAACCGGTCGAAGCTTCCGGTCGAGGAGACCGTCGCGGTGCCGATGACGGAGCCGGTGGGGGAATCGAGGCGGATCTCGAAGCGCTGATTGGCGTACTGGGTCTCGGTCGCGAGGGTTGCGGCGAACATGGTGCGGCCGTTGCCGAAGGGCACGTTCGCGTAGCGGAGCCAGTCGCCGCCGTCGAAGCTGCCGACGACAGTGCCGGTGCCGCCGGAGCGGGTGTTGGTGCCGGAGCTGGCCGCGGCAGACTCCGCCTGGATGGCTGCGGCGGTGGAGCGCACGCCGCCGGTCCACTTCGCCGCGCCGTACTGGTAGGCGCCGATGGTGGGGGTCGCGTCGGTGGAGCCGTCCGTCCAGGGTGGCAGCACCGCGCCGGCGTTGCGGGCCGGGGAGCCGGCGGTGACCGTGAAGTCGAGCGCGGCGGCGTTCGTGAAGTGCGGGTTGGTGGAGTTGGGCAGGTTGTTGGTGACGGTGACCCCTGGCGCGGTGTCGACCGTGCCGATGTTGTTCTTCACCTCGGAGGTGGAGTAGGTGCCGCCGAACAGGCTGACGGCCTTCGGGTCGGTGCCACTCGTGTTGCCGTAGATCTTGTTGCCCGAGGTGGTGCCGCCGTTCGGGTTGATGAGGACGACGCCGTAGGTGGTGCGGTTCCAGGCGACGTTGTCGGCGACCGTGGCGTTGTGGGTCTCCAGGTCGAGGTAGACGCCGGGCGCCGGGCCGTCCTGGGCGACGCCGGGGGCCGCGTCGTGCAGCAGGTTGTGGTCGATGACCGTGCCGGCCAGGTCCACGCGGCAGCAGACGTAGATGGCGCCGACGTCGTTGACGAGCTTGCCGTAGTCGCCGAAGTCGTTGTAGCGGATCAGATGACCCGGCGCGGTGGTGCCGGCGACCTTGTTGTCGATGTTGAGGTTGCTGCGCCCGCTGCCCCATGCCGTGTTGTGGCTGATGAGGTGGCCGCTGCCGAGCACGTTGATGCTCGCGGCGTAGCTGCCCATGTAGTCGGCGTTCGTGATGCGGTTGTTGGTCACCGTGTTGCCGGTGCCGGCCACCAGCACGCCGTTGCCCGCGCTCCAGTCGATCGTGCTGTTGCGCAGCATGTTGGCCGTGCCGCGCAGCTGGATGCCGCTGGTGGTCTCGCCGGCGGTGAGCACGTCGCAGGGGTCGGCGGGCGTGATCTTGCCTGGGTCGACGACCAGGTCGCTGTACGCCGAGACGTAGCGCGCGGTGATCCCGTCGAGCACCACGTGGTGGGTGGTGGACGAGGTCCGCACGGTGGCGCCCTTGATCCCGATCCCCAGCACGGTCGTGTACGCCCGGCCGGACAGGTCGAAGGCGAGGTCGCGCTTCTTCAGCTCGACGGCGTGACTGGATGGGGCGGCCCCGTCGGGGGTCCAGAGGTAGAGGTGGCCGTCGTCCGGGCGGTAGTGCCATTCGCCGGGCCTGCCGAGCAGGGCCAGCTTGCCGCTCAGCGAGTAGAGGTTGCGCTGGTTGGGGCTGAGCCCGACGCAGGCCGGCAGGCTGCCGGCGGTCACCGACCCCACCGCCGAGCTGGTCACGGTGCCGGTCTCGCTGACGAACCAGTTGTGGGACGTGAGCCGGGCGCCGACCCACCACCCGGCCGGTTGGGTGAGCGCCGGGTCGGAGAGCGTGGTCTGGGTGCCGGATTGCGCGGAGGCGAGCACCGGCTCGGCCGGGTTGTTGCCCGGGTGTGGCCAGGCGGCCTCGGGTTGCATCGCGCCGTCCACGAACACCTGCTGCCCGGGCAGGCCGCCGTTGACGGTGACGGCGGCGCGGTGGATCCGGCCGGCGGTGACGGCGGCGGCGAACTCCGACCCGTTGAGGGTGGGGTCGTCCGCCTGCAGCGCGGCCAGGTGCGCCGGGGTGACCTGTGTCCAGCCGGTCACCGGGTCGCTGCCGTCGACGACGACGGCGGCGCCCGGGGCGGCGGTGTAGGTGATGCGGGCGGACGCCGTGCCGTCGGCGGCCGGGGTGATGGTCTCGCGGTAGGTCCCGGAGGCGATCTGGCAGGTGTCCCCCGCGGTCATGACCGTGGCGCAGCGCTGGATGTGCCGGAACGGCGAGCTGGAGGTCCCGGGGTTGGCGTCGGAGCCGGAGGGACTGACGTGGTAGGTGGTCCCTGCCGCGGCTGTGGCCGGGAACGCGCTGGTGAGGGTGCCGCTGAGTAGGACTGCGGCGGTGATTGTGGCGAGTGCGGCGGCACGCGCCGCAACGCTCCGAGGGGCCATGCGGAGATCCAATCACTAATCGATTATCGAAAGTTAGCGAGCAAGATCCCGCGCGGTCAATGGGGACAATCGACTATCGCTAGCCTAGGCAGCACCACCGGACCACAGGGAAAGGCGCCATGACTGACACCGGAATCAACCGGGGACTGCTCTCAGACCAGGTGTACGACCTGATCCTCACCTCGATCCTCGACGGCACGCGCGCGCCCGGATCCCGTGTCGTGGAGTCGGAGCTCGCCCGTCAGCTCAGCATCAGCCAGGCGCCCGTGCGCGAGGCGGTGAAGCGGCTGGTACACGCGGGGCTCGTCGTCTCGGTCCCCCGCCACGGTAGCTACGTGACCGAGATCTCGCCCGAGGAGTTCGCGGTCGCGCGGCAGATGCGAGCCTCGATCGAGGCCGCGGGTGCCCGAATCGCGGTCACCACCGCGAACGCCACCGTTCTCGCCCGGCTGCGGGCGATCGTCACACGAATGCAGGCGGCCGTCGACGCCGACGACTGGGCGGCCTTCCGCAAACTCGACGTCGAGTTCCACCGCAGCGTGATCGCCTCCACCGGCGTCTCGGTGCTCGCCAGGCTGTGGGACACGCTGGAGCCGATGCTCATCAGCCAGCGCGCCATCGGCGACCCCTCCTATCTGGGGGATCGCGCGCAGGTTGTCCGCTGGCACGCCGACCTCATCGACGCGCTCACGAGCGGAGATCCCGAGGTCGCGGCGAGCGCCTTCACCGCGCACGCATCCGGTGACCTGGGGACGCAGAAGGCTCCCTAGGCTTGCCGCTCAGCGCGCGGGGGCGTACTGTGCCAATCGCCTATCGATAGGCGATTACTTCAGATCAAGGAAGACTCATGCGACACAGCATGCGCGGTATCGCGATCCTGCTGGTTTCGGCCGTGACGGCCGGACTGCTGACGGGATGCGCGACCGGCGGCGGGGACAGCGGAGGCGGCGGGGGCGAGCTCCGCATCCTGGCCAACATCACCCCCGTCCTGACCAAGGAGTACTACCAGAACCTCGTCCAGCCCTGGGTCGACCAGCACAAGGGTGTGACCGTCACCATCGAGGTGCCGAGCGCCGAGGACGTGCAGGCGACCCTCCAGCAGGAGCTCGCCTCGGGCGACGTGCCGGACATCGTCGCCAGCAACCTCGACCCGGTGGTGGCGCCGCAGCTCCTCGCCTTCCCGGAGGAGGACTGGGTGCTCGACACGCCGCTCGCCCAGCAGAACAAGGTCGGCGGCAAGATCTGGCAGGTCGCCACCGGCGCGCAGATCCAGTCGCTGGTCTTCTACAACAAGAAGGCGTTCGCCGACGCCGGCATCGACGGGCCGCCCGTCAGCCTCGGGGAGTTCACCGAGGACCTCAAGGCCCTCAAGAAGGCCGGCTACCTGCCGCTGCAAACGGCCGGCGAATGGGTCACCGGGGCGCAGTTCGCCATGCTGGCCAACCCGCAGTTGCTCGCCTCCGTCGATTTCTACGCCCAGCGCACCGCCGGCTCGGCCACCTTCGCGGCCAGCGCGTACAAGGACTACCTCGACGCCTACGCCGGCTGGATCGCCGACGGGCTGGTGGACCGCGACGCGCTCGGTCTGAAGTACCAGGACTCGATCGACGGCTTCACCTCCGGCAAGGCGGCGACGTACGTGATGGGCAACTGGATCGTGCCGTCGATCGACGAGGCCAAGCCCCCGTTCGGCGTGGGCGTCTTCGCGGCGCCGTCGACCGACGGGAGCCCCGCGGGGCAGCTCGGCGGGCCCGCGCAGCCGTACTCGATCCTGCAGGGCTCCAAGAACCGGGACCTGGCGCTCAGTCTGGTCAAATACCTGGTCAGCGACAAGAAGGCGGTCTCCGCGTCGCTCGCCTCCGAGGGCAACTTCCGCCAGGGGTTCCCGTACGAGGGCAGCCCGCTCAACCGGGAGGTCGCGGCGATCCACGACGCCGCTGCCCGCCTCGTGATCGGCACCTCCGGGCCGACGATCCCCGGCGGCTTCGGCGACGAGCTCAACAAGCAGGTGCAGGCCCTCTACGTCGGCACCGAGCCGGCGAAGGCGGCGGCCGCCCTGGACTCCTGGTGGGATCTGAATGCCGGGTCGTGACGCCCGGACCGGAGCCGCCGGGGCGGCTCCGGTCACCCGCCGCCGGGGCGCCCGCCTCGACCTGCTCACCGACACCGTCATGATCGCACCGGCGCTCGTGCTGGTCGCGCTGTTCGTCATCGTCCCGATCGCGATCGCGGTGTACCTCAGCCTCACCGACTGGGACGGCTTCACGATCCCGCCCTCGTGGGTCGGTACCCGCAACTACCAGCGGCTCGTCCAGGATCCCGAGGTGCTGCGAGCCGCCGGCTTCACCGCCGTGATCGCCGTCGTGGGCACCCTCGCCTGCAACGCGCTCGGCCTCGGCGTCGCCGTGCTGCTCAACCGCAGCACCCGCGTCAACACGGTCATGCGCGTACTGGTCTTCTCCCCATACGTGATCGGACCCGTCATCCTCGGCTTCCTCTGGGCCTCGATCCTCGGCAGCAACGGCGCGGTCAACGCGTTGCTCACCGGCCTCGGCCTGGAACGCCTCCCCTTCCTCGCCAGCCCCGCCTGGGCCACCGTCACGACCGTGGTGGTGATCATCTGGGCGAGTTTCGGGGTCAACGTCGTGCTCTACCTCGCGGGTCTGCAGACGATCGACGCCTCGCTGCTGGAGGCGGCCGTCATCGACGGGGCCGGACCGTGGCAGACCTTCTGGCGGGTCAAGCTGCCCGTGCTCGCCCCAGCCGTCACGCTCAACGTCGTGCTCGCCGCGATCGGCCTGCTCCGCGTGTACGAGCTGGTGCTCGCGCTCACCGCCGGCGGGCCGGCGGGGGCCACGCAGACGTCCGTGTTCGCCATCCTCACGACCTCCTTCAGCCGCTCGCAGCTCGGCTACGGCGCGGCCCAGTCGGTCGTGCTCATGATCGCGATCATCGCGATGACGGTCGTCGTCACCCAGCTCCGCCGCCGCGGTGAGCAGGCGGTGGCCGCGTGAGCGCCGCCCGCCTGCTCCGGGGCGCCGTGCTCGTCGTCCTCGCCGCCGTGATGGCCGCGCCGCTCTACCTGCTCGTGACCAACGCCTTCAAGAGCCAGGACGACATCGTCGGGGCGCCGTTCGGCGTGCCCGCCGGCGGGTTCACGCTCGACAACATCGTCCGAGCCGCGACCTCCGCCGACTTCAACGTGATCGCCGCGTACGGCACGACCGCGCTGCTCGTGGCGGCCGTCAACGTGCTGTCGATCCTCATCACCGGCCCGGCCGCGTACGCGATCGCCCGCGGCACCCGGCGCGGCCACCGGCTGGTGCTGCTCGTACTGCTGACCGGCCTGTTCATTCCGAGCCAGGCGATCGTCATCCCGGTGATCTACGTGCTGCGGACGATCGGCCTCATGGGCACCGTCCCCGGCCTCGTCCTGTTCCAGACGGCGCTGACGATCCCGACGACGGTGTTCCTGTTCACCGCGTTCGTGCAGAGCATCCCACGTGAGCTGGACAAGGCGGCCCGCATCGACGGGGCCGGCCGGATGGGCACCTTCTGGCGCATCATCTTCCCCCTCATGCGGCCGGCCGTCGCGACGGCCGTCGTGCTCAACTCCGTGAGCGTCTGGTCGGACTTCGTGAACCCGCGCATCATCCTGGGACCCGGCTCCGGGATCTACACGGTGACCACCGGCGTGTTCGCGGCGGTCAGCAAGTACTCGACCGACTTCACGATCGTCTACTCGAACATGCTGCTCGCGGTCGCGCCCGCGATCGTGTTCTACGTCCTGCTGCAGAAGCGCATCATCGGCGGTCTCACTTCGGGGGCGATCAAGGGATGATCAGGATCTCCGCCACCGTGCCCGTCCGGGCACTGCCCCGCTGGGCGCTGCTCGAACGCGAGCTGCTCGCGCGCCTCGACCGGGCCTGGCGCACGTTCGAGAGCCGCTTCTGCGAGCCCGACGGCCGGCTGCGCTACCGGGGCCGGATGTACGGCCGCGACGGCGTCGACGACTTCTACGAGCCGTTCTTCAACTGGCCCGTGCTCTACCGCCTCGGCGGGGCCGGCGACCTGCTCGACGCCGCCAAGCATCACTGGGAGGGCGTCACCCGGCAACTCGCCGGGTTCGGGTTCGTGCGGGAGGAGTACGAGGTCGGCTACGACTGGTTTCACCAGGGCGAGTCGCTGCCGTTCTTCCTCGCGATCTGCGCCGCGGACCCCGCCGATGCCGCGTTCCGCGCGCGGGCCCGCCGCTTCGCCGAGCTCTACCTGCCCGGCGCCGGCAACTACGATCCGGCCACCCGGACGATCGTGGCCCCGCACACCGGGTCGGGCGGCCCGCGCTGGGGCGTCGGCGAGGACTGGGAGGAGTACCGCGCCGATCAGCCCGGCATGGAGATCTACGGCCTGCCGCTGCTCGACGTCCCCGGCGTCCGCACCTGGGACGATCTGCGCGACCCGGCCGCGGCCCGCGCCATGGGCCGGGCGATGCAGGAGCGCATGGGCCGCGGCGACACCGCCGTGAACCTCGCCGCGACGACCCTGGCGACCAACGCCTGGCTCTACGACCACGACCCGCGCCTGTCGGACTGGGTGATCGAGTACGTCGACGCCTGGCGCGAGCGCGCGGCCGCGAACGGCGGCGTGCTGCCCGACAACGTGGGCCCCGGCGGGACCGTCGGCGAGCTGCACGGCGGCGCCTGGTACGGCGGCCACTACGGCTGGACCTGGCCCCACGGCCTGCACTCGATCGCCCCCGCCGCCACGGTCGCCGCGCTCAACTCCGTCGTGCTCACCGGCACGCTCGACCGGCTCGACCTCGTCGGCGGCACCCTCGACGCCGTGATGGCGCAGGGCGAGGTCGCCGACCGCATCGCCACCCGCGGCAGCCTCGGCCCCGGCTGGGCCGAACGGCTCGGCGCCGACGACAGCACCCGCGAGCTGCTCGTGCCCTACCGGCACGGCCCGCAGGGCTGGTTCGACCGGCACCCGGTGCCGCTCGCGCCCGTGCTGTGGCTGGCGTGGGCGCGCGGCGACGTCGCGCACGACCCCCGCCTGGAGCGGCTGCGCGCCGACTCCGACTCCGACTGGGAGGCGGTGCGCTGGTTCCATGACAAGGAGGAGCAGGGCCACGAGGCGCCCTGGATCGGCTACCTCGCCGGCCGCAACCCGGACTACCCCGAACGCGCGCTGGAGCTGGCCCTCGCCCAGACCCTCCGCAGAACGGCCCTGATCGCGCAGGCCCCGGACGAGCCGGAGGACGGCGACATCCACTTCTGGCAGCGCCTCAACCCCGTGGTGACGGAGGTGCTGACCCAGCTCGTGTCCGGCGCCCCGCCGGCCGTCTACTACGGCGGCCTCGCGCTCGCCCGCGTCGTCATCGGCGACGGCACGCGCGGGCGCCCCGGCCTGCCGCCCGGGGTCGCGGCCCTGGTCAGCGCGGCCGAGGAGCGCCGCATCGTGCTGGAGCTGGTCAACACCGGCGACGACGACCAGCTCGCGGTCGTGCAGGCCGGCGCTTTCGGTGAGGACGAGATCGTCAGCGCCGGCCACGACATCGCCGAACCCGGTTACCCCGGCGACGACCGCCGCTACGACATCCCGCCCGCCCCTGCCGGGCGCCGCCGCGTCCCGGCCGGTACCCCGCGGATCGAGGTGTTCCTGCCCGCCCGCACGCGGATCACCCTCGACCTCGAGATCAACCGGCGCGTCCACCGCGCCGCCCACCAGAACTTCGCCCGTACCGCTCAGGAGAACAACGCATGAACACCTCCCCCGGGTCGCCGTCCGCCGTCTGGCCCCTGCCGGTCCGCGGCGAGCCCTTCGACCGGGCCGACCCCGACATCCTGCGCCGCCTGAAGGTGGTCAGCGCCGCCACCGCCTGCGCCAAGCTCAACGGCATGGGCATCAGCCGCACCGCCGTGCAGGGCCCCGCCCCGCTGGAGCGCGGCAGGGCCGTCGTCGGCTCGGCGCTGACGCTGCAGTTCATGCCGCAGCGCGAGGACGTCGCGAGCGGCCTCGGCCAGGAGTACGTCGAGCGCGACACCGCCCTGTGGGCCGTGCTGGAGACCGTGCAGGAAGGCGACGTACTCGTCGTACAGGCCTACGGCAGCTCGTTCACCGGCTGCTTCGGCGACATGCTCGTGCGCTACTTCAAGCGTCGTGGCGGCGCCGGCATCGTCGTCGACGGCCGCATCCGGGACGCCGCGCGGGTGCGCGAGCTCGGCGTGCCGATCTGGTGCACCGGCACGACGCCGCACTACGCCTCGCAGATGGACCTGTTTCCCTGGGCGTACGACGTGCCGGTCGCCGCCGGCGGGGTGCTCTGCCTGCCAGGCGACGTCGTGATCGCCGACGACGACGGTGCGGTGATCGTACCCGCGGGCAAGGCCGCGGAGCTGGTGCGCTCGGCCGAGGACCACGAGAACTGGGAGGAGTTCAGCCGGATGCGGCTCGAACAAGGCGCCCGGCTGTCCGACTACTACCCGCTCAGCCCGGACAGCCGCGCCGAGTACGAGGCCTGGCGCGACGCCGGCCGCCGGCCGCTCGTCTGAGCCCGCTGAAAATCTTCGACGCCCACGTCCCATGTCCTGGGGCAGATCTCCCCGACGGGCCGGCTCGCCCCGGCCCGTCGGGGGATCTGCCGGACATTGCAGGCTCGACGGCTCACCGAGGACAGCGATGCGGAAGCCGAGCGGCCGCTGCCGAGCGTCGCTCGCCGACCCGGCGATTGTGCACAAGTCGGCTGGGTGGAGCTCACCCGCTGGGACCTTGCGGCATGGCCCGCACCGCTGCCCAGGTAGAAGGCGGACCGAGCCGGCGACAAGAGCAAGACCCGTCGCTCCGAGAGGCGTTTCTGCCCGTGCGTCTGCCCCGGGGGCGGCGCGCTCGCCGCACGCCAAAGGATCGGGAAGAGCGAACTTCTGGACGCCTGTCGGGTCAGGCGTGATCGTGCTCTGCCGACCGAGGAGCCGGTTGACTGTCGATCAGCCCGTGCCGGAAGAGGCTCTCCGCGGTGTCGACGATGGTGGTGACCACGTCGCGTGGCTGCCAGCCGAGCAGCTTGCGGGCCTTGTCGGTGCGCAGGACGGGGATCTTGCCCAGTTGGCTGAGGGCCTCCCGGAGGGCAGGATTGGTGCGCGCGCCTTCGCGCAGCTGCTCCGCGGTCAGCTCCCGGACGGGTACCCGGGCGGCGCGCTCGCCCAGGTGCTCGGTGAGGATGTTCGCTATCCGCAGGAAGCTGATCGCCTCACCGCTGCTGACGAGGAACCGCTCCCCTGCGGCCTCCGGGCAGGTCATCGCCCGCACATGGACGTCGGCCACGTCACGGACGTCCGCCACGCCGAAGTACTGCGGAGGCACGACCGCAAGTGCTCCATCGAGCATCGCTTTGACGAAAGCCACAGAGACGGCCAGGTGGTCGTTGAGGATCGGGCCGAAGATGCCGCTGGGAGCGATCACTGTCAAGTCCAGGTCACCGCCCTCGGCCTGCATGAAGTTCCATGCTGCCCGCTCGGCGACGGTCTTGGACTTGATGTACGGGGTGAGGTCGTCGTCGGGATCGGTCCAGTCGTGCTCGTCGTACTCGTCGCCCGGCTTGCGGGTGTATCCGATGGCGGCGAAGGACGACGTCATCACCACCCGCTCGACACCCTCATCCCGTGCCGCCCGCAGGACGCGCAGCGCGCCGTCACGAGCAGGAATGATCACCTCGTCTTCGTGCCGCGGCTGACCCGCCGGGAAGGGCGAGGCCACGTGGAGAACGTAGGTGCAGTTCCGCGCCGCCTCGTGCCATCCCTCGTCGGCGTTCAGATCCGCCTGGACGACTTCCAGTCGTTCGTCCGGATCGGGACCGGCGCCCGCCGCTGTCGCACGGATCTGGCCGGCCCGATCCAGCGACCGCACCGTCGTGCGCACCCGATAACCGGCCCGCAGCAAGGAGCTGATCACATGCGACCCCAGATAGCCGTTACCGCCGGTTACCAGAACCAGTTCGCCGTCCCCTGACCCTTCGGCCTGCTCAACGCGCGTACTGTGTGACATATTGATCTTCTTTCTTTATCGAAGGTCAGCAATGGTGCTGGTGATGTCCTGCACGACCTGGCGTTCCCTGGCCGTGTCGCCGTCCTGGCGCGCGGCCCACAAGTCGGCCTTGAGCTGCAGATAGCGCAGCCGAACCTGCATCTGCTCGATCTCCTGCGCCACCCGCTCGGCGTTCCTCAGGAACAGATCCCGCATCTCGGCCGCGTGGGCGTCGGCGCCGTCCAGGTACCGCAGGTAGGCGCGCATGTCCTGCACGCTCATCCCGGCCGCTCGCAGGCAGCTCAGCGCCTCGATCGTCTCGACGGCCCTGCTGTCATAGCGCCGGTGGCCGCTGCTCTCGTCCCGGGGTACCGGGCCGATCAGGCCGATCTTCTCGTAGTAACGCAGCGTCGGTTCCGACAGGCCACTCACCCGAGAAACGTCCTGAATCGACACCGCGGAGACGGTTGCGTTCTTCCCCGTCGTTGCCATGTCCACAGCCTGCAACACCTCAAGCGCTTCAAGTCAAACGCCGGGTCCGGCGCGCCGGCGGGGCCCGTGGGGCGGACCGGGCGGATGGTCATGCCGTGGCCGGGGCCTGTTGCTCGCGGGCGCGTAGCCGTCGGCGTTCCTCCGGGGTGGTACCGCCCCACAGGCCGTCCGGTTCGCCGGTGCGTAGGGCCCAGTCGAGACAGGCCGGCTGTACGGGGCAGGCCTGGCAGATGCGCCGTGCCTGATCGTCGGCCTGACCCTGCTGCGAGGTGTCCCCGATGACCGGGAAGAAAAGGCCGGGATCGGCATCCTGACAGGCGGCGCGGGTCATCCAGCGCAGGGGTGGTCGGGGGGCGTGATTGTGGCGGGTGTGCTGCAGCGTCATGGTGGCCGCCTGTTATGCGTGGGTGTGATTCGTGCGTGGATCGCGGGCAAGACCAGATGGGCCTGTGGCGACAGGCAGACACGGTCGCGTCCCTGACCAGCTGGCGTGGCGGGCAGGAACGGTCTGACGGGTCTTGATCGCTGTGGCAGGTGGGGGTTTCACTCGGGCGAAGGGTGCGCGGGCGAGCCGCCGGAGAGCCGTGCGCGGGGCCGTGGTACTGGCCGTCAGGGTCTACATGGTCCCTGCACAGACGGTGATGGGCAGGGCGGTGAGGGCCTGCTCGACCGTGCTTACCATGGGCAGGAGCGAGTGAATCCGGACAAGGTGCATCAGCCTGGCGGGTACGCCATGCACCCCCGCCAGGAGTACCACCGCGTCGTCCTCGGCGGCCTGCCGAGCGCTGGCGATCAGGACCCGCAGACCGGAGCAGTCCAGGAACAGCAAGCGGGTCAGGTCGAACACCACATGGTCGCCGGGCCGGCGGACGCAATTGACGTAGTCGGCCAGCCGGCCGCTGCTGGCAAGGTCGACCTCGCCGCCGACCGCGATCACACTCGTGCCGGGCAGATGCCGATGGCTGAGCCTGAACGTGGTGGCGGAGGCCCTCGCCGGGCCGGTCGGAGAGTCGTGCTGGCTGGAGGCACCCATGTGTGCACCAGGGTCCTTTCGCTTTGGCATCGATTGCCCGCGTCCGCGCCGTGAAGAGGGTTCGCATGTGCAGCTCAGAAGGCGCGCAAGATGCGGTCGGGGTCGTACCGGTTCCACAGGCCGATGACGCGTTCGCCTGTCGCACCCGGGTAGATCCGGGAGAATGCCTCCGGGCCGGGGCGGCTCTCGAAGCCGGTGTAGGCTCCGTCGACTCGTTCGGCCAGCGGGTGCCAGGCGGCATCGAGTTCCACGCCGCCTTGCGGCGGGAACGTCGAGACGATGACCAGGGTGTGCTGATGCCGGTGCGGATAGGCGGTCGCGTCGGCCGGGACGTCGTTGACCGCACCGCCCACCGAGCGCAGCTGGACCAGAGGGTGCGGGGGCAGGGTCGCGGTGGCCGTGAGGGCCGCAGCGTCATCGTCGGTCATCGCCGCGAGCAAGCCGTTGGTGGTCGTGCTGGGCTGCTGGCCGGTGTTGGGGTGCAGGTGCGCGGTGGAGACCAGAGCGGGGTAGGGAGCCAGTTGGGCGTGCAGGTCGAGCAGCCGGGTGCCGATCTTCAGCAGCGGTCCGATCGCTGCCCGCAGGCGAGGCTCGTCCGCATCGGCGACGACGGCGGTGATGGAGGCGATCAGAGCCGAGCCGTGGGACTGCAGGGTGACGGCAGTGGTCAACTCGCGCGTGGCGGATGCCATGTGCTCGGCCCATTGCCGCAGGGCGTGGCCGTCCCGGTCCATCTGCACGGCGATCTGCGCGTATCCGACGTTGCGCAGCTCCATTGCCTCGATCTCGAACGCCACCACGATGCCGGCCCCGGACCCGGCGCCGCGAACCGCCCACAGCAGGTCCGGCTCATGCTCGGCGTCGGTGCGCACGGTGGTGCCGTCGGCAAGGACCACCTCCGCCGCGCGGATGTGGTCAATGGTCAATCCGTAGTGGCGGACCAGCCAGCCGATGCCGCCTCCGGTGGCCAGGCCGCCGACACCGACATTGCCGTGATCGCCGGAGCTGATCGCCAGCCCGTGCGGCGCCAGAGCCTGCGCGACCGTGGCCCAGCGGGCGCCGGCCTCCACTCGGACGAGCCGTGCCGTGCGGTCGAGCACCTGGATGCGGTTCAGCGCCGACAGGTCGATGACCACGCCGCCGTTGTTGGAGGAACGCCCGGACAAGCCGTGCCCTCCGCTGCGCACGCTCAGTGGCAGGCCCTGCTCGCGGGCGAAGCGCAACGCTGCGACGACCTCGGGGGCGCTTTCGGGAGTGAGGACGGCCGCGGGCTCGGCCACCGTGGTGTACGTGGAGCGCAGCAGGCGATACCGCGAGTCCCCGGGGGTGACGATCTTGCCTTCCAGCTCGGGTGGAACCGTGGACAGCTTGGGCGTCATCGTCGGCCCCGGATCTGGCCGACTTGCTCCCGGACGGCGGGGACGACCTCGGCGGCGAACACCGCGAGCTGGGACAGGGGTGCGGTCATCGGCCAGAAGATGAACGTGTCAAAACCCAGCTCGGTCGCCCACACGGTGAGTGTCTCTGTCCATAGCCGCACGTCGCCGACCAAGCCGCGGCCGCGACGCACATCGCCGATCACGCCGATCACGTTGTAGATCCGGCGGATCGCCGCCGGGTCGCGCCCGGCCGAGCGAGCGGCGTCGTCGATGATCTTCTGTTTGGCGGGGACCTCGTCCGGGGGGACGTAGATGTTGAGCGGTGAGATCCAGCCGTCGCTGGAGCGGCCGGTGACGGCGAGCATCCGGGGCCCTTGGCTGCCGAGCCACAGCGGGATGGGCGACGCCGGGACGGGGCCGGCGGTGTAGCCCTCGATCGCGTGCTGGTCGCTGTGTAGCCGGACGGCACCGCCGGTCAGCGCGGCGCGCATGATGTGCAGCGCCTGTTCGGTGTAGGCCACCATCTCGCGGCCGGTGCGCCGTCCGCCCCCCATCCCGGCGATGGCGTCGGCGAACGCCCCGCCGCCGACTCCGAGGATGATCCGGCCCTCGGCCAGGACGCCGAGCGACGCTGCAGCGTTGGCCAGCATGGCAGGAGGACGCAGCTGCAGATCCGCGACATCGGTGAGGAACGAGATGCGCCCGGTCTGCGTGGCAAGGTGCGTGATCAGCGTCCAGGCGTCCAGGTGACCGGGTTGGTACGCGTGGTCCTGCACAGCGAGGATGTCCAGGCCGCCGTCCGCTGCGGCCCTGGCCAGCTGCCTGGTCTGGGGGAGCCTGTCCGCGTCGGGATCGAGACTCAGCCCGAAGCTCATGGGATGTCCGTAGTCGGTCACGATGACAGCTTTCTGAGGTGTTTCATGGTTTTCCTTGGAGGAACGACACGTCCAGGTGGTCTTCATGGCGCGGTCGCCGCACCACCTGCTCGTCAAGATCAGGTTGAGTAGGTCTACGGGTGGAGGCTGATGATCGCCGCTGGGCAGGCCGCCTGATGCAGTGCCGTCTGGCTGACCGAACCCTTCATCAACGCGCTGACCTCGGAATGGTGGTGGGAACCGACCACAAGCAGCGACGCCTGATCCGCGGTGCGCACCAGTGCCTTGCCGGGGCGACCGGTGAGTTCCTCTCGGGCGACCGCGACCTCGGGGAATCTGTCGTACCAACGCTGACATGCGCGAAGGTCACAACGTTCGCGGTCCGGGCGGCGAGCTCGGCACCGACCGATTCGAGCAGCAGGCCGCCGATCTTGCCGAGTCCGCGGCTGCCCACGACGAGAACTTCTGCATGGTGGGAACGTTGCAGGAGAGCGGACGCGGGTGCATGCTCCATCATGCGGGTGGTCACGTCGAGACCGGGCGCGACTGCCTGCGCACGGTCCAGCGCGGTGGCCAGGATCCGCTCGGCGGCGTGCCGGAGCCCGCCCTGGCCGACAGGCGCGCCCAGCGCCGGTCCGAGGGGGACTCCCAAGCGCGGCCAGTAGAAGCCGTGCACGATCTCCAACGGTAGCCGTCGGCGCACGGCCTCGCCCGCCGCCCACTCCACGGCCCGCAGGCTCGCCTCGGAGTCGTCCACGCCCACGATCACAGGGCTCATCGTCATACGTCCTTTCAGAGGTGAGGGCCGCCAGTACGCCGTCAGGGGGCACCGTGCCCCTGGTCACATGCCTCGATGGCGGACTCTTCCTGGGCCGCGCCGTGCGTGGCTCCTCCTGAGCGACGAGCCATGACCCGTCGTGGGATGTCACGCATGAGCGCCGCGATCTCCTGGAGATCGGTGGATCTCCCCCACGTCGCCCCCGAGACCGGATCACCAACATGGCCTCCAGTGCGGAGTTGGGCCACAGTGGTTAGCGGTCGGTTCCCTCGGCGACCGCGACGAAGTCGCGATGGCCGACGATCTCGGCGGCGGTGAACGCGCCTGCCAGGCGGCCGAGGTCGTGGTCGGTGAGTTCGATGTCGAGGGCGGCGATGTTCTCGTCGAGGCGGGCGCGGCGGCGAGTGCCAGGGATCGGGACCGCGCCCTGGGCCAGCACCCAGGCCAGAGCGAGCTGCGCGATCGTGACCTGCTTGTCGGATGCGATGGCCTTCAGCCGCTCGACCAGGGCGAGGTTCGCGGCGAAGGCGTCGGGCTGGAAACGCGGCAGCCCGCGGCGGGCGTCGTCGGATGCGAGGTCGTCAAGACCGCGTACGCCGCTGGTGAGCACGCCGCGCCCGAGCGGAGAGAAGGCCACGAGACCGATGCCGAGCTCATCCATGACCGCCTTCTCGCCGTTGTGCAGCACGTCCTGGGAGAACAGCGACAGCTCCGACTGCACGGCGGCCAGGGGATGTACGGCGTGCGCCCGCCTGATGGTCTGCGCCGAGGCCTCCGACAGACCGATGTGGCGGACCTTGCCGGCGGCCACAAGCTCGGACATCGCTCCGACCGACTCCTCGATCGGCGCGTTCGGATCCACGCGATGCAGGTAGTACAGGTCGATCACGCCGGTGCCGAGATGGCGCAGCGATCGGTCGGCCGCACGCCGGATGTAGGCGGGGGTGCCGTTACGGCCGTGCACGGTGCCGTCGTCATCGGTTTCCGCCGAGGCCTTGGTGGCCAGCACGACCTGGTCGCGGCGGTCGCCGAGGGCTCGGGCGATCAGCTTCTCGTTCTCGAAAGGCCCGTACGCCTCGGCGGTGTCGATGAAGGTGACGCCGGAGTCGACGGCGTGCCGCAGCGTCGCGATCGATTCCCGCTCGTCGCTGCTGCCGTAGAAGGCGCTCATGCCCATCGCGCCGAAGCCGATTGCAGACACGGTCAAGCCGTCGCCGAGGGGTGTCGTTCTCATCGATTCTCCTGTTCTCCACGATCGTCCGGTAAGCGGCGGTCTCGGCGTTGATGACGGCGAGATGACTCTTCATTGGCTCCAGCTGCTCGATCACCCGGCCCCGATGCCGGGACCGGGACGCCAGCCGTTCGGTCTCGGTCCCTCTTGCCAGCTCAGATCGGTGATCACGCAGATGTCGGCGATCGACATCCCGCTCTCGCGTAGCATCACCAGGCCGACGATCCACGCAAGGTCGAGCTCGCGGTACCGCGGCCGGCCGCCGAGATCGTGCGGCGTGGGGGCCGAGGAGCAATCCCTCACGCGCGCGGTACCGCAGTCGATCCCACGCCGGTCACCTGCGCTGCCTGGCTTATCGGAAACCGATCGCCCGTGCCGCTGCTGAGGTGTGCGGCAACGCTGCCGGTGATGTCCCTGTCAGACACGCCCGTCTTCGGTGCCGGGATGGGGCGGAGAGCCGTTTTCCAGCTCCATGATCGCGCCCAGCACACCGCGCAATCCCACTTCCTCCCGCTCGGTGTCGGTCGGATCGATCAGCCACTCGGTGACGGGCAGATCGACAGCGTTCTGCGTCCGGCTGACCTCCACCACCCTCAGCTCCTGCCGGACTTCAACCTCCAGCTCGTGCAGAAACTCGTTACCGCCAGTCGGGGTCGTCATGGCGCATCCTGGCCTCTCCTTAGGGGTCGGCAGGTAAAGGTGAGACGCCGGGTAGCTTGGTCAGCCACCGTCGTGCCGCTGCCAGTGCTCGTGAAGGGCGGCTGCGACCTGCGCGGGCTGCTGCAGCACTGTCCAGTGGTTGCAGTCGAGCTTGATCACGTGCTCCGCCCGGATGGCGCGGCCGAGTTCGTCGGCGAACTCGACCTGGCAGGCGGGGTCCCGCGCGCCCCAGAACACCAGGGCGGGCGCGGCCATCTCCGCCAGCTCGGGCTCCCATTCGGCGCCCATGTGAAGCGCGGAGCGGTAGAGCCTCAGGATGCTGTCCTTCATCGCCTCGTCCACGTGCCGCGCAGTTTCCCGGGCCAGGCCGGGAGGCACGTCGAAGCCAGCGGTCAGGTCGTCGGCGAACCGGTCCAGGTCGAGGTCGGCCATGAACCGGTCGCCCTCGACCGGGTCCTGCCAGGTCTTCGCCAGGGGATGCCACTGGTAGCGGGCGCTGATCGGGCCGTTCCCGCCGGCCCAGGTGCGTACCAGGTCGGGCCGCAGGGACGCGACCCGGGCGGTGAGGATGCAGCCCCAGTCGTGGCCGACCAGGTCGACCGGCTCGCCGACCTGCTCCAGGCGGTCGATCAGCCAGCCGGCGTACTCCTCCTTGGCGCTGGTGAAGCCCTCCGGCCGCGGGGCGCCGAACCCGGGCAGGTCCCAGGCTTCCACGTCCGTACGCCTCAGGTGACGGCGAACGCCCTCCCAGACGCGGTGGGTGTCGGGCACGCCGTGAATCAGGATCGCAGGCATGAGCACCTCACCCGCGCACGTGACGGGCGGCGTCGAGGATGGCGGCGGCCACGGCGTCGGGCTGCGAGACCGCGATCGCGTGCGAGGCGCCGGCGACCTCGCGGGTGCCGCGCGAGCCGGCCCGTTCGGCCATGAACCGCAGCGCCGCGACCGGGATGTTGCGGTCGCTCTCGCCGAAGACGAACCAGGACGGAAGGCTCCGCCAGCCCGGCTCGCTCACCGTCAGCTCTCCGTACAGCGCGCGCTCGGTGACCGGCCGTTGCGTGGCCGCCATCAACGCGGCCTCGCCCGCGTCCAGGTCGGCGCAGAACTGGTGGTGAAACTTTTCTTCGGCGATGCGGAACTCCTGACCACCAGCGGCCAGCGGGTAGGCCACCAGCGCCTCGCCCAGGGTGCTGCCCGGAAATTTGCCGGACAGCTGGCCCGCGCTCTCGCCTGGTGCGGGGGCGAAGGCGCCGACGTAGACCAGGGCGCGGACGGCCGGGTTCCGCGCCGCCGCCTCGCTGATCACCATGCCGCCGTAGGAGTGACCGGCCAGCACCACCGGCCGGCCGAGCCCCGCGATCACATCGCGCAGGTAGGTGGCGTCGTCTTCCACGCTGCGCAGCGGGTTGGCGACGGCCAGGGCGTCCAGCCCGCGATCACGCAGGTGCAGGATCACGCGGTTCCAGCTCGCCGACTCGGCGAAGGCGCCGTGCACCAGGACGACGGTGGGCTGTTCGGCGGAGCTCATGCGCCGACCTTTCCGGTGTGCAGGGCGGCCTTCAGCACCGCGATGGCCTGGGCGACGGCAGCGCCGGCGGCCTGAGTGGAGCGGACCGGGTTGAGCATCATGAAGTCGTGGATGATGCCGTTGTAGCGGACGCTGGTGGTCGGCACGCCGGCTGTGGTGAGCTTGCGGGCGTAGGCCTCGCCCTCGTCGCGCAGCACGTCGTTCTCGTCGACGATGACGAACGCGGGCGGCAGCCCCGCCAGGTCCTCCAGCGTGGCCCGTAGCGGGGAGGCGGTGATCTCGGCGCGCTGGGCGGGATCGGTGGTGTAGCAGTCCCAGAACCAGGCCATGCCCTTGGCGGTCAGGAAGGGGCCGTCGGCGAACTCGCGGTAGCTGCCGGTGTCCTGGCCGGCGTCGGTGACCGGGTAGTACAGCGACTGGTGCACGAAACGCACGTCGCCCCGCTGCTTGGCCATGATGGCCAAGGCGGCGGTCATGTTGCCGCCGACCGAGTCGCCGGCCACCGCGAGCCTGGTCGCGTCCAGGCCCTCGCCGGCGCCGTGCCGGGTGATCCACTGGGCGGTGGCGTAGGCCTGCTCGATGGCCACCGGGTAGCGGGCCTCGGGCGAGCGGTCGTACTCCACGAAGACGACCGCCGCGCCCGCGCCCACGGCCAGTTCGCGAACGAGCCGGTCGTGGGTGCCGGCATTGCCCAACACCCAGCCGCCGCCGTGCACGTACAGCACGGTGGGCAGCGCCCCCGCGGCGCCCACCGGCTTGACGATGCGCACCCGCACCTCTCCGACCTCGGCCGGCACGGTGATCCACTTGTCGTCGACGTCGGGCTTGTCGATCGGGGCCGCCTGCAGGTCATCCAGCACCTTGCGGGCGCCGTCGGGCCCCAACTCGTACAGGAACGGCGGCTTGGAGGTCGCGTCGGCGATCTCTTGTGCCGCAGGCTCCAATACATGCTTGCTCATGAGGAGATCCCTTTCACTATCAGATGGTGATGAGCCGGACATGGAAGCGAGCGGCTCATGGCGCGGTGCGGAGGTTCCGTCTGGCAGGCCCTCACCCCGACGGTCTTCAGACTGTCACCGCACGACACCGCCCGGACCCGGGGAAGACCCTGGTCGACCCCCTGGGAGAAGCACTGGCCCCCAGGGATCACGTCGTTACGCGGCAGTGGACTTGGTCATGCGGGCGTCGCAGAGGTCTTCTCCCTGAGCCAGTCAGCAAACGTCTGCGTGCCGCGAGGACCGGAGTCGGTCGGAAGCAGGCGGCCACTACTCGTCCCGCCGGGAAGGTACAGGGGCAGCACCGGACGCCGGCGGGCGCCGCCCGCGGCGATGAGGCGCCGGGTCATGTCGACCAGCGACTCTACCTGCGGGCCGGCGAGCTCGGGGGCCATCGCCTGCGGCGCCTCGAGGATGAGACCGGCGAGGGCTTCGGCCACTTCTCGTACGGCGACGGGCTGGATCCGTGCCGCCGGTACCACCGCGATCGGCCCTGGCACGCCACTCAGTACCTGCCCCGCGAAGTCATGGAACTGCGTCGCCCGCAGAATGGTCCACGGCACCGCACCGCTCCGGACGATCTCCTCCTGCCGCAGCTTGCCCGCGTAGTACGGGTTCTTGACCCGATCGACCCCCACGATCGACAGCGTGACGAGGTGCCGTACCCCGGCTCGCGCAGCCGCCCCGACGAGGTGTCGCCCCGCCCGGTCGAAGAAGTCCACCGACACCGACTTCCGGAGCGTGGTCACGTTGCTGACGTCGATGACCGCCTCTACCCCGGCCAGTGCCGCATCCAGTCCGGACCCATCCAGCAGATCGACGCCCTGCCCGCGCGACAGCGCCATGGGCGCATGCCCACGAGCCCGCAGTGCCTCCACCACCAGCCGCCCTGTCATCCCGGTCCCACCGGCAACTGCGATCTTCATGACTACTCCTGTCTCCCGGCGCTGTACGTGAGAAGGACGACCGGGGTGACAGATTTCGTGACACCTCTCCCACAGCCGGAACCACACCACCCCACTCGGGTGCCGTGTCACGAAAGACGTCAGGCCAGGCGTCATATGGATATGCAACCTGGATCCGCCAAGAAGTGGCTACGTGGCGGGCTGCTCGCCCTGGCCGCCCTGCAGACGGTCGCCTCGGTCTGGCAGTACGTCTTCCCCCGCTCCTTCTACGACGACTTCCCCACGGTGAAACTCGATCCCCCGTACAACGAGCACCTGATCTCCGACGTCGGCGGCCTCGGGCTCGCGCTGACCGCCATGCTGTACTTCGCCGCCTGGGCGCTCGACAGCAAGGTCGTCCTGTCGGCGCTCATCGGCTACCTCATCTATGCGGCCACCCACTTCACCTTCCACATCCGGCACTTCGACCACTTCTCCTTCCTCGAGGCCGTCGGTGTGGGCACCGGGCTCGGCTTGGAGGTGGCGCTCGCGCTGGTGTTCCTCTACGTCGGCTGGCGCGTGCACCGGGCGGAGTCCGCTGCGACAACCCGCACGGAGGCCGTGACCCGCCGCGACGTTTCCGATCAAGAGCCGGTATGAGAACCTTCTGGACCACCACCACGTGGATCCTCGCCGCCGCCGCGGTGGTGCTGGCAGTGGTGCTGCCGTTCGTGGCCACAGGAGCAGCGGCCATCCTTCCGGTGCTGCTGCTGGCGGTGCCGATCGCGCTCATCGACGGCATCCGACGGTACGGCTGGGCGACGCTGCTCTTCTTCGCCGCCGAAACGCTCCTGATCAGCAACTTCTTCGAGAACCTGAGCGTCGAGACCGGGTTCCCGTTCGGCCACTATCACTACACCGGTGGCCCGCAACTCATCCACGTGCCGATCTACATCGGCCCGGTGTATTTCGGTCTCGGCTATCTCTGCTGGCGCGTGGCCGAACTGCTGCTCGCCGGTGACAGGCGCCGGACCATGGACCTCTTCGGGGTGCCGGCCTTGGCCGCGGTGCTGATGACGGTGTTCGACCTGGGCAGCGACTCCGTCGCCTCGACCGTGAATCACGTCTGGGAGTGGGAGCGCGGTGGTGGCGTCTTCGGCGTGCCGTTCACCAACTATCTGGGCTGGTGGCTGGTCACCTACCTGTTCTTCCAGGTTTTCGCCATCTACCTTCATCGCCGCCAGGCGGTGGTCCGGGAGACGCCCCAGGCGCCGGCGCCGGTCGTGTACGCGGCACTCGCTCTGAACGCCGTGGCCTACTTCCTGGCCGCTGAGGACATCGCGGTCACCGACCCTTCCGGAGCGGTCTGGAGCCACCAGGCCCTGGCGGAGACCATGATGGTGATCAATCTGTTCGTCGTTCTGCCCTTCGCCCTGCTCGCTCTCCGCTCGGCCACCCGGAACTGGCACAGGTAAAGCATCCACGCCGCCCCAAGCGTGCCGAGCCGGTCGGCCCGTGCCCGAAATCCGACCGCTGCCCGGGTGTTCTGCCGCATCGTCGGTCGGCGCGGCGCATTCGTGGTGCGTCTGATCAGATCGGCTGGCATCGCGACCATCCGACGTGGATCAGGGCCATGCGCGTCGCCTCGGTCAGGGGGAGGCCACGGCTGCTCCGCCGCACTGAGAGGGACCAAGTGGTGGTGTCCCGGCCGCTACCCGCGATGGGCCGCCGCCGGGTCAGTTCTTTCGGGCGAGTTCGGCGAGTGGCGCCAGGTCACCCTGGTGGGCGGCGTCCAGGAACGCTGCGAAGAGGCGGAACCGCTCCACCGGCGGCGCCTGACGGCCGCGGCCGTCCACCAGGCGTACCCGTGCGCGGCGGATCAGCTGGCGGGCGTTCGGCTCGCTGAGCCCGAGCAGCTCACCGATGTTGCGGTACGGCAGGTCGAACGCCTCACGGAGGATGAAGGCGACCTGTTCCCGTTTGTCGAGCCTGGTCACCAGCACGGCCATCGCCGTCAAGAGCTGCTCGGCGTTCTCAACGAGTTCGGCAGGATCCGTGGCGGCGCGTACGGCGTCGCCCGGCTGGAGTCCTGCTGCCGTCTGGTACCGGGCGTACGCGGTCCGCGTCATGGTGATGGACAGCCGGGCAGTGGTTCGGCTCAGAAAGGCCGGTGTGCTGCGGACGATCGTGCGGTCGGTACTGTTCCACCGCAGCCAGGCTTCCTGGACGACGTCCTCGGCGTCCGTGGCCGTGACGATCCGGCTCGCGATTCCCACAAGCAGGTTGCGGACCTGAAGGAACTCGGTCAGGCCATCGTTGGGAAGGTCCGGGGCGGCCGCGCCGCCGTTCCGGGACCGCTCATGTCCGGACGTGGGCCACCGCCTCAAGGATAGTCTCGGTGACCGCGACGGGGTGCGACGCGCCGATGACCGCCCGGCTGCCACGCACCCTGGCGCGCTCGGCGCTGAACTGCTGCGCCGTGGTCGGGATGTTCAGGCCGGCGCTGTCCCAGGCCGACCAGCTCGGGATGCTGGACCAGGCGGGTGTGACGATGACGCCGCGTACGAAATGGTGCCGTCCAGGACGGGCGGGTCGCGCTCGCTGGACTGGTCGATGACGCCGTTCCCAGTCGACCGTCGTGGCGAACGTCCCATGAACAAGAACAACAGTGGGTGCCATCATCTCTCCTGATCGGTCTTCAGAGTGGTAGACAGGGAAATGGATTGGTGCTTTCGGCAGCATGGGCGTTACGCAGGGCGCTGAGCATCATGCGGCAGTCGATGACGCCGCGCTGCAGTGACCGAGACCGTCGCCGTGCAGCTTGTTTTTCGCAGGTCTCGCCGTGGTCGCGCGGCATCGGGGCTGACAGTCATGGCCGGCTGCGGCTCTGGCCGAGTCCTCCGGGCTGTTCCGCAGCAGGATGCAGTGACCTGGGCACATGCGAGGTGATCGGTGGTCTACCGGTCGCACGAAGCTGTTCGATCGCGAGCTGATGGCGGGCCTCGGAAGGGGACCGCCACGTGAGGCGGTAGTGCCGATAGGGCCGTAGTCCCAGCTCAGATGCTGTCCGGCGGCTCATCTGAGGGTGCTTGACCGCGGCTCATGGCCGCTGATGCTGCTTCCAGCGGTCCGGGTCTTCCTCTACGGAGGCCCGATCCCAGTGCGCCAGCTCCGCGGCGGCCTCGTAGGTGGAGCTGAGGAACTCCAACAGCACGTCATCCGGGTCCTTCGCATCGGCGACCACTTCATAGGGCAGCAGGAACTGGCCGTTGTCGCGCTTGTAGTACGCGGCCTCTGGAGCCACCGGAAAGCCCGCGTACCCCTCGGGCTCCGGGTAGGCATAGGCGTAGAAGGCTCCCTCCTCGCCCCCGCCCGGCCAGAACCCGCAGCTGGCCAGTTCCCGCGAATATCCCTCGACCATCACCCAGTTCCCGCAGTTGGGCGCGCCGCCAGGATGCGGTGGTGCGGACCGGCCGGAGAACCTGGTACAGGCCAAATCCATCGAGCCCCAAAAGAAGTGCACGGGGCTGACCTTGCCGACAAACCGTGACCTGAATTTTCCGAGTACCCGATTCGCCTGCAACAGCTGCCGCCAGAACAGATGCGCGGCCTGAGCATCGTAAGAGGCATGCTGGCGATCTTCAGCGAAGGGAATCGCCGGCTCCACCTCGTTCGGCGCCGCTTGAATCTCTGTCGGGATCCTGAGCTCGGCCAGAGCCGCCATGGTCTCGCCATAGAAGTCGGCCACCGGCTTAGGTTCCAGGGCCACCTCCCGGGTGCCGCCATCACTGCTGCGGACATGCAGCAGATGTTCGACGAAGTCAAACTCCAGGTCGAACGCTCCATCCTCGTACGGGATAGCCGAGGTGGTCAGCCCACGGGGACTCACGTACAGTGTGACTTGCCACCAATGATTGACCAGCGGCGCGTGAGCCAGCCGGATTTTCCCGACTATCTGGGTCCACATATGCAGGGTGTCGCGTGTTTCCACCCACTCCGATACTCGCAGCCGAGGCCACGCCTGTTGTGCCGCCATTCATGCTCCCCACTTCGCTGGACAGCTGGGTCCGGATTGGCCGCCGGCCAAGGACGGCAGGCTCGGCGGTGTCGGTGATCGACGTCATCAAGTCGCACGGACTCCAACCGTTCATGGCGTTCCTCACATCTCGCCGTTCCCTGACATGTCGTGGGCTGTTCAGCGTGACGCGCAGGACCAGCTTGATCTGCGTACGGCGTGTTGTCCGCCGCGTGGTTCTCAGCCTGTCATCGCAAGACTCGCGTCGGACCCGGTAGAAGCACTGGTCGATACCCTGGGGGGCGGCACCGCTCCCCTGGTGCTGGTGCAGCCCACTTTGACGGTGCCGTGCATGCAGGCAGGGCGTCCGCCGTGCCGCCGCCGCACCAGATGCGCGATCTTGCGTTCGACTTGAGCCGGGTGGCGCGGTGACGGAAGGCGCAGGCGGCGCACCCCGAACGCAGCCTCCAACGCCGTCGCGGTGCCATCGGATTGCAGTGAGTGAGCTGGTCCGGGCAGCTCGTTTGCCCGACCTCCCGACTGGCAGCGAAGGCGCCCGCGGAGCGTCGGCCACCAGTCCAGCGGCTGGTTCAGCACCACCCCCGTTGCTCGGCGTCATCCGGGGTGGCGGTGATGATCTCGCTGTCGGGTTTTCGGTAATGTGCCCCTGTGCACCCGTCGGAGGACCGAACATCCGCTCGGCGGCGTCCGTCCACTCGACGCCCGGCTTGCCCAGAGAACTCTTCGCGAAGGCCGCCATGGCCGCCCGGGCCGGCTCATAGTCGTCGAGCGTCCGCGCCGCTTGGCGGAGGTTCTGGAAGAACGGAGTGGTGAACCCCGCCGGCTCGATGATCGTCACGTGGATGCCCAGCGGGTCGAGCTCTTTCGCCAGCCCTTCACCGATGCCTTCGACAGCGAACTTTGAGCTGGTGTAGGCGGACATTGTCGGCAAGCTGACGTGGCCGCCCATGGAGGAAGTGATGAGGATGTGGCCTGCCCGTCGCTCCCGCATCTGCGGGAGGACGGCCTGAATGACGTTCACCACACCGAACACGTTGGTCTCATACTGAGTGCGCCACTGCTCGAGGGAGACCTCCTCCAACGTGCCCAGTTGAGCGAAGCCGGCGTTGTTGACCAGCACGTCGATCCCGCCGAATCGCTCAGTGGTCTCGGCGACGGCCGTACGAATTGTCTCCGGCCTGGTGACATCGAGGGGAAGCACGAGGAACTCCGGGAGCCCGGCGAAGGACGGTTCCGCCTTCGTCGGGTCGCGCAGAGTCGCGGCGACCATGGACACCATGACCACCCGCAGTCCCGGCGATCCGCAACGCCGTGGGCACGTCCTGGCCGCGGCGCTGCAGGTCTTCGCCCGCTACGGCTTCCGCAAGGCGTCGATGGACGAGGTCGCCCGCGCTGCGGATATCTCGCGTCCGGGGCTGTACTTCCTGTTCGCCACCAAGGAGGAGTTGTTCCGCGCCACAGTGGAGCATGAGCTGCAGCAAGGCATCGCCGCGGTCACCGATGCGCTGTCAGCACCGCACCTGTCACTGCGGGAGCGTCTGGTGGCGGCGTTCGACCGATGGCTCGGCCGTTACATCGAGCCCGGGGCCTCGGACGTTGGCATGCTCGTCGAGACGAGCGCGGCCCCGCTGGGAGGCTTGCTCGCGGAGTACGCCGCCCGTTTCGACGTACTGGTTGCCGAGGCCGTCGCGCGGCATGCCGATGCGATCCGCGCCGAGCGCGGTACTCCCGAGGCGGTCGCGGCCGTCCTGCACGCGATCGCAACGGGATTGAAACACCAGGTCACCGACCGCGAAGAATTCAACGGGCGAATGGACACCGCGATCCATCTCATTCTTGAGGACCGGCCGGCCACCGGCTAGATGTACCAACACGGTCGCGCGACTGCCCATTCTTCCCAGGTCGTCGACGCGTTGCGAGATGGAGCGATTCTGGTTGACTTGAGAGAAGGCAACACAAGGTCAGATGCCGATGAGGGCTGTCCGATGATGTCGCGTCAGGCCATGGCCCCCGTGCCTTCGAGCAGCGTGGCGCGGAGCTGTTTACGGGACACGATGCCGAGCTTGCCGAATACCTTGCGCAAATGCCATTCGACGGTGCGGGGGCTGATGAAGAGCTGGGAGCCGATCTCGGGGTTCGTCAGCCCTTCACCGGCCAGACGCGCTATCTGGACTTCCTGGGTGGTGAGGGTGGCTCGCGCCTCGGCAGTGCGCTTGCTGACCTTCTCACCGGTAGCCTGAAGCTCGCGCCGGGCACGTTCCGCGAACGCCTCGGCCCCCATCTGGCTGAGCATCTCGTAGGCGACGCCCAGGTGCTCACGTGCGTCCATGCGGCGGTTCTCTCGGCGCAGCCACTCGCCGTAGAGCAGCCGACTGCGGGCGAGCATCATCCGGGCCTCGGTGCGTTCGAGCCGCTCGATCGCCTCACGGTACAGAGTCTCGGCGGCCGGGCCGTCGTTCACCTGGCCACGCATGCTCGCCGAGGTGCCGAGTGCCCAGTCGGTGCCACTCGCCTGCGCCATCTCATCAATTCTCTGGGCTGCTTCGGCGGCGCGGACCGGCCTTCTGCTTCGAGCTGCCGCCTCGACGAGCTCGATCAAGGATCCCATGGTCGGGCCCGCGAGCTCTTGCGGATGCTCGGAGCCTCGCTCCGCCGCGCCGTACGCCTCCTCATAACGGCCGAGGCCGTTGTAGAGCACCGCACTCGCCCATTGGGCGGCGATGTCCAACTCGCCTTCCCCTTGCAGGGCCACTTCTCGCGTGACCGCTTCAATCACCTGACGTGTCGCGGTTTCCCGGCCCTTCCAGGGCTCCAGCACCAGGGCCGCGTACTGGGCGAAGAAGCGGCTGCCCGTCACCTCACCGATCGTCACCGCCTCGGCAAGCAGCGCCTCGGCCGCGGCAAGCTCGCCGGCGGCGGCCCGGTTCGACACGAGCATATGGAGAGCCGATGGCAGCACCGACAGAGCCCCGGTCTCACGCGCCAGTTCGACGAGCTTTGCTGAAAGCGCCGACCAGTTGCCGAAGTCCCAGACGAGAGGGGCCATGTGAGACGCGAACGAGAGCCAGCCAAGAGCCTCCTCCCCCAAGATCCCATCGACGCGGAAGGCGTCCAAGGCTTGCCGCACCACTGGCACGCCTGCCGAGTAGCCCTTTGTGGCCACCGTGGCCACGCCACTTAGGAGCAACTCATTACGCTCCGGTGGCGGCCCCGGCGGTGCGCCGAGCACCGCCAAGGCGACGTCCGCCAACTGCGCGCCGCTCGGCGGACGGCCGACCATCGTGGCCGCGCTCAGTGCGTCACGGTAGGTCGCGCGAGCCAGTCCGGGGTCCAACAGCTCCAGGTGCTTGCCGGCTTGGTACAGCAGTGGCAAGGCGGCGCCGGCGCTGGTGGAGGCGAGGACGATCTGAGCTCGCAACAGCTTGGAGCGGGCGAGTCCGCGTTCGTCCAAGGGGCTCAGTTCCGCCGCGTTCAGCAGGTCGAGCGCGGCGTCGTACCCACCGGCCTGATACTTCGCCCGTGCCGCTGTCAAGGCTCTGGTTCCGCGGCGCGCGGGATCGGGTGTCAGCTGGGCCGCTCGCTCGAGGAACGCGGCTGCTGCCGCGACTCCGCCACGCGTCTGTGCCCGGTCGGCGGAGTGCTCCAGCTCGGCGGCCACGATCTCGTCGGGGCCGGCTGAGGCGTTGGCCAGATGCCACGCGCGACGTACGCGGTCGGCTTGAGGATCGGTCGCATCGGCCAGCGCACGGTGCACGTTTCGACGGTTGTCCGGGACCGCCATGCGGTAGACCGCCGAGCGCACAAGGGGATGCCGGAAATGCACCCGGGTGCCGATGGTGATCAGTCCCGCGACTTCGGCCGGCGTCCCAGCGGCCGCATCGATTCCCATCAGCTCTGCCGCACGCGTCAGCAAGGCCACGTCGCCTATCGGCTCGGCCGCCGCGATGAGCAGCAGCTGCTGCGTCTCTGCCGGTAGCGCCTCGACCCGCCGCAGGTAGTCTAGCTCGATCTGGTTCACCAACGGCCGCGCGTCAGGCCACGCAAACCCGCCGGCCTGTTCCGCCGGCGTTGATCCCGGAAACAGCTCAAGCAGGGCCAGCGGGTTTCCCTGAGCCTCGGCGATGAAGCGGTCGCGTACCTGCTCGTCAAGTCGCCCGGCCGTCACCGAGTCGAGCAGGGCACGAGCGTCGCTGTCGCTCAAGCCCCCCACTTCGAGCTGCGGCAACCCAGCCAAATCGGATTGCAGGCACGGCTCACGCATCGCCAGTACCAACCCGACCGGCTCGGCGGGCAGGCGTCGCGCGACGAAGGCGAGGGTCTGCATGGACACCTGGTCGAGCCACTGAGCGTCGTCGACGAGGCAGACCAGCGGCTCCTTCTCGGCCACGTCAGCGAACAAGCTGAGTACTGCGAGCCCGACCAGGAAGCGGTCCGGTGCAGATCCCGCGCTCAGGCCGAACGCCGTGCCGAGAGCATCGCGCTGCGGCTCCGGCAGGCGAGGCAGATGATCCAGGAATGGGGCACACAGCTGATGCAGCCCGCCGAAGGTCAGCTCCCTCTCCGCCACGATGCCCGAAGCTCGGGCGATGCGGATGCCGGACGCGCTGTCGTGCACGTATTCCAGCAGCGCCGACTTGCCCATTCCCGCCTCACCGCGGATCAGCAGCGACCGGCTTTCACCGACGCGGACCGCCGAGAGGAGCCGGTCGAGCGCGTCGCACTCGGCCTGCCGTCCCAGCAGCACGTTGCCGCGCCGTCCAGCGCTCGCGTCACGGCGGCGCAAGCCTCCCCCGGAGCGGCGGTGGAAGAGGTCCCTCCACGGTACGTCAGCGCCTCCCACGTGATACACGGGTCTTGCGTCAACACCACCGATGCGACCGAAGGCTGACTCGACAAGCATGCCTGCATCACCTCTCCCCGTAGGCATCCGACCGCGAACCGCCGGCCGAACAGGCCGCTCGTTGCGCTGGTCTCACAGGTCCATGCAACCAAGCACGACCGGAGCGGGACCATGCAGGAATTACGCAGGATGTGGCTCTGCGCGCCGTGCCCGGAGTGTCAGCGTCGCCAAGCTGACCTGTGTGGCGTCGAGTTCGAGGCGCGAGGGTGGCACTCACACAGAGCTCTGCGAGACGAGCCATGCTTCATCTGTTCCGGCCACGATACATGCGCGGTGCGACCGGCCAGATGGCCGCCTCAGAAGCGGCAGCGTCGCCAGTCGAACGCGTGAATCACACGGATCGGGCGGCCAGGCTGGCGGCCCAACCTCGATCATCAAGGGAGATGTTGCGGCACGGGAGGGGTGCGTGTGGCGCTTCAAGTTGGCCGGCCGCCCTTCGGTCACCGGGGCCGCCTCCGTCAACCGGCGCGAGGAGATCGCCATGCTCGTGCGCAGGGGCGTGGAGTGCGTGAGATCGCCCGCAGCCTGGGACGGCCCGTCGGCGATCTCGCGGGAGTTGGCGCGCAACGTGGCTATCCGTAATGGACGTCTGGATTACCGGGCCTCGATCGCGCAGTGGCACGCCGGTCGCCGAGCCCGGCCCGAGGCGTGCAAGCTCGCCGCCGACGATCGGTTGCTGCGGTTGCAGGACCGGCTGGCCAGCGCGGTTCGCTTCTCCGACGGCTACGAGATCGAAGGATCACAGGTCCGCCGGAGCGCGCGACGGCACGGGCACCGTCAGGAGCGGCGCTGGGCGACGTCCTGGAGTGCGGAGCAGATCGTGGGCAGGCTTCCGGACGGCTTCTCCGAGGATGAGACCATGCGGATCTCGAACGAGACCATCTACCAGGCTCGTATGTCCGGGGCGGTGGCGTGCTGTGGCGCGAACTGACCGCCTGCCTGCGCATCGGCCGGGCGCTGCGGGTGTCTTGGGCTCGGGCCCGGCAGCGCGGGAGACGTTCGTCACCGGGGACGTGCTGATCAGTCATCTGCCATCCCGCCAGTCACCACAGCCGATGAGCACGCCGACCACGCCACCGACGTCCTCATCCGGCGTGGCCAGACGTCATCGCCTTCAGGGGCCGAAGGCGGAGCGGAGCATGGCGGCCGCCTGCGCCGTCGCCGCGCGGCCCGCGCACGTGTCGCTCAGCTCGTTCAGCGTCATGAAGCCGTGGATGATGCCGTCGTACCTCACGGTGGTGACCGGGACGCCGGCGGCACGCAGCTTCGCGGCGTAGGCTTCGCCTTCATCGCGCAGGAGGTCGGCCTCGCCGACGACGACGAAGGCGGGCGGGAGGCCGGTGAGCTCCGCCGGGGAGGCGCGCAGCGGCGAGGCGGTGATCTCTCGCCGCCGCTCGGCGTCCGGCAGGTAGGCGTCCCAGAACCGCGCCATCGCCCGGGCGGTGAGGAGATAGTCCGTCGCGAAGTCACGGTAGGAGCCGGTGTCCATGGCGGCGTCGGTGACCGGGTAGTACAGGGACTGGTGCACGAAGCGGACATCGCCCCGCTGTTTCGCCATCAGCGTCAGCGCCGCCGCCATGTTGCCGCCGGACGAGTCTCCCGCCACCGAGACGCGGTCCGGATCGAGGCCGTACGCGGTGCCCTCCCGGCCGATCCACTGCGCGACCGCGTACCCCTGCTCGATCGCCACCGGGTAGCGCGCCTCGGGCGCGTTGGTGTACTCGACGAACGCGACCGCGGCGCCGGCGCCGACCGCGAGTTCGCGGACCAGCCGATCGTGCGTGAACGCGTTGCCGAGCATCCAACCGCCGCCGTGCATGTAGAGCACCACCGGCAGCGGGGCAGCGTTCCCTCGCGGCCGGACGACGCGCACCGAGACGTTCCCCACGGAGGCGGACACCATGACCCACTTCTCATCCACCGGCAGCAGATCCACCGGGCCGGACTGCAGACCGTCAAGGGCGGTGCGTGCCTTGGCTGGTTCCATCTCGTGCAGGGACGGCATCCGTCGCAAGGCGCGGTCCAGGAATCGCTGGCAGGCGGGCTCCAGCACGACTCCGGTGGTGGCCGGGGCTGTCATGTCTTCTCCGATGTGAGTGTTGCGGACAAATAGATGATCATCTTTGTGGGATGGTGCATCGGTGGCGCTACGAGCGAGCCGACCTTGTGGATGGCCGGCGCGCCGCGCTGCCCGAGCGCGCCGGGAACGAGTGGCCTCACCACAGCTGGACGGTCACGCACGGGCTAGGTCAGGCCGTACGCCCGCTCGATGGTCTGCGTGGCCGAGCCGCCTGCCTGGTCCGAGGCGGTGACCCGCAGGGAGACGTAGCCGCTGGTGTCCGCCAGGGCCGGATGCTTCACCTCGACGCGGTAACGACCATCGCCGCGGCTGATGACCCGCCTGGCCGGCTGCCAGGTCACACCGTCGTCCACTGAATACTCCACCGCAACCCGCTTCACCTCGGGTGCTCTGCGCAGCGTGGAGTGCGCGCCGGCGCGCAGCTCGAAGGTGAAGCGCTTGCCGGACGCGGCCCGGTTCAGCAGGTCGAGTGGCAGGTCGTAGGCGAACTGGAGCGCCGGTTGGAACGCGCACAACGTCCCGGAGGAGCAGGTGTAGCCGCGTGGCGTCCCGGCGGGTGGTGTGGAGGCGAACGACGTGGTCGTGGTCACTCTCCTCGGCAGGGTGCGGCCAGTCGTGTCCGTCGACTCCAGCCGGTACGTTCCCGCTTTCCCGGGGACCGTGAAGTAGCGGGGGCGATAGCCCTGAATCGTGCCCGCTTGCTGGTCGTCGACGAACAGTTTCGGCGCCGACGTCACCGGGTTCGGATCGCTGTAATGGCGTGAGTCGGAGTCGCGCCATTGCTCTCCGGGTACGAACCGGTCCCCGTCGCGGCACAACCCGCACGGCAGCGCGACCGGGTACCCGGGGGGCACGTCGGCGGCTCCCGGCACCAGCGGCGCCTTGAACCACCGGTCGGTCATGCGCCGGTCGCGCCGAGTGAACAGGTTGTCGGTCTTCAGGGTCAGCGACTCGTTCGTGATTTCCCGGGTCCAGACCACGTCGCCAGTGGCCGGACCGTAGTACTCGGTGCGGTGTTGCGAACGGATGGGTTGGTTGTGGATGCTCACCAGCACGACGGGCTCAACGGTGTTCGTCAAGATGTTCGCCCGCATCTGGGCGTTCGCCTTGTCGGCGTGGTAGGTGGCGTCCACCCGTACGAGGTCCTTCATCTTGACCTTCGGCGGGCGCGTCGGCATCTGACCGGGTGAGTCGTAGCGCAGGTTGTAGACCACGTCCGGGCCCGTGTACGGCTCCAGCCGCAGCGACAGTGGTCCCTGGCCGAGCGCGGCGCGCACGGCCCGGCCCTCGGCGGCGCTCAAGCCGAGCCGTAGGGACGGCCCGTCGGGGACGCGGGCCCGACCTCCGTCCATGTCGAGGTAGCCGAGGATGCCCACGGCACCGCGGCGCGCCGCCTCGGCTCCGACCACGTCCATGGCTTCGGCCGCGGTCGCATACGGCCGCTCGAGGTTCTCGACCGGAACCCCGGTCAGCACGATCTTGCCCGTCACGTCCACTCCGTCGAAGTCCTCGGCCCGTCCCCGGCCCACGGACACAATGGGGTGAGTGGTGTTCGTGGTGAGCGCGCGCATGGAGTCCGGGGTGTACACGGGATGCAGTGTCAGGCCGCCGGCTACGACCTTGGACAGGACGGGCGGCTCCATGGCCCATTGGTGCGCCAGGCGGCTCGTACCCGTTCTCGGGGGTGTTACCGGCGTGACGTACAGGTCGTAGCCGCCCGACACGGACCAGTACATGCTGAAGCCAGTGGGATGGTCGTCGGGGTCGTTCACATCGGGGTTGTGCTGATAGCGCACGGTGCCTGCGCCGTCGGCCGGTTTCGGCAAATCCGGTCTGACCCTGACCGTTTCGCGGGCGTCCAGGGTGACTGTCTCGTCCCCGTCGACGTCGATGGTTTTGATCACCAGGGTTTCGCGGTTGGCGAGCCGTCGCTCGTAGAGGGAGCCGAACAGCTCGTATTCGCCCGCCGGCAGGCGGAACTCGCCGTTGCCCGCGTAATCGGTGCTCAGGGAGGAGAACCTGTAGGAGGTGAACGGGTCTTCCGGGCTCGCTGGCAGTTTCACCGGAAACACGGTCACCGCGGGCCGCTGGTGGGCGTACCGGCTGTAGAACTCCTTGGTCCCGTAGGAGTTGATGAGCGACACCTTGACGCTGTGCTTGACCGCTTCGGCGTAGTAGCTGAACGGCGTCACCACGCGTGTCTCGCCGGCCTGCGCCGTCACCCAGCCGCCGTACACACCCCTCGCGCCGGCCTGCAGGTGCACGGCGAGGTCCACGGTGGCGGTGCCGTTCGCGGGCACCGTGACACTGTCCGCTCCCAGCCTGACCGCGCCGTCGGGGGCAGGGTTACCGCTCCAGCCTCGGGTGAGGAGGGAGAGCGCGAGGGTGACGGGCTCGGTGCCGAGGTTGCGGTAGGTGATCTGCCGTGTGGCCGGCCCGTCCAGCTTGCGGAAGTCGACGGAGGAGGTGGCGAACACTGTCTGGGTGACCGCGCGGGCCACGTCCACCCGGCCGCTGCCCTGGTCGAACCAGTTGAGTGCGTCGCCGCGCGCGGCGGTCGAGGTCAGCGCGTCGCGCAGTTCGGCCGCCCGCCACTCGGGATGCTGCTGGGCCAGGATGGCCGCGGCCCCTGCCACGTGCGGGGAGGCCATCGACGTGCCGCTCGCCATCAGGTACCTGTCGTTCCCCGGGATGCCGGGTCTCGGGGAGCCCGCGGCGCGGGCGGCCACGATGTCCACGCCCGGCGCGACGATGTTCGGCTTGACCGCCGCGTCGCCCAGGCGAGGGCCCCGGCTGGAGAAATCCCCCAGCTCCGTGCCCGTGACCTTGTCCACCCCGCCCACGGCCAGCGCCTCGTCCGCCGCCGCCGGGGAGTTCACGGCGAGCGCCTTGTAGTCGTTGCCCGCCGCCGCCACGAACAGGGTCCCGTGCTTCTTCGTCAGCGCGTTCACGGCCTGGCTCATCGGGTCGGTGCCGTCGCCGCAGCACCAGCCGAGGCTCAGGTTCACCACATCGGCTCCCTGCTCGGCGGCCCACTGCATGCCCGCGATGGTCCACGACGAGTTGCCGTTGTCCTCGTCGTCGAACACCTTGCCGACCAGCAGCGTGGCGGCCGGGGCCACGCCCTGGTGGGTCTCGCCCGCACCGGCGATCGTCGAGGCGACGTGCGTGCCGTGCCCGTCCTTGTCCTCGATGCCGGGGGCCGTGCCGAAGTTCGCCATGGCCTCGATGCGGCCGGCGAAGTCCGGATGGTGCACGTCGATGCCGCCGTCGAGAACGGCGACCTTGACGCCCTTGCCGTCGTACCCGAGCTCCCAGGCCTTCGGCGCGCCGATCAGCGGCACACTCCTGTCGAGCAGAGCGTGCGTCTTACGGTCGAGCCAGACCTTGGCCAGGCCGCTCGCCGAACGCTGGGCGGAAGGCCGGTCTGTACGCAGGCCCGCCCAGAACGCCGCCGCCTGTCCCGTGTCCACGCTCATCGCGGCGCCGTTGATGCTGTCGAGCACGCGGACGTTCTCGCTGGCCGGCAGGGCGTCCGCAGACCTGGACAGCGTGGCGGGGGCCGGATCGCCGGCATAGGTGATCAGCAGCGGGATGGCCTCGGTGCGCTGGTCGCGGGCCAGCGTCTCGACGTCGAACAGCTCCTCATCCAGAGTGCCGGCGGCCACCATGCCGGCGGCATCGGAGGGCATCACCAGGTAGCCGCCATCCTTGCTGGGCAGCGTGGCGAACGTGACATCGCCCCCGTCCGGCCTGGGGGCCGGACGGACGGCGATGGAGGGCATGCCACCCCCCTTGCCGGGGGCGTAGTCGACGACGTCACCGGTGATGAGAGTGAGGGTGGCCGGGCCAGGAGCGGGCTGGGTGTCCACCCGCTCGGCCACGACCTCCGGGGACGGTTCAGAGGCCGCCCGGGCGGGCGGTGAGGCGACGCCGGCGGCAGCGAGCACGAGAACCAGGCTGCTCAAGGCCGCGGTGAGCAAGGACGGTAGAGGGGGCACTGCCCATCCTTCCGGTCAGAGTGAAATGTCGTTCGGGAGCGCTCCCGCCCACTGGCCCGTCGTAACGGAGGGTCAGGTACGCGACCGGCACCGGGGGCCGCAGCTGGCTTCCGCCGCGGAAGCCATGCAACCAGCGCCACCAGGGCCGGGACCATGCAGGAATAACGCAGAACTGATCCGCGTGCGTGAGGGGTGCTCAGTCGCCGAGGGCCGCGAGCTGCGCCTTCGCCTCGTCCATCGTCCGGGAGCTGGTCACCACGTCGTCCTGCAGCAGTTCGATCCCGGCGGTCAGATGCTCGCGAGCCTCGTCGGCCGCGCCCAGCGCGGCATGCGCCCTGCCCAGCACCAGCCGCAGATGGCCGATGTACCAGACCCTGCCCATCTCGGTGGACGCGGCCAGGGCCGGAGTCGCCTCGTCGATCGCCTCCTGCCAGCGCTGCGCGTCGGCCAGCGTCCTGGCCAGGCCCAGCTGGACGGCCGCTCGGGTCGCTTGCGCCATCCCGGGCGGGACCGGCCGCCCATCGATCTCCCGCAGCACGGTCCTGAACTCCCGCAGGGCCTCGTCGACTCTGCCGAGACTGGAGAGCGTCAGCCCTGCTCCCACGAAACTCTGCAGGTAGGTGATGTGAGCACCGGCGGTGCCGGCCAGCTCCCGCGCCCGGGAGTACGCCCACAGAGCCTGGTCGAGGTTCCCGGCGACCCGCCAGACCTCGGCCGCGCTCCATATCGCCTCGGCCTGCTCCTTCACGGCGCCCAGGCTTTCCGCGAGCTGGTAGGCCTCCATCGCCAGCGCCGCGCTCTCCTCAAGCCGTCCCACACCGAGCACCGCCCAGGCATAGTAGTTGAGGTGCCGGAGCTCTCCCAGGCGGTCAGGCAGCCGGGCGGCGGCGGCCCTCGACAGCGCGAAGACCTCCTCCCAGTGACCACTCCAGTGATCCATCGTGCCCGCGAACCAGTAGATCGCCTCGCCGAGTCCGGCCACCTGCTTGTGCCGGCCGGCGGCGGCAGCCAGCCTCAGCGCGGCCAGCCAGCTGTCCCTCTCTGCCTGCAACCAGGCGTGCGCCTCCTCGAGCGAGGCGATCGGGACCAGCCCCTTGCCATCGGCCGGCGGCTCGCCGGCTTCGGGTTCGAACCATCGCCCGGCCATGGTCGCGGTCTCCAGCAGCCAGTCCGTCATCGCCTGCTCGGCCGCCGCCCTGGCCGCCGCCGTCTCCTCGTCGCGCAGCCGCTGCGTGGCGAAGAGCCGGATCAGGTCATGGAACCTGTAGCGGTCGGCCCCTTCGTGCTGCAGCAGGCCCAGCTCCACCAGCCGGTCGAGCTCATCCTCCGTCGTGAACAGCTCCATCTGAGTGAGCACCGCGGCGATCGGCGCCGCGAAATCCACCGAAGGTACATGTGCGAGCCGCCGGAACAACGTCTTGGCCCGTGACGACAGCACCGCGTACGACAGCGCGAACGCCGCCTCCACCCCCACATCGCCCACGGACAACTGCGCCAGCCGCCGGTCCTCGTCCGACAGCCGCTCCGCCAGGTTCTTCATGGTCCAGCCCGGCCGGCTGGCCAGCCGGGTGCCCGCGATGCGTAGCGCCAGCGGCAGGTGCCCGCACAACCGTGCGACCTCATCGACCTCGCCGGCCTGCGCGCGGGCGGAGCCGTCCCGTACGATCTCCCGCAGCAGCTCGGCCGACTCCAGCGGCGACAGCGGCGCCAGTGCGATCCGCGACACCGTCTCCAGCCCGGCCAGCGTGCGCCGGCTCGTCACGATGGCCATCCCGGCGCCCGGCCCCGGCAGCAGCGGCCGTACCTGGGCCTCGTCGGCGGCATTGTCCAGCACCAGCAGGCACCGCCGCTCGGCCAGCAGCGCCCGCAACTGGCTGGCCCGCTCCAGCTCCTCCTCCGCGATCGCGCCCGGTTTGACCCCCAGCGCCCGCAGCAGCCGATCCAGCGCCTCCGCCGCCGCCATCGGCTCCGCGTCGGTGCCCCGCAGATCCACGTAGAACTGCCCGGCGGGAAACACCTCACGCAACTGCTCGGCCGCCCGCACCGCGCACGCCGTCTTGCCCACCCCCGCCTGGCCGTGCACCACCACCACGGGCGCCGGCCCGTCCCCGGACGCCTCCCGCCCCCGGCGCAGCAGCAGCTCCAGTTCCGGCACCCGGCCGACGAAGTCACCCAGGCCGCGCGGCAGCTCGTACAACCGCGGCCGCCCCACCCGGTTGTCCGACCGTTCGGCGCGCGCCAGCTCGACCAGCTCCGCACGATCGGCGTCGCCCAGCTCCAGCGCGTCGGCCAGCGCCTCCAGCGTCCGCTCCTGTGGCGCCCTGCTGCGGCCCCGCTCCATGTCGCTGATGGCGCGCCCGCTCACCATGGACGCCTCCGACAACGCCTCGATCGTCAGGCCGGCCGACTGCCGCAAGGCTCGCAACTGCTGCCCAAAAGATCCATTCGACATTCGTGCCTCCATAACGCAGTGACCCTGCGGACCCTAAGAGCTACTGACGGTGATCGGCTACGGGAACCTGCGCACCGGGAAGGCGTTGACCTGCTGACCTGGCCAACGCACCCCACGGTGATGACATCACAGTTTTACCGTGGAATAGACGTATTTGAGGCATCGACATCGGGACAGGCACGAAGCCACCAGAGGGCTCGTAAGATCCCATTCGGGATACGGGACCCATACGCGTCGACCAGACCGCCGCCCGCGCTGGCACCCCTGGACTTCATCGCCATGGCTGACTCTGCGCCTCGCCAAATTGCGGCCGGTGTCACCGCGCATGAGCTAACGGAACAGCTCTGCGCGTACAGGGACGGCCTGAGCGCCCGGGCCGTCGTCGAGGACGCGCGGCGGCGCGGCCTGCGGGCGCGGGCGTTCTCGCTCGAGCCCGCTGACCTGGCGCGAGTGCCATGTTCATTCTCCTTGGAGCAGGCCGGTCAGCTCGTTCGGGCGAAAGCCGCGAGCGCCGCGAGATCTCCACGGCGGGCGGCGTCGAGGAACACCGCGAGCAGACGGGACTTTTCCACCGGCGACACGGGACGGTCGGGGCCAGACACCAGCCGCGCTCGGGCACGGCGGAGCACCTGGCGCGTGTGCGGCTCGGTGAGTCCGAGTAGCTCACCGACGTTCCGGTAGGGCAGGGCGAATGCCTCGCGCAGCAGGTAGGCCACGCGTTCGCGCGGGCCGAGCCGGACTACCAGCACAGCCATCGCCGCTCGGAGCTCATCGATGTCTTCGGCGATCTGGGCCGGGTCTGCGGCCAGCTGCGCAGGATAATCCACTGTCAGCCCGGCCGGTATCTGGTGCCGGGCGTACGCGCTTTGCGTTCGCGTGATCGACAGGCGTTGCGTGGTGCAGGCGAGAAAGGCACGTGCGTTGCGGACGACCGTGCGGTCGGTGCCGTTCCATCGCAGCCAGGTGTCTTGGACGACGTCCTCGGCGTCAGTGGTTGCGACGATTCGGCGGGCGATCTGCAGGAGCATGACGCGGGCTTCGAGGAAGTCGGCGAGGGCGTCGGGCCGATCCGGGGCGGCGACGCTGGCGGCTCTGGCCCCTTGGTCGCTAGATGTGGGCAGCCGCTTCACGGATCACCTCGGAGACCGGGCCTGGCTGCGAGACCGCGACGGCGTGCGAGGCGCCGTCGATCTCCCGTAGCTCCCGTGCCCTCGCGCGCTGGGCCATGTACCGCGACGCCGCGGCTGGGATGTTGCGGTCGGCGCCACCCCAGACGAACCAGCTGGGGATGGTGCGCCAGGCGGCGGTCGGGGCGTCCAGGGCGTCACCGAGGGCCCGGTCGGTGATCGGCCGTTGGGTGGCGGCCATCAGAGCGGCGGCGTCCGGGTCCACATCGGCGGCGAACTGATGGGCGAACCTCGCCGGTTCGATGGATTGGTCGGTGCTGCCGTCGGCAAGCGGCGTGCTGGTGAGCGCGCTGCCGAGAGTGCTGCCCGGGAACGTGAGTGAGAGCTGCGCCGCGCTCTCCCCGGGCTCGGGAGCGAAGCCGGCCACGTAGACCAGGGCCTTGACGGCGGGGGTGCCTGTGGCCGCCTGGGTGATGACCATCCCGCCGTAGGAGTGGCCGACGAGCATGACCGGCCGGGCCAGGCCGGCGATGGCGTCACGCAGGTAACTGGCGTCGCCGGCGAGGCTGCGCAGCGGGTTGGCGACGGCCAGCACGGGCAGGCCGTACTGGGTGAGGCGTTCGATGACGCCGTTCCAGCCGGCCGACTCCGCGAACGCGCCGTGTACCAGGACGATCAGTGGTACAGCCATGGCCGGTCAGCCTTTCTGCAGGTTCGCGATGTCGGCCTGGCCCGATGAGGGGTACAGCACCGGCGCGGATTGGACGACGACCGCGGCGCCGACGCCCCCTGAGATTTCCGGGGCTGGGCGGTCGTGGGTGCCGGCGTTGCCGAGCACCGCTGCGGGCTTCGGGACTACCTTCCACATGAGATGCCTCCTGCGCTGTGAACAAGCTGATCAGCACAGTAGGAGGCCGTAGTGCACGCTCAGTTCACATCGAGTGTGTGCTGCAGACCACACCGGCCGGCTCATGTCACACGGCCTCGCCTTGTCATGAACCGGCCTGCTGTGCGGTCAACGTGGTGGCGCATCAGCGAAGGAGCTCCGACACCGTCGCTGCCGCCACCGCGAAGGGGCCCACCCCTCCCAGCCCTGAACTGGCGGAGATTCCGGCCACGGCAACGAGCGCGTCAACGCTGATTCCTCCTCCGCCCCGAGGTGGAGGGCGCCGGATAGGTTCTGTGGGCGCTCGGAGATCGTCAACACGCGGCTGGACGCCGCCAACAGGTGAGCCGAGGCGATGGCAGGCGGCTCCCCTGTCCTCCATGTCGCCTCGCCCTACCCCGGGATCAACCCGCCAACGATGACGAGGTGATCTCCCCAGCGCGGGAGGGAGCGCAGCGCGTGCTGCCGGCGGCACGCTACGGAGGCCTCCGGCGGGTGGCGCTGGCTTCCTCGTTCGCCCCGGTCGGCTACAGCCCCAAACCCCTCCGGGAGTTTGACCAGGCCGACTGGACCGACCCGGCCGGCGACAACACCGCCTACATCCGGTCCAAGGCCATCGCCGAGCGGGCGGCCTCGTACTTCATCGCCGTTGAGGGGTGTGGCCTGGAACTGGCCGGCATCAATCCCATCGGCATCTTCGGCCTCGTGCTCGGTCCGCGTCTGTCCTCCTCGATCGCCATGGTCAAGGCGATGCCCGAAGGCGCCGTGGCGGTCGTTTCCCGATGCACTTCGGTGTGGCGGACGTCCACGAGGTCACCGATCTGCATCTACGCGATGACCCATCCCGCCCCAAGCGGCGAGCGCTTCCTGGCCGGCAGCACCGAGCCGATCAGCTTCCGCGGCTGGGCCGAAAACCCCTCCTGGACACCACCAAGGCCCGTACGGTTCTCGGCCGGCCTCCCCGCGGCCCGGCCACGACCATCGTCGATACCGCCGAGGGCCTGTTCGCGCTGGGGCTTGGTGGCCATCCGGAGCAGGCCGGGTCATAGCGGCACGGGGCTGTTCAACGGTTGCCGTCGAAGTCGAGCAGCCGGGTCCTTGCCTGATGCCGTTCCGCCTCGGTGTCGAGCTCCTCGCTGAGCTGATGGGCGTAGGCGCGGAGCAGGTCGTGCATCCGGCTCCGGCCACCGCGTACCTGGATCAGCATGTGCGTGGCGAGCTCGGCCAGCCGGCTCCCGGCGCTGCGTGACTCGGTCCCGGCCAGAGCGGCGGCTGCCTCGGCGCTCACCTCCGGGCCCGGGTGCAATGCCAGCAGCCGGAAGAGGCGGGCGGCCGGCGGGGTCAGCGCGTGGTAGGACCAGGAGAACGCCGCTGGCAGTGCGGCGAACCCGTCCAGGCTGTCGCGTGCGCTCAGCAGTTCGCCCGCTATTTCGGCGAGCGTCACGGTCGGCTGTGTGACCGCGCGCGCTGCGGTCAACGCGATGGCCAGCGGCAGCCGCCCGCACCGCTCGATGATCTCCTCGGCGGCCTGTGGTTCGGCGGCGACTCGGCCGGCGCCCAGCCGGTGTGCCAGGAGCTCGCGCGCCTCGTGCGCCGATGGCAGATCGACGGGCAGCGGGTGCGCTCCGCCTGCGGTGATCAGGCTGGTCATGCGGACCCGGCTGGTTACGATCGCGAGGCTGCCGGGTGTGCCGGGCAGCACGTGACGGATCTGCTCGAAATCGCCGCAGTTGTCCAGCAGGAGCAGCACCCGCCGCCCGGACATCCTGCTGCGGAACAGGCCGGCCAGGGCATGCAGCTGGGTCGGCAGGTCCTCCTGAGGCAGACCGAGGGAGGTGAGGAAGCCGCGAAGCACCTCGTCGGCGCTCAGCACGGGCCCGTCCGCGGAGAATCCGCGCAAGTCCGCGTAGAGCTGCCCGTCAGGGTAGGCGTGGGCGAGCCGGTGCGCGAGCCGGATCGCGAGGGTGGTCTTGCCCACGCCGGGCATCCCGTCGACGGCCAGTGCCACGGTCGGCCGGCCGTGCCGGCGGTCCTCCTCGATCAGCCGCTCGGCGCGGCCCAGCAGGTCTGACCGGCCGGTGAAGAAGGGGTGATCCGGCGGAAGCTGAGCCGGGGCGGCGGCCGATGCCCCAGCCCGCGGGGCGAGGCGCTGGCGCAGCAACCGCTCGTGCGTCTCGAGCAGCTCAGGCCCCGGGTCGATGCCGAGCTCGTCGCCGAGCCTGCGGCGTACCTGCTGGTAGATCTCCAGTGCCTCGGCCTGCCGGCCGGTGGCGGCCAGCGCGAGGATGAGCCGGGCCTGGAGGGCTTCGTCCAGCGGGCTGTGCTCCACGGCCTGCCGGAGCGCGGGCAGCAGCAGCCGTTCCAGGCCGGCGCGCAGGGCGGTGTCCGCCGCGTCCCGTACGATCTGGGCGCGCTCGGCCTCGATGGCGACGAAGACCGGGAGGTTCTGCGAGAGCGGCTCCAGGCCCGCGGCGCAGGGGCCCTGCCACAAGGAGAGGGCCTCGGCGTAGCGCCGCACGGCCTGCTCCGGATCGTCGCAGCGGCGCGCGGCCGCGGCCAGAGCTCGGAAGCGAAGCAGGTCGAGGGAGTCCTCCGCGACGCGCAGCTGGTATCCCGCCGCATGCCGGATCAGATGTGAGCCGACACTACGGACTGGCAGACCCGGCTCGATCAGCCGGCGTAGCGTCCCGATGTAGCGGTGGACCACGTTGACCGCGCTGGCCGGCGGCTCCTGCTCCCAGATGGTGTCCACCATCTCGGCCAGGCCGACCACCGTTCCCGCCCGGGCCAGCAGCAGTGCCAGGACCAGCCGCTGCTGTCGGCCGCCCAGCCGCAGGTCGCCGTCGCCCCGGCGGGCCCGCACCGGTCCGAGGATGCTGAACCGGGTGGCCGCCGTCATCGTGCGGGCCGCCGGCGCACGCCGTTCCTCCATCAGGCTCGACATGACAACTTCCTCCGGTCCCATGCGTCCTCGTGTCCCCTTCAGCTTGTCCGCGCCGCCCGGCCGAATCATGAGTACGACGACGTACGCGCGACCTTTCAGCAAGGCCTACGACGCGACTCGGGTGTGGAGGCTGTACGCCATCGGCCGGGTCCTGACCTGCTCGTCGATCACGCGAACCGGCTGGCGCGAGCCAGTGCCGATCCATCCCGGCGGACGCGGGCGCCGCTCCGGGTTCTGTCACGGAAACGGGTCGCGGCGTGGTCGACAGGGCATGAGTGACATCGCCTTCCCTGGGACGAACGACGGCGGGCCGCCCGGCGCGGTGCGGTGCGGCGCGGCGCGGTGCGGCGCGCGAGGGCGCGGCTGCGCGCCGACGCGGGCGGCCTCACTCTTCGAGGGGTTCTCGCCAAGCGAGGCCTGGCTGGTCCGCGTCTTTCTCGGGTTCGAGGCGGTGTTCACCGCCGTACCGATGGGCGTTGGCCTCCGACACCGAGACAGGTCGTGACATCGGATCGCCGCGGATCGTTCCCCACCGGCCGCACCGCGCGGGCCCGGCTTGCCCGTGTGGCCATGTAGGTGAGGGCGGGTACCAGATGTCGGTCAGGTGAGGCTCCACCCATCTGAGCAGGAAAATGGTGTCGGTGAGTTTTGGTACCACGAATGTCCGGCTGCTGAGACGATCGGGGTGCTCCGCATAGCGAGGGGGCACCGATGGCCAACAAGGGGAAGGCCGAACTGTTCGCGGCGATCCGTCGGGACGCCCGGCTGGAAGGCATGTCGGCGCGGGCGCTGGCCCGCAAGTACGGCGTGCATCGGCGGACGGTGGCTCAGGCGCTGGCCTCGCCCTGGCCGCCGGAGCGGAAGAAGCCGCCACCGCGCCGGTCGCGGCTGGATCCCTACAAGCCGGTCATCGATGCGATGCTGCGGGCTGATCTGGACGCGCCGCGCAAGCAGCGGCACACCGTGGTCCGCATCTGGAATCGGCTGGTGGAGGAGCACCAGGCGGTGGAGGTCTCCTACCCGATGGTCCGCGATTACGTGCGGCAGCGGCGGGCGGAGATCCGGATGGAGGAAGGCCGCGGACCGGTGCCCGGCTTCATCGAGCAGTCCCACCGTCCGGGAGCTGAGGCCGAGGTGGATTTCGGCGATGTGTGGATCCGGCTGGCCGGCACGCTGACCCGCTGCTACCTGTTCTCCTTCCGCCTGTCGTGGTCGGGCAAGGCTGTGCATCGGATGTTCCTGACCTGCTCGCAGGAGGCGTTCTTCGAGGGCCACGTCCACGCTCTCACCCTGCTGGGTGGCGTGCCGTACGGCAAGGTGCGCTATGACAACCTGCGGCCCGCGGTGGCCAAGGTGCTCGGCTTCAACCGCTCGCGGGTGGAGAACGAACGCTGGGTCATCTTCCGCTCCTTCTACTGGATCGAGCCGTTCTACTGCCGCCGAGGCAAGGAGGGCGCGCACGAAAAGGGCGGCGTGGAGGGTCAGATTGGCTACTTCCGTCGCAACCATTTGGTGCCCGTCCCTGATGTGGCCACCATCGATGAGCTCAACGCCATGATCGACCGGTGGGACGTGGAGGACGAGACGCGGCGGATCCGCTCCCGGCCCCAGAGCATCGGTGAGCGGTTCGCGATCGAAGCCCCGTTGCTGCGGCCGCTGCCGACCGAACGGTTCGAGACGGGACGGCTGTTCACCCCGCGGGTGGACCGCTACAGCGTGATCGTGGTGCGCACCAACCGCTACTCGGTGCCCGCCCGGCTGATCGGGCAAGCGGTGCGAGTGATGCTGCACGCCTCACACCTGGTGGTCTACCACAAGGGGCAGGAGGTGGCCCGGCACGAACGGCTGATCGCCAAGGGCGGCTCGCGGCTGGAGCTGGACCACTACCTGGAGATCCTGCTGAAGAAGCCCGGCGCCCTGCCCGGCTCCACCGCGTTGGAGCAGGCGCGCCGCTCGGGCAAGTTCACCCGTGAGTACGAGGCGTGGTGGGCCGCTGCCCGCCGGGCGCACGGCGAGGCCGAGGGCACCCGCACGCTGATCGAGGCGCTGCTGTTGCACCGCCACATGGCTCACGAGCATGTGGCGGCGGGGATCGCCGCGGCGCTGCGGGTGGGCGCGTGGACCGCGGACGCCGTCGCTTTGGAGGCCCGTAAAGTCGCCCAGCTCGGCTCCGAGCCCGGCTCGCCGCCGCCCGCACGCTCGCCGGCGCTGGCCTGGCTGGATGAACCGGGGGTGGTGTCGTTGACCGAACGCCGCATGTCCGCGCTGCCACCCGACACCCGGGGGCTGCCCTCGGTGACCGTCTACGACCAGCTGCTGCGCCGACCCGCGGCAGGCAGCCCTTCGCCCTCCGGTGAGGAAGGAAGGCCCTGACCATGACCGTTCCCCGTCATCGCGGTCTGACCGAGCAGGCCGCCGACGCCGTCGTGGACCAGGCCTGCAAGATGCTGCGCCTGCCCACCATCCGGCAGAGCTACGCCGAGACCGCCCAGCGGGCCACCCGCGAGCAGATGTCCTACCTGGGTTTCCTGGCCGACCTGCTCCTGGCCGACCTGCTCCTGGCCGACCTGCTGCTGGCCGACCTGCTGCTGGCCGAATTCGACGACCGCGCCCGCCGTCGCTCCGAACGCCGCATCAAGGCCGCGGGCTTTCCGAGGCAGAAATCGCTGCGCGAGTTCGACTTCGAGGCCAACCCCAATATCGACCCCGCGATGATCCATAGCCTGGCCACCAGCGACTGGGTCCGCGAGGGCCTTCCGCTGTGTCTGATCGGCGACTCGGGCACCGGCAAGTCGCACCTGCTCATCGCGCTGGGCACCGAAGCGGCCATGGCCGGGCACCGGGTCGAGTACACCCTGGCCGCCAAGCTGGTCAACGAGCTGGTCGAGGCCGCCGATGAGAAGATGCTCACCAAGACCATCGCCCGCTACAGCCGGGTCCAGCTGCTCTGCCTTGACGAACTGGGCTACATGGAGTTGGACCGGCGGGATGCCGACCTGCTTCTCCAAGTGATCACCGAACGGGACGAGCGGGCTTCCATCGCGATCGCCTCAAATGAGTCGTTTTCGGGATGGACCAAGACATTTACCGACCCGCGGTTGTGCGCGGCGATCGTCGATCGGCTCACCTACGGCGGCAACATCATCGAGACCGGAACCGTGTCCTACCGCCATACCCAGACCCAGGCCGTCAAGTCTGCCCAGCAGGCTCCCAGCTGACCTCCGGCGCGCTCTTCCCGATAGCCGCCAAATCCGTCGGCCGCAGGAGCAGGTCAAGGTGGAGCGCCCGCAGCGCAGCGAGGACGACCGACCTTGACCTGCGACGAGGACCGACCATCATTCCGGCGGCGGGAAGCACGCACGGCCAAAGGCCCCGAGCTCCGGGGCTATCTGCCGGGATCTCCAGCGCTGTATGACCGTGGGACGGCCGTGTTGATCGGCTCGGATTGTCAGGCTGAACTCCAAGGGCCCAGCAGACATGCGTCAAGAAACTCGGATGCGGACTCTATTCTGACGCTATTCGCCTGCGGCGTTGGATGCGGGTTGGGGTCTACCCTTGCCGGACAGGCCACGAGCGAGGGGCATTTGCAGGGCGGCGGCCGATGACGCTGTCTGGGCTGGCGGGGGCTGCTTGATCGGCACCGAGGCCTCCGACCACTTCCCCATCGCGGCCGACCTCGAACTCCCCCACCCCTCGCCCTGACCGCTCGGCGCCCGTCGTCTCTCGCGACAGCGGGCGCCGAGCGGTCCGGATCAGATGACGCCGCTCTGCCCGACGCAGCTCGTGACACCCGTCCTACCGGCCAGCTTCACGAAGACCCGATGCGCCATAGGCCGCGTCGCCGGGAGGTCCTTGTGGCCGGTATTGCCGGTGATCACGACTGACTTGAACGCGACGTCCGGAAGGCCGCCCCGGTCCTGGACGAGGCTGACCTTGACGTTGGTGGGGCCGCCAGAGGCCGTCCAGAAGACCTTGCGGAAGCGGTGCGCACCCAACCCGTTGACATAGGTGACGGTCACCTTCAGCTTGTAGGACCCCTTCGAACAGGTCGCGACGAGGGCCAAGTCTGCCGACGTGGTCACCGACGCCGCCGGCGCGGACGCCGAGGCCGACGCAGGCGCGCCCATCATGGCCACGGCCCCCATGGCCCCGACGACGACCGCGTTACGCATGATCTTCATATCTGGTTCCCTCCGTTGATTTCCCGTCGAGGTGAGACCATACGGAGACGCGGTATAGCGGAGGTATGTCCCAATCAGACCACTCGGAGCGCGCTAGTGGGACGCTAGGTTTTCCACGACCAAGCAGCCGACGACCAAAGTCCGCACGGCTGCTGGCCGAACCGCACTGTGTCCAAGGGATCTGTCGCCCTGACTCAACCCTTGATCCATGCTCCTTCTCCGCGGGCACCAGAACCCGCCCGACAGAAGGAGCATCATGAAGAAGCTGCTCAAGACCGCGGTGCGATCATGTGGGCGATGGAGATCGCCTCGTCACCGGTGTTCACCTGGCCGATGTGCTCGTTGATGATTTTGCCGCCCGGCACCGGGATGCGGGTCGGGGCCTCGATCTTTCTCACCACGGAGCTCAGTCTGCCATGTGGCCCTCCTACGTGGCTGCCCTGACCGCGCCGTAGAACGCCGCCGCGGCCACCCGGCAGGACGCCTTCTTCGTGCCGGAGAACTTCACACACACGTTGCCCATGTCGAAGAGGAACGCGTCGTCGACGGGCTTCTTGTAGGTGTTACGCCACTTGCTGGAGCTCACCAGCGCCTTGACGTTGCGGTAGCCGAAGTCGTGACGATCGCAGGGAATCTTGAAGACGCCCTTCCAGTATTCAGAGTTTCCAATCTCCTTGGGCACCGAGCAGCCGTCGGTGTTCCAGTTGAACTTGTACTCCTTGACCTGCGGGGTGTCCTTGTTGATTTTGAACCGGGCCCACGCGTTGTAGCTGGCCTTGGTGTTCTTCGTCAGGGTCAGCGCCATCGCCAGGCGCTGCGCCTTGGTCTTGTCGAGCGCGGTCGCCTGTGCGGGAGCGGCCAGCATGGCACCCGCCGCCAGGACGGCGGCGGACAGGGCCAGTGCCTTTTTCATGGTGACTCTTTTCTCTGGGGAGGAACAGCAGGAAAAGAGTCGCAGCACCGCGTCGGGGGCGCACCAAAACATAGCGCCGCGGACCCGGGAACATACCCCGGGCATACCCGGGGCGTGTCACATCGGGCGGGTCTGGCCCGTCCACCTTGTCCCCCGCTTCGTACGGCGGGGACGTGAACGGTCTTGAACGCACCGTCTCCCTGCGCGCCACCGCAGATCGCAGTCATGGACCCGTTGACCAGCTCAGGGGGAGATTCGTTTCCCGTCCGACAACCCTGCCGCTGCTCGCGCCAGCACGAACCCGGCCAACCAGACTGGTACCAAAACTCGCCTTCAGATCATGGGCGGTCGATCACCAAGTGGAGCCAAAGAGGCCGACGCTTGGTCCCCGAACTCACCGACGAAATCACCCGTGGATCAGCGCACCGGCTCTACGTCCGGCGAGCGCAACATGCGGCCGGTGGACACAGCCAGCAGCGCGGCGGCGGCCAGCAGCGCGGGGAGCAGGAGAAAGGCCCGGTGCGGGCCGAACAGGTCGGCGAGCCCTCCGAGAGCCACGGGCGCCACGGCGAAGGCGAGGGAGTTGGCGTAGTTCGCGACGGCGGCCGCCCGGTCGGCGGCGCCGGGTGCCGCCGACATGGCCAGCGACAGGACGAGCGGGAAATGCATGGCGTTGCCGAGCCCGATGACCAGCAGCCCGGCGCCGGCGAGCCACCCGACGGTCGAGGTCCAGAACACGACGAAGCCGGTCGCCGACAGGGCGAAGGCGCTCAGTACCAGCGGCACGGTGGAAACGCGTGCGGCGATCGCGCTGCCCACCACCCGGCCGATCAGCTTGCCGAACACCATGGCCGAGATCAGCGTGGTGGCGGTGGCCGCGGACACACCGGCATGGGTGCGCAGGACCGAGGCGGACCAGAACGCCACGCATGCCTCGATGGCGCCGACCACGACCAGCAGCAGCCAGGCCAGCCAGTAGGGGCGGGGCAGTCTCGGCCGGGAGGCTCGCTGGCCACGCGCGGAGTCGTCACTGTCCGGCAGCCGGGCGCCGGTCACCGCCGCAACCACCGCGACCAGGCCGATCAGCAGCAGGATCAGGACCAGGCCGATCCGCCAGCTGCCCCATTGCCTCGCGGTGAACCCGGTGGCCAGGGGGGCGAGCAGGCCGACCGCGATGGACACCGCGTACGCTTCGCTGATCGCGGCGGACGCGACCTTGCCGTGCCTCTCGCTGATGACGGCCGCCACACCGCTGGCGACGAGAGTGCCGCCGAGCGCGCCGAGCAGTGCGGCCGTGAGTGTCGCGCCGAACGGACGCAGCAGGCACAACAAGGTGACGGCGACAGCGAGGCCGCCGAGACCCAGCCAGGTCGTCCGGCCCCGGCCCAGCCGGCGGACGAGCGGCGTGAAGAGCAGACCGCCGAGCACACCGCCGACGGCCATCGCGGTGCCGTGGAGTCCGGCCACCGCGGCAGAGGTACCCTGTTCGTCGCGAAGGAGAGGAATGAGCGGGCTGAAGCCGTAGAGAAAGAATCCCCATCCGCCGAGCTGGGCATAGGCGAGGATGGTGACACGATCACGTTTTACCTGAGACACAGGGGACGAATATAGGAAATAGGGCATATCCGCAATAGGTCCCGCCTGCCCGGGTGTTGATCATTTCAGCCGTCTTGCTGATCCGGTTCGTTGCCGACCTGGTCACCGAGCACCGCCACCAGCTGGAAACGGTTGGCGACGCCGAGGCGCGGATAGATCCGGTACAGGTACGTGCCGACCGTGCGGTGGGAGATGAACATGCGCTGGCCGATCTCCCGGTTACTGAGGCCGCGCGCGGCCAGCACCGCGATCTGCATCTCCCGTGGCGACAGCGAGTCGACCGGATTCCGGAGCCGGTCGGCCTTGGTCTCGCCGGTCGCCCGAAGCTGGCTGCCGGCGACCTCCGCCCAGTACCGGGCGCCGAGCCGGTCGAAGCCGTCGCGGGCCTGACGCAACGGTTCGCGGGCATCGACGTATCGGCGCTGCTTGCGCAGCCAGCGGCCGTGATGCAGCTGCAACCGGGCACGCGACAACGGCCAGCCGGAGGGCAGCGCGGCCATCGCGCCGGCGTACCGCTCCTCCGCCTCGTCGTCGGGCGCGAGCACCGCGTCGGTGTAGGCGAGCGCGTTGATCATCATTTCCGACGGCAGGCGGTTCGCCAGCTCCGGCAGGTCGGCGAGCACCTTGCGGGCTTCGTCCTCGGCGCCCGCCGCGACCGCGGCGTCGGCCAGGTCGGGGGCGACCGTCCACTGCATGAGGGAGTGGTGGTGCGGATCGGCGGGGTCGAAGATCTGGGCGAGCAGCCGGAACGCCTCCTCAGGCCGGCCGTCGATCAACGCCAGCAAGCCATCGGTCTGCTGCGCGATCACCGTGGCGAACCGCATGCCGGGCAGCACCCCGCTGCCACGCAGTTCCTCGTTCATGCCGGCCGCGATGCCGGCCTCCCCGCGCAGCGCCGCGATCAGCCCGGCGGTTGCCCGGCCGCCCAGGTAGGCGAACGGCTGCGCCGTCTCCCTGGCCAGCACACACGCCTCTTCGCTCTCCACCCTGGCCCGCTCCAGCTCACCGAGCCAGACCCGTGGCCACGCGGCGGCCAGGGCCCGGGTGAGCAGCCCCAGCCGGCCCTGGCGCCGCCAGATCTGCGCCGCCTGGCCCGAATACACCGAACAGCGGGTGAAGTCGCCGAGCGCCCGCGCGGTGCTGCCGAGAAAGTACAGGCTCCACCCGTCCGTCGACTCGGCCGCCGCGCCGTCAAGCCGGGCCAGCACGTCGGCGCCCCACCGGAACGGCTCGGCGTGCGCCCGCACCGCCAGCGTCTCGGCGGCGTCCGGGTCGGGATCCCACCGATCGAGCTCGGCCGTCGTGGCCGCGCGGGCGGACACTTCTCCGTCCTGGAAGAAGCAACGGACCGCCGCCCGCCACAGCAGGATCCCCCCGACTTTCGGCGCGCCGCCGGCGTACGCCTCGGCAGCGACCCCGACCAGGTCGTGGACCCGCTGGTTGCGGTCCTGCGGCTCGAAGAACCCGACCAGCTCGTCGGCGTTCATCAGGCGACCGCGTTCCACCGGGCCGAGCATGCCGACGTCGACGCTCGCCAGCAGGGCACGAGCCGGGTCGGGGTCGCTCAGCTCGGTAGCCAGCTCCGCCGCTCGAATCAGCATTCCGGTACGCCGCTGCGGATCGTGGACCAGCCGGGCCGCCTGCCGTAGCGCCGGCAGGGCACCGGTCACATTGCCATGCGCCTGCGCTGCCTCCGCGAAATGTTCCAGCCGGGTGGCCAATTCCTCGTCCGGGCCGAGTGTGGCCGCAGCCTCATGGGCCAGTTTGCGGTCCGGGCTGCTCAGCGCCGAGGCCAGGGCACCGTGCACCGCCAACCGGTCGGCGATCGGCGCCCGTGTGTAGATGGCCGAGCGCATCAGGGGGTGCCCGAAGCGGGTGACGCCGTCGGCAAGGGACACCAGCCCCGCATCGGTCGCCTCCTGCAGTGCCGCCACCGTGGGCGCTGCGCCGGTCAGGTCGCCGGCCACGTCCAGCAGGAGGCGCAGCGGCGCGTCCGGCTCTGCTGCCAGCGCGAGCAGGAACATCCGGCACACCGGCGTCACCCCGCCGGTCCGCGCCGCGAACGCCGCCTCCAGCCGCTGGGTCAGTGGTAACTCGTTGGGCTGCACCGGCAAGGCCTTCACCGCCTTGGGCAACTCGACGAGGGCAAGCGGATTGCCCGCGGCGCGATCAAGGATCAGCGTGCGTACGTGCGGACTCAGCCGTGGTGCGACGGTGTCGAGCAACGCCTGGGCGGATGGTTCGCCCAGCGGGCCCAATGTCAGCTGGGGATGAATCTCGACGGGCGGGGCCCCGCCCGGGCCGGTCCGGGCCGCGAGCAACACCAGGATCGGCTGATCACCGACTCGCCGCGCCACGAAGGCCAGCACCTCTCTGCTGGGCAGATCCATCCATTGCAGATCGTCGGCAACCACCAGCAGCGGCCGGCGATCGGCCGCGTCGGCGAGCAATTCGAGAATCGCGAGGGCCACCTGGTAGGTGCCCGGCGCATCCTGCTCACCACTGAACGCCGCACGCACCGCATCGCGGTGTGTGTCGGCCAGGTCATCGAGCTCCCGCCTCAGCGGCTGGATGAACTGGTGCAGGGCGGCGAAGGGAAACCATAGCTCGGTTTCCACCCCCATGGCCGACAAGACGGTGAAACCTCGGTCTCGCGCCTCGTCCTGTGCGGCGCGCATCAACGCCGACTTGCCAACACCGGCGGCGCCGTGGACCAGCAGTGCCCCGCCGTGCCCGGCTCCGGTGGCGTCCAGCAATTGGCGGATCGTGCCCTGTTCGGGCTCCCTGCCGATGAGGTCCACGGTGGGAGGCTTTGTCACAGATGCTATTGTGCCAGCTCAAGCCGGGCACCCCGAGAGGCACACGACGCCCGGATACCGACAGCTGTGGCGGTTACCCCACCCCCTCGAAATTGGTCGTTCCACCATCCATGAGGTGCCGTCCAGCGCTGAGCAGTGGCTCTGCCGCCCGATCGCCCGGCTCACCTCGCCCGGCCAGCACGCCGACTGCCCGAAGTTCATCGTGCTACGGAGTCGATTCGCTCTGCCGCCGCCTCGACCGTGTCCCCCTCGCCCTGGAGCTGGCCGCCACCCGGGTGCGGGCGTTCGGCGTACGGGGGTGGCCTCCCGGCTGGACGACCGGTTCCGGCTGCTGGCGAACGGCCCACGCGCCCTGCCGCCCCACCAGCGGAGCCTGCGCGCCGTGATCGACTGGAGCTGGGACCTGCTGGGCGAGGAGGACCGCCCGGGTCCTGCGCCGCCTGGCCGTCTTCTCCGGCGGCTGCACGCCGGCGGCCGCCGAGGCGGTGTGCGGCCCGGACCTGGACGTCCTCGACCCGCTCGTACGGCTGGTCGACCACTCGCTGGTCACCGTTACCGACGGCCCGCGCTACCACCTGCCCGAGTCGGTCGGCGCCTACGCCCTCGAACGACTGGCCGAGTCGGGCGAGACCGAACCCGCTGAAACCCGGCACGGCGCGTACTATGCCGGACTCGCCGAGCAGGCCGACCTGCGCGGCCGGTTCACCGAGGCCCGGCGATCGCTGCAAGAGACGCTGGCGCCGGCCGGCGACGTCCCGGCGGACCTGCGCGACACGGTCGCTGTCTGGCATGCCGGCTTCACGCTCCTGACCGGAGGTGACGCTCCGGCCGCCACACCCGAGAGCGACGACGCGCTCGCCACCTGGTTCCTCGGGTACGCCCTGTTCGCCAGCGGCAAGGACCTCGGCAGGAGCGAGGATGTGATGGCGCGGGCCATGACCTGCTTCCAGGCCACCGGCGACCGATGGGGAGTCGCGGCTACGCGCAGCGTCCAGACCCGGCAGGCCTTCATGCGCGGTGACCTGACAGCGGCGCGGGAGTACGGAGAGTCGGCCCACGCCTTGTTCGAGGAGCTGGACGACCGCTGGGGGCGGCTGCAGACGACGTACCCGCTCGCGGCCCTGGCCGAGACCAGCGGCGACTACGAGCGCGCGGCGCGGCTGCACCGAGACGGTCACCAGCTGGCCGAGGAGCTCGGCTTCTGGACCGAGGCCGCCGACCGGCTCACCGGACTCGGCCGGATCGCCCTGCTCAACGGCGATTTCCGGGGGGCGGAGGAGCTGCACGGGCAGGCCATGCGGGTGGCGGCCGAGCACGGGTATGCGGCCGGGAAGGTCCACGCCGAGATCGGGCTCGCGCTCGGCGCCCGCAGGGAGGGCGACCTCGACGAGGCCGAGGTGCGCCTGAGGAGGCTGCTCGCCTGGCATCGCGCGCGCGACTTCGGCCCGGGGCCGGCTCTGCTGCCGGCCGAACTCGGCTTCGTGGCCGAGCTCCACGGCGACGCCCGTACCCGCTGGAGCTGCACCGCGAAGGGCTGGATGTGGCACGTTCCGGTGGCGATCCGCGGGCACACGCGCTCGCACTGGAGGGGCTGGCCGGTGTATACGCGCTGGCAGGAGAGCCCGCACGGGCCGCCCGCCTGCTGGGGACGGCGGCCCGGCTTCGCGAATCCACGGGAGCCCCGATGCCGCCGGCCGAACGCGGCGACGTGGACCGCATCACCGCCAGGAACCGCGCCGCCCTGGACGGGGAGGAGTTCGCCACCGAGTTCGCCACCGATGCGCCCGACGGGGATGGCGAGCTCGACGCAGAGACCGGCAAGCTCACCGAGAACCACTCAAGCGAGACCTGGGGCGTTCACGAGCAGGCGTGAGCTGCGTGAATGCATGGGCCAGGAAGATCGCATGGACCCTTGCCGGCGGCACCACCGTGAACTGCGGATCAGACCCCCCGCAGACGGGACTGCGTTCCAAGAAACCCTCGCGGAATTCCTCGCCACCTACAGGGACTGGACCCTCGACGACCCAGCGTTGTTTGCCCAGGCCGGAGCCGTGTTCGATGCCGCGGCAGGCGATCAGCGGGTGGATCTGCAGCTCGCGCACCAAGAAGCGGTACTTGTCGTGGTCGTAGCCGCGGTCGGCGAGTACCACCTCGGGGCGCTGGCGGGGCCGGCCGCGCTTGCCGCGTACCTTCGGGATGGCGTCCGGCAGCGGGCGTAGCTGGGTGACGTCGCCTGCGGTTGGCGCCGGTCACGATCACCGCGAGCGGGATGCCGGTGGCCTCCGTGACCAGGTGGTGCTTGCTGCCGGCCCGCCCTCGATCGACCGGAGATGGACCGGTCTGCCCCCCTTAACGCTCTGATCTGAGAGGAGTCCACCGCGGCGCGGGAGAAGTCGAGGGCGTCAGCGGCGCGCAGCCGATCGAGCAGGACCTCGTGCAGCCGCTGCCAGACGCCGGCTTTGTTCCACTCGGCCAGCCGCCGCCAGCACGTCGTGCCCGAGCCGTAGCCGAGCCCGGTTGTCCCGCTGATCCGGGAGTACATCAACGTCATGGCAGCTACCCGTTCACCCGGCCGAAGGCAACCGGGAACCTGCAGCCACTGCGCGATGCGAGGGCCGAAGGTAACGAACGGCACTGACCACGATGAGGGATGCTGAGGTCGTCCGCGACCAGGGCTCCTGGCGGTGCGCGGAGCCCTGGATCGTAGCTGGGCTGCTGCTCGCGCGGGCTGCCGGAGATGACGTTGGCCAGAGCGGTGCCCACACTCGCCCATTCGAGCGGCTCTCCTTCGCCGCCGGCGTGCCGCCGATCCGGTTGCACGACCTGCGCCACGGCGCGGCGACGCCTTCCCTCGCCGCGGGCAACGATATGAAGACCACCTCGGCGATGCTGCGGCACTCCAGCCTCGCCATGACGTCGGACCTCTACACCGCTGTGCTACCAGAGGTGGCGCACGCCGCGGCGGAGGCGAGTGCCGCACTGGTACCACGTTCGACCTCGCTGCAAGGTCTGTCCGCGACCGGCGGTCTCCCCTCGGTCTCCCTCGCCTCCCGAGCTGCCCAGCCGCCCAATCCTCGAGATGAGAAACCACCAGATCAGCTGCACTGATCACAGTGTTTCTGAAGGACGTTCGTACCCGCGGACGGCAGATAAGCGCTCCGAGCACTCCCCTCGGAACAGCCCCCAGTCCCATCAGCGTAGGGCGGCCAACGTGCTGAGGGGGTTGTCCAGGAGGTTGGCGAAGGCGAGTTCGGCAGCCCCGGCGAGCGTGGTGTCGTCACCGAGGGCCGTCACGGCCAGGCGGACACGTTCGCGCGACACCGGCAGGACATGCGCGTCGATCCGGGCATGGACGCGCGGCGCGGCGCCCGGGTAGACATCGCGGAGCATCCCGCCGAACACCACGAGCGCCGGGTTGAACAGGTTGATGAGGTTGACGACACCGACGCCGAGCCAGTCGCCGACGCGGTCGAGGGCGTCCCGCGCCCGGGCGTCGCCGGTCCCGGCGAGGGCGACGACGGCCCGGATGCCGTCGCGTCCGATGAGTTCGTCGGACCGTCCCGCGTAGCCGAGCAGCGCCTCCTCTCCCACCTCTGCCTCCAGGCAGCCGCGCGATCCGCACAGGCAGGGCCGCCCGTCGAACGGATTGACCAGCATGTGCCCGAGTTCGCAGCCGTAGCCCGCGTCGCCGTCCAGTAGCTTGCCGCCGACGATGATCCCGCCACCGACGCCGACGTCCCCGTGCAGGTAGATCAGGTTGTCGACGTCGCTTCCCGCGCCGCGCACGTGCTCGGCGATCGCCCCCAGGTGCGCCTCGTTGCCCACCTCGACGGGAAGCCCGAGGCCGAGCCCGGCGCCGAGTTCCGCGCCGAACGCCTGGTCCACCCAGCCGAGGTGCGGCCCGTACCGGACCGTGCCGTCGGCGCGCCTGATCAACCCGCAGTACGACGCGCCGACGCCTACGCACAACGCGCCCGGATCGGCCCCGGCGACCAGCTCGCGGCCGAAGGCGGCGAGAACGCCGACGACGTCCTCCAGGTCCACCCCGGCGCGGGCACGCACGGCCTCGCGGCGGTCGAGGACCCGGCCGCCGAGCCCGACACGGGCCGCGAGCAGCCGATCCACGGCGACGTCGAAGGCGAGCCCGTACACCGTCCCCCGCTCCGGCATGACGACGATGGACGGCCGCCCGGCGCGGCCCCGCCCGTCGGGCACGCCCTCGCGGACGAGCCCGGCCGCGGCGAGCTCGGCGGTCAGGTCCATGATGGTGCTGCGGTTGAGCCCCATCCGGCGGCTGAGCGCGGCCCGTGAGACCGCCCCGTCCTTGTGGACGCGCCGCAGCACCTCACTCAGGTTCCGCTGCCGCATCTGCTCCTGCGTCCGGGCGCCCGCTGCCGATCCCGTCATCCCGCCAGCCTAGGACCCGCCTTCGATTGATCACAGCCGGAGCAGGAGGCAAGCCATGGTGACGACGGCAACGTAGGAAGTGGCGGTCTGGCGGCGGCGGTGCGGCAGGCCGCCGACCGGTCACCGCCCGCGCCGCGCCGCCGTCACGGTGTGGCCGTGCCCCCGTCCACGCCGATCGCCGGGAACGGCCGTACCGCCCTGGTCGCCGCCTCCGCGCCAGGCCCGCACGCCGCCTCCAGCAAGTGGTCCCCCAGCGCGAAGTCGATGGCGTGCGCGACAGGACTGCCGCTCTCGTCGAGCTGCTGGTAGTTCCTCAGGTTGGTGCCGAAGGCGAACTGGCGGCCGCCGCCGGCGTCGGAGAACGCGAAGGTCTGCATGCCGGGGATGCTCCCGTCGTGCCCCCAGAACCTGCCGCACGGCAGGTCGAGGGGGAAGATCCCGAGACCGTAGTCGACCACGGCGCCCGGCAACGACCGGATGGGCACGGTCTTCTGCATCTCGGCGACCAGAGTCGCGTCGAGCAGCTCGCCGCGCAGCAGCATCCGGAAGAAGCGGGTGAGGTCCTCCATCGTCGAGGCGGCCGCACCCGACGTCCAGGCCCAGGACATGTTGTAGACGCTGTAGTCCCTGGGCGGGTCGAAGTAGCCGAACAGCGCCTCGTACGCCTTGGAGCTCGGCCCAGGAAGGTACGGCGTACGCGGGAAGGACGTGTGCCGCAGCCCGGCCTTCCGGAAGACATGATCAGTGATGTACCGCTCGGCACTCGTGCCCGTCACCTTCTCCAGCAGCAGGCCGGCGATGACGAAGTTCGTGTTCGAGTACGCCCCGGGTGTCACCCCCGGCTGCCCGGTCGCGGGGGCGCCGAGCCCCGCCCGAGCCAGTTCCTCCGGCGGGAAGGCGCGGAAGCGGTTGGCGTCCAGGCTCTCGATCGTCGGGAAGATCACCTCGGTGTGGTTGGCGATGTGGCTGGTGTGGTTGAGCAGCATGCGTACGGTGATCCGCTGCCCGCGCTCACCCGGGATCAGATCCGGCAGGTAGCGGCCGATGGGGGCGTCGAGCTCGATCGTGCCCTTGCCGACCTGCTGTAACACGGCCACGGCGACGAACGACTTGGTGATGCTCCCGGCCCGGTGCACCATCTCGGGCCGCACCGGGCGGCGGGTCTCGACGTCGGCGACGCCTGCGGCGCCCTTCCAGCTCCGCCGGCCGTCCACGACGTTCGAATAGGTGCCGTACATGCCGGCCTCGTGCATGGCGTTCAGTGTCTGGCGCAGCCGCTGCCGGTCGAGGCCGCCGTCCTCGGCGGCGGCCGCGGGTCCCGCCACGAGCAGCGCGGCGGCCAGGCTCGCGGCTCCCAGCCGCGAGGCGAGCGTGCTGAATCGACGAATCGTCATGGCGCTCAGCATGAGCCTTCCGCTCGGCGGAGGTCAGTGCGCTGTGTCACCGGTCCCGCATGACAGACGTCAGCTCTCACACTGACCTCGGATCGGCGGATGAGCGTTCCGATCACTCCCACCGGCGAACGCGGGCGCTGCCAGATCGTCACGCCGCCGTGTCGTCACGGCGTGACCCGGCCGGGTTCCTGCCGCAGCTCAGCGGTTTCCCGCTGTTCCCTGATCGACGACTCCACGGACTCCAGCCGGATCTTCCGGCTGTCCGGCAGCCCCCACGCCGCGACGATCCCGATCGCCGCCGTCCCCATGATCACGAACGCCGGCGACAGCGGCCAGCCGGCCTGCGTGGTGAGCAGGTTGACGACGAGCGGCGGCAGGCCGGAGAAGACGAAGGCGCCGATGGTCCACGCGATGCCGCCGGCCGTGGCACGTACCTCCGTCGGGTAGAACTCCATCGCGGCGGCGTGGATGGCGCCCAGGCACAGCGGGACGCTCACCAGGATGAGCATGCCTCCCAGCACGGCCGCCGTGAAGCCGCCGCCGCGGGCGACCAGGAAGCCGGGCAGGACGAAGAGCATCGACGCCAGCCCGCCCAGCACGAGCGGCACCCGCCGGCCGAACCGGTCGCCGAGCAGCCCGACCAGCGGGTTGAACACCACGAGCATCGAGATGAGGATCAACGGGACCACGCGGGCCTGGCCGGCCGACAGGTCGCTCTCACGGACGAGGTAGGTCGGGTAGTAGACGAACATGACGTAGAAGGTGGTCCCGAGCGCGCCGACGCAGCTCACGCGCAGGATCATGCGCCAGCTGCGCCGCAGGGCCGTCCCGATCGAGACCTGCTTCACCCCGGCGCGCGCGGCCTCGTACGCCGGCGGCTCCTCCAGCCCGTAGCGGAAGTAGAGCCCCACGAGCGCCAGCGGCGCTGCGATCAGGAACGCCACTCGCCATCCCCAGTCGTCGAACGTCCTCGCGTCCACGGCCAGGCCGATGATCACACCTGTCGCGGCGGCCGCCAGCGTGCCCAGGTTCCCCGCGGCCGAGATGAACGACGTGAGGAACCCGCGCCGCCTCCGGGAGGCGTACTCACCGAGGAACACCGGCGCGACCGTGGTCTCGCCGCCCGAGGCGAACCCCTGAAGGAGCCGGCAGAGCACGAGCAGGATCGGGGAGAGCAGCGCCGCCGTCTCGTAGGTCGGGATGAGGCCGATGCCGGCGGTCGACACTCCGACGAGAAGAATCGACGTCATCATCGCGTTACGCCGCCCCACCCGATCGGCCATCACCCCGAAGAACAGGCTGCCCGCCGACCTCGACAGGAAGGAGACGCCGAAGACGGCGAAGGTCGCGATCAGGGCGGCCTCCGCGTTCCCCGCGGGGAAGAAGGCCGTCGAGATGGGGGCCACGAACAGCCCGTAGAGGGCCATGTCGTAGACCTCGATGAAATGGCCGAGCACCACCGCCCCCACCGTTCTGCGGCGCGAGGAGCGGGTGCGAGCGTCACGCTCGTCGGTCGTCGGTGTCGGCATGCCGGTTCTCCTGGTCATCCAGCTGGCAGAATCGGTCCCCCCGAGGGGTGCACGTGCGGGTGTCCTGGTCGCGGGCTGCTCGCCGAAGTCGTCGCCGTTCCTGGCCTCGTCGAGAACCGGCGGCCTCTGCAGCTGACGATGACGCCGCCCAGGAGCGTGCGCAACCCGCTCGCTCGTAGGCGGGGCGCCCGGGTTCCAGCGCCGGAAACATCGCGATCACCGCCGTACGCGGCGACTCCGGCAGGGCTCGGGCCGGAGCTGTCTGCCATGCTCGTGGTGTGATCGATGTGGATCTCGCCCGCCGGGTTCGTGACCGCTGCCGGATGAGCAGCCGCACGTCGCCGGTCAAGCGCGCGTACTGGGCGACGACCACCCCGACGCCCTCTCCTCCCGTGGCCGGCCGGCGGGCGCCTACCGGGCGGCCGGTGACCTGCGCCGGGCCATCGCGCTCTGCGAGCGGACCCTCGTCAGTGATCGTCCGAGGCGAGGTAGACGGCCGCTTGCCGCTCGGGGCCCAGCGGCTTGAAGGTGGCTATGCGTAGCCGGTCAGGCCGTCCGCCAATTCCTCTTCGTCACCGTCCCGGTGTCCGGACAGGGCCTGCTGCAGGGCGAAGGTGGCGCGGATGGTGGCGATGCGATCGGCCATCCCCCTGTCCGACCAGCCGCCGAGCGTGAGTATCCGGCCGAGGAGGTCCTTGCCGTAGCCGGCGCCGATGGCAGCGAGGTCCTCCGCGGGATCACCGATCGCGACCTCATCCCAGTCGATCACCCCGCTGAGCCTCGGCAATCCGTCGTCACAGACCCACAGAACGTTCTCGGCGCCGAGATCACCGTGCACCACCGCTTCGGTGATGCCGGGAAGGCCGTCGAGCGCCGCGAGCTCCCGCTCGGCCCGTTGACGTCCCCCATCGGACATGAGGGGGAACAACTCGGCGCGGACGTCCGCCGCGAACCGCCGCCACCGATCCGGTGGTGCGGGCAGGGCCGCTCGCACCTCCTCGTCGGCACCGGCCTTGGCCAGTCCGGACAGCAGCGTGACGTACTGCGCCGCGACGGCCTCGGCCACCTCGCGATCATCGAGTGCCTCCGCCTCCAGCGGCGCTCCAGGGATGCGGCGGAGGACCAGGAACGGCAGCTCGTCCACGCCTTGAGCACTGCCCTCGCACAACGGCTCAGGAATGCCGCAACCGAGCTCGATCCCGGCCAGTACGCGCAGACCGGCGGCCCTGTGCGGCAGCCGCGCGGCAGCCGCCGCGGTCCGCGGCAGGCACACCACCCGGTCCGAGGCGATCACCACCTGATGGAACTGCCCCTGGCGGATCATGAGACGATCCGGTTCGGCTCCCGGCAGCAGTCTGCTCAGCAGCCCGCGGTTCGCCTGCGAGATCTCCATGACGCGCCAACCGCCCATCTCGTCAACGTGGTGGACTGTCCTCGAACCAGGTCAGCCTGGATGAGATCATGCCGGATGGCGCAGGTGGGCGAGGCCGGCGGCGCAGAAGCCGACGGCGAGCATCAGCCAGCCGAGGGCGTTGACCGGCATGGCGATGAAGCCGCCGAACATGACCAGCAGGAAGGAGGCCGGCAGGGACAGCACGGCCCATCGGGGGACCTCACGCCCGCGCCAGAGCGCCACCGCGAGGAGGATCACGCCGAGGAACATCATCGGGGTGAACACGGCACCGCCCGCCGATGGGGCCTGGAAGGTGTGCATCTGGGCCAGGATGCGTTCGGTCGCGGCCACGTCCAGGCCGGCCCGCACCGAAGCGACGGCAGCGGCGTCGTACCCGGCGCCGCTGAAGCTCAGCGCACTGAAGCCGACGTAGGTCAGCACCAGACCCGCCGTACCGAGTCTGGGTGAGGCACGCCGGGCCACCAGGCCGGTGACGATCGCGCCCACGCCGGCGGTGAGCGCGAACGCCAGCAACATCCACATCGACACCTGCAGCCGGGCCACGCCGGCGGCGGCCTTGGGGATCCACTGCGCCGGGCCGTCGGCCACCTGGTAGGGCACCGTCAGGGCCCAGCCGGCCATCACGAGCGGGCCGATGGGGGCGAGCAGCGCGAGGGCGCGGCGCGCGGGAGTAACGGTCGGGGATGCCTGTGCGATCGTGCTCATCTGTCGCTCTCCTCCGTCGCCGGGTTGGTGAGAACGACGTTAGGAGCGGGGCCTGGCCTGCCACATCGGGGCTAGCACCGGTTCAGCCACAGGAGCGCGGCGCGCACGCGCCGGTTGTGGTCGGTGTCGGGAGGCAGGTCCAGCTTGGTGAAGATCGAGCCGACGTGCGTGTCGACCGTCCGCTCCGAGATGAACAGCCGGGCGGCGATGGCGGCGTTGCTCAGCCCCTGGGCCAGCAGCCCGAGCACCTCGCGCTCACGCCCGCTCAGCACGGTCAGGCCTGTGAGGAAGTGGTCGATGACCTGGGCGTCGATGGCCGTGCCCCCGCCGGCGACCCGCCTGACGGCGGCCACGAAGTCGTCGAGGTCGAGGACCCGGTCCTTGAGCAGGTAGCCGAACCGCGCGGGCCGCTCGGCCGCCAGCGTCATGGCCAGCGTGGGCTCCACGATGTGGGAGAGCATCAGCACGGCCAGGCCGGGGAAGCGCTCGCGCAGCAGGGCGACCGCACGCGCGCCCTCATCGGTGAACGTGGGCGGCATCCGCACGTCGGCGATCACCAGGTCGGGCCGTTCCGCGACGACGGCGGACACCAGGCTCGACGCGTCACCCACTTCCGCGACGACCTCGATGCCGTCCAGCGCGAGCAGTCTGGCGATGCTCTGGCGCAGCAGGACCAGGTCCTCGGCGATCACGACCCGCATGGCAGCGTCGCCTCCAGCGCCGTGCCGCTCGGCCGGCGGTCGCCGACCACCAGCCGCCCGCCGACGGCTTGGACGCGCTCGTACAGCCCGCGCAGGCCGCTGCCGGCGCGCAGGTCGGCGCCGCCGCTCCCGTCATCGGTGACGCTCACGCGGGCGCAGCCGCCGTCGAGCCGCACGTCGACCTCGATGGTGGCCGCGCCGGCGTGCTTGAGCGCGTTGGTGACCGCCTCGCAGACCACCAGGTACGCGACGCTCTCGATGGGCGGGGGGAGCCGCGCCTCCGGCACGTTGAGCGCGACGGGTACGGGGATCCGCCCGGTCAGCTCCGACAGCGCCGCGCGGAGGCCGTGCCGGCTCAGCGTCTCCGGGACGTTGCCCGTGGACAGCGCGCGCAGCTCCTCGATGGCCGCGGCCAGGCTGTCGGTCGCGTCGGTCAGAACCAGCTGCGCCTCCGCGTCTCTGAGCCGCCGCCGGGCCATCCGCAGCTCCAGCGCGAGCGCGAGCAGCCTGCCTTGGACGCCGTCGTGCAGGTCGCGCTCGAGCCGGCGGCGTTCCTCGGCCGCCGCGGCCTCGGCTCGTCCCCCGTGGTCGCGTACCGCCGCCTGGAGTACGGCTCGCTCGACGAGCTCGGCCACCTCGTCCGCGCCGCCGTACGCGTCCACCGCCTCGCCCTGGTGCACCAGGTAGGCGTGCGCGCCGATCAGCACCGCGCCCGGCGGGGGCGGCGGGGCGGTGGCCCCGTCCGCCTCCACCCAGCCCCGCCCTTCCGGCAGCTCCAGCACCAGCCTGGCCGTGGGATCGCCGAGAGCGGCCCGCAGGACGTCCTGCGCCGTTTCGGCGGGCCGGCTCGTCGCGCCCGCCTCGCCGACCAGGCGGGCGGCCCGCGCCCTGACCGGGTCGACGCGCAGCAGCAGCGCGCGCACCACCCACCTGTTGATCGGGACGACCACGGCGGCCACCGCCAGCGTCGACAGCACCACGGGCAGCACGGCACCCGCGCCCAGCGAACCGCCGAGCACGGCGGCCGCCGCGACGACGAGGAGGGTGAACAGCAGGCCCACCACCGCGCCGACCAGCGAGGGCACCCGGCGCGCCAGCCTCGCACCCCCGGGCCGGGCGACCGCCGCCAGCACGAGAGGGCACAGGATCAGCGGAACGCAGAAACCCACAGCCGTCGCCGTCTCGCCGGCCGTCACCGTCAGCACGCCGGCGGCGTGGGCCATCACGGCGGCCAGCGCCGCGAGCAGGACGGTGCCGATCGGCACCAGCGAAGCGGCCGCCACCACCAGCAGCCGCAGCCGCCTCTCGCCCCGCTCGGCGGGAACCGCCCGCCACAGCAGGACCGGCCCGGCCAGCACCGACGCCATCCAGGGCAGCGCGGCCAGCGAGCCCGCCTCGGGCAGCTCCCACAACGGCTTCAGCCGCGCGTACGGCTCGCCCGCGGGCAGCGTCACCATCGCCAGTACGGCGAACGCGATCCCGGATCCGAGCACCAGCCGCACCGCCCGCTCGGACCGGCCCCCGGCCACCAGGAAGCAGACCTGCGTCAACGTGACGGGCAGGATGTATCCGGCGGCCTGCACCGTCACCGCCGTCCACGCCACGGCGTCGCCGTGCCCTCTGACGCCGGCGTACTCGGCGGCGACGGTGGCCGCCAGCAGGTAGACCAGCAGCGACCAGCCCGTCCCGGACACCCAGCGGCCGGTGCGCACCTGTCCCGCCCGGTGCAGCGCGGAAGCGCTCACGCAGCACACGATGGCCGCGCAGGCGAGAGGGATCAGCAGGATCGGGCTGTTGCCGCCGTGGCGGAACCCGGACAGGTACGTGCCGAGCGCGACCACCAACGCGGCAACCGTCACCACCACGCGGAATGCCACCGACCCGGGCATCGTCATGGTGTGATGATCGCAGCGATGTCCCGCCAGGGGAATCGGTGCCAGCGCGGATGTGTCGCCCCCGGTCGCCCGGCCACGATCGGTCCATACCGACGACCGGCGGCCGTCGCAGGCTTCCAGGGCGTGCCGTTGGCCCTCCTTCCCGAGGCCGCCGGTCCTGCCCCTCCCCTTCGAGGGCCGGAAAGGAGATCTGTCATGCCGTGGAGCAGGACGGTCGCGCTGTGCTGTGCGCTGCTCGCGCTGACGGGGTGCGGATCGGCGGGCACGGCCGGCCAGGCAGGCGGGAGGGCCGAGGCCGGGCCGATGGTGCTCACCCTGGCGAGCATTCGCGACGCCGCGGAGGTGGAGGACTTCGTCGCCCAGGTGGACCGGCTGTCGGGCGGTGCGGTGCGCATCGAGGCCAGGCGCCGCTGGCCCGCGAACGAGCCCGAGTCGGAGGCCGACCTGGTGCGGGAGGTGCGCGCCGGCACCCACGCGCTGGGCGTCGTCGGAGCCCGCGTCTGGCACGGCCTGGGTGCGGGTCTGGCGATCTCCGCCGGTGAGGTGGCGGCACGCAGCATGGCGGCCCTGGGAGCCGCGGGCGTACCGTACGCGTTCGAGGGCGCGCCGGTGGACGGCTTCGACGGGGTGGAGCTGCAGATCGCCGCCGTGCGGGGAACCGGTACGACGGCGGGGCGCTCCGCTCGCTGACCGCGGACGTGAGCCTGTGGCCACGCCCGCTCACGATCGTGGCGAGCGGACCGCGGGGCCCGGGCGGGTGCGGGAGTTGCGCACCGCCTTCGCTCCCGTCTACGCCTGGCTGGAGGAGGATCGTCAGACCAGGGACCTTCTCGCCCGCATCCGCGCGCACCGCGGCAGAACGCCGGCGGAGCCGGCTCCCGCCTGCCACGATGGGAGCCGGTCATCGGATGGCGTGGCCGAAGCGGGCCTTCCAGCGCCCGGGCAGGTCGGTCCCGGGCCAGCCGGCCACGTACCCGGGCGGGCGCACTCCGGCGTGGACCACCACGACCTGGTATCCCCTCTCCAGCGCCCGGCGGACGCGGGCGGGCTGCCGCTCGGCGAACCGCTGGATGACGCCCTGTGACTCGCAGCCCAGCAGGTACCCGAGTTGCACGCCCGACTCGCCGTAGATCAGGCAGGGCGGCCGCACGCCCTGCTGGCGCAGGTGCTCGGCGGCCTGGGCCAGGCGCTCGCGGCCCGCCACGTGCCCGTGTCCCATGCGGTAGGCGTACGCGCCCTGCAGCGCGAGGTGCGCCAGCAGCCCGGCCGACATGAGCGCCGCGCCGAGCCGCCGCCGGAACAGCGCGGTGACGGCGTCCGCCGCCGGCAAGGCCAGCAGCGCGTACGCGGGCATCAGGAACCGCGGCGCGGCGTAACCCACGTAGAAGAGGTACGGCAGCGCGAGCGAAACCCCGCACGCCGTGGCCAGCAGCGCGGGCCCGGGGCGGCGCTCCCGCCAGGCGGCCCACAGGCCGGCGGCGACCATCGCGGGGATGGCCAGCCACCAGATCAGCGCGACCGGCGAGACCGGGCCGCAGTCGGTGCCGAACCTGCACAGGCTCGGGCCGTCGAGCGCGCGGGCATGCTCGGCGAGGGTGAAGCTCCAGCCGGTGGCGTTGTGCTCGCCGGCGTCCCGCAACCGCCGCAGCATGCCCCCGTAGGCGAGCTCCGCCTCCGCCAGCCACAGGCCCCAGCCCACCGCCGTCCCGGCCGCGATGGCGACGAGCGAGCGCGTGCGCCGCCAGGCGGGAACGGCCAGCGCCGCGACGCCCAGGACCGCGGCGGCGACCAGCGCGTCGGAGGGCCGCATCAGCGACATGACGGCGAACGCCACCCCCAGCCCCACCGGCGCCCGGCCCGTCACCACCGCACCGGCCGCGGCCACCGCCGCCAGCGCGACGTAGAGGTTCGGCATGGCCTGGCCGCCGTAGAAGAGCGACAGCCAGCAGCCGGCGAAGAGCAGCGCGGCCAGGGGCACGGCGCGGGAGTCACGTACCCGCAGCCACACCGCGAAGGCGGCGAACAGGCCCAGCGAGGACAGGGCGACCAGGTAGAGCCGGAGCACGGGCACCGAGTCCGTCACGGCAACCACCGGGGCGACCAGCAACGGCACTCCGCGGGCGCGTGGCGCGCTGAACGGCGCCGGCGGCGCGTGGCCGGCGTACTGGCTGGCGTAGACGGCCTCGTCCCAGCCGAGGCCCGTCCACGGGGCGCCGATGAGGAGTTGCGAGAGGGCGTACGCGCAGCTCACCAGCGCGAGCAGGACCCACGGCGGGGGAAGGGCCGCTCGCCCCGCATCGAGGGCGGCTGAGGGAAGCGGGCGGATGACCGTCATGGTGGGCTCCGAAGGACGTGCCGGGAACACCGCACGCATACCCCCGAGGCGGGCCTGACCACGCCGTTTTACCAAGATCGGCCGGTCGGATGCCTCCCTCGGTACAGAACCGCCGCCGGCCCGCCTCAGGGCTTGAGGATCGTGCGCCCCGCGTACCGCGCCTGCGGGCCCAGCTCCTCCTCGATGCGGATGAGCTGGTTGTACTTGGCGGTGCGTTCGGACCGTGACAGGGAGCCGGTCTTGATCTGGCCGCAGCCGGTGGCGACGGCCAGGTCCGCGATCGTGACGTCCTCGGTCTCGCCGGAACGGTGGGACATCACCACGGTGTATCCGGCCCGGTGGGCGGTCTCGACGGTGGCGAGCATCTCGCTGAGGGTGCCGATCTGGTTGACCTTCACCAGGATCGAGTTGGCGATGCCGCGTTCGATGCCGTCGGCCAGCAGGGCGGCGTTGGTGCAGAACACGTCGTCGCCGACGAGCTGGCAGGTGCCGCCGAGGGTTTCGGTGACGAGCTTCCAGCCTTCGGCGTCGTCCTGGGCCATCGGGTCCTCGATCGAGACGATGGGGTAGGCCGCTGCCAGGTCGGCGAGGTGGTCGACGTGCTCGGCGACCGAGCGCCTGACGCCCTCGCCGGCGTAGTCGTAGACCCCGTCGCGGTAGAACTCCGACGCGGCCGGGTCGAGCATGATGGCCACGTGCAGGCCGGGGACGTATCCGGTGTTCTCGATCGCGGTCACGATGAAGTCCAGCGCCTCCCTCGCCGAACGCAGGTCAGGGGCGAAGCCGCCCTCGTCGCCGACGCCGGTGTGGTGGCCGGCGTCCTTGAGCGCCGAGCGCAGGGTGTGGAACACCTCCGAGCCCATGCGGACGGCCTCGGCGAAGGTGGTGGCGCCGATCGGCGCGATCATGAATTCCTGGAAGTCGAGCGGGTTGTCCGCGTGGGCGCCGCCGTTGATGATGTTCATCATCGGCAGCGGCAGCAGCCGGGCGTCCGGGCCGGCGTAGCGGTAGAGCGGCAGCCGGTGCGAGGCCGCGGCCGCCTTGGCCACGGCCAGCGAGACGCCCAGGATCGCGTTCGCGCCCATCCTGGCCTTGCCCGGGGTGCCGTCCAGCGTGATCATGGCCTCGTCGACGGCCGCCTGGTCCTCGGCGTTCATCCCGGTGACGGCGGCGTTGATCTCGCCGTTGACGGCCTCGATCGCCGTCCGCACGCCCTTGCCGTGATAGCGGAGCGGGTCACCGTCGCGCAGCTCCACCGCCTCGTTCGTGCCGGTCGAGGCACCCGAGGGGACGGCCGCGCGGCCGAGGGAGCCGTCCTCCAGCAGGACGTCGACCTCCACGGTCGGGTTGCCCCGGCTGTCGAGGATCTCCCGGCCCGTCACCCGGACAATTGCCGTCATGTCCCACCTTTCTGGTTGATTTTACTTTGGAACTCACTCAGTTCCAGATAGGAACTTACACTGGTCCCCGGCGCGGGCGCCATCCCGCACGGCATGAACGGCGAGGAGATGAGCGGTGGCACGAGACTTGCGGGAGCACGAGGCCTTCTGCGCGATCGCGCAGGGCGCGGCGGTGATCGGCGAGTGGTGGAGCCTGCTCATCGTCCGCGAGGTCACCCGCGGGCGCCACCGCTTCGACGATCTGCACGCCGAGCTGGGCATCTCACGCCGGGTGCTGGCCGAACGGCTCAAGCACCTGCTCGACCACGACGTGCTGGAGCGCCGCCCCTACCAGCAGCGGCCGACCCGGTACGAGTACCACCTGACCGGCGCCGGCCGGGCGCTGGCTCCCGTGCTGATCGGCCTCCAGGACTGGGCCGACCGTTTCGTGCTGGGCGACGGCACGCTCACCGGCGAGGCCGCCCCCGGCAGCGCCGGGAGCGAGCGGCTGCACGCTCTCGCCGGCACCAGCGTGCCCGCCCCGCTGTTCCTGCCTTCGACCGCCGGCGGCGAGCAGGACGTCGTGGCCGGCGACGCGCCCGTCACCGTCATCTTCACCTACCCGGCGACCGGCTCGCCCGCTCCCCCGCCCGCGGACCGGTCACCGACCCCCGGCACGGCCGGGTGCACCCTGGAGAACCGCCTGTTCCGCGACTCTGCCGCCGCCTTCGCCGAGGCCGGGGTCGCCCTGCGCGGCGTGAGCACCCAGCGCCCCGACGAGCAGCGGGCCTTCGCCGAAGCCGAGGACCTCCCGTTCCCGCTGCTGTCGGACGTGGACCTGACGCTGTGCGCGGCGCTCCGCCTGCCCACCTTCCGCGCCGGGCAGGACCTGCGCCTCAAGCGGGCGATCGTCATCGCCGACGCCGGCAGGACGATCCATCACGTCCTCCACCCGGTCACCGACCTTCCCGCCGCCGTCGAGGAGGCCTTGCGCCTGGGCGCCGGGGTGGCCCGCGAACGGCAGGCGGGTGCGGGGGCCCGCATCCGGAGGTGACGCGTCCGGCTCTCAGGCGCGCAGCTTGACCACGTAGCGGTAGCGGTCGCCGCGCGCCGCCGAACGGGTGTACTCCACCGGCCGCCTCGCCCGGTCGTACGTCCACCGCCTGATCACGATGACCGGGCTGCCGACCGGGACGCCGAGCACCTCGGCCTCCCGCTCGTCGGCGGCCTCGGCGTGGATGCTCTCGGTGGCCTCGGCGACCCTGGTGTCGAGGTCCTCCGCCAGCGAGGCGTACAGCGACTGGCGCCGGGACAGCACCTCGGGGTCGATGCGGGAGCCGATCCGGTCGGGCAGCCACGAGTCCAGCAGCGCGAAGGGGGAGCCCGACCCCGTCCTGATCCTGCGGACCAGCCACACGGCCTCGGCGGGGAGGAAGCCGAGGATCTCCAGCGGCGGGTTGGGGTCGCGGCGGATCTCGACCCCGGTGATGCCCGGCTCCAGCCCCAGGTCACGCAGCAACGTGGTGAAGCTGCGCAGGCTGCCGAGCGAGTGGCTGATGCCGATCTCCACGTTGACGTAGCTGCCCGACCCCCGGCGCCGGGTGATGAGGTTGGCCGCGGCCAGGCGGTCGAGCGCCACTCTGACGGTGTTCCGGCTGACGCCGTACTCGTCGGTGAGCGCCTCCTCGGACGGCAGGCGCTCGCCCGGTTTGTACCGGCCTTCCAGGATCTGCGTGCGCAGAGAATCGGCGACGATCTCGTGCGCGTGGCGCTTGGTCATGCGGGCATCTCCCATCGCTCACCAATCCGGCGCAGACCGAGCTATCAGTAACAGGCGACCAGCACAACATATACCAACTCCATCTGGATTAGTACCTACAACTCTTGACATTGCTAGGTACCGATTTCTAGCCTGAGCGACACAGGCGGCACGGGGCGCGCGCCTTCCGACCACTCAGTCGTCTCGTGAGGATGCGATATGCGAAACATCAGAGCCGGGATCGTGGCCACGCTGGCAGCGTTCGCGCTGGCGGCCTGCTCGACGGTGGGCGGAGCGCCGGGCCCCGGCGCCTCGCCGGGCGGCAACGGCGGCGGGTCGCAGAAGGTGGCCTTCGTCTCCCAGGTGGAGGGGGTCCCCTACTTCTCCGCCTTCAAGCAGGGCGCCGACGAGACCGCGCGCTCGCTCGGCCTGTCCTACACCCAGGCGGGCCCGGCCACCGCGGACGCCACCGAGCAGGTCCGCATCTTCAACAGCCTCGTCCAGCAGGGCTACGCCGCGATCGCGGTGTCCCCGCTCGACCCCCGTTCCATGAACCCCGCCATCGCGGCGGCCCGGCAGAAGGGCATCGTCGTGATCACCTCCGACGCCGACGCGCCTGACAGCCAGCGGCAGCTCTTCGCCCAGCAGGCCACCGACGCCGCGCTCGGCGCGACGGTCATGGACGAGATCGCCAAGGCGATGGGCGGCAACGGCAAGTACGGCATCGTCTCGGGCGCGGCCGACACGCAGACGTTCAACAGCTGGGTGGCCGAGGCGCGCAAGCGGCAGGAATCCGCCTACCCGGGGATGCAGCTCGTGGGAGGCGTGCGCTACACCGCCGACACCGCGCAGGCGCTGAAGGAGGCCCAGGACCTCATGACCGCGAACCCCGACCTCAAGGGCCTCATCGCGGTGCCCTCGACGGCCGTGCCCGGCGTGGCGCAGGCCGTCCAGAACGCCGGCAAGGCCGGCCAGGTCGCGGTCTCCGGCTTCGGCTCGCCCAAGACGGCACGCACGTTCGTCGAGTCCGGCGCGATGACCTCGACGGTCCTGTGGGACGTGCCCAAGCTCGGCGTCCTGACCGTCTGGGCGATGAAGCAGCTCCTGGACGGCAAGGAGATCCCCGCGAAGCCGGCCGTGCCGGGGATCGAGCAGCCGGCCGCGTACGACGCCGGCACCAAGACGCTGGTGCTCGGCCCGCCGATGGTCTTCACCAAGTCGAACATCGCGAAGTTCGACTACTAGGAGCGGCGACGTGCGGACCATCCTCTCGGTCTCCGGCCTGTCCAAGAGCTTCGGAGCGACCGCCGCGCTCACCGACGTCGGCTTCACGCTGGCGGCGGGCGAGCGGCTGGCCCTGCTCGGCGAGAACGGGGCCGGCAAGTCCACCCTGATCAAGATCATCGCCGGTGTGCACCGGCCCGACTCCGGCGAGATGACGCTCGACGGCGAGCCGCACGAGCCCGCCTCCCCCGGCGACGCGCTGGCCGGCGGCGTCAGCGTCGTCTACCAGGAGCCGTCGTTCTTCCCCCGGCTGTCGGTGCTGGAGAACCTCTTCGTCGGCCGCGAGCCGCGCGACCGCCTGGGCCAGATCGACTGGCGCGGCATGCGCGAGCGCGGCAAGGAGCTGTTCGAGCGGCTCGGCGTCCCCGCGGACCTGCTGCACCGGCGCATGGACGCGCTCAGCCTGGCCGAGCAGCAGCTCGCGCTGATCGCCAGGGCCGTCGACGTCGACGCCAAGGTGCTGATCCTGGACGAGCCCACCTCGATCCTCACCGACGCCGAGGTCCGCCGGCTCTTCCGCATCGTCCAGCGGCTCTCGGAAGCCGGGGTGGGCATCCTCTACATCACGCACCGCTTCGAGGAGCTGGAGCACGTCGCGGACCGCTTCATCGTGCTGAAGGACGGGCGGCTCGCGGGCGACCTGCCCGCCTCGGCGGCCGACCACGACGCGATCCTGGAGATGATGTCGGGCCGGCCGGTCAACGCCACGATCAGCCGCGCGCCCTCCGAACCCGGTCCCCTGGTGCTGGAGGCCGACGGGATCACGGTGCCCGGCTCGCTGTCCGGCGTCGGCCTGACCGTGCGGGCGGGCGAGGTCGTCGGCCTGTACGGGCTCGTCGGCGCCGGGCGTACGGAGCTGGCGCTGACCGTCTTCGGCATGTTGCGCCCGAGCGCGGGGTCGATGCGCGTGCGCGGTGAACCGTACAGGCCGAGGAGCCCGCGCGACGCCATGGCCCGCGGGATCGCCTACCTGCCCGAGGACCGCAAGACGCAGGGCATCTTCCCCGGCATGGACACGATGAGCAACCTCACCGCGGTCCGGCTGCCCGCCCTGCTGGGCCGGCTCGGCGTCATCCGGCGCTCCCAGGAGCGCGAGCTGGCCTCCACCTGGGTGCGCTCGTTGCGGATCAAGGCGCCGACGCTGGACTTCCCCGTCACCGGCCTGTCCGGCGGGCACCAGCAGAAGGTGCTCTTCGCCCGGCAGCTCGCCACCGGCCCCGCGATCCTCATCCTGGACGAGCCCACCCGCGGCATCGACGTGGCCACCAAGACCGACATCCAGCAGCGGCTGGTGGAGGTGGCCCGCGAGGGCACGGCGGTGCTCGTCATCTCCAGCGACCTGCCCGAGCTGCTGGCCGTCTCCGACCGCGTCTACGTCATGCGCGAGGGACGGATGGCCGCCGAGCTGCAGGGCGACGACCTGACCGAGGACGGCGTGCTGCGTGCCACGATGGGGGTGAACCGATGACCACGACCACGCTGTCCCCCGCGGCGGCGCCCTCGGCCCGCGTGCTGACCCTGCTGCGCGACGCCCTGCTGCCGATCCTGCTCGTCGCCGAGGTGATCTTCTTCGGCCTCGCGGCCCCCGACTTCCTGTCCGCCTCCAACCTCGCCAACGTCGTGATCAACTCGGCCGACCTGGCGCTGCTGGCGGCCGGGATGACCCTGGTCGTCCTGCTGGCCGGGATCGACGTGTCGGTCGGCCCGATGCTGGGCGTGGTCGCCTGGGTCGGCGCCACGCTCTTCGTCGCCGGCCTGCCGCCGGTGCTCGTGGTGCTGGCCTCGGTGCTGCTCGGCGGGCTGCTCGGCGCGATCAACGCCGGGCTGATCGTCGGCGGGCGGATCTCCCCCATCATCGCCACCCTCGGTACGGCCGCCGTCTTCAAGACGGTGCTGTTCGTCCTGTGGGACAGCACCGACGTCTTCGCCGGCCCGGTGGTGCCCTTCCTCGGGCCCGCGCGGGCCGCCGGGGTGCCCCTCGTCGGCCTGGTCGTGCTGGTGATGTTCGGGATCTTCGCCTACGTGCTGCGGCGCCGCGTGTTCGGCCGGCGGCTGTTCGCCATCGGCAACGACGCGCAGGGCGCCCGGCTGCTGGGCGTGCCCGTCGGCCGCACCTCGTTCGCGGCGTACGTGCTCGTGGGCGCCCTCGTCGGCCTCGCGGCCCTCATCTACGTGGGCCGGGTGGGCGTCGTGCAGGCCACGGCCGGCCAGGAGCTGACCCTGCCCGCCATCGCCGCCGTGGTCGTCGGCGGCACCAGCATCCTGGGCGGCGAGGGCGGCGTGCTGCGCACCCTCGGCGGCCTGGTCTTCATCGCGCTGCTGCAGAACGGAGTCGTGCTGATGGGCGTTCCCCCGCTGTGGAACGGGGTGCTGGTCGGGCTGGCCGTCGCACTCGCGGTGGCCTTCGACGTCCTGACCCGGCGCAGCCTCGACAAGCGGATCGGAGCACAGAAATGACAACCACCGCCGTGGCCAGGCGATCGCTGCGTGAGCGCGTGAGCGACCGCAGGGTGTTCCTCGCCGTCCTCGTCGTCGCGCTCGGCGCGGTGATGAGCCTGCTGTCGCCGTACTTCCTCCAGGTGGGCAACCTGCTCGCGATGACCCAGTACGGCGCGGTCATCGGCCTGCTGGCCCTCGGCCAGGCGTTCGTCATCCTCGGCGGCCGGGGCGGCATCGACCTGTCCGTGGGATCGGTGCTGAGCCTGTCGGGGATCGTCATGGGCCTGCTCGCGCAGAACCTCGGGCTCAGCCCGTGGCTGGCCGCGCTGGCGGCCGTCGCCTTCGGCGGCCTGCTCGGCTCCGTCAACGGCCTCCTGATCGCCCGGCTCGGCCTGCCCCCGCTCATCGTCACGCTGAGCACGCTCTTCCTGTACGGCGCGCTCGCCCAGGTGCTGACCGGCGGAGGCCAGCTCGGCGGGTTCGACGGCCAGGGCTTCGCGGCACTCGGGCAGAGCGCCATCCTCGGCGTGCCCACCCAGGTCCTCCTGATCCTGGCCCCGATGTTCGCCCTGGCCATCTGGGCCCAGAACCGCACGGCGTTCGGCCGCCGCCTGCACCAGGCCGGCACCGGCGACCGGGCCGCCGGCCTGGCCGGGATCGACGTGAACAGGCTGCGGTTCCGGCTCTACGTGCTGTCGGGATCGCTGGCCGCGCTCGGCGCCGTGGTGACCAACGCCTGGCTGCTCACCGCCAGGCCCAGCGCGGGCACCGGCATGGAGCTCCAGGCGATCACCATCGCGGTGCTCGGCGGCATCGACATCTTCGGCGGGCGCGGGCACCTCAGCGGGGTCCTGCTGGCGCTCACGGTCGTGGTGGTCCTGTCCTGGGGGCTGCAGCTCGCGCAGGTCGGCAACTCCGTGCAGACCGGCATCCTCGGCCTGGTCCTGGTCGGCGCCGCTCTGCTGAACAATCTCCTCAGCAGGAAGGCCACCGGATGACGACCTCCAGCGCCCGGAGCGTGGACGTGCTGGCGGTGGGAGACGCCAGCGTGGACTACTTCGTACGGGTTCCGCACATCGCGGTGGCCGACGACAAGGCGATCGGCCGGCTGGTCGGCGTGCACGGCGGCGGCATGAGCGCCAACCTGGCCGCCGCCGCGAGCTTCGCCGGAGCCCGGGCCGCGCTGGCCACCGCGGTGGGCTCGGACGAGCCCGGCCGCCAGGCCCTGGAACGGCTCGCCGCCCACGGCGTGGACGTCTCCGCCAGCATCGCCGTACCCGGCGGGCACACCTGGTTCTGCGTGATCCAGCTCGACGCCACCGGCGAGAAGTCCCTCGTCGGCGCCGTGACCGAGGTGAAGATCCCGGCCGTCGACCAGATCTCCGACGACCTGCTCCGCACGGCGCGGGTCGTCGCGCCCCTCGCCGACGACCTCGGCTGGGCGACCGGCCTGGCCCGGCGGGCCCGGGCGGCGGGCGCGAAGGTGGCCGTCGACCTGGAGCCCGGCGCGGTCGCCGGCCGGTGGGATCAGGTGCGCGCGCTCGCCCGCCTCAGCGACCTCGTCTTCTGCAACCAGGGAACGGTCCGCGTGCTCGCCGGCGGCGACCCGGTGCGCTGCGCCGAGCTCCTGATCTCCGCCGGTGCCGGTGCCGTCGTGGTGACCAGGGGGCGCGACGGCGCCCTGTGCTTCGGCCCCGAGGAGAGCTGGTCCGCGCGCGGGCCGCGGCTCGACGTCGTGGACACCACCGGCGCGGGCGACGCGCTGGCCGGGGCGTTCACCGGATCCTGGATCCGCGGGCGTTCCCTCGCCGACAGCCTGCGCGCCGGCGTCGCCGCAGCCTCCCTGTGCGTCAGCCATCTCGGCTCACGCGCCTACCTCGATGCCGGGACCGGCATCGAGACCCTCGCGCGGGACGTCACCCTCGACGCCGCGCCTCATCCCCAAGGAATCCGATGACCACACTGCTGGACCGCATCCACGGCAGCCTGGCCGCCGCCTGCATCGCCGACGCGCTCGGCGCCCCCACGGAAGAACGTTCCATCCCGGAGATCCGCCGGCTGTTCGGGCAGCGCGTCGAGAGCTTCCACGCGCCGCTGCCCGACGCGCCGTACGCGGCCGGGCGCGGGCCGGCCCAGATCACCGACGACTCCAGCCAGATGCTGCTGCTGGCCGAGGCGTTCATCGCCAACGGCGGGGAGGTCACCCCCGAGGTCATGGCCGGCCTGCTCATCGCCTGGTCCGGCAACCCCGACTACTTCCCGCACTTCGCCGGCCCCACCACGCGCCACGCGATCGAACGCCTCAAGGCCGGCGACGACCCCTGGGACGTGGGCAAGGCCGGGAACATCATGAGCCAGGGAGCCAGCAACGGCGGCGCCATGCGGGTCGCCCCCGCCGGCCTGGTGCACCCGGGCGACGTCGAGGGCGCCGTCCGCGCCGCGCACCTGACCTGCGTGCCCAGCCACCACACGAACATCGGCGTCGCCGGGGCCGCGGCCATCGCCGCCGCCACCGCCGCGGCCTGCGTGGACGGCGCCGACCTGTTCCACGTCGTCCGGGCGGCACGGCACGGCGCGGAGCTCGGCGAGCGCCTGGGCTCCGAGCAGGGCCGGCACGTGCCCGGACCGTCGGTCGCCCAGCGGATCGACCTCGCGGTCACCCTCGCCGTCCAGTCCCGCGACCTGGACGACGCCATCGAACGGATCGCCACCGTCATCGGCACCGGCCTGCCCGCCGCGGAGGCCTGCCCCGCGGCCATCGGCCTGCTGGTGGCGGCCGGTGGCGACCCGTTCACCACAGCGGTCGCGGCGGCCACCGCGGGCGGCGACTCCGACACGGTCGGCTGCATGGCGGCGGCCATCGCGGGCGCGCTCCACGGCATCGACGCCGTACCCGCGGAGGCCCTCGCCCGGGTCGAGCAGGCCAACCGGCTCGACCTGGCCGGCGTGGCGACCCGCCTGACCGCCGTCGCCCGCCCGCTGCCCGGGCAGAACGCCGCGGCCCAGGGCTGACCTCCCGCCGCCGGGTGCGCGGGTGCGCGGGTGCGCGGGTGCGAGCCTGAACCGGAGCCACCTCGCATCCGCACCGGCTTCACGGCTCGCGCCCTGCGCCGCAGCCGCCCCCGGCACGAGGAGCGTGCCGCCGCGACGCCGGCTCCGCATCGGCTACGCTGTCGCCGCCCGCTGATCCGCCGAGACCCGGCACGCCTCCGGGACGGCACCCCGAAGCCCGACAGGGCCGGCGCGCTCGGCCGGCTCCTTTGCTCGCCCGCCCTGGACGGCGCCGCCGTACCGTCCGAGGTGGAGGAGGCCACCGCCCGCCTGGCCGCCCGCCTGGCCACCCGACTGGCCGCCCGCCTCCTCAAACCCGCCGGTTAGCGGCCACGTCGCCGGAGAATCCGCCGCGACCTGGCGACACTCGGCCGGACCCACCGCGGACTCGACGGGCAACCCGCCCCGCTCTGAACGCGGGAGGCGCCGCTGCCCGATGGCGCCAATCGGTCAATTCACCGCATCGCCCGCCACGCCCTCCAACGCGTCATGTGATCATGAGCGACACCGGCCACCACCGTGCGCTCCGCCGTGCCGCCGCCCGGATCCCGCCGGGCACGGTCGTCCTCCATCTGGGCGGCACGTGAAGAGTTCTGCGACGAGGCGGTGCTGCCGGCGACCGGCCGGCCAGGCCTCTGCGCAGTACGCGCCTCCCGCCCGATGGTGATGCTGACGGTGAACGCCCGTTGGCGGACCGACCCGCCCGCAGCGTGGCCTTCCGTGTCGGGGCCGGCCTCTCCTCAGGGCCAGCGACCGCGCCGGCGCCCGTGAAGGAACCAGGCGTCGCCTTCGCACCTGGGACGTCAGCAGGCCTCGCTCCGGCCCGGGCTCCGGCAGGAGCGGTCAGCATGGTGCCCATCATTGCTCTTTCAACACCATAGCGGTCGATAACACCAATCGACATATCCACAATGTCGCTCATCAGCATCTGAAACCACCCGATCTTAGTAGGGTCTCCGCTACCCTCTCCCTGAGTCGCCAGTCAGGACGCGCTCGCTACTCATCACCCATTCGCGCGGAGGCCCACTTGGCAGCTCCAGTGTTCAAGGGAATACATCAACTCATTCAGGTGATCCGGGATCTGACCAGACGCCCGCGATACCGGCGTGGCACGAAACACGGTGTCCGAGGCGATCGCCATCTTCCGATTATTGCGTTCAAGCGAACGTCGGCGAACAATGATTTTCTCGCACACCTCTCCCAATTGCTCGGCAATACGAAGAGGCAGCAGATCCCGCATGTTCACATCGATGCCGAAGCACTGCAGTACGTTGCCGGCCGTCCGGCCGATTTCCTGGTGCCGGCCTCCGAGCCGGGCCAGATGGACCCGTCCATGGCGCGTCCGGCCGTCAACCAGGAGCCGGTGTTCTCCGCACCGCTGCTCCCCCTCCTGGATGAGATCTGCAAGCAACTGAGCGAGGACAGGTTCGGGCGCAGCCGCCTGGCCTGCTTCAACTACTACCGGCTGACCGACTTTCTCACCCGGTTTCCGATCGCTGAAATCCCTGGTCGTGACACCAGCCTGCCGGTGGTGGCCGCACTGCGTGTGTGGAGCGGCCAGTCCGCAGGGCAGGACCCGCTGATAGTCAAGGCCCTCGAAGAGATACCCATCGTTCCGCACGGGAGAATTCTGTCCCTGCTGCTCCGACTGCTGGCAAGACTCCCCAAGGCCAAACACTGGGTGCCTGGCCTCGGAGTCAGACGCCGATGGTTCCTGAAGCAGAAGTTCTTGGAACCCGGCCGCTCGACGAGTTTCATGGGATTCGTCGGCTGGCTCGTCAAGAGCCGCCGTGATCCGAACTTCGAGCAGGAGGTCAAAAATCTGCTCGTGCAGGCATTCTTGCAGGACCTGCGCACGGCATACCGCCGGTGGGGCCTGCTGGGTCCACGGGGCTGGCGGCGTACCGCGTATGTGACAGTGATGCTGGACAACGTGACCAGAAAGAACGGCGGCTGGGAGTTCTTGCAACGGGTCAACACCGTGCGTTTCCGGAACGGCGGAGAACTCGACCCGCTATTACTCCTCGCCGTTACCCAGGATCAGGACTTGCCCATCAAACGGGCCCGTCCGATAGAGCCGTCCGGGGCGCAGACCGAGTTGTACAAGTGGTGCGACAGCATTCCGGCCAGAGGCACATCGGAGCCCAGCCCTCCCTGGGATCTCATCATCCGGCTCCCGGATCCGGCACGGCACCCGGCGCTGAGCGAATTGGCTCCAGAGGATGCCGAGGTATGGAGCCAGCAAGGAACGTTCGAGCCACGCAAGATCCCCTTCCTGGCGCGCCCCAAGGTCTACCGCTCCCTGTGCACGGTGGCGCTCCTGGTCACGGTTCCTGTTGGTGTGGACGCGATGCAATATCAGGAGGCCGGGTGTCCCCTGACCACCCGCGTCCACGGCCTGTTCACTGACGAGGTGCACGTCGAGAGACACGAGACAGAGGGCGGGGACATGCAGTGCGTCGGCTACAGCAAGTCCCCCCGGCAAATCTTCACCTCCAAGGACGAGACCGGAGCCGCGGTTTCGCAGGGGCGCCTGCATGTGCTGCAGGAGAAGGTCCAGCAGGCGAACCGAACAGCAACGCGCCTGCACCAGGAAAAGCCGAGCAGACGCCTCGTGGGTCTGGTGTATTTCGCGGGATTCACCAACGAGTTCGCCAACGCCAAGACGGATGACGCCGTTGCCGAGGAACTTGAGGGCCTCCTGCTGCGGCAACGGGAGCAGAACAATCCAGACCGGTCGGATGCGCTGTTACAGATCATCATCGCCAACGGCGCGGAGAAGATGGAGGCAGCGGACATCGTGGCCGAGAAGATGCTCGTCCCGCTGATCCGGGATGACGCCACCATCATGGGCGTGATCGGTTTCGACCGCACCATCAAGGAGACCCGGAGGGCGATCGAGATCTTGGGCGGCGAGGGAATCGCCACGGTCGGCACCACCCTGACCGGCGACGGCATCGAGACCGCCTCCCCCTTGTACTTCCAGGTCGTCCCGCCCAACGCCCGGCAAGCGATGCTCATCGATGAGTACGCGCAGCACCTGAAGAAGAAGAAACTGCTGCTCTACCACCCTCCGCTCCATGAAGATGACGTCTACATCACCACGCTGGTCAATGACGTGAAACGACTGCTTCCGGAGCACGGAATTGCGGTGACCCCCGTCGTCTTGCAGGCGGATTCAGGCGTGACCCCGGCCTTGTGCGACAAGGATCGCCGCGACGAGATGGTCTTCTACGCCGGGCGGGAAGAGGTGTTCGGAGAGTTCCTCACCAACATCGCCGGATGCGAGGGCCCCTACAGCCTCCCCCCGATCGTGGCGGCGGACGCGGTGTCACGTTTCATCGCCCAGGGCCAGAATCGTAGTCAGGAAGGCATCCCGGGCGTGCCGGTCTCCTACGTGAGCATGGGCAGCCGGGTGGTGCTGGCGGGCGAAAGCTGCGTCCGGGGAAAGCTGAGCTCGGCATCGTCCACGGAGTTCACGCTCGACGCGTTCTGCAGAGGGCTTGCCAAGCTGCGATCGGAGGTGAAGGTCGAGCAGAGCCCGCCGTGGGTGGGCGAGCGAGTGGCGGTCGCCTACGACACTGCCGGGATGTTCGTCAAAGCCGTATGGTCGCTTCCCGCTGCGGTCGAGCCACATCCTTCAGCCGTGGCTCAGGCCCTGCGGGACAAACCTTTCGACGGGGTTACCGGGCGCATCGATTTCAAGCAGTCCAGGGTGGGCGCTGACCGGAACCTCGCCATTCTCAGAGTCCCCGACATCGGAGATATGGCCGTCCAGCCGGAGTGCGTCTACCTGATCGGTATCCTCGGCGCTCATGACCAGCATCGTCGGGAGGACGGCTGTCCTGCCCGAAGGTGACCGGACGCACGGCCGCCTACCCTGCGCCGGCTCATCCGGCGCGGCCACCACTACTCTGACGTGATCGTCAGCGGCCTCCCAGGGGCGCTCTCGCCGCGACCGTGCAGGACGACCTCCTCGGCGGCATCACGGGCTCACTCGCCCCGCAGGAAGCAGTGGTGTCATGCCGCTTGACGAGATCCGCACCCTGCTGGCCCCGCCACGACGGGCTTCCTCGTCGAGTCCGTCGACCTGCCCGTGACCGGCCAGTTCGGCAAGGCCGGCCCGAGGCTGCCCCGGCCCTCGGGATCGGGAAGCAGCCGCGGCCAGCCTCCGCGACCGATCCCCACCATGAAGAGCCGTTGATCCACGGCAGTTCTTCGAAGAAAATCCGTGAGGCGGTGTCGGATCGGGGCGGTGGTGTTCGTAGCAGGGGTGAGGCCGCTCAGAGGGGGCGGCGCCGAGGCACGGGAACCGCGACCATGAAGCTGACGACCATGACCCAGGTCACCGTCGACGGAGTGATGCAGGGAAGCAGCGCCATGTCGGACGACCGCAGGAACGGGTTCGAACGCGGCGGGTGGGCCCTGGGCAAAGGTGACGACGAGACGAGGACGTTCATCACGCCGGCCTTCCGGTGCGCCGCGGCGTCCCGGTTCGGCCGGCGCACCTGCGGGCTGTCCACCGGCCGGCCGGGTGCCCGCGGTACGCGACGGCGACCGAACTGTCCTGACACCAAAGGGAGATGATCTTCAGATGCGGTACCTGGTCTCCGTGATCGACGACAAGGACGATCCCGGCAGCACGGACAGGCAGCCTGGCATCAGCGCGTTCAACGAACGGCTGATCGCCGAGGGCTACTGGGTCTTCGCGGGCGGGCTCGCGGACACCGGCACGGCCACGGTCGTCGACAACCGGGGCGAGCAGGCGGTGTTCACCGACGGGCCGTTCGTGGAGTCGAAGGAGTATCTCGCGGGCGTCTGGGTGTGGGAGGCGCCCGATCTGGACGTGGCGCTCAAGCTCGCCGCCGAGGCGTCGAAGGTCTGCGACCGGAAGATCGAGGTGCGGCCGTTCCTGTGAGCGACGTCGAGGAGGCGATCACCCGGGCCCACCACGACGAGTGGGCGCGGGTGGTGGCCGCGCTGACCAGGCGTTTCGGTGACCTCGACCTCGCCGAGGAGTCGGCTGCCGAGGCGTTCGCGACCGCCGTGGAGCGGTGGCGGGCCGACGGCGTGCCGCCGAATCCCGGCGCCTGGCTGACCACCACCGCGGGCCGCAAGGCCATCGACCGGATCCGGCGGGAGAGCAAGCGCGGCGACAAGCACAGGGAGGCTCTGATGACGTACGACGACCCGCCCGAGCCTGCCGGTGCCATCGACGACGACCGGCTCCGGCTGATCTTCACCTGCTGTCACCCGGCGCTGGCGATGGAGGCCCGCGTGGCGCTGACGCTGCGCCTGGTCGGGGGCCTGACCGTGCCCGAGATCGCCCGGGCCTTCCTGGTGCAGCGAACCGCCATGGAGCAGCGCATCACCCGCGCCAAGGGCAAGATCAAGGCCGCTCGCATCCCCTACCGGATGCCGTCCGCCGACGATCTGCCGGCTCGGGTCTCCGGCGTGCTGGCCGTCCTGTTCCTCGTCTTCAACGAGGGCTACCTGGCCAGCGGCCCCGGCACCGATCCCGTACGGCCCGGCCTGACCGCCGAGGCGATCCGGCTCACCCGCCTGATCCGCGCGCTGCTGCCGCAGGACGGGGAGGTGGCCGGGCTGCTGGCGCTGATGCTGCTCATCGAGGCCCGCCGCACCGCCCGGGTCTCGGCGAACGGCGAGCTGGTCGCGCTCGACGAGCAGGACCGCGGGGCCTGGGACGCGGGCCTGATCGCCGAGGGTCATCGGCTGGTGCGCGAGCGCCTGGCCGCCGCCGCTGCCGGGGTGGCTCCGGGGCGTTACCAGATCCTCGCCGCGATCAACGCGGTGCACACCTCCGCCCGCGACATCCGCGACACCGACTGGTCGCAGATCCTCGCCCTCTACGACCAGCTCGTCCGCCTCGACCCCTCGCCGATCATCGCCCTCAACCGGGCCGTCGCCGTGGCCGAGCTCGACGGCCCGGAGGTGGCGCTGGCCATCGTCGACCGCCTCGCCGAGGCGTTGGACGGCTATCACGCCTACCACGCCACCCGCGCCGACCTGCTGCGCCGGCTGGGCCGGAGCCGGCAGTCACGCGCCGCCTACGACCGGGCCATCGAGCTGGCCGGCAACACCGGCGAGACCGCCTACCTCACCCGCCGCCGCGACCAACTCCAGTAACGCCCTCTTTTCCGGCATGTCACGATTCGATATCGTCCGCAAACCGCAGCCTTGACGACCTCCTCCTGGAGGGGCGATTGTCGAGGACATCGTTGAACCGGTTCGCCGCTCGGGTGCCGACCCTTCGCGACGGGCAACCGGCATCATGCAGCCTGCCGTGGGGAAGTCCGCGATCCGCTGTCGAACCGGTTCGAAGCTTGGGAGGTGAGAGTGGCGACGATCGGGGACGTGGCCCGGGAAGCCGGGGTCAGCCGCAGCACGGCGTCGTACGCGCTGTCGGGCAAGCGGCGCATCTCGACGGAGGTCCGGCAGCGGGTGCTGGCGGCGGCCGAGGCCCTGGCGTACACGCCGAACGCGGGCGCCCGCGCGCTGGCCACCGCCCAGACCAAGGTGCTCGGCCTGCTCGCCCAGTTCCACGAGGACGAGTTCGCGCCCGCGATGATGCAGTACATCCTGGGCGTCACGAACACCGCCCGCGACCTGGGCTACGACACCCTGATGGTCACCGAGGCCGACGGGGTGCGGGCGCTGCGCCGCGTCACCGACTCGCGGATGGTGGACGGCGTGGTGCTCATGAACATCGCCCAGGACGACGCCCGCCTGCCCATCCTGCGGGCCGCGCCGCAGCCGGGCGCGCTGGTGGGCCTGCCCGGCGACTGCTCGGGGCTGGACGTGTTCGACCTCGACTTCGAGGAGGCCGGCCGGGTCATGGTCGATCACCTGCACCGGCTCGGCCACCGCGAGCTCATCCTCATCTCCCAGCCAGAGCACGTGGTGGAGCGGGGCGGCGCGTACGTCTGGCGCCTGCGCGACGCCGCGCTCGAACGGGCCCGCCGGCTCGGCGTCACCCTGCACGCCGTCTACGGCGAGTCCCGGCAGCCGGCCGTGGGACGCCTGCTCAACCAGCTGCTCGACGCCCACCCGGAAGCCACCGGCCTGCTGATCAACAACGAGGCGGCCGCGGCGGCGCTGCCCTCCGTCACCTACGCGCGAGGGCTGCGGGTGCCCGAGGACCTGTCGGTCATCGGGCGCTACTCCGCCGACTTCGCCGCGACCTTCTCCCTGCCCTACTCCCACATCGAGAGCGCACCCGACCGCCTGGGCGCCATGGCGGTGCGCCAGCTCGTCCGCCGCGTGGAGTCCCAGGCGGCGCGCGAGGAGCCGTTCGTCGTGCGCTTCATCTCCCCCGAGCTGGTCTCGCTCGGCAGCACCGCACCCCCACTCCCCCGCTGACCCCGGGGAAGACAGCCCTGCCCGTTCTACGGCGCTCAATGTGAGCGCTAACAATGGAGAAATCGGATGAACCGTACGTCCGCGAAGGCCGCCGTGATCGGCGCCGCCGTTCTGGCCCTGGCCGCCTGCGCCTCCGCGCCGCCGCAGGGTGGCGACACCACCGCCGAGGCCAAGGGCGGCGCGTACACCTGGTGGGACCCGTACCCGCAGCACGACGCGAGCTCCGCGTGGGCCAAGCGGGTCGGCGCCTGCGGGCAGCAGGCCGGCGTCACCATCGAGCGCACCGCCTACGACACCACCGCCCTGACCAATCAGGCCCTGCTGGCCGGCCAGGAGGGCAACGCCCCCGACGTCATCCTCCTCGACAACCCGGCCGTCTCGACCCTGGCGGACGCCGGCATGCTGACCGCGATGTCCGACTTCGGCCTTGAGGTGAACCGGTTCGACAAGAACCTCATCGCCGCCGGCGAGCTGGACGGCAAGACGTACGGCATCCCCATCGGCGCCAACACCCTGGCGCTGTACTACAACAAGAAGATCCTCGACGACGCCGGCGTGGATCCCGCGACGATCAAGGACTGGGCGTCGCTGAACGCGGCGCTGAAGAAGGTCAAGGCCGCGGGCAAGAAGCCGATCACGTTCGCCGCGATCGGCACCGAGGAGGGCTCGTTCCAGTTCCTGCCCTGGTTCTGGGGCGCCGGCGCGCAGCTCACCCAGCTCGACTCGCCCCAGGCCGTCGAGGCCCTGCAGCTGTGGAGCTCCTGGCTCAAGGACGGCCTCGCACCGAACTCGGTGATCAGCAACTCCCAGAACACCACCTGGGAGGAGTTCCTGACCGGCGACTTCGCCTTCGCCGAGAACGGCACCTGGCAGATCAACAGCGCCGCCAAGGCGGACTTCCCGACCGGCATCGTGCAGATCCCCGGCAAGGACGGCGGGACCGCCGCCACGCCCACGGGCGGCGAGTTCATCACCGTCCCGGTGCAGAAGGACACCAAGCGGTACGACGTCACCAAGAAGATCCTCGAGTGCATGACCACGCCCGAGGGCCTGGTCGAGACCGGCACGACCTTCGCGTACTACATCCCCTCCACCGCCGACGGCCAGCAGGCCATCCTGGCCAAGGAGCCGGACCTGAAGCCGTGGGTGGCGGCCGTCCAGTCGGCCAAGGGCCGTACCAGCGACAACCTCGGCACCAAGTACCCGAAGATCTCCGAGGCCCTGTGGACCGGCGTGCAGAAGGCGCTGAGCGGCGCGGCGAGCCCGGCCGACGCGCTCAAGGACGCCCAGGCGCAGGCCCAGCAGGCCATCGGCGACTGATCGGACTCTTCATGGCTTCGATTCGCACGGCCGGGGCGCTCTCGCGCCCCGCGCACCGGGCGGCGCGGCGGCCCCTCCGGTGGACGACGCTGGCCTTCCTGGCGCCGCTGATCGTCTACCTGCTGCTGTTCTACGCCTATCCGCTCTACCGCAACATCGAGCTCAGCCTGCACGACTACACGCCCCGCGCCTTCATCCAGGGCAACCCGGAGTTCACCGGCCTGGAGAACTACGCCACGATCCTGTCCGACGACGCGTTCCTGCACGCGCTGGGCAACACGGCGCTGTTCACCCTGGGCTCCATCGCCGTGCAGTACGCGCTCGGCCTGGCCCTGGCGGTCTTCTTCCATCGCAGTTTCCGGCTGTCGGCGGTGCTGCGCGCGATGTTCCTGGTGCCGTGGCTGCTGCCGCTGATCGTCTCGGCCTCGACCTGGTCGTGGATGCTCAACAGCGACAACGGGATCGTCAACGCGGCCCTGCAGGCGTTCGGGATCGGCCAGATCAACTGGCTGACCTCGCCGGACACCTCGCTGCTGGCGGTCACGATCGCCAACATCTGGCTCGGCGTCCCGTTCAACCTGGTCATCCTGTACGCCGGGCTGCAGAACATCCCGGCCACCCTGTACGAGGCCGCCGGGCTGGACGGCGCCAACGGCTGGCAGCGGTTCTGGCGCATCACGTTCCCGCTGCTGCGGCCGGTGTCGGCGATCACGCTGCTGCTCGGCCTGATCTACACGCTCAAGGTCGTCGACATCATCTGGATCATGACCAGGGGCGGCCCGGCCGACGCCTCCACGACCCTGGCGATCTGGTCCTACCGGGAGGCGTTCGGCACCGGGCAGCCCGACTTCTCCCCCGCGGCGGCGGTCGGCAACCTGCTCATCCTCATCGCCTTCGCCGCCGGGCTCGTGCACGTGCGCCTGCAGCGCGGGGAGGAGCGGACATGAGGACCTGGTGGAAGACCGCGCTCGGCATCGTCCTGGTGGCGGTGATGCTCTTCCCGGTCTACTGGATGGTCAACGTCTCGCTCACGAGGACGAGCGACATGCGGGCCGACCCGCCCCACTGGTTCCCCTGGAACCCCACGTTCGAGGGGTACGCCGCGGCGTTCGGCCAGCAACTGCCGGCCCTGGCCACCAGCCTGTTCATCGGGCTCGGCACGGTCGTGCTCACGCTGGCGGTGTCGCTGCCCGCCGGGTACGCGCTGGCCAAGCTGCGGCCGCGCGGCGGCCGGGCGATCGACTTCCTGCTGCTGGTCGCGCAGATGATCCCCGCGGTCGTCATGGCCATGGGCTTCTACGCGATCTACATCAGGCTGGGCCTGCTCAACACCGTTCCCGGGCTCATCGTGGCCGACTCGACGCTCGCCGTGCCGTTCGGGGTGCTGCTGTTCCGGGCGTTCATGGCGGGCATCCCGGGCGAGCTGCTGTCGGCGGCGCAGATCGACGGGGCGACGACGTGGCGGACGTTCCGCTCGATCATCCTGCCGCTGAGCCGCAACTCGGTGATCACCGTGTCGCTGTTCACGTTCCTGTGGGCGTGGTCGGACTTCATCTTCGCCTCCACGCTCAACCGCAACAGCGACGTCATCCCCATCACGCTCGGCATCTTCCGCTACATCGGCAACAACACCACCCAATGGAACTCGATCATGGCGACCGCCGTGATCGCGTCCATCCCCGCGGCCTTCCTGCTGATCCTCGCCCAGCGCTACATCGCCGCCGGGGTCACCGCGGGCGCCGTGAAGGACTGACAAGAAAGGTTCTCGCCCTATGAGCAGCCCCGTGCTGCCCTCCCACGGCCGGGTGCGCCCGCTCGGGCTCGCCCAGGTCTCCCTCACCGGCGGCTTCTGGCACGAGAGGCAGGCCGTGAATGCGTCGGCCACGCTCGCCCACTGCGAGTCGTGGATGGAGCGCCTCGGCTGGCTGGCCAACTTCGACCGGGTGGCGGACGGGACCACCAGCCCCGACCGGCCCGGCTGGCCGTTCTCCGACTCCGAGGTCTACAAGCTGATGGAGGCCCTCGCCTGGGAGACCGCCCGGACGGGCGATCAGGAGGCCGAGGCCGCGTTCAAGCGGCTCACCGCCCGCGTCGCCCGCGCCCAGGACCCGGACGGCTACCTCAACACCTGCTTCGGCCACGGCGACCAGCCGCCCCGCTACAGCGACCTCGAAGGCGGCCACGAGCTCTACAACACCGGCCACCTGCTGCAGGCCGCCGTCGCCCGGCTGCGCACGCACGGCGAGGACGACCTCGTACGCCTCGCGCGCCGGGCCGCCGACCACGTCTGCCGCACCTTCGGCCCCGGCGGGCGGGCCGGCATCTGCGGCCACCCCGAGATCGAGGTCGGCCTGGCCGAGTTCGGCCGCGCTCTCGGCGAGGAGCGCTACGTCGAGCAGGCCCGCCTGTTCCTCGACCGGCGCGGCCACGGGACGCTGCGCGACATCCCGCTCGGCCGCGCCTACTTCCAGGACGACCTGCCCATCAGGGAGGCGCGGGTGTGGCGGGGCCATGCCGTCCGCGCCCTCTACCTCACCGCGGCAGCCGTGGACGTGGCGGTCGAGCGCGGCGACGACGAGCTGCTGCACGCGGTGGAACGGCAGTGGGAGCGCTCGGTGGCGCGCCGTACGTACATCACCGGCGGGATGGGCTCGCGCCACCAGGACGAGGGCTTCGGCGAGGACTGGGAGCTGCCGCCGGACCGCGCCTACTGCGAGACCTGCGCCGGCGTCGCCTCGATCATGGTGTCCTGGCGGCTGCTGCTGGCCACCGGCGACGCGCGTTACGCCGACCTGATCGAGCGCACGCTCTACAACGTCGTCGCCGCCTCGCCGAGCCCCGACGGCCGCGCCTTCTTCTACGCCAACCCCCTCCACCAGCGCACGCCCGGCAGAGCCGCCGATCCGGACGAGGTGAGCCCGCGCGCCGAGGGCGGCACCCGCGCCGCCTGGTTCGACGTCTCCTGCTGCCCCACCAACGTCGCCCGCACCCTGGCCTCCCTGCACGGCTACCTCGCCACCAGCGACGACGACGGCCTGCAGCTCCACCAGTACGCCCCCTGCGCGATCGGCGCCGAGCTGCCGGACGGCCGGCGGGCCGCCGTGGAGGTCGAGACCGGCTACCCGCGGACCGGGACCGTCCGCGTGCGGATCACCGCCGACGCCACCGCGCCCTGGACGCTCACCCTGCGCGTCCCCGCCTGGGCCGCGGGAGCCACCCTGACCGACGAGGGCCGCACCCGCGAGGTCGCCCCGGGCCTGGCCGGGATCCGCCGGGCCTTCCGCGCGGGTGAGGTCATCACGCTCGACCTGCCGGTCGAGCCCCGCTTCACCTGGCCCGACCCGCGCATCGACGCGGTACGCGGCTGCGTCGCCGTCGAGCGCGGCCCCGAGGTGCTCTGCGCCGAATCGCGCGACCTGCCCGGCCCCGCCGCGCTCGACGCCCTCGTGATCGACACCCGCGCCGGGCTCAAGACAGGTGACGACGGGGCTCTCGCCCGCGCCCTGCTCCCCGCCCACCCCGGCAGGGCCTGGCCCTACCTCACCCATCGGGCGGACCCCGCCGGGGACGCCGGATGGATCGACCTCCCGCTGCGCCCCTACCGCTCCTGGGCGCAGCGGGGCCCGACGGGCATGCGGGTCTGGCTGCCCGTCTCCACCCCCCACCCAGAAGGAGAGTGACATGCGTCCACGCGTCCGAGCGCTGCTGTTAGCGCTCACAACCGCCACTGCCTCCGTGACCGTCGCCGCGTCCCCCGCCGCCGCGGCAGGCGCCACCCTGACCGTCAACGTCGCCCAGCCGTTCCGCCCCGTCACGCACGCCGCCTCCGGCGGCCTGTACGGGCTGGCGGAGAACTCCCGCCCGGCCGACTCCACCCTGCTGCCGATCAAGCCGAACTCGCTGACGCAGCCGGCACCCGGCGTCGGCCAGCGCCCCAACGGCCAGCCTCCCGGCGGCGACTCCCTGCTGGTCGCCCCGCAGGCCACCCGCGTCGGAGCCGGCCAGTTCATCCGGATGCCCGACATCTACCCCGACTTCCCCTACCGGTGGGTGAGCTGGGACGACTGGCTGGCCAAGGTCGACACCATGGTCAGGGCCAGGCTCAACGCCACCACGGTCACCAACGTGATCGGCTGGGAGCTGTGGAACGAGCCCGACTACACCTGGAACACCGCCGCCGCGGGCAACTTCAACGACGGCTGGGTGCGTACGTACCGGGCCGTCCGCGCCCTCGACCCGCAGACGCCGATCGTCGGCCCGAGCACCGCCGTCTACAACCGCTCCTGGATGCAGGCGTTCCTCATCCGCGCCCGCGACACCGGCACGCTGCCCGACATCATCTGCTGGCACGAGCTGCAGAACCCCGCCAGGATCGCCGCCGACCTGGCCGACTACCGCAACCTGGAGGCGTCGCTGGGCATCAGCCCGCGCCGCATCTCGATCAACGAGTACGCCGCCCCCGCCGAGGTGGACGTGCCCGGCCGGGTGGCCAGCTACGTCGCCAAGTTCGAGCGCGGCGGCGTCGAGTCCGCGCACCGCGCCTTCTGGTACGAGTACGGCACCATGAACGGCCTGGTCGTCAACAACAACCAGCCGACCGGCACGTGGTGGCTGTACAAGTGGTACGGCGACATGGCCGGCAACATGGTCACCACGACGCCGGGCGCCCAGACCGGCCTGGACGGCTTCGCCTCCTATGACCCCACCCGCAGGATCGTCAACGTCGTGTTCGGTGACGAGGCGGGCACCAACACGGTCAACCTGACCGGCCTCGGCGCGCTGGGCTCCAGCGTCCGCGTCACCCTCCTGTCCACCCCCTCCAGCGGGCGCTTCACCGCCGTGACCGCCCCCACCACCGTCTCCACCACCACCCGCACCGTCTCGGGCGGCCAGCTCAGCGTCTCCGTGCCGAACATGAGCGCCACCAGCGCGTACCAGCTCGTCGTCGAGCCCGTTTCTGGCGTTCCCGCCTACCAGCAGCGTTACGAGGCCGAGAACGCCTCGGTGTTCCGGGCCCAGCGGCTGACCGCTTCCAGCGCGTCCGGCGGCGGGTACGTCGGCCGCATCGACAACTCCGGCACCCCGCGTACCGACAGCTACGTGGACTTCGTGGTCAACGTGCCGGCGGCCCGCGCGTACACGATGACGATCGGCTACGCCAACGGCACCGGCGCGACCGCCACGCAGGGCCTGGCCTACAACGGCGGCGCCTGGGGCACGGTCAGCTACCCGCCGACCGCCGGGTGGGGCCAGTTCGGCGCCACGGTCAGCACCACCGTGACGCTCCGCGCGGGCTACAACGTGATCCGCCTGGCCAAGGGCTCGCCGTACTTCTCGGGTGGCACCGGGTACGCCGAGCTCGACTACATCCAGCTCACCTGACCCTGGCCGAGCCGGGATCCCCGGACCCGGGTGGGCTCCGCAGGCTCACCCGGGTCACACCCTCGGGAAATTTCCACAAATATGCAGGTCAGGAGGGGTCTAGCGGGACTTACCTGCTTCCCGTCAGGGGAATACGCCCCTTTGCCAGGACATCGGGGGATGGGGACAGGGCATGGTCACGGTCGAAGAAGCGCCCGCGGGGCTGCGGGAAGAGGTGGCGGCGCGGGTGACCGCCAGAAGCGAGCAGCGCCGGCGGACGATCTCGCTGCTCGCCGAGCCGGGCGGGATCGCCAGGGCCGACGAACCCGTACGGGTGGCCACCCGCATCGACCGGCTCAGCCACCACTATCGGGACCTCCCTCCGGTCGACCCCGCCGCGATGACCGCCGCGGACCCGGCGGCCGTCACAGCGGCGGCGGCGGTGCTGGAGCGGATCATCCAGACCGATGACCTGCTCCCCGTCGGCTACCTGGAAGGCGGGGCGGTGGCGGCACGAGCGGTCGGGCGGGTGGTCGTGCGTGACGCCCGCGGGCGGCTGGCCGGCTACGGCACCGGATCGCTGGTCTCGCCGGACCTGCTGCTCACCAACCACCACGTGCTCGGCGATGCCGGCACGGCCGGCCGCAGCAGCGTCGAGTTCGACTACCAGGACGGGGTCGACGGGCGGCCGCTGCCGCTGCAGGGGTTCTCCCTGGATCCGGGCCGGTTCTTCTTCGCCGACCGGGACCTGGACTTCGCGCTGGTGGCGGTGCGGGCCGCCCCGGGCGAGCTGGCCCGGTTCGGGTTCAATCCGCTGGTGGCGTCCGAGGGCAAGGTCATCATCGGCGACTTCGTCACGATCATCCAGCATCCGGGCGGGGCGAAGAAGCAGGTCGCCCTCCGGGAGAACCGGATCGTCGACATCCTGGAGTCGTTCCTGCACTACCAGACCGACACCGAGCCCGGCTCGTCCGGCTCCCCCGTCTTCAACGACCAGTGGGAGATCGTGGCCCTGCACCACGCGGGCGTCCGCGCGCCCGAGCACGACGAGTACGGCGGCTTCATCAACGAGGGGATCCGGGTCAGCAAGCTGCTGGCCTTCCTGCACGGCCGGCCGTTCCCGCCGGCCCAGCAGGCGGTGCTCGACCGGTTGTTCGTCGAACGCGTCAGCCTTCCGCCCGCTCCTGATGGCCAGTCGCTGACCAGCCAGTCGCTCACGGGCCAGTCGCTCACCGGGCAGTCGCTCACCGGGCAGGCCGAGCCGGTGGAGCAGGCGCCGATGACGCTCACTCTGACTCCCCCCTTCGACATCCGGCTCCGCTGGCCGGACGGTGCGACCGGCCCCGCCGCGGCGGCGCCGGAAGCGATCCAGATCGATCCGGACTATGCCACCCGCCGCGGCTACGACCCGGACTTCCTGCCGGGCGCGCACCGGGTGCCGCTGCCCGCCCTGCATCCCGAGCTCGTCCCGCTGGCGGCGATCAACCGGCACGCCGCCGGCGGACCGGCGTACGTGCTGGACTACCACCACTTCAGCGTGGTGATGAACCGGCAACGGCGGCTGGCCTTCTTCACCGCGGTCAACATCGACGGCGGAACCAGCCTGCGCATCCGCCGGGACCCCGACCGCTGGATTCACGACCCCCGCCTCCCCCACACCGAGCAGACCGGCGAGGAGGTCTACCGCGACAACCCCCTGGACCGCGGCCACCTGGTCCGCCGCCTGGACCCCGCGTGGGGAGCCAGCCACGCGGTGGCCAAATCCGGCAACGACGACACCTTCCACTTCACCAACTGCAGCCCGCAGCACAAGGACTTCAACCAGAACCAGACGACCTGGGCCGGCCTGGAGGACTACATCCTGGAGAACGCCGACACCCGCGACCTGAAGGCCACCGTCTTCACCGGCCCGGTCCTGGCGGCCGACGACGACCCCTACCGCGGTGTCCTGCTGCCCCGCCAGTACTGGAAGGTCGTGGCGATGGTCAAACAGAACGGCGCCCTGTCGGCCACCGGCTACCTGCTCAGCCAGGACCACCTCATCGACGGTTTGGAGGCCGTGCCAGGGGAGTTCTCCTACGGCGCCTACAAGACCTACCAGGTCCCGATCCGGCGCATCGAAGAGCTCACCCGGCTGTCGTTCGGCACCCTGGCCGAGTCCGACCCCTTGTCCAGCATGGAGGCGGCCACCACAGCCCGGGAGATCACCGACCTTCGCCTGCTCACCCTCTGACGCCACGCGCTGGTGATCAGCGGTCCGGCCGGCCCTGGTCACGAAGCTGCCTGACGCCGAACTCGCACGCCACCACGAGTCCGTCACCGTCGAGGGCGTCGAAGGTGGCGAGCTCGCCGGCACCGTGTATGTCGCGTCGGCTGGGATCTTGAGGCGACGCGTGATGCGCGGTTTCTCCTCGGTTTGATGGCGCTCCACCTGCCAGCCACATCCACGGCAGCGGCCAGTTGGAAACCTGTCTGGCCGCCGATGGTCACTTTGTGCGGATGTTCGGTGCGGCCGTCACCGGGAGGCGGGCCGGTGGCACAGCAGGACGTTCTGGGCGTCGAAGGTACGCGAATCGACGAGCTGGAGGCCGAGCCGCTGCTTGGATGCGGGGAACAGGGGCTTGCCGCCGCCGAGGAGAACCGGGTGCACGACGACCTGGTGTTCGTCGATCAGGCCGTGGGCGGTGAGCTCGGCGGCCAAGGTCGCGCCGCCCATCAAGATCAGATCCTTGCCGGGCTCGGACTTGAGCGCGGTGATCTGCTCGACGAGGTTCGTGCCGTTGATGACCCGTGCGCCGTGGCCGGGCTCGGTCAGCGTCCGGGAGACCACGATCTTGGGGGAGCTGCGCCAGATGGGAGCGAACTTCAGGTCGTGGGGGTGGTCGGAGATGGCCTCGACGTCGGGCCAGTAGCCGGCCATCATCTCCCAGACCGGACGGCCGTACAGGAAGGTGTCGGCCCGCTCCATCAGGCTGAAGGAGTAGGCCGACAGCTCCTCTCCCATGACGGGCCAGTCGAACTCGCCGTTCGGGCCCTCGATGTAGCCGTCCAGCGAGACGTGGACGAAGTGGATGATCTTCCGCATGGTCGGTGCTCCTCCGGTGGGGACCCTTCCTGGGTCCTTGCACCCTGTGGTCGGAGCGCCGCCCGCATCTTCGACATGGTCGAGCGAGATCTTCCGGACGTTCAGGGAAGGGCCGGTCAGCGCCCGGATTCGGCACGCAGGAACACGCACTCCATCGCCACCTGCGCCGCCAGGCTGCCGGTCAGCCCGGCATGGTCGTGAGGCGGGCTCACCGTGTTGACGTCGAAGGCGACGAAGTCCAGGCCCCGCAGCCCCCGCAGGATGCTCAGCCCCTCGCGCACCGTGATCCCGCCCCAGGACGGCGTGACCACCCCGGGCGCCACAGAAGGGTCGAAGACGTCCATGTCCCAGCACAGGTAGACCGGGACCCCGGCGAACCGGGCACGGATCCGCTCGACGAGCGCGGGCACGCCCATGGCCGTCAGCTCGTTCATCGTGACGACCTCGTAGCCGAGGTCGCGGGCCACGCCCACGATCCCGGGATGACCCCGGTAGCCGGTGTCCCGCATCCCCACGTGCAGGGACCCGGCGGGGTCGATCAGTCCCTCGGTGACGGCGTGGACGAAGGTGTTGGCGTTGTTGTACTCGTACGGATAGATGCCCTCGTACGCGTCGGTGTGCGCGTCGAAGTGCAGGACGGCGAAGTCGCCGCGATGCTCCTTGACGGCGCGGAGCTGGGGAAGCGTCACCGCGCCGTCACCACCGAACGTCAGCGGCACCGCACCCGCCGCGAGGATCCTCGACACCGCCGCCCGGATCGCCGGGAAGCTCTGCTCGACGTCGCCCGGCAGCACCTCGACGTCCCCCACGTCGATCACGCCCAGCTCCGTGAGGACGTTCACCCCGAACCCGTCGAGGTGCTCGGCGACGAGGGCGGAGTGCGCACGCACGTGCGCGGGCCCGGAACGCGCGCCGATCCGCGTGGGGTGATAGCCCATGTCGAACGGCACCCCCATCACCACGAACCCGCTCCCGGACAGGTCGTGGCCGGCGGGGACCCCGAAGAGCGTACCGACCGGCAGGACCGGCATGGCATCCGTAGGCGTCACCTCACCATGCTATCGATCAAGGCTCGGCCGCACGTGCCTCCTCCTCGGCCAGCCGGGCCCGCAGGTCCGCCGCCTCCTCACCGTGGCCCGCCTCCGCCAGCAGCTCGGCCAGCAGGTGGTAGGCACCCCATCGGACGATCGCCTGCATGTGGTCGTCCGGCATCGCCTCCAGGACCTGGTCGTAGATCTGGATGGCCTCCTCGACCGCCGCCAGCGCCTCCTCGGTCGTGACCCCGCTGGTGGCGCGGGTCCCCGCGAAGCCGAGCAGCCCGCTCGCCAGGTGGGCCAGGTACGTCCCCGGCTCCCGCTCCTCCAGGTCACGCCAGATGCCGAACGCCGCGTCGAAGGCGGCCCGCGCCCGCTCCAGGTCGGTGGCGGCACCGGCACGCACCATGGCGAACGTGTGCAGCGCGAGCGCCAGGCTCCCTCCGTGGGCGTGCGGGTCGTCCATCGCCAGGGCGCGGAAGAGCATCACCGCTTCCTCGGTCGGCCCCAGCCCTTCGGCGTGCCGCCCGATCTGGGAGAGCTTGAGGCCGAAGGCCATCAGCTGGCCGGCCAGGTCCTCGCCGTGCCTGGCCGGGTTGGCGTCCGCCAGCTCGCGCTGGATCTCCAGGGCCCGCTGCTCGTTGTCGATGCCCAGGCGCAGGCGTTCCTGGTCCTGCTGCGCCATCCCGAGGATCATCTGCGTACTGCTGAGGTTGTGCAGCGACATGGCCAGGCCCGCGCGGTGCGCCGCGGGGTTGGCGGCGGCCAGCCGGGTGTGGATGCGCACCGACTCCTCCGCCGCCGCCAGCGCCTCGGCGAACTCGCCCAGTTGCGCATGGCGGGTGCCGAGGTTGTTGAGCGCGAGGGCCAGCCCGGGCAGGTGGACGTCGGGGTTGGCCTCCGCCAGCCGCCGTTCCGCTGCGACCGCCTCGATCACGGGGGTCACCGCGTCGGTCCTCCGGCCCAGCTGCGAGAGGATGACGCCCCTGTTGTTCCGCACGTCGGCCAGCTCGGGCAGGTGCGTGGCGGGGTCCGCCTCGGCCAGGGCGGTGAGGATCTGCTCCGCCTGCTCCACGAGCCGCAGCGCCTCCTCGTTGCGGCCCAGGGCCGACAACGTCGTCGCCACCATCGACAGGGACGCGGCGACGCTCGCCGCGTACTCGTCCGGATGCTCGCCGGCCAGCCGGATGTCCAGGGTGAGCGCTTCCTCCGCGTGCTCGAAGGCACGGTGCGGGTCGCCCAGCGCCAGGTGGAGCCTGGCCGCGTTGTGCAGGGCGACGGCGAACGCGGGCAGGTGCCCGGGCTCCGCCGCCTCGGCCGCCTCGCGGTAGATCTCCACCGCCTCGGCCGTGCAGGCCAGCGCCTGCTCCGGCTCGCCCAGCGCCTCCAGCGCGACTCCCAGCAGGTCCAGCGTCCCGGCGAGCCTGGGCAGCTCCGCTCGCGACCCCTCGGCCACCGGCCGCCGGTGGATCTCCAGCGCCTCCCTGATGGGTTCCAGGGCTTCTCCGGTACGGCCGGCGTACGACAACCGCTGGGCGAGGTACGTCAGGAACTCCGCCCGCAGCCCCGGGTCGTCGACGACGGCCAGCCGCTCGTCCGTCACCCGCTTGACCACCGCCGCGGCCCCCACGTCGAGGTCGGCGTTCTGCTCCGCCGGAAGGCGCTTGGCCAGCGACTCCAGCAGGCCGAAGTCGGCCGACCCGGCGAGGGCGACCAGTGCGGCGTTGCCCGCGTCCAGCGCCAGGAAGGGATCCTCGCGCAGCAGCGGGAACAGGCAGTTCGGCCCCACATGCGGCCAGCGGGCGGCCGCGGAGGCCAGGAAGGTGACCGCCCGCGGCGTCCACGGCGGCGCCTGCTCCCGCGGAGGCAGCAACCGCCGATCGTCGGCCCACTCCCCCGGCCGGTGCACGAGCGTGGCGGTGGCCGGGGCGGCCCACGACCGGGCCGGGTAGTCGACGTGGTGCCCGGAGATGGTGAGCGCCAGGAAGTCCTCGGCCAGCCGGTCGGGGTAGAGCGGTTCGAGCACCGATCCGGGCCGCTCGGGCGGGTAGCAGTGGGCGTGATCGGCGAGCGTCCGCTCCGCGTCCAGCTCCACCGGCGGGTCCTGGAGCAACGCCCGCCCGGTCCCACGGTCGACGGAGCCCGTGAGGGCGGCGAGGAACACGGCGTAATGCATTGCCTGCGGAGTCGTGGTGAACGTGCGGCCCGCGGGAGAGAGCCGGTGCGCCTCCTCGCTGTGCAGCCGTGCCCAGTGCAGGTGCTCCCGGTCGAGCAGGTAGGCGGCGAGCGCCGCGAGGTCGGTCGGCCGCGGCGGCCGTACGCCCGTCGCCAGGGCGTCGACGGCCACCAGCGCCGCCATGTGCACGCCCAGGGTCAGGCCCAGGTCCGGCGCGCCCAGCCAGGGCACCCGGACGGCCTCCGGGTCTGTCAGGGTGTAGTGCCTGGCGAAGCTGTCACGGGCGGCGCGGAACATCTCCTCGCGCTCGCCGCCGCCTTCCAGAGCGGGCAGCGCCTGCGCCGAGGTGGTGGCCAGGTGCGTGGCCAGCGTCGCGCGGACCGCAGGCCAGGCGTCCAGCGTCCGCGCCACCAGCAGCACCCTGGTCCGCACCCCCGGCCTGTGCAGCAGCGCGTTGCTGAAGAGCCAGGTCAGATGGGTCAGCGGCCACTGGTCGGCGTAATCGACGACGAGCAGCAGGCCGGTGGCGCCGGTGAGGCTCAGGTCCTCCTGCCGGTCCGCGGGCAGGACGGTGCCGGGCCCGTGCAAGGCGGCGACGACCTTCCACCCCTGCGCCAGCGAGTCCTCCGCCAGCCTGGCGGCCAGCCGTGACTTGCCCTGCCCTCCCGGGCCGTGCAGCCACCTGACGCTCAGCTTCGGCGTGCTGTCGCGCCACTCGAGCAGCTGCCGCCGCTCCTCCTCGCGGCCCGTGAAGTCCACGACGGCGTGGCGGGCGTTGAGCATCCGGCTCGGCTGCTCGCGCAGCGCGGCCGAGTCCACCCGGGCCGGTGGACGCCAGTTCTCCAGCAGGTACAGCGGGCTGCCGTCGCCGAAGACATGCAGGTCGGCGCCGATGACGCCGTAGCCCACACCCGCGGTCACGGTGACGAACTGCTTGCTCACTCCGGAGCTGCCCGGTGGTTGATGATGTTGCCGAACATCACCCCTTGGGCGACCGATCCCTGTCCCTCCGCGGTGATGTGCTGCACCCAGCTCTGCTGCGCGGCCGGCAACCGTCCGCTCAGCTCCTCGATCACCCGGCGCAGCTCCGCCTCTGTTTCCGGATGCGCCTCGACCAGGTCCATCAGCCGTACCTGCCAGGCGGCGGCGATCCGCCGCCGGACCTCGTCCCGATCGCCCGGGTCGGCCGCCTCCACCTCGGCCGCGGCGCGTTCGAGCCGGGTCTCCGCCAGCTCGCGCTGCTCCTCGTCACCTCGGCCGAGCAGGGCTGCCGCCCTCGTCCTGGCGCTCTGCCACGCGTCGGTGGCCATGGCGGCGACCACGGTCGCGGCACCGGTCATCGCCAGCTCGGCGACGGCTTCCATCACGGGTTGCTCCCTGGAGATCGGCTGCCCTTCCTTCACGATAGGCAGCCGGATCGGGGGTGAACATGAGTAAGGGGTACTCAATCACCGCGGACGTACAGCGGCGTTTCGAGAAGTCGGAAAGGCCCAGCCGCTCGGCCTGCGGGACATGCCGCGGTGCCTTCCCGGCGCTCATCCCACAGCGAGCGGCGGGCGCTTCCCGCACCGCGAGTACGTTGGCGAGATGGACAGTGAGCAGTGGGACCATCGGTACGCGGCCAAGGACCTGGTGTGTCGGCCGGGCCGAACCGGTGGGTGGAGGAGGTGGCCACCGGCCTGCCGCCTGGCCGGGCGCTGGACCTGGCGGCGGGCGAAGGGCGCAACGCGCTGTGGCTGGCCGAGCGCGGCTGGAGCGTGACCGCCGTGGACTTCTCCGCCGTCGCCGTGGAGCGAGCACGATCCCTGGCCGCGCAACGGCTCGGCGAGCACGCCGGTCGCGTGCAGGTGGTCGAGGCGGACGTCCGCCACTACGCCGCCGCCCCTGCCGCCTTCGACCTGGTGATGGTGGTGTACCTGCAGGTGGAGGCGGTGCTCAGGCGGCAGGTCATGCGGTCCGCCGCCACCGCGGTCGCGCCCGGCGGGCTGCTCCTGGTGGCCGCGCACGACAGCGAGAACCTGGCGCACGGGACGGGCGGCCCTCAGGATCCGGCGGTCCTGTACCGCGCGGACGACGTGGCGGCCGACATCGAGGGTTGCGGGCTGCGGCTGGACCGGGCGGAGGCCAGGCTCCGCCCGGTCGAGGGCTCCCGGGACGCGATCGACGCGTTCCTGCTCGCCACGCGGGGCGCCGCCGCGTCCTGATCGCCGTGCGGCTTCTCAGGTGAAGGAACGGCTCAGAGGGCGGCGCACTGGGGCACCGAGACCACGTGCCAGGCGAACGAGGCGCCGGCCTGGCCTTCCACCGCGCCGGCCGAGCCTCTGCCGAGGGCCTCGGGCACGTCGAGGCGGTCGATCACGACCTGGTCGCGGCCGTACCTGCCGGCGCCGGAGGCGACGAGCCCGCCCGAGGTGATCGCCACCGTGCCCGCCGGGCAGGCCGCCTCCACGGACTGTTCGTGGGCCGCCATCGGTTCGGCGAGATCCTGGAGGGGGCGCCGGGGCTGTCGCGGAGTGTGCCGGTGCAGCGGCTGCGGTGGCTGGAAGGCGCCGGCGTGGTCACGCGCGGGCAACAGGGCCGGGGTCGTGGAGTACCGCCTGACCGACTGCGGGATGGAGCTGATCGAGGTCTGCATGGCGCTCGGGGCGTGGGGCGCCCGGTGGCGGGAGGTTCCGCCGGAGTATCTCGATCCGTACCTGGCCCTGTGGATGCTGTCGCGGCTGATCGATCCCGGGTCCCTGCCGCGGCGGCGGCACAGCGGGCCGGGGGCATGACGGTGATCGCGCCGCCGTGGCTGGTGAGGGAGCTCGCGGCATGGGGGCGGCTCAGCCCGTTCGCGGACATCCGCCCGGCCCGGGCCCCGGCAGGGCGAGCGCCCACGCTCGGATGAGGGTGTACGGCTGTCCCCGGCCCGCGGGCGATCGCGTGTCGGTCGAGCACCGAGGACGAAGCCCGTCGCCGTCGACGGTGCCCATGTCGCCGCCGCGAGGGGTACGCCCGGGCACATCGCGATCTCGCCTCCGCGGGACGAAACGGGGACGGCCCCGCACAGGCCGGTGCCCACCTCCGGTGTGCCGGAGGTGGGCGCGGGATCGTTCGCACTACTTCAGCCAGGCGGTGCGCTGGACGATGGGCAGGTTGCCGAGTCCGAGGGTGGTGCCGGCGCCGGTGAGGGCGAGGCCGATGAGGACGATCGCGTAGATGAGGTGGTCGTCCATGAAGGGGTTGGTGGTCAGGGGCAGCTCGGCGGCCCACATCAGGAGCAGCATCGCGGTGCCGGCGCCGGCGGCGATGCGGGTGCCGATGCCCAGGACGAGCGCCAGGCCGACGCCGGCCAGGCCGGCCATGAACAGCCAGTCCACCCAGACCTGCCCGGCCAGGCCGGTGAAGAAGCCGCCGAGGGCGTGCTCGCCGGTGCCCTTGAGGAAGCCGGTCGTGGGGCTGCCGCCGTTGATCCAGGCCTTGGCCGCCGGGGTGGCGAAGCCGAAGCCGAAGGTCTTGTCCAGGAAGGCCCAGAGGAAGACCCAGCCGATCGAGATCCGGGCGATGGCCCAGACGTAGTCGGCCGGGGTCTTGTGCTCCGCCCTGGCCACGCTGGTGTGCGTCACAGGCTGGTGGATGGTGGTGGCCATGGCGGGCCTGCCTTTCCTGTTCTGTCGTGTGTCCTTGCCGCACCTCCATCACACCGGTTGCGGCGGCCGGCGCTCAGTGCCGTACGGCCCGAGGCCGGAGGACCTTGGTCCTCGCGGCAGTTCCTCTGTCCACGGCCTTGCGGACCTGCTCATCCGAAACCGCGGGTCAAGCGAGGGTCCCGGCCTCCCCCGGTCGGTGGCCGAGGAAACGGTCATCCCTGGTGGGAGAGGTCGTCGGCGCGGTGGAGCAGGGCTCGGCGCTCCGGCTCGCTGCGGGCGAGCGCTGCGGCCTGACGGAACAGAGCGGCGGCGCGATCATGGTCGCCCTGGCGGGCCGTCAGGTCCGCCTCGGCGGCGACGGCGAGAGGATAGCCGTCCAGCCTGCCGCCCGTACGTGTCCGGGCCAGCAGCGCGAGCCCCGCCGCCGGGCCGTGGGCGTAGCCGTGGGCCACCGCGCGGTTCAGCTCCACCACGGGGGTCGGCTGAATCCGCGCGAGCTCGTCGTAGCAGGACGCGATCGCCTGCCAGTCCGTGGCCGCCGCCGACGGCGCCGTGGCATGGCAGGCGGCGATGCGCGCCTGCAGAGCGTACGGGCCGTCCTGCCTGATCGTGGCCAGAATGCCGAGGGCTTCGGTGATGGCGGCGTGGTCCCAGCGGGACCGGTCCTGCTGGTCGAGCGGGAGCAGGTCGCCGTCGGCGTCGCGGCGGGCGTCGTGGCGCGAGTGCTGCAGCAGGAAGAGGGCGAGCAGCGCGGACACCTCCTGCCGGTCCGGCATGAGCTGCCCGAGCAGCCGGGCCAGGCGGATCGCCTCCGCGGCGAACGCCGGCTCGCCGCCGGCCGTGTAGCCGCGGGTGAACAGCAGGTAGAGCACCGCCAGGACGCCGGGCAACCGCTCGGTCAGGGCTCTGCCGCTGGGCACGCGGTACGGGATGCCGGCGTCGGCGATCCGCGTCTTGGCCCGGGTCAGCCGGCGGGTCATGGTGGACTCGCTGACCAGGAAGGCGCGGGCGATGTCCGCCGTCGGCACCGCGCAGATCGTCCGCAGCGTGAGCGCCACCCGCGCCTCCATCGCCAGCGCGGGATGGCAACACGTGAAGATCAACCGCAGACGATCGTCCACGACCTCGCCCACCATCCCGTCCGCCATCTCGCCCACCGCGTCCACGTGGCCGGCGGGATGCGTGGCGGTGCGGGTGAGCACCGCCAGCTCGTCCAGCTTGCGGCGTTCCACTGAGGCACGCCGGAGCGTGTCGATCGCCCGGTTGCGCGCGACCGTCATGAGCCAGCCTCCAGGGTTGGCCGGTACGCCGTCGGCCGGCCACCGCTGCAGGGCCAGCGTCAACGCCTCCTGCGCGCAGTCCTCGGCCAGCGCCCAGTCACCGGTGACGCGGATCAGCGCGGCGACGATGCGGACGTAGGCGTCCGCGGCGGCGGCCTCGACCGCCGAGGCCGCCGCACCAGCCGAGACCGTCACGCCGGCCGAGGCCGCCGTACTGGCCGAGACCGTCACGCCAGCCGAGGCCGCCGCACCCGCTCCGGCGGGCCGGCGGCCTGGCGCCGGCGTCACCGTTGCGGCTCCGCGAACGGGCGCAGCTCCAGCCGCCCGGCCCGGGCCATGGGATGGGCGCGGGCGATCTCGATCGCCTCGTCCAGGTCCGCGCACTCCAGCAGGTCGAAGCCCACGATCACCTCCTGGGTCTCGGCGAAGGGACCGTCGCACAGCAGCAACTCACCGTCGCGCACCCGCACGGTGGTCGCCGCGGCCGCCGGCGCCAGCTCCGAGCCCTGGAGGCGCCGGCCGCGGGCGTCGTTCTCCGCCACCCACGCGTGGATGTCCGGCTCGTTCTCCTTGTCGGTGTCGGGCTGGGCATCGGTGCAGACGAACATCAGGTACTTCACCTGGGCTCCTTCGAACGGACGGCTTGCCGCCATGGTGATGAGTCACCCTGGTGACGAACGGGTACCCCGTTTCCGGACACACCGCGGGCGCCGGACACGGAAATCTTTCACGCGGATACCGCACCGGAGGTTTCCCGCAGCGGCTCCGGCGTGACCCAGGAGGTGACGCTCAACCGGTCGCCGACCGCGAGCTCACCCGGCCGTACGACGGCGAACTTGGCCCCGAACGCGACCCCACCGTCGGCCACACGCCGGTACGTGGCGAGCGTCCGCAGCGGCTCGGGCCCGGTCTCGCCGCCGGTGACCTGATCGACCGTCGTGACGGCGCATCGGATCGCCCGCTTGGCGTAGCCGAGCTCGCCGGTGCCGATGGCGAGGCGCCCGGCGCGGTCCTCCAGGTGGGGCTCGTCCCAGCCGTCGATCACGATGTTCGGGCGGAAGCGCTCCACGGGCAACGGCACGTCCATGCGCCGGTTCAGCTCGTCGAGGGAGGCCTGGGAGACGGCGAGGATCGCGCTGCTGTCGGCGTACGCGGAGGTACCCGGCGTCAGGCCGCCCGTCAGCCGATCATGTTCCGGCGGCACCCGGACCAGCCGGCACGGGCCGCCCAGCACCGCCGACAGCCACCCCGCGACCTCCTCGCCCTGGTCGATGCCGTGGTAAGGCCGCCCGAACAGCCGCACCGGCCGCCGGCGGGACGTCAGATCGACCTCGATCCGCAGCTCGGCGATGCCCGGAGCCCGCAGCGTGAGCCGCGAACCGTCGACGGACGGGCGGATGGTCGCCAGCAGCGGGTCGCGTCGCTGGCTGCGGAAGCCGCCGTCGTCGTCGATCACCATGAAGGCACGATCGTGTTCGAGGCCGGCCGCCACCAGCTTCGCGCGCGTCAGCTCGACGCCGGCGCAGCCCTTGACGGGGTAGGTGATCAGCCGCCTGACGACGCCGGTCGTCTCGTGCTCGCTCATGACGCAGAACGTACAAGCGCCAGATCGCCGCGCGGTAGGCCAAGCGGCTGAATCTCACACGATCTGGTCAGTTATCGGATCGGCCCGCAAGAGCAGAGGCCCCCGGCTCAGGCCGACGGATGGCCGTACTGCGCGATCCACAGCCCGGGGATCACCTCGAGCTCGCCGCGCAGGCCGAACCCGAGCCGTTCGTACAGCGCACGAGCCGGTGCGTTGTCCCTCCCGGTGGACACCACGATCCGGCGCTCCCCCGCTCTGGCCATGACCTCCTTGACCAGGGTCCGGCCGATCCCTTGTCGCAGCAGCTCAGGGTGGACGATCAGGCGGTTGATGTCCACCTCGGCGGGCGTCTCCTGCCACGCCACCGCCCCCGCCAGCCGGTCGCCCCCGGCCATCGCGGCCAGCCACAGGAGGGGCTGGGCGCGCAGCTCGTCCAGGCTCTCGTGCAAGGGCGGGATGCGGTCGTCCTTGATGAGTTCGGCCTCGATGGCGTAGGAGGCCTGCTGCAGGGCGAGCAGCTGCGAGCCGAGCGGATCGTCGGCCGGGGACACTTCGGCGATCAACATCGCCCCAGTATGGCGGGCGCCGTCCCGCGTCGAGGCCGGCGGCCAGTGCCATCGGTCCCTCGGGGTGAGGGCGTTCGCCGGTGTTCCGAGCCCGGTGGAAGGGGGCTGATCGAGCAACAGCGGACCCGTCGCCCGCCCATCGACGTCAACGCCGGGCGCGGCTTCGTCTTCGTCTCCCACATCGGGACCGTCCACCCGACCGGCTCGGCGGGCGTTGCGGCGCGTGCGAGTTCCGGACGATCTGCGGCGGCTCCCGATCGCGCGCCTACGCCTGCCTCGCTGCGAGAGGAACTGCTCGGTCGTCCAGCGCCGGGACCCGCTGTGAGGCGGGCAAAGGACGGCCGATCGGACGTGGCCGCAGGGACTTTGGTCCCTGCCGGGCAGGCGACGACGTGCGGGATCTTGAATCCATGTCCGGTGTGAACCCTGTGCCCAGCGACCGCCCCGATCTCCCGGCCGTGCCACCCGATGGCGCCGCGGAGGGCGCCAAGCTGGTCCAAACCGTGGCGACACAGCCGCTCGGCGCACCGCCGCGGCGTCCACGCGCGTCGTGGCACCTGCGGGCGAACGCGATCGTGGTCGCCTGGCTGGGCCTGACCGTGGCGGTCGCGCTGGCGGGCGAGCTGCTGCCGGCGCCGCGCTGGCTGCTGATCCACGTGTTCCTGCTGGGCGCGGTCAGCACCGCCATCCTCATCTGGAGCGAGCATTTCACCGTGGCGCTGCTGCGCGTGCGCACCCCATCGGGGCGCGGCAGCCTGTTGAGGCTCGCTGTGCTCAACGTGGCGACCGTGGCGGTGCTGGCCGGGGTCGCGCGCGGGCCGTGGCAGGTGGCCGCCGCCGGGGCGGCGCTGATGGTGGGGGTGGTGCTGTGGCACGCGGCCGTGCTCGTCCGGCTGGTGCGGCAGGCGCTGCCCGGCCGGTTCGGGCACGTGATCGGCTGGTACGTGTCCGCGGCCGCAGCGCTCGCCGCTGGCGGGGTCCTGGGCGGGCTGCTGGCCGCCCAGGCCGGGCATGGGGTGGTGCACGAGCGGCTGCACGCCGCGCACGCCGAGGTGAACCTGCTGGGCTGGGTCGGCCTGACCGTGCTCGGCACGTTGTTCACGCTGTGGCCGACGGTCCTGCGGACCCGCATGCCGGACGGGACTCGGCGGGCCTCCCGGGTGGGCTTGCGGCTGGCCGCGCCGGGTCTGGCGGTGGCCGTCGCCGGGTTGCTGGCGGGCTGGCGGTGGGTGGCGCTGGCAGGGCTGGTCACGTACGCGGCCGGGGGGCTGGCGGCGCTCGTGCCGCCGGCCGGCGCGCTGCGGCGCAGACGGCCGCACACCGGGGCGGCGTGGATGCTGGCGGCGGCGATCGGCTGGTTCGAGGTGGCGCTGGCCGCCGATCTGGTCATCGTGGCCACGCGTCCGGCGCACGAGGTCGCCGCAGCGCTGGATCCGCTGCTACCGCTGGTGCTGGCCGGGTTCGTCGGCCAGGTGCTGCTGGGGTCGCTGCTGCACCTGCTGCCCGCGGTGCTGGGCGGCGGTCCTGCCCGGTTCAAGCAGAACGCGGCGTTGCTGGAGCGCGGCTGGGTGTACCGGCTGGTGGCGCTCAACCTGGGGGTGCCGCTGCTGGCGCTGCCCGTGCCGCAGCCGGTGGCGTTGCTGGGCTGGGCGCTGGTGCTGGGCGCGGCCCTGGCGTTCGTCGCCCTGGCCGTGACCGCCCTGCTCCGGGCGCGCCGGGCCGGCGCTCCGCAGGCCGGCGGCGTGGTGAAGGACCGCGGGCGGCAGGCGGGGCCCGCCGTCGCCGGGGTGGTCGCCGGTTGCCTGCTGACGGCCGCCGCGGTCGTCGTCGCCACGACCGGCGGATCAGGGTCCGCGACCACCGTGGCCGCGACCGGTGCCCGCACGGTGGAGGTGACGCTGTCCGGGATGAGCATCCGTCCCGCCGTGATCCAGGCGCCCGCGGGCACGGTGCTGACGTTGCGCGTCACCAACGCCGACGCCCAGCGGCACGACCTGCGCCTGGCGACCGGCGAACGCACCCCGCTGCTGGCCTCGGGCCAGAGCGCCACGCTGACGCTGCAGCCGCTGGGCGAGGCGGTGGACGGCTGGTGCACCGTGGCCGGGCACCGCGCGGCCGGCATGACCATGCGCATCGTCCCGGCCGGCACCGCGGCGGCGGCCCAGCAGCCGCGAGGCACCGCGGCGTCCCAGCAGCCGCCGGACGCTGGCCACACTGGTCACGCCGGTCACGGCGCGAACGCCGCCCCGCAGGCAGGCGAACCCGCCCGCCTGGACCTGGCCGCCCCCATGTCAGCAGGCTGGAAACCCTACGACGCGACGCTCCAGCCCGCGCCCGGCGGCACGGAGCACCACGTCGAGATCCGCGCCGACGACACCATCGTGCAGGAGGTCGCGCCCGGGGTGCGGCAACGCGTGTGGACGTTCAACGGGACCATGCCGGGGCCGGTGCTGCGCGGCAAGGTCGGCGACGTGTTCGTCGTGACGTTCGTCAACGCCGGCAGCATGGGGCACGGCATCGACTTCCACGCCGGAGCCACCGCCCCCGACGGCCCGATGCGCACCATCCAGCCCGGGGAACGGCTGACGTACCGCTTCCGCGCCGACTTCGCCGGGGCGTGGCTGTATCACTGCTCGACCATGCCGATGAGCCAGCACCTCGCCAACGGCATGTACGGCGCCGTCATCATCGACCCGCCCGATCTGCCGAAGGTGGACCGCGAATACCTCCTGGTCCAGGGCGAGCTCTACCTCGGCGAACCCGGCGCCGACACCCAGGTCGCCAAGATCCGGCAGGCCGACCCCGACGGCTGGATGTTCAACGGCACCGCCGCCGGCTACGACCACGCCCCGCTGCAGGCAAGGGCCGGAGAACGGGTCCGGATCTGGGCCGTGGCCGCCGGACCCAGCTCGGGCACGGCCCTGCACGTGGTCGGGGCACCGTTCGACACCGTCTACAAGGAAGGCGCATACCTGCTCCGAACCGGCGACCCGGGCGGCGCCCAGGTACTCGACCTCGCCCCCGCGCAGGGCGGCTTCGCCGAGCTGGTCTTCCCGGAGGCGGGCACGTACCCGCTGGTGGACCACACCATGCGCCAGGCCGAAGCCGGCGCGCACGGCCTGTTCAAGGTGACCGGGCGATGAGAGCCGGGCTTCGGGGTCGTTCCGCCCGCTATCCGGGTCGGCCGGGCGTGACGCGGTCCCAGGCGGCGAGGGGCAGCATGATGACGGCCGCGGGGAACAGGCCGTGCTCCTCGTGATCGATGTGCCGGTGCAGCAGGTCCAACGCGCCCAGCACGGCGGGCCGGTGGGGCGCGGCCCGGTCGATCGCGCCGAGCACGCCGTGGATCCCGGCGTGCTCGGCGCACAGCCGCTCGCGCTCCCGCGCACTCGGCGATGTCCCAGTGCTCCTGGGACAGGCGGCCGATCAGCGGGAACTCCCGGCAGCCACGGTAGTTGCACACAGGTGGTCCTTTCAGAGGTGGTCACGGCTCGGAGACCACCCTCCTGCCAGGGGCGGCGTGGTGATCAGTGCCGAAGGTCCGTACACGCCGGCCTTCCGTCACCTCGCGGCGGCACCGCCGCCGAGGTCCGCGACCGGAGCCGGTGGGTCAACACCGACGGCGTCCGGGTAGGGGCCTGGTCAAGCACCTCAGGAGATCACCATGAGAAGCACCGTCGAGAACGTCATGACCACCGACGTCGCCGCCGTCAACCAGAACGCGTCCTTCCACACCGTCGCCGAGCTGCTCATCAGCCGCGGCGTCAGCGGGGTGCCCGTGCTGGACGACGACAACCGCGTGCTGGGCGTCGTGTCCGAGGCCGACCTGCTGGCCAAGGAGGAGTTCAAGGAGCGCTACTACGGCGACGGCTACCGGCCGCCGCTGCGCGCCCGCATCCGGCACACCGCCGGCAGCGAGGGCAGCGGCTACCGCAAGTCCCTCGGCGAGACCGCCGGCGCGCTCATGACCAGCCCCGCCCACGTCACCACCCCCGACGCCGCCATCGTGACGGCCGCCCGGCTGATGGACCGCCACGGCGTCAAGCGCCTGCCGGTCGTGGACCCCGACGGCCGCCTGGCCGGCATCGTCAGCCGCCGCGACCTCATCAAGGTCTTCCTCCGCCGCGACCAGGACATCGAGCAGGAGGTACGCGAGGCGCTGCACGGCAGAGCCGACGTGACCGTGACCGACGCCGTCGTCACGCTCACCGGCACCTACGCCGAGCGCAGCCACGCCGTCACCGCCGTCCGCCTGGCCGAGAACATCGACGGCGTCGTGGCCGTGCGCGACGAGCTCGCCTGGAAGCACGACGACATCGCCGACCTGCCCATGTGGGGCGGCGCATGACCGAGGACGGGCACCGGTCCGGGAGCGAGTCGTCCACCACGTAGCGCATGGGCAGCAGGGCCGGAGGTCTCCGGCGTAAGGGACGAACGGCCCTGACCGTGGCAGGTGGTGGCTGGGTAGCGTCACGGCTGTGGCCGCTCTCGATCCGGCGAAGTGGCGGGCACCATCTCGTACGGGAGGACACGCTCATGACCGGCAACGGCGATTTCGGACGTCGCATCCATCACCACCGCGACCGGCTCGGTCTCACGCTGGAGCAGGTCGCCGATCGCGCCGACATGTCGGCCGGTTACATCCAGTACCTGGAGACTCATCTGGGCACTCCTGACAGGGGCACGGTGACCCGGCTGGCCAGGGCTCTCGAAACCACGGCGCAGGACCTGCTCGGGGGTGGCCGCGATCGTCCCCCTGGGCAGGGTGCGGCGATGGACGAGCCGGTCCTTGAGGTGCTGGAGCCCGAGGAGTGCCTGCGGCTGGTCTCACCCGGCGGGATCGGCCGGGTGGCGTTCAACGGCTCGCACGGGCCCACGGTGCTGCCCGTCAACTACCGGCTCCACGACGGCGCGATCGTCTTCCGGACCGCCCGCGGCGGACCCATGGACGCCGACCTGCGTACCGGCCTCGAGGGGGTGGACATCAAGATCGCTTTCCAGGTGGACCGGATCGACGAGGTCCAGCGGGCGGGCTGGAGCGTGCTCGTTCAGGGAGCCGCCCACCATGTGCCCGAGGACGAGGTGGCCAAGGTGTCCGAGGCGGGTGTCACGCCGTGGGCGGGCTGCGAGCGCCACCTGTACATCCGCATCGTCCCGCAGCAGATGACCGGCCGCCGGATTCACGGGCTCTGAGCCGGCGTGGGGTGCCGCACGCCGCGGGACAGGCCCGTGACCAGCGGCAGGTAGACCTCGTCGACGATCTCGACGAGCACCTCGTCGGGGACGTTGGGCTCGCCCCTGGTGACGAACTCGTTGCGCAGCAGCCCCATCGCCACCGTCGCGACCCTGGCCGTGACCTGGATGCCCGCCCGCCTCAGCACGACCTGCCACATGCCCGCCCCGCCGTCCGCGCCGCCGTCCGTAGCGCTGCCCGTTGCGCTGCCAGTGGCGCTGTCCGTTGCGCTGTCCGTTGCGCTGTCCGTGGCGCGCGTGTGCAGGGCGGCCAGCAGCTCCGGGTCGTCGCCCGCGCCGGCCAGCAGGCCGCGCAGGATCTCGCCGAGCGGCGACGACCAGTGGCTGTTGGCGGCGCGCAGCAGGGCCAGGACGTCGCCGCGCAGGCTGCCGGTGTCGGGGATCACCGTCCGGTCGGCGGCCAGCCCGGCGTAGGCGGCGACGCCGAGCGCGGCGCGGTTGGGCCAGCGGCGGTAGAGGGCGTTCTTGTTGGTGCCCGCCCGCCGGGCCACCCGTTCCATGGTCAGTCCGGCATAGCCGGACTCGAGTAGCTCGTCCTGGGCCGCCTTGAGGATGGCCTGCTCCAGCTCTTGACCGCGACGCCTCACGCCCATCAGGGTACGGTACGTACCGTACCTTTTGGAAGGGATGAGATCATGCGTGGCAAGGGCATCGTCTATGACACCGGCATCGTGATCGGCGGCCACGACACCCGGCCGGCGTTCGACCTCGGCGCCGTCCGGCACGACCTCCAGGCGATCAGGCGTGACCTGCGCTGCACGGCCGTGAGGATCATCGGCTCGGACCCCGCCAGGCTGGAGGCGGCCGCCCGCGAGGCGGTCGCCGCCGGGCTGGAGGTGTGGTTCTCCCCGTTCACCGCCGACCTGACGCCGGCGGAGCTGATCGACCTGTTCGCCGACTGCGCCGGACGGGTCGAGGGCCCCGCCGCGGTGTTCGTGGCGGGGGCGGAGCACAGCCTGCTCAACCGGGGTTTCCTGCCCGGGGACACGATCGGGGACCGGATCGGGCTGCTGTCGGAGCCGGAGAGGCTGCGCGAGCACCTCGGACGGGTGCCCGCGCTGGTCAACGCGTTCCTGGAGGACGCCGTGACGGTGGTCAGGGAGCGGTTCTCCGGGAGGATCACGTACGCGGCCATCCCCTTCGAGTCCGTGGACTGGTCACCGTTCGACCTCGTCGGGGTGGACCTGTACCGGTCGGCGGAGATCGCCGGCCGGTACCGCGACGGGGTGCGCGCGCTGGTCGCGCGGAGCGGCAAGCCGGTGGCGATCACCGAGGTGGGATGCATGACGTTCCGTGGCGCCGGCGACCTGGGGGCGCGGGGCACGGAGGTGGTCGAGTACGACGGGCACCGGCCGGTGGGGCTGAGCAGGCCGCTGGCCCGCGACGAGGGCGAGCAGGCCGCCTACCTGCGGGAGGTGCTGGACGTGTGCGAGCAGGAGGGGGTGGACAGCGTGTTCGTCAACACGTTCGCGCAGTTCGACCTGCCCGGGGATCTCGACGCGGCCAGCTACGGCGTCGTCCGGGTGACCGGCGGGACGACGTGGGAGCCGAAGGAGGCCTTCCACCTGCTGGCCGAGCGCTACGGCTGATGGGAGCCGAAGGAGGCGTTCCGCCTGCCGGCCGAGCGCTACGGCTGGGCCGCCCGGTGGCGCGTGCCCGCCCCCGGGCGATCACGCGCAGGCCCGCCGGTCACTTCCTCTTCGTCTCGCTCAGGCTCACGTGGAGGTGGTCGTTGTGGTCGGTACGGAAGTCCTTCTCCCGGATGACCGTGTTGTCGATCCTGTCCCAGGTGCCGATGCCGAGATCGAGCTCCACCTGCTCCTTCTTGGCGTTCGTGAACGTGTACACGCCCTCCCTGAGCAGGGCGGCCGCCCACCCCTTCGCGAACCGGGCGTCTCCCTTGACCTTGCTGCCGGCGGCGTAGTAGATGCGCACGACGTTCTTGTTGTCGATCAGCCTGCCCAGCCGCGTCCTGGTCGTCTCCGCCCACTCCTTGACCTGGCGGAGCCCTTCCGCGCCGCCGTTCATCGCGGATTTCGTCGCGGTCACCAGCTTGCCGTAGTTCAGGCCGCCGGAGCCGGCCACGCCGGCCCGCACGCCGTCGAACTGGTAGAGGTGGAAGATGTCGAGGTCGTTGCCGGTCAGGTGGGTCTGGTGACCGAGGTTGCGCGCGTGCTCGCCGGAGACGTCGTTGATCTCCGGCAGCAGCGCCTTGTTCGCCGCGGCCGACAGCCAGCCGTGGGTGAACGACGAGCACCAGTCGTCCCCGCCGCCGTCCCCGGGACGCGACCCGAACCTGGCGAACCCGGCGGGCAGCCGCCACAGCGGGAACAGGTTCGCGGAGTCCATGCTCGTGGTCACCACGCCGCCGTCCTGGCCCCTGCCGTACAGGCTCACCCGGTAGGCGATCCGGGTCACCTGCGACGGCTTGCCGTTCACCTTGGAGGGGTGCTGCTCGTCGAAGGTCACCCGCACCTTGAGCCTGCCGCGGCCGACGCTCCTAACCCCTTCGCCGCCGCCGGAGGTCGGCGCCGCCTTGGTGACCGTCTGCAGCACCGTGCCGCGGGTCTTCTGGCTGGTGTTGAGCAGGTCCACCCGTACGCAGGTGAGCTCGATGCCGGCCGGCAGCGTGTAGTCGACGCCGAAGTACCGCTGCTGGGCGTTGGCCTCGTCCGGCCGGGGGATGCCGACCCTGTCGTCCCTGGCGGACTTCGCCGGCTCGGGATCGGGATGGCGGGGCACCCGGTCCCGGTTGATCGCGGTGACCTGGAAGGCGGGCTGGTCGGAGGCGGCGTCCGAGGCGTCGCAATCCTCGCCGGCGTCGGTCTCCTCGCCCGCATCGGGGTCCCGGACCTCCTCGGAGCCCTCCTCCACCTGCGGAACGAGGAGCTCGTCGGGGCTCGCCGGCGTGGCGGCCCAGGCGGCCGTTCCACCGGGCTGGAGCGTTCCCGCGGCGATCACCGCGACGGCGGTCACAGTGGCGGTCGCTGTGGCGGTCAGGAACCGGCGGGGGCCTAAGCGCCGGCTCATGGCGCGCTCCGCTCGGCGGGGCCGGTCAAGCTGGTCATGATTGCCTCCTCAACGGGGTGTCTGCCGTCTTTTGTACGGCTCCTCGCGTTGACCAGCCAGGACGGCACGTTGACCAGCGTTGTCCATGGTGATCGAGGAGGGTCCGGCTAGCATGGGCGGTGGCGGCCGTCCCCCGCCCAACCTCCGGCGATCCGCCCCGGCCGGGTCACCTCCAGGAGGCAAAGGGAGGCTCACCTCTCGGGCGGGGAAGCCGTTCGCCGATCGTGCGCCCGGCCGCACCTGTCGCCGGGGGGCTCGCGGAGGGCGCGCGGGAGACGTTCATGACCAAGCAAGCGGACTTCAAGCGGCTGGTACGCGCCCGCATGGCCAGGACCGGCGAGTCGTACACGATCGCGCGCCGGCAGCTGCTCGGCGACCCCGCCGCCGTGCGGATGGCGGAGGCGCTGCACGTCAGCAACGGCGACTGCACCGACCTGGCCGGGACGGGGCTGGCCCGGCACATCGTGTACTGGCGCGACTCGCTGCACGAGGGGCCGGTCCCCGCGCTGGGGCACGAGGAGCTGCGGCGGGTCAGGACCGCGTTCCTCATGGGGGCGGGCGCCGACGACCACGCCGAGGGCCTGCGCATGTTCGAGCGCCGGGACGCCGCGCTGGAGGCGCACCGCGACGGCGAGTACGTGCTGTGGTTCGAGGCGGACCTGTACGACCAGCTCCAGATCGTGCAGATCCTGTCCCGCCTGGCCGAGCTGGAGGTGCCGGCCGGGCGCATCACGCTGATCTGCATCGGCGAACATCCCGGCATCGCCCGCTTCGGCGGCCTCGGCGAGCTACGCCCCGACCAGCTCGCCGAACTGCCCGCGACCCGGGCCTGCGCCACCCTCACCCCCGCCGCCCTCGACCTGGCCACCCGCGCGTGGGCCGCCTTCCGCGCCCCCGCGCCGGACGGCCTGCCCGCCATCGCCGCCGCCCGCTCCGCCGAGCTGCGCTTCCTCGGCGAGGCCTTCGAACGGCTCAGCCGCGAGTACCCCTCCACCCGCGACGGCCTCTCCCTCACCGAACGCCGCGTCCTCGCCGCCGCCGCGCAGGACTCCACGGCCGGGGACGTCTTCGTCCGCGCCTCCGCCCGCGAGGCCCGCCCCTACCTCGGGGACACCTGGTACTTCGCGACGATGGACCGACTCGCCGCCGCCCCGCACCCGCTGCTGCGCACCCGTCCCTCCGGTACCCCGGCCGGACCCGCCACCGAGGTCGTCCTGACCGGCGACGGCGCCCGCGTGCTGGCGGGCGAGGCCGACCACGTGACGCTCAACGGCATCGACCGGTGGATCGGCGGCGTGCACCTGACCGGCCGGGACGTGCGGTGGAGGTGGGACGAGGGCAGGGAGTGCCTGACCGGGTAACGCTGGTCTCCGAGCGCGGGCCCCGGACGGAGAAGACGAGCCACGCGGTCGTCAGGTGCGGGGGGGGACGGTCAGGAGCGCGAGCAGTCCCAGCGGGTAGATCGAGTCGCCGGCGCGAGCGGGCACGACCCGGCGCAAGCGCGGGCGCACGCAACCGCCGCAGGCGCGCAGGCTGGCGGGTGGTGCGCCGGCGCTTGCGCCGGGCCTGGTGATGGTGGCGCGCCTACGCCTCGGCCAGCACGCGCACGTCCCACGGGCCGAGCCGCAGCTCCGTCCCGGCGGCGTGCTCGCTGCCGTCGAGGACGTCCCGGACGGCGACCGGGACGGGCACGGCCGTCTCCTCCCAGCTCCAGTTGTGCAGGAAGCGCACCCGCCGCCCGTCCCGCGCGGTCGCGCCGGTGGAGGTGACGCCGGCCGGGGCGGGGTGCCACGGGCCGGGGCCGGGTGTCAGCCACCGGAACAGGGCCTCGCCGAACGCGGGGTTCGGGAGGGTGCCGACGCAGGTGACGCGGCCGGCCCCGTGCGCGCGGGTGGTGACGGCGGCGAACCGGCCGAAGTGCGGATGCTGGTAGGTGGCCAGCACGTCGGCCCCCTCGGCCTGCAGCCCGTCGACCCACCGGGTACCGGCCCAGCCGCCGGCCACATGTCCGGCCCCCGCACCGGCGCTCTCCGGCGGCGTGAGCGGCGAGCCCTCCGCCGCCCGCACGGGCAGGTCCCCGTCGAGGTTGCTGAACTCGTCGTACCACGCCCCCGCCGCCTCAGCGAGCCGCGCCGGCTGGACGTCGCGCCGGGCGCGTGCCTCGTGGTCGGCGTACGCGGTGCGCGGCCCGAGCACGAGGTGACCGCCCGCGGCCGCGTACGCCTGGAGCCAGTCGAGGGTGGCGTCGTCGGCCACGTACAGCCCGGCGGCCACCAGCACCGGGTGCCGGCGCGCCACCGCCGAGGGCTCCTCGGCGACGGCCTGCCCGGCGTGCACCACGCGCGCCTGCAGGCCGGCGTCGAACGCCCCCCGGTAGAAGGCGTCGAAGACGGCCTCGTACGAGCGCCGGTCGGGCCCGCCGTCCGGCGCCTGGAGCGGCGGCTGCGCGGCGAGCGCCCACTTGCTGGGGTGGGAGTAGAGCAGGGCGACGTCCCCGTCCGGGGTCAGGCCCTCGACCAGGTCGCCGGCCCGCTCCAGCTCGGCGCCGATCCGGGCGATCTCCCGGTACGTGCGCCCGGGCCGGCCGCTGTGCGGCAGCACGCCGCCCCAGTACGTCTCGGCCCCGAACACGAGCGTCCGCCACTGCCAGTACTCGATCATGGACGCGCCGCGGGAGACGAGCGCCCAGGCGGCCTGCCGCCACTGCCCGTCGTAGGCGGGCTGGTTGACCCACGGCGCGCCGATGGCCTGGGCGTTGGTCTCGGTGACGAGGAACGGCTCCTGCCGGGAGGAGTACATCCGGTCGGCCACCCGGTAGAACGCCCACGTGTCGCGGGTGCGCCAGTCCTGCGTGGCGTGCGGCCTGGCGGGCAGGGCGAGCCCGTCCTGCATCGCGTAGTACGGGTTCCCGGCGGCCACGTCGAGGCCGGCGGTCAGCTCGTCGTCGGCGACGGCGGGCCGGTCGTAGGCGATGCAGGTGGTGACGAACTGCTCGGGTCGGGCGTACTCGCGCACGATGCCGGCCTGCCACGCGATGAACTCCGTCACCTGGTCGGCCTGGAAACGCCGCCAGGCCTGCTCGTACTGGGGCTGGGCGTTGCCGTCGGGGGTCCACAGGTCGGCCCAGGTGGACAGCCGGTGCGACCAGTAGACCAGGCCCCACTCCTCGTTCAGCGTCCGCACGTCGCCGTACTGCCGGCGCAGCCAGTCCACGAAACGCTGGAAGATGCCGTGGTTGTGCAGCAGGTGCAGGCCCGGCTCGTTGTCCACCTGGTAGCCGATGATCGACGGGTGGTCCGCGTACCGCTCGACGACCCTGCGGATGACGCGCTCGGCGTGGAAGAGGAACGCCGGGTGGGTGAAGTCCATCTCCTGGCGGGCACCCCAGCCGATGCGCCGCCCGGTCTCCCGCTCCCCGGCGATCTCCGGGTAGAGGCGGGTCAGCCACGGGGGCGCCGCGTACGTGGGCGTGCCGAGGATGACGCCGATGCCGCGCTCGTACGCGCCGTCGAGCGCGGGCTGCAGCCAGTCCAGGTCGAACCGGCCGTTCTCGGGCTCCCAGGTGGACCAGACCGACTCGCCGACCCTGATCACGGAGAAGCGGGCCTCGGCCATCAGGTCCAGGTCGGTCTTCAGCAGCTCGCTGGGATGGTACTCGGGATAGTAGGCGGCGCCGAAGAGCACTCGCGACACAGCGTTTCCTTTCGCGGAAGTCCCATTCATTGTTTGACCCCGCCGGCCGCCAGGCCGCTCTGCCAGTACCGCTGGAGCAGCAGGAACGCCACGACCAGCGGGATGATCGACAGGAGCGAGCCGGTGACGACGAGGGGGATGACGTCGCCGCTGCCGCCGGCGACCGTGGCCTGCCCGGCCCAGTTGGCCAGGCCCACGGTGACCGGGTACAGCGACGGGTTGCTGAGCATGATCAGCGGCAGGAAGTAGTTGTTCCAGGTGGCCACGAGCGTGAACAGCAGCACGGTGACGAACCCGGGCGCCAGCAGCCGCATGACCACCTGCCAGAAGATCCGCAGCTCGCCCGCGCCGTCGATGCGGGCGGCCTCCAGGATGTCGTCGGGCACGGCGTCCTCGGCGTAGACGCGCATGAGGTAGAGGCCGAACGGGTTCACCAGCGACGGCAGGATGATCGCCCAGGGCGTGTTGACCAGCCCGACCTGCGCGAAGATCAGGTACGTGGGGATGGCCAGCGCCGTGCTCGGCACCATGATCGCGCCGAGTACGAGGCCGAACAGCGCCCTGTTGCCGCGGAAGCCGAACTTGGCGAACCCGTAGCCGCCCAGCGCGCACAGCAGCGCGGCGCCGCCGGCGCTGACGACCGCGTAGAGCGCGGTGTTGAGCAGCCACCGGCCGTACACGCCGTCCTCGGCGGCGAACACGTCGCCGATGTTCCCGGCGAGCGCGAAGTCGTCGGCGAACCAGAGCCCGAAGCTGGAGAACAGGTCGCCGGTGGTCTTCGTGGCCGCCACCAGCAGCCAGAACAGCGGCAGCAGGAAGTAGACGAGGAACGCCAGCATGCCGAGGGTCAGCAGCGGGCTGCGCCGCCTGCCCGGCGCGGCGGGCGCGGTCACGGTGGTGGTCACGGTGGTGGTCACGGTGGTGGTCATGTCCGCCTCCGGGTGAGGGCGAGCTGGACGGTGTAGGAGACCGCGACGATGACCAGGCCGAGCAGGAACGACACCGCCGCCGCGTAGTTGAGGTCCTGGCTGGTGAAGGCCAGCGAGTAGGCGTACAGGTTGGGGGTGTAGGCGCTGTCGATGACGCTCGGCGCCAGGCGCTGCATGAGCTGCGGCTCGTTGAAGAGCTGGAAGCTGCCGATGACCGAGAAGATCAGCGCCATCAGCAGGGCGGGCCGCAGCGCCGGGAGCTTCACGCTCCACGCGGTCCGCCAGGCGCCGGCGCCGTCCACGGCCGCCGCCTCGTACAGCTCGGCGGGGACGGCCCGCAGCGCCGCGTACAGGATGATCATGTTGTAGCCGGCGAACTCCCAGGTCACGATGTTGGCCAGGGAGCCGAGCATGAGGTCGCCGCCGAGCAGGTCGGGGGCGGGCAGGCCGAGCGTGCCGGCGAGCTGGGCGATGGGGCCGAACTCGGGGCCGTACAGGTAGCCCCACATGAGCGCGGCGACGACGCTGGGCACCGCGTACGGCACGAAGATGCCCAGCCGGATGAAGCGCGACAGCCAGAGCATGCCGCTGTCCAGCGCGAGCGCGAACAGCAGCCCGAGCAGCAGCATGAGCGGCACCTGGAGGAGGAAGAACTCGGCCACCCGCAGCACGCCGCCGAGCAGCCGCTCGTCGGTCAGCGCGCGCACGTAGTTGTCGAGGCCGACGAACGTGGTGCCGCCGATGAGCTGCTCCCTGAACAGGCTCAGGTATCCGGCGTAGGCCAGCGGCACCACCAGCATGGCCACGAACACGATCATGAAGGGCGCGATGAACAGGTGTCCCGCGGCCTGCCTGCGCGGGGCGGTCCTGGTGCTGGTCACTGGGCGACCTTGAAGCCCTGGCTCTCGGCGTACGTGGTGATCCGCTGCTGCCACTGGTCGAGCGCGGCCGGGGTGTCGCTCTTGTCGGCCAGTGACTTGCCGACGGTCTCGTCCCAGTCGCTGACCGTCTGGTCCAGGAACGGCGGCCAGCCGAAGCCCTTGTCCACGGTGTCGCTGATCCCGGCGAAGACCTGGTTGACGGTCTGACCGCCGTAGAACTCGGGCTTCTGCTCGGCGAACGACGGGTCGTCCAGCAGCGCCTTGGTCGGCGGGAACAGGAACTGCTCGGTCGCCATCATCTTGGTCGACTCGGGGTCGGTGTTGAGGAACTCGGCGAACTTGGCCGCGGCGATCGGGTTCTTCGTGCTCTTGATGACGGCGCTGGTGGAGCCGCCCCAGTTGCCGGACTTGTTCTCGCCCGCCGCCCACTGCGGCAGGGGCGCGGCCCGCCACTTGCCGCTGGTCTCCTTGGCGTTGCTGGCCAGGAACACCGGCCCCCAGGCGGCGGTCAGCCAGGTGGCGTACTTGCCCTTGTTGAGCGCCTGGTACCACTGGTCGGTGAAGTCGGGGTCGGTGGCGATCACGCCTTCCTTGACGAGCCCGCCCCAGTACGTGCCGAGCTTCTTGGAGACCTCGTCGTTAACGCTAACATCGATGTCCTGCGCGCTCGCCATCTGGAACGGTTTACCACCCGCCTGCCACAGCAGGCCCATCCAGGCGCCGTTCTGGTTGGAGGCCAGGTTGGTCAGGTAGACGCCGGGGTCGGCGGCGTGCAGCTTGCGGGCGGCGGCGGCGAACTCGTCCCACGTCCTGGGCGGCTCGATGCCGTGCTTGTCGAAGATGTCCTTGCGGTAGAGCATGCCCATCGGGCCGGTGTCCTGCGGGATCGCCCAGACCTCGCCGTTCTTGCCCGTGACCTGGCCCCACGTCCAGTCCACGAACTTGTCCTTGAGCGCCTCGGCGCCGTAGGGGCGCAGGTCGAGCAGGCTGTCGATGATGGTGAAGGTCGGGATGTACTGGAACTCGATCTGCACGACGTCGGGGGCGCCGCTGCCGGCCTTCAGCGCGGTGCGCAGCTTGGTGTACTGGGGCTCGCCCTGCCCGGCGTTGACCACGTTGACCTTGATCGCCGGGTACTTCTTCTCGAACAGCGCCACCTCCTTGCCGATGTCCGGCACCCAGGTCCAGAACGTCAGCTCCGTGGGCGTCCGCATGGCCTGGTCGATGTCGGCCTGGCTGACGGCGGCGGCGGGCGGCTGATCGGCGGCCTGCCGGGCGCCGCCGCCACCGCTGCAGCCGGCGAGGAACAGGGTCGCGGCGGCCGCCGCGGCGAGCCACCGGGTGCGTGTCATGGTCATGTCTTCTCCTCGGGGGGTCGGGTGGACTGACGCTTGACGAGGTGCGTGGTCGGGAGATCGGGCGCGGACGTGCCGGGCCGGCCCTCGATGCGCTCGACGAGCAGCGCGAGGCCCTGGGCGACGGACGCCGCGAAGTCCTGCCGGATGGTGGTCAGGGGCGGCGACAGGTACGCGGCGGCCGGGATGTCGTCCATCCCGACGACGCTCACCTGCCCGGGCACCGCGCGGCCGGCCTCGGCCAGGGCGCGCAGCACGCCGATCGCCATGTCGTCGTTGGCCACGAACACCGCCGTGACCTCCGGATCCGCCGCGAGGACCCGGCCCGCGGCATAGCCGGAGGCCGGCGTCCAGTCGCCTTCGAGCATGGGCGGCTCGGGGGCGCCGGCCGCGGACAGCGCCGCGCGCCAGCCGCGCACGCGGTCCCGCGAGGCCCACCACCGCTCCGGGCCGGCGACGTGCCACACGGTGGCATGGCCGAGGCCGAGCAGGTGCGCGGTGGCCTCGCGGCCCGCGTCCACGTTGGACGGGCTGTTGATGATCACGTCGGGGCCGGCGAGCCCGGGCAGCGGCCCCAGGCTGAGCACCGGCACGCCGGGCTCGATGCGCAGTTCCTCGCCGACGTCGATCGGCTCGGACAGCACGATGCCGTCCACGCCCTGCTCCAGCAGGGACTCCACGGCCCTGGCCACGCCGCCGTCGTCGCCCTCGAGGGTGTTCACCACGCTGAACGCGTAGCCGATCGCCCTGGTCCGCCGCTCCAGCTCGATGAGCTGCGAGGCCGGGCCGTACAGGGCGCTGCCGAGCGAGACCACGCCGATGCGGTGGAAGCGGCCCAGGTTGAGCGCGCGGGCCGCGGTGTTGCGGCGGTAGCCGAGCTCGCGCGCCGCCGCGAGGACGCGCTCGCGGATCTCGTCGCTCACGTACGGCTCGCCGTTCATCACCCGCGAGACCGTCTTCTGCGACACCCCGGCCAGCCTGGCGACGTCCGTACTGCCGGGAGGCCTGCGGCGGGTCTCGGACATGCGCAGCTCCTCGCGTCTGACTACGTAGTCAGTGGCTAGTACTGTGCGTGCCCGGCGACACCCTTGTCAAGGGCACGCCCGCCCTCACCCGAGCGCGAACATGGCGGCGGAGCCCTTCGTTTCGCGATCGATCCGCAGTACTCTCACGGGCACGAAGGGTGTTCGAGCGGGTACGCGCGGCTCGTCTGCTCCGTGACGGGCGCCGCCCCCGCGGAGGGGGGTGGTGCCCGTGAGCGCACCGCGATCCACCGTGTCGGCCCTGGCCCGGTACGTCACCGATGACCCGCAGGAGGTCCGCGAGTGGCTGAGCCGGGTCTACGGCAGCCGCTTGCTGATGGGCTCGATCAGCGACGGCCCGGCCCGGCTGGCGGTGTCCACCGCGGATGCCGGGTCCTTCCAGACCACCGACCTGTCCATCCCGGGCTCCTTCTCCTGCCGTAACCAGAACATCGACACCGTCCGGGCCGGCGTCGTCGTGAGCGGCAGGGTCACGATCGACGACGGGGACGCCGTCAGCCACTACGGCCCCGGCGACGCGCTGATGGCCACCTTCCCCCGGGACAGCCTCGTCTCGCGCGCCGAGGACCTGCGCATCCGTACCGTGACGCTGCCCCTCGGCCTGCTCGCCGACGTCGCCGGCACCCGTGCGAACGGCTCCGCCGAACCGCCGCGGCTGCTGTCGCGCTCGGCACTCGGCCCCGCCGCCTCCCGGATGGTCGCCGACACGATCGCCCTCACCGACGGGCTGCTGACCGGCCCCGCGGCCGAGCATCCCCTCGTCGTCGGCAACGCGGCACGGCTGCTGGCGGCCGCCGTCCTGGCCGCGTTCCCCACCACCCTGACGCTGCAGGACGAGATTCCGGCCGACCGCGCCGACGGCACCCCTGCCGTGCTGCGCCTGGCCGTCGGCTACATCGACGCGCACTTCGCGGAGCCCGACCTGTCGCTGGCCGGCATCGCGGCGGCCGCCTGCGCCACTCCCCGGGCCGTGCAGTACGCCTTCCGCCGCCACCACGGCACCACGCCGATGGGGTACGTGCGCCGGCTGCGGCTGGCCGCGGCCCACGCCGACCTGCTGGCCGCCGATCCCGCCGGCGGCGCCACCGTCGGCGCCATCGCCGCCCGGTGGGGCTTCTACCATCCGGGCCGGTTCTCCGCCTACTACCGCAGCGTCTACGGCCGTCCGCCCCGCGCCACCCTCACCACCTGACCTCATCGGTCAGGGGCCATCCGGCCTCGCCCCAGTCCCGCTCGGCCCTCCGCAGGCGGATCGCGAGGAAGCCGGCGCTGAGGCGTTCGCGCTGCGCGGCGAGCTCGCCCCGGATCCGCCGCCCCTCGGCCGCGATGCGCCTGGAGTCGGCCCTGATCTCGCGTGCCCGGAGCATGGCCTTCTCCGCGGCGGCGCGCACCTGCGCCGCCTGCTCCGCGGGAGGGGGACCCGCAACGTGCCGAGCGGTCGGATCACAGCCCGCGGCCTGCATCGCACCTCGCCCTTCCCTCGCCAGGGACTCGCTGGAGCCACCTCCACGATCGCCTCGCCCGGCCGCGCCGGTCAGGTCACGCGGCGAACCGTTACGCCGCCGTTCGTCCGGAAAACGAAAGGCTCCGCCGATCGCGGTACGACGGGCCCTCAGCCGCGCGCCCGCCGCCGCCCCTGCTTCGCCGGCTCCGCGCGGACGCGTTCGAGGTGCCGTTCGTACAGCTCACGGGAACGGCTCAGGAAGAGCCGCACGCGTTCCAGCTCGGCGGCGCCGAACTCGGCCATCACCGCCTCCCCCTCGGTGGCGATGGGCCCGTACAGCTCCCACGCCTTCGTGGCGGCCTCCTCGGTGATCCGTACGACGACCTTGCGCCGGTCGGACGGGTCCGGCGAGCGGGTGAGGTAGCCCAGCTTCTCCAGCCTGTCGAGCATCGCGGTGACGCTGCCCGTGGTCAGGCCGAGCGCGGGGCCGAGGACGCTGGGCGTGACCGGGCCCTGGCTCCCGAGGATCTCCAGGCAGCGCAGGTCGGTGCGGTTCACGCCGAGGAAGTTCGCGGCGGCCTCGTCGTAGGCGTCCACCGCCGCCTGCATGTGCTGCATCTCCTGGGCGACGGCGGCTCTCAGCTCGTCCAGCTTTTCACTTGACATTCAAGCTTCTTGCCTCTCAAGATAAATATGTCTCGAACATCAAGATACATGACCTCCAAGGAGACTTCCATGCACGTCATCGTGATCGGCGCCGGGACCGGCGGCATGTGCCTGGCGCACGGCCTGCGGCGGGCCGGCGTGTCCGTCGCCGTCTACGAGCGCGACCGCACCAGGACCGACAACCTGTACGGCTACCGCGTCGGCATCGACTCCGCGGGCAACCGGGCACTGCGCGAGTGCCTGCCGCCCGAGCTGTTCGGCACCTTCCTCGCCACCTGCGCCCGCGCTCCCCGCTACTTCAACGTCCTGACCGAGAAGCGCCGCGTCACCGCCTCGTTCCCGCTGCGGCCCGACGACGACCCCGTCAACAGCGAGCGCTCGGTCTCCCGGATGACGCTGCGCCAGGTCCTGCTGACGGGGATGGAGGACGTGGTGCACTTCGGCAAGGAGTTCACCCGCTACGAGCAGCACGGCGACGGCACCGTCACCGCGCACTTCGCCGACGGCACCAGCGCGACGGGCGACCTGCTGGTGGCCGCCGACGGCACCGGCTCCCGCGTACGCCGCCAGTACCTGCCGCACGCCGGGATCAAGGACTCCGGCATCGTGGCCATCTCCGCCAAGGTGCCGGTCACCGAGGAGACCAGGGCCCTGCTCACGCCGGAGATGTTCCACGGCATCTCCTCGGTGTTCGCCCCCGGCGGCCTGTTCTGCATCTGGCACGTCATGGAGTTCAAGTGGGACCGGGACGGCGGGCTCAAGCACGGCGTGGGCGGCAACGAGCGGGAGCTGATCGAGCGCTGGCCCGGCCTGCTCTACGACAACACCCGCGACTACATCAACTGGGGCCTTTCGGCGGCGGCACGCAGGTTCCCCGCAGACGTCATGCGGATGGACGGCAAGGAGCTGGTCGAGGTGGCCCTCGGCATGACCGGAAGCTGGCACCCCGACCTGCGCAGGCTGTTCGCGCTGGCGGAGCCGGAGACCTGCTTCCCCGTCAACATCCGCACCTCCGTGCCCGTCGAGCCGTGGCGGAGCACGAACGTGACCCTGCTCGGCGACGCCATCCACACCATGACGCCCGGCCAGGGTGTCGGCGCCAACACCGCGCTGCGCGACGCCATGCTGCTGTGCCGGCAGCTCACCAGCGGCAAGCAGGTCCTGGACGCCGTGGCCGCGTACGAGCGGGAGATGATCCCGTACGGCTTCGCCCGCGTGAAGGACTCGCTGGCCCGCATGAACGGCGACGCCGCCATCCACAAGCCGGTCATCGGCCGCGCGGCGCTGGCGATGACGCGCGCCTTCTTCGGGGTGACCGGCCGGGTCCCGGCGCTGAAGCGCAAGTTCGTCGACGACCTGTACACCTATCGTGGCGCCGACGAGCACACCTCGGGCGGCATGTGACGATCCACCCACCGCCCCTCACCTGTTCCAATGGGTCGCGGCTGAGGCGGTTGACCTGGAGTGCGCTCCAGGAGCCAAGCTGGTCCCCATGCACAACACCATGACAACGCGCACCATCGGCGACCGGCGGGTAGGAGCCATCGGGCTCGGCGCCATGCCCATGTCGGTGGCCGGTCACATGCCGGACGAGGAGCAGTCGATCAGGACGATCCACGCCGCCCTCGACGCCGGCATCACCTTGATCGACACGGCCGACGCCTACACTCCGTCCCACGAGGATGTCGGCCACAACGAGCGGCTGGTGGCCCGGGCGCTGTCCCTGTGGGGCGGCGACGCCGACGCGGTGCTGGTCGCGACCAAGGGCGGGCACACCCGCACGCCCGCCGGCTGGGACGTGGACGGCAGCCCGGCGTACCTGCGGGCGGCCTGCGACCGCTCGCTGAAGGCGCTCGGGGTGGACAGCATCGGCCTCTACCAGCACCACCGGCCCGACCCGAAGGTGCCGTACGAGGAGACGATCGGGGCGCTGAAGGAGCTGCACGACGCGGGCAAGATCCGGTTCGCGGGCATCTCGAACGCGAACCCGGAGCAGATCAGGCTCGCCCACGCCATCCTGGGCGACCGCCTGGTGAGCGTGCAGAACGAGTACTCGCCGCGGTTCCGCTCCAGCGAGCCGGAGATCGACGTGTGCGCCGAGCTCGGGCTGGCCTTCCTGCCGTGGTCGCCGCTCGGCGGCATCGGCCGCACCGGCGAGCTGCGCGAGCTCAACGCCGCCTTCACCGAGATCGCCGCCGCCCACGGCGTCACCCCGCAGCAGGTCTGCCTGGCCTGGGAGCTGGCCCGCAGCCCGGTCGTCATCCCCATCCCGGGTGCCAGCCGCCCGGAGACGATCGTGGACTCCGCCGCCGCCGCGTCCCTGGAGCTGACCCCGGAGGAGCTCTCCCGCCTCGGGTGACGGCGCGCGGAAAAGGGGCCTGGCCGCCCGGCCAGGCCCCTTTTTCGCTGCCGGGTGCAACCTTTCGTCCGGTGGGTGGCGTTGGGAACGGGCGAGAGGAGATCACATTGGACCGTCACGACGGCTTCCGCGAGTTCGTGCTCGCCCGCCAGCAAGCGCTGATGCGGACGGCGTACCTGCTCACGGGAGACGCCCATCTCGCCGAGGACCTGCTGCAGAGCGTCCTGGTCAAGGTCGTGGGCCAGTGGGCCAGGCTGTCCAGGGACGGCAACCCCGAGGCGTACACCCGCAAGGCCCTGGTCAACCAGTACATCTCCTGGCGGCGCAGGCCGCGGCCCGAGCTGCCGAGCGCCGAGGTGCCCGAGCGGGGCACCTCCTGCGACGAGGCCGCGCTCGACCGCATCGTGCTGCGGCAGGCGCTGGCCAAGCTGGGCCCCAGGCAGCGCGCCGTGATCGTGCTGCGGTTCTGGGAGGACCTGACCGAGGCGCAGACGGCGGAGGTGCTGGGCTGCTCCATCGGCAACGTCAAGAGCCAGACCCACCACGCGCTGGCCAGGCTGCGGACGATCGCGCCCGAGCTGGCGCACCTGCTGAACGACCCCCAGATCGCGGAGGTGACCCGATGACGCGGCTGCGCGAGGCTCTCGACGGCATCGCCGCCGAAGCGCCCCTGGTGGACCTGCTGGACGCGGCCATCGCCGGGCACCGGCGCCGGCGGCGGACCGCCACGGCGCTGGCCGCCGCCGCGACGGCGGCCGTGGTGGGGGTGACAAGTGCCGCCGTGACGTTGCCGTGGCAGCGGAGCGCCGCCCCCGCCGTGCCGCAGCAGTCCGTCGTGGTGCCCGAGCTGCCCGAGGGCGGCGTGGGGGTGCTGAGCCACGCCTACCACACGCCGTGCAAGCGGGTGGCCGAGCCGCGTGGCATCGACTGCGACGACGTGGAGTGGCGGGTGGTCACGGGCGCGGGGAAGACGTACCGGGTGCCGCAGGCGCTCGTCAGCACCGCCGAGGACCACGACGCTCCCGTCGCGCTCAGCCGGGACGGGCGCACCTTCGCCTACTACAGCAGGCAGGCCCAGGGGCACGTGGTGCGCGACATGGTGACCGGGGCGGAGGTGACCGTGCCGCTGCCGGAGGAGGAGATCGAGATCGGCTCCATGCTGGCGGTGTCCGACGGCGGCCGTTACCTGGTCTTCGACCCGCGGGAGGGCACCAGGTACCCGGGGCGGCTCATCGACACCCGGACCGGGAAGCGGACGACGATCAACGGCAAGTACGAGCCGGTCACCATCAAGGACGGCGTGGTCCAGTGGATCCGCTACATCAAGACGGACCTGTGGTTCATGCCGGTCACCGGGGGCGGCAAGCCGGTGCGGTTCGACGGCAAGTTCATCGCCCCCAGCGAGCTCGCCCCGGACGGGCGCACGGTGGTCGCGCTCGACAGCGAGGACGTCCGGGACGCGGAGCCGGTGATCACCGTGCTCGACGTCAAGACCGGACGGACCGTGCGGCAGGTCGCGGTCACCGGGCTGCCCTCCGACCGCGGCATGGTCCACCCCACCGCCTGGCGCGACGCGCGCGAGGTCGAGGTCAGGTACTCCGGCAAGGGCGGCTGGGACCTCTACGCCGTGGACGTCGGGACGGGGAAGGCCCGGCTGCTGAAGAGGTATGGCAAGGTCCTGAGCCTGACCCTGCCCGGCGAGGCGGCGGGCGTCCTGCCCTGACCCGCCACCGCCGCAGGTGCCCTCGCGGGGCGCGGGGGCACCCGCGTGGGCGCCGGCGGGTCAGACCGCCCAGCGGGTCATCCTCGCTGGGCCGGTCACCTGGCCTGGCCGGTCAGCTCGCCTGGTCGCGCATCAGCTCCGTCACGGTGGTGGCGCGCAGCATGTGCGGCTCCAGCAGCTCCGCCCGCTCGCGCGGGACGCCGCCCGCCAGAGCCGCGTCGGTGAGCGCCTGCCCGAGCCACCGTACGTCCACCGGATGGCCGCCGGCCTGCCTGAGCAGCGGCTCACCTGCCGTACGAGCGTCCGCCAGGGCACGCAGCAGCGGGCGGGCCAGCGGCGGGACCGGGAAGGCCACCAGGTCGCCCCGTCCGTCGTGCACGGTCACGACAGCGGGCTCGCCGCCCGTCACCGACCGCAGGTCCTGCACGGTCAGCCCGGCCAGGGCGGACACGGGCGCGCCCGTCGCGTCCAGCAGCGCCACGGCCACGGCCTCGGCGGACCTGCCCTCGGCGGCCAGCCGGGCGGCACCCTGCCGCAGCAGCCGCCGCTCCCCGCGGCTCAGCAGTTCGCCGTCGCGGGCCGGCACCGGGCGCGGCCTGGCTGCGGCGAGGTCGTGCCGCACGACGCCGCTGCGCCAGGCGAAGGTGTAGAACGACCACAGCACGGCCCGCTTCCTGGACACGGTCGCCCTCGACAGCGGCCTGCCCGGGTTGCGCACGCCGATGGTCAGCTTCCCTGCGCGCGCGGCGTCGCAGTAGGCGTCCAGGTGGGCGCCGGTGACCGCGAGCAGCTCGATCGCCGGGTCCACGCTGCGCAGCCAGCGCACGAACGCGGCCACCACCTGCAGCCGGGTCTGCCGGGTGGCCGCGGACTGCTTGTCCAGCAGCCAGGCGGCCACCGTGCGCCGGGTGGCCGGGGCCAGGGAGTCCACCAGATCGACGTCGGCGCCCGACGCCTCGCCTCCGTCACCGGGACGGCGGCGCGGCCGCAACCCGCCGATCCGGCCCACGCTGAGCGCGGCCAGGTCCGTCTCGGCCCCTTCCGGAACGGCCTGCGCCACCCCGGTCTCACCTCGCTCCTCCACCATCGCCGCCAGGCGCCACTCGTCCGCGACCGGCGCCGTGCGCGGCCCGCCGGGCACAGCGCCCACACGAGGCCCCCTGCCCTGCTCCGTGCCGCCCTGCTCCGTGCTGCCCTGTTCCGTGCTGCCCTGTTCCGGGCCGGCGGCTGAGCTGGCGGCCGGAGTGGCGGCGTCTGTCCGGGGCATGCTCAGCACTCGACCGTCCCCATCCTCGCGGCCGCGACGGCAAGCCCGGCGTGACCGAGCGGCTCCGGCCGTGCCATGAACGTCATGGACGTCACCGACGTGTCGGCGGCCGGCGAGCAGGCGGGAACGCCGCGGCGGCCTGAGCCAGGCAGTGCAATCATGATCTCGATCTTCTCACGGCACGGCCCTCCGCCGCCTCCAATGTCGGGTTGTGACCGCGGATGTCATGAGGTGCGAGGTTTGCCGGTCAGCGGGGCTCGCCGCCCGTCAACGCTCCTGGAGGCGCCGCTGCTTGCGCCGTTCCCAGCTGTTGGGGTGCCGGATGACCACGCCGCCCGTGCCGCCGCTGCCGGTGAGGCGGACCAGCGGCGTCCTGGGGAGCCGCTGCGGCGTGGTCTTGTTCGTGAAGCCCCCGAGCCCCGAGTCCATCCGGGAGGTCTCGGCGGCCCACCCGTCGGGGATGATGATCGTGATGCCGCCCATCTGGCCCTGCGCCTCGATCTGGATCTCGGGCAGCCGGCAGTCGGTCTGGGTGAAGTCGAGCTTGACGGAGCCCATCCCGCCGTACACGGTGATGCGCCCGGGCACCTCCCAGCGCCCGGTACGGCTCTCACCGTGCATGCCGCCCTTGAGGACCAGCGGCTCCTGGTTCAGCGGGACGTCCGGCGGCAGGTCGGCGGTGAGAGGTGCCAGGTCGGCGTAGGTCCTGGCGTTCAGCGCCAGCTCCAGCCGCACGTCCAGCTCGCCCAGGTCGATCCGGCCCTCGGCCGCCGCCGTGTTCAGTCGTTCCACCACCGCTTCGCGCTCGTCGTGCGAGACGCGCAAGTCACCGTGGCGGACGGGTTCCGGAAGCCCAGCAGTCATGCCCCAATGATACGGAAATACAGGGATTCGGGCTGCCTGCTGGGGCCCGAAACCGAGGCGGTGTGCTCACTGGCACTTGCCTGCCAGCCAGGACCGCAGCTGGGACGGGTAGTCGGTGGCGATCCGCTTGGCGCCGCTCTGGAGCGCCGTCTGCCAGGCGTTCTGGTTCAGCGTCCACGAGGGTGGCGGCTCCTCCCACTTGGTGACGTCCGGCCAGATCGGGCGGCCGCTGAGGACCTGGGTCATGCCCGCGGCCGTCACCCGGCTCCTGAGCTCGGTGGTGATCGCGCTGTCGTGGGAGTACAGCATGATCTCCTGCGACTGATGGTTCTCCCTGACGGGGTCGAGGACCTCCGCCCAGGCCCGCGCCTTGATCGCGGCGTCCGTGCTGAACAGCGACTGCTTGGCCTCGGGCTTGATCTCCACCAGCCCGATCATCCCGGCCGACCTCATCGCGGCCAGCCATTCGCGGAAGGTGTAGACGGTCTCGCCCTGGAAGGGGCCGCGGGTGATGGTCCGGCCGTCGAGCTTGGTGTCGCCGGTCGCCCACCAGATCTCGGTGACGTTCTTCTTCGTGCCCGTCAGCCCCCAGGTGGAGGTGTTGTGCCACATGACGGCCTTGGTGCCGTTCCTGGTGAGCTGCAGGTCGGCCTCGACGCCCGCCGCGCCCCAGGCCTTGTGCTGGCGGATGGCGGTGGGGTTGTTGGGCTGGCGGATCTGGTCCCGTTCCCAGGCGTTGGCGCCGGTGGGGTAGCCGCCGTGCCCGAAGATCTGCGGGCACGCGGGCAGCGCGGCGGACGGCGAGGTGAGTAACGAGGTCAGCAGTAACGCGGCGAGAGGGAAGGGCACGGCACACCTTTCGATCTTGTGGTGTGCCCACGGTACGCCCCCGGTGATCGCCCCGCCACAGGTCGATCGCGCGGTGCCCGGCTACGCCGGCGCGCCCGCCGGGACCGGCCGGTCACCCGCCCGCCGGGGTTCCCCGCCCAGCCTCCTGACCGGCCTGATCAGCAGCAGGGCCGCCACCACCCCGGCCGCCACCAGGGCCGAGCCCAGCAGGAAGGCGCGCGGCTCGACCAGCGTGCTGACCGGACCGGCCAGCGCCTGCCCGGCCGCCATGCCCGCGACCGACCCGGCCACCTGGTAGGCGTTGACCCGGTTGAGCACGTCCGGCGCGACGCGCGTCTGCACGCTGGTCGACCACATCACCGACCAGAACGCCCACGCGCACCCCCCGAGCAGGTGCCCGGCCATCAGCAGCGGCAACGGCAGCCCGAGCGCGACCGTCAGCGGGACCGCCACGTATCCGCTCAGCGCCACCGCCCCGGCAGCCAGCGGCCTGCGCGGCCTGAACCTGATCGCCACCAGCCCGCCCAGCACGGTGCCGAGGCCGAGCGCCGCCATCACCCAGCCGTAGTCGGCCCCGATGACCTGCGACGACAGCGGCACGTACGGCCCGACCACGAGAACGCCCCAGAACACCCACACCAGGATGACCGACCACATCCAGCTCCTGGCCTTGAACTCCTCCCAGCCCCTGCGCAGGTCGCTCAGCACGTCGGAGGGTTCCGGCCTGGGCACGGCGACCCGGATCAGCAGCAGGCACACCCCGCTGACCAGGAACGTCGCGGCGTCCGCCGTGTAGACGAAGACCGGCCCGCCGGCGACGACGAGCACGCCCGCCAGCGCGGGGCCCGCGAGCTGGGTGACCGCCTCGGCGAGCTTCAGCGTCGCGTTGGCCCGCTGCGGATCCGCGGCGACCAGGGGGACCATGCCGTTCACGCCGGGTTCGAACATCCCGGCGGCCGCGCCCGACAGGACCGCCGTCACCAGCAGGAGGGCGTACGGCGGGGTGCCGTCCAGGAAGGCGACGGCCACGGCCCCCTGGGTGACGACCCTGACCACGTCCGCGCCGATCATCAGGCGCCTGGCGCCGATCCGGTCGGCGACGACCCCGCCGAACAGCATGACCAGCACGGCCGAGGCGGTCCAGAGCGCGAGCACGTAGCCGACGCCCGCGATCCCGTAGACCTTGCCGATCGCCAGCGCCGAGGCGACGGGCATCATGGCGTCACCGAGCAGCGAGATGGTGCGGGCGCCGAAGTAGAGGGTGAAGTTCCTCGTCCACATGAGCCCCAATTCTGGATTTTTCCAGATCACCCCACCGGTGTCCCAAATGACATCATTAGGTACATTCGCGCCATGCCCGTGGAATGCCAGGAACCGCCTCCGCCGCCCCTGCGCCCGCATCGGGTGGTCGCCCTGGTCGCCCCGGACCAGGAGCTCTACCCGGTCACCTCCGCCTCGGCCGTCTTCGGCTACCACGGCCCCGACATCCCCCAGCACTACAGCTTCAGGCTCTGCGCGGAGCGCCCCGGCTCCCTGCCCACCACCCTCGGCGTCCCCATCCAGGTGGACGACGGCCTCGAAGCCCTCGGCGACGCCGACACCGTGCTCATCGCGGGCTGGACCATCGCCCCCTCCCCCGCCGTGCTGCACGCGGTGTCCCGCGCCCACGCCCGGGGTGCCCGCATCATCGCCGTCTGCGCCGGCATCTTCATCCCCGCCGCCCTGGGCCTCCTGGACGGCCGCCGCGCCTCCGTCCACTGGGAGCTGTCCGGCGAGCTCGCCGCCCGCCACCCCCGCGTCGTCCTCGACGACACCGTCATCTACGTCGACCATGGCGACGTCGCCACCGCCGGAGCCTCGGCCGCGACCATCGACCTCTGCCTGCACCAGGTGCTCCAGCAGCACGGCGCCGCCCACGCCATGCGCATCGGCCGCCAGCTCGCCGCCGGCCCGCACCGCGAGGGCTGCCAGCGGCAGTACCCACCCCTGCCCACCGCCGGCCCCATGCCGGACTCGCTGGCACCCCTGCTCGAATGGCTCCTCGGCCGCCTGCCTGACCAGATCACCGTGGAGGACATGGCCGCCTTCTCGGGCGTCTCCGCGCGCACCCTCTCCCGCCAGTTCGCCGCCCAGCTCGGCGTGCCGCCCGCCCGCTGGCTGCTGGAACGCCGCCTGGCCGCCACCCGCGCGCTGCTGGAGGAGACCGACCTGCCCGTCGAGACCATCGCCACCCGCGTCGGCCTGTCCTCGGCGGTCAACCTCCGCCGCCGCTTCCACACCGCCCTGCGCACCACCCCTGCCGCCTACCGCCGCTCCTTCCGCTGACGTTTCCGCACGTGGAACCTGGCCGGCGCGGAGAATCAGCACGTGCATCAGGCCGTTCTCGGGGGAGTAGACAGGCCGGGGGTGATGGTCGTGCAGGGAGAGGACGAGGCGATCCGGGTGGGGGTGGAGGAGGAGTTCCACGTCGTCGACGTACGCACCCGCCGCCTGGCCTCGGGGGCCGAGTTGCTGCTGGAGGCGTTGCCTGGGAGCAGTTTCGCGCGGGAGCTGCAGCGTTCGACGGTGGAGTCCAACAGCAGGCCGTTCCGGCGGCTGGAGGATCTGGCGCGCGACCTGTGCGGGCTGCGCAGGCGGCTGATCCGGCAGGCCGACGAGGTGGGGCTGGGGATCAGCGCGGCGGGCAGCGCCCCGCTGGTCGAGATGGGGGAGGTGAAGGTCTCCCCCGAGCCGCGCTACGAGCAGATGCTGAACGACTACCAGCAGCTCACCCGGGAGCAGCTGATCTGCGGCACGCACGTGCACGCCGAGGTGCGCGACCCCGATCTGGCCGTCGTGGTGGCGCACCGGCTGACGCCGTGGCTGCCGCCGCTGCTTGCGCTGTCGTCCAGCTCGCCGTACTGGGACGGCGGCGACACCGGCTACGCCAGCTACCGCAGCCTGGTGTGGCAGCGCTGGCCCACCGCGGGCCCGATCGCCAAGTACGACTCCGCCGCCGCGTACGAGGCGATGATCAAGGAGTTGATCCGTTCCGGAGTGATCGCCGATCCCGGGATGATCTACTCCGACATCCGGCCGTCGCAGCACGTCCCCACGGTCGAGCTGCGCATCTGCGACTCCTGCCCGAGGGTCCGGGACGTGGTGCTGATCGCCGGGCTGTTCCGGGCGCTGGTGACCAGGGAGCTGGAGGCGGTGCGCCAGGGCGTGGAGCGGGACGTGCACCTGGAGGCCGTACGGGCGGCGACCTGGCAGGCGGCCCGCTCGGGGCTGGAGGGGGAGCTGATCGACCCGGTGGGCGGGGTGCCCCGGCCCGCGCCCGTGGTGATCCGGCGCCTGGTCGAGGGGCTGCGGCCGCAGCTGGAGGGCTCCGCCGACGCGAGGCTCGTCCCCGAGCTGGCCGAGGAGGCGCTGGCCAGGGGCAGCTCCGCGCGGCGCCAGCGGGACGCGTTCGCCCGGCGGGGACGGCTGGCCGACGTGGTGGACCTGCTGCTGGCCGAGACCAGGGACTGCCAGTGGGACCGGCCGGCGGACGGCCCCCCGCCCTACCGGTCCGCGGCGTCCTGAGGAGGCCGGGGATGTGCGGACTGAGCGGAGAGCTGCGCTTCGACGGCGCGGAGGCGGACATCGGCGCCGTCGGCCGGATGGCGGAGACGATGCATGAGCGCGGCCCTGACGGCTCCGGGCTCTGGTCGCAGGGGCCGGTCGCGCTGGGCCACCGCAGGCTGAAGATCATCGACCTGTCGGACAAGGCGGCCCAGCCGATGGTGGACGGCGAGCTGGGGCTGGCGGTGGTGTTCAACGGCTGCCTCTACAACTACGGCGAGCTGCGGGCCGAGCTGCGCGGCGCCGGCTACCGGTTCTTCTCCGCCTCCGACACCGAGGTGCTGCTGAAGGCCTTCCACCGGTGGGGGCCCGCCTGCGTCCGCCGGTTCAAGGGCATGTTCGCCTTCGCCGTGCACGAGCGTGACACGGGGCGGCTGATCCTGGGCAGGGACCGGCTCGGCGTCAAGCCGATGTACGTGTCCGAGAACGCCCGGCGGCTGCGCTTCGCCTCCTCGCTGCCCGCCCTGCTGGCGGCCGGCGAGGTGGACACCGGCATCGACCTGGTGGCGCTGCACCACTACATGACCTTCCACTCGCTGGTGCCCGGCGAGCGCACCATCCTGTCCGGGGTACGCAAGCTGCCGCCCGCCACCGTACGGGTGATCGAGCCGGACGGCGGCGGCACCGAGCACCGGTACTGGGAGCCGTCCCACACGCGGAGCGCCCTGCCGGAGCACGCCGGGCTGAGCGGCGCGGAGTGGTGCCGGGCCGTGCTGGACGCGCTGCGCGTGGCGGTGCGCCGCCGGATGGTCGCCGACGTGCCGGTCGGCGTCCTGCTGTCCGGCGGCCTGGACTCCAGCCTCATCGTGGCGCTGCTGGCGGAGCAGGGGCAGCAGGACCTGGCCACGTTCAGCATCGGCTTCGAGCCGGCCGGCGGCGAGCCGGGCGAGGAGTTCGCCTACTCCGACCTGGTGGCCCGGCGGTTCGGCACCGACCACCACCGCATCCGCATCCCGGACGCGCGCCTGCTGGAGGGGCTGCAGGGGGCGGTGCGGGCGATGAGCGAGCCGATGGTCAGCCACGACTGCGTCGCGTTCTACCTGCTGGCGCAGGAGGTCGCCCGGCACGTCAAGGTCGTGCAGTCGGGGCAGGGGGCCGACGAGGTGTTCGCCGGCTACAGCTGGTTCCCGCCCCTGGCCGGCGTGCCGCGCCAGGACGCGGGCGGCGTCTACGCGCGCGCGTTCTTCGACCGGCCCCACGACGGGCTGGCCGCGATCCTGTCGCCCGACCGGCTGCTGGAGCACGACGCCAGCGGCGACTTCGTCCGCGCCCACCTGGCCAGGCCGGGCGCGGAGACCGCGCTGGACGCCGTGCTGCGGCTGGAGACCACCGCCATGCTGGTGGACGACCCGGTCAAGCGGGTGGACAACATGACGATGGCGCACGGGCTGGAGGCGCGCACGCCGTTCCTCGACCACGAGCTGGTCGAGCTGGCCGCCGCCTGCCCGGCCGAGCTCAAGCTGGCCCACGGCGGCAAGGGCGTGCTCAAGGACGCCGCCCGGCGGCTGCTGCCGGCCGAGGTCGTCGACCGGCCGAAGGGGTACTTTCCCGTCCCCGCCGTCCGGCACGTGGACGGGACGCTGCTCGAACTCGTCCGCGACGCGCTGACCAGCAGGGCCGCCCGTGAACGGGGGCTGTTCCGCCGGGACTACGTGGATCGGCTGCTCGCCGATCCCGGGCGGGACAGGGCGACGACCGGCGTGAACACGTTGTGGCAGCTCGGGCTGCTGGAGCTGTGGCTGCAGACCCACGGCGCGTGACGCCGCGCCCCGCCGCCGCCCCGCCGCACGTGCCCGCGACCGCCCGCCCGGACGGCGGGCCGCCGCGCGTGTTCGCGTTCGGAGGGCTCGCCGGTGGCCGGCCGCACCTGCCCGCGGCCGAGAGCCTGACCGCGTGGAGCTGCCTCGCCCCCGCCCTGGCCCCCGGCAACAGCGCCGTGGCCTTCATCAGCGACCACGACGGCTCCCCGCGGGTGTGGATCCAGTCCCTCCAGGGCGACGCCGAGACGTGGGCCGTCGACACCGGGCCGCAGCCGGCGGTCGACGTGAGCTGGGCGCCGACGGGCACGCACCTGGCCGTGCTGGTGGCGCCGGGCGGCGGCGAGCACACCCAGGTGTGGACCGTGCAGCCGCACGGCGGCGACCTGCGCCTGCTGTCCGCCCCGGCCGGCGGCTCCGCCGGGGTGGTCCGCTGGACGGGCCGGGGCGAGACGCTGCTGATCACCGAGACCTCGTCCACCGGCCTGGCCCAGGCCGTCCTCATCGACGCGGTCACCGGCGGCCGCCAGGTCATCGCGGCCGGCCCGCTGCTGAGGCCGGTGGCGATCAGCCGGGACCACGTGACGATGCTGCTGCGGCGGGGCCCGCGCGGCCGCCGGCGCATGTTCGTGGCCGACCTGGCCGCCGAGGCGCTCGGCGCGCACGTCCCGAGCGGCGAACGGCCGCTGCTGCCCGGCCTGCCGGGAACCACCGACGACGGCGCCCTCTCCCCCGACGGCCGCATCGCCTACCTGGTGTCGGACGCCGGCCGCGACCGGGCCGCGCTGCTGGCCGTACGCGATGGAGCCGAGCCCGTCGTCCTGGCCGAGCGGCGGGACGCCGAGCTGGACCGGCTCGCGCTCAGCGCCGACGGCCGCCGCGCGCTGCTGGTCTGGAACGTGCACGGCCGCTCCGAGCTGGACGTCATGGAGCTGGAGAGCGGCGAGCTCCGGCACCTCCCGCCGCCGCCCGCCACCGTGATCACCTCGGCCCGGATCGGCTGGGACGGCACGCTGGCCGCCCTGGCCGCCGAGAGCCCGCGGGAGCCCTCGCACGTCCTGCTGTGCGACCTGGACCCGGGCGACCACTGGGCCGGCTACCTTCACGCCGCCGGTGCGGGCCCCCTGCCCACGGCGGCCGGCGCCGAGCTGGTGCGCTTCCGCGCCCGTGACGGCCTGGAACTGGCGGCCTGGCTCCACCGGCCACCGCACACGCGCGGCCCGGCACCGTACGTGCTGTTCCTGCACGGCGGCCCGGAAGACCAGGAACGTCCCACCTTCAACCCCCTCTACCAGAACCTGCTCGCCGCCGGGATCGGGGTGTTCGCCCCGAACGTGCGCGGCTCCGGCGGGTACGGCCGTGCCTTCCGCCAGGCCGACGACCGCGAACGGCGCTTCGACGCGGTCCACGACGTGGCCGACTGCGCGGCGGAGCTGGTCCGCCTCGGCGCCGCCGACCCGTCCCGGCTGGCCTGCATGGGCTGGTCGTACGGCGGCTATCTCACCCTCGCCACCCTCGTCGCCCACCCGCGCCTCTTCCGCGCCGGCGTCACCGTCAGCGGCATCGCCGACTTCGCCACCTTCTACGCCCGCGCCGAGCCCTGGATCGCCGCCGCCGCGGTCGGCGAGTACGGCCACCCGGACACCGACCGGGAGCTCCTGCACGCCCTGTCACCGCTGCACGCCCTCGACCGGCTGGCCGCGCCCCTCCTGGTCGTGCACGGAGCCCAGGACACCAACGTCCCGCTGCACGAGGCCGAGCAGGTCATCGAGGCGGCCACCGCCCTGGGCAGGCCCTGCGATCACCTCATCTTCCAGGACGAAGGCCACGAGATCCGGCGGATCGGCAACCGGATCAGCTACGTGACCAAGGTGACGGACTGGCTGGCACACCACCTGCGGGTCCCGCGTTGACGTGGACGGGTGGCCGGCAGGTCCGCCGGCCACCCGTGTCCCTGGACGGTGCCGTTTCCCTAGGCGGTGCCGGGCCCGTAGAGCGCGGCGATCTCCTTGGAGCCGGTCCACCGGCTGTAGGTGGGCGACTGCGGCCAGCCTTCCGGCGAGTCCTGCCACTCCTCCTGCCGCCCGTACGGCAGCAGGTCGATCAGCGCGAAGCTGTGGCTGAGCTGCTCGGTGCCCCGGCCGTTGGTGTGCCAGGTGCGGTACACGGTGTCGCCGTCGCGCAGGAACACGTTGACGGCGAAGCCGCCGCCGGGCGGTGCGCCGACGTCGGTCCCGAAGGGGCTGTTCGCGGTGGAGTACCAGGTCATCCGGTTGCCGACCCGCCGCTTGTAGGCCAGCGCCTCCTCGATCGGGCCCTGGGTGACGACGACGAACCGGGCGTCGTAGCCGTCCAGGAACTCCAGCCGGGTGTACTGCGAGGTGAACCCCGTGCAGCCGGGGCACTGCCACTCCTTGCCCTCGAACCACATGTGGTTGTAGACGATCAGCTGCCGTCTGCCCTCGAAGACGTCCGCCAGCCGGACGGGGCCGTTCTCTCCCTCCAGGGTGTAGTCCGGCATCCGCACCATGGGCAGGCGGCGGCGCTGGGCGGCGATGGCGTCGAGCTCCCGGGTGGCGGCCTTCTCCCGGGCGCGCAGTTCGTCGAGGTGGCGCTGCCAGGTCTCCGCGTCGACGACGGGCGGTAGTGCGTTCGTGCTCATGGGTCCCTCACTGATCGGGTTGCGCGTGTCATGGTGCGCAGAGGTAGACCCGTCCCGGCCGCGGAACTCATCGGTGGCCACCGTCAGCAGGTGAGTTTGGGGATGACCTGGTCGCCGAACAGCCGGATCGCGGCCAGCACCTCCTCCCGCGGCAGGCCGCCGATGTCGATCAGCACCAGGTGCGCGTCCAGCCCGAGCAGGTCCTGCTGCGCGTTGAGCCGGTCGGCGACCTCGCTGGGGTCGCCGCAGATCGCCGCGCCCTCCATCAACGTGTCGAGGTCGATCGCCCTGCCGTCGCCCCGCCACGGGCTGGCGAACGCGGCGTACGCCTCCAGGTAGGGCCGCCACCGCTCGCGCGCGCCGCGCTCGGCGACGAACACGTGGCTGGGCAGCGCGACCCGGCCGGGATGGTCGCGCCGGTAGCCGGTGACGACGTCCAGGTGGACGGCGGGGTCGCGCAGGGTGCTGGGCAGCATGAGCGGCATGCCCAGCTCGGCGGCGAAGTCGGCGGACGCCGCCGAGCCGCTGCCGACCCACAACGTCGGGTGCGGCCGCTGGACCGGGCGCGGGGTGGTGGTCACGCCCTCCAGCGGGCTGCGGAACGTGCCCCGCCAGGTGACGTTCTCCTCCTGCAGCAGTTTCAGCAGCAGGCGCAGGTACTCGTGGAAGCGCGGCCGCAGGTCCGATGGGGCGATGCCGAAGGCGACGTCGGTCTCCTTCGACACCCCGCGGGCCACGATGAGCTCGGCACGCCCGCTGGACAGCACGTCGAGGGTGGCGAGCTCCTCCGCGACGCGCACCGGGTCGTGGTGGGCCAGCAGGGTGACGCCGGTGGACAGCCGCAGGGTGCTGGTGCGGGCCGCGATGGCGGCGAGCAGCAGCTCCGGCGCGGAGACGATGTAGCGGGTGAAGTGGTGCTCGCCGATGGCGACGCCGGTGAATCCGGCCTGCTCGGCCGCGACGGCCTGGTCGACGATGGCGCGGACGCGATCCGGCTCGGAAGAGGCTCGCCCGGTGCGTGGGTCCGGCAGGTGATCCCCGAGGATCAGCAGGTAGACATCCACAAGTCTGGACTCTACCCACCGAATCGCCGCTCGCGTTCACCGCAGCGCCAGCGGCACCTCCGAGGCGAGGCCGGTCAGCTTCCGCGGGTTGCGGACGTAGTAGAGGCCGGTGATGCGGGCGTCCTCGATCCTGACCGCGACGACGCCGTCGACCTCACCGTTCACGCGGAGCACCAGTGCCGGGTTGCCGTTGACCACGGTGGGCTCGCCGCTGAGGGTGACCTGGGCCTTGCCGATCCCGCCGACGATGAAGCGGGCCACCTTGCCGGCGCCGACGATCGGCCGCGGCGCGGCCTGCTTGATGCCGCCGCCGTCACTGATCAGCACGACCTCGGGGGCGAGCACGTCCAGCAGCCCCTGCAGGTCCCCGGTCTCGAACGCGCGCTGGAACGACTCCAGCGCCGCCCTGGCCACGCCCGGCGGAACGACCTCGCGCGGGCGGCGGGCATCGACGTGCCGCCGGGCGCGGTGCGCGATCTGCCGGACGGCCGCCGGGCTCTTGCCCACGGCCGCGGCGATCTCCTCGTAGCCGACGTCGAACACCTCGCGCAGCACGAACACGGCCCGCTCGGTCGGCGACAGCGTCTCCAGGACGAGCATGAGCGCCATCGACACGCTTTCGGCGAGCTCGGCGTTCTCGGCCACGTCCGGCGTGGTGAGCAGCGGCTCCGGCAGCCAGGGGCCGACGTACTCCTCCCTGCGGCGCTTCACCGAGCGCAGCCGGTCCAGCGCCCGCCTGGTCGCGATCCTGACCAGGTAGGCGCGCGGGTCGAGCACCTGCTCCACCTCGACCTTCATCCACCCCAGCCAGGTCTCCTGAAGGACGTCCTCGGCGTCCGCCACCGAGCCGAGCATCTCGTAGGCGACGGTGAACAGCAGGTTGCGGTGGGTGACGAACGCCTCGGTGGCGGCGTCCACCCGCCCGCCGCCGGCCGGTGCCCCGCCCGTGGCCGCCGTCGGCTCGCCGCGCTCGTTCATGTCCCGCTCCTGCCTGTCCGCTACCAAGTGTGCTCCATTCACGAGTCGCCGCCCGCCGCCGCGATGTGACATCCGTGACGGGTGGCACATGTCACACCGCCGCACTGTCACAGGAGCCGGGGTCCGCGTCGCCTCATGGGTGTCAAGACGCATCCGTAGGGAGAGACATCATGAGCAAGGTCTGGTTCGTCACCGGTTCGTCGCGCGGCCTGGGCCGCCAGTTCGTGCAGGCCGCGCTCTCGCGCGGCGACAGGGTGGCCGCGGCCGCCCGCTCCATCGCGAGCCTGGACGACCTGGTGGCCGCCCACGGCGACGCGGTGCTCCCGCTCGCGATGGACGTGACCGACAGGGCCGCCGTCTTCGATGGCGTCAAGCGGGCCCGGGAGCACTTCGGCCGCCTGGACGTCATCGTGAACAACGCCGGCTTCGCCCAGATCGGCGCGGTCGAGGAGCTGACCGAGCAGCAGCTGCGCGACCAGATGGAGACCAACCTGTTCGGCGCGGTGTGGGTGGTCCAGGCCGCGCTGCCGTACCTGCGCGAGCAGCGCTCGGGCCACATCGTGCAGCTGTCCTCGGCGGCCGGGGTGATCGCCATGCCGCTCGGCGGCGCGTACCACGCCTCCAAGTGGGCGCTGGAGGGCTTGAACGAGGCGCTCGCCGGCGAGGTCGCCGGGTTCGGCGTCAAGGTGACCATCGTCGAGCCCGGCGGCTTCGCCACCCGCGACGGCAAGAACCCCGACCCGCTCGCCAACGGCCACATGGCACAGCCCGACCCGGCCTACGACGACCTCCGCCGCCGCCTGGGCGCGGTCGCGGGCAAGCAGCCCGCCGGCGACCCGGCCGCCGCCGCGCAGGCGCTCCTCAAGCTCGCCGACCTGGACAACCCGCCGCTGCGGGTGCTGTTCGGCCAGGGCTTCTACCCGATGATCCAGCAGGCCTACGCCGACCGGCTCAAGACGTGGGACGACTGGCAGGACCTGTCGGCGGAGGCGCACGGCCGGGGACAGGACGCGTAGCCTCCGCCGTGCCATGATCGGGACCACCTGGAGAACGGAGCGCGCGCGGTGAACCGATGAGCTGGTGGCAGGCGTCGCTCGGCTTCGCATCCGGGCTGCTGATCGCGCTGGTGACCGCGCCCGTGGGGGTGTCGGGAGCCGTGTTCCTCCTGCCGGTCCAGCTCAGCGTGCTCAACGTGCCGAGCCCGGCGGTGACCCCCACCAACCTGCTGTTCAACGTGGTGGCCACCCCCGGCGCGCTCCTGCGCTATCGCGAGCGGGGGCGGCTCGGCGGCCCGCTGACCCGCCTGCTGGTGGCCGGCACCCTGCCGGGCGTGGTCATCGGCGCGCTGGTGCGCGTGTTCCTGCTGCCGGGCACGCAGGTGTTCCGCCTGCTGGTCGCCTGCCTGCTCCTGCCGCTGGGGCTGTGGCTGTGGGTACGCACGCTGCGCCCGCGCCACCGCCCCGCCCCGTCCGGCGGCCCCGGCCACCGTGCCATCGCCGCGCTCGCGTTCGCCGTCGGCGTCGCCGGCGGGATCTACGGCATCGGCGGCGGGTCGATCCTGGGCCCGATCCTGGCCGGCCGCGGCCTGCCGGTCTCCAGGGTGGCACCCGCCGCGCTCGCCTCTACGTTCGTCACCTCGGTCGCCGGCGCGCTCACCTACGCCGTCCTGGCGCTGACCACCCCCGGCGCCATCGCGCCCGAGTGGGCGCTGGGCCTGTCGTGCGGCGCGGGCGGCCTGATCGGCGGCTACGCCGGCGCCCACCTGCAGCCCCGCCTGCCGGAGAACGGCCTGCGGCTGCTGCTGGGCACCCTGGCCATCGCCCTGGCCTGCCTGTACGCCGCCGAGGCCCTCACGTGAGTGCTGTGGCCGTTTCCGGGACAGATCCGGGAGAGATCGCGTACGGTGACCGGTTGATGACCGACCGAGCCAGTAAGCCACCCGGAGCCTGTTTCATGCGAACCGCAGCGGCGATCCTCTCCTTCGTCCTCGCCATCACCCTCCTCCCCGTCCAACCGGCGGCCGCCGCGGCACTGCCCGGCGGCAAGTCCACCTTCGTCGTCTCGCAAGGTCACCTGAAGGCGGCCTCCCAGCAGAACTGGCTCCGCCTGGGCAGCTACCGCTTCGCCGCGAACGGCACGGTCAGCGCCTCGCTGTACCTGTGGTGGCAGCGCAACCCCGAGGCCAGGCAGCGCACCGGCATGGTCCCCGACAAGGGCTGCTCCACCAAGGCGGGCGGTTCCGCCTCGCGTGCCAGGACCTGCCGGGTGCTCACCGCCGGCGGTTTCACCGGCGCCCCCGACGAGAGCCGCACCGGGACGTACAGCATGGCGGGCAACGTGCTCACCATCCGCTGGAAGATCGCCCAGACCTGGACGGAGCAGTGGTACGTCCGCCGCTCGCCGGACGGCAAGCTGGCCCGCCTCGACCTCAAGCGGAGCACCCTGGCCACGCACGGGTACGGCTACGGCAGCAACGCCGCGATCGGCACCCGGCGCGAGATGAGCTCGGTGAAGGCGTTCCGCGGCTCGCTCAGGCAGGACCTGACGAGCTGGGCGGGCGGCAAGCTGGTCACCTCGAACAACCAGCCGTTCAGCCACTCCGCCTTCCGCGCCTGCACGACCACGACCTCGTGCCTGACGTACCTGCAGCCGTCCTCGCGTGGCGCCTGCCAGAAGTCGGGCGGCTGCCCCCGCTACGGCGGCGGCACGAAGGCGGGGGTCAGCTCCATCCAGTACTACCTGACGAAGATCTCCAACTCCGACCGCCGCGACACGATGTGGCACTGGTGCACCTGCCTGGCGATGGAGCGGGGCGAGTTCTGCTACACGGGTAACTCGCACGTCAAGCCGCTCATGCAGATCATCGACGACAGCGGGGCCTTCCGCGGCTGGGTCGGCGCGGAAGCCTCCTTCTCGACCGGCTCGTCGCGGGCGGCGGACATGCTGGCCGTCTTCCGCCTGTCCGACTTCCGCTGACCCGCAGCGGCGGCGGAACTTCCGCCGACCTTCGGCAGTGGCGGGACTTCCGCTGATCTACAGCAGTGGCGGGACGACGATCAGGTCGTCCGAGTCGCAGGCCACCTCGCACACCACGTCCACGACGCCCTCGACGGCGCGGACGGCCTCGGTGAGCGCGACGGCCTGCGACCGCCACCGCACCCGCCCGCCGACCTTCACCACGCCCGCCTCGATCTCGACCGTGAACGGCCCCGGCTCCGGCAGCACCGCCCGGACGTCGGCCTCCAGGTCGGCGGCCGGGCGGGTGAAGACGCGCAGCACGTCCCGCTGGTGCAGGGTGCCCGCGATGCGCCCGGTCACCACGTCGATCACGGGGAGCTGCTTGACGCGCCGGTCGTGCATCAGCCGGGCGGCCTCCCGCACGCCGGTGCCGGGGGTGACGGTGATCGCCGGAGCGGTCATGAGCTGCGCCGCCGTGACGCCCGCGGCCTTCTCGCGGTCGCGCCGCCTGCGGGGCCCGAACCCCGGCCCGCTGTGGTCGATCTCCTTGAGCAGCAGGTCGTCCTCGGAGACCACGCCTATCGGGCGGCGGTCGGCGTCGATCACGGTGACCGCGCCGACCGCGAACCGCTTCATCGCGGCCACGATGTCGGCGAACGACGCGTCCGCCGGCACCGCGATGGCCACCCGTCCCATGACGTCCTTGACTTCGATCGGCATGAACATCCACCTCGCTTCCGCTGCCACGCTCCCGCATCGTGGCGCGCGCGGTCAGCGGCGAACGTCCCCGATGACCATGACGAAGGTCCCGTCCCGTCAGGCGCGGGCCACGGCCACCGGGCTCCGTGCCGTCAGGCGCGGACCACGGCCACCGGGCAGCGGGCGTGCTGCAGCACGTTCCGGCTGACCGAGCCGAGCAGCGCCGATCCGAGGGCGCCGCGCCCGTGCGAGCCGACGACGACCAGGTCGGCCCGTTCGGCCGCCGCGATCAGCGCGTCCACCGGATGCGCGCTCCGCACGTCCTCGACCACGCTCACCCCCGGGTGGTCGCGACCGAGCGTCTTCAACCGGTCGCGGACGACCTGGAGCCGCGCGGCGCGGACCTCGTCCATGTCGAAGTCGAGATCCGGGGCGTAGGCGTGCACCGGGAGCTGCCAGGCGTGCACGGCCCTGAGCGTCGCGCCGCGCAGCTCCGCCTCCTCGTACGCGAACGCCAGGGCGGGCTCGCACTCCGGCGAGTCGTCCACCCCCACCACCACCTCACCCTGGGCGGGCAGGTGCGCGGCGTGCACCACCACGACGGGGCAGTGCACGTGCCCGGCCAGGTGCATGCTCACCGAGCCCACCAGCGCGCCGGCGAACCCGCCGAGCCCGCGGCTGCCGGTCACCAGCTCCGCGGCGTCCCCGGCCCGCTCGCGCAGCACGTCGGCGGGGCTGCCCGTCACCAGCTCCGTGGTGGCCTCGACGGCCGGCTGCCGCTCGCGGGCCAGGGCCTCCGCCTCGGTCAGCACCTGGCGCCCGCCTCGCAGCAGCGTGTCCGGGAGCGCGGCGCCGGGGGGCTTGCCGACCTGGTACCACGAGGTGTCCACCACGTGCACGATGCGCAGCGGCACATGCCTGAGGGCGGCGTCGCCCGCCGCCCACTCCACGGCGGCTCGCGAGGCCACGGATCCGTCCACTCCAACGATGATCACGATTTCCTCCTTCGTCACCTCTCATCGCATCACGCGCGGGCCCGTCGCGGCAGGGCCTGCCGTCGCCGACGCATGCCCTGAGAGGGGCGACGCATGCACCGCCCGCCGGGTACGACGCGCCGCCTATGGCGCGGCGGTCGCGGCACGACGGTCGCGGCACGACTGGCGCGGCACGACTGGCGCGGCACGGCGGCTTGGCGGCTGCGGCTTGGCGGCTGCAGCGCAGCGGTTGCGGCGTGTTCGTTCGGCATCGTGAGGTCACCGGCCGCTGAAGGGCCGCGCGTGAGGACACCCGCCGGGCAGGAGGGACGCGGCCCTGCCCGGCGGGCCGGGCTCGCCACTGTGACTGCCGGTCACCGCCACCGATCCGCTGCCGGGCCGGGGGCCGCCTCGGGGATGGGGATCTCCCACCTCGGCGGGTGTCTGCTCCCATGATCACCGTACGGGCCGTGCCACGGCAGGGCCGAAAGTCCCCGGCCTTCCAGGACGAACGACCCGTACCGCGCCCGGCCCTTACTCCGCGTACGGCTGGTCCGCCCCCTGGGCGCTGTAGCCGAGGCTCCAGATGTAGCCGTCCGGGTCGGCGAACGTGCCACCGTACCCGCCCCAGGGCAGCGCGCCGGCGGGCTTGAGTATCGTGGCGCCGGCCTTCCCGGCCTCCGCCATGACCTCGTCCACCCGTGCCTCGCTGCGGACGACGTACGTCAGCACCAGCCCGCTGAACCCGCTGCCCTCCGGGCTGGTGCCCACCTGCTCGGCCAGGCCGTCGCGGCGGTAGAAGCCGACGGGCGAGGCGCCGTCCGACTCGAAGAACACCGAGATGCCCCAGTCGTTCTTGACCTTCCAGCCGAGCCCGTCGGTGTAGAACCGCTTGGCCCGCTCCATGTCCCGGACGCCGAGCAGGATCGAGCTCACGTGCGCTTTCATGGTGTGTCTCCTCTATCTGTACTGACAGGTGCGGCACCGGGGACGGGCCCCGGTGTCACATTTCTCCCTTGCGTCGGTCAATCTGAATGACCGGCGAAACGGAGGAATGTGACAGATGGCCGAGCATGACTGGGTCAGCGAGCGGTTCGCCGAGCACCAGGACCGCTTGCACGCGGTGGCCTACCGGATGCTCGGCTCGCCCGGCGAGGCCGAGGACGCCGTACAGGAGGCGTGGCTGCGGGTCAGCCGCGCCGACACCGGGCAGGTGGAGAACCCGGCCGGCTGGCTGACCACGGTCGTCGCCCGCGTCTGCCTGAACATGCTGGAGGCCCGCCGCAACCGGCGCGAGGACGCGGCCGGAGCGCTGCCGGCCGAGCCTGTCACGACGCACGCGGATGTCCGGTCGAGCGCGACAGGCCCTGAGGAAGAGGTGGTGCTGGCCGATTCGGTCGGTGTCGCGCTGATGGTGGTGCTGGACACGCTGGCGCCCGTGGAACGGCTCGCGTTCGTCCTGCACGACGTCTTCGCCGTGTCGTTCGGCGAGATCGGCGGCATCATCGACCGCTCCCCCGCAGCGGCCAGGCAGCTCGCCAGCCGGGCGCGGCGCCGGGTGCGGGGAGCGGCCGGCGAGTCCGAGGCCGCGCGGTCGGTGAAGCGGGACATCGTCGAGGCGTTCCTGTCCGCCTCCAGGAACGGGGACTTCGCCGCCCTGATCGAGATCCTCGACCCGGACGTCGTGGTCGGCGAGATCCACGGCGATCGGGCGGTGGCGGCCTTCTTCGCCGGCGGGGCCAAGGCGGCCCGGCTCGCCCTGGTGGACGGTGTTCCCGCGGCCGTCTGGCTGCACAGGGGCCGGCCGAGGGCGGTCTTCGCGTTCACCGTCACCGGCGGGAGGATCACCCGGATCGCCATCGACACCGATCAGGACCGGCTCCGCGACCTCGACATCCTCCTTCTCCCCGCCACCAAGGAGCGGCCTTGAAACTCTCGCACTGCGCGCTCGCCGTCCACGACGTGGACCAGGCGCTCGGCTTCTACCGGGACGTGCTCGGCTTCGAGGTGCGCGACGACGCCGAGACCGAGGGGACCCGATGGGTGAGCGTCTGCCCGCCCTCGCAGCCGGACGTACGGATCCTCCTCCGATCGTCCGGCGCGGACCCGGGGGTCCCGCAAGCGGACCGCCGGGTGATCGAGGACCTGCTGGCCAAGGGCCTGCTGGGCCGCCTCGTCTTCGTCACAGGCGACTGCGACGCCACGTTCCGGCGCCTTGAGTCGGCGGGCGCCGAGGTGATGCAGGAGCCGAAGACCCGGGCGGACGGCACCCGCGACTGCGCCTTCCTCGACCCGTCCGGCAACCTGCTGCGCTTCACCCAGCAGGCCGCCTGAGGAGGAGGGTGCGTATCGATTCCCGAAATTCTCAGGCGCTGACGATTTGACGTGGGGCATCCGTGTGAACCGTTACCCAGACCGGCCTTGACGATCTCCTACGGCGCGCTTACGTTAACGGCATCTGCAAGGTTCTTAAATCGTTTTAGAGCCGCAGGGAGTGACTCTCATGTCCTCATTACGCCGCTTGTTGCCAGGCCTGGGACTGACGTTCACCCTCGTCCTGGTCAACCCCTCACCGGCCACCGCCGCCGCACAGCCCAACGTCGACGTCGTGGACCTGCGCGTGGACGGCCGCCGCGACCAGCCGCTCGGCATCGACAACCCGGCCCCCTCGCTGGGATGGCGGATGGCCCCGGCCCGGCGCTCCGCCGGCCATCCGTGCCACCGTCCCGCCTCCCGGGCCGCCTGCCCGGCGGACGCGCAGACCGCGTACCAGATCCAGGTGGCCGCGAGCGACGGCGACCTCGGGCGCGGGCGGCTGCTGTGGGACTCCGGCAAGGTGCGCTCCGCCATCCAGTCCGGCGTCCGCTACGGCGGCCGGGCCCTGGGTTCGCGGCAGCAGGTCAGCTGGCGCGTACGTGTCTGGGACGCCGGCGAGCAGCCCTCGGCCTGGAGCAGGCCGTCCTCCTGGGAGATGGGCCTGCTCCAGCAGAGCGACTGGGGGCAGGCCCGCTGGATCGAGTACCCCGGCCGCACGGAAGCGCAGCCGATGCCGATCTTCGCCCGCGCCTTCGACCTCGACCGCCGCAAGCGGGTGGCCAGCGCCCGCCTCTACGTGTCGGGCGTCGGCCTGCACCTGCCCACGCTCAACGGCCGCGAGCTCACCGACGAGGTGCTCGCCCCCGGCAACTCCAACTACCAGCTCTCCAGCGAGTACCGCACCTACGACCTCACCCGTGCCCTGCGCGCCGGCGCCAACACCCTGGGCGTCCGGCTCGGCAACGGCCCCGCCTACGTGCGGCGCAGCGTCACCAACCCGGCCGTCGGCCGCACCTCCCCCTACTCCTGGTGGCAGAGCCAGCTCAAGGGCACCGGCACCCTGACCGCCGCCACCGACCCCGGCGCCACCGCCGTGCCCCTGGACAACGTCACCGGCTACCACGTCGGCGGCACCATCAACATCGACACCGGCGACGGCGGCGACAACCTCGAATCCCGCACCATCACCGCGATCGGCACCTCCGGCATCACCTTCACCCCCGCCCTGTCCCGTCCCCACTCCGCAGGCGCGACGGTGACCGGCTCCGGCAACAACCTCGCCGCCAGCGACCCGAGCGCCGGCGCGGCGGTCACCCCACGCCTGATCGCCCGCCTGGAGATCTCCTACACCACTGGCTCCTCTGACGTCATCGTCTCCGACCGGAGCTGGCGCACCGCCCTCGGCCCCCTGGTCACCGACGCCTGGTACTCCGGCTCCGACCACGACGCCCGCCGCGAGCAACCCGGCTGGGACTCCCCCGGCGCCGACCTCTCCCCCGCCGCCAAGCGCCGCGACGGCTCGGCCATGGAGTGGACCTCCGCCGGCATCGCTCCACCGCCGAACCTCGCCACCCAGCTGGTCGCGCGCACCGCAGAACCCATCAAGGTGGTCGAGACCTTCAGACCGGTGTCGATGACGAACCCGGCACCCGGCACCTGGGTGTTCGACTTCGGGCAGAACATCGTCGGCTGGCCGCAGCTGAACCTCAAGGGCACCGTGCCCGCCGGCACCGTCATCCGCATGTCCCCCGCCGAATCCCTGGCCGCCGACGGCACCGTCGACCAGGCCTCCCTGATGGGCGGCGGCGGCAACAGGGGCCGCGACCTGTTCAACACCTACACCACGGCCGGGCTACGCGGCGGCGAGCGCTGGCGCCCGGACTTCACCTACTTCGGCATGCAATGGGTCCAGGTGACCGGCCTGCCCGAGGGCCACACCCCGGACAAGGACCTGATCAAGGGCGTCCGGCTGCAGGCCGACACCCCCGTCGCCGGCCAGGTGACCACCTCCAACGCGCGGGTCAACCGGATCCACAAGATGGCCCGCTACTCCTTCGCGTCCAACATCATGTCGGTGTTCACCGACTGCCCAGGCCGCGAGAAGCTGTCCTACCCGGCCGACTACACCATGCCGATGGGCGCCATCCACCGTAACCACGACCTCGCCGCGTACCTGAAGACCACCATGCGGCACCTCGTCGAAGGCCAGTCGGTCGCCGACACCCCGATGCGCGGCAACGTGGCCCTGAAGACGCCCGTCTACGACTGGGGCTACAGCGGCCGCTTCGGCGACGAGATCAACTGGGGCAACGCCATCATCCTCGTCCCGGCCATGCTGTACGAGCTGTACGGCGACACCGAGACCATGGCGCGTCACTACGACCAGATGGTGGACTTCGCCGACTACATCCAGCGCCAGAAGGCCGGCACCGGCGACAACGCGCACATCGTGGACGCCGCCCTGGCCGACTGGGTCGCCGCCGACCAGACCTCCGGCCGCATCACCGGCACCTGGGGCTACTACACCATGATCACCAAACTGGCCAAGATGGCCGAACTCACCGGCCACGCCGACGACGCCACCCGCTACCAGGCCCTGGCCGCCGACATCAAGACCGCCTTCAACGCCCACTTCTACAACCAGCAGCTCCGCCGCTACACCACCGACGGCAACGCCGGCGCCACCGGCGCCACCCAGACCGCCCAGGCGCTCGCCCTGGACGCCGGCCTCGTCCCCGACGGCGAACGCCAGGCCGTCCTCGACGCCCTCGTCGAGCTCGTCTACGCCTTCCACCCCAACGGCGAAGGCCCGCACTTCAGCGGCGGCACCATCGGCATGGCCCCCACCGTCCGCGCCCTGGCCGACGGCGGCCGCGACGACGTCCTGTGGGAGCTGCTGCAGAGCGACACCCAGCCCGGCTACGGCTACTTCATGGCCTCCACCCCCGCCAACCCCGGCGGCATGACCACCATCGGCGAGCGGTGGAACCGCGGCGACTCCAAGAACCACATGATCCTCGCCCAGATCGAGGAGTGGTTCCACACCGGCCTGGCCGGCATCCGCCCGGCCCCCGGCACGATCGCCTACCGCAAGCTCATCATCCAGCCCAAACCGGTCGGCGACCTCACCTCCGTCAAGGGCGGCTACGAAACCCCCCACGGCACCGCCCGATCGGAGTGGACCAGGACCGATCAGCGCTTCGAGCTGACGGTCGAGGTCCCGCCGAACACCAGCGCCGAGGTATGGATGCCGGCCAAGGACCGCCACCTCGTGGCGGCACCGCACCGGGCCACGTTCCTGCGGATGGACGGCGATCATGCCGTCTACCGGGTCGCCTCCGGCTCCTACACGTTCGTGGCACCCCCCACCGGCCAGGCCGCGTAGGCGCATCCGTGTGCCCGCAGCCCCGCCCACGACGCGGCTGCAAGCGCCGTGCGGGCATCGGCCTCAGGCGTGCCCGCCTACGGCGGCGAGGGCGGTCCGGCAGAGGCCGAGCAGCTTTTCGTCCTCGCCGACCGCCGCGCTGTGGTAGCTGTCGTCGCTCGCGTTGTGCCGGCGCGACCGGGCCAGCTCGGCGGACAGGAGCCCGGCGGCGTCCGCCGCGGGCGGACCGATCTCGGCCCAGAGCGCGGCGGCCTCGCGCCGGGTGTGCACGTTTGCCGCCCAGGCCCGCTCCAGCACCGGCAGCACCGGCTTGGGGTCGCCGGTCGCCCGCCACAGCGCGCGGGCCGCCGACAGCGGCAGCCAGTGGTGCGGGTCCTTGCGCCTGGCCAGGCGTCGCAGCCGCACCACGTACGGCCCAGCGGCCGGGCCGAGCTCGGCGAGCAGTTCCGTCCCGTCCCGCCAGGCGTACGTGCTGTCGTCGTCGAGGCAGCGCCCGGCCACCGCCAGCGCGGCGCCGTCGTCCTGGCCGATCCGCCACAACGCCGCCGCAGCCTGCACCGCCAGCCGCCGATCCTGCCCGGCGGCGGCCTCGCGCAGGATCGGCAGGCAGGCGGGCGCGTCCGGCGCGACGGCCACGAGCGCGCGCAGCACGGCCGGGGTGACCGGCCCGTCGAGCAGGTCGGGCAGCGCCTCGGCGGCGGCAGGGCCGATGGCGGCCAGCGCGTAGGCCATCCCATCGCGGCGATCGTCATGCCGGTCGCCACAGGGCAGGTCGCGCAGGCGGCTGCGCAGGAGGGGCACCAGCGGGGCGGCGCGCGAGCCGAAGGCGACCACGAGTGAGCCGGTGTGGCGCGGCATCGGCTCATGGTCGAGGACCCAGCCCAGCATCGGCAGGACCCGCTCATCCCCGGTGCGGCCGAGTGCTTCCAGCGCGGGGCCGACGGTCGGCAGGTCGCTGGGCCATTCGACGACCCAGGCCACGCGCCCTTCGTCGGTGCTCGGATGCGGCAGCACACGTTCGGGAGCGGCCGTCAGCGCCCCCACCAGCGCGTCGGCGGCCGGCGCGGCCAGCGGGCCCAGCCGCTGCAGCACGCTGACGGCGCGCGGGCGCGTACGCGCGTGCCCGTCGCGGACCTGCTCGCCGATCTCGCCGACGAGCTCACCGTAGTCGCCCCGCCAGCCCTCGATGAGCAGGGCCGCCGGCCACAACGCGTCCAGGCGGCACTCCCCATCCGGTACGCGCAGCAGGGCCGTCAGCAGGCGCACGCGGTCGGCCACCCGGTCCCCGAAGGAGGAGCTCACGCTGCGCACCAGCTCGGCCGCTCGGGGCGCGCGCCGGCCCTCGTCCTCCTGCTCGCGTAACCGGCGTACGGCCCCGACGAGGGTGCCGGTCTCGAAACCCGCGGGCGGGACGCCGGCCGTGCCCGAACGGTAGACGGCGGCGACCACCTGCAGCACGTCCTCGACCTCGGCCACCGGCGGGCCGTCCGCCGCGCCGGGCAACGAGGCGAGCTCGGCCAGAGTCACCAGCCGCAGCCCCGGGTCCGGATCGGCGGCGACGATGCCGGCCAGCAGGTCACGGAGCGCCGCGTCCGGCTCCCCGACGCGCCGCGCCAGCGTGCCCAGCGCACGTACGAACGCCGCCCGCACCCCGGAGTCACCCTCAACCGCCCGCACCCCTGGGTCACCCTCGACCACCCGCACGGCCGTGCCACCCTCGCCCGCCAGCAGGGCCGTCAGGCGGGTGAGGGCCGTGCGGCTCTGGTCCGCGCAGGCGGGCAGGACCTCGGCCGCCGCCTCCCGCACCCGCGGGTCGGCGTCCTCCAGCAGCCGCTCCCACAGCGGGTACGCCATCGCGACCGCCTGGTTGGCCTTCCGGTACGCCCCCGTCAGCTCACCGGGATCCTCAGCGGAGCCGATGCCGGCCAGCAGCCGCACCACCTCCGGCCGCCCGGGCAGCCCCGGATGGGCGGCGAGGCGCAGCAGGAACGGGATAGCCGCGATCGTGCAGGGGTAGATGTCACCCTGGTGATGCACGGCCGCGTACATGCCGTCGAGCGCGGTCTCGCGAACGGCGGGGTCGGGGTGCGCCAGCCCGCGCAGCAGCTCCGGCACGTCGCCCGCGGAGCCGTAGGCGTGCCGCATGCGGCTCCAGCGAACCTCGTCGAGCCCGGCGAACGGATCAAGGGCCTCGTCCATGGGCCGCCATCCTGCCCGAGGGCACTGACACTTTCGCTACGAGGGGCGATCGCCTGCGGTGAAGCTGTTCTGAAGCCGTCATGACACCGCCATCTGCTTGGATCATCTGTCATGAACCGCATCAAGAACTGGCCCAGGATCGCCCAGGCGGTGTGCGCGCTGTTCGCCCTCGCGACACTGATCTACACCGTGGGCGCGCCATGGGACTCGCACTGACCCGCCCGGCATGACCCCGGCCCACGGGGTAGGAGGAGGGCCCACCTGAACAGGGAGGTCCGATGGACACCCCCCGTACTCCGGCCACCCGCTCCCCCGTGCAGGTCGCCGCCCTCGGCGTCGGCGTCGTCTTCCTGCTCGTCGGCGTGCTCGGCTTCATCCCCGGCGTCACCACCGGCTACGACGACCTGCGGTTCGCGGGTCACGAGTCCGATGCGTACCTGCTCGGCGTCTTCCAGATCTCCATCCTGCACAACCTCGTCCACCTGCTGTTCGGCGTCGCCGGCGTGCTGCTCGCCCGTACGTGGGCCGGCGCGCGCAACTTCCTCGTCGGCGCCGGGGCGGTCTACCTGGTGCTCTGGATCTACGGCATGCTGGCGGGCCACGACAGCCCGGCCAACTTCGTCCCGCTCAACGCCGCCGACAACTGGCTGCACCTGGTGCTGGGCATCGGCATGATCGCCCTGGGCCTGCTCCTGAGCCGCCGCCGGGTGGCCGCCGGCGGCTGAGGGCACCGTCCCGCCGGCGAGAGCGGAAAATTTACCCGGCCGCAAATCCCCGGCCGGCACGGCATTGGAGCCCCGTTCGTGGCCTCACGGACGGGGATCCTTTTTGCCATATTTGCACCGTCTTTGGGGTGATATGTACCTTCTGTAGGTAGCGGTGCACGTACTGACGCCTTGCTGTCGTGTCGTCGCCCGCGCTGTTGACCGGACCGGACGCCGTTCTCCCAGCCTCTGGGCTGTTCGAGGACGACGCCCGGCCGCCGAATCCGCACCATGAGCGGAGCCGGGGACCCAATCTTCCCGGGGTGAATCGGACGCCGGCCCACGCCGCGCCCGTAGGGCACTTCCCAGCCCGAACCCGTCAGCTAACCCGGTAGGCGGCATGGAAGCAAGGAGTCATCACCTCATGCTCAAGCCCAAGCTCGCCGCGACCCTCAAGAACCAGATTTCCGAGCGCTTCGGCCTGGCCGTCGGCGGCGCGATCCTGGCGAGTGCCGCCGCGCTCACCGGGGTGGCCGGCACGGCGCCGGCCTCGCCCGCCGGCCACGTCGCCGCACCCGAGGTCCAGCACGAGACCCGGCAGGAAGCCCACCAGCTCTCCTACGGCCTGGACATCTCCAACTACGAGCCGCTCTACGACTGGAGCGCCAGCTCGGCCCAGTTCGGCATCGTCAAGGCCACCGAGGGCACCGGGTTCCGCGACGCGTCGTTCGCCAGGCACTGGCGCGAGCTGGGCGACAAGGGCATCGTCCGCGGCGCCTACCACTACGGCCACCCCGGCAACGACCCCATCGCCGAGGCCGACCACTTCCTGTCCGTGCTGAACGCGCAGCCCGCCAAGCCCGGCGACCTGCTGGTGCTGGACCTGGAGACGTCCGACGGCCGGTCCGTCGAGCAGGTCAACGCCTGGGCCAGGGCCTGGCTGTCGCACGTGAAGGCCAAGACCGGGGTCACGCCGATGTTCTACAGCGGCTGGAACTTCGCCGACACCTACGGCAAGGGCCTGGCCGAGTACCCGCTCTGGGTCGCGCACTACGGCAGGGCCAAGGGCGCGGTCACCCCGCCCGCCGACTGGAAGTCCTGGACGATCCACCAGTACACCGACTCGCCGATCGACCAGAACGTCTCCGCGCTCAGCCCCGACCAGCTGCGCGGCCTGGGCAGGCCCGCCTGACACCCCGGCGGACTTGCCCGAGGGCTGTTCACCTGGCATGTCGACAATGACCGCGATCAAGGCCATGTGATCAAGGCCATGTGATCAAGGGGCCGGCCGCTGACATGGCGGAAGAGGGCACGCGCTCGGACTTCAGGAAGAGCCGGATCCGCATGTGGGACGTACCGTCGCGGTCACGATCAGCCCGACGGCACGTCGGTGCTGGTCACCGACCGGGACGGCGCGCTGCGGGTGTGGGCTTCGACTGGGAGCTGTCGGTCGCGGGCGGTGAAGGGATCTCCACATGACGGCGACGGACTTCCAGCACGCGCTCCTGGCGGCCTCCGGCTGGTCCCGCACCTCTGCACAGGTCAGCAGTGTTGGGCAGGTCAGCAGTGTTGGGCACAGCAGTGTTGGGCAGGTCAGTGGCCGGCGGGCTGGCCGGCGACCGCCGCGAGCCGCAGCTTCGTCTCGTCCTGGCTGCCGGGCGCGGCCGTCATGATCACGATCTTGAGCTCGGAGTCGCCGTCGGTCAGCACGTCGCAGTCCACCGTGACCGGGCCCACCGAGGGGTGCCTGATCGTCTTGTGGTCCTCGCGGTGGGCGGCCACCGCGCCGGTCGCCCAGAGCTCGGCGAAGCGCGGGTTGCCCGCGTTCAGCACGCGGATCAGCTCGGCCAGGCGCGCGTCGCGGGGGAAGCGGCCGGTCGCGCGGCGCAGGTCGGACACGACGGCGGCGTCCGTGCCGTCGCGGTCGGACTCGGTGACGGGCCAGAGCGCGAGGCGGGCGGGGCCGCCGTCGAGCGGGAACCTGTCGCGGGCGAAGTTACGCAGGTGCGGCGGCGAGGAGGAGGGGTCGCCCAGCAGCGCGGCCCAGCCGTGGTTCCACCAGATGAGCTGCCAGTCCGCCGCGAACACGGCGACCGCCACGTCCCCGAGCCGGGTGAGCACGCGGTGCACGCCGGGCGGGATGTGGTCGCGGACGGTGCCGTCCGCCGGCGGGACGAGGCGGGCCAGCCGGTAGAGGTGGTCGCGTTCGGCGGCGGACAGTTGCAGGGCGCGGGCCAGGGACGCCACCACCTGCGCCGAGGGGGTCGTGGCACGCCCCTGCTCCAGGCGTACGACGTAGTCGACCGACACGCCGGCGAGCTCGGCGAGCTCCTCGCGGCGCAGCCCCGTCGCGCGCCGCGCCGGACGCACGGGCAGCGCCACGGCGGACGGCGGCAGGCGGTCGCGCCACGCGCGGATCGTCGCGCCCAGCCCGGCCCCGGGAGGTGTCGTCTCCATGCCCTCCATCCTCTGGCATGCCCGCCCATCAGCGGCGACGCGGAGGTGGTACTGCTGTTCCTACCGTCGAGCCGTCCCCGGCGAGCTGTCGCGGTCCGGAGGTGGTACTGCTATTCCTACCGTCGAGCCGTCCCTGGCGGAGCTGCTCGCGGCCGGACGAACATTCCTTACATGACGATCACTTTCATCACCGGAGCGAACAAGGGCCTCGGCCGGGAGACCGCCCGCCGCCTCATCGAACTCGGCCACACCGTGCTGCTCGGCGCCCGCGACCCCGAGCGGGGCGCGGAGGCCGCCGCCGCACTCGGCGCACGCTTCGTCCCGATCGACGTGACCGACGACGCGTCCGTGGCCGCCGCGGCGGCGGACGTGGCCGGGCACGAGGGCTCGATCGACGTTCTGATCAACAACGCCGGTGTCCACGGCCCCTCCGGCGATCCCAGCGCCCTCACCGGCGCCGACGCCCTGACCGTCCTCGACGTCAACCTCGCCGGCGTGGTCCGGACGACCACCGCGTTCCTGCCGCTGCTGCGCCGATCGGCGGACCCGGTCATCGTGAACGTCAGCAGCGGCATGGGCTCGCTCGCCCACACCCATGACCCGTCCAGGCCCGAGTCCAGGGTCGTCGCGCCGCTCTACACCGCCTCGAAGGCGGCGCTGACGATGCTGACCACCCAGTACGCCAAGGCGCTGCCGGGCATCCGCGTCAACGCCGCCGACCCCGGCTACACGGCGACCGACCTCAACGGCCACACCGGCCCCCAGACGGTCACCGAGGGGACGGACGCCATCGTCGGCCTCGCGACGGAGCGGCCCGGCGCGGGCTCGGGACGGCTCGTCGACCGGCACGGGGAGGTCGCCTGGTCCTGACCGCCGGGAGCCCGTGCGAAGATCAGCGCGCCGGTCTCCCCCGCCCCGCTCCTTCCGCCAGTGCCACCAGCCCGGCCAGCACGGCGGCGAGCACCGGGAGCCACGCGAGCCGGGCCGGCCACCATCCGGAGGCCGTGGGGACGGCGTTGAGCCCGGGGAGGGGGCCGAGCCTGGTCGTGGCCAGGGCGACGATCACGGGAACCGTCTGGTGCCAGAGGAAGACGGGCAGCGCGAACCGCCCGCCCAGCCGGGCCGGCCGCCCCGCCACCCTGCCGTCGCCATCGGTCCCGCCGGCGACGCCGAACCCGCCTCCGGGCCTGCCGGCGACGATGAACAGGTACGCGGCCACGTACGGCAGCGGTTCGAGAACCACGAGCAGGACCTGCCAGACCACGTCCCGCGAGTAGCCGTTCGCCAGCAGGACGACGAGCCCGGCCACCCAGGCCAGCAGGAACGTCACCACGGACCGCGGCACCCGCCTGTCGCTCGCGTGCCCGCCGGCCAGCACCGTCAGGGCGGCGAGCTGCACCGGCCAGGTCAGCCACGACGGCAGGCCGGCAGGCTCGCCCGCCACACGGACCTGGGGCGTGCTGACGAACACCGTGGCGAGCCAGTGCACCAGCACCATCCCCACCAGGACCAGCACCGCGACGGCGACCCGCGGCTCGATCCGGCGAGACGCCCGCCCGCCACCCGCCCGCCCATCAAGCCCCGCGATCCGCCCGGTCATCCGGCGCTTCCCGTGACGGCGATGCGGGCGATGCGTTTCAGCGTGGCGCTCCCCGGCCGCAGGTACGTCCCGTGCCGCGCGTCCCCCGCGTCGAACACGCGGGCGCCGAAGCCCGGGCTCACCGGATCCGCGCCGAACCCGAACGGCCCCAGCGACACCCCAGGCCGCCACACGTCGTCCCGGCTGCCCAGCCCCGCCCACACCCTGGCCCGCGTGCCCAGCTCACCGGCCGTCCCGGCGCCGAGCCCCGGGCTGCCGGTCACGACGAGGTCGGACACGCGCAGCCCCGCCACCGCCCGGCCGCAGACGACGGAGCCGTAGCTGTGGCACACCAGGCCGATCCTCGCCCGCCCCGGCAGCGCCCGTACGAACGCGCGCAACCGCCCGGCGCCCCGCTCGGCCGGCCAGGTCGTGAGGATCTCGGGGTTGATGAGGTCGGGCGGGTCGTAGCCCAGCCAGCCGATCACCGCGGTGCGGGGCTCGATGGCGGCCGCCTCGCCATGGAGGGCGCGCGCGGCCAGGCCCGGCCCCTCGTACGAGCCGTCGAACGACCGCAGGCTCTGCCCGGAGCCCGGCACGTAGACGACGATCGTGCGGGCGCTCGCCAGGTCGCCCACCACCTCGATCGCCTGCCCGTCCCCCTTGCGGCTGATCGCCAGGAACTGCCGCCCCGGCCATCCGGAGGCCGCGTACCGCTCCGCCAGCGCCCGCTCGGTGAGCGGCGGCAGCGGGGGCAGCGCGTCCACCTGCGGCCGGCCGGCCGCAGCCGCCAGCGCGGCGAGCAGGACGGCGGCCGGGACACTGCGCGGCAATCTCATGCGTGCAGATTAGGAACGCGGCCCCCCGCACGGCGTCGGCCAAAAGGTCGATCTTGGTCGGGGTGCGACGGGACCCGGGTACCACCCCTCAGGGACGACGGTCGGGGATCCAGGAGCCGTGGAAGCCGGTCGGCACGCCGCGCGGCAGCTCCACCGACGCCACCGGCCCGCCCGCCACGCGGCCGGCGTCGAGGACCAGGAGCTGCGAGGCGGAGCCGTCGCGGCGGGTGGCGACGGCCATCAGCCAGCCGTCGTCCTCCCGGCGCGGCCCCTGCGCCGCCGGCACGAACACCGCCTCGCCGATCATCGTGTCGCCGTCCAGCTGGTGGACGGCGCACGTCCCGTCGTGCAGGTCGTACTTGACGATCGCGCAGCGGTCGCGGCTGCGCGGCTCGCCGCCGGTGACGGTGTAGAGGTAGCGGGAGTGCCGCCCGGTGAGGTCGTCGTCGATCGTCGGGAACTCCACCACCCGGTCGTCGAGCCGCTGCTCGGCAGCGGTGCCGGTGGCCGGGTCGAGGGTCCAGCGGTGCAGGCGGGCGCGGCCGACCGCCGGGTCCGTCGGGACGAAGCCGCGCGCGGCGTCGGCCCGCGACAGCAGCGCCCACAGCGCGTTCCACTCGGCCGGCGAGTAGCGGACCGCGTCCACGACCACCCGCCCGGCGGCGTCCTCATGGGCGTTGCCGACGTGGAAGACCCAGCACGGCTCGATCTCGAACCAGGTCACCTCGGGGTCCGGCCGGTCGTGCCGCATCAGGCCGAGGCGGGCGCCGTGGGAGTCGTCCCACCCGTACGGCATGCCCTGGCCGGCGAGCGCGAGCTGGAAGGTCATGGGCAGGTCGAGCCAGACGACGTGGTGCTCGGTGACGGCGAAGTCGTGCATCATCGTGCCCGCCCGCACCGGCACCTCCCGGCTGTGGACGAGCTCGCCCTTGGCGTCCAGCCGGTGGTAGGTGAGGAACGGCGGGCGGAAGCCGTAGCCGAAGAAGTGCAGCTCGCCGGTGTCCGGGTCGCGCTTGGGGTGGGCGGTCATGGCGGTGGTGAGCCGGCCGCCGAAGTCGCAGGGGCCGACGGTGCCGAGCTCGGGCGTCACCTCGTACGGCAGGCCCACCTCGACCAGGGCGTAGATGCGGTCGGCGTGGGCCATCACGTGGGTGTTGGCCGAGGTGGAGGCCAGGTCCACGCGGCCGTCGGGCGTGACGAACGGCCTGCCGTGGAAGGCTCCGGTCCGCACCCACCGGTTGCGGTACCACTCGGCGCGGCCGCCGCTCAGCCGTACGCCGTGCAGCATGCCGTGGCCCGTCTGCAGGTGGCCGCTGCGCCGGCCGGGCAGGGGGTTCGGGCCGTTGCGGAGGTAGCGGCCGTCCAGCTCGGGCGGCAGGGCGCCGGTCACGGGCAGGTTCACGGCGTCGATCTCGTCGGGCACGGCTTCGAGGTGGCCGGGGAGGTCGTACTGCTCGACGGTCTGCGGGTCGATCATGGCGCCCCTCCAGCGGAAGTCGGGAGAGCGTCACCATAGAACGGGGCGGCGGCGTCGCACAGGCGCGCCGCGGACACAGTTCCGCCCTGCCGGTCAAGGCCGCGGCAAGCCAGGTCGTGCCCTCGGCGGTTCGGCTGGGTTCGCCGCCTGGTGTTGCTTATCGTGAGCGCCTGTTGTCCAGGAAAGGTGGATTCAGGATGCTCCATCGGCTGGCCGCGCGGCCCGTGCGGGAGGAGCCGGCATGAGCCGGTCACGGTACTCCAGGGTGACCGGGGTGGCGGTGCACGTGCCGGACGATGAGCTGACGACGCCGCAGCTGGAAGACCTGCTGGCCGAGCGCAACCCCGGGTTCCGCGTGCCGCGCGGCCTGATCGAGCGGCACAGCGGCGTACGGCGGCGGCACGTCGCCCCGCCGGATCGCATGGCGTCGGACCTGGCGGTGGAGGCGGCCCGCGAGCTGCTGCGGCGGACCGGGCACACGCCGCCGTCGATCGACCTGATCATCTACGCGGGCGTGTCCGGCGACGCCGTCGAACCCGCGACGGGGCACATGGTGGCGGCCAAGCTGGGGGCCTCCTGCCCGGTCTTCGACGTGCGGGACGCCTGCAACAGCGTCCTGCGGGCGATCCACCTGGCCGACGCGCTCATCACCGGCGGCCATCACCGTACGGTGCTCGTCGCCTGCGGCGAGGTCGTCACCTCCAGCATCCGGTGGCGGGTGGAGTCGCAGGAGGACTTCGAGGCCGCGATCCCGTCCTACACGGTGTCCGACTCGGGGTCGGCGCTGCTGCTGGAGTCCAGCGGCACTCCCGGGGTGCTCGGGCACCGGTTCGGGGCGAACTCCGCGTACTGGGAGGCGTCGATTCTGCCGTTCGTACGGGAGGCCGCCGGTGGTTTCCGCGGCGGCGAGTTCGCCATCGATCCCATCGCGCTGGCCATCGGGGTGCAGAAGCTGGACCTCGGCGTGCTGCGGCAGCCGCTGGCCGAGCGCGGGCTCGGCTGGGAGGACCTGGCCGTGGTGTGCGCGCACCAGCCGTCGCTGGCGGCGCTGCACTGGCTGTGCGAGCTGATCGAGCTGCCCCGGGACAGGGCCGAGGTGACGATCGCCGAGCACGGGAACCTCGCCGCCTCCACGTTGCCGATGCAGCTGCACCAGGCCGAGCGGGCGGGACGGCTGCGGCGGGGTGACCTCGTCGCGCTGGTGGGCGTGGCCAGCGGGCTCAGCTCGGGCACGATGCTGCTGCGCTGGTGACAGGGGACGGCCGGGCTGCCTGCGGGACGGCCCGATCGCCTCGCCATCAGGGGCGGAGGGAGGCTTGACCATGCCGGTCGATCTGCGTGGCCGCCGGCTCCGTCGCGGCGCCGTCCTGCCGCCCTCGGGGATCGGCGGGCGGCGGGACGGGCTCGCCGGTGGCTCCGGCGTCCTCGACCGGCTGGGCCGGGCGGCGGCGGGCACGGGCGGCCTGTTCGTCATCGCGGTGTGGCTGCTGCTGGCCGCCGGAGCCGTGATGTCGCTGCCCGGGCTCACGCACCGGCTGGCCCCGCCCTCGCTGGAAGTGCCCGGCTCGCCGTCCGCGGCGGCCGCCGCGCTGGTCGCGCGCGGGTTCCCGGAGCTGGGCGGCGAGCAGATGATGCTGGCCTTCGGCTCGGCGACGCTGAACGCGGACGAGCCGCGCTACGAGCAGGCGATCGCCGCCACGGTGAACAGGCTGGCCGCCAGGCCCGACGTGGGTGCGATGTTGCCGCTGCCGGAGACCGACGGCAGGCATCCCCGGCACGCGTACGTGCTGGTGGGCGTGCACGGCGACGAGCCGGCCCGGCAGCGGAACCTGCCCGCCCAGCTCGCGAGCGCCCGGCAGGCGGCCCGGGAGGCGTCGGCCGGGGCGGTCACCGTGACGATCCTGGGGGTGAGCCGTGCGTTCGCGCAGCTCGCCCATGCCGACCTGGCGGATCTGCGGTCGATGGAGGCCATGACGGTTCCGGTGGCGGCGGTGCTGCTGGTGCTCGGGCTGGGGGCGGTGGGCGCGGCGGCGGTGCCGCTGGCGGTGGGGGGCGTGGCGATCCTGACCGGCGTGGGCGCGCTCGCGTCGGCGGCCGCGTTCGTGCCGGTCGATTCGACCATGCTGACCTACACCGTCACCATGTCGCTGGGGCTGGGGCTCGACTACACGCTGCTGATCCTGCTGCGTTACCGGCAGGCCCGGCGGGCGGGGCTGCCGCCCCGGGTGGCCGCCGGGCGTGCGGCGGCCACCGCGGGCGGGACGGTGACCTGGTGCGGGGCCGCCATCGTCGTCACCTCGTGCGCGCTGCTGGTCGTCGAGGTGCCGTGGGCGCACTCCCTGGCGCTGGCCGGCATGCTGGCGGCCCTCGTCACCCTGGCGGCGGCGCTGACGCTCGGCCCCGCGCTGCTGTCCCGGATGGATCGCCACCTGGAGTGGGCCACGCTGCCGTGGCGGCGGCCCGGCCGGGACACGCCACGTCCGGCCTGGCCGCGGGCAGCACGAGGTGGGAGGCGGCCCGCGCGGGCCTCGCGGGGTGCCGGGCAGCCCGCGTGGGTGCGCGCGGCCGGGCACATGATGGAGCGGCCCGGCCGGTACGCCGTGGCCGCCACCGCCGTGCTGGTCCTGGCCGCCGTCCCGGTGCTGCATCTGCGGATGGGGCTGCACTACGACCGTCCGGCGCTCGCCGGGACCGACCTCGGCGCCGGGCTGGCGGAGCTGGAACGGGACGCGGTGGCCGGCCTGACCACCGTGGCGCTGCCGCACCCGGGCAGGCCCGTCCCCGTGGACACGTTCGCGTTCCAGCAGGCGTTGCGGGCCGACCCGAGGGTGTCCATGGCCACCGTGATGGACAACGGCAGGGACCTGACCGTGATGCTGATCGCCGACCGGTGCCCGCCGGACGGGGCCGCGGCGGCCGCCTTCCAGCGGGACCTGCACGCGCTCGGCGCCCGCCTGCTGCCCGCCGGTCAGCCGCTGCTGGCCGTCGGGCCGGCGGCGCGGCTCGGCGACCTGGCGGCGGGCGCCGCCGGCGGGTTGTGGCGGGTGCTGGGGGTGGTGCTGCTGGCGTCGTTCGTGCTGCTGTTGCTGACCTTCCGCAGCCTGCTCATCCCGGTCAAGGCGGTCGCCATGAACCTGCTGTGCGTCTGCGCCGCCTTCGGGCTGCTCACCGTCGCCTTCCAGGACCTCGGCGGGGACGGCGCCGACATCAACGCCCTGCTGCCGCTGATCGTCTTCACCATCGTCTTCGGCCTGTCCCTGGACTACGAGGTCTTCCTCGTCCACCGCATCGCCGAGCACTACCGCCGCACCGGCGACAACACCGCCGCCGTGCTCCACGGGCTGAGGCACACCGCGCGTCCCATCACGCTGGCGGCCGCCATCATGGCCGTCACGTTCGGCGGGCTGATGCTCACCCGGCGGCTGGACTTCCAGCAGGGCGGGTTCGCGGTGGCGGCGGCGATCATCCTGGACGCGACGATCATCCGGATGGTGCTGGTGCCGTGCCTGATGCGGCTGCTGGGGCATCGGAACTGGTGGCTGCCCGGCTTCGGGAGCGGGCGGGGCTCAGTTCCGTAGGAAGCCGGTGATGGCCGGTACGAGTTCGTCGTGGGCGTCCTCCAGCACGTAGTGCCCGGCGCGGGGGAAGACGTGCGCCTGGGCGCGAGGCAGGCGGTGTCGCCATTCGCGCAGCATGAGCGGGTCGAAGACCGGGTCGCGCAGCCCCCAGCCGATCAGGACGGGCCGGTCGGCGAAGGCGGCCAAGGTCTCCTCCGCCTGGAGCAGCAGCGGCCAGGACGGGTGGCCGGGCCGGAGCGGGATGTCGTGCACGAACCGCTGGACGGCCAGCCGGTGCCCCGCGCGGTCGTCCGGGGCCAGGAAGGCGGCCCGCACGTCCGCCGGCAGCCGGCGGCGGACTCCGAACGGCGGCAGCGTGGCCAGCCGGGCGAACGCGTGGTGGCGCAGGAACAGCCGCTCCCCCAGCCGGGTCTCGCGCAGCAGCCACAGCGGCGGCCGCAGCGCCGGGCGGACGCGCGGGCCGTGCGGGTCGGGGAAGGCGGCGGTGTTGAGCACGACCAGCCGGGACACCCGGCCGGGGTGGCGGGCGGCCCAGGCCAGGCCGATGGGGCCGCCCCAGTCGTGCACCACGAGCGTCCAGCCGCGGTCGGGGGCGGCGCGTTCGGCGATGAGGTGGCCGGTGAGCGCGTCGAGGTCGTCCACGCGGGAGGCCAGGGTGAAGGGGTAGCGGTCGGCGCCGGGTTTGTCCGACAGGCCCATGCCGAGGTGGTCGGGCGCGACGCAGCGGTGCTCGCCGCGCAGCGCCACGATCAGCCGCCGCCACAGGTAGCTCCACGAGGGGTTGCCGTGCAGCATCAGAACGGGGGCGCCGCCGCCCTCGTCCAGGTAGTGCCGGCGCAGCCCGTCGCGGGTGAACCAGCGGGAGCGGAACGGGTAGCCGGGCAGGCGCGGCCGGGTGTGCCCGGACATCAGGGCGCCACGGGGTTCGCGGAGAGGTGGGCGGCGAGCCTGGCGAGACCGTCCGCCATGCTGATGCGCGGCTCGTAGCCGAGGTCGCGGCGGGCGGCGGAGATGTCGAACCAGTGGGAGGTCGTGGCCTGGACGGCGGCCAGGCGGGTGAGGGGCGGCCGGGCCCGGACGCGGGCGAGCCGGTAGCCGTACTCGATGGCCGCGGCGCCCAGGCGGGCCAGGCGGGCCGGCACGTGCCGGGTGACCGGTGGCAGGCCCGCGGCGTCCAGCAGGGCGTTGACCCAGTGGGTGAGCGGGAGGGGCTCGCCCTGGGTGATGAAGTAGGCCCGGCCCGCGGGCGGCGAGCCCGGCGCGAGCGCGTCCAGGGCCAGCAGGTGGGCCCGGGCGGCGTTGTCGACGTACACCGTGTCGATGAGCTTGCCTGGAGCGTGCGGCAGGACGAGCCGCCCGCGGCGTGCCCGGGCAGCGAGGTGCGGCAGGAAGTGCGGGTCCCCCGGGCCCCAGATGAGGTGCGGGCGCAGCGCGACCGTGGCGAGCCGGTCGCCGTCGGCGGCCAGGACGAGCCGTTCCGCGACCGCCTTGCTCGCCGGGTAGGGGGCCAGGAACCGGCGGGCGTGCGGGGCCGACTCGTCCACGCCCTCCAGGTCGCGCCCGCCGTGGACGACGCTCGGCGAGGAGGTGTGCACCAGGCGCGGGACGCCGGCATGCAGGCAGGCGTTGATCACGTTCGCCGTGCCCCGCACGTTGACGGAGCGGTAGTCGCCGGCCGGTCCCCACAGGCCGGCCAGGGCGGCGCAGTGCACGACGGCGTCGCAGCCCGCCACGGCGGCCCGTACGCCGTCCGGGTCGCGGAGGTCGGTGGCGTGCTGGACGACGCCGAGGCCGGCCAGCGCCGGGTGGCGGCGGCGGTTCAGCGCGGAGACGTGGTCGCCCCGCTCGGCCAGCAGCCGGCACACGGCCTGTCCGAGGAACCCGCCGCCGCCGGTGACCAGGACCTTCACCGTTCCTCCCGGCCGAGCTTCCCGGCGGCCCAGCGGGCCAGCAGCGGGCGGCAGATCTTGCTGGCGTGCCGGACGTCCATCGGGAAGCCCGGGTGGGCCAGCACGTGCGTGATGCCGCCGAGCGCACGCACCCGTTCGACGGTCTCGCGGCGTTCGCGCCGTGAGGTGCCCGGCTCGCACTCCACGCACAGGACGGGGTGCTGGTCGCCCGGCGGCCCCACCCCCACCAGCGCGCTGCGCCGCACGCCCGGCACCGCGTCGGCGACCGGCTCGACGTGGTCGGTGTACAGCTCGCCGCCGGCGGTGCGCACGCGCTCGCTCTTGCGTCCGGCGAACCACAGCCGCCCCTGCTCGTCCTGACGGCCGAGGTCGCCCATGCGGTGCACGGGCTCGCCGTGGTCGTCGATGCGGGCCAGGGCGCTGTCGTACGGGCGGGCGAGGTACGGGTCGCCGACCGCCGGGCCCGCCACGGTGATCTCCCCGACGGTGCCGGGCGGTGCCAGCAGGTCGTCCGACCAGCGCGGGATCGGCTCGTCGGTGATCCTGATGACGCGGACCCGGTTGCCAGGCAGGACGCCGCCCAGGCAGGTGCCGGCGCCGCGGGCGGTGGCCTCGGCCGTGGCGGTGAGGTCGGCCGCGTCCGCCATGCTGACCAGCAGGCATTCGGTCGCGCCGTACACCGAGCGCACGCCGGCGTGCGCGGGCAGGCACCGCTGGGCGCGCCGCAGCACCGGGAACGGCAGGGGCGCGCCGGCGGTGAGCACGGTCTCGACACCGTGCAGGACCAGGCCGTGGCGCAGGCAGTGGCGGGCGAGCCGGTCCAGCAGGGCGGGCGCGGCGAACAGGGCGCGCACGCCGTGGGCGGTGATGGAGCGGGCCATGGCGGCCGGGTCGGTGCGTTCGGGATGGCGCAGGTCGAGCTGCGGGATGACGGCGGCGCACCCCATCGACGGCGCCGCCACCGCGAACGGCAGGAACGTCGAGTACAGGGTGGCGCCCGGCTCGAACGCGCCGACGTGCGCCAGCAGGCCGGTCTGCCCGGCCAGGTGCCGGTGGCGGTAGGGCACCCCCTTGGGCGGGCCGGTGGAGCCCGAGGTGAAGACGATCAGCGCCGGATCCCCGGCCTCCGGCTTCAGGGCAGGCTCGCTTCGATGGTGGGTGCGGGCGAACCACAGGGTGCTCGTGGCGAGCGTGACGGTGGTGTGCACGCTGTCGCGCGCCCAGCCCAGCACGACGCGCGCCAGGTGGGCGCGCGGGACCGCGATGAACGCGCCGGGCGCGGCCTGGTCGAGGCAGGCGCCGATGGCGCGCGCGCCGAGCCCCGGATCGATCAGCACCGGCACGGCCCGCAGCCGCAACAGAGCCAGGATCACGGCGACCAGCTCCCTGCCCGGCGGGACGAGCACGGCGGCCCGCGTCCCCGCCGTCACGCCGGCGCGCGCCAGCCTGGTCGCGGCCAGGGTGATGAGCTCGTCGAGCCGGCCGTAGGTCAGCGTCTCGGCGTGGCGGCGCCGCTCGACGCGGCACGCGACCGTGTCGGGATGGGCGTGCATCCAGTGCTCGGTCATGGCCACGACGTCGAAGAGCGGGGTGGTCACACCGCATCACCTCTCACAGCTCCGGGAGTGCCCTGGTGGGCGGGGCTCAGCAGGACGCGGCCTCCAGGACGCGCACCTCCCTGGGCAGCTCCAAGCCGAAGAGCCGCACCGGTGGTGCGGTCGCGGGCGTCGTCCCGGCGGTGGTGCCGGAGGTGAAGAAGTTCGTGAAGGCCTGGGCGAGGGACTGCACGGGCACGGTGACGCACACCCTGTCCGGGTCCGCGAACGGCACGTCGGCCGCCGCCGGGGCGGCCGGTGCGCAGGCGATCAGGGTGGTGGCGAGCAGGGCGGCGGAGATACGCATGTCAGGTCCTTGGTCAGTGCGGCGAGAAGATCAGCGTGGCGTTGTGGCCGCCGAAGCCGAACGAGTTGGACATCACCGGCCCCGGCGGCATGGGCCGGACCCGGCCGACGACGTCGAGGTCGCATCGAGGGTCCAGGTGGTCGAGGTTGGCGGTGGGCGGGATGGCCCGTTCGTTGAGCGACAGGACGGCGGCCACGGCCTCGATGGCGCCGGCGGCGGCGATGGCGTGCCCGGTGACCCCCTTGATCGAGGTGACGGGAACCCTGGTGGCGCCGAACGCCTCGTTGATCGCCTGGGCCTCGGCGACGTCGTTGAGCGGCGTACCGGTGCCGTGGGCGTTCACGTGCGTGATCTCTTCGGGGGCCAGGCGGGCGTCGGCGAGAGCGGCCCGCATGCAGCGCGCGGCTCCCTCGCCGCGCGGCGGCGGCGCGGTCAGGTGGTGGGCGTCGGAGGTGGCGGCGTAGCCGACGAGCTCGGCGTGGATGCGGGCGTCGCGGCGCAGGGCGTGGTCGAGGTTCTCCAGGACGAGGAAGGCTGCGCCCTCGGCCAGCACGAACCCGTCGCGGTCCCGGTCGAAGGGCCTGCTGGCCCGCTCGGGCGCGTCGTTGCGCTCCGACAGGGCCTGGCAGCGGTGGAAGGCGAGCAGCACGCTCGGCGTGACGCAGGCTTCGGCCCCACCGGCGATCACCAGGTCGGCGGAGCCGTCGCGCAGCAGACGGGCCGCCTCGCCGATCGCGTGGGAGCCGGACGCGCAGGCCGTCTCCACCCCCAGGCTGGGGCCCTGGACGCGGTGCTGGATGCTGATGGCCGCGGCCGCGGAGTTGTGCATGATCATCGGTACGTGCAGCGGGCCGGGATTGCCGCGCCCGGGGTGCCGCCCGGTGAGCATGCCGGACTCGTCGGTCATCCTGCCGCCGAAGCCGGAGCCGGTCACCACCGCCCGCCGGTGCGGCGGCGTCCGCGGCGCTCCGGCGTCGGCGAGGGCGTCGGTGGCGGCGCACAGCGCGAGCTGGGCCATCCGGTCGAGCCTGGACGCCTGCTTGGGCGTCAGGTACGCCGAGACGTCCAGGTCGGTGACCTGGCAGGCGAAGCCGACGCCCAGCCCCCCGGTGTCGAACGAGGTGATCGGGCGGGCGGTGGACCGTCCGGCCAGCAGCGCGTTCCACAGCTCCTTGGGCTGGGCGCCCGCCGGCGTGCGGACCCCCAGCCCGGTCACCGCGACCCGGACCCGCGAGGCCGTCACGCGCGCTCGCTGAGCAGCAGGCGGGCCTTGGCCAGCACGTCGCCGACCGTCCGGACGTCGGCGAGGGTCTCGCGGGGCAGCGGCCCCCACGTGTCCTCCAGGGCGACGTGGAGCTCGGCCAGGTCCAGGCTGTCGGCCTCCAGGTCCTCGCGCAGCAGCGCGTCCTCGGTGACCCGGCCGGGATCGACCTTGAGGATCCTCGCGCAGTGCTCGCGGACCACGGTCACGATGTCTTCGTCGCTCACGGCGAGCTCCTTCCTCCGAGGGCGTCGTACGCCTCGTGTCACCCAGCGTCCCCGATGGGGCGATAGATGATCACTTGTGGCACGTCGTCCGCCGTTAAGGAGTTGATCAAGTTTTGCCGCGAGGCGGTTGGCCCGTGCGGCCGCAGATCATGCTCGCTTCTGTCGCGGACGCGCGCCGGCGGGGATCGGCCGCGCACCGATCACGGCCCGTACAAGGAGACGACATGCCCTTTCACCCGCCCATCCGCTTCCGGTCGCTCGTGCCCGTAGCCGTGGCGGCCGCCCTGACCACCGCCCCGGCCGCGGCGGCGACCGTCCAGCAGACGCTGCTCACCTGCCAGGTCTCCACCACCTCGGAACGGCCGATCACGTTCGAGCCGCCGGTCGGGCTGCTGCCCCGCAACGTGACGGCCAAGGCCTCCATCGTGCTGACCGGCTGCACCTCCTCGGCGCCGTCGGCGGCCGGCCTGCGCTCGGGCATCATGACCGTGCACAGCACCGGCCGCGCCTCGTGCGCCGGCGTGCGGGACGTCCGCGGCAAGGGCACGATCACCTGGTACGGGGCCGACGGCCGTCAGACGGGCGTGTCCACCGTGCGGCCCTCGGTGGAGAAGGTGGCCGGCTACAACCCCGGCGACATGCTCCTCGGCGGGCGGGTCACCAAGGGCACGCTGGCCGGATCGAACCTCGTCGGCACCGCCACCCCGACCTCCGGCGTGAACTCCTGCGCCACCAAGGGCCTCGGCGCCGTCCACGGCACCGGCAGGATCACCTTCACCTCCTGACGTAGGCGCGCTGGATGAAGGGGCGCTCGCACAGGTGGTAGAAGAGGTAGATGCCGGCCTGGAAGGCGGCCGCGAAGGCGAGGCCCGCCAGGGAGCCCGACCAGAGGGCCCAGCCGTAGGCGTGCAGGTTGCCGGCGCCGTACATGGGGTTGCGCAGGTGCCGGTACGGGCCCGCGGCGACCAGCTCGCTCGCGTCCGTGAGCGGGCGGCCCGTGAACATGTCGCGGCAGTAGTAGGTGTCCAGGCCGGCGGTGCGGGCCGCCCAGACCTTGTAGAACGTGCCCACCGCCATGAGGGCCGCTCCGGTGACGTAGGCGGCCCAGGAGGGGATGGCCGCTGGGAGGCTGTTGCCGTGGGCGTGGATGACGACGGCCTGGGCGAAGCCCTGGTTCATGAAGAGCAGGCCCAGGGCGACCTCGTACAGGGCGTAGGCGCGGTCCTCGCCGAAGCGGGCGATGAGTGCCGTGCGGACGGGGCCGCCGAGCGTCAGGCACAGGCCGCCGTAGTAGAGCAGCCACACCGTCCCCGCATAGGCGGTGGCGACGGCCGGGGTCGTCAGGATCGGGGTGAGCAGGTAGTACAGGGCTGCGGTCAGGGCGAACAGGAGCAGGCGCGCGGGGCGGTAGCGGGTGCCGCGGTCCAGCCGCAGGCCGGAGATGCCGAGCAGGATGACGGGCAGCCGCCAGGTGCCGGCCCGGGCGGTGGTGATGGTGTGCATGTGCGGGTCTTCCGGTCGCTGGACGGGTGGAGCCGGCTCGACTCGCCGGCGGCCTGGATCGGGCCGAGAGGCGGCCCGGCTCGGCTCGCCGCCGGGCCGGATCGGGCTGAGGGGTGGTCCTCAGCAGGGTGCCGCCTGTAGGACGAGCATCCGCTCGGGCAGGGTGGGACCAGCGGCCGGTTGAGGTGCCGCCGGTCCCGCCTGGCCCTGCGCGGGCGCGCCGGCGCTGGGCGCCGCGGCACCCGGCGCCACGCCACCCGAAGGCGCGGCAGCACCCTGCGCGACACCGCCGGCGGGCGTGGCAGCGCCCGGCGCCACACCACCGGCGGGTGCGGCGGCGCCCGGCGCCACACCGGCGGACGCGGCGGCGCTCGCGGCCAGGCCGGACACGACGGTGCTGAAGGCGTCGGCCATGGCGCCCACCGGGATGCTGAAGCAGAGCTTGCCCGGGTCACCGCCGGGCGCGGCGGCCGGCGGGGCGGTGGCCGGGTCGGGGGTGTCGGCGGCGGCGGGCCCGGCGAGCAGGAGGCTGCCGAGGGCGGTGGCGAGAACGCGGATGCGCACGATGGCTCCTTGCGGCGAAGGGTCGTGATCGGGTGCTGAGAGGCGGTCTGTCACCCAGCGTCGCCGATGCGGCATTAGATGATCACTTGTGACGCGACGTACGCCGTTAAGGAATTGATCAAGTTTGCCCGCCCTCACCGATGAGTTCCGGAGCCCGCCGAGGTCTTCCCACAGACCCACCCATCTGAGGAGAGGACCCGGCATGGGACAGCCTGTGGTGCACTTCGAGATCATCGGCCGGAACCCGGAGAGGCTGCGCGAGTACTACGGCGAGCTGTTCGGCTGGCGGTTCCACACCGGCGACGCGGCCACGGAGCAGGTCTCGGCGCCGGGCCAGTACGGCTTCGTGGACGGCAGCACGACCGGCGACGGCACGGTGATCACCGGCGGCATCAACGGCGGCGTCGGCGGCGGCCCTGGTTTCGGCGGTCACGTGCTGTTCTACGTGGGCGTACCGAACGTGGAAGAGGCGCTCAAGAAGGCCGAGAGCCTGGGCGGCAAGCGCCGGATGGGCCCGGAGGGCACACCGGGCACGCTCGTCGTCGGCCGGTTCACCGACCCGGAGGGCAACCTCGTCGGGGTGGCCGGCACCGCCTGACCCGGCCCGGCCGGCAGGGAGCGCTCCGCCTGCGCGGCTGCTACCGGGGCCGCCGCCGAGCCTCTAAGGTGAATGATCGTGGCAACGGCGCGATGGGCACTGGGCGGCGACCTGAGCGTCGCCAGGATCGGCTACGGCGCGATGAAGCTGACCGGCTGGCCGAGGGGCGACCGCCCCAGCCGGGACACGGCCCTGGCCGTCCTGCGCCGGGCCGTGGAGGTCGGGGTCGACCACATCGACACCTCGCACTACTACGCGCGCGACGGCGTGGCCGCCAACGAGCTGATCCGGGAGGCGCTGCACCCGTACCCGGACGGACTGGTCATCGTGACCAAGGTGGGGGCGCTGGTCGAGGGCTCCGACATCGACCTGCCCGCGTCCGGGAAGACCGGCCTGACGCCGGACGGCCTGCGCCGCGGCGTCGAGGCGAACCTGCGCTCGCTCGGCGTGGACCGCCTCGACGTGGTGAACCTGCGGATGGGCGACCTCGACCGCGGCGGAACATCGCTGGCGGCGCCCCTGGAGACCCTGCTGGCGCTGCGCGAGGAGGGCCTGATCCGCCACCTGGGCGTCTCCAACGTCACGGCCGCCGAGTTCGCCGAGGCCAGGAAGATCGCGCCGATCGCCTGCGTGCAGAACCTCTACAACCTGACACGGCGCGAGGACGACCCGCTGGTCGACGCCTGCGCGGAGGCCGGGATCGCCTACGTCCCGTTCTTCCCGGTCGGCGGCTTCCAGCCGCTCACGGCCGCGCGCCTGGACGCCGTCGCCGCCCGGCACGGCGCGACCGTGCCGCAGGTGGCCCTGGCCTGGCTGCTGGCCAGGTCGCCGAACATCCTGCTCATCCCGGGCACCGGCTCCCCGGCGCACCTGGAGGAGAACGTCGCCGCGGGCACGCTGGAGTTGACCCCCGCCGACCTCGTCGACCTCACAGAGGCCGGTTAGCACCGCACGTCAAACCCTCACAAGGCCGGTTGGCACCGCAGGTCAGACCCGCACGGGGCCTGGCAGCACCGCAGGTCAGACCCACCGGCCTCACTCGGCGGCGCCGGTCAGGCCCACCAGCCTCCGGCGACCTCGACGTCCTCGCTGTCCAGGGCCTTGTGCCACACGGGGTCGCGCAGCAGCCGCGCCTCCCAGACCCGCACGACACCGTCGGGGCCCCTGACCGCGTCCTCGCGGGACGGGTGCAGGAACAGCTCGCTGGTGCCCTCGGGCAGGGCGGCGAGCCGGCGCAGGTAATCGTCCCGCAGCCGCTCGTAGGTGCCGAGCTCGCGGGCCGTGCGCCGGTTCGTCGCGATGGTCTGCGGGATGGCGACGCCGAGCGCGTCGGCGTGGGCGACGGCGAGTTCGTGGGCGGCGGCGAGGGCCGGCGGGAGGGGGCCGCCGAAGTACGGCTCCGGGTCGCGGGGCAGCCGGAAGGCCAGGCCGTGGCGGGCGCACCAGGCGAGCGCCTCGGCCAGCCAGGATCTGCCGTGCAGGCCGTACAGGGTGCCGGCGTGGGAGTCGGCGGCCACGGGGGCCAGGCCGCGCTCGCGCATCCACCGCAGCTGCGCGTCCGCCTCCCGGATGACGTCGCCGGCCTCGCCGCGGGCGCCGAGCACGTACGGATCGTCGCTGAGCGTCCCGTCCGGGTCGGCGAGGCTCGCCGGGCCGTCGAGCGGCCGCCAGCGCGGCAGCCCGCGCTCGCTGGTGAGCGTCACGTGCAGGCGCGGCACGACGCCGGTCTCCGCCACCCGGCCCGCGGCCCGCTCCGCCTCCGGCGAGACGCAGATGAGCGTCGTCGCGGACACCTGCCCCTCGGCCAGCAGCTCGACGATGACCTCCGTCGTCCCCGGCTCCCTGCCGAGGTCGTCGGCGGTGATCACGACGCGGCGGGTCATCGCGGACGCTCCGCGGCGGTCTCGTCGCCGGACCTGGGAGCCTGCGGCCCGACCGGCCCGTCACCAGGCCCGGGAGGCGGCGGCTCGGCCGGCTCGCCCGCCTCCGGCGGCGTCTCGATCGGCACCGAGACGAAGCGCGCCGCGACCGCGCCGATCGCCGTCAGCACGAACGGGTACACGCATAAGTACACCCGGAACGCCAGCCCGGGATCCCCGCCCGGGTCGGCCCCCGAGTTGTAGCCGAAGAACACGCCGAGCGAGGTGAGCGCGAGCCCGGTCACGATCCCGTTGAGCCGGGTGAAGAACCCGAAGGCGGACAGGAAGAGCCCTTCCCGGTGTTCCCCGTTGCGGGTGGCGTCGGCGTCCAGCACCCGGGCCACGATGAGGTCGTTGGTGGCGAGCATGCCCGACCAGCCGGCCCCGACGAGGATCCCCGCGGCGATCGCGGTGATGAGGTCGGTGGCGAAGAACAGGGCGGCGAAGCTGACCGCGAGGACGGCGAAGGCCAGCCGCCAGGTCCACAGGGCGCCGCGGCGGGCCACGACGCGCGTCCACACCGCGAGGCCGGCCGCGGAGACGAGGATGACGATGCCCTGGAGGTAGAGCGCGTTCCCGACGGGGAGGCCGAGCGAGTAGCGCACGTAGAGCTGGATGCCCGACAGCACGAGCGCCATGGCGATCCCGTAGCAGGCGCCGGTGAGGCCGACCGTCCAGAACATCGGGTTGCGCACGATGGACCAGATGCTGGGCAGCAGCCGGGGCCGCTCGCGGGTGGAGTAGCGGGGCCGCTCGCGCGCGCTGAGCGCCATGAACACGATCACGGCGACCGCGACCGCCCCGTAGACGATCGCGGTGGTCTGGAAGCCCTGCGTGGACTCCTCGGTGCCGAACACGCTCGTGGTGAGCAGCGGGGTGACCGCGAGCGAGATCACCAGCGCCACGAGCTGGAAGCCCTGCCGCAGGCTGTTGGCGACGGCGCGGTCGCGCTCGCGCGGGTACAGCTCGGGCAGCAGCGCGCCGTAGTTCGCGTTCAGCATCGAGTCGAAAGCCTCGCACAGGATCGCGAACACCGCGAACCACAGCACGAGGCCGACCCCCTCCAGGGACGCCGGCGCGGAGAAGAACGCGATCATGCAGGCGGCCAGCATCGGCGCGCCGACGAGCAGCCAGGGCCGGCGGCGGCCGAAGCGGGTGCGGGTGCGGTCGGACAGGTGACCGAGGAGCGGGTTGTCGAGGGCGTCGATGATCGCGTAGATCACCATGACCGCGCCGTAGGCGCGTACGTCGAGCCCGAGGATGTCGACGTAGTAGAGGATCATCGACCCCTTGATCATGTTGATCGGGATCGAGGTGCCGAACATCCCGATGGCGTAGCGCCACGCGGGAGTCCTCCCCGGATCGGACACCGTGACAGGCTGGGACACGCGATCACCTTCCTCGGGGGCGCCGATGCCGTACGTCGTGGGCCCACGTCGGCGATGTACCCCCACTCACCTGATCGTCCGGCGGCCGGATGTCGTTGCAATCGTTCCCAGGATGACGGACGTTCCCGGCCGCTGGACGACGGGAGCCCGTCAGCGGGGTGACTTCTCCCCGGCTTCGACCGCGAAGGGCAGCCGGTTCCCCGATGGCGGCAGCGGGCAGATGGGGAAGTGCTCGCTGAACGCGCACGGCAGGTTGACGGCGCGGTTGAAGTCGAGCGTCACGTTGCCGCCGGCGTCCGGGACGGGCAGGTCCAGGGAGCGGCCGGCCCCGTAGGTGGTGACGCCGCTGGTGGCGTCGGTGAAGACGGTGAGCAACCTGCCGTTCGAGGTGAGCGCCTGGAGGGTGTGCTCGGTGCCCGCGTGCTCGAAGCGGATCAGGCCGGGTGTGTCGTGGGCGTGGCTGCCCCAGCCCACGGAGTCGAGCGTGATGGACGCCGGCGCTTCGAACCGTTCGAGGCGGCCCTGGAGCACCCAGCGCGGGCTGGGCTCGTGGACGGGCACGCCGTGGAAGTCGCGCCGCGCCGGTGAGCCCGGGTCGTAGGTGACGATCAGGTACGTGCCGCGGTAGGTGATGCCCACCTCCAGGTCCCCCACGGTGACCCGGACGTCGTCGGGGGCGCCGGCGAGGGTGAGACGGCGTTCGGTGGTGAAGGTCTCGCCGTCGAAGGTCATCGGGGTGCCCTGGGGGTCGAGATGGAGGGCGTCCCCGTCCTGCCACCACAGGCCGGGCAGGCCGGGGCGGTTCCTGGGCGTGTCGTCGAGCCATTCGTGCGCGGTGGCGGCCAGCCAGCCCAGGGGCCGGCTGAGCCACTGCTCCCAGCCGGCCCGCCACTCCTGCCAGGCGCGGGTGAACTCCTGCGGGCCGGTGGGCACGGGTGCGTTGCTCATGGTGTGGTTCTCCAGGTCGTCGTGGTCAGCGTGCGGTCGTGGTGGGGCGGGCCCAGGTGGCGAAGAGGGTCAGGGCGAGCAGGGGGAAGACGATCCCGGCGGTGAGGGCGGTGGCGATCGCCGTGGCCTCGCCGGTGCCGGCGCCGCCGTACACGGTGGTCATCACCGCCAGGCCGAGCGCGCCGCCGAGTTGCTGCATGCCCTGGTTGAGGCTGGAGGCGGCGCCGAGGTGGGCGGGCGGCGCCTGGTGCATGATGACGGCGGTGACCGGGGCGACGGTCAGCCCCGCGCCGAGGCCGAGCAGGACGAACGGCCCGAGCAGGCCGCCGGCGTAGGTGTCGGCGGCGTCGATCCGCGACATCCACAGCAGCCCGAGCAGCAGGGCGGACATCCCGAGCGAGCCGACGATCCGCTCCCCGTGCCGCGGCACCAGGCGGCCGGTCAGCAGGTTCGTGACGAGCAGCGCGGCGCTGAAGGGCAGTACGGACAGCCCCGTCTGGAGCGGGGTGAAGCCGAGCGCGTTCTGGGTGAACAGCGCGGCGAAGTAGAGGAATCCCGCCTGGCCGGCCGGGATCAGCATCATGGCCAGCAACGGGGCCGCGCTGCGCATCCGCGTGAAGAACTCCAGCGGCACGACGGGGGCGGCGTGGCGGCGTTCGATGAGGACCAGCGCGAGCAGCCCGGCCGCCGCCAGCGCGAACGAGGCCAGGACCGGCGGGCCGGTCCAGCCCTGCGACTCGGCGCTGATGAGCCCGTGGACCAGGGCGGTCATGCCGACGGTGGACGCGACGGCCCCGCCGACGTCGAGCCGGGCCGGCGTGCGGGGCGCCTCCGGCACCAGCAGGCGTACTCCCGCGAGCACGACCAGGCCGATGGGGACGTTGACGTACATCACCCATTCCCAGCCCAGGGACGTGGTGAGCAGCCCGCCGAGCACCAGGCCGAGCCCGGCGCCGATGCCGATGGACAGCACGAACACGCTCATCGCCCGGGCCCGCTGCGGGCCCGGCCGGGTGATCGACATCAGCAGCACGAGCGTGCCCGGCGCGGCGAGCGCCGCTCCCAGTCCTTGCAGGACGCGGGCGGCGATGAGCATCGCCGGCGTCGTGGCCGCGCCGCCCAGCGCCGAGGCGGCGGTGAAGACGGACACGCCGATCAGCAGGGCGCGGCGCGGCCCGATGATCGAGCCCACCTTGCCGCTGAGCAGGACGAGCCCGCCGAAGACCAGGGCGTAGGAGGTGACCACCCAGGACAGGCCGGTCGCGGAGAAGCCGAGCGCGTGCCGGATCTGCGGCAGCGCGACGTTCACGACGCTGTTGTCGATCACGAGGATGAGCTGGGTCAGGCACAACACGATGACGGCCGGGTAGCGCAGCCGCTGCGCGGAGGGCGGCTCGTCGCCGCTCGCGGGCGGGACGGCACGGCCGGCGCCCGGATCGGGCCCGGCGTTCCGGAGGGAGTGGGTGCTCACCGTGAGCGTCCTTTCTGACGGTGGCCGGCGAGATGTCCGGCGCACTGCTGGGAGTCTGCGTCACCTCCGGGCGCGGGCACACGAAAGCTTGCCGATCCGGCAAGAAGCGCTCTGCGGGAATGCGCAGGCATGCCTGGGCGGTTGATGCCGGGGCCGGACGTCCGGTGCTTGTGTTCCTCGTTGCCAATTCAGCATGGGCGGCCACTGTGGACGACGATCTCGACGCCGCGCTCGCGGCCATGGGCCCGCGGCTTCGCCGGTTGCGCCGCCATCGGGGCCTGACCCTGGCCGGCCTGGCCGCGGAGACCGGCATCTCGGAAAGCACCCTGTCGCGCCTGGAGAGCGGCCGCCGGCGGCCGAACCTCGAGCTGCTCCTCCCCCTGGCCAGGGCCCACGGCATGCCGCTGGAGGAGCTGATCGGGGCGCCGCAGACCGGTGACCCGCGCGTCCACCTGCGGCCGATCCGGCGCGACGGCATGACCTACATCCGGCTGACCCAGCGGGCGGGCGGCACCCAGGCGTACAAGCTGATCATTCCCGGGGCGGCGGGCCCGGCCGAGCCCGTCCCGCAGCGGCACGAGGGGTACGAGTGGCTCTACGTGCTCAACGGCCGGCTACGGTTCGTGCTCGGTGACCAGGACCTGACGCTGGCTCCTGGTGAGGTGGCCGAGTTCGACACGCGGGTGCCGCACTGGATGGGCAACGCGGGGCCCACGCCGGTCGAGCTGCTCATCCTGTTCGGGCCCCAGGGGGAACGCGCTCACGTCCGCGCCCGGCCGCGCCCGCACGGCACGGCGGGGCGCACCTAGCGCGGCGCGGACGTGGTGGTGTCCCCGCAGCCTGGCGGCGCGTGGGTCCGGGCCCGCGCGCCATGAAGGATGAAGTCGGCCGTGCGCTCGAGGAAGTCGTCGTCCAGGGGGCGGCCGAGCATGAGCAGGTGGAAGTAGAGCGGCCCGGAGACCATCTCCAGCAGGAAGCCGGGGTCGGTGCCGGCGGGCAGTTCGCCGCGTTCGACGGCCCGCTCGAAGATGACCCCCGAGACCTTGAACCTGGCCGGCCAGAACCTGTCGAGGAGTTCGTACAGGTCGGCGTTGGCGGCGGTGCGCGGGCCGGCTTCGCGCTGCAGCGCGACGACCCAGGGCACGCCGAGGCCGAGCCGGATCTCCTTGAGCAGCTCGATGAGATCCCCGCGCAGGGTACCGGTGTCGGCGGGCGGCACGAGCTGGCCGCGGCGCTCGATGAGGGCGGTGGACACCAGGCCGACCTTGTTGCCCCACCGGCGGTAGATCGTCGTCTTGTTGACACCGGCGCGCTCGGCCACCGCGTCGACGCGCAGCCCCGCGTAGCCGACCTCGCTCAGCTCGGCGATGGTGGCGTCGATGACCGCTTCGCGGACGCGGGCCGTCCGGCCGCCCGGCCGTACGGTGGCGGTGTCGCCGCGCAGGTGCTGGACGTCTTCCGGCGGTTCTCCTGCCATGTGGCCAGGTTAGGGGTGCGGCGATGCTAGACACAACTTGCGGGTGCGTTAAGCCGGGAATTAAGCCAACAGTTGGTTGCGTTAAGCGGAGGCTGAACCTAGAGTCCTCAAAGCGACAACCCGTTGCATCCAGGTTCACCCGGAGGAGAATCGCCATGATCTACCACCAGGTACGCCTCGCCATGAAGCCCGACGCGCCGGAGGACCAGGTCCAGCACGCGCTCGACCTGATGCGTACGCTCGGCGAGAAGCTCGACGTCGTCGAGTTCTTCATGGTCGGCCGCGACTTCGGCGGCGAGTTCCACTACGGCGCCATGTACGCGCTCAAGGACATCGACGCCTTCCGCACCTACATGTACGACCCGCTGCACCGCCAGATCGACGCCATCGGCCTGCCGCTCACGGCGAACATGATCTCCCAGGACCTCACCGACGACCCCGACCCCGAGATCGGCGCCAAGATCGCCCAGGTGCACACCGACCGGTTCAGCGACCACCCCGAGCTCCTCGGCCTGGTCGAGAGCCTGGACGCCTACGAAGGCAGCGGCGTCCCCACGGACGACTCCAAGCCCCAGTCATAGCCCGCGCGAAGCGAGGGCCCGCACCTCAAGGAGACTCCATGATCGCGGTCAGCGACGCAGAACTGAACGAGCTCCGCGCCCGGCTGAAGGCCACGCGGTGGCCCGAGCCGTGGCCGGTGGGCGGCTGGCAGGCCGGTACCGACGCCGCGGAGCTGCGCCGCCTGGTCGCGTACTGGGCCTCGGGCTACGACTGGCGGGCCCACGAGGCCGCCATCAACGCCCTCCCGTCCCATCTCGCCGACCTCGGCGGGACGCCGGTGCACTACCTCCGCTTCGACGGCGAGCATCCGGACGCCCTGCCGATCGTCCTCACGCACGGCTGGCCCAGCTCGTTCCTCGAGCTCGTCCCGCTCGCCGAACGGCTGGCCACCCCGTCCCGGTACGGAGGGGCAGCCGCGGACGCCTTCACCGTGATCGTCCCCTCCCTGCCCGGATTCGCCTTCTCACCCCAGCGGCCCACGCTCACGGACGCGGACCAGACCCACGACCTCTGGCACCGGCTGATGCGCGACCACCTCGGCTTCGAGCGGTACGCGGCCCACGGCGGCGACCTGGGCGCCGGCGTCACCTCGCGGCTCGCCGAGGCCCACCCCGAGGCGCTGGCAGGCATCCACCTGCTGGCCGTGGCGCCACCGTCCGGCTACGACCCGGACGGCCTCACCCCGCAGGAGCAGGCCCACCTCGCCTCGGTGGCGGCCTGGCAGGCCGAGGAAGGCGGCTACCAGCACCAGCAGAGCACCCGCCCCCTCACCCTGGCCCACGGCCTGGCCGACTCGCCCGCCGGCCTGCTCTCCTGGATCGTCGAGAAGTACCGCGCGTGGAGTGACAGCGGAGGCGACCTGTCCAAGCGCTTCAGCGACGACTTCATCCTCACCCAGGCGTCCCTCTACTGGTTCACCGGCACGATCTCGACCTCCTTCAGGCCCTACTACGAGTACGCCCACGGCCTGACCAGACGGGCGGAACGGGTGACGGTGCCCACCGCCGTCGCCCTGTTCCCCGCCGACCTGAGCCGCCCCCCGCGGAGCTGGGCCGAGCGCACCTACCACATCACGCGCTACACGCTCATGCCCCGCGGCGGCCATTTCGCCGCCCACGAAGAACCCGGGCTGCTGGCTCACGACATCATCGAATTCTTCCGCGATCTTCGCTCCCCGGCCCGATGAATTTCCGCACGGCGAATTCGTTAAATGAATGATCCGCGCATCGAGCGGGTTTATTTCTCGTTTCCCGCCATGACCAAAGATGCAAAAGTACAGCCTGCTGTACCTGTGGTGGGCAGTGGGCGGTATCGTCACGACTCATCGCTCTTTCCTACGGTGGAGAGGGCGTCATGGCGATACGCCATGGTGCGTCCTGTTGAATTCTTGGCCGGCCGGATCCGTGAAGGGTTCACCGAGAATCCGGCCAGCGTCCGAGGCGGACCGGCACTCACGAGTGGTATATGCCGGGTGTTCGGAGAGGGATCAGGGGAAATGTCATCGGGGAGCAGTAACCAGCCCGAATTGCTGGGATCGCGCCTGGAAGCAGCCCGCGAACAGGCCTTCGTCGGACGCGAGGAAGAGATCGCACTGTTCAAAGCCGCACTGTACGGCGGCGGCTGCAACGTCCTCTACATCCACGGCCCCGGCGGCATCGGCAAATCCGCCCTCCTCCGCCGCTTCGCCCACGAAGCCACCCTCACCGGCCGGCCCGTCACCACCCTCGACGGCCGCACCCTCGAACCCTCCCCCACCGCCTTCGCCACCGCCTTCGCCACCGCCTTCGCCACCGCCTTCGCCACCCACGCCCAACCCGCACCCGGCCACCCCGACCCCATCCTGCTCATCGACAACTTCGAACGCATCCAAGCCCTCGAAACCTGGCTGCGCGAACGCTTCCTGCCCCACCTCCCCCTGACCGCCCTCGTCGCCATCGCCGCACGCAACCCCCCCGACATCCGCTGGCAAGCCGACCCCGGCTGGACCACCGCCCTGACCATCCTCCCCCTGCACGACCTGCCCCCCACCGACGCCCAAGCCCTCCTGGACTCCTGCGCCGTCCCCACCGACCTACGCGACCCCCTCCTCACCTTCGCCGGCGGCCACCCCCTCGCCCTCCTGCTCGGCGCCGCCGTCGCCATCAAAGACGGCCACGCCAGCACCCGCTGGACCCCCCACCACAACGTCGTCGCCACCCTCCTGGACCAACTCGTCGGCGAACTCCCCACCCCCGCCCACCAGCACGCCCTCGAAATCTGCGCCCACGCCCACCTCACCACCGAAACCCTCCTCCGCGCCGCCCTCCCCCACGACGCCCCCCACCTGTTCCGCTGGCTCCGCCACCTGCCCTTCATCGAATCCACCCCCCACGGCCTCCTCCCCCACGACCTCGTCCGCGAACTCCTCGACACCGACCTACGCTGGCGCGACCCCGACGGCTACACCACCATGCACAACCGCATCTACACCCACCTCTCCGACACCATCCGCACCACCACCGACACCGACGTCCTGCCCGCCGTCGCCTCCCTGCTCTACCTCCACCGCAACCACCACACCCCCACCCACCCCGACCACGACCACCATCAGGAAGGCCAATTCCAGGAAGACACCCTCCACCCCCACGACCTCGGCACACTCCTCCGCGTCGCCACAACAGCCGAAGGCCCCGCCTCCGCCCGCACCGCCGCCCACTGGGCCGCACACCACCCCGAAGCCTTCCGCCTGTACCGGCGCACCGAAACCGGCGAACTCGTCGCCTTCTCCACCTGGCTCCGCCTCACCGAACCCGACGACCACCACCTCACCGCCGACCCCATCGTGGCCGCGGCGTGGACGCACGCACGCGCCACCACCCCGCTGCGCGCCGGCGAACACCTGGCCGTCAGCCGCCTGTGGGTGCTACCGCACTACCGCGGCAACTCCCCCGTCCTCGACCTCATCCAATGGCGCCTGATCGGCAACTGCCTCCGCGCCGAACGCATGGCCTGGTCCTACATCGCCATCCGCCGCCCCAGCCGAGCCTGGACCGAACACCTCCAGCGCTACGGCATGCGCACCATCCCCGCACAACCACGACTGGACAACGACCCCTACACCCTGTTCGTCCACGACTGGCGCGCAGTACCAGCACACACCTGGCTCGACCGCATGAACCGCCTGCTCCTCGGCCGCTCCACCGACACCCCCCTCGCAGATCTGGTCGTCCTGTCACAGGCTGAATTCGCCGAAGCCGTCCGCATAGCACTACGCGAGCTCTCACGGCCCGGTGCCCTGGCCGCCTCTCCGCTGGCCCGCACCCGGCTCATCGCCGACCAAGCCCCCCAAGACCCTGGCACGGCACTCAGCGACCTGCTCCGCCAAGCCATCGACGACCTACGCGAAGACCCACGCTCGGCCAAACTCCACCGAGCCCTGTCCATCACCTACCTGCACGGCACCCCCACCCAGGAACTCGCCGCAGAACAACTCGGCCTGCCCTTCACCACCTACCGCCGCCACCTCACCGCCGGCATCGAACGCATCTGCACCGACCTCTGGCACCGAGAACTCCACGGCGCCGACGCGTCGTGACCGGGTCTCCCGTCAGGCGCTCACCTCGGGCCCATGGCGTCGCCGGAGTCCAGGCCGAGCCGCGACCAGATCCGAGCCAGGTCCCGCAGGTCCTCTTCGTCCAGCCGGTCGAGGAAGAGGCGGCGCAGGTCGCCGTGCTGCTGCTGCCAGGCCTTGCGCAGGACGGTCCGCCCCTGTGCGGTGAGGACGACGACGTATCCGCGCCCGTCCTCCTCCGCCCGCCTGCGCTCGATGAGCCCGCGGCGTTCGAGCCGGTCGGCCAGCCGGGTGAAGCCGCCGGTGGACATCACGCGGCGCTTGGCCAGCTCGGACATGCGCATGCCGGTGCGCCCTGCCCTGCCGAGCAGGGACAGGACGCTGTACTCGGCCATGCTCACGTTCAGCGGGGCCAGGCCGGCCTCGATCTCTCGCCAGATGTGGTCGTGCACGTGCAGGAAGCCCTGCCAGGCCTCGTCCTCGAGCTCGGTCAATCGCGGTATCGCCATGCCGGCACACTATCGGGGCGCCCCCGGTAGGTGACTGCGCAGGCAGCACGGATCCGGCAATGCCTGTCTGCGCAGACACCCGGACGGCGCGCGCCCGCGACACGCCGAACTGTCACCGCCTCTCTCGGTGGCGTGGACGGGCAGGGGGCACCTCACGGCGGGAACGCGTGGCCGGGGCCGGTGCTCGGCCTGGTCAGGGTCCAGCTGGCCAGCAGGTTGAGGACGTCGCGTGAGGTGCTGGCGGGTTCGGTGGTGTAGAGGAACAGGGTCTGGTCGTGGTCGCCGGGCATGGTGAGGGTCTCGTAGGCGACGGTCAGGTCGCCGGCGATGGGATGGTGCAGGCGTTTGCTGCCGAAGGTGCGCTGGTAGACGCCGTGCTCGTCCCACCAGGTGCGGAACTGCGAGCTGCGTTCGGACAGGGTCGCGACCAGGTCGCGGGCGAGCGGGTCGCCGGGGTTGGCGGCCAGGTCGAGGCGGAGGTTCTCCACGCAGTTGCGGGCCTGCTCGTCCCAGTCGAGGAACAGCTGCTGGGCGGCGGAGTCGAGGAACATCCAGCGGGAGTAGTTCCGCTCCCTGGGCGGCATCGCGTCGAAGTCGGTGAACAGCGCGCGGGCCAGGCGGTTGGCCGCGAGCACGTCGGTGCGCCGGCCGAGGATGAGCGCCGGGTGCCCGTCCAGGCTGTCGAGCAGCTGGTGCAGCCCCGGCCGGACCCGCTGGACGGCCGGGGTGCGCCGGCGTGCGGGGCGTGCGGTGGTGCCGACCAGCTCGTGCAGGTAGGTGCGGCCGGCGTCGTCGAGGCCGAGCGCGCGGGCGACGGCGTCGAGCACCTGGTCCGACGGGGTGATGCGGCGGCCCTGTTCCAGGCGGGTGTAGTAGTCGGTGGACACGCCGGCCAGCAGCGCGACCTCCTCGCGGCGCAGCCCGGGGACGCGCCGGATGCGGCCGTCGGGCGGCAGCCCGGCCCGCGCCGGGTCGGCCTTGCTGCGGGCGCGGCGCAGGAAGTCGGCCAGCTCGCGGTTGAGACTCATCCCTCCATGGTGCCGAACGGACCGGTGGTCGTGCCTGGGACTGCGCGTCCTAGGTCGCGCAGGGCCGATCATGGCCCCCACGAAGGCGTCGGCCGCGTGAAGACTCGTTGCTGTCCGCACATGACAGATCAGCGAGGTCCAGCATGTCCACGATTCGTTCCGCACAGGTGACCGCGCCCGGTGGCGCCTTCCGCTTCGCCGACACGATGCTGCCCGAGCCGGGGCGGGGCGAGGTCCGCGTCACCGTCGAGGCCGTCGGGGTGTGTCACACCGACCACTACTTCGTGCACGGCGGCTACCCCGTGCGGTGGCCCGCCGTGTTCGGTCACGAGATCGCCGGCCGGATCGACGCCCTCGGAGAGGGCGTGACCGGCTGGACGGCCGGCGACCGCGTCGCCGTCGGCTGGTTCGGCGGGAACTGCGGCTCGTGCGGGGCCTGCCGCGCGGGCGACTTCATCCACTGCGCCGACCTGAAGGTGCCCGGCTGGCACTACCCCGGCGGGTACGCCGACGCCACCGTCGTCCCGGCCACCGCGCTGGCCCGGATCCCCGAGGGGTTCTCGCCGGTGGCGGCCGCCCCGATGGGGTGTGCGGGGGTGGCGGTGTTCAACGCGCTGCGCCACAGCTCCGCCCGGCCCGGCGACCTGGTCGCGGTGCTCGGCATCGGCGGGCTCGGCCACCTGGGCGTCCAGTTCGCCGCCAAGATGGGGTTGGAGGTGGTCGCGATCTCCCGCGGCACCGAGAAGGCCGAGCTGGCCAAGCAGCTCGGCGCGCACCACTACCTCGACTCCACGGCGGGCGACCCGGCCGAGGCCCTGCAGGCCCTCGGTGGTGCGCGGGTCGTGCTGGCCACGGCCATGAGCTCCGCCGCGATGAGCGGCGCGATCGACGGGCTGGCGTACAACGGTGAGCTGCTCGTGGTCGGCGCCGCGCCGGAGCCCATCGAGGTCAGCCCGTTCCAGGTCATCCCGGGCACGAAGTCGGTGCACGGCCACCCGTCCGGAACCGCCAGGGACGTGGAGGACACCCTGCGCTTCGCCGCGCTGACCGGCGTGCGGCCCATCACCGAGGAGCGCCCGCTGGAGCAGATCAACGAGGCGTACCAGCGAGTCGTGGACAACCAGGCCCGCTACCGCGTGGCGCTCACCACGGGGAACTAGGGCAGCAGGACGATCTTGCCCCGGACGTGGCCCCGCTCCAGGCGCTCGAAGGCCGCGCGTACGTCGTCCAGCGCGTACGTCGCGGCGATCGGCACCTCCAGCTCACCGGCGGCCACCAGGGCGGCCAGCTCCGCCAGCATCGCGGCGCTCTTGGCGGAGCTGCCCTCGGCCTTGACGCCGTACTTCCCCACGGCGGCGAAGTCCACGATCGTGTTGACGCGGTCCGGAGCGACGCCGAGGCCGAGGGCGAGCTCGACGTACCCGCCGCCGTGGGTGTCGACGAACGCGCCGATCCCGGCCGGGCGCAGCCGGTCCGCCAGGCCGTCGCCGTACGCGACCGGCTCGGCCCCGTGCGCGGCCAGCCACTGGTGGTGGACGGGGTCGGCGATGCCGATCACCTCGGCGCCGGCGCGCCTGGCGAGCTGGACGGCGATCGAGCCGACGCCGCCCGCCGCGCCCGACACCGCCACCGTGTCGCCCGGCCGCGGGGACACCGCCCGTACGGCCGCGCAGGCCGTGCAGCCCGCGACGGCCAGCGAGCCGGCGACCTCCCAGGGCACGCCGGGCGGCTTGGGCGTGAGGTCGCCCGCCTCCACGAGCACGTACTCGGCATGGCTGGCGCGCCGGTCGGTGAAGCCGATGACCTCCGCTCCCGGCTCGACGCCCGTCACGCCGGGCCCGGTGGCGGCCACGATCCCGGCCAGGTCGCTGCCCTCGCCCGACGGGAACGTGGCGGGCCACCGGTCGTGCAACAGCCCTTCGCGGATCTTCGCCTCGCCGGGGTTGACGGCCGCGGCCTTGACCTGGACCAGCACCTGGCCCTGCGCGGGTTCGGGGACCGGGACGTCGGCCACCCGCAGGACGTCCAGGCCGCCGTACTCGTCGAATCGCACTGCTCTCGCCATGCCAGGGTCCTTCCGCGCGGGCCACGCGGAAAACACCGCCAGGCCAATCGTCCTTTCGCGGATAATCTGCGAAGGGATGGTTTGGGTAGGCTGGCAGGCATGACAGCGATGGCCCCCGCGCGTACAGAAACGGACCTGTCCTTCCTTCTCGACCACACCAGCCACGTGTTGCGCACGCAGATGTCGGCGGCGCTGGCCGAGATCGGGCTGACCGCCCGCATGCACTGCGTGCTGGTGCACGCCCTGGAGGAGGAACGCACCCAGATCCAGCTCGCCGAGCTGGGCGACATGGACAAGACCACGATGGTGGTGACCGTGGACGCCCTGGAGAAGGCGGGCTACGCCGAGCGCCGCCCATCCAGCACCGACCGGCGGGCCAGGATCATCGCGGTCACCGAGCCGGGCGCGGAGATCGCCAGGCGCAGCCAGCAGATCGTGGACGGCGTGCACCGCGCGGCGCTCGGAGCGCTACCAGACGACGAGCGCGAGGTGCTGGTCCGAGCCCTGAACCGCCTGGCGACAGGGCATCTCGCGACCCCCGCAGAGAGCCCGCAGCAGGCTCGCAGGGCACGGGAGCGCGCAAAGTAGGTCCGAAAAGGATCGTCTATTACGGAACCATCTGCTACGGTCTCTCCTGTCGACCTGAGACGGGAGAGACCATGTCGAATGTGCTCACCTCGCGCTGGACCGCGCTGGGCGTGCTGTCCGCGACGGGACTGATGACCATCCTGGACGGCAGCATCGTGACCGTGGCGATGCCGGCCATCCAGCGGGATCTGGACTTCTCGGCCGCCGGGCTGAGCTGGATCGTCAACGCGTACCTGATCCCCTTCGGCGGCCTGCTGCTCCTGGCGGGCCGGCTGGGCGACCTGATCGGGCGGCGGGCGATGTTCCTGGCCGGGAACGCGATCTTCACCGCCGCCTCCGTGCTGGCGGGCGCGGCCACCGATGCCAGCCTGCTGATCGCCGCCCGGTTCCTGCAAGGGGTGGGCAGCGCGCTGGCCTCGGCCGTGGTCCTGGGCATCCTGGTGACGCTGTTCACGGACCAGGCCGAGCGCGGGAGGGCGATCGCGATCTTCAGCTTCACCGGGGCGGCCGGCGCGTCCATCGGCCAGGTCGTGGGCGGCGTGCTCACCGACGCGCTGAGCTGGCCGTGGATCTTCTTCATCAACGTGCCGATCGGGCTGGTCACCCTGCTGCTCGCGCTGCCGGCGCTGCCCGCCGACCGCGGGATCGGCCTGTCCGCCGGCGCCGACGTCATCGGCGCCCTGCTGGTGACCTCCGGGCTGATGCTGGGCATCTACACGGTCGTCAAGGTCGAGGAGTACGGCTGGCTCGCCGCCCACACCCTCGGGCTCGGCGCGCTGTCGATCGCCCTGCTCGGCGCCTTCGTGGCACGGCAGGCCACCGCCAAGGCCCCGCTGATGCCGCTGCGCATCCTGCGCCCGCGCAACGTCGCCGGCGCGAACCTCGCCCAGATGCTGAGCCTGTCCGGAATGTTCGCCTTCCAGGTGCTCGTCGCGCTCTACATGCAGCGGGTCCTGGGGTACGGCGCCCTGGAGACCGGCCTGGCCATGCTGCCCGCCGCGGTGGGCATCGGCACGATCTCGCTGTTCGTCTCCGCCCGGCTCAGCGCCCGCTTCGGCGCCCGTACGGTGCTGATGGGCGGCCTGGTGCTGCTGGTGGCGGCGATGCTGCTGCTCACCCGGGTCACGGTGGACGCCGGTTACCTCACCCACCTGCTCCCGCCCATGCTGCTGATCTCGGGTGGCGGGCTGGTGCTGCCCGCGCTGGCCACGCTGGGCATGTCCGGCGCCAGGGACAGCGACGCGGGCCTGGCCTCCGGCCTGTTCAACACCACGCAGCAGGTGGGCATGGCCATCGGCGTGGCGGTGCTGTCCACGATGGCCGCCTCGCGTACCGGCGAGCTGCTGGCGGCCGGGGCCGGCGAGGCCGCCGCGCTCACCGGCGGTTACCGGCTCGCGTTCGCCATCTCCGCCGGCCTGCTGCTGGCGGCGTTCGCGGTGGCGCTCGCCGTCCTGCGGCGGCCGGCCGCCGGCGGCGACCTGCCCGCCGCGGCGGAATCGCCGGCGATGGAGACCTCCTCGACCTCCTGACCGCCACTAGGTGGACAGCGTGAACGCGTTCTGAGCCCGCGGATCGGGCCTTCACCAGCCGGCGTGGCCTGACCACGCCGGCACTTCTGTTTCAGCAAGGTTTCGGACTCTTGACAGGAGGAGGGCCACGCCTCAGTATCTTCACCACTAACTTTATTCCTAAAGAAAGTCCTCTCACATGGCAGGCACGGACCGCGGCGACCTCACCAGGACGGCCATCCTCGCCCTCCTGGGCACGGTCGGCCCGCTGAGCCGCAGCGAGATAGCCCGCGAGCTCGACCTCAGCCCCGCCACCGTCACGCAGCTCACCAAGGAGCTCATCGGGCACGGCATGCTGGAGGAGCTGGACCTGAAGCCGTCACGCGGCGGCCGTCCCGCCCAGCGGCTCGGGCTGGTGGGCAGCGCCGGGCGGGCGCTCGGGGTGAAGGTGACGGCCGACCACCTGGTGCTGGTGGACGTACGGCTCGACGGCGAAGTGCTCGGCTCCTGGGAAAGACCCCACGACCCGGCGGCGCCCGACGCGCTGGAGCAGCTGGCGGACGCGGTGGAGTCCGTGGTCCGCGAGATCTCCGGGGTGCCGCCGCTGCTGGGCGTCGGGGTCGGGGTGCCGGGCAGCGTGGACGACCAGGCCGTCGGCACCGTCAACGCGCCGACGCTCGGCTGGCAGGCCATGCCGGTGGGCGAGCGGCTGCGGCGCCGGCTGAACCTGCCCGTCCTGGTCGAGAACGACGTGAACGCGCTGGCCGCGGCCGAGCGACTGTACGGCCGGGGGCGCACGCACAGCGACTTCCTCGTGCTGACGATCGGACGCGGTGTCGGCGCGGCCATCGTCGCCGGTGGCCGGGTGTACCGGGGCGCGCGGGGCGGCGCGGGCGAGTTCGGCCACCTGCAGGTGGATCCCGGAGGGCCGCCCTGCGGGTGCGGCGCCCGGGGCTGCCTGGAGGCGTTCGTCGGCTCGGCCGGCCTGCTGGCCGCCGCCCGCGCCAGAAACGCCCAGGCGGCCGGTCGAGCGGCTCAGGTGGAGGTGCGTGACCCGCTCGGCGGGGTGGCCGCGCTGGGCCGGGCCGCGGCGGGCGGTGATGTGGCCGCGCGGGAGGTGTTCGCCGAGGCCGGGGCGATCCTCGGCCGTGCAACGGCGGGGCTGATCAACGTGGTGGACCCGGAGGTCGTGGTGGTGCTCGGCGAGGGCACGGCCGACTGGCCGCTGTGGCGGACCGGCTTCGAGCCGGCCCTGCGCGCGCAGCTCTACCCGGGGCGGCGCGACATCTCCGTGGAGGTGGAGAGCTGGGACGACACGAGCTGGGCGCAGGGGGCGGCGGCGCTCGTGCTGGCCACCCCGTTCGACTCCGCCGGAGCGGCGGGCGAGCAGGGCCGCCTGGTCCGCGCCCGCCTGATCGGAGCCGGCTCATGAACGCCCGCCCGATCCGCGCCCGCCTGATGGGAGGCGGCTCGTGAGCGTCCGGCAGGCCATCCCTCAGGCGCCGCCGAAGGCGCCGGTCACGCACGCGCGCCCGCGGCGGCGCGGCGGCTGGCGCTACGCCGGCACGGTCGCGCTGTTCCTGCTGCCGAGCCTGGTGCCGCTGACCCTCTACACGCTGATCCCGATGGTCGGCTCGTTCTGGACCAGCCTGCACGAGTGGGATCTCATCACCGAGATGCGCTGGGTGGGCCTCGGCAACTACATCGAGCTCGTCGGCGACCCCGACACCCGGGCCGCGTTCCTGCACACGCTCTACTTCATCGCCGGCTACCTGCCGCTGGTCTACCTCGGCGGCCTGGGCCTGGCGGTGCTGCTCAACCGGGCGATGCCGGCGCGCGGGTTGCTGCGCGGCGTGTACTTCCTGCCCGTGATCACGAGCTGGGTCGTGGTCGCGCTGATGTGGAAGTGGCTGCTCAACCCGGCCAGCGGCATCGTCAACTGGGCGCTCGGCCTGGTGGGCGTGAGCGGGCCCGGCTGGTGGACCGACCCCGACTGGGCGATGCCGTCGATCATCCTCGCCTCGGCCTGGAAGGACCTGGGCTTCGTGATGATCATCCTGCTGGCCGGGCTGCAGGCGATCCCCCGGGAGTACCAGGAGGCCGCGATGGTGGACGGCGCGACGGCCTGGCGCAGGTTCCGGCACATCACGCTGCCGCTGCTGTCGCCCTCGACGTTCTTCGTGGTGGTGATCTCGCTGATCAACGGTTTCCAGGTGTTCGACCAGGTCCAGATCATGACGGGCGGCGGGCCGGGCGGCGCGACGCAGGTGGTGGTCTCGCAGATCTACGACCTGACCTTCCGCTACGGCCGGGCCGGCGCCGCCTCGGCGCTGTCGTGGCTGCTGTTCGCGCTGGTGCTGCTGGTGACGATCGTGCAGATCCGCGGCCAGAAGAGGTGGGTGACCTATGGGTAAGGTCCTGAGGTACCTGCTGGTGGGGATCGGCGCGCTCGTCATGCTGTTCCCGTTCGCCTGGGCGGTGATCACCTCGATCACGCCGAGCGACGCCGTGCTGTCCGTCCCGCCCGACTTCACCCCCGAGGGGGCGAGCCTCGACGCGTACGGGCGGCTGCTGGAGACGCTGCCGTTCTGGCGGATCGTGCTCAACAGCGCCTGGATCGGCGCCGCCTCCACCACGTTGCAGCTCGTCACCAGCGCGATGGCGGCCTACGCGTTCGCCCGGCTGCCCTTCCCCGGGCGGGGCGCGCTGTTCGCGGTCTACCTCGCGACGCTGATGATGCCGCTGCCGGTGCTGGTCGTGCCGCTGTTCATCGAGATGCGCGCGTTCAACCTGGTCGACACGTACTTCGCGCTGCTGGCGCCGACGATCGCCTCGGCGTTCGGGGTGTTCCTGCTGCGGCAGGCCATCAACCAGGTGCCGCGGGAGTTCGACGAGGCGGCCGTGCTCGACGGCGCCGGACATTTCCGCATCTTCCTGTACGTGGTGCTGCCGCTGATCCGCCCGGCCCTGGCCACGTTCGCCATCTTCGGCTTCATGGCGAGCTGGAACAGCTACCTCTGGCCGCTGATCATCATCAAGTCGCCGGAGTTCATGACCCTGCCGCTGGGCCTGGCGACCCTGCACGGCCAGTTCACCACGCAGTGGGACGTGGTGATGGCGGGCTCGGTCGTCAGCGTCGTCCCGATCCTCATCCTCTACGTCTTCGCGCAGAAGCACGTCATCGCCAGCGTCGCGCAGAGCGGGCTCAAGTAAAGGAATCCCCCCATGTCACGACACATCAAGATCACCGCCGCCGTCGCGGCGGCCGCGTTGCTCGCCACCGCCTGCTCGCAGGGATCGGCCACCAGGGGCACCACCGCCGAGGCCGGCGGCAAGGTGACGCTGCGGTACTTCACCTTCTCCGCCGCGCCCGACCACGTGAAGGACCTCGACACGATCGAGAAGGCGTTCGAGAAGGAGAACCCGAACGTGGACGTGGTCGTCGAGACCGCGCCCTTCGACCAGTACTTCACCAAGCTCCAGACCAGCATCGCCGGCGGCACGGCGCCCGACACGTTCGAGCTGAACTACGAGAACTTCGTCACCTACGCCAGCGCCGGCTCCCTGCTCGACCTCGCCACGGTCGCCGGCGACAACGACACCTCGGTGTACGCGCAGGAGTCGCTCAACGCCTTCAAGCGGGACGGCAAGCAGTACGCGCTGCCCGCCTCCTTCTCCACGGTCGTGCTCTTCTACAACAAGGACCTGTTCGACAAGGCCGGCGTGCCCGTGCCGACGGCGGACTGGACGTGGGCGGACGAGCAGGCGGCCGCCGAGAAGCTGACCGACAAGAAGAAGGGCGTGTACGGCGACTTCCAGCCGGTGCAGTTCTTCGAGTTCTACAAGACGCTCAAGCAGGCGGGCGGCGAGTTCCTGTCGGCCGACGGCAAGAAGTCCGCGTTCAACAGCCCGCAGGGCGTCAAGGCCGCCACCTGGCTGGTGTCCAAGGTGGGCAAGACGATGCCGACCGAGGCCGAGGTCGGCGGCACCGCCGACTACGACACGAACCTCTTCAAGTCCGGCAAGCTCGCCATGTGGCACAACGGCATCTGGCAGTTCGCCGGGCTGAAGGACGTGCCTTTCGAGTGGGACGTCGTCGTCGAGCCCGGTGACGCGGCCAAGGCGAGCGCGGTCTTCCACAACGCGGTGGCGGCCTCCTCCACCACCAAGCACGGCAAGGAGGCGTGGGCCTGGGCCCGGTTCCTGTCGGCGTCCGGCACCGCGGCCACCACCCGCATCCGGTCGTCGTGGGAGCTGCCGCCGGTCTCCGACCAGCAGGTGCTGTCCGGCTACCTCAAGGATCCGAAGCCGGCCAACCGGCAGGCGGTGTTCGACTCGCTCCAGGCCATCGCGCTGCCTCCGGTGATCAAGCGCCAGCAGGAGATGCAGGACGCGGTGACCAAGGAGCTCAGCGAGGCCGCGGCCGGGCGCAAGAGCGTCGAAGAAGCGCTCAAGGCGGCCGCCACCGAGGTCGACGCGCTGCTCGGCTAGCCGTTCCCCCTTCTACGCATTTACAGGAGAGATTTCGTTGTCCCTCGTCGCGCACAGCCTCGACGTGATCAAGAGTTTGCAGGCGCCCACAGGGGCCTACCCGGCCTCGCCCACCTTCTCCGCCTACCGCGGCTACTCCTGGCTGCGCGACGGCGCGTTCATCGCCGAGGGGGTGAGCAGGCACGGCGACGTGGCCGGGGCGGACGCCTTCCACGCCTGGTGCGCCCGGGTGGTGGGTGACCGCGCGGGCCAGGTGGACGCGCTGGTGTCCCGCGCCGAGCGCGGCGAGGTGGTCTCGGCGGCCGAGATGTTGCCGACCCGCTTCACGCTGGACGGCGTGGACGGCGACGACGACTGGTGGGACTTCCAGCTCGACGGGTACGGCACGTGGCTGTGGGCGCTGCGCGAGCACGTCGTACGGCATGGCGGGGCCGTGGCCGGGGTCGAGAAGGGTGTCAGGACGGCGGCCCGCTACCTGACGGCGTTCTGGCAGGTGCCCTGCTACGACTGGTGGGAGGAGCACGTCGAGCACCGCCACGTGGCGACGCTCGGCTCCATCCACGCCGGCCTGCGGGCCGCCATCGCGCTCGGCGTGCTGAGCGCGACGGAGTCGGCGGCGGCGGCCGAGGCCGTCGAGGGCATCGCCGGGCTCGTCGAACGCGAGGGCCTTGCCCAAGAGGGGCACCTGCGTAAGTGGCTCGGGAGTGACGCCGTGGACGGCAGCCTGCTGGCCTGTGTGGAGCCGTTCGGGCTGTACCCGGCCGGGCATCCGGTCGGCGAGGCGACGGTCGCGGAGGTCGAGCGGCAGCTCGCCCGCGACGGCGGCGTGTACCGCTACCTCGACGACACCTTCTACGGCGGCGGGCGTTGGGTGCTGCTGGCCGGGTTCCTCGGCTGGAACCACGCCCGCGCCGGGCGGCGGGACGAGGCCGTGCGTTACCTGGAGTGGATGGCGGCGCAGGCGACCCCCGAGGGTGACCTGCCCGAGCAGGTGCCGGGCCTGCTGCTGGCCCCCGACCGGCGGCAGGAGTGGCTGGACCGGTGGGGCCCGGTGGCCACGCCGCTGCTGTGGTCGCACGGCATGTACCTGATCCTCGCCGACGAGCTGGGGGTGACGGCGTGATCCGGCACCGGCCCCACGGTTCGGGGCACCCGTACGCGGAGACCGAGGACCAGCGCGTCCCCGCCCGGCCGCTGGACGGCGAGAGCGTGGAGCTGCGGGTACGCGCGTCGGCGCGGGTCGTCTCCGTCGCGTGCGACTGGTCGGTGGACGGCGCCGCGCCTGCCGAACTGACCCTCACCAGGCGGGACGCCCACCCACCAGCCGACGCGGCCGAAGCAGGCGGCGAGGGCGGGGCCGTGGACGGCGGGCATCTGGCCGCCGCCCAGGCGCGGGCCGCTCGCGCCGCCGCCGGCTCCTGGGCCGTGCGCACCCCGCCCCTGCGGACCGGCAGCCGCTACACCTACCGCTTCCGGTCGGCGACGGCCGACGGCGCGACCCGTACCACCAGGTGGTTCGAGGTGACGGCGGCGAGCTGGTCGGACGCGGGCGGCAAGCTGGAGGTCACGGGCGCCGACCGGATCGTGCCGGGCAGCGTGCGCTGGCTCGCCGACGGCGACGGCCCGCTGCGGGTGCGGTTCGAGCTGGCGCTGGGGCCGCAGGAGCACGTGGTGGGCTTCGGCGAGCGGTTCGACGCCGTGGACCAGCGGGGCCGCGCCCTCGACGCGGTGGTGTTCGAGCAGTACAAGGCGCAGGGCCGGCACGGTCGCACGTACCTGCCGATGCCGTACGCGATGGTGGTCGGCGGCCCGGCGAACTGGGGCTGGCACGTGCGGACCTCGCGCCGCACCTGGTACGACGTCGGCGCGTCGCAGGACGGCCGGATCGTGGTCGAGGCCGAGACCGGCCCGGACGGCGAGCTGGGCGTGCGCTTCTACGACGGCGAGCGCCCGGCGGACGTGCTGGGCGCCTTCCTCGGCGACGTGGGCCGCCCGGCCGAGCTGCCGGAGTGGGTGTTCCGGCTGTGGGCCAGCGGCAACGAGTGGAACACCCAGGAACGGGTGCTGGCCGAGATGGACCGGCACCGCGAGCACGGCATCCCGGTGGGCGCGCTGGTCATCGAGGCGTGGAGCGACGAGACGACGTTCACGGCGTTCCGCGGCGCCGAGTACGAGCCGTCGGAGGAGCCGCACCGGCTGGCCGACTACACCTTCCCCGCGGACGGGCCGTGGCCGGACCCGAAGGGCCTGGTGGACGAGCTGCACCGCAGGGACGTCAAGGTGCTGCTCTGGCAGATCCCGCTGCAGAAGATGCGCCCGCACCCCCGCCACCAGGCCGCCGTGGACGCCCGCCAGCTCGTCGAGCGCGGCTACGGCGTGCGCGAGTCCGACGGCCGGCCCTACCGCAACCGGGGCTGGTGGTTCCCGCTGGCGCTCATGCCCGACCTGTCCTCCCAGGAGGTCCGCGACTGGTGGACGGCCAAGCGCCGCTACCTGGTCGAGGAGGTCGGCGTGGACGGGTTCAAGACCGACGGCGGCGAGCACGCCTGGGGCCACGACCTGCGGTACGCCGACGGGCGCGACGGCGCGGCGGGCAACGGGCTGTTCCCGGTGCACTACGCCCGCGCGTTCGGCGACCTGCTGCGTGCCTGCGGGAAGGCGCCGGTGACGTTCAGCCGGGCCGGGTTCGCGGGCTCGCAGCCGCACGGCGCCTTCTGGGCGGGTGACGAGGACTCGACCTGGGAGGCGTTCCGCTCCTCCATCAGGGCCGGGATCACGGCCTCGGCCTGCGGGATCGTCTACTGGGGGTGGGACCTGGCCGGCTTCTCGGGGCCGGTGCCGGACGCGGAGCTGTACCTGCGGGCGGCGGGCGCCTCGGCGTTCATGCCGATCATGCAGTACCACTCCGAGTTCAACCACCACCGCACGCCCGTCAGGGACCGCACGCCCTGGAACGTGGCCGGCCAGACCGGGGACGAGCGGGTGATCGCGGTGTTCCGGCGGCTGGCCGAGCTGCGGGAGCGGCTGGTGCCGTACCTGGCCGAGCAGGCGCGGGCGGCGACGGCCGGCGGGGCGCCGCTGATGCGCGGCCTGTTCTTCGACCATCCGGACGACCCGGAGGTGTGGCGGCACCCGCTGCAGTACCAGCTCGGTGACGCGCTGCTGGTCGCGCCCGTGACCGAGCCCGGTATCACCGAGACGTCGGTCTACCTCCCTGAGAGGGAGGGTGGCTGGGTCGACGCCTGGACCGGGCGCGAGCTGGCCGGCGGGCGGACGGTGAGCCTGCCGGCGCCCCTCGACCGCCCGCCCGTGTTGTGCGCGGCGGAGCACTGGACCCGTCTCTCCCCCGTGTTCACCGTTTGAGAGGAGCATCCGCCCCATGAGCTGGTTACGGTCGGTCGGCACCGTCACGGCGCTCGTCCTGCTCGCGTCCCTGGTCACCGCCCCCGCCTACGCCCTTGACGGCGTTCACCACAACCCGGCCGGAATCGACGACCTCTACTCCAGCGAGCCCACCGAACGGGTCCCGCGCGACCCGATGGCCGGGGAGCCGGTCCAGATCAAGGCGACGACCTGGCCGGTCGAGCCCGGCCAGACCGTCTGGGTCACCTGGACGAAGAACGGGGTGAACCAGACCCCGGTGGGCGCCGCCTGGGACCACAACAGCGGCAACAACAGTTACTGGAAGATCGACCTCGGCTCCTTCTCCCGGGGCGACAAGATCTCCTACACGGTCAACGCGGACGTGAACGGGGGCGGGCAGAAGAGCACGGGCCCGTTCGCGTTCACGGTCACGTCGTGGAGCACGGTGACGGACGTGACCGGGTTCGTGAACAACGGCACGTCGGTGGACGTCACGACCGGTGACAGCGCGGGGAGCTTCACGCCGAAGATCCGCTTCGCCTTCCCCGCGCTCGACCGGTTCCGCACGCAGATCGCCCCCAGCGGCTCGGGGCTGTCCATCTCCGGCGTCTCCGGCTACACGGTGACGAACTCCGCCAGCACGCTGACGATCTCGACCAGCTCGCTCGTCCTGAAGATCCAGAAATCGCCGTACCGGCTGTCGGTCTACAAGGGCGACGGCACGACGCTGATCACCCGCCAGTACGACCCCGCCGTGTTCCGCAACCTCGGCTGGGCCAGCGACGGCGTCACCACGATCACGAAGATCGAGGACCACTTCCTGTCGCCGCCGGGCGAGCGCTTCGAGGGCTTCGGCGAGCGGTACGACCGGCTCGACCAGCGCGGCACCGACGTGCACAACTACGTCTACAACCAGTACCGGGACCAGGGCGCCACCCGGCGCACGTACCTGAGCGTGCCGTTCTTCCTGAACTCGGCCGGGTACGGCGTGCACGTCTCCGGCACCCGCTACGCGATCTTCAACCTGGGCACGCACCTGAGCGACCTGGCCGGCTTCACCGTCGACACCGGCGGCGGGCTGAACTCGACGCTCGACTACCACTTCTTCGCCGGCACCCCGGCCGACATCGTGGACGACTACACGGCCGTCACCGGCCGGCCCCAGCTCCCGCCGAAGTGGGCGTTCGGGGTGTGGATGTCGGCCAACGAGTGGAACACCCAGGCCGAGGTGACCGCCGAGCTGGCGAACGTGGAGGCGTACCAGATCCCGCACACCGCGATGGTGCTGGAGCAGTGGAGCGACGAGGCCACGTTCTACGTCTGGCACGGCGCCACGTACACGGCCAAGCCCGGCAGCGGCAAGCTGGCCTACGGTGACCTGACGTTCCCGGCGGGCAGCGCGTGGCAGGACCCGAAGGCCATGGTCGCCGACGCGCACGGCAAGGGGATCAGGATGATCCTCTGGCAGATCCCGGTCTTCAAGGAGAACTTCGACACCAACCCGCCCGCGGCGCCGCAGCAGCACCTCAACGACAAGGCGTACGCGCAGGCGCAGGGATACGTCGCCAGGAACGCGACCAACGGCCCGTACCGCATCCCGACGGGCCAGTGGTTCGGCGACAGCATGATCCCCGACTTCACCAGCGCGGCCGCGACGAACTGGTGGATGAGCAAGCGCGACTACCTCCTCGACGAGGTCGGCGTGGACGGCTTCAAGACCGACGGCAGCGAGGCCGTCTTCGGCAGGGGCGTGCAGTTCGCCGACGGCCGCAAGGGCGACGAGATGCACAACGCCTACCCGGGCAGCTACACCGGCGCCTACAACGCCTACGTCAAGGGCAGGCGGCCCGACGGGACGATCTTCAGCAGGGCGGGCACGACCGGCGCCCAGACCACGTCGATCTTCTGGGCGGGCGACCAGAACTCCAGCTTCTCCGCCTTCCAGGAGGCGGTGCGGGCCCAGCTCAGCGCGGGGCAGTCCGGGGTGCCGTACACGGCGTGGGACCTGGCGGGCTTCACCGGCGACTTCCCGAGCGCCGAGCTCTACCTGCGCTCGACGGCGCAGGCCACGTTCTCGCCGATCATGCAGTACCACTCGGAGAAGGCCAGTCCCGGCGTCTCGGAGGCCCGCACGCCGTGGAACGTGCAGGCCCGCACCGGGAACACGAGCGTGGTGCCCATCTTCCGTACGTTCGCCAACGTGCGGATGAACCTCATCCCGTACCTCTACACCGAGGCCAGGGCCGCCTCCACGACCGGGGTGCCGATGATGCGCGCCATGAGCTTCGCCTTCCCCGGCGACGCCGCGGCGGCCGGGCACGACCAGCAGTACCTGTTCGGCTCGCAGCTCCTCGTGGCGCCGATCACCACGCAGGGCGCCACCAGCAAGAACGTCTACCTGCCCGCGGGCGAGTGGTACGACCTGTGGAACGGCGGCCGCTTCACCGGGCCCGGCACCAAGACGTACCAGGCGGGTCTGGACAGCATCCCCGTCTACGCCAGGCCGGGCGCGATCATCCCGCTCAACCTCAACGCCGACTACCAGCTCGGCGGCGAGATCGGCAACAGCGTCGACACGTACCAGAACCTGACCTTCCGCATCTACCCCTCGGGCACGACGTCGTACGCCTACTTCGAGGACGCGGTGAACGCCACCCGCACGATCACCTCGGCCGAGAACTGGGCCGCGCACTCGGTGGCCGTCACGGTGCCCGCGCTCACCACGACCGGCACGCTGCAGGTCGCGAGCACGAAGCCGGCGTCGGTGACCGGCGCGACCGCGCGGGCGAGCCTCGCCGCGCTCAAGTCCGCCTCCGAGGGCTGGTGGTGGGACCCGGTGCGGCAGCTCACCCACGTCAAGCTGGCGAGCGCCGCGTCGAACCGCACCGTCACGCTCAACGGCGTGGACAAGGCGGCCTACGAGTCCGAGTTCGCCACCGGGACCGGCACCTCCACCAACACCGACCACGCCGGCTACACCGGCACCGGCTTCACCGACGGGTTCGCCACCGCGGGGGACGCGGTGACGTTCGCCGTCAAGGCGGACGCGGCGGGCAGCCACCAGCTGAGGTTCCGCTACTCCACCACGGTGGCCGCCACCCGGACCGTCTACGTGGACGGCGTCGCCGCGGGCACGCTCTCGCTGCCCGCCCTCGCCGACTGGGACACCTGGGGCACGGCCACGCTGACCACCTCGCTCACCGCGGGCGCCCACACCGTCAAGATCGCGTACGACGCCTCGAACACCGGTGGGATCAACCTCGACAACCTGGTGGTGGCCCGGCCATGACTACCCGCGCGATCGTCATCCTGACGGCACTGTTCCTGCCCCTGCTGGTCGCGCCGCCCGCGCAGGCGGCCGTCCAGCGGGTGCAGTTCACCAGCGGCTCCACCTACCTGATCGTGGAGTTCCTGGACGACGACCTGGTGCACTTCGAGCTGGCGAACGGCACCTCGCCGGGGACCGGCTCGCCGATCTTCACCACCCCGCAGGTGGCCAAGACCGACTACTCGGGCCCTTCGAGCTTCAACCACTCGGGGAACACGCTCACCACGGCGGCCATGAAGGTCGAGGTGACGGCCGGCACGCTGTGCGTGAAGGTGTCCGACCCGGCGAGGCTGCTGTACGAGGCATGCCCGCGCAACCTGGCCCAGGCGTGGAAGGGCCTGTCGATCGGCAAGGGCTCGATGCAGCACGCGTACGGGCTCGGCGAGCAGTTCTTCACGGGCGGCAGCGCGAACGGCGACTGGGTGGGCCGCACCCGCTCCCCGGGCGGCCCGTACGGCAACGCCATGGTGTACGACGGCGACAACGGCCCGGTGGGCAACGCCCAGATCCCGGTGCTGTTCGCGGTCGGCGCCGCCAACCTGAACTACGGCCTGCTCCTCGACCAGGTCTACAAGCAGGAGTGGAACCTGACCGGCGACCCGTGGACGGTCGACACCTGGGGCGACCAGCTCAGGTGGTACACGATGACCGGGCCGGACCTGCCCGACCTGCGCAAGGACTACATGGAGCTGACGGGCCGGCCGCCGGTGCCGCCGAAGAAGGCGTTCGGGATGTGGGTGTCGGAGTTCGGCTACGACAACTGGGCCGAGATCGACAACCGGCTCTCCGGGCTGCGCGCGGCGAAGTTCCCCGTGGACGGCTTCGTGCTGGACCTGCCATGGTTCGGCGGCGTGACGGCGGGCTCCGACAACACCAGAATGGGTACCCTCACCTGGGACACCACCGCCTTCCCCAGCCCGTCGGCCGCCATCGCCGGCTACCAGGCGAACCAGGGCATCGGTCTGATGACGATCGAGGAGTCCTACGTCGGCAAGAACCTGCCGGAGCACGCCGACCTGGCCTCCCGCGGGTATCTCGTCCGGGCCGGCTGCGCGGCCTGCGCGCCCGCGTACCTGACCACCAACGACTGGTGGGGCCGCGGCGGCATGATCGACTGGACCCAGGACGCCGCGGGCGACCACTGGCACGCCGTCAAGCGGCAGCCGCTGATCGACGCCGGGGTGCAGGGCCACTGGCTGGACCTGGGCGAGCCGGAGATGTACGACGCCGGCGACTGGACCTCCGGCGTGCTGCCGGGCAAGCACGCCCACGCCGACTACCACAACCTCTACAACCTCAAGTGGGCCGAGAGCATCGCCCGCGGCTACGCCTCCGGGACCAGGCGCCCGTTCATGCTGGCCCGATCCGGAGCGGCGGGCATGCAGCGGCACGGCGTGGCCATGTGGTCGGCCGACATCGGCTCCAAGCTGACCGCGCTCGCCCAGCAGCAGAACGCGCAGCTGCACATGTCGATGTCGGGCATCGACTACTACGGCTCCGACATCGGCGGCTTCCGCAGGGAGATGCTCGACTCCGACCTGAACGAGCTCTACACGCAGTGGTTCGCCAACGGCGCGTGGTTCGAGGTGCCGGTGCGCCCGCACACCGAGAACCTGTGCAACTGCGCGCAGACCTCACCCGACAAGATCGGCCATACGGCCAGCAACCTCGCCAACCTCCGGCAGCGCTACGAGCTGACGCCCTACTACTACTCCCTCGCCCACCGGGCCCACCAGTTCGGCGAGCCCGTCGTGCCGCCTCCCGCGTACTACCACCAGAACGACCCGAACCTGCGCGAGGCCGGCCACGAGAAGCTCATCGGCCGCGACCTGCTGGTCGCGGTGGTGGCGGGCGCGGGCGAGCGTGAACGCGACGTCTACCTCCCCGCCGGCACCTGGTACGACTACGCCACGGGCGAGAAGCTGACCAGCACCGGCCAGTGGTTCACCGACCGGCCGCTGTGGGTCAACGGCGTCTTCCGCCTGCCGGCCTTCGCCCGGGCGGGCGCGATCCTGCCCAAGATGCACGTGGACGACCAGACCATGAACGTCACGGGCAAGCGCACCGACGCCACCACCAGGAACGAGCTGATCGCCCGCGTCCATCCCGACGCCGCCGCCACGAGCTTCACGCTCTACGAGGACGACGGGGCCACGACGGGGTACCGGACCGGCGCCGTCCGTACGACGCAGATCAGCCAGCAGCTCACCGGCGGCACGGCGACCGTGACGGTGGCCGCCGCCGGCGGCACCTACCCCGGCGCTCCGGCGAGCAGGCAGAACGTCATCGAGCTCGTCACCGACACCCAGGCCTCGGCCGTCACGCTGAACGGCAGCCCGCTCCCCCAGCACGCCACCAAGGCCGCCTTCGACGCGGCCGCCAGCGGCTGGTACAACGCGGGCGGCAACCTCGTCGTCGCCAAGTCGGCGGCCACGACCGTCACGACGGCCAAGACGTTCGCGTTCACGCTCGGCCAGGCGCCGGTGTCGGCCACGTTCACCTGCCACAACGGCACCACCACGCCCGGCCAGTCGGTCTACGCGGTGGGCAGCGCGCCGCAGCTCGGGGCGTGGTCGGTGGCGTCCGCGGTCAAGCTGTCGCCGACCGCCTACCCGACCTGGACGGGCACGATCGGCAAGCTCCCGCCCGGCACCGCGGTCGAGTGGAAGTGCGTCAAGCGGCAGGAGGCGAACTTCCCCGACACCGCCGACCAGTGGCAGCCCGGCGCCAACACCGTGCTCACCACTCCGGCGAGCGGCAGCGCCGGCACCACGACCGGCACGTTCTGACACTCCACATAAAACGGACAAATGCATATAAACGGGACGGGGTGGGTAGGAGTACAGATCCAGGGGATCGATTGCCCACCCCGCGAGGGCGCCTCTGCCGCGAGCAGCGGCCGGGGGCGTTCTCGTGCGCGGAGCCACCGGACTCCGCTAACGGGCGGCGGGCACCACGACCTCTTCCGTGTCCTTGGCGCGCGTCACCCAGAGGTAGACCAGCGCGCCGGCGAACAGCAGGATCGACGTCCACTGGTTGATCCGCAAGCCCAGGAGCAGCACCGCGTGGTCCACCCCGCCGACCGGGTCGATCCGCAGCCCCTCGATCCAGAACCGCCCGAACGTGTAGCCGGCGACGTAGAGGGCGAACAGCCGGCCGTGGTGCAGCGCGTACCGCCGCCCGGCCAGGATCAGGGCGAAGCCGAGGGCCGCGTCCCACAGCGACTCGTACAGGAACGTGGGGTGGTAGAGCACGCCCGGCTCGCCACCGTGCGCCTGGTCGATCTCCAGGCCCCACGGCAGGGTGGTGGGGCTGCCGTACAGCTCCTGGTTGAACCAGTTGCCCCAGCGGGCGATCGCCTGCCCGAACGCGATGCCGGGCGCGACCGTGTCGGCCACCGCGCCCAGGGGCACGCCCCGGCGGCGGCAGGCCAGCCACACTCCCACGCCTCCCAGGGCGACCGCGCCCCAGATGCTCAGCCCGCCCTCCCAGATGAACAGCGCCTGGTAGGGCTCCTTGATCGCGCGCGGGCCGAAGTAGGTCTGCCAGTCGGTGATGACGTGGTAGAGGCGGGCGCCGATCAGGCCGAAGATCACCGCGGGGAACGCGATGTCGCCGATCAGGCCCTTCTCGCCGCCGCGGGCGCGCCAGCGGCGCTCGCTCAGCCAGATGCCGAACGCGATCGCGACGATGAAGCACAAGGCGTAGGCGCGGATCGGGATGAATCCGAGGTCCCAGGCCCCTTGGGCGGGGCTTGGAATCGAGGCGAGGCCCATGGTGGAGAGCCTAGCCAGGGCAGGCGGGCGGACGGCTAACGATTGAGGCTCCGTTCGGGCAACAGGTTCATGACGTGACCCGCGGCTGAGCTCAGGCCACGCGGTAGCGTTCGGCCGCCGCCTCCCTCAGCGTCAGACCGTGGCCGGGCGTGTCCGTGCCGGGCCGGGCCTCTCCCCCGCCGGGATCGGCGGCGCCGTCGAACAGCTCCGCCTCGATGCGCTGGTGGTCGTGGAACCATTCGATGTGCCGCAGGTTGATCGTCGCCGCCGCGGCCGGGAGGTGCAGGTTCGGGGCGCAGTGCGCGGACACCTCCAGGTGGTGACCGGCCGCGACGGCGGTGGCGGCGAACCAGCCGCTGTAGCCGCCGCAGCGCGTGGCGTCGATCTGGAGGCAGTCCACCGCCCCCGCCGCGCACATGCGGGTGAAGTAGCCCAGGTCGCAGCCGTACTCACCGGCGGTGACGTCGGCGGCGCACCGCTCCCGCACCAGGCGCAGCCCGGCCAGGTCGTCGGAGGAGACGGGCTCCTCGAACCACGTCACGTCCTGCTCGCCCATCCGCTCGGCGACGCGGACGGCCTGCTTGGCGGTGTAGCCGCCGTTGGCGTCCACGTACAGCTCTGCGTCCTCGCCGATCGTACGGCGGGCCAGCGCCACCCGGTGCAGGTCGCGGTCCGGCCTGCTGCCGGACGACTCACCGATCTTGATCTTGACACGGCCGATGCCCTGCTCGTGCACCCAGCGCGCGAGCTGCGCCCTGGTCGTGGCGTCGTCGTACGTGGTGAAGCCGCCCGAGCCGTACAACGGGACCCGGTCGCGGGCCATCCCCCACAGCCGGGCCAGCGGCACCCCGATCAGGCGGGCCTTGAGATCCCACAGGGCCACGTCCACGGCGGAGACGGCGTAGCCGGCGATCCCGGGCCGGCCCGCGTTGCGCACCTGGCGCGCCAGGGCGGCGTGGAGCGCGGGGACGCCGTCGGCGCCGGCGCCGGTCAGCACGCCGGCGAGCGTGCCGGAGACGAACGCGGCCGCGGCGGCCGGGGCGTAGGTCCAGCCCGTCCCGGTGACGCCCGCCGCCCTCACGGTGACCACCACCATCGTGGTCGCGTCCCAGGCGAGCGTGCCGTCCCCCTCCGGGCTCTCCGTGGGAACGCGGTAGGCGGCCGCCGTGACCTGGTCGATCGTGCAATCTCTCACTGGCTGCTGCTACCCCGTGGACGACGCCCGAAAATCATCAGGCGGCGGGCGTACCTGTGGGAAAGTTGGGGCTTCGTACCAGGCCAGCGGCCTCGGGGCCGAGGGAGGTAGCGGCGCGTGGCTCATCCGTATGGTCCCTGGAAACCCGACGTGTCGGGTATCGACCCCGCCCGCATGGACGGCTTCGCCGCCGCCATGGAACGGGCCGGCGCCGACGTCGCCGAGCAGACCCAGGCGATCAGGGCCGAGCTGACGCGCCTGGGGGTCGGCACGCTGACGCTGACGCCGTTCGTGGAGATCGAACGCTGGGTGCGCGGGCAGGTGCCGAAGCTGCGGGCCCGCAACGCCGCCATCCGCCGGCGGGTCCCCGGCTGGACGCCGGGCATCGTGACGTACGACGAGGCCGCGATGCCGTACGCCACCCCGGAGGAGTCCCGCCGCGAAGGCGCCGCCATGGCCGTCCTCTACCGGCAGCACCTCCAGGCAGCCCAGCACGGCATGAGCAGCCCGCTCCCGAACGACGCCGTGCGACGCTTCAGCGAGCTGCTGGCGCGCGTGCTGGCGCACCGGGACGACCCCGACTTCGCCGCCGCCTTCTTCGGCCGCCTCGGCACGACCGCCACCATCGCGCTCCCCAAGGACCTCCTCGACCTGTTCGGCCCCGCTGCCACCGGCCTCCCCGCGGGGCTGCGGGCGAAGCAGCTCCTCGGCCACTTCAGCCGCCTGTTCGCCGCCGCCACCACCGCCTCTCCCCCGGACTCCCGCTTCCCCAGGGTCATGAGCGACCTCGAACGGGGCGGGGAGGGCATCGACTCGGAGTCGCTGTCCTGGCTCGTCAGCGAGGGCACATTCCCGACCCAGTGGCTCACCGCCGTGGCCCGGCGCCACCTGACGGACTCCGGGCGGGTGGACGTCACCGGACGCTTCCTCAGCGCCCTGTCGCACGATCCGACGGCGGCTCGGGCCGTGGTGACGGATCTGGACGGGTTGAGCGCGTGGGTGGCGGGGGATCCGGAGGCCAGCGATGCGTTCGGGCGGGTGCTGGCGGCGGCTTCGGGGGTGTATGACGAGGAGGATGGGGGGCATGGGGAGGGGGCTGCTGAGTTCGCGTTCCAGGTGATCACGCGGGGGCCTGGGCTGGTGGGGAACGATGCGGTGCGGAAGTACTTTGCGGAGATCGCCGGGGCTTATGCCACGGAGTTCGCCGCAAGCGCAGCCTTTCTGGACCCCGACTCTCAACTGCCGAGCCGGTTCGGTGGGTTCGACGACAAACTTGTCGGAACGACTCCGAGGTTCCGCCTGTCTCTTACGGACAGCTATCGGTTCATGAAGACGTTCACAGACACCAACGCTCACATGGAGCCGTTCAACAAGGGCATGGCGGCGCTCACCCAGCGACTCTTCGAGGCGGGCGTGCGAGCGGATCGGCACCTGCTGGCCTTCCCTCCTCTGCACGGGCGGCAGCAGCAGACTTCGGTCGAGCAGGTGTTCGCGCGGCTGGGCACGGTCGCGGGCATCCAGTTCGCCGCGATGAAGGCCGTCCGCGGTGCCGCGGACCTCAGGGACAAGGAGGGGGTCGAACGCTTCGGCCAAGTGCTGGACAAAGGCATGGACGCGGGGATGCTGTTCCTCCCCGCCGCAGGGGGGTTGCCAGCGGCGGCAGGATGGATGTTTCTCAGCTGGGGGCTCAAGGACGGCGTCGCAGCCGCGATGGAGCCCGATTCCCGGATGCCGGACGTCAACAAACAGGAGTTCGAGCAGGCGCGCGCAGCCCTCTACGAGATCGCTGCCGGGCTCATCGCGCAGGGCTACACCTCGGAGGATCCCCCCGTGGAATTTCAGCCTCCTAGCGACCCGCTCATCGCTGACGAGGCTGGGCGGCTGCGACCCTACTCGGAGATCAACGAGAATCCGCAGGCGATGAAGGCATTCCTGACCTGGCTGAGGGAGAACGGCAGTGTCGATGACCAAGCCGACCGTCGCGCGCTGGGAATGGTGACCGCCACGGCGTCCACAAGGTTCTCTGGAGATCGGGAGAACGTGGTGAACTACCTGGCCACGATCGATCCCGACCTGAAGGAGGTTCTGATCGGAGAATGATCGTGTCCGAACTATCCACGCGGAATGCAGTCCGTTTCACCCGAAGCCACGGCCTCGTGGTCGCTGGGCGTCTCCACAGTGATGCTGGTGCGAGACGAGACGAGTCTGAGCGTTGTCTTGGGCCGACCCGGCTTGTAGGGGTCATGAACCTCGTAGCCCCACATCGTGCCGAGCCTTCCGGCCATCTCTGCGATCAGATTGTCATCGAATCTGTTGAATGTGGATCTCACACCATAGGTACGCTTCACCCCATCCACCCCACAAGCCACATCCCTCCCCCCAGGATCAGTAACCACAAGCTCCTCCGCCCCCACCGACTCCATCAACTCCGTGATGTGCTCCTGAAGCGTCCGCCCCGCCTGCTCCACCGTCGGCCCCCGATCGCCCGTCGAGCACCCGCCCACAACAGCGACCACCCCCAAAGCAGCCACCCAACGCCACACCCCCACCATAGAGATCGTCTCCGTCCCGAACGCCCGCCCCACCGCCCCCATCCTCCATCACCAACCCCCCGCCGTACCCGTAACGCCAGGATGGGTTGCCCCCGATGACCGAGCTCCCGGTGGACAATCCCCGCTATACAGCCCTACAGCAGGCACTGGCCAGGGTCGAGCAGCACATCGCCAGGCTCCGGGCGGCGCTGGACGAGCCGTTCGAGCTCTTCTGCGGCGACGCCGTGTGGATCGGGCCTGTCGCGAGGAGGTTCGGCGAGGATCTGGGGCATCACAGGCAGCGGCTCAAGCAGCAGGCCGAGACGGTGGTCGCGGAGCTGGAGGCGGAGATCAGGCGGACGCCGCCGAAGGTGTCCCCGGCTGTGGCGCGGGAGGAGGCCGCGCGGCTGTACGGCGGGCCGCGCATGTTCACCGGCTTCTAGGAGGGGTGCCCCGGCGTTCGCGGGACGAGCAGCCCCCGGTTGAACGCCTCGGTGACGGCGGCGGCGCGGTCGTTCACGCCGAGTTTGGCGTAGATGCTCAGCAGGTGCGACTTGACGGTGGCCTCGGTGAGGAACAGCCTGGCGGCCGCCTCCCGGTTCGTGGCGCCGGACGCCACCAGGTGGAGCACCTCGACCTCGCGCGGGCTGAGCGGGCCAGGGGCGGGCCGGCGTACCCGGTTCATCAGCAGGGCGGCCACCGACGGGGCGAGCACCGCCTCGCCCCTGGCAGCCGCGCGGACGGCGCGCAGGAGTTCGTCGCGGGGGGCGTCCTTGAGGAGGTAGCCCGTGGCGCCGGCCTCGATGGCGGGAAGCACGTGTGTGTCGGTGTCGTACGTGGTCAGCACCAGGACGCGGGCTCCGTTCGCCCGTTCGGCGAGCGTCCTGGTCGCGCTCACGCCGTCCATGCCGGGCATCCGCAGGTCCATGAGGATCACGTCAGGGCGCAGGGTCTCGGCCAGCCGGACGGCCTCGGCTCCGTCGGCTGCCTCGCCTAGCACCTCGAACTCGGGGTCGCGGGCGAACATGCTGCTCAGCCCGTCCCTGACCACTGGATGATCGTCCACGATCAGCAGCCCTATCGGGGTGGCGGGGCCGCTCACGCGCACACCTCCGCCCGAGAGAGGGGGACGCGGGCCGAGATGCCCGTGCCGTTGCCCGGCTCCGACTCGATCTGCAGCGTGCCGGACAGGCTCTCGATCCGCTCCCGCATCGCGATCAGGCCGAACCCGCCGCCACGTTCGGCGAACCCGCCATACTCGGCGAACGGGCAGTGTTCAGCGTGTGGGCCGTGTTCGCCGTGCAGACCGTGTTCGGCGTGCGGACCGTAGTTGGCGTGCGGACCGTGTTCGGCGTGCGGGGCGGCGGCGTGGGTGGAGATCCGGGCCGGGTCAAGGCCGCCGTGATCGGCGTGCGGGGCGGCGGCGTGGGTGGCGACCCGGGCCGGGTCAAGGCTGCTGCGATCGGTGAGTGGGGCGGCGGCGCCGAGCTGGGAGGGGTCGAAGCCGCCGCCGTCGTCGCGGATGTCCAGGGCAGCCTCGTGGTCGAGGTACGACAGCGTCACGCCCACCCTGCTCGCCCGGGCGTGCTTGGCCACGTTCGCCAGGGCCTCCTGGGCGATCCTGAGCAGGGCGGCCTCCGCTTCTGGCCGGATCGGGCGTGCCGTGCCGGTGGTCGTGACCTGGACGGGGATCTCGTGCAGCGCCGACCAGCGCTCGGCGACGCCCTCCAGGGCCTCGCTCAGCCGCGCCGATCGCAGCGGCTCGGGGCGCAGCGCGTGCACCGAGCGCCGCGCCTCCGCCAGGCTCTCCCTGGCCAGCTTGGCCGCGGCGGCGACATGGCGACGCCAGCCCTCCGGGTCGGCGGCGACGTGCCCGCGCCGACCTGCCGGCTCGCCGGCAGCGCGGCCGCGCCGGCCCTCCGGATCACCATCGACATGGCCGCGCCGGCCCTCCGATTCGTCCGTGGCATGGCCGCGCCGGCCCTCCGGATCGCTACCGACGTCGCCGTGGCCGCCCTCCGGATCGTCGCCGACGTCGCCGTGGCGGCCCTCTGGAGCGCCATCCGCGTGGCCGCGGCGGCTCGGCGCGGTGTCGGCGGCGTGTTCGGCTGCGCGTAACTGGCTGATGATGCCGGTGAGCCCCTGGGCCAGGGTGTCGTGGATCTCGCGTGCCATCCGCTGCCGCTCCTCCTGCACCCCGGCGTCGCGGGCCTGTGCCAGCAGTTGTTCGTGCAGGGCGGCGTTCTCGGCGAGTGAGGCCGCCAGCCGGCGGTTCGCCTCGCGGGCGGCGCGGAGGGCCTGCTCGCGTTCCTCGTTCCGCCGGGCGGCGCGGCGGGCGAACCAGGCGAAGGCGCACATGGGGATGGCGTTCGCGGCCACGACGGCGGCGTAGGTGAGCAGGCCGATGGCCGTGCTCTTGTCCACGCTGTACGCCTGCGCCGTCCCCGCCACCACGGCCACCGCGGCGACGCCGGCCGGCTGCCACGGCCAGCGCAGGAGCCGGAAGGCGTAGACGTACGCGGCGGGGGTGAAGAATCCGAACCACGGAGCCCGGACCACCAGCGCGGCCATGAGCAGGAGCAGCACCGCGAGGAAGCCGGCCATCACGGCCGCGCGCCCGCGCCAGGCGGGCCGGAGTGTGAAGACGCCCAGCATCCAGGCCGCCATCAGCGCGCACAACACCAGCTCGAGCGCCGGGGACACGCCCTCCGAGCGATAGATCACCACGGTGACGGCGGCCAGGAGCGCCAGCAACGCGTACGGCCCGACCGCCAGCACCACGGGCCACCGTGCCGCGGGATCGTTCACACCGCCTCCTCTTTCCCGGGTTCCCGCCAATCTAGCCGCCACGCCCCGGCACGCCCGGTCAGCCGGCCCATCAGCCCGACCCGTCAGCCGGGCTCGGGGAGTTCGATGGACAGGGCGTGGCGGAAGACGTTGCGCGGGTCCCAGCGGGCCTTCACCTGTTGCAGGCGGGGGTAGTTGTCCTTGTAGTAGAGCGTGTGCGCGGGCACGCCCGAGGTGTTCCACGCCGGGTCGGCCAGGTCGGCGTCGGGGTAGTTGATGTAGGAGCCGTCGTCGACGTCGCCGGGGACGGGCACGCCGCCGGTGCCGGCGTACACGTCACGGTAGAGGGCGCGTACCCAGGCGAGGTTGGCCGCGTCGTCCGCCTCGTCGGCCCAGACGGTCTGGTAGACCGCTTTCATGATCACGTCGCGCTGGGCGATCGCGGTGGCGCCCGGCTCCACGGCGCGAACCTGGCCGCCGTAGCCGACGAGCAACATGCCCGAACCCTGCCCGCCGGTGGCGTTCGTCAGGTGGCGGTAGACGGCGGCGAGCTGGGTCTCGGTGAACGAGCGGCGCAGGTAGCCGGCCTTGATCTTGTACCGGCGGACGAGCACGTCGCCGGGTTCGCCGCTGCCCGGCCAGGTCATCCGGTGCAGCCACGGCATCGTCCGCCGGAGGTCGAGCGCGGGCGTGAGGTCCACGCCGGCGGTCACCGCGGCGATGAAGTCGTTCACCATGCCGCCCGCGCCGGGGAGGTCCGCGTCGATCTGCGCGACCAGCATGACGGTCCCGCCCGCGCGGTGCGACGGCTGGAGGATCCCGTACAGGCCGGCGTACGGGGAGCCGGGCGCGCTGTTGCGTTCGTGCCAGGTGCCGAAGTTGCGCAACAGCCCGGTGAGGGCCTGCTCGGTCATGTGCTCCCAGGGCCAGATGACCACGTGCTGCAGCATGTGCCGCGGCGCCGGCGGCAGCAGCCGGGACGGGTCCGTGCCGGTGGCGCCGGGCGAGCGCAGCCAGTACCGGGTGACCACGCCGAAGTTGCCGCCGCCACCGCCGGTGTGGGCCCACCAGAGGTCGCGGTTCGGGTCGTCGGGCTCGCGGGTGGCGACCACGGCGCGGGCGGTGCCGTCGCGGTCGGCCACCACGACCTCCACGCCGTACAGGTGGTCCACCACGGAGCCGTACCGGCGGGACAGCGGCCCGTACCCGCCGCCCGCAAAGTGCCCGCCGGCGCCCACCTCCGGACAGCCGCCTCCCGGGATCGTCACGCCCCAGCCCGTCATCAGGGTCCGGTACACCTCGCCGAGGGTGGCTCCGGGCTGCACGGTGAACGCCCTGCGGCGGGCGTCGTAGCCGACCTCGTCCATCGGGGAGAGGTCGAGGAGCAGCCGTACGGCCGGGTCGGCGGTGAGGTTCTCGAAGCAGTGGCCGCCGCTGCGCACCGCAATCCGGCGGCCGGATCTGATCGCGTCCGACACGGCGCGCACCACCTGGCCGGTCGAGGCGACCACGCGGATCTCGTCCGGGGTGCCGGCGAAACGGAAGTTGTTGCCGCGCAGGAGGTTGTCGTAGCGGGGGTCTCCTGGACGTACGGTCACCGGGCCGAACGCCACCGTGCCCGCCGGATCCGCCGTGTCCGCCGACGCGGTGCCGGACAGTGACGCGGTGTCAGCCGCCGACGCGGTGCCGGCCGCCGACATGGTGCCGGTCGCCGACGCGCCGAGAACGGTGGCGCCCGCGGCGGTGAGCATCCCGCGGCGGCTCAGTGCGGGGCTTGTGGCGGTGGGCATGTCGCCGCGGCTCAGCGCGGGGCTCGTGGTGGGCTCGTTCGCTGCGGGCATGGGGCTCGCTCCCCCTTCGGATCGGAGGTCGCCAGCCTCGCAATCCGGCGCCGGACCGCACATCAGCCGATGTCGTGAATCGGTGGCTGAGCTCCCGGACCCACCGACCGGCTGATCCTCTCCACCGAACGGCTGAGCCCCGCCGCCGATCGGGCTGGTCTCTCTGCCGAACGATCAGCCCCCGCCCGCCGATCCGGCCGGCCCCTCTGCCGAACAACCGGCCCCCGCCGCCTGACGCCGGGGAGGTGTCGTCAGCCCGTGGCCGCCACCGTCTCGTCCTGCTGGTCGTCGTGCTCGCCCGGCTCCTGTGCCCCCAGGGAGCTCAGGCCTCGCCGCCAGCGGTCCATGACGTACTCGGCCCAGCGGCGTTCGAGGGCCAGGGCGCAGGCGGCGCCGTGCAGGAGGTCGCCGGTCAGGGAAGGTTCCTGGGCGGCCAGGCCGGTGCAGAGGTCGAGCGCGGTGTGGTGGCCCGGTGGCGACGAGGTCAGCTCCAGCGCCGCGAGGTGTCCCGCCAGCGCGCCGCGCAGCCGCCGGTGCAGCCCGAACAGCGACAGGACGTTCGAGACGGCCAGCGTGATGCCGGGCACGTCGGGCAGGTAGGCGCCGTAGGAGTCGTCCAGGCCGAGCCCTCTCATGGTGGCTCTGAACAGTTGTGCCCCGCCGCCGTGCCCGGTGGGCGGGGCCGCCTCGGGGTCGCCGGGCAGGTGCGGGTCCTTGAGGTGGTGGATCGAGCGGTGCACGACGAGCTCGCGGTACCGTCCCAGGTCGGCCTCGCGCTGGAGCTGGGCGGCCGGGGACGGGGCGCTCGCCTCGTCCTTGGCCACCAGCTCGGCCAGCGCGTGGCGTACGTGCTGCGGCGGAACGACCGGCGGGCGCGGGACGGCGAGCGCGAGCGCGGACTCCAGGGAACGCTCCAGCTCCCGGCGGGTGGCCAGCAGTGACGGCTGCCACTCCCAGAGGTCGTCCACGTCGTCGAAGCCACGTGAGTGCAGCTCGTAGCAGGCGAACAGGGCGAGCTGGAGGTCGCCGTCGTCGAGTGCCGCGGCCGGTGGCGGGGTGACCAGCGGCGGGTCCAGCTCGCCCGGCGGGCCGCCGAGACGGGCGAAGAGCCCTGCCGTGATCGGGCCACGGGCGGCGGGCAGACGCATCCGGAACCTCCTCCGCTCGATTTCCGGCTGTGCCGCGACGGGCGTGTGCGTCCAGCGCCGGCAGCTCACCTGCTGGTCGCGGTCACCTGCCCCGCCCCGGCCCGCTCAAACGGTCCACTCAAACGGTCCGCTGAACGGGCCCGATTCGCAGGCCCGGTCAAGGGAACGGCTGCCGGACGAGTTCCGCGTTCCGCGCCGCCTACGCGGAGCGGAACGACGGCCGCTGCGACGGCTCCCCGCCCGGGACGCATCGCCACTGTGGCCGCTGCCCCACTCGGGGCGCATCACCGCTCCGGCCGCTCCCCCGCTCAAGGCGAACGGCCACTGCGGCGGCTGCTCAGGGGCGGGCGAGGAGGGCGGCGGCGATCGCGTCCGCGTCGCGGAAGAACGCGCTGTCCTGGCCGGGCCTGCCGGTGCCGACCTCGGTGAACCAGCGGGTGTGGTTGCCGGCGCCGCGATCCCGGCCTCCAGCAGCGCCGCGAGCTGGTCGACGTGCGCCGCCGGCGCCCGCGCGCCTGGCGTCCGCTCGCAGCAGCCGGGCCAGGCCGGCGTGGTAGTCGCCGGGGGTGGTGAACCAGCGGTCGCCCCGGCGGGACGTAGCGCAGGCCGTGGTCGTCGGCGTGCCGCAGCCAGGCGAGCTGCCGCTCGTCGGGCTCAAGGCTGCCGTGGCCGCCGCGTCGAAGGCCCAGATCGTCACGGTCGCCGCCGTGGTGAGGGGTGGCGGGCCCGGGTCAGGCGCTGTGACCTGCTGTGGCCCTGGTCACCCGCCGCCGCGCCGCTGGGTGGGGGCGCCAGGTGGCGACCAGGGCGAGGGCCAGGAGCAGCTCGGCGAGGTCGCCGCCGTAGTACATGATCTCGGCGGCGCCGCGCCGCTGCTCCCCGGGCACGGGCAGGTCCACGGCGAGGCCGGCGTACATGAGCTGGGACAGCCCGCTGTGCGCGGCGATCGCCACCCCCAGCACCGCCAGCCGGGCCACCACGGAGGGGCGGCGCGGGGCCGGGTCGGGCCCGGCGATCACCCAGGCGAACAGGCAGCCCGACAGCAGGAAGTGCACGTGCACGACCTCATGCAGCCAGCCGTTCGCCGTGGCGTGCCGGTAGAGCGGCGTGCAGTACAGGACGATCATGCCGCCCGTGCTCAGCACCAGCGCGGTGACCGGGTTGGCGACGGCGTGCGCGGCACGGCCGCGCAGCAGCCGGGCCAGGCGGCGGGCGTGGACGGCGGGCAGGGAGCGCAGCAGCATCGTCATCGGCGCGCCGAGCACCAGGCCGAGCGGCGCCAGCATGCCGATGAGCAGGTGCTGCACCATGTGGCCGCGGAAGTCGGTCGCGGCCCAGGCGGCGATCGGCCCGGTCACGGCCGCCGCCACGAGCGCGAGCCCGCCGGCGAACATCGCCGGGCGCCACCCCTTCCAGGAGCCGGCGCGGACTGCCAGCGTCAGGTAGCCCGCCAGGGCCAGGGCGAGGAGCGGCAGGGCAGGCGGCACCGCGCCCAGGTGAGCGTGGTGGCCCGTCATGTCCGCTGGTCGCCCTGGCACAGGTCGAGCTCCCCGCCGCCCCGCTGCAGCGCCCGGCCGCCGAGCACCAGCAGCGCGCCGAGGAGCAGGAAGGCCAGGTCCCACCAGAGCTGGCCGGGGCCGGTGCGGACGTGGTGGATGCCCAGCAGGTGGTGATCGATGACGCCTTCGACGAGATTGAACAGGCCCCAGCCGACCAGCATCCAGCCCCAGAGGTTCCGTGACCGCCAGAGCCGGCCGCGGGAGGCGGTGACGCGGGAGTAGAGCAGGCCGAGCCCGATCAGCACCGCCAGCCAGGTGAAGGTGTGGAACAGACCGTCCCACACCGTGTTCATCCGCAGCCCGGGGACAGTGTCCACCGGGTAGTACCGGATGCCGGCGTTGTCGGTGTCGGTGCTGCTCAGCATGTGGTGCCACTGCAGGAGCTGGTGCAGCAGGATGCCGTCGACGAAGCCGCCGAGACCGACTCCGAGGATCGTTCCGGGCAGCGCGATGGCGTTGCGCGTGGCCATGAGGCTCCCTCTCGCGGGCTTCGTGTCCGGGCGATGGCCTACCCCGCCAGGTCCACGGCACGCCCGGGAGGGTGATGCCCAGCCGGGATCCTTGCCGACTCCGCAGGTCCGCTTGGCCGGCTAGGAGCGGCCGGTGGTCTCGGCGTGGAAGCCCAGCACCGCCCGGGCGATCTCGCCCGGCTGTTCGGCCTGCATGGCGTGGCTGGCGTCCAGCTCCAGGACGCGCAGGTGCGGCCGGTCGGCGAGGAGGGGCAGCAGGTCGCGGCGGATGCCCGCGCGCAGCGCCGGCATGAGCTCGCCGACGCGGCCGGGCAGGCCGGGCAGGTTCCGGGTGGCCAGCACGAACAGGGCGGGGCAGCGGATCCGCGCCACCTGCGGGACGCTGTCCTTGAAGTACGGGTCGTGCCTGACCTGCCCGGCCAGTTCGGCGCTCGGCCGGACGAAGACGCCTTCACCGGTGGTGAGCAGCGCCCGCTGCGGGTACATGGCGGCGTGCGCTTCCGGCAGCGGCTGCGCCATCGCCGCCGCCTGCGCGTCGAAGACGGAGTTCAGCTCCGCGAGCAGCGCCTGGAGGTCGCCGGGGCCGAGGCCGGCGTAGTGCCGCGGCTCGGTCTCGGCCGAGCGCAGGCCGTCGAGGTTGACGATGCCGGGCCCGTCCGGGTGGCGCAGCGCCCACTGTACGGCGACCATGCCGCCGAGGGAGTGGCCGACCACGAGGGGCTCGGCGAGGCCGAGGTGGTCGACGACGGCGCGGACGTCGTCCAGGACGGCCTCCCACTCCCACGGCCCGTCGCCGGACAGGCCGTGCCCGCGCAGGTCCATCGCGACGACGCGATGGGAGCCGGTCAGCAGGGGCGCGAGCTCGTCCCAGTGCAGCAGGGTGCCGCCGAGGCCGTGGAGCAGCAGGACGGGGGCGCCGTGGCCGCCGTGGTCGCGGACGGCCAGGCGGACCGGGCGGTCGTCGATGACGAGGTCGGATACGGTCACGGGGCGTTCTCCTTCGGGCGGTTGAGCCGGGTGTGGATGGAGGAGGTCGTGACGCCGCCCTCGGGGTGTTTGTCGAGCTTGCCGCGTTTGACGAGGTCGTGAACGCCCTGGCGGGTGATGCCGAGCATGGCGCCCGCCGTGGAGTAGGAGACGGCCGTCGCGGAGGGGTGTCCGGCGCCCCGGGCCACGGCGCGGCCCAGGGGGGTGCGCCACCACTGCTCGGGCGGGTCGAAGGGCCCGTCGCCGGGGAACAGCACCGCGATCAGCCTGGCGGCGGTCAGTGCCGCCTGCCGCTGGTCGCGGCCGAGCAGCTGAGCGGCCCAGACCTCGGCCTCGATGCGCAGCCGGTCCTTGATCGGGGCCAGCAGCTCGTCGGAGGCCAGCAGGATCTCCAGGGGGTCGAGCACCCGCGTCTCCAGCAGCCGGACCAGCGCGGCCACCAGCTCGACGTGTTCGTCGGTCGTCGTCACTTGACGGACGATAGCAAGTACTTGCTATCGCCCGTCAAGTAGTCGCGTTCACGGCAGAGGGGGTGGTCCCACGAGGTCGATCCCGTGCCGCGCCGCGATCTCACCCAGCCGGTCAGGGCCGGCGCTCGCCTCGACCAGGAAGTCGGCGAAGGCCGGGCCGTGGTGCAGCGTCAGGTACCGGGCGGAGTCGCTGGTCACCACGAACCCGTGGGGCCGCCCCGCGGGCAGCACGGCGGCGCTGCCCGCGCCGGCCAGGTGCTCCCGGCCGTCCACGATCACCCGCAGCTCGCCTTCGAGCACGACGAACGTCTCGCTGGCGGAGCGGTGGACGTGCATCGGGCTGCCGTGCCCGCGGCGGCCCGTGGTCTCCACGACCGCGAACGCGCCGCCGGTCTCGTCCCCGGTGACGCGCAGGTGGTAGAGCTCGCCGAGGAACGACACGGTCTGCTGGGTGTCCGGCGTGGTGATCGCCGGCGTCCGGATCTGTGATGCGGATGGTGGTGTCATACCGCCAGTCTCGCGACGGCCGGGCCCGGCGTCGATGCCGACGCGTGCCCGGCCGTTCACTGTCCGTGCAGTCAGGCTCTCTCTGAGGGTGCCGCGAACCGGCCCACCCAGTACGCCGTCCGGTCCAGGTACGCGGTCTGCGCCGCGGCACCCGTACGCCCGTAGGCGCCCTCGAAACTCTGGTAGCCGTCACGCGGCACCGCCGGCTCGATCACGCTGCCCTCGTGCCACTCGTTGAACGACGTGATCGACACCCACGTGGGCCCCGTCGCGAGGGCGTTGGACCACTCCTTGTCGTAGGTGGCGCCGTTGTCCCTGGCGAGGGTGGGCGTGGTGTTGCCGGGCACCGCGCGGTCGTCGAGGTAGCCGGGCCCCACGGACGGGGCCCACACGAGCCCGTGCTGCCGCGCGTGATCGGCGGCCTGCTGCCAGCCGGGCGCGGTGGCGCCGGCGATCGCGTCGTAGGTGTACATGCCGTTGAAGTGGGCGATCTTGGAGGTGTCAGTGGTCTGGGCCAGGATGACGTTGTCCTGGTTCACCTGGCTCAGGGCCGACCAGTCGGTGATGCGCAGGCTCTCGAAGACGTAGAAGGCGTCGCTGAAGGCCGGGTGCGCGCCGTAGGTCTGGTTGATGTAGCGGATGTCGTCCACGGTGGAGGCGGCGGTGCGGCCGGAGTAGGGCTCCAGGTGCCAGGCCACCTTGAGCCCCTCCTTGGCGGCCGCGTCCAGGACGCCGCGGGCCAGGCCGTCCTCGTAGCTGCCGCGGCCCCACCAGCTCAGCACCAGCACCCCGGCGGCCGACTGCCTGATCCACTTCATGTGCTGGGCCACCGCGCCGGCGAAGTCGCCCGAGTCGTAGGCGCCCAGGGCCGGGTAGAAGTCGGCGCCGATGTCGCCCGGAGGGCTGTGCCCGCCCTGCTGCCAGTGCCGCCAGCCGCCGCTGACCTGCGGGGAGCCGTACCAGGGGTAGTAGAAGACGTGCACCTTGTCGGAGGTCTGCGGAGCCGTGCCGCCGTCCAGGGTGATGGTGTCGAGGTCGAAGAGGTTGCCGCTGCCGCCGGTGAAGACCAGGAAGAGCGGCCCGGTGGCCGTACCGGTCAGCGCGGTGGAGACGGTCTGGAAGTTCTCCCAGCCGCCGGTGACGGGCACCTGCACCGAGCCGAGCAAGGTGCCGGTGGCCGAGCCCGAGCGGATCTGGATGGTGCCGCCGACGCCGCCGGACGAGACGCGGGCGGAGAAGCGGGTGGCACCGGCGGTGGTGACGTTCGCGTAGCCCGCCCAGTCGCCGTTGTCCACGTAGCCAAGCGTCTTGCCGCCGCTGGCCGGCGCATGGTCGGCGATCTGCACGCCCGAGCCGGAGGTGTACGACTCGCCCTCGACGGTGATGCTGCCGCCGCCCAGTTCCCTGATCCGGATGTTGCGGAAGGCGACCTGGTCGGAGGCGCCGTGGTTCTGGATGCCGACGTGGCCCTGCCGGAGTGAGCGCCGGGAGTCGGTGTTGGTGAAGTCGTTGATCAGCGCGCCGTTGAGGTACACGCGCAGCCGTTCGCCCTCCACCAGCAGCTCGTAGGTGTTCCAGGAGCCGGGCGGGTTCAGCGCGGCGTCACGGGCGGCCTGGTCGGCGGCCTTGAAGCCGTAGATCGAGCCGGTCGTGCGGTCGGGGGTGTCGGTGGCGTCGATCTGCACCTCGTAGCCGTTGTCCACGGCCGACTGCGGGTCGCCCGAGGCGGGGAAGCCGACGAACACGCCCGAGTTGCTGTCGCCGGTCACCCGCCAGTCCAGCTTCAGCGAGTACGAGCCGAGCTCCCTGGCCGAGTACCAGAGCAGGCCCATCCCGCCCTGGGAGGTCAGGGTGGCGTCGGCGTTGGCGAAGCTGCCGGGGCCCGCCTGGGACCAGCCGGTGGTGGAGCCGTTGTAGAGCGGGGTGTAGCCGTTCTCGGGGCGGCAGTCGGCCTTGGCCACCCCGGCGGCGTAACGGATGCCGCCGAGCAGCACGTTGCGGAAGGCCGGGTCGGCGTAGGACTCGATGGTGTGGCCGAGGCCGGTGTAGAAGGCGCGGCCCTGGCCCTGGGGGTGGCACCAGGTGATGGGGTGGTCGCCCATGTCGCCGCCGCTGTAGGTGGCCTCGTCCAGCGACTGCAGCACGTGCACCGAGGGGCGGGGGTTGGCGCGGTAGTTGTACCACTCGTCCGTCCGCGTCCAGGCGGGGCCGAGGTGGGCGGTGGCGGGGTGGGCGCGGTCCTCCGTGCGGACGGTGGCCTGCTGGATGGCGGGGTGGCTCCTGAAGTACGCGCCGGCCAGCTTCTCGTAGTACGGCCAGCCGTACTCGGTGTCGGCGGCGGCGTGCACGCCCACGTAGCCGCCGCCCCCGTCCACGTACGCCTGGAAGGCGGCCTGCTGGGTGTCGTCGAGCACGTCGCCGGTGGTGTTGAGGAAGACGACGGCCTCGTATCCGGACAGGTCGGTGAAGGCGCCGGCGTCCTCGGTGGCGGTCACGGTGAAGTTGCCGGCCGCGCCGAGGTCCCGGATGGCCTGGACGCCGGCGGGGATGGAGTCGTGGCGGAACCCGGCGGTCTTGGAGAAGACCAGCACCTGGTACGCCGGATCCGCGGGGACGGCGGTCAGGCTCGCCGCCACGAGCGCGAGGGTCAGGAGTTTGGACAGCATCGCCGCCTACCTGGTGATCGTGAACGTGTCGAGGTCGAAGAGGTTGCCGCTGCCTCCAGTGAAGACCAGGAACAGCGGCCCTGTCGCCGAACCGGTCAGCCCGGTGGAAACAATCTGGAAGTTCTCCCAGCCGCCCGTGACGGGCACGGCGACCGAGCCGAGCAGGGTGCCGGTGGCCGAACCCGAGCGGACCTGGATCGTCCCGCCCACCCCGCCGGACGAGACGCGGGCGGCGAACCGGGTGGCACCCGCGGTGGTGACGTTCGCGTAACCCGCCCAGTCGCCGTTGTCCACGTACCCGAGCGTCCTGCCTCCGCTGGCCGGCGCGTGGTCGGCGATCTGCACGCCCGAGCCGGAGGTGTACGACTCGCCCTCGGCGGTCGTGGCTCCCGTGGCGAAGGTGAAGGCGTCCACGTCCAGCAGGTTGCCCTGGCCCGTCACGCCCTTGAAGACGAGGAACAGCTTGGCCGGGCCGGCAGGGGCGGTGCCGTTCAGGTCGGCCGAGACGTCGGTGAAGGTGTCCCAGCCGCCCGTGCCGGCCACGGCGAGCGTGCCCAGCAGGGTCCCGGTCGCCGAGCCGGCGCGCACCTCGATGGTCCCGCCGGGGCCGCCGGAGGAGACCCGGGCGGTCAGCCTGGTGGCTCCGGCCAGGAGGTACGGCTCGAAGGAGATCCAGTCGCCGTTGTCGGTGAAGCCGACGGTCGCGCCGCCCTCGGCGCCGCCGTGGTTCGCGATCTGGATGCCCTGCTGGGCGCCGAAGTGCTCGGCCTGGCGGTGCGCCGGTTGCAGGGTGCGGACGCTGTGGCCGGTCAGCCCGCCCTGGTCGGTGTACTCGGCGTCGAAGACGCCGTACAGGTTGGCCGCCGCGTCGTGCTCGCCGTCGGGCGGGATGGTGATCGACCCCTGGCAGCCGTTCTTCGAGGTGATGGCGTGGGTGTGGCTGTCATGGCCGACCAGGTACGTCACCTTGACGGCCGCGCAGTTCACGGCGCCGTCCTCGGGGTCGGTGACCGTGACGCGGAAGGGCACGGCCTGGCCGTAGGAGAAGATCTGGCCGTCGGCCGGGGTGGTGAACGTCACGGTGGGCGCCGTGTTGCCGACGGTGATCACCAGGCTGGCGGTGCCGGTCAGGCCCTGCGGGTCGCGTACGGTCAGGGTCGGCCGGAAGGTGCCGTCGGCCGTGTAGGTGTGGGTGGGGTTCGCCTGGGTGGAGGAGGTGCCGTCGCCGAAGTCCCACGCGTGGGTGAGCGCGCCGCCCTCGGGGTCGGAGCTGCCGGCGGAGGAGAAGGCCACGGTCAGCGGCGCTTTCCCGGAGGTCCTGTCCGCGGCGGCCCTGGCGACGGGGTTGCGGTTCGCGCCGCCGAGGTACTCGATCCGGTACAGCGCCTGGTTGCCGCCGCCCGTGCCGTAGTCCAGCACGTACAGGGCGCCGTCGGGGCCGAACTGCGAGTCGATGATCTGCGTGCCGTCCCACGGGAAGTCCTCGATCAGGCCGGGCGTGCCGTCGCTCTCCACCTCGATCGCTTTGATCCACTGGCGGCCGAACTCCATGGCGAAGTAGCGGCCGTCCAGCGACTGCGGGAACTTGACCGTCGAGGAGGAGCCGGCGTCGTAGCGGTAGACCTCGCCGCCCATGGGCGACTCCGAGCCGCCGCCGAACTCCGGGGGCGAGCCGGCGTCGCCGTACTTGATCCAGCTCGGCTCGGCGGCGGGCAGCCTGGCCAGGCCGGTGTTGCGGAAGGAGTTGTTCACCGGGCCGCCCGCGCAGTCGTACCTGGCGCCGGACGGGCCGCTGGGGAAGGTGTACTCGTTGTACGTCTCGGCGGCGGTGTTGGTGCCGGTGCAGTACGGCCAGCCGTAGTTGCCCGGAGCGGTGATGCGGTCGAACTCCACCTGCCCGCCGGGCCCCCGGCCGGGGTCGGCGGCGCCCGCGTCGGGGCCGTAGTCGCCCAGGTAGACCGTGCCGGTCTGCTTGTCGACCGACATCCGGAACGGGTTGCGGAAGCCCATGGCGTAGATCTCGGGCCGGGTCCCCGCCGTGCCGGGCGGGAAGAGGTTGCCCGCCGGGACGGTGTAACCGCCGTCGGGTTGCGGCTTGATGCGCAGCAGCTTGCCGCGCAGGTCGTTGGTGTTGCCCGAGGAGCGCTGCGCGTCGAACTGCGGGTTGCGGCCGGTGCGCTCGTCGAGCGGGGAGTAGCCGCCGGACTCGAACGGGTTGGTGTCGTCGCCGGTGGTCAGGTACAGGTTGCCCGCGGCGTCGAAGTCGATGTCCCCGCCCACGTGACAGCACTGGCCGCGGTCGTTGGGCACCTCCAGCACGACCTTCTCGCTGGCCGGGTCGAGGGTGTTGTCGGCCTTGAGGGTGAAGCGCGACAGGTTCAGGTGCCCCTTCCACGGCGCGAAGTCGGCCTCGGTGCCGGTCACGGGGGCGTCGCCGGCCGGGGTGCTCAGCTTGGGCGAGTAGTAGAGGTAGACGAAGCGGTTGGCGGCGAAGCCGGGGTCGGCGGCGATGCCCTGCAGCCCCTCCTCGTCGTGGGTGTAGACGTCCAGCTTGCCCGCCACCTTCGTGGCGCCGGAGGGGTCGGTGTGGCGGACCGTGCCGTCGCGGGCGGTGTGCAGCACGGACCTGTCGGGCAGGACCGCGAGCGACATGGGCTCACCTAATTCGGACGGCCCGAGGGCGAGCTGGACGTGCTGGTAGTCGGCGGGTGGGATGTCGATCGCCGCGGCACCGGTGAACACCAGTGACACCACGGCGAGCAGCTTCGGCCACGCAGACATGGGCTTCCTTTCCTGACCGGGGGGACGTCAGGCAAGGCGCGCGCCGACCGCGCTTTGCTGGTGAGGTTGCGCTTGACGATTTGTCGGGCGATTTCAGGATCTAACGAGTTGCTTACCGCGCCGAAATATGGCTGTCAAGGGCTTGACTGTTCAGTGAGTGAACGGTGAGAGACGACGGGAGATCCGCAAAATCGCGATCAATTAGCGCAAATACATGGCTGGAGCGCTCCACCCTCTTGCGCCCTCCCGGTCCGAGGACCTTTAATCCAGACTCACGCCCGCCTGGCGCCGACGGAAGGTTGCGGCGGCCCCCTTGCCGCCGACCACGGGGGCCCGCCGCATGTGGGTGCCGTCCTCCCGGCCAGGCGGGCGGACGCATCGCGCCGCGAAACTTACAGCCGCTGTACGCGCCTTGACATCCGTCCGGGCCTGCCCGCATGCTGCGTTCACCAAATCGATTTGCGGATCGGGGAGTACAACATGACCCATATTCCGCGGCGGGTGCTGGTCACGGAAGCAGCCGGGAGCGTCGGCCGGGCCACCCTCGACCTGCTCGCCCGACGGCAGATGAAGGCGACCGGGCTCGGCCTGCGCGACCCCGGCGGCCTGCCGCTCGACCGCATGGTGGTGGGCAGCGCCGGCGACCCGGAGGTCGTGCGGCGGGCGCCGGTGGGGGCCAAGGCCGTGATCCATCTCGCCGCGCTCCCCGCCCTCGGGCCGGCCTGGACGGGAACGATGTTGCACCGGCGTACGTGCCCCGTGGACGAGGAGATCCCGTTGCAGGTGGAGGACCCGCCACCCCGCCGACATCGAGGACATCACCCGCATTCGCCCCGTAAGGCCAAAGTTTTTAGCGGCTAAAAGGATTGGGTCGATGTAAGGTCTTGGCATGCCCACCCAGCAGCCCCCGGCCAGGCGTGAGCGGAAGAAGGCCGAGACGCGGCGCGCCATCGCCGACGCCGCGCTGCGGCTGTTCGCGCTACGGGGGTTCGACGCGGTGACGGTCAGCGAGGTCGCCGAGGCGGCTGACGTGTCGGCCAAGACCGTGTTCAACTACTTCCCCGTCAAGGAGCAGCTCTTCTACGAGCACGAGCCGCTGCTGGCAGGCGATCCCGCCGAGGTGGTGCGGCACCGGCCGGGCGGGCGGGCGGCGGTGGCGCTGCGCGGGCTGTTGCGTGCCAACCCTGCCGGTGACCTGGCGCTCTTCGGGCGGGTGTACCGCGGCAGCGACACCCTGCGCGCGCACGGGCGCGAGCTGTTCGCGGCCCGCGAGCGCGCGCTGGCCGAGTCGCTGGCCGAGTCACTGGCCGAGTCACTGGCCGAGACGGCGACGGGGTCTCCGGCCGAGCCTCTGGCGGCCCTTTCGGCCGGGGCTCTGGCGGGATCGGTGACGGAGTCCGGGGCCGACGGGATGGGCGGTCTCAGGGCGCGGATCCTGGCGGCGGCGGTGCTGGGGCCGTTGCGGCAGGTGTGGGAGTCGATCCTGCTGGAGGCGGCCGGCCGGGTGCCGCCCGCCGAGGCCGTCGCGCGCGGCGTGCGTACGCTCGAGGACGCCAACGCCGTGCTGAGCAGCGCCTTCGAAGGCTTCCTCGAAGGACGCGGCGCATCCGAAGGGTCCCTCCAAGGACGCGGCGCATCCGAAGGTTTCCCCCAGGGACGCGGCGCACCTCTGGGCCTTCCCCCAGTCGCGGGCCTTGCCGAGGGACGCGAGCCTGCCGAAGGCTCCGGAGCGCTCCCCCAGCCCCTCGGCGAGCAGCCGCGTGCGGTCAGGGGCGAGCGGCCGAGCATCAGGCGGGTGGCCGGCCTGGCCGGGGTGAGCGCCACGACCGTGTCCCACACCCTGAACGGCCGCCGCCCCGTGGCGGAGGAGACGCGCCGTCGCGTGCTGCGCGCGATCGAGGAGCTCGGCTACCGGCCGAACGTCCTGGCCAGGGGCCTGCGCACCAGCCGCAGCCAGACCATCGGCCTGATCATCCCCGACATCACCAACCCGTTCTACCCGGCCCTGGCCCGCGGCCTGCAGGACGTGCTCGGCCCCGCCGGCTACGACCAGATCATCAGCAACACCGACGGCGTGAGGCGGGCCGAGCAGGCCGCGATCGAGCAGATGATCGCCCGCCAGGTCGACGGGCTGGCCTTCGCGGTGTTCCACACCCACGCCGAGGACCTGCTGCCGGTCATCGGCGCCGGCATCCCGGTGGTGCGGCTCGGCGGCAGGCTGGCCCAGCGGGGCGTGGACGTCGTCCACAGCGACGACGAGGGCGGCGCCGCCGAGGCCACCCGCCACCTGCTCGCCCGGGGCTACCGCAGGATCGCGTTCGTGTGCGGCCCCGCGGCGGAGGGCCCGGCGGCCGAGCGCGTCGCGGGTTACCGCGCGGCCCTCGCCGAGGCCGGCGTGCCGGCCGGCCGGGCGCTCGTGGAGCACACCGCGTTCAGCCGCGCGGGCGGCGCGGAGGGCGTGGCGCGGCTGCTGGACCTGCCGGAGCTGCCCGACGCCGTCCTGTGCGCGAACGACGTCATGGCGATCGGCGCCCTCGACGTGGCGGCCCTGCGCGGCCTGCGCGTCCCGGACGACCTGGCCGTGATGGGCTTCGACGACATCGACGCCGCCGGCATGGTCTCCCCCGGCCTGACCACCATGGCCAACCCGGCCCGCGAGATCGGCCGGGCCACGGCCACGCGGCTGCTCGAACGGCTGAACGGCACCATCGGCGAGCCGTCCACCGAACTCGTCATCCCCGCCCGCCTGGTACGCCGCCACTCCGCCTGAGCACTGTCACCGGTTCGCCGATCCACCCGGACCGGAACTCTTGACACCGCATGCGTCGCGTGGAGGAATCGTCTTAACGATTTGCGCTCGCAGTCCGAAGGGACGCCATGATCGCAAAACGTCGAAGCCTGGCCCTCGTCCTCCTCCTGACGGGCCACTGACAGCAGGGCGGCCACACCCCACCCGTCCACGGCTGGTGGGGCCGGGGCAGCTACGAGGACGGCCTGGGGGCGATCAAGGGTGAGGCCGCGCGGCGGTGTGTTAGGCTCCGGCCTGGCTTCTCACCGTCGGGCCTCACGCCTCGCCAACCAGCTTCACCCGCGTCCGGATGACGCGGGGAAGGTGGAAGTCGCTCACCACATCCTGGAAAAGGGTGCTTCGCATGGTGGCGACGACGCGTGTCGGCCCTTCAGGCGAGCAACCGGCCACGCAGCGGCCGTGGCTGGTTCTCGCGATCATGTGCATCGGCTTCTTCATGTCGTTGCTCGACACGTCCCGATCGGGATCGTCACCGCCGTGCTGGCGCTGGCCTTCGTGCCGCCCCTGCGCTCCGGCCTGGCCCAGCGGCTCGACCTGGCGGGCGTCGCGCTGGCCACCGCCGGGCTGGGCGGCGTCGTCTTCGGCCTGATCGAGGGCGAACGCTACGGCTGGGCCACCGTCGCGGGGCCGATCGTGGCGGGGGTGGCGCTGCTGGTGGCGTTCGTGCTCCTGCAACGGCGGCGGGAGGCGCCCCTGATGCCCCTGGCCCTGTTCAGGGTGCGGAACTTCGCGGTCGGCAACGCGGCCGGGTTCGTCTTCCAGCTCGGCATGATCGGCGTCATGTTCGCGCTGGTGCTGTACCTGCAGCTGGCGCGCGGGTACTCGGCGCTGGAGACCGGCCTGGTGCTGCTGCCCGGCGCGGTGCTCACCGCGGCCGGCTCGGCGTACGCGGGGCGGTTGTCGGACAGGTTCGGCGGCAGGTACGTGGCGGCGTCCGGTGTGTCCAGCACGATCCGGCAGGCCGGCGGCGTGGTCGGCACGGCCGTGCTGGGCGTCCTGCTCTCGGCCCGGCTCTCCTCGGCCCTGCGCGCCGAGGCCGGGGAGCGGGCGGGCCTGCTGCCCGAGCCGCTGCGTGCCCGGTTCGTCGAGGACAGTGCCGCCGCGGCCCGCCACTACAGCCCGCCCGCGCCGCCCGGCGGCCTGGACCCGGCCACGGCCGCCCTGTACGAGCGGGTCACGGCCGAGACGTTCGCCGCCGGGTTCGTGACCGCCCTGCACACCGCCCTCGTGGCGTGTGCGGTGGTGCTGGTGGCCGCGGCCGTGCTCTGCCTGTTGTTCAGCCCACCCGGGAGCCGGCGCTGAACCAGGTGGCCAGGGCCGTGGCGAGGGTGCCGCCGGGCTGGGGGTCGGAGGTGGTGGAGACCCAGGCGGTGTGACCGTCTGGGCGGATCAGCAGCCCTTCGAGCCCGGGCTGGGCGGGACACCGGGCGTCGTAGGTGTCCACCCCGTCGCCGGGGGCCGGCAGCGGCCGGTCGCCGAGGCGGAGCAGGATCGGGCGGGCCCGGTGCAGCAGCTCGGCGACGCTGGTGCGGCGGCCGTCGAGGGTCAGCTCCAGGTTGGGGGCGAGGCGGCCGAGCCACGGGTGGTCGCCGGGGATCCTCGGGTCGTAGCGGGTGCTCACGCCGGTCGCCAGCTCCGCGAGGTACTTGCCGGCGCCGGTCACCCGTTCGACCAGCTCGCCGAACAGGTCCCGCACCGGGGCGAGGGCGGGGTCGTGGCCGGCGAGGGCCGTCTGGGCGCGGATGGTGCTCAGCAGGCGCTCGCCGGCGGCGTGCCGTTCGTCGTGGTAGCTGTGCAGCAGCCCGCCTGGGGCGTGGCCGAGCGCTGTGGCGGCGAGCTTCCAGCCGAGGTTGACCGCGTCGGCCAGCGCCACGTTGACCCCGATCGCGCCGGTCGGCGGGTGGATGTGCGCGGCGTCGCCCGCCAGCACCACGCGTCCGGCGACGTAGCGGTCCGCGAGCCGGGCCGCGTCGCCGAAGCGCGTGAGCCAGCGCGGCTCGCGCAGCTCCACGTGGCGGCCGAGCTGGTCGTCCAGCAGCCGCTGGAAGTAGGGCAGCGTCACGGGTTCGTCGCGGTCGGCGGGCGGCTCGGGGTCGTCGAGCACGATGCGGACGTAGCCGGGCCGCGGGATCACGAACACCGTGCCGCGCTCGCCCTTGGTCATGCCGAACGGCAGGGCGGCGGGGTCGGCGAGCTCGAGGTCCGCGAGCACGCCGTAGTGGGTGGCGGGCGTGCCGGGGAAGCCGATCCCGGCGCGCTTGCGCACCAGGCTGCGGCTGCCGTCGCAACCGGCGAGGTAGGCGGCCCGGGTGCGCCACCTCCGGCCGCCGGACTCGACGGTCACCTCGACGCCGTCGCCGTCCTGCTCCAGGTCGGCGACTGTGTGCCCCCAGCGCACCGGCACACCCAGCTCGGCCAGCCACTGCTCCAGCAGCTCCTCGACGCGGGTCTGCGCGATGCCCAGCACGTACGGATGGTCGGTGTCCATCACCGTCAGGTCGAGCGGCCTGGCGGGGTCGGCGAACATGCCCGCCGGCACGGCCGGCCCCTCGGCCAGGAATCGCCCGGCGATGCCGCGCCGGTCGAGCAGCTCCAGGCTGCGGGCGTTGAGGTTGAACCCCCTGCAGTACGGCGAGCGCTCCGGCAGCGCGTCGAGCACCGTCACCTCGGCCCCGGCGAGCGTCAGCTCCGCCGCCAGCATCAGCCCGGCGGGCCCCGCGCCCGCCACCATGATCGTGCCGTCGCCGCTCACTGGCCCTCCTCCTGGGCGCGTACCCAGCCGGACACGTCCGGCCAGGCCAGCCGGCCCGTCTCGATGTCGGCCACGATCTCCTCGATCCAGCCGAGCTCGGCCTCCTGCATGCGCAGCGCGTACTCCACCTCGACCACGAACAGGCGCGGCACCGTGCCGGCCGCCAGCAGCTCGCCGTGCTCGCGGCGGTGCTCCTCCAGCGTCGCGCGCACCCGGGCGGCGCGGTCCCGCAGCGCCTCCACGGCGCCGCCGGGCCCGAGCGCGCCGAGGTAGCCGACGGCGGACAGGAACTTCGGGTACTCGGCGGACGGGACGCGGATCAGCTCCTCCACCCAGCGGGTGAACTCCGCCCGCCCGAGGGGGGTGTGCTGGTAGACGGTGCGCTCCGGCCGGGCGCCGACCTTGACGGTCTCCCGCGCCTCGATCCACCCGGCCCGCTCCAGCGCGCGTACGACGTCGTACAGGGAGCCGGTGGTCACCTTGAACACCCGGTCCTGGCCGCGTTCGCGCAGGGTGGCGGCCATGGCGTGCGGGTGTGCAGGGGACTCGATGAGCAGCCCGAGCACGGCCAGGCCCAGCGCGTTGGACACCGGACGTCGATTACTCGTTCCCAATCGCTTGCCTCCTATTGCTCGGGTCCGAGTATTAGGAGGGCGCGCGGGTCTGTCAAGCCGCCCGCGGCTGTCAGAGCTGTTCGAGCCGGCGGGCCAGGAAGCGGCGCTCGGGGGCCGAGGTGGCCAGCTCCAGCGCCCTGCCGTACGCGGTCCTGGCCTCGGCGGGCCGGCCGAGGCGGCGCAGCAGCTCGCCGCGGGTCGAGTGGAAGTAGAGGTAGCCGTCGAGGTCGAGCCGGTCGACGGCGCGCAAGGCCGCGGCGGGATCGCCGGCCTGGGCGAGCGCCACCGCGCCGTTGAGCTCGACCACCGCGGAGCCGGTGAGGCCGGCCAGCCGCCGGTACAGCGCGGCGACCTGCGGCCAGTCGATCGGCTCGCGGGTCTGCAGCGAGGCGATCGCGGCCTGGACGACGTAGGCGCCGCGCCCGCCCAGCCTGATCGCCCGGTCGAGCACCGCGCACCCCTCGGCGATCTGGCGCAGGTCCCACAGCGACCGGTCCTGGTCATCGAGCAGCACCAGGTCCTCGCCGCGGAAGCGGGCCCGACGCCGGGCGTGGTGGATCAGCATCAGGGCCAGCAGGCCGTGCGCCTCCGGCTGGTCCGGCAGCAGCGCGGCCAGCAGCCGGCCCAGGCGGAGCGCCTCCGCGCCGAGGTCGGTCCGGCCGCGGTACCCCTCGTTGAAGATGAGGTAGACGACGGCGAGCACCGCGTCGAGGCGGTCGGGCAGCCTGTGCGCGGCGGGGACGGCGAACGGGATCCCGGTCGCCTTGATCTTGGCCTTGGCGCGGGACAGCCGCCGCTTCATGGTCTCCTCCGAGACCAGGAAGGCCCGGGCGATCTCGGCGGTTTCCAGGCCGCCGAGCGCCCGCAGCGTGAGCGCCACCTGCCCGTCCAGCGGCAGCGCCGGGTGACAGCAGGCGAAGATCAGCTCCAGCCGCTCGTCCTTGATCGCTGTGTCGTCGAACTCGTCCATGGCGGCCTCGGGTTCGTGCAGCAGGTGGATCTTCCCGGCCAGGGCGCGTTCCCTGCGCACCCGGTCGATCGCCCGGTTGCGGGCCGTCGTCAGCAGCCACGCACCCGGCTTGTCCGGCATGCCGGAAACGGGCCAGCGCTCGGCCGCGATCGCGAACGCCTCCTGCGCGGCCTCCTCGGCCCGGTCGAAGTCGCCGAGGAACCCGATCAGCGAGGCCAGCACCCGGCCCCACTCGTCGCGGAAGACCTCCTCCAGCGCGCTCAGAACCGCATCACCGGCCTGACCTCCACCACCCCGCCGAGCCGGGCCGCCGGGACACGCGCGGCAAGCTCGATCGCCTCGTCCAGGTCGGCCGCCTCGACCAGGCAGAACCCGCCCAGCACCTCCTTGGTGTCGGCGAACGGCCCGTCGGTCGGCAACGTCCGGCCCCCGGCCACGCGCACGGTGGTCGCCGTCTCGACCGGCTGCAGCTGCGCACCGCCGGCGTAGCGGGGGTCCTCGGCCAGCGCGCGATAGTCCGCGTACGCCGCCTCACGGTCCTCCTCCGTTAGCCCGTCGAGGTAGCCGGGCTCCTCGTAGATGATCAGGGCGTACTGCATGCGACCTCCGCAGGGGCGACGTGGGCTCTCTCCTCTACGACGAACCGGCGGCCGCGCAGGGGACACTCACCGGTATTCTCCTCCGCGCCGTCCCCGGGCGCCGGTCCGCTTCGTCGGTGGGGTGTAACCGTCGACACGCAAGGAGATCACCATGGACGCCCGTCTCGACTACGCAGGCAACCCGGTCGGGGCCAGGATCGTGAAGCACGTCGTCTCGGCGAGCAGGGCCGCGCACGACTCGTCCCTGCCGGCCGCCACGCGCGAGCTGGTGCAGCTGCGCACCAGCCAGATCAACGGCTGCGCCGTCTGCGTCGACCAGCACGCCAAGGACGCCGCGCACGCCGGGGAGACCTCCGTGCGGCTCAACCTGGTCGCGGCCTGGCGCGAGGCCACGGTCTTCACCGAGGCCGAGCGCGCCGCCCTGGAGCTGACCGAGCAGGGCACCCGCATCGCCGACGGCGCCGGCGGCGTCACGGACGAGGCCTGGGCCGAGGCCGCCAGGCACTACGACGAGGAGCAGCTCACCGCCCTGGTGAGCCTGATCGCCGTCATGAACGCCTGGAACCGGCTGAACGTCATCACCCGGCAGCCGGCCGGCGACTACCGGCCCGGCCAGTGGGGGTGAGACCCGCTCATCCCGGGGCACCCGCGACCGGCGGGTCCTTGACGAAGGCGCCGGCGAAGGCGGCGAGGGCGGCGGCCCTGGCGGCCAGTCCGGGCAGGTCCGGGTCCGGTGGCGTGCGGAGCAGCACCAGGTGGTGGTAGAGCGGCGCGGTGGCGGCGACGAGCAGCACTCGCGCATCGGTGCCCGCCGGCAGCTCGCCGCGCCGCACGGCCCTGCCGACGATGACCTCGCAGCGCGCGTAGCGGTCCTCCCAGAGCCGCCGCAGGCCGCGGGCGGCCTCCTCCGAACGGAACGAGGCCGCGATCAGGGCGGCGGCGATCGACGGCTGCGCGGTCATGGCGGCCAGGTTCTCCTGGTTCAGCACGGTCAGGTCGCCCTGCAGGGAGCCGGTGTCCTGGGGCTGCCAGTCGTCGTCGCTCGTGGTCGCCTCCAGGAGGTCGGCGAGCAGGCCGCCGACGTCCCGCCAGCGCCGGTACACCGTCGCGCGGTGCACGCCCGCGCGGGCCGCGACGCCGTCCAGGCCGAGCCCGTCGTAGCCGCGCTCGGCCAGCTCGGCGCGGACCGCGTCGAGCACCTGGGCACGGACGCGGCCGGTGCGGCCACCCGGGCGGCGCCTGGACCGCGCGCTCTCGGACGTCATCGGTTCGGTCTCCGTTTGCTCATCGGGCGGCGCCATGCCACCATCTTAATGTACATCTTGTCGCATTAACGGAGCCGCCGTCCATGAATCCGCTCGTTCCCGCCGATCCGGCCGTCCTGCACCCGATGCCGGAGCAGCCGCGGGTGGTGCTGCTCCGGCCGCTGGTGAAGTCCCCGTTGATCGAGGCCGGGGAGTACTCCTACTACGACGACCCCGACGATCCGACCGCGTTCGAGACGCGCAACGTGCTCTACCACTACGGGCCGGAGAAGCTGGTCATCGGCAGGTTCTGCGCGCTGGGCACGGGGGTGCGGTTCATCATGAACGGCGCCAACCACCGCATGGACGGCCCCTCGACCTTCCCCTTCCCCACCATGGGCGGCTCGTGGGCGCACCACTTCGACCTGCTGACGGGCCTGCCGAACCGCGGCGACACCGTGGTGGGCAACGACGTCTGGTTCGGGTACGGCGCGACGGTGATGCCGGGCGTGCGGATCGGGCACGGCGCGATCATCGGCGCCGGCTCCGTGGTCACCTCCGACGTGCCCGACTACGGCATCGTCGGCGGCAACCCGGCGCGGCTCATCCGCACCCGCTACGGCGCGGAGGACGTCGCCCGGCTGCTGGCCGTGGCATGGTGGGACTGGCCGGTGGAGCACATCACCGCGCACGTACGGACGATCATGTCGGGCAGCGTCGCCGACCTGGAGGCCGCCGCACCGTGAGGCCTCCGTCGCCCGGACACCCGCCGCGAACCCGAAACGAGTGATCTTCCATGCCCCGCCGCGCCCACCTCGCATTCCGGGACGACCACCACCGACGCCGACGCCTTCTCCGGCGTCCCCTCCCGCGCTCTGGCCCTGATCACCCGGGCCATGCAACCGCACGCCGACCAGGTCGGCCCGGCACGGTGACCTTCGTCGGCCCCTGCTTCGGCCCGCGCCGCGAGGAGGACGGCTGGACCCGTCCGGCCGGCTCGTGGAGCTGGGCGTGGCCCGCCGAATCGACACCGCGGACGCCACGGCCGGCGCCCTGCGGTCCGCCCTGCTCGACCTCACCGCCGACCCGGAGGTCGCCCGCCGTTCGGCCCGGCTCCGGGCGGACGCGCGCGGAGGGCGGCACCACCCGCGCCGCCGACCTCGTCGAGCGGCTGCAGCCCTGACTTGTGCGGAGGTCAGGACTCCTTGGCGACGGGCGCCAGGGGAACGCCGCGCACCGTGAGGAGGAAGAGGAAGGCGCAGCTCAGCGTGAGGGCGATGTCGGCGACGTTGCCGACGAACAGGTCGCCGTAGCCGATGAAGTCGACGACGTGGCCCCGGGCGAAGGCCGGCGGGCGGAACAGGCGGTCGAGCAGGTGGGAGGTGGCGCCGCCCAGCAGCCCGCCGAGCACGGCCGTCCAGGCCGGGGAGTGCAGGCGGCGCCCGGCGTACAGGATGCCCGCGACCGCCGCGGCCGCCGTCAGCGTGAACACCCAGGTCACGCCCTCGCCGATCGAGAACGCGGCGCCGGGGTTCAGCAGCAGGCGCAGCTCGATGAGGCCGGGGATGACCGTGATGTTCCGGCCGTCCGAGAGCGCGGAGACCGCCCACAGCTTGGACGCCTGGTCGACGAGCAGGACCGCCGCGGCCAGCACCAGCATCCACCCGTACGGCCTCAGGCCCGTCCCGCGCGCGCCGTGGTTCTCGGGCATCTCGACCTCTCGTCCGGCTGACTGATCCGCGTCGAATGTACCGGCCGCTGCGCGGAACCGGCACCTTGATGTGCCGCGCCGGTGCCGCCCGCTTCTAGGATCAGGTGTGGCCAAGTACTTCGACGTCCATCCGGACAACCCCCAGCCCCGCCTGATCAGCCAGGTCGTCGAGCTGTTGAACGCCGACGGGCTCATCGCGTACCCGACGGACTCCTGCTACGCCCTGGGATGCCGGCTGGGCAACAAGGAGGGCCTCGACCGGATCAGGGAGGTCCGCGGCCTCGGCGGTGACCACCACTTCACCCTGATCTGCAGGGACTTCGCGCAGTTCGGGCAGTTCGTTCATGTGAGCAACGCGGTGTTCCGGCTGGTCAAGGCGGCCACCCCGGGCGGCTACACGTTCATCCTGCCCGCGACCAAGGAAGTGCCGCGGCGGTTGCTGCATCCGAGGAAGAAGACGGTCGGCGTCCGGATCCCCGACCATGTCGTGACGCAGGCGCTGCTGGCCGAGCTCGGCGAGCCGTTGCTGTCGAGCACCCTGCTGCTGCCGGACGAGACCGATCCCATGACCCAGGGCTGGGAGATCAAGGAGCGGCTCGACCACGTGGTGGACGCCGTCCTCGACGCCGGCGAGTGCGGCGCCACCCCCACGACCGTCATCGACCTGTCGCAGGACGAGCCCGAGATCCTCCGAAGAGGGACGGGAGATCCGTCCCTCTTCGAGTAGGGGCGGGTACGCGGTCAGCCGAGATCCCCCGTCACGTCGGGCACCGGTGTCTCCACCCTCGGCGGCCGCCGGTACCCCGTAGGGGCGGGCCGGGGCGGGATCTTCAGCGGCGGGCGCTCCACCTCGCCGTACGGGACCGTGGACAGCAGGTGGGAGATCATGTTGATCCTGGCTCGCCGCTTGTCCTCGCCCTCCACCTCGTACCACGGCGCCTCGGGGATGTGGGTGTGCACCATCATCTCGTCCTTGGCCCGCGAGTATTCCTCCCAGCGGGTGATCGACTCCAGGTCCATCGCCGACAGCTTCCAGCGCCGCATCGGGTCCTCCAGCCGGTCGCGGAAGCGGCGCTCCTGCTCGGTGTCGCTGACCGAGAACCAGTACTTGCGCAGCAGGATCCCGTCCTCCACCAGCAACCGCTCGAAGATCGGGCACTGGTGCAGGAACCGGGTGTACTCCTCTTGGGTGCAGAAGCCCATCACCTGCTCGACCCCGGCCCGGTTGTACCAGCTCCGGTCGAACAGCACGATCTCCCCCGCGGCCGGCAGGTGCTCGACGTAACGCTGGAAGTACCACTGCGTACGCTGGCGCTCGGTGGGCGCGGGCAGCGCGACGATCCTGGTCACCCGCGGGTTGAGATACTGGGCCACCCGCTGGATCGTGCCTCCCTTGCCGGCGGCGTCGCGCCCCTCGAAGATCACCACCAGGCGGCGCCCCTCGGCCCGCACCCACTCCTGCAGCTTCACCAGCTCGGCCTGCAACCGGATCAGTCGTTTCTCGTACGGCTTGCGGCTCAGCTTGCCGGCGCTCATGACCATCACCTCCGCCCCGCCACCGTACCCGCCGCCGCCCATCGGGGTGGTGCCGCCCTCCTTGCGCAGGAGCGAGTCGTCCGGCTGATCCGCCGGGCCTCGCCGGGCGAATCCCCTCGTGTCACGACAACGGGGAGGACAGTCATGAAGAAGCTGCTCGTCGCGCTGCTGGCCGGCGGGGCACTGGCCGCCACCGCCGCGCCCGCCCTGGCCGCCGCGAAGGAGCCCGCCCTCGGGCCGTACGGCTACGGCCCGGTCAAGCTCGGCATGAGCGCCGCCAAGGCGCGGGCCACCGGGAAGATCGTGCTCAAGCTGCCCGCGGGGGCGGGCCTGTGCTCCGGCTGGAACCTCAGGGCGCACCCGGCCGGGAAGGGGCGCGTGGGCCTGTACATCTCCAGGAAGGCCGGCGTGGCCGTGATCCTGGCACAGAAGGGGATGCGGACGCCGCGGGGAATCGGCCTGGGCTCCTCGGTCAGGCAGGTCAGGAAGGCGTACCCGGGCCTGAGGACCTCGCCCAGCGGGGTCGCCTACACCGCGGTGCCCGGCAACCCGAAGGCCTACTACGCCTTCCTCTACTCCAACGGCAAGGTCAGGGAGCTGGCGTTCGGGCTCGACAGGCAGGACTGCATCAACTGACCCCGCTCACGCGGCCCGGCACTCCTCCAGGAACGGCAGCACCCGGGCCAGCACCTGGCGTGAGCGCCGCGGGGCCTGGCCGTGGTCGGAGTCCGGGACGGAGAAGAACCGGGCGCCGTGGGCGAGCGCGTGGTCGCGCATCGGGTCGTGCCACGGGTCGGCGGTGCCCGCGTACATCAGGACGGGCACTCCGGAGGCGGCCAGGCGCGGGCCCAGGCCCGGCTCGCGGGAGAACCTGTCGTAGTTCGCCCGGTACGCGGCCGGGTCGCCCGCCTCGATGACCGCCACCTGGTACGGGTGCCCCAGCGCGCCCTGCTTGACGAGCTCGTACACGTCGTGGTCGCCGGGCAGCCCGAGCGCGGCCAGCACCGCCGGCACCCGGGACCGGAAGCCGTCCGGGTCGAAGCCGCCCGCCACCAGGCGGGTCAGCCGCTCGGGCGCGTACGCGGCCACGGCGTACCCGGTCATGGCCCCCAGCGAGTACCCCCAGAAAGCGGCCCGGTCGAGGCCGAGGTCGTCCAGGACGGCGGTGACGGACTCGGCCCGGCGCTCCGCCGCGTACGCCTCCGGCTCGTGCGGCGCGTCGCTGGCACCCAGCCCGAGGGGGTCGACGGCGATCACGGTGTGGGAGGCGGCCAGGACGCCGGTGTAGCCGAGGTGCGCCCAGTGGCCGCCGTCCTCGAACATCCCGGGGTGCAGGACCACCGGCGAACCTCCGCTCCCGGCGACCTGGTAGGCGATGCGATGTCCGTTGCTGCGCGCGTAGTGCACGATCAGAACCCCCTGAGCAGGAACGTTACCTCTTGTAACGAGAGCCCATCCTGGAGGATGATCGACGGGTCCGAAAGGAGGCACTTTCTTGTCGCAACGGAACACCGCCGTAACGGACCAGGTCACCGACTGCCCGCTGCCCGAGGTGCTGCGGCTGATCGGCGACAAGTGGTGCATCCAGATCCTGGTCGAGCTGGGCGCGGGGCCGCGCAGGTTCACCCAGCTGGAGCGCGCGATCGAGGGCGTCAGCCGCCGCATGCTGACGCTCAACCTGCGCAACCTCGAACGCAACGGCCTGGTCACCCGCACCGTCCACCCGGACGCGCCGCCGAGTGTCGAGTACGCCATCACGCCGCTGGCCGAGGACGTCCGCGAGCCCCTGGAGCTGCTCGCCGAGTGGGCCCGCCGGGCCACCCCGGCCCTGATCGCGGCACGGCAGGAGTACGACGCCCGGCCTCGCGGCCTGTGAAGCGTGAGTATTTACATCGATATTTGATATAAATACGCCCGTGCCTTCTCCACCTGGGGATCCCGCCCTCGGCGCGCTGGCCCGCGCGATCGAGGACTTCAACGGGTACTTCATCCGGCTCCCGTCGGTCGGCAGGCTGAGCTTCTCCAGCCTGTCGGTGCTGCACACCCTGTCCCGCAGGGGGCCGATGAGGCTGACCGCGCTGACCGCGACCGAGCAGCTCAAGCAGCCCGCGCTGACCAGCCTGGTCGCCAAGCTGGAGCGCGACGGGCTGGTGGCGCGCGGCCCCGACCCGCGCGACCGGCGTGCGGCGCTGCTGTCCCTCACCCCGGAGGGCGAGCAGGTCGTACGGTCGCGGCACGCGGAGCGCGTGGCGCGGCTGGCGCGCGTGGCCGGACACCTCGACGAGGAGGAGCGGGCGGAGCTCGCCGGTTACGCGCGGCTCCTGGCCCGGATGACGGAGATCGCCGCGCGACTCGACGGTCTGGAGGATTGATGAGCATGCCGAACCGCCCCTTCCCGCTGGAGCCGGTGCCGCTGCACGTGCCGGACGAGGTGCTGGACGATCTGCGCCGCAGGCTGGCGGCGACCCGGTGGCCGCTCGACGCGGGCAACGACGACGGCCGTTACGGGGTGCGGCGGGCGTACCTGGAGGAGCTGGTCGCCTACTGGGCTGACGGCTTCGACTGGCGGGCCGCCGAGCGGGCGATCAACGCCTACGAGCACTACCGCGTGGACGTCGGCGGCGTGCCGGTGCACTTCATGCGCAGGCCGGGCGCCGGCCCCGATCCGGTGCCGCTGATCCTGAGCCATGGCTGGCCGTGGACGTTCTGGCACTGGTCGAAGGTGGTCGATCCGCTCGCCGATCCGGCCGCGCACGGGGGCGACCCGGCGGAGGCGTTCGACGTGATCGTGCCGTCGCTGCCCGGCTTCGGCTTCTCGACGCCGCTGGCGCACCACCCGGACATGAACTTCTGGAAGATCGCCGACGTCTGGCACGAGCTGATGACCGGCGTGCTCGGCCACGACAGGTACGCCGCCGCGGGCTGCGACGTCGGCGCGCTGGTCACGGGGCAGCTCGGCCACAAGTACGCCGGCGAGCTCTACGCCATCCACATCGGCTCGGCGCAGAAGCTCACCTTCTTCAACGGCGACCGGGCCTGGGACTTCAGCGGCGGCGCGCCCATCCCGCCCGGCCTGCCCGCCGAGGTGCACGACCGGTACGTCGAGCTGGACCGGCGCTTCGCGGTGCACCTGGCCGCGCACATGCTGGCCCCGTCCACGCTCGGCTTCGGCCTGGCCGACTCCCCCGCCGGCATGCTGGCCTGGATCCTGGAGCGCTGGGCGAAGTGGTCGGACAACGGCGGCGACGTGGAGCGCGTGTTCAGCAAGGACGACCTGCTCACCCATGCCACGATCTTCTGGGCGGGCGGCGGCATCGGCACCTCCATCCGGACGTACGCCAACAACAACCGCTACCCGTGGGCACCGTCGCACGACCGCAACCCGGCGGTCGAGGCGCCCACCGGCATCACGTTCGTCGACTACGAGAACCCGCCCGGCGTGACGACCGGCGAGCAGCGGATCCGCGGCTTCCTCGACGGCGACAGGGCGGCCTGGTACAACCACGTCAGCATCACCGCGCACGACCGCGGCGGCCACTTCATCCCGTGGGAGATCCCCGGGGAGTGGGTGGCGGACCTGCGCCACACCGTGTACCGGGCGTCCGGGGTGGTCACTTCCCGCAGGTGACGATCACCAGCGTGACGATCGTGGTCAGGACCAGCACCATGACCGCCACCACGGCCACCTCGGTGCGGCTGACGTGATCGGCGAAGCGGCGCGGCCCCTCCTGCGCGGCGCGTTCGTTGAACTCGTTGAGCCGGCTGGCCAGGTGCTCCCCGCTGCGCCGCAGTTCGAGCTCGATCGCCGCCAGGACGAGCCGCTCCCGCGGTGACAGGCCGTCCACGCCGTCACTCCGCCACTCGCCCGCCGGCGTGCGGATAGTGCAGGTCGAAGGCCGGTCGTTCGGAACGGATGCGCGGCATGTCGGTGAAGTTGTGCCGGGGCGGCGGGCAGGAGGTGGCCCACTCCAGGGAGTTGCCGAAGCCCCAGGGATCGTCCACGACCACCTTCTTCGCCTTGCGCGCGGTGTACCAGACGTTGAACAGGAACGGCAGCGTCGAGGCCCCCAGGATGAACGCCCCGATGGAGGAGACCAGGTGCAGGTCGGTGAAGCCGTCGTCGGGGCCGTAGTCGGCGTAGCGGCGCGGCATGCCGGCCACGCCGAGCCAGTGCTGGACCAGGAACGTGGTGTGGAAGCCGATGAACAGCAGCCAGAAGTGCAGCTTGCCGAGACCTTCGTGCAGCATGCGGCCGGTCATCTTGGGCCACCAGAAGTAGAACCCGGCGAACATGGCGAACACGACGGTGCCGAAGACCACGTAGTGGAAGTGGGCCACCACGAAGTAGGTGTCGGTGATGTGGAAGTCGAGCGGCGGCGAGCCGAGGATGACGCCGGTCAGGCCGCCGAGCAGGAACGTGATGAGGAACCCGACCGCGAACAGCATCGGCGTCTCGAAGCTCAGGTGCCCGCGCCACATCGTGCCCGTCCAGTTGAAGAACTTCACGCCGGTCGGCACCGCGATGAGGAAGGTGAAGAAGGAGAAGAACGGCAGCAGCACCTGCCCGGTGGGGAACATGTGGTGCGCCCAGACGGTCATCGACAGCCCGGCGATGGCGATGGTGGCGCCCACCAGGCCGATGTAGCCGAAGATCGGCTTGCGGCTGAAGACGGGCAGCACCTCGGTGATGATGCCGAAGAACGGCAGCGCGATGATGTAGACCTCGGGGTGGCCGAAGAACCAGAACAGGTGCTGCCAGAGCATCGCGCCGCCGTTGCCCGGGGCGAAGTACTGCGTGCCGACCTTGCGGTCGGCCTCCAGCGCGAGCAGCGCCGCGGCCAGCACGGGGAACGCCATCAGCACGAGCATGCTGGTCAGCAGCACGTTCCAGGTGAAGATCGACATGCGGAACATGGTCATGCCGGGGGCGCGCATGCAGATGATCGTGGTGATGAAGTTGACCGCGCCGAGGATCGTGCCCACGCCGGCCAGGCTCAGCCCCATGACCCACAGGTCGCCCCCGATGCCGGGTGAGAAGACCGCGTCCGACAGCGGCGTGTAGGCGAACCAGCCGAAGCTGGCCGCTCCCGACGGGCTGAAGAAGCCGCTGACCGCGATGAGCCCGCCGAACAGGAACAGCCAGAAGCTCACCGCGTTCAGCCGGGGGAAGGCCACGTCCGGCGAGCCGATCTGCAGCGGCATGATCACGTTGGCGAACCCGGCGAACAGCGGGGTGGCGAACAGCAGCATCATGATCGTGCCGTGCATGGTGAAAAGCTGGTTGTACTGCTCGTTGCTCACCAGCTGCAGGTCCGGGCGGACGAGCTCGGCCCGGATGATCAGCGCCATGACGCCGGCGAGCGAGAAGAACACGAAGGAGGCGATCAGGTACATGTAGCCGATGACCTTGTGGTCCGTGGTCGACAGCCAGCTCGCGATGATGCGGCCCTTGCTCGTCGACTCGACCGGCGCCGCGGCGGACGTCAACGGTCTGTCAGTACGCGGTTCGTCAATGGTCACCGGAGACCCCCCATTTGCCCCGTGGTGCTCTCGGCGCCCTCATATGAAGGTGTTTTCGCAGGTCAGCGCCGTACGACGGGCTTACCCCCTCCGTGGGGACCTATGCCGGTATCGCCTGGCGGGCCGGGCTCGGGCCTGCGGGGAGACCTCAGATAACCTCCTGAACGTCCAGTTTGGGAGGGAATGGGTTGTCGGGGGTTGTCGCGGCGTTCGCCGCCTTGGTGTCGGTCGCCGTGCTCGGCTACGTCATCGGAGTCATCGGCCTGCTGCGGGCCAGTGACGAGCTGGTGCTGTCGCGGCTGGCGTTCTTCGTGGCGACGCCGGCGCTGATGTTCGCCACCGTGTCCCGGGCCGATCTGGGCGCGCTGCTCTCGCCGGTGCTGCTGACGGAGATCATTGCGGTGGCGGTCACACAGCTCGTGTTCGTGCTGGTGGCGAAGCTGCTCTGGCGACGGACGACGGGGCAGGCCACGATCGGCGCGCTGGCCTCGTCGTACGTCAACGCCGGCAACCTCGGCGTGCCGATCTCGCTGTACGTGCTCGGCGACGCCGCCCTCGTCGCGCCCATCCTGCTCTTCCAGCTCCTCGTCCTGACCCCGGTCTCCTTCCTGATCCTCGACCAGGGCTCGCGCTCGCCGCGCGCGGTGCTGCTGCTGCCGTTCCGCAACCCGCTCACGGTCGCCTCCCTGCTCGGCCTGGCGTTCGCGCTCAGCGGCATCTCGCTGCCGGTCACGGTCATGCGCCCGATCGACCTGCTCGGCGGTGCGGCCGTGCCGGTGGCGCTGCTGGCGTACGGGCTCAGCCTGTACGGCTCGCGCCGGGCGGCGAGCGCCCCCGAGGAGGACGGCGTCGGCAAGGACATCGCGCTGGCGGTGACGCTCAAGGCGTTCGTGCAGCCCGCGCTCGCGTACGTGACCGCCCGCTTCGCGCTGGGCCTGGACGGCACGCACCTGCTGGCGGCGACGTTGTTCGCGGCGCTGCCCACCGCCCAGAACATCTACGTCTACGCCGTCACCTACGACACCGGCAGGCGCCTGGCGCGCGGCGCGGTGCTGCTGACCACGGGATTGTCCATCCCGATCATGACGGCGATCGGCGCGGTGCTCGGCTGACGGAATTTTCTCGGGGAACGTTGTCGATCCGGGCTACCGCTGGACGACGCATTGATGACAACGATTCCCCGAGGAGGGACCCGACATGCAGAAGATCACCACGTACCTGTGGTTCGACCACCAGGCCGAGGAGGCCGCCACCTTCTACACCTCGCTGTTTCCCGCCTCCCGCATCGTCAGCGTGCAGCGCTACGGCGAGGCGGGGCCCGGTGAGGCGCAGAAGGTGATGATGGTGGAGTTCGAGCTGGCCGGGCAGCGGTTCCTCGCCCTGAACGGGGGGCCGCAGTTCACGTTCACCGAGGCGGTCTCCCTGTACGTGAACTGCGAGTCGCAGGAGGAGGTGGATGAGCTGTGGGCCAAGCTCACCGAGGGTGGGGAGGAGTCGCAGTGCGGGTGGCTGAAGGATCGGTGGGGGTTGTCGTGGCAGATCATTCCCAGGCAGCTGGAGGAGCTGCTGCGGCATCCTGATCCGGCTGTGGCGCAGCAGGTGGCGAAGGCCATGCTGGGCATGCAGAAGATCGACGTCAATGCGTTGCGGGCGGCCGCCGGCGAGTAAGCCCGGACCGTTAGGACGGCAGCATCGTGTCCACGTCGAGGACGAGGGAGAACGGGTCGTCGTAGCCGCTCCAGGCGTCCGAGCCGGCCAGCATCTCCGTCTGGTCGAGCAGGCAGCCGTCCAGCAGGTCGCAGATGTGCCGGCGATCGAGGTCGGGGCCGGTGAAGACGAGGTGCTGCACGCGGTCGCCTGTCACGGGGTTCCAGTCGAGGGCGGCCACGGCGCGGCGGGCGGGGCGGCAGGCGTCCCACGCCGACGGGGGCCGGGCGGCCAGCCACGGCCCGGCGTCGTGCACGGTGAGCCGCCCCGCCACCGAGTCCCAGGCCAGCAGGCGGTCGTGCCGGCAGGCCAGCCAGAACCGGCCGCGCCCGCGTACCGTGCAGGCGGCCAGCTCCTCGGTGACCTGGAACAGGCGGCCGGGGTGCAGGGGCCGCAGCCGGTGCCAGACGACTGTGGTGACCGCGCCGGTCCTCGCCTCGCACGGCAGCAGAGCGGTGGCAGGATCGACGCGGTCGGCCAGCTCCTCGGTGCACACCGTCCGCCCGGCCAGCGGGGGCAGGCCGTCCCGTACGTGGTGGACGGGGGTGGCGGGCGCGAGGTGGGCGAGCACCGCCCGCGCCAGCTCGCCGTCCTCGGCGTCGCCGCCGTCGAGGACGAGGTGGGTGGCGTACTCGACCTGCCTGGCCAGCACCTCGGCGACGTAGCGTTCGTCGCGGCCGGGCAGGCGGTCACCGCGCAGGATGTCGACGGGCATGTGACGGGCGTCGAGCGCGGTGAGCGCGGCGGCCAGCCGCAGGCCCGCCCGGGCGGCGACGGCCTCGGCGAACGGGCGCGGCTCCGCCGTGTCCTCCAGCTCCACCACCAGGAGGGCGGCACCGGGGAGCGGCCAGAGGTCGCGCTCGTGATGCATCGCCACCGATCCCGGATGATCGGCCAGCAGCCGCCGCACGACGGCCGCGCGGGCGCCGGCGTACGGACCGGAGACCAGAACGACAGGAGTGGTCACGCGAGCCTCCTCAAACCAGAATGAAAACCATTATCGCATCCTGGCACACCGGAACTCCTCCGCCGACTTGATGTCAACCAGACTTGAGGTCCTAGCGTGACGCCTGACCGTTCCCACAAGAAGGGTGATCACGATGCGCCTGACCACGAGCCTGCCCACGGACGACAGAGGCGTCCCCGACGTCGCCAAGGCGCGCCACCTGGAGCAGCTCGGCTACGACGCCGTGGGCATGGCCGACGTGATCGTCGGGGACGGCACGCCGGGCGCGGACCCGGCACTCACACTGGCCGCCACCGCTGCCGTCACGGACCGGATCGGGCTGGAGTTCGGGGTGCTGAGCCTGCCGTTGCGCCCGGTGGCGTGGGTGGCCTCCCAGATCCAGACGCTGCAGCAGCTCTCGGGCGGCCGGGTGGTGCTCGGCGTGGGGATCGGCGGCTTCCCCGGCTCGCCGTTCTGGCGCGCGGTCGGCGCTCCGGCGACCGGCCGTGGCCGCTGGACCGACACTGCACTGCGAGCCCTGCCAGGCCTGATCGCCGGAAGACCCACCCTCGTGGGCGAGACCGAGGTGACGCTCGGGCCGGCCGCCGCCGTCCCGCCGATCCTGGTCGGCGGCAAACTCGGAGGCGGCCATGCGCCGCGCGATCCTGTACGGGGACGGCTGGGCGCCCTCCCTCATCACCCCGTCCGGCCTGGCGGCCAAGGTGGCCCGGCTGCGAGAGCTGGCCGGCGAGCTCGGCCGCCCGGTGCCGCAGGTCTCGGTGGGCGGCCACGCCATCCTGGTCGACGACCATGACGCCGTCGAGTCGTTCGTCGCCTCGCTGACCGGGCCGCACGGCATGGCGGAGGAGGTGGCCAGGGACATCCCGGTCACGGGCGGCGCGGAACGGGTGGCCGAGCGCCTGGCCGCGTACGCGGAGGCCGGGGCCGACGCGGTCGGGCTGGGGCTGGACGGCGGGGAGTGGATGCGGCAGGCGGAGATCCTCGCGCAGGCACGCGCGCTCCTGACCGACTGAGCGGGCGCCAACGCCCCGGGCTCGGCGACACCTGGGCGCCGGACGGCCGGAGGGACGCCCGGCTGGGGCTCGCCCATCTGCCCCACGCCTGACCCTCACCGCCTCCATCGCCCTGCCCCTCGTCGCCCCGCCCCACCGCGCCGGACCCCGCCGCCTCCCCCGCCACCCCGGCCCCGTCGCGTTATCACAGCGCCACCACACCCTTCCTGAGCCCTGCCCCACGCGCGACAAGCTTCCTGAATGTGGCGAAGCACACCGTTGTCGTTAACTTTCCTGACAGATCCCTGTCCATATGCTCGACTTACTGTCGGCGAGGCTGCACCCCCCTCTAGGAGGTTCGTCGATGGAACGCCGCCATTTCCTGCGCGCCTCGGTGCTCGGCGCCGGCACGATCGCCTTCTCCGGCAGTCTCTGGCAGGGAGCGGCCCTCGCCGCGCCCGCCCAGAACGCCCCCGGCCCGTACGGCGCCCTGCAGGCCGCCGACGCCAACGGCATCCACCTGCCCGCCGGCTTCACCAGCAGGGTGATCGCCCGCTCCGGCCAGTCCGTCCCGGGCACGTCCTACACCTGGCACAACGCCCCGGACGGCGGCGCATGCTTCGCCGATGGCAGCGGCTGGATCTACGTGTCCAACTCCGAGATCAACCCGGGCGGCGGCGCCTCGGCCGTCCGCTTCGACGCCGGCGGGAACGTCACCTCGGCCTACCGGATCCTGTCCGGCACCCGTACGAACTGTGCCGGTGGCAAGACGCCCTGGAACACCTGGTTGTCGTGCGAGGAGGTCAGCCGGGGCTTCGTCTACGAGACGTACCCGTTCGGCGGCACCGCCGTGCAGCGGCCCGCGATGGGCAGGTTCAAGCACGAGGCCGCCGCGGCCGACCCCGTACGGCGGGTCATCTACCTGACCGAGGACGAGCCTGATGGGCGGTTCTACCGCTTCGTCCCCACCACCTGGGGCGACCTGTCGTCGGGCACCCTGCAGGTCCTGATGGCGGGCTCCGCCACCTCCGGCTCCTTCACCTGGGCGAACGTCCCCGACCCCGACGGCTCACCGACCGCCACGCGCAGCCAGGTGTCCGGCTCGAAGTCCTTCAACGGCGGCGAGGGCTGCCACTACGCGGACGACACCGTCTGGTTCACCACCAAGGGCGACAACCGCGTGTGGCAGGTCGACCTGACCGGCAACACGTACGAACTCGCCTACGACGACAGCCTGGTCAGCCCGGGCACACCACCGCTCACCGGCGTCGACAACGTCACCGGCTCCTCCTCGGGCGACCTCTACGTGGCCGAGGACGGCGGGAACATGGAGATCTGCCTGATCACGCCCGATGACAAGATCTCGCCGTTCCTGCGGATCAACGGGCAGAGCGCGTCGGAGATCACCGGGCCGGCCTTCAACCCGGCCGGTGATCGTCTGTACTTCTCGTCCCAGCGCGGGACGTCGGGATCGTCGTCGGGCGGCATCACGTACTGCGTGACCGGCCCCTTCCGCACCTGACCCGATCGAACGGCACCCGGCAGCGCCGCCACTCTCCCCTCCACACCGGCGCTGCCGGCACCGTCACCACCGTCGGCGCCCTCCGGCACCGGTGGGCACTCCCGAGACCGTTCACTCCTCGCGGGGACGCACGTTGGCGAGCATGCCCGCCACGGTCGGGCTGTCGGGCCGGTACAGATCCAGCGGATCCGCGCGCATCGCCGCATCGAGGGCGCGGGCGTCGTCCCCGACCAGGATGCGCCAGGTGCCCGCGCGTACACCGTCAAGGATGACCGTCGCGGCGTCGGCGGCCGACAGCGGCGCGTTGTCGCGGAACGCCTCGCCCATGCCCTTGACCACCACCCGTACCTCCTCGTCACTCAGCCGGTCGGCGGGAACGCCCGTGACGGCGGCGGCGAGCGGGCGAGCGTCCGCGAGCTCCTCGGCGGTCATGTCGTCCGGCTCGGAGCGACCGTGGATCCGGCGGGAGTTGATCACGATCCCGGTGCCGACGTGACCGGGCATCACCAGCGCCACGCGTACGTGCGGCGCGTTGAGCCGCAGATCCGTCAGCATCGCCTCGGAGAAACCCTTCACGGCGAACTTGGCGGCGCTGTAAGCGCTCATCGGCAGTCCGGGGCCGGCCGCCCAGAACCCGTTGACGCTGCTGGTGTTGACCAGGCAGCCCTCGTCACTGGCGATCAGGAGCGGCATGAACGCGCGCGTGCAGTTGTACACCCCGCCCCAGCAGACGCCGAACGTACGCTCCCACTCGGCTCGCGGGCTGGTGACGAAGCTGTTGCCGCCGCTGATGCCGGCGTTGTTGAACAGCAGGTTGATGTGGCCGATCCCGTGCCGCTCGACCACCTCGTCGCGGAACCTCGTCACCTGGGCCTCATCCGACACATCGCACCGATGGGTCGTGACCCGCACCTCACCACCGCCCGGTGAGGCTTCGGCGGCCCGCTCGGCGGTGACGGCCAGCCCGGCCTCGTCGACGTCGCAGGCGGCGACCGAGCAGCCCTCGGCTGCCAGCTGAACGACCAGCTCGCGCCCCATCCCGCCGCCGCCTCCGGTGACGACGGCCATCATTCCCGTGAACGATCTCATCGACCAGCCCTTTCGTCGCTCACCACCCTCGCACGCGGCCGGGCGGCCATCAACGCGTTCGGCGAGGGCGGCGAGCCCCACCCCTCCCACGCGGTATCCCACGGACAGAACGCGGAGCCGACCCGTACACCCCCCGAACCCGCACCGGTCACGGCGTCGACTCCCGCGCACCGGGCTGACCCCCACCCGCGGCTGGCTCCCTCCCTATACTCCAGACTTGACCGTTCGACGAGGTCAAGCGCCCCTTCCCCAGGGAAGGCGCCGAGGCGGGAAATTTCCGTGGCGGCAGGCGCAAGAACCCGGCACCGGCTCCGACCACATGGTGAACGGCGCCCACAGGGGTGCCGCCCAACCTTGAGGAGATGACATGAAATTCCTGTTGATCATGCACGTGAACCCGCAGGTATGGGACACGCTGACCGAGGAGCAGCGCAACGAGGTGATGAACGGCCACGGCGCGTTCATGGAGACCATCACCAAGTCCGGCGAGATGATCAGCACCGCGGCGCTGGCCGACCCGTCGCAGAGCGCGGTGGTGCGGGTCCGGCGCGGCACCCCCGTCGTGACGGACGGGCCGTACCTGGAGGCCAAGGAGTTCCTCGGCGGCTACTACCTGGTGGAATGCGACAGCCGGGAACGCGCTCTGGAACTGGCCGCGCTCATCCCTGACGCCGGCGTCGAAGGTCTCGGCATCGAGGTACGCCCGGTCGTCTTCGCGGGTACGGCCGACGGCTGAGCACGGTGAAGTTCCTGCTGAACGTCTACGTGACCGCTGCCGCACCGCCGGGGGAAGGCCTCGACCACGAGCGGATCCTGGCCACGGCCGCGCGTTCGGGCGAGCTCATCAGCGGTCACGCCCTCGCCGACCCCTCCATCAGCGCCTTCGTACGGGTCCGCGACGGTGTGGTGGCGGTGAACGAGGGCCCGTACCTGCAGGCGCTCCACCATGTCGCCGGCCAGTACCTCCTCGACTGCGACAGCCGGGAACGCGCCATCGAACTGGCCGGCCTCATGGCCGGCGGCCATGCCTGGGGCGTGGAGGTCCGGCCGCTGATGGACACAGCCGGCCTGGAGATGTGAGAACGCCCTGACCGGCCGAGGACCTGCTCCACGCGCCCACGCCCCCGCGCGGGTCCTCGGCGCGGTCCCGCACCGCAACCCCCGCCTACCCCTGCACCGCAGACGTCTCTCAGACCCCTTCACCGCACACATCTCTCACACCGCCGCACCCGCCGCACCGCAGACATCTCTCTCCCACACCGCCGCACCGCACGCATCTCTCTCATTCCGTTGCACCGCAGATATCTCCCTCACGAACACCCGCACCACACGCAGCCCTCACGTACTACTCCATCGCAGCCAGCCCCACTTCCACTGCGCACGCACCGCTCCCCACATGGCCCCTACGCCGCCGCACCTTGTCGTCCGGGCGGCATCGAGGCGCCATAAATCAGTTCGGCCCCGGCACCAGCCTGGGTTAGGCTGCGCCAATGCCAGAGGGGCACATCGACAAGATCGCCGAGGAGACCGGTTTCTCCGGCGTGGTCTGGATCGACCGGGACGGCCAGATCGAGTTCGCAAAGGCCTACGGTCTGGCGAACCGCACCTACCACGTTCCCAACACCGTGGACACCCGATTCGGCATCGCCAGCGGCAGCAAGGGGTTCACCGCCCTGGCCGTGCTCTCGCTGGTCCGTGACGGCGCACTGGGGCTGGACACCACCGCCCGCTCCCTGCTCGGCAAGGACCTCCCGCTGATCGCGGACGACGTGACCATCGAACATCTGCTCACCCACACCTCCGGCATCGGCGACTACCTCGACGAAGAAGTCAACACAGACATCACCGACTACTTCATCGGCGCGGCCCACGAACTGACCACCACCGAGGCGTTCCTGCCCCTCCTGGACGGGCATCCCACCAAGTTCCGAGCCGGTGAGCGGTTCGCCTACTGCAACGGCGGTTTCGTCGTCCTGGCCCTGCTGGCGGAGCGGGCCGGCGGCGCCGGTTACCACGACCTGGTCCGGGAACGGGTGCTCCGCCCGGCCGGCATGACCAGAACCGACTTCCTCCGCTCCGACGAGCTACCCGCCGACGCGGCCGTGGGCTACCTTCCCTTGGACGGGGTGAACCGCTCCAACATCTTCCACCTGCCGGTGCTGGCTACCGGCGATGGCGGCATCCACACCACCGCCGCCGACATCTCCACCTTCTGGCGTGCGCTCTTCGCCGGCGACATCGTGGATTCCGTCGAAGAGGTGGTACGGCCACGCTGCGCCGTACCCGAAGAGTCGCTGCGCTACGGTCTTGGCTTCTGGCTGCACGAAAGCACCGACACGGTGATCCTCGCCGGGTACGACGCCGGTGCGTCCTTCAAGTCCACACACGACCCGCACACCGGCACCACCCGCACCGTCCTCTCCAACACCTCCCCCGGCGCCTGGCCCATCGCCCGCGCTCTCGCACTCTGAGCACCGACACGTCCCGCCGAACAGCACGACTGGGCTCGCGGCCCCGCCTGGACCTCGCAGCTCAAAGGCGCCGACCTACCCGTTCAGGCATCGGCCTCACCCACGCCCAGCCAGCTCGGGCGTCACCCACGCGCAGGCATCGGCCTCACCCACGCTCAGCCAGCTCGGGCGTCACGCACGCGCAGGCATCGGCCTTGCCCGCGCCGCCCCCAAGCGTTGTCCACGATCACACAGCAAGCCCAACCACGCTCACGCATCCAGGCCTTACCCACGTCCAACGCATCTGGCCCTTCCCCGGCTCGCTTCGGACCACTGTCGCCGCGGAGCCGGCAGGGCCGCCGGTGCGTGCCCTGCCGGCTGTCTTCCGTCAGGAACAGGGGCTCGCGGACCACGTGATGTAGCCGGTGACCCTGCCCCAGGTCGAGACCTCGCCGTCACAGAATTCCGTCTTGACCCCGACCAGGTTGGTGCGGGCGGGGTCGGAGAAGTACTGGGTGTTGCACATGTAGCCGGCCCGGCAGATCGGAGCGGCCTGCGCGGTGGCCGGTACGGTGGCGAGCGCGGCGCTCGCCAGGGCGGCGACGGCCAGCACGCGACGGATCATGAATCGTCCTTCCTGAGCGTGGGAGCGGTGGGGTCAGCTGCAGGTGTTTCGGTTCAGGTCCCTCGTGGGCGGTACGCACACCCACGGTCTCCGGTCAGAAGCAGGGGCTTTCGTACCAGGTCTGATAGGGGCCGCGGACTCCCCAGGTGCGGGTGGTCCCGTCGCAGTCCTCCTGTTTGCCGCCGACGGCGTTGGTGAGGGCGGCGTCGGAGTAGTAGGTGGTGGTGCAGTAGTGGTCGATTCTGCAGGCCCTGGCGTTGGCCGCAGCGACCGGCAGGACACCGAGGGTGGCGGCGGCCAGAGCTGCGGCGAGGAGCGCACGACGGATCATCGACGGTCCTTCCTGAGTACTGAACAGCACAGAGGTTTCGCGGCTTCGCGGGCGCCCCAGCCGATGATCGAAATAATGCGTCCTGCGGGAAGAAAAGGCAAGAGGGGCTCATATTCCATCGTGCCCGTATGTTTCAGTACGGCATTTCGGCCCGTAGTAACTCTCGCAAATCCTGCAAGCCATACGTGCAACACTGCAGCTCAGCCCCGACGATGGCGACTCCTCGAACGCACGATGATTCGGGGCGTCGAAAAGTTCTTTTCGGCCCGCCGAGCATGCTTCAGCCTCCTATGCCACGGTCGTCAAATTGAGCAGGGAATGGACCGCCATCCGGACATCCGGAACGCTTCATGAATCACCGATGACCGGCATCACGACCATCCGCAACTGGCCCGCGTCGCCTCTCGCGAAGTGCTAACGACGGCGGCATAGACACGATCCTCGACATGGGCCACAGCCCTCCTCATGGCCGCAATCTTCGGCACGCGCCACAAACCTCCGCACGGACCGCAAGCCTCCGCACAGGCCGCGCACAAGCCACCGGGCCGTGCGCAAGCCTCCGCACAGATCGGAAGCCTCGGGCACGGACCACAAGCCTTCGACATGGGCCACAGCTTCAGGCCCGGGCGGCAAGCCTCCTGCTGCGGCCGTCATCCTCGGACATGGGCGCGATCCTCCACACGGCGCAAACCCCCCGTGGACGCGGCCGACCAGCTCCAAGGCACGCGATGGTCCCGTTGGCATCGAGTAGTGGGGCACGTCTGTCTTCCGCTTCGGCAAGACTCCCGAAAGCCGCCGGGCGAGCCTTCGCCCGCGCCGCGGAGCACCGCGGATCCAAACTCTCCAATCCGTCGATGGATCCGAAGCCGTCAGGACTCTTGAAGCTGCACGCTAGGAGTCGTCGCCACCCTCAGTGTCCTTCCCGGAGCCGGCTAACGGCGCGGGGGCGAAGACGCAGGACAGGGCGTTGCGGAGAGTCGTGGCGAAGGAGGCGGTGACACCGGGCTGGAGCCAGTGGCGCCCCGCCACGCGGATGGCGCCCGCGACTGCGGCGGCTGTGACGGCGGGGAACAGGTCGCGGCGGGGATCGATGCCGGTTCGCTCCGCGATGGCCTCGGCAAGCGGCGCCTCGGCCATGCTGAACGCCTTCAGTGCCTCACCCTCCAACTCGGGCGTCGACATGATCATGGCGAGGCCCGCCCGGTCGGGCTCGGGATCGGTGTAGAGCTCTATCACGGCCGCGAGCACGGCCTCCTGCAGCGACTCGCCGGCGGGTCTGGAACGCAGCGCCTGCCCCACCCGCCGCGACTGGTCGGCCTGGAAGGCACAGATCGCCTCCTCCCGGCTGGAGAAGTAGTTGTTGTACGTGCGCGGTGAGACGCCCGCGGCCGTGGCTATGTCATGGACGCGGACGAGCGCCAGCCCGTTGGGGCCCTGCTCGATGGCCAGCCGCAGTGCGGCATGACCGATCGCCTCCCGGGTGGCCTGCTTGTGGCGGGCTCGCAGATCCATGGCGTCCTCGTTCATGGCTGGAAGCATATCGCAGGATGCGTGGCGCGCAACTTGTGCGCGCCACGCAATTTGTGGGTAGAGTGCGATGCGGCAACCGGCACCTCCCCGAGCGGAGTGCCGACCACGCGGCACTTCCCCGCTTGAAGTGCCGACCCACCCGGTACTTCCGCATGCGGGGTACCGACCCACTGGCGCTTCCGCGAACGGAGTACCGACCATCCGATACTTCGCGAACGGAGTACCGACCACCTGGCACTTCCGCATACGGAGCACCGACCCACTGGCGCTTCCGCGAACGGAGTACCGACCATCCGATACTTCGCGAACGGAGTACCGACCACCTGGCACTTCCGCATGCGGAGTGCCGACCACCTGGCGTGCGCCGGGGCGGTGAGGTCTCACAGACAGGCCCCCATGGCTGTGCTGCGGGCCGTCCGTCGCGGGCTCCGTCCCGGCCGCACCCGGAAAGAGCGTCGCGGCACACGGCAGCGACAGCAGCATCCCGGCCCATACCCGACAGGAGCTCGGCCAGAGCTCCGAGACACTTCGACCAGAGCAGGAGCAGCAATGACCTCGAAGATGATCGCGTTTGACGAGGACGCCCGGCGCGGTCTCGAGCGCGGTATGAACCAGCTCGCCGACGCCGTCAAGGTGACCCTGGGCCCCAAGGGCCGCAACGTCGTGCTGGAGAAGAAGTGGGGCGCTCCCACGATCACCAACGACGGTGTGTCCATCGCCAAGGAGATCGAGCTCGAGGACCCGTGGGAGAAGATCGGCGCCGAGCTGGTCAAGGAAGTCGCCAAGAAGACGGACGACGTCGTGGGCGACGGCACCACGACCGCCACCGTGCTCGCCCAGGCGCTGGTGCGTGAGGGCCTGCGCAACGTCGCCGCCGGCGCCAACCCGATGGCCCTGAAGAAGGGCATCGAGGCGGCCGTCGAGCGCGTCAGCGAGGAGCTCTCCAAGCTGGCCAAGGACGTGGAGACCAAGGAGCAGATCGCTTCCACGGCCTCCATCTCCGCCGCCGACGCCGAGATCGGCTCGCTCATCGCCGAGGCGATGGACAAGGTCGGCAAGGAAGGCGTCATCACCGTCGAGGAGAGCAACACCTTCGGCCTGGAGCTCGAGCTCACCGAGGGCATGCGCTTCGACAAGGGGTACATCGCCCCGCTCTTCATCACCGACGCCGACCGGCTCGAAGCGGTCCTGGACGACCCGTACGTCCTGATCGTCAGCGGCAAGGTCTCCGCCAACAGAGACGTGCTGCCGCTGCTCGACAAGGTCGTGCAGTCGGGCAAGCCGCTGCTGATCATCGCCGAGGACGTCGAGGGCGAAGCGCTCGCGACCCTGGTTGTGAATAAGATGAAGGGCGTCTTCCGGTCGGTCGCGGTCAAGGCGCCGGGCTTCGGTGACCGCCGCAAGGCGATGCTGAACGACATCGCGATCCTGACCGGTGGTCAGGTCATCGCCGAGGAGGTCGGCCTCAAGCTGGAGACCGCCACCCTCGACCTGCTGGGCCGCGCCCGCAAGGTGGTCGTGACCAAGGACGAGACCACGATCGTCGACGGTGCCGGTGACGCCGAGCAGATCTCCGGCCGGGTCAACGAGATCCGCGCCGAGATCGAGCGGACCGACTCCGACTACGACCGTGAGAAGCTCCAGGAGCGCCTGGCCAAGCTCGCCGGTGGCGTGGCGGTCATCAAGGCCGGTGCCGCGACCGAGGTCGAGCTGAAGGAGCGCAAGCACCGCATCGAGGACGCCGTGCGTAACGCCAAGGCGGCCGTCGAGGAGGGCATCGTGCCCGGCGGTGGCGTGGCGCTGCTGCAGGCGGGCGCGAAGGCGTTCGACAAGCTGGAGCTGAACGGCGACGAGGCCACCGGTGCCGCCATCGTGAAGAAGGCGCTGGAGGAGCCGCTCAAGCAGATCGCGGTCAACGCCGGTCTCGAGGGCGGCGTCGTGGTCGAGAAGGTGCGCAACCTCACCCCGGGTGAGGGCCTGAACGCGGCCTCCGGCGAGTACGTCAACATGTTCGAGTCGGGCATCATCGACCCGGCCAAGGTGACGCGCTCGGCGCTGCAGAACGCCGCCTCCATCGCGGCGCTGTTCCTGACGACCGAGGCCGTCATCGCCGAGAAGCCCGAGAAGACCCCCGCCGCCCCGGCCATGCCGGGCGGCGGCGACATGGACTTCTAGGTCGCTTCCAGGTCCAACGCCGTTCAGGTACGGCAGGGGTCTGGATGCACATCATCGTCGTCGCCGAGCCCATGCAGCCGCTGCTGGCTCGCCCGGCCTGTCCTCGATGACGTGGGAGCGGGCCAGGCTCGGGCGCAGGCGCCCGTTCCGTCAGGAACGCAGGTAGCGCACGCGGTTGCCTCGTGAGAGATCCAACCGGCGCGCGCAACCGCAGGGTGGGGACCAACAACTGGCATACAACCGCTTCGCGACGAACATGACCGGTACACACCGCCTCGCGAGGAACGCGCCAGGGCGGAATCGGTCCTCACTCTCCGCGGGTGGACACCGCGTGGCCGAAAGGCGGGACGGCTCCCGCAGGCACGGAAGAACCCCGCGCCGCCGATCGCCGCAGCATGCCCTGGGGAGCGGCGCCGTGTTGCGGTCTCGATCAGGCGCCGTGTGCGGTCATGATCAGGCGCCATGTTGCGGTCACGAGTGGGCGGGTTGGTGCGGTCATGAGTAGGCGGGTTGGTGCGGCCTTGGGCAGACGGCTGACGTCTGAGAGCCTGCTGACAAAGGCTTGAAGACAGGGCCGACTACCGCTGATCCCAGCGATACCGATCCCCGCCGTCCTGGCGTTCTACCGAAGCGGGGGGCTGCAGCCCCCGCGAGCGGCCACTCGCTGCGGCAGACGGCTGTGGCGCCGCCGACTTGGCCGGGTGCCGGTGCGGCTGGTTCTCGACGGCCTCCGGCTCGACTAGAAAGAGCCGATGGACGACTTATTCAGTGCCTGGTGGGTCGTGGCCGTTCCGGCTGTGCCGCTCCTCGCCGCCCTCCTCGCCGCCAGGAGCGGCACGGTGCTGCTCGTCACCGCGTTCTCGGCCGGCCCGATCGTCACAGTGCTCGGTCTCGTCGGCGGAGCTCAGGCGCTGGCCATCTCCCGTGCAACGCAGGAGGACTGGCCCAACCTTCAGGCCGCGGAGAGCTTTCTCGCCGTGGCGGACGCGGTGATCAAGGGTTACGCCTGGGTGTTCGGCACGCTCACCTTGGCCCTCGCTGTCTTGGTCTGGCGCATCAGAGGGTACGGCGTGACCGAGTCGTCCGCGGCCGCAGCGTTCTTCCTTGTCCTGCCGCACTTTTCGGTGCTGTTGTTCGCGTGCATCTTCACGCCGTTCCGGCTCGGCGACAGTGACGAGGCGGTCCTGGACGTGGTGATCGAGGGCCCGCACTGGTACTTGCCGAGTGTGGTCGCCGTCGGCGTGGCATCTGTGGCACTCATGGTCAGCGGACTCGCCCGGCTCACCCGTGCTCAAGAACAGCTGCCGTGAAGGGAGCGCTGCGCCGGTTACCAAGTAAGAAAGGCAGTCATGTCTCTGACCATGGCTTTCACGGGAGCTTGGACGAGGTGGGGCGCCACGATGGCGTGCTCTGGAGGTGACGATGGCCCGGCATGGTGCGCGGGTGCACTTGACCTGGGCCTCGATCACTCTCATGTCACGCAGAGACCTTCGCGGCGATCACACTCATGACGCGACGCCTCGCCAGGACGAAACGGGCGGAGAAATACCCGAGACCACGTAGTAACCGGAAGTCCGGCGGAAGGGCGCTGTCGAGCGGCCGGTTCGCTTCCTCTCCAGGCTGGCCAGGAAGGCTGAGCGGCCAGGAGCTGCAGGACCTTGCCGCGCCGGTCGGGGCTGGACAGGACCGGAAGCGGCGGCTGGGTCGCTCCAGCGGCTTGAGAGTGGCCGTCCCGCCAGTTCGCGTGTCAGGCGGCGGGTCATCTGGTGCACGGTGGCCCACCAGATGAGGGCTTCATGTTGTTCGGGTTTGCGTTCATAGATGCGCACCAGTCGGCGGTAACGGACCAGCCAGGGAGCAGGTGCGCTCCGCCATCATCCACCTGCGGGGCAGCGCCGCGAAGCCGGGCAGGTTTCGCTGCGCTTGACGATCGTGACGGCCAGGCCGAGGACCTGCCGGGCCCAGGCATGCAACCGTCCGGCGGAGCCGCCGTCGGCCCCGACGAGGCGGATGGTGGAGAACTTCTCGCACAGCAGCGCCAGCACCGGATGCGCGCCGTCACGGTCTTGCACCGACACGGCGGTGACCACCACGCACAACAGCAGCCCGAGCGTGTGTAGTTCCGCCCGTCCGGCCAGGATGCGCAGCCGTCCGCGGAGCCGCCCGGCCAGCGTTCGGGCAGCCGTTCGGGCAGCCGTTCGGGCAGACCGTGCCGCGACCAACGCAAGAAACCCGCATGCACCGCCTCATTCGGCGGGAAGTCGACCGGAAGAGCCCGCCACTCGATCCCGTACCGGGTCACGTAGCCGATCGCGTCCACCATCACGCGCAGGTCATGCACCATCGGCCCGACCCGGGTATACCCGTCGGATCTGGCCGATGCCGAACGGTCGGTGCTGGAGCGCGAGGCACGGGCGGTGATGGCCGAACTGATCGCCATCGCGCTTTACGGTCTCGACATGCGCATCCCGGTGAGGAGCAACCGCAGGCGTTCACGACCGCAGGCGTGTAGGCGGACAACCACAGGCTCCTGGCTGCTGAGCTGCTGAGACGCCACCCCAGCTACCGGGAGCCTGCTCCTGTTCACCGGTCGACAGCGCGAGCATGACCACACCCCGGGTCGCGGGTCTGAGCGGGCGTCCGCCGGCTACCGGGTCGGCGGCACGGTGGACGTGAGCGTGGTCAGGCCGGCGCGGGCGAAGGCGAGCACGCGGCCGACCAGGCCGGGCAGCTCTTCACGGCGGCCGGCCTCGTGGGTCATGTACAGCTCACGCAGACCTCCCACCAGCGCGTACGCGGTCAGCCGCGGCGCCAGCGCGTCCGCCGGCAGGCCCAGGTCCTTGCCGATGGCGGCGGCGATCAGCCGCTCCAGCTCGTAGTAGCTCGCACGGGCACGGCCGCGGAGATCGTCGTCCCCGGCTATCAGGGCGGCGCGCTTGGTACGCAGGGACCAGATCTCGCCCGGCTCGCGCCCCTGGTCGGCGTCGTGCTCGTCGAGGGCGCGCATCGTGTCGCGCATCCACTCGCCCACGCAGTCGAGCGCGTTACCGGAGCGGCCGGCGAGGTAGGTGGCCAGGGACTCGGGGGGGAACGGGTCGTCGGCGAACAGCAGGTCTTCCTTGGTGGGGAAGTGCAGCGTGACGGTCCGTGTCGCGACGTCGGCGTGCTCGGCGATCGCCGCGATGGTCGTGTTGCGGTAGCCCTGCGACGTGAACAGCTCCAGCGCCGAGGCCTGGATCCGCTCGCGGGTCTGCCGCTTCTTCCTGTCTCGCCTGCCTTCCATATGCAAAAGTGTAGCAGCAGAGGAATTAATACACTCCATGCTACTGTTGCAACAGACGGTATCTATTGAGGAGAGGTGAGGACGTTGTCCAAGACGTGGTTCATCACCGGTACGTCGAAAGGGTTCGGCCGCGAGTGGGCGGAGGCGGCGCTGGAGCGCGGCGACCGGGTCGCCGCCACCGCGCGCGACCTCGACACCCTGCGCCCCCTCGCCGAGAAGTACGGTGAGGCGATGCTGCCTCTGCGGCTCGACATCACCGACCGCGCGGCCGTGTTCGCCGCCGTACGGCAGGCGGCCGAGCACTTCGGCACGCTGGACGTGGTCGTCAACAACGCCGGTTACGGCCACTTCGGCATGGTGGAGGAGCTGACCGAGGCCGAGATCCGCGCCGAGATGGAGACCAACTTCTTCGGCACGCTGTGGGTCACGCAGGCGGTCCTGCCCGTGCTACGCGCGCAGGGGCACGGCCGGATCATCCAGGTCACCAGCGAGGGCGGTGTCCGGGCGTACGCGGGCATCGGCGCCTACCACGCCTCGAAGTGGGCGGTGGAGGGGCTGTCGGAGTCGCTGCGCAAGGAGGTCGCGCACTTCGGCATCGACGTGATCTGCCTGGAGCCCGGCCCGTACTCGACCGACTTCGGCGGGGGCAGCATCCGCGCCAGTGCCGAGCATCCCGACTACGCCGAGGTTCGGGCGGCCACCGAGCCCGTGTGGGACCTCGGTGACCCGAAGGCGACGCGCGGGCCGATCCTGGAGCTGGCCGACACCGACGACCCGCCGGCGCGGATCTTCTTCGGCAAGTCGTTCGAGCCGGTCGCGGCCGAGTACGAGGAACGGCTCGCCACCTGGAGGAAGTGGCAGCCGGTCGCGCTGGCCGCGTTCCGTTAGACGTGGCCAGGCGTCGAAGCGGCGGCGGGCCGACTCGATGTGGCTCAGGCGTCGAAGCGGCGGCGGGCCGACTCGATGTGGCCGAAGTAGTCGTGGGTCCAGCCGCAGAGCAGATCGACCGTCGCCCGCAGGGCCTGGCCCGGCTCGGTGAGGGTGTACTCGACGCGTGGCGGCACCGTCGGGTGCACCGTCCGCTCGGCCAGGCCGTTGCGCTCCAGCATGCGCAGGTTCTGGGTGAGCATCTTGTGGCTGATGCCCTCGACCTCGTTGCGCAGCTCGCTGAAGCGCAGGGTGCGCTCGCCGAGAGTCTCGATGATCAGCAGCGCCCACTTGTTGGCGACGTCCGAGAAGATCTCGCGCGCCAGGGAGTCGGCGCGCCTCAGGTCCGCCTCGTCCGACAGGCTGCTGAACTGCTTGGTCACCATTTGGTTCCCCAGTCACTGAAAAGTGCGTTCTTCCACGTCAGCGAACACTCTCCTACAGTTCCTGAGTAACTACAAGAGAGCACCGGAGATATCGTGGCTGTTTCGCTCATCAACCCTGACCGGCATGTCCAAGTCCCGCTCTACCACCACGTCGCCGTGGCGTCCGGGAGCCGGCAGGTTCACATCGCGGGCCAGGTGGCCTGGGACGAGAACGGCGAGCTCGTCGCGCCCGGCGACCTCGCCGGGCAGGTCGCCCAGGTCTACCGCAACGTCGCCAAGGCGCTCGACGCGGCGGGCGCGACGTTCCACGACGTCGTCCGCTTCACGTGGTACGCCGCGGGCTGGAAGAGGGAGATGTACGACGCGTTCAACGCGGGCGTCGAACAGGCGGCACGTGAGTTCGACCTGGCCACGCCGCCTGCCGCGTTGATCGGGGTCGACATCCTCTTCGAGCCCGGCATCCTCGTCGAGGCCGAGGTCACGGCGATCATCGACTGAGCCGGCACGGGGAGGCGCCTTACCAGTCCGGCGCGCGGGCACGCACATGCCCGGCCCGGCGGACCGGGCCGGGGCGGAGAGCACGGCGTGCGGACCGCGAGCCCGATGAATCAGGCCGGGATAGCGAGCAGGGTGTGCAGATCGCGGGCCCAACGAATCAGGCCGGAGCGGTGAGCAGGGTGTGCAGATCGCGGGCCTGGCGGACCAGTTCGCTGGTGCGGGCCCGTCCGGCCAGCTCGGCCACCGCCGGCACCTCGCCCCGCGCCCCCGCCCACCCCGCGACCTCGGCCGCGAGCCGCATCAGCCGCGTGTGCACGCTGTTCGCCCGCTCCCCCGGCCCCGGCAGGTACGCGGGCAGCAACCCGGTCATCACCTGCCACACCTCCCGGTGCGCCCCCAGCCTGGCGGCTTCGGCGAGCGCGGCGATGGCGTCGGCGGGCCGGTCCTGGCCGCGTTTCAGCAGGACGGCCAGTTGCCGGCCCAGCTCGGCGCCCGGCACGCCGCCGGACGCGGCCAGGAGCAGCAACGGCCGCACCCCATCGCCGTCGGGCCCTTCCAGCAGGTGGCGGGCCAGCAGCAGCGCCAGGCCGGGCCCCCCGGGGCCGTCGGCGAGCACCAGGCGGTCGAGGTCGCGGGCCGTCGGCTTGTTCATCGGCCAGGTCGACATCAGGGAGTAGACCGAGATGGCGGCCGCCAGCTCCCGGTGGCCGGCGAGCACGGGCAGCAGCAGCTCGCAGGCCTCGTCCCACGGGCGCGGCACGAGCAGATCCCCGAACAGCTCCGCGTACTCAGGCCCCAGGACGAGCTCGGCCTCGACGCGCGGATCACCCTCATGTGTCGTCCAGCGCAGCACCACCCCGGGATCGGCAGGCCGGTCGGTGAGCCAGCGGTGCACCAGGCGCCCGGCCGGGGTGGCGAGCCGCGCAGCCCGCCGCACCGCGTCGGCGGTCACGCTGCCGCGGCCCAGCCGCAGCAGCGCCTGCCGCAGGTCCAGCGGCAGCGCCTGCACGCCGTCACGCTCATAGCCCGCCACCCGCTCGACCAGCGCCTCCGCGTCCAGCAGCCCGTTGACGCGGGTGGGCGTGGCCAGCAGGTACGGCGGCATCCGGCCGTCCAGCATCGACTGGTAGACCTCGGCGAAGCGGGCCAGCGGCATGAGCCGCCACATGGCGGCGTGTGCAGTCTCCGGAACGCGCCGCGCCGGGTCGGCCCGCCCGTCCGGCATGGCCCTGCGCTCGGCTCCCGGCTCCATCAGCTCGCGCGCCAGGGCGGCGGCCCAGTCGGAGATGTCCCACCACGGGCCCCACCGGTACTCCAGGTTCCGCGCGGCCAGCGGAGCCAGCTCGGCGATCAGCGACTCCCGCCGCGCGTCCGACGCCAGCCGGACGAAGCCGTCGAGCCACCGCTCGGGCTGCATCCAGTCGAACTCGCGCAGCGTGACGCGGGCCAGGACATTGGCATGCGTGATCAGCGGCATCGGCTCAGCTTCGGGCACGGCCGGCAACGGCTGGGGCTGGAAGCGGGGGCGCGGCGGCGCGGGCACCGCTTCACCGCCGAAGACGCCGGCCAGCGCGGCGCCAGGGCCGGGCGGCAGCATCGGCACGATTTCCCTGATCGTCCCCACCGCATCCGGGCCGAACCGCCCCGCGTGCTTGACGGCCAGCTTCACCGCCCGTCCCCTGGCCTCGGCCGACTCGCACACCAGCGCGGCGGCCAGCGCGGGCGCGTACGCGTCGACGTCCTCGGACGGCTCCTTGAGCACGCGGTCGAGCAGGGCCAGCCCGGCGCGTACGAGCCTGCCTTCCGAGCGGAACAGCAGGCTCTCGACGGCCTCGGCCGGCGGCGTGGCCTTCAACCGGCGGAGCTGCCGTAACGCCAGGTCGGCGACGTTGGCCGCGGGGAGCGCGAGCATCGCCGCGTAGTCGCGTACGTGTGGCGCGACCTCCTCGGCGGCCGGGTCGAGCAGGTCGTGCAGCGTGATGAAGAAGCGCAGGTCGGCGGCCTCGCCGCCGCGCAGGAAGCGGGTGCGGCAGCCGTCGAGCAGCGCGGCGCGCTTGATCCGGCCGTCGGCCGACAGCCTGGCCAGGGCGGCGCCCAGCTCACGGTCGTCACGCAGCAGCCGCCCCACGCCCTCGGCCTCGAACAGCCTCGGCACCATGGCGTCGAGCAGCGGATCCGCGCTCAGCTCGGCAGCCGTCGCGGCGGCGACCCAGGCCAGGGTGAGCGGGTCGTGCCGGGGAGGCTCGGCCCCGGTCGCGCGCAGCAGCGCGAGCGCGAGCCGGACGCGTACGTCGTCCGGCCTGGGCCGGGCGGCGCGCAGGCGCAGCGCGAGACGGACGGCGAGATCCTCCTGCCAGGCGGCCGGCCTGGCCGCGACGACCTGGAGGATCGGCGGGATCTCGTCAAGATCGGCCCGGGCCCGGCGGCGCACGAGGCGGGGCTTGCTGAGCCAGGAGGCGACGGCCGCCGCGCCGGCGATGGCGCCCGCCCCGGCCACCCGCACGGGCTCGATCCAGCGGACGCCCACGTGCTGATGATGGGTCATCATCGCGTATCCCTCGGGCAGCTCCCAGATGCTGACGCCGGCCTCTTCGGCCTGGGCGGTCAGCTCCCGCCACCTGACCTCGCGTCTCCGATTGCGCTCGCGGTCGGCACGCTCGCCGGCCTGCTCCGCCACCGGCAGGTATCGGGGCAGCTCGCGCGCCACCTCGCGCCGCTGCGCGTCGTCGAACCCGGTCAGCAGCGCGGCGATGGCGGCGAGGTCCTCGGCGTCGATGGCCGCGCGGACCGCCTCCCAGGCGTTGATCATGCGGCGACACTAGGGCATCCCACCGACAATCCCGGCCCGCCGGCGACGGCCGCGACCGCGGCACGGGGATGGACCCGCGCCTGGACACGCCGCGGCACGGGGATGGACCTGCGCCTGGACGCGGTGCAGGCACGGGGATGAACCCGCGCCCGCACCCGCCGCGGCACCGGTGATCAGCGGAGGTAGCCGTGCAGGAACGCGCGGACCCCCGAGGAGACGGTCTCGTTGATCTCCTCCTCCGTGGGGACGGTGCCCTGGTAGGACGGATCGCTGACGGAGATCAGCAGCAGCAGGTGGACGGCGGCCCGGTCGGGGTTCTCGGCGCGCAGGAGCCCCTGTTCGGTCCATCGCCGCAGGTGAGCGGCGACCTCGCGGCGCACGCGGTGCGGGCCCGTCTCCTGCCAGGCCTCGATCGCGGCCTGCGGGATGTGCCCGGCCTCGGCGTTGATCTGCCGTACGAGGGCGAAGTGCTCGGCGTGGCCGTCGCCGACCGGCGCGGTGAACTCGCGGCCGAAGTCGACGAGATCGGCCTCCAGGTCGGTCACCTTGCGCAGGTGCCGGTCGATCACGGCGAGCTGCGCCTCGGCGGCCCGCGCGGCGCTCTCCTGGATGACCGCCTGGAACAGCACGGCCTTGTCGGCGAAGTGGTTGTAGATCGTCCGCGTCGACACCTCGGCCGCGCGGGCGATCGCGTCGACGCTGGCCCGGGTGTAGCCGTCGCGGGCGAACACCGTCAAGGCGCCGGCCAGGATCGCCTTGCGCTTGTCTTCCCTGGTCACCGCTGCCCTCTCCGTAGAAGTACATTGAGCGTTTTACTTTTTGCCACGCTCGTTGTACTTTACCCGACGTAGCGCAGAAAGGCACGAGGAGGCAGACATGATCAGGATCGCCATCGTCGTCGGCAGCACCCGTCCGCACCGCCGGACCGCGGTCACGGCCGGCTGGGTCGCCGAGGTCGCCGCCCGCCACCCCGCCGTCACGGCCGGCGAGGCCGCCTTCGAGGTGGTGGACCTCGCCGCGTACGGGCTGCCGGTGCTGGACGAGCCGGCGCCCGCCCTGTTCGGCGAGTACCGGCACCCGCACACCAACCGCTGGGCCGAGACCGTCGCCTCGTTCGACGGGTTCGTGTTCGTCACGCCGGAGTACAACCATTCGGCGCCCGGCGCGCTGAAGAACGCGATCGACTTCCTGTTCGCCGAGTGGAACAACAAGGCGGCCGGGTTCGTCAGCCACGGCGTGCACGGCGGCGTGCGCGCGGTGGAGCACCTGCGCCAGGTCATGACCGAGGTGCAGGTGGCCAACGTACGCACGCAGGTGGCGCTGTCGGCGTTCACCGACTTCGAGATCACCGACCCGGCCCGGCCTGGCATGATCACCCCGGGCCCGCACCAGGAGCCCACCTTGGTGGAGCTGCTGGACGAGGTCATCGCCTGGTCGGGGGCGCTGCGGACGCTGCGCCACCAGGTGGCGGCGGCATGACGGGCCGCCGCGCGGGGACTCTGGCCACGGTGCTGCTCGGCTTCCTGGCGCTGCCGATGCTGATGTCCGGCACCACCGTCGCGCTCCCCCTGATCGGCGCCGACCTCGGCGCTTCAGGTGCGGCCCTGCAGTGGGTGGTGGTGGGCTACTTCCTGGCGGCCGCCGCCATGATGCTGGTGGCCGGATCGCTCGGCGACCTGTACGGCCGGCGCCGGGTCTTCGCCGCGGGAGCCCTCGTCTACACCGCGGGCGCGCTGGTGAGCGCGCTGGCCGGAGACATCCTGACCCTGAACGTCGCCAGGATCCTGTCCGGCGTCGGCGCTGCCGGGGTGATGACCGGTGGCGGCGCCGTGCTCGGCGGCACCTTCACCGGCCCCGCCCGCAACCGCGCGTACGCGGCGATGGGCACCACGGCCGGCGTGGGGCTGGCCGTCGGCCCGACCCTGGCCGGGTGGCTGGTGGGCGCGCTCGGCTGGCGGGCCGCGTTCGCCGTGTTCGCCGGTGCCGGCCTGCTCCTGCTGGCGGGCGCCGCCGCCATGGCGGATTCGCGGGCGGAGGAGCGGCCGCGCGTCGATGTGGGCGGGGCGCTGGCGCTGATCGGCGCGCTCAGCCTGACCATGTTCGGCGTCAACCAGGCCGCGGCGGCCGGGTGGGCCAGTGCCCGGGTCCTGGTGCCGCTGGGCCTGGGGGTGGCCATGCTGGTGATGTTCGTGCTGGTCGAGCGGCGGGTCCGGCATCCGGTGCTGGATCTCGGGCTGCTGCGCGATCGGCGCTTCGTGGCCTGGACGCTGGCCGGGCTGGTGCTGGCCGCCGGGCCCGCCGGGGTGACCGCGTACCTGCCGACCTACCTGCAGGGCGCGGGTGGCGTCTCCGTGCAGGCCGCGGGGCTGACCATGCTGGCGCTCACGACGCCCGTGCTGCTCCTTCCGCAGGTGGGCGGGCTGCTGATCAACCACGGGGTGCCGGCTCGTGCGCTGGTCACCGCCGGCCTGCTGCTGGTCGCGGCGGGGAACGCCTGGCTGACCACGCTGCGCCCCGGCCTGGGGGTGGCGGGACTGCTCGGCCCGCTGGCGACGCTCGGGACCGGGATCGGCCTGATGATCGGGATCACCGACGCGCAGGCGGTGAACCGGGTCGCCCAGGAACGGATCGGCATGGCCACCGGGCTGCTCAACACCGTGCGCGCGGGCGGCGGCACGCTGGCCACCACCCTGTTCGGCACCGCACTCGCCACCGTGCTGCAGGCGCGTACCGACGATCCCGCCCGGGCCGCACGCATCCTCGCGGGCAGCCTCGCCGGGCCCGGCCGGGCCGTGGAGGCCGCGTGGCTCACCGGGGCGTGGCAGGTGGCGCTGTGGGGTGCGAGCGGGGTCTGCGCGGTGGCCGCGCCGGCGGTGTGGGCGCTGCTCTCTCCGCCCCGCCCTGTACGACCTGCGGCCGCGGCCGCCCCTGCCGCGCCCCGGCCACGACCGTCAGCACTGCCGTAACGTCGGCACATCCATAACACGGCCGCCCGGCGCCGCCGTCGCACGCCCGGCCTGGCACCGACGCGCTGGCTCAACCCACAACCCGGCTCAGCCGACGAGCTGGATCAGCCGTCGCGCCTCCTGGACCAGGCGGCTCGACCCCTTGCGGCCGGCGACCGCCGCCACCTCCGGCAGCTCCGCCCGTAACCCCGCGATCCTGGCCGCCCGCGCCCCCGCCGCCAGCAGGTCGGCCGCGCCCGCGCGGGGACGTTCGCCCTCCTTCGGCAGCAGGCCCGCCAGCACGCCCGAGATCACCTCCCACACCGCCTCGTGCGCGCCCGCCTGGGTGGCGTCGTCGAGGACGGAGACCACCCGGTTGAGCTTGACGAGGTCGGCCGTGACCAGGGCCGTCACCGCGTCGGCCAGGGCCGCGGCCGGGACCTCCCCGCGGGCCGCGAGGGTGAGGAAGGCGTCGGTGGCGGCGGCGCGTTCGGCCGGGTTGACGTGGCCCATGCCGCACACCAGGGCGTGGGCGGTGGCGGCGCCGAGGGTGCCGTCGCCGCGGGCGAGGGCGGTCAGCGCCTGCGTCTGCCGGTCGTTGGCGTCCATGGACCACGGCAGGTAGCCGACCAGGTGGGCCGCGGCGAGCTCCCGGTGGGCGGGGAGGGCCAGCGGCCACCAGGTCAGCGAGTACGTGTGGCCGTCCTGCACCTCGAACAGGGCGCGGATCTCCTCGGGCAGGCCCGGGCCCGGTGCGCCGAGCCAGGCCTCCAGCCGCACGCCGTACGCGGTCTCGCGCAGGGTCACGCTCGCCTCGGGGTCGGGCATGCCGCCGTCGCGCATCCACGCGGCACACGTACGGCCGGCCTCAGAGGTGAGCCGGCCGGCCCTCTCGACGTCGGCGGCCGCGAACCGGCGGGGCAGCCTGAGCAGCGCCTGGGCCAGGTCGGCCGGCAGGGCCCGCACGCCGGCGGCCTCCAGCCGTTCCAGGCGGCCGAGCAGCGCGGACGGGTCGAGGTGCCCGGTGCCCGCCGTGGGCGTGGCCAGCAGGACCGGGTAGCAGGTGCCCTCCTCGAAGGGGGTCACCAGCTCCAGGGCGCGGCGCCGGTAGAGCAGCTCGGGCGCGCCGGGGGCGTCGGGACGGCGGCGCATCCCCGGCTCCTGTGCTGTCAGTTTCCTGCTCCGCTCGGGGGCGGCGAAGGCGAGGAAGGCCCGGGACACGGCGGTGAACAGGCTCTCGTGGATCTCGCGGCCCGCGTGCCCGTACGCGCCCGGGCCGAACGGCTGCCACCACGGCCGCAGCACCTGCCTGAGCCGTTCGGGGTCGCGGTGCGACCACTCGGCCAGGCCCGCGAGCAGGCGCTCGAAGGCCCACACGCCGGGCGGCCATCGGAACGCCGTCAGCTCCACGACGAGCTCCTCGGGCGAGGCGATGGGCGGCGGCAGGGGCGGGCACTCGCTCACCGGCAGCGGCGGGGCGGCGGGCGGGGCCGCCTCGGCGATGCCGCCCCCGTACGCGGCCGAGACCTGCTCGCGCAGCTCCGACGGCAGCTCTGCCGCCGCCTGCCGGATCGTCTGGCGACCGGCGGGCCCGGCCTGCGGCGCGAGCTTGACGGCCAGGCGCACGGCGCGTTCCTGCAGCGCGAGCGTGTCCTGCGTGAAGATCGTCGACAGGGTGCCGAGAACGGTGTCCGCCCGGCCCGCGTCGCGCAGCACCGCGTCGCCCGCCCACGACATGGCCGCGCGCAGCAGCTTCTTCTCCGGCCGGAACGCCAGCGCCGCCATCGCCTCGGCGAACAGCTCCTCCCCCAGCCGCCCCGTCTCCTCCAGCCGCCGCAGCTGCGCCAGCGCCACGTCGGCCACCGCGACGGGGCCGGCGGGCAGCAGCGCGGCATAGTCCCTGGCGTAGCCGGCGGACTCGTCGAGGTCGAGGTCGAGCCGGTCGTGCAGGCTCGCGAGCTCCGACCGCGCCGCCGGGCCGTCGCGCAGCAGCCGCCGCACGACGCCGTCGATCACGGCCGCGCGGTCGAGCAGCCCTTCGTGGGCCAGGTGCACGACCGTCTCGACGACCCGCCAGAGCGGGGTCTGGGCGAGGGCGTCGACCTCGAGGATGCGGGGCCCGTACGCGGCCAGCAGCGGGTCGCGGCCGGTCGTCTCCGGGTGCACCCGGCGCAGCCAGCCGACGATGAACGGCTCGCCGTCCGGCGGCTCGGCGCCCGTCTCGCGGACGAGCGCGGCGGCGATCTCCCAGTGCCGGGGCTCCGGCAGGCGCATGCGGGCGGCGAGGCGATGGGCCACGTCGGCCTGCCACTCCGCGGGCCGCCGCCGCAGCAGGCCGAGGAGCAGCTCGACGTCGTCGTCATCGAGCCACCGGGGCAGCTCGCGCCGGAACAGCCACGCCGTCACGGCCGACGCGCCGCCCATGCAGGCCACGCCGGCCACGAGGAGCGGCCTGCCCTGACGGGCCCACTCCCGCCATCCGGCCGTGCGCGCGGTGGCCGTCACGTAGCCGGGCAGCTCCGCCGCGACCTTCCTGCGGCCGGGCTCGTCGAGCGCGACCAGGTACGCCGCCAGCCCGGTGGCGTCGCCTGACGTGACCCTGGTGAGGGTCTCCTCCCAGGCGGCCGCAGGCGGGGGTGAGGGGTGGGCGCTCGAGTGCGCCACCAGCGCGTGTGCCATGATCCGGGACACTAGCGAGCGGCCACGACAATTCCGGGATCATGCGGAAAACGTGATATGATCATTTTGTCATGAACAGTCATGACACTTCCGTGCCGCGCGTGGTCCTCGCGGGCGACCCCGACAGTCCCGCCGCGCAGTTCGTCGCCGCCATGAACGCAGGCGGCTCCACCGCGCATCTCTACGAGGAAGACGCCGTCCTGGTCCCCGTGCCCGGCCATCCCGTCACCGGTGAGGCCCGGCTGGCCGCCAACCGGCACCTCCAGAGCTTCGGCCTCCCGATCGAGGCCCGCCCGCGCCACGCGTACGTCGCGGGTGACATCGCCCTGCTCATCGTGGACTGGTCGATGCGCGGCACCGCGCGCGACGGCAGCGAGGTGGACCTGAGCGGCACGGCCACCGACGTCGTACGGCGCGGCGCGGACGGCCGGTGGCGCTACGTCATCGACAATCCCCACGGCTCCACCTGAAAGCGCGTGCCTGGTGGTACCCGGCGAGAGGGAGGTCCCCTCACCCGGGGAGCTGCTGCCGCGGGCGGGACGCGCATGGCAGGCGAGCGCCGACCCCGGCCTGACCGTGATCGCGGGGCAGAGCCGCGAGGGGCCTGACCGCCTCCTACGCCGCGTTCGTGGCTCCCGGGCGGTTCGGCCACGTGCTGTCGCAGTCCGGCTCGTACTGGTGGAGCGAGGACAACCCCGGGTGGCGGGCCGCCTCCGCGCACATGGGCGCCCGCCGCCCGGGGTCGATCAGGGGTTGCGGGACCCGTGCCCGCAACAAGGCCGCCACGGCTCACCTCACCGGCGCAGGCCGGTCCAGCAGGCGGAGACGTACGCCAGGCACGCGGCGCGGGAGTCCGGCCCGAAGCGCCATAAGTTAGATAAGCCTTGCCTAATATGATCGAGAAGTCGGCGCCTGTCAAGGTCGCACGGCCCTCGGAACGGGAGGTCCGAAGTCCGCCAGCACGGGCCGGGAGCAGGGGCGAGAGTTGTCGCCGTGAACAACACTGCTGTGAACCACATCCGGATCGAGCCGAACATCCTCTACTTCGGCACCCCCGTCGTGCTGATCTCGTCCTCCAACGAGGACGGCACCCCCAACCTGGCCCCCATGTCGTCGGCGTTCTGGCTGGGCTGGCGCGGCATGCTGGGGCTGGGGGCCAGGGCCAAGACCGCCGCGAACCTGCGCAGGACCCGCGAGTGCGTGCTGAACCTGCCGTCCGACGCGATCGCGGCGGCGGTGGACCGGCTGGCGCTCACCACCGGGTCCGACCCGGTGCCCGAGCGCAAGTACGAGCGGGGTTACCGGCATGTGGGCGACAAGTTCGGGCACGCGGGACTGACCGCCGTGCCGTCGGAGGTGGTGGCGCCGCCACGGGTGGCCGAGTGCCCGGTCGCGATGGAGTGCGTGGTGGAGGCGGTGCATCCGGTGGCCGACGGCGGCACCCTCGCCTTCGAGGTGCGGGTCGTGCGGGTGTGGGCGCACGAGGAGATCCGGGTCCCCGGGTCGGACGACCACATCGATCCCGACGCGTGGCGGCCGCTGATCATGAGCTTCCAGAAGCTGTACGGGCTCGGGCCGCAGGTGCGCCCGTCCAGGCTGGCGAGCATCCCTGAGCGGCTCTACCGGACGGAGGACCTCGACCGGTCCCGCTCGGAGGCGCCCGCACTCTGACCTTCCGGGCCAGGTCAGGCGGGCGCGGCCACGTCCAGGACGGCCTTGCCCGCCACGCGCCGCTCCAGCAGCGCCCGCGCGGCCTCGCCGACGCGGTCCCACGGGCCGCGCCAGCCGACCTCCGGCGAGAGCCGCCCCGCCGCGGCGAACCCGAGCAGCGTCGCGAGGTCCGGCCCGAACTCGCGAACGTCGCCGAACGTGCTCATCGTCTTGGCGGGCCCGATGGAGAACAGCGAGTACGGCTCGAACACCGCCGGCTCGCCGGACGCCCAGCCGATGTTCTGCACGCTCCCGCCGGGTGCCAGGAGCCGCCAGGCGGCGGTGAGCTGGGGCCCGCCCACGTTGTCGAGGATGAGGTCGACCGGCCGGTCGACGCCTTCGAGCCCGACCACGACCTCGTGGGCGCCCAGCTCGGCCAGGCCCTCGCCGCGCGCCCGCGAACCCACCGAGGCGATCACGTGGGCGCCGCCCAGCGCGGCGAGTTGCACCGCGTACCGTCCGACGCCGCCTGCGGCGCCGGTGATCAGCACCCGCCGGCCCAGGATGTCGCGGGTACGCAGGGTGCGCAGCGCGGTGACGCCGGCCATCGGGAGCGCGGCGGCGTCGGCGAGGTCCACCTGGCCGGGCACCTCGGCGACCGCGGCGCCGTCCACGGCCATGAGCTGGGCCCACGCTCCGGCCCCGAACGCGGCGACCCTGGTGCCGGCCGCGGGCCCGCTCCCGTCGGGGGCGGCGCGCACGACGACTCCGGCGGCGTCGTAGCCGTGGACGGTTCCGGCCGGGCGTTGCCCGGCGAAGGCCACCTCGCCCCGGTTGAGCGAGATGTGGTGCACGTCGAGCAGGAGCTGGTGCGGCTCGGGCTCGGGTTCCCCGGCCGTGCCGAGGCGCAGGGATCCGGGGGCGTCGGGGTCGACGATCAGCGCATACATGGGCATCCTCACCTGTGGGGGCAAATTCGGACCGATAGTCCGCTTTTGTGCACGGTAACATATGCGGACTGGCAGTCCGTTTCAGGAGGAGGGGCATCGATGTCCGGAGAGCGCGCCGACGCGGCCCGGAACCGGCGGGCGGTGCTCGGCGCGACCGAGCGGCTCCTGGCCGAAGGCGGCGGGGACCACGTGTCGCTCGATCGGGTCGCCGCGCTGGCCGGGGTGGGCAAGGGCACGGTGTTCCGGCGTTTCGGCAGCCGGGCGGGGCTGCTGCAGGCGCTGCTCGAAGAGCGTTCGCGGGAGCTGCGCGAGGCGGTGGTGAGCGGCCCGCCGCCCCTCGGGCCCGGCGCGCCCGCCCGCGAGCGGCTGCACGCCTTCCTCGACGGGCTCGGCGCGATCGCGGAGGGCAACGCCGTCCTGCTGGCGGCGCACGAGCAGGCGTGCGCGGAGGACAAGTACGGCGACCCGAGCTACCGGTTCTGGCACGGCCACCTCGGCGTCCTGCTCGCCGCCGAACGTCCCGACCTCGACGCGGACTTCCTGGCCCACGCCCTGCTCGCGCTCTTCGACGGCGCCCTGGTCCGCCACGTGACGACGCCCGGCGATCCCCGGCGCTTCACCCGTTCCGTCCAGGAGACGGCGGCGGCCCTGCTCGGCCTTTCCTGAATGAAGCATGCGTGCCGTTGACGTGCTACGGGCAGCCGGACGGGACCGGTTCATCCCCGCAGCAGCCGGTCCCGCTCCACCTTGCCGGTCGGGCTCCGCGGTACCGACGCCACGAACTCGACGTCGCGCGGCACCTTGAACCCGGCCAGTTCCTCCTTGACCGTCCGCCTGAGCTCGTCCGCCGACAGCCGCGCCCCGGCCGCCGCCACCACGTACGCGGCCAGCCGCTGCCCGTACTCCTCGTCCGGCACCCCCAGCACCGCCACGTCCGCCACCCCGGGAACGCGGGCCAGGACGTGCTCCACCTCCTGCGGGAACACGTTCTCGCCACCGGAGACGATCATGTCGTCGTCGCGGCCGTCGATGAACAGCAGGCCCCGCTCGTCCCGGTGCCCGAGGTCGCCCGTGGCGAGCAGCCCGTCCGGGCCCGCTCCCGCCGCGAACGTCAGCCGCCGCCGACGAGCACCCGCCCCACCTGCCCGGCCGGTTGCTCGCGCCCGCCGGGGCCCGCGATCCGGACGGTCGCCCCGCGCGGCGGGCGGCCGACGGTGCCGGGCGCGGTACGCAGGTCGGCGGGCGTGGCCAGGGCGGCCCAGCCCGCCTCGGTGGAGCCGTAGAGGTTGTAGAGGACGTCACCGTAGGCGTCCATGAAGGCGGTGGCCAGGTCCGGCCGCAGTGCCGAGCCGCCGGAGAGCACCACGCGCAGGTGGGGCAGCCGCCGGGGCGTGCAGGCCAGCAGGCGTTTGAGCATCACCGGCACGGCGACCAGGGTCCCGGCCCGGTGCCGGTCGAGGGCGTCGAGCACGGACTCCGGGTCGAAGCGGCGCATGAGCACGACGGGGCAGCCGAGCACGAGCGCGGCGGCGTACCAGAGCAGGCCGAGCCCGTGGAACAGCGGCGGCGCGATGAGCATCGGCTCCCCGCCGCGCACCGGGACGGTCGCCAGCATCGAGATGAACGGCTCGATCACAGCGGCCGGGGAGAGCCGCCGCGGCGCGCCCTTGGGCACGCCGGTCGTCCCGGACGTGAGCAGCACCAGCCGCCCGGGCCGCCGCGGGATCGGCGCCTCCCCCGCGCCGCCTTCTTCGATCAGCGCGTCCAGGTCGCCGGTCCGGGGCCCGTCGAAGCCGACGCCGGGCAGGCCGGGGTCGGCGATGAGCGTGTGCACGCCCTCCCGCCGCAGCACGTCCCGCAGGCGCGGCCCGGCCAGCCCGGTGTTGAGCAGCAGCAGGTCGGCCCCCAGCCGGGACACGGCCGCGACCGCCTCGGCGAAGCCGCGGTGGTTGGGCCACATGACCGCCACCGTCCTGCCTGGCCCCGTCCCGAACCGGCGGTGCAGGCCCGCCGCCAGCGCCGCGGCGCGGGCGTCGAGCTCGGCGAACGTGAGCGATCCCTCCTCGTCCACCACGGCCGGCCGGTCGGGCCAGCGCGCCGCCGCGGCGGCCAGCCCCGTGGCAGGGGACACGTGGAAGTGCCGGTACGCCTCCACGACGCGGGCGAGCGCGGAGGGGTGCACCGGGCTCAGCAGCCCGTTGCGGATGAGCGCGGGGGCGGCCTCGAGTCCGAAGCCGCCCAGGTCGGCCAGCCTTCCGAGCATCTGAGCACCCCGCCTTTCCTCAGGACAGGAGGTACGCGTACCCGCCCAGACCGCGACAGAACCCCCAGGCTTACTGCTGGCCGGGACGGCGCGCAGCGGCCGGGGCGGGCCCGGCCGTGCCGTCGGTGAAGCGAGCCGGCCGGAACGGCGCCAGCAGCGCCGACTCCTCCCCGAACACCTCCCCCGCGACCTCCGCCATCAGCAGCGGCGCCAGCGTGACCCCGCTGTGCGTGGCCACCGTGTACACCCGCCGCCCGGGATCGGCGAACCCCGCCACGGTGAGCCCGTCGCCGGGCATCGCCCGCTGCCCCACCACGGCCCGCTCGGCCGCGGCCCCCTCGGTGGCCCGCAACACGCCGGGCAGCAGCGCCATGATCTCGGCCAGGACCGCCTCGGGCACCGGCGCGGCGGGATCGGCCAGCCCGTCCAGGGGCAGGGACTGCAGCAGCAGCCGCCCTCCCCCGTCGGGGCGCAGGTTGAGCCCGGCGGTGGTCAGGACGCGCGACAGGCGCGCGGGCACCGGCGAGGTCGTGACCAGGAAGCCGTTGGTGACCGTGCCGGACACGGCCGGGTCCAGCATCGGCACCGTCAGCCCGGCCAGGGCCGCGACGTGCTGCGTCCAGCGGCCGGCGCAGGTGACGACCGCGTCGCCGGCGAACGTGCGCCCGTCGGCCACCGTCACCTTCGCCCCCGACGCGGACGCCTCGATCGCGCTGACCTCCGCGCCGCACTCCAGGGTGGCGCCGCCGTCGCGGGCCTCGCCGAGCAGGCGTCCGAGCAGGCGCAGCGGATGGACGTACGCCTCGCCGGGGAAGAACACGTACTCGGTGCCGGGAGGCGGCGGCACGAGGTCGGGCTCCAGGGCGAGGGCGCGGCGGGCGGTGACGCGTTCGACCGGGTAGCCCATGCCGATCAGCCGGGTGACGCGGGCTTCCAGCAGTTCCCGGTGCTCGTCGGTGGCGGCGCACTCGAGGTTGCCCGTGGGGAAGAAGTGGTCGCCGGCGAGCTGGTGGTGGGCCCAGACGGCGGCCTGGTTGAGGTCGAAGTACGCCCGGGGCGTCTTGTTGTTGGCGTTGACCCACGCGACGGAGGTGGAGCTCGTGCCCGCCCCCGGGGTACGCGCCTCCAGCACCGTGACCTGCGCGCCGCGCCGGGTCAGGCCGGCCGCGACCGCGGCTCCGACCACCCCCGCGCCGATGACGACGACTCGCACGCTAGCTCCTTTCCTGGGTGTCGGCGCCGAACAGCTTGGCGACGCCGACGAAACGTTCGATGACGACGACGGCGACCACGGCGAACAGCACCATGAGGGTGCCGATGGCGGTGACGGTCGGGTCGTAGTCGTACTGCATGTAGTTGAAGATCCGTACGGGCAGCGTCTGCAGGTCGGTGGTGACCACGAACAGCGCGACCGTCAGGTCGTCGAAGGAGGTGATGAAGGCGAAGAACGCGCCCCCGATCAGCGCCCCGCGCACGGCCGGCAGCGTGACGTGCCAGAACACCAGGAACGGCGGGGCGCCCAGCCCTGCGGCGGCCTTCTCCGCCGACCGGTCCAGCCCCGCCAGCCCGGCCAGGACGAGCCGCACCGCGTACGGGACGGTCAGCACGAGGTGGGCCAGCAGCAGCGTGAACGGGCTGGAGGCCAGCCCCATCTGCGCGAACCACTGCAGCAGCCCGATGCCGAGCACGATCGTGGGCACCGCGAACGCGCTGGACAGCACCGCTTCCAGCGCGGCCCGGCCGGGGAAGCGGTAGCGGTGGATAGCCAGCCCGCCGGCCAGCCCGACCACGGCGGAGACGGCCGCCGCGGCCAGCGCCACCCCGGCGCTGAGCGCGAACGACGACAGGAACTCCGGCTTCTGGAACACCTCGGCGTACCAGCGCAGCGTGATGCCCTGCGGCGGGAACGTCACGTACGAGGTGGCGGTCAGCGAGGAGGCGACGGTGACCGCGACAGGCGCGATGAGGAACAGCCCGACCAGCGCCGCGAACGCCGCGCCGAGCACCCGGAACAGCCGCGTCATCCGAACACCACCTGCCCGTTGCCCCGCCGCAGCAGCCGCGAGTAGCCGAGCAGCAGCCCGGTGGTGACGACCACGAGCACGAACCCGATCGCGGCCGCGTACGGCCAGTCGAGCGTGGTGGTGGCCTGCGTGTAGACGAAGTACGGCATGAGCTTCACCTTCGGCCCGCCCAGGATCGCCGGCGTGACGAAGCTGGAGGCGGTCAGGCTGAACACGATCATCGCCCCCGCGAGCATGCCGGGTGCGGACAGCGGCAGCGTGATCCGCCAGAAGCAGGTCCAGCCGGGCGCGCCGAGCCCCTTGGCGGCCGGCACGAGCGTCGGGTCGATCCGGTCCAGGCTGCCCATCAGCGGCAGCACCATGTACGCCAGCATGACGTGCACCATGCCGATCAGCACGGCGGTGTCGTTGTAGAGCAGCTGCGGCGGCGTGAGCCCGAGCCACTGGATGACGGCGGCGACGGGCCCGTTGGGGCCGAGCACGACCAGCCAGCCGTACGCGCGGATGACCATGCTGATGAGCAGCGGCGACAGCAGGAGCAGCGCCAGCCAGTTGCGCACCCGCGCGGACCGGCCGCGCAGGTAGAGCGCGAACGGGTAGCCGACGAGCAGGCAGCCGGCGGTGGTGAGGGCGGCGACCTTGAGCGTGTTCCACAACACGTCCCGGTAGAAGGGGTCGCCGAGGAAGCGCGCGTAGTTGCCGAGCGTGAACGCGCCGGTCTGCGTCCTGAAGCTGTTGGCCACCAGCGTGAACAGCGGCGCCACGAACAGCAGCGCGAAGATGAGGATGGCCGGCAGCGCGAGCAGCAGGCCGGTGCGCCAGCGCGGGCGGCTCAGCCGCGCGCCGCCAGCGAGGCGTCCGACGGCCGCCATGAGCAGGTCACCTCCTCCCCCTCATGCGGCACCCGCGCGTCGTACGGCAGCGCCGCCGTCACCTCGCCGGCCGGGGTGGCGACCACGCAGCGGATGCGCGAGCCGAGGAAGCGGGTCCCGCGGACGGTGCCGCGCAGCCCCTCCTGCCCGTCCTGCCCGATCCTGACGACCTCCGGCCGCACGTACACGCGCACGGCGGCGCCCTGGGCGGGCGGCTCGCCGACGGGGGTGGCGGTCACGGTCTGGCCGGCGACCTCGCATGCGCCGCCGCCGAGCGCGGTGCCGTCGAAGGCGTTGACCTCGCCGATGAACTGGGCCACGAAGTCGGTGGCGGGCCGCAGGTAGATCTCCTGGGGCCGGTCGAGCTGGTGGATGACGCCGTCGGCCATGACGGCGATCCGGTCGGAGACGGCCAGCGCCTCCTCCTGGTCGTGGGTGACGAGGATGGCGGTGGTGCCGATGCGGCGCTGCAGCGCGGCGACCTCGTCGCGCAGCCGTACGCGGAGCTGGGCGTCGAGGTTGGAGAACGGCTCGTCGAGCAGCAGCAGGTCGGGCTGGACGACCAGGGCTCTGGCCAGGGCGGCGCGCTGCTGCTGGCCGCCGGAGAGCTGGCGCGGGTGCCGCCCGGCCAGGCCGTCGAGGCCGACGAGCTCCAGCATGTCGGCGACCCGGCGTCTGCGCTCGGCGGCGCCGACCTTGCGCATGCGCAGCCCGAAGGCCACGTTGTCGGCGATCGTCAGGTGCGGGAACAGGGCGTAGGACTGGAAGACCATGCCCATGGAGCGGCGGTGCGGGGGGACGGCGGTGATGTCGCGGCCGTCCACCTCGATGAGCCCGCCGTCGGCGGCCAGGTGTCCGGCGATCATGTTCAGGGTGGTCGTCTTGCCGCAGCCGGACGGGCCGAGCAGGGTGAGGAACTCGCCCGGCTCGGTCTCCAGGTCCACGGCGGAGACGACCTCCTTGCCGCCCAGCACCTTGCGCACGCCGCTCAGGCGCAGCCGCCCGCGCCGCACCTCCGTCTCGGCGGGGGCCTCCGTCGTGCTGGTCACTGTTCGACCTCCTTCGTCCAGCGGTCGGTCCAGGCGGCGCGGTTGCCGTTGACGTCCTTCCAGTCCAGCGGCGTCATGCCGGCCGCCTGCTCGGGGCCGACGACCCGCGCGGCGAGCGCGGCGTCGAGGGTGGCGTCGGTGACGGTGGGCCCGTCGTACCCCTCGGCGGCGAGTTTCCGCTGGATGGCGGGCTCCAGCAGGGCGTTGACGAACTTCTGCGCCAGGTCGGGGTGGGGTGCGCCCTTGACGACGTTCGCGGTGGCGAGCAGCGGGATGGCGCCCTCCTCCGGGTAGGCGAACTTGATCGGGAAGTTCTTGTCGGCGAGCGTCTCCACCCGCGACCCGCCCCACACGGAGGCGACCGCCTGCCCCTGCAGGAAGTAGTTGGACACGTCGGCCGTGGTGTCGAAGGTGAAGGCGTTCGCGGCGACCTTCTTGATGCCCGCGAAGCCCGACTCGACCGTGCCGTCGCCCTCGCGGGCGGCCAGCATGAGCGCGCCCACGCCGTAGGTGTTGCTGATCGACGGCAGCACCACCTTGCCCTTGAGCTTGGGGTCGGCCAGGTCGGACAGCTTCCTGGGGGCGGGCAGCCCGTTGTCGGCGTACCACTTGCTGTTGTACGCCAGCCCGGTCGCGGTCATCGCGAACCCGACGCCGACGTCCCCGGGCAGCCGGGCGACCTTCTCCACCTTGGCCAGCCGGGTGACGGCGGCGGGGTCGAGCCCGGCCAGCAGCCCGGCCGCGGCGGCCTGCGCCTGCGGCCCGTCGTCGATGAGCGCGACGTCGATCTGCGGCGCGGCCTTCTGCGCCTTGAGCTTGGCGACGGTGTCGGTGGAGCTGCCGGCGATGTAGGTGACCTGGCAGCCGCACTCCTTCTCGAAGCCGGGCAGCACGGCCTGCTCGAAGGCCTCCTGGTACGAGCCGCCGTACCCGGCCACCACGAGCTTGCCCGCCGACGCGGTGGGGCTGGGCGGGGCGCAGGCCGTGAGCCCGATGAGGGCCAGCGCCGCGGCGAGCAGCCTTGTCATGAGGTCTCAATCTCCTTGTTCCAGCGGTCCGTCCAGGCGGAACGGCTCTTGTTGATCGCTGCCCAGTCGAGTTTGCGCAGCTCGGCGGCCCGTTCCTGGCCGACGACCTTGGCCGCCAGGTCGGGGGCGAGCTGGACGCCCTTGACGGTCGGGCCGTTGTAGTTGGACTCGGCCATGGCCTGCTGGGCCGACGGCTCCAGCAGCGCGTTGACGAACCGCTGGGCCAGGCCGGGGTGCGGCGCCTTGTTCACCACGTTGACGGTGGCGATCAGCGGCAGGGCTCCCTCCTCGGGATAGACGAACTCGATCGGGAAGCCCTTCTTGGCGAGCATCTGCACCCGGGAGTTGCCCCAGACGCTGGCCACGGCCTGCCCTTGCAGGAAGTAGTTGGACACGTCCGCGGTGGTGTCGAACGTGACGGCGTTCGCGGCGATCTGCTTGACGCCCGCGAAGCCGGGGTCGATGTGCTGCTCGGAGCCGCCGCCGACCTTGGCCGCGATGAGCAGCGCGCCCAGCCCGTACGTCTGCGTGATGGACGGCATCACGAGCTTGCCCTTGAGCTCGGCCTTGGCCAGGTCGGCGAGCTTGGTGGGGGCGGGCAGGCCGTTCTTGGCGTAGTAGTCGGTGTTGTAGGCGATGCCGGTGGCGTTGAGCGAGAAGCCGACGCCGACGTCGCCGGGCAGGCGGGCCAGGTCGATGACGTCGCCCAGGTTCGTGACGATCTTGGGGTCGAGCGGGGCGAGCAGGCCGGCCTCGACGGCCTGGTTCTGCACGCCGTCGTCGATGAGGGCGACGTCGATCTGCGGGGCGGCCTGCTGCGCCTTGAGCTTGGCGACGGTGTCGGTGGAGCTGCCGGCGATGTAGGTGACCTTGCAGGAGCAGGTCCGCTCGAAGTCAGGGATGACCGACTGCTTGAACGCTTCCTCGTACGAGCCGCCGTACCCGGCGATGACCAGCGTGTCCGGCGCGGCCGACGGGGTGGGGGCGCCGCAGGAGGCGAGGGCCAGGGCTGCGATGGCGAGCCAGAGCGGTCTGGGGTTCATGGCGACCTCCGAAGGGGGCGATTCGGGGCGAGGTGGTCGATGTCGCGCGTGGTGGTGCCGGTCTCGACCAGGTCGGCGACGATGTCGCCGAAGACGGGGGCCAGCTTGAAGCCGTGCCCGCTGAACGCGGCGGCGATCACGGTACGGCCCCGCGTGCCGAGCAGGCCGTGGCCGTCCGGGGTGAAGGCGTCGGCGAAGGTGGCCACGCGGATCGGGTCGGGCCGCAGCCCTGGCAGGGTGGCGGCGACGGCGGCGGCGACCTGCCTGACGTACGCGGGCGGGGCGGAGCGTTCCAGCGCGTCGGGCGAGTCGAGGTCCCGCCACGGGACGTGCAGGTTGACCTTGACGCCGGCGCCGTCCATGGAGGGGAAGCAGGAGTAGGCGGGCTCGCCGACGCGGATGGCGATCGGGCAGCGCCCGGGGTCGAACAGGGTCTCGTAGCGGCGCGGGAACCAGGTGGAGGTGATGGCCCTGGCGGCGATGGGCAGGTCCGGCAGCAGCCGGCGCGCCCAGGGCCCGGGGGCCAGGACGGCGTGGGTGAAGCGGTGCTCGCCGCCGTCCTCCGTCACGACGGTCACGCCGGTGGTGTCCTGGCGTACCTCCTTGACGGGGGTGTAGCGGAGGATGCGGGCGCCGGCCTGTTCGGCGGCGGCAGCGGCGGCGACCACGGCGGGCTCGGGCCGCAGGTAGCCGGCGTCGGGGTCGGCCACCATGACCTCGCCGTCGCGCAGCGGGTACTCGGGCGCCCGCTCGGCCGCCCGCCTGCCGGTCAGCACCTCGACCGGCAGGTCGTGGGCGCGGGCGGCGGCCAGCACGGCCGCCACGGCGGGGTGCTCGCGCGGGCCGACCGTGATGCCGCCGACCGGGGTCAGCAGCCGGCGGCCCGCGCCGCGGTCCAGCTCGGCCCACAGCTCGCGGGCCTCGCGCAGCAGCGGCACGTACCGCGGGCCCTCCTTGTACGCGGTGCGGAAGATCCGCGACTCGCCACCGGCGGAGCCGCGGTCGTGGCCGGGCGCGTAGGCGTCGAAGCCGACGGCCGGGATGCCGCGCCCGGCCAGCCGCCACAGCGCCATCGAGCCGACGGCGCCGGTGCCGACGACGGCGACAGAGGTCATGTTCCACTCCTTTTCGGGCATGGCTGGGGACCGTGGCGCCTGGCGGGCGCGACGGGTGGGTGGTCCGATCGGGGTTGGGACGGGGGTCAGGGGTGGTCGGACGAGCCGCTCAGGTCGGTCTCGACATAGAAGCGCTCGTTCCCGGGCGGGACGATCTCCTCCAGGAGCTCGGCGATCTCGCCGCGGCGGGTCCACGTCTCGCGGGTCCAGCGGAAGACGGGCGTGCCGGCGGGCAGCCCGAACAGCTCCGCCTCGTGCTCGCCGAGCGCGTACGGCTCCACGTACAGCCGGGCGCGTACCAGCTCGACCCCGCGGTCGCGCAGGTAGGCGTGGCTGGTCAGGGGCGCTAAGTCCTGGTCGAGCAGGTCGGGGGCGAGCCGGAAGGGCAGCACGTGCAGCTCGGTGTTGCTCACCTTGCCGTCCGCGCCGAGCTTGTGGCGCTCCATCTGGACGACGGCCTCCTCGTCGGGCACGCCCGGCAGCCGCAGGCGCGCCGCCCGCGCGGGCAGCACCTCCGCCGAGACGACCCGGTGGTCACCGTGCGTCTCCGGCCCCTGGATCAGCAGGCCGGTGAACCGCAGCAGGTTGTGCTGTCCGACGGCCTGGGCCACGAAGCTGCCGCGCCTGCGGAAGCGGACGATGAGCCCGGCGTCGGCGAGGTCGCGCAGGGCCCGCTGCACGGTGATGCGCGAGACCTCGAACTCCTGGCAGAGCTCGACCTCGGTGGGGATCCGGGTTCCCGGCCCCCACTGGCCGGTTCGGATACGTGCCTCCAGCGCCCTGCGGATCTGCACATGAAGCAAGAGGTCACGTTCTGACATGACAAAATACTCGTCGTGGCGATTAGTCATGTCAATAGGGGATTAGATATAACTTATCGGCGTTTAGCGTGGTGAGCGGCTTCTGGGGTGGCTCAGCGGACGGCGGCGGTCTCCCTTACCCAGGGCAGCAGCAGCCGCTCCACCAGCACCAGCGCGTAGAACAACGCGATGCTCATGACGGCGAGCAAGCCGATGGCGGCGAACGCCAGCGCCGTGTCCGAGCTCCCGCCCGCCTGCACGATCACGAACCCCAGCCCCGCGTCCCCCGCGCTGAACTCCCCGATCACCGCGCCCACCGACGCCAGCGGCATCGCCACCTTCAACCCCACGAAGACCTGCGGCAACGCGCCGGGGAAGCGGATCTTCACGAACGTCTGCCACCGCGGTGTGTCCAGCGACCTGGCCAGCTCCACCAGCTCCGGCGGCGTCGAGGCCAGCCCGCCCGCCACCGACAGCACCACCGGGAAGAAGCACACCAGCAGCGCCATGACCACCTTCGGCTGCTGCCCGAACCCCATCCACACCACCAGCAGCGGCGCCAGCGCCACCTTCGGGACCGCGTTGAACGCCACCAGCAGCGGATAGAACATCAGCTCCGCCACCCGGAACGCCGCGATCGCCATCCCGATCACCAGCCCGCACACCACCGCCAGCACGAACCCGAGCACCGTCTCGCCCAGCGTGATGACGGCCTGCTCCAGCAGGTAACCCGGCATCCGCAGGAACGCCGCCACCACGTCGGACGGCGCGGGCAGCACGATCTCCGGGATCGCGAACGCGGACGCCACCAGCGCCCACGCGCCGACCGCGACGACCACGCCCAGCGTTGACCAGCCCGCCGCGGTGACCGCGTCCCGGCCGCGCTCCACCCGCCTCAGCCCTTGGGCAGCAGGTCGAACGAGACCACCGACTCCGGCGTCAGCTCCCCGTCGAACGCGCCGGCCGAGCGCAGCACGGCGATCGCCCGCTCCACGCGCTCCCTGCTCATCGTCCCCATCGGCGTCCCGTCGGCGGGACGCACGTAGGAGGCCATCAGGGCCAGCTCGGCGGCGGCCACCTCGGCGTTCTGCGCGGGCTGCTTCTTCACCAGGATCTGCGCCGCCTCCTGCGGGTGCTCCACCGCGTACGCCAGGCCCTTGAGCAGCGCGCCGGTGAACCGCCTGACCAGATCAGGCTGGCCGGTCGCCACCGCGCTGGACGTGGTCACGGCCGAGCCGTACAGGTCGGTGATCACGTCACCGAACGGCAGGACCGTGACCTCCTTGCCCTTGGCCGCGTTGCGCACGGTGGGCTGGCCGACCACGTACTGGCCGATCGCGTCCACCTGCCCGGAGGCCAGGTTCGCGGCGAGCTGGGCCGGCTCCAGGCTGACCCACTTCACCTTGGACGCGTCCACCCCGGTCAGCCGGGCGTAACTGGGGAACATCATCCTGATCACCGACGACGCGGTGTCGGCGACGGTCCTGCCCTCCAGGTCCTTCGGCTCGCTGATCCCGCTGCCCTCCAGCGTCATGAGCGCGGCCAGCGTGCGCTGGTGCAGCGCCGCCACCGTGACCGCGCCCTCCGCCTTGCCGCCGGCGGCGCTGATCAGCGTGGCCGTGAAGTCGACGGCGGAGAACTGCGCCCGGCCGCCGAGCACCGCCGCCAGGTTCTCGCCGCTGCCCTTGCCGGGCTGCACGGCGACCTCGATCCCGGCCTCCCTGAAGAAGCCCTTCTCCTGCGCGACGTAGACATAGGCCTCCCGGCCGAACGCGCCGAACCCGGTCACCCACGTGACCCGGTCGGCCGCCGGCCGCGCCGGCGACGGCTCCTGCTGCCCCGAGCCACAGGCTGCGGGGAGGGAGAACGTCGCGACCAGAGCGGTGATCGTGATGACGCGCGGCAGTCGCCTCATGCCCCAGATCATGACGGACCCTGGGCAGCGGTCAATACGCACGGGCCCGCGAGACTGCAACCCCGCAAGGCTGCGACTCGGCATACCATCGGGATCAGGAGGTCCTCAGGTGATCCTGCTGCGCGAGGTTTCCCAGGTGTTCGGCGGGCGCCGAGGCGCCGTGGAAGCGCTGCGCGACCTCGACCTCGACGTGGCCGACGGCGAGTTCACCGCCGTCGTGGGCCGCTCGGGCTGCGGCAAGTCCACGCTCCTGCGCCTCATCGCCGGCCTGCTCACGGCCACCTCAGGAGAGGTACGCGTCGGCGGCGAGCCCGTCGTCAGGCCCCGCCGCGACGTCGCCATCATGTTCCAGCGGCCCGCCCTGCTGCCCTGGCGCAACGTGCTCGACAACGTGCTGCTGCCCGTCGAGATCTTCGGCTGGCCCCGCCAGGAGCACCGGGCGCACGCGCACCGCCTGCTGGAGATGGTCGGGCTGGAGGCGTTCCACCGGCGGCTGCCGTACGAGCTGTCCGGCGGCATGCAGCAGCGGGTGGCGTTGTGCCGGGCGCTCATCCAGCGGCCCCGCGTGCTGCTCATGGACGAGCCGTTCTCCGCGCTCGACGCGCTCACCCGCGAGGAGCTGTCGATCGAGCTGCAGCAGATCCACATGGAGCACGCCGCCACGGTCGTCCTCGTCACCCATTCCATCGAGGAGGCCGTGCTGCTCGCCGACCGCGTCGTCGTCCTCACCCCGCGCCCCGGCCGCATCCTCACCGTCGTGGACGTGGACGTGCCCCGGCCGCGCACGCTCGGCCAGCACGCCTGCGCCGCCGACCTGGCCCGCTGCTCGGCCGAGCTGCACGAGGTGCTCGGCGCCCGCCGCACCGCCACCGAACCGCCCCCGGCTCCTCAGCGGTAGGGGCGCGGGGTGCGCTTGGGGCGAATTCCGGTTGCCTGATGGTTGCGGTTGCCCGAATCATGTGCGTGTGGTGCGGATGGCCTTCGGCGTGGTGACGGGACGGGATCAGCAGGTACGAGATGCCGGCGGGCGGCCGGTGACGGACGAACACCCGCCCGGGCCCGCACCGTCCGGCGGCACTGGGCGTGTCGTCGCTGGTGGCGCCGGGCCTGGTCCCGTCGGCCACGCCGGGCGGGACACCGCCGGCGGTGGCGCTGCGGGCGATGGCGCTGCCGGCGGTGATGGTGCGCCTGTCGTGGTCGGGCCGGCCGGCGCCGACCCCGGGCCCGCCGTGGCGGCCCTCGCTCAGCTCCTCCAGAGCGGCAGTGACGGGGTGACGGCGGCCGGGGCCGGGATCGTGCTCTCCCCCGGCTTCGTCTCGGCCCGCCTGCACGGCGTGCGCGGTGACCGGCGTGACGCCGTACTGGCCGCGGTGCGGCTCCTCGGCCTGGAGGACCTGCACCGGCTGGGCGATCGCGCGGGCGTCCTGGTCGCGCTGTTCGGCATGGAGGCGACGAAGCCGCTGGCCGCCGCCGCGAGCCGGGCTATCGCCGAAGGCCGCTGGACCGCGCTCCAGCTCGCCTCCGCCGCCAGCGGCGTGCTCGGCGCCGAACAGCTCGTCCACCTCCTGACCGTGGACGTCCCCGCGCTCGACCCGACCCCGCGGGCCGCCGCCTCCACCATGGCGGCCCACCTCGAACAGATCCTCGCCCCGTACCCCCGCAAGCGGCGCCTCGACCTTCTCCTCGACCTGTGGCGGCAGGTCTCCTCCCACCAGGAACGGCTCCGGCTCAGGCGGCGACGGCGCGCCACCCAGGGCAGGCAGAGCAGGCTCGAAGAGCTCACCACCCGCTACCGCGCCTACGACGACGCGCAGCTCATCGAGCAGATCCGCCGCGAGCTCGGCCATGACCCGTCGGTCGCCGAAGCCGCCCGCTGGTACCCGCACACCTGGCAGGCGACCATGTTCATGCGCCGCACCCTGGCCGACGCCCTCGCCGCCACGGCCCTGGCACGTACGGCCGTCAACGTGGGCGACCACGGCGTCGTCCAGGGCATGAACCGCTCCACCGCCCTGCTCACCGCCGCCGCCCGTTCCCTCGGCTCGGACGAGGCGGGGGACGCCGCCCGCCGCGTCCCCGGCCTCGCCGGGCTCCCCGCCCGCCCCGGCTGCTACGTCCGGGACCTGGCCGGCCAGCTCGGCAACCCCTCCGAGCCGTACGTCCGGCAGCGCCTGACCAGAGCGGCCGACTACGCCGAGATCATCCTGGACGTCGCCACCGACCGCCTCCTCGAGTTCCGGCACCAGCTCGGCGACTGGTCGGCGGGGAACCTGCGCGACTGGCGCGACAGCGTCGGCTACCTCACCCACCGCGACCCCGCCCAATGGGCTCAGCCGCCGGTCAGCGGCGACCGCCCCACGCTCATGGAGCGCCTGGAGGCCCGCCCCGGCACCGCCCCTGCCGAGGAGGAGACGGCGGGCGACCTGTTCTGGTACGCCGAGCTCGCCGACGCGCTCGCCCTGCTCAAGGGGCACGACCAGGCCGACGTCGAATACGGCCCCCATTACCCCTACGTCGTCTGCTCCCCCGTCCCGGACGACGACCAGCAGCTCGTGCCCTCGCTCGGCTCCATCCCCTCGGCGCTGGCGGGAGCGGCGCAGCTCGTCTCGTTCGGCGGGCGGCCGTCCCGGCAGTGCCGCACCTGGCCGGACCTCACCGGCCGGCTCCTCGCCGACCTGGGCGTCACCGAACGGCTCACCACCACCTTCCGCATCCCCGAGCCGCTGCTCGGGTTCGACGGCGCGCCGCTGCCCGGCACCCAGGCGCGCCTGGAGTTCGCCCGCAACGCGCGGATGCTCGCCCAGTGGGCCACGTACATGGGCAACTGCATCGCCTCCCTCCCCTACGTCGAAGCCGCGGAACAGGGCAAGTCCGCCCTGGTGGCGCTGCGCGACGAGGGCGGCCGGGTCGTCGCCAACATCGAGCTCGAACCGCACGCCCGCGGCTGGCGCGTCAACGAGCTCCGCGCCCGCTTCAACGCCGAACCCGAGCCTGACCTGCGCCGGCGGATCCTCGCCTGGGCCGCCGCCCTTCCTTCGTCCGTCCCCGACGAGCCGGCCGGACCGCCCGCCCCCGAGCACCTCCCCGAGCCCCGACCGGCCACCCGGCGCCGTGCCGACCGCACCTTCCAGGAGGTCAGCGGGCCCCTGGCGCGGCTCGCCGCCGACGCCCTGGCCATGGAGGACACGTTGGACGCCCTCCACACCCTGCGTTCCCTGTACGACCGCCGCCCGGACGGTGATTCAAGGGCCCTGGCCCAGGACGACGCGCAGGCCGGGCCCGGCCCGGATCGGGACGCGCTCCCGCACACCGAGCTCGTGACCGCCCTGCGCCGCCTCTCCGCCGACCGCGTCGAGCGCCTCTGCCGGGACGAACTCCCGTCAGTGGGCCTGGCGGCACTATGGCGGGCCACCGCGGTACGCCCGCTCGAACAGGCCCTCGCCGCACTCCCCGCCGCCCACCGCCCCCACGCGACCGAACCCGGGAAACACCCCCAGCCGGCCGGACCTGGGGAAGGCCCTCGCACGCCTGGGGAAGGCCCTGACCCGGCCGGGTCCAGGGGCCGGCCGCAGCTCGCGCTGCTCCTGCTCGACGCGCCCCTGCCCGGTTCCCTCCGGAAGCTCGCCCGCTACGAGGCCGTCGCCCCGGCTCGCTCGATGGAGCTGGTCGCGCGCAGGATCCGCGCCGCCGTCGGCCGGCTGGCGCGCGCGGGGGACCCCGTGCTGGCCCTGCAGGTGGCCCGCCACGCCGACACGGCGGTGCTGTGCTCGCTGGTCGTCGCGGCCACGTCCTGGCCGCCGGATCCCCGGCTGCCGACCGTGGCGCTGAGCGAGCCGGGCAAGACGAGCATGCCGGGGTTCCCCCGTTCCGACCTCGAGGACCCGTCCGGGCCGTGGCAGCGCGCGCTCCCCGGGGCGGTGGAGCTGGGCGCGGACCTGGACACGTTCCGGGCGCGCGTCGCCGCCGAGGGGCTGCAGGTCCCGGTCGCCTGGCTGGGGCACGGCGGCTGGAACGCGCTGTGGCAGCGCGCCGCCCGCTGAGTTGACGTGCCGAGGCGCCATCACGGCCAGGCGCCTTTACGTTGTAGATCTCCACCGGAGCCCCTCTAGGCTGAGCACCATGGACCTCGCCACGGCCGCCAAGCTCTGGGACCCCGCCCCGGGCTGGCTGAACACCGCCTCCTACGGCCTCCCCCCGCGCCCCGCGTTCGAGGAGCTCCAGGCCGTGCTCACCGACTGGCGGCACGGCCGCACCGACTGGAAGCCGTGGGACGCCTCCGTCGGGCGCGCCCGGGCCGCGTTCGCCCGCCTCGTCGGGACCTCGGCCGCCGAGGTGAGCGTGAGCTCGACGGTGTCGCAGATCATGTCCGTGGTGGCCACCGCGCTGCCGCCCGGCGCCAAGGTCGTGGTGCCGGAGATCGAGTTCACCAGCAACCTGTTCCCCTGGGCGGTGGCGGCCGAGATCGAGACCGTGCCGGCGGACCGGGTCGCCGAGGCGATCACCCGTGACACCGCCGCCGTGGCGTTCAGCGTGGTGCAGTCGGCCACCGGGTACGTGACGCCGCTCGCCGACATCGTGGCCGCCGCCCGGGACCATGACGCCCTGGTCATCGCCGACGCCTCGCAGGCCTGCGGCTGGCTGCCCGTCGACGTCGCGGGCGTGGACGTGCTGGCCTGCGCGGCGTACAAGTGGCTCATGGCACCGCGCGGTGCGGCGTTCGCCTACCTGTCGCCGCGGCTGCGCGACCGCATGCGCCCGCTGGCCGCGAACTGGTACGCCGGCGCCGACGAGGGCGGCTCCTACTACGGCCCGCCGCTGCGGCTGGCCGGTGACGCGCGGGCGTTCGACCTGTCGCCGGCCTGGTTCTCCTACGTGGGTGCCGCGCCCGCCATCGAGCTGCTGAACGAGATCGGCATCGAGCGCATCCGCGACCACGACGTCGCCCTGGCCAACCGGTTCCGGGCGGGCCTCGGCCTGCCGCCGTCCGACACGGCCATCGTCTCGGTGGACGCGCCCGGGGAGCGGCTGGAGGCGGCCGGGATCCGCGCGGCCGTACGGGCGGGCGGGGTGCGCGCCTCCTTCCACCTCTACACGACGGAGGACGACGTCGATCGCGCCCTCGACGCCCTGACCTGACCAGGGCACTGCCGTGCGACGCTCCAGGCCGGTCAGGGTGCCGCCGGCTTGCGGCGCCCTGACGATCCGGCCGCGGTGGCGTCATTCGTCCGACGGGTGGGCGAGGATCAGGACCAGCGCGTCCAGCAGGCGCTGCCAGTCGCCCTCGCCGAGGTCGCGCCCCAGCGGGACGGCCACGGCCGCCAGGGCCCCCGCCAGCTTCGCGCGTACCGCCGCGTCGTCCTCGCCCGCCGCCTCCGCCAGCCTGCCGGCCGCGCGCCGGAAGCGGCGGCCGCGCGTGAACTCCACCAGGGACGGCGGCGGAGCCGGCTCCCCGCCGCGCTCCCGCTCCGCCCCGGGGTCGGCGAACGCGATCACGAGCCGGGTGCCGAGCGCCTCGGCGAGCCGGTCGAGGGCGGAGACGGTGGGGTTGCCCCGCCCGTTCTCGAGGTTGGCGACGTACGGCACCGAAAGCGCGGCGTCGGCGGCCACCGACGCCACGGTGCGGCCTTGCGCGGCCCGGCGGGCGCGCAACCGCCGGCCCAGTTCGACAGCGTCCACCCCTCTATCTTGACAGAATAATCGGCACCACGTTCTCTCTTGTGAGAATAATTCTCCTGAGAGGAGGGCCGGCGATGCCGCATGCCCATGCCCTGCGCGTCCGCGACTTCCGGTACCTCTGGGCGGCGGGAGCCGCCGGCGGGCTCGGCTCCAGCATGCTCGTCGTCGCCATCCCCGCCCACGTCTACGCCGTCACCGGGTCGGTGCTGGCCACCGGCGTCACGCTCGCCTTCGAGCACCTGCCGTCCCTGCTGCTGGGACCGGTCTCCGGCGTGCTGGCCGACCGGTGGGACCGCCGCCGCCTGATGATCGCGACCAATCTCGTGCACGCGCTGGCGATCTCCGTCGTGCTGCTCGCCAGGACTCCCGAGACGATCTGGCTCGTCTACGTGGCCGTTCTGGGACAGGGTGTGGCATCGGTGTTCTTCCGTCCCGCCGCCCGGGCGCAGATCCCCTCCGTGGTCGGCACCGGCCCCACCCTGACCAGCGCGAACGCCGTCAGCGCCGTCACCACGGGCGTGGTCGGGCTCGCCGGGCCGCCGCTGGGCGGGCTGCTGTTCGCGACGTCCGGCGTGGAGGCGGTGGTCGCCGCGGCGGCAGCGGCCGGTCTCCTGTCGGCCACGTCCATCGCCCGCACCTCCCCCGTGCCCGCGACCTCGTCCGGAACCGTCAGGAACGGGCCGGAGGGTGGTGCCGGTGTGACGGGCTCCGTGGGGGCCGCCGTCCGGGAGGGGCTGCGGGTGGTGCGGCGGGCGCCGGCGACGCGGGCGCTGCTGGCCGCCGACGGCGTGTACCTGCTCGCCAACGCCTCCCTGACCGCCCTGCTCATCCCGTTCGGCGTGGCCACGTTCGGCGGGAGCACCGAGGTCGGTTACCTGCTGTCCGCGCTGGGGCTCGGCTTCCTGCTCGGGGCGCCCGTCAGCCGCCGGCTGGTGGACCGCTTCGCGCCGAGGCGGGTCATCGCCACGGCGCAGGCGCTCGTCGGCGTCGCCTTCCTGCTGCTGTTCAACAGCACGTCGCTGCCCGCCGCGCTGGCCTCCGCGGTGCTGCTCGGGCTGCCGGGGGTGACGGTGCTGGTGGCCGTGCAGACGTACGTGCAGCGCGCCACTCCCGGGCACCTCCTCGGCCGGGTCACCGCCGTGTTCCTCACCGTGGAGGCGGCCGCCACCATGACCGGCGCCTTCGCGGGCCCGGCGCTGAGCGAGCTGTCGGGCCTGCCGGTGGCGCTCAACGCCGCCTGCGCGGTGACCCTCCTGTCGTCGCTGGTCACGCTCTGCCTGCTCCCGGCCTCGTCCCGCCCGCCGCGCCGACCCCGGACCGCGATCAGGTGAGCGGGTGCTCGAACCCGCGCTCCGACATCCGCCTGGCCACCTCCATCAGGTCCGCCCTGAACTCCTCGACCCGCTCGCCGGTGAAGCGGACGGTGGGCCCGCTCAGCGTGAGAGCGGCGACCGTCGCCTTCGATCCGCCGGTGACCGGGACGGCCACCGCCGACAGGCCGGGCTCGCGCTCGCCGTGGCTGACCGCGTACCCGTCGCGCTCGGCCTGCGCGGCCCACTCCCGCAGCGTCGCCACATGCCCCTCCCCGTACGGCGAGGAGCGCGCCACCCGTTCGAGCAGCCGCTCGGGCGCGTCCTTGAGCAGCACCTTGGAGGACGCGCCCGCCCACAGCGGCAGCTCGTCGCCCACCCGCACCACGTGCCGCAGCGGCTGCGGGCTCTCCTGCTGCGCGATGCACACGCGGTGCACGTCGCGCAGCACGTAGAGGTTGACCGTCTCCCGCTGCCGCGCCCCCAGCTCCCGCATGAGCTGCACGGTCTCCGGCGGGAGCTCCCAGGCGTTGCGGGCCAGGTGCGCCCACCGCCACAGGGCCGGGCCCGCCGCGTACCCCTTCGGCGTGGCCCACAGCAGCCCCATGTGCTCCAGCGTCTGCAACATCCGCAGGGCGGTGGTCTTGGCCAGCCCGGTCTCCTCCACCACCTCGCGGATCGTCAGCGTCCGCCGGTCCTCGGTGAGCAGCGACAGGATGTCGAACGCCCGTTGCACGCTGCGCACGCCGCCGGCGTCTTCAGCCTGGTTCGAAGGCACGGGATCCTCACTCGTCGGTCGAATGGTTACCTGCCGCTCACCCTCTCATGCGGCCGGACCGCCTGCGTTGCCGCTGATAGCCGGGCATATTTCAAATTTCCTGGAAATGGGCGCGCCGGGAAAGCGATTCCTGAGGCAGTCCCCGCTCAACTCCGGCGGTCCGGAGCCAGCGCGGCGAGTTCGTCCGCTCGCCGGAGGTCCTTGGGGCGGCCCAGGGCGCGGCGCATCCGGATCAGGTCCTCCCGGCTGACGTAGTGCACTTCCAGGCCGCCGGGACCGGTCGCGGTGATCGCGCGATCGAGGCAGTCCCGGACGCGGAGGCCGCCCCAGGGCAGCGCCGGGGTGCAGCAGTCGCCGCCGGCTCCGGGCGCGGTGAACCGCACCTTGGGGCGGAGGAAGGAATCGGGACGAGTGGCCACGGGCCTGCCCTCGTCGTCCGCGAGGCGGGCGCCGGCGGAGGCGAAGGCGGCCGCCAGGGCCGGGGCGTGCTCCGGGACACCGTCCCAGAGCAGGTCCAGGTCGCCGGTCAGCTCGGTGGATCCGTGCATGATGCCGGCCACCTGCCCGATGACGACGGCCCGGACGCCGTGGTCGTGAAGGGCTTGGAGCAGGGGGAACGGGTCGAACCCGAGGGCGCCGTCCGTGCCGATCGTGCCGACGTCGTCGTCGGCGTCCTCGTGACCCAGGCCGGTGACCGCCCGGTTCCCTGCCAGTTCGCGGGTGCGCCGGGCGGCGGCGCGGAGCCGTTCCAGCGGTTCGTCGATCATCCGGCTCATGCAACACCAGGACGTGCTCGCGGCGCACCGGATTTTCCTCGGTCAGCAATCGATTTCGCCCAGGCAGGGGCGGTGAGGGGCCTTAGACGTACGGGAGGGGGTTGCGGGTTCGGCACCGATCGGTCCCACCTCTGACAGCGCACCGTAACCGATCGCTACGTTCCGTAATCACTCTGCCCGGCAAGACCAATTCACGGAAACCCATGGACCCCTCCACTCACAGAGAGGCATCTTCATGCGCCACACAGCCCGCATCGCCACCCTCACCCTCGCCGGCGCGTTCGCGCTCGCCGTCGTCGCCGTCCCGGCCTCCGCCAACGTCCCCAGCGGCATCGAAGGCACCGTCAGCACGCTCAACGGCAACAGCGTCCTCAACGGGAACCAGGTCCCGGTGTGCATATCCGGGGTCGAGGCGGCCGGTGTCGGGGTCAAGGTGCCGGTGGGCTCGAAGGACTCGGCCGGCTGCGTCCAGCACTGACCCGCCCCCTCGCGGTCTCTCCCCGGGACCGCCCATAGGTCCCGCAGCGCGGCGTTCGTCCTGGTGCTCACGGCCGGCGTCGATGTCCGGCACCACCGGACGCCGCGCTGCGGCCCGCATCCCCGCCGCGCGGCACGGAGCCGCGCGGCGGGTCGTCTCACACCCCGTAGCGGCTCTTCAGATGCCGCCACCAGTCACGGAACATCCACGCGTCGAACTCCGTGATCGACGACGCGCTGCCCGCCTTCATCAGGAAGCAGCACACCCCGGTCGGCGTCCAGTCGTAGAAGTCGTCCAGGCCGAACGAGTGCCCCATCTCGTGCAGCAGGATGTGCACGTTGTCGGCGTTGAGGTTGGACAGGTAGTACTCGCTGCCGATGCGCTGACCCCAGTCGCCGCCCGCACCGCCGCCGAAGCCTGCGGTCAGCCAGAGCGACATGTCGTAGTGGTGCGAGGCGCCGCCCGGGCAGTTCGGGTAGTTGCCGCTCTGGTTGAAGAACCGGCCGCACGCCTCGGCGCACTGGGGAGCGTTCTCGCGGATGTCGTTGACGTAGATGTCGACGGAGGTGTCGCTCCACTGGAGCTGCGCGCGGTCGCGCACGGCCCAGCCCACCACCTTCACCGGCACACTGCTGTACGGCCAGCCGTTGTGGCCGACCATGACGTCCATCCACTTCTTGAACTGGCGGGCCAGCGTGGCATGGATCTGGTCGCGCTGCGCGGCGGTCACCGAGGCGCTGGAGTCCCAGCGGACGCAGTAGTTGATCGAGCCGCGGTTGGCCATGACCTGGTCCCAGCCGTAGTTGCGGAACCCGTACAGGTTCGGGTAGGTGCTCTCCTGGTGCTGCCAGACCTCGTTCAGCGGGGTGACGAGGTTGCCCGGAGGGTTCCAGCCCGTGCCGCCCGGCGAGCCGGCGGTCCACGCCCTGACCTCCAGCAGCCCGACCGACGCCTGCCCGCTCTGCAGCACGACCCGCAGCCGCGTGGTGCTCACGGCCGAGGCGAACGTGACCCTGTTGTAGGCGTTGACGTTGATCGGGTAGGTGCCGGGAATGTCCGCGTACGCGCTGCCTGTCCAGCGTTGCAGCTTCCACGAGGCCGGGACGCGCACGCCGCCGCCGTCGTCGAAGAAGTACACCTCGGCGGAGGTGAGCGGCTGGGCGGCGCTCCAGGTGAGCTCGGCCCACTGGGAGCCGGTGTTGGGCCAGGTGCCCCAGCGGCGGTTGACGGTGTCGTTCGAGCTCGGGGGGTCGATGCCGTCGTTGATCGCCGCGACGCTCTCCCAGGGGGAGGTGTACGAGGCCATCGGGGTCGCGGTCATCGCCACGTTCGTGTCCGCCAGGGCGGGGCGGGCCGGTAACAGGAAGCCGCAGATGAGCAGGATGGGCAGGATGGCCAGGCGTCTCATGCGTTTCTTCACGCCGGTCCTCCGTTCTGGTAGCGCTAACATTCGTGGGACCTTGTCGGCCTTGTTGGGCCTTGAGGAAGGGCGCGCTTCCTCAAGGCCCGGCTTGTCCGTTCGGCGCACCTTCTCGTCGAGCCGTCGTCCGTGTCGCCGTCGCCCGGTCCGTTCGGTCCGTTCGGGACGGCTCGCGGCGGGACGGCCGGCGTCGGAGCTGTTTTCGTTGGGACGACAGCCGAATTCCAACGGGCGGCAGCCCCTGCACGAGACTTGATCGCACGCCGTGGTGCGGGCGTCAATCCAGGCTCGGGAGGACTGTCGGCGACCTGCGGGTTCCTGCTGAAACTTTCATCTCCACCGAGGGGCCGCAGGGTGAACTCGTCGGCCCGCACCGGACCGGGCGGGGCGCTCGGGTCTCGGCCGCAGTCTTGGCCGTCGGCGCTGACGGGGGGTCCGGGGCTCGGCCGCGGTTTGTCGGTGGGGCCGCGTAGGGTTCCGGCATGGCCATGCTCATCGGGCGCGAACGACCCGCCGCCGTCCTGCGCGGCGCGGTGGAGCGTGCGCTGAGCAGCCACGGAGCGCTGGTTCTCGTGACGGGCGAGGCGGGCATCGGCAAGAGCACGCTGGTGGCCGATGCCGCCCAGGAGGCCGTGCGCGGGGGCGCCAGGCTGCTCACCGGCGCCTGCTGGGAGGGCGAGGGCGCGCCGGGTTACTGGCCGTGGGTGCAGGTGGTCAGGCAGCTGGCCCCCGGCGCCACGCCGCAGAGCCTGGCGGGGGCCGACGGGGAGGCGTTCCAGCTCTACGACGCGGTGACCGGCCTGCTGGTGGACGCCTCGCGGGAGCAGCCGGTGGTGGTCGTGCTCGAAGACCTGCACTGGGCGGACGCGGCCTCGCTGCGGCTGCTGGAGTTCGTGGTGCGGCACGCCTGGTTCGAGCGGCTGCTCGTGATCGGCACCTACCGCGACGCGGAGGTGGACGGGCCGCTCAGCCCTTCCCTGGAGGCCAGGGCCACCACCGTGACGCTGGCCGGGCTCGACCTGGAGGGCGTGGAGCGGCTGGTGGCCCGTACGACGGGGGTGGCCCCGGAGGCCGGGCTGGTCGCGGACATCCATCAGCGCACGGGCGGCAACCCGTTCTACGTGGAGCAGACCGCACGCCTGTGGCAGGGCGGCAGCCCGCTCGCGACGATCCCGCCGGGAGTGGGCGCGGCGATCCGGCGGCGGCTGTCGCGGCTGCCGGGCGGCGTGCTCGACGTGCTGCGCACGGCGGCGGTCCTGGGGCGCGAGTTCACCGAGAGCTGCCTGGTCACGGCCTTGACCCACGCGTCGTCACCGCAACCCGGCGTCCAGCACGACGACCCCGCCACCCCGGCGCCCCACGCGCCGGCGAGCGGCGCCACACCCGAGCTCGCCGCCACGCGACCAGGCGATCTCACAGCCGCCCTCCCGCACCCCGGCACCGCCAACGCCCGCCCGCATCCCACTGGTGGTCCGCTGCCGGGGCGGCGGGGCGGCGCCGCCCTTGCTTCTCAAGGGTCCGTCCGTCAGGCGCTCGAGCAGGCCGTGTCGGCGAAGCTCGTCGTCTCGCACGGCTCCGGGCGCTACGCGTTCGTGCACGATCTGGTGCGCGAGACCCTCTACGCCGAGCTCGACGAGCCGAGCCGGGCCGCCCTGCACGCGTCCGCGCTGGTGGCGCTCGACACGGCGCTGCCCGCCGTCCGCGCTCACCACGCCTACCTGGCCGCCGTGCCCGACGCGGCCGACCTGCTCCTGGTGGCGGCCCGGGACGCCGAGGGCCGGATGGCGGACGAGGAGGCCGTGGGCCACCTCCGCCGCGCCCTGGACCTCACGCCCGCCTCCGACCTGCGCCGGCGGGCCACGATCGGGCTCGACCTGGGCGTGGCGCAGCACCGTGCCGGCGACACCACCGCAGGGGTGCGCAGCCTGGAAACGGCCCTCGCGCTCATCCGCCGGCTCGACACCCCCGACCTGCTGGCGATCGCGGCCCTCAAGCTGCACGACCTGGTCCCCATCGGCGAGGGCCGCTGGACCGGCTTCGTCCACGAGGCCCACCACAAGCTGGTGCACCACGACACTCCCACCCGGCTCCCGGAGGCCACCCCGCCCTGGCCCGGCCTGGGTGGGGCTCGGGGCGCAGGCGAGCGCGGGGGTAAGGGTCCGGCGAGTGGTGAGGACCGGCTGAACGTGGCTGCGCGCGAGCTGACCGAGGTGGCCGCCGACCTGGCCAGGCAGGGCGAGGACGACGAGGCGCTCGGGTACAGCCTGCTGTCCAGGCTGGGCGTCATCTGGGGCCCCGGCACCACGGCCGAGCGGCTGGCGATCACCGAGGAGCTGTCGGCGGTGGCCGGCCGCACGGGGGACGACCAGCTCGAGCTGACCGCGCGTTCCTGGCGCACCGGAGCCCTGCTGGAGCTGGGCGACCCGCGTTGCCTGGCGGAGCAGCGCGCGTTCACCACCCGGGCGGAGTCCTCGGGGCTGGCGCTGTTCCAGCACGAGGCCGCCGTGCTGAAGGCCACGTTCGCCACGCTCACCGGCCGCTTCGACGAGGCCGACGCCTGCATCGACGCCGCCTACGACCTCGGCGAGCAGCCGGGCATCGGCAGGCACGACCTGCGCTGGATGCAACGCTGGTCGGCCGCCCTGCTCAGGGGCCGCTTCGACGTCGCCGGCACCGTGCTGGAGGAGATGCGGCACGGGGGCAGCCCGCACTTCCCGCTCTACCAGGCCGTGACCGCGGTGCAGCAGGGGGGAAGCAGCGAGACGGCCATGCGGCACCTGGCACAGATCATGGCGTCGGGCGAGCAGTACCTGCGCTGGATGGCGCCGCTGTGGCTGAGGTTCCAGGCGCAGGCGGCGGCCCGTTCGAAGGATCCCGTGCTCTGCGAGCACGCCAGGGCCGCGATCTCCCCGTACGTCGGCCAGTGGGGTATCACCGCGACCGTCGCCGTGGAGGGCCCGTACGCCCATTGGGCGGCCGTGCTGGACGCGGCCCAGGAACGCTGGGACGACGCCGTCGCCGGCTTCACCTCGGCCTACCGCGCGGCCGACGTGCTGGGCGCGCGGCCCTGGTCGGTCGAGTCGCGGGCCCGGCTGGCGGAGGTGCTGCAGGCCCGCGGCGACGACGCCTCCGCGCTGATCGAGCAGGTGGAGCGGGAGGCCGCGGAGCTGGGCATGCTGGTACGCCTGCCGGGCTCCGGCGCCGCCGCCTTCCGCTTCGACGGCGAGGTGTGGGCCCTGACGTTCGCCGGTCGTACCGTGCACCTGCCCGACTCGAAGGGCCTGGCCGATCTGCGCGTCCTGCTCGCCCGCCCGGGCAGCGACGTGCCGGCGGTCGAGCTGCTCAACCCGCCGGGCGGCGAGGTGGTGATCGCGGCGCGCGGCATGGGCGGCGACGACGTGCTCGACGAGGAGGCCAGGGCGCGTTACCGCAGGCGGCTGGAGCTGCTGGACGAGGAGATCGACCGGGCGGTGGAGCTGGGCGAGGAGCGCCGTGCGGCCGAGTACGACGTGGAGCGGCAGGCGCTGCTGGACGAGCTTCGCACCGCCGCCGGTCTGGGCGGCCGGCCTCGCCGCCTCGGGGACGAGGCCGAGCGCGCCCGCAAGGCGGTCACCAACCGCATCCGCAACACGCTCCGGCAGCTCGACCAGCGCCACCCGGAGCTCGCCGCGCACCTGCGCGCCTCGGTCTCCACCGGCTCGACGTGCCGCTACCAGCCGGCCTCGGAGGTGCGCTGGTCCACCTGACCGTTGGTGCCGGCCTTTGCGGGCGCCCCGGCCTCACGGGCATGCCCACATTGCTGGCGTCCCGGCCTACGGGCGAGTCCACATTGCGGGCGCCCCGGCCTCGCCAGCGTCTACCTTGCGAGCATGCCCGTCTTGCGCGCCCCGCTTGCGGGAGCCGCCTTGCGGGAGCCGCCTTGCGGAAGCCGGTGCCGCGCGACGCCTCAGCCAGGGCCGCGCGACACCGGCCATCAGCGCGGCGCTCGGTGAAAGGGTTCAGCGGAGCTTGGTGAAGAAGGTCGTGACGTCTTCAGCGAAGAGGGCGGGCTGTTCGGCGGCGAAGAAGTGCCCGCCCTTGTCGTATTCGGCCCAGTGCACGATGTTGTGGTCACGTTCGGCCCAGGAGCGGATCGTGACGTCGCACGCCTTGGACACGAGCACCCCCGTGGGGACGGTGCCCCGGGCAGCGGCGGCCCAGCCGCCCGCACCGCCCTCGGCCCCCGCCCAGCCCGCGGAGCCGTCCGCGGAGTCTTCCGTGACACCCCACGCCCCGGAGTCGCCCGTCTCGCCGGCGGCGTCCCAAGCCGCGCCGCTCATGTTCTCGTAGTAGAACTGCGCCGACGACCCCGCCGTCCCCGTCAGCCAGTAGATGGTCACATTCGTGAGCATGAGGTCGCGATCGAGCGACTCCTCCGGCAACCCAGCCACGGGCTCCGTCAGCTCCTTGAACTTCTCCATGATCCACGCCAGCTGCCCCACCGGCGAGTCGTGCAGCCCGTACGACACCGTCTGCGGCCGTTTGGACTGCGTCTGGAGGTAGCCGTCGTTCATGTTCTCCATGGCCGACCAGCGCGCCCGCTCCTCCTCCGACAGCCCGTCCATCTCCCCGTCCTGGCCGATGGGGAAGGTGAGCGCCGCGTTGAGGTGGATGCCGACGACGTGGTCGGGGGCGTGCTTGCCCATGTCGGGCGCGATGAAGGCGCCGGCGTCCCCGCCCTGCACGCCGTAGCGGGGGTAGCCGAGCCGGGCCATCAGCTCGGTGAACGCGCGGGCGGAGCGGGCGGCGTCCCAGCCGGGCGCGGAGAGCGGGGTGGAGAAGCCGAAGCCGGGCAGTGACGGGATGACCAGGTGGAAGTCGCGCGAGAGCGGCTCGATGACGTCCAGGAACTCCACGAACGTGCCGGGCCACCCGTGCAGCAGCATGAGCGGCAGCGCGTCGGCGCGCGCCGAGCGGACGTGCACGAAGTGCAGGCGCTGGCCGTCGATCGTGGTGGTGTAGTGGGGCAGTTCGTTGAGCCTGGCCTCGTGGGCGCGCCAGTCGTAGCCGGTGCGCCAGTACTCGGCCAGCTCCCTGAGGTAGCCGGCGGGGACGCCGCGCTCCCAGCCGGTGCCCGGAAGCTGGTCCTGCCAGCGGGTCATGGCCAGGCGGGCACGCAGGTCGTCCAGGTCCTGCTGCGGGATCTCGATCCGGAACGGGTGAATTGTCACGATATTTCCTCCCTAAGCTCTTAAATACGGAATGCGGCGGCGTTTTCGGCGGCCCACTGGGCGAACGTGCGCCCCGGACGGCCCGTGACCCGTTCCACGGTCGGCGCCACGACGGAGGCGGCCTCCATCGGCTCGGCGCCGAGCCTGACCCCGAACTCGATCAGGTCGTCACCCACCCCCGCCGCCCGCATGGAGGCCCGGTACTCCTCCTCGCTCTGCTCCTCGAACCGGATCTCCCGCCCGATGGCCGCCCCGAGCAGCCGCACCCGCTCCTCCGGCGTCAGCGCCTCGGGCCCGGTCACCACGTACGTCTCCCCCGCGTGCCCCTCCTCGACCAGCGCGGCGACGGCCACGGCGGCAATGTCCGCCTCGTGCACCACGGCCCCCGGGTGGTTGCCGAAGACCCGCACCACGCCCTCCTCCCGGACGGACGCGGTCCAGTCGAACGCGTTGGCCATGAACTCCATGCACAACAGCTGCGTCCACCCCAGCCCACCGGCCCGCAGCGCCGCCTCGACGGAGGTCTCGTCGAAGCTGCTCAGCACGCTGACGCGCGTCACGCCGGCCTTCGCCGCCAGCTCCACCAGCTCGGGCCCGTTCTCCAGCGGCGCGTAGTCATCGCCCCCGAACGTGATCAGATGCAGCCCGGTCACACCCTCCAGCGCCGGGGCCAGCGTCTCGAGCGAGGTCAGGTCGCCGCAGGCCACCTCGACCCCGGCGGGGAACGCGGCCTTGCCGGGGTTCCTGGTCAGCGCCCGTACGGGCACGCCCCGCTCGGCGAGCTGCCCCACGATCCGGCGCCCCACAGTCCCCGTGGCGCCGGTCACGAGAATCGTCATCCGAAAGATCTCCTGTCCGATGGTGTTCTCTCTGTACGAACAGGAGGCGCTACACGCGAAATAGCACCCGCTAGACGGCCGGAAACGCCACGGAAACGCCGCGGGCGGTTGCATCGTGCCCATCCCGCGAAGATCACGAGGAGAAGAGGGCACCCATGACCGGACACCAGCCCCGGCCGTCAAGACGGACCGCGCTCGGCCTGCTCGGAGCCGTCCCCCTGACGGTGAGCGGCGTGCCGGCCGCCGCCGCGGCCACCGGCTCCGGCGGGATCCCGGCCGGCCTGCGCCCCGGCGGCGCGTTCGACCGCTACATCAAGGACCTGGCCGAGCGCGACCAGTTCTCCGGGACGGTGCTGCTGGCGCACCGCGGCCGGCACGTGCTGGCCCGCTCGTACGGCATGGCCGACAAAGACCGGCGCATCCCCAACGAGCTGAACACCATCTACGCCCTCGCCTCGGCCTCCAAGCCCTTCACCGGCCTGGCCGTCGTGCAGCTCGCCCAGCAGGGCAGGCTCAGGTTCCACGACAAGGTCGGCGACCACCTGGACGGCTTCCCTGCGGAGATCGCCGAGCACGTCACCGTCCACCAGATGCTCACGCACACGTCCGGCATGACCGACCCCACCAACGACGCGCCGGAACCGCACGTCTTCACAAGTGTCGAGGAGCGGACCCGCCACCTCGCCGCGCGCGCCAGGTCACAGCGGCTGCGCTTCACCCCCGGCACGCGCAAGGAGTACTCCAGCATGGGGTACGAGGTGCTCGGCGAGCTGGTGGCCGCGGTGTCCGGGCAGCCGTTCCACGAGTACGTCCGGGAGCACGTCTTCGAGCGGGCGGGCATGGCGGACTCCGCCTACTACACCAGGACCGAGTGGCTGGCCGACGAGCGCATCGCGCACCCGTACATGCTGCAGGAGGACGGCTCGCGCGCCGACGGCGTGCGCCATCTGGACAAGGGCGGCATCAGCGGGGTGAAGGGCAGCAACTCGGCGCGCGCGTTCATCGGCTCCGGCGGCGGGAACGGCTTCGCCACCGCGCCCGACCTGGTGCGGTTCGCGCTGGCGCTGCAGCGGGACGAGCTGCTCAAGCGCGCCTACACCGAGCTGTACGTGAACGCGAAGGTCTCGGGCCCGCCCCTGCGGCAGGGCGGGCCGGTGGATCCGCGCCGCGGGGAGGCGTTCCACGCGTACGGGCCGACCGCGTCCATCTACAACGACCGGCGCTACATCTCGCACGGCGGCGGCATCGCGGGCGGCTCGACGAACTGGAGCATCTACCTCGACCTCGACTGGGTCGCGGTCGTCCTGTGCAACTACGACCTGCAGATCGAGCCGATCATCCAGGAGGAGCGCAGCCGGATCACCGCGTGAGCGGCTGCGCGCCGCCCGTCAGGTAGTGCTGCACCACCGGCCCGATGTCGCGGGCGAGCGTGTCGGCATCGGCTTCCACCAGGGGCGGGAACCGCAGCACGTACCGGGTCAGAGCCAGCCCGAGGAGCTGGGTGGCGGTGAGCGCGGCGCGCAGCTCGGCGTCGGGCGCCCCCGTCAGGCGGGACACGAGCGCGGTGACCTGCGTCGCGAACACCTCGCGCATGCGCTCGGCGGCCATCGGGTTCGTGCTGGCCGAGCGCAACAGGAGGATCAGCACGTCGTCGGCCTGCTCGCCTTCCCAGCGGGACACGAAGTGCCGCACGACCAGCTCGCCCAGCCGCTCGCGCGGCGGCCGGCCGAGCCTGTCGAGCTGCAGGTCCACGTCCACGGCCGCGTTGAACAGCCCGGCCTTGCTGCCGTAGTAGCGCATGACCATGGACGGGTCCACGCCGACCAGCGAGGCGACCGCCCGGATCGTCATCGCCTCGTAACCGCGCTCGACGAGCAGCTTCCTGGCGGCCGAGAGGATGGCGTTCCGGGTGGCTGCCGATCTCTCGGTGAAAGCCATGACAACGAGTGTAGGCCAACACCCGTACGACTTAGAACGTGGCCATCCAGTCCGCGATGGCCGCGGCGATGACCTTGGGGTGGTCCTCCGGGGTGTGGTGGCCCGCGACCTCCTCGCGCTCCACGACCTCCAGGGAGGCGATGGTGGCGCGGCACCATTCGATGGTCTCCGGCGTCCACATCGAGCCGGGGCCCGGGCGGAAGCCGATCAGCAGCTTCGGCACCTCGGGGCTGGTGGCCAGCCACCGGCCGAACGCCTCGATCCTTTCCACCACGTCGGCGGGCTCGCCGTCCAGCGGCATCGAGCGCGCCCAGCGCAGCAGCGGCAGCCTGCTCTCCCTCGTCGGGTACGGCCGCAGGTACGCCTGCGCGTCCTCGTCGGCCATCGGCGCGACGACGCTGCCCGGCAGGCCGCGCAGGAAGGCGTTGTCGTCGAGCATCATGGTCTCCCCGACGCCCTCCGTCTTGATCGCCCGGAACAGCGGCCGGCCGCCTTCGGGGAACTCCTCCCAGGTCATCGGCTTGACGATGGCCTCGGTGAAGGCGATGCCGCGGACCCGGTCCGGGTGGCGGGCGGCCCAGTCGGAGGCGAGGGCGCCGCCCCAGTCGTGGCCGACGAGCAGCACGTCGTCCAGGTCGAGGGCGTCGAACCAGGCGTCCAGGTAGCGGGCCTGGTCGGCGTAGGTGTAGTCGATGGCGGGCTTGCCCGAGTCACCCATCCCGATCAGGTCGGGGGCCAGGCGGCGGCCCTGGCCGACGGCGGGCATGACGTCGCGCCAGAGGTGGGAGGAGGTGGGGTTGCCGTGCAGGAACACGATCGGCGCGCCCGAGCCGAGCTCCCGGTAGGACATGGTGGAGTCGAGCACGTGCTGGATGGGCATGGCAGGGGTCCTCTCAGAGGTTCAGGTACAGGAAGTGGTCCACCGCGATCTCGATCACGACCCGGCCGGGCGGGTCGGGCGGTGGTGACAGGTAGCGGCGGGTGTAGCGGCGGGCGGCCTCGGCGATCCGGCGCGGGTCCGCCGACACTGTGGCCCGGCCCTCCAGGGTGATCCAGCGGAACCCCGCCACCTGGCAGAGCGCCACCCTGCCGGTGCCTGGGATGCCGGTGCCTGGGATGCCGGTGCCTGGGATGCCGGTGCCGGGGGTGCCGGTGAGGTTGCGGGCCTTGCGGGAGGTGGCGACGGTCAGCACGCGGGCCAGGCCCGCCTCCCGGTCCCAGGTGAAGCGGACGGGCGCCACGTGCGGGGATCCATCGGGCCGCAGCGTGGTCAGGGTCGCCACCAGCGGCTCGGCCAGGAAGTCCTCCGCCGCCCGCGGCGGGCGCCCGCTCACGCCGCTCGCCCGTCCGCGCGACGGGACAGGCCGGAGCCGGACGCGCGACCGCACGTCCCCGAGCCGGACGCGCGACCGCGCACCTGCGGGCCGGGCGGCCCGGCGGGCGCCGCGGCCTGGCTGTCGGCGCCCGGACGGGCGAGCGTCTCGGGCGCCGGGACCGCGAGCGGACGGGCGGATGTTCCCGTCACTGGAAGGCCGCGAGGTTGCGGGTGGCCCAGGTGGCGAAGGGGCGTGGGGCGCGGCCCAGGAGGCGTTCCACGTCCGGGCTGACCCGCCGCTCCTCCTCCGTCGGCGTGCCGAGGATGGTGAGGGTGCCCTCGACGGCCTGCTCGGGCATGAAGCCCAGCATCTGCGCGCGGGCCTCCTGCCTGCTCTGCTCGACGAAGCGCACCTGCGCGCCGATCGCCTGCCCGATCGCGGCTGCCCGCTCGCGCGGGGTGACGGGCTGCGGGCCGGTGAGCACGTACGTACGCCCGGCGTGCCCGTCCCGGCGCAGCACCACGGAGGCGACCTCGGCGATGTCGGCCGGGTCGATGACGGGCAGGGCGACGTCGGCGAACGGCGCGGCGGCCGTGCGGTGCGCACGGATCGGCTCGGCCCAGGCCAGGGCGTTGGAGGCGAAGCCGCCCGGCCGCAGGATCGTCCAGTCCAGCCCCGACCCGCGCACGGCCTCCTCGAAGGCGGCGGGATGCCCGTACAGGCCCGGCCGGGTCCCCGCGCCCTGCGAGGAGAGCAGGACGACGCGCTCGACGCCCCCGGCCTTCGCCGCCTCCAGGACGGCATGCGGCTCGTGCCCGGCCACGAGCAGGAACAGCGCGCCGGCCCCGTCGAAGGCGGCCTTCAAGCTCGCGGGATCGCCCAGGTCACCGGCGCTGTGCCGGACACCTTCCGGCAACGGCCCGGGCCTCCGGGACACCGCGGTGACCCGCTCCCCCGCCGCGGCGAGCAGCCGGACCAGCTCGCCTCCGACATTCCCGGTGGCACCCGTGACTACGAACATGATCACTCCTCAAAGAGTTAGTTAGTTGACTGACTCAGTTCCGGGACCATAGCGGGTTGCGGGATGACTTGTCTATAGTTAGTCAGGTGACTGACTCAAAACGGGCGGGGAAGCGGGAGCGGCTGGCCGGCGCCGCCGTACGGGTGCTCCACGAGCAGGGCGTCGAGAAGACCACCCTGGCCGACATCGCGCGCGTGGCCGACGTGCCCGTGGGCAACGTCTACTACTACTTCAAGACCAAGGACCAGCTCATCGAGGCGGCCATCGAGGAGCACGGCCACCACCTCGACGCCGTGATCGAGGCCCTGGAACGGCTCGGCACGCCACAGGAGCGGCTCAAGGCGCTGGTCCAGGGGTGGATCGGGGAGAGCGACCTCACCGCCCGGTACGGCTGCCCGACCGGCACCCTCGCCGCCGAGCTGGACAAGCGCGACGACGGCCTCGACCGGGCCGTCGCCAAGGTCATGGGGCGGCTGCTCGACTGGGTGGAGGGCCAGTTCGCGGCCATGGGGCGGGCCGACGCGCGGGAGCTGGCGGTGGCGCTGTTCGCCGCGTACCAGGGGGTCGCGCTGCTGACCAACACCTTCCGCGACCCCGGCCTCCTGGAGACGGAGGGGCACCGGCTGGAACGCTGGATCGACTCGCTCGCGCCCGCCCTCGCCTGATTTCGTCCGCCTGGCCACCCTGGCGTTCCCGACGTGACAGCGCGATGAAGCAGGACTGAAGCCCGTACACCGTAGTGTCGCGTCCCGGACCGGGAACCCGCCGCCGCGGTGGCGCTCACGGTCCGCGCGCACGGCCGCGTCACGGGGGTCTCCCACGCGCGGGGGCGGGAGACCCCACCGGCGGAAAATCACTCGTGCACGGAGAGTCATCGCTCCTACACTGTCCATCACTGGCACGGGTTGGTTTGCGGGCGGACGGCCCCGGTCGGGAGAGGCAGGGTCTGCGGCGATGGGCGGGGATCTGGAAGCGGCCGAAGACGTCGGGGATGCCGGGGATGTCGGTGGCGTCGGGGATGTCGGTGGCGTCGGGGATGCCGGGGCGGGGTCGGCTCGCGGGTTGGAGTCGGTGACCCGGCACGAGGAGCTGGTGCGGCTGCTGGCGGAGCAGTTCGTGCGGGCCGACGTGTCGCTGCGGGAGTTGCAGGCGCGGGCCGATCGGGCGGGCGGCACCCGGCTGCCCCGCGCCACCTGTGCCGACATGCTGGCCGGCCGGCGGTTTCCGAAGAAGGCGGTGATGGTGGCGTTCCTGCGCGGGTGCCGTGTTCCCGAGCAGCGGCTTCCCGCGTGGGAGCGGGCCTGGGAGCGGGTACGGGTCGGCCGGCTCGCGGCCATGGCGGCACGAGCGCAGGCGGAGGCTCAGGCCCAGCTCAGCGCCCTCGCCACGACCACTCCGCCCCAGCCGTCCGCCGCCAGAACGCCGGTCCACTTCGGGACTAACGCCGCGACGCCGGACCCGTCGCCGGCAGACGCGGGAACGGCGTCGAGCGGGCCCGGCATGAACATCGCCGCGCTGCCGCCGCAGCCGGACACCCCAGCGGAAGCGGCCGGACAGGCGCAACGGGAAGCGAACGGGCAGGGGTGGCCGAAGACTGCCGGGCAAGCGCAACAGGACGCGGCCGAGCAGGGCCAGCCGAAGGCGGCCGCGCAGGCGCAGCGGGAAGCGGACGGACAGGGGTTGCGAGAGGCGTCCGAGCAGACGTGGCAGGAGACGTCCGGGCAGGGGCAGCCGAGGGCGGGCGGGCAGACGCAGCAGGGAGTGGACGGGCGAGGGCGGCGGTGGTCGTTCGTGGTCGCGGTGATCGCCTCGCTCACCGCCGCCGCGCTCGGGCTCCTGGTGGGCCTGTGGGTGCCGCACCCGGCGACGTCCGGGCCGCCGGGCCGGTTCGTCGTGGACGACGGCCGTGCCTTCGGCCCCGGCGGTGCGAGCCGGTTCACCGTGACCGTCGATCCGGCCAACACCGGGGTGCGGCTGACCCGCCGCCTCGACGCGGGCATCGGCAGGCAGCGGGCCGGCATCACGGTGAACGGCACCCCCGCGGGCACCTGGCAGCCGCTGCCTGTGCAGCGCGCGCACCGGTGGCAGGACCAGAGCGTGGACCTGCCACCGTCGGTGAGCGCGGGCAGGCGCTCGCTCACCGTCGTGAACACCTTCGTCTCGTCCGACCAGGACTTCAACGAGTTCCTGTACGTCGTCGAGCAGCAGGTCGACGGCGCCTGGGAAACCGCGGACACCCTCGACGTCGGCCCGGAGCACCTGGACGCCGAGGCCGCCCACGGTTACGAGATCATCGGGCCGCAGACGTTCGCCGGGACGCAGGAATTCACCTATCCCCCGCCGGACGGCCGGCCATGACCGGCACGACGGAGCCCGGATTCGCGGTCAGGGCGCCCCGCCTGCGCGCTTGAACACCTGCAGAGGGTCGCTCTGCACCAGGCCGGCGTCCGGCTGCAGGACGACATAGATCATCAGCGCGATCGCGACCACCTGCGGCAGCACGCCGGTCAGGCGCACCGGCCAGCCCACGACCCCGTAGAGGGCGGCGAGATCGTGCCTCGTGGTCGTGGGCCGGCGTTCGAGCAGGCGCACGGTCTTGACGTCGATCGCGATGGCCGCCACGGACAGCACCCCCCAGACGAGGAGCGAGCGTTGCACCGTCCAGACGGCGAGGTCCTGGCCGAAGATCCGCGAGACCACCTGGTGCCCGAGCGCGGCGACGAGGTAGCTCACGGCGATCGGCAGGACCTTGACCGCGCCGGCCCGTCCGGGCAGATGCCGCCACAACAGGCCCAGCAGCAGGCCCGGGACGGACCAGAAGAGGATCTCTTCGAGGATCAGCGCGGGTACGCGCAGCCCGCCGAGGGCCTGCCCGCCGGCGAAGCTCCAGAACGGCGTGCTGAGCTCGGTGTACAGGAACCAGATCGCGGGAACGCCGCCCAGCGCGCCGGTGACGGCGGCGGCGAAGCGGGCCGTCCGCCAGGGATCATGGTGGGGCCCGAGCGCGAAGACCAGGCGTACGTGGTCGATGCCGCTCGCGGGTTCGTGCTGCTCGTCCTGCTCATCCCGCGGCTGACGGTATCGCCTGCGCGCCTCCTCCAGCAGTTCGGCGTGCTTCTGGAGCGGCGTGCCCGGCAGCCGTTCCACGGCGGCGCGGATGCCGGGCCTGTTGAGCGGCGCCCACGGCCGGGTGCAGGTCAGCGCGAGCCACAGGACGAGCCCGGCCACGACCGCGGACAGCGGCAACGAGGTCCCCAGCAGGCTGTCCGTCCAGTCGAACGTGGCGGCCGCGAAGACCCAGCTGACGAGCGCGAGGTCACGCCCGGTCGCGAGCGGCCCGCGTACGGCGGTCCTGGCGTGGAGCTGGGCGATCACGGCGACGATGGTGACGGCGGCGAGCAGGTCGGTGAGGATCAGCGCCACGTCCCAGGCATGCCAGGCGGTGCCGTTGATGACCTCGTCGAAGGGCTCCACGTCGTGGTCGAGCCAGTTCCAGTGGGGCAGACGCTGCGCGTAGTGGTTGACGAAGACGGCGGCAGCCGCGGTCGTGATCGCGATTCCGCCGAGCGCCACCCAGCGCGGGACCGGTCCGGCCTGCTCGTCGAGGGGGCGGGCGCGCATGGCGTGGAACAGCTGGAGCACGGTCATGACGACCACCAGGGTGATGACGTAGCCGCTCAGCGGGAATCCCAACACGCCGGCGACGAAGGGCGCGAAGGTCATCAGCACGGCCGACCGCGGGCGGATGCGGAACGCGCTCAGCCCCGCCACCGAGATGATCAGGAACGCCCACAGGAGCACGTCGAGCACGTTGTACACGCTGTTCCACGGCTCCAGGTCCAGGATCCCCGCGCTGGTCAGCCCGTCGTAGACGACCATGTCGGCGACGATGGCGAGCGACACCCCGACCTGCAGCAGGAGGATGCGATGCGCCCGGCCGGAGGCGGCCGCCAGGTACCGCCTGCTGTCGGATCCGGCCGATCGCCGTGGGTGCTCGGCCCGCCAGGGCTCCTCCTCGCGCGCCCGCCGGACCACCACCAGCGCCCAGGCCAGCACGCCCGCGTACGAAAGGTGTTCCATGGCGAAGGTCACCGTGCTGCCCGGGATCTTCGACATGGCCACCACCGCGCGGGCCTGGAAGTCAGGCGTCAGGGCGAGGACCGGTTGCTCGCGGAGCGCGGTCTTGTCCGTCCAGGTCAGGACGCCGGCCCGGGCCGTGTCCGGGGTTAGCTCCGAGCCGGTGGGCCAATCCGCGGGCAGCCGTACCTCGATCCGCTCCCAGGTCGCCCGGTTCAGCGCCTGAGGGGCGGCGAGGGCGAGCGTCCACGTGGTGGCGTTCAGGTCCGTACGCCAGGGGCCGAGGGCCGTGGCCGTGTCGGCGCTGCTCACGTACGTCTCCACCTCGTCGGCGACCGTCACGGTCGAGCCGCCGATCTCCACCCTGGGCAGGCGCCGCCGCTCCTCCCAGGGCCGGTGCCGCTCACCCTCGGCGGCCCCGAACAGGCAGCGCATGGCCCGCCGGTACCCGGCCGACTCCGGGTGGCCCAGCACGCCGCCGGCCCACGACCAGTTGACCGGCATCGAGACGGTGAAACGGCTGCGGATCAAGGGGATGTCCACGTTGTCGGCCACCACCGTCAGCTCGGCCGTCATCCTCGCCTCCGCCAGGACGGCCGGCTGGCAGTCCGGAGGGCTGGCCGGGTGGTCCACGGTCGTGTCGAAGAGCGCCATCGCCGTCCCCGCCAGGGCGAGCGCGGACAGCAGGCAGGACGCCAGGAGGGCCTTCTCCCATGGTCTCCACGGGCCCCTCCCCTGTCTGGTGTCCCGGATCCGGCGGGCGGCGACCCGGATCCGTACCGGGGACACACCCCTACGCAGGCGGCGGAGCATGAGCCACATGCTGACCGGCGGGGCGTCCCGCGCGGGGCGGCCTGCCGGGAATGAGGCGCAATCGTGTCCTGGCAGCACACGGCCGCTTCGTCGTGGGCATGCTGCACGGAAATCTCCGCATGATTACTCTCAGTGACGGGCATAGTACTTCTCGTCCCGAAGAGGGGCTACCTGATCGGAAATATGCCCACATGTCGGGAGAAGTGGAGACATCGGCGATGCGGAACAGCGGCACCATTCTCATCAGCACCTGCACCGTGGGGCTGCTCCTGGCCGCCGGGTGCGCCTCGGAGCCCATCGCCGGGCCGCCGGCGAAGCAGCAGGCGCCGGCACCGCCGCCCAAGCTGTCGATCACGCCGGTCGACGGCGCGAAGCGGGTTCCGCCCGACACCGGGATCGGTGTCCGGGTCACCGACGGCAAGGTCACCGGGCTGATCGTCGCCGACGCCAAGGGGCATGTGGTCGGCGGCAGCCTGGGCGCGGACGGGACGTGGCGGCCCCGATGGCCGTTGAAGCCGTCGACCTCGTACACGGTGCGGGCGCAGGCCACCGGGGCCGACGGCAGGCAGGTGGTCACGAGGCGGGCCGCGTTCACCACGCTCAAGCCGAAGCAGGTGCTGGAGACCGGCATGTCACCGCTGAACGGCGAGAAGGTCGGCGTCGGCATGCCGATCCAGCTCCTGCTGTCGAAGCCGGTGAGCGAGCAGAAGGACCGGGCCGCGGTCGAGCGGTCGCTGACGGTGCACATGTCCAAGCCGGTGGAGGGGGCCTGGAGCTGGGTGAGCGATCGGGAGGTGCAGTTCCGGCCGCGCGAGTACTGGCCGGCCGGGGAGCGGGTCACGGTGGTCGCCCATCTGGCCGGACTGCGGATCGGGGAGAACGTGTGGGGCGCCAAGGACCGTACCGTGAAGTTCACCGTCGGCCAGGAGCACATCACCACGATCCGCAACAAGGCGCACCGGGCGATCGTGCGCAAGAACGGCGAGGTCGTCAAGACCATCCCGGTCAGCCTGGGCAAGCCGGGCTTCGAGAGCTACTCCGGCACGATGATCGCCCAGGAGAAGGCGCCCGACTTCCTCATGGACTCGGCCACGGTCGGCATGCCGGGCGAGTACCTCCACCACACCAAGTGGAACGTCCGGATGACGTACAGCGGCATGTTCTTCCACGCCGCGCCGTGGTCGACGGGCGCGCAGGGGCGCCGCAACGTCAGCCACGGATGCGTGAACGCCAGCATGGACAACGCCCGCTGGTTCTACAACTTCACCCGGCGGGGCGACATCATCGAGGTCGTGGGGACGTCGCGCAGGCTCCGGTTCGGCAACGGGCCGACGCCGTGGGCCAAGACGTGGCAGGAGTGGCTGGCGGGCAGCGCCCTCGGCACCTCCACCGACGCCTGACCCGCACCGGCGCAGCCGCCCGCCCTCCTGAACCTCGACGGCTGACCGACCGCTTGATGGTCGGCCGCCCCTCCGCGCCTCTGATGACCGGCGGCCTCCCTCCGCGCGCTGGTCCGGCCAGTCGCCCCTCCCGCGCGTTGGCGGCCGGCCGCCCCTCCCGCGCGTTGGCGGGCGGCCGGCCCTTCCTCGCGGTGACGGGCGGCCCCTGTCCCGGGTCGCGCTCATCATGCCGGGATGAGGCGTACCAGGGAGTCGCGTAGCCGGGTGTGGCGGGTGTTCATGACGCGGTGCAGGGTGCGGGAGCCGAAGGCGACGCGCTGGGCGTTGCGGCGGCGCTCGGCGTCGTACGCGTGCAGGGCCGCCGGCAGGCCGTCCGGGCCGTGGGCGGCGTGGGCGGCGACGGCCCTGGTGAGCGCCTCGGCGTCGAGGAGCGCGGTGCAGGCGCCCTGGCCGAGGTTCGGGGTCATGGCGTGGGCGGCGTCCCCGACCAGGGCCGTCCTGCCGCCGTGGACGAACGCGGGCAGCGCCGGGTACAGGTGGCGGATCTCGTACCGGATCCAGGAGGCGGGATCGCTCTCGGACAGGACGCGCGGGATCGGGTCGTGCCAGCCGGCGAACAGCTCGCGCAGCTCGGCGGCCGTGGCGGCCTCGGGGACGGCGGCGTACCAGTTCGTGCGGCCCGGCTCGATCGGGGTCATGCCGAAGAACCGGCCGCGGCCCCAGGTCTCGCCGTACACGCCGGTCTCGAAGCCGGCGATGCCGATCCAGGCGACGGTGCCGATGTGGCGGGGGCGGCTGCGCCGGCCGAACGCTGCGGCGCGTACCGCGCTGTTGATGCCGTCGGCGCCCACCACCAGGTCGTGCTCCGCCGCCAGCGCGGCGACGTCCTTGACCTCGCTTCCGTAGCGGACGGGCACGTCGAGCGCCGCGAGCAGCGCGTCGAGCAGGTACGGGCGCGAGATCAGCAGCTCCGGGCGGCCGGCCCGGCGCTCGATGCGCTCCAGCGGCAGCCTCGCCAGCACCGCGCCGCCGGGGCTGCGGATCAGCCCGTCCCGGTACGGCAGCGCCCGCGCGCGGAACGCCTCGCCGACGCCGAGCCGGTCGAGCGCGGCCTGTGCCGTGGGGTGGATGCCGAACGCCGTGCCGTAGCGCTCCTGCGTGTCGCGCCTGTCCAGGACCGTCACCCGCCAGCCGGCGCGGCGCAGCCCGATCGCCGTCGCCAGCCCGCCCACGCCCGCACCCACCACTACCGCCGAACCCGTCATGTCGCCCTCCAGTTCTCGACTACCACAACTGTGGTACCACACCCAGGGTACGATGGCGAGCGTGGGGAACCAGGACCGGCGTGACCGGCTACGTGACGCGGCGATCGAGGTGCTGGCCGGGCAGGGCGGGCGGGGGCTGACGCACCGCGCGGTGGACGGCGCCGCCGGCGTGCCGCCGGGCACGGCGAAGAACTACTTCCCCACGCGGCAGGCGCTGCTGCGGGCGATCGCCGAGCGGTGCGTGGAGCTGTACCGGGAGATTCCCACGCCGGCGCCGCTCGGGCGGGACGGGCTGGCGGGCATGATGGCCGCGCTGCTGTCGGACGTGGCGGGGCCGGGGCGCAACCGGATGCTGGCGTACCTGGAGCTGCAGGCCGAGGCGTCCCGGTCGCCGTGGCTGGCGCCCCTCGTGGACTCGATCGCCGCCGCCGACTTCGCCACCATCGAGCAGGCCCAGCGGTCGGCCGGGCTGCCGGTCACACGGCAGCGGGCCGCCGCCGTGACGCTGGCCCTGCACGCGGCGATCCCGCACCTGCTGGCGGGCGGCTCCAGCACGCTCGCCGCCGCGGGCCTCGACGACCTGGACCGCTTCGCCCGCGACCTCCTGGAGTCGGTGTACGGCCCACCCGAGTGACCCACCACCACGCGGCTCGCGCGGCCGTGGGGCTGTGGGGCCGTGCGGCCAGGCGGCCAGGCCCGGCCCCGACGCCAGACGCGCGGGCCCGGCCCCGACATCAGACGCGCGGGCCCGGCGCCGCCGTCAGCGGGCGGGCCGCTGCTGTGGCGGACGGCGGGCGGTGCCTCTCAGGAACGGGGGCCGGTGCGCAGGACGGCGAACAGCCCTCGCACGGGGGTGCCGCCCGGCAGGCGCCAGGACCCGGCGACGTGGCCGAGAGTGCCCGGCGGGAGGGCGGGCACCCCGTCCCCGGCGGGACGCAGGATCCGGTGCAGCCGCAGGGCCGCCCCGTCCGCCGCCGGTAGTTCGGTGCCCTCGGGGTCGTCGGTGGCGGTGGAGAAGCCCGCCGGCACGGGACCCTCGCACGAGCGGGTGACGTCCCGGTCGGGGGTGTCGCTGGTGTTCTGGTCCTGGGCCTCGACGCGGCCCTCGATCAGTGCCACCAGCTGGGCGACCAGCACCGGGTCGTGGCAGCCGTCGTACGCCCACCGCCGCCCCAGCACCCCGTGCTCCATGGTGCCGACGAGGGCGTGCTCCGCCCCGTCGAGCGGGGCGCCCCGGTACGTGAGCGGCACCAGGTAGGAGACCGGCTCGGCGCCGGAGGTGTCCGTGACGACCAGGAACTCGAGCCCGACCTCGCCCGCGGGATCGTCCAGCCGGAAGCCCCCGGCCTTGGCCAGCTCCGGCCCGTCCGCGCCGCCGTGGTACCACGGCCGGGACGGGAGCCAGGAGGTGAGCAGCTCCAGCTTGGTCGGTGTGAGGACGGTGCGGTGGATGACGGCCATGCCGAAGGTTCTCCTCCGTTGAGCGCTTGCGATCTTCACATCTTGGCATCCGCCCTGGGGCTCGGACGCAGGAGGGCGGCATCTCCCGCGGCCATCGCGCCGAGCAGGGCGGTGCCACGCCGCCGCAGCGTACGCACCGCGAGCCGGGGGATCACGGACAGGACGGCCGCGGCCAGGACGACGGCGGCGAGGGCGGTCACCCACCACGGACCCCCGATGACACCGGGCAGGGCGGCGGCCAGGAGCGTCACGGGGAAGATCGTCATCTGGCCGCCGGTCGGGTCGCCCGCCTGCTGGCCGGGGTAGACCCGGTGGCGGGCGTCGGTGCCCACGGCCGGCATCAGGAGGGCGAGCAGTGGCGCCATGGCGCATCCCGTCGCGGCCGCGGCGACGGCGCCGCCGATGGCGGCCTGTCCCAGGGGCGAACCGGTCGCGATCTGCAGCCCGGCCGCCAGCACGATGGACGGCACGCCGAACAGCAGCGCCCAAGCCGCCATGCGTCCGCGTACATCGGCCTTGAGCGCGCCGGGGGTGGTGAGCAACTGCCACAGGGCCGTGCCGTCCAGGGCGTAGGTGTTGATCGCGGCCATCGCCCCGAACACGGCCGCCGCGGGCCCCACCAGGGGCACCGCCCAGCTCCAGCCGGTGAAGGCGATGATGACCGCCATCAGCAACGGTGTCAGCCAGGCGGTACGCAGCTCCACGCCGCGCGCCGGATCCCGCAGCCAGGTGGCCAGCTCCCGCGCGACGACCGCGGACACCTGCGGGGACGCGAACGGCACAGCCGCCCGGGAAACCTGCGGGGACGCGAACGGCACAGCCGCCCGGGAAACCTGCGGGGACGCGAACGGCACAGCCGCCCGGGAAACCTGCGGGGTCGCGGCCGGCACAGCCGTCCGGGAGACCTGCTGCGTTGCGTACGGCAGCATCGGACCGCCTCGTGAGGCGGCAGGCCGTCGCGGGTTCGCCCGGCGAGGCGGGCGGCGCAGCGCGCGAGCCGTCAGCACGATCCAGGCCGCCTGCAGCCCGGCGCCCACGGCCAGCAGCGCCGCGAGCGGCAGGACGACCGCGCCGGCGCCGGCGCCGTCACGGGCGGCGGCCACCGCGCCGTACCCCCAGCCGGTGGGCAGGGCCGCGAGCACGCCGATCACCGGTTCGGGCAGGTGCCCCAGCGTGGGAACGACCAGGGTGGTGTCCCCCTCGCCGAGCCGCGGCAGCAACCAGGCCGCGACCGGCACCCAGCCGGCGAACGACAGCGCGAGCATGATCGCGGTCTGCATGGCGGCCAGCGTCATCCCGGCCCTGCTCTGCAACAGCCGGCCCGCCAGCGCCGCGGCCGTCTTGCCCGCCCAGACGAGCAGGTACAGCTGCGCCGGCACCGCGGCCAGGGCGACCGCGACCGCCGCCGGGCCGCCGGGCGCGGCCAGCACCACCAGGGACGACAGGCAGGCCAGCGTGATCAGCGGGCCGACGCCCAGCAGCTCCGTCCACGACAGGGCCCGGGCCAGCCGCCACGGCCGGATCGGGTAGCCGCGCAGCCACTCGCGCGAGATGACGGAGGGGTCGTGACGGGGCTGGGCCAGCGGCCCGAACAGCCACATGCCGCCCCACACGGTGATCGCGACCGCGATCCAGCCCTCGTCCACCCCGTCGAGGGCGGCCGCGGCGATCACCAGCACGGCCAGGGCCAGCCCGGCCACCAGGCAGAAGGCGCGCTCGTTGTGCGGGCCGTTGCGAAACAGGCGCACCTTGAGTGCGAACAACGTGCGGGTCATGCCAGCCACTCCAGCGGGCGCACCGGGTCGGCGCCCACCAGCTCGACGAACCGCTCGTGCAGCGTCGCCCCGGCCGCCACCTCCTCGACCGGCCCCTCGGCCAGCACCCGCCCACCGGCCACCACCGCCACCCGGCGGCAGTTGCGCTCCACGAAGTCCATGATGTGGCTGGACAGCAGCACGGTGCCGCCTGCGTCGACGTACTGCTTGAGCACCTGCTCGATGGAGTGGGCCGAGACCGGGTCGATCGCCTCGAACGGCTCGTCCAGCACCAGCACCCGGGGCCGGTGCAGCATGGCCAGCGCCAGATTGATCTTCTTGCGCATGCCGGTGGAGTACTCCACGATCAGCGTGCGCGGGACCGCGTCCAGCCCCAGGACCTCCAGCAGGTCACGGGCACGGGCCTGCCATCCGTCGCCCAGCCCGCGCAGCCCGGCGCTGTAGCGCAGGACCTCGGTGGCGGTCAGCCGCTCGGGCAGCGACAGCCCGTCCATCATGACGCCGAGCTGGGCCAGCGCGGCCTCCCGCTGGGTGCGCAGGTCGTGGCCGGCGATCCTGATGGAGCCGGACGTCGGCTCCCGCAGCCCGCACACCGCCATCAGCGTGGTGGTCTTGCCGGCGCCGTTGGGGCCGACGACGCCGTAGAACATCCCAGCGGGGATGCTCAGGCCGAGCCGGTCGACGGCGAGGACGGGGCCGAAGCGCTGGGTGAGGTCCACCACCTCGACGGCGGGGACGGAAAGATCGAACACGGCGGTCATTCTGGGCATGTATCACCCAAAGTGTCAATACGGCACGTGCCGTTCCGTTATGGTGGCGTCATGACCGACGAGCATGGAGACCGAGCCGCCCTCGGGGCGGCCGGCGAGCAGGGGCGGGTCTCGGGGCACGCCTCCGGTCAAGCCCGGGCGCGCCGGGGCTCAGGCCCGGTCGAAGGTGAGGTCGAAGTCCTTGCGCCAGGTCTCGCCCCGGTCCTCGGAGATCTCCCAGCGTCCGGAGATCCGGTCCGGCTCGACGTCGGCGACGAAGCGCTGGTGGAAGTCCGGGTCCTCGCGGGTCAGGGTCCAGTGCGCGCCGTCGAAGGTCATGCCGTACTGGCGGCACACGCCGCGGTCGTCGTGGTAGAGGACGACGTAGGCGTCGTTCGCGTCGCTGCGGCCGATGACCATGCTCAGCTCGGACCCGCCCGCGGCTTCGCGCAGCTCGGTCCGTACGAGCAGGAACGACTCGCCGAGCCATTCGACGGTGGTCGAGCCCGGCACCTCGACGCCGGGAGGTTCGAGGAACCACGCGTCCGACAAGGTCGTGGTCCACTGCCCGACGAGGCCGTTCAGCTTCTCGAGCTCAGTGTTGCGCATCGACACCTCCGAGCGACTCGATCACTGCGACGCTACCAGGCGCCGGAGCCCGTCAGGCGCCCGCACGGCCGGAGTGGATCCGGTACCAGCCGAGCGAGCCCGTGAGCCTGGCGGCCAGGCTCGGGTCGTCCAGGCTCTGGGCCGCTTCCAGTGCCGCGCGCAGGTTGGCGGCCTCCGCGTCCAGCCTGCGCACCCAGTGGTGCCGGGCGGGCCCGCTCCGGTACGCCTCGGCGCACTCGGCGAGCTCCGTGTAGTAGGTGGCGTACCAGCGCAGGACGCGCTCGTGCTCGCCGGCCGCGCGCAGCCGTTCCAGCGCGTACGCCGCCACGGACTCCAGCAGCCGGTACCGGTCCCCCGCCCGCACCACCAGCGACCGGTCCACCAGCCGGCCCAGCAGATCCACCACCTCGGCGGGATCGAGGTCCCGCGGCCCCGCGTCGCCCGGCGGCCCGCCGGGGATCGGCACGGGGACGGCGCACACCCGTTCCGCGGCCTCCAGCGTGCAGCCGCCCGCCTGTACGGCCAGGCGGCGCAGCACGACGCGTTCCGGCTCGGTCAGCAGCTCCCAGCTCCAGTCGATCGCCGCCCTGAGGGTGCGCTGGTGCGCGGGACCGGCCCGGCGCCCGGCCGACAGCAGGCGGAAGCGGTCGTCGAGCCGTTCGGCCAGGACCCGCACGCCCAGGGACCGCACCCGGGCCGCGGCCAGCTCCAGCGCCAGCGGGATGCCGTCGAGCCGGCGGCAGATCGACTCGACCACCCCGGCGTCCATGACGAGGCCCGGCTCGCTCTCGGCGGCACGCAGCACGAACAGCCGTGCCGCCGCGGCGCCGTCCAGCGGCGGCACGTGCCGCACGACCTCGCCGGCGAGGCCGAGCGGCTCCCTGCTGGTGGCCAGGACGCGGATCCCGGGGCCGGTGCGCAGCAGCAGCTCGGCGAGCTTGGCCACCGGCTCGACGACGTGCTCGCAGTTGTCCAGCACCAGCAGGGTCCGCCGGGTGGCGAGGGCCGCGGCGATGCGTTCGCCCTGGTCGGCCGGCCCGCCGTCGTCGCGCAGGCCGAGCGCCGCGGCGACGGCGTCGGTCACGTCGGGCGGCGACCCCGCGGGCACGCCCGACAGCTCCACCAGGTACGCCCCGCCGCCGAACCCGCCCGCCAGCCGGTGGGCGGCCTCCAGCGCGAGCCGGCTCTTGCCCACGCCGCCGGCACCGGTGAGCGTCACGAGCCGCGCCGTGCCGGGCAGCTCCACCAGCTCGGCCAGCGCCTCGTCCCTGCCCACGAGCCCGGTGAGCGGCCGGGGCAGCCGCGCGGGCACCGGCGCGGGGGCTCGCGGCGGCCGGCGCAGGCCGGGGCTCTGCTCCAGGATCGCCTGGTGCAGCGCCACGAGCTCGGGGCCGGGGTCGAGGCCCAGGTCGTCACGCAGGCGTTCGCGCAGGGCCCGGTAGACCTCCAGCGCGTCGGCCTGGCGGCCTGACCGGTACAGGGCCCGCATGAGCAGCGCGTGGAACCGTTCCCGCGCGGGGTGCTGCGCGGCCAGCTCGGTCAGCTCGCCGACCTGCGAGGCGTCCTGGCCGAGGTCCAGCCGTACGTCGGCGTAGTCCTCCAGGGCGGCCAGCCGCTGCTCCTCCAGCAGGAGCGCGGCCCCGCGCACCAGCGGCACGTCGGCGAAGTCGGCGAACGCGGGCCCGCGCCACCACGACAGGGCCTCGGCCAGCAGCGCGGCCCGCTCCCCCGGCTCGGCCGCGGCCCTCGATCGCTCGACGGCCTCCTGGAAGCGCCGCGCGTCGGTGTCGCCGCCGACGAGGTAGCCGGGCGGGCGGGTGACGACCAGCTCCCTGCCACCCGGCTCGGCCTCCTCCAGCGCCCGGCGCAGCTGCGACACCCGGGCCCGCAGCGCGCCCAGCGGGCTGCCCGGCTGCCGCGGCCCCCACAGGCCCTCGATCAGCCGTTCGGCGGGCACCGCCCGGCCGTGGTGGGCGAGCAGGCAGGCCAGCAGCGCACGGACCTTGAGCTCGGGCACGCGCACGGCCCGGCCCTCGTCCGTGCTCGCCTCCAGCGGCCCGAGTATGGCGAAGCGCATGAACCTCACCCTAAGCAGTTCCGAATCAGACCCGAACGCCCTGTCGGCACGCTGATCGCATGACGACTGTGGAAACCCGTCCCGGGGCGCGCGCGTGGCTGGGGCTCTCCGTGCTCAGCGTGGCCACGCTGCTGCTCGCCGTGGACAACACCGTACTGATGCTGGCACTCCCCCAGCTGGCCGCCGACCTGGGGCCCAGCGGGACCGAACTGTTGTGGATCACCGACGTGTACGGCTTCATGATCGCCGGATTCATGATCACCATGGGCTCGCTGGGCGACCGGATCGGGCGGCGCAGGCTCCTGGTGATCGGGGCGGCGGCGTTCGGAGCGGCGTCGGTCGTGGCCGCGTACTCCGCCACGACCACGATGCTGATCGCCGCCCGGGTGCTGCTGGGCGTGTCCGCCGCCGCGCTCGGGCCGTCGGCTCTGGCGCTGGTGGCCGGGCTGTTTCCGGACGCCAGGCGGCGGGCCATGGCCATCGGCGTGTTCACGGCGTGCTTCATGGGCGGGGCGGCGGCCGGGCCGGTGATCGGCGGGCTGCTGCTGGAGAGTTTCTGGTGGGGGTCGGTGTTCCTGATGGCGGTGCCGATCATGGTGCTGGTGGTGGCGGGCGGCCTGGTGCTGCTGCCGGAGTCCGCGAAGGGCACCGGCTCGGGGCGGCTCGACCTGGTCAGCGTGGGCCTGTCGCTGGGTACCGTGCTGCCGCTCGTGTACGGGCTGAAGGAGCTGGCCGAGGATCCCGGGCAGGTCGCCGCGTACGTGGCGCTCGGCGCCGGGCTGCTGTTCTGCGTGGCGTTCGTACGGCGGCAGGGCCGGCTGGCCGAGCCGCTGCTGGACCTGCGGCTGTTCGGCGACCGTTCGTTCACGGCGGCGCTGCTGATCCTGGCGGGCTCCATGGTGGTGCAGGGCGGCGTCTACCTGTTCATGAGCCAGCACCTGCAGCTCGTCGAGGGGCTCTCCCCGATGGCCGCCGGTCTGTGGATGGCGGTGCCGGCGGTGGGCCTGGTGGCCGGGTCCCTCGCCTCGCCGCTGCTCGCCGGGGTGTTCCGTCCCGGGGTGGTCGTGGGGGCGGGGCTCGTGGCGTCGGCGGCCGGGTTCGCCGTGGTCCTGGCGGGGGACGGGCTGGTGGCGCTGGTCGGAGGGGTCACGGTGGCGTTCCTCGGCATGGCGCCGGTGGGCGCTCTCGGGCTCGGGCTCATCGTCGGCGCGGCGCCGTCCGAGCGGGCCGGGTCGGCGTCGGCGATGGCGGAGAGCAGCGGCGAGCTGGGGATCGCCCTCGGCATCGCGCTGCTCGGCAGCGTCGGCGCCGCCGTGTACGGCGGCTCGGTCACCTCTCCGCAGGCGGGCGGCTCGCTGAGCGAGGCGCTCGACGCCGCCGCCGGCCTGCCGCCCGCCACGGCCGCGGCCCTGGTGGCGGAGGCGCGGGACGCGTTCGGCCAGGGCCTGCTCGCGGTCACGGCCGTCGGCACGGTCCTCGTGCTGGTGCTGGCCGTGCTCTCCCTGACGCTGCTGCGGCACCTGCGGCCCATCGGGGAACAGAGCCACGGCTGAGCGCGGTTATGTACGCTCGTACACATGACACGCGACGCCGACGGCCGCACGATGCGCGAGCGCATGCTCGCCGGAGACCTTTACATCGCCGACGACCCGGAGCTGGCCGAGCACATGTTGCGGGCCATGGACCTGATGGAGGCTTTCAACGCGTCCTCGGCCCGCGATCCGCAGCTGCGGCAGCGGCTGCTCACCGAGCTGCTGGGGGCGGTCGGCGAGGGCACGGTGATCCGGCCGCCGCTGTGGGTCGACTACGGCAGCCACCTCCGCATCGGCGCCCGGTCGTTCGCCAACTACGGGCTCGTCGCGCTGGACGTGGCGGCGATCACCATCGGCGACGACGTGCAGATCGGGTCGAACGTGCAGCTCATGACGCCGACGCATCCCGTCGACCCGGACCTGCGCCGGGCCAAGTGGGAGGCCGCCCGGCCGATCACCATCGGCGACAACGTGTGGCTGGGCAGCGGGGCGATCGTCCTGGCCGGGGTCACGATCGGGGAGAACACGGTGGTCGGGGCCGGCGCGGTGGTCACCCGCGACCTGCCGGCGAACGTCGTCGCGGTCGGCAACCCCGCCCGCGTGGTCCGCACCATCGGACCGGGCACGGGCACCGAGGCAGGCCCTGAGGCGGCGGGCGGCGCGTGAGCGGTCCCGCCCCGCCGCGCCGGGCGCGGCGGCACGATCCCGGGCGGCGGGACCGGCTGATCGACGCCGCGCTGGGCGTCATCGCCGAGCGCGGCGTCGCCGGCACGACCCACCGGGAGATCGCCCGGGCCGCCGACGTGCCGCTGGGCTCGATGACGTACCACTTCGCGTCGCTGGAGGAGGTGCTCGCCGAGGCGTTCACCCGGCACGCCGACGCGGTGGCCCGCGTCTTCGACGAGCGCCTGGGCGCCGCCCGCGACCGCGGCGAGGCGACGGAGGCCGTCATCGGGCTGGTGTCGGACTCCCTGCTCGGCTCGCAGCACGATCTCGTGCTCTCGGTGGAGCTGTACGTGGCGGCGGCGCGCAACCCCGCGTTACGGGCCGTCACCCAGGCGTGGATGGCACGCAGCCGCCGGGCGCTGGAGCGTCACTTCGACGCCACCACCGCCCGGGAGCTCGACGCGCTCATCAAGGGGCTGGTCCTGCACAGCGCCCTGTCGGCCGACCCCATGACACCCGCGCAGATCCGCCACGCCATCCTCCGCTACCTGCGCTGACGCGAGCACGGCACGACCGCGGGCGTCTGCCTGTGCTGACGGGAGCAGGGCACGACCACGGGCGTCCACCTGCGCCGGCGTGAGCAGGGCAGGGCCGCGGCGTCCTGTCAGGCGCCGGGGGTGAGGGCCTTGTTCGCGCGCCAGTCCGGCGCGAGCACGGACCAGACCTCCACGTCGAACCGCTCGCCCCGGTGCAGGTAGCTCTCGCGCAGCACGCCGTCCCTGGTCATGCCGAGCCGGCGGGCGACGGCGATGCTGGCCTGGTTGGCCGCCGCGACGAGCCACTCCACCCGGTGGATGCCGCGCTCCTCGACGGCCCAGTCGATGATCACGCGGGCCGCCCTGGTGACGAGCCCCTTGCCCGCCGCGGCGGGCTCCAGCCAGCAGCCCGCCTCGGCGGTGCCCATCTTGACGTCCATCGTCCGGAACAGCACCCCGCCGACCAGGGTGCCGTCCTTCCAGATGCCGTAGATGCGGGCCGTGTCGGCGGCGGCCTTGTCCGCGTACGCCTGTAGGAACGCCCGGCTCGACGCCTGGTCCACGACCACGTCGGGCAGCCCGATGAACCTGCCGATGAACTCCCGCCCGCGATCCATGTGGGCCAGGAACTCCTCGGCCCGCCACGGCTCCAGCGGGCGCAGCACCGCGCCGTCATCTCCCAGAGGGGTCGCGAACATCGAGCAGCTCCACGGTCACAGGATGGTCCTACGGGCGCCCGTTCTCATCCCCCGTAGAGGCGACACAACGTACCAAAAGCCGCACAACGCTGTCATCAACCATGATCGGCGAAGCGCTCAGGCCAGGACGGGGAAGTTGGCGCGCAGGACGCCGCGCGGGTCGCGGGCCCGCTTGAGGTCCCGCAGCCGGGCGAGGTCCCGCTCGGTGAAGGCCGCCGCCGCCCGCTCCCCCGGCCCCAGCATCGTGAACGGCTTGCGCCCGCTGACCAGCGCCCCCAGGTCGTCGGCGAACCGCTGCTGCCGGGCACCGACGGCCGCGGACAGCTCTGGATTGAGCGCCAGGCCGATCAGGTAGAGCAGGTACGGCTCGGTCATCGGCCCGCTCGGCCCCGCGCCGGGGCGGGCGGCGGCCAGCGCCCCGCCCACGTGCCTGACCTGCACCGCGAGCACCGGCTCCAGCGGCGTGTCCAGCAGCGCCTTGGCCGCCGTGTCGTCCAGGCCGGTGAGCAGCTCGGCGCGGGAGCGGCCGGGCGCCGGGTCGGTGGGCTCGTCGGTGATGCCGCCCAGGTTCGCCACGGGGAGCGGGCCGCGCTTGTCGGCGATCACGTCGCCGATCTTGTCGAGGCGGGCGAGCAGCGCGCGCCCGTCACCCTCCGCGCCGAGGAAGGCGGCGTCCACGGCCACCATGGGCGGCGCCTGCGGGAACTGGAACCTGTTGAACCACACGGACAGCTCGTCCGGGGCCTCGGCGGTGATCTCGCGGAAGGCCTCGAACACCTCGCGGGTGCGGTGCCCCGGCCAGATCATCCTGCCCCCGTACAGGGCGGGCGCCGGGTGCAGGTCGAACTCGATCGCGGTGACCAGCGCGAAGTCGCCACCGCCGCCGCGCAGTGCCCAGAACAGGTCCGGGTCGGAGCTCGCGGTCACCGTGGCCGGCTCGCCATCGGCCCCCACCACGTCGAACGAGCGCACGCTGTCGGCCGCGAAGCCGTACCTGCGGCCGAACCAGCTCAGGCCGCCGCCCAGCGTGTAACCGGTCACGCTCACGACGGGGCTGCTGCCCGCCAGCCCGGTCAGGCCGAGCGGCCCCGACTCGGCCAGTACCTCGCCCCACTTCACTCCGGCACCCACCCTGGCCACCCGCTCCTCGCGGCGCACCTCCACGCCGCCCAGCCGGCCGGTGCGCAGCAGGATGACGCCGTCGGTGTCGCCGGACGCGCCGTGGCCGCCGGGCTGGGCGGTCACCGTCAGGCCGGTCCTGGCCGCGTACCGGGCCACGGCCGCCACGTCGGCGGCGTCCGCGGCCTCGACGACGGCGGCCACGGGCTGGGGTACGGACAGGTTCCACGGCTTGGCCGCCTGCTCGAAGGCGTCGTCGCCGGGGAGCAGCACCCGGCCTCGTACCGCGGCGCGCAGATCCGTGTTCGTCATGTTCTCCTCGGTTCTCGTGTCAGTGTCGGTCCCGGGCGTCCCGGGGCACGGATATGACGGATGCCGCCGGGGAAGTGTGACGGGGTGCCGGAGATTTCCGGCCCGTTTTGCCGTCCTGACTGTCGATGCGGCATATTGCGCCGGATGGAACGCAACCTGATCAGTCACCACGCCCACGCTGACCACCCCATCGCCGCCCCCGTCAGCGAAGGTCACCTGGAGCGGCTGCTCACCCGGGCGAAGCTGCCGGCGCGGGCCCGCATCCTCGACCTGGGCTGCGGTGAGGCGGCGTGGCTGGTCAGGGCCCTGTCGCTGTATCCGGACGCGACGGCCGACGGGGTGGACCTCTCCGACACCGGGTTCGCCGGGGCCGCCGAGGAGGCCGGGCGCCGCGGGGTGTCCGACCGGCTGCGCCTGCACCACACCCCGGCCGCCGCGTTCACCGGCGGGGAGCCGTACGACCTGGTGTTGTGCGTCGGCGCGACGCACGCGTTCGGCGGGCTGATGCCGACCCTGGACGCCGTGCGCGGTCACCTGCGTCCCTCCTCCGGGCTCGCCCTGGTCGGTGAGGGCTTCTGGGAGCGGCCGCCCTCCCCCGAGCAGCTCGCCCGGTTCGGCGCCGAGCCCGGCGAGTACGCCGACCTGGCCGGGACGGTGGCGCGCGCGGAGAACGCCGGATTCGCCACCGTCTACGGTCACACCAGCACGCCCGACGAGTGGGACGAGTACGAGTGGTCCTGGACGGGCACGCTCACCCGCTGGGCCCTCGACCACCCGGGCCCGGACGGCGAGGCCGCGCTGGCCGCCGCCCGCGAGCACCGCGACCTGTGGCTCGGCGGTTACCGCGGCTTCCTCGGCTTCGTCACGCTGCTGCTGCGCCAGTCCTGACAGTCTTCGCCCCGGACCTGCTGTTCAGCACAGGAACGCGCTGACCAGCGGGCGCAGGTGTGTTACCAGGTGACGTGGAGGGCGGCCGGGCCGATGTCGGCGCCGTCGCGGGCCCAGACGATGTCATCGGCCGTGCCGAGCAGGCGCAGGCCGGGCAGCCGGCGGGCCAGGGCGGCGAGCGCGGCGCCCACCTCCAGCCGGGCGAGGGGCGCGCCGAGGCAGTAGTGCACGCCGTGCCCGAACACCAGGGACGGGCTGGAGTCCCGGCCCGCGACGAACGTGTCGGGGCCGGCGAAGTGCCGGGGGTCGCGGTGCGCCGCTTCGAGCCGGACCAGCACCAGGTCACCGGCGGCGATCGCGACGCCGGCCAGGTCGAGGCCGGTCTGGGCGAAGCGGGGGAAGGGCTCGCCGGTCAGCCCGGACTGCAGCCGCAGCACCTCTTCGACGACGGCGCCTGCCTGCTCGCCCGTGACGTCGGCCAGGCGGTCCTCGGTGAGCAGCCGGAGGGCGGCGGTGGCGATGGCGTTGCGGGCCGAGAGGTATCCGGCGGAGACGATGGTGGCGGCCATGGCGACCAGCTCGCCATCGCCGAGCCGCCCGTCGCAGGCGTCCCGCACGGTGATCAGCGAGCTGAGCAGGTCGTCACCCGGAGCCGCCCGGCGAGCCTCGACCAGCGTGGCGGCGTACGCCGTCAGTCCCTCCCACGCCTTGGCGGCCCTGGCCATCTCCTCCTCGTCCCCGAACACGAAGTCGGCCCCACCGGTGCCCGCCAGCTCCTGGACGTGCGCGCGGTCCCCGGCGTCCACGCCGAGCAGCTCCCCGATCACCGTGATCGACAGCGGCGCGGCCAGCCCGGCCACGAGGTCGGCGGGCGGGCCGGACCGGGCGAGCGCGGCGACGTGCTCGCCCGCCACCCGCTCGACGCGGGCGCGCATCCCCTCGACCGCGCGCGGCCCGAACGCCTTCGACACCAGCCGCCGCAGCCGGGCGTGCGCCTCGCCGTCCTGGAACAGGGTCTCGTTGCCCGGGTACGCGCTCCCGGGCGGCGCGAGGCCGAACCGGCGGTCGGACAGGACCGTGGCGACGGCGTCGTAGGAGGTCACGAGCCACGCTTCGCGGCCGTCGGGGGTTCGTACGCGGGCGACCGGGGTGGTGTCCCTGAGCCGGGCGTACTCGGGCGGGGGTGCGAGCGGGCCGGGCCGGTCGAACGGGAGGATCATGGGTTTCGCGCCTCTCGGAGTGGTTGCTCCCAGTGAAGACGCTGACGTCGCGTCAAGGTCAAACGCCGTTGGCGCGGGTCCCGGGCGTTGGATAGCGTGCGGTGATGAGTTTCCGGCTGGCGGCGTACGCCGTGTGCATCGACGACGGACGGGTGCTGCTCGCTCACCACGCGAACCCGGAGGGCGAGCTGAACTGGACGCTTCCGGGCGGGAAGGTCGAGCACGGGGAGGATCCGTTCGACGCGGTCATCCGGGAGCTCGCCGAGGAGACCGGCTGCGACGGGGTGGTCGAACGCCTGCTGGGCGTGGACTCGCGGGTGATCCCCGCAGGTGAGCGGATCAGGCCCGGCCTGCCCGAGCACCAGAACGTCGGCGTCTTCTACCAGGTCCGGATCACCGGCGGGCGGCTCCGGCCGGAGCCGGGCGGCGAGATCGTGGAGTCGGTCTGGACACCGGTCACCGGCGTGGCCGGCCTCCGCCGGTCGTCGCTGGTCGACGTGGGCCTCGCTCTGGCGCGGAGCCTGCCCCCGACCGGGCATGTGGCTACCGTCCCGGTCGGCGGGCTGATCCAGCACTGAGGTCCAGAGCCGAGAACGCGGACGCCCCGCTCAGTCCGCGCGCATTCTGAAGGCGCAGACGAGGGCACCCGCCGCGAGGACGGGCACCCCCGCCAGGATCGGCGCGGTCAAGCCCCACTCGGCCGCGAGGAGCCCACCGGCGAGTGCGCCCACAGGTGCCGCTCCCATCACCACGGTCATCGACGCGCTGCTGACCCGGCCGAGGAGTTCGGAAGGCGTCAGCCGTTGCCGCAGTGTGCGGGCCACGACCGCCCACACCCCGAACGCGCCGCTCGTGATGGCCAGCCCCGAGGCGGCGACGACGGCGGACGTGGTCACTCCGAGCATCAGCTGCCCCGCCGCGGCGAACGCGAGGCAACTGGTCAGTGCCGCCGTGGATCCGATCCAGCGGGTGATGCGTGCCGCGAAGTAGCCGCCGGCCAGGCCTCCGATCGCGCCCACACCCAGCAACACGCCGTAACCCCACCCGGGCAGGCCGAGCACCTGGGGGACGTACAGGACGAGGATCGCGAACCAGGCGCTGTCCATCAACGCGAACACGCCGCCGAGGACGAGCAGCAGGCGGAGCCGCCGATGACGTGCCAGCCATCGCAGCCCCGCGAGCGTGTCACGCCGGATCCGGCCCTTGCGGGCGGCGGAGCCGGCCTTCGGGGCGAACACGTTCGGGAGGCTGAAGATCAGGGCCGCCGCCACCGCCAGCGTGCCGCCGTTGACAGCGAACGGGAGCACCATCGCGATCCCGAACAGGTATCCGCCGATCGGCGGCCCCACCAGTTCGTTGCCCGCGACTTCGGCGTTGACCAGGCCGCCGTTGGCCCGGTCGAGGTCGGCGTCGCTGACCAGGGGCGGAAGGAGGGTGGCCGTCGCCGTGTCGCGCAGGGTCTCGCCGATGCCGCAGCAGAACGCCACCGCGTACACCAGGACGATTCCGGCGATGCCGAGGGACAGCGCGGCGACGAGGACGACCAGCAGCAGCACACGGACCACGTCGACGACGACCGTCAGCCGGCGCCGGTCGAAACGATCGACGACGGCGCCCGCGACCAGGCCGAAGATCAGCCAGGGGCTCTGGCCGGCGATGGCGACGCCGGCCACCGCGACCGGATCCGGTGTCATGGCGGCTGCCAGCAACGGTAAGGCCGCCATCCGGATGCCGTCGCCGAGATTGGACAGTGCGGTCGCCAGCCACAGCCGGTTGTACGCGGGTCCTAACGAGGTTGCGGCCACCGATCGCCCTCCGTCTCGTGATCTCTGTCAGGAGTTGCCTATCAGGCTGCCGGCGTGGAGGAAAAGTGGCTGCGTGATTCGGGGCCGGGGACGTACGCGGTCGGCGGCGAAAATCCTTTGCCGATGGGCCGGTCCGGCTGGGAGGATCCGGTGTCCGTGAGCGTGAGGTCCGAGGTACCGGACGGTCCCGTGACCGTTCCCGAGGCGATCGCCGCGCTGGCGCGGGGTGATGCCGTCACCCCGGTGTGGCGCAACCTGCTGGGCGGGCTGACGTTCCGCCTCGACGCTCCCGGCGGCGCCGTCAGGTACGCCAAGTGGGTCGCCGCGGGCACGCCGGAGATCGACCTGGGCGCGGAGGCCGAGCGGCTGGCGTGGGCGGGCCGGTGGGTGCCGGTGCCGCGGGTGCTCCAGCACGGGAAGGACGCCGGCGGGGAGTGGCTGGTGACGGCGGCCGTGCCCGGGGTGCCGGCGGTGGATCCGCGCTGGGTCGCCGATCCGGCCGTCGCGGCGGCCGCGATCGGCCGGGGGCTGCGCCTCCTGCACGACGCCCTGCCCGTGGCGCAGTGCCCGTTCGACTGGAGCGTGGCCCGGCGGCTGCGTCACGCCGACGAGCACATCGCCGCCAGCGCACACAGCGCCACTGGCGAGCGCAGCACCGTCGGCGGGCGCAGCACCGTCGGCGAGGGTCCGACCGACGGGGCGGCCGGGCGGCGGCGGGTCCGCCTGGCCGAGGTCCGGGCCCGGCTCGGGGAGCCGCCGCCGGTCGACCGGCTGGTCGTCTGTCATGGCGACGCGTGCGTGCCGAACACGCTGCTGCACGGCGACGGCACGTTCGCCGCGCACGTCGATCTCGGCTCGCTCGGGCTCGCCGACCGCTGGGCCGACCTGGCGGTGGCCGCGTGGAGCACGGAGTACAACTACGGGCCCGGTCATGACGGCCACCTGTACGAGGGGTACGGGATCGAGCCGGACGAGGAGCGGATCGCCTACTACCGGCTGCTGTGGGACGTCGCGTGACGCCGGTCAGGGGTCCGACGGGGTGATGTTGAAGTTGTCGCGGAAGACGTTGGCGGGGTCGTAGCGGCGCTTGAGCGCGCGCAGCCGCCGCAGCGTGGGCTCGGGGTAGGCCTCCTGGATGCGCTCGGGGCGCAGGTCGGTCTCGAAGTTGATGTACTGGCCGGAGAAGTGGTGCAGCATGGCGTCCCACTGCTCGTCGAGGGCGCGGCGGGCGGGGCCGAACGCCACGAGCGAGAAGTTGGCCGAGCGGCCCGCGTACGCGGTGGCGTCCGGGGGCACGTCGGAGGCGGCGCCGCCGGCGGCGCGGACCTGGAAGAAGTACGTGTGCCCGCTGGCGACGAGCCGCGCGGCCGCGGCGGCGAGCTCCGGGGTGAGGTGGTCGGCGAGGCCCGCCCTGGTCACCGGCTCGCCCTGGGCGTCGTGGGGTCCGTGCGGCACGTGCATGATCGCCTCGTACGGCAGCACCTGGATCGAGTGGTCCAGCAGCGGCGCCGTGGCCGCGATCGGCTGCAGCCGGTTGATGATCGTCTCGGCGTCGCCGGAGTGCACGACCGCCATGATCTGGGCCACGATCGGCTGCCCGGGCCTGGCCCGGCCGATGATGAGCGAGCTCGTGAGGTCGCGCGGGGCGGCCTCCATCGCGGCGCCCCAGCGCTGGAGGAAGCCCGCCGTGTCGGTGGCGTCCACCACGAGCTGGGCGAACCCCACCTCGCCGCCCTCGTGCGCCTCGAACTCGAAGGCCGTGACGATGCCGAAGTTCGCCCCGGCCCCGCGTACGGCCCAGAACAGCTCGGCGTTCTCCTCGGCGTCCGCGCGCACCAGGCTGCCGTCGGCCAGCACCAGGTCCACGGCGCGGAGGCGGTCGATGGTCAGGCCCTGCTCGCGTACGAACCAGCCGATGCCGCCCGCGGTGGCCAGCCCTCCGACGCCCACGCCGCCGTAGTCGCCGGACGTGAGCGCCCAGCCGTGCGGGGAGAGCGCGGCGGCTACGTCGCTCCAGCGCGCGCCCGGCTGCACGCGGACGCGGCGGGTGGCCTTGTCGAGCACCTCGACCCCGTTGAGCCGGGACACGTCGATGACGATGCCGCCGTTGCTGGTCGAACGGCCGCTGATGCCGTGCCCGCCGCTGCGGATGGACAGCTTCACGGGTTGGGTGCGGGCGTAGCGGACGGCCTGGCCGACCTCGTCCGGCGTGCCGGGGCGCAGGACCAGGCCGGGCGATCCGCCGCGCAGGTACGTCGAGCGGACGCGGGCGAAGGCGGCGTCTCCCGGTTCGACGGCCGAGCCGGTGAGGGCGGCGGGGATGGCGTCGTAGTCGATGCCCTCGCGGCGGTGGCGGCGTACGAACAGGCTGGCGGGGGTGCGGCCGGTGACCTCTCCCCTGGCGGCGCGCAGCGCGGGGGCCACCTCGGTGGCGAAGCGGCGCAGGGTTTCCTCGTCGTCGGTGGCGAGGAGGAGGGTGCTGAGGCCGTCGTTCCTGATCAGGGGGAGCAGGTCGGCCACCCATTGCTCGGGCGGGCCGGTCAGCGGGCCTTCGGCGGTGGCGGTGAAGCGGCCGGTGAGGTAGGTCAGGCGGTGCAGCTCGCGCGGGTCCCGCCCCGCCGCCGTGGCCGCCTCGTCGATCACGGCGCCGCCCGCCGCCAGGTCGCCGCCGGAGGGGGCGATGGCGGGGGCGGGGGCGGGGGCGGGGGCGGGGGCGGTGAGCAGCCGGGCGTCGGCCTCGGCGGAGGCGGTGTGCAGCCAGCCGTCGGCCTTGGCGGCGGCCAGGCGCAGGGCGTCCGGGTGGGTGCCGGCGGCGAGCCAGAGCGGGATGTTGTGCGCCGGTGCGGGGCCGCGTTCCGCGCCCGCGACGCGGTGGTGGCGTCCGTCGAAGTGCAGGGGCGAGCGTACGTGCGCGGCCCAGATGCCGCGGATGACGTCGATCGCCTCGCCCAGCGCTTCATACGCCGCGACCGGCTCGGCCAGCGCCTCGTACGCCGCGACCGGCTCGGCCCGCCCGGCCGAGGCCGCGCTCGCGAGGGCCGCGTCCGGGACCGGCTCGATGGAGCCCACGGAGGTGAAGGGGGCGCCCAGGGCCAGCTCGACGCGGCCGTCCGAGAGCAGGTCGAGGGCGGCGGCGGCGCGGGCCACGACGGCGGGGTTGGCGAACGGCCCGGCCGGGCCCGCCAGGAGGCGGATGCGGCTGGTGCGGGCGGCGGCCCAGCTCAGCAGCGTCCAGCCGTCGAGCCCGCCGGGCGTGTCCACGAAGGACACCACGTCGTAGCCGAGCTCCTCGCTCAGCCGCGCCCGCTCCACCGCGGCCTCCGGCCGGGCGCCGTCGGACGTGAGCAGCACCCCGAACCGCAGCGGGTGACCGTGGTCCACGGTCATCGCCCCGCTTCCCGGCCGGCGCGCTCCCTGGCCACGAGCTCCCGCACCCCGGGCGCGACCTGCTCGCCGAACGTCCGGATGCTGGCCGCGTCGTCGGCCATGAGGATGTATCCGGAGAAGCCGTACTCCAGCGTCAGCACCGCGAGCTGCTCGGCCCACTGCTCGGGCGGCCCGGACAGGAACCGCTCGCCCGGCGCGCCGAAGCGCCCGGCGATGTTGAGCAGGCGGCGGACGTCGGCGGGCTCGCGTCCGGCCTCGCTGGCGGCGGCGTCGATGGTGGCGTTGGCCTCGGCGATCTGGTCCAGGCTCGGGATGTACGACAGCGAGGGCAGCCAGCCGTCGGCCTTGGCGCCGGTCAGGCGGAGCATCTTCGGCTTGTACGCGCCCAGCCAGATTCCGATGTCGTGCGCCGGGGCGGGCCCGCGCTTGGCCCCGTCGACCTGGTAGTACGTCCCGTCCACGCGGAAGCGTGCCCGGTTGCCCGCGTCCCAGACGCCGCGGATGACGTCGATGGCCTCGCTGAGCGCGTCCACGGCCTGGCCGGGGCTGAGCCGCCGGCCGCCCATGGCCTCGATGGCGTCCCAGAAGCCGCCTGCCCCGAGCCCCAGCTCGAACCGGCCGCCGCTGAGCAGGTCGAGGCTGGCCGCGGCCCTGGCGAGCACGGCGGGCGGGCGGAGCGGGAGGTTGATCACGTTGCCCGACAGGTGGATGCGCTCCGTCTGGGCGGCGACGTACGACAGCAGCGTCCAGGTGTCGAGGAAGGCCGGCTGGTAGGGGTGGTCCTGGAAGGTCACCAGGTCGAGCCCGGCGGCCTCGGACTCCTGGGCCAGCGCGACGACCTCTTTGGGTGAGGCGTTCGCCGGCGTGATGAAGGACCCGAACTTCAGGTCGTGCCCGTAGTCAGGCATGGTCTGTTCCTCCTCCGCCCGAGCAAGGCAGATGTGTTGTGCAGCAGACTATCTCTGCGGCAGACGAGTTGCACAACAGCAAATTGCGCATGGGCATTCCGCGCGTATGCAAGGAATGGAGGCGACGGCTCAGCGGCCGTCCGAGAGCAGCTCCTCGGCCACGTCACAGGGGTCGGAGACCGGGTCGATGTCGTGCACGTCACAGGCCACCCGCCACAGGAGCTTTCTGAACGTGTCGCGCTCGGCCGCGTCGAGCGCGCCCAGCAGGCCGTCCTCGGCGTCGCGCACGCGCCGCTCCAGCTCGTGGAACGCGCGCTCGCCCTCGGCGGTCGCCACGATCCTGCGCTGCCGCCGGTCGGCCGGGTTGAGCCGGCGCTCCACCAGGCCCGCCGCGACCAGGTCGTCGAGCAGGTACGTCAGCACGGTGCGGTCGATGCCCAGGTGGGCGGCCAGGGCGAGCTGCGTCGGATGCTCGCCGCCCACGACGGCGGCCAGCGTCTGGTAGCCGCGCGGGCCGTGGGGCAGGTCGCCGATCACGGTGACGACCGTGCTCTGGTAGGCGCGCAGCAGCACGCCGAGCGTCCAGCCGAGGTTGTCGCCGCCGGAGGCGTCTCCTGGCCGCTCGCTGCTCATAGGCGCATCATATCCAGGCGGTGCGGGTCATAACGGGGTGGAGCGGCTGACCTGCCTCAGGAGGGCGAGGCCGTCGAACTCGTCGGCCAGGACCGTCGGCATGAACGCGAACCTGGCGGTCAGCCGCACGGCCATCCCGCCGAAGGAGCGCAGGTGGTTGGTCTCCGCCAGCCAGGCCGCCACCGGCTCGGGGCGGTCGCCGCCGCGCAGGTCCACCAGGTAGTCGCCGGGGCGGGCCGCGGCCAGGCGCGCGGCCACGTGCCGCGCCGTGTCGACCGGCGGGACGCGGAAGACGGCTGGCGGCCTGCCCCGTACCAGCCTGCCGAAGCGCCGCCGGTGGGCGCGGAACTCGCCGTGGCCGAACAGCGCGCCGAGCGCGTAGTACGCCTGGCCGAACTCCCTGGCCAGGTGCATCCCCATCGCGGGGACGGCGCCGCCGCTGTGGGAGCGCTTCATGACATGGCCGTTGTGCGCCCACACGGCGACCTTCTCCTCGGGATCGGCCAGGAGCAGGGCGACGTTCTCGGCCATGTAGCGGTCGCGGGCGATGCCGAGGGTCTGCAGCGGGTCGGCGTGGGTGAACGGCCTGCTCGCCACGTCGGCGTACTGCCGCAGGATCCGCGCGTGCTCGCCGGCTTCGGCGGGGCCGTGCTCGGCCACGTACTCCTCCAGGCGGCGCGCGTCCGCCTCGACCTGCCGGTCCAGCGGCTGCCACGGCTGCCGGAGGCCCGTACGGTCGAGGACGCCGAGCGGGTCGAGCAGGGGCGCGGCGGCCTCGCCCAGGCAGGCGCGCAGGGCCTTCAGCGCCGCCCCCGGATACTGGGGGTCGATCCCGACGAACCGGACGGGCCGCGCGGCGGTGCGGTTGTGCTCGCGCAGCCGTTCGAGCACCGTCAGCATCTCGGCGGTGTTCAGCGTCCAGAAGCCCAGGCCCGCCAGCGCCTCGCGGGGATCGCCGGGGCCGCCGGCGGTGTACGCGTCCACGGCTCGCGCGGCGGCGGCGCTGGCCTCGATCGCGAAGGTCGTGAAGCCGAGCTCCTTGACGAGGAATTCCGTCAGCCGCCATCTGAGCAGGAAGAACTCCGCGCTGCCGTGCGTGGCCTCGCCCAGCCCCACCAGGCGGACGCCCCGCAGCGTGTCCCGCAGCGGGGCCAGCTCCGTCAGGGCGGAGCCGGATTCGAGGCTCCCGATCGGTACGGCCCGGCCGGCCAGCCAGCCTGTCACGTCGTCCGGCATGTTCTCCCTCGGGTCGGGGGCCGTGGCGAGCACTCCCGGCGGCTCAGGTCTCGGCCGGCAGCCGCAACGCGATGACGGCGATGTCGTCCAGTCCCGTGGTGGGCAGCCCGCTGAGCAGATTGTCGCAGAAGGCGTCGATCGGCTCGCCCGCAAGCGAGCCCGCCAGCGTCCGCAGCCGCTCCAGCCCCAGGTCCAGGTGCTCCCCGGACCGCTCGACGAGACCGTCCGTGTACATCAGTAACGTGCTGCGCGGCGGCAGCGGCAGCACCTCCGACACGCACGGCCGCTCGTGGCGGAAGCCCAGCAGGGGGCTGACGGCGCCGTTCAGGAAGTAGCTCCCCCCGTCGGCGGTGACCAGGAGCGGCGGCGGGTGGCCCGCCACGGCGAAGTGCACCTGGTGGCCGCCGTCGACCTTCTCCACGCGGGCGAGCGCGCACGTCGCCGTCACGTCGCCCGACAGTGACTCCATCGCGAGGTTGAGCCGGGTGAGGATCTCTCCCGGGGGTTCGCAGCGGTCCATGGCCAGGGCGCGCAGCATGTTGCGCAGCTGGCTCATGGTGACCGCGGCGCCCAGGTCGTGCCCGGCCACGTCGCCGATGGCCACGACGGTGACCCCGTCGGGCAGGACGAAGGAGTCGTACCAGTCGCCACCGACCTCCGCGGCCGACGGGCTCGCCCGGTAGCGGGCCGTGATCTCCAGGTCGGGCAGGGTCGGCGGCTCGGCGAGCAGGCTGTGCTGCAACGCCAGGGCCACCTGCTGCGCGCGCTGGAAGCGGATGGCGTTGCTCAGGGCGTCGTGCGCGTGGTCGAAGATCTCGGCCAGCAGCTCGATGTCGTCCCAGCCGATCGGCGGGCGGTCGCCGCAGGTCACGGCGCTGACCACGGCCGGGACCGCGCCGTCCACCACGACCGGGAGCGTCAGCAGGCTGTTGGCGTCGTTGGCCACCAGCCACGCCTGGAACTCCGCGGGCGCGAGATTGCCCGGCGGCGACCCGCTCGGGAAGATCTTCAGCAGCGGGCGCCGCTGCTGGACGGCCCTGACCAGGGCGTTGTCGGCGGGCAGATGCTCCTCGCTGTACGGCGGCAGCCGCCGCAGGCCCGTGCGGGCGGCGGTGGCCAGGCGCTCGACCACGAACGGCACCCCGACCTGCCTGATCGAGGTGAGGTCGGTGACGAGGTGCACGCCGCAGCCGTCGGCCAGCTCCGGCACGATCACGTCGGCCAGCGCGCCGAGCATGTCCGGCAGGCTCGTGAGGTCGGCCGTGGCCGCGGTGGCACGGTCGAGCACCTGCTGGCGCCGCCGGTCACGGACCTGCTGCTCGATGTCGGTGCAGGTGCCCACCCACTCCACGATCCGGCCGTTGTCGCGGATCGGCACGGCCTGCGCCCGGAAGTGCCGGTAACAGCCGTCGGCGGTGCGCAGCCGGTAGACCCGCTCCCAGATGTCCGCTCCGCCGTGGACGGCCTGCCACCACGCCCGCATCGTCGGCTCACGATCGTCCGGATGCAGCATCTCCTGCCAGCCCTGCCCGCGGAACTCCTCCCACGGCTGGCCCGTCACCCGCTGCCAGCTCGGGCTCGGCTCGATGACCTCGCCCTCGGCGCCGGTCACCCAGATGATCTCCGCGCTGACGCGCATCAGGCTCTCGTACCGCCGCAGGATGCGGCTGCGCTCGTCGGCGATCGCCCGCAGCTCCTGCGTGGCGTTGATCTGCTCGGTGACCTCCGTCGTCACCACCAGCACGCCGTGCACGTCCGGCGCCAGGGAGACCCTTGACAGGCTGGAGGTGAAGTACCGCTCCTCCCCCTGCTCGTGATCGGCCATGCTGGACGGGGCCGCGGTGAGCACGACGGGCTCGCCCGTCTCGTACACCTGGTCGAACAGCCGGCCGTAACGTTTCTGTGTGAATTCGGCAAACGCCTTCTCCAGCGGGATCCCTCTGGGTCTCTCGCCGAACTGTGACCGGTACATGGCATTGGTGTAGAGCAACCGGTGCTCGGGGCCGCTGGTGACGGCCACCCCCACCGGCGCCGGATCGAGCACTTCGAACGCCAGGCCGCAGCGCGAGCCGTCCCTGGCCATGGTGACCTCCCCCCGATGGTCACACCTCTCGCCTCTGATACCCCTCAGCGGCGAGTGGGAACGCCATCGGCCCTGGAAGCCCCTGTGGACGAGCCCGCGGCGGGACCCGTGGGGTGGCCTCGCCGCGGAGCCGCGATCACGGGCAGGCGAGCCGGACGGGGCCGGCCGCCATCGCCTGGTTGCCCGTGGCGTTGCCGCGGCCGGTGTCGGTGATCTCCACGATCACCAGGCCGCTGGTGACGACCAGGGGAACCGGAGCCGGAACCCACTGGCCCCGCCGCACGCTCTGGTCGAGGGTGAACTCGCCGACCGTGCGGGCCTCCTCGTCGAAGCCGTCGCTCACCGTGTACCAGACGCGCTGGCCGGCCAGCTGCGACCTCGGCACGTAGACCGTCAGCGTGCAGTGGTGCGCGCCGCGCAGGCCCGTGGTGAAGCGCCACTGGAAGGAGTTGCGCGGATTCGCCTCTCCTCGCGGCTTCAGCTCCGAGAACAGGAAGCTGTCGCCGCAGCCGGCGCCGGTCCAGCCGGACGCGGCCGCGTCCTTCCAGCCGTCCCGGCCCGGCATGCCGTCGATGCGCACGCTGCGCGTGGTGTCGCGCGGGCAGCTCGGCCCCGCGACGGCGGCGAAGGCCGGTCGTCCGTTCCCGGCCGGCTTCTCGCCGTCGCCCTTGGCCTGCTTCTTGCCGTCGTCCGTGGTCGAGATGGCGCGGAACAGCAGGTCGTCCCGCAGCGCCCCGGCCGTGGCCAGCCCGGTCACGCCGACCGCGACGAGGAGCGCCGACAGCTTGACGATGCCGGTGTTCAGCCGTGCCCGCCGCGGGCGGCGAGCGGGCGACGGGCGCGCGGGCGCCTCGCCGTCATGGGCCTGGTTGTCCAGGTCCTCTCTCAGCGCGTTCCACGTCCTGGCCCACTCGTCCTGGTCGCCGCCGCACGCCCCCACGTACGCCTTCGTGACCGCCAGACTCGGCAGCCGGTCCCCCGACGCGGCCGCAGACAGCGCCGACGACGAATATCCGGCCTTACGCTCCATGGCCCGGTAGCTCGGGTTGCCCGCCGCCATCCGCAGGTCGCGTAATCCCTGCGCGAACTCCTGGAGCGGGCCGGGCGGGACAGGCCGTTCCCGCCTGCCTCGGGTGGTGGTGTCCTGATGGATCATCGTGCCCCCTGACGAGATGAAGCTGTCGGCCCCTATTCGTGGCTGCGCGCGCGGCGGACTGATCCTTTGCGTTCCGGAATTGACACTGACCAGACGGCTCCCGTCCGAAATCCACACGCGCGCGGGGCGGCCCCCGGTTCGGGGCCACCCCGCGCGGACGATCCGGAGCTTCCGGCTATCGCCGCCTGACCTTGCCGAGAACGTCCACGACCGGCTCGTTGCAGGTGTTGACGTACCGGACGATCACGGTGTACTTGACGCCTCTCTTCAGGAAGTCCGTGGAGTACCTGACGCGGTCCTCCAGCACCGTGTTCTTGGCGACGCGCGGCTGCGGACGCAGGACCTCAGTGTCCTTCCTCGACAGGAACACGAAGTTGACCGTGCTGAACTTCTTCAGCCTGTTGCCGGACGGGGCCAGGAACGAGTTCCGGCCGAGAACGAGCGTGCGGCCCAGGTTGTCGCCGCCGATGAAGTTCGTCGGCGCGAAGCGGCCCTTGCGGACCGTCGTGCCGAACAGGCGGACGTTGCCGGGGACGCGGCAGAACTGCCGCTGCAGCTCCGGCCGGAAGTACCGCTCCGGCTCCCGGAACGAGCCGAAGCCCCTGCGCTGGGTGCCCGGCTGCCGCTTGACGATCCAGTCCACCAGGTTGATCCCGGCCTCGCGCAGCACCTTCTCGACCGTCTCCGGCACGCGCTTGCCGGCGCTGGTCGTGCTGGGGAGCTGCTGGGTCAGGCCGTCGGACGAGACGGTGCCCTCCCCGGTCGGAAGCTGCGGCAGCGTGGTGTTGGGCCGGGTGGAGGTGTTGCCGTTGTTCTTGTCGCGGTTGAGCAGCTTGTCGAGTGCCTCCTGGCCGAGCTGCTTGCCCAGGTCCTTGCCGAGGTCCTTCAGGAAGTCGCCGAACCCGCCGGAGCTGGAGCCGGTGCTCCCGCTGCCGGGCTGGGGCTGCGTGAGCCCGAAGTCGAACGAGCTGCTGCCGGACGAGCCGCCAAAGCCGAACGGGTCGTCCACCTGCGCGTGCGCCGGTCCGGCGATGAGGCCGCTCCCGGCCAGCACACCGCCGGCCGCCAGGCCGGCCACCGCAAGACGAAGCTTCGAAGGTGCTCTCACCTTGTTTCCCCTCTCATGGTGACGCGATCGGCGGGGGTGCGGTTCCGTTTCGGGAGCCGACCGGGTGCCGAAGCGCGTCGGAATGTTTCCAGCGACTTCCTGATTACGGGGCCCGGCGATGACCATCCAGGTGAGGACGTTGTCCAGCGCCGCAAACCGATGTCCACACGGGGGGTGCGCCGTCGGTGCTGGTCGGCCGGGGCGGGCCGGGCCATGGCCGTTCCGGGTGCGCGCCCCGGGTGCGCCTGTCCACACGGCCACCACCGGCTGACCGGGACGCCTGCCTCCTTCGGGAGGTCGTGTGGGTGGGGGGCTGGGGGGCTGGGCGAGCGAGGCGGGCTGGCGGGCGGGGAGGCTGGCGGGCTGGTCGGTGCTTGGACGTGCCGCTCCGGCGAGGGCGGGCACGCTCGTGGGGTCCGCAGCGGTGCGGGAGGCGAGCAAGCAGGGGGCCGCATGCCCGTGCGGGCCCTGGGAGCGCGTGCCCATGCGGGTCCTGGGAGCGCATGCCCGTGCGGCCGTGCCGGCACCAGGGGGAGACGGCAGGCAAAAGGGTCGCGCCCGGGTTTCGGGAGAAACCCGGGCACGACCCCGGTGGGACTTCAGCGGTGAGGGCTCAGCACTTGTTGCGCAACATCGCGGCATCCTGCTCGAACCGGATCTTGTTCCCCGCCTGCCCCCGCTTGGCGGCGATCCGGCCGAAGGTCTCCAGCCGCTTGGCGGCCGGCTCGTAGTTGGCGCTGGTCAGCGACTGCTTCTTGGCCAGCGCCGCCTGGGTGCCCAGGTTGACCTCGTCGGCGATGTCGTTGATGTTGCCCGGCCGCATGAACGCCACGTCGATCAACGCCGCCTGCACGGACCGGGGCAGCTTGTCGAAGCTCTCGATGCCGCGCCGCGTGACCAGTTCCCTGGCCTCCTCGTACGAGACCTCGAACAGCGCGTTCACCTGCTCCTCCGTCAGCTCGGTCACTCCGGCCTTGAGGTCGTCGAACGCCTTGCCGGACTTGATGTCGTCCTGCTCGGACGGCGGGGTGGTCTCGCTCAGGACGCGGTTGACGATGGTCCGCGCGTCGCCGCGGCTCATGTTGAAGCCGATCCCGATGGTGACGATGTTGCGGTTCTTGCCCTTCTTGGTCTTCTCACCGGCGTTGTACGCCTTCGTCCGCACACCCTCACGCTTGATCAGCATCTGCTTGACGCTGCCCTTGTAGATCGTGGTGAACGGGCAGCGGGCCTGCTCCTCGGTCAGGGCGGCGGTGGCCTCCTCGTCTCCGGTCGCCGTCTCCTCGGCGCCCTCCTCGATCTCGTCGGTGCCGACGCCGGTGTCGGTGCCCTCGGTGTCGTCCGTCTTCTCGGTGCCGTCGGTCTCCTCGGCGCCTTCCGGCTCCGTGGTGTCGCCGGTGTCGGTCTCGTCCGTCACCTCGGTGCCGTCCGCCTGCTCGACGTCGGACTCGGTGCCGGTCTCGGTGCCGGCGTCAGTACTGGTGTCGTCGCCGGACTCGGTGGTGGTCTCGTCCTCGCTCGTCTCCGTGGACGAGTCGTCGGACTCCGCGGCGTCATCGGGCTCGTCCGCGACGCTGATCTCCTCCGAGTCGGCGTCCTGCGCCGAGTCGGCGTCCTTGGCGGTGGTGGCCGCGAGCGAGTTCTGCGCCGCCGCCTCCTCCACCATGGTCACGTCCGGGTCGTCGGTCTCGAGCTGCGCCGTGGCAACCCCTATGGTGAGCCCCGTTCCGCCGAGCGCCAGCACGCCGGCCAGGGCGGCGTACGTGATGCGTCGCGTTGAGCGAATATGCATTGAGTGCCTCCGTGAGGGACTTGGTCCGTCGGACCTTCCTGAAGGCCTTGCTATGGCTCCGCACGTTGACCAGCTAGGGGGTTTTGTCCGAGATCGTCCAGTGGTCGCCCCCGGGCCGCCGCCACATGGCCAGAGGACGGCAACGGAGATCGTCCAGCCTGGGCACGACGTGCGTGGACATCACTGCTCAAGCCGGACGACCTACCGTCCCCGGCACCTGCCGCCGCGCGGGAAACGGCCACTTCGTGCCGGCCTTGCGCTGCCGCTGGATGTGCTCGCCCGCCGGGGCGCTCGACGGGAACGCGAAGTCGTAGCGGCCGAGGTCCATCGACGTGGCGATCTGGCGGGAGCCGGCCGTCTCGACCTCGACCTTCAGGCCCCAGGGCCCGCACCACCTGCGGATCCTCGAAGAACGCCTTCTTCTCCGAGCCGATCACGCCCCGGACTGGGATCGGTGGCGGGGTGGGAGTCTCGTCGTGGTCGAGGTTCACGACCACCACGGCGGCGACCACGACGACCGCCACCGCCGCTCCGACCGGGAGCAGGACCGCGGGTGCGGTCGCTTGGGCCGATGCGGTGGTGGCCGCAGCGGGCCGGGTGACCTCGGCGGGTGCGGTGGTCCGGGTCGGTTCGATGGGCTCGGCGGAGTCGGTGTCCGCGAAACAACCGTGTCAGACACTCAAGGGAAGCCGCAGGAAATGACGGCACCACCACCTTCCAGAAACTGATCGTTCATAATTTCGGGCTTTTCGTTTCGCTGAAATACACGTTCGTTCATCGTTCAGTCGTGCAGGTGGACGAGCCTGGCGCTGTCCGCCCAGAGCGTCCGCGCCAGCTCGTCGCTGCGTGCCCGCTCCGACGGATCAGGCCAGGTGAGGCGGGCACGGCGCAGAGCGGCGTAGACGTGACCGTCCGGCGGGGTCGCGAGCGCGAGTGCCAGGTCGGCGAGTGCGTTCCCGGCGGCGGCGCGGCTGTTGAGATGAGGGTTGAGCAGGCCCAGCGGGCGCCGCAGCATCGGCGAGCCCAGCACCGACCAGGCCATCCGCAGCGGGAACGGCAGGTCCTTGGCCAGCCCCGTCCCGAACACCTGCCCGGGATCGTAGGCGACCCCGGTGAGCCGCCTGTCCCGGATCGCCGCCAGCGAGCGGGCGGTGAGCACGGCACACAGCTTGGCGGCGGTGTACGCGTGCTCGCCCGCCTCGCGCGGCCGGGGGTCCAGGCCGGGATCGCGATCGGGATGCGCGAGCAGCTCCGCGTCGGCGTGACGCGGTGGCGCCAGGCTCGCGCCGGTGGCGGGATCGTGAGTGCCGCTCGTGGTCAGCACGACGATCGCCTTGTCGGCCAGAACGGGGAGCAGCAGGCGGGCCAGCAGGTAGGGCGCGAGGTGGTTGACGGCGAACGTCGTCTCGAACCCGTCGGCGGTGCGGCCGGTCACGTCGGGCCGGATCATCCCGGCGTTGAGCAGCAGCGCATCGACGGGGGCACCGCCGAGCCGCTCGCGCACCGCGGCCGCGAAGGCACGCACCGAGGCCAGCTCGGCGAGCTCCAGCGGAAGCAGCTCACCACCAACGGCGGTGCGGCCGGACACGAGCGGCATGCCAGCACCGGCGACGGTGCGGCCGGGCGGGAGGGGATCGCCGTCCGCGGTGGACGGGTGGCGGGCGCCCAGGATCAGGCGGACGCCCTTCGACCGGGCCAGCCGCTCGGCGGTGATCGCTCCGAAGCCCGAGGTGCCGCCGGTCATCACGATCGTGGGCACGTCGATCTCCCCGGCATCAGGGGGCGGGCGTGACCAGGCGGCGCAGGGTCTCGCCGATATCGGTCGGGCAGGTGAGCCGACGGTCGCCGGCGGGCTGGAGCAGGCCGCGGTCCACGGCGGCGTACATGTCGGCGAGCTCCCGCGCGAGCTGCGGCGGGAGGCCCGCCTCGACCATGGTGTCCACCCACTGCGACTGCGGGATGGTGACCACCTGGAGCGGCCTGCCGAGCACGGCCGCGAGCGATTCGGCCACCTGCCGTTCGGTGTAGGCGGGGGCGTCCAGGTCGATGACCTCGCCGGCGGAGGGCGGCGAGAGGAGGGCCTCGGCGGCCACCCTGCCGACGTCGCGCGTGGCGATCATCGGGAGGGGCGTGTCGGCGGAGTCGCCGAAGACGGGGTAGACGCCGGCCCCGCGTGCGGCGTCGAGCACGGCCTCGGCCTTCTCCTGGAAGTGGCCCGAGCGGACGGCGGTCAGCAGCACGCCCGTCTCGCGCAGCAGGTTCTCGAGGTGGTGCAGCCAGCGGACGGGGCCGGTGCCCTCGGCCAGCTCGGCGCCGAGCGAGGACAGCATCACCACGTGCGGGACCCCGCTGTCCCTGACGGCGCCGGCGATCGAGGCCGCCAGCGCGCGGTGCCCGGTGTCGTCCGCCGCCGGATCGGTGGGGAGCATCACGAACGCCCCGCGGCAGCCGCGGAACGCCTCCGCCAGCGCCGCCCTGTCGCCCAGGTCGGCGGCGAACACCTCCGCCCCCGCCTCGCTCCACGGCCCGCCCTTGGCCGGGTCGCGGACCACGGCCCGCACCGGTTCGCCCTTGGCCAGCAGCGCCCTGGCCGCCGCGCCGCCGACGTGGCCCGTCACTCCGGTGATCGCGTACATGAGTTCTCTCCTGCCGGTCGTCGTTGTGCCTGTCGAGTTCCAGTGAAGGCACCGGCGGCTGGACGATCCATATCTCTGGCGCTCGGTTCCATTTCTCGGCGTCTAGGCTGTGAGGGTGGACCCGCTAGCCGACCTGCTCGACGGCGTTCGTGCCCGCAGTGCGGAGTTCTGCCGGGCGATCCTCGAGCCGCCGTGGTCGATGCGCATCGCCGACGGGGCCATGCTCGCGCTGGCGACCGCGCTGCGCGGGCAGGCCTGGATCGTGCCCGACGGGGGCGAGCCGGTGCCGATGCGCACCGGGGACGTGGCCATCATCAAGGGGCCGGAGCCGTACACGATCTCGGACGACCCGGCGACCGAGCCGGACATCATCGTGCACGCCGGCAACCGCCTGACCACCCTGGACGGCGTGGACGTCACCGACGAGCTGCGGCTCGGCCCGAACACGAGCGGCCAGTCGCCCGACGGGTCGGCGATCGTGGCCAGCGGCACCTACCAGGTCAGCGGCGACGTGACAGGGCGGCTGCTGAGCGCGCTGCCGCAGATCCTCGTCGTGCCGCGGCCGAGCACGCAGGCCCCGATCATGGAGCTGCTGGCCCAGGAACTCAGCGGTGAGGGGCCCGGCCAGCAGGTGTTCCTCGACCGGCTGCTGGACCTGGCGCTGATCGCGACGCTGCGGGCCTGGTTCGCCCGCCCGGAGGCGCGGGCGCCCGGCTGGTACCGGGCGCAGAGCGACCCGCTGATCGGCCCGGCGTTGCGGCTGATCCACGACGACCCGGCCCGCCCGTGGACGGTGGGCGGGCTGGCCGCGAAGGTGGGGGCCTCGCGGGCGGCGTTCGCGCGGCGCTTCGCCACGCTCGTGGGTGAGCCGCCCATGGCCTACCTCACCGGCTGGCGGATCGCGCTGGCCGCCGATCTCCTGCGCTCCTCTGAGACCACGATCGACGCGATCGCCCGGCACGTCGGGTACGCCAACGCGTTCGCGCTGAGCGTGGCGTTCAAGCGCGTCCGCGGCGTGTCACCGAGCCACCACCGCGCGGGCGTGTGAGCCGGCCCTCGGTGACCGGTGAATGAGCCGGCCCGCGGTGACCGCCGGATGGGCCTGCCTACGGTGACCGGCGGGTGAGGGTGAACCAGTTCAGGTACCAGCCCGCCTCCCCCGGCGGCTCGGCGAGCCCGCGGAACTCGTCGGGCAGGTACCCGTCGGCCCTGGCCAGGCCGGTGCCGCCGCTGTCGGTCCAGCGGCGGCCGCCCTGCCCCTCGACCTCGGCGAGCAGCCCGGCCGTGTTCAGGTTGCCCTCCACGTAGCCCTGGACGCCGTGGGCCGCGTTGTAGGCGGAGTCGTTGAGCTGCTGCAGCAGGCTGTCCCCGAGCACGGCGACCCGCGGCAGGCCCGGCTGCCCGTGGGCGCTGGCGTACGGCGACAGGTAGACCTGCAACCGCCGCCGGGGGCGACCGGCCGCGGTGACAGGCAGGTGGCGACCGGCCGGTCGCCGACGCCGGAGGTGCCGCCGAGCGTGCCGGTGACGTGCTGGAACGGCACGGCCGGCGGGGTGCTCGGCGGCCACTGGTCCGGCAGGTTGTCCCAGCGCAGCTCCCACCGCAGCCCGCCGGCGCCGGACGTGCCCGAGTCGTCGGACCTGGTGAGGCCGGTCACCCTGGCGAGCGGGCCGCATCGGCCTGCCTTCCGGTCGTGTCAGCACCCGATATGACCCGATGGAGGCGGCCAACGGTCGCCCGATGCACGGGGAAGTCGATCGAAAGGCCCGCCGGGCGGGCCGGAGTACGGGCAGGATCGGACGTGACCGTCCCCTCGCCTGCAAGGGAGCCCGTGACCGTGACCACGCCGTTCGACCCCGTCCGCCCCCTGATGGGGGTCGAGGAGGAGTACCTCGTCGTCGATCCCCGTACCCGGGAGGTGGTGCCGCGGGCGGGGCAGGTCGTCCGGCGGGCCGCCGAGGAGCTCGGGGAACAGGTGTGCACGGAGATCACGCGGTTCCAGGTGGAGGCCAAGACGCCGCCCTGCGCGGAGCCCGCCGGCCTGGAGCGCGAGCTGCGCCGGATGCGGGACGCGGTCGCCGCCGCAGCGCGGGCCGAGGGGCTGGCCGTGGTCGCCTCGGGCACGCCCGTGCTCGGCGAGGCCGTGCCGCCGCCCATCACCGAGGACTCCCGCTACGACCTCGGCATCGAGAACTACCGGGCGCTCCACGACGAGCAGGCCATCTGCGCCGGTCACGTCCACGTGCACCTGCCCGACCGGGAGCGGGTGCCGCTGGTGTGCAACCACCTGCGGCCGTGGCTGCCCGCCCTGATCGCGCTCATGGCCAACTCGCCGTTCTGGACCGGCCGTGACACCGGGTACGCGGGCTGGCGGGTGCTGTCCTGGGGCAAGTGGCCGGTGGCGGGGCCGCCGCCGTACCTGGAGGGGCTCGGCCACTACGAGAGCGTGGTCGCGGGGCTGACCGCGAGCGGGGCGCTGGTCGATCCGGCGACGGTGTTCTGGGACGCGCGGCCGTCGCACCGGCTGCCCACGGTGGAGGTGCGGGTGAGCGACGTGCCGGCCTCGGCGGCGGAGTCGGTGCTGCTGGCGCTGCTGGTCAGGGCGCTGGTCACGGTGTCCCTGGAGCGGGTCGAAGCGGGCGATCCGGGGCCGCGGGTGACGGGCGAGCTGCTGCGGGTGGCGTACTGGCGGGCCGCCAGGGACGGGCTCGACGGGCACGGTGTCGATCCGCACACCGGGCGGGCGGTCCCGGTGGCGGAGATCGTGGAGGGGCTGCTGGAGCACGTCCGGCCCGCCCTGGTGGGCAGCGGCGACCTGGAGACGGTCATGCGGGGGTGGCGGTGGTTGCGCGCCGCCGGGAGCGGGGCCGCCCGGCAGCGGGCCGCGTTGAAGGCGCGCGGGTCGTTCGAGGGCGTGGTGGACGACCTGGTGGAGCGTTTCCGCGCCTAGCAGGCCGGCAGGTGCTCGGACAGGAAGGAGCGGAGCGGGGCGGCGTGGCGTACCGGGTCCTGCCAGCGGGCCTGGAGGTCCTCCAGCAGGTGCCGTTCGGCCGTCAGCTCGCCGCGCCGCCAGACGCGGACGACGGGATGCAGGAAGGCGCACTCGTCGGCGCGGTCGGGCGTCGGGTGCCGCCGGATGGCGAACACGTCGGGGTGCCGGTCGCGGGGGCCCCAGCGCAGGGTGACGGTGAGCAGCAGGTCCTCGCCGGCGAAGCGGGAGACGGCGTAGTCCTCCGGCAGGTCCTCGTAGTGCCGCGCCGTCCGCTGCGCCGGATCGATCACGTACGCGTCCGCCAGATACTCGAACTGCGTCCACAGCGCCGAGCTGTGGTTGACGCGGCCGAGCACGTCGTCCGTCAGCGGGCCGGCGGCGGCGGGCAGCTCGCGCGAGCGCAGCGGCACGCCGTCGTAGCGCTCGCACAGCAGCGCGGCCAGCGTGCGCAGGTTGTAGCGGAAGCCGTCGATGAACGCCGAGGAGGCCCGCTTGAAGTCGCGGGCCTGCATGAGCGTGCCGGCGAAGTACAGGCCGTCGACGTTGGCCGACTGGAAGTCGGGGCGGATGGCCGGAATGCGCCCGTTCGGAGCCAGTTCGGGACGGCAGGACGCGCCGAACGGCCCGGTGTCCATGGTGAAGCCGGTGCAGCGCAGCACGGCGTCGTAGTCGAGCACCGCCCGCTCGCCCTCGGCCAGCGTGTACGTGATCGCGGCCCGGTACCCGCCGTTCTCCCGCCAGATCCGGTCCACGGTGCACTCCAGCACGGCGTGCAGGGTCTTGAACCAGTAGCTGTCCAGCAGCGCGCCGTACTGGCCGCGCACGTGCCCGGGGTGCTTGCTGGTCCACGCCAGCCGTACGGGGCTGGGGCTGGCCAGGTGGATCACCGACGCGTACGGCAGCAGCGCCTGGGCGGTCTCGAACGCCGAGTTGCCCTTGCCGACGATGAGCACCCGCTGCCCGGTGTACTCCTCGCCGCTCGCGGGCACGTCCTCGTAGCCGGTGGCCAGCTCGATGCCGGGGATGCCGGGCACGTGCGGGCCGCCCCAGCCGGTCGCCACGATCACGCAGTCGGCGCGGAACACCTCGCCGCCGGCGTGGACGGCGAACCGGTCACCCGTCTTCTCCACCCGCGTCACCGGCGTGGAGTAGCGCACGCGCAGGCCGTGCACGCGCTGGAAGTCGGCCAGGTAGCGCAGCAGGTCGTCGGCGTGCGGGAAGTACTCCTGCGAGTAGCTCGGGAACGCCAGCTCGGGGCCGTCGTTGAGCAGCGAGTTCCAGTCCCAGCGGAGCTGGATCTCGCGGTCCTGCTCGCCGGTGTGGACCTTGTTCAGCGAGATCAGCCGGCGGTGGCGCGGGTAGCGGCGGAAGAAGCCGCCCGGCGACTCCTCCCGCTCCAGGGTGACGTAGTCGGCCCCGGCCCGCTGCAGGAAGTGGCTGAGCTGGAGGCCGCCGGGGCCGGCGCCGATGATCAGGAAGCGGTGGTCGTGCGTCACCCGGCCTGTCCCGCCTGCTGGGGAGCGGGATGGCCGTAGCCGTACGTCACGACGCGCTCGGCCGCCGTGGCGTAGACGGCGGGGTCGTCGGGGGCGTGCGTGGCCAGGCCGTCCACGTAACGGTTGAACATGCAGAACGCCGCCGCGATCAGCACCGTGTCGTGGACCTCCTGGTCGGTGGCGCCCTCCGCCCTGGCGGCGGCGACCAGGTCTGCGGTGACCTCGCGGCCGCCGCGCTGGACGGCGGCCGCGATCGCCAGCAGCGCCTGGAGCTTCCGCGAGATGTCCGTGCCCGCGGTGCCGGCGCGGACCCGGTCGACCAGGTCCATGCCGCCGGGGAGCTGGGCGGCGGCGAACGCGGCGTGCGAGGCCGTGCAGTAGCGGCACTCGTTGAGCCCGGACACGTAGGCCGCGATCAGCTCCCGCTCGCCGCGCGTCAGCGTGTTGTCGCCGCGGAGCAGCACCTCGGCCAGGGCGTTCAGCGGCCCGGCGGTCTCGGGGCGGAAGGCGAAGAGGCCGCGAATTCCGGGCTCACCGGAATCGATGGGGACATGGGGCATTAATGCTCCTCAATTTCGGCCGGTCCGGTCGGTCACCTCCTGCATGATCGGGTCGTCGCTCATCCACTGTCAACGTCACCTTTCCTCATTTATGCGCTTATTCCGGACGCCTTCTTGTTTTGTGGATCTACGCAGCGTAGGGTCGCGAACGGCTCATAAGCCCTGTTTGCGATGGGACGGAATCCATGACCGAACATTCCAGCATCACTGTCGCCAGCGGTTTCTACGACGCACTCGCCAAGGGCGACCTGGACGTCCTGCGAGACCTCCTCACCGACGACGTGGTCTTCCACGTTCCCGGCCGCGGCCCGATGGCCCGGGACTACCGCGGCAAGGAGCAGGTGCTCGGCTACCTGGCGCGGCTGGCCGAGGCCGCCACCGGCGGGCTGCGGCTGGAGCCGCAGGACTACCTCGTCGGCGCGGACCGCGTGGCCGCGGTGCTGTCGATCCGTGGTGAGCGTGACGGCCGCACCCTGGACGACCACGGCCTCCAGCTCTTCCGGCTGACCGGCGGGAAGATCAGCGAGCGGACGAGCTACCCGTACGACCCCTACTCCGTCGACGACTTCTTCGCCTGACGGGCGGGCGCGGGCGCCCCGCGGGGACCCGCGCCACCGCCGTTCCCCCGGACCGTCATCGCAGCTCAGCAGGCCTCCTCCAGTTCGTCGTGCCAGGTCGCCACGTACCCGCCGGTGAGCCTGGCCCGCTCGGCGTAGTGCTCGGGGTCGTCGCAGGCCAGCGTGGCCAGGCCGTCCACGTAGCGGTTGTACATGCAGAACGCCGCCGCGATCAGCACCGTGTCGTGGATCTCCTCGTCCGTGGCTCCTTCCCGCCTGGCGGCGTCCACGTGCTCGGACGTGACGTCCTGGCCGCTGCGCTGCACGGCCGCCGCGATCTCCAGCAGAGCCTTGAGCTTGCCGGGGATCGGGGCGTTGCCGAGGTCGGCGCGTACCTGGTCGACCAGGTCCATGCCGCCGGGGACGCGGACGGCGGCGAACGCGGCATGCGTGTGGTAGCAGAAGCGGCAGCGGTTGAGCGACGACACGTACGCGGCGATCAGCTCCCGCTCGCCCCTGGTCAGCGTGCCGTCGCCGCAGAGCAGCACTTCGGAGAGCAGGGTCAGCGGCCGCGCGGCCTCCGGCCGGTAGCGGAACAGGCCGCGGATTCCCGGCTCTTCCGAACGTAACGTGATGTGCGCGGAGCCGCCGCCCGCGTGGTTGGCGAAATGCCGCCAGCGTGGTGGCCAATTCACGGTATCGGGCTTATCCAAAAATGCGATGTCCGTCATTTCGTACCCTTCGGATTCGTAGGTGTTCTTTCAGCGTGTGGTGGTCACCATCGCCGGGCCGGGTCGTGCGCGGCCGGCAAGGTGCGGGACGCCGGCCGCCTCCTGCCGGCCGGCCGGTGCGAGGGCGCGGGTCACGGCGGGCCAGGCGGCGGAGAGCGGGTCGATGAGCGCGAAGTGCCCGGCGTCCTGGATCTCGGTGAGAACGGCGCCCGCCCGCGCGGCGAACCTGCGGCTCATGTCCACGGGCACGAGCCGGTCCCGGACGCCGTGCACGAGCGCGAGCCGGGTCCCGGGGGCGAGCGGCAGCAGCCGTACGGGGTCGGTCAGGCCGAGCAGCTCGGCCCGGCCGTCCAGCAGGCGCGCCGCCGCCCCGTCGCCGAGGCCGGCGGTGAACGCCTCCCCCAGGTCCGACAGCGCCGCCAGCGCCACCACCGCGCCGATCGCGGGCTTGCCGTGCCAGGAGCAGGACGGGGGCAGGCGGTGGCGCGCGGCCGACCACAGGGCCAGCTGCCCGCCCGCCGAGTGACCGGCCACCACGACCCCCCGCCGTCCCGCGGTGACCAGATCGACCGCGGCGGCCACGTCGTCGAACGTGCCCGGGTAGCCGCCGCCCGGCTGGCCGAGCCTGCGGTACTCCGGCACGTACACCGGGTGTCCCAGGTCGGCCAGTGCGGCGGCCATGGGGCGGGTGTGCGACCGGTCGTAGGAGGCCAGCCAGAAGCCGCCGTGCAGCAGGATCACCGGCGGCGCGGTCTCCCGCTTTGGGAGGTGGACGTCGATAACCTGGTCGGGGTGCGGGCCGAAGCGGATGACGCGGTCGGGCGCCCTGACGGTTCTGGTCAGCAGCTCGTGGAAGGACATGCCGCGAGCGTAGGCCGGGCGGGGTGGCCCCCACCCCGGGACGGCGTGGCAGGAAGGTGCCGTGCCGGTGCAGCAAGGGGACCCGGCGGGGCGCTGCCCGGCGGCGTGGGGGGCGGCCACCATGGGGCGTGAAGCCACGTCAGGGGAAAGGCCCAGGGGAAGGCACTGCCATGTCAGGATCTGGCATCTCGACGACGCCCGGGTGGGCGGTCCGCAAGGTCACGGTGATCGGGTGCGGGTTGATCGGCACGTCCGTGGGGCTCGCCCTGCGGCGGGCCGGCGTGCGCGTGGCACTCGCCGACCGGGACCCGCGAGCGGTGGAGACGGCCGCGCGCAGAGGCGCGGGCGTGCCGTTGACCGGGGGTGCGGCGCTGGTCGGGGACGTGGCGGCGGGCGGGGAGGCGCCCTGGGGGCGGGGGCCGGCTGATGTGGTGGTGATCGCCACGCCGCCGTCCACCGTCGTGCCGGTGTTGCGGTGGGCGCAGGAGCGCGCGCTCGGGGTGCTCTACACGGACGTGGCCAGCGTCAAGGCGCGGCTGCTGGCCGGGGCCGGGGCCGCCGGGTGCGATCTGACCTCCTTCGTTCCCGGGCATCCGATGGCCGGGCGCGAGTCGTCCGGGCCCGGGGCGGCGAGCGCCGACCTGTTCGAGGGGCGGGCGTGGGCGGTGTGCCACCATCCGGCGCTGTCGCCGCAAGCCGTGCGGGCCGTGACCACGCTGGTGACCACGTGCGGTGCCCGGGTGGTGCCGATGGAGGCGGAGGCGCACGACCGGGCCGCCGCCGCGGTGTCGCACGCGCCACACGTGGTGTCGTCGTCGCTGGCGGCACGCTTCGCCGGCTCGGGGGAAGCGGCGCTGATCCTCGCCGGGCGGGGGCTCCTGGACGTCACGCGGGTGGCGGGCGGGCCTTCCGGGCTGTGGTGCGACATCCTGGAGCACAACGCCGAGCCCGTCGCCGACGTGCTGGAGGCCGTCGCCGGTGACCTCAGCTCCGTGGTGGCCGCGTTGCGCTCGGGTGACCCCGCACGCCTGCGCGCGCTCACGGACGTGCTCGGCGCGGGCAACGCGGGCCGCTCCCGCATCGTCAGCTCCTGGCCCGGCCCGGCGGGCGGCCCGCACGGCAGGCACGACACGGCCGCGACCGGCTGACCCCGCAACACGCCCGCCACAGCGCCGCCCGGCACCGCGCAGCACAGCATCCGGCTTGGCACCCTGCCCAGGACCTGGCTCGCGCGAGTGCGGCAGGGTCAGACATAGAGCGTGTGAGGAGGGAGGCCGCACAGGGTGCGGCCGTACAGTTCGGCGCCGGTGGCGGGGTGGGTCAGGCTGTGCAGGGACATGGTGGCCAGGTCGCGGGCGATGCGGTGGAGGGGCTCGTCGTCGCGGATCGACGTCTCGTCGCCCGCCGCGGCCAGCGTGTCGGCCGCCTGCCTGGCGAGCCTGCACACCTCCCCCGCCTCCGCCCGCGCCCTGGCGCGCTCGGCCAGGCTCCACGGCTCCGACCGCGCCGCCTTGCCGTCGACGAGCCCGGCCAGGCGGCGCGTGTGGAACTCCGCCTCGTCGATCTTCATGGTGGCGTCCGCGACCTGGAGGTGGGTCATGGGCGCGGCGGCCCGGCTCTCGTAGTCGGTGTCGGCGAGCCGCCCGTACGTGACGCGCTCGGAGAACGCCTCCCTGGCGGCGCGCGCAAGGCCCACCGCCGTACCGGCCGCGCAGACCGAGGCGAACGGCACCAGCGGGGCGCGCGGCGCCGTACCCCGGAGGGCGTCGCGCAGCGGCAGCACGCGATGGGCGGGGACGAACACGTGGTCCGCGACCGTGCCGGCGCCGCCGCAGCCGCGCAGCCCCGGGGCGTCCCAGCCGTCCACGAGCCGCAGGTCGGACGTCCGGACCAAAGCCAGGACGTGCGTGGGCCTGCCGTCGGCGCCCACCCGCATCGCGGCGATGAGCTGCCACTGGCTGTGCGCCGCACCGGCGATCTGCCCCCACCTGCCGTTGATCTCGATGCCGTCACCGGTCTCGAAGGCCATCGCGGTGGGGCGCAGGGTGCCGCACATGCGGACGTCGGCGCCGCGGAACACGTCCTCCTGCGCCTGGCCGGGGAACATCGTGCCGGCCCACGCCGCGCTCCACGAGGCCGCGGCGGCCCAGGCGGCGGCGCCGTCGGCCCTGGCCAGCTCGGCGGCGACCGCTGCCACGGTGGCCGCGTCCGCCTCGTAGCCGCCGAAGCGGGCGGGCACGCACAGCCGGAAGACGCCCGCCAGCGTCATGGCCTCGACGGTCTCGGCGTGCGGCGCGCCGTTGCGTTCGGCCCAGGCCGCCCTGCCGCGCAGGGCCCTGCCCAGGTCCGCCGCGCGGGCGACGAGCTCGGCTCCGCTGGGCGTCGGGAGATTCAGCATCGCGCCTCCTCGTCGTCCACGAGACTCGCACTCCGCAACCGCGCGTACATCTCCCAGATTGCGCTCTTCCGCGCGGGGCACGGCACGAGAACATCGCGTTCGCGCGGGCGGTTACCGTCGCTGGCAGGGGAATCCGAACGGAGTTCATCATGCGACGTATTCGCGTTTCCAAGCCCACCAAGAAGCCCGCTCCCACCCAGCTCGACCTGCGCACGCCGTCCGGCAGGAAACTGCCTTTCTAGGCTGGCAAGAAACGGCGACAGGAAGGCAGCTTCCTGCCGCCGTACCACCTTTCCGCGGCATTCGCCCGAGGGCGATCATGAAAGAAAGTCGAGATTCTGCGGGTGAACTGACATGACGATTGTTGCGGAATTCGAGCCTTATCCGATGCCGGACACGGGCGAGCTGCCCGAGAACACTCCGCCGTGGACGCCCGATCCGCGGCGTGCCGTGCTCCTGCTGCTCGACATGCGGAACACCGTGCTGGACGCCTTCCCGCACGGCGAGGCCCCGCTGCGCGACCTGCTGAGGAACGTGGCGGAGCTGCGCGAGCGGTGCACGCGGCTGCGCGTGCCCGTGGCGTACGCGGCGCAGCCCGGCCTCATGACCGAGCAGCAGCAGGGGCTGCTCAAGGACTTCCAGGAGGAGCGCGGGCTCAGGCTGGATCCCGCGCAGCGGCGCTTCCCCGAGTGCGTGGCGCCCAGATCGCACGACTGGCTCATCGCCAAGAAGCGCTACAGCGCCTTTCACGACTCCACGCTGCTGTGGCGGCTGCGCGAGTCCGGCCGCGACCAGCTCATCATCGCGGGCGTGTACGCCCACGCCGGCGTCCTGGCGACGGCCCTCGACGCCTTCACCCACGACGTCCAGCCCTACATCGTGGCCGACGCCATCGCCGACCGCACCGCGGCCGAGCACCTGCAGACGCTCCGCTTCGTGGCCGGCTCCTGCGGCGTCACGATGACCACCAAGCAGCTCCTCACCCAACTGCGCACGCTCTGAGATGCCACGTCCCGTGCCTCGATTCAGGCTGGGGTGAAGATCCCCAGGTCAGAATCGAGGTACGCGCATGCGCACTGAAGCGGTGCCCGCCGGTCTCAACGCGCGGCATCACAAGGCCGCGCTCGGAGCGTTCATGGTCGTGGTGGTCGCCCACTGGGGCGAGCACCTCGCGCAGGCCGTCCAGGTGTACGCGCTGGGCTGGCCGCTGAAGGAGGCGCGTGGCCTGCTGGGCGTGCCGTTCCCGTGGCTCGTCTCCTCCGAGTGGATGCACTACGGCTACGCGTTGATCATGCTGATCGGCCTGATCCTGTTGCGCGGCGGGTTCGTCGGCAGGTCGCGTACGTGGTGGAACGTCTCGCTCGGCATCCAGGTCTGGCACCACCTGGAGCATCTGCTACTGCTCGTCCAGGCGCTGGCGGGCGCGAACCTGCTGGGCCGTCCCGCCCCGACGAGCCTCATCCAGCTCCTGGTGCCGCGCATGGAGCTGCACCTGTTCTACAACGCGCTGGTGTTCGCACCGATGGTGGTGGCGGTGCTGCTGCACCGGCGTCCCCGCGTGTCCGAGGGCGCCGGCATGCGGTGCACGTGCGCCGTGGCGCCGAGCTGGTGACGACCGTGCCGACCGCACCGACCGCGCCGACCGTGCCGACCGCACCGACCGCGCCGACGGTGACGCGCAGGCGGGCGCGCCCGTCCGCCTTCACCGTGACGCTCATGCTCTTCGCGGGCCTGCTGGCCTTCCTGGGCGCCCAGAACGCCGGTACGGTCGTGCGCGCCGCGTTCGCGGACGGCCAGGAGGGCCGCTTCGTCCCGCGCGCCCTGAGCTGCGTCCAGCATCCCGGCCACGAGTCGTGCGTGTGGACCGGCGACTTCAGCGCCGCCGGCGGGACGGTCCTGCTGCGCGGCGTCGAGCTGTACGGCAGCGACCGCTCCACGCACCGGGCCGGCCTGCCCGTCCCCGCCGTGGACGTGGGCGCGCCCGCCCGCGTGTACGGGCCCGGCGGCTCCGGCGAGTGGATGTTCCGCGCCCTGCTGCTGGCCGCCGCCGCGGCCATCCTGTGGTCCCAGTACGGCCGCCGCACCCGCACCCCGCGCCCCACGCGCTCGTGACAGCGGCCCGGACACGGCGAGGCCCCGCCCTCCGGCTGGAAGGGCGGGGCCTCTCGCGTCAGGCGGCCACGAGCAGGCCGTCGTCCACCACGCGCGTCGTACGCCCCGGCAGTGCCCTCCTCTCCGCGACGGTGACGGCGCTCTCCCCGGTGATGACCGCGACCGTGGCGACGTACCCGTCGCCGGGGTGCAGCGAGCGGAAGCGCACGTGCGCGGGCGGGATGTCGAGCGGCCAGCTCAGCAGCGCCGGCTCGGCGAAGGGGCCGCTGACCTCCACCTCCGTGGGCGAGATCCGCAGGCCGTGCCCGGTCGCCTTGAGCGCCGCCTCCTTGCGTACCCAGAGCCTGACGAAGGCCTCGTAACGCTCGTGCCGCGGCAGCGCGTCGAGCTGGGCCTGCTCCCAGGCCGTGAGCGCGCAGCGCGCCAGGTCGTCCACGGGCTCGGCGGGGACGGCCTCCACGTCCACGCCCAGCGGCCCCTCCTCGGTCAGCGCCACCACGACCCGGTCGCCGGAGTGCGAGATCGACACGTGCAGGTGGGCGCCGTCGCCCTTGAGCTCGGGCTTGCCGTGGTAGCGGTCGCAATCCGGGCACGAACGGTCGACCGCCACGTCCTGCGGGCTGGTGCCGAGCTGGGCGGCGCTCGCCGTCCGCAGCAGCCACGCTCCCGTGACGAAACGGCGGCGGTCGGCAGCGCGGCGGAACCTGGCCGCCCTGCCCAGCTCGCGCTCGTTCAGCACCACGGCCATGCTCTCCTCGGTCCGGTCGTCCGGACCCGCCCACCAGATCTGGCACTGTCCCTGCGTCAGCACCGAAGCAATCATCTGTCGTCCTCCCTGACGTCACGTGTGACAAGGCGGTGGCAGCCCACCAGTTCCCACCGGTCCACCTCCGGGCTGGCGAGGATCTCCCGGACCCGCTCGCCCACCTGCGCGCTCGTGAGCGGCTCGTCGGGGCGTACGCGGATGACGATGGCGCCGGTGGCCTGTTCGAGGTCCTTGTGCCAGCCGGCGGGCAACAGCGCCATGATGCGGATGCCGTCCACCGGCGAGGCCGGCAGCGGCAGGCCGTGCGCCTGGCGCATCGTCAGCTGGATCACCATGGCGGCATGCACCGCCGTCCGCGGAGGAAAGTGCGCTTCATGTCGTGCCTCCCTGCTCCGATCCATGTCTTCACAGCTCCACTGTGCGGTCGCGGAGGCGGCCGATCGAGGTGAAGGGGAGGCAGGAAGCTGCAGGCCAGGCACCGCATGCTGTCAGAAGGGGGGCGCAGGGGCTCCGGGGCATGCGAAAGCCCGGCCTCGGGCACGCCGGGGCCGGGCTGGGGGTACGGCTATTCAGCCCCCGCCGGTGGGCGGGGGCGGAGGGAGGTCAGGAGGAGGGTCAGAGCGGGACGTTGCCGTGCTTGCGCGGCGCGCTGTGCTTGCGCTTGTCGCGGAGCATGGCCAGGCCGCGGGCGATCGCCATCCTGGTCTCCGCGGGGTCGATCACGTCGTCGACGAGTCCGCGCTCGGCGGTGTAGGTGGGGTGGATGAGCTCGCGCTTGTAGCGTTCGAGCAGCTCGGCGCGCTCGGTGACGGGGTCGGCGGCCGCGGCGAGCTGCCTGCGGTAGATGATGTTGACGGCGCCCTCGGCGCCCATCACGGCGACCTCGTTGGTCGGCCAGGCCAGCGACAGGTCGGTGCCGATGGAGCGGGAGTCCATGACGATGTACGCGCCGCCGTACGCCTTCCTGACGATGACCGAGATGCGCGGCACCGTCGCCTCGCAGTAGGCGTACAGCAGCTTGGCACCGTGCCTGATGACGCCCTCGTACTCCTGGTCCTTGCCGGGCAGGAAGCCGGGCACGTCCACGAGGGTCACCAGCGGGATGGAGAAGGCATCACAGAACCTCACAAAGCGCGCCGCCTTCTGGGCGGCCTTCGCGTCAAGCACGCCGGCCAGCACGGTCGGCTGGTTGGCCACCACGCCGACCACCTCACCGTCGATCCTGGCCAAGGCGCAGATCACGTTGCCCGCCCAGTTCCGGTGCGTCTCCAGGAACTCCCCGTCGTCCACCAGCTCCGCCAGCACCTCACGCATGTCGTACAACTTGTTCTGCTCAGCGGGGACGATCTCGGCAAGCCTGGGGCGCAGGTCGGTGGTGGCGCCGCAGGGCGGCGCCGCGGGCGGCCGGCCCAGGTTGTTGCTCGGCAACATCGACAGCAGGTCGCGCACGGAGGCCAGGCACTCCTCCTCGTCGTCGTGCACGAACGTGGCCACGCCCGAGCGGCTGCCGTGCACCTGGGCGCCGCCGAGCTCGGCGTGCGTCACCCGCTCACCCGTCACCGCCTCGACCACGTCGGGCCCGGTCAGGTAGAGCTGGGCGGTGTCGCCGGCCATGAACGTGAAGTCGGCCAGCGCCGTGGAGTAGGCCGCGCCGCCCGCGCACGGGCCGAGCACCACGCTGATCTGCGGGATCACCCCGGACGCCTGCACGTAGCGCTGGAAGATGCCGCCGTAGCCGTTCAGCGACATGACGCCTTCCTGGATCCTGGCGCCGCCGCTGTCGTTCAGTCCGATGAAGGGGGCGCCGGTGGACAGCGCCAGCTCCATCACCTTCTGGATCTTCAGGGCGTGCGCCTCGCCGAGCGAGCCGCCGTAGATGGTGAAGTCCTGCGCGTAGACGAACACGCGGCGGCCGTCGATCGTGCCCGAGCCGGTGACGACCCCGTCGGTGTGCGGCCGCTGCCGCTCCATGCCGAGCCCCTGTGCCCGGTGCCTGCGCAGCATGTCGAGCTCGACGAACGAGCCCTCGTCCAGCAGGAGGTCCAGCCGCTCGCGCGCGGTGCGCTTGCCCAGGGCGCGCTGCCGCTCCACTCCCCGGTGGTCGCCGTCGGCGATGTCCTGGCGCAGCCTGCCCAGGTCGTCGCGGAGCCGGTCCATCGAGGGGGGCGCCGGCCGTACGGCCCGTTCGAGTTCTTCTGCGGTGATGTCCAGCTCAGAGATGCTCATCGTCTTCTCCTAACAGGCGTCTCCGATTCCTTCAGTGAAAGATCGGAGCGCGCCTGGTGTCACCTCTTCGTGTGCCGGACCCGCACCGTCAGATCCAGTTCTCCTCCTTCGCCCGCAGCGCCGCCTGGAAGCGGTTGTTCGCGCCGAGCCTGGCCATGAGGTCGGCGACGTAACGGCGGTAGGTGCGTACGGAGATGTCGAGCTCGCGGGCGGCGATCTCGTCCTTGTCGGCCGTCGCCATCACGGTGAGGATGCGCTGCTCCATCTGGGACAGCGCCGGCTCCTCCTCGGGCGGGTCGAGGTGGTGGCGCAGGTCCACGGCGCCCTTCCACAGGCCCTCGAAGTAGATGTAGAGCTGGGAGATCAGCCCCGGCTCGCGTACCAGGAGCGCGCCCGCGGAGTGGTGCGAGGGGTCGATGGGCACGACGGCCACGCTGCGGTCGTACATCAGCATGCGGTCCATGTGCTGGTCGGTGATGCGGATCTCGGCGCCGAGGTTGACCAGCTCGCGCAGGTACGACAGCATGCGCGCGTCCTCGATCGCCTTGGGGTGGAAGATCTGCTTGAGCGCCAGCCCGCGGCGCAGCGACCGCTGGTCGAGCGGCAGCGCGGACTCGATCATCACCTCGGTGAACGGTCCGCCCGGGTGCAGGCAGAGCGTCTCCTTGTAGCAGAAGAAGGCCAGGTCGTCCAGGCGCTGGCGGACGCGTGCCCCGTCCTCGACCCGTTCGATGTCGAGGATCGAGGCGACCTTGTCGCCCTCCCGCTTGTCCTCCTGGAAGGAGGAGATGGCGTCGCGGGCGCTGAACACCCGCCTGATCTCCGCGTTCAGCTCCTCCAGACGCTGCTCCACCAGGCGTTCGATGGCGACGCGCGGATCGGTGGCGGTGACGCGGTAGCGGTCGGTGAGGTCCAGCATGGACAGCCTGCCGAGCAGGTCCACGGCCTCCTCGACCGTGTCGGGGTCCATGCCGAGCGCCTCCGGCACGGACCCGACGCCCTCGCCCTTGTGCTTGAGGAAGAAGCGGTAGACCTGTTCCGCCTGCGGGGTGATGCCTATGACCGAGAGATCCATCGCGCACCTCCTGCCTGCACATGGAGCTCTGGCTCCATCATCGGGAGCCGGGACGCGCCGCGTCCCCTCGCAACGTGCGCTGTCAGGGAACCGGGCAGGGCAGTACCGTGGCCGACGGGGCGGCGCGGTAGCAGGCCGCGCCCGGGCACACCACCTTGACCACCTGGCCGGGCGCCTGCGGCTCCACCGCGACGGGCTCGTGCCCGAACCGGTGGCCGGCGATCTCCGGCCAGCTCGCCGGGCGCAGCCCGCCCAGCTCGTGCACCAGCGACGTGTCGGCCTCGACGGCCATGCTCTCCAGGTACGCCGCGTAGTCCCCCTCGCGGTGCCACACCGCGAAGCGCCGCATCGAGTCGGGCAGCGGCAGCGTGTGCCACGGCTGCGCCCTGGACGCCATGGCCAGCAGGAACGCCTCGCTCACGGCCGACTTCACCGTACGGTCGGCGGCGACGGCCAGCGCGCCCGCGTCCCCGCCGACGGTCACCAGGGCGACGCTGGCGTCCTGAGCCGACAGCACGAACGCCGACACCCGCAGCCCCAGCCCGGTGGCCGCCGCCATCACCCCTGGTGGCAGCAGCCGGTCGAGCTGCTCCGACACCCGCAGCAGCGGCCGGCGCGGATCGGCCCACCAGCGCGCGACCACGTCGTGGGCGAAGATCTCCGCGATCGCCTCGGCCACGCCGTGGTCCACCACCCCGCTCGTGGCCGGCTCGACCCGGCACTCCTGCCGTTCGAGCCACACCACCTCGGCGGGCAGCAGGTAGCGGGTGCCGCTCAGCAGGCCCACGCCCGGCACCAGGACGCCCGCGCTCCTTGGCGGGCCGTCGACGAAGTCGTCCAGCCGCAGCTCCTTGCCCGGGCGCTCCCGCACGGCCCTGTCCGGCCGTTCGGCCAGCTCGCGCAGCGCGCGCACCGCCGCGGCCCTGGCACGCGCGCGGGCGCGCGTGCGCGCCTCGTGCCCGGAGAAGCCGGCCACGATCACGGCCACCTCACCGGTGCCCTCGCCGGCCGCCTCCGCGTAGGCCAGGTGAACGGCGCCGCCCAGGCAGTCGACCACCTCGCCCACTCCGGCGGTCGACCACGAGCCTGCGGGCATGGACGCCATAGCCACTCCTCAACCGGGAAAAAGGGAAGCCTGCGTGCCTTCAGTACAGGTGGCGCCCGCCACGGCAGTCAACGTGCCGCTCCTGATCGAGCAATCGCAGAGAAACCCGGCCGCTGACAGCAACCTGCCAGCCACGCCCAGCTTGCTGCCCGGCCAGCCGCTGTCGCCGCGCGGGCGCCCGCGGGCACCGTGGAGTCATGGACTCCTTCAACATCGCCACGCGGTTCCTCGGCGCAGGCCGGGCGGACGCCACCGCGCTCATCACCCGTGCGGGCCCGATCAGCTACGGCGAGCTGCGGGCCCTGGCCGGCCAGGCCGGCAACGCGCTGCGCGCGCTCGGCGTGCGCCGCGGCGACCGTGTCCTCATCGCGGCCGGCGACGGCCCCGAGTTCGTCGCCACCTGGTACGGCGCGCAGCAGATCGGCGCGATCACCGCCGAGGTCTACACCTACCTGCGGCCCAAGGACTACCGCTACTTCGTCGGCTACACCAGGCCCAAGGTCATCCTCGCCGACCCCGCCGTCCTGGACAACCTGCGCGCCGCGGGCGCGAGCGACCTGCTGGTGACGGGATACCCGCGTGGCGGGCTGCGCGCCGGCGAGCACCACTTCGACACGCTCGTCGGCGCCCAGTCCGACAGACTCGACCCCGTGCACGTGGCGCCGGAGGACCCGGCGATCTGGAAGTTCACCACCGGCAGCACGGGCGCGCCGCGCGCCTGCGTGCTGCCCGCGCGCAGCCCGCACCGCAGCTTCGAGTGGTACGCGCGCGGCGTGCTGGGCCTCCGCGAGGACGACGTCGTGCTGCCGGTGCCGAAGCTGTTCTTCGGCTACGCCCGGGACCTGGCCGCGCTGTTCCCGTTCGGCGCCGGCGCGGCGGGCGTGGTCTTCCCCGAGCGGAGCCGGGCCGAGACCATCTTCGAGCTGATCGCCGAGCACCGCCCGACGATCCTGGTGAACGTGCCCACCATGATGAGCGCGATGCTGGCCCACCCCGACGCCGCCGGGCAGGACCTGAGCTGCCTGCGCCTGTGCACGTCCGCGGGCGAGCCGCTGCCTCCCGAGCTGCACCGGCGCTGGCTGGACACGTTCGGCGTCGAGGTGGTCGACGGGATCGGCTCGTCGGAGGCGTACCACATCTACCTGTCGAACCGGCCCGGGCGGGTGCGGCCCGGCACGCTGGGCGAGCTGGTGCCCGGGTACCGCGCCAGGGTCGTGGACGAGGGCGGTGCGGAGGTCCCCGACGGGGAGGTCGGCCGGCTGGAGATCACCGGTGACACGGTGGCGGCGGAGTACTGGCAGGAGCCGGTCAAGTCGGCGCGCACGTTCGTCCGCGAGCGCACCGTCCTGTCCGGCGACCTGGTCAGCAGGGACGCCGACGGGTTCTACCGCTTCCACGGCAGGGCCGACGACCTGCTGAAGGTGGGCGGGGTGTGGATCGCGCCGTCGGAGATCGAGAACTGCCTGCTGACGCATCACGCGGTGCGCGAGTGCGTGGTGGTCGGCGAGCAGGCGGGCGGCCTGAGCAGGCCGCGCGCGTACGTGGTCGCCACCTCGCCGGTGTCGGCGGAGGAGCTGAAGGCGTACGTGCGGGGCAGGCTGGCGCCGCACAAGTACCCCAGGGAGATCACCCTCGTCCCCAGCCTGCCGCAGACCGCCAACGGCAAGGTCGATCGCCGCGCGCTCGCCGCCTAGAATCCGTCGGTGTAGTCACCCCCCGAACGAAGAGGTTCCCATGCCGGATCTTGACGACCCGACCGCCACGTTCAAGGTGTTCGACGGCGACGCCGACGGATACATCACGCGCGAGGAGTTCGTGCGCGCCATGAACTCGCGCGGCGAGGAGGTCACCGCGGCCGAGCTCGACTCGATCTTCAAGGTGTCCGACGAGCACGACGGCGACGTGGACGGGCGCATCTCGTTCGCGGAGTTCCTGGTGGCGTGGAACAAGTGACGAGCGCGGGCGCGCGGCGGGCGGCCTGAGGGCCCCGCGCGCGGTCCGCGCCCGCGAACCGCTGGACGGGGTGTCCGGCGGGCGGGTCCGCACCGTGAGCCGCCGGACGGGTGTCCGGCGGCTCGGGCGTTCCCGTCCCGTGCGCTCCCGTCAGGCCGCGCTCCTGCGCGGGAACTGGCCGGGACGGCGCCCGGCGCCCGCGGGGCCGCGGTAGGCCTGGGCGATGTCCAGCCACCGGTCGGCCTCCTCGCCCACCGCGGTGACCGCGACGTCGGCGCGGTGCCTGCGCCTGGTCACCAGCAGGCAGAAGTCCTCGGCGAGCCCGCTGACCCGCTGGTCGGCGTCCTCCGGCCCGTACGCCCACAGCTCCCCGCCGGGGCCGGTGATCTCGAAGCGGAACTCGGCGGCCGGCGGGGTCAGGCCGCGCGACAGGTAACCGAAGTCCTTGGTGAGCACGGCGAACACCACCAGGTGCTGCAGGCTGGCGCCGCGCTGGAGCGGCACGCCGAGCGTGTCGGCGATGTCCTGCCCGTGCGCGAACTGCTCCATGATGCCCGCGCAGGCGAGCACGATCGGCGGCAGCGGGTTGACCAGCCACGGCACGGCACGGTCCGGCGGCACCGAGGCCAGGCCGGTGACCGCGGCCGTGCGCTGGGCGCGCCACTTGGCCAGCAGGGTGGCGGGCGTGTCATCGGCGAAGGCCTTGAGCGCGGCGTTCACCGCGCCGTCGAAGTTGTGCTGCGCGTCCTTGGTCATGTCCTGGAACGCCTCGGCGTCCGTCGCCGCCGTGGCGGCCAGCCGGAACACGAACGTCAGGTGCGCGATCTGGTCGGCGATCGTCCAGCCGGGCGCGGGTGTGGGGAGTTGCCACTGGGCCGGTTCGAGGCCCGCCACCAGGCTGTCGAGCTGGTTGCCGTCCGAAGCCAGGTCGCCGAGCACGGCGTCGAGTTCGCTCACGGGTCTGTCCTTTCCACCGATGGGACGTTGACTGGAGGAGGCGCGGGGAGCCTGCCGCCGACGCGGCGCGCGGCTGACAGGCTCGCCCACGCGGTGAGTTCGATGAGCGAGCGGTCGTCCTGGCCGGTCCTCCGGCAGGCCTCGACGACGCCGTCGTCCACCTGGTAGGGGGCGAGCGCGATCAGCAGGGCCAGCGTCGCGGGCGGGCGCAGGGCGTCCGGCAGCGCCGCCGTCGCCTCAGCGGCCCAGGCCCTGCTCGGCACCCCCGCGCGGCCCGAGGGGCCCGGGGGCGGGCCGCCCGTCCAGGACGCCAGCCGTTCCGTCAGCAGGTCGCGTACCGGGCCGGGGACCGAGCGCCGGCCGCCTGCCTCGATGGCGGCCGACGCCCTGGCGAACGCCTCGGCTTGCGGGCCGCTGCCCGCCCACGCCAGGTCCGGCGGCAGGGGGGCGGCGGGCAGCAGCGGCAGCGAGGCGCCGGCCGGCGGCGTCCTGCGCGCGGCCGGGCGCATGAGGCGGCCGAAGGCGCGCAGGGCGGGGCCGCGCGCGCGGGCGGGCACCTCGGGAGGCAGCGGCGAGTCCCCGAGGAACACCGCCACCATCCTGTTGAGGTAGTGGAAGGTGACCGCCACCGCGATGAGCTCGGCCTCCGGCGCCGCTGACCGCTCTCCCACCGCCACGAGCCCGGCCCCCGATGGCGGCCACTCCCCCACCGCAGACAGCCGGGCCTGCGACGCCGGTGGGGGCCCCGGTGCCGCTTGTTCCCCGGCCGTGGTGCGGGCCCAGGCCGCTACGGGCGCGAGCCGGGGGTCGTCGTGTCCGGGCAGGCCGCGCAGCGTCGCGTCGTGGACGTCCACGCAGTACGGGCAGGCGTTGGCGGCCGAAACCCCGGTCGCCACGGCCTCCTTGACGACCCGCGCGACCGCGCCCCCGCACAGCAGCGACTCGCGCAGCATCATCCAGCACGCCGCCAGCACCTCGGGCGCGGGCGAGTGCAGCAGCACCGGCGGGGCGGCCATGCCGAAGTCCCGTACGAGCTGCCCGTACACCCGCGCCACCAGCCCGCGTGCCGAGCGTGGTGGCACCGGGGAGACGTGGCGCACCTGGGCGAGCGCGCCGCGCGCCGTCACCAGGGCGAGCATCCTGCCCACGTCACCCTCCCAGGGCGGGCACCAGCGGCGCGGTGCCGCGACGGCCGCTGGTGGAGCCGTCGGGGGCGGGCGCGCCGTACGAGACGTCGACCCCGCGCTCCCGGGCCGCCCGGACGATCGCGGGCACGGCGCGCTCGGCGAGCGCGGAGATGGTCATGGCCGGGTTCACCGTCAGCGCGCCGGGCACGGCGGAGCCGTCGGTGACGAAGATGCCCGGGTGACCGCGCAGCTCGTGCCGGTCGTCGAGGGCGGAGGTGTGCGGGTCGTCGCCGATGCGGCACGAGGCCAGCGGGTGCACGGTGTACGCGCCGACCAGGTCGTTCGTCCACGCCGTCACGGTGGCCAGGCCGTCGCGCTCCAGGATGTCCTTGCACTCGGCGTCGGCCATCGCCCACGCGGCCTGCGTGTTGAGCGTCGGCTTGTAGCTGAGCGTGCCGAGGCCGAGCATCTGCTGCGAGACCCGGTCGGCGTTGCCGCGCGCGGGCGGCGGGCCGAACACGCCCTCGTTGTCGTCCTCGATCATCTGGAAGATGATCAGCCACTTCTGCCAGTGGCTCAGCATCTCCTTCTTGTCCAGGCCGAACCAGCGCGGGTCGGGGCCGCCGGGCATGGCGAGGATCGTGCCGAGCCCGGGCGGGAAGTAGAGCTGCTCCAGCGAGAAGCGGGTGTATTCGGGCAGCGAGCCGTCGAGCCGGTCCCAGTTGGCGACCGTGGGGCCCTTGCCGATCTGGAACGCCGCCGGGTCCAGCTCCAGCCCGAGCACCTCGCGTACCCGCTCCTCGTTCAGCACCGCGGTGTTGAGCCGCTCGCCGTTGCCGGAGAAGTAGCGGCCCACGGCGTGCGGCATCGGGCCGAGCGCGGCGGCGCTGCGCTGCAGGATGACCGGCGTGGCCGCGGCGCCCGCCGCGAGCACGACCACCTTGGCGTCGATGCGGCCCTCGCCGGCCGTGATCCGGTAGTCCTCGGCGTCGACGAGCTGGTAGTGCACGCGGTAGCCGCCGTCGGGGCTCTTGGCGATGCTCTGCACCTCGTGCAGCGGCCTGATCTTCGCGCCGTGCGCGAGCGCGGCCGGCAGGTAGTTCAGCAGCAGCGACTGCTTGGCGTCGAAGCGGCAGCCGGCCATCATCCAGTTGCAGTTGGTGCAGGCGGCGGTGTCCACGGCGGCGGGCACGGGGTTGGCGGTGCGGCCGGCGTGGCGGCAGGCCGCGGCCCAGAGCCCGCCGGAGTACGACACGTCGTCCCAGCCCTGCCGGGTGATCGCGATCGACTCGGCCACGCGGTCGTACCAGGGGTCGAGCGTGTCGCGGCTGATCGACGACGGCCACATGCGCCGGTTGATGCCGCCCCGGCGCTCGAACACGAAGCGGGGCGCCCGCGGCATAGCGGCGAAGTAGACGACGCTGCCGCCGCCCACGCAGTTGCCGCCGAGCACGCTCATGCCGTCGCCGACGGTGAAGTCGAAGATGCGCGTGTAGGACGAGCCGAGCTTGAAGTCGTGGTCGTACTCGCCGGCGGTCAGCCACGGGCCGCGCTCCAGCATGACCACGTCGGCCCCGCCCGCCGCCAGGTGGTAGGCGGTGATCGCGCCGCCGAAGCCGGTGCCGACCACGAGCACGTCGGTGCGCTCCACGCTGTTCATTCGGGACTCCCTGTGTCGGTGGTGCCGGGGTGGAGGTCGGCGAGCTGCCTGCCGTACGAGAAGGAGGGGAAGCGCCACAGGCCGTCGGCGCCCGGGCGGGCCAGGCGCATCGAGGTCAGGCCGGGATGCCCGGCGGCGAGCGCGGCGGCGGTGCCGGTGTGCGCGGCCGAGTCGTAGGCCATGTAGCAGAACAGGGACAGCAGCACCCACAGCGGCTTGTCGGGATGGCCGGGCGCGGTGAGCACGCGGACCAGGTCGGTGCGCTGCTCGAAGGTCAGCGCCACGAACGGCGGGACGTCGCCGTCGAGGTCGAGCCCGTGCTGCCCGGCGTGCTCGCGGGCGTGGTCGTTCAGCGCGCGGGCGTAGTCGCCGAGGCTCTGGCTGATGCCGGTGGCGTCCCAGTGGATCAGCTCCATCGCGCCCGCGGCCACCGCGCCGCCGGTGGGGCTGGCGCCAGCCACCGCCCTGTCCTGGCCGGACCGCTTGGCGCCGGGGATGATCGTGTCGGCGAACGCCTCGAGCGTGGTGACGACCCTCGTCTCGTGGTCCGCGGGGAGCTCTGCGCTCATGGGGCCTTCCTTAGGTGGATGAGGCGTCCAGCGCGTCCCTCAGGGTGTTCAGCGCGCGGACGGTCTGGCTGCGTACCGTGGATGACTCGTTGCCCAGGACCCGCGCGGTCTCCTCCACGCTGCGGTCCTCCCAGAAGCGGAGGAAGATCGTGGCGCGCTGCCGGGGGCCGAGCCTGGCCAGCGCGTCCCTCAGCACCATGCGCTGGCTCACGGGGACGTACGGGTCGCGGGCGGCGCCGGCCTCCGGCGGCACGCCGAAGAGGACTTCCCTGGTCCAACGCGACGACCTGCGGTCGCTGATGAGCAGCCGCGTCATGACGCGGCGCGCGTAGGGCGCCATCGTGTCCCGCCGGTCGAGCTCCCGCCAGCGCAGGAAGATCGTCATGAGTGTCCGCTGGACCAGGTCGTCCGCCTCGTGCCAGTCGTCCGACAGCGCGAAGGCGATCCGCCTCAGCGCGGGCCTGGTCTGCTGGACGAAGCGCGTGAATTCTTGTTCGCCCCGCCCTTCGGCCATAATCGCTCCCCCGGTTTTTCCGTCGGTCGATATTGAGAGAATCGATCGGCGTACTATGCGGCACAACCCCTATCCGCGCACCCGGCGCCCTTATTCGAGGGGGCACCCCTAATCGCGGCCGGCCGACCCCTAATTTCGCGCCGCCGTCACTTCTTTCCGCGGCGGGCGCTCCTACGCTCGGGTGATGGGCACCTTGCCGGGCCGCCATCGCGGCCCTCCCGAGCACTCCGGCCTTCTCCGGCCAGTTGACAACAATCAACAGGGTTTTGCAAGGAATAACCACCGCGAGATACCGGGCAATGACCCAGCGATTTTTCCGGAAATAATTTCGCGGACCGTGCAGCATTACCGCGGGCTCGGCGCGTGTACCTCCGAACGGAATTTATCGACGCGTATCCGGAAAGCATGCCTCACCGGCCGATCCGGAAGCGGGAGGCCACATGGACGACGTCATTGAACGAGCCGTCATGCGAGTGATCGAGAACATCCAGGAAAACTTCGGTGAGCAGATCACGATCGACGACATGGCGCACACCGCGATGTTCAGCAAGTTCCACTTCTCGCGGGTCTTCCAGCGTGTCACGGGGCTGTCGCCCGGCCGGTTCCTGTCGGCGGTGCGGCTGCGCGAGGCCAAGCGGCTGCTCGCCTCGACCTCGCTGAACATCGCCTACATCAGCCACCAGGTCGGCTACTCCAGCGTCGGCACGTTCAGCAGCCGGTTCACGCGCAGTGTCGGCCTGTCACCCAGCCGGTACCGCCAGGTCCTGGGCGTCTCCAGGAAGAGCCTGGCGGGCGGGGCGAGCCGGTCGCGCGGCGGCGGCACCGCCACCGTCCACGGCACGGTCACCTCGCCGCTGCCCGACAGGCCCGTCTTCGCGGGGATGTTCGTGGGGCAGCTCCTGGAGGGCAAGCCGGCCAGCTACACCGTGCTCAGCCGTCCCGGCCCCTTCGTCATGGACGACGTGCCGGCGGGCCACTGGTACCTGCTGGCCCAGTCGGTGGCCGAGGGCTGCGACGACGCCGTCAACCTGCCGCCCACCACCGAGGTCTCGCTGTGCGTGGCGCGCCGCGGACCGATCGCGGTCGGCGAACAGGGCGGCACCCACCGGGCCGACCTCACGCTCCGGCCCATGAGCAGCTTCGACCCGCCTCACCTGCTCGCTCTTCGCGACGTGCTGGCTGCGTGGAACCAGGAGGCGTGGAACCAGGAGGGCGACGGGTGAAGCCGAACGCTGACGCGCCGAGCCGCGGGCGGTGATCTCCTCACCGCCCGCGGCTCTTTCTCACAGGAGGCTGACGGTCATCGGCAGCCCGCCGCGCACCCGCAGCGACAACATCGCCTCGGGCACCGCCGGCCGCCCGGGCAGGCCGGTCAGCCGCAGCTCCCGCGCCACCGACGCGAGCACGAAGACGGCCTCCATCATCCCCAGGTGGCTCCCGACGCAGAACCGCGGCCCGGCGCCGAACGGGATGTAGGCGTACCGGGGCCGGTCCGACCGCGCCTCCGGCGCGAACCGCTCGGGGTCGAACCGCTCCGGCTCCCGCCACCAGCCCGGATGCCGGTGCAGCGTGTACGGGCTGATCAGCACGTCGGCCCCGGCGGGCACCCGGTACCCACCCACCTCGTCGCCCGTCACCGCCACGCGGGTCAGCGCCCACACCGGCGGGTAGAGCCGCATGACCTCCTCCAGCACCATGGTGGTGTAGGTGAGCCTGGGCAGGTCGGCGACAGTGGGCGGCCGGTCGCCGAGCACGGAGACGGCCTCCTCGCGCAGCCGCTCGCGCACGCCGGGATGGCGGTCGATCAGGTGGAAGGCCCACGACAGCGTCGAAGCCGTGGTCTCGTGGCCGGCCAGCAGGACCGTGATCAGCTCGGCGCGCAGGCGGTCGCGGGCCGCCCGCTCGCCGGGAGCCTGCCCGGCGGAGGCGATCAGGCGGGACAGCAGGTCGTCCCCGCCGGTCGGATGCTCGATCCGGTGGGCGATCAGCGCGTCGGCGATCCGGTGCAGCTCGCGGCGCGACCTGCGGAAGCGCAGGTGGAGCGGGAGCGGCAGCCACAGCGGCACCGCGCCGAGCGTGACCATCTCGAACATCGCCTGGTCCTGGACGCCCTCGAAGGCGTGCCCGATGGACTCGTACGCGCCGAGATCGGCCTCCAGCAGCGTCCTGCCGAGCACGCCGAGCGTGAGCGCGGTCATCTCGTGCGCCACGTCCACGGGCCCGCGGCCGGCGTGGGCCCGCAGCCGCGCCACGAGCCTGCCCGTCTCCTCGGCGACGGCCGTGTCCTGCCCGGCCAGCCGCTTGTTCTGGAAGAGCGGCTGGATCGACCTGCGCTGGTCGCGCCACACCTGGCCGTGGCTGGTCAGCAGGCCGTCGCCGAGGACCCGCCTGGCCTCGGCCAGGCCGAGACCCTTGCGGTAGCCGGCGTTGTTGTCGGCCAGCACGTGCTTGGCGTGGTCGGGGTGGTTGAACAGGTAGAGGCTCTTGGGGCCGATGGTGAGGCGCACGGCGTCGCCGTACCTGGAGACGGCGCCCGACAACATCCCGAGCCGGTCCGAGACGAGCTGCCTGAACAGGGCGGGGCCCGCCCACAGGGGCGGGCCGGGCGGCGCCGCACGCACGCGTGCCGGCGCCGCCTGCGGCGGGAGGTGGACGACCATTACGCCGCGACCTCTTCGAGCGAGGCGAACCTGCCCCGATACACCAGCAGCCCGTCACTGCCGGGGCGCTGCCGCATCGACAGCACCTTGCCGAGGAAGATCGTGTGGTCGCCGCCATCGTAGGAGCGCCACAGGTCGCACTCGAAGCACACGGCGGCGTCCGCGATCAGCGGGACGTCCGTGAGCTCGCCCGGCACCACGTCCACCGCGGCGAACTGGGCCGCGCCCGTCTCGCGGTAGCGGTTGGCGAAGTGCCTGGCCTCCGCCTCCTGGTGGGCGGCCAGCACCGAGACGCCGAAGAACGTGCTGTCCCCGAGGAAGCGGTGCATCGACGCCGACTTGGCGACGCAGATCAGCAGCAGCGGCGGGTCGAGTGAGACCGAGGTGAAGGAGTTGGCCGTCATGGCATGAGGGACCGGGCCGCCCGTCGTCACCACGGTGACTCCGGTGGCGAAGGCGCCGAACGCGTGACGCAGTGCCGCGCTGTCGGTCACGCTGTCGGTCAGTGCGGTTGATGAGGAGACGTTCACGCTGACCTCCTGGATCGGCGTCTAGGCTGCGTACGGTTCGAGCGCGCCGACCAGGGCGGGCGGGACCCTGGCCGGTACGGTCCTGGTGTTCGGCCCCCGCATGCAGGCGACCCGCTGCCGGCCACGCGCGATGAGCAGTTCGCCGTCGCCGGGGCCGATCCTGACGTAGTCGAAGCCGAACTCGAGCTGGGTCTGGGCGAGCTCGATCAGGCGCATCCTGATGGACAGCTCGTCGAATGCGGTGATCTCCGCGAAGAACTCGCAGTCGACCTTGAGGGTGAACAGCTTGAGGTCGTCCTGGAGGTCGGCGAGCACCTCGGGCGCGCACTCCTTCAGGAAGATCTCTCTGCATCTGCCCTGCCAGCGCAGGTAGTTGACGTAGTAGACGTTGCCCACGAGGTTGGTCTCCTCGAAACCCACCGTGTGGCGATATTCGAAGTACTTCTCCATCGTCATGACCGCCCTTCGGTGAGAACGGCGACCACGACGGGGTCGTTCAGGCCCCGTACGGTGGTCGCCAGGGTCGCGATGCGTGCGCCCGCCGTGACCAGCACGACCCAGCCGTCGCCGGCGTCCGCGTGCAGCTCCGGCAGCTCGCCGGCGGGGAGCTCGGCGGTGCGAAGGCAGGCCAGCGCGGCGCGGACGCGGGCGGCGGCGACGTCGCCGCTCTCCCCCGCCTGCGCTGCGATCCGCTCGGCCAGCGACGCGTGTGCGGCTGCCTGCTCCTCCGGCTCCGCGTGCCCGGGCGCCTGCGCTCCGCCGCCGACCGGCGTGATAGCGCAGGCCACGGGCTGCGCGGCGGCGACGCAGAGCGTCAGGCCCGGCACGTGGGCGAGCGCGCTGTTGCCATGCGGCGTCCCGGCGGACGCGGTGGCGCCGTTCGGGGTGCCGGCGAGCGTGGTGGCGCCGTTCAGCGTGCCGGTGGGCGCGGCGCCGTTCGGGGTGGCGGTGGGGGCGGGTGGGGTGGTGTGCAGGCGGTCGTGGGCGAGGTCGGTGAGGTCGTCGCCGGGTTCGGCGACGACCGCGACATCGGCGCCGACCAGGTCGGCGAGGCGCCGTTCCACGTACGGGCCGAGCAGCGGTGCCGCCCACGGACCGCGGCCGTCCTGCTTGCGGACGGCCTGCAGACGCAGGCCCTCCCAGCGCTCGACGAGCTCGCCGGTCTTGGTGCGTACCGCGATGTCGTAGACGTAGGTGTCGCCGTCCCTGCTCCGCTCGGCGGCGCAGTAGCGCACCTCGTCCAGGTCGTCCAGGGTGCGGCCGCCGGGGCGCACCCGGTCGATGCCGGTCGGCAGCAGCGTGGCGTCGGGGACGCAGACCTGGTTGCCGTGCATCAGCGCGTCCCGCATGCCGGGGTCGCCGAGCAGCAGCTCGCCCGGCAGGTATCCGGCGAACCACGAGCCGTCCTGCTCCACCGCGAGGTCGGCGTCCACGTGGCGGGCCGCCGCCCGGTGGTAGCGGCGCAGGCGCTGGAAGCGGCTGCCCTGGAAGAGCACCTGGCCGTACAGGTCGGTGTCGGGCTCGAGTGCCACCGGGGGCAGGCCGTCCGGGATCTGGCCGGGCGGGCCCTCGGGGCAGGGTCCGGCGTCGAAGCGGAGTTCGGCGCTGAAGTGGTCGACCTCGAAGCCGGTCTCCGCGCTGCGGATCGTGACGGCGACCGTGTCGTCGCCGGTGGCTGCGGCGGCGATCCTGAGCGTGGTGCTCCCCTCCGGTGGCACGATGATCGGCCGGGAGAAGGCGGCCCGTTCGATGACGGGCGTCTCCTGGCGGCCGGTGGCGGCGCACGCCACCTGGCTCATGGCCTCCATGCCGATCACGGCGGGGAACAGGAGGTTGCCGTCGAGCAGGTGGTCAGCCAGGTAGAGGTCGGTGCCGGCGTTCAACTCGACCTCGCTGACCAGCTCCACCCCGTGGTAGCGGACGAGAGGGGTGCCGACGAAGCGCAGCAGCGGCAGCTCGGGTTCGTCGCGCCTGACGGTGGCGACGCCCTCGGTGCGCCCGCTGATCACCACGACACCCTCGGTGGCGGGGTCGGTGACGAGCCTGCGCATGATCTGCACGCCCTGCTCGACGGGGATGGGCGTGATGCCCTGCTCGGTGAGCCGGTCCACCACCGACAGCCGCTCGCCCATGCCGACGTCGGACCACACCGACCATTCCAGGCACAGGCTCCTGCAGCCGGGGTTGGCCGCGCCGGTCTCGGCGGTGAGGTCGGCCAGCCACTCGTTGGCGGTGGCGTAGTGCGCCTCGCCCTGCAGGCCCGCCCTGCCGATGATGCTGCCGAGGGTGACCAGCAGGCGCAGCCGGGCCGGGTCCACCGCGGCGAGGACGTTGCGCAGGCCGTCCACCTTGGGGGCGAACGTGCGGGCGAAGTCGTCCGGGCCGAGGCCGGCGATGCCGGCGGGGGCGTTGTAGCCGGCGCCGTGCAGGATCGCCGTCACCGGGCCGAGCACCCGCTCGGCCTCCTCGACGGCCTGCCGCACCTGGGCGGGGTCGGCGGCGTCGGCCCTGACGTAGTGGACGGTCAGGCCGGACTCGGTCATGCGGCGCAGGTTCGCGGCCAGCTCCTCGTCCTGGGCCGGGTCGGAACGGCCGAGCAGCGCCAGCTTGGCACCGCCCGGAGCACCGCCCGAGTCACCGCCTGCAGCGCTGCCCGCCGCGCCGCCCGGAGGAGAGCCGGCCATGGCGATCGCGCACTCGGCCGTGATCCCCTTGCCGCCGCCGGTCACCAGCAGCACGTCGTCCGGTGTGAGCGGGTGCTCCTCGCGTTCCTGGGCGGCGGGCATCGCCCGAAGGGTCGGGACGCGCCGGACGCCGCCGGCGTCGTAGTGCACCTCGGAGAAGTCCGAGGTGGCGGCCACCTCGGCAACGACCTTCCCGATCACCTCAGGCCCGATCACCTCGGGCGCCTGCGGTACCTGCACGACGGTAGTGCGCAGCCCGACGGCCTCCAGGTGGAGCGTCTTGGCCAGCCCGGCGGCGCCCCTGCCGTGCTGGACCAGGACGAACCGGGTGCCGGGCCCCGCCGAGAGCGCGGCCTTGGCGCCGAGCAGCGCCTGCTCCAGGTCCTCCATCGCGCAGTGCGGCGGTAGGCACACCAGCACACCTGAACCAACCTTCTCCTGTTCGAGCGCCTCCCGCAGCGGCTGCCCGAGGCCGGATCCCGCGGGCGCGAACAGCTCCCACCGGCCCTGCTGCTCCTTGGCCACCCGCCGGGGCACCGGCAGCTCGTCCAGGTCGACGGTGAACGGCCGCACCCACGTGGCCGCGGCGGCGACGCCGCGGGCCCGCTGGTCGCGCGGCTCGGCCGCGAGCCTGTCCAGCGCCTCGCCGAGCTCGCCCAGGGTGGCGGTGGCCACGTTGGGCAGCTGCACGGCGGGCATGCCGAGGTGCTGGGTGGCCTGGTCGAGGATGTGCATGACGGTGACGGAGCTGAGGTGCAGGCCGTCCAGCGGCTTGCTGTCGGCGGTGACCAGCTCCAGCGGGAGCTCCACGCGTTCGGCGGCCAGGCGGCGCAGCAGGTCCGTGGTGGACTCGCCGGTCCGCTCCGCGCTCTGCCGCGCCGGCTCGTCCTTGGCAACGGGCCGGGCGACGGGCGCCGCCTTGACGACGGGTTTCGGCGCGGACTCCGCGGGGCTGGCGAAGAACGAGAACTCCGTCCCGAGCTCCAGGGGGTGGACGAGGCGGCCGTGGAACAGCTCCTCGTGCTCGACGGCCACGCCGCTCACGTGGGCGGCGGCGACCACGCCGAGCAGCCCCGTCAGCGACTCGGAGTCGGTGTCCAGCGCGACCGCCGGCACGTCGGTGAGCTCTCCGGCCAGGCCGCTGAGCACCCGTCCCGGCCCCACCTCGACGAGCAGGTCGAGCCCGTCGGCGGCGACCCGTACGGCCTGGGAGAACAGCACGGGCGCGGTGATCTGGCGCAGCAGCAGCGCGGTGACGTCGGTGCCGCCGTTCAGCTCGGTGCCGGTGACCGTGGAGACCACGCGGCGGGCCGGCGGCGTGAACCGTTCGCCGTCCAGGGCCTCCTCCAGCGCCTGCGCGGCGGGGGCCACCAGCGGCGAGTGGAAGGCGTGCGAGACGTTGAGCCTGGTCCAGGTCAGGCCCTCGCGCGTGGCGGCCTGCCCGACCTGGTCGATCGCGTCCACGGGGCCTGCCACGACGGTCTGGCCGGGCGAGTTGTATCCGGCGATCACCACGGGCAGGTCGCCGATCAGCCGGCGCGCGATCTCGGGCCCGGCCCGCAGCCCGGCCATCGTGCCGGAGTCGCTGTGCCGTTCCATGGCCTTGCCGCGCTTGCCCGCCACGCGCAGCAGCGCGTGCTCGTCCATCGCGCCGGCCCAGCACAGGGCGGACAGCTCGCCCAGGCTGTGCCCGACGCCGACCTCGGCCTCGATGCCGAGCGCGGACAGGGCGCGGACGCCGGCGATGGAGCCGGTGGCGATGCGCGGCTGGGCGACCGAGGTGGCCACCATGTCGCCGGTGGCGGGCAGGGCGGCCGTCCGGTAGAGCTCGTCCACGCACGGCAGGCGCCTGCGCAGCGCGCCGCCGCCCGTCCCGCGTCCCGAGCCCTGGCCGGGGAAGAGGAAGCCCACGCGGGGCCTGGCCGCGGCGCGGCGCAGCCACGCCTTGCCGTCCGGCGTGAACAGCTCGCTCTCGCCCGAGTCGAGCGCCGTCAGCACCCGCCCGAGCTGCCGCTCGGCGTCCTCGGGCGAGGCGACGACCGCCGCCGCCCGGTACGGCAGGCCGCGCAGCCTGCCACGCAGCGTCCCGGCCAGGTCGCCGAGCTGGGCGTAGGAGACGGCGGGCACGAACGCGGCCGCCTCGGCCACCTGGCCGCGCAGCTCCTCCCAGGAGGCCGCGTCGAACAGGAACAGCTCCGCGTCCTGCTGGGCGGTGGCCAGCGCCCTGGTCCTGCTGGACATCCGCCGCCTGGGAGCCTCGGCCTCCAGGACGACGTGGGTGTTGATGCCGCCGAACCCCATGGCGGTGACGCCGGCGCGCAGCGGGCGGCCGTCGGGCCACGGCTCGGCCTGGCGCAGCACCCGCAGCGCGGCGGGCTCCTCGGACAGTACGGGGTGCGGGTCGACGCAGCCGATGGTCGGCGGCAGCACCTGCTCGTGCACGGCCATGGCGGCCTTGATGAGGCCGGCCACCCCCGCCGCCGCCTTGGCGTGGCCGATCATGCCCTTGATGGAGCCGACGGCCGCCGGCGGCGCCGCCGGGTCCGCGGCGGCCCTGGACTGCGACAGCGCGGTCAGCTCGGTCGCGTCGCCGATGGCCGTCCCCGTGCCGTGCCCCTCGAACAGGGACACGGTCTCGATGCCGAACCCGGCCCGCTCGTACGCGCGCTCCAGCGCCAGCCGGTACCCCTTGACCTCGGGCCGCGTCATGCCGCCCTTTCCGTCGGAGGAGATGCCCCACCCGGCGACCGTGGCGTAGACCCGGTGCCCGGCCGCCAGCGCGTCGGCCTCGCGCATCAGCACCACGATGCCGCAGCCCTCGCCGGGCCAGAACCCGTTGGAGTGCCGGTCGTAGAGCCGGAACTCGCCCTTGGCCAGCGCGCCGGTCTTGGCGAACCCGATCACCTCGAACGGGTCGATGGACAGATCGACGCCGCCGGCGACGGCCACGTCCAGCTCGCCGTCGCTGAGCGCCTTGGCCGAGGTGACGACCGACAGCAGCGAGGAGGAGCAGGCGCCGTCCACGATGTAGCCGCCGCCGTGCAGGTCGTAGTGGTTGCAGATGCGCCCGGCGATGGTGTTGGCCAGCCCGCCGGCGAGCGTGTCCTCGTCCACGGGCGGGAACGGGTCCTTGTAGACCTGCTCGTACCCGGCCAGGAACGTGGCCAGCCGGTCGTCGTCCCAGCCCTGCTCCTTGAGCGCGGCGGCGAGCGTGCGCCTGACGTACGGCCAGCGCAGCCGCATGACGTTGGCGCGGGTGAACTCGCCGGTCAGCGTGTTGCCGATGACGACGCCCGTGCGGGCCCGCGGCAGCCCGCCGCCCTCGGGGAAGCCGGCGTCGGCCAGGGCGCGGCCGGCCATGTCCAGCGCGAGCCAGTGGGTGAGGTCGGTGGAACGGTACGTGCTGCCGGCGATCCGGTGCCCCAGCCTGTCGAAGGTGTAGCCCTCGATGACCGCGGCCGTCCTGGCGTAGAAGGTGTCGGGCGCGGCCGGATCGGGGTTCCAGTAGTCCTCCAGCCGCATGCGGCTGTCGGGCAGCCGGCGGAAGGCCCTGCGCCCGGCGACGGCGTTCTCCCACAGCTCGCGCGGGGAGGCGGCGTCGGGGTAGCGGCAGGCCATGCCGACTATCGCGATCTTCGTCATGCCTTCGCGACCTCTCTCCCCGTGGCGGCGACCGCCTGCTCGGCGGCCGCGGTCACCCTGGCGGCGTCCAGCGCCCTGGCCTGCTCCACGATGTGCAGCGCCCAGAGGAAGCCGCCGCGGATCAGGCAGACGGCCGCGGTGGCGAAGAAGATCCCGTAGGGGATGTTCATGCCCATGAGCAGGCCGTACACGAGGGCGACGCCGCCGCCGAAGGCCACCTGGGACAGCGGCCTGGACGGCGTGGTGCCGGGGTCGGTGATCATGTAGTTGGTGAAGAGGATGAACGCGACCCCGGTCATCATGGACAGGCCGCCCAGGATCGAGATGTCGTCGATGAGGAGCCCGCGCACGATCGCCTGCAGCGCGTAGCCGCCCACCCAGGCGCCGATCAGCCACATGCGGTTGGTCAGCTTGCCGTTGAGCATGGTGCCGCCGACGATGATGACCGCCGGGATGATCCAGTCGATCGGGTTGTAGACGTTCTCGGTGAAGTGGTACGGCGGCGCGATGCTGGCCCACGGGAAGATGAGCAGGATCACCGCGATGCCGAGGTTGGAGGGGTTCATGAAGTGCCGCAGCCGGCCGCGGACGGGCGCCCTGAGCACCCACTTGGCCCCGACGGCCACGGTGACGCCGAACATCATGACCAGCACCTGGTCGTTGACGTAGGTCAGCATGTTGAGCGCGATCGAGGTGATGTGCGCGGGCAGGAGGAACTCCATGAGGCCGCGCGGGCCGTTGCCGAGGAACCTCGGCGCCCTGCCCTCGGCCCGGGCGCCGATGACCTCCAGCACGATCTCCACGGTGTAGCCCGTGGCCAGCGCCACGAAGGGCCAGGTCCACGGCTGCTCGAAGCCGAACCAGGTGTAGCCGAGGATGTTGAACACCGTGATGGAGATGGCGAACCTGCGCAGCGCGGTGATGACCTTCGGATCGTGACCCGGCTTCTTGGTGACCGCCTTGTCTGCCATGTCGTCACTTCTCCTTCGCGGACGTGCCGAGCTGGACGGCGTGCCAGCCGGGGGTGAGCTGGAGGTCCTGGCTGCGGGGCTGGCCGGTACGGTCGCGCCAGGTGAGGCGCACCTGCAGCGGCCCTGTCACGTTCTGGCCCAGGCCGAGGTGGATGGCGTGCGAGCGCTTGCCGGAGTGGCCGCTGCCGCCGTCCACGCGGCCGACGTGGGTGCGCCCGTCCGGGGTCGTGACGGTGGCCTGCGCGCCGATCGCCGGGGAGCCGGCCCCGGACGTGACGGACGGGTCCTCGTGGGTGAGCCGCAGCCCGAGGAAGGCGCCCTTGGAGGTGCTGGTGTTCTGGTAGAAGATCGGCGCGTCGAACTGCCGCGCCACGGCGAAGTCGAGCAGGCCGTCGCCGTTGGCGTCACCGGTCGCGATGCCGCGCGTGGGCACCGGCACGGCCAGCCCCAGCTCCTGCGACAGGTTGGCGTAGCGGCCGTTGCCGTCGGGGGCGAAGAACGCCAGGGTCTGGCTGCCGGCGATGTCGCCGCCCTCGGTGACGTTCGGCCACGACTTCGGGGTACGGGTCACCTGGTCGTTGGCGGCGGCCAGCTCCTGCAGCGGCGGCCAGCGGTTGACGTCGCCCTTGACGAAGCCGGTCGCCTGGACGATCTCCAGCTCGCCGTCGTTGTCGAAGTCCTCGATCTTGGGGTCCCAGCCCCAGCCGGACCAGGCGGTACGCAGCTCGGCGCTGAGGTCCTTCCAGGGGGCGGCGCCGCTCTTGAGCTGGGCCCGCAGGTCGTCCTTGCTCTTGGCCGTGGAGATGAACTGGAAGTTGCTCTCCTGGATGCCGTACGGGGTGGTGATGTTGCTGACGAAGAAGTCGAAGATGCCGTCGTGGTTGAAGTCGCCGGCGTCGGAGCCCATGCCCTTGAAGGAGTCGTCGCCGAGGACCTTGGACTTGGGCACGCCGGGGCCGCGCACGGCCTCGACCCGGGAGAAGGAGATCGTGCCGGGCTTGGAGGTGTTGTAGAGCAGGTGGTCGTGGCCGAAGTCGTTGTTCAGCATCAGCTCGGGCAGCGTGTCGCCGTCGAGGTCGACCGAGGTCGCGCCGAGCTCCCAGCCGGTGGACAGGTCCTTGGGCAGCACGTCGCCGAGCGTGGTGAAGCTCGCGGTGGGCCGGTCGCCCGAGGTGCCCGCCGTCCAGCGGAAGAAGTAGTTCCTGCCGCCGTTGACGGCGTTGGACAGCGAGTCGTTCATCTCGACGCCGCCGTCCTTGCCGCTGTCGAGCACGGGGCTGCCGTCGGGGAAGTAGTTGCCGACGAAGATGTCGGGCCTGCCGTCGCCGTCGAAGTCGGCCACCGTGGCCACGTTGCTGTTCCACAGCTGGCCGCGGTAGGCGCCGCCGCCGGAGGACGCGGGCACCAGCTCGGTGGCGTGGAAGGCGTCCGCGCCGAGCGTGGTCGCGGTCGAGCGCTGCAGGTACAGCGTCGGCGTGCGGCCCCACCAGTACACCAGCAGGTCCGTCCTGCCGTCCTGGTTGTAGTCGGCGGGGACCGCACCCATGGGGGCCATGGTGTCGTCCACCGGCAGGGAGCCGTGGCTCAGCTCGAACGGCTGGTACCTGGCGGTGCCCTGGCCGGGGGCCGGGGTGACGACCACCTGGTCGGTACGGGTGTCGACGATGACGAGGTCGTCGTCGCGGCCGTTGCCGTCGAGGTCGTTCATCGCGATCGCCGCGCCGACCGAGGAGATCCACGCGTCGATGTGCTTGTAGGCCTTGTTCACCTTGCGGATCGTCTGCTGGGGAGCCCCGCCCGGCATCGCGATGCTCATGGGCGCGAAGCCGTACGCGCCGGCCAGGTTCTCCCTGTCCGCCTGCGACGCGAAGGTCGGGCGGCCCACCAGGAACATGGCGATCATCAGGACCAGGGCGATGACGCCCGCGAGCTGCTTGCGCAGCCATGCGGCCACCACTGTCACGGGGTAACACCTCCATAGGAGTGAAGACTGTCGGCGATGCGGGCGCGCCACGTCTCGTACGCGGGCACGGCGCCTGGCACCGGGGAGGCGGGCACAGGGGAAGCGGGCACAGGGGAGGCAGGCGCAGGGGGGGCGGGCCGGGTCTCGCGGCAGAGCGTGGCCGCCCGCTGCGCGCTCGTCCCGCACAGCACGTGCGCGGCCAGCTCGTTGTGCGGGTTCAGCAGGCCGGCGCGGATCCTGGCCTCGGCGGCGAACGCGCTGCCCTGGGCGAGCTGGGGCGCGTGCTCGCCCGCCCGCCGGCGCAGCTCGCGCAGCTCGGGCTCGCCGGCGCCGCCGGCGTAGGTGGCCGCCAGGCCCGTTCCCGCGTACAGGTCGGGCCTGCGGGCCGCGGGGAAGCCGTCGATCAGGGAGGTGACCCTGTCCACGTCCGTGCCGCCGACGAACCACAGCGCACGTCCGATGCCCTGGTCGATCGCGCGGGCGGCGTAGCTCTCGTACCCGGGGGGCCAGGTGAAGCGCGGCTCCCGGTACTGCTCGTGCACGTACCGCCGGGTGTGGAAGTAGGCCTGGTGGAAGCCGTAGCCGTCGTGCACCAGCCACAGCAGCAGCGGGTCGAGCCGCCGGCTCGACGGCCACAGGAGGCGGGGCAGCCGCGCCATGGCCCACCCGATCCCGACGTAGATCATGTAGTTGTGCCTGTCGCCCGCGCCGCTCAGGAACTGCCGGGTCCTGCGCAGGTCGGAGAAGGCCAGGCAGTCCAGGACGGCCAGGCCCATGCCCGCGCCCTCGTAGGCGAAGCCCTTGAACCTCGCCGGCACCTGCTCTAGTCGCTGCTCGGCCTCGGAGAGGCTGCCCGCCTCCACGGCGTGGGCGTAGCCGGTGAGAAAGCTCTCCCCGACGGTCTCCAGCAATTCTTTGGCCGCCGCGTTCTTCACCGGGAAACCGCGCCTTTCGAGCGTGGTCTCCCGGATGTTCGGCGTCAGAATTTTCTGCCTCAATGACCGCAACACACTGGCCAAAATCGCCCTCCAACCTTGTGGTCAGATAAACTCCTACTAATTAGCCCATCCGGTCCGACAGTCGGACAACTCCGGATTTGCTCAGCTCAGAGGGTGTTTCAGCGCAGCATCGAGCCACGCGTCTGGCCAGGTGGAAATAATGCGGGTCAGCGGCCGGCTTTTTCCGTGGAGAAATGCGCGCGGATCCGGCCGCGCCAGATTTCGTAGTCGGCGTCCGCCGTGTCGTCCGCGAGCGCGACCGTGTCCGGCACGGAAAGGCCGGTGAGCACCGCGCCCGCCGCCTCGCTGTGCGCCGGCAGGAATCCCGCGTAATGGCGCGCCTTCACCGCGAACACCGACCCCTGGGCCAGGTGCGCCCGGTGCTCGCCCGCCTCCTCGCCCAGCGCGTCCAGCGCCTCGCCGTCGCAGCCGCCTGCGAACGTCGCGGCCAGGCCGACACCGCTCCACAGGTCGGGCTGCCGGTGCGAGGCGAAGGCCCGCACCGCGGCCGACACGTCACCGGTCCGCGCCCCGTGGATGAACCACAGCGCGCGCCCGATCCCCTGGTCTGCCGCGCGCGTGAAGTAGCCGGAATCGCCCAGCCACGGGTACGCCTCCGGCACCCGCTGCCCGTCCACCCACGTGCGGGTGTGGAAGTAGGCCAGGTCGAAGCCGTACCCGTCGACCGCCAGCCAGCTCATCGTCGGGTGGTACGGCGTGCCGGACAGGTCGGGCAGCACCTTCTTCCACAACGGCCTGGGCAGCCGCGCCATGGCGAAGCCGATGCCGATGTAGGCCAGGAAGATGTGCGGCTGCCCGGGGCCGAGCAGCAGGTCGCGGGTACGGCGGGCGCCGCCGCCCGGCATGACGTCGCGCACGGTGAACGCCATGGTCGCGCCCTCGTAGGCGAAGCCGCGCAGCTCGGCGTCCACCATGGCCAGCCTGCGCTCCACCTCCCACTGGTCGCGGGCGTCGATGCCCCATTCGAAGCCGCACACCACGGCCTGCGGGATGGCCTCCAGCCGGGCCGTCGCCGCCGAGGCCGCGCCCGGGAAGCCGCGCCGGGCGAACGTCACCTCTTCCAGGGCGGGGGCCAGGACGAGCCTGCGCAGCGAGCCGAGCAACGTGGGCATGGTGCCTCCTTCAGGACCACGGGGCTACGGGATACCAGGGGATGATCTCCCTGCGGGCCAGCAGCCGCAGGTCCCAGTACAGGAAGGTGAACACGCCGGCCACGATCAGGGTGGCCGCGGTCACCGCGGCGACGCGGCCCGGCCTGGCCTGCAGCCAGCGCCGCAGGCCGCCGCCGTACCTCGCCACGATCAGGAACAGCACCGCCATGAGCACGACGTTGCCCAGGGACTGCAGGGTGAAGGCGGCCGCGCCGTACAGGGGGTTGCCGCTCTCGGCGGCGTGCCTGAACAGGTGGCGGAACAGCGGGAAGGGACGGCCGATGAGGAAGCCGCCGATCAGCGCGCCCAGGAACACCAGGCGGGCGCGCGGCGCGCGGGCGAACGGGTCGGGCACCAGGCCGATCGCGGCCAGGCCCAGGTAGAGCATGGCCAGGCCGATGGCGCCGAAGACCACCATCGACTGGATGCTGCGCGGCGACAGGGCGCCGGCGACGTTCTGGGCGGTGGAGAACTGCGGCATCGCGACGCCGGCGGCGCCCACGACCGCGCCGTACAGCGCCGACACGGCGGTCATGCCCGCGCCCAGCCAGCCCAGCGGCGCCAGCAGCCGCCTGGTCTGCCCGCCCTCCGACACCATCGGCGCCACCGCGCCGAAGACCGCGATGTTGCAGGCGGTGAACGTGCCGGCCAGGCCGCTGACGAAGGCGAAGACGACACCGGCCGCGACGCCCGCCAGGGGCCGCTCCCCCGCGCCCTCGCCGAGCAGGGTGTCGGTCACGGTGCCGCCGATGGTGGTGTCGACGAAGCTCGCCGACCACACGACGGTGAGCAGGAACCCCGCCAGGCAGCTCACCGTCACCAGCAGCCATCTCCTGCGCGGCGCCTGCGCGCCCGCCTGCTGTGCCTCGGCCCTCGCCGTCTCACTCGCCGTCTCGCTCGCCGTCTCGCTCGCCGTCTCGCTCGCCGTCTCGCTCATCCGGACCTCCGCGGTCGCCGATCGTCGCCCTCAGGATGAGCCGGAAGATGATCGCGGGCAACGGCCCGGCGCTCGCCGATCACCACCGGTCGCGCCCGGCTGACCAGCCGCTCAGCCGCCATCCGTCGCTCCCGCCCGCGGGCAGCGGCCCGCGCGCCGGTCGTGCGGACGCGGCCCAGCGAGTGTCCCGGCCGTCGCCGTCCCGCGCCGCGTTCAGCGTCACGCACCGGGCGATGGCGGCGGCGATCGCCTCCAGCTCCTCGGGGGTCGCCCTGCCCCGCACCACGGTCAGCTCCATACCATCGACGATCACCCGCGCGGGCGGGCGGCGGCAACTTCCCGCATGCCCTGCCGTCAGAACGCTGCCGTCAGAACGCTGCCGTCAGGTGCGGGGCTGGTTGCCGAACTCCTGGATCAGGGGGAGGTCGGCGCGGCCGGTGATGTTGAGCTTGCGGTAGGTCCTCGTCAGGTGCTGCTCGACCGTGCTGACGGTGATGTACAGCTTGTCGGCGATCTCGTGGTTGGCGTATCCGGCGGCGGCCAGGGCCGCCACGCGCCGCTCGGCCCCGCTCAGCGTGCCGATCACGGCGCCGGACAGCGGCGCCGGCACGTCGTCCGACTCGGTCGCCCGGCTCAGCGCGCTGATCATCGGGGTGGCGTGGCACTCCTCCGCCGCCGCCAGGGCCCGGCCGGCGATGGTGCGGGAGCGCCTGCCGTCGCCCAGCGCGTCGTAGGCCTCCGCCAGGTCGGACAGGGCCCTGGCCAGCTCGTACTTGTCGCCTGCCAGTTGCAGGTACTCCGTGGCCTGCCTGAGCAGGGCGGGGCGGCGCTGCGGCTCGGCGCCCGCGGCCCGCAGCCGCAGGCCGATGCCCCTGGCGCGGTGCGCGGCGTGGTCGCAGGCGGCCAGGTGCCCCTCGATGAGGTGCATGGCCTCCTCCGCCTGGCCCACGCGCAGGCACGCCTCCCCCGCGTCCGCCCGCCACGGGATCATGGACGGGTTGTCCAGCCCCCAGGCCGTCATCAGGTCGCCGCAGCGCAGGAAGTCGTGGATGGCCAGCGTGAAGCTCTCGGCGGCCAGGTTGTAGCGGCCTCGGGCGTGCAGGTAGTGCAGGCCGTACCTGGTCTCGAACATCGCCTTCGGCACCGGGCGGTCCAGGTACTCGCGCACGGCGTCCTGGCGGCCCATCGCCGTGAGCGCGTTGATCATGCTGGCCAGCGGGCCACCGATGGCCACGCCCCAGCTGCTCATCGGGATCGTCTCCAGCGCGGTGCGGGCGTGCCGCTCGGCGGCGGGCAGGTCGCCCTGCCGGATCGAGATCTCGGCCCGGATCGCGGCCAGCCTGGCCTGCCTGCTGGGCGCCTGCCTGGCCGAGGCCTCCGCGCTGAACTGGTCGCACAGCGGGGCCGCGCGCCCGCAGCGGCCCGCGTAGGTGAGGGCGAGCAGCGAGTTCTCCACCACGTCCATGGACATCTCGTCCAGGTGGGTGTTCTCCAGGATGCGCTCGACGGTGCGCAGGCTCGCCTCGCGCGGGCCGCGGGTGACCACCTCGGCCAGGGCCAGCGTCGACTCCATCCGCCTGCTGACGGCTCCCGACACCATGCCGGCCAGCACGTCCGCCTTGCGCGGGTAGCGGGTGTGCGCGACGAGCGGCGGGTGGGTGGCGCGCAGCCAGAGCTGGGTGACCAGCAGCTCGGCGCGGGTCTCGTGGTCCGCCGCGTCCATCTCGGCGGTCAGCCGTTCCAGCACCTCGCGGGCGTCGTCGAAGCGGCCGTGCCACAGCAGGGCGCGGGCCAGCACGATCGCGTCGCTGCCGCGCAGGCTGCCCTTGGTCAGGGCCTCGGTGAGCAGGTCGAGGTGGCCCGCGGGGGCGGCGGGGTTGAGCCGCCACTGCGCGCGGACGAGCATCGTCATGATCTTGGCGCGGCGGGACTCGTCCGCGCACTCGCGCCAGGCCAGCTTCAGGTAGGAGATGGCCTCCTCGACCCGGCCCTCGCGCAGGGCGATCATGGCGGCCTCCTCCAGCGTGGGCACCACCCAGGAGGCGTTGATCGTGGTGGCGTGCAGCAGCAGGTCGGCGACCACGCACGGCGGCAGGCCCCTGGTGTAGGCGAGCTCGGCCGCGCCGCGATACAGCTCGCGCCGCCGGGCCAGCTCGGTGCCCGCCAGGACGGCCGACCTGACGGCCTCGTGGCGGAACGTGCCGGAGTCCAGCAGGCCGATCGCCGCCATCGCGTCCAGCTCCCTGCTGACGTCGAAGCCGGGCAGCCCGAGCAGCTCCTCCAGGCCCTCGCGCGCGCCGAGGATCGCCAGGCCCTGCGCCACCTGCGCCGTACGCGGGTGGCCGCGCCGCAGGCACTCGCGTACGGCCTGGTCGAACTGCTCGCCGACGACCAGCTCGGCGGGCGGCGTGTCGGCGGTGCGCAGGAACCTCCTGTAGTCCTCGGCCAGCGCGCCGGCCAGCAGGGGGTTGCCGCCGCTGAGCGCGTACCAGTCGTCGATGAAGCGGTCCACGGCGCCCAGGCCCACCCGGCCCGCCATCAGCGCGGCCACGCCGCGGCGCGACAGCGGCGGCAGGCGCAGCCGGCGGCAGTGCGGCAGGCGCAGCACGTCGGTGCCGAACATGTCGTCGTGCGGGAAGCCGTCGTTGCGCGCGAACACCGCCACGGCCTTCGCGCCCCTGACCCTGCGCGCCATGTAGGCCAGGCAGATGAGCGAGGCCCGGTCGGCGTGGTGCACGTCGTCGACGAGGATGACCAGCGGGTAGCGCTCCGACTGCTCCAGCAGCACCGTGATCAGCGCGTGCACGACCTGCTCCTCCAGCAGCAGCTCGCTGCCGGCGCGCTCGGTGGCGCTCCTGCGGCCCTCCTCGATCAGGCGGGCGGCGCGCTCGCGCTCGCCGCGCACGAGCGGCGCGTCCTGGATGAGCTGGCGCAGCACGCCGAGTTGCAGGCCCTGCTCCATCCGGGACGCGGTCGCCGTGATCGCCAGGGCGCCCACGTCGATCGCCCGCTCGGCCAGGGCGTCCAGCAGCGCGCTCTTGCCCATCGCCGGCGGGCCGCTGACGAGGGCGATCCTGCCCTCGCCCAGCGCCGCGCCGGCGATGAGCGTCTCGAGGCATGACAGCTCTTCCTGCCGCTCGATCAGTGCCATGACGGGATCCCGATCTCTATCGTTTCGCCATCACGCGTCTGAGCCTGGGCCGCCCGAGACGCCGGCGGTGTCCATCCCCGGCCCCATCCTCACCACCTGTGGGCGACCCTTCTCGCCGCGCCCTGACCACCGCGGAGCCGACGGCGGCCAGCGCGGCCGCGCACACGTCCGGCTCGATGCCCACTCCCCAGACCGGGTCGCCGTCCAGCTCGCACTCGGCGTACACGGTGATCTCCTCACCCCGCCGCACCGACGCCCCGTCCATGAGCCGCACCACCCGCGCCACCAGGCCGCGCCGTTCGAGCGCCGACCGCAGCGACGCGACCGTCCCCGCCCAGTCGGCGCCGTCGGGCTCGCCGTCGAGGTACAGGGTGGCCACCGCGCCCGGCGCCTCGAACGAGGGGACGCGGGGCACGACGTACTCGTCGGCGAACGCCTCCATGATCCGCTCCGGCGCCACCTCGCCGCCCGTGTCGTCGGCCAGCGCCTGGACGAGCCGGGCGAACTCGGCCTGCAGCCCTCTGGGCAGGTTCATCCCGTAGCGGGAGCTCATCACGTACGCGGCGCCGCCCTTGCCGGACTGGCTGTTCACCCGCACCACCGCCTCGTAGGTCCTGCCCACGTCCTGCGGGTCCACCAGCAGGTACGGCACCGCCCACGGCAGCTCGGACCGGTCACGCCCGGCGACCGCCGCCTGCGTGGCCATGGCGTCGAAGCCCTTCTTGATCGCGTCCTGGTGGCCGCCGGAGAAGGCCGTGTAGACCAGGTCGCCGCCGTAGGGGTGGCGCGGCGAGATGGCGAGGCCGGTGCACTCCTCGACGATGCGGCGCACGCCGTCCAGGTCGCCGAAGTCGATGCCGGGGTCGACGCCCTGGGCCGCCAGGTTCAGCCCCAGGGTGACCAGGCAGACGTTGCCTGCGCGCTCGCCGTTGCCGAACAGGCAGCCCTCGACGCGTTCCGCGCCCGCCAGCATGGCCAGCTCCGCCGCCGCCACGCCCGTGCCCCTGTCGTTGTGCGGGTGCACCGACAGGCAGCGGAAGGCGGGGTGGCTCAGATGGCGGTCCATCCACTCGATCTGGTCGGCGAACAGGTTCGGCGTCCAGCGTTCGACGGTGGTGGGGAAGTTGAGGGTGATCGGCCGGTCGGGGCCGGGCTGCCAGGCGTCCATGACGGCCTCGCAGACCTCGGCGGAGAAGTCCAGCTCGGTGTCGTTGAAGTGCTCGGGCGAGTACTGGAAGCGCACGTCGCACCCGTCGAGCAGGGAGTCGGCATATTTCATGACCAGGTGGGTGCCGTGGACGGCCAGGTCCTTGCACTCCTGGCGGTTCACGCCGAGCACCAGCCGCCTGACGGCCGGCGAGGTGGCGTTGTAGAGGTGCAGCGTGGCCCTGGAGGCGCCGCGCAGGCTCGCCATCGTGGCCTCGATGAGGTCCTCCCGCGCCGGCGTCAGCACCGAGATCACCACGTCGTCGGGGATCAGGTCGCGCTCGATGAGCAGGCGTACGAAGTCGTGCTCGTCCCGGCTCGCCGCGGGGAAGCCGATCTCGATCTCCTTGTAGCCCATGCCGACGAGCAGGTCGAACATGACCAGCTTGCGCTCGGGCGACATGGGCCTGGACAGCGCCTGGTTGCCGTCACGCAGGTCGGTCGAGAGCCATCGGGGCGGCGCGCTGAGGGTGGCGTCCGGCCAGGAGCGGCCGTCGAGCGGGATCCGCGGTGGCGAGCTGTACCTGGAGGCCTTCATGTCGATCAGATCCTCGAGCCGAAGTTGGTCGAATAGGAATAAGGCGAGAGCCAGACTTGAATCTTGTACACGCTCGCGTCCTGCTCTCCCAGGAGGCGAAAGACCACGCTTATCTCCGGATAAGCGGAGCTGAGCCCGAGCGCCCCGAAATAGCGCTCGCCGCTGAACACGACGCGGTAAAGGCCGCGGCTCAGATCGAGCGTCAGCCATTCCCGGACATGGCCCTCGTGGCCGATCTCGGATTTCCCGTCGAGTACCCAGCGGGTGTCGGCCATGCGTTCGAGGCGCACCTCCATGCCGGCGGCGGGGCGGCCGTACACCGCGTCCTGCGCCTCCACCGAGATTCCCATGTCACCACACCCATCAGGGCTAGAAACCAGCTCCCGCGGGCCGGTGGCCCGCGTGTACTCGTTCACCATGCAGAGCGCGGCTATCACGGTCCCTTTCGCGTTCTATCGAATCGCTATCGCCCGGCGATAGCGGCGCGAAGGGCGGCCGATGGCGCGCCATCGCAAAGCGATGGCGCACCGCGCTGACCAGTGCCGATACCACCCCGAAAGCCGCGCGATGCGAAGTGAATTGCGCCCTCCGTGAGCGTCATCGGCAACGCACCAACCGATGCGGATCACAACTCGGAGGTAGGTCGAAATGGCTACTCGCATCAGCAGGATCGCGGCCCTGGCTCTCGTCTCGATCATCGCGATCTTCGGCTCCATCGCCGGGCTGGCGTCCCCCGCCTCCGCCGACTCGCCCTGGGAGACCCCGTCCGCCGGCGACTCGCCCTGGGAGACCCCGTCCGCCGGCGACTCGCCGTGGGAACTGACCGGCGACTCGCCGTGGGAGCTGACCGGCGACTCCCCCTGGGAGTGAAGGTCAGGCCGTCAAGTAGGTGGTAACGCATCGCCCAGCGATGTACGATCCTCCACAAACCAAACCAGGGTCCGCCCAAGGCATACAGGTGTCACGCTGCGAGCAGTTGCTGCCGGATCGCCTCGGCCGCCCCGTTAGCGGGCGGCCGTACGGGGGGTGTGGGATCACTGGTCTTACATCTAGTGTGAGCTTTTCGGACCACGCACGTCAGAACGGCAACCGTTGCGGACAATCTCTTCGAGGAGATATGCGTGGAATTTCGTGTACTGGGGGCCCTCGAAGTATCCGCGAACGGCCGGCAACTCGGACCTGGCGGAGCCCGACAACAGATCGTGCTCGCAGTCCTGCTGCTCAACGCCAACCGCTCGGTCACCCTTGATCGCCTGGTAGAGGCGATCTACGACGACGAGCCGCCCGCGACCGCGCGCGCACAGGTGCAGATCTGCATTTCAGCGCTGCGCCGGCTGATCAACAAGGACGGTCACGCCGAGATGATCGTCACGACGCGGCAGGGGTACACCCTGCGCGCCCCGACGGAATCCATCGACGCGCACCGCTTCGACAATCTTGTCGGCAGGGCGCGCAAGGCGCGCGAGCAGAAGCACCTCGAAGAGGCGATCAGCCACTACCGCAGCGCGCTCGCGCTGTGGCGCGGGCCCGCCCTCGACGGCATCGAGAGCAGGTACGTGCAGGCACTGGCGAGCTGGCTCACCGAGCAGCGGATCACCGCCAACGAGGAGTGCGTGCAGCTGGAGCTGGACCTGGGCCGCCACCAGGAGCTGGTCGGCGAGCTCAGCCGGCTCGTCAAGGAGAACCCGCTGCGCGAAGGGCTGATCGCCCAGCTCATGACCGCGCTGTACCGCTCGGGCCGGCAGGCCGAGTCGCTCCAGGTCTACCGCGACGCCAGGCGCAGCATGGTCGACGAGCTGGGCATCGAGCCGAACGAGCGGCTCCAGCAGCTCGAAGCGGCCATCCTCGGCGCCGACGACAGCCTCGCCGCGCCCAGCCCGCCGCCGGTGACGGCCGCCGAGCCGGTCGCGGCCACGCCCATCCCCGCGGTGCCGCGCATGCTGCCCGCGGACATCGCCGACTTCGTCGGCAGGCACGACCAGATCGAGGACATCAGCAGGCGGCTGACCATGCCCCTGGACGGCGACGCGCGCTTCGCCGTGCCCATCGTCGCCATCGCGGGACGTCCGGGCATCGGCAAGACCACCATCGCGATCCACGCGGCGCACACCATCGCCGAGCACTTCCCCGACGGCCAGCTCTTCGCGAACCTGCACGGCGCGCTGGCCAGGCCGGTCAGCCCCATGCAGGTGCTCGACCGCTTCCTGCGCGCGTTCGGCGTGCGCGGCTCCGAGCTGCCCGAGACGCTGGTGGAGCGCGCGGAGATGTTCCGCATGCTGCTGGCCGACCGCAAGGTGCTGATCGTGCTCGACGACGCCGAGTCGGAGAGCCAGGTGCTGCCGCTGATGCCGGGCAACCCGCCGTCGGCGGTCATCGTGACCAGCCGGCACCGGCTCGGCGGCCTGGCCGGCACGACCCAGGTGAGCGTGGCCGAGTTCGACGTCTCGCACGCCGTCGAGCTGCTGTCGCACATCGCGGGCGCGGACCGGGTGCTGTCCGAGCCGGAGTCCGCCGCCGCGCTGGCCGAGCTGTGCTGCTGCCTGCCGCTGGCGCTGCGCATCGCGGGCGCGCGGCTGGCCGTCAGGATGCACTGGGGCCTGGACCATCTCGTGGACCGCCTGCGGGACGAGGCCCGCAGGCTCGACGAGCTCAGCCACGGCGACATGGGCATCAGGGCCAGCCTGTCGCTGACGTACGAGAACATCAGCGACCCGGCCCGCTGCCTGTTCAGGCGGCTGGCGCTGCTCGACTCGCCCGTCTTCTCCGCGTGGGCGGGCGCCGCGGTGCTCGCCGAGCCGCTGACCACCGCGCAGGACCTGTTCGACGACCTGGCCGACGCCCACCTCGTGGAGGTCATCGGCACCGGCGGCGCCTCCAGGGTGCAGTACCGCTTCCACGACCTCATCAGGGTGTACGCCCGCGAGCGGCTGGCAGCGGAGGAGGACCCGGCGGAGCGCAGCGCGGCGCTGACCCGGGTGCTGCACGCGCTGCACGCCCTGCTGATGGCGGCCCACGACCGCGAGTACGGCTCGTCCGACCAGACGCGCAAGCAGCGGACCCGGATCGACTCCTGGCTGCCCGACGCGCTGGTCGACAGGCTGGTGTCCAACCCGATCGCCTGGTTCGAGCGCGAGCGCCACCTGCTCGTCTCCGGCATCCGGCAGGCCGCCCAGGCCGGCCTGGTCGAGCTGTGCTGGCGCATGGCCAGGAACGCGGAGCCGTTCTTCGAGCTGCGCGGCTACCTCGACGACTGGCGCGAGACCCACGAGATCGCGCTGGACGCCGCCCGCCAGGGCCACGACGAGCGCGGCCAAGCGGAGATGCTGATCGTGCGCGCCTCGCTGGCCCAGACCGAGCAGCGCTTCGACGACGCCAGGCGCGACTTCGAGGCCGCCCTGGCCATCTTCGAGCGCATCGGCGACGTGCCCCTGGTCGCCAGGTCCACCCGCAACCTGGCCTTCCTCAAGCGGATCGACGGCCAGCTGCACGAGGCGATGCACCATCTGGAGCAGGCGCTGGCCATCTTCAACGACATCGGCGACCAGCTGGAGGCGGCGATCACGCTGCAGAACCTGGCGGCGATCAGGGCCGAGTGCGGCGACATCGACGAGGCCAAGATCCTGCTGGCCGAGGCGCTCGTCCGCGGGCGCGACGGCGGCAGCAGGCGCATCGTCTCGCAGGTGCTGCACCGGATGGGGCGCATCCACCTGCAGGCCAACGAGTTCGGCCTGGCGGCGGGCGCCTTCGAGGAGTCGCTGACCATCGTGCAGGAGATCGGCGACACCACGGGCGAGGCGTACGCCCTGCACGGGCTCGGCGTCGCCAACGTGCGGCGGGGCCGCCTGGCGGACGCCGACACCCTGCTGGACAAGGCGCTGACGCTGGCCAGGCGGTCGCGTCACAAGCTCGCCGAGGCGCACGCGCTGGCGGGGCTGGGCGAGCTGGCCCTGGCCACCGAGCGGCCCCGCGACGGCGTCGAGCACCTGCGCAAGGCCGCCCTGCTGTACCGCCAGACGCGGATCCCGCTGCTGGAGGCGCGCACGCTGATCAGGCTGAGCGACGCGCTCTGGTCGGTCGGCGACACGACCGCGTCCGACCGGGCCGTGACCCGCGTGATGGAGCTGGTCGAGCACGTGGACGACAGGACGGGCAAGCTGGTGCTGGAGCACCTGTCCTCGGTCAACAACCGGGCGGGGCCGGTGATGCTGCCGTCCACCGAGCCCACGCCCTGACCGTCACGCGACGAGGCGCCGCCCCGCGCGCGCGACCGAGTCCCTGATGATCCGGCAGACGGCCGCCACGTCGTCCGGCTCCACGGTGGGCCCGGTGGGCAGCGAGAGCACCCTGCTCGCCAGCGCCTCGGCGCGCGGCAGCGGCAGCGGGATGTGCCGTTCGGGCGCGGACCGGTACGGCTCGACCTGGTGGCAGATCGGCGAGAAGTAGCGCCGGGCGTGCACGTCGTACGTGAGCAGCTCCTCCAGCACGCTCTCGCGGGAGATCCCGGCCCGTGCCTCGTCCACCTCGATCACGAGGTACTGGTGGTTGGCGCGTTCGCCGGGCGCCTGCCCGCGCACCGTCACCCCCGGCACGCCGGCCAGGTGCTCCTCGTAGGCGGCGTGGTTGCGGCGGTTGGCCGCGACGATCGTGTCGATGGCGTCGAGCGAGGTCAGGCCCATGGCGGCGCAGAACTCGTTCATCCTGGCGACCGTGCCGGGCCCGGCGATCCGGCCGGCCGGGTCGATGCCCTGGTTGCGCAGGGCCCTGACCCGGGCCGCGTACGCGTCGTCGTCGGTGACGATCACGCCGCCCTCGACGCTGTTGACGAACTTGGTGGCGTGGAAGCTGAAGATCTCCGCCGTGCCGAACCCGCCGACCGGCTTGCCCCGGTAGGTGCAGCCGAGCGCGTGCGCGGCGTCGAAGAGCAGGACCAGGCCGTGCTCGTCCGCGAGCCGCGTCAGCGCGTCCACCTCGCACGGGCGGCCGAAGACGTGCACGGCCAGGATGCCGCGGGTCCTGGGCCCGATCAGCCGGGCGACGTGCTCGGGGTCGGCGTTGGCGGTGGCCTCGTCCACGTCGCAGAAGACCGGGACGATGCCGATCCACTCCAGCGCGTGGGCTGTGGCGACCCAGGTGAAGGAGGGGACGATGACCTCGTCGCCGGGCCTGATGCCGGCGGCCCTGGCGGCGATCTGGATGCCCGTGGTGGCGTTGCAGGTGGCCACGGCGTGCCGCGTGCCGGCCACGCGGGCGATGCGTTCCTCGAACTCGCGCACCAGCGGGCCGTTGTTGGTCAGCCAGAGCCGGTCGAGCACGCCGTCGAGCCGCCGCATCAGCCGCTCGCGCTCGCCCACGTTGGGCCGACCGACGACCAGGGTCTCCCAGGACGCCATCACGCCACCCCGTCGAGCATGCCGACGAAGAGCCCGGGGCTGTTGGGACGGCCGTTGGCGAGCCGGAAGCCCGGCAGGAACTCGGTGCGGCAGCCGGCCGCCTCGAAGGCCGCCGTGTACTGCTCGCGGGTGAACAGGCTGGAGTGCAGCACCTCGGAGAAGTCCTTGAAGCCGGAGGAGTCGGCGACCCTGAAGCGCACCTCCAGCCGGCTCTTGCCGCCCTCGCGGCGCGAGTGCGTCATCCGGGAGACGACGCGGTCCTCCTCCACCAGCAGGTGGCCGCCGACGTGGCCGTCGAGGAAGTTGTCGGGGAAGTACCACGGCTCGACGACCAGCACGCCGCCCGGCGCCAGGTGCGCGGCCATCGTGCCGATCGCCGCCCGCAGCTCCCCGGGCGAGCCCAGCTCGCCGACGGCGTTGCCCATGCAGGTGATGGCGTCGAAGACGCGGCCGAGGTCGAAGTCGCGCATGTCGCCGGGGTGCACGGGGACGCCGGGCAGCCGCCCCGCGGCCACCGCCCGCATGTCCGGGGACAGCTCCAGGCCCTCGACGCGGTCGAAGAGCTTGACGAACGTCTCCATGTGCGCGCCCGTGCCGCAGGCCACGTCCAGCAGGGACAGCGCGCGGGGCGTACGGGAGCGGATGATCTTGGCGAGGTCCTGGGCCTCGCTCTCGAAGTCCTTGCCGCGGCTGCGGAAGATGAGATCGTAGTACTCGGCGTGATCGGATCCGTACTCCATCGAGGCTCCTTCAGGCCACGGCGGCGGCGGGCTCTGCCGCGACGACTCTCGGCTGCGGGATGGGGATGATGAACCGCCCGCCCCGCCGCAGGAAGTCCTCCTCCTTCGACAGGATCTCCGCGGCGTAGTTCCACGCCAGCAGGAGGTAGTAGTCGGGCTCCTCGGCGCGCGCCTGCTCGGGGGAGCGCACCGGGATGTGGGTGCCCGGCAGCAGCTTGCCGTGCTTGAGGCTGGTCGTGTCGCTGCAGAACAGCAGCTCGGCGGGCCCGAGGCCGCAGAACTGCAGCAGCGTGGTGCCCTTGGACGGCGCGCCGTACCCGGCGACGACCTTGCCGTCGGCGGCCAGGCCGCGTACCAGGTCGCGTACCTGGGCGATCACGTCGTGGGCACGGGCGCCGAAGTCCAGGTAGACCTCGTCGTCCAGCAGGCCGAGCTGCCGCTCCAGCGAGTGGAGCTGCGCCACGGCCGGTGCTGGCTCGCGCCCGGCCTCGGCCCTGGCCGCGAAGACCACGACGGAGCCGCCGTGCACGGCGGCGCGCTCGACGTCGACCAGCCGCAGGCCGTGCGACTCGAACAGGCGGCCCAGCGTGTGGACCGAGTAGTACGACAGGTGCTCGTGGTAGATGGTGTCGAACTGGTTCTCCTGCAGCAGGTCCACCAGGTAGGGCACTTCGATGGCCAGCACGCCGTCCGGCGCCAGCACCGCGGTCGCCCCGTCGAGCACGTTGTGCACGTCGTCGATGTGCGCGAAGCACTGGCGGCCCAGGACCAGCTTGGCCTGGCCGAGCTCGGCCGCCACGCGCCTGCCCTGGTCGCCGCCGAAGAACTCGGGCAGCGTCCTGACGCCGCGGGCGTTGGCGATCTTGGCCAGGTTCTCGGCCGGGTCCACGCCCACCACCCGCTGCCCGCGCTCCTGGAACAGGGCGAGCTGGAGGCCGACGTTGCTGCCGAGCTCCACCACCAGGTCGCCGGGGGCGAGGCCGGCGCGGCGGTCGCACCACCCGACGATGCGGCGCATGTGGCCGGTCATCTGGTCGGACTCGGAGGTGACGTACACGTAGTGGCGGAACAGCACGTCGGGGCGGATCACATGTCTGATGGCCATGAGCCTGCAGCCGCGGCACACGATCACGTCCACCGGGTAGGCGGGCTCGTGGGCGGGCACGTCGGCGGGGTCGAGGAAGCCGTTGGCGAGCGGCACCGAGCCGAAGGAGGTGACCTCCAGCCAGTCGTCCCCGCCGCAGACCCGGCAGGTGTCGAGCCGTCGGACGATGTCCTGCATGACTACTCCTAGTGATCTTCAGCGGATGGCGGCCGCGAGCTCGCGGTGCTTCAGCGGCTCCCACCAGGACCGGTTGTTCCTGTACCACTCGACGGTCGCGGCCAGCCCGTCGGCGAACGCGACCGCGGGCGCGTAGCCCAGCTCCCGCTGGATCTTGGAGATGTCCAGGGAGTAGCGCAGGTCGTGGCCGGGGCGGTCGGGCACGTGCTGGACCAGGTCCCAGTCCGCGCCGCACGCGTCGAGCAGCAGGGCGGTCAGCTCCAGGTTGGTCAGCTCGCAGCCGCCGCCGATGTGGTAGACCTCGCCGGCGCGCCCGCGTTCGAGCACCAGGCGGATGGCGCGGCAGTGGTCGGAGACGTGCAGCCAGTCGCGCCGGTTGTCGCCGTCGCCGTACAGCGGCACCGGGCGGCCTTCCAGGAGGTTGGTGACGAACAGCGGGATCACTTTCTCCGGGAACTGGTACTGGCCGTAGTTGTTGGTGCACCTGGTGACCACCACGTCCAGGCCGAGCGTCCGGTGGAAGGCCAGCGCCAGCAGGTCGGAGCCCGCCTTGGAGGCCGCGTAGGGCACGTTGGGCGCCAGCGGCGACTCCTCGGTCCACGAGCCGCGCTCGATGGAGCCGTACACCTCGTCGGTCGAGACGTGCACGAACCGGCCGACGCCGTGCCGCAGCGCCGCCTCCAGCAGCGTCTGGGTGCCGAGCACGTTGGTGCGCACGAAGTCGGTGGCGCTGATGATCGACCTGTCGACGTGCGTCTCGGCGGCGAAGTGCACGATCGCGTCCTGCCCCGCCGTCACCTCGTCGACCACGAGCGGGTCGGCGGTGTCGCCGTGCACGAAGCGCAGGCCGGGGTGGCCGGCGACGGGGTCGAGGTTGGCCAGGTTGCCGGAGTAGGTGAGCTTGTCCAGGACGGTGACCCGGGTGCCCGGCGCGTCGCGCAGCGTCGCTCTGACGAACTCCGAGCCGATGAAACCGGCACCACCGGTGACCAGGATCCGCACTGTTGGTCTCCTCTGGGAAGGGGAAGTCGCGCTCACCTGGCGGCGGCGGTCAGCCGCTCCAGGCCGGCGACGATGTCGGTGGGGCTGGGCGTGGCCAGCCAGTCCTCGTGGATGCCCTGCGCGCCCTTCTGGAAGGAGGGGTCGCCGAGCACGCGCCGCAGCTCCTCGCGGATGTCCGAGGCGGACTGCGTCTGGTGGTTCAGTCGGACGCCCGCGCCGCGCTCGGTCACGTACCGGGACGTGCGGCCCGCCGTGAGCTGCTTCTGGCACTTCAGGTCCCAGTCGATCCCGCCCTCGACGGGCGTGCCGGTGATGCGGCTCGGCTCGTCGGTGTCGCAGATGAGCTGGGGCACCCCGGCGGCGGACGCCGCCACGAACGTGCCGATGGAGCCGTGATGGATGATCGCCGAGCAGGTCGGCAGGAGCTGGTCGAGCGGCACGTACTCCAGCACGCGCACGTTGTCCGGCGGCGGTTCGCGCAGGTCGAGGAGCTGGTTGGCGTCGAGCGTGGCGATCACCTCGATGTCCAGGCCGCCCACGGCCTCCATCAGCTTGGCCAGGCGGCCCCAGTCGCCCTTGAAGAACGAGCGCATGGACACGCCGAGCGACAGCGCGACCCGGGGCCTGGACGGTGGCCTGCGCAGCCAGTCCTCCATGAGGCCGCCGCCGGTGTAGGGCACGTACCTGACGGGGAGCCGTTCGACGCCGGTGGGCAGGCGCATGCCGGCCGGGAACGGGTCCACGGTCCAGTGGCCGAGCAGCAGTTCCTCGTCGACCTGCTGGCCGTACTGCCGCGCCAGCGGCTCGATGACCCCCACGAGAGGGTTGCGCTCGCCCGTTCCGGCGAACTTCGCGGTGGCCCAGGCGGTGTAGTCGGGCGAGTGCAGGACGCGGGCGTGCGCGGCGCCGCAGGCGCGGGCCGCCACCGCGCCGCAGGGGAACCACGGGTCCCACAGCACCAGGTCGGGCTGCCACTCGCGGGCGAACTCGACGACGGCCGTGATGTCCTGCCGCGGCACGGGCGGGTGGTAGTTGCGCATGGTGAGCAGCGCGAAGTGGTGGAAGACATCCCAGGGCGCGCGTTCCGCCTCGCTGATCCCGAGCGCGGCCACCAGCCGCTCGCTCTCCTCGATCGTGGGGATGAGGCCGGCGAAGCCCGGGTACCCGCGGTCGTGCACCGACAGCCGCTCGGGCTCGCCGCACGACACCGCCGTCAGCCCGGCGGCGGTGACCGCCCGGTGGAAGTCCGGCACGGCCACCCCCGTCGCGATGCCCGGCGGCGCGGCCACGCAGACCTGGTGCCCGGCCGCCTGCAGCGCCCACGCGTACGGCACGACGGGCAGGAAGTGGGCCGGCGCGGGGAAGACGGTGAACATCACGCGCATCGCGATCACTCCATCGGCGAGTCGGGCGCGGCGACGCCGTACCGGAGGATGCCGGACAGTTCCGCCACCATCGACATGATCGAGCTCTCGGTGAACAGGTTGCTGTTGTAGGCGAAGTTGCCGTAGATCTCGCCCGACGGGTCGATGTCGAACGTGAGCAGCGCGCCGTCGGGGATGTCGGTGCCGTTGGGCTGGGAGAACAGCCGCCCGCGCACCTCCTCGACCGCCAGGTCGCCGATCCGCTCGCCCTCCATGACGGTGGCGAACTGCCAGACCTGCAGTGCGCACAGCGCCCTGTCGTCCAGCGCCGCCTCGGCCATCAGCTCCGGCGACTCGGCGGCGATCTGCAGGAACGGGATCTCCCGCGCGTACGCCTCGACGCAGGTGCCCCTGGTCCTGTCGACCACCTGGCGGAAGGTCTCGCAGCCGGTGAGGTCGGTGCGCAGCGGCAGGAAGTTGAAGAACGGCCCGACGGTCTCGTGGAACTCCGGCTGCCCCCGGCCGGAGGTGATGGCCGGGACGACCAGGTCGGTGGCGCCGGTGAGGCGCTGCAGCAGCACGTTGTAGGCGGCCAGCAGCACCATGAAGGGGGAGCTGCGGTTGCGCTTGGCGAACGCCAGCGCCTCCTCCGACAGCTCCTTGGTCAGCGTGAACCGGTATACCGGGCAGACCTTGCCCAGCCCCTCCGACCTGGCGTGGTCGGTCCTGACCGACAGCATGCGCGCCCCGCGCAGCTTCTCGCGCCAGTAGCCGCGGGCGGCCACGGCGGCCTTGGAGCCGGCGTTCTCCTGCTGCCAGGCGGCGTACTCGTGGTACGGCCGCGCGACCGGCTGTTCGGGCACGTCGTGGCCGCGCAGGCGGGCGTAGCAGGTGACGATGTCGCGGATGAGCAGCTGCATGGACCAGCCGTCGCCCGCGGTGTGGTGCACGATCAGCGCGAGCACCGCGTCCTCGTCGTCGAAGCGGCCCAGGACCGCGCGCAGGTGCGGCAGCTCCTGGAGGCTGTAGGAGCCGGACTCGATCTCGGTCAGCAGCTCCTCGGCCTTGCGCCCCCGGTACTCCTGCGCCGCCCGCGGCAGGTCGACGACCAGCAGCCGGGCGGGCGAGGGCGGCTGGATCGTCTGGTGGGCCACGCCGTCGCCCCGGGTGATCGTGGCGTTGAGCGAGTCGTGCTTGGCGGCGACCTCGTTGATCGCCCGGTGCAGCGTCTCCACGTCGAGCCGGCCGCGGACCCGCCAGCCCACGACGATGTTGTAGCGGGCGCTGAAGGGCCCCTGGCCGTCACCCTGGTCGAACAGGCGCAGGAACTGCTGCGTGAACGACAGCGGGTGGTGGGTCGTGGGAGGTGCCGAGGTGGACAGGGAAGTGGTCATGCTGCCGCCTCCGTACGGGCGTCGCGGTGGTTGGCGCGCTGGAGCTCCACGGCCTGGTAGAGCGCGGCGATGTTGCCGCTGCCGAAGGAGCGGGCTCCCAGCCGCTCGATGAGCTCGAAGAAGAAGGTGCCGCGCGGGTGCGCGGAGCGGGCGAAGATCTGGTAGAGCTGGCCGTCGTGGTCCTCGTCCACGAGGATGCTGCGCCGCCGCAGCTCCCGCAGCGGGTACTTGACCCGCCCCACCCGGTCGGGGAGCAGGTCGTAGTAGGTGGCGGGGGTGGGCAGGAACTCCACTCCCCCGGCGCCGGTCGTGTCCACGGCGGCGGTGATGTCGACGGTGCTCATCGCCAGGTGCTGCACGCCCGCGCCGCCGTGGGCGGCGAGGAACTCGTCGATGTGGCCGGGCTCCTTGGAGGCGTCCGGCTCGATGAGCGTGAGCGTCACCGACCCGCTCTTGACGACCTCGGTCGTCATGGCCTGGTCGCCGACGGTGATGCGCTCGGAGAAGATGAGCTGGAAGTCCAGGACGTGCCGGTAGAAGTCCACGGTGGCGCCCAGCTCGCCGGACGGCACGCACACGGCCAGGTGGTCCACCTCGGCCAGGCCCGCGTCGAGCCCGCCCGCCGTCGCGGGTGTGGGTGTGAAGCCGGGCAGCGCCCGCTCGTCCAGGCCCTCGGGGCGCTGCACGAACGTGTGCGCCAGGTCGCCGACGCCCTGGACGGTGGCGGTGACGAAGCCGTCGCGGGCGCACGGCGGGGACACCGGGCGGGCGCCCCGGTTGACCGCGGCTCTGAAGGCGGCGGTCGCGTCCGCGACGCCGAGCGCGACGTCGGCCACGCCGTCGCCGTGAGTGCCGAGGTAGGCGGCGCCCGGGTGGTCCCCGGTAGTGGGCTGGGTGAGCACGAACCTGACCAGGCCGGCGCCCACGGCCACGGAGCGGCAGCCCCAGGCGGTGGACTCGGCGTAGGGTTCGAGGCCGTAGCCGCGGCGCAGCCGGTCCGCCTCCGCCGCCAGGTCGGTGACGTAGAAGGTGATGTGGTCCAGGCGCAGGTCGTCGCCGGTCATGGCCTAGCTCGCCTCCATCCGGGCGACGAGGCTGCGCGGGCGCAGGTCGGTCCAGTGCGCCGTGACGTACTCGACGCAGGTCTGGCGGCCCGCCGGGCCGTACGCGCTCTCCCAGCCGTCGGGCACGTCGGCGAACGCCGGCCACAGGCAGTGCTGGCCCTCGTGGTTGACCAGCACGCGGAAGGTCGTGTCCTGGTCGTCGAAAGGATTGTCCATCTCAGCTCTCTCACTGGCCGGTCACGGCGGACTCGAGCCATTCGTCCAGGCTGGCCACGGTGGGGGCGTCGAACAGGTCCCCGATGGTGAGCTCGACGTCCAGCGTCGTGGTGATGCGGTTGACCAGCCGCATCGCCAGCAGCGACTGCACGTCGAGGTCGAAGATGCTGTCGTCGATGCCGATCCGCTCGACGCCGAACACGTCGGCGAACACCGAGCACAGGACCTCCTGGCGGGCGTTGAGCGGCGGCCGGTAGGCGGTCTCGGTGTCCGGCTCGGGGTCGGGCAGCGACGCGCGGTCCACCTTGCCGTTGGCGGTCAGCGGCAGCGCGTCCAGCAGCACGAACGCCGCGGGCACCATGTAGTCGGGCAGCATCGTCTTGACGTGCGCGCGCAGCGTGCCCACGGCGGGCGGCTCGCCGGCCGGCACGACGTAGGCGACCAGGCGTTTCTCGCCCTCGCGCAGCTCGCGCGCGACCACGGCGGCGTGGGCGAGGCCGGGGAAGCTCGCGACCGCGGCCTCGACCTCGGCCAGCTCCACGCGGAAGCCCAGGATCTTCACCTGGTCGCCGGCCCGCCCGATGAACTCGAGCTGCCCGTCGCCGTTCCGCCTGACCAGGTCGCCGGTCCGGTACATGCGCCCGCCGGAGCCGGCGAACGGGTCGGCGACGAAGCGCTCCGCGGTCAGGTCGGCCCGGCCGAAGTAGCCGCGGGCCACGCCCCTGCCGCCGATGTAGAGCTCGCCCTCCAGGTCGCCGGGGACGGGGCTCAGGCGGTCGTCGAGGACGTACAGCCTGACCTCCTCCATCGGCCCGCCGACCGGCACGCTCGTGTCGAGCGGGGCGCCCGCGCGCAGCTCGGCGGTCGTGGAGAACAGGGTGGCCTCCGTGGCGCCGTACATGGCGCGGACCACCGTGTCCGGGCAGGCGGCGTGCACCTGCCTGACCGCCGACGGGACGATCACGTCGCCGCCGGTGAGCACCTCGCGCACGCCGGCCAGCCAGCCGGGGCCCTCCTCCGCCACGACGCGGAAGAGCCCGGCGGTCAGGTGCAGGGCGGTGATCTCCTCGCGGGTCACCAGCTCCTTCAGCCCGGCCAGCTCCAGCTCGCCGGGCGGCGCCACGACGATCCGGCCGCCGTGCAGCAGCGGCACCCACAGCTCGTACGTCGAGACGTTGAACGCGTACGGGGCGACCATGAGCACGCGCTCGTGGTTGCCGGTGTCCCAGCACGGGTCGAGCGCCAGGCCGAGCACGTCCCCGTGGGTGACGGCCACGCCCTTGGGGCGCCCGGTCGAGCCGGAGGTGTAGATGACGTAGGCCAGGTTGTCCGGCTCGGTGGTGCCGGCAGGCACCGAGGACGGCCGCGCGTCCGTCTCCGCCCGCTCGGCGGGCTCGTCCAGGACGAGCGTCCGGGGCGCGGACGGCAGGCCGGCGCCGGCCTTGGCGCGGTCGGCGAGCAGCACGGGCGTGCCCGACGAGTCGATGATCCACTGCTGCCGGTCGGGCGGGTAGGCGCTGTGCACGGGCAGGTAGCAGCCGCCCGCCTTGAGGATCCCGAGCAGCGCCACGACGAGCTCGGCCGAGCGCTCCATCAGGACCGCGACCGGCGTCTCCGGCCCCACGCCGAGGCCGCGCAGGCGGTGGGCCAGGCGGTTGGCCCGCTCGTCGAGCTCCCGGTAGGTCAGGGTGGCGGTGCCGTCGGACACGGCGATCGTGTCCGGCGTGCGGGCCGCCTGCTCGGCGAGGTGTCCATGAACAGATGTCGGCACCATCAGGCACTCCGTCAGTCGGTGTGGAAGATGTCGTGGACGCCCGAGACGCCGGAGAGCATCGTCGCGAAGTCGATCTTCCGCGGGCGCAGCCTGCGCGGGTCGAGCAGCTCCTGAGCCTTCTCCCAGTACTCCTCCTTGTGGCGGGTGCGGTCGTAGAAGAAGCGCACGAAGGCCAGCAGGGAGTTCAGGAAGGTGCGGTAGTCCTTCTCGTAGCGCGCCAGCACCTGCTCCTCGCAGGACGGGTCGCGCAGGGCGGCGTCCAGCGCGTTGGCCAGCCCGAGCGAGCCGCGCAGCGCCAGGCCGACGCCCGTGGACAGCAGCGGGTCGATGAAGGCCGCCGCGTCGCCCACCAGGGCCCAGCCGGGGCCGTGGAAGCTCTTGCAGGTGTAGGACCAGTCGCGGATGCTGCGGAAGGCGCTGGCCCGGGTGGCGCCCTCGGTCAGCGCCCTGACCTCCTCGGAGGCGGCCAGCTCCGAGGCGAACAGCTCCTCCAGGCTCTTGCCCGACTTCTTGTACTCGTCGATCGGGGTGACGTAGCCGACGCTCACCGTGCCGTCGTGCAGCGGGATGAACCAGAACCAGCCGTTCGGCCTGTTCTCGGTGACCGTGTCGCCGGCCCGGGTGCCGCCGTAGCGCTTGCAGCCCTGGAAGTAGGACCAGACGGCGATGTTGCGCAGGTCGTCGTGCCACTCGACCAGGTCGAAGTGGCGGGCCAGCACGTGCTGCTGCCCCGAGGCGTCCACCAGCACGCGGCAGCGTGCCGTACGCGGCTCCTGGTCGCCCTTGACCGTGTACGTGACGCCGCAGATGCGGTCGCCCTCGAACAGGAAGTGCTTGACGGTGGCCTCTTCCAGCACCGTCGCGCCCAGCTCCCTGGCCCTGGCCAGCAGGACGGCGTCGAAGTCGGCCCGCCGCACCTGGTAGGTGTGCTCATAGTTGGCCGCCTCGGCGAAACGGAAGTCCCAGGTGCCCTGGTTCTTGCCCCACAGCAGCGTGCCGCCGTACTTCTTGACGAAGCCCATCTGGTCGAGCCGCGAGCGCAGGCCCAGCTCCTCCAGCGTGGGCATGGACCCCGTGATCAGCGACTCGCCGATGTGGTAGCGGGGGAACTTCTCGCGTTCGAGCACCAGCACGCGATGGTTACGTTTGGCCAGCAGTCCGGCCGTGCTCGATCCGCCGGGGCCGCCACCGATCACGACAACATCGAACTCGTCATGGGTACTGATCACCGTGCTCCTCCATTCGCCGCCATGCGACTCGGAGCCAGGGTCACATCTCGCTGTTGGATCACTCATCCTCTGAATTGCTGTGTGGCCTCGCGAAACAGCGCACGTCACGAGATGTGCGGGCGCGGGCGCGTGTTCATGATGAGGCGATGACAACGGTCGTCAACGTCTGGCTCGCGGAGCATCCGCTGCCGGGCTACCTGGATCCGATCAAGAAGCTGGCCGCCGGTTTCGAGGCCGCCCACCCGGGCTACCGGATCGAGGTCACCGGGTACGGCTTCCGCGAGCTGCCCGCCGAGGTGGCCAGGGCCGCCGGGCAGGGCCGGCCCCCGGACCTCGCCGAGTACTACGCCACCGCGACCCGGCTCGCCCTGGACACGCGGGGGCCGTCGGGCGAGCCGCTGTTCGTGCCGATCGAGCGGGCCGTCGCCGGCCGCGGCGAGATCCTCGGCGAGCGCGTCGTCCTCGGCGACCTGGAGCCCGCCGTACGCGGCTACTACACCTACGCGGGCGAGCTGGCCGCCGCGCCGATGACCGCCACCACGGCGGTGCTGCTGGGCAACACCGCCATGCTGGAGGCCGCGGGCGTCACCGCGATGCCGCGGACCTGGGGCGAGCTGGAGTCGGCCTGCGCCGCCACCGGCTCGCCCGCCACCTGGGCCAACCACGGCTGGCTGATCCAGCAGGCCGTGGCCGGCCAGGGCGGGCTGCTGACCGACCACGACAACGGCAGGTCGGGGCGCGCGGAGAAGGTGACGCTCGACTCCGCGGAGCTGCTGGCCTACGCCACCTGGTGGCAGGGCCTGCACGAGCGGGGCCACTACCTGGACACGGGTACGCCGGAGGACTGGGGCGGCACGCTGCGGGCCTTCACCGAGCAGCGGGCGGCCTTCACCATCGCCTCCTCCGTCGTCGCCGGGATGGTCGCGCGGGCCTGTTCCGAGGCGGGCTTCGAGGCGGTGGCCTGCCCGCTGCCGTACAACGAGGCGGCGCCGCGCGCCGGGCACCTGGTCTCGGGCCAGGCGTTCTGGCTCACCGCCGGGCTGCCCCGCGACAGGGCGGACGGCGCGCTGGCGTTCCTGCAGTACCTGCTCGACGCCCGCAACGTGGCCGGATGGCACCGCGCCGCCGGGTTCCTGCCGGTCACCGGCGCCTCGGTCGAGCTGCTGGAGCGGGAGGGCTGGTACGACCGGCACCCGATCCACCGGGCGGCCACCGACCAGCTCCGCGCGGCCGACGGCTCGCCCGCCGCGCTCGGCGCGATCGCCGGCGACCTCGCCGGGATCCAGGACCGGCTGACGGACGCCATGGCCGGCGTCCTGCGCGGCGCCGACCCGGGCACGCGGCTGGCCGCGGCGACGGTCTCGGCGCAGCGCCTGCTCGACGCCCACAACGACGACTGCGCCCGCGGGCTGACGCCGCGCCGGCTGGCCGTCAAGTGAGCACTACGCGTCAAGTGAGCAATACGGAAGATGACCGCTCCGGGGTGCGATGCCACCCTCGGAGCTGGCGATAGGAGTTCAGCCATGTTGAGCCGACGGCGCTTACTCGTTCTCGGCGGGCTGACGGGAGGCGTCGCGCTGGCCCCGTTCGTCCAGTCCGGGGACACGCGGCGAACGCCGCAGCACCTCCACGTGCACGACCACGCGGGCCGGGTGCCCGCGGTCAGGTCGGGCCCGGCCGTCACCCCCTTCTCCGTCAAGATGCCGGTGCCCGCCACCCGCATCCCGTCGGTGCGCACCTCCGACACCGACATCTACCGGCTGGCCGTGCAGCCGGCGACGGCCCAGATCCTGCCGGGACTGAGCACGCCCGTGCTCACCTACGGCGGCTCCTTCTGCGGGCCCACCATCCGCGCCAGGCGCGGCCGCAGGACGCTGATCACCTTCGACAACAAGCTCGGCCACGAGACCAACGTGCACCTGCACGGCGGGCGCGTGGCCGCCGCGTACGACGGCTACCCGACGGACGTGATCACGCCGGGCTCGGGCAGGGCGTATCTGTACCCGAACGCCCAGCCGGGCGCGACCCTCTGGTACCACGACCACGCGCACCATCTGGAGGCCGAGAACGTCTACCGCGGCCTGCACGGGTTCTACCTCATCGACGACGAGGACGAGCGGCGGCTCGGCCTGCCGTCGGGCTCCTACGACGTGCCGATCATGCTGCGGGACGCGCTGTTCGACGACGCCGGGAACCTGGTCTTCGACCCCGCCGACCCCTACAACCGCCCGACGCTGCTGGCCAACGGCAAGCCGCAGCCCTACTTCGAGGTGGCCGCGCGCAAGTACCGCCTACGCCTGCTCAACGGCTCCACCCACCGCGTCTTCGAGCTGACGCTCGACGGCGCGCGGATGACGCAGATCGCCACCGACGCCGGTCTGCTGCCCGCGCCGGTCCCGGTGGACAGGCTGGTGCTGTCGTCGGGCGAGCGCGCCGACATCGTCGTCGACTTCGCCGGGGTCCCGCTGGGCGGCCACGTGACGCTCAACGACGTGGCGGGCGCGGTGCTGCGCTTCGACGTCGTACGCGCGGCGGCCGACCGCAGCCGGGTGCCCGCGCAGCTCCGCCCACTGGCCCCGATGCCGACGGCCGTCCAGGACCGCAAGCTCGTGCTCAGCCTGGACCCGGTCAACATCAGGGCGCTGATCAACGATCGGGTGTTCGACCCGGCCAGGGTGGACATGCAGGTCAAGCGGGGGACCACCGAGATCTGGGAGGTCACCAACAGCGACACGAACGTCGGCGGGTCCGGGTTCGGCGTCCCGCACAACTTCCACACCCACCTCTCGCACTTCCTGCTCCTGTCCCGGGACGGCAAGCCGCCGCTTCCGGGTGAGGGCGGCTGGAAGGACACCGTACTCATCCAGCCGGGCGAGACCGTTCGCCTACAGGTCGACATCGGCTCTCACCTGGGCCGATACGTGTATCACTGCCACATGCTGGAGCACTCCGCCCTCGGAATGATGGGCCAGATGGAGATCGTCAATTAGTTCTCAAGGAGGACTGGATGAGCACCACAGAAAGCATCACCGCGACGCCCAAGAAGACGGGCCGCGGCAAGAACATCGCCCTCTGGGTCGCCCAGGTTCTCCTGGCGTACCAGATCGGGCTGGGCGGCGTACTGAAGCTGATCGGCGAGCCCACGATGGTCGGCATGTTCGAGGCCATCGGCGCCGGTCAGTGGTTCAGGTACGTGGTCGCCGTCATCGAGATCGCCGGCGCGATCGGCCTGCTGATCCCGCGCCTGACCGGCGTCGCCGCCCTCGGCCTCGTCGGGCTGCTGGTGTGCGCGGCCGGCACCAACGCGTTCGTCCTCGGCGGCCCGCCGATCATCGAGGCCGTCCTGCTCGTCGTCGCCGGCCTGGTCGTCTGGGGCCGCTGGTCCCGCGTCAAGGCGTTCTTCGGCGCCAAGTGAGCTCGTGACGCCCGGTACGCGACGCGGCGTACCGGGCGTCGGCCTGTCCGACCCGAGATGTCTCTGGAGGAGACATGACCGAGACCGTCACCGAGAACCCGCAGAACCAGATCCCCACTCCCGACCCCGCGCTCAAGACCCTGGAGCCGCTCGTCGGCACCTGGGAGATGACCGGCAAGGACCTCAACTCCGGCGACCCCCTGGGCGGGCGGCTGGCCTTCGAGTGGATGGAGGGCGGCTTCTTCCTCGTCCAGCACCACGAGATGGACCACGGGCACGGCACGATGAAGGGCGTGGAGTACATCGGCTACGAGGCCGAGACCCAGGCGCTGCGCTCGCGGTACTTCGACAGCACGGGCAACGCCTTCACCTACACCTGGAAGCTCCAGGACGGCGACCTCAGCATCTGGTTCGGCGACGAGGGCTCCCCCGCCGGCTTCACCGGCGCGTTCAGCGCGGACGGCACCACCATCTCGGGCCGCTGGGCCTGGCCGGGCGGCGGCTACGAGGCCACGATGACCAAGGTGGGCTGATCGCACACGCGAGAAGTGGCGGCGGGCCGGGCCCGCCGCCACTTCCGTGTGCCACGCCCCCTAGGCGGGGACCTTCGGCCTGTCCTCCTGCACGGCCTGCCGGCGGCCGGAGGAGACCAGCCGCTCGCGCAGCCGCATCGCGGGCAGCTCGACCAGGTAGTAGCTGATCGTGGCGATGATCACGGTGCCCACCAGCACCACGGCGAGCAGCTCCCAGAAGCCGGCCTTGCCCATCACCGCCGGCATCGGCAGCGGCGCGGCGCCGAAGATGCTGCCGTTCTGCAGCCACAGGTACTGCAGGACGAAGTGCCACAGGTAGACGCCGTAGGAGATGCGCCCGAAGAAGCGCATCGGCCGGTTGGTGAGCACGGCGTCGATGAACGCCGAGCGCACGCCGGGGATGACGACCGGAGCGATGATCAGCAGCGCGAAGACGAGGAACAGCACCATCTCCGCCAGCGCCTCCGGCACCGTCGCGTAGTCGGCCATGCCGGGCTTGCCGAACGGCCTGATGCAGTTGATCACGTACACCACCAGCGCGCCGGCCCAGAACAGCAGCGGGCGGCGCTGAGCCGCGCGCCAGAGGCGCGGCGTGGTGCCGGTGGCCTCCGCGTACGCGGCCAGGATCGCCAGCCCCATGCCGATGGCCAGGAAGCCGGTGAAGCCGATCACCCAGAAGTACTCGTACGGGAACGGGCCCATGAACTCCAGGTGGGTGTAGACGGTCCAGGCCAGGCCCACGAGCACGAAGACGGCGAGCGGCACGATCAGGCGGCGGGCCTTGCCGCCGGGGGTCTCAGCCTTCCTGGCGTACCTGTCGAAGATCCAGGCCAGGATCGGCAGCGCCAGGTAGAAGGTGACCTCGGCGGGGACGGTCCAGGTGGGTTCGAGGCCCGCGTAGCCCAGCTCGGGGCCCGGCACGTAGTTGTGCATGAGCAGCAGCGGGCTCAGGACGTACCAGAGGCCGTCCACGCTCTTGGCGTTGAGCAGCAGCAGGGCGGCCACGGCCACCAGCCAGTAGGCCGGCAGGATGCGCAGCATGCGCTTGATGAGGTAGCTCCTGATGGCCGGGCGGGGCGTGCCGACGATGGTCGCTCTGGCGAACGGCCGGTACAGCAGCAGTCCGGACATCACGAAGAAGGGCGGCAGCAGCACGTTGAAGCCCTGGACCAGGACGGCCCAGATGGTGTCGGCGGGCTTGTCGTAGAAGCCGATGACGCCGGCGGCGAAGGCGACGTGCACGATGATCACGCCGAGCGCCAGATATCCGCGCAAGCCGTCGAGCCGTGGCGCGCGTTTTCCGCCGCCACCGCCATTGCTGATGATTTCCGGTGATGTCATGGCATGCTTCCTCGCAGTCCGTTCGTTGATGGGACCTGGCGCCATCGTCACGCCGCGCTCTTCACGGGCGCATCTCGTGGCGTGCTGAATTCGGGTGAATGGCAGGAAGCGGCCGATTCCGCGCAGGTAGCTGCTGCGCAGCGGCATGGTGCCGGAATTATCCGGGGCGCACCGTTATGCACATGACGGAAAAAACTGTTCTCACGTATTCCTCGTACTTGGCGCTCGACGAGATTCTCGGGGCGCAGCGGCCGGTTTCCGACAGCCACGACGAGACGTTGTTCATCGTCATCCACCAGGTGTACGAGCTGTGGTTCAAGCAGACGTTGCACGAGATGGCGGAGCTGCAGCTGGAGCTGGCGGGCGGGTTCACCGCGCACGCGATGCGGACCCTGCACCGGCTGCTGCGGATACTGAAGCTGGCGGCGGCCCAGATGGACGTGCTGGAGACGATGACGCCCGGCCAGTTCTCCACGTTCCGCGGCAAGCTCGGCACCAGCAGCGGCTTCCAGTCGGCGCAGTTCAGGGAGATCGAGGCGGTGCTCGGGCGGCGCGACGAGCGGGTCCTGGCCGGCCAGCCGGAGGGCAGCCCGGCGCACGGCAGGATCGCGGCCGCGATGGCCAGGCCCTCCCTGTACGACTCCCTGCTCACCTACCTCTACCTGCGCGGCTACGAGGTGCCGAAGGACAAGCTGCACAGGGACGTGACCGAGCAGCTGGAGCCGTCGCAGGACCTTCAGGAGCTGCTGCTGCGCGTCTACCAGGACGACACGGGCGCCGCGCAGCTCTGCGAGCGCATGGTGGACCTGGACGAGACCATCCAGGAGTGGCGTTACCGGCACCTGAAAATGGTGGAGCGGACGATCGGCGCCCGTCCCGGCACCGGCGGCTCCAGCGGCGGCCACTACCTCATGAGCTCGCTGGCCCCCTGCTTCCCCGACCTGTGGGCGATCAGGAGCGCGATGTGATGGACCAGTCCGCGCGGCTGGCGCCGCACTACTCCCGCTTCCGCGTCTCCGAGCGGCTGCTGCTCACCGGCCACTCCCACCAGGCCTGGCCGGACGTGGCGCTGGCCGGGCAGATCGACGCGTTCATGGACGCCGCCAGGGACGCCGACGGCAAGTGGCCGCTGGCGTTCAAGCAGGCCGACAGGGTCAGGGACGGGCTGCGCCGCTTCCTCGGCGACCCGCACGCGGAGCTGGCACTCGGCGCCAGCACGCACGACCTGGTGCTGCGCTTCCTGTCCGCGCTCGACCTGCGCCGCCGCCCCAGGCTGGTCACCACCGACGGGGAATTCCACACGCTGCGCAGGCAGCTCGCCCGGCTGGCCGAGGAGGGGGTGGAGGTGAGGGTGGTGCCCGCCCGGCCGGCCGACACGCTCGCCGGGCGGCTGGCCGGCGCGGTGGACGGCGGCACCGCGGCGGTGCTGGTGTCCGCGGTGCTGTTCGAGGACGCCCGGATCGTGCCCGGGCTGGACGTGCTGGCCGGGGCGTGCCTGCGCTCCGGTACGGAGCTGCTGGTGGACGCCTACCACGCGCTCGGCGTGGTGCCGTTCGGCACGGCGGGGATCGAGCAGGCCTGGGTGGTCGGCGGCGGGTACAAGTACCTGCAGCTCGGCGAGGGCAACTGTTTCCTGCGGCTGCCCGGCCACGCCGACCGGCTGCGGCCGGTGATCACCGGGTGGTTCTCGGAGTTCGGCGAGCTGGCGGGCGAGCAGCCTCCCGGCGTCACCTACCCCGCGGGCGCGCCCCGGTTCGCGGGCGCCACCTACGATCCGACCAGTCACTACCGGGCCGCGCGCGTCTTCGACTTCTTCGCCGGGCAGGGGCTGACGCCGGCGTTCCTGCGGGCGGTCTCGCTGCGCCAGGTGGGGCTGCTGGCCGCCCGGTTCGACGCGCTGGACGTGCCCGAGCACCTCGTGACCAGGGACAGGACGGGGCGGGCCGAGGACTTCGGCGGGTTCCTGGCGTTGCGGTCGCCGTACGCCGGGCGGCTGCGTGCCGGTCTCGCGGCGCGCGGCGTGCAGGCGGACAGCCGGGGCGGCTACCTGCGGCTCGGGCCCGCGCCCTACCTGTCGGACGAGCAGCTGGAGCGGGCCGCGGAGCTGCTGGCCGAGGAGATCCGCGACCTGATGCGCACTGTCCCGCGAGCGTGCGTCACGGGCGGAACCCACGCGGACCGAACCTACGCGGGCGGAACCCTCACGGGCGGAACCCTCACGGGCGGAACAGGGCGGCGTCCATGAGCGTGACGTCGCGGGCCCGCCTGACGGGGAAGCCGACGTGGGCGAGCACGTCGCGCTCGACGTCCACGCCCGGGGCGACCTCGGCCAGCACGAGCCCGTCCGCGGTGACGTCGAAGACCGCCCGCTCGGTGACCACCAGGGCCGACTGTCCCGCGGCGACCCCCTCGCGCAGCCGGTACGTCACGTGGTCCACCCGGGGCACGAACTTGGCCACCCGCCCCTCCTCCAGGATCCGCAGGCGGCCGCCCGTGCAGTCCGCCCGGAGCCCGCCGGTGGTCATGGTGCCGGCGAAGACCAGGCGGGCGGCGCCGTGCGCGATGTCGACGAAGCCGCCGGCGCCGGGGTTGGCCGCGCCGAAGCGGCTGACGTTCACCCGGCCGAGCGCGTCGAGCTGCGCGAAGGCCAGCGCGGCGAACGGGCAGCCGCCCCCGTCGATGAAGTCGAACTGGGCGGGCCCGTCGAGCAGCGCGCGCGGCGCGTAGTTCGCGGAGAACTGCCAGCCGCTCATCACGATGCCGCCGAACGAGCCGTGCTCGGTGGTGAACAGGTAGTCGTCGAGGCCGTCGCCGTCCAGCACGCCGTCCTCCGCCATGACGAGCACGGCGTCCGACGAGGCGCCGAACCCGAAGATGGAGGTCTCCCCCTTGCGCACCTCCCTGGCCACCCGGCGGGCGATGACCTTGTCGGGCCCGGCCGGCAGCCGGGGCACGCGCGCGGCCGCGCCGGGCACGTGGCCCAGGTAGCCGGGGTCGTCACGGACGCCGGTGCCGGTGGGCGCGCCGGGCACCACGACGACCCGGTCGACGAGCGCGCCGGGCACGCGGACCTCGCGCGCCGGCCGCTCCCCCGGCTCCACCAGCCGCGACACCTGCGCGATCACGGTGCCGCCGCCGGCCTTGACCGCCAGGGCGATCGCCAGCGCGCTGGACAGCAGCGGCTGGTCCTCGAACGACAGGTTGCCGTCCCGGTCGGCGCTGCCCGCGCGGATCAGGCCCACGTCCAGCGGCCAGGTCGGGTACCACAGGTACTCCTGGCCGCCCAGCTCGACCAGCTCGACCAGGTCGTCGGTGGCCAGGCGGGTGAACCTGCCGCCGCCGTGCCGCGGGTCGGCGTACGTGCCGAGGCCGACCCGCGTCAGGTAGCCGGGGCCGCGCCTGGCCACCTCGCGCAGCCAGTGCATGGTGGCGCCCATCGGCCAGGTGTAGGCCTCGACGAGATCGTTCTGGATCAGCTCCGTCAGCGCGGGCCGCTCGCCCGTCTCCGGGTGGCGCGGGTTGATGAACGAGCCCGACACGATGCGGCGCATCAGGCCCTTCACCGCCACGTGGTCCATGCCGCGGATGCCCACGCCGTCGCCGGTCGCGCAGGGGAAGTAGAACGTCAGGTCCCGCGGCTCGCCGCCGGCCCGGTAACGCTCGCCGAGCGCGGCGAGCAGGGCGTCGGGCGTGAGCCAGCCGATGACTCCCGTGCTCGCGACGGTCTGGCGGTCGCCGATGAGCGCCACCGCCTGCGCCGCGTCGCACACCTTTCCGATCATGGGGTGCCTCACACTGGTGTACGGAATCGTGCCAGGCTCCGCCGGGCGGCCTCGGAGCCGCAATCCGCGCCGAACATCCAGGCGGTACGCGCGTCCAGGGTCTCCGCGTGCTCGCCGGCGGCGTCGGCCAGGGCACGCTTGGCCGAGGTGACCGCGTGCGCGGGCAGCCGGGCCAGCCCGGCGGCCACCTCCAGGGCTCGGGCCAGGGCGTCCCCGGGGACGGTCAGCTCGTCGGCGGCGCCCAGCGCGTACAGCTCGCCGCCGGTGAGCGGGCGCTCGCCCCACACCAGGCGCCTGGCGGTCACGGGGCCCACCCTGGAGACCAGGCTCTGGACGCCCCACGGCGGCACCCAGCCGAGGCCGACCTCGGGCAGGTGCCAGCGCGCGTCCCCGGCCGTGACGACGAGGTCGCAGCTGGTGGCCAGCAGGAAGCCGCCGCCCATGGCGAAGCCCTCGACCGCGGCGATCACCGGGATGCCCAGGTGCCGGATGTCCCTGGCGAGCCGGCCGGTGGCGGCCTCGTGCCGCACCATGGCGTCGCCGTCCATGCGGGACAGCTCCTTCAGGTCGGAGCCCGCGCAGAACCCCGGCGGCGTGCCCGTCAGCACGGCCACGCGCACGCCGGGGTCGTCGTCCAGCTCGGCGAGCGCGGCGCCGAGCGAGTCCACCAGCTCGGCGCCGAGCGCGTTGCGCACGTGCGGCCGGTCCAGCCGCAACACGGCCACCCCGTCGGCGTGCTCCCGCCGCAGGCTCATGCGGCCGCCGGCTCCGGTGCCAGCCAGGCCACGTCCACGACGCCGGGGCGCTCGTGCGCCCAGGAGGCCACCGGGCGCCAGCCGTGCCCGGTCATGTGGGCGGCGATGCTGTCCAGCGTCGAGCCGCCGCTGTAGCGGGCCGACACGCTGCCCTCGATCACGGCCAGCCGCAGCCTGCTCAGGTCGGTGCCCGCCAGGACGTCCAGCTCGGCGCCCTGGGCGTCCACCACCAGCACGTTGCAGCCGTGCTGCACCTCGCTGACGGGGACGACCGGCACGCTCACCTGGCGCACGACGGCCATCGGCTGCAACGGCGGCAGCATGCTGGACTGCTTGTCATAGGGGGTGATGTTCAGCGTGGCCCTGCCGCGCGTGCGGCCCGCCGCGGCGGCCACCACCACGCGGGGCAGGTGGCCGTCCGCGGGCTCAGGCAGCCCCGCGGCCAGATGGTGCACGCGCAACTGCTCGCGCAGCGCCGACAGGTGGTCGAGGTTCGGCTCCATCATGACCAGGCGGCGGAACCTGCACGCCGTGAACGCCGCCACCTCCTGCCCCCGGTGCGCACCCACCTGCACCACGCCCTGGGCCGGCACCCCCACCTGTCCGAGCAGTCCGGGCAGGTGGTCCTCCCACCGGGCGGTCACCTGCTCCCGCACGATCACCTGGTTGCGCATCTGGTCGTCTCCTCCCGGTGAATGGCTCAGGCCAGTGTCATCGTCGATCACGCCCGGATCCCGCCGCATCTTGCGTATTGCGCGGTACGGGCAGCATTCCGCGAGATGCGGCCGGGCTCCTCACCCGCGCACGATGGAAGCACTCGACCGAGGGAGGAGCCATGCGGCGACCCCATGACCGTGACCTGAACACGTACCTGGACCGGCTGGAGATCCGCGACCCCGGCGAGCCGTCGCTCGACGCGCTGCGCGCGCTGCATCGGGCGCACGTCGAGCGGGTGCCGTACGAGACGCTGGAAGTGCAGCTCGGCCGCAGGATCACGCTGGATCCGCGCGAGTCGATCGACCGGATCCTGCGCGGGCGCGGCGGCTACTGCGTCCAGCTCAACGGCGCGTTCGCCACGCTGCTGACCGCCCTGGGGTACGACGTCACCTGGCATCGCGCCGGCGTCCAGGCAAGCAGGCGGGCCCCGGCGAGCGGCGTCTCCTTCGCGCCGCACCTGGCGCTGAGCGTCACCCTGGACGGGCAGTCGTGGCTCGTCGACATCGGGCTCGGTGACGGGCTGCTGGAGCCGCTGCCGCTGCGCGAGGGCGCCTACCGGCAGGGGCCGTTCGAGTTCCGGCTGTCGGCGTCGGTCGTGGAGCCCGGCGGGTGGCGGTTCGACCACGATCCGCGCGGGTCCATCGCCGGGCTCGACATGGAGACCGAGCCGGCCACGGCGGTGGACTTCGTGGAGTGGCATCCGTACCTGTGCACCTCGCCCGAGTCGCGGCTGGTGCGTGCCGCCGTCGTGCTGCGGCGCGACGCCACCGGAGCGGACGCGCTGGTCGGCTGCATGTTGCGGCGGGTGAGCGGTGAGGGGACGAGCGAGGTGGAGCTCGCCACCCGGGCCGACTGGTACGACGCGCTCGCCTCGGTGTTCGGGCTGCACCTGGGGGATGTCAACGCCAAGGACCGGGCCGCGCTGTGGGCGAAGGTGCGCGGGGCGCACGAGGCCTGGCAGGAGCGCAAGGCGGCGGTGGCGATGGCCTCCTGAGCGGAGTTCTCCCGAGCCCGCCCCCTTGTAAGGGGCGGGCTCGTTGCTGACGGCGGGATCAGGAGACGGTGATCAGGAAGCGGCGCAGGCCGCGGCCGACCCAGCGGTCCCGGTGGTCGGGCGGCTCGGCGGCGGCCAGCGCGGGGAACCTGCGCAGCAGCAGCGGCAGCGCGATCCTGGCCTCCATGCGCGACAGCGGCGCCCCCAGGCAGAAGTGCGGCCCGGCGCCGAAGCTGAGCGGCTGGATGTCCGGCCGGTCGGGGTCGAAGCGGGTGGGGTCAGGGAAGCGGCGCGGGTCCCGGTTGCCGGCGCCCAGCATGAGCACCACCTTCGTCCCGCCCTCCAGCGGCGTGCCCAGGAGCTCCATGCCCGTCTCCGCCCACCTGCTGGTGGCCTGGACGGGCGTCTCGAAGCGCAGGACCTCCTCGACGTACGCGGTGGCGCGGCCGGGGTCGTCGCGCAGGAGCGCGGCCTGGCTCGGGTGCTCGAAGGCCAGCCTGAGGCCGTGCCCGAGCAGGAAGCTGGTGGTCTCGAAGCCGGCGGTCAGCAGCAGCATCAGGTTGCCGACCAGCTCGTCGTGGGTGAGCCCGGCGCCGCCGTCGTCGTGCGCGCGTACCAGGGCGGTCAGCATGTCGCCGGCGGGGTGGCGGCGGCGGTGCTCGATGAGGTCGCCGAAGTAGCCGGCCAGCTCGTCCATCGCCTGGTCGGCCGTGCCGAGCCTGCCGAGGTTGGTGATCCCTTCCAGGGCGATCGTCAGGTCGGAGGCCATCCCGCGGAACCACTGCTGGTCGTCCTCGGCGACGCCGATCAGGGCGCTGATGACCGCGATCGGCAGCCTGGAGGCGAACTCGGCGACGTAGTCCACCGGGGCGCCGCCCGCGCCGAGGTCCGCCAGCCTGTCCAGCAGCCGGTGCACCATCCGCTCGACCGACTCGCGCATGGCCGACACGCGCGCGGGCGTGAATCCGCTGCTGACCAGCCGGCGCATGCGGGCGTGGTCGGGCGGGTTGCGGTAGAGCATGGAGTCGGTGTAGCCGCGCAGCGACGAGTGCGAGCGCCAGCGCGGGTAGATGACGTCGTAGCTGGCGGCGTCCTGGACGCGGAGCCGGTTGTCCCGCAGGGCGCGGGAGATCTCGGCGTACCCGACGACGACGGTGAGGCCCGGTCGTACCGGGATCACGGAGCCGTGGGCGCGCAGCGCCTCGTACAGCGGGTACGGATCGCGGCGGCCCGCACGCGACACCAGCGCCGCCACCGCCTCCGCCGGCGCCACTCCTGTGCTCGTGGTCGTCTGCTCGATCGTGCTCATGGGCGGGCCACCAGCCGCACGATCTTCAGCGTGTCCGCGGGATGCACCGAGGCGACCTCCAGGCCGGCGTCGTGGGCCAGCGGGCGCAGGTCGGCGATGCCGCGTTCCCTGCCGCCGTAGTACACGAGCATGCGCAGGTCCATCCCGGTACGCGGTGACTCCCCGTCGGGGCCGAAGTCCTCGACCACGAACACCGAGCCGCCCGGCCGCACCGCCTGGGCGCAACGCCGCAGGATGGCGCGGGCGTCGTCGTCGTTCCAGTCGTGCAGGATCCACGACAGCAGGTAGCCGTCGGCGCCCGGCGGCAGCGGGTCGAAGAAGCTGCCTCCCACGGCCCGGCCGCGCTCCGCCAGGCCGGCCGACTCCAGCGCCGCCCGCGCGGCGGCGGCGGTCTCCGGCTGGTCGAGCACGGTGCCGCGAAGGGCGGGGAACGCGGTGAGCAGGGCGATGAGCAGCGACCCGTCGCCGCCGCCGACGTCGACGAGGTGGCCGAGCGTGCCCCAGTCGTAGCCGGCCACGATGGCCGGCGCCCTGGCGGGCATCTCGGCGGCCATGCGCGCGTCGAAGGCGGCCGAGCGGGCCGGGTCGGCGGCCAGGTCGTCCCAGAAGGAGCGGCCGAACTGGCGGGGGTAGGCCGCCTCACCCGTGCGTACGCTGTGCAGCAGGTGCGCGAACGACAGCTCGGCCCGCCCCTCCCAGCCTTCGAGGTCGAGCATGGCCCGCATGCCGGCCGGATGGTCCTCGCGCAGCTCCTCGCCCAGGGGGGTCAGCGTGTACGTCCCTGAGGGGTCCCTGCGGAACACGCCCCTGGCGGCCAGGTACCGCATGAGCCGTTCCAGCGCGCCGGGGTCCGCGCCCACCGCGCCGGCCAGTTCCTTGCCGGTGCCCGGCGCCTTGGCCAGCCGGTCGGCGATCCTCAGCGTCGCGGCCACCCGGAGGGCCATCGGAGTTCCCAGATGGGCCAGCGCCCACAGCCGTTGCTCGCTCACGCGGCCATCGTCACACCGGCGCGTGCGGGGCGGCACCTCCCAGAGTGCCGGAACAGCGCACGCCGTGAGACGCCCGGGCAGGGCCCGGATGCCAGGCTGGAGGGGCGAAAACGCCGCCTGGAGCAGGGAGATGCCGATGCCCGCGACGCGCCCGATGACCGGCAGCGAGTACGTCGAGAGCCTGCGTGACGCCCGCGAGATCTACCTCTACGGCGACCGGGTCAAGGACGTCACCGAGCACCCGGCGTTCCACAACCCGGTGCGGATGACGGCCAGGCTCTACGACGCCCTGCACGACCCGGCGACCAGGGACGAGCTCACCTGCCCCACCGACAGCGGCGGCGAAGGCTACACGCATCGCTTCTTCACCACGCCTCGCAGCGTGGAGGACCTGGTGGCCGACCAGCGCGCGATCGCGGCCTGGGCCAGGATGAGCTACGGCTGGATGGGCCGCAGCCCCGACTACAAGGCCTCCTTCCTGGGCACGCTGGGCGCCAACGCCGACTTCTACGCGCCGTTCGCGGACAACGCGCGCCGCTGGTACCGCGAGTCGCAGGAGAAGGTCCTGTACTGGAACCACGCGATCGTGCACCCGCCGGTGGACCGCAACCTGCCGCCCGACCAGGTCGGCGACGTGTACGTGCACGTCGAGCGCGAGACGGACGCCGGGCTGGTGGTCAGCGGCGCCAAGGTGGTCGCCACGGGCTCCGCGCTGACCCACTACAACTTCCTGGCCCACTACGGCCTGCCGGTCAAGAAGCGCGAGTTCGCCCTGGTGGCCACGGTCCCGATGGACGCTCCCGGCCTCAAGCTGATCTGCCGCCCCTCCTACACGGCGGCGGCCGCGCTGACGGGCAGCCCGTTCGACTACCCGCTCTCCTCCCGGCTGGACGAGAACGACAGCATCCTCGTGCTGGACCAGGTGCTCATCCCCTGGGAGAACGTCTTCATCTACGGCGACCTGGGCAAGGTCCAGCTGTTCACCGGCCGCTCCGGTTTCATCGAGCGGTTCACCTTCCAGGGCTGCACGCGGCTGGCGGTCAAGCTGGAGTTCCTCGCGGGCCTGCTGCTGCGCGCCCTGGAGATCACCGGCACCAAGGACTTCCGCGGCGTGCAGACCCGGGTGGGCGAGGTGCTGGCCTGGCGCAACCTGTTCTGGGCGCTGTCGGACGCCGCCGCCCGCAACCCCGTGCCGTGGAAGAACGGCGCGCTGCTGCCCAACCCGCAGTACGGCATGGCCTACCGCTGGTTCACGCAGATCGGCTACCCGCGAATCAGGGAGATCATCCTCCAGGACGTCGCCAGCGGCCTCATCTACGTCAACTCGGGCGCGGCCGACTTCAAGAACCCCGACATCCGCCCCTACCTGGACAAGTACCTGCGGGGCTCGGACGGTTCGGGGGCCGAGGAGCGGGTCAAGGTGATGAAGCTGCTGTGGGACGCGGTCGGCTCGGAGTTCGGCGGCCGGCACGAGCTGTACGAGCGCAACTACGCGGGCAACCACGAGAACACCAGGATCGAGCTGCTGTTCGGGCAGATGGCCTCCGGCCAGCTCGAACAGTACGCCGCCCTCGCCGAGCAGTGCCTCAGCGAGTACGACCTGGACGGCTGGACGGTGCCCGACCTGTCCTCGTTCGCCGGGTTACGACAGACAGAGTCCCTCTGAGAAAGGGCGGAAGCATGAGGCCGTTCCGTATCGAGATCCCCGACGGCGACCTGCGTGACCTGCATCGCAGGATCGACGACACCCGCTGGCCCGACGAGCTGCCCGGCACCGGCTGGGAGCGCGGCGTGCCGCTGACCTACCTCAAGGAGCTGGCCACCTACTGGCGGCACGACTTCGACTGGCGCGCCGCGGAGGCGGAGCTCAACGGCCATCCCCAGTTCGTCGACGAGATCGACGGCGCCACCGTGCACTTCCTGCACGTCAGGTCGCCGCGGCCGGACGCCGTCCCGCTGCTGCTCACCCACGGCTGGCCGGGCTCGGTGGCGGAGTTCCTGGACGTCATCGGGCCGCTGACCGAGCCCGGCGGCCAGGAGCCCGCCTTCCACCTGGTGATCCCGTCCATTCCCGGCTTCGGCTTCTCCGGTCACACCCGGGAGGCCGGGTGGCACCCGTACCGGGTGGCGCTGGCCTGGGCGGAGCTGATGCGGCGGCTGGGCTACGAGCGCTACCTGGTGCAGGGCGGCGACGCCGGCGCGGTGATCTCCCTGGAGCTGGCCAGGCTGGCCCCGGAGGCCGTCATCGGTGCGCACGTCAACATGCTCATGGCCTTCCCCTCCGGCGACCCCGCCGAGCTGGCGGGCCTGTCGCCGTCGGACCAGGGGCGGCTGGCCGGGCTCGCCCGCTTCGACCAGGAGCTGTCCGGCTACATGAAGCTGCAGTCCACCCGCCCGCAGACGCTGGCCTACGCGCTGACGGACTCGCCGGTCGGGCAGCTCGCCTGGATCGTGGAGAAGTTCCGCGACTGGACGGACTCCGGCCAGGTGCCGGAGGACGCCGTCGCCAGGGACCGCATGCTGACGAACGTGTCGATCTACTGGCTGACCGCGACCGCCGGCTCGTCGGCCCGGTTCTACTACGAGGGCGCGGCGGGGCTGCGGCAGGCCGCCGAGGGGCACCGGCCGCCGCCGATCACCGTGCCCGTCGGGGTGGCGGTCTTCCCCCGGGACATCTTCGTCCCCGTCCGCAGGCTCGCCGACCGGGACCTCCCGACGATCACGCACTGGACCGAGTTCGACCGCGGCGGGCACTTCGCCGCGCTGGAGCAGCCGGACCTGCTGGTCGGCGACGTCAGGGCCTTCGCACGCTCGCTCGCGTGACACGCGTAAGGCGCCGGCGGTTCTCACCGCCGGCGCCTTTCGTGTGTCCCCGTCAGCCCCGCAGCACCGGGAGGGGCTGGACGGTCTCCTCGCCGGTCGCGGGCTTGCCGTTGGCCAGGACGCGCAGCATCAGCCCGGGACGCATGAGCGCCTGCGGCGGATCGACGAGCCCGGCCACCCGCATGAACGCGGCGGTGACCGCGCCGTCGCGGGCCGCCGCGGCGTGCAGCCGGCCCATGTAGGCGTTGGCGAGCCGGACCTTCAGCGTGCGCGGCCCCTGCACGCCGGGGAAGGCCAGGTCGGCGCCCGCGGAGATCTCCCAGGGCACGTCGATGACGCGGGAGATGTCCTTGAAGAACGGGCGCCACCGGGGCTCCGTGCCCTGGCGCAGGTGCTGCCGCAGGATGATCGACTCCATGGCGGCCACGGTCATGCCCTGGCCGTACACGGGGTTGAAGCTGCACGCGCCGTCGCCGAGCACCAGCAGGCCGTCGGGGAAGCCGGCCAGCCGCTCGTAGCGGCGCCGCACGCTGGCGGGGAAGGTGAAGGTGACACCGTCGTCCAGCGGCTCGGCGTCCCTGATCGCCTCGTAGACGTCCGGGACGGGCAGCGACTTGGCGAACGCCAGGAAGCCGTCGAGCTCGGCGGGCGGGTGGTCGCCGAGGATGCCGGTGAGCGAGAGCATGCTCATGTCGCCGGGCAGCTTGGGGAAGAACGCGCCGCGCGGGTTGGCAGGGGAGGCCACCGGGTTGATCGACAGGTCGTCGCCGTACGGGTCGGAGCGCAGCCGGAAGTGGCGGGTGGTGTAGGCCAGGCCGACCTTCACCCGGTCCTCCTCCGGCCGCTCGTAGCCGAGCGCCTGCAGCCACGCGGGCGTGCGCGAGCCCCGGCCGGTCGCGTCGATCAGCAGGTCGGAGGCCAGGTGCTGCTCCTCGCCCGCGCTGTTCCGCACCCGCACGCCGGTGACGCGGGCGCCCGAGGTGGTGGGGCCGAGGATGTCGGTACGCTCCAGGAAGCGCACGTTGTCCAGGGCCGCCACCCTGATCCTGACCTGCTCCTCCAGGACGGGTCTCGTGGCCGACACGCTGACCAGCCCGCTGGGCGCCTGCCGCAGCCTGCGGCCGTTGAAGTACCAGCGCAGCCGGGTGGCCATGTCGCCCGCGGGCACGCCGGCCTCGATGAGCTGCCCGGTCAGGCCCGGGAACAGCTCGTCGAGAATCTGCTGGCCGCGGGCCAGCAGGGCGTGCGCGTGGCAGCCGTGGGGGACTCCCTTGCGCGGGCCGCTCGCCCCCGTCAGGGTGTCCCTGTCGATCACCAGGACCTCGGTGTAGAACTCGGACAGCACGCGGGCCGACAGCAGGCCTGCCATGCCGCCGCCGAGCACCACCGCGCGGTCCCCGACGTGGCCGGCCATCTCAGTCACGCGGGCTGTTCTGGTAGGCGGCCAGCCGCCACTGACCGTCCTGACGGACGACGAGCCAGGACGCGCGGATGGCCCGCTCGGCCGGGACCTCGGTCTCGCCGGGGGCGAGCACGCCGCCCTGGGTGATCAGGACGCCGCAGTCGTCGTTGAAGAAGCGCACGTCGATGGGCGTCCCGGTGACCCTGGTGCCCTGGTAGGGGCCGGCGAAGGCGGCGGTCATGAACGCGCGGATCTCCTCGCGTCCCTTGCGGTACTGGCCCGGGAGGATCATCGTCCCGTCCTCGGTGAAGACGGCGGCGAAGGCATCGGCGTCGTGCGCGGCCCAGGCCTCGATCACGCGCTGCGGCAGCGCGGCCACTGCTGCCTGGTCGGGGGCGTGTGCGGGTGCGGTGGTCATGGTGTCTCCTCCAGGCGGGTTCAGATGTACAGCGTGTCGGGCTCGAGGCCGCACAGGATGCGCCCGTACAGCTCGGTGTTGGTGTTCGGGTGCATGAGCGCGTGCTGGTTGACCGCGTGCACGTCGCGCGCGATCCGCTGGATCGGGACGTCGCTGTAGATGGACGAGCCGCCGCTGGCGGTGGCCAGGATGTCCACGGCCTCCTTGCCGAGCCTGCACACGGCGCCCAGGTCGGCGCGGGCGCGTACCCGCTCCTCGACGCTCCACGCGGCGCCCTGCTCGCCCTTGTCGTCGACGGTCGTGGCCAGGCGGCCGGCGTGGAAACCGGCCTGGTCGATCTTGAAGGTGGACTCGGCGACCTGAAGGTGGGTCAGTGGCGCGGCGCTCTGGCTCTCGTACCCGGTGTAGGTGATCTTCCGCTGGGGCAGCCGCTCGAAGAAGGCCTCCCTGGCGGCCTCGGCCAGGCCGAGCACGGTGCCGACCGAGGAGGCGGAGGCCACGGGGAGCAGCGGCTGCCGGTAGATCGGCGAGCCGGCGTTGGCCCCGTCGGCGTGCACGCCCTCCACGATCGCGCCGAGCGGCATGACGCGCTCGGCGGGGACGAACAGGTCCTGCGCCACGGTGCTGACGCTGCCCGTACCGCGCAGGCCGGAGGTGTGCCAGTCGTCGACGACGATCAGGTCCGACATCGGGACCAGCGCCATGATCGGCTCCGGTGGCGCGTCCTCGCTGACGATGACGGCCACGATCTCCTGCCAGTGGCTGTGGTGCGCGCCGCTGACGAACCCCCACTTGCCGTTGACGACGATGCCGCCGTCCGTACGGGCGGCCATGGCGGTCGGGCTGAGCGTGCCGCAGATGCGCACGTCCGGCGTGGCGAACACCTCGTCCTGGACCGCCTCGGGGAAGTGGCAGGCCATCCAGGTCGGGATCCAGTAGACGGAGGCGACCCAGGCGGTGGAGCCGTCCGCCCTGCCCAGCGCGGTGGCCACGTCGACCAGCGTCCGGGTGTCGGCCTCGTGGCCGCCGTAGCGGCGGGGCGTCCTCAGCCTGAACACGCCCGCGTCGGCCATTGCTGCTATCGACTCCTCGTGGAGCCTGCGGTTCTCCTCCGCCCATGCCGCGTGCCCGCGCAGGACGGGCACGATCTCCGAGGCGCGGTGAACCAGGTCTTCCCGCGCCGGAGCATCGGTCACCAACACGATGTCCTCCCAGACGTCAGTCGAGGAACTGCCCACCTGAACGTCCCATTTGGACGTTGACGTGCGCATCTCCTGACGTGCGTGATTGCGTGGCACGCCAGGAGATGCGGGACCGGCGGAACGGGGGCGACGCTGGGGAAAAACCCGAGACGAAGGGTTCGCGCAGCATGACAGCCGTCACTCATGCCCCCGGAGCTCCGCCCGAGCCCGCTCTCACCCCCGACCTGGTCGTCGCGCGCGCGCAGGCCATGGTGCCCGCCCTGGCCGAGCGCCAGGCCGAGACCGAACAGCGCACCTTCTACGCGCCCGACACCCACGAGGCCTTCGCGGAGGCCGGCTTCTACCGCATCCTGGTGCCGCGCCGCTTCGGCGGCTACGAGTTCGGCGTGGAGACGTTCCTGCGGGTGTCGATGACGCTGGCGCGGGGCTGCCCCTCGACCGGATGGATGTACTCGCTCGGAACGGCGCACGCGCTGGCGGTCGCCACCCTGTTCGGCGAGCGGGCGCAGGCCGAGCTGTTCGCCACCGGCGACTTCGTCTGCCCCGCCACCGTGGCGCCCAGCGGCACCGCGACGCGCGGCCAGGACGGCCAGTGGATCCTCGACGGGACCTGGAACTACTGCTCGGGCGCCCCCTACGCCACCCACTTCATGGGGCACGTGGTGGTGGACGGCGCGCCCATGCTGTTCGTGGCGCCGCGCGACCGGTGGCGCCGCCTGGACGACTGGGGCAACCAGCTCGGCCTCAAGGGCAGCGGCTCGCACAGCGTCGTCTTCGAGCAGGCCTCGATCCCCGGGCACTACACGCTGCCCCTGCACCTGAGCCAGACGTCGGTGGCCGGCGGCACTCCCGGCCTGTCCCTGCACGGCAACCCCGAGTACGGCGGCGGCCCGCTCAGCTTCATGCTGCTGGACAGCGCCACCGTCATGCTGGGCATGGCCCAGGGCGCGCTGGACGCCTACGAGGACCTGATGCGGGTCAGGACGACCGTGTTCCCGCCGTTCTCGCTGCGGGCCGAGGACCCGGACTACCAGTTCTGGTACGGCGAGGCCGCCGGCCTCCTCGCCACCGCGGAGGCCGCCTGGTCGGACGCCGTCAGGCAATGGCAGCGGGCCTGCGCCGAGGGCTCGTTCACCAGGGAGCGCGACCTGCGGATCGCCACGATCAGCAGGGAGATCGCCCGGCTGTCGTGGCGCGCGGTGGAGCGCTGCCTCTTCCCCACCGCCGGGTCCAGCGCGGTGCGGAACGGGGAGCGGATCGAGCGGATCTGGCGGGACATGTCCACGTTGCACAGCCACGCCGGGTTCGCCGTCTTCCTGTCCACGGTCGCCAACCGGGAGCTGGCCCGCGCCCACTTCGGCCTCGGCTGACGGCACGACCCGCGGAATGGACCCGCGGAAAGAGGGGGTCCGCCCTGCGGGGCGGGCCCCCTTCTCCTGCTCCGGTCACTCGCCTCGGCCGGTCACTTGGCGAGCGCGGCCTCCTGGCCCTGCTCCGGCTGAGGCTCCGGCTCCGGGTGGTGGTGGCCCGCGAAGGGCGCCAGGTGGCGGAGCTGGGTCAGGGCCAGCAGCGCGAGCCCGGCGAACAGGACGGCGTTGACCGCGCCGACCACGTTCAGACCCGTGGTGAAGGCCGCGCGGGCGGCGTCCAGCAGCTCCGTGGCCTGGGCGGCGGGCAGCCCGGAGGCCGCGCCGACGGCGCCGTTGATGCTGTCACCGGCCACCGCCGGCGCACCGGCCGGCAGGACCAGCTCGCTGCGGTAGACGGCGGTGCCGAGCGTGCCCAGCGTCGCGATGCCCAGCGCCACGCCGAACTCGCCGCCCGTGGCCACCATGGACGCGGCCGAGCCCGCCTTCTCCGGCGGGCTGCTGGCCATGGCGACCTGGTTGACGAGCCCGCCCACGGGGCCGACGCCGAAGTAGCACACGGACAGGAAGACGATCAGCAGCACCACGGCGCCGACCGCGACCTGGGTGATCAGGAGCTGGCCGAGCACGGCGATGAGCATGCCGCCGCCCAGCACGTACGCCGGCCGTACCTTGGCGGCCACCCGCGGCGTGAGGTTGATGGAGACGATCAGCACGAGCGAGGGGATCAGCAGCCACAGCCCGGCGACCAGCGGCGACAGCCCCTCCACGGTCTGCAGGAACAGCGCGACCTCCATCCCCGTACCGGTCTGCAGCGAGCCGCACAACATCCCGATCAGGACCGCGGCGGTGAAGGCGCGATGGCGGAACAGGCGCAGGTCGAACAGCGGATGCTCAAGCGCCCGCTGCCTGCGCACGAACACCACGCCCACGACCAGCCCGGCGGCGATCGCCACGAGCGGTCCCGCCGCCCAGCCGTCCCGCGCCACGGCCTTGAGCCCGTAGATCAGCGGCAGGATCGCTCCCAGCGACAGCACGACGCTGAGCAGGTCCAGCCGCCCGCCGTCCGGATCGCGGAACTCCGGCAGCAGCGGCAGCGCCGCGATCAGCAGCAACATCACCGGCACGCCCATCACGAAGACCGAGCCCCACCAGAAGCGTTCGAGCAGCGCGCCGCCGACGGCGGGGCCGAGCGCGATGCCGACCATGAACGCGGTCCCCCACACGGCCATGGCCTGACCGAACTGCTTGGGGTCGCGGAACATGACGCCGATCAGCGACAGCGTCGACGGCAGCAGCGTCGCCCCGGCGATGCCGAGCAGCGCCCTGCACACGATCAGCATCTCGGGGCTGGTGGACATGGCCGCCACCAGGGAGACGAGGCCGAAGGCCGCCCCGCCGACCAGCAGCAGCCTGCGCCTGCCGATCCTGTCGCCCAGCGAGCCCATGGTGACCAGGAAGCCCGCGGTCATGAAGCCGTAGATGTCGGTGATCCAGAGCTGCTGCGTGGCGTTCGCGCCCAGGTCGACGCTCAGGTGCGGCAACGCCAGGAACAGCACGCTGATGTCCAGCGACACGAGCATGGTGGGCAGGGCCAGCGCGGCCAGCCCCATCCATTCCTTCCGCCCCGCGCGCGGGGCGCCGTCGTCGGTCACGTCCTCACTCCTCATCTCTTGCCGGTCAGGTGGTCAGCTCGATCCGGGTGTGGTCGCCCACCACCAGCCGGTGGTGCGCCTGTCCAGGCGCCACGGTGGTGAAGCGTCCGATGAGCGAGCCGCGCAGGCTGGCCTCCTCGATCGAGGCGCCGTGGAGCACGATGGAGTCGGCGATGCGGGTGGCGCGTACCACGCAGCCCGTGCCGATGGAGGTGTTGGGGCCGACGTGGCTGTCCACGATGAGGGTGTCCGCGCCGATGATCGCCGGCCCCTCGATCGTGGAGGCGACGATGCGCGCGCCGGGCTCGATGACCACCTCGCCGCGCACGTCGCTGATCCCGTCGAGCTGGCCGGCGATGCCGCGGGCCTGCGTGGCCAGCATCCTGCGGTTGCAGTCGAGGACGTCGTCCACCCGGCCGGCGTCGGTCCAGTACCCGTCGTACACGCTCGCCCGCACCTCGAGTTGGTGGTCGACCATCCACTGGACGGCGTCGGTGATCTCCAGCTCGCCGCGCCGTCCCGGCGTGATGTGCTCGACGGCCTCGTGGACGGCGGCGGTGAAGAAGTAGACGCCGACCATCACCAGGTCGCTGGCGGGCCGTTCGGGCTTCTCCGTCACGCGCAGGACGGCGCCCGCCGCGTCGAGCTCCGCCACGCCGAACGCCCGGGGGTCGGCCACCCGGCGCACCACGAGCTGCGCGGCGGGGCGCAGGGCGCGGAACTCCTCGGCGATCGGCCCGATCCCGCCGGCCAGCACGCAGTCCCCGAGGTACATGACGAAGTCGTCGTCGCCGAGGAAGCGGCGGGCCAGCTTGACGCAGTGGGCCAGCCCCAGCGGCCTGGGCTGGCTGATGTAGGTGACGTGCGCCCCGAACCTCGAGCCGTCGCCGACGACCTCGGCGATCTGCGCCCGCCTGTCGCCGACGACGAGACCGATCTCGGTCACGCCCAGCTCGCGCAGGCTCTCCAGCACATGCTCAAGGACCGGCTTGTTCGCGATCGGGATGAGCTGCTTGGGCATGGAGTGGCTCAGGGGGCGCATGCGGGTGCCTGACCCGCCGGACAGCACCAGAGCCTTCATGCTGGCCAGAATCCCAACGGCGGGGTCCCGGCAGCATCTCTGACCGTGCTGGATGACAGGCGGTGGCGTCCTTCACCAGGTCAGACCGTCATCCGGCGGCTCGCCCCTGTCCTCGCCCGGTCAGCCAGCCGCGCCGGCGTTCCGGCCGGCCAGTTCGGCGGCGAGGACGGGGCCGATGACGCTGAGGGGGCCGGGCCGCATCATGTCCACGTGCCGGCAGTCGACGCGGCGCACGTCGAGCCGGCCGTCGATGTGGCGGGCCCAGGCGTGCGGCGTCAGGGTGCCCCTGCTCTCCCTGGCCGCCTCCAGGTGGAGCACGTCGCCGCGGAAGGTGCCGGGCAGTGCCCGCCGTACGGCGGCGCGGGTGGCGAGCGCGGTCTCCACGAGCTCCGACAGCAGCCGCTCGCTCAGGCCCCTGTCACGGGCCAGGCGCCGCAGCACGGGCGCGGCCTCGTCCTCCGGGCCGCCGGGGTGGTGGCGGGCGCCGAGGTCGCTCGCGATCGTACGGGCGAGGTCGAGCCTGTCACGCGCGGGATCCGCCGGGGGCGGGTGCTCCCCCGTGCTCGGGAAGGAGTCGAGCAGCGCGAGGAAGCCGACGTCCGCCCCCTCCCGCTGCAGCCCGCACGCCACCGCGTGCGCGATGCTGCCGCCCGCCGACCAGCCCATGAGCTGGTACGGCCCGTCCGGCTGCACCTCGCGGATCGAGGCGAGGTGGCCGGCCACCATCGCGGGCAGGTCGCACGCGGGTGGCCGCCGCGCCTGAAGGCAGTACACGGGGCGCCGGCCCAGGTAGGGCAGCAGGCCCGCGTAGCACCAGCCGAGCCCCGACAGCGGATGAACGCAGAACAGCGGCACGCCGGCGCCGGTCGTCCGCAGCGGCAGCAGCACCTCCGTGTCCGGGAGCACCGCAGCCTGTCCGCCGGTCATGCGTCCTCATGCGTACGCCGCCGCTCCCCCGCCGCCCCGGGCACGGTGGTGGCGCCGTCCGCGATCCTGGCCAGCAGGTCCGCCAGCGGGCCCGGCGTGGAGATCATCGGCCAGTGCCCGGTGTGCAGGGTCTCGAAGTCCCAGCCGGGCGCCATGCGCATGGCGTCCACGTCAGGAGAGAGCCGGCCGCGCACGTGCTCCATGGAGCAGACGACGTACGTGGCACGCTGGTCGGCGAGCGGCCGGTTCAGCTTGGCGGGGTCGGACAGGGTGCGCCCGGGGTGGCCCACGAAACGCCGCGCCAGCGAGTGCGCCTGCCGCGCGGTCAGCCCCTGCCCGTCCCCCACCACGGAGGCGTCCGGCGCCGGCCACCGCCCGGAGTTGCCGGCGATCTGCCGCAACTCGCTGCCACGCACCCGCTCGGGAAAGACGTGCAACATCGACCTGCCGTCATGCGGCAGGAACCCCTCGATGAACACCGTGTGCGCCACCCGGTCCGGCACCCGGTCGGCGACCTGGCCGACCACGAGGCCCGCATAACTGTGCCCGGCCAGCACCACGTCACGCAGGTCCCGCTCCTCCAGCAACGCCATGACGGCCTCCACGTGGGTCTCCAGGCCCACGTGCGAGACGTCCTCCCTGGCGCTGGCCAGCCCGGGCAAGGTGATGGCCTGCGCGTCGTGGCCGTGCCCGCGCAGGCGCTCCTGCACCGCCTCCCAGCACCAGGCTCCCATCCACGGGCCGGGCACGAGGACGATCTGTCTCTTCATGGCGCTCTCCATTCACCAACCGCGTTCAGGTCACGTCAATGCCTGTCCTCTCACTGTCGGGCCGGCCGGGGCGGCGCTCCATGGAGGCGCGTGGCAGGAAGGTGCAACGCGCCTGCAGCTTGCTGACTCCGTTTTATCTGGTTTGCCGGCCGCCGGGATCGCAAAGTTGGAAGTGCAAGCGAGAACGGCCCGAAAAACAAATGACTGAGAAAGAGGCAGTGAAATGACGAACTCGATTCTTTCCCCGCGGGTTTCCGGCAGGATTGTCAAGCTCGCGGCGGCGGTTGCGACCTTCGGTGCGGCTTTCGGATTGGGCGCCGGCGCGCTGGACCTGGTTGCGGACCGGGCGGCCGACTCGGTGCTGGCCGACCCGAACACCTGGCCGGTCCCCGCCGTTGACCCCGCCAACACCTGGCCCAAGACGCTCGCGGCTCCCGACCCCAACACCTGGCCGATCCCGGCTTCCGACCCCGACAACACCTGGCCGTCCGCCTAGAAGGGAGAGCCCGGACAATTGTGCCGCCCTTGACGATGAAGGGAGCGATATAAAACGAACACCACGAAAAGACCCCCGCGGAGGCCGCGGGGGTCTTCGTTTTGTTGTGCGCGGGCTGCCGCCCGGGGCGATTCTTCGTTTTCCCGCACACCGCTGAGCGGCCGCCGTGATCGGCGACCGCTCCGCGTCTCGTGGCGTCACCCCTCCTGGCCGGTCACGCCGACGGCTGCTTCTCCCACGCCCGGTAGGCCGTCTCGCGAAGCTCCTCGTCGGCGGTCCGCTCGACCTTGGCCATGGCCAGCCGCAGGATGGGCGGCGCCATGACCGAGGTCACGACGGCCACCAGGATGATCATGGTGTAGACCTCGACGCTCAGGATGCCGAGCCGCAGCCCCACCATCGCCACCACGACCTCGATGACCCCGCGCGCGTTGAGCCCGGCCCCGAGGGCGAGCGCCTCCCACCGGTTGAGCCTGCTCAGCTTGGCGCCCGCGTACACGCCGAGGAACTTGCCCACGACGGCGACGGCCAGGATCGCCAGCCCGGCCAGCAGCACCGGCGGCTCGCCCAGCGCGGTCAGGTCCATGCGCAGGCCCGCCGTGGCGAAGAAGACGGGGGCGAGCGCGCCCAGCACCACCGTGCGCAGCGGCGCGAGCTTGGCGGCGTCGACCTTGCCGGCGCTGCCGATGAGGATGCCCATCACGAACGCGCCGAAGACGGCCTCCAGCCCCAGCGCGTGCGTGGCCGCGCCGGCGAGCACGATGAGCACGACCGTGGTGGCCACCGTGGGCCCGGCCCCCTCCGACCTGGCGGCGAGCCTGAGCGAGCCGCGCACCAGCGGCCTGCCGACGGTGAGCGCGAACACGACGATCGCCACGAGGCAGGCCAGGGACGTCAGCACGGTGCCCGCCGACACCGCGTGCACGGCCATGGCGCTGACGATCGACAGCATGAACCAGCCGAACGCGTCGTCGATCATGCCCGCGGTGAGCGAGAGCTGGCCGACGTTGCGGTGGATGAGTTTCATGTCCATCAGCGTCTTGGCCAGCACGGGGATGGCGCTGACGCACATGGCCACCCCGAGGAACAGCGCGAACACCGTGGTGTCGGCCCCGTCGGGGATCAGGGCTCCGGGAACGAGGAACCCGGCCGCCACGCCGAACCCGAGCGGCACCACGAGCCCGCCCACGCTGACTCCCGCCGCCGTCCCCGCGCGCCTCCGGACCAGCCCCATGTCCAGGTGCATGCCGGTCAGCCCGACGAGCAGCATGACACCGAGCTGCCCGACCGCGTCCAGCAGGTGGAACTGGCCGGCCTGCGCGGGGAACAGCCACTGCTGGAGGTCCGGCGCGAGATGCGCCAGCAGCGACGGCCCCACCAGCACGCCGGCGAGCAGCTCGCCGACCACGGAGGGCAGTTTCAACCGGGTCGCGAGCGAGCCCAGCGCGAGCGCCAGGAGCAGCAGCAGGCCGACCTGGAGCAGGAAGATCATTAACTGGTGGGCGCCGATGGGGGCAACGGGAGCCATGTCTTCTCCTCAGCAATACAGGTGGGGAAAGGCGGCGCCGCGGGTGCGCGGCGCCCGAGGGAACGGTCAGGCGGCGATGCGCTTGCGGTCGACCTTGCCGGTGGACGTGCGCGGGAACGGGTGCTCGACCAGCCGGATGGCCGACGGGATGGCCGCCCGCGGCAGCCGGGTCGCGCAGTGCGCGCGCAGGCGCAGGCCGGACAGCCCGCTGGTGTGCGCCCTGCGGACGAACGCGGTGAGCCGGACCTCGTCCCCGTCGCGGGCCGGGACGACGACGGCCTCGACGACGTCGTCGTGCTCCAGCAGGACGCGCTCGATCTGCTCGGGATTGACCCGGACGCCGCGCACCTTGAGCTGGAAGTCGTCCCGGCCGACGAGGAACAGCCGGCCGTCGGGGTCGCGGCGGACCAGGTCGCCGGTGCGGAAGTAGGTGCGCCCGTCGGCGCCGGTGACGAACCGGGCGGCCGCCGTACCTGGATCGGAGGTCAGGTAACCGCTGGTCTGGAACGGCGTCCGGACCAGCAGCTCGGCGGCTCCCGCCCGCTGCGGGTCGGCCGAGTGCTCGTACACGGCGACGACCCCGGGCAGCGGCTCGCCGATCGGCAGGGGGCCGGGCGCGGCGGCCTCGGCCGCGTCGAACTCGTGCCAGAAGCTGTCGTTGGTCTCGGTACAGCCGTAGACGTTGTAGTAGCGGGCGTTCGGGAACCGCTTCGGCAGGGTGGCGCGGAGCGACGCCGGCGCGTGGTCGCCGGTGACGATGACGTGCCGTACGCGCGGGAACGCCCCCTCGTCCAGCAGCTGGTACAGCATGGGCACGCCCTGGACCACGGTCACCTGGGAGGCGGCGAAGAAGTCGCGCACGTGCCGCGGGTTGGCGGCCACCCCGGGGTCGACCAGGGCGGCGCAGCCGCCGTGCCGCAGCGTGGCCCAGATGTCGAGCAGGCACAGGTCGAAGTTGAGCGGCGCGTAGTTGAGCACCACCTCGCCCGGCCCCAGGCCGAAGGCGTCGCCCGCCCAGCCGGTGAAGCGGGTCACCGCGCCGGAGGAGAGCGGGACCAGTTTCGGGGTCCCGGTCGAGCCGGAGGTGGTGAGGACGAAGGCGGTGTGCGCGGCGGTGACGGGTGCGGGCTGGGGCAGCGGCGGGCCGTCAGTGCCGCCGGTGATGACCCGGGTGACCAGGTCCGGGTGCTCTTCGGCCTGCTCGGCGTCGGTGGCCAGGATCTGCGCGCAGCCGGCCCGTTCGCACAGCTCGCGGAGCGCGACCGGGCCCAGGTCGATCGGCGGGAGCAGCACCGGGCGGCCGGCGGCGAGGCAGGCCAGCACGAGCGCGATCGCCTGCGGTGACTTCTGGGCGAGCACCGCGACGGGGCCGGGGGGCAGGGTGGTCAGCTCGGCCTGGGCGTGCCCGGCCAGCGCGGCCAGCTCGCCGTAGGCGACCGTCCCGGTACGGGTCAGCAGGGCGGGCGCGGCGGGATCGTTCTTCGTCCGAGCGATGAATCCGGAAAGCAGGTCAGATGTCATGAAGGTCGCCCATCGGTAGTGGTGGATACCACGAGCCTCTTCGATGGGCGACCTCGGAACCAGGATGATCGGCGTCAGCTACGTGCCGGTGACCGGCAGGTTCCTGCCGTCAGGACCGTACGTCCTCCAGCTCCCTGGCCGGGGTGACCTCGCCCTCGGCGCGGGTGGCCAGAACGGACCCGGCCAGGATCAGCACGAAGGAGACGACGATCAGCGCGGTCAGCGGCTCCTGGAGGACGAGCACCCCGGCGGCGATCGCCACGGCCGGGTTGACGTACGTGGACACCAGCGCGCGCGACGGGCCGGCCTCCTTGATCAGCTCGACGTACACCACGAACGCCAGCCCCGTGCAGAGCACCCCCAGCCCGGCGAGCGCGACCAGCACCGAGCCGCTGGGCATGGCGGTGGGCCAGGTCCAGGCGGCGGCGGGGGCGTAGACGAGCGCGGCGAAGGCGAGGCAGGCCGCGGTCAGCGGGATGGTGGGCACGTCCCGCAGGTAGCGGTCGGCGATCAGCGGGGCGAGCGCGTAGGCGAGCACGGTCAGCAGCACCTCGGTGATCGACCAGGCGCTCCCGCCCTCCAGGTGCGGCCCGGCCAGGACGGCGGCGCCGACGAGGCCGAGCGCCATCCCGGCCCAGCGGGTCCTGCCGAGCCGTTCCTCGCCGCCGGTCATCCGGGCCAGCAGCACGCCGAGTATCGGCGCGGCGGCGATCAGCAGCCCGGCGGTGGAGCTGGACAGCGTCCGTTCGGCGTCGGACAGCAGCCACCAGGGCGCGAGGATCTCCAGGAAGGCGAACGCGATGACCGGCCGCCAGTGCCGCCGGAGCATCCCCAGCTGCCCGCCGCGCAGCGCCAGGGGCAGGAGCAGCGCGGCCCCGATGGCGGTGCGGGCGAAGACCAGCACGGGCACCGACACCTCGCTCACCGCGACCTTGATCAGCAGGTAGGGAATTCCCCACATGACAGAAATCAGGGCGAACAGCACCCAGCCACGGCGGCTCATATCGCGACTCCTTCCGGGAATTCACCCCGGCGGCGAATTCCTGCGTGCAGGCACTTCTTTCGAGTACTAGCACGCCCGCCCGTCGCGGGTCTTCTTCCAGCGTGCTCACTTTTCTCCGGACAACACCCTTGACTTTATTTGCCGAGAACGGTCAGGATCGGCATTGCGCATGTATTGGCGGCCATCCGGTGGCAGTGTACGATCTGGCCCGTGGCCCCTGCCACACCACGTCGTCAAAAACGGAGGAATGCGCAATGGCCGACAAAACCCCGAATCCCGCGATGCGGCAGCTCGACGTTCTCATCGGCACCTGGAAGGTGACGAATCTCGAGGACGGCAAGGAGACCGACCAGGGCACCGTCAGGTTCGAGTGGCTGGACGGCGGGTTCTACCTCGTCCAGCACGTCGACCTGGGCGTCAGCAAGTCGATCGAGTACATCGGCTACGACCCCGAGACCGGCACGCTCAAGTCGCACCTGTTCGGCCAGTCCCACGAGATCCTCAAGTACACCTGGGAGGTCGACGGCGACACCCTGACCATCTGGTACGGCGACCCGGGCTCGCCCGCCCGTTTCGTCGGCAAGTTCAACGAGGACCGCACGGCCAACACCGGGGCCTGGGAATGGCCCGGGGGCGGTTATCAGTCGACCATGGTCAGGGCCTAGTTCATTTTTCGTCCGTGGCCGGCGCGCGGTGCCGGGTGACCGTCCGGCACCGCGCACTCTGAAAGATGCGTCCGCCTGCGCGCAGAGGTGATGCTGCGATTCGTGGACATCACACAGGTGATTAGAGAATTCGTGGTGACCGAGTATCTTCCGGATACTCCGCCCGACGAGCTCGAGGTCGACTACGACCTTTTCCGCAACGGGGTGATCAACAGCCTCGATCTGCTGAGGCTCATTTCCTGGCTGAAGGATCATTTCGGTATCCCCGTCGACGAGCTCGACATCGTCCCGGAGAACTTCCGCACCGTGGCGGCCATCCGCGATTTCGTCGACTCAGCCCTGCCGGCACCAGCAGAACGGACACTCAAATGATCATTCGCAAGCTTTCCGAGGTGGAGCCGGTCGCGTGGGGGAACGGGCTCAGCCACCGGTTCCTGGTCGAGGACGACGGCATGGGGTACACGCTCACCGACACGACCGTCTGGGCCGGGACCAGCTCCCCCCTGGAGTACCGCAAGCACCTCGAGGCCTGCTACTGCATCAGCGGCACGGGCGCGGTGGTCGACTCCGACGGCCGTACGCACGACCTGGAGCCGGGCACCATGTACGCCCTCGACCAGAACGACCCGCACCACCTGATCGCGGCGCCCGGCGAGGACCTGCGCCTGATCTGCGTCTTCTCGCCCGCGCTGCGCGGCGACGAGCGCCACGCGCTCGACGAGGCCGCGTTCTCCTGCTACTGACGGATCTGATCTCGCATGTACGAGTGGAGCGAAGAGCATCGCGAGCTCAGAGCCGAGTTCGCGCACTGGTACGAGACGCTGGGCGAGGGCCACCTCGAAGCCGACAGGGACTCCGGGCTGCCGCCGCGCGCGTGGGAGCGGGTGCGCGCCTCGGGGCTGCTGCGGCTGCCGTTCCACGCCGAATGGGGCGGCCGCGGCCTCGACCTGCTCAGCACCATGTACGTTCTGGAGGGGCTGGGCGAGGGCTGCCGGGACGGCGGCCTGTGCTTCTCGATCTGCACGCAGATCGTCAGCGCCGGGATCCCGCTGCAGCGCTTCGGCAGCGCCGAGCTCAAGGCCCGCCACCTGCCGGGCATCTGCGACGGGGGCACGATCACCGCGCACGCGATCACCGACCCGAACGGCGGCTCCGACGTGCTGGGCATGGGCATGACGGCCAAGCCCGACGGCGACGACTGGATCCTCGACGGGGACAAGGTGTTCGTGACGAACGGCCCGGTGGCCGATCTGATCGTGGTGTACGCGCTGACCGACGCGAGCCTGGGCCCGTTCGGCCTGACCGCGTTCCTGGTGGAGCGCGGCACCGAGGGGGTGCTGGCCGGCGCTGACGTGCCGAAGATGGGCCTGCGCACCTCGCCGCTCGGCGAGCTGTCGCTGCGCGGCTGCCGCGTCCCGGCGGCGAACGTGCTGGGCCGGCCCGGCATGGGCTTCGCGGTGCTGGACCACGTGATGCGCTGGGAGATCCTGTGCTCGTTCATCGTCCAGGTCGGGGCGATGCAGCACCGGCTGGACCGGTGCGTCGAGCACGCCACGCGGCGCCGCCAGTTCGGCCGCCCGATCGGCTCGTTCCAGATGATCGCCGACCAGATCGTGGACATGAAGATCGGGGTGGAGACCTCGCGGCGCTGGCTGTACGACGCGGCGGAGGGGTTCGTCCGCGGCCGGGACGTCACCACGGACATCGCGATCGCGAAGGTGCTGGCCAGCGAGGCGAACGTCAAGTCGGCGCTGTCGGCCGTGCAGATCTTCGGCGGGCGCGGCTACCTGACCGAGACCGGCCTGGAGAAGGACCTGCGGGACGCGGTCGGCGGCACCATCTACTCCGGCACCTCGGAGATGCAACGGATCCGCATCGCGCGGATGCTCGGCCTCAAGGAGTCACAGACATGACCGCTGACCTGGCCGCCACCGCGTTCCTGGACGCCGGCCATCCCGTGGTGCGGGACTTCGCCACCCGCGCGACCGCCGGCGCCGCGACCCCCGCCGACCGGGCGGTACGGCTCTACTACGCGGTCCGGGACGACATCCTCTACGACGTCTACGACATCGACATGTCCCGCGACGGGCTGCGGGCCAGCACGGTCATCTCCCGCGGCAGCGGCTTCTGCCTGCACAAGTCGATCGTCTACGCCGCCGCCGCCCGGTCGCTGGGCATCCCGGCCAGGCTGGTCTTCGCCGACGTCCGCAACCACCTGGCCTCCGGGCGGCTCAAGGAGCTCGTCGGCGGCGACGTGTTCCGCTTCCACGGCCTGGTCTCGATCCGGCTGGACGGCCGCTGGGTGAAGGCGACCCCGGTGTTCAACAAGACCCTCTGCCGCCTGTACCGGCTCAAGCCGCTGGAGTTCGACGGCACCGCCGACAGCGTCTACCACCCGTTCGACGAGTCCGGGCGGCGGCACATGGAGTTCCTGCGATGGCACGGGGAGTTCGACGACTTCCCGTACGAGCTGGTCCTGGACGCGTTCAGGACGGAGCACCCCCGGCTGCTGGACGGCCACGACCAAACCGTGAAGGGCTCGCTGACAGCCGAGGCGAGTGCCCAGATCTCGATCGTGTGAGGTTCCCCTTGAACGAGCGCGTCAAATACACCCTGTCCGAGGACGACATCCCCCACTCCTGGCTCAACATCGCCGCGGACTTCGGGGCCGCGGCGCCCATCCTGGACCCCGCGACGGGCGAGCCGGTCAGCCTCGCGGAGCTCGCCAAGTCGATGGCGGAGCCGCTGATCGAGCAGGAGCTCAGCACCGAGCCGGAGTTCGAGATCCCCGGGCCCGTCCGCGACATCTACCGGCAGTGGCGGCCGACCCCGATGTACCGGGCCCGCAGGCTGGAGCGCGTGCTGGACACCCCGGCACGCATCTACTACAAGTACGAGGGCGTCGCGCCGAGCGGCAGCCTCAAGCCGAACTCGGCGGTCCCGCAGGCGTACTACAACAAGCAGGCCGGCCGGACCGGCCTGGTCACGGAGACCGGCGCGGGCCAGTGGGGCACCGCGATCGCGTCGGCCGCCGCGATGTTCGGGATGACCGCGAAGGTGTTCATGGTCGGGGTCAGCTTCCGGCAGAAGCCGTACCGGCGGGCGCTGATGGAGTCGTACGGCGCCGTCTGCTCCGCCAGCCCCAGCCCGGAGACGGCGGCCGGGCGGGCCATCCTGGCGGAGGACCCGGACCACCCGGGCAGCCTGGGCATCGCCAAGTCCGAGGCGATGGAGGTGGCGTGGAGCAACCCCGAGCTGGGCTACACCCGGGGCAGCTCGCTGAACCACGTGTGCGCGCACCAGACCGTCATCGGCCAGGAGGCGATCGCCCAGATGGCGCTCGCCGAGGACTACCCCGACATCGTGGTCGGCCCGTGCGGCGGCGGCAGCACGCTGGCCGGGATGTGCTTCCCGTTCCTGCGGGACAAGCTGCGCAACGGCCGCGACATCCGGCTCATCGCCGCGGAGCCGGTCGCCTGCCCCACCCTGACCAGGGGCAGGATCGCCTACGACCACTCCGACGCGGCGCGGCTCACCCCGCTGTCGCGGATGCACACGCTGGGCCACCGGTTCGTGCCGCCGCCGGTGCACGCCGGCGGCCTGCGGGCGCACGACAGCTCGCCGCTGATCAGCCAGGCCGTCGAGAACGGGCTGATGGAGGCGGTCGCGCTGCGGCAGGTGGCGGTCTTCGAGGCGGGGATCACGTTCGCCCGCGCCGAGGGCATCCTGCCGGCGCCCGAGTCCAGCCACGCGGTGAGGGCCGCCATCGACGAGGCGCTGCGGTGCCGCGAGGAGGGGCGTTCCAAGGCGATCCTCATCGCGCTGTCGGGGCACGGGCACTTCGACCTGGCGGCGTACGAGAAGTACCTGAACGGCACGCTGCCTGACGACGAGCCCAGCGAGGAGGTGTTCCAGCAGGGGCTGGACAGCATCCCGCAGCTCGCCACGTTGTAGACCACCACCCGATGGGGGGCTCCGGCCGGAGCCCCCCATCGGCATGCGGTCGCGGCGTCCGCCTGACCGGCGGCCTGGTCGGCGGCCCTGGTCGGCGGCCCTGGTCGGCGGCCCTGGTCGGCGGCCCTGGTCGGCGGCCCTGGTCGGCGGCCCTGGTCGGCGGCGCTGATCGTCTGCGGGGCGTGAGAGCCGGTGTGGGCGGCTCCCCCGCCCACACCATTGTCCGCCCGTGGCCGGCGGCGGCCGGACTCTGGCCGATCAAGTCTTGCTCAAGTATCTTTACGAACGGATTGACCGTGTCCCGCCAGACGGCTTCGAGGAGACCGTTCCATGCGCGTGGTCATCGCCGGCGCCGGCATCGCCGGGTTGACCGCCGCCCTGAGCCTGCACGCCGCCGGCATCTCCGACGTGACCGTCCACGAGGCGGTGGCGGAGCTCCACCCGCTCGGCGTCGGCATCAACATCCTCCCGCACGCCATCCGCGAGCTCATCGAGCTCGGCCTGGCCGACCGGCTGGCCGCGATCGGCGTCGCGACCGCGGACCTGACCTTCCTCACCTCGCGCGGGCAGCACATCTGGTCCGAGCCGCGCGGGCAGGCCGCGGGCTACCGGTGGCCGCAGTACTCGATCCACCGGGGCCGGCTGCAGATGATGCTGCTGGAGGCCGTACGCGAGCGCCTCGGCCCCGGCGCGGTGGTGCTGGGCTCCCCCGTCACCGGCCTCGACCACGACGCCGACCTGCTCGTGGGCGCCGACGGCATCCGCTCCACCGTCAGGCAGGCGCTCTTCCCCGGCGAGGGCGAGCCGCTGCCGGGCGGCGACGTGTTGTGGCGCGGCACCACGTACGCCAAGCCGTTCATGACCGGCAGGTCCATGCTCATGGTCGGCGACAGCACTCAGAAGCTCGTCATCTACCCCATCGCGCCGCCCGGTGACGACGGCACCCAGCTCATCAACTGGGCCATCCAGCGCGCCGCGCACGTCGAGGGCGTGCCCCGCGGCGACTGGAACCAGCGGGTCGGCGTGGAGAAGGTCCTGCCGCACGTGGAGGGCTGGCACTGCGACGAGCTGGACGTGCGCGCGCTGATCGCCGACGCGCACCAGGTCCTGGAGTACCCGCTCGTCGACCGCGACCCGCTGCCGTACTGGTCCACGGATCGGGTGACGCTGATGGGCGACGCCGCGCACCCGATGTACCCGACCGGCTCCAACGGCGGCACCCAGGCCGTGATCGACGCGCGGGTGCTGGCGTACGCGCTGGCGAACGGCCTGGGCCTGAAGTTCTACGAGGAGCAGCGCCGGCCGGTCACCGGCAACGTCGTGCTCGCCAACCGCGGTGACGGGCCCGAGGTCATCCTGCGGCTGACGCACGAGCGGGCGCCGCACGGGTTCGGCGACATCGAGGACGTCATGCCGCTGGCCGAGCGCGAGGAGATCGCGCTGCGCTACAAGAAGCTGGCCGGCTTCGAACCGGCCACGCTGAACGCCCGCCGCAGCTGGTCGGTCTCGAGCCGCCCGCACTGAACGCGGGCCGCGGCGGCCCCGGGCCGGCGGCCCGCGAGGTCCCGCGCCGCGCGGGCCGGGGAGAATGGACCGCATGGACGACCAGGTCATCGTGTTCTCGTACGGCACGCTGCGCCAGCGCGACGTGCAGCTCTCCGTGTTCGGGAGGGAGATCGCCGGCACGCCCGACCGGCTGCGCGGCTACCGGCTGGCCATGCTGGAGATCACCGACCCGCATGTGATCGCGATCAGCGGCGCCGCGCACCACCCGATCCTGACCGCCACGGGCGACCCCGGCGACCTGGTCGAGGGCACCGCGCTCCGCCTCACCCCCGCCGAGCTCGCCGCGGCCGACGCCTACGAGGTCGGCGACTACCGGCGCGCCCTGGTGCCGCTGGCGTCCGGGCTGAAGGCGTGGGTGTACGCGGCGGACCACGGCGCACGGGAGGATGACTCCTCGGCAGGATGAGAGCCGGCCGGCCTTTCCCCGGTGTTCATGCGGGGTAGGCGTGGGTCTCGGTGGCCTTGACGGACGCCCAGATCCGCTGGCCGGGGGTCAGGTCGAGGTCGGCCAGGGCGGCGGGGGTGATGTCGGCGAAGACGGTGACGGGCCCGTCGAGGTGGACGCGTACGTTGTCGCCGTGCCGTTCGATGCCGTCGACGCGGGCCTCCCACAGGTTGCGGGGGCTGCCGTCGGGGCGGGTGCGGTAGAGGGCGACGGCGGCGGGCGGGAACGCCACGAACGCGGCCCCTTCTAGGTGTTCCGAGGTGTGCAGCAGCAGCTCGCCGACCTTGACCCGGGCCCCGCCGGCCACGCCGCGATACAGGTTGAGTCCGACCAGGCGGGCGACGTAATCCGTGCGGGGGCGGCGGGCGACCTCGGCCGGCGGGCCCTCCTGCACGACGGCGCCCCGCTCGATGACGACCAGCCGGTCGGCCAGCACCATCGCGTCCAGCGGGTCGTGGGTGACCAGGACGGTGACGCCGTCGAAGTCGGCGAGGTGGCGGCGGAGCCGGGAGCGGATCTCCAGCCGGGTGTGCGCGTCGAGTGCGGCCAGCGGCTCGTCCAGCAGGAGCAGCTCGGGCCCGACGGCCAGCGCCCGCGCGAGCGCGACCCGCTGCGCCTGGCCGCCGGACAGCTGGCGTGGCCTGGCGGCGGCGCGGTCGGCGAGGCCGACGCGCTCCAGCAGCTCGGCGGCGGCGCGGCGGGACTCGGCCTTGGACACGCCCTGGCAGCGCGGCCCGAACGCGACGTTGTCCAGCACGCTCAGGTGCGGGAAGAGCAGGTAGTCCTGGAAGACCATGCCGATGGGGCGGCTCTCGGCGGGCAGCGTGTGCAGCGGCCTGCCGCGCAGCGTGATCTGCCCGCCGGACATGGCGGTCAGCCCGGCCAGGGCGCGCAGCGCGGTGGTCTTGCCCGCGCCGTTCGGGCCGAGCAGCGCCACCACCTCACCGGGGGCGACCTTCAGGGCGAGGTCGAGGGTGAAGGCGGGCCTGGTGACCACGAGCCTGGCGTCCAGCGTCATGGCGCGCTCACCCACCGGTCGCGCAGGCTGGCCAGGATGACCACCGACACGGCGAGCAGCACCAGGCTGAGCACGATCGCCGCCTCCGGGTCGGTCTCCAGGGCCAGGTAGACGGCCAGCGGCATCGTCCGCGTGGTGCCGGGGAAGTTGCCGGCGAACGTGATCGTCGCCCCGAACTCGCCAAGCGCCCGCGCCCAGCACAACACCGCCCCCGCCACCACACCCGGCATCACCATCGGCAGCGTCACCCGCCGGAACACCGTCCACCGCGAGGCCCCCAGCGTGGCGGCCGCCTCCTCGAACCGCTGGTCGGCGCCGCGCAACGCGCCCTCCACGCTGATCACCAGGAACGGCATCGCGACGAACGCCTCCGCGATGATCACACCCGCGGTCGTGAACGGCAGCGTGATCCCGAAACTCGACTCCAGCCACTGCCCGGCCAGCCCGCGCCGGCCCAGCACGAGCAGCAGCGCCACGCCGCCGACCACGGGCGGCAGCACCAGCGGCACCGTGACCAGGGCCCGCACCACCCGCCGCCCCGGGAACTCGACCCTGGCCAGCAGCCAGGCCAGCGGCACGCCGAGCAGCAGGCACGCGGCGGTCGCGACGGTGGCGGTCACCAGCGACAGCCGCAGCGCCTCCAGCACGTGCGGCTCGGCCAGCCGCTGCGGCAGCGTGGACCACGGCGCCCGTACCAGCAGCCCCGCCAGCGGCAGCACCAGGAACGCCAGCCCCGCCAGCGCGGGCACGACCAGGATCCACGGCAGCCGCGAGGACACCTCGCGGCGCGGCCGGGCCTGGCCCGGCTGTTCCTGCACGGGAGCGCTCATCCTGATCAGGGCACCTCGAAGCCGGCCTTGGTCAGCACGTCCCTGCCCTGCTGCGACAGCACCAGGTCCACGAACTGCCGGGCCGCCTCACCGGCCGGGGCCTCGGCCAGGGTGGCGATCGGGTAGTCGTTCACCGCCTGGTCGGCCTCCGGGAACGCGATGCCCCGCACCTTCCCGCCCGAGGCGATCACGTCGGTCCGGTAGACCAGCGCCGCGTCCACCTCGCCCAGCTCCACCTTCGTCAGCGTGGCCTTCACGTCCTGCTCCAGGGTGACAGGCGTGACCTTCAGCCCGGCCGCGCCCAGTGCCTTGGCCGCCGCCGCCCCGCACGGCACCTGCTCGGCGCAGAGCGCCACCTTCACCCCGGGTCCGGCCAGGTCCTTCAGCTCGTCCACCTTGGCAGGGTTGTCCGCGGGCACGGCGATCTGCAGCTTGTTGCGGGCAAACGAGGCCGGCGAGCCCGCCGGCGACGCGTCGGTGACCGTCTTCATCGTGGCCGGGCTCGCCGCCGCGAACACGTCCGCCGGCGCGCCCTGGACGATCTGCTGGGCCAGCGTGGCGCTGGAGCCGAAGTTGAACCGCACCGTCGTGCCCGGATGCGCGCTCTCGAAGACCTTGCCGAGCTCGGTGAACGTACCGGTCAGCGAGGCCGCCGCGAACACCGTCACCTCCTTCGCCCCCGCGCCGGCGGCCGACGTGGCCGTCGCACCCGAGCCGGTGCCGGAGCCGCAACCGGCCAGGCCCGCCACCATGAGTGCGACGGGCAGGGTGAGCACCCATCGGGAAAGACGCCTGAACACCAAGGGACGGCTCCTCACACCTGACCGGCCACGCGCTCGTGACCGGGGATCTCCACGACGACGTTGGTCGACTTGATCACGGCGACCGCCACCACCCCCGCCTCCAGGCCCAGCTCGTCGGCGGCCTGGCGGCTCATCAGCGACACCACCCTGAACGGCCCGGCGGCGATCTCCACCTGCGCCATCACCGCGTCGCGGACCACCTCGGTCACGATCCCCCTGAAGCGGTTGCGGGCCGAGGAGCGGCCGCCGTCGTCGTTCTCCTCGATCTGCGCGCGGGCGAACGCGGCCAGGTCGGCGCCGTCCACCCGCCGGTGGCCGTGCTCGTCGCGCTCGGCGGCCAGCCTGCCGGCGTCCACCCAGCGGCGGACGGTGTCGGAGCTGACGCCGAGCAGCGCCGCGGCCTCACTGATCCGAAACGTCGTCACAAGCCCACACTCTACCCGCCGCACTTTCCAGCCAGAAGGCCCCTGTGCCGCCGCAACCGCGTGTCGTTGCCCGGCTTAGGCCTGGCATCCACGAGAGGGCGAGCGGTCGGGCCACGTCCCGGCGGGTCATCCGGCCGGGTCGATGCCCTTGCGGATGGCGGCGGCGAGTCGCGCGGCGAGGCGGTCGCGCTCGGCGAGGCGGGCCGCGGCGCGCCAGGCGAGCCGGGAGATCCAGCGCAGGTTCTCCCCGACCGGCCCGGCCAGGAGCCCGCCCGCGTGCTCCACTGCGGCCCGGTAGTGGGCGGCGGCCTCGCGGTGGGCTCCCTGCCGGGCCGCGCCCGCCCCGGCGAGTTGCCCGTAGTGCAGGACGGCGGCCGAGTCCCCCGCGTTCAGCGCGTGGTGGACCAGCCGTCCGGGGTCGATGCCGGGCGCGTCCGCCAGAAGGGCGGGAACGCGGCGGTGCAGCGCGACCCGCCGGGCGGGCGACAGCGACTCCTCCACCGCGCCGCGCAACAGCTCGTGCCGGAACGCGACCCCGTCCCAGGCCGGCACCAGCACCCCGGCGTCGACACACGTCTCGACCAGCTCCGGCACTCCCGCCACGACGGCCGCGTCCGCGCGGGTCGGCATCGCGGACACCAGCCTGGCCAGATCCCTGGCGGGCTCGGGCAGTGACCGCAGCCGGTCGAGGATGAGGTCCTGTACGGTGCTCGGCACCGCCGCGCCGTCGCTGCCGAGCAGCTCGGTGACCAGCAACGGGTTCCCGCCGGTCAGCCGGTGGACCGTCGCCGGGTCCCGCCCGGCCCGGCGTACCAGCTCGGTCACGCAGGCGCCCGCGCGCCGCACCGCCGCGCGAACTCCCCGACCAGCACGGACTTGCCGATCCCTGCCTCGCCGGCCACCACCGCCACCCGCCCGCCCCGCGCGCTCTCGCTCAGCAGGCCGTCCAGGAGTTCCAGGGTCGCGGAACGCTCCCACAGCTCCACGACCCCGATCGTAGCCCGCGGCGGGCGAGCCGATCGGGGGATCAGGCGGCCTGCCCGGCCAGGTAGTCGCCGTGCTCCAGGTCGCGCGGCTCCAGGTGGGAGAACAGCTCCACGTCCCGGTCCACGTCCGGCTCCCGCGCGATCCGCCCGTCGATGCTCGCGATCGCCCCGGCCCGCGCCACGTGCGCTCCCCTGCCGGACGCCACTAGCCTGGCCTGCCATGACGCACGGCCCTCAGCAGCCCTTCCGCAACTCCCCCCATCCACCGCAGCAGCAGCCGTTCACGCCGCCGCCCGTGGTGATCGACGTCGGCGCGGACGCCAAGGTCAGGGCGCTGGCCGGTGGCTCGGTGGCGGGCGTGATCGGGTTGATCGCGATCGGTTCGGCGCTGACGGGGCAGACCACGGGCGGCGGGGGCACCGCGGTCGCCGTCGGGCTGGTGGGGCTGGTGTTCCTGGGCATCGGGCTGCTGCCCGTCGTCGCGTGGAAGAAGGTCGGCCGGCCGCGGCGGCTCGTGTTCGACTCCTTCGGCGTGCGCTGGGACGATCCGCAGGGCAGGCCGTGGGCAGTGGCCTGGGCGGAGCTGTCGGGGGTGGGCATCTCGCGCACGAGGCAGCGCCGGGTCAAGCCGGCCGACTACCTCATGCGCAAGACGATGGTCAGGCTCGACCTGTTCCCGGCCGACCAGGGGTTCCGGTCGCGGCACCAGGAGATGGAGCACCTGTGGGAGTTCCACACCGTCAAGAACGGCTACCGGCTGCCGCTCGGGTCCAGCCCCAAGTACATCCCGGTCATCGAGGGGGCGATGCGGCAGTACCGTCCGGGGGCGTACCTGGGGATCAAGGACGAGGGTTTCGTGGTCGGCCTGGTCTGAGCGGTCAGTCGCCGCCGGGCGTGACGAGGCCCGTCTCGTAGGCGACGACGACCGCCTGGGCGCGGTCGCGCAGCGCGAGCTTGGTGAAGATGCGGGCGACGTGCGTCTTCACCGTCGCCTCGCTGAGCGTCAGCGCGTACGCCAGCTCGGCGTTCGACAGGCCCTTGCCCATGAGCGTCAGCACCTCCAGCTCGCGCGGTGTCAGCGTGGCGAGGTCCGCGTGCGCGCCGGCGGGCGGCGGGCCGGGGACACGGTCGGCGGCGGCGAAGCGCTCGACGAGGCGGCGGGTGATCGAGGGGGCCAGGAGCGCGTCGCCGGTGCCGACCAGGCGGACGGAGGCGGCCAGGTGCTCGGGGGTGACGTCCTTGAGCAGGAAGCCGCTGGCGCCGATCGTCAGGGCGGCGTAGACGTACCGGTCGAGGTCGAACGTGGTCAGCATGATCACCCGGCAGTGCGGATCGTGGGCGAGCAGGCGGCGGGTCGCCTCCAGGCCGTCCATGACGGGCATGCGGATGTCCATCAGGACCACGTCGGGGCGCAGCCTGAGCGCCTCCGCCACCGCCTGCTCGCCGTCGGCGGCCTCGCCGGCCACGTCGATGCCGCGGGCGGTCAGTATGAGCCGGAACCCCACGCGGACCAGCTCCTGGTCGTCGGCGATGAGCACCCGGGGAGCCGCGTTCACGGGCGCTCCAGCGGGATCCTGGCCCGTACCCGGTAGCCGCCGCCGAGCCGGCGACGCGCGTCGAGGTCCCCGCCGTACACGGCGACCCGCTCACGCAACCCGATCAGCCCGCGCCCTGACCCACCCGCCGTCCGCTCACCGTCAGGACGGGGACGGCGGGTGGCGCCGGTGAGGACGCTGGGGCCGCTGTTCAGGACCTCCACCCGCAGGTACTGGTCGGTGTAGCGGACGCTCACCTCGGCCCTGGCCGCCTCCCCGTGCTTGAGCGCGTTCGTCAGCGCCTCCTGCACGATCCGGTACGCGGTCACGTCGATCCCGGCAGGAACCGGGCGCGGCTCGCCGGAGATCCGCACCTCCACCGGCAGCCCGGCGAACGCGATCCGGTCGGCCAGCGCACCGAGCTGCCCCAGCCCCGGCTGCGGCGCCAGCCCGGCCCCGTGACCGTCGTCGTCACCGTCGGGCGAGGGCGCCAGCAGCCCCAGCAGGTGACGCAGCTCGGTCATCGCGTCCCGCCCGGCCGCCTCGACGGCCCGCAGCGCGGTCTCCGCCTCGCCCGGCATCGTGGGCAGCACCTCCCTGGCGGCCCCGGCCTGCACCACCATGAGGCTCACGTTGTGGCTGACGATGTCGTGCAGCTCCGCCGCGATCCTGGCCCGCTCGGCGTCCACGGCCGCGCGGGCGGCGCCGTCCCGCTCGCGTTCCAGCAGCCGCCCCTGCTCGGCCAGCACGGCCCGGTAGCGCCGCCGCGTACGCACCAGGGCCGCCGCCAGCCACACCACCGCGCCGCAGGCGAGCGTCAGCGCGGCGACCAGCCATTCCCACACCCGATCATCTTCGCGCGGCACGCCGCGATCGGCATCCTCCTCCGGCCCTACATCCACGGGATGACGGCCGCCGCGGTTACATCCCCGGTGGGATGCGCCCCCGCCGCACCGCGATCTAGCTTCGTGCCATGAACACTCAGCGGCTCGTCGTGCGGCTCGGCGACGTCCACAAGAAGTACGGCCCGGCCACGGCCCTGAACGGCGTCTCGCTGGACGTCCACGCGGGGGACGCGGTCGCCGTGATGGGTCCGTCGGGCTGCGGCAAGTCCACGCTGCTCAACCTGATCGCGGGCCTGGACCGTCCGACGCGGGGCACGGTCGAGGTCGGCGGCCAGGACCTGGGGGCGATGAACGAGACGGAGCTGGCGCTGTTCCGCCGCCGCCAGATCGGCATGATCTTCCAGTTCTTCAACCTCATCGAGGACCTGCCCGCCCTGGACAACGCGGCGCTGGCCGCCCAGCTCACCGGCACCCCCGCCCGGCAGGCCAGGGACAGGGCGATGGAGCTGTTCGAGGAGCTGGGCATCGCCGGGCGCCGGGACGCCTACCCGGCGGCGCTGAGCGGCGGCGAACGCCAGCGGGTCGCCGTGGCCAGGGCGCTGATGAACCGCCCGGCCCTGCTGCTGGCCGACGAGCCGACGGGGGCGCTGGACAGCCGCTCGGGCGAGCAGGTGATGGACCTGCTCATCGACCTCAACCAGATCGGGCAGACGCTGGTGATCGTCACGCACGACCCCGGCCTGGCCGCCCGCTGCGCCAGCCGCACGGTCGAGCTCGCCGACGGCCGGGTGGTGGCCGACCACAGCCTGGAACGCACGCCGTGAGCCCGGACCTCGGCGCGCCGCCGTCGCGCGGATCCGCGGGGCAGGGGACCGGCGCCGTGCGGCGGGCGCACGGATCCGCGGGGCAGGGGGCCGGTGCCGTGTGGCGGGCGTCGCGGGCGGCGGTGCGGCGGCGCCGGGTGCAGACGTTCGTGCTCGGGATCGTCGTGTTCTGCTCGACGGTGGCGATCGTGGTGGCGCTCGGCCTGCTGGAGAGCCTGTCGGCGCCGTTCGAGCGGGCCTTCGAGGGGCAGCGCGGCGCGCACGTCGTGGCCTCGTACGATCCCGGCGAGGTCACGCCGGCGAGGCTCGCGGCCCTGCCACGCGGGGTGGAGGCGGCGGCGGGCCCGTTCGCGCAGGCCGTGATCACGATCCCGGAGACGTTCGAGCACCTGCCGCCGGGCCCGCTCACGGTCGTCGGCCGCCCCTCCCCCGGCGGCGCGGTGGACCGGCTGGACCTGTGGGCGGGCCGCTGGCCCGCCCGCCCCGGCGAGATCGTGCTGGACCGCCCCGCGAACGGGTTCTTCTCCTTCCTGCTGGGGGTGAAGTTCACGGTGCGCGAGGGGCAGGCGTTCACCGTCGTCGGCCTGGCCTCCAGCGTGAGCAGGAGCTCCGAGGCGTGGGTCACCCCGGGCCAGGCCGCCGCGCTGCGCCCGGCCGTGACGCAGATGCTCTACCGCCTGACCGCCGCCGGCACCGACGCGGAGGTCCGCGCGGGCACGGCCGCGATCGCGGCGGGCCTGCCGGCCGGGGCGCTGCTGGGCTCGCAGTCGTACCTGGTGGTCCAGCGCGACGCGGGCCGTGCGGCGGCGGCCTTCCTCCCGTTCCTGACCGTCTTCGGGGTGCTCGGCCTGGTGGTGGCGGTCCTCATCGTGGTGAACGTGGTCAGCGGCGCGGTCGTGGCGGGCTACCGGCACATCGGCCTGCTCAAGGCGCTCGGCTTCACCCCGAACCAGGTCGTGGCCGTCTACCTCACGATGGTCCTGGTCCCTGCGCTGGCGGGCGCCGCGCTCGGCACCGTGGCGGGCGCCGTGGCCGCCCGCCCGCTGCTGGACGACGTGGGGGCGGGCGTCTTCACCGTCTCGACGAGCCCCTGGGTGTACGCGGCCACGCTCGCCGGCATGCCGGCCGTGGCCGTGCTCGCCGCGCTGGCACCCGCGCTGCGCGCGCACCGGCTGACCGCCGCCCGGGCGATCAGCGCGGGCGCGCCTCCCGGGCGGGGGCGCGGGCTGCGGGTCCAGCGGCTGCTCGCGGGCGCGCCGCTGCCCCGCCCGGTCAGCCTCGGGCTGGGGCTGCCGTTCGGGCGGCCGGGGCGCGCCGCGCTCACGCTGGCGGCCGTGGTGCTCGGCGCGGCCACGGTGACGCTGGCCGCCGGCCTGTCCATGACGATGACCGCGTACGGCGCCGCCGCCCAGCGCGTCGGCCACGTGCACACGGTGGTCCACGCCGGCCAGGCCCGCAACCACCAGACGCCGCCCCGGCACGGCGACGCCGGGATCGAGGCGCTGCTGCGCGCCCTGCCCGGCACCCGGTACGTCACCGCCGACGCCTGGGTCAACCTCCACCTCGCGGGGCATCCGCAGCCGATCCAGGGCAGGTTCCTGCGCGGGGACTCGGGCACGCTGGGCGAGACGCTCGTCGAGGGCCGCTGGCTGCGCGGCGAGGGAGAGGTGGTGGCGCCCTCGGCGTTCCTGGACAAGCGCGGCCTCGCGGTCGGCGACCGGCTCACCCTCTCCCTGGGCGGCGGGCGGGCGGAGGCGACGGTCGTCGGCGCGACCATGGACGGCTCCGCGGACCTGATCCAGGCCGACTGGCGCACGCTGGCCGCGCTCGCGCCCGGCCAGCGGGCCACCCAGTACGAGGTCCGCCTCTCACCCGGCACCGACGTGGAGTCCTACCACGCGGCGGTCAGGGCGGCGGATCCCGGCCTGTACCCGGTCGCCAAGTCCGCGACCGACCCGACGACCGTGGCCGTCATCGGCTTCGCGTCCGTGCTGACGGTGCTGCTGGGCACGGTGTCCGCGCTGGGCGTGTTCAACACGGTCGTGCTCGACGCCAGGGAGCGGCGGCGCGACATCGGCGTGCTGAAGTCCATCGGGATGACGCCGCGCCAGGTCACGGCGATGATGGTGACGTCGATGGCGGCGCTCGGCGCGGCCGGCGGGCTGGCGGGCATCCCGATCGGGGTGGCCGCGCACCATCTGGTCGTCCCGGCCATGGCCGACGCGGCCGGGGTGGCGCTGCCGCCGTTCATGGTGGAGGTGTGGCGGGCTCCGCTGCTCGCGCTGCTCACGCTGGCGGGGGTGGTGATCGCGGTGCTGGGCGCGCTCGTCCCGGCCCGGTCGGCGGCGCGGCTGACCATCGCGACCGTGCTGCACAACGAGTGAACGGGGCTGGACGGCGGCCGCGGGGCGGTGGACGCTGATCGTACGTCCGGCGCGGGACGCCCTTCGATCCGCGCCCCCATCGCACATCGAGGAGGAAGCATGCCCGCGACACCCCATGCCGAGCACGTTGGCAGCCTCCTGCGCCCGCCCGGGCTGCTGCGAGCCCGGCAGGCGCGCGAGCGCGGCGAGCTGAGCGCCGAGGAGCTGGCCGAGCGGGAGGACGCCGCCGTGCTGGCCGCGATCGAGCTGCAGCGCCAGGCGGGGATCGAGGTGTTCACCGACGGGGAGATGCGGCGCCAGACCTGGCTCGCGGGGCTGCTGGAGTCGCTGGGCGGCGTGTCGCCCACCCCGCTGCCCTCCACCGAGTGGTGGCGCGGCGACGGCGAGCCGGTGCCGCCGGAGGAGACGTCCTGGGACCTGGTGGTGGCGACCGGCAAGCTCACCCAGAAGCGGAACCTGACGGCGACCGAGGCCGGCTTCCTGGCCCGGCACGCCCCCGGCCCCTACAAGATCACCATGGTGAGCTCGTCGATGGGGAGCCTCCTGTGGCGGCCCGACCTCAGCGCCGCCGCCTACCCCACCCCCGCCGACCTGTTCCGCGACCTCGTCGCGCTGCGGACCGAGGAGATCAGGGGCCTGCTGGCGCAGGGCGTGCGGTGGATCCAGCTCGACTCGCTGGCCTACGACTTCGTGATCGACGACGGCTTCCGCTCCCGCGTGCTCGGGCCGGCGGCGCCGGAACCGGAGGTGCTGCTCGACGCGGCGGTCGCCATCGACGCCCAGCAGGTGCGCGCGGCCAAGGAGCTGGACCCCGAGGTCACGGTCGCCCTGCACCTGTGCAGGGGCAACAACCGCAGCGCCTGGTCGGCCAAGGGGGGTTACGACCCGGTCGCGGAGCGGCTGTTCGGCGAGGTGCCGGTGGACCGGTTCCTGCTGGAGTACGACACGGAGCGGGCGGGCGGGTTCGAGCCGCTGCGGTTCGTCCCCGAGGGCACGACCGTGGTGCTCGGGCTCGTGTCGTCCAAGGTGCCGGCGCTGGAGTCGCAGGACGAGCTGCGCCGCCGCATCGACGAGGCGGCCAAGTACGTGCCGATGGAGAACCTCGCGATCAGCCCGCAGTGCGGCTTCGCCTCCACCGTCAGGGGCAACCTGCTCACCGTGGACGAGGAGCGGCGCAAGCTGGAGCTGGTGGTGGAGACGGCGCGGATGGTCTGGGGCTGAGCCCGCCACTCTCAGCTCTGGACACGCGACCACGAATGACGGGGCCGGCCGTCAGTCCGCCTGCCTGGCGGCGCGGCGGGCCGCGTCGATGGCCTCGGCGGGCGCCGAGCGGGCGGGCCTGGTCAGGATGCGGCGCACGACCTCGACCGGCAGCTTGGGCTCGCGCCCGGCGGTCAGCAGGCCGTTGGTCTCCTGCTCGGTGTCGGTGAGCTGGGTCCAGCAGAAGCCGGCCAGCTCGGGGCTGTCCAGCACGGCGTCCACGAACTGCCCGAACTGCTCGGCCAGCTCGCCGGTGGTGGTGACGGCGGCGTACCCGTGCCACGGCTCACCGGCCCCTGGCCGCAGGCTGAGGCCGCCGATCTCCGACAGCACCACCGGCTGGCCCCGCCTGACCGGGTCGCCCAGCAGGGCGACGCGCCGGGCGGGCGGGCGGTCGGTGAGGACGCGCTCGACCGCGTCCCGGTCGGCGTACCGTTCGCGGATGGACGCGCCGGTCGGCGCGTAGTCGTGCAGGCCCCAGATGTCGCTCTCGGTGTGCTCCCACCCGTCGTTGGAGATCACCGGGCGGGTGCCGTCGAGCGCCTTGGTGAGGTGGTAGAGCGCGGCGGTGGCGTGCCGCTGCTCCGACACGTCCGCGGCGTGCCAGACGCCCCAGCTCTCGTTGAACGGCACCCACGTCACCACGCACGGGTGGCTGCGGTCGCGGGCCACGACCTCCAGCCATTCGCGGGTCAGCCGCTCGACGGTCCTGGGCGCGTACTCGTAGGCGCTGGGCAGCTCGCTCCACACCATCAGGCCGAGCCGGTCGCACCAGGCCAGGAAGCGCGGGTCCTCGACCTTCTGGTGGACGCGCACGCCGTTGAACCCCAGCTCCCTGGCCAGCTCCACCTCCCTGCGCAGCGCGTCGGCGGGGGCGGCGAGGTGCGAGCCCGGCCAGTAGTTCTGGGCCAGGACCAGGCGGAGGAAGCGAGGCCGGCCGTTGAGGAGGAAGCGGCCGTCGCGGATGCCGGTGCTGCGCAGCCCGACGTACGAGGTGACCGCGTCGATCGGCTGCCCGCCCGCCGACAGCTCGACGCGGGCGTCCAGCAGGGTGGGGCTCTCCGGCGTCCACAGCAGCCTGGCCTGTTCGAGCTGGTGCCTGGCGGCCGGGATGGCGATCACCCACCGGCCGTCCCTCTGCCGGGTGCGGCAGGTCTGGTCGGCGAGCACCTCCTCCCCCAGGGTGAGGACGACGCGCACGTCCACGTCCCGCTCGGGCTTGCGGGACAGCTCGACCTCCACGGTGACGGCGGCGCCGGGCACGTCGGGCGTCCAGTGCAGCGTCCGGAGGTGCAGCGCGGGCACGACCTCGGCCCAGACGGGCTGCCAGATGCCGGTGGTGCGGTGGTACCAGATCTCGTGCGGCTCGGCCCGCCAGTCCTGCTTGCCGCGCGGCTGGGTGGCGTCGTCGCACTCGTCCTCGGCGCGGACCACGACGACCTGCTCCGCGCCGGGCACGAGCGCGTCGGTGACGTCGAACGTGAACGGGGTGTGCCCGCCCTCGTGCCCGCCGACGTGCACGCCGTTGACCCAGACCCGCGCGCGGTAGTCCACGGCGCCGAAGTGCAGCAGCAGCCGCTCCCCCGGGCCGGGCGCCCGGTCGGGGCGCAGCGTGCGGCGGTACCACACCACAGGGTGGGGGGCGGTGTCGCGCAGGCCGGACAGCTCGCTCTCCGGCGGGTACGGCACGGTGATCGTCCTTGTGTACGGGGCCGCGTCCTCGTGCCAGCCGAGCGCCAGGCCGCGGTCCTCGTCGTCGGTGGCGAAGCCCCAGGGGCCCGACAGGTCCTGCCAGTGCGGGCGTACCAGCAGGGGGCGGGGATGGTCGGTCACGTCGCTCCAGGTCGTCAGAGGGGCAGCGTCATCAGAGGGACAGCACGGTCACGGAGTGCGGCCCGACGGTCCACGTGCCGCCGCTCGACTCGACGTCGCCCAGGTCGCGTACGGCGATCGTGTCGGGCGCGCCGAGCGTGTTGACCGCGTCCAGGGCCGCCACGTCGGCGCCCAGGGTGCGGATCCTGGCCGTGGCGGGCGTGTTGGCCTGCGCGCCGTCGAGCACGATCCGCAGGCGCGCGGGAGCGTCGCGGTGCCGGTTGACGACGGCGATCCGCAGCGAGCCGTCGTCGGCGCGGGTGGCCGACACGTCCACGTCGGGGACGGTCATGGGAGCGGTGAGCAGCCGGCCGTCGGGGCCGCGGTTGTCGCCGAGGGTGACCGAGGTGGTGCGCGCCGGCCCGGTCACCTCGCAGGGCAGCACGGTGCGGCCGGTGTGGTGCCGGTACAGGTGCCAGACGTGGTAGATGGCCGAGCGGATCGCGCCGCCGGGGCGGGCGACGACCAGGCCGTTGGCGTTGACCAGGTTGACGGGGTTGGCCATGGAGACGGGTGCGGGCAGGCCGGCGGTGCGGTGGATGGCGTGGAAGACACCGGCGCAGAAGATCGCGTCGGCGACCGTCCTGGGGCTCCACCGGTTGACGCGCACCTTGAGCGGGTCGTCCACGGGCGTGAGGTCTCGCGGGGCGATGCCGCCGTCGTCGCCGGCCAGCGGCTGCGGCCACTCCTCGGGCTCCAGGTGGCGCATGGTCCACTCGTCCAGGGCGAGCGCGGGCGGGCGGTCCAGGCCGGCGTCGGCGGCCAGGGCGGTGACGAGCTGGGAGTAGGTGTGCATCTCCCGCTCGAAGTAGAGGGCCTGGGCGACGACGGCGTCGTAGTCGTCGCCGGTCCACAGGTGGGTGCCGGCGCCGTACAGGTGCAGGGACAGGTAGTCGAGCAGCGAGCCGGCCCGCTTGAGCAGCGGCCTGGTCCACTCCTCCTGCCGCCACGGGATGCCGACGCCGATCAGCTTGACGCCGGGATCGACCAGGCGCATGAACAGGGCATGCTCGCGGGCCGCGGCGGCGTACTCGCCGGCTGTGCGGTGCCCCATCTGCCAGGGGCCGTAGACCTCGTTGCCGACGCCCCAGTACCGCACGTTCCACGGCTCGGCCCTGCCGTTCTTGGCGCGGCGGGCGGTGAGGGTGGTGTCGCGGGCGGAGTTGGTGTACTCGATCCAGCGCACCGCCTCGTCCACGTCGCGGGCGGAGTGCACGAGGTACGGCTGCGCCCCGGCCGCCTCGCACCAGGCGAGGAACTCGTCGGTGCCGAACCGGTTGCTCTCCCGGCCGCCCCAGGCCAGCTCCAGCCTGCTGGGGCGGCCGTCGCGCGGGCCGATGCCGTCCTCCCAGTGGTAGGCGGAGGTGAAGTTGCCGCCCGGCCAGCGGATCGGCCCGGGGCCGAGCTCCCTGACGAGCTCCAGCACGTCGGCGCGCACGCCGCGCAGCAGGCCGGGCTCGTCGATCGACAGGGGCGAGCCCTCGTCGAACACGCCGCCGTCGATGTTGCCGAAGAACGCCGACTCCAGGAAGTGCCCGTAGACGTCGTCGTCGATGCGGCCGGCCGGCCGGCGGGTGTCGATGGTGACGAGCGCTTCCCGCATTCCGGTGGACTCCGTTTCCCTCATTGCTTCACCGCTCCCGCGATGCTGTCGACGAACTTGCGCTGGAGCGCCACGAACACGGCGATCACCGGGATCAGCGAGATCACGGCGGCGGCCGCCATGCCCGACCAGTCGGTGCCCCGCTCGCCCACGAAGACGGTCATGCCCACGGCCAGCGTCCGCAGATCGGGCTCGCTGAGCGTGAACACCAGGGGCAGCAGGTAGACGTTCCAGGCGAACAGGTAGGTGAGGATCACCACGGTGGCGGTGATCGGCCAGGCGAGCGGCAGCATCACCCGGAAGAAGACGGTGAGGGGCCCGGCGCCGTCGAGGCGCGCGGTCTCCTCCAGCTCCTTCGGCAGCCGCCGGAAGTAGCCGGCGTAGAGCAGGGTCGAGGCGATCTGCCCGCCGGCGCCCAGGCCGAGTATCACGCCGGTGTGCGTGTTGAGCAGCCTGAGCTGGTCGGTGAGCTGCGTGATCGGGATGATCGTGTAGCCCTCGGGGAGGAAGAACGTGACCAGGAACAGGCCGATGAGGAACTTCTTGCCGATGAAGTCGTAGCGGCCGAGCACGTACCCGGCCAGCGCGCTGCGCACCACCACGAGCAGCACCGTGCCGACCGTGATGACCAGCGTGTTGACGAAGTACGTGGCGAAGCCGACCTCGCTCCAGGCGCGGGCGTAGTTCTCCCAGACCGGCTCCTCGGGCAGCAGGCCGAGGCCGCTGCCGAAGATCTCCGAGGAGGTCTTCAGCGACGCCGACACCAGCCAGACGAACGGGTACACCCACAGCCCGCCCAGCACCAGCAGCAGGACCACCGTCACCACCTGCCGCACGCTCGGGCGGCGCAGCCGGAGTGTCACGACTCGCCCCTCCTGCCGCGCGCCCACCGCATGCCCAGCGCCTGGGCGACGGCGAGCACCATCGTCAGCAGCCCGAACAGCACGGCGGCCGCGGAGGCGTAGCCGAGCTGCGGGACGTTGGCCTGGAAGGCCGTGCGGAAGATGAAGATCTCGATCACCTCGGATGAGAAGGACGGTCCCCCGCCGGTCAGGGTCTGCATCAGGTCGAAGACGTTGAACGCGGCCACGGTGTCGATCAGCGTGATGATCACCAGGAACGGCACCAGCAGCGGCATCGTCACGTGCCGGAACTCCGCCCAGGCGCCCGCGCCGTCGATCATCGCGGCCTCGTGCACGCCCTGCGGGATCGTCTGCAGCGCGGCGAGCCAGTAGATCAGGGTGATGCCCAGCCACTTCCACACCCACACCGCGATCCCCGCGTACAGGGAGGTGCCGGCGTTGGCGGCGAAGTTCTCCGGCGAGTCGATCAGCCCGGACCAGACCAGCGACAGGCTGACCGGGCCGCTCGCGTCGAGCAGCAGCGTGAACACCACGCCCACGATCGCGCCCGTGGTGACGACGGGCAGGAAGAACAGGGTGCGGAAGAAGCCCTTGAACGGCGTCTTCCTCGCGTTGAGCACCAGCGCCAGCGCGAGGGCCAGGCCGACCCGCAGCGGCACCGCGATCACGAGGAACACCAGCGAGTTCCAGAACGCGTTCCAGAACAGGTCGTCGCCGATCAGCCGCTCGAAGTTCTCCAGCCCGATGAACGTGCCCGCGCCGGCGAAGCCCGGCCAGTCGAGGAAGGCGTACCACCAGGAGGCCAGCAGCGGATAGACGGTGTAGGCCCCGTACCCGAGCACGGTGGGGAGCAGGAACAGGTAGATCCACCAGTCCTGCCGCAGCCGCCGTGCCCGGCCCTTCGGCGGGGCTGCGGGAGCGGCGACGCTCTCGCGCCGTGAAGTCGTCGTCGTCATCTCAGCGCCCGGCGTAGTCCTGCTGGCCGTAGTCCTTCTTGCGGTCCCAGTTGCCGAACACCCAGGCCTTGAGGTCCACCTCGACGCCCTTCTCCTCGCGCACGACCTTCAGCGCGCGCTCCCGCTCGGCGCTGATCTGGTCGTTGAAGCGGCGGAGCTGGCCGCCGACGTCGGTGGAGGCGCCGGTCAGCACGGACTGGACGATGTCGCCGAGGTTGGGGTGGATGTCGCGCATCTCGGCCAGCACCTGCCAGACGCCGGGGTTGCCGACCTCGGGCACCGGGCCGATGCGCACGTCCTCCTGGAAGTTGGCCACGCACGTGCGGTACGCGTCGTGCACCTGGGCCTGGCCGATGACTTCGGCGGCCAGCGCGGGCGGCTGGTCCATGGCCTCGGCCAGGCTGGTCTGGAACTCCTTGGTGGTCATCTGCAGCATGAGCTCGGCGGCGGTCCCGGCCTGCTTGGACTGGTCGGACACCCAGAACGTGCCGGACGAGGGCGGGCTGTAGACGAAGTTCCTGGTGGTCTCGGGGCAGGGGATGTGCCAGGTGCCGACGCCGCGCTCGACCGCCTCGGGCTCGTCCACCCGCAGGCCGCCGATGAACCAGGCGCCCCACAGGTAGATGCCGGCCTGCCCGGCGGCCCAGCGGGCGCGGGCGTCGCGCGCGCCCATCGACGCCGAGGCCGGGTGCACGACCTTGTCCTTCTGCAGGCTGACCAGGAACTCGATGGCGTCGATGTACGGCTGGCTGTCGTAGACGTAGTCGCCGGTCGCCCAGTCGACGTTGCCGGGCCCCGGCGCGCCGGCGGCCATCGCCAGCCGTTCCACCAGCGCGCGCAGGTACTCCGTCTCCTTGCTCGGCACCACGATGCCGTAGGCGCCGCTGTCGTTGCCGGTCGTGACCTTGCGGGCGATCTCGCGGAGCTTGTCCCAGGTGCCCGGCTCCTCCTCGGGATCGACGCCCGCCTGCTTGAGCATCGCGGTGTTGACCCAGGGCACCGCCTCGTGCCAGCGGCCGGAGAACGGCGGGAAGGAGTAGACCTCGCCGTTGAAGCGGTGCAGGCCGTCGTACAGGAGCTCGCCGACCGGGCTGCCGGCGAAGTCGGCGAGCTTGCCGATCGGCTGGAACCAGCCCTCGCTCACCAGGGCCGCCGGGGAGACGCCGCCCAGGCCCGCCAGGGAGTGCACGTCGGGCATCTGGTTGCTGCGCCGGCCGACCTGCAGCGCCTGGCCGAGGTCGGGCGCGTCCATCTGGCGCCGTTCGACGGTGACGCCCGGGTGCGCCTTCATGAACGGGGCGAACAGGTCGTCCTGCAACATCTTGGTCAGCGGGCGGAACTGGTCCCACCACTGCAGGCCGCCACCGCCGCTGCCCGCGCTCGCGCTCTTCTCGGCGAGCTGGCCGCCGCCGGTGCAGCCGGCCAGCGCCGCGGCCAGGACGGCGGCGCCCGCGCCGCCGAAGAGGCGGCGCCGCGTGAGATCGCTCGGATTCGTTCGGCTCGGCCCGGCGCCTGTGGCGCCCGGGGTGGTGGTTCCAGAGATCCGGTGGTGATGCCGCCCCATGGCGACTCCTCAATGTCTATGTCTTCGACTGCCGTGTCTTCGACTCGGTCACCGACCTGGTCCGCTCACCCTGGCGAACCAGGACCCCCCGGAGCGGATCTATGTTTGCGCTAACTTAGGGCTGGCGCCTATCAGCGTCAAGAACGTGTTGGTGAGATCCACCCGCCGACGGGCCGATTCCGCGCCGGAATCGCACCGGGGTAGCCTGTCGGCGTTCCACCTCGCGGCAGCCCGCGTAACGTGCTGCCCTGACGAAGGGAGACAGCCGGGCGTGGTGCGATCACCGGGGACGAGGGCGTCCGGAGGGCCGTCCATGGCGGACGTCGCCAAGCTCGCCGGAGTGTCGGGCCAGACCGTGTCACGGGTCGTCAACGGCAACGACCGCGTGACCGCCGCGACGCGGCTCAGGGTCGAGGCGGCCATGCAGCAGCTCGGCTACCGCGCCAACATCGCCGCCAGGGCGCTGGCCACGGGCCGGTTCGGCACGATCGGCGTGGTCATGTTCAACCTCAGCGCCGTGCTCAACGTGCGCATCGTCGAGGCGGTCGTGACGGGCGCCCAGGCGCGCGGCTACTCCGTCAGCGTGGCCGTGGTGGACGGGCCCACCGAGAAGGACGTGCGCGCCGCCGTACGCGGGCTCACCGACCGGGCGGTGGACGGCGTGATCGTGATCGAGGCGCGCGTGCTCGACACCCCGCACCTGCGGCTGCCGGAGGAGGTGCCGCTCGTCATCGCCGACAGCAGGGCGGCGCACAAGCACCCGACGTTCGGCATGGACGAGGCCGCTGGGGCCCGCGCGGCCGTCGACCACCTGCTCGGGCTCGGCCACGCCACCGTGCACCACGTCGCCGGCCCGGCCGGCTCCAACCCGGCGCAGCGGCGGCGGGCGGCCTGGCAGCGGCAGCTCAAGCGCTCGGGGCGCGCGGTCCCGCCGCCCGTCGCCGGGGACTGGTCGCCGCGCTCCGGGTACGACGCCGCGCTGCGCCTGCTGGCCGATGACGACGTGACCGCCGTGTTCGCGGCCAACGACCAGATGGCCGTGGGCGTGCTGCGGGCGGCGGCGGAGCTGGGGCGGCGGGTGCCCGGCGACCTGAGCGTCGTGGGCTTCGACGACCTGGACTTCGCGCCGTTCCTGACGCCGCCGCTGACCACGGTCCGGCAGGATCTGGAGACGGTGGGGCGGCGCTGCGTGGAGCACCTGATCGCGCGGATCGAGGAGCCGCGCGGGACCGGCGCGCCCCAGCCGGCCAGCCGGTTCGTCCGCCCGGAGCTGATCGTCCGCGCCTCCACCGCCCCGCCACCCACCGCCCGCCACTGAACGCGCGGCCGCCTGCTCGCGGCCGCCGGCCACGCCCCCTCGCGTCCGCAGCCTCCAGGACCCCGCTGGACGTGCCCCGGCCCTCACAACCGACGATCGGCCGTTGACAGGCCGGTGAAGTTAGCGCAAACATGAAACCGCGTCGATGACGATCTCCCCCAACCCGTCAGAGAGCAGGCACCTTGCTTCGTCGACTGTCGATCGTCGCGATGACCGTGGCCCTTGTCACGGTCTCGCCCCTCACTCCCGCCGCCACCGCTCAGGGAGGCACCCCCGTGACCGAACAGCTCCCCGCCGCCCACGGCGCCCTCGGCGCGAACTTCAACCAGAACCTCGACGCCCTCGACTACCGCGAGCTGCGCGAGTCCGGCACCCGCTGGGTACGCGGCTTCTACCCGATGCCCGCCACCGACCAGGGCGACCCGGCCGGGCACTTCGCGATCAGCACGATCACCGAAGCGGGAAGCCGCGGCTACGACACCATCCTGAGCCTCAAGTGGCCCTACAACGCCGCCTCCTTCCCGCAGCCCGGCAGCGCCGCGATGGCCGCGGAGCTGGCGCGGCTCGACCGGGTGCTGCCCACGGTGCTGAACAAGGTGGACATCCTGGCTATCGGTAACGAGCCGTTCATCGAGAGCCTGCCCGCCGAGCGCGACGAGCGGCTCAACGTCTTCTACGAGACCGTCGCCCGGCACGTCATCGACCACCGCCGCGAGCACTGCGGCACGAACTGCCGCACCACCCTCTACATGGGCGCCCTCAACCGCCTCGACCTGGCCGACCGCCGCACCCCGGCCGCCGAGCGCTGGATGGCCTTCGTCCGCGAGACGCCCGAGATCCAGGGCGTCGACATCCACCCGCACATCCCGGCGCCGGAGAACGCGCAGGCGTTCCTCGACTTCATCCTGCCGAGGATGCGGCCCGACCAGACGTACCTCGTGACCGAGTTCTCGCTCGTGTGGTACTGGAAGCGGCACCTCCAGGACCCGGTGTCCGGGGAGTTCGCCGAGCGGTACGGGTTCGCCCCCGGCACCAAGGTCTGGGAGGTGATCAAGGCCGCCATCGACGAGCCGTTCAGCCGCAAGCAGTGGAACGACTTCCTGACCGGCAGCCCGTGGTTCATGGAGCAGGCCGGCTTCCTGCGCTCGCAACTGGCGCTGTACCGGGGGACGGGACGGCTGGCGGTGGCCACGTACGGGTTCAAGCAGGACGACCTGATGGTCGGGAACTTCGGGCCCAACAAGGATCCGTGGCTGCTGAACAGCGTGTTCGTGCCGTACACCGCCAAGAGCCCCGGCAACGGGACGTCGGCGCCCAACTACTGGCTGAAGGACTTCAAGGCCCTGCAGCGCTCATGACGGCACCTCGGTGGTGCCGAAGCGGGTCAGCTCCTGCCGCCCGTCCGTCACCACGATGGTGGAGTCGTCCCCTGTGATGAGCACGAGCTCGTCGTCACCGTCGCCGTCGTAGTCGCCCGCCGCCAGCGGCGCGGCCTCGGCCAGGCCGGCGACTCCGCCGCCCGGTGCGAGGCCGCCGGCGCCCCCCCAGAAGACCTTCGGCGCGGTGGCGCTCACGTCCCGGGTGGGAGCCGCACCGCCGAAGGCGAGGTCGTCGTCGCCGTCGCCGTCGAAGTCGCCCGCGACCGCGGCGCCGGCGGAGCCCTGGAAGGCCGCCTGCCGGCCGTTGCCGTAGTAGACGGTCAGCGTGCGGTGCACGGAGGGCGGCTCGGTCTCGTAGCCGGGCTCGTTGTTGCGGCTGCCGTCGTCGCCGACCGCGACGTCCCTGGCGCCGTCGCCGTCGAAGTCCCCGAACGCGGCCGCCATGCCCTGGTTGAGCTTCCTGCCGGACTTCGCCAGGCCGCCGGGGCCGGCGGCGAGCAGCCAGCCGCTGGTCTGCTCGCCGTCGTCGCCCTCGTGGACGAGCAGCGCGGTGGCCCGGCCGCGGCCGATCTCGTCCGCCGTCAGCCGCCAGAAGTCCCCGCCGGTCGGCGAGTCGCGGACGTCGCTCCTAGCGGGGACGCCCTTCCGGGTGAACGGCCCGTACAGGATGGTCAGGTCCTCGGCGAGGCCGCCCGACCTGGGCGGGGTGGCCATCGCCAGGTCCGCGGCGCCGTCGCCGTCGAAGTCGCCCGCGACCGCCCGGGAGTGGATCTGCCCTCCCGGCCCCGGGGGTCTGACGGGTGTGGGGCCCGTCCTCGCGGCGATGCCGTCCGGGCCGCCCCAGAAGACGTGCGGACCCTGCGGGCCGTCGTCCGGCCCTCCGTAGGCGAGCACGTCGCCGAAGCCGTCGCCGTCGAGATCGGCCCCGGCGCCCCCGGCGGCCGGCCACGAGGTGAACGTCTCGCGCGGCACGGCCACCGCCTCGGACGGGACGAGCCCTTCCGGCGAGCCGTGGACGACGCCCAGCCGCCTGCCGTCCGCCGGGCCGAACTCCGCCACCAGGTCCGCGTACCCGTCGCCGTTGACATCGCCGGCCTTCCCCCGCCCTCGCGAGGCCGTGACGGAGCGGGGGCCCGGCGACCCGGCGGAGGCGTCGGCGGAGGTGGGCGGCACCGGCGTGGTGGCCGGCGGCACGGCGGGCTCGGGGCGGGGCGTGGAGCCGGAGCCGGAGCCGCCGGGGCCCGGCCCGGCGCCGCAGCCCGCGAGCGCCACGGCTGCCATCAACACGATCATCGCCTTTCGCGGCACAGTCCCACAGCCTAGGCCAGCGCGCCGCCTTTCCTCATGCGGCGTTAAGAATGTCTGTTTAGCCTGTGCGGCTGTGCTGGTGCGAGAGGCTGTGGAGACGGAGCGGCGGGCAAGGCCCCGCCGGGTGTGGCGCAGGCGGGTGGCCGTCGGGGTGGCCGTGCTGTTCGCGGCGGGGACGGCCGTGCGGCTCGGCGGGCTGGAGGCGGGCGTCTTCCTGGTGCCGATGGTCTCCTTCACGCCCTACTTCGCCCTCGCCGCGCTGCTCGTGCTGGGGGTCGTGGCGCTGCTGCGCAGCCGGGCCGCGATCGCGATCATGCTGGCGGTGTGCGCCTGCCTGGCCTGGTGCGTGCTGCCGCGGGCGCTGGGCGGCGGCGACGCCTCCGCCGGCGGCCGGGCGCTGCGGGTGCTGACGGCCAACCTCAACGGCGGGCGCGGCGACGCGACGGTGATCGTCGATCTGGCCCGCAGGCTGAACGTGGACGTGCTGAGCATCCAGGAGCTGACGTACTCGGCCAGGGACCGGCTGGCGGCGGCCGGGCTGGCGGAGCTGCTGCCGTACCACGTGGGCAGGGCCGACTTCCGCGGCCCGGAGGGCAGCGGCGTCTACTCCCGCCATCCGATGACCGAGCGCACGGGGCTGTTCCGGCCGGTCGGGCACCACATGCCGGTGGTCGAGGTGTCGCTGCCCGGCGGTTCGGCCGTGGAGGTGGTGGTCGTGCACCCGGTCGCGCCCGTGCCCTCGACGGTGCCGGAGTGGGAGGCGGGGCTCTCCGCCCTGCCGCCGGCGCCGGCCTCCGGGCCGCCCAGGATCCTGGCGGGCGACTTCAACGCCACGCTCGACCACGCGGTCTTCCGCCGGCTGCTCGACACCGGCTACACGGACGCGGCGGCCTCCACCGGGCAGGGGCTGACCCCGACCTGGCCGCACGGGCGCTCGCTGCCGCCGCTGGTGGCCATCGACCACGTGCTGACGGACGGGCGGGGGTCGGCGGCGGGGGTTCAGGTGTTCGACGTGCCGGGTTCCGATCACCGCGCGCTCTTCGCGGACCTGCGGATCAAGGGCTGAGCGTACGAGAGAAATCCAATCCGGCCATGTCCCGTTTGTTCCGGTCATGACGCGAATATGAGACACCTGCAAAAAGTTGTTTAAGCAGGACCGGGAATTTATCGTCTACGTGCCGGCCGGCACTTTCACACCGAGGCCGGGGGTGGGCGGGAATTGTCGGTTTTGTTTCGTATGGGGGCTGCGCGAAAAATCGCGGCCGGCGTGGTCGTCGCATGGGTGGCCATCGCCGTCGCCGCCGTGCTCGCGAGCGGCCCGCTGGACGACGTCCGCGTCACCAGCGGCAGCTCCATGCTCGCCCGCGGCGCCGAGTCCGCCCGCGTCCTCGACCTGCTGGCCAAGCAGTCCGGCCGGGTGGTGCCCGCCCTCGTGGTCTACGAACGCCCCGGGCCGCTCCAGCGGGCCGATCTCCGGGCGGCCCGGCAGGACCTGCGGCAGTTCGCGAGCGTCCCCGGGGTGGTCGGCATGGCGTCCGACCCCCTGCCCAGCGCCGACGGGCACGCGCTCCAGGTCACCGTGCTGCTGTCCGGCAAGCCCGGCGTGCTCGTCAGCCCGCTGGTCGAGCGGCTGCGCCAGATCACCGCCGAGGGCAGCCCGCCGGGGCTGATCAGCCACGTGAGCGGCGCGGGCGGCGCCGCGGCCGACTACGTCGACTCCTTCCGCCGGGTCGACGGCACGCTGCTGGCGCTCAGCCTGGCCGTGGTGCTCCTGGTGCTGCTCGCCGTCTACCGCAGCCCCGTCCTGTGGGTGATCCCCATGCTGGCCGTGGTGGTGGCCTACCTGTGCTCCGCCGCCGCGATCTACGCGCTGGCCCGCTCGGGGCTGATGACGCTGCGGGCCGCCACCCCCGAGGTCTTCACCGTGCTGGTGTTCGGCGTCGCCACCGACTACGCGCTGCTGCTCGTCGCCCGCTACCGCGAACGGCTGCGCACCACCGCCGACGAGGCCGCGGCGCTCAAGGACGCGCTGTCGGGCGGCATCCGCACGGTCGTCGCCTCGGCCCTGACGGTGGCGGGCGGCGTCGGCTGCCTCGTGGTGGCCGACACGCACGCGCTGCGCTCCATCGGCGCGGCGGCCGCCGTCGGCATCCTGATCACGACGGCCGTGATGGTGACGCTGCTGCCCGCGCTGATGCTCCTGGGCGGGCGGCGCGCGTTCTGGCCGAGCACGCCGCGCCCCGGGGAGACGGCGCGCGACGGGCTGTGGCGGGGCGTGGCGGGCTTCGTCGGCCAGCGCCCCCGCCTCGCCTGGGCGGGCTCCGCCCTGCTGCTGACCATGCTCTGCCTGGGCCTGACCACGCTCGACGCCTCGGGCATCCCGCCGTCGTCCCTGTTCACGATGCGTACGGACTCCGTCGCCGGCTACGACGCCCTGCGCCGGCACTACCCCGCCAGCGCCCCCGTCGTGGTCCTGGCCAGGCAGGACAGGAGCGCCGCCGTGGAGCAGGCGGTGCACACGGCGGAGGGCGTGGTGGCGATGCGGCCGGGGCCGCCCGCCCCGTGGCGCACGTTCGACGTCGTGCTCGCCGCGGAGCCGAACACGCCGGAGGCCCAACGCCTGGTGGAAGACCTGCGCGGCGCCGTGCGGGCGGCGGCGGGAGGCGCGGCCCTGGTGGGCGGGTTCACCACCGAGCTGCTCGACGTGCAGGCCGCGCTCGTCGACGACGCGTTCCTCATCGTGCCGCTGATCCTGCTGGTCGTCGGGCTGATCCTGGTCGTCCTGCTGCGCTCGCTGGTCGCGCCGTTGCTGCTGATGGGCACGGTGGTGCTGTCGTTCGCGGCCACGCTGGGATTGTGCTCGGCGCTGTTCACCCAGTTCCTCGGCTATCCGGTCGTCGACGCGTCGTTCGCCCTGTACGCGTTCGTCTTCCTCATGGCCTTCGGCATCGACTACAACATCTTCCTGATGGCCCGCGTCCGTGAGGAGGCCGTCCGGCTCGACACCCGCGAGGCGACCCTGCACGCCCTGCGCGCGACCGGCGGCGTCATCACCGCGGCCGGGGTGGTGCTGGCGGCGGCGTTCTTCGTGCTGACCGTGCTGCCGCTGGTGCCGGTCGTACAGCTCGGGCTGCTGGTGGCGATCGGGGTCGTCATCGACACGGTGATCGTGCGGTCGTTCCTCGTGCCGGCGCTGGCCCACCACATGGGGCGGCGGATCTGGTGGCCGGCGCGTGCCGCTTCGTGACCTCCCGCCCGGCGCGGCCCGGGCCCGCCCGCCGCTGACGGCGAATCCGGAAATTCCGGCAGCCGAGATTTTCGGGCGGACATTCGGCCGGAGGGTGAAATTCCGCCCGGCTGAATGGCTCATGCTCGGCTATTTCGCCGTCATGGCGCTCATCGTGGCCGTATTCCGGAATCGCCTCGCGGACGGGGCGGAGCTGCTCGCCGGATATGCGCTCGCGGCTCTGTTCCTGCTCGTGCTGGCGGAGGCCGAGCGCCGCTTTCCCGGCCGCAAGGCGGTGCGGTTCGCCCGGTTCTCCGGGCCGTTCCTCCTGCTCCCCTTCGCGTACGGCGCCGCCGCCCGCACCTCCCGCGTCCTGCACGGGCGCTACCTCGACGTCGATTTGTACACCTGGGAGACGGCGCTGCTCGGCTTCGCGCCCAACACCGCCGTCACGGCGGCCATCGGCTCACCGCTGGTGACCGAGGTGCTGACCTTCTGCTACTTCTCGTTCTACGGCTGCTTCCTGATCCCGGCGATCCTGTACGCCCGGGGCCGCGTGCCGCTGGCGGAGCGTTACGTGTTCGCCGCGCTGGCCGTGTTCCTGCCCAGTTACCTGGGGTTCATCGCGATCCCGCTGACGGGCCCCGCACTGGCGCTGCCGGAGCTGCTCGCCGTGCACGGCCCCTCCGGGTACGCGGTCACCGCCGTGCAGGGCGAGATCATGGCCGCCTTCGACCCGCCCGGCGCGTGCTTCCCCTCGACGCACGTGGCCGGCGCCTGGATCACCCTGCTCTGCCTGCGCCGGCACGTCTCCAGGAACGTCCGCCTCGTGTTGTGCACGCTGACGGCGGGGCTGACGGTCGCCGTCGTGTACGCCTGGTACCACTACCTCTCCGACGCCGTCGCCGGGCTGGCGGTGGCGCTGGTCGTGCACGCCGTCACGGAGCGGTGCGCAGCGCGGCCTCGAACCCCTGGGTGAGCGTGGTGGCGGGGGCGAACCCCAGCTCGCGTACGGCGGCGTCCGGCACGCACGTCCAGTCGGCGTGGCCCATCTCCCTGGCCTTGTCCCGGTTCAGGGCCGGAACGGCACCCCGTGCGGCCAGCTCGGCCAGCGCGGCCACCGCGTGCACGGCCGGCATCGGCACCGGCAGCACGAGCGGGTCCCGGCAACCGGCCGCCCGGGCCAGGGCGCGGCAGATGTCGGAGAAGTCGTAGGCGTTGCCGTCGCTGATCGGGTAGAGACCGGGACCGGTGTCGGAGCGGGTGCCGCCGGATCGCGGGCCGGAGCCGCGTCCGGCCGGCTCCAGGACCGGGCCGCGTTCGGTAGCGGCGAGCAGGGCCGTGCACAGGTCGTCCACGTAGACCAGGCCGTACCGGCGAGGGCCGTAGCCCGCCTTGACGACGACGCCGAGCCGGATCATGGGCAGGAGCGCGGGCAGCAGCGCCTCCTCGCCTGGCCCGTACACGATGCCGGGGCGCACGATGACCACGGGCACCTGGCCCGCGTACTCCCTGGCGACCTGCTCCCCGGCCCGCTTGCTGGCGCCGTACAGGGAGATGGCCGGGCCCGCGGCGAGCGAGGAGCACAGCACGAGGCGCGCCGGGCGGCGCTGGGCGGCCAGCGCGCGCACCAGCCGGGCGACGCCGTCACGGTTGACCGTCCAGAACCCGGCGGGGCCGCGGGCCCGCAGGGCGGCGGCCAGGTGGATCACCCGGTCGGCTCCCCGCAACGCCTCCGTGAGCCCCCGGCCGGTGGTCAGGTCGCCGGTCACGACCTGAACGCCCAGCTCGCGCAGCGCCCTGGCGCGCGCGGAGGGCCGGGCCAGGGCCGTGACGGCGCCACCGCGCGCCAGGATCATGCGGGTCAGCCGCCTGCCGATGAACCCGGTGGCCCCGGTGACCAGGTAACGCGCTGCCGTCACAACTCCCGCCGGTAGATCCGGTACGCCTTGGTGCGGGTGCCGCCGAGCAGGGACAGGTAGCGGTTGATGGCCTGGTTGTCCTCCAGGGTCCAGCCGAGCTCCATGCCGCCGTGGTAGCCGCCGGACGTGATGGCCTCGTACGTGCGGGCGAGCAGGGCGGCCTCGACGCCGTGCCTGCGCAGCCGCGGGACGACGCCGAAGAGCATGCCGCGGACGCGGTCGATGCGCCGGGCCGCCAGGGACAGCCGTACCTGCCCGATCGGCAGCCCGAAGCGGCTGAGGCGGCCGCCCGCCGCGGCCAGCGCCTGGTTGAAGTCGGGCAGCACCAGCGCCACCGCGACCGGCTCGCCCGCCAGCTCGGCGAGCTGGACGAGCCTCGGGTCCATGACCTTGCGCAGCCGCTGCTTGGCCGCGGCGAACTCCGCGTCCGTCATCGGCGTGAAGCCCCAGTTGCCCTCCCAGGCCTGGTCGAAGACGGACTTCACCCGGTCGAGGTCGGCGTCGTAACGCGCCGGATCGAGCGGCCGCACGGTGAGCCGGTGGCGCCGCTCGGCCCGCTGGGCGATGCGCAGCAGCCGCTCGTGCGGCGCCCATCCCGTGCCGTCCCATGCCCACAGGTCCTTGGCCTTGACCATCCCGCAGGACTCCAGCAGCGCCGGGTAGTAGGCCGGGTTGTACGGCATCATCACGCTCGGCGGCGCGTCGATCCCTTCGACCAGCACCCCGCACTCGTCGTTCGTGGTGAAGTTGACCGGCCCCAGCATGGTCTCCAGCCCGCGCCCGCGCAGCCAGCGCGCCGCGGCGTCGAGCAGTTCCCGCGCGGCCGCCGGATCGTCGGCGCAGGCGAACTGCCCGAAGAACCCGTCGCGGGCCCGGTGGACCTCGTTGTGCCGGGGATTGTGCACGGCGGCGATCCGGCCGATGACCCGCCCGCCCCTGCGTACGGTGAACAGCTCGGCCTCGCCGTAGCGGAAGAACGGGTTGCGCCGCCGGTCGAGCAGGCGCCGGCAGTCGCCGCGCAGCGGCGGCACGAAGTGCCGGTCGCTGCCGTGCAGCACGTACGGCAGCTCGATGAACTCCGCGAGCCCGCGGCGCCCCCTGACGGGCTCGGCGGGATGCGGTGACAAGGACGGTGACGAGGACAAGACCGGCAAAGCGACCCCCTGCGCTGGAACGGCCGGCGTCAGCCGGCCCGGACCCCGGCGCGGACGAGGGTGGTCACGTCGGCGAGGGTGCGTACGTGCTGGGCGAGATCGAAGTCCACCAGGAGGTCGAACCGGTCGCCGCTGGCCACGGCCAGCTCGGCCATGTCGAGGCTGTCGGCCTCCAGCTCCTCGCGCAGGTCCGTCTCGGGGGTGATGAGCGCCGGATCCACCGCGAGGATCTCGGCGCACAGGCCGCGCAGCTGGTGGAAGATCTCGTCCTCTGTCATGCATCCGTCCTTGTCGGCTGTCGCCTGTCGGGGCCTGCGGGCTACCGGCTCGCTCCGCACCGGCAGCGATTACTCTACTATCACGATCAACCACTGTCAGCTACGATCGCCAGATGCGGAGTGAGTCGCCGGAATGCCTCGTACTCAGCCGGAAAGTGAGTGCCGCGCCGTGACGGACCCCTTCAGCAAGTGCCGGCTCCCGGAGGCCGAGGCGCTGGCCGCGTCCGGCCTCTACCCCTACTACCTGCCGGTGGAGGAGCGCCCGGGCGGCGGCGAGGTGGTGGTGGGCGGCCGGCGGGTGCTGATGGCCGGCTCCAACGACTACCTGGCGCTGGCGGACGATCCCCGGCTGAAGGAGGCGGGGGCCGAGGCGCTGCGCAGGCTGGGCGCGGGCAACTCGGGGTCGCGGGTGCTCAACGGCACGCTCGCCCTGCACGAGACGCTGGAGCGGGAGCTGGCCGCGTTCCTCGGGCACGAGGCGGCGATGGTGGTCTCCACCGGCTACCAGGCCAACCTCGCGCTGAGCGCGCTGTTCGGGCCGCGCGACGTGCTGTACGCCGACCGGCGCATCCACGCCTCGCTCATCGACGCCGCCCGGCTCGGCCAGGCCGCGCTGCGGCGCTTCCGGCACAACGACATGACGCAGCTCGCCGGCATGCTGGAGGCCGCCGATCCCGCCGCGGGCGCGATCGTGCTGACGGAGGGCATGTTCTCGGTGGGCGGTGATCTGTGCGACCTGCCCGGCATCACCAAGCTGGCGGCGCGGCACGGGGCGCGGGTCGTGCTCGACAGCGCGCACGACGCCGGGCTGCTGGGCGCCGGGGGGCGCGGGGCGGCCGAGCACCATGGGCTGCAGTCGGCCGTGGACGTGCAGACGGTGACGTTCTCCAAGTGTTTCGGCACGCTCGGCGGGGCCGTCGCCGGGCCGTACCACGTGGTGCACTACCTGCGGCACAGCGCGCGGTCCGCGCTGTTCTCGGCCTCGCTGCCGCCTGCCTGCACGGCGGCGGCGCTGGCCGCGCTCGGCATCGTCCGCACGGAGCCGGAGCGCCGCCGGGCCGTCATGTGCAACGCCGAACGGCTGCGCTCCGGGCTGGTGGCGCTCGGGTTCGGGATCGCGCCGGGCGGCACGCCCACGGTCTCGCTGCGGGTCGGCGACCGGCTGACCTGCTGCCGGTTCTGGGCCGGGCTGCTGGAGGAGGGGGTCCTGGCGAACGTCATGCTGCCGCCGGCCGTTCCCGAGGGCGAGGCGCTGATCCGGCTGAGCGTCACGGCTGCGCACACGGGCGGGCAGGTGGACCGGATCCTGGGCGCGGTGGCCTCCGTGGCCGGGCGTCTGGGCCTGCTCGCCGGCGCCTGATCCGTCGGGCCCGCACCTCCGGAGGTCAGCCGGGCATGGCGCCAGCCGTTGACGAGAAGGTTGTCCTGCAATTATTTTCTACCCGTTAGTTATTAAGGAGCGCCGACATGCCCACACCGGTGCAGGACGTCCGCAGACTGCACAGACGCCTCGTACTGCGCACCCTGCGCGACCACGGCCCGCAGCCCCGCGCGGACCTCGCCAGGCGGCTGGCCCTGTCCCCCACGACCATGACGAAGGTGGTGGCCCAACTCCTGGACGAGGGCCTGGTCCGCGAGGGTGCCACGGACGGCGCCGGCACCCGCGTCGGCCGCCCTTCGACGGAGGTCGGGCTGCACGCCGGCGCCCGGCACGTCATCGGCGTCCAGGTCGGCGCGGGACGGGTGCGGCTCGGGCTGTGCGACCTCAGGGCCCGCGCCGCGAACGTGCGCTCGTTCGGGTTCGACCTGGCGGGCGAGCCGCCCGCGCGGGTCGTGGCGCGGATCGCCGGGGCCGCCGCCGCGCTGGCGGAGGAGGCGGGCGACCGGCTGCTGGGCATCGGGGTCGCGGCCCCCGGCCCGGTGGATCCCGGGCAGCGCCGCAACGTGCTGTCCGTCAACCTGGGCTGGCGCGACGTGGATTTCGCCGATCCCCTGGAGCGGGCGCTGGGCGTGCCGGCGGTGGTCGATCACAACGTACGGGCGATGGCGCTGGCCGAGGCCCGCTACGGCGACACGGGCGGGGCCGATCCCCTCCTGTACGTGTACGTCCGCACCGGCGTGGGCGCGGGCCTGGTGATCGGCGGGCAGCCGTTCAGGTCCGGCACCCACGGGGTCACGGAGCTGGGGCACCTGAGGGTGGTGGAGCGGGGCAGGCCGTGCGCGTGCGGTGCGACCGGCTGCCTGGAGACCGTGGTGGCCGAGCCGTACCTGGCCGAGCGGGCCCGCGCCCTGCTGGGCCGCGACAGCGCGGACCCGCTCGCCGACCTGGCGTCGGCCGCAGCCGGCGGCGACGGGCGGGCCGGCGCCGCGCTGGACGAGGTGGTGGACCGGCTCGCCACCGGCCTGGCCAGCGCCGTGAACCTGCTCAATCCCGCGCTGATCCTGCTCGGCGGCGCCTTCCGCACGGCTCCCGAGCCGGTGCTCGACCAGGTCAGGGCGGCGTTGCGGGCCAGGGCGTTCCCCGTGCTGCGCGAGGCGGTGCAGGTGCGGCGGGCCACGCTCGGCCCGGACGCCGGCGTGGTGGGCAGCGCCGCCGTCGCTCTGGACCGGCTCTTCTACGACGTTTGAGAGGTAAGGACAACATGATGGAATTCGGCCCGCTTCCCGCGTTCGACCCGCTGGCGGGCACGGTGGTGCTCGCTCCGGAGAAGAACGAGGAGGGGTACTGGGTGGGCTGCCCCGGCGTGCTGCACGACGGGGAGCGGTTCTGGCTGACCTACCGGCGGCGGCGTCCCCGCGGCGCCGGGGCCGAGCGCGGCTGGCGTTGCGCGGTGGCTGTCAGCGACGACGGCGTGCGCTTCACCGACGTGTGGTCGGTGCACAAGGACGAGCTGGGCACGCCGTCCATGGAACGGTTCTGCCTGGCTCCCGCGGACGGGGGCGGGTTCGTGCTCTACCTGTCGTACGTGGACCCGGCCGACAACCGGTGGCGGATCGACGCGCTGGGCCCGGCGGCGCATCCGTCGGAGTTCGACGTGGCCTCGGCGCGGCCGGTGCTGACGGCGGCCTCGACCGGGACCGAGGGGGTCAAGGATCCGTACGTGCTGCGGGCCGGGCCGGTGACGTACCTGTTCGCCAGCTACGCCGAGGCGCTGGACGGCCTGGGCGGCGAGGCGCACGCCAGCGCCGACATCTACAACGTCGGCGCCACCACGCACCCCACGGGGCTGGCGACCAGCCTGGACGGCGGGGCGTCGTTCACCTGGCACGGGCAGGCCCTGGGGGTGGGCCAGGGATGGGACCGGTACCAGGCACGGCTGAACAGCGTGGTGCCCGTGCCCGGCGGGTACGTGGGGTTCTACGACGGGTCGGCCTCGCACGAGGAGAACTACGAGGAGCGCTGCGGGGTCGCGGTCTCCGGCGACCTGTTCGGCTGGCGGCGGCTGTCGGGCGAGCGGCCCTGGGTGACCTCGCCGCACCGCGGCGGCTCGGTCCGGTACCTGGACGCGCTGCTGCTGGAGGGGCGGTGGTGGCTGTACTACGAGCTGACCCGCGCGGACGGCGCGCACGAGCTGCGCATGATCCGGATCCCGTCCGAGTGACGCACACCCGGGGGTAGCCCGGGATCACGCGCGGTGGCGGGCGCGGTGGCGGGCGCGGTGGCGGGCGCGGTGGCGGGCGCGGTGGCGGGCGCGGTGGCGGGCGCGGTGGCGGGCGCGGGACGCGGGGTCAGGTGCGGCGGCGGGCGCGGTAGGCGCTGGCCTTGGCGCGGTTCTGGCACGGGAGGCCGCAGAACCGGCGGGAGGCGTTCCGGGTGACGTCGAAGAACACCAGGTCGCATCCCTCCGCCTCGCAGGACCGCAGCCGCCGCCCCTGCCCCACCCCGATCACCATGGCCAGGGCCGTGGCGGCGTCGGCGGCCCAGGCGTCCGCCAGGTCGGCGCCGGGGGCGTGGAAGGCGAGGACCGGCGGATCGCCGTGCAGGTTCGGGACGGCGGCGTGGCGTACCAGGGCCTGGTTGAGCGCGGTGAGGTCGCCGGAGAAGGCGGGGTGCAGCTCGGCGGCCACCTCCGCCAGGCGGTCGGCGTCCGCGTCCGTCAGCCGGGCGGCGTCCGCGTCCCTCAAGCGGTCGGCGTCCGCGTCCGTCAGGGCGGGCGTCAGGGCGGGCGGGCCGCCTGGAGCCCAGCTTTCGCGGGCGAACGCCTCCAGCAGGGCGGCGCGGCGGTCGGCCGGCGGTGTGACGGGCCGGCCGCGGGCCCGGGTGACGTGCAGTTCGTTCACCAGCAGGACGGCGAGCTCCGCCCACCTCCCAACATAACTGTCTATCTGTGATTGACCAGTGATGCGCCAAGCCTCTATCGTCACTGGCATATCTTATCTAGACAGTGAGAGGTTCGTCATGAGCGCACCGTCCAGGCTTGCCCGCCGCATGTGGCACCAGTTGGAGCCGATCCATGCCGTGCTGTACTTCTCGCCGCAGGGCTTCGGGCGGGCGGCGGCACTCGGGTACGACGTGGAGTCCCGCTGGCCGAGCTATTTCGCCTACCGCTCGGCGCCGCTGGGGCGGGCCGGGACGCGCCTGGCCACGGCCGTCTACTACAGCTTCAGCCCTCGGATGATCGCCGAGCAGGTTCCGGCCGTGTGGGAGGTGGCCTCGCCCGGGCAGGTGCTGCGGGCACGGCTGGAAGCGGTGGACGAGACCTATCGCCACCTGCTCGGCGACGGCCGGCTGGCGGGGCAGGACGTGGCCGAGGCGGCGGAGCTGGCCAGGCGGGCGGCCGAGAGCGTACGGGTGGAGGGGCGGCCGTTCGCGGCGGCCAACCTGGACCTGCCGTGGCCGGACGAGCCGCACCTGGTGTTGTGGCAGGCGGCCACCGTGCTGCGCGAGCACCGCGGCGACGGCCATCTCGCGGCGCTGGCCGCGGCCGGGCTGGACGGGTGCGAGGCGCTGGTGTCGTTCGCCGCGGTCGGGGCCGCGCCGGTCGAGAACTTCGCCGGGCGCGGGTGGAGCGAGCAGGAGTGGGCCGCCGCGCGGGAACGGCTGGCCGCCCGGGGCCTGGTGGAGGCCGGCGGGCAGGCCACCGAGCGCGGCAGGGCGCTGCGCGACCAGGTCGAGCGGATGACCGACGACCTGGCCTTCGAGCCCTGGCGGCTGCTCGGGGAGGAACGCGCCGGGCGGCTGGCCCAGCTCGCCGCGCCGTTCCTCGGGGCGGTCTTCGAGGCCGGGCTGCTGCCGATGACGAGCACGCTCGGCATCGCCACCATCCAAGTGGCCGACTGACCAGGAACGACCCCGCACCCGCCCCGGGTCACCGGCCGAACAGGCAGCAGCCTCGCGACCGGCCGGCGGGAGCAGCCGGGCGGCCGGACGAGTGCTCCGGGTGTGTCAGGCGAAGCCGGGGGCGGGCTGCCAGAGGCTGATCTCGGTGCCCTGGTCGTCGGTGCACGAGCAGCCGCGCCCCGACTTGCTCTCGTAGATCTCGCCGGTGCCCCCGCCGAGCTCGCGCACCCGCTCGACCGCCTTGTCGATGTCGTCCACGTGGTAATACAGGTTCGGCTGGGACGACGCGCCGCCCGCGACGAACCCCATCGCCACGGCGGTGCTGGTGACGTGCAGGTACGTCTCGTGCTCGCGCCTGAACTCCCAGCCGAACAACCCCCCGTAGAAGGCCGCCGCCCGATCCAGGTCCCGGACGGACAGGGTGTAGTAGCCGAGCTCGACAGCCATGCGCATGCCTCCGCGATAATAGTTGCCTACAGCGTTAACAGCCTAACGGAAGTAGGCAACAATTAACACCAACGTTAACGAAATTGACGCCACGCTGGCGGCACTGGCCGACCCGACCAGGCGCAAGGTGATCGACCTGCTGCGCGAGGGCCCGCGCCCGGCCGGTGAGCTGGCGCAGGCGGTCCAGATGAGCGCGCCGGCGCTCAGCAGGCACCTGCGCGTGCTGCGTGCGAGCGGGATCGTGCAAGCCGAGGCGGGCGGGGCCGACGCCCGGCTGCGCCTCTACACGCTGCGGCAGCAGCCCTTCACGGCGCTGCAGTCCTGGCTGGACCAGGTGCAGGCGTTCTGGGCAGAGCAGCTCGGCTCGTTCAAGGACCACGTGGAGCGCACCCGGTGAACTCGGTACGAGCCAGCGTCACGGTGCCGGTCGACCCGGACACCGCGTTCCGCGTCTTCACCGACGAGATCGACGCCTGGTACGTGCGGGGCCGCCACAGCTGGGTCGATCCGGCGCGCGCGGTCGGCATCCGGTTCGAGGACGGCTACCTGCGCGAGCTTTGGTCCGACGGCGGCCACGTCGACACCGGCAGGATCCTGGCCTGGGAGCCGCCGCGCCGCCTGGTCTGGGCCGACCTGCTCAACGACGGGGCGATGGAGATCGAGGTCGCCTTCAGCCCCGTCGAGGGCGGCACCGAGGTGCTCCTGGAGCACCGCGGCCTGGACACGCTGCCGCCGGACGTGGCGGGGCGCATCCGGCGCGGCTACTCGTGGAACATCGCGCTGGGCTGGTTCGCCGACAGGTGGAAGGGCTAGCGGCGGCCGTACTTCTTGTGCACCGCCTGCTTGCTCACGCCGATGGCGTCGGCGATCTGAGCCCAGGCCAGCCCGGCCACCCGGGCCCGCCGCACCTGGACCGCCTCCAGCCGCTCGATCTCGTGGCGCAGCGCGGTGGTGGCGTGCAGCGCCAGCAGCGGATCGTCGTCCTGCGCCTGCCTCATGAGGGTCGCCAGGTCGTTCGTCATGCCTTAAAGGTAATCCAGCAGCAACGCGTTGATCTCCTCCGGGCGTTCGAGCGCCGGCAGGTGCCCGGCCCAGGGCAGCTCGACCAGCCGCGCCTGCGGCAGCTCGCCGACCAGGTGGCGGGCGCTTTCGAGGAAGTACGGCAGGTCGTGCGCACCGGCGACGACCAGCGCCGGCACGTCGATCTCGGCCGGCCGCACCTCGCCCTCGAACTGCTCGGGCTCGGGATCGGCGGCGAGCTGCACCTCGAACGCGTGCCGCTGCATCGCCACCAGTCGCTGCCACGCCTCCTCGCCCGCCTCGGGCCCGAGCAGCGTGCGCGCGTTCAGCTCGGCGGCGCCCTGCACGTCGCCCGCCTCCAGCAGGCGGTTCTCCTCCGCCCAGTACGCCCGCAGGTCGGGCGTGGGCTCCAGCGTGGACAGGGGGTTGAGCAGCACCAGCCGCCCGGCCAGCCCGGCCGTGGCCAGCTCCAGCGCCACCCGGCCCGCACCCGAGGAGGCGACCACGGCGGGCCGGCTCACGCCCAGCGCCGCCAGCACCTCGGCGACGTCGCCGGCGTCGCTGTACGGCTCGTCGGCCTGGTACGGCGTCCGCCCGTACCCGCGGAAGTCCACCTTGATCACCCGGAACCGCTCGGCGAGAGCCGCCTCCTGGGCGTCCCACATGCCCGAGTCGGTCGCCGTCGAGTGCAGCAGCACCACCGGCTCGCCAGTGCCCCGTTCACCGTGCCAGATGGTCAACGCGACTCCACCACCATCCGTACACCCAGTCCGACGAGCACCACGCCGGAGATCTGCTCCAGCCGCCGCTTGACGGCCGGTCGCCCCAGCCATGCCTTGGCCCGGTCGACGGCCCAGATTAGCAGCCCGTACCAGAGCAGATCGACGAGCACCCAGACGACGGCCAGGGTCACGAGCGTCAGCGGCACGTCCTGCCCGGCGGGCACGAACTGCGGCAGGAACGACATGGCGAACACGGCCGCCTTCGGGTTGGCCAGGCAGGTGCCCACGCCGGCCAGGTACGGCCCGCGCCAGCCGGGCACGACCTGGCCGTCGGGCGCGGGCGGCGCGCCCCTGCGTGACTGCCACAGCGCCTGCGCGCCCATCACGACCAGCAGCACCGCGCCGGTCACGCGCATGATGTCGTAGGCCACCTGGGAGGCGATCAGCAGGGCCGACAGGCCGAACGCGGCGGCCAGCCCCCACAGCAGGATGCCGGTCTCGTTGCCGAGCGTGGCGGCCAGCCCGGAGCCCCGGCCGGCTCGGAGGGTCTGGCGCAGGATGATCGCGGTGCTGACCCCGGGCACCATGGCGACCAGGACGCACGCCCCGATGAATGCGATGAGATACATGCGGGGATGCTGACAGAAAGGCGGCGAGATCTCCCCTGGTTTTCAGCCGTAGAGCTTGGCCAGCTCGGCGACGGCCTCGGCCATCATGGTGCGCAGCTCGGGCGGCTCCAGCACCTCGACGTCGGCGCCCATGCGCAGCAGCAGCCAGCGCGCGTGCGCGATCGACTCGACCGGCAGGGTCAGCGTGAGCCAGCCCTCGGGGTCGGGCTCGGCGGCGGCCATCGCGGCCTCGACGACGTCGCGTCCCATCGTGTACGCCAGCAGGTCGCCGCGCCCGGGTGCGAGCTTGATGACGGCCTCGGCGGTGTACATGCGCTCGCGGAACTCCTGGGCGTACCGGTGCCAGAACTCGCTCAGGTCGAAGCCGTCCGGCCGGGCGAACCGCCCGGGCAGCGTCTCCAGCGTCAGGATCCGCGCCACCCGGTACGTGCGCGGCGTGCCGTCCGGCGGCGCGGCGACGAGGTACCAGGAGCCGCCCTTGAGCACCAGCCCGAGCGGGTGGATCACGCGGTCCACCTCCTGCTGCCCCCAGCGCCGGTAGGTCATGTGCAGGGGCCGCTGGTCCCACACCGCCTCGGCCACCTCGCTCAGGTGCGGCACGTCGTCGCCCGAGCGGTACCAGCCCGGCACGTCCAGCACGAACCGCTCCCGCATCCGGGAGGCGTGCGAGCGCGGCTCGGGCGGCAGCGCGGCCAGCAGCTTCAGCTCGGCGTTGGCCGCGACCTCCGCCAGCCCCAGCTCGGCGGCGGGCCCCGGCAGCCCGGCCAGGAACAGCGAGGACGCCTCCTCTGCCGTCAGCCCGTTGAGCCGGGTGCGGTAGCCGTCGAGGAGCTGGTAGCCGCCCGCCGGTCCGCGATCGGCGTAGACGGGCACGCCGGCCGCCGACAGGGCCTCCACATCGCGGTACACGGTGCGTACCGAGACCTCCAGCTCGGCCGCCAGCTCGGGCGCGGTCATGCGGCCGCGGGTCTGGAGGAGCAGGAGCAGGGAGAGCAGGCGGCTTGCGCGCATATTTCCATTGTATTGCGCACATCTGTCGTGTTTGTATGAACACATGGAACGTGTGCGAGCCATCATGAACACCTTGCGTACCCACGACAGCGTCTCCGTGGCCGAGCTGGCCGCCGAGCACGGCGTGTCCGAGATGACGATCAGGCGCGATCTGGACGAGCTGGCCCAGCAGGGGGTGGTGCGGCGGGTCAGGGGCGGCGCGCTGTCGCTGCTGCTGCGCGGCGAGGAGCCGCCATTCGGGGTGCGCGAGCGGGAGGCGGTGGAGGTCAAGCGGCGCATCGGCGAGGAGACCGCCGCGCTGATCGCCGACGGCGAGGCGGTGGTGCTGGACGGCGGCACGACCGCCCTGGAGGTGGCCCGCGCGCTGGCCGACCGGCGGCTGACGGTGCTGCCGCTGGCGCTGCAGCCGGTGATGCTGCTGGCCGCCGCGCCGCGCGTGCGCCTGGTGCTGCCCGGCGGCGAGGTACGCAAGGGCGAGCTGAACGTGATGGGCCCGCTCACCGAGAGCTCGATCGGGGCGCTGCGCTTCGACACGGCGGTGATCGGCTGCTGCGGCCTGTCCGCCGAGCACGGCCTGACCGCGCACGACCTGCCCGAGGTGGCGGTCAAGCAGGCGGCCATCGCCGCCGCGCGGCGGGTGATCGTGGTGTGCGACTCGGGCAAGTTCGCGCGGACGGCGTTCGGCGCGGTGTGCCCGATCGGCCGGCTCGACGTGGTGGTCACCGACCCCGGCATCCCGCCGGAGGAGCGCGACGCGCTGGCCGCGGCAGGAGTGATGGTCAGGGAGGCCGCGTGACGCGCGAGCGGGTGGCGGTCTACCTGCTGTTCTTCCTGTCGGGCACGGCCATCGGCACGTGGACGGCCCGCATCCCCGCCATCAAGGAGCGGCTGGGCCTGGGCGACGGCCAGCTCAGCCTCGCGCTGCTGGCCGTGGCGGCCGGGGCGGTCGTCGGCATGACGGCCGTGGGCCGCCTGGTCGACCGGTACGGCAGCAGCCGGGCCGTGGTCCCCGCGGCCCTGGCGCAGGGCGTGGTGCTGGTGCCGCCCGCGTACGCGCCGGACCTGCTCACGCTGTCGGCGACGCTGCTGGTGTTCGGGGTGGTGCACGGGATACTCGACGTGGCCATGAACGCCAACGCCGTCGAGGTGGAGCGGGCGCACGGGCGGCCGATCATGTCGTCGTTCCACGCCGTCTACAGCGTGGGCGGGTTCGCCGGGGCGACGGCGGGCGGGCTGTTCGCGCACCACGACCTGTCGGCGGCGGTCACGTTCTGGGCGGTGGGAGCGGGGATCGCGGCGCTGGCGGCGTGGGCGGCGCGCTGGGCGCTGCGCTCGGCGCCCGCCGGTGAGAGCGCCGCGCGGGGGGTTGCCGGGCGGCCGCGGGGCATCGTGTTCCTGGGCGTGCTGGCGTTCTGCTGCCTGGTGGGCGAGGGGGCCGCGGCCGACTGGAGCTCGGTCTACCTGCGCGAGGACCTGGCGGCCTCGCCGGGGATCGCCGCGGCCGGGTACGCGGCCTTCTCCCTGATGATGACGGCGGGCCGGCTGGCCGGGGACCGGCTGGCCGCCCGGTTCGGGCCCGTCGCGCTGGTGCGCTGCTGCGGGGTGCTGGCGGCGGTGGGGCTGGGGGTGGCGCTGCTGGGCGGGCACCAGGCGGCCGGGGTGGTCGGGTTCGGGTGCTTCGGGGCGGGGTTGTCGTGCATCGTGCCGCAGGTGTTCTCGGCCGCCGGGCACCGGGATCCCGCCTTCTCGGGGCGGGCGCTGGCGCGGGTCGCCTCGATCGGCTACCTGGGGATGTTGTCGGGGCCGGTGTTCATCGGGGCCGTCGCCGAGCTGACGGGGCTGCCCCGGGCGCTGGCCATCCCGGCCCTGCTCGCCGCCTTCGTCGCCCTCGCCGCGACGGCGCTGCGCGTACGGGCAGAGGAGCCGGCCGCGTAGCCGCGCCGTGCCTGCCGCGGCGGCGCGTGCGGGCCGGGGAGGCGGCCGGTTAGCCGAAGTGTTGCCAGCCGAGCCTGATCACCATCGCCACCACCACGACCAGCAGCACGATCCGGACGAAGGCGGCGCCCCGCTTGAGCGCCATCCGGGCGCCGAGCTGGGCACCCGCCACGTTGAACGCCGCCATGCCGAGGCCGAGCGCCCAGTTCACGTGCCCCTGCAGGCCGAAGACGAGGAGCGCCCCGACGTTCGTCCCGATGTTGATGATCTTCGCGGAGGCGGAGGCGGAGACGAAGTCGAGCCCGAGGATGGTGGTGAAGGCGATGATGAGGAACGTCCCGGTGCCCGGCCCCATGATGCCGTCGTAAAAGGCGATCACCACGCCCGCCGCCGCCACCGCCGCGAACACGCGGGGGCCGGTGCGCAGGTGCGGCACGGGCACCGCGCCCATCGACGGCCGCAGCGTCACGAACGCGGCCACGGCCAGCAGCACGACCATGACGGCCGGCCGCAGCACCTCGGCCGAGATCGACGCCGCCGCCCACGCGCCCAGCCCGGCGCAGAGCACGGCCAGCGCCGCGCCGGGGATCGCCACCTGCCGGTCCACCTTGGTGGAGCGGGCGTACGCGACGGCGGCGGACGTGGTGCCGAACACCGACGAGAACTTGTTGGTGGCCATCGCCTCGACCGTCGGGATTCCGGTCACGAGGAGGGCGGGCAGTTGCAGCAGCCCGCCGCCGCCCACGACGGCGTCCACCCACCCCGCTCCGGCCGCTGCGACCAGCAACACCAGGATCTGATCCAGCGGCACGCGCCACTCCCCCGACTTCCCCCGATAAAAACCGTCATGAGTGTATAAGTCAGGCATTGGTTGCTTTGTCGCGCCCTGTCCTCGGCTGCACAAATTCGTTTTCGCAGGACACAGGGGCTTCGGTAGGGTCGGGGCCATGTCGATCTTCGGCCCGCTCGTGGATGTCCGCCCCCTGTTCCCGCTCGAACGGCAGGCCATGCTCGGCCTGCTGCGCGGCCTGGAGCCGGCCGACTGGGCCAGGGCGACGGTCTGCCCGGGCTGGGACGTGCACGACGTCGTCGCGCACGTGCTCAACGACTACATGCGGCGCCTGTCCGGAGCCCGTGACGGGTACTCCGGCGCCGTCTTCGCCGACGACGAGACGCTGCCCGCCTTCCTCGCCCGTACCAACGAGGAGTTCGTCAGGGCGGCCCGCCAGCTCAGCCCGCGGCTGATGATCGAGCTGCTGGAGCAGCTCGGGCCGCAGCTCGACGCGGTCTGGGCGGCGCGCGACCTGGAGGCTCCCGCCGGGCTGAACGTGTCGTGGGCGGCCACCGACGTCGACAGCCCCTGCTGGCTCGACGTCGGCCGCGAGTACACCGAGTTCTGGGTGCACCAGCAGCAGGTACGCGACGCGGTCTCCCGGCCGGGGGCGACGGAGCCCGGGCTCATGGCGCCGGTGCTGGGCGTCTTCGCGCAGGCCCTGCCGTTCACGCTGCGCGCCCACGACCGGCCGGAGGGCACGGTCGCGGTCCTGGAGGTGCTGGGGCCGTCCGGCGGGCGGTGGAGCGCGGTCTGGCGTGCGGGACGGTGGCGGATGGCCTCTCAGGTGACGGGCGCCGGCGAGCCCGCCGCGCGGGTGTCGATGGATCAGGACACGTTCTGGCGGCTCGCGACCAGGGGCATCGGCGTCGAACAGGCCCGGGAGCGGGCCGAGGCGAGCGGCGACCCGGAGCTCACCGCCGCCATGACGACCCTGCTGGCCGTCGTCGCCTGAACCCCGGCGCGATGATTCACTTCCCGGCCATCCGCACGCCATCGCCGTTGCGCGAGAATTCCGAGCGCGGCAGCGGAGCGGACCCGGGGAGCAGCACTGTGACCACCGACCAGCGGCACCACGCCCCCGGAGGCGGCGGCCGGTTCCTGTGGGAGTTCATCAGGTCGCCCCTGCGCACGGCCGCCGTGCTGCCGAGCTCGCCGCGGCTGGCGGCGCAGATGGTGGTGGGCGTCCCCGAGCGCGGCGAGCCGGTGGTGGTCGAGCTCGGCGCGGGGACGGGCGCGTTCACCTCGGCCATCCAGCGGCGGCTGCGCGGCCGGGGCAGGCACGTCGTGATCGAGCTCAACGAGAGGTTCGCCGAAGAGATCGCCCGCACGTTCCCCTCGGTGGAGGTGGTGTGCGACGACGCCGTGCACCTGCCGCGGCTGCTCGGCGGGCTCGCCGCCGGGCCGGTGGACGTCGTGGTCAGCGGCCTGCCGTGGATCGCGTACGCCGGGCGGCCGCCGCTGATCGAGTCGGTGGCCCAGGTCCTGTCGCCGGCCGGGGTCTACACGCAGTTCGCCTACACCTGGACGCGCTGGGCCGCACCGGCCAGGCGGCTGTCCGGTGGCCTGCGGGCGGCGTTCGAGGAGGTCGTGACGAGTACGACGGTGTGGCGCAACCTGCCGCCGGCGGTCGTCTACGTGGCCCGCCGCCCCCGGGTGCCGGAGCCGGACCTCACCGGGTCACGGCCCGCCGTTCCGTGAAGCGCTGCTGCCCCACCACCGCGAGCAGCCGCAGCTTCTCGGCCCCCTCCGTGCGGGGCGGGGCGGTGAGCACGAGCAGCGCCTGCGACTGGTCCTCGGTGAACAGCACCTGGCAGTCCAGCTCGATCTCGCCGAGCTCGGGGTGGACGAGGATCTTGTGGTCCTCGAAGCGTTTGGCCACCTCGTGCCGGTCCCACAGCCCGGCGAACTCCGCGCTCGCCGCGCGCAGCGCCCGTACGAGCTCGCCCGCCCGCGACTGCGGGCCTCGCATCCCGTGGGCGGCGCGCAGGTTCGCGACCAGGGCGCGGCTCTGCCGGTCGCGGTCGGCCTCCGGGTAGCGCAGCCGCTCGGCGGGGTCGGTGAACCAGCGGTAGATCTCGGTGCGGGCGTGCCCGGTGTGGCCGGACCTGTCGCCGAACAGGGCCTCGGCCATGCGGTTCTGCACGAGCGTCTCGCCCAGGTCGGACAGGATGAGCGCCGGGGTGTCGTCGAGCCGGTCCAGCACGCGCAGCAGGGCGGGGGCGACGTGCGTGGCGTCCGTGACCGAGGCCGGGGCGTTGTGCCCGGCGACCTGGAACAGGTAGTCGCGCTCGTCGCTCGTCAGCCGCAGCGCCCGGGCGAGCGAGGCCAGCATCTGCACGCTCGGCTGCGGGCCGCGCTGCTGCTCCAGGCGGGTGTAGTAGTCGGCCGACATCACGGCGAGCGAGGCCACCTCCTCGCGCCGCAGGCCCGTCGCCCGGCGGCGCGCGCCCGCGGGCAGCCCGACGTCCTCGGGCTGCAGCGCCTCACGGCGGCGGCGCAGGAAGTCCGCCAGGGCTGCACGATCCATACGCCCATTATGTTCGTCCCCGGCCGGTGCTCCGAGGGCTGAGCCAGGGATCGCCGATCCCCCCATGGCGGCGAACACTGCGCGGCGGCGGGAACTCAGCTCTGGGGCGGCTGGCGGAAGCTCATCCACTGCCGGCCGTTGTAGGCGTAGGAAGGAGCCGTGTTGCCGCTCACCAGGATGTCGCCGATGGGGGCGTCCTGGGTGTAGGCCGCGAGCCCGACGCCCCACCTGACCTTGCCCGCGGAGTTCGGGCGCAGCGGGCCGACGGTGTTGCCGGTGATCTCCACGGTGGTCAGCGGGTTGACGCCCGAGTTGGCGGCCCGGACGTACACGCCGCCGTGGCAGCCGGTGATCTGGTTGGACCGGATGGACAGGGCCTCGGTGTTGAACGGCGTGATCGCGTCCCAGATGGTGTTGGTGACCACGTTCTCCTCGATCCGCACCCGCGCGTGCCGGACGCCCGGCACCGCCGTGTGCGAGCCGGCGAGGGTGCCCCAGGCGTCCTGCGAGCCGGACTTGTCGCAGGTGTTGCCGAGGATGCGGATGTCGGCGCAGGGCGTGTTGTCCCTCGCCCCCGCCCAGGTGTTGGTGCTGCCCGCCAGGTCGAGCTGGATGGCCTCGCCGTGCCAGAGCTTGTCGGCGTACTCCGGGGGCACGATCCAGCCGTACAGGCCGCACCCCCGGACGGTGGCGTCACGCACGGCGTTGAGCTCGATGGCGTGCCACCACTTCACGTTGTAGATCGTCAGGCCGGCCAGCTCGACCCTGGAGGTGTGCTGCATCGTGATGACGTTCATCGCGGGCGCGGTGGCGCCGTTCTGGACGTACTGCCAGATCGGGTCCCAGGAGCCGCCGGTGATCCTGATGTTGCCCGGCGCCCCGTAGCCGCCGGTCGTCGCGCTGGGGACGTGGTTGAGCACCATGGTCCTGGACGTGCCCGACGACACGAAGTCGGCGACGAACCGGGCGTCCGTCGCGTCGAGGTGCGTGTTGCCCGGCACGATGAGGTTCGCCCGCAGCACGTGGCGGTGGCCCGCCCTGGCCCGGACGATGATCCGCCCCTGCTCGTCGCGTCCGGCCAGCCCGGCGATGCCGTTGGCGGCGTCGTCCAGCGCGTGGCGCAGGGCGACGACGGTGCCGTCCTCACCGGCCGGGTAGGGATTGACCGGCCCCGCCGCCCGCCTCGTGACGGCGGCGGCCTCCCTGGTGATCCCCCCGCCCAGCAGGGCGGCGCCCGCGGCGATCCCGAGCCTGACGGCGTCTCGACGACCACATTCCACGACGATGTCTCCGATCCCCTTGACGGGTGCGCGGAACTCCCCGAGCGGCATGCGGAACCCGCGGCCGAAGGCGCGCCGTAATCTCGCCACCCCGTAATTCGAACGAACGGCCGCCGGACCGAATTCGGATTACAGCACACGTGCGATCGCCGGTCAAGGCACCGCCGGCGGGGCCTTTTTCTCCGCCTGACTTACGAGTACGATCTCCCGGGATCCGCGATGCCGGTCTTCGGATTCGATGGGATGGCGCACATGTTCCGCTCGTTCATTGCCTCGTTGACGGCCGCCGCAGTCGCCGCTCTCACGCCCCTGCCCAGCATGCCCGCGCTGGGCGCTGCTGAGCGCACCGTGGCGCGGGAACCGACCGCCAATCCCGCACCCGGCTACTATCGCATCCGCAATTACGGGAGCAACAAATACCTCGCCATCGGCGCGAGCAGCACCGCGAACGGCGCGCACGCCATTCAATGGGAATACACCGGCAGCGAGGGCCAGCTCTGGTACCTCGACTCGGACCGCAAAATCATCAACGCGAACAGCCGTAAGTGCCTGGCGATCGGGAACGGCAGCACGGAGAACGGCGCGCACGCCATCCAATGGGACTGCCTCGATTCCGATTCCCAGCGCTGGGACATCGGCGAGGCCGGCCACATCCGTAACGTCGGCACCGGGAAATACCTGGCGATCGGCGCGAGCAGCACAGAGAACGGCGCCCACGCCATCCAGTGGGACTACACCGGCAGCGCCGGGCAGCGCTGGGTCTGAGAACCACCGTCCCGGACGGCCGGGCTCTGACCATCAGCCCGTCTGGCCGCTCATCGGCATGAGCGGTATGCCCCCTCAGCGGCACGGGCGGTATGCCCGCGTGACGCGAGATATGATCCAACCGCCGCGTGGCGCGGGCCGGCGAACGGGTAGGTCCCGGAGAAGAGGCGGCGGAGGACATGAACCGGGCACCAGGCATGGTGGATGTGGCACGCGAAGCGGGCGTGTCGCACGTCACCGTGTCCCGCGTGCTCAACAACCACCCCTCCGTACGGCCGGAGACGCGGGCCCGCGTCGAGGCCGCCATCGAGAAGCTCGGCTACCGCCGCAACAGCGTCGCCCGCGCGCTCAAGAGCCGCAGGTCCTCGACGATCGGCGTGGTGCTCGCCGGCACCGAGCTGTACGAGCTGCCCCGCATCCTGCGTGGCGTGCAGACCGCGGCGCAGCGGGCCGGATACTGGGTCAACCTGGCGAGCTGGCAGGGCGGCACCACCGTCGACCTGACCGAGACGCTGCAGCGGCTGACCGACCAGGCGGTCGAGGCCGTCGCCGTCATCGCCGACCGGCCCATGGCCGTGGACGCCCTGACCGGCGTCGTCACCGGCGTGCCGATGACCGTGATCATGTCGGGCAACGTGCCCAACCCGGACCTCGGCTTCGTCGAGCTGGACCAGGAGCTCGGCGCGCGGCTGGCCGTGCGGCACCTGACCGGGCTGGGTCATCGGCACATCGTCCACCTGACCGGGTCCCTGCGGACGTTCGACGCGCGGGCCCGGGTGGAGGGCTGGCGGGCCGGGATGAGGGAGACGCCCGGGGCGCGCGGCGAGCTGCTCGAAGGCGACTTCACCGGCAACAGCGGCTACCGGCTCGCCCACTACCTGGTCACGCGTGAGGGCCACGAGCGGCCGACCGCGATCTTCGCCGGGAACGACCAGATGGCCATGGGCGTGCTGGCGGCCTTCGCCGAGCTCGGTGTGAAGGTGCCGGGTGACGTCTCGCTCGTCGGGTTCGACGACATCGCCGGGGCGGCGTACCTGGTGCCCGCGCTCACCACGGTGCGGCAGGACTTCGTGACGCTGGGGGCGCGCTCGATCGAGCAGTTGCTGCGGATGATGCAGGGCGAGCCGGCCTCCTCCGAGCGGATCGCGCCCGAGCTGATCGTACGGCGCAGCACCGCCCCACCCCGGCCATCCGCCTGAGCCCGCACCGCCCCGCCCCGGGCCATCCGCCTGAGCCCGCACCGCCCCGCCCCGGGCCATCCGCCTGAGCCCGCACCGGAGCGCACCTGCCGCGCGCCTGAGCCCGGCACCCGCCCAGCGCCCCGCCCGCTAGCCCGGCTGGTAGTCGAACCAGCGCACGATCGCCCGGCCGGTGCCGGTCCGGCCGTTGCCGGTGGCGTAGAGGCCGAGGTGGACCCCGACGAATCCGCCCGCGCGCTCGGTGCTGAAGAAGGCCCGCTCGACGGTGCCGAGGTCGGTCCAGCCGCCGGTGCCCGGGTGCCGGGCGCGGAAGGTGTAGCCGGCCTCGTCCGCCTCGACGGCCAGCTGTACCTCCCCCGGCGGGAGCGGGACGGCGGCCAGGCGGGTGCTCGTGCCCGCCTCCCTGACGGTCAGCACCGCCTGCGGCGTTCCCGCCCCGTCCACGGTGAGGGCGAGGGTGGCGTGCTGGTCCTGGCTCTGGAAGACGGCCAGGCCGGCCTCCTCGGACGGGTGCGCCGCCGCGAAGCCGATCTCGGCCCTGGCCTGGAAGCGGACGTGCTGCTGGCGCCGTCCGACGAAGGCGGGGACGCCGGTGGAGCCGAGCGGCTCGGGCGCCACGGTGATCTCCAGGCCGCCGGCGGCGGGTTCGACGAGGCCGGTGACCGGTCCGCGCAGGCTGTTCCACTCCAGCCCGAGCGGCGTCCCGGCGAAGCGGGTGCGGACCGCGGGTACGGCCTCCTCGGGCCGGGCGGAGGCGAGGCGGGGCAGGCGTTCCGTCAGGCGGACGCCGCCGGTCTCCGGGGCGAAGACCGGCCCGTGGGCGGTCCAGTCGACGGGCACGAGGAAGACCTCGCGGCCCAGCGTGTGGGTGCCCTCGATGGGGCGCACGCCGAGGGTCACCGCCCAGGTCTCGCCGTCGGGGGTGTCCACCAGGTCGACGTGGCCGACGTTGTGCACGGGCTCGTCCGGGCCGCGGTGCCGGTGGGTGAGCAGCGGGCTGCGCGGGTCGGTGACGTAGGGGCCGGTCACGGCATCCGAACGGGCGGCGGTGACGCTGTGGTTGCGTTCGGTGCCGCCCTCGGCGGCGATCAGGTGGTAGACGCCGTCGCGCTTGTACAGGTGCGGCGCCTCCACCCAGGCCCCGCGTACGGCACCGTGCCAGAGCACGTGGGTGGGGCCGACGAGCCGCAGCCGGTCCAGGTCGAGCTCGCGCATCCACAACTCGCCGGGGCCGCCGTCGCCGGGGGCGTCGCGGCAGGCGGTGAACCAGCAGCGGCCGTCGTCGTCGAAGAACAGCGACGGATCGATGCCCTCGGCCTCCAGCGGTACGGGGTCCGACCACGGCCCGGCGGGGTCGGTGGCGGTGACGACGAAGGTGAGGCTGCCCCGCCGGTCCACCGCCAGGGTGGAGACCACGTAGAAGGTGCCGTCGTGGTGGCGGATGGTCGGCGCCCACACGCCGTCGGAGACGTCCAGCCCGTGCAGCGGGAGCTGTCCCGGCCGGTTCAGCACGTGCGTGAGCTGCCGCCAGCGCACCAGGTCACGGCTGTGGAACAGGGGTAGGCCGGGATAGTACGCGAACGACGAGGTGACCAGGTAGAAGTCCGCGCCGACCCGGCAGATCGACGGGTCCGGATGGCAGCCGGGCAGGACGGGGTTGCGGAAGGTGGGCACGGGGGCAGGCTCCGGGAGGCTTGTTACAAGAGGGGGCTTGACAGCATGACAACGTTAACATCAGGTTAGATCCCAACGCACGAACCCGGCGTCCCGCCGCGGAACGCACCACCTTGCCGAGGAGCCCGTCCATGACCGCACCGACTCCCACCCAGCCCCGACCGGGGGGACACCGCCGCCGCACGCTGCTGGGCGCCGCCCTGGCGATCGCCCTGTCGGCGTCGCTGGCCGCCTGCTCCTCCGGCGACACCCCGTCGGAGAACGCGAGCGCGAGCGGGCCTGTCACGCTGGAGTTCTGGACCTGGAGCCTGAAGGGCAGCGACCCGGCGGCCAAGGCGATCGCCGACAAGTACCACCAGCTCAACCCGAACGTCACCGTCAAGCTGTCGGAGGTCGGCGGCACCACGGAGACCGCCTCCAAGCTGCTGGCGGCCGACCAGGCCGGCGACACCCCGGACGTGGTGCAGATCGAGTACCGCGGCCTGCCCGCCCTGGTGGTGGCCGGAGCCGTCAAGGACATCACCGCCGACGTGGCCGGCGCCAAGGCGAACGTCGAGCCCAACATCTGGGCCCAGACCACCTTCGGCGGCCAGGTCTACGGCGTGCCCCAGGACATCGGCCCGATGGTCCTCACCTACCGCAAGGACCTGTTCGACAAGTTCGGCGTCAAGGTCCCGGCCACCTGGGACGAGTACGCCGAGGCCGCCGCGCAGATCCGGAAGAAGGACCCCGAGGCCTACATCGCCAGCTTCGCCGCCAACCAGCTCGAGTTCTTCGCCGCGCACGCCGCGCAGGCGGGCGCGCAGTGGTGGAGCACCGACGGCAACGCCTGGAAGGTCGGCATCGACGGCGAGGCCTCGCTGAAGACCGCCGACTTCTGGCAGGACCTGGTGGAGCGGGACCTGGTCAAGGTCGAGCCGCTGCTCACGCCCGAGTGGAACGCCCAGGTCAACAACGGCAAGATCCTGAGCTGGGCGGCCGCGGCGTGGGCGCCGAGCGTGATCTACTCGGTGGCGCCGGACACCGCCGGCAAGTGGGAGTCCGCGCCGCTGCCGCAGTGGACGAAGGGCCAGGCCGCCGTGCCGTTCCTGGGGGGTTCCGCGTACCTGGTGCCGGCCAAGTCGCAGCACGCCCAGGAGGCCGCGAAGTTCGCCGCCTGGCTGGGCGCCTCCGAGGAGGGCTCCAAGCTGCTGCTCGGCCTCGACCTCTTCCCCGGCGGCAACGCCGGGCGGCAGGCGACCCTGACGCACGAGCCGCCGAAGCTGATGCCGCAGCAGAAGGACTTCTACCAGGTCACCGACCAGGTGATCAAGAACACCACGATCCCGGTGACGTGGGGCCCGAACGTGAACGTGGCGCAGACCGCCTTCGGTGACGTGCTCAACAAGGCCGCGCTCGACAAGACCTCCTTCCGCGCGGTCTACCAGGCCACGCAGCAGGCCGTCGTCGCCGACCTGCAGAAGTCCGGCTACACCGTCACCAAGTAGCCCGATCCCACTCTGGACGCCATCATGCCCGCCACCTCCGCCGGCCGTCGCCCGCGCCTGCGCGCCGCCGCCACCCCGTGGTTGTTCGCCACGCCCGCGATCGTGTTCTTCGTCCTGTTCCTGGTCATCCCGATCGGCTACGCCGTCTACCTGAGCTTCCGCGGCTTCCGCGTCGAGGGCGGCGGCGCGTTCGGGCGGCGGACGCAGGCGTTCGTCGGCCTCGAGAACTACCTCGCCGCGCTCACGGACCCCGAGTTCGTGGCCGGGCTCGGCCGGGTGCTGCTGTACGGGGTGATCGCCATCCCCAGCGTGCTCGGCCTGGCCCTGCTGTTCGCGCTGCTGCTCGACACCCCGAGGGTGCGGGCGCGCGGCTTCTCCCGGACGGCGATCTTCCTGCCGTACGCGGTGCCGGGCGTGATCGCCAGCCTGCTGTGGGGGTTCCTGTACCTGCCCAGCACCAGCCCCGTCTCCTACCTCGCCAGGCAGCTGGACGCCGGCCCGCTGGACTTCTTCGGCTTTCCCGCCCTGTACTTCTCGCTGGCCAACATCGCGCTGTGGTCCGGCGTCGGCTTCAACATGATCATCATCTTCACGTCGCTGCGCGCCATCCCCACCTCCATCTACGAGGCGGCCCGCATCGACGGGGCGAGCGAGCTGCAGATCGCCTGGCGCATCAAGATCCCGCTGGTGGCGCCCGCGCTCGTGCTCACCGGCCTGTTCTCGGTGATCGGCACCCTGCAGCTCTACAGCGAACCGGCCACGTTGCGGCCGATGACGACCACCATCAGCTCCACCTGGGTGCCGCTGATGAAGATCTACCAAGAGGCATTCGTGAACGACAACCTCGGCGGGGCCGCGGCCGCCTCCGTCGTGCTCGCGGCCGGCATCCTCGTCCTGTCACTCCTGCTGCTGCGCTTCTTCCAGCGCCGTACGTTCGGGGACAACGCATGACCGCCGTCACCTCCACCGGAGACCGCCAGTTCCGCCGCCGCCGCCGCCGTCCGCGCGCCGGGCGCCGGCCGCGGCTGCCGCTCGTGGTGCTGCTGCTCGGCGCGCTGTACTGCCTGACCCCCGTGGTCTGGGTGGTGATCGCCGCCTCCAAGTCGCCGCGCGAGCTGTTCACCACCTTCTCGTTCGCGCCCGGCAGCGGCCTGCTGGACAACCTGGCGAACCTGAGCGCCTACGGCGACGGCCAGTTCTGGCGGTGGGGGCTCAACTCGCTGCTCTACGCCGGCCTCGGCGCGGTGCTGTCCACGCTGGTGTCGGCCATGGCCGGGTACGCCCTGGCCAAGTTCCGCTTCCGCGGGCGCGAGGTGCTGTTCTCGGTGATCCTGGCCGGGGTGCTCGTGCCGGGCATCGTGCTGGCCGTCCCGCAGTACCTGCTGCTGGCGAGCGTCGGCCTGGCGGGGACCCACTGGTCGGTGCTGCTGCCGGTGATCATCAACCCGTTCGGCATCTTCCTGTGCCGGGTGTTCGCCAACGCCGCGGTGCCGGAGAGCACCCTGGAGGCGGCCCGCCTGGACGGGGCCGGTGAGCTGCGCATCTTCTGCACCATCGTGCTGCCCATGATGGTGCAGGGGCTGGTGACGGTGTTCCTGCTGCAGTTCGTCGGCATCTGGAACAACTTCCTGCTGCCCTTCATCATGCTCTCCGACCAGGAGAAGTATCCGATCACCCTGGGCCTGTACACGTTCCTGTCCAAGGGCGCGGGAGACAGCGACCTCTACCCGCTGGTGATCATGGGCTCGGCCGTGTCGGTCATCCCGCTGATCGCGCTCGTGCTGGTGCTGCAGCGGTTCTGGCGCGCCGACCTGCTGGCCGGCGGGCTGAAGGGATGAGCGGCCGATGAAGTTCACCGACGGGCTCTGGCAGCTCCGCCCCGGCGTCACCGCGCTGTACGCGGCCGAGGCGTACGACATCCAGGCCGAGCAGAACGCGGTCACCGTCACCGCGCCCACCACCGTCATCCACCGCCGGGGCGACACGCTCAACCGGCCGGTGCTCTCGCTGCGGCTGGACTCCCCGCTGGAGAACGTGATCCGCGTCCGGATCGACCACCACGTCAGCGACGGGCGCGGCTTCGACCTCGACGGCGCCGAGCCCGGCCACGGCCTGGTCAAGGCCGGCGAGAACGGCGCGACGCTCACCAGCGGCGCGCTCGGCGCGACCATCGCGCCGGGCGCCCCCTGGGACCTGACGTTCCACGCGGACGGCCGCCCGCTCACCTCCAGCGGCCACAAGTCCATCGGCTGCTTCCGCCTCGCCGCGGACGCGCAGACCGACCCGGGCCCGGTCGGCAAGCCCAGGACCGGCCCGTCGGCCCACCTCGCGCAGCAGCTCTCGCTGGGCGTCGGCGAGGTGGTCTACGGGCTCGGCGAGCGGTTCGGCCCGCTGGTCAAGAACGGCCAGACGGTGGAGATCTGGAACGCCGACGGCGGCACCTCCTCCGAGCAGGCCTACAAGAACGTGCCGTTCTACCTCACCAACCGGGGTTACGGCGTCTTCGTCAACCATCCGGGGCACGTGTCGTTCGAGGTGGGGTCGGAGGCTGTGCAGCGCGTCCAGTTCTCCGTCGAGGGCGAGAGCCTGGAGTACCTCGTGATCCACGGGCCGGACCCCAAGCGGATCCTGGAACGTTACACCGCGCTCACCGGCCGCCCCGCCCGGCTGCCCGCCTGGTCGTACGGCCTGTGGCTGTCCACCTCGTTCACCACCGACTACGACGAGCGGACGGTGACCTCGTTCATCGACGGCATGGCCGGACGCGACCTGCCGCTGTCGGTCTTCCACTTCGACTGCTTCTGGATGCGCGAGTTCAACTGGTGCGACTTCCAGTGGGATCCGCGCGTCTTCCCCGACCCCGAGGGCATGCTCGCCCGCCTGCACGCCAGGGACCTGCGCGTCTGCGTGTGGATCAACCCGTACATCGCCCAGCGCTCGCCGCTGTTCGCCGAGGCCGCCGCGCAGGGCTTCCTGCTGAGGCGGCCCGACGGGCCGGTCTGGCAGTGGGACCTGTGGCAGGCCGGCATGGGCCTGGTCGACTTCACCCACCCGGGCGCGCGGCGGTGGTTCCAGTCGAAGCTGCGCGGGCTGCTGGACCAGGGCGTGGACGCGTTCAAGACGGATTTCGGCGAGCGGATCCCGCTCGACGTCGCCTACTTCGACGGCTCCGCGCCCGAGCGGATGCACAACCTCTACACGCAGCTCTACAACGAGGCCGTGTTCGAGGTGCTGGAGGAGCGGCGCGGCAGGGGCGAGGCGGTGCTGTTCGCCCGGTCGGCGACGGCCGGCGGCCAGCGCATGCCGGTGCACTGGGGCGGTGACACGGGATCGACGTACGAGTCCATGGCGGAGACCCTGCGCGGCGGCCTGTCGCTGGCGTTCTCCGGCTTCTCGTTCTGGAGCCACGACATCGGCGGCTTCGAGGGCACCCCGGATCCCGGCGTGTTCAAGCGCTGGGTGGCCTTCGGGCTGATGTCCTCCCACTCCCGGCTGCACGGCTCGTCGTCCTACCGCGTTCCGTGGGCCTTCGACGAGGAGGCCGTCGAGGTGACCCGGCTGTTCACCAGGCTCAAGCTGCGCCTGATGCCGTACCTGTTCCAGGCGGGCGTCCAGGCGCACGAGACGGGGACGCCGGTGATGCGGCCGATGGCGATGGAGTTCCCCGGCGACCGTAACGCCGCCCACCTCGACACCCAGTACATGCTCGGCCCCGACCTGCTCGTCGCGCCCGTGTTCACCGCCGACGGCACCGTGGAGTTCTACCTGCCGGACGGCACGTGGACGAACTACCTGACGGGCGAGCGCGTGGAGGGCGGGCGCTGGTGCACGGAGAGGCACCCGTTCACCTCGATGCCGATCTACGTGCGCGAGGGCGCCGTGCTGCCCGTCGGCGCCAGGGACGACCGGCCGGACTACGACTACCTCGACGGCCTGACCTTGCGCGTCTACCCGGGCCCGGACGGCGAGACCACCGTCACCGTGACCGACCAGGCCACCGGCGCGCCGGCGCGGTTCACGGTCACCCGGTCCGGCGGCAAGGTCACGGTCTCCTCGTCCCGCGCCACAGGGTGGACCTACGACTGCGTATGAGGCTTTCGCCCTATATGATCACCTATCGTCACCGATATCCCCCTTAGCCTGCCGGGCACCGAACGATCACGGAGCTGCATGGACCCCGCCACGCGACGGCGCCGGCAGGCGCTGTTCCTGTTCTTCCTCCTCCCGGGAATCGCGATGTCGTCGTGGGTGACCCGCACCCCGGACCTCCGTGACCGCCTGGAGGCGTCCACCGCCCAGATGGGCCTGATCCTGTTCGGCCTGTCGCTCGGCTCCATGATCGGGGTCCTGTGCTCGGGACGGCTCGTCTCGCGGTTCGGGACCAGGCCCGTCATGGGCGTGGGCACCGCGCTGATCGTCGCCGGCCTGGCCGTCATCAGCGCCGGCAGCCTCCTGTCGTCCGCTCCCCTGGTGATGGCGGGCCTGTTCGCGTTCGGCGCGGGCATGGGCGGGGGCGAGGTCGCGATCAACGTGGACGCCGCCGACGTCGAGCGCATCACCGGCAGGACGACCATGCCCATCCTGCACGGCTGCTTCAGCCTGGGCACGGTCGTCGGCTCCGGCGCGGGCATCGCGGCCACCGCCGCCCGCCTGCCCGTGCACTGGCACCTGGCCGCCGTCACGCTGATGGCGGCCGCGCTGCTCCTGTACGCCATCCGCGCCATCCCGGCGGGCACCGGCGCCGGCTCCCCGGAGGAGGCAGGCTCCGGCCGGCCGCGGCAGCAGCTCTGGAAGGACACCCAGCTCGTCCTGATCGGCGCGATCGTCCTGGCGATGGCGCTGGCCGAGGGAGCCGCCAACGACTGGCTGCCGCTGCTCATGGTGGACGGGCACGGCGTGGACGCCACCGCCGGATCCCTCGTCTACACCGGCTTCGCCGCCGCCATGACCATCGGCCGCTTCGGCGGCGCCTACTTCCTCGACCGCTTCGGCCGCACCGCCGTCGTGCGCGCCAGCGCGGTGTCCGGAGCGATCGGGCTGCTCCTGGTGATCTTCTCGGACAGCGCCGTGCTGGCCGGCGCCGCCGTCCTGTTCTGGGGGCTCGGCGCCTCGCTGGGCTTCCCCGTCGCGCTGTCGGCCGCGGGCGAGACCGGGCCGGACGAGACCGCCCGCGTCAGCCTGGTGGCCACCATCGGCTACGTCGCCTTCCTCGTCGGGCCGCCCGGCCTCGGCTTCCTCGGCGACCACTGGGGCCTGCGCACCGCCATGCTCGTGGTGCTCGCCTTCATGATCTCCGCCGCCTTCCTCGCCCCCGCCGTCGACACCCGCGACCGCGTCGCCGCGATGCGGGATCAGCGCAGGTAGACGTCGGGCTGCGGCGGGCTGCCCATCCCGGCGTCGCGCCCGCCCGCAGCGGCGCCGGCCAGGTCCGGATCAGGGTAGCCCCGGCGGGAACTTGCTGGAGATCCACTGGATGGGATCACAATGGGCCATGGCCGACTTCACCCCGCTGCTGCCCGGTGACCCGGAGAGACTGGGCGGACTCGAACTCCTCGGCAGGCTCGGCGAAGGCGGGCAGGGCGTCGTCTACCTCGCCAGGACCCCCATGGACGTGCGCGTGGCCGTCAAGTGGCTGCTGCCGTCCGGGGAGGAGGGCTTCGAGCGGTTCCTGCGGGAGGCGGAGGCCGCCCAGCGGGTGGCGCCGTTCTGCACGGCGGCCGTGCTGAGCACGGGCGTCGAGCAGGGCAGGCCGTACATCGTCAGCGAGTACGCCGAGGGCCGCACGCTGGAGCGGATCGTCAGGGAGGACGGCCCGCTCGGGGGCGGCGACCTGGAACGGCTGGCCATCGGCACCGCCACCGCGCTCGCCGCGGTGCACGAGGCCGGCGTGGTGCACCGGGACTTCAAGCCCGGCAACGTCATCATGGGCGCCACCGGCCCGCGCGTGATCGACTTCGGCATCGCCCGCACGCTCGGCCCGGCCACCCTGACCAGCAGCACGCGGATCGGGACGCCCGCGTACATGGCTCCCGAGCAGGTCATGGGCCGTGGGGTGGGGCCCGCGGCCGACATGTTCGCCTGGGCGGGGACGATGGTCTTCGCGTCCTGCGGGCGGGTGCCGTTCGGCGGCGACGGCCCGCACACCGTGATGAGCCGGGTGCTCAACGCGCGGCCCGACCTGGGCTCGCTCGACGGGCTGCTGGGCGACCTGGTGCTGCGGTGCCTGGCCAAGGATCCGCGCAGCCGGCCGGCGGCCACGGAGGTGATCGCCTGCCTGCTGCGGAATCCGGAGCCGGGCACCGACCCGCTCGCGGCGGGCGCCAGGCAGGCCGCCGCCGGCGGCGCACCGGCCACCGGTCGTTCCAGGCCGCCACTCGCCGCGATCCTCGCCGCCGCGGGGGCCCTGATCGTCACGGCCGTCCTGGTGACGGCGCTGGCCCTGCCCGACCGGCCACGCCCACCGGCGCCCTCTGCGGCGGTGGCCACCACGCCGCCCGTCACGCCGCCCGTCACGCCGGCCGTCACGCCGGCCGAGCGAACGCTGCCCGGCGGCGCGATCACCCTGTACGAGCGCCCGTCCGAGCCGATCACCCTGACGGCGTACGAGGTCTACGACAAGAAGCGGGACGAGGACGTGGACTACGCCAGGCAGTCGCTGCGCGGCCCGTTCGAGACGTATCCCGGCAACCTGGAGTCGCTGGTCTCCCCCGACGGCCGCTTCCTCGCGGGCAGGCCGGACGACTACACCTCCGACGGCTACGACTCGCTCCTCATCACCGACAGGAGCGACGGCTCCAGCTTCCGGATCAAGACCGTGCGCAAGCCGCTGGACACCAGCCTCCGCGCCTGGTCCAAGGACAGCTCTAAGATCCTCCTCAACCTCGACAGGAAGACCGAGGACGAGCAGGGCGAGGACGTCTGGACCACCCTGGGCTTCGCCATCGTCGACGTGTCCCGGCGCGAGGCCGACGTGGTGCACGTGGCCGACGACTCCATCCGCGGCGGCAACTTCGGCTGGGACGGCGCCGAGCAGGGCGTGGTCGCCGTCTACGGGAAGAACGAGGGGCTGCGCTTCTTCGACGCCGACGGCAAGCGGGTGCGGGACGTCCCGGACGTCGGGTCGCCGGCGTCCGGCACCGTCGACCTCTTCTCCCCCTCGGGCAGGACGTTCGTGACGGACTGCCCGGGCGGCGACGACCACTGCCTGTGGGACGCGGCCACCGGCGAGCAGGTACGCAGGTTCTCCTCCGACTGCGACAAGGTGCTCGGCTGGTACGACGAGTCGCACCTGTACTGCTGGGAGAACGACAACGGCGGCCAGGATGAGATCCGCGTCGTGGCGTTCGACGGCAGGCTCACGCACAAGCTGCTGGAGGCCGCGGACGAGCTCGAGGTCTCGCCCTACTTCACGGTCACGCCCACGACCTCCTGAGACCCTGCCGTACGGGCCCGGTCAGCTCCGCTTCAGCACGCCGACCAGGCTGGTGAGGCTGTCCTGGCCGTGGCCGGCGCTGACGCCCCTGCGGAAGATCTCCAGGGCGGCGGCGGGCAGCGAGTCGTCGACGCCGGACGCCCGCGTGGTGCGCAGGACGTGCTCCAGGCTGGCCACGCCCATGGAGATCCGGTCGACGTCCCCCTCGTGGTGGCCGGCGGCGATGCGCGGCGCGTAGAACTCCAGGAAGTAGCGCAGGTCCATGGTCTTCACCGCCCGCGGCAGGAAGTCCGCCGCCGAGATGCCGTTGGCCTCCGCCACCGCCTGGCCGTGCAGGTAGCCGAGCAGCGCCGTCCAGAACATGTCGATCCCGATCTGGTAGTACAGCGCCGCCAGCCCGTGGTCCGCGCCGAGGTAGTCGATCCCGGTCAGCACCTCCAGGGCGGCCCGGTGCGCCTCGACGGCGTCCTCGGGGCCGCTGTAGTACGTCATGGCGTCCGGCGTGCCGATGGCCGGCGGCGGCACCTGGACGCCGCCGGTGATCTGCACGGCCCCGCGCCCGGCCAGCCACGCGGCCGCCCGGCGTGCCCTGTCGGGGGTGTCGGAGGTGAGGTTGGCCAGGGTGCGCCCGGCCAGCGCGGACTCGGGCGCCTGCGCGAGGATGGCGTCCATCGCGTCGTAGTCGGTCAGGCTCAGCACCACCAGCTCGTTCGCGGTGAGCGCCGCCTCCACCGACTCCGCCCGCCGCGCGCCCCGCGCCACCAGCTCGTCCGCCCTGGCGGGCGTGCGGTTCCACACGGTCACGTCGTACCCGTCGCGGAGGTAGGCGCCTGCCATGGCGCTGCCCATGGGGCCCAGCCCGATCACGGTCACCGACTTCATCAAGGTTCTCCCTACTAGAATGAACGCTCTATCTAGAAAGCAGACCGTAGCACAGCACTAGAACGAATGCTCTATCCAGTAGGATGCCCGTCATGAACGAGATCGGCACCCGCGAGCGGATCGTCCGGACGACCTCGCTGCTGATGCAGCGCCAGGGGTACGAGGCGACGGGCCTCAAGCAGATCTCCCAGGAGGCCAGGGCCACCCTGGGCTCGGTCTACCACTTCTTCCCCGGCGGAAAGCGGGAGCTCGCGGTCGAGGCGGTCCACCACGGCGGCGCGGAGTTCGCCGAGTTCCTGGCCGCGGCCTTCGACCGGGAGGACGACCCGGCCGCGGCGATCCTCGCCTGCACCCGCGACCTGGCGCGGGATCTGCGCGAATCCGGCTGGCTGGACGGCTGCCCGGTCACCACCACGGCGCTGGAGAGCGCCGGCCGGGTGCCGGAGCTCCAGCAGGCCGCCGAGGAGGCCTACGAGCGGTGGCGCTCGCTGGTCCGCGACAAGCTCACGCGCTCCGGCTTCGCCGCGGACGTGGCGCACGACCTCGCCCACACCGTGATCAACCTGCTGGAGGGGGCGGAGTTGTCGGCGCAGGTGTCGCAGAGCGAGGCGCCGCTGGAGATCGCGGGCGGTCATCTCGCCCGGCTCATCGACTCCTATCGATGAGCCCATCGACTCCTATCGGTGAGCCCTGAGCACCTCGGTGAGGGCCGAGATGCTGTGGTCACCGTGACCCGCCTCGGCCGCCCGCCGCACCAGGTCGTGCAGCGGGGCGAGCCAGGCCGTGTCGACGCCCGTCTCCCCGGTCAGCTCCAGGTCGTGGGCCGCGCCGGCGAGGAAGAGGTTCACGGAGGAGGCGGCGTCGGTGTAGTCACCGGCGTCGATCTCCCGGGCGTAGACCGGCAGCAGGGACTTGATCATGTCCAGCCACTTGCCGGCGAACCGCACCATCGAGCCGACCTCCAGCCCGCGCGCCTGGACGGCGGCGGCGCCCTGGAAGAATCCGGCCAGGGCGGGCAGCAGCATGGCGCCCACCGCCATCTCGTACAGGGCCGCGAGGTCGCTCTCGCCGCCGAGGTGGACGGTGTCGCCGCCCAGCACCTTCAGCGTCGCCTCGAACTCCTCGAAGACGGACCTGTCGCCGCTGTAGTAGAGCAGCGTGTCCGGCGCGCCCACGGCCGAGGGCACGTTCTTGACCGCTCCGGCCAGGAACCGGGCGCCGAGGCCGCCGGCCCATGCGGCCGTCTCGCGGGCTCCGGCCGGGGAACCGCTGTTGAGGGTGACCAGGGCCCGTCCGCGTAGCCGCGCGGCGGCCGGCTCCAGGGCCAGCCGGGTGTCGTCGAACGTGGTCAGGCAGGTGACGATCAGCGGGCCGGCCGCCACCGCGTCCTCGACGGCCGGCGCATGCCTGGCGCCCATGGCGACGAGGGGCGCGGCCCTGCTCGCGGTCCTGTTCCAGACGGTGGTCGGGTGGCCGGCCTCGGCGAAGGCGGCCGCCAGTGCCGTGCCCATCGAGCCCAGGCCGATCACGGTGACAGGTGTCATCTGCGTACTCCAGTCGGAGAAGTAGGGGGAGAGATGGATCCATGCTGGCCGGAGCACATGCATGACCTCAAGTACCTACTATTTCCCCGGGTACCGACCAGAATGTAAGTATGAAACGGACGTTCACGTGTGGGCTCGACGCCGCCATCGCCGTCATGGGAGGCAAGTGGAAGGGGCTGATCCTCTTCGCGCTGCAGGACGGCCCCCTGCGTTTCGGCGAGCTACGGCGCGCGGTCCCCGGCATCAGCGAGCGGGTGCTGATCTCTCAACTGCGCGAGATGGAGACCACCGGGCTGCTGCACCGCGAGGTGTACCACCAGGTCCCGCCGAAGGTGGAGTACTCGCTCACCGCCTTCGGCCGTTCGCTCAACGCGGCGATGGCGCCGCTGGGCGAGTGGGGCGAGGAGCACCTCGAACGCATCGAGGGCCTGCCCTGGGACGAGGTCAGGTGACAGGCGCGGCTCAGCGCGCCTCCTGGATGCGGACCAGGTTGCCCGCGGGGTCGCGGAAGGCGCAGTCGCGCACCCCGTACGGCTGGTCCGTCGGCTCCTGCACGACCTCCGCGCCGGCGGCCAGGACCTGCTGGTAGGTGCTCTGGAGGTCCGGCGTGGCCAGCATGATCCAGCCGAAGGTGCCCTTGGCCATCATCTCGGCGATGACGCGGCGCTCGTCGTCGGTGACGCCGGGATCGGCGGCGGGCGGCGCCAGCAGGATGGACGTGCCGGGCTGGCCGGCGGGGCCGACCGTGATCCAGCGCATCTTCCCGCGGCCGACGTCGCTGCGGACCTCGAAGCCGAGGGCGTCGCGGTAGAAGGCCAGGGAGGCGTCCGGGTCGTCGTGCGGAAGGGACGTGGTGTGAATGGTGATGTCCATGACGTCACGTTAGCCGGGGGGCCGCGACCTGCGCCGCCCGGCGCCTGATCGGCCTCGTCACCTGCTTGGCGACGCAGGACGGCAGGCCCGCGGTCGCCCGGGCGGCCTCACGCCGGTAGACGGTGGGCGGCACGCCGACCAGCTCGGTGAAGCGGGTGCTGAAGGTGCCCAGCGACGAGCAGCCGACCGCGAAGCAGACCTCGGTGACGGTGAGGTCGGCCCGGCGCAGCAGCGCCATCGCGCGTTCGATGCGGCGCGTCATCAGATACGCGTACGGCGACTCGCCGTACGCGCGCCGGAACTCGCGGCTGAGGTGGCCGGCCGACAGGTGCACGCCGCGGGCCAGCGCCTCGACGTCCAGCGGCCGGGCGTACTCCCGGTCGATCCGGTCCCGTACGCGCCGCAGCCGCGCGAGGTCGTTCAGGTGCTGCGCCGCCGCCAGGGCGCGGCTCCACGAGGGGTGGCACATGGGCTCTCCTTCCGGCCAGGTTCGCCAACCGTACGTCCGGGCGCGTGACCTGCGCTTCTCGATTCCTGATCAGCCGGGAGGGGCCGCCGGGCGGGAAGTGGGGGAAGCTCGACCCATGGACGACCCCCCAGTCGATCGTGTCGGCGCGCAGCTGCATTTCACCGAGGGCACGGTGGCCTACGCCGGGCACTTCCTGCACGAGCGGCGGCACCCGGTGCACACGCACAGCTTCATCGAGGTGGTCATGGTGACCGGCGGCGAGGGCGTGCACGTCTCGCTGGCCGGGCGCCGGCCCCTGGCCGTCGGCGACGTCATCCTGCTGCGGCCGGGCGTCTGGCACGGCTACGAGGACTGCCGGCGGCTCGACGTGTACAACTGCTGCTTCTCCAGCGAGCTGCTGCGGCACGAGCTGGCGTGGGCGCGCGAGGATCCGCTGCTCGACCACCTGCTGTGGATCGGGCCCTACTCGCTGCAGCGCCGCGGGATGCTGACGGCCCGGCTGGGCGCGGCGGCCGTCGCCGAGTGCGCCGAGCCCCTGGACGCGCTGGACCGGTTGCGGTTCCGGCCGCCCGGCCCGTACCGGAGCGAGATCATCGGGCGGCTCATCCAGTTCCTCGCCTGCCTGGCCAGGCTCGTGGACGGCGGCGGGACGGGCCCGGCCGCCGGGCACCGCCATCCGATGGTGGTGCGCGCCATGCGGCTGCTGGAGGCGGAGCCGACGCGGCCGTGGACGCTCGCCGAGCTGGCCGAGCGGCTGCACCTGAGCCGCGGCTACCTGGTGCGCCGGTTCAAGGCGGAGACGGGGCTGCCGCCGATGGCGTACCTGTCGAGGTTCCGCGTCGAGCGGGCGGCGGTCCTGCTGCTGCACAGCGACCAGTCGATCACGCGGATCGCCGAGGCGGTCGGCTGGCCGGACGCCAACCACTTCGCCCGGCGTTTCCGGGCGCACTACGGGATGAGCGCGTCGGCGTACCGGGCGAAGTTCAGCCGCACCGCGGTGCGGCTGAACTCGCTGATCGCGGAGGAGGCCGGCTGAGGTCAGCGCAGCACGAAGCGGTCCCGGAGGGTGGTGTCGAACGACGTGCCGACGCTGACGTGGTAGGCGCCCCTGGCGGTGGCCCACCTGCCGGTGGCGGCGTTCCAGTACTGCAGCAGGTGCAGGTCCTCGAGGTCGGCCGCGCTGACGTCGAGCCGCACGGTACGCGACTCGCCCGGCCGCAGGGTGACCTTCTGCCAGCCCAGCAGCCGCTTGGACGGCTCCTCCGCGGCGGCCGGCAGCTCGACGTAGGCCTGCGCCGTCTCGGTGCCGGTCCGGCGGCCGGTGTTCGTGAGGCGGAAGCTCACCCGCAGCCCGCCTCTCGCGGCCGTCACGTCCAGCCTGTCGTAGGCGAAGGTGGTGTAGGTGAGGCCGTGCCCGAACGGGAACAGCGGCTCGATGCCCTGGGCCGCGTACCAGCGGTAGCCGACCTGGAGGCCCTCGTCGTAGGCGACCTGCCGCGGCTCGGTGTTGCCAGGCGGGCGCACCACCGAGCCGTCGGAGAACGTGCCGGGGTAGCGCCGGGGGTCGCCGGCCGTCGGCAGGTCCGACTCGGAGCGGGGGAAGGTGTGCGGCAGCTTGCCGGACGGCGCGGTGTCGCCCCACAGCAGCCTGGCGATCGCCGGGCCCATCTCCTCGCCCGCGTACCAGACCTCCAGCACGCCCTTCACCGCGTCCAGCCACGGCATGAGCACGGGACCGCCGGTCTGCAGCACGACGACGGTGTCGGGGTTGGCCGCCGCGACGGCCGAGACGAGGGCGTCGCCGCCGCCGTCCAGGGAGAGGTCCGGCCGGTCGGCGAACTCGCCCTCGCGGTAGTGGCCGAACACGACGGCCACGTCGGCGGCGGCCGCGGTGGCCGCCGCGGCGGTGAGGTCGGCGCCGTCGGCGTAGGTGACGGTGGCGCCGGCGGCCTGGGCGCGGGCGGTGATGGCGTCGAGCGGGGCCTTGGCGGTGCAGGGGATGCCGGGCGCGGTGTGCAGGCAGACGCTGGAGGCGTCGATGTCGCCGGTGGCCGGGGTGTTGGCCGCCGTCGGGCCGATGACGGCGATCGTCCTGGCCGACCGGGTGAGCGGCAGGACGCCGGCGTTCTTCAGCAGGACGGATCCCCGCTCGGCCAGCTCGCGGGCCAGCGCCTGGCTCTGCGGGGTCGAGACGTCGGCGTCGGGCGCGCCGAGCCGCGGCACGTCGAACAGCCCGGAGGCGAGGTGGGCGCGCACGATCCGGTACGCGGCCTCGTCCACGTCGGCCTCGCTGAGGCGGCCCTGCGCGATCTGCTCCTTGATCGCCATCGGCGTCCAGTAGCGCCAGGCGTTGAGCTCCTGGTCCAGGCCGGCCCTGAGCGACGGCGGGTCCTCCGTGAGGTAGTGGCGGGCGCCGAAGTCGGTCACCACCCAGCCGTCGAAGCCGATCTCCCGCTTGAGTATGCGCCCGAGTAACTGGTGGGAGCCGCACGCCCAGTCGTGGTTGACCTGGTTGAAGGAGCACATGACGGAGCCGACGTCGCCGCGGTCGATGGCGATCTCGTACGGCAGGGTGTAGATCTCCCGCAGCGTGCGGCCGTCCACGTTGGAGGAGCTGTTGTTCCTGTCGGTCTCCTGCTCGTTGGCGACGAAGTGCTTGAGCTGGGCCTGCACCGGCTCGGCGGGGTTGGCGCCGACGCCCTTGCTGTACGCGCCGGCCATCAGCCCGGACAGCACGGGGTCCTCGCCCAGGTACTCCGACGTGCGCCCGCTGCGCGGGTCGCGGCCCGACGCGATGCCGGGGCCGAGCAGCACGTTGCGCTGCTTGCGCCAGGCCTCGTGCGCGATCGCGGCGCCCTTGTCGTACGCCAGCGCCCGGTCCCAGGACGACGACAGCGACACGTTCGCCGGGAAGACGGTCACCCCCGCGCCCGCGCCCGCGATCGCGGAGGGTGCGTCGGTGTACTGGATCGCAGGCGTGCACGGCACCTGCGGCGGCAGGGTGAAGGTGACGGGGACGAACTCGCCGGGCGGCAGCTCGCGCGGCGCGGCGGTGGTGAACGTGGTGCGCGCCGGGTCGTTGGCCGAGTGCTCGTCGAGCCAGCGTAGTTTCTGGTCCAGGGTGGAGGCGGCGAGCAGCGCGCGGGCCCGCCGCTCCGGTGACTTGGTCCGGTCCATCCAGGGCACGCCCGCGCAGTCGTCGCGGACGGCCGCCGCGCCGGTGCCCGTGGTGGTCAGTTGGACTCCCGGTGCCAGGACCGCCAGCACGGCCACGACCAGGGCGGCACGCGGTAAACGAGGTGCTTTCACGGGGCGCCTTCCAGGCTGTGAGGGGTTTCGGCCAAGCCACATCCTGCGTCGCCACCCGGCGCCCGGCTAGGCCGCGGTGCCCCGGCGCTAGCACGAAATGCACCCCTCCCCGAGGACGGCTAGGGTGCCGGCGGAGGCGCGGTGGAGCGGCGGGCCACGAGGGTCGGCGTGACGGAGAACCGCACCGCGGCGGTACGGCCGGCGATGCGTTCCAGCAGCAGCCGGCCGGCGGTCTTGCCCATGAGGGCGCCGTCCTGGTCGATGCTGGTGAGCGCGACGTGCGCGAGGCCGGTCATGCGGGCGTTGTCGTAGCCGGCCACCGAGATGTCGCCGGGCACGGTCAGGCCGGCCTCGTGGATGGCGGCGAGGGCGCCGAAGGCGGCCTGGTCGGCGCCGGCGAAGACGGCGGTGGGGCGCGGCTCGCGGGCCAGCAGCTCGCGGGTGCCCTCGTAACCCCCCTCCTCGGTGTAGGAGGTGGCGGCGACGGCGATGTGCCCGGCCAGGCCGTGCTCGGTCATCACCCGCTCGTAGGTGGTGGCCCTGATCGTGTGCAGCAGGGTGCCGGTGCGGCCGCCGAGGGAGTCCTTCTGGGTGATGTGCGCGATGCGGCGGTGGCCGAGGCCGATGAGGTGCTCGACCACCAGCTCGGCGCCGACCTCGTCGTCGTCGAGCACGCAGTCGTACAGGCCGGAGCGGTCGTGGCGGCCGAGCACCACGAGCGGGGTGCCCTTGGCCAGCTTCTCCAGCTGTGTCCTGGTGCAGACCGGGGCGACCCAGAGCACGCCGTCCACCTGCCGGTCCACCAGCGCGTCGCTCGCCCGCAGCTCGTCGGCGGGGTCGCGGCCGCCGCTCTGGACCATGATGGCCTGGTAGCCGCTGGCGGAGATCTCCTCGGTCAGGCCGTCGATGAGGTCGGCGAAGAACGGGTTGCGGATGTGCGGCAGCAGCACCCCGATGGTGAAGGTGCGCCCGCGCATGGCCCGGGCCGCGTGGTGCGGGCGGTAGCCGAGCTCGTCGATGGCGGCCTGCACCTTGGTCCGCATCGCCTCGCTGACGCCGTAGGCGTTGCGCAGCACCTTCGACACCGCGGTGGTGGACACCTGGGCGTGCCTGGCCACGTCCGTGATCGTCACCCTGCGCTGCCGGTCTCGTGTGACCATGTGCCGCCTCTCCTCGTCCCGACGTCGCCAGATTGTACGGATCCGCCGCCCCGAACGCGATGGGTAACGTTACCCAGCCAACCGGTCGGCGCTTCCATCAGCACTCCTCCCGGCGCGAGTAACGATGGGAGACCGTTACCCATCGAACCTCTTGACGCTCGGCCAGGTTACGCCTACGTTAACTCGCATCGGGGGGCGCTTAAAACGTTTCAACGAACCCGGAGGGGCGTTGTGAAGACCTCGCACCGCATGACCGGAGCGGCCCTGGCCGTTCTCGCGATGGCGGCTCTGACCTCGTGCGGCTCCAGCTCCGAGCCCGCGGCCGACGGCACCACCACACTGAAGTTCCTCGTCGACAACAGCCAGGCCACGGTGGACACCGCCAAGGCGCTCGCGGACGCCTTCATGCAGGCCAACCCGACCATCAAGATAGAGACGGAGACGCGGCCGGGTGGCAGCGAGGGCGACAACATCGTCAAGACCCGGCTCTCGACGGGCGACATGTCGGATGTGTTCTGGTACAACTCCGGGTCGCTGCTCCAGGCGCTCAACCCGTCCCAGACCATGGTGGATCTGACCGGCGATCCGGTGCTGCAGCACGTGCAGAAGGACTTCCTGCCCGTGGTGAGCCAGGACGGCAAGGTGTACGGCGTGCCCGCCGGCACGGCCATGGGCGGCGGCATCCTGTACAACCGCAAGGTCTACGAGCAGCTCAAGCTGGAGGTGCCGAAGACCTGGGCCGACTTCATGGCCAACAACGACAAGATCAAGGCGGCCGGGATCGCGCCGGTGATCGGCACGTTCAAGGACACCTGGACCTCGCAGCTGTTCGTCCTCGGCGACTACTACAACGTGCAGGCCGCGGTGCCGAGCTTCGCGCAGGACTACACGGCCAACAAGTCCAAGTTCGCCGCCACCCCCGCGGCGAGGGCCGGGTTCGACCACCTGGCCGAGGTGCACGCCAAGGGTTACATGCAGGAGGGCTTCGGCTCGGCCACCAACGACCAGGGCATGAAGATGCTGGTCGAGGGCAAGGGCGCGCACTACCCGATGCTGAGCGCCCAGCTCCCGCCGCTCGTGGCCACCATGCCGCAGGCCGCCACCGACGTGGGCTTCTTCGGCATCCCCGGCACCGACGCGGCCAAGAACGGCGCCACGATCTGGGAGCCGGCCGGCATCTACATCCCCAAGACGTCGGAGAACGTGGACGCGGCGAAGAAGTTCCTGGCCTTCATCGCCTCGCCGGCGGGGGCCGAGGCCACCAACAAGGCCGTCCAGCCGGCCGGGCCGTTCCGGATCACCGGGGCCAAGCTGCCCGAGGACGCCATCCAGGTGGCCAAGGACCTTCAGGTGTACGTGGACGAGGGCCGCACCGCGCCGGCGCTGGAGTTCGTCTCCCCGGTCAAGGGCCCGTCGCTGGAGCAGATCACGGTCGCCGTCGGCTCCGGGCTGACGCCGCCCGCCGAGGGCGCCGCCCAGTACGACAAGGACGTGGAGAAGCAGGCCAAGCAGCTGGGGCTGGCAGGGTGGTGACCAAGCAGGACGCCGGGCCCCGCACGGGGCCCGGCCCGGCACCCGGGCCGGGCCACGCCCGCGCCTCCCGCCGCAGGCGCGACTCGGCCTACCCGTACGCGCTGTACCTGCCGGCCGCCGTCGTGTTCGTGGTCATCTTCCTGGTGCCGACGGCGATGGCGTTCTACTTCGCGCTGACCCGCTGGACCCTGTTCGACAGCACCTTCGTCGGCCTGGACAACTTCCGCGACTTCCTCGCCGAGCAGAACCTGCGCATCGGCTTCCAGAACACCATCATCTACGCGGTCGTCACCAGCGGCCTGAAGGTCGTGCTCGGGCTGCTGCTCGGCGTGCTGCTCACCTCCCGGTTGCGGCTGCGCGGCTTCCTGCGCTCGGTGGTGTTCTTCCCGACGCTGGTCTCCACCGTCGCGGTCGGCATCACCTTCGCCATGCTGCTCAAGCCGCAGACCGGCCTGGTCAACCAGGCACTCGCGCTGGTCGGCGTCGACGGGCGCGACTGGCTCGGCGACGCGACCACCGCGCTGCTGTCGGTGGCGCTGGTGGACGTGTGGAAGGGCGTCGGCCTGGCCACCGTCATCTACATCGCCGGGATCATGTCGATCCCGCGGGAGTACTACCAGGCGGTGGCCGTGGACGGGGGCGGCGCCTGGCACCGCTTCCGGCACGTGACACTCCCCCTGAGCTGGCCCGCCACCTACTCCGTCATCATCCTGTCGTTCATCGGCGGCCTGCGCTCGTTCGACCTCATCTGGACGATGACCCGCGGCGGCCCCGGCTTCACCAGCGACACCATCGCCTCGATCATCTACAAGCAGTACCAGGCCGGCTTCTTCGGCCTGTCCACCGCCGGGAACGTGATCCTCTTCCTCGTCGTCACGGTCATCGCCGTGCCGCTCAACTACTACCTGGGCAAGAGGCAGGTGGCCGCATGAGAGCAGTCCGCAGGCTCGGCGCGGAAGCCGTCGTGCTGGTGCTGGCCACCGTGATCTTCCTGGTGCCGTTCGCGCTCATGCTGCTGACCGCGGTCAAGGACCAGACGCAGGCCACCGACCTGGACTTCGCCTGGCCGACGAGCTGGCCGGTCGTGGAGAACTTCCTGGCCGTGATCGAGGCCCGCGACTACGTGCTGCTGCGCGCCTACGTCAACAGCACCATCATCACCGTCGCCTCGGTCACCCTGCTGGTCGTCTTCGGCGCCATGGCCGCGTTCGTGCTGCAACGCCGGCCCGGCAAGGTCGCCAAGCTGGCCGACTTCCTGGTGCTGTCCGGGCTGATCATCCCGCCCGCGGTGGTGCCGACCATCTGGCTGCTGCAGGCCATCGGCCTGTTCAAGACGCTGCCCGGGATGATCCTGGCCGAGGTGGCCTTCCACCTGTCGTTCGCGATGCTGCTGTTCCGCGCGTTCATCGCGGCGATCCCGCGCGAGCTGGACGAGGCCGCCCAGATCGACGGATGCAGCGGCTTCCGGCTGTTCTTCCGGGTCATCTTCCCGCTGCTGCGGCCGGTCACCATCACGGTCATCCTGGTCAGCTCGGTGAACATCTTCAACGACTTCGTCAACCCGCTCTACCTGCTGCCAGGCGACGAGAACGCCACCGTGCAGGTGACCCTCTACAACTTCCAGAGCCAGTACAACACACAGTGGAACCTGCTTTTCATGGACATCGTGCTGATCACGATCCCGCCGCTGCTGCTGTTCGTCTTCTTCAACCGCAAGATCGTCGCCGGCATGACCGCCGGCGCCATCAAGGGCTAAGGAGCGCCTTGCTCAACATCACCGCGCCTGCTTTCGAACACCACTCCGAGCCGCTCGGCATCGGCGAGAGCGGGCCCCGCCTGTCCTGGACCGTCACCACCGACACCCCCGGCTGGACGCAGGCCGGCTACGAGATCGAGCTCGGCGACGGCACCGCCACCGGCCGCGTCGAGTCCGCCGAGTCGGTTCTGGTGCCCTGGCCGGGCACGCCGCTGGGCTCGCGCGAGCGGCGTGGTGCCCGGGTGCGGGTGCACGGCGCCGACGGCTCGGCCAGCGACTGGAGCCCCTGGTCGTACGTGGAGGCCGGGCTGCTGGAGCCCGCCGACTGGCAGGCCTCGGCCGCCGCGCCGCCGCAGGAGCTGCTGGGCGGGCCCGACGGGCCCGCGCTGCTGCTGCGCCGCGACTTCACGGTCAGGGCGCCCCTCGCCCGCGCCCGCCTCTACATCACCGCGTACGGCCTGTACGAGGCCGAGCTGAACGGCCAGGTGGTCGGCGACGACGTGCTGGCCCCCGGCTGGACCAGCTACGGCCACCGCCTGCGCTACCGCACCCACGACGTCACCGAGCTGCTCCGCGAGGGCGCCAACACGATCGGCGCGAGCCTCGCCGACGGCTGGTGGCGCGGCCGCATCGGCTTCCTCGGCGGCAAGACGAACCTCTACGGCGACCGCACCGCCCTCATCGCCCAGCTCGAGCTCACCTACGCCGACGGCACCACGGACGTCGTGGCCACCGACGGGTCCTGGCGCTGCGCCTCCGGCCCGGTCACCGCCGCCAGCCTGTACGACGGGGAGACCTGCGACGCCCGCCTGGAGCCGGCCGGCTGGTCGCGGCCCGGCTTCGACGACTCCGCCTGGCTGCCCGCCGACGCGCTCGCCCACGACCCCGCGCTCCTGGTCGCCCCGACCGGCCCGCCCGTGCGGCGTACGCAGACGCTGGCCCCGGTCGACGTGCTGACCGGCCCCGCCGGCGAGACCATCCTCGACTTCGGCCAGAACATCGCCGGCCGCCTGCGCATCCGCGTCCAGGGCCCGGCCGGGCACACGGTCTCGATGCGGCACGCCGAGGTCCTGGAGAACGGCGCCCTCGCGCTGCGCCCGCTGCGCGCCGCCGCCGCGCTCGACCGGTACACCCTGCGCGGCGACGCCGAGCCGGAGGCCTACGAGCCGCGCTTCACCACGCACGGCTTCCGGTACGCCCAGCTCGACGACTGGCCGGGAGAGCTCCGGCCGGAGGACGTCGTGGCGGTCGTCTGCCACACCGACATGCGCCCCATCGGCACGTTCGACTGCTCCGACCCGCTGCTGAACCGGCTGCACGACAACGTCCGCTGGAGCATGCGCGGCAACTACGTCGACCTGCCCACCGACTGCCCGCAACGCGACGAACGCCTCGGCTGGACCGGCGACATCCAGGTCTTCGCGCCCACCGCCGCCTTCCTCTACGACTGCGCGGGCCCGCTGGCCTCGTGGCTGGCCGACCTCGCCGCCGAGCAGGCCGAGCACGGCACCGTGCCGCACTACGTGCCGTGGGTGCCCCTGGCGTTCGGCGTCTCCCCCACCGCCGCCTGGGGCGACGCCGCCGTGCTCGTCCCCTGGACGTTGTACCAGCGCACCGGTGACCTGGGCCTGCTGGAGCGCCAGTACCCCAGCATGAGCGCGTGGGTCGACCAGGTCGCGTCCCTCACCAGGGATCACCTGTGGGACGAGGGCTTCCAGTTCGGCGACTGGCTCGACCCGGCCGCTCCCCCGGACCAGCCCGGCAAGGCCCGCACCGACCACGCGCTCGTGGCCACCGCCTACCACGCCTGGTCCGCGCGGGTCGTGGCGGACACCGCGGACCTGCTCGGCCACGCCGCGGACGCGGCCCGCTACGCCGGTCTGGCCGCTCAGGTGCGCGCCGCGTTCCAGCGCGAGTTCGTCACCCCGTCGGGACGGCTGGCCTGCGACACGCAGACCGCCTACGCCCTGGCCCTCACCCTCGACCTGCTCGACGACCCCGGGCAACGCCGGCGCGCCGGGCGCAGGCTGGTGCAGCTCGTCGCCGCCGACGACCACCGCATCGGCACCGGCTTCGTCGGCACCCCGCTCATCTGCGACGCCCTCTGCTCCATCGGCGCCCACGACACCGCCTACGAGCTGCTGCTGCAACGCGCGTGCCCGTCCTGGCTCTACCCCGTCACCATGGGCGCCACCACCATCTGGGAACGCTGGGACAGCCTCCTGCCCGACGGCACCGTCAATCCCGGCGAGATGACCTCCTTCAACCACTACGCCCTCGGCGCCATCGCCGACTGGATGCACCGCACGATCGCCGGCCTCGCCCCCGCCGCCCCCGGCTACCGCCGCCTGCGCATCGCCCCCCGCCCCGGCGGCGGCCTCACCCACGCCTCCGCCTCCCTCGACACCCCCTACGGGCCGGCCTCGGTCTCCTGGAGCAGGAAGGACGGTGCCCTGACCGTCACCGCGACCGTCCCCCCCGGCACGACCGCGGAGGTGGACCTGCCGGGGGCCGGCCCGCAGGAGGTGGGGGCCGGCACCCACACGTTCGTCGTCTGAACCCGAAGCCCCGTCATCGGGCCGGCAGGGCTCCCTGCCGGCCCGGGACCTAGACCAGGCGCGAGCCGGCGGGCCCCACCAGCGTGGTGAGGAACCGGTCCAGGTCTTCGGTGTCGGTGCCGGTCCAGGCGATGTACCCGTCGGGGCGGACGAGGGTCAGGGTGTCGGCGGGGGTGGCGGGTTCGACCTGGAGGACCTGGTCGTGGCGGTGGGTGAGGGGGGTGTGGCCGATCAGGACGAAGCGGCGTTCGCGCAGGGCCTGGTACAGGCGGGCGCCGCCGGTCAGGGGGAGGTCGGCGGCGCGGGTGCCGGTACGGTCGGGGGCGCCGTGCGGGGCGGGGTAGTGGTAGCCGATGCCGCTGAGCTGGCCGGTGATCTTCTCGCGGAGGGCCGGGATGGACAGGGCGCCGCGGGCGGCCATGCCGCGCAGGGCCCGCCCGGCGGCCGATTCGATCATGGCGGCGCGGATGAGGGCGCCGCTGCTGCGCAGCACCGACCGGCCGATGGGGTGCCGTTCGTCGTGGTAGCTGTCCAGCAGCGCATCCGGGGCGCCGCGCAGCGCGGCGGCGAGTTTCCAGCTCAGGTTGGCCGCGTCCTGCAGGCCGGTGTTCATGCCCTGCCCGCCGGCCGGGGAGTGCACGTGCGCGGCGTCGCCGGCCAGGAACACCCGGCCGATGCGGTAGTGCGGCACCTGCCGCTCGTCGCTGTGGAAGCGTGACAGCCAGCGCGGCCGGCTCATGCCGTAGTCGTCGCCCAGCGCCCGCCGGGTCACCTCGCGCACCTCCTCCAGGCCGAGCGGCGCGTCGTCGGCGACCACGTGGCGGCGGTCCCAGGCGAAGACGCGGTAGTAGCCGTCGCCGAACGGCGCGATGAACGCGAACGCGTCGCCGACTCCGTTGACGGTCAGCAGCCCGGCCGGTGGCCGGGCCACCTGCACATCCGCCAGCATGATCGACTTCAGCACCGCTTTGCCGGGGAACGGCTGGCCCAGCGCCTGCCGCACCGCACTGCGGTACCCGTCACAGCCCGCCACGTACGATGCCCGGAACTGCCCGGCCGTCGTGGACACCGTGACCCCGCCGTCGTCCTGGGCCAGGCCGCGCACCCCGGCGTCGTAGACGATCTCCACACCGGCGGCCACCGCCCGCTCCAGCAGCAGCCGTTCCACGTTGTACTGCGGCGTGATCAGCAGGAACGGAAACCGGCTCGGCAGCTCCCCCAGATCGACCTCGACCCGCTCGAACAGCCGCACCGTGCGCAGCGCCGCGCCCATCGGCACCAGCCGGTCGGCCAGCCCCCGCGCGTCCAGCTGCTCCAGCGTGCGCGCGTGCACCCCGAACGCCCGCGACAGGTTCGACACCGTGCCGTCCCGGCGCTCCAGCACCGTGACCGCCACCCCCGACTCCGCCAGATCCCCGGCCAGCAGCAGCCCGGTCGGCCCCGCCCCGACCACGATCACCTCGGACATGTTCTGTGCTCCTTAGTAATAGGCACGCATGAGCTCGGTCGCCCAGGCCGGCTGGACCGTCTCGCCCTGCGGGCCGAACTCGGCCATGTACGGCTTGACGTCCAGGACCGGGCTGCCGTCGATGGCGTCCAGCCCGCGTACGCGCAGGTCGAGCCCCTCCACGGCGAGCAGCCGGCAGCGCGAGACGCCCAGCCGGTTCGGGCGGTTCTTGCCGCGCTGGGCGAAGATGCCGACCTCCGGCCACTCCGGGTTCCCCCTGGGGCGGCGGGCGGCGGTGTGCACGTCGGACGGATCCACGCGATGGAACTGGAACAGCACCTCCAGGTGGGAGAACGCGTCCAGCCCGGCGACGCTGCCGGGCCCGAAGCGGGTGCCGTCGAGGCGGATCAGCGCCTCCTCGGTGTTCCAGTCGTCGTCGAACGCCTCGGCCCGGCCGCCGACGACCGTTCCCACGGCCTCGACGATGATCGGCTCCATGGTGATCCTTCCGTGTGTCCCTGTCCTGCGGTTCCCGACAGTAGGGCGTGGCGGGTCCGGGTGAATCAGTCACGGTGACTGAACCTCGTGGGGCTCCGGCAGGCGGGTTAGGTAGGGTCGGCCCATCATGATCGGGCGAAATGCGGAGATCGCCGTGCTCAGCCGGATGATCGCCGAGTCACGGGGCGGCCAGGGCAACGCCGTCGCGCTGTACGGGGTGGCGGGGATCGGCAAGTCGGCGCTGCTGGAGGAGGCCGCGAGCCGGGCGGGGGAACACGCGCTCGTCCTGCGCGCCACCGGCGTCGAGGCCGAGTCCGAGCTGCCGTACGCCGCGCTGCATCTCCTGCTGCGCCCGGCCCGCCACCTGATCGACCGGCTGCCCGCCGGGCAGCGGGCGGCGCTGCGCGGCGCGTTCGGCGAGGGGCACGAAGGCGTTCCCGACCGGTTCCTCGTCGGGCTCGCCGTGCTGACCCTCCTCGCCGACCTCGCCGAGGAGCGGCCGCTGCTGTGCCTGATCGACGACGTGCACTGGCTGGACCGGGCGTCCCTGGACGCGCTGACGTTCGCCGCCCGCCGCCTGGCGGCCGAACGCATCACCATGGTCTTCGCCGGTCGTGACGGGGCCGAGCCTGCGATCAACGGTATTCCGGACCTGCGGATCTCCGGCCTGGCCAGGAGCGACTGCGAACAGTTACTCGCCGGGCTCACCCCCGAGGTCCGGGACCGGGTGATCGAGGAGGCCGAGGGCAACCCGCTGGCGCTGCTGCACTTCGCCGGGATCCTGACGCCCGAGCAGCGGGCCGGGCACCTGGCGCCGCTCCCCCTGCAACCGCCGGAGCCGTCCATGGCGGGGCGGCTGGAGCAGTCGCTGCGCGCCACCGTCCGGCGGCTGCCCGAGCGCGCCCGGCTGCTGCTCCTGGTCGCCGCCGCCGACGGGTCCGGCAGCCTGCGGCTCGTGCTGGGGGCCGCGCAGGCGTTCGGCGCGGGGCCCGAGGACCTGGAGCCGGCCGAGCACGCCGCGCTCATCGACGTCTCCGGCGACCGGCTGCGCTTCCGGCACCCGCTCGTCAAGGCCGCCGCCTACCACGAGGCGCCGCTCGCCCGGCGTACGGCCGCCCACCGGGCGCTGGCCGGCGTCCTCGACGGCGAGGAGCACGCCGACCGGCGGGCCTGGCACCTGTCGGCGGCCACCCTCGAACCCGACGAGCAGACCTCCGCCATCCTCGCCTCGGCCGGCGACCGGGCGGCGGGGCGCGGCAGCAACGCCTCGGCCGCCACCGCGTACGAGCGGGCGGCGCAGCTCACCGTGGACCGGGAACGGCGCGCCCGATGGCTGGCCGCCGCCGCGGAGTCGGCGCTGGGCGCCGGGCAGCTCCCCCGCGCCGCGGCCGCCGCCGACCGGGGGCGCCGCCTGGCCGCCGATCCGCTGCTGCTGGCGCGGCTGGCCAGCGTGCGGGCCGCGGTCGAGGCCGAGCAGGGGGATCCGGCTCCGGCCGCGCACCTGCTCATCGCCGCCGCCGAGGGCATCGTACGGGTCGCGCCCGCCGAGGCCGCGTCGCTGCTCGCCACGGCGGCGGGCGAGGCCTGGTTCGCGGGCGACCGCGGCGCGCTCCGGCGGGCCGCCGGCCTCCTGGAGTCGCTCGCCGCCGACGTGGGGGTGCGGCTGGCGGGGGTGGTCGCGGCCGTCCGCGGCATGGAACGCGTCGCCGCCGGCGACCCCGCCACCGGCCTCCCCCTCCTCCGCACCGCCCTCCCCCTGGACCTGCACGCCGGCGAAGCCTCCGTCGCCGTCACAGACGCGCGCCACCCGGCCGCCATCGCCGTCACAGACGCGGGCCGCCCAGCCGCCGACCTGCCTCTCCTGCGCGCCCTCCCCCAAGACCCGTCCACCCGCGAGACCGCCGCCACCGCGACAGACGTGCACCTGCCCACCGGCGAGGCCGCCGTCGGCATCACCGACGCGGGCCTGCCCGTCCGCGAGGCCGCCATCGCGGCGGCGGACGTGGGCTCGGCCGCCGGCGAAGCCGACGGCCCAGCAACGGGCGCGGGCCTGTCCGCGAGTGGCGTGCTCGCGGCGGTGGAAGGTCGGGAGGTTCCGGTGGTGGGGGGTGTGCGGCCGGTGGTGAGCGGGGGTGGGAGCGAGCGGGTCGCGGGGACCTTTGCGGTGTTCGGCGCGCTCATGACCGGCGACGACGACGCCGCCTGCGAGCTGGCCGCCGCCCGGGTGGCCGCGTGCCGCAGCCGCGGTCTCGTCGGCGCGTTGCCGCACGCCCTGCAGTTGCTCACCCAGGCACAGATCCTGAGCGGCCGGCACACGGAGGCGGCCGCGTCGGGCGCGGAGGCCTGGCAGATCGCCCGCGACACCGGCCAGGAGGGACGGCTGCGCCACCTGCACGGCATCCTCGCCCGCCTGGCCGCCATCCGCGGCGAGGACGACGAGTGCCGTCGCCTGGCCCACCAGGCCGAGGGCTCCGCCCGCGAGCGCAACGGATCCGGCTGGGGCGGATGCGCGCTGACCCTCCTCGACCTGGTACGAGCCCGTTACGACACCGCGGCCGAACGCATGGCGGGCATCCTCGACGGCCCCCTCGGCCACACGGTGATCGTCACCTTCGCCATCGCCGACTACGTCGAGGCCTGTGCCCGCCTCGACGAGCCTGACCGGGCCACCGCCGCGTTCGCCAGGTTCGACGCGTGGGCCGAGGCCAGCGGCCGGCCCTGGGCGGCGGCGGTCGCCCACCGCTGCCGCGCGCTGCTCGCGCCGCGCCAGCGGGCCGAGGCGCACTTCGAGGCCGCCCTCGCGCCGGCTCCCCTGGCCGGGCGCCCCTTCGAGCAGGCGCGCACCCGCCTCCTCTACGGCGAATGGCTGCGGCGCGCCCGCCGCCGCGCCGACGCGGGGACGCAGCTGCGCGCCGCGTTGCACGCCTTCACCGAGCTGGGCGCCGAGCCCTGGGCGGAGCGGGCCCGTACCGAACTGGCCGCGACCGGTGTCCACGCGGCCGAGCCGGGCCCGCCCGCCGCGAGCGCGGCGCTCAGCACGCTGACCTCCCAGGAGCTCCAGGTGGTCCGGCTGGCCGCCACGGGCGCCACGAACCGGCAGATCGGCGCCCAGCTCTTCCTCAGCCCGAGGACCGTGGGTTTCCACCTGTACAAGGCCTATCCCAAGCTGGGCATCTCCTCACGGGCCGAGCTGGCGGGCCTCGATCTGGGCCCGCCATGACGGCGCCTCGTGCCGCACCGGGCGTGCTCAGGCGACCTTGGACGAGCTCGCGGTCCAGGTGTTGCAGGCGCCCGGCTTGCCCGACTTGTACCCCTGTGCCAGCCAGTAGAGCCGGTTCGCGGTCTTGCCCTGGAACCTGTTCTTCCAGAACTCGGGCACCTTGACGACGGGCTTCCAGTCCTTGACCTGACGTCCCACGCTCTTGGCGGACACGCCCACGAAGCAGTCGATCTGCAGGTAGTAGCGGCGGTTCTGCTCGTTCATGACCGGCTCGGAAGCGCCGTTCTCCAGCGCCCACCACGCCTCGCCGATCCCGGTCTGCCCGGTCACCACGCCGCCCCACGTCCTGGTGATGGACGTGAACACGGCGACGTCGTTCTTGGCCTTGATCCAGTCGCCGGCCACGCGGACGCGCAGCTGCGTGGCGCAGATCTCGGAGAAGGAGCCGCCGACCTCCATGCCGGTGGAGCACGACTCCCGGTCGTCGGCGTCCTTGAACACCACCTTCACCGGGACGAAGCCCTTGATGGCCGGCTTCCATGCCTTGTTCAGGCAGCCGACGAGCGTGGTGATGTACTTCTTGGTGGAGGCGCTGGTCGTGCCCTTGTTCAGCTTGCAGGCGACCTTGGGCAGCTTGGCCGCCTTGTAGAGGGCGTTGTGGGTCAGCTCGGGAGCGCCCTTGACCGGCTCGGCGAGCGCGGGGGCGGACAGCAGGGCCAGGCCCAGGGCCGCCCCGGCCGATAAACGGATGATCATAAGGCGGAATACTAGAGGGTGCGGGCGGCGTGCCAGGTCTCAGCACTCGCCGTCGGCGAGCACCCAGTGGTCCGGGCCGGTCTGCCGCAGGCCGTGGGTGATGAACGTGTTCCACAGCCCCATCGGGTCGTTCGAGCCGTTGGCGTAGGTGTAGCCGTTGGACTGGTGGGCACGTCCGGCGGTGGTGTGGGCGTAGTTGCTGGCGCGCACGCAGGTGCCCGGCACGGTGGGAGTCACCGTGGGGGTCGGGGTTGGCGTGGGGGTGGGCGGGGCGCCGCCGTCCAGGCCGAAGAAGCGGGCGTCGTGGTAGGCCGAGCAGATCGTGTCTAGGAAGTAGGCGGCCGTGGCGCCGCACTGGTCGGCCGCGCTGCCCGGGTCCACCGGCAGGCCGTGGCCCATGCCGGCGATCTCGTACAGCCGCACGTCGTCGTCGCCGTACACCGTCAGGGTGGTGCCGCCGGTGAGGGAGCGGGTGGCCGTCGGGGTCTGGGACACGCCGCGCACGTCGGTCCACTGGTCGCGCAGCTGGTCGCCGTTCGCGGGAACGACGGTGTAGTCGGACTGGCCCTGCCAGATCGCCACCCGCGGGTACGGGCCCGCGTGGCCGGGGTGGGCGCCGCGTACCAGGTCGCCCCACTGCCGCGGGGTCCGGCTGGTGGGGCCGTACTGGCAGCTCGACGCCTGGGTCAGGCTGGTGGCGCACCGGTAGGCCAGGCCCGCGCCGATCGACCCGGCCGCGAACACGTCCGGATACGTGGCCAGCATGACCGCCGCCATGGCCCCGCCCGCCGAGAGCCCGCTGACGTGGACGCGCGCGGGGTCGGAGCCGAAGGCGGCCACGGCGTGGGCGACCATGTTGCGGATCGAGGCCGCCTCGCCCTGGCCCCGCGTGGTGTCGCCGGTCTGGAACCAGTTGAAGCAGCTGGCGGAGTTGTTCGCGCTGCCGGTCTGCGCCAGCACCAGGGCGAAGCCCCACTGGTCGGCGTACTTGCGCCAGCCGGAGGAGGCGAAGTAGCCGGCGGCGTTCTGGGTGCAGCCGTGCAGCAGGACGACCAGCGGCCGGCCGCTCGCCAGCCCGTCGGGGCGGTAGGCGTACATGGTGAGGTTGCCGGGGTTCGTCCCGAACGAGGCGACCTGGGACAGCGAGGCCGCCCGCGCCGGCGTCCACGGCAGGAGGGCGAGCAGCAGGAGGGCGAGGGTGCGGCTGAGGAGAGTGGTGGCCATGGCGGACTCCTTGCTTCTGGCACGACTCCGCGGGGGGTGTTGCAGCGCACGCTAGATGCCGGGAGGGGCTCGGGACATGGTGACGAGCCACACTCTTGCCCGGCCGGCCATGGGCCGGTGGCGTCACGAGGTGAGGAGCCGTTGCAGGGGCCGCCGCTCTTGCAGGATGAGGCTCGTCCCCTCGCGCGCGGCCGGCCCCGCCGGGAGCTGCCGTTCCCGGCGCTCACGGACGCGCTCCAGGACGGGGTGCGCATGGAAAGGCGACGATCGGGTAGCCCGCGCGCATGTCCGTTTCGGAGGGATGTCCGGGCTGGGTGCTGGCGGGCCGCTACCGGCTGCAGAACGAGCTCGGCCGGGGCGGCATGGGGAGGGTCTGGCGCGGCCACGACGAGCTGCTCGATCGTCCGGTCGCCGTCAAGGAGGTCACCCTGGACGAGCGGCCGAAGCCCGAGCGTGAGAGCCTGCTGGGCCGCACGATGAGCGAGGCCCGCCTGGCCGCCCGGCTGTCCCATCCGCACATCGCCACCGTCTACGACGTGGTGGTGGCCGACGGACGGCCCTGGATCGTGCTGCAGCTGGTACGCGCCCCGACGCTGGCCGACGTACTGGCCGCAGGCGGGCCCCTGCCACCCGCGGACGTGGCCGGGATCGGCCTCCAGGTACTGGACGCGCTGCGGGCCGCGCACTCCGCCGGAATCGTGCACCGGGACGTCAAGCCCGCCAACATCCTCCTGGACTCCGGCGGGCGGCACGCCGTCCTGACCGACTTCGGGCTGGCCACCGACCTGGAGCGGCCGGTCGCCGTGGGGCTCACCCAGACGGGCATCGTGGTCGGCACGCCCGCCTACATCGCTCCCGAACGTGCTCGCGGCGCGACGGCCGGGCCGGAGAGCGATCTGTGGTCGCTGGGCGTCACGCTGTACACGGCGGTCGAGGGCCGCTGCCCGTTCGAACAGCGCAGCGCCCTGGGCACGATCAGCGCCGTCCTCACCGCCGATCCCGCCCCCTTCGAGCACGCCGGCCCGCTGGCGCCCCTCCTCACCGGGCTGCTGGCCAAGGATCCTGCCGATCGCGTCGGTATCGACGACGCCCGCCGGCACCTGCACCGCATCACCACCCCGCCCGCCTGCCCCGCCCTGCATGCCCCGACGACCGCGACGGCCCCGCCCTCGACGCCCCCGCCCGCGACGCCCCTGGCACCACCGCTGTCCCCGCCCTCCGGCCCTTCTCTCCCGGAAGGCCGCCGCGGCCGGGGCTGGGGCGGGTACGCGCGGCCGGCCGCGGCGGTGAGCGTTCTGATCGCCAGTGTGCTGACGGCCACGTCCTGGCCGGGTGGGCGCGCCACCGAACCGCCTCCCGCCGACAAACCCGCCGTATCAGCCACATTCGCCCCCGCGACGCGCACCGCGATCCTGGAGGCGCAACCCGTGGCCATCAAGCGCGGCGCCCCGCCCACCCGGCACCGCGCCGATCGGCCCACCCCCACCGCCGCACCGGACTCCCTGCCACCCGGCCAGGCGAAGAAGATCACCGGAAAGAACGGCAACGCAGAACACGGCCACAGGCTCCGTTCACCCGGCAAGGGCGGCGGCAAGGGGCACAAATGATCAGGCGAACGCACCTCCGGCGGTGAGGCAAAGCCCCCAGGTCAGGCCCGGGCGAGCGCTGCCGCCAGCTCGGCGTTGCGCCGGGCGAACTCCGCCCATCCGGGCGGCGTGACCACGCCCGCGGCAACGGCCGCCGACCGGCCGCACACGCAGGCCGCCGACCGATCGCACACGCAGGCCGCCGACCGGCCGCACGCGCAGGCCGCCGACCGATCGCATGCGCAGGCTGCCGGTCGGTCGCACTCGCGCTGCCGCCACCCGTTCAGGTGCCCGCCGCGGATGGTGAACGTGACCGCGAACCCGTCCGCCCACCCGCACACCTCGTGATCGCCGCCACCCTCCACGGTGACCCGCTGCACGCTCGTCACCCAGTCCAGCGCGGCCAGCTCCTCCTGGATCCGGCCGGCCAGCTCGAAGTTGAGCGCCGTCGCCGCCTGGTCGCGCGCCACGGTCAGTGCCTCGCGTGCCGCTCCGGCGTTCGTCCCGTCGAGGGTGGCGATGACGGCCGCGGCCAGCCGTTCCCTGGAGGACGGGCCGACGCCGCGGCGGGCCGCCAGGTCGCGTTCGCTCCCGGTGAGCCGTTCACGCGTGTACGCCAGCGGGAACGCCCGGTGCAGCCCCGAGACCGCCTGCCGGGTCCGCGCCCAGCCGAGGTAGGGCCCGAAGCCCACGAGCCCGTCGAACCGGGCGGCGTGGCTCGTCCGCAGCCCGGCGGTGCGCGGGCGCGGGTCGACCACGATGTACATCGGCGACTCCGTGCCGCCCGGCGTACGGTTCCACCTGGGCATGGCGGCTTCCAGCAGGTTCCGCTCCAGCCAGGCGGCCTCGTGCACCGAGCCGCACGCCACGGCCTCGACGCGGGCGATCCTGCGTACCATGCCGCGCAGGTGCGGGCGGTCGCCCAGGTCCCCCCAGTAGGACCGCACGCGGCTCCGGAGGTCGGTGGCGCGCCCGACGTAGAGGACGTGTCCGCGCCGGTCGCGGAACCGGTAGACGCCGGGCTCCCGGGGCAGCCGCGCCGCCGCGCGAACGGCCTGGGATTCATCTGACGCCCGGGCATGAATCGGTAAGCCGTCTACCTGCATCCCATCCTCCCAGGAAACTCCCAGTTAACTCTTATACGCTGCCGATCCCCTGATGTGCAATTATGTCGCAGTGGTTCCTGCCACCTGCATTTATGGAAAAGGAAGCACGGGGGTGAAAGGGCAAGAAATTCGCGCATGGGAGTCGTACAAATTGGTTTCAAGCGAAGGGCCCGACTCCTGCGCGAGGCACTTCGCCCACCGCGGCAACTCATCACCTCGCAGACGGCCGGCGGCGGGATCGCCGACGGGCTCAAGGCCCGGCGCCCTCCGAAGCGCACGCAGATCGTCGACTACGCCTTCCCCACCGTGCCGCGCCTGGTGCGTTCGCCCGTCTTCGTGATCGCCTCCGTACGCTCCGGCTCGACGCTGCTGCGCATGCTGCTCAACAGCCATTCCCGGATCCGCGCACCGCACGAGCTGCACCTGCGCACCATCGGGGTGGAGCTCAGCCCCGGCTACTCCGAGACGTCCATGGAGGAGCTCGGGCTGGACCGGGTGGAGCTGGAGCACGTCGTGTGGGACCGCATCCTGCACCTGGAACTGCTGCGCAGCGGCAAGGACGTCATCGCCGACAAGACGCCCGGCAACGTCTTCATCTGGAAGCGGCTGCACTACGTCTGGCCGGAGGCCAAGTTCGTCTTCCTGCTGCGCCACCCCGAGGGGGTGATCTCCTCGCTGCAGAACCGCAAGGACAACACCACCACCCGGGACGCCCTGGAGGCGACCGCGCTGAAGTACTTCAAGCCCCTGGAGGAGGCCCGCCGCACCCTGAACGGCCTGACCCTCCGGTACGAGGACCTGACCGCCGACCCGGAGCGGGCCACCCACGAAGTCTGCGCGTTCCTGGGCGTGGAGTGGGAGCCGGGGATGCTCGACTACGGCAGGCACTACCAGGGCCAGTTCGTCCCGAACCTGGGTGACCGCAGCGACAACATCAAGTCCGGCCAGGTCCAGGCCGCCCGCACCTTCGACGGCACCGCCGGCCTGCCGCCCGGGCTCGCCAAGTACGCCACCGCCTGGGGCTACACCTGAGCCAGGCGGGATGGGCCCGGGCTTCGTAGAATCGGATCACGCCTCGGGAAACGGAGTCGCATGGGCACGTCCGGCCGACGACGCGTGACGATCGCCGACGTGGCAAGCCACGCGCAGGTCTCCGTCACGGCGGTGTCCAAGGTGATCAACAACGCCTACGGCGTCAGCCCGGCCATGAGGAACAAGGTCAGAACGGCCATCGACGAACTCGGCTACCGCCCCCAGGCGGTGGCCCGGGGCATGCGCGGCCGCACCTTCACCATCGGCCTGGTCCTCCCGCACATCAGGAACCCGTTCTTCGCCGACATCCTGGACGGCCTGACCACCCACCTGGACACCACCGACTACCAGGCCTTCATGATCCAAGGCGGCGCCACCCGCCCCGTCGAACACCGGGCGGTCGACGCCCTGCTCTCCCGCCAGGTCGACGGCCTCATCATGGTCGCGCCCCTCGCGTCCAAGAACCGCCTGGAACACATCGCCCAGGACAAGCCGCTCGTGGTCCTCGCCCGGCACGAACGCTCCCCCCACTACGACTCCGTTCTCGCCGACGACGAGGCGGGCGCCGAACTCGCCGTCGCCCACCTCCTCCAGCTCGGCCACCGCCGCATCGCGCACATCACCCACCAGGACGACAGCCTCGCCCGCCCCGCCGACCTGCTGCACACCATCCGCGCCGCCACCTACCAGCGCCTCATGCGCGAACACGGCCTCGCCGGCCACATCGCCATCGCCACCAGCTACTACAACGAACAAGGCGGCTACGACGGCGCCCGCGAGCTCCTCGCCCGCACCCCTCGCCCCACCGCCATCTTCGCCGGCGCCGACCAGGCCGCCCTCGGTGCCCTGGCCGCCGCCCACGACGCCGGCCTGACCGTCCCCGGCGGCCTCTCCGTCGCCGGCTACGACAACACCCACCTGGCCGCCCTCCCCAACATCGCCCTGACCAGCATCGACCAGGACGGCCACGAAATGGGCCGCGCCGCCGGCAAGCTCCTGCTCGAACGGATCGAGGGCCGCCGGACCCCCGTGCGCTTCACCGTCACCCCCACCCTCATCGTCCGCGCCTCCACCGCCGCGCCGCCGGCTCCATAGTCCGTACGGGACCCCGGCCTCGACGTGGGCGGCCGGCCCGCCTTGAGGTTGCTCCGCGAACGGCACGATCAGTTCGCCGCCGTGGCGTGGGCGACGATGGCGGCGGCGATCTCGTCCAGGGCCAGGACCTGGCTGACCTGGTGGGTGTCGATGGCGGCCGAGGGCATCGAGAAGAACTTGGAGGTGGCCTGGTCCTGGGCGAGCACGGTGCCGCCGCAGTGGCCGACGGCGCGTACTCCGGCCTGGCCGTCATGGCCCATCCCGGTCAGGATGACGGCCAGCGCGCGCGGGCCGCAGGTGACCGCCAGGGTGGCCAGCAGCAGATCGGCCGACGGACGGGAGGGCGGGAGCGGGCCCACCTCGATCAGCCCGATCCGGGCCTCGGAGGTGACCAGCAGGTGCCATCCCGGCGGGATGACCAGGGCCTGGCCGGGCCGCAGTGCCTCTTGGTCGGCGGCGTGCCGCACGGGCAGCTCGGCGTGCCGTGCCAGGATGGCCAGCAGCCGCCCGCGGGGGTTCGCCGGGTCCTGATGCAGGGCGACCAGCACGGCCGCGGGCAAGGTGGCGGGCAGCCGCGCCAGTACCCGGGACAGGGCGTGCACCCCGCCGGCCGAGGCGATCAGCGCCACCACCGGGAAGGACACGGCGAAGCCGCCCCCACCCGCACCGCCCTGGACACCCCGATCCGGGAGGGGACCGGCCGGGCCGTGGTCTGAACCGGTCACCTCACCACTTCACCACAGCGACGACCGTCACCGAAACGCCGGGCCTCGCGCCGCGAGGGAAACCACCCACCCCGGCGCGGGCCGCCACGCGGCTCCCGCCCGGAACGCGGCCGCCCCCGCGCAGGGCGGGCGGCTCGTCCGGGCCGCCGCGCGGCTCCCTGCGGGGAGTGGCCCCCCGGCTGGTGCGGATGGTGGGCGTGCCGCGTGCGTGCTCACGATCGCCGGTGCCGGCGCCGCGCAGGGCGTGCGCTCGGTGGTTCAGTCCTCGGCGGTCAACGGTCGTGCGTGCCGGACCCTGACGCGAACGTGGCTGCCGAGCGGGGGAAGCTCGCCGGCGAGCACGTCGCCGGGGTGCAGGCAGGTCAGCCGCCCGGCGGAGGTGTCGACGTCGGCACGGGTGGCGATGCCGAGCGCGACGACCCGGCGCAGGGTCCCGGTCACCACCGGTACCTCTCCGGCCCGGCGGTCGGGACCGCCCGCAATGTCGCGGGCGTCGGGGAGGTCGGGCGGGGCGAGGAGGAGCTGGGTGTGCTCGGGGCGGGCGGCGAGGGTGTGGGGCCGTCCGGTGAGGGCCGGCGGCAGGAGGTTGGTGTAGCCGAGCAGCCGGGCCGTGCCGGCGTCACTCGGGTGATCCAGCACCTCGGCGGTCGGGCCGTGCCGGCGGATCCGGCCGCCGATCAGCAGCGCCGTGTCCTCGGCCAGGGCCAGGGCCTCCTGCCGGTCGTGGGTGACCAGGAGCGTCGCGGTGGGCTGCCCGCTCAGCGCGGCGCGCAGGTCGGCGAGCAGGTCGGCGCGGGTCGTGGCGTCCAGCCCGCTGAACGGCTCGTCGAGCAGCAGCACCCGGGGCCCGACGGCGAGCGCGCGGGTGATGCTGACCCGCTGGGCCTCGCCGATGGACAGGCTGCGGGCGTCCCGATCGGCGAGGGCCGCCAGGCCGAGCGCCTCGATCCACGGCCACGCCCGGGCCCGGGCCTCGCGGCGGCCGACGCCACGGAAACGCAGCCCGCTGATCACGTTGTCGGCCACCGTGCCGCGGCGCAGGATCGGCCGTTGCAGCACGGCGGCGATCGCCTCGCGCAGCTGCGGCGGCGTCGCGGGGCAGCCGTCGAGCAGGATCTGCCCGCTGACCCGGTGGCTGCTGAGCAGGCCCAGCGCACGCAGCAGGGTGGACTTGCCCGCGCCGTTGGGACCGAGCACGGCCAGCGTACGTCCCGAGGCGACGTGCAGCTCCGGCACGCTGAGCAGCTCCCGTCCACCGGCCCGCACGCGCAGGTCCCGGCAACCGATCCCGCCCATCCCGGCGCACCGCGCCCCAGTCCCTGCGCTCGGGCCGACCGCCGCGCGATCCGTCCCGGCCCCAGCGTTCGGGCCGGTCACCGTGGCACGGTCCGTCGCTGTTGCAGCAGTGTCAGCGCCAGGTTCACGCCGAACGCGATCATCAGCAGGATCAGCCCGAACGCGATGGCGAGCGAGAACTGCCCCCGGCTGGTAGCCAGAACCGCCGCGGTGGTGAGCACCCGGGTCTGCCCGGCCAGGTTGCCGCCCACCATCTGCGCGGCCCCCACCTCGCTCACCACCGCCCCGAACGCCGCCATCGCCGCAGCCAGCAACGGCAGCCTGGCCTCGTTCAGCAGCGCCGCGAACGCCCGGGTCGCCGTCGCTCCCAGACCCTGCATCTGCACCCGGAAGTCGGGATCGACCTGCTGCAGCGCGGCCGTGACCAGCGCGACCACGATCGGGGTGGCGATCGCGGCCTGGGCGACGACCATGGCGGCCGGCGTGTAGAGCAGCCCGAGCCCGCCCAGCGGCCCGCTGCGCCACAACAGCACGGTGACGAACAGCCCGACCACGACCGGCGGCATGCCCATCCCGGTGTTGGCCGCCGCCAGGACGACCCGCCGGCCGGGGAAGCGCGCCAGCGCCAGGGCCGCGCCCAGCGGCAGCCCCACAAGCAGCGCGATCGCGGTCGCGGTCAGCGACACGCGCAAGGTCAGCATCATGATCGACCAGCTGTCCTGGTCGCCGGAGACCAGCAGGCCGATCGCGTCCGCCAGCCCGTCGAACAGCACGTCCATCTCGTCACTCCCCGGGCGGGCTCACTGGCATCTCGTCACTCCCTGGCCGGCTCACTGGCCCAGTGCCGCCTCGTCGGCGCCCGCGTCCGGGGTGAACAGCGGCCGCCCGTACTTCGCCCGCCCGAACTCGCCGATGAGCCGCTGCGCGGCCGGGGCGACGATCCAGTCGGCGAACGCCCTCGCCCCGTCGGCCCGCACCCGCTCGCCTGCCTTCGTGGTCAGCTCGATGACGTGGTAGACGTTCAGCAGCCCCGGGTCGCCCTCGCCGAGCACCTCCAGCTCCAGGCTGCCGCGCTGGGTGAGGAACGTGGCCCGGTCCGACAACGTGTACGCGGCCTTCTCGCTGGCGACCCGCAGCGTCTCGCCCATGCCCTGCCCGGTGGACTGGTACCACGTTCCGCCCGGTTCCACCGCGGCGCCGGACCACAGGTCCTGCTCCCTGGCGTGGGTTCCCGACTCGTCCCCCCGGGAGACGAACGTCGCCCGCGCCGCCTCGATCCTCTTCATCGCCTCCGCGCTCTTCGCGCCCCTGATCCGGGCCGGATCGGCCGGCGGGCCGAGCAGCACGAAGTCGTTGTGCATCACCAGCCGCCGCTGTCCGGCGCTGCCCTCGGCCACGAACTTCTCCTCCGCCGCGGGGGAATGCACCAGCAGTACGTCGGCCTCCCCGCGCCGGCCCAGCTCGATGGCCTGCCCGCTGCCGACCGCCAGGGTCTTGACCTGCCAGCCGCTGTCGCGGGTGAAGGCCGGGAGCAGCTCGTCGAGCAGCCCGCTGTCCTGGGTGCTGGTCGTGGTGGCGAGGATCAGTGACCTGTCCGCCGGCGGGCTCGCCTCGGGCCCGCCGGTCGAGGGGGTGCTCCCGCACCCGGCCAGTAACACCGTCACGACCCACGCGCAAACGACCAAGAGCCTGCTTCTCACCAGTTCTGGCCCCATCTGTGCTACTACAGAGCAAGGCAAGTGTAGGAGTCACGCGGGCACGACGGCCAGAGCAGCCGGCCTGGCCGGTCGGAGAGAGGCGCGGATCAGCTCGCCGCCGCGGAGGAGCCGTCGCCCCGCCACGGCCGCAGGTACGTGCTGAGGGGCAGGTCCAGCCGCAGCCGGAGCCGGCTGTGGCCGTCAGGATGGTCGAGGCTGACCTCGTCGCACAGGCGGTGGATCAGCCACAGGCTCAGCTGCCCGGCGTCGGCGGGGGGCGAGGGCAGGCGCTCGACGGTGGCGAGGTGTTCGGGGCGCAACCGGCCCGCGCTGTCGCAGATCTCCACGACGATGCTGGTGGGGCTGGTGTAGGCGGTCACGGTGCCGCCGCCCGCGCCGTGGTCGAGGACGTTGGTGACGGCCTCGTTGACCGCGAGCACCAGATGGTCCACCCGGGTGCCGGGCAGTTTCGTGTGGCGGGCGTAGACCCTGATGAGGTCCCGGATGAGCGCCAGGTCGTAGGTGATGGGGCAGTGCAGGCGGAAGGGTGCTTGCATGGCTACCTCACCCCTGGGGCGGAAGGGGGGTGGCGTAAAGCGTACGAGTGCGGGCAGAGGGTGAGACGACCGAGTAAGCGAACAGAGCCGGGCACACCCATGGTGCCCACCGGCGGCTCGGCCGCGACGGACGCGGCGTGCCGGCCGGTGCCTGGCGAGAAAGGCCGATCGCCCGACATCTGCTCTCCTCCTTGCCCGATGTGCCGCCGCTGAGCGCTCGCGCGGCGTGCCGGGCGCTCAAGCTTCCGGCGATCTTCTCGCGGTGCCCTCGTACGTTGTGTGCGCCCATGTCCTGCCATGCCCGGACATGGGGCATGGCTCGGCTCTGCCCTGAGAGAGCCCCTCGTGGCGTGGAGTGCGATGAGCGACAGAACCGGCGGCGCTGCTGACGTGCTGCCCATGGTGCACCCCTTCGGCCTGCGCGTGCGCGGCGACATCGACCGTGCCAGCCGGCCTCTGCTGGCCCGCGCGCTGGCCTGGGCGGTGCGCATGAGCAAGGCCGACATCCACCTTGATCTGTCCGAGCTTACCTTCATCGATGCCGCCGGCCTGCAGCTCGTCGTCCGGACGGCCGCCGGTCTGCCGCCGCCGCGCGCGCTGGTCCTCATGAACGCGCCGGCCACCGTTCTGGAGCTGCTGACCCTGCTCAGCTGGCAGCTCGACCCGGAGCGGCGGCTGCGCCCGGAAGGGGGCGCGGCCGATCCGCAGGGACCCGATCCGGCACCGGCCCCACCGCGCTGACCCGCGTTCACCTGGGACCACCACCCGAGCCTGCCCAGGTCGTGGCCTCGGCCAGGCTGCGGTACGGCGGGAACAGGTGGACGAGCTGGGTGATGGTCAGCAGCCGCGCCAGGGTGCCCCGCACACCGATCAGCCGCAGTCCCCCGCCACGCTCCTCGGCCTGGCGCTGGCTGCTGATGAGCGTCCACAACCCGCCGGAATCGCAGAACGTCAGCCCCGCCACGTCCACCACGATCTTCGGCGTGCCCGCCTGGAGCAACCCGGTGAAGGTCTCGGCCAGCGGCTGCTGCGTCGTACGGTCGACCTCTCCGTCCAGCCGCACCACGTGACAGCCCTGCACGTGCTGGACGTCGATGAAGAGGTCCGTCATGGCGCCGGCCGTCCCCACGCTCGCGCCGCCCCGCCCGCACCCGCCGGCCCGGGCGGCGATATCCGACAACATCCCCGCGCTACCCGTGCCCGGCATCGTTCTTCCTGAGGGGCGCCCGGGTAAGCAAGGTATGGCGGTGAGGCCAGTCCGGAGGCGCGGCTACCCTTCCTGCGTGCTCGCGGGCCGCTGGCACGAGCTGGACTGCAAGCCCGTGCAGCTCCGCTCGCCCGAGATCAGCAGCACGATGCCGATCATGAGCACCGCGCAGGTCAGCATCACGAGCATGCACCAGACCTGCAGCAGCGAGCGGTTCCCCGTCAGGGTCGGCAGCGGCTCCGTCTCGGAGTCCAGCGCGCCGGAGAGCATGGCGTCGAGCTCGGGCTCCTCCCGGACGAGGCGGCGTTCCAGCTCCCTCAGCGCCCGGCGCTCCTCCCGCGAAAGTCCCATGTGCCACGCCCCCGATCGTCCCGCGGCCCACCCGCCCCCGTCACGTCATGCGGGGCCGGTGGTGCGGCAGGCGTCCATTTCATCCAGCCGGATCGGGCGTGCCAAGAAAACCTTGCACACTGCAACAAACCTGTGATGCGACGGCCACGTGCGGCCTGTCAGGTGGCGCCGGTCAGGCCCTTGCTCCGGTCGTGCAGCGTGAGCGTGGCCGCCTTCTCCGCCGGCGCGCCGGGCCTGCTGACGTAACGGAGGATCTTGAAGTCGGCGGTCAGGTCGGCCGGGGTGACCCGGAGCATGAGGTAGCCGCGATGGCGGAGGTGCAGCTTCAGGTGCGGGTTGGCCGCGAGCAGCGGGTCCGCGGCCGGGTCGAGGTCCTGGCCGTCGCCGCCGCTGGTGATGGAGGTGACGGCGAATTCGGCGCCGACAGGGCGGGAGGCCGGATCGTCGTAGTCGAGGACGAGGTTCCCCGCCCAGTGGGCGTGCACGTCGCCGGTGAGCACGGCGACGTTGCGGGCCTTGGCCTGGACCCAGCCCTCGGTGACGCGCAGGCGGGCGGCGGTGTAGCCGTCCCAGGCGTCCTGCCGGACCAGCCGGTCGAGGCCCGGGTCCCGGTCGCGCTGGCCGAAGAAGACCTGCTGGCCGATGAGGTCCCAGCGCGACCCGGACCTGCGCAGGCCGTCCAGGAGCCACTGTTCCTGGTCCAGGCCGAGCATCGTGCGGCTCGGCCCCGCCGGGAGCGAGCAGCTGCGGTAGCCGGCGCCGCACAGGTGCGGGTCGCGGTACTGCCGGGTGTCGAGCACGTGCAGGGCGGCGAGGCCGCCCCAGCGCAGGCGCCGGTAGAGCTGGACGGCCGTGCCGCCGGGGCGGGCCGGCGACCGTAGCGGCATGTGCTCGTAGTAGGCGCGGAAGGCGACGCGGCGGCGCTCGGCGGGGATGAGGCTGGTCCAGTTGTTGACCACCTCGTGGTCGTCCAGGACCGCCACCCACGGCGCGGCGGCGTGGGCGGCGCGCAGGTCGGGGTCGGTCTTGTACAGGGCGTGCCTGCGCCGGTAGTCCGCCAGGGTCACGGCCTCCGCGCCCTGGTGGTCGCGGACGTTGCCGGCCGGCGTGAGCTCCTGGTCGCTGCCCTGCTCGTAGATGTAGTCACCCAGGTTGAGTACGAGATCGGGCCGCTCGGACGCGATCGCGGCGTAGGCCGTGAAGTAGCCGTGCTGGTAGTTGGCGCAGGAGCAGACGGCCAGGCGCAACGGGCGCCCCATCGTGCCCGGAGCGGGCGTGGTCAGCGCCCGCCCGGTCGGCGACACGTGCGCGCCCGCCTTGAAGCGGTACCAGTACGGCCTGCCCGGCCGCAGCCCCGCGACCTCGACGTGGACGGTGTGCGCCCACTCCCTGACCGCCTCCTGGGTGCCGCGGCGGACGACGTTCTTGCCCGCGGCGTCGGTGGACACCTGCCAGTGCACCGGCACGGGCGCCTCCGGCATGCCGCCGAGCCCGTCCTCCGCCAGCGGCACCGGGGCCAGGCGGGTCCACAGCACGAACCCGCCCGGGTCCGGGTCGCCGCTGGCGACGCCCAGGGTGAACGGCTCGCCGAAGGGCGCCGACGGCACCAGGGACGGCAGGCCCGAGGAGAGCCCCGCCGCCAGGAATGATCTCCTGCTCAACACAGCAGCATGATCGCCGCGACCGGCCTCTGTCAGGACGAGGACACGCCAGCCCCTGGGAAAGAACAGACCCGGGCACTTCAGGCCCCATGGTCAGCCCCTCCCCGTGCGCCCCCCGCTAGACTGGACGAACCAATCCAGTGCGAGCACATCGAGAAGGCGGCCACGTGACAGGCAGACGTACGCGCGGGCCGGGCGTGCACCACGAGCAGCGCCGCAACGAGATCGCCGACGCCGTGCTCGCCATCGTCGCGGAGCGCGGCCTGGCCGCCGTGTCGCTGACCACCGTCGCCGGCCGGGCCGGCATCTCACCGGGCCGCGTGCAGCACTACTTCCCCGCCAAGCACCAGCTCATCGAGGCCGCCTTCGAGCGCGGCAACGAGCTGTCCAGCGTACGCATCCGGCAGAAGACCGGCTCCGACCTCGGCGCCGCCGATCCCCGCCTGGTGCTCACCACCGTGCTCACCGAGCTCATCCCGTACGACGCCGCCACCGAAGCCCACATGCGCGTGCGCCAGTCCTTTCACGCCCTCGGCTTCGCCGAGGAGAGCATCGCGGCCCGGCTGCGCGCCCTGTACGCAGAGTTCCACCGCGAGATGGCGCAGCTCATCGGCAAGGACCAGGAGGCCGGACGCATCCGCGGCGGCGTGCGGCCGGACGGCACGGCCCTGACCCTGGTGGCCCTGGCGGAGGGGCTGGCCGCCTACGTCCTGACCGGCGTCGTCACCGCGCAGGTGGCACGTGACCGGCTGCTCGACGAGATCGCCGGGCTCTACGGGCGATCAGAAGGGTGATCAGACGGGCGATCGGAAGGGCGATCAGACGGGTGCGCCGTTCAGGGTCTCGACCTCGCCCGTGTCCAGGGAGTAGTACGCGCCGACCACGGCCAGGGTGCCCTTGGCCACCAGCGGGGCGAGGTCCTGGTTGCCGCGCAGGGCATCCGCCGTCAGCTTGACCTGCGCTCTGGCCATCGTGTCGGCGGGGTCGGCGTGCCGTTCCGCCGCCGCCTGCTCGTATGCGGGGCGCAGGGCCTCCGTGATCGCCTGAAGGTTGCCCGGCAGCGGCCGGTCGGCCCGCAGGGCCTGGTACGCGGCGGAGACCGCGCCGCACCGCTGGTGGCCGAGCACCACGATCAACGGGGTTCCGCTGGTCATCGGCCCGTACTCGACGGAGCCGGTGATCACGGGCCCCAGGGTCGCCCCGCCGCTGCGCATGACGAACAGATCGCCCAGGCCGGTGTCGAACACGAGCTCCGGCGGCACCCGGGAGTCGATGCAGGACAGCACCGCCCCGTAGGGTTGCTGGCCGGCGGCCAGCAGTTGCCGGCGGGTGGGGTCGCGGTCCGGGTGCCGGAGCGCGTTGCTCACCCAGCGGCCGTTGCCCGCCATCAGCCGTTCGTAGGCGGCCTCCGGCGTCCGGGGGGCCGCGGAGGACGGCTCCGCGGGGCGCGGCGAGGCCGCCGGATCGGCCGGTGAGCAGCCGGCCAGGCAGGCCGCCGTCAGGGTCGCCGCGGCGGTGAGCAGCGTGCGCCGCTCCGAGTCGTCCGCCACGCGTGGGCCGCCGCCATGGTGCCGCATCTCTTCACCGCGATTCTTCGCTACCCGGAGTGTTGACGAAGACACGGTATGTGTTCAGTCACGGGCGCACAAGGAGGGAGGCTCCGCGGGCACGCGGAGGGCGATCACGGCGATGTCGTCCAGCCCGCTCGTCGGCAGCCCGCTGACCACCGAGTCGCAGAACCTGTCCACCGGCTCGCCGGCGACCGACTCGGCCAGGCGGCGCAGCCGTTCCAGGCCTTCGTCGAGATGCTCGCCGGGCCGCTCGACCAGACCGTCGGTGTAGAGCAGGAGGGTGCTGCCCGGCGGCAGCGGCTCCGCCTGCGAGACGCGCGGCCCGGCCTGGGGGACGCCGAGCAACGGGCTGACGCCTTCCACGAGGAACCGGGCCCGGCCCTCGGGCGAGACGAGCAGCGGCGGCGGGTGCCCCGCCGAGGCGTACCAGAGCCGGTGACCGCCGTCGTCGCACTCCTCCACCCGCGCGTACACGCAGGTGGCGGTGACGTCGCCCGACAGCGACTCCATCGCGACGTTCAACCGGGTCAGGATCTCGCCGGGCGGTTCGCGGCGGTCCATGGCCAGCGCGCGCAGCATGTTCCGCAGCTGGCTCATCGCGACGGCGGCGCTCAGGTCGTGGCCGGACACGTCCCCGATCACCAGCGCGGGGACGCCGTCGGGCAGGACGAAGGAGTCGTACCAGTCGCCGCCGACCTCCGCCGCGGACGGGCTGGCCCGGTAGCGGGCGACGATCCGCAGATCGGGCAGGCACGGCGGCTCGGCGAGCAGGCTGTACTGCAGGGCGAGCGCGATCTGCTGCGCGCGCTGGAAGCGGATGGCCCTGCTCAGGGCGTCGTGGGCGTGATCGAACATGCGGCTCAGCAAGGTGAAGGCGTCCCGGCCGATCGCCGGGCGGTCGCCGCACGTCACCGCGCAGACCACCGCGGGCACCCCGCCGTCGACCACGACCGGGAGGATCAGGGCGCTGTTGGCGTCGTTCAGCCTCAGCCACGGCAGCGTGCCCTCGGGGGCGGCCTGCGGCGGGGGCGAGCCGGCGGGGAACGTCATCAGCAGGGGCCGCCGGCGCCGTACGGCCTGCACGAAGGCGTTGCCCGCGGGCAGCTGCTCCTCGCTGTAGGGAGGCAGCCGCTTCAGCCCCGGACGCGCGGCGGTGGCCAGCCGCTCGATGACGAACGGGGCGCCGCCGTGCCGCTCGTCGGTCAGATCGGTGACGAGGTAGACGCCGCAGCCGTCGGCCAGCTCCGGCACGATCACGTCGGCCAGCGCGCCGAGCATCTCCTCCAGGCTCCGGAGCTGCGCGGTGGCGTTGGCGGCGCGGTCGAGCAGGCGCTGGCGCCGCTGGTCCTGCCACTGCTGCTCGATGTCGGTGGAGGTGCCCACCCACTCCACCACCTGGCCGTTCTCGGAGATCGGCACCGCGCGGAGCTGGAAGTGGCGGTAGCCGCCGTCGCAGGTGCGCAGCCGGTAGACGTGCTCCCACATCTCGACGGCCTGGCCGACCGCGTGCGACCAGGACATGATCGTGCCGGCGCGGTCGTCGGGGTGGACCGTCCGCAGCCAGCGTTGCCCGCGGTAGTCCGCCCACCGCTGTCCGGTCATCCGCTCCCAGCTCGGGCTCGGCTCGGACACGTACCCGTCCCTGCTGGTCACCCAGAAGATGTCCGCGGTCAGGCGCACCAGGCTCTCGTAGCGCCGCAGGATGCGGCGGCGTTGCTCGGCGACGGCCGTCACGCGGCGCTCGGTGACGGTCTGCTCGGTCACGTCTATCAGCATCACGAGCACGCCGTGCTCGCCGGGGCCGAAGACGACCCGCGACAGGCTGAAGGTGAAGAACCGCTCCGGCGGCGCCGGGTCGCCGGGAAGCGCCCCCACCTGCTGGGCGGTCCTGATGACGGGCTCGCCCGTGGTGTAGACGTGGTCCATGCTGGCGCGGTAGTGCGGCAGCACGAAGGTGGCGAACGCCTCCTCGACGGGCATCCCGCGCCGAGGGCCGCTGACCTGCGACCGGTACACGGCGTTGCTGTAGAGCAGCCGGTGATCCGGCCCCCGCGTCACCGCCATCCCCACCGGCGCCGGGTCCAGCACCTCGAACGAGAGGTTACCGCCCTCGCTGTCTTCGACCTCCATCGTGACCTCCCCCGACGGTCACAACCTCCCTCAGCCCTACCCACGGACGGCGGGCCCCGAACTCGGCGGGCTCCTGGTGGTGAACGGCCAGAGCGGGCCGCCGGTCAGGACGCGCGCCGTACGTCGAGGACCGCCTTCCCGGCGACGCGGCGGGAGAGCAGGGCCTCGGCGGCTTCCCGCGCCCGGTCCCACGGCCCGCGCAGGCCGACCCGCACGTCCAGCTCGCCATCGGCCAGCAGCCCGACGAGGTGGGCGAGGTCGGCGCCGAACGGTGCGGTCACGTTGAAGTTCTCGATCCGGCCGCGCGCCGACCGGGTGCCCGCCAGCTCGAAGTCGATGACCGTGGCCTCGCGGGCGGCCCGTCCGATGGCCATCACCACGCCGTCGTCCTCCAGCCGGTAGAACGCCTGCGCGAGCTGCGGCCCGCCCACGTTGTCCAGCACGCCGTACACCCGGCCTCGCAGGTTCTCCGGACCGATGACGATCTCGGCGGCGCCCAGCTCGGGCAGTCCCGCCGCGCGGGCGGGGCTGCCGGCGGAGGCGATCACGTGCGCTCCCGCGCGGGCGGCGAGCTGCACGGCGAACCGGCCGACGCCTCCGGACGCGCCGGTGACCAGGACCCTGCGGCCGGCCACCGGGCCGAGCCGCCGGACGGCCTGCAGCGCCGTGACCCCGGCGACCGGCAGCGCGGCTGCCTGCCCCAGGTCGACGGTGCCGGGCACGACCGCCAGCTCGGCGGTGTCCACGGCGCGCAGCTCCGCCCAGGCTCCCGACCAGCCGAAGGTGACCACGCGGGTGCCGGCGGCGGGGCCTGAGCCGTCGGCGGCGGGCTGGACGACCACCCCGGCGGCGTCCCAGCCGGGGACGTGTCCCGGCCGGGCGTCCGGGCTCCTGAAGGCGATCTCCCCGAAGTTGAGCGAGAACGCCGACACCTGGACCAGCGCCTGGGAGGGCGCGGGCACCGGGTCGGGCACGGTCTCGAAGGAGAGGTCCGGGGTGAAGGTCAGGGCTCGCATCGTTGCTCCTCCATCAGTGGGTGACGGGGACCACCCTGGCGCGACGCGCGCACGATCCGCTGGGGGTCGGCGCAGGGCCCCCTCCTCCCGGAGGGCCGGGGTTCAGCGCGAGAGCGCCGCGCGGATGGCGGCGGCGATCCGGTCGACGTCGCCGCGCTCCGCGGGCGGCAGGGGCGCGCCGACCGACTCCCTGAGCGCGGCGGCCTCCTCCAGCAGCGCCGCCGCCTCCTCGTAGGCGCCCTCGGCCGCCGCGACCCCGGCCAGCCCCTCCCTGGCCAGGGCGATGGCGCGCGGATCGCCGACCTCGCGGGCCGCGGCCAGCCCCTCCAGGTGCAGGGACCTGGCCGCGGCGGTGTCGCCGCGCTGTTCGGCGATGAAGCCCAGCTCGGCCAGCAGCAGCGTCACCCCGTAGAAGGGCAGGCCGTAGTCGGCCCGCAGGCGGCGGTTCCAGGCCAGCGACTGCTGGAAGAGCCGCTCGGCCGCGTCGAGGTCGCCGGCGCGGCGGGCGACGAGGCCGAGCCCGACGCGGGCGAACTCCTCGGCGAAGCTGCTGGACTGCTCGGCCGCCAGGCGCCTGCCGCGCTCGTGCAGCTCCCTGGATCCGTCCAGGTCCCCGGTCAGCAGGGCGAGCCGGCCGAGGCTGGACAGCCGGTACGACGCGTCGGTCCACAACCTCAGGTCCTCGGCGAGGCGCAGGCCCTCCCTGTGCAGGCGGGCGGCCCGCTCGTAGTCGCCGGTGATCTCGCCGAGGTAGCCGAGCATGTCGGAGGCCTGCAGCCGTCCCCAGCCGTCGCCCAGCTCCTCGAAGATCGTCAGGCTCTCGGTGCCGGACCGCTCGGCGAGGGCGTGGTCGCCCTGGAACATCGCCTGCTTGGCGCGGCTCGCCAGCGCCGCCGCCTCGCCCCACCGGTCGCCGGCGGCGCGGAACCCGGCCAGCGCCTCGGTCAGGAGGCCCCCGGCGGTGGCGGCGTCCCCGAAGCTCAGGTGGGCGAGCGCGAGGAACCAGCGTGACCGGGCGTCGTGGGCGTCCAGCGCCCGCGCCGCGGTACGGCTGCGCCGCAGCAGGTCGGTGCCGTCGCCGGTGAGCATGGCGAACCCGGTCTCCCACGCCGCCGTCCTGGCGCACTCCGCGCCGGGCAGCGACAGCGCCGCCGCGAGGGACGCGCGGCCTTCACGGTGCCTGCCGCGCAGGTACCAGTACCAGGCCAGGGCGCCGGCCAGGCGCAGGGCGAGCGCGGGGTCGGTGGTGTGCTCCAGCGTGGCCCGCAGGTTGGCCGCCTCGCTGTCCAGCCGTTCCAGCCACTGGCGCTGTCCGGGGCCGTGCAGGTGGGGCGCGGCCCGTTCGGCCAGTTCGGTGTAGTAGACGTCGCGGCGCTGGAAGACCGGGTCGGCGCCGTCGAGCCGTTCGAGACAGTAGGCGGCGATCGACTCCAGCAGCCGGTAGCGGATGCCGCCGGCGGACTCGACCATCGACCTGGTCACGAGCTGGTCCAGCAGGCCGGCCACGTCCGCCCCGGGGTCCAGCCCGGGGCCCGCGCACACCGCCTCGGCCGCCTCCAGCGTGCAGCCTCCCGGGTGGACGGCCAGCCTGAGCAGGATCAGCCGCTGCTGCTCGGTGAGCTGCTCCCAGCTCCAGTCGATCACCGCGCGCAGGGTCTGCTGGCGGGCGGGGCGGCCCCGTCCCGAGACGGTCAGCAGGTGGAAGCGGTCGTCCAGCCGGTCGGCCACGCCGCGCACGCCCAGCGTGCGCACCCGGGCGGCGGCGAGCTCCAGCGCCAGCGGCAGCCCGTCCAGCCTCCGGCAGATCGCCGCCACCGAGGGCGCACTGTCCTCGTCGAGCACGAACCCGGGCGCGGCGGCCGCGGCGCGGGCCACGAACAGCTGTACGGAGGCGGCCCGCGCCGGGTCCGATCCGGGCACCGGGAGCGCGAGCGGTGGCACCGCGTACAGGGTCTCCCCCGGGATCGCCAGCGACTCCTGGCTGGTGGCCAGCACGCGCAGGCCGGGGGCGGCTCGCAGGAGCAGGTCCACCAGCTCGGCGACCGGTTCGACGACGTGCTCGCAGTTGTCCAGGACGAGCAGCAGCCGCCGGCCGCGCAGGGCGTCGGCGAGCCGGTGGGGCAGGGCGGCCGGGCGCACGCCGGGGCGCGAGCCCGTCGCCGTGTCGTCGCGTACGTCCAGCTCGGCGGCCACGATCCCGGCCACGGTCGCCGTCTCGCCCGAGGCACCCGCCAGCTCGACCAGGCACACCCCGTCGGGATGGGCGCCGGCGGCGAGGCCGGCGACCGCGAGGGCGAGCCTGGTCTTGCCGACCCCGCCGGGACCGGTCAGCGTGACCAGCCTGCCCGCGCCGAGCAGGGCGCCGACCTCGGCCACGGCCTGCTCGCGGCCGATCAGCTCGGTGAGGGGAGCGGGCAGGTTCGTCCGCGGGCGCGGGGGCGCGAGCGAGGGGTCCTGGCGCAGCATCGCCTGGTGGAGGCCGGCCAGCTCGGGGCCGGGGTCGAGGCCCAGCTCGTCGGCCAGCCGGTGCCGCAGGTCGTCGTACCCGGCCAGGGCCTCCGCCTGCCGTCCGGACCGGTAGAGCGCGCGCAGGTGGGCGGCGCGCAGGCGTTCGCGCAGGGGGTGCGCGGCCACCAGCTCGCCCAGCTCGTCGGCCATCAGGCTGTGCTCGCCCAGCTCCAGCCGCACCTCCGCCTGCTCCTCCAGCGCGGTCAGGCGCTGCTCCTCCAGCCGGGTGGCCGCGAGGCGGGCGAACTCCTCGTCGGCGAAGTCGGCGTAGGCCGGGCCGCGCCACAGCGCCAGGGCGTCCGACAGCAGCCCGGCCCTCGCCCGCGGATCGGTGGCGGCGCGGGCCTGGGCGAGCAGCGCGGCGAAGCGGGCGGCGTCCACGTCGGCGGCACGCAGGACGTAGCCCGCCGCCTGGAAGGCCACCAGCTCGCGGCCTCCCGGCTCCGCCTGCTCCAGGGCGCGGCGCAGCTGGGACACCTTGGTCTGCAGCGTGTTGACGGGGTTGCCGGGTGGTTCGTCCCCCCACAGGTCCTCGGCCAGGCGGTCGGCAGGCACCGGACGGCCCTCGTGGGCCAGCAGGTCGGCCAGCAGCGCGCGGACCTTCACCTCGGGGACCCGCACGAGCCTCCCGTCGTCGGTCCACACGGAAAGAGGGCCAAGTACACCGAATCGCACCAGGTCACCGTACCCGCAGCGAACCCCCAGCGGATCATGCGCGCCCCCGTCCACAGTGAGTCGCGAAGCAGTCGGCACGACGAACGAGGAGCACCACCATGACCGTGAACCGCGAGATCCACCTGGCCGCCCGTCCCGCCGGGGAGCCGGGCGCGGAGAACTTCGCGCTGGTCACCACCGCGCTGCCCGACCTGGCGGAGGGCCAGGTCCTGGTGCGCAACACCTGGATGTCGGTCGACCCCTACATGCGGGAGCGCATGCACGACGCCGAGTCCTACCTGCCGCCGTTCCAGCTCGGCGCGCCGCTGGGCGGCTCGGCGATCGGCGAGGTCGTGGCCTCGCGGGCGGACGGCGTCCCGGTGGGCGCGACCGTCGTGCACTTCCTGGGCTGGCGCGAGTACGCCGTGGTGGACGCCGCGGCCGCGACCGTCGCGGACCTCACCCTGGCTCCCGCCGAGGCGTGGCTGGGCGTGCTGGGCACCACCGGGCTGACCGCCTACGCGGCCCTGACGCACGTGGCGCCCGTACGGGAGGGCGACGTGGTCTTCGTCTCGGCGGCGGCCGGAGCGGTGGGCACGATCGCCGGGCAGCTCGCCCGCAAGCTCGGCGCCTCCCGCGTGATCGGCTCCGCGGGCGGGCCGCTGAAGGCGGAGAAGCTCGTGCGGGACTTCGGCTACGACGCCGCGATCGACTACCGTGCCGGATCGCTCGCCGGGCAGCTCGCCGAGGCCGCCCCCGACGGCATCGACGTCTACGTCGACCACGTCGGCGGCGACCACCTGGTGGCGGCCATCGACGCGCTGCGCCACGGCGGCAGGATCGCGATGGTGGGTGCGATCAGCTCCTACAACGCCACCGAGCCGGTCCCCGGCCCGGGCAATCTGTTCGCCCTGGCCGCCAAGGACGCGACCCTGCGCGGCATGCTGGTCAACTCCTACTTCCACCTCTTCCCCGAGTGGATCGGCAAGGCGGCCGGCTGGCTGGCGGACGGGTCGCTGCACACCGAGGTGACCGTGGCCGAGGGCATCGAGCGGGCTCCCGCCGCGTTCCTGGACATGATGCGCGGCGGCAACGTCGGGAAGATGCTGGTCAGGCTCTGATCCCCTTGGCGAGGGAAACTATACCGGTCAGCCGGTATAGTTTCCTCATGCCACGACCCAGCTCGAAGGAACGGCTGCTCGACGCCGCCGCCGAGGTCCTGCTGTCCGAAGGGGCGGAAGCCCTGACCCTGGAAGCGGTGGCCCGGCGGGCAGGCGTGTCGAAGGGCGGCCTGTTCTACCACTTCCCCACCAAGCAGGCCCTGGTCGCCGCCATGGTCGACCGGCTGACCGGAGCCTTCGACCGAGCCCTGGCCGAGACGGGCGGCGAGCCGGGCGACTACCTGCGCGCCTACCTGAACGCGACGATCCCCGAGCACCACACCACGGCCAGGACCCCGGCCGACCGCGCGACCGCCGCCCTGCTGGCCGCCGTGCTGGTGGACCCGGCGGGGCTGGCGCCGCTGCGGGACAGGTACGCCGCCTGGCAGGCCAGGCTGACCGACGACGGCATCGACCCGGCCGTGGCGACGGCCGTACGGCTGGCCGTCGACGGCTGGTGGGCGGCCAGGCTCCTCGGCCTCGGCGAGCCGGACCCGGCGCTGCACGAGCAGACCAGGCGCCACCTGATGGAGGAGATCGACCGTGCTGCCCGTCACTAAGGCGTTGATGCTCTTCACGGACCTGGCGCTGGTGATCTACTTCACCGTCACGGGTCTGGGGCTGATCCCGCCCGAGTGGGCGTTCAACGGCTACTCCGATCCGGTGGTGGCCGACTGGAACTGGTCGTTCCTCTGGATCGACCTGGCGGCCAGCGCGACCGGCCTGGCCAGCCTGTACCTCCTGCGCCGGAGCTCGCCGTCGGGGCCGGGGCTGATGCTGGTCTCGCTCGTGCTGACCATGGCCTCCGGCCTGATGGCGATCGCGTTCTGGACGCTGCGCGGCGACTTCTCGCTGCTCTGGTGGCTGCCGAACCTCTACCTCCTGCTCTTCCCGATCCCCGCGATCGTCTGCCTCACCCGGTCACGGCCCGGCGTCCCCGCCTCCTAGCGGGGCGGCGGGCCCGCCCATGATTCAGACTGAGGCTGGGCCGGCGTCCACGGTTCACGGCAGGCACGGCTGCGATCGGGATCGGGAGTGGCACATGGCGGAGTTCCGGCTGTTGGGCCCGGTGGAGCTGGTGACGGCCACCGGCCGGGTGGACGTGGGGCCGCCGCAGCGGCGGAGCGTGCTCGCGGCCCTGCTGGCCGACGCCGGCCGGCCGGTGCCGGTCGAGACGCTGGTCGATCGGGTGTGGGGCGAGCAGCCACCGGACGGCGCGCGAAGAGCGCTGCACTCCCACGTCGCGCGGATCCGGCGGATGCTCGAACGGGCCGGCGACGGGCACGAGGCCGCCCGGCTGGTCCGCCGGTCGGGCGGATACGTGCTGGAGGCCGATCCGGAACGAGTCGATCTGCACCTGTTCCGGAGGCTCGTCGAGCAGGCCCGGGGCTCGGACACCGGACGGTTGCGCCTGCTGCGGGACGCGCTCGCCCTGTGGCGCGGGGAACCCCTGGCCGGGATCCCCGGAGCATGGGCGGCACGCGTGCGGGAGAGCCTGCGGCGGCAGCACCTGGACGCGGTCGTCGCCTGGGCGGACGCCGAGCTGCAGGCCGGCGACCCCGGCACCGCGACCGGCCGGCTCCGCGACCTGCTGGCCGAGTACCCGCTGGTGGAGCCGCTCGCCGCGGCGCTCATGCGCGCGCTCCACGCGGCGGGAAGCGGTGCCGAGGCCCTGGCCTGCTACGCCGCCATCCGCATGCGCCTGTCCGACGAGCTCGGCACGGAGCCCGGGGCCGAGCTGCGGCAACTGCACGAGGCGATCCTGCGCGACGAGCCGCGCCGGCCGCCGCCCCGCCGGCCCGGCGCACCGGCGCTCCTGCCCCTGGACGTGCGCGGCTTCACCGGCCGCGACGCCGAACTCGCCCGGCTGGACGCCGTGCTGGCCGAGACGGCCGAGCATCCCACCGCAGTGATCATCTCCGCGCTCTCGGGCACCGCGGGGGTCGGCAAGACGGCCCTGGCCGTACGGTGGGCGCACCGCGTCCGGGACGCGTTCCCCGACGGGCAGTTGTACGTGAACCTGCGCGGTTACGACACCCAGCAGCCGATGACGGCGGGTGAGGCGCTGGCGGGGCTGCTGTCCGCCCTCGGCGTGCCCGCGCAGGACCTCCCGCCGCAGCAGGACGACGCGGCCGCCCGATACCGGAGCGAGGTCAGCGGACGGCGCATGCTGATCCTCCTGGACAACGCCTCGTCGGTCGAGCAGGTCCGCCCGCTGCTGCCCGGCTCGCCGTCCTGCGTGGTGATGGTGACCAGCCGGGACTCCCTGGCCGGGCTGGTGGCGCTGCACGGCGCCTGCCGCCTGGACCTGGACCTGCTGTCCGCCGCCGACGCGACCCTGCTCCTGCGTACGCTCATCGGGGCGCGGGCCGACGCCGAGCCGGGCGCCGCCGCGGCGCTCGCCGGGCTGTGCGCGCGGTTGCCGCTGGCGCTGCGGGTGGCCGCCGAGATGGCCACCGCCCGTCCCGCCGCGCCGCTGGCGGACCTGGTCGCCGAGCTCGCCGACGAGCGGCGGCGGCTGGACCTGCTGAACGCCGGAGGGGATCCGCGGGCGGCCGTGCGGGCCGTGTTCTCGTGGTCCTACCAGCGCTTACCCGCCGGCACCGCCAGGGTGTTCCGGCTGCTGGGCCTGCATCCCGGCTCGGACTTCGACGCCGACGGCGCCGCCGCGCTGGCCGGTGTCACGCCCGGTCAGGCCGTACGGGTGCTGGAAGAGCTCGCCGGCGCCCACCTCGTCGAACGGCGCGCCGCCTCCCGGTACGCCTTCCACGACCTGCTGCGCCTCTACGCGAGGGAGCGCGCGCTCCAGGAGGAGCACGAGCACGATCGGCAGGCCGCGGCACACCGCCTGTACGACCACCACCTCCGCACCGCCGACGCCGCCGCCCGGCTGCTCTACCCGGAGAAGCTCCGGCTGCCCCTGCCCGGACCGCCATCGGCCCCGCGGTTCGCCGGCGACACCGCCGCGCTGGCCTGGCTGGAAGCCGAACGCGGCAACCTGCTCGCCGTCGCGCAGCACACCGCCGAACACGGGCCGCGTTCCGTCGCGTGGCGGCTCACCGACATCCTGCGCGGCTACTTCTGGCTGCGCATGTACGCCGCGGACTGGCTGGCCCTCGCCCACGCCGGTCTCGCCGACGCCCGGGCCGACGACGCGCCGGCGGCCCAGGCGGCGGCCGAGCTCAGCCTCGCCGACGCGTACCTGCACCAGACCCGCTTCGAACAGGCCGCCGAGCACTACACCAACGCGGCGGAGCTCTTCCAGCAGGCCGGGTGGCCGGACGGCCAGGCCGCCGCGCTGGGCAACCTCAGCAGCGTGTACTTCGACTCAGGCCGGCTCGGCGAGGCCGCCGCCTGCCTCACCCGGGCGCTCGCGGTGAACCAGCGGACGGGACGGCTCGCCGGGCAGGCCGCCAGCCTGGGCAATCTCGGGCTGGTGCACGAGGCGCTGGGACGGCTGGAGCAGGCGGCCGGGTTCTTCGAGCAGGCCCTGATCCTCGACAGGAAACTCGGCTTCCCCGGGGCCGAGGCCATCGACCTCAACAACCTCGGGGAGGTCTGCCACCTGCTCGGCCGGACAGGCCAGGCTCGGGACCTGCTGTTCCAGGCCCTGGAGATCGAGCGCAAGATCGGCGACCGGGACACCGAGGCCGAGACCCTGCGCCTGCTCGCCGACGTTCACCGTGACACCGGCCGCGACGGCGAGGCACGAGAGTTCGCCCGGTCCGCGCTGGCCCTGGCGCGCGACACCGGGAACCGCCGGTTCGAGGCCGAGGCGCTCAACACCCTCGCCTCCGTCTGCGGGCGGCTCGGCCTGCCTCACGACGCCGCCCGGCACCACGAAGAGGCCCTGCGCATCGCGCGCGAGACCAGGGCCCGCGCCCCCGAGCTGACCGCCCTCCTCGGCCTGGCCGCCGTCCGCCACCCTGATGACGCCCTCCCCGCCGCCGAGGAGGCGCTCGCCCTCGCCCGGCAGGACGGCTACCGGTTGCTCGAAGGCGCGGCCCTCACCGCCCTCGCCGGCCTCCACCACCTCGGGAACCGGGACGACCAGGCCGTCGAGCACGCCCGGCCGGCCTTGGAGATCCACCGGGAGACCGGTCACCGTCTCGGCGAAGCCCGTACTCGCCTCACGCTCGGCCACGCCTGCCGCCGCCTCGGCCGTCCGGACGCCTGCCTTGAGCACTGGCGGCGGGCCCGGACGATCTGCACGGAGATCGGCGCCCCGGAGGCGGGCGAGGTCCGCGCCCTCCTGGGCGACGGTCAGGAACCATGAGCCGGCAGGGAAGCGCCCCAGTGACTCCCCTGCCGGTCGGGGGGCCGGGCCCGGCTCCTTTGGAGCGTTGGACCGCTGAGACCATGGTGGCGACGGCATGCCGGCGCATTGTTGTCGAAAGCTTGCCGCCCTGCTCGCCCCGGCCCACATCGGCGAGCCCGCACCTTGAACGTGCGGGCCGTCGGTCAGGGGGCCGGTTCCGGCTTGAACGTGCAGGCCGTCAGACGGGAGGCCAGTTCCGAAGGGCCGCGTCGGCCACCTGCTGGAGTTCGTCAGGGCCGGCGCCGCCGGTGGCCTGGACGGCGATGCCGTTCGCCACGGTCATGAGGTAGCGGGCGAGCAGCGCCGGATCGACGTCCGCAGGCAGGTCGCCTTCGCTCGCGGCCCGCTGGAACCGGTCGCGCAGCCGGGCGCGGCCCTCCTCGCGCCAGGCGGCCAGGGCGTCGCTGATGGCCCGGGCCGTGTCGCCGGCGACCAGCGAGCCCTGCACGCCCAGGCAGCCGGCGGGGCAGCCGGGCCGGGTGGTCGCCCTGACCGAGCCGTTGAGGAAGGCGGTGGCCACCTGGCGCGCCGTCGGCTCCTCCAGCGCCCGGGCCACGTAGGCCGCCGGGCCTTCGCTGTAACGCTGCAGGGCCTTGCGGAAGAGGTCTTCCTTGTCGCCGAAGGCCGCGTACATGCTCGTCTTCGCGATCCCCATGGCGCGGGTCAGGTCGGTCAGGCTGACGCCCTCGTAACCGTGCTCCCAGAAGAGCAGCATGGCCTGCTCCAGGGCCTCGTCGGCGTCGAACCCCCGCGGCCGGCCCGGCGGCGTCCTCGGCGTCACTTCCACACACCCGATCATACGCCCTTCTGTACCGGGTGGACCGGAAGTGTGCCGCCCTGCCCGCCGGCCGTGAAGAAGCCGGCCGCCGCACGTCGGGCAGGGAGTGCAGCGGAAACAGTCGTGGGCGTGGTCGCATCGAACGACCACGCCCACGACCGCGTTCATCCCAGGGTCAGCTCAGCGGACGCCAGGGGCCGTGCGGGTTGCCCGGCTCCTGGTTGCGGGTCCACCAAGCGGCCTGGTACCGCCGGCCGCGGTGCTCCACCACGTCACCGGCCACGAAGATGCGGGTCGGTGTCCAGACGGCGGTGCCGTCGCCGGTCGTGGCGATCTCCTGCCACGGCCCGTTCGGGTCGCCGGGCTGCTGGCCGCGGGTCCACCACGACGCCCGCCAGACGGCGCCGCGGTAGGTCACCTCGTGGCCCGCGGTGTAGGCGGTCCCGGCGTCCCAGGCGGGCGGCGCCGGCGTGCCGGCCACGGTGAAGGTGCTGACCGCGCTGCGGGTCACGTGTCCCGCGGGGTCGCGCAGCTCGGCGTACCACTCGTAGGAGCCGCCGCTCCCGACGCCGTTCAGCATCACCGAGACCCGCTCGGCGCCGACCGCCTGCCGCACGTCACCGACCTGCTGCCGCGCGCCGGCCGCGACGGTGAGCGACGTGGCGGCCAGGGTCCGCTTCGTGCTGCCGCCGAGGTCGATCTCCAGGGCGAAGTTCTCCGAGTCCGCGCCGTGGAAGCCGGGGATCGCGCCCTCGGGGACCTTGTGGTGCCAGTTCCCGTCGGACGTCGCCTTGCCCAGCAGGGGCGACCAGGTGTTGAAGTAGATCAGGTCGTTCTCGGCGTCGACGCTGATGTGCTTGAGGTACTCCTGCCCGCCGTAGACGCGCGACTGGTAGTCGGTCAGTACGCCGTAGGCGCGGTTGCCGCCCGCGGTGGGCCGCGAGGCGACGCCGGTGCCGGCGATGTGACCGCCGAGCACCAGCTTGACGTTCGGGTACGGATCGATCAGCGCCCTGGTGACGTTGTCGTTCGACCAGCCGTTGACGCCCTGGTTCACCGAGTTGTGGTTGGCGAGGATCACCGCGTGGTCAGGGTGCGCCTCGATGACGCCCTTGGCCCAGGCCAGGCCGGGGTCCGCGGCGTTGTCCGCGGAGAAGTAGCCGACGGTGATCAGCAGCAGCTTCGCCCCGTCGATCTCGGCCGTGTAGTAGTAGTTGTCGATGTTGTCGCTGCCGCCGAACCGCCAGGGGCTGCCTTCGAGACTCCGCTCGAACCGCTCCATCGGGAAGTACTTCGGCAGCATGACCCGGCCGTTGCGCGCGTCCGAGTAGTCGTGGTTGCCCCACGAGATCATGTACGGCAGGTTCGCGTCCTCCAGCGCCCGCGCCGACGGCTCGGCGTTGACCCACTGGTATTCCTGCGACAGGTACTCGCGGTTGACCCAGTCGCCCGACTGCAGCACCAGCTTGGTCTTGCGCTCCGCCGCGACGCCGGCGACGTACTCGAACTGGTGCGTCATCAGGTCGGGCGTGGCCTGGGCGTAGAGCTGGGAGTCCGGCACGTGGTCGAACGCCCAGTCGTACCGGTCGGCGGTGGGCATCGACGCGAGGTCGCCGCCCTCCTGTCCCGGCAGCGCGGTCAGGCCGCGCCAGACCAGCAGGTGCAGCTTCCCGCCTGCCACGACGTTCTCGTTCGCGCGGGCGGTCACGTCGAGCTGGACCGCGGCGCCGGACGCGTCCGAGCCGGAGTCCTTCAGGATCCAGCGGCCGGCCGTGTGGTCGTACACGTGGGCCGAGACGGTGCGGTCGTCGCCCGAGCCCGTCCAGGTCAGGTGGAACTCCTCCTGCGTCGCCTGCTCGCCGGTGAGCGAGATCTCGTAGATCTGGAACGGGTTCTCGTTCGCGCCCTCCGTCGTCGGCAGCAGCTGCCCGGTGACGGTGCCGCTGCCGGGCTTGAGCGCGTCGGGCAGCCGGTCCGGGGTGGTGCCGGTGCGGACCACGACGTTCGAGCCGCTGAGCGGGATGGTCGGGCCCGCGTAGAACCTGGCCTCGACCCGCTCGCGGTCCTCCGTCTGCGGTGTCGCGCTCAGCGTGACTCCCGCGTTCGGCCCGGAGGCCGGCGAGGCGTCGTCGCTCACCTTCGGAGCGCCCGGCGCCACGGTGTCCTTGACCGTGAGCCGCACCTGGACCGGCTCGGCCAGGTCACGCGACCCGCCCTGACCGGGCTTGCCCGGCTTGGCCGGTTTTCCGATGGCGGTGGCCTCCAGAGTGAGCGTCTGCTCACCGATCTCGTTCACGGGCACGCGGACCGTGAACGGCCCGGCGTCGACCTGCTGGGTGAACACCTTCTGGCCGGCCACCTGCGCGGTGAGCTTCGCGCGCCGGCTGACGGTGCCGGTCACCTCGGCCAGGCCCGCCTCCAGCGAGGCGCCCGCGCGCGGGGTGCCGACCACCAGCGTCAGGCGCTCGTCCGCCCGCTCGGCCCGCTCGCCGAAGGTCACGGCGTCGCCGAACAGGTTCGCGTACCGGAAGGCCTCGAACGCGGGGGTGAACGCCACGCCCGCGATCTGCACCTCGTCGACCAGGCCGCGGAACGGCGCCCGGAGGGTGCCGTCACTCGTGTGGTAGTCGCCGATCGTCGTCTGCACGGCCGGATCGGAGAACGTGCTGCGGTACTCGACCATCTGGCTGTGCACCTCGCGGCCGTCGACGAACACCGAGTACGTCATGCCGTCGTAGGTCTGCGTGACCAGGTGCGGCCTGCCGTCGGCCGGGAAGCCGAACCGGTGGCTCAGGTCGACGTTCCCGAACTCGAAGCTGTTGCCCGCCAGGCGCGTGCCGACCTGCTTCTCGCCCGGCCGGATGCCCTGCCAGAACGTGAGCCGGCCGTCACCGGTCGCGCTCTCCTTCGCGACCACGGGCGCCGGCGAGCCCAGCGCGGCCAGGTCCTCCTCGGTGAGCGAGTACACGCCGCTGATCGCGATGCGGTCGTGACCGCCGCCGACGTCGCCCGCGTACTGCAGGCGCGAGCCCTCGAACCTCGCCTGGCCGGTGCCCCGCTCCGAGGCGCCGGTGACCAGGTTCGCGCCCACGACGAGGCCGGACTGCCGGCCGGTGGAGTCGGTGCGGCGCTCGCCGCTCGCGGTGCCGCTGCCGAAGTGCTCGACCAGCGAGTACGCCTCGCCCCACACGGCCGTGGGGTCGTTGCCCGGCGCCCCGCCGCCGAAGTAGGCCCACACCTGCCGCGCCGACCTGGCCGGCAGGCCCGGCACCCGGACCCACACCGTGGAGGTGCCGCCCGGCTGCCAGGTCTCCACCTCGAACGGCAGGGGTGCGCCGTCGGCGGCGAAGAACGCCAGCTCCTCCCGGTCGACGCCGGGCGTCGCCGGGATGCGGAGCTGCACGGGCGTGCCCGCGAAGTCCGAGGCCGTGTCGTTGCGGACGGTGACCGCCTGGCGGGAGGTGGCCTCGGGGTCGGCCCAGGCGACGGTCTTGCCGTCCGTGGACACCAGGCCGCCCAGCTCGCGCAGCCGCCGCTCGGCGGCCTCCAGGCGCGCCAGTCCGGTGAGGGCGCCGCGCTGCGCCTCGGTGAGACCGTTGGCGGCCTCGCGCGCCGCGGCCACGGCCTCGGCGTCCTTCAGCGTGACCTCGGCGGGCAGCTTGCCGATCAGCGAGTCGACCGGGGAGATCGCGCGGTCGATGCCGAAGCCCTCGAACAGGCGCGGCACGCCGCGGTCGCGGATGTCGTAGACGTTCACCGTGAGGCGGTCGGCCGTGACGTTCACCGCGGTGAAGTTCTCGCCCGCCTGCTCACCGGTGCGGTCGAACAGCCGCAGGTACGGCTCCAGGTCCACCCCCTGCGGGCTGGTGGCCTGCTTGTAGTGCTTGGCGCCCGCGGTGTTCGGCAGGAAGTAGATGGTGCCCTTGGGGTCCACCGAGTACTCGACGCGCTTGCCGTTGCGGACCTCGGTGATCCTGGTGGTCTCGACGGGCCGGGCGCCCTGGACCCCGGCGGGGTCGGCGGCCAGCACCTTGGACCGGCTCATCACGTGGTCGTGGCCCTGCAGCACCAGGTCGATGTCCAGCTCGTCGATCACCGGGACGAGGGTGCGGCGCATCGCCATGACGTCGCCGTCGTCCAGGTGGTTCGCCGTGGTGTAGGTGCCCTTGTGCATGGCCAGGACGAGCCACCGGGCGCCGGCCTCGCGCGCGGCCCTGGCGTCGGCCTTGAGCCAGTCGAGCTGCTTGCCGGAGATGCCCTCGGCGCCGCCCTCGTTGGTGTTGAGCACCATGAAGTGCGCGCGGTTGTAGGTGTAGGAGTAGTACACGCCGCTGGAGCGGTCCTGGCCCTGCGGGCCCTCCAGCGTGAAGTGGTCGGCGAACGCGTTCGCCGCCGCGTCGTGGTTGCCCGACGCCGGCGCGAGCGTGGTGTTCAGCAGGCTCGGGCGGGCGGAGTCGAGCAGGTCCTTCCAGTCCTGCTCCCGGTCGCCGGCCTCGACGACGTCGCCGTTGTGCATGACGAACTCCGCGTCCGGCACGTGCTTGAGCGCCTTGGCGATGGTCTGCGCCGACAGCTCCGCCTCGGCCAGGTTCTGCGACTGGGTGTCGGTCAGGTCGACGAACGTGAAGTCCTCGTCCCCGCCCTTCGCCGTGACGAACGTGCCGGTGGCGCTCCACACCTGCTGGTCCGCGTTGCCCACGCGGTAGTAGTACGTGGTGCCGGGCCGCAGGTCGCGGGCGACGGCGCGGTAGAACGTCTCCCCGTCCTCGCTCTCCTCGCGCTGCGCCTCGACCGTCACCGTGGCCGAGCCCTCGGGGAACTCGCGGTCCATGCTCAGCACGGCGGCGGCGGTGCCGGTCTCCAGCGTCGAGTACCAGGTGAAGGCGCGCTGCCTGCCCGGGTCGCCGTAGAACGTGGTGGCGATCCGGTTCGGCGCCTCGGCCGAGGAGACGTACTTCGGCACGGGGTGGCCGAGCTCGCCGTCCCAGCTCCACTTCTCGGCGAAGTCCCAGCCGAGTGCGGTGTAGGTGGCCTGGCGGGCGAGCGCGTCGGCCGTGGCGTCGGTGCCGTGCTGGTTCTTGGTGCCGGGGCCGGTGACGGCTTGCCCGCCGATGGTGATCGCGCTGTTCGCGAGGTTGCCCTGCGCGGTCCAGCCGTCGTACCCGGTGTAGCCGACGACGCGGCCGGCGAACCCGTCGATCCTGCCCTGGTAGGCGATCGAGCCGGACAGCGCGACGTTGCCGGTGAACGAGCTGCCGGAGCTCGGGTTGCCGGGGTAGGACACGACGTGCGCGGCGTCGATGCCGCGGGTGCCGCCCGCGCCGCCGTCCGCCGCCACGGTGAGGTTCGCCTCGACGAGGTTGTTGCGGATCGTCACGCCGTTGTTCGCGTACGACACGGCACCGGCCGGCATCTTGTGCGCGGCGATCGTGCCGCGTACCCAGTTGTCGGTGACGGAGCCGCCGCGCAGCTCGGCGACCAGGCCCGCCACCTTCTCCGCGCCGGGGGCCGTGAGGTTGGCGTCGAGCACGGCGTTGCCCGTCAGGGTCGCGTCGGTGGCGACGACGGCGAGGCCGGCCACGAACCCGGCGCGCGTGCCGCCGTCGGCCGTGACGCCCGCCAGGGTGAGGCCGCGGATGGTGCCGCCGTCGAGCTGCCGGACCAGGCCGAGCCGGTCGGCCTCGCCGCCGGCGCTCGCCTGCGGGGCGTAGACCAGGCCGCTGATCCGGTGGCCCGCGCCGTCCAGCACGCCCTCGAAGCGGTTGATGCCGCCGAACGGCGCGCGCCCGGCGAAGTCGAGGTCGGCGGTCAGCACGAAGTGCCTGTCGCCGGTGTACCGCTCGTTGCCGGCGTTGAGCTGGGCGGCCAGCAGCTCCAGGTCCTCGGCGGAGGCGAGCTCGTAGGGCTGCTCCGCGGTGCCGCTGCCGAACAGCGTCGGGGTGTACTGCGGCACGGGGTGGCGCAGCGCGTCGTCCCAGCGCCAGGCGTTGGTGAAGTCCCAGCCCAGGCCCTCGTACGTGGCCCGCTGGGCGAGCTGGCCGGCCGTGGCGTCCGTGCCGTGCTGGTTCCTGGTGCCGGGGCCGGTAACGGTCTGCCCGCCGATGGTGATCGCAGCGTTGGCCAGGTTGTTCTCGGCCGTCCAGCCGTCGTAGCCGGTGTAGCCGATGACGCGGCCGACGAACCCGTCGGCCTTGCCCGTGTAGGCGATCGAGCCGGACAGCGCGACGTTGCCGGCGAAGGCGGAGCCGTTGGGCGAGCCCGGGTAGCCGACGATGAGGCCCGCGTCGATGCCGCGCGTGCCGCCGTCCCCGCCCGGGACGGCGACCGTCAGGTCGGCCGCGGCCAGGTTGTGGCGCACCTGGGAGTTCTGGTTGACGTAGGCGGCGATGCCGGCGGGCATCTTGGCGGCGCGCAGGGAGCCGGTCACGAGGTTGTCCTCGATGGTCCCGTTGTGCAGCTCGGCGACGATGCCGCCCACCTTCTCGGCGCTGCTCGCCGTGAGCTGGGCGCCCTTCACGGAGATGCCGGTCAGGGTGGAGTTGGTGGCCACGACGGCGACGGCGCCGATCCAGCCGCCGGTGCTCGTCCCGGCGTCGGCCCGCACCCCGTCGAGGGTGAGGTTGCGGATCGTGCCGCCTTCCAGCCGGCGTACCAGGCCCAGGCGGTCGGCCTCGCCGCCCGCCGAGGGCTCCCGTACGAGCTGGAGGCCGCTGATGGTGTGGCCGGCGCCTTCGAACGTTCCAGTGAAGGAGTTGATGCCGCCGAACGTGCCGCCGCCGAAGTCGAGGTCGGCGGTTAACCGGTAGGCCGCGCCGCCGTAGCCGCCCGGGTCCCCGTTGATCGCGCTCGCGACGGTGCGCAGGTCGTCGGCCGAGTCGATCTGGTACGGGTCGCGGGGCGTGCCGGCGCCGTCGATCCCGGGCAGCGGATCGGCCGCGTGGGCGGCGGGCACCCCCGCCCCCAGAACGAGTACGGCGCCGAGCGCGGCGGTGACCCGGGCGAGGGCACGGGTGCGTGACAGGGCATGGGATCGCATGCGGCGAGTTCATCGATCATGGTTGAACTCGTCCGGGCCGGACGGCGACGCCACGATGAACATCGCAGTTTCGGCTCGTTCCATACAAGGCTTTTCGGCCGATCGTCGCCCTGAAGGCGGGGGCTGCCGCAGCCGCCCATCAAGGGCTGCGCGCCGGCGGAATCAGGTCCCCGTGACGGCGCTGCGGCGCTCGATCATCAGGACGTCCCGCCAGACGCCGCGGTGGCACCCGACGCGCTCCCGTACCCCGACGGTCCGGAAGCCGAGCGCCCGGTGCAGGGCCAGGCTGGCGGCGTTCTCGCCGAAGACGCCGGACTGGATCGTCCAGACGCCGGCGTCCTCGCCCGCGGCGATGAACGCCTCCAGCAGCGCCCGGCCGACCCCCTGGGCCTGGCAGCCCGGATGGACGTAGATACTGTGCTCGACCACCCCCGCGTACACCCGCCTGGACGACACCGCCGAGGCGGCCACCCAGCCGAGCACCTGGCCGGTGCCCGTGTCGCAGGCCACGTAGCGCAGGTGGGGCAGCCTGGCGGCGGTGAAGCCCGCCCAGCTCGGGGCGACGGTCTCGAAGCTCGCCTGGCCGGTGTCCAGCCCGGCCTGGTAGATGGCCAGCACCTCATCGGCGTCGCCGTCGCGCATCGGCCGGATCTCCACCTCCGGCGGGGCCGCCGGCTTGGCGGCCTGGACGATCGCCGAGTGCACGCCGTCGCCATGGTCCGCGGTCAGCGTGACGCGCACGCCGGTGAAGCCCGCCGCGGCCAGCAGCCCGCGGTACTCGCCCGCCGGGAGCGCGCCGGCCGCGCAGCCGACGCGCCGCTCGGCCGCGGCCCGCCGCTCAGGGTCCTGCTCGCCGTCCACCACCACGTCGCTGACGCCGAACCGGCCTCCCGGCCGCAGCACCCGGAACGCCTCCGCCAGCACCGCGGCCTTGTCGCTCGACAGGTTGATCACGCAGTTGGAGATGACCACGTCCACCGCCCGGTCCGGCAGCGGCACGCGCTCGATCGTGCCGTGCAGGAACTCCACGTTGCGGGCACCCGCCTGCCCGGCGTTGCGCCGGGCCAGTGCCAGCATGTCCGCGCTGGCGTCCAGCCCGTAGACCCTGCCCTCCGGGCCGACGCGGCGGGCCGACAGCAGCACGTCGATGCCGCCGCCCGAGCCGAGATCGAGCACGACCTCGCCGGGCCGCAGCCGGGCGACGGCCACCGGGTTCCCGCAGCCCAGGCTGGCCAGGACCGCTCCCTCGGGCAGCACGCCCAGCTCGTCGTAACCGGCCGGGCCGAAGCCGCCCCGCTCGAACGCGTCCTGCCCGCAGTCGGCGGCGGCCCGGCCGGCGTCCGCGGCGCGGGCGAGGGCGGAGTAGTGGTCGATGATCTCATCGTGCGCCATGGCTCTGCTCCTTCACTCACAGGTGGGCGCCGCCGGCGCGGGGTTGCCCATGACCACGTCGGCGGCGGTCGGGAAGCAGCTCACACAGTTCTCGTTGATCCGGTACAGGCTGGCGGTGCCCTGCTTCTCGACCAGGACGAACCGCACCTCGGCCAGGATCTTCAGGTGGTGCGAGACGGTGGACTGGCCCACCCCGGACACGGCCACGATCTCGCCCACGCTCATCGGCGCCCGGCGCCGCGCCAGCAGGGACACGATCTGGATGCGCGTGGCATCGGCCAGCGCCTTGAACCAGCTCGCGTACTCCTCGGCCTCCGCGCGTGGCAGAGGCCCCTTCTCCTCGTTCATCGTTAATCGACGATAGTCGATAGAGCGGGCGTACGGAAGCCGCGGCATATGATCGGCGGCATGGCGTTGCGACCTGTTCAGGTGAATTTCAAGGCCCGGGACGACGCGGCACTCGGCCGGTTCTGGGCGGAGGCGCTCGGCTGGGGCGTCTCCAGCGAGGGCCCCGGCGTGACCAACCTCGAGCCCGAGGGCTTCGTCTGGCCGGATCCCGACGCCTTCTACGTCGACCTCGTCACCGTCCCCGACCCCGAGACGGTGAAGTACCGCGTGCACCTCGACCTGGCCTCCACCTCCGCCGCCCACCAGGCCGAGCTGGTCGCGCGCCTGACGGAGCTCGGTGCCACGCCTGCCGACGTGGGCCAGGGCGAGGTTCCGTGGAAGGTCATGGCCGACCCCGAGGGCAACGTGTTCTGCGTGCTGGAGCCCCGGCCGAGGTACCAGGACACCGGGCCGATCGCCGCGGTGGTGGTCGACTGCGCCGATCCGCGGGCCATGGCCCGGTTCTGGGACCAGGCGCTGGACTGGACCCTGCACGAGGTCACCGACGACCACGCGCTGCTGCGTTCGGCGAAGGGGTCCGGCCCGTACCTGGAGTTCCTCCGCACGACCGGCGCGACGGCCGTGCCGAGCCGCGTCCATCTCGACCTGCTGCCGCATCCCGTCGAGGCCCAGGAGGCGGAGGTCGCCCGGCTGCTGGCCCTGGGTGCCACCACCGCCGACGTCGGCCAGGGCGACGTGCCGTGGAAGGTGCTGGCCGACCCCGAGGGCAACGAGTTCTGCGTGCTCGGACGCGGCTGACCCCGCCGCGCTGTGTGAGCCGGATCACCCGGGCCTGGCTAAACTGCCGCCATGACCACGGAGTCGTCCCCCCTCACCATCGCCCAGCTCGCCGAGCTGGCCGGAGTCTCCACCGCGACGGTCTCCAAGGTCGTGAACGGCCGCTCCGAGGTCTCCTCGGAAACCCGCGCCGCCGTCGAGGAGCTCATCCGCCGGCACGGCTACCGCCGCCAGCGCCGCCGCTCCGCCCCCACCACCCTGATCGAGCTCGTCTTCCACGCCCTCGAAGGCGACTACCCCGTCGAGATCACCAAGGGCGTCGCCGACGTCGCCCGCCGGCACGACCTCACCGTCGGCATCTCCGACCTGCACCGCGACCACACCACCGCCGACGCCTGGCTCGACGGCGTCCTGCGCCGCCGCCCCAGCGGCGTCATCGCCGTCTTCTCCGGCCTCACCGAGGCCCAGCACCAGCAGCTCACCCAGCGCGAGATCCCGCTCGTCCTGCTCGACCCGGCCGACGCCCCCGCCCGCGCCATCCCCTCCGTCGGCGCCGGCAACTGGAACGGCGGCCTCACCGCCACCCGCCACCTCCTCGAACTCGGCCACCGCCGCATCGCCATCATCACCGGCCCCGACTCCGCCCTGTCCAGCCGCGCCCGCCTCGACGGCTACCGCACCGCCCTCGACCTGGCCGGCCTGCCCGCCGACCCCCAGCTCGCCGGGTGCGGCGACTTCCTCATCGAGGGCGCCCTCACCGAAGCACACCGCCTGCTGCGCCTGCCCGACCCGCCCACCGCCGTCTTCGCCACCAACGACGGCCAGGCCATCGGCGTCTACCACGCCGCCCACCAGCTCGGCCTGCGCATCCCCGACGATCTCAGCGTCATCGGCTTCGACGACATGCCGTCGGTGAGATGGGCGATCCCCCCGCTGACCACCATCCGCCAGCCCCTCACCGACATGGCCGCCGCCGCCACCACGATGCTCCTGACCCTCGCCCAGGGCGAGCCGCTGCCGCAGAACCGCGTCGAGCTGGCCACCGAACTCGTCATCCGCGAGAGCACCGCACCACCCAAACCCTCCCGTGCCTGAGCCGAGGCGGGCGCCCGCCTCCGGTGCACGCCTCCTCCAGCGGCCTGGTCCTGCTCGCGCACGCCCCCGCCGAGCTGCGGGAACGCATGCTGCGCAGGCCGCGGCAGGCGTACACGACGGACACGATCACCGACGCGAAGGCCCTGCGCACGGCGCTCGCCGAAGTGCGGCGCAACGGGTACGCCTTCTGCCCCGGCCACATCCATCCCGACGCCACCGGCATCTCCGTGCCCGTCCGGGTGGCCGGGCAGGTGGTGGCCGCGCTCGGCCTGGTGGTGCCCAACGACGAGCACGCCTGGCCCCTGGTCCGCCCGCTGCAACTCACCGGCCTGGCCGTGGAGCGTGCCCTGGGCGGCCGGCCGGGACGGCCGGAGGCGGAGGCCGGCGATCCGGAGCGACCTCGATGATCGGGTTTGTCGGTGGCGCGATCTATCGTCCCGGCCATGACTTCTGCGACGCAGGCGTACACGTACGCCGCGCCCTCCTCCCTCGTCGCCGGCCGGCTCGGGCTGGCGACCTCCGGCGGCCGTGCCCTGTCCGGCCCCGCCGTGGCCCCCCGGTTCTTCAGCGGCGTGGTGACCCAGGCGGCCCCCGCCGCGGCGAGCCTGCTCGGCGTCGCCGACGTGGCGCTGGCCCGCTACCACCAGCCGCAGTCGCGGCCCGGCTGGGTGCGGGACCCGGTGGTGACGTGCAACGGCGACCGGTTGCGGTTCGAATCGTTCTCGGCCTGCGGCGGCGTGTACGCCCGGCTCGACCTGCTGAACGGCGCGCTCGACGGCGAGGTGTTCGACCGGGGCACCACCAACGTCGACGTGAACGCCCCGCTCAGGGAGGCGCTGGCGCGCATCGGCCCGCGCGACCCGTTGCACCTCGGGGTGGGCCTCGACGAGCTGGTCGTGACCACGATGGACGGCGCGGTGGTGGAGAAGAAGGTGCCGCTGCCCGAGCGCTGGTTACGCGGGTTCGCCGAGGTGCAGGTCATCGCCTCGGGCATGGACCAGCGCGGCGAGCTGGCCGGCATGGCGGCGGTGCGGTTCCTGCGCGGGCTGCCCAGGAGGGGCACGGTCTGGGTGACGCAGGCGGGCCGTGAGCTGAAGGTCTCCGACCGCCCGGTTCCCGGCGCGGTCCAGCTCGCCGCCCCCAACCGGCTCGGCACGCTCCTGCCGCTGCTGCGCTTCGCCACGTCCCTCCGGGTGTACGGCCCGAACGACGCCGCCTCCAGCGCCTGGGAGCTGGAGCTGCCGGGCATGCGCTACACGCTCACCCTCTCGCCCGAGCGCTGGCGCGGCTTCTCCGGCGAGGGCGCGGTGCTCGACGACCTGTCCACCGATGAGGCCGAGGACGACGCCGACGTGGTGGGCATGCTGCTCAACTTCGAGCCCGAGGTCGAGATCAGCCTGCTGGCCGCCCGCGCGGGCATCTCCGCCGACCGCGTACGCGCCGCGCTGACGCGGCTCGGCGTCGCCGGCCGGGTCGGCTACGACCTGTCGGAGGCCGCCCACTTCCACCGCGAGCTGCCCTACGACAAGGACCACGTGATCCTGCTCAACCCGCGGCTGGCCAGGGCGCGCAAGCTCGTCGAGGCGGGCGCCGTGCGCCTCGAAGGAGAGTCGGCCACCGTCCGCACCTCGGGCGGCGAGCGCCGCGTCTCGCTGGCCGACGGCTCCTGCACCTGCGAGTGGTGGTGGGACCATCGCGGCTCCCGCGGGCCGTGCAAGCACGTGCTGGCCGCCAGGATCGTCGCCCGCGCCGCCGTGGAGGTCTCCCGATGACGCTCTGGACGGAGATCTGCGACCTGGTCACCCGCAAGCAGGTCGCCCGCCTGGCCGACCGGCTCGTCACGCTCACCGAGGAGGAACGCGCCGAGCTGGGCGGGCGGCTGCCCGGCCTGGTCAAGGAGCTGCGCAGGGCCCGCACCGAGCAGGTACGCGCCCGGCACCCCGAGGACTTCGAGGAGCTTGCCTCCTGGGAGGTCGGCGACCTGCTCGACGAGCTGGCCGGCGGGCTGCTGCTGGCCGGGGTCGGCGTGATCACCGGCCCGGCGGCGGCCGTGACGTGGATGACCAGCCGCGACGTCAACCGCCGCTGGGCCAGGGACCCCAACGTCGGCCTGGTGTGCCGGGTGGCGGCCGCCCGTCCCCTGGAGTGGCGGCGCGAGGTCGCGGTCCGGCTGGCCCAGCGGATACGCCGTCCCGCCGACCGCATCGCGCCGCTGGCCGTGGCGCTGCTGCGGGAGTCCGGCGCGGTGCCGCCGGACCACGACCCGCTGGTGGCCGCGTGGCTGGCCGCGCCGAGCGTGCCGGGTGACCCGCTGACCCCCGTGCTGCTGCCCCGGGTCTTCACCGCCGACGGCGCGGGCCGCGCCCTCCGCGAGGAACGGCTGGAGCCCCGCCCGACGCGCTGGCTGGCCGCCGCCGCCCGCGACCTGCCCAGGGAGCAGGTGCTCGACGGTTGCGTGAGCCGTTTCCTGCGCGGCGGCGAGCCGCAGGACCTGCGGTTCTTCGTCCGGCTGCACACGCTGCTCGACCCCACGCCCGCGGAGTCCGCTCCCCGCGTGCGCGACTACCTGCGGTTGTTGCCGTCGGCCCCGGGCACGGTCGCCGAGCTGGCCGCCGGGCAGGTGCGCGCGGCGATGCCCCTCGACCACGCCGATCTGGTCGAGGCCGTGGACGCGCTCACCTTCCGGGAGGAGGCCAAGTTCGCCGCCACGGGCCTGCGCTGGCTCGACCAGGCGATCCGGGCCACGCCCGAATCGGCCGCCGACTTCGTGACCGCGCTGACCACGGCGTACGCGCACAAGTCGTTCGACGTGCGCAACCGCGCGGCCGAGCTGACCCTGAAGCACGCCGCCCTGTTCGACGGGCACGCCGAGGCGATCCTCGACGGCGCCGGCCACCTTCCCGCCGACCTGGGCGCGAAGCTGGCCGGGCGGTTCGGCGGTGCGGTCCCGGCCGGGGAGCTGCTGGAGCGGAAGGAGTTCCCGCCGCTGCCCGAGGTGCCGGAGGCGCGGCCGTTCCCCGAGCCGTCGATCTTCCCCGGCTACCACGAGCACTGGGTCGGCCACGAACGCTGGCTGGCGGCCTTCGTCGCCGGGATCGCCGAGGACCGGGCGGGGCTGAGCGGTAAGCTCAGGCGCCACGTCGAGGAGCACCAGGGCCACTGGCGCTCCAGGGACGTGCTCCTGCACCCCGCCGATTGGCAGTCGGCGCTGTCCGCCGAGCTCGTCACCCCCGGCAGCGTGCCGGAGCCACCGCCGATCGAGCCGGAGAAGTTCTGGGACGGCGCGAGCCACTCCGTCCAGGTGCGCGAACTCACCCGTGGCGAGGAGCCTGCCCCGGAGGAGCCCCTGCGGTTCACGATGGGCCGCTTCGGCTTCCACCGGCCCGGCCGCTACCTCGACGACGACGCCCCGCTGCGTGCCTTCTTCATCACCTGGACCAGCGACGACGGCCCGGAAGCGGCGGTGGCCCGCGAGGGCGACCGGCAGATCCCCTTCTCCGGGGGCCGGATCCACCTGAACGGCTCCCCCGCCGACGGCGCCGAGAGGATCTACGACGACTGGCTGCCGGGCCACCCCCATCCGGTGCGGTCGAAGCCCGGCGTCCTGTACGACGACTCGGGCGAGGCCATGCCGTCCCACGTCCTCGACGACGTCTACGAGCACCTGGCCGAGCTCGGCGTGGACCCCGCCCGGGTCGCGGCGATGCGGGCCGGGGAGCCGGTGCCCCCGCCGGGCCCGGACGAGCCGCTCGTGCAGGTGACCGTCGTGTTCATCCCGTCCCGGCTGCGTTCCTACCTGCCCGAGCCGCTGCCCGAGCACGAGGAGTGGCGGCGGCGCAACCGGCTGCCGCGCCCCGGCGGGGTCGCCCCGCTCCACGACTTCCTGCTGCACCGCTACGTGGAACTCGCCGCGGCCCTGCGCGACGGCACCCTGCCGCCGGTGCTGCTGGCCACGCCGACCTGGATGAGCGGCCACCTCGACCCCGACGTGCTGGTCGACCGGCTGGAGACCTGCGCCGCCGCCGAAGTGGAGCCGCCCCCGGCCGACCTGGCGCAGGCGCTGCTGCGGCTGCCCAGGGGCCGGCACCCGGCCGCGGCCGACCGGGCCGCCAAGGTCGACTCGGAGGCGGCCCGCTCGGCGGCCCGCTGGCTCGCCGGTGACGGCCTGGCCGACCCCGGGTGCGGCCTCGTGTGGCGGCACATGGCGGGCGGGTCCATGGTCGACTTCGGCGACGCGGAGCCGGAACACTTCACCGAGGTCAGACTGCAGCCGGAGCTGCGGGTGACGGCCCCGACCGGCCATCGGCTGATCGACGAGGTGCTGCTGCGCCAGCCCGACGGCTGGAGGTCCGACGAGTCCGGCGGCACGCTCGGGGCGTGGCCCGCCATGCTGCCCTCGCACCGTGAGGTCGTGGCCGTCAACCTGCTGCCCTTCCTGCTGTACGGCCACTGGGGCGCGGGGCTGACTCCGGCGGAGATCGCCGGCCTGGAGCTCGCCCAGGGGCCGATGGGCGAGTCCACGGCGGTGATCCTGGCCTTCCTCCTGGCCGACAGCGTGGCCGGCGTGATCCCGCTGGTCCTGCGCCTGGCCGCCAGGGGCGAGCTGCCCGCCGAGGCGATCGGCCGCCAGCTCGCGCTGGTGCTGCGCCGTACCTGGAAGGAGACCCGTCCCGCCGTCGCGGCCCTGACCGAGCTGGCGGACGCCGGTGGGCACCACGAGGTGTGGCGCATCCTGCGCACCCTGCTGCCGGCGATGTTGCCTGGCGAGGGGCGGCGCATCACCGTGACCCACGCCGACCTGGTCGCCTTCGCCGCCGACGTGGCCCGCTGGACCGGCGCGCGCGGGGAGATCCCGGTCGTCGGCGAGTTCGCGCGCAGCCGCCGGAAGATCCGCTTCGTCCACGAGTGCAGGCGCCTCCACGCCCAGCTCACCGGAGCCCCGTCATGAGCCGGTCGCGCCGTGACGCGGGTGGGTCAGCCGGCCAGCGCGAAGCCCGCCGCCGCCTCCGCGTGCAGCCGGGCGCTCGGCAGCACCGGGACGGCGGTGTCCTTCTCGCCGAGCAGCAGCTCGATCTCCGTGCAGCCGAGGATGACGCCTTCCGCGCCGTCGTCCGCGAGCTCGGCGACGATCCGGGCGTACGCGTCCCTGGACGCTTCGCTGATCACGCCGCGCACCAGCTCGTCGAAGATCACGCGGTGGACCAGTTCGCGCTGCTCACGCCGCGGGACGACCACGTCGAAGCCGTGGGCGGCCAGCCGGTCCCGGTAGAAGGGCTGCTCCATGGTGAAGCGCGTGCCCAGCAGCCCGACCTTGCGCATCCCCCTGGCGCGGACCTCCGCGCCCACGACGTCGGCGATGTGCAGCACGGGCACGCTCGCGGTCCGCGCCACGTCGTCGCTCACCCGGCTGAAGGTGTTGCTGCAGATGAGCAGGACGCCGGCGCCGAGCTCCTCCAGTTTCCTGCCCGCGCCGGTCAGCAGCGCGCTCACCTCGTCCCAGCGGTCGGCGAAGATGAGGTTCTCGACGGTCGTGTAGTCGATCGACCAGATGAGGCTGTTGGCTGAGTGGCTGCCGCCGAGCCGCTCGCGTACCCGCTGGTTGATGATCTGGTAGTAGATCACCGTCGACTCCCAGCTCAAGCCGCCGATGAGGCCTATCGCGCGCATGGAACTCCGTTTCACTGGTTGGTGCCGGCCAGCGCCCGGGCGCAGGCGCTGAGCCCGATCTCGCTGGAGGCCTTGACGAACACCACGTCTCCCGGCTCGACCAGGCCGGTGGCCAGGCTGATGGCTCCGGCCACGTCCTCGACGGTGTGGACGGCCACGCCCTGGCCCGGGGAGCGTGCCGCCTCCGCCGTCGCGAGCGGATCCCCGGCTCCGACCGCGATCAGCACGTCGAAACGGAGATCTGCGACGAGGCGGCCGATCTCCGCGTGCCGGGCGCGGGAGGCGTCCGCCTGCTGTCCCATCGCGCCGAGCACGGCGACGGTACGGCGGTCGCCGGCCAGGGCCTTGGCCGCCCGCAGCCCGGCGCGCATGGATTCGGGGTTGGCGTTGTAGGCGTCGTTGACGACGGTGACGCCGTCGGGCCGTTCGACGATCTCCAGGCGGCCCGCCGAGCGGCGCCGTGCGGAGTTCAGCCCCGCGGCGATCCCGGCGGCGTCCAGGCCGAGCACGGTGGCGACAGCGGCCGCGCCGAGGGCGTTGCCCACCTGGTGCTCGCCGATGAGGCCGAGCTCGACCGGGGCGCGGCCGGAGGGCGTCACCAGCTCGAACGCCGGTCGTGCCCGGCCGTCCATCCGCACGTTCTCGGCCCGCACCACCGCCTCCGGGGACCTGCCGTACAGCAGGACGGACGCCCTGGTGCGGCCGGCCATGCCCCTGACGTACGGGTCGTCGGCGTTGAGCAGGGCGAACCCGTCCGCGGGAAGCGCCTCGACCAGCTCGCCCTTGGCCTCGGCCACGGCGGCCCGGCCGCCTCCCATCCGCTCCGCGTGCGCGGTGCCGACGTTGAGCACCAGCCCGGCCAGGGGCGGTGCCAGGCCGGTCAGGTACGTCAGGTCGCCCTTCCTGCCCGCGCCCATCTCCAGCACCAGGTACCGCGTGGCGGCGTCGGCCCGCAGCACGGTGAGGGGCAGCCCGAGCTCGTTGTTGAACGAGCGGTCGGTGGCGACCGTCGGCCCGTGCGGTTCGAGCACCTGGGCCAGCAGGTCCTTGGTCGTGGTCTTGCCGACGGAGCCGGTCAGGCCGATCACGGCCGGGCTGATGCGTTCGAGCAGGTGCCTGGCCAGCAGGCCGAGCGCGAGCTGGACGTCCTTGACGACGAGGGCAGGCACGCCGACTGGCCGCGAGGCCAGCACGGCGGCGGCGCCGCCCGCGACCGCGGCCGCCGCGAAGTCGTGGCCGTCGACGTTGGCGCCGGCGGTGGCGGCGAACAGCCCGCCGGGCACCACCTCGCGGGAGTCGACCGCCGAGGGCGCCGTCACCGGCGTCCCCGGGTCGGGTACGTCGTGCAGGCCGGCGTCGAGCAGGCGCGCGATCTCGGCCAGCGTCATGGGGATCACGAGCCGCTCCTGGCGAACGCCAGGTCGATGAGGCGGCGCAGCAGGTCAGGGTACGGGACCCCGCTCGCCGCCCAGGCCCTGGCGTAGACGGAACGGGAGGTGAAGCCGGGCATGGTGTTGATCTCTCCCACGTACAGGCGTCCGGTGTCGTGCTCGTAGAGGAAGTCGACGCGGGCCAGGCCGTAGCCGCCGATGGCCCGGAAGGCGCGCAGGGACAGCTCCCGCACCTCCTCGGCCACCCGCTCCGGCAGCTCGGCGGGGATGGTGGCGATCTCGGCCCGGCTGAGGTACTTGGCCTCGTAGTCGAGCCACTCGCCGGGCACGATCAGCTCGCCCGGCACCGAGACGTCCGGCGTGTCGTAGCCGCCGAGCACGCCGCAGATGAGCTCGCGCGCGGCCACGCCCTGCTCGACGACGACCACCCGGTCGTGGGCCAGCGCCAGGTCCACGCCCGCGCGCAGCTCGTCCATGGAGGTGACGCGGGAGATGCCGATGGAGGAGCCCATGTTGGCCGGCTTGACGTACATCGGCCAGGCGAGCGGCTTCACCAGGCCCCAGGGGTCGGTGGCGGTGCGCCAGTCGTGCTCGGTGAACCACACGTGCGGGGTGACGGGGATGTCCTCCGCGAGGAACGCGCGCCGCATGGCGACCTTGTCCATCGCCACGGCCGAGGCCAGCACGCCGCAGCCCACGTACGGGATGCCCAGCGTCTCCAGGTGTCCCTGGACGACGCCGTCCTCGCCGAACGGGCCGTGCAGCACGGGGAAGACCACGTCCACCAGGTCGCGCCGCAGCTCCACCGGCCACCTGCCCTGCCGGTCGATGATCACGGGGACCGGCTCGTACAGATCCCTGGGCAGGGCGTCCAGCACGGCCTGCGCCGACTGCAGCGACACCTCGTGCTCGGCGGAGGGCCCGCCCGCCAGCACGGCCACGCGCGAGCGTTCAGTCACGATCAATAGAGCCTTCCTCAGTGGCGGGGTGACGGCCCGATCCACTCTGGGGCGGCGGTGTCCCCGGCTCGTCAGCGTCATGTCATGGTTGTGTCACGGCCGCGCCCCGTGCTATTTGTTTACGGAACCGTATCGTTAATTAATGATGAGGTGCCTCCATGGAAGCCGACGTCCTCGTGGCGGGGGCCGGGCCGGTCGGCCTGGCGCTGGCCATCGCCCTCCTGCAGCACGGCGTCCGGGTGCGGGTGGTCGACAAGGCTCCCGGCCCGGCCACCACCTCGCGGGCCAACTTCGTGCACGCGCGCGGCTCCGAGGTGCTCGACCGGCTGGACGCGCTCACCGGCCTGCCCGAGGAGTCCGTCCGGGCGATGACGATCACCACCTACGCCGGCGACCGCCCGATGATGCGCATCCGGTTCGGCGACCCCGGCCTGAACACCGCCGCTCCCCCGCTGGTGATCTCCCAGGCCCGCGTCGAGGCGCGGCTGCGCGAACGCCTGGCCGAGCTGGGCGGGCAGCCCGAATGGGGCTCCGCCGTGGTGGCCGCCGACCAGGACGCCTCCGGGGTCACCGCCGTGCTGGGCGACGGCCGTACCGTGCGGGCGGGCTGGCTCGTCGGCTGCGACGGGACCGGCAGCACGGTACGCAAGCTGGCCGGCATCGCCTTCCCCGGCGTCAAGGTCAGCGAACGGTTCCTGCTCGTGGACGCCCGCCTCGACACCACCCTCGACCGCTCCGGCACCAGCGGCTGGGTCCACCCGGACGGCATGCTGGGCGCGATGCCGATGCCCGGCGGCCAGTGGCGGCTGCTCGCCTACGACCCCGCCTTCCGCGAGGACAAGCCGAGCGAGGAGCAGATCGTCGAGCGCATGCGCCGCATCCTGCCGGCGCGTACCGGGCTCGGCGGCATCCGGCTGCTGGACGCGTCCTGGGCGTCGCTGTTCAGCGTGCACCGCCGCCTGGCCGACGCCTACCGGCGCGGCCGGATCCTGCTGGCCGGGGACGCCGCGCACGTGCACGCGCCGTTCGGCGGGCAGGGCATGCTCACCGGGCTCGGCGACGCCGAGAACCTGGCCTGGAAGCTGGCGCTCGTGATCGGCGGCCTGGCGGGCGAGCGGCTGCTGGACACCTACCAGGCCGAACGCCGGCCGCTGGCCACCCAGGTCCTGCGCGGCAGCACCGCCACCACCAAGGTCAACATCGCCTCCGGGCCCGTCGGCCGGTTCCTGCGCGACCGCGTCATGGTGCCGGCGTTCAACCTGCCCGTGGTGCAGCGCTGGACCACGTACACCACCTCCCAGCTCTGGGTCAGCTACCGGCGCGGCCCGCTCGGCGGACGCGGCGGCCGGCCACGGCCGGGCGACCGCGTCCCCGACGTGGCCTGCGAACGCACCGACGGCACCCGCACCCGGCTGCACGCCGAGCTGCGCGGCCGCTGGGCGGCCGTCGGCGACGGCGCCCTGTTCGAGGCCGCCCGGCGGCGCCTCGGCGACCGCGTCGTCCACCTCCGCCCGGTGGAGGCGCTGCCCGCTATGCTCGTACGCCCGGACGCCCACCTGGCCTGCAAGGGCGACCCCACCCGCTGGCTGGACGGAGCCCTCGCTTGACCGACCGCCGAGGACGCGGACGCCCCCGCGACCCCGAGACCGACGCCGCCATCCTGCGCGCCGCGCTGGAGCTGTTCATCGAGCGCGGCGTCGAGGGCACCAGCATGGAGCAGATCGCCAAGCGGGCCGGCGTCGGCAAGCTCACCGTCTACCGCCGCTGGAGCACCAAGGAGGACCTGATCGCCCAGGCCGTCGAGCAGACGGTCAGCGCCGACCTGGTCCCCTCCCCCGGCGACGTCCAGGCGCTCGACCCCCACGAGATCATCGAAGGCGGCCTGAAGACGGCGGCGGAGACGACCGCGAGCCCGGCCTTCCGCGCGCTGGTCGCCCGGATGATGGGCTCGGCCGTCAGCCATCCGCAGCTCATGGCCGTCTACTGGAAGCACCACATCCTGCCGCGCCGCGACCTGGCCGCCGCCATGCTGCGCCGCGCCCAGCAGGACGGCACGGTGGCGGCGGACGCCGACCTCGACGTGCTCATCGACATGATGGCCGGAGCCGTCACCTGGCGCGTGCTCCAGCCCGACCCGCCGGACGCCGCCGGGATGCTCGACTACCTGAAGAGCGTCTACCGCCAGATCGGGCTGTACCGATCCTGACCTTCAGCCGGACACGTCCTTGAGCGCTTCGCCGTCCGATCGGCCGCACTCCCCGGTCCCGCGCCGGGCCGCCGTGACCGCGCGGGCCGCCACCTCGGCGGAGGTCGTCCAGAACCGCACCTCCAGGGGCTCGTCCAGCTCCGGGAGCAGCAACCGGCCGCTGCAGGCAGGCCCGCCCTCGGGCGGTCGTCAGGGGGCCTGGCGGATAACTGCCCGGTGGCCGCCTGAGCCGGTCGGAGCCGGGGTCAGTGCTGGTCGGCGTAGTGCCGCGCGAGCAGGTCCACGCCCCAGTCGTTGCGCACGTCGCGCCAGACGGAGTGGATGTGGTTGGCCTCGTCCTGGGTGTTGTCGTACTCCAGCAGGAACGTGGGCCCGGCGACGCAGTAGTAGTGCCCCTGCCCGCGCTGGTCGGACCCCATCCAGGCGAACGTCACCCGGTCGAGTCCGGCTTCGAGCGCGTGCTGCCAGCAGGTCTCGCCGTACCAGCCGGGGGCGCGGTCGAAGTAGCGGCGGACGAGCCGCTCGAGCAGGTCCCTGGACGACGCCGTCATGTCGCCGTAGGGCAGCCCGCGGGAGATGCGGTCGAGGTCGGCGACGGGATCGTTGCGGGTGAGCACGTCGTCCGGGGCCACCTCGCCGGTGATCGCGATCGACCGCAGGCGCGGGCCGAGGTCGGCGAGCAGGGCCCGGCCCAGTTCCTCCTCCTCGGCGAGCAGCCGCAGGCCCCGCTGCGGTCCCGACAGCACCAGGGCCGGCTCGGCGCCCAGGAAGCTCGGCGTGACGGCGATCGAGTCGCCCACGACCGTGATGTGCACCGCGAGGTGGTGACCGTTGACCCGCCACGCCCACGGCTGCGGCCCTCCCGGCTCGCCGAACACCCGGAACCAGTAACGGTCGCCGTCGATCTCGTCGACGCCGGTCACCAGTCGGCGCCGGACGCGCTCCAGCTCGATGACGCCTCTCGCGACGCGCGCCCCGGCCAGGCCGCAGCCGAGGTCGAGCAGAACCAGCGCCAGCTCCTGCTGCCCCGTGGTCATCTCGACCAGCGGCAGCCCCGGACGCGGACCGGGCAGGTAGGACCACTCGGTGCGCTCCGGCGAGCCGAACGCCGCCGTGGCCGCGGCGCGCCGCTCGGTGTCGAGCGAGGCGAGGAAGCGCAGCACCGCCTGGCGCATCTCCTGGACATCGTGCGTACTCATGCGGGGTTCCTTAAATGGAGATCAGAACATCGGGGCCCTGACGCCTCGAAACCGCAACATACTGCACTTTAACGACAGGTGGCGTGGTCCTTGCTGTGGCGCGCGCCTGCCACAATGGCACCGTACGTCGCATACCTAGCTCTTCTCTCGCGAAGCTGTAGCAGCCTCTCCCCCACAGAAAGCCTCACGATGAGCAACGATCGCTCCGACGTCACCGCGAGGATCAAGCCCGAGATCCCGCACGCCGCCCGCATCTGGAACTACTGGATGGGCGGCAAGGACAACTTCGCCGCCGACCGGGCCGCGGGGGACGCCGTGGCCGAGGTCTACCCGGAGATCGTCCAGATGGCCGTGCAGTCGCGCGGGTTCCTCATCCGGGCGGTGCGCCACCTCGTCGCCGGGGCCGGGATCTCCCAGTTCCTCGACATCGGCACCGGGCTGCCGACGATGCAGAACACCCACGAGGTCGCCCAGGCGCTCGACCCCACCGCGCGCATCGTCTACGTCGACAACGACCCGCTGGTGCTCGTGCACGCCCGCGCGCTGCTCAGGAACACCTCCCCCGAGGGCGTGACCGCCTACGTGGACGGCGACTACCACCAGCCCGAGCAGATCATCTCCGAGGCCCGCAAGGTCCTCGACTTCACGCAGCCGATCGCCGTGATGTTCATGGGCGTTCTCGGCTACGTGGAAGACCTGCACGTGATGCGGTCCATCATCGACAGGGTCATGGAGGCCGTGCCGTCCGGCAGCGCCATGGTGCTGTGGGACGGCACGGCGACGGGTGAGGCGGTCGCCGAGGGCAGCGACAAGCTGGCCGAGAGCGGGGCCGTCCCGTACTACCTGCGCTCGCTGGAGGAGCTGGCCGAGTGCTTCGACGGGCTCGACCTGGTGGAGCCCGGGCTGGCGCCGATCACGCGGTGGCGGCCGGAGGACGAGGGAGAGGCCCCGTTCATCGACGCGCACGGCGGCGTCGCCTTCAAGCCGTGACCGGCCGCGCGGTCAGGTTTTCTCACGGTCGGCGGCCGGGGCGAACCGTCCGGGTCACCCCCACGTCGCGCGCTTGAGAATCGTCGCCAGGCCCGGGGTGTCCCAGACGTCCACGACCACGATCCCGGCCTCGCGCAGGTGCCAGACCCGCTCGGTGAAGGCCGACACCTTCTTGCCCTTGTCGTTCCTGCAGTGCGCGGCCCAGGCCCGGTACTGGGCCTGGTGGCCGCGCCCGGCCGGGCGCGTGGCGGCCACGGCCGGCTTGTGCGTGGGGAAGGACCACCACAGCTTGTCGTCGGCGGGGCAGGGAACCACGCCGGTGCTCGGGTGCCAGGGTCTCTTGCCGGTGTACGGCGACAGCTCGTGGCCGGTCCTGATCGCCTTCGGCCCGTACAGCTCGAACGAGTCGCACTCCACGTACGACCCCTTCTCCGGGCAGGTCCCCGTCACCACCTGCACGGTGGGACCGTCGCCGGTGGAATGGCGGTACACCTTCCAGCCGGACGGGATCTTCAGCTGCATGCCCCTGAAGGACACCGTCTTGGTCGTGTCGGCCGCGGCGGCCGGGACGGTCGCCGCGGCTCCGACGCCGCCGATCACGATGCCGGCGGCGACCAGGCGCTTGATCTTTTTCATCCCCATGGCTCGTTAGACACCTGGTCGCGTAGAACGGTTCTCTCCCGCGCCGGTCCGCGCCTCGCGCAGCAGCCGCGTGTCGCCGAACATGTCGTCCTGGGCGTGCTGAGCGCCGTACGACGCCCGAGGGCGCCCGGCGCTACGCCGAGCACTTCGACGGCGCCGTACTGCCCGAGCTGCGCCCGCCTGAGACGCCATCGTTCGAGATCCCCGCCGGAATCTCACGCGGGCCCCCGGCTCCCGAGAGGACTGCGGGCCAGCTTCGCGATCATGGCCCGCGCCTGTTTCCCGCCGAACTTCGACTCCGGCCAGCCCTCGGGATGATCGGAGAAGGTGTAGATCACGATCGCCCGGCCCTGCCGCGCCACCGTGCCGGCCATACCGGAGGCGACGAAGAAGCCCTTCACCAGGAACGCCTCGTCGCCGATGCGCGCCGGCCTCGTGGCGTGGATGAACGTGTGGCCGCCGCCCGCGTCCCGGGCGGCGCAGCGGCGCAGTTGCGCGCGCAGGCCCTGCACGGCCGCTCGGGCGGCACTCGCGTCCCGGTAGACGATCAGCTGCTCGGAGTGGGTGTCGTCCCATTCGACGCTGTCGCCGGTGATGGTGCGCGCCGCCCGGCGGCCCGGGTCGGTGCTCTGCTTCGTGGCGCAGGGATCGACCAGGAACGGCACGTCACGGCGGTCGGTGGTGGTCCAGGTCGCCCGGCCGAGCCGTTCGGCGGCCTTCTGCCTGGCGGCCTTGCCCTCGTACAGGAGGAATCCGCCGGGGATGCGCGAAGCGGCGGGCTGCCGGTCGGAGGTGGCGTGCGCGGGGACGGCGCCCAGCACGCCGATGAGCGTGGTCGCAGCCAGGGGCACCGCGACGGCACGCCGGAGGACGGCTCCCCGTTGAACGGCCCGCCGGAGGGCGGCTTCCTGGAGGACGGCTCGCCTGGATGGCGGAGGTGTGGTGTTCATCTGCATCCCCGTTCGCGACGACGGCGTGTCCTTGGGAGATGAGATGCCCACGGCCGGTGATTCGTTCAGCCTCCGGCCGGTGGGTCGCGCTCAGCGGGCCGGGTGGAGGCGGACGCAGCAGTGTTCGGGGGCGGGCTCCAGGCGGGCGGTGACGTCCGTCGCGGCGAGGCCTTCGAGGAGGCCGGAGACGAGGCACAGGTTCATGCCGCAGACCAGTTCGGTGTGCCGCTGGGCCAGGTTGTGGAAGGGGCAGTTGACGAGGGCGATGGTGTCGCCGGCGGCGCGGGGCTCGAAGCCGAGTGCCTCCAGGGCCTCCATGAGCCCGGTGCGGGCGTTGCGGCCGAGCTCTCGCCCCAGCTCGCGGGCGCGCCGGTCGAGCACCGTGCGGGGCGGCTCGCCCGAGGCGTGCGCTTCCTGGAGGGCGTCGGCGAGCAGGTGGGCGGCGGTTTCGTAGCGCCGGTCGGGCAGGGAGACGGCGATCTGCCCCGGCGCGCGCCGGTAGAGCTTGGCCGGGCGGCCGGCGCCGGGGCCGGTACGGCCGGTGCGGCGCTGGTAGACGGCTTCGAGCAGCCCTTCGGCCACCAGCTTGTCCAGGTGGAAGGAGACGGTGTTGCGGGGGGCCTGCACGGCGTCGGCGGCCTCGTCGCGGCCCACCGGCGCGGCCTGCCTGACCACGAACTCGTACAGGCGGCGCCGGGTCGGCTCGTCCAGCGCCGCGACGGCGGAGACGTGTGCCGGCCATGCCCCATCGACCTCGCCCATTCTAAAACCCACTTCTGTTGACTGAATTGCCGCACTCCTTCTAATGTTAACGAAACTCGTCAATAGAAGAAGGGTCCCCGTGGCATGAGTGAGTCCGTTGCGCAGCCGGCCAGTGATGCGTCCCCCGACCACCAGCACAGACGCCTGCGGGTGGTGCGCGGACAGGACGGTGTGGACCTCGCGGCCGCGCAACGGGCGGTGGCCGACCTGCTGACCGCGCTGGGCCGGGACGCGACGTCGGAGCACCTGGCCGACACGCCGAGACGGGTCGCGCACGCCTACGCGGAGTTGCTGGCGCCGCGCGAGTTCAACCTGACGACCTTTCCCAACGAGGAGGGGTACGACGAACTCGTCCTGGCGCGCGACATCCCCGTGCAGTCGTTGTGCGAGCACCACCTGCTGCCCTTCCAGGGCGTGGCACACGTGGGCTACCTGCCGGGTGACCGCATCCTGGGGCTGTCGAAGCTGGCCCGCGTCGTCGAGCTGTTCGCCCGCGACCTGCAGGTGCAGGAACGGTTGACCAAGCAGGTGGCCGGCTGGCTGCAGGAGCACCTGGCGCCCAAGGGCGTCGGCGTGGTCATCGAGGCCGAGCACCTGTGCATGTCGATGCGCGGCGTGCAGGCCCGCGGGTCCCGTACGGTGACCTCGGCCCTGCAGGGGCTGCTTCGCGAGGATCCGCGCTCCCGGCAGGAGTTCTTCGCGCTGTCCGGGGTCCACGCCTAGCCACTCCGTACGGACGGCCCGGCCGGCCCAGTGGGCCGGCCGGGCCGCCTCGTCAGTCGGCGAGCTTCGCGCTGAAGCGCGACTCGGCCGCGTCGAACTCGATCACGCGTACGCGTACCGTGGCGCCGGTCACGGCACCACCACCGCGGACGAGCCCTCGCACACCAGAGTCGGACTCGACGAAGAGCCCGAACGGCTTCGCGAACGTGACGACGACCTCGATCTCGTCACCGGCGTTCAGGAGGGTTCCGGTCATGCGGCTCACCCCCTCTCCATGCTCAGGGTGAGTCGGGCAGCGGCGCGCACGCGGCCCCAGGTTCCTTCCGTCGCGGGGCGGCGCGGGCTCCGGGCTCTGCCGGACATCACATGGCAGATCATACAGGCGGAGCCGCCGATCCGGCTTTTGCCATAGGAATCCCCTATGCCATCCGCTGACATTTCGTCTTTGCCTCTCGTTCTTTTCCCGGCATACCGTTGATCCGCGGCGAAGCGCATTCCCGCGATTATTCGAGACCGGAAGGAATTGCGGCATGTCTGAAATTCGAGAACTCAAGGGAAAGCGAGCCCTGGTCACCGGTGGTTCCCGCGGGATCGGGGCGGCCGTCGTGCGCCGGCTCCTGGACGCGGGCGCCGAGGTGCTGGCCACCGCCAGGTCGACCGCGTACCCGGCGCCGGAGGGGGCCGCGTTCGTGACGGCCGACATCCGTACGCAGGAAGGGACGCGGGCGCTGGCCGCCGCCGTGCGGGAGACGCTCGGCGGGGTGGACATCCTGGTCCACAACGCGGGCGGCGCGCAGGCCGGGCAGGGTGCGATGACGATCCCCGACGAGGACTGGCAGGACGTGCTGGAGCTGAACCTCCTGGCGGCGGTACGGCTGAACTCCCTGCTGGCGCCCGGGATGCGGGACCAGGGATCGGGCGCCATCGTGCACATCTCCACGGCCGCGCTGCTCCCGCCGGTGCCGGTGTTCGCGCACTACCAGGCGGCGAAGGCGGGGCTGGAGAGCTACAGCCGGGCCCTGGCCGCGGAGCTGGCCCCGTCCGGGGTCAGGGTCAACGCCCTGGGTCCCGGCAGGACCGCCACCCCCGGCGGCGAGGAGACGCGCAGGCGGTGGGCGAGCGGCGAGGGCGGAGCGGGCGCGGCCGCCGCTCCCCCGCTCGGGCGCGACGGCCGGCCCGGCGACATCGCCGACGCGGTGCTGTTCCTCGTGTCCGACCGGGCGAGCTGGATCACCGGAACCTATTTCTCCGTGGACGGCGGCGAATACCCCAGGAACTGAGCTTCTACAAAAAGAGAATTGAGGAATCACAGCATGGATGAATACAGCGGCAAGAATGTGGTGGTCACCGGTGGCGGCAGCGGCATCGGGCTGGCGATCGCGCGATTCCTGGCCGGCGGCGGCGCCCGCGTGGCGATCACCGGCCGTTCCCAGGAGCCGCTCGACGCCGCGCGGGAGCAGCTCGGCGAGGGCGCGGTGGCCTTCCGCGGCGACGTGTCCTCGCTCTCCGACCTGGACGCCCTGGCCGACCGGGTGAAGACCGAGCTCGGCACGATCGACGCGCTGTTCGTCAACGCGGGCATCACCGCCCTGACGCCCTTCGAGTCGACGACCGAGGCGATGTACGACGAGCTGTTCGCGACGAACGTCAAGGGCGCCTTCTTCACCGTGCAGAAGCTCGCCCCGCTGCTGAGCACGGGCGCCGGCGTCGTCCTCACCACCTCGGTCGCCGGCACCGTCGGCATGCTGGACACCAGCGTCTACGCGGCCGGCAAGGCGGCGCTGCGCTCCATGGCGCGCAGCTTCTCCCGCGAGCTGCTTCCGCGCCAGATCCGCGTCAACGCGATCAGCCCCGGCCCGATCGACACGGGGGTCCTGGAGCGCATCATGACGAGGGAGGCCGCCGAGGAGTTCAAGGCGGAGCGGGTCGCGGACAATCCCATGCGGCGTTTCGGCACCCTCGACGAGATCGCGACCGCGGCCGCGTTCCTGGCCTTCGACGCGACCTACACCGCGGGCGTCGAGCTCGCCGTGGACGGCGGGGTCACCCAGCTCTGACCGCCCCCAGCGCACCGCTCCACGGCTGTCCGCCGGCGTACGGCTCGGCCGAGGGGCGGAGGGAGGCGGAGCCGTCCCAGGTCTCCTGGCGCAGGAGGTCGAGCAGGGCCGTCGCCGCCGGGCCGGCGCCGGACTGGACGACGGCGATGACGGGCTGGGACACGGCCGGGAACACCGGCCGGGCAAGATGCTCGTAGCCGAGGGGCACCGCGGAGGCGGGGACGAGCGTCACTCCCAGGCCGTGCGCGGCCCACCGCACGGCCGTGGCCGTCTGGGACACGCGGGCGACCGTGGCCGGGGTCAGCCCGTGGTCCCGCGACACCTGCAGCAGCACGCCGTCGAGTGCGCTGTCACGGTCGAACCTGACCCAGGGCTCCCCCTCCAGGTCGCGCAGCTCGACCCGGTCCGCGGCGAGCTGCCGGTGCCCGGCGCCCAGCACCGCGACGAACTCCTCCTCGCCGAGGCGGTGGGCGTTCGCGGGGCTGCGCTCGCACGCCGCCATCAGGGCGAGGCCCAGCGCACCCTTGCGGCACAGCCGATCCAGCTCAGGGGAGCTCGACTCCTCGAAGACGGTGACCTCCAGGCGCGGGAAGCGGCGCCGCAGCGCGCTCAGCGCACCCGGCAGCTGCCGCGTGCCGAAGCCCAGCTGCGCCGCGACGACCAGCTCTCCCACCAGGTCGTCCGCGCCCGCGCGCGCCGTCGCCCGCGCCCGCCGCGCCGCGTTCACCGCGACCTCCGCCTCCTTGAGGAACGCCCGGCCGACCGCGGTGGGCACCAGCCCGGCCGCCGTCCGGGCGAACAGCGTGACGCCGAGGTCGCGTTCCAGGTTGCGGATCTGCTGCGACATCGACGGCTGGGCGACGCGCAACGACTCCGCCGCCGCCGTCACCGAGCCCTCCGCCGCGACCGCCAGGGCGTACTCGAACTGGCGAAGGCTCATCGGCTCCCGCCCCTCCCCGGGTGTTCCACCCCGTCGTCATCGTGTCCTGACCCCGCGTCAACACGTTCTCGTCCCGAACCCTTCCCGGAGGTGGCGCCGCCCTAAGGAGTCATGATCTCGCGCGGGGGGTGCAGGCCGGCGTCGAGCGGGACGCGGTCGCCGAGCGGGCGGCCCAGCTCGACCGTGTACGGCGTCGCCGGGTTGCCCATGCAGTTGTGGAAGTCGCCGGGGGCGCGTTCGACGCCGATGACCAGGCGTACGTCCCGGTCCGTCTCCTCCAGGCCGACCACCCGGATCCGCCCGGCGGCCGACTGCCCGCTGGCGCAGTCTCGTTCGGTCACCAGCAGGTGGAGGCTGTTGCCGGTGGCCGGCTTCGCCGGGTCGAGGGCGAGGTCGGCGACGCCCAGGTCGCCCAGGTCCCGCCGCAGGCTGCAGCCGCCGCGGCTGCGCAGGTGCCAGCTCGGGCGGCCGTCCGCGGCCGGCGGGCCGAAGCGCTCGATCACCAGGAAGTCGTGGGTGACCGTCGTGCTCCCGCGTTCTTCCGGCTCGTCGAACTCCTTCATGAGGGCGACGCGCTCGCCGGTCTCCTCGACGATGCGCCACTTGTCCAGGTCTTCGACCCGGCGGACCTCGTGCCCCTTGAGGGCGGCCCGGCCGTCGGGGCCGAGCCGCGTCGCCGGGCGGGCGGTGCTCATCACGTCCAGCGGGATCGGCCGGTCGTGGCAGGTGTAGGTCGGCTCGGCGGCGTCCGCCAGCGGCGTTCCGCAGCCGGAGACGAGGAGTAAGAGCGCGATGATTCGCTTCATGTCCTGGACGACGTGGTCATGCGCCGCCCGGTTCACGGGGCGGCGCATGGCCGGTGGGTTCCCGTCTTCGGTGACATCAGGCTCCGCGGTCACCGGTCATTCATCGTCCGGGACCCCCGGAGGCACCGGATCGGGAGGAACGGGGACGGGCCCGGAAGGTGCCTGCGCCACGGTGGTGGCCGCGTCGGCGGCTGGTGCCGCGGGCACAGCCGAAGTGAATATCAGGCTTGCCGCTACGAGTAGATGTCCCACCATCAGAGATCACCTCATGAGGTAGACGTTCGCCCGGACGATGCGGGCTGGCGGAGCACTGACCGGGGCGCCGGTGAAGCGCCCTCTGCTCTCCCCCACCACCCTGCCCCGGCGCGCGAACCCGGTCTCCCTCCCGGAGGCAAACCTTTCGGCAGAGCGGGCTTACCGTCGAGGTCCGGCCGTACGGTGAAGGCATGTTCTTCGAACCCCCGCCACCCCACGAAGAATCGCCCCGCGAACCCGAACCTCGCTTTCCGGCCTGGGCCGCCCCACCGGCGGGCGAGATGGGCGCGGTGCTGGTCAGCGGGCTGACCCTGGCCCGCACCCCGAACGTCGCCGTCACCGTGCCGGCGATCCAGGCCTTCACCACCGGCTGCCTGATCAACGTGGACCTCGCCACCCGGCGGCGGACCCTGTCCCCCGACGACTTCCAGGCACTCCAGCTGGCGGCGTTCCCCCACATGATCACCGGGGTGAAGTCCGACCAGCCGCTGCCGGACCAGCTGCTGCGCTTCGGCGTGCGCTTCGCCGGCGGCGCCAAGGCCACCACCGTCGGACAGCGCCTGGACAGGACCCGGCTCCCGCAGGAGCCGCCGCCGGGCCCGCGGCTGTCCCTGCTGCTCCCCGGCATGTCCATGCGCAGCGGTGACGACGACGCGGGCGTCATGACGTGGGGGCTGTGGTTGTGGCCGTCGCCTCCGCCAGAGCCGTTCGAACTCGCCGTGGAGTGGCCCGCCGGCGGGATCGAGCTGAGCCTCGCCGAACTCGACGGCGCGGCCATCGCGGCCGCCGCCCGCCAGGCGGTCCCGTACTGGCCGGAGTCCCCGCAGGGCGGGTAGCTCCGTGCCCGGCGGCTCTACGGGAGGTCGAAGGGGGCCGGGGCGTGGCCTTCCCAGATGCGGCGGGAGGCCTCCTCGGGGTAGGGCGTGGTCTGCGACTCGGTGTTCAGGACGCGGGTGAGCCGCCCGCCGGGCCGGTAGGCGGACCATCCCGCGTCGCCGGTGGTGACGAACCGGACCCAGATCTCCTGGAACTCGCGGGAGAGCGCGACGGCCTCGGGGGTGGGCTCGTCGCCGATGAGCTGCACGCCGACGGGGCTGTCCAGCGTGCCGAACGCCAGGGGGACGTCCAGGCTGTGGCAGGCGCCCAGGGCGCCGCCGAGCGCCGGGGCGGTCCAGCACAGCTCGAACAGGTACGAAGTACCGCCTGCCGCGGCGTTCGCCTCGGCGAGCTGCTGTGACGGCATGCGGAAGAGGGCGTCGGAGTACACCGCCTCCACCAGCTCCTCCGCCCCCGCCTGCGGGAACGCGGCACGGTAGGCCCGCGCGCCGTCCGGCTGGGGGGCGAGCAGGTCCAGGGCGTCGCGGGCGTCCTGCTCGGTGAAGGTGCCCCGCCGTCCGCTCATGACGCTGAACAGCCGGAACTCGTCCCGGGCGTGGCCGACGAGCAGTTCGATCCCGCTCGCGCGCGCGCCGGTCAGCGCGGGCCAGGGCGTTTCCGGGAGGACCTCGCCGTCGACGACGGGGCACAGGGCGGTGCCGGTCTCGGTGAGCCGTCCCCAGCTCTCCCGGTGCGCTTGCAGGCCGGCGTTGAACGAGGTGAGCTCCGCGGCCAGGTGCCAGGGGTCGAGGTCGCGCCAGGCCGCGGCGGTGGGGGCCGCCACGCCGAGCCGGTCCGCGAACGCGGCGGTGACCTGCCGCGCCAGCGCGGGGGTGCTGTGCAGCCCCGGCACCGAGTGGGCCATGGCCCGCCGGAACAGGCCGCGCGCCGCCTTCATGGTGAGGAGGGCGGCGACCGATCCCGCCCCGGCGGACACCCCGGCCACGGTGACCCGGCCGGGGTCGCCTCCGAAGGCGGCGATGTTGCGCTGCACCCACTCCAGCGCCGCGATCTGGTCGAGGAACCCGCGGTTGGGCGGCGCGTCGTCGAGGAACGCGAAGCCCTCGGCGCCCACGCGGCAGTTGATGGTCACCACGACGACGCCCGCCTCGGCGAGCGCCGCCGGGTCGAACATCGGGTCGCTCGACGCCGCCGAGAGGTAGCCGCCCACCGGGATCCACACCAGCACCGGCAGTCCTGCCGCGCCCGGGTCCGGAGTGCCGACGTTGAGCGTCAGCCAGTCCGTGCCCTGCGGCGGGCCCACGTCGATCGGCAGGGACAGCGGCACCACGGGGCCGAACTCCGTCGCCTGCCTCGTCCCCTCCCAGCGGTGCGGCGGGGCGGGCGCGGCGAACCGGAGTGCTCCCACCGGTGGCTGCGCGTACGGGATGCCGCGGAACACCGCGTGCCCCTGCCGCCAGAGCCCCTGCACGGCACCTTCCGTGGTCCGCACCCTTGGCTGTTCGGACATGACGCTTCCTTCCCTCGAATGGGCCTACAGGATTATGGGTCAGGTGTATTATGTCAATTGTATTGAAACCGGAGGGGTGCCGGCGATGCCGAAACAGGTGGATCACCGCGGACGTCGCGAGACGATCGCCCGCGCGCTGTGGCGGGTGGTGGAGCAGCGCGGCGTCACGCAGCTGACGATGCGCGTGGTGGCGCAGGAGGCGGGCATGTCCCTCGGGCAGCTGCAGCACTACTTCGCCTCCCGGGCCGCCATGCTCTCCTTCGCCATGGACTTCGCCTCCGAGCAGACCTCGCTGCGCGTCGGCCAGGGCCTCGAGAAGCTGGGCGACCGTCCGCACCCGCGGGACGTGCTGCGGCTGACGCTCGCGGAGATGCTCCCCCTGCACGCCGACGCCCGCGCGACCAGCCGGATGAGCGCCGCCTACGTCCTGGAGGCGCTGCACGACGAGGCCGTCCACGAGCAGGCGCGCCATGGCCTCGTCCAGGGGCGTGCGCTCGTCGAGCGGCTGGTCCGGCAGGCGATCGCCGACGGGCACCTCGACTCCGATCGCGACCCGGCGACCGAGACCAACCTGCTCCTCGCCCTCACCGGCTTCACCCCCCTGATCGAGCTGAACGTGATCGAGCCCCGGGACGCGCTCGCCGCGATCGACCTGCATCTGGACAGGCTGTTCAGCAGGAACGATCGACGGACATGAGGGGGTTGCTACATCTGTAGCGAGCGAGTGCTACAAATGTAGTCATGACGGACGCCATCACCCGGCCCGGCCGGTGCACCCTGTGCGAGGCGATGTGCGCGCTGCGCGTCACCACGTCCGGCGGGCGGGTCCTCGACATCCGCGGCGACGAGGACGATCCGCTGTCGGCGGGGCACATCTGCCCCAAGGCACTCGCCCTGGCCGACCTCCAGGAGGACCCCGACAGGCTGCGCTCGCCCGTCCGGCGCACCGCGGACGGCTGGCGGGACATCTCCTGGGAGGAGGCGTTCGACCTGGTCGCGGCGGAGCTCGCGCGGATCCGGCGACGGCACGGCGCGGACGCGGTCGCGGTCTATCTCGGCAACCCGGTCACCCACAGCCTCGGCGCCATGACCCACGCCCCGGCGTTCGCGAGCCTGCTCGGCACGCGTAACCGGTTCTCCGCGAGCTCGGTCGACCAGCTGCCGCACCAGGTGGTGTCCCGGCTGCTGTACGGCAACCAGTGGCTGCTCCCGGTCCCCGACGTGGACCGCACCGCGTACTTCCTGGTCTTCGGGGCGAACCCGGCCGTCTCCAACGGCAGCCTGATGACGGCGCCTGGCATGGGCCGCAGGATCCGGGCGCTGCTGGCACGGGGCGGCAAGATGGTGCTGTTCGACCCGCGCAGGACCGAGACGGCCAGGCTCGGGGCCGAGCACCACTTCGTCCGGCCGGGCACCGACGCCGCGCTGATCCTCGGCCTGGTACGGGTCATCCTGGAGGAAGGGCCGGCCAGGCCCGCCCCGTACGTGGACGGGCTCGGCGAGGTCCGCGACGTCCTCGAGCCCTTCACGCCCGAACGGGTCGAGGCCGCCACCGGGGTGGAGCCCGGCACGGTGACGCGGGTGGCCAGGGAGTTCGCCGCCGCGCCGGCCGCCGCCTGCTACGGCAGGATGGGCGTGTCCACGCAGCGGTTCGGCACGCTGTGCCAGTGGGGCATCCAGCTGCTCAACATCGTCACCGGCAACCTCGACCGCCCCGGCGGGACGATGTTCACCCGGCCGGCCGTCGACCCGATCAGGACCAGGCAGATCGACCCCGGGCACCAGGGCAGGTGGCGCAGCCGGGTACGCGGCCTGCCCGAGTTCGGCGGCGAGCTGCCCGTCGCGGCGCTCGCGGAGGAGATCCGCACGCCCGGGGCCGGCCAGGTGCGCGGCCTGGTCACGGTGGCGGGCAATCCCGTGCTGTCCACGCCCGCCGGGCCCGCCCTGGACGAGGCGCTGGCCGGGCTGGACTTCATGGTGTCCGTCGACTTCTACGTCAACGAGACGACGCGGCACGCCGACGTGATCCTCCCGCCGGCGGCGCCGCTCGAACGCGACCACTACGACCTGGTCTTCCACCTGCTCGCCGTCCGCGACACCGCCCGCTACGTGCCGGCCGTGCTCCCGAAGCCGCCCGGCGCCCGCCACGACTGGGAGATCTTCCGCGAGCTGGCCCGCAGGTACGGCCGGCCGGCGCGGTCCCGCGCGTGGCGTGCGGCTCTCATGGTGCGGATGCGGCCGGAGCGCATCGTGGACCTGGGCCTGCGCACCGGCCCGTACCGGCTGTCGCTGGCCCGGCTGCGGCGCCTGCCACACGGCGCGGACCTCGGCGAGCTACGGCCCAGCCTGCCCGGGCGGCTGCAGACCCCGCGCCGGCGCGTCCGCGCAGCCCCCTCGGCCCTGCTGGCGGCGGCCGGGGACGCGGCCGCCCAGCTGCTGCGGCCCGCCGGGGACGCGGTCACGGAGCCGCCGCGGCCCACCGAGGACGCGGTCACGGAGCCGCCGCGGCCGGCCGAGGCGGGCACCCTGCTCCTGATCGGGCGCAGGCACCTGCGGAACAACAACTCGTGGATGCACAACTCCAGCCGGCTGGTGAAGGGACGGCCCCGCCACCACCTCCTGATGAACCCCGGGGACATGGCGGCTCGCGGGCTGGGCGAGGGCGGCCTGGTGACCGTGCGCTCACCCGCGGGCGAGCTGACGGTGGAGGCGAGCGCCACCCCCGACCTCATGCCGGGCACGGTGAGCCTGCCGCACGGGTACGGCCATGATCTCCCGGGGGTCCGGTTGTCGGTCGCCCGCCGGGTGCGCGGCTCCAGCGTCAACGCGCTCACCGACCCCCGCCTCCTCGACCAGGTCAGCGGTACGGCGGTGCTCAACGGGGTACCGGTCACCGTGGAGCGATGCCGGTGAGCACCCGCAGCCGGCGGGCGGCGGACGCCGCCATCGAGGTGATCGCCGAGCAGGGCCTGCGGGGTCTGACCCACCGCGCCGTCGACACGCGCGCCGGCTTGCCGCCGGGCAGCACGAGCAGCTGCTTCCGCACCCGGCGCGCGCTGCTCGAAGGGGTGCTGCAACGCATGCTGGAGCTGGACGAGCTGCCGCTCACCCGGCTCCCGCCCGATGCCTGGAGCACCAGGGAGCGGGCCACGGCCACGATCGTCGGCCTGCTGGAGCACTGGCTGGGCGCGGCCAGGACGAGGACGCGCGCCAGGATGCAGCTCTACCTCGACGCCGGGGACGGCGCCCTGCTGCGGGCGGAGCTCGACGCGGCCGGCCAGGGGTTCGTCCGGATGGCCGCGGACGGCATGCGCGCCGCGGGGGTGCCGGACGCCGGCTACGCGGCACGCATGCTGGTGGCGCAGCTGGACGGCGTGCTCTTCGACGCCCTGGCCCGCCCCTGGCCCGAGGCGGATGGCGGCGCGTGGCTGAGGCACGCCGCCGAGACGATCATGCGTGGCGTCCCGTCCACCCGCCAATAGCACCGGATCACGGGTTTGGATCGTCGTTGGACGGTCATTTCCAAGCTTCCTTGGGCGGGATCTCATGCCGCCGTGGCCCGTACCTGCGGCCGGGACGGCCATCCTGAGGACGGGTCGGCATCCACCATGCGAACCGGAGGACAGACAGATGTCCAGAAGCCTGATCCGCACCCATCCCTTCCTCGCGCTGGCCGCGTGCGGCGTCCTGTGCGCCGGGACGGCGGCTCTCGGGCCGGCGCCGGTCACGGCGGAGGCGGCCGAGGTCATCGACTGCGTGCAGTCGAGCGGCGGGCTGGACCTGACCGTGGTCACCGAGAAGGATCGCGAGGCCGCGTGCGCCACCGGGGTGAAGGTGGGCGACGCGTACCGCGCGAAGGGCTTCGCCGAGGGGCCCGTCAGCGTGAACGTCGACGGCGCCGAATGGAGCTGCCGGCTCATCCGGGGCGGCCCTGACGACTTCCCCGACTGCACCAACGGGATGGAACAGGTCCACCTGAGCTCGTGACGGCCGGGAGGACGTTGCCGTCGTGGTCCGGGTTCCCGCTGATCAGCCGCTGGAGGAGCTCCGGGCGGGCACGTCGTTGACCGGGCTCCGGGCGCCCTGCCCGGTCAGGACCCGTACGGCCTCCTCCGCGGCGATGCGCCGCACCGCTGAGACGGCCTGCTCGGAGTAGTAGGCGGCATGCGGGGTGACGATCACGTTGGGCAGCGAGAACAGCGGGTTGCGCGGGCGCCAGTCGCGCTGCTTCGCGGGCTCCTCCTCCAGGTCGTCCAGCGCCGCGCCGGCGATCCACCCCTCGGCGAGCGCCTGGTGGAGCGCCGCGTCCTCCACAATGGGGCCGCGGGCGGTGTTGACCAGGACGGCGGTCGGCTTCATCCTGCGCAACGTCGTGCGGTCGAAGAGGTGGCGGGTGCCGGGGGTGAGCGGCGCCTGGATCACGAGGTAGTCGGCGCCTGCCACGAGCTCGTCGAAGGACACCGGCCGCACGTGGCGCGCTCGCAGCTCCGCGTCGTCGAGGAACGGGTCGTGCGCCCAGACCTCGACGCCGAACGCTCTGGCGCGTTCGGCGATGAGCTGCGCGATGGAGCCGAACGACAGCAGGCCGAACACCCGTCCGCGCAGCCGCCAGATGGGCTCGCCGCTCTGCCACTGCCATTCGCCCCGCCGGGTCGCCTGGTCGTAGGCGCAGATCTTGCGGGCGGCGGCCAGCCAGAGCGCGACGGCGTGGTCGGCGACCTCCTCGGCGCACCAGTCGTTCGGCGCGTTGGTGACCTGGATGCCCCGCCGGGTCGCGGCGTCGACGTCGACGATGTCCACGCCCGTGCCGTAGCGGGCGATCACCCGGCAGCGGGTGAACGCGTCGATGGCGCGGGCGCCGACGCGGGCGTACTGGGTCAGGACGCCGACGGCGTCCCGGCCCCGCGCGATCACCTCGTCCTCGCTCTTGCACTGCGCGGCGAGCAGCTCGAATCCGGCGCCCTCGATGATCGCGCGTTCGATGTCCACGTCGCCGAAGTCGGAGTCGGCGATCATGATGGTGCCTCTGGCGTCAGTGCGAGTCACGGGGAATCCCCTTGGTGTGGACGAGGTCCTGGTAGGACAGGGCGAGCTCCAGGCAGCCTCCGCTGTCGAGCTGGCCGACCGTGGCGCGGTAGATCTCCTGCCACGGGGTCTGGTTCTCGAACACGGGCGGGGTGTAGCCGGCCCACCGCGCGGCGATCTCGTCCTCCGTCAGCAGGACGTCGACGCGCGCGTTCTCGAGGTCGATGCGGATGCGGTCGCCGGTACGCAGGATGGCGAGGTTGCCGCCGGCGGCGGCCTCGGGGCTGGCGTTGAGGATGGACGGCGCGTCGGAGGTGCCGCTCTGGCGGCCGTCACCGAGCGTGGGCAGCGTGGTGACGCCCTGCCGGATCAGCGCGGCGGGCACCTCCATGTTCACGACCTCGGCCGATCCCGGGTAGCCGATCGGCCCGGTGTAGCGGATGACGAGGATGCAGCCCTCGTCCACGCCCAGGGCGGGATCCTGGATGCGGGCGTGGTAGTCCTCGGGCCCGTCGAAGACGATGGCGCGATAGTCGGACACCGCGGGGAAGCCGTCGGCGAGGACCGAGGTCTTCATGACCGCGGAGTCGAACAGGTTGCCCGTCATGACGGTGAGCCCGCCACGCGGGGCGAGAGGCTCGTCGAGGGGGCGGATGACCGCCGGGTCGGCGGGCGGGGCGTCGGCCAGGTTCTCGGCCACGCTACGGCCGGAGACGGTCACGGCCTCGCCGTGCAGGCGTCCCGCTGCGAGCAGCAGCCGCATCAGGGCGGGGACGCCGCCCGCGCGGTAGAAGTCCTCGCCGAGGAACTCACCGGCGGGGGCGACGTTCGCCAGCACCGGGACGTCGGCTCCGGCGCGTGCCCAGTCCTGGATGGACAGCGGCACCCCGGCGTGCCGCGCGATGGCGTTGATGTGGATGGGCACGTTGGTGGAGGCGGCGATGGCCGAGGCGACCACGATCGCGTTCTCGAACGCCTCCCAGGTCATGATCTTGCGCGGGGTGAGGTCCTCGCGTACGAGGTCGACCACGCGGTGGCCCGTGTCGTAGGCCATCTGCGCCCGCCGGCGGTAGGGGGCCGGGATCGCCGCGCACCCCGGCAGGGACATGCCCAGCGCCTCGGCGAGGCTGTTCATCGACAGCGCGGTGCCCATCGTGTTGCAGTGGCCGATGCTGGGCGCGGAGGCGCACACGCGTGCCATGAACTCGTCGTAGTCGATCTCCCCGGCGGCCAGCAGCCGCTTCGACTGCCAGATCACCAGCCCCGAGCCGGACGCCGCCACCCGCTTGCCCTGGTGGTAGCCGTTGAGCATCGGCCCGCCGGACAGGACGATCGCCGGGATGTTCACCGTCGCGGCCGCGGCCAGGCACGCGGGCGTGGTCTTGTCGCAGCCCGTCGTCAGGACGACCCCGTCGAGCGGATAGCCGTAGAGCACCTCGACCAGCCCGAGATAGGCGAGGTTGCGATCCAGCGCGGCGGTCGGCCGCTTGCCGGTCTCCTGCAGCGGGTGGACGGGGAACTCGAACGGGATGCCGCCGTTGTCGCGGATCCCGTCCCTGACCCGGTCGGCGAGGGCGAGGTGGTGGCGGTTGCAGGGGACGAGGTCGCTGCCCGTCTGGGCGATGCCGATGATCGGCCGGCCGGACCGGAGCTCCGCCGGGGTGAGCCCGAAGTTGAGGAAGCGTTCGAGATACAGCGCGGTCATCTCCGGGTTGCCCGCGTTGTCCCACCACGCCTGGCTGCGCAGGCCGCCGGTTTCCTGCATCACGAACCCTCGCATGGTGCCCCCGAATGTCCCCCGCGTCCGGCGGCGCGGAGAACGCCGCGAACATGCCCAGCTCTACCCTGCCGCTCCCGGCGTTTAACCGGATCAAGCCAGGCCGGGATGTTGCACAATGGGATCGGCACGCCGGCGAACCCAGGGAGGGGCGATGCGGCCGCTGGTCATCGCCTTGGTGGCGGTCCTGCTGGCGGGCGGCTGTTCGACGCCGAGGCGGGAGAAGATCACGGTCGCGTGCGGGGCGGGCGAGCCGTGGTGCGCGATGATGGTCAAGCGGTTCTCCGACGCCACCGGGGTGGAGGCCGACTTCGTGCGGCTGTCGAGCGGGCAGGCGCTGGAGCGGATCAAGGAGGCCGGGGCGCGGCAGGAGTTCGACGTCTGGCACGGAGGGCCGGCCGACTCCTACGTGGCCGCGAAGGCTCAGGGGCTGCTGGCGCCGTACGAATCAGGCAAGGCCGGCGAGATCCGGCCGGGATGGGCCGACCCGGACCACACCTGGAGCGGCGTCTACGCCGGCGTGCTGGCCTTCTGCAACAACACCAGGGAGCTGGCGAAGCGGGGCCTGCGGCCGATCCGGTCCTGGCGGGACCTGCTGGACGAGCGGCTGCGCGGCGGGGTCGCCCTCGCCCATCCGGCCACCTCGGGCACCGCCTACACCGCCCTGTGGACCCAGGTGGAGCTGAGCGGCGGCGACCAGGACGCGGCGCTCGCCTACCTGCGCGCCCTGCACGCGAACGTGCCGGAGTACAGCTCGTCCGGCGGCGCGGCCGCCGTGCGGGCGGCCAAGCGGGAGGCGGCGGTCGGCGTGGTCTTCTCCCATGACTGCGTCGCCGCCCAGGAGCAGGGCTATCCGGACCTGGAGGTGACCTTCCCGCAGGAGGGCACCGGCTACGAGCTGGGCGGCCTGGCCGTGCTGGCCGGGGCGCACGACCCGGACAGCGCCCGCAGGTACGTCGACTGGGCGCTGAGCGGAGCGGCCCAGCGGCTGGGCCCGCTGGTGAAGTTCTACGCCCTGCCCACCAACACCGGCGTGCCCGCGCACTCCAAGGCGGCCGACCCGGCGGCGGTCAAGCTGGTCCCCTACGACGTGGAGGTCGCCGGGAACGCCAAGCGGGCGCTCGTCGACAGGTTCAGCAGGGAGATCGCCGCGCCCTAGGAGCAGCCCTCGAACTGCGGGACGGCGATCACCGACAGGTCGATGCCCGACCGGCCGAACCACTTGTCCAGCAACATGTGCGCCGTGCCGTCCTGGTACATCCGCGTGATGGCCCGGTTGAGCTCCTCGCAACCGCCGACGTCGCCCTTGCGCACCCCGATCGACGTGCGCTGCTCGTTGAAGGTCGCGCCGACCAGGTGCAGGTCCACGCCCGGCCTGGTGAGCAGCCCCGCCAGGATCTGGCTGTTGGTGGAGATGGCGTCGATCTCGCCCTTCTCGATCATCTCCAGGCAGGTGTCGTAGTCGGGCACCTCGACGGCGATCGCCTTGACCCCGCGCTCTTCGATGATGCGCTGGGCGATGTTCGTGCCGCGCACCAGGCAGATCTTGCGGTTCTCCAGGTCGCGGACGTCGCGGACGGTGTTCTTGTCGGCCGGCCGTACCGCGATGTCCTGGAAGTCGAGGTGGTACGGGCCGGCGAAGTCGATCACCTTCTTGCGCTCCGGGGTGACCGACATGTGGGCGAAGACGAGGTCGGCGCGCCCGTCGGTGAGCACGGTGAGCTGGTCGCCCGCCTTGATCTCCAGCCAGCGGATGCGCTTGCCCAGCCGGGAGAGGAGATCCTCGGCCACGTCGATGTTGAAGCCGGCGTAGGCGCCGTCCTGCCCCCTGAAACTGATCAGCGGGACGTCGGAGCGGATGGCGACGACGACCTCGTCCTTGTCCACGAGGGATTCCTGCCGTGCCGTGCCGCAGGCGGTGAGCAGAGCGGCGAGCAGGACGATCGGCAAGAGCGGCAGTCTTCTCACCGGTACTCCCGCAGTCGCGGCCAGATGCCGGCCAGGATGAGCAGCGCGCCGGTGGCCAGCGCGGCGGGGATCCACCGCCACAACGTCTCCAGGGCTCCGTCACCTCTGTCGATGGCGCGCTCGAAGCCCGACTCGTACCGTCTGATCAGCTGCTCCAGCACCTGGTCGTACCCCTCGTAGGCGGTGCTGAGCTCGCCGTCCCAGAACTTGATCGCCTTCTCGCCCGACATCGTCCGCATCTCCGCGTCTGCCTGCTGGAACTGCTGGTAGGCGACGAAGAGCCGCCCCCGCTCCCGGCCCGGCAGGCCGCCGAGCAGGCCCTGGAAGTTCACCTGCAGCCTGCTCTGGTAGTCGCGCAGGCTGGTGGAGTCGACGGCGGCGACCGTCATGGACTTCTCCAGGAAGGTGTGCTCGTAGGTGTCCCTGCGGAAGCGGTCGAGCAGGTAGCGGCTCTGGTCGCCGTGCATGCTCCTGCTGATCGCCCGGGCCCTGGTCAGGGTGAGCACCGAGTCGAACCCCAGGCGCTTGGCCTCCTCCAGCGCCTCGCCCTGCCGGTTGAGCAGGGCCGTGCCGGTCACCAGGCCGGCCGTGGTGAGCACGGTGGCGACCACCAGGGCCGGGGCGAGGATCCGGCGGAACCTGCGGGTCAGGTAGGTCTGCAGGGCCAGCAGGCAGGCCACGGCGAGCAGCCCGGTGACGACGACCGCGACGCGCGCGAGCGAGGTGGCCGCGCGCTCGGCGGCGTGCGCGCGCCTGACGATCGTCCCGGTCTCCAGGGTCAGGTTGTACGCCTGCGGCAGCAGCTCGCGGTGCATGAGGTCGGTGGCCTGCTGGTAGGCGCCGACCACGGCGTCAGGAGGCGACCCCGCGGTGTGCCCGGACTGCGCGTCCAGCAGCCGGGCCTGGGCCGCCAGCCGCTCGTAGCGGCCCAGCCCCTCGATCAGCGACTCGACCGTGCGCTGCTCGGAGGGGTCGTCCAGGGCCAGCCGGTAGGCCTTGAGCAGGGTCTCGGAGGTCTCCAGCCGCCGCTGGTCGTAGGTGGTCAGGTCGGCCTGCTGCTGCGGGCCGTACTCCCTGCCCAGCAGCAGGGTCTCGGCCAGCAGCGCGTCCATCTCCGACATCTGCCGGTACAGGCCCGTGGTCGCGAGGACCTGGGGGCCGGCGTCGTGGCCGATGGTGCGCAGGCCGGAGCCCGTACTCGCCGCGCCGGCCAGAATCGCGGCCAGCAGCAGCGCCAGCGTCAGCAGCGACAGCCCGGCCAGCGTGCGCACCCGCCGGGAGACCGACCGCACGCGCCGGACCGCGGGCGCCGCCGTCACCGTCATGACCTGACCCGGCGGGGAACACCTGGATCATGGGCGTGCACCGCGCCTCCCGGGATCGCCTGCGGCTGGAATTCGAGCATGGCCGCGGGCTCGGTAGATCCGCAAGCCCGGGCCGGGCCGCGGTATGGAGATCGGGCTGCCGCCTTGGTCCGCGCTGGGCGTTCCGCCGTACGGCTGCGCGCCGGTGACCACGACATCCCCCTCCGAGGCGGCAGGGTATTGGATCACGGCCAAAAGACACGGGGCCGGGTCATGCGCACGTGGTGCCCCGGGGCGGCAGGCGGCGCTCGGTGACGTACGCGCTGACGTGCCCGATCACGCAGGCGTTGGCCATGGCGCCGAACAGGTTGTGGCCGGGGCCGTCGTACCGGATCGTGCGGCTGCCGGGGATCTGCCCGGCCACCCGGCTGGTGGCGCCGTAGTCCTGCCAGGTGCCCGCGCCCAGGAGCGGCGGCAGCGTGCGGGGCATCGGGGCGGGCGGGTTGCTCACGGGGGCGGGCCAACCGGCGCAGGTCAGCGGCAGGTGCCAGGCGAGTGGGAAGGCGGCCCCGGTGTTGGGCGCGATCGCGCGCAGCCGCTTGACCGTGCGCGCCAGCTCCCGCTGGGTGCCCGCGCGAGGGAAGTCGAGGCATTCCTTGACCCCGCCGCCGGGAATCCCGGGGTAGGGCTGGCTGCTCGACAGCGCGAAGCCGGAGGCGTCGCCCGCCTCGGCCGCCGTGATGGCGGCCGTGAGCTCGCCCCACCGCGCCGGGCCCGGCCGGAGCTTGAGATAGGCGAGGGCCTGGAGCTGGGTGCGGTCGTAGCGGGCGCCGGCCTCCGGGGCGGGGACGGGCTCCTCGTCCGCCCTGGCGAGCAGCGCCTGCCAGCGCTGCTCCAGGCCGGCGGGTGCCCAGGCGAAGAACCGGTCCATGAAGCGCTCGTTCTCCCGCGCCAGGGTCTCCAGCTCCCGTTCCCAGCGGCGGAGGCTGTGGTTGCCGATGCCGTCGATGTACAGGGTGCGGACGCGCCCGGGGAACAGCCGGGCGTACGACTGCGCGATCGTGCCCCCGTACGACAGGCCGAGGAAGTTCATCTCGTCGTCGCCGAGTGCGGCGCGGATGGCGTCGGCGTCGCGCGCGTCCGAGGCGGAGTCCATGTGGTCGAACAGTTCGGGGTCGGTGGCGCGGCACTTGCCGGCCCTGGCCTGGTTGGCGGCGGCGAGCCGGTCGAGCCCGGCCTGGTCCGAGGGGAACGCCGGGGTGCGCACGAACCCCCAGTCGCACCGCAGCACCGCGCCGCTGAGGCCGGGGTAGCCGCGCGGGTCCCAGGTCACGACGTCCATCGAGGTACGGATCCGGTCGAAGGTCCGGGTGCGTGCGGCCAGCAAGGCGATCTGGCCGCCCATCGGGCCGCCGAAGTTGACCAGCGCGGAGCCCTTCCTGGTGCCGGTGGCCGGCAGGCGGGCGATCTTGAGGGTGATCTTCCTGTGGCTGCCGGGCGACAGGGCGACGGGCAGGTCCGCGCACTGCAGTTCGGGCGCGTTCGCGAGGGGGCAGGCGGTCCAGCGCGGGGACGGCTGCGGCGTGGGGACGCCGGCCGGTGCCGCGAGCACGGCCAGCGCCACGAGGGCGTTGAGCATGCCGGGAACGCTAGGAGGCGCGCGAGTGCCGCGTCTGCTCCCGAAGGTCAGCGGTGATTGTTCACCAAAGTTGACTGGGAGAGCGGCGGCACCCCCTGAGTAGGGTGAGGCGTATGCCGAGAACTGCCCAGCTCGTCGCCGTGGTCGTGGTCGCGGACTCGGCGCTGTCGTGGCTGGACGGGATGGGGGGATGGGCGCTCGTCGCGTACGCCGTGGCCGTGGCGCTCACGATGGCGGCGCGGGGCCGCCTGCCGTTCGCGGCGTTCCTCGCGGCGCTGGCGCTGGCGCTGGTCACCGGCGGGTCGCTGGCCCTGCTGGTCTGCACCGGTTTCCAGGCCGGGCAGCGCCTCTCCACCCGCAGGGACCTCGTGGTGACGGCGGCCGGTCTCATCGCGTACGTGTGCGCCCTGCTGCTGGCCGTGGAACGGTCACCCGGCGGGGAGGACCCGTGGGTCAGCCTGGCCCGCGTCGTCATCCTGACCGCGCTGCCGCTGCTCGCCGGCCGGTACGTGGCCCAGCAGCGCGAGCACCTGCGCCGGGAGAAGGCGCTGGTCGCCGAGCAGGAGCGGCTGCGCGAGCGGCTGCGCATCGCCCACGACATGCACGACTCGCTCGGCCACCTGCTCAGCCTGGTGTCCGTGCAGGCCGCCGCGCTGGAGGTGGGCTCGCTGCCCCCCGACCAGCGGCGGGCCGTGAGCGGCCTGGCCGACAACGCCCGCGCCGCCGCGGCCGGGCTGCACCGGGCGGTCAGCGCGCTGCGCGACCACGACACGCCCGGCCTGGACGACCTCGACGGCCTCGTCGCCCGGTCCAGGGCGGCGGGCGCCGCGGTGACGATCGAGACGTGCGGCGAGGCCGTCCCGCTCGCCGATCCGCGGGCCTCCCACGCCGCCTACCGGGTCGTCCAGGAAGGGCTCACCAACGCGGTCAAGCACGCGTCCGGCGCGCCGATCACCGTGTCGCTCGACTGGCAACCCGACGCGCTGCTGCTCTCCGTGGCGAACCCGCTGCCCCGCCATCCCCACTCCCCCGCCGGCGGCGGCAGTGGCAACGGCAGCGGCCTGCCCGGGCTGACGGAGCGGGTCGCCGCCGCGGGCGGCCTGCTGCAGGTCCATCCGGGGCCGCGCGTCTTCCGGCTCGTCGCGATGCTTCCCCTGGTGCCGGTCCTCGCGGGGGCCGCCCCGTGATCAGGACGCTGGTCGCCGACGACGAGCCCCTCATCGCCACGGGCATCCGCACCGTCCTGGAGTCGGCGGGCGACATCGAGGTGGTGGCCACCGCCCGCGACGGGCGCGAGGCGGTGCGGGCCGCGCGCCTGCACCGGGTCGACGTGGCGCTCCTGGACATCGCCATGCCGGTGCTGGACGGCCTGGCCGCCGCAGCCGAACTGACCGGCACGCACGTGGTCCTGCTCACCGCCTTCGGCGACGAGGACAACGTACGGCGAGCGGTACGGCATGGCGTGTCCGGGTTCGTCCTGAAGACGTGCACCCCTGACGAGCTGATCCGCGCGGTCCACGCGGCTCATGCCGGGCAGGCGTACCTGTCGCCGGCGGTGGCGCGCCAGGTGCTCGACCTGGCGGCATCGGGGAGCCCCGGCCGGGGGCACGAGGGCGGGCACGACGCCGCCCGCAGGCTGGCCACCCTGACCGCGCGCGAGGCCGACGTGCTGGCGCTGGTGGCGCAGGGGCTGTCCAACGCCCAGGTCGCCCGGCGCCTGCACATGACCGAGGCGAGCGTGAAGACCTACGTCAGCCGGATCCTCGCGAAGCTGAACTGCGCCAACCGGGTGCAGGCGGCGCTGCTGCTGCGCGACGCGCCGTTCACCCCGTGACCTTCCGGGGAGGCTCTCAGAACCGGAAGCGCACGATGCGGACGGATCGTTTCAGGCCCGGCAGCAGGTTCAGGAAGCGGTAGAGGCGGCGGACGTTCGCGGGGGCCTTGGCCATCAGGATCGGCGAGTCGTTCATCGGCGCCTCGTCGACGTACTCCAGCCGCGGATGCCACGCGGCCAGCGCGGCCGGGTCGTTGAAGCCGCAGTGGAAGCGGGCGTCGTACACGCGCAGCGAGGGATCCCATCGCGAGGTGCGCCACGCCCAGACCGGCACCGTGTCGAACTGGAGCCGGCCCGTGGGGAAGGCGTCGACGACGCTGGTCAGCAGCCGCCGGACGTCCTGCTCGGTCAGGTACGGCACCAGCCCCTCGGCGATCATCAGCACCGGCCGCTCGCGGGGGATGCGGTCCAGCCAGGCCGGGTCGGTGACGCTGGAGGCGATCAGGGTGTAGTGCTCGCGCGGCGGCAGGAAGCGCTCCCGCAGCTCGATGACGGTGGGATAGTCCAGGTCGTACCAGTCGACGGTGGCGGGCGGGTCGATCCGGTACACCCGGGCGTCGAGGCCGCAGCCCAGGTGCAGCACCACGGCGTCGGGGTGGGCGGCCAGGAAGCTCCGGGCCCAGTCGTCGTGGGCCTTGGCGCGGACGACGGCCGCGAGGCCCACCTGGCTGGTGCCGAATCTGCGCTGGTCGTAGCCGGGGTCGAGGCGGCGCATCACCTGCTCGGCGTACGTGTCGCCGAGTATCGGGTCCGGCAGCCGGTTGTCCAGGGCCTTGGCCTTGAGTACGGGGCTGAGGGTCTTCTGCACCCCGACGAGCTGGGTCTCCTTCACCCCTCCGACACTACTCTTATTTCACGAATTTCGTGAAGTGCATGAATGATCTAAACTGTGAGGCCACGACAAGGAGAGGAGCCGCGGGTGACGCGAGCGGACGAGGGCGCCATCGCCGGTTTCCGGGAACGGTTCGCGCAGATCATGGTCGAATCCGGCATGCCCCGGATGGCCGCGCGCGTGTACGCCGCACTGCTGGTCACCGACTCCGGCAAGCTGTCGGCCGCGGAGCTCGCCGAGCGACTGGGTGTCGGCGCACCCGCCATCTCGGGCGCGGTCAAGTACCTGGTGCAGGTACGGCTGGTCGAACGCGGCCGCGAACCCGGGGCCCGGCACGACTTCTGCCGCATCCACGAGCACACCTGGAGCGAGTTCATCAGCCAGTCCGACCCGGTGCTCGTCCGGGTGCAGGCCGGTGCCGACGAGGGCACCGCGCTCCTGGGCCTGGACTCCCCCGCCGGGCGGCGGCTGGACGAGACCAGCCGGTTCTTCGCGTTCATGCGCGAGGAGATCAAGCAGTCGATGGCGAAGTGGTCGCGGCTCCAGGCGGCCGACCGCAGGGCAGGCTGAACGGACGGCAGGATCGCGCCGCACGGGCCGTGGTCGTCAACCGGGCGCGACGGCGCGCCGGACGCATTCGCGGAGCAGGGTGCGGCGCTGTTCGTGCACGGCGGGGGGCTCCTCGGCGGTGGCCGCGTAGACGTTGCTGACCGGTGACCAGGCCATGGACATGGCGATGACCATGGCCATCACGTCGAACGGGTCTCCCCGGCGTACGCGCCCGGCGGCCTGGGCCTCGGCGATGGCGCGCAGCTTGTGATCGTCGAGGCGGTCCCGCTGCTCCACGAGGTGGCCGGCCGGGCGGCGTTCCAGGCGCGCCCAGGTGGCCAGCCGGATCAGGTCGGGGCGGCGCAGGTACTCGTCGTAGAGGCGCACGGCCCAGTCGGCGAGGTCGCCGGCGTCGATGGGGACGACGTTCACGATCCGCTCCAGCGAGGCGAGGAAGATCGTGTCGAAGAGCCGGTCCTTGTTACCGAAGTAGGCGTAGAGCTGGGCCTTGTTGGTGCGGGCGGCGGACACGATCCGCTCGATGCGCGCCCCGGCGATGCCGTGCTGGGCGAACTCCCGCGTCGCCACGTCGAGGATGCGCTGGTAGGTCGCGGCTCCGCGCGAGGTCAGGGGCTGCTCCGCCATGCCTGCGACGCTATCAGACAGAACAGTTGGTTTGCTTCCGGAGGCGGCACGTGCGTACGATCGAATAGACCGAACAGTCTGTTTATAGAGGAGTGCCTGTGCGGACCACAACCGGATGGCGGGCGGACGGCTCGACAGGGACGCTGCGGCGCACGCCGCTGCGGCGCCGCGAGCTCCGCCCTGACGATCTCGCGGTGCGGATCGACTACTGCGGCGTCTGCCACAGCGACCTGCACGCGCTGCGCCATCACGACGGCGCGGCGGGGCAGCCGCTGGTGCCGGGCCATGAGTTCACCGGCGTGGTGACCGAGACGGGGCCCGCGGTCACCCGCTTCTCCCCCGGCGACCCCGTCGCCGTCGGCAACATCGTCGACTCCTGCGGCGAATGCCCCATGTGCCGGGCCGGCCAGGAGAACTTCTGCCACGCCTTCCCGACCCTGACCTACGGCGGCACCGACCGGCAGGACGGATCGACCACCCTGGGAGGTTTCTCCCGCGAGTACGTCGTCCGCGACCGGTTCGCCTACCCCCTTCCCCCAGGTCTCGACCCGGCCGCCGCCGCTCCGCTGCTCTGCGCCGGCGTCACCGTCTGGGAGCCCCTGCACAGCCTGGGCGTGGGCCCCGGCAGCCGCGTCGCCGTGGCGGGGCTGGGCGGCCTGGGCCATCTCGCGGTCAAGATGGCCGTGGCCCTCGGCGCCACCACATCGGTCATCAGCCGTTCGCCCGCCAAGGCGGCCGACGCGCGCCGGCTCGGCGCCCACGCCTTCGTCCTGTCAACGGATCCGGAACAGCTCGCCCAGGCCCGGGACACGTTCGACGTCGTCATCGACACCGTCTCCACCCCGCACGACCTGGGCCCGTACCTGCGGCTGGTCGCCATGGACGGCACGCTCAGCAGCCTCGGCCACCTCGGGCCGGTCACCGTGGAGACCATGGACCTGCTCCTGGGACGCAAGAGGCTCAGCTCCGCCGGCAGCGGAGGGCGTCCCGCGACCGCCGCCATGCTGGAGTTCTGCGCCGCCAACGGCATCACCGCCGAGATCGAGCTGCTCCCCTCGGCGCGGGTGAACGAGGCGCTCGACCGCCTCGGCCGCAACGACGTGCGTTACCGCTTCGTCCTCGACCTGTCCGACCTGAACTGAGCGCCCGGATGAAGGCCGGTCAGGCCGGCGGTCGAGGACGGCCAGGCCCAGAGCGGCCACGGACGCTTCGAGCGAGGGCAGGTCGGCGAGGTCCAGCCGGAGGGGCCGGACGAGCGCGCCGGGGCACGTCCCGGGGGGCTGGTGACATGGTGCGGCTCCTTGCGTCGAAAGTGCGGTCAGTGCTGGAGTTCTTCCGGTGCCCGGCGCGGCATCAGGGCCACGGCCGGGACGGTGAGGGCGGTGAGGGCCACGACCACGATGAGGCTGGTCGTCATGGCCGGGCCGAAGCCGGAGGCGGCCGACTGGAAGAAGATCGAGGTGACGGCGGCCGAGCCGATGCCGGCCGCCAGTTGCTGGACCGCCGACAGGGAGCCGCTGGCGCTGCCGGCCTCGCCGGGGGCGATGTCGCCGATCGCGACGTCGAAGATCGTGCCGTAGCAGGCGCCCATCCCCAGGCCGGTGAGGAAGACGGCCGGCGCCAGGGCCCACAGGCTCAGGCTCGTGCCGGAGGTGGCGACCAGGACGAGCAGCCAGCCGCAGCCGACCAGGATGACGGCCAGGCCGAGGAAGACGAGGGTGCGGCCGAGCTTCTTGATCAGCGCCATGCAGGCCGCGGCGGCCACGATGATGCCGACGGTCATCGGCAGGAGCCCCAGGGAGGCGTCCCGCGCCGAGGCGTGCAGCCCCTGCTGCATGAACAGGGAGAGCACGTAGACCAGCCCGGTGGTGGCGGCGAAGACGACCAGACCGGTGAGCAGTCCGGAGCTGAAGCCGCGGTTGCGCAGCAGGGACGGCTTGAGCAGCGGGTCGGCGGCGGTGGCCTGGCGGCGGGCGAAGGCGGCGAGGAACGCCAGGCCCGCGGCGATCGAGAGGACCGGCAGCGCGGTCCAGCCGTTGCTCGACCCCTCGACCAGCCCGAAGAGCAGGCCGACCATGGTGGCGGCGAGCAGCCCCGAGCCCGCCCCGTCCACGACGGTGGACGCGTCGCCGTCGTCGTGCGGCAGCAGCCGGACCGCCAGGATCAGGCCGAGGGCGCCGAGCACCAGGTTGACGAGGAAGATCGGGCGCCACGACAGCCCGGCGAGGTCGGCGTCGATGACGAACCCGGCCAGGATCGGGCCGCCCACCGAGGCGGCCCCCAGCAGGGGCCCGAACATCGCGAACGCCTTGGTGAGCATGTCGCGCGAGAACGTCTTCGTCATGATCGCCATGCCTTGCGGGATCAGGAGCGCGCCGAACGCGCCCTGGGCGGCGCGGGCCAGGATCAGCAGGGCGGGGTGGGGTGAGAGCCCCGCCACGGCCGAGGCGATCGTGAAGCCGCTCATGCCGATGAGGAACAGGCGGCGCTGGCCGTACTTGTCGCCGAGCCGCCCGCCGACCACGAGCAGGACGCCCATGGCGAGCATGTAGGCCGATCCGAGCCACTTGATCAGGCCCTCGCCGCCGTGCAGCTCGGCGGTGATCGTGGGTGCGGCGAGGTTGGTGACCGTGGCGTCGATCATGTCGAGGGCGTCGGCGAGCAGCACCAATCCCAGGATGGCCCACATGCGCCGGGTCGACACGGCCGCCGGCGGGGCGGCGGTTGCGGGGGTTGCCATGACGTCTCTCCGTTCGCAGAAATCTGAACTGACTACGAAACTATAATGACTATAGATTCCGACTCGTTTCAAGTTCGGCTACGATGAGGCCATGGGGACGACGATGGGGCGCCGGGAGCGCAAGAAGGCACAGACCCGCCAGGCGTTGTCGGAGGCCGCGTTGCGGCTGTTCAGCGAGCACGGGTACGACGGCGTCACCGTCGCCCAGATCGCCGACGAGGCGGACGTCTCCATCGCCACCCTGTTCGCGCACGTGCCGGACGGCAAGGAGGCGCTGATCTTCGACGACGGCGCCGAACGGCGTGTCTGGCTGGTCTCCGCGGTCCGCGACCGTCCCCCCGGCCAGTCGGTGCTGGAAGCCCTGCGCCGCTGCCTGGCCGCCCGGGGCCCCTTCACTGACGACCTCCCGCCCGAGCTGCGGCGCAAGCGCGACCTGATCGTCAGCACGCCCGCCCTGCGCGAGTACTCGCGCAAGCTCTGGATCGCCAGCGAGGGGGCTCTGGCCGAGGCGATCGCCGCCGAGAGCGGCCGCGACCCCTCCGACATGACCGTCCGCGCCCTGGCCCGCTACGTCCTGGAGATCCCCGAGCTCGCGGGCACGGAGCCCGACCCCCTGGCCGCGCTCCACGCCATCTTCGACCTGCTCGAATCCGGCTGCCCCGCCTCGCTCAGGGAAGCCTGACCGAGCCCTCCCGCCTGGCCGGGGAACGGTCGCGACCCGACTGGGCGCGCGGGCATACCGGCGACATACCGGCGCCGCCTACGCTGACGGGCCCGTACTCGATCATGCCCGAAGGAACTCCCGTGACCCGTCCAGCGTTCGTGACCGTCCTGGCCGTCCTCTTGTTGTCCCTGATCCCCGGCGTGTCCCACGCCGGGGCCGCGGGCGCGCTGGGCACGGCGGGCAACCTCATGCGCGAAGAGCAGCCGCGCGCCGACGGGATCAGGCACGTGGACACCAAAGCGATCATCGCGGGACTGAAGGCGCTCAACGCGAACACCTACGTCTATCCGATGGCCGGTGACAACGTGCACTGGACCGACCTCCGGGACGAGTTCCTGCCCGCGGCGGCCGCCGCCGGGATCGACGTCTGGGTGCTGGTGTACTCGCCGAGCCAGGCGGGCTGCTGCGTGTCCCGGCCGTTCAAGCACGACTACGTGGCCTGGTCCCGCGAGATCGCCACCCTCGCCAGGAGCCACCCCAACCTCGCCGGCTGGACGGTGGACGACTACGGCTACGACCTCAAGACGTTCACCCCGGCCTACGTCGGGCAGATGCGGTCGGCGGCCGAGGCGATCAGCCCTGGGCTCAAGTTCGTCCCGACCGTCTACTATTCCCAGTTCACCGACGCGTTCGTCGCCGAGCAGATCCCGCTCATGGACGGGGTGATCTTCCCCTTCCGTGACGAGCCGTACCGGGACACCTCCTGGTCGTGGAGCCTGTCGTACCAGGTGCGGCAGCTCGCCGAGCGGTTGCCCGGCACCGAGGTCTACCTGATGCCCTACGCCCACCCGCTGAGCCACGCCGCCCAGAAGCCGACGGTGTCCTACGTCGAGGCGGTCACCAGGAAGGGCATCGAGCACGTGCGCAGCGGCGAGCTCGCCGGGGTCCTGCAGTACAAGCTCCCGTTCGTCTCCCGCGACCTGGCGTGGACGCGCCCCGCGAGCGACAACCTGGCCCGCTCGGGCGACGGGCGGCTGAGCTTCGTCGTCCAGAAGGACACGGCCACCAAGGCCGGCGACGCGTGCGGCGCGACGCGGAAGCTCACGCTGAGCGCGGGGGCCGCCAAGCGCGTGGTGAGCTTCTGGCACCGCGACGCCCGCGGGCCGAGTCATCCGGCCGGCTACCACGTCAAGCAGCTGCTGCTCAACGGCCAGGTGGTCTGGCAGCGCGACGTCACCGCCGACGCGGCCGACACGTGGGCGCGCACGACGGTCGACCTCACGGCCAAGCTGGGCGGGGCGACGAGCGCGACGCTGCAATGGCGCCTGTACGAGCGCAAGGGCGTGAGCGACTACTTCATCGACGTCAGCGTGGACGACATCACCCTCACCGGCCTGGCGATGGGCGACCCCGGCGTGGAGAACGCCGCCGTCTGGACGCCCACCCTGGCCCGCCAGGGCGGCCCGGTCTACTGCTCCGCCCAGGTCTACCACGAGAACTACGGCGCCGACCTCGGCGCGCGCATCGCCAAGCTGTACGCCGCCGGGCAGGCGCCGGTTTCCTGAGGTAGGACGTGGCCCCCATATTTCGATGCAGGACTGCACTGTATTGTAATTGCCGAAGCCGGCGATGCCGGGCTCCCGGCAGGTCAGTCCGCGCAGGAAAGACAGGGATCAACCATGGGTGCCTACGTGCTCGGGTTCCATGACATCGACAGGACGCAGCTCGCCCTGGTCGGAGGGAAGGGGGCCAGCCTCGGCGAGCTGTCCGCGATCGACGGGGTCCGCGATCGATGGGGTCCGCGTGCCGTACGGATTCTGTGTCACCACCGACGCCTACCGGGAGGTCGTCGAGCAGGACGCCGGGGTCCCGCATCCAGGACGGCTTCGACCACCGGGCCGTCCGGCTGTCGGTCGTCGTCCAGCGAATGGTCTTCCCGGAGGCGGCCGGCATCCTGTTCACCGCCGACCCGGTCTCCGGCAACCGCACCGTCGTCTCGATCGGCGCCGGGTTCGGCCTGGGAGAGGCGTTCGTCTCCGGGCTCGTCAACGCCGGCAACTACCGCGTCAGAGCCGGGCGGATCATCGGCAGGCAGATCGCCACGCAGACCAAGGAACTGCGCGCCTCCCCGTCCGGCGGCACCGAGGAGCAGCCGATCGAGCCCGCCCGGCAGCACACGCAGACCCTCACCGACAGCCAGATCCTGCGGCTCGAGCTGCACGACAAGCTGGGCCGCACGGCCGGCGTCGTGGCGGGCAACCGCTTCTCCAAGGACGTCTGCGCCGAGCTCACCTCCGCCTGGGCCAGACCGGCCACGCTCAAGAGCCTCGACCAGGTGGACGTGCTCATGGCCGGCGCCCTGCGTACCGTGCTGAAGCGCAGGGACTTCGTCGCCTCGCTGGCACGCGGCAGGACCTCGATGCTGGACTTCGGCGAGGGCGGCCCGCTGCCGATCGTCCGCCAGTACCTCAAGCTCTCCCGCGAGGACGACCCGGGCGTCGTGCCCGGCCTCATCGCGTACACCGAGCAGAGGGTGGAGGCCGAGGCCGCCGGGCTCGCGGGCCGGGGCTTCATCAAGGAGCCGGAGGACGTGTACTTCCTGTCCATCGAGGAGTTCAGGCACGCGGTCAACACCGGCGAGCTCGACTACTCCACGGTCACGCAGCGCAGGGAGGCGCACGAGACGTACCGGAAGCTCGTCCCGCCGCGCGTGATCACCTCCGAGGCGCCGTGGTGGCCCGCGAGTACGGCCTTCCCGCCGTCGTCGGCGTGGAGGGTGCCACCGAGCGCATCAAGGACGGCCGGCGCGTCCGGGTGAACGGCGGCGAGGGGTACGTGGAGATCCTGTAGCCCGTGACGGGGTGACGGCTCAGCGCGCGAGCCAGTCCCGGTAGGTGGTTGCGGCGATGCGGGCGCCGTCCTTGGCGACCAGGGCGTAGCCCGAGGCGGCGGCGAACAGGCCGGCGCCGTTGTCGGTGACGACGGTGCGGGGGTCGCCCTGCGCGGCGAGGGTGATCCTGCCCAGCGCGTCGAGCGCGAAGACCTCGGGGCCCGCGATGTCGCGCGTGCCGCGCAGGGGGACGCCCACGCTCACGTCGGCCACCGCCCGCGCGACGTCGGCCGCGGCGACGGGCTGCACGAGGGTGGGCGGCAGGCGGACCGTGTGCTCGTCGCCGGTCCAGGACAGCACCTCGTCGATGGACTCGAAGAACTGCGTCGCCCGGACGATCGAGTACGGCACCGGACCGAACCTGAGCAGGTCCTCCTGCAGCACCTTCGCCTGGTAGTAGACCAGGCCGGGCACCTCGTCCGCGCCCACGACCGACAGGATGACCGCGTGGCCGACACCTGCCGCCTCGGCACCGCTCAGCAGGACGTCCATGGTGATCTGGAAGAACGCGGGCGAGGTGTCGTCGGCGGCCGGCGAGTCGGTCACGTTGACCACGACGTCGGCGCCCGCCAGCGCCTTGTGCAGGCCCGCCCCGCTGAGCAGGTCCAGGCCCGTGGACGGCGAGTGCGGCAGCGCCTCGTGCCCGCCCGCGTTCAGGATCCTGACGACCCGCGATCCGATGAGGCCGGTCCCACCGATGACTGCGATCTTCATTGCTTCGACCTTCTTCGTTCTCCGGGACTTCGAAGGGGTCCACCCGCCTGTAAGACCGGAGCGGTCACCCGGATCGTGACCGGCCAGGCAACTGGCCCGCACCGGCGTACCGCCGCCGGGCCCCGCGGCGGCTCCCCGCTGAAAGTTTCTCCCGCCGCGACCCTCCCACCAGCACCGTTGCCGGCCGCCGGCGCCGGGAGCCCTCCTCTGGACGCCGGATGGCGTACGTTACTGCCGCTCACCCGCATCCACGTCAAAGGGAGTCGTCGTGCGTACCTGGCCGGCCCGCGCCGTTGTGTCCTTGCTGATGGTGCCGCTGACGGCCGTTCCGGCGGCCTCCGCCGCGTCGGCGCAGCCGGACGCCCGTACGTGCGCGAAGGCGGACCTGCTGTTCTGCGAGGACTTCCAGTCCATGCCCGTCGGCGGGGCGAGCAGCCTGCGCTGGGGCATCGACACCGAGCACGGCACGCTCACCGTCGAGCGCGGGCGGCGGGGGCAGAAGGTGCTGCGGGTGCACACCGAGGGCAACGGCCGCGCGTTCCTGAAGGTGGACGACTTCGCCGCGCCGGGCAACAGCTTCTACGGGCGCGTACGGCTGCGGGTGGCCGCGTTCCCGTCCGCGCCGGACTGGGCGCACTACACGCTGGTCGAGGCGACCGGCGACGGGCCCGAGATCGTCCGCCCGCTCGGCGGCCAGTACGCCCCGCCGCCCCACGGGGGCGCCGCGTACTGGGGCGTCGGCGCGGACGGCGGCCCCACCGGGGACTGGACGAACTGGCGCACCACCGCACCCTCCGTCGCCGGGACCTGGACCTGCGTGGAGTGGCGCATGGACGCCGCCGACAACCGCATCTCGTTGTGGTTCGACGGGGTGGCCAAGCCGGAGCTGACCGTGTCCACCCGGGAGCACGGCGGCAACCCGGTGGACTTCGTCTTCCCGCGGTTCGACACGGTCAAGCTGGGCTGGCAGCTCTACCAGGCCAACCCGGCCCCCGCCGGCTACGACGTGTGGATGGACGACCTCGCGCTGAGCAGCCGGCGAGTGGGCTGCTGACCCTGCTGCCGACCCTGCTGCTGACCGCCTGCTCAGCGCGACGCCGGCGAGCGGGCAGGTCAGTGGAACTCGTCCGCGCTCCTGCACGTCATGAGCCCGTCCAGGCTCAGGCCGCCGCTCAGGATGCCCGCCACGTAGCCGCATCCCACCATGTGGCTGCCTCGCCTGGCGACCGCGGCGAAGACCGCTCCGGAGAACAGCTGCCTGCCTGCGGGGTTGGAGATCCGCGGCTGGACGCTGCACCTGGTGGTGTTGTTACAGGTCTTCTGGCGGCGTACGGAAGGCACCGGGTAGACGTGGCGGGTGACGTCCGCCGAGACGATGATGCGGTCCTGGACCCGGTCGCACACCACCACGTACGAGGCGACGACGGCGGAGCCGCTGGTGTAGATGCTGGAGACGTTCCCGCGGCAGTTGTCGCGGTTGGAAGCCTGGGCCGGCATCGCTCCGGCGAGCAGGGTTCCCGCGGCGACCGTGGCCACGAGGGCGGCCCTCAGGTACTTCTTCAAGGGAGATCCTTCCTGTGATCGGTGGCGTCAGTTGACGAAGCGGAAGGTCCCGCGCAGGACGGTGCCCCGCCCGCTCCAGTAGCTCTCGTAGTCGACCCGGTAGGTCGTGTCCTCGAAGGCGGCGAGCACCGCGCAGGTGGCGCCCGGGTGCCGGACATTGTCGTCCCTGATGACGATGGGGATTCCGATCACACCGGGGCGGGTCACGGTCACCTCGACCCAGGCCGTCCCCGTGGTGTCGTCCGCCCGGACGCAGAGCTCGTTGGTGGGGTCGGCGTAGCGGACGACGCCGTCTCCGACGTCCCGTTGGAAACTCGCCGCCAGGGCGGGTTGCGCGAGAATGACGCTCGCCACCGCCGCGGCGACGCCGACTGTGATCGTTCTGAGCGGGTTCATCGTTCCTCTTTCTCCCGGACGGAGATCGGCCCACAGCGAGCGTGATCGTCGCACGCGCCGGAAGCACCGTGGAATACGCGGGGAATACGCCTGGTCACCGTGGATCTTCGCCGGATCGCAGGCCGGAGCGGGGGTCGCCAGGGCCCGGGGCGGGCAGGATTCGCAATCGTTTCTTCACCCAGAGCGCCAGCGGAGCAGGCCGTCCGGGTTTACAGTGCCTCCCAGCCGAGGGGGCGCGATGGAGTTCGGGATACTTGGTCCGCTGACGGTACGGCGAGACGGCGAGCAGCTCGACCTGGGCACGCCCAAGGCGCAGGTGCTGCTGGCGGTTCTGCTGTGCCAGGCGGGTTACCCTGTTTCGGAAGATCAGCTTGTCGTGGCGCTCTGGGGGAACACCCCTCCCAAGAGCGCCACCAAGAACGTGCAGACCTACGTCCACCGGCTGCGGCGGCACCTGGGCGACCCCGCTCTCGTGGTGCGGCAGGGCTCCGGCTATCTGGTGCCGGTGGCCGGGGACGAGCTGGACGCGGCGAGGTTCGAGAGCCTGGCCGGATCAGGGCAGGCGGTGGAGGCCGCCGGCGACCCGGAGGAGGCCACCCGCCGCCTGCACGAGGCGCTGAGCCTGTGGCGCGGGCCCGCGTTCGTCGGCATGACCGATGTGCCGATGCTGGCCGCGGAGGCTTCGCGGCTGGACGAGGTCCGCCTGTCGGTCCTGCAGTCGCGGATCGCCGTGGACCTGAGACTGGGGCGCCACGCCGGGCTGCTGGGCGAGCTGACCGCGCTCACCGCCGAGTACCCGCTGCGGGAGCGGCTGCGCGCGCAGCTGATGCTGGCGCTGTACCGCTGTGGCCGGCGGGCGGACGCGCTCGCCGAGTACACGCGGGCCCGCAGGACCCTGATCGAGGAGACCGGCCTGGACCCGGCCGAAGAGCTGCACGACTTGCACCAGCGCATCCTCACCCAGGACCCCTCGCTCGACCTCGTCCCCCGCGCCACGGCGACGGTCACCGGTGCCCCACGGGACGAACCGGGCCCCGATCCGGGCGAGCGGGTACGGGACGCGCACCCGGTGCACGAGCCTCAGGCGGCTCCCACCCCCGCCGAGTTACCGCCGGACATCGCGGACTTCACGGGCAGGGACGACGAGGTGGCGTACCTCACCGGGGCGCTCACCAGGCCGCAGCCGGGCACCGTCGCCATGGCCAGCGTCGCGGGCCTGGGTGGCCTGGGCAAGACCACGCTCGCCGTGCACGTCGCGCACCGGATCGCGGACCGGTTCCCCGACGGCCAGCTCTACGCGGACCTGCGCGGCGCCTCGGCTGAGCCCGCCCGAACGGAGGACGTGCTCAGCCGGTTCCTGTTCGCGCTGGGCGTCAGCCCCACCGGCATTCCGGAATCCCTGGAAGAACGCGTGGCGCTCTACCGGAGCTGCCTGGCAGGACGCAGGATCCTCATCCTGCTCGACAACGTCGCCGGGGAGAAGCAGGTGCGGCCGCTGCTGCCCGGCGCGTCGGGCACGGCCGTGCTGCTCACCGGACGGGTCCGGCTGGTCGGCCTCGAGGGCGCGAGCCTGCTGGAACTCGACGTCCTGCCGTCCGGGCAGGCCATGGACCTGCTGAGACGGATCGTCGGCGACGAACGCGTCCAGGACGACCCGAGCGCGGCTCTGGAGATCACCCGGCTGTGCGGCCGGGTCCCGCTGGCGGTCCGCATCTCGGCGGCCAGGCTCCTCGGCAGGAGGCAGTGGAGCCTGGCCCACCTCGCCGGCGTCCTCGGCGAGGAGCGGCACCGGCTGGACGAGCTGGTGGCCGGCGACCTCGACGTCCGCGCGGGCTTCGAGATGAGCTACCGGATGTTGCCCGCGGGCACGCAGCGGGCCTTCCGGCTCGCCGGCCTGCTCGACGCGCCCGACTTCGCCTCCTGGGCGGTCGCGGCCCTCCTGGACGTCCCGGTACGGCAGGCGGAACGCGAGATCGAGAACCTGGTCGACGCCCACCTGCTGAACCTCACCGGGACGGACGAGACGGGCGGGCTCCGCTACCGGTTCCACGACCTGATCCGGTTGTACGCGCGCGAGCGGGCGCAGCGCGAGGACTCGGAACCCGAGCGCCGGGCCGCGCTCCAGCGGGCCCTGGGCGCGTGGCTGGCGCTGGCGGAGGCCGCGGCGGAGCACGTCCCCGGCCCCTGCTACGCCCTCATGCACAGCCGCGCGCCGCGCTGGCGGCTGCCCGCCGCCGTCTCCGGCCCGCTGCTGGCCGACCCGATGGCCTGGTTCGGCGCCGAGCACGCCGCGCTCATGGCGGGGGTGGCCCAGGCGTGCGAGGCCCGCCTGACCCAGCTCGCCTGGGACCTCGCCGGGTCCACCGAGACCTACCTCAACGTGCGCGGCCTGTACGACGGCTGGCAGCGCATGCACGAGCAGGCGCTCGCGCTCTGCCGCGAGACCGGCGACATGCAGGGCGAGGCCGTGCTGATGCGCGGCCTCCTGGAGGTCACCACCTGGAGCTCGCCGGCGGGCCCCGGACCGGCGATGACCCGGATGCGGGCCGGCGCCTCGCAGCTCCTCGACCTGTTCACCACGCTGAACGACCCGGTCGGCATGGCCGACGCCCTGGCGACCCTGGCCTGGAGCCTGACGGCCGACGGGAACGGCGGCGCGCAGGCGCTCGCCCTGGCGGAGCACGCCCTGCGGACGGCCGCCGACGCGGGCTACCTCGGCGGCCAGGCACGGGCCTATCACGTGCTGGCGATCATCCACGGCGAGGACGACCCGGAGGCGGCGCACGCGGTCCTGGAGCAGGCCACGAAGGTCGCCGAGGCCCTCGGCAACGTGCACTACACCACGACGATCACCCAGTTCCTCGGCGCGGCGAAGGCGTTCTCCGGTGACTTCGCGGGCGGCCAGGAACTGCTGGAGAGGTCCCTGGGCATGGCGCGGCGGCTGAACTACCGCTATCAGGAGACGTTCTCCCTGCTCTACCTGTCGAAGCTGTACGCCACGGTCGGGGACGAGCGGGCCAGGGCGACCGCCGAGCTGGCGCTGGCCTACAGCGAGAGCGGCAACTTCGGCCACTACCTCGCCGACTCGCTCAGCGTGCTCGGGCAGCTGGACCTGGCCGAGGGAGACCTGCCCGCCGCCATCGCCACCCTCGACCGCTCGGTCCGGGTGTGGCGGACCCGCGGCTCGATCCCCTACCTGGCGCGGACGCTGCGCGCCCTCGGCGACGCCCACGACGCCGCCGGCGACCACCAGACGGCCAGGGCCGTCTGGGAGGAGGCCCGCGAGCTGTTCCGCGGGATCGCGCACGAGCACGGCGTGCGAGCGCTGGACGCCCGGCTCACGCGTGAGGGGACGGAGTCCAGGGCCTCGAACCGGCGGTGACGTCGAGGACCAGCTCGGCCACGTGGTGATCGCCGCCCAGCGGGTCGGGCAGTGCCTCCTCGAACGTCACCAGCGCGGTGCCGGGACGGCGCAGCGCCGCGACGAACCCCCGCACCAGCAGCGGGCTGTCGAAGTCGAGGTACATCGGCTTGTGCCACTTCTCGCGGGTCCGGGTCCACGGCGTCGCGGACCTGGCCAGGCGCTCGTCCACGCCCTCCGGGGCGGAACGGGTGCGGAAGAAGCACCGGCGGGGGATCCACTCCGCGCGCCGCCATTCCGCGAGCCGCAGCAGGAACCGGGCCTCCTCCTCCCCCGTCCGGGGCAGCGGCACGCTCTGCGCGGGGAACCTGGTCTGCGCCCGTCCCGCGACGAGCGAGCCGATGGTCAGGCGCGGCCAGTCGCAGCGCCGATCGACCGGCGCCGTACGGGAGGGGTGCGGTGGTGGGAGGACCGAGAGGGGCGGCGTCTCGCCGGACAACACCGTCAGCAGGAGCGAGAACGGGGGCAGGAACTCTCGAGCGGCCGCGCCCGTGTGCACGACGCGTACCTCGCGGCCGTGCGTCGTGGCCAGCGCGAGGAGGCCGGTCTCCTCGTCGAGGCGGACGACGAGGTCGCCGATCCGCAGCCGGGCGCCGTCCGCGTGGTCGGCCAGGCCCGGGGTGCCGCCGAGGTGGAACGGGAGGCATCGCAGGTGGTCGTTGAGTGAGATGCCGAACCGGCCCGCGAACTCCGCGTAGATCGGGCCGGTTCCGTGGTCCGCCGGCCCGGCGTCGCGCCGTGCGCCGGTCAGGTGGTCGAGGCGGGCGCGAACCGAGCCGAATCCGGTGCCCAGCGCGTTGAGCACCGCCCGGAAGCCGCCGGCGGTGCCGGCGGGCTGGACGAAGGCGCTGATCGACCGCACTTCGGGCACCCAGGGCGGGTAGCTCGCGACCGCCGTGCGCAGGGCGCCGGGATGCACGGCCACCTCTCCGGCAGGCCTCCTGGCGGCAGGCCCCTCGGTGACGGGACTCACAGTGACGGGACTCTCAGTGGCGGGGCTCTCAGCGGCTGGGCTCTTGGCGGCGGCGTGGTGCGGGTAGGGCGACAGGGCCGCGAGTGCGGAGGTCATCACGTCGCTCAGCCGGCTCACCGAGGCCAGCACGCTGTCCTCGGGATGTCGCGCCGCCGGTGCGAGCACGCTGCCTCGCAGCTCGGCGCCGGCCTCGTCCGCGGCCGTCACGGCCTGCTGGTACTCGCGGTAGAACACGATCGCGGGGACGGGGCCGCGCCGGCGCAGCCGCTCGCCGAAGAGCTCCGTCAGCGCCAGCCTGGCCGGCAGGTGGGGCGCGAAGGGCGCGATCCACCGGCGGATCAGGTCCAGCTCCTCGGCGACCGGCCGCCACGCGCGTTCCGAGCAGACGGCGGGCGGCGCCGGGGTGACCGCCGTGTCGCGCACGTTGACGGTGGTGAGCGAGGCGAACATCGCGTGGTGCGGGCCGCCCGGTACGGCGAATCCGGCCAGCTCGCGCAGCCTGCCCGCCACCGTCTCACGGCGGGCCCGGTAGGAGCCGGAGCCGTCGATCGCCGGACGCGCCGCGAGCGCGGCGGCCGCCCGCTCCAGCGCGTCCGGCAACGCGCCGGCCTCCCCCGAGTCCCGCAACCACGCCGCGGATCCGGCGAGAACGTCGTCGAGGTGCGGGATCGGCAGCCCGCTCACGATGAGCCCGGCGTCGAGCAGGTGATCGAGGAAGGCGTCCACCTCGCCGTCCAGGGAGCCGTCGCCGCCGGTGAGGCGTTCGCGGAGTACGTGGCGGGGCAACCCTCCCGGCGCCGCGCCGAGCTGATCGATCAGTGCGAGGACGGAGGGCCGCGCGGGGACGGCACAGTGACGTTCGCCGCCGAGCAGCCCGAGAACTCCCAGCCCCCTGAGGTAGACGACCTGGTCCCCCAGGCGCTGTGCCGACGCGTTGAGCGCGAGCGGCACCCGCCCGGCCGCGTGCTCCGCCACGAAGCCGGCGATGCTCTCGCGGAGGTGGTAGTAGGAGAGCTCGAAGACGCCGGACCGATCCACCGGGCGCACCTCGACGGCGGGACCGCCGGCTCGCCACGCCACGGGGCCGCTGGTGGTGAACGTGCTGAGCGGGCTGGTCTTGGTCGCGGCGCGCGCCAGGTAGCGCGCCACCGTCGTCAGGGTCCCTGACCGAGGGGTCCTGGCCGGGTCGCTGATCCATTTCTCCAGCTCGGCCGCGAGCACGGGGCTCGTGCCGCCGAGCGCGATCCGGAACCCGGGGTCCATCGCGGCCTTCAGCAGCGCGTCCAGGCCCGACTCCCGCGCGGCGGCGAGGACGCCTGGGAGGGAGTCCTCGGCAGTGGCGAGCGCGGCGGCCCCGTCCAGCCAGCCCGAGATCCTGCGCGACACCTCCGCCGGCAGCCGCCCGGCGATCTCCGGCGTCCACTCCCGGGTGCCCGGCCGCCGACCGGCGTGCAGGGCCCGGCGGAGGCCGATGACGCGGGGGCGTACGTCGTCGCGAGGCAGGCCGCCGATGACGGCATGGAGGGCGTCGGCGATCGCGCGTCCCTCCGCTCGGAGCCCGTCGCGGCGGGCCAGCACGCCGTCGAGAGCCGCGGCGAGCCGCGGGGAGCGGAGCCCGTCGAGGGCCGCGGGAGCCAGTGCGGCGACGCGGACCACCGCGTTTCCCGCGCCGCCAGGGATGTGGCCGATACGGGCGGGCGCCTCCGGTGTGTTCACCGTTCTCCCTTCGCGATCCGGATGGAGAGCCCGGTCCGGCACGTGCGCCGGACCGGGCCGGGCCTGCCCTTCACGGGGCCGGCGTCATCGGCGGTCCGTCCGGGTTACTGCACTTCCTTCGGCGACCCGCTGCAGCAGCTGCAGCCGATCAGCTGGCAGGAGCAGCCGCAGTTCCTGGAAGCGCCGTACTCCAGCATCCCGTGACCGCCGGTCAGCGATTCGAGCTCGAGGTCACCGGTCTCCAGCTCGAAGACGTCGACCGGGAGGTCGGCGACCGAGAACTTCGACTTCGCAGGGCTCATCGCGTTCCTTTCTCTCCTTCACCCGGATCCCCCAGCGGGAGCCGGACGTTTCTCAGGCCTCACTCAGCTCGTCCGCGCGCGCGGGACTCAGCAGCTGACTGGAGATGAGCTCGGCGTACAGCTCGTCGGTTCGCATGAGCTCGTCGTGCGTGCCGACGGCGCGGGCGACTCCCTGGTCGAGGACGACGATGCGGTCCGCGTCCATGACCGTCGAGAGGCGGTGCGCCACGACGATGACGGTGACCGTCCGCGCGATGGTGCGGACGGTGTCGCGGAAGGCCGCCTCGTTGACGGCGTCGAGGTGCGAGGTGGCCTCGTCCAGGAGGAGCAGGCGCGGGCGGCGGAGCAGGGCGCGGGCGATGGCCAGGCGCTGCCGTTCCCCGCCGGAGAGCGTGCCGCCGCGGTGCCCGACGAGCGTGTCGAGCCCGTCGGGGAGGGCGTCCACGAACTCGTCGAGCCGGGCCAGCCCGAGCACGCGGGCCAGCTCCGCGTCGGTGGCGCCGGGGGCGGCGAAGGTGAGGTTGTCGCGGATGGTACCGGCGAGGACGGGGGCGTCCTGTTCGACGTAGCCGATTCCCTGGCGGAGCCGCGCGACCGGCCAGTCGCGGACGTCGCGGCCGCCGACCAGGACGCGGCCGTCCTCGTGCTCGTAGAACCTCTCGATCAGGCCGAACACCGTGGACTTTCCCGCTCCCGAGGTTCCGGCCAGCGCGGTCACGGATCCCGCCGCGGCGGTGAAGGTGAGTCCCCGCAGGACCGGGCCCGCGTCGCCGTACCGGAAGTGGACGGAGTCGAAACGCACGCTCAGGGGCGAGTGCTCCGCCTGCGGCGGCGGGGGCCCGTGCGGGGCCTCCGCGGGGTAGTCCAGCGCCTCGGCGATGCGGGCGACGCCGGCGGTCGCCGACTGGTAGGAGGCGAGCGCCTGGATCACGCTCTGCATGGGCCCGATCAGGTAGAACACGTAGAGCAGGAAGGCCACCAGCACCCCGACGTCGATGGTCCCGGTCGCGACCCGGGCTGCGCCGGCCACCAGGACGGTCAGGAGCGCGAGCTGATAGGTCAGGCCGGTGACGTTCGCGGACACCACCCCCCACCACGACGCCCGGGTCCTGGCCTGGCGTACGGCGTCCGCCGCGGCGTGCAGGCGGGCCTCCTCCGCCCGTTCCGCGCCGAACGCCCGGATGGTGCGCAGGGCGCCCAGAGCCCGTTCCAGATCGGCGGTCAGGGCGCCGACGGCCTCGGCCGTGGCCGCGCTCGCGCTCCGGATCCTGGGCGCGAGCAGGCGGAAGACCAGGAACGCGAGGACGACGACCGCCAGCGTCAGCCCCAGCAGGACGGCGTCCAGGTACGCCATGAAGCCGATCACCGCGATGACGACGGGGACGTGGATGCCCAGCCCGACGAGCGCGTCGGTGGTGAGGATGTCCACGCTCGCCGCGTCGGCGGTCGCCCGGGCGAGCAGGTCTCCCGGCCGGAGCCGGTCGAAGAACGGGACGCTCAGCCGCACCAGGCGCGAGGCGAGCAGCCGGCGGACGTCCCTGATCAGGATGACGCCCGTACGGTCGAGCAGGAACCAGCTGCCCGCGTTGAGCAGCACGTTGGCCACGATGAGCGCCCCCACGAGCAGGATCGCCCCGCTCGGCCGGGTCCCCTCGGAGATCTGGCCGATGAGCCGCTGCGTGACCAGGGGCAGCACCAGGACGCTCGTCGCGGAGAGCAACGACAGCACCACTCCCCCGGCCAGCCGGGCACGGTACGGCCGCGACCAGCGCAGGAAGATCCGCCACGCGGACACCGCCTGATGGGTCATGGGTCCTTCTCTCGGTAGTGGGGAACGGCCTCAGGGGAAGGGGTGCGGTTCCGTGTTGAGCTCGTCGTCGGTGAGGGGGCGCCGGGTGTAGCCGAGCCGGTGGGGCACCTCCAGCAGCCGGGGCAGCCCGCTGATCCGCCGGTGGCGGTGGCCGAAGGTCATCGGCAGCGTGCCGGGGATCAGCACCTTCACCGCGTGCAGGTCCATGGCGCGCAGCTCGTCCGGCGTCTGGTCGACGACCACGACGTCCAGCCCGGAGCCGGTGTACCGGCGGGCGACCGAGCGCATGAGCTCCCCCAGGTCGCCGGCCGCGAACTCGTCCGTGCGGGCGCCGACCTCGGAGGCGGGACGGCCGGCCGTGCTCGCGGTGAGGAAGTCCAGCCGTTCCGCGGCGCGCGGGTCGGTGTAGAGGAGCGGATGGTCCTCCATGTCCACGACGGCGGAGGAGTCCTCGGCCATGGCCGCCGCCCGGGCCCGCACCTCGGGGCTCGCGAAGGACTGGATGCCGTTGGTGAGCATGTCGCCCAGCTCGGCCACCGCGTTCGTGACCGCCCGGCGCCCGGACAGGTGGGAGCCGGCGGTGCAGAACGCCGCGGGCAGGTCCGCGCCCGGGGCGGCCGTGGCCAGGGCCCACACCGCGGGGATGCCGTGCTCGGCCGTGATGTCGAAGAGGCGGAGGTCGTACCCGGTCTCCGCGCGCAGGGCCGCGAGGTGGAGGGCGTTGCGCTCGTCGAGGGTCGCCTGGTCGATCTCCGGTACGGGCAGCCGGGCGTGCCACGTCAGCAGGAACCCGTCGCGTTCGGCGATCTCCAGCATGCCGTAGAGGACCGCCTCCTCCAGGCTGGAGCCGAGCGCGCACCCGTTCGAGATCTCGTAGACGAAGGGGCGGTTGTCCCGGTCGAGGGCGTGGGCGCCGTAGTAGGCGAGGGTCTCGGGCACCAGGATCGGCTCGCCGCGCAGGAACGACCAGCCCCACACCCAGCGGTAGTCACGATCCGGGTCGAACGGGTCGTACCCGAAGCCGGGCTCGTCGTACGCCTCCGGCGGGTGCAGGCCGAGGGTGCGCGGATCCAGGGCGCGGCCGGCGAGGTCGTGGTACGACCCCACCTCCGGGCTGTGCAGCCGCCCGGGAGCCGCGGAGAACCGTTCCAGCGCCTCGAGCAGCGCGATCGTCCGGCTGACGCGGCGCTGCGGGGCGCGGCCGTAACCGCCGGACCCCCGGCCCCAGCGGTGCGACACCTCCGCCGAGCTGAGGATCGCCCCGCCGGAGCTGCGGTCGTGCAGCAGCCACACCACGCCGGTGCGCTCGCCGACGTAGGTCTCGGTCAGCGCGTCCAGCTCCGCGGCGAGGTCGCGCCCGCGTGCCGCTCCCTCGGCATGGGCCGGCACCGGCCGGGGTGTCCCCAGTACGGCCGGGGGCTCGTCGGTCACGCGCGGGGCGCAGACCTCGCAGAGGGGGTCCGGCAGGACCCTGTGGGGGGTGACCGACAGGTCGTGAAGATCCACGGTGAGGACCGTCGAGCGGGTCCGTGGCCGCCCGCCGCCGGCGAAGGAGCGGACGTCGTCGGCTATCAGGGCCGCCGCCAGGCGGACGGCGTCCGCGGTCAGCAGCGGTGAGGGCGCGGCGAGCTGCTCGGCGTGGCGTTCGCGGACGGCCTCGCCGCGTTCGTACCTCGGGGCGGCCCAGGTCTGCCGGCGGGCGGCGCACAGGGCGCAGCCCGGTTCTCCCGGTGTCTCCCAGGGGCCGATGACGATCGTGTCCGGCTCGGTGCGGGCCGGGAGCACGGGGCCGGTGAGCCTGGCCCGCAGCTCGGCGGTGACGGCCTCGGACCAGCCGTCCATGGCGGCGACGGTCGGCGCGGCGGGGAGGTCTTCCCCGGGGAGCTGGACGGGCCGCACTCCGAGCCGGTCCGCCACGGCATCGGCGATACGCCCTGCCGCCAGCACGGTCGCCGGCCCAGTCGCCAGCGCGGTCGCCGGCACAGTCGCGGCGTGCTCGGACATCCTGCCTTCTTTCTGGGTTCAGGCCTGACAGAGGTCGTGAGGGCCGGCGATCGCCACCCTCAGGCTGAGCGGGGCGATCGCCGCCACGGCGGGGTCGTGGTCGAGGGGGAGGACGACGGCGCGGCGGCCGGTGGCGGCCAGGGCCGCCGCCACCCCGTCCGGGTCGATGACGTGGCCCGGATCGAGCCGCATCGTGGTGGCTCGTGCGGGGTGCGCGGCCGCCGATGGGCGGGGCCGTCCCGCGTGGATGCGTTGCTGGACGCTGAAGAGTGTTTCGAGGAGTCCCCGCGTCCAGGCCGAGGACGCGGTTCCCGCGGCCCTGGCCACCTCTGTCCCGCCACGGTGGAACGACAGGCTGGTGACCCCGAACCGGCCGCCGTGGTCGTGGACCTCGGGCAGTTCGCCGAGCTCGGCGAGCAGGGTGAAGCAGCGCCGTCCCACCGCGTCCAGGCCGGCCGGATCGGCCGTGACGAGGCGGCCCGCGGGGTCGTCGATGAGGTTCGCGTCACGCGTCCAGTGGGTGCAGAGCCCTCTCGCCACGGCCTCGTCCCAGGTGGCGCCGAAGCCCTCGCCGGCGGCGGCCCGCTGCCCGGCCAGCCGGGGGAAGGCGCGTGCCGCGGCCAGGCGTACGGGGGCCCCGGCCGCCAGGTCGTAGGCGATGGCGAACCCGCCCGGGGCGCCGGCGGCCCCCGCCGCGTACAGGGCCGTGTGCAGGGCCGCGTACAGGGCCGCGGGCTCGGCGTCCGCGGCGGCCAGCGCGGCGCCGCCGGAGTCGACCAGGCGCCGCGGGTCCACCGTCAGCGCGGCGTAGCGGGCCAGCGCCCGGCGGGCCGCCTCGATCCGGGTGTCCGCGTAGGCGAAACCCACCGCGCGCACGCTCGCACCCGGCCTGGGTGCGAGCACACTGACCTCGGCCTCGGACACGTGCAGCGGGCTCTGCGCGGCGGAGTCGTCGGGGAGGAACCGGAACGGGCCGAACAGCTCGTCGGCGGCCCTGACCGCCGCGTCGGAGAACTCCTGCGCGTCCTCGGCGGGCCGGGACCGCAGGTGGTCCACCCGGGTCAGCACCGCGTCCGGGGCGGGCGCCGCCGCCGGCAGCTCGTACGGGTGCGGCAGGCAGTGGTGCCTGGAGGTGATCAGGTCCGGCCCGAGCCGCGCCGGCCTGCTGGTGTGCCGCGGGTCCGCGGTGCCGGTAGCCCATCGGAACACCGCGCGTCCCACCTGCGCGGCGGCCACCTCCACGTGCACGCCGGTGATCGCCTCGGGGGCGCGTGGTGCTCTCCTCAGGCGTGCGCGCAGCGACTCCGGCCGTACCGTGACGAGGGCGTCGTCCTTGGCCACCCGCACGGGGACGTACCAGACGTCCGTCCCGTCCCGCAGGACGTGGCCGACGGCGAGCCCGTCGCGGGCGGCCCGGTCCGCGAACCGCGCCCTCTCAGCGGCACGGTCGAGGGCCGAGGTCAGGAGGAGGACGTCCAGGCTCCACAGGTCCTCCTCGCCGAGCCCGTCCGCGTCGCACACCCGGACCTGCGCGGCCCCGGAGGCGCGGAGCGAGGCGGCGATCGCCTCCGGCAGCGGATCAGCCGCCAGGCCGTCGTTCGCGACGGCGACGCTGAGGTCACGGAACCGCGCGAACGCGGCCCGCGCCCCGTCGCGGTGACTCTCGATGAAGGCGACCTCCGCCGCGAAGCCGCCGTCCTGTTCGTCGTCGCCGCAGGAGGGCGCGGGCTCGGCGGCGATCTCGCGGACGACGCCCGCGTCGCGCAACTGCGTCAGGATCGACCTGGCCAGGTCCGCGTGCGCGGGCGGCAGGCCCGCCGTGATCTCGTCGAGGCTCGACCGTCCGTCCAGGTGCGGGGCGAGGGCCTCGACCCATCGGGCGATGGACGCCCCGGTGAGGGTGACCGGCCCGGCCGGGGTGACGAGGTGCACCCCGTTCCTGATCGGGGCCAGGTACGTGTGGTCGACCAGGCGCAGCTTCATGCGTCTCCTTCCGTCGGGTGCTCCGCGGCGACGGTGCCGAGCATGAACTCCCCGACCACGTCCTCGCTGAGGGGATCGGCTCCGGTGATGCGCTGGAAGGCGCGGGGCGCGCTGCTCCCCAGGGCGCAGCCGCCGAGCCCCATGGCGGTGGCGACGAGGTACATGGTCTGGGTCAGGACACCGAGGTTCTTGAGGATCAGCGCGTACGCCAGGCCCTCGTACACCCACATGAGCTGTTCGAAGCGCGCGGTCACCAGCACCAGCACCTGCGGCCGCGCCCCGGCGCCGGACATCGCCCGCGCCGCGTCCAGCAGGATCGCCTCGGCGCCGGGCTGCCTGCCCACCAGCTCCAGGCGGTGGCCGTACCCGTCGTAGTGGTAGGTTCCTGGCTCCAGCCCGGCCACCTGGTGGGCCACCACGTACAGTTCGAGCTCGTGGACGCCGCCACCGCCCGGGTAGGCGCGGCGCGGCCGGTCGCCGTACGGGGTGGGGCGGTCGGCGGTCCTGGCGCAGCGGTGGAGGAACTCGGCGAGTTGCACGATCGTGATCGGCCTGCCCGCGTCGTGGTCGCGTACGGACCTGCGCGCCTCCAGCACCTCGGTCAGGCTCGGGTCCGTGGCCAGGACCCGTTCGCGGTCGGGGTGCGGCAGATCCGTGGCGGGCCCGGCGGCCGGTGGCCGGGGAGCCGGCGCGGCCGCGTGTTCCCGGCCCCAGTACGTGGCGCCGAACCCGCCGGCCACCCCGCTCCCGCCGTCGATGCCCCGGCTGCTCCAGTGGAACGCCAGGTCGACCGCGGACCACTGCCGGACGCGGAACTCCTCGTCCTCATCCCCGGTCACGGCGAGACCGGACCAGAGCAGGTCGCGCCGGAGCAGGGTCGCCGCCTGTGCGCCGATGCCCGGGAGCGGCCCGGCGGTGCCGGGATCGGCGAGCGCGGCCAGCGCGCCCGGGGCGTGGACCGTGATGGAGGCCCAGGCGCGGGGTGACGTGGCACGCAGCCCGCCGCCGGGCACCGCCGCGATGGTGGTGAAACGTGACAGCCGCGCGGTGGGCGGCACGTCCGCGGGCGCGTCCGCGGGTGGACGGCGCCGGGGCTCCAGGGTGTGGACGAGCGTGCCGCCGTCGTGGACGGTGACCGCGAGCCAGCCGTCCTGGCGCAGCCGCGACAGGAGCGCACGGGCTTGCGCGGGGAACTCCTCGGCCCGATGCTCCCCGGCGGCGAGCGCCCGGACGACGGCGAGGTCACCACCGTCGATCGGGGTCGTGTCGGGGTAACCCACCAAGTGGACCCCGTTGCGCTCGCGTCCGATCGCGACCCCCGCGCGGAGCCTCAGGGTCTCGCCCGCGGTCACCCGGCACCTCCGCCCGCCGCGGCGAAGTCGCCCAGGACGTCGGTGGCCTGCCTGCCGGTACGCCGTTCCACCGCCGCGGCGACCAGGTAGCAGAGGAAGTAACGCTGGAGTGGGGTCAGCCCCAGCCGGGTGAACTGCAGGTACATCAGGTTCAGCACGAGCCGGAAGAGCGCGAACCAGGTGGACGGGAGCACCTCGCCGAGCCACCGCTCGTTCTCGGCCAGGGCCCGGTGGAACGGGCTCAGGTCCCGGTAGGCGTCGCGCACCAGGGCCAGGTCGTCCGCGCCTTCTCCCAGCGGGAGCAGCCCGCGCCCGCGCAGGTCGAGCCCGTGTGCCCGGCTCGCCAGCAGGGCGGCGACCAGGCTCTCGGTCGCGTCGTCCACGGCCCCCGAGCCGGGGTCGAGCAGGGCGTCCAGACGGGCCCCGAGCACGCCGGCCCTGTCCTGGAAGTGCGCCTCCCACGCGCGCTGCCGCGCGGCGCCGCCGGCGTGCCGGGCGAGGTAGGCGTCGGCGTGCGACCGGTAGCTGAGGTAGCCCGCCTCGATCCCGTCCGAGTGGAACTCGTCGGCCACGACGACCATGGCGTCGAACACCGCCGCGAGCACGCCCTGCCCCTGGACCGCCCGGCCGAGTACGGCGAAGGCGTGATCGTTCGCGGCGCACATGAAGTCCGCGTACAGCGCGGCGGCCTCGGGTGTGCCGTGGACCGCCACCCGGGTGTCGTACGCCTCCACGTGCCAGGAGTTGTCGTCGTACCAGGGAGTCAGCGGGCCGGGCTCCGACTCGGCCTCGGCCAGCCGGCGGTGGAGCGGCAGAACCCCGTCCGGGTCGGCCGCTGTGGCGGGCAGCCCGGCCAGGTACGGGCCGATCCGCGCCCCGACCGCCGGGAGCACGTCCGTCCTGAAGGCGGTGCCGGTGGCTTCGACGTGCAGCCGCACGTGCGGGCCCTGGCGCCAGTGCCGAGCGAACCAGCAGCGGTGACCGCGGGCCGCCAGCTCGGTCATGAGCGGGCGGACGGCCTCCATCAGCAGGCGGTCGGTCGCGTCGCCGTAGTGGTGGATGTGCACGCTGTGCCAGCCGGCCGTGGTCATGCGGCCGCCTCGTCCCTGGCGAGCTCGGCGAAGGTCCGGTCGGCCAGGTCTCGAAGCCAGGATTCCTCGGTCAGGCTCACGCCGAGGCGGTTGCAGGTCAGGTGGGCGCACCTGCCGAGGACGTCCCGCACGGCGCCGGGCTCCCCGATCCGGCCGGCCAGGGTGGTGGCGGAGGCCGCGAGGGCGCCGGCGAAGCCGGACGGCTCCTCCGGCGGGTTCTCGGCCAGCGCGCGCGTCCGTTCCGCGATGGCGAGCAGGGTGCTCCGGCGGCGTTCGTACCGGGCCTCGGCCTCTCCGCCGGGCGGCCACGACGGCGTTCCCGGCTCCGGCCGGCCGGTGGCGATCCACCGGTTCAGGGCGAGCGTGGCGAACGCGGCCGTGGTGCGCCGGTCGCGGGAGGGCTGCGTCGCCAGTAGCCGCCGTACCGCTCCGCTGCAGCGGACGAAGTGGTCCTCGGTGGCGTGCAGGGAGGCGCCCGTCCCGTACGTGCCGGTCTCCGGCCGGTACGGGATGAACGCGAAGGAGTTGTTGGGCCGGAGATCGCGTTCGTACGACGGCAGCTCCTCCAGCGCCGCCATCGCGGGCGCGTACCGGTCGTAGTCCGCCTGCGTTGCCCGGGTGGGCGCGGGGAGGCGGCACAGGAAGTCCCCGGTGGCGACGGACAGGATCCGCCGTACGTCGTCCGCGCGCCCCGGGGCGGGCAGGGCACGGATCCGCAGGTGCGGGCCGCCTTCCCAGTACCGCAGGAAGAACAGGCCCGCACCGGCGGCGGCGGCGTCGAGCCGGTCCTGCACCGTGGCCAGCAGGTCCGTGATGACGAGATCGAGGTCGCCGTCGTAGAAGACGTGGACGCTGATCCACGGCCGCGTGCCGGTCACTCGCGCACCACCCGCTCCCTGATCCGTCCCTGCCACCGTGGCCTGGATGATCGGGGAACGTAGCGAGCGCCGGTATAACGCCGGAACACGTCCCGTATACGCGCCTGGTGAGCCCCTTACCAGCCGGCCGAGTCCTCCGCCACGGCGATCACCGGCAGCTCGGCCACCCGCAGGCGGGCGGAGCCGTACGGGACCAGCCGCATCGGCAGCACCGGCTGGCCGGTCGGGGCGGGGCCGGACGGGGGCACGTCCGCGGAGCCGTCCACGAGCTTCCACTCGCGCAGGATGGCGCCCGCCGCGTGGATCACGACGGGGGCGGCGTCCGCGGTGAAGGGCACCTCGGAGACCGGGCGGCGCTCGATCCGCCAGGACTGCCGGTCGGCGAGCAGCACGCCGCAGTTCCACATGGTCCGCGGGTTGATCTCCCATTCGGCGGGGCCGCGGTGGCCGGGGACGGTACGCCAGATCTCGCCGATGCCGTGCACCATGACCAGGGGGCCCAGGCGGAAGCCGACGGCGCCGCGGTCGCGCGGGACCGTACGCAGCCGCATCGGCAGCGTCAGCTCGATCCCTCGCCGTCCCGCCAGACCCGGCGCACCGCGACGCAGCCCAGCTCGTCGGGGGAAGCTGGCGCTGGGTGTTCTTCGCCCCCGTGTTCGTGGCCGGCGCCATCCTCCTCGCGGCGCTCAGGCTGGTGCCCGCCGAGGCCCGGCCTGCCTCGGCGCAGGGCGGCTACGACCTGGCCGGCGCGGGCAGCGCCGCCGCCGCGATGCTGCTGCTCGCCTACGGCATCGTCCGGCTCGAACACGGCGGCGACGATCTCGGGCCGACCCTCGGCGCGCTCGCCGCCGGGCTGGCGCTGGTGGCCGTCTTCATCGTGATCGAACGGCGCGCGAGGACGCCGCTCGTCCGGCTGGGGATCTTCCGCGAGTCCGCGATGGTCCGGGCCCACGTCGGCGCGATGCTCTTCCTGGGCGCGTTCTTCGGCTTCCAGTTCATCGTCACGCTGTACCTCCAGGAGCTGCGCGGCTGGTCCTCGCTGCAGACCGCGATCGCCCTGATCGCCATGGGCTGCGACGCCGTGCTGGCCCCCGTCCTCACGCCCCGGCTGGTGAACCGGTACGGCCACGCCCGGGTGATCTTCGGCGGCTTCCTGCTGGCGGTCGTGGCCTACGCGCTGTTCCTGCCGGTCGGGATGGACTGGCCGTACGCGGCGATGTTCCCGACGCTGATCATCTCGGGTACCGCCTTCGCCCTGGCCTACGGCCCGCTCACCATCGCGGCCACCAACAGCGTGGCCGAGGAGGAGCAGGGCCTGGCCGGCGGCCTGCTGTACACGTTCACTCAGTTCGGCTCGGCGGTCGGGATCTCCGCGGTCACCGCGGTGTACGGGTTCGCCGTGGCGGGCGGCGACGGCTCGCCGGGGGCGGTGCTGGACGCCTACCGGTCCGCGCTGGTGGTCCCCGTGGTCATGGTGCTGCTGGGGACGGGGTCTCCGCGTTCAGCCTGCTGACGGGCGACCGGCGGGCCCGGCCTGGCCGCGTCGGCCGGGCGGGAAAACCCGGATGACCTTCCCGGGGCGGCCTTGTTAGGGTGCCTGGATGTCTTCTCAGGGCGCCTTACTGCCGCGGTCGACACCGGCCGCCTCGGGGATGTCGTCCCGCGCCATCTCCGCGCTGCTGGACCGGCTCGAAGCGGAGTCCGTCGAGTGTCACTCCCTCATGGTCGTACACCGTGGTCACGTCGTCGCCGAAGGCTGGTGGGCGCCGTACTCGGCCGGGCGCCCGCACCTGCTGTACTCGCTGACCAAGTCGTTCACCTCGATCGCCGTAGGGCTCGCGATCGCCGACGGGCTGCTGTCGCTGGACGATCGGGTGGTGGACGTGCTGCCCGATCACGTCCCGGCCGGCGTCCCGGAGCAGGGGCGCCGCCTCACCGTTCACCACCTGCTGTCCATGACGGCCGGGCACCGCGACGACAGCCTCGCCGAGGCCTGGCGGCTGGAGCCGGGCGACCTGGTGAAAGGTTTCCTGCGCGTACCGTTCCCCGAGGCCGAGGGGACCCGGCACGCCTACGACAACGCGACCACGTTCGTCCTGGCCCGGATGGTGGAACGGGTCACCGGCCGCGGCCTGCCGGAACTGCTCGACGACCGCCTGTTCCTGCCGATGGGCATCGATCACGCCGAATGGGACCGGGTGGCGAGCGGCGCCGCGTTCGGATTCCACGGGCTGCACCTCACGACCGAGGCCGTCGCCGCCTTCGGCGAGCTGCTGCTGCGCGGCGGCCGCTGGGGCGAGCGGCAGCTCGTCCCGCGCTCCTGGGTGGAGCTGGCGACCAGCCGGCACATCGAAACCCTGCAGCTCGAGGACGGGTCGGCGGACGCCGACTTCCTCTGCGGTTACGGTTACCAGTTCTGGAGGTCGCGTCACGGGTACCACGGTCATGGCGCCTTCGGCCAGACCTGCGTGGTCGTGCCTTCGCACGACCTCGTGGTCGCGGCGACGGGCGCCATGGAGCAGTCCTGGCTCGGCGCGTTGTGGGACTGCCTGCTCCCCGGCCTGGACGACGTGGCGAGCCCCCGGGACGACGAACTGCTCGCCGAGCGGCTGCGCGGGCTGTCGCTCGCGCCGGTGCCGGGTTCTGCCGCGCCGGAGCGTTCCGTCAAGGCCAGGCTGGACGTCTCCGCCGAGGGCTCGCCGCTGCCCGGCGGAACCACGGTGATCGTCGATCCCGTGGACGGTGGGTGGCTCCTGCAGCTGGGGCCGTCGCTCGACATCGAGGCCGGTCATGGCGAATGGCGGGAGAGCGCACCGCTCGGCCGCCCCGTCGTCGCGACCGGCGCCTGGCAGGGCGACACGTTCGTCGCCGACCTGTACGTCATCACCACCCCGCACCGGGTCCGGCTGGTGGTCGACGCCGGCGCCGGTACGGCGGTGGCGACCTGGCACACCGTGCCGCTGACCGGGCCCAGCCTGGCGTTGCACCTGCGGTCGCCACTGATGACCCGGCCCGACGTGGCGTAGCCGGGCCGACGCTGGGGGCGCCTGCCGGAGGCGAGCCTGGCCCTGGCTAGCCTGCCATGAGCCGGGCCAGGCGGTCCCAGGCCGGGGAGGAGGCGCCGGGCTGGGACTGCTCGGCCAGCCTGGCGACGGCCTCGTTGCTGACGGGCCGGGTCTCGGAGCGGCTCTCGTGCCGGACGTACCAGCTCCGGGTGCGGTCCGCGAGGGCCGGGAGGCGAGGGTCGTCCGGCGGCCAGTCGTAGGCGGCGTCGTGGTCGAGGTAGAGCGCGCGGAACTCGGGGTCGTTCAGCAGCTCGCGCTTCTCGGCGATCCACACGGAGGCGTCCTGGGGTGAGGCGGTCTGCATCAGGATCCAGCCGTCGCGTTCCAGGTTCCGCTGACGTTCGCTCACGCCGAGCCGGCGCAGGTCGTCGAGGAAGTCGGCCACTTCGGGGGAGACGAAGAGCCGGTCGCCGCCGCGCAGCTCGGCGAGTTGCTCGCGGGTTCGCCGCAGCCGCGCGATGCGGTCCTCGAGGTCGTGGTCGATCTCGGCGATGGCCGCCGTGAGCGTGTCCGGGTCGGCGTCGAGCAGGTCCTTGATGCGGGTCAGGGGCACGCCCGCGTGGGCCAGGGTCCTGATCTTGACCAGGTCGATCGCGTGCTGGGCGGTGTAGCGCCGGTAACCGGAGGAGTCGCGGCCGGGCTCGGCGAGCAGCCCGCGCTCGTGGTAGTGGCGGATGGCCTTGGTGGTCACCCCGGCGTAGTCCGCGAGCCGGCCAATCGTGAACATGCCGGACATCCTCCCACTCGAACGGGTCAGCCCCGCCGCATCAGGCCCGCCGGGTCATGCGGCCGCCGCCGTTGCGGAAGCGCGCCTGGCCGTCGCGCACGTCGTGGTAGGAGACGAGCAGCAGGCGCAGGTATCCGTCGAACGCCTCCAGCGGGTACCCGGCGGGCGCGAACAGGCCGGGCCGGATCGGCACGTAGCGCTGCGGCGGGGCGGCGGTCGTGCCGCCGGCGAACTCCGTGAAGATCCGCTCCTGCGAGGCGTCCGCCGGCTCGTACGCGGCCCGCTCCTCCAGCTGGCCGTCCACGACGCTGACGTCGATGCGGAGCTGGCCGGAGCGGTAGGTGCCCGCGTACGGGGCGAGGTCGACGTCCTGCTCCGTCTCCGTGATCAGCGTGGGGATCGGGACGCCGAGGTGCTCGCTGAGCAGCCACTGGAGCAGCTGGTCCTGCAGCAGGATCGCCCCGGGGGTGTTGCCGAAGCAGGCGAGGACCAGGTCGTGCTCGGGGATGACGCACAGGATCGACACCCCGCCGGGCGACGCGCCGGACATGGCCAGGACGGTCGTGTCGCCGAACGGGTACCGCACCCAGCCCAGGCCCATCGGCGGGGTGTTCGGCGAGCGCAGGTCGTACGAGACCTGCTGCATCAGCGCGGCCGACCCGGCCGACAGGACGCGCGTGCCGGAGGGGGACACGCCGCCCGCGAGATGGGTACGCCCGAACGCGAGCAGGTCGGCGACGGTGCCGATCGGCGTGCCGCCGGCCGGGCCCCACGTGTCGGGCAGCGTGAACATGCCGGTGGGCCTGGCCTCCATGGTCTCCGGGTCCGGGAAGTGGCCGATCGCCGTGCTGCGCAGGATGGCCTGCTCGGCCGAGGTGCTGGAGTCCTTCATGCCGACGGGGGTGTAGATGTCGCGGGCGAGCAGCTCGGAGAAGGGCAGGCCGGTCACCACCTCCAGCAGGCGGCCGGCAACGATCATGCCGCCGTTGGAGTAGCTGAGCTGCTCGCCGGGCTCGAACAGGGTGCCGCACCCGCTCGCCAGGCCGGCGACGTACGTCTTGAGCGCGTCGCGGCCCTTGGCGTCGGGGAAGTACAGGTCCGCGTCGATGCCGTTGGTGTGGGAGATCAGGTGCCGGACGAGGATCTTGTCCGCCGCGCCCGGCACGTTCAGCGCGAATTCCGGCAGGTACGTCACCACCGGCGTGTCCAGGTCCAGCACCCCCCGGTCGACCTGCTGCAGGACCAGCGTGGTGGTCAGGACCTTGGTGACGGAGCCGAGCAGGAAGCCGGTGTCTTCGAGCATCGGCGCGCCGGTGGTGACGTTCGCGGTGCCGTGGGCGACGACGAACTGCTCGCCGGCGTGGTGGACGCCGGCGACGAACCCGGGGACGTGGTTGGCGGCGCAGTAGGCGGCGGCCTGCTCGCGGATCCGGGCTTCGGCGGTGTGCAGCTTGTTGGTGTTCATGCGGACGATCGTCGAACCTTGCCCCTAGGGCAAGGTCAAGCCCGCGCCGGAAAATCGGTCTCGCCCCTCGCCGGGCTACACCTGCCACCGGCAGATCACCTTGGGAACCAGCTCGGCTCCGATGCGCCGGTAGAACCGCTGGGCCGCCACGTTGGCCGCGGCGACCTCCCAGCGGATCACCCTGCCGTCCGCGGCCTCGGCGGCCGCGCGCATCAACTGCTCCCCCACCCGCCGGCCGCGTTCCCCATCGGCGACGAAGAGGTCGTCCAGCGCGAGGTAGTCCCCGCCCGACCACAGGCTGACCCGGACGAACCAGGACACGTAACCGACCGCCCGCCCGCCGCTCTCCGCGATCAGGTAGGTGATCTCGGGGCGCGCGAGCAGCTCGCGCATGCGCTCGGCGCTCACGCCGACAGCGGACCGCTGGCCCTGATGCCCGGCGAGCTCGCACATCAGGCGGTGGACGGTGGCCGCGTCGGCGGGCGTCGCGCGACGGATCGACAGCATGACGGATCTCCTCTGGTCAGCCGGTGGGCGGAAGGTGACGGAGCCGGCGGAGCGCCAGGATCGCGGCGGCGGCCGCGATGACCGCGGCGACGACGGCCGCCACGTTGAGCCCGCCGGCGAAGGCCTCGCGAGCGGGGGCGAGCACCGCCGCGGCGACGTCGTCCGGCAGCCCCCGTGCCGCCGACACGGCCCCGTCGAGGCTGTCGCGGCCGGCCGCGGCCGCCTCCGGCGGCAGGCCGGCGGGCAGGGAGGTGGCCACCTGGGCCCGGTAGACGACGGCGCCGATGCTGCCGATGACGGCGATGCCGAGCGAGATGCCCAGGTCGCTGCAGGTGGTGGCCAGCCCGGACGCCGCCCCCGCCTTCTCCGGCGGTACCGAGCCGACGACCAGGTTGGTGGTCAGCGCCATGGACGGCGCCACCGCGGGATAGAGCACCATGAAGCCCGCGACCAGCAGCGGCAGCCCGCCGGCCACGTGCACCTGGGTGAGCATGAGGTAACCGATCACCTGTACGGCCAGCCCGGCCGCGATCAGGTTCCCGGGGCGGATCCGCCGTACCAGGACGGGTGAGAGCGTGGAGACCACCACCAGCAGGGCCGCCCCCGGCAGCACCCACAACCCCGCCCGCAGCGGCGAGAGCCCCTCGACGAGCTGCAGGTACTGGGTGAACAGCAGGTAGATGCCGCCGAGTGCGGTCGCGGAGAGCAGGAAGACGCCCAGCGCGCCGCTGACCGCGCGGTTGGCGAACAGCCGCACGTCGAGCAGCGGCTCGGGCAGGCGAAGCTGGCGCACGAGGAACCAGGCGCCGAACGCCAGCCCGACCACGATGCCGGCCAGCGCGGGCAGCAGCGAGTCCGGCCTGGCCAGCTCCTTGACGCCGTAGACGATCGGCAGCAGCGTCGCCAGCGACAGCAGCACGCTGAACAGGTCGAGGCGGCCGGCGACCGGGTTGCGGGGGTTGGGCAGCAGCAGCGGGGCGCCGATCGCCACGACGGCCATGACGGGCACCGCGACCAGGAAGGCCGCGCGCCAGGAGAACGCCTCCAGCAGCGCCCCGCCGATCACCGGGCCCAGGCCGGTGCCGACGGAGATGCCGCCCGACCAGATGCCGACCGCGATGCCCCGCTGCCGCGGGTCGGCGAACGTGGCGAAGATCAGCCCGAGGGTGGCGGGCATCTGGGTGGCCGCGGCGAGGCCGAGCACCGCCCGCCACCCGATCATCAGTGCGGGGTCGGAGGTGTTGGCGGCGATCAGCGAGACGACGGCGAAGACGGCCGCGCCCGCGATCAGCAGCCGGCGATGGCCGATCCTGTCGCCGAGCGTGCCCATGGTGACCAGCAGGCCCGCCATCAGGAACCCGTAGATGTCGATGATCCAGAGGGTCTGGGTGCTGGTGGGCCGCAGCTCCGTGGCCAGCTGGGGGATGGCCAGGAACAGGATGGTGAGCATCATGAACAGCAACATGGCGGGCAGGACCAGCACCACCAGGCCCGCCCACTGCCGGGGGCCGGCGCGCCGGCCGTCGTCGAGGTCCGCGGACGACATGAGAATGTTCCTCCGGTGGGTTCTGATCCGGTGTGCAGACGGCGCCAACGTTAGGAAGGCCGTGGCGGTCGCCGAATCAGTGAACTCGCCGGTCCGGGCAGGGGCGGGTCAGGCCGGGCGTTCGGCGAGGACCAGCCGCATGAGCTCGGCGCGCGAGGTGACGGCGGTCTTCTGGAAGACCTTGCGCAGGTGGTAGTCCACGGTCCGCGGGCTGAGGAAGAGCTGGGCGGCGATCTCCCGGTTGGTCAGCCCCTCGCCGACGGCCAGCGTGATGCGCAGCTCCTGCGGGGTGAGCGGGCTTAGGGCGCCCGTCTCGTGGGGGCGGGCCGATCGCTCGCCGGACGGCCCGTCCCCACGCGGGACGCGCCCGCGCTCCCCGGCCGCGCGCAGCTCGCCCAGCACGCGGTCCTCCCAGGCGAGCGCGCCGATGCGGCGGAACGTCCCGGCCGCGCCGCGCAGGTGTTCCTGGGCCTGCGATCGCCGCCGGTCCCTGCGTAGCTGCTCGCCGAGCAGCAGCCTGGTACGGGCGTGCTCCAGCGTGGAGCCGGCCGTGGCGTGCAGGCGCAGGCTCCGCGCGAAGTGCCCGTCGGCGCTCTCGCCGGTGGACAGCAGCGCCCGGCAGCGGGCCGCGAGGGCGGCCGCCTCGGGTGAGGCCGTGTGCCGCCGCCACCGTTCGTAGCGGGCCGTGGCCGCGGCGGCCCGGTCGTGCTCGCCGGCGCGGACCAGCGCCTCGACGAGGTCGGGGACGACGCCCATGACGAGGTCGGCGGGCTCGCCGGTGTCCCAGGTGCCGGCCGCCTCGAGGTGCCGTACGGCTTCGCGGTACCTGCCGGCGGCCAGCTCGATGAGGCCGAGTGCCCGCCAGGCGCAGGTCATCGCGTCGGCCAGCCGGAGGTCGCTCGCCTCGGCCAGCACGCCGGTGGCCAGCTCGGCGGCTTCCGGGCGGCCCCGGACGGCCGCGCAGAGGGCGAGCAGCCCGCGGTTGCGGCAGGCCGTGCTCGGCTGGCCGACCTCGGTGGCGAACTGGTAGCCCTCCTCGGCGTGGGCCTCGGCGAGCCCGAGCCTGCCGCGGGCGAGCTCGTCGGCGGCCTGGTACTCGAGGTTCCAGGCCAGCGCGCCGAGCGATCCGCTGGCGCGGGCGAACCGCCCGGCTTCGCGGTAGAGGCGCCTGCCCGGCTCGTGCTCGCCGAGCCCGCGTAGCACGGAGCCGGCCATGGTCATCAGGATCGGATCGGCGAGCGCCTCCAGCGCGGCCCCGTCCCACGGCGCGGCACCGCCCTGGGGCCCGGGACCGTCCTGCGGCCCGGCACCGTCCTGGGGCCCGGCACCGTCCTGGGGCGCGGCACCGTCCTGGGGCGCGGTCGCCGGTTTCTGGCCGGTGCGGGCCTGGCCGGCGTGGCGCAGGAGGAGGAGTACCGCGTCCTGGGGGTCGTGCGGGTCCAGCGGGATCCCGTCGAGCCGGGCGGCGAGGTCGGGCCAGACCTCGGGCGTCCCGGCGCGGGTGCCGAGGTCGCCGTACATCGCGACGGTCGGGGCGAAACGGCGCCGGTCGAGGCGGAGCACCTGCGGGATCCACGGCCGGAGGAGGGCCAGCGCGTCCTCGGGAGAGCCGGCGAACTCGGCCACGACGGCCCGCATCACGGCGAGGGGGATGCGGTCGGCCTCGTCCAGGCGGGGTTCGCGCTCGGCCCTGTCGAGCAGTTCGGTGGCCTTCGCGGTGAACCCGCCGTGCAGGGCGGCGTGCGCGGCGGTCCACAGCCGCCGTCCCCTGCGCCGGGCGTCCGCGGTGAGCTCGGCCGCTCTGGCCAGCGCGGCCATGGCCGCGGCCGGGCCGCCGCGCGAGGCGGCCTGCTCGGCGGAACGTTCGAGTTGCCCGGCGACCTGCTCGTCGGGGCCGACCGCGGCCTGCCCGAGGTGCCAGGCACGGCGGTGCTGGTCGGCCGGGCCGTCGAAGGCCGCGGCGAGGGCACGATGGATCGCGGCGCGCCGGTCGGCGGCAGCGCTGTGATAGATCGCGGACCGGATCAGCGGGTGCCGGAACACCAGCCGCGTCCCGTCGTACGACAGAAGGTCGTCCAGCTCGGCGCGGTGGAGGGGGCCGGTGTCGACCCGCAGCGACGCGGCGGCCCGCTCGAACCCGTCGAGGCCGCCCGAGCCGCCGGCGGCGATCAGCTGCAGCAGCGGCAGGGACCCGGCGTGCCGTGCCCGCACCCTGGCCAGGAAGGAGCGCCGCAGTTCGTCGGTCATGGCCGGCGGCTCGGGCGTGCCCTCCGGGGGTATCGGCTGTCCGGCGAGCTCGACGAGGGCCAGCGGGTTCCCGCCGGTGACCGCCAGCAGGCGGCTCTCCTCGCCGCCGGTCAGCCGCCGCTCGCCGTGACGCTCGGCGAGCAGCGCTCGGGCGGACTCCTGGTCGAGGCCCATGAGCGGGACGCGGCGCAGGTCGGGCAGGCCCGCGCCGTGCCCCTCGTCGGCCCGGGCGGCGAGCACGAGCGCGACGGGCTCGTCGGTGAGGCGGCGGGCGACGAACGCCAGGGTCTTCAGCGTCGGCTGGTCGGCCCAGTGCGCGTCGTCGACGACGCACAACACCGGCTGATCGCCGGCCAGCAGGGACAGCGCCGACAGGGTCGACAGGGCGACCAGGAACGGATCGGGCGGCGCTCCATGCGCCCGGCCGAACAGCACGTCCAGCGCCTGCGCCTGCGGCCCGGGCAGCCCGCCGGCCCGGCCCAGCACGGGGAACAGGAGCTGGTGCAGCGTCGCGTAGGCCAGGTCGCTCTCCGGTTCGGCGCTGACGGCGCGCAGCACCAGGAAGCCGGCGGCCCGTTCCTCGGCGTGGGACAGCAGCGCGGTCTTGCCGATCCCCGGCTCGCCCTGCAGGATCACCCCGCCGCCGCGGCCCTCGGCGGCGTGCCGTAACAACGACTCCAGCAGTGCGATCTCGCCGTCCCTGCCGAGCACACGCCGGGCACGGGAAGCGCCCGCACCTGCGCCGGCACCTGCGCCGGCACGGGCGGGGTCGCGGTCTCCCCGGACCGGCGACTTCACTGATGCGGCCGCGGCGGCGGCTCCCCTAGCGTCGGGCATCGGACTGCCGCGTGGACAGGGACGAGACCATCGTGACGCGAGGAGCGTTGAGCGGGCGTACCGCCATCGTCGTCGGGACCGGTGGCGAGGAAGGCGCCGCCGTGTCGTTCGCGCTGAGCCGGGCCGGCGCCGGCGTGGTCCTCGCCGCCCGCCCCGGCCCCAAACTGACGGCGCTGGCCGCGGGCCTCGTCTCGGCGGGAGGCCAGGCCGTCGCCGCCGCCGTGGACGTCACCGACCCGGCCTCGGTCCGGCGGCTCGTCGAGCAGACGCTCGGCGCGTTCGGCCGGCTGGACCTGGCCGTCAACGAGGTTCGCGGGCGGGCGCTGGCGGTGGCGATGACGTACCAGCTCGCCGCGATGCGGCTGACCGGCGGCGGCCACATCGTCAACCTGGCCGCCGCCGAACCGGCCCGCACGCACGCCGGCTCCGGTGTGCGGATCGACACCGTCTCCGCGGCACTGTACGGCGGCCCGGAAGAGCTCGCCGCCGCCGTCGTGTCACTGTGCACCGGCCCAGCCGGATCGGCTCGCTGAGCGCGCCGGACGAGATCTGACATCTGCCCTCCTCCCGGAACCCCAATATACGGTACCCCCCTACCGTAAACAGCATTCGAGGGCTTAGTTAAGAGTCCTGCCATCTCCCGGCCGGGAAGCGGGATCACGAGTTGATTTCGAGCCTTGACCGTACCGGTCCGCGCACCTACCGTCCCTATCAAGTTAGGAAGCTTTACTAACGCTGGCGTCACCCCAGCTCATAGGAGATCCTCGTGCGCTTCGCCCCCCTAGCGGCGGCCGGGTTGCTGGCCCTGTCGCTGACCGCCTGCACAGCGGGCAAGGAGGCGCCGCCGTCGCTCGGCGCCCAGCCCAGACCCACCGCGAGCGGCACCGGACCGGCCGCCGCCGCGCTGCCCGCCGCCACGCTGGAGCTGTGGCACGGCTTCTCCACGGACGTCGAGACGAAGGCGTTCGAGGAGGCCGTCGCGGGCTTCACGAAGAAGTTCCCGCAGATCAAGGTCACCCTGAAGAAGGGCATCCAGGACGACCAGATCACCCAGGCGATCCGGGGCGGCAAGGCGCCCGACGTGGCGGCCTCGTTCACCACCGACAACGTCGCCCAGTGGTGCAAGAGCGGCGCCTTCCAGGATCTGACCCCGGTCATCCGGCAGGACGGCATCGACCTGGGCGTGCTGCCGGCCGCGTCCCGCGCGTACACCGAGTTCGAGGGCAAGCGGTGCACGATGCCGCTGCTCGCGGACGCGTACGGGCTGTACTACAACAAGGCGCTGATGAAGGGCGAGCAACCGCCGAAGACGCTGTCGGAGCTGACCGAGCTGACCAAGAAGCTCACCGTCCGCGACGCCGACGGGACGATCAAGGTCGCCGGGTTCATCCCGAGCTTCCAGTACTACGAGAACTCCCCCAGCCACCTCGGGCCCGTGGTCGGCGCGAAGTGGTACAACGACGACGGCACCTCGGCCATCGGCTCCGACCCCGCGTGGAAGCAGCTCCTGCGCTGGCAGAAGGACCTGGTCGACTGGTACGGCTACGACAACCTGGAGAAGTTCCGCAAGAGCCTGGGCGAGGAGTGGGGCGCCGAGCACCCGTTCTTCGAGGGCAAGGTCGCCATGATCCTCGACGGCGAGTGGCGCAACGCCATGATCGCGAACGACCCCGACGCCAAGGACCTGGACTACGGCACCGCCCCGCTGCCCGTCGCCGACGACAAGCCCGACCTGTACGGCAGCGGCTTCACCGCCGGCACCGTGATCGGCGTGCCGAAGGGCGCCGCGCACCCGCAGCACGCCTGGGAGCTGGTCAAGCACCTGACCACCGACACCGAGTCGCTGGTGACGCTGTCGAACGCGCTGCGCAACGTGCCCACCACCAAGGCCGCCATGGAGCACCCGCGCCTGGCCAGGGACGACAACTTCGCCACCTTCCTCGACATCTTCGCCCATCCCAAGACCTCGACGCTGCCCGCCAGCGTCAACAGCGTCTTCAACCAGGACGCCTTCTCCACCTTCCTCACCCAGTGGGAGAAGGGCGCGGTCAAGGACCTCGACGCCGGGCTGGCCGAGGTGGACAAGCGGATCAACGACAAGCTGAAGCTCTCCGGGGGCTGATGATGGTCTCCACCCACGCCGCGCCGCCCCGGCGGTGGCGCGGCGAGGGCGTACGCGCCCTCCTGTGGCTGTCGCCGTGGATCATCGGCGTCGCGGTCTTCTTCGTCTACCCGCTGCTGTCCACGGTGTACTTCTCCTTCCACCGCTACGACCTGTTCACGCTGGAGTTCATCGGCCTGGACAACTACCGCTACGCCTTCTCGGACGTCCGCGTGCTGCAGTCGGCGCTGAACACCCTCTGGCTGGTGGTGTTCATGGTCCCGGCCCAGGTCCTGTTCGCGCTGGGCGTGGCGCAGCTGCTGGCCAAGGTGAAGAGCGGCGGCGGCCTCCTGCGGACGATCTTCTACCTGCCGTCGCTGGTGCCGACGGTGGCGGGCACGGTCGCCTTCGTGTACCTGCTCAACCCGGCGACCGGCCCCGTCAACCAGGTGCTGGCGTGGTTCGGCATCACCGGCCCCGACTGGTTCGGCAGCGCCGCCTGGGCCAAGCCCAGCCTGACGCTGCTCGCCCTGTGGGGCGCGGGCAATCTCATCATGATCTTCCTGGCGGCGCTGCTGGACGTGCCCAGGCACCTGTACGAGGCCGCCGAGATCGACGGGGCGGGCGCCTGGCGGCAGTTCCGCAGCATCACGCTGCCGATGATCTCCCCCGTGCTGATGTTCTCGGCGGTCACCGGAGTGATCTACGCCGTGCAGTACTTCACGCAGGCGATGATCGCCTCCCGGGTGGCCTCCGGCGCGACCGACTCGGCCGGCAGCACGTTCACTCCCGGCTATCCGGACGGCTCGCTGCTCACCCTGCCCCAGCACCTGTTCCACACCGGGTTCAGGGACTGGTCGATGGGGCTGGCCTGCGTGCACGCGCTGCTGCTGTTCGCGGTCGCGATGGCGTTCACGCTGATCCTGCTCCGCCAGTTCAGCAAGGCGGAGGTGGCGTCGTGAGGCGCAGGCGGGGCCTGATGTGGGTCGCCCGGCACGCGCTGGCCATCGCGCTCGCGCTGATGTTCCTGGCACCGGTCGCGTTCGTGGCGCTGACCGCGCTCATGACCGACGAGCAGGCGCTCACCAGCCGGTTGTGGCCCGAGCGGTGGAACTGGGCCAACTTCGCCGACGTCTTCGCCCGCTCGGAGCTGCTCACCTGGACGGTCAACACGTTCGTCTACGCCTCGCTGGCGACGCTGTTCATGCTGGTGTCCTCCATCCCGGCGGCCTACGCGCTGGCGCGGTTCCGCTTCCGGGGGCGCAAGACGGCGTTCCTCGTCGTGATCGCCACGATGATGCTGCCGCCCCAGGTCGTGGCGGTGCCGATCTACCTGGTGTGGGCGCGGCTGGACCTGACGGACTCGCTGTGGCCGCTGATCCTGCCGATGCTCTTCGGCGACGCCTTTTCGATCTTCCTGCTGCGGCAGTTCCTCATCACGATCCCGCGCGACTACACCGACGCGGCCAAGGTGGACGGCTGCTCGGACGTGCAGATCCTGTTCTCCGTCATCCTGCCGATGGCCCGCCCCGCGATCGCGGCGGTGGCGCTGTTCTCGTTCTTCTACTGCTGGAACGACTACTACGGGCCGCTGCTGTACGCCGGGGTCGACCAGGAGGGCTGGACCCTGTCGCTGGGCCTGGCCACCTTCAAGGCCTTCCACAGCGTGCAGTGGAACCTCACCATGGCCGCCACCCTCCTGGTGACCGCCCCGGTGATCATCGTTTTCCTCTTCGCCCAGCGGGTTTTCATCGAGGGCGTGACATTGACGGGAGTGAAGGGTTGAAACTCGCCGTGGTCGGGGGCGGCTCGACGTACACGCCTGAGCTGGTGGACGGGTTCGCCCGGTTGCGGGAGGAGCTGCCGCTGACCGAGCTGGTCCTGGTGGATCCGGCCGCGGAGCGGCTGGAGCCGGTCGCGGGCATGGCCCGCAGGATGTTGCGCGCGGCCGGGCACCCGGCCACCGTGACGGCGACCGGCGACCTGCGGGAGGGGGTCGCCGGGGCGGCGGTCGTGCTGCTGCAGCTCCGGGTGGGCGGGCAGGCGGCCCGCGAGGTGGACGAGACGCTGCCGCTGCGCTGCGGCTGCGTCGGCCAGGAGACGACCGGCGCGGGCGGCCTGGCCAAGGCACTGCGCACGGTGCCGGTGGTGCTGGACCTCGCCGAGGTGATCGCCGAGCACGCGCCGGAGGCGTGGATCGTCGACTTCACCAACCCGGTCGGCATCGTCACCCGGGCGCTGCTCGACGCCGGGCACCGCGCGATCGGGCTGTGCAACGTGGCGATCGGCTTCCAGCGCCGCTTCGCGGCCATGCTGGGCGTCGAGCCGTCGCGGGTGTCGCTCGGTCACGCCGGCCTCAACCACCTCACCTGGGTGCGGTCGGTCCACCTGGACGGCGTGGACGTGCTGCCCCGCCTGCTCGCCGAGCACGCCCAGGAGATCGCCGGCGACCTGCACCTGCCGGTCGGGCTGATCAACCGGCTCGGCGCCGTGCCGTCGTACTACCTGCGCTACTTCTACGCCCACGACCTGGTGGTGGAGGAGCAGCGGACGGAGCCGTCCCGCGCGGCGCAGGTGGCGGACCTGGAGAAGCGGCTGCTCGCCATGTACGCCGATCCCGGCGTGACGGTCAAGCCGGACCTGCTGGAGCAGCGGGGAGGCGCGTTCTACTCCGAGGCGGCGGTGGCGCTCATCGCCTCGCTGCTCGGCGACCGGGGCGACACCCAGGTGGTCAACGTGCGCAACGGCGGTGTCCTGCCGTTCCTGCCGGCCGAGGCGGTCGTCGAGGTCCCGGCCAGGATCACGGCCTCCGGGGCCGAGCCGCTGCCCGTCGCCCCCGTCGAGCCGCTCTACGCGGGGCTGATCGCGCACGTGTCGGCGTACGAGACGCTGGCCGTCGAGGCCGCGCTGCGCGGCGGGCGCGAACGGGTCGCCGACGCGCTGCTCGCCCACCCGCTCGTCGGGCAGGAGCACCTGGCGGGCGAGCTGACCTCGCTGCTGGTCGAGACCAACCGTGCGCACCTGCCCTGGGCGGGAACGCGGTGAGGACGATCCTGGCGGTGGACGGCGGCAACAGCAAGACCGACCTCGCGCTGGTGGGCGAGGACGGCACCGTGCTCGCCACGGGGCGGGCCGGGCCCTTCGTGCCGCAGAGCGCCGGGGTGGCCGCCGCGGCCGACGTGGTGGAGCATGGGGCCAGGGCGCTGCGCGACGGCATGGCCGCGCCGTACGCCGACGTGCTGGCCGCCTACCTGGCCGGAGCCGACTTCCCCGCCGAGGAGGAGGCGCTGCGCGCGGAGTTCGAAGGGCGCGGGTGCGCGGGCGCGGTGTCGGTGGCCAACGACACCTTCGCGGTGCTGCGCGCGGGCGCGTCCGAGCCGTGGGGCGTCGTCGTGGTGTGCGGGGCGGGCATGAACGCCGCCGGGGTCTCGCCGTCCGGCGAGGTGGCCCGCTTCCCCGCGGTCGGCAGGTGGAGCGGCGACTGGGGCGGCGGCGAGGACCTGGCCACCTGGACGCTCTGGCACGCCGCCCGCATGGAGGACGGGCGCGGCCCGGCCACGGCGCTGGCCGAGCTGGTCGTCACGCGGTTCGGCACGGCGAGCGTCGCGGAGGTCGTGCACGCTCTGCACTTCGGCGAGCTGGACCCGGCCCGGCTGCACGAGCTGGTGCCCGGGCTGTTCGAGGTCGCGGCCGGCGGCGACGCCGTGGCCAGGGAGCTGGTGGCCCGGCAGGCGGAGGAGGTGGCCGTGATGGCCCGGGTGTGCCTGGAGCGGCTCGGCCTGCTGGACACGCCCGCCGAGGTCGTGCTCGGGGGCAGCGTGCTGGCCGCGCGGGACCCGTACCTGCACGGCCTGATCGAGGCCGCGATCGGGGCGAGCGCGCCGCTCGCGCGGGTCGTGGTCAGCGCCCTGCCGCCTGTCGCGGGCGCCGCCCTGGCCGGGCTGGACCTGCTCGGCGCGGACGGGTCCGCGCGAACCAGAGTTCGTGATCACTTCAGGAGGAGCGGATGAGAAGGCTGATCCCCGCGACGCTCGCGCTGGCGCTGCTGGCGGGCGTGACCACCCCCGCCCAGGCCGCCGCGCCCGGGCACATCCGGGTGGACCAGGTCGGTTTCGGGCCGGAGGAGAGTAAGCACGCCTACCTGATGACCAGCGGCCGGGCGGGGCGCTTCACCGTGGTGGACCGCCGCGGCCGGGTGGTGCTCGCGGGGCGGGCGGGGCCCGACCGGGGCTCGTGGAACAGCCGCTACCCGCACGTCTACGACCTCGACCTGACCCGGCTGCGCACTCCCGGCAGCTACCGGATCAAGGCCGCGGGGGCGACGTCGGCCGAGTTCGAGATCGGGCCGTCGCGGAATCCGGCGGCCGGGGTGCTGCGCTTCTTCGGCCTGCAGCGCGACGGCGCCGGCGCGCCCCGCACGCCGAGCCACCTCAACGACCGGGCCGCCTCCGTCTACGACTGGCCGGAGTTCACCGGCCCCGACACCGACCAGATCAAGGGCGAGCTGAAGAGGGTCGGGGGTCCGGTGGACGTCGAGGGCGGGTGGTTCGACGCGGGCGACTACCTCAAGTTCACCCACATCCTGGCGTACGTGGACACGCTCCTGTGGGCCGCCCAGCGGGACGGCAAGGCTTCCGGCCACGCCCTGCGCGACGAAGCAGCCCATGGGCTGAAATATCTGGACAAGATGTGGGATGAGGAGTCGAAGACGCTCTACATCCAGGTCGGCATCGGCGCCGGCAACGCCGAGGGCACGTTCGTCGGGGACCACGACATCTGGCGCCTGCCCGAGGCCGACGACGGCGACGACGCCGAAGGCCACCAGTTCATCCGCAACCGGCCGGTCTTCCGCGCCGCGGCCCCCGGTCAGCCCATCAGCCCGAACCTGGCCGGGCGCACCGCCGCCGCCTTCGCCCTGGCCGCGCAGCTCGAACCGTCCCCCCGTCGCGCCGCCCACCTGCTCGACCAGGCCGCCTCCGTCTACGCGATGGCCAGGACCACCGGCGTGGAGCGGCTGGTCACCTCCCTGCCGCACGCGTTCTACCCCGAGAGCGTCTGGCGCGACGACATGCAGCTCGGCGCCGCCGAGCTGGCCCTGGCCGCGCAGCGCCTGCGCGACCCGCGCGCCGGGCGGTGGCTGGCGGACTCGGCCCGCTGGGCGCGTGGCTATCTCGACGAGGATCAGGGCGACACGCTCAACCTGTACGACGTGAGCGCCCTGGCCCACGCCGACCTCCTCAAGGCCATGCGGGCCGCCGGGGGCGGTGCCACGGGCGCGACCGGCGCGGCCGACGCGGCCGGGACGACCGGGACGAAGGGCGTGACCGGGGCGACCGGTGGGGCAGGCGGGCTGGCCGTGACCGAGGCCGACCTGGTGGCCGGGCTGAAGGCGCAGCTCGACGCCGGTGCGCGCCGCGCCGCCGGGGACCCGTTCCGCGCCGGAGCGCTGTACGACACGTTCGACTCGGTCCCGCACGCTTTCGGCCTGGCCGCCACCGCCCGCCTGTACAGGTCGGCGACCGGCGACCGCGCCTACGACGCCTTCGGCACGCAGCAGCGCAACTGGGCGCTCGGCGCGAACCCGTGGGGCGTGTCCTTCGTCGCCGGAGCGGGCGAGAACTCGATCGCCTGCCCCCACCACCAGATCGCCAACATCACCGGCAAGCCCGCTACGGGCGCGGTCGTCAACGGGCCCAACAGCGCCGGGCTGTTCGAGGGCGGCCTGGGCGGGCACTTCGAGGAGATGCCGCCCTGCCCGGCCGGCGGGGTGGACCGCTACGCCGAGTTCACCGGGCACGGCAGCCGCTTCGTCGACGACGTACGCTCCTGGCAGGCCTCCGAGCCGGCCGACGACTTCGCGGCGATCGCCCTGTACGCTCTCATGCTGACGTGACGTCCCTGACGCGGAGGTGACGTGAAGCCACCTGTCCACGGGACGCCGAGGCTGATGCGCGCGATCAACGACCGCGCCGCGCTCCGCATCCTGCTGGAGAAGGGGCCGCTGACCCGGCCCGAGCTGAGCGAGCTGACCGGACTGTCGAAGCCGACGGCGTTCCAGCTCCTGGCCCGGTTGCAGGAGGCGGGGCTGGTGGTCGGCGACGGCGTCCGGGCGGGGCAGCCCGGGCGCACGGCCGAGGTCTACCGGGTCAACGGGGCGGCGGCGTACGTGGTGGCACTGGACGTCACACCCGAGCGGATCGGCGTCCAGGTGGCCGACCTCACCGGCGCCGTCGTCGGCGAGACCACCTCACCCGCCCCCGCGTCCGGCCCGTCCGGCCCGTCACGCGAGGGCGACCTGTCGCAGGCGGGCGATCTGTCGCAGGCGAACGGCCTGTCACCCGAGGGCGGCGGGCTGGTCGAGCGGCTGCGGGCGGCGATCGCGGCGGCGCGGCCGCCAGGCCCGCCGCATCGCGTCGTCATCGGCGTGCAGGGCGCCGTCGACCCCACCACGGGCAGGCTCGACTACGCCACCGCCGACGACATGCCCGGCTGGCAGATCCCCGACCTGGTGCCCACGCTCACCGCCGGGCTCTGCGTCCCCGTGGACGTGGAGAACGACGTCAACCTCGTCGCCCTCGCCGAGCAGGCGCACGGCGCGGCGACCGGCTGTCAGGACTTCGTGCTGCTGTGGGCCGGCGAGGGCCTCGGCGCCGCTCTCGTGATCGGCGGGCGCCTGCACCGCGGCTTCTTCGGCGGCGCCGGCGAGGTCGGCTACATGCCCGTGCCCGGCGCCGCCACGGCCCGCGACGGCGGCCGGTTCGCCGACCACGGCTACCAGGCGCTGGCCGGCGGGCCCGCCGTCCACGACCTGCTGCGTTCGTACGGCGTGCACGGGGCCGGCTTCCGCGAGTCGGTGGCGAACGCCGTGCGCCTGGCCGAAGGCACCGGGCGAGCCGCCGAGGAGGCGGCAGCGGGCCTGCGCACGGTGGCCGCCCGGATCGCCCTCGGCCTGGCGACCATCGCCTCGGTCGTCGACCCCGGGCTCGTCGTGCTGGCCGGGAGCCTGGTGTCCGCCGGGGGCGAGCGGCTGCGCGACCTGGTCGAGCGCGAGCTGAGGGTGCTGGACGTGGAGCGCCTGCGGGTGCGGCTGTCGGCCGTCCAGGGGAACCCGGTGCTGGTGGGCGCGCTGGACCTGGCGCTCGCCCGGGTCAGGGACGAGGTGTTCGGGCAGACCGCCCGCGACGGCGGCCCGGCGGCGCCCGCTCACGTTCGTGATCGCGGCATTGACGGCACGTGACGGTCTGCTCCAAGCTGAACGCAGGCTGACAGGGAGGGCGCCGATGTCGCCTGAACGTTTTCCCGGGACGAACAACGTCCCCTCGCCGCCATCGCGCGGGCCGAGTTCCTCGCCGGACTTCCCGAGGACCGGCGAGGAGGACGGCGGCGGCTCCGCCCTGCGCAGGGCCCTGCAGTCACCTCGTACCCGCGAGAGCGTCCACGCGCTGGTCGACGCCGGCGGGCAGATGCGGATCTCGGAGTTACAGGCCCGGACGGGGCTTTCGTTCCTGCCGTTCACGGCGATGCTGGCGGAGCTGACCGAAGAAGGGCTGGTGACGGTGACGGGGCCGCCGGGAGACGAGATCGTCCATCTCTACCGCGAGACCTGAGTGATGTGGGTCCCCTACCTGGCCGTGGTCCTCATCGGCGCCCTCGTCGCGCTGGCCGAGCTGGTGTCGCGCTACCGCGACGACCCGGCGGGCGCCCTGTTCTCCGTCCCGGCGATCCTCTATCTCGCGGTCAACGCCGGTGGCGCGGCCGCGGCCTTGTGGATGGTCGTGCAGTTCGGCTGGACCTTCGGGGCCACGGGCGACAGCGTCGCGTTCACGCAGGTGCTCGTGGCCGGCTTCGGGTCCGGAGCGCTGTTCCGCAGCTCGTTGTTCAATGTGACGGCGGGTGACCAGGTCATCGGGGTGGGGCCGAGCGCGGTGCTCACCGTGATCCTCTCGGCGACCGACCGGGCGGTGGACCGGGGCCGGGCCCGCCTCCGGTCCAAGGACGTGCACGACATCATGTCCGGATACCCGTTCGAGCGAGGCTCGGACGCGTTGCTCCAGTACAGCATGGCGGCGTTGCAGAACTTCACGCCCGCGGAGAGCAAGGTGATCGAGGACCGGATCGCCTCCTTGCGCTCGGGACGTGAGGCCACCCTGCCCGACCAGGTGAAGTCCTACGTGCTCGGCCTGTCGCTGCAGGCGTTGATCGGGGTGAAGGTGCTGCGTCAGCTCGTGGACTCGCTGCGCCCCGTCTTCGCCGAGGCTCCGCCCGCCGAGCAGGTGCTGCTGGAGATCCTGCGGATCAACGGCAAGTGCGAGCTGCGCAAGCTCCAGGCCAGGTCGGGGCTTCAGCTCTTCGAGTTCTCGCGCGTGCTGGACGGGCTGGTCGCCGCCGGGCAGGTCGTCCTGGACGAGGTGTCCGGCGAGGAGGTGGCGAGCCTGCCGGAGACGGGCCGCTGACCCGCGCCCTCAGCCCCCCTCAGCCCCTCAGCCCCTCAGCCCTTCCAGCGTCTTGCTCAGCCGCTGCCGCCAGTACTGGACCGACTCCGGCGCCCACCTGCGGACCTGGCGGTCGAGCGTTCGCCCGACCTCGTCGGCGCCTTCGTGGTCGCCGAGGACCGTCAGGCAGGTCGCGAGGCCGAGGTGGGCGTCGAACCAGCGCTCGCGGTACGCGTCCCCGCCCGGCCGGTCGGCCAGTTCGCCGAGGCTCCGCACCGCCGAACGGAACCCGCGCAGGGCCGGGGCGTCCCGCTGGGCGTGCAGGGACGTGACGCCCAGCCGCAGGCCGAGCTCCCCTGCGAGCACGGCGACGTCGTCGCGCCGGAAGGTGCGGCTCAACCACAACGTCGTCCCCAGCAGCGGTTCGAGCAGGCGCGAGGCCTCCTGGGTCAGGCCGCCGCGGCCGAGCTCGCCGGCGTTCCGCATCGACGTCCCGATCTCGGCGAGCCGCCCGTCCAGTTCGTCCGGCCGCAGCGCGAGCAGCGCGTCGAGGTCGCCGATCTGGCCTTCCAGCACTCTCAGCAACATGGCGGCGTCGGGCTCGCCGACCTCGAGCCCCGCCGTACGTTCCCGGTACCTTCTCGCGGCGGCGGGATTGCTCGTGAGCCGGCGCATCGCGAGATCGTCGTCACGCAGGTCTCCGCCGAAGCCGCGCGCCTGCCGGTAGGCGTCGGCCGCCTGCTCGACCCTGCCCAGCATGTGCAGCGCGGCTCCGGCCAGATACGCGCAGCGCAGCGCGTCGAAGCGCAGGTCGGGACGTCCGGCGATGACCTCGGCGTACAGCGCGGACGCCGTTCCCGCCTCCTCGGCGGACTCCTCCAGCCGCCCCGTCTCCAGCAGGAGCGAGGCCAGCCTGCGGTGGGAGGCGGCCAGCCAGGCGGGGTCGCGCTCGCCCGCCGACGCCAGCCGCTCGCTCTCCCCGGTGGCCGTCGCCAGAGCGTGCAGGGCCTCGTCGGCGTGGCCGGCCTCGGACAGGATCGCGCTGAGCGTCTCCAGGATGAGCACCCGCTCGACGGCCGGCTCGGGGCCCGCGCCGTCCGCCAGGAGCAGGGCCTCGCGGCACTCGTCGTAGGCGGCCTGCAGGTCACCGGCTCTGCGGTGCACGACGCCCCGCTCCCGGTGGATCATGGCGTCCTGCCTGATGAGCTGCGGAGTCCTGTCCTCGCCGAGCGCGGCCACGTCCCGGGCGGCCTCGTCGAGCACGTCCAGCGCGCCGGGACGACCGGCGTCCTCCAGCGTGACGGCCAGGCGTACCCGTGCTCTGATGAGCTGCCTGCCCCACTGCTCCATCCCCTCCAGGTCCACCAGGCGTCTCCACCGGTCGACCGCCACGCCGACCGGCTCCAGCGCCTGCTCCGCACCGTGCAGCTCGAAGGTCAGCGTCGACTCGAACTCCAGGCACTCGCTCAGCTCGTCCGCCAGGTCGGTCCGGCCGTCGCGCAGGACCACGCGCTCGTACAGCTTCCGCCCCCGCCGGTACGCCGACAGCGCCTCCTGCGGCCTGCCCAGGTGCTCGTGGGCGTAGCCGGCCTTCATGCAGGCGGAGGCGAGCTCGGTGGACAGGTCGTAGCGGCCGTGCCGCTCGACGAGCGGGGCCAGGAGCTCCACGGCTCGTTCCGCGTGCAGGAGCTGTGCCTCCATGCGCGTGGCCAGGGCGGCGCGGTTCATCGCCATGAGCGCCCGGACCACCTGTACGCCCTGGTCGCCGGGCTCCTCCTCGCCGGCGGCTCCCGGGCCGGCGAGCAGGGCGTCGGCTTCGTCCCAGAGCGCCGTGGCGCCGGCCTCGTCGCCCTCCTGCTCGCGCTGGGCCGCCATGGCGGCCAGCACCCGCGCCTGTCCGCGCCTGTCTCCCGATGACCGCAGCTCCGTGAGGGCGGCCCGCAGCGGCACGGCGGTCTCCGCGGCGGCGGCGCCGGCGGAATTCATGGTGTTCGCCTTGCTCAGCAGTGCCGAGCCACGTAGCCGGGCGGCCTCGTCCGCGTCGGGGAGGTCGTCCGCGCCGGCGATCGCCGCGTCGCTCGCGCTGATCGCCTCGGGGAGCCTGTTGCCGCGGCGCAGGGCGATGGCCAGCCAGTGGAGCGTCCACGGCCGCAGGGTGCGATGCCCGGCCGAGCCGGTGTCCAGCAGGCCGGCCGCGGACTCCAGGTGCGCGATCGCGCCGTCGGCGTCGCCGAGCGCCTGCCTGATCCGCGACTCGTGCACCTCGATCCGGGCCAGGACCTCGACGTTCTGCGCAGTGGCGGGAGCGTCGCGCAGGACCGCGGACGCCTCCTGGAAGGCCCGCAGATCGGCCAGGACCTGGGCGCTGAACCCGCCTCCGCGCCGTGGCCAGTGCGCCAGCGCCTCTCCGGGATCGCGGCCTGCGGCCTCGTAGGCGAAGTGCAGGTAGCGGCGCGGGTCGTCCCATCCGCCGCTCTCGCCGAGCGCCCTGCTGCGCGGCACGGCGAGCACGGAAGGCCGCTCCGGCGGTGTCAGCCCCGGCACGTGCAGCGCCGCCGCGGCCTCGCCAGCCGAGCGGGGCCTGTCGTCCGGGTCGAGCGCGAAGCATGCCTGGAGCAGCTCCGTGACGGCTGGGGGCAGCGGCACGCGGCACTGCCGGCGGCCGCGCACGATGGCGTCGAGGACGAACGGGGCGACGGTGCCCGACGGCCACGTCCGCTCGCCGGCGTACATCTCCAGCACGGTGACCGCCCAGCTCCACAGGTCGGCTCCGGGGCCGGCCGCCCGCCGCTCGGCCTGCTCGGGGGAGGCGTACGCGGACGTGGCGTCGCTGGGCACGGCGGCGAGCGTGGCGTCCCCGCCGCCGAACTGCGTCCACAGCAGGTGCTTGACGGTCTCGCCCAGGTCGCCCGCGACGTAGTCGATCACCGCTTCCAGCTGGGCGTGCTCGGCCGGCGTCGTGCTGTCTCCAGCGGCCAGGCCGAAGTCAGCGATCTTGGCGAGGCCGTCCGCGCCGAACAGCACGTTCGCCGGTTTCATGTCCAGGTGCAGCAGGCCCATCGCGTGTACGGCGTCCAGCCCCCAGGCCGTCTGCAGGGCTATCGCCTGGATCTCGGGGCCGGTGAGATCGCGGCGGCCGATGCGGTCGGCCAGGGAGCCGCCGGGTGCGTACTCGCTGAAGACGGCGACCTCCTCGCCGACGGTCCGTACGAAGTGGCAGGCGGTGATGTGCGGATGCGGCGGCAGCGCGACCCAGCGCTGCGCCTCCGCCAGGAGCCGCCCCTGCTCGGCCGGCTCGGCGCGGACCAGCCGCTTGATGGCGTAGCGTGTACCGGAGCGGCGGCTCTGGGCCAGGACCACCCGCCCGTAGCCGCCCCGGCCGAGCTCGCGTTCGACGACGAAGTCACCGGCCACGACGCTCCCGGGAGCCCAGCCCGTCATGTCAGCGCCCCCGCCAGGTCGGCACGCAGCTCGGCGGCGGAGGCGTACGGCAGCCCGTCGCCGTCGTCGACGGCCCGGTCGACGACCCGGGCGAGCGCCGGCGGCACGTCCTCGCGGCGGCTCGCGACGGGTAACGGCAGGGTGGTGGTGACCGTCAGCCAGGGGTCGCGGCCGGGCGTGAAGTCGCGCGGGGCGCTGCCGGTGAGCGCGTAGTAGAGGGTCGCCGCCATCGCCCAGACGTCGACGCCCGGCCGGGCGTACTTGAAGTCGAGCACCTGCTCCCTGGGCATGTAGGCCGGCGTGCCCAGCGTCGCGCCGGTACGCGTCATCCCGCTCCAGCCGGCCGACTCGAACGCCTTGGCCAGCCCGAAGTCGGCGATCTTGGCGGCACCGGCGGCGGTCAGCAGGATGTTGCCCGGCTTGATGTCGCGATGCACGAACCCGGCGCCGTGCGCGTACGCCAGCCCGTCGAGCAGCCCTTCGAACATCGGCAGGGCGCGCTCGGCGGGCAGCGGGCCGTCCCTGGCCACCAGGTCGGCCAGGCTGCCGCCCTCGCACAGCTCCATCACGATGAACGGCGCGCCCGCCGCCTCCCCCACCTCGGTGGCGTGCACGATGTGCGGATGGCGCAGCGCCATGCTCGCGAGCATCTCGCGGCGGAAGTACGCGACCGCCCGCCCGTCCGCCTCGGCCAGATCCGGCCGCATGAGCTTGATGACGCCCGGCGTGCCGTCGTCGCGGCGGGTGGCGGCGTACACGACGCCCATGCCGCCCCTGCCGAGTTCTTCGCCGATGGACCACGCACGGAGCTCGGGAGCCGAGCGCACCGTTTCCATGGCCTGATGATAAGCACCGGTGCCTTGCCGACAAGGCCCCGTGCTCCCGCCGTGATCTGCTTGCGGCAGGATCACGGCTCGTGCAGAAGACCACGATCACGGCCCTGGTGGCCTGCGGCTGCCTGGTGATGGCGGCCACCCCCGCCCAGGCTGCCCCCAAGGATCCCGTACGCGCTCTGAAGAGCGAGCTCGCCTCCGGGCGCGGCGTGCGGTTCACCGAGACGACGACGCTCACGGGCGACGGCAAGACCAAGATCCAGAGCCGCAAGGGGACCTTCCAGTTCAACGCCAAGGGCGTGGCGGCCGCCGACATCACCGCCACCCCCGCCGGGGGTGCCCGCGAGCGTACGATCAGCATCGGGAACGTGAGCTACACCTCGGGCGGCATGTGGGAGGGCCGTCTGCCGGAGGGCAAGTCCTGGCTCAAGAGCAAGGCCCTGCTCGGCGGCGGCAGCGGCTTCTACGGCCAGGTCATCAACCCCGCCGAGCCGAAGACCCTGGCGGCGCTGGTCAAGAAGGGCAAGCTGCGCGGCAGCACGCTGACCGGGAAGATCACCTTCAAGGAGCTGGAGAAGGCGTCGCGCTGGTTCGGGGCGTCGATCCCGCTGCGCATGCACGACGACACGAAGGTGTCCTACACGCTCACGCTGACGTCCGCGGGGCTGGTGAGCAGGGTGAAGTCGTCGTACGCGGCCACCGGGGTGTTCGACAGGAACGAGTTCGAAGGCAAGACGATCACGATCGACAGCCGCTTCACCGGGTGGGGCGCCAAGGTGTCCGTCAAGGCGCCGGATCCCGAGACGGTGACCACCGAACTGGGCAGCTGACCGGCCTTTTCGGGCCCGGGCCACCGCGTCCGGGGTCGTCCCGCGTGGAGGCGGGGGTCCGTCCGCGCGGCGGTGGTCGCGTGGTGGGGTCGCGCGGTGAGGGTCGTCCGGCGCGGTGGCGGCGGTCGCGTGGCGAGGGTCGTCTTGCGCGGTGGCGCGGTCGTCCCCCTCGCGGTGGCAGGGAGGGGCGTCTTGATGGTCGGCGGCGGAGCGCGATCCCCGGAGGTCGGCGACGGGTTATCGTGTGGATCGCGTATGGAAGGCCCGGGAAAGGAGCGGGATGCCGGAAATCCGCCCGCTCCGGCCGGGTGACCCCGAACGGGTCGGCCGCTGGCGGCTCGTCGGCGTGCTCGGCTCCGGCGGCCAGGGGACGGTCTACAAGGCGGCCGGCGACGACGGGCTCGAGGTCGCGGTCAAGCTGCTGCACAGCCATCTGAGCGGCGACGACGCCGTCACCAGGGGCTTCCTGCGGGAGGCCGAGGCGGCACGGCGGGTGGCGGCGTTCTGCACGGCGGCGGTCCTGGACGTCGGGACAGTCGGCGATCAGCCGTACATCGTGAGCGAGTACATCGCGGGTGAGACGCTGCAGCAGGTCGTCCGGTCGGCGGGGCCGCGCGCGGGCGGGGCGCTGGACCGGCTGGCGATCTCCACGCTGACCGCGCTGGCCGCCATCCATCAGGCCGGCATCGTGCACCGGGACTTCAAGCCGGGCAACGTGCTGATGGGGCCCGAGGGGCCGATCGTGATCGACTTCGGCATCGCCAAGGCGCTGGACGCGACGACGATGGTGTCCGGAGTGGTGGGGACGCCGGCGTACATGTCGCCCGAGCAGTTCGAGGGGCTGCGGGTGGGGCCCGCGTCGGACGTGTTCAGCTGGGCGGGGACCATGGTGTTCGCGGCCACGGGGCGGCCTCCCTACGCCGGGGAGACCGTTGCGGCCATCCTGCACGCCGTTCTCAGCGGGGCTCCCGATCTGAGCGGGGTGCCCGCGCGGCTGGCGGAGGTGCTGCGGGACTGCTTCGCCAGGGACCCGGCGGCGCGGCCGCTGCCCCTCGACCTGATGAAGCGGCTGACGAGCCGCCCAGGGGTCGCCGTCCCCGCAGAGGACGCACCCAGCGCGGGCCACGCACCCGGTGCGGGCCACCCCGCAGAGCGCACATCCGGTGCAGGCCAGTCCGCAGGCAGCGCGGCAGGGGTGGGTCAGCCCGCACCTGGCAGGCTCGGACCGGCGGCGCCCGGCTGGGCGGGGCACGCCGACCATGTGAACGTAGCGGGGCATTTCGGCCACGCGGACGTAGCCGGGCACGCCGGACACGCGGGCGCAGCAGGGCACGCCGGACACGCGGACGTAGCCGGGCACGCCGGCCATGCGGGCCTAGCGGGGCATCCCGGACACGCGGGCGTGGTGCCGCCGCAGCAGGCCGGGATGGCGGGCACCGAGACGGCGCCGGTTGGCGATGGGAAGCGGGTCAGCCGCCGGGCCGTGCTCAGTGCCGGGGCGGCGGCGCTGGCGACGGCGGCGGTGTCGGCGTTCGTCGTGCTCAGGCCCGACGGCGGCACCGGCCGCCAGAACGTGCCGCAGAACCCGCCGCCCTCACCCGCCGGCACCGGGACGGCCACCGCCTCCGTGTCGCCCTCCCCTACGCCGACCGCGGCGGCCGAGCCGTTCGGGACGCTGATCGGGGAGCCGGTGAAGCTGCCCGCCGGTACGGGCACCCCCGCCGCGATGGCGACGACCGGGCCCGGCGTGGCCTGTGGCACGAGCAACGGATCCATCCTCACCTGGGACCTCTCCACGAGCACGACCTCCCAACTCGGCGACGGCGGCACGGGCACGGCGGCGCTCGCCTATGGCCAGCACGGGAACGCCCCGGTGATCGCCTCCGGGCACGCCGACGGCAGGATGCGGCTGTGGAGCCCGTCAGGCGAGAGCCTGGGCACGCGGAAGGCCACCGACCCGATCGTCGCGGTGACGGTCGCGGGCGGGCGGGTGGTCGCGGTGTCGCAGAAGTACGACAGCCTGCGGGACCTGCACGGCACCGTGCGCCTGTGGGACGCCGGCACCGGCAAGCAGATCGGCCCCACGAGCACCGAGCACTTCCAGGGCATCAACGGCCTGGCGTTCGGCCGGCTGGACGGCGACGACGTGCTCGTGACGGGCGACGGCGCGAACCGCGTACGGGTGCGCCGCCTGGCCACGGGCGCGGTGACGCACACGTACAAGACGGGTGAGGTCGGTGGCATCGAGCGGCTGGCGTGCGGCGAGCTGGACGGCGAGCCGGTGCTCGTTTCCACGCATCTGGACGGCACCCTGCGCGTGTACGACCTGGCGACGGGCAAGCGCAGGCAGAAGTGGCCGTTCAGCGACCGCAGCCCGGACGACCGGGGCACCGCCGCGCTGGTGGCGGGCACGCTGGACGGCGTGCCGGTCGCGGTCGTGGCGCACGCGCCGCACGGCGGGGATGCGTTCGTGGGGGTGCGGCGGCTGGACGACGGGGCGATCGTCGGCGAGTTCGGGCACGGGGCGGGCGGCGGGATCCGACTGCTGGCCCTGGCGGAGCAGGCCGGGCGGCCGGTGGTGGTGACGGTCGGCGAGGACCGGCTGCTGCGGATGTGGAGCCTCAGTCCGGCCTAGGTGCTGTGGCAGCCTCAGTCCGGCCAAGAGGCTGTGAAGCCTCAGTCCGGCCGAGAGGCTGTGGAGCCCCGGCCCGGCCAAGAGGCTGTGGAGCCTCGGCCCGGACCAGGGCGTGTGGATCGCCCACGGGTCGCGTTGTCAGCAGGTGGGCCGCCATGGGCTTCCACCTGGAGCGTGTCGCCATGGGTCAGCGCCTCGACGCGCACGCCGTCCGTGACCGGCGTCGGCACCCCGATCTCGCCGTAGAGGCACGCGTCGAGCAGGCTCGCGCGGGTCCTGGCCCGGAGCTACTCGCCGCGGTCCCGCAGCGGGCGCTGCTCGCGGTCGCTCCTGGGGAGGTTGGCCTGCCGCTGACCGTGGCGCGAGTGGATTAACCGGTCCGTCCCTGGCCGGTGCACGAAGTCGTTGATCGAACGGAGGTTGAGCTGTCTGCCGGTCTTCTGCCCGGGCCCGTTGGCGGTGGCCTGCTTGGGTGCGTGACCGTCGAACGCGATCTCCAGGCGCCAGCCGTCACGCTTCAGGATGACTACGGGGCCGGAGGATCGCGGGACGGTCTGCACGTCCCAGCCATGTCGGTGTGCCCGGTGGGCAAGTGCGCGCGGATTCACCGAGTCGTACTCCTTGTGTCGAACGGGGGCGGTTCCTGCGGAGTTTGGCCTGCGGGGTGTCACGGGACGGGTGCGGTAGGTAGGCGGCGAACAGATCCCTTCTATCCAAGGGACGGTCGTAAGTCCGGTTCGGGTTCCATCGCGCGCTTCCCGACCGTCTTTTTGCCTTCCCGCGCACCCTCCGGCCGCGGGAGGTCCAGCCGCTTCGGGAGGCGTGCGTGTAACAGGTTCCGGCCGGCGTCGCGGCCCCGCGGTCAGCGGATGCGGCGGCCGGTTTCGGCGCAGGAGTAGCCGCCCAGCGCCTCCACCTCGGCGCGGAACCCCGGCTGCTCCAGCAGCGCCCACAGCGGCGCCAGCAGCTCCTCGGCCTGCGTCCCGGTACGCAGCACCAGGTCGTACGGCTCCTGCGCCACCGGGACGAAGTCCAGCCCGAAGGCGCGGGCGGCGGCGAGGATGCCCAGGCCGCAGTCCGCCCGTCCGGCGGCCACGGCCGCGGCGACCGCCAGGTGGGTGTGCTCCTCGCGGGAGTAGCCCGGCACCTCGGCGGGGTCGATGCCGTGGCCGGCCAGCTCGTGGTCGAGCAGCGCCCGCGTGCCGGCGCCGCGCTGCCGGTTCACGTAGCGCAGGTCGGGATGCGTGACGTCCTTGATGCCGGTCAGGCCGAGCGGGTTGCCGGGGGCGACGATCAGGCCCTGGTCGCGGTGGACCAGCCTGATCACGGTGACGTCGGCGTCCGCGCCCATCAGGCGGTCCACGTACGGCAGCGTGTACTCGCCGGTGGCGGGGTCCAGCAGGTGGGAGCCGGCCAGGTGGCACAGGCCGTCGCGCAGGGCGACGAGGCCGCCGAGCGAGCCGACGTTCGACGAGGCCAGGGTGACCAGCGGGTCGGCGGCGCGCAGGGCGGAGGCCGCGAGGTCGAGCACGAGGTCGTGGGAGCCGATGGCGACGATGGTCCGGCCGATCTCGGACAGGCCGCGCAGCAGCTCGACCCGTACCTGCTCGCCGGCGTGGTGGCCCTCCACTCCTGAGGGGACAACGAGCAGGCCGTCGGCGCGGACGAGCGAGGTGAGCACGCCGGCGCCGCGGGGCAGCGGGGTGGCGACGAGCCGGTCCCGTACCCGGCCGAGGCGCACGCGTACCCAGTCGTCCATGCCGAGGGCGGACGGCAGCTTCCTGGCCAGGTGCGCGGTGGCCACCGGGCGTTCGCGCGGCGCGGCGCCCTCCAGCTCGGCGAGCGCCGGGGCGGCGAAGATGTCGAACGTCAGCGCCGCCGACACCGGGTAGCCGGGCACGCCGATCACGGGCGTCCGCGCGACGGCGCCGAGCACGACGGGATGGCCGGGCCGCACGGCGACCCCGTGGACGGCGACGACGCCGGCCCCGGCGACCACGCGGGCGGTGTAGTCGTCGCGGCCGGCGCTGGAGCCGGCGATGAGCAGCACCAGGTCGGCGTCGCGGGTGGCCTCCGTGAGCGCCGTGGTGAGCGCTTCGGGGTCGTCGGGGACGATCTCCGTCACCCGGGCCTCGCAGCCTGCCTCCCGGGCCTGGGCGGCCAGCATCAGCGAGTTCGTGTCGAGGATGTCGCCGGGGGCGAGGTCGGCGCCGATCGGGCGGATCTCGTCGCCGGTCGGCACGATCACCACGCGCGGGGCCCCGCGCAGGCCGAGTTCGGTGACTCCCGCGGCGGCGCAGGCCGCGACGTCCACGGGGCGCAGCCGGTGGCCCTCGGGGAGCAGCAGCTCGCCGGCGCTGATGTCCTCCCCGATGGAGCGGACGTGCTGGTACGGCGGGACGGCCGCGCGCAGCTCGGCCTCGCCTGCCGGGGTGCGGTGCACGTGCTCCCGCATGACGACGGCGTCGTACCCGTCGGGCAGCGGGTCGCCGGTGTCCACGACGGCGAAGTCGCCGGGCGCCAGGAGCACCGGGCTGGTCTCGGCCGCTCCGACGGTGTCGGCGGCGCGTACGGCGATGCCGTCCATGGCCGCGGCGTCGAAGGCGGGCGAGGACCGGGTCGCCCAGACCGGCTCGGCCGTCACCCGGCCCACGGCGGCGGCGACCGGCGTCCGGAGCAGGGCGACTCGCGCGGGGCAGCCCGCCGCGGCGCGCGCCTCGCGCCAGACGGCGAGGGCCTGCGCCGCTGGGACGTCGGAGACAAAAGGACTTTCCGCGCTCATCAGTACAGGGTGACCTCTACTCTCAGACTTCCCGCGCTCATCACGACGCGACGACCTCCATGCGTGCTCATCGGTACAGCACGACCTCGACCTCGGTGCCCGCGTCCAGCCCGGTGGCCGGTTCGGGCACGATCACGTAGCCGTCGGCGCGGGTCAGCACCGACAGCAGCGCCGACGGGCCGAAGATCGGCTCGGCCAGGCCGTCCCGCACGCCGACCTGGACCACGTCGAGGCGGCCCGCCGCCGAGGCGAGGTCGCGTGACAGCCGGGCGCGGGTGCTCGGCTGCGGCGGCGGGCTCTCGCAGCCGGCCAGGCGCCACAGCAGCGGCACGCCGACCTGCCCGAACACGACCAGTGCGGACAGCGGGTTGCCGGGCAGCCCGATGAGCGGGATGCCCGCGCACTCGGCCAGCAGCGTGGGTTTGCCCGGTTTGATGGCGATCCCGTGGCACCAGACGTCGCCGACGGCGGCCACCGCGCCCGCCGTCTCGTCCCTGGTGCCGACGGACGAGCCCGCCGACACGACGACCAGGTCGGATTCGGGCAGCAGTGCGGTCAGGCGGTCCTTGAGCGCGCCGGGCTCGTCCGGGACGATGCCGGCGATCACCGGCTCGCCGCCGGCGTCGGCGACGAGCCCCGCCAGCGCGGAGGCGGTGGCGTCGCGCACCTGGCCGGGGCCGAGCCGCGCGGTGCCGGGCGGCACCACCTCGTCGCCGGTGGAGACGATCGCCACCCGGGGGCGGCGGTGCACGGCGACCTCGGTCACGCCCGCGGCGGCGAGGAAGCCGAGGTCGGGGGCGCGCAGCGGCCGGCCGCCCGGCGCGAGCACGCCGCCCCGCGCCACGTCCTCGTCGGCGCGGACGAGGCCGCCGCCCGGCGCGACGGGCCGGGTCACCTCGATGGTGCCCGGCATGGTCTCGGCGGTGTACTCCACCATGACGACCGCGTCGGCGCCGGGCGGGAGCACGCCGCCGGTCGGCATGGCGACGCAGCCGCCGGCGCGGACCGCCACGTCCGGCTCGGCGCCCATGCGGACCGCGCCGAGCAGGTCGAGGTAGGACGGGAGCGCGTCGGAGGCGCCGTAGGTGTCCATGGCGCGGACCGCGAAGCCGTCCACGGTGGAGCGGGCGAAGCCTGGCAGGTCGGCGGGCGCGGTGATGCCGGCGACGGGCACCCGGTGCAGCGCCTCGGCCAGCGGGACCCGCTCGGCGGGCGTGCGGTGCGCGGGCCGGAACCCGGCACGGACCTCGGCCAGGGTCCGTGCCGTGAAGAACTCTCTGCCGCTCAACGGTCCGGCTGCTCCTTCGAGCCTTCGGGGCGGGGCTGCGGGCGGGCCGCCGCGGCCCCCTTGTTCAGCCCGAGTACCGACACTACCGGTCCCAGCGCCACCTGCCCGAGCCCGCAGATGGACGTCTTGCGCATGGTCTCCTCCAGTTGCAGGATCCGGCCCTGCTGCGCGTCGTCGAGGGTGGCGGACCCGGAGTCCAGCACCCCGCGCAGCACCTCGTGGGCCTTGGTGGAGCCGACCCGGCAGGGCACGCACTTGCCGCACGACTCGTTGCGGAAGAACCGCAGCACGTTGGTGGCGGCGGCCAGCAGGTCGGTGCCCTCGGCGAGCACCACCAGGGCGCCGGAGCCGAGCATGGTCCCGGCCTCGGCCAGCGTGCCGAAGTCCAGCGGCAGGTCCAGCTTGTCGGGGCCGATGAAGTTGGAGGACGCGCCGCCCGGCTGCACGGCGCCGACCCGGGCGCCGCCGGGCACGCCGCCGGCCAGGTCGATCAGGGCGCGCACCGTGGTGCCCATGGGCACGCAGTACACGCCGGGGTTCGCGACGTGGCCGGAGACGGCGAAGAACTTCCAGCCGACGCTGTCGCCCTCGCCCTGCTCCGCCCACCATTCGGCGCCGCGCTGCAGGATCACCGGCACGTCGGCGAAGGTCTCCACCGAGTTGATCAGCGTGGGGCGGCCGTGCAGGCCGTAGTTGCCGGGGAAGGGCGGCTTGTTGCGCGGCTCGCCCCGGTGCCCCTCCATGCACTCCAGCAGCGCGGTCTCCTCGCCGAGGATGTAGCCGCCGGGCGAGACGAAGATGTCGAGGTCGAGGCGGCGGCCGCTGCCGCAGGCGTTCTCGCCGATCACGCCGGCCTCGCGCAGCGCCTCGATCTCCGCGTGCAGCACGCGCTCCTCGGGGCCGTACTCGTGCCGGATGAAGATCCAGCCCTGCTCGGCGCCGACCACGGCCATGCCGAGCAGCAGGCCCTCGATCACCAGGTGCGGCTGGTCGGTCAGGATCTGCCGGTCCTTGAACGTGCCGGGCTCGGACTCGTCGGCGTTGCAGATCGCGTACTTGACGCCGCCCGGCTCGGTGGCGGCGACCAGGCCCCACTTCCTGCCCGTGGGGAACCCGGCGCCGCCCATGCCGCGCAGCCCTGACGCCTCCAGCGTGGCCACCACGCTCTCGGCGCTGATCCGGCCGGCCAGCAGGGCACGCAGGCTCGCGTACCGGTCCTGGACGCCGGAGCCGGCCGGGTACGGGTCGTTCGGCCACGGCTCGGCGCGTCCCGTCACCGTGGCCTCGGCCAGCTCGCCCTCGCGGGCGGCGGCCACGAGCGTGTCGAGACCGGCGACCGGCGCGGGGTGCTCGTTGACGGCCAGCGCCGGGGCGCTGTCGCAGCGGCCCAGGCAGGACACCTCGGTGAGCTCGATCTCGGTGTCGTCGCCGTAGCGGGCGCGTACCTCGGCGATGCGGTCGTCGGCCGAGCGCAGCCAGCACGACAGGTCGTGGCACACGCTGACGCTCACCTTGGCGGGCGGGGTTGTGCGGAAGTGCGGGTAGAACGAGATGAGCCCCTCGATCTCGTACCGCGGCCGCCGCATGGTGCGGGACAGCTCCTCGAGCTCCTCCCGCGGCAGCCAGCCCAGCCGCGCCTGGATGGCGTTGAGCGCCGGGATCAGCGACGGGCCGGGGAACTTGCCGGCCCGTGCCTCGACGCCCGGAAGCCGGCGGCCCATCTCGAAACTCAGGGTCATTCGGACACACTCCACGTGGGCTCGGCGCTCAGCGCCTCGACCTGGATCGCACAGAACTTGAACTCGGGGATCTTGCCGTAGGGGTCGATCTCGTCGATCGTCAGCAGGTTCGCCGCCGCCTCACGGAAGTGGAACGGGATGAAGCAGTTGCCGAGCTGCTCGCGGTGCGAGATGCGGACCTGCAGCTCGATGACGCCGCGCCGGGAGCGTACGCGGGCCTGCTGGCCGTGCGACAGGCCGCGGTCGGCGGCGTCCTTGGGGTGCATGTACACCTCGGCGACCGGCGAGATCGTGTCCAGCGCGTACGAGCGCCGCGTCATCGACCCGGTGTGCCAGTGTTCGAGCAGCCGGCCGGTGTTGAGCACCAGCGGGTACTCGGCGTCCGGCAACTCCTTGGCCGGCAGCCACTGCGCGGGGACGAGGTGGGCGAGCCCGTCGTCGGTGTTGAACCGCTCGTCGAACAGGACCACGGTCCCGTCGGAGTGGTCGGGGTCGGCGTTGGGGTAGAGCTTGCCGGTCAGCCCCAGGTTGTCGTGGCGCAGGTTCGCGTACGACGGCATGAGCTCGACCATCTCGTCGAACACCTCGCTGGGCGAGGCGTACGACCAGTCCAGCCCGATCCGCCTGGCGAGGTCCTGGATGATCTCCCAGTCCACCCTGGCCTGGCCCGGCGGGTCCATCACCTTGCGGCCGAGCTGCACCCGCCGGTCGGTGTTGGTGTAGGTGCCGTCCTTCTCCAGGTACGACGACGCCGGCAGGATGACGTCGGCGAACTCGGCGGTCTCGGTCAGGAAGATGTCCTGCACGACGAGGAAGTCGAGCTGGGACAGCGCCTTGCGCACCTTGTTGATGTTGGGGTCGGACAGGAACGGGTTCTCGCCCAGCATGTACATGCCGCGCACGCCGCCCGGCTTCAGCACCGAGCCGATGATCTCGGTGACGGTGAGCCCGCGGTCGGGGTCGAGCTCGGTGCCCCAGGCCTGCTCGAACCGCCTGCGGGTGGCCTCCCGGTCCACGCCCTGGTAGTCGGGGTAGAACATGGGGATCAGCCCGGCGTCGGAGGCGCCCTGCACGTTGTTCTGCCCGCGCAGCGGGTGCAGGCCCGTGCCCGGCCTGCCCACGTTGCCGGTGATCGAGCAGAGCGCGATCAGGCAGCGGGCGTTGTCGGTGCCGGTGGTGTGCTGGGAGATGCCCATGCCCCAGTAGATGACGCCGGCCCCGGCCTCGCCCCAGACCCGCGCGACCTCGCGGATCAGGTCGGCGTCCACGCCGGTGATCTGCGCGGCCCGCTCGGGCGGGTAGTCGTTGACCGTGCGCACCAGCTCCTCGAAGCCGGAGACGCGGGCCTTGATGAACTCCATGTCGATCAGGCCGAGCCGGATCACCTCGTGCATGATCGCGTTGTAGAACGCCACGTCGGTGCCGGGCTTGACCTGGCAGTGGTAGTCGGCGTGCTCGGCCACGGTGCTGGCGCGCGGATCGACGTATACGATCTTGGTGCCGCGGCGGCGGGCCTGCTTGAAGAAGGAGCTGGCGACGGGGTGGTTCGCCGTCGGGTTCGAGCCGGTGATGATCACGACGTCGGCGTTGGCGACGTCGCCGTACGTGGTCGAGACCGCGCCGGAGCCGACGCCCTCGAACAGCGCGGCCACCGACGAGGCGTGGCACAGCCGGGTGCAGTGATCGACGTTGTTGGTGCCGAACCCGGCCCTGATCAGCTTCTGGAAGAGGTATGCCTCCTCGTTGGAGCACTTCGCCGAGCCGAACCCGGCGATGGCCCCGGGGCCCTGCTCGGCGTGGATCTCCTTCAGCCGCCGGGCGACGAGGTCGAGCGCCTCCTCCCAGGTGGCCTCGCGGAAGTGCGGCAGCACCTCGTCGTAGTCGACGAGCCCGCCCGGCTTGCGCTTGCGGTCCTTGCCGTTCCTGCTCAGCCTGGCGCTGCGGTCGCCTCCGCCTCCGGCGCGTCCCCTGTCGTTGTGCGCGTCGCCGCGCACGTCGGCCGACAGCGGGCCCTTGGGGTAGGACGATTCCTTCCTGATCAGGGGCATGGTCAGGCGTTGCGGGGAGGCCGCGTAGTCCCAGCCGTACCGGCCCTTGACGCACAGCCGGCTCTGCGAGCCGGGCTGGTCGCGCCCCTCGGCGAAGGCGATCGCGCCGCGCGACCGGTCGACGTAGTAGGTGAGGGCGCAGCCGACGCCGCAGTACGGGCACACGGTGTCGACCGCGTCCAGCTCCTGGCGGGGCCGGATGGGCACGTCGTTGATCGCCTTGTTGGTCAGCGCGCCGGTGGGGCAGGCCTGCACGCACTCGCCGCAGGTCACGCAGGAGCTGGCGCCCATCGGGTCGTTGAGGTCGAAGGCGATCCTGGTGGAGTAGCCCTTGCCGGAGCGGCCGATGACGTCGTTGCCCTGGATGTCGTCGCACGCGCGGACGCAGCGGTCGCACAGGATGCAGGCGTCGTGGTTGACCGCGATCACCGGGTTGGACAGGTCCAGGCCGCGCCCGGAGCCGCACGGCAGGTCGGTCGTCTCCTGGGCCACGTCGAACCGGTCGGCGAGGTCGAGGAGCAGGTTGTCGCCGGTGGTCGTCTGCTTCGGGTCCTCCGCGCGCGGCGGCTGGTCCGACAGCAGCAGCTCGGTCAGCGTCGCCCGGTTGCGCTCCAGCTCCGGGGTGCTGGTCTTGACCTGCATGCCGTCCTCGCAGGGCCGCACGCAGGCGGCGGCGAAGGCCCGCCCGCCCGTGTCGACCACGCACATGCGGCACACCCCGACGGGGTCGTACCGCTCGTTGTGGCACAACACCGGGATATCGATGTCCACCTCTTTGGCGGCGTCGTAAATGCTGGTGCCTTCCGGCACGGTCACGGCACGGCCGTCGATCTCGACGGTCACGGTGCGTACGGCGGTCGCCGGCTCCTCAAGCGTCGTCATCTCAACTCCACGCTGGCATACAGAATACGGCATACACCATGCGAGCAATCTACCCTTGCGGGTGGCCCGTCTTCTACCCCCTACTCACGATCTTCTACCTCGTCCAGCAGGAGATCAGGGAGGTCGGCCGCCACGACCCGCCCCTCGGGGTCCAGCCCGCGCGCGGCGTAGTAGCCGGCGACCATCGCCCGCAGGCGGGTCGCGTCCAGCGCCGCGCGGCGGCCCGAGCCGAGCTCCAGCGGCGTCTCCAGCATGCGCGGCGGCAGCGTGTCGTCGGCCGCGGTGGCGCCCTCGCGCAGGTTGAACGCGCGCTTGGCCCGGACGATCCGCCTGGCGGTCCCCCGCAGCTCGGCGGCGTCCACCTGCCATCCGGTGACCAGCGCGAGCAGCCCGGCCCACTCCGCGAACGGGTCGTCGAAGACGCCGCGCAGGAACTTGCAGAGGATCATCGAGTCCATGACCGCGGCGCGGTCCTCGGTGTCGACGGCGGCGGCGACGTGGGCCGCACCGCCGGCCAGCCGGTCCAGCTCGCCCGACAGGTCGGCCTCGTAGGCGCCGGACCGGTTGTGGTCGGCTCCCCTGGCGTTCACCGCGAGCCCGAGTGCCATGGCCTGAAGGCTTCGGGGCTCGTAACCGGGCAGCTCCAGACCCTTGACCTGCGGCGCGAAGTCGATCGAGGCGTGCCCTACGACGCCGGCGGCGCGGCGCGAGCCCTCCGCGAGCAGCTCGCCCAGGCCCGGCGAGCGCTCCCCGATCGCGTTCAGCGCGCGCAGCAGCGCCGCGCCGTCGCCGAACTTCAGCCACGGCTCGTCGAGCAGGCCGCGTTCGACGCACTCCATGGCCCACGCGATCGTGCCGCCCGCCGAGATGGTGTCGATGCCCAGCTCGTCGCAGCGGGCGCTGGCGGCGAACACCTCGTCGGGGTCGGACACGCCGCACAGGGGGCCGAGCGCGAAGACGTTCTCGTACTCCATCCGCTGCTTGCCGCCGCCCTTGCGCGAGTAGATGTGCTCGCAGCCGATGGAGCAGGACGCGCAGCTGTTGCGCGCCACCCCGCGCAGCTCGTGCAGCTCCTCGGCGGCCAGCCGGGGCGCGCCCTCGAACGTGGCGGCGGTGAAGTTGCGGGTGGGCAGGGTGCTGACGGCGTTGAACGCCAGCAGGTTGGCCAGCGTACCCAGCTCCCGGTACTTCGCCGTGGCCGGGCCGAAGCTGCGCCTGCGCAGGTCGCGGGCGGCGGCGAGCACCCCGGCCTGGTCGGCCACCGACACCTTGGTCCCCGCCCTGACCAGCACGGCCTTGAGGTTCTTGGCGCCCATCACGGCGCCCAGGCCGCCCCGGCCCGCGTGGCGGCCGTCATGGCTGATGGTCGCGTACCGCACCTGGCGCTCGCCCGCCGGGCCGATCGCCGCGGTGCGCCAGGTGCGGCCGAACCGCTCCCGGGCCGCGCGCTCCGCCTCGGCCGCGGGCAGCCCGGAGAGCTCAGGCGCCGGTTCGAGGCGCACGCCGTCGCCGTCGATCAGCAGCACCGACAGCTCCTCGGCCCGGCCGCGGATCACGATCGCGTCATGCCCGGTCAGCTTGCCGGCGATGGCGAACTGGCTGGAGGCGAGCGCGTCGGTCAGCAGGCCGGTCAGCGGGGACTTGGCCACCACGGCGAACTTCGCGCTGGTCGTCAGCGGGGTGCCGACCAGCGAGGAGAAGACGAACGCCAGCGGCGCCGCCGGAGCGAGCGGATCGACCCCGGCGGGCGCCAGCCGGTGCAGCAGCCACGTGCCGAGGCCCACCCCGCCGAGGTAGCCGCGCAGCACGCGCTCGTCCAGCTCGTAGGGGACGGCACTCGCCGTCCCGCCTGCGACGTCCACCAGCAACGCCCGTCCGAAGAACCCGCCAGCTGCCATGCCCTGACTCTACGACGGTGTCAAATCTCTCAGCCGCCGGCGTCCGCCGACAGGAAGGCGACGGTGTCGCCGGCCGCCAGCGGCAGGGCCGTGTCGCGGGTGACCTGGTCGCCGTTGAGCGCGGCCACCACGTGCCGGTCCAGGGCCAGCCCGACCGCGTCCGCCGCGGCTCCCAGCGTGGCGGCCCGTACGGCGTGCGGCCGGTGGCCGCCGTTCCTGGCGAGCGCGCCGAACCGCTCCACCACGATCTCGGGCGGCTGCCGGTCCCTGGCCGCCGCGTAGTCCTCCGGGGAGTTGACGTTCACCACGGACTCCAGCTCCGGGTCGTACCGGGCGAGCTGCGCGTCCGCCAGCAGCTCCGCGTCGTCGAGCCGGGCCACCTCGCAGTGCTTGAACAGCATGCCCGGCCGCAGGTCCCCCGCGGCCAGCAGGTCGGCGACCAGCCCGGCCAGGGACGTCCGGTAGCCGGCGGCCAGCGGCTGGCGAAAGCCCCTGGCCACCGGCAGCGCGACGTCCGTGCCAGGGGTCAGCGCGCGCAGGACCCGCCGGACGAAGGCCGGGTGCAGGAACGGCAGGTCCGTGGAGCACACGAACGCCGTCTCGGCCCGCCCGGCCACCGCCGCCAGCCCCACGGCCAGCCCCTGCATGGGCCCCAGCCCCTCGACGGGGTCCTCGGCCACCGTGACCCCCGAGGGCAGCGGCGGCAGCTCCTGCCCGGGCGCGGCGACCACGACGACCGGCCCGTCGACCGTCCTGGCCAGGACGGCGGCGGCCCGGTACAACAACGTCGAGCCGTGCCATTCCAGCCACGCCTTCGGCCGTCCCATCCGGGTGGAGCGCCCACCCGCGAGCACCACGCCCGCAGCAGTCTGCATGCCCGCATGCTAGGCCACGCCGCCGATCACGCACACGAGGCCCTGCCGCACGCGGCCTCCTGGTGACGATCCGGACGCCGCGTCAGGCCTCGCCGGGGGCGTCGAAGTGCCCGGTGCTGTGCTCGACCAGCATCGCCCTGCCCTTGATCTCGGCCGTGGCGTCGGGGCCGATGACGCCCTGCCCGGGGAGCTGGCCCGCGCCGCCCTCGGGGCCGAGCGGCACGAGGATCAGCGCGGGGCGGCGCTCGTAGGCGACGGTCTCGCCCTCGCCGGTGATCTGCGCGCGCAGGTTCGCGGCCAGCAGCTCGCCCTGCTGACCGGCGAAGCCGGCCATGTTCCTGTCGGCGTCGGAGATGTCGCCGATGGCGAAGACGCGTTCCTGCCCGAGCACCCGCAGGCCCGAGTCGACCTGGACGTATCCCTGCGCGTCCAGGGACTCGGCGAGCGCGCCGCGCAGGTAGTCGGTGCGGGGCACGACGCCGAAGCAGCGGAACCAGACGTCGGCCGTCAGCTTCTCCCCCGCCTCGGTCGCGATCGCGATCGGGGCCGCCGTGGCGGGCGGCGCGGCGGGCAGCTCCCGCAGCGGGCTGCCGAGCTTGAGCTCCACGCCGAGCTCGTCGAGCTGCCTGCGCAGCTCGTCGCGCAGCTCCTGCTCGAACGGCCCCGGCAGGATGTCGGGGGCGACGTCGGCGAGCGTGACGTGCTTGCCGGGGAACGCGGCCTTGATCTCCCCCGCCAGCTCCAGCCCCACGGGCCCCGCGCCGACCAGCAGCACCCGCTCGGCACCTGCCAGCACCTCGTGCGCGGCGCGGGCCTCGGCCTTGGCGAGCTCGGCATCCGGCTGCCCGGCCTTGGCCGGGAACGGGTACGCCGAGCCCGTGGCCAGCACCAGGTAGTCGGGCCGCAGCGTGGCGCCGGAGGCGAGCGTCACCTGCGTGCCGTCCACGGCCACGGCGTGGTCGCGCAGGAAGCGCCCGTGCGTGAGCAGCCGCCGGTAGGGCACGAAGATCCGGTCCAGCCACTCGGGCTCGACCAGCGCCCGCCAGGCGGCCACGTTGTGCATGAACGCGTCGGACGGGTCCACGAGCGTCACGTCGGCCACGTCGTCGAGCAGCCTGGCCACCTTGGACCCGCCGTATCCGCCGCCCAGCACCACGACGCTGGGACGCACGCGCGCACTCTCACTCATCACAGTCTCCCTGCTAGTCATTGAGGTGTGCCTAGGCTATTCATATCTACTAGCAAAATCAAAGTGACCTTGTTTCTGCTAGTTTGGAGGCATGGCACGGGCATCCACGCGACAGGACACGGGCGACTGCGTGCGTGGCGACGCCGCGCTGACGCGCGCGTTCGCCCTGCTCGGCAAGCGCTGGAGCGGCCCCGTGCTCGGCAGCCTGCGCGCCGGGCCGGCCGGGTTCCGCGAGCTGTCGCGGGCCATCGCCGGGGTGAGCGACTCCGTGCTGTCCGACCGGCTGTCCGAGCTCACCAAGGCGGGCCTGATCGCGCGCACCGTGGACGAAGGGCCGCCGGTCACGGTCACGTACGAGCTGACCGACAGCGGCAAGGCGCTGATGCCGGCGCTGCACGAGCTGTCGCAGTGGGCCGAGCACCACCTGCCCGAGGACGGCTCCTGACCGTCCGGGCGGTCATCACGCGCGCTCGGCCAGCGCCAGCAGCCTCTCCTCTGACGGCGAGCCCGTCGGAGCGGTGTAGACGACGAGGTACACGTCCGGGTCGGCGGTCGGCGCGAACGACTCCCAGTTGAGCGTCATCGTGCCCACGTCGGGATGGCGCAGCCGCTTGGCCCCGTACGTGCAGTAGGTCACCCGGTGGTCGGCCCAGTGGCGGGCGAAGTCGGCAGAGCGCGCGGTCAGCTCGTCGACCAGCGCCTGCGGGCGCGGGTCGGCGCCGGCCCTGCCCAGCGCCCCCCTGAGCCAGGCGGCGGCCTCGACGGCGACCTCCTCCCAGTCGGGGAAGACGTCGCGGGCCCGGGGGTCGAGGAAGATCCAGCGGATCTCGTTGCGCTCGGCGCGGGGCATGGCCTCGAAGTCCGTCAGGAGGGCCGCGCCCAGCCGGTTGATCGCCAGGATGTCCAGGACGCCGGTCATCAGCAGCGCCGGCACCGGGCCGAGCAGGTCGAGCATCATCCGCAGGGCCGCCCGTGGCCGGGCCGGTGGCCGGGCCGGCTCGTGATCGCGGTCGGCGATGAGCTCGCGCAGGTGGCGCAGCTCCTCGGGGTTGAGCCGCAGGACTCCGGCCACGGCTTCCAGCACCTGGTCGGAGACGTTGCCGACGCGCCCCTGCTCCATCCGGGTGTAGTAGTCGGCGCTGACCCCGGCCGCCAGGGCCAGCTCCTCGCGGCGCAGCCCGCGCACGCGGCGGCCATCGGCACGCGCGGGCAGCCCCACCTCGCGCGGGGACACCCGGGCTCGCCGCGAGCGCAGGAACTCTCGCAGCTCGTCCTGCCGGCTCATACCGCCAGTATCGCATGTGCGCAGGTCAGAGCCGTTTCCATCTCGAACCACACCGTCTTGCGGCCGGCTTCGCCGTTCACCTCGACGTCCCACCTGTCGGCGAGCTCGCCGACCAGGGCCAGCCCGCGACCGCCCGTGGCGGTGGCGCCGGCCCGGCGCGGCACCGGCGGGACGAGGGCACCGTGGTCGGTGATCTCGGCCCGCAGGCCGCCCGGCCTCCGGGTCAGGCGGAAGGTGATGGGCGACCGGGCGTGGACGACGGCGTTGGTGACCAGCTCGCTGACGGCGAGCGTGGCGTCGTCGATCGTCTCCGGCGGCACGCCCCATTCCGCCAGCGTGGCGCGGGTGAGCCGGCGCGCGTACGCCACGGACCGGGGCTCGGGCGGGAGCTTGCTGATGGTGGTCATGTCGTTGCCTCTCTCGTTCGCTCACCTGGTCAAACACCGCCAGGCGGGCGGACGAGGGGCCGGGGCTGGCCCTCCCGTACCTGGGTCCGGCCAGGACCACCTTCGCTTGAGAATCGGTTGCGTATCTTATCGCCGCGATCTACGGTGTCCTCCGTTAGATACGGGCACGTACCCTAAGAGAACGGGACACACTGATGACCGACAGCGGCTCGACCGGGAAGTCCGCGGGCGTGAGCACCGCCGGGATGCGGCGGATCCTGCCGCCGGACGTGGTGGAGCGGGGACGCGACCCGTTCGGCCCGCCGCCCGGCCTGCGGGGAGGGGGTGGCCCGGTCCGGCCGCTGGAGCTGCTGAACGGCGCCACGGCGTGGCTGGTGACCGGGTTCGACGAGGCCCGTACGGTGCTGGCGGACGCCCGGTTCAGCGCCGACAAGCTGCGCCATCACGACGCCACCTCGCTCCGGCCGCCGCAGGCGCAGGTGGCGGAGCGTACGGACGGGGCGTTCGTCTTCATGGACCCGCCCGAGCACACCCGGCTGCGGCGGGCGCTGACGGGCCAGTTCACGGTGCGGCGGATGCGGCAGCTCGAGTCGCGGGTGCGGGAGATCGCGGTCGAGCACGTCGAGGCGATGCGGGCGGCGGGCACCCGGGCCGACCTCGTGCCGGCGTTCGCGCTGCCGCTGCCGTCGCTGGTGATCTGCGAGCTGCTGGGCGTGGACTACGCCGACCGCGCGGAGTTCCAGGAGCGCACGGCGGTCGGCCTGAGCGCGAGCTCGACCCCGCAGGAGCAGCTGGAGGCGCGTGCCGGGCTGCACGCGTTCATGCGGCGGCTGGTGTCGGCCAAGCGCGCGAACCCCGCGGACGACCTGCTGTCGGGGCTCGTCCACGACGCCGACCCGCCCCTGACGGACACGCAGCTCGTGGACGTCGCGCTCCTCCTGCTCACCGCGGGCCACGAGACCACGGCGAACATGCTGGGCCTGGGGACGTTCGCGCTGCTGGAGCACCCTGACCAGCTCGCGGCGCTGCGGGCGGAGCCCGGCCTGATGGACGGCGCGGTGGAGGAGCTGCTGCGGTTCCTGTCGATCATCCAGCTCGGGGTCAGCCGGGTCGCCACGGAGCCGGTGACCTTGGGCGGGGTGGACCTGCCGGCCGGCGCGACCGTCGTGATCGCCACCCCCGAGGCGAACCGGGACCCGCGGCACTGGCCCGGCCCCGGCACGCTCGACCTGCGCCGCGCGCGCACGCCGCACCTGGCGTTCGGGCACGGCGTGCACCAGTGCCTGGGCCAGCAGCTCGCCAGGATCGAGCTGCGGATCGGGCTGGGCGAGCTGCTCTCCCGCCTGCCGGGCCTGCGCCTGGCGGTGCCGGCCGAGCAGGTGCCGGTGCGCGACGACATGCTGGTGTTCGGCGTGCGCTCGCTGCCGGTCACCTGGTCCTGAGCCGTTCAGCCCGCCGTCAGGTAGCGGGTGAACATCGCGACGAGCTCGTCCTCCAGGCTTTTCAGGTCGACGGGCTCGTGCTCGGAGACGACCTGGTGGACGACCAGCTCGATGGTGGCGTTGATGATCCGGGCGGCGGTGTGCAGGTCGGAGACCCGCACCTCGGGGTAGCCGCGCAGCAGCTCGCGGGTGTAGGCGGTGCGCTCCCCGGTGTACCGGTGGACCTTGTCCAGCAGTTCCTGCGAGCGCGGCGTCTTCTCCAGCATGACGCGCAGCAGCCGCGGGTCCTCCAGGTGGTTGGCGATGGAGGCCTGGACGAAGGCCCGCATGACGCCCTCCACGCTGGCGGGCGGCTCCTCGGCCTGGCTGCGGCCGGCCTCGGCGGCGCCGCTCTCGAGGTGCCCGGCCGTCAGCTCCAGCAGGATCGCATCCTTGTTCGGATAGTACTGGTACAACGACCCGATCGACACGCCGGCCCGTTCGGCGATGCGGTTGGTGGTGCCGGCGGCGTAGCCGTACTCGGCGAAAACCTGAGCAGCCGCCCTGAGGATGCGCCGGCGGGTGAGCTCGGCGCGGACCTGCCGGGGCTGTTTGCGCGGGTGGATCCGTGGGTCCCTCGACACCGCCTGCCTCCTGGTGAAATGCGCGAAAAGCGAGTAGCGCAAGAACTGAATAATTGCTCATAATATTGCCATGAGCAGGCAAAATACGCCACTCGCAGATCGTCCGCCGGCCTCCCGGCGGCCTCGCGAGGTCTCCATCGAACAGGTACTCGCCCGGCTCGGCGAGCCCGGCGCGATGGCCGTGCACAAGATCGAGGACCGGCTCGACGAGCACACGCGCCGCTTCATCGCGCACTCGCCGTTCCTGGCCATGTCCACCGCGGACGCCGCGGGCCGGGCCGACTGCTCGCCCCGGGGCGACTACCCGGGCTTCGTGAAGGTCCTCGGCGAGCGTTTGCTCGCGATCCCCGACCGGCCGGGCAACAAGCTCGCCGACTCCTTCCGCAACCTCGCGGAGAACTCCGGGATCGGGCTGCTGTTCCTCGTCCCCGGCTCGCGGGAGACCCTGCGCGTCAACGGCCGCGCGTACGCCACCGACGAGCCCGACGTGCTCGCCCGGATGCAGACCGAGGCCCGCGAGCCGGAGCTGGCCATCGTCGTGGACGTCGAGGAGGTCTACTTCCACTGCGGCCGCGCGCTCATCCGCTCCCGCCTGTGGGACCCCGCCAGCCAGGCCCTCGCCGGCGAGCTCCCGACACCCGGCGAGATGGCGGTGGCGAAGCTCGGCCTCGACCTCGACCCTCGGCTCGTCGAGGCGAGCCTCGAAGAGGGCTACCGGAAACTCTACTGACCGGAACCGGATCTCATGCAGCTCACCATTCTCGACCGCGTCGAGCGTCCCGCCGAGGACGTCGTCGCCCTCACCCTGCGCGGCGCGAACGGCCCGCCGGCCCCGTGGGAGCCGGGCGCGCACGTCGATCTCACCCTCCCGAACTGGCTGACCAGGCAGTACTCCCTGTGCGGCGACCCGGAGGACCGCGAGCGCTACCGCATCGCGGTCCGCCACGAACGGCTCAGCCGGGGCGGCTCCGACTACATCCACCGCTACCTCAGGCAGGGCCGCACGCTGGAGGTGTCCCTGCCGCGCAACCACTTCCCGCTCGTGCCCGCTCCCGGCTACCTCTTCCTCGCCGGCGGGATCGGCATCACCGCGATCCTGCCGATGGTGCGGGCCGCCGCCGGCGCGGGCGCGGCCAGCTCGCTGGTCTACGTGGGACGCACGTACGCCGCCATGCCGTTCGCCGGCGAGCTGCGCGCCGCGTACGGCGACCGGGTGACGATCGTCGCCACCGACCGCGACGACCGGCCCGACCTGGCCGCGCTCGCCGCCGCGCTGGGGCCGGAGACCGTCGTGTACTGCTGCGGCCCCGCCTCCCTGCTGGCCTCCTGCGAGGCCGTCTTCCCCGCCGGGCGGCTGCACGTGGAGCGGTTCCGCCCGGCTCCCAGGACGTTCGCGCCGGACACCGCGTTCGACGTCGTGTGCGCCCGGTCGGGACGGACCGTGCCGGTGCCGGCGGACGAGTCGCTGCTGTCCGCGCTGACGCACGCCGGCCTGCCCGTGCCGGCCGGGTGCCGGGAAGGCGTCTGCGGGAGCTGCGAGCTCACCGTCCTGGAGGGCGAGCCCGAGCACCGCGACGACGTCGGCGCCGCGCCCGGCCGCATGTACGCGTGCGTGTCCCGCTCGCTGTCGTCCCGCCTCGTCATCGACCTGTGAGGAGAACACCAGGTGCTGCCGAAGGTACGCCTGCCCGAGTCACGACAAATGATCACTTTGGAGGTCGTGCGGAACACCAGGCTGAGCCCGCACTTCACGTCCGTCACCCTCGGCGGACCCGAGCTGGAGCGGCTGCGGCCGATGGGCTTCGACCAGACGGTACGGCTGTTCTTCCCCCGCGAGGGCCAGGCGGGGCTGAGGATGCCGACGTTGTCGAACGAGGCGTGGATGGCGCAGGTGCTCCTGCTGCCGAAGTCGCGCCGCCCCTGGGTGCGCAACTACACGATCCGGCGGATCCGCCCCGAGGCGGGCGAGGTGGACATCGAGTTCGTCCTGCACGGCGGCGAGAGCCCGGCCTCGGCCTGGGCCCTGCGGGCGCGGCCCGGCGAGCCGGCGGGCATCTTCGACATGGGCATCAGCTACCTGCCGCCCGCGGGCGTCTCCTGGCAGTTGCTCGCCGGTGACGAGAGCGCGCTGCCCGCCATCCTGGCGATCCTGGACAGCGCGCCGGCCTCGCTGGTCGCCGAGGTCTTCCTGGAGGTGCCGGAGAGCGCTGACATCCGTACGGACGTGAGGGGGCCTTCGGGCGTACGGATCCACTGGCTGCCCCGCGACGGGTCGGGCCGGGCTCCCGGCGAGCTGGCACTCGAGACCGTCAGCCGGGCGGACCTGCCCGGGGGGCGCTTCTACACCTGGGTGGCGGGCGAGTCCCGGCTGGCCACCGGGCTGCGCCGGCATCTGGTGAACGAGCGGGGCACGCCCAAGGGGGACATCGCGTTCCTCGGCTACTGGCGGCGCGGCCGATCCAGCCCCGGCTGATCGCGCCCCGGTTAATACCGCCCCGGCTTTCCGGCCCCAGGCTGGTCCGGCCCCCAGCCTTTCCGCCCCCGGCTGGCCCGGGAGGGTGGTGACGGCGTCGCCTGCCTTCCATGGGCGCGGCGGGTCCAGAATGGCGAACATGCAGCTACGCGAGTTCGGCGAGTTCCTCAGGTCGCGCAGGGACCGCATCCGGCCCGGCGAGGTGGGGGTGCCTGTGGGCGCGCGGCGCCGGGTTCCTGGGCTGCGGCGGGACGAGGTGGCGGGGCTGGCCGGTCTGTCGGTCGACTACTACAACCAGCTGGAGCAGGGCCGCGGCGCGCAACCGTCGGAGCAGCTGGTGGCGGCGCTGGCCCGGGCGCTGCGGCTGACCGAGGACGAGCGGTCGCACCTGTACTTCCTGGCCGGCCGCCCCCTCCCGCCCCGGCACGGCCTCGCCGCGCACGTGCACCCCGGCATGCTCGACCTCCTGGAGCGGCTGCCCGCGACCCCCGCCGCGGTGATCACCGACCTGCACGCGACGCTCGTACAGAACCGCCTGGCCACCGCGCTGCTCGGGCCGATCAGCCCGGCGCGGGGCCGCGAGGCGAGCTTCCTGTACCGCTGGTTCACCGATCCGGACGCCCGCTCCCGCTACCACCCGGACGAGCACGAGCACCAGTCCCGCGTCTTCGTCGCCGACCTGCGTGCCGTGGCGGCGCGGCGCGGCGGTGACGCGGAGGTGGCCGGCCTCATCGCCGCGTTGTCCTCGTCCAGCGCCGAGTTCGCCGCCCTGTGGGCGCGCCAGGAGGTCGCGGTACGCCGGTCCGACCGCAAGCGGATCATGCATCCGGAGGTCGGCGCCATCGAGCTCGACTGCCTGAGCCTGCTCAGCGAGGACGGCACGCAGCGGCTGCTGTGGTTCACCGCACCGGCCGGCGGCGACGCGGCGGAGCAGCTCGCCCTGCTCGGCGTCCTGGGCGGGCACCGCTGACCCGCCATCACGACCGGACGATCACCCAGGACGGGCATTCCTGATCCGCCGACACGACCGGACGATCACCCTGGACGGGCATCGCCGATCCGCCGTCAGGGCTGGACGATGATCTTGCCCTTGGCATGGCCGCTTGCGAGGTACTGGAAGGCCTCGGCCGCCCGCGCCAGCGGCACCGTACGGTCGACCACGATCTCCAGCCCCTCGCCGGCGACCTTCGCGAGCCGGCCGGCGTCCGTGCGGTGGAACACGAACTCGGCGCGCACCCCGCGATCGGCCGCCCGCCCGGCGTCCGGCGGTGTGTTGAGGCTCACCAGCAGCCCGCCCGGCCGGAGCACGTCGAGGGACGCCGCCTCGAGGTCGCCGCCGACCGGGTCGATCACCACGTCCACGTGGCCGGCCTCGGCCCGGAAGTCGGTCGTGGTGTAGTCGATCACGTGGGCGGCGCCGAGCTTCGCGGCGATCCCGGCGCCCGCCGGCGAGACGGTGGTGATCACGCGGGCGCCGGCCTTCCGCGCCAGCTGGACGGCGAACCCGCCGACCCCGCCCGCGCCACCGTGCACCAGCACCGTCTGGCCGGGCTTCACCCCCGCCACCTCGGCCACCGCCTGCCACGCCGTCGCGGCCGCGGTCGCCAGCGCGGCGGCGAGGTGGAGCGGCACCGAGGCGGGAGCCGTGGCGAGGTTCGCGACAGGGACGGCGGCGTACCCGGCGACGGCTCCGCCTGCGACCGGGCCGGTGCGGGCGATCACGGGGTCCCCCGGGTGCAGGCCCGTGACGTCTGGCCCCACCCGTTCGACGGTGCCGGCGAGGTCGGTGCCCACCACGGAGGGGAAGGTGATCGGGAAGTGGTCGCGGACGTGGCCGGCGCCGATCTTGACGTCGAGCGGGTTCAGCGCCGCTCCGGCGACCCGGACCAGGACCTCGCCCGGCCCGGGGACCGGCTCCGGGATCTCCTCGACGACCGGGTGCTCGCCGTACGCGGTGTACCGCAGGGCCTTCATGGTTGTGCCTCTTTCTGCTCTCGGGCTTCCGGCAACCCACGATCGCCTGGGCGGATCGGCGCGGGAAGGCGGAGCTCACACTGGTGACGGCGGCACCCCGCTCGGACGTCAGGGGGCACGTCCGCCGACCAGCGGCACCCGCTGAAAGGCCAGGGGGCACGTCCCCCCGACCAGCGGCACCCCGCTGAGAGGCCAGGGGCACGTCCGCCCGACCAGCGGCCCCTCGCTGGGACGTCAGAGGCGCCAGCCGCGTTCGACCGACCGGCGGCACCGTTCCGGGTCGTCGCCCGCGCCGGCGAACAGGGCCGTCAGCAGCGGGACGCCGTGGGCCAGCGCCTGCTGCGGCAGGGGGCCGGTGGCGACCAGTGACGCCAGCCCGTGCCCGATGATCCAGCTCCGCGTGGCCAGCTCCAGCGGATCCGTATCGTCGCGGAAGCGGCCGGCGGCCGTGGCCCGTGCGACGGTGGCGACGAGGCAGTGCAGCGTGCCGTCCGCGGCGGCGGCGTCCTCCAGCTCGAACCCGGCGTCGAACATGACCCGGTAGAGGTCGGGGGCCGCCATGGCGTTGGACAGGTAGGCGGCGCCGAGCGCGGCCAGGTCCCGTACCGGGTCCCGCGTCGAGGTGACCGTGGCGAGGCGGGCGGCCAGGCGGGTGAAGCCTTCCTGCCGCATCGCCGCCCACAGGCCGTCCATGCTGCCGAAGTAGGTGTAGACGGCCATGGTGGAGACCCCGGTCCCGGCCACCAGGGAGCGGAGGGTGACCGGTTCGCGGGCGGCGAGCAGTTGCGCGGCGCGGTCGATGAGCAGGGAGCGGATCGCGGGGTCCTTCGTCCTCACCATGGCCCCACAATACATAGCTTTGCTATGTTTTCAGGAAATGCCGGACTTGCTGTGAGGAGCGGACATGACCGTGACGCTGATCAACCCCGACGGGCTGCCGAAGCCGGACGTCTACCGCCAGATGTCGATCGCGACCGGATCGAGGCTGGTGTTCCTGGCGGGCCAGGTGGCCCGTGACGCCGAGGGCAACCGGGTGGGCGAGGGCGACCTGGCCGCCCAGGTCGAGCAGGCGTACCTCAACATCGGCACCGCCCTCGCCGCGGCCGGCGGCTCCTTCGACGACGTGGCCAAGCTGACCGTCTACGTCGTCGACTGGACACCCGACAAGATGCCGCTGCTCGGCGAGGGGATCATGCGGGCGGCGGCGAAGCTCGGAATCGACCCGGTCAAGCCGATCACGCTGCTGGGCGTCGCCGCGCTGGGCGAGCCCGACCTGCTGGTCGAGGTCGAGGCCACCGCCGTGCTCGACTGAGCCACTTTCTCACCCCTGGGGCGGCGCCACCGGGACCGCGACTGCCGGAAGCGATGCCCCCAGAGCGCGACTGCCCGGAGCGGGCGCCGCCCGGAGCGTGACTGGCGGGAGGGGTGTTGGCGGGGGTCAGCGGGACAGGCGGTCGAGCCACTCGCCGAGGAGGTGCTGCTCGGCCTCGCTGAGCGCGGTCTGCTGGGGCAGCACGGCGCGCAGTGCGCGGGCGGCGCCGGCCGGGCCCGGGTCCTGGACGGCCGGGCTCTCCGTGGTGACGGCGGTGACCATGGCCTCGCGCATCGCGGTCAGCAGGGCCGGGTCGCGCCCGTCCTCCGGGAGCGACAGCCAGGTGAGCACGGCGCCGCGGGCCGTGGCGTGGACGAGGGCGGCGGCGAGCGGTTCCGCCACGCGCAGCCTGCCGACCGCGGCCAGGCGGCGGATGCGCCCCAGGAGGATCTCCATGCCGGTCCTGAACGCGGCCGAATCCGTGCCGCGCCGGGGCTCGCCGTACATCATCGCGTAGAGCGCCGGGTTGGCGAGCCCGAACTCCACGGCGAGGTCCCAGCCCGCCCGCAGGTCCTCGACCGGGTCGTCAGGGGCGGGGGATGCCTGCTTGGCCTCGAGGAACCTGGCGTAACCGTGCTCGGCCACGGCATCGAGCAGGCCGTCCATGTCGTCGAAGTGGCGGTAGATCGCGGGCGGCTGCACCCCGGCCGCCGCCGCGACCGCGCGGGTGGTGACCGCCTCGCGCCCCTCGCGCGCCAGGAGGCCGGCCGCGGCCTCGATCACCCGCCGCCGGGTCGGCTCCCGCCCGCCGGAAATCCCCTCCCGCGCGCCAGAAGTCCCCACCCGCCCGCCGGAAGCCCCCTCCGGCGCGCCAGAAATCCCCTCCCGCCCGCCGGAAACCCCCTCGGGCACGGGGCCTGAGGGGGTTTCCCGCCGTGTGCTCCTAGGCATGGAGGCGATCATATCGAGGGTCCGGTCCGGCGCGTTTCTCCAGGCGGGCGCCGCCGGGTGGGGTGATGGTCATGACGGTGCTGGGGATGTCGAGCTGGATCCGGTGCCATCGGCCGCGCGGGACGATCGCGGCCGTCCCCGCCGTCAGCCTGATCTCCTCCTCCCGCCGGCCCGGCTCTTCCGGACGGAGGTAGAGGCGGATCTTGCCGATGACGCAGGACACGATCTCCTCCGCGTCCGGGTTGACCTGCCAGTGGTCGGCGCGCACGTCGTCGCCGGTCTTGGCGTGGAACGCCTTCAGGCGCCAGCCGTCGCCGCCGGAGTCCACCGGACCGGGCCCGGCGTGGATCCTGCCGCCCGGGCGGAGGTGGATGGCGGAGGCGAACAGCTCGATCGGGGTCAGGGTCATCCGCGTACCCGGGGGTTCAGGCGGGGGTCTCGGCGGTGGCGGTCAGGACCGCGCGGCCGAGAAGGTGGCCGGCCATGGTGAAGCCGAGGTAGGCGGGGGTGGCCTCGGCCGGAACGCCGATGGTCTCGACGTCGAGGGCGTGCACCACGATGAAGTAGCGGTGCGGCCCGTGGCCCGCCGGCGGGGCGGCGCCGAGGTAGTGGGGCACGCGGGCATCGTTGGGCAACTGGTAGGCCCCTTCGGGGAGGCCGGAGCCGGTGTCGTCGCCCGCGCCCTCGGGCAGGTCGGTGACGGTGGCGGGGATGTCGGCCACGGCCCAGTGCCAGAACCCGGAGCCGGTCGGCGCGTCCGGGTCGTACACCGTCACGGCGTAGCTCTTCGTGCCCTCGGGGGCGCCGCTCCACGACAGCTGCGGGGAGACGTTCGCGCCGGACAGCTGCCCGCCGGTCAGCGTGGCACTGGTGACGGTGAAGGAGGGCACCTCGGGCAGGCGGGCGAAGGGGTTGTTCATCGCGTGGTTCCTCGTGATGGGACGTTGAGACATCATCGACCATAACACGAATAATCGATTATCTTGCGAATGGTCTATGCTGTGGGAATGACGCAGACGGCCGGCGCACCGACGAAGCAGATGCTCTCCGAGCGGGTTCACGCCCGGCTCCAGGAGGCGATCATGAGAGGCGAGTACGCCCCCGGCGAGGCGCTCAAGCCGCAGGAGCTGGCCCAGCGGCACGAGGTCAGCCTGGCCGTCGTGCGCGAGGCCCTGGTCCGGCTGGTCGGCGAGGGCATCGCGGTGCGGCTGCCGAACCGCGGCTTCGCGGTGCCCGACTTCTCGGACCGGCGCTGGCAGGAGATCGCCGAGGCCCGGCGTACGATCGAGCCGGTCATGCTGCGCCTGGCGATCGAGCGCGGCGACCTCGACTGGGAGTCACGGGTGCGCGCGGCCCACCACCGGCTGACCCGCACCCCCGTGTACGTGCCGGAGGAAGGCGAGTACTACAGCAGCGCCTGGTCGGAGGCCCACCGGGTCTTCCACCGGACGCTGCTGGACGGGTGCGGCAACCCCGTGCTCATGGACACGTTCGACCGGCTGTGGACCAGCAGCGAGCTGGCCCGCCGCTGGTCCGCCCAGCGCACGCCGGGCCGCGACGGCGTCGCGGAGCACCGCCGCCTGGAGGAGGCGGCGCTGGCCCGCGACGCCGACACCGCCGCCGGGGTGCTGACCGAGCACCTGACCCTGACCGCCGCGGGCCTGATCTCCTGCTCCTGACCTGACCAGAAGGCGGCCGCGGTCAGGGGGCGGCCGCGGTCAGGAGGCGGTCGCGGTCAGGAGGCGGTGGCGGTCAGGGGGTGGGTCCTGTCAGGAGGCGGTCGTCACCTTCCACAGGTAGCCGTCCGGGTCGCCGAACCAGGCGGAGTAGCCGCCCCAGTCCGCTGCCTCCGCCTCCTTGACGACGGTCGCGCCGGCGGCCACCGCGGTCCGCATGACCTCGTCCACCGTGTCCCTGGAGTCGGTGACGAAGTGGAAGGAGACGCCGCGGAACCCTGAGCCCTCGGCGGGGACGCCGGCGTCCTGCGCGGCGGCCTCCCATTCGTAGAGCGCCAGCTTCGAGGAGCCCTCGCCCAGGCTGCACCTGACGAAGCCGGGGTAGTCCTGTTCGATCTCGCCGCCCATGCCTTCGACGTAGAACTTCTTGGCGCGGTTCACGTCCTGGACGCCGAGCATGATCACGCTCGCTCGCAATGACATACTGCCCTCCCGTCGCTGCCGGTTTCGGGCATCACGCTAGGGGCTGGGTGCTGCGGTCCGCTTCTTCGATCCTGATCGGTCGTGGTGCGGTGAAGCGGCGCAGGGCGTCCAGCCCTGACAGGCCGTAGACGTCCTCCACGGCGTCGGCCAGCAGGTGGCATGTCCTGAACCGGTCGAGCGGGGTCAGGCCGAGCCGCGTCAGGTGCAGGTACGTGTAGTTGAGCAGCACGCGGTAACGCCGGAAGGCCGGGTCGGCGAAGATCGCAGCGTGGTAGGCGGGGTTGTCGAAGACCAGGCGCTGCAGCTCGCTGGGCTCGCGGTGCGGCGCGGGCGGGTCGCCTGGCCTGGCCAGGAAGGCCTCCCCCGGCTCGACCGTCGGCTGGACCAGCCGGCCGTCGTCCATCATCTCCGCCACCCGCGGCCGGTACCTCTCCAGCAGCGCCGCCCACTCCCGGACGAACGGCACGGGCGGGGCGGTGACGTCGTCCAGGCAGGCGACGACGTCCCGCACGCGTTCCGTCAGGGCCGCGCGCCGCTCGCGGAACGCGCGTTCGAAGGACGCGCGGGCCTGCTCCGGGTCGGCCGCCCAGGTGAGGTAGCCCTCCGCGTGCATCCGGAACGACAGGTAGCTGCGGTCGATGCGCTGCGAGGTGTGCGCGATCGTCAGCATGAGGCTCAGCGCCACCCCGAGCCTGCCGTCGCGGCCGGCGCGCACGTGCTCCAGCATGCCGAACAGCAGCGGGGTCGCATCCGTGTAGAACGCGGCGAGCAGGTCGGCCTCCTCGTCGCTGCCGAGCACGTGCCGGCGCGAGTCGTACGGGGCGTCCTGGATGGAGTTGTCCGGCGGCCACGGCGTGAGCGGGCCGCGTTCCTGCTCCCGCATGGCGAGCAGGCGGTGCCTGTCCAGGCCGGCGGCCGGGTCGAGCGCGGCCGTCGAAGGGTGTTCGCGCAGGTAGGCGCCGACGATCTCGGCCACGCGCGGGCGCACGACCCGCTCCCAGACGGTCGGGGACGCCTTGACGTTGATCCGCAGGTGCGGGCCCTGCCGCCAGTGACGCAGCACGTACGCCGCCGCCACCTGGCCGCGCAGCCCGTCGAGCAGCGGGCGGACGGCGTCCAGCAGCAGGCCGTCCTTGTCGGGAGCGTGGTAGTAGACGTGCACGCAGTGCCAGGCGGGGGTGTCGGATGCGGGCGAGCGGGTCAGGGGGACCACCTCCGGGGGTCGGCGAGGCCGGCGACGGCGCGGGCCGCCAGGAACGACATCTGCTGCTCGGCTCCGGCACGCAGCCCCAGCCGGTTGTGGAACAGGTGGACGCAGCGCATCACGATCAGGGAGACCGTGCGGTGCTCGGGTGGTGCGGCCCGGGCGAGGAACGCGTGCGGGGAGCCCGAGTCGGCGGGGGTGCAGCGGCCCTCGGCGTGCAGGGCGTCCAGGTCGGCTCGCAGGGTGTGGATCGAGGAGGCCCAGGTGGCGAGCAGGCCGGTGCTTGGAGGGTCCCAGAGGGTGCGGGTCTGGGCGAGGAGGGCGGTTTCGTGGCGCCGCCAGTCTTCCTCCATGGCGGTGCGCGTCCAGGTGGCCGCCCCTGGAGACGCCGGTCCGGAAGCGATCGTGAAGGACGTCCCCGGAGATGGTGGTGTGCTCGTCCCGGGAAATGGTGGGGCGCTCGGCTCGCGGATGGCTGAGGCGAGGCGGTGGGCGGCGGCTTGCTGGTCCGGCTCGCACGCGGCGATCGCGATCGTGAGCGCGGCCAGGCCGATCGCCGTGCGGCGGGCCGGCTCGGTCCCGGCGCGCAGCACGTCCAGGGCGAGGCGGCTCGACACCGCGAAGTGCCGTTCGGCGGCGGCCACGCAGGCGGCGTCGCCGTACGCCTCGTGCTCGGGGCGGTAGCCGATGAACGCCACCGAGCCGGGTGGGTGGAGCCGGTCGTCGTAGTTCGTACGCCGCTCGCCGCGGGCCATGGTGGCGGCGAAGGTGCGGTAGGCGGCCGGGTCGACCGGCGGGGAGGGGTGCTCGGCGAAGTGGGCCGCCGCCCGCTCGCGGATCAGGGCGCGGACGTGTGGCTGCCGGGCCGGGTCCGGCACCTCCAGCCGGAGCCGTACGTGCTGGCCGCCCTCCCAGTAGCGCAGGAAGAAGGCGGTGCGTGCGGTGCCGTCCGCCGTCAGCTCCCGGGTCACCGGGTCGACCACGGCGGTGATCAGGGGGTCGAGGTCGCCGAAGTGGAACAGGTGTGCGCTGATCCACCGCTCCTCGGCTTCGTCGCTCCGGGTAGCGGCGGAAAGCTGGGCCTCGGTATCTCCCGGAACAGCGCCGACGCCGGGCGGGCGCGGTTCTGCGGTGCTCGGAACGGCGCCGGCGTCAGGGAGGCGAGGCTCTGCGGTGGTGGTCGTGTTCGTGTGCGGCGCCGTCATGGGTGGCCCGGCTTGGCGGAGAGCTGGACGACGTACTCGGTGACGCGGGCGTCCGCGCCGTACCTGGGTGCCTGGGAGGGGTCGGGCAGGGTCTCTTCGAGGACCAGCAGGGCGCCGGGGTCGCGCAGGGTGCGGACGAAGCCGGTCAGCAGGAGCAGGTCGGTGACGTCCACGTACATGGGCTTGCGGTCCTTGCTCAGCAGCCCGGCCAGCAGGCCGTCCCCTACGTCCACCACCCGGGCGAAGAACCGGCGGGGCACCCCGTGCAGCGCCAGCCATCCGGCCAGCCTGGGCAGGTAGGCCGCCTCGCTCTCGCCCTTGGCCGGCACCGGGAACGCGCCCGCCCGCAGCCGCCAGACCGCCCGAGCGACCGTGACACGTCCGACGTCCATCCGCGGCCAGCGCTCCACCACCCCCTCGGCCGGCGGCTCGCTCCGGGTGCGGAACACCCAGCCGGGCACCATCGCCGTGGACGGCTCGCCGAACGCCCGCACCAGGAACTGCAACCAGGGCGGCAGCCAGTACTGGGCCGTCATGCCCAGGTGGACCGGCCTGACCTGGCGTCCCGCGCGGTCGTACAGGGCCAGCCGGTCGTAGCCAGGGTCGTAACCGACGGTGAGGTCAGCCGGGGCGACGGTGGGGAGGTTCGAGTCGGGGGCGGTGAAGGGGTGGTCGAGGGCGAGGTCGGCGGTGGCGGGGCGGACGTTCAGGCCGCCGCCGACGAGGCCGCGGCACTCGGCCACCATGACCTCGCCCTGCGCGGCCCGCAGGCCGGCGGCGGACGGCACGTCGCCGCCGGCCAGGGTGACCAGGCGGTGCAGCCGCGACAGGCCGCGCCCGTACCCGGCGGAGATCGAGTTGACGACCGCGCGCACGCCGCCGCCGGGGCCCGGTACAGCCTGGAGGTAGCAGCAGATCGACCCCGGCGGCCGGACGAAGCTCGGCCACTCCTGCGCCAGCGCCTTCAGGCGGGCCGCCGTGAGATCCACCGGCTCCAGGGCTCCGGGGCCCGCGCTGTCTATGCTGGAGCCCGCGCTGTGAGTGCCGGGGCCGGTGGGCCGGGTGTCGGGGCCGGCGCCGAGTCGTTCCCAGAAGCCTCGACGCAGTTCGGTGAGGCGGGTGAGGCCGGGTGGTGGGTCGGCGTCCGGCAGGGCGCGGGTGCCCGCGACCGGGTCACGCAGCATGGCGCGCAGCAGCGCCCCGCCCGCGCCCGGTGCCTCGCGGTGGATCTCGCGGTAGAGCTCCACGGCGGGGATCCGGCCGCCGGGGCCGTACCGGTCCAGGAAGAACGCGGTGGCGGCGATCTTGACGGGCAGGTCCGGGTCGAACAGGCCGAGCAGCCCGCGCAGTGCGTCGAGGTCGTCACAGACCCCGCGCCAGGCCGACGCGTTCAGCCGTCCCGCGACGCCGGGCATGACGGCGCTGTGCCACAGCAGGTTCTTGTCCGGCAGGGACGGCCCGGGCGGCAACACCTCCCGCAACGCCGACCGCACGACCCCGGCCACCTCGTCGCCGTCACGCAGCACCGCCCGCACGTCAGTGGCTGCCTTGTCGCTGTCATGCGGTGCCGCGCGCACGTCAGTGGCCGCCTTTCCGTGGTCACGCAGGGCGTCGGCGACCCGGGCGATGGCCTGCGCGTACGGGGCGGGACTGTCGGGCGCGAGCCACGACGCCAGCTCCCCCACCGGGTCGGCCCCCTGCTCGTCGTACGGCGGGACGTACTCCAGCAGCCCAGCCTCCGCCAGCGGCTCGATCCCGGGGGCCGAGGCGACGGTGGCGGTGTGCCGTTCGCGCACCCAGTCGAGGGCCTGCCGGACCTCGGGGCTCGCGGGCACGCTGGACAGCGGCTCGCCGTGCCCGGGGCTGAGGAACCAGATCCGGTTCCCGTCGTCGGAGGCCGACGGGTTGACGCGCAGCCGGGCCCGCTCCCGTACGCACCGGTGCCGGGTGAGCACCGCCCACAGCGGGCGCAGGACCGCCCGGTCGAGCTCCGCCATGACCTGCCAGGACGGCTCGCCCCCGGTCCGCACCGCCGGCCCGTCCGGCTCCCACCGGCCCAGGCCGCTGAGCGTGAACGTGGCGTACGGGCTGGTCTTGACGCTCGCCCTGGCCAGGTAGCGGGCCAGCCGCAGCAGCTCCTGCCGTTCGGGCGGGCGGTCGGCGGGGCCGGCGAGCCAGGCTTCGAGCCTGCCGGCCAGCACCGCGCTGCCCTGGGCGAGGCCGTGGCGGAACCCGGCGTCGGACACCGCCTCCCGCAGCACCGCCGTCTTCTCCCTCGACTCCGCCGCCAGCACGGCGGGCAGCTCGGCACGCAGTCCCTCCGCGCGGCGCCGCAGCGCGGTCCACGCCTCGAGCCTGGCGGCCAGGCCCGCGGGCAGGTCCGCCAGCACCTCGGCGGACGCGGCCCGGCCGCTCGGGCGGCGTCCCGCGAACACCGCGCGCCGCAACGCCACCAGCCCCGCCTTGAGCGGGCCCGCCGCCACGCCGCCTATCACCTCGTGCAGCTGATCGGACAGCCCGGCACCCTCCCGCCGCAGCCGGGCGGAGACGTCCGCCAGCTCGTCCACCAGCCGCCACGTACGGGTGCAGCGCATCCGGTCCAGACCGGCCACCGGCAGCCCCGCGACGCGGACGGCGAGAAGGGGCGAGAGTGCATAATCGGGATCAGCGAGCCTTGCAGAGTCGCCGTCCCCCGCGACGGGGACGGCGTGCGTTACCTGGGTCAATGGAACGCGCTCCTCGAAGGGTTCGTCAGGGGGTCGAGGGCGCCCACTGCACGGGCGCCCTCGACCCTGCTCGTCATCCCGGTGGCCGCGTGCGGCTCACCGGAGGGCCGACGCCGGCTCTACAGCTCCGGAGCCCAGCAGCTCATGGCCGTCAGGTACGACGAGCAGTAGCCGGGGGAGGACGAGGCACCGGTCTCGATGGTGCCGTGGCCCTCCGCCACGATGGAGTCGGCCGACACGACGTCGATCGAGTCGACCTCCAGGCCGCGGAGGTCGAGCTTCAGGTTCTCACTGGACATGTGCATCTCCTTCTGCAGTGTTCGGTACGAAAAGGTCGAACGGGTTACCTCTCTTGCCGGGGTGGCATCACCTCCTCGTTCACCAGGGCCGGGATGGGGCGGGTCACCAGGGGCCCGCCGGTCGGTGGGGTGCCCATCGCCAGGAAGGACAGGCTCCGCAGCGGGGTTCCGGCGAGGCCGAGTGCCTCGTCGGTGGTCTCGTTGGCGCCGTCGGAGTGGATGCGCGCGGCCAGGCCCAGCGCGGTGGCGGCCAGCGTGGCCCGCTGGGCGATCAGGCCCGCCTCCATCTGCTGCATGCGGTACCAGCGGTCGCCGAACGTTCCCGCGCCCGCGACCGGGTCGCCCACGGGGATCAGCACGGCGGCTGCGCCACGCAGCGCCACCCGCGTGTTGGCCAGCAGGGGGCCGGCCTCCACGTGGGCGGTGCCGGGCAGCTCGTGGAGGGTGTGCAGGGCGGGGTCGTACCAGTAGGCGCCGTTCGGCAGGCCCGCCACCCGCAGGGACAGCAGGCACAGCGCGGTCGCGGCGGGTCCCGTCGCGGCGCTGGGCAGGTCGGCCGGGTAACCGCCGCCCGCCGCCACCAGCACCGCGCCGAGCGCCCCTGCGGGGAGCGGCACCGGGCGGTAGCCGGCCAGCGGGGACGCGCGGCGCGCCACCGCCTCCGCCGGGTGGTGGCCGGTCGCGGGTTCGGGGGCCGGGAGGGTCCGGCCCGCTCGTACGGGCGGCCGCGGCCGGAACGCGCGGTCCGGGGAGCCGCTGCCGCCCGCGCCGGGCTCTGCCCGTGTGGAGGCCCGGTGCAGGACGGCGGCGGGGCCGTCCGGCATGGGTCTGGGCAGCGGCCTGCTCTCCCCCGCCACCGGCCGCGACATCAACCGCTCCGCCAGGGACGGCGCCGGCAACGCGGCGGGCCGCGTCGGCGGAGCACCGGAGGGGAAGGTGGGTTGCGACCGTGACTCGCCGGAGGGAAAGGCGGGCTGCGACCGTGACTCGCCGGAACGAGACAGCGTCGGCGCCGTGGTGGGTGGCAGGGTGAAGGTGAGCACGGCGAGCGTGGCCTCGCGGGTGCCGTCGAGGCCGAGCAGCCGGTCCATCTCGCCGTCCGGGAACCGCAGGTGGGCCCGGGTGGCCAGGCCCAGCCGCCCGCCCACGGCCAGCGCCTGGGCGATGAGCACGCCGGTCTCCTGGCAGATCAGGCGGTAGCCGAAGTCGCCGTACTTGAACATCGACCGCCAGAACACCGCGGGCAGGACGATCACCAGGTCCGCCGGGGAGCTGTCCGCGAGCAGTCCTGTCAGGGCCGGGACGTGGTCGCCGTCACGGAGGCGTTCCAGCACGTGGTGCACCGGATCGTAGTGGTACAGGCCGGCGGGCAGGTGCGGCTCGCCGATGGGCGAGAGCGACTCGCCTTCGGGGAGGAGCGCGGCGTCGCCGGGCGAGAGCACGTCGCCGGCGGCCACGTACGCCTCGATCGGGTAGAGCCCGCCGCCCGACGGTGCGGGACGGCCGGTGAGCAGCATGGGAGGGCGCCCGGAAGGCTCGCCGCCGTCGTCGAGGTGGTGGGACCACACGATCCTGGTCATGCCGAGCAGATCCCGCAGCAGCTCGCCGAGCAGGCCGAGGGGGTGGTGCCGGTCGGCGGTCCAGGGCAGCCGCACGCGTCCGGCGCCGGGGTAGCGCTTGTGCCGGGTCGGCGCCGCCGCCCAGTCGATGGACAGCGGGCCGCGGTCCCGCATGGCGGCCAGGTAGCGGCTCGTCGCCGTGCCGGGAGCGCTCGTGGCCGTGCCGAGTGTGCTGGTGGCCGGGCCGGGCGCGCTCGTCGCCGGGGTCGTGTGCATGCCGGGGTCTGCCTCCTTCCTTCGGCGGGGACCGGTCAGGGGAACGGGTGCGGGTACGGGTTCAGCTCCTCGGACCGCAGGTCGCGGTCGCGGTGGCCGAGGACCCTGGGCAGGCCCGGCAGCCGGGGCAGGCCGTGCACGCGCCGGTAGCGGTGGCCGAACGTCATGGACACCGTCCCCGGCACGATGACCTTCGCGGCGTGCATGCCGCACGCCCGAGCCTCGGGCGAGGTGATGTCGACGGCGATGACGTCGAGCCCGCCGGCCAGGTAGCGGCCCGCCAGCTCGGCCACGTCCGCCCGGAGGTCGTCGTGCTGCGGCCACGCCGCCCGGGCCGCCACCTCGGGCAGGGTCAGCGCGGGCCCCTCCAGCGGCAGGAAGCCCAGCCTGCCGAACGCGTCCGGGTGGGCGTAGGTCAGGGGATGGTGCTCCAGCAGCCGTACCTGGTCGGAGTCCGCCACGAGCCGGGCCGAGAACGCCGGGTCGTAACGTTCGAGGTGGCTGGCCAGCATGGGGCCGAGGTCCTCCAGGGCCCGGCGCAGCGCGCGTTCCGGATCGAGGTGCGAGGCGGAGCCGCACAGCGCGCGCGGCCGGTCCGGCCGGTCCAGGGCGTCGACGGCCATCACCCAGAACACCGGCACCCGCTGCTCCAGCAGCGCGGCGAACGCGTGCACGTCGTAGCCGAGCCGGTCGCGCACCCGCTGGGCGAGCATCGGGATGCGGCGGTCGGCCGCCGAGCCGAGGTCCACGCGCGGGACGGGCAGGCGGGCGTACCAGGTGGCCAGGGCCGCGTCCCGCTCGGCCACCTCCAGCAGGCCGTACAGGATCGCCTCCGCCGGGTGGCCGCCCAGGGCGCAGCCGTTGGAGCACTCGTAGGCGAAGCCGAGGTCGTCCCGGGGGCGGGGGCCGAAGAAGGCGTAGCTCTCCGGCACCAGCACGGGGGCGTCGCGGCCGAACGAGTACGCCCACACCCACGTCGTGGGGCGTTCCGGGGCGAAGCGGGTGAACAGGAAGCCGGGCTGGTCGTACCAGTCGTCGGGGTAGAGGCCCAGCGTGCGCGGGTCGAGGGCGTGGTCGGCGATGTCCGCGTACGCGGCGCGGACGGTGGTCCGGCGGCCGCGCGGGTGGATGCCGGCGATGCGCTCCAGGGCCTCGGCGACGGCGGTGGCGCGGGCCGAGGCGAAGTCGTCGCTGCGGCCGTAGCCGTGGTGGCTCTCGTGTTCGGTGCGGGCGGGGCTGAGCCGGGCGACCGCCATCGGGCCGCCGCCGCGCTCCTGCGCGACCAGGGCCTGCACGATGCCGGTCTCCGCGTCCACGAACCGCTGCTCCAGCTCCACCTCCCGGCCGGTGATCGTGCCGACCCGGAACGTCCAGGGGTCCGGTTTGGGCGCCGGGCGCGGGACGTACCGGCCTGCGTGCGGGCCGTCGTCCTGGCGGGTGCCGCAGTCGGGGCAGAGCGGGTCGGGCAGGAACGCGTGGCGGCGTACCGCGGCGGTGGGCAGGCGGATCTTCAGCAGCGCGCCGGCGGTCCTGGCGGAGCCGGGGTCGTGCCGCAGCCGGTGCACCTCGTCGGCGACCAGCGCGGCGACCGTACGCGAGACGAGCGGGGTGAGCAGGATGGTCGGCCGCGAGTCGAGGTCCCCGGCCCACTTCGCGCGCAGCGCGTCACGGGCCTGCGCGTCCGGGCGGTTGCCCGCGCGCCGGCGCGCCACGCACGTCGGGCAGCCGGGACGGGACGGGCGGACGGCGGGACCCACCAGCGCCCACCCGGCCTCGACCCGCACCGGCAGCCACGGCACGCCCCGCCCGGCCGCCCGCCGCGCCACCCCGGGGTACGGCCGCACGTCGTCGGCGTCGCTCGCGACGACGATCGCGCCGCCTCCGTGTCCGGTGGTGGAGGCGAGTGCCGCGCTGATCGCCGCGTGCAGGCGGCCCTCACCGAGGACGGTCACCCGGTCGAGGTCCGCGGCGGACGGGGCCGGGGTGATGGTGGCCTCAGTCATCGAGCAGGACGACTCGGGTGACGAACGGCAGCAGCCTGGCCGCCTCTGGGTCGCCGTCGAGCGGCACCGCAACCGGCACCTTGCCCGCGCGGCGCAGCGCGCCCGCCATCGTCCGCACGGCCTCGGCCGGGTCGCCGTCCGGTGGCCAGAGGGGGTGGGCGGTGGCGTACGCGGGCTGCCGGGCGGTTCGGGACTGCCAGCGGAGCAGCAGCCGTTCGAGGCCGTCGCGCAGGGCGTCGGCGACGGTGCCGGACACCGACACGACCGTTCCCAGGGCGGGGGTGGTCAGGGCGATGGCGGGGGCTCCGAAGGACGTGGTGTGGTCGCGGAGGTGCGGGGTTTCGCCGGCCAGGACGAGCTGTCGCAGCAGCGCCTCCGCGGCCGGGTCTCCCCCGGGCTCTACCGGTGTGCCCGCAACGGTGTCGTCGGCGGCTGGCAGGCGGGCGGCCAGCAGGTGCTCGCAGTGCGCCCGCAACCCGGCAGCCAGCGCCTCGGCCCAGCTCGAACCGGCACCGATGCCCATCGGCGGCTCCATCGCGCCGGTGGCCGCGCCGTTCGGCGGCTGCAGTGTGCGAGTGCCGGTGCCGCTCGGCGGGCGCAGCGTGCCGGCGCCGGTGAGCTGGAGGCCGGGCTCGGGTATGGGGCGGGGGCGCCCGTCCGGCAGCTCCACGCCCCAGGCCGGCCCGTCCTGGGTGCCGAGAGCGAGCAGGCCGTACGTGGCGAGGGCGGCGAGCAGGCAGCGCAGCCGGGCCGTCCGCTGATCGGGACCCCAGCCGAACGCCCGCGGTCCCGGCGCCCAGCCGGGCAGCGCGCCGAACGGGTCGGAGACGACCGCCTGGCACACCGCCAGCGGCGACTGCACCAGCGCCTGCTCGTCCAGCATGCCCAGCACGCCCGTCCGGGGGTCGACCAGGTCGGCGGTGCGAGCGAGCAGCCCGTCCGCGTCAAGGGAGGCGGTGACCGGCCCGGCCGCCGCCAGCGCCTTCGTCAGCTCCTCGACCGCCCCGGGTCTGCCGCCGCCCGCGCGCGGATGGGGCAGGAACCGGTGCGGGAGCGTGTCGAGAGTGCGCAGGTCGATCCGGGTGAGCGTACGTTCCGACGTCGTGTCGAGCCCGGTCACGTGGGAGAAACAGGCGAGCGCCAGCACGGCGGCGACCACCGTGGGCACCGGCCCGGACAGCAGGTCCTCGTCCGGAGCGACCGGAGCCGCGCTGGGCAGCCCGGCCAGGCGATGCCAGCCCGACTCCCCCGCCGTCCGCGAGGGCCGTCCCACCCGGCTGAGCCAGACCTCCGCCGGCCCGGCCAGCGCCTGCCCCAGCACGACCCCGGCCGCCTCGCAGGCGCGGGCCGTCGCCACCAGGTCATCGAGGTCCGTACCGACCTGGAGCACGACGTCGGCGTCCCCGAGCGCGTCCGCGACGCCGGTGGAGGAGGAGAGCGGGTGGAACTCCTGGGCGGGGTCGCGGCGGGCGGTTTCGGCGGCCTGGACGGCCCGCCCGGGCTCGGGGGAGATCACCGTGACCCGCCGCCATCCCGCGCCGGCACACGCCTCTGCCAGTGCCTCCAGCAGCGGCCCCGAGCCGGTCAGCACCAGGTGGGCGCGGCGGATGCGTTCGAAGCGCGACTCCGGCGAGCCCAGCGCGTACCCGATGAAGGCGATCTCCTCCGCGTACGCCCGCAGCTCCTCACCGCTCAGCCCGTGTGCCCGCGCCTGCCGCGCGTCCACCACGAACCGCTGCTCGGCGAGCCGCCCCACCAGCTGCTCCACCATGGCCCGGCGGTCACCGGAAAGGTGCTCGGTGAGCTCGGCCAGCGTGTGGCGGCCGGTCAACACGGGCGCCAGCCTGGCGAGCCAGGCGTACGCCTGCCGCCCGCGCAGTGTGCACGCACCGTAGTCGCTGTGGACGTAGGCGCCGTCGGGGCTCTCGACGAACCGTACGTCATCCCGTAGCTGCGGTCTCATCGCCGGATCGGCTTTTGGGAGCGCTCCCATGAGTGGGATGTTACGAACGGAACGCGTTTATGTAAACCCCAAATCACCCCTTTTATGTGCATTCATTGACAGTTATAATCACGAAATTCCACATTGCATTACGGAATGTCACTTTCCCAATGAATGGCATCCAGGATCACACCGAGAGGTCGCGCCAGCGTTCGGCCGACGCCAGAGCGTCCAGGCTGATCCGCTCCAGGAACGCACCACCCCTGGCCAGGCGGCGCCCCACGGGCGTGTCGAGCCCCAGCGTCTCCCCCGCCGCCTTCGCGACCTCCGCCGCCGCCAGCGTCTGCCGCGAGCTGATCACCGTCGAGCGGTACCAGGCGTCGTCGTCGACCACGTAGATGTCGCGCCGCCGCTGCGGATCGCGTTCGCGCCTGATCAGGCCCTGCTGGGTCAGGTAGCCCACGGCCGTGGAGATCGAGGCGGGACTGACGTTCAGCCCGCGTGACAGCTCGGCCGCGGTGAGCCTGCCGTCCTCGCTCAGCCACAGGCCGATGAGCACGCGCGCCATCATCTTCGGCAGGCCCATCCCGATCGCCATCTCGATGGCGCCCTCTTCCACCTCGACGACCTTGCGGTCGTGGGAGCCGGTGCCGGGCGAACGAGCCGGGGCGCCGCGCCGCGCCCGCCGCGCCGCCGCCTGGTGCGCCCGCTCGGGCCGGTAGTCGCCGGGACCGCCGTTGCGGGCGATCTCGCGACTGATCGTCGAGGTCGGCCGGTCCAGCCGCCTGGCGATCTCGGCGTAGGAGCGGCCCTCGGCGAGGCCGGTCGCGATGCGCTGACGGTCCTGCCGGGTCAACCTTCCCTCTGGCATGACGGCCAGTATTGCGTTCGACGCCATACAATGCAACGTTTCATTGCATTCAGCTTCACTGTCAACGCATCAATATATTCTGATTGAGCTGCAGAAATGCATATCGATTGATTGACGGAATTTCTGAAAGCAACGTAGCTTTCAATTATGTCGAACACGTACTATCGCGACGAGCCGGTCAGCCCGTCCCTCGACCGCGCACCCGCCTGTCCCTTCGATCCCGCCCCTTCGCTCACCGCCCTGCGCGCCGAGCAGCCGATCGCCCGGCTGGCCGCGCCCGAGGGCGCCCCCGGCGTCTGGATGATCACGGGATACGACCTGGTCCGCCAGGTCCTCGCCGACCCGCGCTTCAGCTCCCGCTACGAAACGCACTACCACCCCCTGGCGGGCGGCCACCTGCCGCCCGCCCCCGTCGGCGACCTGACCGGCATGGACGCACCCGAGCACACCCGCTTCCGCAGGCTGCTGGCGGGCAAGTTCACCGTCCGCAGGATGAACCTGCTCACCGAGCGGGTCACCGAGATCACCCGTGAGCGGCTCGACGCGATGGAGCGGCAGGGGCCGCCAGCCGACCTCGTCGAGGTCTTCGCGCGGCCGGTGCCGGCGCTGATGATCTGCGAGCTGCTCGGCGTGCCGTATGGGGACCGCGACCGGTTCCAGAGCTCCGCCCGGGCCCTGTCGGACGCCGGGACCCCTGAGGCGCAGTACGCCGCCTTCGCCCGGCTCGGCACGTACCTGCGGGAGCTCGCGCTCGCCAAGCGGGCCGAGCCGGCCGACGACCTGCTCAGCGACCTGGCCACCGGCGGCGACCTGACCGGCGAGGAGCTCGGCGGCGTGGCCGCGTTCCTGCTCGGCGCCGGCCTCGACACCACGGCCAACCTGCTCGCGCTCGGCACGTTCGCCCTGCTGCGCAACCCGGCCCAGCTCGCCGCCCTGCGCGGCGACCCCGGCCTGGCCCCCGGCGCCGTGGAGGAGCTGCTGCGCTACCTGTCCATCGCCGCCATCGGGATGCGCGGCGTGCTGGAGGACGTGGAGCTCGGCGGCAGGCGGCTCAGGGCGGGCGACACGGTCATCATCGCGATCAACGCCGCCAACCGGGACCCCGCCAGGTTCTCCGACCCCGACGTGCTCGATCTGCGCCGCTCGGCCGCCGGGCACCTGACCTTCGGGCACGGCGTCCATCAGTGCCTCGGCCAGCAGCTCGCCCGCATCGAGATGCGTGTCGCCCTTCCCGCGCTGCTCGCCCGCTTCCCGGCGCTGCGGCTCGCCGTACCTGCCGAAGAGCTGTCGCTGCGCACCGACCCCTCGCAGGTGTACGGCGTGCACAGCCTGCCCGTCACCTGGGACCGGAGGTGAGCACCATGCGAACCTTCGTCTCGGTGACGGGGCTGCGCAAGTCCTACGGCGCGCACCGTGTCCTGGACGGCATCGACCTCGCCATCCCGCAGGGCACCGTCTTCTCCCTGCTCGGCCCGAACGGCGCGGGCAAGACCACCATGGTGCAGATCCTGTCCACCCTGATCAAGGCCGACGCGGGCGAGATCCGGGTGGCCGGGCACGATCTGGCCCGGGAGCCCGACGAGGTGCGTGCCGCGATCGGCGTCACCGGTCAGTTCTCGGCGGTCGACAGCTTCCTGACCGGCGAGGAGAACCTGCGGCTCATGGCCGACCTGCTCCACCTCGGCCGGGCCCGGGGCCGCACGCGCGCCCGCGAGCTGCTGGAGCGCTTCGGCCTCACCGACGCCGCGCGCAAGCCCGCGGCCACCTACTCGGGCGGCATGCGCCGCCGGCTCGACCTCGCCATGACCATGGTCGGCACGCCCAGGCTCATCTTCCTCGACGAGCCGACCACGGGCCTGGACCCGCGCAGCCGCCGCACCATGTGGCAGATCGTCAGGGACCTCGTCCGGCAGGAGGGCGTGACCATCTTCCTGACCACCCAGTACCTGGAGGAGGCCGACGAGCTCGCCGACCGCATCGCGCTGCTCAGCCAGGGCCGGTTGGTGGCCGAGGGCACCCCCGAGGAGCTCAAGCGCATGGTCCCCGGCGGCCACCTCGTCGTACGCTTCGCCGACCCCGACGGGTACCGCAGGGCGGCCGGCCACGTCGGCGCCACCTCCAGCGACGACGCGGCCCTCACCGTCCAGATCCCCGACTCCGGCGGAGTCAGGACGCTGCGGAAGCTCCTGGAGTGGCTGGACACGCACGCCATCGAGGTCGCCGAGCTGTCGGTGCACACCCCCGACCTGGACGACGTCTTCCTCGCCCTGACCCAGGAGTCCTCCCGATGAGAGCGATCACCGACTCGGCGACCATGCTGCGGCGCCAGGTCAGGCACATCTGGCGCTACCCCACGCTGATCGTCACGTTCGTGGCCGTGCCCGTGGTGTTCCTGCTGCTGTTCGTCTACGTCCTCGGCGGCATCATGGGCGCCGGGATCGGCGGCGACCGCGCCGCCTACGTCGGTTACGTCACCCCCGGCATCCTGATCATGACGATCGCGAGCGCCGCGCAGGGGACCGCGATCTCGGTGGCCATGGACATGACCGAGGGCATCGTCGCCAGGTTCAAGACGATGGCCATCGCCCGCGTCTCCGTCCTCACCGGGCACGTGCTCGGCGCGCTCGTCCAGAACTTCATCGCGATCGCGGCGGTGATGCTGACGGCCCTGCTGATCGGCTTCCGCCCCGCCGCCTCCGCGCTGGACTGGCTCGGGGTGGTCGGCGTGCTCGCGATGTTCACCTTCGCCATCACCTGGCTGTCGGCCGCGCTGGGCATGGTCACCAGGAACGTGGCCACGGCCAGCAACCTGCCGATGCCGCTGATGCTGCTGCCGTTCCTGGGCAGCGGCGTGGTCCCGACGGAGTCGATGCCGGGCCCGCTGCGCTGGTTCGCCGAGCACCAGCCGTTCACGCCGGTCATCGAAACCCTGCGCGCGCTGCTGGCCGGGCAGCCCGCGGGATCCGGCCTCGCGGCGGCGGCACTCTGGAGCGCGGCCATCGCGCTGGGCGGGTACCTGTGGGCACGCAGGCTCTACAACCGGTGAGGTCCAGGATCGGATGACGCCCGGGTCGCGGCCTGGGTCAGGCCGTCGGCAGGTGCTTGGCGAGGAACTCGCGGATCAGCGCCGCGACCTCGTCGCCGGCGCTCTCCAGGAGGAAGTGGCCGCCCTCGAACAGGTGGATCTCCGCGTTCGCGGTGTCGCGGGCGAAGGCGCGGGCCCCGTCCGGGCCGAAGTACGGGTCGTACTTGCCCCACGTCGCCAGGACCGGCACCTGCCTGCTCCGTAGCCACTGGTGCAGCGCCGGGTACAGCGGCGGGTTCGTGGCGTAGTCCAGGAACAGCTTCAGCTGGACCTCCGCGTTGCCCGGCCGCGACACGAAGGCGTGGTCGAGGTGCCAGGTGTCGGGGCTGAGGATGCTCTCGTCCTCCACGCCGGTCACGTACTGGAACCGGATCCCCTCGAGCGTGAGCGCCGCGCGCAGTGCCGCCGCGTTCTCCGGGCTCTGCTCGCGCTGGTAGTTCCAGACGGCCTGCCAGTTGTCGGCGACGAAGCCCTCGTCGTAGCCGTTGCCGTTCTGGCTGATCACCGCGACCACCGCGTCGGGGTTGCGGATCGCCAGCCGCCAGCCGATCGGGGCGCCGTAGTCCTGGACGACGATCGCGTACCGGGTCACGCCCAGCTGATCGAGCAGTCCGGCGGTGAGATCCGCCAGCGCGTCGAAGCTGTAGCCGAACTCGTCGGCCGACGGCGCGTCGGAGAGCCCGAACCCGAGGTGATCGGGGGCGATGACCCGATAGCCCTCCAGCCGGGGGATCAGGTTGCGGAACATGAACGAGCTCGTCGGGAAGCCGTGCAGCAACACGATCGCCGGCATGCCGGCCGAGCCGGCCTCGCGGTAGAAGAGCCGATGGCCCTCGACCGTCGCGTACCTGTGGTGCACCATCCTTCTAACCCCCTTGAGTGACGTTGATGGTTAGACGGTAGACATCGGGGTATAACCTTGTCAAACGAGATTGGAGGTTAGAGCCATGACGAAGGCCGCAAGCCCCGACGAGGAGCTGCTCCTGGCCCTGCTGAACACGACCCCGACCGTCGCGGGAGAGGTGCAGGATCGGCTCGACGATCCAGAGGAGGCCCGCTCCTGGATCGCGGAGCACGCGGGCGAAGGGCATCACGACGAGGATCTCGGCCTCCTGCGTTCGACCCGCGACACGCTCCAGGCGCTGGTGCGCGGCCGGGCCGCGCCGGCGGCGCTCGCGCCGGCGCTGTCCGGCGTCAGCTACCAGCCGGTCCCCGGCGACACCGGCCTCAGCTGGCGGCTCGTGACACCTCGCGAGCACGCCCTGGCAGCCCGAGCCGTCGTGGCCTGGGACGCGCTCCGGCAGACCGCCCCCGGACGACTCCGCTCATGCGAGAACACGGACGAGTGCACGCTGTTCTTCGTCGATCACTCCAAGAGCAACAGCGCCCGATGGTGCTCGATGGCGGGCTGCGGCAACCGCATGAAGGCGCGCCGCCACTACGAGCGCCGGAAGAACGCCCAGACCATCGACTGACACACCCGCCCATCACCCTCGAACTTGTCAACGGCACGCAATGTGCCGATAGGATCGGTCGCATGACCGACACGCCACGACGCCGAGGCGCTGCGCGCACTGAAGAGCTGCTGCGGGCAACCCTCGATCTGGCCGCGGAGGTGGGTTACGCGGGCCTGAGCATCGAGGCGGTCGCCAGACGGGCCGGGGTCGGGAAGCACACGATCTACCGGCGCTGGCCGTCCATGGCGGCGCTGCTACTGGACGCGCTCAGCGTCGTGTGGGCCAGCAACCTGGACTACCGCGACACCGGGGACGTCCGCGCGGACCTGCGCGAACAGTTCCTGCGCTCGAGCCAGGCCCTCGCCGGCCCGCCGATCGGACCGGTCTACCGCGCCGTCATCGCCGAGGCGCAGGCCGACGCCACGCTGCGGGCGACCCTGCACGAACGATTCCTGGTCACCGTGGAGCAGAGCACCCTCGACCGGCTCACCCGGGCCCAGCACACCGGTGAGCTGGTCGCGGAGGCGAACCTGGAATTCGCCGCCGAGGTGCTGTGCGGCACCCTGTACTACCGCCACCTGCTGTCCACCCGCCCCATCGACGAGCACGCGATCGACGGGTTGCTGGACATGTTCATGGCCGCGTACGGAACAACGGCCTGAGCCCGGGCGCAAAGTGGGAAGGAGTCTCGACATGACACCCAAGCAGCCGAAAACCGAGCTCGACCCCCGCTACAGCTCCGCCCTGAACCCGCGCCCTGGCGCGGAGAACGTCACCGCCACCGACTGGGCCGAGGTCCAGCGCCGCATGCAGGCCGCCGAGATCTTCTGGATCACCACGGTACGGCCGGACGGCCGGTTGCACGTCACGCCCCTGATCGCCGCCTGGCACGACGGGGCGCTGCACTTCAGCACCGGGCAGGGCGAGCAGAAGGCGAAGAACCTGGCCGCCGACGCCCGCTGCGCGCTCACCACAGGCCACAACTCACTCTCCGAGGGCCTCGACATCGTGATCGAGGGCACGGCGGAGCGGGTGACGGATCCGGCGCGGCAGGAGGAGGTCATCGCCGCGTTCGAGGCGCAGTACGGCGACCACATCACCTCTCCTGAGGGCACCTTCTACGGCTTCGGCGACAACATCCGCAAGGGCAACGACCTGCTGTTCGCGGTGGCACCAGGCACGGCGTACGGCTTCGGGCACGACAGCCAGGTGTTCAGCCACACCCGCTACACCTTCTAGCGGGCGCCGGCCCCGACGTCACCGTTCAGGTCACGGGCGGCGGACGCGGTAGCGCAGGTGGGTGACGCGCTGCGTGAGCTCCTCGACGTCCGGCGTGGTCAGCCGGCGGACCAGGTCGAGTTCGACGTGCCCGGCCTGCAGGTTGTCGAACAGCCGGCGGCCCTGCCCGAGCAGGACCGGGACGACGTGCAGTTCCAGCTCGTCCAGCTGCCCTGCCCGCAGCAGCGCCTGCGCCGCCCCGGCACCGTGGACCATCACGTCGCCGTCCCCGGCGGCCGCGCGGGCCTGGGCGGCGCACTCCTGAACGTCGGTGACGTAGCGGACGCTGCCCGGCGGCGGGTCGTCCGGGACGTCGTGGGTCAGGACGAAGACGGGGACGCCGTCGTGATGGTCGCCCTGCCAGCGGCCGGCGTGCTCGTAGGTGCGGCGGCCGGAGATGACGGCGCGGGTGGCCTGCACCTCGGTGTACACCTGCCCGCTGGGTCCCGGGGCGTTGCGCCGGTCGAGCCAGTTGAACAGCCGGAAGCCGCCGATGCCCATCGGGGCGTCCAGGCTGTCCTGCGGCCCGGTGACGTAGCCGTCCAGGGACATGGTCATGTACAGCCGGATGATCGCCATCGTCTCAGCCCTCCGTCCGCACGCGGTAGCGCAGGTGCGCCACGCCCGGGCCGTCCGCGGCGCGGAGCAGTTCGAGCTCGATGTGGTCGGGCGGCAGGTTCTCGAAGAGCGGTTCGCCCTGTCCGATCAGGACCGGGACCAGGTGGATCTGCAGCTCGTCGAGGACGCCTGCGGCGAGTGCGAGCTGGGCGGTGCGGGCTCCGTGGACCAGGACGTCCTTGCCGCCGGCCGCGTCCCTGGCCAGGTTCATCGCGGTCGTCACGTCGCTCACGTAGGTGACCCCGGGCCATTGCAGCGCGGGATCGGGCCGGTGGCGGCTCAGGACGAAGATCGGCACGCCGTCGTGGTGGTCGCCGCCCCAGCCGCCGGCGAGCTCGAACGTCCGCCGGCCGGCGACGACCGCCCCGGTGGCCATGGCCTCGTCCATGACCTCACGGCTCGCGCCCGCCAGGTGGCCGAGGTCTCTCCTGTGGGCGGCGTCGGCGTCCGGCAGGAACCACTCATGCAGCCGATGCCCTCCGTCACCGAGCCCGTTGCCCGGCCCCGCGTTCGGGCCGGCGATGAACCCGTCCACCGACATCGACATGTACAGCACGGTCTTGCTCACGTTTCCGGTCCTTTCAGTACGTTCGTGGGCCCCAGCATGCGAGATCGTCCAGCCGGATTGAATCCCAGATTTCTGGGATGAGGCCGCCGATCGTCATAAGCTTCCGATCGTGGTCAACGCGACGGCGGCGCAGGCGCGCGTCCGCGAGGAGATCGTCAGGCTGGCTCACCGCGGGATGTCCGTGCCCGAGTTCTCGCGGGCCGTCGGCGATGTCCTGGGCCGGGCCGTGCCCGCCGAAGGCACCTGCCTGATGACGACCGACCCGGCGACCATGCTCCCGACCGCCGAGTTCGTGGAGAACGGCCTGCCCGCGGCGGAGCTGCTCCGGCTCGTGGAGATCGAGGTGCGCGAGCCGGACTTCAACACGTGGGTGCAGCTCGCCCAGGCCGGTCGCCCGGCCGGCAGCCTGAGCGAGGCGACCGCCGGCGACCTCGACCGTAGCCCGCGCCAGCGGGAGATCCGCCGTCCCGGGGGCTTCTCCGACGAGTTGCGGGTGGTGCTGGCCGGCGGCACGGGGACGTGGGGGCAGCTGACCGTGTTCCGGGAGGCGAAGCGCCCGTACTTCTCCCCGGCCGAGGTGGAGTTCGTGTCGTCGGTCGCCCCGTTGATCACCGACGGGCTCCGGCGCGGGCTGTTGCTCGGTGGCGCGCAGGCCGGTGACGACGACGCCGGGCTGCTAATCCTCGACGCCGATGACGGCGTGCGCATGTCGAACAAGGCGGCGGAGCGCTGGCTGGACGAGCTGGGCCTCGCCGACAGAGCGGGCGCCCGGCTGCCGCTGGTGATCTCCGCCGTCGCCCGCCAGGCCCGTTCCCTCGGCGGCCCGGCGACGAGTACGGCACCCGCGCCGAACGATCTCAGCCCGGCCAGGGCCCGGGCGCGCACCCTGGCCGGTCAGTGGCTGATCGTCCGGGGCTCGCTGCTGATGGACGGGCCGGAACCGCAGGTCGCGGTGATGCTGGAAGCCGCTCGCCCCGCCGAGATGGCGCCCCTGATGGTCGAGGCCTACGGCTTCACCGACAGCGAGCGCCGGGTCACCGAGCTGGTGGCCCAGGGCCTGTCCACCAAGCAGATCGCCGGCCGGCTGCACGTGTCGTCGTACACCGTGCAGGACCACCTGAAGTCGATCTTCGCCAAGTCGGGCACCGGTTCGCGCGGCGACCTGGTCGCCCGGCTGTTCCTCGATCACCATGCCGCCTCCTTGACCGCGCCCGGCGAACCCGGCGTCAGGTGATCTCGAGGTTGGCCATCATGCCCATGTCCTCGTGCTCGGCGTTGTGGCAGTGGAACAGGTAGCGGCCGCGGTAGCCGTCGAAGCGGGTGATGATCTCCACCGCTTCGCCGGGGCGCAGGGAGACGGTGTCCTTGAGGCCGGCGTCGTGGGGCAGGGGCGGGCGGCCGCTGCGCGACAGCACGCGGAAGCCGACCAGGTGCAGGTGGACGGGATGGTGCACGTCGGCGATCAGCCGCCACACCTCGACGTCGCCGAGCCTGGCGGTGACGTCGGTGCGGGCGGGGTCGAACGGCAGCCCGCCGATGAGCCAGCCACGCCCGCTGTGCAGGTGCCCGGTGCGGAAGGCGAAGTCGCGCACCCTGACGGCGTCCGACCGGCGCCAATCCGGCAGGTCGGTGGACAGCGTGGCCGGGACGCGGCTGCCGTCGGCGGCCTTGCGCGCCACGCGGAAGGCCATCACGTCGCGGGTACGCCCGGAGCCGAGCCGGTTGAGCAGCCTGACCCGCCCGCCGACCGGGACGCCCGAGAAGTCGACGATCAGGTCGTAACGTTCGGCCGGGGCGATCGGCAGCAGCCGGTGGGTGACCGGCGCCGCGAGCAGCCCCTGGTCGGCGCCGACCTGGACGAGATCCAGCCGGCGGCCGTCGTCGCCGACCGCTTCGAGCTCGTAGTGGCGGGCGTTGGAGGCGTTCAGCACACGCAGCCGGTAGCGGGCCGCGTCCACCTCGTGCACGGGCCACGGGGCGCCGTTCACCAGGATCACGTCGCCGAGCGCCCCCGCCAGGTACGGCTCCCGCACGCCGGGCCGCTCCCGCAGGGCCGGGTCGAGGGCGGGGTAGGCGAGGGCGCCGTCGGCGGCGAAGGCGCGGTCGGCGATCATGAGGGGCAGCTCGCGCGGCCCCGCGGGCAGGCCGAGCGCCTCCTCGGCGTCGTCGCGGACGAGGTGCAGCCCGGCCAGGCCGCGCCAGATCGCGGGGGCGGTGAAGTCCATCCGATGGTCGTGGTACCACAGCAGCGTCGGCCGCTGGTCGAGCGGGAACGTGTAGTCGCGCGTCACCTCCGTCACCACCGCCCTCGGGTCGTGCATCCCGTGCCCTGAACCGTGCCCTGAACCGTGCCCGGAACCGTGCCCGGAACCGTGCGGGGTGGCCGGTGCCGCCCAGCCTCGGGGCAGGACGAGGTCGGTGGGGTAGCCGTCGGAGGCCGCCGGGGTCCGCCCGCCGTGCAGGTGCACGACGGTCGGCACGGGCAGCTCGTTGCGATGCGTCACGGTGACCGGGCGGCCCCGGCGCGACTCGATCGTCGGCCCGGGGAAGGTGCCCCCGTACGTCCACAGCGGCGTCCTGACGCCGGGCAGGATCTCCGCGGTCACCTCCCGCTGGACGATCTCGTACCGCCCGGAACCGGCCGGCTCCAGCGTGCGCGGGATCGGCAGCGGCACCTGGTACGGCGGCGGCAGCGGCACGGCGCTACGCAGCTCGGCACCGGTGACCGGCGGCCGGCGGGCCAGCGCGGCCGAGGTGGACAGGCCGGTGGCCGCCACCAGCCCGAGCGCCCCGCCGATGCCCAGCACCCGCCGCCTGCTCGGGCCGCGGCCCTCGTCACGCGCGCGCATCGCGAGCCTCCCGCCGGACGAAGGGCCGCCGCCAGACGTCGATGAACTGCACGGCCAGCCCCACGACGGTCATCACGCCCAGCGGGACGTGCAGCCACAGCGCGCCCTCCAGCCCGGCGAAGTACTGCACCGTCTCGGCGGCCACCACCACCGCCGTGGCCAGGAACGGCCCCGCCTGGCGCAGCCGTACCCAGACCATGATCGCGGCGAGGACCTGCAGGTAGCCGATGGACGTGACCACGTCGGCGCCGACCGCGTGCCAGCGCAGGCTGTCGTAGTCGCCGGTCAGGTACACCCCGGCGAACACCGGCTGCCCGGCGATCGTGACGACGTGCGCGCTGACGACGGCCCGCAGCGCCCACCCCGTCCATTCCGTCGATGGCGTCGGTCGCGCCATGACGTCCCCTCCTCAGATCGTTCCCGATGCGAGCAGCAACGACGATATGAGGTTGGAGTTATCGTGTCTAAGATCAATATTGCTATGGTGTTATGTATCGGGGGTCATGATGGACCTGAACATGCTCAGGCAGTTCGCGGTGGTGGCCCGGCTGGAGCATCTCAGCCGGGCGGCCGACGAGCTGCGCGTCGCCCAGCCGTCGCTGAGCCGCACCGTCAGCAGGCTGGAGAGCGAGCTGGGCGCCCCGCTGTTCGACCGCGCCGACCGGCTGCGGCTGAACGCCACGGGCAGCCTCTTCCTGGGGTACGTCGAGCGCGCGCTCGGTGAGCTCGACGCCGGGCGGCGGGCCGTGGCCGACGCTGTCAGCGAGGGGGTGGGCAGCGTGCGGCTGGCCTCGGAGACGTTCCTGACCCTCACCGGGCCGCTGGCGGCCTTCAAGCGTGATCACCCGGGTGTCGAGTTCGGGCTGCACTGGATGGCGGCCGACGAGATGGCCCGCCACCTGCGGGCCCAGGACGTCGATCTGTGCGTCGCCTCGCAGCCGATCCACGCCGAAGGGCTGGCGTCCGCGCGGCTGTTCGACGAGGCCGTGGGGGTGGGCATGCCACTCGATCACCCGCTCGCGGGCCGTGACAGCGTGAGCATCGGCGAGCTCGCCGGCCAGCCCTTCATCACCGCCCGCAGGGGGCACTGGATCCGCAGGCTGCTCGACCGCCTCTTCGCCGCGCGCGGCCTCACCCCGAGGATCGTCTGCGAGAGCGACGAGCCCAGCGCGATCGCGGAGCTGATCAGCGCCGGGCTCGGCATCGGGCTCGTCCCCGCGTTCGCCCGCCGCGTCGCCGTCCGCACCCCGGGCGCCTGGATCGCCGTCGAGGAGCCCGACTGCCGGCGTACGGTCACCCTGTACTGGGGGGCCGGCAGCCGGCTGCCGGCCGCGGCCCGCCTGATGCGGGCCACGATCACCGGCTGGGACTGGAGCGCCGGAGGGCCGCAGGAGGCGATGACGACGTAGGACCAGCCCCCCCAGCGTGACACCCGCGAGATCTCTCGAGAGGGACTCAGCGGTCCAGGAGCGGGGCGAAGTACCCGCCGTTCCCCTCGGCGAACGCCGCGAGCATGGCGGCGGCGTTGGCGCGGTCGGCCTCGTCGGGGTCGCCGGCGGCCAGCTCGTGCGCCAGCACCCACATCTCCAGCATGATCGAGTAGCCGACGAGCACGTCAGGGCCGCCCGCGGCGTCCAGCGCGGCGGCGGTGACGTCCCGGACGGTGTCCCGCAGCGGGGCGCTGCCGCCGGGGCCGAAGGCCAGTTTGGCGATCTCGTTGAGGTCGATCGCGATGGGGGCGATCACGGCGAACTCGAAGTCGAGCAGGGCCACGACCCGGCCGGCGTGCCACAGGGTGTTCGGGGTGCACAGGTCGCCGTGGTTCAGCGCCACGGGCGCGGCGGGCAGGGCGGCCCAGAAGCGGTCGAGCGCGTGGCCGAGCCCCTTGGCCTGGGCCGGGGTGAGGCCTCCCGCGGAGACGAGCCGGTCCAGGGCCGCGGCCGCCTCCGCCGGGGTTCCGGGGAAGAAGGGCGAGCGGAGGCGGGCGTGCGGCGCGGCGGCGGCCACGTCGACGCGGTGGACGTGGCAGGCGCGTTCCCACATCTGCTCGACGGCGCGGGAGCGGGCGGCGGGGTCCAGGGACGGCCACACCTCCTCCAGGTTCTCCCCTGGCACGCGGCGGGACAGCACCCACTCGTGGCCGTGCCGGACGCCGGCGTCGACGACGGGGGGATAGCCGACCTCCGCCGGGAGCAGCTCCGCCAGCCGCCGCTCGCGGAGCAGGTCCGCCGTCCCGGGGCTGGAGGCGACGCGGACGACCAGCTCGTCGGTCAGCCACGTGGCGTTGGTCCAGCCCCTGCCGCGCCGGGCGCCGCCGAGGTCCGCTCCGTGGTCGCGCAGGACGGCTTCCGCCACGCGCTGGGAGTCAGAGGTGTTCGTCACGGTGGCACGTTACAAGGCCGGGGACCTGGGCGCGCGCTTGATCACCGAGCGCGCCGTACGGCAGCATGATCGCCTGATCGAGGAGGTGCAGGCGGTATGGCGCTGCCGCGCGTACGCGGGGGCCTGAGCAGCGCCCTGGCCCCGTTCCTGTTCCCGCTGGCCGTGGTCGGCTGCCTGATCGCGATGGGAGCGATCGCGAAGTTCCTCCTCTTCGCACCCGACGTGCGGCGCGTGGATCCGGCGGCGCTCTCGGAGTTGCGCGCCATCGGCCGGGTCGTCGGGGAGGACGCCGACACGCTGCACGAGTGGGAGAACACCCACGTCGAGTTCCGCTACCTCGTGATCCACCTCGACGGCGGCGAGGAGGACCTGCTCGCCGAGGCCGAGCGGCGGCTGGGCCGCACCGGCTGGCGGGTCTGGAACCGGGTGCCGCCCGAGAGCCACCTGGAGTCGGATCGCCGGCCTGGCCTCCTCGTCTCGGTGCAGCCGCTGCTCGGGGCGCCGCTGCGTGGCGAGCTGTGGCAGGGGATCGCGGCCACGGAGTTGCCCATGGACAGGATGGCCTACGTGACCGTGCAGCCGTGACAGTGAACCGTGTCGATCCCGGCGGTGCGCGTTCGACGCGTCGGTGAAGGGCGGGCAGGGAGTCCTGCCCGCGACGACCGACTCACCCGGGAGGAACCCATGAGGTACATGCTGATGCAGTTCGGCGACGAGGCCGCCCTGAGCGGCAGGTCCGAGGAATGGGTCCAGCAGATGATCAGGTTCATGATCGAGTTCACCGAAGGGCTGAGGAGGTCCGGCGAGCTGCTGGCGGACGAGGGGCTGGAGCTGGCGCCGAACGCGAAGGTCGTCAGCCTCCGGGACGGCGCGGTGGACGTGCGGGCCGGCACGATCGCCGAGCCCGCCCAGTCGCTGGCCGGCTGGTGGCTGGTGGACGTCGCGGACGAGGCCAGGGCGCTGGAGCTGGCCCGCCAGATCGTCGCCGGAGCCGGCGAGCCCGTGGAGGTCCGCCGGTGCCAGGAACTCCCGTGACCTGACCGGCGACGGACGCGGAAGGGTGCGCCGTACCGCAGCGGAAGGCACCCTTCTGCCCAGACATGTCATGGCTTTCTCCGATTTTCGGCGGAAGCCTATGGGCAAAGCGAAGATCTCGACTTATATTACGGCGCAGAGCAGCGTTATCCCATTCCTGCCCCAGCGTATGAGCCCCCGGCATCCGCCGATGGCGATGCCGCACCCCCCTTCGAGATGGGATAGGTCATGCGGACGTCCCCCCTGTTATCCCTCTTACTGATCATCGCCTGCCTGGTCGTCCCGGCCCCGGCGCACGCCGAGGTCCCTCCGCAGGAGCCCGGCGTCACCCTGCGCACGTACGACGTGCAGGTCGAGCTGTCCAGGCTCTGCACGCTCAAGCCGGGCCAGACCCCGAACGTGGACAAGCTGATGCCCACGATCGACTGGACCTCCGACGCGGACTTCGGCCTGACCGACATGTTCGTCACCGAGGCGGTCGGCAACATCTCCATCCCCGCCGCCGGCACCTACGAGTTCCGCCTCACCAGCGACGACGGCTCCCGGCTGCGCATCGACGACACCGTCGTGATCACCAACGACGGGCGGCACGGGCCGATCTCCGTCGACGGCACGATCACGCTGACCGCCGGCTACCACGCGCTGCGCGTCGACCACTTCGAGCACCTGTACGGCCAGCAGCTCAAGCTGGAGTGGAAGCCTCCGGGCGCCTCCGCGTTCGCCGTGGTGCCGTCCTCGGTGCTGAGCACGGACGCGGACGTCGTCAGGGTCACCGCCCCGGGCCGCAAGGAGTGCGAGAGCGGCGCCGACTCCCCCGGCGACGGGCTGCCGCTGACGTCCGTGCACCCGGATCTCACGCTCACCGACCTGCGCCCGGCCGGTTTCGAGCCGCAGGTGAGCGCGATGGACTGGCTGCCCGACGGCCGGCTGGCGATCGCCACGTGGGGCGGCTCGGAGAACAGGCTCGGCGAGGTGTACCTGCTCGGCAACGTCACGGGCGAGACCTCCCCCGAGCGGGTGACCACCAAGAGGATCGCGAGCGGGCTGCAGGAGCCCATGGGCATCAAGTACGTGGACGGCAAGCTCTACGTCTCGGAGAAGTCCCGGCTGGTGGAGCTGAACGACACCGACGGCGACGAGGTCGCCGACGACCTCAGGACCGTGGCGACCTGGCCGTTCGGCGGCAACTTCCACGAGTTCGCGTTCGGCCTGCTCTACCGGGACGGCCACTTCTACCTCAACCTGTCCGTCGCCATCGACTACGGCGGCGCCACCACGAACCCGCAGCCCGCGCGGGACAGGGGCACCACCATCAAGGTCAGCAAGGCCACCGGCAAGGTGGAGTACGTGGCCGGCGGCCTGCGCACGCCCAACGGGCTCGGCTGGGGCCCGCAGGATGAGCTGTTCGTCCTGGACAACCAGGGCGGCTGGCTGCCCGCCTCGAAGCTCGTGCACATCAAGCAGGGCCGGTTCTTCAACCACTACACCAATCCCGGCGGCCCGTTCGACGCCACCCCGGTCAGCCCGCCCGTGTTGTGGCTGCCGCACAACGAGATCGCCAACTCCCCCAGCACCCCGCTGGTCATGAAGCGGGGCAGGTTCGCGGGGCAGCTGCTGTTCGGCGACGTCACGTACGGCGGGATCCAGCGCGCCTACCTGGAGAAGGTCGGCGGCGAGTACCAGGGCGCGGTCTTCCGGTTCACGCAGGGGCTGGAGGCGGGGGTCAACCGCATCAGCCTGGGCCCCGACGGCGCCATCTACGCCGGCGGCCTGGGCGCGGGCGGCAACTGGGGTCAGCCGGGCAAGCTCACCCACGGCCTGCAGAAGCTGACGCCGGGCAAGGGCGAGGCGTTCGACATCCTGCGGATGCGCGCGGTGGAGGGCGGCTTCGAGCTGGAGTACACCGAGCCGGTGTCGGCGGAGACCGCCGCGTCGCTGGCGGCCAGGTACCAGGCCACCCAGTGGCGCTACGTCGCGGCCTCCACCTACGGCGGCCCCAAGGTGGACGAGGAGCCGCTGGCCGTCACCTCCGCGAGGCTGAGCGCCGGCGGCAAGAAGGTGACGCTGAAGCTCGACGGCCTGAAGCCGGGACGGGTGGTGCACCTGAGGTCACCGCGCCCGTTCACCTCGGCCTCCGGGCGGCCGCTGTGGAGCACCGAGGCGTGGTACACGCTCAACTCGCTGCCCGGAGGCCGGCCGGCGGACACCACGTACGAGGCGGAGAGTGCCGCGCCCAGCGGCGGCGCGAAGCTGAACACCGACCACCTGAGCTACTCGGGCAGCGGCTTCGTGGACGGCTACTGGACGGCGGGCGCGTCCACGCGGTTCGCCGTGCGGGTCGCCGAGGCGGGCACCTACCACGTGGGCCTGCGCTACTCCAACGGCCCGCACCCGGCGCCGGGCACCAAGTCGCTGAGCGTGTACGTCAACGGGACCAAGGTCAGGCAGGTGCCGCTGCCCACGACGGAGACGTGGGACCACTGGGCCACCCGGGTCGAGCCGCTGGCGCTGAAGGCGGGCGCCAACACCATCGCCTACACCTACGACACCGGCGACGCGGGCAACGTCAACCTGGACTCCATCACCGTGGCCGCGCGCCCGGTGCTGGAGGCGGAGCGCGCCGAGCTGCGCGGCGGCGCGGCGGTGCGCACGGACCACCAGGGTTACACCGGCGGCGGCTTCGTCGGCGGCTACACGGCGGTGGGCGCGAGCACGTCGTTCTCCGTGCGGGCGGACTCGCCGGGCCGGCACAACGTCGGGCTCCGCTACGCGGCGCCGGCCGGCACGTCGGTGAGCGTGTACGTCAACGGGACCAGGGTCAGGCAGGTCCGGCTGGCCGCCACCGGCGGCTGGGACGACTGGGCCGTCCAGACCGAGGCGCTCGACCTCAGGCGGGGCTCGAACAGGATCGCCTACAGGTACGACTCCGGCGACGCGGGACAGCTCAGCCTCGACCACGTCACGGTGTCGAAGGCGGAGCGGATCACGCTGTTCGACGGGTCGAGCCTGGCGGCGTGGGAAAAGCGGGCGGGCGGGGCGGCGACCTGGCCGGTCGCGGACGGCTCCATGGAGTCGTACGGCGGCGACATCCGCACCCGGCGGACGTTCGGCGACTTCAAGCTGCACGTCGAGTGGTACGAGCCGGACTACCCGCCGGACGTGACCGGCCAGCAGCGCGGCAACAGCGGCGTCTTCCTGCAGGAACGCTACGAGGTGCAGGTCCTGGAGTCGTACGGTGACACCACGCCGGCCGCCAACGAGGCGGGCTCCATCTACTCCAAGCGCGCGCCGGACCGCAACATGGCCACCGCCCCCGGCACGTGGCAGACCTACGACATCACCTTCCGCGCGGCCCGCTACACCAGCGCGGGTGTGAAGGTGGACGACGCGAGGGTGACGGTCGTCTGGAACGGGGCGGTGGTGCACGACGACGTGCCCATCGACGGCGGCACGGGCGACCACATCCCGGAGAGCGCGGCGGCGGGCGGGATCCGCTTGCAGGATCACGGCGACGCCGGCGAGAACCCGCGCTTCCGCAACGTGTGGATCGAACCCGTCTCCTGACCCCCGCGCTGGTCAGGCCGTCCCCTCCCGCGAGGGGGCGGCCTGCCATCTAGCCGAGCTCCGCCCGCAGCTCGGCGCAGGTCTCGTGGAGGTGGTCGAGGACCTCCTCGACGCGGTCCCGGTGGGTGCGGTGGCTGACGACGCACACCCGGATCATGTACCGGCCGCCGATGCGCGTGCTGGACAGCAGGGCGCGGCCGCGGGCCGTCACGCGGCGCAGCAGCTCGGCGTTGAACGCATCGGCGTCGCCGCGCTCCGGCACCCAGCGGAAGGCCACGGCGGTCAGGCCGGGCCGCCACGGCACCTCGAAGCCGTGCTCCCGCAGCCTCTCGTACGCCAGCTCGGCCAGGTCCAGCTTCTCGTCCAGGGCCTGGCGGAAGGCGGCGAGGCCGTGCAGCTTGATCGGCAGCCACAGCCGCAGTCCGCGGAAGTCGCGGGTCAGCTCGGGCGAGTACTCGGTGAAGTTCGGGATGTCCTCCTCCTCGCCCAGGTCCTGGAGGTAGGCGGCGCCCACGTGGTGGGCCTGGCGCAGCCGCGCGCCGTCGCGCACCAGCAGGGCGCCGGTGCCGTACGGCAGGAACATGGCCTTGTGCGGGTCGATGGTGATCGAGTCGGCCAGCTCGATGCCGCGCAGCCGGGCCCGGCCGCGTTCGGTGAGCTGGAACGGGCCGCCGTAGGCGGCGTCGACGTGGAACCACGCCCCCGCGTCGCGGGCGACGGCGGCGAGCTCGGGCAGCGGATCGACGGCGCCGGTGTTCGTCGTCCCCGCGCTGCCGATCACGAGGAAGGGCCGCAGCCCGGCCCGCCGGTCGTCCTCGATCATCGCGGCGAGCGCGTGCGGGTCCATCGCCAGGCTGTCCCGTGCCGGGACGACGCGCACGCGGCCGCGCGGGATGCCGGCCAGCAGGGCGGCCTTGGCGCAGGAGGCGTGGGTCTGGTCGGTGACGTACGCGGTGCCGTCGAGGAAGCTCTCGCCGAGCAGGGTGGTGCGGGCGGTGACGACGGCGGAGAAGTTGGCCATCGAGCCGCCGGAGGTGAGGATGCCGCGTGCCTGCTCCGGGTAGCCGAACAGGTCGCGCAGCCAGCCGATGGCCGTGGCCTCGATCTGGGCGCAGGCGGGGGCGAGCTGCCACACGGTGACGTACTTGTTCAGCGCGGCGGCCAGGAAGTCGGCGAGCGCGGCCGCGTACAGGCCGCCGCCCGGCACGTACGCGAGATAGCCGGGCCCCGCGCTGATGGCGCCGCTGCGGGCGGCGGCGTGCACCGTGGACAGCAGGCCGGGCAGCGGGCTGCCGTGCTCGGGCGCCGGCTCGCGCAGCGCCGCGGCCAGGGAGGCGGCGCCGTCGAGGTCGAAGGCGGGCAGGTCGGGCAACTCGTCCAGGAAACGCTGGACCAGGGCCAGCACGGCCTCCCCCATCTCGCGCGTCTCGGCGGGGCCCGGCTCCAGGGGGTACTGCTCGGCATCGGACATATCCGCATTTTTGCAGTGCGGGGTGGCGGGTCAGGCGCGGGCGCCGCCGTCCACCCTGAGCACGGTGCCGGTCACGTACGAGGCGCGGTCGCTGAGCAGCCACGCGGCGGCCTGCGCGATCTCCTCAGGGTCGGCGGTGCGGCCCAGCGGGATGCGCGGCCTGAGCCGCTCGACGAGGCCGGGCGAGTGCCGCTCCCACGTACGGATCATCTCGGTCATCGTGCCGCCAGGGGCGATCGCGTTGACGCGGATCCCCTCCGGCCCGTACGTGACGGCGGCCGACTCCGTGAGGCTGTTGACGGCCCGCTTCATCGCCCCGTAGGCGGGCAGCTCGGGGTTGCCCATCAGGCTGCCGACGCTGGAGTTGTTGACGATGGCGCCCGTGCCGGCGGTGGCCCGGATGGCGGCGACCTCGGCGGTCATGGCCAGCCACGGGCCCTTCAGGTTGACGGTGTAGAGGTGGTCGAAGTCGGCCTCGGCCACCTCGTCGACCGGGCCGGGCGGCGTGATGGTCGCGCCGTTGTTGAAGGCGACGTCGAGGCGGCCGTACAGGTCCACGACCCGATCGACGGCGGCGCGCACGGACCCGGCGTCGGCCAGGTCGCACACCGTGTAGTCAGCGGTGCCGCCCGCCGCCCGCACCTCCTCGGTCACCGTCTTGAGCTGCTCCTCCGTACGGGCCGCGAGCAGCACCCTGGCGCCTTCCGCGGCGAACAGCCGCGCCGCGGCGGCGCCGATGCCGCGCCCCGCGCCGGTGATGAAGGCGACCTTGCCGGCCAGCAGGCCCGTGGAGATGTCATCGATGGTGTGCATGGATACGAGCCTGCGGCAGCGCCCGCGGCTCATCCAGGTATCAGCAGTACATGCCTGGCATGCCCGGACTCGGGGCAGGCTGGGGGTATGGACAGACGAGAACTGGCGGCCTTCCTGCGCAGCAGGCGCGAGCGGATCACCCCCGCCGACGTGGGGCTGCCTGCCGGGCCGCGCCGCCGTACGCCGGGGTTGCGCCGCGAGGAGGCGGCGCAGCTGGCCTACATCTCGACCGAGTACTACACGCGGCTGGAGCAGGCCCGCGGGCCGCGCCCGTCGCACGAGGTGCTGGCCGGGCTGGCCCGGGCCCTCCGCCTGTCGGACGCCGAGCGCGACCACCTCCACCACCTGGCCGGCGCGCCGCCGGCCCCGGCGCCCGGGCCCTCGCGCGAGGTCCGCCAGAGCATCCTCGACCTGCTGCGGCGGCTGCCGCAGGCCGCCGCGATCGTGACGTCCGCGACGATCGAGGTGATCGCCTGGAACGACCTGGCGGCGGCGCTGATGGAGGACTTCTCCGCCCTGCCGCGGCGCGAGCGGAACCTGGTGCGCCGGGCCTTCCTCGGGCCGCACCCGCAGGGACGGCGGTTGTACGGGGTGTCGGACGTCGAGGAGTTCGCCCGCATGTCGACCGGCCGCCTGCGCGCCACCGCCGCCCGCTACCCCGGCGATCCCGAGGTGGCCGCGCTGGTGCGCGAGCTGCACGAGGGCAGCGCGGAGTTCGCCCGGCTGTGGGACTCGCACGACGTGGCCACGGAGCCCGTCATGACCAAGACCTTCCAGCATCCGCTGGTCGGCCCCGTCACCGTCAACTGCGACGTGCTCGACATCACCGACCGGGACCAGCAGGTCGTCATCTACACCGCCGCACCCGGCTCGCCGTCCGAGCAGGCGCTGCGCCTGCTGTCGGTCGTCGGCACGCAGCGCATGGACGTCCCGACCTGAGCCACCGCCCCGGCACTGACCGGCTCACCGTCAGGCGCGCGGGTCGGAGCCGCGCCCCCGCGCCGGGCCGGCTCTCCGGCAGGCGCCCGATCCGAACCGTGGGCTCGCGCCGGGTCAGCGCTGCGGCAGGAGGGCCACCTCGGACACCGGGCCGAGATGGCGGAGCTTGTCGGGGTTGACCACCGAGTGGATCGCCCTGATGACGCCGCCGTCGAGGTCGAGCCCGACCACACCGGCCACGCGGCCCTCCGCGTCGTACATGACGGCGCCCGGCCGGCCGTTGACCATGGCCGGCCGGTAGGAGACGCCGAGCCGGCCGACGCGGCGGAGCCCGGCGACGAGCAGCTTCGCGACGCGATCCGCGCCGGTCGCCGGCCTCGCGATCGCCTGCGCCTTGCCCCCGCCGTCCCCGTGCAGGACGACGTCGGGCGCGAGCATGCCGAGCAGCGCGTCCAGGTCCCCGCCCGCGGCCGCGTCGAAGAACCTGCGGGCCAGCTCCTCACCGCGGGCCCGCCGCGCCGGGGGCGGCGGGCCGGTGTCCGCCCGCCCGCCGGCGGTGACGCGCTGCCTGGCGCGGGCGAAGATCTGCCGGCAGTTCACCTCCGTCTTGCCGGTGATGCGCGCCACGTCCGGGTAGCCGTACCCGAACACCTCGCGCAGCACGAACACCGCCCGCTCGACCGGCGACAGGGACTCCAGCAGCACGAGGAACGCCATCGACAGCGAGTCGGCCAGCTCGGCGTGCTCGGCCGGCCCAGGCCCGCCCGAGCCGGCCGAGACGACCGGCTCGGGCAGCCAGTCCCCCACGTACGTCTCCCGCCGCACCCGCGCCGACCTCAGGTGGTCGATGCCCAGCCGCGTCACCGCCGTCGTCAGGTACGCCTTCCGGTCGGCGATCACGGTGCCGGCCCGGCGCGCCCTGGCCAGGCCGAGGAACGCGTCCTGCACGAGGTCCTCGGCGTCGCCCACGGAGCCCGTCATGCCGTACGCGATGGAGAACAGCAGCGGCCGGTACGCGTTCGCGCCCGTCTCGTCCGCCGCCCCGGACACCAGTTCCCACTCCTCGGCTCGCCTGCTCATCGGAGGGCGCCAGCGTATCGGAGCCGGCTCGGGCCCTCGCCGGTCACCAGGCGACGGGGCCGAGGCGGTCGACGAAGATCCCGGTCGGCCCGTCGGGGCCGAGGGTCGCGAGCCTGACGATCGAGTCGGTGCCCTCGGTGACCGTCAGCTCGCCGGTGTGGTGGTTCATGTCGGTGGCGGCGAACTTGCGGTTGGCGACCTCGCCGGGGGTGGCGAGGTTGAACTTGATGTCCGGGAGCGCCTGGGCGTACCGGACGGTGATCATGTTCAGCGCCGCCTTCGAGGAGCTGTAGGCGAGTTCGTGCAGCTTCGAGACGGGCTGCCCGGGATCGGTCACGACGGAGAAGGCGCCGCCGGCGCTGGACACCATCACGACCCTCGGATGCTCCGAGGCCCGCAGCAGCGGCAGGAAGGCGTGCGTGACCCTGACCGGCCCGTACACGTTGGTGTCGTAGACCGCGTGGATCTCCGCGGCCGTCGCCTGCGCGGGCGGGATGCCCCTTCCCGGCGCGCCGGCGTTGTTGATCAGCACGTCCAGCCGGTCGGTGTGCTCGCGGACGAGCCGTTCCGCGGCGGCGACCGACTCGTCCGAGGTCACGTCGAGCGGGACCAGGACCACGTTCGCGCCGCCGGCGGCCAGCTTGCCCGCGGCCGCCCGCCCGCGGTCCTCGTCCCGCGAGCCGAGGAAGATCGTCCAGCCCAGCTCGCCGAGCCGCCGGGCCGCTTCGAGGCCGAGGCCCTTGTTGCCGCCGGTGATCAGCACCGAGGTGCGTTCCGTGTTCGTCATGCCCTCTGAAGACGGAACACTCCCCCGGGCTGTGACACGGTGTGAGCGACGCCACAGCCATCGACGCTGTTCACCGGTATGAATGGATCATGACCACCGCACGCTATGACGGGCAGGCCGAGTGGTACGACGACATGAACGCGGACGGCGCCGCCGCCAACCTCGCCCGCGTCGTCGAACTGCTCGGCCCCGGCGCGGGCCGCTGCCTGGACCTCGGCTGCGGCACCGGCCAGTATCTTGACGCGATCCGGTCCACCGGCCGCACCGTCATCGGCCTCGACCGCTCGGCCGACCAGCTGCGGCTCGCCCGGCGCCGGGATCGCGCGCCGCTGCTGCAGGGCGACGCGACGGCGCTGCCGTTCGCCGCGGGCACCTTCGGCACCGTCACCGCGCTGTGGATCTCGACCGACGTCGACGACTTCGCCGGGGCGCTGAGGGAGGCGGCCCGGGTCCTGGTCCCAGGCGGCCTGCTGCTGTTCTACGGCGTGCACCCGTGCTTCAACGGCCCGCACGTGGAGAACCGGCAGGACGGCGCGCTGATCGTCCATCCTTCGTACCGGACGGCGGGCAGGCACGAGCACGCGCCGTGGTGGCGCGTGGGCGGGATCCGGGAGCGGCTCGGCATGAGCCACGTGCCGCTGCCCGGCCTGATCAACGCGTTCGTCGGCGCCGGGCTGAGCATCGATCACGTGTCCGAGCCGCGCGAGCAGCCCATCCCGTCCGTGCTGGCGATCAGGGCGTTCCGCCGGTAACGGAGTCATCCGCCCGCTTGGGCCGGCCCTCACGGCGGGCAGGGATGGAAACGCTTCCCACATGGACGCAACTTAAGGGCCTGATCGACCCTGCCCAGGAGCATCCCCAACCCGGGCAACGGCCTGCGCTCGGCCACCTCGGTGAGCAAGGGCGCGCAGCTCAACCCGATCATGGGGGACGGCAGTGCCGCCGTCGTCTTCGGCCGCAAGCCGCTGTCGGCGTGGAAGGACATCGTCGCCCAGTGGCGGAACGCGGGCGGCGACCAGGTGGCGGAGGAACTGGCCAACGAGCACGCGGCCCGCGCAATGAGACCGCTGTTGTGACCGGTTTGACACCGTCATGCTCGCGTATGATCGTCCGTGATGACGACGAGCCGGAGGCCCTCGATGGCGATCAGCGGTACCGGTGCGAGAGTGACGGCGTTCCTCGGCGTGCTCGCCCTCGCGGCCGGCGTGGTCGTGGCGATCGTGGCCTTCCGCGACACCGGCGACCAGCGGCTCATCCGCTCGGCCGCGGAGCTGGAGACGTACGCCCGCACGGTGCAGGAGGGCGAGCGGCTCGGTCCCCGGACCATCGGCGGGTTGGAGTTCGAGCAGGTTCGCCGCGAGCACGGGGTGGTCGTCTTCCAGCAGGGCGAGTCCCTGCACAGCCCGTACGGCTACGCCTGGAGCCCGCAGGGCGATCCGGGCCGGATCCTGGAGGGCGCGGAGTGGTCGGCGGACCCCGTCGACCACCGGTTCGAGCACCTGCACGGCTCCTTCTACTCCTGGCAGGGCAGGCGCTGAGTCAGGCGGCACCTCCGGTGTCCCCGGCCAGCGGCAGGTGGCTCGGAGGCGGGTGCGGGAGTGCCCGGCCCGTGTCGGTGGTGATGCCGTCGATGGCCAGCTCCAGGTAGCGCCGCCACGCCTCGGGCTCGGCGGCGAGCAGCGGCTCGGCCGTGTGCTGGATGCCGCTCACCAGCAGGACGACGTCGATGCCGGTGATGCCGGGACGGACGGCGCCCTCCCGGCGGGCGCGGTCGGTGAGCGCTTCGGCGACCTCGCAGAGGCGCCGGATGGCCTCCCGCACCCCCGCGTGCTGCAGGGACGGGCGCCCGACGGTCTCGCAGAACGCCCGGTCCCTGACGAAGGTCTCCACGCAGGCGGTCATGAACCGGCGCAGCGCCGATCCGGCGTCGTCGGCCGTGAGCAGTTCGCCGCCGGTGTCGGTGAGCTCGCCGAGCAGGCCGAGCATGATCGCCGCCAGCAGCTCGTCCTTGGAGGAGAAGTGCCGGAAGACCGTGCCCTTCCCCACCCCGGCCCGCTGCGCGATCTCACCGATGGACACCTCGACGCCGCGCTCGGCGAACATCTGCGCCGCGGCGTCCAGCAGCAGCCGGCGGTTGCGCACCGCGTCGCTGCGTGACGAGGCGGCGGGCGTGGTCCCAGCCATGAGCCTCCCTTCCGCTACCAGCTTACCCCAAGGTGACCGACCGGTCCGTTTCATGCGTTACCGTGAAAAGGTGACCAACCGGTCCGCTTACCAGATGGGAAGAAGCACCCTCATGAACACCACGTTGAACGGCAAGGTCGCCCTCGTCACCGGAGCGTCCTCGGGCATCGGCGAGGCCACCGCGCTGGCGCTGTCGGCGGCCGGAGCCCGCGTCGCGGCCGGCGGCCGGCGCGCCGACCGGCTGAAGCTCCTGGCGGACCAGGCGCCCGGCGAGCTGCTCCCCCTGGAGCTGGACGTGACCGACCAGGAGTCGGTACGGGCCGCCGTCGCGCAGACCGTCGAGCGCTTCGGCGCCCTGGACATCCTGGTGAACAACGCCGGGGTGATGCTCAACGGCCCGATCGCGGGCGCGGACACCACGCAGTGGACGCGCATGGTGGAGACCAACCTGCTCGGCTCGATGTACGCGGTCCACGCGGCCCTGCCGCACCTGCTGGAGCGCAGGGGCATCGTCGTGCAGGTCTCCTCGACCTCGGGCCGGACCGCCTCCGCCTACAGCGGCGTCTACGCCGCGACGAAGTTCGGCATCAACGCCTTCTCCGAGTCCCTGCGGCAGGAGGTGACCGCGCAGGGCGTGCGCGTCGTGGTCGTCGAGCCCGGCTTCGTCGCCACCGAATTGACGACTCACATCACCGATCCCACGATGCGGGCCGCCGCACGGGAGCTGGCCGAGTCCATGCGCACCCTGCGGCCCGAGGACATCGCCGCCGCCGTCCTGTACGCGGCCACCCAGCCGGAGCACGTCGCGGTCAACGAGCTCCTCATCCGCCCCACGGACCAGACCCGCGCCTGAACGGGACGGCCGGCTCGCCACCCGTGACCTTCCTGCTGCCCGGCCGTCCTGACTATTGTTGATCTCCACCTAGCGGAGGGGGATCATCACTGATGGCTCAGGGCGAGTCCGAGGCGGCTCTGGGCAGCCGGTACGTGCTGCTGGAGGAGATCGGCGGCGGCGCGATGGGGACGGTCTGGCGGGCGCGGCAACGCGACACCGGGGAGATCGTGGCGGTCAAGCTGCTGCGCGACGGCCTGGCCGGGGATCCCGACCTGGTCCTGCGGTTCGTGCAGGAGCGCAACGTGATGCGCAGCCTGCGCCACCCCCACATCGTCACGGTCCGCGACTTCGTCATCGAGGGAGATCGCCTCGCCCTCGTCATGGACCTCGTCGAGGGCGGGGACCTGCGCGGCCTGCTCCGGCAGCGCGGCACGCTGCCTCCCGGGGAAGCGGCCCGGCTGGCGGCCCAGGTCGCCGAGGCGCTGGCGGTCGCCCACGCGGTCGGCGTCGTGCACCGGGACGTCAAGCCGGGCAACGTCCTGCTCGACGGGGTCACGGGCCAGGCACGGCTGACGGACTTCGGGGTGGCGCGCATCGTCCACGGCCCGGGCCTCACCCAGACCAGCGCTGTCATCGGCACCCCCGCCTACCTGGCCCCCGAGGTGGCCGACGGCGCCGCCGCGGGCGCGCCCGTGGACGTGTACGCCCTCGGCCTGATCATCTACGAGCTGCTCGCCGGGCGGCCCCCGTTCGTCGGCGACCACCCGATGGCGCTGCTCCGCCAGCACGCCACCGCCTCGCCCCGCCGGCTCCCCGGCATGCCGGACTCCTTGTGGGCGCTCCTCGCGGCCTGCGCCGCCAAGGACCCGGCCGTACGTCCCGGCGCCCACGCGGTGGCGGCGGCGCTGAAGGAGGCGGCGCCGTCGCTGGCCGGCCTGCCGGCCCTGCCGCCGGTCCCCCGGGCCGAAGCCGTCTCCGCCACCTCTGAGCCCCTACCCGCCGTAAGCCACCCGGCCCCGGCCCCGCCGCCGCCCGCCTCACCCTCACCCACCCCGCCCTCGCCCGCCCCGCCGTCACACCCCGCCCAGTTGTCGCACCCCGCCCCGCTGTCGCACCCCACCCCGCTGTCGCACCCCACCCCGCCGCACCCCGCCGCGCCGCCGCCCGGCCGGGCGCAGGGGGCGGGCGCGGTTCCGTCCGATGGCGACGACACGCAGACCTCGGCCAGGCGCGGCCGGTCGCGGCAGCGCCTGGTCATCGCCGCGGCCGTCACCGCGGCGCTGGCCCTGTCCGGCGCCGCGGTGGCGGTCATCGCCCCGTGGCGGGCACCGGACGCGGACCCGGCACCCGTTGCCGCCGCCTCGACGCCACCTGCCGGTCAGGCGGCGGACCCGCCGGTCGTGACCCCCACCCCGCCCATCGACACCCCGTCGCCGAAGGACCTCGAGCTGCTCGACAAGCCGCAGGACAAGCCGAAGACCGTCGTCCCGGCCCCGTCCACCCCTCCGGCCTCGACCGCCCCGCCCACGCGCCGGGTCCGCACGCCCAAGCCGGCGAAGTCGTCCCCCACGGTGGAAGTGCCGGACGACGGCGGGGAGCCGCCCTCCGAGGAGCCGGCGGCGCCGGTGTGGCGCTGCCGCAGCTGGCTCGCCACGGGCAGCGGCGTCGAGATGTCGCCCTGCATGGCCGTGGTCGGCGACACCATCCACCTCAAGGGCCAGATCAGAGGATCCGCCTCCGTACGGTCCGACGTCCACGTGCAGCTCTACGACACCGACGCCGACACGAACCGCTCCCAGCCGTTCATCTGCACCGGCGTCGCCCCGCCGGGCGCGGGCGGCGTCGCGGTGTGCGGGCCGTTCACGATGACGGCCCCGCGGACCGGCGCCAAGACGGACGTCCGCCAGCGGTGGCGGGTGACGGGCGGTTCGACCTGGGGCGGCGGCGCCGAGAGCCCCTGGGTCCTGTGGTGACCTCCGCGCTCAGGCGGGAGGCAGGATGCGGCACAGGGCGTCGAGCGCGGGCCCGTACCCGTGGTCGGGCGGGGTGGCGTAGCCGACGACCAGCCCGTCGTGGGCGGGCATGACGGCGGCCGGGTGGCGGTAGCCGGCGAGGCCGTCCAGGGCGATCGACTGCCGGGCCGCGGCCTCGACGGCCGGCCGCTCGGTCCCCGGCGGCAGGTGCAGCACGGCGTGCAGCCCGGCGGCGATGCCGGTCGTCTCGATGTGCGGCGCCCGGGCGGCCAGGGTGGCGACCAGGCGGTCGCGGCGGGCGCGGTAGCGCTGGCGCATGCGGCGGACATGCCTGTCGTAGTGGCCCGAGCCGATGAACTCGGCGAGCGTGAGCTGATCCGTCACGCTCGCCCAGGCCTCCCGCTCCCCCTTGGCCGCCAGCACGGGCCCCAGCAGGCCCTCGGGCAGCACCATCCAGCCGAGCCGCAGCCCCGGTGAGATGCTCTTGCTGGTCGAGCCGAGGTAGACGACCCGCTCGGGATCGAGGCCCTGGACCGCGCCGACCGGCTCGCGGTCGTAGCGGAACTCGCCGTCGTAGTCGTCCTCCAGGATCAGGCCGCCGCGGGAGCGTGCCCAGTCCACCGCGGCGACGCGCCGCTCCGGGTGCAGGGGCCCGCCGGTCGGAAACTGGTGTGCCGGGGTGAGCAGCGCCGCCCGGACCCCGTGGAGGCCGGTCAGCTCGCTCGTGCGGGCGCCGTGCTCGTCCAGCGTGAGGGGGACCGTGCGGACGGAGGCCGCCGCCAGGACGGAGCGGTGGAAGGCGAGCCCGTACGACTCCACGGCCAGGGGGCCGCGCAGCACCCGCCCGCCGAAGAGCAGCCGCAGCGCGTGCGCGAAGCCGGAGCAGATCACGATCCGGTCCGGCGTGGTGCGCACGCCGCGGGCCCGCGAAAGGTACTCGGCCAGCGCCCGGCGCAGCTCGGGGCGGCCCTGCGGGTCGCCGGGGCCGAAGGCCTCGCCGGGCGCGGCGTTCAGCGCGCGGCGGGCGGCGGCCAGCCAGGCCGCGCGGGGGAAGGAGGAGGCGTCGGGCTGCCCCTGCCTGAGGTCGTGGGCCGGCGGGGCCGGGCGCGCAGGGTTCCTCCTGGGTACGCGCGGCTGCCGGACCGGCTCGGCCCGGGACGCCACCCGGGTGCCGGAGCCCTGCCTGGCGACCAGCCAGCCCTCGGCGACCAGGTCCGCGTAGGCGTCGGCGACGGTGTTGCGGGCCAGGCCGAGGTCCGCGGCGAGGGAGCGGTAGGGCGGCAGCCGGGTGCCGGGGGCCAGCCGCCCCTCCCGTACGGCCTCGCGCAGCGCGCGGGTGAGCACGGCGCGCCTGCCGCCGGGACCCGCCAGCTCCAGGTGCAGGTCGCTGCCGAGCCGCTCCGCCAGATTGACCCACGAATCCGCCACGGAAATGCACCCTATATCCGGCTTTTTCCAGCCATAGCGTTGGGTCCATGAACGTGATGAACACCTTGCGCTCCGCCGTTCGCGGCCAGGTCCTGCTGCCGGGCGACGCCGGCTTCGACACCGCCCGCCGCCCCTGGAACCTGGCCGTCGAGCAGCCCGTCGCGGCCGTGGTCGAGGCCGCCGACGCCGGCGACGTGGCCGCGCTCGTCCGCCACGCCCGCTCGGCCGGCCTGGGCGTCGCCGTCCAGCCGAACGGGCACGGCGCCTCCGGCCGCGCCGCAGGCACGATCCTGCTGCGTACCGGCCGGTTGGACACCGTGGAGATCGATGCGGCGGCCCGCCGGGCCAGGGTCGGCGCGGGCGTGCCGTCCGGGCGCCTGCAGGCGGCCGCCGCCGCGTACGGATTGACCGGGCTGCCCGGCAGCTCGCCGGTGGTCAGCGTGGCGGGGGTGGCGCTCGGTGGCGGGCTGAGCTGGTTCGGCCGCGCCCACGGCTGGGTGGCGGACGCGGTCACCGCGTTCGACGTGGTGGACGCGGAAGGGCGGGAGCGGCACGTCACCGCGGGCTCCGACCCCGACCTGTTCTGGGCGCTGCGCGGCGGAAGCGGCGACTTCGCCGTGGTCACCGCGCTGGAGCTGGCCCTGCATCCCGCGCCGCGCCTGTTCGGCGGCCGGGTCCTGTGGCAGGCGGAGCACGCGCCCGCGGTCATGGACGCCTTCCGGCAGATCACCGCCGCCGCGCCGGAGGAGCTGACGGTCTGGCTGGACCTGCTGCACTTCCCCGGCGCGGACCCCATGGTCGCCGTGGACGCCACGTACCTCGGCGGCGAGGACGCGGCCCAGGATTTGCTGGCCCCGCTGGACCGCCTGGCCCGGCCGATCTCCGACAGCAGGCGGGTCATGGCGGTCTCCGAGCTGGGCGGCATCACCGCCGAGCCCACCGGCCCCTCCCCCGGCCTCTCGCGTGCCGAGCTGCTGACCGGGCTGGACGACGCGGCGGCCAAGACCCTGCTCGCCGATCCGATCGCGCCGCTGCTCAGCGTCCAGGTCCGGCACCTGGGCGGCGCGTTCGCCCGGCCGTCCGACACCCCGCACGGGCCGCTGACCGAGCCGTACGCGCTCTACCTGTTCGGTATCCCCGCCGACCCGCGCACCGCCGAGGCCGTCGCCGCCAGGCAGCGCGGGCTCGCCGAGTCCCTTCCGGTCAGCGGGCGCAAGCCGTTCACCTTCCTCAACCCCGCCGAGACGGCGGCCGACGCGTTCGGCCCCGCCGCCCTGGCCCGGCTGCGCGCCGTCAAGCAGCGCCATGACCCGCACAACGTCTTCCGCTCGAACTTCCCCGTGGGCGGCTGAGGGCCCGGCGAGCCGGGGGATAATCACCGGCATGCGGTTCGGGATCCTCGGTGAGACCAGGGCGTGGCGGGACGACGGGGCCGAGGTGCCGCTGGGCGGGCCGGCCCGCCGCGCGCTGCTCGCGCTGCTGCTGCTCCGGCCCGGCGAGGTCGTGCCCGCCGACCGGCTGGCCGGGGGGATCGGGCCGGACGGGGTACCGTCGGCGCACGCGCTGCAGTCGCAGGTGTCCCGGCTGCGCGCGGCCCTGGGGCCGGCGGTGGTGATCGAGCGGGCCGGCAGCGGGTACCGGCTCATGGCCGATGACGACGACGTGGACGCCTTCCGGTTCTCACGCCTCGCCGCCGAGGGGCGGGCCGCGCTGGGCGAGGGCGATGCCCGGCGGGCGGTGGCGCTGCTGCGGGCGGCGCTCGGGCTGTGGCGCGGACCGGCGCTGGGCGAGCTGCCCGAGAGCGAGACGGCCCGGGCCGCCGCCATACGGCTGGACGAGCTGCGGCTCGCCGCACTGGAAGATCGCATCGAGGCGGAACTACGCCTCCCCGACCACCACCCGCCCCCACCCGAGCCGGCGCCCTCTACAGCGCCCACGGCAATACCGAGGCCAGGGCCACCTTCTACTTCGCCTCACCGCTGCTGGACCTCGACCGCCGCGACGCGGCCCGGCAGCAGGCCATCCTCACCGAGCAGTTCACGGGCAACGGCTGGGAGAGCGACCGCCTGCTGCGCGAGATGCGGCACGCGTCCGACTTCTACTTCGACTCGGTCGGCCAGGTGCGCATGGATTCCTGGACCCGCGGGCGCGTCGCCCTGGTGGGTGACGCCGCGTACAGCCCCTCGTCCCTGTCGGGCATGGGGACCGGGCTCGCCCTGGTGGGGGCGTACGTGCTGGCGGGCGAGCTGGCCGCCGCCCGCGGCGGCCACCGTGTCGCCTTCGCCCGGTACGAGGAGGAGATGCGGGAGTACGCGGCGGGCTGCGTGAAGATGGGCGACGGTGTCGCCGGGTTCATGGTGCCCGGCAGCCGGTTCATGGCCGGGTTCCTCAACCGCTACTACAAGATCATGCCGTACCTGCCGGGCAAGAACCTGATGACGAGCCTGGCCCGCAAGACCGCCGAGAACATCTCTCTGCGCGATTACGGGAGCCTGGTCAAGAGGTGAGGCGGGCGAAGAGGATCGCCCCCGGCGCGCGGTCGTCGAGGCCGAGCAGCAGCTGGGCCTCGACGGTGAACCCGGCCTCGCGCAGCCAGGCCGCCATCGTCTCCGGCCGGCGGCGGTGGACGTGCACCCGCATGGGATGGCCGCCGTACCCCTGGGTCTTCAGGACCGACTCGTCGCCGGTGTGGAAGCCGGCCAGCAGCGTCCCGCCCGGTCGCAGGACCCTGCGGAAGTGGCCGAGCACGGCCGGGATGGCGTCGTCGGGGACGTGGATCAGCGACCAGAAGGCGAGCACGCCGGCGACCGAGTCGTCGGGGAGGTCGAGCTCGGTCATCGAGCCCACCTCGAACCGCAGCCCCGGGTGGTCGCGCCGGGCCACGCCGATCATCGCGGGCGACAGGTCGAGGCCGAAGGCGTCGAGGCCCAGCTCGTGCAGGTGGGCGGTGACGTGCCCGGGCCCGCAGCCCACGTCGGCCACCTGCCCGCCACCGGCGGCGCGGACCAGGTCCGCGAACAGGGCCAGGGCCGCCCGCAGGTACGGGCGCTCGCCCAGCGCCCCGCGCAGCTGGTCGGCGTAGCTGACGGCGACCGTGTCGTAGGAGGTCCGGGTGTCCTCCAGCCAGTTGTCCGCGTCCATGCGCCGACACCCTAGTCCCCTTCGCGGCGGGGAATGTCGGTGGGCGCTGCCATACTGCGGCGCATGACGATGGAGACGGTCGTACTCACGGGCGCGGCGGGGAGTGTCGGCTCCGTGCTGCGGGAGCCGCTGCGGCGCCGGCTGCGCCGGTTGATCTCGGTCGACCGGGCGCCGCTGACCGCGGCGGGGCCGGGCGAGGAGGTGCGCCAGGCCGAGCTGGGCGGCGCCGGCGACGTGCGAGCGATCGTCGAGGGCGCCGACGCGGTCGTGCACCTGGCCGGGGTGCCCGACGAGGCGCCGCTGCCCGGCCTCCTGGAGGCCAACGTGCTGGGCACGCACCACGTGCTGGAGGCGGCGCGGCTCGCGGGAGTCAGCCGCGTGGTGCTGGCCAGCAGCAACCGGCTGACCGGCTGTTACCCGGCCGCGCGGACGGTCTCGGCGGACCTGCCGCCCAGGCCCGACGGCGTCTACGGCGTCAGCAAGGTCGCCATGGAGGCACTCGGGCGGCTGTACGCCGACAAGTTCGGCCTCCAGGTGGTGTGCCTGCGCATCGGGAGCCTGGAGCCGGAGCCGAGCGAGCCGCGACACCTGGCCACCTGGCTGAGCCCGCGCGACTGCGCCGGGTTCGTCTGGGCCGCGCTGACCCGGCCGGATGTCACCTTCACGGCCGCGTACGCGGTGTCGGCCAACACCCGCCGCTTCTGGGAGCTCGACGGCGGGCTCGGCTACCAGCCCCTCGACGACGCGGAGGCCTACGCCGGCCGCATCCCCGGCGCGGCCGAGTTCTTCACCGCCGACCGGCTCCAGGGCGGCGACTACGCCACCGCCTACTACACCGTGCGGCACGCCCTGGGCGGGAGCTCGTCCTGATCTTTCGGTGACGGCACACCCCCGCACGAGCACGGGCCGGCGGCGGCGTAACCTGTCGTCGTCCTGTTGATCGTGGGCCCCGAGGAGGCCGTTGTGGAGGACGTCACGAGCCGTCATCGCATGCTGGCGGTGCTCGCGCGCCGCGCCGCCGAGGCGAGCCGGCCGGGCGAGCGGACCGACGGCCACCGGGTGGCGCTGGCCATCGAGGGCGGCGGGATGCGCGGCACGGTGTCGGCGGGCATGGCGCTGGCGATCCAGCAGCTCGGCCTGCTGCCGCTGTTCGACGCCGTCTACGGCGCCTCCGCGGGGGCGATCTCGGGGGCGTGGCTGCTGAGCACGCGCCCTGAGGGGCTGCGCGGCTGGACCGACCCGGTGTTCGCCAAGGCGCTGATCCGCCGCGGCAACGTGCTGCGCGCCCGGCCCGTCGTGGACGTGCGGGGCCTGATCGAGACCGTCTACGTCCGCGACTTCCCGCTCGACTTCGCCTCCGTGCTGGCCGCCCCGATCGAGTTCCACCCCCTGGCCACCGACGTGCTGACGGGCGAGGCGGTGGACCTGTACCCGACGCTGACCTGCGAGCGCGACCTGCAGCTCGCCCTGCGGGCGAGCGCCGCCCTGCCGATGCTGGCCGGCCCGCCCGTGGCCATCGGCGACCGGCTCCTGTACGACGCGGGCGTGGCCGAGTCGATCCCGTTCCGCCAGGCGCTGCGCGACGGCGCCACCCACGTGCTCGTCCTGCGTTCCCGCCGCCTGGTCGACCGGGCCTCCGCGCGTACGGCGCCGTCGTGGGGGGCGCGGCTCGTCACCGGTGTCGGCCTGCGCCGCCACCCTCCGGCGCTGCGGACGGCGTTCCTGACGCGGGACGCCCGGCTGGCCGCCGACGACCGTCTCCTGGCCGAGCACGACCTCGACGGCCCCGCCCTGAGCGGCGGCCCCGCGGTGCTGTCCATCCGGCCGCCGGACACCTCGCCGGGCATCGGCCGCCTGGAGAGCGACGCGGCGCTGCTGCACGCCGCCTTCGAGGTGGGTCACGCCGCCGCGACCGCGGTGCTCGCATTTATCGATCAGCGAGATAATTCGTCCGGGGAATCGGCGTCGAGCGCGTATTAGTGCATAGAGCGAATTGAAGGACCTTCTTATCGTGAGAATCAATCTCACGGAAAGGAAGGGATCATGCGTAAGCTCCTCGCGAGCGGCGTACTCGCCGCCTCGATGGCCCTTACCGGACTCGCCGCCACGGCTCCCGCCCAGGCGAGCGTCACCACCGACGTGACCGTGGCCAGCGCGACCGCCAAGTGCCCGCACGGGTACTACTGGCACAAGCACTGGTACAAGAAGTGGTACAAGGGCGGCCACTGGTGGAAGGGCCACTACCACAAGAAGGGCCACTACCACTACTTCTACAAGTGGCACTGTCACAAGAAGGGCTGATCTGATAAAGGGGCCCGCCGACTTTCCGGTCGGCGGGCCCTTTTTATTGGGAATGGCGTTGCAGGATGGTCAGCCTGTCTTTTGGGTCAGGTTGTGGACCCAGGCCGACAGGCCCTGCATGAGCACGTCGAGGTCCTTGCGCAGCTCGTCGTTCTCGGCGCGCAGCTCGGTGTTGGCGGCGCGCAGCTCGGCGTTCTCCGTCCGCAGCGTGGCGTTCTCGGCGCGCAGCCCGGCGTCATCCGGGTGCGGCGCGGCGGTCTGCGCGGGCGGGCGGAACGCGTCCCGCCACGGGCCCAGCTCCTCGTGCCCGATCCGCACCGGCACCGGCGGCCAGACCTGTGTGACAGGCGGCTCGGCGGGCGCCGCAGGCACGGGCGACACAGGCGCGGGCACTGCGGAAGGGGACGCTGCGGGAGAGGGCACTGCGGCCGGTGGCCGGATCGGGGAGGGTGCGGACTCGGCCGGGGGCCGGGGCTTGGGCAGGGCGAGCGTGACCAGCGCGGCCGCCAGGGCGACGCCGCAGCCGACCAGCAACGCCGTACGGAACCCCGACTCGGACGGCAGCACGTGCCCGCCCATCGACACCGTCAGCTGCGACAGGATCACCCCGACCACCGCCGCCGACACCGACGTGCCGATGGAGCGCATCAGCGTGTTGAAGCTGTTGGCGGAGGCGGTCTCGCTCTGCGGCACGGCGCTCATGATCAGCGCGGGCATCGCACCGTAGGCCAGCCCGACGCCGATGTTGCCGACGCTGCTGGCGATCATCAGCCCCCACGCCGACCCCATCAGCCCGAACGCGGCCCCGTACCCGAGCGCGATGATCAGCGCGCCGGCGAACAGGCTGGTCTTGGGCCCCCGGGCGGCCGAGAGCCGCGCGCCCGGCGCCGAGACGGCCATCATCATCAGCCCGGACGGCGCCAGCCACAGCCCCGCCGCGAGCATGGACTGGCCAAGGCCGTATCCGGTCGCCTCGGGCAGCTGGAGGATCTGTATGACGACCAGCGACTGGGCGTACATGGCGAAGCCGACCAGGATGGAGGCGAGGTTGGTGAGCAGGACCTGAGGCCGGGCGGTGGTGCGCAGGTCCACCAGCGGGTCACGGGCGCGCAGCTCCCACAGGCCCCACAGCAGCAGCACCACGACGGCCGTGCCGAGCAGCCCGAGCGTGGTGCCGCTCCCCCAGCCCCAGTCGGCGCCCTTGGACACGCCGAGCAGCAGGCAGACCAGCGCGATCCCGAGGCCGAGTGCGCCGGTGACATCCAGGCGGCCACGGCCGTGGGCGGGCGTGGCCGGGACGAGCAGCCAGATCAGCACGGCGACCAGCACGCTCAGCGCGGCCGAGCCCCAGAACAGCATGCGCCAGTCGGCGTACTCGGCGACGGCCGCGGAGATCGGCAGGCCGAGCGCGCCGCCGATGCCCATGGACGAGCTCATCAGCGCGATCGCCGGGCCGACCCGCTGCGGCGGCAGCAGGTCGCGCAGCGCGCTGACGCCCAGCGGGATCATGCCGACGCCCAGCCCCTGCAGGCCGCGTCCGACGATCATCGGGATCAGGGAACCGGCGAGGGCGCACACCACCGATCCGGCGATGAGCGGTACGGAGCAGGCGAGCATCATGCGGCGCTTGCCGTACAGGTCGCCGAGCTTGCCGACGACCGGGGTGGCGACCGCGCCGACCAGCAGGGTCGCGGTGATCACCCAGGAGGTGTCGGCCGCGCCCGCGCCGAGCAGCCTGGGCAGCTCGCCGATCAGCGGCACCACCAGGGTCTGCATGAGGGAGCCGACGATGCCGGCCACGGCGAGCACGCTGACGATCCCGCCGCCGGAGCGCGAGGTGGGCGCGGAATGCACGTTATGTCCCCTTATTTCCCGTTAAGTCCGTTTGGACTATACACAGGATGTGTAGAGTGCACATCCACGGCCCCTCCTCCGGACGTGCTAGGCTGCCCGTCGTTCGGTGTTGGACTTCGGATGAGAGGGAGGTGAGGTTGAATGACCGCGGTGAAGACCGCTGCCGTGCGCAGCGCCCGGACATTCCTCACGTCCCGGGCCCCGGTCTGACCCCAAAATCCCCCTCGCCGTAGCCGTCCGGCTCACGGAGCGAGGCTGGTGACCGCGCGTCTCGTCGGGGCCCCTTCCCGCAAGGTGTCTCACGTTGTCCAACCACTTCACGGATCCCTCCGGCGGCCTGTCCCCGTACGGATGGACGGAATCACTCGACCAAGCCTTCGCCGAACACCGCGAGGCCGGGCTCGAACCGGCCCGGATCGCCCGGGTCGATCGCGGCCTGTGCGACGCGATCACCGGGTCGGGCCCGGTGCGGGCCGCCCTGGCGCTGCCGCACGCGTCCGACCCGCTCCTGACGCCCTGCACCGGCGACTGGGCCGCGCTGCGCCCCGGCCGCGAGCCTCGGCTGGTGGCCCTGCTGCCACGCCGCAGCACGATCGTGCGCTCGTCGGCGTCGCGCACCTCCCACGGGCAGGTGCTCGCCGCCAACGTCGACACCGTCGTCATAGCCGTCCCGCTGTCCGCTCCCCTGGACGCGGCCAAGCTGGAGCGGCTGCTGGCCATCGCGTGGGACAGCGCCGCCCGGCCGCTGATCGTCCTGACCAAGGCGGACCTGGCCACCGACGCCGCCGCCGCGCACGCCGAGGCGAGCGCGCTGGCTCCCGGCGTGGACGTCCTGGTCACCAGCGCGGCCACCGGTGAGAACCTCGACGTGCTGACCGCCCTGCTGAGCGGCGGCACCACGGTCCTGCTCGGGTCCTCGGGCGCGGGCAAGTCCAGCCTCGCCAACGCGCTGCTCGGCGACGAGCGGCTGGCCGTCGGCGAGGTACGGGCACAGGACGGCAAGGGCCGCCACACCACCGTCCGCCGCGAGCTGGTGCCCCTGCCCGGCGGGGGCGTGCTCATCGACACGCCCGGCCTGCGCGCGATCAGCCTGTACGACGCCGCCGACGGCCTGGAACAGGTCTTCGCCGAGATCGAGGACCTGGCCAGGCACTGCCGGTTCGGCGACTGCGCGCACGACGCCGAGCCCGGCTGCGCCGTCCAGGCCGCCATCCGGGCGGGCGAGCTGCCCGAGCGCCGCCTGGCCAGCTACCGCAAGCTGCAACGGGAGAACGCGTGGGCGGCCGCGCGCACGGACGCCCGGCTGCGCGGCGAGCGTACCGAGCAGCAGAAGGCCATCACCCGGCACCTGCGCGCGACCTACAGGTTCAGGGACCGGCAATCGTGACCGGAGAATCCCGCCCCCAGATCACCACCCCCGCCGCGCGCCACGAGCGCGGCGGCGACCTCCACAGCATTCCCGCACCCGCCTCTGCCCTGCCCACCGCAGACGAGCACAGAAACGGACCCCGACCGATGACCGATTCCTGGATCACCCGCCCCGAGACCGCCGCCGACCTCGGCCCGATCCGCGAGGTCAACCTCGCGGCCTTCCCCACCCCGCACGAGGCCGACCTGGTCGAGGCGCTGCGGGCCGACCCGGCGGCGTGGCTGCCCGGCCTGTCGTGGGTGGCGCAGCAGCCCGGCGGCCCCGTCACCGGGTTCTCGCTGCTCACCCGCTGCCACGTCGACGGCGCTCCGGCTCTCGCGCTGGGGCCGTGCGCCGTGCGGCCCGAGGCGCAGGGGCGCGGCGCCGGCTCCGCGGCCATCCGCGCCGGGCTGGACGCCGCCCGAGAGCAGGGCGAGAACCTCGTCCTGGTCCTCGGCCACGCCACGTACTACCCGCGCTTCGGCTTCGTCCCCGCCTCGCGCTACGGCATCAAGGCGCCGTTCGACGTCGAGGACCAGTACATGATGGCGCTCGTCTTCGACGCCGCGAGGCCGGTGCCGTCCGGCACCATCCGCTACCCGGCCGCGTTCGGCGTCTGACCGGGGCTTGAGGTGATCGTCCGGGCCGCCGGAGGAGCGCGGCCGGACGGTCACCGGCTCACCCCGCGGGCGAGGGGAGCGGCCGGACGGTCACCGGCGGCTCATCCGGCGGGCGAGTCGCTCAGGACCTTCGCCTCTTCGGCCTCGATCTGCTGGTTCCACTCCCGCTTGGAGGACTGCCAGCCGTCCTCGTCCCGCCCCAGCCGCCAGTAGCCGGAGATCGAGAGCTGCTCCAGCGGCACGCCCCGCTCCACCCGCAGGTACCGCCGCAGCTCCTTGACGAACGTCGCCTCGCCGTGCACGAAGGCGTGCAGGGTGCCGTCCGGGAACCTGGCGTCGCGCACCGCGCGTACCAGAGCCTCGCCGACCTGGCCGCCCGCGCGGTGCAGCCACACGACCTCGGCGTCACAGGCGGTCGGCAGGTGCTGCTCCTCGGTGGGGTCCTCCACCTCGACGAAGACCTTGGCGGGCGCTCCGGCGGGCACCCGCTCCAGCGCCGCGCCGATGGCCGGCAGGGCGCTCTCGTCGCCGGCGAGCAGGTGCCAGTCGGCCTCGGCGCTGGGCGCGTAGGCCCCGCCGGGCCCCATGAACCGCATCACGTCACCCGGCTTCGCCTGCATCGCCCACGGCCCAGCGAGGCCCTGAGCGCCGTGGCAGACGAAGTCGATGGCCAGCTCCCGCGCCCGCGGGTCCCACGAGCGCACGGTGTAGGTGCGCATGACGGGCCACTGCTCGCGGGGCAGCTCGGCGCGGATCACCCCCATGTCGAACGGCTCCGGATACGTCACCCCCGGCACCGGGAACAGCAGCTTCACATAATGGTCGGTGAACTCTCCCGCGCTGAACCCGGCCAGCCCCTCGCCGCCGAGCACCACGCGGATCATGTGCGGGGTCAACTGCTCGGTACGCAAAACCACACCGGTGGTGCACCGAGGCGCACGCCGTGCCGATTCCGTCGCCATCGGACTCCTCCTCGCTAGATTAGGCAAGCCTAACTTAACGGGATGACCACTCATGGCGGGTTCGCGGGCAGGGTGAGGGTGAGGACGGCTCCCCCGTCCGGGGCGTTGCGCGCGGTGAGGGTGCCGCCGTGCAGGTGGGCGTTCTCGGTGGCGATGGCCAGGCCGAGGCCGCTGCCGTCTGACCGGGCGCGGGCGCTGTCGGCCTTGGTGAACCGGTCGAAGACATGGGGCAGGAGGTCGGCGGGGATGCCGGGCCCGTCGTCGGAGACGGTGACGACGAGGCTGCCGGCCTCGGCCCGCACCCGGACGAGCACCGACACCTCGGGGCCGCCGTGCCGCAGCGCGTTGCCGGCGAGGTTGGCGAGGATGACGTCGGCGCGGCGCGGGTCGAGGCGGGCGCGCAGCCCCTGCGGGACGTCGGCGCGGACCCGGTCCTGCCAGTGCCGCAGCGCGAGCGTCTTGGTGACGAACTCGGCCACGTCCACCTCGTCGAGGTTCAGCACGGCGGCGCCGGCGTCGAAGCGTGACACCTCGATCAGGTCCTCGACCAGGCGGGTGAGCTTGCGGGTCTCGCCGGAGACCAGCTGCAGCGCCTCGGCGGTGAGCGGCGCGAGCCGGCCGGAGGCGGCGTCGGCGTCGAGCACCTCGGTGACGGCGCTCATGGCCGCCAGTGGCGTGCGCAGCTCGTGGGAGACGTCGGCGGCGAACCGCCGGGCCCGCACCTCCATGGCGCGCAGGGCCGCGGCGTCCGCCTGGAGCGTGGCCGCCATGGTGTTGAAGGTGCGGCCGAGGTCGGCGAGCTCGTCGTCGCCGGTGACGGTCACCCGCGTGTCCAGGCCGCCGCCCGCCATCCGCTCGGCGGCCGTACGGAGCCTGCGTACCGGCCTGAGCAGCCGGCGCGCGGCCAGCAGCGCGACGGCGACGGAGGCCAGGACGACGGGCAGCGCGCCGGCGCGGGCGGCGGCGGCCAGGGCGTCCACGTCCTGCTGCTGGGAGGCCAGCGAGAAGGAGGCGTAGACGACGAGCGGCGGCGGGCCGTCCGGGCGGGCGGCGGCGGTGACGGGCAGCGCCACGGCCAGCCAGGGTGTCTGCCCGTGGTGGAAGCGCTGGGCCAGCGCGGTGGCCGCCGTGGCCGCCTCGGCACGCAGGCTCGCGGGCACCGGCGGCGCCTGCGCTCCCGCGGCGACGAGCGGGCCGCCGCGGTAGGACAGCGCGGTGCGCCGGCCGCGCGGGCCCGCCGCCCGGTCGAGCTGCAGCGCCAGCGTCCGCAGGTCCGCCTCGCCGGGATCGGCGGGCAGGTCGGGCGCCAGCGAGTCGAGGTGGACGCGCAGCTCCTGGAGCGCGTCGGCCTGGGCGCGCGCCACGATCGCGCTCTGCCCCTGCCGGAACGTGAAAGCGGCGGCCGTCAGCGCGCTCAGCGCCGAGACCAGCAGGAACACCAGCACGAGCTGCGCCCGCAGGCCCCGCACCAGGGACGGCCGGATCACAGCGGGCCGAACCGGTAGCCGAAGCCGCGCACGGTCTGGATGTAGCGGGGGTTGCGGGAATCGTCCTCGATCTTGGCGCGCAGCCGCATCACGCACGCGTCCACCAGCCGGTAGTCGCCGTGGAAGCTGTGCTCCCACACCTGCTCCAGGAGTTGCTGGCGGCTGAAGGTCTGCTCGGGCGCGGCCGACAGGAACAGCAGCAGCTTCAGCTCCGCCGGCGCCAGCGCGAGCTGCGTGCCGTGCTTGAGCACGCGCAGGGAGACCCGGTCGACCAGCAGGTCGCCGTGGGTGGTGCGGGCCTGCGCGGAGGAGGCGGGCGCGGCGGTGCGGCGCAGCACGGCACGCATGCGGGCCTCGATGACCTCGCTGCTGGCCGGCTTGATCACGTAGTCGTCGGCGCCCGCCTCCAGGCCCACGACGATGTCCACGTCGTCGTCGCGGGCGGACAGGATCACGATGGGCACCTGGCTGAACGCGCGGATGCGGCGGCAGGTCTCCAGCCCGCTCATGCCGGGCAGCATCAGGTCGAGCAGCACGATGTCGGGGGCGCTCGCGACGAGCTCGGCCAGGCCGTCCTCGCCGGTCGCGACGAGCAGCGTCTCGTGGCCGCGGTGGCGCAGGCCGAGGCTCACGCCCCGGCGGACGGCGGGGTCGTCCTCGATCACCAGCACCCGGGTCACGAGAAGCCTCCCTCGCCGGCGGGGACGGCCGATCCGCTCTCGTCGCACCTCACCGGCCAGGGGCCGCCCGTCATGCCGGGCTCGTACACCTCGATGACGGGGGCGCCGCCGGCGCCGGCGGCGGCCGTGCAGACGAGCTGGCTCACCGCCACCGGACGCAGGTCGCGGACCAGCCAGGGGAGGCGGAGCTCGACCCGGCCGTCCGCCGTCCGGGCCCGCACTCTCTGGGACGCCCGGGGCAGCTCGGTGGCCAGGCCGCGCCGGCGTTCGTCCGCCGTGGGGCCTGCCAGCAGCGCGTCCATGGCGGGTTGCAGGCGGTCCCCGGCCGGTGCCGGGCGGGAGACCGGCCAGGTGCCCTCCTGGGTGACAAAGTACACCCGCAGCAGGTCGCCGCTGCCGGCGGTCAGGCCGCCCCGGGCCGGCTCTCCCGCGGGCAGCACCCCGGTGTCGGCGATCCCGCAACCCGCCAGCGCCACCACCGCGGCCAGTACGGCCGCCACGCGCCGGGGTGTGCCTGGCATGTGCTCGTTTCTCCTTTTCGGCATGCTGTCTCCGGTCACGGCGGGCCGAGCCTGCTCACGTCGACCGTCCCCGCGCCCGGCTCCGGCCGGGGGATCGCGGCCCACAGCCCGGCCGCCGTCACGGCGGTGACGGCCAGGGCCGCCCAGCCGCGCCGGCCGGTGGCCCAGCGGGCGCGCTGCCGTACCGGGTCCTCGACGGCGGCCTTCGAGACTACCGCAGCCAGCAGCGACAGCCCGATGGCGGCGGACGTCCAGGCCCACGAGCCGGTCGCCGGCCGGGGCAGCAGCAGGTAGACCGGCCAGTGCCACAGGTACAGGCCGTAGGACAGCTCGCCCAGCCGGCGCGGTACGGCGCTGCCGAGCGCCCGGCCCGCGAGCCCGCCCGGGCGGTGGGCCAGCAGCGCGATCAGCACCGCGCAGGCCAGGGAGTGCGCGAACATCCCGCCCTGGAACAGGCCGGGGGCCTTCTCCCCGTCGGTCAGCAGCCATGAGACCGTCAGGCCCCCCAGCAGCAGGGCGCACAGGACGTCCATGGCCTTGCGCGGCAGGGCGGCCACAGCGTCCCTGACGGGCGCGGTGGCAGCGGCGGCGCCGAGGAGGAGGGAGAACGCGCGGGTGTCCGTGCCCTCGTAGGCGCGGGTCGTGTCCACGGCCGCTCCCAGCTCGATCATGAGCAGGAGAGACCCGATCGCGCCGGCCACCGCGACGAGCGCGACCCGGCGGGGCCCGCCCGGCCCCCGTCCGGCGAGCATCACGATCAGGGGCCAGGCCAGGTAGAACTGCCATTCGACGCCGATGCTCCACAGGTGGGCGAACAGGCGGGTGCCCGAGGCGTTCCAGTAGCCGAGCTGCTCTCCGATGTAGTGCCAGTTCACGCTCTGGGCGGCGACCCACGGCGCGTCCGAGAGGGCGGGGCCGAGCAGGTCCGGCCTGGCGCACGCCCAGGCCAGCAGCAGTGCCGACAGGACCACGACGGTCAGCGCGGGCAGCAGCCGGCGGGCCCGGCGGCCCCAGAACGCCGCCAGGTCGAGCCGGCCCCGCTTGCCGAGCTCCGCGAGCAGCAGGCCGGTGATCAGGAAGCCGGACAGGACGAAGAACAGGTCCACGCCCAGGAACCCGCCGCGCAGGTGCCCGGCGTGGAACAGCAGGACCGCGGCGACGGCCAGCCCGCGCAGTCCGTCGAGCGCGCCGACGCGTTCCGGACGGGAACCGGACGCGGGCGAACCGGCGCGGCCCCGGTGTGGGGCCGGCTCCGGCGGGCCGTCGAGGGCGGCGTGGGAGGGGGGCCGCATCAGCCGCAGCCGAGCTTGGCGTAGCGTTCGTCGCCGGTCCACGGCCCGGTGGCCCAGGTGGCGGGGGCGGCCGGGGTGAAGCCGGTGAGCTCGCCGAGCCGCTTGGCGAACCAGGTGGCGAAGGCGGCCGCCCCCTGCTGGCAGGAGTGGATGCCGTCCTTGGAGCGCTGGGCCTTGGCGGCGGCGTGGTCGTTCCCCCACAGCTCGGCCGCGTCCAGGTAGCGGGCGTGCGCGCCCGCGGCGGCCTTGGCGGCCATCGCGGGGGCGCTCCTGATGGCGCGCTCGTGCGGCTGGAAGAACTCGTCGATCTTGAACGGCGGCGCGGACACCAGCACGAGCCGGGCACCGGCGTCCTCGGCCGACCGGGCGAGCTTCCGGTAGGCCGACAGTTGCTGGGCGGGGGTGCCCCAGTCGTAGCCGGTGATCTGGTAGGCCACCACGGTCGGGCGGAAGGAGGCGAGGTTCTCGCGCAGCGCCTTCCAGGTGTCCCCGGCCACCTTGGCCGTCACTTCGTGGTCGCCGGCGACGACGTTGCCGCCGCCGTCGGACGCGGCGTTCTTGAAGGCCACGCCGCCGGCCTCCAGCGCCGCTTCCAGTGCCGGGGCCTGCGCGCCCGCGATGGAGTCGCCCATCCACAACACCCTGACGCCGGTTTCCGGCACCGCCTGCCTGTCCGCCGCGGAGGTGGCGGCCGAGCCGCACCCCGCGAGCGCGGCCACGGCCAGGACGGCCAGGGGGATGCGGGGAGAGAAGTTCGTCGATCGCATGACGCTCAGGCAACCAGGCGGATCCCCCGCCCGGCCGCGCCGTCATCGTTTCATCACATGATGCGGGAGCGGCCGTCACGAAGCCTCGCCACACCCTGTCAGGCGTCGCCGGCGGCGTCCGATCCGGTGTGCTGCTTGCGCAGCCGCCAGGCGGCCTGGGCGCCGAGGCTGGTGTCGATGTGCTCGCGCATGACGGCGGCGGCCGAGTCGGCGTCGCCCGCGATGACGTACTCCAGCAGGGCCTCGTGCTCGGCGGCCTTGCGGTCGCGGGCCGCCTGGCCGCGCTCGACCTCCAGGGCCAGGCGGCGGTAGCGGTCGGCCTTGTCCCACAGGCCGTCGAGGGTCTGGATGAGCAGGTCGTTGTGCGAGGCGGTGTAGAGGGCCGTGTGGAACTTGCGGTGCGCGACCAGCTGCTCGTACGCGGGGTTGCCCGGCAGCGGTTTGAGGCCCTCCAGCGCGGCGCGCATGGCGGCGATGTCGGCCTTGGTACGGCGCTCGGCGGCCAGCGCGACGGCGAGCGGGTCGAGGCTGCGGCGCAGCTCCAGCAGGTCGCGGGCCTCCTCGGCGGCCAGGGGCGCGACGCGGGCGTCGCGGTGGGCGTCCAGCTCGACCAGCCCCTCGCTCTTGAGCCGGCGCAGCGCCTCGCGCAGCGGGGTGGTGCTGATCCCGATCTCGCGGGCGAGCTGGGCCTGCGCGATGACGGAGCCGGGGTGCAGGGTGCCGGACAGGATCAGCTCCTTGACCCTGAGATAGGCGTAGTCCGCCTTGGTCGTGTAGAGCTCCGCCGCTGGTTCGCTCATCGCCGTCCTGTCCCGTCGTCCGATGACGGTTATAACCTACACCGATCTCCTGCCAGATCGGCAAGCCGCTGAGGAACGAGGCCAAGGAGATGCCCGGACTGCCGTAACGCCTATAAGGCGTCCAAGACGCTTAAAGGCGTTACATTCCCCGGAAACGGAGCCTTGATGTCATAGGTTATAGCGAAGCAGAGCGTGCGGCATCGCAGGCGACGGGCCGGTTCCTCTCACCTGGCCTAGGAGGGAGCCACATGTTCACCTTCCACCCCCCCGTTCCGCGCCGTCGGCGCCGCCGCACTCGCGCTCGGCCTGCTCACGGCATGTGGCAGGCGTAGGAACCGCCGCCGCGCAGTGGCTAAGCTGCGCGCATGGCACGCGTTCTCCTCTTGCACTCCATGTACGGCCTGCGCCCCGCCGTCCACCAGGCGGCCGACAGGCTGCGGGCGGCCGGGCACGAGGTGCACGTCCCCGACCTGTACGGCGGCCGGGTCGCCGGCACGGCCGAGGAGGGCATCGCGATCAAGGAGGAGATCGGCCGTGACGAGCTGCTGAAGCGGGCCGTGGCCGCGGCCGCCCCGCTGTCCGACGAGCGGCTGGTCTACGCGGGCTTCTCGCTCGGCGCGGCCATCGCGCAGAACCTCGCCCTGGGCGACGAGCGCTGCCTCGGCCTGCTGCTGATGCACGGCACCTCCGACCTGGCCGAGGGCGTCGCGGCCGACGACCTGCCCGTCCAGCTGCACGTCGCCGACCCCGACATGTACGAGACCGCCGACTGGCTGAACTCCTGGTACCTCGGCATGCGCCGGGCCAGGGCCGACGTGGAGGTCTTCCGCTACCCCGGCGTGGGGCACCTGTTCACCGACCCCGGCCTGCCCGACTACGACGCCGAGGCCGCCGAGCGGGCCTGGGCGATCGCCCTGGACTTCGTCGCCGGCCTGTGATCCGTCCTTCGGCGGAGGAGCGGCGGCGGGCGGCGGGCGGGAGCTGCCGAACGGCGGATGGGCGCGGCCGCCGCCCGGCCCGAGGCTTGAGCCATGAGGAAGATCATGGCGAGCTGGCCCCGCTGGGCCGGGTACGCGGCGGCCTGCTGGTCGCTGGCTTACGGAGCGCTCGGGCTGTTCTGGGCGCTCGGCGGCGAAGGGTTCCCCTTCGGCAGGACGGACCCCGACTGGGAGCCCGGGCTCTCGGTGCTCGGGGACGCGACGAGGGACGTGGCGGCGCCGCTGATCGCGATGCTCGGCGCGCTGGGGGCGGCCGCCGGGCTGGCGATCGCGCGAGGGGTGCGGCGGGGACGGCCCCTGCTGCTCGGGTTCGCGTGGGCGGCGGCGGCCGGGCTGACCGTGGTGGTGCCCGACAACCGGGTGCTGATGCTGGTGGCGTACGCGCCGCTGCTGGTGGTGTTCGCCTTCACCGGCGTGCCGGGCGGGCAGCCGATGTCGGAGCTGGTGCCGTGGTCGCGGGTCAACCTGTTCATCGTGCTGGCGGGCGGGCTGCTGTGGGCGCTGGCCTCCCTGGCCCACCAGCGGCGCACGGCGGGCAGGTGCGTGGCCTGCGGCCGGGGCGGGCACCGTACGGCGCGCTGGGCCACGCCGGCGGCGGCGCGGCGCTGGGGGCTGTGGGCGGTGGTGGTCGCGGCGGCCATCCCCGCCATGTACGACGCCAGCCGCTTCGCCTGGGCGGCGGGCATCCCGCTGGGGATCACCGAGGAGTTCTGGCGGTGGCTGGACGAGTCGGGGCTGCGCTGGGCCGGGCTGTTCCTGAGCCTGATGGGGCTGGGAGGGGCGATCCTCACGCTCGGGCTGGTGCAGCGGTGGGGGGAGGTCTACCCGCGGTGGATCTGGTTCAGGGCGGGCCGGCCGGTGCCGCCGATGCTGGCCGTCGTGCCCGCCTCGATCGTGTCGGTGATCGTGCTGTCCGGAGGGCTGACCTTCTGGCGGCTGCGCATGGTGCACGACTACGAGTGGGAGATGTGGGCGACCTGGGCGCCGTCGCTGGTGTGGCCGCTGTGGGGGGTCGCGCTGGCCGCCGCGACCCTCGCGTACCACCTGCGCCGCCGCGGCGCCTGCCGGTCGTGCGGGCGCGGCGGGCCGCTGGAGGCCCAGCCGGAACCTGTGCGCGGCTAGGGCCGGAGACCCCTCATGACTAGGGACGGAGGCCGGCGGTTCGCGGCGGCCGGTCGGTGGGTCACGGAGGGCGGTCGGCGGGTCACGGCGGGCGGGGTGGCGGGGGTCGCCGGGGCCGTCTCGCTCGCTGTCACGCTGGCGCACCCGCTGACGGGGAGGGCGTCCGTGAACGCCCTGGCGATGGTGGCCGAGGTGTCGGTGCTGCTGGTGCTCACCGTCGTCACCGTCCGGCGCTCCCCCGCACGCCAGGCGGCCGTCGCCGCGACGCTGAGCGGCTCGGCGGTGGCGTTCATCCTGCTGCGTGCCGTGTGGCAGGGCCCGCCGCAACTGGCGTTCGGCGCGTGCGCGGCGTGGGCGCTCGGCGCGGTGGCGGCCACGGGGGTCGGGCTCTACCTGCGCAGGCTGGACGACAACCGGCGGCGCGCGGTCGAGGAGGCCACCCGGGCGCAGCGGCTCGGGCTGGCCCGCGACCTGCACGACTTCGTCGCCCACGACGTCAACGGCATGCTGGTGCAGGCCCAGGCCGCCCGGGTGGTGGCGGGCGAGCTGCCGGAGCCGGTCGCCGACGCGCTGCGGCGCATCGAGGAGGCAGGGCAGCGGGCGCTGGCCTCGCTCGACCGTACGGTGCACGCGCTGGGCGAGCGGGGGCCGGGGATCGAGGGGCTGGCGCGGCTGGCCGACGCGTTCTCGCCGGGCGTGCGGGTGGACCTGCACGTCGAGCCGGGCCCGGCGCCGCGGCAGGAGGTCTCGTCCCTGGCCTACCGCGTGGTGGCCGAGGCGCTCACGAACGTGCGCAGGCACGCCCCGCGTGCCACCATCGTGGCGGTGGAGATCGGTGAGAAGGGCGGTGTCCTGCGGGTGCGGGTGGCGGACGACGGCGGCGGCAGCTCGCCGAGCACCAGGGCCGGCGGCTTCGGCCTGGCCGGCCTGGGCGACCTGCTGGAGGCGCGCGGCGGACGGCTGACGGCCGGCCCGCACGGGCCCGGCTGGCAGGTCGTCGCGGAGATCCCGGCTTGACGACGCGGATCCTGCTGGCCGACGACCAGGAGGACGTGCGGATCGGCTTCCGGCTCATCCTCGACGCCCAGCCGGACATGACCGTGGTGGGTGAGGCCGCCGACGGCGCGCGGGCGGTCGAGCTGGCCCGCCACCTGCGCCCCGACGTGGTGCTCGCCGACGTCCGCATGCCGGGGCTGGACGGGCTGGAGGTCACCAGGCGGCTCGCCGCCGAGACCCGCGTGATCGTCGTGACCACGTTCGACCTGGACGAGTACGTCCACACCGCCCTGCGCGAGGGCGCCTGCGGCTTCCTGCTCAAGCGTTCGGGCCCCGCGCTGCTGGTGGAGGCCGTCCGCGCGGCGATGGCCGGCGACACGCTGATCAGCCCGCAGGTGACCGTACGCCTGCTCGCGGGCCTGACCCGCCGGCCACCGCCGCCGCTGGACGACCCGCTCACCGCCCGCGAGCTGGAGATCGCCCGCCTGGTGGCGCGCGGCCACACCAACGCCCGCATCGCCGCCGAGCTGACCATCAGCGCGGGCACCGTGAAGACGCATGTCGCCCACATCCAGCGCAAGGTGGGCGCCGCCAACCGGGTCGGCATCGCCGCCTGGGCGTGGAGCAGCGGCCAGGTGACCTGACGAGGGAGAGGACCGCAGGATGATCGAGACGGCCGACCACGGCGGCATCGCCGTGCTGACCCTGGCCAACGGCCCGGTGAACGCCCTGGACCTGGAGGTGCTGACCGCCGTCCCCGAGGTGCTGGACAGCGTGGCGGACGCCCGCGCCGTCGTGCTGACGGGCGCCGGCCGGGCCTTCTCGGCGGGCGTGGACCTGAAGCGGATCGTGGAGGGCGGTCCCGGATACGTCGAGCGGTTCCTGCCGGCGCTCAGCTCGGCGGTGCTCGCCCTGTTCGGCCGGCCGGAACCCGTCGTGGCCGCCGTGAACGGGCACGCCCTGGCCGGCGGGTGCGTGCTGGCCGCCGCCTGCGACGTCCGGCTGATGTCGGGCGGCACCATCGGCCTGACCGAGCTGGCGGCGGGCGTGCCGTTCCCGACGGTGCCCCTGGAGGTCATGCGCCACGCGGTCGGCCCGGCGCTCGACACGATGGTGCTCGGGGCCGGCCGGCTGGACCCCGGCCAGGCCGTCGCGATCGGCCTGGTGCACGAGGTCGTCGAGCCCGACCGGCTGCTCGCTCAGGCGCTGCGGCGCGCCGAGGCGCTGTGCGCGGTCCCGCCGGACGTGTACGCCTTCTCCAAGCGGCAGCTCCACGCGCCGGCGCTCGAACGCGTCCGAGCCGCGCGGGAATCGGACGATCCCGAGGTGCTGAGGATGTGGAGCTCCGAGCGGACGCACACGATCCTGCGCGGCTACCTCGACTCCCTGCGCCGGTCCTGAACCGGCTCAGTAGGTGATGAACCCGTACAGCGCCAGGTGGTTCGACTTCGTGCCGCTCACCGTGTGATCGACGCTCGACGGCCGCACGGCGCCCTTGACGAACAGGTAGTCGATCTTCCTGGAGCCCATGGTGGCCTTCGCTCCGTAGCCGGTCATGCCGAAGCCGCCGAGGGTGCCGGGGGCGATGCCCGTACGGTTCGCGTCGACGCCGATCACGCGGATCGTGGAGGCGTTCATCAGGCTCGTGGCGTCGGCGCCGACGTGGAGGCCGGAGCCGCCGATGCCCGTGTCGCCCGCGCCGGCGCAGGCGTGCTGCCCGTTCTGCTCGGGCAGGTGCATGGTCGCGGCGAACACGGACGTCCCGGTCGCCTTGATCGTGAACCTCGCGGCGATGGCGCTCGTGCGCTTCCACTTGTACGCGTACGCGGCGCCGTCGTCGTTGCTCGGCGGCTTGTACAGCGTGCACCCGGCCCCGCCGTCGTAGGCCGTGCCGGGCTTGAGCCAGCCGGCGCTCCAGTACTTCGAGGTGTCACCGAGGCTGAGCGTCCTGGTGTTGTAGAGGATGGCGTTGGTCTGCTTCTTCTTCAGGTCGCCGAGCTCCGGCCGGCTGCAGTGGTGGGAGCCGCCCCACGGCTCGGGGTCGGCCCAGGCCACGATCGCCCGGTAGGTGCCGGCCGGGTGGCCGAACAGGGCCGAGAGCTGGTCGGCGTACGCGGTGGCCTGCCCGGTGCCGCGTACCTGCTGGACGATGAGCAGGTCGGGGGCCTGCACGCCGGAGGTGCCGGTCGCGCCGTTGTCGTCGACCAGCATCGAGCGCAGGTGGTCGGGGCCGGAGATGCGGGTGCAGGTGCCGTCGGCGTTGTTCCGCACCAGGTTCTCGATGTTGTTGCTGTAGACCCGTAAGACGCGGTCGGCGGCGGCCGCGGGGGCCGCCGGCGCGAGGGCGGAAAGGGCGAGCGCGACCGCGCCGATCGATCGAAGACTGGATGCCATGGTGGCAGGGTAGCCAGCCGCATGATCGGCGAGCGCGGCCTCTTGCGCCGAACACTTACCTGAACTGGCGTCTGGACACCTGTCCGGCGAAGCGATGACGGAGCCGACCCGCCGCCGGCTGTCCGGCCGGCAGGCCGACACGGTGCGCCGGCTCACCGGCGCGGCCGTCGAGGAGGTGCGGGCGGCCGGGTTCGACGGGTTCACCGTGCGCAACGTGGCGCGCCGCGCGGGGGTCGCGCCCGCCACCGCGTACACGTACTTCACCTCGAAGAACCACCTGATCGCCGAGGTGTTCTGGCGGCGGCTGCGCGCCCTGCCGCCGATCCCGCCGTCGCCCGGGGAGCCGCGCGAGCGGGTGATCGCGGTGCTGCGCGAGATCGCGCTGCTGGTCTCCGACGAGCCGGAGCTCGCCGCCGCCTGCACGGCCGCGCTGCTCGGCACCGACCCGGATGTGCGGGAGCTGCGGCTGCGCATCGGCAGGACCATCCACCGCCGCCTGCTGGCGGCGCTCGACCCCGGCGCCGAGCGCCCGACGCCGGAGCAGGCGCGGATGCTCAACGTGCTGGAGTTCGCGTACGCGGGCGCGCTCGTGCACGCGGGCATGGGTTACAGCTCTTACGCCGAGATGGCCGACCGGCTCGCCGAGGTGGCCGGGCTGCTCTTCTGAGGGGGTGGCCGCCGTGCGGGGCAGCCCGTCCTACGACCCGTACGACTACGCGATCCACGAGGACCCGTACCTGGACCCGAGCACGTGGGGCCCGGCCCCGGCACCTGGAGCCGGCCGTGGCCGCGGGCGGGTTCGACGCGGTCGCGGACTTCGCGGGCAGGCTGCCGATGGACGTCGTCTGCGAGCTGATGGGCGTGCCGGAGGCCGACCGCGACGAGCGGGTGTTCCCCGAGCCCGACTGCTACGACCTCGACCGGGACACCTCTCCGCTGATCAGCTTCGGCGGCGGCCGGCACTTCTGCCTCGGGGCCGGCCTCGGCCGGCTGGAGGCGCGGCCGGCCCCGACCGAGTTCGTCCGCCTGGTCCGGGCCTACGACGTGCACGAGGACCACGCCGTACGCGTGCACCCCGTCAACGTCAGAGGCTTCGCCGCCTTACCCGTGACCGTCACCCCCCGATAGGAGGTCCGCCTCCATGCCCCGATTCGCCCCCCACCCCGGACGCCGCCCCGCGCTCAGCTGCGCGAGATCCCGCTGCTGGAGTCGGCGGTCGAGGAGGTGCTGCGCCTGCACCCGCCGCTGATCCTGCTGCTGCGGGTCGCCAGGACGGAGCAGCAGGTGCCCGGTTACCGCATCCCGCCGCGGACCCTGGTCGGCTGCAGCCTGGCGGTCTCGAACCGCATCCCGGAGGACTTCCCGCGGCCCGACTCCTTCGACCCGTCCCGCTACGCCAGGCCGCGCGAGGAGGACCTGGTCAACCGGTGGACCTGAGTGCCGTTCGGCGCGGGCAGGCATCGCTGCGTGGGCGCGAACTTCGCGATGATCCAGCTCAAGGCGATCTTCTCGGTGCTGCCGCGGGACTGGGAGTTCGAGCCGGCCCAGCCGCCGGACTCCTACCGTGACGACCACTCCGAGATGGTCGTCCAGCTCGCCCGGCCGTGCCGGGTCCGCTACCGGAGGCGCAGATCGTGAAGCCGGAAGCCGACCTGGACCTGTGCCAGGGGCACGCCATGTGCGAGCTGGAGGCGCCGGACGTCTTCGAGGTCCCGCGCAAGGGCAAGGTCCGCGAGCTCGCCCTCGGCTCGGAGATGGGGGCCTGGCCGGCTGGTCGTACCCGTACCAGAGCATCCTCATCGACGAGCGGCAGGGGCAGGTGGTCGGCTTCTGGAAGCAGCTCGCCGACGCCCGCCGCCCTGACGGCAGCCCGTACGAGGTGCCGGGGATCGGCGGGAGCCGGTTCAGGTACGGCGGCGGCTTCCGGTGGAGCCGGCAGCGCGACTGGTTGCCGCTGTGGTGAGGGCCGCTGTGGTGAGGGCCGCTGTGGTGAGGGCCGCTGTGGTGACGGCTAGTGCGGGATGGCGTCGATGAGCTGGCGGGCGCCCTGGCGGAGCAGCGCGACGGCGACCGAGGTGCCCAGGGTGGCGGGGTCGAGCGGGCCGGCCCACTCGTGGGCGTCCAGGACCGTCTTGCCGTCGGGGCTGAAGACGCGGGCGCGCAGCGACAGGCGGCCGTCGCGTCCGGCGCGGCCGTACCCGGCGATCGGGCTGTTGCAGTGGCCCTGCAGGACGTGCAGCAGCATGCGCTCGGCCGTCACCTCGCGCCAGGTGTCGGGGTCGCCCAGGCCGGCCACGGCCTCGATGGTCTGCTCGTCGTCCTCCCGGCACTGCAGGGCGAGCACGCCCGCGCCGATCGGCGGGCACATCGTCTCCAGCGGCAGCGCCTCGGAGATGCGCTCGCGCATGCCGATGCGTTCCAGGCCGGACACGGCCAGCAGCAGCGCGTCGGCCTCGCCGGCGTCGAGCTTCTCCAGCCGGCGGTTGGCGTTGCCGCGCATCGGGACGCAGCGCAGGTGCGGGTGGGTGGAGGCGAGCTGGGCGATCCGCCGCACCGACGACGTGCCGATGCGAGTGCCCGGCGGCAGCTCGTCCAGGGTGCCGCCGCCCGGGTGCACGAGGGCGTCGCGCAGGTCGTCGCGCTTGAGGAAGGCGGCCCAGGTCGTGCCCGCGGGCAGCGGCCGGTCGGCCGGGACGTCCTTGACGCAGTGGACGGCGAGGTCGGCCTGCCCCATCAGCAGGAGCGCGTCCACCTCCTTGGTGAACGCGCCCTTGCCGCCGAGCGCCGACAGCGCGCCCTGCCACCTGTCGCCCGACGTGGTGACCGGCACGACCTCCGTGCGGATGCCCGGGTGCAGCGCGGCGAGCTCGTGGCGGACCCTCTCCACCTGGGCGAGCGCCATGGGTGACGAGCGGGTGGCGATGCGGATCAGCTCAGGGACGGCCATCCGTCGATGGTAGCCCGGTCCGGCCGTCCCCGAGGCCTCATCCGGCGGGGGCCTGGGCGAGGGAGAGGCTGTTGCCGTCCGGGTCGAGGATCTCCACGTGGCGCACGCCGTTGCCGTAGGTCTCGACGGGCTCGTGCCCGATGCCGTGCGCGGCGAGCCTGGCCAGGATGTCGTCGAGGTCGGTGACGCCGAACGTGATCATGGTGCCGCCCACCCGGGAGGCCCGCACGTCCCGGTCGTCGAGGACGAGCCACGCGTTCTCACCGACCTGCCACAGGAGCTCGTCGCCGATGATCTCGTCCGCCGGCCGCCCGAAGAACACCTCGTACCACTTCCGCGAGATCGCCAGGTCGCGCACGCACACCACGCTGTGCAGGTCCATGGATGCCGTTCCTTCCGTCGCTTCGGGGATGAGACGGCTCGCGCGGCGGAAACTCATCGGGGCGGCACGTTCGGCGTGCCGTCGCGCATCGGCGGGAAGCGGAATCGGGCCGCGGTGGTGGCGCGCCCCATCCCGGTGATCGGGGCCTCGCCGACCGGCTCGGTGGCGTCGTCGATGACGACCTCCCAGCGGCAGTGCGGCACCCTGCCGCCCGGGACGCGCGGCGGGCGGTGCACCGGGCGGCCTCCCGGCCGCACCTCGTCCCGACCGCGATCAGCGAGGGGCGGTCGAGCAGGTGGACGATGAGCGCGTACTCCCTGACCAGGCGCACCAGGGCCGCCTTCGACAGGTCCTCGAAGCGGAAGCCGGGGATCGGCACTTCGAGAGGATCGATCCGGCCGCCGAGGAGGTCATCGGCCCGGCCGCCGACGCCACGCCCGGCCTGCTCGACGCGCCCGTGGCCGATCTGGGCTGGGTCGCGACCTCGCCGAGAGCTACGCCGGGACGCGCGACCTGGGCCGGGCCGCGCCGATGGGGATCGCCAGCGACCGGCGCGTGCTGCGCGAGCCGGTGGGCGTGGTCGGCGCGATCACCCCGTGGAACTTCCCGCACCAGATCACCCTGGCCAAGCTGGGCCCCGCGCTGGCCGCGGGCAACACGGTGGTGCTCAAGCCCGCCCCGGACACCCCCTGGTGCGCGGCGGCGCTCGCCCGGCTGGTCGCCGAGGAGACCGACGTCCCGCCGGGCGTCGTGAACGTCGTCACCGGCCGCGATCACGCCCTCGGCGCGCGGCTGGCCGCGCGAGATCGCCATCTTCCTCACCCACTACGTCGGCTGGCCGCTGGGAGCCCGGCTCAGCCTGCAGATCGACACGATCGTCGCCCGGCACGAGAAGCAGGCCGCTACAGAGGAGTGACCGGGGTGGCCCGCGGCACGTACACCAGCGCGTCGTACGCCTTCGCCGGCACCATGGACACCGTGTACATCCAGCTCACAGCGCTGAACAGGGAACGGAAGCCGTCGCCGACGCTGCCCATGCGCAGCTCCGAGCCGAGCAGCCGGCGGTTGGCGGGCGTGGCCGACGCCTGCGCCAGATTCACGTAACCCAGCGGCTCGGCGCCGAACAGCCCGGCCAGGGGCGTGTCGTGGCTCACGGTGAACCGCGCGCGCCCGCCGGAGGAGTCGTCGCGGCTGAGGAAGGTGCTGGTGCCGAACTCGGTGCCGATGGCGAAGTAGTCGTCCCCGTACGTCCTGGCCAGGCGCCGCCCCATCGACTCGAAGGAGAACGCGGCCCCTGTCTTGTCGAGGTGACCGTTGTGACCGGCCAGGATGAGCTTCTGGCGGCCGCGCCCGGCGATCCACTCGACGGCCTCGGCCATCCAGGCGTCCCGCTTGCTCGCGTAGTCGAGCCCGGAGAGCCGCAGCCGCGCGCCGCGGCCGATCGTCTCCGCGTGGTGCAGCGCGACGGCGAACGACTCAGGGGAGCTGCGCTGGACGTACGCGTCCTCGTGCTCGCGCATGCGGGCGGCGATCCGCTCGGCCGCGGCGGCGCCGGCCTCGACCTTCGCCTCGTCCTGCGTGGACCTGGTGGCGTCGGTGAGGCCGGCCAGCTCCTGTCCGGCCTGCTGGGCCTGGGCGGGCTCGACCGTGGCGAGGTAGCGCAGCAGCCGCTCCTTGTTGCGGTCGTAGCGCTGCATGTCGAAGCCGTAGAGGCGGACCTTGTCGGCGTCGGCGGCGGTCGCGTTGTGGTCGTGGATCCAGCGCAGCAGGCCGGCCGTCTCGCGGGTGCGGTAGATGTCGAAACCGAGCGCGGTGGCCGCCTGCTCCGCGGTGCCCTGGCCCTTGACGACGTAGTCGTCGGCGACGGCCGTGCCGCCGAAGTCGGCCTCCAGGGCGACCGTGCGGAAGCCGTGCTCCCGTACCAGCCGCTGGATGATCAGCGTGCGGGCCTGGACGAACTCCTTGTTGCCGTGGGTGGCCTCGCCGATGCCGACCACCCGGTTGGCGGCGGCGTCGGCGAGCGGGGCCCGGTCGAGGGCGACCACGGCGCCGGAGGTCACCCCCGCGGTGTCCACGCCCCCGCAGGCGGTCGCGAGCAGCGCGAGGCCCGCGAGGGCGGCGGCGAGCCTGTGCTTGTCGAACTCGATCATGGGTCCAGTTCACCGGCGCGGCGGGGTGCCTGTCATCGGAGCCAGGTCGAGCGTGACGGGGTGCGGGTTGTAGACCCTGGGCCGCCGCCGATGTGGACCTGGGTCGTACGGATGACAGTGCCGTGACCTCCGTCAACGAAGCCGCCACACGAGAGCGGCGGCTGAGTGCGGGAGCCGTTCTCGCGGTCTGACAGGCCAGGGCAGGGATGGCGCATATTTCGAACGGCACATTATTTACGGTCGATGAGGATTGTGTTACATATATGGGAATCCTCCGGGCGCGACGCCTCCTGACTACCGGAGACACCATGAAATTTCGGCTCCGTTCCGCCCTCATCGCCTGCGCCGCCCTGCTCCTGGCCGCCGGCTGCGGCTCCTCCGGCACCGGCGGTGGCGCGTCCGTCCCCGCCGACGCCTCCCCCGCCCTGCGCACGCTCATCGAGGCGGCGCAGAAGGAGGGCGAGCTGGTCTGGTACAGCGTCCCGGCGGAGAACATCGCCAAGGCCGTCTCCGACGACTTCACCGCGAAGTACGGCATCAAGGTCAAGTTCATCCGGCTCACCTCCAGCGACCTGGCCCAGCGCTTCGCCGCCGAGGCCGAGAGCGGCAGACCGGCCGCCGACCTGTTCGTGGGCTCCTACACGCCGTTCGTGCCCGAGGCGCTGGGCAAGGGCTGGACGGTCAAGCTCGCCGAGGCGAACATCCCCGACTTTCCCGGCGGCTTCCCGGACAAGTACCTGCTGCCCGACGCCGGGACCGCGGTGGTGCAGGTCCAGCCGACCGGCATCGCGGTGAACACCCAGCAGGGCGGGGACACGATCAAGGACTGGCAGGACATCCTCGACCCGAAGTGGAAGGGGAAGATCATCCTGGTGGATCCGCGGACGTCGGCCGCGTACACCCCGTTCTGGAACCTCATCGTCAAGGAGTACGGCGAGGAGTACCTGACCAGGCTCAAGGCGCAGCAGCCCGTGGTGGCCTCCGGGGCCGCGCCGGCGACGCAGCAGCTCGCGGCGGGTGAGGCGGCCATCGTCATGCCGGGCGTGCAGTCCATCGCCGACGACCTCAAGGGCAAGGGCGCGCCCGTCGGGTTCGTGCAGCCGCCCGCCTCGACCGGGCCGGAGATCGTGCCGGGGCTGGCCGCCAAGGCCGCCCACCCCAACGCGGCGCGGTTGTTCGTGCACTACCTGATGAGCGCGGAGGGCAACAGGAAGCTCAACGCGGTCCCCGGCTCCGGCTCGCCGCTCGACCCGGCCACCCTGCCCGCCCGCTACACCTTCAACCGGGAGCTGTCGGGCACGCCCGCCGAGCGCATCACCTCCCTGCTGGGCCTGACGTGATCAGGCGCCTCACCCCCTTCCAGGTCGCGGGGACGCTGCTGGCGCTCGCGCTCGGCGCGCTGGCGGTCTACCCGCTGGCCCTGGTGGTGGCCCGGCCGTTCGTCACCGGCGGCCGGCTGGACCTGGCGCCGATCCGCGACACGCTCGCCCAGGCCGGGCTGGGCACCCTGCTCTGGCACACCGCGGTCGTGGTAGGCGGCAGCGGGCTGGCGGCGATGGTGATCGGCTCCGCCCTGGCCTGGGCGAACGAGCGCACCGACGCCCGCATGGGGCTGCTCACCGACGTGGTGCCGCTGGTGCCGTTCCTGCTGCCGCCGATCGCGGGCGCGATCGGCTGGTCGCTGCTCGGCTCCGAACGCTCCGGCTACCTCAACCAGCTCCTGCGCCTCGGCCTCGGCGGGACCCAGGGCCCGATCGACGTCCACTCCTGGTACGGCCTGATCTTCGTCTACACCATCTACCAGGTCCCGTACGTCTTCATGATCGTCTCGGCCGGCCTGCGGAACACCGACGCCGCCATGGAGGAGCAGTCGCGGGTGAGCGGCGCGGGCCCGCTGCGCACCCTGCGCCGGATCTCGCTGCCCGCCGTACGGCCGAGCCTGGGCGCGGCCGGGCTCCTCATGGTGTGGACCGGGTTCGGGCTGTTCTCCATCCCGGCGATCCTGGCCCCGCAGGCCGGCCTGGACATCCTGTCGGTGCGGGTGGTGCAGCTCCTGTCGTTCACCTACCCGCCCGAGACCGGCGTGGCGGTGAGCCTGAACCTCGTCGTCATGCTGGTCGTCACCCTCGTCTGGTACGCCCAGACCCGGCTGCTGCGCAGCACCCGCACCGCCGGCCTGGGCGGCAGGGGCGCCCGGGCCCGCCCGCTGCGGCTGGGCCGGTGGCGCGGCCCGGTGCGGGGGCTGATCGTGGCGTATCTCGCGCTGACGTCGGTGCTGCCACTCGGCGCCCTGGTGCTGGTGTCACTGACCGGCTTCTGGAGCGGCACCGTCGACTGGACGCGGCTCAACCTCGACGCGGTCGTGCGCACGCTCACCGACACGGCCACCCAGGAGGCGCTGGTCAACAGCCTGCTGCTGGGAGTCGTGTGCGCGACGATCGGGGTGCTCGCGGCGGCGGTGGTGTCGGTGCTGGTCAGACGGTCGGGGCGGGCCACGGGGATGCTGGTGGACGCGGCGATCAAGTTCCCGCCGACGCTGTCGCACCTGGTCATCGCGGTCGGGTTCGTGCTGGCGTTCAGTGGGGCACCGTTCCACCTGGGCGGCACGCTGTGGATCCTCGTGCTCGCGTACGTGTCGCTGCACATGCCGCAGGCCACCACCGCCTCGGACGCCGCGGCCGGGCAGGTGGCGCCCGAGCTCACCGACGCCTCCCGGATCAGCGGCGCGGGCCAGGCGCGCACGTTCCGCCGGATCACGCTGCCGCTCATGGCGCCGGGCCTGCTGGCCGGGTGGGCGCTGCTGTTCGTCACCATCGCCGGGGACATCAGCGCCTCGGCGATCCTGGCCGGCACCGACAACGAGGTGGTGGGCTTCCGCATCCTCGAGGTGTTCGCCAACGGCGACTACGCCATGCTCGGCGCGATCTCGGTCCTGCTGACGCTGGCCACCTCGCTGGTGGTGCTCCCCGTCACCTGGTACGCGCGGCGGCGCGGCGCCTCCCCCCTCTCCCGAACCCAGCTCTGAGGACTTCGATGCAGGAGACCATTCCCAGGCGAGCCACCACGACGTCCGTCGTCCGGCTCGACGGCGTGCGCAAGCACTTCCGGCGGGCCGACCGCACGCTCGCGGCGGCCGTGGACGGCGTGTCCCTGGAGGTGGCCCCGGCCGAGATCCTCGTGCTGCTGGGGCCGAGCGGCTGCGGCAAGACGACGCTGCTGCGTTCCATCGCCGGCCTGGAACGGCCGGACGCGGGGCTGGTGGAGATCGGCGGCCGGGCCGTCTTCGACCCGGCGCGCGGGCTGGACGTCCCGCCCGAGCGGCGGGGGCTGAGCATGATGTTCCAGTCGTACGCGCTGTGGCCGCACATGTCCGTGTTCGACAACGTGGCCTACCCGCTGCTCAGCCGGCGCGGCGGCCGTCCCGGCCGGGACGAGGTCGCCGCCCGCGTGGGAGAGGCGCTGGAGCTGGTGGGCATCCCCGAGCTGGCCAGGCAGCACCCCGGCGAGATGAGCGGCGGCCAGCAGCAGCGGGTGGCCCTGGCCCGGGCGCTGGTGGCCGGGGACGGGCTGATCCTGTTCGACGAGCCGCTGTCCAACGTGGACGCCAAGGTACGCGAGCGGCTGCGCGTCGAGCTGCTGGCCATGCAGCGCAGGCTCGGCTTCGCCGCCGTGTACGTCACCCACGACCAGACCGAGGCGATGGAGCTGGCCTCCCGCATCGCCGTCATGCGGGAGGGGCGGGTCGAGCAGCTCGCGCCGCCGCGCGAGATCTACGACCGGCCCGCCACCCGGTACGTGGCCGGCTTCGTCGGCATCGCCAACGAGATCCCCGGCGAGGTCGTCGAGGTCTCCGGCGACCGGGCCGTGCTGCGTGCCCCGTTCGGGGCGCTGACCGGGGTGGCGGGGCCGGGGCTGCGGCCCGGCGCGGCCGGGGTGGCGGTGTGGCGGCCCGAGCACGGCCGGATGAGCGAGGGCGAGCCGGACGGAGCCAACCGGTGGCGGGCCCGGCGGCGGATCTCCATGTTCGCCGGGCCGCACCTCGAGCACCACCTCGACGGGGAGGGCCTGGCGTGCCGGCTGTGGTCGGACGGGTCGGAGGGCGAGGCGGAGGAGGTGTGGGTGAGCGTGACCCCTGAGCGGCTGCGGATGCTCCCCGCGTAGGGGGCAGGTGCCGTGGCGGGTCGCGGTCCCGCGCCCGGCGTGGCGGGTGGCTCGGGGCGGGCGGGTCAGCGCAGGACGGCGTCCTCCAGCCAGTGGCCGATGCGGGCCGCCACCCGGTCGCCGTCGTAGGTGCGGGCGTCGACGTTGTCGGCCTCGATCTCGATGACGGGGAAGCCCGCCGACTCCAGCGCCCGCGCGGTGAAGTAGCTGCCGCGCGGGTCGTCGGAGACCAGGTGCACCACGCCGTCGATGCCGTGCAGCCTGGCCTCCTTGACGTACCACTCGCTGGACCAGGGCGGGGTGTAGAGCTGGTCGGTGAAGGCGGCGAAGCGGGCGGCCAGGGCGCGCATGGGGTCGTCGCCGTAGCGGATGTAGCCGTCGGCGGCGATGGCCAGGTACATCGACCAGACGAAGACGGCGCCGTACTCGTCCTGGAAGCGCTGGTAGAAGCCCATGTCGTACCAGAGGCCGCGGCCGATCCACATCAGCCTGGCGCGCTCCCCCGGGCACACCGCGTGCCCGGCGTCCACCCGCTCGCGTACCTCGTCGTGGAAGCGGCGGGCGGCGTCGCGGGCCCATTCCGTGCCGCGGTGCCACTGCGGGAGCATCACGCCGGGGATGCCGTCGGCGACGGAGATCGGGGCCGGACGGGTGCGGGCGATGAGGTCGCGGGTCCGCCTGTTCCACTCCTCCTGCTCGTTGACCAGGGCCATCACCTCGCGGAAGCGGGACTCGCGGAAGCGCCTGCCGGTGGTGGTCTCCAGGAACCTGACGAGGTTCTCCAGCTCGGCGGTGAGCAGGTCGAGCCGGGCCGGGCCGATGGCCTGCTCCCAGCGGTGCGGCATCAGCTCCCACCAGTTGGCCGGCACCTCGTTCCCGGCCGCGCTCTCCAGGGGGTAGAAGGTGACGCCGGGCTCGCGGCCCCAGAGGTCGAAGATCTTGCGGGTGACGTCGCCGGAGGCGTCGCCGACCACGATGGCCGGTTTGGGCAGGCCGCCCCACGGGCCCTCGTCCGGGTCGAGGGCGGAGGCGAGGGTGAGCGCGTTGTACTGCTCGGAGTGGTCGGGCAGGCCGCGCTGCCGCAGCAGCTCCAGGTAGTGGCCGGAGCGTTGCTTGGCGGCGATGACCGAGGCCCACCACTGGCTGACGACGTACGGGATGTCCATGGCGCGGAAGATCTCGTGCGGCACGTCGGCGTTGACCACGGCCAGCGGCTCCCCGCCGGCCACCCGGGCCCGCAGGCCGGCGAACCACTCCCGCTGGTAGCGGCTCGCCTCGGTGGCCGTCGCCAGCCTCTTCACGCGTCCTCCTTGTGCAGTGCGGCCAGGTCGGCGTGGCCGTATGGCTGGCGGTCCAGCAGCACGGCCGGGATGTCGAGTGCGGCCCGTTGCGCCGCGAAGTCCCAGGCCGGCGCGTCGTCGCCGGTCCTGGCGTAGGCGACGAACAGGTCGGCGCCGCAGCGGCGGACGCCCATGGCGGCGTGGGCAGCGCGTTCGGCGGCGGTCGCCCGATGGGCGGTGGGTCCGAATTCGTGGTAGTGCTCGGCGAGCGCGTCCAGGTCGCCGGTGCCGACGTGGCGCTCGGCCTGGGGGTCCCCGAAGGAGTGGTCCTCGCCGACGATGACGTGGCCGTCCGCCTCGATGGCCTCGTACACGTGCGGGGTGTCGTGGTCGGAGCCGCTCAGGAAGACGCGCCGGCCGTGCAGCTCCGGCAACCGGCCGGCCTGGGCCAGCAGCTCCCGGAGCCGGGCGATGTGCTCGTCCAGGGCCAGGGCGGCGTTGGCCACGGCCAGGAACTGCCGCCCCGTGAGGCGGGCGGGCACGGCGCGGCGCAGCCCGGCGACGGCGGCCAGCAGGCGGCGGCGCTCGTCGTGCGCCTCGATCGCGGCGGCCAGGCCGAGCGGGCGGCCGGTCCAGGCTCGCAGCCGGGCCGCGAACTCCGCGATCCTGCGCCGGTTGTAGCGGGCGGTGGTGCGGTGCGGCAGGTGCAGGATGTCCACCAGGTACGCCTCCGGCACCCCCGCGCCCGGCTCGACCCGGCGCAGCTCGCGCAGGGCGTAGAAGAGCCGCAGCGACGCCTCGCAGTCGTGGGAGACGACGACCCGCTCCAGCTCACCGAACGCCCCGGTCAGCAGCCGGGTGAGGATCGACCGGGCCATCGGGTCCACGCCCCGGCCCAGGTAGCGGTCCCCGAGCGCGGAGTCCCCACGCGGGTCGCCGGTGAGGCGCACGGCGTGGAGCCCGGCGGCGGTCAGCAGCTCAACGGGCACGTCAGCACCGACATAGCCCACCATCGGCCTGCCGCCGGCTGCGGTGTCCCGTCCGTCGGGGTGGCGCGGCCGGGCGTAGGCCGCCTCCATGGCCGCCAGGGCCGGGAGCACGTCAGATCACCCCGTCCTCGGCCAGCGCCTTCAGCTCGTCGTCGGTGTACCCGAGCATCCCGCCGTAGATCTCCCCGTTGTGCTCCCCCAGCCCGGGCGCGGGCCCGTCGAGCGCGGCCTCGGCCGCCGAGAAGCGGATCGGGACGCCGGTCCCCACCAGCCCCGCCACGTCCCCATGCCTCGGGTGCTCCAGCGGCACCACCTCCGCCCGTTCGAGCACGAGCGGGTCGCGTACGGCGGCGGCGGGGTCCCGGACCTCGGCGGCGGGCACCCCGTGCCGGGCGAGCAGGTCGAGCACCTCGGCCAGCGGCCGGTCCGCCGCCCACGCCGCGATCATCCCGTGCAGCTCGTCCGCGGCGGCCACGCGGGCGTCCCGGGTGGCGAAGCGCGGATCCGCGGCCAGGTCGTCGCGTCCCATCGCCGCGAACAGGCCGCGGGCGAAGGCGTCGGTCGGCCCGCACAGCGCGAACCACCCGTCCGCCGCCGGGAACGTGCCGAACGGCGCCAGCCGGGGCACGGTGGCGCCGGTGCGGGCGGGCAGGCCGAGCCGTTCGTAGGCGTCGAACGGCTCGCAGGCGACCAGCGAGGTGAGCGCGCCCAGCATGGAGACGTCCACGTGCTGCCCGCGCCCGGTGGCGTCGGCCTGGAGGACGGCGGCCAGCGTGCCGATCACCGCGTAGAGCGGGGCGAGCAGGTCGCCCACGGGCAGCCCGAACCGGACGGGCGGCTCGCCGGGCGCGCCGGCGGTCATCATCACGCCGCTGAGCGCCTGCACGATCGTGTCCATCGCCTTGCCCGAGCCGGGCCCGCCCTGCGCGCCGAAGCCGCTGATGGAGGTGCACACGATGCGCGGGTTGATCATGCTCGCCCAGTCGTGGCCGATGCCGAGCCGGGCCGTGACGCCCGCGCTGTAGTTGTCGACCATGACGTCGGCGTGCCGGACGAGCCCCGCCAGGACGTCGCGGGCCTTGGGGTGCTTGAGGTTGAGGGTGACACTGCTCTTGTTACGCCCGCGCAGCAGCATCGACACCGACATGTCGTCCGGCTCGCGTCGGACGGTGGTGAGCCCGCCGGCGCCCACGTAGGGGGAGTTGTCGCGGGAGCTGTCGCCGCCGGTCAGCGGGTTCTCCACCTTGATGACGCGGGCGCCGAGCCCGGCCAGCAGGAGGGTGGCGTACGGCCCGGACAGCGCGGTCGTCAGGTCGATGACGGTGCGGCCCGTGAGCGGTCCTTCAGCCACGCAGCACCACCTCGCCGCCCTCCCAGCCGAACTCCGTCCCCAGGCCCGCCCGGCGGGTGATGTCCTCGACGTACGCCGCCACCCGCCGCCCTTCCGGGGAGTCGCCGAGCGGCACGGGCCGGCCCGAGTCGTCGATCCAGCACGGCACGAACCCCGCCGACACGAGCCCGTCGCGGTCGAAGCGGCAGACGGCGACGGCGGTGTTCCTGCTCTCGGGATGGAAGGGGTAGAACGGCATGTCCGGGTCGGGGGCGAAGCCGTACAGCTCCTTGCGGCGGCGTGCCCACGCGGCCCGCTCCCCCTCGTCGCCGGCGGCGGGGGTCAGGGCGTGGGTGACGGTGACGAAGTTCCCCAGGCCGTGATAGATGGGGCGGCCCCGGTACAGCTCGATGCCGCGCATGATGTGCGCGTGGTGGGCGAACACGGCGTGCGCGCCGGCGTCGATCGCGGCGCGGGCGACGGGCTGCTCGTACATGGCCAGCGCGGCGGGGGTGTGGCCGACGCCCTTGTGCAGCGACACCAGCACGACGTCCGCCTCCGCCGACAGCGCCGCCACGTCGGCGGCCATGCGTTCCAGGTGGGCGGGGTCGGCGAAGGTGTAGACGGCGGGCGGGCCGCCGGGGCTGGCGTGGTCGAGCTCGTAGTGGGTGAGGACCTTGATGTACGCGCAGCCGGGCTTGCGCGAGGTGGCCCACGACTCCCTCGGTCCGACGCAGTTGTAGCTGAGCACGCCGACGCGCAGCCCGTCGCGCTCGACCAGGGCGGGCCTGCGGGCCTCGTCCAGGGTCAGGCCCGCGCCCGTGGTGACCAGCCCGGCCTCGGCCGCGTACTTGATGGTGTCGGCCACGCCCTGGTCGCCGGCGTCGTAGACGTGGTTGCCCGCGAGGGTCACCACGTGGAAGCCCGCTCCGGCGATCGCCCGCAGGGCCTCGGGGTCGGCGGGCGGGGCCGGCACGTCGGTGCTGACCTGGGCCGTGGAGGTGCTGTGCGGTACCTCGACGTGGCCGATCACGACGTCGCCGCGGCGCAGGGTCTGCTCGGCGGGGGCGAAGAACGAGGCGGGGTCCGGCTCGTCCACGACCAGGTCGCCGACGGACATGACGGTGAGCGCGCTCATCGGGCTCTCTCCTTCTCCGGGTGGCGTTCCTGCGAGAAGCGCGACAGGAACGCGCGCAGGCGCGGCGAGCCGGGACGGTCGAAGATCTCCTCGGGCGTGCCGGTCTCGACGACGCGCCCGTGCTCCATGAAGACGCAGCGGTCGGCGACCTCGCGGGCGAAGCTCATCTCGTGCGTGACGATGATCATGGTCATGCCGCCGGCGGCCAGGTCGCGGACGACGCTCAGCACCTCGTCCACCAGCTCGGGGTCCAGCGCGCTGGTGGGCTCGTCGAACAGCATGATCCGGGGGCCGGTGGCCAGGGCCCGGGCGATGGCGACGCGCTGCTGCTGGCCGCCGGACAGCTGCCCCGGGTGGGCGTCCGCCTTGCCGGTCAGCCCCACCCGCTCCAGCAGGCGCAGCGCCTCCTCGCGGGCCCGCGCGGGCTCGCGGCCGTGCACGGCGACCTGCGCCTCGGTGAGGTTGCGCAGCACGCTCCAGTGGGCGAACAGGTTGAACTGCTGGAAGACCATGCCCATGCGGCCGCGCTGGGCCGCGACCCGCCGGTCCGGCAGGGGCCGCAGGTGGCCGCGGTGGAACTCGTAGCCGAGCAGCTCGCCGTCGAGGTACATGGCGCCGCCGTCGATCGCCTCCAGCTGGTGGACGCAGCGCACCAGGGTGGACTTCCCTGACCCGGACGGGCCGATCACGGTGACGACCTCGCCTTCGCGCACGTCCAGGCTCACCCCGTCGAGCGCCACGTGCTCGCCGAAGCGCTTGCGCACGTTCTGGACGCTGAGGACCGGCTTCACCGCCTCCCCCTTCCGAAGTGCCGCTCCAGGCGCCGCTGCCCGAGCGACAGTACGGTCACCACCGCCAGGTACCAGGCGCAGGCGACGATGAGCAACGGCACGATCTGGTAGGTCCGGTTGTAGATCACCTGCACGGAGTAGAGCAGGTCGGCCATCGCGATCACGCTGACCAGCGAGGTGCCCTTGAGCAGGCTGATGAACTGGCTGCCGGTGGGCGGGATGATCACCCGCATGGCCTGCGGCAGCACGACCTTGACGAAGCTCTGCCTCGGCGTGAAGCCCATGGCGCGGGCCGCGTCGCGCTGGCCACCGTCCACGGCCAGGATCCCGGCCCTGACGATCTCGGCCATGTACGCCGCCTCGTGCAGCGTGAGCCCGAGGACGGCGGCGGTCAGCGAGCTGATCACCGCGTTCGTCGGCCACGAGGCGAAGGTCGGCCCGAACGGAATGCCGAGCGAGAGGCGCGGCAGCAGGTAGCCGAGGTTGAACCAGAAGATGAGCTGCACCAGCGGCGGGATGCCGCGGAAGACCGCCACGTACCCGCCGCACGCCCACGCGACCGGCTTGAAGCCGCTCAGCCGGCCGGCGGCCAGCAGCACGCCGAGCCCGCCGCCCAGCGTCATGGCGATCACGGTGAGCAGCAGCGACATGCCGAGCCCCGCCAGGATGTTGGGGTCGAGCAGGTACTCGGCGACGACCGGCCACTCGAAGCGCGGGTTGGTGACGAGGAACCAGCCGAGCTGGGCGGCCAGCACGAGCAGCACCGCTCCGGCCAGCCAGCGCAGCGGGCGCACCCGGGGGCGGGCGGCGGCGACATCGGCTGGGACGGTGATCTCGCTCATTGGGCCGCCGCGGTGTTCAGCTTGGGCTCGTCCACCGTCACGTTCTGCAGGCCGTACTTGTCGGCGATGCGCCGGTACTCGCCGTTCTTGAAGATCTCCTTGAACGCCTCCAGCATGACCGGGCCCAGGCCGCTCGACTTGGGCACCAGCATGGCGAGCTGGTCGACGCCGGCGCCCTGCTCGTCGGTCTGCGTCACGTACGTGAAGGCGTCCTTCTCCTTGGCCATCGCGTCGATCGCGGCGCTCTCGGTCATGCCGGCGGCGTCGGCGCGACCGGACTTGGCGGCCAGGATCGTGCCGTTGGTGTCGGCCAGGCCGATGAACGCGAGCGCCGGTTTGCCCTGCTGGGCGCACCACTCGCTCAGGCGCTTGGCCTGGTCCTCCACGACGCTGCCCGCGGTGCCCGCGACGCGCTTGCCGCACAGGTCTCCCGAGCTCTTGACGGCGGCGGAGCCCGCCTTGGGGATGAGGTAGGAGGTGCGGCTGACCATCCAGACGATGGCGTCGAACTGCTTCTCGCGCTCGGCGGTGTCCTTGACCGGGCCGTTGAAGGCGTCGTAGCGGGAGGCGAGCATGCCGGACAGCGCGGCGGGCAGGCCGTTGACGATCGAGATCTCGGTGCGGACTCCCAGGACCTTGCCGAGGGCTTCCTGTAGTTCCTTGTCGATGCCGGTCACCGTCTTCCCGTCGTTGCCGACGATCCGGTAGGGAGGGTGGGAATCCCCGGCGAATCGGATGACGCCCGCTTCCTTGATGGCATCGGGTAGGCGGCCGGAGAGGGCCGTTCCGCCGGCCGCTCCGGCCGGCTCGCCGCCGTTCGCGCCGCAGGCCGCGGCGGTGGCGAGGGTCAGGGCCGCCGTGGCCGCGCGGGTGATCCTGGGCAATCTCATGGTGGTCCTCCGGAACCCGGATCATGTTGCAACACTCGTTGCGATCGTGCGAATTAATGTCACATCTAAGAGCGCACGTCTGTCAAGGGGTCGCGGTGCGGAGGAGAGGGGACACGGGCGCGCTCGCCGCCGGCGAGCGCGCCGGATCTAGCGGGGGGAGAGGATCAGGCTGGTGCGGTGGTGCGCCACCAGCTCGGCCAGGCCGGGATCGAACTCGGCGACGATCTGCTTCACGCGGAACTCGGCGAGCGTGCCCAGCGTGTCGTAGATCTCCACGAACACGTCCCTGGCCGCGCTCCTGGGCCAGCCGTCGGGCAGCAGCTCGGCGGGCAGGTCGGGGTCATGGTTGGGGAACGTGCGCCAGGTGTCCATGATCCCCGTACGCGCCACCAGGGCCTCGGACGCGCCCACGGTCCCGTTGCGCACGCGGGCCAGCAGCGGCGAGTACTGCGCCACGAACCCCTCGTAGGTGCGACGGAGCTGGTCGAAGTCCCACGCCTCCTGCGGCGCCCGCATGCCGGCCAGGTCGAGGGCCTGGGCGCGGAAGATCGTGGACGTGGGCACCTCCAGCTCGGCGAGCACGGCCGCGGCGTCGTCGGCGTCCGCCCTCGGGGAGACCCAGAGCCCGTCGTACAGGGGGGCGAAGCCGAGCCAGCGCAGCCGGGAACGCAGCGCGTGCCGCAGGTCGCGCTGCTCCTCCGAGATCGAGAACGCGGCGAGCACCCACGTCCCGTCCCAGGCGCCCTGCTCCAGCCCGAACGACATGATCCGCTGCCGGCCGTCGAGCAGCACCGCGGCGGCCCGGTCGGTGAGCCGGTAGTAGGTGCGCCGCCCCACCTTGGACGACTCCAGCAGGTCCCGCCGTGCCAGCCGCGACAGCGCCGCGCGGGCCGCCACCGCCGACACGCCGAACTCCTCGGCCAGCCGCACCAGCGCCGCCGACGGGAGCTGCTCGGACCGGCTGATCCAGTAGTCGCCCAGCAGCGTCGTGATCAGATGCTGCGGTGGCGCGCCCACCTGGAAACGTGGAAGATCGACGCCGCCTGCCTCGGTCCATGCACCGTCAGTCACCGTAGGAGTATATGGATAACGCTTACGCATACGCACGCAATCGATTCGTCGTACATCTCAGGCCGGGCGGAGTCGTACAGGGACGGACACCGCACCGATCTCGGGCATCCGCGCGCTCTCGACCGGGCCGCCGGCCTCGATCGCGGAGGTGCGCCGCAGCAGCTCCTCCAGGGCGAGGCGCATCGACAGCCTGGCCAGCGGCATGCCGGCGCAGGCGTGCCGGCCGCGCCCGAAGGCCAGGTGCGCCGCGATGTTGGGGCGGCCCTGGACGAACGTGTCAGGGTCGGGGAAGACCGCCTCATCCCGGTTCGCGGAGGCGTAGACGAGGGTGACCGGCTCGCCCGGGCGGATCCGCCGCCCGTGCAGCTCGATCTCCGCGCTGACCGTGCGGGCGAAGCCGCGGTAGGGCGTGAACAGGCGCAGGAACTCCTCCAGCGCGGCCGGCAGCAGCTCCGGGCGCGCCCGCAGCTCCGACTGCAGCTCCCGGTGCCGCGCCAGGTGGACGCAGATGGAGCCGAGCAGGATGGGCGGCGCCACCATGCCCACCACCAGGCACTGGCGCAGCGCGCCGACGATGTGCTCCGCCTCCAGCGGCCGGCCGCCTGGGCGCTCGGCCAGCAGCGAGGAGGCCGGGTCCTCCTCCACCGGGCGCGGTGCCGCGCGGCGATCGCGGACCAGGTCGCGGGCCATCGCGTACATGCGCTCGCTGGTCTCGTTCACCACCTCCCGGTCCAGGTCACGCCAGGCGCGCACCCAGCGGGCTGCGGTGGCGGCCAGCTCGGGGGCCAGGTGCGGGTCCAGGTTGAGCCACTCGGTGGTGACCCAGGCGGGGAAGACGGCGCCGAACTCCTGCGCGATGTCGCCGCCGCCGCGCTCGACGAGCGGGGTCAGCTCGCGGGCGGCGTGCGCGCGCAACCGCGGCTCCAGGCGGTCGATGCGGGCCCGCTGGAGGGTGCGGTCCAGGGCTCTGCGGTACGGGGTGTGGGCGGGGGCGTCGTAGTTGAGCGGCGGGCGGCGCAGGCCCCGGGGGTCGCTCGGGACGACGGCGCGCACCGAGGAGATGAACGTGACGGGGTCCGAGGCCGCGGCGGCCACGTCGGCGTAGCGGGTCAGCGCCCAGAAGCCGCCGTGCCTGCTGCTGCGGGCCACCGGGCAGGAGGAGCGCAGCCGCGCGTACATCGCCAGGCTCTCCTCGACGGAACCGGCCGCCTCGGGATCGAAGTCGTCATGTTCTGGCCCGCTCACCGGAGGACCGCTCACCGGGGGGCCGCTCACTGGGGGGCCGCTCACTGGGAGGCCTCGGTGAAGCGCATCGGGACCGCGTTGGTGCCCCACTCGGCCCAGCTCGCCATCTTGATCTCGCCGCTCACCTCGAACGCCGACGTCCGCGCCAGCGCCTCCTCCAGCGTCGTGACCAGCATCATGCGGGCCAGCGGAGCGCCGGGGCAGGTGTGCACGCCGGCGCCGAAGGCCAGGTGGCGTGCCAGGTTGGGCCGGTCGAAGCGGAACGTCTCGCCGTCGGGGAAGACGCTCTCGTCCCGGTTGGCGGAGGTGTAGACCAGCGCGATCGGCTCCCCCGCCCTGATGAGCCGGCCGCCGAACTCGACGTCCTGCCGCGCGGTCCTGGCCATCCCCCGGTACGGCCCGTACAGCCGCAGGAACTCCTCCACCGCGGCCGGGATGCGGGACGGATCGGCGCGCAGCAGCCCGGCGAGCCCGGGGTCGCCGCTCAGGTGCACGAACATGTTCCCGATGAACACGCTCGGCGCCACCATCCCGGTCACCAGCAACTGCCGGACGCAGCCGAGCACCATGTCCGGTGGCAGCGGCTCGCCCTCGTACTCGGCGGCCATGAGGGCGCTGGTGAGGTCCTGGCCGGGATCCATCGGGCGGGCCCGCCGCTCGTCGATCACCGCCTGCGCGATCTCGTACAGCCGGCGGCTCAGACGTACGACGTTATCCGTGTCGACGATCTGGATGGCTGCAACGTACGCGGCGCTGATCTCCTTGATCAGCCCGGCCAGGTCGGTCGGCAGATTGAAGAACGCCGCGAACACGTGTGCCGGGAACCTCTGCGCGTAGTCGACCGAGACGTCCCCCTCGCCCGCCTCGATGAGCGGCCGCAGCAACGCCACGGCGTGCTCGCGCACCCGGGGCTCCAGCGCGGCCATCTTGTCGCGGGTGAAGAAGCGGTTGATGACCCGGCGGTAGGCCGTGTGCTCCGGCGGGTCGAGGTGCAGCGGCGGCCGGCGGCCGGTGAAGGCGAACCTCGGCACGGTGTTCTGCACGGACGTGGTGAACAGGTCACGGCCGTCGAGGACGCGCTTGACGTCGTCGTAGCGGAACAGCGCCCAGAACCCGCCGTCGTAGGTCGTACTGTGCGCGACCGGGCAGGACGAGCGCAGTTCCTTGTAGAGCGCGTGGGCGCTGGTGAAGGTCTCAGGAGCGCGGGGGTCGAAGTCATGGGTTTCCGTGTCCTGTTGGGGCGTGGTCATCACGGCCTTCCTGGCTCGGCAGAGACTTCCTTGACAGTAGACATTTGCCGTTTCGTCCGTCAACAGGATGACGTATGTGTGCGGAGGTGATCACCTGCGCGCAGGGCGGCACGGCCCGCCCATCCAGGACCTGATCCCCGTGACGGGAGACCCGGTGGAAGACGTCGACGTTCCCCGGGGGCGGAACCGAGGGCGGAACCGAGGGCGGTGTCCCGCGCCTTTCCCAAACCGGTCGTCACCACCGCGGCGGGTGACCAAGAAAGGGTCGCCCAATTACGGAGCGGCACCACCGGAATTCATTAATCAACGATCTCTTCAGGACGGCGCCGAAAGGGCCGGAAGAACGTCACGGCGAACGATGGAACCGCCATTTGTGACCATGCCGGACGAGATCCGGGCCGCCGGCGCCGAGGGCGGGGCGCGCACGGCGCGGGCCCGTAGCGGCCGGCCGGCCGGAGGGCGCGTGGAGCCCACCCTTTCGCGGGTAAAAGCCCACGCCCGCAGGGCTTTCCGCCTTGCGACGGCTTTGGCGCAAACCCTGGCACAGAGGGCCCCCTCCTGTCTACAGTGTGGACAGCGAAAAGTGGATTTCCCTGACATCTGATTACAGATCGGACAGACGTCGATCTCAACTTCGCAACAGTGTGGACACGGCTATTTGTCCGAAACGTTGGCCGATGATCCTGTTGCGCATTAACCAGCAGCGCCGTTCCTAGTTCGGACACAAAGGAGAGCTGTCGTGACCCATAGGCGGAGACTTGGGAGATTCCTCACGGCGGTGACAGCAGGTGCGCTTCTGCTGTCCGCTTGCGGGCAGAGCGGCAACGAGGCGAGCAAGCCGACGGAGTCGGCCACTGGCGGCGCCGCCTCGGGCCAGACCATCACCTACGCGGGTGAGCAGGAGTTCAACTCCTACAACAGCATCGCCGTGAACAACCTGGTCAACAGCACCGCCATGCAGCGGGTGCTGCTCGGCTTCTGGTACTACGGCGAGAAGGGCGTGGTGACCCCCGACAAGGACTTCGGCACGTACACGAAGACGTCGGACTCGCCGCTGACCGTCGACTACGAGTTCAACGCCCAGGGCGTCTGGTCCGACGGAAACCCGATCGACTGTGACGACGCCCTGCTGTACTGGGCGGCCAAGTCCGGCAAGATCAAGGGCTTCCAGGTCGACGGCACCACCGGCGTCGAGCTCGTCAAGGCCCCGGCGTGCAAGGCGGGCGACAAGAAGTTCACCTTCGAGTACTCCGAGCCGTTCGCCGACTGGGAGAGCAACGGCCCCGGCGCCGCTGACGTGCTGCCGGCGCACGTGGCCTACAAGGCCGCGGGCATGAGCGAGGCGGACTTCATCGCCGCGGTGCAGGCCGCGGACGCGGCGAAGCTCGAAGCGGTGATCAAGTTCTACAACGAGGGCTGGGTCATCGAGGGCGGCATCAAGGACATGTCACTCTTCCCGGCCTCGGGCCCCTACAAGATCTCCGCCATGCAGCCCGGCCAGTCGCTGACCCTCGCCGCCAACGACAAGTGGTGGGGCGCCAAGCCGGCCACACCGACCATCGTCATGCGGGTGGTCTCCCAGGAGGAGCAGGCCCAGGCGCTGCAGAACCGCGAGGTCAACCTGATCGAGCCGCAGCCGAACCCCGACCTGCTCGCCCAGCTCGAAGGCATGCAGGGCATCACCGTGAAGACCGGTGACGCCTACACCTACGAGCACCTGGACTTCAACTTCGACTCCAGCGACTTCAAGGACAAGACGCTGCGCGAGGCGTTCGCCAAGTGCGTGCCCCGGCAGCTCATCGTGGACAACCTGATCAAGCCGCTCGCACCGCAGGCACAGGTGCTGCAGGTGCGCAACACGCTGCCGTTCGAGGCCGACTACGCCACCGTCTCCCAGGGCAGCGGCTCGGAGACCTACGCCCAGCCCGACATCGAGGGCGCCAAGGCGCTGCTGGAGAAGGCCGGCAAGGTCGGCATGGAAGTGAAGATCGGCCACAACCTGCCCAACCCGCGCCGTACGCAGGAGGTGCAGCTCATCGCCGACTCCTGCAACAAGGCGGGCTTCAAGATCACTGACGCCGGCGACGAGAAGTTCTTCGAGGCCGGCGGCCCGCTCGCCACCAACACCTACGACGTGGCGCTGTTCGCCTGGACCGGCTCGGCCGAGGTGAGCGGCTGGAGCTCGACGTACACCACGGTCAAGGAGTGCAGCGAGGCCGGCAAGGAGAACAACAACGGCTGCTACTCCAACAAGGAGGTCGACGACCTCATCAAGAAGCTCAACGCCGAGGTCGACAAGACCAAGCACCCGGCCATGATCGCCGCGATCGAGAAGGTGCTCTGGCAGGACCTGGCCACGATCCCGCTGTTCGCCCACCCGAACATGCTGGCCTGGGACGAGAAGCTGCAGAACATCGTGCCGAACCCGGCGCAGTCGTCCGTGACCTGGAACATGGACAAGTGGGCACTGGCCCAGTAGCCGTCCGATCACTCTGAAACACCGGCGCGGAGCGGAGGACTCCCGGGTCCTCCGCTCCGCACCACTCTCGAACCAAGGGGGATAACGAGTGATCGCCTTCATCGCGCGAAGACTGATCGTCTCCTTCTTCGTGCTCCTGGCGGCCACCATGGTCATCTACGGGCTGACGGCGCTCGCGGGCGACCCGCTCGAAGACCTCAGGGAGCTCCCGGGCCCGGACCGGGAGCGGAGGATGGCCGACCGCGTCGAGCGGATGAACCTCGACGATCCTCTCCCGCTCAGGTACCTGAGCTGGCTCGGCAACCTGTTCCGCGGCGACCTCGGCGTCAACCGCGACGGCCAGGACGTGGCCACGCTGCTCGGCAGCGCCCTGTCGGCCACGCTGCAGCTCGTCGTGGCCGCCACCGTGCTCGCGGTCGTCATCGGCGTCATCGTGGGCATCGTCTCGGCGCTGCGTCAGTACAGCGCCTTCGACTACTCGGTCACCTTCACCGCCTTCGTCTGCTTCTCGCTCCCGCTCTTCTGGGTGGCGGTGATGCTGAAGCAGTACCTCGCGATCGAGTTCAACGACTGGCTGCGCGATCCCGTCATCCCGCCCGCCGTCATCGGCGTGGTCGCCCTGCTCGGCGGGCTGGTCTGGGGCGCGCTGTGGATCGGCGGCCGGCAGGCGCGGCTGGCCGCGTTCGGCCTCGGCGCCGCCGCCACCGCCCTGACGCTGACGCTGCTGTCGGTGACCCGCTGGTTCGCCGATCCCGGCATCGGCGTCGTCCTCCTGGCGGTCCTCGCGGGCGGCACGGCGGTCGGCATCACCGCACTGATCTCCGGGCTGCGCTACCGCGATCCGCTCTACGCCGCCCTCTCGGCCGCGGGGATCGGCGTGATCCTCTCCGAGCTCCTGGATCCCGTCCTGGCCGATCCGAGCTGGCTGGAGATCTTCGGCCTGGCGCTGCTGACGGTCGCCGTCTGCGTGGGCCTCGGCTACGGCCTCGGCGGGCTGCTGCGCCGCCAGGCGATCCTCGCCTCCGTCCTGACAGGGCTGCTCACGGCCGGGCTGGTCTTCCTCGACCGCATGCTGCGCGGTTTCGCCGACTACAGCGACTACGTACGCGGCCGCCCGATCTCCACGATCGGCTCCAGCACCCCGAACTTCCAGGGCGATTTCTGGCAGACCAACCTGGACATGGCGGGCCACCTGCTGCTGCCGACCATGGCGCTGATCCTGATCTCGCTGGCCACCTACACGCGCTACAGCCGCTCCAGCATGCTCGAGGTGATGAACCTGGACTACGTGCGCACCGCGCGGGCCAAGGGCCTGCCCGAGCGCACGGTGGTCACCAAGCACGCCTTCCGCAACGGGATGATCCCGATCACCACGCTGATGGCCTTCGACTTCGCAGGCGTGATCGGCGGCGCGATCGTGACCGAGAACGTCTTCGGCTGGGAGGGCATGGGCAGTCTCTTCCTGCGAGGGCTGCAGGAGGTCGATCCGGCTCCGGTCATGGCGTTCTTCATCGTCTCCGGGAGCGCGATCGTGCTGTTCAACATGCTGGCCGACATCATCTACGCCTACCTCGACCCTCGGATCAGGCTGTCATGAGCGGGCAGTACACACCCACAGGAGAACCACCCATGGCGATCAGCGCGCAGGTCCCGGGGGCCGCGCAGGGCATGACCGTCGTCGCCCGCACCCAGAGCCAGCTCGTCCGCCGCCGCTTCTTCCGGCACCGCGCCGCGCTGATCGGCATGCTGGTCTTCGGCTCCGTCGTCCTGCTGGCGTTCACCTCCATCGGGTTCGGGCCCATCCCAGGCTGGTGGGACAAGACCTACCTGGCCACCGGATCGGTGGTGGACCAGGGCAGGCCGACGCTCAGCCTGGTGCCGCAGTTCCTGGGCGGCGAGGGCATCCGCTGGGGGGAGCATCCGTTCGGGCAGGACAACATCGGCATCGACTACTTCGCGCTCACCATGCGCGGCACCCAGCAGTCGATCATCGTCGCGTTCATCGTCGGCATCGTGGCCACGACGGTCGGCACGCTGGCCGGCGCCTTCGCCGGATATTTCAGGAAAAAGGTTGAAGCGATCCTCATGCGGCTCACCGACGTGATGATCACCATTCCTGTCCTGATCATCGCCGCCATCGTCGGCCGGACGTTCGGCGACTCGGGCATCGTGATCCTGGCCGTCTGCATCGGCCTGGTGACCTGGCCCACGCTGAGCCGGCTGATCCGCGGCGAGTTCCTGTCGCTGCGCGAGAAGGAGTTCGTCGAGGCCGCGCGGGCGCTGGGCACCTCCTCCCGCCGCATCATCTTCCGGCACATCCTGCCGAACACGGTCGGCGTCATCATCGTCAGCGCGACCCTGGCCGTCGCCAACGCGGTGCTGCTGGAGTCGGCGCTGTCCTTCCTCGGCGTCGGCGTGCAGCCGCCCGACGTCTCGCTCGGCCAGCTCATCGACACCTACCGCAGCGCGATGACGACCCGCCCGTGGCTGTTCTGGTGGCCCGGCGTGTTCATCATCGCGATCGCGCTGTCCATCAACTTCATCGGCGACGGTCTGCGCGACGCGTTCGACCCTCGACAGACCAGGGTGCGTGCCTGACATGACGGATTACCCCACCGAGATCCTCCGGGTGGAGGACCTGGCCGTCGAGTTCCCCACCGAGGACGGCCTCGTCCAGGCGGTCCGCGGAGTCTCCTACTCCCTGCACGAACGCGAGGTGCTCGGCATCGTCGGCGAGTCGGGCTCGGGCAAGTCGGTCTCGTCGCTGGCCGTGATGGGGCTGCTCCCCCGCGGCGCCCGCGTCCGGGGCAGGATCCTGTACCGCGGCGACGACGTACTGAAGCTGCCCGCCCGCAGGCGGCGCGACCTGCGCGGACGCAAGATCGCCATGATCTTCCAGGACCCGATGACCGCGCTGAACCCCGTGCACACCATCGGCGACCAGCTCGCCGAGGCCGTGCTCGCCCACGACCTCGTGCCGCGCAAGCAGGCGCTCGCCCGCGCCAAGGAGATGCTCGACCTCGTCGGCATCCCGCAGGCCGAGCAGCGGCTGCGCAGCTACCCGCACGAGTTCTCCGGCGGCATGCGGCAGCGCGCGATGATCGCCATGGCGGTCATCAACAACCCCGACGTCATCATCGCCGACGAGCCGACCACGGCGCTCGACGTGACCGTCCAGGCGCAGATCCTGGAGAAGCTCCTGGAGGTGAAGGACGCCGTCAACGCCGCGATCGTGCTCATCACGCACGACCTCGGCGTCGTCGCGGGCATCGCGCACCGGGTGCTCGTCATGTACGCCGGCAAGCCGGTCGAGGTCGGCGACACCGACACGATCTTCTACCGGCCGCGCATGCCGTACACGGCGGGGCTGCTCGGCTCGATGCCGTCGCTGGAGACGTCGGGCGGGCGGCTGCGCCCCATCAAGGGCGCCCCGCCCTCCCTGATCAACCTGCCGTCCGGCTGCCCGTTCTCGCCGCGCTGCCCGCTGGCCGACACCCGCTGCCACAGCGAGGAGCCGGCGCTCGTGGAGGTCGACGAGGGCGGGCACTACGCCGCCTGCCATCACTGGGACCAGCTGGCCGCGGTGGCGGATCCCACCGCGCTGTTCCGTACGGAGAGTGAGCCCGTCACATGAGCGTTCAGGTCACGCAGGAGCACCTCCTCGAGGTGGAGGACCTGGTGATGAGCTTCCCCGTACGCGGCGCGGGGCTCCTGCGCAAGGTGGCGGGCCACATCCAGGCGGTGAGCGGCGTGTCCATGCACGTCGACCAGGGCGAGACCCTCGGCGTCGTGGGCGAGTCGGGGTGCGGCAAGTCGACGACGGGCCGGGCCATCCTCCAGCTCCACAAGCCCACGTCCGGCTCGGTGCGCTTCGACGGCGAGGAGCTGACGACGTTGCCGCCCAAGCGGCTGCGCGCGGTGCGGCGCGACATCCAGATCGTCTTCCAGGACCCCTACGCCTCGCTCAACCCGAAGCTGCCGGTGAACGACATCATCGCCGAGCCGCTGAAGGTGCACGACCGGTGGAAGGACACCGGACCGAAGAAGGTGTCGGAGCTGCTGGAGCTCGTCGGGCTCAACCCCGAGCACGGCAACCGGTATCCGCACGAGTTCTCCGGCGGCCAGCGCCAGCGCGTCGGCATCGCCCGCGCGCTCGCGCTGGAGCCCCGGCTGCTCGTGCTGGACGAGCCGGTGTCGGCGCTGGACGTGTCGGTGCAGGCCGGGGTGATCAACCTGCTGGAGGACCTGCAGGACACCTTCGGGCTGTCCTACATCTTCATCGCGCACGACCTGTCGGTGGTCAGGCACATCTCCGACCGCGTCGCGGTGATGTACCTGGGCAAGATCGTGGAGACCGGCCCGCGCGATGACGTCTACGACCGTCCCGTCCACCCCTACACCCAGGCGCTGCTGTCGGCCGCGCCGACGGCCAACCCGGAGGAGGAGCGCCGCAGGCAGCGGATCATCCTCACCGGCGAGGTGCCGAGCCCGCTGGATCCGCCGAGCGGGTGCCGGTTCCGTACGCGCTGCTGGAAGGCGCAGGAGATCTGCGCCACCGAGGAGCCCGAGCTGGTCGACCGGGGCACCGGGCACCCGGCCGCCTGCCACTTCCCCGAGGTGAACACCAAGGTGGTGTGAGCCGGGCCGTCACCCCGTCCAGGTGATCGTGAACTGCAGGTCCGCGATCATCTGGAGGGTGACCGACCCGGTTTCGAAGCGCAGCTCCAGCCCCTGGTCCCCGTCGCCGCCGGACAGCCTGAAGTCGCTGAGCGTGCGCCCGACGGCGGCCGCCGCCCGCTCGCGTTCGTCGCGCAGGTACCAGATCACGCCCTCGGCCAAGAGGTGCCCCTCCTCGCCGTCGTCGTCCACGAGCCGGCACTCCTCGTACGGCTCGCCGGACCGCCCGTCCTCGAACCGCAGCCGGCCCTCGTACCCGGCCCAGATCTGCATCGTGTCACCGTCGAGGAACAGCAGCTCCAGCAGCTGATCCTCGGCGGGGCCGCCGTACTGGCGGACGAACCCGCGCCACACGCCCGCCAGGCACTTGCCGCGCCGCCGCCAGATCTCCTCCGGCAGGTCCTCGCCGCCCGGGTACGCGTGGCGCTCCATCAGCTCCAGGTACTCACCGGCGAGGCGGCGGGCCGTGTGCCCCGTGCGGGGATCGCGCTGGATGCCGAGGAGGTAGGCGGCCGCGTCGAGGCCGCCCGCCATCTCCAGGTGGGTCACCATGCCGTTCCCGTACTCCCCGAGGTTCGGGACGCTCGCGGCGAGCAGGGAGAAGTAGCGGCGGCGGTCGGCCCGCGTGCCGGCCGAGGTGAGCCGCTCGCGCAGCCAGTTGCTCACCTGTCCCGCAAGAATGGGGGGCAGCTCGTCCATCCAGACGCGGACGAACTCGGCGATCATCTCCGGCGACGGCCCTGGCTCAGACTCCGGCTCCGCGCGGGCCCCCTCCTCGGTCAGGGCCGCCACGCCGGCGCGGCGCACGTCGTCCAGCGTGGGCATCAGCTTCTCGAACCTGTTCCGCCACCGGCCCCACGAGTCCTCCATCGGCGCCAGCGCCCGGGAGAGCACGACCTGGTCGTACATGCTCAGCGGGTGCGGGTGGGCGGCGGCCCAGCGCCGGCACCGGTCGAGGACGTCGAGGGCCTGCGCGATGGTGCCAGGCGTGGTCTCCAGGGCCCGCGCCGCCTCCATGCGGGCCAGCCCGTCGGTCAGGCACCACGGCGGGCCGATGCCCTTCAGCTCGTCCGGGACTACCTCGTCCATGATCCAAACGCCTCCAGACCGGCCACCCTACCGATCAAGGGCCGCCCGCCGGAACCCGTGCGGCAGCGCCCTGACCTCGACCACCCGCACCCGTGATGCACGCATCACCCAGCAAAACGAGCAGAACCCTTCTGCGGCCGGGTGCCGTGGCTACCGTGCGGAGAACAAGGCGGTTTCCAGTACCTGCGGGGGGATGGTTGCTGTGACGTTCTCGACGATTGTGGCGGCGGTCTTCGTGATCGCGTTCGTGATCATCATCGTGAGCATGCTCACCTCGTTGACGAGGGGCCGGCCCGCCACGCGGCGGGCATCCCGCTACTCCGGCATGCCGTTCTCCGGCGGCTCCGGCTCCGGCTGGGGCGGCGGCGACAGCGGCTCCGGCTGGGGCGGCGGCTGCGACAGCGGCGGTTCCTCGGGGGGCGACGGCGGTGGCGGCGGAGGCGGCGGCTGAGGCTATGAGGCGAACGCCCCGTCCTGGGACCGATCAGGGCGGGGCGTTCACGTCAGTGGAGCGTTCCAGATCGGAGCGCGGACTCGGTGATGAGGGCGGCGACGGCGTCAGGGTCGTCGGTCATGCAGACGTGGCCGCAGCCGGGCAGCGATCCGACGCGGGTCCCGGGCGGGAGCTCGTCGAGGTGGCGGGCGACACCGGGCAGGAGAAGCAGGTCGCGGGAGCCCCACGCGACCGTCGTCGGGACGCTGAGCGGCGATCCCGCCAGGTAGCGGCGCTTGGCGGTGGCCCGGTACGTGGCGGCGAAGCCGGGGCAGCGGCCCATCGCCCGGATGCTACCGCGCGCCTGATCGGGCGACACCCGGGCGGGCCTGGCATGGGTCTGGCCGAGGACGAGGACCCGTCCCACACGGTGGGCCACCAGGCGCGACATCAGGCCGGCGGCGTGCTCGCAGCCCCACCGGATCATGCGCAGGCTGGCGCGCTGGTAGAGCGGCGTGGCACCGCGCCACAGCCCGGCCGGTGACACCAGGGTCAGCGAGGCGGCCGGGCGGATGGCGGCGAGATCGAGTGCCACCCATCCGCCGAGCGAGTGTCCGGCGAGATGCGGCGAGGTGATGCCGAGCCCTTGCAGGAGCTCCGCCACGATCGCCGCCAGGGCGGCCGGTAACGGCTCGATGCGCGCGGGCAGCGGCTCGGACTCCCCGAAGCCGGGCAGGTCCACGGCCAGGACGTCGAAGCGCTCGGCGAGCGCGGGGATGACGGGGTTCCAGGCGTCGCGCATGGATCCCAGGCCGTGCAGCAGCACGAGCGGCTCGCCCGTGCCCTGGCGGGTGTACGCGAGTGACGACATGTGGTTGCCTCCTTCAACGGTGCCGGACCCGGCGGAGCTTGTCGGGGTTGACCACGAGGTCGAGCTCGGTGATCAGGTCGCCGGCCACGGTGAAGCCCATGACGCCGACGACGGCCCCGCCGGCCTCGAACACCAGGCCCGCCGAGCCGTTGACCGTGCTCGGCCGCGGCGTGACGGCGTGCCTGGCCGTGACGCCGAGCAGCAGCCGCGCGACGTTCGGCGCGCCGGTGACGGGGCGGCGCGCCACCCCTGGCACCAGGCCGCCGCCGTCGGAGCGCAGGACGACCTTGGGGTCGAGGACGCGTACCAGTTCCTCGACGCCTCCGTGGAAGCACGCCTTCGCGAACGCCTCGACCGCGTGGGCGTGCTGCCCCTGGTCGGGGGTGAAGCGGGGCGCGCGGGCGCGGACGTGGCTCCTGGCCCTGGCCACGAGCTGGCGGCAGGCCACCTCGCTGCGGCCCACGGTCCGCGCGACCTCCGGGTAGGACAGGCCGAAGACCTCACGCAGCACGAACGCGGTCCGCTCGGCGGGGCTGAGCGATTCGAGCAGGACGAGCACCGCCATGCTGACCGACTCGTCCAGGGTCACCCGATCCTCGGGCCCGGGCACGGACAAGGTGCCGACGAGCGGTTCGGGCAGCCACTGCCCGACGTAGCTCTCGCGCCTGACCCGGGCGGAGCCCAGCTCGTCCAGGCAGATCCGGGCGACCACCGTGGTCAGCCAGGCCCGCACGTCCCGCGGCTCACTGCGCCGCGCGCGGGTGAAGCGCAGGTAGGCCTCCTGGACGGCGTCCTCGGCGTCGGCCAGCGTGCCGAGCAGGCGGTAGGCGACCTCGGTGAGGTGCGGCCGGTACCGCTCGAACTCGTCCGCGAGGTCCGCCGTGCTGCTGTCCGCTCTGCGAGGCTGCATACCTGTTAGACGACGAAGCCCACCGGGCTGTGACAAGGGGCCGCGTCATCCCCCGGCCACCAAGGAAGCCGGAAATTTTCACATAACCAGGATTGATGAAGAGAACTTTCGAGGATATCTTCACGATCAAGCCGCCCCTCCCCCGGGGCGGAGAGATTGGGCGTTCGACCGTACCCCTCCACCCCCTGTTTCCCGAGGTGAGCATGCCCAAGATCGGAAAACTCGCCCTGCCCCCTGCCCTCGCCCTCGCTGCGGCGCTGCTTGCCCAGCCCGCGTCCGCGGACCCCGTCGAGGCCCTGGCCACCACCCACAAGAGTCCGTTCAACTGCGGAAAGACGTTCAACGCGAACAACTGGACCCCCGGCCACAGCCCCTCGGGCTCGCTCGACTGGCAGGACTACGGGGGCGACGGCATCAACGGTGAGACCGTACGCGCCACCGCCGCCGGCACCGCGTACTTCTACGACGCGGGCAACACCAGCTACGGCAAGTGGATCGAGATCCGCCACGGCGACGGCACCCGAACCCGCTACGCCCACCTCGCCACCATGGCGCGGGCGGCCGGCGGCTCGATGAGCGTCGGCCAGGGCACCGCGATCGGCACGGTCGGCTCGACCGGCGGCTCCACCGCCCCGCACCTGCACTACGAGCAGCGAACCTCGACCGGAGCGGTGGACACCAGCCCCACCGTTGACGGCGTGACCGTGTCCCTGGGCCAGAAGAAGGCCATCACCAGCACGAACTCGTGCGGCGGCAACCCGTACACGCCCGAGGAGGTCTGCGGCGGCGGCTACGCGGTCATCGACTCGGCCGCGCTCACGGGCGGGCGCACCTACCTGCTCTACAACTCGGGCAACGGCAACAACTGCGTCGTGACGCTGAAGACGACGAACGTCGGATCCCCGTCGTCGATGTCGGCGTTCCTGGAGCCGGAAGGCGCGAGCAGGACGACGAACGCGGGCAGCTTCAGCTACTACGCGGGGCCTGTCGTGCGGTCCGCTCCCGGGCAGTGCGTCAAGTGGGGCGGCTCCATCGGGAGCAGCTCGTACACCAGCCCCTTCGAGCACTGCGGCTAGCTCGTCGTGGACGGTGCCGGGGGCGAGGGCGCACCCCCGGCCTCGTCACGGAACGTGGCGCGGGCGAGGCGCGCCCTCGGCCGCGGCACCGGTTCCAGGCCGGCCACGACGGCGTCGCGGACGCCGCCGGAGTCGGACAGGCGAACGACGGGCCGCGTTCAGCGGCCCTCGAAGACGGGTTTGCGCTTGGCCAGGAACGCCTCCACCGCGCCGGCGTGGTCGGCGGTCAGGCCCAGGCGGGCCTGGGCCCGGGCCTCGGCCGCCAGCGTGGCGCCGAGGTCCCGCTCCCACGCCTGCGCGATGAGCCGCTTGGACTCCGCGTAGGCGGCGGTCGGCCCGGCCGCGAGCCTGGCCGCCAGTGCCCGGCCCTCCGCGCCGACCTCGTCGCGCGGCACCACCCTCCCGGCGATGCCCCACGCGACCGCCTGCTCCGCGCCGAACGGCTCCGCGAGCAGGACCAGCTCCCTGGCCCGTGCCTCGCCGACCGATCGGGTGAGCGTCGCCGAGAGCCCGGAGTCGCAGGTCAGGCCGATCGCGCTGAACGCCGTACCGAAGACCGCGTCCTCGGCGAGCACCCGCAGGTCGCAGGCCAGCGCGAGGGCCAGCCCCGCGCCCACGCAGGTGCCGTTGACGGCCGCGACGACCGGCTTGTCCATCGTGGCCAGCAGCCGGACGACGGGCGCGTAGTCCTCCTCGACGGTGTCGAACGCGTGCGCGGGATCGCCGCGCAGCGCCGCCGCGTGCTCCGCCAGGTCCTGCCCGGCGCAGAACGCGCCGCCCGCCCCCGTCAGCAGCACGGCCCTGACGGCGGCGTCGGCGGCGACGTCCTCCAGCGCGCCGCGCAGCGCCGCCTTGGTCTTGGCGTCCAGCGCGTTGCGCCGCTCCGGACGGTTCAGCGTCACGACCGCCACGGCGCCGTCGCGCTCGACGGCGACCGGAGCCCCGTTCACCGCGCGTCCCAGGTCTTGGCGACCAGCGTGAGCACGTCGTAGGTGGCCACCGGCTGGTCCTCCTGGTTGGTCACGACGGCGTCCCAGCGGACCTCGCCGTAGTCGGCGTTGCTGCGCGGGGTGATCTGCTTGACGGTCAGCGTCACGGCGATGGTGTCGCCGGCCTTGACCGGGGTGAGGAAGCGCAGCGAGTCGACGCCGAAGTTGGCCAGCACGGGGCCGGGCGCCGGGTCGACGAAGAGCCCGGCTGCCAGCGACACGACCAGGTAGCCGTGGGCGACGATGCCGCCGAACAGCGGGTTGCGCGCGGCCGCCTCTGGGTCGGTGTGCGCGTAGAACGTGTCGCCGGTGAACTCGGCGAAGTGGTCGATGTCGGCGAGCGACACCGTGCGCGGCGCGGAGGCGATCGTGTCGCCGATCCGCAGCTCGGCCAGCGACTTGCGGAACGGATGCACGCCGGACTCGGCGCGCGCGGACCCCGTCGTCCACCTGCCGGTGATGGCGGTGAGCTGGTCGGGGGACGCCTGGACGGCGGTTCGCTGCATGTGGTGCAGCACCCCGCGGATCCCGCCCAGCTCCTCGCCGCCGCCGGCCCGGCCGGGGCCGCCGTGCACGAGGACGGGCAGCGGGGAGCCGTGCCCGGTGGACTCCTTGGCGTCGTCCCTGTCGAGGACGAGCACGCGGCCGTGCCACGGCGCGAGCCCGAGCACGACGGAGCGGGCCACGGCGGGGTCGTGGGTGGCGACGGAGGCCACGAGGCTGCCCCTGCCCCTGGCGGCGAGCGCGACCGCCTCGTCCAGGCCGTCGTAGCCGATCACCGTGCTGACCGGGCCGAACGGCTCCACGTCGTGCGGCTCGACGGCTCCGGGCCGCGCGCGCAGCACGAGCGGGGTCATGAACGCGCCGCGCTCGGGGTCGCCGTCGAGCAGGCCCGCGCCCTTGGGGTCCCCGAAGACCACCTCGGCGCTCGCCAGCAGCGCCTCGACGGCCTTGCGCACCTCCTCGCGCTGGCCGAGGCTGGCCAGCGCGCCCATCCGCACGTCGGGGTTGCGCGGGTCGCCGACGCTCACCTTGCCGAGCCGGTCGGCGAGCGCGTCGACCACCTGGCCGGCCAGCGCCGCGGGGACGAGCACGCGGCGGATGGCCGTGCACTTCTGCCCGGCCTTGACCGTCATCTCGGTGACGACCCCCTTGACGAACAGGTCGAACTCCGGATCGTCCGGCCGCACGTCGGGGCCGAGGATCGAGCAGTTGAGCGAGTCTGCCTCGACGTTGAGCGCCACGCCGTCGTCGAGCACGTTCGGGTGGCGGCGCAGGATGCCCGCCGTGTGCGCCGAGCCGGTGAACGCCACGGAGTCCTGGATCGTCAGCTCGTCGAGCAGCCCGCCGGCCGAGCCGGCGAGGAGCTGCAGCGTGCCCTCCGGCAGGATCCCGGACTCGATGATCTGCCGGACGGCCAGCTCGGTGAGGTACGCGGTCTGGCTCGCGGGCTTGACGATCGTGGGCAGGCCGGCCAGGAAGGCGGGGGCGAGCTTCTCCAGCATGCCCCAGACGGGGAAGTTGAAGGCGTTGATCTGGACGGCCACGCCCGGCCGGGAGGTGTAGAGGTGCTGGCCGGCGAACGTGCCGCCCTTGCCCAGGCGCTCCAGGCCGCCGTCGAGGACGACCGTGTCGTTCGGCAGCTCCCTGACGCCCTTGCTCCCGTAGCTGAACAGGGTGCCGATGCCGCCGTCGACGTCCACCGCGGTGTCGCGGGCGGTGGCGCCGGTGCGCACGGACAGCGCGTACAGCTCCTCCTTGCGCTCCAGCAGGTGCTTGGCCAGGGACTTGAGCAGGGCCGCCCGCTCGTGGAAGGTCAGGGCTCGCACGGCGGGGCCGCCGGTGTCCCTGGCGTGCCCGACCATGGCCGCGACGTCCAGCCCCCGGCTCGAGATCCGCGCGACCTCCTCGCCCGTGGCGGCGTCGAGCAGCGGTTCACCGTCGTCCGCCGCGCGGAACCATCGTCCGGCGGCGTAGCTCTCCAGCAGCGCGCTCACGCTGTCTCCTTTCCCCAGGGTCTCCGTTCCCCGGGACCTGTTGCGCGAAGACCCCGACCCGTGTCACGGTATTACTGACCGAGCGATAAGTAAATAAGAGTGATGTGTCTCGGAGGGAAGATGACGACGATCCCGGCGGAGCCGGAGCTGCAGGCCGCGTTCGACGCGACCATCGACCGCCATGACCGGATCGAGCCCCGTGACTGGATGCCGGACGCCTACCGCAAGACGCTCGTCCGCCAGATCGCCCAGCACGCGCACTCCGAGATCATCGGCATGCAGCCCGAGGGCAACTGGATCGGCCGCGCGCCGTCCCTGCGGCGCAAGGCGATCCTGCTGGCCAAGGTGCAGGACGAGGCGGGGCACGGGCTCTATCTGTACTCCGCGTGCGAGACCCTGGGCGTCTCCCGCGCCGAGCTGACCGAGTTGCTGCTCACCGGCAGGCAGAAATATTCCTCGATCTTCAACTACCCGACGCTGTCGTACGCCGACGTCGGCACGATCGGGTGGCTCGTGGACGGGGCCGCGATCTGCAACCAGGTGCCGCTCTGCCGCACCTCCTACGGCCCTTACGGCCGAGCCATGATCCGTATCTGCAAGGAGGAGTCCTTCCACCAGCGACAGGGGTACGAGCTGCTCATGACCATGATGCGGGGGACGGCCGAGCAGCGGGCCATGGTGCAGGAGTCGGTCGACCGGTTCTGGTGGCCGTCGCTGATGATGTTCGGGCCGCCGGACGCGCAGTCGCCCAACAGCGAGCGGTCGATGGCGTGGGGCATCAAGCGCAACTCCAACGACGAGCTGCGGGAGAAGTTCGTGGACATGACCGTCCCGCAGGCCGACGCGCTCGGCGTGACGCTGCCGGACCCCGATCTGCGCTGGAACGAGGAGCGCGGGCACTACGACTTCGGCGAGCCCGACTGGCGCGAGCTGGCCGCCGTCATCCGGGGTGACGGGCCGTGCAACGCGCAGCGGCTGGCGCACCGCCGGGCCGCCCACGAGGAGGGCGCCTGGGTACGCGAGGCCGCCACCGCCTTCGCCGCCCGCGAAGCCGCGGCGCGCGAGGGCACCGCACGCGAAGCCGCCGCCCGCGAGGGATCGGAGGTCGTCCGATGAGCGGCGACCGGCGGGAGTGGCCGCTCTACGAGGTGTTCGTCCGCGGCAAGCGCGGCCTCAACCACGTGCACGTCGGATCGCTGCACGCCCCGGACGACACGATGGCCCTGCGGCACGCCCGCGACGTCTACACCCGCCGCAACGAGGGGGTCAGCATCTGGGTCGTACGCGCCGACGCCATCACGGCCTCCAGCCCGGACGAGAAGGACCCGCTGTTCGGCCCGAACGGCGACAAGGTCTACCGGCACCCCACGTTCTACGACATCCCCGCCGACGTCCCGCACATGTGAGGAACGGACCGAACACCATGAGCGACGAACACGGCAGCGTCTTCGACGGCCTGCTCGGCGGCGACTCCTCCCAGTGGGCCTTCGGCACCGACTTCGAGGACCCGCTGGCCGGCGTCGACACCACGACACCCGGCGGCGTGGACCCGGCCGAGCTGGCCACGTACTGCCTGATGCTCGGAGACGACGCGCTGATCATGTCGCAGCGCCTGTCGGAGTGGTGCAGCCGCGCGCCCGACCTGGAAGAGGACATCGCGCTCGCGAACATCGCCCTGGACCTGCTCGGACAGGCCCGCCTGCTGCTGGCCCGCGCCGCCGCCGCCGACCCCGGCGTGGTGCCCGCCCTGCCCGAGGGCTCACCGGTGCCGCCGGAGGACGCGCTCGCCTTCTTCCGCGACGACCGCGAGTTCAGGAACGTGCGGCTGGCCGAGGTGGCCAACGGGGACTTCGCGCACGTCGTGGTCCGGTTGCTGCTGTTCTCCACGGCCCGGCTGGCGCTGCTGGAGCGGTTGCGGACGAGCCGTGACCAGGTGCTGGCGGCGGTGGCGGCCAAGGGCGTCAAGGAGGTCGCCTACCACCGGGACTGGGCCGGGCGATGGTTCCTCACGCTGGCGCGTGGCACCGAGGAGTCCAACCGCAGGCTCCTCGCGGCCCTCGACCTGCTGTGGCCGCTGCAGGGCGAGCTGGTCGGCGCGCACCCGCTCGAACGTTCCCTGGCGGGGTCGGGCGTCGGCGTGGATCCCGCGTCAATGCGCGAGGAGGTGGACGCCGTCCTCGACCAGGTGCTCACCGTCAGCGGCGTCCCCCGTCCCGAGCGCGCGCCCCTGGCGGGCGTCGGCGGCCGGACGGGCCGCGACGGCCTGCACACCGAGGCCCTGAGCCGCCTGCTCGCCGAGATGCAGGTGGTCGCCCGCGCCCACCCGAGCGGGCGCTGGTGAACACCGACCGGCGCGCGGCCGAGGCCGCCGGAAGGCGCACGGCCGACGCCGCCCGGCGCCGGGCGGCCGAGGTGGCCGGGGAGGTGCGCGATCCCGAGATGCCGATGCTCACCCTGGCCGACCTGGGCGTGCTGCGCGGCGTCGAGGTGGAGCGGGACGCGGGCGGCGGCGAGGTCGTCGTCGCCTCGATCACGCCGACCTACACCGGCTGCCCCGCCATGGCGACCATGCGCGACGACCTCGTCCACCGGCTCAACGACGCCGGGTTCGACCGGGTCGAGGTGCGGGTCGTGCTCGACCCGCCCTGGTCCAGCGACTGGATCTCGGAACGGGGCCGCGCCGCCCTGCGCGCCGCCGGGCTGTCGGCGCCCGGCCCCGCCCCCAGGCGCGCAGGCCCGGTGCTGCTCACGCTGACCGGCCCGCCCAGGCCCGCGCCGCCCTGCCCCCGCTGCGGCTCGGCGGCCACCCGCCTCACCTCGGAGTTCGGCGCCACCGCCTGCAAGGCCCTCTACCGCTGCACCGACTGCCTCGAACCGTTCGAGCACGTCAAGGAGATCTGACCGATGACCACGCTCGCGCCCGCCCCGTCCAGGGCCGCCGTCTTCCACCCGCTGACCGTGGCGGCCGTGGACCGGCTGTGCGAGGACGCCGCCGCGATCACCTTCGCCGTCCCCGGCGAGCTGCGCGACGCGTACGCGTTCGGAGCCGGCCAGTCGCTCACCCTGCGCCGCGTCATCGACGGCCGCGAGCACCGCCGCTCGTACTCGATCTGCGCCCCCGCCGGCGCCGCGCCGCGCATCGGCGTCAGGGAGATCCCCGGCGGCCTGTTCTCCTCGTGGCTCGTGCACGAGGTGCGGCCAGGCACCGTGATCGAGGTGCAGCCGCCCACCGGCTCCTGGCGGGCCGATCCCGAGCTGGGCGAGCGGCACCTGTGCGTCGCCGCCGGCTCGGGCATCACGCCGATGTTGTCGGTCGCCTCGACGGTGCTCACCCATCCCGGCGCGCAGGTCTCTCTCCTGTACGGCAACCGCACCAGCCGCACCGTCATGTTCGCCGAGGAGCTCGGTGACCTGAAGAACCGCTACGGCCCGCGGCTCCAGGTCGTGCACACGCTCTCGCGGGAGCCGCGCGACGTCGAGCTGCTGTCGGGGCGGCTCGACGGCGACCGGCTGCGCCGGCTGCTGACCGGTCTCGTCCCGGTGGAGGTGTTCGACCACGTCTGGTTGTGCGGGCCGCTCCAGATGGTCGAGGAGGCCCGGACGGTACTCGCCGAGCTGGGCGTGCCGCGCGACCGGGTGCACGTCGAGCTCTTCTACGCCGACGCCCCTCCCCCGCCGCCCCGCCGCGCCGCGAACGAGCTCTCCGGCGCCACGACGGAGCTGACCATCGTGCTCGACGGCCTGCGGACCACCTCCACGGTCTCCCGCGAGACGACCCTGCTCGACGGCGCCCAGGCCGGTCGTGGTGACCTGCCGTTCGCCTGCAAGGGCGGGGTCTGCGGGACGTGCCGCGCCGTCGTACGGGAAGGTGAGGTCGACATGCGCCGCAACTACGCGCTCGAACCGGCCGAGGTCGCCGCCGGCTTCGTGCTCACCTGCCAGACGTACCCGGTAGGGGAGCAGGTGACCGTCGACTACGACGCCTGACCGACCCGTACGACCACCGCACCGTTCAACGATCACAGGAGCTGCACGTGCCCGAATCCTTCGTCGTCTCCGGCGTGCGGACGCCGATAGGCCGTTACGGCGGCGCGCTCGCCCACGTCCGCCCCGACGACCTGGCCGCCCTCGTCGTACGGGAGGCCGTCGCCCGCGCCGGGATCGCCCCCGACCTGGTGGACGAGGTGGTGCTGGGCGCGGCCAACCAGGCCGGTGAGGACAACCGCAACGTGGCTCGCATGGCCGCCCTCCTGGCGGGCCTGCCCGACTCGGTGCCCGGCTTCACCGTCAACCGGCTCTGCGCCTCCGGGCTCACCGCGGTCACCACCGCCCGCGCCCTCATCGCCGCCGGGGACGCCGACGTCGTCGTCGCGGGCGGCGTGGAGTCGATGACCAGGGCGCCGTGGGTGATGGAGAAGCCGGCCAAGGCGTTCGCCAAGCCGGGCGCGTCCTTCGACACCTCCATCGGCTGGCGTTTCACCAACCCGCGCTTCGACGCCGCCACGACCGCCTCGATGCCGCAGACCGCCGAGACGGTGGCCGAGCGGTGGCGGCTCACCCGCGACGAGCTCGACGCGTTCGCCCTCCGCTCCCACCAGCGGGCGGTCGCGGCGATCAAGGAAGGCCGGTTCGCGGACGAGATCGTCCCCGTCCCGGTCGGCCCGGGCGCCGCAGGGAAGCGCCCGGCCGGCACGGGCGCGGCTCAAACGGGCGCGGCCGGCGCGAGCCCGGCCGGGAAGGGCCTGGCCGGTGAGGACGTGGTCGAGGCCGACGAGGGGCCCCGGGCGGACACCAGCATGGAGCGGCTGGCCCGCCTGCGCCCGATCCACGGCCCGGGCGGCGTCATCACCGCGGGCAACTCCAGCTCGCTCAACGACGGCGCCGCGGCCGTCGTCGTGGTGAGCGAACGCTTCCTGGAGCGGCACGGCCTGACGCCGCGCGCCCGGCTCGTGGCCGCCGCGCACGCCGGGGTCCCGCCCGAGATCATGGGGATCGGTCCCGTCCCCGCGACCCGCAAGGTGCTCGAACGCGCAGGCTGGCAGGTCGGCGACCTCGACGCCGTCGAGCTCAACGAGGCGTTCGCCGCCCAGTCGCTGGCCTGCGTCCGCGATCTCGGCCTCGACCTCGAACGCGTCAACGCCGACGGCGGCGCCATCGCCCTCGGCCACCCGCTCGGCGCTTCCGGCGCCCGCATCCTCGTCACCCTCCTCGGCCGGCTCGAACGCACCGGCGCCCACCGCGGCCTCGCCACCCTCTGCGTCGGCGTCGGCCAGGGCAGCGCACTCCTGGTGGAGCGGCCATGAACGGCGAACAGGAGAAGCACGGCGGACCGGCCGCGAGCAGCAGGCGAGAGACGGGCGGCGGGTCGGGTCTTGTCGTCGAGGAGGGCGGGGACCGGGTCGTGTGGCGGCTCAACCGCCCCGAGGTCCGCAACGCGATCGACCACGAGCTGGTACGCGCCCTCCACGACGCCTGCAGCGCCGTCGAGCACGAGCCGAAGCTCGTCCTGATCATCGGCGAGGGCACCACCTTCGCCGCAGGCGCGGACATCGCCCAGCTCCGCGAGCGCGGCCGCGACGACGCGCTGCGCGGCATCAACTCCAAGATCTTCGACCGGATCCACAGGCTGCCGATGCCGACGATCGGCCTGCTCGACGGTTACGCCCTCGGCGGCGGCGCCGAGCTCGCCTACGCCTGCGACTTCAGGATCGGCACGCCGCGCACCCGCATCGGCAACCCCGAGACCGGCCTCGGCATCCTCGCCGCCGCCGGCGCCGCCTGGCGGCTCGCCGAGCTCGTCGGGGAGCCGCTGGCCAAGGAGATCCTGCTCGCGGGCCGCGTGCTGACGGCGGAGGAGGCGCTGTCGGTGCACCTGCTCAACGAGGTCGTGCAGCCGGAGAACCTGCTCGCCACCGGCCACCTGCTGGCCGACCGGATCGCGGCGCAGGCGCCGCTGGCGACCCGGCTGATGAAGGCCGTCTTCCACGCCCCGCGCGACGCGCACCCGTTCGTGGACGACGTGGCACAGGCGGTGCTGGTCGAGACCGAGGAGAAGCAGGCGCGCATGACGGCGTTCCTGGAGCGACGCAACCGGAAGGAAGGCAACCGATGAACGCTGACCTGCCCAGGACCGTGGGAGTCGTCGGCGGCGGACGGATGGGTGCCGGCATCGCGCATGCGTTCCTCGTCGCGGGCGGCCACGTGGTCATCGTGGAGAGCTCCGCCGAGACGGCCGCCGCGGCGCGCGACAGGGTCGGTGACAGCCTGGCCAAGGCCGCCGCGAAGGGCACGCTCGCCGAGCCCGCGCAGGAGGTGGCGTCCCGGCTGCGCGCCACCGCCGATCGCGCCGGGCTGAGCGGCTGCGAGCTGGTGATCGAGGCCGTTCCCGAGGACGCGGCGCTGAAGGCCGAGGTGCTGGCCGCCGCCGAGAAGCAGGCTCCCGGCGCGGTGCTCGCCACCAACACCAGCAGCCTGTCACTGGCGGGGCTCGCCGCCGGGCTGGCGGCGCCCGGCCGCTTCCTCGGCCTGCACTTCTTCAACCCCGTCCCGGTGAGCGACCTCGTGGAGATCGTCGCGGGGCCGCGGACGGAGCCCGAGCTGCTGACGCGGGCGCAGGGCTGGGTGGCGGCGCTCGGCAAGACGCCGATCACCGTGACGGACTCGCCGGGTTTCGCCAGCAGCCGGCTCGGCGTGTGCCTGGCGCTGGAGGCGATGCGGATGCTGGAGGAGGGGGTGGCCAGCGCGGCCGACATCGACACCGCGATGACGCTCGGCTACCGCCACCCGGTCGGGCCGCTGCGCACCACCGACCTCGTCGGCCTGGACGTGCGGCTCGCCATCGCCGAACATCTGGCCCGCGAGCTCGGCCCCCGCTTCGAGCCGCCGCGCATCCTGCGCGGCCTCGTCGCCGCCGGGCACCTGGGCCGCAAGACGGGGCAGGGCTTCTACACCTGGTAATCCAGCCCGGGCCGGTTCGGCTCAGGCCTTGTGACGGTCGGGGCCCGGTTCGGCTCAGGCCTCGTGACTACCGGGACCCGGGGCGGCTCAGGCCTCGTGGCGGGCGAGGCCGTCGAAGGCGATGGAGGTGATCGCGTCGGCCACCATCGCCTGGTCGTACGCGCCGTCCGGCCGGTACCACTCCACCAGCGAGTTCACCATGCCGAACAGCAGCCGGCTCACCAGCGCGGGCGGCACGTCGTCGCGCAGCGCGCCCTCGGCGACGGCGTCCGCGACGAGCGCGGCCAGCCGGTCGTCGAGCCAGCGCCGCCGTTCCAGCGCGGCCAGCTCGATCTCGCTGTTGCCGCGCACCCGCAGCAGGAGCGTGACGGACGGCTGGTGCGCGACCAGCACCTCCACGCTGCGCCGCACCACTTCGCGCAGCCGCTGGTAGGCACCGGCCCCCGGCTGCTCGCGCGACGCCTCGGTCACGACGGAGGTGAGCTCGTCGAGCGCGTCGTCGAGCGCCTGGCCGAGCAGCTGCTCCTTGCTGGTGACGTGGTGGTAGATGGCCGGCTTGGTCAGGCCGAGCTCCTTGGCCAGGTCGCCCATGCTCGTGGCGTCGTACCCACGCCGGTTGAACAGCTCGACGGCGGCGCGCAGGATCGCCGACTGGTCATGGCCTGGACGGCCCCGCCTGCGGCGGGGGGCCGGTTCGGCATGTTCAGTCGTGCTCATCCCCGCAGCATCTCACGCGCCGCGAACCGCCCCGACCGCGCGGTCCGGCGCTCGCGTGCCGGGTCCTGGCGATGTGCTGTCGCTTTCGGCGCGGGCGTCGTCCTGCACGCCCTTCGTCATGGCTTCCCGGCGGGGAGCGGGGGTGGGGATGGAACGACGGCGACCGCGGGCTGCGTGGCCCGGCGCAGGGCGTAGGCTGCGGCCAGAACCCCGTCGAGCACCCCTGTGACGAGAAGGCCGAAGCCCGGACCGGCGTCTGAGCTGGTGATCCGGCAGAGGCCGGGCGTGGTCGTGGCCCAGCCGCCGGATGCGGTTCTATGACACGGGTGCCCGCCAGATCGCGACGATCGCGTCGATGAGGCCGTCGGCGGTGGCGGACCAGGTGGGGCGGAAGGTGGCGCCGTGGCCGGCCAGGGCCCGTTCACGTTCGGCGCACATCTGCACGATCAGGTGGCGGGCCATGATGCCGCGCTCGACCCGGACGCCGGCGGGCAGATCCGGCAGGCACCGGTCCAGGCCGTGGCGGAAGAGCCGCAGCACGGGGGCGGCGGTCAGGGCCTCGTCGACCATGATGGCGTTGAGCGCGGGGTCGGCCATGACCTGGGCGGTGAAGCGGGCGTACCAGGTGGGGCTGCCGAGGCTCTCCAGGTGCTCGGTGAGCGGGCGGACCAGGCAGGCGACCCAGTCGCGCAGGTCGGTGGAGCCGGCGATGCCCGCCATCATGCGGGTGCGGGTGCCCTCCAGTTGCTCGGCGTGCTTGCGGGCGATGGCGCGGATCAGGTCGGCCTTGGCGCCGAAGTGGTAGGTGACGGCGGCGTTGTTGCCCTGGCCGGCGGCCTCGCTGATCTGGCGGTTGCCGACGGCGTGCACCCCGCGCTCGGCGAACAGCCGCTCGGCGGCGGCCAGGAGCGCCTCCCGGGTCGCGCTGACCTGCTCGACCCGGGTCATCCTGCTGGTCATCGTTCCTTCACCGCACCGGGGACGTCGCGCAGCCCGCGACGGCCCGCCCCACAGGGCGCCGCGGGTCCTCGGCCGTGCCGGCGAGGCATCTCGGTAGCACAGCCTACGCAAGCCGGCCGCCCGGCACGGCCCGCCGGGACGCCGCCCGCCGGGGGGCCGCGTCCCGGCGGCGTGGCTAGGCGCGGTTGTCCACTTCGAGGACGAACCGGGCCAGCTCCAGCCGATCGACGTTGGGCCCGAAGGCGCTCGCGTTGCCGAGGACGAGGGCGCCGTCCGCGGTGGTGAGGGTGAGCGGGGTGGCCTGGGGCCAGAAGTTGTCCCAGGCGTAGTTGTGCCGGAACACGCCGCGCGCCGTCCCGCCGCCGGTCTCGCTGATGTCGAGGAACCGGCTGATGACGTCGGTGTTGTACGCGTGCCCGGTGTTCCTGTCGGCGTTGGCGTAATGCGTCACCAGCACGTACTCCCCCGGCCCGAACCCGGCGGGCCGGTCCAGGGTGATCGTGCTGGCGGCGCCGTTGCCGAGCTCGCCCACGTACGCGCCGGCGGAGGCGTTGGACGCACCCCCGGCACCCACCACGCGAGCCGCACCGGACAGGCGCGCCTGCTCGGCCTCGACCCGGTGCACCGCCGCGTCCGCCTGCCCCGCCCGTACGGTGACCAGCTCGCGCAGGTGCAGGCCCGCGAAGCCGCCGACCTCGACCTTCGAGATCCCGGCGGGCAGGTAGACCCGGACGCGCGAGGCGCCGTCACCGGGCCGGGCCGCCCGCACGCCGGGAACGGCGCGCCCGTCGATGCGCACGTCGAGGTCGCCGGCCCGCCCGGAACGGTACGACAGGGTCAGGTCGTGATAGCCGTCCTGACCGGCGGCGACGAAGAACGTGGCGCGGGCGCCCCCGCCGAGGGTGATGGCAGGACCGGCGCCGGAGCGGGTGAGCCGGGCGCCGCCGGAGAGCCGGGCCTCGTCGGCCGGGTAGGCCGCCCGCGCGGGCCCGGTGATCTCGGTGAGATCGAACCTGTCGAGGGTGATGTCGCTGCCGGGCAGCAGGGTCGTGCCGTCGGCGCTGGTGCGCAGGGAGAGCCGGTGGGTGCCGGCGGTCAGCTCGATCTCGACGTCGGTACGGCCGCGGTAGGTCCAGCCGAGCGTGGCCGAGTACTGCACGAGCCGGTCGAGGGCGCCGTCGACGAACAGCGCGTGCCTGCCGGGCACCTTGTTCGTGCCGTGGTGGATGCCGAGACGGTAGCGGCCGTCGCGCGGGACGGTGACGGAAAACGTCACGGCCGAGCCGGGCTGGTTCATGGAGCCGACGTCGCGCTTGCCGGAGGTGGCGTACTTCTGGGGGTCGGCCGTGGTGTCCTGGTCGTAGGCCTGGGCCGAGGCGAGGGTGGCCGACTCGGCCTCGATCGACGTCGTCCACGGCGCGTCGATGGCGGGGGCCGGGCCGCTCGACGGAACGATGGTCACCCGGTAGGCGGCCATGACGTCGCCTCCGGGAAGGTCGACGCGGAGTTTCCCGCCGGGCGCGGTGGTGCGGCGCGCCGCGACGACGGGCGGCTTGAGCGCGTCGCCCTCGTACCCTGTCCAGGTCGTCTTCGACACGACGACGTCGACCTGCCTGCCGAAGAGTGCCGGGTCGAGGCCGGTGACGTCGAGGCGGACGGGCTGGGCACCGCCGCCGGCCAGGACGGTGCCGCGCCGCGCGGGCTCGTCGACGGCCGCGACGGCCTGGACGGTGTCGGGGACGTTCGGGTGCGGCGGGGTGGCCCTGACGGTCTCCCCTGTCAGGTCGGCGTACCACTTGAGCAGCCACCAGCCGCCGTTGGCCTGGCGGGTGCGCACGGCGTGGTCGTCGAGGTTGCCGGCATAGGTCCAGTACGCCATGTCGGCGTCGACCTTGGTGTCCTCGAACATGGAGATCCACTGGACCAGCTGGCCGGGGACGGACATGTCGCGCCGGTTGCCGTACTCGTCGATGTTGACGGGCAGCGGGCCGATGCCCAGCTCGCGTTCGAGGGCGCGGTAGTGCTCGTGGTGGCCGCGGTAGCCGGCGAGGCTGTCGCGCGACAGCTCGTGCCAGGCCATGATGTCGGGCAGGCAGTCGCCGCCGCCGCAGGTGGCGCCCTTGGCCCAGGTGAGGAAGTCGCGCAGGCGGCCGGGGTTGTACCGGGCCTCGTTCGGGCCGACGATCCTGGCCTGGGGGTCGATGGAGCGGATGCGCTCGACGACGGCCTTCCAGTCGCCGAAGAACTTCTCCTTGAGCGCGTCCCAGTCCTGGTACCAGATCCAGTCGGGCTCGTTGAACGGCACCCAGACGAACCTGTCCTTGTCCGCCGGCCGCTCGCGGACGACCTTGCGCACCATGGTGTCGACCTTGGCGAGGTAGTCGTCGATGCCCAGGTTCTCGTACGGCCAGCGGCTGTAGACGTCCTGCATGTAGACGACGATCTCCTCGCCGCCGGCGGCGAGGAAGCCGTCCGCGACCACGAGCGCGTCGCCGTTGGGGTGCTGGTCGCCGTCGGGGGCCTTCTGCGCGACGGTACGCGGCCGGGCGCCGGCGAGCAGGGAGTCTCCGGGCACGCCCGGGTCCGACAGGCCGTACAGCATGCCGGTCGCGCCGCCGTGGACAGGCCCGGTGCGCTGGGCGAAGTCCACGGCGACCACGTCGGGGGCGGCCGCGGCACGGGCGGGGGTCATGGTCGAGGAGGCTAACGCCAGGACGGCGGCCACGGTGACGGCTCGCCCGGTCAGCCGGAGTCGGTGCATGGGAGTCCTCTCGCAGGTTTGTGTGACCGGTCACACGCTTGCCTTACTGTGACCGGTCACACAGTGCGGCGGAAGCCCTCGTCACCGGATCGTTACGCGCAGGTTCCTGGCACCGATCCGGATACAGCCGCTGTTCACGAGAAGTTCGAGGTCCGGTTCTACACTGGCGGGCTGCGGGGGCTTCGATCATCCGGAAAGCCATTCAGACCTCCGGAGGTACTTGTGCGCAGCACACGGCGGGCCGCGCCGGCCCTCGCGGCCGCGGCGGCCCTCGCCCTGCTCGGCGCGGCCGTCCCCGCGGCCGGCGCGGTGACGTCAGAGCGTTCCCCGGCCGGCGTGGTGACGACAGAGCGTTCCCCGGCCGGCGCCCGCTGCTCGGCCGACGTCTCCCTGCTCGGCTTCACCGACAGCCTGGACAAGACGACGTTCGAGGGCACGCCCGTCGGCGGGCTGTCCGCCCTCGCGCTCACCCGCTCGTCGCGGGCCCTGGCGCTGGCCGACAACGCCGGCACCACCCCCGCCCGCCTGTACGACCTCGGCCTCGACTCCGGCCGGGGCGGGCGCCTGTCGGCCGAGGTACGCGGGATGACGACGCTGCGGCGGCCGGACGGCACGCCGTACACGGGGGCCGACTTCGACGGCGAGGGGCTCGTCGCGGAACGCGGCGGCCGCACCGTGCTGGCCAGTTCCGAAACCGAGCCGTCGATCAGGCGCTTCCGGCTCTCCGACGGCCGCCAGGTCGCCGAGCTGCAGGTGCCGCAGCGGTTCCGGGTCGCCCCGGCCGGCCAGGCGGCGACCAACCAGACGTTCGAGGCGCTGGCCGCCACGCCCGACGGCCGCGTGCTGTACGCCGGCATGGAGGGGCCGCTGTCCGCCGACGGCCGCGACGCCGAGGGCCGCGGCCTGCAGCGGATCCTGCGCTACGAGGCCGGGCCCGGCGGCGCGTACACGCCCGCCGCCCAGCACGCCTACCGCACCGACCCGGGGCTCGGGCTCGTCGAGCTGGTGGCGCTCGCCGACGGGCAGCTGCTGTCCCTGGAACGTGGCTTCACCTCCGGCGTGGGCAACACCGTGCGGGTGTACCGGGTCTCCGCCACCGGCGCCGCCGACGTGTCCGGCGCCGAGTCCCTGTCCACCGTCACCGACCAGCGTTCCTGGGTGGGCAAGCAGCTGCTCGCCGACCTGGTCGACTGCCCGCCGTCCGGGGCCACCGCCGAGCAGCCGCAGCCGAACCCGCTGCTGGACAACATCGAGGGCATGGCGCTGGGCGAACGCCTGTCCGGTGACCGCCGCACGCTCTACCTCGTCTCCGACGACAACAACAACGCGGCGCAGACCACCCGCCTGTACGCGCTGAGCGTCCGCCTGCCGGACGAGGCCAGGCTGACGGGGCGGGCGCTGCTGTCCGCGACGGACTACCAGCCCGGCCCCACGTCGGGCACGCAGCTCCCGCCGGCCACCGTCAACGGGGTCACCCCGCCGTTCGCCGGCCAGCCGATCCCCGGCTTCTCCGCCGTGATCCCGGCCACGCCGCGCTCCCGCTCCGCGAGCCGCCTGCTCGCCATGCCGGACAACGGGTTCGGCGCGAAGAACAACTCGGCGGACTTCCTGCTGCGCGCGTACGTCATCGAGCCGGACAATCGTTCCGGCGAGGTCCGCGTACGCTCCCACATCGGTTTCCGCGACCCTGACCGCAAGGTGCCGTTCCCCATCGTCAACCAGGACACCGCCGACCGGCTGCTGACCGGGGCCGACTTCGACATCGAGTCGCTGGCCTGGGACGCGCGCGGCGACCTGTGGATCGGCGAGGAGTTCGGGCCGTACCTGGTGCGGACCGACCGCACCGGCAAGGTGCTGCAGGCGCCGATCCCGCTGCCGGACGGCACCAAGTCGCCGCAGTCGCCCGACCTGGCCGCCGGCGAGAGCCCGACGCTGCCGGCCAGCCGCGGGTTCGAGGCCGTGGCGGCGAGCACGGACGGCTGGACGTTGTACCCGATCCTGGAGGGCGCCAGGACCGGCGACGCCGACCAGCGGCGGCGCGTGGTCTACGAGTTCGACGTGCGCAAGTCGGCCTACACCGGACGTACCTGGACCTTCCGGGCGGACGAGCCCGGGCTGCTCGTCGGCGACGCGGCGGTGCTCGACGGCCGGCGGCTAATGCTGATCGAGCGGGACAACGAGATGGGGCCGAGCTCCCGGGTCAAGCGGCTGGTCGTCACCGACCTCGACGCCGCGGGGCAGGACGGGGTGCTGCCCCGCCGTACCGCCGTGGACCTGCTGCGCATCGCCGACCCGAAGGGCGTCTCCACGCCCGCCAGACCCGGCGAGTACGGGGTGGGGCCGCTGTTCTCCTTCCCCCTGCAGTCGGTGGAGTCGGTGCTGCCGCTGGGCGGCGACCGGGTGGTGGTCGCCAACGACAACAACTTCCCGGGCAACGACGGCCGCATCCCCGGCAGGGCCGACGACACCGAGGTGATCGTCATCGACGTGCCCGGCCTGCGCGGCTGATCCAGCGGAGCCGGCCGCATGCCCCGCGACCGGCTCCCGCCCGTCCGGTCAGGCGGCGCCGAGCGCGGTCGGTTCCTGCGGGAACAGCCCGTCGAACACCGCGGCCCGGTCGAAGGCCATCGCCCGGGTACGGGCCCGCACCTCCAGATCGTGCCGCTCCCCGGCGGACAGCTCCATGACCACCCGGTCCACGGCCTGCGCCAGCGCGGCGGCGTCACCGGGCGGGACGATGACGGCGGTGTCGCCGACCGCCTCCAGCGTGCCGCCCGTCGGGGTGGTGACGATGGGCCCGCCGCCGGCCAGCATCTTCTCGGCCAGCGCGATGCCGAACGTCTCGACGAAGTCGGGCTCGGGCTTGGTGGGCAGCACGTACGCCGCGCAGCCCCGCATGAGCAGCGCCTTCTCGCGGTCGTCCACGTCGGTGAGGAAGACCACGCGGTCGCCGCCCGCGGCCAGGGCCCGCGCCTGCTCCAGCATGGGCCCGGTGCCGGCGACGACCAGCTTCACCCGCGACCGGCAGCGCATCCGCCGGTAGGCGGCGAGCAGGTCGTCGATCCCCTTCGCCTTGGTCACCCGCGACAGGAACAGGATGTACCCGTCGCGCTCCAGGCCGCGCCGGGCCAGCGCGTCCGGCACCGACGCCGGGTCCAGGTCGAGGAAGGCGGAGGCGTCGATCGGCGGGTAGCTGACGGTGACGCGACGCCGGCACTGCTCGGCGAAGGCGGTGCCGCAGCGCGCGTCCACCTGCTCGGCCGAGGCGACGATCTCCTGCCTGGTGTAGTCGGAGACGGCGACGACCTCGTCGTTGGCCAGGAACGTGGTGAACAGCACGGTCGCCGCGCCGAACCGGCCCTCGCGCAGGCATGATCTGATCACGTTGGTCACGTCGGAGCCGACCGCCTTGGCGACGGTGCGCACGCCGGGCGCGAACCCGGCCGCGCGGGCGGCGGCGACCGCGTCCACGACGACCGGCGTGTGCGGCGCCAGGTACATGGACAGGCAGACCGTGGCGTACGGCTCGGCCAGCAGCTCGACGAGCCGGCCGGTGAGCCCGGCCTGGTAGCGCCCGTCGGGCACCCGGTAGTCGCCGACCGGCTCCGGCCGTTCCACGGTGATCCCCTCGCTGTACGGCAGCAGCCGGTCCAGCGGCTTGAGCGGCAGCCCCGCCGCCCGCAGCGCCGGGATGGGCCAGGTCAGCAGCCGTACGTCGGCGAACCCGCGGGTCAGCGCGACCTCGGCGAGGTTGCGCGCTTCGCCGGAATGGCCGCAGATGACCGGGTCGGCCCTGACCACGATGACGAGACGGCGGGGGAGGTGAGTCATCGCGTTTCCTCCGGTGTCGGGAGCGGATCGGACAGGGACGGCGGGCGGAGCCCGCGCCCCCACGCGGACGGCTCCGGGCCCAGCCGCAGGCGCAGCAGCCCGCCCTGGTGCACGGTGGTGGCGCTGAGGTGCGCCGCGTGCAGGGGTTTGCCGTTGAGCGTGGCCTCCTGGACGTACTGCGCCGACGGGTCACGGTCGAGGCCCTCCACGCCGATGGGGGTCTCGCGGTGCCCGCTGGTCTCGATGACGAACTCGTTGCCGCCCGCCCTGAGCACGGCGCGGGAGAAGGCGGGGGCGTTGACGAGGAACAGGTTCTGGCCCGCGACGGGGAACAGTCCCAGGGACGCCCAGACGTACCAGGAGCTGAGGCCGCCGGAGTCGTCGTTGCCGGGCAGGCCGCCGGGGCCGGTGCCGAACTGCCAGGTCAGCGCGGCGTGCACCACCTCGGCCGTGCGGTCGGGCCGGCCGGCGTAGTGGTAGGCCCACGGGGCCTCCATGTCGGGCTCGTTGTTGAGCCCCTCGAAGCGGTCGAGCGCGTACCCGGCGGCCATCTCCGCCGGCCGCGGGCGGCGGCCCGGCCGGTCCACGGGTTCGGCGCCGTAGCCGAAGAACCGGTCGAGCCTGTCGACGAACGCGCGGTCGCCGCCGGCCAGGGCGATGCGCGCGGCCATGTCGTGCAGCAGCCGGAAGGAGTAGTTCCACTTGCCGCCCTCGTAGAACTCCGAGTCGCGCAGCAGGCCCGTGCCGGGGTCGAAGGCGTTGCGCCACTGCCGGCCGCGTTCCTCCAGGTCGTCGGCCAGGCCGCCGTCGTTGAGCGCGCGGGCGACCTGGGCGGTGCAGTGGTGGGCGTAGGCGAGGTCGAGGGTGTGGGTGATCGGGTGCACGACGCCGCGCTCGTAGAAGTCCTCGCCGTACCCGCGGCGCAGGTCGCCGACCATGTGCACGAGCGCCCAGCTCCAGTCGAGCTCCGCCCTGCCGAGCGCGTGGGCGTCGGCGAGCGCGGTGTGGGCGAGCGCGCTGGCCTGGCGGAAGAACCGGTCGGCGCCGCGCGACATGCGGTAGCCGATGGGGAAGTTGCCCTCCTCCTCGCAGACCCTGATCAGCGACTCCAGCAGGTCCGCGGCCCGGCCGGGGGCGATGGCGGCCAGCAGCGGGAGCTGGGTCTTGTAGATGTCCCACATGGTGCACACGTCGAACGCGAACGGGCCCGGGGTGGGCCAGAACGGGCTCTCGTCGTCGGCGAAGCACGGCTTGATCAGCGCGTGGTAGAGGGACGTGGCCAGCACGGTACGGCGGGCGGGCGTGCCGCCCTCGACCTGGACGCGGTCCAGGTGCCCCGCCCAGCGGGAGCGGGTGCGCGCGAGCACCGCGTCGAAGGCCTGCCCGGTGTGCCCGCACTCGCGCTCCAGGTTCTGGCGGGCCTGGTCGCAGCCGCGCAGCGAGAACCCCATCCGCACCTCGACGGCCTGTCCCGGCGCCGCGGGGCCCATGAAGAGCATGCCGAAGGGCCGCAGCGTGGTGTGCCGGATGCTGTCGAAGTCGAGCCGGGTGCCGCCGTCGATGAGGCGGCGGTCGTACCAGAGCATCTGCCGCCAGCCGGGGCTGTCGACCTCGACGTACACCGACAGCGGGACGCCCTCCATCACCACCGTGCCCTGGGCGCGGCCGTGGCCCATGCTCTCGACCTGGGCGCGTACCGGGACGGTCCGGCCGAGGTCGATGGCCAGGCCGCCGCAGGACAGGTCGATCACCACGCGGGCGCTGTTGTGCGCGGGGAAGGTGTAGCGGTGCACGGCGACCTTGGTGCCGACGGTGAGCTCGCAGCGGATGCCGGTGTCCAGGGTGGCGGCGTAGTAGCCGGCCCTGGCGGCCTCGTCGTACAGCGGCCAGGACTCGCCGAGCACGTCGAGCGGCTGCACCATCGGGGTGACGCGGACGTAGTTGTAGTACTTGCGGATGGCGCCGGTGCCGGACTGCTGGAAGTGGGTGAAGCCGGAGGCCTGCAGCCGCTCGAACATCTCCTCGGGCACGCCCTCGGTGTTCTTGGCGTACCGGCCGTACCCCGTCGGGTACGCACCGGAGTAGGCGCAGGCGGACACCATGCCGAGCGGCGACGTGGCGCCGGGGTGGGTGTTGCCCACCTGCGGTTTCGGCCACCACCAGGTGGCGGCGAGACCGCGCGCGCGTGGCAGGTCCGTCGCCGCCGTTCCGATGAAGGGGTCAACGTTGTCGAGGATGGCGGGACTCTATCCAGCGCGCCGCCCCTGTAGGTTTCGGCGAGATGAACTCCTCGGCGGCGTGGCCGTCTCTTGACCGTTTCCATGTCTTGACCGGGGGAAGGGGGTGTGCTGTCATGTGCCTGTCGATTGTTGATCTCTGCCGCGCTCAGGGGGACCTCTCGCGAATCACCAGGTCGATCGACGTGGCGGCACACATTCTCGCCTTGGGGGCTCAGACGCATGCCCAGGAACATGGCGTTGTGGGATGGCTACGACGAGGTGACCTTCCAGGTCGTGATCAACGCTCGCGGCCGGCAGTCCGTCTGGCCGGTGACCTCGCCCCTGCCGCCCGGCTGGAGCGCGAAGGGCTTCGCGGGGTCGCGGCGCGCGTGCCTGGAGGAGATCGATGCCAGGTGGCAGGAGCCGCCGCTCGACGGCGGGTGGCAGAGCGGCGCGGGCGGCGGCAGGGCGACGGGCGCCAGCGCGCTGCGCGGGCCCCTGCGCGCGGTGCCCGACACCTCCATCACCGCCCTGATCAGGGCGCAGGACCTGCCGCGCGACCGGCTGGCCGCGCGGTGCGGCACCGAGCGGGTGACGCGGGGCGAGCTGCTGGACGCCGCCGCCGCGTGGGCGCGCGTCCTGGTGGAGGCAGGGTGCGGGCCTGAGGTGCCGGTCGCGGTGCTCCTGCCGCGCGGCGTCGAGGCGCTGATCGCGATCGTGGCCGTGCTGGAGGCCGGCGGCGCGTACGTCCCGCTCTCGTGCGACGACCCGCCCCAGCGCCTCCAGGCGATCCTGGCCGACTGCGGCGCCGCCGTCACCGTGACCACCGACGAGCTGGCGGAGCAGGTACGCGGGCACGGCGGCACCGTGCTGACGCTGTCGGCGCTGAAGGAGCGGGCCGCCTCGGCCACGGCGGCGCCGCGCCGGTCGTCGGCAGCGAGCCTCGCCTGCGTCTTCTACCCCTCCAGCGAGCCGGCGGGCGTCGAGTGCACGCACCGGCAGCTGGTCAACCACGCCCTCTGGTGCCGTGCGGCCTTCGCCCACCACCCGGGCGAGGTCACCTTCCTCAGCGCCCCGCTGTTCCTGCCCGGCTCCCTGACGATGATCTTCGCCCCGCTGCTGGCCGGCTGGCCTGTCGTCATCGCCCCGGACGGCGCGACGGCCGGCGCGCTGCTGGAGCTGTCGCGCACGGCCCCGGGCGGCCTCCTGGAGCTGACGCCCGCGCACGTGGGCGTGATGACGGCCCGCGGCGTCCCGGACAGCGGCCTGGCCCGGCAGCTCATCGTGGGCGGCGAGCCGCTGACCTTCGGCCCCGAGCTGCGCGCGTGGATGCGGGCCGACCCCGATCGCGTGGTGGTCAGCCACTACGGGCCGGCCGAGGCACACGGCTGCTTCTGCCACTGGCTGACGGGCGGCGAGGAGCCCGGCAGCCGGGTTCCGGCCGGCAGGCCGATCGACAACGTCGAGGCCTACCTCGTGGACCGCGACTGCGCGCTCGTCGGCGTGGGCGAGGTGGGCGAGCTGCTCGTCGGCGGGCCGTCGATCGGGCGCGGCTACCGCGACAGGCCGATGCTGACCGCCGAGCGCTGGATCCCGCACCCGTGGGGTGACGGCGCCACGCTGCTGCGGACCGGCGACCTGGCGCGCCTGGAGCCCGATGGCGTCGTGACCGTGCTGGGGCGCGCCGACCGGCAGGGGTAGATCCGCGTACCTGTTCATGTCCGAGGCCGCCGCCCGTCATCCGGGTGTTGGTTCGCGTTCATGAAAGATCACGACACTCCGCCACATGCACACCAAGACCCCGATTTGCCTGGCAGCGGCAAGTTTGTCGGTATTCGCCATGCTCACTCCGGCCTCCGCGTCCACCAGGCCGTCCGGCCTCGAGCTGTCCCTGCTCGGCCGCTACTCCGCCGGCGCCGTCGGGGCCGGAGCCGCGGAGATCACCGCGTACGACGCGAAGACCCGGCGCGTGTTCGTCGTCAACGCGGAGCAGGGCACGGTGGACGTGCTCGACCTGCGCGACCCGCGCGCGCCGCGCAAGGTGGCCACGCTCACCACCCCCGGCGCCAACAGCGTGGCCGTGCACGACGGGCTGGTGGCGGTCGCGCAGCAGGCGGCCGACAAGACGGCTGCGGGCAGCGTCGCGTTCTTCGACGCGCGCACCGGCGCGAAGAAGCGGCAGGTCACCGTGGGGGCGCTGCCCGACATGCTGACCTTCACCGGCGACGGGCGGCAGGTCGTCGTGGCGAACGAGGGCGAGGCGGCCTCGTACTGCGCGGGCGCCGTGAACGACCCCGAGGGTTCGGTCAGCGTGATCGACGTGCGGCGCGGCACCGTGCGCACCGCCGGCTTCCAGGCGTGGAACGGCAAGGAGGACGCGCTGCGCGCCAAGGGCGTGCGAATCAGCGGCCCGGGCGTGAGCGCGGCGCAGGACCTGGAGCCCGAGTACATCACCACCTCCGGCGGCACCGCCTGGGTCACCCTCCAGGAGAACAACGCGCTGGCCGTGGTGGACCTCGCCAGGGCCACGGTGCGCGGCATCGTGCCGCTCGGGCTCAAGGACCACGCGCAGCCGGCCGGCGCGCTGGACGCCTCCGACCGCGACGGCAAGATCGACATCCGCCCGCACCCGGTCAAGGGCGTGTACATGCCCGACGCGATCGCGCACTTCCGCGACCGCGGGCGTACGTACCTGGTGACCGCCAACGAGGGCGACAGCCGCGACTGGGAGTGCCACAGCGACGAGGTGCGGGTCAAGGACGCCGAGCTGGCGCCGTCCGCGTTCCCGAACGCCGCCGAGCTGCGCAAGGACGCCGAGCTGGGCCGGCTGACCATCCTGTCCGACTCGCCGAAGGACGCCGAGGGCAGGTACACCGAGCTGCGCGCGTTCGGCGGCAGGTCCGTCTCGGTGCGCGCCGCCGACGGCTCGCTGATCTGGGACTCCGGCAGCGAGCTGGAGCGGCTCGTCGCGCGCGACCTGCCCGCCGAGTTCAACGCCGACAACGAGGAGAACGACTCCTTCGACTCCCGCAGCGACAACAAGGGCCCCGAGCCCGAGGGCGTCACGGTCGGCCAGGTACGCGGCCGCACGTACGCGTTCGCCGGCCTGGAGCGCGTCGGCGGCGTCGTCGCCTACGACCTGTCGGACCCGCGCCGGCCCCGCCTGGCCGGATACGTCAACACCCGCGACTTCGCCGGCGACGTCGAGGCCGGCACGGCCGGGGACGTCGGCCCGGAGGGCGTGCTGTTCATCGACGCGCACGACAGCCCGACGCGCACCCCGCTGCTGGTGGTGGGCAACGAGGTGAGCGGCACCACCGCCGTGTACGAGATCAGGTCGTAGCCCGGCCCGGGGCTCAGCCGGTGACCAGCGTGAGCCCGAAGGCCGACAGGGCCTCCCCGACCGGCTGGAAGAAGGTGGACCCGCCGGTGGCGCAGTCGCCTGTGCCGCCGGAGGCGATGCCCTGCGCCTGGTCACCGGAGAGGAACGGCGCGCCCCACGTGCCCGGCTCCGCGCACACGCTGGTGCGTACCAGGCCGGTGACGGTGCCCTCCGGGTAGCCGACGGTGACGTTGCGCTGCTGGACCGTGCCGCAGTGCCAGCCGGTGACGGGGCTGGCCCGGCAGACGGGCGAGCCCACGGCGGCGGGCGCGGAGCCGCGCACGGGGCGTTCGACGCCGTGGGCGGCCACGGTGCCGCGCGGGGTCCAGCCGGGGTAGAGCGACACCCAGGCGTAGTCGTCGCCCGGGTAGGAGGAGGCTTCGAAGACGCCGAGGGGCGTGCCGCCGTAGCCGGTCAGGGCGACGTCGCCCGGCCGGCCGCACCGCCCGGCGGTGAGGAACCCGCCGGTGGCGCCGCGCCGCACGGTGAAGGCGACCGTGCAGCGTCCCTTGTCCCTGACGACGAAGGTGTCGCCGCCGCGGACGTCGCCGTAGGAGGCGGCCCCCGCCGGGCCGGGCGGCGCACCGGTGACCAGCGCGGCGGCGAGGACGATCGCGGCGGCCGGGCGGAAGAACCTCATGTGAACCTCCCGGGGCCACCGTAACGGCTCCGGGCCGCCGCCGCCCCTACCACTTGAGCAGGGGGCACGACGTTATGTCCGTACGAGTGATGACCCGGACCGTTACGTTGGGTACATGACCGCTCACGATTGCGGCTCGGCGGCGGCGCGTGCGGCCATGTTCGGCGCGCTGATCTCCGTGAGCCACACGTCCACGCTGGAGCAGATCCCCGACCTGGTGGCCGAGCAGGCCGCCCGGGTGGGGCTGTCCGACGTGGTGATCTATCTGGCGGATCTGCAGCAGGAGGTGCTCTCGCCGCTGGTCTCCCGGCCGGCGCCGGCCGGCTCGGGCGAGAGCGGGGAGATCTGCATCGAGGGGACGGTGGCCGGCCGCGCGTTCCAGCACGGCAGGATCCTGCCCGCCTCGGCACGCGACCCGCGCCAGTGGTGGGTGCCGCTGGTGGACGGCACCGACCGGCTCGGCGTCCTGCGCATCGGCGCACCCGGCGCCGACGAGGACGCCCTGCGGGACATGGAGCGCCTGGCCGGGCTGGTGGCCCTGCTCGTGGTCTCCAAACGGCCGCTCAGCGACACCTACGCCAGGCTGGTGCGGCGCAGGCGGATGAGCGTGTCGGCGGAGATGGAGTGGCGGCTCATGCCGCAGCGCACGTTCGCCACCGACCGGTTCGTGATCAGCGCGGTGATGGAGCCAGCGTACGACGTCAGCGGCGACGTGTACGACTACGCCCTCGAAGGGCGTACCGCCCATCTGGCCATCTTCGACGCGATGGGCCACGACACCGCCGCCGGGCTGACCGCCAACCTCGCCCTGACGACCCTGCGCAACAGCCGCCACGAGGGCGAGGGGCTCGTCCGGGCGGCGGAGAGGATCGACGAGGCGCTCATGGGGCAGTTCGGCGGCGAACGGTTCGCCACCGGCGTCCTGGCCACCCTGGACATCCCGAACGGCGAGCTGGTCTGGGTCAACTGCGGCCACCACCCGCCCGTGATCGTCCGCAGGCGCGCCACCATCGAGCTCGAATGCGACCCGGCGCCGCCGGCGGGCACCGGCCTGCACCTGCCGGTGACGGAGTGTCGCGCCCAGCTCCAGCCCGGGGACCGGCTCCTGCTCTACACCGACGGCATCACCGAGGCGCGCAACCGCCACGGCGAGGAGTTCGGCATGGAACGGTTCACCGACTTCCTCATCCGGCACCAGGCGGACGAGCTGCCGGTGCCCGAGACGTTGCGGCGGCTGATCCACCACCACCTCGACTACCACGAGCGCCGCCTGCGCGACGACGCCACCGTCCTGCTCGTCGAATGGCCCGGCACCCCCTACACCAGGAAGGAGGCCGAGGCCCTGACCGGCGTGCCCGAGGGCTCCGACACCCGGCCTCCCGGTTCCTAGCCCATGCGGTCTCACCGCTGCTCGCCGGACGCCGAGACGAAGGCGTCACCCCTGCTCCCCGGACGGCGCGGTGAAGCGGCCGCGGGCGACGAGCTCGACCGTGACCACGGTCGCGACGGCCTCCGCGGCCAGCAGCGCCACCAGCACCACGAGCTGGACGACACCCGCCTCGATCGGGCTCGCACCGCCGAGCAGCACCCCCACGAACGCCCCGGGCAGCGTGACCAGCCCCACGGTCCTCGTCTGGTCCAGGGCCGGCACCAGCGCCCCCGCCGCGGACGGCCGGCAGATCTCCATGGCCGCGTCCCGTGGCAGGAACCCCAGTGCCAGCGCCGCCTCCACCTCTCCCCTGCGCTGCCGCAGCTCCTCCACGGCCCGGCGTCCCGCGAGCGCGGTGGCGGTCAGGCACCCGCCCAGCAGGATCCCCGCGATCGGGATGATCACGATCCCGGACGTGGGCGTCAAGCCGCTGCCCGCCAGGGTCGCCAGCACGGGGGCGGTGCCCGCCGCGATCGGCAGCCCCGCCCACCACCATCCGGGACCGCCGGCGGTGACGCGACGGCCGGCGGTGAAGGCGGCGACGCCGTACATGAGCAGGATGAAACCTGCCACCGCCGCGGAGTACGCGACGACCCAGGCGATCACCACGGACACGACGCCGAGCTGCAGCGCGGCCCGCAGGCACGCCGTCACGACGGCCCTGCCGTGCCCCAGCCGCCCCAGCCACGCCACCGCGCCGCCCAGCGCGGCCAGCAGGACGACGATCACGGGCAGCAGCGGGGTGATGGCGATCATGGACGAGGAGGAGGACACGGCAGCAGTCTGGCGGAGCCCTCCGGGGCCCCGCCGCCCAGACCCCCGCTAACCGATCACCCGCAGGCGGACGGGGCCGAACAGGCCCGTGGTGCGCTGGCCGGGGAAGACGAAGTGGGTGGGGCTGACCTCGTCCAGGTAGGGGGCCAGGGTGCCGAGGACGAGGATCTCGACGGCGTTGTCGCCGTCGTCCAGCTCGACGTCGAACACGTACGGGGAGCAGACGCGCACGCCGCAGGGCCGCCCGTTCACGCTCACCTCGGCGCTGCCCCTGACCCGGCCCAGGTCGAGCAGGCCGGGCCCGGAGCGGGCGGGCACCGTGGCCCGGTAGCGCACGCCGCCGCTGTACCCGGCCAGCCCCTGCTCCTCCCAGTCGCCCAGCCGCATCCGGCCGGGCCCGCAGGTGAACCGCACAGGCCCGGCCAGCGCCGCACCACCCTGCGCGCCCGGCGTGGTGTGCACGACGAGCTCGACCGGCGCGGTTCCAATCTGCCAGTGCACGTCGTACCGGCCCAGGGCGGTCACCTCGATGCCGGTCGCTCCGGGTGGCGGGTCGAGCAGGAAGCGCTCGGCGCGCGGGCGGGCGCCGGGGACCGCGAACCCGGCCGGCAGCGCGACGGGGCCGCCGTCCAGCCAGCCCGCCTCCGGCAGCGGGTGCGGCCGGGGCAGCAGCCACAGGGCGGCGGGATCCCCGTACTGGCGCCGTCGTACGCGGGCCGCGGGCGACCAGCCGGGCCCGGAGACCACCAGCCCGTCCACCAGCACCCAGCCCTCGGACTCGACGCGTACGGTGTTGGGCCCCTCGCGCAGCAGGCGGGTGACGTCGTAGCGGCGCACGCGCGGGATGTCCGCCTCCGCGTACGGGTCGAACCCGCCCTGCCTGCCCGCCTCGGCACCGTTCACCAGCACCCGGCAGAACGCGGTGGACGCCACCTGCAGCACCGCCGGCCGCCCGCCCTCGTCCACGTGGACGACCGTCTCCAGGGGCGTGCCCGCGATCCACTCCGGCCGGATCGCGTCGGCCGGGTCGGCCACCAGGCACGCGTACGCCCGCAGATCCAGCTCCTCGTCCGGCACCAGCAGCAGCTCCAGCAGGTGCTCACCCGCCGGAAGAGGCGAACGCGCGACGGCGCAGTAGCCGCGGTCGTCGAGCGGTAGCTCAGCGCCGTCCACCCGGAGCGTCTTGGCCGCACCCGCGCCGAGCGCGAGCCGGCCGCCGCCCGGCGGGACGGTGACGACCGTGCGGAAGCGCACCTCCGTCCCCGCCGCGACCCGCCCGAACGCCAGGAACTCGACCGGCACCCGCCCCTTGGGCCCGAGCGTCTCGCGGTGCACGGCGTCCTTGCGCAGCCCGCGCGAGGCCGACCAGACGGAGGGCGCCCACGGCCCGTCGCCGATCCGCTGCTCGCCGCGCGGCCCGAACGTCACGTCCACCGGCTCGCCGTCCGGCGTCCGCAACGTCCAGCACTCGACGCCCTCGCCAGCGGTTCCGAAGTCGGACCAGGTGTCGTCCAGGGTGGGGACCAGCTCGACGTCCCAGGCGTCGCCGAGGTCCAGCTCCACCGGGTACGCGGGCCGCGGCGCGGGTTCGGCGTCGGTGCCGTCGAACACCAGCAGCGCGGCGGGCCCGTCGTCGAACGGCACGACCACCCGCACGGTGTCGCCCTCGCGGGTGTGCGGCAGCGGCACGGGATCGCCGCCGGCGAAGGGGCGCAGCAGCAGCGGCGTGCCGGTGACGCCTCTCACGGTGACCGGCAGCTCGCGCGCGTACCGGGCGGGCTCGAAGTCGATGACCGCGTCCAGCCAGCCCAGCTCCACCCCGCGCTCCTCGGGCCGGCCGACGCGGATGCGGCTGGCCATGGGGAACGCCGCGGGCAGGAACACCAGCGTGGTCTCGCCGTCCTCCCGCACCAGCGCGGGCACGGCCGCCTCGACCCGCCGCTCCAGCCCTTCCAGCACCTCCCCCACCCGCTCGGCGGACGCCACAAAACGGGCACCCCCCGCTGCGACAACCGCTCCCAGCACCGACGCACCGGACGACACAGCCCCGCCCAACACCGAAGCGCCCGATGACTCGGCCCCGCCTGGCTCCGGTGCGCCGACCACGACGAGCAGGCCGCCCCGTTCGGCGAACTCGGCTAGCCGGGCGGCGACCTCCTCGTCCAGGGTCGTGACGGCGGGCAGGATGATCGCCCGGTACGCCTCCGTGGCGACACTCAGCCGCCCGTCCTTGACGACCGCCCGCCGCACCGACTCCTCGTCGATCACGTCCGCGTCGAACCCGAGCCGATCCAGCACCCCGGGCGAGGTGGCGAACCAGGCCATGTTCCCCACCAGCTCCCGGTACACCTCCTGCGCCAGCACCGCCGCCGCGCCGGCGGCCCCGTCCGGCCCCACCCCGGCCTGGGCGGTGGCGGTGGGCAGGAGGACGGCCACGTCGCACGCGTGCCGCCCGAGCGACAGCGCCGCGCACAGCCGCGTGACGGCCGCGGCGAAGACCCGGTAGTGCCGCCAGTACGGCTGCCGCCAGTCGGTGGACGGCGGCGCCCACTCCCACCAGCCGCGCTTGGTCGTGTAGTAGACCGCGTGCGGGTTGTAGAGGGTGGCCCCGGCCCGCAGCCACGGCAGCAGCCAGTCGAACGTCTCCTCCAGCGTGCCGCCCCACCCGCTGGAGTGGAACGCCTCGATCCAGGTGCGCGAGCGCCCGTACAGGTGGGCGAGGGAGGAGTGCAGCCGGGCGTCGCCGTGGTGGTCGGAGCCGGGCGCGCCGAACCAGCGGTGGGTACGCGGGTAGTCGGCGTACAGCCGCACCCCGTCCACGGGATGCCCGGCGCGGGCCGGGTCCTGCTGGTCGCAGCCGTGCACCAGCCCATGCCGGGAGTGCCACTCGGCCAGCGGCCGGAAGAACGCCTCCTCGGCCAGCTCGGCCCGGGTGAGCTGGTACGCCCAGAGGTCCTCCGCCGAGTACGGCCGCCCCCTGCGGGCGAGGTGTTCCTCGGCGAAGCGGGCGGACCAGGTGGGCAGCGCCGGCAGCTCGTCCTGGAACGACCCCGCGATCACCTTGCCGAACCAGTGCCCGACCCGCCGTTCGAACTCGCCGTGCACCCGGTCGAGCAGCACCGCGCACGCCTCGCGCGACAGGTAGTCGAAGCCCCGCGTGCCGACGGTCCCGCCGGGCGACAGCCACTGCCCGGCGAACTCGGGCCGCTCCTGCACCAGCCGCGCCTGGAGGTCGGCCCCGGAGAAGCCGAGCTGGTCGTAGAACCACAGGTACGCGCCCAGCTCGTACGCGTCGGCGCACACCCCGTCCAGCAGCTCCCACCACGGCTCGGACAGGAACGGCGGGTCGTCGGCTCCGGCCCCGAACATCGGCCCGGAGGGGGCGAGGTTGAGGATGACCAGGTTGTGCACTCCCCCGGCGACCAGCCGCTCCATCTGCCAGCGCAGCCGGTCGCGGCGCAGCGGCTCGCCGCTCCACCACCAGATGGCGGCCGGCGAGTACGCCCGCGGCGGCTCGCGGAACACTTCGAAGACGTTCATCCCTTGAGCCCGCTCGCAAATCCCTTGATGACGTAGCGCTGCAGCGCCAGGAACACCAGCACGATCGGCAGCGCGCCGAGCACGAGCCCGGCGAAGACGAGGCCGTGCTGGGAGACGTACTGTCCGACGTAGGCGAACACGCTGACCGGCACCGTCTCGTAGCCGGACCCGCCGAGGTAGACCAGCGGGGTGAAGAAGTCGTTCCAGATGAAGACGGCGTTGAGGATCAGCACGGTGCCGGTGATGGGCCGCAGCAGCGGGAAGACCACGCGGGTGAACGCCGTCAGGTGGGTGGCGCCGTCGATCTGGGCGGCGCTGGCGTACTCGCGGGGCAGCGCCCGGATGAAGCCGGTGTAGAGGAAGACGGTGAACGGGAGCTGGATGCCGGTGTAGAAGAGGATCATCCCGGCGTGCGTGCCGATCAGCCCCAGGTCGTTGACCAGCTCGTACAGGGGGATCATGCCGAGCTGGAAGGGCAGCACGATGCCCAGCAGGAACAGCACGTACAGGCCGTAGCCGAGGCGGGTCTGGACGCGGGCCAGGAAGTAGGCGGCGAACGAGCCGAGCGCGATGAGCGCGACCAGGCTGGCCGCGGTGATCACGGTGCTGTTGACCAGCGACGGGCCGAGCGCCGCCGCCGACCAGGCGCCGGCGAAGTTGTCGAAGGTGGGCGGGTCCGGCGGGGCGAGCGGCGAGCGCGCGATCTGCCCGGGGTCCTTGAGGGCCAGCGAGACCAGCGTGTAGACGGGGAACAGGAACGCCACCGCCACCGCGATCATGACGATCTCCAGCACGAACGTCCTTCTCACACCGCCACCTCCCGGCTGCGCAGGTAGTAGACCTGGACGAGGGACACCGCGGCCACGAACAGCGCCAGCACCAGGGCGACGGCGGTGCTGTAGCCGAACTTGCCGAAGACGAACGCCTGCTTGTACAGCACCGTGGACAGCGTCTCGGTGGCGTAGCCCGGGCCGCCGTTGGTGGCGGCGAAGACCTGGTCGAACAGCTTGAGCCCGCCGATCGTGGAGAGCATCAGGTTGATCGTCAGGGCGGGGGCCAGCAGCGGCCAGGTGACGTAGCGGAAGCGCTGCCCGGTGCCCGCGCCGTCGATCATGGCGGCCTCGTGCAGCTCGCGCGGCACGCCTTCGAGCCCGGCCAGGAAGATGACCATGGAGTAGCCGGCGTTCTGCCACACGACCATGCCGGCGATCGACCACAGGGCGATCGACGGGTCGCCGAGCCAGTCCACCTCCAGGCCGAGCAGCCCGTTGAGGCCGGCCGACGGGTCGGGGTTGTAGATGTACTTCCACAGGAAGGCCACCATGACGGGGCTGACGACGACGGGCGCGAAGAAGATGACGCGCAGCAGGGCGCGGCTCCTGAGCTTGGCGTGCACGCCCAGCGCGAGCAGCAGGCCGACGCCGTTCTGCACCACGACGATGGCCACGGTGAGCAGCAGCGTGTTGCCGATCGAGCCCATGGCCTGCTCGTCGCCCAGCAGGGTGCGGAAGTTCTCCAGGCCGACGAACGACATGTCGCGGCCGATGCCGCTCCAGTCGGTGAAGGCGTAGACCACGCCGGCCACGGCCGGGTACAGCACGATCAGCGCGTACACGGCCAGGGCGGGCGCGGCGAACAACCAGGAGGGGGAGGCCGCGGAGAAGCGCCGCCGCCGGACGTGCGCGGGGCGGGCCCGGCCCGCGGTTACGGGAGTCACTTGCGGTAGGCCTCGTCCATCTTCTTCAGCGCCTCGTCGATCGTGGACTCGCCGGCCAGCAGCTCCTGGACGACGGCGAAGTGCACGGGCTGGACCTCGGCGTTCGGCCAGCGCTGGTCCATGAAGGGCACGGCGCGGTCCTTGGTGAAGGGCAGGAACGACTGGACGGCGGGGTCGATGGTGGAGCTCGCGTCCTGGGTGAGCGGGATGGCGGCGATGGCCTTGGCCCAGGCGTTGATGTTCTCCTGGCGGCCGAGGAAGTCGATGAACGCCTTGGCCTGCTCGGCGTTGCGGCCCTTGGCCGAGGCGCCGAGCCCGACGACGACGCCGGCCGGGATCCACACCTGGGCGGCGTCGTCGGCGCCGGGCAGGGGGAACATCGACAGGTCGTCGGGCGAGGAGGCGGCCTTGCGGAAGTCGGGCAGGACGGCGGAGACCTGGACGGCCATGGCGGCCTTGCCGGTGGCCACCATGGAGGTCTGCTGCTCGAAGGTCGTGCCGTTCGGCTTGTCGTTGAAGTAGCCGCGTTTCTGCAGCTCCAGGTACATCTCCATGGCCTGGCGCCAGCCGGAGTCCGCGAAGGTGGCCTGCCCGGCGAGCTGCTTGTCGTCGAACGTGGGGTCCTTGGCGTAGACGGTGGAGGGCACCAGCGCGTACGTGATGAGCTGGGTGACCCAGGGCGTCTGGGCGCCCAGCGCGATCGGCGTGACCCCGGCCTTCTTCAGCTTGTCGCACACGGCGAGGAACTCGCTCCACGTGGTGGGCGGCGCGTCGATCCCGGCCTGCTGGAAGACCTTCTTGTTGTAGACGGCGCCGATGACCGAGGAGCCGGCCGAGTACAGGTAGGTCTTGCCGTCGAGCTGGAAGGCGGGCTTGAACCCGGCGGGGATCGTCTGCGTCCAGGGCTGCGCCGACAGGTCGGCCAGCAGGCCGGCCTGGGCGATCTGGGTCATGGACATGGCGCTGCCGTTGCCGGGGAAGACGACGTGCAGGTCGGGGGCGTTGCCGGCGCCGAGCTGGGTGCGCACGGAGGTCTGCACCTGGTCGGTGGGCGCGTAGGAGGCCGTGATGCGGACGGCGGGCGTGGCCTTGGCGTAGGCGGCGGTCAGCTCGTCCATCGGCGTCTTCTGGTCGGCCACGCCGATGAACTTGAGCTCGGTGGTGGCCCCGCCACCGCCGCCGGTGGTGGCGGTGGTCTCCGGTCTGGTGGAGCAGGCCGTGGTGGCGAGGGTGGCCGCGGCCAGACCGCCCATCATGCGCAGGAACTGGCCGCGGCTGACCCTGGCGTGGTGCAGCAGGTCGGTCATGTCGCTGTCTCCTCGGTCGTGCGAAGTGCTGAGATCCCCCGAGAACGCCCGGCGGTCAGGAAGCCGGGCGGCTATGCGAACGTTTTAATACTTGTTAAATTAACAGTCAATCATGTTAAAAGTAGCGGTGGGTGGAGGGTACGAGTCGCCCGAGCGGGGTGTCAAGGGTAGGATGCGCAGCCGTCCGAACAGGGTGGAGACATTGGTGAATTCGCGTCAGCACACCTCCAGCAGGTCCACGCGATGGCAGGGCATGGCCGAGCACATCGTGCGCCAGGGCTCCGTTTCCGTGACCGAGCTCGCCGAGAGCTTCGGCGTGAGCCTGATGACCGTCCACCGCGACCTCGACGAGCTCGAGCGCCAGGGCATGGTGCGCAAGGTCAGGGGCGGCGCGACCGCCCAGGCCAGCAACGTCTGGGAGAGCAACATCGCCTACCGGCTCAAGGCCCACACGGCGGAGAAGGACGCGATCGCCAGGGTCGTGGCCGGCCTGATCGAGCCGGGCAGCTCGGTGATGCTCGACGACTCGACGACGGCCCTGGCCGTCGCCCGCCACCTGGGCGAGCTGGCCCCGCTGACCGTGGTGACGAACTTCCTGGAGGCGATCAGGCTGCTGGCCGCCGAGCGCGACCTCCGTCTCATCGCGCTGGGCGGTGAATATCACGCCACCCATGACTCGTTCCTCGGGCTCGGCTGCGTGGACGCGGTCGAGGCCGTGAACGTCGACCTGGTGGTGGTGTCCACCTCTGCGGTCACCGAGCAGTACGCCTACCACCAGGAGCAGGAGATCGTGCTGGTCAAGCGGGCGATGCTGCGCTCGGGCTCCCGGCGGGTGCTGGCCGTGGACGGCTCCAAGCTGGCCCGCGTGGCGCTGCACCGGGTGGCGCCGCTGGACGACTTCGACGTGGTGGTGGTGGACGCCGGCGCGCCCGCCGAGCTGCTCCAGCGGCTGCGCGACCACCACGGGGACGTCCGGGTGGCAGAGATGTAACGCCTGGATGCGTTATTTGTAACTTGTATCTTGTTAAGAGCGTGCCTGCTTGCTAGAAAGTGAGGGCTTCGTCCCCCAGCCTAGGAAGCAGCATGCCGCACCCTTCACGCCGGGGATTCCTCGGTTTAGGCAGCGCCGCCTTCGCCCTGGCCTTCACGACCGGCCTGGCCGACCCCTGGACCGCCCCCGCCTCTGCCGGCACGGCCGACTACCCCTTCCAGCTCGGCGTCGCCTCCGGTGACCCGCTCCCCGACCGGGTGATCCTGTGGACCCGCCTGGCGCCCAAGCCCCTGGAGCCGCTCGGCGGGCTGCCGTTCAACAGGATCCGGGTGGACTGGGAGCTCGCCGAGGACGAGGGCTTCACCCGCCGCGTCCGCTCCGGCTCGGCCTGGGCCACCCCCGAGTACGGCCACTCGGTGCACGTGGACGCCAAGGGCCTGCGCCCCGGCCGCGAGTACTTCTACCGGTTCCGCTCCGGCGGCGAGCTCAGCCCCGTCGGCCGTACCAAGACCGCACCGGCGCCGCGCAGCAGCCCGGAGTCGCTGCGCCTGGCGTTCGCCTCGTGCGCCTCCTGGCAGGACGGCTACTACACCGCCTACCGCCACCTCGCCGACGAGAACCCCGACGTGGTCTTCCACCTGGGCGACTACATCTACGAGTACGGCATCGTCCCCATGGGCGGCAACCGCAACACCCCGGTGCCCGAGCAGTTCCGGGTGCAGTGCGACACGCTCGACCGCTACCGCGTGCAGTACGGCCTCTACAAGAGCGACCCGGACCTGCAGGCCGCCCACCACCGCGCGCCGTGGATCGTCACCTGGGACGACCACGAGGTGCTCGACAACTGGGCCGGCCGCTTCGGCCCGGGCGGCGAGGTGACCGAGCAGGACTACCTGGTGATCCGCGCCAACGCCTTCCGCGCCTTCTGGGAGAACATGCCGGTCCGCGTCCCCTCGATGGAGGGCCCGGACGCGCGCATCTACCGCCGCTTCACCTTCGGCGACCTGGCCGAGTTCAACGTGCTCGACACCCGGCAGTACCGCGACGACCAGGTCTGCGGCGACGGCCAGCAGGTGGACTGCGCCGACCGGCTGGACCCGGCCCGCCAGATGCTCGGCGACGAGCAGGAGCGCTGGCTGCTCGACGGACTCGGCGCCTCCCGCGCCAGATGGAACGTGCTGGCCCAGCAGATCGCCATGATGCAGCTCGACTACGACCCCGGCCCCGCGCAGCGGCTCAGCATGGACCTGTGGGACGGGTACAGGTCCGCCAAGGACCGCCTGCTCACCGGCCTGGCCGAGCGCCAGGTGAGCAACCCCGTGGTGCTGACCGGCGACATCCACTACAACCTCGCCGGCGACCTCAGGACGAACTTCGACGACCCCGCCTCGCCCGCCGTCGGCGTCGAGTTCGTCTGCACCTCGATCAGCAGCGGCGGCAACGGGAACCCGAACACGGGCGTGCCGCCGGGCGGCTCGGACCCGGCCAACCCGCACCTGCGTTTCTCCAGCTACCAGCGCGGCTACGTCTCCTGCGAGGTCACCCGCGGCCAGTGGCGCTCGGACTTCAAGGCCGTCCCGTACGTGGACCGCCCCGGCGCCCCCGTCTCCACCCGCGCCAGCCTGGTCGCCCTCGACGGCGCGCCCGGCCTCCAGGTGCTCTAGGAAGGAGCCGATCATGCGTGTTCTCGCCGCCGCCCTGGCCGTCGCCGCCACCGTGACCACCACGGCCGCCGCTCACGATCCCGAGCCGTCGCCACCGGCGGCCTCGGTCAAGGTCGAGGCGGGCGTCTCCAAGGGCACCGGCAGGCTCACCCCCGTCGCGGGCGCGGCCGAGCTGGTGGCCCCGCTCGGCGTGGACCCGGCCTGCCCCGCCAAGCTCAGGATCGGCATGCGCAGCGACGCCCGCAAGGCCGCGTACGCCACGATGCGGGTGGAGCTGGACCCGCCGCTGACGGCCTCCCGCGCGATGCTGACCAGCTACCTCCCGCCCGGCTACCAGGTCGGCGCGAACCTGCTGGTCGCCGTCCCGCCCGGCACCCAGCAGGGCACGTACGGCCTGCGCCTGCGCACGCCGGACCGCACGCTGGAGGTGCCGGTCGAGGTCGTGCCCGTGGACGGCCTCGACAACGGCGGCAACCTCGCCCTGCGCCGCCCCGTCACCGCCTCCTCCCAGCACGTCAACGCCAACTACCCGCCGTGCAGCGTCGCCGACGGCGACCGCTCCTCCAACGGCTGGGCCGGCGGCAACGGCTGGAACGACGCGACCGCCAGGGCCTGGCCCGACACGCTGGCCATCGCGCTGGGCGGGGCCCGGCAGGTCTCCCGCGTGGACCTGTTCACGCTGGACACCGAGCGCTATCCCGCCTCCAGGTACGGGCTGCGCGACTGGGACGTGCAGGCGCAGGTGGCCGGCCAGTGGCAGACGGTCGCGCAGGTACGCGGCAACACCGCGGGAACGGCCCGCTCGGACTTCGCCCCCGTCAGCGCGGACGCCGTCCGCATCGTCGCGCTGGCCTCGAACGGCGCGAACGACTACACGCGCGTCATCGAGGTCGAAGTGCGCTGAAAGGAGTTAACCGTGAACACTCTCCCCCGTATCACCCCGCGCCGCGTCAAGGTGGGCCTGGTCGCCGGAGGGCTGGGGGCCTACTGGCCGCAGTTCCCCGACCTGCTGCCGCAGCTCCAGCGCTCCGCGGAGCGGGTCTCGGCGCGCATGCGCGGCTTCGACGCGGAGATCGTGGACGTGGGCTTCATCTCCGACGCCCGGGAGGGGGACGAGGCGGCCGAGAAGCTGCGGGCCGCGGGCTGTGACCTGATCGTCGGGTTCCTGACGACGTACATGACGGCCACCATGCTGGTGCCGATCGCGCAGCGCAGCGGCGCGCCCATGCTGCTGATCAACCTGCAGCCGACGGAGTCGATGGAGCACGCCACCTTCGACACCGGCCAGTGGCTGGCCTACTGCGGCGCCTGCCCGCTGCCCGAGATGGCCAACGCGTTCACCCGCGTCGGCGTCCCGTTCCGCTCGGTCTCCGGCTACCTGGAGGACGAGCGGGCGTGGGAGCGGATCGGCCGCTGGATCAGGGCGGCGGGCGTGCGCGCGGCGCTGCGTCACGGGCGGCACGGCCTGATGGGGCACCTGTATCCGGGCATGCTGGACGTGGCCACCGACCTGACGCTGGTGAGCGCCAACTTCGGCGGTCACGTGGAGGTGCTGGAGTTCGACGACCTGCGCGTGCGTACGGAGAAGGTCACCGACGCCGAGACCGGCGAGCGGGTGGCGCTGGCACGGGAGGTGTTCGAGCTGGCCGACTCGGTGAACGAGGAGGACCTGGCGTGGGCGGCCCGCGTGTCGGTGGGCCTGGACCGGCTGGCCGAGGACTTCGGGCTGGACAGCCTGGCCTACTACCACCGCGGCCTGGACGGCGAGGTGCACGAGCGGCTGGGCGCGGGCATGATCCTCGGCGCGTCCCTGCTCACGGCCCGGGGCATCCCGGCGGCCGGGGAGTACGAGCTGCGTACCTCGCTGGCCATGCTGATCATGGACCGGCTGGGCGGCGGCGGCTCGTTCACCGAGCTGCAGGCGCTCGACTTCGCCCGCGGCCACGTGGAGATGGGCCACGACGGCCCCGCCCACCTGGCGATCAGCTCCCGCCGGCCGCTGCTGCGCGGGCTGGGCGTGTACCACGGCAAGCGCGGCTGGGGCGTGTCGGTGGAGTTCGACGTCAAGCGCGGCCCGGTGACCGCGTTCGGGCTGCGGCAGGCCAGGGACGGGAGCTTCGGCTTCGTCGTGTCGGAGGGCGAGGTCGTGGCGGGGCCGCTGCTGCAGATCGGCAACACGACGTCCCGGGTGGACTTCGGCTGCGACCCCGGCGAGTGGACGGACGCGTGGAGCGCCAGCGGCATCTCCCACCACTGGGCCCTGGGCACCGGCCACCGCCTGGCCGACCTGCGGGCGGTCGCCGACCTGATGGGGGCGGAGGTGACGCACGTCCAGCCCTGAGCGGGCGCGCCGAGCACCCGCGTGCACGGACCCGGCCAGGGCACGTGCACGCGACCGCCCAGGGTAGGCTCGGCCTCATGGCGATCGGCAGCTTGTTCCTCTGACCCCGGCCCGCGCGGAGCGGCGGGGCACGCGCCGGCCTCCGGCGGTGCTCCGCGGTTCGACCATGCGCTCCTGACCCCCGGTCAACCGCTGGCTTCCAGAGAAACGAGCACCTCACCATGACTTCCGTGCGCCCGACGCACCCCTTCGCCGTCCTCGGCACCCTCGACCCCCGGGACCCGCGCCTGGACGACCTCGACCCCCTGCGCGCCGTCGTGGAGGGCGCCCAGGTCGTGGCCGTCGGCGAGGGCGCCCACTTCGTGCACGAGTTCGCCCTCGCCCGCGCCCGGCTGATCCGCTACCTGGCCGACCGCCACGGCTTCGACGTCCTGGCCCTGGAGATGGGGACGGCCGAGGCCGCCGCCGTCGGGCCCTGGCTGGCCGGCGACGGCGACGAGGGCGACCTGCCCGGGCTGCTTCCCCAGCACAGCCTCAACCTGTTCGGTGAGCTGCTGCGCCACCTGCGCCACCTGCGGGCCGGCGGCGCGCGCCCGTTCCGGATCGTCGGGATCGACCTGCCCAACACCCTCACCCTGCTCCCCGACCTCGACCCGGTCGCCGCGTACCTGCGGGAGGTGGACCCCGCGACCGCCGGCCTGATGACCGGCCTGCTGCGGACGGCCGCCGAGATCACCGGCGGCTCCGCCGCCGCGTCCGCCCCGCAGTGGGCGAGCCTCGAACCGGACCGCCAGGAGGCGATGACGGCCGGCCTGGCGAGGCTCGCGCTGCGGATGGACGCGCTCGAACCGCTCCACGCCGGCAGCGGCGGCCAGGACCGCTTCGACACCGCCCGCCTGCACCTGGAGGCGGCCCGCCACACCGACTACATGCTGCGGGCGATGAGCAACCTGTTCGCCGGGACCGGGATGGCCGACGACACCTCGATCCGCGACCGCTACATGGCCACCTGCCTGCGGTGGCACCTCGCCCGCACCGCCCCCGACGCCAGGGTCGTCGTGGTCGCCCACAACAACCACATCCAGAAGACCCCGGTCACGTACGAGGGCTACCCGACGGCCCTGCCCATGGGGTACCACCTCGCCCGCGACCTCGGCCCGCGCTACCGCGCCGTCGGCCTGACCCACACCGCCGGCGAGATCCCGGAGATGAGCTGGCCCGCACCGGAGGGCTCCACGCTCGGCTTCACCGTCGAGCCCGTCCCGCTCGATCCTCCGGCGCCAGGCAGCGTGGAAGGGGCGCTCGCCGAGGCGGGCCTGGCCTCCGACATCACCCTGACCGACCTGCGCTCGCCCAGCCCGGTGGTGGCGTCGCTGGAACGCATGCGATCGCAGGGCGCGACCATGGACCTGCCGGTCGCCCGGTCCTTCGACGCGATCCTGACCGTGCCGACCGCGACGCTCGACCCCAGCACCACCTTCTAGTCCCGTGGCCTGGCTCTCATCACCCACTCCCTTATCGCCGTTCTAAGTCAGAACGCCGTTCAAAATTTGGAAGCCGTGCTCTTACGCTGCGGTGTAGGTTGTCAGCGTGCAGGAGCAGACACCGGGGCGCAGGGCACGGCTACGGGCGCAGACCACCGAGGAGATCAAGACCGTCGCGCTCAAACACCTCTCCGAGGGCGGCCCCGACGCCGTGTCGCTGCGGGCGATCGGCCGCGAGATGGGCATGAGCGGCAGCGCCGTCTACAGCTACTTCGAGACCCGGGACGCGTTGATCACCACGCTGATCAGCGACATCTACACCTCGCTGCTCGACCAGGTGGAGGCCGCCCGCGACGCGGTCGCCGCCGGCGACGTCGCCGGCCGGATCATGGCGTGGGGGCACGCGGTACGCACCTGGTCGCTGGCCAACCCCGAGGGCTTCCGGCTCATCTACGGCGACCCGGTCGCCGGCTACCAGGCCCCGGCCGGCGGGCCCGCCCCGGAGGCCGCCAAGCGCGCCTGCCTGGGCCTCACCGAGCTGGCCGCCGCCGCCTGGCCGCACGCCAGGGCCACCCAGCCCGACACCGGCCACCAGTGGGCCGACTTCTCACCGGCGCTGGCCGCCACCGTCCGCGAGCACCTGCCCGACCTGCCCCCGGCGGCCGTCGCCCTCGCGCTGCGCCTGTGGGGCCGCATGCACGGGCTGATCTCCCTGGAGGTGTACGGCCACCTCGGCCCCCAGACCGGCGACCCCGCCAAGCTCTACCACGCCGAGCTGCTCGACCTGGTCAGGTCGCTGAACCTGACACCGGAGAATTCCTGAGAAACGCCGGTCACCTTCCTTCCGCGCGATCCGTCAGTGGAGTGACGAACCGCTGAAGCTGCGAAGGGAACACCTCATGACCACGTCCCGTCTGCCCAACCCCGCCACGCTCGTGCCCGAGCTCGGCCAGGTCGGCGCGGCGCTGTTCAAGGCCGCCGCCAACGGCTCCGTCCCGCAGACCACGATCGGCCTCGTGCAGCTGCGGGCCGGTCAGATCGTCGCGAACACGTACCTGACCATGCTGCACACCGGCAACCTGCGCAAGGCCGGGGTGACCGAAGAGCGCATCACCGCCGTGGCGTCCTGGCGCGACGCGCCGTACTTCACCGGCGCCGAGCGGGCCGCGCTGGCGCTGGTGGACGCCGTCCTCACGGCGAACCCGTCCGGCGAGCGCGTCCCGGACGAGCTGTACGCCGAGGCGTCCGCGCACTACGACGACAAGGCGCTCGCCACGCTCTGCATGGCGATCGGCCAGGTCTGCTTCTTCCTCCCGCTGGCCCTCATCGGCAGGCCGCTCCCCGGCGTGGCGCCCGCCGAGCAGTGGCGGGACTGACACCCGGGTGAGACTGTGAGCCCCGTCCGGGACGAGCCGGCCGGGGCCCGCCTAGGCGACCAGGGGCTGCTCGTCCAGCTCCGTCAGCGTCACCGTGCACAACCCGCCACGCCCGGCGCGCCGGGCGCACCGCGATCACCGGCGAGGGCACCGCGGCCGTGGCCAACGACGAGCCGCCGGCTCCTCCGCGGCCAGGGCCAGGCTCTTCGAGCTGTACGTGCCGCGCGAGTTCAAGCTGCTGCACGACACCGACGACGCGCGTTACCTGCTGGGCCTGCCGAACAAGTTCGACCTGTTCAGCCCGTACTGGCCGGGCCGGTGACCCCATCGCCCCTGGCCGGTGGCGGGGGCGCCAGGAGGGTCGAGCGGGCGGCCCGCGAGCAGGTCCGCGTGCGCCCGCCGCAGGTCGCGGTTCGGCTCCACACCCAGCTCGCGGGCGATGGCGGCCCGGATGCGGCCGTACCAGCGCAGCGCCTCGGCCTGGCGGCCGCACCGGTCGAGCGCGACGAGCAGGCGCAGGCACAGGGACTCGCGCAGCGGGTGGCGGGTGACCTGCTCGCTCAGCTCCGGCACCGTGTCGCTCGCGCGGCCGGCGAGGATGTCCAGCTCGGCCCGCCGTTCCAGGGCCGTGAGGTGACGCTCGGTCAGGCGGGGCGCCTGGATCTCCTCCAGCCAGCGCGAGCTCACGCCCTCGAACGGCTGGCCCCGCCACAGCTCCAGGGCCTGCTGGATCAGCTCGCGCTCGCGCGGGGATCCCCGCTCGGCGGCGGCGCGGTCCAGGGTCCGCTCGAAGCGCAGCGCGTCCACGGCGTCGGGGGCGGCGCGGAGCAGGAGGCCGTCCTGGCGGGTCTCGATCCACTCCCGCCCGAGCGCCTCGCGCAGCCGGGCCGCGTAGATCTGCAGGCAGCGGCGGCTGTAGCGGGGCTGCGCGTCCGACCAGACCGCCTCGGCCAGCCGCTTCATGGACACGGTGGCCGAGGCTGACATGGCCAGCACGACCAGCAGCGTCCGCAGCTTGCCGGTGGTCAGCGGCACCGGCCGCCCGTCCACGGCGACCTCCATCACCCCGAGCACCCCCACCGTCAGCCCGCGCCGCACCTCACCCGCCTCCTCCCACGCGGACCCGCGCACCTCACCCGCCTCTTCACACACGGTCCCGCGCCGCACCTCACCCGCCTCCTTCCGCACGGACCCGCGCCGCCCCGCGGCCGTTCGCCCGGGCGGCGGCTCGTGCCCGGCCGCCGTCCCCGGTTCAACGGCGGGTCGCCGCCCAGGGCTGGTCACCGGGCCTCCTCGCGGTCGCGGCGGGCCGTGGCGAGCACGGCCGCCACCGCGGCCAGGACCAGGGCGGCCAGGATCCCGGCGACCGCCAGCGTGAGCCCGTCCGGGCGGGTCAGCGGCTGGCCGCGCAGCGCCTGCCAGAGCGTCAGCCCGGTGAAGGCGGCGTACCCGGCGGCGGCCACGAGGACCAGCCGCGTCCTGACCCGCTCCCCGCGCAGCAGGGTCGTCCGCCGGGCCATCGCCGCCAGCAGCAGGGCCAGCAGCGGCAGCGCCTGCAGCGCGTGGATGCCGACGAAGTGTGCCACCCGCAGGTCACCCCCGGTGGTGCTCCACCCCGTGACCTGCATGATCGGCCCGCCGTCCAGCACGCCCACGCTGTGCCTGCCGATGATCCCGCCGAACCCGCCCTCGCGCATCGCCGCCCGCTGCGCCTCGGTCGGCCTGGTCATCAGGAACGCCATTCCGATGCCGAGCAGGGAGATGGCGGCGCCCGACCGGACCGCCCAGGTGAGCGTCCTGCCGCCGATCTCGCGGCGGATCAGGAAGAGGGCGACCACGATGTTGGCGAGCCAGAGCACGGTGATCGAGGTGCCCATGACGCCCCACAGGATCCCGTCGAGCGGGGTGGCGACGTTGAAGTGGCTCTGGCGGCCCCTGATCACCTGGGCGACGATGATCGCGTACTCGACCGCCAGGGCGGCCGCGATGACCGTCGCCGGCCACCGGACGAGCCGGCGGTGCGGCAGGTAGGTCACCAGCCACGACCACGTCACCGCGTACAGCACGATCGACACCGCGAACTTGAACGGTTTGCCCCAGATCGGCGCGCCCACCAGCACGCGGCCGTCGAGCGCGAGGCCGGCGAGCGAGATCGCCACGAACGGCGCGGTGACGGCCGCGACCAGCAGCAGCGGCCGGTGCCAGGTCCCCGGTCCCGGGGTGGTTCGCTCGCGCATGTGGTCACCCCCTGGTGTCGTCGCCGAGCGCGAAGGCCTGCCGACAGCATCGGTGCCGAGCGGGGCGAGATGATCGGGATGGCGGGCGGCTCGTCCGTTCCTCTGGGGATCCTGTCCGTACGGCTCTGCTCCCCTCCCGCGGGCCTTACGGTGGTTCCATGGTGGAGCCGCTGATCGTCGTGGTGGCCTATGACGGCATCGAGCTCGTCGACGTCGCGTCCGTGACGTCCGGGTTCGACTACGCGAACCGGCTGGGGGCGAGCCCGGCGTACCGGGTGATGCTGGTGACCCCGCTCGGGCGGCCGGTGCGCTGCGACTCGGGGCTGGAGCTGCGCGGGCAGGGCCGCCTCGACGGCGTGGACGGCCCGATCGACACGCTGATCGTCTCGGGCGGGCAGGGGCACGAGGCCGCCGCCGCCAACCCGCGGCTGGTCGGCCAGGTCATGCGGCTGGCCGGGCTGTCGCGGCGGGTGGCGTCGGTGTGCACCGGGGCGACCGTGCTGGCCGCCGCCGGCCTGCTCGACAACCGCCGGGCCACGACCCACTGGTACGAGGCCGCCCGGTTCGCCGCGCGTTTCCCGAAGGTGAACGTGGATCCGGCACCGATCTTCGTCAGGGACGGCGAGGTCTCGACGTCGGGCGGGGTCACGGCGGCCCTCGATCTCACGCTGTCCTTCGTCGAGGAGGACCACGGGCCCGAGATCGCCCGCCGGGTGGCCATGGGCATGGTCACGTACCTGCAGCGGCCGGGCGGGCAGACGCAGCTCAGCCTGTTCACCAACCTGCCGCGTTCCGACCAGGCGGTGGTGCGGCGGGTCATCGACCACATCATCGGCAACCTGGACGGCGATCTCGGCGTCGCCCGGCTGGCCGCGCTCGCCGGGGTGAGCGAGCGGCACCTCAACAGGCTGTTCGCCGAGCACGTGGGCAGGACCCCGTCGCGGCTGGTCCGCGACATGCGCATGGAGGTGGCCTCCCACCTGCTGACCAGGACGAGCGAGCCGCTCGCCGCGATCGCGCGCCGCTGCGGCTTCGCCTCCGCCGAGACCTTCCGCCAGGCGTTCGTGGCCTGGGCCGGCGTCCCGCCGTCGCAGTTCCGCGCGGCCGAACGCTGAAGCGAGCGCTGAATGCGCGTGCGGCTCCCGGACCCGGAGCCGCACGCGCGGACCTCAGTCTCCTGTGATCACGAAGGCCCTCGGTTGATCACGAAGGTCCTCCTGTGATCACGAAGGTCCTCCCGTGATCACGAAGGTCCTCCCGTGATCACGAAGGTCGAGCCCGGCTCCTTGACGATGTCGCCGGTGGCCGAGTTCGTGATGGTGACGCCGGTCAGGGTGGCGCTGCCGCGGGCGCTGCCCTGGGCCAGGATGCCGGCGCCGTTGTTCGACCTGTCGATGCGGACGTTCGTGATGGCGACGTTCGGCATGTTGCCGCCACCGCCCTTGAACTGGATGCCGTCGTAGGTCGAGTCGTGGATCTCGGTGTCGCGGATGGTCACGCCGGTGATGTCCCGGTTCTGGGCGAAGAGTGTGATGGCGCCGAACTTCTGCGCCTCACCCCAGAAGACGCCGCCGCACCGGTACAGCGCGTTCCCGGCGATCAGCGTCTGGCCGGAGAACGGCAGGGGGTTGTGGTCGGTGGCGAGCATGATGCCGGGGTAGTTCATCGTGTCGTAGATCAGATTGTTCTCGATCTTGTTGTTGTAGCCGCCGTAGATCGCGATGCCGTTGGCCCGCCACGGAAGCTGCACGGTGTTGTTGACGAACTGGTTGTCGTGGGCGATGTCCACCGACGGGTCCTTCACGTACGGGTTCGCCCAGACGGCCAGCGAGTCGTCGCCCGTCGTGCGGAACGAGGAGTTGAAGACCCGCGAGTTCCGGGTGCCGTTGCTGAAGTTGATGCCGTCGGCGTAGGTGTTGCGGATACGCATGCCGCTGAACTGCAGCCCGTCGGCCGGCCCCCACAGCTCGGGGATGTTGTCGTAGTCGCGGCCGACCCAGACGCCCACGTTGGCGTGCTCGATCCAGACGTTCGAGATCTTCGTGTTCTGGCCGAACCGGCCGTTCAGCCCGACCCCGCCCTCGGCGCCGCCGGGGCCGCCGCGGATGCGGCCGGAGCCGAAGATGGCCAGGTCGGAGATCTGCACGTTGTCGTCGATGTCGAAGCCGAAGTTGCCCTCGTGCGGGTGGTTGATGCCGCCCGTGGCCAGGTGCGGCTCGGTCAGGGTGTAGAGCTGGGAGTGCCACATGCCCGCGCCGCGGATCGTGACGTCGCTGATGCCGACCTGGTTGTACGGGCCACGGTTCAGCGGGTCGTCGGTGAGGATCTTCTTCTCCTGGCGCCACTGGCCCGGCGGGATCCACACGCAGTCGATGACGCCGTTCTGGTCGTCGGTGACCGCCTGCTGGATGGCGGCGGTGTCGTCGTTGCCGTCGCCGGGCGCGGCGCCGTACTCGGTGATCGAGGTGCACGCGGCCGGCTTGGTGGCCGGTGGCGCCACGTCCTCCAGGTCGATCAGGTCGATGATGTAGAAGGCGGCGCTGTCGCCGGCGTCCCGCTGGAGGCGGAACTTCGTACCGGCCGGGTACGAGCGCGACAGCAGCGCGTTGGACTCGTCGAACAGCCGCCTGGCGTCGGCCTGCGGCGTGTTGGTCAGCGCCTCCGGGTCGTCGCTGGTGCCGTACAGCCAGCTGTGCTTGGAGGAGAGGGTGAGTTTGCGGGCGAACGTCCCGTCGATGTAGAGGCTGATCGTGGCGTCGATGCCGCCGCCGCCCGGCGCGTCCGGGATCGAGTTGCGCACGACGATCGAGTTGGCGGGGCTGGTGGAGGTGAACTCGACGTACTGGCCGGTGTTGTCGAGCCGCACGGACTTCCTGCCGGAGGACTCGGTGGCGAAGTTGGTGTGGCCGAACGTGCGCAGCGGGTCCGCCTGGAGCAGGGTGCCCTGGTAGGCGGCGGCCTCGGCCTCGTACTCGACGTACGGCACCGAGGCGCCACGGCCGACGGTGATCGCCTGCGAGAGCGTGTTGTTGCTCTCGTCGGTCTCGGTGACGGCGCCGGTCGCGTCGGCGGTGGCGGTGATCGTGGCGCCGCCGGTGGTGGCGGTCCAGCCGCCGGTCATGGCCACGTTCGCCGTCGCGCCCGCGGCGATCGGGGCGGTGTCCGTGTTGAGCGTGGTGCCGCCCACGGCCACGCGGGTGACCGTGGTCGCGCCGGTCGTGGTCGTGCCGCGGTTCTTCACGGCCACGGTGAACGTGACCCGCGCGCCGGCGGCGGGGTTGGGCGGGGTGGCGGTGATGCCCAGCACCTGGAGGTCGGGGCCGGGGGCTTCGGCGATCACCAGGGACGTGGGCGCGGTGAAGGCGTTGTTGGCCTCGTTCTGCTCGGGGACCTCCTGCTCCTCGTCCACCTTGGCCGAGACCTGATAGACGCCCGCCTGCCTTGTCCCGATATTTGCGGACACGGTGGTGGACGCTCCGGCGGCCAGGGCGGCCACGCCGGCGCTGCCCACCTTGGTGGGGCCCGCGTAGAGGTTCACCGACGTGGCGGCGGAGGCGGCGGTGCCGGCGTTCCTGATCGTGGCGGACAGCGTGATCGCGGTCGTCGCGGTGGGCGAGGCGGGCGTCCAGGTGAGCCCGGTGACGACGAGGTCGGGGTTGGGCGCCGGGGTGCCGTAGATCTGGAACTCGGCGACCTGGCCGCTGGGGGCGCCGGAGTTGGCGGTGAACTGGAGCCGTACGTCGGCGACCTTGCCGGTGACCGGGACGGTCACGCTGTTGCCGGTGGCCGGGTCGAAGGTGTAGGTGGCCTGGGCGACGAGGGTGGTGAAGGTGGAGGCGTTCTGCTCGCGGCCGAGCACCTGGAGGGTCTGGGTGCGGCGGCCCCAGGCCGGGTCGGGGTTGAGCTTGAGCACGATGGAGGTCAGGTCGGCGTTGGCGCCGAGCTGGGCGGTCAGGGTGGCCGGGTAGGCGGCGCCCTCCCAGTAGGTCTGCAGGTTGTCGTCGTTGGCGTTGGCGGCGGCGTAGGTGTGGGTGTGCCCGGACTCCGTCAGCGTCTTGCCGAGGGCCAGGTTGTCACCAGGGTTGCCGGGATTGCCGGGAGCGCTGCCCCAGACCTCCAGCTCGGAGAGCTGGCCGGCGGGCCAGCCGGAGTTGGCGGTGATGTGCACGCGGACGTGGCGGGCGGTGGTGCCGGGGGGCAGGGTGATGGTGGCGGCCGGGCTGATGGTGTGGGTGGCCGCGGCGGCGATGGTGGTGAAGCTGGTGCCGTTCGTGCTGCCCTGGACGCTCAGCGTCTCGGTGCGGCTGGGCCAGCCGGTGGGCAGTTTGAGCACCACCTTGCTGAGGCCGGCGGTGGCGCCGAGGTCGACCTGGATCCACTGCGGGAAGGCGTTGTTGGCCGATTCCCAGTAGGTGGCCTGGTTGCCGTCGGTGACGTTGGCGGCGCGGTAGACGCCGGTGAAGCTGCTGGCGGTCGCCGTCTTGCCGGCGGCGAGGTTGGTGTCGGCCGCGGCGTGCGCGGCCGGTGCGGCGAGGAATCCGATGAGTAACGCAAGGGCGGCTAACAGTGCTCTCATGGGGGTGGCCCTCCGGGTAAGGCGGATGGCCGAACCATAGGATGTCGAGCAGATGGCCGCAATATTTCGACGAGATTGCGCAAAGAGATAACTTCAGCATCCCGCGGAATGAAGGATCTTCGCCCAGGTGGCGCCTACGAGCGCGTTTTCGGCTGACCCGCGGCGGAGCGCAAGCGGCTACGTCGGACGAGCGTAAGAAGACGCAAGACTTGCGCTCCGCGGCGGGTCAGCTTGCGGAGCCGTACGTCGGGCGGTGCAAGTGACGCGCTACAACCCCACGAGCGCGACGATCACGGACGTCAGCGCGATCGGCCCCATCACGGCCACCGTCACCACCGTCGCGGTGTGGCCGGGCAGCAGGCGGGCCAGGAGGCCCGAGGCGGCCCGCCGTACCGGACCGGCGCCGGGCAGCACGAACAGCCCCAGCGTGAACGCCCCGGCGGCCAGCGACTCGGCGTGGCTGGTGCTGAGCCGCCCGGCCAGGTGCAGCAGCCCCGCCGCGGCGATGCCGAAGGCCAGCGACAGGAGCAGGTGGCCCATCGCCACCATCGCGGCCCTGGTCAGCTCCGGCCGTTCCTCGGCGAAGTAGTGGTCGCCGGCGCGCAGGGCCAGCGACAGCGCCGCCACCACCAGGCCCACGACGACCGGCATGACGACGGTCAGCGCCACCAGCGTGACCAGCGCGAGCACCCCGACGAACCCGCTGCTCTTCAGGAACCGCCGCAGCTCGAACGGCTCCGCGGGCGGGCGAGGCGGCGCCGGGCGGCGCTCCTGCGGCGACTCGGCGTGCAGGGTGGGCGGCGGTGTCTCCTGTTCGCGCCGCCGGGCGTACTCGACCGGCGGGAGCAGGTCGGAGACGGTGTTCATGGCCACCGTACGGCCCCCGCGAGCCTGGGGCACGCGGCTGCCCGGGTCGAGCGCCCCGGCGGTCCGCAGCAGTTCCCGGGCGCCGGGGCGGGCCGACGGGTCGACCTGCAGCGCCCGGCTCAGCCAGTCGCGCAGCCAGGCCGGCGCCTTGTCGATCTGCGAGCGCCCCTCCATGGTGTTGAAGCAGACCGCCTCGAACGTGCCCGTGCCGAACGGCGGCAACCCCGTGGCTGCGAAGAACACCGTCGAGGCCAGCGCGTGCACGTCGGCCGCCTGCGTGATCTGCGAGCCGCGGATGATCTCCGGCGCCAGGTAGCCCGGCGTGCCGACGAACATCCCGCTCTGCGTCAGCCTGGCCGCGTCCACCAGGTGCGCGATGCCGAAGTCGATGACGAGGGGCCGCCCGTCGACCATCATGACGTTGGACGGCTTGAGGTCGCGGTGGATCACGCCGGCCGCGTGGATGTCCACCAGCGCCTGGCACAGCCCCTGCGCCAGCCTGATGACCTCGTGCGGCGGCAGCGGCCCCCCGGACAGCACGGTGTCCTCCAGCGTACGGCCGGGCGCGAACCGGGTCACCACGTACGGCCGGGCACCGGACAGCTCGGCGTCGAGCACCTCGGCGACGTACGAGCTGCGCACCCGGCGCATGGTCTCCACCTCGCGGAACAGCCGGTCGCGCGCCTTGAGGTCGGCGGCCACGTGCGGGTGCAGCACCTTGATCGCGACTTCCCGGCCCGCGGCGTCGAGACCGAGGTGGGCAACCCCCATGCCGCCCTCACCGATCTTCCTGACCATCCGGTAGGGGCCTAGATGCTCGTACGTCTGAGTGCTCATTCCCGGCGTCATCCTCCGTCTTCCCCCGTGTGCCGCGCCTTCCGTGTGCGTCGGCCCGCACATTCTCCCGCAAGCGCGTCCCCCAGAATGCACAGTAAGCGAAGATCTGTCCGAGTGCGGCGCCTGGTGTTCCAGAGGCGCCGCACCCGGCCGGAGGTCAGATCTCCTCGACGCTGCTCGGCTCGCGCCGGGACAGGTCGATGCCGAGCTCCTCCGCGGCGCGGAAGACGTCCTCGTCGGTGTCGCGCATCTCGATGGACATGCCGTCGCTGGAGAGCACCTCGACGTTTAGGCACAGCGACTGCATCTCCTTGATGAGCACCTTGAAGGACTCGGGGATGCCCGGCTCGGGAATGTTCTCGCCCTTGACGATGGCCTCGTAGACCTTCACCCGGCCGAGAACGTCGTCGGACTTGATGGTCAGCAGCTCCTGCAGCGCGTACGCCGCGCCATAGGCCTCCATGGCCCACACCTCCATCTCACCGAAGCGCTGGCCACCGAACTGGGCCTTACCGCCGAGCGGCTGCTGGGTGATCATGGAGTACGGACCGGTCGACCGCGCGTGGATCTTGTCGTCGACCAGGTGCAGCAGCTTGAGGATGTAGATGTAACCGACCGCGATCGGGTACGGGAACGGCTCCCCCGAGCGCCCGTCGAACAGTTGCGCCTTGCCGCTGCGCTGCACGAGCCGATCCCCGTCGCGCGTCGGGACGGTGTTGCCGAGCAGCCCGATGATCTCCTCCTCGTTCGCGCCGTCGAAGACCGGGGTGGCCATGTTGGTGCGCGGGGCGACCTGCTCGAAGCCCTTGTCACGCAGCCGCTCGGCCCAGGCCTCCTGGATGCCCGAGATGTCCCACCCGCGGGCGGCGATCCACCCCAGGTGGGTCTCCAGCACCTGGCCGACGTTCATTCGACCGGGCACGCCGAGGGGGTTGAGGATGATGTCGACCGGGGTGCCGTCCTCCAGGAACGGCATGTCCTCGACCGGCAGGATCTTGGAGATGACACCCTTGTTGCCGTGCCGGCCGGCCAGCTTGTCACCGTCGGTGATCTTGCGCTTCTGCGCCACGAGGACGCGGACCAGCACGTTCACCCCCGGCGGCAGCTCGTCGCCCTCGTCCCGGCTGAACACCTGCGTGTGGATCACCCTGCCGGACTCCCCGTGCGGCACCTTCAGCGAGGTGTCGCGGACCTCCCGGGCCTTCTCGCCGAAGATCGCGCGCAGCAGCCGCTCCTCCGGGGTCAGCTCGGTCTCACCCTTCGGGGTGACCTTGCCGACCAGGATGTCGCCGGGCACGACCTCGGCGCCGATCCGGATGATGCCGCGCTCGTCGAGGTCGGCCAGGACCTCCTCGGAGACGTTCGGGATGTCCCGGGTGATCTCCTCCGGGCCCAGCTTGGTGTCACGGGCGTCGACCTCGTGCTCCTCGATGTGGATCGAGGACAGGACGTCGTCCTGGACCAGCCGCTGGGACAGGATGATCGCGTCTTCGTAGTTGTGACCCTCCCACGGCATGAACGCCACCAGGAGGTTCTTGCCCAGTGCCATCTCGCCCTGGTCCGTGCACGGGCCGTCGGCGATGACCTGGTTGACCTCGACCCGGTCGCCCTCGGCCACGATCGGCTTCTGGTTGAAGCTGGTGCCCTGGTTGGAGCGCTTGAACTTGGCCACCCGGTACGTCGTCCGCGTGCCGTCGTCGTTCATGACGGTCACGTAGTCGGCGGAGACCTCCTCCACCACCCCGGCCTTCTCCGCGTTGATGACGTCACCCGTGTCGGTGGCGGCACGGTACTCCATGCCGGTGCCGACCAGCGGCGCCTCGCTCTTCAGCAGCGGCACCGACTGGCGCTGCATGTTCGCGCCCATCAGGGCCCGGTTCGCGTCGTCGTGCTCCAGGAACGGGATCATCGCGGTGGCCACCGACACCATCTGGCGCGGCGACACGTCCATGTAGTCGACCTCGCCGGAGCGCACGTACTCGAACTCGCCGCCCTTGGTGCGGACCAGCACGCGGTGGTCGGCGAACGAGCCGCCGGCCGTCAGCGGCGAGTTCGCCTGCGCGATGACGAACTGGTCCTCCTCGTCGGCGGTCAGGTAGTCGATCTGCTCGGTGACCCTGCCGTCGACGACCTTGCGGTAGGGCGTCTCGATGAAGCCGAAGGCGTTGAGGCGGCCGAAGCAGGCGAGGTAGCCGATGAGGCCGATGTTGGGGCCTTCGGGGGTCTCGATCGGGCACATCCGGCCGTAGTGGGACGGGTGCACGTCGCGGACCTCCATGCCGGCCCGCTCGCGGGACAGGCCGCCGGGGCCGAGCGCGTTCAGCCGCCGCTTGTTGGTCAGGCCGGCCAGCGGGTTGGTCTGGTCCATGAACTGCGAGAGCTGCGAGGTGCCGTAGAACTCCTTGATCGACGCCACGACCGGGCGGATGTTGATCAGGGTCTGCGGCGTGATGGCCTCGACGTCCTGCGTGGTCATGCGCTCGCGCACGACCCGCTCCATGCGGGCCAGGCCCAGGCGGACCTGGTTCTGGATGAGCTCGCCGACGCTGCGCACGCGCCGGTTGCCGAAGTGGTCGATGTCGTCGACCTCCAGGGGCAGGCCCGTGGACTCCTCGCCGGCGTGCAGCCGCACCAGGTACTCGATGGCCGCGACGATGTCGTCCTCGGTCAGGACGGTGACGTCGATGTCGAGGTCCAGGCCGAGCTTCTTGTTGACCTTGTAGCGGCCCACCTTGGCGAGGTCGTACCGCTTGGGGTTGAAGTAGAGGTTCTCCAGCAGGGTCTGCGCCGACTCCTTGGTCGGCGGCTCGCCTGGCCGCAGCTTGCGGTAGATGTCGAGCAGGGCGTCGTCCTGTCCGGCGGTGTGGTCCTTCTCCAGCGTGGCCCGCATCGACTCGTACCGGCCGAAGCGCTCGAGGATGCGCTCGGCCGTCCAGCCGAACGCCTTGAGCAGCACGGTGACGGGCTGCTTGCGCTTGCGGTCGATGCGCACCCCGACGCTGTCGCGCTTGTCGATCTCGAACTCCAGCCAGGCACCCCTCGACGGGATGACCTTGCAGCCGTACAGGTCCTTGTCGGAGGTCTTGTCGGCGTTGCGCTCGTAGTAGACGCCGGGCGAGCGGATGAGCTGCGACGTCACGACGCGCTCCGTGCCGTTGACGATGAAGCTGCCCTTCGGCGTCATGAGCGGGAAGTCGCCCATGAACACCGTCTGGCTCTTGATCTCACCCGTGGTGTTGTTGATGAACTCGGCCGTCACGAACATCGGCGCGGAGAAGGTCATGTCCTTCTCCTTGCATTCGTCCACGGAGTACTTCGGCGGCTCGAACCGGTGGTCGCGGAACGACAGGGACATGGAGCCCGAGAAGTCCTCGATCGGGCTGATCTCTTCGAAGATCTCCTGGAGGCCCGACTGGGCCGGGACGTTCCTCCGCCCGGCCTGGCGAGCCGCCTCGACCCGGGCCTTCCACCGCTCGTTCCCGAGCAGCCAGTCGAACGACTCGGTCTGCAGGGCGAGCAGGTCGGGAACTTCCAGAGGCTCCTGGATGCGCGCGAAGGAGACACGGCGGGGGCCGGCGGGAATGGGAGAGGCATTGCGCGAGGCTGCCAACAGATGTCCTTCCGGAGGATACGAAGGCGAAGGAGGGCAGCATAACGCAATAGGCAAACGGAAGTCCACACTTATTTGTAGTGTCAACTCCATCTGCCGCCATCAATATCCCACACACTCCGCACCCTCGTCAAACCGGCGCTCGATCGCCACCTAGATGCAATTTGCTGGCAATTGCGGAGTATGTGCACAATGGTGCCGATCGTTGATCCTTCACCATCCGGAGACCTCGCCCCATGAGCCGCCCGCTCCGTACCGTCCCAGCCAGGCTGCTCGCTCTCGCGATGGCGGCCGTGACGCTGACCGCCTGCTCCCAGGCTCCCGCCGCCCAGGAGACCCGGCAGGCTGCGGCGCCGCAGCCGGGTTTCCCGGTGACGGTCGAGAACTGCGGGCGCGAGCTCACCTTCGACCAGCCGCCGTCCAAGGTGGTGACCGGCTACCACCCCTCCCTGGAGACCCTGCTCGCCCTCGGCCTCGGCGACCGGATCGCCGGCCGCACCTTCTTCGGCGAGAGCGCGTTTCTGCCCGGCCAGAAGGAGCAGTACGACCGGATCCCGCAGATCTCCGAAACGATCATGCTGCCGCAGAAGGAGGTCATGCTGGCCCAGAGCGCGGACTTCGTCCTGGACAACGCGATGGCCAGCTTCGACGCCGCCGGCGGCTACGCCACCGTGGAGGAGCTGGACGCGGCCGGCAGCCCGGTCTACATCCTGGGCGGCTGGTGCAGCCCCGAGGAGGTGCTCCGGTTCACCATCGACGACACCTTCACCGACCTGCGCAACCTCGGCAAGATCTTCGGCGTTCCCGACCAGGCGGAGAAGCTGGTCGGCGAGCTGCAGGCCCAGCTCGCCGACGTCAAGAAGCGCGTCGAGGGCCGCACGCCGGTCAAGGTGCTGGCCACCGACGGCGGCAAGGGCCCGGTGAACGCCTACGGCGGCTCCGGCATCACCCAGCAGATGATCGCCCTGGCCGGCGGCGAGAACGTGCTCAAGGACGTCAAGGGCGACTACACCGAGGTCAGCGTCGAGAAGGTGAGCGCCTCGCAGCCCGAGGCGGTGCTCGTCAGCGACTACGCCACGCTGCGCGGCGAGGACATGCCGAGCTCGCCCGCCAAGGCCGAGGAGGCGTTCGCGATCGCCAAGAACAGCCCCGCCGCCAAGGACAAGCGTTACCTCGCCCTGCCCGTGGCCGCCCAGCACCCCGGCTACCGCAACATCCTGGCCGTCACCGACATCGCCAGGTTCCTGCACCCGGACGCCTTCGCGCAATGACCGCCCAGGACGTGGCGCCCACCAGGACGGTGAGCGCCGGACCGGCTCACCGGCGCGCCGGCCGATTCGTGCTGCTCCTCACCGCCCTCGCCGTGGCCGCGGTCGCCTCGACCTGGCTGGCGGTGAGCATCGGCGCGGTCCACGTCGCCCTGCCGGAGGCGTGGGGCATCGTCGCCGACCGGCTCGTTCCCGGCCTGGTGCCGCGCACGTGGACGCCGGTGCAGGAGCAGATCGTGTGGGACTTCCGGCTGCCGCGCGCGCTGCTGGCGCTGCTCGTCGGGGCCGGGCTGGCGGTGGTCGGCGCGGTGCTGCAGGCGCTGGTGCGCAACCCGCTCGCGGACCCGTTCCTGCTCGGGATCTCCTCCGGCGCCTCGTTCGGCGCGGTGTGCGTGTTCATCCTGGGCACCTCGGCGCTGGGCGGGCTGTCGCTGTCGGCCGCCGCCTTCGCCGGCTCGCTGCTCGCCCTCGGCCTGGTCTACCTGCTGGCGCAGCGCAGCGGCCGGCTCACCCCGTCCCGGCTGGTGCTGGCCGGGGTGGCGCTGGCGTACCTGTTCCAGGCCGCCTACAGCTACGTGCTGCAGGCCGCGCAGAGCGGGCGGGCCGCCCAGCAGGTGCTGTTCTGGCTGATGGGCAGCCTGGGCGGGGCCCGGTGGCACATGCTGCCGCTGCCGGCCGTCGTGCTGGCCGCCGGGGTGACGTACCTGCTGCTGCAGCACCGGCCGCTGAACGCGATCGCCGCCGGGGAGGAGACGGCCGTCTCGCTCGGGGTGAACGTCGGCCGGTTCCGCCTGATCCTGTTCGTGCTGACCTCGCTGCTGGTCGGCGTGCTGGTGGCCACCAGCGGCGCGATCGCGTTCGTCGGCCTGATCGTGCCGCACGCCGCCCGGCTGCTCGCCGGCGCCGACCACCGCCGGGTGCTGCCCGTCACCGCCCTGCTCGGCGCCGTGTTCCTGCAACTGGTGGACATCGCCGCCCGTACGGTCAACGCGCCGCAGGAGCTGGCGTTGAGCATCGTCACCGCGCTGTTCGGCGTGCCGTTCTTCCTGTGGCTGCTGCGCCGGCGTTCGGTGGACCGGGCGGTGACCGTCTCATGAAGCTCGACCTGCGCGGCGTGTCCGTCGCCCTCGACGGACACGCCATCGTGCACGAGGCCGACCTGCTGGTGGACGACGGCGAGTTCGTGGCACTCGTCGGGCCGAACGGGTGCGGCAAGTCCACGCTGCTGCGGACGATCTACCGGGCGCTGAAGCCGTCGGCCGGGCTCATCGCCGTGGACGGCGACGACGTGCACCGGCTGCCCGCCCGCCAGGCCGCCCGGCGCACCGCCGTGGTCGCCCAGGAGATCCCGGCGGACCTCGACTTCACCGTGGCGGAGATCGTCGCCATGGGCCGCACCCCGTACAGGCCCGACGCCGCCGCCGACGCGGAGCGGTACGCGCGGGCGCTGGACCGCGTCGGCCTGGCCGGCGCCGCGGACCGGATCTTCGCCACCCTGTCCGGCGGCGAGAAGCAGCGGGTCCTGCTCGCCCGCGCCCTGGTCCAGGAGACCCGCCTGCTCCTGCTGGACGAGCCCACCTCCCACCTGGACATCCGCCACCAGCTGGAGATCCTGCACCTGGTGCGCGAGCTGGGCAGCGAGGTGGGCATCGCGACGCTGGCCGTGCTGCACGACCTCAACCAGGCGGCCGCGTTCTGCGACCGGCTCTACGTGATGAGCGCCGGCCGCATCGTCGCCGGCGGCCCGCCGGGCCAGGTCCTCACTCCCGAGCTGATCTCGCAGGTGTACGGCGTGCGCGCCGTCCAGCGCCCCCAGCTCGTCTTCGAACGGCTCAAAGAAGAGGCGTGACGGTCAGGTCCCGGCCCTGGGCCTGCGCGGGCGGGCGGGTGCCGAGCAGCGCCGCGATGGTCGGGGCGACGTCGATCAGCCGGGCGCCGCGAGGGCGGGCGCCGGGCCGGATCCCCGCGCCGGACAGCACCAGGGGGACCTTGGCCTCGCCGAGGCTGCCGTGAGCCCCGCGCCACTGCCCGTCCGGGGGCTCGGGCAGGGCGAAGCCGTACGGGGGCCGGGCCTCGGCGACCAGGTCGCCCAGCTTGTCGCTCGCGTGCAGGGCGCGCAGCGCGCGGTCGTCGAGCACCCGGCCGATCTCCGGCAGGCGGCGCAGCGCGGCCTTGATCCTGTCGCGGGCGGCGGGTCCGGCCGCGGTGCCGCGCAGCGTGATGTCGCCCAGGCGGACCGCGTTGGGCACGATGACGACCTCCGTGCCTGCGGCCGGGGCCGAGCCCGAGGGCACGACCTCGACGCTGTGGCCGAGCGCCTGGACGGCGCCGACGACCTGCGGGAGCAGCGTACGGTTCCAGGCCGTCATGCCGTGATCGCTGGTCACCAGGAAGGCCGTGTCCCGAAATATGCCGACATCCTTGGTGGCTTGGATGAGGCGGCCGAGCTGGTGGTCGTGCTCGGCGAGCAGCGGGCCCAGGTTCGGGCTGTCAGGGCCCTCGTTGTGGCCGAGCCCGTCGAGGTCGGAGCTGTAGACGGCGAGCAGGTCGGGGATCCGCGGGACGGTCACCTGCTGCCCGCCGGAGTCCACCGGCCGCAGGTTGAGCAGGTCGATCGCCACGTCCACGCGCTGCCCGAACCCGCCGCCCGGCTGGACGTACAGGTGCTCGGGGTCGCCGTACCGCACGCCGTGGTCCTGGACCATGTACCACTGCACGGAGGCGACCGTGCGCCCCTCGGCCGCCAGCGACTCGGCGATGGTCTCGGCCGCCAGGAACCGGCTCTGGCCCTGCGCCCTGCCGCTCACCGGGTCGTAGACGTAGGCGACGTTGCCGTGCACCTCCGGGTACGCGCCCGTGCTCATGGACGCGCGGCACGGGTTGGAGACCGTGTGGAAGGTGGCGTCGGCGACCGTGAGGACACCCCTGGCCGCCAGCCGGTCGAGGTTGGGCGTGGGGACGCGGCCCAGGTAACCGGGGTCGAAGCCGTCCCAGTCCACCAGGACGACGTGCCTGGCCCCGCGCCGCCGGCCGGCCTGCGCCGCGGCGGGCGCGGGCGCCGCGCTCGTGATCGTGCCGGCCGCCGCCAGGGCGCCGAGCATGGTGCGCCGAGAAATCGACATGGACGATCCTCGCCTTCGCGGCCGCCGCCGCGACGGCCCCGACCAACGTAGAGGACGCCGGGCGGCGGTCACACCGGCTTCGGGTGACAACCACGTGAACGCCGTTACCGTGTGAAGATCGTCCCCTACGTACGACGAGGAGAGCGCCCCTGTGACCTGGGACCCCTTCGGCACGCTCGGCCGCGCGCTGTGGATCGGCGGCGGCCAGTGGGCCGGCAAGTCCACCGTGGCCCGGCTGCTGGCCCAGCGGTACGGGCTGACCGCCTACCACTACGACTACCACGACGCCCGCGGCCACGACGACCGCCGCGTCGCCCGCCGACTCAGGCTCGGCGAGCCGCCCGGCGGCCCGGACCCCGACACCAGGTGGATCCGCGGCACCCCGGCGGACCTGGCGGCGGAGACGCTGGCCGGCTTCCCGGTCCGGTTCGAGTGGGCGCTGGACGACCTGCGCGGGCTCGTCTCCGGGCGGCCGATCCTCGCCGAGGGCTGGGGGTTGCGGCCCGAGCTGGTCGCGCCGATCGCCGGCTCGCCCCGCCGGATGGTGGTCATGGTGCCCACCGCGGCGTTCCGCGACCGGCAGGCGCGCGAGCTGCCCCGGGCGGCCACCGTCGGGGCCGGGGTGAGCGATCCGGCCCTGGCCCAGCGCAACCGGCTCGAACGCGACCGCCTCGTCGCCGACGACGCCGTACGCTCCGCGCACCGGCTCGGCATCCGCGTGATCGAGGTCGACGGCACGCTCGGCGCGGAGGCCGTCGCCGGCCTCGTGGCCGACCACTTCCGCCCCTACCTGCCGCCGGAGGAACCATCATGACCGGGCGCTCCCGGGCACGCGCGCTCGGCGTGCTCGTCGGCACGCTGCCGACCGGCCCGCTCAACGCGATCACGGACGTCGAGGGCGTCCTGGTGGGGCACACCACGATCGACGACGGCGCCGCCCTCCGCACCGGGGTCACCGCGATCGTTCCCCGGCCCTTCGGACCGCTGCCCGCCGCCGTCTACACAGGCAACGGGTACGGCAAGCTGGTCGGCTCGACCCAGGTGGACGAGCTGGGCGTGCTGGAGTCGCCGATCGTGCTGACGGGCACGCTGTCGGTGTTCAGGGCGGCGGACGCGGTGCTCACGTACCTGATGGAGCTGCACCCCGGCGGGCTGTCCTTCAACCCGCTCGTCGGGGAGACCAACGACGGCTTCCTGTCCGACATCCGGCGCCGCCCGATCACCGAGCGCCACGTCCTGGACGCGCTGGAGGGCGCCTCGGGCGGCCTGCCGGCGGAGGGCTGCGTGGGCGCGGGCACGGGGACGACGGCCCTGGGGTTCAAGGCCGGGATCGGCACCTCGTCCAGGCGGCCGGTGGTGGAGGGCGTTCCCGTCACGGTGGGGGCGCTGGTGCAGGCCAACTTCGGCGGCGTGCTGACGGTGCGCGGCGTCCCGATGCCGGTCGAGGAGCTCGTCCCTGGGGCGGGGCGGGTGGAGCCGCCGGGCAACTCGTGCATGATCGTGGTGGCCACGGACGCGCCGCTCGACGCCCGTCAGCTCGGCCGGCTCGCCCGCCGGGCGGTCTTCGCGATGGGGCGGGTGGGGGCGTCGTACTCGCACGGGAGCGGCGACTACGCGGTCGCGTTCAGCACGGCCTCCCGGGCGGCTGTCCTGCCCGATGCCGCGCTGGATCCGGTGTTCGCGGCGGTCATGGACGCGGTGGAGGAGGCGCTGCTCAACTCGCTGTTCATGGCGACGACCACGACGGGGGTGCACGGGCACACGAGTCACGCGGTGCCGTACGACCGGCTGGGCTGAACCCGCCGGCTCACTCGAACCGGTCGGCGAACGCGGCGCGGTTCGCCGAGTCCGGGTCGCGATCCCACACGGCGAACGTCACCCGCTCGAACACGCCCGCGAAGTCGCCGGTCAGGTGGCCGTGGAAGGCCCCGGCGACCTCGCGCGGGTCGTTGCGGAACACGCCGCATCCCCACGCGCCCAGCACCAGCGTGCGGGCGCCGTGATGCGCGGCGACGGCCAGGACGCGCCCCGCCCGCTCGGTCAGCGCCCGGCGGATCCGCTCGCCCGCGCCGGGGTCGCGGCGCAGCACCTGCCCGGCGTTGGGCGCCGGCGAGGTGAGGAACGAGACGAGGTACGGCTCGGCCAGCAGCCGGCCGTCCGTGTCCCGGTGCACCGGCACACCCGGCGACCAGATGACGCGGTGGCTGTAGAGCAGGTCGGGCGAGGCCCGGTGGGCGGCGTAGTAGCCGGGCGCCCGCAGGAGGCAGGGGTAGAGCAGGGAGTGCCGGCACAGGTCCTCTTCCTGCGCCTTCGCGCCGCCGAGGTAGCCGCCTCCGGGGTTCCGGGCGGAGGCGAAGTTCAGCACCGCGATCCCGGCCGCGCCGTCCAGGTGCAGCCGGCGCGCCGCGCCCAGGCTGCCCTCGCCGGTGACCTCGAAGGCCGTCGCGTACGTGCCGGCGCCCTTCCAGGCGAGGGTGCCGTCCGGCGGATGGCTCACGGTGCCGGTGACCGCGTCCCGCAGCGCGGGGCCGACCTCCACGGTCGTGCCGTCGGCTGCCTGGTAGTGGCCGTCCGCGGCGATTCGCTCGTTCGCCGCCGCGAACCGGCGCAGTCTTCCGCTCACGCGTCCTGATCGTAAGCGGTGATCGTCGGGCACAAGAAGCGGATTTCTCCAGACATGTTATACAAGATATGGATTTGTCATACAGATTGTGGAGGACGACACGTGATCGCCCAGGCCGACTACGACGTGGTGCTGGTGGGTGGCGGCATCATGAGCGCCACCCTCGGCGCGCTGCTGCGCCGCGTGCGGCCGGACTGGTCGGTCCTGGCCCTCGAACGGCTGGACGGCCTCGGCCTGGAGAGCTCGTCCGCCTGGAACAACGCGGGCACCGGCCACGCCGGGCTCTGCGAGTTCAACTACACGCCGCTGACCGGCGCCGGCTCGATCGACGTGAGCAGCGCCGTCGCGGTCAACGAGCAGTTCCAGCTCTCCCGGCAGCTCTGGGCGCGCCTGGCCGAGGAGGGCACGCTCGGCGATCCCGCGGGCTTCATCCGGCCGGTCCCCCACTACGCCTTCGCGCACGGCGCCGCCGGGGTGGAGCACCTGCGGCTGCGCCACGCGGCGTTGCGCGGGCATCCGCTGTTCGAGGGGATGGAGCTCACCACCGACAGGGACGTCATGGCGGGGTGGCTCCCGCTGATGTTCGCCGGCCGTCCCGGGCGCGGGCCGGTGGCGGTCTGCCGTACCCGGGGCGGCACGGACGTGGACTACGGGGTGCTCACCCGGCGGCTGTTCGCCGCCCTGGCGGGTGGCGGCGCCGACGTGCGGACCGGTCACGAGGTGCGGTCGCTGCGGCGGGACGGCCGGTCGTGGCGGCTGCGGGTGCGCGACCTGCACGGCGCCCGCGACTACCTCGTACGCGCCCCGTTCGTCTTCCTCGGCGCGGGCGGCGGGACGTTGCCCCTGCTCCAGAGCGCCGGCGTGCCGGAGACGCGGAGGTACGGCGGCTTCCCCATCAGCGGCCGGTTCCTGCGCGCGGCCGATCCCGGGCTGCTGGCCCGCCACCACGCCAAGGTCTACAGCCACGCCGAGCCGGGCGCGCCGTCGCTGTCGGTGCCGCACCTCGACACCCGCGTGGTGGACGGCCGCGCGTACCTGATGTTCGGGCCCTTCGCCGCGTTCTCGCCGCGCTTCCTCAAGCGCGGCCGGCTGTCCGACCTGCCGCGGTCGGTCACCCCGCGCAACGCCGGCACGCTGCTGGGCGCGGCCCGCGACAACCGCGACCTCCTGCGATACCTGGTCGGGCAGCTCGCGCAGACCCGCGGCGGCCGGTTGCGGGCGCTGCGCCGGTTCGTCCCCGACGCGCGGGCGCGGGACTGGGAGCTCGTCACGGCCGGCCAGCGGGTGCAGGTGGTCAAGCGGGTGAACGGCCGGGGCGCGATCGCCGGCTTCGGCACCGAGGTCGTGACGTCGTCCCACGGCGGCCTCGCCGCCCTGCTCGGCGCCTCCCCCGGCGCCTCCGCCTCCGTTGCGATCATGCTCGACGTGCTCGAACGCGCCTTCCCCGCCCACCTGCCCGGCTGGCGCCCCGCGCTCCGCGACCTCCTCCCCTCCTACGGCCTCTCCCTGTCCGAGGAGCCCGCGCTGTTCCGGGCGCTCGACGCGCGCACCGCCGAGACCCTGGGCCTGGACCGTGGCTGACGGGCACGGCGCTGACGGGCACAGCGCTCACGGGCACGGCGCTCACGGGCACAGCGCTCACGGGCACAGCGCGAGCCTCGCGGACCGGGTGGAGGGCGAGCTGCGGCGCGGCATCGGGAGCGGGGAGTGGCGGCCCGGCGAGCTGCTGCCGTCGGAGGGCGAGCTGGCCGTCCGGTTCGGCGTCAGCCGCACCGTCGTGCGCGAGGCCATCTCGCGGCTGCGGGCGGCGGGGCTGGTCGAGACGCGGCGCGGGCGCGGCTCGTCCGTCCTGGCGAGACCGCCGGCGCAGGACTTCACCCACTCGCTGGGCACGGTACGCACCCCGGGCGACCGGCTGCACCTCCTGGAGCTGCGGCGCGGCATCGAGGTGGAGGCCGCCGCGCTCGCCGCCGCCCGCCGCACGCCGGCGGCGCTGGCCGCCGTGGACGCCGCGCTGCGCCGTACGGCCGCGGTGCGGGGCGGCGCCAGCGACGCGGTCGAGGCGGACTTCGCCTTCCACCGCGCCGTCGCCGCCGCCACGGCCAACCGCTTCTACCTCGACCTGCTCGACACGCTGGGCGCCGGCGCGATCACCCGCCCGTACGCGGGGCCCGAGCCCGACCCCGGCCACCTCGACCAGGTCCTGGGCGAGCACCGCCGGATCCGCGACGCGATCGCCTCGGGGGACGCCATGGGGGCCGCCGCCGCCATGCGCACCCACCTCGACGCCTCCATGACACGGCTCAGGGGCTACGAACGTTGATCGGCCGGCACCGCGGGCGCGGGCTGCTCCGCCGGGGGCTCCGACGGTGATCGTCTGTGCAGCAGGAGCGCCGTCAGGCCGCCCGCGGCCAGGCCCCAGAACGCCGCGCCGATGCTGAGGATCGTCATCCCCGACGCGGTGACCACGAACGTGACCACCGCCGCCTCCCGTCCCTCCGGCTCGGTCACCGCGCCGGCCAGCGAGGAGCCGAGCGCCGACAGCAACGCCAGGCCGGCCACCGCGGTGACCAGCACGGGCGGGGACAGCAGCACCAGCGCCATGGCCAGGCCCGCGCCGAGGCCGAGCGCCAGCTGCCCGGCGCCGAGCGCCACCGTCGCGATCCACCGGCGGCCGGGGTCGGGGTGGGTGTCGGGGCCGGCGGTCAGCGCCGCGGTGATCGCGGCCAGGTTGACGGCGTGCCCGCCGAACGGCGCCGCCACCGCACTGGCCAGGCCGGTCGTGACGAGGACCGGGCGCAGGGGCGGCAGGTAGCCGTAGGTCGCCATGACCGCCATGCCCGGGACGTTCTGCGCGGCCATGGTGACGAGGAACAGCGGGATGGCGATGCTCACCACCGCGGACAGGCTCAGCGCCGGAGCGGTCAGCTCGACCGCGGGCCGCAGCGCCGCGCCTGACAGGCCGCCGCCGTTCCCCTGCACCGCGATGGCGACGACCGCCACGGCGAGCGCGCAGGGAACGGCCCACCGCCGCTGGTACCGCTGCAGCACCGCCCAGGTCAGCACGACGGGCACGGCGAGCATCGGGACGTCGACGACGGCGCGGACCGGTGCGGTGCACAGGCTGAGGATGACGCCCGCCAGCATGGCGGCGGCGATCGGGCGCGGGATGGCGGCGATCGCCCGGGCCGGCCAGGGCGACAGGCCGGCGAGCACGAGCAACCCGGCGCAGACGATGAACGCGCCGACCGCGGCCGGGAACCCGCCGGGCACGGGGCCGGTCGCCATCAGCAGCGCCGCGCCGGGGGTGGACCAGGCGATGCTGATCGGCATGCGGTACCGCAGCCCGAGGAAGATCGCAGCCGCCCCGACGCCGCAGCACAGGGCGAGCAGCCCGGACGCGGCCTGCCCCGGCGTCGCCCCGACGGCCCGCAGCCCGGCGAGCACGACGGTGAACGAGCTGGCATAGCCGACCACCGCGCTGACCAGCCCCGCCATGACCGCCTGCACGCGCATGCCCCGCCCCCTGAAAGGTCCACCGTTCCACATACGGAACGAACCCTAGCCACGCGGTCATCAGGGGACAAGACCTGCGGTGCGGGCGAGCTGACATGCTGGGGCCCCATGAGCGTCGAGCAGAGGAACGTCCAGATTCGCCCCGTCCGGGAGGAGGACCGTGACGCTGTCATGGAGCTCGCGTCCCAGCTCACCGAGGGGGTGGCCGACTGGCGCGACCCCGGCGCCGTGGTGGAGGCGGCGCGGCAGTGGCTGGCCGGCTTCTTCGGCCCCGCGCCGGAGCAGCGCGGAGCCGTGTTCGTGGCCGCGGCCGGCGGCGAGGTCGTCGGCGTGGTCTCCGTCAACACCCACCGCCACTTCACCGGGCCGGTCGAGGCGTACGTCGGTGAGCTGGTCGTCGCGCCGCGGGCCGTCCGCGCGGGGCTGGGCCGGCGGTTGCTGAGCGCGGCGGAGGACTGGGCGCGGCGGCAGGGGGTGCGCCATCTGACACTGGAGACGGCAGCGGGCAACACGACCGCGCGGCGGTTCTACGCTGCCGTGGGGTATCGGGAAGAGGCGGTCCGCTTCACCCGGGTGCTCGATTAGCGCCTCCGGCCACCGTGGCGCGGCTCGCCACGGTGGCCGGAGCCTGCGTCAGAGGTCCGCGCCGAGGCCGAGCTCGCCGACGGTGACGGGCAGGCCGGTGCGGAGCGACTGGTTGGCGGCGATGCCGACGGCGACCGCCCGCAGGCCGTCGCGGTAGTCGGCGGCCCGGGCGAGGAGGTCGGGGCCGAGGCGCAGGTCGCGGCGGAAGACGTCCTTGAGCAGGATGGCGTCGCCGCCGCCGTGGCCGCCGATGCCGGCGGGGATGGTGACCTCCTCGGGCCGCTGCCAGTGCCGCTGGACGACGAGGCGCTCGCCCTCGGGGCGCAGCGGGTCGTGCGCGCCGAGCGGGGTGGTCGACGGGTCGAGCACGGCGTTGCCGTTCGCGTCCAGCTCGATGAAGCCGCGCTCGACGACCTCCAGCTCGGCGCGGCCCGCGGTGCCGTTGACCGTGACGCGGTAGCCCTCCCAGGGGCTGTGCGCGTTGAGCGAGTAGCTCAGCCGCGCGCCCCGGCGGTAGTCGACGAGGACCGCCAGGTTGTCCTCGATGGTGACGCCGGGCGCGAACGGGTCCTGGTCGCGGCGGTAGCCGTCGTGCCGCTCGGCCTGAAGGTAGAGGGCGTCCAGGCGGGGGTCGGCGCGCAGGTCCAGGGAGAACGGGTCGCCGTGGGCGCCGGTGCCGCGCTCGGGCCGCTCGCCCATGCCGCGGGCGGCGGCGTTCTCGTCGCCGTAGAAGCGCAGCGCGCCGGAGGCGTAGACCTTGGCGGGGGTGTCGCCGAGCCACCAGTTGATCAGGTCGAAGTGGTGGCTGGCCTTGTGGATCAGCAGGCCGCCCGAGTTGGCCTTGTCGCGGTGCCAGCGGCGGAAGTAGTCGGCGCCGTGGACGGTGTCCAGCGCCCACTCGAAGTGCACGCTGGTCACCTCGCCGATCGTGCCGGACTCGATGACCTGCCGCAGGGTGGAGTTGCGGGGCGCGTAGCGGTAGTTGAACGTCATCACGACGTCGCGGCCGGTGTCGGCGACGGCCTTGGTGATGCGGCGGCAGCCGTCCGCGTCGATCGTCAGCGGCTTCTCCACCACGACGTCCGCGCCGGCCCGCAGCGCCCGGTCGACCAGCTCGGCGTGGGTGCGGTCCAGGCTGGTGACGATCACGACGTCCACGCGCTGCTCGGCGACCATCCGCTCCAGGCCGTCGGGGGTGTGGCGGGGCAGCCCGGCCGGGCCGCCGAGGCCCAGCTCCTCGCCCACCTGGGCATCGTAGTAGTCGATGCGGGCCGGGTTCGGGTCCAGCCAGGCGACGAGCGCGCCCACGTCGGCGTGCTCGCCGGTCAGCGCGGCGACGTACATGCCGGCCCGGTGCCCGGTGCCGGCCACCGCGTAGCGGCGGCGGGCGCGCGACGGGGGCGGCGCGGCGAACCGCGGCACCACTCCGGCGCCGGGCTCGCTGCTGGTGTGGGACGCGGGGGCTGGGGCGGTGGGGTTCTGATCCACGGGGCGGGTCACGAAGGTCCTTCTCGCTGGAGACGGGCGTCACGGCTAAAGTGAACGTTCATTTCGGCACGTTAGTGAACGAACACGCGAAGGGTCAAGAAGGGTATCTTTCCCGCACGACTGGGGAAAGTGAACGTTCATGGAGAGTGCCGGGTGAACGAACACTTCCCGGCCACCGGTACGCTGATCCCGCGTACCGGCCGAGCGAGGAGTGCCACGTGAGCAAGGGTGCGGCGGCGAAGCGGCCGACCATCATGGAGGTCGCGAGGCTCGCCGGCGTCTCCCACCAGACGGTGTCGCGCTACCTCAAGTTCAACGGCGACGGCATGAAGCCCGCCACCAGCGAGCGCATCAGAACGGCCATCGAGCAGCTCGACTACCGCCCGAACCTCGTCGCCCGCGCCATGCGCAACCGCCGCACCGGCCGGCTGGCGATGCTCCTGCCCGCGGGCACCGCCGTCAGCGCCCTGGAGCTGCTGGCCGGCGCCACCGCGGCGGCCCACGAGGCGGGCTACGTGGTCGAGGTCGTCACGCTCGGCGGATCGCCGCAGACGTGGGCGCAGCGGGCGCTGGAGCTGTCCGATTCCGGGCTGTTCGAGGGCATCCTGTCGCTGACCCGGATGGCGCTGCCCGCCCAGCGCCCGGGAAGCGTGCCGATCGTCGTCTCCCCCGACTACGACGACCGCATGCGCGGGGTCGGGGAGCTCGCGGACGCCTCCCACATGGCCGAGATCGTCGAGGGCCTGGCCGCGTACGGGCACCGGCGGTTCCTGCACGTGGCGGGCGACTACGCGCACACCTCCGCGCGCCAGCGCAGGCAGGTCTATCTCGACACCCTGCGGCGGCTGGGGCTGGAGTCCCACGGGGTCGCCGACTGCGGCTGGTCGGCGCAGGCGGCGCGGCAGGCGGTGCTGGACCTGCCGCCGGGCAGCGGCGTCACCGCGGTCATCGGCGCCAACGACCTGGTGGCCGCGGGGGCGATGCGGGGGGCCTGGGAGCGCGGCTGGAAGGTGCCGGAGGACCTGAGCGTCACGGGGTGGGACAACAACCCCGTGACCGCGTTCCTCCCGCCGTCGCTCACGACGGTCGACGTCGATCACGAGAGGCTGGGGCGCCGCGTGCTGGCCCGGCTGCTGGCCGCGCTCCGCGGCGAGCCCGCGCCCCAGGAGGACGAGCCGATCACCCGGGTGATCTGGCGGGAGTCGACCGGGCCGGCCCCCGGGCGGGCGCGCTGAGCCGGGGCCGCCGTGGTCAGACGGGCAGAGCCGCCGCCAGCGGTGCGCCGATCTGGATGTCGAGGTACGCCACGAGGTCGTCTCCGTCAACGGCGCCCCGGCTCGCGTCGATGACCACGATCGTCCCGGCGACGATGCCGGCGAAGCTCGTTCCCGACCGGCGGGACTGCTCGATGCGCTCGGTGACCGGACGGCGGACGGCCTCGCTCAGGAAGGTCAGCCCGTGCGGGAACTCCTCGGCCAGCGCATGCCGCTGCCGCCCCGACTCGATCCGGCTCCCGATGCCGAACTGCGCCGACACGATCTGGTCCTGGCGCAGCGTCACCCGGAAGTAGCCGTTCGACCGGACGCGGGTGCACGACTCCTGGGGCGGGTAGAAGCAGTCGTACCCGCCTGCCAGGAGATCGTCCACGGCGGAGCTCATCGTGGTCGCGTAGTGCTCGGCGCCGAACGGCCAGCGGCGTACGGAGGCGTCCCTGGCGGTCACGAGCAGGCCGTCGAGGCCGGAGAAGCCGTAGTCGGCGTGCTCGTCCCGCCATGCGGCCCTGGGAAGATCGTCGCTCCGCCGCACCGCCGGTTCGCCGAGGTCGTGGGCGAAGTCGTCGATCTCCTGCCGCGCGCGGTCGCCCGCGCCCGGCCAGATCGCGGCGAGCGCGGGCGCCGCGGCGTCCACGACCCGCGGGGGTTCGCCCTGCTGGTACGTACCGTCCTCGGGAGGCGGGAACCAGGCCCAGGCGAGCCGGCCGTCGCGGTCCAGCAGGAACTGCGCGACCTGGGGGTGCACGGTGTCCGACTCGTCGCGATGAGCGATCCGGCACCACAGGGCCCGGCCGTCCGCGTTGCTCCGGGCCTGCGCGCAGAACCAGCCGGCCTGCGTCAGCGGCCGGGTGAGTGCCGCGGCCGTGCCGCCGGCGGGGACGGGCACGGCCACCGAGTTCTCGTCCGCGGCGGGGTGGGCGTACACCGTGGGCGAGGGCCGCGCGGGCTCGGGCTGCCCCGTGCAGCCGGTCAGCGCCCACGAGCCGAGGATCGTGGCCAGCACGGTGGTCACGATCGTCCCTTTTGCGTCGAACACGGACGAGAGTTTACGAGCAGCCGCCCCCACGGCCGGGCCCGCCGGCCGGGTTACCAGGTCTTGCCGGCCTGCTCCCGGTTCGCACGGTTGATGCGGTTGAAGAAGTTGGTCAGTGCGACCTCCGTGATGATCGAGGACAGCTGCTGGTCGTCGAAGTGCTCGGCGGCGGCCGCCCAGACCTCGTCGGTCACGCCCGGCGCGCCGTCCTGGATCCGGGTGGCGGCTTCGGCCAGCGCGAGCGCCGCCCGTTCCGCGTCGGTGAAGAACGGCGTCTCGCGCCAGGTGACCACGTTGTGCAGCCGCTCGTCGGTCTCCCCGCGCCGCTTCGCCGAGTGGATGCCGGCGAAGACGCACGGGCTGCAGCCGTTGATCTGGCTGACCCGCAGGTGGATCAGTCCGAGCAGGAGAGGGTCCACGCCGCCCGCGTGGATCGCCTTGTACAGGTGCTGGATCGCGGTGGTCACGTCGGCGTTCGCCTGGCTCTTCAGACGTGCTTCCATCGGTGGTGCTCCTTCATCGGTTACGTGTGCCCGTCCGGGCCCGTCATCACCCATGACGGAGCAGTTCGGAGGAAGGTAACAAGATGTCCGACACCAGCCCGGCGGATCCGGTGGCCGAGGCGTTCGAGGCGCAGCGCGACCGGCTGCGCGCGGTCGCCTACCGCATGCTCGGCTCGCACGCCGACGCCGACGACGTGGTGCAGGAGGCCTGGCTGCGGCTCTCCCGGCAGGACGCGGCGGCGATCCACAACCTCGCGGGCTGGCTGACCACCGTGGTCGGCCGGATCAGCCTGGACGTCCTGCGCTCGCGGCAGGCCCGCCCCGAGGCGTCCTACGACGACCGGCTGCCCGAGCTGGTGGTGACGGTCGACGACGGCCCCGCGCCTGACGAGGACGTGGCGCTTGCCGACTCGGTCGGGCTGGCGCTGCTCGTCGTCCTGGAGTCGCTGGGGCCGCGCGAGCGGCTGGCGTTCGTGCTGCACGACCTGTTCGCGGTGCCGTTCGACGAGATCGGGCAGATCCTCGGCAGTTCCGCGGACGCCGCCAAGATGCTCGCCAGCCGCGCCCGCAGGAAGGTGCGGGCGACCGAGCGGCCGGCGGGCGGCGGGCCCGAGCAGCGGGAGGTGGTCCGGGCCTTCCTGGCGGCGGCTCGCCGCGGCGACTTCGAGGAGCTGCTTCGGGTGCTCGACCCCGAGGTGAGGCTGACCATCGACACGCCCGGCGGGGTGGTCGTGGTCCTGGGCGCCACCAAGGTCGCCTCCGGCACGCGGGTGGGCACCGGTGCGGCCGCGCGGGGGCGGGAGGTGCTGGTCAACGGCCTTCCCGGGTTCGTGGCGTGGCGGGAGGACGGGACTCCGCTGTCGCTCCTGGCCTTCACCGTCGCCGGCGGCCGGATCGCCCGGATCAGGGCCGTGGTCGATCCCGCCCGGCTCGCGTCGATCGACCTGCCGGAGGCGGGGTGAGGCACCGGCGCGGGAACGGCGAACGGCCGCCGGGGTCGCGCCCCGGCGGCCGTCCGCGTCCTGTCCCGGTTCACGCCATCCGGTCCCGGGCCGGGACCAGGCGGGCGCCGAGGGCGCGGGCGCCGATCACCATGGCCGCCGCCGCCAGGACGATGTCCTTGAAGATGTACTGCGCCTCGAGCGTCGGCGCGCCGGGGAACAGGTTCGTGAAGAAGAACACGTACGGCGCGAAGAAGCCCGCCAGCGCGCCCGTCATCACCACCAGCCCCGTCTTCAGCAGCTTGCCGGTCACCAGGGTGAGACCGATGAAGACCTCCATCGCGGCGATCACGGCCTGCGCCGCGTAGCCCGACAGCAGGCCCAGGGACAGCTTCTCCAGCGTGGCCACCGACAGCGCCTCCGCCGGGCTCACCCCCGGGAAGAACTTGAGCGTGCCGAAGGCCACGAAGACCAGGCCGAGACTGATCCGCAGGACGTCGATGCTGTGCCGGGCCAGCCAGCCGGAGAGTCTGGAGATCATGGTTTCGATGGTGGCGGTCATGTCGTGCTCCCTCGTCGAGGATGTCGTTTCCGTCTGCGTTCAGACTCGCGAACTCGGCGGCCGGGAGCGTCGGGCCGGAGGAGACACCTGGGGTACGCCGTCGCACGTACCCCGGGGTCCGTACGTACTGCCGGAGGCCTCAGGGGTTCGCCCTAGGGGGAGGCGTTCTCCAGGTCGGTGCGTACGCCGGCGGTGGTAGCGCGGTCGTTCACGGGATGATCAGCGGCTCGCCGTTGGCCAGGACGTTCCGGAGGACGAGGTCCTCGACGTGCTGGACGACGCTCGGCGTCGCGATGGTGCCGAAGTCCACGTCGGTCAGCGTGACGCCGCGGATCGGCGCGTCGGCGTAGCCGCGCAGGTTGAGCGCCCGGTTGGCCGTGCTGACCGTCACGTCGCGCACGTCGATCCCGCCGACCACGGGGTTGAAGCCGTGGCCCGGCCCCTCCTCGTAGTTGAAGTCGATGTCGATGACCGAGCCGCCGACCTGGCCGATCTCCAGGTTCCTGGCGTGGAAGCCCTCGACGAAGCCGCCCCGCACGGAGTTGGTCTTGAAGCGCAGCGCGATGTCGAGGTCCGGGCTGGACATCGTGCAGTCCCTGATGAACACCTCGCGCACGCCGCCCGACATCTCGCTGCCGATCGTCATGCCGCCGTGCCCCTCGCGGAACGTGCAGCCCTCGACCAGGATGTGCTCGCTGGGCACGTTCACGCGGCGGCCGTCGGCGTTGCGGCCCGACTTGATCGCGATGCAGTCGTCGCCGGTGTCGAACGTGCAGTCCCTGATCACCACCAGCCGGCTGGACTCGGGGTTGCAGCCGTCGTTGTTCGGGCCGTGGGTGCGGACCGTGACGCCGCGTACGAGCACGTTCTCCGACAGGGTGGGGTGGATCTCCCACATCGGGGAGTTGACGATGGTGACGCCCTCGATGAGCACGTTCCGGCAGCGGTAGGGCTGGACGAAGGACGGGCGCAGGTAGCCGCCCTCGCCGTAGGTCCGCTGCTCGACCGGCACTCCCTGCTCGGCCTGGGCGAACAGGGCGGCCCTGGCCTCGGCCTGGCGCGGCTCCCCCGGCTCCCAGCCGTGGTCCCCCGAGCCCTTCCACGGCCACCAGTGGTCGTCGTCGGCCTGCCCGTCGAGCACGCCCGCCCCGGTCACCGCGACGTCGTGCTGCCCGTACGCGTAGATCAGCGGCGAGTAGTTGAGCAGCTCGACCCCCTCGAACCTGGTCAGCACCAGCGGCAGGTACGCCCTGGGGTCGGTGCTGAACAGCAGCGTGGCACCCTCGGCCACGTGCAGGTCCACGTTGCTCAGCAGGTGCACGGCGCCGGTCAGGAACCGTCCCTCGGGCACGTCCACGTGCCCGCCGCCCGCCGCGTGGCAGGCCCTGATCGCGGTACGGATGGCGGCCGTGCAGTCCGTCACCCCATCCCCTACGGCACCATATTTCCGGATATCGAAGCGGCGGTGCGGGAACCTCGGCCCGCGCACCTTCGCCGCGATGCGGTTGGCCCGCGCCCACGGATCGGATAATGCCTGCGCGGCCGGCGCATCGAGACCCAGCGGCACGACGGCGGACAGGGCCATGGCGCGCACGGCGTCACGGCGGCTCCAGGACAGACCTCGGGAACGGTTCGGCATGGACGGGGCCTCCCTCGCCGGCACCTGCTCAGGACACCCCGGATGCTATGTCAACCCCTTGCACTGATCCAGACGCAGCGGGCACATCACCCCAGGATCAGAGGTGCAACCGTTTGCAGGATTCGCCTCAGCGCAGGATCACCTGCCCCCTCGGGGTGCCGAGGACGGCCCGCAGCGCGGGCTCCGGCCCGTCGGCGACGTCGAGCCGGACGCCGAGCGCGGCCAGGTCGCGCCGGAGCGCGTCGGGGTGCGGATGCGCGGCGGAGAACGCGATCAGGTCGACCAGCGGCAGGTCCGAGTCGGCGGGATGACGGGTGCCGCCCCAGTCGATGAGGAACGGCACCGGCTCGACCTCCGCCGGGTCCTTCCACCGGGTGAGCCGCCACTCCAGCAGCTCGCCCGCCGGGGTGCGCCTCGACAGGGGCTGCACGTCGCCGGGGTCGTACCCCTGCTCGCGGGCCAGCCGCACCGTCTGATCGAGGTCGTCCGGGCGCACGGCCCACGCGGCGAGCCGCGGCTCGGCCAGCGTCTCCAGCCCGAACGCCCGCGGCCGGACGGTGGCCGCGGGATCGGGGCCGATGATCTCCAGGTAGGAGGAGGGGCCGAAGCGGACGAGGTGGTTGGCGGTGCCGCCGGGATGGCTGCCGCCGGGCGCCGGGGTGATCCCCGTACGCTCGGCGAACGCGGCGACCCCTGCGGCGAGGTCGGGCACCGCGTAGACGAGGTGGTCGAGCCGGGGATGCGTCACGTGTCCTCCAGGGTGGGCTCGCGCCGCGGGGTCGTCATCTGTCCTCCAGGGTGGGCTCGCCGAGGGAGAGCATCAGCCGGTTCGCCCAGCCGAAGAACGCGCCGGCGTGCACGGCGTCGCTGATCGCCAGGTCGTCGAGCCCGGCCGCGCGCAGCGCCGCGATGTGCTCCGGGCCGAGCCGGGACGGGGTGTCGGCCAGCGCCACGGCGGCGTCGATGACCGCCCGCCACCGGTCGTCCTGCCGGGCGCTCACCCCTTCATCCAGCAGGCGGCGCACGTCGCCGGGCCGCTTGGAGTGGTGACCGGCGAAGCGCGCGTGCACCGAGGCGCAGAAGACGCAGCCGTTGTGGCGGGAGGTGGCGGTGGCGGCCAGCTCGCGTTCGGCGCGCGGCAGCCCGCCGTCGGGGTTGTAGAAGATGTCCTGGTCGGTCTTGGTGCGGGCGTGCAGGATGCCGGGGTCGCGGGCGAGCAGCAGGAAGTACGGGGAGGTGGCGCGGGCCCTGTCCACCAGCGCCTCGTGGTGGGCGTCGGTCAGCTCCTCCTCCGTCAGGGGCGCCAGCCAGGGCCGCCAGCCGAGCCGGTCCGTGGTGAAGCCGGTCATGCCGCCTGGTCCTTCCGTGCGGTGAGGCCGGTCATGCCGTGACCCCTTCCTGGTTGAGCAGCCGCAGGCCGGTGATCACCCGTACCTGGAAGCTGAGGAACGCGACGAGCTGCGACAGCGTGACGATCCCCGTCTCGCTCCAGCCCGCGCGGCGCAGCGCCGCCAGCGCGTCCCTGCCCGCCTCGCGCGGCCGGAAGACGAGCAGGTGAGCGTGCTCGAACGCGGCGGCGAGCCGGACACCGAGCGCGGCCGGGTCGCTCGCCCGGTAACGCGGCCCCTCCTCGCTCTCGGCCGCCAGAACACCCGCGTACACGCCGTAGGGCCCGGTGGCGCGGCCGGCCTCGACCTCGTACTCCACGGCCTTGAGCAGGCCGGGCGAGAGCTCGGCGAGGCGGTCGGCGTAGAAGCGGGCGACCGTGAGGTCCTGGTGCAGGCCGGTGACGAAGGCCGCGACCGCGTCGCGCTCGACGAGCGTGACCTCGCCCTCGTCGTCGGGGGTGAAGAGCACATCGTAGCTGCGCTGGGCGTGCTCGCGGGCGTCGGGGCGGCGGTCGCGCAACCGGTCGAGGGAGGAGCCGGGGGCGATCCCGGCCAGGTGGTCGATGACGTCGGTGATCATTTCATGCTCGATTCCGTGACGGGGCGCCGGCCGAGCGCGGGCGCGACCTCGGTCGCCAGCAGCTCGATGGAGCGCAGGACCAGGGGGTGCGGCGGGTCGACCGAGTGGACCTGGAAGACCAGGTCGGTGGCCCACCGCAGGGTGGGATCGGCACGCAGGCTCTCGATGACGTCCTGCGGCGTGCCCAGGTGCACGTCGTAGGCGGTGATCCGGCTGTCGAGGTCGCTGCCGGGCAGCTCGAAGGGCAGGGGGCGGCGGCCGAGGCCGATCTCGGCGTACCGCAGCGCCTCGGCGCGGCTGTCGGCCACGAACGCGGTCCGCGACGCCATGATGCGCGGCGCGGCCCCGGGCGGCAGGCTCTCGTGGTACGCCTCGACGATCGGGAGCTGCAGGTCCGCCAGCGTGGCCTGCGGGCGCTCGGCGGGCCGCGGCTGGGTGCGCGACAACATCAGCCCGTGGCCGGCCCGCCCGGCCCTGGCCCCGCCCGCGACCGAGAACGTTGCCTCCCACACGGCGTCGAGCAGCCGGGGCGCGGGCGGGTAGAGCCGGCTGCCGCCGCCGAGGTCCTCGCCCGCCCAGGCGCGCCGCAGCACCCACAGGTGCTCGGCGTACAGGGCCGCGCGGTCGGCGGGGTCGTGCCCGAAGGGCGCGAACGCCGACGGTGTTCCGCCGCCGCCCACGCCCACCTCCAGCCGCCCGCCGGTCAGCAGGTCGAGCACGGCGGTGTCCTCCGCCACCCGCAGCGGCTGCTCCAGCGGCAGCGTGATGATGCCGGTGCCGAGCCTGATGCGCTCGGTCCTGGCCGCGACGTGGGCGAGGAACACCAGCGGCGCCGGCAGCCCGCCCTCCTCGCCGTCGAAGTGGTGCTGCGCCACCCACGCCGTGTCGAACCCGTACGCCTCGGCGTGCCGGATCTGCTCGGCGGCCAGCCGGTAGCGCTCACCGGGCGGCGCGTCGTCCAGCAGCCGGGTGAAGAAGCCGAGCCTCATCGCACCCGCTCCGGGATCGCGGCCAGCAGCTCGCGGGTGTAGTCGTGCCGGGGGTCGCTGAAGACCTGGCGGGTGGTTCCGGTTTCCACGATGCGTCCTTTGCTCATGACGGAGACGGTGTGCGAGATCTGGCGCACCACGGCCAGATCGTGCGAGATGAACAGGTAGGTCAGGCCCAGCTCGCGCTGGAGCCGTTCGAGCAGGTCGAGGATCTGCGCCTGCACGGTGACGTCGAGCGCCGAGACCGCCTCGTCGAGCACGAGCACCTCGGGCTCGACGGCCAGCGCGCGGGCGATCGCCACCCGCTGCCGCTGCCCGCCGGACAGCTCGCGGGGCCGGCGCGCGCGTACCTCGCCCGGCAGCGCCACCCGCTCCAGCAGGTCGGCGACGCGGTCCCGGCGCGCCTGGCGGTCGCCGAGCCCGAAGTTGCGCAGCGGCTCCTCGATGATCTCTCCGATGGACTGGCGAGGGTCGAGCGACCCGTACGGGTTCTGGTAGACGAGCTGCACGTGACGGCGGAAGCGGCGGCCGTCCGGCGCACCTGCGATGCTGACCGTTCCCGACGTGGGCGTGGCGAACCGCGCGACCATCCTGGCCGTGGTGGTCTTGCCCGAGCCCGACTCGCCCACCAGCGCGTGCGTGGTGCCGCGCGTCACCTCGAAGGACGCGCCGTCCACCGCGCGGAACGGGCGCCGCCCGACGCGGAACTCCTTGACCAGGTCGCGCACCACGATGGCGGGCCGCCCTTGACCGGGCTCCCGGAAGGGCCGCGCCGACAGGGCGGGCGCGTCGTCCAGCAGCCGCTTCGTGTAGTGCTCCCGGGGCGCGGCCAGGATCGCGGCCGTCGTGCCCCGCTCGACCACGCGGCCGTCCCTCATCACGACCACGCGGTCCGAGCGGACCGCCGCCACGCCGAGGTCGTGGGTCACCAGCAGGACGGCCGTGCCGTACTCGGCCCGCAGGTCGTCGATGAGGTCGAGGACGCGCCGCTGCACGGTGACGTCCAGGGCGCTGGTGGGCTCGTCGGCGATGATCAGGCGGGGCCGCAGGGCGATCGCGGCGGCGATGAGCACGCGCTGGCGCATGCCGCCCGACAGCTCGTGCGGGTACTGGCGGGCCCGCGTCTCCGGGTCGGGCAGGCCGACGCGGGCGAGCAGGTCGAGGACGCGGGTCCGGATCGTGCGGCGGTCGCGCTCGCCGTGGATGCGCAGCACCTCGCCGAGCTGGGCGCCGATGGACTTGACCGGGTCCAGGGAGTTCGCCGGGTCCTGCGGGACCAGGCCGATCTGGCTGCCGCGTACGGCACGCAGCCGGTGCTGCGACCAGCCGGCCAGGTCGTTCTCCCCGAACAGGATCCGGCCCGCGTCGAGGGTGGCGTTGGCCGGCAGCAGGCCGATGAGGGCGTGGGCCGTGGTGGACTTGCCCGACCCGGACCCGCCGACGACGGCCACGACCTCGCCCGGCTCGACCGACAGGGACACGCCGTGCAGCGCGCGGCGGCCGTCGTAGGAGACCGCCAGGTCGTGCACCTCCAGCAGGCTCATGCGCGTTCCCTTCCGATCGAGCGGCTGATGCGTCCGGCGGCCAGCACCACGGCCACCACGACGGCGCCGGGCAGCGTGGTCAGCCACCACGAGGTGGCCAGGTAGTTGCGCCCCTCCGCGATGAGCAGCCCCCATTCCGGGGTGGGCGGCTCCGCGCCGTAGCCGAGGAAGCCGAGTGTCGAGATGGCCAGGATGGCCGCGCCGAACTGCAGGGCGGCCAGCGCGATGACGGGGCCGAGGGAGTTGGGCAGCACGTGCCGCCACAACACGGCGGGGTACCGTCCGCCGCTGCCGAACGCGGCCTCCACGTAGTCGGTGCGGCGCACCCGTACGACCTCGGCGCGGGCCACCCGGGCGAAGGCGGCCACGGAGCCGATGCCGACCGCGATCGCGACGTTCACCGTGCCGGGGCCGAGCAGGATGATCACCGTCAGGGCCAGCAGCAGGCCGGGCACCGACAGCAGCACGTCCACGACCCGCATGACCGCCGCGTCCGCCACCCCGCCCGCGGCGCCGGCCAGCAGCCCGAGCAGCGTGCCGAGCAGCAGGCCGACGCCGACGGCGACGAGCGCCCCGGACAGCGAGTGCACCGAGCCGTGCACCACCCGGGCGAAGACGTCCCGCCCGACCGCGTCGGTGCCGAACAGGTGCTCCGCACCCGGCGGCCGGAGCTTGCCGGCGGGTGCGCCGGCGATCGGGTCGTACGCGGTGAACACGCCCGGCACGACCGCCCAGAGCAGCACGAGCGCGACGACCAGCCAGGCCACGACCAGCCCGACCGGCACCCGACCGATCCCGGCGCGGCCGGGCCTCACCGCCTCCGCCGGGCGGCCGTCCGCGTTCTCAGCCGGGGTCGGCGCTCCCGTCATGCCGCCGCTCCCTTCAGCCGGGGGTCGAGGATCGGGAACAGCACGTCCACCACCAGGTTGACCAGCACGAACACGGCGGCCGCGAGCACCACGACGGCGAGCATGACCGGCGTGTCCTGCGCGTTGACGGCCTGCTCGGTGAGCCGGCCGATCCCGGCGCGGCCGAAGACGGTCTCGGTCACGACCGAGCCCGCGATCAGCTCGCCGAACGTCAGCCCTGCCACCGTGAGCGCCGGCAGCACGGCGTTGCGGGCCACGTGCCGCCACAGGATCCACCAGCGCGTGGCGCCCCTGGCCGCGATCACCGGCACGAACGGCTGCGCGTACACCTGGTCGATGGCGCGCGCGAGCACCTGCGCGATCGGCGCCGAGATCGGCACGGCCAGCGTCAGCACGGGCAGGACGAGCTGCTGCGGCTCGCTCCCGCCGATCACCGGCACCAGCCCCAGCCGGAACGAGAAGATCTGGATCAGCAGGATGCCCAGCCAGAACGCGGGCACCGAGACGAACAGCGACGGCACCGACAGCAGCGCCCCGCGCAGCCACGAGGCGGTGCTGTAACTCGCCGCGAACGCGATCACCACGGCGATCACCACGGCCAGCAGGAACGCGGCCGACGCCAGCCGGGCGGTCTCGGGCAGCGCCTCGGCCAGGCGTTCGGCCACGGGCGTGCCGGTGTCGATCGAGTAGCCGAGGCTGCCGGTCAGGAAGCCGAGCAGGGTCTGGACGTAGCCGGCGACCGGCGAGCCGCCCGCGTAGTAGGAGCGGATCTCGGCGATCTGCTGGGGTGACAGGCCGAGCTCCGGGTTCTGGAACTTGATCAGGATCGAGTCGCCGGGCAGGAGCTGCAGGAGCACGTAGCTCGCCGTGAAGGCGGCCCACAACACGAGCGCCGCCTGCCCGGCGCGCGACAGCAGGTACCTGGTCACGGCCGCGACTTCCACACCGAGTAGAACCACGGCCGGGCGACCGCCTCGAAGGCCACGCCGTGCACATGCGGCGCTGAGCCGTACACCTGGGGCTCCTCGAAGAGCGGGATCGCGTAGCCCTGGTCGATCACGTACCGCTGGATCTCGGCGACCTTGGCGTTGCGCGCGGCCTCGTCGGGCTCGGCGGACTCCTCCTCCAGCAGCCGGTCCAGCTTCTCGTCGTCGGAGAGGATGACGTCGCGGTTCTCGCTGTGGAAGTGGCTCTTGATCACGTCCTGGTCGGCGCGGCCGACCATGCCGTGCTGAATGGCGGTCTTCTCGGCGTCCTTGATGTCCACGGCCTGGGTGCCGGCGTCGGCGGGGCGGATCTCCAGCTTGACGCCGAGCTTCGTCCACTGCTGGGCGACGAGTTCGAGGGTCTGCTTCGACAGCGGCTGCGGGCCGGAGACGAACACGCCCAGTTCGAGCCGCCTGCCGTCCTTGGTGCGGACGCCGTCGGCGCCGCGCGTCCAGCCCGCCGTGTCGAGCAGCTCGTTCGCCTTGGCCGGGTCGTGGACGAGCTCCTTGGACAGGTCCACGTACCCCTGGGCGAGGTGGCTGAGCACGGAGGTGGCGACCGGGTAGCTCCCGGTGAACAGGGTGTCGACGATCTCCTTGGCGTTCGTGCCGAGGCGCAGCGCCGTGCGTACGCGGGCATCCTTGAGCAGGCTGTTGCCCGGCCGCAGGTACAGGCCGTTGTTCACGCCGCGGGTGGGCTCGGCGTGGATCAGGAAGCCGGCGTCCTTGACGGTCTGTTCGTCGTACGCCTGCACGTAGCGCACCATGTCGGCCTGGCCGGAGGTGAGCGCGCCGACGCGCACGTTGTCCTCCGGCGTGACGATGATCTTGATCTCGTCGAGGTACGCGCGGCCCTGGTGCTCCGACGACGGCGGCGCCCAGTCGTAGTCCTCGCGGGCGACGAGGTCGACCTCCTTGTCGAGGATCTGCTTCTTGAGCGTGAAGGGGCCGGAGCCGACGATGTTCTTCAGCCGGCACTGCTGCTCGTACGGCAGGGAGATCGTCTTCTTCGACACCAGGCCCGCGCCGATCACGGAGGTGCCCTGGAGGAAGCCGGGCGACGGCTTGCCGAAGTGGAAGCGCACGGTGCGTGGGTCGATGACCTCGCTGCGCTCGTAGTTGTTGACGAACTCGGCGACGGGCAGCTTGAGCTTCTCGTCGCCGAGGCCGTACACGTCGAAGTTGGCCGCGACGGCGTCGGCGTCCAGCGGGGTGCCGTCGCTGAACGTCACGCCGTCGCGCAGGTGGAAGGTGTACTCGGTGGCGTCCTCGTTGATCTCCCACTTGGTGGCGATCCACGGCTCGATCTCGAGCGTCTCGGGGTTCTGCCAGGTCAGCTTGTCGGTGATCTGGTTGAGGATGCCGCCGTTGGGATAGAAGCCGGCGGCGGGCAGGTAGAGGCAGGTCGGCGGCTGATGCTCCAGGTAGGTGAGCGTGCCGCCGCGTACGGGCTTGCCGTCGCCGGGTGCCGGGCCGGCCGCGTCCCCGCCGCCGCCACAGGCGCCGAGGAGGCCCACGAGGGTGAGCGTGACGACGGTGCGCAGCGGTCTGGATGGAGACATGGGGGTACTGCCCTTCATGAACGTCTGGAAGCTAAACCAGCATAACCTACCTAAATAGTAGAAAATCAAGCGGTGGGGGTTGTCGTCGCGGGTCTGGTCTCAGGCGGCCAGCACCTTGCGGAGCAGCTCGCCGAACTCGGCCGGGTGGGTGGTCAGGCCCGTGTGCCCGCCGGGGAAGTGCACGAACTCCGTGCCGAACCGTTCGGCCAGGAAAGCGGCGGGGCGGTAGGGCAGCTCGCCGCGCGAGTCCTGGCCGGCCGCGAGGACCAGCCGGTCAGACAGGGCTCGCAGGCGGGGCAGGTCGGGGGTGTAGGCCATGAAGCTGGGAACGATCCGTCCGAGGAAGTACGGCATATCCGCCATCGTGCGCTCGGCCCGGGCCGCGGCCTGCGGCGGCAGCTCGGCGGCGGGGGTGCGAGGCTTCTCAGCCTTGGGGGCAGCGGTGCCGGGGCGGGCGAGTCCTGCCGCGAAGACGGCCGCGGCGGGCATCAGGCCCTCGCGGCGGAACGTGTCGTCGACGCGGGCGAGCAGTGCGCGGTGCTCGGCGGCGTCCGGCAGCACTCCGACCACCGGCGGCTCGTGCGCCACGACGCGCTCGACCCGCTCGGGGTGGGTGACGAGCAGGTGCAGGGCGACGATCGCGCCCGAGCTGCAGCCGGCCACGCGGGCGGGCGCGCCCGGTGACAGCAGCTCCAGCAGCCGGAACGCGTCGTCGGCGTGCTGCTCGACCGACTGCCGGGCCTCGGGATCGTCCAGCGGGCTGCGGGACAGGCCGCGCGGGTCGTAGGAGACGACCGTGTACTCGCCGGCCAGGCCGTCCGCGACGCCGTCGAACGAGGCGGCGCCGCCCGTGCCGCCGGGGATCAGCAGCAGGAGCGGGCCGCTGCCGCGCACCTCGTAGCGCAGGTTCGCGCCGGGCACGCGCAGGTGGCCGATGGTGGGGGTGGTCATTCCGGGTCTCCTTCGTGTTCGTGTTCTGGCCAGTGCTCCAGGAGGGTGTGCAGGGCGTCGAGGGAGCGCAGCCAGGTGGCCTCCGCCGGGCGCGCGTGCGCGAACCCGCCCGCGGCCTCGAGGCTGACGAACCCGTGCAGCGTGCCGCGCATCAGCCGGACCGCGTCGGTCAGGTCCGGCTCGTCCAGCCGGTAGGCGCGCAGCATGCTGTACGTCAGCTCGATCGCGCGCCGCGGCCCGGTCGCCCTGGCCACGAGCTCGGGATCGATGTCCATCGGGGTCTGCGTGGCGGTGTAGCGGCCCGGGTGGTCGTGGGCGTAGCCGCGCCACGCGTTCGCGTACGCCACCAGCGCGTCCTTCCCGGACCGGCCCGCGGTGGCCTCCGCGATGCGGATGGTCTTCTCGTCCGCCGCCAGCAGCGCGATCCGGCCTCGCAGGTCGTCGAGGTTGCGGACGTGCGCGTACAGGCTGGCGTCCTTCACCCCGAGCCGGCGGGCCACGGCCGACATGGTCACGTGCTCCAGCCCGACCTCGTCCGCCAGCTCGGCCCCGACGAGCGTCACCCGCTCGGCCGTCAACCCCATCCGTGCCATGCACGCCACCCTTTCCTAGAGTGATTAGGTTATATCTAATACCCCTAGGAAGGTGCCAGTCAGCAGCAGAGAAGCAGCAAGTTTCGGATGTTCGCTGAAATTTTCATCCACCTAAATCCCCCTTCAAACCAGGCTGCTCACCCACGCACCCAGCAGGCGCCTCACAGTCTGACCCGAAACATTGACAACTCCGCACAACGCGGCCGATACTTTCGCCACCGTTCCGATAGTTTCGACGATGCCCGCCTTCACGAGAAGGAAGCATGCAGATGAACGACGCACCCCACCCCCCACAGAGCCGCAGACGCGGCCGCATCCTGCGGTTCGCCGGCCGGGCCTGCGCCGTGGTCGCGGCGCTGGCCGTGGCGATGTTGCCGAGCGTCGCGCACGCGGCCATCACCACCAACCAGACCGGCACCAACAACGGCTACTTCTACTCGTTCTGGACCGACAGCCAGGGCACGGTCTCCATGGAGCTGGGCTCCGGCGGCAACTACAGCACCTCGTGGCGCAACACCGGCAACTTCGTCGCCGGCAAGGGCTGGAACCCCGGCGGTCGCAGGACGGTGTCCTACTCGGGCAGCTTCAACCCCTCGGGCAACGCCTACCTGACCCTGTACGGCTGGACCAGGAACCCGCTCGTCGAGTACTACATCGTCGACAACTGGGGCACCTACCGGCCGACCGGCACGTACAAGGGCACGGTGACCAGCGACGGCGGCACGTACGACATCTACCAGACGACGCGCTACAACGCCCCGTCCATCGAGGGCACCCGCACCTTCAACCAGTACTGGAGCGTGCGCCAGTCGAAGAAGACCGGCGGCACCATCACGGCCGGCAACCACTTCGACGCCTGGGCCCGCAACGGCATGAGCCTGGGCAGCCATGACTACCAGATCCTCGCCACCGAGGGTTACCAGAGCAGCGGCAGCTCCAACATCACGGTCGGCGGCTCCTCCGGCGGCGGCGGTGGCGGTGGCGGGGGTGGGGGTGGGGGCGGCGGCGGTGGTTGCACCGCGACGCTCTCCGCGGGCCAGCAGTGGAGCGACCGCTACAACCTGAACGTGTCGGTCAGCGGCTCCAGCAACTGGACCGTCACGATGAACGTGCCCTCCCCGGCGAAGATCATCGCCACCTGGAACATCACCGCCAGCTATCCCAGCGCCCAGGTCCTGACCGCCAGGCCCAACGGCAACGGCAACAACTGGGGCGTGACCGTCCAGCACAACGGCAACTACACCTGGCCGACGGTCTCCTGCAGCGCGAGCTGACCTTCGGTCACCCGCGGCGCGGCGGCGCCTCACCTGCCGCCGCGCCGCACCGCGTGCGCGTTCAGAACGGGAAGGCGCGATCCTGGTCGCGCACGGTCACCCACTGCAGCTCGCAGAACTCCTCGGCCGCGAACCCCGTCCCGGACCGCCCCCACCCGCTGTCCTTCACCCCGCCGAACGGCATGTGCGGCTCGTCGTTGACGGGCTGGTCGTTGACGTGCACGATGCCGACGTCCAGCGCGGCGGCCAGCCTCAGGCCGCGGCGGCCGTCGCCGGTGATGACCGAGGCGACGAGCCCGAAGTCGGAGGCGTTGGCGCGGGCGACGGCCTGCTCGGCCGACTCGACCGGCTCAAGCACCACCACGGGCCCGAACGTCTCCCCCTGCGCGATCTCCGCCTCGTCGGGCACGTCCGTGAGCACCGTGGCCGGGTCGGCGGGGTCGCCGGTGGGCAGGGCCGCCACCCTGGCCGCGAAGCGTTCGGCGAACGCCTCGGCCAGCGGGCGTTCGACGTAGATGCGGCGGGCGCACATGCACACCTGCCCCTGGTGCACGAACGCGCCGAAGGTCGCGGCGTCGACCGCGTACTCGAGGTCGGCGTCGCCCGCCACGATCAGCGGGTTCTGGCCGCTGAGCTGCAGCACGACGCGTTTTGAGGTGCCGGCTGGTAGGCCAGGTGGGCGGCCTGGCGGAGCAGCTTGATCGCGAAGTCGAGCTGGATCTCGCCCAAGTGGCGGCCGCAGCCGGTCTCGGCGGCCAGCGCGCCGAGCACCTCGCCGCCGCGCCGCTCCAGGATGCCGGCGGCGCGCAGGAAGACCTGCTGCCGCTCCCCCGGCAACGCCCGCGCCCACCCGGCGAACGCCTCGCCGGCCGCGGCGACGGCCCGGTCGCGCCGGTCACCCGCGTCTCCTCGGCCGAGGAGGCCGCCGAGCTGGCCGCCGCCGGCGAGTACGGCCTGTCGCTGGGCATCGTGACCCGCGACGTGATGCGCGGCCTGGCCGTGGCCGAGCGGATCCCGACGGGGATCGTGCACATCAACGACCAGACGGTCAACGACGAGGCCAACGCCCCGTTCGGCGGCGTACGGGCCTCCGGCACCGGCTCCCGCTTCGGCGGGGCGGCGGCCAACGTCGAGGCGTTCACCGAGACCTGCTGGATCACCCTGCGCGGCGAGCCGCCCCGCTACCCGTTCTGACGCCCGCGCGCAACCGGCCGGGTCAGGGCGCGGTCTTCCGCCAGACCGAGACGTGGCTCCTGCTGTCGCCGGTGAACGGCTCGCGCCCCCAGCCGGCCCAGCGCTCGTGCAGCGTCATCCCGGCCAGCCGCGCCATGAGGTCCAGCTCCGCCGGCCACACGTAACGGTGGGTCGAGGAGTACGTCTCGACCTGCCCGTCCGCCGTCCAGTAGTGGTGGGAGACGGCGAGCTGCGAGGCGACGTCGTACTCCTCGAACCCCAGGTGCGCCGGCGTCACCGCGAACGGGTGGACGGTCTGGCCGGGCGGCAGGCGCCGCAGCTCCGGGACGTACACCTCGATGACGAAGCAGCCGTCAGGGCCGAGGTGCGCCGCCGCGTTGCGGAAGCACTCGACCTGCTCGTCCTGCGTGGTCAGGTTGGTGATCGTGTTGCGTACCAGGTAGGCGAGGGTGAACGTGCCGTCCACCCGCGTGGTGGCGAAGTCGCCGACGGTCACGCCGACGCGCTCCGCGCCGGGCTTGGCGCGCAGCTGGGCGATCATGGCGGCCGACAGGTCGATGCCGTGCACGCGCACGCCGCGCCCGCTGAGCGGCAGGGCGAGCCGGCCGGTGCCGACGCCGAGCTCCAGCGCGGCGCCGGAGCCCGCCAGCCCGGCGAGGAAGTCGACCGCCGGGTCGACGACCGCGGGCTCGAACAGCTCGGGCCATTTCTCCTCGTAGGTCTCGGCGATTCGCGCGTCGAAGGTGTTCTGTGGCATACGGCCACTGTGGGCACACGCGCGCCGCGACCGCCATCGAATAAGGCGGGCGCGTACGTCGTCATCGCCTTGCGTACACCATGCTGTCGTGCGTACAGTGTTCGCCATACCAGAACGCCGTGCACTTGATGGAGGAGACATGGGCCACCAGCCCCTGGCAGAGCTTCCCCTCACCCGCACCCCCGGCTGCCCCTTCGACCCGCCGTCCGAGCTGGCCGGGGTGCGGGAGCAGGCGCCGATCAGGCGGCTGGCCTTCCCCGACGGGCACGTGGGATGGCTGGTCACCGGTCATGCCCTGGCCCGGGCGGTGCTGGGCGACCCGCGTTTCAGCTCGCGTCCCGAGCTCATGCACTACCCGCTGCCGGGGGTGACGTCCGGCGAGACGCCGCCGGCCGCGGTCGGCGACCTCACCGGGATGGATGCCCCCGAGCACACTCGCTACCGCAGGCTGCTGATCGGCAAGTTCACCGTGCGCCGCATGAGCCTGCTCGCCGAGCGCGTCCGGCAGATCACCGCCGCGCAACTGGACGTCCTGGCCGGGCACGGCCCGCCCGCGGACCTGGTGCGGCTTTTCGCACAGCCGGTGCCCGCGCTGGTGATCTGCGAGCTGCTCGGGGTCCCGTACGCCGACCGCGAGACGTTCCAGCGGCACGCCACCGTGCTGGCCGGCGGCGACCACGGCCCGGAGGAGCAGCACGAGGCGTTCGGCGCGCTGAGCGCGTACCTGCACGGGCTGGTCCTGGCCAAGCGCGCCCGGCCCGCCGACGACCTGCTCAGCGACCTGACCGGCACCGGCCTCGACGACCAGGAGCTGGCGGGCGTCGGAGCCTTCCTGCTCGGCGCCGGGCTCGACACCACCGCGAACATGATCGCGCTGGGCACGTTCGCCCTGCTGAGCCACCCGGACCAGCTCGCGGCGCTGCGCACGGAGCCGGAGCTCGCCGACCGGGCCGTGGAGGAGCTGCTGCGTTACCTGAGCATCGCCCACACCGGGCAGCGGGCCGCGCTGGAGGACGTCGAGCTGGACGGTCACCTCGTCAGGGCCGGGGAGACGGTCGTCGTCTCGGTGCAGGCCGCCAACCGGGACCCGGCCAGGTTCGCCGACCCGGACGGGCTCGACCTGCGCCGGCAGGCCGCGGGGCACCTGGCCTTCGGCCACGGCGCGCACCAGTGCCTGGGCCAGCAGCTCGCCCGGGTCGAGCTGCGCGTCGCGCTGCCCGCGCTGATCGGCCGCTTCCCGTCGCTGCGCCTGGCCGTGCCCGCCGGGGAGGTGCCGCTGCGCGGCGGCCTGGACATCTACGGCGCGCTACGGCTCCCTGTCACCTGGGACGCCTGAGCCCGGCTGGACCTGAGGTAGGCGATGCCGAGGTCGAGGGCGGACTCCAGGTGGGTGGTCCGCCCGGTGGACATCTGGATCAGCACACCGCCCTGGATGCCGGCCAGGATCGCGGCGGCCGCCCGTTCGGGGTCGAGATCCGGGTCGATCTCGCCGGCGGCCTGCATGTGGCGCACCCCGGCGGCGATCTCGGCCTGCCACTGCCCCATCAGCTCGGTGACCACCGCCTGCGCCCCCGGCGTGCGGTCGCCCAGGTGCGAGGTGACGGCGTTGAGCGGGCACAGGCGGCCCTGCTTGCGGTAGCGGTCGACGACCCGGTCGCGCCAGGCGTACCAGGCGGGCCAGGAGGTCAGCTCGCCGAGCTGCGGCCGCTGGTCCTCCAGCACCCGGCCGGCCTCGTACCGGGCCACGGCCAGCAGCAGCTCCTCGCGCCCGCCGGGGAAGTAGTGGAAGAGCTGGCTCTTGCTGGTCGAGGTCACGGACAGCACGTCGTCGAGGGTCGTGGCGGCCACGCCGTGCTCGCGGATGAGCCCGGCCGCGCCTTCGAGGATGCGCTGCCGCGTGGCGGCTCCCTTGCGGGTCAGCGTGGGCATGATCGGCCTCCACCGGGATCGGACGACGTGATCGACGATACCGGTTCTGGACTTGCGAGTCCATTTTCTCCGGCGCAAGCTGGCCGCATGCCCATGGATCAGTACTTCCTGCTCGGCCGCTCCGGCCTGCGCGTCAGCCGCCTCGCCCTCGGCACGATGAACTTCGGCACCGGCGGCTTCCACGCCGCGTACGGCAAGACCGAGGACGAGGCCCGCCCCATCTTCCGCCGCTACCTCGAGGCCGGCGGCAACTTCATCGACACCGCCGACTTCTACACCGCCGGGGAGAGCGAGACCATCCTCGGCAACCTCATCGCCGAGGCCGGGGTACGCGACCGGGTGGTGCTCACCACCAAGTTCACCAACAGCGTGGACCCCGGCGACCCGAACGCCGGCGGCAACGGCCGCAAGCACATGATCAGGGCGCTGGAGGCGTCCCTGCGCCGCCTGCGCACCGACCACGTCGATCTGTTCCTGCTGCACACCTGGGACCGGATCACCCCGGTCGAGGAGGTCATGCGCACGTTCGACGACCTCACCAGGGCCGGCAAGATCCGGTACGCGGGCCTGTCGGACGTGCCGAGCTGGTACGCGGCCAGGGCCCAGACCCTGGCCGAGGCGCACGCGCTCGCCCCGGTGGTCAGCCTGCAGCTCCCCTACTCCCTGGTGGACCGGGCGATCGAGCGCGAGCACGTCGCCATGGGCCAGAGCCTGGGCCTCGGCATCACCGCGTGGAGCCCGCTCGGCAGCGGCTTCCTCACCGGCAAGTACCGCCAGGCCGACCAGGGCCTGACCGGCGAGGGCCGGCTGAGCGGCGCGGGCGGCGCGGGGCGCACGTGGTCGGACAGGGAATGGCGGCTCCTGGGGACGCTGGAGAAGGTCGCCGCCGAGTTCGGCCGGCCGATGGCCCAGGTGGCGCTCAACTGGGTCGCCACCCGGCCGGGCGTGGCCTCGGCGATCATCGGGGCGAGCAGCGCCGGGCAGCTCGACGCCAACCTGTCCGCCCTCGACTTCGACCTGCCCGCCGAGCTGAGTGCCCGGCTCGACGAGGCGAGCGACGTGCCCGCGGAGTCGGTGTACCGGATGTTCACCGCTGGCTACCAGGGCTGGCTGGTCAGCCCGGGCGCCAAGGTCGCCGACAAGCCCGCCGGTTACGTCCCCGCCGTGCGGAACTGGGCGCCGGAGAACGCGGCCTGACCGACTACCGGAGTGCCCTTTGTGGGGTTCTGGGCTATGGTCGCCCGTATGACGGGACCGTGGAGAACACCACGAGGGTCCATCGCGTTCACCGGCGTGATGGGCCTGGTCCTGCTGTCCCTGCTGCTGGTCGGCGCCTCGTGGGGCGCCGGGGGCGGCGGGGGCTCCGGCATGCCGGCCGGCGTGCCGTACTGGCCGGCGTGGAGCCTGGGCGACTCGGGCGCCGAGCTCACCAGCCTGCCGCCCCAGGCCACCAGCGTGCGCGAGCACCACGTACTGTCGCTCTGGCCGCCCCTGCGCGGTGAGCGGCAGGCCGAAGCCGGCCATCTGGCGCTGCTGCCGTCGCCCGGCCACGACGAGGCCGCGATCCGCGACCCGCAGCAGTTCGCCCACCTCGCCACGGGGTCACGCAGCCCGCCGCTGACCTAGCCGCCGCCTTTCACCACCTCAGGAGCCCTACGGCCGACGCCGTAGGGCCTCGCCGCGCGTGCACGCCTCCCCTGCGGGGCGACCGCGCGCTCTCAGGCGGCCAGCCATGACGACCGGTCCGGTGTGTGCCGGTCGTCCCGTCAGCGTGCCCATCCCCGGAAGGATCTCTCCGATCATGACCGACACCCACGGAGCCTCACACCTCAGCACCATCCAGCTCCAGACCCTCCGCCAGGACCTCCAGGAGCAGCTCGAACGGCGCAGCCGCCAGCTGCTCGGCCTCCAGGACGAGGCGCGGCAGAGCACCGGCGCCGACGACACGTGGCAGGAGCTGCTGGTCTCCCTGACCACCGCCGACCGTGCGATCGCCGAGCTCTCCCAGGCCCTCGACCGGCTCGCCACCGGCGACTACGGCCGCTGCGGGCACTGCACGGCGGGCATCCCGTTCGAACGGCTGAAGATCCGGCCGCTGGCCCGCTACTGCATCGGCTGTCAGCGCCGGTTCGAGGCGGCCTAGCCGTTCAGATCACGCACCCGTCCTCCGTCAGGTCCCGCAGGCCCGCGGCGATGCGCCGGTAGGACGGGCACTGCGTGAAGTCCTCGGCGGTGCACTCCATCAGGTGCTCGATCAGGCGCTTGGACGCCGCGATCTCCTCGAGCCGCCGCTCGAGGTCCGCGTGATGCCGTTCGAGAAGTGCTCGGCGCTCGGCCCTGCCGGCCGCGCCGAGCACGTCCCTGATCTGGTCGAGGCTCATCCCGCCGCCCTTGGCCCGGATGATCGTCATGACCCGTACGACGTGGTCGCGGGTGTAGCGGCGGCGGCCGTTCACCCGGGCGGCGGGGGTCAGCAGGCCCATGGCCTCCCAGTGGCGCAGCACGTGCGGCGCCAGGTCGAACCGTTCGGCCAGCTCGCCGATGCGCATCGAGTCCGTCGAGTTCATGTTGACATTAACTTGTAGATGCGCCCGGCCGTCAAGGCTACGCGGTCACCGCGTACACGCGCGTGGTGCCGAACACGCCCGTGTCCCTGCGCCGCCAGGGCGTCACCGTGCGCAGGTGGCGGAAGCGGCCGGTCCGCAGCAGGTGCTCCTCCTCGACGGGGTTGAAGTAGATCAAGGTGATCGGGCGCGGGTTCCTGTCGGCCGAGCCGAGCAGGCGGTCCATGGCGGCGGCGAACGTCCTGCCCCTGAACGGGTTGTTGAGGAACACCACGCTGACGTCGTCGGGGATGTCGTAGTCGAGCGCGTCCGACTGCACGAACTCCACCTCACGCGCGCGCATCCGCAGCCTCGTGGCGGCCAGGTTGGCCCTGGCCACCTCGGTCAGCTCGGGAGACAGCTCGACGCCGATCACCTGCTTGAACGGGTACCTGCCCGCCGCCTCCAGCACCATCCTGCCCTTGCCCGCGCCCAGGTCGAGGAACACGTCCTGGCCTCCCACGTCCCCGACGGGCAGCGCCCTGCGCAGGGTGCCCCAGTGGGCGGGCGAGTAGTAGACGCGTTCCGGGTGGTCGAGGCCGAACTCCGCGAGGTCGGCGAAGTCGGCGGTGCGCACGCCGTACCGCTGGTCGTAGAGCAGCCTGGCCAGCCGGCGGCGCACGGAGCGCAGCCGTACGGGCAGGCCGCCGCCCATCATCAGGACCTCTTCCGCCGGCAGCACCGCCTCGCAGCCCAGGGCGATCGGCGCGCCCGTCACGAGCGCGCCGAGCAGCAGCGGCACCCTCTCCCGTACGGCCGTACGCGGGCCGCCGGGCGGCGGGGCGGCCAGGTCGTCGATCACAGTCACAGGCGTCTCCTCGGAGGGTGGCCGGCGCTGGCAGTGGCCGGCTACCGCCCGAGTGTGACAAGTCAGGACGGGGTCAGGACAGCCCCTGATGACCAGAGGCGGTCCCGGGCTTCGGGTGGCCCGCATCCGTACGGACGGCAAGGGATACATTCGGCAGGGCAAACCCTGACATGGCGCACGACACCTCGCAGTTGGGAGCCTGACATGGCCGATGGCGACCCGCCCGTGCGGCGGGCCCTGTTCCTGCACGCGCCGATCCGGCGCAGGCCGCGGGCGGTGCTGGAGCGGATGCTGGAGCTGGTGGACGACGACACCCCGCCGGACGGCCCGGACGGTCCCGTCGCCGTGCTGGAGCGGCGCCTGGCCGGGCTGCTCGGCAAGGAGCGCGCGCTGTTCTTCCCGAGCGGGACGATGGCGCAGCAGGCCGTGCTGCGCGTGTACGCCGACCGCGGCGGGCGCCGGACGTTCGCCGGGCACCCGTTCACGCATCTGGACGTGTGGGAGGAGCAGGGGTACAACGCCGTCCACGGGTTGCGCTTCCGCCGTACCGGTGACCCGTACGAGCTGATGACGGCGCAGGACCTGTGCGCGATCGGCGAGCCGCTGGCGGCGGTGGTGTGGGAGCTGCCGCAGCGCGACCTCGGCGGCCTGCTCCCCGAGTGGGACGAGCTGGGCGAGCAGGTCGGGCTCATGCGGGCGACCGGGGCTGCCGCGCATCTCGACGGGGCGCGGCTGTGGGAGGCCCAGACGTACTACCGGCGGCCTCTGGACGAGATCGCGGGCCTGTTCGACTCCGTGTACGTCTCGCTCTACAAGAGCCTTCAGGGCGTGCGGGGGGCCGTGCTCGCCGGCGACGCGGGTACGGTGGCCGCGGCCGGGGTGTGGCGGCAGCGGCTCGGCGGCGGCATCGCGGACGCGTGGCCGCTCGCCCTGGCCGCCCTCGCCGGCCTCGGCACCGTCGGGGAGCGCATGCCCGTCTACCGCGAGCACGCGATCGCCATCGCGGCCGCCATCAACGCCGACGGCGCTGCCCGCACCCGGCCGGATCCGCCGCAGACGCCGCTGTTCCACGTGCACCTGCCCGCTCCCAGGCGGGCCGTGGAGCAGGCCGGCCGGGCGCTGCTGGAGGAGCAGGGCGTGCAGCTCTGGGGCCGGGTGCGCAGCGGTCCCGACCCGTCCCGCTGCAGCTTCGAGGTCACGGTCGGCGAGAACGCGATGGACTTCACGCCCGAGGAGGTGGCCGCCCTCATCCGCGACGTGCTGACCCGCACCGCCAAGTGAGCACCGCCAAGTGAGCACCGCCAAGTGGACGCTGTCGAGGGCGGGATCCGGCGCGTGGGCGGGGGGTGCCTAGAATGCCCGGGATGGAGCTGAGTCCTCGCCTGGAGCAGGAGTGGGAGCTGCATCGCCCGGCCGTGTTCGGTGCGGCGTACCGGCTGCTGGGCAGCGTGGCCGAGGCCGAGGACGTGGTGCAGGACGTCTGGCTGCGGGCGGCGGCCGCCGAGGACCTGGCGCAGGTGGCGAACCTGCGGGCGTGGCTGATCACGGTGGCGGCGCGCACGGCGTACAACGTGCTGAGGTCGGCCAGGGTGCGGCGCGAGGACTACGTCGGGCCGTGGCTGCCCGAGCCGCTGCTGACCGGCCCCGACGCGGCCGGGCCCGTGCTGGTGGACGAGTCGGTGGGCACGGCGATGATGGTGGTGATGCGGGAGCTGGCGCCGCCCGAGCGGGTGGCGTTCGTGCTGCACGACGTGTTCGGGCTGCCGTTCGAGCAGATCGCCGGCGTGCTCGGCAGGTCCGTGCCGGCCTCGCGCAAGCTGGCCTCCCGGGCGCGCGGCCGGGTCGCGGCGGCCCGCGACAGCGAGCCGGAGGCCGCGCGCGGCGAGCGCGAGCGGGTGGTGGCCGCCTTCCGCGCCGCGTCGCAGGCGGGCGACCTGGCCCGGCTGGTGGCGGTGCTGGATCCGGACGTGGTGTACGTCGCCGACGGCGGCGGCAGGGCCAAGGCCGCCCGCGTGCCGGTACGCGGCCGCGACCGGCTGGCGCCGATGCTGGCGTGGATCGAGGGGCGGCACCCGGCCGAGCGGATCGAGCCGATCGAGGTGGGCGGGCAGCCCGCGCTGATCACCTACCGGGACGGCGTGCCGGCGTGGGTGGACACGTTCGGGATCCGCGACGGCCGGATCGTCACCATCTGGCGGGTGGTCAATCCGGAGAAGCTCCGGCGTCTCGGTCACCTTTGACCGGGCTGTGTTGTCTGCCTGGCGTACGGGAGCACGTCACAGACTGAGGAGACACACATGCCGCACATCGTGATCATCGGTGGGGGCTTCGCCGGGGTGTGGGCGGCGGCCGCGGCCGCGCGCTTGCGTGACGCCGCCGGCCTGGACATCACGCTGATCGCGCCGGACGACGCCATGGTGCTGCGCCCGCGGATGTACGAGGCCGACCCGGACCGCGCGACCGTCCCGCTGTCGGGGCTGCTCGATCCCATCGAGGTCCGCCACCGCCGCGCCTGGGCGGAGCGCATCGACGTGGCAGCCCGCCGGGTGCACGCCGGCGGGGAGGCGATCGGCTACGACCGGCTGGTGCTGGCCACGGGCAGCCGGCTGGTGCGGCCCGGCCTGCCGGGCGCCGGCCTGCTGTTCGACGTGGACACCCTGGCGGGCGCACGGCGGCTGGCCGATCACCTGCGGGGCAGGGACGGGTTCACGGCCGTGGTGGTCGGGGCCGGGTTCACCGGCCTGGAGGTGGCTACGGAGCTGGCCGGGCGCGGGCGGGTGGTGCTCGTGGACCAGGCGGACGTCGTGGGGCCCGACCTCGGGCCCGCACCGCGGCCGTACATCGAGGACGCCCTCGGCCGGCTGGGCGTCGAGCTGCGCCTGGGCACCGGCCTGTGTGCGGTCGAGCCCGGCGGGGCGGTGCTGTCCGGCGGGACGCGGATCGCCGCCGACGCGGTCGTGTGGACGGCCGGCGTGCGCGCGGACCCGCTCACCGAGCAGATCCCCGCGCGCCGCGACCGGCTCGGCCGGCTGGCCGTCGACCGGTGGATGCGGGTGGCGGAGCCGTCGGGGGCCGTGTTCGCGGCCGGGGACGTGGCGGCGGCCCGCTTCGACGACGGCCACGATGTCATGCAGTCCTGCCAGCACGCGACCCCGATGGGCAAGACGGCCGGGCACAACGCCGCCGCCGACCTGCTCGGGCTGCCGCCGCTCGATTTCGCACCCGCGCCGTACGTGACCTGCCTGGACCTGGGGGCCGCCGGTGGGCTCTACACGAAGGGCTGGGAGCGGGAGGTCGCGCTCAGCGGCGAGCGGGGCAAGGAGGTCAAGCAGTGGATCATGAAGCGGATCCAGCCTCCGGTCGATGACGCCGGGCTCCTGCTCGATCTGGCGGGGAGGGTGCGCCTGCCGATCCCGTTCTGAACGGCCTGGGCGGCGTGCGGTTAGGGTGCGGATCATGCAGGTGATCCGCGAGGCTTCGCCCGGTGACGTGGCGGCGATGGCCGGGCTGATGGCGCGCCGCCGCGAGGAGTACGAGCGATACCAGCCGGTGTTCTGGCGCCGCGCCCCCGGCGCCGCGGACCGGCACGCCGCGTTCCTGGCCGGGCTGGTCGGCGATCCGGAGGTGATCGTCCGGGTGTGCGAGCGGGACGGCCGGTTCGCCGGCTTCGCGATCGCGTCCCTGGTCCCCTCTCCTCCGGTCTACGACCCCGGCGGGCCCACGTGCACGATCGACGACTACGCGGTCGTGGACGACCGCGACTGGGCCTCGATCGGCGTGGACCTGCTCCGGGCGGTCACGGACGAGGCGCGGGCGCGGGGCGCGGCGCAGGTCGTGGTGGTGTGCGGGCACGCCGACCAGGCGAAGCGGGAGGCGCTCCGCCTGGCCGGGCTGTCCATCGCCTCGGAGTGGTGGACGGCGCCGCTCTGAGCACGCTCCATCGTGTGGCGGGCACGACGGTGGCTGCCGGATGGACGGTCCCGCGAGGGCGGGTGTCAGGCGAGCGGGGCGAGGTGGATGGAGGTGGGGCGGGTGGCGGCGTCGTAGGCGGCGCGGGCTCCGGTGGCGCCCATGCCGCTGTCGCCCGCCGGCTCGTAGAGCCGCTCGGGGCCGCCGCCCTGCCACTGGTTCACCCAGACGACGCCGGCGGGGATGCGGCGTGCCGCGGCGGCGTGCGCGGGGTCGGTGGTGTAGACGGTGGCGGCCAGGCCGTACCGTGAGGCGCCGGCCCGCTCCAGGCCCTCCTCGAAGGAGGAGACGACGGCGACGGGAGCGACCGGCCCGAACGTCTCCTCCGTCATGACCAGCATGGACTCGTCCACGCCGGTGAGCACGGTGGCGGGGTAGTAGAAGCCCGGGCCCTCGGGCACCACCCCGCCGGCGCGGACGGTCGCGCCGCGCTCGACGGCGTCGGTGACGTGCCGGACGACGACGTCCCGCTGCCGCCGGTCCACCAGCGGCCCGAGCACGTCACCGGCCGGGTAGGCGCCGGCGGCCTCGACGAGCGCGGCGACGAACGGCTCGGCGACGTCCTGGTGCACGTAGATGCGCTCCATGGAGGTGCAGATCTGCCCGGTGTTGGCGAACGCGCCGAACGCCACCGCGGCGGCCGTCGCGGCCGGGTCCACGCCGGCGTCCACGATGACGGGGTCCTTGCCGCCGAGTTCGAGGATCGACCGGTGCAGCAGCCCGCCGCTCTGCGCGCCGACCTTGCGTCCCGCCTCGACGGAGCCGGTGAAGTGCACGAGGCCGATCCGCTCGTCGGCGGCCAGCGGCGCGCCGGCCCGCGAGTCGCCCAGGACGAGGTTGACCACCCCGGGCGGCAGGTCCATCAGCTCCAGCAGCCGCGCCGCCGACAGCGGCGAGCGCTCGGACGGCTTGAGCACGACGGTGTTCCCGGCGGCGAGCAGGGGGCCGAGCGCGCCGAGGGTCATGGGCACGGGGAAGTTCCACGGCACGATGACGGCGGTGACGCCGAGCGGGTTGCGCACGATCGTGGTGCTGCCGCCGTCCGGGCCGGCGATCGTCTCCTCGAACGGATAGTCCAGGGCCTCGGCCACGGCGACCTTGAACGCCTGCGCGGCGCCGCCGATGAACGCGGTGCCGAGGGCGACCGGTTTGCCCATCTCGCGGCACTCGGCCTCGGCCAGCTCCCCGGCGTGCGCGGCGACCGTGTCGGCCCAGCGGGTCAGGCGGGCGACGCGGTCGGCGACGGGGAGCGCGGCCCAGGCCGGCTGCGCCGCGGCGGCGGCGTCCACGGCCAGGCGTACGTCCTCGGGCGAGCCGCTGGGGCAGCGCGCGACGGCCTCCTCGGTCGCCGGGTTCACCACGTCGTGGAAGCCGGCGCCGCGGGCGTCCTGCCAGACGCCGCCGATCAGGTTCTGCAGGGTATTCAACGGGGTGCTCCTAGAGGCGGTCGGCCATGAGCTCGCCGGCCATGATCGCTGTCAGGTTGGTGTTGGCCCGCGGCACGGACGGGAAGATCGAGGCGTCCACGACGCGCAGCCCGTCGAGCCCCAGGACGCGGCACGACGGGTCGACCACGGTGGTGGCGTCGCGGGGGTCGCCCATGCGGCAGGTGCTGGTGCCGTGCTGGGCGTCCATGGCGGTGGCCAGGAGGTGCTCGCCGAGCGCGGCGTCGTCGTCCAGCACCTCGAACAGCCGGGCGTTCGCGGCCTCGGCGGAGGCGGCCAGGATGGGGGCGACCTCGGGCTTGCGGGCGAGCTCGGCCAGGGCGCGCACGCCCTGGCGCATGCGCTCCAGGTCGCGCGGGTCCGACAGCATGCGCTCGCGCACCTCGGGCTGCGCCTCGGGGTCGGCGGAGGTCAGGGTCAGCACGCCGCGCGAGTGGTTCTGGTTGAGCCACACGCCGACGCCGCCGGCGGGCAGCCGCTTGTCGGCGGCCTCCATGGACAGGACGTTCTGGTTCAGCGAGACGAACATCATGTCGAGCGGCAGGCCGCCGGGACCGCTGGTGTAGCGGACGCAGACGTTGGTGTGGCGGTCGTCCGCGGTGCGGATGGCGGCCTGCTCGGCCAGGAGCAGGCTGATGACGATCATGGGGTGGTCCTGCATGCCGCGGCCGACGGGAAGGTCCTGCCGGACCTCGATGCCGAGCCGTTCGAGATCGGCCGCCGGGCCCACGCCGGAGCGCAGCAGGATGGCCGGGGAGTGGATGACGCCGGCGCTGATGACGATCTCGTCCGCGTGCTCGGTCGTGACCGTGCCGTCCTGCACGACCCGTACGCCGACGGCCCGGTTCCCGGCGAACAGCACCCGGTCGACCAGGGCGCCGCCGCGTACGGTGAGATTGGGCAGGGACCGGGCGGGCTCCAGGTAGCCGTCGTTGACCGACACCCTGCGCCCGGCGCGGGAGTTGATCGGGTACGGCGAGACGCCGATCGCGCCCGGCGCGTTGACGTCGGGCGCCCAGGGGTGACCGGCGGCCAGCGCGGCATCGCACAGGGCGGTGTCCACCGAGCCCCACCGCTCGCGCGGCATGCGGAAGATCGGGGTGGGGCCGCCGCGCCCGTGGTACGGCTCGTCGCCGAACTCCTCGTCGTCCTCCAGCCTGGCGAAGTACGGCAGCACGTCCTGCCAGGACCAGCCGGCGCAGCCCGCCGCGGCCCAGTCCTCGAAGTCCTCGACCGGCGGCCGGATCGCGATCTGCCCGTTGATCGAGGAGCTGCCGCCCACTCCCCTGCCGCGCCAGTACGGGGCCCGCGGCTGGCTGTCGGTGCGCGAGGAGTCGACCCCGGCCCACACCAGGCCCTCGACGGCGGTGGGGTCGAGCAGGGCCCGGACCGGGTTCGGCGACCGCCACGCCTCGTGCATCTGCGCCGACCGGTAGTCGGGGCCCGCCTCCAGGAGCAGGACGCGCCTGCCTCGCCCGGCGGCGCGGGCGGCGAGCGCCGCGCCGGCGGAGCCCGCGCCCACGACGATGATGTCCCAGCCCGTGTCTGTCACGGCGAACCTCCTGCTCAGGGCGGCCGGAAAAGTCCGGACCGCGGCTAGCCGGTAGACTGCCGTGAGCAAAAAGTTCAGTCAAGAGTGAAAGTTCATTTTTTTCTGACCGTTGGGAGACGGGTGGTGTCCAGCCTGGCCGGCGACCTGAGCCCCTTGATCGACGATTTCGGCCTGCGCATCGGCCGCGCGATGGGCTGGCCGCCCATGGCGGGGCGCGCCGCCGGGGTGCTGATGCTCAGCCCCGAGCCGATGGCGACGGCGGAGCTGCAGAGCGCGCTCGACGCGAGCAAGGGCTCGGTCTCCGAGATCACCCGCCTGCTGGTCGACAGCGGCACCGTGCGGCGCTTCAAGGAGCCGGGCTCGCGCCAGTACGTCTACCAGTGGCGCGACGACGCCTGGATCGGCTGCCTGCAGCACGTGCTGGAGCAGACCAGGGAGCTGCTGACCCTCGCCGAGCACGCGCGGGCGCGCGGCGACGAGCTCCCCGAGCCGCAGCGCGGCCGGCTGCACGAGATGCACGAGTACTACACGTTCATGGTCCGGCACATCGAGGCGATCTTCGAGGAGTACAGGACGCTCAAGTCCTAGTCCGGCGCCCCCCACTGCGCGCCGCTGCCCCGCGCCTCGTCGAACACCAGCCACGTACGCGTGGACAGCACGCCCGGCACGTCCTGGATGCGCTCCAGCACCACGTGCCGCAGCGTCTCGTTGTCCGGTGTCCTGACCAGGACGAGGATGTCGTAGTCGCCGCCGACCATGGCGAAGTGCTCGACGAACGGGATCTCCTTGAGCTGGGCCAGCACCGCGCGCCAGGAGTTCTGCTCGATGGTCACCGACACGTACGCGCTGGTGCCCAGGCCGGCCCGGTGCGGCGCGAGCTCGACGGTGAAGCCCGTGATCACGCCGTCGTCCACCAGCCGGGTCAGGCGGGCGTAGGCGTTCGCGCGCGAGATGTGCACCCGGTCGGCGAGCGTGCGCACCGACATCCGGCCGTCGCGCAGGAGCTCGGCGATGATCGCCCGGTCCACCGCGTCCAGCCCGGTGGCCGAACGTCCCGGCCAGCCGTTCCCAGGGGCCCCTTCAGACGACAATTGGCCCTCCAAGAGCCGGTTGCGAACCATTTGTCGCACATTATCCATGGTCTCTTGAACGGATGGCCAGCTAGACGGACGCTGTCTGTGACAAATGTCCGCAGAGGGGATCGCCGATGGTGCAGGTCCGTCCGTCGCCGGCCGGCTTCGTCTGGCACCCCTCCCTGGGCGAGCGCTCCGACCAGCAGAAAGTGAGTGGCTTCATGTCCACGAAGACGTCGGCGAAAGCCGTGCGGGAGCTGCTGCCCTCGCAGGCGCCCATCCGGTTCGTCGATGAGAGCGGCTCCGCCGTCAAGGCCCCCGCGGGGTACGCCGTGCCGCCGGACGACCTGCTGCGCGCGGCGTACCGGTGGATGGTCGTGGGACGGCGCTTCGACACCCAGGCGACGGCGCTGACCAAGCAGGGCCGGCTCGCCGTCTACCCGTCCAGCCGCGGCCAGGAGGCCTGCCAGGTCGCGGGGGTGCTCGCGCTGCGCGAGCACGACTGGCTGTTCCCCACCTACCGCGACTCGGTGGCGCTGGTGGCGCGCGGCCTCGACCCGGTCGAGGTGCTGACGCTGCTGCGCGGCGACTGGCACTGCGGCTACGACCCGGCCGCGACCCGGGTGGCGCCCCAGTGCACGCCGCTGGCCACGCAGGTGCTGCACGCCACCGGCATGGCCGAGGCGCTGCGCCGCAAGGGCGAGGACGGCGTGGTGATGGCGTTCATCGGGGACGGCGGGACGAGCGAGGGCGACTTCCACGAGGCGCTCAACTTCGCCGCCGTGTTCAAGGCGCCGGTCGTCTTCTTCGTGCAGAACAACAAGTACGCCATCTCCGTGCCGCTGGCCAGGCAGAGCGCGGCGCCGGCGCTGGCGTACAAGGGCGTCGGGTACGGCGTGCCCGCCGAGCAGGTGGACGGCAACGACCTGGTGGCCGTGCTGTCCGTGCTGAGCGCGGCCGTCGAGCACGCCCGCTCCGGGCAGGGGCCGTTCCTCGTCGAGGCGCACACGTACCGGATGGACGCGCACACCAACGCCGACGACGCCACCCGCTACCGCGACGACGACGAGGTGCGGCGCTGGAGCGCGGCCGACCCGCTGCCGCGGCTGGAGACGTACCTGCGCGGGCGCGGCCTGCTCACCGACGAGGACGCCGAGTCCGCCCGTACGCGGGGCGAGTCGCTCGCCGCCGACCTGCGGGCGCGGATGAACGCCGACACCGAGCCCGACCTGCTCGAGATCTTCGACCACGTCTACGCCGAGCCCACCCCCCAGCTCCTCGAACAGCGCGAGCAGCTGCGGGCCGAGCTGAACGCACAGGAGAGCTGACATGTCCACCGTCTCGATGGCGCAGGCCCTGAACACGGCCCTGCGCGACGCGCTGCGCGACGACGAGCGCGTGCTGGTCTTCGGCGAGGACGTCGGGCCGCTCGGCGGCGTCTTCCGCATCACCGACGGGCTCACCAGGGACTTCGGCGAGGAGCGCTGCTTCGACACGCCGCTGGCCGAGTCGGGCATCGTGGGCCTCGCGGTCGGCATGGCGATGGGCGGCTACCGGCCGGTGGTGGAGATGCAGTTCGACGCGTTCGCCTACCCGGCGTTCGAGCAGATCGCCTCGCACGTCGCCAAGCTGCGCAACCGCACCCGGGGGAAGCTGTCGCTGCCGATGGTGATCCGGGTCCCGTACGCGGGCGGCATCGGCGGGGTCGAGCACCACTGCGACTCCAGCGAGGCGTACTACGCCCACACGCCCGGCCTGAAGGTCGTCACCCCGGCGACCGTCGAGGACGCCTACTGGCTGCTGCGGGACGCCATCGCCGACCCCGACCCCGTGGTGTTCCTGGAGCCGAAGAAGCTGTACTGGGCCAAGGCGGAGGCGGCGCTGGAGCGGCGCGCGGCGGCGCCGTTCGGGCGGGCCGCGATCCGGCGGCCCGGCCGGGACGCCACCCTGGTCGCCTACGGGCCGTCCGTGCCCGTCGCGCTGGAGGCCGCCTCCGCCGCCGCCGAGGACGGGCTGGACCTGGAGGTCGTGGACCTGCGGACGATCGTGCCGTTCGACGACGAGACCGTCGTCGCGTCGGTGCGGCGTACCGGACGGTGCGTGGTCGTGCAGGAGGCGCAGGGGTTCGCGGGGGTGGGGGCCGAGATCGCGGCGCGGGTGCAGGAGCGGTGCTTCCACTCGCTGGCCGCGCCCGTGCTGCGGGTGGCCGGGTTCGACATCCCGTACCCGCCGCCGAAGCTGGAGCACGCGCACCTGCCCGGGGTGGACCGGGTGCTGGACGCCGTCGACCGGCTCCAGTTCGACGACCGGCCCGACGTGCGGCATCTGACCAGGGGGGCGGCGTGAACACCCTGGAGGCCCAGCTCTTCCGGCTGCCCGACCTGGGCGAGGGGCTGACCGAGGCGGAGGTGCTGGTCTGGAAGGTCGCCGTCGGGGACAGCGTGGAGATCGACCAGATCGTGGTGGAGGTGGAGACGGCCAAGGCCGCCGTGGAGGTGCCGGTTCCGTACGCGGGGACCGTGCTGGAGCTGCACGCCGAGGCGGGGACGACCCTCTCGGTGGGCGATCCGCTCATCTCGGTGGGCGGCGGCGTTCCCGGCACGGGTGGCGAGAGGGTTGCGGAAGCCGGCCCTGACGTGGCGGCGGAGCGTTACCGGGAGGAGGAGCGGGCCGGGTCGGGCAACGTGCTGATCGGCTATGGCACCGGCCACCTTCCTGGGCGGCGACGCCGGCGCCGAGCCCGCCCCGGCGCGGCCCCACCGGCTGCGGCAGGGCCCGGGGAGGCGCCGCGGGTGATCTCGCCGCTGGTCCGCCGGCTGGCGCAGGAGCACGGCATCGACCTGGCCGGTCTCACGCCCAGCGGCCCCAACCGGGTCATCCTGCGCCGCGACGTCGAGCGCGCCATCGCGGAGTCCCGCGAGCCGGCCGCGGCATCGCGCCCCGGGCCTGCCGCCGTCGCCACCAGCGCCGCCACCAGCGCCGCCGGCAGCGCCGCAGACGCCGTCACCACCGCGCCACAGCAGGCCGTACGACCGGCGACCACCACCGACCGCACGCCGCAGCCCGCCACCCCCGCTTCCGAGGAGCCGGAGCGCATCCCGCTGCGCGGCCTGCGCCGGGCGGTGGCCGAGAAGCTGTCCAGGAGCAGGAGCGAGATCCCCGACGCCACGACCTGGGTGGACGTGGACGCCACCGGCCTGCTGGAGACCAGGGACGCGTTGCGCGCCGCAGTCCCCGACCGGCGCATCGGCCTGCTGGCGCTGCTGGCCCGCATCTGCGTCGCCGGCCTGCGCCGCCACCCGGAGCTGAACTCCACGGTGGACCTGGAACGGGCCGAGATCGTCCGCTACCCGCGGATCCACCTGGGCTTCGCCGCCCAGACGGAGCGCGGCCTGGTCGTCCCGGTCGTCCGCGACGCCCACCGCATGACGCTGACGGAGCTGGCCGCCGAGCTGGCCCGCCTGACCGCGCTGGCCCGCGAGGGCACCCTCCCCCCGCAGGTCCTGACCGGAGGCACCTTTACGCTCAACAACTACGGCGTGTTCGGCGTGGACGGCTCCACCCCGATCATCAACCACCCCGAGGCCGCCCTCCTGGGCATCGGCCGCATCATCGACAGGCCATGGGCGGTGGACGGCGCCCTCGTCGTCCGCAAGGTCACGCAGCTCTCGTTCACGTTCGACCACCGCGTCTGCGACGGCGGCGTCGCCGGAGGTTTCCTCCGTTACGTCGCCGACTGCGTGGAACGCCCGGCGACCCTGCTGGCCGACCTCTGACAGACGAGCGGTCAGCCGAGCGGCGACCCGACGCGGTGCAGGGTCCCGTCGGGATCGACGTAGGCGAACTCGCGCAGCCCGTACTCGGTGTCCTGGGGCCGGCCGAGCCGCCCCGGGACGCCGGCGGCCGCCCACTCGGCGTGCACCGCGTCCGCGGCGGAGACGTACAGGTAGACGGCCGCGCCGGTGCGGCCGGGATCGTGCTCGGCCCACTCGGTCAGGTGCAGCGACACTCCGCCGCGCTCGACGAAGGCGTAACGCGCGCCGCCCTCGTAGGCGCGGACGCCGAAGCCGAGCCGCCGATACCGCTCCATCGCCGCGTCCAGGTCCAGCACCGGCACCACTGGCGCCACGCTCTCGAACACCACTCCGTCGGCCACCGCGAACCCTCCTTCTCGTCCGGCCCTCCCCGCCCATGATGTCCCAGGCCGGGTCTCGGATAAACTGTGCCCGTGCATCTGTACTTCCTGTGAGAGACGACCGCCTCGCCCGCCCGCCATCGGGCGCTGCCAAGCGCGTTCGCAGTCCTCTCTCACCTCCAGGTTCCCCGCCCCGACGCCAGGGGTGCGCGCGAGCCTGTCTTCGACAGGAAGCACATGTCTGCCATCGTCATGCCATCCGCTCGTTCGCGAGCCCATCTCAACGCCACCGGCCTGCACCTGTCGCGCGGTGGCCGGCCGGTCCTGACCGGCGTGGACCTCATCGTCTCCCCCGGCGACCGCCTCGGCGTGGTCGGCGAGAACGGCCGCGGGAAGACCACCCTGCTGCAGGTGCTCGCCGGCACGCTGGCCCCCGACTCCGGCACCGTGCACCGGGCCGGCACGCTGGGCGTCGCCGACCAGGAGATGCCCGTCGCCGCCGACGGCACGGTCGGCGACCTCATCGACGTCGAGCTGGCCCAGGTGCGCGCGGTGCTGCGCGCGTTCGAGTCGGCCGCTCTCGACCTAGTCGAGGAACGTCCGGGCGCCGAGGAGGCGTACACCGAGGCGCTGGCGGCGGCCGACTCCATCGGCGCCTGGGACGCCGACCGCCGCGTCGAGATCTCCCTGGCCGCGCTCGACGCGGTCGCCGACCGTTCCGTGCCGCTGGCGGAGCTGTCGGTCGGGCAGCGGTACCGGATCCGGCTGGCCTGCCTGCTGGGCGCCGGGCACGACCTGCTGCTGCTCGACGAGCCCACCAACCATCTCGACGCCGGCGGCCTCGACCACCTGACCGCCGCGCTCCGGGCGCATCCCGGCGGCGTGGTGCTGGTCAGCCACGACCGCGCGCTGCTGTCGGACGTGGTGACCGCGGTGCTGGACCTCGACCCGACCGGCGACGGCCGTCCCCGCACGTACGGCGGCGGGTACGCGGGCTACCGGGAGGGCCGGCAAGCCGAGCGGGAGCGCTGGGAGAGCGCGTACCGGGACCAGCAGCTCGAACACCGGCGCCTCGCCCAGGACCTCTCCGCGGCCCAGAACCGGCTGTCCACCGGCTGGCGGCCGGAGAAGGGCACCGGCAAGCACACCCGCGCCACCCGCGCGCCGGCGCTGGTGCGGGCGGTGCACCGGCGGCAGGAGGAGCTGGAGGCGCACCTCGTGGACGTGCCCGAGCCGCCGCTGCGGTTCCAGCCGCCGCACCTGGACGCGCCCGCCGGGGTCACGCTGCTGCGCGCCGACGGCGTGAGCGTCCGCGGCCGGTTCGACGCGCCGCAGTCGGTGCTGCTCCGCGCGGGCGACCGCCTGGTGGTGACCGGACCGAACGGCTCGGGCAAGTCGAGCCTCCTGCACGTGCTCGCCGGCCGGCTCGCCCCCGACACGGGGACCGTCCAGGGCAGGCGGGGCACCCGTACCGGCCTGCTCGCCCAGGAGTCGCCGCCGCCGTCGCGGCGGCGGGCCTTCGAGGTGTACGAGTCCGCCGTGGGCAGGCTCGTCGCCTCGGGCGAGCTCGACGAGTCGGCCGCGGTCGGGCTCGGCCGGCTCGGCCTGCTCCCGTCGGAGGCCCTGCACCGGCCGGTCACCGAGCTGTCGGTCGGGCAGCGCCGCCGGCTCGACCTGGCGCTCCTGCTGGCCTCCCGGCCGCAGGTGGTGCTGCTCGACGAGCCGACCAACCACCTGTCCATGGTGCTGATGGAGGAGCTGACCGAGGCGCTGACCACGATGGACGCCGCGGTGGTGCTGGCCACCCACGACCGCCGGCTCCTGCGCGACACGGAGTCCTGGCCCCGGCTCCGGCTCTGAACCTGGACGGTCGCCCCGCCTTCACGGCGGGCGTTCACGAGCCGCCAAGACGGGCGGCTTGTCCGAGTACGCGACAATACTGTGTGTGATAGTGGACCAGGCGATCTACTGCGGCGGCGTGCGTGAGACCATCACGGGCGACATCAGCGAGGCGTTCAACGCGGCGCGGGCCAGGGGCGACAGCTTCCTGTGGATCGGCCTGCACGATCCCTCGCAGGAGGAGTTCGACCTGATCACCCACGAGGTGAAGCTGCACCCGCTGGCGGTCGAGGACGCCATCCACGCCCACCAGCGGGCCAAGCTCGAACGCTACGACGACACCCTGTTCGTGGTGCTCAAGCCGCTGCTGTACGACAGGGAGAGCTCCGACATCGAGGTCGGCGAGATCAACCTGTTCCTGAGCAAGGACTTCGTCATCAGCGTCCGGCACGGCCAGGCCGCGCCGCTGAAGGCCGTACGCCGCCGTCTGGAGGCCGATCCCGGCCTGCTCGCCGCGGGTCCCTCGGGGGTCCTGTACGTGATCTGCGACCAGGTCGTCGACGACTACGGCCGCATCACGCACGAGATCGAGAGCGACCTCATCGCGCTGGAGCGCCGGGTGTTCAGCGGCCAGTACGCCGACGCCACCGAGGACATCTACTCGCTCAAGCGCGAGGTCCTGGAGTTCCGCACCGCCCAGGACCCGCTGATCCCGGTGCTGGAGGAGATCGTGAAGGGCCGGGTGGAGCTGTGCTCGGCCACCCGGGAGCAGTTCCGCGACGTGCTCGACCACCTGCTGCGCGTGGACGCCCAGGTGGACGAGCACAACGAGCTGCTCACCAGCGCCCTGACCGCGCATCTGGCGCTGACGGGGCGGGAGCAGAACAAGGTGGCCATGCAGCAGAACGCCGACATGCGCAAGATCTCGTCATGGGCGGCGCTCATCGCCGTCCCCACGATGATCGCCGGGATCTACGGCATGAACTTCGACCACATGCCCGAGTTGCACTGGGTGATCGGGTATCCGCTCGCCCTGGTGGTCATGGCCGTCGCCGTGGTCGTCGTCTTCCGGCTGCTGCGCAGGAGCGGATGGCTCTGACGGGCTGCCGCCGGCTCTGATGGGTGGTCGTCGGCTCTGATGGGTGGTCGTCGGCTCTGATAGGCGGTCGCGGTCACCACGTGCGCGGTAGCGGGAAGCGCGCGCGTACCGCGAAGCCGCCGTCCGGCTCCGGGCCGGTGTGCAGGCTGCCCTGCACCATCGCCAGCCGCTCCCGCATGCCGACCAGCCCCTGGCCGGGCCGCCTGCCCGTGCCGGTCGTGGCCGCCGCACCGCTCGTGGTGGCCGCGCCGGTCGGGACGGGTGGCGGGCCGCCGGTCGCGGGCGCGTTGCGTACCTCCAGCGTGAGCGCCTGCTCGGTGTAGCCGATGGCGACGGCCGTCGGGGCGGCGCCGGCGTGCCGCAGCACGTTCGTCAGGGCCTCCTGCAACACCCGGTACGCGGTGACGTCCAGCACGGGTGGCAGCGGGGGCAGGTCGGCGGGGGCGTCCAGCGTCACGGCCAGGCCGGCCGCGCGTACGTCCGCGATCAGCTCGTCCAGCCGGACCAGCGACGACATCGGCGCCACCTGCTCACCCTCGACGCGCTCGCGCAGGAGGCCGACCAGGCCGCGCATCTCCTCCACGGTCTGCCGCCCCAGCCGCTCCAGCCCGGCCACCACCTCCCGCTCGGCCGGACGGTCACCGAGCAGCCGGCGCAGCGCGCCCAGTTGCAGGGTCATCACGCTGACCGAGTGCGCGACCGCGTCGTGCACCTCCCTGGCGATGCGCGTACGTTCCTGCGCCACCGCCGCCTGCGCGCCGGCCTCGCGTTCGGCGTCGAGCGCGGCGGCCAGCTCCGCGTACTGTGCCGCCCGCTCCTCGCTGCGGCGCGCCAGCAGGCCCATGGACCAGCACGGCAGCAGGACCGCGGGGACGAACAGCAGCTCCCACGCCGACGCCCCCGGCGGCGCCGTGGCGGCGAACGACGCGGCGGCCAGGCCCAGCGCCAGGGCCGCGCGGCGGGTCGGCTCGCGCCAGCCGGCCCAGCTGACCGCCCCGATCATGCCGATCACGGCCGCGCCGGAGATGCCGGGCGCGCCGAAGAGCAGCGTGCCCGCGGGCAGGCAGAGCGCGGCGATCAGGGTGGCGGCGAGCGGGTACCGGGCGGCGAGCATCAGGCCCGCGCCCATCGCGACCCCCGACGCCCAGGTGGCCGTGGCGGCGGCGCCGAAGAAGTCGTCGAGCCGGGTCTCGGCCATGGCCAGCACGGCGACCAAGGGTCCGAACACCACGGGTATGAGGCGTACGTCCCTCAGCCGCGTCCACGTCATAGCCCCCGATCGTAGGTCCGGCCCCCGCGCGTCCGACTCCGCCCGACGGGGGATCTTGACAGGTCACCGCCTCCCCCTGACAGCGGACCCGGAACGCCGGCCGTCGCCGCCGCGGCCCGCGCGCCCCGGGGATCCAGCGGCTCGCCGCCCGCCGCGGCGAGGTGCCGATGGCCGGCCGGACCCTCGTGTGGTGGAACGACCCGTGGAGCGGCCGGGCGTGGATCCTGCGCGGGGTGACCTGCACGGCGGCCGGGAGACGGGCGGGCTCGGCCTGCGCCGCGTCACGGGCGGCCGCACCACCGCCGCGCCGGCCGAGGGGCTGGTCAGCTCGTGACGGTCACGTCCCGCAGCAGGAAGTAGCTCATGGCGTCCGCCTGGAGGTACAGGTGGAACTTGTCCGCCCTGGGCTTGGCCGTCTTGTCGGCGGTGACGATGGTGGCGATCACGTAGTTCTTGGCGACGTTGGCGCGGATCTGCCCGTACGCGAACGTGTCCAGGGTCATGTCGGTGCGGATGTTCACGGCGTTCGAGTCGAGCTTGGCCAGCCGGGTGGCGGCGGCCTTGGCCGCCTTGTCCGTCGGGAACGCCATCGTCACCTGCACCGCCCTGAGGTGCCCCCGGTACGCCGAGTAGGCGACCTGGATGGCGCGCTCGCACTTGTTCCTGGACAGCACGCCCTCGCCGTCCACCGGGTCGCACGTGTCGTACGACCAGCCGCCGACCTTGTTGGCCGAGAACTTGACCCCCTCGAAGCGGAAGTTCCAGTCGCCGAACTCGCTGTGCGTGATCGGCGAGCCCGGCGCGGCCCGCGACGAGCCGGGGGTGGTGTCCGAGGGTGGGTCGGCCGATCCCGTCGGCTCCTCCGCCGGCTCCTCCGCCGCGTCGCCCGCCGGGTCTCCCGTCGCGTCTCCTGCGGGGTCTTCCGATGGCTCGGATGACGGGGATTCCAGGGGCGCGGTCGTGGGGCCGGAGGTTCCGGTGCCGGACAGGCCGGACGTGGTCTCGGTGCGGGAGGCGTTGAAGTAGGCGATCGCGCCGGCCGTGCCGCCCAGGAGGAGGATGACGCCGAGGGCGGCGGACAGGCCGATGATCAGGGTGTTGTGGCGCTTCGGGGGTAAGCCGCCGAACTCGTACGGGTTCTGGGGGAGGCCGTAGGGGTCGCCCTGGTCCGCGTAGGTGGTCGGGAACTCCGGACGGGACGCGTAGGGGCCGGAGGCCAGGCCGGGGCCGGGCATCGGAGCCTGTTCGGGCCAGCGCTCCTGCTCGGGCCACCAGTCCTGGTCGGGCGGCGGGCCGTATTCGGGGCGGCGGTCCTGGCCGGGCCACCGGTTCTGGCCGGAGGTCGGACCGTACTCGGGACGGCGGCCGTAGTCCGGGGGCGGGCCGCCCTGGCGGGGCTGGGGGCCGGGTTCCGGGCGGCCGGCCCCCTGGCCGTGGGCGGCGCCGCCCCACGCGCCGTATCCGGGAGGCGGAGTGGCCGGGCCGTGGCCGGGGCGGCCGTTGGGGGGCGGTGCCTGCTGGCCCCACGGGTCATCGGGGTGGGGCTGGGAAGGGTAGCTCATTGGCCCATTGTGGGACGGCTCGTGCCGCTCGCCGGGGGCACACCGCCAAGGGGTATGAGAGTGAACCCGGGCCGCGCGCACGTACGTACCAGACAAGGCCGCCAGGCCCCGGGACGGTCAGGCGAACTCTTCGACGTACTCCTCCGCCGGTCCGAGTTCGGGGTGGTCGCGCAGCTCCAGGATGTCGCCGGATCGTTCCAGCTCCAGGACGGTCACGGTGTTCTCGCCGGTGCGCAGCAGCGGTGCCGGGCAGTACAGGGTGACCTGGGGGCCGATGTCCCAGTGGCGGCCGAGCAGGAACCCGTTGACCCAGACGAGACCGCGGCCGGAGCCGGGCAGGGCGAGGAAGGTGTCCGCGGGCGTCTCGACGTGCAGCGTGGCGACGGCGAACCCACCGGGCGCGGAGCCGGAGGCGGGGTCGGGGTTGAGGGCTGGGGCGGGGGCGGGAGCGGTGGCGCGGGTCAGATCGGCGTCCGTCCACTCCTGCAGGGCGATCGGCGTGCTGTCCCAGCCCTGCACCATGCGCCGGTCGATCAGGACGGGCCCGAGCAGCCCCTTGTGCCCGCCGACACCCGGCCCGTAGTTGACCCGGCCGAGGCTCTCGACCACGACCTCCAGCCGGACGACCGCGCCGGTCCCGCGTACCGTCAGCTCAGGCCGGTCGGCGTCGGCGACGCCGAGGAACGTGCCGTCGGCGAAGACGAGCGCCCGGTCGCGGACGTCGGCGAGGATCAGCCGGTGCTCGCCCGCGGGGACGCGCGGGTGCGCGGTGTGCAGCACCATGCCCGCGTCGAGCCCGAGCCGCTCGAACGAGGCCGGGCGCGGCCCGGACGAGGTGGGCGCGGGCACGGCGCGGAGGCCGGCGAGCAGGCCGGCGCGGGGGACGAGCGGCACGCGCGCGGGCGGCAGCACCGGGGGGCGTTCCGCCACCCGCAGGGGCCCGCTCGCCCCGAACACCTTGCGCATGGCGTGGAACTTGGCGGTCAGGGTGCCGTCCTCGGCGACGGGCGCGTCGGAGTCGTAGCTGGTCACGGTGGGCTGCAGGCGGCCGTCCGCCTCGTTGGCGCCCGCCCAGAGGCCGAAGTTGGTGCCGCCGTGCGCCATGTAGAGGCTGACGCTGCCGCCGTCGGCGACGATCCCCTCCAGGGTGCGCACCGCGCTGTCCACCCCGCGGACGTGGTGCCGCTCGCCCCAGTGGTCGAACCAGCCGTTCCAGAACTCGGCGACCACGAACGGCTCGTCCGGCCGGCGCGAGGCGAGCAGCCGCCGGGCGGCGTCGGGCTTGGAGCCGAGGGTGACAGCCGTCAGGGTTCCGGGCAGGGTGCCGCCGTCCAGCATCAGCTCGGTGGGGCCGTCGGCGGTGAACAGCAACTCGATGATGCCGCGCGCGGCCAGCGCGTCGCGGTTCCAGCGCAGGTAGGCGTGGTCGTCGCCGAAGCTGCCGAACTCGTTCTCCACCTGCACCGCGACGATCGGCCCTCCGCAGGCGGCCTGGAGCGCGGCCAGGCGCGGGACGAGCTCGTCGAACCAGCGGCCGGCCGGGCCGGTGAAGGCGGGGTCGGAGCTGCGGACGGCGACGTCGCGGCCGGTGAGCCAGCTCGGCAGGCCGCCGTTCGACCACTCCGCGCAGATGTACGGCCCCGGCCTGACGATGACGTCGAGCCCCTCCTCGCCCGCTGTCCGGATGAACCGCTCGACGTCACGCCAGCCGTCGAAGCGGGGCTCCTCGTCCTCGCGGGGCTGGTGGAAGTTCCAGGCGATGTAGGTGTCGACCGTGTTGAGCCCGAGGTCGGCGAGCCTGCGGATCCGGTCCCGCCACAGGTCGGGGTGGACGCGGAAGTAGTGCAGCGCTCCTGACAGGATCTGGTGGGGCACGCCGTGCCGGTACAGCCGGCGGCCGGTCCACGTGAGCGCGGGGGACTCGCTGGGCTGTGCCGGGGACGCGTACGGCGCGGGGAGCTCGATCACGGGGGCAGAGCCTATGTTATCGATGCCATGTGTAACAACCGCGGTATGATCCAGCCCAGAACGAGAGGAGCGCCATGACCAAAGCCACCGAGCGGCCCGCGAGGCAGCCCAGCATGGCTGACGTGGCCAGGACCGCCGGGGTCTCGGCGCAGACCGTCTCGCGCGCGCTGCGCGACTCGCCCAACGTCAACCCCGAGACGAAGAAGCGCGTGCTCTCCGCGGTGGAGCAGCTCGGCTACCGCTTCAACGCCGCCGCCAAGATGCTCTCCTCGGGCCGCAGCCACACCATCGGGCTCGTCCTGCTGCAGTCGGGCGGCTACTACTCGCGCTCGGCGGTGACCGCCGGCGTCGAGGCGGCCGCCGGCGAGGCCGGGTACGCGGTGAGCATCGCCACCATCGCCAGGCTCGACACCGGCCTGATGGAGCGATCCCTGTCCAAGCTCGCCGACCAGGGCGTGGACGGCATCGTCATCGCGGTGCCGCTGATCTCCGTGACCCAGAAGATGGAGGACATCACCAGGGACATCCCCACCGTCACGCTCGACGGCTCGCGCACCGCCAGCGCCCGCGTGCTGGGTATCGACCAGAAGGAGGCGGGCAGGATCGCCACGCAGCACCTGCTGGACCTCGGTCACCGCCAGGTGTGGCACGTCGCGGGCCCCGACGAGTGGATCGAGGCCCGCCAGCGCCGCCGGGGCTGGCAGGAGTGCCTGGCCGCGGCAGGGATCCAGGCGCCGCCGCCGCTGGAGGGCGACTGGTCGCCCGACTCCGGCTACCGGCAGGGGCAGGTCCTCGCGATGATCCCCGACGTCACCGCGGTCTTCGCCGCCAGCGACGAGATGGCCTTCGGGGTCATCCGCGCGCTGCGCGAGCGCGGCAGGTCGGTGCCCGACGACGTGTCCATCGTGAGCGTCGACGACATCGCCCTGGCCGCCTACTGCAGCCCGCCGCTGACCACCGTCCGCCAGGACTTCTACCGCTCGGGAGCGGCGGCGGTCGCGCTGCTGCTCGACGAGGCCGCCGCCGGCGACGGGGAGTCCCTCGTCACCGCGTCGCTGTCGGTGCGTGACTCCACCGCGCCGCCGCGCGCCTCCTGAGACCCCCATGGGACCGGCCGTTCGTGACTGCCACTTGCGCCGCCCATGTTATCGATGCCATCGTAACAACGCCCGCATTCAGGTGGGCAGTCGTCGGAAGGACCCAGAACCCATGAGGAGATCGCTCATCCTCGCGAGCGCCGTCACGGCGCTCGGACTGCTCACCGCCTGCGGGGCCGACGGGGGCGGCTCGGACGCCGGCTCCAGCAAGACGACGCTGAGCGTCGCCGCCCTCGAAGGCGGCTACGGCCGGGACATGTACACGCAGGTCATCCAGGCGTACGAGGCCAAGCACCCGGACGTGGACGTGCAGCTGCAGATCTCCAAGAGCATCGAGGACGAGATCACGCCGAACATGAAGGCCGGCCGCTTCCCCGACGTCGTGGTGCTCGGCCAGGGCCGCAAGGCCGCGCTCACCGAGACGCTGATCAAGGACAAGGCCCTGGAGGACCTCACGCCGGTGCTGCAGGCGAAGGTGCCCGGCGAGGACAGGACCGTGGGCGACAAGCTCATCGACGGCATCGTGGGCAACCTCAACACCAACCCGTACGGCGACGGCAAGACGTACACGATGCCGATGTACTACGCGCCGACCGGGCTGTTCTACAACAAGGGCCTGTTCGACAAGAAGGGCTGGAAGGTCCCGGCCACCTGGGACGAGCTGTTCGCGCTGGGCGAGACGGCCAAGAAGGACGGGATCTCGCTGTTCACGTACCCGACGGCCGGGTACCTCGACTCGTACTTCTTCGCGCTGCTGGCCGACGTCGGCGGTGAGCAGTTCTACACCGACGTCATGACGTACAAGCAGAACGTGTGGCAGACGCCGCAGGCGCGGCAGGCGCTCGACCTCACCACCAAGCTGCTGAAGTACGCCGCACCGACCACGGTCGGGTACGCCAACGAGCAGGACTTCACCAAGAACCAGCAGTCGATCCTCGACAACAAGACGCTGTTCATGCCGAACGGCACGTGGATCGTCGGCGAGATGAAGGACGCCCCGCGCGCCGACGGCTTCGCGTGGGGCCTGACGCCGCTGCCGGCGGTCACGGCGGGCGGCAAGCGGTACATCACGACGTCCGTGGAGTCCGTCTGGGTGCCGAGCGGCGCCAAGAACAAGGACGCCGCCAAGGAGTTCGTCGCCTACCTGTACTCCGACGAGGCCGCGAAGATCTTCGCCAAGTCGAACGCCGTCCAGCCGATCCAGGGCATCGCGAGCAGCCTGACCGAGGAGAACGCCGCGTTCTACCAGGTCTACGAGGACGCGTCGGTGACCGCGCTGGTCGGCGGGTTCGCCAGCACCGCGCCGGTCGAGGGCGTCGACATCAAGGCCACGCTCTTCGACACCGCGAACAGCATCATCAGCGGTGACAAGACCGAGGACCAGTGGCAGGCCGCGCTGAACGACGCCAGCGAGAAGCTGCGCCAGGCGGGGAGCTGAGCCGTGGCGAGACCCGCGGAGCGGGGCAGGCGCGGCAACGGCCTGTTCGTGCTCGCCTGCCTCCTGCCCGCGCTCGTGCTGTTCGTCGTGTTCATGATCGTCCCGACCGTGAACGTGTTCCGGATGTCGTTCTACACCTGGAGCGGCTTCTCCCCGGACATGCGGTTCGTGGGGCTGGAGAACTTCACCCGGCTCCTCGACGACGAGCAGTTCGTGCGCGCGTTCCAGAACACGGTGGCGCTGCTCGTCGTCGTGACGGTCGTGACGATGGGCATGGCCCTGTTCCTGGCCGCGATCATGACGCGCCAGAAGCTGCGGGGCCGGTCGTTGTACCGGTTCATCCTGTACGTGCCGAGCGTGCTGTCCGTGGTCGTCATCGCGGCGGTCTTCTCCGCCCTCTACGACCAGGAGAACGGCCTGATCAACGGCACGCTGCAGGCGCTGTCGCTGGACGGCCTGCGGCAGATCTGGCTCGGCGACCAGCAGCTCGTGCTCTGGTCCGTCGCGATCGCGATGGTCTGGCAGTCGCTCGGCTACTACATGGTCCTCTACATGTCCGGCATGTCGAGCATCCCGGAGTCGCTGTACGAGGCCTCCGCGCTCGACGGCGCGTCCGCCGGGCGGCAGTTCTTCGCCATCACGCTGCCGCTCATCTGGCAGAACCTGCGCACGACGCTGACGTTCTTCGTGATGAGCGCGGTCAACCTCAGCTTCGTCCTCGTCCGCGCGATGACCGGCGGCGGGCCCGACGGCTCCTCCGAGGTGCTGCTGAGCTACATGTACAAGCAGGCGTACACGAACTCGTCGTACGGCTACGGCATGGCCATCGGCGTCGTCATCTTCGCGTTCTCGTTCCTCGTGTCGCTGCTGGTCAGCCGCGCCACGCGGCGCGAGCCACTCCAGTTCTGAAGGCACAGCCATGACCAAGACACTGCGCGCCGGCCGGGCGCTGACCTACGTCCTCGTCACCGCGATCGCGCTGGCCATCGCGGTGCCGGTCGGCTGGGTGCTGCTGGCCTCGATGAAGCAGAAGGGCGAGTTCTACGGCAGCCCGTGGACACTGCCCGAGGGCCTGCACCTGCAGAACTACGTGGACGCCTTCGTCACCGCCCGCATGGGGCAGTACTTCTTCACCTCGGTGCTGGTGACCGTGCTCGGGCTGGTGTTCGTCATCGCGGTGTCCGTGCCTGCGGCGTACGTCATCGCCCGGTACGAGTTCCGCGGGCGCGGCCTGGTGGAGGTCGCGCTGCTGGCCGGGCTGTTCGTCAACGTGAACTACATCGTGGTGCCGATCTTCCTCATGCTGGTGGGCTGGGACCGGGCGCTCGTGGACGTCTTCCCCGGCGGCTTCTTCATCGACAACCCCGGGGTGTTGTCGCTGGTGTACGCGGCCACGTCGATCCCGTTCACGATCTACCTGCTGGCCGCGTACTTCCGGTCGATCCCGGCCGACTACGAGGAGGCGGCGGCGCTGGACGGCGCGTCCCGCTTCCAGGTGATGACCAGGGTGATGCTGCCGATGGCGCGGCCCGCGCTGACCACCGTGATCCTGTTCAACTTCCTGGCCTACTGGAACGACTTCATCATCGCGCTCACCCTGCTCCCGGGCGAGGGCAAGACGCTGCAGGTGGGCCTGCTGAACCTGATGACCGCGCAGAAGGCCGCGGCCGACTACGGGCGGCTGTACGCCGGCATGGTCATCGTCATCGTCCCCGTCCTCATCTTCTACGCGTTCATCCAGCGCCGGCTCATCGAGGGCATGGCGTCCGGCGGCGTGAAGGGCTGATGCACATGAAGGATTCGACGCGCGGTGCGCTGGTCGTCGCCGCCCGGACGCTGGTCGCGGCCGTTTGCGTGGCCGTCGTGATCTCCGCCCGCACCCCTATCGGGTGGGGCAACCTCGCGCTCATGCTGGCCGGCCTGGGCGGGCTGCTGGCCGTACTGGCCTCCTACAACCGGAGGTGGCGGTGAACGCGGCGGCTCTGGCGGCGGTCCGGCCGAGCGGGCGGCAGCTCGCGTGGCAGGAGATGGAGTTCTACGGGTTCGTCCACTTCGGCATGAACACGATGACGGACCGGGAATGGGGCCCGGGGCATGACGACCCCGCCCTGTTCGACCCGGCCGCGCTGGACGCCGACCAGTGGGTGCGGGCGCTCAAGGCGGCCGGGATGACCGGGGTGATCCTCACCTGCAAGCATCACGACGGGTTCTGCCTGTGGCCGAGCGCGGTGACGTCGTACACGGTGGCGGCCTCGCCGTGGCGCGGCGGCCGGGGTGACGTGGTGGCGGAGGTCGCGGGGGCGGCGCGGCGCCACGGGCTGAAGTTCGGGATCTACCTGTCGCCGTGGGACCGCACCGAGGCCTCGTACGGCGGCGGCGCCGCGTACGACGACTTCTACGTCGCGCAGCTCACCGAGCTGCTCACCCGGTACGGGCCGATCTTCTCCGTCTGGCTGGACGGCGCGAACGGCGAGGGCCCGAACGGCAGGCGGCAGACCTACGACTGGGAGCGGTACTACGCGGTGGTCCGCGAGCTGCAGCCGGACGCGGTCATCAGCGTGTGCGGGCCCGACGTGCGGTGGTGCGGCAACGAGGCCGGCGACACCCGGCCCGACGAGTGGAGCGTGGTGCCGCGGGCGCTGCAGGACGCCGAGCGGATCGCGGACCGGTCGCAGCAGGCGGACGACGGCGCCTTCGCGCGGCAGGCGATCCGCAGCGACGAGCGCGACCTGGGCAGCCGGGCGGCGCTGGCCGGGCACGAGGACGACCTGGTCTGGTATCCGGCCGAGGTGAACACCTCGATCCGGCCCGGCTGGTTCCACCATCCGGCCGAGGACGGGGCGGTGCGGCCGGTGGAGGAGCTGTTCTCCATCTACCTGCGTTCCGTCGGCGGCAACTCGTGTTTCCTGCTCAACGTGCCGCCCGCCCGCGACGGGCTGCTGCGGGAGGCCGACGTGGCGGTGCTGGAGGGGCTGGGGCGGCGGATCTCGGACTTCCGGGCGCGGCGGGTCAAGGCGGCCGTGACGGTGTCGTCGGGGTTCCCTGGCGACGTCGCCACCTCCTGGCCGGGCGAGGCCGGCCCCGCTCGGCCGGGCGAGGTCGCCTCAGGCCGGCAGGGTGCGGCGCGGCGGCCGTGGCGGCCGGACGCCGCCGACCCCCTGCCCCAGGTGACGCTCGCGTTCGACCGGGCACGCCGGATCGAGGCGGTCTGTGTCGGCGAGGACATCACGCAGGGGCAGCGCGTCGAGCACGTCGTCGTGCGGGGGCGTCTCTCGGACGGGCGGTGGGTGACGCTCGGCGAGGCGAACGCGGTGGGTTACCAGCGCATCCTGACGTTCGCGCCGGTGGAGGTGGACGGGGTGCGGGTCGAGGTGGCCGAGACCCGGGACACGCCGGTCATCGCGCGGCTGGCGGCCATCGAGGCGGCCTCGTGAAAGGCACCTCGGTGAAGAGCACCGCGCACAAGGGCGCCGTGCGCAAGGGCGCCGTGCCCGGCAACACGCGGCGTGGCGGCGCCGGGCAGGGCCGCGCTGGCCGGGGCGGCGCTGGGCGCGGCAGCGCGCGGCGAGGCGGCATCGGGCAGGGCGGTGCTGGGCGGGGGCTGTCGCGGCGGGCCGTCGTGCTGATCGCGGGCGTGCTGGCAGCCCTGGCCGCCCTGGTCGGCACCGGTGTGGCGTTCAGCTCCCGCCCCGACCGGGTGGCCGCCATCGACGGCCACCCCGTCACCCGCGACGAGCTGCTCTTCCACCTGCACCGCCTCGCCCCCACCGTCCAGAACGAGTTACGCAACCGGTACCACCTCCAGGGCAGCATCGACTGGTCGGCGAAGGCCGGCGACCGGACCGCGTTCCAGCGGCTCACCCAGCGCGCCCTCGACGAGATCCGCCGGGACAAGGCCACCCTGCTCCTCGCCCAGGACAGGGGCCTGATCGACTCCCCCGACCACAGCGACTTCCTCGCCGACCTGGACGCCGAGAACGCCCGCCGCGCCGACGCCATCGCCAGGGGCGAGGTCGTCTACGGCCTGGCCGAGTTCTCCCCCGAGGAGTACTACTCGCACCGCCTCACCGAGCTGACGACCGCGCTGAAGCAACGCCTCGAACCCGAGCTGGGCGTCACCGAGGCCGAGGTGCGGCAGGCGTTCGACGCCGACCGGGAGGCGTGGAGCGCGAACGCCACCACGTACACGTACACGAAACTCGTCGTGCCGGTCCCCGACGGCGCGCCGGCCGCCTACGCCGAGAACCTGCGGCGGCGGGTGGCCGAGGCGGACGGGCTGGCCGAGGTCGCCGAGCGCGAACCGGGCGCCACGCTCACGACCGCCACCCACCAGGGCGGCGGCCCCGCCGCCCACGACCGGGACCTCACGGCGGTGCTCGGCGGGCTCGGCCAGGGCCAGATCTCGGCCCCGGTCCCGGGCACAGGACAGATCACCTACTACGAGCTCGACGGCAAGACCGTCGACGAGCGGGCCGCGTTCGCCGGTTACGAGCGGCGGATCCGGCAGTCGCTCATCGAGGAGAAGTTCACCCAGTTCCTCCAGCGCCGCGTGGACAGCAGCCACATGGAGGTCGACGCGGCGGCGGTGGACGCCATCAACGCAGAGGACGCACGACTTTGACACGTACCGCACCCCCTGTCGCGCGGGCGCTGCGGCTGGGCCTGACAGCCCTGCTGGCCGCGCTGCTCGCGGGATCGCTCGCCCCGGCCGCCACGGCCGAGGCGCACTCCCCCGCCGTCACGAAGAAGGACCTGCCCGGCAACTCGCCGAACAGGACGGGCGGCAAGGACTACTACCTCGACGCCACGAACGGCCGCGACGACGCGGCCGGCACCTCGCCGCGGACGGCCTGGCGCACCCTGGCCAGGGCGAACGCGACCACGTTCGCGCCGGGTGACCGCATCCTGCTCAAGGCCGGCGAGCAGTGGCACGACGAGCAGCTCTGGCCGAAGGGCTCGGGCAGCGCGGGCCGCCCGATCACGATCTCCGCGTACGGCGACGCGCACGCCCGCCGCCCGTACATCGCGACGAACGGCAAGGTGCCGAGCCCGTTCAAGGCGGACGGCACGAAGAACCCGGAAACGGTCGGCCTGACCGGCGCGATCGTGCTGCGCAACCAGCAGTACTTCGAGATCGACAACGTCGAGCTGTCCAACGACGACGACTTCGCCACGAACATCACCACGGGCTCGTACGTCCGCGACGGCATCGCGGTCTCGATCAACGCCGACCTGCTGGAGCCCGGCGCGGACAGCGTCATGGACCACTTCCGCGTCACCGACGTGTACGTGCACGACCTCGACGGCCCGAGCACCTGGCAGAAGATCCACTACGGCGCCGTCAACTTCCAGGTCTTCGGCGCCAGGAGCTACAAGGAGTACGGCACCGGCGGCCACCACTTCCGGGACGTCAGGATCGAGGACAACACGTTCGTGAACGTGGAGCTGCACGCCGTGCAGTTCGCGTTCAACTGGTTCGCCGCCGACGGCAGGGACGCCGGCCAGTACGACGAGAGCGGCAAGTTCCACGAGGGCTGGGAGCAGCTCTGGGTGCGCACCCGCGACCTGTACAGCCGGGACGTCTACATCGGCCACAACTACGCGGAGAGCATCGGCCAGGGCGCGTTCCAGTTCGCCAACAGCCAGCGGATGACGGCCGAGTACAACGAGGTCAACGGCTTCCTGGAGCGGTACGACGCGGTGTCGTGCGGGCTCTACCTGTGGGCCGGCGCCGACTCGGTCATGCAGTACAACGAGGTGTACGGCGGCCCCGACAACGAGTACGACGGCACCCCGTGGGACCTGGAGTACACCAACTTCAACGTCACCTACCAGTTCAACTACTCGCACGACAACGCGGCGGGCTGGATGGCCTACATGGGCAACAGCTCCAACTCGGTCGCCCGTTACAACCTGAGCGTCAACGACAACGGCGTGCTGGTGAAGAACATGTTGTCGACGAACTACTCGCCGACGTACTTCGTGAACAACACGTTCGTCTACGACGGCGCGGACCTCGACTACGTGCACGACGAGACGTTCCTGAGCCGGGTCTACTTCCTGAACAACATCTTCTACAACACCTCGAAGAGCGAGCCGACGCCGTGGTACCGCCGTACCGGGGCGCTGCGGCAGGCGGTCTTCTCCAACAACGACTACTTCGAGGCGGGCGGCACCCACTCCGGCCAGGAGCCGGCCGACCAGGCGGGCCTGCGCGCGGACCCGAGGTTCGTCGGCGACCCGGCGGAGTACGTCACCGGCGCGGGCGTGGACCGGATCAGGAAGTCCGCGGCGCACTTCGCCCTGCGCAAGGACTCGCCGCTGATCGACGCCGGCCGCTACAACCCGCACCTGGGCACCGAGGACTTCCTCGGCACCCACATCTACCACGGGAAGGCGCCGGACATCGGCATGGCCGAGAGCCGGATCGGCAAGAAGGTCAGGAACCCGGTGGACACCGACCCCATCGAGGAGGAGGGCCAGGGCCGGGCCAACCTCGCGCTCGGCAAGACCGCCACGGCCAGCTCGACCCACCCGGGCGCGAACGGCACGCTCGGCGCGGTGAACCTGACCGACGGCGACCCGGCGACCCGCTGGGCCGCGGCGGACGACGCGGCGTACCCGATCACGCTGGACGTGGACTTCGGCGCGGACACCACGTTCGACGAGGTGTACCTGGACGAGTACACGGACTCGGGCACCAACCCGCGGGTCAGGACGTTCGACCTGCAGCGGTGGGACGCCGGGAGCGGGGCGTGGGTGACGTTCGCGAGCGGCGCGGACGGCATCGGGCACGACCTGTCGGTGACCGGTTTCGGCACCGTGACGACCACCAAGCTCAGGGTGGCGCTCACGAGCCAGCAGCCTGCGGAGGTCTACACGCCGACGCTCACCGAGATCGCCGTCTACCGCAGCTGAGAGTGGGGGCGGGCGGGCGCTCGGGCGCTCGCCCGCCCTTCCGGTTTCGTGTCACTGCACGCGGTTCAGCAGGACGGGGTCGTGGTCGAACGCGTGCAGCAGGAGGTGGGCCATGGTGAACCGGCCGCCCGGCGAGAGCAGGTCCGGTCTCCAGCCGGGCCGGCGGACGATCGAGTGCCGGCTGCCCTCCATGGCGCGGTGCATGACCTCGGCGACGATCCGGCCGCCGACACCGGTCAGCACCCCGCCGTTGATCTCCGCCTCGCGCAGGACGTAGAACCAGAGCGGCGTGTGGTCGGCGATCCGGCTCCGGTCGTCGCCGCTGAGCCCGCTCAGGTCGGCCCCCCGCTCGCCGTCGAGGATGTCCCGGGCGCTCAGCGGGCTGAGCTTCGTGTACTGCTGCATGAACCGCGCCGCCTGCTGCCCGGTGGCGAGCCGCACCATGTCGGCTCTGACCAGGTTCCTGAAGGCCAGGTTCCGCTGGATCCGCGCCGGGATGCCGTCCGCGAGCCCGCCGCCGAACGTGCCGGGCGGGAGCTGCCCGAGGAAGCGGCCCAGCAGCGTGTCGATGCGCTTGGCGCGGTTGAGGCCGCCGGCCGGCGGGGCGAACGCGGGCCCGGCCTCGCCGTCCCCGGCCAGATCGAACAGCCTCCGCCAGTCCGGGATCCAGTTGGACGGCAGCCGGTTGTCGCCGTTCAGCTCGCCGCCGGTGCCGGAGAAGGTGAAGAGCCGGTCCAGGGTCGCCGGTGTTCCGTCCTGGTTGAAGACGCTGTTCCACTCGTAGCCGTCGCGCACCATGCTGTGCCCGATCCGGAACGCGGCGATCGAGAACTCGATCGGCATCGTGGGCAGCCGTCCCGGGACCGCGGTGGCGTACCGGCTGCCGTTCCCGTACGGGTCGATCGGGACCTCGAAGAGCTGGCGGCCGTGGGTGAAGACCTCGTCGAGGATGGCGGGGTCCACGATCCTGGGCAGGTAGTCGTGGCGCAGCACCCACTGGTAGTGCAGGACGACCCGCTCCCGCGCCTTGTCGAACAGCAGCGCGCTCGGCGTGCCCTGGCTGACCAGGTCGTCCACGATCCGGTTGTGGAAGCGTACGAAGGCCAGGTGGATCTGGGCCACCGCGAGGTTCTCGTCGTTGCGCGGGTCCGGGATCAGCGGTTCGCCGCTGCCCCGCACCCTCGCCAGGTCGAACCCGTCGAACTCGCTCAGGTCGCCCACGCCGGCGGTGCGGCCCGTGCGCAGCCGCACGCCGTCCGGCTCGTAGCAGGCGGCGCTGTCGGGGTGGCCGGGGCCGAAGCCGTAGAGGGAGTCCAGGTCGAGGGCCGGGGAGCGGCCCTGCATGAGCTGCTCGACGGTGACCCGCTCGCCGAGGGTCCTGTCGGTCACGTCCTTGGTGAGGTCGTGGTCGACGAACTGGCCGAGGTAGGTGTAGCCGGCGGGGATCGCGGAGTCCGGTTGCTCGTCCTGCTCGTCCTGGCTGTGCGGGACCATGGCCGCGGCGAGCCGCTCCGCCAGCGACGTGTCCACGGGGCCGCCGGCCGGATCGGGGCCTTCCTGGGGGACGAGGCGGGAGAAGCGGAAGTGCCGCAGCTCCTCCCAGGTCGACGGCTGCCGGCGGCTTGCCCCCGCGTCGGGCTGGTAGATGGTGCCCTCGTCGGAGAGGTAGTAGTCGCTGCGCTGGTGACGGTTCATGTGCGGTCGGCTCCTTCTGGGATCGCAGTCGCGAGCGCGCCTAACCCGCACCAGAGCAGGCGGGTGTCCCGTTGATACCGGCCGGTCAGCCGGGCACGGTCGAGTCCGCCCCCATGCAGACGAACCCGGCCGCCACCGCGTACGCCGCCAGGTCCTCGCCCGCCACCTGCTGCTGTGCCTGGGCGAGCGCGGCGGCCGTGGAGTGGCCGGCGGCCAGCAGCTTGTGCAGGGCGATCATGAGGGTGGTGCTCTCGACGTCCAGGATGGACAGGACGGGGGCCACGATGGTGCGGGTGCCCAGGGCCAGGAACGTGGCGCTGAGACCGAGCAGCTCGTCCCCCGGGCGGACGACGAAGCGGCCGCTGTCGCAGGCCGCCAGGATCACGATCTCCGGCGGGTGGCGCAGGCGTTCCAGGTCGTAGACCGTGAGCGGGCCGTCGGCCAGGCGGAGGGAGGAGAACAGGGGGTTGGTGGGGTGCACGTGGCCGTGCGCGGCGATGTGCGCCAGCCGGGCGCCGTCCAGCCCGGCCAGCACCGCCTCCGTGCCCGCGGCCTCGTCGACCAGGGCGGGCACGGAATGGATGGAGGCCACCCCCTCGGCCTCCGCACGTGCGCCGGGCAACCCGGGCCCCGCCGCCGCCAGCACCGGCCTCCCCGCCACCGGCATCGGCCTCCCCGCCAGTACCGGGCTCGCCGCCGCCGGCACCGGCCCCTGCGCCTCACCGGCCGGTCGCGAGGTCGCGCCTGCCTGGTTCCCGGTGTGCCACAGGGTCGCCGAGGGCGACAGACTCAGCGGGCGGCCCGCGCACGACGGCAGCACCGACCACGGCAGGGCCTGGACGGGGCCGCTGGGGACCAGCACCAGCGGCCGGTCCCCCACGTCGGCGGCGAGCGGCCGCATCAGCAGCCCGTCCAGCCGCTCCGCGGTGCCCCGCAGCAGCAGCTCAGCGGCGTCCTGGCTGCCCGGCAGCGACTGCCGCCTGGCCATCCGGCGCAGCGCGAACGGCACGCGTTCGACGAGCGCGCGGATGGGCCCCAGCGGCCCCAGCTCCCGCAGCCGGACCCGCCCGTCCACCACCGTGATCGCGTACATCACCTCATCGACGTGCACGAACTCCACGAGCGCCCGCTCCCCCAGCGCCCGCCCCAGCTCCCGGGGCGGCACCGGCGCCGCGAGCGCGGCCCCTTCTGCGTGGTGGCGGCAGTAGTCGCGGATCTCCCGCTCCAGCCTGACCTGCCGCTCCGTCAGCACGGTGATGTCCTCACCGGCGGCGCGCCGCCGGCCGAGGTCGGCGACCACGATCCGGAGCTGGTCCAGCGCCCCGGCCAGCCGCGGATCGTTCGGCGGCCGGGCCGGCTTCATCAGCAGGTGCCTGGCCCGGCCCTGCTCCGCCCAGGCCAGCACCTCCTCGGGCCGGCCGTCGCCCAGCGCCATCCGCAGCCCCAGCTCGGCCGCCCCGACCCGGAACCCGGACGCGTGCGCCCGCAGATCGGTCGCCCCCAGCGTGGCGCGATGCTCGTCGTGCACGCGCAACGCGGTCCGCAGCGCGCTCTTGGCGCCCCGCCGGTTGCCCCGGGCCAGCCGTACCAGCGCCTCGGCGTGCCAGGCGGCCACGCGCTGGATGGCGGGGCCCCGCAGCCGCCGCCGCGCGGCCAGTTCGAGCTGCCGCTGGGCGCGCTCGCTCCAGCCGCGTTCCATCGCCAGCCTGGCGGCGAGCATGCGGGCCTCCACCTCGGAGGAGAGCAGGCGGGCCGCGGCCAGCTCGGCCGCGCACCGCTCCACCCGCCCCACGCTGACCCGGTGAGTGCCCGCCGCCGCCGACGAGCTCAGCGCCACGAACCTGGCCACCACCGCCCACTCCGGCCGGTGCTGCCGGCCGAAGCCGAGCGCCGCGCGGCGGGCCTCGCGCACCGCCTGCTCGTGGTCGCCTTCCAGGTACGCCGTGCGCGCGAGCAGCAGCCGGGCCTCGGGCACGCCCACCGTGCGCTTGCGCCGCGCGAACTCGGCCAGGGTCTCCTCGGCCGCCTCCCTGGCCTCCGCGACGAGCCCGGCCGACAGCAGCAACTCGGTCCTGTCGGCCAGCGTCCAGCAGAGCTGGTGCGTGTCGAGCCTGCGGAAACGCCGCTCGGCCAGGTCGAGGTAGCGCAGCGCGGCCGGCACCTCGCCGCGCAGTGCGCTGATCCAGCCGAGGTTCTGCCAGGCGATGGCCAGGGACAGGTCCAGGCCGAGACGCCGGCACAGCCGCTCCGCCTCGTGCAGGTCGTGCTCCGCCGCGGCGAACTCGTTGCGGAGCCCGTGCACGATCCCGCGGTTCGACAACACCCGCTGCAACCACAGGTGGTCCCCGGCCTGGATCAGGGCGGGAACCGCGAGGCGGTAGGCGGCCAGCGCCTCGTCCGGCCTGCGCAGGTGGTTGTGGATGACGGCCCGCTGGGCCTCCGCCCTGGCCCTGCCGGCGCCGCGCAGATCGGGCAGCGCCCGGTCCACCTCGGCCAGCGCCTGGTCCATGCGGCCGCGTACGCACCAGACGAAGGACAGGCGCAGGCGCGCCTCGGCGGCCAGCTCCGGTGACCCGGCTCGCTGCGCGAGCCGGATGGACTCGCGCAGGTGCCGGGCGGCGACGTGCAGGTCCGTCACGTGGAACGCCGCGATGCCCAGGGCACGCGCCGCCACCGAGGCGAGCGCGAGGTCGCCTTCGTCCCGCGCGCGCCGCGCCACGCCGGCGGCCACGACCATCAGGCGGGCAGGGTCGGACTCGGCGAGCCGCAGCAGCTCCGCGCCCGGATCGGAAGGGCTCTGACTCACTCACGGGAGTGTGCCGTGAAAACGGCCCCGTGTGATGTATCAGGCGGGCGACAACTGCTCTCTGTTTTCCGGCGCGCGCTATCACCACACCCCAAGGGAGACAGCGATGGCCGACTACAACGTGGTCAGGCGCCGGATCGAGGCGTTCCGCAGCGACGAGATCGTGCTCGACCCGAAGGACCTGCGACAGGTACGTCAGAGGCTCGACGCGCTCCAGATCACGATGACGTTCCTCGCCGCCAGCGCGCGGCTGGGCCTGCACCGGTACAGGCTCGGCGGGATCGCCGCCGGCGTCGGGTCGCTCGGTCCGGGGCTGGTGGAGCGGGTCAGGGCGGCGGCCGCGGGCACCTACATGGAGGGCGAGACGCCCTCTCCCCTGGACCTGCTGCTGTTCCATCTCCGCGAGGCCTCGGCCGCCGCGCACCAGGGGTACCAGCCGGTGGTGGCGAAGGTCCGGGTCTACGAGAACATCGAGGGCTCGCCGTACAGCGGGGGCAGCGTCGGTGATCCCCGGCCCGTCGCCGCGTTCGGCCTGCCGGCGCGATCGGACTCGACCCGGCGGCGGCCCCGGATCGGCATTCTGGACACGCCGCTGCATCCGCACCCGAAGCTGGCCGGGCGGTACCTGCTCGGGTCCCCCGGCGCGCTGCTCACCGAGGAGCAGCAGCAGGTGTCCTTCAGCGGGCACGCGATCTTCGTCGCCTCGGTGGCGGCGGCGCAGGCGCCGGACGCCGAGTTCGTCATCTACCCCGTGCTGGACGCGAAGAAGCTGACCACGAGCTCCTGGGAGCTGGCCACCACGATGGTCGGCGCGCTGGACGACGACCTGGACATGATGATCATCGCGCTGGGCGGCGCCACGGCCGACGGGCGGGAGCCGCTGATCCTGGCCCGCGCCTGCGAGCGTACGAGCGGCATCGTCAAGGTGGCCGCCCTCGGCAACAACGGCCAGGACAAGGCCGCGGCGCCCGAGGGCACCCAGTTCTCCGAGCTGCCCCCGAACACGCCGATCTGGCCGGCCGCCAGCTCCACGGTGATCGCGGTCGGCGCCAGGAACGAGGCGGGCGACGCGGCGGCGTACTTCTGCCCGACGCTGGAGGAGGCGCCCTGGACCGACTGCACGGCGCCCGGCGTGAACCTGCCCGGGTTCTTCCTGCCCGGCCAGGTCTGGATGGCCGAGCTCGACGTGGTGGCGGGCGTGGTCAAGGTGACGGACCGGTCGGCCGTCTTCCCGGCCCCCGGCCACGCCACGTGGAGCGGCACCTCGTTCGCGGCCGCGTACGCCGGCGGCGCCATCGCCCAGAAGGCCTACAGCCAGGGAGTCCCGGTCCGGGAGCTGGCGGACAAGCTCTTCTGGGAGGACCCTGATAGGGCCCCGACAACGTACGACTCCGCCCCACCCGCCGGTCTCGACATCGTGCGGTTCATGAAGTGACGGCGGAGGCGTCTGCTAAGGACCTGCCCATGCCGGAGGATTTCGCGGTGGACGCCCTGGTCATCCGCGCCCGCGCGGGTGACCAGGGCGCGTGGGACCGGCTCGTCGAGCGGTACGCTCCCATGCTCTGGTCGATCTGCAGGGCGTACGGCCTGGACCGCCGGGACATCGACGACGTCGCCCAGCACGTGTGGATGCGGGCGGTGGAGCACCTGTCGCGCCTGAGAGCCCCGGAGCGGCTGGGCTCGTGGCTGGCCACGACGACGAAACGCGAGTGCGTCCGCGTCCGCAGGGCCAGGCGCAGGCTGGACACCGCGGAGTACCCGCTCGACGCCGCCACCACCGCGGACGACCAGGGCGACGACATCACGCGGGCGGTGGAGGAGGCCGAGCGCAACGCCGTGCTGCGCGCGGCCTTCGCCGAGCTGTCGCCCGGCTGCCAGCGGCTGCTGTCGCTGCTCATGCTGGAGGTCTCCTACACCGAGATCTCCGCCCGGCTCGGCATGGCCGTGGGCAGCATCGGCCCCACCCGATCGCGCTGCCTGGCGAGACTGCGCGCAGACGCGGCGCTGTCCGCCCTGATGAGGGCGGACATGGAGGTGCGGGAAGGTGATAGCCATGTCTGAGGCGTGGGACGACCACGAGCTGCTCGCCCGGCTCCGCGCGGCCATCGAGGCCGCGGAAGCCGTCCCGCGCGATTTCGTCGAGGCGGGGAAGTCGGCGTTCGCCTGGCGGGAGATCGACCTCGACATGGAGCTGGCCGAGCTCGCCGAGCTGACCTACGACTCGGCCATGCATCGCGAGGAGGAGGCGGCGGCCCTGCGCGCGGACTCCGCCGTGCTGCGGGCGCTCACGTTCGCCGCCACGCAGCTCACCATCGAGCTGGAGATCACCGAGGGCGCCCTGCTCGGCCAGGTGGTGCCGCCGCAGGCGGGGGAGATCCACGTGCAGGGCGGGGCCGGCAACGGGGGGCCGCTGGAGATCGACGACCTGGGCGTGTTCGTCATCCGCGGCAAGCCGGACGGGCCGTTCCGCCTCCACTGCCACACCCACACGGGGCTGGACGTGTCGACGAGCTGGTTCACGCTGTAGGTCGTGCCGGCCACGCCGCGGGGGCCGGCACGTGATCAGGCCACTCCCGCGCGGCTGTCAGGTGTCCTCGCGGTAGAGGGCCACGAGCAGCGGGCGGGTCAGGGCGGCCATCTCGGCGGGCGGGCAGGGGCAGCCGCGCCGGAGCCAGTCGGTGGCGACGCTGAGCAGGGCGCCCGCCGTGAAGGCGGCCGGGACGTCGTGCGGGATGTCCGCGGCGCGGTCGAGCAGGCCGGCGCCGGTGCGGTTGGCGTACACGGTCACGGTGGCGCGGTGGCGCAGGTGGTCCATGACGCGGGCGCTGCCCTGCGGGCCCAGCACGCTGCGGTAGAGGCCGGCGTGCTCGGCGAGGTGCGCGAAGAAGGTCAGCAGCGTGTCGGACGGCACCCCGGCCGGGCCCGGCGCGGCACGGCCGGGGATGGCGTCGATGAGCTCGTCGATCATGGCCGTGCAGGCGGCAGCGGCCAGCTCGTGCACGTCGCGGTAGTGGTCGTAGAACGTGGAACGGCTGATCCCGGCCCGCTCGGCGACGTCGGCCACGCTGATCCTCGACAGATCCCGGTGCTGGACGAGCTCGATCAGGGTGGCCCGCAGAGCCGCCTTGGTGCGACGCACCCTCGGATCGGCCTGCTCCTCGCGGTCTCTGGTGGTCGTCACGCACGTCAGTGTAGTGTCCCGGACAATTGAAGGTTAGGCTACAGGTGTAGGGAAGTTGTGTTTGCAGGACACCATGGTGATGGGAGAGCCTTGACCACCGACTCCACCGCGACGCTCCAGACCGCCCGCACTTGCCCGTTCGGCCCGCCGGAGCAGCACCTGCGGTTCCTGCGCGAGCAGCCCGTCGCCAAGGTCGCGCTGGCCACGGGGCGCGAAGCCTGGGTGGCCACGCGCTACGAGGACATCCGCACGATCCTGAGCGACCCGCGGTTCAGCGCCGACCGCCGCCACCCCAACGCGCCCCGCCTGAGCAGCGCCGACGGGCAGATGGCCGCCTCACCGCTGCCGAAGATGCTGCTGGAGATGGACCCGCCCGAGCACACCCAGGCCCGCCGCATGGTGATCGGCGAGTTCACCGTCCGCCGCATGGCCGCGCTGCGGCCGCGCATCCAGCAGATCGTGGACGACCACCTCGACGCCATGCTCGACGGCCCGCGCCCCGCCGACCTGGTGACGGCGCTGGCGCTGCCGGTGCCGTCTCTGGTGATCTGCGAGCTGCTCGGCGTGCCGTACTCCGACCACGACTTCTTCCAGGTCCACTCGGCGCAGCTGCTCAACCGCGCGGCCACCGAGCAGGAGCGGCAGCACGCCGTCCTGGAGCTGGTCGTCTACCTCGACAAGCTGATCACGGCCAAGGAGCAGGAGCCCACCGACGACCTGCTCGGGCGCCAGATCCTCAAGCAGCGCGAGAACGGCGAGGCCGACCATCTGGCGCTGCTCAGCCTGGCGTTCCTGCTGCTGATCGCCGGGCACGAGACCACGGCGAACATGATCTCGCTGGGCACGTACATGCTCCTTCAGCACCCCGAGTCGCTCGAGGCGCTGCGCGCCGACCCCGGCAAGACCGCCGGCGCGGTGGAGGAGCTGCTGCGGTACTTCACCATCGCCGAGCTGGCGATGGCGCGGGTGGCGCTGGAGGACGTCGAGCTCAGCGGCACCGTGATCCCCGCCGGGTCCGGCGTGCTCATGCTGGCCAACGCCGGCGACCGCGACCCCGAGGCGTTCGAGGACCCCGAGCGGTTCGACATCGACCGTGACGCCCGCAGCCACCTCGCCTTCGGCTTCGGCCCGCACCAGTGCCTGGGGCAGAGCCTGGCCCGGGTGGAGCTGGAGATCGTCTTCACCACGCTGTTGCGGCGCCTGCCCGGGCTGCGGCTGGCGGTGCCCGCCGAGGAGCTCTCGTTCAAGGACGACTCCACCGTGTACGGCATGAACGAGCTGCCCGTCACCTGGTAACCGGCCCGTGCCCGGAGCCCGCCTGCCGTGCCGGGATCGCAGGCGGGCTCTGGAGGCGTGAAGAAGGATGCGGGGGTCGGGCAATCAGTGCCGATGACCCCCATGGAAAGGCTGCCGGTGCATGCCCCTGATCCCTCTCCCTCCGTACGCACGGCGGAGGAGACGACCGACGCGTCGATCATCGAGCGGTCCCGCCACGAGCCGGAGCGGTTCTCGGTGATCTTCGACCGATACTTCACGGCGATCCACCGGTACGTGGCCGCCCGGCTCGGTGCGGGCGCCGCCGACGACGTCGCCTCCGAGACGTTCCTGGCCGCGTTCGACCAGCGGGACCAGTACGACCTGGCGTACCCGAGCGCGCGGGCCTGGCTCTACGGCATCGCGACGAACCTCATCGGCCGCCACCGCCGCGCCGAGATCCGCCTCTACCGTGCGCTCGGGCGCGCCACCGGCCCCGGTGACGTGGAGAACCACGCCGACCGGGTCGCCGACCGGGTGAGCGCGCAACAGCTGAACCCGGCGCTGGCCAAGGGGCTGGCCGGGCTGTCCGAGGGAGATCGCGACGCGCTGCTGCTCGTCGCCTGCGCCGAGCTCAGCTACACGGAGGTGGCACGGGCCCTGGCCATCCCGACCGGCACCGTGGGCTCGCGCGTCACCCGGGCCAGGCGCAGGCTCCGCTCGGCGCTCGGCCTGCCCGCACAGGAGGTGGATGATCGTGGATGAGCTGCGGCAGCTCAAGGATCGCCATGACGCCATGCCGGAAGCCGACGATCAGGTGGTCGCGCGGGCGCGCGCCCGCCTGCTCGCCCACCTGAGCGCACCCCGGCCCCGGGCCGGCGGGTCTCGCCCCCGGGTGTTCGCCCGCCCGCCCGGTCCCCGGGTCCGGCCTCGGCTCGGGTGGGTGGTGGGTCTGGGCGCCGCGGCGCTCGCCGTGGTGCTGGTCGCGGTGATCACGACCATGACCGCGACCCGTGAAGGCTCCACGCCTGTGCAGGCGCAGCCGCCGGCCACCCCACTCCGGCTGGGCCCGGTGGCCAGCGCCGAGGACCTGGCCGGCAACGCGGCGGCGCTGGCCGCCGCCGCCCCTGATCCCGTGCCGGAGCCCGGCCAGTGGGCGTACGTCAAGAGCCGGAACGTCCTCCAGCAGTCGAAGACCAGGACAAGGACGCACGAGCTGTGGCGGCGGGCGGACGAGAAGCAGTTCGCCTACCTGGAGGACGGGGAGCTGAAGGTGGTGGACGGCTCCGAGTTCGAGGTGACCTACCCGTACCTGCTCTCGCTGCCGACCGACCCGGCCGCCCTGCTCGCCAGTGTGTACGCGGAGGTCGACGCCCAGCATGCCCGGCGCCAGGAGGAACGGCGCGGCGGCCGCGCCACGGTGCCGCCGCTGACCCAGGAGCAGCGGCACACGTACGCCTTCCAGCACATCGTGCAGGGCATGCGGGACGCCGTGCTGCCCCGCACACTCCGCGCGGCCATGTACGGCGCCCTGGCGAAGATCCCCGGCGTCCGGTACGAGGCCCGGGCCACGGACCTGGCCCGGCGGCCGGGGGTGACGCTGTACCGGGTGCACGAGGGCTACCTGCGGGACGAGATCTTCGTGGATCCGGACACGTACGAGTACCTGGGGTACCGCACGATCGTGGTCCGGGACTTCGAGCAGCCCGGCGCGTACTACTCGGTCAGGAAGGGGCAGCTCCTCGGCTGGGGCAGCGTCATCGCGAGCGGGGTCGTGGACCGGCCTGGCCTGCGCCCGTGACGGTCTCGCCACCCCGGCGGGCGTCCGCCGGGGTGGCGAGGCCGCCGCCTCGGCGGGCAGCCGTCAGCACGGCGCCGCACGCCACGGTGGTGAGGCCGGCCAGCAGGGCGGCGGCGCCCAGGGTCAGCAGGTCGGGGCTGGTGAGGGGCTGGGCGCGCAGGGCCTGCCAGGTGACCAGGGCGACGAGGCCGACGTACCCCAGGGCGGCGACGCCGATCAGGCGGGCCCGGGTGCGCTCGTCGCGCAGGATCGGGTGGCGGGCGGCCAGCCAGGCCAGCAGGAGGGCGAGGAGCAGCATCACCTGGAAGCCGTGCAGGGCGACGAAGTGGGGGACGCGCAGGTCGCCGCCGGTGGTGCTCCACTGGGTGATCGGCAGCCCGGGGCCGCCGTCCGGCACGCCCACGCTGTGGCCGCTCCCCAGGGGGACCGGCACGCCGTCGGTCGTCAGCCCCGTGTGGGGCTTGCCCTGGAACGGGATGAGGAAGCCGAGGAGCATGCCGCCGACGGCCAGGAGGAGTCCGGCGTGGATGGCGCGGCTCGCCGCCCGGTCGGGCCCCACCCGCTGGACGGTCAGGATGATCGCGAGCACCAGGTTGGCCAGCATCATGCTCATCACGCCCAGGCCGAAGACGCGCTGGACCGCCTCCTCGAAGGGCTCCGCCGTGTCGTTGAAGTGGCTGAACGTGCCGCGCGCGGCCTGGACCGCCACGATCCCGACGTCCACGAACGCCGCGACCGCGAAGACCGTGGCCAGCCCGGAGGTCCACCGCCTGCCCCGGTGCGGCAGGGACAACATCCAGGCCAGGGTCGTTCCGTAGATCGCCAGCGACACCGCGAACTTGAACGGCTTGAGCCAGACGGGCGCCCCCTGCAGCACCCGGTCGTCGAGCACGAGCCCCGCCAGCGACACGGCGAGCAGGACCAGCATCGAGGCCACGAACAGCATCAGCGGCCTGTGCCACTGCGCCACCTGGCGGCGCAGCGCGTGCGGTGCGGCGGACATGAGGACCCTCCCTGGGGGACGAGGTGACGTCCGCTCCAGGGTCCGCTCCGGGCGCCGCGATCACATTCCCGCGCGCACCCCAGGTCGTACGGGGGTCAGCACCACCATGATGTTGACGCGAACCGGATGAAGGGATACGTTCCGGTAGATTTCACGGTTGTCCAAGGGAAATCCGGTGAGATGCCGGTGCGGACGCGCCACTGTATCCGGGACGCAGATCCCGGGAGCCAGGTCGCTTGGCGGCCGTGACCTCGCTGAATGGGACGCGTCAACCCTGAGGAGGATCAGATGAGTGGACTCACCACTCCTTCCGCCGCCATTCCCTTCCCCCGCCTGCGCCTCTGGCTGCCGGCGGTGCCCGTGCTGCTGCTCGTCGCGTACCTCGTCCTGATGGACAACGGCGCCGTCTCCCAGACGGGGGCGTTCCTGCACGAACTGATGCACGACGGGCGTCATCTGCTCGGCGTGCCCTGCCACTAGAGGGCGCGGGCATGGTACGCACCCTGCTGGTCAGGGGCCTGTGGGCAGGCCTGCTGGCCGGACTGATCGCGGGCGGCTTCGCCTTCGCCTTCGGCGAGCCGCACGTGGACAGCGCGATCGCCCTCGAAGAAGCGGCGGCCCCGCCCGCCCACGAACCGGCCGGATCATCCGCACACGGATCGGACGAGCCGGCTGCCCAGGCGTCCGGCGAGGCGGCTCCGCATGATCACGGGCATGATCATGGCGAAGAGGCCGTGGTGTCCAGGCCGGTGCAGAAGGCCGGGCTCTTTCTCGCCACCGGCCTGTACGGGCTGGCCGTGGGCGGTGTCTTCGCGCTCGTGTTCGCGGGGCTGCGGGGACGGGTCGGGCCACGCTCGGACGGGCGGCTGGCACTGGCCACGGCCGGGGCCGCCTTCACCGCCGTCGTCCTCGTACCGTTCGTGAAATATCCCGCCAATCCACCCGCCGTAGGTGATCCCGCGACGATCAACGATCGCACGCTCCTGTACGTGGTGATCGTGCTGGTCGGACTGGCCGCGACGGCGATCGCGGTGGCGACGGCCCGGCGGGCCTCGTCGGCGGATCCCTGGGTCCGGTGGGTGGCGGCCGCGGGCGGCTTCCTCGTTCCGGTGATCGCGGCGTGGATGCTGCTGCCCGGGGTCGACGAGGTGCCCGGCGGGTTCCCCGCGACCCTGCTGTGGGAGTTCCGGATCGCCTCGCTCGGGACGCAGGTCGTGTTCTGGGCGGCCTTCGGGGTGCTGTTCGGCTGGGCGAGCGACCGCGTGTCGGCCAGGCACGCGGCGACCACGCGCCCGGCGACCGCACCACCCACCTCACCTACGACCTCGTCCACGCCTCCGTCTCCGGCCTCGTCGAGCTGAGCCGGGTGTTGTTCATCCGGCACGCGACGACACCTGGCATGCGCGCGGCCTGCTTCCCCGGCGACGGGGGCGCGGATCCCGCGAGCCTGGCCAGGGCCGCCGCCCTGCGCCCGCTGGTCGTGGGGCGGGAGGCGTGGGTCTCCCCCGCCAGGGCGGCACGGCAGACCGCCCTGGCCATGGGGCTGGAGCCTCGGGTGTGCGCCGCGCTCGGGGAGGCGGACTGCGGGCGGTGGCGCGGCCTGCCGTACGAGCGGGTCGCGCGGGAGGAGCCGGAGGCGCTGGCACGCTGGCTGTCCGACCCGCACGCCGCACCGCACGGCGGCGAGAGCCCGGCCGCGTTCGCGGACCGGGTGGCGGCCTGGCTCGCCACGACCCGAGAACCCACCCAGCACGACACCCCCACCCCGACCCGCGCGCCGAGCCGGCGGCCCGTCCCGGTGCCGCTGGTCGTGGTCTGTGATGCCGGGGTCATCAGGGCGGTGCTCGGGCATGCGCTGGGGCTGGGCCCCATGGCCGCCGCTCGATTCGATCTCGCCCCCTTGTCCGCCACCGAGCTGATCGCCGCGCGGGACGGCTGGCGGATCGCGTACGTCAACCGAAAGGTCTGAGTCTTGATCGTCACCTACCCGTTCAGCGCCGTCGTCGGCCTCGGCGACCTGAAGCTGGCGCTGGTGCTCAACGCCGTCTCCCCCCGGGTGGGCGGGGTACTCGTACGCGGCGAGAAGGGCACCGCCAAGTCCACGATCGTGCGGGCGCTGGCGGCCCAGTTGCCCGCCGTGAACGTGGTGCCCGGCTGCCGGTTCGCCTGCGATCCGGCGGCGCCCGCGGCCGAGTGCCCCGACGGCCCGCACGACGCCGGCGCCCAGGGGGTCGGCCGTCCGGCGGCCCTGGTGGAGCTGCCGGTAGGCGCGTCGGAGGACCGGCTGGTCGGCTCCCTCGACGTGGAGCGGGCGCTGACGGAGGGGGTGAAGGCGTTCGAGCCGGGCCTGCTCGCCGCCGCGCACCGCGGCGTGCTGTACGTGGACGAGGTGAACCTCCTCCACGACCACCTCGTCGACCTGCTGCTCGACGCCGCCGCGCTGGGGACGTGCTACGTCGAGCGCGAGTCCGTGTCCGTACGTCACGCGGCCCGCTTCCTGCTCGTGGGCACCATGAACCCGGAGGAGGGCGAGCTGCGCCCCCAGCTCCTCGACCGGTTCGGGCTGACGGTCGAGGTGAAGGCGTCCCGCGACCCCGCCGAACGCGCCGAGGTGGTGCGGCGGCGGCTCGCCTTCGACACCGGCCCCGAGGCGTTCGCGGCGCGGTGGGCCGGTGAGGAGGCGGCGCTGGCCCGGAGGATCGCGTCCGCCAGGGGCCGGGTGGCGGAGGTGCGGCTGCCGGACGCCCGGCTGCGGCAGATCGCGACGGTGTGCGCGGCGTTCGAGGTGGACGGGCTGCGGGCCGACCTGGTCACGGCGAACGCCGCCCTCGCCCACGCCGCCTGGCAAGGCCGCGACAGCGTCACCACCGAGGACGTACGCGCCGCCGCCAGGCTGTCGCTGCCGCACCGGAGGCGGCGTGACCCGTTCGACGCGCCGGGGCTGGACGAGGCGTTGCTGGACGAGTTGCTGGAGCGGACCTCCGGCGACGATGACGACCCGGACGGGCCTGACGGGCCTGACGGCGGACCCGGCCGAGCTTCCGGTCCCGACGGCGAACCCGGCCGGCCCTCCGGACCCGACGGCGGGCCGGGCCGGCCGTCTGGAGCCGATGATGGGCCGGGTCGGGCTCCCGGGCCTGACGGCGGCTGGAGCGACGCCGCGGGCGACCAGGCGGGCGACGCTCACCGACAGGGCGCCGGCCAGGGCGACCGGGAAGACGACGGGCGACGGGAGCACACCAGGGGCCAGGCCGATGATCGGCGGTGGCCCGGATCCGGCACGCCGGACACAGCGTGGGACGCCGCGCAGGCGGACGGCGGCGTCACCGAGCGGACGGGCGGCGGAGCCCGGGAGATCGGAGGCGGGGAGACCGGAACCGGGGAGGGCCGAGGCGGGGAGGGCGGTTCGCGGGTGGCCGGGGTGGCGCGGCCGTACCGGGTGCCGTTGCTGGAGGTGCCGGGGATCGGTGAGGGGGCGGCCGGGCGGCGGTCCAGGTCGCGGGCGTCGCAGGGGCGGGGCACCGGGGCGCGCCGCCCGTCGGGGCGGGTGCGCGACCTGCACGTGGCCGCGACGATGCGGGCCGCGGCGCCGTACCAGAGGGAGCGCGGGCGTAGTGGCGCGGGGCTGGTGCTGCGCGGGGACGACCTGCGCGAGGTGGTGCGTGAGGGCCGGGAGGGCAACCTCGTGCTGTTCGTGGTGGACGCGAGCGGCTCGATGGCGGCTCGCAAGCGGATGACGGCGGTCAAGACGGCCGTGTTGAGCCTGCTGCTCGACGCTTACCAACGGCGCGACAAGGTGGGGCTGGTCACGTTCAGGGGCTCGGGGGCCGAGGTGGCGCTGCCGCCGACGTCGTCGGTGGAGGTGGGGGCGGCGCGGCTGCGTACGCTGGCCACCGGCGGGCGTACGCCGCTGGCGGCGGGGCTGGTGCGGGCGGCCGAGGTGTTGCGCGTCGAACGGCTGCGCGATCCCGCGCGGCGGCCGCTGCTCGTGCTGGTGACCGATGGGCGGGCCACGGCGGGCGGTTCCGTGGAACGGGCGGCGTCCCTGCTGGCCGGGACGGCGGCGGTCGTCGTGGACTGTGAGAGCGGGCCCGTGCGGCTCGGCCTGGCGGTGCGGCTGGCGGCTCGCCTGCGGGCGCGGCTCGTCCCTCTCGACTCGCTGACCGACCTCGGGTCGGTCGTCCACGACCACAGGCCACGAGACCCCAGGGCGCGGGGACGGCAGGTGCAGGACCGCAGCGCTCGTGACCACGGGATGCGTGACCACGGGATGCGTGACCGCGGGGTGCGGGATCGCGGGAAGGCGGGTTGATCATGCCGCAGGGCAAGCCGGCCGTCGTGCCCGACGACGGTCTCACCACGCGGCAGCGCCGCACCAGGCCGCTGCTGATCGTGCACACCGGCCCCGGCAAGGGCAAGTCCACGGCCGCGTTCGGGATGGCGTTGCGGGCGTGGAACCAGGGCTGGCCGGTCGGGGTGTTCCAGTTCGTGAAGTCGGCGAAGTGGCGCATCGGCGAGGAGCGGGCGCTCAAGGTGCTCGGGGACAGCGGCGAGGGCGGCCCGGTCACCTGGCACAAGATGGGCGAGGGCTGGTCGTGGATCCAGCGGCCCGGCACCGAGGAGGACCACGCGGCCGACGCCCGGGAGGGCTGGGAGCAGATCAAGCGGGATCTGGCGGCCGAGACGTACCGGTTCTACGTGCTGGACGAATTCACCTATCCCCTGAAGTGGGGGTGGCTGGACCTGGACGACGTGATTGCGGCGCTCACCGGCAGGCCGGGGAACCAGCATGTCGTGATCACCGGCAGGGACGCGCCCGAGCGGCTGGTCGAGGTGGCTGATCTGGTGACGGAGATGGGCAAGGTTCGCCATCCCATGGACGCCGGGCAGAAGGGCCAGAAGGGCATCGAGTGGTGAGGATCCCGCGGCTGGTCGTCGCGGCGCCGTCGTCCGGCAGCGGGAAGACGACCGTGGCCACGGGGCTCATGGCGGCGCTGCGGGCGCGCGGCCTGCGGGTCTCGCCGCACAAGGTCGGCCCCGACTACATCGATCCCGGCTATCACGCGCTGGCCACCGGGCGGCCCGGCCGGAACCTCGATCCGTGGCTGCAGGGTGAGGAGCGGGTCGTGCCGCTGTTCCTGCACGGGGCGGCGGGGTGCGAGGTCGCGGTGGTCGAGGGCGTGATGGGGCTGTTCGACGGGAGGGGCGACACGGAGTTCGCCTCGACCGCGCACGTCGCCCGGCTGCTGGGCGCGCCCGTGGTGCTGGTGGTGGACGCGTCCAGGCAGAGCAGGTCGGTGGCGGCGGTGGTGCACGGGTTCGCCACGTTCGATCCGCGGGTGCGGGTGGGCGGGGTGGTGCTCAACCGGGTCGGGTCCGATCGGCATGCGGAGTTATGCCGTTCCGCGCTGGCGGGGGTGGGAGTGCCGGTGCTGGGGGTGGTGCGGCGGGATGATGCCGTGTTCACGCCGTCGCGGCATCTGGGGCTGGTGCCCGCGGCCGAGCGGCAGGGGGAAGCGGTGGACGCGGTGGAGCGGCTGGCCGCGCTGGTGGCCCGGTCGTGCGACCTGGATGCGCTGCTGCGGCTGGCGAGGTCGGCTCCTCCGCTGGACGCGTTTCCCTGGGATCCGGTCGCCGCCGCCTGGGGCCGAGGGGATGGCCAGGTCAGCGGGCCTGGCGGACCCGGCGGGCTTGGCGGACCCGGCGCGCTGGGCGGACCCGGCGGGCTGGGCGTTTCCACCGGTTTCCCCGGTCGCGTCGGTGCGGTGGCGGGGGTGCGGCCCGTGGTGGCGGTGGCGGGTGGGGCGGCGTTCACGTTCGGGTACGCCGAGCACGTGGAGCTGCTGCGGGCGGCGGGGGCGGACGTCGTGACGTTCGACCCGCTGCGTGACGAGCGCCTGCCGGACGGCGCCGGCGCGCTGGTGATCGGCGGCGGCTTCCCCGAGGTGTACGCCGCCGAGCTGGCCGCCAACGAGCCCCTGCGCGCACAGGTGGCGGCCTTCGGCGGGCCGATCGTGGCCGAGTGCGCGGGGCTGCTGTACCTGTGCGACGAGCTGGACGGGCGGCGCATGTGCGGCCGCGTCCCTGGCCGGGCCTCGATGACGTCCCGGCTCACGCTCGGTTACCGGGAGGCCGTCGCGCTCGCGCGTACGCCGCTGACCAGGCCGGGCGAGCGCTTCCGCGGGCACGAGTTCCACCGCACCACGGTCGAGTACGCGGGCCCGCCACTGTTCCGCTGGGAGGATCGCTCCCGCCGGAGCGGCACCGGCACCCACGGGAGGAGCACCGGTCAGAGCGGCGGCGACGGGTACGGCGATGCGCTGGTGGCGGCCTCTTACCTGCACCTGCACTGGGCCGGCACGCCGGGGACGGCTCAGCGGCTGGTGTCGTCCTCCAGGTCTCCCTCGGTCTTGAGATAGATCTCCTGCAGACCGCGCAGCACCTCGGGATCGGGCCGCTCCCACATGCCGCGCTCGGCGGCCTCGAGGAGGCGTTCGGCGATGCCGTGCAGGGCCCACGGGTTCGACTCGGCCAGGAACGCCTGGTTCTCCGGGTCGAGCACGTACGTCTCGGTCAGCTTGTCGTACATCCAGTCGGCGACCACCCCGGTGGTGGCGTCGTAGCCGAACAGGTAGTCGACGGTGGCGGCGAGCTCGAACGCGCCCTTGTAGCCGTGCCGCCGCATCGCGGCCAGCCAGCGCGGGTTGACGACCCTGGCGCGGAAGATGCGGGCGGTCTCCTCGGAGAGCGTCCTGGTGCGTACGGCGTCCGGCCGGGTGCTGTCGCCGACGTAGGCGGCCGGGGCCCTGCCGGTGAGTGCCCGGACGGTGGCGATCATGCCGCCGTGGTACTGGAAGTAGTCGTCGGAGTCGGCGATGTCGTGCTCGCGGCTGTCGACGTTCTTGGCGGCCACGGCGATGCGGCGGTAGGCGTCCTCCATCTGCGGGCGGGCGGCCACGCCGTCGAGGTCCCGGCCGTAGGCGAAGCCGCCCCACACCGCGTACACCTCGGCCAGGTCGGCGTCGTCGCGCCAGTTGCGGCTGTCGATCAGTGGCAGCAGCCCCGCACCGTACGCGCCGGGCGCGGAACCGAAGATGCGCATCGTGGCCCGCCGTTCGTCGCCCGCCGCCCCTGCCGCCGTCCCGGCCACGTGGGCGCGTACGTAGTTGTGCTCGTGCGGCTCGTCCAGGGCGGCGACCAGGCGTACGGCGTCGTCGAGCATCGCCACCACGTGCGGGAACGCGTCCCGGAAGAAGCCGCTGATCCGGACCGTCACGTCGATCCTGGGCCGGCCCAGCTCGGCGAGCGGGATCGGCTCCAGGCGGGTGACGCGGCGGGAGGCCTCGTCCCATTCGGGGCGGACCCCGAGCAGCGCCAGCACCTCCGCCACGTCGTCGCCCGCCGTCCGCATGGCGCTGGTGCCCCAGACGGACAGGCCCACGGAGCGCGGCCACTCCCCCGTGTCGGCGCGGTAGCGCTCCAGCAGCGACTCGGCCATCGCCTGCCCGGTCTCCCAGGCCAGCCTGCTGGGGACCGCCCTGGGGTCCACGGAGTAGAAGTTGCGGCCCGTCGGCAGCACGTTGACCAGGCCGCGCAGCGGCGACCCGCTGGGCCCGGCCGGGACGTACCCGCCGTCCAGGGCGTGCAGGACGTGGTCGAGCTCGTCGGTGGTGCGCGCCAGCCGGGGGACGACCTCGGTGGCGGCGAAGGTGAGGATGCGGGTGACGAGCTCGGGAACCTCATCCCCGTCGCTCCCGGCCGGCACGTCGGCGGGCACTGGCGGCGCGTCCGTGAGGATGGCGCGGGCGACCTCGGGGGCCGCCTCGGGTGCCCAGCCGCGTTCCTCCATCCCCTCCACCAGCGAACGCGCGACCGCCTCGGCCCGATCCACGGCCGTCAGCCCCGCCGTCCCGTCCTCCACCAGCCCGAGCGCCTCACGAAGCCCCGGCAGCGTCTCACGCCCGGCCCACAGCTGCCGCGCCCGCAGCATGGCCAGCACCAGATCCACCCGGACCTGCCCCACCGGCGCCTGCCCGAGCACGTGCAGCCCGTCGCGGATCTGCGCGTCCTTCACCTCGCACAGCCACCCGTCCACATGCAGCAGGAAGTCGTCGAACTCGCTGTCGTGCGGCCGGTCCGCCAGCCCCAGGTCGTGGTCGAGCCGGGCGGCCTGGATGAGCGTCCAGATCTGCGCCCGGATCGCGGGCAGCTTGGCCGGGTCCAGGGCGGCGATGGTGGCGTGCTCGTCCAGGAGCTGCTCCAGCCGCGCGATGTCCCCGTACGTGTCGGCCCTGGCCATCGGCGGCACCAGGTGGTCCACCAGCACGGCGTGCGCCCGCCGCTTGGCCTGGGTGCCCTCGCCGGGGTCGTTCACCAGGAACGGGTACACCAGCGGCAGGTCCCCGATGGCCGCGTCGGTGGCGCACGCGGCGGACATCCCCGCCGACTTGCCCGGCAGCCATTCCAGGTTGCCGTGCTTGCCCACGTGCACCATCGCGTGCGCGCCGAACTCGGCCGACAACCAGCGGTACGCGGCCAGGTAGTGGTGGCTGGGCGGCAGGTCGGGGTCGTGGTAGATGGCGATCGGGTTCTCGCCGAAGCCGCGGGGCGGCTGGACCATGACGACCAGGTTCCCGGCGCGCAGCGCGGCCAGCACGAGATCGCCGTCGTGCACGAACAGCTCGCCGGGCGGCGGCCCCCAGTGCCGCTCCATCGCGGCCCGCAGGTCCCCGGGCAGCGTGCGGTACCACTGCTCGTACGAGGCGGCGGAGATCCGTACCGGATTGCCCGCCAGGTGCTCTTCCGTCAGCCAGTCCTGGTCCTGGCCGCCGGCGGCGATCAGCGCGTGGATGAGCGCGTCGCCGTCCTGCTCGGCCACGCCGGGGAAGCCGTCGCCCAGGTCGTACCCTGCCTCGGCGAGCCTGGCGAGCAGCCGTACGGTGCTGGCCGGGGTGTCCAGGCCGACGGCGTTCCCGACGCGGGAGTGCTTGGTCGGGTACGCCGACAACATCACGACCAGGCGCCGCCCGGCGGGCGGGACGTGGCGCAGCAGCCCGTGCCGTACGGCGAGGCCGGCCACCCGGGCGGCCCGCTCGGGGTCGGCGGCGTAGACGGTCAGCCCGTCCTCGTCGATCTCCTTGAACGAGAACGGCACCGTGATGATCCGCCCGTCGAACTCGGGGATCGCCACCTGCGAGGCGGCGTCCAGCGGCGACAGGCCGTCGTCGTTCTCCTCCCACGCCTGCCTGCTGGTGGTCAGGCAGAGGCCCTGGAGGATCGGCACGTCGAGCGCGGCCAGCGCGCCCACGTCCCACGCCTCGTCGTCGCCGCCCGCGGCGGCCGTGGCGGGACGCGCGCCGCCCGCCGCCAGCACCGTCACGACCAGCACGTCCGCGGCCCGGAGTGCGTCGAGCAGTTCGGGCTCGGCGGTGCGCAGGGACGAGCAGAAGATCGGCATGGCCCGGCCGCCCGCGTCCTCGATCGCCGCGCAGAGCGCCTCCACGAACGCGGTGTTGCCCGCCAGGTGGTGCGCCCGGTAGTAGAGCACCCCCACCACGGGCTCGTACCCCGGGGTGCCGGGCCGGCCCGTTCTGGCCGCCCGCTCCAGCCTCCCCCAGGACGGCGTCCGCGCGGGCGGCGCGAACCCGTGGCCGGTCAGCAGCACGGTGTCCGACAGGAAGGCGTGCAGCTCGGCCAGGTTCGCCGGCCCGCCGTGGGCCAGGTACGCGTGCGCCTCGGCGCAGACGCCACCGCTCACCGTGGACAGCTCCATCAGCTCCGCGTCCGGCGCCTGCTCCCCGCCCAGCACCACCACGGGCCTCGGGCCGGCCAGCAGCGCGTCCAGCCCCTCCTCCCAGGCGCGCCGCCCGCCGAGCAGGCGCACCACGACCAGGTCCGCACCCTCCACCAGCGCGGGCAGGTCGCCGGCGGCCAGCCTGGCCGGATTGGCCAGCCGGTACGGGGCCGCGCTCGCGCGGGCGCTCAGCAGGTCGGTGTCCGATGTCGAGAGCAGCAGGACGGTACGGCTGTCGCCAGGCACGGCAGCATTCCTCCCTCGGGGTCCTCGCCCCGGTCGCGGGTGACACGACGGCAGGAGTCTCCTGGCTCCCGGATCAGCGCTCACCCCGGCCTTCCCACCCGTCGCCGGGCAGTGGCCTGCGGTGGGGTTCGCTCCCCGGTCACAGTGGCGGGACCGCGCCGGTTTCGCACCGGCTTCCTCCCATTGCCATCGCCTACCAGGAGACTACGGCACGACCGGCCTCCACCAGAACTGGCGTTACCATCCTCTTCGTGTCCATAGCCGACTTTTCCGGACGGATCCGTCCTGACGCCTGTCCGGGCGCGCTACAGGTACACGAGGCCGCGGACGGCCCGCTGGCCCGGGTCCGCCTGCCCGGCGGCGCGGCGTCCGCCGCCCAGCTCCATGCGCTCGCGGACGGCGCCGAGACGTTCGGCTCGGGCGTGATCGAGCTCACCTCGCGGGCGAACGTCCAGGTACGCGGCCTCCACTCCCCCGCCGCCTTCGCCGGGCACCTCGCCGCGGCCGGGCTGCTGCCGTCGGCCGAGCACGAACGTGTCCGCAACATCGTCGCCTCGCCGTTGAGCGGCCGGGGCGCCGGTGGGTCGCTGGACGCGCTCGCCCTGGCGGAGGCCCTGGACCGGGCGCTGTGCGGGCTGCCCCGGCTGGCGGGGCTGCCGGGGCGGTTCCTGTTCGCGGTGGATGACGGGTCGGGGGATGTGGCCGGGCTCGGGGCGGATGTGACGTACGCGGCCGGGATCTGCGGCAGGCCGCCCACTCGCGAGGAGGCCGGTGAAAGGCGGCTGTTGCTGGCGGGCCGGGACACCGGGTTGACCTGCGGTCCGGAGTCCGCTGTACCGCTCATGATCGCCGCCGCGGAGGCGTTCCTCGACCTGCGCCCGGACGGCGCTCCCCGCGCCTGGCGCATCCACGAGCTGGAGAACGGCCCGGCCCGCATCGCCGCCCACCTGACCGCCGACCCGGCCGCCCGCGCGCTCAAGTCCGCACCACCCGCCGCACCACCGTCCCCAGAACCGACCGCCGGCCCAGCCGCCGAACCAACACCCCAGGGACCGGCCCCCGGCCCAGCCGCTGAACCGACGGCCCAGGAGACGACCGGCGGGCGGCGGGCCGGGCGGCTGGTGCAGCGGGACGGGCGGGTGGCGCTGGAGGTACTGGTGCCGCTCGGCAGGCTGACGCCCGCCCAGGTCCGGGCCCTCGCCGACAGCGGCCCGGCCGTACGGTTCACCCCGTGGCGGACCGCCGTGTCGCTGGACCTCTCCCCCGCCGGGGCCGAACGTGCCGAGCGGGCACTCGCCGGCGCCGGCCTCATCACCGACCCGGCCTCCCCCTGGGCCGGCGTCACCGCCTGCACCGGCCGCCCCGGCTGCGCGAAGGCGCTGGCGGACGTGCAGGCGGACGCGCGGCGCTGGGTGGAGGGCCTGGACCGCGCCCCCGGAACGCCCGTCCACTGGGCCGGCTGCGAGCGGCGCTGCGGCCTGCCCCGCGGCCGGGTCGTCGAGCTGATCGCGACCGCCGACGGCTACCGGCGGCAACCCGAGTGAGGACCAGCACCGGCGGCAGCCCGAGCGAGAACCACCACCGGCGGCCGGCTCCCGAAAAGGACCACCGTCAACCGCCGCCCTCCAGAGACAACCCGAGCAGCGACCACAACCGGCAGCGGCCACCAGGCAAGGCGGCCATGACGACCCAGCCACCGAGAAGGGCACCCGTGACCGACTACCTCCGCGACGGCGCCGAGATCTACCGGCGCTCGTTCGCGACCATCCGCGCCGAGACCGACCTCACGGGCCTGCCGCCCGAGGTCGCCCAGGTGGCGGTGCGGATGATCCACGCCTGCGGCATGACCGACCTCGTCACCGACCTGGCCTGGTCCCCCGGCGTCGTGGTGCGGGCGCGCGAGGCGCTGCGCCGGGGCGCGCCCGTGTTGTGCGACGCCATGATGGTCGCCTCGGGCGTGACGAGGCGCAGGCTGCCCGCCGCCAACGAAGTGGTGTGCACGCTCCCCGACCCCCGCGTACCGGAGCTGGCGGAGAAGCTGGGCACCACGCGCAGCGCCGCCGCGCTGGAGTTGTGGCGCGACCGCCTCGACGGCGCGGTGGTGGCGATCGGGAACGCGCCGACCGCCCTGTTCCGGCTGCTGGAGCTGGTCGAGGAGGGCGCCGGACGGCCGGCGGCGGTGCTGGGCATCCCGGTGGGGTTCATCGGCGCGGCGGAGTCCAAGCAGGCGCTGGCCGCCAGTGGCCTGGAACACCTGGTGGTGCACGGTCGCCGCGGCGGCAGTGCGATGACGGCGGCGGCGGTCAACGCCGTCGCGAACGAGACGGAGTGATCATGGTGAAGGGACGCCTGTACGGGGTCGGGCTCGGCCCCGGTGACCCGGAGCTGGTCACGGTCAAGACCGCCAGGCTGATCGGTGAGGCGGACGTGATCGCGTACCACGCCGCCAGGCACGGCCGCAGCATCGCCCGTTCGATCGCTCTGCCGTACATGAGGGAGGGGCAGATCGAGGAGCTGCTGCTCTACCCATTGACCACGGAGACCACCGACCATCCAGGCGGCTACCAGGGCGCGCTCGACGACTTCTACGCCGACTGCGCGCAGCGGCTGGCCGCGCACCTGGACGCGGGGCGGACCGTGGTGGTGCTGGCCGAGGGCGATCCGCTGTTCTACGGCTCGTACATGCACCTGCACAAGCGGCTCGCCCACCGCTACGAGACCGCGGTGGTGCCGGGCGTGACGTCGGTCAGCGCCGCGTCGGCCGTGCTCGGCCGGCCGCTGGTGGAGCGGGACGAGGTGCTGACGGTGCTGCCCGGCACGTTGCCGGCGGAGGTGCTGGCCGAGCGGCTGCGGGAGACGGACTCGGCGGCGGTGCTCAAGCTGGGCAGGACGTTCGAGAAGGTGCGCGAGGCGCTGGCCGAGGCCGGCCGGCTGGATGACGCCTGGTACGTCGAGCGTGCCACGATGGGCGCCGAGCGGGTGGCGCCGCTGAAGGACGTGGACGCCGGCGGCGTGCCGTACTTCTCGCTGGCCCTGCTCGCCAGCCCGGCCGAGCGCACGTTCGTGCCGGAGCCGCCCGTGGCGAGGCAGTCCGGTGAGGTGGCCGTCGTGGGGCTGGGCCCGGCGGGGCGGCCGTGGCTGACGCCCGAGGCGCAGGAGGCGCTGGCCGCCGCCACCGACCTCGTCGGGTACGGCCCGTACGTGGACCGGGTGGCCCCGAACCCGCGCCAGCGCCGCCACCGCACCGACAACCGGGTGGAGGCCGAACGCGCCAGGCACGCGCTGGAGCTGGCCCGCGACGGTGCCCGGGTGGCGGTGGTGTCGTCGGGGGATCCCGGTGTGTTCGCCATGGCCAGCGCGGTGCTGGAGGCGGCGGCGGACTTCCCGGACGTGCCGGTGCGGATCGTGCCGGGGCTGACGGCCGCGCAGGCGGTGGCCAGCCGGGTGGGGGCGCCGCTGGGGCACGACTACTGCGTGGTGTCGCTGTCCGACCTGCTCAAGCCGTGGGAGGTGGTGGCCGGACGGCTCACTGCCGCTGCGAGGGCCGACCTGGTGCTGGCGATCTACAACCCGGCCTCGCGCAGCCGCACGTGGCAGCTCGCGGCGGCCCGTGACCTGCTGCTGGAGCACCGGGACGCCGCCACCCCCGTCGTGATCGGGCGTGACGTGGGCGGCGAGCAGGAGAGCGTGACCGTCACGACGCTGGGCGACCTGGATCCCGGGCAGGTGGACATGCGCTGCCTGCTGATCATCGGCTCCTCGACCACCCGGGTCACCGGTCGCGGCCTGGTCTACACGCCCCGCCGCTATCCCTGACCGGCCGCCCAGGCCGTCGCCGCCGCCACGGTGTCCACCAGGCGGACACCGGGCGGGAGGGGCGGCCGGTCGGCCATGATGACCGGGAGGCCGAGCTCTCGGGCGGCGGTCAGCTTGGCGGCGGTCAGCTGCCCGCCGCTGTCCTTGGTGACGAGCACGTTCAGGTGGTGCTCGCGGATGAGCGCGCGCTCTCCTTCGAGTGTGTACGGGCCTCGGGCGAGCAGGACGTGCACGTGGGGCGGCACGGGCGGCTCCGGCGGATCCACCGACCTGGCCAGCAGCCACGCCCCGGGCAGGCCCGCGAAGACCGGCAGGCTCCTGCGGCCCGTCGTGAGGAACACGCGCGCCTCCGCGACACCCGGCACGGAGGCGGCCGTGCTCGCGGTGGTACGCCAGGCGCCTGTGGCGAGGAGGTCGGCGGCGGCGTGCAGGGAGGGGACGCGGTGCCAGGTGTCGCCCGGCCCCTCCTGCCAGCCCGGCCGCCGCAGGACCAGGAGCGGCACCCCGGTGTCCGACGAGGCGGTGGCGGCCGACGCGGTCATCCGCTGGGCGAACGGATGGGTGGCGTCCACCAGCGCGTCGATGCGCTCCTCGGCCAGGTAGGCGGCCAGCCCTCCGGCCCCGCCGAACCCGCCTTCCCGCACCTCCCCGACCGGCAGGCGCGGGTTGCTCACCCGTCCGGCCAGCGACGACACGACCCGCAGCCCGGGACGCGCGTCGAGCTCGGCCGCCAGTGCCCGCGCCTCGGCCGTGCCCCCCAGGATCAGGACCCGCCGCACGTCCGCTCCCGCTCCACGCTGTAGAGATGGCTGTCGGGAAACTGCGTGGCCGACAGCACGCGCCCGACCACGATCACCGCCGTCCGCCGGATGCCCGCCGCACGCACCTGCTCCCCGATGTCCGCCAGCGTCCCCCGCAGGATCACCTCGTCGGCCCTGCTCGCCCGGGCCACCACGGCCACAGGACAGTCGCCCCCGTACGACGGCAGCAGCTCGGCCACCACCTCGTCGATCCGCTGCACCGCCAGATGCAGCACCATCGTGGCCCCGCTCGCCCCCAGCGTGGTGAGGTCCTCGCCCTCGGGCATCGGCGTGGCCCGCGCGGCCGTACGGGTCAGGATGATCGTCTGCCCGACGCCGGGCACGGTCAGCTCCCGCCCCAGCGCGGCCGCCGCCGCCGCGAACGCGGGGACGCCCGGCACCACCTCGTACGGCACCCCGAGCCCGTCCAGCCGCCGCATCTGCTCGGCCACGGCGCTGAACACCGAAGGGTCGCCGGAGTGCAGGCGGGCGACGTCGAGCCCGTCGCGGTGGGCGGCGAGCAGTTCGGCGACGATCTCGTCGAGGGTGAGGTTCGCGGTGTCGACGAGCCTGGTGCCGGGCGGGCAGGAGTCGAGCAGTTCGCGGGGCACCAGCGATCCCGCGTACAGGCACACCGGCGCCGTCTGCAGCCGGCGCAGCCCGCGGAGGGTGATCAGGTCGGCGGCGCCGGGGCCGGCGCCGATGAAGTACACGGTCACGCGTCTTCCTCCCTGGTCACAGACCATACGGTTACGGGCATCGCAGGCCGCCATCCGGTGAATCCGCCCACGGGCGAGGCCCGCTGCACGGCCAGGCGTACGAGGTCGCCGCCGAGCCTGCCGTACCACTGGCCGATGAGGGCCTCGGACTCGAGGGTGACGGCGTTGACGACGAGCCTGCCGCCGGGGCGGAGCCGTGACCAGCAGCGTTCGAGCAGGCCGGGTGCGGTGACGCCGCCGCCGACGAACACCGCGTCCGGCGCGGGCAGGCCGTCCAGGGCCGCCGGGGCCCTGCCCTCGACGACGCGCAGCGACGGCGCGCCGAGGCGGGCGGCGTTGCGGCGGATGGCCGCGGCGCGGTCGGTCCGGCTCTCGACGGCCACGGCGGCGCACGACGGGTGGCTGCGCATCCATTCGACGGCGATGCTGCCGGCGCCGGCGCCGACGTCCCACAGCAGTTCGCCGGGGCGCGGGGCGAGCCGCGACAGGGTGACCGCGCGGACCTCGCGCTTGGTGAGCTGGCCGTCGTGCTCGTACGCGCTGTCGGGCAGCCCCGGCACGAGGGCCAGCGGCTCGGCGTCCTGGGCGGCCACGCATTCGACGGCGATCACGTTGAGCGGGGACGCGGCGGGCCCGGCCCAGGTGCCGGCCGTGCCGTGCTGGGCCGTCTCGGTGGCCGCGCCCAGGTCGGACAGCACGGTGATGGGGCTGGGGCCGTACCCGCGGGCGGTCAGCAGCGCGGCGACCTGGGACGGGGCGTCGTGGCCCGCCCCGAGCACGACGATCCGGCGGCCGGGGAGCGCTGCGGCGTTGAGCGTCTCGGGCGGGCGGCCGACGAGGCTGACCGTCTCCGTCTGCTCGACCGGCCAGCCGAGGCGGGCGCACGCGAGGGACAGCGACGACACGTGCGGCAGAACCCGCACGCCGGGCGCGCCGAGGAGCCGGACCAGCGTGGAGCCGATGCCGTAGAACATGGGGTCGCCGCTGGCCAGCACGCACACCTCGCGGCCGGCGTGCCGTTCGAGGAGCCCGGGCAGCGCCGGGAGCAGCGGCGAGGGCCAGCGGACGCGCTCCGCCACCACGGACGCGGGCAGGAGCTCCAGTTGCCGGGGGCCGCCCATGACGACCTCGGCGGCCTCCAGCGCGCGCCGCGTCGTCTCGGGCAGTCCGTCCCAGCCGTCCGCGCCGAGGCCGGCGACGGTGATCACACGTTGCCCAGGACGCGGGTCACCTGGATCTCGATGACCACCCGGGCCGGGTTGGCGCGGGGCGGCTTGTACCGGGCCGTGTAGCGGCGCTCGGCCTCGGCCACCTCCTCAGGCGAGGTGCGTACGACGGCCCGCCCCTCCAGCGTGGACCAGCGGCGGCCGTCCACCTGGCAGAGCGCGACGGGAGCGCCGCCGGAGGCGGCGATGAACCTGGCCTTCGCCGAGGTCCCGGACGTGATCACCCGGGCGATGCCGGTCTCCAGGTCCAGCGTCGCGCCCACCGGCACCACGTGCGGCGGCCCGCCGGGGCGCGCGGTGGAGAGCGTGCACACGTGCCGCTCCTGCCAGAAGGCGGCGAAGGCACTGCCCTGCTCGGCCAGGTTCACGATCCTCCTCGGGTGATTTGCGAGGCATATCGTATATCGCCGCCTTTTTCGTGTGATGCGGCGCCTGGCAGGCTGGAGCTACCCGCTCAACGGCAGAAGGGAGCCATGCCGAGCACGGACTTGACGCCGCCGAGCAGGTGCTGGACGAAGTACTGGTCGCCTTCCATCGGCTCGTCGGTCCACGCCTTGACGTCGTGGCCCAGGGTGGTCAGCCACGCCTTGCCCCCGTCGTAGTACTGGCACCAGCTCACCGGATGGTGCTCGCCGTGCCCGGGGTGCCCGAGGTTGCCGCGTACGCCCTGCGGCAGGGTGCTCTCGTCCACCTCGGCCAGCACGCGGACGCGAGTGGGCGCGGGAATGAGGTTGTACCACTCGTCGGAGAACGCCCAGGTCCTGGGCAGGCCCTGGGTGGAGGCGTCGCGGCGGTTCACGGTGACGACGGTGCCGGGCTGGTTGGCGCCGTGGTCGTAGAAGTTGGCGTTGCCGAGCAGGCCCTCGTACCAGGGCCAGTTGTACTCGGTGCCGAAGGCGTTGTGCACCCCGATGAAGCCGCCGCCGGCGCGGACGTACTGGCGCAGCGCGGTCTGCGCGGCGTCGTCGAGGGTGTCGCGGGTGGTGCTGAGGAACATGACGGCGTTGTAGTTCAGGAGCCGGCCCGCCGAGGAGAGCTGGGTGACGTCCTCGGTGTAGTCGACCGCGAAGCCGTTCTCCTGGCCGAGCTTGAGCACGGCCTTGACGGCGACGTTGTTGTCGTTGAGCGGCGGGTTGAGCCCGGGGCCGAGCGGGGTGCCGAGGTGGGCGTGGCGGGGGCCGGCGGTGCGGCTGTAGACGAGCAGCTTGTAGCCCTCGGCGGGGTCGAAGTTGCCCCAGTCGTGGTAGCAGCGGGGGTCGGTGCCCCGGCAGACGCCGTAGTCGGGGTCGCCGAGGTTCCTGGCCGGTTCCGGGGAGGCGGCGGAGCTGGGTGCGGTGGCGGTGAGCAGCAGGAGCGCTGCTCCGGTGACGGCGGCGACGGAGAGTTTGCTGCGCATGGGCACCTCGCAGGTGGATCCACTAGGTGGATCAATTGGTCCACTCGGGGGCTTGAGCGTAACTGCGGATCTTCGCGGCGACAAGCTCTTGCCTTCACTCGCGGATGGGACTTATGGTGCGTCCGTCGTCCTGGTCTACGTCGGCATGCAGGGCAGCACCGGCGGCGCCCGCGGCCGGGCGTACACGCTGAAGGCCGGCACCGGCGAGGTCGCCTGGACGTTCTGGTCGTGCCCCGGCGAGGGCCAGTTCGGCAACGACACCTGGGAGGGCGAGTCCTGGAAGACCGGCGGCGCCGTCCCGTGGATCCACCCGGCCGTCGCCCCGGACCTCGGCCTGGTGTACTGGACGTTCGGCGGCTCCTACCCGCGCCTGGACGGCTCCACCCGGGGCGGCGACAACCTGTTCGCCAACTCGATCGTGGCCATCGACGCCAAGACGGGCGAGCGGAGATGGCACTTCCAGTCGGTGCACCACGACATCTGGGACCTCGACAACGTCATGGCCCCGGTGCTGGTGGAGCTTCCAGTGCGGCGCCGGGGTGCACACCAGCCCGATCAGCTACGAGATCGACGGCGAGCAGTACGTCGCGGTGCTGGCGGGCGGGAACGGGCTGCCGTACCCGGACATCCCCAGGGGCGACCACCCGTGGGCGTTCAAGCTCGGCGGCAAGGTCGCGCCCGCCCCGGCGCCGGCGCCGCCGGAGCAGCGCAACGACATCAGGGCGGCGGCCGTCACCGGCACCACGGTAACGCTCGGCCGGGTCTGGGACGCGGCGAACCAGCGGCCGGGCGCGACGGAGAACACCGTGGCGCAGAACGCCATGTCCCCGCAGCACCTGCGGGTGCCCAAGGGCACCCGCGTCACGTTCGTCAACCCGCAGGACAACGCCAGCGCGCACGCCGCCGTCTCGTTCTTCGAGTACGAGTTCGACACCGGCCTGCTGATGCCCGGCCAGTCGTTCACGCACACCTTCGACACCCCGGGCGAGTACTTCTACAACGACGCGATCTTCCCGCAGAACACCGGCAAGATCGTCGTCTTCTGAGTGAACGGCCCCGCCGTCCGGCGGGGCCGTTCTCAGATCCAGGTCGGCAGGATGGACGGCGGGATCGGGCCCTTGTTGCGCCGTCCCTGCCCGCTCTCCTCCCAGGCGTGGGCCAGGATGCCGACGGACCGGCTGAGCACGAACAGCCCGCGCGCGAGCGGCGCGGGGAAGCCCAGCTCGGCGTAGACGACGGCGGTCGCCCCGTCGATGTTCATGGGCACCGGGGCGATCAGCCGCTCGATCTCGAGCGCGGCCCGCAGGTGCGCGCCCGCCACCACCCCGTCCTCGGCCGCCTCCGCCACCAGGCCGAGCAGCGGGTCGCGGCGCGGGTCGCGGCTGTGGAAGCGGTGCCCGAATCCGGGCAGGTAACGGTCACGCGCCCGCCAGCGCGCGACCACGGCAGCGGCGTCCCCGCTCGGGCCACTGCCGGCATCACCGCCGACCGGATCAGTGCGGACGTCGCCCGGGTCGCCGCCGGCGTCCCCGCCGCTGCCCGGATCGCCGCCGGTGTCGCCGCCCGGGCCGCGTGAGCCGGCCACCACCTCCTCCAGCAGCCGGACGCACTGCTCGCCCGCGCCCCCGTGCACGTCCCCGAGCAGGTTCACCCCGGTGGCCACGGCGTTGTTGAGCCCCACTCCGCAGGTGGCGGCCATCCGGGCGACGGCGATGGACGGCGCGTGCGGCCCGTGATCGACGGAGGAGACCAGCGCCGCCTCCAGCAGCGCGGCCCGGCGCGGGTCGGGGCGCTCGCCGCGGAGCATCAGCCAGATCATCTCGGCGAACCCGATCCGCCCGATGAGGTCCTGGACCGGCTGCCCGCGCAGCTCGATGACATCGGGCTCGATCCTCGACACCGCGGTGGCCCACCAGTCGGCCGCGGCCGTCCCACCCGCATCAGGCCCGCCGACGGCCCTCGCTGCCTCACGCTCGCTCATGACGCCGCCTCGACCTCGGCGTTGTGCTCTCCGAGCAGCGGCGCGGGCCCGCGCGGGCGCAGCGCGACGCCGTCCACCATGACGCCGTTCCCGGTGACGGCGACCTGCCGCTCCCCCGCTCCCGCCAACGGCACCTCGGTCAGGAAGCCGCGATGGCGTACCTGGTCGAGGGCGAGCGCCTGCGGGACGGTGAGGATGCGGGCGGCGGGCACCCCTTCCGCGGCGAGAATCTCCTCCCACTCCAGCGCGGTCTTGGCCCGCAGCGCCTGGTTGAGCTCCTGGTTGAGCTCCCCCCGGTGGTGCTTGCGCGACTCGCGCTCGGCGAAGCGCGGGTCGGCGGGCAGGTCGGGCCGCCCCACGAGCCGGCACAGCGTCTCGAACTGGGCCTGCTGGTTGGCGGCGATGTTGAGCGGCCCGTCGGCGGTCTCGAAGGTGCCGGACGGCGCCGCGGTGGCGTTCTGGTCCCCCATCGGCTCCGGCTCGACCCCGCTGACCAGGTAGTTGGAGACGGTCCAGCCCATGGCGGAGATCGACGCCTCCAGCATGGACAGGTCCAGGAAGCAGCCGTGGCCGGTGCGGTGCCGTCCGGCCAGCGCGGCGGAGATCGCCAGGGCGGCCATCAGCCCGCCGACGGTGTCGCAGATGGGGAAGCCCACCCGCAGCGGGGCGGTGTCGGGCGTGCCGGTGACGCTCATCATCCCGGACAGGCCCTGGATGATCTGGTCGTAGGCGGGCGCGCCGCTCATCGGGCCGCTCTGCCCGAAGCCGGAGATGGCGCAGTAGACGAGCCGGGGATTGAGCTCGCGCAGGTGGTCCCAGCCGTAGCCGAGCCTGGCGAGCACGCCGGCCCTGAAGTTCTCCAGCAGGACGTCGGCGCCGGCGAGCATCGACTCGAACGCGGCCCGCCCTTCCCGGCTCTTCAGGTCGAGCTCGACCGACTTCTTGCCGGCGTTCTGGGCCAGGAAGGAGGCGCCCATCCTGGCCCGGTTGAGCTCGGGGTCGGGGCCGAGCCGCCGGGCGAGGTCCCCGGTGCCGGGCAGCTCCACCTTGACCACCTCCGCGCCGAACAACATCAGCTGATAACTGCAGTACGGCCCGGCCAGCACGTTGGTCAGGTCCACGACCTTGACGCCGTCCAGTGGCAACTGCTGCATGCACGCTCCATTGAGTCAAGTCAGAGGATGGTCGAACCCGCGCTCCGACATCCGCTTGGCCGCCTCGCGCAGATCCGCGGCGAACTCCCGGACCCGGTCCTCGGTGAAGCGGACGGTGGGGCCGCTCAGCGTCAGCGCCGCCACGGCCGCCCGCCCGCCACCGCCGACGGCGCTGCCGGTGCTGCCGGTGCTGCCGGTGCTGACAGTGCTGGCGGCGCCGGCGGCGCCGGCGGCGCCGGCGGAGGTGACCGGCCCGGTGATCGGGACGGCGACGGCGGACAGGCCGGGCTCGCGTTCGCCCTGGCTGGCCGCGTAGCCGTCGTGCGCCGCCCGGCCGATCCAGGCCCGCAGCGTCGCCACGTGGGCCTCGCCGTACGGGGAGGAGCGGGCCACCCTGACGAGCAGCCGCTCCGGCGCCTGGATCAGCAGGACCTTCGAGGAGGCGCCGGCCCACAGGGGCAGCTCGTCGCCGACGCGCACCACGTGGCGCAGCGGTTGCGGGCTTTCCTGCTGGGCGATGCAGATGCGGCGCACGTCGCGCGGCACGTAGAGGTTGACGGTCTCCCGGTGCCGTGCCCCCAGCTCGCGCATGAGCTGGACGGTCTCCGCCGGCAGCTCCCACGCCGAGCGGGCCAGGTGCGCCCAGCGCCACAGCGCCGGCCCGGCCGTGAACCCCTTGGGCGTGGCCCACAGCAGCCCCATGTGCTCCAGGGTCTGCAGCAGGCGCAGCGCCGTGGTCTTGGCCAGGCCCGTCTCGTCGACGACCTCGCGGATCGTCAGCGTCCGCCGGTCCTCGGAGAGCAGCGAGAGGATGTCGAACGCGCGCTGGACGCTGCGTACGCCCCCGCCCTCCCCCATGTTCGAAGGCATGGCCGCACGCTAACACTCAGTCCGCTTAGCGGTCCATATGCTCCGCCAAGCGGATTGCCGGACACTATTGCCATAACGTTCGCCGGGCTCATACCGTGAGGGCAATCCACACTGCGGATTATCAGAACCGCTGAGCGGATCCAGTGGGAGTCATCATGAACACCATCCACGAAGCCGGATGCCTGGTCGCCGGGGAGTGGCTGCCCGGAGGCCCGCATGCCGAACGCATCGGCCCCTACCTGCGCGAGCCCGTCAGCCGGGCCCGCACCGCACAGGACGAGGACGTCACGGCCGCGCTCGCCTACGCCCGCCGGTCCGCCAAGCGGATCGCCCGCCTGGCGCCCGCCACCCGGGCCGGTGTCCTGGAGCGGGCCGCCGCGGCGGTGACCGCGCAGGGCGAGCGGCTGGCCCGGCTGCTGGCGCTGGAGCTGGGCAAACCGCTCAAGGACGGGCGCGGCGAGGTGTTACGGGTGGCCGACACCCTGTCCGTCGCCGCCGCCGAGGCGCGGATGATCGGCGGCGAGGTGCTGCCGGTCGCGGGCTGGGCCCGCGGGGTCGGCAACACCGCGATCACGCAGCGGGCCCCGGCCGGCCCGGTGCTGGCGATCACGCCGTTCAACGCCCCGGCGAACCTCCTGGCCCACAAGCTCGCCGCCTCCTTCGCGGCCGGCAACACCACGATCGTCAAGCCGCCGCCGCAGGCGCCCGCGGTCTCCACCGCGCTGGTGGAGCTGCTGCTGGAGGCCGGGATGCCGGTGGAGGCGGTGCAGGTCCTGCACGGCGGCGGCGAGGTGGGCGCGGCATTGTGCGCGGCGCCGGAGATCGCCGTCGTCAGCGTGACCGGCGGCGTCCCCGCCGGTCACGCCGTCGCCCGCGCCGCCGGCCCGAAGCGGGTCATGCTGGAGCTCGGCGGCAACGCCGCCACCATTGTCTGCGAGGACGCCGACGTCGCGCAGGCGGCGCTGGTGTGCGCCCGCACCGGTTACAGCAACTCGGGGCAGAGCTGCATCTCCGTGCAGCGCGTCTACGTGCACCGCAGCCGGTTCGAGGAGTTCGCCGAGGAGCTGACCGCGCAGGTGAAGGGCCTGGTCGTGGGCGACCCCCTGGATCCGGCGACCGACGTGGGCTCCATGGTGGACGACGACGCGGCCGAGCGGGTGGTCCGCTGGACGGCCGAGGCCGCCGCCCAGGGCGCCCGGGTGACGGCGGGCGGCACGCGGCAGGGCGCGGTGATGGCGCCGACCGTGGTCGTCGCGCCGCCCGCCGAGGCCAGGGTGGTGCGCGAGGAGGTGTTCGGCGCGCTGGTGGCCGTGCTGCCCTACGACGGCTTCGACGAGGTGCTGGAGGAGTGCAACCGCAGCTCGTACGGGCTGCAGGCCGGGCTGTTCACGCACGACGTGCGCCGCGTCGTGACCGCCTGGCGCGAGCTGGAGGTCGGCGGCTTGATCGTGAACGGCTCGTCCAACTTCCGCCTCGACCACGTGCCGTTCGGCGGCGTGAAGGACTCCGGCATCGGCCGCGAGTCGCCGCGCTGGATGATCGAGGACTTCACCGTGACCAAGACCCTCATGCTCAAGGGCCTGACCATCTGGGGAGACGAGTGACCAGGACAGCCGCCCACGCCCTTGTCGAGCAGCTGGAGCAGCTCGGCGTCGAGTACGTCTTCGGCACCTGCGGCCACACCAACATCGCCGTCCTGGACGCGCTGGCCGACAGCCGGATCCGGTTCGTCATCGCCCGCCACGAGCAGGCCGCCGCGCACGCCGCCGACGGTTACGCCCGCGCCTCCGGCAAGCCCGGCGTGCTGCTCGTGCACGTGGGCCCCGGCCTGACCAACGCCGCGACCGGCGTCATGACGGCCGCGCTGGACTCGGTGCCGCTGGTGGTGATCTCCGGCGACATCCCCTCCTACTACCACGGCAGGCACCCGCACCAGGAGATCAACCTGCACGCCGACGCCGACCAGGCGAGCGTGTTCCGGCCGTTCGTCAAGCGGGCCTGGAACGTGCACCGGGCCCAGGACCTGGGCCGCTTCGTCGAGCGCGCGTTCTGGACGGCCACCTCGGGCCGCCCCGGCGCCGTGCTGGTCAACGTGCCGATGGACGTCTTCTCGCGGCCCGCGGCGCCGTACCCGCCGGCCGGCTCCGCGGCCCCGCCCGGGCTGCCGCGGTCCACCGCGGAGCTGATCGCCGCCCGGCTGGCCGGCGCCGAGCGCCCGCTGATCTACGTGGGCGGCGGCCTGCGCGAGCACGCCGGGCCGCTGATCCGGCTGGCCGAGCACCTCGACATCCCGATCGCGCACTCGCTGATGGCCAAGGGCACGGTCCCGGACGCGCACCCGCTGGTCATCGGGATGCCGGGCTTCTGGGGGCTGGAGCTCACCAACGCCTACGCCCGCGGGGCGGACGTGGTGCTGGCGCTGGCCACCCGGTTCGCCGAGACCGACGCCAGCTCCTGGGACCCCCGCTTCACCTGGGACTTCTCCGGCAGCACGCTGATCCAGATCGACATCGACCCGGCCGAGATCGGTCGCAACTACCCGGCGGAGATCGGCGCCGTGGCCGACGTGCGGCTCGCGGTCGAGGCGATCGCCGAGGCGGCCGCGGCCCACGCCGCCCGCGACAGGACCGAGCTGCGCAAGCAGATCCTGGAGGCGCGGACGGAGCTGTTCGCGGCCAGCCGGGAGCGGGGCCGCAGCGAGGACCTCCCGCTGCGCCCCGAGCGCATCCTGAAGGACCTGCGGGACGTGCTGCCGCCGGACACGATCCTGGTGACGGACGTGGGCTGGAACAAGAACGGCGTCGCCCAGTGCTACGAGCTGCCCGCCGGGGGCCGCTTCATCACCCCGGGCGGGGCCTCCACCATGGGGTTCGGGCCGGCCGCCGCCGTGGGCGTGCAGCTCGCGCAGCCGGGCAGGACCGTGGTGGCGCTGATCGGCGACGGCGGGATGAGCGCGCAGCTGCCCGCGGTGCCGCTCGCCGTCGAGCAGGGCGCCGCGGTGATCTTCGTGGTGATGAACAACCGCGCGCACGGCACGATCTCCGACCTGCAGTCGGCGCACTTCGGCCGCAGCCACGGCTGCGACTTCACCGACCCTGCGGGGCGGCCCTACAGCCCCGACTTCGCCGCGCTCGCGCGGGCGTGCGGCGCCGACGGCCACACCGTCGCCGCACCCGCCGAGCTGGGCACGGCACTGCGCGAGGCGGTCGCGAACCGGCGCCCCGCCGTGATCGACGTGCCGATGGTCAACGAGCCGGTGCCGACACCCGGTCACTGGAACATCAAGGACATCTACCAGGGACTGTTCACCGACTGATCCCGGGCGGAAACCGTTGCACGTTCGAGATTCCCTCAGCCTGCCCCGTCGCTTATAACGAACGTACTAGTCCGTGAATTAACCTCACCCACCCCCCTAGAGGTGAACCCGTGCATTTCACGAGATTCTCCATCGCGGCCGCCGCCCTGATAGCGCTCGCCGCCTGCGCCCCTCCCGGTCAGCAGGCCGAGTCCGGCGCCACCGCCACCGGCCCCATCAAGATCGCGAACGTCAACGCGCAGAGCGGCCAGCTCAGCTCGCTCGGCCAGTGGGAGCACAAGGGCGTCAAGCTCGCCATCGAGGAGGCCAACAAGGCCGGCGGCGTCAACGGCCGGCAGATCCAGCTCGACCTCTTCGACAGCCAGGGCGACCCGACCGTCGGCACCAACGTGGCCAGGAAGATCTCCGCCGAGGGCTACATCGCGATGCTCGGCACCGCCGAGAGCGCGGTCACCCTCGCCATGGCGCCCATCCTGAAGGACGCCAAGATCCCGAACATCACCTCCGGCCAGTCGCCCAAGCTCGCCGAGCTGAAGAGCCCGTTCCTCTTCCTGAACGCACCGACCAGCGTCACCTTCGACGAGACGCTCGCCAAGTACCTCGTCGACGACAAGGGCATGAAGAAGATCGCGCTGATCAGCAACAACGGCGCGTACGGGGCCGGCGAGCACGACGCGTTCCTCAACTCGCTCAAGACCAGGAACATCACCCCGTCCGCCGACGAGATCGTCACCCCCGACCAGAAGGACTTCAACTCCAACCTCGCCAAGATCCGCGAGCAGGACCCGGAGGTGCTGTTCATCGGCGCCGAGGAGGTCCAGTCGGGGCTGATCGCCAAGCAGGCGCGCGAGCTCGGCATCAAGGCCGTCTTCGCCGGCGGCGCCCCCGTCGGCACCGACGTGTACGCCACCACCGCCGGCCTGGACAACGCCGAGGGCACCATCGTCAGCTCCCCCTACCTGAGCAACGAGGCCACCCCGGAGATCAAGGAGTTCGCCGCCAAGTACAAGGCCGCCTACAACGAGGAGGCCCGCATGCACGTCGCCAAGGCCTACGACGGGGCGTCGATCCTCATCGAGGCGCTCAAGCAGACCAACGCCGAGGGCGGCCAGAAGCTCGCGGACGCCATCCGCGGGGTCAAGCGCGCCGGGCTGCTCGGCACCTACAACTACGACGCCAACGGCGTCGGCATCCACGAAACCAAGATCGGCCTGGTCAAGGACGGCAAGGTCGTGCCCGAGGCCGCGAGCTGACGTGCAGGTCTTCCTTCAGACCCTGATCGGCGGGGTCACGTTCGGAGCGGTCTACGCGCTGGTGGCGATGGGCTTCTCGATCGTCTACCGCACCATGGGCCTGGTCAACTTCGCCCACGGCAGCGTCGTGATGATCGGCGCGTACGCCGCCTCCACCTTCTACATGGCCAGCAAGCTGCCGTTCGCGGTGGCCGTCGTGGTCGCGATCGCGGTCACCGCGCTGATCGGCCTGGTCATCGAGCGGTTCCTGCGCCCGCTGGAGAACAAGGACTTCACGCTGATGCTCATCGGCACCATCGGCTTCGGCGCGGTGCTGGAGGCGGGCGCGGTCCTGGTCTGGGGCGCGACCGGGCACGCCGTGCCGTCCCCGGTCGCGACGGGGCCGATCGACGTGGCCGGGATCCGCATCCCCACCTACAGCCTGCTGGTGATCGCCGTGGCCGCCGCCGCGACCGGGCTGCTGGCGCTGTTCCTGCAGCGGACGAAGCGGGGCGCGGCCATGCAGGCGGCCGCCATGGACCACCAGGCCGCCACCGCGGTCGGCATCCACGTCGGCCGCAGCAACGCCATGGCCTTCGCCATCGGCGCCGGCCTGGCCGCGCTGGCGGGCAGCCTCATCGGCCCCATGCTGTACGTGAACCCGACCATGGGCGGCACCCTGGGCATCAAGGGCTTCGCCGCGGCCATGCTCGGCGGCTTCGGCAGCATGCCCGGCGCGATCGTCGGCGGCCTGGCCTTCGGCCTGCTCGACTCCTTCGCCGCGGGCAACTTCCAGGAGTACTCCGAGCTGGTCACGTTCCTGGTCTTCGCGCTGATCGTGATGATCCGCCCCACCGGCATCTTCGGAGAGGCCACGGTGAACCGAGCATGAAACGAGTGGCGCTCATCGCCATCGCCGCGGTCGCGGCCTGGCTGCTGCCCTATGGCCTGGGCGGGTACGCCATCCACGTCGCCGACGTCGCGATCATCTTCGCGATCCTGGCCATCGGGCTCGGCCTGACCATGGGCGTGGCCGGGCAGATCAACCTGGCCCAGGTCGCCTTCTTCGGCGTCGGCGCGTACACGGTGGCCATCCTCACCACGGAGGCGGGTCTCGGCTTCTGGACGGCGTCGCTGCTGGCGCTGGCGACCGCCGTGGTGTTCGGCGTGCTGGTCGGCATCCCGGCGCTGCGCATGCAGTCGCACTACCTGGGCATCGTCACGCTCGGGCTGGCACTGGCGTTCACGAACTGGGTGACCAACGCGCACATCGCCGGGCGGGCCGAGGGCATCAGCGACATCCCGGTGCCGCCGATGTTCGGCGTCGACCTGTCCAGCGGATACCTGTTCTACTACGTCGAGCTGATCGTCTTCGCGATCGCGCTGGCGTTCGCGCTGCTGGTCACCCGCTCGCCGCTGGGCCGCCGCCTGCGCGCGATGCGGGACGACGACCTGGCGGCCGGGGCGCTGGGCGCGGAGATCCCGCTGCTGCGGATGACCGCGTTCGTGCTGTCCGGCCTGTACGGCGGCCTGGCCGGCATCCTGTACGCCGGGCTGATCCGGTTCGTCGCCCCCGAGTCCTTCAACATCGCCAACATGTTCCTGCTGCTCGCCATGGTGATCATCGGCGGGCGGGCCAGCATCCTGGGCTGCGTCGTCGGCGCGGTCGCGCTGTCGCTGGTCAGGGAGGCGCTGCTGGACGCCTCGGGTTACGCGCAGCTCGGCTACGGGCTCGTGGTGGTGCTCGTGGTGGTGTTCGCGCCCAAGGGGCTGGCGGGCCTGCCCGGGCAGATCCGGTCGCTGCTGCGCAGGCGGACCGGCGGGTCGCGGGCCCAGCTCGGCCCGTTCCTGCCGTACGACGCCGTGCCTCCGGCCGGCGAGGAGGACGTGCTGGAGATCCGGGGCGTGACGATGCGCTTCAAGGGCCTGGTGGCGCTCGACGAGGTGTCGCTCACCGTGCCGGCGGGCCAGATCCGCGGCATCGTCGGGCCGAACGGGTCGGGCAAGACGACCCTGTTCAACGTGATCAGCGGCTTCTACACGCCCGGCCAGGGGGCGGTGGTGCTGCACGGGCGCGAGGTGACGGGGATGGCGCCGTACCAGCTCGCGCAGCGCGGGGTGGCGCGCACGTTCCAGAACCTGCGCCTGTTCGAGGACCTCAGCGTGCGCGAGAACCTGCTGCTCGGCCTGGACCGCACCCGCACCTGGTGGATCTGGCGCTACCCGAGCCTGCCGTGGAAGGTGCTGGGCTACGAGCGGGCGCTGCGCAGGCGCGCCGGGGAGCTGATCGAGCGGTTCGGGCTCGTGGAGGTCGCCGACGCCGAGCCGCGCTCGCTGCCCTACGGCATCCAGCGCCGCATCGAGCTGGCCCGCGCCATGGCCATGTCCCCCGGGCTGCTGCTGCTCGACGAGCCCGCCGCCGGGCTCAACGGCGAAGAGGTGCGCCAGCTCGCCGACATCGTCCGCTCCATCAGGGACTCGGGCGTCACCGTGATCATCATCGAGCACAACATGGGCCTGGTCATGTCGCTGTGCGACCAGGTCACCGTGCTGTCCAGCGGCAAGGTGATCGCCGACGGCCCGCCCGCCGAGGTCGCGGTGCACCCGGACGTCGTCGCCGCCTACCTCGGCGACTCGATGGCCGCACCGACCGAGGAGACCGCCGAGGCCGCTGTCGAGGAGGCGACCCGATGACCACGCAGGGGACGACGCTGACCGTCGAGGGGCTGTCGGTGCACTACGGCGGTGTCCGCGCCGCGCACGACGTGTCGTTCACCGTCGAGCCCGGCCAGTCGCTGGGCATCATCGGCGCGAACGGCGCCGGCAAGTCCTCCACCCTCAAGGCGATCATGGGGCTGGCGCCCCGGCAGGCGAAGGCGATCAGGTTCGGCGAGCACGACCTGCTGCGCGCGCCCGCGCACACGCTGGTCCGGCACGGCATCGGCTACGTGCCCGAGGGCAGGCACGTCTTCCCCGGGCTCACGGTGGAGAAGAACCTGCTGCTCGGCGCGTACACCAGCAGCTGGAAGCGCACCCCGATCGACGAGGTGTTCGAGCTGTTCCCGGTGCTGGGCGAGATGCGCGGCCGGCTGGCCGGCGCGCTGTCCGGCGGGCAGCAGCAGATGCTGGCCGTCGGCCGGGCCATGATGTGCCGCCCGAAGGTGATGCTGCTGGACGAGCCGTCGATGGGGCTGTCGCCGAAGCTGGTCAGCGACATCGCCGCCGTGCTGAAGAAGCTCAACGCGGGCGGCCTGGCCATCCTGCTCGTCGAGCAGAACGCCAAGCTCACCTTCGACGTCACCACCACCTGCCTCGTCATGGAGAACGGCGAGATCGCCGCCGGTGGCACCTCGGCGGAGCTGAGCGAGGACCCCCAGGTCCGCCGCATCTATCTCGGCCTCTAACGAAAGGATGGTCCATGGTCCGTCGCAGAGAGTTACTCGCGGGCGCCGTCGCGGCTGTCGCGCTCGCCGGAGCAGGTCAGAGCCCCGCCGCCGCGGTCAGCCGGCGCGCCGGCCGGGACTTCCCGAAGGTCGGCGGGAACCTGGCGAACCAGAACTACACGGCGCTGCGCGGCCTGCACCGGGGCAACGTCAGGCGGCTTCGGGCGGCGTGGGTGAACAACATCGAGGGCGGGCTGATGGCGGGCAACAGCCAGAGCACCGCCGTGGCCGTGGACGGCGTCCTGTTCATCGAGTCGGCCCTGGGCAACGTGGTCGCGGTGGACGGCCGTACCGGGGCGACGATCTGGAAGTACGAGCAGACGCGCGGCGCGGTCACGCGCCGCGGCGTCGGGGTCGGCGGCGGCCGGATCTACACCTGCGCCAACGACAACTGGCTCATCGCCCTCGACCAGCGCACCGGGCAGGTGCTCTGGGAGCGGCAGCACAACGGGTACGGCAACCTGGAGAAGGTCGCCGTCACCTACCACGACGGCATGCTCTACTGCGGCACCAACGACGGCCCGCGCGGCGCCGCGCTGGCCTTCGACGCCGCGACCGGCGACCTGGCGTGGCACTTCTGGGGCACGGCCGCCCCCGGCGAGATCGGCGGCGGCACCTGGGAGGGCGACTCCTGGCAGGTCGGCGGGGCCACGCCGTGGATGCACTGCGCGATCGACCCGGAGCTGGGGCTGGTCTACTGGACGTTCGGCAACGCCAGGGGAAGCAAGTCCTCGCAGGACGGCTCGGAGCGCGGCGGCCAGAACCTGTTCGCCAACTCGATCGTGGCCATGGACCTGAAGACCGGCGCCTACCGGTGGCACTTCCAGTCCATCCACCACGACATCTGGGACATGGACAACGTGATGGCGCCCGTGCTGGTGGACGCCCGCGTGCGCGGCCGGCTGCGCAAGCTGGTCGTGTACGGCAGCAAGACCGGCATGTACTACATCCTCGACCGCGCCGACGGCTCGGCCCCGCTGGGCATCGACGAGCTGCCCGTGCCGCAGGAGCCCCGGCAGAAGACGTGGCCGACGCAGCCGTTCCCGCGCCAGGGCGGCTGGACCGAGCTGCGCCCGGTGGCGCAGCCGCTGGGCACCGAGGTGCCCGGCCTGCCGCACCGGGCCGTGCCGAACTACACCATCGGCTCGCTCTACACGCCGCACTGGGACGAGCCGATCCTCACCATCCCGGGACACGGCGGCGGCGCCGACTGGAACCACCAGTCCTACAGCCACAGCACCCGCCTGGTGTACACGGGCTTCGGCTACGTGGCCGCCGCCCACTCCCTGACCGAGTCGTCCAACGGGCTGCGCCCGCCCGGCGAGTACATGACGGGCGGCGTGGTGGCCGTGGACCCCTCGACGAACCGGGTGCGGTGGAAGCGGAACCTGCCGTACTCGCTGGCCCACGGCAACGGCATCCTGACCACCGCCTCCGACCTGCTGTTCATCGGCCAGCCGGACGGCAACCTGCTCTGCCTGGACGCGCGTGACGGGCGCGAGCTGTGGCGCTGGCAGACGGGCGCCGGCGTCAGCAGCAGCCCCATCGCCTACGAGATCGACGGCGAGCAGTACGTCGCGGTCTACGCGGGCGGCACCGGCATCCCGTACGGCAACTCGGCGCCGCGCGGCGACCACCTGTGGGCCTTCAAGCTCGGCGGCACCGTGTCCCCCGCGCCGGCCCCGCCGCCGCCGGTGGTCCGCCGCCCGGTCTCCGGCCAGCCGGTGGACGGCGCCACGGTGAACAACACGGTCGTGCTCGCCCGCGTCTACACCGACGGGCAGGTCGGCACGGTGGAGTCCACGGCGGTGAACGCCATGGCCCCCACCCACCTGCGGGTGCCGGTGGGCACCACGGTCACGTTCGTCAACCCGCCCGGCAACGTGCACGTGCACGGCGCCACCCAGTTCTTCGAGGGCCTGTTCGACGTCAGGCTGAAGCCGGGCGAGTCCTTCCAGTACACGTTCACGAAGCCGGGCGAGTACTTCTTCAACGACTCCTACAGCCCGAGGCCCACCGGCAAGATCGAGGTCACGGGCTGATCACCGCGACGTCGGGGGTGCGGAGCGGGAACCGTTCGAGCACCAGCGGGTCATGGCCGGCGACCACCAGCCCGGGGCCGCCGGCCAGCTCCTTGATGCGGTCGAAGGCGCCGTACATGCCGGTCATGCTGTGCAGGATCGGGAAGGGGCGGTCGCTCTCGATGTTCTCGTAGAAGTGGCTGGCGTCGGAGGCGAGCACCACGGGGCCGCGGGCCGTCTCGACGCGTACCACCTGCATGCCGGCGGTGTGCCCGCCGACGAGGTGCACGCTGAGGCCGGGCAGCAGGGCCGCGTCGCCGTCCGGCACGAGCGCCCGCCCGTCCTTCACGGCGGCGGTCAGGTGGGCGAGGTCGCCGTCGTCGAGCAGCCAGCGCTCGCGGGTGATGCGCTCCGCCCAGGGGCCGGTCCAGTAGTCCAGCTCGGCCCGCTGCACGACGTACCGGGCGCGCGGGAAGTCGCGGGCGGTGCCGGTGTGGTCGTAGTGCAGGTGGGTGAGCACCACGTGATCGACCGACTCGGCGGCGATGCCCAGCTCGGCCAGGGCCTCGACGGGTGAGCAGCGGTAGTCGAGGCCCTGGACGCGGGCCGCCCGCCCCGGCGCGATGCCGGTGTCGACGACGACCGTGTGCTCGCCGGAGACGGCCGCCCAGACGTAGTAGGCGGTGGGGTGGGAGCTCTCCCCGCCGGGCTCGTAGCCGTGGAAGTGCTCGCCGCGCCGGGCGTCGCGCTGCGCGTAGCGCACGGCGTAGACGGTGTACTGGGGGTGCGTGCTCACACCTTCACCCGGCCGGTGAGCGGCCTGAGCCCGAGCTGGTCGGTCGGCACCTGGTAGGTCTCCCTGGCGGTCGCGACGGCGGCCACGTTGATCAGGCAGACGACCGCGGTGATGACCGAGACGCCGAGCCAGCTCCCGGGGCCGGTGCCGGCCACGGCGGTGGCCACGGTGGGCGCGAACCCGGCGATGGCGAAGCCGATCTGGGTGCCGATCGCCATGCCGGACAGGCGGACGCGGGTGGTGAACATCTCGCCGTAGAAGGAGGGCCACACGGCGCTGGTGGCGCTGTGCACGACGCCGAACATCAGGATGCCGGACAGGAAGATCAGGACGTAGTCGCCGGCGGAGATCGACCACAGGTAGGCGAACATGAGGACCGCGCAGCCGAGCGAGCCGCCGACGAAGACCGGCTTGCGGCCGACCCGGTCCGACAGCCTGCCCCACAGCGGGATCGTGATGACGGCGGCGACGTTGGCCAGCACGCCGACCCAGAGCATCGGGCTGCGCTCCAGGCCCATCGTGTTGACCGCGTACGACAGGGCGTGCACGGTGAAGATCGTGCTGACCGAGGCGATGACCGCGGCGACGACGACGCGCAGCACGTCCCGCCACTGCTCGCGGAAGAGCACCGCGAGGGGCATCTTCGCGACGGTGTTGGTGGCGACCTCCTGCTCGAAGGCGGGGGTCTCCTCCAGCGTGCGGCGGATGACGACGCCGGCCACGGCCACGATGACGCTCAGCCAGAACGGCACCCGCCAGCCCCAGCTCAGCAGCTGCTCCTCGGGCAGGGCGGCGATGGGCAGGAAGATCGCGGTGGCGATGATCTGGCCGGCCTGGGTGCCGTTGAGGGTGAAGCTGGTGTAGTAGGCGCGCCGGTCCTCGGGGGCGTGCTCCAGCGTCATGGAGTTGGCGCCGGCCTGCTCGCCCGAGACGGAGAAGCCCTGCATCAGGCGGAGCAGCACGAGCAGGACCGGCGCCGCCACGCCGATCTGGTCGTAGGTGGGCAGGCAGCCGACCAGGAACGTGGAGCCGCCCATCATCAGCAGCGTGGTGACCAGCACCCGTTTGCGGCCGAACTTGTCACCGATGTGCCCGAGCACGAACGCGCCCACGGGCCTGGCGAGGTAGCCGACGCCGAACGTGGCCAGCGCGAGCAGCGTCCCCGTTGCAGGTGAGGAGGACGGGAAGAAAATCTTGTTGAAGACCAGCGCGGCGGCCGTGCCGTAGATGAAGAAGTCGTAATACTCCAAAGCACTGCCTATCCAGGCAGCAATGGCCGCTTTACGCGGTTTGCCCTGCACCGTCACAATTTGCTCCTCAGGGTGACGTCGGGGGGTAGTGCGGTTACAGGAAACTAACTCACTGGTTCGTACATTACAAGGGTGTTGCCGCAGGATTAAGCACCCGCGTGCTGCACGGCGAGCCGGATGGGGGCGTTGCCGGCCCCGTACCCCTGGTAACCGCCGAGGCGCTGGACGAGCTCGAAGAACACCCGGCCCGCGGTGACCGTGTACAGGTGCAGGAACTCGCCGCCGGCGCCGTCGCGGTCGTAGAGCACGCCGAGCCGGCGCAGCTCGGGATCGACCTCGTAGCGGGCCTCCAGGTCGTCGTAGTAGTTGTCCGGGATGGGCAGCAGCAGGTCGGGGTGCTCGGCCCGGAGCCTGCGGGCCACCGCCACGACGTCGTCGCAGGCCAGCGCGAGGTGCTGCCAGGGCTGCTGGCCGGCGCCGACGTGGGCGATGTTCACCACCATGCGCACCGCGCCGTCGGGGGCCGACATGGCCTTGCTGCGCAGCAGGCCGTACGGGTCCGGCAGCTCCAGGCTCTCCTGCGGGCGCAGGCCGAGCACGCTGCGGTAGAACAGGGCGGCCTCGTCGAAGTAGTGCAGCGGCTGGGTGAGCGCCACGTGGTCGATGTGGGTGATCCGGCCTGGAATGGCGGCGCCGGGGCCGAAGTCGGCGAGCCAGGCGGTGTCGCAGAAGAAGATCTCGGTGCCGTCAGGGGCGGCGATCGCGTCCAGCGGGGCGTCCTCGGGGGCCCGCTCGCGGGGCAGGACGGGCGACAGCAGCGCGCCGGCGTGCTTGACGGCACCGCCGGGGTCCGGGCTGTCCAGGCCGATCGCGACCAGGGCCGGGTCCGCCACCTGGTCGCGGGCGTTGAGCAGGAGCCTGGCCTCGCCCTGCGACCACAGCTCGACCGGCTTGCTCGCGTGCACGCCCGTCCTGGCGAAGCCGAGCGCGGTCAGCAGCCCGCCGAGGGTGCCGGTGTCGGCCAGCTCGGCGAAGGCGAAGCCGGCGGGCACGGCCGGATGGCTCAGGCCGTCCAGGCTCTGCTCCAGCGCGATGAGCGAGCGCATGCCGTCCAGCGCGGTGCGTTCGGTGGACGCCTGGCGGAAGACGTCGTTGAACACCTCCAGCGACAGCGGCCCCGCGTAGCCCGTGCGCAGCACGCTGGCGGTCAGCCCGGCCAGGTCGAAGTTGCCCTGCCCGGGGAAGCAGCGGTAGTGGCGGCTCCACTGCAGCACGTCCATGGCCAGCAGCGGCGCGTCGGCGAGCTGCAGGAAGAAGATCTTCTCGCCCGGGATGGCCTCGATGCCGATCGGGTCGGAGCCGCGCGACAGGATGTGGAAGCTGTCCAGGCAGGTGCCCAGGTTCGGGTGGTCGGCCATGCGCACGACGCGCCAGGCGTGCAGGTACTCGTTGACGTGCCGGCCCCAGGCCAGCGCCTCGTAGGCGATGCGGACGCCGTACTCGGCGGCCCGCTCGGCCAGCAGCCGGAGCTGCTCGGCGGCCAGCTCGTCGTCGCCGATCGCGGCCGGCGAGACGTTCGAGCAGACCAGCAGCAGGTCCGCGCCGAGCCGCCGCATCACCTGGAACTTGCGCTCGGCCCGGCGCAGGCTGCCCGCGAGCACGTCGGCCGGCACCGCCTCGAAGTCGCGGAAGGGCTGGTAGAGGTCGATGCCGAGGCCGAGGTCGGCGGCCCTGGCCCGGACCTCCTCCGGCGACAGGGGGCAGGCCAGCAGGTCGTTCTCGAAGATCTCCACCCCGTCGAACCCGGCGGCGGCGATCGCCTCCAGCTTCTCCGTGAGCGTGCCGCTCACCGACACGGTGGCGATGGACTTGCGCACGATTCCTCCTGTAGACGGGTTCAGACAGCGATGAGATCGGTCAGGTGGGCGAACATCCGCTCGGCGTCCGGCTCGCGGCCGGTGAACAGCCTGAACGCGTGCGCGGCCTGGAAGACGACCATGCCGCCGCCGTCCAGCGTCCGGCAGCCGATCGCCCGCGCCTGCTTGAGCAGCTCCGTCTCCAGCGGCCGGTAGACGATGTCGGCCACCCACAGGCCGGGATGGAGCAGCTCGGCCGGCAGCGGCAGACCCGGATGGTGGGCCATGCCGGTCGGGGTCGCGTGCACCAGCCCCTCGGCCCCGGCCAGCAGACCGGGCAGCTCGGCCGCGTCCGCGGGGCGGGCCCGTCCCGCGCCGAAACGGGCCGACAGCTCGCCTGCCAGCGCGCCCGCCCGCGCCGGGTCCGCGTCGACCAGGGTGATCCGGTCGGCGCCCATCGTGAGCAGCGCGTGCGCGACCGCGGCTCCCGCGCCTCCGGCGCCGAGCTGCACGATCCTCCTGGTGGGCACGTCCGGCAGGCCGCGCGCGAACGACTCGGCGAAGCCCGTCCAGTCCGTGTTGTGGCCGATGGCGCGCTCGCCGTCGAACACCACGGTGTTGACCGCGCCGAGCATGCGGGCATCCGGTGACAGCTCGTCCAGGTGCGGGATGACGGCCTGCTTGCAGGGGTGGGTGATGTTGAGCCCGTCGTAGCCGAACCTGCGCGCCGTGCGGACCAGCTCGCCCACCTCGCCGCCCACCCGGTCGGTGTCCAGCAGCCGGTAGACGTAGTGCAGCCCGTGGTGCACGGCCTCCTGCTCGTGCAGCGGCGGGCTCCAGGAGGGCCCGATGCCCGAGCCGATCAGCCCGACCAGGAATGAGTCCATCACGTCGTCCTTTCAAGCAGGTGCTGCGGTTTTCTTAATGTACGTACTAGTGAGTTAGCTGGCTAGACGTGACTCTTGACTTCACGGCGCCGCCCGTGGAGCCTTGTGGACTATCTAGTCCGTACTTCCAGGACGGAGCTCGGTTGTCACTGGTGAGTGAGGGCGGGCCGGCCGTGGGCCGCCCTCTGGCCCTGGGTCCCGTACGGCTGCGCAACCGGTTCGTCGCGGCCCCGATGGAGCGCAACTACTGCGAGCTCGACGGCACCGTCACCGACCGCTACACCGCCTACCTCGCCCGGCGGGCGCGGGGCGGCGCGGCGCTGGTGTTCGCCGAGGCCGCCTACGTCCGCGCGGACGGCAAGGGACGGCTGCGGCAGCTCGGCGCGGACACCGACGCGCGCGTCCCCGGGCTCGCCCGGCTGGCCTCGGCCGTGCACGACGGCGGCGCCCTGCTCGGCGTGGAGCTCAACCACGGCGGCCGCACCGCCCAGAGCGCGGTCAGCGGCTTCCAGCCGGTCGCCCCCTCCCCCGTCCCGTGCCTGCCGGCCGGCGGCGAGCCGCCCCGGGAGGCGCCGGCCGCCGAGGTGTACGAGCTGGCCGCCGCCTACGGGGAGGCCGCACGCCGCTGCCGCGAGGCGGGGGTGGACGTGATCTCGATCCACGGGGCGCACGGGTATCTCGTGCACCAGTTCCTCTCCCCCGCGTTCAACCTGCGTACCGACGAGTTCGCCGACCCCCTCCGCTTCCTCGGCCTGGTCGTCGAGGCGGTCCGCGAGCAGGCCGGTCCCGGCGTGGCCGTGGGGCTGCGGCTGTCCGCGCACGAGGGGTTCGAGGGCGGGCTGACCGCGGAGCGCACGTTCGAGCTGGTCTCTCGCGCCCGGCTGGACCTGCTGGACTTCCTCGACGTGTCGGCCGGGTCGTACGAGGCGGGGCAGTGGAGCATCCAGCCCGCCGAATGGGAGCCGGGCCTGCTCGCCCCGTACGCCGGGCGGTACCGGGAGCTGGGGCTGCCGGTGGGGGTCGCCGGGCGGATCAACACCGCGGAGAGCGCCGAGGCCATCGTGGCGGGCGGCCTGGCCGACTTCGTCTCCCTGGCCCGCGCCCTCCACGCCGATCCCGACTTTCCCCGTCACGCCCTCGCCGGGCGGGGGTATCGGCCGTGCATCGCGTGCAACTACTGCATCGACCGGCTCGGCAGCGGCGAGCCGATCCCTTGCACGGTCAACCCGGGGGCTGGGCGCGAGCACCTGATCCCGGCGCCTGCGCCCGCGGGCCGGGGCGCGGTGCCGGACGCACTCGCGAAGCACGGCGCGGCGCCCGTCACGCCTGCGGGGCCGGGGGCGGTGCTGGTGGTGGGGGCGGGGCCGGCCGGGCTTGAGGTGGCGCGGCTGCTGGCCGAGCAGGGGCGGCGCGTTCAGGTGCTGGAGCGTGAGGAGCACGTCGGCGGGCTGGTCGCGCTCGCCGGGCGGCTGCGCGCGTACCCGGAGCATCGCCGCCTGCTGCGGTGGTGGGCCGCCGAGCTGGACCGGCTCGGGGTGAGCGTGCGTACCGGCACCACCGCCACCCGCGAGGAGCTGGCGCGGCACGAGGCGGACGCCATCGTGCTGGCCACCGGCGGCACCGGCCGCCTGCCCGACGTTCCCGGCGTGGGCCTGCCGCACGTCCTCGACGTGCGCGACTGGCTCGCCCTCGGCCAGGACGTCCCGAGTTCCTGCGTCATATGGGGCGCCGACCGCGAGGGCGTGGCCGTGGCCGACCACCTCGCCGCCGAGGGGGCGGAGGTGCTGCTCCTCGGCCCGCAGCCGGCCCTCGCCCCGGACGTCGGCCGCCGCGCCAAGATCCTCATGGTGCCGCGGCTCATGGAGAACCCGAAGGTCCGCATCCTGCTGGAGTCCACGGTCTCGGCCATCGAGCCCGACCGCCTGCTCGTACGCTCCGGTGGCCAGGCGGAATGGCTGCCCGCGCCGGGCCCGCTGCTGGTCTCCCACGGTGTCGTCCCGCGTCCCGGGCTGCTCGCCGACCTGCTCGCGGACCGGCGGCCCCGCCTGGGGGTGCACGTGCTCGGGGACGCGGGGGACAACGGCGGCTCGCTCCACGGGTGCTTCGCCGCGGCGGCGGAGGTGGCCGACGCCCTCGCGCGAGCATGCACGCGAGGGCAGGCCCTCACCCCGGACGACACCCCTCGCGGCGGCCTCAGGCCGGACGGGTCGTCGCCCGAGCGCGGCGGCCCACGTTCGTGAGCAGTTCCGTGAACGCCTTCCGCGTGGTCTCGGCGAACCCCGCGAAGAACCGGTTCGCCAGCGGCACCGCCCACCGCAGCCACTGCGCCACGTTGAACACCCGGTGCACCAGCAGCGCCCCCTGAGGATGCGGCTCGACGCTCCACTCTCCGCGATACCACCATCCGCCCTGGATGGCGATGGTGTGACCGGCCACCTCCACGGTGGAGGTGTGCCCGGGCGCGTCCTCCACGGTGAACCGGCCGGAGCGGCGGCCGTCGGGCAGCAGTTCCTCGGCGAGGGCATCCCACACCCGGGAGGCGGGCGCCTCGACGACCCCGGCCACCTCGGTGATCAGCTTCCTCATGACGCCACCCGGGTGTTCTGGAAGGAGGCGAAGCGCCAGCCCCCGGGCGTGCGGACGGCGGTGAAGGAGACGGTGGAGGCGCGTTGCAGGCCGTCCACCGCGGTGCCGCCGGCGACAACCACCAGGACGGCGCCGTCGGCCAGCGGCTTGACCGTGTACTCGCCGCCGGTGGACATGGTGGAGCCGTTGAGCGGGCCCTCGAAGAGCCGGCGGTGCATGGACTCGATGGCCTCCCGTCCGCGGGTGTGGGTGCCGTCGAAGGTGATGTAGTCGGCGTCCTCGGTGAAGACGGCGGCGTAGGCGGCGGCATCGCCGCTGTTCCACGCTTCGGCGAGGCCGGCGAGCAGGTCGGCGACCTCGGACGCGGGGATCTCGGACATGGCGCAACTCCTCGTGCTCGCGGCGCCTATCCTGAGGTGTGCGACTCCAGGCAGGGCAGGCGCCTTGTTCTCGGATGTCCGGCTGCCAGGGTGTTGGCGCACCCTGGCAGCCGCTCTTACCTCAGGGCTCGCCGAGCACCCCTTCCAGGAGCTCCCGTCTGACGGTGCTCGGCCAGTCGAGCTCGCCCGACTCCAGCCGGGCGATGAGGTCCCTGAGCCAGGCCAGCTCGGTCTCGCTCAGGGCCCGTTCGTAGTCGACCTCGATCATCAGGACGTCGGGCAGGCCGCCGTCCTTCAGCGCCTTCAGGTGGGCGTTCATCGAGGCCAGCGACCCTTCGATGGACGCGGCCCTGGTGCGCAGCGCCCGCAGCGCGTCGGGCACCGGCAGGACGCCCATCAGGGAGACGGCGGCGGTGAACGTGCGGCGCTCGGCTCCCGGGTTCTCCAGCAGCGTGCGGAGCCTGGTCGCCAGCTCCCGGAGGCCCTCGTCGGTGATCTCGTAGACGGTGCGCTCCGGGCGGCGGCCCTCCCTGCTGGTCTCGACCGGCACGATCAGCTCCTCGGCCGCCAGCCTCTCGACCGCGTGGTAGAGGCTTCTGGGCAGCCCCGTCACGTAGTCCTTGTGCGTGTCGACGATGAAGCGGTGCAGCTCGTACGGGTGGCTGGCACGTACCGACAGCATGGCCAGCACGGTGAGACCGACCAGGTCAGGACGCCGCGCCATGAATCTCCCTTCCATATTGCAATTCGCACTATAGCGGAGTAGACACGGAAAGGCACCTCGCTATAGTGCAGACTGCAATATAGAAGGAGACATCACCATGAAGATCTTGGTCATCGGCTCGACCGGCCGCACCGGCCGGCACGTGCTCGCGCAGGGTGTCCAGCGCGGCCACGAGATCACCGCGTTCGCCCGCCGCCCCGAGCTCCTCGCCGGCCGCGACGGCCTGGCCGCCGTGCACCAGGGCGACGCCCGCGACCTGGCCGCCGTCCGTACGGCGGTGCACGGCCAGGACGCCGTCATCGCCGCGGTCGGCGGCAGCGAGATCGCCCGCACCCTCATCGCCGCGATGCGCGAGAGCGGCGTGCGGCGGGTGGTGATGACCAGCAGCCGCTCGGTCCCCGCCACCCGCCCGCGCCTGCCGGTCACCCTGGCCTGGCTGTTCTTCCGCGAGGCGTACGTGGACCTGGCCAGGGCCGAGGGCATGCTGCAGGTCAGCGACCTCGACTGGAGCGTCGCCCGGGGCACGATGCTGACCGACAAGCCGGGGGCGGGGCGGGTGCACGTCGACTTCGAGGCCAACGCCACGGGCGGGGCCATGCAGCTGTCACGCGCCGACTACGCGATGGCCCTCCTGGACACCGCCGAGGACCCGTCGCTGATCGGCAAGGCCCTGGGGGTCTGCGGCCCGAAGTAACGCGGTGCGGGTCTCACTGATCGGCGCGCGCGAGCCCCCGGATGGCGGGGACGGCGAGCAGCAGGCCGGCGACGACCAGGACCATCGCCGAGGCCGCGAACAGCAGCGGCACCGTGCCCAGCAGCAGCGCGAGGGGTCCCGCCAGCGCCTGGCCGACGGGTTTCATGACGAGCGAGCCGGCCGCGTCATAGGCGTGCACGCGCCCGAGCAGCTCCTGGGGGACGTGGGTCTGCACGCTCGTGTGGAACATGACCACCCAGAACGTCATGCCCAGGCCGCCGATCGCGTAGCAGGCGGCCAGCGCGGCGGGGGGCCAGCCGAGCGCCACGCCGAGCGGCATGAGGGTGGCGCACGTCAGGGCGATGGCGCCGGCCCGGAGGGGGTGCCGCGGCCTGATCCGCATCGCGGCGAGCCCGCCGAGCAGGTTCCCGACGCCCAGCGCGGACATGATGAGGCCGAGCGCGGACGCGCCGTACAGGGTGATGATCGTGCTGTGGCCCAGGGTCAGCGTCGGGCCCGACGAGCTGACCTGCCAGACGAACCAGATCACGATCACGCCCCACAGCCACGTCCTGGAGCTGAACTCCCGCCACCCCACCACCAGGTCGCGCCGGAAGGTCGAGCCCTCCGCCCGCGTCCCGCCCGCCGGGAGGCGGAGGAGGAACAGGCAGGCGCCGCTGACCGCGAACGTGGCCGCGTCGATCGCGAAGACCGTCCACGGCGCGGAGACGGCCAGGAGCACGCCCGCCAGGGAGGGCGCGAGCACGCTCATGATCGACTCGGAGACGCGCAGCGTGGCGTTGCCCCGCTGCACGTCCCGGGCGATCTGCGGGGTGATGCTGGCGACCCCGGGCTGGAAGGTGGCGCCGCCCGCGCCGACCAGCGCCAGCAGCACGAGCACCTGCCACAGCTCGGGCGCGCCCAGGGCGAACAGCAGGGCGAGCAGCGACTGGAAGACCAGGCGAACGACGTCGGAGAGGATCATCATGCGCCGCGCGCCGAACCGGTCCGACAGCACGCCACCGAAGATCATCAGAACGGCGAAGGGAGCCAGGTGGGCGGCCAGCGCGTAGCCGACGCCGCTGAGGCCGTACCCGCCGTGGATCATCGCGGCGGAGATGACGACGGGCAGCATGTGGTCGCCCAGCAGGGACGTGCTGCGGGCCGCGAAGAACAGGGTGAAACCGCGGGTCCAGAGCCGTTGCCCGCTGTGCGCCTCTAACACGGTGAGCCCTCGCCCGCCGTCCCCGTCTCCCCCATCCGTTCAAATGATCACATGGGGGAGGTGGTGTCAATCTCGGGCGGTTGTAATCTTTTCGTGACCTAGAACAGGTGATGGTCCGCAATTTACGGGCATTTTCGATCTCGAAGTCCAGCAGAGGGCTTCAGCTCACGCGAATCACCGGAGCGTGCCTCTGCCTGGGCTTCTCGTCATGGGCAGAGCCGCTGGCACCTTTTGGAGCAGCAACATGCCTGTCCTGAACCTCGCCTTCGAACAGCTCACCGCCGAGGAACTGCTGGCCGAGCTCGCCGATCCGCAGATCACGGAGATGCGGGCCGTACGCGTGCGCGAGCGCCTGGTGGAGATGCACGAAGGGCTGGTGAGCGAGGTCACCCGCCGCTACCGGTTCCGGGGCGAGCCCATGGAGGACCTGCGCCAGGCCGCGTACGTCGGGCTGATGAAGGCCGTCAACGGCTTCGACCCCGAGCTCGGGCACGAGTTCAGGGGATACGCGATGATCACCATGATGGGCGAGGTCAAGCGGCACTTCCGCGACCGCACCTGGGCCATCCGGGTGCCGCGCCTCTACCAGGAGCGGCGCATCGAGCTCAACAAGGCCACCGCCGAGCTCACCCAGGAGCTGGGCCACGCGCCGACCGTGGCCGAGCTGGCCGCGAAGATGGGCATCTCCGAGGAGGACGTCCTGCTCGCTCTGGAAGCCTCCACCGCCTACAGCACGCTGTCGCTGGACGCCCCGGTCAGCAGCGGCGACGAGGACGCCGCCGAGCTGAGCGACTTCGTGGCCGACCAGGACGCCTCGCTCGACACGCTGGTCGACCGGCACGCGGTCAAGCCGCTCATCGACGCCCTGCCGCCGCGCGAGAAGAACATCCTGCTGATGCGGTTCTACGGGAACATGACCCAGTCGGAGATCGCCCAGGAGTTCGGCATCTCGCAGATGCACGTCTCCCGCATCCTGCGCGCGGTCCTCACCAAGCTGCGCACGGCCCTGTCGGAGTGACCGATCGCAGGCGTGCGGCCGGCGTCGCGCCGCCCGACAGATCATAAAATCCTGTCGGTGATCACAGAGGCCGAGGAGATCGAGCTCGCCCTGACCGGCCACAGGCACTCCGAGGAGTGCCTGCTGGCCGAGGTCGGGTGGCGGCACTACGGCACCACCATCGACCTCTCCTTCAACGACATCCGGGAGGGCGACCGGATCCGGCCGGAGATCCTGGACCGGCCCCGGCCGGTGACGGTGCGGGCCTACCTGGTGCAGGAGCTCAAGCTGGCCAACGCGATCACCGAGGCCATGGCCCGCGAGCCGGAATCCCTCGACATCAGCGCCTGATCCGGTGGGGATGTCCGGCTCTGGCACACTTTGGCGGGTGAAGCGGCTACTCCTCATCGGCATCGGCGCCGGCGACCCCGACCATCTCACCCTGCAGGCGGTCAAGGCGATCGCCGCCGCGGACGTGTTCTTCATCGTGGACAAGGGCGAGGTCAAGCACGACCTCGTCCAGCTCCGGCTGGACATGATCGCCGAGCACGGGCGGGCGCCGTACCGGATCGCCGAGGCGCGCGACCCGGAGCGGGACCGGGACGCCGCCGCGTACACCGCCGCCGTGGACGACTGGCGCTCGCGGCGCGGGCTCGCCGTCGAGGCGCTCATCCGCGACGAGCTGGCCGACGGCGAGACGGGGGCGTTCCTGGTGTGGGGCGACCCCGGCGTGTACGACAGCACGCTGGCCATCGTCGAGGAGATCCTCCAGCGCGGCGACGTCACCTTCGACTACGCGGTCATCCCCGGGATCAGCAGCGTGTCCGCGCTGACAGCCGCCCATCGCACCAGCCTGACCCGGGTGGGGCGGCCGGTGCACCTGACGACGGGGCGGCGGCTGGCCGAGGGCGGCCCGACGGCCGACGACGTGGTGGTGATGCTCGACGCGCACTGCTCGTTCGACGGGCTGGACGACTACGCCATCCACTGGGGCGCCTACGTGGGCACCGCCGACGAGATCCTGGTGTCGGGGCCGGTGGCGGAGGTGGGCGAGCGCATCAAGCGGGTACGGGCCGAGGCGCGGGCCCGCAAGGGCTGGATCATGGACACGTACCTGCTGCGGCGGCTGTCACCTCGTGCAGAACAAGCCTGACCAGCTCGATGTGCCGCTCCGTGTCGTCGGCGGTGGCGAGCAGCACGATGCTCCAGCCCAGATCAGGCAGCCGGGCGTGCTGGGCGCGCAGGCCCGGCCAGCCTCCGCCGTGCCGGTGCACGCGGTGGCCGGCGTGCGAGCGCAGGCCGACGCCCCACGCGTAGCCGGTACGGGTGCCGTCGGCCAGGCGGCCAGGAGTGTGCAGGAGCTCCGAGACGCCGAGCTCGTCGGCGTTCAGCGCCTGGCCCCAGCGCAGCAGGTCAGCGGCGGTGCTCCACACGCCCCCGTCGCCGAGTGACAGCGGCGCCGGGTGCCGGGGGCTCAGCGGCGCCGCGCCGGGCGGGGCGGCGGCGGGGCCGGGCCAGAAGCGGGTGCCGGGCATGGACAGCGGGGCGAACAGCCGGTCCCGGGCCAGGTCGGGCAGCGGCCGGCCCGCCGCCCGTTCGGCCGCCGCGGCGAGGCAGACGTAGCCGGCGTTGGAGTAGGCGTACGCGGTGCCGGGGACGCCGGGCAGGGCGGCGAAGCCGGTGAGGGCGCGCAGGACACCCTCGCTGGTGCGGTCGCCGGTGAGCACGGCATCGACGACGGAGTCGGCGGGCAGGGCGGCGAGGTGGTGGAGCAGGTGCCGCGGGGTGACGCCGCCGGCCCACGCGGGCAGCTCGGGAAGGTGACCGGACAGCGGGCCGTCCACGTCGAGGACGCCCTCCCGGGCGAGCAGGGCGATCAGCGCGGCGGTCATCTGCTTGGACAGCGAGGCCGCGTACACGGGCGTCCCGGGCGTGAGCCCCTGCACGTGGAAGATCGGCGGCTCGCGGTGCCGCTGGAGGCCGACGACGAGCGGCTCGTCACCGCCGTAACCGGCCTGCCGCACCAGCCGTTCCAGCCGTTCCACGGTCAGCCGCGGCCCTGGGACGCGCGGAGCGCGGCCAGCCGGGCCTGCCACTTGTCCACCAGGACCGGGATCTCCTCCCGCATGAGCTGGAGGAACTCCCACGTCTCCGCCAGCCGCGCCGCCGCGGGGCTGGCCTGGCCGACCGCCTCCATGCCCTCGCGCAGGGTGCGCTCCCACTGCGTGAACAGCACGTCCTGCTGCAGGATCGCCTGCGACCACTGGTCCTCGGTCACCCGGTAGTGGTCGCGGCGGGCGCCGGGGTCGCGTTCGCGCGTCACCAGCGCCACCTGCGTCAGATACCGTACGGCGCCCGACACGGCAGCCGGGCTCACCTGCAGGAACTCCGCCAGCTCGGCCGCGGTGCCACGGCCCTCCTCGGCGACCAGGAGGGCGGCGTAGATCCGGGCGGGCATCCTCGGGATGCCGGTGGCCACCAGGTCGAGGGCGAGGCGCTCCACGAAGCGGCGCACCGCCTCCTCGTCCCGCCCGTGGTCGATCTTCCTCTGCACCCGCCACATCTTACCGTTATTCAGAACTTTCACGAATTTGTGAAAACTATGTAGTGTGCTGGGCATGGAACGCGAGAAGGTGGAACTCACCACCGTTCAGGGGACGATGCTCGCCACCCTGTACGCCAGGGCGCTGGACAGCCGCGCCCGCCACTCCATCCTCGGCGACCACACCGCCGACGAGGTGGTCAGGCGCGTCGACCACGACTGGAGCAAGACCGGCACCCAGGCACCGTGGGACGCCGCCACCCTGGCCCTGCGCGGCCGGGAGCTGGACCGCTGGACCGGCGAGTTCCTGATCGCCCATCCCGGCGAGGTCACCGTCCTGCACCTGGCGTGCGGGCTGGACACCCGGGTGCACCGGCTGGACCCGCCGCCCTCGGTGCGGTGGGTGGACGTCGACTTCCCCGACGTCATCGAGCTGCGGCGGCGGCTGCTGCCCGAGCCGGGCGGGAACTACCGCATGCTCGGGGCCTCGGTCACCGAGGAGGGGTGGCTGGAGGAGGTGCCCGGTGACCGGCCCGTCGTGGTCGTGGCCGAGGGGCTGACGATGTACCTGCACGAGGAGGAGGGGCGGCAGCTCATTCAGCGGATCTGCGGGCACTTCCCCGGCGGGGAGCTGCTGTTCGACTGCTTCAGCGAGCGGCTCGTCCGGCTGGCGAAGAAGCTGAGCTGGATGGCGATGGGGATCGCGCCCCGGGCGGTGCTGGAGAGCTGGCACTGGGGGATCGACGACCCGCGGGAGCTGGAGGGGTGGCAGGACGGGCTGGCGTTCGTGGACGATCTGTACGTGGTGGACGTGCCCGATCTGGGCAGGCTGCCGGCGGCGGCGCGGATCGGGCTGCGGCTGGGCGCGCACCTGCCCGGCGGGCGCGACTCCGGGCGGTTGCTGCGGTACCGGTTCTGAACCCTGCGGCACCGATTCTGAGCCGATGGGGACTTCGCTAGGCTGAGGCGTTCAAATCCGATCTTGCCCCCCAGGAAGTGTCCCGTGCCCCGCAACCACCGATTAGGCGTCCCCGCCCTGATCGTCACGGCCCTGTACGCCGCCGCCCTCCTGATCACCGCCGCAATAGCCCTGACCAGCGGCGACATCGCCCCGCTGTGGCGCCTGACGGTCTTCGCCCCGGTGGAGGAGACCATCGAGGCGACGCCGCAGAACGTGGCCACCATGCTGCTGATCGGCGCACCCTGGGCCTGCGCGCTGTGGACGTGCCTGCGGGGCCCGCGCACGGGCACGCCGCCGGAGCCGACCACGAAGGACAGGCGGCTGCGCCTGGCACTGTACGCCGCCGCGGCGGCCTGGCTGCTCCACCCGATCGCGCCCGGCTGGCCGTGGTGGGCGGTGGCGCTGGACTCGCTGCTGATGCTCGCAGTCGTGCTGCTGTTCGCCCCGGTGCTGGGCGACGGCCTGGAGCTCCCGGTCGTGGCGCAGATCGCCGGCGTGCTCGCGTACGGAGGCGGCGCCGTCACCGCGGTGACCGACGAGCTCGGCGTGGACCTCGGCCTGCTCTCCCTGCTCTTCGCGCTGGGCCAGCTCGTCTGGATGGTGCTGGTGCTGCGCGCACAGCGGTGGGACGGGCGCTGGCCGTTCGTCACGTACCTGTACGGGATCACGTCCCTGGTGCTGCCGCTGCTCGTGCTGGCGGTGGGCTGGATGCTGGTGGACGCCGGCAGCCTCTACTACAGCCTCGCGGCGGCGGCCGGGGTGCTGATGGCCACCTGGCTGGCCCAGTCGGCGCACGACCTCGCCGACCCGCGCAACCGGCCGGTCGCGCCCGTGCCGCTGCCCGGCGATCCGGCGACCCCGTGTCACGCGCACCTGCGGTCGGCGCCCAGGAAGGTGCCGGTGCGCCGCGCGCTGCCGTAACCGGCGGCGAAGGCGCCGTCCTCGAAGACCGGCTCGCCCGCCACGCACACCGCCCTGACGGCGGCGTCGCTGCGGTTCACCATGCGCCGCACGCCGCCGAGGTCCGGCATGGGCGCCTCGTGGTAACCGGCCAGCCGGTCGTCGAGCCCGGCCGGGTCCACCACCACCAGGTCGGCCCGGTCGCCCGCCCGCAGCGTGCCCGCCCGCAGCCCGAACCAGTCGGCCAGCTCACCGGTCAGCCGGTGCACCGCCTGCTCCGCCGTCATGAACGGCCGGCCCGCCGCCTGGGCGGCCACGACCCGCTGCAGCAGCCGCAGCGGGACGTTGTAGTGGGCCATGTTGCGCAGGTGCGCCCCCGACTCGGCGAACCCCAGGTGCACGGCAGGGTCACCGGCGAGCCGGTCCAGCACGTGCGGCCGGTGGCCGGCGATCGTCGTGCGCCAGCGCAGCCGCGGCCCGTGCGCGACCACGAGATCGAGGAACGTCTCGGCCGGATGCCGCCCGCGCGCGTGCGCCACCTCGCCGAACGACCGGCCCGCCACCCCCTCCTCGGGGCAGGAGACGATCTCGGCGTCGTACAGGTGCCGGAACCGGCTGTCGTAGTCGCGGCGGAACCACCTCCGGTACGCCCGCCGCGACAGCAGCCGCGCCCGCTCCGCCTCCTGCCGCAGGTGCAGCGCGGCCGCCGTGGCGCCGAACTCCTCGAAGATCGCCAGATCGATGCCGTCGGCGTACAGCTCGTACGGCACCGGCAGGTGCTGCCAGCGCACCTCGGCCCGCAGCAGCCGGTTGACCGGCGTGGTCAGCCTCGCCAGCGCGGGCGACGTCCCGGAGTCGAGCGCCGGCAGCAGCGACGTCTTCAGCCTCGGCCGCACCCGCAACCCGGCGCTGGCCAGGAAGAACCGCAGGCTGTCCCACGGCCTGGCGGCGCCAGGGGCGCCCTGCAGCACCCGGCCGCGCTCGCGCAGCACCCGGTGCAGCACGCGGTACTCGCGCCAGCCCGCGAACGTGGACGGCAGCCGCGCCGACCGGAACCGCTCGCCGTCGAGGCGGCAGTGCGTGCTGGTCACGGTGGACAGGCCGAGGAAGCCGGCGTCCAGGGCGCGGCCGAGCAGCGCCGCCATCCGGTCGAGGTCCCGGCCCGACGCCGGACCGGCGCCGACCGCGCGGCCCAGCCCCATGACGTACGCCCGCAGGTCGGAATGGCCGAGGAAGGCGGCCACGTTCGGGCCGAGCGGGCGGGCCAGCAGCGCCCGCACGTACTCGTCGGCGCCCGACCAGCTCCGGTGCCGCTTCAGCGCGTCGAGCACGGCGGCATGCGGCAGCGCCTCCACGCGGCTGAACAGGTCGGCCGCATCGTCGGCCGCGCAGTAGACGGCCGACAGCGAGCAGTTGCCGAGCACGACCGTGGTCACGCCGTGCCGTACGGACTCGGGCAGGCCGGGAGACTGCAGCACCTCGACGTCGTAGTGGGTGTGCACGTCCAGGAAACCCGGCAGCACCCAGCAGCCGCCCGCGTCGAGCACCCGCCGGCACCCCGCCTGCGGCAGCGGCTCGGCCGAGACGGCCGCCACCCGCCCGGCGCGCACCCCCAGGTCGCGGACCGCCGACGGGCTCCCCGCGCCGTCGAACCAGCGGCCCCCCTTGATGATCAAGTCGAACATCGCCGTCCCCCGGCTGTCGCGTACGGTAAGCGATCGCTCGAACACCCTACGACATGGGGCTGCGGCCGGACCCCGTCCCCCGAGCGTGTCCGGCCACCGCCAGCACTCTCAGTCGACCTCCACGATGGCCTCGGCGAACTGCGCCGAGTACAGCCGGGCGTAGGCGCCGCCCGCCGCCAGCAGCGACTCGTGCGTGCCCTGCTCGACGATCCGCCCGTCCTCCATCACCAGGATCAGGCTGGCGTCGCGGATCGTGGACAGCCGGTGCGCGATCACGAAACTCGTCCGGCCCTCCCGCAACGAGCTCATCGCCCGCTGGATGAGCACCTCGGTCCGGGTGTCGACCGAGCTGGTCGCCTCGTCCAGGATGAGGATCGCCGGCTCCGACAGGAACGCCCGCGCGATCGTGATGAGCTGCTTCTCCCCCGCGCTGACCGCCGCGCCCTCCTCGTCGATCACCGTGTCGTAGCCGTCGGGCAGCGTGTGCGCGATGCGGTCCACGTGCGCGGCCCGCGCGGCGGCCTCGATCCGCTCGCGGGTGGCGCCCTCCGCGCCGTAACCGATGTTCTCCGCGATCGTGCCGCCGAACAGCCAGGTGTCCTGCAGCACCATGCCGATGTCGGCGCGCAGCTCCTCCCGCGACATCCGCGCGATGTCCACCCCGTCGAGCGTGATCCGGCCGCCCGTCACCTCGTAGAACCGCATGATCAGGTTGACCAGCGTCGTCTTGCCCGCACCGGTGGGGCCCACGATGGCCACCGTCTGGCCAGGCTCCACGGTCAGCGACAGGTCCTCGATCAGCGGCCGGTCCTCGGCGTACCTGAAGGACACGTTCTCGAACGCCACGCGCCCCCTGACCGCCGCCGGCCGCGCGGGCTCGGCCGGCTCGGCCGACTGCTCGGGCGCCTCCAGCAGCTCGAAGACCCGCTCGGCCGACGCGGCGCCCGACTGGACCAGGCCCGCCATGCCGGCCAGCTGCGTCAGCGGCTGGCTGAACTGCCGCGAGTACTGCACGAACGCCTGCACGTCGCCCAGCGAGATCGAGCCCGAGGCCACCTTCAGCCCGCCCACCACGGCGACCAGCACGTAGTTGAGGTTGCCGATGAACATCATGGCCGGCTGGATGACACCGGAGATGAACTGGGCACGGAAACCGGAGGCGAACAGCGCCTGGTTGTGCTCCTCGAACGCCTGCGCCGCCTCCTTCTGCCTGCCGAACACCTTGACCAGCGTGTGCCCGCCGTACATCTCCTCGATGTGGCCGTTGAGCTTGCCCGTCGAGGACCACTGCTTGATGAACTGCGGCTGCGCCCGCTTGCCGACGGCCGCCGTCACGTACACCGACACCGGCACCGTCACCAGCGCGATCAGCGCCAGCACCGGCGAGATCCAGAACATCACCACCAGCACCCCCACGACCGTCAGCACCGAGGAGATGAGCTGGCTCATCGTCTGCTGCAACGTCTGCGCGATGTTGTCGGTGTCGTTCGTGGCCCGGCTGAGGATCTCACCGCGCGGCTGGCCGTCGAGGTAACTCAGCGGCAGCCGTGCCAGCTTGTCCTCGATCCGCCCGCGCAGCCGCGCCGCCGCCCGCTGCACCACCACCGTCGTCAGCCGGAACTGCATGATCCCCAGCACCGCCGCCACCAGGTAGAGCGCCAGCACCCAGCCCAGCACCTGCGCCAGGGCGGTGAAGTCGATCCCGCGGCCCGGCACGACGCTCATCGACGCCACCATGTCGGCGAACGTGTCCTGCCCGCCGGCCCGCAGCCCCGCCACGGCCTGCTCCTTGCTGACCCCGGCGGGCAGCTGCGCCCCGATGATGCCGTTGAAGATCAGGTCCGTGGCCTGGCCGAGGATCTTCGGGCCGGCCACCGTCAGCGCCACACCGGTCGCGCCGAGCACCAGGATGACGATCAGCATCGCCCGCTCCGGACGCAGCAGCCGCATCAGCTTGCGCAGCGTGCCGCCGAAGTCGAGCGCCTTCTCGGCCGGCCCGCCGCCCATCATCCGGCCGGGGCCGAGGCCGGGCTGCGGGCGCCGCGCCGGCGCCTGTGTCGTCACGCTGCCGCCTCCTGTTCCGTGAGCTGCGACAGCACGATCTCCCGGTACGTCGGGCAGCCGTCCATCAGCTCGGCATGGGTACCGCTACCGGCCACGCGCCCGTCCTCCAGGACGATGATGCGGTCGGCGTCACGGATCGTGCTCACCCGCTGGGCCACGATCACGATCGTGGCGTCGGCGATCTCCGCGGCCAGCGCCGCGCGCAGCCGCGCGTCCGTCGCGTAGTCGAGCGCGGAGAACGAGTCGTCGAACAGGTAGATCTCCGGCCGGTGCACCAGCGTCCGCGCGATGGCCAAGCGCTGGCGCTGCCCGCCCGACACGTTCGTGCCGCCCTGCGAGATCGGCTCCTCCAGCCCGCCCGGCATCGCCTCGACGAACTCGCGGGCCTGCGCCACCTCCAGCGCCCGCCACAGCTCCTCGTCGGTCGCGTCCGGCCTGCCGTAACGGAGGTTGGAGGCGACCGTGCCGGTGAACAGGTACGGCGACTGCGGCACCAGGCCGACCGCCCGCGACAGCACGGCCTGGTCGAGGTCGCGCACGTCGGCGCCGTCCACCAGCACCTCGCCCGCGGTCGCGTCGAACAGCCGCGGGATCAGGTTGAGCAGCGTGGTCTTGCCGCTGCCCGTACTCCCGATGATCGCCGTCGTACGGCCGGGCCGCGCCACGAAGCTCACGCCGCACAGCACCGGCTCCTCCGCACCCGGATAACGGAAGTCCACCGACCGCAGCTCCAGCTCACCGTCATGGCGCTCCGGCACGACGGGAGCCGCCGGCGGGTGCACGGTCGGCTCGGTCGCCAGCACCTCCTCGATCCGCTCGGCGCACACCTCGGCCCGCGGGATCATCATGAACATGAACATCGCCATCATCACCGACATGAGGATCTGCATGAGGTAGGAGATGACGGCGGTGAGCGCCCCCACCTCCATGGCCCCCTCGGCGATGCGATGGCCGCCGAACCACACCACGGCGACGCTGGAGACGTTCACCACCAGCATGACCGTGGGGAACATCAGCGCCATCAGCCGTCCCACCCGCAGCGACACGTCGGTCAGCCGGTCGTTGTCGGCGGCGAACCGCTCGCGCTCGTACCGGTCGCGGACGAACGCCCTGATGACCCGGATGCCGGTGATCTGCTCGCGCAGCACCTGGTTGATCCGGTCGATGCGCTCCTGCATCGTGCGGAAGAGCGGCCGCATCCGCACCACGATCACCGCGACGATGACGATCATCACCGGCAGCGCCACGAGCAGCAGCGACGACAGCGTCACGTCCTGCCGCAACGCCAGCACGATGCCGCCGACGCACATGATCGGCGCGGCCACCATCATGGTGAACGCCATCAGCACCAGCAACTGGATCTGCTGCACGTCGTTGGTCGTCCGGGTGATCAGCGACGGCGCGCCGAACCTGCCGACCTCCTGCGCGGAGAAGTCCTGCACCCGGCGGAAGATCGCGGCCCGCAGATCCCTGCCCAGGGCCATCGAGGTCCGGGCGCCGTAGTACACCGCCACGGTCGCGCAGACGATCTGGACGAGCGTCACACCGAGCATCACCAGCCCGACGCGCATGATGTAACCGGTGTCGCCCCTGACGACACCGTCGTCGATGATGTCGGCGTTGAGCGTCGGAAGATAGAGCGTGGCCAGCGTCTGCACGAACTGGAAGAGCACGACGAGCGTGATCTCTCTCCGGTACGGCCTGAGCTGGACCCGCAGCAAACGGAACAGCATCAGCAAGGGCTTTCTTGGTCTGGGGTGGGGGAGGACCGCACGAGCAACCCGTCGAGCAGCACGGAGACGATCTCCTCGTCCTCCATGTCCGCGAAGTCGCCGCCCTCGTCGAAGCCGCGGTGCACGGACACCGCGACCAGCATGAGCAACAGCTGCGCCGCCGCCTCGGGCGAGCGCCGCAACCGGTCGCGATCGGGCTCCATCAGGGAGGCCAGCGCGGCCAGCAGCCGCCGCCGGCCGTCCATCATGCTCTCCCGGAACCCGGCGTCGTCGGCCATCAGATCCTTGGGGACGGCCATGAGATTGGCGTTGTCGCGCATCCGCGCCCGCAGGATCGCGACCGCCTCGCCCAGCCGCGCGCGCAGCCCGGCGTCCGCGGGGACGGCCGCCATCGCCGCCACGGCGGGCAGCGGGTCGAAGGCGCTCATCAGTGCCGCCCGCAGCAGCGTGGCCTTGTCGCGGAAGACACCGAAGATGGTGCCCTCGGCCACGCCCGCCGCCTCGGCGATCTGACGGGTGCTCACCGCGGCGCCGTACGCCCGCAGCAGCGGGATGGTGGCGGCGATGAGAGCGGCCCGGCGATCCTCCGGCGCCATCGCCGGCACCCTGCGCCTCTTGTTCACGGCCGGAAGCGTAATGAGCGAGTACTCACTCATTCAAGTGGTTTTATGGCGAGGACAGCGGACGGGAATGTGGCCCTTTAAGCACGCACAGTAGTCATATGCGTTGCGAACTCGATGCCGGGCAGCCGACCGTCACCCTGGACCGCACCCGGCTCCGCGCCGCCCCGTACGAACCGGGCAGGGACGACACATGCGCACTGCCCATGCCCGGCGTCATCCTCGCCCGTGCCGGCGAGCAGCTCGAACGCATCCGCACGGCCTGGCGCGCCTCCCGCTACGAACGCTTCCTCCCGGAAGCGAACCACGCCCTCCTGCACCGCTTCGCCGGCGCGCTCACCCGCCTGCTCCCCACCGCGCCCGCCACCCCGTTCACCGTGGACGACCTCCTCGCCGCCGGCCTCCTCCCCCGCCACCGCCGCCTCGTCACCACCCTGCTGCGCCTGCTGCGCGAACACGACCTCGCCCACCCGACGCCGGACGGCCGCTGGCACCTCACCACCGGCCCCGCCGACCCCGACGAGCTCACCCGCGCCCTCCTCCAGCGCCACCCCGCCTTCCTCGCCGAAGTGGCGCTCAGCACCCGCGTGGCACGCCGGCTCCCCGCCGTGCTCCGCGGCGAGACCAACCCCCTGGACCTGCTCGAAGACGGCCCGCTCCAGCACCTGTACGACGTCGCCCCCGTGTGCCGCTTCACCAACCGGGTCGCCCGCGCCCTGCTCCGCCAGATCCTCGCCGCCTGGCCGGGCGACCGCACCCTGCGCGTGCTCGAAGTCGGCGCGGGCACCGGCGGCACCACCGCCGCCCTGCTCCCGCTCCTGCCGGCCCACCTCACCCGCTACACCCTCACCGACCCCAGCCCGCTCGCCTGCGCCGCCGCCCGCCACCGCTTCCCCGGCCACGACTTCCTCGACCACCAGCAGCTCGACCTCGACACCGACCCCACCAGCCAAGGCTTCGCCTCCGGCGGCCACGACGTCGTGATCGCCGCCAACACCCTGCACACCGCCCGCGACCTGCCCGCCGCGCTGGACCGCGTCCGCAGCCTGCTCGCCCCCGGCGGCCACCTGCTGGCCATCGAGACCCACGACCCCGCCCTGCTCCTCGGCGCCTTCGGCACGCTCGACCACGCCTGGCCCGCCGAGGACGACCCCCTGCGGCCGCGCACCACGCTGCTGCGCCGCGAGCAGTGGCCGCCGCTGCTGCGCGAGTGCGGCTTCACCCACCTCGCCCGGACCGGCGACGACACCAGGCCCGGCCGCGACACCTTCTCCATCCTCCTGGCCGCCCGCCCCCGCGCCCGCACCCGCCCCCGACCGCTCCCGCCCGCCGCCACCAGGACCCGCTGGATCATCGCCGCGGAATCCGAGCACGAACTCCCCCTCGCCGACGCGGTCGCCCGCCTCCTGACCCCACCGCACGCGGGAAAGGCGGTCGCGGTGCTCGCCGGGCAAGGTCCGGAGCTCATCTCCACCCGGCCGCCCGGCGAACGGGTGGCCGTCACGTTCGTACCCGCCGGCCACGCCACCCGCGCCGGCGACGAGCCGCCACCCGCGCTGCGAGCCATCGCACGGGCCTTCGACGCGCTCCCCCCAACCGCCAGACGATCACTGTACGTCGTCACCCGCCCCGCCACCGCCACCACCGTCCAGGACGCCGCCACGGCCATCGCCCGCGAACACCCCGGCCTGCACCTGCCCCGCATCACCCTGCACCCCGGCGAGACCATCGCCGCCGACGCCCGCAGGCTGGCCCACGAACTCCTGGCCACCCCCGGCGACCACGAGATCGTCCTGACACCGCGAGGCCGCTTCGTCATCCGCGAGCAGCCCCACACCCCTCCCGCCTCCTACGCCCTCGACCTCGCCCCCGACCTCGAAGCCCCCGAACCGGCCTGGACCCGCACCGCCCCTCCCCCGCCCCCCGGCCCCGGCCTGGTCGCCGTCGACGTACGCGCCGCCACCCTCCCCGTACGGAGGACCGGCGCCCCGCGCCCCTGGTGGTCCTGCGCCGGCCTGGTCACCGCCGTCGGAGACGGCGTCACCGGCCTCAGGCCGGGCGACCGCGTCACCGGGCTCGCCCCCGGCACGCCCGCCTCCCACGTCCTCACCCCGGCCCGCCTCCTCACCACCACCCCCGCGGGAACGCCCGACGCCGAGGCCGCCACCGCACCGCTGCCGAACCTGCACGCCCACCTCGCCCTGACCGTCCAGGCCAAGCTGTCACCGGACGAGACCCTGCTCCTGCACGACGACGCCACCGGCCTCGGCCTGGCCGCGCTGCGGTACGCCCGCCACTGCGGCGCCCGCGTCCTGGCCGCCGCCCGCACCCCGGCCCAGCGCGACCTCCTGCTCACCTTCGGCGCCTGGCACGTGCTCGACGCCCTCGCCCCGGACGCGCCCCGCCAGGTGCTGGCGCTGACGGACGGCCGGGGTGCCGAGGTGATGGCGGGGCCCGCCCCGTCCGGCTGGGAGCGGGCGCTGGCCGATGACGGGCGGTACGTGGAGCTCGGCGCCGCCGACCCCTCGGACCCGGACGTGTTCGCCGAGGTGATGGCCGGAGCGGCACGGGACTGGTGTCTGCCGCTGCCGTACGGCGCCTACCCCGCGGCCCGCGTGCGGGACGCCCTGGCGTCGATGCGGGCGGGCGCGGCCCTCGGCGAGATCGTGCTCTGCTTCGACCGGACCGCCCCCTTTACAAAGTAGATCAGAAGGGCTACCTTCGTCCGTGGGAGGGAGGCCTGTGGAAGAGAGCGCGGCGCTGGCCCAGCTCGCCCGGCGGCTCGAAGAGGTGGTCAACGACCTGCGGGGGCTCCCCGTGGACGTCGAGCGCCTGGTCGACAGCGAGCTCGTCCGGCAACGGATCTCCCAGGCCGCGGCCTCGGCCACCGAACTGCGCGCCATGCAGCCCGTCGGGCAGGCCGGCACGGAGCGCGACGAACGCTCGACCCGGCGCGAGAACCTCGACGCCCTGGAGCGGGGCATGCGGATGCGGACGATCGTGCACGCCGACATGCTGGACAAACCACTCCTCGCGGCGCGGATCAGGCAGTTGCACGCCGCCGGCGACCTGCACCGGGTGGTCGACGAGCCGATCCAGCAGATGGTCATCTTCGACCGTACGGTGGCGTTCCTCCGGATCGTCCCCGTCGCCCACTCCCCCGGAGCGCTGGTGATCAGGCAGCAGAGCCTGATCACCGCCCTGATCGACCTGTTCGAGCGGACGTGGGCCGGCGCCAGGGAGGTCACCGAGCCGACGCACCGGCTGACCGCGAGGGAGCGCGAGGTGCTGGCGCTGATCGCCGAAGGGCGCTCCAACAGCGCCGTCGCCCGGGCGCTGTCGATCACGGAGGCCGCAGTGGGGAAGCACGTGGCCGGCCTGTTCGCCAAGCTGGAGATTCCGGCGACGGCCGACGACAACCGGCGGGTGCTGGCGGTGCTCGCCTACCTGCGGGGGACGGCCAGGTAGCGGTACGGTCCGGTAGAGGGACGGTCAGGTAGAGGTACGGTCCGGTAGAGGGACGGCAGGGATAGGGCGCGGCGGGGGTAGGGGTGCGGCGGGGGTAGGGCCAGGCCGACCCCGGACTCGCCCCAGGCCCCGTGCGGGCGTCACCCGGCCTGCCGTTCAATGATCCTCATGCAACGCATGACCGGATTGCTCATCGGCGCGATGTTCGGCGCCGTCTTCGTCTTCGTCAACACGCACGACCCGCTCGGCGGCACCGCCGTGCTCCTCCTCCGGGTGGCGGCCGGCCTGGCCGCGGCGGGCGTGCTCGTCCTGTGGTTCACCGCCGCCCGCGGAAGGCAGGGCACCGGCGGGCGGCAGGGCGCCGACGCCAGTGCCCGGGGAGCCATGTTCGGCCGGGGCTATCTCGCCGTCGTGGCCGCCGAGGCGATCCTGCTGTTCGGCGGGCTGCGGGTGCTCGCCGCGCTCGGAGCTCCCGAGCAGGCCAACGTGGCGTGGGTCGCGCTGGTGGTCGGGGTGCACTTCGTCGCGCTGGCACCGATCTGGAAGAGCTGGGACATCGCCGTCCCCGGTGCGGTGCTCAGCCTCCTCGGCGTCGCCGGGCTCGCCCTGGCGCCGACGTCCGCGGCGGCCTGGGTGCCGTTCCTCAGCGGCGTGCTGTCGGGGATCGTGCTGCTGGCGGGCGCCCTGACCGTGGGCTGGCGGACCGTGGCGGCCGTCCCGCGCTGAAGCGCGGCACTGTCCCGCACTGAAGCGCGGCGCCGCCCGGCCGCGAGCGTGGCGCCGCCCGGCCGCGAGCGCGGCGCCGCCCGGCCGCGAGCGCGGCGCCGCCCGGCCGCGGTCCGGACGTCAGCAGGCCGCCGCCGCGTGGCGCATCAGGGGCTCGGCGGCGGTGCGGAGCTCGTCGGTGAACGGTGCGGGCCGCAGCGTGGCCGGGTCGAGGTTGACGTTCACCCGGTAACCGTCGGCATGCACCACCTCCCGGTCCGGCGACAGCACGCGGAATCCGTACACGCCGCTGGTGCGGCCCAGCCGTTCGATCCAGAAGTGCACCACGGGTTCGCCCGCCCCCACGATCGGCACGTGATAGGTCACCTTGAACTCCCGCACCGCCAGGAACACGTCCTTGAACACCGACCGCGCCGCGTCGGGCGACCAGCCCAGACGCTGCCAGTACGCCCCGATCGCCCGCTCGACCAGCAACGCGTACCGGGAGTTGTGCAACAGGCCCATGGCGTCGAGATCGTCGAAATGCACCTGGACAGGCTCGTGCACGCCGTCTTCCATCATCATGATCAATCCTCCGGGAGAAGTGCGGGCTCGGGGCAGAGCGCGCGCAGCCGCTGCAGGACGGCGCGGCGGGCGTGGGCGAGGGCGGCGGGCCCGTCGTGCAGGCGGGAGTGGATGATCACCATCTCGCCGAGCGCGTCGATCTCGTACGCGAGCTGCGCCGGATCCGCGCCGTCCACCAGCTCACCCAGCTCCTTGGCCTGCGCCACCAGCCGCTGGATGAACTCCTGCCACTCGCGCATGGCCCGCGCCACGCGGTCGTGCACGGCTCCCGGCCGGTCGTCGAACTCGGCCTGCACGGTGAAGAAGAAGCATCCACCCGGCAGCAAGCCTTCGCGGTAGAAGCGCAGCCGCGCCTCGTGCAGCGCGAACAGCCGCCGCACCCCGGCCGGAGCACTCATGGCGGGCGCCACGACGTGCTCCTTCCACTGGCGGGCCGCCCATTCCACGGCGTCAAGCTGTAGCTGCTCCTTGTCACGCCAATGAGCGAAAAATCCGGACTTACTGGTGCCGGTGGCCGTCGCCAGCCGCCCCAGCGACAGCCCCTCCAGCCCTTCGACGGAGGCCAGGCCCACCGTCCGCTCGAGAATCGCCTCCCGGCTGCGCAACCCGCGCAGCCGCCGGCCGTCCTGCGTCATGCCGCCAAACTATACGAACGATCGGTCGTTTGTATAGTTGTTGATCGCAGAGGTCACGAGCCGCCCTTGATCTGCCTGAGGATGCTCTCGTCCGTGATCTCCGTGTCCCTGGCCAGGAGGAGGGCCTTGCTGAGGATGAGCGCCAGCCGGTCGTCATCCTCGAACGGCAGGAACAGCCGCTCGTCGCGGCGGCGTTCCGGCACGATGCACAGGTAGACGTCGCCCGGGTCCATGAGGACGTTGCCACTGCCCACGTGGATCTTGTAGGTGCGCAGGTCGCCGCGGACGACCAGGAACCGGTCCGTGAGCGTGCAGCGTGCGCCGATGGCCGTGCGGGGCAGGAGGCGGGCCAGGGCGTCGCGGCGTACCTCGCCCGAGGGCTGCAGCGGGCCGGCCGAGGTGTCGCGCCAGTAGGCCAGGTGGCGGTCGTGGCCGCGGTCGGCCCAGGCGGGGTCGGCCGCGATCGAGGTCACGGCCACGAACAGGTCGACGTCCCGCATGGCCTCGCTGAACACCAGCGGCGGGACCTCGGCCAGCGGCGCCTCGCGCCAGGCGCCCTCGTCGCCGCGCCGGTGGAAGCGCACCTGGTCGGTGGAGGCGTACTCGCCGGGCTCGTCGTACAGGTAGTCGTGGTGGAACGACACCCGCCAGCGGCCCTCCGCCAGGACCCGGGTGGCCGCGTCCGTGTCGCCGCCGTCCCAGGGGCCGAGCATCCTGGACTCCCAGTTCCTGGACCGGAACATCGCGTAGAGGCGGCGGTAGTCGACGATGTGCGCGGCGTACCGGTTGGAGTAGGCGGCGGTCTCCTCCTCGGCCGGGGTCAGCGGGTAGACCTCGCGGAAGGCCTGCTTGAACGGCTGCCTGACCCGCCCCTCGGTCACGGCCTCCCGCCACCGGGCCACCTCCCCGGCGGCGGCCCGCGCCGGATGCCACAACCGCACCCGCCGCCCATCCGGCGCGGCGGGTCCATCCGCGGCGGCGCATTCGCCCGGCGCGGCGGGCCCGTCCGTGGCGGCGGGGCCGTCCGTGGCGGCGGGGCCGTCCGTGGCGGCGGGGCCGGATCCCGGGGTGAACGCGGGCGGGAGGGCCTGCCATTCGCCGGGGGCGGTCTCCACCTCCCAGATCAGCCGGGCCGCCACCGTGCCCGCGATCGGGTGCCCGGCGACCCGCTCGCGCCATGTCTCGTACGGCCACGACATCTCCCCCGCGAACCCGGCCTCCAGCGCCCGGCACAGCGTCGTCACCTGCCGCCGCACCTGCTTGACCAGCTCGCGCAGCCGCTTGACCTCCTCGGGATGCTCCCTGCGCACCGCCGCCGGCACGCTCTTGAGCGCCTTGCCGCCCTGCCACCAGCCCAGCTCGAACTCCCCGCCCGCACCGGGCGAGACCACCGCCGTGTGCTCCCCCAGCGCCACCTCCAGCCGCCCCCCGGACGCGAACCCCAGGTCCGGCATGCGGAAGGCCACCTCGACCCGGTCGGCCAGCCCCGGCTCGGCCTTCTTGATCATGCGGTCGAGCTGCTTGACCACCCCGGCGTGCCGGGTCGCCGCGCGGGCCGCGCGCAGCGCCGTGACGGCCTCGGGCGTCGGGAACCGCCCGACCGCCCGCCCGAGCTCGAACAGCAGCGCCTGCGACGGCAGCGTCTTGGCCTTCGTCGGCGCGACGGCGACCCGGGCCAGCAGGCTGCCGAGCAGCTCGGGCAGCCACGGCGCGTCGCTGTGGAGCGCCAGCCGCGCGGCCCGGCCGAGCGCCGGCACCTCGGCCGCCGTGAACGCCTTGTCGGCACGGTACGGCAGCTCGCCCGCGTGGATCGCGGCCAGCCGCGCCTCGGCCGCCTCCAGCGCCGAACGGGCGAACTCCGCGTACGGCGTCAGCGCCGCCAGCCGCTCCCAGACCCCGGGCAGCTCGGGCGGCGACCCGTACGAGCGGGGCCCCACCTCGGCCACCAGCGCCCTGCCGACGGGATCGAGCCCCAGCACCACGTCACGCTCGGCCACCGCCAGCGACCCCTGCGGCTCGTCCATCGGTTTCCCCCGCTCGTCCATCCCGGCGACCCCGGCCACGGCCAGCAGCGCGTACGGCTCCTCAAACCGCGAGTGCGCCACCATGAACTCGGTCAGCGCCCGCGCGATCCCGGCCAGCTCGGCCTGCGGCGCCCCGCCGGGGCAGCGCAGCAGCGCGCCCGCCGCCAGGCACACGTCCGCCCACCGGCGCCTGTCCAGCCCGGCGGCGAGGGCCTCGTAGAGCGCGAGGCACGACTCGGGGGTGAACTCCGGCTGCCGCTGCTTGACCTCGTTCTCGACGGCGTACCGCATCGAGAAGGCGGGGCCCGTGCCCCTGGTGCGGTAGGCGAGCGGCAGCAGATGCCCCAGATCGGCCGCCGTCAGCCGTGACGCGTCGGGCCACGGGTCCGGGTAGCCGATGCCGGGCTCGGTCAGGTGGCGGTGGAGGTACTGGGCTTCCGGGGAGAGCTGGGTGATCACGTTCACGGGTCAGCAGGTTGCCGTACCGGACCGACAAAAGCACATCGGCGCAGGCCGGGCCCGGCCCTCGCAACCCTCAGGACGCGGGCCGGCCTCGCGACCGTCAGGACGCGGGCCGGCAGGTGGTGCCCGGCGGCGGGAGCCTGAGGGTCGTCAGGTACCGGTTGACGTGGGCGGTGACGCAGCCGCTCAGCCCCTGGACGTAGAGGGTGTGGCCGTGTCCCTCGTACCGGAGGGTCGCCGAGCCGGGCACGTGGCGGACGATGGTCTCGACCTCCGTGTGGTCGGTCCAGCTCCCCACCCCCAGGAACGGCGGCAGCCCGGTGGCGGGCAGCGGGGCCGGCGGGTTCGTGACGGGCGCGGGCCAGCCGGCGCACGCCAGCGGCCACCAGGAGCGCTGCCCCGCGAAGTTCGGCGAGAGCTCGCGCGCCCCGCGCAGCGCCTTCCGGTACGCCTCGTAGCCGCCGTACCCCTTGCCGTCGAGGCAGTGCGTCATGTTCTGGCCGGTGAGCGAGGGCACCTTGGGGCTGCCCGACGCCTGCCGTACGTAGTCGGCGAAGCCGGCCGCGTCACCGGCCACGGCCTGCTCGATCGCGTCGGCGAGCTGGACCCAGCGCGGGACGTCCGGCTCGCCGCCCGGCGCGGTGAAGCTCGGGGCGGCGGCCACCTTCAGGTCGAACCCGCTGTACGCGGCCCTGCTCGGATCATTCTTCACCGGGACGGGCGAGCGGTCCGCGGCGGCCACCAGCGCGCGCCACACCTCCCCCACGTCCTGGCCGTGCAGCGCGCAGGCCGTCGCCGACCGGCACCAGGCGGCGAACCGCTCCAGCTGCCGCTCCGCGACCGCGTACCGGCGGGGCTCACCGGCCGCGGTGTCCTCGACGTGGGCGGCGGTGCCGTCCAGGACCATGGCGCGCACGCGGGCGGGGAACAGGCGGGCGTACGCGGCCGCGGGCGTCCCGCCGTAGGAGTTGGCCAGGAAGCTCAGCCGCTCCTCGCCCAGCGCGGCGCGGACGGCCTCGATGTCGCGGGCGACGGAGGCCGAGTCCATGTGGTCGAAGAGCTCGGGGTCGGCGGCGCGGCAGCGTTGCGCGTGCTCGCGGTTGCTCCGCTCGAGCGCCGCGTACTGGGCGCGGTCGCGCGGCAGGGTGATCCAGGGGCCGGTGGCGAGGCAGTCGTACGGCAGCGCGCCGCCGGGCTTGACGGTGTTGCGCGGCGCGAAGCTCACCACGTCGAACCGGTCGCGCAACTGCGCGAACCGCCCGTGGTACTGCTTCAGGTCGTCGATCCCCGACGCCCCCGGGCCGCCCGGGATCGAGAAGACCGTGCCGATGCGGCGTTCCGCGCCCGAGGCCGGGAGCAGGGCGACCGGGATGGTGATCTTCCGTCCCTCCGGCTTCTTCCAGTCCAGAGGCACCTGCACGGTGGCGCAGCGCATGTCCCCCGGGGCGTCCTGGTCCGCGCACGGGCGCCAGGCAGGCGTGTCTCCCGAGGCGAGGCCCCTCTCCGGGGACTGGGCCACAGGTCCTGGCGAATCGCTCGCCTCAGGCGGGGCCATCAGGCCGTTCGCGGGACGCTCCGCCAGCGCCGGCGCGTCGCCGGCCGAGGGCACCGCCACCAGGCCCGCCACCAGCCCCGCCGCCAAGCTCGTCGCCAGCGTCGCGACCACCCCCACGGCCAGCGCCTTCACCTTGCGCCTCTTCGCCGCGATCCCCGCCGCCCCCGCCGCCATCGCCGCGGCGACGTGGGCGGCCAGCAGCCCTGCGGCGGCTCCCGGGGCGAGGGTGCCGCCGCCGACCCCGGCGATCTGCTGCGGCAGGCTCTCGAACAGGTACGACCCCGCCTGCGCCCGCAGCGGCGACGGCAGGACCCGGACGGCGAACGGCACCACCAGGAAGATCAGGACGAGCACGACCAGGCTCCCCGGCGTCGAGCGGATCGCCGCGCCCACCCCCAGGCCGAGAAGCGCCGCCGCCGCCATGGACAGCCCGGAGACGATCACGGAGGTGAGCACGCCCGGCTCGGACAGGCCGGTGCCCAGGGTCCGGCCGTCGAGCAGGATGTGGCCGGCGCGGTCGCCGAGCACGGCCTGCGCCGACAGGTGCATGGCGAACGCCAGGACCTGCCCGCCGGCCAGGGTCACCGCCGCCAGCCCCGGCACCTTGGCGAACAGGAGCAGCTGCCGCCGCGGCACCGCCACCAGGCTCGTGCGGATCATGCCGGTGGCGTACTCGGAGGTGATGGTGAGCGCGCCCAGCGTGCCGAACACGAAGTACGCGACCGGCAGCCCGGTGCCCAGCCCGTCGCCGTTGCTGGTGAACCGCAGCCGCTCCGCCGGCGACTGGCCGTCGTACCCGCGGATCATCAGGTACGCCACCCCGGCGCAGACCAGGACGGCGAGGAGGGAGGTGGCCAGCAGGTAACCGTTCGAGCGGAGCGAGCGGAGCTTGTGCCACTCCGAGGCGATCACGTCGATCATCGGGTCTCCTCGGTGACCGGGCGGCGGGCGCCATCCTCGACGCCGTCCTCGGTGACGGGGCGGCGGGCGCCGTACTCGACGCTGTCCTCGGTGAGCTCCATGAACGCCTCCTCCAGGGAGGCGCTGCGCGGCGTCAGCTCCCGGAGCGCGATCCCCGCCCGCAACGCGAGGTCGCCGATGCCGGCCGCGTCCACACCCCGCACGAGCAGAGCCCCTTGCTCGCCGGGCACCGCCCGTCCCGGTGGTCCCGGGTCCTCGGTGGTCACCGTGGCGCCGTGGGTGCGCAGGAGGTGCGCGAGCCGGTCCGGGTCCGTGGCGCGTACCAGCACGTCGCGGCGGAAGCGGCCGGCGAGCGCGTCCGTGGTCGTGTCGGCGATCAGCCGGCCGCGGCCGATGACGACGACGTGGTCGGCGGTGAGCGCCAGCTCGTTCATCAGGTGGCTGGACAGCAGCACGGTGCGGCCCTCGGCCGCGAGCGAGCGCAGCAGGTCGCGGATCCAGCGGATGCCCTCCGGGTCCAGCCCGTTCAGCGGCTCGTCGAACATCAGCACCGCCGGATCCCCGAGCAGCGCCGCCGCGATGCCCAGCCGCTGCTTCATCCCCAGCGAGAACCCTCCGACGCGCCTGCCGGCGACCTCCGTCAGCCCCGCCTGGCCGAGCACGGCGGCGACCCGGCGGGGGCCGATGCCGTTGCTGCGCGCCAGGCAGCCGAGGTGGGCGCGGGCGGTCCGGCCGCCGTGGACCGCGCCGGCGTCGAGCAGCGCTCCCATCGTGAGCATGGGCCGGCGCAGCGACGCGTACGGGCGGCCGTCCACCAGCGTCTCGCCGGCGTCGGGCGACTCCAGCCCGAGCACGGCCCGCATGGTCGTGGACTTGCCCGCCCCGTTCGGGCCCAGGAAACCGGTCACCAGCCCCGGTTTCACGGTGAAGGTCAGGTCGTCCACGGCGACCGTGCGGCCGTACCGCATGGTCAGGCCCCTCACTTCGATCATGTCTCCCTCTCGTCGGCCCGCGTCGGGCGGGCGGCGTGACCATGGTCGCGGCCGGGGAGCCCGGCCTCCATGGGCGTCCGCCTACCGGCCCCGGTGGAATATCGCCACCTCAGGGGGTGGGGCCAGCCCCACCGCCTTCCGCCCGCGGGCAGGGCAGACTGCAGGGGTGAACCGGACACGACCCGCGACCGGCGGCGGCACGACGCGGGGAACCGCCGAGAGGCCGGCGGCTCATGCCCCCAGGCGGGCGGCGGGCCTGGCCCGGTCGGCGGCCAGAGCCGCCACCGGCCTGGCGCCGAACGCCCTCACAAGCCTGGGGAAGCTGGTCCTGAACGCCCTCACCGGCCTGGTGGAGCTGGTGCTGAACGCCGTCACCGGCCTGGCCGCGCTCGCGTTGCTGCTGCTCGCAGGGCTGAGCACCGCCTTGACCCCCGTGATCGGTGCCAGGGCGGCGGCACCGCTCGCCCTGGCCCGCCGCCTGGCCACGTTCCACCGCCGGCGGGCGGGCCCGGACCCGCGCGGGCCCGCCCCCACCACCCGCCGCACCCTGCTCTGGCTGGCCGTGCACAGCGTGACGGGCCCTGCTCCCCTGGTGGCGACGGGGGCGATGCTCACCGCCCTGGACTACGTCTTCTTCAGGCTGCACCCGCTGGAGCGGAGCTCGCTGAACACGTTCGCCATGAGCCTGTCCATCGCGGCCATCGCCGTGGTGATCCTCATGTCCGTGTCGATGTTCCGCACCGGCCAGGCGCGGCTGTCGCGCCTGCTGCTGGACCCGCGGCCCGCGCCCGACGCCCGCATCCGTGAGCTGACCGAGTCGCGGGCGGCGGTGGTGGACGCGCGCGCGGCCGAGCTGCGCCGCATCGAGCGCGACCTGCACGACGGCGCCCAGGCCAAGCTGATCGCCATCCGCATGCACCTGGGCCTGGCGCGCGGCTGCCGCGACCCCGGCGAGCTGCTGCGGGTGATGGACGAGGCGCGGCAGGTCGCCGGTGAGGCCCTGACGGACCTGCGCGACCTCGTACGCGGCATCCATCCCCCTGTCCTGTCCGACCGGGGGCTGGCGGGCGCCATCGAGGCGTCCGCGCTGCTCTGCCCCGTGCCGGTCACGCTCGACCTCGACCTGCGCGAACGGCTGCAGCCGCCCGTCGAGTCGGCCGTGTACTTCGCCGCCGCCGAGGCCCTGACGAACGTCACCAAGCACAGCGGCGCCTCGCGCGCCTGGGTGCGGCTGCGGCACAGGGCCGGCGTGCTCAGCCTGACCGTGGGCGACGACGGCCACGGCGGTGCCCGCCGCGACGCGGGCACCGGCCTGCGCGGCATCGAGAACCGCCTGTCCGCCTTCGACGGGTCGCTCACCGTGAGCAGCCCTCCCTGCGGCCCCACCGAATTGATCATGGAGCTTCCGTGCGCGTAGTCATCGCCGAAGATCTCGCACTGCTGAGGGACGGGCTGGCCCGCCTCCTGTCGGCGAACGGCTTCACCGTGGTGGAGGCCGTCGACAACGCCCCCATGCTGCTGCGCGCGCTGGTGCGCCACCGCCCGGACGTGGCCGTGATCGACGTGCGGCTGCCGCCGGGCTTCACCGACGAGGGGCTGCGCACCGCGCTGGAGGCCCGCCGCCGCGTCCCTGGCCTGCCGGTGCTGATCCTCTCCCAGTACGTGGAGCAGCTGTACGCCAGGGAGCTGCTGTCCGACCGCTCCGGCGGGGTGGGCTACCTGCTGAAGGACCGGGTGGGGGACGTCGACCGGTTCGTGGACGCGGTCCGTCAGGTCGCCGGCGGCGGCACCGCGATGGACCCCGAGGTCGTCACCCAGCTCCTGACCCGCCGGGGCCGAGACGAGCCGCTGGCCACGCTGACCCCGCGGGAGCGCGAGGTGCTGGAGCTGATGGCGGAGGGCCTGTCGAACCTGGCCATCGCCGCCCGCTTCCAGGTCACCGACAAGGCGGTCGCCAAGCACACGAACAACATCTTCACCAAGCTCGGCCTGCCCCCGTCCGACGACCACCATCGGCGCGTCATGGCGGTCCTGGCCTACCTGCAGTCCGCCCCGTCCGCGAGCCACCGCCAGTAGCGCGCGCGTTCCCGAAGCGACGCGTTCCCGAAGCGGACGCCTGCCTGTAGTGGGCGCGTGCCCGTACCGGACGCGTTTATCCGGCGCCGGGCCGCGGGGCCTGGAAACGTTCGTAGTTGGCGACGGTGGACAGCGAGCGCGGCTCGGCCCGGTCGAGGTACAGGACGCCGTTCAGGTGGTCGGTCTCGTGCTGGGCGATGCGCGCGGGCCAGCCGGACAGCTCCAGCTCGTACGGCCGCCCGCCGCCGTCCGAGGCCGACAGCCGGACCAGCGTGTGCCGCGGAACGACGGCGGTCAGCCCCTCGACGCTCAGGCAGCCCTCGTAGAAGGCGTGGTAGCGGGACCCGAGCGCGGTGACGACGGGGTTGACCAGCTCCAGCGGCGGTTGCGGCGCGCGTTCCCGCTCGGCGGCGACCTCGGCCGGCACCTCGGCGTGATCCTCGATGACCGCCAGCGCCAGGGGGATGCCGACCTGCGGGGCGGCCAGCCCCACGCCGACGCCCGGCAGGTGCAGGAACATCGCGTCGAGCAGCTCGCGCAGCAGGGCGTCGGGGAGCTGGCCGTCGTACCGCTCGGCGGGGCGGCGCAGCACCGGGTCGCCGATCTGCGTGACGGACCAGGGCCTGGGCGCCGCCAGCAGGGCCTGCACCTGCTCGACCAGCTTCGCGTCGCCGCTCATCGCACGCCTCCCGCCGCACAGGGGCGCCGTCCGCCGCCGGAGGTGTACTCGTGTTCCATGCGCGAGGGGTCCTTCCGTGCGGTGGCCGGTGGCCGTTCATCGGCCGCTGTGCAGACGGTAGAGCATGGGCGCGCCGCCGCGCACCACCGGCTTTCCGCCCGCGCCGGAGTGGCCTGCTCAGCGGCCGCTGCCCTCCGCCGGGGCCTCGGGCGGCGCGCCCGTCAGCGGCGTGGTGTCGTGGTATCGGACCTCGTACACCCGCTCGGTGAACCGCCACCCGTCCCCGGTCCGCCGGTACCGGTCGTGATAGATCGCGAAGTTCGACTCCGCGCGGCCGTCGCGCAGCCGTCCGAGCTCCTGCATGTACGCGCGCCCGGTCGCCGTGTCCCCCTCGATCCGGATCACGCCCGGATGCGTCGTCTGCACCAGGAACTCCACGAAGCCCGGCACCCGCCGCCCCCACGTGCGGATCTCCTCGGGGCCGGTCAGCTCGGCCGGGATGTTGGGCATCCGCAGCACGCCGTCCGGCGTGAACAGCGACGCCAGGCGGTCGTAGTCGCGCATCATCGCCGCATCGGTGAACTCGCCGCGCAGCGCCTCGATCTCGACGCGGTCGGCGATGCTCTGATAGTCGTTCATCGGTTTCCTGCCCGCTGGATGGTGTGTCCTTCTCGCAGTACGACGGCGTACGGCCGCGGATTGTGAGGCGGACCGGGCACCGCGGCGAGGCCGGTTGTGGCAGCCTGTGCCCCATGCTCTCGAACCGCCCCCCGCTCCCGGACGAGGTGGAGCGTGCGGTCTCCCGCTACCTGTCCGTGGCCGACCGGCTGGTTCCCGGGCGGATCCGCGGGTTCTACGTCGTCGGCTCGGTCGCGCTGGGCGCCTGGCGCTCGGGCCGCAGCGACATCGACTTCGTCGCCGTGGTGGACGGTGACGCCGGCGAGCGGGACCTGCGCCGGCTGTCCCTGCTGCACAAGGCCGGCAACGTGCCGGCGGCGGGGCAGGCGCTGATCCGGGCCAGGCCGGCCGTCCCCGGCACGCTGAACGGCGTCTTCGTCGCGTCGGGCGACCTGCGCGAGCCGGTCACGCGCATCCGCCCGGTCGCCTCGCACAGCGGGTGGCGCTTCAAGCGGGGGCGGGGCTTCGAGGCGAACCCGGTCGTGTGGAAGGTGCTCCTGGAGAAGGGCGTCACGGTACGCGGCCCCGCCCCGCACGAGCTGGGCCTCGACCCCGAGCCGGGCAGGCTGCGCGAGTGGAACCTGCGGCAGTTGCACGGCCACTTCAGCACCTGGGCCGGCCGGGCGATGTCGGGCAGGCCGCCGCGCAAGCCGCTGCAGCCGGCTCATCGGGTGGCGCTGGCCACCGTGCTGTCACCTCCCCGGCTGCATCACACGGTCGTGACGGGCGAGGTGATCTCGAAGGAGGCCGCGGCGGAGTACGCGCTGGACACCTTCGAGGCGCGCTGGCACCCGCTGATCCGGCTCGCGCTGGCCCGGCGGCTCGGGCTGCCCGCACCCGCCGGCGGCGGCGACGCGTCACTGTCCGATCGGCGGAGGCTGCCTCACCTGGCGGGCGAGTTCATGCGCGAGGTGATCACGAGCGCGGGACCTGGGTGATCGCGGGCGGAGGACCAGGGTGATCGCGGGCGCGGGACTCGGGTGATCGCGGGCGCGGGACCCGGCGCGTGGTCCCGCGGCGCCGGACCGCGCTCAGGGCTCCTGGTCGGCGCGTTCGTCGAACAGGTCAGGCAGGAAGTGCTCCAGGTTGCCGACCTCCTCGATGTGGTGCTTGATCCACGCCTGGAGCTTGGCCGGCGGGAAGGCCCGGGTGGCGGCCGCGCGGTTCAGGAACAGGCGGCCGAGCAGGGTGGAGTCGCCCAGCTGAAGGCGCGTGACGAAGCGGGTTCCCGACGGGACGGCGGTGAAGTCGTTCTCCAGGCGGACCAGGGTGGTGCCTGCCAGGCGCTTGGCGATGACGGTGCGCTCGTCGGTGAGCTCCTGCACCCTGACCTGGATGTCGATCACCAGGCCGGGGTCGCGGCCGAGTGCCTCGATGATGCGGAGCCGGGCGCCCGGGCTGACGCCGCCGTCGCGGCCCGGGGTGCGCAGCTCGTAGGAGATGTGGTCGAGGGGGTGCCAGACGAGGTAGCGGGGGTAGACGGCGCCGGCGTACTCCATGGTTCCTGGGATGTGGCCGTACCACCAGGTGAGCATCTGCGGGGTCACGCCCGTGAGCGGGGCGTGCTCGATGGTGATCTCGAGCCGGCCGTCGTGCGTGGTGCGGGACACCCGCGCCGACTCCGGTGGCCGCATCGGCCACAGGAGGGGGCGTCCGGCGGGGAGCGGAGAGGTTCGCATCCCAGGCGCCTACCCTGACGGGGGCGTACGAACATCACCGTACATGTCGCCAATGTCGCGGCCAGGATGAGGAACCGGCGAAGCGCCCGCTTAGAAATGGCCTACCTCCGGTGACTCCGTGCTTTATCCCCCGCGTATGCGGGTCCCCCTAAACTCCGCGCGCCGCGGGCATGAGGAAAGGCCCCCTATTGAAGGGGGCCTTTCCCGGGCCAATCTAGTGCGCGGCCTCGTACTTCTGGATCACAGAAGAGGCGATGCGGCCGCGCTCGCTGACCGGCAGGCCGTGCGCCTTCGCCCACTGCCGGATCTCCTGGCTCTTCTCCTTGCTCATGGCCCGCGTCGCGGCGCCGGGGGTGCGGCGGCCGCGAGGCCGCGACATGGACGTGGCCTCGTCGCGCCGCGCCTTCGCGATGAAGGGCGCCAGGGCCGCGCGTAGCCTGTCCTCGTTCTCGGGCTTCAGATCCATGACGAACCGGTCACCCTTGATGCTGAAGGAGACGGGGTTCTCGTCCTCCATGGGGGAGCCGTCGAAGTCGTCCGTGATCGTTTCAATCAACCTCTTGGCCATGCTGGCACTCCAATTCAGCCCCAGGTTGTGCGGTACTGTAGCGCTCTGCGCGATGCCGTCAAGCCGTATCGAGATTTACCGGAAATTTTCTGTGCGCGGACCGGCGGACCAGCATGAGTTCGCCTTGGTCATTCTACCTAAATAAATCTCCGTACCGGAAGATTCAGCCTTCAACCGTGCCGCATTGAGCGGCCGGTCGTTTCATTGGAAGCCCGGCCGCCGCCTCCCGGGCCGGCTTTTCGGGTATGTCGTTTCGGACTTTTCGACCGCTCGGCACTGTGATGAATGCGGCAGGCGAAGTAATTTGCAGCCATGCACAGGTCATGGGGCGCATGTGCCCTGCCGCCACGCAAGACCGCCCGCCTCTCCGTCGCCGTCGCCGTCGCCGTGATGGTCGCATGCTCGGCCGTCTGCTGGGCCGGCTCGCCTGCCGCGTACGCGTCCGGCGACGCCCTCGCGGCCCCCAACCCGGTCGTCGTCTGGGACAGGAACGCCCAGACGGCCATCTACGAGGTCGCCGGCCAGCCGCCGCAGGTAGCCGGGCGCAGCTTCGCGATGGTGCACGGCGCCGTCTACGACGCGGTGAACGCGATCGCGGGCACCCCGTACCAGCCCTACCTGGCCGCGCCGCGCGCCACCGGGCGCGAGTCGGCCAGCGCCGCCGTCGCCACCGCGAGCCACCTCGTGCTGGACGCCCTCTTCCCCGCCCAGCAGGACCGGCTGCGGGCCCAGTACGACGAGGCCCTGGCGGAGATCCCCGACGGCGGCGCCAAGCAGGAGGGCATCGCCATCGGCACCCGCACGGCCACCGCGATGATCGCCGCGCGGAAGGACGACGGGGCGTTCGGCGACCAGACGTGGCCGGTGGGCACCCTGCCGGGCCAGTGGCGGCCCGCGCCTCCCGCCTTCGCCTCGGACGGCGCCTGGGTCGGGCACGTCAAGCCGTTCGTCATCCCCAGCGCGTCCATGTTCCGCACCTCGGGGCCGCCCGCGCTCACCAGCCGCCGCTACGCGCGCGACCTGAACGAGGTCAAGGAGATCGGCTCGGCCACCAGCACCGTCCGCACGGCCGACCAGACGCAGGCCGCCATCTGGTGGCACGACCGGCGGCTGACCGAATGGGAGATCAAGCGGCAGCTCGCCACCACCCAGCGGCTGGACACGCTGCGGACGGCGCGCATGTTCGCGATGACGAGCCTGGCCGAGGCCGACGCCACCATCGCCTGCTTCAACGAGAAGGCGGCGTGGAACTTCTGGCGGCCCGTCACCGCGATCCGGCTCGCCGGCGCCGACGGCAACCCGGCGACGTCCCCCGATCCCGGGTGGACGCCGCTCCTGGTCACCCCGCCGCATCCCGACTACACCTCGGGGCACGCCTGCTTCACGGCGGCGAGCATGTCGGCGCTGACCCGCTTCTTCGGGCGCGACGACATCTCATTCAGCGGCCACAGCGCCGACTCGGGGACCACGCGGCACTTCCGGAGCTTCTCGCAGGCGCTCGACGAGGTGATCGAGGCCCGGGTGTGGGGCGGCATCCACACGCGGTCGGCGGACGTGGCGGGGGCGGGGATCGGCAAGAACGTCACCGCCTACGTGGTCGCCCACGAGTTCCGGTCGAGGCCCTGACCGCCACCGTGCCGCGCGTCCTTCGGCGGGGCGCCCTGCCGAAAGGCGCATGCATTTCAGCGGGCGCCCTGGCGGGAGGCGCGCGCCCTTTCAGTGGGCGCCCTGCCGGAAGGCGCGCGCCTTTCAGCGGGTGCCTTCGCGGGAGGCGCGGGCCGGCGGCCGGTCAGCCGGCGAAGTCGACGTCCTTCGTCTCGACCGTCCCGCCCGTGCGGCCCGGCGCCGTCTGGTACTTCCAGTAGAGGTTGGTGTGCGCGATCACCTGGTCCGGCGGGGGCGCGCCCCACTCCGACTGGTCCTCCGTCGTGTGGGCGTCGGCGACGAGGATCGCGTCGTACCCCCTGACGAGCGCGCCGTGCAGCGTCGAGCGGATACAGGCGTCGGTCTGCGCGCCGGCGACCACCAGCCGCCCGACCTCGAGCCCCGCCAGCACGCTCTCCAGCGTGGTGTCCTCGAAGGAGTCGAGGTAGGTCTTCTCCACCAGCGGCTCGTCGTCGGCCCTGCTCAGCTCGGGCACGATCCGCCACTCCTCGCTCTCCCTCGGCAGCTCCTCGTCGTTGTGCTGCACCCAGACGACGGGGACCTGCTCGACCCGCGCCCTGTCGACCAGGCTCGCCACGTTGGCCACCACCGCGTCGCGCTCGTGGGCCTGCGCCACGACGCCGTTCTGCACGTCGATGACGACCAGTGCGGTGTTCGGCCGGTTCTCCAGTGTGGTCATGGCTGCCCCCTTCGGCGGTGTTTGTCGTGCACGACCGTACATGGACATGGTTCGGGCCCGCACCCGGTAGCGGGTGCGGGCCCGGACTCGAGGCCGCGTCAGGTCAGGCGGGAACGATGTTCTCCGCCTGCGGGCCCTTCTGGCCCTGGACGACGTCGAAGGACACCTTCTGGCCCTCGTGCAGCTCGCGGTAGCCGCCGTTGGAGACGATGTTGGAGTAGTGCGCGAAGACGTCGGCGCCGCCGCCGTCCTGCGCGATGAAGCCGAAGCCCTTTTCCGAGTTGAACCACTTGACGGTTCCGGATGCCATGGCGATCTCCTTAGAGACGTGGAGTGGCGTGATTCGCACCGTGCGAATCACGGTGTCGCCGTGATGAAAGCCCATCCGGAAATGACCGGAAACACAAAACGCACCTGGGGGAAACATCTGCCAGGTGCGTACGAAGTCTTTTATGGGTACAACAACTGCAACGCTCATCAGCCTAGCACACATTTTCCGGGCACCGAACCAGGCCCCCCGAACTCCCGCCGCCGGAGCCCGGGGCCCGGCGGCGGGCGGGTCGCCGTCAGGCCTCCTCGTGGGCGAGGGCGCGTTCGGAGGCCGGCCGCGCGGACAGGGCCCACCGGCCGGGGCCGAGGACGGCGATGAGCAGGAAGGCCCAGCAGAAGAGGGCGGCCTTCTCGCCGCCGTTCTCGATCGGGAACAGCGCCTGGGGCTGGTGAACGACGAAGTAGGCGTAGGCCATGGTGCCCGAGCAGAGGACGGCGGCGGCGCGCGTGGCCACGCCGAGGACGACGAGCGTGCCGGCGACCAGCTCGATGACCGCGGCCCACCACCCGGGCCACTGCATGAACGCGGGCGCCGGGCCCGCAGGGCCGCCCAGGACGTTGAAGAGCGTCGCCGCGCCGTGGCAGGCGAACAATAGTCCGGTCACGAAACGGTAGCAGGCCAGGAAAAGCCCCTGCTGTTTGAGCAGCGTTTCCACAGCGGCGTCCGTCCTTTCTGCAGAGGTCATGCCGGGTCTTGTTCCCTGACTGGAAGGGAAATATGGGAGCGCTCCCACGAGCATCAATAATTGGCCAGGCCCGTGTCAACCATGAGCCATCCTCCCGGCCCAGGTCGATAAACAGGTTCGGCGCGCCCACATGGCCGGACACCCGTTTTCCAAAACTTTCCTGACCGTGAAATTTTCATCCGGTGGACGTCGTGCGAGGCGTCCGCGATGAGTTCTGCCGAGGGCCGCGGTCTGCATGGGCACACCCCGTACGCGAGGAGGGCCTCATGACCGCCACCTACACCTTCGACGTCTTCTCCAGCCTCGACGGCTTCGGCACCGCCGGCGGCGACTGGACCGGCTACTGGGGCAAGCAGGGCCCCGAGCTGCTCGGCCACCGCCTCTCCGTGTACGAGGAGGAGCAGCGGATGGTCTTCGGGGCGAACACGTTCCGGGCGTTCGCGCGGATGCTGGCCTCCAGCACCGAGGGGTCCGAGGTGCTCGACCCCTGGGTGACGCGGATGCGGAGCCTGCCGGCGACGGTGGTGTCGAGCACGCTGGAGGAAACGTTCGGCTGGCCGGACGCGACCATCGCGCGCGGCGACGCCGTGGACGTCGTCGCCCGGCTCAAGGAGGAGTCCGAGGTGCCGCTGCGCTCGCACGGCAGCCTGTCGCTGAACCGGGCGCTGATGGCCGCCGGCCTGGTGGACCGCGTCCAGGTGACGCTCTTCCCCGTGATCACCGGCCGGACCGGGACGGAGCCGGTCTTCCAGGGTGCGGCGGACTTCGACCTCGAACTGCTCGAGTGCCGGACGCTCGGCGAGCACATCCAGGAGCTCGTCTACCGGCCCACGCTCCACCCCTGACCGTCTCCACCCTGGCCGGCGTGCGGCACCATCGCGGCCGCCAGCAGCGTGCGCAGTGCCGCCAGCGCCCTGTCCGGGTCGACCAGGCCGGGCGCCAGCAGCCACTGCTGGTGAACGCCGATCCCGGCCCCGATGATCATCACGGCCAGCGCGTCGGCGGACAGCTCCGGCGGCAGGGGCAGCCGTTCCAGCGACCGCCTGCAGTGCTCGCGCAGGGTGTTGTGGATCTCCACGTACCGGCCCTGGATCGGCGAGCCCGGCTCCAGCGCCTCCACCAGGAGGGTCACGAACAGCTTGGTGGTGGGCAGCACGAACAGGGCGGCGGCGGCCTCCACCATCCGGTCGAACCCCGCCTCCCCGCTCTCGCCCGGCTCCTCGCCGAGGCGCGCGCGGATCATCTCCACCGAACGTTCGAGCACGGCCAGCAGCAGGCCCTCCTTGCTGCCGAAGTGCCACGGGATCGACCCTCTGCTGATGCCGGACCGTTCGGCCACGTCCGCGAACGTGGTCTGCCGGTACCCCTTGGCGGCGAAGAGCTCGGCCGCCGCCGCCAGGATCAGCTCGCGGCTCTCCTGGCTCGTCTGCTCCCGTCGTGTTGTCACGCCACCCCCTTCTCCTATGCCGTAAATCATATTCTATGCTGGCCAACACAGGCGGCCGCGTCGGCCGGCCGCGAGAACCCCGAGGAGAGCGTCATGAAGGTGGCCATGGTCGCCCATCACTACCCGCGCGCCGAGCACCGCGAGGAGTTCGTCGCCCGCGTCCACCGGGTCGCGGAGGTGTTCAGGGGAACGCCGGGGTGCCTGTCGGCCGAGGCGTGGCTGGCGGGCGAGGCGGTGGTCTCGATCGTCCGCTGGGAGTCGCAGGAGGCGTCCGCCGCCTCGCTGGTGGCCGCACAGGGGGCGGCGGGGGTGGACATCGCCTTCGACGAGCGGGAGTCACGCCCGCGCGAGATCGTCCAGCTCGTCGAGGCCTAGCCCCAGGCCGGGGCGGCGGGACGAGTTGACGGTGGGTGCACGGTTCCTTGATCCAGCGTCCACTCCCCCGCCCCTTCCGGCGGCCGGATGTTAATGTCATTAGCACCAGTGTTATCGGCATTAACATTCGGGAGGAACCCGCCATGACGTCATCAGCGGTGCTCGTCACCGGCTGCTCCTCGGGCATCGGCCGGGCCACGGCACTCACCCTGGCCAGGGCGGGCCTGCCGACCTGGGCCACCGCCCGCCGTCCCGAGACGATCGAGGACCTGGCGGGCGCCGGCTGCCGGATCCTGCCCCTCGACGTGACCGACGAGGACTCCTGCGCGCAGGCGGTCGAGGCGGTCGAGAAGGAGCACGGCGCGGTCGGCGCGCTCGTCAACAACGCCGGATACACGCAGGTCGGCGCCGTGGAGGAGCTCACGCTGGAGCAGTACCGGCGGCAGTTCGAGACGAACGTGCTCGGCGGGATCCGGCTGACCCAGCTCGTGCTGCCCGGCATGCGCGCCCAGCGCTCGGGCACGGTCGTCTACCTCGGGTCCGGCGCCGGCCTCGTCGCGCCACCGGCGTCCAGCGCGTACGCCATGACCAAGTTCGCCCTGGAGGCGCTCAGCGACGCGCTGCGCCTGGAGGTCACCGGGTTCGGCGTGCGGGTGGTGCTGCTGGAGCCGGGCGCGGTGCGTACGCGGCTGATGGACACCGGCTGGGACCTCCAGGCGAGGACGGACAGCGGCAGCCCGTACGCCACCTTCATGGCCAACGTGCGCGCGATGACCGACCGGGCGCACCGGCCCGAGGCGCGCAACGTGCTCGACGCGCAGGCCGTCGCCGACGTGATCGTGCGGGCGATCACCTCCCGGCGGCCCAGGACCCGCTACCCGATCGGCAGCGGCACCCGGCTGGCTCCGCTGCTGCGGCGGCTGCTGGGCGACCGCGGCTGGGACCGCCTGATGGGCCGCCTGGTCCCGTTCTCCGGCTGAGCCCGGGCCGTGGCGTACGCTGACCCGCGGACGAGCGAAGGGTGTGGGTCGTGAGGGTCAAGAAGCGCGGGTATCACCACGGCGACCTGCGCGCCGCTCTGATCGACGCCGCCGTCCAGCTGATCGGTGAGCGCGGCGTGAAGGGCTTCACCCTGGCGGAGGCCAGCCGCCAGCTGGGGGTGAGCGTCGCCGCCCCCTACCGCCACTTCGCCGACCGTGACCGGCTCGTCGCCGCGGTGGCGGCGCAGGCGTGCGAGGTCATCGGGCAGGCCGTGGGGTCGGCGGGCGGGGAGACTCCCGCCGAGAGGCTGTCCGAGGCGGCCCGCGCGTACGTCTCGGCCGCCGCGGCCAACCGGCCCCTGTTCGTGGCGCTGATCGGCGTGGGCCTGGACAAGCGGCGCTACCCGGAGGTGGAGGAGGCGGCCCGCCCGGTGGCGCGGGCGTTCCTGGAGCCGGCACGGCTGATCACCGAGGCGGAGGAGGACGCGGTGCACCTCACGGAGACCGTCGTCGCCATCGCCCACGGGCACGCGGTGCTGCTCATGGACGCCTCGTTCGGCCCCGGCCCGCGAGCCGCCGCACCGGTCGCCGCCCGCGCGGCCGACGCCGTCCGCGCCGTCGTGGACCATCGCCGGTCCCGGGCCGGCGCCGCCTGCCCCGAGCCAAGGAGGGATGATGAGCGCGCAGAGGTGGATCGACTTCCGCGACCTGGAGCGGCGGATCACGCTCGGCCCGATCCAGGTGGTGATCAACCCCCGGCTTCCGCTGGAGGCCGATGACGGCTACCAGATCCTGGTGCCGCTGACCGGCAGGATGTGCGGGGGCCAGGTCGTCGTCCACGACGCCGTCACGCGGGGCGGAGCGGCCGGCCTGCTGGAAGGGGCCGTCGCACGCGTGCCCAAGGCGCTGCTGCCGCTTCCGCAGGAGCCGGTGGAGCGGCTGCTGGGCCGCGGCCTGCCCGACACCGGCGGCGTCGGCGCCCTGCTCCGCCGTTTCGTCGCGGACCTGGTGGACGAGCAGGAGACGTTGCGCCCGGCGGACGGGCCGCGGCTGGGCATGGTGCTGCTCGACCTGCTGACCGCGTTCCTGGCGGTGGCCGCGGAGGCGCCGGACGGGCCGGACGGCGGCACCGTCGTGCCGCCGGACCCGCGCGCCGAGCTGACCCTGCGGATCCGCGCCTACATAAAGGAGCACCTGCCCGACCCCGAGCTCGGCCCGCGGTCGGTGGCCGCGGCGCACCACATCTCGGTCAGCTACCTGCACCGCCTGTTCCAGGACGCCGGGACGACGGTGGCGGCCTGGATCCGGGGCCTGCGGCTGGACCGGGCCAGGCGCGACCTGACCGACCCGGTGCTGCTCGACCTCCCGGTGTACGCCATCGCCGGCCGCTGGGGTTTCGTGAACCCCGCCGACTTCAGCCGGGCCTTCAGGGCGAGGTACGGCCTGCCGCCGAAGGAGTTCCGGCTGAAGGCTGTGAGCCCGCGTCCGGTGGCGTGAGGGGGTTCCTCGTCAGCGGCAGCAGGCACACCACGCCGGCCACGCCGCACAGGCCGATCGCGAGCGAGGGGGAGCCGAGCAGATCGGACACGGCGCCCGAGGCCGCGGTCGCCAGGCCGTTGCCCGCCATCATCGCGGCCACCGCGACGCCGAAGGCGCGGGCGCGGTGGGTGTCGGGCACCTCGGTGACGAAGCGGGCGTTCAGCGTGATCTGGAACGCCGTGCCGTACCCCGAGAGGGCCAGCAACGCCAGCAGGACCGGCAGCGGCGGGCCGGCCGCGATCGGGACCAGGGCGAGGCAGGACGTCACCGCCATCGCCCGCACCTGGCGCAACCGCCGCGCGGGCGAGGTGAACCGCCCGTGGCCGACCGCGCCCGCCACGCAGCCGAGCGACACGGCGCTGAGCAGCAGCCCGGCGAGCTCCTCGCCGCCGCCCAGCTCCCCCGCGTACGCGATCATCTGGCCGGACGGCGCGCTCGTGAACGCCGCCCCCGCCACCGCCGGCAGCACGCACGCGCGCAGCGTGCGGCTGGACCTGACGAGCCGCACGCCGTCGAGGGTGTCCCTGAGCACGGAGGAGGCGGGGCCGCGGGGCGGTGCGGGGCGGCGGGCCAGGCAGAGGGCGAGCAGCAAGGCCGACAGGCCGAACGTCGCCGCGTCGGCGACCAGCGCGGCGCGCGGTGACAGCGCCCCCACCAGCAACCCGCCCGCCGCGAAGCCCAGCACCTGGGCGAGCTGGGCGGTGAGGCTGCTGATGCCGGCGGCGACGACGTACCGGTCGCCGTCGAGCACCTGCGGCATGATCGCCGAGCGGGCCGCCTGCGCCGGCGGGGCCAGCAGCGCGGACCCGAACAGCACCCCGATCAGCACGCCGGGCGGGAGGCCGGGAACGGCGAGCACGAGCATCAGCAGCATGCGGGCCAGGTCGCAGGCGACCATCACCGTCCGCCGGGGGAACCGGTCGGAGAGGGTGGCGAGCACCGGCCCGACCACCACCCACGGCAGGTAGCCGACCCCGAACGTGATCGCGGCCAGCAGCGCGGACCCGGTGGCGCCGAAGACCACGGCGGAGGCCGCGATCTTGGAGAGCTGGTCGCCCGCCAGTGAGAGCAGGTGCGCGGCGAACAGGCCGCGGAACTCGCGGACCGCGAAGACCTCCCGGTACGTCGCCGCCGCGGCGTGAACCCTCGCCATGCGCGTGCCCCCTTTCGATGCGACGGGCCCTGGACGGGGAACGGCGGACTCGCGGCACGTTCAGCGAGTCCGCCGGCTCCTTCTCCGGGAGGTGCTAGTACCACGTGTTCTGGCGCGTGATCTTCATCGCGTTCACCTCCTCCCCTGTCTCGCGGACCCCATGAATCGATGCTGGCCGCCCGTTCGCGAGCCGTGTTGACCACGGGTCGCCGGATCGTTGACACCGGATGCACGGCGGTGCGCGTGCATCCTCCGTCAAGTGGCCGTGGACTCCCCGTCATGGACGGCGGGCGGGCCGGCCGGGATCATGGTGGGCGCCGTATGTCCGGGGGAAGAGGCATCGATGACTGCAGGGGCTTCGTTCGACCTGTTCGAGAACCACCTGGCCGGCCTGGAGGTGACCACCGCTCACGACCGCGCGTTCCAGGCCGGCGGGCGCGAGGCGGATCTCGGCGCGGTGCAGGTGGCGGTCAAGTCGGTCAGCCCGATGACGGTGCGGCGCCGCCGGACCGGTGGGGACGGCGCCTGGCACGACGAGCAGTACCAGATCGTCATGCCCGTCCACGGCACGATCACGGCCACCTGGGGTGCGCGGGATGCCAAGGTGACCCCCGGCGAGGTGTACGCGCACGACATGGCGCGGCTGGAGGGTTGCGCGATGACCGGCTCGGCCGAACGCGAGGAGTTCGAGATGTTGTTGCTCGCGTTCCCGAGGTCCCTGCTGCCGTTCGGCGCGGCGGACCTCGACGGGGTGCTCGGCCGGTCCGTGCGGGGCACGAGCGGGCTCGGCGCCGTCCTGCGGAACTTCACCGCCACCCTGGCCGACAGGAGGAACGCGCTGGGGTCCGCCGACCGTTCGCGGCTGGGCGTGGCGCTCGTCGACCTCGTCACCGCCTTCCTCGCCGCGGAGATCGAGGAGTCGAGCGGCCCCTGCCCCGGCGGTCCCCGGCACGGGCTCGCGCTGCGCGTCCAGGCGTACATCCTCACGCACCTGCGCGACCCGGGCCTGTCACCACGCGAGATCGCCGCCGCGCACCACATCTCGGTCAGCTACCTGCACCGGCTGTTCCAGGGCCAGAGCGAGACGGTCGCCGCGTGGATCAAGGGCAGGCGTCTGGAGAGGGCCCGCCGCGACCTGGCCGACCCGGCGTTCCGCGCGCTGCCGATCCACGCCGTCGCCGCCCGCTGGGGGTTCGTCCATCCCGCCGACTTCAGCCGATCCTTCCGTACGGCGTACGGCATGACGCCCAGCGACTTCCGCCACCACGCCCTCACCACGCCGGGGTAGCGCCCCTATGGTCCGGCCGCCCCGCCAGGCGGCTCCTTGCCGGCCTCGGTGATGAGCGCCAGGGCGAATCCGGCCGTACGGGTGGCCATCTCCCGGGCGGGGACCTGCCGGCCGTTGCCCAGCCACCAGGTGATGGCCTGCAGGAACATGCCGCCCAGCAGGGTCGGCACCAGGTCGCCCGGCTGCTGCGGCAGGTGCTGGGAGGTCATGCCGGCGAGGGTGGCGTGCATCCTGCGGGCGAACCACGTGCTGCCCTTGCTGCCCAGCAGCGCGCCGTAGAGGCGGTGGTAGTGGTCGATGTGCTCGAAGAACGCGGTCCACCGGTCGAGCACGGGCGTGTCGGGGCTGTCCGTCATGGTGCCGAGCAGCTCCGCCATGGCCTCGTCGAAGATCTGCTCCACCAGCTGGTACTTGTCGCGGTAGTTGCGGTAGAAGGCCGCCCTGCTCACCATCGCCCGCTCGGTGATCTGCCCGACGGTGAGCCGCTCGAAGCCGTGCTCCTCGATGAGCTCGACCAGGGCCTGCCTGAGCAGCGTGCGGGTGCGCCGGACCCGGACGTTCTCCCGAGACATCTCACGCCTCCTGTCTCCCTTGGGACATGACGCCGGTATTGAGACTGGCCAGTGTGGACCGGACCTGAACAGGCTGTCTACTACAAGACAGTCTGTCTCGCCAGTGCGAGAAGGGGGAACGACATGAGAGCCCTGGTCGCGAGGTCCTACGGCCCGCCGCACACCCTCCGGATCGAGGACGTGCCGATCCCGGAGCCCGGCCCCGGCCAGATCCAGGTGCGGGTGTCGGCGGCCTCGCTCAACCCCGCCGATCTGATGATGACCAGCGGCGAGATCAGGGAGGCGTTCGAGACCCGCTTCCCCTACGTCCCGGGCTCGGACTTCGCCGGCACCGTCACCGGGCTCGGCCCCGGCGTCAGCACGTTCGCGGTGGGCGAGGAGGTCTTCGGATTCGGCGCCCCGCCCTCCTACGCCGAGCGCTTCGGCCTGCCCGCGGTCACCTCGGGCGGCCTGGCCGAGTACGCCACCTTCCAGGCCGACGGCCCCTTCGTGGCCCGCAGGCCCAGCGGCCTGCCGCCCGAGACGGCGGCGGCACTGGCCAGCACCGGCATGACAGCCGTCGCGGCCGTGGCGGACGGGGACGTCCGGCCCGGCGAGCGGGTGCTGGTCATCGGCGCGACCGGAGGCGTGGGCAGCATCGTCGTCCAGCTCCTGGCCAGGACGCGCGCGGCCGAGGTCGTCGCGACGGCGATCCCGGAGTACGCCGGCTACGCCCGCGCGCTGGGGGCGGCGCACACGATCGACTACCTGACCTCCGACGTCGTGGCCGCGACCCGCGAGCTCCATCCGGACGGCGTGGACGCCATCGTCAACCTCGTCCTCGACGGCGACCGGCTCCAGGAGGCCGCCCGGGCGCTCCGGCCGGGCGGCCGGGTGGTCAGCACCACGTTCGGCTCCATCGGCGGCGACGGCGCCACGCTCAAGGTGGTCAACGGGCCGCCCAGCCTGCGCGCGGACACCTTCCCCACCCTGGCGGCCCAGGCGCTCGACGGCACGCTGATCGACATGATCAGCCGCACGTACCCGTTCGACCGGGCGGCCGAGGCCCTGGCCGACCTCGCCGCCGCTGCGCACACCAGGGGTAAGTGGGTCGTCTCGATGCGGTCTGTCCCCCGTGAGAGCTACCCGTGATTGTCCACTGGGTGGTGACGATTCCGGAGCCGCCGATTCCATAGCGTTACGACCTGGCCGCCGCGCGACCGCCGGCGGCCACCACACCAGGTCGTTCGGCTCCGTCTCATTCTCTCCCTGGAGGACATCGTGCCCCGCAAGCACGCATTCGTCATGGCAGCACTGTGCAGCACCGTGATCGGCGCGGGAGCCGCCGGCTGCGGCGCCGACTCGCTGGACGATTGGGACCCCCTCGCCCCCATGACGAGCGCGTCCGGCCCCGCGCCGATCTCCGGCACCCAGAAGATCGAGGTCGGGGGCCGGTCGGTGAACGTGTCCTGCTCGGGCGACCCGGCCAAGGGCAAGCCGGTCGTCATGCTGATGCACGGAGGCGGTGACGGGCTCGACAAGCTGGCCGCTCTCCAGAAGACGCTGAGCGAGCAGCACCGGGTCTGCTCCTACGACCGGCTCGGCGCGGGCGCCAGCGCCAAGCCGGCAGGCCCGCAGGACTTCTCCAGCGCCGGCGAGGTCCTGACCGGGGTGCTCGACCGCGTCGCCGGTGACAGCCCGGTCGTGCTGGCCGGGCACTCGCTGGGCGGGCTGGTCGCCGCCAGGTACGCCCCCGGCCACCAGGACAGGGTCAAGGGCCTGGTCCTGATGGACGCCACCCCGCCCACCATGGCGGGTGACATCGCCAGGACGATCCCCGAGTCCGCCACCGGCCCGGCGGCCGAGGTGCGCGCCCAGAACCTCGCGGTCTTCGAGGGGCAGAACCCGGAGCAACTCGTCATGCCCGACGGGAAGGTGGGTTCCGCCGGGGACATCCCGGTCGAGGTGATCCAGCACGGGAAGCCGTACCTCGCGGCCATCCCCACGTACGGCAAGCGCCTGGAGCAGGCGTGGGCCGCGGGCCAGCGCAAGTGGCTGGCCCTGTCGAGCGCCAGCAAGCTGACGACGGCCGGGAACAGCGGCCACTACATCTACGTCGACCAGCCCGAGATCGCCGTCCAGGCCATCTCCCGCGTCGCCGCGCAGGCCGCGGATCAGTAGCGGCCCGTGATCAGCGGGCGGTGAGGCGCTCCCAGTTGCGGTGGGCGATGTCGGCCTTCTGGTCGTCGGTGAAGGGCGCGTCCTCCAGGAGGGAGCGGGCGGCGCCGGCGCTGGTGTCGACGTAGGGGAAGCCGCCGGGGCGGAACCCGTAGGTGAAGGGGTAGTCGGTGGAGTACAACATCCGGTCGGTGCCCATGACCTCGGCGGTCCAGCGCAGGTAGCGGGGGCTGTTGGTGCCGCTGCCCGCGACCCAGAAGTTCTGCTTGAAGTAGTCCGCGAGCGGCTGCCGCAGGCCGCCCGCCTCGGCGACGCAGCCGGTGTGGTCGAGGTAGAACAGCACGACCTCGCCCCAGTGCCCGGCGATCACCTGGAGGTCCGGGAACCGGTCGAAGACTCCAGAGAAGATCATCCGCAGGTACTGGACGCCCAGGTCGTAGTACCAGCCGATCGCCGGCCCGGCCAGCGCCGTGCCGATCGGGCCGATGCCGGAGTAGTAGGCGTCGATCACGGGCTGGACCGGGAGCTGCGGGTGGAAGTGCAGCGGCACCCCGAGCCGTTCGGCGGTGGCGTACAGCTCGTCGTTGTCCGGGTGGTCGGCCAGCCTGTCGCCGGTTCGGCCGTACAGCATGGCGCCGGGGAAGCCCAGCTCGCGCACCGCACGCTCCAGTTCGGCCGCGGCGGCGGCCGGCGACTGGGTGGGGATCGCGGCGAACGCCTGGAATCGGTCGGGGCGCGCGGCGACGATCTCCGCGAGCTGGTCGTTGGCCTCGCGGGCCACCGGGATCGCGTCGGCCTCGGGCAGGTCCTGCACGCCCGGCGTGGACAGGGACAGCACGGCGACGTCGATGCCCTGGTCGTCCATGTGGGCCAGCCGCCGCTCACCGGTGTCGCGCAGGTTCTCGGCGACCGGGCCGTCCCCGAAGCCGCGGGAGGGGATCCGCGGCGACCCGGCCCGCTCGTACGCCTTCAGGACGGCGGGCACGACGACGGTCTCTTCCACTCCGATGATCCGCAACCGGTCGGGCATGGTGGCGCTCCTTCACTGATGCTTCCAATGGAACCGTCAGCAACGGTATCACTGTTATTATCGTTGTCAACGCAATGCAGCTAACGTCGATATTGATGGTTGCCCGCACGCGGAGGCGGTCCTTAACCTGGGGGGAGCGCGCGAGGGCGCTGCCAGTCCGCGGGCAGGGACCTTCCCACCTCGAAGCAGCACGTCCACGCATGGGACACGACCAGCCTCTTTCCGGCCGGGCAAGCGGACCCCGGCGGCGAAGGAGGTTGCCATGGCCGATCGTCATTTCGAGCTGCCCGCCCGTCCGAACCTGGAGTACTACCGCAAGCAGGCCAAACACCTGCGGCACGCGTACGCGGCGGGCGACCCCGACGCCGCGGCCCGGGTCGCCGACGTGCTGGGCGGCGCCGGGCGGTTCCTGCTCAGCGACGCCCAGTTCGTGCTCGCGCAGGAGCACGGGTTCCGGACCTGGGCCGAGTTCCGCGCCCACGTCGAAGGCCGCGGCGGGGAACGGCCGGTCTCCCGCCTCATGGGAGTCAGGCCGGGCGTCTACGCCTCGATGGCCGGCGCCCTCCTCGACGAGTTGCGCCGCGGCGATCCCGGCGCGCTGCGACGACTGCGGGCGTACGTGCCCCGGCACGCCACCGCCACCTCCGCCGCGGGCGCCGAGCCGCGCGACGCGCGGCTGATCATCGCGCGCGAGCTCGGCTTCCCGACCTGGCACGAGCTCGTGTCCTTCACCGAGAAGTCCCGCCGCGACCTCGGTGAACGCCGGGAGGAACGGCGGCGGCTGCACCCTGAGGCCGGGGCGCTGCTGGCCGGCGACACCGACCGGCTGGCCGCTCTGACCGCCGGGCAGGCCGGCACCCTGCTGCTGATGCTCGCGCGGCCGGAGACGATCCCCGGGGTCCGGCTCGGCAGGGAGCTGGGCGTGCCGCGCGCCGGGGTCGAGGTGCTGCTCGGCAAGGCCACCGACCTGGATCTCCCGCTCGTCTGGGCCGCCCGCTCCAACCGGGTGGCGTACGTGCGGCTGCTGCTCGACGCCGGCGCCGACCCCGGCGTCCGGAGGTGGGGCATCACCCCGCTGGAGAACGCGATCCACCACGACAACACGGAGATCGTGGACCTGCTGGCCGCACGCGCGATCGTCCCGGCGGCGCTGTGGACGTACGCCGCGTGCGGGCGGCTGGATCGGGTGCGGGCCTGCTTCGACGCGGACGGGCGCCTACGGCCGGACGCCGCGCCGGCGCGGCCCGACCTCGCCGACACCGGGGCCGGGTTCCCGTCCCGGTTGCCGCCGGCCGACGATCAGGAGGAGATCGTGGGCGAGGCGTTCGTGCACGCCTGCCAGCACGGCCGGGTCGAGGTCGTGCGCTGGTTCCTCGACCGGGGCGTGCATCCTGACGTCGCGCCCTACCTCGGGCGGACCGGCCTGCACTGGGCCGTCCGGGGCGGGCGGGCGCACGTGGTCCGGCTGCTGCTGGAGCGCGGTGCCGACCCGTCCGTACGCGACGATCTCCTCCGGTCCGACGCCGGCGACTGGCTGCGCATCGCCTTCGTCGGCCGCCCGCACGATCCGGTGGCCCGGAGGCTCCGCCGGCTGATCGCGTTCCGGCCGCGCTGAAGGGAAGGCAGGTGCCCAGCTCGGTCGGCCGCCGCCAGCGCGGTCTCAGGGGGCGGCGGTCTCGCGTGCCCGTGACGCCTGCGCCGGAGCGCTCTCAGGGGGCGGCGGCGGTCTGGCTGCGGTCGATGAGGTCCAGGACCGCGTCCCGGATCTCGCGGAAGATCGCCAGGGTCTCCTCGGCCGCCGCCTTGACGGCCGCCTCGCCGGGCGGGTCCGCCGGTTCGAACAGCTGCGCCACGGTGTCGGCGAGCACCGCGTCCGGGTCGTCGGCCCCGGGCGGGGCGGTCTCCGGCTCGTAGACGGCGGTGGAGAAGCCGTCGAGCAGGGCGTGCAGGGCGCAGGCCTGGCCGGCGAGCGGGCGGTCGTCGCGGATCAGGCCGTGGCGGCGCAGGATCGGCATGACCGCGTCCCACATGGCGGCCGGCCGGGCGCGGGCGTACAGCTCGCGGTCGCCGGGATCCTGCATGAGCAGCCGCAGCAGCTCCGGCTCCCCGCTGCGCAGGCGGCGCCCCAGCGGGAGTCTCGACCCGGTACGGACGACGAGCGGCGCCTGGCGGCGGGGCCGGACCATGCCGGGGTCGGCGGTGATGCGGGCGATCCCCTCCTCCATCAGGGCCGGCAGGTCACGGGCGACAGCCCGCGGATGAGGTCCTCCTTGCTGGGCCAGTACAGGTAGACGGTGCCCTTGCCGACGCCGGCCGCGCGGCTGATCTCCGGCACGGTGACCTTGCCCGCGCCGTGGTCGAGCACCAGCCCGCGCGCGCTGTCCAGGATGCGGGCGGCCTTGCGCGAGTGGAGTTCGACCAGCCGGCTCACGGAATTCGTCCTCTCCTTCGGTCAGGCGGCGGCGACGTTCCCGGCCCGCGTGTCCTCGGCCATTATTGCGCCGGAGTGGGGCGTTCAGGGTGGTGGCCGGGTCAACGGTGGTCCTCCGGCCAGCCGAGGGGGTGCGCCGGCGTCGCGACCGATTCCTCGCCCGCCTGGTTGAAGACCGTCAGCGCCTCGATCACGGCGCGGCGCTGCTCGGGAGTCATCCGCGAGACGATGGCGGCGACCTCGGCCTGCCGGCGGGCCATCACCTTGGCCACGAGCCGGCGGCCCTGCGAGGTCAGGCTCATGATCGATTCACGCCGGCTGTGCGGGCTGACCTCGCGGACGACCAGCTCGGCCAGGACGAGCCGGTCGGCCATCCGCATCGCCGTGGGAGAGGTGACGCCGAGGAGCCCGGCCATGGTGACCAGGTTGGTGGGCCCCTGCTCGCTGAGCACCACCAGCATGCGGAACTGCGGCAACGTCACCTTGCCCTCGACCTCGGCCAGTGACCGGACGGCGATCCCCACCAGCAGCCGGGAGGCCGCGACCACGGCCGACGTGACCGCCAGGGGATCGGCGCTGTCCGGTCCGTGCCAACCGCTGTGCGTCATACGTCACTTCTACAGCGCCCCTGCCCGGTCGTGCCGGGGAAGAGCGGTGATCAGGCGAGGTCGGCGAGGTCCTCACCGGTGAGGCGGATCGACCGGGCGGCCAGGTTCTCCTCCAGGTGGGCCACGGTGCCGGTGCCCGGGATGGCCAGGATCGCGGGGGACAAAGCCAGCAGCCACGCCAGCGCGATCTGGCGGGCGGTGGCGCCGTGCCGTTCCGCGACCTTGACCAGGGCGGGGTCGTCGAGGCCGGTCCTGCCGCCGCCCATGGGGAAGAAGGGCACGAACGCGATGCCGGCCTGCTCGCAGGCGTCGAGGACGGCCGTCTCGGCGCGGTTGGCGATGTGGAAGTGGTTCTGGACGGCGGCGACGGGGGCGATCGTGCGGGCCTCGGCGAGATGGCCGGTGTCGACGTTGCTGAGGCCCAGGTGGCGGATCAGGCCCTCCTCGCGCAGCGCGGCGAGCACCTCGAAGCGCTCGGCGAGCGATTCGCCGCGCGGCGGGTCCGTCTTGCCGATGCGCAGGTAGACCAGGTCGAGGCGGTCCAGGCCCAGGCTCTCGAGATCGGCTTCGACCTGGGGGCGGAGCTCGGCCGCGGTGGCCTGGCGGGGGCCGCCGGGGCCGAAGACCGGGCCGACCTTGGTGGCGATGACCAGGTCGTCCGGGTACGGGGCCAGGGCCTCGCGAATCAGGGCGTTGGCGGTCACCGAGCCGTCCTGGGCGCGGTAGAAGCCGGCGGTGTCGAGGTGGTTCACGCCCAGCTCGGCGGCGCGGCGCAGGACGGCTCGCCCGGACTCGGCGTCCCGGGCGGGGCCGCCCGGGTGGCTCTGGCACAGGCGCATGGCGCCGAACCCGAGCCTGCCGATCGTCAGGTCGTGGCCGAGGTGGAACTGGTCGGTCATGTCTCTCCCCGTGAGGTGATGTGGATTCCGCCGGTTCAGCGGCGGGACGAAACCGGCAGGCGACCGGCGAACCGCGACGACCCGGCCGCCGAGGCGCCCCGGCGCGGTGATGCGGCCTGCGGGGCGTCCCGTCGCGGTGACCCGGCCTGCGGGGCGTCCTGCCGTTGGGAGCCGGTCGCCGGGGCGTCCCGCCAGGTGCATGAGAGGCGGAGGCGACCGCCGGGCCAGACCACGGTCCAGTGCGGCCCGCCGGCGTGGACGCGCCGGCCCGCGCCGCCCGCGAACGGGCGGTACGACCGCGAGCGGTTCCTCCGCAGGCCCCGGCCGGTCCTGAGCTTGACCGCCACCGGGTGGGGGCAGCCGCTCCGGTGCGCGGACACCACCGGCGCCTCGTGCCCGTTCGCGGTGCCGGTGACGAACGTGACCGTCTCGTCGAGCGGCGCCCGGCCCGTACGGTTGTAGTCCGCCCTGACGTCCTCGAACCCGATCGACAGGCCGCAGAACAGCATGAGCTCTTCCGGCGGGTGCAGGACGTCCGCGACGGTCTCGCGGTACACCGACCAGGACATCTGCGGGCAGCTGTGCAGCCCCTCCTCGCGGAGCAGCAGCATGACCGTCTGCAGGTACATGCCGACGTCGGCCCACTGGGGCAGGCCCAGGTCGCGGTCGATGTAGCAGAACAGGGCGACGGGCGCGCCGAAGCACTGCCAGTTGCCCGCCGCGGCCCGCTGGCGGGACTCCCAGTCGTCGCGGGCGACGCCGAGCGCGCCGTAGCGCTCCCGGCCGAAGGCGGACCGGCGCTCGCGGTACGGGGACTTCAGGTCGGCCGGGTACATCTCGTACTCGCGCTCGTCCCAGGGGTCGCCCGCGGCGAGCCGCGCACCGGCCCGCCTCTTGATCTCGGCGAGCGGCTCGCCGGTCACCACGTAGATGCGCCACGGCTGAAGGTTCGACCCGGACGGGGCCCAGGCCGCAGCCGACAGCACGCGCTTCAGCACCTCCATGGGGACGGGCTGGTCGGTGAATCCGCGTACCGCCCGGCGGCTCGTGACTGCCTCGTAGACGTTCATGATCGAAACCTCCTGCCTGCACGTCGTGTTCCTGTGGATACAGTTCGATAGTATCAGACGAAATCGTATCATTCAATACGATCTCGACCCGCAAAGGTGCCATGAGCTGGTAAAACGTGTCGCGGGCGGCTACTACAGCGCGTCGTCAGCGGTGGGATAGGCGACCCGGGTCAGCAGCTCCTTCAGCTGCTCGGCCTCGTCGGGGCCCAGCCCGGCGGCCAGGCGGGCGGCCTGCGGCTCCGCCGCCACGTGGGCCGCGTCGAAGAGCTCGATCCCCTGCGGCGTGATCTCGACCACCCGCACCCGCCGGTCGCCGGGAACCGTCCTGCGCACGGCCAGGCCCTTGCGCTCCAGGTCGTCCACGACCCGCATGACGCCCGCCTTGTCCGAGCCGGTCGCCGCCGCCAGGTCCCGCTGCACCGTGGGGCCGCGGTCCATCAGCACGATCAGCACGGCGAAGTGCCGCAGCTCGATGCCGAGCGGCCGGAGCGCCTCCGTCATCACCGAGGCCGCGCGCCAGTGCGCCTGGCGCAGCAGCAGCCCGAGGGCGAAGGGCGAGGTGTCGCCGGGGCGGGCGGTCGCGCGCGAGGTGGTGACACGGTCAGGGACGTCGGCGGCCATGACGTCATGCTACCGAGCGTCCTTTCACCCGAAACCATTTCATTCGCGATGAAACCGGAACGGAGCACTGTCACGCACCCGCGTGGCCGCCCGGTCTCAGGGGGATGAGCGAACCCCATGGCGCCACCCGGCTCCCGGAGGCCGGCCACCTGATCGACCCGGACCGTACGCCGTGGCACGCGCTGCCGGCCGGCGAGGTCGCCGTCCTGCTCCAGGCCGCCCCCGAGGAGGGGCTGTCGACCGGCGAGGCGTCGCGGCGGCTCGACCGCCACGGCCCCAACCGCCTGCGGGAGGCGGCCCGCGAACCGCGCTGGCGCGCCTTCCTGCGTCAGTTCCAGGACCTGATGATCGTGATCCTGCTGGCCGCCGCCGTGGTCAGCCTGGTGATCTCGCGGGAGTGGGAGACCCCGCTCGCGATCGCCGTGGTCGTGCTGCTGAACGCCACCATCGGCTTCGTCCAGGAGTCCCGGGCAGAAGCCTCGCTGGAGGCGCTCAGGAAGATGACCTCCACCGTGGCGACCGTCCGGCGGGACGGCACGCTCACCCGGCTGGACGCCACCGGGCTGGTACCAGGGGACGTGGTGGTCGTCGAGGCCGGGGACCGGGTGCCGGCGGACGGGAGGCTGCTGTCCTCGGCCTCCCTGGAGGTGCGGGAGTCGGAGCTGACCGGGGAGGCGCAGCCGGTCGCCAAGTCCGCCACCGGCCGCGTCGAGGAGGGGGCGGCGCTGGCCGACCGTGCGAACGCGCTGTTCATGAACACCTCGGTCACCCGCGGCCGGGGCGAGATGATCGTCACGGCCACCGGCATGGCGACCGAGACCGGGCGGATCGCCGGCCTGCTCGCCTCGGCCAAGCCCGCCCCGACCCCCTTACAACGGCAGATCAGCACGCTCAGCAGGACCCTGGCGCTCATCTCCGCCGTGGTGGTGGCCGTCGTGGTCGTGCTCGGGCTGGTGCGCGGGCAGGAGTTCGGGGTGTTGTTCGTGACCGCGGTCTCGCTGGCCGTGGCCGCCATCCCGGAAGGGCTGCCGGCGGTGGTCGCGTTCACGCTGGCCATGGGCACCGAACGGCTCGCCCGCCGCGGCGCCATCGTCAAGCGGCTGTCGTCGGTGGAGACCCTGGGCAGCACCTCGCAGATCTGCACCGACAAGACCGGCACGCTGACCCTCAACCAGATGACGGCCAGGGAGGTCTTCCTCGCGCGGCGGCGCTTCACCGTCTCGGGCCACGGTTACGCTCTGGACGGGCGCATCCGCTCCACCGACGGCCGCCCGCCACCGGCCGCCCTGGACGAGGCGCTGATCGCGATGGCGCTCTGCACCGACGCGGTGTTCCGCGACGACGAGGAGGCGGTGGTCGGCGATCCCACCGAGGCCGCCCTGGTCGTACTGGCCGAGAAGGGCGGCATCGACGTCACGGCACTGCGCCGGCAGCGCCCGCGCGTGGCGGAGGTCCCGTTCGACGCGGACCACAAGTTCATGGCCACCTTCCACCGCTGGACCGATGGCGGCGGCCGGCCGGTCGTGCGCTGCTTCGTCAAGGGCGCGCCGGACGTCCTGGCCGCCCGGGCCACCCACTACCTGGGCCCGGACGGCGTCACCGAGCTCGACCCGCAGGAGCGGCGGCGCTACGACGAGGCGAACGCGAGCCTGGCCGGACAGGGCCGGCGGGTGCTGGCCGTGGCCCTCCAGGACTTTCCCGCCGGCGAGGTCGCCGGCGAAACCGCGGGCGAGGCCGCCCGGAAAGCCGCCGGGAATGCCGCGGGCGAGAGCGCCGGCGAGGCCATCGGTGGCGATGCGAAGGAGCTGCTGGACCGCCTGGTCCTGATCGCCCTGGTCGGCATCGTCGACCCGCCGAGGCCGGAGGCGAGGCAGGCCATCGAGCAGTGCCGCGAGGCGGGCATCCGCGTGCGGATGATCACCGGCGACCACGCGGTGACCGCCGCCGCCATCGCCCGCGACCTCGGCATCCCCGGCCAGGCCGTCACCGGCGCCGAGCTCGACCGCTACACCGACGACGCCGATCTGGCCCGCCGCCTGGACGGCATCGGCGTCATCGCCCGGGTCTCGCCCGAGCACAAGCTCCGCATCGTCGGCGCACTCCAGGCCCGCGGCGACGTCGTCGCGATGACCGGCGACGGCGTCAACGACGCCCCCGCGCTGCGCAAGGCGGACATCGGCGTCGCCATGGGCCTGACCGGGACGGAGGTGACCAAGGAGGCGGCGACCATGGTGCTCACCGACGACAACTTCGCCACCATCGTGGGCGCCGTCCGCGAAGGCCGCGGCATCTACGACAACATCGTCAAGTTCACCCGTTTCCAGGTCTCGACCGCGCTCGGCTTCGTGCTGACGTTCCTGATCACCTCGCTGACCGGCCTCGCGGGCGGCGCCCCGTTCACCGCCCTGCAGATCCTCTTCGTCAACCTCGTCATGGACGGCCCGCCCGCGATGTCGCTCGGCGTCGACCCGGCGAGCCCGGACGCGATGAGCCGGCCACCCCGCCCGCCCCGCGAGCCCATCCTCACCAGGGAACGCCTCGTGCGCATCCTGCTGACCAGCACGATCATGGCGACCGGCACCGCCGCCGTGCTCGTCTGGGCGCCCGGCCCCGCCGCGGCCGTGGGCCAGGCCAGCGTCGCGGGCACGATGGCGCTCGTCACGTTCGTCTTCTTCCAGGCGTTCAACCTGCTCACCGTCCGCCACCCCACCCGCAGCCTGTTCCACCGCGAGACCCTGCACCACCCGAACCCGCTGGTCGCCACGCTCGCGGTCGTCGTCCTGCTGCTGATCATCGTCGAGGTGGACGCCCTGCACGGCTTCTTCACCACCACCGATCTCACCTTCGGCCAGTGGCTGGCCTGCCTGGCCGTCGGCTCGGCCATCCTGTGGGCGGGCGAGCTGGTCAAGGCCCTGATGCGGGCCCGCGACCGCCGGTGAACCGGCGGTCAGGCCGTCTCGGCCGCGCCGTCGAGCAGCGTGGCGCGGATCTGCTTGCGGGAGACGATGCCGAGCTTCACGAAGATCTTGCGCAGGTGCCACTCGACGGTATGGGGACTGATGAAGAGCAGAGCGCCGATCTCCGAGTTCGTCAGCCCGTCGCCGGCGAGCTGCGCGATGTGCGCCTCCTGGGCGGTGAGCGTGGTGCGCACCTCGACGAGGCGTCTGCGTACCGTCTCGCCGGTGGCCTGCAGCTCGCGCCGGGCACGCTCCGCGAACGCCTCGGCGCCCATCTGGGCGAGCAGCTCGTACGCGGCGCCCAGCTGCTCCCGGGCGCCGGCGCGGCGGTTCTCCCTGCGCAGCCATTCGCCGTAGAGCAGCCGGCTGCGGGCGCGGGCCACGCCGGCCTCGGTACGGCCGAGCCGCTCGATCGCCTCGCGGTAGAGGGCGTCGGCGGCCTGCCCCTCGCTCACCTGGGCGCGTACCAGGGCCGAGGTACCGAGGCCCCAGTCGGTGCCGGCGGCCTGGGCCATCTCGTCGAGGTGCCGGGCGGCGGTGGCGGCGCGGGCGGGCCGGCCGCTGCGGGTGGCGGCCTCGACGAGCTCGACCAGGGACGAGATGGACAGGCCGAGCTCCTGCGGGTTCTCGCAGCCTCGCTCGGCCGCGACGTACGCCTCCTCGTAGCGGCCCAGGCCGTTGCAGAGCACCGCGTTCGCCCAGTGGGTGGCGGTCAGCACCTTGCCCTCCCCCTGGAGTGCCAGGTCGCGGGTGATCGCCTCGATCGCCTGGCGGGTGGCGGCTTCCCGGCCGCGCCACGGCTCCAGCACCAGGGCGCAGTAATGGGCGAAGACGCGGCTGCCCGTCGCCTCACCGATCGTCGCCGCCTCGGCGACCAGCGACTCGGCGACGGCGAACTGGCCGGCGTCGACCCGGTTCGGCACGAGCAGCAGCAGGGCGGGCGGCAGGATGGACAGGGCCCCGGTTTCGCGGGCGAGCTCGACCAGCTTCGCCGAGAGCATCGACCAGCCGTCGAAGTCCCAGGTGTTGTGGGCCATGCGGGAGGCGAGCGGGAGCCAGCCGAGGCCCTCCTCCCGGGAGATGTCCGCTGTGCGGAAGGCGTCCAGGGCCCGGCGGACCGTCGGCACGCCTGCCGCGTAGCTCTCGGTGACCATGGCCGCCACGCCGTTCACGAGCAGGTCGTCACGCTCGGGGCGCGGTCCGGGTGGTGCGGCTAGCGCCGCCGCCGCCACGTCCGCGAGCTGGGCGCCGTCCGGCAGGCGGCCGGCGGTGAGTGCCGCGTACAGCGCGTCGCGGTAGGTCTCGCGGGCCAGCCCGGCGTCCAGCGGCTCCAGCCGCCTGGCCGCCTTGAGCAGCAGGGGCAGGCCGGCGCCCGCGCTGGTGGAGGCGAACATGATCTGGCCGCGCAGCAGGTCGGCCTGGGCGAGCTCGCGCTCGCCCAGGGGGCTGAGCTCCGCCGCGTCCAGGAGTTCGAGTGCGGCGTCGTACCCGCCGGCCTGGTGCTTGGCCCGGGCGGCGGCCAGCGCTCTGGCACCGCGGCGGGCGGAGTCGGGGGTCAGCTCGGCCGCCCGTTCCAGGAACGCGGCCGCCGCCGCGACCCCGCCGCGGGCCTGTGCCCGGCCGGCGGATCGTTCGAGCTCGGCGGCCACCGCCTCGTCGGGGCCCGCGGCGGCGCAGGCGAGATGCCAGGCCCGGCGGTCGGGGTCCGCCTGGGGGTCGGTCGCGTCGGCCAGCGCGCGGTGCACGCCCTGCCGATCCTCCGGGGACGCCACGCGGTAGGCCGCGGAACGCACGAGGGGGTGGCGGAACCGTACCCGGGCCCCGATGGTGATCAGTCCAGCCGACTCGGCCGGTGCCGCCGCGGCCGAGTCGATGCCCAGCAGGTCCGCCGCCCGTGCCAGCAGGGCCACGTCGCCCACCGGCTCGGCCGCCGCGATGAGCAGCAGTCGCTGGGTCTCGGGGGGCAGCGAACGGACCCGCCGCAGGAAACTCTGCTCGATCTGGCCGGCCAGGGACCCCGTGTCGGGCCGCCCGAACCCGCCCGCCAGCTCCGCCGGGGTCAGCCCCTGGGGCAGCTCCAGCAGGGCCAGCGGGTTGCCCTGCGTCTCGGCGACGATCCGGTCCCGTACCCGCGCGTCGAGCCGTCCGGGAACCACGGAGTCCAGCAGCGCGCGGGCGTCGCCGTCGCTCAGGCGGCCGACCTCGAGCTCCGGCAGCCCCGCCAGCTCGTCCTCCAGGCTGGGCTCGCGCACCGCGAACACCAGCCCGATCCGCTCGGCGAGCAGGCGCCGCGCGACGAAGGCGAGCGTCTGCGCGGAGACCCGGTCGAGCCACTGGGCGTCGTCGACGAGGCAGACCAGCGGCTCCTTGTCGGCCACGTCGGCGAGCAGGCTGAGCACCGAGAGGCCGACCAGGAAGCGGTCGGGCGGAGGCCCCGCGCTCAGCCTGAACGCGGTGCCGAGCGCCTCGCGCTGCGGGGCCGGCAGGTGCGGGAGATGGTCCAGGAACGGGGCGCAGAGCTGGTGCAGCCCGCCGAAGGCCAGCTCCATCTCCGACTCGATGCCCGCCGCCCTGGCGATCCGGCAGCCGGCCGCGCCGGCCCGCGCGTGCTCCAGCAGCGCCGTCTTGCCGATGCCCGCCTCGCCGCGCACCACCAGGACCGCGCTGTGGCCGGACTGCACCGTGGCCACGAGCTGGTCCAGCGCCTCGCATTCGGTCTGCCTGCCGCGCAGCTGCAACCTGGGATCCTTGCTCGCCATGGCCACGCCTCCACCGGCCGCACGTCCGACAGCTGGAGGCACCGGGCGGTCGGCTTGATTGGACACGTAGCCTATCTCTCCGGTCTGGATCACGGCAAAAGGTGCGGCGCCGTCGAAGGGGGTGCCGCGGACGTTCCCGGGAGCACCGTCACGGCGACGTCCTCCCGGCCCCGCAGTGGGCGCGGATGAGGGCGATGACGGTGCCGGCGGTGCGGTCCAGGTGGCTGCGGCCGTCGGGCAGCTTCGCCGCCGGGCTGATGTAGCTGTTGTGCCCGACGTGGGTGGCCGGGTCCAGCCTCCGGGCGGTGATCTTCCCGTCGCGGCGGGCCCGGTTCCAGGCGCTGCGGCGGAACACCCGCCAGCGCTGCGGGAAGAGCCAGGTGCCGACCCGCTCGATCCAGTCCTGGTCGCTGGTGAGCTGGTACAGGTGGTCGGCGTGGGTGAGATCGTTGGCGCCGTTGTGGAACCCGCCGATCGTGATCAGCAGCAGCGGCGCGCCCAGCCCGGCGTGCAGCGCCGGGACGGCGCCGATGGCGACCTGGGCGCCGCCGCTGTAGCTGACCAGCACCACGGGGATGCCGCTGCCCGGCCGGTAGCCGGCCCGGCGGAGCTGGTCGGCGATCTGGGCGCCCACGGCGCGGTTGTACAGCGGGCGGTACCGGTGGTCGGCGGCGACGAAGATCTGCATGACGTTGTGCAGGAACAGCAGCAGCCCGACATGGTGGCGCAGCCACTCCCACACGGGCCGGTTCACCAGCGGCGCGGCCAGCGGCGAGTACGGCTGCACCTGCCCCAGCACGCGCAGCTCCGGCGCCCCGCCGATCAGGGCCTCGACCAGCTTGCCCCCGTCGCGGGTGTCGCGGAAGCGGCGCTTGCCGATGCCGTCCAGGTAGACCAGGTACGCGTCCGGCGGCCGGTCCGGGTCCGCGCCCCTGGCGTAGGGCATGTCCTGTGGCAGTTCGGTGGTGGGGGCCCGCCAGCCGGCGGCGTACGCCAGCACCTCGTACCGGGCGAGCAGCGCCTCGGCGAGCAGGACCGGGCCGAGCACCAGGACCAGGAGCGGGAACTCGGTCATGCGGCCGGCTCCCGCACCCCGGTGAGGGCGCCGACCTGCACCACCAGGCGGCGGACCACCTCGACGGCCAGGCCGAGCCCGAGCCCGGCGACGGCCACGCAGCCCGCGGCGGCCCACCAGCCCAGCCCGGTCGCGGCGGCGAGCGGCGCCACCAGGCCGGCCCCGACCGCCACCAGCAGCAGCATGTGCAGCAGCGGCCCGAGGAGCGGGAACGCGAGAATGGCCGCGAGCAGCAGCGGGACAGCCTTGTCGGGGGTCCAGGTGAACGCGGCGACGCCGGGCGGGGGCTCGGTGAGCATCAGCCCGGCGAGCGTCCACGCGATCAGCGGCCACAGCCCGAACACCGCGCCCTCGACGACGGCGCCGATCAGGACGAGCGGGATCAGCTGGGGCCGCGACGTGCGGGGCCGGCGGGCGATCAGCGGCAGGAGGCGTCCGGCGGCCTCGGACAGCCCGCCCAGCAGCAGCAGGGTGAGCACGAGGGGCGACATGGCTCACCGTTCCCGTGGGGTGTCCGCCGGTGCGGGGCGGCCCTGGCGGCTGCGGTGCAGGTGGCGCTCCAGCTCGTCGGCGGCGCGCACGTAGCCGCCGGCCTCGCGCTGGGCGACCTGCATCCGGTCCGCGGCGGCCATGAAGCGCGGCTCGTCGAGCAGCCGCCGGGCCAGGGCGTGCACGAGCCCGGGGCCGGCGTCGCGGGCGCTGATCGCCAGGCCGGAGCCGAGCTGGACGACCCGGCGGGCCACGAGCGGCTGGTCCGCACCCTGGGGGATCAGCAACATCGGGACCCCCGCGTACATGGCCTCGTTGGCGCTGTTCATGCCGCCGTGCGTGACGAACAGCGCGGCCCGTTCCAGCACCTCGGTCTGCGGGACGAAGCGGCGCGCGATCACGTTGTCCGGCAGCGGGTCCAGCGCGGCCGGGTTGGTCTCCCCGGTGGCGATGACCACGGTGCCGCCCAGCGGGGCGAGCGCGACGACGAGGTTGCGCAGCAGCTGCGGGCCCGCGTTGAACACCGTGCCGAGCGCGGCGTACAGCACGGGGGCCCGCAGGCGGTCGGCGGGGAACGACGGGTCGGGCAGGCGGGAGCCCAGGCTGGGGCCGACGAACCGGAACGACTCGTCCAGGGCGCCGGCGCCCGGCTGGAAGTCGCGCGAGGTGAAGACCAGGTTGAGCGGCTGGCGGACGTTCGCGTAGTCGAAGCGCGGCAGGCCGCGGGTGTCGTAGCCGCTGCGCAGCTTGCGCCGCCACCGCAGGTAGTCGCGGGTGTTGCGGGGGTGGGAGGCCGCCTCGGCCAGCAGCTGCCACGAGACGCGGGTGGGGCTGGGCGTGTGCCGGCCGTACGCGAACGTGGTGAACAGCGACACCGCGGGCACGCCGAGCTCACGGGCGGCGACCGCGGCCCACATGCAGGCGGAGTCGTGCACGATCAGGTCGGGCCGGATCTCGAGCAGCTCGGCGAGCACCCGGGGCAGCAGACCGACGGTGGTGCGGGCGAGCCCCTCCAGCATCGTGATCGGCATCGGCGGGTCGGCGAGCGGCCGGTCGGCCTCGGGGTACGGGTACACGGTCGCGCCGGTGGCCGCGATCTCCGCCGAGAACGCGGAGGAGATGTGGTAGGTGACGGAGTGGCCGCGCCGGACGAGCTCGGCCACGACGGGCAGCGTCGGGTTGACGTGCCCGTGCATCGGGATGTTGAGGAACGCGATGGTGCTCATCGGCCGGCCTCCCTCGCCGGGGCGGCCGGACCGGCGGGATGGCAGCTCATCCCGTACAGGCCCGGCCCGTTGACGCGCAGCCCGTCGAGGAACCGGCCCGCCGTGCGGGCGGCGGTGCCGATCAGCCGCTCGGCGTGCCGGAAGTCCCACGGGGCCGGCCAGGTGTCGATGCCGGTCGGCAGCACGACGGTGGGGAGGTGGGTGGACACCTCGCGCAGGTCGCGCTCGATCTGGTGGTGCGCCAGCAGCAGCGCCGCCCTGGCGGCGACCGCGTCGGCCCGCCGGGGCGGCAGGGCCGAGGCCAGCGGCCATTCGGGCCCGGCCGACAACACCACCACGCTGGCCGCCCCCGCCTGCCGCGCCGCCCGTACGGGGACGTAGGCGATCACCCCGCCGTCGATGAGCGTGCGGCCCTCCCGCTCCACCGGGGGCAGGACTCCCGGGATGGCGGCGCTGGCCAGCAGCGCGGACACGAGGTCCCCCTCGCTGAGCAGCGCCTCGCCGCCGGTGGCCAGGTCCGTGGCCACGGCGGTGAAGGGGATGCGCAGCTCTTCGATGCGCCGCGGCAGGTCGGCCCTGGCGATCAGCTTGCGCAGGCCGTGGTCGGCGACGATGCTGACCCGCGAGGCCAGGAGGCCGAGCGGGTACACCTCGCGGCGGCGTACCCGGGTCCACACGTGGTCGAGCCGCTCGGCGGCCGTGCCGGGGTGGGCGGCCACGATCGCGCCGTTGAGCGCCCCGACCGAGGTTCCGATGATCATGTCAGGGGCGAATCCGTGCTGCTCCAGTGCGTACCCGATGCCGACCTGCGCGGCTCCGAGCACTCCCCCGCCGCCGATCACCGCCGCCACGGGGCGGGGCAGGGAGCTCAGGCCCGGCGCGTGCGCCTTCCCGTCACGTGTCATGGCCTGACGCCTTCCATGACCGGCGACTCCCGGCCGTGGGCCCTGGCAGGCCGGGGAGGCCGGTCTCCCGCGTTGTGTCACCCACATGATCCGCCCTTCTCACCAGCGCGCTGAATCGGACAGGTGTCACCGCTGAGACAGGACAGCCCCCCGCGCGCGTGACAGCCACGGCGGCTTTCACGCGGTCGGGGGCGAGGCGTCACGCGGCGGGCCCGGTGCCCGGTCTAACCCACACGAGCCGGGCGGTACGCGCCCCGGCCGCGGCTCCGGCGCGAACCGTCTCCAGTCTCCCGTCCGCCGGAGCCGCCTCTCTCACACGGAACAGGACAGAGTCATGATCAATCCCCCTGCCCGCCGTACCCTGCGCCGGACCCGCACCGCCGTGGCGCTGCTCGCCGCCGCCGCCCTCATCCTGGGCGGCGCCGGCCCGGCGCTGAGCGTCGCCGCCCAGGACAGCCGGTCGCGTACGCCGAAGCCCACCGTCGTGCTCGTGCACGGAGCCTGGGCGGACGCCTCCAGCTGGAACCGGGTCATCGCCAGGCTCCAGGCCGACGGCTATCCGGTCAGGGCGATCGCCAACCCGCTGCGCTCGCTGTCGGGCGACGCCGCGTCCGTGAAGGCGTTCCTGGAGACGCTGACGGGGCCGGTCGTCCTCGTCGGCCACTCCTACGGCGGGGCCGTGATCACCAACGCGGCCGCCGGAACCCCCGGCGTCAAGGCGCTCGTCTACGTCAACGCCTTCGCCCCCGACGCCGGCGAGTCCGCGACCCAGCTCGCGGGACCGGACTCCGCCCTTTCCGTGCCGGACCCGACGACCGTGTTCGACCTCGTCCCCCCGGCCCTTCCGCCCACCGCGGAGACCGACCTGTACCTGAAGACGCCGACCGTCCTGACGTCGTTCGCGAACGGGCTGAGCCTCGATGACAAGGCGCTCGTGGCGGCCACCCAGCGGCCGGCCACGCTGGGCGCGCTCAACGAGCCGTCCGGCGCCCCCGCCTGGCGGACGATCCCGTCCTGGAACGTCATCGGCACCAAGGACCGGATCATCCCTCCCGGCGTGCAGCGGAGCATGGCCGAGCGGGCCGGCTCCACCGTCGTCGAGTACGACGCCGGGCATGTCGGCCTGATGACGGCTCCCAGGACCGTCGCCCACGTGATCGAGCAGGCCGCGCGGGCGAGCGTGCGGTAGCGGGACCGAACGTGGACGAGGGCACCGGCCGTCACGGGCCGGTGCCCTCTCGTCGTGCGGGGCGGTCTCAGCCGGCGAGGGCGATCGTGGCGGGGATGCCGTGGCGGGCCATCTTGGCGTACGGGCACAGCGCGGTCGCCTGGGCCAGCAGCGGGGTGGCCGTGGCGCGGTCCACTCCCGGCCAGGTCACGACGAGGTCGGCGCGTAGCTGGTAGCCGCCGTCGGCCGGGTCGCGGCCGAAGGTGACGGTCGCCTCCACCGTGATCGCCCCGGGGTCGAGGAGGTGCTGCCTGGCCAGCAGGCTGAGCGCGCCCTGGAAGCAGGCGGCGTATCCGGCGGCGAAGAGCTGCTCGGGGTTCGGGCCGGGGTTGTCGCCGCCCAGCTCCTCGGGCAGGCGCAGCTCCAGGGCGAGCGCGCCGTCGGCCGAGCGGGCCCGGCCGCTGGCGCGCGCGTGGCCGGAGTCACCGCCGGTCACGGCGACGCGGGTGACGTACAGCGGTTTGAACACGGAGCCGCTGTGGTCGTGCTCGGTGGACAGGGTGTGCTCGCTCACTGGGACGCCTTTCAACGGCACATGGGACGGGTCGCCAGCTAAGACCGGACAGCCTTCGGGCTCTGTGACAGCTCCCGCGGTCCCCTAGTCCCTCGGGCGCAGCTGCCTGCGCGAGGTGATGCCGAGCTTGGTGAAGACCTTGCTCAGGTGCCATTCGACGGTGTGCGGGCTGAGCAGGAGCCTGACGCCGATCTCGGCGTTGGTCAGCCCGTCGCCGGCGAGCCTGGCGACGTCCGCCTCCCGCGGGGTGAGGGTGTCGCGCGGGCGGGCGGCCCGCTCGGTGACCGGCTCTCCGGCGGCGGCGAGCTCCTGGCGGGCCCGGCCGGCGAACGCGGCGGCGCCGGCCTCGGTGAGCAGGTCGTGGGCGGTGCGGAGCCGGCCGCGCGCCTCCTTGAGGCGGTTCTCCCGCCGCAGCCACTCGCCGTACAGCAGGTGGGCGCGGGCCAGCTCCGTCCGGATCCTGGTCCGGCCGAGGTGGTCGATCGCCTGCCGGTACAGCTCCTCCGCCGTACGGCCGGACGCCAGCAGCGCCTCGGACCTGGCCAGCACGCCGAGCGCCCAGTCGGTCCCGGAGGCCCGGGCCGTCGCGGCGAGGCGTTCGCAGGCGGCGGCCGCCCACTCGGGCCGCCCGCTGCGGACGGCCGCCTCGACCAGCTCCGGCAGGGCCCAGTAGACGACGCCGGACTCCGTCGGGTGCTCGGTCGCGGCGCGGGCCGCCGTGGCGGCCTCCTCGTAGCGGGCGAGCCCGTTCAGCAGCAGCGCCCGCGCCCAGTGGGTGACCACGACCCCGCTGTCCTCGCCGCGGGCCATCGCGTCGGCCGTGCTCGCCTCGATCAGCGGGGTGGCGGCGGCCTCGTCGCCGTGCCAGGCGGCCAGCACCAGCGCGCCGTACGGCGCCAGCGTTCCCCCGGTCGCCTCGCCGATGGCCTGGATCTCCGCGACCAGGGAGACGGCCGCCGCGCGCTCGCCGGAGAGGAGCCGGACGACCGCGAGCGAGTTGAGGGTGAGCGGGAGGACGCTGAGATCGCCGAGCTCGCGGGCGACCCGGACGTGCCGCTCGGTGAGGACGGCCCAGCTCTCGTCGTCCCACATGTCGGCGGCGGTGATCCCGGCCAGCCACAACCAGGGCTGGTCGTTCGCGCTGGACTTGTCCTCCGCGCGGAACGCCCGCAGCGCCTCCCGGGCCAGCGGCACGGCGGCCGCGTAACCGTCGGTGTAGAGCGCGGCGAGGCTGTCCAGGAGCTGGTCGCCGGGCCGCTGCGGGGCCGGCGCCGGCGCCGCGCGCACCGCCAGCGCCACCGCGCGCACGCCGGAGTCCTCGGTGAACGCGCCGGCGAGCAGGGCCGCGCCCATGGCGTCGCGGTAGGTGTCGCGGGCGAGCTCCAGGTCCAGCGGCTCCAGCCGGCGGCCCGCTTCGAGGAGCAGCCGCGGCGCGGCCATGTCGTGGCCGGAGGCGAAGGCGACCTGCGCCCGCAGCAGGGTCACCCGGGCCTGGTGGAACTCGCCGGCCGCCGCCTGGTCCGCCATGTGCAGCAGCCTCAGGGCGACGTCGAAGGCGCCGCAGCGCAGCGCGGCCTCGGCGGCGGACAGGGCGCGGATCGCGCGGGTCTCCGCGTCCGGGGTCAGCTCGGTGGCGCGCCGCAGGAACTCGGCCACGGCCGCGACCCCGCCACGCCGCTGCGCCCGGTCGGCGGAGCTGACCAGCTCGGCGGCGACCTCCTCGTCGGCATCGGCCGCCGCGTGCGCCCGGTGCCAGGCGCGCCGGTCGGGGTCGGCGGCGGGGTCGATCGCCTGGGCGAGGGCCTGGTGCACGGCGCGGCGGTCGCCGGGCGGCGCCGCCCGGTAGATGGCCGTACGCACGAGCGGGTGCCGGAAGCGTACCCGGGAGCCCAGCTCGATCAGCCCGGCCGCCTCGGCCGGCGCTCCCGCGCTCATCGGCAGGTCCATGGCCTGGGCCGCGCGCAGCAGCAACGTCATGTCGCCGACCGGCTCGGCCGCCGCCGTCAGCAGCAGGCGCTGCGTCGGCGCGGGCAGCGACCGCACCCGCCGGACGAAGCTGAGCTCGATCTGGCTCGCCAGCGGCTGCAGGTCGGGCCGCCCGAACCCGCCGGCCAGCTCCGCCGCCGTCAGCCCGCGCGGCAGCTCCAGCAGGGCCAGCGGGTTGCCGCGCGTCTCGGCCACGATGCGGTCGCGCACCCGCTCGTCCAGCCGCCCGGGAACGGCCGAGTCCAGCAGCGCGCGGGCGTCGTCCTCGGGCAGGCCGCCGACCGCCAGCTCCGGCAGCCCCCGCCACTCCGGGCCCGCCGCCGGTTCCCGTACGGAGAAGACCACGCCGATCCGCTCGGCGAACAGGCGGCGCGAGGCGAACGTCAGCGTCTGCGTCGAGGCCTGGTCCAGCCACTGCCCGTCGTCGATCACGCACAGGAGCGGCTGGTCCTCCGACGCCGCCGCCAGCAGGCTCAGGACGGCCACCCCGATCAGGAACCTGTCCGGCGGGCTGCCGCTGCTGTGGCCGAACGCGACGGCCAGCGCCTCGGCCTGCGGGCCGGGGATGCGATCGAGGCGGTCCAGCATCGGCGCGCACAGCTGGTGCAGGCCGGCGAAGGGCAGCTCCATCTCGGACTCGACGCCTGCCGCGCGCACGACCCTGCAGCCGGCCGAGCGGCCCACGAGGTAGTCGAGCAGCGCCGACTTCCCGACGCCCGCCTCGCCGCGGACCAGCAGGGCACGCCCGGGACCCGAGCGCACGTCGGCGAGCACCCCGTCCAGCACCGCGCACTCCACGCGCCGATCACGGAGCTCGAACGTCCCCGCCGCATCACTCGTCATTGCTCCACCACCCCGACAGGAGAGTAGAGGCATGGACCGCTTCGCAGGTAAGCGGGTCTACCGATCGGCTGCCACGGCGGCTCCCGCGCTGGTGACGGTCCTGGTGCCGGCCGTGATGGTGGTCCCGGCCGTGCCGGCGAGCACCGCGGCCGCGTCCCGCAGCGCCCCGATCGCCGCCGGCCTGCCGGTCGCGGTGACGAACCGGAGGCAGGCCTCGACCTTCGGCGCCATCGATCCGGCGGGGAAGCGCATGGCGCGCAGCTCGCCGGCGTCCACCGCGGACAGCGGCCGCTCCCGGGGGGTGCCGAAGTCCCGGCGTACGGCGTCCACGTCGGTGAGCACCACGAGCCGGTCGGCTCCCAGCTCCACCGCCAGCAGCGCGGCCGTGAGGTCCTTGTCGACGACGGCCTGCGCCCCCTCGTACCGGCCGCCGTCCCCGGCGAAGACGGGCACCCCGCCCCCGCCGCCGCAGATCACGGTCGTGCCGCCGGCCACCAGGTGCCGGATCGTCGGCAGCTCGACGATCCGGCGGGGTGCCGGGGAGGCGACGACCCGCCGCCAGCCCTGCCCGTCCCCGGCGACGGTCCACCCGTGCTCCCCGGCGAGCCTGCGGGCCACCGGCTCCGGGTACGTCTGGCCGACGAACTTGGCCGGGGCACGGAAGGCCGGATCGTCCGGGTCGACCTCGGTCCGCGTGACGATCGTGACGACCGGCCCGGCCAGGCCCGCGTTGCCCAGCTCCAGCGCCAGCCAGTACCCGATCATGCCCTGGGTCTGGGCGCCGAGCGTGTCGAGCGGGAACGGGTGGGTCAGCGCCGGGTCGTTCTCGCTCTCCACGGCCAGCATGCCGATCTGCGGCCCGTTGCCGTGGCAGAGCACCAGCGTGTGCTCGGCGGCGAGCGGGGCCAGGGCCAGGGCGGCGGCCCGGACGTGCTCCCGCTGCACCTGCGCGTCCGGGCGTTCCCCGCGTTCGAGCAGAGCGTTGCCGCCCAGGGCGACGACGATCAGCATCTCACTCCCCCAGCGCCGTGACGAGCAGGGCCTTGATGGTGTGCATCCGGTTCTCCGCCTGCTGGAAGACCACGGAGGCGGCGGAGGTGAACACCTCGTTGGTGACCTCGGCCCCGGCGAGCCCGTAGTTCTGGTGGATCCGCCGCCCCAGCTCGGTGGTGGTGTCGTGCACCGCGGGGAGGCAGTGCAGGAAGCGGGTGCCGGGACGGCCGGTGGCGGCCATCAGCTCCGCCGTGACCCGGTAGGGCGTGAGCAGCGGGACGCGCCGGTCCCACTCGGCCTCGGCCTCGCCCATGCTGACCCACACGTCGGTGTAGACGAAGTCGGCGCCGTCGAGCGCCGCCGCCGGGTCGCTGGTGACCGTCACGCGGGCGCCGCTGGACAGGGCCGCGTGCCTGGCCTCCTTCACCAGCGCCTCCGGTGGCAGCAGCTCGGCGGGGGCGGCGATGCGTACGTCCATGCCGAGCATGGCCCCGGTGGCCAGCAGCGAGCGGGCGATGTTGCCGCGCCCGTCGCCGACGAAGCAGCAGCTGATCGCCTCGACGTCGCCGGGCCGGTGCTCCCGCATGGTGAGCACGTCGGCGAGCATCTGGGTCGGGTGCCACTCGTCGGTGAGCCCGTTCCAGACCGGTACGCCGGCGTGCCGGGCCAGCTCCTCGACGGTCTCCTGGGCGAACCCGCGGAACTCGATCCCGTCGTAGAGCGCGCCCAGCACCCGTGCGGTGTCCGCGACGCTCTCCTCCCTGCCCAGGTGCGACCCCGTCGGGCCGAGGTAGGTGACGTGGGCGCCCTGGTCGTAGGCGGCCACCTCGAACGCGCACCGGGTTCGGGTGGAGTTCTTCTCGAAGACCAGGGCGATGTTGCGGCCGGTCAGCACGGGTCGTTCGCGCCGGGCCCGCTTGGCCTCCTTCAGCTCCGCGGCGAGGTCGAGCAGCGCCAGGAAGCCCCTGCGGCCCAGGCCGGTCGGGGTGAGCAGCGAGCCGGGCGCGGTCGGGAATGTCATGACTGTTCCTTCGGGGCGGGCGAGACGGGGTCACGCAGGATCGGGCAGGTCATGCAGCGGGCGCCGCCTCGGCCGCGGCCCAGCTCGCTGCCGGCCAGCGGGATGACCTCCAGGCCGTGCTCGCGCAGCATGGCGTTGGTCGCGGTGTTCCGTTCGTAGCCGAGCACCACTCCGGGGGCGATCGCCAGGAAGTTGTCGGCGTCGTTCCACTGCTCCCGCTCGGCCTCGCGCCGGTCGCCCGCCGCGGTGAGGATGCGGACGCCGTCGTCCTCCAGCGCCTCGCTCAGGCCGGCGGCCAGCCCCTTCCGCTGCTGGACGCCCCCGCCGGGGGTGAGCAGCCAGACGCGGGCGGCGGCCTGGTCGAAGTAGGGGTAGGCGACGAAGGTGGCGACGTCGACCATCGTCAGCACGGTGTCCAGGTGCATCGTGGAGCGGGCCTTGGGCAGCTCCACGGCCAGGACGCGGCGGGCGTGACCGCCCTCGAAGAGCCGCCTGGCCAGCGCCTCCATGCCCATCGGCGTGGTGCGCTCGCCCATCCCGACCATGGCGACGCCGTCGCCGATGACGTGGATGTCGCCGCCCTCCAGCGTCGCCGGGGCGTGGTCGAGATCGTCGTCCCCGTAGACGATCTCGAAGCCCGCCCCGGCGAACAGGGGGTGGTGCCGGTAGACGGTCCTGGTGTTGATCGACTCGCGGCTCCTGGCCGGCTTGGCCATCGGGTTGACGGCGACGGCCCGCCCGACCCAGGCCGCGTTGTCCCGCTGGAACAGCGTGTTGGGCAGCGGGGTGAGCACGAAGTCGTCGGCGTCCAGGCTCTGCCACGCCACGCTGCGCCCGACGAGCGGGCCGAGGTCCGACTTCACCACCCCGCCGATCAGGTAGCCGGCCAGCAGCGCCGGGTCGAGGTCGAGGAACAGCGCGCGCAGCTCCCTGGCCAGGGCCGCGCCGAACCGCTGGTCGGTGCACACGCGGTCCACGGCGAAGCTCCGGCCGGCGTCCGTCGCGAGCGCCTGCGCCAGGAGCTCGGCGAACAGGTGCACCCGTACGCCGTGGCTCCTCATCACCTCGGCGAACTCGTCGTGCTCGCGGCGGGCGCGGTCCGCCCACAGCACGTCGTCGAAGAGCAGCTCGGCGGCGTTGTCCGGGGTCAGCCGGTCCAGCTCCAGCCCCGGCCGGTGCACGACGACCTCGCGCAGCCTGCCGATCTCGGAGTGGATGCCGACCCGCAGCGTGAGGTCCTGGCTCGTGGTCATCGCGCCACCGCCGGGCTCTGGCCGTAGACGCCGCGGCGGGCCTTCACCCACACGTACACGGGCACGCCGAGCAGCAGGCAGAACGTGCCGTAGTAGACGGCCTGGTAGCCGCTGCCCGCCAGCGCCCAGAACCCGAACGCCAGCGCGAGCGCCGAGACGGTGACGTCGCGCACCAGGTGGCCGGCCTTCAGCCGCCTGCCCTCCGTGCACAGCCAGTACAGCTGTGCCGCGGCGGCCAGCAGGTACGGCACGACCGAGGTGAGCACCGACAGCAGCACCACGGTGATGAACACCTGCTCGAAGCTGGTGTAGCTGACGACGGTGAGGCCCGCGGCCAGCAGGGTGGACACGACGATGCCGTACGCGGGCACCCCGGACCTGGTCTGCCGGGCGAAGGCGGCGGGGAACAACCCGTCGCGCGCCGCCGCCCGCGGCATCTCGGCCACGATCAGGGTCCAGCCGACCAGCGCCCCGAAGCCGGACACGACGGCCGCCGCCGCGACCGTGGCCCCCGCCCACTCGCCGCCGAAGATGGCGTTGGCCGAGTCGGTGAAGGGCGCGGTGGAGGCGACGAGATCGGCGTGCGGCACGGTGCCGAAGACGGTGACGGTGCCGAGGATGTAGACCGCGGCGCAGGCCAGGGTGCCCAGCACGGTGGCCCGGCCGACGTTCCGCCTCGGGTCGCGGACCCTGGCCGCGGCGACCGACGCCGTCTCGATGCCCAGGTAGCTGAACAGCGCGATGGCGCCCGCGGCGCTGATGGCGCCCAGCCAGGAGGTGCCGCCGGCGTTGAACTCGCCGAAGTTCGCCGTGTTGACGAACAGCAGGCCGATCGTCGCCATGAACAGCAGCGGGATGAACTTCAGCACCGTCGCGACGATCTGGAACGCGGCGAAGCTCCGCAGCCCCATCAGGTTGACCAGCGCCGGCAGGAGCAGCCCCGTCAGCGCGATGACGATCGACCAGCCCACCTCGTGCCCGGTGTTCCAGAACACCTCCACGTAGCCGACCCAGGCCACCACGATCGCCGCGTTCCCCGCCCACGCGGTGATCCAGTAGCTCCAGGCGATGAGGAAGCCGGCGAACTCGCCGAACGCCTCGCGGGCGTAGACGTACGGGCCGCCGGCGCCGGGCAGCCGCTCCGCGAGAGCGCGGAACGCCAGCGCCAGCGCGATCGCGCCGATCGTGACGAGCCCGAACGCCACCAGCGAGATCGGCCCGAACACGGCCAGGGCGGACGGCAGCGCGAACACCCCGGTCCCGATGACGGAGCCGACGACCAGCGCCGACGCCGTCCCCAGCCCGAATCGCCCCGCACCGGCTTCAAGGGGTTCTGCCTGGGCCGGGGCGCTGCTCGCCTCCGGTGTGCCGGGGGCCGTGTCCCGGTCTGGGGGCTCCGCCCAGGGGGCCGGTGTCCGGCCGCGGGAATCCCTCATCATCCACCTCTCTCGTCGCGGACGGGGATCACTTCGCTCACTTGGACCGGGCGGCCGCCGCGTCCGTGACAGCGCAGGCCCGGGACCGTACGAAGACCTACGGAGCGGCCCTGAACGGCAGCCGCACCCGCCGGACCCCGGCCCCCGGCGCCGCCTCGCGACCGGAGCTCCAGGCGATCGTGACGGCGACCGCCAGCACGCACGTCACCGCGATCGCCGTGGCCACCCCGTGCACGCCGATCCACGGCACGGCGAGCGGCAGCGCCAGGACGACGGCGGCGCACCCCGAGATCACGGCGGGATGGATGACGGACTCCGGCTCGATCGGCGTGTGCACCATCCAGAGCAGCAGGAGGAACACCCCGACGGGGATGGCGACGGCGTAGGCGACGGTGAGCGGGGTGGCGGCGATGTGGTGCCCGCTCTGCTCGACGGCGACCTCCAGCCCGGCGCCGAGCGCGGCCAGGGCCGCGAAGATGCCGTAGTGGCCGTACCCCCACCGGTAGGAACGATCTCGCCGCCCGCTGAGCCCTTCACCGGCCTCCACCAGGAAGTACAGCCACCACAGGGCGAACAGCACGACGAGCCCGGAGACGGCGATCATCACGAACGGGCTGCTGATCGCGCTCGCCTCGAGCGCCCTGGCGACACCCCTGGACGCGGCGAGCACGCTCTCCCCGAGCAGGATGATCGTGAACAGCCCGTAACGCTCGGCGATGTGGTGCGGGTGCCAGGTGGTGGGCTCGGCCCGCTCCGCCCACAGCGGCACGGCCAGCTCCAGCGCCGCGAGGAGCAGGAAGAGCGGCAGCTCGATGCTCAGCGGCGCGACCCACGAGTGGTACATCCAGCCCGCGGTGAGGACGGTGATGCCGCCCGCGTAACGCAGCGCGGTACGCCGGCGCGCCGGGTCCTCGAACGCGACCCGCAGCCACTGGGCGACGAGCCCGATCCGCATGATGACGTAGCCCAGCGTGACGAAGCCGTAGTCGGTGTGCTCGCTCGCGGCCGGCACGCCCGCCGCCAGCACCAGCACGCCGGCCATCTGCACCATGGTCAGCACCCGGTAGGCGACGTCGTCGGTGTCGTACGACGAGGCGAACCAGGTGAAGTTCATCCACGCCCACCAGATCGCGAAGAAGACCTGGAGGAACGGGATGATGCCGGCCGCCGCGTGCCCGTCGACGATCTGGTGGGCGAGCTGGGCGGTGACGGCCGCGACCGCGACCACGAACGTGAGGTCGAACAGCAGCTCGAGCTGGCTGGCGACGCGGTTCGGCTCGTCGATGGGACGCGCCCGCATCCGGATGCGGACGCGGATCGTGGCTGGTGGCAAGCTGTCACTCCTGTCGCGTGCGTGAGGCGGTCCTGGCGCTGAGACAGGACAGCGCCCCGATTCGTGACAGGTCCGGACGAAAAATCTGCGGGCACCGGCCATTGCGAGAGAGCGCTCTCTTGACAGGTGTGCTCACGTTGCCGGAGTGTTTCCGTAAACCCTCACCCCATGGATCCGATGAGGTAACCCACATGGCACGCACCCCCCGCTCCAGAACGTTGCTCGCCATCGGAAGCGCTCTCGCAGCGATCATCGCGATGGTCTTCCCCATGGCCGGCACCGCCGCCGCCGCTCCCGCCCCCGGCCCCCTGGTCTGGTCCGACGAGTTCAACGGCGCCGCCGGCAGCGCCGTCGACCAGTCGAAGTGGCGCTTCGACATCGGCGGCAGCGGCTGGGGCAACAACGAGCAGCAGTACTACACCAGCAGCACCCGCAACGCCGCCATGGACGGCGCGGGCAACCTGGTGATCACCGCCCGCCGCGAGAACCCGTCCAACTACCAGTGCCACTACGGCACCTGCCAGTACACCTCGGCCCGCCTGCTCACCTCCGCCACCTTCACCCGCGCCTACGGCCGGTTCGAGGCACGCATGAAGCTGCCGCGCGGGCAGGGCATCTGGCCGGCGTTCTGGATGCTCGGCAACGACATCGGGACGGTCGGCTGGCCCAACAGCGGCGAGATCGACATCATGGAGAACATCGGCCGCGAGCCCACCACCGTGCACGGCACTCTGCACGGGCCCGGCTACTCCGGCGCCGGCGGCATCGGCGCCGGTTACACCATCGGCAGCCCGTTCGCCGACGCGTTCCACACCTTCGCCGTGGACTGGTCGCCGAACCTGATCATCTGGTACGTCGACGGCGTCGAGTACCAGCGCCGCACCCCGTCCGACCTGGGCGGCAACCGGTGGGTCTTCGACCACCCGTTCTTCATGATCATGAACGTGGCGGTGGGCGGCCACTGGCCCGGCTACCCCGACGCCACCACCACGTTCCCGCAGACCCTGACCGTCGACTACGTCCGCGTCTACGCCCCGCCCACCAGCGTCCCCGGCGGCCGGATCACCGGCTACGGCGGCAAGTGCGTGGACGTCGCCGGCGCCAACCCCGCCAACGGCACCGCCGTCCAGCTCTGGGACTGCAACGACACCGCCGCCCAGAGCTGGTCCTGGAACGCCGACGGCTCCGTCCGGGCGCTCGGCAAGTGCATGGACGTGACGGCCGGCGCCACCGCGAACGGCGCGCAGGTGCAGCTCTACGACTGCAACGGCACGGGCGCGCAACGCTGGACGTTCGACGCGGGCACCGGGCGGATCGTCAACCCGCAGTCCGGCAGGTGTCTCGACGCGACAGGGGTCAGCTCGGCCAACGGCACCCGGCTGCAGATCTGGGACTGCACGGGCGGCGCCAACCAGCGGTGGGCCCGCTCCTGACCCGAACCCCCGGCCCGGGCGGGCCCGGCATGTCATCCTGAGGAGCACGGACGACCTGCGAGGGGCCCGCCATGCCCGATCCCGCACCGCTGCAGCCAGGAGATCCGCGCAGCCTGGGCGACATCACGCTGCGCGGACGGCTGAGCACCTCCCAGTACCTTGGCGTGACGGCGTCGGGTGAGACGGTGTCCGTGCGCGTCGTGCCTTCCGGATCGCACGCGTTCCGCGGGATCGCCCGCGACCTCCATCACCTTCCCGGGATCGGCGTCGCCCCGGTCGTCGGCACGGGAGAGGACGGCGGCCTGGAATACCTCGCCGCCCGCCACGTCGAGGGCCCCACCCTCCACGAGACCGTCAGCCTCCACGGCCCGCTCTCCGGCGAGGAGCTGCGCAGGCTCGCGGCCGGCATCGCGATCGGGTTGCGGACGATCCACGGCGCGGGGGTGGTGCACCGTGCCCTGACCCCGCACGCTGTCGTGCTCTCCCAGGACGGGCCGGTCGTGACGGACCTCGGGCTGGCCGCGAGCACCGCGGCTGCGGCCGTGACCTCGACAGGGTCCCTCGCGGGCACCATGGAGGTGTCGTGCCTGGCTCCGGAACAGGTGGGCGGCGAGCACGTCGGGCCTGCCGCCGACGTGTTCGCGTGGGGCTCGGTGGTGGCGTTCGCGGCGTCCGGCGAATACCCCTTCGGCAGCGAGCCGCTGCCGGCGGTGCTGCATCGGATCCTGTCCGGCGAGCCCGAACTGCGTCACGTGCCCGAGCCGCTGCGTGATCTGGTCAGGCGGGCGCTGGCCAGGAACCCCGCCGAACGGCCGACGGCCGGCAGCCTCGTGCTGGAGCTCATGGCCCAGGAAGGGCCGCCGCAGCAAGGCCAGGGGCAGGCCCCACCCTCCTACGGACCGCCCTCGGCCCGGCCGGCCTCCCCGCCGTATCCCGCCCAGCAGCCCCAGCCGTATCCGCCCGAGCCCTATCCCACCCAACCATCCCAGCCCTATCCGCCCCAGCCGTATCCCTACCAGCAGTCCCCGCCGGCCTACGGCTACCAGGGCTCCGTCCCCATGCCCGTCAGCCCGTCCATCTCCTGGGCGGCTGCCCGGAGCGATCGGCCGCGCCGCCTCGTCCCCTCGCTGCTGACCGACGCGGTCGTCGTGTCGCTGGCGCTCGTCGTCGCGGCGATCCTGCGGTGGTTCGGCCCGTCGTCCACGGCGGTGCTGGTCGTCGCGCTCGGGACGGCCACGGCCGCGGGGCTGGGCCGCATCTGGCTGAACCGGCCGGCGTCCGTCGCGCGCTGGGCGGCCAGGCGCGGGCGCAGGCTGCTGGACCAGGGGCGGCCTGACGCGGCACTGGACGCCTGGTCCCTCGCGGCCGATCACGCCACGGGCAGGAGGCGGCTGATCGCGCGGGCCAACCTCGCGCTCGCCCACCGCGAGCAGGGCAACCTGGGCGAGGCACACTGGGTGCTCGACGGCCTCCTGCCGCACCTGACCGCCGCGTTCGGCGCCACGCACCCGGAGGTGCTCACCGCCCGGGCGGACCTGGCCGCCGTCCTGCGCGACCTCGGCCAGGCCGAGCAGGCCCGCCGCCGAGCTGCTGGAGGTCGCCGACCTCACCGAACGCGCCCTCGGCGCCGACCATCCGCAGACCCTGCGAGCCCGCGCCAACCAGGCCGTCGCGCTGGACGACGCGGGCGACCCCGAGGGCGCGCTGCGGTTGCTGCGCGACCTGCTGCCCCGCGTGGAACGGGTCCTCGGCCGTCATCACCGTGACGTCCTGGCGATCCACGCGAACGCGGCCGCGATCGAGGAGCCGGGCCGGGCCGCCGAGTCGCTGCGCCTGGTGCTCGGACGGCAGCGGCGCGAGCTGGGGCCCGGCCATCCCGACACGCTGCGCACCTCGACGAACCTCGGCTACGTGCTGCTGCGCGACGGCGACCGGGAGGCGGCGCTGGCGCTGTTCGACGAGGTGGCCGGCCTGGCCGGTGACACGCTGGGCCGCGGCCATCCGCTGGAGCGGCGGGCCAGGGCCGGCGCGGCGAGCGCGCGCGGAGGCGAGCGGTGATCGCCCGCCTCTCGCCGCGGGCACTGCTGACCTCCGCCGTCGCCGCGACGCTGGGCGTCGTCATCAACGTGGCCACCGACCTCCGCGACAACGCGTGGGCCTGGGCGTCCGTGCTCGCGCTCACCCTCGTCTCCGGTACGGTCGCCGCCGCCGTCGAGACCCGCCCGGCCGGGAGCGGCAGGACGGTCGTCACCCGGGTGGGCGGCTGGCGGTCCTGGTTGTCCGGCACCAGGCACCGCACGGAGATCCAGGGCATCGTCCTGGTCATCGAGGTGGAGACCCGCCCCGACGGGTCCCGGCTCAAGCGGACCACCGTCTACTCGGAGGAGGTCGCGATGAAGCTGACCGGCCTCGGCGAACGCGAGGCCGAGGGCTGATACCCGCGCGGCCTGCCTCGGGGTGTCAGTGGACGGGCCGTACCCGGATGCCGTGGGCGTCTGCGCGTTCGGCGCCGGCCGCGTCCACGTTCGTGATGGGGATCAGGCCCCGCACCTCGCCCGAGCGCCCGTCGTCGGTCATGCGCACGATCAGCATGCCGGGGTCGGTGCCGTGGGAGGAGTGCGGGTCGCCGGACAGCGGCGTGGGGCCGCGGGTCGAGGCGAACACCCAGCCGTGGTCGGGCGAGGACGCGAACAGGTCCACCGTCGGGTCGGCGCTGTACGGGGACGTCAGCGGCACCGTGTTGACCCGGGCCCCGGTGCGCCCGTCGAAGACCTCCACCACGTTGCCGTCCCGGTCCCCCACCCAGACGTACCGCTCGCGGGGGCCGGCGGCGGTGCCGTGCGCGTCGCGTTCCGGGGCGTCGTCGTCGAAGAGCCGCTCGACGGCGGGCGTGTTCGGCGGGTTCGCGGCCGAGTAGCCGCCGCGCGGCACCCGGAAGACGCTGAACTGGTCGAGGTTGGCCGGGGTGCCGCCGCCTCCGTCGCCGAAGACGGCGCCCTTCGCCTCGATGAACCCGCACCCGTTGGCGGGCACGTGCGCGGCGTCGTACTCGCCGAGGATCGCCATCGGCGTGGCGCGCCAGTCCACGACGAACATGCCGCCGCCGCGCAGGCTGACGAAGACCGGGCCGTTGTCGGAGGCGATGAACGGGCAGATCGGCGCGTTGTCGGGGCGCAGCTCGGGGGCCTGGCAGGGCGCGCCACTCGGTGTGGTGCAGCCGGCCAGGTCGAGCGTCGCCGCGGGCTCCTGGGTGAACGTGCCGGAGGCGTAGTCGGTGCGGACGCGCTCCAGCTTCTTGCCGTTCTGGTTGGCGATGACGAGGTAGCGGTCGTCCCCGGTGGGCCACAGGGCGTGGGCCTGGCGGGCGCCGCCCGCTCCCGTCTCGGTCTCGACGCAGGCGAGCGGGCGGCGGGAGGCGGCGTCGAAGATCACGACATGGCCGCTGGCGACGAAGGCGAGCGCCGCGTGCGTCCCTGTCCCGTTGAACACGATCATGTGCGGCCTGACCGGGTTCCTGCCGGTGGTGGCCAGGCAGAGGGACGACGTGGCGCCCGCGAGGTCGATCACGGCGGCCGGGCGCGCGGCCGACAGCCGCCTGGTGACCTCGCCGCCGTCGTAGACGTGCACGTAGCCGCCGTGGGTGAGCCCGTTGCTGTCGGACTGGTCCACCAGCCAGATCTCGTACGCGTCCCGGCCGGGGACGGCCCCGGCGGCCCCCAGGGTGAGTGTCATCAGCAGAGCGGCGATCACGGCACGCCATTTCACGGCGCCTCCCGGGGGCGTCTCCAGCACCGATCGTCGCCTGCAGTGTCTCCGCGATCTCGCGTCAGGACAAGGGTCACCGTACGAGGTCGGCCAGGGGCCGGCGGACGGCGCTCGTACCGTCGAAGGTGACGCCCAGCCGCATGATCATCTGCGGGTGTTCGCCGGAGCAGAGCTCGCGGCGCAGGAACTCGCGCAGCAGGTCCAGCTCCAGCGCCTGCGTGTGGAAGGCAGCGCTGACGCCGTGCGCGGCGGCCAGCAGCAGCACGTGCTGCAGCGCCTGCCCGCAGGAGATCCACTCCTCCCGGCCGTCACCCGTGGTGGTGAGCAACGCCGGGACGCCGATCGACGTGCCGGCGCCGCCGTCGCCGCCCCAGTCGTGGCGCCAGGAGTAGTCGCGCTGCGGGAAGCCGGGGTCGGTGGGCGCCGCGCGGCGCGGGTAGCCGTCGGCGGGCACGCCGTCCTTGCGGCTGCTGCCCGGCGGTCGCGCCCAGCGGATCACCTCCAGGCTCCGGACGCGGTCCCCCGCCTGCACGCCCTGCGCCGCCCGGGTGAGCCCGGCGAGCACGTCCACCGCCCCGGGCGCGCGTACGGGGGTGAGCCTGGCGCCCCCGGCCGCGGCCGCCGCGACCAGCCGGTCGAGGAGCCGGTCCGGCACGGGCAGGCCGGTGAACCCGGCGCGGTGGGTGCGCCGCCGCTCGATCTGCTCGCCGAGCAGCCCGGTCGCCTCGTCGGGCGGGGCCGCGGCGCCCGGCCTGATGGTGGCGACCAGCGACGGGCGGTCGGGGTCCGGCAGGACGCGCACGACGGGCTCGAAGCCGTGGGAGCGGATCGACGTACGCATCGTGAACAGGGCGGCGCCGCAGCTGATCAGCAGCTCGCGCCCGGACGCGTCGCCGGCCCGCAGTTTCCTGTCGGTGTCGGCGCGCAGGCCGATCTCCTCCTCCGACACCGAGAACGTCCAGGGCTGGGTGTTGTGCACCGACGGCGCCCAGCGGGCCGCCTCCAGGGCGGCTTCCAGCACCTGCTTCACCGAACGATCGATCATGGCCTCGCCCCTCCGCCTCACGGTGCACCCAGCGCATCACGGCGCGGAGGGTCCGGAGCAGGGCCGAAGGTCCCGCTTTCGCAGGGCCGGTCGGCCTTGATCCGGGGCGAAGGACCCGCGTCGCGGGACCGGGCGTCAGGGCCGGAGATCCGCCTCCGCGGGGCCGGGGCGCAGCGGGACCTGCCAGCGCAGGCAGGTGCCGCCGCCGTCCGGGACGTCGAGGTGCGCGGTGCCGCCGAGCCCGCGGGCCCGCTCCTCGATGTTGCGCAGCCCGCTGCGCCGCCCTGCCTCGCCGACGCCGACGCCGTTGTCGGTCACCACCAGTGTGAGCCGCTCGCCCGCCTCGACCGACACCTCCGCGCGGCCGGCCCGGGAGTGGCGCACCACGTTCGACAGCGCCTCGCGCAGCACGGCCAGCAGGTGCTCGGCGACCGGCTCGGGCACGACGGTGTCGATCTGGCCCTCCATGCGCAGGCCAGGCATGAAGCCGAGATGGCTGCCCGCCCCCTCGACCAGCTCCACGATCTGCCCGCGCAGCCCGGGCGCAACCTCGTCCAGCGGCCCCTGCAACGCGAAGATCGACGACCGGATCTGCCGGATCGTCTCGTCCAGCTCGTCGATCGCGTGCTGCAGCCGCCTGGACGCCTGCGGATGGTCGACCAGCCGCACCGTGCTCATCAGCGTCATCGCCGTCGCGAACAGCCGCTGGATGACCACGTCGTGCAGGTCCTTGGCGATGCGGTCGCGGTCCTCCAGCAGGCCCAGCCGCTCGGCGTCGCGCCGCGTCTCCGCCAGCTCCAGCGCCAGCGCCGCCTGCCCCGCGAACGCCTGCAACATCTGCCGGTCCGCCCCGCTGAACGGCAACCGGCCGCTCCGCTTGCCCAGCATGAGCACGCCGCGCACGCCCGGCGCGGTGCCCAGCGGCACGAGCAGCGACGGCCTGCCCTCCTGCCCGGTCAGCGGCTCGCCCGCGGTGAACACCTCGCCCGCCGGCGTGCCGTCGATCTCGCACGCCGTGCCCAGCAGGTCGTCCGCGCCCTCGCCCTCGGCGGCCGCCACCCGCAGCGTCCGCCCTTCCGGCAGCAGCACCTGCGCCAGGTCCGCGTCGCTCATCTCCCTGGCACGCGCGGCCACCACGGACAGCACCTGGCGGGGGTCGGCCCCGGACAGCAGGTTCGTGGTCACGTCCGCGGACGCCTGCAGCCAGCGCTCGCGCCGCCGCGACTCCTCGTACAGGCGGGCGTTCTCGACCGCGACGCCGGCGGCGGTGGCCAGCGCGATCACGACGGCCTCGTCCTCCTCGTCGAACTCGGCGCCGCCGCGCTTCTCGGTCAGGTACAGGTTGCCGAACACCTCGTCGCGCACGCGTACGGGCACGCCGAGGAACGTGCCCATCGGCGGGTGGCCGGGCGGGAACCCGTACGACTCGGGGTGGTCGGAGATGCGGCCGAGCCGCAGCGGCCGCGCGTCCTTGATCAGCAGGCCGAGCAGCCCCAGCCCGTGCGGCCAGTGCTCGATGCGGGCGATCTCCTCCTCGCTCAGCCCCACCGGGATGAACTGGACGAGCGTGTCCTCCTGGCCGACGACGCCCAGCGCGCCGTAGCCGGCGTCCACCAGCGTGGTCGCGGTCTCCACGATGCGCCGCAGCACCGTCTCCAGATCGAGGTCGCTGCCGATGGAGACCACGGCTTCGAGCAGCGCGTGGACGCGGTCCCGCGTCGCCAGCACGGCGTTCAGCCGGAGCTGCAGCTCCACCAGCAGCTCATCGAGGCGCATCTGCGGCATCAACGGACGGTGCTCGCTCTCCACACCGATCAGTCTGGCACGCGGAGTGCGCGGTCCGCTCCCTAGGTCGCGGGCAGCGCGGCGGCCAGCAGCACCACGCCCAGCGAGCCCACCAGCGACGCGATCGCCATGCTCCTGGCCAGCAGGGGACGGCCGGCGCCGCCGGCCCAGCCGTGCGCGCCGGCCATGGCCATGACGGCGCAGAACAGCAGCAGCTTGGCCGCCAGGATCCTGCCGTACCCGGGCTCGGCGAGCATGGCCCAGGTGACGCCCTTGTGCCAGGCGATGGCCACGCCGGTGGCGAGCTGGAGCGGCAGGAACACCGCGACGGTGAGCAGCCCGAAGCGCCGGCCCACCGCGGACAGCACCTGGCCGCGCCGCTCGGCGTCGAGCAGCCGCCGGGCCAGCGGCAGCACCACCAGCGACACCGTGAGCTGCCCGCCGACCCACAGCGCGGCCCCGAGCACGTGCAGGAACCGCACCACCGCCCACCACGTCATGGCCGTATCCGCCCTCCTCCACCGTCACGGAGCGCGATCAGGCTATCGGCCGCGCCGGCCGCCGCCGCAGGGTCCTCCGGCCGGTGAAGTAGGGACTTTGGTCCCTGGCCCCGTACGGGACGGGGTCGGCAAGCTGTGACGGTGATGTACCAGAACGGGACGGGCGCCCGGCGGCTGCGGGAACTGCCCGAGAAGGAGGCGCTGCGCCTGCTGGCCGGCGTGCCGTTCGGCCGGATCGTCTTCACCCGCCACGCCTTGCCCGCGATCCGGCCGGTGAACCACGTCGTGGTGGACGGCGCGATCGTCATCCGGTCCAGTCCCGGCACGATCCTCGGCTCCCACGTGGCGCCGGCGGAGGCCGTGGTGGCGTACGAGGCGGACGAGCTGGACGGGCATGAGCGCCTGGGCTGGAGCGTGATCATCACCGGGGTGGCGCGCCTGGTGACAGAGCCGGGCGAGGCGGCGCGGCTGCGGGCCGTGCTGACCCCCTGGGTGGCGGGCGAGATGGAGCAGGTGATCCGCATCCAGCCGGAGATCGTCACCGGGTTCGAGCTGGTGCCCGCGGCGGTCACGGCGTAGGGGGGTCGTACAAAGATCGGTCCGCCGGGATAGTGGGCGGGGCCCGGCCGGATGGGGAACGCTGCCCGTGGGACAGAACGGACGTAAACCCCCCAAAGTCGGGAGATCCCCATGGACCATGCCGGTGCACGCCCGTTCGTCATCGATCCGGCGGGCCGCGACCTCCACGGTGAGGCCGAGCACCTGCGCGCGCTCGGGCCCGCCACGCGCGTCGAGCTGCCCGGCGGCGTCGTGGCGTGGGCGGTGAGCGACCAGGCCCTGCTCAAGCGGCTGCTCACCGATCCCCGGGTGTCCAAGGACGCCTACCTGCACTGGCCGGCCTGGATCAAGGGCGAGATCTCCGCCGAGTGGCCGCTGTTCGCGTGGGTGGCGGTGCGCAACATGCTCACCGCGTACGGGCCGGACCACCGGCGGCTGCGCGGGCTGGTCTCCAGCGCCTTCACCGTCCGCCGCACCGCCGCCCTGCGCCCGCGGATCGAGGCGATCACCGCGGAGCTGCTCGACGAGCTGGCCGCCGTGCCGCCGGCGACGGTGACGGACCTGCGCGAGCGGTACGCCTACCCGCTGCCGATCAGGGTGATCTGCGAGCTGTTCGGCGTCTCCGACGAGGCCACCCGCGAGGAGGTGCGCCACTGCGCCGACTTCTTCTTCCAGATCGGCAGGCCCGACGCCCCGGACACGGCCGACGTCCTGGCCCGCCTGCAGGCCGTCCTGCGCGGGCTCGTCGCGGACAAGCGCGCGCACCCCGGCGACGACCTGTCCTCGGCCCTGATCGCCGCCCGCGACGAGCAGGACGCGCCGCTGGAGGAGCACGAGCTGGTCGACACGCTCATCCTGTTCCTGAGCGCGGGCCACGAGACCACGGTCAACCTGCTCGACAACGCGATCAGCGCGCTGCTCGCCCACCCGGACCAGCTCGCCCTCGTCCGCGCCGGCCGCGTGAGCTGGGACGACGTCGTCGAGGAGACGCTGCGCTGCCAGGGCCCGATCGCGAACCTGCCGCTCCGCTTCGCCGTCGAGGACATCGACCTCGGCGACGGCGTCGTGCTGCCCGCGGGCGAGCCCATACTCAACTGCTACGGGGCCGCCGGGCGCGACCCGCTCGTGCACGGGCAGGACGCCGGCGCGTTCGACGTCACCCGCACCTCGAAAGAGCACCTGGCCTTCGGGTACGGCGTGCACCGCTGCCTCGGCGCGCCGCTGGCCACGCTGGAGGCCACGATCGCGCTGCCCGCCCTGTTCGCGCGGTTCCCCGACATGAGGCCGGCGGTGGCGCCGGGCGAGCTGCTGCCGCTGGAGTCGTTCATCTCCAACGGGCACCGCGCGCTGCCCGTCCTGCTGTCGGTCTGACGTTGGTCCCGTCAGGACGAACGGGGCGGAGGAAGGCGCATGGCCGGAGGCCGTGAGGAGATCGTCGAGCAGGCCCCGCGCGGGCCGCGATGGGCGGGGACGGCGGCGCTGCTCGCCCTCCTGGCCGCCCTGCCGCTGATCGCCGTGCTCACCCGGGGCGAGGACGCCGCACCTCCCCGGCCCGTCGTGACCCGCGCCCCCGTGCGCCTGGCGGCCGGCGTGACGCCGAACGCGATCTACCCGGCGGCGCGCGTCTCGGGTGGCACCGGCACGATGCCGGTCACGTTCCCCGACGGGTCGCGGGCGGAGATCGGCTATCCGGCCCGCCTGAACCTGGCCTCGCTCGGCGCGCGGCCGTACGCGAGCGGCACGCTGAGCGGCGCCGGCGGCGAGGAGTTCCGCGTGCTCACCGCCCCGCTCTACGGCGAGGCCGAGACGGCCGCGGGCCGGGCGATGATCCGCCCGCTGACCGGCCACGTCGGGCTCTGGCCGGGGCCGCCCGGGGTGGACGCCGCCAGCCAGGTGCTGCTCTTCCGGTTCGGCGACTGGCGGCTCGCGCTGCAGGACGAGCCCGGGGGGATGACGTTCGAGCAGCGGCTGGCCTGGGCCGGCAACCTGCGCGGCACGCCCGGCCCCGACGGCTTCCTCACCCTGTCGGCCGGCGGCCCGCTGCGGCTCTCGCGGCCGGGCGAGATCCGCGACGGCCGGCTCGTGGGGCCGCAGCTGTGGCTCGGCGGGCTGAGCCGCCGCATGCTGGTGGTGGCGCCCGTCCCCGACTGCGGGCGGCTCGGACGGGCGCCGGTCGTCCTCGACGCCCGGCACGCCATCGCGGGCGGCGACTGCCGGGACGGCTACTACCTGGCCGCGTCCGGCGACCCCGAGTTCGTGCGCGAGGCGATCGCGAAGGTGCGCGTCCGCCCGGCCTGACACCATGAACCGGCCTCGCATTGTTCACCGTCCCTTGGCGCTGCCGCCCTTGGTCGACAAGCGGAGAAAGGCGATCATGACGGTGTCCGTCACACCTTCCGCAAGGAGGCTTCGTGCACGCTCCGCCGCGCTCCCGCCCGTCCTGGCCGGTACGGCTGGCCGTCGTCCTGTCCGCCCTCACCACCCTCGTCGGGCTGGCCGGGGTCGCCCCCGCCAACGCCGCGGTCTACAGCTCCTGCACCATCTCCCGCTGCGCCGACGCCCGCTCGGCCAAGTCGATCTGGGCCTCCAAGGGGTACCCCACCAGCGCCGGCTGGTACTCCTGGCCCGACGGCAGGTACAACTACACCGGCGGACGCCACTACAACCGCGAGGGGCAGCTGCCCGCCAACGCGATCTACTACGAGTACGACGTGTACTCTCGTGCCCGGGGCGCCGCGCGTGACGCGTACCGGATCGTCGTCAACCGCAGCACCGGCGCGGCCTGGTTCTCGCCGAACCACTACACCGACTTCCACCGCCTCTAGGGAACGTTCATGACCTCTGCCCCGCGTCCGCTGCCCGCGTGGCTGACCGTGTCCACCGGCCAGGTCGTGGACGGGCGGGCCTGCCGGACCCGCGCCGCCTTCTTCGAGGAGGTGGCGCGGGCCCTGCGATTCCCGGCCTACTTCGGCCGCAACTGGGACGCGCTCACCGACTGCCTGCGCGACACCGGCGCCGTCGAGCTCGTCGTCGGCCACGCCGAGGAGCTGCTGGCCGACGAGCCCGGCGAGCAGCTCGCCACGCTGCTGACCGTGCTCGCCGACGCCTCCCGCGACGGGCTCGCCGTGACGCTGTGCACGGACGCCGGGCACGACGCCGCGCTGCGCGAGCGCGTCGCCGCCGCGCTGACCTGATCACCCCTGGAGGTAGCGCAGGACGGCCAGCACGCGACGGTGGTCGTTGTCGGACGGGGCCAGGCCGAGCTTGGTGAAGATCTGCGTGACGTGCTTCTCCACCGACCCGTACGACAGGAACAGGGTCTCGGCGATGGCGCTGTTGGAGCGGCCCTGCGCCATCATGGCCAGCACCTCGCGCTCCCTCGGCGTGAGCAGCGCCAGCGCGTCGCCGCGGCGGCTGGCGCCCATGAGCTGGGTGACGACCTCGGGGTCGAGCACCGTCTCCCCCGCCGCGATGCGGTCGAGCGCCGACAGGAAGTCCCTGACGTCGGCCACGCGCTCCTTGAGCAGGTAACCGATCCCCCGCGCGCCGCCGGCGAGCAGCTCGGCGGCGTAGCGGGTCTCGATGTACTGCGAGAACACCAGCAGGCCCAGCCCTGGACGGTCGCGGCGGACCCGGATCGCGGCCCGCAGCCCCTCGTCGGTGTGGGTGGGCGGCATGCGCACGTCCACGACCGCCACGTCGGGGCGGTGCTCGGCCACGGCCGCCACCAGCGCGTCACCGTCGCCCACGGCGGCCGCCACCTCGTGGCCGCGCGTGGTGAGCAGCAGGCACAGGCCGTCGCGGAGCACCACGGCGTCCTCGGCGATCACGATGCGCATGGGCCGTCCGTTCAGGCACGCAGGGGCAGGTCGACGGTGACCACCGTAGGGCCTCCGGCGGGGCTGTGGATCGCGAGCTCGCCGTCCACCACCCGTACGCGGCCGGTCAGGCCGCGCAGCCCCGACCCGGTGGCCGGGCCGCCGTCCGCCACGACGGCGCCGCCCTCGCCGTCGTCCCACACCCGCAGGCGCAGCCGCCCGTCCTCCGCGCGCAGCCGGATCGCCGCCTGCCGGGCGCCGCTGTGCTTGGCCACGTTGGCGAGCAGCTCGGCGGCGCAGAAGAACGCGATCGTCTCGACGGCGGGCGAGGGCCGCTCGGCCAGCTCCGCGTCCAGGTCCACGGGCAGCGGGCTGCGGGCGGCGAGCGTGGCCAGGGCCACCTCCAAGCCCTTGTCCAGGGCGGGCGGGTGGATGCCGCGGATCAGGTCGGTCAGCTCCGACAGGGTCTCCTTGGCGCCGCGGTGGGCGCCGTCGATCAGCGCGCGGGCGCGTTCCAGGCGTACGGGGTCGCCGGCCTCGTCCAGCTCCTCCTTGGCCATGCTGAGGCTCATGGCCAGCGCCGTCAGCCTGGCCGCCGTCCCGTCGTGCAGGTCGCGCTCCACGCGGCGCAGCGCGGCGGCGGCGTCCTCCACGGCCAGCGCTCTGGTCTCCTCCAGCGTACGGATGCGGGCCTGGGCGGGGGGCGGGCCGAGCAGCGTACGCGCCAGCATCCGCTCCGGCAGCAGCGCGACGTGCACGGCCCAGGGCGCCAGCAGCAGCAGCCCCAGCCCGAGCACGCCCAGCAGCAGCGCGCCCGGCCAGCTCTCCGGCGCCGCGGGCAGGCCGGGGAACCGCCACCACAGTGGGCACGTCAGCAGCACCAGGCCGAGCCCCCACGTCCCGGCTGCCGCCGCGAAGGCGAGCGCCGCCGCGGGCAGCCGGACCACGGAGTGGATGATCGCCCGCCAGCCGGCGACGTCGCCGAGTGCCGTGCCCAGCCTGTTCAGCGGGCCCCGGCCCGGGCGGTAGGGCGCGGGCGCCGGCACCTCCGTTCCCGCCAGCGCCCGCGCCAGCCCCCGGTTCGCCGCGCCGAGCCGTCTCGCGGCCACCACGCATCCCCCCAGCAGGGGCAGGCCGATCACGTACGTGGAGGCCACCAGCGCTATCAGCACGATGAGGAGGTGGGTCAGGCCGAGTGCGGCCATCAAGGGGACTGTCAACGTGTAGCCGAGCTCGCGCCAGATCCGCACCGGGGCGCTCCCTTCTCCTCGCCCTCCAGGCTGACGGAACCGCTCCCGGGACGGCCACCCGGCGGGCCCCCCGGGGTTGTCCGGAATGCCATGGGTGGAGGGCCTTGTGGTGCGTGGCGGGTGTCGCGGGTGAGGGTGGCTCTGTGGTGATCGCTCGGGGCTTCGGTGGAGAGGAGTCATGACATGTTAGGCGAGTGTGCGGTGCGGGCGGCCGGGGTGGCGATGGCGACGCTGTCGGGCCTGGTGGGGCTCATGGGGCTGGGGCCGGCCCAGGCGGCGGCGGCTCCGGCGAGAGGGGTCCAAGGTCCTGTGCCGGTCGAGTGGCGGGCGTGCACCGGTGAAGGTGTTCCCTCCGGGATGGAGTGCGGCGCGCTCGACGTACCGGTGGACTGGTCGAAGCCGCGCGGCAAGCAGGTCAGGCTGGAGCTGGTCAGGCTGCCGGCCACCGAGCCGGCCCGCCGCATCGGCAGCGTGCTCGGCATCCCGGGCGGCCCCGGCGCGAACGGCATCGACGACCTCAAGCGGGCGGCGCCCGGCCTGACCGAGCTGCGCCGCCGCTTCGACCTCGTCGGTTACCGTCCGCGTACCACGGCCTGGACCACGACCGCGGCCGAGCCGTGCTGGAAGCCCGGCGTCGCGCTGCGCGACCCGCGCGACCCCAGGGACTTCGAGGCCATGGCGGCGGCGATGGCCGAGGCGTTCGTGGCCTGCCGCGAGAGCGACACGACGGGCCTGTTCGCCCACCTGGACTCGCTGTCCGTCGCCAGGGACATGGAGGCCGTGCGCCGGGCGCTCGGCGAGGAACGGCTGAGCTTCATGGCCAACTCCTACGGCGGGGTGGCCGCGGCCGCGTACATGAGGCTGTTCCCGCAGCGCATCAGGGCCATGTACGTGGACGGGGTGGTCAACCAGACCGAGGGCTGGCCCATGGTGAACCTGGTGATGCGCGCCGGCGTGGAGCGGTCGCTGGAGCGGTTCGGCGCCTGGTGCGCGGCGACGCCCGCGTGCGCGCTGCACGGCGAGGACGCCGCGGAGGTCTGGCGCGAGCTCACCCGCGACGCCGACCGCGAGCCGATCCCGGTCACGTCGGAGCAGTACGGTGCGGGCGAGCTGACGGGCTGGCACCTGCGCAACCTCGGCTTCGTCCCCGACCCCGGCCCCGGCCACTCCCGGTGGCTGGCGCTGGCCGAGTGGGTGGACAGGGCGCGGCGCGGGGACGGGTCGGGGTTCGCCGACTACGTCCTGGGCAACACGCAGGTGTGGGCGATGCCCGTGATGCTGGCGATGAGCTGCGGCGACGGGCGCCACTACACCGGCTGGGCCCAGCTCCAGCAGTACCGCCGCGACATTCGCAAGGTCGCGCCGAGCTTCCCGGGGGCGGCGTTCGACCAGCTCGGCTGCATCGGCTGGCCGGAGCCGGTGGCCAACCGGGCGCGGCCGCTGGAGGTGCGCGGGCTGCCGCCGATGCTCGGGGCCGGCAGCCTGGAAGGGGACTTCACGTCGACCGAACGGTTCATCCGGATGGTGCCGGGTTCGGTGACCGTGGGGTATGACGGGCCGGGGCACGCCCTCTACCTGTCGGGCAAGAAGTGCCCGATCGCGCACGCCACCGCGTACCTGACCGAGCTGAAGCTGCCGGCGGCGGGCACCGTCTGCCCAGCCGAATGACGCGGGGCGCGGCCCCGCTCATCGATCGAGGCGCGTGACGTCCTGGATGTGGGCGTTGCGGAGGAGGATGAGCCTGGTCAGGTAACGCTTGAGGACCAGGATCTCGGCGAGCGTGCCCAGGGGCGGCAGGGGGGCGGCGAAGTCGACGACGTCCGTCATGAGCGTGGCCGCGCCGTCGTGTGCGGGCTCGAACGTGTGGGTGTGGTGCCAGCGCCTGAACGGGCCGGTCACCTGCTCGTCCACGAAGTACTCGGGGGGCGTGCAGGCGCTGATGGTCGAGGTCAGGTGCCAGGTGAGGCCGAAGTGGCGGGCGCGCCACGTGACCTGGTCGCCCAGGGCGAGCCGCCCGGACGTGACCCCCGCCACCGCCCGCTCGGCCGTGTGCCCCATCGAGGACGTGTGCACGTCCACCGACAGGGACGCGTCGAACACGACCGGTGGCGGCGCCGGCACCAGCGTGGTTACCTCAAAGCGGGACATGCGCGGATCCTAGCCCCGCCCATGCCCGCCCGATAAGACGGCCACGCGACAGAGCGGCACCACCTCAGTCCGCAGCCCGCCCAGTACGCAGCCCCGCCGGCCCCAACCCGGCTGGCCGCAACCTGGCCGGCCGCAGCCTGGCGAGCGACACGGCGCAGTCGCCGGTCACGGTCGACACGCGGCGGTCATCCGCCCGCGAGCGGCAGGTGCCAGTGCGCGGGGGCGCTGGTCCGTGGGCGGCAGGCCGCAACTCGGCGGGCGAAGCTGGGCCGCTCGCGAGGCGTACTCCTCCCGAGGCAACCGCGCCTACCTGCGCCGACACCGAATCAAAGCGGTCATCCCGTAAAGGGCGGGGAGGAGCCCCACCAGGTCTTGATGCAACCATCCGGTTGCCATACAGTAGCAACCAGATGGTTGCTATGAGCTGGAGGCTGCGATGACATTCCCCGACCGGATCGAGCGGACCGTGGAGCTCGCGAGCCCGCCTGAGCAGGTGTGGGCCGCACTCACCACATCCGAAGGCCTGTCGTCCTGGCTCGGGGAAAGGGTGACAATCGACCTGCGACCCGGCGGAGCCGCTCAGCTGGCAGTCAGGAGCGGGCTCACCGTCGACATGCGGGTCGAACGGGTCGAGGAACCGGTGGTGTTCGGGTTCACCTGGCGGCTCCCCGAGCTTGCCGACGATGATCCGCGCCGTACCTACGTCGAGTTCACCCTCGAAGCGGCCGGCTCCGGCACACGCCTGCGGGTCGTCGAGACAGGGTTCGCACAACTGCCTGACGGCTTCCGGCGCAAGGCCCATGAAAGCCACACCGAGGGATGGGCGAGCAAGCTCGATACACTGGTCGGCCACTGTGACGCCGCCTGACATCGAGGCGATCGCGGAGCAGGTCTTTCAAGCCCTGGCCGACCCCACCCGGCGAGCGATCCTGGCAAGGCTGGCGGCACAAGGCCCGGCCACTGCCACCGATCTGGCCGATTGCCTCCCGATCACGCGCCAGGCGATCGCCAAACACCTCGTCTTGCTGGCTGACGCGGGTCTGGTGACCGCCGAACCCGGTGAGCGGCGGCGAGTGCGATACCGGCTCCATTCCGCACCCGTGCGGCTCGCGCAGCAATTCCTCGCAGCGTTGGGCCACGACTGGGACGACCGTCTCCAGGCGCTAAGCGACCACCTTGACAGCTCTGCCCCTGCTCCACGCCACGACAACCAGCATTCGAGCTGAAAGGACCTGCCCATGACGAGCACTGCGGACTACCAGACGACCGTGCGGGTGAAAGCCGCTCCTGACGTCCTCTTCGACGCGCTCACCACCATCACGGGGCTCGCGGCATGGTGGAATCCGGCGACCGGGTCCGGCGCGACCGGCGGCGAGCTGCACTTCCTCATGAACACCCCCGAGCCACTCGTGATCTTCGTCGAGGAGGCGACCCGGCCGACGTCGGTGCGATGGACCGTCATCGACTGCCCCTTCCTGCCCGGCTGGATCGGCACCAGGCCGACGTTCACCATTACCCCGATCGGCAGCCACACATCTGAACTCGTCTTCCGCCACCAAGGCCTGAGCAAGGACCTGGAGTGCTTCGGCATGTGCAGCCGCAGCTGGCAGCACTACATGACGAGTCTGCGCGACTATCTGGAGGTCGGCAGTGGAAGCCCGTTCGGCAGCCCCGCGGACCGTGCCCGCCGACAAGTACAAGCAGCCGGCACGTCCATCCGTTAGAGCCTGTACGGAGTCCGGATCTCTAGTCTGGCTGGAGGCTTCGGATCCATGAGATGGCTCCGCGTAGGTGCAGGCCGGCCAGAAGGCTGTCGGGCGTCTTGTCGGACCGGAAGGCCGGCCCAGGCCACTCCCCGTCCAAGACCATCACGGCGGCATGGTGGTGGGCGCGGGCGGTGGTGGAGTCGACGCTGACCAGGTCGAGGCCGGCCTGCCCCCGGGCTGCGGCCTCGGCGATCACCGCCTGCATCAGCTACTCGAACACGCACGCCCTACTGGTCGTCGGTGAGGCGGCGGAGGAGGTTGTCGGCGGTGGCGAAGTCGGCGACCACGTCCGCCGCCGTGCGGTGCCGCGTCACCATGCCCACCGCCTGCCCCGCGTAGACGTAGGCGGTGTCGAAGTCGCCCGCCGCGCGGGCGGCCTCCAGCTCCGCCCGTGCCGCCTCGTCACCCGCCAGTTCCTCCTCCCGCCCGTGCCACCGCTCGAAGAACGCGTTCCGCAGCGCGCGCCCGCCGAACTCCGGCGGCCAGGCCAGCCGCTGCGCGACGTCGAAGACCCGCCCGTACGCCGTGCCGGTCTCGCCCGTGGCCAGCACGCGCGCCCGGGCGGCCTCCGGCAGCATGGTCTCGGCGCAGCCCAGGAACGCCGTGCCGGCCCAGGCGCCCGCCGCGCCGGCGGCCAGTACGGCGGCCAGCCCCCTGCCCGTGGCGATCCCCCCGGCGGCCAGCACCGGGACCGTCACCTCCTCCAGCACTCCCTGCAGCAGCGGCAGCGTCGCCACCTCGTCACGGCCGTGCCCACCGCCCTCGCCGCCCCTGGCCACCACGACGTCCGCGCCGGTCTGCTCGGCCTCCCGCGCCTCCCGGGTGGTGCCTGCCTGGACGGCGACGGTGATGCCGGCGCGGCGCAGCGGCTCGACGTACGGGGCGAAGTTCCCGAAGCTCACCGAGACCAGCGCCGGCCTGGCCTCCAGGACGGCGTCGAGCTGGGCGGGATGGTGCTCCAGCGCCCACGCCATCAGCCCGATCCCGTACGGGCGCCCGCCCGCGGCGGCGACGGCGGCCTGCTCGACGATCCACGGGGCCGGTGCGGAGCCGGGCACGCCGATCATGCCGAGCCCGCCCGCGGCGGAGACGGCCGCGGCCAGCCGCCCGTCCCCGACGCCCGCCATCGGCGCGCCGACCAGCGGCACGTCCAGCCCGAACCGGTCGGTCAGCCAGGTACGTGGCATTCGTCGCTCCTCGTCACCAGAGATCTCGCCGCCGAAGGTCTCGCCATCAGCGGCCTTCTCCCCAGCGATCTCATCACAAAGGGCCTCGCCTACTGCAGGTAACCCTCGACCTGCGCAACCGGCGCCACCTCGGCCCCCTCAGGATCCAGGCCGGCCGCCTGGCGAGCGCGGCGGCGCCGCAGCAGGTCCCAGCACTGGTCGAGCGTCTCCTCCAGGTGGGCGATCCGGGCATGCTGCTCCGCCCCGGCGGACTCGCGCCGCGAGAGCAGGTCGTGCTCCTCCTCCACGAGGGCGTGAATGCGCTGGAGGATCTGCTGGTCGTCCATCGTCCGTCCTTCGTCTTCCTGGGTGCCGCCGATCGGGACCCACGTGCCAGGGTGACGATCTACCGTACATCGCACGAATGTGTGATCTTGACAGCGTGCCGCCCGGGTGGATGAAAGGACGCGCCCGCACCGGTCAAGGCGAATTTCTCGCACCCCGCATATCGATGCGGCAATAAATTTCAACAGCCCGGGAACCGCCGGCCGGATTTTCCGGACGCGTAATCTTCTTATGCCGTTCCAGGAAGTACCGTTCCAAGGTCGCTTCCGCCGATCATTGGTCGCGGCAAATCAAGATCCGTGTGCAATCGTACGGTCCTGTCGGGGAAAAGCCGCGCGCTGCAGGGTGGTCATATGGATTTCAAGATCCTCGGTCCGATCGAGGTTCGAACCTCTCTCGGGAGACCTATCGCGCTCGGCCGCCGAAAACAGCGCGTGCTGCTGGCCGCCCTGCTGCTCAACACGGGAAAGGCGATCCCCAGCCGGCGCATGCTCGACTGGCTGTGGGGCGAGCGCGCCCCGGCCACCGCGGAGTCGAACCTCTACACCTACATCTCAGCGCTGCGCAAGGTGCTCGGCTCCCCCTCCCGCATCGAGGCGGGCTCCAACGGGTACATGCTGCGCGTCACCCCGGGCGAGGTCGACGTCACGCTGTTCGAGGACCTCGCCGCGCAGGGGCAGCTGGCGCTGTCCGCCGGGCGCCACGACGTCGCGCTCGAACGGCTGACCCGGGCCCTGTGCCTGTGGCGCGGCGAGTCCGTCCTGGAGGAGCTGCCCTTACCGGCGACGCTGCGCTGCGAGGCGGCGCGGCTGGAGCGGCTGCGGGCGACCGTCGTGGACGCCTCGCTGGAGGCCAGGCTGGCGCTCGGCCTGCACGGCGAGGTGCTCGCCGACCTGGAGGCACTGACCCGCAGGGATCCGCTGAACGAGCGGCTCAGGGCCCAGCTCATGCTGGCCCTGTACCGGTGCGGCCGCAGGGCCGACGCGCTGACCGTCTATCAGAGCGCGCGGATGACGCTGGCCGCGGAGATCGGCATCGACCCCGGCCCCGACCTGGTCCGGATGCACCAGCGCATCCTCGCCGACGACCCCGCGCTGACGCCGCCGCCGGTGGTCGCGGCCCGCAGGACCCCGGCCGAGCTGCCCATCGGCTCGGCCGCCTTCACCGGCCGGACCACCGAGATCTCCCGCCTGCGTACGATGCTGATCACCGGCTCCGGCACGACCGCCATCTCGGCGATCACGGGCGCCGCGGGGGTCGGCAAGTCGGCGCTGGCCGTGCACGTCGCCCACCAGGTCGCGGGCCACTTCCCGGACGGCCGGCTGTACGTGGACCTGCACGGCTCCACCCCCGGCGTCGCGCCGCTGAACCCGGCCGACGTGCTGGCCCGGCTGCTGCGCTCGCTCGGCGACGGCACGGTCGCGGGATCCGGCGGGCGGTTCGACGTGGACGAGGCCGCGGCCCGCTTCCGTTCGCTGACCGACGGCAGGCACCTGCTGCTCCTGCTCGACAACGCCCGCGACGCCGCGCAGGTGCGCCCGCTGCTGCCCGCGAGCCCCACCTGCCGCGTGCTGGTCACGGCGCGCCGGATGCTCACCTCCCTGGACGCCGCGTCGCACTTTCGCCTCGGCGTCATGGCCGAGGACGAGACCGCCACGCTGCTCGGCCGCCTGATCGGGGAGGAGCGTGTGGCCGCCGAGCAGCGGGCGGCGCGGGCGATCGTGCGGCTGTGCGCCGGGCTGCCGCTGGCGATCAGGATCGCCGCCGCCCGGCTGATCGCCCGGCCGGGGCTGTCGCTGCGCGCCCTGGCCGACCGGCTGGCGGTCGAGGACCACCGCCTGTCCGAGCTGCAGGCCGACGACCAGGCCGTACGGGCGTACTTCATGATGAGCTACCGGAGCCTGGACGCCGAGTCGTCCCGGCTGTTCCGGCTGCTGAGCCTGCTCGGCGGCGGCGCCATCAGCGTCGCGGCCGCCGCCGCCCTGGCCGACCGGCCAGAGCCGCGCACCGCGGACCTGCTGGACCACCTCGTGGAAGCCCAGTTGCTGGAGTCGTGCGGCCACGAGCGCTACCGCATGCACGACCTGCTCTGCCTGTTCGCCCGCGAGCGGGCCAGGGAGGAGGACACCGAGGAGGACCAGGCGCAGGCCGCCCGCCGGGCCCGGCCAGAGGGCCGCACGCTGCTTCCTCCTCCGTCCGTCCAGCCGGTCACCTATATGACGGTCAGGGGCTGACGCCGGCCTGCTCCCGGGAAATCATCCGTTATCACCGCGAGATCTGGCCGGGAAATACCCGGTGATCCGCTCCCGGCCGGTTATTCTCCGGCACGCTCCCGCGCCCGCCGCAGACCTACACACATTTGTATGGCACGGGGCATAGCCGGTTTCGACATTGTTGACGCCGGGTCTCACCTTTTCTCACCGCCGAGAAGAAGGCCGGGCACCAGCGGAATTCGCGCGAACCGGGAAGGGCGGACGTGTCTGAACTCATCGGCGTGGACGAGTGTGAAAGTTTCACCGTGAAACAGGTCCAGGACTTGTACAGAAAGTACGTCAGCCGCAGCCAGGTCAACCTCATGACCTCCTTCGGCTTCGGCCGGGAACTCGTCGAGAGCGCCGAGGGCGCCCGGATCAGGACCCGCGGCGGCCGGGAGGTCCTTGACGTCACGGGCGGGGTGGGCGTACTGAACCACGGCCACAACCACCCCCGCATCCTGGAGGCCCGGCGCCGCTTCGCCGACCGCCGGCGCATGGAGGTGCACAAGGCGTTCTTCTCGCCGTACGTGGCCGCGCTCAGCCACAACATCGCCGAGCTGCTGCCGGGCGACCTGAACATCTCCTACTTCCCGAACTCCGGCGCCGAGGCGAACGAGGGCGCCGTCAAGATGGCGTACAAGTACCACGGAGGGCGCCGCAACACCATCCTCCGCTCCGACATCAGCTTCCACGGCAAGACCCTGGGCGCCGGCAGCCTGACCGGGTCGTCGGAGAACTCCTTCCGCTTCCCCGGCCTGCCCGGCATCGTCGTCCACCCGTACGGCGACCTCGAGGCCGTCCGCGCGGCCGTCGAGGCGGCCCGCACTCCGGACGGCGGCTGCGACGTCTACGCGATCATGGCGGAGCCGTTCAGCGCGTCGAGCATGCGCTGCTGGGCGGAGAGCGACCTGTACGAGCTGCGGCGGCTCTGCGACGCCAACGACATCATGCTGATCTTCGACGAGGTCTACACGGGCTGGGGCAAGACAGGCAGCCTCTTCTACTTCATGCGCTACCCCGACCTGCTGCCCGACATCCTCGTCTACTCCAAGTCCCTCGGCGGCGGCAAGGCGTCGATCGCCGGGTACACCGCCCGCGAGCGGGTCTTCCGCAAGGCGTACGACCGGCTGTCGGACGTCATCCTGCACAGCACCACCTACTACGGCTTCGGCGAGGAGACCGCCACCGCCATCGAGGCCGTCAACATCGTCGTCGAGGACGACTACCCCGCCAGAGCACGCCAGATCGAGCGCATCCTGGGCCCCGGCCTGCAGAACATCCACAAGCGCCACCCCGACGTGGTCGGCCGGGTGAGCGGGGTGGGCGCGCTGTGGGGCGTGTTCCTCAGCGGCGGGCCCAAGGTGCTCGACCTGGCCGCCAGGCTCGCGCCCGGCTTCTCCGGCGACCCGCAGTTCCGCACCAAGCTGATCGCGCTCTCGGTCATCGCCGACCTCTACCGCGAGCACGGCATCGTCTCCTACTACAGCCCGAACGCCGACAATCCCCTCGTCGTCGCGCCGACCCTGGCCATCGAGCCGGAGGACGTCGAGTACTTCCTGGACAGCCTCGACAGGACGCTGGCCAAGGGGCTGCCGCGGCTGCTCGCCGGGTTCGTGCGGGAGAAGGTGGGGTCGCGATGGCCCGCCGGGTCGTAGTCACCGGCAGCGCCGGGATGCTCGGCGGCCACCTGGCCCGCCGGCTCGTGCTCGACGGCCACGACGTGCTCGGGGTGGACGTGCGTCCCCAGCCCGACCCGCTGCTGGCGGCGGGTCACCGGACCGGCGACGTGCGCGACCTGCCGCTGATGACCGAGGCCATGGCCGGGGCGGACGCGGTGGTGCACTGCGCGGGCGCGCTGCCGAGCTACCCGGCCGAGCAGATCCACGACCTGATCGTCACGGGCACCGGCACGGTCCTGGAGGCCGGGCGGCGGGCCGGCGTGGAGCGGCTGGTGCACATCTCCTCCACCGCCGTGTACGGGCTGCCGTCGCTGGTGCCCACCCCCGAGGACCATCCGCGCGCGCCGGTCGACCCTTACACCAGGGCGAAGGCCGAGGCGGAGGAGCTGGCGGAGAGGTACCGGGCCGGCGGCATGTGCGTGCCCGTCCTTCGCCCCAAGACCTTCCTCGGGCCCGGCCGGATGGGCCTGTTCGCGATGCTCTTCGAGTGGGCCGAGGAGGGCCGCAACTTCCCGGTGCTCGGCCGCGGGGACAAGCGCATCCAGATGTTCGCGATCGAGGACCTGGTGGACGCGGTGGCCCTCGTGCTCGACGCGCCGGCCGGCGTCGCCTGTGACACCTACAACCTGGCCGCCGCCGAGTTCGGCACGCTGCGCGAGGACTTCCAGGCGGTGCTCGACGCGGCCGGCCACGGCAAGCGGGTCGTCCCGCTGCCCGCCGGTCCGGCTGTGGCCGGGCTCCGGCTGCTGGAGCGCAGCAGGCTGTCCCCCGTGTACGGGCGGCTGGCGCGCAAGCTGCTCGCCGACTCCTACGTCAGCATCGACAAGGCCCGTGAACGGCTCGGCTTCCGCCCGCGGCTGTCCAACCGGGACGCGATCCTGCGCACGTACGCGTGGTGGCGGGAACAGCGGGCGGCCGGCGCGCCCGCGGGTTCGAGCGGCGGGGCGACGAGCCGTGACGCGTGGCGGCAGGGCGCGCTGTCCCTGGCGAAGGTCTTCTTCTGAGCTATCGGGGTGAAGCATGCGCCTTGTCGAATCGGCAGACGTTCCAGAGATCCCGCAGCGCCCGGAAGCGGCGCACGACCGGGCCGTGGCGACCCGCAGGCGCCCGGTCGCCGACCTGGCCGCCCTGATCCGCCCGTCCCACGCGGCCAAGGCGATCCTGCTCGTGCCCGTGGCGCTCATCGGCCCGGCCCCGCCCAGCCTCGCCGAGGTGGCCGGGGTCTTCTGGGCCACGGTGGCGTTCATGGTCGCCTCCGCCGCCGTCTACATCGGCAACGACCTCGCCGACCGGCACCGCGACCGCCTCCATCCGGTCAAGTGCGCCCGCCCCATCGCGGCCGGCCGGGTGGGGGTGCTGACCGCGGGCGCCTGCTGCGCCGTCCTGCTGGCGGTGCTCGCGGCCATCGTCGCCCGGTCGCCCGCGGCCTCCTGGCCGGTGCTGGTGTACCTGGTGCTCAACGTCGCCTACAGCCGCGGGCTCAAGCACGTCCCGCTGGTCGACGTGGGGGTGGTCGCGGCCGGCTTCGTGCTGCGCGTCCTCCAGGGGTACGAGGTGACCGGGGACCGGGTGCCCGCCTGGCTGCTGATCACCGTGTTCGCGATGTCGCTGCTGCTGCTCATCGGCAAGCGCCGCCAGGAGCTGCTGGAGGGCGGGGCCGCGCACCGGCCCGCGCTGCGCGGCTACTCGATGGAGCTGACCAACTGGCTGTTGCAGATCGCCTCGGTGCTCGCCCTGGTCTCGGGCCTGATGTACCTGCGTGACGAGGGGCCGTTCGGCCCGGAGCACGGCCAGACGGCCATGATGTTGTCCACCCCGTTCGCGCTGTTCGCCCTCTTCCGCTACCTGCAGCTGCAGCTCGTGCACAAGCAGGGCGGCGACCCGGTGCGCGTGCTGCTGGGCGACCGCGTCATGGTCGCGAACTCGGTGTTGTGGGCCGCCGCCCTGGGCGTGACGCTCGTGCTGGTCCACCTGTGAGAATGCCGCCCGTGAGAACGCTCGTGAGATCGATGGTGAGAGGAAGGCGATGGACGTCCGTTTACTGGGACCGGTCGAGGTGACCTCCGTTGATCGTGGTGTGCCACTGGGACCACCCCAGCGGCGCGCGGTGCTGGCCGCCCTGGCGATCGACGCCGGCCGTCCCGTCTCGCTGCGCACGCTGACCGAGCGGGTCTGGGACGACCCTCCGGACCGGGCGGCCGACTCGCTGTACGCCCACATCGCCCGCCTGCGGCAGGCGCTGACCGTGACGGGCCTGGCCATCGAACGCCGCGACGGCGGCTACACGCTGGAGGTGGACCCCGACCGGGTGGACGCCTTCCGGTTCCGGCGGCTCGCCAAGCAGGCGCAGCTCCGCGCCCGCGACGACGTCGCCAGGGCCCGGCTGCTGGGCGAGGCGATGGAGCTGTGGCGCGGCACGCCGCTCACCGGCATCCCCGGCGAGTGGGCCGCCCGCATGCGGTACGCCATCGAGCAGCAGTACGTCGGCGCCCTGGTCACCTGGGCCCAGGCGCACCTGCGCCTGGGCCACCCCGACCTGGTGGTCACCGAGCTGACCCCGCTGGTGCCGCGGCACCCGCTCGCGGAGCCGCTGGCGAGCATGCTGATGCGCGGCCTGTGCGCGCTGGGGCGCGGCGCGGAGGCGGTGGCCCTGTACGCCCGCCTGCGCGGCTACCTCGCCGACCATCTGGGCGTCGAGCCGGGCCCCGAGCTGCGCGCGCTGCACCTGCGGATCCTGCGGGCGGGCGGCACGGACCCGGCGCCCCGCCCCGCCCGGCTGCTCGCCCAGGTCACCGGCTGAGCGAGACGACCAGCCGCTGCCCGCTGTGGTCGGACAGGCCGTTCGAGCGGACCAGCCGGTACTCGTGCACGGCGAGCTCCGGCGTGGTGTACGCCCAGTCGATCCGCCACAGCGACAGCAGGGGCCGCCGTTCGTCCCAGGTGGCGGGGTAGAGCGAGCGCAGGGCCGGGGAGGCGTCGACCATCCGCTGCGGCACCAGGCGCAGGATGCCCATGGCGGGCGAGGCGTTGAAGTCGCCGGCCAGAAAGGCGGGCAGCGGGTTCGCCCTGATGTCGGCGGCGAGCGCGCGCAGGTTGGCGTCGCGTGCCTCGTGCTGGTCGCGGCTGAGGCCGCCCTGGGCGACGGGCGAGTTGATGTGGGAGTTGTAGAACGAGACGGTCCCGCTTCCGACGCGCAGGTCCGTGCGCAGCGTCTTCACCGCGTGGAAGTCCGGCCAGCCGGAGCCCGCCGGGGCCGGCGCGCCCTCGATGCCGCGCTCCAGGAGGATGGGGAAGCGTGACAGCGTCACCATCTCGCTCGCGGCGGCGATGTGGTACCCGGGGAACTCCCTGCGCAGCCGGTCCAGGTCGTCGACCTTGATCGGCCGGGAGTCCGGGCCGAAGTAGACGTACTCCTGCAGCAGCAGCACGTCGGCGTCCTGGGCCCGGAGGTGGCGGTAGAAGGCGTCGGCGTCCCGCGCGGGCGTGCCGGTGGGCGGGGGCATCATGGCGCTCACCGGCTGGTCCCAGTACCAGGTGTTCCACGAGAACACCTTGATCGCGCCCGGCGGCGCCGGAGCGGCGTGGTGCCACGGGGCGGCGAGATCGAGCCCGCTCAGTCCCCCGCCCAGCGCCGCGGACGCCAGCGTCACGACGGCGGCCACCCGGCGTGCCCGGCGCGCCACCGCCAGGGCCGCGGCGAGCAGCACGACGGGGACCGCCGCGAACGCCAGCGGCGGGACGAGCTCGGGGCCCTGCCACCACCACACCCGCCCGGACAGGGCCCGGTGCAGCACCACGAACGCCAGCCAGGCGATCGCCGCGCACAACACCAGCGGGACCCTGCGTCGCACCGGAGACGCGCGCGACACATCGCCACGCCCCGGCATGCCCGCCCGGGTGCCGTCGGCTCTGCGCGCCCGGCGGACCGGGCCGAGCAGCGCCCGCAGCGGAGCCGTCACGTGGCCGCCTGCCCTGAGATCCCTATGGTCACCTCGGGATCGTAGAGCCGGCGGAACCTCGCCGAGCACAACCACCGCACCACCCCGGCCGCCACCCCGGCGGCGATGGTCACGTTCACCAGGAAGTGCACGGCGCCGAAGTACAGCAGGAACAGCGGCCCGCGCCTGCGCAGCACGAAGCGGTACATGCCGAGGTCGGCGAGCAGCGACACGGCCAGGGCCAGGCCCGCGACCCCGGCGCCGGCCGGGCCGAACGGGATCACCAGGGGCACCGCGGCCACCGCCGCCAGCGCGGCGAGGCTGCCGCCGGCCCGGCTGGAGGTCTCGAACCCGCGGGCGAAGCGCCGCCGCCTCGCGTACAGCGGCACCCTGGCGCGCCCCCGCCGGTACAGCTTGCGCAGCAGCTTGACCAGCCGGTCGTCGTGATCGTGCCGCGAGCGCACGGCGGTGGTGAGCAGCATCTCGTAGCGCTGGGTGAGCCGGTGGCCGTAGTCGACCTCCTCGGTCTCGCGCAGGCGCGGGTTGAACGGCCCGATCTCGTCGAACACGCGGCGCGGCATCGCCATCAGCGCCGAGAACAGGAACGAGACGGGCCCCTCGGAGCTGACCGTCCAGTAGTGGTACTGCAGCGCCCGGTACTCCTCGACGAGGCTGTCGCGGATCAGCGGCTCGGGGTCGTGGATGCTGGACACCACGCCGAGCCCCGGGTCGGCGGCGAGCAGGCCGACCGCCACCTCGGCGGCGTCGGGGTAGGCGGCCACGTCGGAGTCCACGAACATGAGGATCTCACCGGCCGCGTGGGCGGCGCCGAGGTTCCGCGCGGCGGCCGGGCCCTGGTTCTGCTCGGTGCGGATCACCCGCACGCCGAGCCGCCGCGCGACCCCGGCCGAGTCGTCGGTGCTGCCGTCGTCCACGACGATCAGCTCCATCGGCCGGTACGTCTGCGCCTGCAGGGCGCGCAGGCACAGCTCCAGCGAGGCGGCGTAGTTGTAGTTGGGCACGATCACCGACACGAGAGGCCCTGGCCCGGTGGTCATCGCTCACACCTCCGCGGGAAGGTCGTAGGTGCGCCTGAACCTGCTGGACACCACGCACTGGGCGGCCCCGGCGAACACCGCCACCGCGACGGTGACGTTCACCAGGAAGTGCACCGCGGTGAAGTACAGGGTGAAGGGCGCGCCGGCGTACCGCAGGACGAAGCGGTACATGCCCAGGTCCGCCGCGATGGAGCCGGCCAGCAACCCGATCGGCGCCGCCAGCCAGGCGGGGCCGAGCAGGACCGGCAGCGGCGCGGCGAGCACGGCGAACAGGGCGGCGAGCGAGCCCCAGCCGCGGCTGCTGTTGGCCGGGCCGCCGTTGAAGTCCGGGCGGCGCAGGTACAGCGGGATGTGCAGGCGGGCGCGGTGGAAGAACTTCGACAGCACCACCTTGAGCCGGTCGTCGTGGTCGTGCCTGCCCCTGATCCGGTTGTCGAGCACGATGCGGTACCGCTGGGTGACGCGGTGGCCGTACTCGGCGTTCTCGCTGTGGCGCAGGGCGGGGTTCAGCGGGCCCACCTCGCGGAAGACCTCCGCCCGCATGGCGAACAGCGCGGAGTAGATCGTGCTGATCTCGCCCTCGTCGCCGGAGATCCAGTAGTGCAGCTGGAGGCTGCGGTAGCGCTCCACGAGGCTGTCGGGGATCAGCGGCTCGGGGTCGTAGGTGCCGCACACCACCCCCAGGGTGGGGTCGGCGGTGAGCAGGTCCACCGCGTGCTCGACCACGTCCTCGGCCAGCGCCAGGTCGGAGTCGAGGAAGAACAGCACCTCGCCGCGGGCGTGCCCGGCGCCGAGGTTGCGGGCCGCCGGGGCGCCGATGTTGGTGTCGGTGACCACGACCCGCACGCCGTGCCGGTGGGCGACGGCCACGGAGTCGTCGGTGCTGCGGTCGTCGACGACGATCACCTCGATGCGCGGGTACGTCTGCCGCTCCAGCGCGCTCAGGCACAGCTCCAGGGTGCGGGCGTAGTTGTAGTTCGGCACGATCACCGAGACCAGCGGCCTCATCGGGAATCCCTTCGCCTGGTCCGGCGGAGCAGCAGCGGCAGGGGCCGGCCGAGGCCGCTCCTGGTGAAGTCCGAGGAGTTGTTGACCCGGGGGTACGGCTCGCCGGGGACCGGGACCTCGAGGAACTCGCACAGCGGGCCCCAGCCGTCGGCGGGGTCGAAGACGAGCAGCCGCCCGGCGGGGATGGCGGCGACCACCCTGTCCGTGTGCTCCTGGAACAGCTTGACGGCCCGTTCGGGCTCCCGGTCGGCCGCCGTGGCGAAGGTCCGTGCGTCGAGGGTCGTGTCGACCATCCTGACGAACGCGGCGAGGTCGGTGCCGAGCAGCGTCGACAGCAGGACGGCGGCCCTGCCGGGCAGGGACTCGATGCGCCGCCGCTGGGCGAACAGGGTGCGCTGCATGCTGGCCAGCCAGCGCTCCGGGTCGCGCGTGGTGAGGATGACCTTGGCCTTCGGGTAGTGGTCGGCGAGCTGCCGCCAGTAGGCGGAGGTCGGGCCGTCCACGCAGGACTCGTAGCCGACCAGCAGCCGGTCCCAGTCCACCTCGCGGGCGGTGGCCGCGGCCAGCCAGGGCCTGATCTGGCTCGGGTGGGCGAACACGTCCACCATGTGGTGGCACGGCCCGAAGCCGAGCCGTTCCAGCGCCGTCTTGAGCGAGAGCGTTCCCGTCCGGCCGAAGCCGGTGCCGATGATCTGCATGGCCGCTCAGTCCTCGGCCGCGAGCCGGGCGAGCTTCTCCAGGCGGGAGAGCGCGAACCGCTGCGTCACGCCCACCGCGCCGCCGAGGGCGCCGGTGAAGGTGACGGCCAGGTGCACGCCGGAGAAGTACAGGCCGAACGCGGCGCCCCGGTGCTGGTAGGCGAAGCGGTGGGTGCCCGCGTCCAGGGCCATGGCGGCGGCCACCAGCGCGGGCGGGACGAGCGTGCCGGCGCGGCGGGCCCGTTCGGGCAGGACGCGGGGCAGGGCGAGCGCCGGGACGGCGGCCAGCAGCAGGACGCCGCCGATCGCGCGCGGCACGGAGTCCCCCGGCGTCTCCCCCTCGCGCCAGTCGAGCGCGCTGAGGCGGGCGCGGCGGAACACCTTGCGCAGGATCGTCCGCACGGTGGGGTCGTGGTCCTTGCGACCGCGGATCGCGTCGCTCAGCTTCACCTCGTACGAGCGCGTCACGCGGACGCGGTAGTCGGAGGAGACGGTCTCGCGCAGCCGCGGGTCGAAGGGGCCGACCTCGGCGAACACCTTGGCGGGGACCGCCAGCACGGACGCGTGCAGTTCGAGCGTCGGCCGGTGGGCGGGCATCCACCAGCGGTGCATCTGCAGGGCGCGGTACTGGGCGGCCAGGCTCTGCGAGACCAGCGACTCGGGCAGCAGGACGCCGCCCAGGGCGCCGATCTCCGGGTGGTCCCGCAGGATCCGCACCGCGTTCGCCACCGCGTCGGGGTCGAGAGCGATGTCGGCGTCGAGGAAGAACAGGATCTCCCCGGTGGCGTGCTCGGCGCCGAGGTTGCGGGCGGGGGTCGGGCCGCCGTTGACCGTGGTCCGTACGACCTTGGCGCCCATGGACGCGGCCACCCGCGCCGCGTCCTCGGTGCCGCAGTCGTCCACCACGATGACCTCGACGTGCGGGTGGGTCTGCGCTCTCACCGCGTCCAGGCAGAGCCGTAACACGTCGGACCGGTTGTAGCTGGGGATGATGACCGAGACTAGCGGGTGCTCCGGACTCATGATGTGCGCTCCATTGGCCGGGTCAGACCTCATGTCCGGTTCACGCTAGGCACGGCGCCTTGTCCCCTTCTTGTCGGGCGCGTCCCGCGACAAGAACGGGACAAGGACCGCTCGGTACGTTCGGCACCGTGATCGAGCAGCGGCTTGCCGCGCGTACGCCCCGGCCGGAAAGATCCTTCACCGAGCGAGTCAGGCACGTCGTCCGCCCGCGCCGGCGCTGGTGCTGGGGCACCAGGCTGGTCGTCACCGGCTCGGTGGCGTGGCTGCTGTTCGTGCTCTGCCACCTGGCGGCCAGCGGGCGCACCTCGCTGTGGGCGCCGATCGAGCTGATCCCGCCGTTGCTGTTCCTGCTGGTCCCCGTGCTGCTGCTGGCCGTGGCGCCGCTGGCCAGGCCGGTCCGGTGGCGGATCATCCCGCTGCTGGTGCTCACCGCGGTGCTGGGCGCCGGCCGCAGCGGCGTCAACTACGCCACCCTCTGGTACGCGCCCCCGCTCGCGGGTCCTGAGGCCATCACCGTGGCCGCCTGGAACACCGAGTTCTGGGACCAGGACCTGCGCACCTCCGGCGGCGACCGGTACTCGCCCGGCTTCTACGCCTACCTTCACCAGCTGGACGCCGACGTCTACCTGCTGACGGAGTACCTGTACAAGTCCACCGGCGCGAGGGGCGGGCGCTGGACCGCCGACCAGGCACTGCGCATCGACAAGCTGGCCGAGCTGCGCCGCGAGTTCCCCGGCTACCACCTCGCCGCCTCCGGCGAGCAGATCACCCTGTCCCGGTTCCCCATCGCCGGGCAGCGCGGCCTGGACCTGCGCCCCTGGCTGCCCGAGGATCAGCGGGAGATCCCAGGGACGCTGCGCGGCTGGCCGGAGGGCTACACGGTGGAGACGCTGCGTACCGACCTCGACGTCAACGGCGAGGTCGTCAGCTTCTACGACAGCCAGATCCTCCAGCCGCCGATCGAATGGCGGCTGTACGACGCCGGGACCCGTGACGTCGCCCACGACAAGACGCTGCGGCGGGAGGCGAGCTTCCGGGCCATCGCCGCCGACGTCGCGGCCAACCCCCACCCCGTCGTGCTCGCCGGCGACCTGAACACCTCCCCCGCGATGGGCATCCGCCGCCTGCTCCCCGAGCGGCTGATCGACAGGACGCCCGCGCTCTCGTCCCTCTACCCGGCCACCTACCTGGCCGGGACCGCCGAGCTGTGGCGGATCGACTGGCTCTACACCAGCCCCGACGTGACCGTGCACTCCTACGAGCTGCCCGGCGCCGAGGGGCTGTCCGACCACCGGGCCCAGCGCATGGTCGTGTCGGTGTCCTGACCGGCCCCACGGATGAAGGGAAACGGACATGCTGCCTGACGAGGTGGCCTGGCGCGATGACGTCGCGGTCATCGTGCCGAACTACAACAAGCGCAAGACCCTGCGGGCCTGCCTGGAGTCGGTGTACGCGCAGACCTACCGCCCGGCCGAGGTCGTCGTCGTCGACGACGTCAGCACCGACGGCTCCCTCGACCTCGCCCGGGGCTTCCCGTGCACGGTCGTCCAGTCCCCGCGCAACCAGGGGCCGGCGGGGGCGCGCAATCTCGGGGTGGCGAACAGCTCGGCTCCGCTGCTGTTCTTCGTCGACTCCGACACGGCCCTGGCGCCCGACGCGATCCGCAACGCGGTCAAGGCGTACCGGGAGACGCCGGACTGCGGCCTCGTCCAGGGGATCTACGACCTCGAACCGCTCTACGACGACGGGCCCGTCGAGCGCTACCGCGTCCTGTGCGAGCACTACGAGCGCAGCCGGACGACGGCGACGTTCCTGTCCTGCACGCTGATCCCGCGCCACGTCTTCGCCGAGGCGGGCGGGCTGGACGAGCGGCTGCGCGACGGCGAGGACTTCGAGTTCGGCACCCGCGTCCCGGCCCGCTACCGGCGGGTCGTGGCCACCTCCGTGGTCACCAGGGCCGACGACGAGGACCGGTTCTGGGGGTGCCTGGCGGAGCGCTTCGTGCGGTCCACCACCCTGCCGGTGATCATGGTGCGGGCGCGGCGGCTGCGCGGTGAGGGCAAGGCCGGCTTCCAGCTCGACATGATCGGGACGGGCCGGCACAAGCGCCGCAAGGGGCCCCGGCTCTCGTCGGCCTCGGCGACGGCCACGTTCCTCACCCTGCCGCTCGCGCTGCTCAGCCCCTGGCTGCTGGGCGTGCCGGCGGCGGCGCTCTCGGTGTTCCTGTACAGGAACCGGGTGTTCATCGGGTTCGCCCGCCGCCACCGGGGCGTCCGCTTCGCCGTCTGGGTCGCCTGGATGCAGCTCTGCTTCCACACGGCGTTCTTCCTCGGCGCCTGCGTGGGGCTGCTGCGGGTCGCCTACGAGCTGGGCCGCCGTCGGGGCGAGCCGATCAGGACGGGCCCGTCCCCGGTGCCGTCGGCCGGGGCCCGCGAGTGATACCGGACGAGGGCACGGGAGTGGCACCGGAGGAGTCGCCTCGCCGGCCCTGGCTGCGCCTGCCTCGGCTGCCGCGGCCGGTGGCGCGGGCGCTGGTCGCCGGGTTCGCCCTCGCCGTCGTGGCCGCGATCGCCTGGACGATGTCCCGGCTGGACTGGAGCGTGGTCGGCGTCCTGTTCACCCGGCGCGACGCCGGCCAGATCGCCCTCCTGCTCGGCGGCTCGCTGCTGGCGAGCACGGCGGGGCTGTCGCTCGGGTTCCTCGCCTGGCGCGTCGTGCTGCTGGAGCTCGGCCCGCCGGTCAGCGGGCCGCGCGTGGTGCGGATCTTCTTCGTCGGCTTCCTGTCCAAGTACCTGCCGGGACGGGTTCCCGGCATGCTCGCCACCGCCAGGGTCGCCGCGGTCAACGGCATCACGTTCGGCAGGCTGATGACCACGGCGGCGCTCGTCATGAGCCTGGTGCTGCTGAGCGGGTTCACGGTGGGGCTGCTCGCGGGTGTGCAGCTGCTGGGCGCGCGGGCGGCCTGGCTGGCCGGAGCCGCGGTGCTGATCGTGCTCGTCCTGGTGCGCCCGCAGCTCGTCAACCAGGGCTCGGCGCTGCTGCTGCGGCTGCTGCGCCGCCCCGCGGCCGCCAAGGCGGCCTCCGTCCGGGGTGTGCGGCTCGCGGTCACCTGGCAGAGCCTGTCGTGGGTGGTCACGGGCCTGCATCTGTGGCCGCTGGCCATCGCGATGGGCGCGCCCCCGTCCCGCTCCCTGCTGCTGTGCGTGGGCGCGTTCACGCTCGCCACCTCGATCGGCATCGCGGCCGTGTTCATCCCGGACGGGATCGGCGTCCGCGAGGCGGTGCTCACAGCCACGCTGAGCGTGGTGCTGCCCACCCCGGCCGCGGCGGTGGTGGCCCTGGCCAGCCGGCTGGTCTCCACCGTCAGCGAGGTGCTGCTCGGCGCGGCCTCGTTGGCGATCGCCGAGTACCTCATCCGCCGCGACCGGGCCGAGCCACGGGAGGCGCCCCAGCCCGCGGCGTCGCCGGGGCACGGCGGCGGGTGATCTCCGACGCTGTTCACCTGGGTGCTTCGCGGGCAGCGCCCGCCGTTCATCGGCGGGCCCTTGACTGCCCTGGCAGACAGATCGCACCTGGACCGAGGACGTACATGCACCGCAACACCCTCTCCGCCGTCGCGGCGGCCGTGACCCTGCTGGCCGTGAGCGCGGCGCCGGCCACAGCAGCGACACCGGCGGCCACCCCAGCGGCCACCCCAGCAGCGGCCCCAGCGGCGGCCCCAGTGGCAGCCCCAGTGGCAGCCTCGCCGTCCGGCTCCTTCTTCGGCGGGAAGCTGCCGCTGAGCGCGCCGGCGGTGACCACCACGGTGGCGCCCGGCGTGACCCTGACCTCGATGTCGCTCGGTGCCAAGGACGCCGGCGACTACTGGACCGTGCACGTGTACCTGCCGGCCACGATCGACGGCCCGCTCAACACGGCCGGCACCGCCCTGGGCGCGAGGGAGATCGCCGACCGGGTGGCGGCGGCGGTGCGGGAGAAGGGGTTCGAGCCGCGGGTGGAGGAGGTCACCACGGCCGCGTTCGCCGACCGCCCCGCCGGCACGCTGGGCTGGATCGTCCGGGTCGGCCGGTACGCCACGAGCGCCGAGGCCGCCACCGCGCTGTCCGCGATCAGGGCGGCCGGCTTCGCGGGCGGCACCCGCTACACCGCGCAGGACGGCACGGACCCGGGCGCGCCGCAGAAGGTGCACCTGCTCCGGGTGGACTTCCGGCAGTTCCGCGGCACGGTCGGCACCGACTTCGGCGCCGCCCTGAACGGCACGGAGAAGCTGACCGACCTGGCCGCCGCGGCGGGCGCGGTGGCGGGGATCAACGCGCAGTGGTTCTACAACAGCGCCCCGGGCGGCATGTACGTCAAGGACGGCAAGCTGATCGGCTCCGCCACCCAGGGCCGCGCCGGCATCAAGATCACCAGGGGCGGGCGCGCCGTGGACGTGGACACGTACACGGCCCGGGTCACCCTGCGGGCCGGCCGGGACAGCGTCGAGATCGACGGCGTGAACCGGGTGCCCGGCGAGATCTGGAACTGCGGCGGGGTGGGCGGCGACCTGCCCACCGAGAAGCCGCAGCACGACCTGAAGTGCACGGACGCGAGCGAGCTCGTGCTGTTCACCCCGGAGTGGGGCACGCCGCCCGCCGGCGCGGGGGCCGAGGCCGTGCTGGACGCCCGCGGCACCGTCACCGCGGTGAACGCCTCGCGCGGGACCGCCGTGCCCGCCGGCGGGTCCGTCGTCCAGGCCATCGGCGACAGCGCGGCCTGGCTGCTGGAGCACGCGAAGGCGGGCGAGCGGCTCAGGGTGAGCGAGCGGATCGAGGACGGCAGGGGGCGGCGGGTCGCGCTGACCCCTGACACCACGATCCTCCAGGTCGGGCCGTCCCTGGTGCGGGACGGGCGGGTGTCGGTGAACGCGGCGGCCGACGGCGTGATCCGGGAGGGCACCGACCAGACGTTCACCTACAACTGGACCGTCCGGGCCAACCCCCGGTCGATGATCGGGACGGACTCCCGGGGCCGGCTCATGCTGGTGGTCGTGGACGGGCGGCAGGACGGGTACAGCGAGGGGCTGGGCGTGGCGCAGACGGCCGAGCTGATGAAGCTGCTCGGGGCCCGCGAGGCGATGAACCTCGACGGCGGCGGTTCGAGCGTCATGGTCACGTCGGGCGGCGGGATCGTGAACCGGCCGTCGGACGCGGCAGGCCAGCGGTCGCTGGGGAACGTCATCCTCGTCCGGCCGTAGCCGCACCCTGTTCGAACCGGGGCCCTGGCCGCACCGGCCAGGGCCAGTACCGCAACACCGATGACAGCGCTGTCTTGACAGCGCGCCCCCTGGGTGAAACTTTCATACCAGATCGGGGTTGACAACGTTGTCAGATTTGTTGGTACTGGCCTGCTGACCTGCGGAAAGGTCCCCGATGAAGCGATCCGTCCTGACAGCACTCTTATCCCCTCTCCTCGCCCTCGCCCTCGCCGCTCCCGCCACCGCCGCGCTCACCGCACAGAAAGGCCCGGACCCCATTCCCAACCCAGGCCCTTCGGGCACCCCCTCCCCCGGCCCGTCCTACAGCCCGCCGCCCGACCCGTCCGTGGCCGAGCCGGCCCCGCCCGCCGGCGAGGCGCGCAGGGCCGCGCGTGACGGCCAGGACCTGGCCAGAGCGGAGGGTGCCGCCTTCGCCACCTCCTTCGAGGACGGCGACCCGCAGCCGACCTGGCTCAACACGGCCGAGAAGGCCGAGAACGTCACAGGCACCCTGCCCGGCGGCATCGAGGGCAGCATCACCGACAAGATCGCCCAGGTCCGGGCCAGCGGCGAGTACGCGGCCGCGGGCGAGGTGAAGGAGAACCTGGCCGACACCGACGCCAACACCAAGTGGCTGGTGTTCACCGGCACCGCCTGGGCCCAGTACGACCTGTCCGAGCCCGTCGCCGTCGTGCACTACGCGCTGACCTCCGCCGACGACGCCCCCGAGCGCGACCCGCGCGACTGGGAGCTGCAGGGCTCGCAGGACGGGCGGACCTGGACCACCCTCGACACCCGCGCCGGCGAGACGTTCACCGCCCGCCACCAGCGCAAGGAGTACCGCTTCGGCAACACCACCGCCTACGCCCACTACCGGCTGAACGTCACCCGCATCGGCGAGGGCTCGACCCTGCAGCTCGCCGAGTGGGAGCTGTCGGACGGCACCAGCGGCCCCCGGCCGCCCAGCGACATGCGCAGCCAGGTGGGCACGGGCCCGACGGGCGGGTTCGTCTCCAAGCCGCGCGCCGGCTTCACGGGCCTGCGGGCCCTGCAGTACGCGGGCAGCACCACCTCCGGATCCGGCGGCCGTTCCCTGAACAAGGTGTTCGAGGTGGACCTCCCGGTGACGCGCGGCACGGAGCTGTCGTACCTGGTCTTCCCCGAGTTCACGGCGGCCGACCGGCGCTACCCCAGCACGTACGTCTCGGTGGACCTGGCCTTCGACGACGGCACCTACCTCAGCGGCCTCAAGGCCGTGGACCAGCACGGCGTGCGGCTGGCCCCGCGCGAGCAGGGCGAGTCCAAGACCCTCTACGCCGGCCAGTGGAACTTCAAGCGCGCCGAGATCGGCCAGGTGGCCAGGGGCAAGCGGATCACCCGCATCCTGGTGGCCTACGACAGCCCGGCGGGCCTGGCCGGGTTCCGGGGCTGGGTGGACGACATCAGGATCGTCTCGGAGCGCAGGCGGCAGCCGTACGAGGGGCACGCGGCGCACCGGAGCCTCGCCGACCACGCGGTCACCACCCGGGGGACGCACTCCACCGGCGGCTTCTCCCGGGGCAACAACTTCCCGGCCACCGCGGTCCCTCACGGGTTCAACTTCTGGACGCCGATGACGAACGCCGGCTCGACGAGCTGGCTGTACGAGTACCACCGGGCCAACAACGCCGCCAACCTGCCGGCGATCCAGGCGTTCACCGCCAGCCACGAGCCGAGCCCGTGGATGGGCGACCGGCAGACGTTCCAGTTCATGCCGTCGGCGGCCGAGGGCACGCCGGACCCGTCGCGCACGGCCCGGGCGCTGCCGTTCCGGCACGAGCGTGAGGTCGCGCGGCCGCACCTGTACGCGGTCACGTTCGACAACGGGATCAAGGCCGAGATCGCCCCGTCCGACCACGCGGCGCTGGCGCGCTTCACGTTCCCGGGATCCGCGGCGAAGCTGGTCTTCGACAACGTGAACAACAGCGGCGGCCTCACGCTCGACACCGCCGCCGGGGTGGTGACCGGCTACTCCGACGTGCGCAGCGACCTGTCCACCGGCGCCACGCGCATGTTCTTCCACGCCGTCTTCGACCGCCCGGTCACCGGCGGCGGCAGGCTCACCGGGCAGGGCCGCGACAACGTGCTCGGCTACCTCGCCTTCGACGCCGGCCCGGCGCGTACGGTGACCATGCGCATCGCGTCCTCGCTGATCAGCGCGGAGCAGGCGCGCAGGAACCTGGAGCTGGAGATCGCCGCCTCCGACACGCTGGAGGCGGTCAGCGAGCGGGCACGCCGGGCGTGGGACGCCAAGCTGGGCGTCATCGAGGTGGAGGGCGCGAGCCGGGACCAGCTCGTCACGCTCTACTCGAACCTGTACCGGCTGTTCCTGTATCCGAACTCGGGCTTCGAGAACACCGGCACCGCCACGCAGCCGGTGTACCGGCACGCCGTGCAGTCCGCGACCGCCACCCCGCCCAGCACGCCGACCGAGACGGGCGCGCGGGTGGTGGACGGGAAGGTGTACGTCAACAACGGCTTCTGGGACACCTACCGGACGACGTGGCCCGCGTACGCGCTGCTCACGCCGGAGGCGGCCGGCGAGATGGCGGCCGGGTTCGTCCAGCAGTACCTGGACGGCGGCTGGATCGCGCGCTGGTCGTCGCCGGGGTACGCCGATCTGATGGTCGGCACCAGCTCCGACGTGGCCTTCGCCGACGCGTACCTGAAGGGGGTGCCGGGGTTCGACGCCGAGGCCGCGTACGCCGCCGCGGTCAAGAACGCCACGGTCGTGCCGCCCAGCCGGAACGTGGGCCGCAAGGGCCTGGCCACGTCCGCGTTCCTCGGGTACACGACCATCCAGTCCACGGGCGAGGCGATGTCGTGGGCGATGGACGGCTACATCAACGACTTCGGCATCGCGAACATGGCCAAGGCCCTGGCCGGGCGCTCCACGGGCGCGAAACGGGCCCGCTACCTGGAGGAGTACGAATACTTCCGTAACCGGGCGCTGAACTACGTGCACCTGTTCGACCCTGCGACGGGCTTCTTCCAGGGCAGGAACGCCGACGGGTCGTTCCGCCGCAAGCCGGGCGCGTACGACCCGCGTACGTGGGGCTTCGACTACACCGAGACGAACGGCTGGAACATGGCCTTCCACGTCCCCCAGGACGGCCGCGGCCTGGCCAACCTGTACGGCGGCGCCGCCGAGCTGGCGGACAAGCTGGACACGTTCTTCGCCACGCCGGAGACGGCGCTGTTCCCCGGCTCGTACGGCGGCGTCATCCACGAGATGCGCGAGGCCAGGGACGTGCGCATGGGCCAGTACGGGCACAGCAACCAGCCCTCGCACCACATCGCCTACATGTACGACTACGCCGGTCAGCCGTGGAAGACGCAGGCCAGGGTGCGCGAGGCCCTGTCGCGGCTGTACCTGGGCAGCGAGATCGGCCAGGGCTACCCGGGCGACGAGGACAACGGCGAGATGTCGGCGTGGCAGGTGTTCAGCGCGCTGGGCTTCTACCCGCTGCAGATGGGCAGCCCGTACTACGCGATCGGCTCGCCGCTGTTCGAGAAGGCGACGGTGCGGCTGGAGAACGGCAGGAAGCTGGTCATCAGGGCACCGGGCAACAGCGAGCGCAACGTCTACGTGCAGGGGCTGAAGGTCAACGGCAAGCGGTACGACAGGACGTACCTGCCGCACGACCTGATCGCCAAGGGCGGCGAGCTGGTGTTCGAGATGGGGCCGAGGCCGTCGCGATGGGGCACCGGCAAGGACGCCGCGCCGCCCTCGATCACCCGCGACGACCGCGTCCCCGCGCCGCTGCGCGACGTCACGGGGCCGGGCCGCGGCACGGCGTCCGGCGCCGGCGGCGCCGACGTGAGCGCGCTGTTCGACGACAGCTCGGCCACCCGGGCGGCGCTGCCCGAGTGGGTCCGCTACGACCTGGCCGGGAAGCGGCAGGTGAGCTTCTACACGCTGACCTCGGGGGCGCAGGAAGGGCAGGACCCGGCCGGCTGGGTGCTGGAGGGGTCCGTGGACGGGCAGGCGTGGCAGGTGCTCGACGAGCGGGCCGGCGAGAGCTTCGCGTGGCGGCTGCAGACCCGGCCGTTCAAGATCGCCAGGCCGGGAACGTACGAGCACTACCGGATCAGGTTCACCGCCACCGGCCAGCCGTCGCTCGCCGAGATCGAGCTGCTCGCCCCGGCGGCGCCGGAGACGTCGCCGCTGGTCATCGACGCAGCCGGGGGCTTCGCCGCACCCGGGGAGACCGTGACGCTGCCGGTGACCGTGACCAACCACGCCGGCCGTCCCGCCGGCGGTGAGCTGGCCGCGACCGGGCCGCAGGGCTGGACCGTCCAGCCGGGCTCCGCTGCCTTCGGGCCGCTCGCCGCGGGCGCGTCGCAGGTGGTGCCGTTCCAGGTGACGGTGCCGGCCGCGGCGGCTCCCGGCAGCCATCCGGTACGGCTGTCGGCGACCTCCGGCCTGGGCACGACGAGCGAGCAGGTCGCGGTCACGGTGGTGGGCGACGTCGTGGAGTTCACACCCGGCACCCCGGCCGAGGAGCCGTGGCTCCTCGACGAGGACGGCTCCCAGCTCGACGGCGAGGTGCACGACGGCCGGGCCCGCTTCACCGACGGCGACAGCCAGGCCGTCTACCGGTTCGCGCTGCCGGCCGGGGCGACCTGGGGCTCGCTGACGCTGGACATCGGCAACCAGTTCCTGGTCCAGGTCTCCCCGGACAACCAGAACTGGCGGACGGTGCTGCAGGAGAGCGCGAACGTGCGCGACCTGTCCAACCGGGAACAGCGTTCCGTCGACCTCGGCGAGGGACGCTCGTTCTACCTGCGCATCGCGGACAGCCGGCCGCAGGACGGCTGGGGAGCCTGGCTGGCCAGGGTACGCCTGGAGCTGCGCCGCCCAGCCACCTGACCCGAGAACGGTGACCCGCCCGGGGGCGCGCTCGCGTCACCGGGCGGCACCGCGCGGGCCGGCCGGCCGCCGGTCAGGCCAGTCGCTCGCCGATCTCCTTCAGCTCCGCGTTCTGCACCTGGATGATCTTCTCGGCCAGCTCCAGTGTGGGCCCGTGCTTGCCGGCCTTCCGCACGGTCTCGGCCATCATCACGCCGTGGTGCAGATGCTCCGACAACGCCTTCAGCCACGCCCGGTCGAACCCGTCCCCCTCGGGCAGGTCCGCTCCCATGGCGGTCACCGGTTTCACCGGGATCTTCTCGTTCCAGGACCGCAGCCACGACTCCATCATCGCGATGTCCGCCCGTTCCTCCGGGATGAGCTTCCCGGCGAGGTCGCGCACGTACGAGCTGCCCGCCCGCCCGGCCGCCGCCTCGGCGAGCTGGATCGTCTGCTGATGATGCGTGATCATCTCCTGGTTGAAGGCCACGTCCGCCTGCGCGTACGCCTTCTCCGTCTCCGCCGCCGCGGCACAGCCCGCCGCGAGCAGCAGGCCGAGCAGCGCCACGATTGCCGTCTTCCAACGCATGTGCTGAGGTACGCACGCCACCGCCCGGCGGTTCGATATCAGCCGTCCACCTCGTCGTGGACGGCGAGCCGCACCTCTTCCGCGACACCCTGGCCGCGACCTTGCTGGGCGGCCAGGCCGGAGAGCTCATCGGCTACCACCGCGCGCACGGCGACCACGTGGTGCTCTCCGGCACCCGCGCCCAGGTGACCGCCCGCGCCGCCTACACCGAGCGCCTGCTCGGCGACCGTTTCGAGCAGTACGTGGTGCTCGGCGCGGGGCTCGACACGTTCGCGCTCAGGCGCGCGCCGGGCGGGCCGCCCTCCCGGGTGATCGAGGTCGATCATCCCGCCACGCAGCGGTGGAAGCGCGACCTCATGACGGCGGCGGGGCTCGCCTCGCCGGACGGTCTGGTGTTCGCGCCGGTGGACTTCGAGTCGGGCGACCTGATGGCCGCCCTGCGCGCGGCCGGGCTCGACCCGGAGCGGCCGGCGCTGGTGAGCTGGCTGGGCGTGGCCATGTACCTGACCGAGGAGGCGATCGCCGCCACGCTCGCCGTCCTCGGCCGCCTGCCCCGGGGCAGCGAGCTGGTCATGGAGTACGCCCTGCCGCCCGGCCTGCGTGACGAGCGGGGCGCCGAGTACGCCTCGTTCGCGCTGGCCGCCGCCGCCGACCGCGGCGAGCCGTGGCCGTCGCCTCCCGCACCCCGTCGGCCGGACGCGTGCTTCACGGGGCCGGGCGACACGGGGGTGCCCTCCGCTACCACAACGCCACCGACTGCTACTCTCCGTTATGGATTGCCTACTTTTCGTATAGCGGGGAGCTCTTGTGAAGGTCGCGTGCGTAGGCGGCGGGCCCGCCAGCCTGTACTTCTCGATCCTGATGAAACGGGTGGACCCCGCCCACGACATCACCGTGTACGAACGCAACCCGGCCGGCTCCACGTACGGCTGGGGCGTGACGTACTGGGACGAGCTGTTCGGCTACCTGCACGACGTCGACCCGGAGTCGGCCCGCGAGATCAGCGCGAGCTCGGCCCGCTGGGACAGCTGGGTCGTGCACCTCCACGAGCGCGCCACGGTGACGGTGGGGCACGGCGACAAGGGGTTCGGCATCAGCCGGCGGCGGCTGCTCGCGATCCTCGCCGAGCGGGCCGAGTCCCTCGGCGTGCGCGTCGAGTACGAGCGCGAGATCGCCGGCGAGGAGGACGTGGCGGACGCCGACCTCGTCGTGGCCGGCGACGGCGTCAACAGCCGGCTGCGCGAGCGGCACGCCGAGCATTTCGGCACCGAGGTCATGGTCGGGCGCAACCCGTACATGTGGCTCGGCACCACCAAGGTGCTCGACTCCTTCACCTTCGCCTTCGTGGAGACGGAGCACGGCTGGATCTGGTGCTACGGCTACCCGTACAGCGAGGAGCACAGCACGTTCATCGTCGAGTGCGGCCCTGACACGTGGCGGGGGCTCGGGCTCGACACGGCGAACGAGGCGGACGGCCTGGCGCACCTCGAGAAGCTGTTCGCGGAGGTGCTGGACGGGCAGCCGCTGATCGGCCGCACGCAGGCCGACGGCGGCCCGCACTGGCTGCACTTCCGCACCCTGACCAACCGCACGTGGCACCGCGGCAACCTCGTCCTGCTCGGGGACTCCGCGCACACCACCCACTACTCGATCGGCGCCGGCACCGCCCTGGCGCTGGGCGACGCGGCCTTCCTGGTGGACGCGCTGCACGCGGACGCGGACCTGGAGACGGCCCTGGCCGGGTACGAGCGGGAGCGCATGACCGCGATCCGGCCCTCCCAGCGGGCGGCGCGGCGCAGCGCCCAGTGGTACGAGCACGTCCCGAGGTACGTCGACCGGCCGCCCCGGGAGATGATCGCGCTGCTGAACCAGCGGCATTCCGGGCTGCTCCCGCACGTGCCGCCACGCCTGTACTACTGGGCGGGCAGCACCGCCGCGGCGGTCTCCGGGCTCGGCGCACGCCTGTTCAGGCGCGGCTGACACCTCCGCCACGACGGCTCAACCGGGCGGGCGGCGCCCGCGCTCAGGCGGCGCCGGCTCGCCGGACCCGGGAGCCGGAGGACCATCCGCCGCTCGCGATGGCGGGCCGTCCGGCTCGGGCGGTGGCGGGCCGCCCGGTGGCGGTGCCGCGCTGTGGTGATCGGCCGCGGCGGCCTGCCCGGCCGGAACGGCCTGCACGAGATCCTGCCTGGCGACGAACGTGTCGATCAGCGACAGCAGCATGGCCACCACCGGCACGGCCAGCAACGCCCCCACCGCCCCGAACAGCGACGCCCCCAGGATCACGCCCGCGAACGCCACCCCCGGATGGATGTCCACCGACCTGCCGCTGATCCGCGGCTCCAGCGTCAGGTTCTCCACCTGCTGGTACAGCACGCCCCAGCCGAGCGCGACCAGCCCGATCCACGGCCGGGGCGACACGAGCCCGACCACCACGGGCAGCGCGATGGCGATGTAGGTGCCGATGGTGGGCACGAGCTGCGCCACCAGCCCCGTCCACAGCCCGAGCGCGAGCCACGACGGCATGCCGAGCACCAGGAACACCACGGTCGAGGCGGCGGCGTTGACGGTGGCCAGGATGAGTCTGGCCCACACGTACCCGCCGGTCTTGACCAGCGACACGTCCCAGACGGTGAGGAAGACGCGCTGGAGGTTGGCGGGCATGAGCCGGGCGAGCCACACGCGCAGCCGGGGCCCGTCGGCGGAGAGGTAGAAGATCAGCAGCAGCAGCGTGAACAGGTTCACGATGGCGCCGGTGAGGGTGCCGAGCAGGCCGAGCACGTTGCCGAGCACGTCCTGGGCGTACTGGGCGGCCTGCTGCGGGGTGAGGTTGAGCGAGGAGAGGATGTCGGCGATCTGGTAGTTGGTCCCGAACCGCTCGTTCACCCAGGCGACGGCGCCGGTGAGGATGTCGGGCAGCTCCCGCACCAGGACGGCGACCTGCTCCGCCAGCAGGCTCCCGAACAGGTACAGGAAGACCGCCGAGACGAGCAGGAACGCCACCATGACCAGCAGCGCCGCCGCGCCGCGGCGCATGTGCCGGGCCAGGCGGCCCACGGCGGGCTCCATGGCCAGGGAGATGAACCAGGCCATCACCACCACGACGATCAGCCCGCCCGCGTCGGCCAGCACGAAGCGCGCGAAGAGCACCACGGCTGCGACCGCGACGACGGCGAACGCCACCCGCCACACGTTCGCGGGCGAGAGCAGCACCCGCACGACTCGGGGCCCTTCCTGCTGCGTCATGTCCCCTCCCTGGGGCTCGCGGTCGCCGCGTCCTCCTCCGGATCGGCTGGCATGATCGGCGACAGGTACGTGGCCTGCGCAGCGTACGTGGTGAATGAGGTGGTTGCCCAGCTTCGGGGTCAGGCCGCGAGGAAGTCGTCGATCATCGAGGCGAGCCATTCCGCGCGGTGCACGAGCGTGACGTGCGTGGTGCCGGGCAGCACGGCCAGCCGCGCGTCCGGCAGCCCGGCCTGATCGCCGGCCACCCCGCCGCCCCGCAGGCGGAACGTCTCCACGGCGTGCTCGGGGCGGATGATGTCGGAGTCGCCGATGACCACCATCGTGGGCGCCTGGATCGAGCGCACCTCCTCGGCCGTGGGCTCGACGAGGTCGCGCATGAGGGCGCTCACCTTCTCGCACAGCGCGGGGAAGTCCTCGGGCCGGGGCGCGAGCCGGAGGTACTCGTCGTGGAACGGCGAGCCGTGCAGGTGCTCGGGCCGGATGCTCTCGAAGCCGTCGGCCAGGCCGGGGTGCAGGCCGTCCGGGGTGAAGGAGAACGAGGCGAGGACGAGCTTGCGGACCATATCCGGGCGCTGCTGCGCGACGTGGAAGGCGATGCTGGAGCCGAGGCTGTAGCCGAGGACGTCGGCCCGCCCGACGCCGAGGTGGTCGAGGAGCGCGGCCACGTCGCCGGCGAGGACCTGGGGCGACAGGGGCCGGTCGATGTCGGCCGTGCGGCCGTGCCCCTGGATCTCGACGCCGATCACCTGGCGGTTCTTGGCCAGGTACGGCAGCAGCCTGCCGAAGGAGGTGCCGATGGCGGAGAAGGAGCCGTGGATCAGGACCAGCGGGTCGCCGGTCCCGTGGATCTCGTAGTACATGTCCAGGCCGTTGACGGGGGCGTAACCGCTCGTGTGAGTCGTCATGCGTCCATGGTGCGAGAGCATGCTTACGCTCTTCTTCAGGTTCACTTCTGCCCGACACAGTAGAACGGAATCCTACGTTCCCTTACACTGCGGGTATGAGCAGCGCACCCATGAGCGGCCGCAAGGCGCAGGCCGCGCGCAATGACGAGTTGATCCTCCAGGCGGCGCGGGCGGTCTTCACCGCCGAGCCCGGCGCCCCCATCGCGGCCGTGGCCGAGAAGGCGGGCGTCGGGATCAGCGCGCTGTATCGCCGCTACCCCAGCAAGGAGGTGTTGCTGCAGAAGCTGTGCGGGGACGGGCTGCGCCTCTACATCGAGGTCAGCGAGCGGTCGCTGGCCGACGACGGGGATCCGTGGGAGGCGTTCGCCGGGTACCTGCGCGGCATCGTGGACGCCGACTCCAGCTCCCTGACGATCAAGCTGGCGGGCACGTTCACGCCGACGGAGGAGCTGGGCAGGCTCGCGGCCAGGGCCTCGGCCCTGGCCGTCGAGGTGCACGGCCGGGCGGTGGCGGCGGGCGTGCTGCGGCCGGACGTGACGGTGGCCGACATCGCGCTGCTGTTCGAGCAGCTCGCCTCGATCAAGCTGGGCGGCGAGGAACGCGCCTCCCAGCTCCGCCACCGCTACCTGACGCTCATGATGGACTCCCTGCGCATCCCCCCGGCCCACCGCGAGCTGCCCGGCCCCGCGCCCGAGGACGCGGAGCTCGGCGCCCGCTGGGTGCCGCGCGGCTAGTCCTCGCCGGTCTTCCAGTGGAACAGGTACGACATCAGGAAGCCGAGCAGCCCGGTCACCCCGGCCGACACGGTCATCGCCAGGCCGAGCGCCGACACCGCGCCGGAGACCAGGCCGGGGCTGCCGGCGGCGAGCCCGACGGCCTGGGCGAGCACGAGGGCGACGCCGAGCGCGAGGAACAGCACGAGGCCGATCTTGAACAGGACCAGGACGAGGTTCTTCATGACGGGGCTCCTCTCAGATCGGCAGCACGCCGGTGGCGACCAGCACGCCGATGACCAGGGTCGGGATGACGAACCAGGCGATCAGGCGGCCGAACGTCCTGGCCGGGTCCACCTGGGCGATGCCGCTGGCGATGTAGATCGGGGCCGCTCCCGGCGGGGACGCCCCCTCGGTCGAGGCGAAGATCATGATGGCGGTGGCCGCGGCGGCCGGGGCGATCCCGGCCGCGGTCAGGGCGCTGAAGGCCACCCCGCCGACGGCGGCGATCGTGGCGGTGCCGGTCAGCGGCGCGGCGATGACGACGAGCAGCAGGCCGACGAGGGTGGCGATGACCACCGCGGGCGCGTCCAGCCCCTGGAGGATCGCGGTGAGCTGGTCCACCAGGCCCAGCTCGCCCAGGCTGGCCGCGGCGGCGAAGGCGAAGAACAGCGTGGCGCCGATGACGGCGTACCTGGGGGCCATCTCGCCGAGCAGCTCGCTCCAGGCGCGGCCGGTGCGCGGCAGCCGCTTCCACGCCACCGCGAACGTGGCCAGCACGGTCAGCACCGGGATCCACACGATGATGCTGATGTCGTCGGCCGCCTCGCCGACCCGCGACTCCATCAGCGCCACGCCGAAGTCCAGGGTCATCAGCACCGGGACGAGGATGCCCGCGTACACCAGCAGCGACGTCCACCCAGCGCGCAGCGCCGCCCGCAGCGGCACGAGGTCGGCCGCGTCGGTGGCGGCGATGCCGTGCCTGCGCACCCACAGGAACACCACCACGAACCGGTAGGCCACCGTCCACAACCCGCCCACGAGGGCGGGCACGAAGAGCTGGTCGGCGATCAGCACGGGCGCCACGGCGGCCGAGCCGAGCAGCAGGAACATCGACGAGCTCGGCGGGATCGAGATGCCCAGCCCGGCATTGCCCGCCACCAGCGAGGCGGCCAGGTCGGGCCGCCAGTTCGAGCGGATCATCCAGGGGATGGTGACGGAGCCGACGGACGCGGAGATGCCGGAGCCCGACCCGGAGGGGCCGCCCAGCAGCGCGGAGGCGGAGGTCGAGACGTATCCCGCGCCGCCGCGCAGCCTGCCGAAGATCGAGTTCAGTACGGTAACCTGCTCCTGGATGAGGCCCAGCCTGGTGAGCAGGTAACCCATGAAGACGAAGGCCAGGGCGGCGAAGACGACCTCCTCGGCCATGGCGTCGGCGATGCCCGCCCACGCCAGGTCGAGGAAGCTCGTGCCGCCGAAGAGGCACACGCCCGCGAAACCGATGAGCATCGCTTCACCGATGTTGCGTTTCAGCACGCCGTTCCAGACGACGATGATGGCGATGTAGGCGATGAGCGCCCATACGGCGATTCCCATGGCGAATGACCTCCAATGGGGGGTTGTGCTGGGGGTGAACGGCCCTCGGCCGATGGTCAGACGCCGGCTCCCGGCGGGGACGAGGGCGGGGACTGCGGCGGGGACTGCGGCGGGGACTGCGGCGGGGACTGTGGCGGGGACTGTGGCGGGGTCGGGGGCGGGGACTGTGGCGGGGGCGGGTCGGCGAGGCGGCGGGCCAGGTCCACGGTGCGGCGGGCCCTGACGACGATCGGGGCGTCCACGAACCGGCCGTCGGGCAGCGCCACCGCGCCGATGCCCGCCTGCTCGGCCCGTTCCGCCGCGGCGACGATCTCGGCGGCCCTGGCGGCCTCCTCCTCCGTCGGCCGGAACGCCCGCCTGATCACGGGGATCTGGCGCGGGTGGATGGCGGTCCTGCCGAACAGCCCGAGCGCGCGGCCCGCCCGGCAGGAGGCGAGCAGCCCGGCCTCGTCCTTGACGTCCGGGTAGACGGACATGGGCACCGGTGGCAGCCCGGCCGCGGCGGCGGCGAGGACGACCTGGAGCCTGAGGTGGTTCAGCGCCTGCTCGCCGGTGATGGCCAGCTCGGCGGCCAGGTCCTGCTCGCCGAGCGCCACCCCGGCCACGCGCGGGTGCGCGGCGATCTCCCTGGCCGCGACGATCCCGGCCGCCGACTCCAGCAGCGCGTACGCGGGCGCGCCGGTGAGCGTGTCGAGCACGGCCGCCGACTCGACCTTCGGCAGCCGTACGGCGTCGGCGAGCTGCCCGACGGCGGCCAGGTCGTCGCGCCCGCGGGCCGTGGCGGGGTCGTTGACCCGCACGTGCACCTCGACGCCGCCGCTGTTGCGCCGGTCGCGCAGGTAGGTGACCGCGTTCTGCCGGGCCTCGTCCTTCTTCACGGGCGCGACGGCGTCCTCCAGGTCGATGATGACCACGTCGGCACCCGACTCCACGGCCTTGCCGAACCGCTCGGGCCGGTCGCCGGGCACGTACAGCCAGGTCACGGGGAGCAGCGGGCTCACGCGATCACCCCGTCCTCGCGCAGGGCGGCGATCCGCTCGGCGGGGTAGTCCAGCTCGCCGAGCACCTCGTCGGTGTCCTGGCCAAGGGTTCGCCCCGGCCATCGGATCTCGCCGGGCGTCTCGGACATGCGGAACATGACGTTCTGCATGGTGAGCGTGCCGAACTCCGCGTCGGGCACCTCCACGAACGTGTTCAGCGCCGCGTACTGCGGGTCCTCGGCCAGGTCGGTGACGTCGTAGATGGGCGCGACCGCGGCCTGCACCTCCTCGAACCTGGCGATGACCTCGGCGGCGTCCCGCTCGGCGATCCAGGAGGCGACGGCCTCGTCCAGCTCGTCCACGTGCTGCACCCGGCCGTGCCCGCTGGCGAACCACGGCTGCTCGACCAGGTCGGGCCGCCCGACGAGGGTGACCACGCGCTCGGCGATGGGCTGCGCGCTGGTGGAGATGGCCAGCCAGCGGCCGTCGCGGGTGCGGTAGGTGTTGCGCGGCGCGTTGCTGCTGGAGCGGTTGCCGGTGCGCTGCTGGACGAGGCCGAGCGCCTTGTAGATGCTCATCTGCGGCCCGAGCAGGCCGAGGATCGGCTCGATGATGGCCAGGTCGATGACCTGCCCGCGACCGGTCCGCTCGCGGGCGTGCAGGGCGACCATGATCGCGTACGACATGGCCAGGCCCGCGATGCCGTCGGCCAGGGCCAGCGGCGGCAGCGTCGGCGGCCCGTCGGGCTCCCCCGTCATGGCCGCGAAGCCGCTCATGGCCTCCGCCAGCGTGCCGAACCCCGGCCGGTTGGCCATCGGCCCGAACTGCCCGAACCCGGTCATCCGCGCCACGATGAGCCGCGGGTTGAGCTCCAGGAGGTCCTGCGGGTCGAGGTTCCAGCGTTCGAGGGTGCCGGGGCGGAAGTTCTCGATCAGCACGTCGGACCGTTCGGCCAGGCGGCGCAGGATCTCCTGCCCCTCGGCCCGCGACAGGTCCACGGCCGCGGCGCGCTTGTTGCGGGCCAGCGTCTTCCACCACAGGCCGGCGGCACCGTGCCCGCGCGAGGGGTCGCCCCGGCGGGGGTGCTCGATCTTGATCACGTCGGCGCCGAAGTCGCCCAGCATCATGGCGGCGGAGGGACCGGCGAACAGCGTCGCCGCGTCGATGATCCTCAGGTCGTCGAGGCTCGTCATGGATATGTAACTTATAAGAAATATGTCATAGGTCAAGAACGTGCCCGTTCTGCGAGACACTTGAGGACATGTCAGCCACCGAGCCCCGGCCGCCCATGAGCAAGGCCGAGTACGTCTACAGCGTGCTCCTGGAGGAGATCCGCACCGGCCGGATCCCCGGGGGCACGGCCTTGCGGGCCGGGGAGGTGGCCAAGCGCCTCGGGGTGTCCGTCACGCCCGTGCGCGAGGCGCTGCGCAGGCTGGAGAAGGACCGGCTGATCAGCTACGAGGCCCATCACGGCGCGACCGTGGTGGACCTGGGCGACGAGGCGCTGGCCGAGTACTACGGGGTGCGCGCCGTCGTCGAAGGGCTGGGAGCGCGGCTGGCGGCGGCCAGGATCACGGCGGAGGAGCTGGCCGGGCTGCGCGAGCTGCACGCCTCGATGGCCGAGGACGCCGCGCGGGGCAGACACGACCGGCTCGGCGAGCAGAGCAGGCGCTTCCACCTGCGCATCGTCGACATCGGCGGCCCCGCCTTCCTGGGCGCGCACGCCAGGTCGGTGCGCAACAGCTTCCCCGTGCCCGCCGAGGCGTCACTGTGGCTGGACGAGACGCAGGTCAAGGCGCAGCTGGAAGCGCACGAAGGCATCCTGGCGGCCCTGGAGTCGGGCGACGCGGAGACGGCCGAACGCATCATGATCGACCACGTGCGCCGCGCCGGCGAGTTCCGCCAGCACCACTGACGACGAGCTCAGCCCGGCAGCGTGGCGCGGACCTCGTCCAGCACGTCGGGGGTGGACTCCACGGGCAGCGCCGACAGCGACAGCCGCGCGAACGCCTGCTGGTGCTCCTCGACCCGCCGCCGGTCCTCGATGACGACCGGGGCGTGCAGCAGGTGCAGCACCAGCGCGTCGGGCCGGTCCTGCTCGGGGAAGCGCAGCAGCGTGAACGGCGGCCCCTGGTAGAGGTACCCGCTCTCGCTGACGGGCCGGGCGACCTGCACGGCCAGGTGCGGCTGCCTGGCGGCCTTGGTGAGCGCGTCGAGCTGGGCGAGCCGGTCCTCGGCCCGGCTCAGCGGCGGGTCGGTCAGCGCCGCCCGGTCGAGCACCGCCCACAGGTGCGGCCCCTGGTGCCGGTCGAGCACCCGCTGCCGGATCGCGACCAGCTCCGCCGCGCCGGCCGCCCGCTCGTAGGTGGCTCCGGCGGGCAGCCCGGCCAGCGCGGCGGACAGCGCGTACGCCGGCGCCTGCAGCAGCGCGGGCACCTGCATCGGGCAGTACGTGTAGATGATCTGCGCCTGATCCTCCATCTCCAGGAACGCCGACAGCGCCAGCGGCACCCCGGGGGCGTCGTACCAGCCGGGCACCCGCTCCTCCCGCAGCAGCGACAGCAGCCGCGGCGTGTGCTCGCCGTGGCCGTACAGCTCCAGCAGGGTGCGTACGGTGGCCTCGCGCGGCGCCACCAGCCCGTGCTCGATCCGGAAGATCGTGGAGGTGTTGAGCCCCGCGGCGTCCGCCGCGGCCTTCATCGACAGCCGGGCCGCCGCGCGCAACGAGCAGAGCCGGGCCGCGACAACGCTTAACTGCATACGTCTGTCACAACCATCGATGACAAATATCAGCCTTTACACCTGGTCTATTGAAACCGAGTGACGGGTGTTGCACGATGGCCACTCTAGTGGTCAGACACGTCATGCATACGCCAATCGGAAAGGCAGAGAAACTGTGGCGGACGCGTGGATACTCCATCCCGACTACCGGACTCCTCCGGCCCCCACAGACCTCGGCCTCGCCCCCGGACCGTGGCGGCATCCTGACGGCGGCCAGATCATGAACGGCACCTACGAGCGCCCCCTGCCCAAGCGCCGGGTCGAGGTGGTGACCGTCTGGTACGGCTACCCGCTGAGCCACTGGCGCGGCCCGCGCATGCCGCGGTTCAGCAGCCCGATGGTGTCGGCCTGGAACCCGGTGCTGGCGCAGGGCCTGTCCGTCGATCCGCACGCCCCGGCACCCTACCGCGACGAGCTGTGGTGCGACCGGTGGATCGCCGAGGCGCTGCTGTACGCGCGCAAGCCGTACGGGGCGTTCACGCTGCCCGCCGGCGAGGCGATGCGCTGGTTCGCCAAGGCCGGCGGCACGAACCTGGTCTACCGCGCCCGGCTGGAGGCCGAGGCGGACGGCGAGCTGGTGCGGGTGGTGGCCGGCACGTCGGAGCGGTACGCGCAGCTCTTCGACCTCGACGCGCTGATCGCCGACTACCGCGAGGCGCTGCCGAAGGAGCTGGCAGAACGGGAGGCGCAGGCGCTGGACGCCCACCGGTCCAGCTCCCCCGCGCTGAACTACGTGCTCACGGAGGACGCCGAGCCGCTGTTCGCGCAGGCCGCCCTGTCGGTGCGCGGCCTCACGCTCGGCTACCCGCCACGGGAGACGGCCGCCCGCATCCTCGCGGAAGCGGCCCAGTGACCCGGCCGGGGATCAAGGGCATCCTGTTCGACCTCGACGGCACCCTGTTCGACCATCGCGGCGCCGCCGACGCCGGCATCACGGCGTGGGTGGCGGGGCGGTTCCCCGGCCATCCGCGCCTGGAGGAGGCGGCGGCGGTCTGGGCGGCGCTGGAGGGGCCGTACCTGGCGATGTGGCAGGCGGGGCGGTGCTCGGTGGAGGAGCAGCGGCGGCTGCGGCTGGCCGCGCTCTGCGCCGAGCTGGCCGTGCCCGTGCCCGGCGACCTGGACGAGGCGTACGCGGGCTTCGCCGAGCTGTACCGGCGGCACTGGGCGGCGTTCCCCGACGTGGCCGGGGCGCTGGCGGGGCTGGGCGGGTACGCGCTCGGGGTGCTGACCAACGGCACGCTGCCGATGCAGGAGGAGAAGGTCCGCACGATCGGGCTGGCGGGGCTGGTCGGGCCGGTGCTGACGGGCGAGGTCCTGGGCGGGCACTTCAAGCCCGCCCCCGCCTGCTACACCGGGGCCGCCGCGGCGCTGGGGCTGGCGCCGGAGGAGGTGCTGCTGGTGGGCGACGACGTGGAGAACGACGTGACGGGCCCCGCGGTGACCGGGATGCGCTCGGTCTGGCTGGACCGGCTCGCGGCCGGCCCGCCGCCCGGCGGGTTCCCCCGCATCACGTCCCTGTCGGAGCTGCCGCGGCTCGTCGCGCGCTGAACGGAGCACGGGGTACCCGGCGGCGCTGACGCGGTCATCACGGACCACGGCATGCCCGGACCGCGCTGACGCGGCCATCGGCATACCCGGACGGCGCTGACGCGGTTATCTTCGGTACAGCGGTCCCGCACCCGGAGGTGCCCGATGGTGGTGATCGTCGCAGCCGTGCTCGCCCTCGGCCTGGTGGCCGTCGTGGCACTCGTCCTGGTGGAGTGCCTGCTGCGGTGGCGGCTCCGGCACGGCACGGCGGACGAGCTCAGGAGCGCGTGCGAGCTGGCCGTGTTCGTCAAGGGCCGCCACTCGCTCGCACACACGGCGATCACCGCGCTGGTCAGGCGGAACGCCGTCCGCGAATCCCGCTCGGGCCTGTGCACCGCGGTCGCCGGCGCCTCCGCCGAGGAGCCTGCCGAACGCCTGGTGCTGGACTTCCTGGCCGCGCGGGCGGGCCGCGCCACCCGCGGGGAGATCGCGGTCGCGCCCGGCTGGCCGCCGCTGGAGTCCCGGATGCGGGCCGAGCTCGTACGGCGCGGGCTGCTGCGTCCCGGCTGGATGTCGTGGACGCTCATCCTGTCGGGGCTGACCGTGATCCCGGTGCTGTGCACGAACATCTCCACCTTCCTGCTCGCGATCGACACCGCCGGCGATCTGCTGACGGGAGAGCCGGTGTGGCCCCGGCTCGGGCAGTGGTGGCCGGCGCTGCTCGCGCCGCCGCTCACCGTGGCGTTCCTGATGGTCATCGAGTGGATGAGGACGCCCGCCGATGACAGGACGCTGCTGGGCGAGGCGGTCCACCAGCAGGTGCTGGCCGCGCACCCCGACCATGACGGCAGCCTGGAGTCGTACGTGATCCGGGGCGAGCGCCCGCCCGAGACCGTGCCCGCCCCCGCACCCGAACGCGGCAGGGCGGACGACGACGGGGACGACGACGGGGACGGCGACGCGGGCGGGGACGGCGGGTGCGGCTGCGGCGGCGGAGATGCCTGAGACACCCGCGCACGACACGTTTGTCAGGACATTCTGACGTCGGTTAAGCTGATCAGCATGACCGCGAACCTGGCCATCGACCTGGACCGGTCCAGTCCCGTGCCGCTCTATTTCCAGGTGGCCGAGCAGATCGCGGAGGCGATCCGCCGCGGCGACCTGGCCCCCGGCTCGCGGCTGGACAACGAGATCCTGCTGGCCGACAAGCTGGGCCTGTCGCGGCCCACGATCCGGCAGGCGATCCAGTACCTGGTGGACAAGGGCCTGCTGGTGCGCAAGCGCGGTGTCGGCACCCAGGTGGTGCACGGCCAGGTCAAGCGCTCGGTCGAGCTGACGAGCCTCTACGACGACCTGCGCAGGGCGGGTCAGGAGCCGGCCACGCAGGTGCTGGCGCTGGAGTCGCGGCCGGTGGAGGAGGAGATCGCGCCGATCCTGGGCGTGCAGCCTGGCGCGCAGATCCTCTACCTGGAGCGGGTGCGGTTCGCGGCCGGTGAGCCGCTGGCCGTCCTGCACAACTGGCTGCCGCAGGGGCTGGCCCCGCTCACGCCGGCCGACCTGGAGGGGCGCGGCCTGTACGAGCTGCTGCGCGGCGCGGGGGTGCGGATGCGGGTCGCCAACCAGCGCATCGGCGCCAGGGCGGCCACCCAGGCCGAGGCCCGGCTGCTGGAGGAGCGCCGCGGGGCGCCGCTGCTGACGATGGTCCGCACCACCTACGACGACCAGGGCCGCGCCGTCGAGCACGGCTCGCACGTCTACCGCGCCTCCCACTACTCCCTGGAGGTCACGCTCATCGAGCGCTGACTGGCAGTGATTCGGCCTGCCGATGGCATGAAGCGGCTCGCCGGGGGCAGTGGGGACCGTCGCCGCGGTCAGGCGGGAGGTGCGAGGAGGCACCGGATGGGTTCGGCGGATCGGATCGGCCCGGCGGCGATGGGCGGGCCGTCACGGGCGTTCCCTGCAATGGTCCTGATCGTCTCCGGGCTGGTGATGCTCGCCGGCGGCGGGTGGGCGGAGCTCGCGCCGCGCTCGTTCGCCGCCTTCACCGGCTTCGCGTACCACCCGCACTTCGTGCACGACGCCGGGGCGTTCAGCATCGGGATCGGGGTGACGCTGCTCCTCGCCGCCGTCTGGGCCGACGTGGTGGCCGTCGTGCTGGCCGGGTTCCTGGCCGGCAACAGCCTGCACGCCGTCAACCACGCGATCGATCTCGAAGCCGGCGGGCACGGCTGGGATCCGTGGGTCCTGGGGATGGGTTCGCTGGTGGTGCTCGCCGCGTTGCTGGTGCGGATGCGCGGGCTCGGCTGGGTGGCCGGCGAGGTCGCCACGACCGTCACGAGCGCGGCGCTGGCGCCGTTCGTCCGCCAGAAGACGATCCTGCTGACCAGCTTCCGGCGTGACGGCAGGCCGGTCGGTGCGCCGGTCAGCGTGGTGGTCGACGGGGACCGCGCGTACGTGCGCAGCCCCGGCGAGGGCGGCAAGATCAAGCGGATCCGCAACAACCCCGTGGTGGAGATCGCCCCGTGCACCGGGTCGGGCAGGGCGACGGGCCCGGCGGTGCGCATGTCGGCCCGGCTGCTCGACGGCGCCGAGTTCCGGCACGCCGGGCGGCTGCTCGCCCGCAAGTACCCGATGCTGCACGGCGTGCTCGTGCCCCTGGCGCACCGCCTGGGCCGCGCGAGGTTCGGCCGGACGGCCCACCTCGCGCTGACCCCGCTCGGCGACCGGCCCCCTACCGGGGAACCGCCGGCGCACCCAGGGACGGAGTCGCGGACGGCCCGCTGACTCCGCCGGATCGTCGGCACGCCGGAGGTGACCGGCCAGGCCCGGTGGGACCGCGCCGGGGGTTCACGGGGCGCCGGCGCTCAGCAGGCTCTCGGCGTCGGCCCTGGAGGCGATGCGGACGAACGTCAGATGCGCGTTCACCGGATCGACGGCTGCGCGGTGGTAGCGGTCCCGGTAGGTCGCGTGCTTGGTCCACGCCCAATGGAGGATCGACTCGTTCCTGTCGAGCAGGAAGCGGAACGACTCCTTGTTACCGTTCCACAGCTCGGCCCCCGTGGCCATCCGGCGCAGTGTCCTGGCGGCGAGCTGGCGCATCACCGTACGCCTGGGCAGGTCGAACCAGACCACGGTGTCGGCCCGCCGCCACACCAGGTCGCGTACGGCGGAGTAGTTGCCGTCCACCACCCACCCGCCGCCGGAGGTGAACGCGTCGACCTCGGCGCGGAACTCCTGCTCCGGCCGCGGCGTCCAGTCCCGCATGTGGAAGATGGAGTCCAGTTCGAGCCACGGCACGCCGAGGCGCGCCGCCAGACCGGCCGCCAGCGTGGACTTTCCCGAGCCGCTGTTGCCCACCACGGATACGCGTCGCACCGCGCCACTGTAGCCGTCCGCGCTTCCCTGTCCCAGATTCCGGACGGGTTACTTTCTCTTTTCGTCACCCCCGCAACCCTTGGCAACACACCTCCCAGACACCTATCGTTCAGTGCAATGCCACACATTACTGGGAAGGTTCATGACGTCTAAGCAGGTCAAGCCGCTGTCCGGTGCCGTACGCACGTCCGCCGGGGCCGTACGGCCGCTCCCGGGCGTGCGGATCACCGGTGGTCTGCTGCACCACTGGCAGCGCCGGAACGGCACGGCCACGATCCCGCACACCATCGAGCAGCTCCGCGCGGCGGGCAACGTCGCCAACCTGGGCCGCCTCCTGGAGCAGGACCCGGCGCCGTACCGCGGCCGCTACCCGTTCCTGGACACCGACCTGTACAAGACCCTGGAAGGGCTGGCCTACGAGCTGGGCGACGGCCGCGCGGGGGAGCCCGTACGGGAGTTCTTCGAGGAGGTCGTCGGCCTCCTGGAGCGGGTCCAGGCCGAGGACGGCTACCTCAACTCCTTCTTCCAGGACCCGGCCGCCACGAAGAAGCCGTGGGAGGACCTGTCCTGGGGGCACGAGCTGTACAACCTGGGTCACCTCGTCCAGGCCGCCGTGGCCGCGGCGCGCCGGATGGGCGACGATCGGCTGCTGCGGGTGGCGCGGCGGTTCGCGGACCTGGTCGTGGAGCGGTTCGCGGACGAGGGGGTGTGCGGCCATCCCGAGGTGGAGATGGCGCTGGTCGAGCTGTTCAGGGAGACCGGGCGGCGTGCCTATCTCGACCTGGCCGCCGCGTTCGTGGACCGGCGCGGCTCCGGGCAGCTCAAGCACAGCATCTTCGCCAGCGACTACTTCCAGGACCACCTGCCCTTCCGCGAGCTGCCGTCGGTGACGGGGCACGCGGTGCGGATGGCGTACCTGGCGGCCGGCGCGGCCGACGTGCACCTGGAGACCGGCGACCGGTCGCTGTTCGAGGCGCTGGAGCGGCTCTGGGACGACATGGTGGCGACCAAGCTGTACGTCACCGGCGGCCTCGGCAGCCGCCACTCCGACGAGGCGATCGGCGACCGGTACGAGCTGCCGTCCGAGCGCGCCTACAGCGAGACCTGCGCGGCCATCGCGGTCATGCAGTGGGCCTGGCGGATGTTCCTGGCCACGGGCGGCGCCACGTACCTCGACGTGTTCGAGCGCGTGCTCTACAACGCCTACGCCGTGGGCCTGTCGGCGGACGGCCGGGCGTTCTTCTACGACAACCCGCTGCAGCGCCGTCCCGACCACGAGCAGCGCAGCGGCGCGGAGGCCGGCGGCGAGCCGCTGCGCCGCGCCTGGTTCACCTGCCCGTGCTGCCCGCCGAACATCGTGCGCTGGATGGCCCAGCTCGCCGACTACGTGGCGGCCGAGCGGGACGGCGCGCTGCTGGTCGCCGCCTACGCCGAGGGCCGGATCGAGGGCACGGAGCTGGACCTGGCGGTGGAGACCGCCTACCCGTGGGACGGCGACGTGCGGCTCACGGTCGAGCGGGCGCCGGACGGGCCGTACGGGCTGCTCCTGCGCATCCCGGCCTGGTCCCGCGGCGCGACGCTCACGATCAACGGCGAGCCGCTGGTGGCAGAGCCGGTGGACGGCTGGCTGCGCGTCGAGCGCCGGTGGAAGGCCGGCGACGAGGTACGGCTCACGCTGCCGATGCCGGTCAGGGCGCACGGCTCGCACCCCCACCTCGACGCCACCAGGGGCACGGTCAGCCTGGCCCGCGGCCCGCTCGTCTACTGCGTGGAGCAACAGGACAGCCCGGACGCCGCCGTGGACGACCTGGTGATCGGCGTACCCGACATTGTCAACGCGAACATCGGCCGGCGGGACGAGGCCGTGGTGCTGACCCTCACCGCCACCGCCGCTCCCCCGCCCTCCGCCGAGCTCTACCCGGAGCTCCCGCTGGAGCAGGCGCTCCCGGAGACGACGGTCACGGCGACCTTCGTCCCCTACTTCCTCTGGGGCAACCGCGGCCCCGAAGCCATGCGGGTCTGGGTCAGGACCCCCGACGCAACCTACGGAAAGAAGGCGAAATGAGGAGATCGGCGGCGCTCACGAGCGTCACGATGACCGCCGTGCTGGCACTGTCGGCGTGCGGCGGTGGCGGCGGCACGGCCCCAGGCCCGGGCACCGGCACCGGCGCGGCCGGCTCATCGGCGGCCCCCGCGACGGGCGGCACGGTACGCGTCCTGGCCATCTCGGACTTCTCCCACCTGGACCCGGTACGCGGCTTCGACGGCGGCGTGAACAACTTCTACCGGCTCATCTACCGGGGGCTGACGACGTTCGGCGCCGGCCCGGGGGCCGAGGGCACGAAGATCGTGCCGGACCTCGCGACCGACACGGGCACGCCGTCCAGCGACGCCAAGACGTGGACGTTCACGCTGAAGGACAACCTCTTCTTCGAGGACGGCACGCCGATCACCAGCGAGGCGGTCAAGTTCGGCTTCTCGCGGGCCTTCGACCCGGAGGCGGGCATCGGCTCGCCGTACGGCAAGCTGCTGCTCGACGCGCCGAAGGACTACAAGGGGCCGTACCTGTCGGGCGACCTGGACACGATCGAGACGCCGGACGACAAGACGGTCGTCATCCACCTCAAGAAGCCGTACGCCGACTTCCCGAGCGCGCTGGCGCTGGCGAACTTCACCCCGTTCCCCAAGGGCACCGGGGCGGGCGCGGCGTTCGACACCAAGCCGATCGCGAGCGGGCCGTACAAGGTCGCGAGCTACCAGCGCAACGCGTCGCTGAAGCTGGTGCGCAACCCGCAGTGGAAGCAGGAGACCGACCAGGTGCGCACGGCCAAGCCGGACGCGTTCGAGTGGACGTTCGGCCTGGACGCGGCCACGATCGACGAGCGCCTGCTGGCCGGGCAAGGCACCGACGCCGACGCGCTCGGCCCGAGCATCCAGGCGGCGACCGTGGCGCGGGTGCAGACGCCGCAGATCAAGGCGCGCACGCTGTCCGGGCTCAACGGCTGCACGACCTACATGGGCCTGAACACCACCAAGAAGCCCCTGAACGACGTGCGCGTGCGCCAGGCGATCAACTACGCGATCGACAAGGACACCATCGTGGCGGCGATGGGCGGGTCGCTGCTGGCGCAGAAGGGCACCTCGATCCAGCCGCCCACGGTCGCCGGCCGGGTGGACTACGACCCGTACCCGCACAACGTCGAGCAGGCCAAGAAGCTGCTGGCCGAGGCGGGCCTGTCGGGCGGGTTCTCGCTGACCCTGGACGGCAGGGCGCAGCCGAAGATGGCGGCGGTCTCGGTCGCCGTCCAGGAGGCGCTGAAGCAGGTGGGCATCGACGTCAAGATCAACAACATCGACGCCTCGACGTACTACGAGGTCATCGGCACCCCGGCCAAGCAGAGCGACATGGCCGTGACCGGCTGGTGCCCCGACTGGGCGTCCGGCGCGACGTTCCTGCCGCCGCTGTTCGACGGCCGCAACATCACCGCCAAGGGCAACTCCAACCTCGCCCAGCTCAACGACAAGGCGATCAACGCCAAGATCGACGAGATCGCCGCGATGACCGACGTCGAGCAGGCCAACGCGGCCTACGGCGAGCTGGACAAGCAGATCATGGAGCTGGCGCCGGTCGTGCCGCTGGCCTACGAGAAGCTGATCCTGGTCAACGGCGCGAACATCGCGGGCGCCTACCAGTCCAACTCCTACTCCGGCGGCGTCGACCTGGTCACCGTCGGGCTGGCGAAGCCGACGAAGTAGATGACGGTCGCAGCGCATCCAGAGCAGGTGGCGGGCGGCGCGCCCGCCACCTCGGGCCGGCGCGTTCTCCGCGTGCTGCTGCGTGATCGGGGCGCCGTGGTCAGCGGCGCCTACCTCGCGCTGATCGTGCTGATGGCGATCGGCGCGCCGCTGATCAGCGCGATCACCGGGCACGGCCCCAACGACTTCGACACGGCCGCGGTCAACACCGACCTGGGCGGGGTGCCCTACGGTTCGCTCGGCGGCATCAGCGCCGAGCACCTGCTGGGCGTCGAGCCGCAGAACGGCCGCGACATCCTGGCCCGCATCGCGTACGGGGCCCGGGTCTCCCTGATCATCGCGGTCTCCGCCACGGCGCTCACCACGCTGCTCGGCGTGGTGCTGGGCATGCTGGCCGGGTTCTACCAGGGCTGGGTGGACCAGGTGATCTGCCGGGTCATGGACTTCCTGATGGCGTTCCCCGCGCTCATCTTCATGATCGCGATCCTGTCCGCGCTGCCGCAGGGCAACCGGCCGGTGCTGCTGGTCGTGGTGATCAGCGTGTTCGGCTGGCCGTACCTGGCCCGGGTGGTGCGCGGGCAGACGCTCACGCTGGTGAACCGGGAGTTCGTGGAGGCCGCGCGGGCCTCGGGCGCCTCGACGGGGCAGCTCGTGTTCAAGGAGATCCTGCCGAACCTGCGCAGCTCCCTGATCGTGATGACCACCCTGGCCGTGCCCGGCTACGTCGGCACGGAGGCGGGGCTGTCGTTCCTGGGGGTCGGCGTCACGCCGCCCACCCCGTCGTGGGGTCAGATGATCTCCAGTTCGGTCGGCTGGTACGTCGTCGACCCGATGTACTTCGTCATTCCCGGCGCGTTCCTGTTCCTCACGGTGCTGTCGCTGACGGTGCTGGGCGACAGGATCCGGGCCGCCTTCGACGCGGGGGACGCCTCATGATGGCGCGCTACGTGATCGGACGCCTGGCCGGCGTCGTGGTGATCCTCTTCCTGGTGTGCCTGTTCACGTTCGTGCTGTTCTTCACCCTGCAGCCGGACCCGGCGGTGATGATCTGCGGGAAGACGTGCACGCCGGAGCGCATCGACCAGATCCGCGACGTGCTGGGGCTCAACCAGCCGTTCCTGACGCAGTTCCTCGGCTTCCTCGGCGGCATCTTCGCCGGCCGCGACTACGGCGAGGGCGCGAACCTCGTGCACTGCGCCGCGCCGTGCCTGGGCTACAGCTTCCAGACCAACCAGTCCGTGATGGACATGGTGGTGGAGCGGCTGCCGGTCAGCGCCACGGTCGCGATCGGCGCGGCCGTGCTGTGGCTGCTCGTCGGGATCGCCGCGGGGCTGCTCAGCGCGGTCAAGGAGGGCACCTGGTGGGACCGCACCGCGATGGGGCTGGCGCTCGGCGGCTCCAGCATCCCCAACTACGTGCTGGCGCTGGCCCTGCAGTACGTGCTCGTCGTGCAGCTCCAGGTGCTGCCGTTCCCGCAGGCCGTGGCGTTCTCCGACGACCCGGTGGTGTGGTTCCAGTCGTACCTGATGCCGTGGATCGTGCTCGCCACCGGCTACGCCTGCCTGTACGCCCGGCTCACCCGCGCCAACGTGATCGACACCCTGGCGGAGAACTTCATGCGCACCGCCAGGTCGAAGGGCCTCAGCCCGGCGCTGACCATGCGCAGGCACGCGCTGCGCCCGGCGCTGACGCCGATCGCGACGATCTTCGGCATGGACTTCGCCGCGCTGCTCGGCGGCGCGCTGATCACCGAGACCGTGTTCGGGCTGAACGGCGTCGGCAAGATGGCCGCCGACTCGATCGCCAAGAACGACCAGCCGGTCATCATGGCGGTCACGCTGCTGGCGGCGTTCTTCGTGGTGATCGGCAACGTGCTGGTGGACCTCGTCTACACGAGGCTGGACCCGAGAGTGAGGATCACGACCCCATGAGCGAACTGCTTGTCGTGGAGGACCTCACCGTCACCTTCCCGACCACGCGCGGGCCGGTCGACGTGGTCAAGGGCGTGTCGTTCACGGTCGGCAGGGACGAGACGGTCGGCATCGTCGGCGAGTCCGGCTCCGGCAAGTCGATGACCAGCCTGGCGATCATGGGCCTGCTGCCCAAGGGCGCGCGGACCAGCGGCAGCATCCGGCTGGACGGCGCCGAGCTGCTCGGCCGTTCCGACCGGGAGCTGCGGAAGCTGCGCGGCGACCGGATGTCGATGGTCTTCCAGGATCCGCTGTCGTCGCTGAACCCGTACTACACCGTGGGCCTGCAGATCGAGGAGATGTACCGGGCGCACCGCGGCGGCTCCAGGAAGGCCGCGCGCCAGGTCGCCGTGGAGGCGCTCGGGCGCGTCGGCCTGCCCGAGCCCGAGCGGCGCGTGAACTACTACCCGCACCAGTTCTCCGGCGGCCAGCGGCAGCGCGTCATGATCGCGATGGCGCTGGTGTGCGAGCCGGCGCTGCTGATCGCCGACGAGCCCACGACCGCGCTGGACGTGACCGTCCAGGCCCAGATCCTGCGCCTGCTGGCCGCGTTGCAGCGGGAGAGCGGCACCGGCCTGGTGTTCATCACCCACGACCTGGCCGTGATCAGCTCGATCGCGACCCGCGTCCTGGTGATGCGGCGCGGCGAGCAGGTCGAGTACGGCACCGCCGAGCAGGTCTTCGCCGAGCCGGAGCACGACTACACCCGGATGTTGCTGGACAGCATCCCGCGCATCGACGATGAGGTGGTCCTATGACGTTGCTGCGTGCCGAGGGCCTGACCAAGCGGTTCGTCTCGCGCGGCCCGCTGGGCGCCAGGGCCGAGTTCACCGCGGTGGACCAGGTCGGCTTCGAGGTACGGCTGGGCGAGACGCTGGCCGTCGTCGGCGAGTCGGGCAGCGGCAAGTCCACCACCGCCCGTATGATCGCCAAGCTGATGGACCCGAGCGGGGGCACGCTGGAGTTCGAGGGCGAGGACGTCACGCACGCCAGAGGCGCGGCACTGGCCCGCTTCCGCGCGAACGTGCAGGTCGTCTTCCAGGACCCGTTCTCCTCGCTGAACCCCCGCCACACGGTGGAGCGCATCCTCATGGCGCCGCTGGTCTACCAGGGCCTCGCCCCCAAGGGCAGCCGCCGCGAGCACGCCAAGGAGCTGATGGAGCGGGTCGGGCTCAACCCGGACCACTCGCTGCGCTACCCCGCGCAGTTCTCCGGCGGGCAGGCGCAGCGCATCGGCATCGCCCGCGCGCTGGCCGTCAACCCCAAGCTGGTGATCTGCGACGAGGCCGTGTCGGCGCTGGACGTGTCGGTGCAGGCGCAGGTGATCGAGCTGCTGCGGCGGCTGCAGCGCGAGAGCGGCTTCAGCTACGTGTTCATCGCCCACGACCTGGCCGTGGTGCGGCAGATCGCGCACCGGGTGGCGGTCATGAGCAAGGGCCGGATCGTCGAGCTCGGGCCCGCCGAGCAGGTCTTCCGCGATCCGCAGGACGAGTACACGCGCACGCTGCTGGCGGCCGTCCCCCGGATCGACCCGGAGTGGGACCGCCGCAGGAGGGAGAGGTCTTGATCACCGCGACGTACACCATCCCCGGGATGCGGGTGCGCGACCACGTCGAACGGGTGCCCCTGGACTGGGCCGACCCGGAGGCGACCATCACGGTGTTCGCCCGCGAGCTGGTGGACCCGGCCCGCGACGGCGAGGACCTGCCCTGCCTGCTCTACCTTCAGGGCGGGCCCGGCGGCAAGGGGCCCCGCCCGGTCGGCACCTCGGGCTGGCTGGGGCGGGCGCTGGAGTCGTACCGGGTGATCCTGCTCGACCAGCGGGGCACGGGCCGCAGCTCGCGCATCGACGGCCGGGTGATGAGCGCGCTCGGCGCGCGGGAGGGCGCCGACTACCTGGCGCGCTTCCGCGCCGACTCGATCGTCGCCGACGCGGAGCACCTGCGCAGGACGGTGTTCGGCGGGCGGCGCTGGTCGACGCTGGGGCAGAGCTACGGGGGTTTCCTGACGCTCACGTACCTGTCGAACGCGCCCGAGGGGCTCAGCGCCTGCTACGTGGCGGGCGGCCTGCCGTCGCTCGACCCGGACGCCGCCGAGGTCTACCGGCGCACGTACCCGCGGGTGGCGGCCAAGAACGCCGAGTTCTACCGCCGCTACCCGCACCACGCCGAGACGACGGCGCGGCTGGCCGACCGGCTGGCCGAGGGCGGCGTGCTGCTGCCCGACGGTGACACGCTGACCGTTCGGCGGCTGCAGTCGCTGGGCATCGACTTCGGCATGAAGCCCGGCTACGAGCGCATGCACTGGCTGCTGGACGAATCGGACGGGCTGCCGGAGACGTTCCTGCACCAGGTGCTGGCCCGCTCCTCCTACGCCGACAACCCGCTGTTCGCCGCGCTGCAGGAGAGCATCTACGGGCACGGGGCCGGCGCGACCGCGTGGGCGGCCCAGCGCGAGCGCGCCTGCCACCCCGCCTTCGCCGAGGACGCCAGGCCGCTGCTGTTCACCGGGGAGATGATCTATCCCTGGATGTTCCAGGAGATCCGCGCGCTGCGCCCCTTCCGCGGCGCCGTCGAGCTGCTCGCCGAGCGGGACGACTGGCCGCCGCTGTACGACGTGGACCGGCTGGCCGCCAACGACGTGCCGGTGGCCGCCGCCGTCTACTTCGACGACATGTACGTCGACTCGGGCCTGCAACTGGACACCGCCTCCCGGGTGGGCAACACGCAGGCCTGGGTCACCAACGAGTACGAGCACGACGGCATCGGCGAGGAACGCGTCTTCGCCCGCCTGACGCAGCTCGTCCGCGAGCTAGGAGGAGGACTCACCGATGGGTGACGGCAAGCTGCCCAAACTGGTCGACATCCCCGCGTTCACCCAGTACATCGCCCAGGGCTGGGACTCCCCCGCCCGCACGCCGGACGTGGTCCCCGGCGCGGCCGAGGCCGCCGCCGCCCACCGGGCCAGGCTCGCCGCGGCGCTGCCCGGCCGGACCGTCGTGGTGAAGGCCGGCCACGCGCCGGTCCGCAGCAACGACACCGCCTACGACTTCCGCGTGGACAGCGACTTCTACTGGCTGACCGGCTGCGCGGTGGAGCACGCGGTGGCCATCGTCCGTGACGGCGCGGCCACCCTGTACCTGCCGCCGCCCGCCCGCCCCGGCGAGACCGGCTTCTTCGCCGACGCCGCCTACGGCGAGCTGTGGGTCGGCCCGTCCCCGTCGCTCGCCGAGTGGTCGGCCGCGCTCGGCGTCGAGGTGCTGCCGCTGGCCGACTTCACCGATCCCGGCGTGCCCGCCGACGACGTCGGCCGGGTGCTCGCCGAGCTGCGCATGATCAAGGACGAGTGGGAGGCCGGGCAGCTGCGCGAGGCCGTGGACCGCACGGTCGAGGGCTTCGCCGCCGTGCTCGCCGAGGTGCCCGCCGCGGTGGCCGGCGGGGGCGAGCGGTGGCTGCAGGGCACGTTCGACCGGTACGCCAGGACGTACGGCAACGGCCCCGGCTACGCCTCCATCGTCGGCAGCGGCCCGCACGCCCCCACCCTGCACTGGGTGCGCTGCGACGGCCCCGTCCTGGAGGGCGAGGCGCTGCTGCTCGACCTGGGCGTGGAGACGCGCTCCCACTACACCGCCGACGTCACCCGCACCTTCCCCGTCGGCGGCGCGTTCAGCCCGGCCCAGCGGCAGGTGCACGACCTGGTGGAACGGGCGCACCGGGCCGGGCTCGCGCAGGTGGCGCCCGGCCGCCCGTTCACCGCCTTCCACCACGCGGCCATGGAGGTCATCGCGCGTGGCCTGCATGACTGGGGGCTGCTGCCGGTGTCGGTGGACGAGGCCCTGTCGGACACCGGCCAGCACCACCGCCGCTACCTGATCTGCGGCATCGGCCACCATCTGGGCCTGGACGTGCACGACTGCGCGCGCTCGCGTCCCGAGGCGTACCACGGGGCGGCCATGGCGCCGGGCATGGTGCTGACCGTCGAGCCCGGGCTGTACTTCCACGCGCACGACCGCACGGTGCCGCCGGAGCTGCGCGGCATCGGCGTGCGCATCGAGGACGACCTGCTCGTGACGGCGGACGGCGCGGAGAACCTGTCCGCCGCGCTGCCCATCGACGCGAGCGGGCTGGAGAACTGGACCAAGGAGAAGAACGTATGACCGCCCCTGTGTGGCACGGCGTGCACGTCGCGACCGCCCTCCCCTTCGGCGACGACCTGTCCGTCGACTACGACGCCTACGCCGAGCACGTGCGTTTCCTGGCCGAGGGCGGCTGCCACGGCGTGTGCCCCAACGGCTCGCTCGGCGAGTACCAGACGCTGACCGACGAGGAACGCGCCCGCGTGGTGCGCACCGCCGTCGAGGCCGCGCCCGACGGCTTCCACGTCATGCCGGGCGTGGCCGCGTACGGGTCCGCCGAGTCGCGGCGCTGGGCCGAGCAGGCGGCCGAGGCGGGGGCCTCGTCGGTGCTGCTGCTCCCGCCGAACGCCTACCGCGCCGACCGCCGCGCCGTCGTCGCCCACTACCGCGAGGTGGCCAGGGCGGGGCTGCCGGTGGTGGCCTACAACAACCCGATCGACACCAAGGTGGACCTGACGCCCCCGCTGCTGGCGGAGCTGCACCAGGAGGGGCTGATCGTCGGGGTGAAGGAGTTCACCGGGGACGTGCGCAGGGCGTACGAGATCGCCGAGCTGGCGCCCGGGCTGGACGTGCTGGTCGGGTCGGACGACGTGCTGCTGGAGCTGGGCATCGCCGGCGCGGTCGGCTGGATCGCCGGCTACCCGAACATGATTCCCCGCGCCACCGTGGAGCTCTACCACCTGGCGGTGGCGGGCGACGTGGCCAAGGCCCTGCCCATCTACCGGGACCTGCACCCGCTGCTGCGGTGGGACTCCAAGACCGAGTTCGTGCAGTCGATCAAGCTGTCGATGGACCTGGCCGGGCGCAGGGGCGGCCCCTGCCGGCCGCCGCGCCTGGCCCTCGCGCCCGAGGTCGCGGCCCGGATCACCCGCGACACGGAGGCGGTGCTCGCCAAGGGCTACCGCTGACCGCCGGCTACCGGGCGGTGTAGCGGGCGTGGGTGGCGGCGGCTGTCAGGGCCGCCGCCCGGGCCGCCTCCGTAGGGGTGAACGGCAGCTCGGGCCGCCGGACGAGCAGCGCCCGGTCGGGGTTGACCGAGATGACCATGGTGGTGTTCAGCTCGGCGCCCTCGTCCACGGTGTCGCCGGGCCGCCGCCACTCGACGTGCGAGACGCGCAGCAGTTCGGCCAGCGCCTCGGGCAGCCGGTCCGGGTCGTCGCTGACGCGCTGCGCCAGCACCAGCGCCTGGACGCCGGGGTCGGTGAGGTCCTTCACCCGCGCGGGCACGATCACCACGTCCTGCCCGCCGGCCTCCGTCAGCGCCCCGGCCATCGCGTCCAGCGCCAGCCCGCGCGGCGCCTCGATGACGAACTCGTCGAGCGCGTCGCACCCGGCCGGGGTGATGGCGCTGCCGCCGGTCGGCGCGATGTGCAGCGCCAGGATGTTGCACTCCAGCCGCCCGAACGCCGCCGCCACGGTGGCGAGCCGCCCGGGCCGCTCCACCACCCGCATCCGGATCCGCCACAACGCCATGGGCCCGCCGGCCCCGCCCTCGACAGGCAGCGGAGCCTTCTCACGACCGGCACGCGAACGACGGCGGAACCGCCCCGCCGGCCCGGCCCCAGCCCCAGAACGGTAGCCGGAGCCTGCGGGGCGGTGGACGAGCCGCTTGTGGATCGCGGCGCCGGCGATCAGCGCCATCCCCAGCCCGACCAGGACGAAGGGCCCAGGTTCCCCGTGGCCGAGCAGGGTCGCGAGCAGGTGCGCCAGGCCGACCGCGAGAAACAGCGCGGCGAGCTCGCCGATCTCCCGCCCCCAGGAACGGCCAGGTCCGGTACGTGCGTCAATCACCTTCGGTGCATCGCTCATGACCCCCAGTCTGCGCGGACCGTGTTTCCTGATCATGAGTCTCAGGGTTGCGGCGGCATTAAACCCGGTTCACCACCCGGCCCGAATCTGTCCCCGTTTTACCGGCGGTTGTCCTCCAGCCGTCAGGCGACCTTGGAGGCGGAGGCCGTCCAGGTGTTGCACGCCGCGGGCGAGACGGCCTCGTAACACTTGTCCAGCCAGGCGGCGATGTTGCGCCCCTTGCCGTGATCGCGCACGCCGGTCTGCTCGTCGCCGCCCTCCACCTGGAGGTCGAGCAGGTACTCCCAGTCGTCCTCGGTGCGGTCCAGGCTGTCCCACACGCTGCCGATGAAGACGCCCGCCAGGCACTCGGCCTGCAGCTCCATGCGGCGCGACTGCTCGTTCAGCTCGCTCTTGTTGCCGCTCGTCCGGGCAGTACGCCCCGGCGGCCTCGCCCCACGACTCCCCGCAGAAGCGCTTCTTCTTGGTGATGAAGCCGATCCTGGCGTTGCTGAACGGCAGGCCGGCGCGCTTGAAGCAGGCACCCCAGGAGGCGTTGAGGCAGTTGAACACCTTCGTCAGGTAGCTCTTGGCCATGGCGACGTCGTTCGGCCTCACCTCGCGCTCCGTGCACTGGCTCGCCGGAAGCCATACTAGGACAGCTCGGGCCCGCCCCGGGAGCTCCAGATCGCCGCTCCCGAACGTTCCGCCGGCACCTCCGAGCCCGCCGCTCCCGGGCGTTCCGCCGGCACCCCGGAGCCCGCCGCTTCCGAACGGGCCGCCACCACCCCGGAGCCTGCCGAACGGGCCCCGGACGGCAACCCCATGGCCGGCCCCGGGACGGTGTGCGGGGAGGCCGAGGCCGCGAACGGTTCCCTGGCGGCCGTCGCCGTACGGCGGGGGCGGGCCGACTGCGCGGAGGCCGTGCGCGTGTTGCGCGCCTACTACCGGCCGGGGACCCCCAAGCAGGGCAGCGCCGGGGTCGCCACCGTCGCGGGCTGGGAGTGCGTCAGCAACACCGCGGCCGAGAGCATGAGGACGGGCAGGCTGACGTCCTGCCGCAAGGGCGGCACCACGATCGTCGCCGACGTCATCCCGTAACGCCGGTCATCCCGCATCTCCACGTCGCCCCGTAACTGCGCGTCATCCCGGCACGCCGGCGTAATCCCGTAACACCGGAAAGGCGCGGCCACCCGCCACTTTCGCCCTGCCCGTGAACGGCGAATGAATTCTGCCGTACGTTCGCCTTCACACCCACGCGCCCCCCTCTCACCCCGTCCCATAATTCCGCCATGGGGGTCATTTCAAGAAACGGGGCTCAATGAAGCGGTGGATCGGCGTCATTCTGGCGGCGGTTCTGGCCGGGGTGGCGGTGGTCGCGATCGTCACCGGGAACCAGGGGGACGACCAGCCCGAGGTGGCGGTGGTGCGGGGCGTCATCGGATCGGAGAAGAAACCGTTCTTCGACGACCCGCACGTCAGGGCGGCCTTCGCCAAGCACGGCCTGCGCGTCGAGGTGGACACCGCGGGCTCCCGGCAGATCGTCACCGACGTGGACCTGAGCCGGTACGCCTTCGCCTTCCCCTCCAGCGTCCCGGCCGCCGAGCGGATCAAGCGCGACCGCGGCGCCACGGTCACGTACTCGCCGTTCTACTCGCCGATGGCGGTGGCCACGTTCGAGCCGATCGTGCGGTTGCTGGCGAAGGCCGGGGTCCTCAACGATTCCGACAAAAGCCACCAAACCCTCGACATAAAGAAATATCTCGACATAGTAGCCAAAGGCACTCGCTGGGACGAAATTCCGGATAATTCGACCTACAAGGCCCGCAAGCGGGTGCTGCTGACGACCACCGACATCCGCACCTCGAACTCCGCCGCCATGTACCTGTCCGTGATCGGCTACGTGGCCAACGGCGAGGACGTCATCACCTCCGACGACCAGGTCGCCAAGATCGCGCCCGTCCTCGCCCCCGCCGTACTCGACCAGGGCTTCTCCGAGTCCACCAGCGAGGCGTCCTTCGACGACTACCTCGCGCTGGGCGCCGGCAAGACGCCGATGCTGGTCGTCTACGAGGCGCAGTACCTGGCGCACGTCTTCGCCGGCGACGGCGCGATCAAGCCGGAGATGCGGCTGATCTACCCGTCGCCGACCGTGCTCAGCAAGCACACCCTCGTCCCCCTGTCGGCGGACGGCACCCGGGTCGGCGAGCTGCTCACCAAGGATCCCGATCTGCAGTCGCTGGCCGCGCAGTTCGGCTTCCGCACCACCGACCCGCAGGCGTTCGCCGGCCTCGTCGCCAGGACGAAGGCGCCCGCCGCCGCCGACCTGGTGGACGTCGTCGAGCCGCCCACGTACGAGCGGCTGGACCGGCTCATCACCACCATCGACGCCGCACGCCCCTAGCAAGGAGATCCCGCACGTGTCCGATCTGGTGCTCACGCCGCCCGCGCCGGTCACTCCGGTACCGGCCGAGACGGCGGCCACCATGCTGCCGATGACCGACGAGCGCGCGGCCGAGCTGACCGCCAAGGCGCGCGAGTTCGCCGGCGAGCTGGGCGGGATCGACCCGCGCTCGCCGGAGTTCACCCGCAAGGTCCACGACATCTCCTCGATGGGCGACACCGAGATCAGGTCCGCCTCTCAGGTGGCCAACCGCATGCTGAAGCGCCCCGTCGCGGCCCTCGACGCCGCCGGGGGCGAGGGCGCCGACGCCCAGGGCAGGGTGGCGAGCGGCCTGGTGGCGCTGCGCCGTACCGTCGTGGACCTGGACCCGAAGCAGGCGGCGAGCGGGACTCGCAAGCTGCTGGGGCTCATCCCGTTCGGCGACCGGCTGCGCGACTACTTCGCCAAGTTCCACTCCGCGCAGAAGCATCTCGACGACATCATCCGCGCGCTGAAGTCGGGCCAGGACGAGCTGCTGCGCGACAACGCCGCCATCGAGGGCGAGAAGGCGAACCTGTGGGAGGCGATGACGCGGCTGCAGGAGTACGCGGTCATGGCCAAGGCGATGGACGCGGCCCTGGAGGAGCGCATCGCGGTGGCGGACGAGACGCAGGCCACGGCGCTGCGCTCGGACGCGCTGTTCGCCGTCCGCCAGAAGCACCAGGACCTGCTCACCCAGCTCGCCGTCTCCGCCCAGGGCTACCTGGCCCTCGACCTGGTACGCAAGAACAACCTGGAGCTCAGCAAGGGCGTGGACCGCGCCACCACGACCACCGTCGCCGCCCTGCGCACGGCGGTGACGGTCGCGCAGGCGCTGGCGAACCAGAAGCTGGTGCTCGACCAGATCACCGCGCTGAACGCGACGACCGGCGACCTCATCCTGGCCACCAGCGAGATGCTGCGCACGCAGGCCGGCGCCATCCAGAACCAGGCCGCCTCCACGACCGTGGACCTGGACACGCTGCGCCAGGCGTTCGACAACGTCTACGCCACGATGGACCTGATCGACTCCTTCCGCGCCAAGGCCGTGGACAGCATGGCCGTCACGGTGGACAGCCTGTCGTCGGAGCTGGAGCACGCCAGGACGTACCTGGACCGCGCCAAGGAGGCCTCCGCATGAGAGGTCCCCTGGCCGCGCTCCTCGTTCCCGCCCTGCTGCTGACCGCCGCCTGCACAGGTGAGAGCGGGGAGGTCACCGACGGCCCCGACGTGCTGCGCGTCCTGGCCGGCAGCGAGATCAAGGACCTGGAGCCGCTGCTCGAACGGGCCGCGAGCGAGGCCGGGGTGCGGGTGAAGCTCACCTACACCGGCACGCTCGACGGCGCCGACCAGGTCGCCGGCGGCCGCGCCGACGGCAAGCTGGACGCCACCTGGTTCTCCTCCAACCGCTACCTGTCCCTGATCGACGGCGCCCAGGCCAAGCTGTCCACCCAGACCAAGATCATGGTCTCGCCGGTGGTGCTGGGCCTCAAGCCCGCCAAGGCCGCCGAGCTCGGCTGGGACGCCGAGCAGGTCACCTGGGCCGACATCGCCGCGGCGGCCAGGGACGGCAGGTTCAGCTTCGGCATGACCAACCCCGCCTCCTCCAACTCCGGCTTCTCCGCCCTGGTCGGCGTGGCCGCCGCGCTCTCGGACGCCGACGGGGCGCTCAGCGCCGAGCAGGTCGCCGCGGTGACGCCCCGGCTGAAGGACTTCTTCTCCGCGCAGCGCCTGACGGCCGGCTCGTCGGGCTGGCTGGCCGACGCCTACGCCCGCGACCCGAGCGTGGACGGCATGGTCAACTACGAGTCGGTGCTGCTGGGCGCCCGCGAACCGCTCACGCTCGTCTACCCGGGCGACGGCGTCGTCAGCGCCGACTACCCGCTCACGCTGCTGGCCTCCGCCCCGGAGGAGAAGAAGGTCCTGTACGGCAAGCTCGCCGCCTGGCTGCGCACCCCCGCCGTGCAGAAGGAGATCATGACCGGCACGCACCGCCGGCCGATCTCCGGCGGCGTCCCGCTGGAGCCGCGTTTCAGCTCCGCCCAGCTGATCGAGCTGCCGTTCCCCAACCGGCGCAGCACGGCCGACGAGCTGATCGCCACCTACCTCAACCAGGTGCGCGTCCCGGCCCAGGCCACGTTCGTGCTGGACACGTCCGGCTCGATGAAGGGCGGCAGGATCGACGCGCTGCGGCAGGCGCTGGTGGCGCTGACCGGCGCGGACACCTCCGTCTCCGGCGCCTTCACCCGCTTCAGCAACCGCGAGACCGTGACGATGATCCCGTTCAGCGGCTCGCCGCGGCCGCCCGTGCCGTTCACCGTGCCCGAGCGGAACCCCGAGGCGGTGCTCGCCGAGATCAGGAGCTTCGCCGAAGGGCTGGACGCCAACGGCGGCACCGCGATCTACGACAGCCTCAAGGCCGCCTACGACCGGCCGGTCGAGGCGGGCCACTACGGCTCGATCGTGCTCATGACGGACGGCGAGAACACCGACGGCTCCGACTACGCCGGCTTCGAGAGCCACTACCGGTCGCTGCCGGAGGACAGGCGCCGCGTGCCGACGTTCGTGGTGCTGTTCGGGGAGAGCGACGCTGAGGAGATGCGCCGGGTGGCCGAGCTGACCGGCGGCGCCGTGTTCGACGCCCGCGAAACGTCGCTGACCAGCGCGTTCAAGGAGATCCGTGGCTTTCAGTGAGCGGGCCCTGCGGTATCTGGGCTCGACCAGGAACATCGTCGGCTCCTGCCTGGCGCTGCTCGGCCTGGTGGCGCACTTCCTGGGGCTGGCGGGCGCGTACTGGCCGGTCGTCGTGGTCGCCCTGTACGGGGCGGGCGCGCTGCTCACCCCGCCCGACCGGGTCCGGCTGACGATCTCGCACGCCGAGGTCGAGACGCGGGCGCTGCGCGAGGACCTGGACGGGCTGCTGCGGCGCATCGACGGGCGGTTCCCCGACGACGTGCGGGCCGCCGTGCACGGGCTGGCCGAGGTCATCGGCGGCGTGCTGGCCAGGGCCGAGCAGCTCACCGCCTCCCCCGACCAGCTCCACGTGGTCTCGCAGACCATCCGCCGCTACCTGCCCGCCAGCCTGGAGGCGTACGCGAACCTGCCCCGCCGCTACGCCCTGACCAGGCGGGCCGGGCGGGAGCGCAGCGCCCACGAGGAGCTGCTGGAGCAGCTCGCCCTGCTCGACGCCCAGATGGGCAAGGTCGCCGAGGCGATACACCGGGGCGACGAGCAGGCGCTGCGCGACCAGGGCCGGTTCCTGCGCGACCGGTTCGGCGGCTCCGGGCTCGACCTGAGCTAGCCATACGGTTAGACGCGTTCGAGCTCCACGATCAGCGCGGACGCGGGCCGCAGCACCGGGGCGGGCAGCCCCAGCTCGCCCAGCACGGCGCCCGGCAGCCGCACCGGCGCCGCCGCCCACTCCGGCATCGCCGCCCGCTCGGGGACGGGCCCGGCGACGCGCACCTCGTACACGGCCTCCGGGTCGAGGCCGGGCAGCAGCAGCGGGCCGGGCATGATCTCGAGCCTGGAGCCGGCCTGCACGTACGCGTACACGGCCCGCTCGGGCAGCACCACGCCGTGCAGCAGCGCCGACGGGTCCGGGTGGTCGGCGCGCACCACGCGCCCGGCGTGCAGCACCGGCCGCAGCCGCTTGTGCAGCGCGATCCAGGTGGCCAGCTCGTCCAGCTCCTCCTGGCTCGCCGCGGTCAGGTCCCACTCCACGCCCATGTGCCCGAACAGCGCGGTCGCGGCGCGGAAGGCCAGCGGCAGCACCCGGCCGGTGACGTGGTCGCGCGGCGCGCCGACGTGGCAGCCCAGCCGCTCCGGCGGCACCAGCAGCCCCGTCCAGCGCTGGATCCGCTGCCGGTCGAGCGCGTCGTTGCTGTCGGAGGTCCACACCCGGTCGGTGCGGGCCAGGATGCCGTAGTCGACGCGCGCGCCGCCGGACGAGCACGACTCGATCTCCAGCCCGGGGTGGCGGGCGCGCAGCTCGTCCAGCAGCCGGTACGTGGCCAGCGTCTGCGCGTGCACGCCCGGCACGCCGTCGTGCACCGGCTCGGCGATGTCGCGGTTGTGGTCCCACTTGATGTAGTCCAGCGCGTACTCGCCGACCAGCGTGTCCAGCCGTTCCAGCAGGTACGCGTACGCCTCCGGCCTGGCCAGGTCGAGGACCTGCTGGTGACGCTGGGGCGGCGGCATCCGCTCGGCGTGCCCGAGGATCCAGTCGGGGTGCTCGCGGGCCAGGTCGGAGTCCGGGTTGACCATCTCGGGCTCGAACCAGAGGCCGAACTGCATGCCCAGCTTGCGTACGCGGTCGGCCAGCGGGTGCAGGCCGTCCGGCCAGACGCCCTCGTCCACGTACCAGTCGCCGAGGCCGGCCCGGTCGTGGCGGCGGTGGCGGAACCACCCGTCGTCGAGCACGAACCGCTCGATCCCGGCCTCGGCGGCCCGGCCGGCCAGCTCCAGCAGCCGGTCGAGGCCGTGGTCGAAGTAGGTGGCCTCCCAGTTGTTCAGCGTGACGGGGCGCACCGGCAGCGGGCGCGAGCGCAGGTGCGCGTGCAGGCGCGCGCTCGCGTCGTCCAGCCCGCCGCCCGACCAGGCGAAGTACACCCACGGCGTGCTGTAGCTCGCCTCCTCGGCCAGCACGACCTCGCCGGGTTCGAGCAGCTCGCCCGCGCCCAGCAGCGCCACGCCCTCGGCCAGCCGCTCGGCGTAGTGCACGTGGTCGCCGCTCCAGCCGGCGTGCACCGCCCACACCTCGCCGCCGCGGAACCCGAACCCCTCGGTGCCCGCCACCAGCAGCCCCGTCGCGTCGTGCCCGGTACGGCCGCGCCGGTTCTCCCTCGACCACACCCCCTGCCCGAACGCCCTGCGCTGCGGCGCCTTCTCCAGCGCCCACCGGCCGGTGAAGTCCAGCAGCTCACCGGCCCGCGCCGGCACCGGCAGCCCGCACACCAGCCCCGCCACCCGATAGGGCGATATTTCGGTGTTCGTCACCGTGTGCCGCATCCGCACCAGGCCCTCGCCGTCCATGACCAGCTCGCTCACCAGCCGCAGGCCCGCCCTGGCGTCGGAGGCCGTCACGGTCACCGACCCGCCGGAGCCCGGCTCGGCCGTCACGCCGATCCCGTCCACCGCCCACCGGACCGGCCAGTGCTCGCCGTCCCGGCCGCCGGACAGGCCGGGGCGGCCGTACCAGCCGTCGCCCTGGGCGGGCAGCAGCGGCGGGGCGGGGGCGGCCAGCGCGGGCAGCAGGTCGGGCCCGGCGACGGGCCCGAGCCCGGCGCCGAAGTGCCGCACCCGCGGCAGGCCGGGGCCGGAGTCGTCGAGCACCAGCGCGACGCCCGCCGCGGAGAGGATCACAGGAGACAAGTCGGGCTCCTAACGCAGGGAGGGGGACACCTGTTCAGCGGCTACGACGCTACCTCCCCCGCTCTCGCGGGCGCACGACGAGGCCCCTCCGGCGGGCGGGTGCCGGAGGGGCCTCGGGGATGGGGGCTCAGACGGAGATGCGTCCCGCGCCGGCCCCCGCCGTCACGATCGACTTGACGCCGGAGGCGCTGTCGAGCGCGTACGAGTACGGGATGGAGGCGACGCTGCCGCCGCTCTGCCCGCTGCCGGAGTTGACGAAGTGGTTGTTCCGCGCGACCAGGGTGCCCGGCCCCGAGTCACCCTCGCCGAGGTGGAACGGGTCCTCGGTGTTCTCGAAGTAGTTGCCCTCGACGAGCACGCCCGCGCCCTCGGTGGAGGCCACGCCATAGCCGCCGACGTTGGCGTAGTAGTTGTTGTAGACGTGCACCGGGTTGCCGAACCGCACGCGCGGGTGGCGCTGGTTGGTTCCGTCGAACCAGTTGTGGTGGTACGTCACGCGCAGGTGGCCGCGGTCCTCGGAGCCGTTGCCGTCGTCGTGGCCGAGCAGCATGGTCTTGTCGTGGTCGAAGACCCGGTTCCAGGAGATGGTGACGTAGTCGCTGGCCCGCTTGACGTCCACGGCGCCGTCGCCGCCGTTGCTGAAGGTGTTGTGGTCGATGAACACGCGGGTCGAGTACTGCACGTTGATCGCGTCGTCGCCCCAGCCGCGGAAGGTGAGGTTGCGGACGATCACGTTCGAGGCCTCGGCGATGTTGAACCCGCAGCCGGAGATCACCGCGCCCGAGTTGCCCAGCACGGTCTTGTTGGAGGCCACGCGCAGCATGCCGGAGCAGGAGATCGTGCCCGACACCCTGATCACCGCGGCGCTGCCGGACGACAGGGCGCTGGTCAGGGCCGAGGCGCTGGTGACGGTGGTCGGCGAGGCGTTGCCGCCGCCGGTGGTGCCGCCGCCCTGGGTGGCCCAGCCGACCAGGCCGGTCGGGTTGCCGGGAGGAGGCGTGGTGGGCGGGTCGGTCGGGTCCGGCGGGTCGGTGGGGCCGCCACCGGACGGGACGAGCCGCCACTGCTTGGTCGCGACCGAGTCGCACGAGTTCTGCTGCACCAGGGCGCCGGACGCGGTCGAGTTGTCCTTGATGTTGAGGCACTTGCCGCCGTTGGCGTTGACGACCCTGACGGTGGATCCCGACTCGGGCAGCGTCCACGTCTGGGAGGAGGCGCCGGTGCAGCTCTCCTGCTGCACGGCCTTGCCCGCGGAGGTGCTGGCGTCCCTGACGCCCGCGCACTTGCCGCTGTGGGCGGCCCTGAGCGTGTAGCCGCCGCCGCTCGCGGCCAGCGTCCAGGTCTGCGCGGCGCCGCCGCAGGCGGTCTGCGTGAGCTGCACGGCGTCGGACGTGCTGGCCCCCGGCACGGTGAGGCACAGGCCGCTGCCGTTGTTCACCACGGTGTACGCCCCCGGCGCCGGTGCGGCGGCGGCCGAGGAGGCGCCTGCGACGCCGGCCACCGTGGCGCCGGCCAGGGCCAGGACGATCGCGGCGAGAGCAGCCGCGCTGCCGTTGATTCTCTGTCGCACGATCCACGCTCCTTGCTGTGGCCTCGAGCAGGCCGGCCCGGCCTGCCGCTTGGTGTCCCCCCAGCGAGCGAACAGCCCACAACATAGGTAAGCGCTTTCCCACTGTCAATCGGCCGTGAAACTTTCATCACACCGCCGGTTTCACGCTGCGAGCACCGGCCGCGACCTGCCCGTATCCACGGACGGCAACCCTGAGGTCACCTCAGGCGAGCACGCCCGAGTGGCCTAAATCGCCACGATCGTTTAGGTTAGGCTCACCTAATCTAGATCGGAGATTTCGGGGATGACCGAGCCCTATCACATGTTCCACGTACGGGTGGACCGGCTCGAACGGCTGAGCCCGTCGTTCCTGCGGGTGACCTTCACCGGCGAGGACCTGCACCACTTCGCGGACAACGGCTTCGACCAGCGGCTCAAGCTCCTCCTCCCGGTCCCCGAGCACGGCATGGCGCACCTGCCCACCGGCCAGGACTGGTACCTGCGCTGGCGCGAGCTGGATCAGGCCAAGCGCAACCCGATGCGCACGTACACGGCCAGGCTCGTCCGCCCCGAGGCCGGCGAGGTGGACGTGGACGTCGTCATGCACCCCGACGGCGGCCCCGTCGCCCGCTGGGCGGAAGGCGTGCAGCCCGGCGACGTCGCGGCGCTCTACGGCCCGACCTCCCGTTTCGAGGGCCGCCACGGCGGGCTGGAGTTCCACCCGCCCGCCGGCACGGGCTGCGTGCTCATCGCCGGCGACGAGACCGCCGTCCCCGCCATCTGCGGCATCCTGGAGCGCCTGCCCGCCCACCTCAACGGCGAGGTGTTCATGGAGGTGCCCTGCGACGACGACGCCCTGCTCGTCGAGACCCCCGCCTCCGTCAAGGTCACCTGGCTGGCCAGGAACGGCGGCGAGCGCGGCGCCCGGCTCATCCCCGCCGTCCGCGCCGCCGCCGGCCGCCTGCTGCCCTCCTCGCCCGCCGCCGCGTCCCCCGACTTCGTGGACGTGGACGTGGACGCCGAGGAGCTGTGGGAGGTGCCGCCGGAGGAGGAGGTCGACTACGGGCCGCTGTACGCGTGGCTGGCCGGCGAGGCGTCCGTCATCAAGACGCTCCGCCGGCACCTCGTGGCCGAGCGCGGCATGGACCGGCGCTCGGTGGCGTTCATGGGCTACTGGCGGGACGGCCGCGCCGAGAACTAGCGATCATGGAGTGCGCGACGGTGTCGGAGTCGTCTCCACGGCCGGTCCGCTGGGCAGCGGCGCGATCACGTTGTTGACCAGCGCGGTCGCCGCCGTCGTCGCGATGGCGATGGCCACCGCGGCCAGCGGCGCGGCCAGGGCGCGCAGCGTGCGCACGTCCCTGATCCGGCCCCACGGCTCGCCCGCCAGCCACATGAGCCGCCACTCCCACCACAGGCCCAGCCCGATGCTGACCACGGCGATGTTGCCCACCGCCACGAGCACGCCGATGAGCGCCTCGTCGGCGGTGGGCTGGCCCGGCTCCGGCAGCCCGGTCTGCGCGATGGTGGCCATCACGAGCGTGTACACGTACGTGGGCAGCTCGACGAGCAGAGCCGTGAGAAAGAACGCCAGGGACTTGGCGATCGGGTGCGTGCCGCGTACGCGCGGATAGAAGTAGCCGAACACCATGCTCAGGACGGGCAGCGACAGCAGCGCCAGCGCGGCGGCGGCCAGCTCGGTCGCGCTGCTCTGCTGGCCACGCACCGACTCCGCGATCCGCACCACCGAGTACGGCAGCGACAGCAGCGCTCCCACCCCCAGCGAGGCCAGCCCGTTCTGCCAGGGGGTGCGCCCGGACAGGGTGGTGAGCGCGAGGTCGGAGTCGAGCGGCCCCTCGCGCCTGTCGCCCGCCTGCTCCAGCGCCTGCCGCCGCTGCTCGAAGTCCTCGCCCTCACCCGGCTCCCGCAGCAGCCCCGTCAGCGCGGCGCGGGCCGACCGTCGCTTGACCAGATCGCGGACGAGCAGCCGGTGCTCGTCCGGCTGGACCGGCCGGAGCAGCTCCGCCCGCGCCGGCGGCAGAAGGACGAACACGCCCGCCCACACCAGCAGCACCAGGAGACCCGAGGCGGCACCGCCGGTCGAGACGCGCATGAGCAGCAGGAAGAACACCGCCGTATGGAAGGCGACCGGCTCGGTGAGGCCGGCGGGGCCCTGGCCGAGGCGGCGCACGCGCACGACGAGCATCACCAGCGCCAGCAGCGGCACACCCGAGAACGCCACCGTGACGGCGATGATCGTCAGGGAGTCCCACGGCAGGCCCGTCCAGATGCTGGAGTAGTCCATCATGCTCGTGGCGTAGAGCTGCACGCCGAGCACGACCGACGCCGTCACCACCCACCGGATCGCGCTGGCCGCCGACCACCGGTGACTCGCCTCGGTCACCCAGCCGAACACCAGGACGAACCAGCCGAGCACCAGCAGCGCCAGCCACAGGAGGTGCGGCGGGGTGAGCCCGGACAGCACCGCCATGCCGGCCAGCATCACCCCGGCGCCCAGCAGCGCCAGGCAGGCCGCCGGCAGGCGGCGACGCTGCCCGGGGACGGCGGCCGTCACGCCCGCGAGCGCCGCCGCGACGGCCAGCACGCCCGCCGCGGGCCAGGCGCCGAAGGAGGCCACCAGCGGCCACGCCGCCAGGACGAGCCCCGCCACCGCCCCGGACAGCGCCGCCACCATCACCGGCAGGTCGCTGCGCCCCCGGGCGGCACGGAACGTCGAGTACAGGGCCAGCGCCGGAACGCCCGCCACGATCGCCAGCGCCGTGGCCTCCACGCTCACGGCCCAGGAGGCGAACCAGAACACGGCGGTGCCGCCCACCACCAGGGCCGCGAGCACCCCGTTGCGGGGCCGGCGCCACCATGCGCCGCCGAGTGCGCGAGCCAGGGTGTAGAGCAGGATCAGCCCGGCCGCCGCCAGCCCCACCGTCAGCGACGCCGTCCAGACCCGCCCCAGGAACGTGACGGACTCCTCGGCGTACCAGTCCCCCGGCGGCCCGTCCTGCTCCTCGGCCTCCTGCTCCCCGGGGTCGCCGCCCTCCAGGTGGGTCGCGATCCCCTTGTCCTGGCCGACGTAGCCGGCCACGGACGCGTTCCGGCCGTCCTCGGTGAAGGCCACCTTCATGGGACTGCCGCCGCCGTTGAGCCGCAGCAGGTGCGCGTCCTGCGCAAGCGGTGGCGGGCCGCTCACCCCCGCCACCGTCCAGCCCGTGGCGGTGACGACGATCTCGTGGGCGGCCGGCCGGGGAACGGTCTCGCCCGGCGGCTGGTACTCGACCCCGACGAAGCGGTTCGTGTCCGCGAAGACGACACCGTAGTGGACGCCGGTGAAGGTGATGACCGCCTCGCGCGAGCCGCTCTCCGTCCTGACGACCGGCGTGGAGTACGCCAGATCGAGCAGGAACTCGGACGACACCACCTCGAAGGCGCCCAGCCGCTCGGCGACGAACCCGCCGGGGTCACGGGCGGCGGCGCCCGCACGCACGGCGGCCACGTCGGGATCGTCGGCGGGCATCCGCACCTCATGGGTGATCTGGACCCGGCAGAGGGTCCAGCTCGGGTCGAGCGTGGTGTCGGCCGGCTCGCCGTCCGGGTGGTCGCGCCAATCCCCCGGGCGGGCCGGGGCGAGGGCGATCCTCGTCGTGGCGGAGCGCTCCGGCTCCGTGCGCTCCGTACGGCCCGGGCCCCGCGTGATCTCCAGCTCGGCGGTGCCGAACCGGGTGCCGCACCTGGCGAACACATGATGCCTGCCAGGCGGGAGCGCGGGATCCAGCGCGACGTCGGCGGACATGGCCGCGCCGGACGGGCTTCCGGCGAAGACCGGGCTCGCGGCGAAGGCGCCGGACTGGGCGGCGACCTCGTTCGCGGGCGCCGTGCAGAAGGCGGTCACCCGCACCGCCCGCGTACCGGCGGGCACGCGGCGCGGCTCGACGCCGACCCGGAGCGGCTCCCCCTCCCCGGCCTCCCCGGCGGGCTCGGACGTGGACTCGGACGTGGACTCGGACGTTGACTCGGACGTGGGCTCCGCCTGCGGCCGGGCGGCGGTGGGATCGATCCGGGACACCGTCCACAGCCCTGCCCCGAAGACCAGCAGCATGGCCAGCACTGCCAGCGAGCCGCGCCGCACCCGTGCGGGTGATCTGTCCCTGGCCATCAGCGCAGCTCCGGTGAGCTCCCCAGCACGGTGCGCAGCTCCCCTGGTCTCGGCGGTCTGCTCCACGTCACGCCGGGTCCCCCGCCGGCGATCAGCCGGGGGACGACCTCGCGCAGCAGCGTCTCCGTGCCGGCGTCCGGCCGCTGGGCACGGGCCTCGCGGTAGAGGTCGAGCACGCGGGCCAGGTCCAGCATCATCGTGTTCGCCTCACCCGCCCCCACCCTGGGGACGGCGCCGCTCCCGCCAACGCCGCTGCCGTCAACGCCACTCACGTCAACGCCGCTCACCTCAACGCCACTCACGTCAACGCCGGGCACCTCTGCGCCGCTCCCCCCGGACCTGCTGTCGCCGGTGCCGCTCGCATCGCGAGCGCTCCCGCCGGCGTCCCCGGTCGCTTCCTTCCCCGTAACGGCGCCCTTGGCGGCGAGCGGCTTGATCGGCGTGCCGTTGACGTGCGTCAGCGTCCTGCCGCCGCTCACGGGCGCGTTCTCGCCCCGCTCCTCGCCCCGCTCCCTGTCGGGCGCCTCGCCGTTCTCGTCGTCCGGCACGGTCACCTGCAACGCTCCAACGCCGGCCTCGGCCGTCCAGCCGCCCGCGCGTACCGCCTCGCCCACGGCCGCGGCGAAGCGGACGGCGTCCAGGCCGTCCACCTCCCCTTCCAGCCAGCCGGGCCGCAGGTGCAGCACCCCGGGGCGCTCGGCGGCGGCCAGGCGTTCCAGCAGCGTCTCGACCGTCCCCTGCGGGTCGTGCAGGGCCGCGTCCCCCCGGGCCGCGAAGGCGTCGGCGAGCAGGTGCAGGGAGATGAGCCGCGGCGGCTCGTACGTGGTGAGCACCCCCTGCTCCGCACTCACCCGCAGCGCCCCGCCCCCCTCGTGGTAGGCCCGCAGGCCCTCCATGAACGCCGCCTGCGCCTCGGACGTCAGCGGCAGCTCCCATCCCCGCCCCGGCCCGGCCCCGGGCGTGCCCGGGCCCTCACCGCCCACCGGGTCCCCGCCGGAGGCCCCGTTCCGGCGGAGCCACCAGGCCACCGCGCCCACCACGGCGGCGGCCAGTACTGCGACTGCGATTAACACGATCTTGGTTCGCTTTCCCCTCGTATTTCCGACAGGGCTAGCAGCGTAGTGATCGCCCCCGACAAATGCGGATATTTCCGCAAATTAAGATCAGCTTGGGCGGCGCCTGTTCGGACACGAAGGAGCGCTCCACCCGCCACCGTGTCCAAAGGGTGAAGTTTCTTCTATCTGGTAACCGGAATTGTTTTCCTGAGGAATTCTCCTGTCCACCCGAAACGCAGCCGCCCTCTCGACGTGGACGTACAGGCATGTACACTCCAATCCGGAAGCACACAGTCGCTCTATGTGACGCATGACATCTGGTGCCAAAGGGCGGGTCCGCGCTACCGACGGGATGATCCCGGCCCTGAGAGAGCGCGGAGCCGGATATGGACCTGCTACACCTGACCACCAGCCGCCGTAACGGCACACTCACCGTGAGCGTGGCCGGTGAGCTCGACATCGCCACCACCGAGCAGTTCCGCAGCCACCTGCTCGCGCTGCTGCAGGAGGCGGGCCACTCGCGCCGCGCCGACACGGAGCTGGTCATCGAGGTGAGCCGCCTGTCCTTCATCGACGCTGCCGGGCTCGGCATCCTCGTCTCCGTCCAGAACCAGGCCGTCAACCAGCACACCCGGCTGCACATCGAGGGCGCGCCACCGAACATGCGCCGCCTGCTCCGCATCACCGGCCTGGACCAGCACCTCAGCTGACTCCGGCGATCCCGCGCCTGTAGGTTGTCACGCGTGCCTACGATTCAGGTCCCCGATCAGATACCCCTCAAGCTGGAGGACGGGTTCGAACGGATCAGGCGGGAGCTGAAGCTGCCCGGCGGCTTCCCCCGCGCCGTGCTCGACGAGGCCGCCTGGGTGGCCAAGGTGCCTCGGATGGACGCCAGGGACCTGACGGACGTCCCGTTCGTCACCATCGACCCGCCCGGCTCCATGGACCTCGACCAGGCCCTGCATCTGGAGCGCCTGCGGGCCGGCTACCGCGTCTGGTACGCCATCGCCGACGTCGGCGCGTTCCTGCGCCCGGGCGGCGTGCTCGACGCCGAGGCCCGCACCCGGGGCGAGACCGTCTACCTGCCGGCGGGCAAGGTGCCGCTGCACCCGCCGGTGCTGTCGGAGGACGCGGCCAGCCTGCTGCCCGGCGCGCTGCGGCCCGCCGTCGTGTGGCGCATCGACCTCGACTCCGACGGCCGCACCCTGGGCGCCGACGTCCAGCGGGCCCTCGTACGCAGCCGCGAGCGCTACGACTACGACTACGTGCAGGCGGTCCACGACACCGGCACCGCCGACGGCGTACTGGAGCTGCTGGCCGAGATCGGCGAGCTCAGGCTGGCACTGGAACGCGAGCGCGGCGGCGTCACGCTGCCCACGCCCGACCAGGAGGTGGTGCGCGACGACGGCGGCTACCGGCTGGAGTTCCGGGTGCCGCTGCCCGCCGAGGCGTGGAACGCGCAGATCTCCCTGCTGACCGGCATGGCCGCCGCCACGATGATGCTCGACGCCGAGATCGGCGTGCTGCGCGTGCTGCCCCGCCCGCAGCCGGGCGACCTGGCCAAGGTACGCAGGGTGGCGCAGGCCCTCGGCGTGGCGTGGCCGGAGGGCACCGGGTACGGCGCCGTGGTGCACGGCCTGGACCCGAAGGCGGGGCGGCACGCGGCGTTCCTGCACGAGTCGAAGGTGCTGCTCCGCGGCGCCGCCTACGTGGCCTTCGACGGCGCCCCGCCCCGGCTGGCGGAGCACTCGGCGGTCGCGGCCCCGTACGCGCACGTCACGGCCCCGCTGCGGCGCCTGGTCGACCGGTACGCGACGGAGGTGTGCCTGGCGGTCGCGGCGGGCGAGCCCGTCCCGGCCTCCGTCCGGGCCGCGCTCCCGCTCCTGCCCGACCTCATGGCGGCCTCCGGACGGCGCGCGGGGGCGGTGGAGCGGGCGTGCGTGGACCTGGTGGAGGCGTTCCTGCTGCGGGACCGGATCGGGCAGGCGTTCGAGGCGGTGGTGATCGACGTGGACGAGCGGCGCGGAGGCGGGCAGGTGCAGCTCGTGGACCCGGCGGTGATCGCCCGCTGCGACGGCGCCCTCCCGCTCGGCGAGCAGGTCACGGTACGGCTCACCCAGGCCGACCCGGCCACCCGCGAGGTGCGCTTCACCCTGGCCACCTGACCGGGCCCGCTGTCAGAAGGTGGGCGGCGGCGCGGAGGACTTCGCGCGCATGCCCTCGCAGATGACCTCCGCCATCCGCACCGCGCCGCCCCTGGCCAGGGCGCGGCGCTCGGCGGCCAGGCAGCCGCGCAGCAGGTCGTGGACGTCCCCGGCCTCCAGGTCGCCCCGCACCGCCCCGACCCGCTGCGCCCGGGCCAGCAGCCTGGCCAGCGCCGCGGCGAAGTCGTCGGCCAGCGTGGAGCCGGGCCGCAACGCCATCCCCGAGCCGCTCTCCAGCATGTCGCACAGCGCCTGGTTGGCCGCGGCCTGCTCGACCACCGCCGTGAACCAGCCGAAGAACGCCCGGCCCGCGTCCTCGGCGGTGGCCAGCGCCCTGGCGTCGGCCACGAACCGCTCGATCCGGCCCACCAGCACCGCCTCGACCAGCGCCTCCTTCGTCGGGAAGTGCCGGTAGACGGTGCCGACCCCGAACCCGGCCCGCCGGGCGATCTCGTCGAAGGAGATCGTCAGCCCGTCACTGGCCAGGGCCTCCTGCGCGATCTGCAGGACCCGCTCGCGGTTGCGGCGGGCGTCGGCGCGCAGCGGCCTGGCGGCGCTGTGATCGTCGCCCATGACCTCGACCTGCCTTCACGACAAACGGAGAGAGCTCTCCGATTCTACCGAGGACTTTCCCCTCCATACCAGCCCAACGAACCTGCCCCCGCCCCACGCCCCACCCACACCGCCGCGACGCGCGCCGCACGTCGGCGACGCGGACGCCGCACGAACGGGACGACACCCACCCCACCCCGGCGAGACGGGCGCCGCACGAGCGGGACGGCGCCCGCCCCACACCGGTGGGACGGGCGCCGTGTGAACGGGCGGCGCCGTCACGACGACCCGGGCGACGCCGGCGCCTCCTCACAGCCGGCCCCTCCAGCAGGCGGCACCGGCGAGCGGCCGGACTTGGACGAGCAGCCGGACGACCCCCCGGACACGGCCGACCGGCCGGGCACCGGCACGGTGCCGATCACCCGCTCGGCACCGGCCCCGGCCGCCCGCCCGGACGCCGGAGCACGGGCCGGCGCCGGAGCACGAACTGTGCCCGACACACGGTCCAGCACGGGCGCACGGTCCGACGCGGAGGCACGGGGCCCGCGGAGCCCGCGGGGTGGCATGCCGACGCGCTTGAGCCGGATCCGCTCCTCCCGCGGCACCGGCTCCACCGCCACCACCCGCGCCCTGTCCGGCAGATGCCGCAGGTCGTGCGTGATCAGCAGCGTCGTACGCCCGGCCATGAGCCGCTCCAGCACCCGCATCACCTGGGCGGCAGTGGCGTCGTCGAGCCCGGCGGTGGGTTCGTCGAGCACGAGCACCGGCGAGTCCCGCAGGATGGCCCTGGCGATCGCGACCCGCTGCCGCTGCCCCCCGGACAGCAGGCGCCCCCGCTGCCCGACCCGGGTGTCGTACCCCTGGGGCAGCAGCTTGACGAAGTCGTGCACCCCGGCCGCCTCCGCCGCCCTGATCACCTCGTCGAGCGAGGCGCCGGGCCGGCCGTAGGCGATGTTGTCGCGTACGGAGCCGGAGAACAGCATCGTCTCCTGGTGCAGGATCGTCACGTTGTCACGCAGCGACTCCCGCGTCAGGCACCGCAGGTCGGTGCCGTCCAGCAGGATGCGTCCCTCGTCCGGGTCGTAGAAGCGCAGCAGCAGCTTGGCCACGGTGGACTTGCCCGCCCCGCTGGGCCCGGCCAGGACGACCACGTCGCCGGGTTCCGCGGTGAACGACAGGTCCCGCAGCACCGGCCGCCCCCGTCCCGGGTAGGCGAAGCCGACCCGTTCGAAGGCGACGCGGCCCTGGCTGCGGCCCGTGGGCCCGGCGTCGCGCGCGTCGGTCACGGCGGGCCCGTTCCGCAGGATCTCGATGACCCTGTCGGAGCCGGCCGCCGCCTCCGAGACCGTCAGGGCCAGCTCTCCCAGGCTCTGGACGGCCGGGTAGAGCAGGGCCAGGTAGGCGGCGAAGGCGAGCAGCCCGCCGAGCGTCAGCCGGCCGGCCGCGATCTCCCACGCGCCGAACCCGAGGATGACGATCAGGCACACGGTCTCGATGAGCTGGACGACCGGGCTGTAGAGGCCGGCCAGCCAGGCCTGGGCCATGTTGGCGCTCAGCCAGCCGCGGCCCTCGTTGTGCAGCCGGCGGGACTCGGCGTCCTGCCTGTTGTAGGCCTGCACGAGCGGCTGGTTGGCCAGCCCCTCCTCCAGGACGCTGTTCATCGCGCCGTTGCTGGCGCGCTCGAGCGCCGCCGCGGACCTGAACCTGCCCGCGAACACCTTCGAGACCACCAGGAACAGCGGGATCAGCGCCATGGTCAGCAGCGCGAGGTCCCATCGGATGACGAAGGCCGCCCCGGCGAAGAAGATCACGCCGGCGACCGTGGTGATGATCTTCACGAGCCCGGACCCGACGAGTTCCTCGATGGCCTCGATGTCGTCCGTCAGGCGGGCCATCAGGTCGCCCAGCCGCCGCTTCTCGGAGAAGTCGGGAGCGAGCGTCTGCACGTGCGCGTACACGCGGTCGCGCAGGGCCAGCAGGAACCGTTCGGCGCCCAGCGCGGTGGCGTAGGCCCCCGCGAAGGACGTCACCCCGGCGAGCGCCGCGAGCCCGAGCCACCAGATCGCGGGTGCCCAGAAGGCCCCGAGGTCCCGGGTCGTCAGCACTTCGTCGGTGATGTGCCCGAACAGGCGGATCGCGGCCACCTCGCAGAGCGCGGCCAGAATGGCGAACACCACCCCCGCCGCGAACAGCTTCCGCAATCCGCGGGTGTCCGGCCAGAATTCGCGAAAGGTGCGGCGAATGGAAATCGCCGGCGCGAGTTCACGGCCGGAGGCGCTCAATGAGAGCCGGCGGCTGAGCCGCCGGCTCTCAACGGGGCGCTCTAGCACCCCCACCACCTGCGACGGTGGCAGCAGTTCCACCTGCGGTAGCAGCGGCGGCGGCGTCGGCAGCCCCATCCCTGCTGGTATCCGGCCTGAGACAGTTGCGTGTTCGCCATGATTCCTCCCCCGTTGGCTGAACACTGACAAATCGGACGCTAGCACCCGAAATGCGATAAATCAGCAGATACTCGGCGATTTCAAGCAGTCTTGACTGGTAAAACCAAGCCGGAAAGGCACTGCAGGAGAAGATGTAAAGGCGCCCGCCGACAGGTAAAACGACAGGGGGAGGTCAAACCAGAACAAAAGATGCTCCTGAGAACCAGTTCTCAGGAGCATCCTCAAGGGGCGGATCAGGTGAGCGACGAGTACGCCACCACACCCCGCCGCATCGCGTCCATCGCCTTCACCGCGGTCTGCTTGATCTTGCTGCCGGGCGGCGCCGCGTTCCCGAGCTGGCCGAGCAGGTCCATGAGCTGCTTGATCCACCGGACGAAGTCACCGGCCGCCAGCTCGTTGCCGTTGACGCCCTCCATCAGCACCGCGTCGAGGCTGTGCCCCTTCGTCCACCGGAACGCCGCCCACGCGAACCCCAGATCGGGCTCCCTGATCGTGGACAGCCCGTGGTCGGACTCGATGCCCTCCAGCTCGCCCCACAGCCGGATCATCGCCGACAGCGCGTCCTGGGCCCGCCCCGCCGGGATCTTCGGGCGGCGGGTGTCGTCGGACGCCCGCGACTCGAACACCAGCGCCGACACGCACGCCGCCAGCTCCGCCGGGTCCAGCTCCTCCCACAGCCCCTTGCGCAGCGACTCCGCGGTCAGCAGGTCCAGCTCCGTGTAGAGACGGCCCAGCCGCCGCCCCTCGTCGGTGACGGCCTCGCCGTCGAGGTAACCGAGCTGCTCCAGCACCGAGCAGATGCGGTCGAACGTACGCGAGATGACGTGCGAACGCCCCTCGACCCTCCTCCGCAGCCCCTCGGTCTCCCGCAGCAGCTTGTAGTACCGCTCGGCCCAGCGCGCGTGATCCTCGCGATCGTCGCAGCCGTGGCACGGGTGCTGGCGGATGCGCCGGCGCAGCTCGTTGACCTCGTCGTCCTCCACCGTGTGGTCACGCGCCCTGACCGGCTTGCCCAGATCACGATCACCGATCTTGGCCAGCAGCGTGGAGACGAGGTTGGCACGCTCCTTCGGCGAGCGGCCGTTGAAGTTCTTCGGGATGCGCAGCTTCTCCAGCGGCTCCACCGGCACCGGGAAGTCGGCCGGATCGAGCTTCTTGATCTGCTTGCCGATCGTCAGCACCAGCGGGCTCGGCCCGGTGCCGCGCGGGTTGCGGCCCGGGTCCAGCACGATCGCCAGCCCCGCCCGGCGCCCGCCGGGCACCCGGATGACGTCACCGGGCTGCAGTGCCTCCAGCGACCGCACCGCCGCCGCCCGGCGCGCGGCGCCCCGCTGGCGCGACAGCTCCGCCTCCCGGTCCGACAGCCGACGCCGCAGCGCCGCGTACTCGGGGAAGTCGCCCAGGTGGCACGTCATCGCCTCCTGGTAGCCCTCCAGCGCCTCCTCGTGCTTGCGCAGCTGCTTGGCCAGCCCGACGACCGCCCGGTCCGCCTGGAACTGCGCGAACGACTCCTCCAGCAGCGTCCTGGCACGCTCCCGGCCGAACTGCCCGACCAGGTTGACCGCCATGTTGTACGACGGCTGGAAGCTGGAGCGCAGCGGATACGTACGGGTGCCCGCCAGCCCCGCCACCGACAGCGGATCCATGCCCGGCTGCCACAGCACCACCGCGTGACCCTCGACGTCGATGCCGCGCCGCCCGGCCCGGCCGGTGAGCTGGGTGTACTCCCCCGGCGTGAGATCGGCGTGAGTCTCGCCGTTCCACTTGTCGAGCTTCTCGATCACCACGCTGCGGGCCGGCATGTTGATGCCCAGCGCCAGCGTCTCGGTCGCGAACACCGCCTTGACCAGGCCGCGCGTGAACAGCTCCTCCACGACCTCCTTGAACGCCGGCAGCATGCCCGCGTGATGGGCCGCCAGCCCCCGCTCCAGGCAGTCGCGCCACTCCAGGTAGCCCAGCACCGCCAGATCCTCATCGGGCAGGTGCGCCGTGCGCTCGTCCACGAGCTGCCTGATCTCGTGCCGCTCGCGGTCGGTGGTCAGCCGGATGCCCGCGTACAGGCACTGCTGCACCGCCGCCTGGCAGCCCGCCCGCGAGAAGATGAACGTGATCGCCGGCAGCAGCCCCTCGGAGTCCAGCTTCTCGATCACCTGCACCCGGTCCGGCGGGCGCGAGCGCTGCGGCCTGCCGTAACCCCGCCGGCCCCGCCCCGCCGTCAGCCGCTCGGCGTCACGCGTCACCCGCATCAGCGTCGGGTTGATGCGCGGCGTCAGGTCGTCGGTCATGAACAGGTCGTAGATGCGGTTGCCGACCATCATGTGCTGCCACAGCGGCACCGGCCGGTGCTCGTCGACGATCACCGTGGTGTCGCCGCGCACCTCGCCCATCCACTCGCCGAACTCCTCGGCGTTGCTCACCGTCGCCGACAGCGCCACCAGCCGCACCGAGTCGGGCAGGTGGATGATGACCTCTTCCCACACCGCGCCCCTGAACCGGTCGGCCAGGTAGTGCACCTCGTCCATCACGGCGAACCCGAGCCCGGCCAGCGTCGCCGAGCCGGCGTAGAGCATGTTGCGCAGCACCTCGGTCGTCATGACCACGATGGGCGCCTCGCCGTTGACGCTGTTGTCGCCGGTCAGCAGGCCGACCTTGGCGGTGCCGTACCGCTTGACCAGGTCGTTGTACTTCTGGTTCGACAGCGCCTTGATCGGCGTCGTGTAGAAGCACTTGCGGCCCTGCTCCAGGGCGAGATGGACGGCGAACTCCCCAACGACCGTCTTGCCCGAGCCCGTGGGCGCCGCCACGAGGACTCCGTCACCGGCCTCCAGGGCCCTGCAGGCGTCCAGCTGGAAGTCGTCCAGCTCGAAGTCGTAGAGACCTCGGAACGAGCTCAGAGCGGCCCCGTCGTCCCCGTGCTTCTGACGGAAGGCCGCGTAGCGTTCCGCTGGCGTTGTCATACCCGCCAGCCTACCGAAATCGCCATTCCGGTCCGTCCCGCCTATTCCGGCCCTCGCCGCGCCCGCGGGCGTCCGTCAGGGACGCGGCGCCGTCCCGGCCAGGCGCCTTTACAAAGTAGATCTCATACGATGACGCGCAGCGCCCCCGGCCGGACCTCGCAGTGGACCGGCACGGCGCCCACCCGTTCGCCGTCGGCGTAGGCGACCAGGTTCTCGGCCTCCACGCGTACGCTGCGCACCCGCCACACCGACACGGCCGGATGCGTCACGTGCCTGCCCCGGTACACGCCGGGGAAGACCCGCAGGAACTCCAGCTTGGACACGGCTCCGATCATCACCACGTCCAGCAGCCCGTCGTCGGGCCTGGCGTCCGGGCAGACCCGCATGCCCGCGCCGTACGAGCGCGTGTTCGCCACCGCCACCAGCATGGCCTCCCGCTCGACCACCTCGCCGTCGTCCAGCGTCAGGCGGAACGGGACCGGCCGGAACGAGCGCAGCTCCCGCGCCGTGGCCACCAGGTACCGGGCCGTCCCCGGCGGCCAGGTGAGCCGGTTGGCCCGCTCGTTGACGCGCGAGTCGAACCCGCAGCACGCCACTCCGGCGAACAGTTCCTCGGTCGTGCCCGCGCGGATGCGCGCGGCGTCGACGCGGCGCGACTTCATCCGCAGCACGGTCGCGGCGGCGGCCACGAGGTCGTGGCGGGGCAGGCCGAGCGCGGCGGCGAAGTCGTTGCCGGTGCCGGCGGGGATGATGCCGAGCGGCACGTCAGTGCCGGCCACCGCCTGCACGGCCAGGTGCACCAGGCCGTCGCCGCCGAAGGCCACCAGGGCGTCGGGGCGCTCGGACACGGCGGTGCAGGCACGCTCCAGCGCGTCGGTGGCGTCGTCGCCGACGATCACCGTCAGCTCGGCCCCTCCGGCACGCAGCCGGCGCGCCACGGGCTCGAGCAGGCGCAGCGTACGCCCGCCGCGCGCGGCGGGGTTGACGAGCAGGGCGAGTTGCGGCGATGAGGACACGCCCGGAATGTATCGCCTGCCGGGCGCGACCGGAATGCCTTAACGCTTGTCCGCCGCGGGCGGCTCCTCGTCGAGAGGCGTCGGGTCGTCGTCGGGGGACGAGGTGTCCTCGGCCAGCGGCGAGGCCTCGTCGTCGGACAGGTGGGAGAAGTCCTCCGTGTTCGGCAGGCGCCGCTCGCGGAGGTACATGAAGCCCTCGGCCACGAAGTACAGCACGACCATCGGCGCTGCCAGCGCCATCATCGTCAGCGGGTCTCCGCCGGGCGTGATGACCGCGCCGAAGATGAACATGACGAAGATGACCGTACGGCGGTGCTTCTTGACCGTGGCGTGGGACAGGACGCCGATGATGTTCAGGAACACCAGCAGCAGCGGCAGCTCGAACGAGATACCGAAGATCACCAGCATGATGAGCACGTAGCTGACGTACTCGTCGATCTGGATGGCCGCGACGGAGTCGGTCGGCGCGAACCCCAGCAGGATCGCCAGGCTGGTGTCCATGATGAAGTACGCCAGCGCGGTGCCGAGCAGGAACAGCGGGACCGCCAGCGCCAGGAAGGTGAAGGAGTACCGCTTCTCGTTGCGGTAGAGCGCGGGCGTGACGAACGCCCAGATCTGGTACAGCCAGACGGGCGAGGACACCACGACGCCGACCAGCGCCGACACCTTCAGCGTCAGGAAGAACGACTGGAAGATGCCGCCGAAGATGAGCGTGCACTCGCCGGGGCGGAGCTGACCGGCCTGCGGTGTCTCGCAGAACGGTTCCTTGATGAACGCCCACACCGGATCGAAGACGATGAAGCCCACCACGATGCCGACGAGCACGGCGGCCAGCGCGATGACCAGGCGGTTGCGCAGCTCCCGCAGATGCTCCATCAGCGGCATGCGACCCTCGGGGTCGGGTGCCGTAGTGCTCGATCGTTTGAGCAGCGCCATCTAGCAGTCCAGGTGACGAGGAGGGATGGGGATCAGGCGTGCTTGTCGGCCTGCGAGGCGGCGCCCGCGCGCAACCTGGCGGCCTGCTCCTCGAGCTGGCGGGCCTGCTCCTCGGCCGACAGCACCGGAGCCGGGGCCGGAGCGGGCGCGGAGGCCTGGATCTGCTGCGGCTGCACGGGCTGGGGCTGCGGGTGAGGCTGGGCCTGCATCGGGGCCTGCTGCACCGTGTGCTGGGTCTCGTCGTCGTCATCGCGAAGCTTGGCGGTCTCCGACTTGAAGATCCGCAGCGACCGGCCGATGCCGCGAGCCATGTCAGGCAGCTTCTTGGCACCGAACAGCAGCACGAGCGCCAGGAGGATGATCAGGAGTTCGGGCACTCCGAGGTTCGGCATGAAACGCCCTTTCTAGCGAGTTGCCTGTTTCAGCCACGATCGTACGCTGCCTGGGGCGAGGTCTCACCCCCCTGGCCCGCCAATCTGGCCCGCCTTGGCTCAAGCTGCGCCTGCGCCGCGGCGATTTCCCTCTTCAGATTACGTGCCGCGGCGACGACACGGGCACCGGCGATGCCGAGCACGACCAGCCCGGCCACGCCCAGCCCTGCCGACACGAAGATCCAGGTCATGAGTGGTGAGCGTACAGGGCCAGGGCACGCTCGGCCTCCTGGCGCACGGTCTCGGCCATGTCGGGCGGCGAGACGACCCGGCCGGTGTCGCCCAGGCGCAGCGCCAGCTTGAGTATCCAGTCCTGGTCGCGGGCCCGCAGCGCCACCCGCAGCCGCCCCTCGCCCAGCTCGGTGACCTGCTCGCACGGGTAGTACTCGGCCACCCACCGCCCGGCCGCGCTCAGCTCCAGCTCCACCAGCTCGTCGGTCGGGGAGGGGCGGAAGACGCCGGCGGTGACGTCGCGCGGCTCGGCCTCGGCGGGCGGGTCGGCCGGCACCTCGAGCACGTCCACGCCGAGCACCCGGTCGAGCCTGAACAGCCGCATCGCCTCGGCCCGGTAGCACCAGCCCTCCAGGTAGGCGCGGCCGTCCACGACGACGACCCGCATCGGGTCCACCTCGCGCGGCGTCACCTCGTCGCGGCCCTGCACGTAGTAGCGCAGCGACAGCCGCCTGCCCCTGGTCAGGCCCTCGCGCACGCGCGGCAGCGCGTCGGGGGCGGCCTCGACGTCCACGGCGACCTGGGTGCTGACGGTGGCGGCGCCCTCCCCCGCGGCCCGCTCCAGCTTGGCCGTCACGCGCGGCAGCGCGTCGCCCGGCACTTCGGCGAGCTCGGGGGTGGCGGCCAGCATGCGCAGCGCGACCAGCAGCGCGCTGGCCTCGTCGATGCCCAGCCGCAGCGGCCTGGCGATGGTGTCGGCGTTGTCGATGAGGATCTCGCCGCCGTCCCAGGAGACGTCGATGAGGTCGCCGGGGGTGTGGCCGGGCAGCCCGCACATCCAGACGAGCTGCAGGTCGTCGATGAGCTGCTTCTCGCTCAGCCCGAACACCGAGGCCACCTCGCCGACCTGCGCCCCCGGGTGGGACATCAGGTACGGCACCAGCGCCAGCAACCTCGGCAGCCGATCCGCGGAACCACTCACGCCATAGCCCCCTTCAAACGCCTGATGACCGCCTCGCGGGCGTCCGGCGGCTCGACCACCTCGACGTCGGCGCCGAGGCTGGCCATCCATCCGGCCAGCCGCTCGGGGTCGGTGAAGGCCAGCTCGGCCTCGTCCCACCCGTCGGTGCCGGGATGCACGGCCCTGGCGAGCTGCCGCAGCCCCTCGCACGCCCCCTGGCGCACGCGGACGACGGCGACCCGCTCGTCGGTCGTCTCGTCGGGGAAGCCCACCATGGCCCGCAGGTCGATGCCCTCGGGCACCTCGACGGCGCCCGGCCGGCCCACGGTGGTGACCTGCCCGGTGATGCGGCTGAGCCGGAAGGCGCGCGGCGCGTCCCTGTCGCGATCGTACCCGGCCAGGTACCAGCGGCCGCGCCGGCTGACCACGCCCCACGGCTCCACGGTGCGGCTGCGGACGGACTCGCTGCCGGCGCCGCGGTAGTCGAAGCGGACCACGCGCCGGTCGCGCACGGCGTCCCACAGCGCGGGGAAGGCCGGGTCGCGGGTGTCCACCCGCAGCTCCAGCGCCCCGGTGCCGACCGGCTGGTCGGTGGCGACGCCGCCGGCCCGCAGCTTCAGCAGCGCCCCCGACGCGGCCTCGGCCAGGCTGGCGCGCTGCCACACCTGGGCGGCCAGGCCCAGCACGGCGGCCTCGTCGGGCTCCAGGGTGATCTCGGGCAGCTCGTACGACTCCCGCTCGATCCGGTAGCCCGGCTCGTCCTCCCACGGGTCGCGCACGACGTCGATCGGGATGCCGATCTCGCGCAGCTCGTTCTTGTCCCGCTCGAACATCCGCTGGAACGCCTCGTCGCCATCGCGGTCGTATCCGGGGACGGCCTGGCGGATCTGCTCGGCCGACAGCGGGCGCCGGGTGGCGAGCAGGCAGATCACCAGATTGAGCAACCGTTCTGTCTTCCGGCGCGACATCTGCCTCACTCCTCCTTCATCGACGCTACCCTGCCCCCGTGATCAGATGGCGCAAGGGCGAGGTCGTACGGATCCGACGCGAGTGGCCGGGAGCGGTGGAGCTGGACGTCACCGTCCCCGAGGGGGAGTGCCGGGCGCTGGCGTATCCACCGTTGGTGGGCCGCCCGGAACCCGGCGATGAGGTGCTGCTCAACACGACCGCGCTCGCGATGGGTCTCGGTACGGGAGGTTACGCCATGGTGGTGGCCGTCCCGAACCGTTTGCCGGAAGATCCCGTCGGTCCTGGCCACCTGGTGAAGGCGAGGTACACGCCGCTGCAGGCCACGGTGCAGGGCGCCGACGAGCAGGATTCCCCGTTCCACGAGCGGTTGCGCGAGGCGGACTCGCTCGACGGCATGCCCGTGATCGTGGCCGATCTGCACTCGGCGCTGGCCCCGATCCTGTGCGGCCTGTACGCCGCCAGGGCGGGCGTGCGGGTGGCGTACGTGATGCAGGACGGCGGGGCGCTGCCCGTCTGGTTCTCGATGGCGGCGGCCCGGCTGCGGGAGACCGGCTGGCTGGCCGGCGTGGTGACGGTGGGCCAGTCGTTCGGCGGCGACCTGGAGGCGGTCACCGTGCACACGGGGCTGCTGGCGGCCAGGCACGTGCTGGAGGCCGAGGTGGCGATCGTCACGCAGGGCCCGGGGAACCTGGGCACGGGCACCCGGTGGGGCTTCTCGGGGGTGGCGGCGGGCGAGGCGGTCAACGCGGCGGGCGTGCTGCGGGGGCAGCCGGTGGCGGCGCTGCGGGTCAGCGAGGGCGACCGGCGCGAGCGCCACTACGGCGTCTCGCACCACTCGCTGACCGCCTACGGCCGGGTCGCGCTGTCACCCGCGCAGGTGCCGGTGCCGGAGCTGCCGGGCGAGTTCGGGGTGCGGGTCAGGGACCAGGCCGAGCTGCTGGCCGTACGGCACCGGCTGGTCTCCGTCCCCGTGGACGGCCTGCGTGAGGCGCTGGAGACCTCGCCGGTGCGGTTGTCGACGATGGGCCGGGGCCTGGACGAGGACCTGCCCTACTTCCTGGCCTCGGCGGCGGCGGGCAGGCTGACGGCCTCGCTGCTGTCGTAGGAGTCCTTGAACGTGAACGCCTCGGGGCCGGGCCCCTCGCTCCTGAGGCGTTCCAGCCGCCGCATGCCCTCCGCCAGGGTGGGGATGTGCCCGGCGGGCACCCACCACAGCACCATGTACGGCTCCATCATGCGCAGGAACCACTCCCTGCGCCGCCGCAGCACGGCCAGGTGCTCGCTGCGGTAGGCGTAGTTCCACAGGGTCTCCAGCGACTCCCACACCGAGAAGTTGATCAGCAGGTGGTCGCCGTAGTCGTGCACGACGGTGGCGGTGGGGTCGACCTCACTCTCCTTGAGCCGCCACACGAACCCCGGCGCCGCGTCGGCGACGGCGTTGATGGGCTCCAGGAGGGCGACGAACTCGGCGAGCTCGGCACTGTCGATGGGCGCGCGCAGGTGGGCGATGTTCAGCTCGGCGAGATGCATGGCTGGTGGATTCATGGGAGCCAGCACACCATCACCCGCCTTCTATGTCAATATCCGTTTGTTTTAGAGAGACGCAGCACTCCCCCGGCCGCGGGTCCAGCGCCGCCCGCCCGGGGTCGTCGCCGAGCCCCTCCAGCAGCCCCTGGCACAGCGCGAGGTTCATGGAGCACACCAGCAGCGGCTGCTCCTCGGCCAGCACGTGGAACGGGCAGTTGCGCAGCCGCACCTTCCCGCCCTCGGCGTACGGCTCGTAGCCGCGCTCGCCCAGCACCCGCTCGACGGGCTCGCCCCGGCGGCCCTCGGCGATCGCGGCACCCGCCCCGCGCGCCACCTCCTCGGCCCGCTCCTCGGCGCCCAGCGCCTCCACCACGCCGGCCAGCACCGAGGCGAGCGTGACGTAGTCGCGCGGCGGCAGGCTCACCGACCGCTCGCCCCTGGCCCGGCGGTAGACCTTCGCCGGCCGGCCGCTGCCGGGCCCCTTCCTCTCCTGCTGCCGGAACCCGCTCTCCAGCAGCCCCGCCTCCACCAGCTTGTCCAGGTGGTGGCCGGCCAGCGTCCTGGACACGCCCGCCGCCTCCGCCGCCTCGCCCCGGCCGACGTCACCGCCCCGGGAGGCGACGACGTCGTACAGGCTGCGGCGGACGGGGTCGTGCAACAGGGCCAGCGCCTCGAGGTCGTCGCTACTCACAGCGGGAGTCTACGAGCAGGACCCGACCTCAGTAGGCGGCGAGGAGATCCACGACGAAGACGAGCGTGTCCGAGCCCTTGATCCCGTACGCCGGGTTGCCGGCGCGGCCGTACCCGTCGGCGGGCGGGACGATCATCAGCACGCGGCTGCCCGCGGGCACGCCCGCCAGCGCCCTGTCCCACGCCCTGATCACGCTGCCGTCGCCCAGCTTGAACGCCTTCGGCCCGCCGCTCGCCCAGGTCGCCTCGAACACCTTGCGGCGGCCCCAGACGGCGGCCTCGTACTGGGTGACGACGAGCTGTCCCGGCCGCGCCGCGCGGCCCTCTCCCCTGGCCAGCACCTTGGCCGCGAACCTGGCCGGCGGCGGGCCCGCGGGCACCGTCAGCGCCGGCCTGGCGCCGCCGCCCACCCGCACCCCGGCCAGCGTGCCGCCCTCCGACTGGACCGAGGCGCCCCTGGGGTGCGCGCCGAGGATGTCGACGACGTAGAACAGCTCCTCGCCGGCGGCCACGCCCTGCGGCGGGTTCGCGCCGAACCCGTCCCCCGGCGGGATGGCGGCGATCACGCGGCTGCCCACCCTGCGGCCCTTCAGCGCCCGCTCCAGGCCCGGCAGCAGCTCCCCCACCGGGAACGCCGCCGGGGTGCCCCGGTTGAAGCTGGAGTCCACCAGGCGGTTGCCCCGGCCGTCCCACACGTGCGCGGTGTACTGGACGATCGCCACGTCGTCCGCGCCGAGCCGCTCGCCCTTGCCCGTGGCCAGCTCGTCCACCTGCAGCCCGGCCACCGGCTTCCCGTCGGGGAAGTCGATCGTCGGGCGGGCGCCGAACGCGCCGCCCACCCGCAGGTCCAGGTCCCCGGCCGCCTCGCCCGTGCAGCCGGCCAGCAGCAGGGGCACCAGCAGCAGTGACGTGGCGGCGCGGCGCATCGGTGTCCTCCCAGCACGCGACGGCCCGGCGGCTCGCCCGCAGAGGGCGCCGCCGGGCTCGCGATGCTACCGCTAGAGGAGACCGCCCGTCAGCAGAGCCTCCGGTCCGGTCAGTAGGCGCCCAGGACGTCCACCACGAACACCAGCGTGCTGTTGGCGGGGATGCCCTGCTGCGCCTGGCTGCCGTACCCGAGGTCCGGCGGGATGCTCATCACCACGCGGCTGCCGACCGGCACCCCGGCCAGGCCCTTCTGCCAGCCCTGGATGACCTGCGCGAGCGGGAACTCGGCCGGCTGGCCCCGCTCCCAGCTCGAGTCGAACTGCTGGTCGGTGCCCCAGATCTTGCCGGTGTAGTGGACCACGAGCGTCTGGTTGGCCTGCGTCTTCGCGCCGGTGCCCTGGATGAGCGTCTTGACGACCAGCTCCTTGGGCGCCTTCTCGTCCGTCTTGGTGGTCAGCGTGGGCGCCTTCTCGCCGCCCGGGTTGTCCACCGTGACGCCCTTGATCGACTCGCCGGTCTCCTTGCCCTCGGCGGCCTTCAGCGCAGGCGGCTGGGTGCCGACCACGTCGAAGACGAACACCTTGGTCGGCTCGGCCGGCGTCGTCGTCTGCTGCTGGGCGACGGAGTCGTTGGCCAGCACGGCCAGCAGCCGGCCGCCGTGCTTGACCTTCGTGAAGCCCTCCTGCAGCACCTGCGGGAGCTGCTCGGTGACCGCGATCGTCTCCGGCGCCTTGGTGTCGTAGGACGAGCCCGCGACGGCGTTGGTCTTGCCGTCCCAGTTGTAGACGGTCAGGTTGACGATCACCCGGTCACCGGCCTTGACGCCGGTGCCGGTGCCCGGCTGGATCACCTCGTACGACGACTTCGTGGCGGGCGAGCCGGAGGGGAAGGTCACCGTGGGCTTGGCGCCCACGTTCCCGGCGACCTTGACCCCCGACGGCGCGCCGGCGGCGGAGCCGCTCGCGGTCGCGCCCGTGGTGGCGCCCGTGGTGGCACCCGTGGTGGCGCCGTCGGAGCCGCACGCTGCGGCGGACAAGATCAATGGCACGGCGGCCAGTACGGCCAGAGCGCGGCGCATGGATTTCCCTCGGAAAGACGTCAGATTCGCGTCACACTACCCGACTTGCCGGTAGGGCCGAGGTAAACGGAGTCCCACGTTCCGCGTTACCCGGCCGGCCGCCGTCCGGCCGGCCGGCTCCGCTCACATGCCGGCGATCAGCTTGTCCACCCGCTCGTCCACGCTGCGGAACGGGTCCTTGCACAGCACCGTGCGCTGCGCCTGGTCGTTCAGCTTGAGGTGCACCCAGTCGACGGTGAAGTCGCGCCGCTTCTCCTGCGCCTTGCGGATGAACTCGCCGCGCAGCCGCGCCCTGGTCGTCTGCGGCGGCACCGACTTGGCCTCGAAGATCTTCAGGTCGGACGCCACCCGCTCCACCGAGCCGCGCTTCTGCAGCAGGTAGTACAGGCCGCGCTTGCGGTGCACGTCGTGGTAGGCCAGGTCGAGCTGGGCCACCCGCGGCGAGGACAGCGGCAGGTCGTACTTGCGCCGGTACCGCTCGATGAGCTGGTACTTCGTCACCCAGTCGATCTCCCGCGAGACCAGGTCGAGGTTGCCCGTGTCGACCGCGGTGAGCGTGCGCTCCCACAGCTCCAGCACCCGGTGGGCGATGGCGTCGCCGCCGCGGCGGTCGACGAAGTCCTTCGCCTTCGACAGGTACTCCTGCTGGATCTCCAGGCTCGACGCCTCGCGCCCGTTGGCCAGCCGCACCCGGCGCCGCCCGGTCATGTCGTGGGAGACCTCGCGGATGGCCCTGATCGGGTTCTCCAGCGACAGGTCGCGCATCACCGTGCCCGACTCGATCATGCGCAGCACCAGGTCGGTGGCGCCGACCTTGAGCAGCATCGTGGTCTCGCTCATGTTGGAGTCGCCCACGATGACGTGCAGGCGGCGGAACCGCTCGGCGTCGGCGTGCGGCTCGTCCCTGGTGTTGATGATCGGACGCGAGCGGGTGGTGGCGCTGGAGACGCCCTCCCAGATGTGCTCGGCCCGCTGCGAGACGCAGTAGACGGCGCCGCGCGGCGTCTGCAGCACCTTGCCCGCCCCGCACACGATCTGCCGCGTCACCAGGAACGGGATGAGCACGTCCGCCAGCCGGCCGAACTCCCCGTGCCTGCCGACCAGGTAGTTCTCGTGGCAGCCGTAGGAGTTGCCGGCCGAGTCGGTGTTGTTCTTGAACAGGTAGATGTCACCGGCGATGCCCTCTTCGCGCAGCCGCTTCTCGGCGTCCACGAGCAGGCCCTCGAGGATGCGCTCGCCCGCCTTGTCGTGGGTGACGAGCTCGATGACGTTGTCACACTCGGGTGTTGCGTACTCAGGATGGCTGCCCACGTCCAGATACAGACGCGCGCCGTTGCGGAGGAAGACGTTGCTCGATCGGCCCCAGGACACGACCCGCCGGAACAAGTAGCGCGCGACCTCGTCGGGGGACAACCTGCGCTGCCCCCTGAACGTGCAGGTCACGCCGTACTCGTTCTCCAGCCCGAAGATGCGACGATCCATCACCTCACACTATGCCCACGGATCGGCGAGCGGGAGAGATCTTCGCAGGTGTTTTCCCTCCGGAGCCGCCGATGACCGCTTTCGCCCCGTTCCGGCCCCCGTGCCCGCCCTCACGGGGCGCGGGTGCCGCGGCACGCCCTCTCAGGGGGTGTAGATCTCCTGGACCTGGACGATCCTGCCCTTGTGGACGGTGATGAGGGACGGGTGGCCTGTCTTGCCGTGCTGCTTGATCAGCGTCGCCCTGGAGCAGCGCTTGGCGCCCAGGCCCGTCTTGCGGCTGACGGTCAGCTCCGAGCGGGACGGCTTGCAGCCGTACGCCGACAGGTAGATCACGTCCTTGGCGATGGGCGAGGCGTAGGCCATGGCGTCGCCCTCGGGCGGGCCCTCGAAGTGGCCCTCGGTCTGGGTGCCCTTCTTCCACCTGATCGGCTCGTACTCGGCCACGCCGCCGCGCACGTAGGTGAACCAGCCGCGCAGGATGCCGTCGTGGCGGGAGTGGATGTGCTTGGTGAAGTCGTGCTTCGGGTCCGCCTGGAACGTGGTGCCGAAGATCTTCGGCGCCTTGTACCTGGGGAACGCGGTGGCGGCCTCGGCAGCCACGCCGGAGGTGAGCATCACGGCCGCCGCGGCACCGGCCGCCAGCAGGCCACGCAAGGGAGTGTTCACAGATCATGAGATCCGCGATCACCGCCCGGAGTTCGGGCGCCCCCGGGTGAAACAGGTCACACTGGAACCGCCCGCCACCCACCCGACCCGCCACCCCGGCCACCGCCCCGCACGGCACCCTCGACGACCCGGCCCCACAGCGGCGGGGCTCGGCCCGGAACGGCGACGGGGACCGCCGTGGCGGTCCCCGTCGTGACGTCCCGTGCCCGCCCTACAGCGGCGAGGAGCCGTCGTCCACGTCCCCGTCGGGCCCCGTGGGCGGCGGCGTGTCACCGGAGCCCTGAGGCGGCGTGGCGGGCGGGGTGGCAGGCGGGGTGGCAGGCGGGGTGGCGGGCGGGTTGCTGGTCTGGGCCAGCAGCCGCTCCAGCCGCGCCCCCGTCAGCCGCAGGAACTTGCGGTGCTCCCGGTTGCGGTCGAGCACCGCCACCTCGAGCTGCGCCACCGGCGGCCGCTCCCCGCCGGGCTCGGTCAGCGCTGTCAGCGCCACCTCCAGCGCGTCGGCCAGCGACATCGACTCGCGGTAGCGCTCCTTCAGCCGGCCGGCCACCGCCTCGGCCTGGCCGCCCATGGCCGCGAAGCCGTGCTCGTCGAAGACCGACCCGTCGAAGGTGAGCCGGTAGATGGCGTCGCCCTCCTTGGTGTCGCCCACCTCGGCGACGACGACCTCCACCTCCAGCGACTTGATCGACTCGGTGAAGATGCGGCCCAGGTTGGAGGCGTACAGGTTGGCCAGGCCGCGCCCGGTCACGTCGGAGCGGTCGTAGGTGTAGCCGTTGATGTCGGCGTAGCGGATGCCGCCGAGCCGCAACTCCTCGAACTCGTTGTAGCGGCCCACCGCCGCGAACCCGATGCGGTCGTAGATCTCGCTGATCTTGTGCAGCGCCCGCGACGGGTTGGGCGCGACGAACAGGATGCCGTCCACGTACTGCAGCACGACGACGGAACGGCCCCGCGCGATGCCCTTGCGCGCGTAGTCGGCCTTGTCCCGCATGATCTGCTCGGGGGACGCATATCCGAAAGGCATGGACACGTGTGGAGGTCCTTTCTAGCGCAGCGGGGCGATGGGGCCGTCGGGCGAGATCAGGCGGGCGTCGAGCATCTGCTGGACGTAGCCGGAGACCTCCTCCTCCGGCAGGCGGCGGAAGCCGTCGGCGTCGATCACCGACACGATGGGCCAGATCTTCCTCGACACGTCGGGCCCGCCGGTCGCCGAGTCGTCGTCGGCGGCGTCGTACAGCGCCTGGATCAGCGTCATCGCCATGTCGTCGGCCGTCGCGCCGTCGCGGTAGAGCTTCTTCAGCGACCCGCGCGCGAAGATCGAGCCGGACCCGATCGCGTCGAACCTCTCCCGCTCGTACGGCCCGCCCGCCACGTCGTAGCTGAAGATGCGCCCCTCGTCCTTGTCGGGGTCGTAGGCGGCGAACAGCGGCACCACCACCAGCCCCTGCATCGCCATGGCGAGGTTGCCCCTGATCATGGTGGCGAGCCGGTTGGCCTTGCCCTGGACCGACATCGACCGGCCCTCGACCTTCTCGTAGTGCTCCAGCTCCACCCGGTAGAGCCGGGCGAACTCGATGCCCGTGCTGGCCGTGCCCGCGATGCCCATGCACGAGTAGTCGTCGGCGCGGAACACCTTCTCCACGTCACGCTGCGAGATGATGTTGCCCGAGGTCGCCCGCCGGTCACCCGCCATGACCACGCCACCGGCGAAGGTGGCGGCCACGATCGTGGTCGCGTGCGGAACCTGGTCACCGATCGGCGTGGCCAGCACCTCACCCCGCCGCGGCAGCAACTCAGGCGCGTACGAGCCGACAAACTCTGTGAACGAGGAACTTCCGGTGTTCTGGAAGAGCTGGTTCACCAAGCCGACGGGCAGATCCCTGTGCGATGCCACGCGACTCCCTCCAAACGTTCAGTGTTCCTAGGGCGACCCTACTCATGTTGGGTTGCTGTCTGCACTTCCCACGATCAGCTCACGGCGAACCACCCGCCACAGAGCGCCGGAAAGGCCCTGTAAGCCCCCTCACGCGCCAAAGGTCCGTGTTCAGATCGTTCCTTTACGGCCGCCACGGCCCATGCGATTGTCGGTATGTCTGCACGTCCTGAACAGGAGGCCGACAATGCGACTCCCCAGCCGACCCGCGCTGATCGGGATCATCGCCGCACTCGCCCTCACCTCCTGCGGCACCGGCGGCGGCTCCGGCAAAGGCAGCGTCACCCTCACCATCGCCGCCAACTCCATCGAAGGCGGCAAGAACGCCGAGTCCGCCCAGTGGATCAAGCAGTGGGTGATCCCGGAGTTCGAGAGGACCCACCCCAACGTCAAGGTCCTGTTCCAGGGCAGCGGCGTGGACGACGAGCAGTACAAGACCAGGATCGCGCTCGACCTCAAGTCCAGGACCGGCGCCGACGTGATCGACCTCGACGGCATCTGGGTCGGCGAGTTCGCCCAGGCGGGCTACATCAAGCCGCTCACCGAGGTCGGCGGCGCCACCGTCGAGCAGTGGGAGGGCTGGGCCCAGATCCCCCAGGCCGTGCAGGGCCTCGGCATCTTCGACGGCAAGAAGTACGGCCTGCCGCAGGGCACCGACGGCCGCGTCCTGTTCTACAACAAGACCCTCTTCACCAAGGCCGGCCTGCCCGCCACCTGGCAGCCCACGAGCTGGCAGGACATCGTCGACGCCGGCACGAAGCTCAAGGCCGCCGGCGTCCCCACCCCCGTCCAGCTCAACGCCGGCACCGCCATGGGCGAGGCCACCACCATGCAGGGCCTCCTCCCCCTCCTCGCCGGCGCCGGAGCCGAGATCTACAGCGCCGGCAAGTGGACCGGGGCCGCGCAGCCACTCAAGGACGCCCTCGGCCTCTACCAGCAGATCTACGGCGGCAGCGGCCTCGGCGACCCCAAACTCCAGCAGGAGGCCAAGGGCCGCGACAAGTCCTTCGCCCAGTTCGCGGAAGGCAAGATCGGCATCCTCGCCGAGAGCGACTACTTCTGGCGCTCCGTCATCGAGCCCCAGGCCGGCGTCGCCCCCATGAAGGACCGCGACCAGGCCGTCGGCTACGCCAAGATCCCCGCCAGGCAACCCGGCGCCGGCATCCGCGGCCAGGACTTCGTCAGCATGTCAGGCGGCGCCGTACGCGTGCTCAACCCGTTCTCCAAGAACCCCAGGCTCGCCTGGGACCTGCTCGCCTTCATGCACTCCGCCGCCGCCACCAAGTCACAGCTCGCCGGGCAGGTCCGCATCAGCGCCCGCGCCGACGTCAACGACGAGGTGCTCACCGCCGACCCCATGCTCAAGTACATCGCCGACGAGGTGCTCCCCCTGACCGCCTACCGGCCGGGCGTCGCCGTCTACCCGCAGGTCTCCGCCGCCCTTCAGGAGGCCACCGCGGCGGTCGTCAGCGGCAAAACCGCCGACGAGGCCGCCACCGCCTACCAGAGCGCACTCGAGGACATCGTCGGTGGCGCGGCCAACATCAGCGGCTGACGCCGCCGGGCTCGGCCAGGGCAGGGCGATCGCGTTCGTCCTGCCCGCCCTCGCCCTCATCGCCGTCTTCCTCGTCTTCCCCGCGCTGTGGACCATCTACCTCGGCCTCACCGACTACCGCCTCACCGGCCTGGCCGCCGCCGACCCGCAGCTCGTCGGCACCGACAACTACACCGGCGCCCTCGGCGACCCCCGCTTCCTGTCCTCCCTGTGGCTGACCCTCCTGTACGTCGGCGGCTCGGCCGTCATCGGGCAGGCCGGGCTCGGTTTCGCCCTCGCCTGGGTCCTGCGCACCCGCGGCGGCCCCCTGCGCCGTGCCGTCGAAGGCGTCGTCCTGCTGTCGTGGATCCTGCCCAGCACCGTCGTCGGCTTCCTCTGGTTCGCCCTGCTCGACCGCGACGACGGCACCCTCAACGCCCTTCTGCACACCCCCGGCTTCGCCTGGCTCCTCGACCACCCGCTGCTGTCGATCATCGTCTTCAACGTGTGGCGCGGCACGGCGTTCAGCATGATGCTCTACTCCGCCGCACTCGAGAACGTGCCGCCCTCCCACCTCGAGACCGCCCGCCTCGCGGGCGCGAGCGTCCCGCAGCAGCTCCGCGACGTCGTCCTGCCGCGCATCCGCCGCCACATCCTGACGAACCTGCTGCTCATCAGCCTGTGGACGTTCAACGACTTCACGCCGTTCGTCCTCACCGGCGGCGGCCCGGAAGGCCGCTCGGAGATCCTGCCCGTGTACGTCTACCGCGTCGCGCTCAGAGACGGCCAGCTCGGCGCCGGAGCCGCCATCTCCTTCCTCATCCTGCTCATCAACCTGGTCTTCGCCCTGGCCTACCTGCGCCTCCTGCGCGGCCGGCGCCGCCACCAGGAGATCACCGCCGCCGCGGGGCCGCCCGCATGATCCGCCGCACCGTCGGCAGGCTCGCCGCCACCGTCTTCATCGCCGTCGTCCTGGCGTTCTTCACGCTCCCCATGCTCTGGCTGGCCAGCGCCCCCTTCGACGACACCCCGGCCATCACCACCTCCATCCCCGAGTTCACCCTGCGCAACTTCGCCGCCATCCTCGACAACCCCTACGCCCTCGGCTCCATCCGCAACTCCCTCATCCAGGGCGGGGGCGCCGCCGCCCTGGTCGTCGTCCTCGCCGCGCTGGCCGCCTACGCTCTCTCCCGCGTCCGCGTACCCGGCCGCGACGTCCTCCTCTACCTGCTCCTGCTGCTGTCGTCCGTCGTCACCGGCACCGCCGCCATGGTGCCCATCTTCGAACTCGCCACCCGGCTCGACCTCATCGACACCCACCTCGGCGTCATCCTCGTCGTCTCCGGCGGCCTCCTGCCCGCCGCCATCTTCATCCTCAAGGACTTCATGGACGACACCCCCACCTCCTACGAGGAGTCCGCCCGCGTCTTCGGCGCCACCCCGCTGCAGATCCTGCGCCACATCGTCGTCCCCCTCGTCAGGCCCGGCCTGGCCACCATCGCCGTCTGGGCCCTCGCCAGCGTCTGGGGCGGCTTCCTCTTCCAGTTCATCCTGCTCAGAGACCCCGCCAAGGCCCCCGGCTCGGTCATCCTCTACACCCTCTACACCGAGGGCGGCGCGCCCAGGCTCGACCTCATCTCCACCTTCTCCCTGCTCTACTCCCTCCCCGTCGTCGCCATGTACCTCTTCGTCTCCCAGCGCTACGGCTTCCGCTTCCACGGAGGGATCAAACGGTGATCACCCTGCACGCCCTCACCAAGGTCTTCCCCGGCGGGGTCCGCGCGCTCGACGACATCCACCTCACCATCGCCGACGGCGAGTTCTTCGCCCTCCTCGGCCCCTCCGGCTGCGGCAAGACCACCCTCCTGCGCACCATCGCCGGGCTCGAGACGCCCACCGGCGGCACCGTCCGCATCAACGGCAAGGACGTCACCCGCCTCCCGCCAGGGGACCGCGACGTCGCCATGGTCTTCCAGGACTACGCGATCTTCCCCCACATGGACGTCACCACCAACATCGCCTACCCCCTGCGCATCAGGAAGGTCCCCCGCGCGGAACGCACCACCAGGGCCGCCGGCGTCGCCGCCCGGCTCAGCCTCACCGAACTCCTCCACCGCCGCCCCGCCGAGCTCTCCGGCGGCCAGCAGCAACGCGTCGCGCTCGCCCGAGCCATCGCCTGCCATCCCACCGCCTTCCTCTTCGACGAGCCCCTGTCCAACCTGGACGCCCGGCTCCGCCTCGAAGCCCGCACGTTCCTCAAGCGGCTCCAGCGCGAACTCGCCGTCACCACCGTCTTCGTCACCCACGACCAGGCGGAAGCCCTCGCACTCGCCGACCGCATCGCCGTCATGTCCGAGGGCCGCATGATCCAGGTCGCCACCCCCGCCGAGATCTTCCACCGCCCCGCCACGACCTTCGTCGCCTCGTTCATCGGCTCCACCCCCATGAACCTGCTCCCCGCCCGAGCCACCACCACCGCGCTCCACGTCGCCGGCGCCACCCTCCCCCTCCCCGAAGGCGTCACGGCCGGCGACCACCTCACCTACGGCGTACGCCCCGAATACATGACCCTCTCCGCCACCGAAGGCCCCGGCGCGTTCCCCGGCGTCATCACCGTCCTGGAGAACCTCGGCACCCACACCCTCGTCACCCTCGAAGCCCCCGGCACCCTCATCCAGGCCGTCGTCCCCGAAGGCGAGGAACCGTCCCTCGGCACCCCCGCGTGGGCCACCCCCCGCCGCGCCCTCCTCTACCGCGACGGCACCCTCCACACCACCCCGTGAGACCCCCGCCATACTGGACACATGGCCACCAGGAACTGGACCCTGCACCTCGACCTCGACCAGTTCATCGCCGCGGTCGAGCTGCTGCGCCATCCCGAGCTCCGCGGCAGGCCCGTCGTCGTCGGCGGCACGGGCGACCCCACCCAGCCGCGCACGGTCGCCGCCACCGCCACCTACGAGGCCCGCGAGCACGGCGTCCACTCCGGCATGCCCCTGCGCACCGCTCTCAGGCGCTGCCCCGACGCCGTCTTCCTGCCCAGCGACCCGCCCGCCTACGAGGCCGCCTCAGAGCGCGTCATGGCCGTCCTGCGCGAGTTCCCCGTGCTCGTCGAGGTCTGGGGCTGGGACGAAGCCTTCCTCGGCGCCACCACCGACGACCCGGAAGCCCTCGCCGCCGACCTCCAGCGCGCCGTACGCGACCGCACCCGGCTCGACTGCTCCATCGGCATCGGCGACAACAAGCACCAGGCCAAGCTCGCCTCCGCCTTCGCCAAACCCGCCGGAATCCACCGCCTCACCACCGGCAACTGGGCCGAGACCATGAACCATCGCCCCACCGACGCGCTCTGGGGCATCGGCGCCAGGATCTCCAAGAAACTCGCCGCGCTCGGCCTGCACACCGTCGCCGAACTCGCCGCCGCCGACCCCGCCGAGCTGGCCCGCCACTTCGGCCCCACCAACGGCCCCTGGTACCGCTACCTCGCCCTCGGCAAGGGCGAGGCCGAAGTCGTCACCACACCCTGGATCGCCCGCGGCCACAGCCGGGAAACCACCTTCCCCCGCGACCTCACCGACAGAGCCGAGCTCACCCGCCACCTCACCGCGCTCGCCGAACACGTCACCCAGGACGCCGTCGACGCCGGCCGCGAGATCACCCGCGTGTCCGTCAAACTCCGGACCACGCCGTTCCTGACCCGCACCCGCCAGTCAAAACTGCCCGCCCCCACCACCGACCCGGCCCTCGTCACCCGGACCGCCCTCGGCATCCTCGACCGCCACGACCTCACCCACCCCGTCCGCCTCATCGGCGTGGCCGTCGAATACACGATGCCGGAGGGCTGACCACTCACCCCACCTGGTCACTGCGAACGGCGCAGAGCCCGCCCTGACGGGCGAGCATGCGCGCGAGAACTCCGCTCCACCCTCCCGAATGTCTCTTTGACTTACTCTCCGCCCTTTTGGACGTAGCTGCGCACGAACTCCTCCGCGTTCTCTTCGAGAACTTCGTCGATCTCGTCCAGGATCGCATCGACATCGTCCGTGAGCTTCTCCTGCCGCTCCTGAACGTCAGGTGCCGCCGACGCCTCGGTCTCCTCGACTTCGGACTCGCGCCGTCCGGTCTGCTTCTGGCCGCCGGTGTCCTTGGTTGCCATGTCCTACCTCCGCTTGGGGGACTGCCTCTAGGCATATCTTCCCCGAACGAGCCGACATTTCGCGCCGAACGCCCTGCGATCTTGCCCGCTTGACTAGATAGCAATCCTATCTAACAATGAATCCCCGTACCTACAGGAGGTTCAGATGTCCCCTTCGTCCCTGAGCACCGCGGGTGTGCTCCTCATCACAGTCCCCGGGGTGGCCTACGGCGGCGTGACGCTGCTGTCGTTCCTGATGAAGAACGTCCCCGGCTACCTGGACAACCCGGTCCGCCGCGGCCTGTGGCGGGCGGGTCACGCGCATGCGGGCGTGCTGGTGCTGTTCGCCCTCGTGGCGATGCTGTACGTGGACCAGTCGGGCCTGCCGGACGCGCTGCGGGCGGTCACGCGGACGCTGATCGTGGCGGCCCCGATCCTGATGCCGCTGGGGTTCTTCCTGTCGGTGGTGCGGCCGCGCGACACGAAGCCGAGCAAGCTGATCTACCTGACGGTGGCGGGCGGCGTCTGCCTGGCGGCGGGCACGCTGATGCTGGGAATCGGCCTGTTCCTCTGAGGGGCCGGCCCCTACCGCCGGTCAGAGATGGTCATTCGCCGCCGGTGAGCGCGGAGACGAGCTCCGCGGCGGTCTTGCACCGGTCGAAGAGCTCGCCGACGTGGGCCTTGGTGCCGCGGAGCGGTTCGAGGGTGGGGACGCGCTGGAGCGATTCGCGTCCGGGGATGTCGAAGATGACGGAGTCCCAGGAGGCGGCGGCGACGGATTCGCTGTACTGGCGCAGGCAGCGGCCGCGGAAGTAGGCGCGGGTGTCGCTGGGCGGGTTCTCGACGGCGCGCTGGACCTCTTCCTCGGTGACGAGCCGCTGCATGCGCCCGCGGGCGACGAGGCGGTTGTAGAGGCCCCGGTCGGGCCGGATGTCGGAGTACTGCAGGTCGACGAGCTGCAGGCGTGGGTGGGACCAGGCGAGGCCGTCGCGGCTGCGGTAGCCCTCGAGGAGCTCCAGTTTGGCGACCCAGTCGAGTTCGCGGGCGAGCTGCATGGGGTCCTCGGCGAGGCGGGTGAGGACGGATTCCCAGCGATCGAGGATGTCCTTGTTCATCTCGTCCTGGGCGGTGCCGCGCTCCTCGACGTACTTGCGGGCTTGTTCGAGGTACTCCATCTGGAGCTGCACTGCGGTGAGCTTGCGGCCGTCGCGCATGGCGATCTCGTAGCGGCAGCTCGGGTCGTGGGAGACGGCGCGCAGGGCCTGGACCGGGTTCTCGACGGCGAGGTCGCGGGTGAGGAAGCCTTCTTCGATCATGGCGAGGACGAGGGCCGTGGTGCCGAGCTTCAGATATGTGGAGATCTCGGACATGTTGGCGTCGCCGATGATCACGTGGAGGCGGCGGTACTTCTCCGGGTCGGCGTGCGGCTCGTCGCGGGTGTTGATGATGGGCCGCTTGAGCGTGGTCTCGAGGCCCACCTCGACCTCGAAGAAGTCGGCTCGCTGGCTGATCTGGAAGCCTTCGCCGCGGGAGTCCTGGCCGATGCCGACCTTGCCGGCGCCGGTGACGACCTGGCGGGAGACGAAGAAGGGGGTGAGGTGCCTGACGATGTCGGCGAAGGGGGTGGCACGCCGCATGAGGTAGTTCTCGTGGCAGCCGTAGGAGGCGCCCTTGGCGTCGGTGTTGTTCTTGTAGAGCTGGATGGGGGCGTTGGAGGGGATGGCGGACGCGCGGGTGGCGGCGTCGTACATCACTCGTTCGCCGGCCTTGTCCCAGATGACGGCCGCCCGGGGGTTGGTGCATTCGGGCGAGCTGTATTCGGGGTGGGCGTGGTCGACGTAGAGCCTGGCTCCGTTGGTGAGGATGACGTTGGCCAGGCCGAGATCCTCGTCGGTGAGCTGGGTGGGGTCGGCCACTTCCCTGGCCAGGTCGAAGCCGCGCGCGTCGCGGAGCGGGTTCTCCTCCTCGAAGTCCCATCGTGCTCTGCGCGCGCGGGCCGCCGAGGCGGCCAGGTAGGCGTTCACGACCTGTGAGGAGGTCACCATCGCGTTGGCGCCTGGCTGGCCGGGTACGGAGATGCCGTACTCGGTCTCGATGCCCATCACCCGACGCACCGTCATGCAACACCCTCTGTTCGTCCGGGTCTGTCTATCCGCCGTTTATATGCCCGAGCCTATGCCCTTCACAGTGCCCCAGGGCCACAGAGTTATGGCACCGACGTCTTTTCCATCTGTACGGCCGGACCTGATGGGGTTTGTGTGGATCTGCGGGGCTTGAGTAGCCGCTGGATGGGGCGTTCGGCAAAGGAGTAGACGAGATACGACACGAGAATCGACACCAGTGTCGTGATCGTGGCGACCGCCCAGGGGGGCAGGTGCCCGGTGAGCAGCGGGATGAGGGCCACGGCGATGACGCTATGGAACAGGTAAAGCGGGTATGTCGTGCCGCCGAGCGCGGTGAGCGTCCGGGAGGATCGCATCCGCAGCACGCCGAGCGCCATGAGGATCATCACGGCGAAGATCAGTGTGAGGGTGATGATCACGCTGAGGTCCGTGACGGGCATGTTCTTGAACCCGGCGGCGTCGATGCGGCGGCCCACGCGGCCGAGGGCCGAGTGGAGGGAAAGCCCGTAGGAGACGGCGATCCAGAGCCAGGGCAGCCACCCGCCGCGGTGCTTGTGGACGAGGTAGAGGGCCATGCCGGCGACGAAGTACCCGGCGTAGTCGGGCATGACGATCTCGCGGACGAGCTCGGGCACGGCGATGTCGTTGTCCTCGAGGAGTTTGACGCCGAGGGCGGCGGCGAGCCAGATGCCGCAGAAGGTCAGGACGCGCCCGCGCGTGACGCCGATGATCACGAGGATGGCGATCAGCAGGTAGAAGCGGAGCTCTGCCCAGAGCGACCAGTAGACGCCGCTGGCGTCGGTGACCTTGAACAGCCGCTGGAACATGCTGGCGTTCAGCAGGTATTCACCTGGGGAAAGTTTTGGGTCCAGCGCCTTGGCGCCGGTGAGGCCGTACAGGGCGGCGATGGCGGCCAGGCTGAGCCAGTAGGCGGGGTAGAGGCGGACGAGCCGGGAGCGGGCGAACGCGCCGAGGCCACGGCCCCACACGGTCATGAGGATGACGAAGCCGCTGATGATGAAGAACAGCTCGACGCCGAGGATGCCGAGCCCCGCGATGGGGGCTAACGCGGGGAACAGCTCGGCCGGCCGGTCTCCCCAGACGGAGGCGTAGGCGACCAGGTAGTGGAAGGCGACGACGGCGAGGGCGGCGAGGAAGCGCAGCAGGTCGAGCTCGGCCAACCGGCCGTCTCCCCGGGCGTGTCTGGATCGGGACCGGTTGGGTGGTTGCACGCCACCTTTGACGTCACTCTGATCACTTTGGTTCCACTGGACCCTCCGTTCCCACGAGCAACACGCGTGCGGCGCGGCCGAGGCCGAGCCGGTCGCGGGCGGCGGGGGTGAGGGCGAGCAGCCCGGCGGCGCCGGCGGCGCCGCAGCCGGACAGGGCGACGCCGTGGGCGGCGAGCAGGCGGGTGGCGGCGGCGGCCTGCTCGTCGGTGATGGTGACGTACAGGTCGGCGAGGTGGGACAGCAGCCGGTGGGCCAGGAGGGAGGGCTCGCGGCAGTCGAGCCTGCCGAGGGTGGTGGGGTGGCCGCTGACGCGGACGGGCTCGCCGGCGCGGGCGCTGGCGATGAGGCAGGGCGCGCCGTCCGGTTCGACGACGACGATCCTGGGGTGCTCGCCCCACCGGTCACGTATGTAACCGGCCGCCGCGGCGGCGAGCCCGCCGACGCCCGCCTGCACGAACACGTGTGTGGGCCCCGCCTCCTCGTGCCCGCCGTACGCACCTGTGGGCTCCGCTGAGGGCGGGAACGCGCCGGGGTCGGACATTTCATCGAACAGGACGCTGTAACCGCGCATGACGTCCAGGGGGACGCCGGTGTAGCCGTCCCACGAACTGTCGGCCACGAGCCGCCAGCCGTGCTCCTGGGCGGCGGCCATGGCGGCGGTCATGCTCGCCTCGTAGTCGTGCCCGGCGCGCCGCACCTCGGCGCCGAGCGCGCGCAGCCGCTGCGCGAACGGCTCGGGCACGCCTTCGCTGAGGTAGACGACGCACGGCACCCCTACCTCCGCCGCGCCGGCGGCGACGGAGATACCGTGGTTGCCGGCGCTGGCGCACACGAACGGCGCGCCGCCGCCGTCGCGTTCGGCGAGCAGGTGCACGGCGTACGCGCCGCCGAGCGCCTTGAAGCTGCCCAGCCCCATGCGGCCGCTCTCGTCCTTGACGAAGGCGGTCCCGGCTCCGCCCAGGCCGGGGATCGCGTGGACGGGGGTGGGCCGGTAGTCGGGGTGGCGGGCGAACCGGGCACGGGCCTGGCGGGCGTGCTCGACGCCGATGAGCGCACGGTCGTGCTCGGTGTACGGCGCCCGGCCCGGGTTGAGGTATTCCATGATCGCCATGCTAGGCGCGCCCCGCCCGCACACCGGGGACGCCCACCGAATCGCCACGCCGAGGCCGGCCCGCCGGTCCCACGCGGGCGAGCGGGCCGCCTCGCCCCGGCACACGGGCGGGCCGCCGCAGCGAGCCCGGGCGGCTGCTATGTGTGGTCCTGGGCGGCGGCGATGGCGGCCTGGCCGAGGCTGAGGCCGCCGTCGTTGGGTGGGACGCGGACGTGTTTGAGGACGCGGAAGCCGGCCGCGCGGAGCCGTTGGACGGTGCGGTCGAGGAGGAGGGCGTTCTGGAAGACGGCGCCCGAGAGGGCGACGGCGGTCAGGCCGGTGGCCTGCCTGAGGGCGACGCAGGTGCGGGTGATGGCGGCGGCGACGCCGTTGTGGAAGCGGCCGGCGATGACGCCGGGGTCGGTGCCGGCGGTGAGGTCGTCGGCGGCGGCGCGGACGAGGTCGCCGGCTTCGACGATCAGCGGGCCGGAGGTGGTGGTGAGGGCGGCGGGGTAGGCGCCGGTCTCGGCGGGGTCGGCGCGCTGTTCGAGTTCGATGGCGGCCTGCCCCTCGTACGTGATCTTGTCGCGGATGCCGAGCAGCGCGGAGACGGCGTCGAACAGGAGGCCGGCGCTGGAGGTGAGCGGCGAGTCGAGCCCGGTGGCGGCGAGGTGGACGGCATCGGCCCAGCGTCCGGCGTTGCGCCGGGCGACGTCGAGCCCGGGGTGGTCGTCGCGGAGGTAGGCGGCGGTCATGCGCCAGGGCTGCCTGACGGCGGCGGCGCCGCCGGGCATGGGGATCTGGGCGAGGTGGCCGAGGCGTTCGTAGCCGGCCAGGTCGGCGCGGAGGAACTCGCCGCCCCACAGGGTGCCGTCGGTGCCGTGGCCGAGCCCGTCGAAGGCGACGCCGATCACGGGTCCCGGGTCGCCGTTGTCGGCGAGGCAGGCGGCGATGTGGGCGTGGTGGTGCTGAACGCCGACGTGTTCGACGCCGGTGATCTCGAGGGCGTGCCTGGTGGACAGGTAGCCGGGGTGCAGGTCGTGGGCGACGACCTCGGGGTGGATGCCGAACAGGCCGCAGTAGTGGTCGATGCCTTCGACGAAGGTGCGCAGGGTGTCGTGGTTCTCGAGGTCGCCGAGGTGCTGGGAGACGAACGCGCGCCGTCCCTGGGCCAGGCAGAAGGTGCTCTTGAGCTCGGCGCCGCAGGCGAGGACGGGCCTGGGGACGGGGCGGCGCAGGGCGAGCGGTTCGGGGGCGTGGCCGCGGGCGCGGCGCAGCATGGTGATGGCGCCCGGCAGGGGGCGGATGACGGAGTCGTCGGTGCGCTGGTGGATGGCGCGGTCGTGGGTGAGGAAGGCGTCGGCGATGCCGCCGAGGCGGATGAGCGCGTCGTCGTCCTCGTACGCGATGGGTTCGTCGGAGACGTTGCCGCCGGTCAGGACGATCGGTTCGGCGAGTTCCGCGAGCAGGAGGTGGTGCAGGGCGGTGTAGGGCAGCATGAGGCCGAGGCTGCGGTAACCGGGCGCGACGGAAGGTGCGACGGCGAGGCCGCCGGTCGGGACGCCGGTGGCGGCGCCGGTCGGGGCGCCGAGGGGGGCACCAGAGGAGGCGCCGGTGGGGGCGCTGTCGCGGCGGGGCAGCAGCACGATGGGGCGGGCGCGGCCGGTGAGGAGCGCGGCGGCGGTGTCGTCGATCTCGGCGAGCAGGCGGGCCTGGGCGAGGTCGGCGGCCATGACCGCGAACGGTTTTTCCTCTCGGTGCTTTCGGCCGCGCAGGGCGGCGGCGGCGCGTTCGTCGGAGGCGGTGACGGCGAGGTGGTAGCCGCCGAGGCCCTTGACGGCGACGACGTGTCCGGCGCGCAGGAGGGCGGCGGCGCAGGCGATGGGGTCGCCGCACAGTTCGGTGCCGCGCGGGTCGCGCAGGCGCAGCCGGGGCCCGCAGGCGGGGCAGCAGGTGGCCTGGGCGAGATGGCGGCGGCCGGCGGGGTCGTGGTACTCGCGGGCGCAGTCGTCGCACATGCCGAAGGCGGCCATGGTGGTCATGGGCCGGTCGCCGGGGGCGCCGCGGACGACGGTGAAGCGGGGGCCGCAGCCGGCGCAGTTGATGAACGGGTAGCGGTGGCGGCGGTCGGCGGGGTCGGCGAGTTCGCGCAGGCAGTCGTCGCAGGTGGCGGTGTCGGCGGAGACGAGGGCGCGGCGGGGTCCGGCGGGGTCGCCGGTGGCGATGGTGAAGCCGCGGTGGCCGGCGGGTTCGCCGCTGACGACGGTGACGCGTTCGATGGCGGACAGGGCGGGGGCGTCGCGTTCGAGCGCGGTGAGGAACTCCTCGACGCCGGCGTGTGCTCCTTCGACCTCGATGTGCACGCCGTTGACGTCGTTGTGCACGCGCCCGGCGAGGCCGAGCCGGTTGGCGAGAGAGTAGACGAAGGGCCGGAAGCCGACCCCTTGGACGAGGCCTTCGACGTGCACGTCTACCCGTTTGAGCGTGGTCACAGGGCCAGTGTGCGCCTCATCGGGGTGACGTGCATGCGTATCCGCCGTGTCGCCGCGCGTTCAGCGCGCGTTCACTGTCCGTTACGGCAGGAGCGGGCGGGTGGCGGACAGGCGGCAGGGCCGGGCGGGGAGTCCCGCTCGGCCCTGCCGTCCAGGGGTTTTACAGGTACTGGCCGGTGTTGGCGACGGTGTCGATGGACCGGCCGGCTTCGGTGCCCTGCTTGCCGGAGACGAGCGTGCGGATGTAGACGATCCGCTCGCCCTTCTTGCCGGAGATGCGGGCCCAGTCGTCGGGGTTGGTGGTGTTGGGCAGGTCCTCGTTCTCGGAGAACTCGTCCACGCAGGCCGTGAGCAGGTGCTGCACCCGCAGGCCCTTCTGGCCGCTTTCGAGGAACTGCTTGATGGCCATCTTCTTGCCCCGGTCGACGATGTTCTGGATCATCGCGCCGGAGTTGAAGTCCTTGAAGTAGAGGACTTCCTTGTCGCCGTTGGCGTAGGTCACCTCGAGGAAGCGGTTCTCTTCGCTCTCGGTGTACATGCGCTCGACGACGCTCTGGATCATGCCCTGGATGGTGGCCTCGCGGGAGCCGGAGTGCTCCGTCAGGTCATCGGGGTGCAGGGGCAGGTCGGAGACGAGGTACTTGGAGAAGATGTCCTTGGCCGCCTCGGCGTCCGGCCGCTCGATCTTGATCTTGACGTCCAGGCGGCCGGGCCGCAGGATCGCCGGGTCGATCATGTCCTCGCGGTTGGAGGCGCCGATGACGATGACGTTCTCCAGGCCCTCGACGCCGTCGATCTCCGACAGCAGCTGGGGGACGATGGTGTTCTCCACGTCGGAGGACACGCCGGAGCCTCGGGTGCGGAAGATCGAGTCCATCTCGTCGAAGAACACGATCACCGGGGTGCCCTCTGAGGCCTTCTCGCGGGCCCGCTGGAAGACCAGGCGGATGTGCCGCTCGGTCTCGCCGACGTACTTGTTGAGCAGCTCCGGGCCCTTGATGTTGAGGAAGAAGCTCTTGCCGGACTGGCCGGTCTTCTCCGCGACCTGCTTGGCCAGGGAGTTGGCGACGGCCTTGGCGATGAGCGTCTTGCCGCATCCGGGCGGCCCGTACAGCAGGACGCCCTTGGGGGGACGGAGCTTGTGCTCGCGGAACAGGTCGGAGTGCAGGTAGGGCAGCTCGATGGCGTCCCTGATCTGCTCGATCTGCCGCATGAGGCCGCCGATCTCCTCGTAGGAGATGTCGGGGACCTCTTCCAGGACGAGCTCTTCGACTTCGGACTTGGGTATGCGCTCGTAGACATAGCCGGAGCGAGGTTCGAGCAGGAGCGAGTCGCCGGCCCTGATGGGCTGGCCGACCAGCGATTCGGCCAGTCGCACGACGCGCTCTTCGTCGGCGTGCGAGATGACCAGGGCCCGCTTGCCCTCGTCGAGCAGTTCCTTGAGCATCACGATCTCGCCGACCTCTTCGTAGCCGAGTGCCTCGACCACGTTGAGCGCCTCGTTGAGCATGACCTCCTGGCCACGCCTCAGCGAGTCGACGTCGACGGCCGGGCTGACGTTCACGCGGAGCTTGCGCCCTCCGGTGAACACCTCGATCGTGCCGTCTTCTCTGGCCTCGAGGAAGGTGCCGAAGCCGGATGGCGGCTGCGCCAGCCGGTCGACCTCCTCCTTGAGTGCGACGATTTGGTCCCTGGCCTCCTTGAGGGTTGCCACCAGACGCTCGTTCTGGCCGGTCACGGCCGCGAGGTTCGCCTGTGCCTCATGGAGACGCTCTTCGAGGACCCTGGCCTGACGGGGTGACTCGGCCAGCTTCCGCCTCAGCGCGGTGATCTCCTCCTGGAGGAAGGAGACCTGTGTTGAAAGATCAGCGACCTCCCGTTCGCGCTGCGCGGCTCGAGCCTCAGCATCATCGCGAGCTGCCACGCCCCGTCACCTCCTTCCCAGTCGAGGGCGACTACTAAGGACCTTACCTATCTCGGGCCCCTCCGTAACCTGGCCGGGCAGTGTTCGTAGAGTGACATTCAGTATTCGTTGAATAATCCCCAATAGTGCGTTTAATACTCCCAGCATATGAACACGGCGATCTGTTCCCGTGTCACGCACCAACGCACCCTCGTGGCCAAATTGTCATAGTTCTTCAGTGGTCCCCTTCGGTCGTCGACGGCGCGGCGGCGGAGTCACGCCGTCGGCCATGCGCCGGGCGCTGACGAGGAACCCGGTGTGGCCGATCATCCGGTGATCGGGCCGCACGGCGAGCCCCTCGACATGCCAGTCGCGAACCAGGGTCTCCCACGCATGCGGCTCGGTGAAACACCCGTGATCGCGAATCGCCTCGACCGTCTTGGACATCTGCGTCGTCGTGGCCACGTAGCAGCAGATCACGCCCCCGGGCGTGAGCGCCTTCGCGGCGGCGTCGACGCACTCCCAGGGGGCGAGCATGTCGAGGATGACGCGGTCGACGTCGACCTCGTCGATGGAGGCGACCAGGTCGCCGACGACCAGGCGCCAGTTGTCGTCCATGGGGTCGGCGAAGAACTTCTGCACGTTCTTGCGCGCCACGTCGGCGAACTCCTCGCGCCGCTCGTAGGACGTGACGTGCCCCTCGGGGCCGACGGCGCGCAGCAGGAAGCAGGTCAGGGCACCGGAGCCGACGCCGGCCTCGATGACGCGGGCGCCGGGGAAGATGTCGGCCATGCCGACGATCATCGACGCGTCCTTGGGGTAGATGACGGCCGCGCCGCGCGGCATGGCGAGCGTGTAGTCCTGGAGGAGGTGGCGGAAGGCGAGGTACTGGGTGCCGCCGGAGGAGCGCACGACGGAGCCTTCAGGCTGCCCGATCAGCTCGCTGTGCGGGATGGCGCCCTTGTGGGTGTGGAAGACGCCGTCCTCCTTGAGCGTGATCGTGTGGCGCTTGTTCTTGGGGTCGGTGAGCTGCACCTGATCCCCCGCCTGGAATGGCCCATGCCTGCGGAAACCCATGGCGGCAAGGTTATAGGGCTTTTGAGCGCGCCAGGACGCGCGATATCAATGGGGGATGCTCCCGCGCGACGTGATCTCCTCCGGCGCTCTGATCCTGCGGCCTCCGGCCGAGGGCGACGCCGAGGCGGTGGTGAAGATGTGTGACGATCCGGTGACGGCCCGGTTCATGCCGTTGCTGCCGCAGCCGTACGAGATGGACGACGCCCTCGGCTACGTACGCCGGTCGGCGGCGGTCTGGGAGGGCGGCGGCGCGCAGTTCGCGATCACGGAGGGCGGGCGGTTCGCCGGGCTGGTCTGGCTGTCGGCGCCGGATCACTGGGGCGTGTCGGGCGCGGGGTTCATGGTGGCGCCGTGGGCCAGGGGCAGGGGCGTGGCGTCGACGGCGGCGCGGGCGGTGACCGACTGGGCGCTCGATCACGGGGTTCGCAGGGTGGAGCTGCAGGCCGAGGTGGAGAACGTGGCGAGCCTGCGGGCCGCGTACCGGGCGGGGTTCCGCGAGGAGGGGCTGCGGCGGGAGGCCAAGCGGCTGCGCGACGGGCGCTTCGCCGATTATGTGGTGTTCGCCAGGCTCCGGGGGGAGGCGGCGCCGGCGGTGGAGCCGTACCTGCCTCTGCTGGAGGGCGGGGCGCTGGACGACGGGGTGGTGCGGCTGACGCCGATGGCGCCCGGTGACGCCGCCGACTACCACGCGATGCTGGCCGAGCCGAGCGTGGCGGCGTACTCGGTGACGCCGCCGGCCTCGCTGGAGGACGCCTACCGGCGCTGCCGGTACACCGGGTACTGGTGGCTGTCGGGGCAGCGGGCGGAGATGGCGGTCAGGGACGCGGGCTCGGGAGCCTTCGCCGGGCACATCCAGCTCATGCAGGTGGCGCCGGTGCTGGGGCAGGCCATGATCGGCTACTCGCTGCTGCCGGGCTTCCGCGGGCGGGGCTTCATGACGCGGGCGGTGGAGCTGGTGGTGGGGTGGGCGTTCGCGCGCACGGCCCTGCACCGGATCGTGGCGGGCACCGACGTCGGCAACGCGGCCTCGCACGCGGTGCTGGAACGGGCGGGGTTCCGCCGGGAGGGCGTGCACCGGAAGCTGCTGCCGCGGCCGGACGGCACGCGGGCCGACGACGTCCAGTGGGCACGGCTGCGCCCGGCCTAGCGTGGGGCGGCTGTGGCCGATGTGGCGCCGGACGGCTCTGGCCGGTGTGGCGCGCGGCGGCTGCGCCCAGCAAGGCGCCGAGCTGCCGGGCGCAGGGTGGGGCGGGTGCCCGTTCTCGGGTCTGGAGGACCCCGCTGGGGCGCTGTGATGGCCGTGGGCTTGCTGTGACCTGTCAGGGGATCACGGCGATGTTGCGGCGGGACCGGACGACCGGTCCGAAATTGGCAAAAATCCTGATTTCCTGTTGAGGGGTAGTCAAGGGCCGCGTCGAGGGCGATAGTCAGGGCACCCGCCAGGCGAGTTTCGCGCGATCGGGCTGCGCGATCTCGCCCCCTCCGCCTCCGAGGGGATCTCGCGATGCCATACAACCGTGTCGACGTCGCCATGCGCGAACTCCTCTCCGCGTTCTCCTGCCTACAGTCCGCGGAGCTGACCGACCGGCTGGCGCGCACCGCCGCCGCCGTCGCGGGCACCGCCTATGCCGGGTTCGTCCGGGTGGACGCGCTCCGGCAGGAGGCGTGCCCGATGCACGTGCACACACCACCCGGCGACCCGCTGCGCCTGCGGCGGTGGCTGGACGAGTCGGGGGTGCTGAAGGAACTGGCCGCGTCCTGCGAGACGGTGCGGCTGCCGCCGGACGTCTCGATGGGCGAGCCGGGGTTCCTGGCCACGCCGGTGCCGGTGGTGGCGCGGGACCACACGTTCGTGTGGGTCGCGGGGCGGGGGTTCTGCGATGGTGACGAGCATCTGCTGGGGCGGTTCGCGACGGCGGCGGGGCGGGCGCTTGAGGCGGCCAGCGGGTGCGAGTCGGCGGTGCGGCTGTTGCGGGGCGTACGGGCTTTCCGACCGGTGCCGCCGTGATCTCAGGGCTTCGAGGCGGGCCGGATCCCGGGAATGGGATGGCCGGTACGCGGGGCCCTTGAGGGCGCCTCTCTCGTTTACGGGCGCGATTCCGCTCTCTCGCTTTCCGAAGGATCTTCACGATTTAACGGATTAGGCGAGATATTGCCTGCCATTTCACGATTAGGCGGAATACAACCTCCACGGTCTCCTCCCCCGCCACCCGCACCCCCGCCGGAAGCCCCGTTCCAGGCCTTGCCCGCGGCAAGGTCGGCGTCGGCGCCTCCACCGGCCGCCCCTCTCCGCCGCCCCGCTAGCGCCACCGCCCCGCTCGCGCCGCCGCCCCGCTAGCGTCACCGCCCCGCTCGCGCCGCCGCCCCGCCGGCCTCACCGCCCCCTCGCGTCGCAGCCCCGCGGGCGTCGCAGCCCTGCTCGCGTCACCGCGTGCGTTCGCCGCCCGCGTCGTCGCGCCGTTACGCCTGCCTGCCCACCCGCGTCGCCGCCCTGCCCTCCTCGCCTACACGCCTTGCCCTCGATACGCCTCACCCTCAATACGCCTCACCCTCAATACGCCTCACCCGCCAGCAATTCTCGGCCGGCTCGGAGAACACGCGCGGCACCCCACTTCCGCCCCACACAAGCACCCTTCACGGCTTTTGTCGCACTTTCGCCTTAATGTGCCGCGCGAACGGGAGTAAGCGATCACCTTCCATGCTCCTGAGCCCGCTCCGGTAGCGTGACCGGTCGTGAGAGTGCTCATCGTGGGCGGGAGCGGGTTCCTCGGCAGCGAGCTCGTACGGCGCTGCGCCGCCGCGGGCCACGACGTGGGAGCCACGTACCTCACCCGGCCGGGAGACCCGGCGCAGGCGACGTGGCTGCGCATGGACGTGCGGGAGAGACGGGACGTGGCCGCCGTGATCGACGCGTTCCGGCCGGAGGTGACGATCAACGCCGCGTACCGTCAGGCCGGCTGGGCGACGACGGCGGACGGCGCCGCGCACGTGGCGGCGGGGGTGGCGGGCGTGGGCGGGCGGCTGGTGCAGGTCTCCAGCGACGTGGTCTTCTCCGGGGCCGCGGACCGGTACGACGAGACGTGCCCGCCCGATCCGATCACCCCGTACGGGGCGGCCAAGGCGGCGGCGGAGACGGCCGTGCGGGCGATGCTGCCGGATGCCGCGATCGCCAGGACGTCCCTGATACTCGGGCACGGGCGGTCGGGGCACGAGACGCTGGTGCGGTCGCTGGCGTCGGGGGCGGGTGAGGGGGTGCTGTTCACGGATGACGTGCGGTGTCCCGTGCACGTCTGCGATCTGGCGGCGGCGCTTATGGAGGCGGCGGTGCTGGGGTTGTCCGGGGTGCTGCACGTGGCGGGGGCAGACGCGGTGAGCCGGTACGAGCTGGGGGTGCTCATCGCCCGCCGGGACGGTCTCGATCCGGCTCGCCTCCGCACCGGGCTCCGGGCCGGTTCCGGGGTGCCGGGGCCGCTGGAGCTGCGGCTGGACTGCTCGGCGACCCAGCACCGGCTCGCGACCCGGCTCAGGGGCGCCCGCGAATTCCTGGCCACGCCCACTGCCTGAACCACCAGCCGCCGGCACGAAAACCTGCGCGCGTGGCCGCTTCCCATGCGACCGCCCGCGCCCGAACCCCTGGGACGCGGGCGGCCGACGCAGGACCTGCTACCCCCGGTGCGCCTCGAACCGGAGCGTCCGGGACACCCCGACGCGGACCGTGGTCCCCGGGGCGATGGTGACGGGCTCGTTCGGCGGGATGTCGTAGAAGTTGGGGTCACCGGGCGGCTGGATCTGGGTGCCGTTGACGGAGCCCAGGTCCACCAGGTTGACGTCCCACCCGTCGAGCGCCACCCGCAGGTGCCGGCGCGAGACCGAGCCGTCCGGGCTGGTGACCTTGGCGGGCCTGGCGGTGCCGCCGGCCACCTCCGGCGCGCGTTCGGGGTCGCGGCCGAGGAGGTAGTCGCTCTCCAGGGGCAGCGCGGTGCCGTCGTCGAGGATGAGGACGCCGAGCGAGGGCCGCGGGCCCTTGTAGGGGACGAGCGTGCGCTGCACCAGGGCGATGCCGCAGACGGCGCAGTAGGGCACGCGGGGGTCGTTGAAGTGGTCGTTCTTGCAGTCGACGCCGTAGACCAGCGGGCGGTCGCCGTGGTCGGGCTGCTGCTGCTCCTGCTGCGGCGGGCCCGGGTGGTCGTACTGGTCGGGCGGGCCGAGCACGGGCGGCGCCGGCGGGTCGTAGTGGTCTGGCGGGCCCATGTGGTCGGGCGGGCCCATGTGGTCGGGCGGGCCCAGGTGCTGCGGGACCGGCTCGCCGACGCCGTTGCCGGAGGCGGGGGGCTCGTCGTAGGAGGGGAACTGCTGCTGCTCGGGCAGCGGCGGCGGCTGCTCCTGCGGGGGCTGGTAGGGCGACTCCTGCGGCGGCAGGTAGGGGGGCGGGGCCTCCGGCGGCGTGTGGTAGGCGGGCGGCTCCATCGGCGCGGGCTGGGGGCCGGAGGGCGGGCCGGGCACGATGGGCGGCTGGTCGGCCATCGGGTACGGCGGGCGCTCGACGGGCTGCTGCTGCTGGGGCTGGACGAGGTCGGGTTCGAGGTGGAAGCCGGTGGCGGGCAGCTCGCTGGTCAGCAGCCTGGGCTGGGCGGGGGCCGCGGGCCGGCCGGTGAACTCGCCGGTGAGGTCGCCGACGAGGCCGCCGCCGTGCACGATGCCGCCGTCGAAGCGGACGGCGGGATGGGGGCTGCCGGCGCCGGGCAGGCTGAGCTCGACGCGCTCGACGGGGCCGCTGACGAGGCGGTCGGCCCAGGTGAGGGAGTCGCTGCCGGCCAGCCGGGTCTCGCCGCCCGAGGTGACGATGGTGGCCGACGCGGAGCCGCTGACCAGGACGGCGACGCCGGCGCCGACGGGGCCGGCGACCGCGCAGGTGGCGGGGTCGGAGGCCATGTTGGCGGCGAGGACCTGCGCGGCACGGCGGGCCAGCGCCCGGCCGTCGCCACCGGAGGCGGCGGTCTCGCGCAGCGCCTCGATCAGGGCGTCGGCGGCCGACTCGGCGGAGTCGCACACGAGCAGCAGCCCGCCTTCGTAGGCGACCAGCCCATTTCCAGGAAGCGGACGCACCACTCCGAAGCCTTGGTCGGTCATGCGTCCTCCCTCATGACGACCGTGCTGCGCTCATCGGTGCCCTCGCTGCGCTCGGTCACTCAACTCTCCTCCCCGGAAGCCGGCGTTGTTACGGCACCCGCACTGCCGTGCTGGCCACCAGCCATACGCATACCCAGCCGACGAGGCCGTGTCGCGGCCCCCTCGTCTCGATTCGGTGAACCGGTGGACCCGCAACAAACCCCTTAACTGTGCAAGTTTGGCCAAACAGAACACTATCGGCCAGCCGTGGCATCGCAGAAATCGCGGGGGTCGGCTCCGGGCCACCCGAAACTGCTGGACACGACCCTATCGAGGGGCCGCCGGTTAAACGAGTGGGACAAATCAGACGCCGGTGAAAACCCTGTTCACGTCGGCCGTGGAGAGCACGCCGTAGATCTGCCCGCCGTCCTCGACCAGCAGGTACTCGCTGCCGGGGGCCTCGCGCATGGCGTCGATGAGCGGTTCGCCGGTCAGGGCGGCGTCGAGCACCATCCGGGGTTCGAGGGTCTTGGCCAGGGAGCCGACGTTCACCCAGGGGCGGCGGTGCTCGGGTGTGGCCTGGACGGCGGCCTCGTTGACGATGGCCAGGGGCGTGCCGTCGTGGTCGACGACGACGAGGGCGCCCGCCCGCTGCTCGGCGGCCTGCCGCAGCGCCTCCGACAGCGGTGTCTCGGCCGTCACCGGGATCGCCCTGCGGGCCAGGGCGCGCGCGTTGACCTGCGGGATCCTGGCCCTGATCTTGGCGACGCGCAGCGACTGGCTGGCGCCCATCCAGATGAACGAGGCCAGCACCAGCGGCCAGATGATGTTGGTGAAGTCGAGCTCCTGCCCGCTGGACAGCATGCTCACGATCGGGAACGCCACGAGCAGCACGGCCAGGACGCGCCCGCCCCAGGCGGCCACGACGGTGCCGGAGCCGGGGTTGCTGGTGATCTTCCACACTCCGGCGCGCAGCATCCTGCCGCCGTCGAGCGGCAGCCCGGGCAGCAGGTTGAACACGCCGACGATGAGGTTGGCGACCCAGAGCTGCCAGGTGAGCACCTCCAGGACGCCGCCGTTGTTGATCAGGTAGATGTCGGCGGCGAGACCGAGCCCGCCCAGGCCGAGCGAGAGCGCGGGGCCCGCGGCGGCGACCATGAACTCCTTGCCCGGCGTGGGCGGCTCCTTCTCGATCTCCGAGACGCCGCCGAGCAGGTAGAGGGTGATCCTTCGGACCGGCAGGCCGTACGCCTTGGCCAGCACGCTGTGCGCCAGCTCGTGCAGCAGCACCGAGATGTACAGCAGCACCGCGAACAGGAACGCCACCCCGTACGCGGCGAAGTCGTCGAGCTGTGGCAGCCTCTGGCGCATCTGGGGCCCGAACATGACGGTGATGAAGGCCGCCACGAGGAACCAGGTCCACGAGACGTACACCGGAATGCCGAACGGCTTTCCCATCCGGATGCCGGAGGACTCCTGCCGCGGGCTCTGCTCGCTCACCGCACTCCTTGAACGTCCATTACGTGCTGTTGCTGCCTTGATGCTACGCGCCCGATCACGTGATCCTCGTTCCGCGGCGGTTATTCTGTCGGGGTCTTGACCTAGAGTGCGGTGCATGACGTTGACCGAGCCGGTGATCATCGGAGCTCTCTCCCCGTCCCGGGCGGGCGATTTCATGACGTGTCCGCTGCTCTATCGCTTCCGGGTGATCGACCAGCTCCCGGAGAAGCCGTCGCAGGCGGCGGTGCGCGGCACGGTGGTGCACGCGGTCCTGGAGCGCCTGTACGACCTGCCGGCGCCGGGCCGCTCGGTGGAGGCGGCGCTGGAGCTGCTGGAGCCGCAGTGGGAGCGGCTGCTGGCCGACGACCCGCAGTACGCGCGGATGTTCGCCGACGAGGCGGAGCAGGCGCAGTGGCTGGGGCAGGCGCGGGAGATGCTGCGGCGCTACTTCACGCTGGAGGATCCGACGCGGCTGGAGCCGGCCGAGCGGGAGCTGTACGTGGAGGCGGTGCTCGACGGGGGGCTGATGCTGCGGGGTTACGTCGACCGGCTCGACGTGGCGCCGACGGGCGAGGTCCGGGTGGTCGACTACAAGACGGGCAGCGCGCCGGGGCCCGACTTCGAGGCCAAGGCGCTGTTCCAGATGAAGTTCTACGCGCTGGTGCTGTGGCGGCTGCGCGGCAGCGTGCCGCGGCTGCTGCAGCTCGTCTACCTGGGCGGGCAGGGCGAGGTGCTGCGGTACGCGCCGGACGAGGCGGATCTGCTGGCCACCGAGCGCAAGGTGATGGCGCTCTGGGCGGCGATCGAGCGGTCGCTGGAGACGGGCGAGTGGCGGGCGCGGCGCAGCCGCCTGTGCGACTGGTGCGACCATCAGGCACTGTGCCCGGAGTTCGGCGGCACGCCGCCGCCGGTGCCCGACCGTCAGCCGGGCGACACGGTGCGCAGCAGCCGCCGCGCGGCCACGGACGAGCTCTAGAGCCCCTCCAGAGCCCCGCTTATCCTCCCGGAGTAGGAGGTTCCCGGCTCTCACCTGGTCTTACAGTGAAGCGGTGCGCATAGATCGGAGCAGGCTCCACGACACGGTGCTCGCCGGGGTGGTGGCAGCGGCCTCCGTGGCGCTGTACGCGCTGTACGGGCCCGATCGGCTGCAGGCCGAGGGGTTCCCGGCCGAGGGCATGCGGCAGCCGGACGTGTTCGGGGCGCTGCTGCTGGTGGCGGCGTCGGTGCCGGTGGCGGTGCGCCGCCGCTGGCCGCTGTCGGCGCTGTGCGCGGGGCTGGTGCCGGAGACGCTGCTCAACGCGCTCGGCTACGGCACCGGCATGTCGAGCCTGGCGGGGATCGTGCTGCTGTATTCGGTGGCGTCCTACCGGGGGCTGGCGGTCGCGCTGGCGGGGCTGGTGCTGTCGCTGGTGACGTACCTGGCGGGCGCCGCGTCGAGCCCGGTCAGGGCGGGCAGCCCGAGCGAGTACGTGGTGACCGCCGTGGTGCTGGTGGCGGTGTGGGGGGCGGGCCGGAGCCTGCGGTTGCGGCGGGCGTACCTGGAGGAGCTGAAGGACCGGGCGGCGCGGCTGGAGCGGGCGCACGCGGCCGACACGCGGGCGGCGCGGGCGGAGGAGCGGTCGCGGATCGCGCGGGAGCTGCACGACGTGGTGGCGCACCACGTGAGCGTGATGACGGTGCAGGCGGCGGCCGCGCGGCGGGTGCTGGCCTCCGATCCCGACCTGGCGCGGGAGGCGCTGTCGGCGATCGAGCACACGGGGCGGCTGGCGATGGCGGAGATGCGTAACATCGTGGGCGTGCTGCGTACCGACACCAGGGCCGACGCGCGGGCGGAGCTGGGGCCGCAGCCGGGGGTGCGGGATCTGCCGTCGCTGGTGGAGCAGATGCGGGAGGCGGGGCTGCCGACGCGGCTGCTGGTGGAGGGCGAGCCGGTGGCGCTGCCCGCGGGCGTCGACCTGGCGGCGTACCGGCTGGTCCAGGAGGGGCTGACCAACAGCCTGCGGCACGCGGGCGCGGGGGCGGAGGCGGTGGTGACGGTCCGGTACGAGCCGTACGAGCTGGACGTGCGGGTGGAGGACGACGGGCGGGGCGCGGCACAGGAGATGGAGCTGTCGTCGCCGCCAGGGCATGGTTTGGTGGGCATTCGAGAGCGGGTGGCCCTCTATGGTGGAATCCTCAACATCGGTCCGCTACCGGGGGGCGGTTTCGAAGTGCGGGCGAGGCTCCCGTTGAAGGACGGCCAATGACGATCAGAGTGCTGCTGGTGGACGACCAGCCGCTGCTGCGTACCGGTTTCCGCCTGATACTCGAGGCCGAGCCCGACATCACGGTGGTGGGCCAGGCGGGCGACGGCAAGGACGCGCAGGAGCAGACGAGGGCGCTGCTGCCCGACGTGGTGCTGATGGACATCCGGATGCCCGGGGTCGACGGCATCGAGGCGACCCGCAGGATCGTGCGGGAGGCGGCGCCGTCGGCGCACGTGCCGAAGGTGCTGGTGCTGACGACGTTCGACCTCGACGAGTACATCGTGGAGGCGCTGCGCTCCGGGGCGTCGGGGTTCCTGCTGAAGGACGTGCCGCCGGACGAGCTGGTGCAGGCGATCCGGGTGGTGGCGGCGGGCGACGCGATCGTGGCGCCGAGCGTGACGCGGCGGCTGCTGGACCGGTTCGCGGCGCGGCTGCCGTCGGCGTACGAGCAGGCGGCGCCCGCCCGGCTGGACCGGCTGACCGAGCGGGAGCTGGAGGTGCTGCGGCTCATCGCCAAGGGCATGTCGAACGCGGAGATCGCGGCCAAGCTCGTGGTGAGCGAGACGACGGTGAAGACGCACGTCGGCAACGTGCTGACCAAGCTGGGGCTGCGTGACCGCGTGCAGGCGGTGGTGCTGGCCTACGAGACGGGGCTGATCACGCCGGGCGCCATCTCCTGACGACGCCCGGCGCCGTCAGGATTCAGCCTGTCGTGACGCCGGCCGGTTTCAGCCTGTCGTGACGGCAGGGCTGCTCGGCGTCGCCTGCTCGGGGGCGTTCTCCGGGAAGTGGCAGGCCACCCGGTGGCCGTCGGCCAGCTCCGCCAGCGGCGGCTCGACCTGCTTGCAGATGTCCTGCGCCTTCCAGCAGCGGGTGTGGAAGCGGCACGCGGGCGGCGGGTTGAGCGGGCTGGGCACGTCGCCGACGAGCCGGATGCGCTCGCGGTCCTTGCGCGACTTCGGGTCGGGCACGGGCACGGCGGACAGCAGCGCGTTGGTGTACGGGTGCATGGGCGACTCGTACAGCCGCTTGCGCTCGGCGATCTCGACGATCTTGCCGAGGTACATGACGGCGACGCGGTCGCTGATGTGCCGTACCACCGACAGGTCGTGGGCGATGACGACGTAGGTCAGGTCCAGCTCGTTCTGCAGGTCTTCGAGCAGGTTGACGACCTGGGCCTGGATGGACACGTCGAGCGCGGAGACGGGCTCGTCGGCGATGATCAGCTTGGGCTTGAGCGCGAGGGTGCGGGCGATGCCGATGCGCTGGCGCTGCCCGCCGGAGAACTCGTGCGGGTAGCGGTTGTAGTGCTCGGGGTTGAGCCCGACCAGCTCAAGGATGTCCTGGACGGCCTTCTTGATGCCGTTCTCGGTCTTGACGCCCTGGATGCGGAAGGGCGCGCCGACGATCGCGCCGACCGTGTGCCGGGGGTTGAGCGACGAGTAGGGGTCCTGGAAGATCATCTGCATGTCGCGGCGCAGCGGCCTGAGGCGGCCCTGCGACATGTGGGTGATGTCCTCACCCTCGAAGATGATCTTGCCGGCGGTGGGTTCGAGGAGCCTGGTCACCAGCCGTCCGGTGGTGGACTTGCCGCAGCCGGACTCCCCCACCAGGCCGAGCGTCTCGCCCTTGAACACCTCGAAGTCGATGCCGTCGACCGCCTTGACGGCGCCGACCTGCCTTTTGAGCAGGCCCTTGGTGACGGGGAAGTGCTTCTCCATGTTGTGCACGGAAAGAAGCGGCTCGTTGTCGCTCACTGAGTCTCCAGCGCTGGCTTGATCTCGTTCTCCCACAGGTCCCGCCGTTCGGCCTTGTCGAGGTGGCAGCGCACCAGGTGGCCGCCCTCGGTCTCGGCCAGGACGGGTACCTCGGTCCTGTCCTTGCCGCCGGTCTTCTCCGCGTACGGGCAGCGCGGGTGGAAGGCGCAGCCGGACGGCACGTTGATCAGCGACGGCGGGGAGCCCTTGATCGGCATGAGGCGGTCGGTGGGCTCGCGGTCCAGGCGGGGCATCGAGCCCAGCAGGCCCCACGTGTAGGGGTGTTCGGGGCGGTAGAAGATGTCGTCGGTGGTGCCGTACTCGACGCACTTGCCGCCGTACATGACCAGGATGTCGTCGGACAGCTCGGCGACGACGCCCAGGTCGTGGGTGATGATGATGAGCGCGGAGTTGAACTCGCGCTGCAGGTCGCGCATGAGGTCGAGGATCTGGGCCTGCACGGTCACGTCGAGCGCGGTGGTGGGCTCGTCGGCGATCAGCAGCTCGGGATCGCACGACAGCGCCATGGCGATCATGGCGCGCTGGCGCATGCCGCCGGAGAACTCGTGCGGGTAGGCGTCGACGCGGCGCTGCGGCTCGGGGATGCCGACCCGGCCGAGCATGTCGACGGCGTGCTTGCGGGCGACCTGCTTGGAGACGTTGTTGTGGATCCGGTACGCCTCGATGATCTGGTGGCCGACCGTGTAGAACGGGTGCATCGACGACAGCGGATCCTGGAAGATCATCGCCATCTTCTTGCCGCGCAGCTTGCGCACGTGCTCGGCGGAGGCGCCGATGAGCTCCTCACCGTCGAGCCAGATCTCGCCGGAGAGCCTGGCGCGGCCGCCCTTGTGCAGGCCGAGCACGCCGAGGCTGGTCACGCTCTTGCCGGAGCCCGACTCGCCGACGATGCCCAGCGTCTTGCCGCGCTCGACGCCGAACGACAGGCCGTCGACGGACTTGACCAGACCGTCGTCGGTCGGGAAATGGATCTTCAGGTCCTTGACGTCAAGGAAGCTCATGACAACCTCACCCTCGGGTCGACCACGGCGTACAGGAGGTCGACGACCAGGCTCGCGACCACCACGAACATCGCGGCGACGAGCACGACACCCATGACCTGGGGCAGGTCCTGGTTCCTGATCGCCAGGATGGCGAACTGGCCGAGCCCGGGCAGAGTATAGGTGGTCTCGGTGAGGATGGCGCCGCCGATGAGCAGGCCGAAGTCGATGCCGAACAGGGTCAGGATCGGCGTGAGCGCGGCGCGCAGGCCGTGCTTGGTCACGACCTGGTTCTCGCGCAGGCCCTTGGCCCTGGCGGTGCGGATGTAGTCCTCGCCCATCGTCTCCAGCATGCCCGCGCGGGTCAGCCGCGCGTACGTCGCGGCGAACAGGAACGCCAGCGTGATCCACGGCAGCAGCAGGTTGTAGGCCCACTGGGCGGGATTGACGGTGAAGTCCGTCCAGGCGCCGCCGGGCGGGGTCCAGCCGAGGCCGTAGCTGAAGACGACCAGGGAGATCATGCCGGTGAAGAAGATCGGCAGGGACACGCCGGCGAGGGCGGTGCCCATCGAGATCCGGTCGAAGATGCTGCCTCTGCGCAGCGCGGACAGCACGCCGACGCTGACGCCGCCCAGCACCCACAGGATCGCGGCGCCGATGGCCAGCGAGAAGGTCACCGGCATGCGGTCCACCAGGTCGGGCCAGACGGGCTGGCCGCTGATGAAGGAGTAGCCGAAGCAGGGCGCGGGGCACTGCTCGACGCCGGCGCCGTAGTCGTACTCGGCGCCCGCGAACAGGCCCTTGACGAACCTGCCGTACTGCACGACCACCGGGTCGTTGAAGCCGAGCCGCTCCGCGACCAGTGCCACGGTCTCCGGCGTGGCCGCGCGCCCGACGTAACGCGAGGCGAGGGCCTCGGGTGTCGCCCCCGCCCACTGCGGCACCACGAAGAAGATGCCGAAGGTGACCATGCTGATCACGATCAGCATGGCGAAGGCGCCGATCAGACGCCTGATGATGTATGTGACCACCGCTGTCGGCCGAGTGGCCCGCCCGCCGCGGGCGGGCCACTCCTGCCTTCACCTGCCTTCGCTAGATCCCCGAACCTGGTCCAGTGATGGGACGCGTCACTGGACGCCGAGCATGACGTAGTCGTACATGCTCTGGCCCTCGTTGTAGGCGAGGTTCGTCACGCCCTGGCCGCGCATCAGCAGCGACTTGGCCCACACCACCGGAAGGATGGAGGCGTCCTCCATGACCTTCTTGTCGACCTCGACCCACAGCTTGGCGCGGGCCGTGGCGTCGAGCTCGGCGGAAGCCTGGTCGATCAGCTTGTCGACCTCGGGGTTCTTGACGCTGAGGTTGTAGTTGCCGGCGTCGCGGATGGTACGGCTGTCGACGATGGCCTGCATGAAGCCGTAACCGTCGGGCCAGTCGGAGCCCCAGCCGTGGGTGGCCAGGCCGATGCCGTTCTCCTTGACGTAGTTCACGTTACCCGCGTAGTCGGAGAAGTAGCTGGAGGCCGGGAAGCCCTTGAGCTCCAGCTTGATGCCGACACGGGCCAGCGCCTGCTGCATCGCCTCGGCCAGCGCCTTCTCGCGCGGGCGGTCGGAGCGGAACGACATGTTCGTGGTGAAGCCGTTCGGCTGGCCACAGGCGGCGAGCGCCTCCTTGGCCTTGGCCACGTCACCCTTGTTCTCGGGGGTGGCGTACAGGTCGAACTTCTCCTGGCCGACGATGGGCGGCGGCATCACGTTCGTGGCGATCTCGCCACCGGCCACCGGGCCTCCGTAGGCGGTCTGGTTGGCGACGCGGTCGGCGGCCCACATGACGGCCTTGCGGCAGTCGAGGTTGTCCAGCGGCTTGGTCTCGGGGATGACCGACACGTACCAGAGCCTGGGGATCGTCGGGTTGTCCGTACGAGCCTTCAGCGCCGGGTCCGGCAGGACCTTGCCGAGTGCGGCGGGCTGCATGCCGGTGCCGGGGATGTCGAGCTGGACGCTGCCCGAGATGAGCTGGTTGTCCAGGTCGTCCGCGTTGACGTTGAGCTGGACCTCGATGCGGTCCGGCAGCGCGGGACGGTTCGGGTCCGTCGCCGGGTCCCACTGGTCGTTGCGGACCAGGGTGAAGCGCTTGCCGATCTCGTTCGTCTCGAACTTGTACGGGCCCGAGGAGACGACCTTCTCCTTGTACTTGGCGCCCGTGTCCTTCGCCTGCGGCACCGGAGCCGTCATCGGCATCTGGACGACGTAGTCCATCGACGCGAACGGCTTCTTCAGGTGGAAGACGACCGTGCTGTCGTCGGTGGCCTCGACCGCCGACTTGTAGTCCACGTCAGGGGTCTTGTAGACGCCCTTGAAGTCCTCCGGCCACGCGAGCAGCTCGTTGAGGTAGGAGGGGCCGTGCGTGAAGGTCTCCTTGTCGAAGGAGCGGGCCACCGCGTACGCCACGTCCTTGGCGGTGATCGGCGAGCCGTCCTCGAACTTCAGGCCGCTCTTGAGCTTGTACGTCCACGTCTTGCCGTCGGGGCTGGGCTGGCCGAGCCCTTCGGCGAGGTCCGGGACGACCGTGTTGCCCTCGGGGCCGGGACCCGGCTTGTACATCGTCAGCGTCCGCCAGTAGAACCGGCCGAAGTTGAACGAGTAGCCGTAGTACGTGTCGGCAGGGTCGAGGCTGTCCCAGTCGGAGGAGTGGGCCGCCTTGAGCGTCCCGCCCTTCTTCGTGGACGGGTTCCACACCTGCGTCAGGGCGGCGTTCGCCACGGGTTGCGCGGCGCCGCCCGCCGCCGACTGGGCGGGCTGGCTGGGAGTGCCGCCACCTCCGCCGCCACAGGCGGAGAGCACCAAGGCGAGCGCCGCTGTCGCGGCTCCTGCCAGTGCGTGTTTCCTTCTCATTGACTAACCCCTTGGTGAGTGGGATGCGGGGGATGAAGCGTTGGCGGGCTCAGTGTGCCCGAGGGTCGAAGGCGTCCCGGAGTCCGTCGCCGAACAGGTTGAACGCCAGGACGGTGATGAAGATCGCCAGACCCGGGAAGAGCACGAAGTGGGGCAGCGTGTAGAAGCGGACCGCCTCGGAGAGCATGCCACCCCAGGTCGGGGTGGGCGGGTTGATGCCGACGCCGAGGAAGGACAGCGCCGCCTCGAAGAGGATATTGGTCGGGATGAGCAGGGTCGCGTACACGAGGATCGGCGCGATCAGGTTCGGCAGCACCTCGCGGAACAGGATGTAGCCGTGGCGCGCGCCGAGGCTCCTGGCGGCGTCGACGAACTCGCGCTCGCGCAGCGAGAGCGTCTGGCCGCGCACGATGCGGCCGATGCTGGGCCAGCTGAAGAAGCCGATGATGAAGATCAGCATGGCGATGCGCAGGCCGTCGCCCTGGAGCCCGAACCCCTCGTTGGGCATGACGCCCACCAGCGCGATGGCGAACACCAGCAGGGGGAAGGCCAGGAAGACGTCCATGATGCGGCCGATGACCTGGTCGACCCAGCCGCCGAAGTAGCCGGCGACGACGCCCATGACGGTGCCGATGATCACCGACACCATGGTGGCGAGGAAGCCGATCAGCAGCGAGATCCAGGCGCCGGCGACGATCCGGCTGAAGATGTCGCGCCCGTTGACCGGCTCGACGCCGAGCAGGTACTCGCTGCCCATGCCACCGAAGTCGCCCGCGGGCAGCAGCGTGTTCGGATCGATCTGGTCCTGGTGGAACTCCAGCGGCGGGTGCCCGAACAGGGAGATGATCGGCGTGGAGAAGATCGCCACGAGGATCAGCAGGAGCACGACGACGCCACCGCCGAGTGCCACCTTGTCGCGGCGCAGGCGCATCCACGCGATCCTCGTCAGCGATCGGCCCTGGATGGCCTTGCCCGCTCCCTTGAGCACCGACTCCGGATGTGCCTCCGCCGCGGAACCGGAAACGTCTAGCGGTGCGGTCATGCCGAGATGCCCCCTGGTACAAGACAACGCTGTCTTAACGCGTGGTTACTGTAGACCCGACTCGCGGACCTCAGGAGGCAGAATCTATGGCCTGAGCTGCTATGACTAGTCCCTCAGGCCGCTATGTGGCTAATCTGTGATTGTTGCGAAACTGATTCGTATCGATCTTGAACGAATGTCCTGAACAGGTTCCGGTTGCGTCTCGGAACCGTGACACAAAGACCTCCGGCAAGTGGATCAGCTGATGCCGCGCCGCTTGAGGAGCTCCTCGATGTCGGAGAAGTCGTCCTCGCCCTTGCTCGCCGGCTTCTGGGAGACGGCCGGCTGCTGCGGCCTGCCCGCCGCCTGCTGCGGCTTGGCAGCGGCGGGGGCCTGCTTGGCGGGCCCGCCCTGGGCCGGCGCGCCGCCGTCGTCGCTCTTCTTCTTGCGGCTGAGCGACAGCCGCCTGCCGCGCATCACGCCCGACACCACGAACAGCACCACCGACAGCCCCGCCACGGCCACGCCGGCCCACACGGACGGGTTGAACACCAGGCCGGTCACGAAGCCCACCACGGTGGTGCCGATCCGCCACAGGGCCTGCAGCGCGCCCGTGAGGTAGGCCGCGACCGGCAGCAGCGCCCACGCCGTCACCCGCAGGCCCGCGGCCGCTCCCCTGCGCCTGAAGGCCAGGAAGGCCAGCGCCAGCCCGGCGATGGTCACGCCGGCGCACAGCGGCAGCCAGGCGATCGCCTCGAAGTTACCCATCTCGCCGCCCCCTCGTCATCGCTCGCTCGTGCCCTCCATCCTGGCACGCGGAGGCTCGTCCGCCTCCTCCGCGAGAACCACATTTCCCTTAGGGGTAACGCGTCAGGACGGCAGAAGATCCCTGAGATCGGCGACCCCGACCTCCGTCAGGGACGGGACCACCAGGCGGCCGGCCGCCGGCTCGATCGGCAGCAGGCTCGGCACGGCCACGACGGCGCAGCCGGCCGCGGTCGCGGCGGCCACGCCGTTCGGGGAGTCCTCCAGGACCACGCACCGCACCGGCTGCACGCCGAGCAGCCGGGCGGCCGTCAGGTACGGCTCCGGGTCCGGCTTGGTACGGGTCACGTCGTCGGCGGTGACCACGACGTCGAAGCGGTCCCGGCCGACGCTCTTGAGCACCGCGTCGGCGATCTCCTTCAGCGAGGAGGTGACCAGCCCCACCGGCACCCCCTCGGCGCGCAGGCCGTCGAGCAGCTCGGACGCACCAGGCATGACGTGCACCCCGGCGGTCAGCCGGCTCACCATGCCGGTGACCATCCACTCACGCACGGTCTCCGGCGGCACGGCGGCGCCCGAGACGGCCAGCATGTAGTCGACGGTGCGCTCCATCGAGCCGCCCACCAGGTGGACCTGGTGCTCGGGCGTCCACTCGGCGCCGAGCCTGGCCATCACCTCGGTCTCGATCCGCAGCCAGACGCGCTCGCTGTCGACCAGCAGGCCGTCCATGTCGAAGAAAACCGCTTGCATTCCTGCCCCCCGATCGGTGCTGCCACCCGCCATGATGGTTGTCCGGGCTGAACGGCGGGCGGGCGGGACGTCTGCTGTCAGACGTTGAAGTACTTGGCCTCCGGGTGGTGGGCGACCAGCGCCGAGGTGGCCTGCTCGGGGTGGAGCTGGAACTCCTCCGACAGGGTCACCCCGATGCGCTCGGGCGCGAGCAGCTCGAACAGCTGCTTCTGGTCCTCCAGGTTCGGGCAGGCCGGGTAGCCGAAGGAGTAGCGGCAGCCCTGGATGTTGACCTTCAGCATGTCGTCGAGCGACTCCTCGCCGCCGATGCCCCACTCCGAGCGGACCCGGGCGTGCCAGTACTCGGCCAGCGCCTCGGTGAGCTGCACCGACAGGCCGTGCAGCTCCAGGTAGTCGCGGTAGGCGTCCTTGGCGAACAGCTCGGCCGTGGCCTCGGAGATCTTCGCGCCCATCGTGGCCACCTGGAAGCCGACCACGTCGACCTCGCCGGTGTCCTTGCCGCGGAAGAAGTCGGACAGGCACAGGTGCCGGTCGCGGCGCTGGCGCGGGAAGGTGAAGCGGGTGCGCTCGCTGCCGTCGTCGTCCAGGATGATCAGCGAGTCGCCGTCGGCGACGCACGGGAAGTAGCCGTAGACGACGGCCGCCTCCAGCAGGCCCTCGGTCTGCATGCGCTCCAGCCACATGCGCAGCCGCGGCCGGCCCTCGGTCTCGACCAGCTCCTCGTAGCCGGGCCCGTCGCCGCCCCTGGTGGGCTTGAGCCCCCACTGGCCGAGGAACAGGGCCCGCTCGTCGAGGAAGGCGGCGTACTCGTTCAGCGAGATGCCCTTGACCACGCGGTCGCCGTGGAACGGCGCGCGCGGGACCGGATTGTCGGCGGCCACGTCGGAGCGGGCGGGCAGCTCCTCGACGGGCGTGCGGACGAGCGTCGCGCCGGTCTTGACGCGCCGCTCGCGCAGCGGCGGCAGCGTCGCGCCCTGCACGCCGCGCTTGACGGCCATGAACGCGTCCATCAGCCGCAGCCCCTCGAACGCGTCGCGGGCGTAGCGCACCTCGCCCTCGAACAGCTCGGCCAGGTCCTGCTCGACGTAGGCGCGGGTCAGCGCGGCGCCGCCGAGCAGCACCGGGTACTTCTCCGACAGGCCCCTGGAGTTCATCTCCTCCAGGTTCTCCTTCATGATGACCGTGGACTTCACCAGCAGCCCGGACATGCCGATGACGTCGGCCTTCTGCTCGTCGGCGGCCTCGAGGATGGCCGAGACGGGCTGCTTGATGCCGAGGTTGACGACCTGGTAGCCGTTGTTGGACAGGATGATGTCGACGAGGTTCTTGCCGATGTCGTGCACGTCGCCCTTGACGGTGGCCAGCACGATGCGGCCCTTCGTCTCGCCCTCGACGCGCTCCATGTGCGGCTCGAGGTAGGCGACGGCGGTCTTCATCACCTCGGCCGACTGGAGCACGAACGGCAGCTGCATCTGGCCGGAGCCGAACAGCTCGCCGACCGTCTTCATGCCGTCGAGCAGCACCTCGTTGATGATCTCCAGGGCGGGGCGCTGCGCCAGGGCGGCGTCGAGGTCGGCCTCCAGGCCCTTGCGCTCGCCGTCGATGATGCGCCGCTTGAGCCGCTCCCACAGCGGCAGCGCGGCCAGCTCCTCGGCCTTGCCGGCGCGCATGGCGGCGGCGTCCACGCCCTCGAACAGGTCCATGAACTTCTGCAGCGGGTCGTAGCCCTCGCGGCGGCGGTCGTAGACCATGTCGAGCGCGACCTGGCGCTGCTCGTCGGGGATGCGCGCCATCGGCAGGATCTTGGAGGCGTGCACGATCGCGGAGTCGAGCCCGGCGTTGACGCACTCGTTGAGGAACACCGAGTTGAGCACCATGCGGGCGGCCGGGTTGAGGCCGAAGCTGATGTTGGACAGGCCCAGCGTGGTCTGCACGCCCGGGTAGCGGCGCTTGAGCTCGCGGATGGCCTCGATGGTCTCCAGGCCGTCGCGCCTGGTCTCCTCCTGGCCCGTGGCGATGGGGAAGGTCAGGCAGTCGACGATGATGTCCTCGACCCGCATGCCCCAGTTGGCGGTCAGGTCCTCCACCAGGCGGGTGGCGACGCGGATCTTGTGGTCGGCGGTGCGGGCCTGGCCCTCCTCGTCGATGGTCAGGGCGACCACGGCCGAGCCGTGCTCGCGCACCAGCCGCATGATCTTCTGGAAGCGGGAGTCGGGGCCGGCGCCGTCCTCGTAGTTGACGGAGTTGACCGCGGCGCGCCCGCCCAGCATCTCGAGGCCGGCCTGCAGCACCGCGGGCTCGGTCGAGTCGAGCATGATCGGCAGCGTGGAGGCGGTGGCGAAGCGGAAGGCCAGCTCCTTCATGTCGGCCACGCCGTCGCGGCCGACGTAGTCGACGCACAGGTCGAGCATGTGGGCGCCGTCGCGGGCCTGGTCGCGGGCCGTCTCGACGCAGTCGTCCCACCGGCCCTCCAGCATGGCCTCGCGGAAGGCCTTGGAGCCGTTGGTGTTGCAGCGCTCGCCGATGGCCAGGTAGGAGGTGTCCTGCCGGAACGGGACGGTCTGGTAGAGCGAGGAGGCGCCCGGCTCGGGGTGCGGGCGGCGCTGGGCGGGCTCCTTGCCGCGCACGCCCTCGACGACCTGGCGCAGGTGCTCGGGCGTGGTGCCGCAGCAGCCGCCGACCAGGGACAGGCCGTAGTCGCGGGTGAAGGTCCGGTGGGCCTCGGCCAGCTCCCCTGCCGACAGCGGGTAGTACGCGCCGTCGGCGGTCAGCACGGGCAGGCCGGCGTTGGGCATGCAGGACAGCTTGAGCCGGGAGTGGCGGGCGAGGTAGCGCAGGTGCTCGCTCATCTCCGCCGGGCCCGTCGCGCAGTTGAGGCCGATGATGTCGACGCCGAGCGGCTCGATCGCGGTGAGCGCCGCGCCGATCTCGGAGCCGAGCAGCATCGCGCCGTTGGTCTCGATAGTCACCTGCGCGATGATCACGATGTCGCGGCCGGCGTCCTCGATGGCCCGCCTGGCGCCGACGACGGCCGCCTTGACCTGCAGCAGGTCCTGGCACGTCTCGATGATCAGCGCGTCGGCGCCGCCGGCGATCAGGCCGGCCGCGTTGTCGCGGTAGGCGTCGCGCAGGCTCGCGTACGGCAGGTGGCCGAGGGTGGGCAGCTTGGTGCCGGGGCCCATGGAACCGAGCACGAAGCGCGGCTGGTCGGGCGTGGCCCAGTGGTCGGCGGCCTCGCGCGCGATCCTGGCGCCGGCCTCGGAGTATTCGAAGACACGGTCGGAGATGTCGTACTCGCCGAGCGCGGCCAGGTTGGCGCCGAAGGTGTTGGTCTCCACGCAGTCGACGCCGACGGCGAAGTAGGCGTCGTGCACGCCGCGCACGATGTCGGGGCGGGTGACGTTGAGCACCTCGTTGCAGCCCTCGTGCCCGTGGAAGTCGTCGATCGTCGGGTCCTGGGCCTGGAGCATCGTGCCCATCGCTCCATCGGCGACGATCACACGCTGGGCCAACACTTCTCTGAAGGTCGGGGAGATGCTCATGGGGTAGAGCTTATCGGGTGCGCCTCGAGCGCTGCTCGGGCGCGGGCGCGGGTGGGCCTTTTCCCGCATCCTGCGATAAACGCTATCGTACGAGGCGTCAATTGTACGTGGCGTCCAATTGGGGGCTCGTATGGCCTACCGCACCGTCCTCGTCGGCACCGACGGCTCCGCCTCCTCCTTCCGCGCCGTCACGGCCGCCGCCTCCCTGGCCGCGGCCACCGGCGCCACGCTCGTGCTGGCGTGCGCGTACCTGCCCATGCGGGAGAGCACGCGGGCCGCGGCCGCCGACCGGCTCGGGGAGCTGGCGTACAAGGTGAGCGGCTCCACCCCGGCCGACGACGCGCTGCGGGCGGCCCGCGAGCACGCCGTGGCGGCGGGGGCGCCGGAGGTGCTGCTGGCGGCCGAGCAGGGGGAGGCGGTGGACGTGCTGGTGTCGCTGGCTTCGCGGCACGGGGCCGATCTGCTCGTGGTGGGCAACCGGGGGCTCAACAGCCTGGCGGGGCGGCTGCTGGGGTCGGTGCCGTCGGGGGTGACGCACCGGGCGTCGTGCGACGTTCTCATCGTCCATACGACGGCCGGGGGGCGCTGAGCGGGCCCTTCGCGCTCCGGGGCGGCGACGCGGCCGCCGGCGGCTTCCGCGCGCCAGCCGCACGGCGCGCCAGCCGCACAGCGCGCCGCCGAGCACGCCTGCCGGCCCGACAGCACCACGCCGCGCGCGAGCGGTCGCGCGGCGCGCCCCAGAGTGCACGGGTCGGCGCCACAGCGCCGCGCCGAGGGCGCGGGCTCCTCGGCTCCGCAGCGCCGCGCCGAGGGCGCGGGCTCCTCGGCTCCGCAGCGCCGCGCCGAGGGCGCGGGCTGGTCGGCTCCGCAGCGCTGCGGCGAGGGTGCGGGCCGTAGGCGCGGTGTGCCGACGAGTTCGCGGGGCGCGAACGGCGGCGGCTCCGGCGCGGGGTGGTGGCACGGGTGGGCGGGGTGCGGCGGTTGGCCGACACGCCCGTGCGGGGCGGGCGCGGGCCCGCCGGGGATGGGCCGGCGGGCCGTTCACCAGGCGTTGGGCGGCGTTCGGGACTGTACGGCGCCGCCGGTCCCGCGATCACGTGCCGCCGGGCCGCCCCGCTCCCCCGCCACCTCGGCCGTTCCGGAGGCGCGTGCCGGGCGGCGTTCGGGGAGAGATCGGTGACGGCGATGCCTGCTTACCGCATAGGCTTAGCGGGACGATGGAGAGAGGAGGCGACACGTGATAGAGCTCGAAGGGCTCCCCGAGCTCGTCGACCCGGTGCTCATTGCCGCGTTCGAGGGGTGGAACGACGCGGGCGAGGCTTCCAGCGGTGTGATCGCCCACCTCGAGTCGGCGTGGAAGGCCGAGCCGCTCATCGCGCTCGACCCCGACGACTACTACGACTTCCAGGTCACCAGGCCCGTGGTGGAGATGAGCGACGGGCTGACCCAGTCGATCGTGTGGCCGACCACGCGGCTGCTGCGCGCCCGTCCTCCGGGCGTGGAGCGCGACGTCGTGCTGCTGCGCGGCATCGAGCCCAACATGCGCTGGCGCTCGTTCTGCGACGACATCATCTACATCTGCCGCGAGCTGGGCATCGAGCTGGCCGTGATGCTCGGCGCGCTGCTCAACGACTCGCCCCACACCCGTCCCGTGCCGATCCTGGGCGGGGCGACCAACGCGGGCCTGGCCCGCTCGACGAACCTGGAGCTGAGCCGCTACGAGGGCCCGACGGGCATCGTGGGGGTGCTGCAGCACTCGTTCGGCAAGGCCGGGCTGGACGCGATCTCGCTGTGGGCGTCGGTGCCGCACTACGTGGCCCAGCCGCCCAACCCCAAGGCGACGCTCGCGCTGCTGCGCCGGCTGGAGGACGTGCTGGAGATCCCGATGCCGCTGGGCGACCTCGACGAGGAGGCCCGGGCCTGGGAGCGCGGCGTGGACGAGCTGGCCTCGCAGGACAGCGAGGTGGCCGAGTACGTCAAGGAGCTGGAGGAGCGCAAGGACGCGGCCGAGCTGCCGGAGGCCAGCGGCGATGCGATCGCGGCCGAGTTCGAGCGCTACCTGCGGCGTAGAGATCGCGACACTGACAGCTAACCTTCAGGGATTAGGTTCGACATCTTTTCCCGCTTTCGGGTAATAATCGGGAACCCGTATAAGTTTGCACCAAGTTGGGATCCAAGATTTAAGCATCCATAACTCCCGGGATCGTCCGGGACGTCGGCTTCGCACGTGATGCCTGCTCAACTGACCGCGCACGTTAGGCATGCCATGGCGACACCCCACGTAGACCCGCACCACAGGAGCCAGGACACCAGGCAGCGGGTCCTCCAGATGGCCGTCTCGCTCAGGGAGGACCGCACCGGCGGATCGGTGGACTACTTCCTCGCCCTGCTGCAGGACCGGCTCCCACTCTGGCTGAGCATTCTCCACGATCTCTCCCACCGCATCGGAAAAGAGTCCGTATCGGACAATCTTCTACCAATCGCTCGTGCGGGGATTGACTACTACATAGATGTACAAAGTGCGGCACTGCCCGCCTTCACCTCTCCGAACGTGACCGTCCGCTTCCGCCAGGCCATCCGCGACAACGGGCTCGGGCCGCGCACGGAGACCGCGCCGCTGGCCGCGTACCTGGCGGCCGAGCAGCGGCTGGGGCGGGTGCGGGCCGACGTGGACCCGGAGGCGAGCGCGCGGCTGCTGGTCGCGGGCTGCTTCCATCGGGCCTACATCGAGATGTTCGTCGGCGCGGACGCCGGGCCCGCCCGTGAGGTCAGCGCCCGCGAGATCGTACGGGAGCTGCGGCTGGAGCCCGTCCCCCAGCCCGCCTGACCAGCGGGCCGGATCACGGCCCGGCGAGCGCTGCGAGGTGAACGCCGCGAGGTGAACGCCGCGAGGTGAACGCTGCCCGGCGAACCGCCGCCCGGCGCGCCGCCGTGCCCCGCCTCGGCACCGTGCCCCGCGCCGCCGCCGCACCCGGCGCCGCCCCAGCTCCCGGAATCGGTGAGTCCGGCGGCCGGGGGCTGGGACGATGAGCTCGGGTCAGGCGTGGCGTGCGGGCTGGGGTTCGGTGATGGTGGTGTGGTGGTGGTGCAGGGCCTGGTCGTAGCGGTGCCAGATGAGGGCCGCCACGTCCGGGTCCGCGCCCAGCGGGCCGCTGACCAGGCCGGCGCCCACCGAGGCGAGGCGATCGTGGAAGAAGCCGGGCGCCAGCACGTACGAGGCGACGGCCACGCGGGCGGCAGGCGTCGAGCCGAGCCGTTCCATGGCCTCCTCCAGCGACGGCGTGCCCGCCGAGGCGAAGGCGGCCGTGACCGGGCGCGCCAGGCGTACGGCGAGCAGGTGGGCGGCGGCGCGCACGTCGGCGAGTGCCGAGGGGTCGGACGAGCCGGCGGCGCCGAGCAGGACGGCGTCCGTGGAGCGCAGGCCCGCCCGCGCCAGCTTGCGCGCCAGCGCCGAGGTCAGCAGCCGGTGCGGGCCGAGCCAGCCGGCCACCACCGCGTCCGGGCGGTGCTCGGCGAGGACCTCGGGCAGGTCGATGTGCACGTGGTAGCCGCCCGCCAGCAGCAGCGGCACCACGACCACCGGCCCGGGGACCGCGGGCAGGACCTCCGCCAGGAGGGGCGAGCTGATCTCCAGGTAGCTCAGCTCAACGCGCTGCCCGGGGCGGGCCCGGCGGACCGTGTCCGCCAGTGCCGACAGGGTCCGCTCCCCCTCGGGGCTGCGCGTCCCGTGTGCGGCCAGGACGAGTGCGGGCGTCACCGGCTCACTCCGGCGCGCCTGCCGCGTCCGGGCAGCGTGGTGCCCCAGGGCATGGTGTTCTCCTCGTGGTGATGATGGTGGTGGTGCGGGGCGCCGGGGATCAAAGGCCTGCCTCGTACTGGCAGGCGAGCCGGTAGCCGCGCTTGACCACGGTCTCGACGATGCCGCTGGGCCCGAGGGCGCGGCGCAGCCGGGTGATGGCCATCTCGACGGCGTGCTCGGCCGAGTCGCGGGCGACGCTGCCCGGCAGCACCGTACGCAGGTCGGCCCGCGACACGACGTGCCCCGGCTTGTCGGCCAGGCGCTTGAGCACCGCCATGGGGGCGGGCGGCAGCGGGCGCAGCTCGCCGTCCACGACCACGGCGTGGCCGCGGATCTCGAGCCGGTGGTCACCGGCCGTGAGGCGGGTGACGCCGTGCTCGGGCAGGTGGCGGGCCAGGGCGCGGGCCAGCGCGCCGAGGCGGGAGCGGTCCGGCTGGAGGGTGGGGACGCCGCGCGAGGCGAGCGGCTCGGCCGTGACGGGCCCGACGCAGGCGGCCACGACCGGCCCGCCGAACGCGGCCAGCAGCGACTCCTCCAGCCCTTCCGACCTGGCGGCGCCGAGCATGGCGTGCACGGCGGGCGCGCTGGTGAAGGCGACCGCGTCCACGGAGCCGGAGATGGTCTGGCTGATCAGGCGGCGCAGCGGCGAGATGTCGCGGTACGGCAGCCACCGGTAGACCGGGATCTCGATCACCTCGGCCCCGGCCTCGCGCAGCGCGGCCACGAAGTCGCTGAGCGGCTCGCCGTGCTGCTGCACCGCGATGCGCCGCCCGCGCAGGTCCTGGGCCAGGAGGTACTCCTTGACCTCGTTGCACGACTCGGTCGAGGGGGTCCAGTGGTCGTTGAGGCCGGCGGCGCGCACCGCTCCCCTGGCCTTGGGGCCGCGGGTGAGCAGGCGGGCTCCGGACAGGTGCTCGCCCAGGTCGGCGGACAGGCCCCAGCCCTCGGCGGCGGCCATCCAGCCGCGGAAGCCGACGCCGGTGGTGACCACGACGTCGTCCAGCGGCCCTTCCAGGCTCTGCCGGGTGGCGGCGAGCAGGTCGGCGTCCTCGGCCAGCGGGACGAGCCGGATGGCGGGGGCGCTGACCACGCGCGCGCCGCGGCGCTCCAGGAGCGCCCCGAACTCCTCGCGCCGTCTGGTCGCGGTGACGCCGATGGTGAAGCCCGCCAGGGCGTCGGGCGCCGTCTCCGGGGAGGAGCCGCCCTCGAGGGGAAGCGCGCTCATGCCTGCACCTCCTGGTAGTCGAAGAGGCCTGGCCGGGCCCCGAGCACCCGGCCAGGCATCACAGGCGCGTGTGACGCAAGTGAGATCACCCTCCGATACTGCTTTCGGGTGGTTTCACCACTGGGTCTCTTCTGTTACCGCTGTGCTACAAGGCCTGACCTTCGCGATTGGCGGGGCGCACTCCAGGGAAGCGTTCATCGTGACGATCGCGGCCTATCGGGGAGTTGCGGGTGACGATCCGGCCAATTCGCATGTTCGATGATCCGGTGCTCCGCTCGGTCGCGGCGCCGATCCAGGATTTCGATCGGGAGCTGAGACGGCTGGTCAAGTCGCTGACCGCGACCATGCGGGCGGTGCCGGGGCGGGCCGGGCTGGCGGCGCCGCAGGTCGGGGAGCCGGTGCGGGTGGTGGTCTACTCCTACGACGGCAAGTCGGGCCACCTGGTCAACCCGCGGCTGGAGCTGTCGGAGCGCAAGGTGACCGCGGACGAGGCGTGCCTGTCGGCGCCCGGCGTGTGGTGGCCACTGGAACGCTCCTACATGGTCACGGCGCGTGGCCGCGACATGTTCGGCAAGCCGGTCACGGTGCGGGCGCTCGGGGTGCTGGCGAGGGTGCTGCAGCACGAGGCCGATCATCTCGACGGGGTGCTGTTCAGCGACCACCTCGAGGCGGCCGAGCGCGAACGGTTCCTCGCCGAGGCCCTGCCCGCCGGTGGCTGAGCACTCCCGGGAGTGCCTGCCCATGGGCGGCAGGGCGGTGCCGGGGACGCCTGCCCGCCGGTGGCCGGGCAGTCGCATCGGCGCCTGTCCGCCGGCGGCGGGGCTCTAGTGCCGGGCGGCGGCCTCGGCCCGCAGGGCGAGCTCACGCCGCTGGCCGGGATCGGTGCCGCCCCAGACGCCGTACGCCTGCCTGGTGCTCAGCGCGTACTCCAGGCACGGCTCCCGCACGGGACAGCCGTCACACACGTGTTTGGCCCGCTCGACCTGCGACTGGCTCGGACCCTCCATGGAGATCGGGAAGAACAACTCGGGGTCCAGGTCGAGGCAGGCTGCCCTGCGGGTCCAGTCGAGCATCATCATCATGCTCTTCGCGCCTACCCATCGCTCCGGGCGTCATACCTCGCTGAGCAGCGCGTCCCAGTCGGCGAGGAATCTGTCGAGCCCGTACCGCGACAGGGCGGCGGCCCTGGCGGCCTTGCCGGCCTGGCTCGCGCGCTCCGGGTCGCCGGCGAAGGCGTGCAGCGCGCCGGCCAGCACGTCCACCTTCGTGGACAGCACGCCCGCCTCGGGCGGCACCGCCTCGATGGCCTCGGTGGCGGCGAGCGCGACCACGGGCATGCCGAGCGTCATGGCCTCGATCAGGGCCAGGCCGAGCGAGGTCCACCGGTAGGGGTGCAGGTAGACGCGCCTGCGGGCCAGCTCGGCGTGCATGACGTGCTGCGGCAGGTCCTCGTGGGTGCCGTACGGCAGCCCGTCCACCTTCATGCCGAACACGTCGAGCGGCACCCGTTCGGCGAAGCGGGGCAGCAGGTCGGTCCCGGCGACCCTGGTGCGGCGCACGGGCTCGTTGACCACGACGCCGGCCCTGGGCAGCTCGCCCGTGTAGAGGTGGCCGGGGTCGGGGATGCCGTGCTCGATGACGCGGGTGGGGGCGCGGCCGTTGTCCCAGTACAGCTCGTTGAAGTGGGTGACGTGCACGAGCGTGATGTCGCTCTGGCCGGCGAGGGGGTGGCGGGTGCGGGGCACGTCGCCGGCGGGCGTGTTGTGCTCGACGTACACGCCGGGCACGTCGCGGCCGAGCCACTCGCGGGCCAGGTCCAGCTCGTGCGGGCGCTGGTGGACGACGACGTCCACGGGCTCGTCTCGGAGCCGGTCCCAGGGCACCTCGCGGGCGCGTTCCGGCCAGTCGTAGGTGGCCGCCCGTCCCCGGCCATCGGGACCACGGCCGGGAACGAGCGGCAGCAGGTACTCGTGGGACCCCCGGATGAACGCGCTGGTCCACGAGCCGTGCACGTGCCAGATGAGGATCCTCACCAGCGGCTCCAGCCCATCGCGCGGGCCCAGGGCGCCGCCGCGGCCGGCACGGGGCCCTCGGCGTCGCTCAGCACGCGGTCCACGACGTCGATGAGGTCGTCGGCGACCTCGGCGGCCTGCCGGATCTCCTCCCGCAGCGTCTCCTGCGTCGGGACGAGGATGCCCCTGGCGCCGGCGGCTCTGGCGGCCTCCATGTCGCGTCCGATGTCGCCCACGACCACGCAGTCGCGGGGGCTGACGTCGAGCACGGCGGCGGCTCTGATCACGAGCCCGGGCGCGGGTTTGCGGCAGGTGCAGCCGTCGGCGTCGTCGTGCACGCAGATCGCCCACGCGTCGAACGGGCCGAGCAGCTCCTCCACCTTGGCGTTCACCTGGTCCATGTCGTCAGGGGACAGCAGGCCCTTGGCGACGCCCGACTGGTTGGTGACCACGGCCACCGGGACGTCGGCGCGTCTGAGCCTGCCCAGCGCCTCGATCGCGCCCGGCATGGGCTCCACGAGGTCCGGATCGCCGTTGTACGGCACATCCCTGATCAAGGTCCCGTCCCGGTCGAAGAGCACGGCGCCGGGACGTCGCTTTTCGAACACCTTTCACCTCCGTCGCGCTGTCCGGCAGCTACCCGGCGCCTGCCCTGGCAAACAACTACTTACAGTGACCAACCGCAGGCGCTGACGCCTGTTTCCGCATCTCGCGGACTCGCCGAATGTTTGAGAACCGCTCCTCTCGGTAGCGGTTCTCGACATCCTTAGGGGGAGGAAGCATGAAGTTTCTCGGCATCAACGCGATCTTCCACGACCCGGCCGCCGCGCTGGTGGTCGACGGGAAGATCGTGGCAGCGGCGGAGGAAGAGCGCTTCAGCCGCCGCAAGCACGGCAAGAGGCCGCTGGCGTTCTCCGCGTGGGAGCTGCCCGAGCTGGCCGCCGCGTGGTGCCTGCGCGAGGCGGGTCTGTCCCCCGAGGACATCGACGCGGTGGCCTACTCCTACGACCCGTCGCTGGTCGTGGGAAAGCCGGAGGGCGACTGGGAGGACCTGCGGACCAGGTACGCGGTGCGCGCCCCCGCGTTCCTCGCCACGGCCCTGCCCGGCCTGGACCCGGGCCAGGTGAGCTACGTGCCGCACCACGTGGCGCACGCCGCCTCGGCGGGCCTGGCCGCGCCGTGGCGCGACTGCGCGGTGCTGGTGGCCGACGGCCGCGGCGAGAACGTCTCCCACCTGGCGGGCCGATACCGGGGCGGCGAGCTGGAGGTGCTGGCGGCGCAGGAGCTGCCGCACTCCCTCGGCCTCATGTACGAGGACGTCACCGAGCACCTGGGTTTCCTGCGCTCCAGCGACGAGTACAAGGTGATGGCGATGGCCTCCTACGGCCGGCCCCGCCACCTGGAGTCGCTGCGCGAGGTGATCTACACGACCGGCGACGGCGGCTTCCGCGTCGAACCGGTCGACTGGGGCGGCTACGCCAAGGCGCTGAAGAAGGGCACCCCGTGGACCTCCGACCACGCCGACCTGGCCGCCAGCGTGCAGGCCCGGCTGGAGGAGGTGCTGCTGGAGCTGGTGCGCTGGCTGCACGAGCGGACCGGCGAGCGGCGGCTGGCGCTGGCCGGCGGGGTCGCGCTGAACTGCGTGGCCAACACGCGGCTGCTGGACGAGGGCCCGTTCGAGGAGATCTGGGTCCAGCCGGCGGCGGGCGACTCGGGCACCGCGCTCGGCGGGGCGCTGCACCTGGCGCAGTCGTACGGCGAGCCCGCCGGGCCCATGCCGGACGCGGCGCTCGGGCGCGGCTTCACCGACGAGGAGCTCGGGGCGTGGCTGGACGTGGCCCGCGTGCCGTACACCCGCCCGGCCGACCTGGCCGCCGCCGTGGCCGCGGAGCTGGCGGCCGACCGGATCGTGGCCTGGTTCCAGGGGCGGGCCGAGTACGGGCCGCGGGCGCTGGGGCAGCGGTCGCTGCTGGCGCATCCGGGGCACGCCCGCAACACCGAGCGGTTGAACGACGTCAAGGGGCGCGAGCAGTTCCGGCCCGTGGCGCCGATGGTGCTGGAGTCGCGGGCCCGCGAGATCTTCGGGCGGGGGCCTGTGCCGTCGCCGTACATGCTGTTCGTGCACGACGTGCACCCGGACTGGGCGGGGCGGATCCCCGCGGTGGTGCACGTGGACGGGACGGCCAGGATCCAGACGATCTCGCCCCGGGAGCAGCCGCTGATGGCGCGGGTGCTGAGCGAGTTCGAGGCGCGTACGGGGCTGCCGGTGGTGGTCAACACGAGCCTCAACACGGCGGGGCGGCCCATGGTGGACGATCCGCGTGACGCGCTGGAGTGCTTCGGGTCCTCGCCGGTGGACGTGCTGGTGCTGGGGCCGTACGTGGTGCGGCGGGGGGAGGTGTTCGCCTCGTGATCACCGTGGTGATCCCCACCATCGGGCGGGCCACGCTGCGTGACACGCTGGCGGCCGTGGGGCCGGGCGTGCCGGTGATCGTGGTGGACGACAGGGCCGGCGCCGATGGCGGGGAGCCGCTTGAGCCGCTGCTATCCGGGGCCTTGCGCGATGAGCCGTCGCCTTCCGGGCCGCTGCCTTCCGGGCCGCTGCCTTCCGGGGCGCTGCCTTCCGGGGCGCTGCCGGGGAATGTGCGGGTCGTCCGGTCGGGTGGGCGGGGCCCCGCGGCGGCGCGGAACGCCGGGTGGCGGGCCGCGGACACGCCGTGGGTGGTGTTCCTCGACGACGACGTGATCCCGGCGCCCGGGTGGGCCGAGGCGGTCTGGAAGGACCTGGTGGACCTGCCCGACGACGTGGGGGGCAGCCAGGGGCGCATCGTGGTGCCGCTGCCCGGGACGCGCCGGCCCACCGACGGCGAGCGGCACACCGCCGGGCTCGCGGGGGCTCTGTGGGTGACGGCCGACATGGCCTACCGGAGGGCGGTGCTGGAGGCGGTGGGCGGGTTCGACGAGCGGTTCCCGCGGGCGTACCGGGAGGACGCCGACCTGGCGCTGCGGGTGGCGCGGGCCGGGCACCGGCTGGTCAGGGGCGAGCGCGTGACGGAGCATCCGGTCCGGGACGACGGGTTCTGGGCGAGCGTGCGCTTCCAGCGGGGCAACGCCGACGACGCGCTCATGCGCCGCCTGCACGGGCCCTCGTGGCGCGCCGGCATTGGCGGCGGCCGCGGCCGGCTGCGGCTGCACGCCCTGACGACCGCCGCGGGCCTCGCGGCCGTACTCCTCGCCGCCGCGGCCGCCGCGACCCGTACCAGGTCCGGTGCCCGGGGTGCGGCGTCGCGGGGCGCGGGGCGGGCGCCGGCCGTGGCCGCGTGGGGTGCGGGGGCGGTGTGGGCGGGGCTGACCGCGGACTTCGCGTGGCGGCGGATCGCGCCGGGCCCGCGTACCGCGCGGGAGGTGCTGCGGATGGCCGTCACGAGCGTGCTGATCCCGCCGGTCGCCTGTACGCACCGGCTTCGGGGGGAATGGAGGGTGCGGCGATGAGCAGGGGCCGGCAGGAACGTTCCAGCAGGGACAGGACCGCAAGAGACAGCGCGCCGGCCAGCACGGCGAGCAGCGCGCGAGCCGGCACGGCCGGCCGAGGGCGCGTGCTCGTGGCGCGGCTGGACGACGCCGGGGACGTGCTGCTGGCCGGCCCGGCCGTGCGGGCGGTCCGTACGAGGGCCCGCGAGGTGGTCTTCCTGGCCGGCCCGAACGGCAGGGCGGCGGCCGAGCTGCTGCCCGGCGTGGACCGGGTGATCGTGTGGCATGCCCCGTGGATCGACCACACCCCGCCGCCCGTCACCGCGGCGGGCGTGGAGGAGCTGGTCGGCAGGGCCGGCGGGATCGACGAGGCGGTGCTGCTGACGTCGTTCCACCAGTCGGCGCTGCCGCTGGCGTTGCTGCTGAGGCTGGCCGGGGTGAAGCGGATCACCGCGATCAGCAACGACTACCCGGGCTCCCTGCTCGACGTGCGGCACGTGGTGGACGAGAGCGTGGACGTGCCGGAGGCGGAGCGGATGCTGGCCGTGGCGGAGGCGGCCGGGTTCGCGCTGCCGGAGGGCGATGACGGGAAACTGGCTGTTCAGCGACCGTTGCCGGATATAGGGAAATTTACGGGGCACTGTGTAGGCGTCGGCGGCGTTGCCGACAAAGGCGCGTATGTCGTGGTTCACCCAGGGACATCGGCCCCCGCCCGCACGTGGCCTGCCGACAGGCACCGGCAGACGGTACGGGAGCTGGCCGACGACGGTCACCAGGTCGTCGTCACCGGCACAGAACGGAACCTCACCGCCTACGTGGCCGGCGACGTCGCGGCCGACCTGGGCGGAATGACCACATTCGCGGAACTGGCTGCCGTGATCGAGCGAGCCGGTGTGCTCGTGGCGGGCAACACCGGCCCCGCGCACCTCGCCGCGGCCGTCGGAACGCCGGTCGTGAGCCTGTTCGCGCCCGTTGTCCCTGCGGTGCGGTGGGCCCCGTACGGCGTGCCCGCGGTGCTGCTGGGCGATCAGCAGGCGCCCTGCCGTGGCAGCAGGGCGCGCGTCTGCCCGGTACCCGGGCACCCGTGCCTGTCCCAGGTGACAAGTGAGCAGGTGGTCAAGGCAGTGAGGGAGCTGACGCAGTGAAGGTCGATCTCATCTCCGAGCACGCGGACCCGCTGGCAGCGGTCGGCGGCGTCGACGCCGGCGGCCAGAACGTCCACGTCGCCGCCCTGGCCGTGGCCCTCGCAGGCCGGGGGCACACGGTCGTCGTCCACACCCGTCGTTCCTCCGAGTCGCAACCGGAGTCGGTGAGCCTGGCGCCCGGCGTCACGGTCGAGTACGTGCCCGCGGGCCCCGCGGCGCCCGTCCCCAAGGACGAGCTGCCGCCGTTCATGCCGGAGTTCACCGCATGGCTGACGGCGCGCTGGGCCGCCCGCCCGCCGGACGTCGCGCACGCCCACTTCTGGATGAGCGGGCAGGCGGCGCTGCGGGCGGCGGCGGCCGCCGGAGTGCCGGTGGTGCAGACGTTCCACGCGCTGGGCACGGTCAAGCGGCGCTGGCAGGGCGCGGCCGACACCAGCCCCGCGCACCGGCTCGACAGCGAGCGCGAGATCGGCCTGCAGGCCGACATGGTGCTGGCCACCTGCAGCGACGAGGTGAACGAGCTGTGCGCGATGGGGGTCCCGGAGCACCGCGTCGCGGTGGTGCCGTGCGGGGTGGACCTGTCGGCGTTCTGCCCGGACGGGCCGGTGGCGCCGCGCCCGGACGGCCCGGTCGTGCTGAGCATCGGCCGGATGGTGCCGCGCAAGGGCGTGGACACCGTGATCGCGGCGCTGCGCCAGGTCCCCGGCGCGAACCTGGTGATCGCCGGCGGGAGCCAGGACGACGAGGAGGCGCTCAGGCTGCGCGAGCTGGCCGGGGGCTACGGGCTCGGGGACCGCGTGCACGTCATCGGCTCCGTGCCGCGCCCGCACGTGCCCGCGCTGATGCGCTCGGCCGACGTCGTGGTGACGGTGCCCTGGTACGAGCCGTTCGGCATGGTGCCCGTGGAGGCCATGGCGTGCGGCGTGCCGGTCGTCGCCTCGGCGGTCGGCGGCCACCTGGACACCGTGGCGGGCTGCGGCGTGCTCGTGCCGCCGCGCCGCCCGCGCGCGCTGGCCAGGGCGCTCAAGGACGTGCTCGGCGACCCGGACAGGCGCGGCGCGCTCGGCGCGGCAGGCGCCCGGCGGGCCAGGGAACGGTACGGCTGGCCCCGCGTGGCCGAGCTGACCGAGGCCGTGTACACGCAGGTCATCGACGGAAAGGTCTGCCGTCTGGCGGCCCTGGGGGGTTGATCGTGGACGCACATCTGGAGAAGCTCTGGAACACCCTGGAGAAGGTCGATGACCACGCGGTCACCGTCCGGGCCTGGGGAGGCAAGCTGGCCGGCGTGCTGGCCGCCGGGGGCAGGCTGCTCGCCTGCGGCAACGGCGGGTCGGCGGCCGAGGCCCAGCACCTGACGGCCGAGCTGGTCGGCCGGTTCAGGGACGACAGGCAGCCGTACGCGGCGATCCCGCTGCACGCCGACGGCTCGACGCTGACGGCGATCGCCAACGACTACGGCGCCGAGCAGGTCTACGCCCGCCAGGTGCGCGCGCACGGCCGTACCGGGGACGTGCTGGTGTGCCTGTCCACCAGCGGCGGCAGCCCGAACGTGCTGGCCGCGGCCAGGGCGGCGCAGGAGGCCGGGCTCGTGGCGTGGGCCATGACGGGCCCCGCCCCGAACCCGCTCGCCGGCCTGTGCGACGAGGCGGTGGCCGTTCCCGGCGAGACCGCGACCGTGCAAGAGGTGCACCTGGCACTGATCCACCTGCTGTGCGACGCGGTCGAGGAGGCGCTGTGACGGAGAGGCCGCTGGTCGTCATCGGGGACACGCTGCTCGACGTGGACGTCGAGGGCGAGGCCGAGCGGCTCTGCCCGGACGCGCCCGTGCCGGTGCTGGACGTCTCCGCCGAGCAGGCCCGCCCCGGCGGGGCCGGGCTGGCCGCGCTGCTGGCCGCCCGCGACGGCGCCGAGGTCGTGCTGATCACGGCGATCGGCGACGACCCCGACGGGCACCGCCTGTGCGGGCTGCTGTCGCAGGAGCTCGACCTGGTACGGCTCCCGCTGCGCGGCGGCACCGTACGCAAGACCCGGGTCAGGGCGCGCGGCCAGACGCTCGTCAGGCTGGACACCGGTGACGGCACGGCCAGGTACTCCCCCACCGCGGAGGCGATCGCGGCGATCGGCCGGGCCGGCGCCGTGCTGGTCTCCGACTACGGCAGGGGCGTGGCCAGGATGGCCCGCGAGCTGCTGCGCGAGGTGGGCGTACCGGTGGTGTGGGACCCCCACCCCCGGGGCGAGCAGCCGATGCCCGGCTGCGCGCTGCTGACGCCCAGCGAGGCGGAGGCGCGGCAGCTCTGCCCGTCCGGCTACCACGGCCCCGACCAGGCGGCCCGCCGGCTGGTGCGGGCGCTGCGGGCCAGGGCGGTGGCCGTCACGACCGGCGAGCGCGGGGCCTGCCTCGCGGTGGAGGGCGGCCCGCTGACCACGGTGCCGCCGCCGGCGGGGTCGGGCGGCCCCGCCGTGTCCGGCGGGGACGCGTGCGGCGCGGGCGACAGGCTCGCCGGGGCCGCCGCGCTCGCGCTGCGCGACGGCGCGGACGCGGAGGAGGCGGTCACGACCGGCGTGGGCGAGGCCTCCCGCTTCGTCGAGCGCGGCGGGGCCGCCACCGTGAAGGTGCAGGAGCAGCGGCTCGGCGACCGGCCGCGCACGGCGCTGGAGGTGGCCGGGCTCACCCGGGCTTACGGCGGCCGGCTGATCGCCACGGGCGGCTGCTTCGACCTGCTGCACGCGGGCCACGTGAGCCTGCTGCGGCGGGCCAGGGCGCTGGGCGACGCGCTGGTCGTCTGCGTCAACTCCGACGACTCGGTACGCCGGCTGAAGGGCCCGTCCAGGCCCATCGTGGACGTGCGCGACCGGGTCGAGGTGCTGCGGGCGCTGGGCTGCGTGGACGCGGTGCTGGTGTTCGACGAGGACACCCCGGCCGCCGCCATCGAGCAGCTGCGCCCGGACGTGTGGGTGAAGGGCGGCGACTACGAGGGGGAAGTGCTGCCCGAGTCCGGGGTGCTCGGCAGGCTCGGCGCGGAGATCGTCGTGCTGAGCACGCTGCCGGGCCGTTCGACAACCAATCTGATCAGGGAGATCCAGTGAACGTATTGATCACCGGGGGCGCGTCCGGGCTCGGCCTGGCCACCGCCGAGGCCGTGGAGAAGGAGGGCTGGAAGGCCCTCGTCGTGGACGTGCGCGCGCCCGACCAGCGCTTCGAGCACGTGACGGCGGATCTGGCCGACCGGGCGGAGGCCGAGCGCGCGGTGCGCGAGCTGGCCGAGCGGGCCGGCGGCCTGGACGCCGTCGTGACGGCAGCGGGCATCGACGCGTGCGGGCGGCTGGAGGACGTGCCCGCCGACGACTGGGAGCGGGTCATCAAGGTGAACCTGCTGGGCACGGCCTCGGTCGTGCGGGCGGCGCTGCCGTACCTGAAGCACACCCGGGGCAAGGTCGTCACCTGCGCCTCGACGCTGGGGCTGCGGCCGCTGAGCGACGCGTCGGCGTACTCGGCCTCGAAGTTCGGCGTCGTCGGCTTCACCAGGGGGCTGGCCATCGAGACGCGCGGGGAGATCGGGGTGACCCTGCTGATCCCCGGCGGCATGCGGACGAGCTTCTTCGACGGCCGTCCCGAGCAGTACAAGCCGGGCCCCGAGGCGGGGCTGAACGATCCGGCCGACGTCGCCCAGGCGGTGGTCTTCGCGCTGCGGCAGCCGGCCGGATGCGAGGTGAGAGAGCTCGTCGTCTGCCCGTCCACGGAGACGTCATGGCCCTAGAACTCCTCGTGCTGCGCGGGCTCGGCCTGGGCGACCTGCTCACGGCCGTGCCCGCCCTGCGGTCGCTGCGCCAGGCCTTCCCCGCGCACCGGATCACGCTGGCCGCGCCCCGGTACCTGGAGGCGCTGCTGCCGCTGATCGGCGCGGTGGACGACCAGGTGGACGTGTCGGGCCCGGGTCCCATTCCGATGGACGCCGTGCCGTTCGAGCGCCCCGACATCGCGGTCAACCTGCACGGCCGGGGGCCGCAGAGCATCGAGGCGCTGCGGCGCACGGAGCCGGGGCGGCTGATCAGCTTCGGCACCGGGCCCCCGTGGCAGGACGGGGTGCACGAGGTGCGGCGGTGGTGCGACCTGCTGGAGTGGCACGGCGTGCCCACCGATCCCGGCGATCTGACGCTGGGCATCTCCGACCGTACGGGGCCGGCGATCGTGCATCCGGGCGCCGCCTTCCCCGCGCGGCGCTGGCCGCCGGAGCGGTTCGCCGAGGTGGCGGCGGCGCTGGACGACGTCATCGTCACGGGGAACGCTGAGGAGGTGCCGATCGCCGCGCGGGTCGCCGAGCTGGCGGGGCTGCCTCCGGAGCGGATGCTGGCGGGGCGGACCTGCCTGGCCGACCTGATCGACCTGGTCAGCAGGGCGAAGCTGGTGGTCTGCGGCGACACCGGCGTGGCTCATCTGGCGACGGCGTTCTGCGTGCCGTCGGTCGTGCTGTTCGGGCCGGTCTCGCCCAGGCTGTGGGGCCCGCCGCCCGGCTGGCGCCACGTGGCGCTGTGGGCCGGGCAGAACGGCGACCCGCATGGCCAGCGGCCCGATCCTGGGCTGCTGAAGATCGAGGTTTCCGAAGTCGTCGACGCCGCCATGGAGGTCATCTCATGAGGGCTCTGGTCACCGGAGGCGCCGGGTTCCTCGGCTCCTACCTCTGCGAGCGACTGCTGGACGAGGGAGCGGAGGTGGTCTGCATGGACAGCTTCCTCACCGGGGGGCCGCGCAACGTGGAGCATCTCCTCGAACGGCCCGAGTTCCGGCTCATCGAGTGCGATCTGACCGGGTACGTGCACGTACCGGACCGGCTGGATCTCGTGCTGCACTTCGCCTCGGCCGCCTCGCCGGCCGACTACCTGCGCTATCCGATCGAGACGCTGCGCGTGGGCAGCGTCGGCACGCTGCACGCGCTGGGGCTGGCCAGGGAGAAGGGGGCCAGGTTCGTGCTGGCCTCCACCAGCGAGGTGTACGGGGATCCCCTGGAGCATCCGCAGAAGGAGACGTACTGGGGCAACGTCAACCCGGTCGGGCCGCGCAGCGTGTACGACGAGGCCAAGCGGTTCGCCGAGTCGCTGACCACCGCGTACCGGCAGTCGCGCGCCACCGACACGGGGATCGTGCGCATCTTCAACACCTACGGCCCGCGCATGCGCCCGTTCGACGGCCGGGCGATCCCGACGTTCATCCGGCAGGCGCTGACCGGCGAGCCGATCACGATCACCGGTGACGGTTCGCAGACGCGCTCCATCTGCTACGTCGACGACACCGTCTCCGGCATCCTGGCCATGGCCCGCAGCGACTTCGCCGGGCCGGTGAACATCGGCAACCCCGACGAACTGACGATGCTGGAGCTGGCCACGCTCGTCAAGGAGCTGACGGGTACGTCGTCGGAGATCCGGTTCATCGACCGGCCCGCCGACGACCCGAAGGTGCGGCGGCCCGACACCTCGCTGGCCGCCGAGCGGCTGGGCTGGCGGGCCACGGTGCCCGCCGGCGAGGGGCTGCGCCGCACGATCGAGTGGTTCTCGGCCGAGCTCGCCGCGATCGAGCAGCTCGAACGCCTCGAGGTCTGACGGACCGCGGTTTCCGCCGGGCCGCGGGCGGGAGGCCGTCGCGGGACAGCGGGGACCCCCGCCGGAGCACACCTCCGGCGGGGGTTTCCGCCGTCTAGCGCTCGTTGCCCGCGCGCAGCCACTCCAGGTACTCGGCGACGCCCCGCTCGGTGTCGTAGGGGGGCTCGAACCCGGTGTCCTCGCGCAGCCGCGTGATGTCGAGGGCGTTGTCGACGGGCCCGGGCGCGCGCCCTTCCGGCAGGTCCACGCGCGCGCCGGGGACGAGCTTCCTGATCGCCGCGATCAGGTCGCGGTTGGTGGTGATCCGCCCCGAGGCCACGTTGTACGTGCGGTGCCGCAGCCGCCCGGCCGTCTGCAGCAGCGCGAGCGCCCGCCCGCAGTCCTTGACGTAGCACACGTCGAGGCCGTTCTCCATGCGGGTCTCGCCCATCAGCGCGGACAGGTCGGGCTCGGTGCCGCGGGCGGCGGCGTGCACGAGCTGCGGCGCGGGGAAGAACGGGTCGGGGTTGTGCCCGAGCGGCCCCCAGATGCCCCCGATGCGGTAGCTGACCGCCTCGACGTCGTCGAGCACCTCGTTGAGGTGATCGGCCAGCAGCTCGCCGATCTTCTTGAAGCGGGGGATGACGTGCGGGGCGCTCATCGTCAGCGGCAGGTCCTCGCCGAGCGGCCCGTCGGCGGTGATCCCGGCGTACACGCCGATCGTGCTGGCCAGGCCGAGCCGGCGCACCTGCCAGGCACGGGCCGCGCGGAACAGGGTGAGCAGGCTCCGCACCGCCCGCTCGGTGTGCTCGATCGGCTCGTACGCGCCGGCCGGCCAGGGCATGGAGCCGGCCAGGTGCATGATGCCGGTGATCTTGTGCCGGTCGCCGATCTCGAGCAGGGCCCGCTCGTCGGCGACGTCGGCCTGCTCGACGAAGAGCCGCTCGCCGGCCTCGGCCGCGAAGGCGGCGGGCACCTCGGCCGGCCTGCGCTGGACGAGCACGCAGGACTCCCCCAGGTCCAGCAGGGCGCGGGTGGTGTGCGTGCCGATGAAGCCCAGCCCGCCGGTGATCAGAATCATGAATGACTCCCTGATAATCAGTGCTGCTGATTATCAGGGTATCCGCTTCCGCTCAGAAGCGGTAGTGCAGGACCACGTTCCCCGAGCGCGACAGGGTGGCGCTGGGCGCGAACAACCGCGTCCACCAGCGCAGCAGCGGCGGGAACAGGGCGACTTCGGGCTCCCGCATGCAGAGGATCTCCTTGACCAGCCTCAGTTTCGGGTTCCAGCGTTCGGGCGTGCGCGGGTCGTTGAAGCCGGGGAACTTGGCGATCCTCGCGACGGATTCGGCGCCCTTGTAGTGCTTCTGCGCCCAGACGGCGAACGTGCTGTAGCCGTTGAACGCGATCTCGCCGCTGGGGAAGTGCCCGACGAGGCGGTCGACCAGGGTGATCATCTCTTCCTCGCTCTGGAACGCGAGGAGCCCGTCGGCGACGATCACCGCGGGCCGGTCCGCGGGCAGGGCGTCCAGCCAGCCGGGCTCGTTCAGGTCGGCGGCGACGCCGCGGGGCGTGGCGGCGGCGGGCAGCAGGCGCCGCCGCAGGTCGATGACCTCGGGGAAGTCGAGGTCGTACCATTCGGCCTCCGGCGGCGGGGAGACGCGCAGCACCCGGCTGTCCAGGCCCGCCCCGAGGTCCAGGCCGACGCCCCGGGGATGGCGGGCGAAGAACCGCCGGGCGATCTCGTCGAGCTTCTTGGCCCGGTGGGCGACGTTGAGCGCGCCCGCCGCCATGATGCGGAACCTGGAGTGGTCGTAGCCGGTTTCGCGGACGATCTCGTCGGCCGTCTCGTCACCCAGGATGCGGTGGGACGAGCGGTTGTCGATGGCGCGGCAGCACAGCGTCAGCCACAGGGTCTCCTGCAGCGGGGTGAGCTCGGGCAGGGCGATGGGCATCGGTCAGTCCTCCTGTCGCCGGTCGGCGGACAGCGCGTTCGCGGCCGCCTCGAGTACGGCGTCGTCGGTGTAGAGGCCGTGGGTGTAGACCTCGATCGTGGGCAGTGCCAGCCGCCGCAGGACCTCCGGGCCGAACCGCTCGTGGCCGAGCGCGCGAGCCAGGGAGGGCGGCATCGTGAGCGTGGCCAGGCTGGTCAGCACGCTGAGCACGGCCAGCGCCCGCACGTCGGAGCTCGGCCGCATCGAGCCGTCCGCGATCCCGGCGCGCAGGATCGCCTCCGTCTCGTCCACCATCGTGGTCACGAACGCGGCACCCGCGGGCGAGTCGTCCTCGACGGCGCGGGCCATGTAGCGCACGTGCAGGTGGTACTCCTCCGGGTCCGCCAGGTACTCGCCCGCCAGGCCCTGCAGCCCGGCCGCCCCGGCGGCGCGGCCCCTGCGGGTGAGCGCCGCCAGAACGTGGTCGTCGCAGACCGCGCGGAGCCTGTCCTTGCTGCCGAAATGGTGGATGACCAGGGCGGCGCTCACCCCCGCCGTGGCCGCGACGGCTCGCAGGCCGGTCTTCTGGAAGCCGTCGCGGGCGAAGTGGGCGATGGCGGCGTCGCGGATCTTGGCTTGGGCGGTCAGATCCGCCTGGCTGGCTGAACACATGTTCAGCAGACTAAACGAGTGTTCAGCTCCCACGCAACCAAGCACCCGCGCACGAATTGCCGCGCACCAAGGGGCCCGCGCACGAATTGCCCGCGCACGAATTGCCCGCGCACGAATTGCCCGCGCAACCAAGGGCCTGCGCAGTCAAGGGCCCGCAACTAAAAATGCGGCCGCCCTTGGCAGGGCGGCCGCTTTGTGAAACCCGGGGTCAGCGGAGGGCGACCCCAAGGAGGGCGTCGGCGAGGTCGCGGACGAGGCCGGGGGCCGACTCGTCCGTGCCGCCACCCGCCAGGGCCTGCTCGGCCCAGGCGTCCACGGCGGCCAGCGCGCCGGGCGAGTCGAGGTCGTCGGCCAGCCGCTCGCGCACCTTGGCCAGCAGCTCTCCGGCGGGCGGCCCCGCCGTGAGCGCGGCGGCCGAGCGCCACAGCGCCAGCCGGCGCTCCGCCTGCGCCATCATGTCCGGCACGTACTCCCAGTCGGCCCGGTAGTGGTGGGCCAGCAGCACGAGCCTGATCGCCATCGGGTCGTGCTCGCGGCGCAGCCTTGAGACGAAGACCAGGTTGCCCTTGGACTTCGACATCTTCTCGCCGTCGAGCGCCACCATGCCGGCGTGCGCGTAGAACTTCGCGAACGGCCACTCGCCGGTCGCGGCGTGCCCCTCGGAGGCGCCGCACTCGTGGTGCGGGAAGATCAGGTCGGAGCCGCCGCCGGCCACGTCGTAGCCGGGACCCAGGTTGTCGAGGGCGATCGCGGTGCACTCGATGTGCCAGCCGGGACGGCCCCGCCCCAGCGGCGAGTCCCACGCCGGCTCGCCGGGCCGCTCGGCCCGCCACAGCAGCCAGTCGAGCGGGTGACGCTTGCCCGGCCGTTCGGGGTCGCCGCCGCGCTCGGCGAACAGGGCCAGCATCTCCTGCTCGCTGTAACCGGACACCTGGCCGAACTTGGGCGCGTCGGCCACGCTGAAGTAGACGTCGCCGTCGAGGACGTAGGTGACGCCCTTGGCGGCCAGCTTGGCGATCAGGTCGGCCACCCGGCCGACGACCTCGGTGACGCCGACGTACTCGCGGGGCGGCATGATCCGCAGCGCCTCCATGTCGCCGCGGAACAGCTCGATCTCCCGCTCGGCCAGCTGCTGCCAGTCGACGCCGGTCTGGGTGGCCCGCTCCAGCAGCGGATCGTCCACGTCTGTGGCGTTCTGCGTGTAGTGCACCTCGTGTCCGGCGTCGCGCCACACCCTGCCGACGAGGTCGAAGGCGTGGTAGGTGTTGGCGTGCCCGAGGTGGGTGGCGTCGTAAGGGGTGATGCCGCAGACGTACATCCTGGCGGTGGGGCCGGGGTCGGTCTGCCGCACCTGCTTGGCCGAGGTGTCGTAGAGACTGAGCGGAATGCTCTCACCTGGGAGTCTGGGGATGTTCTGGGCAGACCACGATCTCATGCCTTTGAGCCTATCCGTCCCGCTCGGCTGTCAGGTCGGTGAAGTCGTACGTCACGCCTTCCCGCCCGATCTCGACCGCCATCACCGACAGGGAGGCGAAGATCCGGCCGTCCGGCAGCTCGTGCCTGACGATGAGCGCCCCGGGGTCGGAGGACGGCTCGGCCTGGATCAGCTCGTCCCACCGCTCGGAGTCCCTGAAGCGGGGCAGGTACGCCACGACGCGCTCGCTCGCGGGGTCCAGGCCCGTGTTGACGACCATGCTGGTGCCCTGGGGCAGCTCGGAGCCGGCCGCGCGCTCGCCGTCCCAGCTCAGCAGCCGCACCCGCGACAGGCCGGCCAGCACGAGGTGGAAGGGGTCGTAGTCGTGCAGATCGGCCTCGGCGGGCAGCTCCCCCGTGTACGCCGCCCGCAGCGCCAGGTCGCCCCGCGAGACCCTGGTCCGCTCGTCGGCGGCCCGGCCGCGGCCGTTGAGCAGCGCCGCCGCGCGGCGGTCCGCCGGGGAGACGGCCAGCCAGGTGCCGCCGGCCTTGAGGTCACGCCCCCCGATCACCCCCGGGTACTCGGGCCAGTGTTCGCCCGGCCCTTCCCAGGGCCGGTCGGTGAGCTCGTCCCTGACGCCCATGAGGCTCAGCCGCCGCCCGGTTCTCACGATCAGCGTGCACATGGGCAAAGGGTATTAAACGGGCTCCAGGTCTTTCAGATGGGGGGCCAGGGTATGGCCGGCCAGCCCTCCGACGGGTACGGATGCACGCCGGTGTCGAGCAACCGCCTGACCCGCTGCCAGGTGGCCTCCACCTCCGCCAGCGTCAGCAGCTCGCGCAGCCTGCGCCCGAGCGAGCCCGACTCGATGTCGCGCTCGAGCTTGGCCAGCACCGCCACCGCCTCGCGGGCCAGCGGCTTGCCGCGCCACTGCCACAGGACCGTGCGGAGTTTGTCCTCCACGGAGAAGCAGACGCCGTGGTCGACGCCGTACACGTGGCCGGTGGGCAGCGGCAGCAGGTGGCCGCCCTTGCGGTCGGCGTTGTTGACCACCGCGTCGAACACCGCCATCCGCCGTACGACCGGGTTGCGGCTCTTGACCAGCCGCATGAGGTCGATCTCGCGCTCGGTGTCGATCCAGAGCTGGCACATGCCGGGGCCGAACGGCCCGTCGCGGTAGACCGTGGGCGGGACGATGCGCCAGCCGGTGGCCTGCGAGACCTCGAACGCGGCCACCTCGCGGGCTGCGAGGGTGCCGTCGGGGAAGTCCCACAGGGGGCGCTCGCCGCGTACGGGCTTGTAGACGCACGCCGCCGATCTGTCACCCAGCTTGACCGAGCAGTAGAGCGTCATGTTCGTCGCCTCGACGAGGCGGCCGGCGACCTCCAGCGTGCCGTCGCGCAGCAGCGCGAGCGCGTCCTCGTCATGCACGGACGGCGGTGGGGAGGGAGGCTTGATGGCCGGTTCGCTCTCGGGAGCGGTCATGAAGCCGCCTCACCCCCGCGATAGCCGTTGAGTCGGACGCAGACGTGACCTGCGGCGTCGAGGGGCTGCCCGCACAGGGGGCACGGCGGTCGGCCCGCCGCGACGATCTGGAGCGCTCGCTGGGTGAAGGCGCGAGCGGCGCCGGCGCTGATGCGCACGCGCAGCACCGCGGGGTCGGGCCTGTCGAGATCGTCCTCGTCGATGACCTCCTGCGCCTCGATCACCACCTGCGACTTCTCGGCATCCCAGGTCAGCGCCATGGTGCCGACGCGGAAGTCCTCCGCGACCGGCGTTTCGAGAGGAGCGTCGTCGGCCAGGTCGGCCGGGGCCAGTGCGGGCACCTGGGCGGTGCCCCCGCTGAGCCGCAGCACTTCGTCGAGCAGCTCGTCGAGCCTGCCCGCGAGCGCGGCCACCTGCAATTTCTCCAGCGCCACCGTGGTCAGTCTGCCCTCGGCCCTGGCCTGCAGAAAAAAGACCCGCGCGCCCGGCTGCCCCAGGGCACCGGCGACGAACCTCTCTGGTGGGTCGTAGTCGAAGACCGGCATAGCCTGACCTTACGTGGTTCCGGGTCCGCCGCCGACGGCGGCATCGCTCCCGGTGATGTTTTCTCCCCCGTCTTTCTCCTCCGAATCCTCAGGAAGCCGCAATTCCCCCATATCGTTGACCCTGAGAACAAAGGGACGCAAGGGGGCATAGCGAATGACGGTGAGAGCCGCCGGATCAGCTGTTATCCGCTGAAACTGATCGAGATGAAGGCCCAGAGCGTCCGCCACGATCGCCTTGATCACGTCGCCGTGACTGCAAACCAGGTAGACAGCCTTACTCCCGAGGGTTCGATTCCACTCCCTGACCGCCGCGACGGCCCGGTGCTGCATCCCGGCCAGCGACTCCCCTTCCGGAAATGTCACCGCACTCGGATGCGCCTGCACGACCTGCCACAACGGCTCCTTGGCCAGCTCGGTCAGCGGCCGCCCGGTCCACTCCCCGTAGCCGCACTCGATGAACCGGTCGTCGATCCGCACGTCCGTCTCCCGGCCTTCCGCGACCGCTTCCGCCGTTTCCCGGCAGCGTTCCAGCGGACTGGAGACAATGGCATCGAGCCTGACGCCCGCGACGCGCCCGGCGAGCGCGGCGGCCTGCGCCCTTCCCGCCTCGCTCAGATGCACCCCCGGGGTGCGGCCGGCCAGCACCGGCCCGGTGAGGTCCGTCAGCCCATGCCGGGCCAGAAGCAGCGTGGTCATCCAGCAAGTGTCGCAGGCGTCGATCACAACGTTTCATCGGCCTGGACGGTAACCTGGCGGGATCATGGAGCAGCGCTATGTCGGCCACAGCGGCCTGTCGGTGTCCCGGCTGGGGCTCGGCACGATGACCTGGGGCCGTGACACCGACGCGGACGAGGCCGCCGCCCAGCTGCGCACGTTCATGGACGCGGGCGGCACCCTGGTCGACACCGCCGACGTCTACACCGCCGGCGACGCCGAGCGGCTCCTGGGGCGGATGCTGCGCGACTCGGTGCCGCGCGCGGAGCTGGTGATCTCCACCAAGGCCGTGGTGACGCCGGCGGGCCGCCGCCCTCGCGACGCCTCCAGGCGCCACCTGATCGCCGCGGTGGACGAGTCGCTCAACCGGCTCGGGCTCGACTACGTCGACCTGTGGCAGCTGCACACCTACGACGCCGAGGTGCCCCTGGAGGAGACCCTGGCCGCGCTCGACGCCATCGTCTCCTCCGGGCGCGCCGTCTACGCGGGCGTCTGCGACTACACCGGCTGGCAGCTCGCCACCGCCGCCGTCACCCAGCGGATGATCCCCGGCCGCATCCCGATCACCTCGGCCCAGGCCGAGTACTCCCTGCTGGCCCGCGAGCCGGAGCGTGAGCTGCTGCCCGCCGCCGCGCACCTGGGGGTGGGCGTGCTGGCCTGGTCGCCGCTGGGGCGGGGGGTGCTCACGGGCAAGTACCGCACCGGCATCCCGGCCGACTCGCGCGCCGCCACCCCGCACTTCGCCGACTTCGTCCGGCCCTATCTGGACGAGCGCAGCAGGCGGGTCGTGGAGTCCGTCATGACCGCCGCCGACGGGCTCGGCGTGTCGCCCCTGGCCGTGGCCCTTTCGTGGGTGCGGGACCAGCCCTGCGTGGCCTCGGCCATCGTCGGGGCGCGTACGCACGCGCAGTTGAAGGGAGTCCTCCCCGCCGAGGACGTCGTGCTGCCGATCGAGATCCGCGAGGCCCTAGATGACGTGTCGTCGCTCGACTGACCGGCCGCGTGACCGCCGCGACCTGGAACGAGAGACCTTCTCGCGTATCACTACTCGATACCGAATCGCAACTTTACCCGGCAAACGCCTGCGTCTGACGGCCGATGTCCATAAAGATTTCCCCCGGAAGCGACGCAGGAGGGGACGGATGGGGAGCAGGACCGCGATCTCGGCTGGAGTTCTCGCGGTGGCGCTGGCGGCCGTCCCGGTGGGGGCACCGGCCGCCTCGGCCGCCGCCCAGGACTGCACGCGCGACGGGGGCCTGCTCTCGGGGGTGACCAACACGCTGTGCGACGTGGTGGAGGCCGTCACCGGCACCGTCGACACGCTGACCGGCGGCGTCACCGACCCGGTGACCGACGGCGTGGACAAGGTCAGCGACGAGGTGCTCGGCCGGGTCGGCGAGGCGGCGCCCACCGCCAGGGCCACCCCCTCCACGACCTCCCCCGTCAAACCGTCCACCACCTCGCCCACCACGCCCAGGCCGAGCAGGACGGGGCTGGTGCCGGAGACGCTCGGTGACGTGTGCCTGCCGGTGCTCGCCTGCGAGGACCAGGGCGTCGCCGTCCGGCCGACCCCGCGGTCCACGCCCTCGGCCACGGCCACGGAGGTCCGTACGGGCCGCGGCTGGGAGAGCACCGCCACGGCCCCGGCCGTGCCGCGCGCCACTCCCCCGGAGAGCCGGCCGCACACGGTCGGCACGGGCGCGCCGGTCGAGGAGGAGAAGAAGACCGCCCACGCGGAGGAGCCGCGGGTCGATCTGCTGTGGCCCAACCCGTTCGTGCACGAGCTCGCGGTGCCCATGCAGGACCAGCGGGTGGTGCGCCCCACCCCGCCCGCCTCCGACGTGCTGGGGACGGCGCTGACGATCGCGCTGCTGGGCTCGGCGGTGCTGGCCACCCGGATCGTGCAGCAGCGCCGGCAGCGCACGGAGCCCACGGAGTCGATCCCGTTCGAGCCGGCACGCGCCGGGAACGGCCGGCACCGGCTGGCGTGACACGACGTGTTGCGGCGAACACGATGAGGTCTATCGTGGTCGTTGAGCGCGCCGATGGCCCCGGTGGTGGAGGGATGAGGCCGCCGACGTGGTGGGGCGGCGTACTCGGGTGAGGAGCCGCCATGTCAGCCCTGGAGCACCCTTCGCCGGACCACCACGGACGGCGTGACGCGGGGCCGGGAGCGGGCGACGGGTTCCTGCGGCTGGCGAAGGCGGCGGCCGAGCGGGCCGCACGGGCCGCGGAGCGGGCCCGGCGGGCGGGCATCCGGCTGCAGCGCCTGCGGGCCGGCCTGCCGCCTGCCCGCCGCGGCTCGCTCGGCCCCGTTCCGGTGCCGCTGCGGGCCGCGCTCGATCACTCCGTGACCTACCAGGTCCTGATCGCCGTGCATGAACGGGCCGCCCGCCAGTTCGAGGCGTGCGTGGCACGCGGCTTCGGCGACGTCGCTCACCACGCGGAACGTGCCGCCTGGCACAGGGCCGCCGCCGGGCGGGCCCGCGAGGCCAGAGCCGCCTGGGCGGCCTCGTACCGTCCGGCCGGGCCCTCCTGCTGATCTCCGGCTTCCACCGGATGGACGCCGCTCCCGAGGGCAGGTGAAAGTCGCCCCCATCCATGCCGAGACAGTGAGACGATCAGGGGTCGTGGCGGAAGGCGAGGAAGTTCCGGACTTCCGACGCGCCTGGGCGGTCATCGCCCTGAGCGGAAGCCTCGACGACGCCACCGTGGATCAGGTCGAGCAGGAGATCCTGCACCTGGGCGACCCCGGTGCGCGGCTGATCGTCGACGTGAGCGAGCTGAACGTCCTCGACGACTTCGGGGTGGACATGCTGGTGCTGCTGGCTCACCACATGCGGCGGCGCGGCGGCCTGATGGCGCTGGCAGACCGGCGCGGACATGTCAGGCGGATGCTGGAGGACAGCGGCCTGGAGGCCCTGCTCCCACTGTTCGGCACCGTGACCGAGGCCATGCACGGCCTGGAGGACGAGCCCCCCATCTGACCCCTCCGCTCCGGGACGGCCCGGCAGTGGACACGAGCGGTGGACACGAGCGGTGGACACGGCCAAGCACGCCGACGGCCCACGTTTCGCACGTAACGATGCCCGGCCCCGTGAACCGGAGGAGCGTTCCCCTGGACAGGGGCCGGCCATGTACGGCGGATGGCGTGCCGTCGGCTGTGCCGTAAAAGATGAACCTGAAATCGTCGGTCAGGCGCCGATCGCGTGGGCGCCGCCGTCTACGTGGAGGATCTCGCCGGTGGTGGCCGGGAACCAGTCGGACATCAGGGCCACGCAGGCCCGGGCCGTCGGCAGCGTGTCGGCCAGGTCCCAGCCCAGCGGGGCCCGCTCCGGCCAGCTGTCCTCGAACTCCTTGAAGCCCGGGATCGACTTGGCCGCCATCGTGCGCAGCGGCCCCGCCGCCACCAGGTTGACGCGGATGTTGTGCTTGCCCAGGTCGCGGGCCAGGTAGCGGTTGCAGGACTCCAGGCCGGCCTTGGCGACGCCCATCCAGTCGTAGACGGGCCACGCCTTGGAGGCGTCGAAGTCGAGGCCGACGACCGCGCCGCCCTCCTTCATGAGCGGCAGGCAGGCCACCGCCAGAGACTTGTACGAGAACGTCGACACCTGCAGCGCCGTGGCGACGTCCTCCCAGGAGGTGTTGAGGAAGTTGCCGCCCAGGGCGCTCTGCGGGGCGAAGCCGATCGAGTGGACGACGCCGTCGAGGCCGTCGACGTGCTCGCCGACGCGGGCGGCGAGGGTGTCGAGGTGCTCGTTGTTCTGGACGTCGAGCTCCAGGACCGGCGCCGGGGTGGGCAGGCGCTTGGCGATGCGCTCCACCAGGCTGAGGCGGCCGAAGCCGGTCAGGACGACGGTGGCGCCCTCCTTCTGGGCCAGCTTGGCCACCGCGAAAGCGATGGAGGAGTCCGTCAGGACACCGGTCACGAGGATCCGCTTGCCTTCGAGAATGCCCATGTCAGTGCCCCATTCCGAGTCCGCCGTCGACGGGGATCACGGCCCCGGTGATGTAGGAGGCGTCGTCGCTCGACAGGAAGCGCACGACGCGCGCGATCTCCTCGGGGGCCGCCTGCCGCCCGAGGGGGATGTTGGCCACGATGGCCTCCTGGTCGAGCTCGGCCGTCATGTCGGTGGCGACGAAGCCGGGCGAGACGACGTTGACCGTGATGTTGCGCGAGCCGTACTCGCGGGCCAGGGAGCGGGCGAAGCCCACCAGGCCGGCCTTGGAGGCGGCGTAGTTGGCCTGGCCGGCCTGTCCGGACAGGCCGACGACGGAGGAGATGAGGATGATCCGGCCGCGCTTGAGCCGCATCATGGGCCTGATGGCCCGCTTGGCGACGCGGTAGGCGCCGGTGAGGTTGGCGTCGATGACGTCGGTGAAGGTCTCCTCCTTCATCATCGCCAGCAGGGTGTCCTTGGTGATGCCGGCGTTGGAGACCAGGACCTCGACCGGGCCGTGCTCGGCCTCGACCTTGTCGAAGGCGGCCTCGACGTCGGCGGTGCTGGTGACGTCGCAGCGCACGCCGAACAGGCCCTCGGGCGGCTCCCCCGATCGGTAGGTGACCGCGACGGCGTCGCCTGCCGCGGCGAGTTCACGGGCGATCGCGAGGCCTATGCCGCGATTGCCCCCGGTGACGAGTACAGAGCGTGCCATGAGACCTGACGCTATCTCGTACCGGCGGGTTTCGGCTTGTCCGGGTGGTACAAGATCACAGGGTTAGGATCGTGGACATGCGCCAGATCGACCCCGATTTCCTGGAGCTGCCGCTGCGGCAGCTCGCGGACGCCGCCCTGCAACGCGCGCGCGAGCTCGGCGCGCAACACGCCGACTTCCGGCTCGAACGCGTCAGATCTGAGGCGCTGAGCCTCTACGACACCCGCCTCGAAGGCGCCGTGGACGCCGACGACCTGGGCTACGCCGTCCGGGTCGTCAAGGACGGCACCTGGGGGTTCGCCGCCGGCATCCACCTGACGCCCGAGGCCGCCGCCGTGGTGGCCGAGCAGGCGGTGCGGGTGGCGGAGGTGAGCGCCCCGATCAACAGGGAGCCCATCGAGCTGGCCGCCGAGCCGGTGCACGCCGGCGCCGTGTGGGTGTCGGCGTACGACGTGGACCCGTTCGAGGTGCCCGCGGCCGACAAGGTGGGGCTGCTGGCGGAGTGGTCGGCCGGGCTGCTCAAGGGCGCCGACCACGTGTCGGCACGGCTGCTGCAGGTCAAGGAGCAGAAGTTCTACGCCGACACGGCCGGCACGGTGACCACGCAGCAGCGGGTCCGGGTGCATCCGAAGCTCAACGCGATGAAGGCGGCGGAGGGCGGCTTCGACGACATGTCGACGATCGCGCCGCCGGTCGGCCGCGGCTACGAGTACCTGACCGGCACGGGCTGGGACTGGCAGGGCGAGCTGACCAGGCTGCCGGAGCTGCTGGCGGAGAAGCTGGCCGCGCCGTCGGTCGAGGCGGGCGACTACGACCTGGTGATCGACCGGTCCAACCTGTGGCTGACGATCCACGAGTCGATCGGCCACGCCACCGAGCTGGACCGGGCGCTGGGCTACGAGGCGGCGTACGCGGGCACCAGCTTCGCCACGTTCGACCAGCTCGGGGAGCTGGTCTACGGCTCGCCGGTGATGAACGTGACGGGCGACCGCACCGTCACCCACGGCCTGGCCACGATCGGGTACGACGACGAGGGCGTGCGCGGCCAGAGCTTCGACATCGTCAGGGACGGCATCCTGGTGGGCTACCAGCTCGACCGGCGGATGGCGCTGATGAAGGGGCTGGGGCGGTCCAACGGGTGCGCGTTCGCCGACTCGCCCGGCCACATGCCGATCCAGCGCATGGCGAACGTGTCGCTGGCGGCGGCGCCCGGCGGGCCCTCGACGGAGGAGCTGATCGCGGGCGTGGAGCGCGGCCTCTACATCGTGGGTGACAAGAGCTGGTCGATCGACATGCAACGTTACAATTTCCAGTTCACCGGCCAGCGGGCCTACAGGATCTCCCGCGGGAAGCTGGACGGGCAGGTCAGGGACTTCGCCTACCAGGCGACCACGACGGACTTCTGGCAGTCGATGGAGGCGGTCGGCGGACCGGAGACGTACGTGCTGGGCGGCGCCTTCAACTGCGGCAAGGGGCAGCCCGGGCAGGTCGCGCCGGTCAGCCACGGGTGCCCGTCGGCGCTGTTCAGGGGCGTGCGGATCCTCAACACCGTGCAGGAGGGCGGGAAGTGACTACTCCTCAGGAGATGGTGGAGAGGGCTCTGGGGCTCTCCCGCAACGACGGCTGCGTGGTGCTCGTGGACGAGGACTCCACGGCGAACCTGCGGTTCGCGGGCAACACGCTGACCACGAACGGCGTCGCCCGCTCCGCCCGGCTGACCGTGATCTCGATCGCGGGGCAGGGCGTGGGGGTGGTGTCGCGGACGGCCGTACGCGCCGACCAGCTCGCCGACGTGGTGGCGGCGGCCGAAGCGGCGGCCCGCGACGCGCAGCCCGCCGAGGACGCCCGCGCGCTCGTCGAGGCGGGCCCCGCCTCGGTGCACTGGGGCGATGAGGTGCGGCCGACCGACATCGGGGTGTTCGAGGGGTTCGCGCCGGCGCTGGGCGAGGCGTTCGCGGCGGCGGAGGCGGGCGGCAGGAAGCTGTACGGGTTCGCGGAGCACTCGCTGACCTCGACGTTCCTCGGCACGTCCACGGGCGTGCGGCTGCGGCACGACCAGCCGACCGGCCGGCTGGAGCTGAACGCCAAGTCCGGCGACCTGAAGCGGTCCGCGTGGACGGGCGTGGCCACGCGCGACTTCACCGACGTGGACGTGGCGGCGCTCGGCTCCTCGCTGGCGCAGCGGCTGGAGTGGGCCAAGACGCGGGTGGACCTGCCGGCGGGCCGGTACGAGACGCTGCTGCCGCCGAGCGCGGTGGCCGACCTGATGATCTACATGTTCTGGTCGTCGGGGGCGCGGAACGCGCTCGACGGGCGCTCGGTGTTCGCCAGGCCGGGCGGGGGCACCCGCGTGGGCGAGCAGCTCGCCACGCTGCCCGTCACGCTGTCGAGCGATCCGGGGGCGGCGGGCGTCGCGTGCGCGCCGTTCGTGACCGCGCACGCCTCCAGCAGGGACAGCTCGGTGTTCGACAACGGGCTGCCGCTGGGGCGGACCGACTGGATCAGGGACGGGCGGCTGGAGGCGCTGCTGCAGACCCGCTACTCGGCCGAGCTGAGCGGGCTGCCGGTGACGCCCGGCGTCGACAACCTCATCATGACCGGGCCGGCGGGCGGGCCCGCGCCCTCGCTGGAGGAGATGATCGCCTCCACGCGGCGGGGGCTGCTGGTGACCTGCCTGTGGTACATCCGCGAGGTGGACCCGCAGACGCTGCTGCTGACGGGGCTGACCCGCGACGGGGTGTACCTGGTGGAGCACGGCGAGGTCGTGGGCGAGGTGAACAACTTCCGGTTCAACGAGAGCCCGGTCGACCTGCTGGGGCGGCTGGCGGAGGTGGGCGGGAGCGGGCAGACGCTGCCGCGCGAGTGGAACGACTACTTCCAGCGGACGATCATGCCGGCGGTGCGGGTGCCGGACTTCAACATGTCCACGGTGAGCCAGGCGAGCTGACCCGCCCGGCTGTGCGCCGTTCTCCGGGCTCGCGGGCCCTCAGGGGTCAGCGGGGGCCCAGGAGGGCGGCCAGGGCGTGGCTGAGGGACTCTCCGAGCGTCTTGGCGCACGCCTCGTAGCCCTCCGGCGGGCCGCCGTACGGGTCGTACACCTCCAGCGGGCGCCGCCCGGCGCGGCGCTCGGCCGCCGACCGGACGATCGCCCTGGCCCGATCCACCGTGTCGGAGCGGTAGCGGCGCTGGCCCGCGCCCGCCGCCAGCTGGGCGAACTCGGGCAGCGTGAACGTCTTGGCCGCCGCCCGCGGGTCGAGGTGGACGGCGACGGCGCGGTGCCCGTCCTCCATGGTGAGCAGCAGGTCGGACGAGGCGACCAGGCCGGGGTCCAGCAGCCTGGCGCGGTGGGCCCTGCCGTTCAGGCCGAGCCGGTCGAGGGCGGTGATCGCGTGCGGGGCCATGGGGTGGCCGGCCATCGCCGCGACCCCCGCGCTGCCCGTGACCACGGGCAGGGCCGCGGAGTGGAGCATCGCCTGGGCGATCACCTCGGCCATGGCGGAGCGGCAGATGTTGGCCGTGCAGACCAGCAGGAGGCGGAACTCACCTCGTCCGGGTGCCGCGTCGCTCGCGGCGGGAGGAATGGCCATCGTCTGCGCTCCCCGTGGGTCAAGCCCAATCTAACCGCTCAGGAGCCGGTGGGTGCGGCGCTCGCCGCACCCCGGCGGCCTCAGGAGTCCTCGAGGCGGAAGCCCACCTTCATGCCGACCTGGTAGTGCGCGATCTCCCCCGCGTCGATGTGCCCGCGAACCTCCGTCACCTCGAACCAGTCGAGGTGCCGCAGCGTCTGCGAGGCCCTCCTGATGCCGTTGCGGATGGCCTGGTCGACGCTCTCCCCTGAGGTGCCGACGATCTCGGTGACCCGGTACGTGCGATCCGTCATCTCCACATCCTCCTTACTCGAAGGCCATGATCGCATGACCCCCGCACCCGCGCCGGGCTGCCGTCGCCACCGCGTCCCCCTGGGGCTACCTTGGAAGGTATGAAGGGGTGGCGCAGGAAACCAGCCGTCCACCAGGTCACCGACGCCCGGCCGTCGCTGACCGCGGACATCCGTAAGCGTGAGATCAGCTACCTCATCAAGATGGGGATCCGCACGATCTGCCTGATCCTGGCGGTCGTGGTGCCGGTGCCGTGGCCGTACCGGCTGCTGTTCATCGCTGCCGCGGTCTTTTTGCCATACATAGCGGTAATCGGGGCCAATGAGAGGTCCAACGATGCCCCTCCGCCTACCTTTCAGTCCCCTGAGGCTAACCAAACCGAGATACCGCTGCATCGACGCGAGATCGGGTCGTGACTAAGTCTTGACGCATCCCACGGGTTGTAGGTGTACGCTTTAGCCAAGCGCTCCGGTCCCCCGTCGGAGTGCTGGTGCCGGCGTTCCGGGCCCCCGTCGGAACGCCGATGAAGCGACGCCGGGTGGTTTGCCCCCGTAACCACCCGGCGTCGCCCTTTTCCCGGCCACTTTCGATCAGTGTGCGCCGCCCCCTCAGTTGGATAGGGCGGCTTTCCCGAAATCGTTTACACTCGGCCCCGACTCGTTATTCACAGGTAATCTTCAGGTTGGGCGAGCTTGACTTCAAGAGTTCGTTCGAGTGTCAGCCGTCTGTCAGCGTCTCAGTGGTCGCTTCCGCCCAGTTTTTCGCCAATGTGGTCAGGCGTGCCACGGCGTCCTCGGGCGCGGTGCCTGCCCCCTGGGCGAGGCCGAGTAGGTACGCCGTCAGCGGCGCGGCCGGCCTGGCGACGCCGTGGGCGACCTCCTTGGTCAGGTCGAGGATCTGGTCGCGGTCCACGGTCGCCGGGTCGATCCCCAGCTCCTTGCAGGCCAGCGCGGTCCATTCGTTGAGCACGTGCATGCGAGCCTCCTCCAGGTGATGCGTGGTCGTCTGTCGTGGCGGGATCACGGACGCCCGGGCGCGGCGTCCACCGCCTGGCCTACCCGGAACGAGCGGGTGAATCTCCCCGGGCCCGTCGAAGGGGCCCGTCGGAAGGGCCCGTCGGAGGGGCCCGTCAGCGGGGCCTCTCAGCCGCCGATGGCGGACATGGGGCGGGACGGCTGCAGGAACGCCGGGTCGTCGATGCCGTGGCCCGCCCGCTTGCGGGACACCGCCGCCATCCACCGCGCGGCCAGCTCCTCGTCGGAGGCGCCGTCGCGCATCGGCGTCTTCAGGTCGGACTCCTCGGTGGCGAACAGGCAGTTGCGGATCTGGCCGTCGGCGGTCAGCCTGACCCGATCGCACGCGCCGCAGAACGGCCGCGTCACCGAGCCGATCACCCCGACCCTGGCGGGGCCGCCGTCCACGAGGAACCGCTCGGCCGGGGCGCTGCCGCGCTCCTCCAGGTCGTCGGGGGTCAGGTCGAAGGAGGCCGACAGGAGCTTGAGGATCTCGTCGGCGGTGACCATGTCCTCACGGCTCCAGCCGTGCTGTGCGTCGAGCGGCATCTGCTCGATGAAGCGCAGCTCGTACCCCTGCTCCAGGCACCAGCGCAGCAGCGGGACGGCCTCGTGGTCGTTGACGCCGCGCATCAGCACGGCGTTCACCTTGACGGGGCGCAGGCCCGCGGCGTCGGCGGCGGCCAGCCCGGCGATCACGTCGGCATGCCTGTCGCGGTGCGCGAGCCGCTTGAACGTGGCGGGGTCGAGGGTGTCGAGGGAGACGTTCACCCGGTGCAGCCCCGCGGCGGCGAGCGGCTCCGCGAGGCGGGCCAGGCCGATGCCGTTCGTGGTCAGGGAGATCTGGGGCTCGGGGGTCAGCGTGGTGGTGCGGCCGACGATGTCGACCAGCTCGCGCCTGAGCAGGGGCTCGCCGCCGGTGTAGCGCACCTCGGTGATGCCCAGGCGCTCGACGCCGATCGTCACCAGGCGGACGATCTCGTCGGCCGTCAGGAGCTTGGCGCTCGGCAGCCAGTCGAGCCCCTCGGGCGGCATGCAGTACGTACAGCGCAGATTGCACTTGTCCGTGAGGGACACCCGCAGATCCGTCGCCACCCGTCCGAACGAGTCTCGCAACATGGGGCGTCACCTCCTGTTCGCACACCCAGAGGGCCAGACTACGACGGGTGTCGGCCGGCCCCCAAAATCCGCCACTTCACCGCACGACAACACATTCTTCCCTAGATCGATTCCGGGTCCGCGTCCGGAGGGGGCGTCAGGGCGGGCGTGTCGCCGGGGTCAGGAGGAGGCGTACCAGGCGTCGCGGGCGCGCATGAGCTCGGACAGGTGCTTGCGGGACCACTCGCAGCCCGCGTTCATCGGCTCGATGAGGCTGCGGCCGAGCTCGGTGAGCTCGTACTCGACGCGCGGCGGGATCTCGTCGTAGGCGGTGCGGGTGAGCAGGCCGTCGCGCTCCATGGCGCGCAGGGACTCGGTGAGCACCTTGGGGGTGATGCCGCGCAGCGGGGTCTGGAGCTCGGTGAAGCGGCGCGGCCCCGGCTCCAGGCAGCGGATGATCTTGGCGGTCCATTTGTCGCCGATGCGGATCGGCGCGGCGACCGGCGGGCAGCCGGTGAACAGGTCCGGATCGAGAGGCTCGGCCATCCCGCCAGCGTAGGTGACTATCGTTGCGGAAAGCGACGTCCCGCCCTCTACCGTCTGCGCAGGGCGGCCGGAAGGACCGGCCGCCGGTCTGCGCAGTGGTGGAGGCAGCGGTGAGCAGGATCGTGGTGTTCGGGGCCGGCGGGCGGGCCGGGGTGCGGGTGGTCGCGGAGGCGGCCGGGCGCGGGCACGAGGTGACGGCCGTGGTGCGGGATCCCGGCAGGTACCCGCAACTGGGCGGCGCGCGGGTGAAGGTGGTCGCGGGGGACGTCACCGACGGCGGCAGCGTGGCCTCGGTGGCGGCGGGGCACGACGTGGCGCTTCAGGTGTCGGCGCGGCTGGACGTGCCGTCGGAGGAGTTCTACACCGCCGCCACGCGGGCGCTGGTGGACGGGCTGGGGCGGGCGGGAGTGCCGCGGCTGGTGGCGCTCGGCATCGGGAGCCTGCTGGAGGTCTCGCCCGGCGTGCGGCTCGCCGACACTCCCGGGTTCCCCGCCGACGCGCGGGCGTTCTCGATGGGGCACGCGGCCGAGCTGGAGCTGCTGGAGGCGTCGGCGCTCGACTGGGTGGTGATCGCGCCGCCGCCCGTCTTCCTGGACGCGGAGGCCGCCAGGACGGGACGGTACCGGTTCGGGGACGGGCGGGTGCCGGAGGCGAGGGAGGGGGATCCGGTGTTCTCGTACGCGGACCTGGCCGTGGCGCTCGTGGACGAGGCGGAGACCGCCGCGCACCGGCGGGTCCAGGTGGCCGTCTCCTACTGATCGCCTCGCCCCGGCATGGCGGACGCCCGGCCGGTCCGGCCGGGCGTCCGAGGTGTCAACGCGTCAGTGACGGCCGACGACCTTCACCCAGTCCTTGCCCTCCGAGGGGGCCAGGTGCCTGCTGCCCTCGAAGACGGCGCGCCACGTGCCCGACTCCCGGGCGGGCACGCGCAGGCCGAAGTAGCCCTTGCCGCTGGTGCGGACGGTGTCCACGTGCTCCCAGCGGCCGCTGCGGTCCGCCTGGAAGAGGATCACGATCCGCTTGTACGCCAGGCGGTGCCAGCGCTCCTGCTTCTTGCAGTAGTCGGCGTGGTGCACCGAGACGAAACCGCTGATGTAGTCCTCGTCGCACTGCACGGAGAGCTTGCCCTCGATGTCGAGGGGCTTGCCCCGCCAGGCGGGCTCGGGGTTCACGTCGAGCTTGAGGCTGGTGTAGCCGCCGGCGACATCCGGGTCGAGGCCCGGGTCGTCCGCGAGCGCGGGCGAGGCGGCGGTGGCCACCACGGTCGCGCCCAGGGCCGCAGCCGCCAGGCCGGCGGCTAGACGTCGCATCTTCAAAACAGAAATCCTTCCCCGTCCGAAAGGACGCGCCCAAGCGGGCACGTCAAATGCCAATGACGCGTAAGGGTAAGGAAAAGTTGCGACAAAGTTGATCACAGTTCGGCAACGGCGGGCGGCTGAAGCGTTTGGCGCGATTGCCTTATGTGGCTTATTGCGCTATTTGTCGTGATTTTGAGAGATCTGATGCGTAGTGCCCGGTTCCGGGATAGCGAACGCGCCAGTGGCCGTCCGTACGTCCCTGGACCGTGCCGACGAACGCGCCGGCCGCGTCCGTCGTCACCTGGCCCACCGCCTGCCATTCCGAGGACGCGTCGGGGCGCCAGAGGAGCTCCAGGCGCTGCTTGGCGAACGGGCCGTAGTCCGTGAGGCCGCGCGGGTCCACGCGGGTCAGCGAGCCGCGCAGCCGTACGCCGTCCGCGCGGGCCGCCTTCTCGGCCCGTACGGCGGTCAGCCTGGTCTCGCGCTTGAGCTCGAACGACGCGTACTGGGTGATCGTCCGGCCGTTCGCGCCCTTGGCGGTGGCGGTGATCGTCCAGGTGCCCGCCGGGTAGAAGCGGTTCAGTTTCTTGTCCGGCAGGAAGCGCCAGGTCTGCCAGTCGTCCGTCATCCGCGCCGCTCCCCCGGCGGCGGCCAGGGGGGATCCCTGGGCCAGGCGCCACACCAGGCGGGGAGGGAGCAGCGGGCGGTTCGCGCCGGTGACGCCGTCCTTGGGAGCGACGGGCTCGGCGGCCGGGGCGGGCTGCGGGCCGGGCAGGGCCGGGTAGCGGTCCTCCAGGGGTTCGGTGCCGGGTGGCAGGGCCTGCTCCGCGTCGTCCTGAGGCGCCGTGCCGTGGTGAGGTGCTGTGCCGGCGGCGGGGCTGGGCGCGGGTCCCGCGACGCCGGCGGGTGACGCCGCCGGCACCTGCGCCGACGCGTGTGCCGGCGACTGTGCCGACGACTGTGCCGATGCGTGTGCCGATGCGTGTGCCGGGTTGAGGGCCGGGGATTGGGCTGCCGGCGCCTTGCCGGGCATCACGGCCGGGCCTTGCGCGGGTAGCAGGTCGAGCGCCTTGCCCGGCTGCTGGGCGGGCGCCAGGGCCCCGTGGTCCGGCTGGGCGTGCGCCTTGCCGGGCTGCTGCGCGGGCGCCTGGACCGGCGCCTTGCCGGGCTGCTGGGCGGGCGCCTGATCCGGGGCCTGGACCGGCGCCTGGATCGGGTCCTGGGCCGGGGCTTGGGCGGGCGGCTGCGCGGGTGCGTGGCCGGGTTGCTGGGCGGGCTGCTGGCCGGGCTGAGCGGGTTGCTGGGCGGGTGGGTGAGCGGGCGGGTGGGCGGGTGGGTGGGCGGGTGAGCCCGCCGGTGGGGCCACCGCGATGGGGCGGGGCTCCGGAGCATGGGCGGGCGGGGCGCCTGGCTCGACCTTGACGGTCACACCGTCCTTGCCGCGCACCACCCCCCTGGCGATCACATCGATCACCAGGCGGACGGACCCCTGCGCCCCCACCACGGGAGCCGCTGGACGTACGGTGATGGCGCGGATGGCGGGCTCGATCGCGGCGGAGGCAGCAGGTGCGGGCACCGTGAGCGCCCCCGCCGCGAGCGAGACGAGAAGAACACTTCTGGTCATGATCGAGACGGTAGGAACCGTCCGGTAATGGACATGACCACAACACACGCCCCGAATGGCAAAAGCCTCAGCCCGGCTCGCCGTAGAGCCCCTCGATGATGTCGGCGTACTTGGTGTGGATGATCCGCCGCTTCAGCTTCAGGCTGGGGGTGAGCTCCTCGGTCTCGGCCGTCCACTCCACGCCGAGCAGCGCCCACTTCTTGACCTGCTGCACCCTGGCCAGCTTGGCGTTGGCCGCCGTCACGGCCGCGTCCACCTCCGCCAGCACGTCGGGGTGCTCGGCCAGCTCCGCCAGCGAGCCGAACGTGATGCCGCGCGCCTGCGCCCAGCCCGGCGCCACCTCGGCGTCCAGCGTCAGCACGGCCACCGGGTGCGGCCGGTTGTCGCCGTAGGCGAGGGCCTGGCCGATGAGGTTGTGCTGCTTGAGGTGGTTCTCGATCTCGGCGGGGGAGATGTTCTCGCCGCCCGCGGTGATGATCAGCTCCTTCTTGCGGTCCACGACCCGGTAGAAGCCGTCGTCGTCGACCGTGCCGATGTCGCCGGTGTGCAGCCAGCCGTCGGCGTCGACGAGCTCGGCGGTGGCCTCGGGGCGGTTGAGGTAGCCGGCGGTGTTGAGCGGGCTGCGGGTCAGGATCTCGCCGTCATCCGCGATGCGGATCTCGACGCCGGGCTCGGCCCTGCCGACGGTGCCCAGGCGATAGCAGGCGGGGCTGTTGCCGGTGAAGGCGCCGGTCGTCTCCGTCATGCCGTACACGTCGATGACCTTGAGCCCGAGGCCGGCGTAGAAGTGCTGCACCTCGTCGGGCAGCGGCGCGGCGCCGGTGGCGGTCCACTCGGCGCGGTCGAAACCGATCATGCCGCGGATGACGGACAGGAGCGAGGCGTCGGCCTTCTCGTAGGCGGCCTGGATCTCCGGGGTGATCGTGCGGCCGTACTGGCCGGCCTCGACGTAGGCGGCGCCGGCGGCCATGGCCTCGCGTACGGCGGCCTGCTGCTCCTCGGGCTGGGTGGCGAGCACGGCGAGCAGGCGGGCCATCATCTTCTCCCACACCCGCGGCACGCCGAAGAACATCATCGGCCTGACCTGCCCGAGCGTGGCGCCCAGATTGGCCAGGTCGGTGCAGAAGTGCACGTGGGAGACCTTGACCAGGGGCAGGTAGAGGCTGAGGATGCGCTCGGCGATGTGCGCGTAGGTGAGGTAGGAGATCTGGGTGCCGCGCACGGGCAGCGAGGTGAGGCGGTCGGTGGCGGCGACCTCGTAGAAGATGTTCGTGTGGGTGAGCGGCACGCCCTTGGGGGTGCCGGTGGTGCCCGAGGTGTAGAGGACGGTGGCGACGTCGTCAGGGGTGACGGCCCGCCAGCGCGCCTCGACCTGGCCGGGGTCGGCGGCCAGGCGCTCGCGGCCGAGGGCGAGGAAGTCCGCCCAGCTCATGAACCGGTCGCCGGCCGGCGCCCCGTCCAGCATGATGATCCTGCGCAGGCCGTCCAGCCGGTCGAGCACCGGCTCCCAGCGGGCCAGGTCGGCGGGGCCGCCGAGCACCGCGTACCTGGCGCCCACGTTGTCGGCCACGAAGGCGATCTGGTCGGGCGCGAACGTCGAGTAGACCGTGCAGCCGACGCCGCCCGCGTGCACCGCGCCGAGATCGGCCAGGACGTGCTCGCTGCGGTTGACCATCATGAGGGCCACGGACTCGCCGGGCTCCAGCCCGAGCGCGACGAACGCGGCCGCGATCTCCAGGACCCGCTCGCGGGCCTGCCCGTAGCTGAGGGTGCTCCAGCCCTCCCCGTCGGGGTCGGAGTAGGCGGGTGCGTCGTGATGTTGTTCGGCCGCCAGCCGGAGCTGCTCACACACGGTACGGCCGGCGATCTGCCGCTCGATCTCGGCCCGGACCTCGAGGACCTCGCCCATGGCACCCGCCTCCAGTCAGTAATCACTTGCATGATTGGCCTGCATCGCACCACACCCCCGCAGCAGCGGCAAGAGCCTGCGCGCAACGTCACGTAAAGTGATCAGCACGGCGCGGAGAGTATGGGGGCGTGGATGAGCGACAGGACGTTCTTCGGGCATCCGTGGGGCCTGGCGACGCTGTTCGGCACCGAGATGTGGGAGCGGTTCTCCTGGTACGGCCTGCGGGCGATCCTGGCCACGTTCATGGCGGCCTCGCCGGCGCACGCGGGTCTCGGGCTGTCGCAGGAGACGTCCCAGGCGGTGGTGGGCGTCTACGGGGCGCTCATCTACCTGGTGGCGCTGCCGGGCGGGTGGATCGCGGACCGCATCCTGGGGGCGCGCAGGTCGGTGTTCTGGGGCGGGTTCGTCATCATGCTGGGGCACATCAGCATGGCGATCCCGGTGCGGTCGGCGTTCTTCGTCTGGCTGGGGCTGCTGCTGATCATCATCGGCACCGGCCTGCTCAAGCCGAACATCTCGGTCATGGTCGGCCGGCTCTACCCCGAGGGCGACGACGGGCGCAGGGACGCCGGGTTCTCGCTGTTCTACCTGGGCATCAACCTCGGCGCCTTCTTCGCGCCCCTGGTGGTGGGCTGGCTGGCCGAGGGCGACCGGTGGCACCTGGGCTTCAGCGCGGCGGCGGTCGGCATGGCGCTGGGACTGCTGCAGTACGTGCTGGGCGGCAGGAGCCTGCGCGGCGTCGGCGAGCGCCCCGGCCTGCGGCTGTCACGGCGCGAGCGGCGCCACTTCGGCCGGCTCGTGGTCCTCGGCGTGGTGCTGATCGCGGTCCTGCTGGGCGCATGGGCGGCGAGCGGCACGCTCACGATCGACCGGTTCACGGTCGCGCTCACGCTGGTCATCCTCATCGTGCCGGTGGCGTACTTCGGTTACATCATGTTCGGCAGCCACGACCTGACCGAGGACGAGCGGATCCGGATGAAGGCCTACATCTGGCTGTTCGTGGCGGCGGCCGTCTTCTGGATGATCTACGACCTGGCGCCGAGCAAGCTGCTGTTCTTCGCCCAGGACCACACCGACCTGTCGCTGTTCGGCATCAGGATCAACCAGGCCACGACGCAGTCGTTCAACCCGCTGTTCATCATGATCTTCGTGCCGGTGTTCGCGGCACTGTGGGTGAAGCTGGGCACGCGGGTGAGCACGCCGCAGAAGTTCGGGTTCGCGCTGGTCATGGTGGGGCTGAGCTTCGTGGTGATGGCCGTGGCCGCGGGGCTGGCCGGGGCGGGGCGGGTCTCGGTGTGGTGGCTGGTGCTGGTCTACCTGATCCAGGTGTTCGGCGAGCTGTCGCTGAGCCCGGTCGGGCTGTCGGTGACGACGAAGCTGGCACCCGAGGCGTTCAAGGGGCAGATGCTCGGAATCTGGTTCATCGCGGTGTCGGTGGGCGACGCGGTCGGCGGGCAGACGGGGCGGCTCGGCCGGGTGATGTCGGAGCCGATGTACTACCTGGTACTGGCGGCGATGGCGATCGTGGCCGGGCTGGCGCTGTTCATGTTCACGCGGAAGCTGCGGGTGATGATGGCCGAGCACCACGAACCCGCCATACGGTAAACATTCCGAACGTGTCTGAACTTCTCGACCTCGCCGGCATCTTCGTCTTCGCACTGTCGGGCGCGCTCATGGGCGTGCGCAAGCGGCTCGACGTGGTCGGGATGGCGGTGCTGGCCGAGATCACCGCGCTCGGCGGAGGCGTCCTGCGCGACCTCATCCTGAACGTGCGGCCGATCGCCTTCCAGAGCCTCGGGTACGTGCTGGTGCCGGTGGCCGCGACGGTGATCGTCTTCTTCTGGCATCCGCACGTGGCCCGCGTGATGCCGGCGATCCTGGTGCTGGACGCGGCCGGCCTCGGCCTGTTCTGCGCGGTCGGCACGGAGAAGGCCATGGAGTACGGGCTCAGCCCGCTGCACGCGGCACTCCTGGGGGTCACGACGGCCGTCGGCGGCGGCATGCTGCGCGACATGCTGTCCGGGGAGATCCCCACGCTGCTGTACGACCGCCAGCTCTACGCGCTGCCCGCGCTGCTGGGGTCGGCCGTGATGGCGGGGCTGTCGTACCACGGGCTGCACGGCTGGCCGGCCACGCTCGCGGCGGCGCTGCTGGCGTTCGGGCTGCGGATCGCGGCCATGCGCTACAAGTGGCGCGCGCCGCTGGCCAAGGGCCTCGGCGAATGACCCTCACACCATCGCGATGAGCTGGTCCGACGGGCGCGGGGCGCCGGTGGGGCCGTGGTCGCGGGCGGCGCGCAGGCGGGTGACGGCGTCCGCGAGCAGGCTGGGCGACTGCGTGTACGGCAGGCGCAGGTAACCCTCGAGGGTGCCTTCCAGGCCGAACCAGGGGCCGGGCGCGAGGCGTACGCCATGGGAGAGCGCGGCCTCCGCGAGCGGGGTGGAGCCGGCGCCGTCCAGGCGGACCCAGAGGGCGCCGCCGCCGCGCGGCCGCTCGAACGACCACTCGGGCAGGTGGGCGCGCAGCTCCGCGGCCAGGGTGTCGCGTGAGGCGCGCAGCGTACGGCGGCGCTCGGCGCGGGTCTCCTCCAGCCGGTCGAACAGCCGCGCCACGACGAGCTGCTCCAGCACCGGGCTGGCGATGTCCACCGACGAGCGGAACGTGGTGAGCCGCCGGGCCAGGGCGGCCGTGGCGCGGATCCAGCCGATGCGCAGCCCGCCCCACCACAGCTTGGAGGCGGAGCCGATGCTGATGACGCGGTTGTCGCTGTCGAAGGCCGCCATCGGCGAGGTGGCGGGCACCTCGTCCAGCGCCAGCTCCGACCAGGTCTCGTCCACCACCAGCAGCGTGCCGGCGCGGCGGGCGGCGCCGGCGACGGCGGCGCGGACGGGGTTCTCCATGAGGGCGCCCGTCGGGTTCTGGAAGTCGGGCATGAGGTAGGCCAGGCGCGCGCCCGACTGGCACATGGCGCCGGCGACGAGGTCGGGCTGCCAGCCGTCGTGGGAGACGCCGACCGGGACGAGGCGGGCGCCGCGCTGCCGGGCGGCGTCGATGGCGTGCGGGTACGTCGGCGACTCCACGATCACCGGGTCGCCCGGGCCGGCCAGCAGGCCCATGACCAGGTGGATGGCGTGCTGGGCGCCGGTGGTGACGACGATCTGCTCCGGCCTGGTGGCCACTCCCCTGGCGGTGTAGCGGGCGGCGATCCGCTCCCTGAGCGACGGCAGGCCCATGGGGTCGTAGCCGTTGCCCATGCCGTGCCTGGGCAGGTCCTCCATCGCCTCCGTCATGGCGGCGAGCAGGGCCGCGGGGGCGGCGGGAGCGGCGGTGTGGAGCTGGATGAGGCCGTCGCGGTCGGTGCCGAGCCACGGGTTGTCGGGCCAGACGGCCGGGTCGGGCAGGGCGGTCCAGCTGCCCGAGCCCTGCCGGCTCTCCAGGTAGCCGCCCTCGCGCAGCAGGTCGTAGGCGGCGGTGACGGTGGTGCGGCTGACCTTGAGCGTCTCGGCAAGGTGGCGCTCGGCGGGCATGCGCACGCGGACGGGGATCTGGCCGTCCATGACGAGCGCGCGGACGGAGTCGGCCAGGGCTCGGTAGTAGGGGCGCGCCGCCGGGTCGACGTCGAGGAGCCGGGCCACCTGCATGGCTGACATGTGCCGCATAAGGCCACTTTTCGAGATTGGCCCTGTTTTGGCAAATCGGAAGGTGCCAATCTGGGGCCATCATGAGCGAATCAACCGTCCCGCTGCCGAGTTCACTGCCCGCCCGCCTCGTCCGCCTCTACGGCGGCCTGGCCCTGTACGGGCTCGGCATCGCCCTGCAGTTGGAGTCCGGCCTCGGCAACGCCCCGTGGAACGTCCTGCACGAGGGCGCCGCCCTGCGCACCGGCCTGTCGATCGGCACCGTCATCCTCGCGGTGGGCGCGCTGGTGATGCTGCTCTGGATCCCGATGAAGCAGAAGCCCGGGCTCGGCACGATCAGCAACGTGCTGCTCGTCGGCCCGTTCGCGGACGCCGCGATCTTCCTGCTGCCCACGGCGGACCACCTGGCGTTCCAGTCCTTCTACCTCGTCATGGGCGTGGTCGTCATCGCGCTGTCCACGCTGCTCTACATCGGCGCCGGCCTGGGCCCCGGCCCCCGCGACGGCATCATGACGGGGCTGGTGCGGCTCGGCATGTCGGTACGGCTGTCCCGCCTGTCCATCGAGGTCGCCGTGCTGGCCGCGGGCTGGCTGCTGGGCGGCACCGTGGGCGTGGGCACCGTGGTGTTCGCGCTGGCGATCGGGCCGTTGACGCAGGTGTTCACCCGCTGGTTCCCTCTGACGTGATCCCGTGGCCCGGGGCGGACATGACGCGACATGATCGACCCGGCCACGGGATCACCCCTTCTCCGAGTAGCGTCTAGGCATGCGGATCGAGGATTACGCGCTGATCGGAGACATGCAGTCCGCCGCGCTGGTGGGGCGGGACGGCTCGATCGACTGGCTCTGCCTGCCCAGGTTCGACTCGCCGTCGTGCTTCGCGGCCCTGCTCGGCAGCGAACGCAACGGGCACTGGTGGCTCGGGCCCACCGGCAGGCAACCCGCCACCCGGCGGCGCTACCGCCCCGACACGCTCATCCTGGAGAGCGAGTGGGACACCCCGACGGGCACCGTCCGCGTGACGGACTTCATGCCGCCGCGTGACCGCAATCCCGACGTCGTACGCATCGTCGAGGGCGTGTCCGGCTCCGTCCAGGTCTCCACGCAGCTCCGCGTCCGCTTCGACTACGGCCGCATCGTGCCGTGGGTCCGCCGCTCCAACGGCCACCTGCAGGCCATCGGCGGGCCCGACTCCGTGTGGCTGCACTCCCCCGTGCCGCTCAAGGGCGGCGACTACGCCCACCGGGCCACGTTCACCGTGAACGAGGGCGACCGGCTGCCCTTCGTGTTCACCTGGCATCCCTCGCACGAGCCGATGCCGCCGCAGATCGACTGCCACAGCCAGCTCGACGAGACCCAGGCGTTCTGGGAGGAGTGGGTGGGCAAGTGCACCTACTCCGGCCCGTACCGCGAGGCCGTGGTGCGGTCGCTGATCACGCTGAAGGGCCTGACGTACGCGCCGACGGGCGGCATCGTCGCCGCGCCCACCACGTCCCTGCCCGAGGACCTCGGCGGGGTGCGCAACTGGGACTACCGCTTCTGCTGGCTGCGCGACGCCACGCTGACGCTCGACGCGCTGATCAGCTCCGGCTACCTGGAGGAGGCGGGCGACTGGCGCGCCTGGCTGCTGCGCGCGATCGCCGGCCGCCCGCAGGACCTCCAGATCATGTACGGCGTCGCGGGCGAGCGCCGCCTGCCCGAGCTGCGCCTCGACTGGCTCGACGGCTACGAGGACTCCCGCCCGGTGCGCATCGGCAACGAGGCGGTCAAGCAGCTCCAGCTCGACGTCTACGGCGAGGTGATGAACTGCCTGTTCGTCTCGCGCACCCGCGGCCTGTCCGCCGACGACCGGGCGTGGACCATCCAGCGGCAGCTCCTCGACTACGTGGAGGACCACTGGGACGAGCCGGACGAGGGCCTGTGGGAGGTGCGCGGCCCGCGCAGGCACTTCGTGCACTCCAAGGTGATGTGCTGGGCGGCGCTCGACCGGGCCGTCAAGTACGTCGAGCACTTCGGCCGTACCGGGCCGGTGGACAAGTGGCGGACGCTGCGCGACGTCATCCACGCGGAGATCTGCGACAAGGGCTTCGACGCGCAGCGCAACACCTTCACCCAGTCGTACGGCTCGTCCGAGCTTGACGCGGCGCTGCTGATGATCCCCATGGTCGGCTTCCTGCCGGTCGACGACCCGCGGGTGACCGGCACGGTGGCGGCCATCGAGAAGGAGCTCATGTCCGACGGGTTCGTGCTGCGCTACCCGATCGCCGAGGACAACGACGTGGACGGGCTGCAGGGCGGCGAGGGCGCGTTCCTGGCGTGCAGCTTCTGGCTGGTGGAGGTCATGGCGATGCAGGGGCGCAAGGAGGAGGCCAAGGACCTGTTCGAGCGGCTGCTGTCGCTGCGCAACGACGTGGGGTTGCTGGCCGAGGAGTACGACCCCCGCTACGGGCGGCTGGTCGGCAACTTCCCCCAGGCCTTCAGCCACGTTCCCCTGGTGCACGCGGCCCGAGCCCTGTCGTAGCGGTGTCGTCAGGCGTCGCCTGCCACCTGAGCGTCACCTCGAACTGGCCCTCCAGCCCGGTCTGCGCGATGACCGCCCCGGCCTTGGCGTCGAGCTTCACGCCGAACTTGAGCTCCACCTCGTCGGGGCGCCGGCTCATCTCCTGGAACTGGGCGAGCGCGGCACTCGCGGCGTCGCGGACGTTCGCCAGAGCCTTCTCGAACGACAGCCGGGTGTCCTCGACGACGCGTTCCTTCCAGGAGGATGCCCGGCTGACCCCGGGCGGCTCGGGGAGCTCGACCACGACCGAGCCGCCCTGGTCGAGGTGGAAGCTGAACAGGGCACTCATTCCTGTGTCTCCTTGTCTCCGCACGGCAGGTCCAGCCATGCCGTTTGCGGGATGCCCGCGTGAATGGCGTCGAGCTTGTCCAGCAGGCCCGTCAGGCGGCCGGGGTCGTTCAGGTATTCGAGGACGGCCCGGGAGAACGCGTTGCGCATGGCGGGCGGCATGGCGTCGGAGGCGTCGAAGCACATGGGCCGGTCGGAGTGGACGATGCCGGCGATCTTCCTGCTGATCGGGTCCCCGTACGCGGCGGCGTCGACGGTCTCGTTCGCCATGATCGCGCCGCCGCCCCGGTGCGGGTCGCTGGGCCAGATGAGCTGTGCGTCCCGCGTGGCCAGGAACCGGATGAGCTCGCGCGCCTGCGGGGTGTCGTTGAACATCACGGCCAGATCGATCGCGCCCAGCCACGGCTGGCCGGCCGTGTCCCCGGACGGGTCGAACGGGGGGAAGGGGAAGAAGTCGAAGTCCGCGCCGGCTCGCGGCGCGCCGTTGGGAAGACCCCGGTACTGCTCGTAGAACTCCACGATGAAGGAGCCCTGGTGTTCCAGGAGGCAACCGGGTGGGTCGGCGAACATCGGGCGTCCCCCGTCCTGGAAGTCCGTCGACAGCGCGGCCCGCGGTCCGCCGTAGGCGTGCTCGACGAACACCTCGTGCCAGGTCTCCCAGGCGTCCCTGACCTCGGGTGAGCTCCAGCTCTGCCGCCCCGTCGCCCATTTCTCGTACACCTCGGGCGACCTGTGGAGCAGGATGTCCTCGATCGCGTCGGTGCCCGTCCCGCCGGAGCTCGGCGCGTCGCCCATGCCCATGCACCAGGGGGTGATCCCGGCGCCGGCCTGGGAGGTCGTGTAGGACACGAGCCGGTCCCAGTTCTCCCGCGGCGGCTCGGGCGTCCGGCCGGGGCGGTACCAGATGGCGCTCTTGAAGCTCACCTTGTAGGGAACCGCGTAGACGTGCCGGTCACGCCCCTCTCCCATGGGCAGCAGCCAGTGCTCCTTAAAGGCCCGGCGATGCTCGCCGACCAACCCGTCCAGCTTCACCAGCTTGCCGTCACGTGCGTACTCGGCGAACTCACCGGCGCTCGCCATGATCGCCACGTCCGGCGGGTTGCCCGTCTCCACCTCTGCCTGCAGGACCTGGGGCAGCGCACGGGTGTCCTGGTAGACGGGCACGATCCCGGTCCGTCCCTTGAACGCTTCGAGGACCTCGGTGAACGCCGCCTTCTCGCTGCCGGTCCAGAGTGCGAGGACGGTCACCTCGCCCTTCGGGTTCTGCCGCGAACAGGCGGCCGCCGGCGACAGCGCCACCGCGATGGCCAGGGCGGCGCGGCCCAGTCGTGAAATGGTCATTTCCGCCTGTACTTGTACTCGTTGAGCCGGTCACGGAATCCGAGGAAGACGGCCCCGGCGATGAGACCGTCGAGGGCGTAGATCAGGAGGTGCGGGCCGGTGTCCTCGTCCCCGGCCTTCCGCACCATCGTCCTGGTCCACTCCATCGGCTGGATCCAGTCCGAGCACGGTTGGCGGCAGGTCAGCTTCCCGGCCTGGTCGATGGCCTGGCGAACGGTGTGACCGCACGGGCCGGCGCCGACGCAGAGTGTCTGGCCCAGCAGGTCGCGCAGGGCCAGCCGCCCCGTGTAGTGCGATTCGACGGTCTGCGCCGATGCGGTGTGGATGAGGCCGCGCAACGTGTCGCCCACGGGTGCGTACTCCTGCTGCGAGGCGACGAGGTGGGCGGAGGCCCACGCCAGCGCCCCCAGCAGCCCCGCGGCGAGGAGCAGCCAGGGGTTCGTCCTGCGCCGGAACCGGCGGCGGAAGAACCGGTGGGTGACCACGAGCAGCCCCGCGAGCAGGACGAGCGGCACGGTCAGCGCCGCGACGGCCACCGGCGTCATAGCGCCGCGCCCGAGCTGTTCGGCCAGCTCGGCGTCGTGCGCATCGAGGAGGTCGTCGATCCGCGCCAGGAGGCCGCTGTCGCGGTCGTGCAGCAGGCGCGAGGCGCTCCACAGGTGGACGGCACCGAGCCTGCGGCCGTCCTCCTGCCGGAAGTGCGCGTCGGCCTCCTCGATCAGCCCCGCGTAGGTGACCAGGAGCCCGGTGATGACCTGGAGGTGGCCGACGCCTTTGGTGCCCGCCGCGTTGTGCCCGGCGGCCCGGGTGAGGCTCTGCCCGGCGACCGCGATCTCGTTCCGGTACTTCTCGCCGGGACCGACGAGCTCGGCCCCCGAGCTGAGGCTGAGGATCGCGGCCCTGTCGGCACGGACGAGCGCCGCCCGCGCGGTGACGATCTCGACGATGGCCGGGGCGGTGCTCCTGCGTGCCGCCTCGGCCGCGCCGAGCCGCGACGGGAACACCAGCAAGCCGGTCACGCACGACAGGGCCGTGACGGACAGGAGCCCGGTCAGCAGTTTCAGCAGCGTCGCGTGGGTGGTGCCCCTGGAGGGGCCCCGGATGGTGCGGCGCAGCCGCGCGCCGGCGATGGCCGGCGCGGTCCGGGCGCGCTCGGCGGCGCCCGTCATGCGCTCCCGCTCCAGGTGTAGCCGCACTCTTCGCAGAACCGGGCGTCCGGCGGGGACGGGTGCCCGCGACCGCAGATGCGTCCGGAAACGCCTTCCGACGACGGGCTCGGCGCCGCCGCCCGGGGCGGGCGAGGGGGTTGGTGGGAGGCGAAGACGGACCGGGAGATGTCCCGTCGCTGCAGGTCCGGCCGGATGCGGACCACGCCCTCCGCGGGATCGCCGACGACGTGCACGAGCCGTCCGAGCGCTTCGAGCTGCACTCGGTCGCCGAGCCCCGCGGCCAGGGCGACGGCCCGGCCCCACTGCCGCGCGGCCAGGTCGCCGTTTCCCTCGTTGTAGGCCTCCCACCCCGCGGTGGTGGCCTTGGCCAGCTCGTGGTGGCGCAGGTAGTGATCCACCTCGGGGTCCAGGACGCTGGACAGCGCGCTGTCGTCGGTGCGGTGCACGAGGACCGCCACGGGCTCGCCGTGGCCGCCGGCCACCGCCACGGGTTCGCCGTGGCCGCCGGCTTCCGCGTCCGCCACCGCCACCTGGGCGGCGAGCACGTCCTCGCCCGGCGGGAGGTGCGCGAGGTCCAGGCGGAGCCGGAGGTGGAAGTGGCGGGTCTCGCCCTGTTCCCAGGCGCCGGTGGAGTAGCTCATGACGTTCGGGGCGATCCGCCTGCCGAGCCCGGTCAGGTCCGCCTTCGCGGGGAATTCCTGCCGCACCTCGCTCACCCGGGCGACGCGGGTCGTCCTGATCCGGATCCACACGCCGGGCACCCGCCTGCTCATCGAGCGGCGTACCAGCTCCGCGGCCATCCTGGCGAGGTCGGAGCCGTGCTGGACCGCCTCGGCGGATCCGCGCAGCGCGGACACGACGCGCTGCAGCTCGCCCGGGTCGTAGTCGTCGCCGAGGCCCAGGCCGTGGCAGTCGAACCTGCCCCGGCAGCGGGTGAGGGCGTCGTCGAGGTCCTGCCGGTAGGCGGGCAGGTTCCGGCCGTCGGTCAGCAGCACGAGGTGCCGTACGGCGTCCGGGTGGGCCGCCAGCAACGTGTCGGCCAGCCGCAGCCAGGCGCCCATGGAGGTCGCGCCGCTGGCGATCAGCCGGCGTACGGCCTGCTTGGCCTCGTCCTTCGTCTCGCGCGTGGCGGCGACCAGCCGCTCGTCCTCCGGGTAGATCATCCGGGCCTCGTGGTTGCCCGCGATCAGGCCGAAGCGGACTCCGTCGCGCAGGGCCTCGATCGCCGCGGCGCCCGCCTTGCGGGCCTGGGCGAGCTTGGTCCAGGGGAGGTTCATCGAGTCGGAGCAGTCGAGCACGATCACCTCGGCGGCCTCCGCCTCCTGGAACGTTCCGCCGGCGGTGACCTCGATGATCGCGTGCGTCTCGCGGGCGTCTCTGGACACGTACTTCATCTGACCGGCCCTCAGGGTGAACCCGGTCGTGGGATCCATGGCGGGGGGCACCTCGTTCTCTGCTCAGAGGATCGTCATCGGGCGGATCGCGTGCGCGCGGTCGACCAGGGCGCAGCGGGAGCCGGCGTCCCTGGCCTGCTCGGCCAGCGCGAAGTAGGACCGTTCCAGCCGCAGGCGCAGCGTGTGCTCGTCCGGGTGCCGGCCGAAGACCGCGCCGCCGTCGGCGGGCAGGGGGCCGCCGTCGGCGCGGATCCGGGCGAAGGCCGCCTCCTGGATGACCGTGGTCAGCCGGTCGCGGGCGTCGTCGTCCACGTACGCGTCGGCCAGCCGGCCGGCGGCCCTGGACAGCAGGCGGGCATCGGGCAGCGAGCCGCCCAGGCGCCCGGACAGCGTGAGCACGCGGGCGACGCCGGCCACGTCGGAGTGCCGGGACGCGGGCGGGATGCCGTCCAGCACCTCCATCGCGCCGGCCCTGTCACCGCGTGACAGCCGGATCCTCGCCAGCCCGAACCCGGCCGAGGCCTGCCGGTGGTCCCGGCACCAGACGGCCTGGTAGTACCGCTCGGCGCGGCCGGCCTGGCCGGCGGCCTCGGCGCAGTAGCCCAGCGCCACCTTGGGCGCCTCCTCGCCGGGCACCGCGTCGTAGACGGCGCCGAACTCCCGCTCGGCCGCGGCGAACTCGCCGGTGGCCAGGGCCCGCAGGCCGTGGTGCCAGCGCACCCGCCAGTCGCGGGTGGCCGTCTCTCCCAGCAGCTCGGCGGCCCGCTCCAGGTCGGCGTCCATGCCGTCGAGGTCGCCCACCTCCAGGTGGGCACGGCAGCGCGCGAACCGGATCTCGGCCGTGTCGCCGCCGTCGGGGAACCTCGTGTCGAGCAGCCTGCCCGGGTCGCGGTCGTCGAGGGCGGCCAGGATGACCGCCGCCGGGTCGTCCGGGTCCGCCAGCGGGACGGGCAGCCCGAGCGCGGCCACGATCGGGTTCGGCGACCCGAGGTCCAGCGGGGGCGGGAGCTCGGGGCTCCAGCCTCCGCGGATCCACCGCTCCAGCGGCGGCACGACGCTGAGCCCCGCGTCGAGGAGCCCGGCGGTGGGCGCGAACAGGGTGGACGGGTGCGGGTGGGGCGTGCCGTCCCGCAGCGCGGAGATCTCCCGGTACACCCCTTCGAGCTGCTCGGACATCTGGGCGGCCGAGGCGAACCTGCGGTCGGGGTCGTGGTGCCCGGCGCGGGCCAGCAGCCGGCGGAAGGACTCCAGGCCCACCTCGACCCGGTCGTCCCCGGGCCGGCGGTTCATCTTGTCGGCGGTCACGTCGAGCAGGCGCGTCAGGGTGACGGCCACGGTGTGCAGGTCCGACTGCACGGTCGCGCCGCGCTCCTTGAGCTCCTCGGGCCCGACCTGGTAACCCTGCGTGCCGATGACCCGGTGGTCGCGGTCGCCCATCTTGTGCACGGCGCCCAGGTCGATGAGCTTGACCCGGCTCGCCTCCTCCTCGCCGCGCTGCCCAGGCTGGAGGATCACGTTCTCCGGCTTCATGTCGCAGTACAGCAGCCCGAGACCGTGCAGGTGGCCGAGCGCGGCCAGGATGCGCACCCCGCAGACGGCGACGTGCTCGGCCCGCAGCGCCTCGCCCAGCGGCAGGGCTCCCCGGGCGGACTCCTTCCTGATGTCGTTGAGCACCGGGCCGTCGACGTACGACATCACGATGTACTCGCGGGACTGCTTCGTGTGGGCGTCCGGGTGGGCGACGAAGTCGCGGATCCGCACGATGTTGGGATGGTCCAGCATGATGAGGGCGCGCCGCTCGGCGTCGGCCATCGGCGCCTGGGCCTCGTCGATCATGCCCTTGAGCACCACGAGGCTGTCGAGGTGGCGGTCCCTGGCGAGGTAGACCCAGCCGAAGCCGCCACGGGCGAAACAGCCGATCACCTCGTACCGGCCGGCGACCAGGTCACCGTCCTTGAGGCCGGGCAGGAACGAGAACCGGTGCCCGCAGGACGGGCAGTAGCCGGAGGCGAGCGCGGGCCGCCCCTGGCGGGCGCGTCCCACCGGGTGCTCGCACCTGGCGCAACGGCGGTCCCGCTCGGGGAAGTGCGGGTCGGCCAGGATCCTGGTGCGCGGGTCGGGGAAGTCGAAGACCGGCAGGGCCCAGACGCGAGCGGGAGCGGACGGCGCCTGCGGGACGGCGGACGGCGGGGCGGGCGGCCCCTCCGGGTGCGGGAGGCGCCCGCAGGTGCCGCAGAAGCCGGTCGCCTCGATCACTCCGTCGCAGCCCGGCCGCTCACAGCAGGTCGCCGTCACCGGTGCTCCCCATGCCGAGTGCCCGCCAGATCGCCCGCTGGTAGGCCTCCACCGCCCCGCCGGCCGCGGCGAGGTCGGTCGGGAACCGCCACAGCGCCTGGTACGCCGCCTCGTACAGCGGGGCGAGCCCGAGATCCTCGGCGAGCCCGGCGCCGCCGGCCGTCGCGTGGTACGCTCCGAGGAGGCCGCGCAGGCGGTCGCGTTCGGCCTTCATCCGCAGCAGCCGTTTCTCGTGCGAGGCGAACGTGCGCGACGCGCGCGCCGTCGCGCGCTCGCACCTCTCCAGTAACCGGCGGAGCTCCTCGTCCGCGTCCGGCAGCCCGGCGCGCAGCCGCTTCAGCTCCCCGGCGAGCCTGCCGTGCCGCCAGTCGGCCGGGGTACGGTCGACCACCTTGGCGAGCAGGCCGAGGACGCGCTGCTCCAGCGCCTGGAGGTCGGCGAGCCGCTCGGCGAGCCGTTCGACGCGGTAGGCGGGCGTGCCCACGGGCCAGGACCGCACCGTGCGGAGGTGGGTCGAGGACTCCGAGCGGAACACGAGCACCAGCCTGCTGCCGTTCTCGGCCAGCGGCCGCAGCACGCCCTCCAGCAGCTCCCCGGGCCGCTCGGCCTCGTCGATGCCGTGCATCACGATGGTCATCGGCGGCACGCCCGCCCTGATCCGCGCGGCCGGAGGGACCTCGCCGTCCAGGCGGATGCCGGCCCGGACGAGGATGCGCCGCGCGACGTCGTCCGGGCTCCTGCGCGAGGCGTCGACGGCGACGTCGATGCTCCCGGGGACCGGAACGGGCTCGCCCGGGGCAGGCGTGATGCCGCTGCGCTGCTCGCGGCCGGACACCGCGGTGATCCACCTGATCGCCTCGGCGTCCCGGCCGAGGACGACCAGCAGGGTGTCGCCGGTGTCGCGCTTGTTCAGCCAGTCGATGGCGCGCCGGGTGATGCCGGCCTGGTCCGCGCCGGGCCGGCTCGGCTCGGCGAACGACTCGTCCGCGTACGACTCGCCGGTCACCCAGCGCAGGGCCATCGGCAGGTGGCTGACGATGGTCTCGACCGGGATCATCCACGACATGGCGACGGCCTCGCCGGTGTACTCGCCGACCACGATGCCGAGCACGTCGCCGGTCTCGGCGTCGACGACGCCGGCGCCGCTGAAGCCGGCCCGCACCCGCGGCTCGTGCGGGCCGAGGCCGTTCATCTGCAGCCACTCGCCGTGCGGCCCGCTCTGGCCCGCGAGGGTGGCCCTGGTGTGCACGCCGTACGGCACGTCGCCGGGGAAGCCGAACACCCGCACCTCGCGGGGCCAGCCCAGGGCGGTCCTGCGCAGGGTCGCGTCGAGGCCGCCCGGCTGGTGGCGGTCGAGCTCGATGAGCGCCACGTCGCCGCACCCCGCCTCGTCGGGGCCGACGAACAGCTCGGGCCTGACCCGCGCGGGCAGCGACACGGGATCGCCGAGGGCGACGAAGTCGACGACGACCTCTCCCCCGGTGCCGTCGAGCACGTGGGCGCAGGTGAGCACGTATCCGTCGGTGAGCGACACGCCCGCGCCACGGATGTTTCCGGCGGTGTCGCGGATGCGCACCCGCCACGGCTCGGTGGCGCGGCCCGGCAGCGGCGGCCCGGACATCAGCGTGCGGCGGTGACGGCCGGCGCGGTCGTGGATGAACACTCCGCCCACACGCGACCTTTCCCGATCACTGGCAGTCTTCGCACCGTCACATTACGACACTAGAGCATCGGAGAGGGGGCGCGCCCCGTGAAGGCGAAGAAGGTCACCGACCCCTTGAGGTGGCATGTGGCATCCATTCGGCACTCGCCGATCTTCCACCGTTCATGTCCGATTCATCCGGTTCCGCCACGCTCCCGCCGTAGCCGGCGCACCCTTTCCGGCGGGACGGAGAAACACCCATGGGCCACGGGCACCATCACCATGATCACGACCACGCGCACGACCACGCGCACGACCACGCGCACGAGCAGCCCGGAGAAACCGAGGCCGCCGTGGCGCGGGACCTGTCGGTTCCCGATGCCGAGCTGTCGCCGGGGCAGCTCTCGCGCCGGCGCATGTTCCGGCGGGCCGGGCTGCTGGGCGCCGGGCTGACCGCCGCCGGCGTGCTGGGCGGCGAGGGCCAGGCCGCCGCGGCCGTCACCAGGGACGAGGGGCGGGGCCGCGAGCCGAGGGACGGCTACCAGTGGCTGGCCGGCGACCACCACATCCACACGCAGTACAGCTCCGACGCCGTGTACCGGGTCATCGACCACGTGCGCCACGCCAACGCGTTCGGGCTGGGCTGGATGGTCATCACCGACCACGGCGGCGCCGCGCACGCCAAGATCGGCGTAGAGAAGGTCAACCCGGACATCGTGGCGGCACGCGAGGCCGTCAAGGACACGCTGGTCTTCCAGGGCCTGGAGTGGAACATCCCGGCCGCCGAGCACGGCACCGTGTTCGTCGCCCCCGGCCGGAACGAGGTCTCGACGCTCAAGGAGTTCGAGAGCTCCTTCGACGGGTCGGTGAAGGGCGCGAGCTCCAACACGCCGCAGAACGAGGCGCTGGCCATCGCCGGGCTGAACTTCCTGGCCGAGGCGGTCAGGAGGCGGCGCGTGCCGGACGCGCTGTTCCTGGCCAACCACCCCTCCAGGAAGGGCATCGACTCGCCGCACGAGATCCGCGGCTGGCGGGACGCGCAGCCGTCGATCGCGATCGGCATGGAGGGCGCGCCCGGCCACCAGGCCGCCGGCATCGCCAAGCCGTACGGGCCCGGCGGCGGGCGCGGCTACTACGACGGCAGCCCCGGCGCCGACTCCTTCCCCGGCTACCCGGCCGAGAGCTACAAGACCTTCGGCGGGTTCGACTGGATGACCTCCACCGTCGGCGGCCTGTGGGACAGCCTGCTGGCCGAGGGCAAGCCGTGGTGGATCACCGCCAACTCCGACGCGCACTGGGTGCACGGCGACACCAGCGACCGCGGCCCGAACAGCGACTTCAACGCCAACGGCCGCTACGAGGACCCCGTCTACAAGGGCGTGCCCAACTTCGGCTCCGGCGACTTCTGGCCCGGCTTCTACAGCAGGACGCACGTCGGCGCCGAGGACTTCTCCTACGGCGCCGTCATGGACGCCCTGCGCGCCGGGCGCATCTGGGTGGACCACGGCGGCCTGATCAGCGGGCTGGTGGTGCGGGCCCGCGCGGCCGGCACCGGCCAGCGGGGCGTGACGCTCGGCAGCACCCTCCAGGTACGGCGGGGCGCCCGCGTCGAGCTGTCCATCGAGGTCACCCTGGCCGGGCGGCCGAACTGGGCGCAGTTCGTGCCCACGCTGGCCCGGGTGGACGTCATCCAGGGCGACGTCACCGGCCCCGTCTCCGACAGGGACGCCTTCACCACGCCGAACACGAAGGTCGTGCAGTCGTACGAGGTGAACAAGAACAGCGGCACCGTCACCTTCACCTACCAGCTCGGCGCCGTCGACCGGCCCGTCTACGTGCGGCTGCGCGGCACCGACGGCAAGCGCAGCGCGCCCGGGCTGCTGGGCGCCGCCGTGGACCCGAACGGGCCGCAGATCGACGTGTACGGCGACGCCGACCCGTGGAACGACCTGTGGTTCTACAGCAACCCGATCTGGATCCTGCCGCGCCGATGACAGCGCCGACAACCGGGCCGACAACCGGGCCGACATCCGGGCCGATGGTCCTCGGGTTCGACGCGGGCAGCCGGACGGTGCCCGAGGCCGAGCACCTGCTCCACACCGTGGCGCGGGCGCTCGGCCTGCCGGGCGACGCGGTCGGGTGCACCCACTTCGTGCCGGCGGGGCAGGCGGGGGACGAGCCGCACGTCGCCTGCTCGCTGGCCGTCCCCGGCACGCTGACGGCCGCGGACCTTCCCGCGGCGCCGGGCGAGCCGCCCGTCGTCGTGTCGTGGGCGCTGGGCGAGCGGCGTACCGGGCCGCTGGCGGCGGGGGCGGCGCTGGCGGCGGCCGAGCACGAGGCCAGGCGGAGCGGCCGGGTCGTCACCTTCCCCGGCCGTGACCTGCTCACCGGCACCCTCAGCGCGGGCGAGCTGCGCGCCGGCTCGGCCATCGACGTGGTGCTGCTGCTCGCCTCCCCCGGGCCGCCGCCCGACGACGTGCCGGTCGTCACGAACGACCACGTCCGGCCCGTCTGGCGGGACGGCCTCATGACGCTGCTCACCATGCCGGCCGCCGGCGGCCGGATCGCCCCCGCCGAGGTGCCGAACCCCACACCCTGCTGCGCCGACCACACCTGACCTCCGCGACCGCACGACCGGTCCGCGGCGGACCGGCGGACCGGCGGACCGGCGGACCGGCGGAAGGTCGGCGTCCGACCGGCGCGGGGACGGCGCCCGGCCGACGGACCGATGGCGCCCGATCGGCGGAGGAACGGCGTCCGGCCGGCTCGTGTCTACGGGCCGGTCAGGCGGCGCTCCCCCGCCGTGGTGATCACGTACACCTGCCAGTTGTAGTACGCGTAGTAGGCGCGCGGGTCGCGCTTGATCTGGCGCGAGTGCAGCAGGATCGCGTCCACGTACGCCTGCGACGGGTTGTAGGCGTGCAGGGCCCGCCGGTAGTCGCGGGGCGCGCCGCTGGCCTTGAGGTAGTTGGCCGCGCCCATGACCGCGTCGCGCGGGTCGCGCACGTCGCCGCCCATCCCGTACGCCTTCCAGGTGGCGGGCATGAACTGCATGGGCCCCTGGGCACCGACGTGGCTGTCGGCGCGTACCCGGCCGAACTTCGTCTCCGCGAACATCACCGCCGCCAGCACCTCCCACTCCACCCCGAACCTGCGCTCCGCCTTCTTGAAGTAGCCGAGCAGCTCGCCGGCGGGCCGGGGCTGCTGCGTCTTGAAGACGGCGTCCGGCTTGATGGGGTGGGCCAGGGCGAGCAGCCCGCGGATGGCGGCCGTGTTGTCCCTGGCCTGGGCGGCCAGGCCGTCGGGCAGGCGGGCGAAGGCCTTGGCGGCCAGCCCGGGGTGGCGGGCGGCGTAGCGGTAGATGCGCTGCTGGTGCAGGGCCAGCAGCTCGACGTCCTCGGGCGGGTGGCCCGGCGCAGGCGAGCCGCCCTCCGTCCAGGCGTCGATGGACGCGCTGAGCGCCTCGGTGGTCTCCTCCAGGGCCGTGGCCAGCTTCGCGGCGCTACCGGGGATCTTCTCGTCGGGAGCCGGGAACTCCTGCTCGGGAGGCGCCGTCGTGACCGCGGGCGTGGACGGCGCGGGCTCGGACGGCGGGCCGGACGGCCGGCTCGCCGGGGCCGCTCCGCACGCCGCCGCGCAGGTGAGCACGGCCGCGCCCCAGGCGAGCCGTCGTGGCCGGGTGTGCTTCTGGCGTCCCTCCATGGGAGGTCAACCTACCCGGTGTGCCGATCATACGTACGGGGTGAGGAACTCCTTCGGGCGCAGCGCCCTGGCGACGATGCGCACGTCGCCGATCCAGCCGTAGAAGCCCTGCCCGTACTTCAGCGCGAACTGCGTGCCGCCGATCGCGAACGGCCTGCCGAGCGTGGAGATGCCCTTCGACGGCCGGCTCGGGTTCCGGGAGATCGTGGAGCCGTCCACGTACACGATCGTCCGCCGCGCGTCGTTGACCACGGCCACGTGCATCCAGCGGCCCACCGGCAGGGCGTGGCTCCACGAGGTGGGGTCGGCGTCGCGGTCGGTGGGGTAGACGACGTACTGCAGGAACCGCTCGGGTGACAGGTTGAGACTGCACGTCGGCTCGTCGGGTGACCAGCCGCTGGTCTTGCCCGCGTCGCCGCTGCGGCCCTCCCAGCTCAGGATGCCCATCCAGGCGTGGTCGCCCTCGAACGGCTCCGGCAGCTTGATGAACGCCTCGATCGTGTAGCCGGACTCGAACGTCATGCTGTTGATCGGCGCGCCGGCGCCCGACCTGAGGACCGCGCCCCGGTCGGGGGACTTGCCGCCGTCGAAGCGGAGGCTGGCGTGGGCGGGCTGGCCCTCATGGTGCTCGGCCGACCACTTCAGCGTCTCGGGAGCGCTGGCGTGCAGCAGCTCCATGGTCAGGTCGTTGCCGCGCCCGGTCAGGTCGCGGGCGACCGTGCCGGCGGGGACGACCGCGCCGTCCGTACCGGCCGCCGGCAGGCCCTCGGCGTCGAACCTCCAGTACGCCACCGTGCCGCGCGGCATCACGGCCCTGGCGGGGCGGGCGGGCGGCGGGGTGCGCGGCGCGAACCCGGCGAAGCGCTCGTCGAAGTCCAGCTCGATGCTGAAGCGGTCCACCGGGCCGGTCAGCTCCAGGTGCTCGGCCTCCAGCGGGGTGCGGTCCTCGGGGTCGCGGTCCAGCAGCCACGGCGACAGCGTCTCCACGTCGATGACGTTGCGGACGAGGTCGAACGCGTAGAGCCGGACCATGCCGGCGCCGCCGTAGTAGCGGTCCTGGTAGTTGGCGAGGTGCACGTGCACGTCGTGGCCGGCGTCGTTCTTGAGCACGGTACGCCCGGAGGGCCAGTAGTGGCCGTTAAGCGTGAGGAAGATCTGGTCGTTGCGCCTGATGAAGGCGTCCCAGAGCCGCTGCCCGTGCTGCGACAGGGCGGCCACGCCGGCCTCGTCCGCCCAGGCCAGGTCGTGGGTGGTGAGGATGGCGGGCAGCGTCCTGTTGGCGTCGATGACGTCCTGCGCCCAGCGCAGGCCCTTGTCGGAGACGCGCCAGTCGAGCGCCAGCACCAGCCACTGCCGGCCGCCCGCGTCGAGCACGTGGTAGCTGTTGTAGCCGTCGGGCGACGCGCCGCGGAAGGTGGACATGCGGGCGAAGCGGGACGGGCCGAACGCCTTCAGGTAGGCGCTGTCGCCGCGCTGGTCGTCGGCGCCGGTCACGTCGTGGTTGCCGGCCAGGACGCTGTAGGAGAGCCGCCCGTCCAGGGATCTGAACGTGTCGGAGGCCAGCGCGATCTCCTCCTCCGTGCCGTGCTCGGTGACGTCCCCCAAGTGGGTCATGAACGCGATGTTCCTGCTCTCGCGTTCGTCGCCGGTGAGGAAGCGGAACGTCTGGCGCACGGGGGCGGGGTCGGAGCGGTCCTCGTCGAAGAGGTACTGCGTGTCGGGCAGCACGCCGATCGTGAAGCGGGGGCTCTCGCGGTCGAACCTGCCGCCGTGGGACGAGGCGTGGGACGAGGCGTGGGCCGGGGACGCGGCCGTGCCGGTGAGGGCGCCGGCGGCCGGGGCGGCGATGGCCGCCGTGAGCAGCGCGCGGCGGTCGAGGGTGGGGTGGGACATGACCAGCACCTTGATCGCCGTACGTGGCGGGGTGGTGCCCCGGGCGGTAACGCGCACCTTCCGCCAGGGGAAATCTCGCCCTTGATCTCTTCGCCTGTGGCGGGCGTAGTCTCTGTGCATGCTGGAGATCTACTCCCTGCTGTTCTTCGTGGCGGCGCTGGGTGTGCCGGTGATGCTGGCGTGTTGTGCCACGATCCTGGCGGCGATGGCGGCGCCTCGCGGGCGATACGGCGGCGTGCGTGGCGGCTACCTGTTCAGGGGATCGTCCCTAGCGGGGATGGGTCTCGTGGGGATGGTGATCGCGGCGTGGAGCACGCGCGAAGACGGGCACTACGACGACTTCGGGTCGGCGATGACCAGCCTGGCGGCCATCTTCAGCGCGGCGGTGTTCCTCCTCGGGCTCGGGCCCGCCGTCCCTTGGCTGCTCGAACTGCTCGCGCGGGGCGCCGCGCGGCTGCCGCGGCCGTTCCGGCCCGCGGCCCGGCATCTGGCGGACGATCGCAGACGCACGGCCCCCGCGGTGGCGACGACCATGGTCGCCACGGCCATCACCATCATGCTGGCGATCATCGCGCACGCCGGGTTCGCCCAGAGCAGGGCGAACTATGCGCCCGAGGCCCAGCCGGGGGCGCTCGTCGTCAGGTTCTCACCAGAACATGCGGCGGAAGCCGAGGCCGCCGTCCGGGGGGAGTTACCCGGCGTGCCGATCGTGCGCGGCCACCTCGTGGGCTCGACGGGGTATTTCGACGTACTGGGCGAGGGCGCCACCTACATCGGCGATCAGGCGCTGCTCCGCTACCTCACCGGGAATCCGGCGATGTCCTACGACGCGGGCACGGCCGTCGTGGTCGCGGTGGAGGCGGAGCAGGATCACAGCGTGCGGATCGACTACCACCTCACCAGCCCCGATGCCGGCACGATCAAGAACATCCCGGCGATCACCGTCGAGCCCGTCCCCGACGGCCTGGAGCGAGTCTTCGTGCCCATGGAACTCGTGCGCGGCCTGGGTCTCCAGCTCGACGTCGAAGCACTGATCGTCGATCCCGCTCTGCACAGAGCCTCCGAGGCCGACCGGGACCGGCTCGCCGGCAGGCTCGGCGAGCGCGCCGAGGTGCACCTGGAACAGGGGTACCAGGCTTCTGGCGGCTGGCGGTACCTCGCCGGGTTCATCGCTCTCATCGCCCTCATCGGCGCGTGGGTGGCCACGGCCCGGTCGAGCCGCCCGCAAGTCCTGCGCCGGATCGGCTCCCCGCGGCTGCTCACCGCCTGCCGGGCGGCCCTGGCGGCGGCTTGTGGCGCGGTGCCGGGCGCGGTGGCCGGTTGCGTCGTCGGCCTGCTTCTGGCCTGGCCGTTCACGACGTCGATCGACTGGGATCCGCCGCCGCGGGTGCCGTTCGACACGCCGTGGGCGCTGATCGGGCTGCAGACCGTGGCGGTCCCGCTGCTCGCGGCGGTGGCCGGGCTGTTCGTCAGCGGGCGGGTGTCCGGTCGCGGATCGCGTCCACCCGCGCCATGACCGGGGTCGCCGTGACGCCGTGCAGGACGACCGAGGCCAGGACCGTGAACCCGGTGACCGCCCACAGCTCCTCCGCCGCTACGCCGAAGCCGGTCTCCCCCAGCGCGTACGCCAGGTAGAACAGCGACCCGATCCCCCGGATGCCGAAGAACGAGATCGCCAGCCGTTCCCTCGGCCCCGCCCCGCCGCGCCACTGGACCAGCCAGCCGGCCAGCGGACGGATGACGAGCAGGAGCAGGAGGCCGACGGCGGCGCCGCGCCAGGTGAGGGCCGCCAGGCCGCCGGTGGCGACGAAGCCGCCGAGCAGGAGCAGCAGCCAGGCCGTGAGCAGCCGCTCGATCTGCTCCACGAAGCCGTGCAGCACGTTGTTGTAGCCGTGGCCGTGCTCGGCGCTCCTGATGGCGAGGGCGGTGACGAACACCGCGACGAATCCGTACCCGTGGGCCAGCTCCGTCACCCCGTACGCGAGGAACGTGCAGGCCAGCGCGACGAACCCGTCACGGCGCTCCGACAGGCGCAGCCCGTCGGAGCCGGCGCGGAAGAACAGCCGGCCGAGCAGGCGGCCGATCAGGAGCCCCAGGACGGCGCCGGCCGCGGTGCGGTAGAGCACGTCCACCAGCGCCCACTCCCCCCATCCCGCGGAGCCGGCGGCCACGGCGATGGCGGCGTACACGATCGGGAAGGCCAGCCCGTCGTTGAGGCCGGCCTCGGAGGTCAGGGCGAAGCGGACCTCGTCGTCGGCGTTCTGGGCGTCCACGGGCTCGCCGACGTGCACGTCCGAGGCGAGGACCGGGTCGGTGGGCGCGAGCACGGCCCCGAGCAGCAGCGCGGCGGCGAGCGGCCAGCCCGGCAGCGCCATGGCCGCGGCGGCCACGCCGGCGACGGTGAGCGGCATCGCCAGGGCGAGCAGCCGCCAGGTGGTGGACCAGCCACGCGGCCCGGTGCGGCGGTTGATCGCCAGGCCCGCGCCCATGAGCGAGATGACGACGCACAGCTCGGTGATGTGCTCCAGTGCCGCGCGGTGGGCGATCGGGTCGGGGTCGGGTAAGCCGATGGGCAGGGTGAACAGGAGCACGCCCGCCAGCAGGTAGACCAGCGGCAGGGACAGGGCGCGGCCGTTCAGGAACTCGGGGAGGATCGCGGCGAGCAGCGCGGCGGCACCGCCGAGGGCCAGGACGAGGTCGAGGGTGGACATCGCCGGACCACCTGCCCGGAAGATCGCGAAATATCCCTTTATTGAGCGATCCGCCTTCCCTCCGCACGCCGTCGGAGAGGAAGGCCGGAGGACCTGGCGGTCTCGCCGTCGTGGGGAGACCGCCAGGGTGAGGGGTCAGGCGGAGCGGAGGCGTTCGATGAGCGCCCGGGCGTCGCGGACCAGAGCCGATCTGACCGCCGCGTCCCACACGTTGCCGCGCTTCTCCGCGACCCGCACGAACCGTTCGAGCGCCGCCACGGCCAGCGCCCGCTTGCCCTTCTTGTCGTGCCGTTCCGCCTGCGCGAGCTGTTCCCGCAGGTCCTCGGCGGCCTTCCAGGTGATCGCCCCCGTCTGCCTGAAGCGGGAGACGAGCGCCCCCACGTCGGCGTACGAGGTGGTCGTCTGGAACGTCACGGAGGCGGTCGCGGTCCTGCCCGCCTGGTCGGTGACGGTGCCCGTGAGCCGGTGCTCGCCGAGCGGCAGCGCCCACAGCGGCACCGGCTTGCCGGACGCGACCGCCTCGCCGTCGAGCTCCGCCGTCACCCCGGCCACGCCGGACACCGCGTCGGCGCCGGTCAGGACGGGGGTGACGGTGGCCGAGTCGCCGTAGGGGCCGGCCTCCACGCCGGTGACCGTCAGCGTCGGGTTCGACTTGTCGATCTTCACGGTGAGGGTGCCGGCCGGGGAGACGTTGCCGCCGTTGTCGGTGGCGCGGTAGCGGACCTCCTTGGCGCCCTCGGCACTGAGCGTGACCGGATTGTTGGCGTTCGACCAGGTGGTGCCGTCGAGGGAGTACTGGCGCGAGGCGACGGTGCCGTTGTCGGTGGCGGTGACGGCGAGCGTGACGTTGCCGGTGTACCAGCCGTTCGTGCCGTCCGGCCGGGCCGGGGTGAGGGTGGCGGTGACGGCCGGCGGGGCGGTGTCGGCGACGCCGCCGCCCTGGAAGGTGAACGCGTCCAGGTCCACGCCGCCGGAGGAGGTGACGTACAGGCGGCCGGTGCCCTCCGGCAGGTCGGCGAGGGGCGTGGTGACCGTCTGCCAGCCGTCGCCCGCGGGAACGGTCACGGTGGCGAACGGCTCGGCCGTCGGCGACTTCCACCGCAGCGACAGCGTGCCCGCGCCGGACGCCCTGGTCTGGACGCCGGTGATGCCGGCGAAGTGCACCGGGTCGTAGGCGATCCAGTCGCCGGCGTCGAACGAGGTGACCTTGGCCTTGGCCGACGCGGTGTCGTCGGGGGTCTCGGTGACGCCGCTGCTCTCGTCGGCGTGCTCGGCCTGCGCCAGCTTGGGGTTGAGGGTGAGCGCGGCCTCGCCGAGCGCGCCGGGGATGGAGCCGGCGCCGTTGTCACGGTAGCTGACGACGACCACGCCGTAGATGTTCTCGGTCTCGCCGTGCTCCGGCGCGCTGGCGGGGGTGGGCCAGGCTCCGGCGCAGCCCGTGCCGAGCGTCTCCGGATGCGCGTGCGTGTCGTGCCCCAGGCCGAACGTCCACTGCACCCGCGAGCACACCGGGTTGTCGCCGTCCTCGGCGTCGGACACCCCGATCTGGTACGGCAGCGCGTTCCCCCAGTCGAAGAACCCGCCGTTCGGCGGCGTCTTGACCGTCACCACGGGCGCGGTGTTGCCCACGGTGATCTCGACGGAGGTGAGCCCGGCCCTGCCGCCGGAGTCGGTGACGCGCAGCCGGGCCGCGTACTGGCCCAGCTCGGTGTAGGTGTGGGTGGCGGTGACGCCGGTGGCGTCGAAGTCGCCGTCGCCGTCGAAGTCCCAGTCGTAGGTCAGCGCGCCCGGCTCGGTGTCGGTGGAGGCGGTGGCGTCGAAGGTGACGGTGAGCGGCGCGGCGCTGCTGGAGGTCCTGTCCGCCGCGATCCTGGCCTGCGGGGTCTTGTTGGCCGGGGTGTAGTCGATGCGGTAGAGGCCGGCGTCCGGGTTGGCGCGGAAGAAGCCGTCGCCGTACTCCAGCACGTACAGGGAGCCGTCGGGGCCGAACTCGATGTCCATCGGGCTGTCGGTGATGGGCTGCGCGGCCGTGCGCAGCGCGCTGTTGGGCAGGAAGTGCTCGATCGCGGTGACCGGGCCGTCCGCGCCGGTGAAGGTGAAGGCCGCCAGGTAGTCCTGGGAGAACTCGGCGAAGAACGCCTTGCCGTCCCAGTGCTCGGGCAGCTTGCCCGGCGCGGGGTTGTCCGGGTCGTAGTGGTAGACGGGGCCGCCCATCGGGCCCTGGCCGCCCTGCGGGTCGAAGTCGGTGAGCCCGGCCCACGCGGCCGGCTGGTGGGTGTTGTTGTCGCCGTAGTACAGGTCGGCGGGGACGGCGGGCGGGAGCTGGTCCAGGCCGGTGTTCCAGCGCGAGGTGTTGCGGGGGCCGGCCGCGCAGTCGAACCACGGGCCCGGGGTGGCGGTCGCGAAGTCCCAGTCGTTGTAGTTGAAGTTGTCGCCCGTGCAGTACGGCCAGCCGCTGTTCATCGGCTTCGTGAGCGGGGTGATGTTCCACTCGACGTAGCCCATCGGGCCCCTGGCGGGGTCGCCCGTGCCGGCGTCGGGGCCGTAGTCGGCCCAGGACAGGGTGCCGGTCTCGGCGTCCACGTCCATCCTGAACGGGTTGCGCACGCCGGTCACGAAGATCTCCGGCCTGGTGCCGGCGGTGCCGGGCGCGAACAGGTTGCCCTCGGGGACCGTGTACGTGCCGTCCGCGGCCACCTTGATCCGAAGGATCTTGCCGCGCAGGTCGTTGCTGTTGCCCGCGCCGCGGCGCGAGTCGAGGCCGGGGTTCATGCCGGGGGCGTCGTTGTTGGGCGCCATGCCGTTGGCGCCGGGCGTGCCGGCGGGGGTGTTGTCGCCGGTGGCGAGGTAGAGGTTGCCGTCGGCGTCCCAGTCGACGTCGCCGGCGACGTGGCAGCACTGGCCGCGCTGCGCCTCGACCTTGATGATGACCTGCTCGGTGGACAGGTCCAGCGCGCTGCCTGTCCACTTGAAGCGGGAGAGCTGGTTGTAGCCCTTCCACTGGTTCCAGTACGTCTCGTCGGCCCCCGCGAGCAGCGTGTTCGGCGCGGAGCCGGCGGGGGTGGTCGCGGGGTAGGGCGCCGTCATGGTCCTGGGCGCGTAGTAGACGTAGATCCACTTGTTCTGGTCGAAGTCCGGGTCGAGGGCGATCGTCTGCAGCCCGTCCTCGGAGTTGGCGTAGACCGGGACGGTGTTGACGATCCTGGTGACGCCGGTGGCGGGGTCGGTCAGCCGGATGTCGCCGTTGCGGGCGGTGTGCAGCACCCGCCGGTCGGGCAGGACGGCCAGGTCGATCGGCTCGCCGACGTTCTTGGTCAGGGTGATCTTCTCGTAGCTGGACCACGTGGTGGCCGGGTCGTGTGCCCGGGCGGGTAAGGACAGGCAGGCGCCGGCCAGCACGAGGCCGCCGAGCACCGCGAGGGTACGCTGCATGGTGATGCCGCTCCTAGGACGAGGAGTGTCAGAGGCCGGGCCGCCACGCCTGCCGGGCCAACGGCGGGGTGCTTCGTGGCGGTCCGGTTCCGTGCCGGGGTGCGCTTCAGCCGCGCAGGGCGGCCAGGTTGCGGTAGCTGACCTCGGCGAGCCGGAGTGACTGCGCGGGGTCGGCGCCGGGGGCGTTGTCCTGCTCGTACATCGGGTTGTGGTAGCCGGGGTGGCGCAGGCGGGAGAAGAAGCGGCGGTAGTCGATGTCGCCGGTGCCGAACGGCACCATGTCGTAGCCGTTGGGGACGGCCGGGTTCGACGCGCCGTCCTTGGCGTGGAAGAGCGGGAAGCGCTTCTCCTGGGCCCTGACGGTGCGCAGCGGGTCGAAGACGTCGGTCCGCGTCGAGCCGTCGGGCGCGGTGTAGGTGCGGTGCTTGTACTGCGCGACGTGCGCCCAGTAGATGTCCATCTCGAAGTGCACGAGCCCGGGGTCGCTGATCCCGAAGAAGTACTCGAGCTTGCGGATGCCCGACGAGCGCGTCGGCCGGCCCTGCTCGTCGGGCGGGCCGCTGTCGAGCAGGAACGCGTAGGCGGCGTCGTGGTTGTGCGTGTAGAGCTTGATGCCGGCGTCGCGGGCGATCGCGCCGAGCGCGTTCCACTTGTCGGCCGCCACGTCCCAGTCCGCCTTGTACGCGCTGCCGGTCGGGTCGGAGCCGGTGCCCATGTGCTCCAGGCCGAGGATGTTCGCGATCTCCAGTGCCAGCTTGAACCGGTCGAGGTCGGCGGTCGTCAGCGGCCAGGAGCCGGGGATGAACCCGTGGTTGCCCTGGGCGCGCAGCCCGTAGGCGTCCAGCCAGCCGCGCAGCAGCCGGGCGCCTTCGACGCTGTCGAGGTTCGCGCCGCCCTCGGCGTTCGCGTGCTGCCGGTAGCCGGCGAACTCGACCTGCCGGTACCCGATGGCCGACAGCGCCTCCAGGACGCGGCGGAAGCCGGACGGCGAGGTGGTGGCGGCCGGGTCGCGGGTGATCGCGTCGCGGACGGTGTAGAGGATGATGCCGCGCTTGCCCGGCGGGACGAGCACCCGGCGGGTGGCGGCCTCGGCGGGTCCGGCGAGGGGGATCGCGGCGGCGGCGGCCAGGCCGGTGGTGGCGGCGAACAGGTGGCGGCGGCTCAGCCCCAGCCGGTGGCGGAGCGTCTCGGCGCGCTCCCGCTGCTCGTTCACGTGGTCGGGTAAGGCGTCGTCAGGCAGGGCATGGTGAGGGCTCACGCGGGGGTTCCCTTCCTTGAGGGACGCGTGCGCCGACCACGTCGCAGCGGATCCGTGCCCGTTTCCCGCGGGCATGCCACCGCCCCGGTTCCCGGACGATCACCATTGTTACGCCGCCGTCGTGAAAGGGTCAATGGCGCTCATCTCGCGGCCGGGCGGTCGATGCTGCCGGGCGCGAGCACGTGCTCGACGACCATGACGGCGGCGCCGACGACCCCCGCCCGGTCGCCCAGCTCGCCCGCCCTGATGCCGAGGTGCTGCGTGGCCAGCGGCAACGACCGGCTGTAGATCGTCTCCCGGACGCCCGCCAGCACCTGCTCGCCGGCCGCGGCGACGTCGCCGCCGATCAGGATGACGGACGGGTTGAAGAAGTTCACGATGGCGGCCATGACCGTGCCCACCTCGCGCCCCGCCTGCCTGACGAGGCGGGTGGCGCGCGGGTCGCCGGCGCGCATGAGCGCGACCACGTCCCTGCTGCCGCGTGCCTCGACCCCGGCGCCGCGCAGCGCGGCGGCCATGGAGGCGCCGCCCGCGATCGCCTCCAGGCAGCCGGTGTTGCCGCACCGGCACGGCGCGTCCGACGCGGGCACCCGGATGTGGCCGACGTCCCCGGCGGCGCCCCGCGCGCCCCGGTGCAGCCTGCCGCCGGAGATGATGCCGCAGCCGATGCCTGTGCCGATCTTGATGTAGATCAGGTGGTCCACGGCGGGGCGGGCGGCCCAGTGCTCGCCCAGCGCCATGACGTTGACGTCGTTGTCGACCAGGACGGGCGCGCCAAGCCGCTCCCCCAGCCACTCGGGCACAGCGAACCCGTTCCAGCCGGGCATGATCGGCGGGTTCACCGGCCGTCCCGTGCGGTGCTCGACCGGGCCGGGCAGGCCCACCCCGACGCCGCACACCTGGTCGGGGCCGCGCCCGGCCGCGGCCAGCAGCTCGCGGAACGTGTCGGCGACGCCGCCCAGCACCGGCTCGGGGCCGAGCTCGACGGGCAGGCCCGCGACCCGCTCGGCCAGCACGTTCATGCCGAGGTCGAGGACGGCCAGGCGGGCCCGGGTGGCGCCGACGTCGGCGGCGAGCACGACGTGCGCGCCGCCGTTGAAGGCGAACACCGCCGCCGGCCGGCCACCGGAGGAGATCGAGCCTTCGCCCTCGACGACCCAGCGGGAGCCGATCAGCCCGTCCAGCCGCTGCGAGACGGTGGATCTGGACAGGCCGGTGAGCCGGGCCAGCTCGCCCCGCGTCCTGGCCCGCCCGTCCCGGAGGATCGCCAACAGTGCCCCCGCCCCCGCCGCGTGCTGGCCATAGGTTGGCATGGATCTACCTTACTTCGAAAATCGACCGACTTATGTTGACAAGAATTAAAAGTCAGATCTATCGTCCGGAAATATCACGGACATATGCGGTGCTCGGGCGAAATTTCCGAGGATGTCCGGCGTTTTACGAGCTCCTCGCGTTGCGAGGGTCCGGCCCGGTCCACACCCGCCGTCGCGCCGAGACGTGCGGGCCCAGGGAATGCCACCCGGGCCGGATCCGCCATGCGGGGTTCAGGTAGCGCACCGCCATTTCCCGAGCCGGAACGGCCGCGCGGGGCGTCGCCCCGGCCGCATCCTCCTCGCTGACGCATGACCAAGGACGCACATGAGCAGGTTGCGTGTGCCGGGTGATGTGTGATGTGGTGCCGCTCTTGGTCCCCTTTCCGGCTCTAGGAGGCTCTGTCATGCCGTTCATCGTGGATCTGACCAGCGCAAACGTGGAGAAGGAAGATCGCGCTTCCGAGCGAGGGCACTACGGCGGGTCCATCCTGGGGCTGCGGTTGATGCTGGAGCGGACGGCGGCGGGGCTGGATCCGTACGATCCGGACGCGCTGCTGTACGTGGCGGCCGGGATGCTGGGCGGGACGGCGGCCCCCGGGCTGGCCAAGGCGGTGTTCCTGGCCAAGTCGCCGCTGACGGGGGTGGCCGGGGAGGCGCACGCGCTGGGGCCGTTCGCCGCGGGGATGCGCGGGGCCGGGGCCAGGGCGCTGGCCGTGACGGGGCGGGCGCCGCGGCTGTCGTACCTGCTGGTGGCCGGCGGGGAGGTGAGCCTGCACGACGCGGGCGAGCTGCGCGGGCTGGGCACGGCCGCCACCACCGACGCGCTGCGCGACCGGCACGGCGCGGGCGCGCGGGTCGCGGCGATCGGGCCCGCCGGGGAGAACCTGGTGCGCTACGCGAGCGTGGTGACCGACCTCGCCTTCCCCGCCGCCAGGTACGGGCTCGGCGCGGTCTTCGGCGCCAAGAACCTCAAGGCCGTCGTCTGCGCCGGCGACGCGCCCGCCGAGGCCGCCGACCCGGCGGCGATCGCCGCCCTGACCGCCTACTACCGCGACTCGCTGGCCACGAACCCGCTGGCCGCGCTCCAGGCGGGCCTGCCGGGGTTCGCGGGCTGGGCCGGCGCCCCGCTCGACCCGGGGTACGCCTCGGCCCGCAACTTCTCCGTACCGGGCCCGCCCGGCCTGCGGGTGCCCTCGGCGGGCGACTACGACGGCCGCGCGGTCTCGACGGCGGGCTCCTGCCCCGGCTGCCCGAACGACTGCCTCAAGGTGTACGGGGGGCGGTCCGGCGGGCTCGGGCAGGAGGCGTTCCTGTCGCTGGGGTGGAATCTCGGCATCGACGACCTCGAGACGATCCTGGCCGCCAACGCCCGCTGCAACGACCTCGGCCTCGACGTGGTCTCGCTGGGCGGCACGATCGCGTTCGCCATGGAGTGCGCCGGACGCGGCCTGCTGCCGGGCGGGCCGGCGTTCGGCGACGCGGCGGCGCTGCCCGGCCTGATCGAGGACGTGGCCACCCGGTCGGGCGCGCTGGGCGACCTGCTGGCGGAGGGCTCGGCCAGGGCGGCGCGGCGGATCGGGCGGGGCGCGCGGGCGTACGCGATGACGGTGAAGGGCGCTGAGGTGCCCTGCTTCGACCCGCGCCCGCAGCCCGGCCTCGGCCTCGGCTACGCGCTGGCCCCCGGCGGCCCGCGGTACGACGCCCTGGAGCACGACCTCGACTTCGACCCGGTCGCCGGGCTGGCCTACAGCTTCCCCGAGGCCGCCCGCGTCGGCGCGCTCCCCGCTCCCGCGCACGAGCTGGACGAGGAGCGGGGGCGGCGCAGCGCGCGGCTGCTGCGGCTGTGGAGCGGCCTGGACGCGCTGAACCTGTGCGTCTTCGCCTCGACCCCGACCCGCCCGCTGACCATCGACCACCTGACCGCCCTGGTCACGGCCGTCCTGGGCACGGAGTTCACCCTGGAGGACCTGCTGGCGGCGGGGCAGGAGCGCCTGGACGGGCTGCGCGCGTACGCGCTGCGCGAGACCGGCGGGCGGCTCGACGAGGCGCTGCCGGCGCGGTTGCACGACGAGCCGATCACCGAGGGGCCGCACAAGGGCGCCGTCCTCGGCCGGGCGGCGTTCGAGCGCGCCCGCGCGGCCTTCCACGCCGAGCTGGGCTGGACCCCCGTTAAAGGTGGGGAAATTTCCGAATAAAAACGATTGACCTCCCTCTTGTTCGGTTTGTGAGGCGCTTGCTATGGTCAGGTCAATCGTTTGACCAGAGCATGAGGGAGGCCATCGAGGATGGCGGTCACGATCGACCTGACGGGCCGGACCGCGCTCGTCACGGGCGGCGCGGGAGGTCTCGGCCTCGCCTGCGCCCGCGCGCTGGCCGACGCCGGAGCGGATGTCGTGCTCTCCGACCTGGAGGGCCCGCGGCTCGACGAGGCGGCGGCCGGGCTGGGCGTGGCGAAGCGGGCGGCCGACCTCACCGACCGGGCCCAGGCGCGGGCCCTGGTGGACGGGCTGGACCGGATCGACGTGCTGGTGAACTGCGCCGGGATCATGCGCACCACTCCCCTGCTCGACATCGAGCCCGAGGAGTGGCTGCGGATCGTGGACGTCAACCTCAACGCCACGTTCTGGCTCACCCAGGCCGCCGGGCGGCGCATGGCCGGGCAGGGCGGCGGCTCGATCGTGACGCTGGCCTCGGTGGCCGCCCGCTCCGGCCGGCCCAACGCCGCCCACTACTCGGCCGCCAAGACGGCGCTGCTGTCGCTGACGAAGTCGGCGGCCGAGGCGCTGGCGCCCGTACGGGTGAACGCGGTCTGCCCCGGCGTCTTCCTCACCGCCATGTGGGACGACATCATCAGCGACCGCGACCGCCGCTTCGGCCCCGACGCGGGCGCCGGCTACCTCAAGGAGGTCAGCGAGCGCTCGCCGCTCAAGCGCCCCGGGCGGCCCGAGGAGGTCGCCTCGGCGGTGTTGTTCCTGGCCAGCGACCTGGCGTCGTTCGTGACGGGCCAGGCGCTGAACGTCGACGGCGGACTGGAGATGAACTGACCTTGAACAGGCAGACGTTCAAGCTGCTGCCCGAGCTGTTCGGCGACGGCGTGATGGCCGAGATCTTCTCCGCCGAGCGCACGGTGCTGGCGTGGCTGCGTACCGAGGAGGCGCTGGCCTGGGCGCAGGCGGAGGCGGGCGTGATCGAGCCGGGCGACGCCGAGGCCATCGCCGCGGCGTGCGTGCCCGCCAACATCGACCTGCCGCGCCTGTGGGCGGAGGCGGCGAACGTGGGCTACCCGATCCTCCCCCTGGTACGGATGATCTCGGCGGCCCTCCCTGAGGGCCCGAACGGCCGCGTGCACTACGGCGCGACCACGCAGGACATCATGGACACCGGCCTGGCCCTGCAGCTCGGCGAGGCGCTCGACCGGCTGTCCGAGCTGCTCGGCGCCTTCGGCGACGCGGTGGCGGGGCTGGTGGCCGGGCACGCGGGCACGGTCGTGGCCGCCCGTACGCACGCGCAGCAGGCGGTGCCGACGACGTTCGGCGCGAAGCTGGCGGTGCTGCTGGCGGAGGTGACGCGGCAGCGCGAGCGGGTCGGCGCCACGGCGCGGCAGGTGCGGGTGGTGTCGCTGTTCGGCGCGGGCGGCACCTCGGCCGCCATGGGCGAGCGTTCCTCGGCCGTACGGGCGGCGCTGGCGCGGGAGCTGGGCCTGCGCACGACCGAGGTGCCGTGGCACGTGGCCAGGGACGGCGTGGCGGAGTTCGGCGTGACGTGCGCGTCGCTGGCGGCGACCGCGGCCCGCTTCGCCCGCGAGGTCGTGGACCTGTCCAGGACCGAGGTGGGCGAGGTGCGCGAGGCGGGCGGCCACCACCGCGGCGCCTCCTCGACGATGCCGCAGAAGGCCAACCCGATCGGCTGCGAGGCCGTGATCGGCATGTCGGGCACGGCGGGCGCGCTCAGCTCCGCCCTGTTCCGCGCGATGGAGGCCGGGCACGAGCGGGCGGCCGGCGAGTGGCAGGTGGAGTGGTACGCCGTGCCGCTGCTGGCCGAGCTGGCCGCGGGCGCGCTGGCCACGGCCGCCGACGTCGCGGCCGGCCTGCGGGTCTACCCGGAGGCCATGCGCGCCAACCTGGACGCGGAGGGCGGCCTGATCATGGCGGAGGCGTACATGATGCGGCTGGCCCCGGCGCTGGGCCGGGAGCGGGCCCACGACCTGGTCTACAAGGCGGCGCACGAGGCGCGCGAGCACGGCCGGGCGCTGGCCGACGCGCTGCTGGAGGTGGCGGGGCCGGGCGACCTGGAGAGCCTGGGCGCGCTGCCCATCCCGCCCGAGTCCTACGTCGGCGACGCCGAGGCCGTCTGCGCCGCGGCGCTGGCGGCCTGGCGGGCCGGGCCCGGAGCGGGGCGAGAGGAAGCGGTACTGGAGGAGTCGGCATGAGTGAGAGAAGGCTGGCGGACCTGCTGGCCATGTGGCGGATCCGCGCGTTCGAGGAGAAGGTGCGCGACCTGCGGGCCGAGGGGCCGATCGTCGGCTCCGTCCACCTGTGCGTCGGGCAGGAGGCGATCCCGGTAGGGGCGTGCGAGGTGCTGGAGCCGCAGGACGCGCTGTTCGCGACCTACCGGGGGCACGGGTGGGCGCTGGCCAGGGGCGTTCCGGCCGAGCCGCTGTTCGCCGAGCTGATGGGCCGGGCGAGCGGGGTCAACGGCGGGCGCGGCGGGTCGGCGTACTTCACCGCCGCCGAGTACGGATTCCACGGCGAGAACTCCATCGTCGGCGCGGGCGCGCCCATCGCGTGCGGCGCGGCGCTGGCGGGCCGGTACGACGGCTCTGGCCGGGTCGCGGTGAGCGTGTTCGGCGACGGCGCGATGAACCAGGGCGCGGTGCACGAGGCGATGAACTTCGCCGCCGCGTTCAGCCTGCCGGTCGTGTTCGTGTGCGAGAACAACCGGTACTCCGAGCTGACGCCGATCGCCGACATGGTGCGCAGCCCGCGCCTGGCCGACCGCGCCGCCGCGTACGGCATGCCGGGACACCGGATCGACGGCAACGACGCCGAGGCGGTGCGCTTCCACGTGCGCGACGCGCTGGAGGTGGCCCGCGAGGGCGGCGGCCCGACGCTGCTGGAGTGCATGACCGAGCGGCTGGTCGGCCACTACATCGGCGACGCCGAGACCTACCGGCAGCCGGGCGAGCTGGAGCGGATCAGGCGCAGGGAGCCGATCGCCAGGCTGCGCGCCGGGCTGCTGGCCGACGGCGTGCCGGAGCGGGAGATCGACGCGGTGGAGCGCCGGGCGCGCGCCGAGATGGACGCCGCCGCCGAGGCCGCGCGCCAGTCGCCCCCGGCCGACCCCGCCACAGCGATGGAGCACCTGTATGCGTGAGATGACCTATGGCGAGGCCGTGAACGCGGCCCTGCACCGCCTGATGGAGGAGCTGCCGGAGACCCTGGTCTACGGCGAGGACGTGGGCGTGCCCGGCGGCGTGTTCGGGGTGACGCGGGGGCTGCGCAAGCAGTACGGCGAGCGGGCCTTCGACACCCCGATCAGCGAGTCGGCGATCCTGGGCAGCGCGGTGGGCGCGGCGATGTTCGGCCGCCGCCCGATCGTGGAGATCATGTGGGCCGACTTCTCGCTGGTCGCGCTGGACCAGATCGTCAACCAGGCGGCCAACGTGCGCTACGTCTCGGGCGGCCGGTTGACGGCGCCGCTGACGATCCGCACCCAGCAGGGCAACGCGCCGGGCGCGTGCGCGCAGCACTCGCAGTGCCTGGAGGCGCTGTTCCTGCACGTGCCGGGCTTGCGGGTGTGCATGCCGAGCACGCCGCAGGACGCCTACGACCTGCTGGTGACGGCCGTGCACTGCGACGACCCGGTGCTGGTGATCGAGAACCGCACCCTCTACTTCGGCCGGAAGGAGCCCGTCGAGACGGGCGGCCCGGTGCGGCCGATGGGCGGGGCGCGGACCCGCCGCGCGGGCTCCGACGTCACGATCGTGACCTGGGGCGCGATGACGGAGCGCGTGCTGGAGGCGGCGGAGGCGCTGGCCGGCGACGGGATCGAGGCCGAGGTGCTGGAGACGCCGTGGCTGAACCCGTTCGACACCGGCGCGGTGCTCGCGAGCGCCGGCAGGACGGGCAGGCTGGCGGTCGTGCACGAGGCGAACGTCACGGGGGGTTTCGGCGCGGAGGTCGTCGCCCGCGTCGCGGGGGCGGGGGTGCCCCTGCTCGCGCCGCCGATCCGGATCGGTACGCCGGACGTGCGGATGCCGGCCGCGCCGGCGCTGGCCCAGTCACTGGTGCCGGACGCCGCGCGCATCACCGGGGACGTACGGGGTTTGGTCAAGGGCTGACAGCCCGCTAGTCAAACGATTGACTCCGGCAGGAGAAAGAGCATGAAGAAGTCACTCCTCGTCGCCGCCGCCCTCATGATGGGCGCGACGGCCTGCGGCGGATCCACCGGCGCGGCCGGCGACGGCCAGAAGCAGTACACCATCGGGGTCTCCAACCTGGGCCTGAGCTTCCCCTTCCCGGCCGCCATCGGCAAGGGCATCAAGGAGGAGGCGGACAGGCTCGGCGTGAAGATCGTCGAGCTGGACGCCCAGGGCAAGGCCGACAAGCAGAGCAACGACGTCCAGGACCTCATCGCCCAGCAGCCCGACGGCGTGCTCATCCTGCCCGTCGACTCGGGCGTAGCGCAGGGCCTGGCCGACCGGCTCAAGGCCTCCAACATTCCCACCGTGGCCGTCGCCTCGCAGGTCGGCGACCCGAAGCAGCGCCGGCTCAAGGACGTCTACCCGGGCCTGGTCGCCCTGGTCACCCAGGACGAGTACGCGGCCGGCGGCAAGGCCGGCGAGATCGCCGCGAGCGTCGTCCCCGGGGGCGGCAAGATGGCGATCGTCGAGGGCCAGGCCGGCTTCGCCGAGGTGGTCCAGCGCTACCAGGAGTTCCCCAAGTCGGCGGCGGCCAAGGGCGCCACGTACGAGGTCGTGGCCCGCCAGCCTGGTGACTGGGTGCAGGACAAGGCCCAGTCGGCCTGCCAGAACATGCTCTCGTCCAACCCCGACACCCAGCTCTTCTACGCCCAGTCCGACGACATGGCTGCGGGCTGCGCCAAGGCGGTCGCCGCGGCCGGCTCCAAGGCGAAGATCGTCGGCATCGGCGGCAGCAAGCTGGGCATCGACGCCGTCAAGTCGGGCGCGATCGCGGGGACCGTCTGCTACAAGCCCGAGGACCTGGGCAAGCTCGCCCTCACCACGCTGTACCAGCACCTGACCGGGCAGAAGAAGCAGGACGCGGCGTTCGTCACCTACGACACCCCGGCCATCACCAAGGACAACCTCACCGATTGCACGCCGCAATGGTGACGCCACTGCTGTCCCTGACGGGCATCGGCAAGGAGTTCCCCAACGGCACCGTCGCGCTCAGGGACGCCCGCCTGACCGTGCACCCGGGCAGCGTGCACGGCCTGGTCGGCGCGAACGGCGCGGGCAAGTCCACGATGATCAAGGTGATCGCGGGCGCGCACGAGCCGACCTCGGGCCAGGTCCGGTGGAAGGGCGAGCAGGTCGCCTGGCGCACGCCGGGCGCCGCCAGGAAGGCGGGCGTGGCCACGATCATGCAGCACGTGCCGCTCGCCCCCACGCTCACCGTGCTGGAGAACGTCTTCCTCGGCACCCCCGGCCCCTGGCGGCTGCCCCGGGCCCGCCGCGCCGAGTTCGCCCGGCTGCTGGAGCGGGTCGGCTACGCCATCGACCCCGACGCCGAGGTGGCCGGGCTGGCCATCGGCGAGCGGCAGATGGTCGCGGTCCTCCAGGCGCTGGCCACCGGCGCGGAGCTGGTCGTGATGGACGAGCCGACCGCCTCGCTGGCCGAGGGCGAGCGGCAGGTCGTCTTCGACGTCGTCCGCAGGCTCTCCGCCCAGGGCACGGCCTTCCTTTACGTCTCGCACTTCCTGGACGAGGTGCTCGCCCTGACCGACCGGGTCACCGTGCTGCGTGACGGCACGGTCGTGGAGGAGGGCGCCACCGGCGACTACGACGAGGACCGCCTCGTCCAGGTCATCGTGGGCCGCGACCTGCTGGAGGCCGAGCGGCGCGGCGCCGAGCCGGTGCCGGAGGACGCCCCGGTGCTGCTGTCGGTGCGCGGGCTCGGCTCGCCGTCGGGCGTGCGGGACGTGTCGTTCGAGGCCAGGGCGGGCGAGGTGATCGGGCTGGCCGGGCTGCTCGGCTCCGGCCGCTCCGAGATCCTGCACGCCGTCTACGGCGCCGACCCGCGCGCCACCGGCGAGGTGCTGGTCGGGGGCCGCCAGGTCCGCCGGACCCCGCGCGCCGCCGTGGCCGCGGGCATGGCGCTGGTGCCCGAGGACCGCGGCGCCCAGGGGCTGGTGGGCACGTTCCCGATCTGGAAGAACATCTCGCTGCCCGACCTGCCGTCCCTGTCGTCGGGCCGGTCGCTGCCGCGCGAGGCGGCCGAGCAGGAGCGGGCGGAACGGGCCATCGCCGACCTCGGCATCGTCTGCGCCGGCCCCGGCGCGCTGCCGGCCGAGCTGTCCGGAGGGAACGCGCAGAAGGTCGTGTTCGGCAAGTGGCTGTACGGCGGCGCCCGCGTCTTCATGCTCGACGAGCCCACCGCCGGCGTGGACGTCGGCGCCAAGGCCGACATCCTGGAGCTGGTCCGCCGCTTCGCCGCGGGCGGGGGCGCGGTGCTGGTCGTGAGCAGCGAGTTCGAGGAGATCCTCGCGGTGGCGACCCGGGTGCTGGTCGTGCGCGAGGGCCGCATCGTCGCCGAACGGGCGGCGACCGAGACATCCGAGGAGGAGTTGCTGATGCTGGCGAACGGATTCGGCGAGGGAGGCGCGACGCATGCCGCCTGAGATTCGTTCACGGCTGGCCGCCGCGCTGCGGCCGGGCAACGCGGGCGTGGTCTACGCCCTGCTGCTGATCGTCGCCGTGCTGACGCTGCTGACGGCGCAGCTCGGCCGCCCGCCGTACCTGTCGGCGACGAACGTCATCAACATCCTCGACCAGTCGTCGCTGATCGCCATCCTCGCCGTGTTCACCACGGTCGTCCTGATCAGCGGGAACTTCGACCTGTCCGTGGCCTCGGTGGCGGCCTTCTCGGCGGCCACCGTGCTCAGCCTGGTGGCGCCGCTGGGCCTGCCGGCCGCGATGGCGATCGCGCTGGGCGCGGGCCTGGTGTGCGGGGCGGTGAACGGGCTGATCGTGCAGCTCGTCGGCATCAACGCGTTCATCGTGACGCTGGGCACGATGACGGCCGTGCGCGGGCTGGTGCTCATCCTCACCGACGGCCGCACGATCACCGCCCAGGATCCCGGCGCGCAGAGCTCGCTGATCGCGCTGCAGGCCGGGTACTGGACGGTCCCGCACATCCTGGCCGTCCTGGGCGTGGCGGCCGCCGCGGCGGGGGTGTTCGTCCTGCTGCACCGTTCGCGCCCCGGGGGGATCGCCATGCTCGCCGCCGGCGTGGTGGCGATCGTGCTCAGCCCGGTGCTCGGGTTCGAGCTGCGGCTGAGCAAGCCCACCTACTACCTGATCGTGATCGCCGGGGTCACCTGGGCGGTGCTGCGGTACACCGTGATCGGCCGCCGCCTGTACGCGGTAGGCGCGAACGCCGAGGCGGCCCGCCTGTCCGGCATCAACGTCAACCGCTACAAGATCGGCGCCTTCGTGCTGAACGGGCTCGGCTCCGGCTTCGTCGGCATCCTGTTCGCGGCCAAGCTGCTGGCGATCAACCCGACGGGCCTGCAGGGCACCGAGCTGACCGTGCTGGCCGCGGCCATCCTCGGCGGCACCTCGCTCTTCGGCGGGCTGGGCAGCGTGCTGAAGTCGGTGGTGGGGGCGCTCATCCTCTTCACCCTGGACAACGGCTTCAACGTGCTCAACCTCGGCGCCAACTACCAGGGGGTCATCGTCGGCACGGTCGTCGTCGTGGCCGCCGCCATCTACACCGTCGCCGGCCGCCAGCGGCAGGTCAAACGGGTAAGGGAATCGTCGAAACCACCATCGGTACCGGTCAGGCAGGAGGCCCTGCGATGAGAGGCGTCTGGCACTTCTCGTTCACCGTCGCCGACCTCGGCAGGTCCGTGGCGTTCTACCGCGACCTGCTCGGCTTCACGCTGGTGCACCGGCAGGAGCAGGACAACGACTACACCCGCAGGCTCGTCGGCTACCCGGACGCGGTGCTGCGCGTGGCCCAGCTCGCCGTGCCCGGCCAGCCGCGCGGCGTCTCCACCCACGACCTGGAGCTGGTCGAGTACGTCCAGCCGCGCGGCGAGGCCCGCGACCCCGCCCGCCACCTGCCGGGCGCCGCGCACCTGGCACTCACGGTCGAGGACGCCCGCGCCGAGCACGCCCGCCTGTCGGCGGCCGGGGTACGGTTCGTCAACCCGCCGGAGGAGATCACGGCCGGGGTGAACAAGGGCGGTTACGCCTGCTACTTCCTCGACCCGGACGAGATCACGCTGGAACTCGTCCAGCCTCCTGCTATTTTGTTGCGCTCAAACGATTGATCATGGGAGGAGGGGCCGGATGCCCGTCGTCGACGCTCACCAGCACTTCTGGAACCTGGAGACGGGTTCGTACCCCTGGCTGACGCCCGAGGCCGGGCCGATCTTCCGTACGTTCGAGCCGGAGGAGCTCATCCCCCAGCTCGCCGCGGCGGGCGTGGACCGCACCGTCCTGGTGCAGTCGATGGACTCCTACGCCGACACCGACGCCATGCTGGCGCAGGCCGACGCCCACGACTTCGTCGGCGCGGTGGTGGGCTGGGTGCCGCTGCTGCGGCCCGAGGAGGCGGCGCAGGCGCTGGAGCGCTACCGGCGGCACGCCAGGTTCGCCGGGGTCAGGCATCTCATCCACGACGAGCCCGACCCCGACTGGCTGCTCCGGGAGCCCGTCATCGAGGGGCTGGGGCTGCTGGCCGCGGCCGGAATGCCGTTCGACGTGGTGGCGGTGCTGCCGCGGCACCTGGAGCACGTGCCGGTGCTGGCCGAGCGGGTGCCGGGCCTGCGGATGGTGATCGACCACCTGGCCAAGCCGCCGATCAGGGACAAGGGGTGGGAGCCGTGGGCCTCGCTGCTGGCCCGCGCGGCCGAGTGCCCCGGCGTGTACGCCAAGGTGTCCGGGCTGAACACCGCCGCCGACGCCGCCACCTGGACCGGCGAGGGCCTGCGGCCGTACGTCGAGCACGCGCTGGAGCTGTTCGGGCCCGGGCGGCTGATGTTCGGCAGCGACTGGCCGGTGGCCACGCTGGCCGGCGACTACGCCAAGGTGTGGCGGGAGACGCAGGTCGCGCTGTCGGGGCTGGGCGACGCCGAGCGCGCGATGGTGCTCGGCGGCACGGCCGCCCACTTCTACCGGATGGAGGAGCGTTGATCGACGTGTTCGCGCCCATCGCGGCCGCCGCCTACCTGTCGATCCCGGCGGAGCACCGCCGGCCGGTCGCGATCGTCGGCGCCGGGGCCATCGTGGACGTGGCCCACCTGCCCGCCTACCGGCAGGCGGGGCTGGAGGTGACCGGCCTGTTCGACCTGGACGCCGGGCGGGCCGCCGAGGTGGCCGCACGTCACGGGGTGCCCAGGACGTACGCGTCGCTGGAGGAGCTGCTGGCCGACGAGCGGGCCGAGGTCGTGGACATCGCGGTCGCGCCGCGGGCGCAACCCGCCATCGCGCGGCAGGCGCTGGCCGCGGGCAGGCACCTGCTGTGCCAGAAGCCGTTCGCACCGGACGTGGCCACCGGCCGGGAGCTCGTGGACCTGGCGGCGGCCGCCGGGCTGAAGATCGCGGTCAACCAGCAGCTCCGCTTCGACGAGGGCATCGCCGCCGCCCGCGCCATGGTGCGCGCCGGGTGGATCGGGCAGCCGACGGCGATGACGTTCACCGTGAACATCCACACCGACTGGAGCGCGTGGGACTGGCTGGTCACCACCGACCGGCTGGAGATCGTCTACCACTCCATCCACTACCTGGACGCGATCCGCTCGGTCCTCGGTGACCCGGAGCTGGTCTTCTGCACCGGCAGCCGCACGCCGGGCCAGCTCGCCAAGGGCGAGACGCGCACGATGAGCACGCTGGTCTACCCGGGCGACGTGCGGGCGCTGGTGCACGCCACGCACGAGAACCGCACCGGCGACGGCGAGGCGTCCTTCCGCGTGGACGGCACGGAAGGCGCGATCAAGGGCACGCTCGGCCTGCTGTACGACTACCCGCACGGCCGCCCCGACACCCTGGAGGTCAGCAGCCGGGTGCTGCCGACGGACGGCTGGCTGCCGTACCCGGTGACGCGCCGCTGGCTGCCCGACGCGGTGGCCGGGCCGATGGGGTCGCTGCTGAAGGCGGTCGCGGAGGGCGGCGAGCCGGAGACGTCGGGCCGCGACAACCTCGGCACGCTGCGGCTGCTCGACGCGCTCTACCGGTCGATGGACAGCGGGGAGAGTGTGCCGCTATGAAGCGCTCCCGCGTGACGCTCGCCGACGTCGCCGCGATGGCCCGGGTGGACAGGGCCGTCGTCTCGCGCGTGGTCAACAAGGACCCGACGCTCAACATCCGCCAGGAGACGCGCGAGCGGGTGCTGGCGGCCATCGACGAGCTGGGGTACCGGCCGAACGTGGCCGCGCGCAGCCTGCGGACCTCGCGGGCGCACATGTTCGGGCTGTTCATCCCCGACTTCGCCAACCCCGTCTACGCCGAGATCATCAAGGGCGCGGAGGCGGAGGCGGCGGCGCAGGGATATGTGCTGGTCACCGGCAGCGCGACCGGAGCCGGGCTGGGCGAGTACATGGACCGCATCGGGCAGGGCCGCATCGACGGGCTGCTGCTGGCCGGCACCGGCGACGACACCTCGCTCACCCGGCAGCTCGACCAGGCCGCCATCCCCTGGCTGATGCTGAACAACCGCAGCAGGGGCGTCAAGCGGTACGTCATCCTCGACGACCAGCGGGCCGCCGCCCTCGCCGTGGAGCACCTGGTACGGCTCGGCCACCGCCGCATCGCCCACCTCGCGGGCCCGTCGCGCGCCGACACCGCCGCCCGCCGGTCGGCCGGCTACTCGGCGGCGATGCGCGAGGCGGGCCTGCCGGAGGGCCCGATCGTGGCGGCCGACTACACGCCGGCGGGCGGGGCGGCGGCCATGGCGCGGCTGCTGGCCGGATCCGAGCCGCCGACCGCGGTCTTCGTGGCGAACGTGGCCTCGGCCATCGGCGCGATGGAGGGGGTGCGGGCGGCCGGGCTGGAGATCCCGCGCGACGTGTCGATCGTGGCCGTGCACGACCTCGACCTGGCCAGCTACCTCTACCCGGCGCTGACCACGGTGCGGATGCCGCTGGCGGAGCTGGGCAGGCGCGGCGTGACGCTGCTGGGCAGCCTGAAGCCGGACGACACGGTGGCCGAGGTGCTGGCCGGGCCGATCGAGCTCATCCAGCGCCGCTCCACCGCGCCCCCTGGACGATGACTTTCCGGGTGCGCGATCGTCTACAGGTCATGAGCAGACTGCTGTACTCGGTGACCATGTCGGCCGACGGCTTCATCGCGGGTCCCGGCGGCGACATGTCGTGGCTGACCGCGCACCTCGGCCCGAACCCGCTGGCGGACGACCTCGTCGGCCGCATCGGCGCGCTGCTGGTGGGCAACCGCACCTTCCGCGGCGACGACCCGAACAAGGGCACGGACAAGGAGGGCGCGTTCGAAGGCGCCTGGCACGGGCCGCAGATCGTGCTGACCCACCACATCCCGGACACGCCGGTGCCCGGCGTCGAGTTCGCCGGCAACCTGGCCGACGCCGTCGCGGCGGCGAAGGCCGCGGCGGACGGGAAGTACGTCAACGTGCTCGGCGCGGACGTCGCCCGGCAGTGCCTGGAGGCGGGCCTGCTGGACGAGGTGCTCACGATGGTCGCGCCGGTGTTCCTGGGCGACGGCGTGCGCCTGTTCGAGCACCCGGGCGGCACGAACGTCAAGCTCGACCGCCTCAGCGTCGGCCACGTGCCGCACGCCGTGAACATCTGGTATCGCGTGTCGAGCTGAACCTCCCAGGCGGAGGAACCGGTCGAAGCCCCGGACATGGCGGCGGCACGATGGTGCTGGAGACGCACGGCCGGATCGCCGGGCCAGGCGGTCCTGGAGGGCGGCGTGCCGGAACTGGTAGGCGCCGCCCGCCTGGCGCAGCAGCCCGAGCCGGTGGGCGTCGCGCAGGAACCGCCCCAGCCGCCAGGGCACCCGCCGCCCGGCCGCCAGCGTCGCGACGCTGAGGCCGCACGTGGTCCACGCCGTGGTCAGGAGCAGGTATGCCACGATCCACTGGAGCGCGAGGTACAGCGGCGAGTGCCCGAGGACGCCGCTGCCCAGCACGAGGAAGGGCAGGGCGAGCAGCCCGCGCACGGCCATGGCCGAGCGCTCGTCGCGGAAGGTGCGTGCGGGCGTGCCCAGGCGCGCGGGGGCGACCGGCGTGGCGATGCAGGACAGCACCCCGTGGCACACCCCGAGCAGGGTGCCGATCACCGTGCCGCTGATCGTGCCGGCGATCCACCAGCCGCCCACCAGGCTGTTCCAGAGCGAGAACCCGTCACGCCCGGCCAGGCTGACCGGCGCCGACGGGATGCCGTACACGAACCCGCCGCCGAACCCCACGCAGGCTCCGCCCAGCGCTCCTGCCCGCAGCCGCCGCAGCAGCGGGCGCGCCCTGCCGCGCGCCCAACCATGCGCCCAACCATGCGCCCAACCATGCGCCCAACCATGCGCCCAACCATGCGCCCAACCATGCGCCCAACCGTGCGCCCAACCGTGCGCACCGGTGCCGAGCCGCCGGGGTGTCCGCCCCTTCACCAGCACGCCCGCCACCGTCGCCGCCTGCAGTCCGAGCAGGACGGCGACGAGCAGCCCCCAGCGTCCCGGCAGCTCGATGAACACCGGCAGCAGCAGGGCGAGCCCCACGAGCGCCCCCACGCCGACGGTGCCCGCGACGGCCCTGAGCCTGGCGCGCTGCACGTCGGCGTCCAGGATCCCGCGCCAGGCGAGCACCCCGCCGACCGCGATCGACAGGATCAGGGCCGCGTAGCCGGTCAGGTGCGCCGCCTGCCACGCGTGCGGCAGCACCACCCAGACGACCAGGCCGGCCGCGATCGCCGCCGGCATTCCCATGATCAGCCCGAGGGACACCCCGACCGTCACCCGCCACCTCCGGCCGCCGGTGACGCGCCGGTCGGCCCACCACGCGACCAGCATGGCGCCGGTGCCTCCCACGGTGGCCACGGGCCCGTCCAGCCCGGGGCTACCACCGTCATCACCAGGCCCGCCGCGGCTCCGGACGCGATGCCGTGAACCAGCTCGAACCCGGCCCGCGCCGGCACCGTGCGCCGCTCCCCGCCCACGCGATGAATCGTCCCGGCCGGCGCACCCGCATCCTCCTTGTAGCGATGGGGGTACGCATCGTAATCAAGCCCTTCCGGGACCGCCCCCGGAACGGGCATGCTCAGGCCGGAGCGCCGTTCCCGCACGTTTCGGCCACCCGAATTCAGACCATTGACATCCCCGCAAACCGGACTTTAGCGTGGTGCGAAACGTTTCGACCCCGCCCACTCGGCCCCCGGAGCCTCATGACCTCTCTGCGTGACGTGGCCGAGCGGGCCGGGGTCGCCGTGAGTACCGCGTCCGCCGCGCTCAACGGCACCCGCCCCGTGGCCGCGGCCACCAGGCGGCGCGTCGAGCGGGCCGCCGCGGAGCTCGGGTACCGGCCCAACCTGCTGGCCCGCGGCCTGCAGAGCAAGCGCACCCGCATCCTGGCGCTGCTGTTTCCCGCCCCGCGCAGCGGTTTCGGGCTGACCGAGATGCAGTTCGCCACGGGCGCCGCCGAGGCGGCCGGCGAGCTGGGGTATCACCTGCTGCTGTCCCCCGAGAGCGCCGACCCCATCGAGGAGCTGCGGCACCTGACCGGCCTGGGGCTGGTGGACGGGGTGCTGCTGATGGAGGTGGGGCTGGACGACGAGCGGACGGCGTTCCTGGCGGAGTCGGGGGTGCCGTTCGCGATGATCGGGCGGACGCGGGAGCCCGGCGGGATCGACCACGCCGACATCGACTTCGCCGCCACCGCCGACGCGGCGGTGGCGCACGTGGCCGGGCTGGGCCATCGCAAGCTGGCCTTCTTCAACCTCGCCGAGGACACGCACGCCGCCCGGTACGGGCCCGCGATCCGCGCGGGGGCCGAGTTCGAGCGGGCCGCGAAGGAGGCGGGCCTGGCGTACGTGGGCGGCTACCGCCCCGGCTCGGCCGAGGACGGCGGCAAGGCGTTCGAGGACCTGATCGACGCCCACCCGGACGTGACGGCGCTGGCCGTGATGGACGACCACGCGGCGGCCGGCGTGATCGCGGCCGTGGCGCGGCACGGCCGGCGCATCCCCGAGGATCTGACGCTGCTGCTGGTGCTGTCGTCGGCGCGGGTGGCCGGGATGTTCCACCCGCGGCTCACCACGCTGGAGCCGCCCAGCACCGAGCTGGGGCGGCTCGGCGCCCGCATGCTCATCGGCAGGTTGCAGGACGAGTCGCAGGGCGGGCCGCGGGCGCGGCTGCTGCCCTGCCGTCTGGTGGTCGGGGACAGCTCCGCGCCACCACGGGAAGGGGGCACATGGTGAGGCCGGGGATGCGCACGCTGACCGACGGTCGCGGGCTGCTGTTCGGCGGGGACTACAACCCTGAGCAGTGGCCGGAGGAGGTGTGGAAGCAGGACGCCGAGCTGATGCGGGCCGCCGGGGTCAACCTGGTCACGGTCGGCGTGTTCAGCTGGGCGCGGCTGGAGCCGGAGCCGGGCAGGCACGACTTCGGCTGGCTGGACCGGGTGCTCGACCTGATGGCCGAGCACGGCATCGCGGTGGACCTGGCGATCCCGACGGCCTCGCCGCCGCCGTGGCTGGGCCACCGCTGGCCGGAGACGCTGCCGGTGGACGAGGGCGGGCACCGGCTCTGGTACGGCTCCCGCAACCAGTTCTGCCCTTCTTCGGGCCCATATCGGGAGCGCTCCCAGTCGATCACGACGGCCCTCGCCGACCGGTACGCCGCCCACCCGGCACTGGCGATGTGGCACGTGGGCAACGAGTACGGCGAGGTCTGCCACTGCGACGTGTCCGCCAGGGCGTTCCGCTCCTGGCTGCGCGACCGCTACGGCGACCTGGCCACGCTCAACGAGGCGTGGGGCACCACCTTCTGGAGCCAGGGCTACGGCGACTGGGCCGAGGTGGTGCCACCGCGCCGCGCGCCGTACATCATCAACCCCACCCAGCGCCTCGACTGGTGGCGCTTCTGCTCGGACGAGCTGCTCGCCCACTTCCGCGAGCAGCGCGACCTGCTGCGCGCCCGCACGCCGAGCGTCCCCGTCACCACGAACTTCATGGGCTTCTTCAAGCGGGTGGACTACTGGTCGTTCGCCGGGGAGCAGGACGTGATCTCCAACGACTGCTACCCGGAGCCCGGCGACCCGCTCAGCCCCGCCAGGACGGCGCTCACCCACGACCTCATGCGCGGCCTGGCGGGAGGGCGGCCGTGGCTGCTGATGGAGCAGGCGACGGGCGCCGTCAACTGGCGCGAGCACAACCTGCCCAAGCCGCCCGGCCAGCTCCGGCTGGAGTCGCTGCAGGCGGTCGCGCGGGGCGCCGACGGCCTGTGCTACTTCCAGTGGCGGGCCTCCCGGTTCGGCGCCGAGCGCTTCCACGCCGCGATGGTGCCGCACGCGGGCCCGGACACGCGGCTGCACGCCGAGGTGCGCGCGCACGGGCAGGAGCTGCGCGGGCTCGCCGGGGTCGCGGGCGAGCCGGTGCCCGCGCGGGTGGCGATGGTGTTCGGCTGGGAGAGCTGGTGGGCGCTGGAGGACCGCGGCAGGCCGAGTGACCGGCTCAACGCCGTGGACCAGCTCCTGCGCTACTACGTGCCGTTCTTCGAGCGCGGGGTGAGCGTGGACGTGGTGCCGCCGGGCGCGGACCTGTCGGCGTACGCGCTGGTCGTGGTGCCGAACCTGTTCCTGGTCGGTGACGGGGACGCCGCGGCGCTGACCGCGTACGTGAACGGCGGCGGCGTGCTGGTGGTCGGCCCGTTCTCGGGCGTCGTGGACCCGCACTCGCACGTCAGGACCGGGCGGTTCCCCGTGCCGCTGCGCGAGGTGCTGGGCGCCTCCGGCGAGGAGTGGCTGCCCGCGTCAGGCCCGGTGGCCTGCCGGTGGCACGGCGGCGCGCCGTTCGAGGCGGAGACCTGGACCGAGCTGCTGCGCTCCGACGGCGCCGAGGTGGTGGCCGAGTTCACCGGCGGCGACCTGGCCGGGCGGCCGGCGATCCTGCGGCACCGCTCGGGGGAGGGCGTCGCCTGGTACGTGGGCACGATGCCCGAGCCCGCCGCCCTGGCCGCGCTGGCCGGGCGGGCGCTGGCCGACGCGGGCGTGACCGGCGTGCTGGACGGGCTGCCGCCGGGCGTGGAGGCGGTGCGCCGCGGCGAGGTGCTGTTCCTGCTCAACCACGGCGCCACCACGGTCCGCGTGCCGGTCCCCGAACCGGGCGTCGACCTGCTGACCGGCTCCCCCGCCGACGACCACGTCACGCTGGCGCCCCGCGCGGTCGCCGCCCTGCGCCCGGAGGTTCCCACCGCATGAAGTTCAAGGACGGCTACTGGCGCATGCGTCCCGGCGTGCGCGGCGACTACGCCACCGCCGCCCACGACGTGACCGCGCTGGACGGCTCGCTGCGCGTCCTCGCCCCCACCCGGGAGATCACCCGCCGCGGCAACACCATCGACGGGCCGGTCCTGCGGGTGGACCTGTCCTCGCCGATGCCGGACGTGATCCGCGTCCGCACGGTGCACTTCGCCGGGTCGGTGCCCGACTCCCCCGCCTTCGCCGTACGGGACGACCGGCCCGAGGTGAAGATCGCCGTGGACGCCGGGGAGGCCGCCCTGACCAGCGGCGACCTCACCGTCCGGGTCCGCAGGGACGCGCCCTGGGAGATGACGTTCAGCGCGGGCGGCCGGGAGCTGACCCGCAGCGCCGGCAAGAGCCTGGGCGCCGTGCGCGACCCCGCCGACCGGCACTTCATGATCGAGCAGCTCCGCCTGAGCGCCGGCGAGCTCGTGTACGGCCTCGGCGAGCGCTTCGGCCCCCTCGTCCGCAACGGCCAGTCCGTCGACATCTGGAACGAGGACGGCGGCACCAGCAGCGAGATGGCCTACAAGAACGTGCCCTTCTACCTCACCAACCGGGGTTACGGGGTGTTCGTGAACCATCCAGGCCGGGTGTCGTTCGAGGTGGGCTCGGAGACCGTGTCTCGGGTGCAGTTCAGCGCCGAGGGCCACGACCTGGAGTACCTGATCATCCACGGGCCCACGCCGGCGGACATCCTGCGCCGCTACACGGCGCTGACCGGCCGCCCGGCGCTGCCGCCCGCCTGGTCGTTCGGGCTGTGGCTGTCCACCTCGTTCACCACGGACTACGACGAGGCCACGGTGACGTCGTTCGTGGACGGGATGGCCGCGCGGGACCTGCCGCTGAGCGTGTTCCACTTCGACTGCTTCTGGATGCGGCAGTTCCGGTGGTGCGACTTCGCGTGGGACCCGGAGGTGTTCCCCGATCCCGAGGGCATGCTGCGGCGGCTCAAGGAGCGGGGGCTGCGGGTGTGCCTGTGGATCAACCCTTACATCGGGCAGGCGTCGGAGCTGTTCGAGGAGGGGGCGGCGGCCGGCCACCTGCTGCGCAGGCCGGACGGCACGGTCTGGCAGGATGATCACTGGCAGGCCGGACGGGCGCTGGTGGACTTCACCTCCCCCGCCGCCCGCGACTGGTACGCGGGCAAGCTGCGCGCGCTGCTCGACATGGGGGTGGACGCGTTCAAGACCGACTTCGGCGAGCGCATCCCCACCGACGTGGTCTACGCCGACGGCTCCGACCCCGAGCGGATGCACAACTACTACAGCCTGATCTACAACCAGACCGTCCACGACGTGCTGGCCGAGCGGCGGGGGCCGGGCGAGGCGGTGCTGTTCGCGCGCTCGGCCACGGTCGGCGGGCAGCGGCTGCCGGTGCACTGGGGCGGCGACTGCGAGTCGACGTTCGAGGCCATGGCCGAGTCGCTGCGCGGCGGGCTGTCACTCGGGCTGGGCGGGTTCGGGTTCTGGAGCCACGACATCGGCGGCTTCGAGGGGCGGCCCGATCCGGCCGTGTTCAAGCGGTGGGTGGCGTTCGGGCTGCTGTCGTCGCACAGCCGGCTGCACGGCAGCGGTTCCTACCGGGTGCCGTGGCTGTTCGACGAGGAGTCCGTGGAGGTGCTGCGGGCCTTCACGAAGCTCAAGGCGCGGCTGATGCCGTACCTGTACGGGGCCGCCGTGCAGGCCGCGGCCGAGGGCCTGCCGATGATGCGGGCCATGCACCTGGAGTTCCCCGGGGATCGCGCCTGCGACCACCTGGACGCCCAGTACCTGCTGGGCCCCGACCTGCTGGTGGCCCCCGTGCTGTCGGCGGACGGGGAGGTCTCGTACTACGTCCCTGCGGGGGTGTGGACCCGGCTGCTCGACGGGGAGACCGTCACGGGGCCCGGCTGGCGCAGCGAGCGGCACGGCTTCGACAGCCTGCCACTGCTGGTGCGGCCGGGCGCGGTGATCGCCACCGGCGCCCGCGACGACCGGCCCGACTACGACTACGCCGACGGCGTCACCCTCGACGTCTACCAGCTCGGGGACGGCGCGACCCGTACCGTCACCGTGCCCGCACCCGACGGCGCCCCGGCCGCCGTCTTCGAGGTGTCCCGCCAGGGCGACCGGCTGCACGCCCGCCGGCTGAACGGCCCGCCGGCCCCCTGGACCCTGCGCCACGCCGGGGCGCGTACCACCGCGGCTCCCGCGACCGACCACATCGAGATCACGCTCAGCGTCAAGGAGTGACATGACCACCTTCCCCGAGAACTTCCTGTGGGGCACCGCCACCGCCGCCTACCAGGTCGAGGGAGCCTGGAACGAGGACGGCCGCGGCCCGTCGATCTGGGACACCTTCTCCCACACGCCCGGGCTGGTCGCCAACGGCGACACCGGCGACGTGGCCTGCGACCACTACCACCGCCTGGAGGAGGACCTCGACATCCTGGCCGGGCTGGGCGTCGGCGCGTACCGCTTCTCCATCTCCTGGCCGCGCGTGCAGCCGGGCGGGCGCGGCGCCCTCAACCGGCCGGGCGCGGACTTCTACAACCGGCTCGTGGACGGGCTGCTGGCCAGGGACATCGCCCCGGTCGCCACGCTCTACCACTGGGACCTGCCGCAGGAGCTGGAGGACGCGGGCGGCTGGCCGCAGCGCGAGACCGCGCTGCGCTTCGCCGACTACGCCCGGCTCATGGGCGAGACGCTGGGCGACCGGGTCCGCACCTGGATCACGCTGAACGAGCCGTGGTGCTCGGCCTACCTGGGCTACGCCTCCGGCGTGCACGCCCCCGCCCGTACCGACCCGGCCGCCGCGCTGGCCGCCGTGCACCACCTGAACCTGGGCCACGGCCTGGCCGTGCAGGCGCTGCGCTCGACCGCGGCCAAGGACGCGCAGATGTCGGTCACGCTCAACCTGCACCACGTGCGCGGCGTGTCCGAGCGCGACGCGGACGCGGTGCGGCGCGCGGACGGCCTGTCCAACCGGGCCTTCCTCGGCCCGATGCTGGAGGGCGCCTACCCGCGCGACCTGATCGCCGACACCGCCAAGGTGACCGACTGGTCGTTCGTGCGCGACGGCGACGAGGCCGCCGCCTGCCAGCCGCTGGACGTGCTCGGGGTCAACTACTACAACCCGACCCTGGTACGCCAGTGGGACGGCGCCAGCGCCAAGGAGACCGCCGACGGGCACCAGGACGGGGCCGCCTCGCCCTGGATCGCCTGCGAGGACATCGAGTTCGTCAAGCAGCCGGGCCCGTACACGGAGATGGGCTGGAACATCGACGAGACCGGCCTGACGGAGCTGCTGCTGCGCCTGCACCGCGACTACCCGGACCTACCGACCATGATCACGGAGAACGGCGCCGCGTTCCCCGACCCCGTCTCCGCCGACGGGGTCGTGCACGACGCCGACCGCATCGACTACCTGCACCGCCACCTGACGGCCGTCGGCGAGGCCATCGCGGGCGGCGCGGACGTGCGCGGCTACTTCGTGTGGTCGCTGATGGACAACTTCGAGTGGGCGCACGGCTACGCCAAGCGGTTCGGCATCGTCCGCGTGGACCGGGAGACGATGGAGCGCACCTGGAAGGACAGCGCCCACTGGTACCGCGAGGTGGTCGCCACCGGCAAGCTGCCGGTGGCCTGACCCCGCTGATCTACGGCTTGCGCGCCACGCCGCCGACGAAGGTGTGGTACGTGATGCCGGGCGCGGCCCGATGGTCCCCGGTCTCCGGACGCCATTCCGGGAGCGGCACCAGGCCGGGCTCCAGCAGCTCCAGCCCGTCGAAGAAGGCCAGGATCTCCTCGCGGGTGCGCCACCGGCCGGTGCCGAGGTGCTCGTTGAAGAGCTTCTCCGCCGTGAAGGCCTGCTCCGACACCTCGGGGTGGGCCTCCATCGGGTTGTGGAAGTGCGAGATCACCACGTGGCTGCCCGGGGGCAGCGGGCGCAGGAGCCTGGCCGCGAGACCGGCCGGGTCCTCCTCGTCCTTCAGGTGGTGCAGGATGGCGAACAGCAGCAGCCCGACCGGCTCGCCGAAGTCGATGAGGGCGCGGGTGCGCGGGTCGTCGAGGATCTTCTCGGGCTCGCGGACGTCGGCGTCGATGATCGTGGTGGTCTCGTCCACGGCCAGCAGGGCCCGGCCGTGGGCGAGCACGATGGGGTCGTGGTCGACGTACACGACGTGCGCGCCCGGGGTGACGGCCTGGGCGACCTCGTGCACGTTGCCCTGCGTGGGCAGGCCGGAGCCGACGTCCAGGAACTGCCGGATGCCGGCCTCGGCGGCCAGGTACCGCACCGTGCGGCGCAGGAACTCCCGGTTGGCCAGGGCGGCCTCGGGCGCGTCCGGGGCGATCCGCAGCGCGGCCTGCGCCACGTGGCGGTCGATCTCGTAGTTGTCCTTGCCGCCGAGCATGTAGTCGTAGACGCGGGCGACGCTCGGCTTGGTGGTGTCTATCCCGCTGGGCGCGCTGTCCTGCTCGCTTCCTGGCACTCCGGGCTCCTTGGATCAGGGGGTCAGCGCCATGATCCTAAAGCGGAGCACCTGGTCCAGGCGGGAAATTCATGAGGAATTATCGTGATCCGCCCAGTTCCTCCCTCAGCAGGCGGGCGGCGCCCGCCATGGCCCGCATCTTGCCCTCCGCCGACCACCTGGGCAGGTACTTCATGCCGCAGTCCGTGGCGATGACGATCCGCTCCGGCGGCACCCGCTCGAACGCCCTGCGTACCCGGCCCGCCACCACCTCGACGGGCTCCACCTCCGGCGTGGACAGGTCGATCACCCCGAGGACGACCGTCTTGTCCTTCAGGTCGGACAGCACCCCGAGGTCCAGCCCCGACTGCGCGGTCTCGATCGACACCTGCCGCACCGGGCACCCGGCCAGCTCCGGCAGGAACGAGTACGCCTCGGGCCGCTCGTGGATGATCGCCGCGTACCCGAAGCAGATGTGCACCGCCGTCATGCCGGTGATCCCGTCCAGGGCGGCGTTCAGCGCGGCCAGCCCGTACGCGCGCGCCGCGTCCGGCCTGGCCTGCATGTACGGCTCGTCGAGCTGCACGATGTCCGCCCCGGCGGCGAACAGGTCGCGGATCTCGGCGTTGACCGCCGCCGCGTAGTCCATGGCCGCGGCCTCGGCGTCGGGGTAGTGCTCGTTCTGCGCCTGCTGGCTCATCGTGAACGGCCCCGGCACCGTCATCTTCACCACGCGGCGGGTGTGCGCGCGCAGGAACAGCAGGTCGTCCACCTCGACCGGGCGGGGCCGGCGGATGGGGCCGACGATGCGCGGCACCGGGTTCGGATGGCCGCTGCGGTCCAGCGCGGTGCCCGGGTCGTCCAGGTCGAGGCCCTCCAGGGCGGTCGCGAAGTGGTTGGAGTAACTCTCGCGGCGGATCTCGCCGTCGGTGACGATGTCCAGGCCGGCCCGCTCCTGCGCCCTGATCGCCAGCTCGGTGGCGTCGTCCTGGGCCTGCCCGAGCAGCTCCGGCGGGATGCGCCACAGCTCCCTGGCCCGTACGCGCGGCGGGAACCGCCCGGCCAGCCTGGCGCGGTCGATCAGCCAGTCCGGCTGGGCGTAGCTCCCGACCAGCGACGTCGGCAGCAGCGGCAAGGAGATCACGGGGGTCCTCCCTCACGTCGGTCGTGACCTCCACTGTGCGCGCATCCCCTGCGGCTTACCAGCGATCGACGTGCAGCACCTCGTCCAGCGGCTGGCGCCTGGCCGGGCGGAAGGTCTCGCCGGTGTAGTACGCCGTGGGCAGCAGCACGCCCTGCCGGACGTTGGCCGGCAACTCGAGCAGCTCGGCCACCTCGCTCTCGTAGGCCAGGTGCAGCGTCGTCCACGCCGTGCCCAGCCCCCTGGCGCGGGCGGCCAGCATGAAGCTCCACGCGGCGGGCAGCAGCGACCCCCACAGCCCGGCCTGGTTGCCCTCGGGCAGCCCGGCGGGCACGGTCATGCAGCCGATCACGTGCACCGGCACCTCGCCCAGGTGCTCGGCCAGGTACGCGGCGCTGTCGGAGACCCGCTCCTGGGCCGCCGCGCGCGCCGGGTCGTCCTTGAACAGCGACCTGGCGGAGGAGCCTGAGCCGTAGTAGGCGTTCCACGAGCGCGCGTAGTACTCGCCGATCGCCTTGCGCTTGCCGGGATCGGTGACCACGATCCAGTGCCAGAGCTGCGCGTTGCCGCCGGTGGGCGCCTGGAGGGCGAGCTCCAGGCACTCCCTGACCAGCTCCATCGGGACGGGCCGGGTGAGGTCGAGTCGCTTGCGTACGCTGCGGGTGGTGGTGAGCAGCTCGTCCGCTGAGATCGTCATGCGGCCATCATGCCCTCAGGCGGCGCCGAGCCACAGGTCCGGGCCGAACACCTCGTAGTGGATGTCGCGCGGGGCGACGCCTGCCTCGATGAGCTGGGCGCGGGCGGCGCGCATGAACTCCACCGAGCCGCACATGTACACGACCGCGCCCTCGGGGATCTCGACCCCGTCCAGGCTCATCAGCCCGGTGCGGGCGCCCTCGCCGGCGGCGCTCCCTCCGGCGGCGCTCTCGTACCAGAAGATCCGCTCCCCTGCGGGCAGCTCGCCGGTCAGGCGCTCCATGTCCGCGCGCAGCGCGTGATGGGCCTCGGAGCGGTCGGCGTGCAGCACCAGCACCCTGCGCTTGTCCCCGGCGTCGGCCAGGTGCTGGAGCATCGCGGCGATCGGGGTGCAGCCGATGCCGGCGGAGACCAGCACGAGCGGTTCGTCGCCGTCCTCCAGCGCGACGTCGCCGAACGGGGCCGACAGGGTCAGCGTGTCGCCCTCCTTGACGGTGGCGTGCAGCAGTGAGGACACCTCCCCCTCGGGAACGCCGGCGCGGCGCTCCCGTTTGACCGTGATGCGGCGCCGGCCGTCCGCGTCGTGCCCGGACAGCGTGTACTGCCTCAGCTGCCGGACACCGTCGGGCATGGTCACGCGCACGCTCACGTACTGGCCGGGGCGGGCCGGCGGCGCGGGCTCCTCGCCGATCGGGCTCAGCACCAGCGACACGGCGTCCGCCGTCTCCTCGCGCCGCTCGACGACCCGCCAGGGCCGCCAGGTCGCGCCGTCACGCGCCCCCGCCTCGGCGTAGATGCGGGCCTCCATGGCGATCAGCGCGCCGGCCATCAGCCAGTAGACCTCGTCCCAGGCGCTCGCGACCTCGGGCGTGACGGCCTCGCCGAGCACGTCGGCGATGGCGGCGATCAGGTACTTGTGCACGATGACGTACTGGTCGTCGGTCACGCCCACGGCGGCGTGCTTGTGCGCGATGCGCGCCAGCAGCGCGTCGGGGCGCTCATCGGGGTTGTCCAGCAGCGCGACGGCGAAGGCCGCGACGGCGCCCGCCAGTGCCTTGCGCTGCTCGCCGCTGCGCTGGTTGCCGCGGTTGAACAGCCCGTCGAGCAGTTCGGGGTGGTCGGCGAACATCGTGTCGTAGAACCGCGCGGTGATGGTCTCCAGCTCGGCTCCGACGGCGGGGAGGGTGGCGCGGACGAGCTCGGCGGCGTTGGCGGACAGCATGAAAGAACCTCCGGACACTTAAATTTGCATCTGAGATTCATATTATGTTGCCGGGGCGCCGGTCCCGGTCCCGGGGGTCAGCGACAGCAGGACGGGCCCGGTCGGCTCGTCCACGAGCGAGGCGACGGTGATCCCGTCGAGCGAGGCGTAGAACGCCTCCTGCGCCTGGCGCAGCGCCGAGCGCAGCCGGCAGGCCGCCCGCAGCGGGCAGGGCGGGTCGTCCTCGCAGCCCACGACGTCGCCGGCGCCCTCCAGAGCACGTACGAGGGCGCCGACGGTCGTGGCCCTGCCCGCCTCGGTGAGCTGCATCCCGCCGCCCCGCCCGCGCCTGGCCTCCACCACGCCCAGCTCGCCCAGCCGGGCGACGGCCTTGGCCGCGTGGGTGTAGGGGACGGCCAGCATGCCGGCCACGTCGCGGGTGGTGAGCAGGTCGTCCGGCCGCGCCACGGCCAGGCGCATGACGATGCGCAGCGCGATGTCGGTGAAGGCGGTCAGCCGCATACCCCTACGGTATGGGCAGGTCGCACGTCATCGGGCCCGCCGATCCGTCAGCCCGGCGGGCCCGTCCGGTCAGCGGCGGCCGAGGACGGACATGGCGGGAAGCGCCCTGTCGTCGTAGCCGAACAGGGCCTGGTTCTCCCAGCCGTTGCCCGAGGAGGGGTCGGCCGGGTCCCAGCCGTTGCCCCGCACGCCCGTCCACGTGGCCTCCCAGGTGAACAGGCCGAGGCCCAGGCCGTTCGGCACGGCGCGGACGATGTCGGCCACCCGGGCCAGCATCGCCGACTGCCCCTGCGGGGTGGCCGGGTAGCCGGGGTACGACTCGGCGGAGGTGATGATGTTCTCCCAGCCGTCGTCGTCGGCCGTGGTGAACGGGTACGCGGTCTCCACCACGACGACGGGCTTGCCGTACCGGCTGGCCACGTCGTTGAGGTTGGCCTGGAACGCCTCCGGCGTGCCGTGCCAGTAGGAGTAGTACGACAGGCCGATCACGTCGTAGCGGATGCCGTGGGCGCCCGCGTTGTCGAACCACCACCGGTACAGGCCGTTGTCGCCGCCGTTGGCCAGGTGCAGCACGACCCTGGTCGAGCCGGAGACCGCCTTGGCGGCGTCGTACCCGGCGTTCAGCAGCGCCGCCGTGTTCGCCCAGGTGGAGTTGGAGCCGTCCGGCCAGAGCAGGCCGCCGTTGATCTCGTTGCCGACCTGCACCATGTCGGCCGTGGTGCCCTGGTCGCGCAGCGCGTCGAGCACGTCGTAGGTGTGGTCGTACACGGCCTGCCGCAGCTGCTCGAACGGCAGCGCCTCCCACGCGGCGGGCTTGTACTGCTTGCCCGGGTCGGCCCAGGTGTCGGAGTAGTGGAAGTCGACGAGCAGGCCCATGCCGAGCGCCTTGACCCGCCTGGCCACCGCGAGCACCCGGCTCTTGGTGTTGTAGCCGTCGGCCGGGTTCACCCAGACCTTGAGCCTGATGTAGTTGAGCCCGGCCTGGGACAGGATGGCCAGCGCGTCGCCCCTGCGCCCGCGGGCGTCGCGGTAGACGCCGCCGAGCGCCTCCGACTTGGCCAGGCTGGACACGTCCGCGCCCCTGATCTGCAGGCGGCCCGGCCCTGCCTGGGCGTGCGCCGGGACGACGGCGAGGGCCGTGAGTAAGAGCAGCGCGGTGAGGAGGATGCGTTTCATCCGGGTCTCCCTAGGGCTGGGGGGATTCCGCGACGACCGTGACCGCTCCGGCCGGGACGGTGACCGGCCCGTCGTGCCGTACGCCGTCGAACACGCTCACGCCGCTCACCCCCTCGACCGTCACCGGCTGGTCGCCGTGGTTGATCAGGAAGACGTGGCCTCCCCTGCGCACCAGCTCCAGGGTGTCGGGGAGGCCGTGCGGGCGGGACACGCCCGCGTGGTCGAGCACCTGCGCGAGCAGGTCGCGCAGGCCGGTGACGGGCGCGGTGGCCAGGTACCAGGCGGTGCCCGCGCCGAGGGCGTGGCGGGTGACGGCGGGGTGGCCGGCGTCCGGGCCCTCGGCGAAGTCCCGGACCGTGACCGCGCCCGCCGGGCGGACCCGCTCCGACCAGACGCGCGCGACGATCGGGGCGCCGGTCAGGGCGTCGGGGCCGCCGGTCAGCGTCACCGTCTCGTGCTCGCGCAGCGGGTGGAACTCCTCGATCGACAGGCCGAGCAGCTCGCGCAGCGCGCCGGGATGGGCGCCCGGGTGGATGGTGTCGTGCTCGTCCACGATGCCGGAGAAGTACGACACGAGCAGGTTCCCGCCCGACTCCACGTACCGGTGCAGGTTCTTGGCGGACGCCTCGGTCAGCAGGTACGAGCTGGGCGCCACCACCACCCGGTATCCCGAAATATCGGCTGAAGGGTGGACGAAGTCCACCGTGACGTGCTCCCGCCACAGCGCCTCGTAGAAGGCGTCCACCCGCTCCCTGAACGTCAGGTCCACCGACGGCCGCCAGTCCAGCTCCAGCGCCCAGTACGACTCCCAGTCCCACACGAGCGCCACCTCGGCCCGCACCCGGCCGCCCCTGACGCCGGCCAGCCTGCGCAGGTCGGCGCCGAGCCGCACCACCTCCCGCCACTGCTCGGAGTCGGTCCCGGCGTGCGGCACCATCCCGGAGTGGAACTTCTCCGCCCCGAACCGCGAGGCCCTGAACTGGAAGAACAGCACGCTGTCGGAGCCCCGGGCGACGTGCGCGAGGCTGTTGCGGCGCATCTCGCCCGGTCGCTTGGCCAGGTTGCGCGGCTGCCAGTTGACCGCGCCCGCCGAGTGCTCCATCAGCATCCACGGCGCGCCGCCCGCCACCGACCGCGCCAGGTCGGCGGACATGGCCAGGTCGATGTGGTTGTCGGGCCGCTCCGCCTGGAGGTAGTGGTCGTTGGCGATCACGTCCAGCTCGCGGGCCCACTGCCAGAGGTCCGTGGACTTGCAATTGACGGTGCCGGCGAAGTTCGTGGTCACCGGGAGGCCGGGGGTCAGCTCGCGCAGGATGTCGCGCTGCAGCGCGTAGTGCTCGCGGTGCTGGCCGTCGCTGAAGCGGGCGTAGTCGAGCCGCTGGGCAGGGTTGACGGCCGTGTGGTTGGCGCGCGGGGCGTCGATCTCGGACCAGTCGCCGTACGTCTGGCCCCAGAACGTGGTGCCCCAGGCGTCGTTCAGCGCGGAGATGTCGCGGTAGGTCTGGCGCAGCCAGGCCCGCCAGGCGGCCACGCTGTGCTCGCAGTAGCACTCGCCGAGCGGGGCGCCGTACTCGTTGTGCACGTGCCACATGACCACGGCCGGATGGCCGCGGTAGTGCTCGCCCAGCGCCCGCACCAGCCGCGCGGTCGCCTCGCGGAAGGCCGGGGCGCTGGAGCAGGCGCTCTGCCTGCCGCCGAACCCGATCCGCACGCCCTCCCTGGTCACCGGCAGCACGTCGGGATGCCGGGCCACGAACCAGGCGGGCGGGGCGGCGGTCGGCGTGGCCAGGTCGACGGCGACGCCGCCGGCGTGCAGCCGGTCGATGATCTCGTCCAGCCAGCCGAACTCGAAACGCCCCTGCTCGGGCTCCAGCAGCGCCCACGAGAACAGGCCCAGGCTGACCAGGCTCACCCCGGCCTCGCGCATCAGGGCCACGTCCTCTTCCAGGACCTCGCGCGGCCACTGCTCCGGGTTGTAGTCGCCGCCATAGGCGATCCCGGCAGGACGCTCCGGATACATCCATCCCCCTCGAAAAGCTTCTGTGAACGTGCACAGTAGGACGCCCGGCGGCTGGAAGGGAACAGTTATCTCCAAATTTCATGCTCTTGCAGGACATTAACGAGAACGTAACGACCCCTTGACGCACGTTTCGGCGCTGCCCCACTCTGTGCACGTTCACAGAACCCCCCTGGAGGTACGCAATGCGCGCCAACCGCCTTGGAGCATTCCTGGCCGTCGCACTCACGGCCACCCTCGCGAGCTGCGGCTCCAGCGAGCCCACCGAGAGCCCCGAGGCGGCGCAGAGCCGGCCCGCCTCCGCCCAGGGCCCGGTCAAGCTCACGTACTGGACCTGGGCCCCCAACATGGACAAGATCGTCGAAGTCTGGAACAAGGCCCACCCCGACATCCAGGTGACGGTCAGCAAGCAGGCGGGCGGCGACGACGCGGCGGCCAAGTACCTCACCGCGGCCAAGGCCGGCAACCCGCCGGACGTGGTGCAGGCCGAGTACCAGCACCTGCCCTCGTTCATCGCCGCCGACGCGGTCGCCGACCTCAAGGCCGAGACGGCCTCGATCAAGGGCGAGTTCTCCGAGGGCCTGTGGGGCCTGGTCACGCTCGGCACCGAGGCCGTCTACGGCATCCCGCAGGACAGCGGCCCGATGATGCTCTTCTACCGCCAGGACCTGTTCGACAAGTACGGCATCGAGGTGCCCAAGACCTGGCAGGAGTACGGCGAGGCGGCCCGCACGGTCAGGAAGAAGGACCCGAAGGCGTACCTCGGCACGTTCTCCAGCAAGGACCCGGGAGCGTTCACAGGGCTGGCGCAGCAGGCGGGCGCGCAGTGGTGGTCGATCAACGGCGAGTCGTGGAAGGTGAACATCGCCGACGAGCCCACCAGGAAGGTCGCCGACTTCTGGGGCGCGCTGGTCAAGGAGGGCGCCATCGACGACATGCCGTACTTCACCCCCGAGTGGAACAAGGCGCTCAACGACGGCAAGCTGCTGACCTGGCCGTCGGCGGTGTGGGCGCCGGGCGTGCTGTCGAGCAACGCGCCGAAGGCCAAGGGCAAGTGGGCCGCCGCGCCGCTGCCGCAGTGGAACGCCGGTGAGAGCTTCAGCGGCTTCTGGGGCGGCTCGTCCACCGCCGTGTCGGCCAAGACCCCGAACAAGGCCGCCGCCGCGCAGTTCGCCACCTGGCTCAACACCGACCCGGCCGCCATCGAGCTGCTGGTCAAGGAGGCGGCCATCTACCCGGCGGCCACCAAGGCGCAGTCGGCGCTCGGCGCGGCACCCGAGTACTTCGCCAACCAGCCCGACTTCTGGCAGCAGGCCGCCGCCGTCTCCGCCGGCGCCCGCGGCTTCACCTTCGGCCCGAACGTGGGCGTGACCTACAACGCCTTCAAGGACGGCTTCGACAAGGCGCTGCAGGACGGCACCCCGTTCACCGGCGCCGTGCAGGGCATGCAGGACGCCACGGTCGCCGACATGCGCAAGTCCGGCTTCACGATCGCCTCATGAAGCGGTCGGAGAGGGGGCCCTGGCCCTATCTGTTCCTGACCCCCGCGATCGTGCTGTTCACGCTGTTCCTCGCGGTGCCCATCGGCTACACCGTCTACCTGGCGATGCTCCGTACCAGGGTGTCGGGGCTGGGGCTGGGCAGGGGCGCGCGGCGGGAGGTGTTCGTCGGGTTCGACAACTTCGCCGCCGCCCTGGCCGACACCGAGCTGTGGAGCGGGTGGCTGCGCGTGCTCGGTTACGGCGCGCTGGTGCTGGTCGTCATGCTGGGGCTGGCGCTGCTGTTCGCGCTGCTGCTGGACTCGGCGCGGGTGCGGCTGGCGCGGTTCTCGCGGATCGCGATCTTCCTGCCGTACGCGGTGCCGGGGGTGGCGGCCACCCTGCTGTGGGGCTTCCTCTACCTGCCCTCGCTGAGCCCGATCAGGGACGTCCTGAACGTCGACTTCCTGGACGCCACCACCGTCACGTACTCCATGGCGAACGTGGCGGTGTGGGGCGGGGTCGGCTTCAACATGCTGGTGCTCTACACCACGCTCCGGGCCATCCCCCGCGACCTGTACGAGGCCGCGCGGCTGGACGGCGCCTCGGAGTTCCAGATCGCCGTCCGGGTCAAGATCCCGATCCTGACCCCGGCGATCGTCCTGACCACCGTGTTCTCGATCATCGCGACGATCCAGGTGTTCACCGAGCCGACCACGCTGCGCCCGCTGACCAACACGATCAGCTCCACGTGGAGCCCGCTGATGAAGGTCTACCGCGACGCGTTCGTCACCGGCGACCTGTACTCGGCCGCCGCCACCTCGATCGTCATCGCCGCGATCTCGCTCGTCCTGTCGTTCGGATTCCTGCGCGTGGTCCGCAACCACGCCTTCAGGGAGGGCTGATGATGACGGCCACCACCGTGACCACCTCGCACCGCCGCACCCGCGCGGGCCGTCCGATCGGCGTCGTGCCCACCGCGCTGCTGCTGATCGGCGCGGTCTACTGCCTGTTCCCGGTCTGCTGGGTGCTGATCGCGGCCACCAAGTCGCCGGGCGAGCTGTTCAGCACCGCCACCCTCTCCTTCGGCACGGGTTTCCTCGACAACGTGGCCGAGCTGTTCGCCTACCGCGACGGCGTGTTCTGGCTGTGGGCCGGCAACACGCTGATCTACGCCGGCGGCGGGGCGCTGCTGTCCACCGCGGTCTCCGCGGTCTCCGGGTACGCGCTGGCGAAGTACCGCTTCCCGGGCCGGGACGCCATCTTCACCCTGCTCATCGGCGGCGTCCTGGTGCCGGCCGTGGTGCTGGCGATCCCGCAGTACCTGCTGTTCTCCAAGATCGGCCTGGCCGACAGCCACTGGGCCGTGCTGCTGCCGCAGATCCTGCACCCGTACAGCATCTACCTGGCCCGCATCTACGCCGCCGCGGCGATCCCGGACTCCCTGCTGGAGGCGGGCCGCATCGACGGGGCCGGCGAGTGGCGGCTGATGTCGCGGGTGGCGATGCCGCTGATGGTGCCGGGCATGGTGACGATTTTCCTGTTCCAGTTCGTGGCGATCTGGAACAACTTCCTGCTGCCGTTCATCATGCTCGGCGACGACGGCAAGTTCCCGCTCACGGTCGGCCTCTACACGCTGCTGGTCTCCGGCGCGAACCAGCCGGCCCTCTACAACCTGATCCTGACCGGGGCCTTCCTGTCGATCGTGCCCTTGATCGCGCTCTTCCTCACAATGCAGCGATACTGGAAGACCGATCTGTCCTCGGGAGCCGTGAAGTGAAACGCCCTACGATCCACGACGTCGCCGCCGCCGCGGGGGTCTCCCGCGGCACGGTCTCCCGCCTGCTCAACGGGGACAAGTACGTGAGCCCGGCGGCGCGCGTGGCCATCGAGAGGGCCATCTCGGAGACCGGTTACGTGGTCAACCGCGCCGCCCGCAGCCTGGTCACGCAGCGGACGGGGTCGGTCGTCATGGTCCTGTCGGAGCCGCACGAGAAGTTGTTCGAGGATCCCAACTACAGCACGCTCATCCGGGTGGCCATCAGGATGCTGGCCGAGCGGGACCTGTCGCTGGTGATGATGCTGGCGGGCGACGAGGGCGACAGGGAGCGGGTGGTGCGCTACGTCCGCGGCGGCCACGCCGACGGGGTGCTGCTGGTCTCGACGCACGCGGGCGACCCGCTGCTCGACGCGCTGGGCGGCGGCCCGCCCGCCGTCTCCTGCGGCGCCGTCATCGGGCGCGAGACCGTCATCCCGTACGCCGCCGCCGACGACCGGCTCGGGGCCCGGCAGATGACCGAGTACTTCGTCGGCCTCGGCCGCAAGCGCATCGCGATGATCACCGGGCCCATGGACACGCCTGGCGGCATCCAGCGCCTGGAGGGCTTCGCCGACGTACTCGGCCGCAAGGCCACCCAGCGGCTCATCGCGCACGGCGACTGGACGCAGGCCAGCGGCGAGCGGGCCATGACGGAGCTGCTGGAGCGCACGCCCGACCTCGACGCCGTGTTCGTCGCCTCCGACCTCATGGCGGCCGGCGCCCTGGCGGCGCTGCGCGCGGCGGGGCGGCGGGTGCCGGACGACGTGGCGGTGGGCGGGTTCGACGACTCGTCGGTGGCCGTCTCGACCCATCCGCCGCTGACGACCATCCGCCAGCCGCTGGCCGAGATGGCGCAGGAGACGCTGCGGCTGCTGCTGGCCCTCATCGACGGGGCCGGGCACGTGGACCCGGTGATACTGCCCACGGAGCTGGTGATCCGCGAGTCCGCCTGACGGCTCTCGCAGCCCGTCGGGCAATTGCCCAACTTTCCCGACATTTCACCATTCGGGCAGTACGATCGCCTGAGCCGACGTACCCGAAGGAGCCCACAGTGGCCGAGGACAGGGGGGAGCGGGCACCCCAGGGAATCGACACCACCAGGCCCAACGTCTCCCGCGTCTACGATTTCATGCTCGGCGGCAAGGACAACTACGAGGCCGACCGGCGGATGGCGCAGCTCGCCCTGGAGGTCGCCCCGGACGCCCCCGAGGCCGCGCGCGCCAACCGCGAGTTCCTGGGGCGGGTGGTGCGGTTCCTGGCCGCGGAGGCGGGCATCCGCCAGTTCCTGGACATCGGCTCGGGCCTGCCCACGCAGGGCAACGTGCACGAGATCGCCCGGGCGGCCGCCCCGGGCACCCGGGTCGTCTACGTCGACAACGACCCCATCGTCCTGGTCCACGGCCGCGCCCTGCTCGCCGTGGACGACGGCAGCACGGTCGTGGAGGCCGACCTCCGCGACCCCGATGGGATCATCGCCGACCCGGAGGTGCGGCGCCTCATCGACTTCGACCGGCCGGTGGGGCTGCTGATGTTCGCCATCCTGCACCACCTCACCGACGAGGAGGGCCCGGCCGGGATCGCCGCCCGCATGGTGGACCGCCTCGCGCCCGGCAGCTACCTGGCCGTCTCCCACTTCCACAATCCGGGCCTGGCGTACCCGGAGGTGTCCAAGCAGGCGTTCGCGGCCGAGAAGATCTTCAACGAGACGCTGGGCACCGGCCGGTGGCGTACGCGTGAGGAGATCCTGGCCTACTTCGACGGCCTGGACCTGCTGGAGCCCGGCCTGGTCCCGCTGCCCGAATGGCGCCCCGGCTCCGACGACCAGGCCGAGCCCGGCATCACGTACCACACGTTCGTCGGAGCCGTCGCCCGCAAGCCCTAGCCGCGGCCGAAATCCAATCCGGGTTTTAGCACCGTCCGATTACGGCCTATTTCTCGGTTAAATGGCGATAACTACGGCGGGTGTCCGACGGGGCATGGCACGATGGGCGCGATTCTCGACCGGGGTAATTCGGTGCGCGTTCCCTGCCATGGAGGCTCGCTCGTGAACGGGTCACATCACGTCGATCAGAAGGCACCACGGCGCTCACGGCTCCGCCGCCGGCGGACCGGCCTGGCCGCGCTGGTGGCAGGCGTCCTGGCCGGAGGGCTCGCGCTCGTCAACCCGGCCGCGGCGCTGCCGGGCACGACGCAGGAGAGCTTCTGGTCCGCCTCCGGCTCGCTGTCGCCCCGGCTGTCGAACGCGCGGCGCCCCGTGGAACTGGGCCTGCGCTTCACCACCTCCCGCGCGGGCTCCGTGACGGCGCTGCGCTTCTACAAGTACCCCAGGAGCTCGGACGGCCACACCGCCAGCCTCTGGGACGACCGGGGCAACCGCCTGGCCAGGGCGACGTCCGTGGCGGAGAGCGGTCAGGGCTGGCAGGAGGTGCGCCTGGCCAAGGGGGTGGCGCTCACGCCGGGCAGGACGTACACGGTGTCGTATTTCAGCGCCAACGGCCGCTACGCGGTCGTTCCGCGTTACTTCACGCGCAATTCACCGCGCACCGATTCCCTGCGCGCGCAGTCGCGCAATGGCGTGTACCTCTACGATTCCAGCGCATTTCCGCGCAGAACGAGCGCCGGGCACAACTATCTGGTGGACGTGACCTTCCAACCGGCGACGACCTCCCCGTCCCCTTCACCGACCCCCACCGCTTCTCCGACCCCCACCGCTTCTCCGACCCCCACCGCTTCTCCGACCGTCACCGCTTCTCCAACCGTCACCCCCACCGTCACCCCGACTGTCACCCCGACGCCGTCGGGGACGCCAAGCGGCTGCGACCTGCCCGGCCACCCCCGCCCGTCCTGCACCGGCGTGCCGCCCGGCACCAGGCTCACCACCGTCAAGGGCAACGTCACCGCCGCCAAGAACGGCCAGGTCATCGACGGGCAGCACATCACCGGCGACCTCGTCATCACCGCGAACGACGTGGTGATCAGGAACAGCCGCATCGACGGCCTGATCACCAACTGGGAGACGGGCGGCTCGTTCACCATCACCGACTCCACGGTCGGCCCGCCCAGCGGCTGCATCATCAACCAGGGCGTCGGCGAGAAGAACTTCAAGGCCGAGCGCATCAGCGTGCGCGGGTTCGACGACGGCTTCCGCATGTCGGGCAGGAACGTCGTCATCCGCGACTCCTACGTGAAGCTGTGCGGGCCCCCGACCAGCCACTCCGACGGCATCCAGGCGTACTGCCCCGGCAAGATCGTCTGCAGCGGCCTGGTGTTCGACCACAACACGATCGACCAGCGCCAGGCTCCGGAGCACTCCGACCCCGTCAACCTGGTGGACAAGAACCTCAGCGCGGTGACCGTCACCGACAACCTCGTGGCCGGCGGCAACTACAGCCTCTTCCTGAAGTGGCACTCGGGGCCGAAGTGGAAGGTCTCAGGCAACAAGATCGTCCATGAGGCGTGGGACTTCGGCGCCGTCAGCTCGGAGGACACCTGCGAGAACATCGACTGGGGCCCCGGCAACGCCATCGTCACCATCGACCACGACTACCGGATCACCAAGACGGTGCGGACGCTGACGCACTGCATCGAGTGACAGGGCGGCTATCCGTTCAGCGCTCCCGCGTAGACCCAGCGGCCGTCGAGGCGTACGAACCTGCTGTGCTCCTCCATCTCGCCCGGCTTCCCGCGCTCCAGGTAGTGGGCGCGGAAGCGGACGGTGCCCTCGGTGTGCACGACGCTGCCGCCGGTGCTCTCCAGCACCTCCAGCCGTACCCATCGGACCCGCCTGTCCAGGTCGAGCCGGGGCGGGCGGGCCGAGGGATGCCAGGTGCGCAGCAGGTACGCCTCGTCCCCCACGCCGAACGCGCTGAACCGGGAGCGCATGAGCTGCTCGGCGGTGGCCGGGGCGGCCTCGCCCCGGTGGAAGCGGCCGCAGCAGTCCCGGTAGGGAGCGGGCAGGCCGCACGGGCACGTACGAGGAGGCATGCGCCCCATTCTGCCGCGCCCGCACCGATGCGCCCGCCACCCCTGGACCGCCCCCTTGGACCGCCACCCCCAGACCCCCTGGGCCGCCGCCCGGGAGATCGTGTTCAGCAGGCCGGTCAGAGCTGGGAGGCGAGGTCGGTCAGCGTGGGACCGAGCGGGGCGTCCAGGGTGAGCGTGGCGTCGGCGTCGCCGCCGGTCGGCCCCTGGTTGACGATGGCGATGGGGATGCCCAGGGCGGCGGCCTTCGTCACGAACTGCAGCCCCGACTTGATCGCCAGCGACGACCCGAGCACGAGCAGCGCCCGCGCCCCGCCCACGACGGCGAAGCACTCGTCCACGCGCGGCCTGGGCACGTTCTCGCCGAAGAACACCACGTCCGGTTTGAGCACGCCGTCACAGCCCGCGCAGCCGACCACGCGGAACCCGGCCACCTGCTCGTCGGTGAGCACGGCGTCGCCGTCGGGGTTGATCTGCCCGCTGGCCTCCCAGCCCGGGTTGGCCTCGCGCAGGCGCCGCTCCAGCTCCGCGCGCGGGGTGCGCTCCCTGCACGACAGGCAGACGACGCGGTCGAGCCCGCCGTGCAGCTCGATCACCCCTCGGGCGCCGGCGGCCTGGTGCAGGCCGTCCACGTTCTGGGTGACGATGCCGGCCAGCAGCCCGCGCCGCTCCAGCTCGGCCACGGCGCGGTGCCCGGCGTTGGGCCTGGCCTCGCCGATCTGCCGCCAGCCGACGTGGCTGCGCGCCCAGTAACGCCGCCGCGCCCCGGCGCTGCCGACGAACCGCTGGTACGTCATCGGCTCGGCCCGCCTGGCCTGGCCGGTCGGCCCCCGGTAGTCGGGAATGCCGGACTCGGTCGACAGCCCGGCCCCGCTGAGCACGGCCACCCGCCCGAGGGCGACCAGCTCGACCAGCTCCGCCACCTTCGTGGTGCTTGGTGTCACAGCTCCATGGTGCCTCAGCGCCCGACCATCTCCGCCAGCAGCCACGGCGGCCGATCACCTCCGCCGGGCCGGGCGCGGGGCGCCCGTTCAGCCGCCGGTCCGCTCCTCCGCCTCCGCGATCAGCTCCGCGTGCCACAGCCGCCGCATCTCGGGGCAGCTCTCCAGCAGCTCCCCCAGCCGCCCGCACCCGGCGACGCGCCCCCGGTCCAGGACGATCACCTGGTCGGCCCGTTCGAGCGCGGCCTGCCGATGGGAGACGACCAGCACGGTCTCCGGCCCGCGCCCGGCGATCCGCTCCCACAACAGCTGCTCGGTCTCGACGTCCAGCGCGGACGACAGGTCGTCCACCACCAGCAGGTCGGGCTCACGGACGAGGGCGCGGGCGGCGGTGGCCCGCTGCACCTGCCCGCCGGACAGCCGCACCCCGCGCGGCCCGACGACCGTGCCGAGCCCGTCCGGCATCCCGTCCAGGTCCTGCTCGAACACCGCCAGCTCCAGCGCCCGCCGGGCGTCGTCGTCGCTCGCGGGCAGGCCGAGCAGCAGGTTCTCCCGCAGCGTCGCCGAGAACAGGCGCGGCACCTGGCCCGCGTACGCCGTGCGCCCCGGGACGAGGAACGTGCCCGGATCCTCGACCGGGACACCGTTCCACGAGATCGTGCCCCCGTCCAGCGGCAGGAGGCCGAGCAGGGCGCGTACCAGCGTGCTCTTGCCCGCCCCCACGGCTCCTGTGACCACCGTGAACGACCCGCGTTCGAGCCGCAGATCGACACCGTGCAGCACTCCCCGCACGGTGAGCCCACGCGCTTCGAGCACCCGCAGCGGCTCGGCGTGCGAGGACGCCGACGCAAGGGGCGGCCCGGCAGGCGGCTCGGCAGGCGGCGCCGCGGGCGGCGGGTCGCGGTGCAGCCAGACGTCGGCGCCGCCTGACAGGGTGCCGGCGTCCTCGTGCGGCGCCATCAGCCCGGTGAGCCGCTCCGTGGCGACCGCCGCCTGGGGCAGCCGGTACAGGATGGTGCCGATCGAGCGGGGCAGCGCGGTGAGCCAGCCGATGTAGCTGGTGAACAGCGCCAGGTCCCCGACGGTGAAGTCGCCGCCGCGCATGGAGGGCGCGGCGAGCAGCAGCACGAGCCCGGTGCTGAGCTCGATCGTCGTGGTGGTCGCGGCACCCAGCAGGTCGGTCGCCATGCGGTCCCTGACAGCGGCGTCGCGCCGCCGCCGGTTGTGCTCGCGCAACCGCTCCAGGGCCGCCTCCTCGGCCCCCGCCGTCTTGAGCGCCAGCACACCGCCGAACACCTCCCCCACGTACGCCGTCACGGCCGCGCCGAGCCTCCTGGCCCGCCGGTGCAGCCGCTCCACCACCCGCCGCATCGTCCTGCTCAGCACCCCGACCGCGATCATCGGCAGCGCCAGCACCACCGTGATCACGGGATCCACGGACGCCATGATCGGCACGGCCACGACGGCGAACAGCGTCGTCCCCGCCAGGCTGACGCTCTCGTCGGTGAAGTCCACGGCGTCGGCCACGTCGTCCCGCATCCGCGCGACGGCCTCACCCGAGGAGTGCGACATCCGCGCCGCGACCGGCCCGCGCGCGGTCAGCACGGAGCGCAGCACGTTGGCACGCAGCAGGGTCGCCGCCGCGTTCCACCAGTACACGCCGTACGTCCACGCGACGACGATCACCAGCCCGCGAACCAGCTCGACCCCCACGAACGCCGCACACCACCACAACGTGGCCCGCAGAGCGGCCGGCTGGTGCCCGCTGATCTGGTCGAAGACCTGCTGCAGAACGAGCCCACCGGCCAGCGGGATCACGTGGACGGGCAGCCACAGCAGCGCCCCCACGACGTACCGGCGCAGGTCGAACGTGGCCAGCCGGGTGGCCACCAGCATCACCGGCCTCATCGGCCCACCCCCGCCAGGTCGAGCAGCCGGCCGAACCTGCTGCCCGGGTCCGCGGCGAGCTCGTCGCGGCGGCCGTACTCGACGATCTTGCCGCGGTGGAGCACCGCGATCTTGTCCACCCGGGACAGGGACGACAGGCGGTGCGCGATGATCACGCCGGTCCTGCCTTCGAGCAGCCGGCCGACGCTGTCCTCGATGCGCCGCTCAGTGGCGGGGTCGAGGCGGCTGGACGCCTCGTCCAGGACGACGAGCCCGGGATCGGCGAGGAACGCCCGCGCGAACGCCAGGAGCTGCCCCTGCCCCGCCGACAAGCCGCGCAGCTCGGTGTCGAGCCCGTCGGGCAGCCCGGCCGCCCACTCGTCGAGCCCGACCGCCTGCAGCACCTCCATCAGCCGCTCGTCGCCCGGCGACGGCCTGAACAGCGTCAGGTTGTCGCGCACGCTCGCCGCGAACAGCTGCACGTCCTGGGTGACCACGCCGATCCTGGCGCGCAGCGAGCGGGGGTCGGCCTCGCGCAGGTCCACGCCGCCGACGCGGACGGCGCCCTCGACGGGGTCGTGCAGCCGCAGCACGAGCCTGGCCAGGGTGGTCTTGCCGCTGCCCGTCCGCCCGACCAGGCCCAGCGTCTCGCCGGGCGCCAGCGTGACGTCGATGCCGGACAGCACCTGCTCGTCGTCGTCCGGGTAGGAGAACGCGACGCCTTCGACGCGCAGGCCGAGCGGCCCGGTACCCGGCAGCGGGCGCGTGCCGGGGGTCAGCGCGGGCCGCTCGGCGAGCAGGGCCGCGATGCGGGCCAGGCCGGCCAGGGCCGCCTGGTACTGCCTGATCTGGTCGATGAGCCGCTCGAACGGCGCCCGCACCATGAGCGTGTACTGGAAGAGCAGCACGGCCGTGCCCACCGTGAGCGTGCCCGTCTCGACGGTCCACGCGGCCAGCGCCAGCATGACGGCCGTGCCGGCGGCGAAGGCCACGGAGGTGCCGGCGAGCAGCGTGGTGCCGATGCGGGCGTCGCGGTTCTCGGCGCGGAAGAGGGCGGCGGCGACCTGGTGGAAGCGGCGCACGGTGTGCTCGCCCGCGCCGTTGGCCCTGATGTCCTCGGCGCCGGCGAACCGCTCTTCGAGGGTGCCGAACAGGGTGGCGCTCGCGGCTCGCGCGCGGGCCGCCGACGGCACGGCCAGCCGCTGGGCGCGGGCCATGCCGTACCCGACGATCAGGCAGTACGCCAGCAGCGCGGCCCCGATGCGCCAGTCGACGGCGAACACGACGACGACCACTCCCGCCAGGAGCAGCACGCTGGCCACGACGTCCAGCAGGAACGCCACGACGAAGTCGGCGACCGCCACGACGTCGCCGTCCACCCGCTCGATCAGCTCGCCGGGGGTGTGGCGGCCGTGGAAGGCCAGGTCGAGGCCGAGCGCGTGGCCGGTGAGGCGTTCGCGCAGGCGGTTGGTTCCGTCCCAGGCGAGCCTGCCGGCCAGCCACGCGGTCACCATCCTGGCCGCCTGGCCCGCCACGGCGAGCGCGAGGTAGCCGAGGGCGACCAAGGTCAGGTGCCGGATGCTCGCGCCGCCGATGGCGTCGTCGACGAACCTCCGGGTCACCTGCGGCGCGGCCAGCGGGAGCGCGGTCGCGGCGGCGATCGCGGCGGCGAGAGCCGCGGCGGCGCCCGGTCCCGGGCGGAGCAGCCGGAGGACGGAGGAACTAGGTGATGCTGAGGTCTCCGGATCGAACGATCTCAAGAAGCGTCATGCCCTTTGCGCTGGAGGTGTCACTGAGCTGAGGGTTCACGAACGCTTCAGCCATCGGGGGCCTCCTCGCGGTGGTAGGGCGTGCTTCCAGTCCGGGAGTACACCAGGCGCCGGTGCGGCGCGGCAACCGAATTACCGGGCGGCGGGCCGTACGACGCAGCCCAGCCGCAGCTCCGCGCACTGCTCCCGGCCGTCCACCCGCCACCAGAGCTGCCCGGGGACGGGCAGCATCTCGGTGATCAGCACCTCGGCCGGTTCCTGCCTGGCCAGCTCCTCGACCGCGAACGGGTCGCAGAAGTCGACGTAGCAGGGGCGGGGGCCGGCGGGGTGGTGGACGAAGACGTGGCGGGGCAGGGATCGTTCGCGGCGCAGGCGGTGGATGGCGAGCCAGCGGTCGAAGGCGTCGGCGCCGCGTTCCCTCGGGAGGTGGACGCGCCAGCGGGCCCGCTGGTAGATCAGGTCGTCGATCAGGATGCGGGGGGTGTGGGCGCCGAGGTCGATCTCGGGCGGCGGCTGCGGGCGCGTGGCCGCCGGCCCGGGCGCGGGGAGTGCCGTGGCGGCCGGCCCGGGGGCGGGGAGTGCGTCGCGGAGCGTGCTGGGTGCGGAGTGCAGCCTGGCGTGGAGGCCCTCGTACAGGGGACGGCAGTCGTCCCGGAGGCCGCACAGCAGCCACGCCGCCTCGCCCAGGCGCGGGCCGACGGCCATCAGCTCGGGGCCGGGGAGGTGGAGGCCGCCGGGGCGGTCCTGGACGAGATCCCACAGGCCGGCGGTGGCGCGGGCCACGTCCTGGGCGGTCAGCCGGATGGCGTCCTGACCGCCCGGCGCCTCGGCCGCGAGCCCGGCCAGGGTGGTGGCGAGCGCGCTCGCGCGGGCGGGCTCGCCGTCGAGCAGCGTGGCCAGGTGCCACAGGGGCAGCACCACCGTCAGTGCTTCCCGTAGTCCGGCCAGCGCCTCGCCGCCGATCGTGACGCGCTCGCTGTACGGGCTGGAGCGCTCCTCGCGGAAGACGTCGTGGCGCTGCGGTCCCCACCCACCGCCGCGCCCGGCCCAGCCGTGCGGATGAGGCCGGCCCTGTGCCCCGGCCCGCCTGCCGAGCACCGGCGCCTCACCGCCGTCACGCGTTCCGTCCTCTTGAGAACCGCGCCCCTCGACGAGGTCGGGGGCCGCATCGGCGGGGTCGAGTGCCGCGAGGCGGGCGGCCTCGTAGTGCTGGACGCGCTGGGGCCAGGGCGTGCTCGCGTACCGGGCGCGCAGTTCCTCCGCCCGGCTGGCGTCCCCGAGGTGCCGGGCCAGCCAGTCACCCACCTCGACGACCACCCGCTGGGGCCCCGGCTCGCCCACGCGCAACGCCCCGCCGCCGTGCGGCTCGAACCGCGCGTACAGGACAGGCCCGCCCTGACCTCCCACCGTTAAGCGCCGCAGCTGCCGGTGAGCGGCCGCGGTGAGCAGGCGGGAACGCCTCGCCGTGCCGTCTCCCGGCCTCCGGGCCAGCGGATGCCGCACGATCGCCTGGTAGAAACCGGGGTCGGCGAGGAAGGCCGCCTGCCGTACGGACTCGTCGTCGTACGCCTCGGCGACCTTGCGCCGGGTCACGAGCCGGGCGGCGGCGTACGCGCTCCTGGCCGCCACCCGTGCCGCGCCCGCCACGACCACGGCGGACTGCCAGCGCCGCGCCCACTCCCCCAGCCCCAGCGACTCCAGCAGCCCCAGCTCGTCCCCGGTCAGTGGCATCCCGGCGCGTACGCTCCTGACGCACCGCCTGGCCTGGGCCCGCCGCTCGGGGGCGAGCCGCAGAACGCTGCCACGCATCGGTCCGGCCAGCCGCTCGAAGCAGCGCCGCTCGGCGGCCAGCCGGCGTTCGGCGGCGAGCAGCCGTTCGCTGAGCCGCCGCAGGTCGGGATGGCCGAGCCCATCGAGCAGCGCCACCGGCAGCCCGGTGGTCCGCAGCAGAAACCACGGACACAGCTCCACGACCAGCTCCCCCCGCCCAGCGGGAACCGCCCACGAAATCACCGTCGCCACGGACCCTCCGCGGTCGCCGGCGGCTCCGTGGCGACGGTGCAGGCGGCGAGCCGGCCGGGCGGGAGGCCGTGCAGCCGGTCGCGCCAGGTCCTGATCGTCCGCGCCACCTCCCACTCACGCATGGTCTCGGGCGCGTCGAACTCGATCCAGCGCGTCAGATCGTGCCCCGCGCGTGGCGGGAAGCGCACGCTGTGCCCGGCCCAGACCGTACGGATCCCCATCCGGTACGGCCGCAACCCGCCGAGCCGCACCCCACCGGGCCCGTCCGCCAGCAACTCCAGCGACTCGCCCACGACGCCCGCGTCGATCCCCGGCGCCCCCACCGCCAGCTCGCACGTCACCGGCGCCGCCACCGGGATCGCGGCCAGCAGGCGGCGCAGGTTGACGGTCATGCCGTTCAGCCCGGTCACGGCGGCCAGGAAGTCGATGCGCGTCACGATGATCGTCAGCCCACGGCAGCGGGCCAGCGCGTCGAGCGGGAACGCCGCCACGCGCACCGCGTCCAGCCGCCCCGCCCACGGCCCGCTCACGGGCGGCACATCCACCCCGGTCACCCACCGCACGGCAACCGCCGGCCCGGCCGCCCAGTGCGCGGGAACCGCCGCTCCCACCACCCGGTTCACGGCAGCCGCCGGCCCGGTCACCTGGTGCGCGGTGGTGCGGGAGCCGCCGGCGTACCAGCGCTGACGGATCACGCGCTCGGGCGACCAGCTCAGCCACTCGGCCCCGGCCAGCTCCGGAACCCGCCGCAGCGCCGCCACCTGCTCGGCCACGAGCCGCCCGCACAACGTCACCCGTTCCGCCCCCAGCGCCCGCACCAGCGCGAACGCGGCGGGAAGCTGCCGCTCGCCGTCCACCACGACATGTACGCGCCGCTCCTTGGCCGCCTCCACGGCCTGGTCGACCTCGGGCCGGAACAGCTCGCATCTCGCGGCGGCGGCGAGCACGTCGCGGCTGCTCTGCGTGCTGCCCTCGGCCAGTTCGAGGCCGTCGAGGGTGAGCCGGAGCGCGGGGTCGCCCGCCAGGCGCAGCGCCGCGCCGACGGCCCGCAGGTGCGCGTCGTCGTACGCCGCCCGCTCGATGACGGCCGCCGCCCGCCCGGTCAGCGCGGCGTGCGGCCCGTCGCGCAGGCGGGCGGGGTCGGTGAGGCGCTCGACGAGGCCGGCTCCCAGGTCGAGCACCTCCGCCCCTGGCGGCGGGACGATCTCGGTGGTGAAGTCGGTGAACGGGGGGATGACGAGGAGTTCCATCAACCGCTCTCTCCGGGCCAGGGGTAGGGGTGCGACTGCTGTACGGACCTGCGAAGCTGCTGAACGGGCCCGTAGAACTGCTGGACGAACCGGTCCGGCCGCCACCCGGCCCGATCCGCCCGCCGGCCGGGACCGTCACGGGACACCACACCCGGCCGCGCCCCGGCCCCACCGGACCGCGCGGCACCCGCCTCCTCGGCTCCAGACTGCGGGCCTGTAGACGGCGCGGCTCCAGACGGCGCGGCTCCAGACGGCGCGGCTCCAGAGGGCGCGAGCCCGGGCTCTGCCGCGGCTTCCGAGCGTGCGGCACCGGACCGTACGACCTGACCATCCGATGCCGAAGACCCCGCCGGCCGCAGGTAGACGCAGCGCAGCTCGGCCGCGAACCGCTTCTCCCCCTCCCGCAGCCAGCATGCCTCCGGCCCCGGCAACACCTCCGTCACCGTGACCCGCTCGCTGGAGGCGGCCATCCGGGCCAGCCCTTCGAGCAGCGCGGGCGAGCGCGTGTCCACGTACAGGGACCGGCGCTCCCGGGCGGTCGAGGCGAAGAACGCGACCGGCAGCTCGTGCACCTCCCGCAGCCGTGCCATCGCCACCAGCAGCTCACGATCGCCCCCTGCCTGCCCGAGCGCCTCGAACGAGGCCCTTCCCAGCAGCCACCGACGCCGCGAGACGACCACGTTGTCCCAGGTCAGCCGCGGCACCCGGGCAAGGTCGCCGAGCCGTGGCGGCCGGATCCTGGGCAGCGCGAACGCCGTGTGCAGCGCCGTGTCGTGCTCGCCGTTGTGCAGCAGCAGCGGCTCCTCCATCCCCTTGGCGTGCAGCACGGCCCGCTGCCCGTCGCTGTGCACGTACAGCTCGTCGAGCCCGACCCGCCGCCGCCGCGGATCGGCCGCCACCCCGCCGAGCTCCAGCACGGGCCCGGGCAGCTCCAGCGGCGGCACGCCGTTGGAGCGGCGGGAGATGACGTTCAGCACGGTGAACCCGGACAGCGCCCGCCTGATCTCGGTGTCCCGCTCGGCCAGGCACGCGGCGCCTTCCTCGTGGAACTGCAGCGCCCACGGCGTGAGCAGCACCGCGTCGTGCAGCCGGCTGAGGACCAGCGGGGTCACCCCGGTCTCGTACGTCTCCAGCTCGGGCGCGGCCACCATGACGTCGGCCGAGCACAGGACCGGGGCGGCGGGCGGGGCGGGCTCGCCGAGCAGGCCGGCGAGGTTCAGCTCGGTGGTGCCGGCGGGGGCGTCGCGGACGAGGGCGGCGATGCGCGCGGCCAGCCGGTCTCCGTGCTCGATCTCCAGGTCGCCGGTCGTGCGCAGGACCTCGGCCAGCTCGTACGTGCCGGGCCCGAGCCGCCCGGCCAGCAGCCGGTTGGTGCGCTGCCTGGTCAGCTCGGCCTCCTCGGCGAGCACGTCGAGCACCCTGGTCACGCGGCCCCGGAGGTCGGCGGCGAGCGTGTCACCGACCGTGACGTGCAGCGTGCCGGCGGCGGCCTCGTGCACGATCGCCCGTTCGTCGCGGCTCCCGCCTCCGGCCAGGGCCTCGATCCGCCGCTGCACGGCCAGCTTCACGTCGGGCGAGGCGCCGGGGTACTGCGCGAGCAGCTCGCCGATCTCGCCGACGCGCCGGCCGAGCGGCAGGTCGGCGTCCCGGGCCGGCCGCTCGCCGACGGCCGCCCGCGCACGCTGGGCCGGCACGCCCGTACGCCCTGCGAACGCCCGCCCGGGCACCCCGGACGCGAGCAGCCCGCGCGCCCGCGCGCCGTCGCCTTTCCCACCTCCGCCACGACCCCGCCCGGCCGGCCCTCTCGCCTCGGCACACCCGCACTCGCAGGTCCCCGATGGAGCGGCCCGCCCATGCCCGGCAGCGGCACCCGGCACCGCCGCCGCCGCGCTGTCGCCGTGCGCCGCCGCAGACGCGAGATCGTCATGCGCCACGGCACCCGCGCGGTCATCGTGCGTCGCCGCAGACGCGCGATCGACGTAAGCCACCGCACCGGCGTCCCCCGCGATCAGCCGCAGCCCCCTCGCGACCAGCCGCTCACGCAGCCAGCCCAGGGTGTCGCAGACGGTGGCGGGCGGGCACAGGTCGTGGGTGAGGAGCCCGCGCCGCACCGCCACGGCCAGCGCCGCCGCGGCCCGCTCGACGCCCACTCCGGTCGCGGCCGCGATCTCGGCCAGCGTGCGCCCCCCGTCGCAGTGCCCCACGAAGGCGGCCCCGTCGTGCACCTCCCCCGTCCACGTCTTGCGCCGCGGCACCAGCCCGGCGACGAGCGCGGGCTCGGCGAGCACGCGCTGCTGCAGCGCCTCGCCCACCCGCGCGGCCGGGAACGCCACCCGCCGCGCGAGCGGGTGGGCCCCCGCCCACGTGTAGCCTCCGCGTTCCCCGGCGGCGACGACGCCGTAGTTGACGGGCCCGTAGCAGCCCGCCGTCTCGCACGACGCCGACAGCCGCTGCACCTGTCCGGCGAGCTCGCGGCGGGTCCTGCCGCCCTTGGCCCCGTGCCGCAGGTCGCGGTAGAGGGCGGGCGAGGAGCACACGAGGGCGTCGAGGAAACGTTCGTCGGCCAGGATCCCGGCCACGGCGGCCCTGCAGAGGGCGGCGTCGCCGGACTCCAGGCCGGACAGCGTGAGCCTGGCCTCCTCCAGCCGCCCCGTCACGTCGTTCCACTCCGTCAGCCAGCCGTCGGGGCCGGGCGTGCCGTCCGGCAGGGGCCGCAGGTCGCGCAGGCGGCCGCGCAGGCCACGCCGCAGCCGCCCGCCGCCCGCCCGCCCGCTGGGCGTCGCGGGCGGGCGGGGGTCGCGGGCGGGCGCCTCGGCGAGCAGGTCGAGTGCCTGCCGCTCCAGCCGTACGACCGCGGTGGCGGCCTCGGCCGCCCGGGGGTGGACGAGGGACAGGACGAGTTCCCAGGGAAACCCGGCGCTCCGGACGACCACGGCCGGCAGCAGGGTCCAGTCGTGCTCGATGTCCATATGAGCCTCTCCCTTTCCAGGCATGAATTCGCCCTTCCGCGTCTTAACTCAGATATTCACAAGATCATTTCCGTGTGTCAATGAGTTCGCGGATTAGAAGAAAATGAGAACCCCGCACCCCGCCGAGGAAATTAGCCGTCAACACCGGCAAACCCCGCCATAAAGGGCGGCACTGTTTACTTTCCGTAGCGAACCGGCCTATCCTTGCAGTACAGAGCGTCAATGCCGCCCTACTGAAATGCCACGGACACGAATTCAGTCCGGCCCCCTTGAGCCCTCGATTTCCGTCCACAAAAACACGCGGCGATAATCGCGCCGGCGCACCCGCAAGGCGTTCCATTTGCATGCCAGGGCAAGGAGCGGTCAAGGGCGCGTGCCAGCGCGCCGGAGCGGAGAAACGGACTGATAGAAGGTGACATGGGGGTGAAGGGGGACCAGTGACGGACGATGGGCGGCGCCGCGACGGGCCGCGGCTGAGCACGCCGGTGATGCTGCTGGGGGGCATCCTGGTCACCGTCGTGGTGCTCTCGCTGGACCTGGCCACGGGCACGGCGGTACGGCTGTTCCCGCTGCTGATCTTCCTGCCGGCGATCGTCTCGGCGCTCGGCGAGGTCTGGCAGACGGTGCTGGCCTCGGTGTGGGTGATCCTGGTGGAGATCGTCATCGGCCTGTACGTCGGCGCGCAGACCGACGACGTCCTGCTCGCGGCCGGGTTCATGGCGGTGTTCGGGACGCTGAGCGCGCTCGGCTGCCGCTACCGGGTGCGGCGCGAGGAGGAGGTGCACCGGCTGCGCTCGGCCGCGGCGGCGCTGCAGCGGCTGATCGTGCGCCCGCTGCCCCTGCGCACGGCCGACGTGGTCGTCAACGGCCTCTACCAGCCGGTGGAGGAGGACACGATGGTGGGCGGCGACATGTACGAGGTGGCCGCCTCCCGCCACGGCACCCGCGTGCTGATCGCGGACGTCCAGGGCAAGGGCCTGCCCGCGATCGGCACGGCCCTGGCTGTGCTGGGCTCGTTCAGGGAGGCCGCCTACCGCGAGCCCACGCTCACCGGCGTCGTGGCCGCCCTGGAGACCTCCGTGGTCAGGCAGAACGCGTTCGCCTCGCTCACCGGCGAGCCCGAGCGGCTGGTCACCGCCCTCGTGCTCGACATCGGCGAGGGGCCCGTCGTCGAGGCCGTCAACTGCGGGCACATCGCCCCGTTCGTCATCCACGACGGCGACGCGGCCCAGGCGGACCTGGGCGAGCCCGCCGTGCCGCTCGGCCTGGCGGCGCTGTCGCCGGCGCCGAGGAAGGGCACGCGGTTCACGTTCCCGCCCGGCGCGACGATGCTGCTGTGCACCGACGGGGTCACCGAGGCCCGCGACCCCCGCGGCGCCTTCTACCCGCTGGAGGAGCGGCTGCGCGCCTACGCCCGCGCCCCGTCCGGCGGGCTGGCCGCCAGGCTCGAGGCGGACCTGCGCGGCTTCACCCGCGCCGCACCGCGCGACGACATCGCGATCCTCACGCTCCGCAGGACCGAACCGTCACCATGAACCACTGACGGCACCCGCGCGTACCTACACACATCGGACACGTGGTCCATGGAGGTGTCGTGGAGCTCAGTCTCTTGCGGGCACAAGCGCACAGCCCGTCGTACTTCTCACTCCTGCGCAGCTCGTCGGGAGAGCGCGCCCCGGTGGACTTCTGCATCCCTTGCAACCCTTATTTCCCCACACCGGAGATCTTCGAGCACCTCGGGAGAAATCTGGAGACGATACTCAAGTTCTACCCGAGCGACGCGGGCACGATCACCGAGGAGCTCTGCTCCACGCTCGGGCTCCACCCCAAGACGGTCGCGATGGGCAACGGCTCCACGGAGCTGATCACCTGGATCGACCACCTGCTGGTCCGCGAGAGCCTCGCGGTGCCGATCCCGACCTTCGGCCGCTGGACCGACCAGCCGCTGGAGACGGGCAAACGGGTGGACATGTATCCGCTGCAGGAGAGCCGCAACTTCGCGCTCGACGTGAACGACTTCGTCTCGTTCGTCCGTACGCGCGGCTCGCGGGTGGCGGTGATCTGCAACCCGAACAACCCCGACGGGGGTTACCTGCCCAAGCACGAGGTCCTGCGCCTGCTCGACCGGCTCATCGACCTCGATCTGGTGATCGTGGACGAGTCGTTCGGCGACTTCGTCGACGCCGAGCCGTACCCGGGGATCGCGGCGGAGGCGGCCGTGCGGCCGAACGTGATCGTGCTGCGCAGCCTCGGCAAGAACTTCGGCCTGCACGGCATCCGCTTCGGCTACCTGGTGGCCAACCCGGCGCTGGCCGGGCGGGTCAGGGACGCGCTGCCCAAATGGAACCTCAACTCGTTCGCCGAGGTCGTGGTGTTCATGATGCGGCAGTTCATGCCCGAGTACCAGGAGAGCCTCAGGCGGCTGGGCAACGACAGGAGGGCGATGTTCCAGCAGCTCAGCACGATGCCGGGGCTGTCGGTGTTCGCCTCGCAGGGTAACTTCCTGCTGGTGAAGCTGCCGCCGGGCCACGACGGCGTGCCGCTGCGCGACCACCTGCTCACCGAGCACGGCGTGTACGTGCGCGAGTGCGGCAACAAGCTCGGCACGACGAGCCAGTTCCTGCGGCTCGTCGTACGCCCTCAGGAGGACGTACGACGGCTGCTGATCGGCATGACGCAGTTCCTGTACTCGGGCAGCCTGCACGAGATCCCGGTGATCGGCCTGCACCACAGGGCCGTCAACCCGATCTCCGCGTGAGGCCGCCGGGCGTCACCGCCCGCCGCGCGGGTGGTAGCGCTTGGGCAGCTTGAGCCCGCGCGCGTCCATGACCTGCCGCAACCGGTCGGGGTAGTCGGTGATGAGGCCGTCGATGCCGTCGTCGATGAGCTTGTTCATGGTCGCCTCGTCGTCCACCGTCCACGGGATCACCTTGATCCCGAGGGCGTGGGCCCGGTCCACCATGTCCTTGGTGACGTACGGCTGGTAGCCCGGGTCGGTGATCCTGCCGTTCTGCGGGAACCCGTGGACCGGCGAGAACGCCTGCGCGCCGAACGACTTCACCGCCTTGAGCGGGTCACCGCCGAAGTCGTCGATGTCCAGGCCGCCCAGCCAGGGCGACGCGCCGGGCTGCCCCGCCTGCAGGAAGTCGCGGTTGGTGAGGGCGACGAGCGGCAGGCGCGGCTCCAGCTCGCGCATCCGCATGAGCGCGCCCCAGTCGAAGCTCTGGATGGTCACCTGCCGCAGCAGCCCGGCCCGGCGGATCTCGCCCAGCGTCACCTGCACGAACTGTTCCCTGGGCGCCGTCTCGCTGGGCGCGCCGGCCTCCACCTTGGTCTCGATGTTCAGCTGCACGCCGCGTGCCCGGTAGCGATGCACCAGGTCGAACACCTCCCTCAGCGTGGCCATCGGCGCGCCCGGCACGGCCCGCTGCCCGGGGAACTCCGCGAGCGTCAGCGTCCCGCAGTCCATGGTCCTGACCTGCTGGAGGGTCAGCGTGTTGAGGTACTTGCCGACGTAGGGGAACTCGGGGTCGCCCGCGACGGCCGGTGCGGTGTCGCGGCACTTCCTGTCGCTGATCCTGCGGTCGTGCGTCACGACGGCCTGGCCGTCCTCGGTGATCTGCACGTCCAGCTCCAGCGTGCTCACGCCGAGCTCCAGCGCGTTCGCGAACGCGGGCAGCGAGCTCTCCACCACGAGCCCGAGGCCGCCACGGTGTGCTTGCAGGTCGAAGTCCCGGTGCCGCCAGGCGTCGGCGGCGGCCGTCCCGGGCAGGGCCGCGAGCGCCAGGGCCGCCGACGCCGCGAGCGCGTGCCATCTCTTCATGTCTTTCGTTTCCGTCCCCGTAGAGGTGCTGGGTCTCGCGACAAGATCGGGCATGCCGGGGACGGGCGGGCGTACGCGGGGTGAGCATCGGGCGAAGCCTGCGCGATCAGCTGAGTGAGGAGCAGCGGGGGCCGAGGCCGGGCGTCCGGCCGGGAGGTCGGCCGGGAGATCGGCCGGGAGATCGGCCGGGAGGTCGTCGCCTGCCGGCCGGGCGTCAGGCCGGGAGGTCGTCCGCGGTGACGGCGTCGAGAGCCCGCTGCCCCGCCTGTCGCAGCGCCGGCGCCGGCGCGCCGCCCGGCCCCAGCGGCTCGCCGCCCGCCGTCAGGGGCTCGCCGCCCGATGCCAGCGTCTCGGCCAGCGCGGCCGCGATGAGGCCGTACTGCAGCAGCGTGACGCCCTTGCGGGCGAGCAGGAGCCCAGCGGACGCCTTCAGCCCGAGCCCCGCGACCCTGGCGTCCGCGCCCGGCCGCCCGTCGTGATCGTCGCCCGGCCGCCCGTCGTGGTCGTCGCCCAGCCGGACCAGGGCGTCCTCGTCCCCGTCGGGGAACGGCCGGCCGAGGAACGCCTCGACGGCCGCCAGCGCGGCGGGCAGCTCCAGGCTCACGACCTCACACCGCCTCCGGCACGTCGCCCCCGACCGCGTCGGCCGCCCTGACCTCGTCCATCATCGCCGCCATGTCCCGCGCGTACGCCCGCATCCGCAACACGCCGAGCCGCCGCAGCTCCTCCACTCTGGCCATGATCTGCTCGGTGCCCGCACCGGCCTCGGCCCGCCGCCGCAGCAGCCCGTGCCGCAGGTCGTCCAGGGCGGTGTTGACGCCCTCCACCACGCGCTCCCCCAGCGCCCACGGGCCGCCGTACAGGGCACGCGCCGTCACGTTCAGCGCGACCAGCCGCGGCCCCGGCGCGCACACCGCGCTCACCGGCCCCTCCGACGTGCCGCGCACGTCGCCGTCGGGCACGCCGCCGATCGTCTCCAGCATCGCGATCAGCCGGTCGAACAGCTCGCCGAAGTCCATCAGCGGCACCCCGCACCCGGCCCGCAGCGCCGCCGCGCTCACCTCGATGGACGCGGTCACCCGCGCCATCCGCGCGTCCAGATCGGCCCGTACGGCGCGCAGCTCCCGCGCCAGGGCCAGCGGCTCGACGAACGGCACGGCGGCGTCGACCGGCGACTCCCTGGCGAAGGCGGCGTCCACCGCCTCGGCCACCAAGGCGGCCACGGTCTCCGGAGGCTCGCGCATCAGCCAGGAGTCGATCCCGACCGAGACGAGCCTTCCCCCCGCAAGGACGGCGCGCACGCCGGGCTCCCGATGATTCCTGCGCAACTCGACGTACTCCGACGGATTTCCACTGATGGCGCCTGCCACGCTAAACCCCTGAAGCACGCCCTGAGCAGGGCGTCGCTCCGAGTTCACGACATGTTCGCCCGCCCGCAGACGTGCTCCGCCCGCCCTCCGGCCGGGGTAAGCTGTCCCGGCCAATCTCCTTACACCATAAACAGTCAGCCGACGATGGAAGGGTTCCGTGCTCTCCAGCCACCAGGCAAGCACCGTCCAGACTCGTGACCACACCGCCGCGGACAGCCACGACAGCATCCAGGTCCGCGGCGCCAGGGAGAACAACCTCAAGGGCGTCTCCCTCGACATCCCCAAGCGGCGTCTCACGGTCTTCACCGGGGTTTCCGGCTCCGGCAAGTCCTCGCTCGTCTTCGACACCATCGCAGCGGAGTCGCGGCGGCTGATCGACGAGACGTACACGGCGTTCATCCAGGCGTTCATGCCGAGCCTGTCCCGTCCGGACGTGGACGCGCTGCACAACCTCAGCGCGGCGATCATCGTGGACCAGGAGCGGATGGGCGCCAACGCCCGCTCCACCGTGGGCACCGCGACCGACGCGCACACCATGTTGCGGATCATCTTCAGCCGCATCGCCGAGCCGCACGTCGGCTCCGCCTCCGCCTTCAGCTTCAACATGGCCGAAGGCATGTGCCCGGAGTGCGAGGGGCTGGGCAAGGCGACCGACATCGACCTGGACGAGGTGGTCGACAGGGAGCTGTCGCTGAACGAGGGCGCGATCAAGGCCCCCGGGTACGCGGTGGACAGCTGGCCCTGGCAGGTCGTGGCCGGCTCCGGCCTGTTCGACCCCGCCGTCAAGCTGAAGGACTTCACCGAGCAGCAGTGGGCGGACCTGCTGCACAAGCCCGCCACCAAGCTCAAGTACGGCAACAACAACTTCACCTACGAGGGCCTGCTCGTCCGGGTCAGGCGCGGCTTCCTGGGCAAGGACCGGGAGTCGATGCAGCCGGCCGCGCGGGCGTTCGCCGACCGGGCGATCAAGCTGGCCCCCTGCCCCGCCTGCGACGGCACCCGCCTGAACGAGGCCGCCCGCTCGGCCAGGATCGGCGGCCTGAACATCGCCGACTGCTCGGCCATGCAGGTCAACGACCTGGCCGACTTCATCCGCGGCATCGGCGACCCGCGCATCGGGCCGGTCCTGGAGGGGCTGCGCTCGACGCTCGACTCGCTGGTCGAGATCGGCCTCGGCTATCTCAGCCTGAACCGGGAGTCGTCCACGCTGTCGGGCGGCGAGGCGCAGCGGGTGAAGATGGTGCGCCATCTCAATTCCAGCCTCACCGACGTCACCTACGTCTTCGACGAGCCCACCGCCGGGCTGCACCCGCACGACATCCAGCGCATGAACCGCCTGCTGCTGGCGCTGTGCGACAAGGGCAACACGGTGCTCGTGGTCGAGCACAAGCCGGAGACCATCGCCATCGCCGACCACGTCGTCGACCTCGGCCCCGGCGCGGGCACGGCCGGCGGCCAGGTCTGCTACTCCGGCCACCTGTCGGGGCTGCGCTCCTCCGGCACGCTGACCGGCCGCTACCTCGACCACCGCGTACGGCTGCGCGACGACTTCCGCAGGCCGTCCGGGCAGCTCCCGATCAGGAACGCCACCCTGCACAACCTCGCGGACGTGAGCGTGGACATCCCGCTCGGCGTGCTGACCGTGGTCACCGGCGTCGCCGGCTCCGGGAAGAGCTCCCTGATCCACGGGTACGTGTCGGGCAGGGACGGCGTGGTGGTGGCCGACCAGTCGCCGATCCGCGGGTCCCGCAGGAGCAACCCGGCCACGTACACGGGGGTGCTCGACCCGATCCGCACCGCCTTCGCCAAGGCCAACGGGGTCAAGCCGGGGCTGTTCAGCGCCAACTCCGAAGGGGCCTGCCCGGCCTGCAAGGGCATCGGCCTCATCTACACCGACCTGGCGATGATGGCCGAGGTGGCGTCGGTGTGCGAGACGTGCGAGGGCAAGCGGTTCACGGCGCAGGTGCTGACGTACCGGCTGCGCGGCAAGAACATCAGCGAGGTGCTGGAGATGCCGATCTCCGAGGCCCGCGACTTCTTCCCCACCGGCCAGGCGGGCACCATCCTCGACCGCCTCGTCTCGGTCGGCCTCGGCTACCTGGGCCTGGGCCAGCCCCTCACCACCCTGTCGGGCGGTGAACGCCAGCGCCTCAAGCTCGCCATCAACATGGCCAAGAACGGCACCACGTACGTGCTGGACGAACCCACGACGGGGCTCCACCTCGCGGACGTGGACCAGCTCCTGGCCCTCCTCGACCGCCTCGTGGACGACGGCAACTCGGTCATCGTCATCGAGCACCACCAGGCCGTCATGGCCCACGCCGACTGGATCATCGACCTCGGCCCGGGCGCCGGCCACGACGGCGGCCAGGTCGTCTTCTCCGGCACTCCGTCCGACCTGGTCGCGAACGGCACCTCCCTGACGGCCATCCACCTCCGCGACTACGTCAACCGCCCGTGACGGCCGCCACCGGGCTCCCTCCGCGCGAGGGGTCCGGTGGCCTACCCCGGAGGGCGTGGCACCTGGAAGGGGTCGATGCTCGGGTACTGCGGCTCGCCCCCCTGCCCTCGTACGAACTGGATGATGGCCAGCACCGCGGCGATCTGCGCGAGGATGAACGTGGCCTGCGACGGGATGCTCTCCAGCCGATAGACCTCCAGCAGGAAACGCCCGAGCCTGTTCCACGGCTGGATCACCGTACGCAGCGTGCGCATGTCCGTGACCAGGCCTGCCGTGGTGAGCACCACGAACAGCAGGAGAGCCCGCAGCGACATCCCGGTCACGTCGGCCAGATCCATGATCTCCGCCGGCACCCAGTAGGCCACGACCCCGGCGGCGTACGCGCCGCTCAAGGACAGAGACCTGATCGCACCGGTACGGCCGGGCAGCTCACGCCACAACAGACCCAGCAGGTACCCGGGTAGGAACCAGAAGACGACTTCCTGGATCACGTTGGCCGAGTACCACATGCCCGCGTCCCGTGTCAGGCTCAGTGGTCCTCCTTCGGCCTGCACGTCCCACCACAGCAGGTAGAGCATGGGGATCACACCCAGCGCCAGGGTGATCGAGCCGGTCCTCCAGGCAAGGCCCGCCGGGCCGCCGCGGCCGGGCGGCTCAGGGCCGGCGAGGAGCGCGAGGTGCAACGGAGAGATGCCGGTCGGGAGCTTCCCCTCCTGGCCCGGAGGCCATTGCTCGAGCTTCTCGAATTCCTCCTTCAGTTTCTCCGGCCGCTCAGCGGCTCCGCTGTCGGACATCCGGCCCGTCCTGCGGGTTTCGAGGAAGGTCAGAGCACGCTCGCGCACCTGCTCGAACACGCCCGGCTCCAGGGTGGCCAGCAGTGGCCGCCCGTCGTCCAGGCGATGCAGCGCGACCACCCTCGACCGGCTCACGCGCAGGATCAGCCAGAGCGTGACGGCCGTGGCCACGAATTTCACGGGCAGGTACAGGCCGCCGTAGTACTCGCTGAAGCTCATGGCACCCGCTGCGAAGACCCACACCACCATCAGGCGGCGCCGCCCGGACGGCCCTGTCACCGTCGGCGGCCCGGCCCCGGGAGAGTGCCACAACGGCAAGCCGATCGCCGCCCGCACCGCCGCCTGCTCGCGCAGGTACGCGAGCACGAGGGCAAGCGGCCAGAGCCACAGCAGCCCACTGCCGCTCACCAGCCACACCACGCTGTACGGCAGCCACAGCTGATCCCACGCGACTCCCGCGATGGAGGCCGTGTCGTAGTCCAGCCAGGCCGCCCACGACCTGTCGCGGGCCGAGGCATAACAGACGTAGGAGACGGTGAGCGCGGCCCCGGACGTCGCGGCCCACCAGGCCCATGCGGGCAGCGCCGCGTCGGCACAAGGTCGCCAGGCCAGCCGGAGGCCGTTGAGCACGGCGATCAGCAACAACAGCACCAGGATCAAGCTCGCGCCGATGGCGAGGGGAGCCGACCAGGGCAGCAGTGGCATCTCGTCCGGGAAGACGAGATGCTCTTCCCCCGCGGGGACGAGCCGCTCGCTCAGCCCCACTCCCCCGTACATGGCCGCCACCAGGACCATCGCCGGAAGGGCGCGCCACAGCCGTGCCGCCCCCAGCATCAGGGCGCCGGACAGCAACAGCGCGCCTGTCGTGATGGCCCAGTACGTGAACTCGGCGTCCCCCTCCGACACCGACGGCCCGAACCACTCATTGGTCTCGTCGATCACCGCAGTGATCAAGGTGACCGTCAGCGGCACGAGCAGGAAGCGGAGACGCAGTCGCGCTCGCCACCGCCTCCTGCGGCGCGCCCGGGCGGCGTCACGCGCGCGCCGCTCCCGCAGGCCGGGCTCGTCCCCCGGGTCAGGGTGGCCGGACGACGGTGACCGCTTCCGCCCTCGGCTCCGCGTCCCTGTCCAGATCACCGGGAGCAGCAGGATCGCCAGGTCACAGAGGTTGAGCAGCAGCATGCTCAGGGAGCGACCCGGATGAGCGTTCATCGTGATCACGCTTCGCGCGTCGATGTCGGGCAGCAACGTGAAGCCGGCCGGCTGGGAGAGTCCACGCCATGTCAGATGCCGGGGCCCGGAAGCGGCCGGCAGCGGGATCGGTGCTCTCAGCCAGCCGGGAGGGAGTTCTAGGGTGACCTCGTCCCAGGTCCCGGCGGGATCGGCGGCGAGTTCGAAGTACCACCGCCCGGCTCCGGGACCGTGCAGCCTCCATGGGCCGACCCCGGCTTCGGCCTCGCAGTCCGGGAACCCCCGAGGTCCGGGTGCAAGGCTCTGATCAGGCGATCTGCACAGCTCCCAGACCAGGTAGTCCACGTCCGCGTAGACGGTGTCGGTGATCATCACCTTGTCGTTCCCGACCACCACGGCGGGCGGGGACTTACGTCTCTCCCACCATCTCCATTCGCCGTCGCCCGTGCGCAGGAGGCAATGCATCGACTGCCGGTAGGCGGGGTGGGCTCGTCCCTGGAACAGCCCTCCCACGAGTGGTGCGCGCAACGGCACGGTCACCACCGTGACCGAGGTCAGGACAGGCGCGGGGACATCGGTGTTGTCCACCACCAGCCTCGCCGTCCTGCGGACGTCACCGGCGGACGTCACCGGGCACTCAGGACGGTGGCCTGTCCCGCCCAGTTCGTCGGCCGCGTTCGTCAGGAAGGTCACGAGAGCCGCCGTCAGCGCGCTGAAGATCAGGACCGTGACGAGAATCCGCCGCATGCCTCAGATCGTCAGAAACCCGACGGCCTTCCGCCACGATTCTCCCGTATCGCCGCCGAACAGTGACCGTGGCGTGAACACCGAGCTCTGCTCAGACCGCCAGGCGGGCCAGGACGCGGGCGAAGTCCGGCGGCGGCGCCACGACGAGCCTGGTCTGCCCGTCCCTGGTCACGATGTCGGCCCTGATCAGGGTGAGCCGCCCCCCATGCCACCAGTGAACCTGCGGGCTGAGCCCATCCGTACGAGCCGCATGCACCCGCAACCGCTCGATCGCCCGCACCACCCCGATCCCGTCCACCGGATGCACCAGCAACGTGTACGGATCCGGCAACGCCACGAGCACCCCGTCGGCGGGCACCGGAAGGTACTCGGCCAGCCACCGCAGGTGCGTGGCGGCCGAGGGGCTGGAGGCGGTGAGCCGGGTGACGGGCGTGCCCGACAGTTCGATGTACTCCGACCGCAGCCGCTCCCGCCCGCGCACGTTGGCCACGGCCAGGTCGAGGGCCTGCCCGGTGGGCACGGGCCAGCATCCGGACTCCTCCGGGCGTACCGGGCGTGCCCCCACGGTCAGCAGTTCGACGAGGTCGGCGTTGAGGTGGCGGCCGACGACGCGGGTCAGGTCGGGGATCTCATCGACGGCCTCCACGCGGGTGCGCAGCAGGGAACGTACCTGGTCGAGGTCGCACACGTCCACCCGCTCGCCGGCGGTGGCCACGGCGTGCGCGAGGTGTTCGGAGACCAGCATGGGCCAGTCCTCTCTGGCCCTGCGCCCGGCTTCGCGCCGCAGCCCGGTGAGCTTGACGGCGAGGGAGCCCGAGTCGGCGCTGAGCGTCACGGCGGAGCCGTCACGGGCGAACTCGAAGGAGTATCCGAGGGACTCGGCGACGAGCGCGAGCAACGAGTCGAGATCGACGTCCTCGACCGGCCGGCGAGAGGGCTCGCGCCTGAACAAGTTCACGCGTCGTGTCCCTTTCTGTCGGATTCGTCCCTCCTACCTTGCCTGCTGCTCGTTCCGCATCATGCCAGTTAGCGAGCACGATTCGGTATCGATAACACCAAGAGCCCCAAGCCAGACACTGTGCTGCGGCGACCCGTGCCCGACCGGCAGCCCGGCCACGATCGGCACCCCGAGCGACCCCAGCCGGTCTTCCAGGACGGGGTACGGATCCCCGCACCTCTCCCACGACCCGAGCGCGATCCCGCGCACCCCGTCGAGCACGCCCGCCTGCAGGAGCTGGGTGAGCATCCGGTCGATCCGGTACGGTTCCTCGCCCACGTCCTCCAGGAACGCGATCGCCCCGTCGAAGGACGGCTGCCACCGCGTGCCGCACATGGAGGCGATCAGCGACAGGTTCCCGCCGCGCAGCACCCCCTCGGCCCGCCCGGGCGCCAGCACCCGGTCGCCCGCCACGGTGGTGCCCGGGCCGAAGAGGGCCTCGCGCAGGCTCTCCCACGTACGCGGCTCGGGCCCGCTCTCGTCGCCCGCGATGAGGTCGCAGGCGGCCATCGGCCCGTGCAGGGTGGGCACCCCCAGCTCGATGGCGAACGCGTTGTGCAGCGCCGTGATGTCGCTCGACCCGAGCAGCACCTTGGGGCCCGCCTCGCGCATCAGGTCCCAGTCGAGCAGGCCGAGCAGCCGCCCGGCGCCGTACCCGCCCCGGCAGCAGAACACCCCGGCGACGGCGGGGTCGCACCAGGCCGACTGCAGGTCGGCGGCCCTGGCGGCGTCCTCGCCCGCCAGGTACTCGAGGCCCTGGCGGTCGAGCACGTGCTCGCCCACGACCACCTTCAGCCCGAGTGACTCCAGCCGCTGGACGCCGCGTTTGAGCAGCACGGCGCTGGGTGGTCCTGAGGGGGCAACAATGGCGACGGTGTCACCTGGCCGCATCGATCAGCTCCTTGACGAGCGCGGGTAGTGCCTGGCCGATCGGCTCGTTGATGACGCGATCGGCGAACGGATCATACGGGGTGGGCTGCGCGTTCACGATCACGAGCCGGGCTCCGGCGTCCAGCGCCTCGCCGCACAGCCCGGCCGCGGGGTGCACGGTCAGCGAGGTGCCGATCGCCACGAACAGGTCGCACGAGCGGGCCGCGTCGAGCGCCGCGTCGATCACCTCGGGTTTGAGGTGCTGCCCGAACGAGATCGTGTTCGACTTCTGGATGCCGCCGCAGCGCGGGCAGGGCGGGTCCTGCTCGCCCGCGGCCACCCTGGCGAGCACCTCCTCCATGGGCGTGATCAGGTCGCAGGTCAGGCATTCGGCGCGGCGCATGGTGCCGTGCAGCTCGATGACCTTCCCGGGCGAGGAGCCGGCGCGCTGGTGCAGCTCGTCGATGTTCTGCGTGATCAGGGCGCGCAGCAGGCCGGCCTGCTCCAGCTCGACCAGCGCGTGGTGGGCGGGGTTCGGCTGGGCCTTCCAGGCCGGGGACTCCAGCCTGGCCTGCCAGGAGGCGCGCCTGACGTCGGGGTCCGCGAGGTACCGGTCGATGGTGGCGTTCGCCTCGGCCTGCGGGTTCTTCGTCCAGACCCCCTGCGGCCCCCGGAAGTCGGGGATCCCCGAGTCGGTGGAGATGCCCGCACCGGTGAGCACCGACACTGACGTTGGCTCGTTCACGTGGGAAACGGTGTCACACTTGCTTTCCGTATGCGACTTCCGCCCCACATCCTCGTGGTCAACGGCATCAAGGTCCGCCGGCCGGTCTTCCTGCTCGGAGCTCCGCATTCCGGCGTGGACCTGCTGGCCCGCGCCCTGAAACGCTCGCCGGGCTTCCACGTGACGATGGGCCGCGCGAGCGTGGCGCACGTGGTGTACGCCTTCGCCCGCAAGCCGTCCATCGCCCGTACGTCCGGCGCCGTGCGCGTCATGCGCGACGCGCTCGCCGAGTCGTGGCAGGTGCTGCCCCGCTCCTGCGGCGAGTGCGCCGAGCCGTGCCGCGAGGCGGGCGGCGTCACGGGCCTGGGCCCCTGCGTGTCGGCGAACGACGTCACCCGCTTCGGCGACGGCAGCCCCGACCTGCTCTACAGCGCGCCCGTGCTGCTGCAGGCCTTCCCCGACGCCCGGTTCGTCCAGCTCATCCGCGACGGCCGCGACGTGGTGGCCGGCATGCTGGGCGACCCGGCCTGCCTGGCGTGGTTCAAGCCGGCGATGCTGACCGAGCAGACCGAGTTCCCCAACGCGTTCCTGGGCGTCAACAAGGACGAGCACCTGGAGCGCTGGAAGACCATGCCGGCGGCGGGCAAGAGCGCGCTGCGCTGGCGCAGCGCCGTGCGGATGAGCGCCGAGCTGCGCCGCACGCTGCCGGAGCCGCAGCTGCTCACCCTGCGCTACGAGGACCTGGTCGACAGGCCGCCGCAGTCGGTGGCGACGCTGTCGGAGTTCCTGGAGACGCGGGTGTCCAAGGTCGTCCTGTACGACACCGCGGTCCCGAAGGTGGGCGCCTGGCGCACCCGGTTGCGGCGCGACGACCTGGAGCTGGTGGAGAAGGTGGCCAGGGAGGAGCTCAGGCGGCTGGGCTACCGGAAGAGCTGAACTGGGTGCGGTAGAGCTCGGCGTACAGCCCGCCGCGCGCCAGCAGCTCCTCGTGCCCGCCGCGCTCGGCGACCCGGCCGTCGTGGATGACGAGGATCTCGTCGGCCTCCCTGATCGTCGAGAGCCGGTGCGCGATGACCAGCGACGTACGGCCCTCCAGCGCGGTCTTCAGCGCCACCTGCACGGCGGCCTCCGACTCGGAGTCGAGGTGGGCGGTGGCCTCGTCGAGCACGACCACGCGCGGCGCCTTCAGCAGCAGCCTGGCCAGCGCCAGCCGCTGCTTCTCGCCGCCGGACAGCCGGTAGCCGCGGTCGCCCACCACGGTGTCCAGCCCGTCGGGCAGGCTCTCGACCAGCTCGCCGATCTGCGCGGCGCGCAGCGCGTCCCAGATCTCCTCGTCGCTCGCCTCCGGCCTGGCGTAGCGCAGGTTGGCGCCGATGGTGTCGTGGAACAGGTGGGCGTCCTGCATGACGACGCCCACGGTGTCGCGCAGCGAGTCGAGCGTGGCGTCGCGCACGTCGGTCCCGTTGATCCGCACGGCGCCCTCGTTGACGTCGTACAGCCGGGACACCAGCGAGGTGATCGTGGTCTTGCCCGCCCCGCTGTGGCCGACGAGCGCGATGAGCTGCCCCGGCCTGGCCGTGAACGAGACACCCTTCAGCACCGGGTACGACGGGCCCGTGTCCTGCCTGGCCACCGACTCCAGCGAGGCCAGGGAGACCTCCTCGGCGGCCGGGTAGCGGAAGCGCACGTCGTCGAATTCGATCGTCACCGGGCCCTCCGGCACCGGCACGGCGTCCGGCTTCTGCGCCACCATGGGCCTGAGGTCGAGGATCTCGAAGACCCGGTCGAAGCTGACGAGCGCGGTCATCACGTCCACGTGCACGTTCGACAGGGACGTGAGCGGGCCGTACAGGCGCATGAGCAGCGCGGCCAGGGCCACCAGCGTGCCGAGCTCGAAGGCGCCGGAGACGGACAGCACGCCGCCGATGCCGTAGACGAGGGCGGTGGCCAGCGCCGCGATCAGGCCGAGCGCGACCCGGAACACGGTGCCGTACATGCCGACGGTCACGCCCACGTCGCGCACCCTGGCCGCGCGCCTGCCGAACACCTCGGCGTCGTCCTCCGGCCTGCCGTACAGCTTGGCGACCATGGCGCCGGCCACGTTGAAGCGCTCGGTGGTGACGGAGCTCATCTCGGCGTCGAGCTGCATCTGCTCGCGGGTCAGTGCCGACATGCGGCGGCCGACGTACTTGGCGGGCACGATGAAGATCGGCAGCAGCACCAGCGCGACCATCGTCACCTGCCACGACAGCGCCAGCATCGCGCCGAGCACCAGGACCAGGCTGACCACGTTGGACACGACGGAGGACAGGGTGCTGGTCAGGGCGCGCTGGGCGCCGATCACGTCGGTGTTCAGCCTGCTGACCAGCGCGCCGGTCTGCGCGCGCATGAAGAACGCGACCGGCATGCGCTGCACGTGGTCGAACACCTCGGTACGCAGGTCGTAGATCAGGCCCTCGCCGATGCGCGCGGAGAACCACCGCTGCACCAGCGTCAGCCCGGCGTCCACCACCGCGAGCGCGGCGATCGCCACCGCCAGCCCGATCACCACGCCGGTCTGCTTGAGCAGGATGCCGTCGTCGATGATCGCCTTCATCAGCAGCGGGTTGGCGACCACGATCACCGCGCCCGCCACGACGAGCAGCAGGAACGCCGTGATCTGCCGGGTGTACGGCCGGGCGTAGCGCGCGATGCGCCGGACCGTGCCGGGACGCAGCCGCTGCTTGGTCACGGAGCCGTCGCGCCGCAGGGACATCATCATGCCGGGGCCGAAGCCCCCACCCATCATCGCCATCCCGGGGATCCCTTCTCCTCCGCCGGAGACAGCGCCGCCGGAGCGCCCGGGGATTCCCGGCTCAGCTCACCGCGAAACCCGGCACCCTCTACCGGCCGCCCCCGCATGGCCCCTCAGCGCGCCCCAAGCCCATTCTGAGCGCCACTGGGCCCTCACCCCCACATATCCGCCCAATCAACCCCATGCGGACGGCACAGCCCCCTCACGGCCCGGCGGCGGGCGAGAGGCGCTCACCGCCGACGCACGTCAACCGCGAATTGCTTGACCGTTCAATCAGCCGAACAGCGCCCTGATCCGCGCCGCCTGCTCGATCCCCTCGGCCACACTCTGCTCCTCCAGGGTGCGTGCCTGCGCCCCCTGGAGGAGCCGCTTGGTCGCCACGGCCGCGTCCCGGTTGGTGGACAGCAGCTGCGCGACCTTCTCGCCGATCGCTTGATCCAGGTCGCCCCCGGCGACCACTCTCTCCGCGAGGCCGATGCGCATGGCCTCGTCGGCGTGCACGGTCCTGGCGGTCAGGCAGATGTCGATCGCCTTGGCCAGGCCCACCAGCTCCACCAGGGGCTTGGTCCCCGTCAGGTCGGGCACCAGGCCCAGTGCGGGCTCTTTCATGCAGAACGAGACGTCGTCGGCCACGATCCGCAGGTCACAGGCAAGCGCGAGCTGGAATCCCGCCCCGATCGCGTGCCCCTGCACCGCGGCGATGGAGACGATCTCCGGGCGGCGCAGCCACAGGAACCCCGCTTGGGCCTGCCTGATGCGCTGCTCGAAGTCGGCGCCGTCACTCCTGGCCGCCGAGCCGAACGAGCCCTGTCCGGGCACCCCCTCAGCTGTGAACATTCGCAGGTCGATGCCTGCCGAGAAGGACGGTCCCTCACCTTTCACGACGACGACGCGCACCTGCTCGGGCAGGCTCTCGCCGATGCGAGCCAGTGCCGACCAGGTCGCGAACGTCTGTGCGTTGCGCTTTTCCGGCCGGGCCAGCGTGATCGTCGCTATCTCACCGTCCACCTCGAAGCGAACTCCGCCCTCTGCCGTGGCAGGGCCGTCGTCCGTATACCCCCCGCGCTGTTGCGCCTGCGCTTCCGCCATCGCCCGCTCCTTGTCGTCGGAGTGCTGACCGTCGCGCCCGAGCCTACAGAATATCGTTCTGGCCCGGGCGCGACGGCGGCTGACTAGGGACGGGCGGCTGCGGTCGCACGTTCCGAGGCGGCCGTCAGCGCTTGGACTTGCCTCGGGTCGCCCCGCCGCGCCCACGCAGAGTCACACCGGACTCGCTGAGGATGCGGTGGATGAACCCGTAAGACCGACCGGTCGAAGCGGCCAGGGCGCGGATGCTTTCGCCCGCGGCGTAGCGCTTCTTGAGATCGCCGGCCAGTTTTTCCCGGTCGGCCCCGGTGACCCGGGTGCCCTTCTTCAGTGTCTCGGCCACGAGTACCTCCTGTAGTGCCGGACTTCCGCAGCGTTACTCCGCCATGATCAGTCATTTCAGCGGGATCGGCTACCTACTCCACGGGAAAAGATCCGTACCCACTCAAATTAAGATCAGGCAAGTGCCACAAGATCGGAAAATTCGTCGCTCCACGCGTCTTCAGTTCCGTCAGGTAGCAAGATCACCCTATCCGGTGACAGGGCGTCAACGGCACCCTCGTCATGTGTGACTAGGACGATTGCTCCTGAATACGACCTCAGAGCGTTGAGAACCTGCTCGCGACTGACCGGATCGAGGTTGTTCGTGGGCTCGTCGAGAAGGAGGACATTGGCACTGGAGAGAACCAAGATCGCTAGTGCGAGCCTGGTCTTCTCGCCACCGGACAGGACGCCGGCGGGCTTGTCGACATCGTCACCGGTGAACAGGAACGAGCCGAGCACCTTGCGCAACTCGGTGTCGGTGAATTCGCCGCCGGCCGAACGCATGTTCTCCAGAAGCGTACGATCGGCGTCGAGCGTCTCGTGCTCCTGGGCGTAGTAACCGACCTTGAGACCGTGGCCCGGCTTGATCGCTCCGGTGTCGGGCTGCTCCAGGCCGCCGAGAATGCGCAGCAGAGTGGTCTTGCCGGCGCCGTTCAGGCCCAGGATGACGACCCGGTGACCTCGGTCGATGGCCACGTTGACGTCGGTGAAGACCTCCAGCGACCCGTACGACTTGGACAGCTCCTCGGCCATGAGCGGGGTGCGCCCGCACGGCTGCGGCTCGGGGAAGCGCAGCCGCGCCACCTTGTCGCTCTGCCGCTCCTCCTCGGTGCCGGCCAGCAGCCGGTGCGCCCGGCGCATCATGTCCTGGGCGGCCTTGGCCTTGGTGGCCTTGGCGCGCATCTTGTCGGCCTGCGCCAGCAGCGCGCCGGCCTGCTTCTCGGCGTTGGCCCGCTCCCGCTTCCTGCGCTTCTCGTCGGTCTCGCGCTGGGCCAGGTACGCCTTCCAGCCGACGTTGTAGTGATCGATCACCGCCCGGTTGGCGTCCAGGTGCAGCACCTTGTTGACCGTGGCTTCAAGAAGGCCGACGTCGTGGCTGATGATCACCAAGCCACCTTGATGACTGCGCAAAAAATCGCGAAGCCACCCGATTGAGTCCGCATCTAGGTGGTTTGTGGGCTCGTCGAGAAGGAGAGTTTCCGCCCCGCTGAAAAGAATTCGCGCCAATTCCACGCGCCTGCGCTGGCCTCCGGAAAGCGTTTGCAACGGCTGTCCCAGCACCCGGTCGGGCAGGCCCAGGCTGGAGGCGATGGAGGCGGCCTCCGACTCGGCGGCGTACCCGCCCAGCACATGCATCTGATCTTCGAGCCGGCCGTACCGCCTGACGGCCTTCTCCCGGGTGCGGTCGTCGGCGGAGGACATGCCGAGCTCGGCCTCGCGCAGCTTGCGGATGACCTCGTCGAGCCCGCGCGCCGACAGGATGCGGTCGCGGGCGAGCACCTGCAGGTCACCGGTGCGCGGATCCTGCGGCAGGTAGCCCACACTGCCGGTGGTGGTGACCGTGCCGGCGGCGGGGATGCCCTCACCCGCCAGCACCTTGGTCAGCGTCGTCTTGCCCGCGCCGTTGCGGCCGACGAGCCCGATCTTGTCGCCGGGATTGACCCGGAACGAGGCCTTCTCGATGAGCAGGCGCGCGCCCGCGCGCAGCTCTATATCATTAGCGATGATCATGGTGACCGGTAACACTCCCGAGCTAGGAAACGAGGATTGGGCGTGCTGCCGCCGGTCAATCGGGAGTATGCATACCGATCAGTGTAGGGCTCCCAGCGGGAGCCCCACCTCTTGTCAACCATTCGTCAGATGTTCGCCGATCAGCACCAGGTTGTGAATGGCGGCCAGGCCGTACTGCGCGGCGCTGTTGGTGCTCACGAACGGCGCCTCGTGCACCGGGTGCGGCACCTCGGGCCCGTCCACCAGGGTCAGCTCCCACTTCTCCTGATGTTGCAGCGGGTTACGGTTGAGCTGGTCGCCCTCGCCCAGGCGGAACTTGCGCCAGGCCCACGCGGCCAGCTCGGCGTCCCCGGTGCGGGCGGCCGCGTACGCCGTGAGCCGGCTGTGCGCCTGGATCAGCGAGATCCCGCTCAGCCGCTGCCCCACCTCGGCCTCCTGCTGCTCGGGCGGCGCCAGGTAGAGCCGGCAGTACTCCAGCCACGCCTCCTCGAACCCGGGCACGCCCAGGTCGAGCGCGATCAGCTCCGCGCACATCTCCGGCAGCCCGAACAGCGACGACAGGTGCGAGATGGAGATCTGATCGCGGGAGGTGTCGAAGCGCCCGGTCTCCAGGTCGAGGCGGCCCTCGCCCGTCAGGAAGCGGCGCGGCATCGCGCCGATGTCGGCCATCGTGCCGAGCAGCCGGTCCCTGGCGCGCTCGTCGCCGTGCCGCTCCCACCGGGTCAGCCAGGCCGCCGCCAGCGAGCCCCAGTCGGTGCCGAGCCCGACCGACAGCGCGGACGGGTCGGGGCTGTAGACGTCCTCGCGGACCTTGCGCAGCGGGTCGATCGCCAGGAACGTCTCCTCGGGCACGCTGAGCTCGTCCATGAGGTCGCCGGTGCGCTCGTCGGCCGTCAGGTAGTAGTAGAAGCGCCGGTAGGCGGCGTTGGAGATGCGCAGCTGCTTGCAGCTGCAGCCCCAGTGCTGCACGTTGTGGCGGCTGCCCAGGCCCTTCCACCTGCCGAGGTGGTAGACGTCCACCTCGCCGGTGTGGCGGGTCATGGACTCGGCGAAGCGGAAGACGTCGGCGCGGCCGGTGCGCAGGAACTGCAGCCACAGCCACAGGTCGGGTGACAGCTCCGAGTTGTCCCAGGCGTAGCCGCCGACGTCGTAGCGCCAGGTGTGGCGGTCGCCGTCGTAGGTGTGCATGACGTCGCCGTAGTCCCAGAACCCGTACCAGCGGCGTTGCTCGCGCTCGCGCACGTACAGGTCGAAGAGGAAGTCGAGGCGGTCCTCGATCTCGGCGCGCGCGGGCGTGGAGCGGTCGGGCAGGCCCCACACGCCGAACACGCCCGCCTCGCGCACCCGCTCGGGGCTCGCGACCAGCAGCGCGGGCTCGTTCATGGCGGCGGCGTGCGCGGCCAGCTCGTGCGCGGCGGGCGTGGTGTCGTGGGCGCGCAGGCTCAGCTCGTGCGTACGGGCGATGCCGCGCGGGTCGCCGAACCCGGGCTCGTAGTCCTCGTAGGTGATCTCCAGGCCCTCGAGCTGCTCCTCGAAGGTGTCCTGGCCCAGGCCGTCGTGGTAGAAGCGCAGGTCCATGGCCGGGGCGGACGGCGACCACAGCCAGACGGTGACGGTGGCGAGGTCGGTGGCCGCGTTCCTGATGTCCAGGCGGGTGGGGTGCAGGCGCCAGAAGTCGCGCAGCCCGAAGCCGAGCCCGCCGCTGACGCCGCCGACGTAGCCGTAGCCCTGCGAGCGGGCGCCGGCCGGGATCGTCACCCAGGCGTGGCCGTCCTTGGTGCGCTTGCGCAGCGTGTAGCCGTCGGCGGAGGTCTGGTCGAGGGTGTGGTCGTTCCAGGCGGGGATGAGGTGCAGGCGGCTCGCCACCTCGGGGTCGAGCTCGCCGGCCGGGCGGCCCTCGACCTGGGCGCGGCGTGCGGCCTCGCCGGGGTCGCGGCGCAGGCCGGTGAGCCCGCGTACGGCCTCGGTCAGGAAACCCTCGCCGCCGGCCAGGCGCACGTGCCGGTCGTGGAGCTCGTCGCGCATGACGACGTCGGCGCGCAGGCCGAGGCCGGCCAGGAAGTCGCGCTCGGGGTCGCCGTCCCAGACGAAGGTGTGCAGGACGCGCACGTGCTCGGCGCCGGCGTAGAAGTACAGGCGCACGGTGAACGGCAGCCAGTCGCCGTGCCTGCCCTCCAGCCGGACGACGGCGCGCAGGGGTCCTTCCTGCTCGACCGTGACGCTCTCGACCAGGCCCTCGGCCTGCTCGCGGGCGACGTGGCCGCCCTCGTCGGGGGTGGGCCCGTCCTGGCGGAGGCTGACCAGGCGCACGTCCCTGGCGATCTCGCGGCTCCCGCGCGAGATCGACCTGGCCACCGCGCCGCCGCCGATCGTCCAGGTGACCACGCCCGTGCTCACCACCAGCTCGCGGCCCTCGTGGGTGACGGTGACGGCGGTGCCGGGCGCGGCGGGCTCGCCGCCGGGCTGGAGCCGGTACCGCTCCGCGGCGGGCCGGGCGCCGATGGCGTGCGCCGTCCACTTGGCGGAGCCGTCCGGCCAGGTGGCGGTCACCCAGCTCTGCACCGGCACCTCGCGGCCGTCGCCGCCGGTCAGCGCGAACGGCGTGCCGGGCTCGACCGTGCCGCGCGGCCACGGGACTCCCCAGGTCACCCCCTGGTCTCCCGGCCGGTCCAGCCACCGCAGGTCTGTCATGCGATCTCCTTCAGTCGCTCGGCGACGATGGCGGCCACCTCGTCGGCGCCGCGGAAGCAGAAGTGGGTGTCGTCGGCCACGCCGTCCGGGTAGAGCGGATGGGTGCCGGGCGGGAAGTGGGTGAACAGGGCCTTCGAGCCCTCGGGGCCGAGGCGCTCGTACAGCTCGGTGGTGGCGCGGGTCAGGTCGATGAGCGGCACGTCCTCGGCGGCGGCCAGCTCGCGCACGCGGTCGGGGTAGTCGCCGTGCGTGGGCACCAGCCGCCCGCCGTCGAACCTGCGGCGCTGCACCGGCGTGCACAGCACCCCGAGCGCGCCCGCCCCGCGCGCCTCCTCGACGAAGGCGCGCAGGTTCTCCCGGTACGGCAGTCCGGGCTCCTTCTGGTCGTTGTGCCCGAACTGGATCACCACGACGTCGCCGGGCGAGGTCTCGCGCAGCAGCGCCGCCCACAGGCCCTCGGCGCGGTGGCTGGCCGTGGTGGCGCCGCCCTTGGCGAGGTTGCGCACCGGGCCGCCGACGTACGATCCGAGCTGCGCGCCCCATCCGGACATCGGCGCTTCGAAGGCCGGGCAGGAGGCGACCGTCGAGTCCCCCGCCAGCAGCACGGTGCGCGTGCTCACTCCTTGACGCCCCCGATCAGCACGCCCTTGGCGAAGTGCTTCTGCAGGAACGGGTAGAAGAACAGGATCGGCAGCGTCGCGATCACGATGATCGCGAACTTCACCCCCTGCTCCGGCGGCACCCAGGTGCGGTCCATCTGCGACAGGGCGGCCGCGGGATCGGTGGCGATGAGCTGGCGGACGAGGATCTGCAGCGTCCACTTGTTGGAATCGGTGATGTACAGCAGCGGCGACATGTAGTCGTTCCAGATCGCCACCGCGTAGAACAGCGAGAACGTCGCGATGATCGGCTTGGACAGCGGAAGGACGATCTTGAAGAAGACGCCCATCTCGTTGCAGCCGTCGATCCTGGCCGCCTCCTCCAGCGCCTGCGGCAGCTCCTGGAAGAAGCTCTTGACGATGATCAGGTAGAACGGGTTGATCGCCAGCGGCAGGATCAGCGCCCAGTAGCTGTCGAGCAGCCCCAGGTCGCGCACCACCAGGTAGGTGGGGATCATGCCGCCGGAGAACACCATCGTGAAGATGACCAGGTTCAGCACCAGGGTGCGGCCCGGCAGGTACCGCTTGGCCAGCGGGTAGGCCATGGTGAAGGTCAGCATCACCTGCACCACCATGCCGACCGCGGTCACGACGACGGTCGTGAGCAGGGAGCGGATGAAGGTGGGGGTGGCGAAGATGTACTCGTACGCCTCGGTGACGATCTTCTCCGGCCACAGGAAGAAGGGCCTGGAGGCGATCTCCGGCTCGCTGGAGAACGAGGCGGCCAGCACGTACAGCAGCGGCAGCACCGTGATCAGCGCCAGGCCGACGAGCGCGACCACGTTCAGGGTGTCGAAGACGCGGCTGCCGGCGGAGCTGTTGTTGTTGACCGCGAGCTGCTTGGGCTTGGTCTCAGTCATAGTGGTCATGCCGGGGCCCCCTAGAACAGTCCCCGCTGGCCCATGCGCTTGGCCAGCCAGTTGGAGCCGAAGATCAGGATGACGCCGGCCACGCCCTTGAACAGGCCGACGGCGGTGGAGTAGCTGAAGTTCCCGTTCTGGACACCCGCGTAGTACACGTAGGTGTCGAACACCTCGGCGACCTCGCGGTTGAGCGACGTGGTCATCAGCCAGATCTGCTCGAAGCCGGAGTCCAGCAGGTTGCCGGAGGCGAGGATGGCCATGACGACGACCGTCGGGCGGATCGCGGGCAGCGTGACGTGCCACATCTGGCGGAAGCGGCCGGCGCCGTCCATGCGGGCGGCCTCGTACAGGTTGGGGTCCACGCCGGCCAGCGCGGCCAGGTAGATGATCGTGCCCCAGCCCGTCATCTTCCACAGCTGCTGCAGGATGACGATCTCGCGGAACCACTGCTCCTGCGCCATGTAGTCGACCTTCGTGGTGTCGCCCAGGAGGTCGCGCATCCAGGCGGCGATCACGCCGAAGTCGGCCGCGAACAGCACGTACGTCAGCGCCGCGACGATGGTCCACGACAGGAAGTGCGGGATGTAGATCAGCGACTGGATCGAGCGCTTGAGGATGTTGACGCGCAGCTCGTTCAGCATCAGCGCGACGATGACCGGCGCGGTGAAGACGAACAGGATGTGCAGTGCCGCCAGGATCAGCGTGTTGGCCAGCAGCCGGGCGAAGTCGGGCCCGGAGAAGAGCTGCTCGAAGTGCTTGAGGCCGACCCAGGGGCTGCCCGAGTAGCCGAGGAAGGGCAGGTAGTCCTGGAACGCGATCGTCACGCCGTACATCGGCAGGTACTTGAAGATCACGAAGTAGGCGACGCCCGGGAGGAGCATCAGGTAGAGCCAGCGGTAACGCAGCACCGCCGTGCCCAGCGGGACCTTGTCGGCCCGTTTCGGCTTCTTCGCCTTGGGCGCCGCCTTCGGAGGCGTCGCCAGGTCGGTGGCCACAGCGGCCTCCTTTCATGTGAGGGGCCCGGAGGGCATCCGGGCCCCTCAGGCGGGGGGTCGTACTACTTGGGCAGCTTGGCGAGCAGGTCGTTGACCTCGGTGATGATCTGGTCGCCGCCGCCGGCGTGCCACTTCTGGATCTCGGCCTTCAGGCCCGCCTCGTCGATCGCGCCCGAGAGGAACTTGACCCGCGCGTCACCGATGATCTTGTCGATCTGCGGGCCCTTCTCGATCTGCGTGGGAGCCACGACGGGCAGCGCGGCGTTGTGCACCGCCGTCTTGAGGTCCTCCTCCACCAGCTGCTTCTGCTTGGCGATGATGTCCCGGTACGGCTGCCCCGGCGGGATGCGCTGGTAGGCGATGCCGCCGATGTCCATCGTGCCCTTGGTGCTGAGCTGGGTGAACGCGTCGTCCACGTTGTCCTGGACGGTCCTGACCGCGGGGTCGTCCACGTTGATCAGCGTGGCGGTGTCGCCGTTCTCGACCTTGAAGTTGCGGCCCTCGATGCCGTTCTGCAGCAGGACCTGGCCCTCCTTGGTGGCCAGCTTGTCCAGCGTCTTCAGCACGTTGTCCAGCTCGGCCTCGGTGCGCACGCTCTGCTTGGAGATGGCCAGGGAGTCGGCGTAGCCGGTGAACGGGTAGGAGAACTTCTTGCCGTCGGAGCGCGCGAGGTTGCCGACCATGGTGACCTTGTCACCGTAGTTCTGGTCGCCGTCCTCCCTGAACAGGTCGAGGACCTGGCGGGAGCGGATGTTGACGTCGATGATCATGCCACCGCGGCCATGGAAGAACGGCTCGTTCCACTTGGCGGTGTCGAGGGTGGCGAAGTCGGGGTTGATCAGGCCCTCGTCGACCATCTTCTTGAGGAACTTGTTGGCCTCGATGAACTCGGGGGTGTCGAAGCCGGGCACGACCTTGCCGTCGCGCTCGCCCCAGCCGGTCGGGGCGCCGAACCAGGTCTCGACCACGTCGTACGGGCTGGCGCTGGCGTAGGAGCTGGACGGCCACTTCGGGATGATGAGGCCGTAGGTGTCCTTCTTGCCGTTGCCGTCGGGGTCCTTCTCGGTGAAGGCCTTGGCGACCTCGTAGAACTCGTCGATCGTCGTCGGCTCCTTGAGGCCGACCTTTTCCAGCCAGTCCTTGCGGATCACGACCGCCGAGCGCAGCAGGGGCCGCATGCGGTAGAGGCCGTAGATCTTGCCGTTGACGGAGGCGTTGAGCGCGGTCCGCTCGTCCGCCGGCTTGAGGTTCGGATACTTGTCGAGCTTGTCGGTCAGGTCCCAGAACGCCCCGGCCTGCGCGGACTTCACGAACGCGGGCATCTTCGGGTCCACGACCACGACCTGCGGAATGCTGTCCGAGGCCAGCGTGACGTTCATCTTCTCGGTGTACTCGGCGTTGGGGACCCAGGTGACCCTGATCTTCTTGCCGAGGAACTTCTCGATGGCCTGCTGCAGCTCACCGGTGGGCTCGGGCGCGGTGCCGAACAGCTTCGCCATGAACGTGATCGTGTTCGGGTCGGACGCGGGCGCATCTCCACCGCCGGAGCAGGCCGAGGCGGTGAGAGCAGCCGTTAGCGTTAACACACCAGCGAGAAGCCGCCGGCGACGGGATGCGCTCATGAGTTCCCTTTCGAAAGCAGGTGCGCCTCGTTCTCCTGGAAGAAGCGCTGGCAGAGCCACGTGTTGAGATAGATCCACGCGCCGAAGCTGATCAGCGGCGCCAGGATGGGCAGCGCCGAGGTCGCGTAGGCGATGGCCGAGAGCGCTAGCAGCAGGATCACGGACGAGGCCGGACGCAGCAGCGCCAGTTGCGCCGCCTTGGGCCAGTAGGCCCGCAGCGGCAGGTCGTAGTGCGCGTAGAGCGGCCCTACGTACGCCCCCACACCCGCCAGCACGATCAGGGCCACGAAGCTCGCGATCCGCAGCGCCCCCATGCCGGGTCCCAGGGCGGAGAAGTAGAGGTAGTTGCCGACCAGCACGATGGCGACGAGCACCGCCGGCAGGACCAGCAACGAAGCCCGGACGAACTCCCGTCGGTAGACGGTCCAGAATTCCTTCCAGGCGTGAAACGTTTCATTCCGGGCATGCCTCCGAGCCAGGGTGTAGGCGGCTACGGTAGCGGGCCCGAGCCCGAGAATCACGCCTCCCGCGAGGGTGAACACGAGCCAGATCAGGTTCAGGCGGGCCGCCCAGATGACCTCTGAGCAGGCAGCTTGAATCCTGATCGACATGGCGGGATGGTTCATCCGGCACCACCTTCTCGTGGCATGTGCACGGATACGGGGGTGGAGTATTGCACCGTGGTTCCTGCCCAGTTACAAGCGAGTGAACGGCGGTTGGTGCGAAATTAGTGTTGAATCGACTCAAAGTCAATGACGAGATACCCGGAGATTTGCGTACTCTCCGATCAGCGGAGCCATCTGCCGGAACCCGACCTTGCCTCCTGCCAGGGCAGGGCCCCCGATCGACCCGTCATCCTGCCAGCGGAACGAGACCAAATCGTTGATTGAGAACGTCACCGCTCCCCCCTTGACGTCGATCCTAATCGCGTAGGGGCCGTCGGCGTCCATCACGCCCGGCAGCGGATCCGCACCCTGGGCGACCAGGTGGAAGCCGTGGCTCTTGCGCAGGTTGCAGGTGTGGAGGGCACGCTCCGACGGCCACATCCGGCGGAAGTAGGAGACGTGGTAGGCGTCGATGTCGCCGTGGTGGTACTGGTCGTAGGGGCCGTTGCGCGGGGCCAGGGCCGGATCGAACAGGTCCTCGCCGGCCCTTCCTCGCGCGTGAAAGAACATGATCGCCAGCCCTGGCTCCCTGACGGGCCAGAAGTCCCACTCGACGCGGATGTCCGGCGGAAAGTCCTCCGGGCACCAGAGGACCAGGTTGGCGGCCTGCCCCTCGGCCGCCGGTCTGAGGCTTTCCAGCCGGAGCCTGCCCTGGGGGAAGGACATGGCCCCGTCGCCCTCCATGCGGAAGCCGGCGAGGTCCTGTGGGGCGGAGAGATGGTTGGTGTAGAGAACTTCCATGAAGTACTCCTTCTGAGCTGCGGAAACGAGGGCAGCCCACATGCCGGGCACGCCGGCCCGGCGAATCGTGCGCATGACGAGGCCGCCGGCGCACCACGGCACGCCCGCGCGTGCGGTCCCATGCCGGCGGCGAAGAAATCCTCGGGCGGAAATATCCGGTTCAGGCGTCGCGACGCAGCGCGCTGGATTCCCGGATCACCAGGTCAGGCTGGAAGATGACCTGCCGATGCCGATGCTGCTCAGGCTCGGCCACCTCCTCCAGCAACAGATCGATCGCGGTCCGCCCCAGCAACTCCCGGGGCTGCCGGATCGAGGACAGCGGCACGGCCGCCGCGGCCGCGAAGTCGATGTCGTCGTACCCGATGATCGCCAGATCCTCGGGCACCCGCAGCCCGTGCGAGGCCATGGCCTGTAAAAATCCCAGCGCCATCATGTCGTTCGCGCAGAACGCGGCGGTGGGCCGCTCGCCGGGAGGCAGGGCGGCCACGCGTTCCCCGATCGCCCGCCCCTCGGCCACGGTGAGCGTGTGCGCGCTGGAGGTGAGCAGTTCGACGGCACCGTCGGCGGCCGCGACGGCGCTGGTCACGCCCGCGTGCCGGTCGGCCACCTGTTTGATGGACATCGGCCCGCCGACGAACATGATCCGCCGGTGCCCGCGTTCGATGAGGTGGGCGCCGGCGATCTGCCCGCCCAGCCGGTCGTCGACGGCGACCGAGCACTGCAGCCCGGTCGCGGGGCTGTCGACCAGGACGACGGGGGTGCCGCGGGCGATCAGCTCCTCCACCCACGGGCTCTCCATCTCGACGGGGGTGATCAGTATGCCCATCACCCGCTGCTGTTCGAGCTGGTCGAGGTGGCGGCGTTCGCGGCCGGGGTCGCCGGCGCTGTTGCAGAGCACCACCATCGAGTCGTGGTCGTCGGCCACGGATTCCGCGCCCTGGGCCACGTCCACGAAGAACGGGTTGGACACGTCGAGCACGACGAGCCCGACCGTCCTGCTGCGGCCCACCCGCAGGTGGCGGGCCACCTCATTGCGGACGAAGCCAAGTTTCTTGATCGCTTCGAAGACGCGTTCGCGTGTGGCGGGGGACACGATCTCCGGGCGGTTGAGCACATTGCTCACCGTTCCCACTGAGACGCGCGCCAGCTGCGCGACCTCCTTGATGTTCCTGGTCGCCATCGATCCTCACGAGGCCGTGCTGCTGAAAGAACGGGATCCACTGATAAAGCGCAGGACCCGTTGCGTACGGCGAACCGCCAACTGCGGTTCACCGTGAACTCCGGCTCATCATAGCGGCATTCAAGATTCTTTTGAATCGTCTCAAAGACTCGGGGTGGTCACGCTCCGGAAGGCGTGGCCGCGCCGGACTTCATGCCGTCGAGCATCAGACGCAGGTATCGCCCCGGGTCGGCGGCCACCGGCGCGGGGAGTTGCTCCGGGTGACAGGTGAAGACGTTGAGCAGGTGAATCAGATCCTCCACGCCGACGTCGGGCCGCATGGAGCCCTCTTCCTGCGCCTGCCGTACGAGCCCGGCGAACCGTTCCACCCAGCCCGCCCGCACCCGCGCGAACTCCTCCCGGTCGACGATCGCCTCCTCCGGCAGCACGGCCAGCGCGGTGGACAGCGCGGCGCGACCCGGCTCGGCGGCCCAGGAGACGAAGTCCCAGATGGCGCTCCAGGCGTCGGCGGAGCCGCCCGCGGCGCGGTCCAGCGCCTGCGCCATCGTGTGGACGTAGTGGTCGCCGACGGCCGCGATCAGCGCGTTGCGGTCGGGGAAACGGCGGTAGAGCGTGCCGATGCCGACGCCGGCGCGCTTGGCGATGGCCTCCATGGGGGCGTTGACGCCGCGCTCGGCGACGACCTCCGCGGCCGCCTCGACGATCTTGCTCAGGTTCCGCCTGGCATCCGCGCGCACGTACGACCTCCAAGTGGACGATCAGGTTCCGCTTAGTGTACCGTCCAGGCAACCGGAATCCGAGATTCCACTTAGCGGGAGGACTCCCATGATCGTGATCACCGGTGCCACCGGCAACATCGGCCGGGCCCTCGTCCGGCGGCTGCACGGCCACGACCCGCTCGCCGTCGTCCGCCGCCCCGCTGAGGACCTGGGCGGCCCGTACGCGATGGCAGACTTCGACGAGCCGGAGACGATCGGCCGGCTGCTCTCCCCCGGCGACCGGCTCTTCCTCAACAGCGGGATCTGGCCCGGCTTCGTCGGCGCCCACCGTGCCGTCATCGACCTGGCCGCCGCGGCGGGCGTCGCGCAGATCGTCGCGGTGTCGGTACGCGACGCCGCCCCCGGCGCCAGGCTCGGCATGGGCCTGCACGGCCAGGCCGACGCCCACCTCAGGAAGTCGGGCGTCCCGTACGCGATCCTCCAGCCCACCGGCTTCATGCAGACCCTGCCGCGCGACGTCCGCGACGGCACCATGTACGGCTCGTACGGCTCCGCGGCGGTGAACTACATCGACACCCGCGACCTCGCCGACGTGGCCGCCGCCCTGCTGACCAGCCCTGTCGGCCCCGATCGCGAGTACCTGCCGACCGGCCCGGCGTCCCTGTCGCACGAGCGGATCGCCGCGGAGATCGGCAGGGCCATCGGCCGCGAGATCCGGTACGTGAACCTGTCCGTCGCGGAGATGACCGCCCACCTGGAACGCCAGGGCGTCCCGCAGCCGTTCGCGGGCGAGCTGGCCGAGCTCCAGGCCGAGACGGGGAACGGCGGCTGGGCGCCGACCACGACGGTGGTCGCGGAGCTCACCGGCCACGAGCCCCGCACCTGGCAGGACTTCCTCACCGACCACAAGGACGCGTTCGCCTGACCCCGGACCGCGCCCGGGCGGGATCGCCTGTCCCCCGACCGAGCCCGGGCGGAAGCGCCTGACCCCCCGGACCACGCCCAGGCGGAATCGCCTGTTCCCCGACCGAGCTCAGGCGGGATCGACGATGCGGACGCGTACCGCCCTGAACAGCGCGGGCGTGTCACGCAGCACCGCCAGCCGGGGGTCAGGCACCACCAGGAAGGGCTCGGTCTCCAGCGCCAGCAGCGGCGCCAGCCGCCGGTCCGGCCGCAGCGCGTCCATCGCCCTGCGGTCGCCGCCGAGCACCACCCCGTCCAGGTCCTCCAGGTACGGCGCCACCACCCGCACCGCGGTCTCCACCGCGTCGTCGAACGCCTGGGCCGCCTGGTTCCTGCGCCGCCTGGCGTAGCGCTGCTGCGACCACCCGCCGGCCGCCGTACGCCCCCGCACCAGCCGCGACCCCACCTTGGACGCCACCAGCGAGCCGCCGTGGAAGATCCCCGCGGCGTACCCGCCGAGCCGTACCAGGAACACCCCGACCCGCCGCTCGCGGCCGGCGTGCGCGACGAGCCTGGTCACGTGCGGCGGCCCCGGCGGCGTCATGGGCGGGAACGGCACGTGCAGCTCGGCCACCGCGCCGTCACCGGCCAGCAGCCGCACGACCCGCTCGTCCCCGCTCGCCGAGAAGGGCCCGTGACGCCCGGCGAACCCGTCGATCCACGGATGCAGGCGCTCCGGCGGCACGGTGACCCACCGCCCGCCGCCCCTCGCCGGACGCGCGCTCATGCCCGCAGGCTAGCGGACCCCCGCCCGGCATCCCCGCCGCCCCCTCCCACGCGGGAACCAAAGCGGAAATGTCGGTAAATTTTGTTTCGCGGGGCTTCTGGTGCGGCTGTGGCAGGAGCACCATCTGTACGTGTCCTCCCTGCTCACGAGTCCCCTGGTGGATCTCGACACCGGGGCCGTCATCGCGCACCCCGCCATCGTGGACGCGAACGGCGGCCTCCGCGCCGCGCCGCTGCCCATGGTGCTCGAACTGCCTGTTCACGTGGTGCTGTCGGGCGCCGGCGCCCTGGCGCCCCTGCACGAGGCGCTGAGAAGGGCGGGCAGGCATCCGCGCGAGGCGATCCTGCTGCTCTCTGGACCGTGCCACGAGCAGGACAGGCCGCTGCTCAAGGTGGGCCTCGACGGCCTGCGCACGATCGGTTACCTGCTCGGGTTCGCCGACGTGGGCACCGCGGGCGCGGCCCTGGACCTGGTCGCCGACTCCTCCCCGTACCTGCTGGCCCTCGCCCCGGACGTGGTGACGCGCATCCCCGGCGACCACCGGGCGATCGCGGTGGCACGGGCGGTGGTGACGCTGGCGCGCGGCATCGGCGCGCACGTCATGGCGCCGGGCGTGGAGCGCGAGGCGCAGGTGGCCACGGTCCGCGGCCTGGGCGTGCGCCTGGCGCACGGGCCGCTGCTGGCGCCCGGCCCGGACGGCAAGGTACGGGTGCCGCTGCCGATCGCCGACGAGTCCCCCGCCTCGGTCATGCTCGGCCCGCGCGTCCAGGAGCTGCTGCTCCCGGCCGTGACGCTGCCGGCGGAGGCGAAGGCGGAGGAGGCCGTGGCGGCGTTCGGTCACGAGCCGACGATCACCAGCGTGATCCTGGTGGACGAGTTCCAGCGCCCCAAGGGCAGCCTGGACCGCAGCCGGTTCCTGCTGTCGTTCGCGGCCCGCTACGGGCACGCGCTGCACGGCTCGAAGCCGGCGCAGCGGCTGGCCGACCCGCCGCGTACGGTGCCGCGCACCACCCCGGCCATCGCCGCCATGCAGGCCGCCGGCCGGGACTCGGCCCGCGTCTACGACGACCTCGTGGTCACCGACGAGCTGAACCGCTGCCTGGGCATCGTCCGCGTCTCCGACCTGATCAGGCAGGTCGCCGCGATCAGAGGCTGACGTCCGCGGGACGCGAGGCATGGCGGACGCGCCCGGGCGGGTAGGAAGCGGAGCATGCTGAACAGACGCGCCCTGCTCGGCGCCGGGCTGCTCGCCGGCGTGCCGGCCGCGGCGTCGGCGTGCACCGCCGAGTCCCCGCCGCCCAGGAGCTTCGACCCGGCCGACTGGGCCTCGGTGCGTTCCCAGTTCACGCTCGACCCGGCGTACGCGCAGTTCGCCGCGTTCGTCCTGGCCCCCGCACCGGCGCAGGTGCGGGAGGCGATCAGGACGCACCGCGACGCGCTGGACGCCGACCCCGAGTACACGCCGCCCGGCGGCGGCTCCCCCGACCAGACCGTACGCGAGGCCGCCGCCCGCTACCTGGGCACCGAGCCGGGCACGATCGCGCTGACCGACAGCACCACGATGGGCCTGGCGCTGCTCTACTCCGGCCTGGTCCTGCGCCCCGGCCAGGACGTGCTGACCACCGAGCACGACTTCCTGGCCACCCACGAGGGCCTGCGGCTGCTGGCGGGACGCACGGGCGCCAAGGTGCGCAGGGTCAGACTGTACGACGACCCGGCCCGCGCCACGGCCGACCGCATGGTCTCGGCGATCAAGGACGGCCTCGGCCCGCGCACCCGCGTGGTCGCCGTCACCTGGGTGCACTCCAGCACCGGCGTGCGCGTGCCGGTCCGCGAGATCGCCGGCATGCTGGCCGAGGCGAACAAGGGCCGCGCCGCGCACGACAGGGCGCTGCTGTGCGTGGACGGGGTGCACGGGTTCGGCGCGATGGCCGACGGCGTGGCGGACCTGGGCTGCGACTTCCTGGCCAGCGGCACGCACAAGTGGCTGTTCGGGCCGCGCGGCACCGGCATCGTGTGGGGCCGCGCCTGGGAAGCGGTGGCCCCGATCGTGCCCAGCTTCAGCCAGGCCGCCTTCGACGCCTGGCAGAACGGCGGCTCCCCCGGCGCCTCCACGGCCGAGCTGGTCACCCCGGGCGGGTACAAGGCGTTCGAGCACCGGTGGGCGATGCCACAGGCGTTCGCGTTCATGACGGCGATCGGCAAGGACCGGGTGCGGGCGCGCACGCAGGAGCTGGCCACCCGGCTGAAGGCGGGCCTGGCCGGGATCCCGCACGTCAGGCTCGCCACCCCCACGGCTCCCGACCTGTCGGCGGGGCTGGTGTGCTGCTCGGTGGCCGGCATGGAGCCGTTCGAGGCGGTGGAGCGGCTGCGGGAGCGCAAGGTGATCGCGAGCGTGACACCGTACAACCCCTCGCTGCTGCGCTTCGGCACGAGTATCGTGACGGGCCCCGAGCAGGTGGATCAGGCGGTCAAGGCGGTGGAGGGGCTGGGATGAACGGGGCGGAGCCGTACGGGCCGCTGATCGGCACCGGCGTGCGCGTGCTGACCTGGAACGTGTGGGGCGAGGAGGGCCCGTACGCCGAGCGGGCGGCGCGGATCGAGAAGGTGGTGCGCGACCTGTCGCCCGACGTGGTGGCGTTACAGGAGTGGGCCGGCCAGCGGCTGGGCTACGAGCACGCGGCGACGCTTCCGGCGCGGGCTCCGGTGACGGTGCTGTCCCGCTGGCCGATCGTCCGGCAGGAGGACCGGCTGCTGCCGGGCGGGCCCCCGCCGCAGGAGAAGGGCGGCGTGCTGCCGGGCCGCGCGCTGTTCTGCGAGCTGGACGGGCCGCGCGGGCCGTTACAGGTGTTCAGCGTGATGATCGGGGCCTACCGGCTGGGCGACTCGCAGGCCCGGCAGGAGCAGGTGCGGGCGCTGGCCGCGTTCGTGCGGGAGGTGACCTCCCGCCGGCATCCCACGCTGGTGTGCGGCGACTTCAACGCGCCGCCCGACAGCGACGAGATGCGGATGCTGACCGGCCGCGCCGCCACCCCCGTGCCGGGGCTGGTGTTCTACGACGCGTGGGAGGTCGCGGGCGACGGCGGCCCCGGCTGCACCTGGAGCAACGCCAACCCGTGGGCGCGGCCCGCCCTGTATCCCGACCGGCGCTTCGACTACGTGCTCAGCGCCTGGCCGAGGGCGGGCGGCGCGGGGCATCCGGTGCGCTGCGAGGTGGTGGGCGACGGCCCCGAGCCCGGCTCCGACCACTACGGGGTGCTGGCGGAGCTGCGCTACTGACCTACAAGGCACCTACTGACCTACAAGGCGCCTACTGGCCTACAACCAGCCCTGGGCCTTTGCCCGCCGCACGGCCTCGATGCGGTTGCGCGCGTGCGTCTTCTGGATGGCGGACGACAGGTAGTTGCGCACGGTGCCCTCCGACAGGTGCAGCGCCGCCGCGATGTCCCCGATCGTCGAGCCGTCCGCCGCCGCGGCGAGCACGTCCCGCTCGCGACCGGACAGCGGGTTGGGCCCCGCGCTCAGCGCCGCCGCGGCCAGCGCCGGGTCGATGACCCGCTCCCCCGCCTGCACCCGCCGGATGGCCGCCGCCAGCTCCCTGGCCGGGCTGTCCTTGACCAGGAACGCCACCGCGCCCGCCTCCATCGCCGTACGCAGGTAACCGGGCCGCCCGAACGTCGTCAGGATCATCACCCGGCATCCGGGCACCCGCTCGGTGATCCGCGCGCAGGCGGTGAGGCCGTCCGTGCCGGGCATCTCGATGTCGAGCAGCGCCACGTCCGGCCGGGTCTCGGCCGCCACGGTCAGCGCCTCGTCGCCGTTCGCGGCCTCGCCGACGACCTCGATGTCCGGTTCGAGGCCCAGCAGGGAGGCCAGCGCGCCACGTACCATGCCCTGGTCCTCGGCCAGGATCACCCGGATCACGCGGGCACCCGCACGCTCAGCCGGTGGCCGCCGCCGGGCCTCGGGCCCGCCGTGACCGTGCCGCCCGCGCCCGTCACCCGCTCGCTCAGCCCGCGCAGCCCGCTGCCCTGCTCGTACGGCCGCCCGCCGCCGTCACCGTCGTCCATGATCTCAAGGATGGCGATGCCGCCCTCGTACGTCATCCTGATCTCGCACCGCCGGGCCCGCGCGTGGCGTACGACGTTGGTGGTGCCCTCGCGCACGCCCCACGCGAACAGGCCGTCGAGCGGCTCGGGCAGCGGCGTGCCCGCCAGCCGGACCTCGGCGTGCACCCCGGCCGCCCGCAGCACGGCCCCGCGGCGCGCCCGCGATCGCCAGGGCGAACCTGACCCGCTGCGTCTGCCCGCCGGACAGCTTGTTCGCCCGCCGCCCGGCGAGGCCGGTCAGGTCGGCCAGGGAGAGGACCTCGTCCAGGGCGAGCGGGCGCGGGTAGAGGCCGCGGACCAGGTCCACGGTCTCCTTGACGGTCAGTTCCGGGATGAGCGCGCCGTCCTGCAGCATGGCGCCCACCTCGCCGGCCGCGACAGCCCTGGCCGGGGCACGCCCGTTGACGGCGATCGTGCCCCGGCTGGGCCGCAGGAGGCCGAGCAGCAGGTTGATGGAGGTCGACTTGCCCGCCCCGTTGGGGCCGAGCAGGGCCACGGTCGTGCCGGGCTCGATGGTGAGGGAGAGGTCGTCCACGGCGAGCACGTCCCCGTAGTGCTTGCTGACGTGGTCGAACCGGATACCGTTCATGTCCTGAACGCTAGGGCGGGGCCCGTGCCCCGCAGCAGTGCGTTCCCTCCGCTTCTGGCGGTGACATTTGTCAGCTCACGCGGCTCACCAGCCCGGTGTCCAGACTGTAGTAGGCGCCGATGACGGTGGCGCTGCCGTGCAGGAGGGGGTCGGCTCTCAGGCGCGAGACGGTCCGGCGGATGTGGGCGTGGACCATGGGCTCGACCCGGCCGTTGGCGGTGGCGTAGGCGGGCTCGAGCGCGGCGACGATGGCGGGCAGCTCTCCGGGCAGGACGACCCGCCTGCGTAACGCGCGGGCGGCCGCCGTGACCGCGCCGCAGCGCTGGTGCCCGAGGACGACGACGAGGCTGGCCCGCAGATCCTGCGGGCCGTACTGGACGGCGGCGGTGACGAGGGAGTCGAGGGTGTGGGCGGCGGTGCGGACGACCAGCAGGTCGCCGAGGCCGACGTCGAAGACCACTTCGGGCGGCACCCGGGAGTCGATGCACGAGAGCACGACCGCCCGGGGCTCCTGCCCGGAGGCGACCTGCCTCCGGCGTCGCGGGTCCTGGTGCGGGTGGGCGGACTTGCCCGCCGCCCAGCGCCGGTTGCCCTGTTCGAGTAAGAACCACATGTGCCTGGCACAACCACGCCAGGCGACCGCTTCGTTACGCACGGTTCGGATATGCCCGCCGGTCTCGTGACCTAGCGGGCAGATCTCACAGGCGGCAGGCGTAGATGTCGGTGACCAGGATGGCCCTTGCGCCGATGTCCCAGAGCTGATCCATCACCTGCTGGTGGCCCTTGCGCCGGACCATGGCACGCACGGCGACCCAGCCCTCGCGGTGCAGCGGCGAGACCGTGGGGCCCTCCATGCCGGGCGTCAGGGCGATGGCCTCCTCGATGCGCTCGGCGCGGATGTCGTAGTCCATCATGACGTAGTCGCGGGCCTGCACGACGCCCTGGAAGCGGCGGACGAGCTGGCCGACGCCCGGCGTGTCGGGCGCGCTCTGCCGCCTGATCAGCACGGCCTCCGACTTCATGATCGGGTCGCCGAACACCTCCAGGCCGACGTTGCGCAGCGTGGTGCCGGTCTCGACGACGTCGGCCACGGCGTCGGCCACGCCGAGCCTGATGGCCGTCTCGACGGCCCCGTCGAGCTTGATCACGCGGGCGTCGACGCCCTGGTCGGAGAGGTACTTGTCGAGCAGGCCGGCGTAGGAGGTGGCGATGCGCCTGCCGTCGAGGTCGTGCACCGACGACATCGTGCCGGCCGCGGCGGCCAGCCTGAAGGTGGAGGCGCCGAAGCCGAGCGACATGATCTCCTCGACCGGCGCGCCGGAGTCGATCAGCATGTCCCTGCCGGTGATGCCCACGTCGAGGGTGCCCTCGCCGACGTAGACCGCGATGTCGCGGGGCCGCAGGAAGAACAGCTCCCAGCCGTTGGCGTCGTCGACGACGACGAGCTCCTTGCTGTCCCTGCGGGACCGGTAGCCGGCCTCCTTCAGCATGGCTTGGGCGGCCTCGCTGAGCGAGCCCTTGTTGGGTACTGCCAGACGCAGCATGTCTCAGGTCCTTACGTGTGTCTGCCTTCCGCTATCTCTGGTGGCGGGCGCACCGTGGCGCCCTAGAGATGCTTGTAGACCTGGTCGAGCCCGATGCCTTTGGCGATCATCAGCACCTGCACGTGGTAGAGGAGCTGGGAGATCTCCTCAGCGGCCCTGTCGTCTGACTCGTACTCGGCGGCCATCCAGCTCTCGGCGGCCTCCTCGACGACCTTCTTGCCGATGGCATGGACGCCGGCGTCGAGCGCGGCCACGGTGCCCGAGCCCGCGGGCCGGGTGGCGGCTTTCTCTGACAGCTCGGCGAACAGCTCTTCGAAGGTCTTCATGGTCTCTCTCGTCGGTCGGATGACGTGCCTGTTAAGCCTAGTCTGCGTCATGGGGTGGCGCCGCCCGGCGTCCGCCACGCGAGACGGCGCCATCGGCTGTTCACCCCAGCGCCTTCTTCGCTCTGGCCACCCGCTCCATGACATGCGCCGACTCGCCGCCCTCGTGCCCGTTGTACGGGTACACCCTGATGTCCTTCTCGCCCGCGTAGTGGTTGTAGGCGGCGAACACCGTGGACGGCGGCGTGACCCCGTCCTGCAGCCCGACGGAGAACAGCGCGGGCGTGCGGGCCCTGGCGGCGAAGTTCACCCCGTCGAAGTAGGCCAGCGTCTCGAAGACCCGCTCCACCTGGTCCTTGAACGCCCGGCAGTAGGCCGCGAGCTCCGCGTACGGGTACTCGGGCGTGATCTGCGTGGCGTGCCTGATGTGGCACATGAACGGCACGTCCAGCAGCGCGCAGGCCAGATCGGGCACCAGCGCCGACACGGCCAGCGCGATCGCCCCGCCCTGGCTGGCGCCGCCGACGGCGACCGGCCCGATCCCCGGATGCGCCCTGGCGGCCTCGACCGCGCGCACGGCGTCGGTGTAGAGCCGCCGGTAGTAGTAGGCGGCGGGGTCGTGGATGCCGCTGGTCATGACGCCCGGCGTCTGCGGGCCCGTGCCGGGGTACGGGTCCGCGGTGTCCCCGCGCCGCCACCCGCCGGCGCCCTGGCCGCGGCTGTCCATGGCGAGCACGGCGTACCCGAAGCTGGGCCACAGCAGCCAGTCGACCGGCAGCCCGCGCCCGCCGCCGTACCCCTGGTACTCGACCACGCACGGCACCGGCGCCGTGGCGTGGCGCGGCAGCAGCAGCCAGCCCTTGATGGGGTGCCCGCCGAACCCGGCGAACGTCACGTCGAACACCTCGGCCACGGTCAGGCCGGTCGGGAAGGGGGTGAACTCGGGGGCGAGGTCGTGGGCGCGGGCCTCGGCGAGCGTCCGCCGCCAGAAGCCGTCGAAGTCGGCGGGCTCGGCCCGCTCGGGACGGTACTCGCGCAGTTGCGGCAGGGGCAGGTCGACGAACATGGGGGGCTCCTCACAGAACAGGTGCTCCACACGGTACGCGTTCGTTTCCCGATCCCCAGCGGCCGTTCCCGATCCTCAGCGCCGTTCCCGATCTCCAGCCGCCGTTCCCGGTCTCCTGCGGCCGATCCCGATCTGCCGCGCCCGAAAACGGCGCTGCCCGCCGCACCATCACGGGTGCGGCGGGCAGGGCAGCGGTGGAACGGCCGGTCAGCGCTCGAAGCGGCGGCCGGAGTTGCGGCGGAAGCCGCCGTTGCCGCGCTCGTCCGAGCGGCCGCCACCGGTGCGGTAGCCGTCACGGGCCGGGCGGTCACCGGCCGGGCGGTCACCGGCGCGGAACCCGTCGCGGGCGGGACGGTCGCCGGAGCGGAACCCGTCGCGCGCCGGGCGGTCGTCGGCGCGGAAGCCGCGGTCACGGTCGCCCGAGAACGGGCGGCCACGGTCGGAGTTGTAGCGGGGACCACGGTCGCCGCCACGGTCGTCCTGGCGGAAGGGACGGTCGTCGGAGCGATAGCCTCCGCGCCCCCTGCCGTCACGGCGGCGGTCGTCGCCGAACGTGCGCGGCTCCTGCGTGCGCCCGAACGGCCGCTCGCCCTCGCCGTGCCTGCGCGGGCGACGGTCGTCACCGGCGGCGAACGGGCGGTCCCCGTCCTCGTGCCGGCGCGGCCGGCGGTCCTCACCGGCAGGGCTGAACGGACGGTCGCCGTCCTCGTGCCGGCGCGGGCGACGGTCGTCACCAGCGGCGAACGGGCGGTCCCCGTCCTCATGCCTGCGCGGGCGACGGTCGTCGAACGAGCGGTCGCCGTCGTCGTGGCGGCGCGGGCGGCGCTCGCCGTCGAAGTCGCGGCGGCCCCGGCGCCCGCGGCGCTCGGACGTGCCGCCGCCGTCACGGCGCGGACGCAGCGGCTTGCGGACGTCCGGCTCCCACACGGGGATGGCCTCGCCGCTCGGCACGCGGGCCCCGGTCACCTCGGCGACCCTGGGGTGGCCGGGCGTGGCCTTCAGGCGGAACGGGTGGATCCCGGCGCGGCGGGTGAGCGCGTCGGTCGAGCGGCGCTCGTTCGGCAGCACCAGCGTGACGACCGTGCCCTTCTCGCCGGCGCGGGCCGTGCGGCCGCCCCTGTGCAGGTAGCTCTTGTGGTCCTGCGGCGGGTCGACGTGCAGCACCAGGCTGATGTTGTCGACGTGGATGCCGCGGGCCGCGACGTCCGTGCAGACCAGCACGTTGATGGAGCCCTCGCGGAACTCCGACAGGATGCGGGTGCGCTGGTTCTGGCGCTTGCCGCCGTGCAGGCCGCCCGCCTTGACGCCGACCCTGGCCAGCTGCTTGCACAGCCGGTCCACGCCGTGCTGGGTGCGGACGAAGATGATGGTACGGCCCTCGCGGTTGGCGATCTCGGCCGTGACGTCGAACTTGTCGTCGCGCGTCACCTGCATCACGTGGTGCTCCATGGTGTCGACCGGCGAGGTTGCCGGGGCCACGGAGTGCGTGATCGGGTCCTTGAGGAAGCGCTGCACCAGCTTGTCGACGTCGCCGTCGAGCGTGGCGGAGAACAGCAGCCGCTGCCCGTCGGCCGGCGTCTGCGCGAGCAGGTCGGTGACGACGGGGAAGAAGCCGAGGTCGCACATGTGGTCGGCCTCGTCGAGCACGCTCACCTCGACGTCGCCGAGCGAGCACTCACCCTGCCTGATCAGGTCGCCGAGGCGGCCCGGGGTGGCGATGACGACGTCCACGCCGCGCCGCAGCGCCTCGATCTGCTTGCCCATGGACATGCCGCCGACGACGACCTTCATGCGCAGGCCGAGGCCGCGGCCGAGGGGCTCGAGGGCGTCGTGCACCTGGAGGGCGAGCTCACGGGTGGGGACGAGGATCATCGCGCGGGGATGCCCGGGGGCGGGCCTCACGCCGGCGATGCGGGCCATGGTGGGCAGGCCGAACGCGAGCGTCTTGCCGGAGCCGGTCTGGCCGCGGCCGAGCACGTCGTTGCCGGCGAGCACGTCGGGGATCGTCGCGCTCTGAATGGGGAACGGGCTGTCGAAGCCCAGCTTGGCCAGCCCGTTGACGAGCGGCTTGGGCAGGCCGAGCAGCTCGAACTCGGACGGGCCCGGCTCGCCGGCGGGGGTTTCCGCAGCCGCGGAGGTGTCGCCGAGCGTGGGCATGACAGCGTCAAGCATGGTCACGAAAGTCGTGCCTTTCCGTCGAAGTGGCGCGTCACTTCTGCGAAAGGACGAGCCAGGGCGTACGACCCCGGAGGCCGCACGAGGTTTCAAGGGCACCCGCCGCTATGAGGGCGGGGTGAAGATGAGGGGGGACACACCCGGGGCACCGGCCGCAGGCGATGCGAGACGCGTGATGAGACGTCAGGTGTTCCTGTAACTCAACGCCGGGGATGTTATCGGATATTCCTCGGCGATGGGTCCGGACTTTCCGAAACCCGCAAGCATGCTAAACCCCTGACGTTTACCGCCAGGGGTGACAGCAGAAAGATCAGACGTTAAAGCCTAGCATACGGAGCTGCTCGCGCCCCTCGTCGGTGATCTTGTCGGGGCCCCATGGCGGCAGCCAGACCCAGTTGATCTTCACGTCGGAGACCATGCCGTCCAGCGCCGAGTGCGCCTGGTCCTCGATCACGTCGGTCAGCGGGCAGGCCGCGCTGGTCAGCGTCATGTCGATGGTGCACACGGGCTGCCCGCCGTCGGCGGGGTCGAGGTTGAGCCCGTAGACCAGGCCCAGGTCCACGACGTTGATGCCGAGCTCCGGGTCCACGACATCCTTGAGCGCCTCCATGACCTCGTCGACGGTCGTGTCACCGTCGTAGCCGGTAGGCGTCTCCGTCGGCTTGCTCATTGGCCAGCACTCCTCACAACAGCGTCTTTATAGGCCATCCACGAAAGCAACGCACATTTAACGCGTGCCGGGAACTTGGCCACGCCCGCGAACGCGACCGCGTCGCCGAGGACGTCCTCGTCGGCCTCCACCTGTCCCCTGCCCTGCATCAGCCGGGTGAACTCGTCGACGACCGAGAGCGTCTCGTCCACCGTGGAGCCGGTGGCCAGCTCGTGCAGCACCGAGGCGGCGGCCTGGCTGATCGAGCAGCCCTGCCCCTCGTAGGACACGTCCAGGATCTTGCCGGCGTCGCCCACCTTGACCCTGAGCGTGATCTCGTCGCCGCACGTCGGGTTCACGTGGTGAACCTCGGCGTCGTACGGCTCGCGCAGCCCCCGCCCCTGCGGGTGCTTGTAGTGCTCCAGGATCAGCTCCTGGTACATCGACTCGCCGATCATGGCTATGCGAACACCTTCTGAACGTGATGCAGGCCGCGCACCAGGGCATCGATCTCGCCCGTGGTGGTGTACAGGTAGAACGACGCCCGCGTGGTCGCGGGTATTCCGAACCGCAGGTGCAGCGGGCGCGCGCAGTGGTGCCCGACGCGGACGGCCACGCCGAACTGGTCGTCCAGGATCTGCCCGACGTCGTGCGGGTGGATGCCCTCCAGGGTGAAGGACACCGTGCCCCCGCGCTGCTCCAGCGTCTCCGGGCCGATCACGCGCAGCGTCGGCACCTCGCGCAGGGCCTCCAGCGCGTACGCCGTCAGCTCCCGCTCGTGCGCCTCGATGGCGTCGAGCCCGATCTCGGTGAGGTAGTCGACCGCCGCGCCGAGCCCGATGGCCTCGACGATCGGCGGCGTGCCCGCCTCGAACTTGTGCGGGATCGGCGCGTACGTCGAGCGGTCCATCCAGACCGCCTCGATCATCTCGCCACCGCCGAGGAACGGCGGCATCGACTCCAGCAGCTCGGCCCGCCCCCACAGCACGCCGATGCCGGAGGGGCCGACCATCTTGTGGCCGGTGAAGGCCACGAAGTCGGCGCCCAGCGCGGTCACGTCCACCGGGTGGTGCGGCACGGACTGGGAGGCGTCGAGCGCGATCAGCGCCCCGACCTCGTGCGCCCGCGCGGCGACCGTGGCCACCGGGTTGACCGTGCCGAGCACGTTCGACTGGTGGGCGATCGAGACGATCTTCGTCCGCTCGGTGATGACGGCGGGGTCGTAGTCGAGCCGGCCCTCGTCGGTGACGCCGAACCACTTCAGGCTCGCGCCGGTGCGCTGCGCGAGCAGCTGCCACGGCACGATGTTGGAGTGGTGCTCCATCTCGGAGATGACGATCTCGTCACCGGGGCCGAGGGTGAAGCGGGGATCGGTGTTGGCCGGGTTGCCGAAGCTGTAGGCCAGCAGGTTGAGCGCCTCGGAGGCGTTCTTGGTGAAGATCACCTCGTCGCGGGACGGCGCCCCGACGAAGCCCGCGACCTTGTCGCGGGCGTTCTCGAAGGCGTCGGTCGACTCGGCGCCGAGCACGTGCATGGCGCGCCCGACGTTGCTGTAGTGCAGCGCCAGGTGCTCCCGCATGGTCTCGATGACCTGGTTGGGCTTCTGTGAGGAGTTGCCCGAGTCGAGATAGACGAGCGGTCGCCCGTCGGGCAGCTCGCGGGAGAAGACCGGGAAGTCCTTCCTGATCTTCTCCACATCGAAGCTGGACAAAGTCATGCAGATGCCTTCGTGTACTGCTCGTAGCCCTCGGCTTCGAGCTTCTCGGCCAGTTCGGGGCCGCCCTCCTCGACGATCCGGCCGGCCGCGAACACGTGCACGAAGTCCGGCTTCACGTAACGCAGGATGCGGGTGTAGTGCGTGATCAGCAGCACGCCGGTCTCGCCGGTGGCGCGGAAGCGGTTGATGCCCTCCGACACCACGCGCAGCGCGTCGACGTCGAGGCCGGAGTCGGTCTCGTCGAGCACCGCGATCTTCGGCTTGAGCAGCTCCATCTGGAGGATCTCGTGGCGCTTCTTCTCGCCGCCGGAGAAGCCCTCGTTCAGGTTGCGCTGGGCGAAGGCCGGGTCGATGGACAGGGCGTCCATGCCGGACTTGAGGTCCTTGGCGAACTCGCGCAGCTTCGGCGCCTCGCCGCGGACGGCGGTGACGGCCGAGCGCAGGAAGTTGGACACCGAGACGCCGGGCACCTCGACGGGGTACTGCATGGCCAGGAACAGGCCGGCGCGGGCGCGCTCGTCGACGGACATCTCCAGCAGGTCCACGCCGTCGAGCAGCACCTGGCCGCCGGTGATCGTGTACTTCGGGTGACCGGCGATCGCGTACGCGAGCGTGGACTTGCCCGAGCCGTTCGGGCCCATGATGGCGTGGGTCTGCCCGGCCTTCACGGTCAGGTTGACGCCGCGCAGGATTTCCTTGTCCTCGACGGCGACCTGGAGGTCACGGATCTCAAGGGTGGACATGTGCTTAGGACTCCTTCGAGAGCGAGACGAGGACGTCATCGCCGTCGATCTTCACTGTGTAGACGTTCACGGGTTGGGTGGCGGGCGGCCCGGTGGGCTTGCCGGTGTTGATGTCGAAGCACGAGCCGTGCAACCAGCACTCCAGGGTGCCGTCGTACACCTCGCCCTCGCTGAGCTTGACCTCGGCGTGGGAGCAGACGTCGTGCAGGGCGAAGACCTCCTCGCCCTTGCGGACCAGCGCCACCGGCGTCTCGTCGGAACCGACCTCGACGCCGATGACACCCCCGTCGGGGATGTCCGCGAGCTTGCACACCTTCTCGAAGCTCATCGGCCCAGTTCCGCTTCCAGCGCGTTCATGACGCGGTCGCGGATCTCCTCGATCTGGATCTTCTCGACCAGCTGGCCGAGGAAGCCCCGCACGACCAGGCGGCGAGCCTCGTCGTAGGGGATGCCGCGGGCCTGGAGGTAGAAGATGTGCTCGTCGTCGAGGCGGCCGGAGGCGGAGGCGTGCCCCGCGCCGGCGACCTCACCGGTGAGGATCTCCAGGTTGGGCACCGAGTCGGCGCGGGCGCCGTCGGTGAGGATGAGGTTGCGGTTGAGCTCGTAGGTGTCGGTGCCCTCGGCCTCGACCCTGATGATCACGTCGCCGATCCAGACGGCGTGCGCGGCCTCGCCCTGCAGGGCGCCGCGGTAGTCGACGTTGCTCTTGCAGTTGGGCTGCGAGTGGTCGACCAGCAGGCGGTGCTCCAGGTGCTGCCCGGCGTCCACGAAGTAGACGCCCGACATGTCGGCGTCGCCGCCCGGCGCGGTGTAGGTGACGCTGGGCGACAGGCGTACGAGGTCGCCGCCGAGCGTCACCACGAAGCTGCGGAAGGTGGCGTCCTTGGCGAGCTGCGCGTGGTGGTGGGAGACGTGGACCGCGTCGTCCTCCCAGTCCTGCAGGCTGACGACCCGCAGGCTCGCCCCGTCGCCGACGACGAACTCGATGTTGTCGGCGTAGACGGCGCTGCCCTTGTGGTCGAGCACCAGCACGGCCTCGGCCATCGGCTCCACCTTGACCACGATGTGGCCGTAGGTGGCGCCGTCGCCCTCGCCCGTCAGCGTCAGCACGGTCGGCTTGGAGGTGACGGCCTCGCGCGGCACCGTGATCACGGTGGCCTTCTCGAAGCTGTTCCACGCCTGGGCGCTGACCCGGTCGGTCGGCATGAACGACTTGCCCACGCGGGCGTCGTCGCGGCCGACCGTCTCGACGGTGACCTCGGGGGCGGCGTCCACGTCCACGCGGACGTGGCCGACCGGGTCGGCCTTGCCGTTGTGCAGGCCCTTCAGGCGGGACAGCGGCGTGAAGCGCCACGCCTCCTCGCGCCCGGTCGGGACCTCGAAGTCGCCCAGGTCGTAGGACGCCTTCTCGTGCAGGGTCGACAGGGGCTTCTCGTTCAGGCCCATCAGCCGACGGCTCCTTCCATCTGCAGCTCGATCAGCCGGTTCAGCTCGAGCGCGTACTCCATGGGCAGCTCACGCGCGATCGGCTCCACGAAGCCGCGCACGATCATCGCCATCGCCTCGTCCTCGTCGAGCCCGCGGCTCATGAGGTAGAACAGCTGGTCCTCGCTGACCTTGGAGACCGTGGCCTCGTGGCCCATCGAGACGTCGTCCTCGCGGACGTCGACGTAGGGGTAGGTGTCGGAGCGGCTGATCTGGTCGACCAGCAGGGCGTCGCACTTGACGGTGCTGGCGCTGCCGTGGGCGCCCTCCTCGATCTGCACGAGACCGCGGTAGGAGGTGCGGCCGCCGCCGCGCGCCACCGACTTGGAGATGACGCTGGAGCTGGTGTTGGGCGCCAGGTGCACCATCTTGGAGCCGGCGTCCTGGTGCTGGCCCTCGCCGGCGAACGCGACGCTCAGCGTCTCGCCCTTGGCGTGCTCACCCATCAGGTAGACGGCCGGGTACTTCATCGTGACCTTGGAGCCGATGTTGCCGTCGATCCACTCCATGGTCGCGCCCTCGTAGGCGACGGCGCGCTTGGTGACCAGGTTGTAGACGTTGTTCGACCAGTTCTGGATGGTCGTGTAACGGCAGCGGGCGTTCTTCTTCACGATGATCTCGACGACCGCGCTGTGCAGCGAGTCGGAGGAGTAGATCGGCGCGGTACAGCCCTCGACGTAGTGCACGTAGCTGTTCTCGTCGACGATGATCAGGGTCCGCTCGAACTGGCCCATGTTCTCGGTGTTGATCCGGAAGTAGGCCTGCAGCGGGATCTCGACCTCGACGTTCGGCGGCACGTAGATGAACGAGCCACCGGACCACACGGCGGTGTTGAGCGCGGCGAACTTGTTGTCGCCCACCGGGATCACCGAGCCGAAGTACTCCTTGAAGAGCTCCTCGTGCTCCTTCAGGCCCGTGTCGGTGTCGACGAAGATGACACCCTTCTCCTCGAGGTCCTCACGGATCTTGTGATAGACGACCTCGGACTCGTACTGGGCCGCGACGCCGGCGATGAGGCGCTGCTTCTCCGCCTCGGGGATGCCGAGCTTGTCGTAGGTGTTCTTGATGTCGGCGGGCAGCTCGTCCCAGGAAGCGGCCTGCTTCTCGGTGGAGCGCACGAAGTACTTGATGTTGTCGAAGTCGATGCCGGTGAGGTCGGAACCCCAGGTGGGCAGCGGCTTCTTGTCGAACAGGCGGAGGCCCTTCAGGCGAAGGTCGAGCATCCACTCCGGCTCGTTCTTGAGCGCGGAGATGTTGCGGACGACCTCCTCGGACAGGCCTCGCTTGGCCGCCGCGCCCGCGGCATCCGGGTCGGCCCAGCCGAACTTGTAATTCCCGAGGCCTTCCAGCTCCGGGCGGTCGGTGACAGTCACCTTCCGGTCTCCTTGCTCTTGTCTCTATGTGCGGAATCGGCCAATGACTGCGGGGACACGTGCGTCGTGCACACCCCGTCGCCGTGGGCGATCGTGGCCAGGCGCTGCACCGGGGTGCCGAGCAGCTGCGCGAACGCCTCCGTCTCGGCCTCACACAGCTGCGGGAACTCCGCGGCCGCGTGCGCCACCGGGCAGTGGTGCTGGCAGAGCTGGTCGCCGCCCGACTTGGCCTTGCTGGCCGAGGCGGCGTACCCCTCTGCCGACAGCGCCTGCGCCAGCACCTGTACGCGCTGGTCCGCGGGCACCGTCGCCATGACCGGCTCCAGCCGCTTGAGCAGGCTCGACACCTGCTCGCGAGCGAAGTCGGACACGGCTTCTCGCCCCAGACGCTCGGCCAGGAAGCGCAGCGCGCTGCCGGCCAGGTCGTCGTAGGCGTGCTCGAAAGCACTGCGCCCCGCGTCGGTGATCGCGAACAGCTTGGCCGGCCGTCCGCGCCCGCGCTGCCCGAGCGGGCGGACGGTGCGAGGCTCTATCATCCCATCGGCCAGCAGCGCGTCGAGGTGACGCCGCACGGCGGCGGGCGTGAGCCCGAGCCGCTCGCCGAGTGCCGCGGCCGCGATGGGACCATGCTCAAGAATCAGCCTGGCCACGCGGGCGCGGGTGCCGCGCTCACCACCGGGCTCCATCAAGGGCATGTTTTTCACAACATCAGTGTGCCGTAATTCCTTCCCGCATCACAAACGGATCTGAGCAGGCACGGGAATGGAATTTGTCACGCAGGGTAGCCTTACCTAACTTTTGCTCGCCCCAGAATCGTGAACGTCAGGGCCGAGCAGATGAAGAGCCCGAGCATGACACACGCCATGGGCACCGCGGAGCCGGTTCCGGCAAGTCCGACCAGCGGGGCGGAGGCCGCGCCGAGCGCGAACTGCAGCACCCCGGTCAGCGCCGAGGCGCTGCCCGCCACCTGCGCGGGCTGGGATCCCAGCGCCAGCGCGCCGGTGCCGGGCAGCACGAGGCCCTGCCCCGCCATGATGACGACCAGCCCGCTCACGATGCCCCACAGGCCCAGATCCGCCAGCGCGGCGGTCATCAGCAGGGCCGCGCCGAGCAGGGCCACGGCGAGCCCGATGCGGACGAGCAGGACGGGCCGCACCCGTCCCGACAGCCGGCCGCCGAGCTGGGAGGTGGCGATCAGGGCCAGGGCGTTCACGGCGAAGATGAGGGAGTACTGCTGGGGCGTGGCGCCGTACACGTCCTGGAGCACGAACGGCGAGCCCGAGATGTAGCCGAACATGGCCGCGAACGACAGGCCGCCGGTCAGCGCGAAGCCCATGAACGAGCGGTCGCGCAGGAGGTGCCAGAACGTGCTCGCGGTGTGCCTGAGCCCGCCGCTCTCGCGCTGTTCCGCGGGCAGCGTCTCGCGGACGCCCGCCACCACGGCCAGCAGCAGCACGACGCCCGCGACGCTGAGCGCCACGAACACGCCCCGCCACGAGGTGAAGGACAGCAGCTGCGCGCCCGCGATGGGCGCCAGGATCGGGGCCAGCCCGCTGACGAGCATCAGCGTGGCGAAGATGCGCGCGATGGCGGCGCCGTCGTACAGGTCGCGGACGACGGCCCGCACGATGACCAGCGCCGCGCCGCCCAGCATGCCCTGCAGCAGGCGGAAGGCGATGAGCATCGGCACCGAGGGCGCGAACGCGCACAGCAGCGAGGCCACCATGAACCCGGCCACGCCCACCATCAGCGGCACCCGCCGGCCGCGTACGTCGCTGAGCGGGCCGGCGATCACCTGGCCGAGCGACACGCCGATGAGACAGGCGGTGAGCGTGAGCTGGACCTGCGCCTCGCCGCTGAGCATCTCGGCGGTGATGGAGGGCAGGGCGGGCAGGTACATGTCGATGGACAGGGGGCCGATCGCGGACAACGCGCCGAGGATCAGCAGCAGCAGTCCGCGGCGGCTCTTCTGACTCTGCGCACTCTGCTGGACGACGGCGGACGTGGCGATCTCTGCCACGGACATGCGCGAACCCCTCTCCCTCGTAGGCCTGTGGCCCCACGAGGGCCGAGAGATCAAACCATGTTTCGGTCCTCCTAATTCCCAGTCATCAGATATTTGCTGAAACTTCCTTGGCTACAGTGACGAACTGGGCGAAAACGCTCATGCTCACCTGCGGCCCGGACCGCCTGCCGGAGTCCCTACACTCGTGGCCATGGATTCCCCAGCCGTCGAGATCGTCGACCTGGTCAAACGTTACGGCGGCAGGACCGCCGTCGACGGCCTCACCTTCCGCGCCGAGCGCGGCGCCGTCACCGCGGTCCTCGGCCCCAACGGCGCGGGCAAGACGTCCACGGTGGAGATCTGCGAGGGGTTCCGCAAGGCCGACGGCGGCACGGTCAAGGTCCTGGGCCTGGCGCCCGCGCTGCCCGAGCTGCGCGCGCGGGTGGGGGTCATGCTGCAGGCGGGCGGCGTGCCGCCGGCGATGCGCTGCGCCGAGTGGCTGCGGCTGGTCTCGCGCTTCTACGCCCGTCCGCTCGACCCGGGCGCGCTGCTGGAGCGGCTGGGGCTGACCGATCACGTACGCACGCCGTACCGCAGGCTGTCGGGCGGGCAGCAGCAGCGGCTGTCGCTGGCGGCGGCCGTCGTCGGGCGGCCCGAGCTGGTCTTCCTCGACGAGCCGACGGCCGGCCTCGACCCGCAGGCCAGGCACGCCTGCTGGGAGCTGGTGGGCGAGCTGCGCGCGGCCGGGGTGTCGGTGATGCTGACCACCCACCACATGGACGAGGCCGAGCGGCTGGCCGACCACGTCGTCATCATCGACAGGGGGCGCGTGGTGGCCGAGGGCAGCCCCGCCTCGCTGACCGGGGCCGAGCGGCAGCTCAGGTTCAGGGCGCGGCCGGGGCTGGCGCTGGAGGAGCTGCTCAACGCGCTCCCGGCGGGCAGCGCGGCCAAGGAGTCGCCGGCCGGGCACTACATCATCGAGGGCCTGGTGGGGCCCGAGCTGCTGGCCACGGTGACGGCCTGGTGCGCGGCCGAGGGCGTCACGGCCGACGACCTGCGCATCGAGCGCCGCACCCTCGAGGACGTCTTCCTGGAGCTGACCGGCAGGGAGCTGCGATGACCGCGCCCGACCCGACCCACGGCCCGATCTACTGGGGACTTCGATGACGACGCTCGACTTCAGCCCCGCTCCCGGCGCGGCGCCGTTCCCGCGCATGGTGCTGGCGCAGGCGGGCGCCGAGATCCGCGCGATGCTGCGCAACGGCGAGCAGCTCCTGCTCACCCTGATCATCCCGGTGCTGCTGCTGACCGGGTTCTCGCTGGCGCCGCTGATCGACGTCGGCGGCGGGCGGCGGGTCGACTTCCTGGCGCCGGGCGTGCTCGCGCTGGCCGTGATGTCCACCGCCTTCACCGGGCAGGCCATCGCCACGGGCTTCGAGCGCCGGTACGGCGTGCTCAAGCGGCTGGGCGCGACCCCGCTGTCCAGGAGCGGGCTCATGCTGGCCAAGACCGCCGCGGTCGCCGGGGTCGAGGTCATCCAGGCCGTGATCGTCGTGGCCGTGGGGCTCGGGCTGGGGTGGCGGCCGCAGGGCTCGTTCCTGAGCGCGGCGCTGCTCGTCGTGCTGGGCACCGCGGCCTTCAGCGGGCTGGGCCTGCTCATGGCCGGCACGCTGCGCGCCGAGGCCACGCTGGCGGCGGCCAACCTGGTCTACCTGGTGCTGCTCGGGGTGGGCGGGGTGATGTTCCCGCTGAGCAAGTTCCCCGAGGGGGTACGGCCCGTGCTGGAGGCGCTGCCCATCTCCGCGCTGACCACCGGCCTGCGCGCGGTGCTCACCCAGGGCGCGGCACTGCCGCTGGTCCCGGTGGCCGTGCTCGCGGCCTGGGCCGTGGTGTCGCTGGCGCTGGTCTCGCGCACCTTCCGCTGGGAGTGAGGCGCGCCGGACGCTCTGCCCGCCGGCAGTGAGGCGCGGCGGAGGCTTGGCGCGCGTCGTCACTCCGGGCGGGGCGGTTCGGCTCGCAGGGCGCCGTAGCGGCGGCGGGCGAGGGCGGCCACCGCCGTCAGGGGGATGGCCGCGCCGGCCGCCAGGCCGAACAGGAGCCCGTACCGGCCGTCCTGCGCCAGCGGCCCGGCCGCCCACGACGCGGCCGCGCTGCCCACGAACAGCGCGCAGGCGAAGAAGGCGATCGTGGTCCCCCTGGCCTCGGGCACGACCGAGGTGGCCCAGGTCTGCAGCGAGGAGTGCAGGAACGACCAGCCCCCGCCCAGCAGCAGCGCCGTGACGGCCACGGCGGGCACGCTGACGTGCACGGTCACGATCGCGAACCCGGCGCAGAGCTGCGCGCCGCCCACGACCATCAGCAGCGGCGCGGGCCACGTGCCCGACAGCCGCTTGACGAGCTTGGCGAAGCCCCACAGCCCCAGCCCGTACGCGGTGATCGACAGCCCCGCCACGGCGGCGGCCAGCCCCGTGTGCTGCAGCGCCGGGGCCAGGAACGGCATGACCCCCAGCATGATCGCCCCCTCGGTGAACGCGAGCGCGAACACCAGCAGCGCCCACCGCTGCCCGAGCACCTTGCCCAGGTGGCTCAGCACCCCGCTCCCCGCGTGCTCGTGCCGGGGCGGCTCGGGCAGCGTCCGCAGCGACAGCGCGCAGGCCAGGGCGCAGGCGGCGGGCACGGTGAAGGCCACCCGCCAGTCGACCAGCCCGGCGACGACGCCGCTCAGGCCCGTGGCCAGCGCCGTGCCGAGGGCCGCGGCGGCCATCAGGTCGGTGAGCGCGCGCTGGCGTACCGAGGGCTGGACGGTGTCGCCCACGTACGTCAGCCCCGTGGGGATCACCGCGCCGAAGCAGGCGCCCGTGACGACCCTGGCCACGACGAGCGCCCACAACACGGGCATCAGCGCCGAGACCGCCCCGGCCAGCGCGGCGCCGTACAGGGCCCAGCGCATCACGCGTACGCGGCCGAAACGGTCGGACAGCAGGCCCCACAGGGGCTGGGTGAGCCCGTACGCCAGGTAGTAGCCGCTGGCGGCGGCGACCGCGGCCGACAGGGAGACGTCCAGGTCGGCGGCGATGAGCACGAGCATGGGGCTCACCGCGAAGCGGTCGAAGCTGCTGACGAACCCGGACACGGACAGGGCCAGCGGAGGGCGGGTGGGACTCACGGGGAGCGCGGGGGCTTTCATACGACCATGGTGGTTATGTCCGGAAATATGATCCAGTCGGCAGTGGTACCACCTTAAGGGAGGGGATGTCAGTCGCGTTGAGTAGGCTCTGACGGTTGCTCTTCCTGTTCCTGACGAGGAGTCCCGTGACCGCCTTCGCCCTCGACGACCCCATCGGCCGGGGTCCCGGCCTGCCCCGGCCGGGGAACCTGCTCCGCACCGCGGCCGACTCCATCCCGCCCTCGGGGCTCGTGCTGCTGGCCATCTTCTCGGTGCAGATCGGGGCCGGGTTCGCCAAGGAGCTGTTCGCGGCGCTGCCGCCGAGCGCGGTGGTGTTCCTGCGCATCGCGGCCGGGGCGCTCATCATGGGGGCGGTCGCGCGGCCCAAGCTGAAGGGGCTGTCCTGGCGCGACTGGGCGGTGGGGGTCGGCTTCGGCGTGACGCTCGCCGTGATGAACCTGACCTTCTACGAGGCCCTGGCGCGGCTGCCGATGGGGATCGCGGTGGCGATCGAGTTCCTCGGCCCCCTGGGCGTGGCGGTGGCCGCCTCCCGGCGGCGGATCGACCTGCTGTGGGTCGGGCTGGCCGGGATGGGCGTGGTGCTGCTGGCCCCGTGGGGCGCGTCGGCGTCGGTGAGCTGGGTGGGCATCGGGTTCGCCATGGTGGCCGGGGCGTGCTGGGCGGCGTACATCCTGCTGTCGGCGGCGGCCGGGCGGCGCTTCCCCGGGGCGAGCGGGCTGTCGTTCGCGATGATCGTCTCGGCGGTGGTGATCCTGCCGATCGGGGTCACGACCGGCGGGGCCGACCTGCTGCAGCCGGAGCTGCTGCTGATCGGGCTGGGCGTGGGGCTGCTGTCGTCGGTGATCCCGTACTCGCTGGAGCTGCAGGCGCTGCGGCGCATGCCCAAGCACGTGTTCGGCATCCTGATGAGCCTGGAGCCCGCCGTCGCGGCGCTGATCGGGGTGCTGCTGCTCGGCGAGATCCTGCACGCGCAGCACTGGGCGGCGATCATCTGCATCGTGGCCGCCAGCCTGGGCTCGACCCGCAGGCGGAGATGAGGGCCGCCGCGCGCCCGTGGGATGGGGTCTCGGGCGCGCGGCGGGGGGCTCGGCTCGGTGGGCGGGGTGTGCCGAGCCCATGGAGGTCAGCGGAGTGCGGGTGTCCGCTTGACCATGGCATGTGCCGCGATAGGCCGGCCTGATGGGGACCGGGAACGGCGGAACCGGCGGCGCTCGCGCGAGGCGTCGCCCGGCCGGCCCGCATTGAGATTACCGCCAACGGGGAGTGCGCGATCCCCGAATGTCAGAACTTAACGCTCGGTGCTCTCTTAGTGCTCGGCCCAGATGCCGCGTACGTGGCCGATGTGCTCGGCCATGAGGTGGCCGACGGCGGCACCGTCGCCGCTCTTGAGCGCGTCCAGCAGTTGCAGGTGCTCCCTGGCGGAGTCGCCCAGCGTGCCGCGCTCGGAGAGCTGGGACAGGCCGTAGAGCCGGGCCCTGTTGCGCAGGTCGCGCACCACCGAGACCAGGTGCACGTTGCCGCACAGTGACAGCAGCTCGACGTGGAAGCGCAGGTCGGCGTCCACGTACGCGAGCAGGTCGCCCCGCTCGCTGGCCGAGACGATCTCCTCGGCGATGGGCCGCAGCCGCTCGAACTCCTCGGCCCGCGAGCTGTCGGCCAGCCTGGCGACCGTGGGCACCTCGATGAGCTGGCGGATCTCGGTCAGCTCGTCGAGGTCGCGGTCGGACAGCTCCGTCACCCGGAAGCCCTTGTTGCGCACGGCCTCGACCAGGCCCTCCTTGGCCAGGTCGAGCATCGCCTCGCGCACGGGCGTGGCCGAGACGCCGAACTGGGCGGCCAGCACCGGCGCGGAGTAGACCACCCCCGGCCGCATCTCGCCGGTGATCAGCGCGGCACGCAGCGCGTGCGCGACCTGCTCGCGCAGGCTCTGCCGCTCCCCCACCATCGGCAGGTCGAGCCGGTCCTCGGCAGCCATCGGCCCATCCCCTTCTCTGTCCACCCTCATGCCTGCGCCCTCATATGAGCCTCGTAGGCGGCAGCCGCGACCACGAGGTCCTCCCACGCCATGCCCGTGCTCTTGAACACGCGCGGCCCCGGACCGGCGACCACCCTTCGGGCGATCAGGTCGGCGAGGTTACCGGCGAGATGATGAGAGGTGATCGTACCCTGGCGGATCGGCACGACGACGTCGCCCGCTTCCTCCAGGGCGGCCGCCCTGGCCTCGACGACCACGGTGGCGCGGGCGATCAGGTCGCCGTCGAGCTCACGGGCGTCGGGCTCGTGCGAGCCGACCGCGACGACGGTGACGCCGTCGCGGGCGAGCTTACCGGGGAACAGGGGATGCCTGGCCGTGGTGCAGCACGCGATCAGATCGGCCTCCGCCACCGCCTCCGCCACAGCCTCCGCCACAGCCTCCGCCACCGCCCCGCTCCGCGGCGGCACGGAAGACGGCGGGCCCGCGGCCGGGGCGGGCCCGGTCGGGGCGCCGGGCTGGGGGCGGTCGGTGAGGGGAGCGTCGGTGAGGGCGCGGGCGGTCAGGCCGAGGGCGCGGCAGCGGGCGGCCAGCGCCTCGGCCCGGCCCGCGTCGCGGCCCACCACCGTGACGTCGTCCACCGGCCGCACCTCCCGCAGCGCCAGCACGTGCCCGTACGCCTGCGGCCCGCTCCCGAACACCACCAGCCGCCGCGCCTCCGGAGCGGCGAGGTGGCGGACGGCGAGGGCGGAGACGGCGGGCGTGCGCAGCGAGGTGAGCGCGATCCCGTCCAGTGCGGCCAGCGGGGCCAGGGTGTCGCCGTCGAACAGCAGGTACGTGCCCTGGATCCGGGGCAGCCCCCGCTCCGGGTTCCGCGGCGCGATGCTGACGGCCTTGACGCCCGCGTACCGCCGGGTGGAGGCGGGCATGAGCAGCAGCTGCCCGGCGGGCAAATCCACGATCGGCCGCCGCGGGGTCGTCTCGGGGTCGAGCCCCGCACGCAGCGCGTCCTCCAGGACGTCCACGGCCCGGCCCATGGGCACCAGCCGCTCCACGGTGGCGGCGTCGAGGTACGGCAGCCCGCTCATCGCAGCGTGAACCCGGTCGGGAACGGGTCGGCGGGGTCGAGCTCGAAGACGTGCCGCCCGGTGCGGTACGCCATGCCGTCGATCTCCACGATCACGCCCTCGTCCGTCTCCTCCCGCACGCGGGCGGTGAACACGCTGCCCACGATGCTCTCGTGCACCAGTCCGGTCACCTTGGCCTCGTCAGCCTCGTCGTGCAGCAGCGCCATCCTGGCGGCGGTGCCCGAGCCGCACGGCGAGCGGTCCACCTCGCCGTCGGCGAACACGGTGACGTTGCGCTGCCGCCTGACCCCGTCCAGGTCCGGCAGGTCCTCGTGGAAGATCACCCCGTACACGCCGGACAGCCGCTCGTCGGAGGGGTGCCTGGCGGCCGGGTGCCCGGCCAGGGCGGCCTTGATCCGGCGGGCGTGGTCGATGAGGGCGTTCAGGTGCCGCGGCTCGACCCGCAGGCCGAGGTCCGCGGCGCGTACCGACGCGTAGATGGCGCCGCCGTAGGAGACGTCGGCGCGCAGGCCCGCGACGGCCACGTCGCGGGCGATCACGAACGAGGGCACGTTGACGAACGTGACGCCCTCGATGCCGCCTCCGGACAGCCGGACCCTGGCCCGCACGCGGCCCGAGGGCACGTCGATGACGACGTCCGTCACGCCGTCCGGGGCGGCCTCGACCAGGCCCTCCCGCACGGCGTGCACGCCCAGCGCGATCGTGCCGTGCCCGCAGGCGGTGGAGAAGCCGTCCTTGTGCCAGAACAGCGCCCCGAAGCGCGCCCCCGGGTCGTCAGGGGGCACCAGGAAGCAGCCGTACATGTCGGCGTGCCCGCGCGGCTCGTTGCACAGCAGCCGCCGCAGGTCGTCCAGCTCGGCCATCGCGGTGGTGCGGCGGTCGAGCACGGTGGCGCCGGGGATCTCGGGCACCCCGCCCGTCACGATCCTGAACGGCTCCCCCGCCGTGTGGTAGTCGACCGTGCTCAGCATCAGAGCTCGAACCCCGCGGGGAACGGGTCGCGCGGGTCGAGGAAGTACTGGGCGGTGCCGGTGATCCAGGCCCGCCCGGTGATCGACGGCAGGACCGCCGGCCGGCCGCCCACCGTGGTCTCCTCCAGCAGCCGCCCGGTGAAGTGGGTGCCGATGAACGACTCGTTGGTGAAGTCGCGGCCCAGCGGCAGCTCGCCCCTGGCGTGCAGCTGCGCCATGCGGGCGCTGGTGCCGGTGCCGCACGGCGAGCGGTCGAACCAGCCCGGGTGGATGGCCATGGCGTGCCGCGAGTGGTGGGCGTCGGAGCCGGGGGCGGCGAAGTAGACGTGGTGGCAGCCGCGGATGCGGGAGTCCTCGCGGTGCACCGGCTCGTCGGCGGCGTTGATCGCCTCCATGGTGGCCAGGCCGGCCGCGATGATCTCGTTCTTGGCCTTGCGGTCGAAGGGCAGGCCGTAGTGGTCGAGGTTCACGATGGCGTAGAAGTTGCCGCCGTACGCGAGGTCGTACGGGATCTCCCCGAACCCCGGGACGGTCACCGTCGCGTCCAGCCGGTCGCAGTAGGACGGCACGTTGCGCAGCGTCACCGACATGGCCATGCCGTCCTCGACGGCCACGTCCACCTCGACGAGCCCGGCGGGTACCTCCAGGCGCACGGTCGTGACGGGCTCGACGACCTCCACCATGCCGGTCTCGACCAGCACGGTCGCCACGCCGATCGTGCCGTGCCCGCACATCGGCAGCAGCCCCGACACCTCGATGAACAGCACCCCGTAGTCCGCGTCCGGCCTGGTCGGCGGCTGCAGGATGGCGCCGCTCATGGCCGAGTGGCCGCGCGGCTCCGTCATCAGCAGGGTGCGGATGTGGTCGAGGTTGTCGCGGAAGTAGAGGCGCCGCTCCGCCATGCTCGCCCCGGGGATCACGCCGATGCCGCCGGTGATGACCCGGGTGGGCATGCCCTCGGTGTGGGAGTCGACGGCGTGGAATACGCGCTTGGTCCTCATCGCAGCCCCTCTGCCAGTGCCTTCTCGGTCGCCGCACGCACGATAGCGGCCTGCTCGTCCGTCAGCGGCTGCCTGGGCTGCCTGCACGGGCCGCCGTGCCGGCCGGCCAGGTCCATGGAGAGCTTGATGGCCTGGACGAAGTCCGTCTTGGAGTCCCAGCGCAGCAGCGGGTGCAGGGCCCGGTACAGGGGCAGCGCGGTCTCCAGGTCGCCCGCCACCGCCGCGCGGTAGAGGGCGGTGCTGGAGGCGGGCAGCGCGTTCGGGTAACCGGCGATCCAGCCGACCGCCCCGGCCACGGCCAGCTCCAGCAGCACGTCGTCGGAGCCGATCAGCAGGTCCAGCCCGGGTGCCAGCTCGGCGAGCTCGTACGCCCTGCGCACGTCCCCCGTGAACTCCTTCACCGCGACGATCAGCCCCTCCTCGTGCAGCCTGGCCAGCAGCGCGGGGGTGAGGTCGACCTTGGTGTCGTAGGGGTTGTTGTAGGCCACGATCGGCACGCCCGCCCTGGCCACCTCACGATAGTGCGCCACGACGGCCCGCTCGTCGGCCCGGTAGGAGTTGGGCGGCAGCAGGAGGATCGAGCCGCAGCCCGCCTCGCCCGCCTGCTCGGCCCAGCGGCGCGACTCGGCGGCGCCGTACGCGCCCGCGCCCGCCATCACGTTCCCGCCGCCGACGGCCGCGACGGCGGTCTCGATCACCTTCGTGCGCTCCTGCGGGGTGAGCGTCTGGTACTCGCCGAGCGAGCCGTTCGGCACGACGCCGTCGCAGCCGTTCGCGACCAGCCAGCGGCAGTGGTCCGCGTAGCCGTCGTAGTCGACGGACAGGTCGTCGCGCAGGGGGAGCGCGGTGGCGACCATGACGCCCTGCCAGGGCTTGCTGCGGTGTTCCATGGAAAGTCCTCCAGGTGTCGGGGGGTTCAGTGAGCGGGGTCGTCGTCGGGTGCCGTCGCGCCACCGGGCGCCTTCGCGTCGGGCGCCTGCGCGTCGGGTGCCTGCGCGTCGGGTGCGGTGAGTGAGGCCAGCGCGCCGAGGGTGGTGGGCTGGGCGATCGGGCGGCGGGGCGGCTGGGGCGGCTCTCCCGCCAGGCAGGAGACGGCGTAGCCGCAGATGCGGCCCTGGCACCAGCCCATGCCCGGGCGGGCCAGCAGCTTGATCGAGCGCGCGTCGGTGGCGCCGAGCGCCTGTGCCTCGCGTACCCGGGCCAGCGGCACCTCCTCGCACCTGCACACGAGCGTGTCGTCGTGCAGCCACCCCTGCCAGCCGGGCTTGACGGGGTACGCGCGCTGCAGCGCCTCCCCGAACGCCCGCCACCGCTCCCGCCTGCGCGCGAACAACGGCGGCACGACCGCCGCCACCCCACCGGACTCCGGCAGCGCACCCGTGCGTACGTCGCCCGCCGCCTCCACACGGCTGCCGGCGGCCAGGCCCGTGCCGGCACGGGAGGCCGAGGCCGTGCTCACGTCGTCGGCCGGAGGCGCGCTGACGTTCGCGGTCCGGTCCGGGCGGGAGCCGGGGGCCGGACGTGTGCGGGCGTCGGAGACGATGGCGCGGCCGGCGAGGCGGCCTTCCAGTTCGGCCAGGCGCCAGCCGCCCACGCCGACGGGCTCGCCCGCCGCCCACACCCCGGGCACGGTGGTGCGGAGGGTGGCGTCCACGCTCAGCACCGGGCTGCCGTCCACGTCGTGGCGGGTCTGGCAGCCGAGCTGCGTCCCCAGCTCGATCTGCGGCACGAAGCCGTAGCCGACGGCCACGGTGTCGCACTCGACGACGTGGGTCGCCGTGACGTTCCAGTCGCGGTCGAGGCGGGCGATGGTGACGGCCTCCACCTCGCGCTCCCCGTGGGCGGCGACGACCGCCTGCCGCGTACGGTACGGCACCCGGTGCCTGGCCAGGGCGGCCGCGTACATCGCCGCCTCCCCCGCCTTGCCCAGGGCCAGCACCGGATGCCTGGCCAGCCCGAGCCCGCCGTTGGCCTCGTACACGCCGAGCACCCGCGCCCCCGCCCCGGCCAGCCCCGAGGCGACCGGCAGCAGGAACGGCCCGGTGCCGGACACCACGATCCGCCGCCCCGCCACGACCCCGCCGCCCTTGAGCAGCGCCTGCGCGCCACCGGCGGTGAGCACCCCGGGCAGATCCCAGCCGGGGAACGGCAGCGGCCGGTCGTGCGCACCGGTCGCGATCAGCAACCGCCGCGCCCGCAGCACCACCGCCCGCTCACCGGACCGGCCATCCGCCCCGTCACCCCGCGATGAGCCGGCGCCACCCAACAATCCGGCGCCACCCGAACGGCCGACGCCACCCAACAGCCCGGCGCCGCCCAACAGCCCGGCGCCACCCGACCGGCCGGCATCATCCGACCGGCCGTCCGCACCCGGCGAGCTCGCGGGCGCTGCCATGTCCCTGGTCGCGCAGTGCACCAGCAGGTCGCCGTCCGGTTCGCGGGAGACGGCCCACACCTGGTGCCGCAGCAGCACGTCCGCCCGCGCGTCGAGGGCCCGCGCCTGCCGCAGGAACCGGTCGAGCCCGGCCGCCGGACGGGGAGCGGCGGTGTGCCGGAAGTACTGGCCGCCGAGCCGCAGGCCGGAGTCCACGAGCGCCACCCGCAGCCCGGCCAGCGCCGCCGTGAGCGCGCCCGCCACGCCGGCGGGCCCGCCGCCGACCACCACGAGGTCGTACGTCACGCCGTCGTCACCTCGTCCCCCGGCTCGGCCTCCAGCAGGCAGGCCCGCTCGGGCGGCCGGCCGTTCACCGAGATCAGGCAGTCGAAGCAGACGCCGATCCCGCAGAACAGCCCGCGCGGCCGCCCGCCGAAGCGGGTGGTGCGCCACGACCGCACCCCGGCCGCGTGCAGGGCCGCGCCGATGGTCTGCCCCGGCACGACGGGCACGGAGCGCCCGTCGACGGTGATGTGGAAGGTCATGGGGCCTCCTCGGGGAAGCGGTCCGGGCGGAAGGGCTGCAGGTCGAGGTCGGGCCGCTGCCCGGTGATGAGCTGGGCGAGCAGGTGCCCGGTGGCCGGGGCGAGCCCGATGCCGGCGCCCTCGTGGCCGCACGCGTGGTAAAGCCCGGACACGCGCGGATCGGCCCCGATGACGGGCAGGTGGTCGGGGCAGTACGGCCGGAACCCGCAGTAGGACCGGATGGCCCGGACGTCCCGCAGCGCGGGGAAGAGCGCGACCGCCTGCTCGGCCAGCCGTGCCAGCACGGGCACCGACGTCGTCCTGTCGAACCCGACGCGTTCCCTGCTGGCCCCGATGAGCACGGTCCCGGCGGGTGTGCCCTCGACGACGGCCGAGGTCTCCAGCCCGGCGGAGTCGCTGGCGACGTTCGTGACGTAGGCGGCGGTGTAGACCTTGTGCCTGATCAGCGGCTCCGGCAGCGGCTCGGTGACGAGGATGAAGCCGCGCCTGGGCAGGACGGGCAGGTGCACGCCCGCCAGCGCGGCGACCTCGCCGCCCCAGGTGCCCGCCGCGTTGACGACGGCGTCGCCGAGCACGTCGCCCTGGGAGGTGCGTACGCCGGTGATCCGGTCCCCCGAGCGGAGGATGCCGGTCACGGTGGCGCCGAGCCGCAGCCGCAGCGTGCCGTGGCCGAAGCTCTCGGCGCCGTGCCTGAGCAGGGTGGCGGCGGCGAGCATGGGCTGCACCTGGGCGTCCTGGGGGTAGAACACCCCTCCTGCCAGCCCCTCGGCCAGGTGCGGCTCGTGGTCGCGCAGCTCCGGGGCCGGCACCAGAGCGTGCTCGACGCCCTGCTTGCCCGCCAGCTCGGTGAGCTGCCGCTGCACCTCCTCGGTCTCGGCGACGACCAGCCCGCCCTTCGCCTCGAACTCGAACCCGCCCAGCCCGGCCAGCGAGCGCCACAGCCGGTTCGACAGCACGGCCAGCTCCAGCTCGGGCCCCGGCTCCTTGTCGGACACCAGCACGTTGCCCTCGCCCGAGCCCGTCGTGCCGCCGGCCACGGGACCGCGGTCGATCACGGTCACGTCGAGGCCCGCGCGCGCGGCATAGTAGGCGCAGGCCGCTCCCACCACGCCCGCGCCGACGACGATCACGTCGGACATCACCACCTCCTCTCAGTAATATGTCACATACCCAATCCGCTTGAGAAGCCCGCTCCCGATGGCGGGACCGGCCAACCTGGCCCCTACCATCGATGACGTGAAGCTATCCACGGACAACCCCCACCTCGTCGCGCGGTTCATCCGGTCCTTCTGGGCGCCGACGACGCGCTCGATCCGCGGCTGGGCGCTGGCGTCCGTGGTGGTCAACGCGGGGATCACGGTCACCGGGGCGGGCGTGCGCGTCACCGCCTCCGGGCTCGGCTGCCCGACCTGGCCGAGGTGCACCCCCGACAGCTTCATCCCGGTCGCGCACCCCGAGGTCTCGCCGCTCAACATGGCCGTCGAGTTCGGCAACCGGCTGCTCACGTTCCTGGTGCTGGCGGTGGGCATCGCCTGCTGGCTGGCCGCGGTGCGGATGCGCCCCCGCCGGGTCTCCCTGATCCGCCTGGCCTGGCTGCAGCCGATCGGGATCATCGCGCAGGCCCTGTGGGGCGGGCTGGTGGTCAACACGATGCTCAACCCGTTCACCGTCGGCATGCACTACCTCATCTCCAGCGGCCTGATCGCCGCCTGCTGGATGTTGTACGCGCGCGCGGGCGAGGGCGACGGCCCCGTGCGGAAGATCACCCACCGCGACGTCCGCAGGCTCGGCCACGCGCTGGTGGCGGCCGTGTTCGTGCTGCTGGTGGCCGGGGTCGTGGTCACCAACACCGGGCCGCACTCGGGTGACGAGATGGCCTCGCGCTTCGACCTCGACATCGAGACCGTGGCCAGGCTGCACGCCGACATCGCGTACGTGGTGGTCGGGCTGACGTTCGCGCTGCTGTTCGCGCTGCACGTGACCAACGCCCCGCGCCCGGCCAGGCGGGCGGCGCTGGCCCTGTTCGGCGTGGAGCTGCTGCAGGGCGTGATCGGCTACACGCAGTGGTTCCTGGCCGTGCCCGCCCTGCTGGTGCTGCTGCACGTGCTCGGCTCGACCCTGGTCTGGATCGCCGCGCTGCGGGTCGCCACGTCGCTGCGCTCCCGCGGCCCCGAGCCCTCCGCCGTACCCCACTCCCCCGCCGAAGCAGCCGCCGTCGTCTGAGCGGATATGCCAGGGTATGTGGTGTTAGATGCGCCACTCCCCCGGCCCGGAAGAGGTGTGCTTTGCGGGGAAAAGTCCGCCTCTCTCGGAAGGGGCTGCGCCGTACGTACCAGGGGCTGGTGCTGGCCAGCGTGCTCGCGCTGGCGCCCATGACGTGGGCCTGGCTCGGCAGCTCGGGCCACCGGGCGACGGCCGAGGACGAGGGCTGGGTCCGGCAGGTGCCCGAGGCGCAGGCCGCGCTGGTGCTCGGCGCCGGCCTGTACGCCGGGCGGCCCTCCCCCATGCTGGCCCGCAGGCTCGACATCGCCGCCGAGCTGTACCTGTCGGGCAAGGTCAAGGCGCTGCTGCTGTCGGGCGACAACAGCCGCAAGGAGTACGACGAGCCCACCGCCATGCGCGACTACCTGCGCGCCAAGGGTGTGCCCGACGCGGTGATGGTGCTGGACTACGCCGGGTTCGACACGTGGGACTCGTGCGTGCGGGCGCGCAAGGTCTTCGGGGCCGAACGGGTCACGGTGGTGACCCAGGAGTTCCACATCCCCAGAGCCGTGACGTTGTGCAGGACGGCGGGGCTGGAGGCGTTCGGGGCGGGTGACGACTCGGCCAGGCGCTGGGCCGCGACCACGTACGCCTCCGCCGCCCGCGAGCTGTTCGCCACCGCCAAGGCGTTCGCCGACGCCCTGATCCTGCACTCCGACCCGGTGTACCCGGGCCCGCGCGAGGTCTCCCTGACCCGCATCCTGTCTCAGCCGGGCGCGCCGGGCGCGTAGCCGGGCGGCGGCGACCCCCTGGCCACCGAGCGGGCGTGCATCTCCGGCACGGGGAAGTCGGCGCGGGCGGTGCTCATGCACTCCAGCAGCGCCCGCTGCTCCTCGTGGAAGGTGTGCTCGTCGACCATGTGGCGGGCCGCCCGCTCGTGCAGCAGGCCCAGCTCCGTGGCGGCGAGCTGGTAGTCGCGCATCGCCCGCAGCCCCGGCTTGCCGCCGTGGGCGCGGGCCCACTGCCGGGCCTGGCGGCGCCGGGAGAAGGCCGAGAGCATGTAGATGTCGGCCTGGGTGACCAGCTTGGTCGGCTCGTACGCCGGCAGGTACCGCTGGATGAGCGCCACGATGCGCCGCCGGTCCCTGAACACCACGCCGATCAGCACCACCAGCACGACCAGCAGCGTCAGGTAGGCCACCACGAGCCCGGGGAACCCGCCGTAGGAGGCCAGGCCGTTCCACAGGCCGTGCAGGATCATCGCCGCCGTCCAGCCCGCCAGCACGTACGTGGTGCGCTCCGGCCCCCTGCGCTGGGCCGCGTACGCCACGGCGACCCCGATCATGGAGCTGAACAGCGGATGCGCCAGCGGCGACAGCACGCCGCGCAGCACCACCGTGACGGCCAGCCCCTTGACGCCCGAGCTGGACAGCGCGCCGAGGTAGTAGCTGACGTTCTCGCTCATGGCGAAGCCGAGGCCGACCATGCTGGCGTAGATGATGCCGTCGGTCGGCCCGTCGAGCTCGGCCCTGCGGAACCTGAGCAGCCCCAGCAGCACCAGGCCCTTCATCGTCTCCTCCACCACCGGCGCGCCGAACGTGGCCGCGAGGTTGCGCGCGCTGGCCTCCGACAGCTTGGCGGTGTCGATGATGTAGTGCAGGTTGAGCGAGTTGATCACACCGGCCACGAGCACGGCGATGCCCGCGCCCCACGCGAAGGCGAAGATCAGGTTGCTGCGCGGCTCCGGCTCCATCCGGTCCAGTGCCAGCACGGCCGCCAGCAGCAGCGGCACGGGCGCCAGCGCGAGCATGAGCGCGATGAAGAACTGCACCGGCGCGCCGTTGAACACGTCGAAGGAGAACGAGACCAGGGCGCAGATGCCGGTGAGGACCAGCCCGATGATCAACGCGAATGACGGGCGGTCCTTCAACACCCAGCGTGGATCACGGGTCGCCATAGGGTGACTTTAACGGATCAGGGTGCCGGGGTCCGTGCCGGTCCGGGCGCTGCCAGCCACTCGTCACCGTCCGGACACGGCACTCAGGCGAGCAGCGGGTCGATCGCCACGGCGAGGAACAGCAGGGCCAGGTAGGCGTTCGACCAGTGGAAGAAGCGCATGGGCCGCAGGTCGACCCCGCTCTTGCCGGCGTTGAGCCTGGCCAGCAGGCGGTGCGCCTCCACCAGGCACATCACGCCCAGCACCGCGGCCACGATCGGGTAGAACAGCGTGGTGCCCGCCACCGGCCACAGCGCCAGCGAGCACAGCACGGTGGCCCAGGTGTAGACGATGGACTCCACGATGACCCGGCGTTCGGTGGCCACCACGGGCAGCATCGGCACCTTGGCCGCCGCGTAGTCCTCCTTGTACCGCATGGCCAGCGTCCAGGTGTGCGGCGGCGTCCAGAAGAACACGACGCCGAACAGCACCAGCGGCGCCCAGTCGAGCCGCTCGGTGATGCCCGCCCAGCCGATCATCACCGGCATGCAGCCCGCGATGCCGCCCCACACGATGTTCTGGGCCGTGCGCCGCTTGAGGATCAGCGAGTAGACCAGCACGTAGAACAGGATCGCGCCGAGCGACAACATCGCGGCCAGCCAGTTGGTGGCCACCCACAGGCCGGCCGTGGAGATGACGCCCAGCACCAGGCCGAAGACCAGCGCGGCGCGCGGCGACACCTGGTGCCTGGCCAGCGGCCTGCGGCGGGTGCGGCGCATCTTCTGGTCGATGTCGCGGTCGATGTAGCAGTTGAGCGCGTTGGCGCTGCCCGCCGATAGGGTGCCGAACACCATGACCCAGATCGACTCCCACAGCGGCGGCAGGCCGCCCGCTGCGAGGAACATCACCGGCAGTGTCGTGATCAGCAGCAGCTCGATGACCCGCGGCTTGGTGAGCGCGATGTAGGCCTTGACGATCATGCCGATCGAGCGCGGCGGCTCCACCTGCCGTGATGGGGCCGTCGCCTGCCTGTTGGTCAGCACCGTCAAGGCGCTTCCAGCCTGTCGGAAGTCAACGCGTAACCTCTGATAAGAGCGGATCCATGGGCGGGCGCCGGTGACGCCCCTGCGAACAAACAAACTGTAGTCGCAGGGTCGGCCGGTCCGGCCAATGGGGGGCTTGCGCCGTACATGGACACGCGAGGGTGGAATGGGAATCGATCACCAGCCCCACTCGGTTATGGTCCGGTGTAGGCGCGGGCGCGCAAGCTGCGGCAGGGCGCCGCGGCGTGGCCGACCTGGGCGGGACAGCCACATCCAATGACAACTAGATTCCGGAGATCGAGCACTTGAGCACCGAACTCGTGCCAGCCCTCGAATGGACCGACCTGGACAAGCAGGCGGTCGACGTCGTTCGAGCCCTGGCGATGGACGCAGTGGAGAAGGCGGGCTCGGGTCACCCCGGCACCGCCATGAGCCTGGCCCCCGCCGCATACCTGCTCTTCCAGCGTGTGCTGCGCCACGACCCGACCGACCCGGGCTGGCTCGGGCGCGACCGTTTCGTGCTGTCGTGCGGGCACAGCAGCCTGACGCTCTACATCCAGCTCTACCTGTCCGGCTACGGCCTGACGCTGGACGACCTCAGGCGCCTGCGCCAGTGGGACAGCCTCACCCCCGGCCACCCCGAGCACGGCCACACCGCGGGCGTCGAGACCACGACGGGCCCGCTGGGCCAGGGCATCGCCAACGCGGTCGGCATGGCCATGGCGGCCCGCCGCGAGCGCGGCCTGTTCGACCCCGAGGCGGAGCCGGGCACCTCGCCGTTCGACCACAACATCTGGTGCATCGTCAGCGACGGCGACATCGAGGAGGGCATCAGCCACGAGGCCAGCTCCCTGGCCGGCCACCAGAAGCTGGGCAACCTCGTCGTCCTCTACGACGACAACCACATCTCCATCGAGGACGACACGCAGATCGCCCTCTCCGAGGACGTGGTCAAGCGCTACGAGGCCTACGGCTGGCACACCCAGAGCGTCGACTGGACCGAGTCCGGCGAGTACGTCGAGGACGTCCAGGCCCTCTACGACGCCCTGCTGGCGGCCAAGGCGGAGACCGACCGGCCTTCGTTCATCCGGCTGCGCACGATCATCGGCTACCCCGCGCCGAACAAGCAGAACACCGGCAAGATCCACGGCTCCGCCCTGGGCGAGGCCGAGGTCGCCGCCACCAAGGAAGTGCTGGGCATGGACCCGGCCAAGACCTTCGACGTGCCGGCCGCGGTGCTGGAGCACGTCCGCGGCGTCGCCCAGCGCGGCCGCGCCGACCACGCGGAGTGGGAGAAGTCCTACGCCGAGTGGCGGCTGGCCAACGAGGAGCGCGCCGCCGAGCTCGACCGGATCTCCCGGCGCGAGCTGCCGGCCGGCTGGGCCACCGCGCTGCCGTCGTTCGAGCAGGGCGCCTCGATGGCCACCCGCAAGGCGTCCGGCGAGGTGCTGAACGCGCTGGCGCCGGTGCTGCCCGAGCTGTGGGGCGGCTCGGCCGACCTGGCCGAGTCCAACCTCACCACGATGAAGGGCGAGCCGTCCTTCATCCCCGAGGAGTTCCAGACCAAGGACTTCAAGGGCAACCGCTACGGCCGCACGCTGCACTTCGGCATCCGCGAGCACGCCATGGGCGCCATCCTGAACGGCATCGCGCTGCACGGCGGCACCCGCCCGTACGGCGGCACGTTCCTGGTCTTCTCCGACTACATGCGCCCGGCGGTACGCCTGGCCGCGCTGATGAAGCTGCCGGTCACGTACGTGTGGACGCACGACTCCATCGGCCTCGGCGAGGACGGCCCCACCCACCAGCCGATCGAGCACCTGTGGGCGCTGCGCGCGATCCCCGGCCTCGACGTGGTGCGCCCGGCCGACGCCAACGAGACGGCGTACGCGTGGAAGGCCGTGCTGGAGCACACCGACCGCCCCGCCGCCCTGGCGCTGACCAGGCAGAACCTGCCGGTCGTGGCGGGCACCAGCGCCGAGGGCGTGGCCCGCGGCGGCTACGTGCTGCGCGAGGCGTCCGACGGCCAGCCGAGGGTCATCGTCATCGCCACGGGCAGCGAGGTCGAGATCGCGCTGAACGGCCGGGAGCTGCTGGAGTCGCAGGGCATCCCCACGCGGGTGGTCTCGATGCCGTGTGTCGAGTGGTTCAACGGGCAGGACATCGCATATAAGCAGACGGTTCTGCCCTCGTCGATCCGGGCTCGGGTGGCGGTCGAGGCGGGCATCGCGCTCGGCTGGCACGAGTTCGTCGGCGAGTGCGGCGAGGTGGTCAGCCTCGAACACTTCGGTGCTTCCGCGCCGTACAAGACTCTGTACGAGCAGTTCGGGCTGACGGCTGATCGCGTGGCGGCGGCGGCCAGGGCGAGCCTGGCCAAGCTGGGTCAGGACAAGGGCGAGACGACGGGAAACTGAGAACGATGAGCGAGATCCTCAACAAGCTGTCCGGCCAGGGCGTTGCCATCTGGCTCGACGACATCAGCCGTGAGCGCCTGCGCACCGGCAACCTCGAGCAGCTGATCCGCGACAAGAACGTGGTCGGGGTGACCTCCAACCCGACGATCTTCGCCAACGCGCTCAGCAAGGGCGACGCGTACAACGCCCAGCTCCACGACCTGGCCGTGCGCGGCGTCGAGGTGGGCGAGGCCGTACGCGCCATCACCACCTACGACATCCGCTGGGCCGCCGACGTGCTGCGCCCGGTCTACGACGCCACCGGCGGCGTGGACGGCCGCGTGTCGCTGGAGGTCGACCCGCGCCTGGCCCGCGAGAGCGAGAAGACGATCGCCGAGGCCCGCGCGCTGTGGTGGCTGGTCGACCGGCCGAACCTCATGATCAAGATCCCGGCCACGGTCGAGGGCCTGCCCGCGATCACGCAGGCGCTGTCCGAGGGCATCAGCATCAACGTCACGCTGATCTTCTCCCTCGAGCGGTACCGCGCGGTCATGGACGCCTGGCTCGCCGGCCTGGAGGCCGCGCAGGCCAAGGGCCTGAACCTGGCCTCGATCGAGTCGGTGGCCTCGTTCTTCGTCAGCCGCGTCGACACCGAGATCGACAAGCGCCTGGACAAGCTCGGCAAGCCGGAGCTGAAGGGCAAGGCGGGCATCGCCAACGCGCGCCTGGCGTACGCGGCGTTCGAGGAGGTCATGAACTCCGAGCGGTGGCAGCGCCTGCGCGCCGCCGGCGCCCGCCCGCAGCGCCCGCTGTGGGCCTCGACCGGCGTCAAGAACCCCGAGTACTCCGACACCATGTACGTCGACCAGCTCGTCGCCCCCGGCACCGTCAACACGATGCCGGAGAAGACGCTCGACGCCACGGCCGACCACGCCAACATCACCGGCGACACCGTCCGCCCGTTCTACGAGCAGGCCTGGAACACCATGGCCGCGCTCAAGGACGCCGGCGTCGACTACGACGACGTGGTGAAGGTCCTGGAGGACGAGGGCGTGGAGAAGTTCGAGGCGTCCTGGAACGAGCTGCTCGAGAGCGTCACCAAGAACCTGGTTCCGTGATGGAGGTGTCCTACCGCGAGGAGGGGGTGGCCTCGGCCGCCTCCTCCGTCGCGGGGCGCCTCGTCGCCGACGGCGTGCCCGCGCGGCTCGCCGGCGGCGACCCCACGCTGTGGGGTGAGGACGCCGACGCGGAGGCGGCGGCCGGCCGGCCGGCCCCGCCCCGCTCCTCCCGCGAGCTGCTGCCCGTCCTGGGCGAGCTCGCGGAGAGGGCCCGCGCCGCGGGCCTGACGAACGTGGTCCTGGCCGGGACGGGCGGCTCGGCGCTGGCGGCGGAGGTCATCTGCGCCACCGGTGACGTGCCGCTCACCGTGCTCGACACGACCGACCCCGGCCAGGTACGCCGCGCGCTGGCCGACGGCCTGGAGTCCACGGTCGTGGTCGTGACCGGCGGCGGCGGCCAGGCCGTGGAGGCCGACAGCCAGCTCCGGATCTTCGAGCGGCTCTTCGCGGACGCGGGGCTGGACCCCGCGGGCCGCATCGTGGTCGTCGCCGATCCCGGCTCGCCGCCGGCGCGGCGGGCCGCCGCCGGCGGCTTCCACCTGGTGCCCGCCGGCGCGGGCGGCCCCCACTCGGTGCTGTCGGCGCCCGCGCTGGTGCCCGCCGCGCTGGCGGGGGCCGACGTGGCGCGGCTGCTGGACGAGGCCGAGGAGGTCCTGCCGCTGCTGTCGCTCGACAGCGGCAATCCCGGGCTCGACCTGGGGGCGGCGCTCGGCGGCGCGGCGCTGGCCGGGCGCGACAAGCTGGTCATGGAGGACCAGCTCTCGTCCATCTTCGGGCTGCCCGACTGGATCGAGCAGCTCATCGCCGAGTCCACCGGCAAGCAGGGCAGGGGCATCCTGCCGGTCGTCGGCGCCGACCCCAACAGGTCGGGCGACGAGCTGGTCGTGGCGATCGAGTCCGACGTCGGCGACGTGCGCGTGGACGGGCCGCTGGGCGCGCAGTTCGTGGTCTGGGAGTACGCGACCGCCGTCGCCGCGCTGCTGCTGGAGGTCGATCCGTGCGACCGGCCCAACGTGGCCGAGCCGGAGGAGAACACCGCCGCCCTGCTGGCCCTGCCCGACCTGCCGGCCGGCGCGCCCGCGTTCGTGGACGGCCCGGTCGAGGTGTACGGGTCGGCGACGGCCAAGGACCTGCCGGGGCTGTTCGCCGAGCTGCTGCACGCGATCCCCGGCGACGGCTACCTGGCGATCATGGCTTACCTGGACCGGCTGGCCGCCTTCGACGCGCCGGTGCCCGACGGGGCCGACTTCGAGCAGATGACCGACGCGTGGATGATGGCCGACCCGCAGACGTTGCGGACGCTGCTCGCGCTGCGTACCGACCGGCCGGTGACGTTCGGGTGGGGGCCGCGGTTCCTGCACTCCACCGGGCAGTATCACAAGGGCGGGCCGCAGAACGGGGTGTTCGTGCAGATCACGGGGGTGGTGACCGAGGACGTCGCCGTGCCCGGAAGGCCGTACAGCCTGGGCCGGCTGCAGCTCGCCCAGGCGCTGGGGGACCTCGGGGCGCTGGAGACCCGGGGGCGCCCTGCCGTACGCCTGCATTTGACCGACCGCGCGGCGGGTGTCGCGCGTTTGCTCGAGGCCGCACAGGAGGCTTGAGATGACAGACCCGGCAGCACCCGCGGAGGAGGCCGCCACCGTGGCGGCGGCCGTCGCGGGCATCGCCACGACCGAGGCGGTGGCGGCCGCCAACCCGCTGCGCGACCCGCGCGACAAGCGGCTGCCCCGGGTGGCTGGACCATGTGTGATGGTGTTGTTCGGCGTGACGGGTGACCTGGCCAAGCGCAAGCTGCTACCGGCGATTTACGACCTGGGGAACCGGGGGCTGCTGCCGCCGGGCTTCTCGCTGGTCGGGTTCGCCCGGCGCGATTGGAAGGACCAGGATTTCGCCCAGTTGACGCACGACGCCGTCAAGGCGCATGCCCGGACCCCCTTCCGCGAGGAGGTCTGGAAGCAGATCCGCGAGGGCATCCATTTCGTTCCCGGCGAGTTCTCCGACGACGGGGCGTTCGACGCGCTGGCCATGGCGTTGGCTGAGATCGACGAGACCCGCGGCACGGGCGGAAACTACGCTTTCTACCTGTCGGTGCCGCCGAAGTTCTTCCCCGTGGTGGTGGAGCAGCTCAAGCGCACCGGGCTGTCCGACGCGCCGGACGGCTCGTGGCGGCGCGTGGTCATCGAGAAGCCGTTCGGGCACGACCTGCAGTCGGCCCACGAGCTGAACGAGATCACCACCTCGGCCTTCCCGGAGAGCTCGATCTTCAGGATCGACCACTACCTGGGCAAGGAGACCGTCCAGAACATCATGGCGCTGAGGTTCGCCAACAACCTCTACGAGCCGATCTGGAACCGCAGCTTCGTCGACCACGTGCAGATCACGATGGCCGAGGACATCGGCATCGGCGGCCGTGCCGGCTACTACGACGGCATCGGCGCCGCCCGCGACGTCATCCAGAACCACCTGCTCCAGCTCCTCGCGCTCGTCGCGATGGAGGACCCGACCTCCTTCGAGGCCAACTCGCTGCGGCGGGAGAAGGAGAAGGTGCTCAAGGCCGTGCGGCTGCCCGCCAACCTGGGCCTGAACACCGCGCGCGGCCAGTACTCCGCGGGCTGGCAGGGCGGCGAGAAGGTCGTCGGCTACCTCCAGGAGGAGGGCATCTCGCAGCAGTCCACCACCGAGACCTACGCCGCCATCAAGCTGGAGATCGCCAACCGGCGCTGGGCCGGGGTGCCGTTCTACCTGCGCACCGGCAAGCGGCTGGGCCGGCGCGTCACCGAGGTGGCCGTGGTGTTCCAGCGGGCGCCGCACCTGCCGTTCAGCAAGGACGACACCGAGATCCTCGGCCAGAACGCCCTGGTGGTCCGGGTCCAGCCGGACGAGGGCATCACGGTGCGGTTCGGCTCCAAGGTGCCGGGGACGGCGATGGAGGTGCGCGACGTCTCCATGGACTTCGCCTACGGCGAGTCGTTCCTGGAGTCGTCGCCGGAGGCGTACGAGCGGCTGCTGCTCGACGTGATGATCGGCGATCCGCCGCTCTTCCCGCACCAGCGGGAGGTGGAGCTGTCGTGGAAGATCCTCGACCCGATCGAGGAGTTCTGGGCCACGCAGGGGCAGCCGGAGCCGTACGAGTCCGGTTCGTGGGGGCCCGAGTCGGCCGACGCGATGATGGCCCGCGACGGCCGCGTGTGGAGGAGGCTGTGAGAGAGCGCAGCGAACGAACGATGAGACACAGCATGACGGTCGCGAGGCCGACGGAGGAGGACTCGTGACGACCTTTATGCTCACGGACACGACGGCCGGGAAGATCGCCGCCCAGTTCACCCACCTGCGTCACCAGATGGGCGCGCCCGCCATCGGCATGGTGCTCACGCTCGTCGTGGTCAGCGAGGAGCGCCACCAGTACGACGCGCTCCGCGCCGCCACCGAGGCGGCCCGCGAGCACCCCTCGCGCATCATCGTGGTGATCAAGCGGGAGCCGGAGGAGGCCATCAGGCTCGACGCCGAGCTGCGCATCGGCGAGAACACGCCCGGCGAGGTCGTGGTGCTGCGCCTGTACGGCGAGCTGACCGACCACGCCGACTCCGTGGTCAGCCCGCTGCTGCTGCCCGACACGCCGGTCGTGGCGTGGTGGCCGGGCGCGGCCCCCGACGCGCCGTCCAAGGACGCGATCGGCGCGCTGGCGCAGCGGCGCATCACCGACGCCAAGGGCTTCGACGACGGCGGCGTCCAGTCGCTGGTCACCCGGGCCAAGGGGTACGCGCGCGGCGACACCGACCTGTCCTGGGCCCGGCTGACGCCGTGGCGCAGCCTGCTGGCCGCCGCGTTCGACCAGCCGGTGGGCAAGGTGCGCAAGGGCACCGTGGAGGCCTCCCCCGGCCACCCGAGCGCCCCGCTGCTGGCCGCCTGGCTGTCGGAGCGGCTCGGCGCCCCGATCAAGGTCGTCGACTCCTCCGGCCCCGGCCTGACCTCCGTACGCCTGCAGCTCGCCGAGGGCGAGCTCGCCGTCGTCAGGACCGACGCCCGGCTGGCCACGCTCTCCCGCCCCGGCCAGCCCGACAGGAACGTGGCCCTGGCCAGGCGGCAGACCTCCGAGCTGATGGCCGAGGAGCTGCGCAGGCTCGACACCGACGAGATCTACGAGGCCGCGGTCAAGCGGTTCGCGAGGACGTACAAGGGATGACGGCAGTTCAAGGGGAGACGACCATGAGCGTTCCCGGCATCGTCGTGCACCGCGACGCCGACGTCCTGGCCAAGGCCGTCGCCGCGCGGATCATCACCCGGCTGGTCGACGCGCAGTCGGCCAAGGGCTCGGCGTCGATCGTGCTGACGGGCGGCACCGTCGGCATCGCCACGCTGGCCGCCATCGCCGCCACCCCCGCCAGGGACGCCGTCGACTGGCGGCGCCTGGACATCTGGTGGGGCGACGAGCGGTTCGTCCCCGCCGGCGACAAGGAACGCAACGAGACCGGCGCCCGCGAGGCCCTGCTGGACCACGTGGACGTGGACCCCGCGCGGGTGCACGTCATGCGCGGCCCCGACTCGGGCATGACGGCCGAGGAGTCGGCCGACGCGTACGCCACCGAGCTGCGCCAGGCCGCCAGGCCCGAGGACCACGGGCCGGTGCCGAGCTTCGACGTGATGCTGCTCGGCATGGGCCCCGACTCCCACGTGGCCTCCCTCTTCCCGGGGATGCCCGCGCTCTACGACACCCGCCCGGTGGTGGCGGTGCACGGCTCCCCGAAGCCGCCGCCCACCCGCATCTCCCTCACGCTGCCCGCCATCCAGTCCTCCCGCGAGGTGTGGGTGGTGGCGGCCGGCGAGGAGAAGTCGGGCGCGGTCCGGCTCGCCCTGTCGGAGTCCGGGCCCGTCCAGGTGCCGGCGGCGGGGGCACGGGGGCGGGGGCGCACGTTGTTCCTGCTGGATCGCGCGGCGGCGAGCAAGATCCCGCCGGGGCTGGGGCGGCTGGCCTCTCCCTGACGGTGGAAGGCCGGCGGCGCACTCCGCTGCCGGCCATCCGGCACCCGGCACACCCCTGGCCGGCCTCAACCGGCGCCGACGAGCGCGTCGATCTCGGCCAGCAGCTCCTGCTTGCGCCCCTCCCCCAGGTACGACGCCCGCACCCCGTTCCGCGCGAGCTGCGCCAGCTCCTCCTTCCCGAACCCGAACACCCGGTGCGCCACCCGGTACTCCTCGGCCAGCGTCGTGGCGAACATGGGCGGGTCGTCGCTGTTCAGCGTCACGTACAGGCCCTCCTCCAGCATGCGAGGCAGCGGGTGGTCCTCGATGCGGGCGATCTGGCCGGTGCAGAGGTTGGAGGTGGGGCAGACGTCCAGGGGGAGCTGGGTGTCGCGGAGGTGGGACACCAGGCGGGGGTCCGAGAGGCAGTTGATGCCGTGGCCGATGCGTTCGGCGCCGTAGCCGTCGATGACCTCCCAGATGGTCTCCGGGCCGCTCATCTCGCCGCCGTGCGGGACGCTGTGGAGGCCGGCGGCGCGGGCGGCGGAGAAGGCCGAGCGGTAGGCGTCGCGGTATTTCGGACGTTCCTGTTCTATTCCGCCGATGCCGAAACCTACCAGGGCGGCGGGAGGTTCCTGGAGGGCGTGCTCCAGGGTGACCTTCGCGGCCTCCTCCCCGTACTCGCCGGGGATGTCGAAGATGTAGGCCAGCTCCACGCCGTGCTCGGCCAGTGAGCGGCGGGCGGCCAGGTCGAGGGCCTCGGTGACCTCGCGCATGGGCATGCCGACCAGGTGGTGGGCGTACGGCGTGACCTGGAGCTCCACGTAGCGGGCGCCTTGCGGGGCGAGATCGCGGGCCAGGCCGAGGACGAGGGTGGCGACGTCCTCCGGCTCACGTACGAGGGCGTTGATGGCGCGGTAGACGCGGGCGAAGTGCGGGAAGTCGACGAACCGGTAGAAGTCGCGCAGTTCTTCCTCCGTGGTGGGCACCGCGCTGCCCGGGTGGCGGCGCGACAGCTCCAGCACGGTCGGGACCGAGGCCGAGCCCACCAGGTGGACGTGCAGCTCGACCTTGGGCAGGGCGTCGATGAAGGCGTCGATGGTCATGCGGACGACCTTAGAGGTGATATTTCGCGAAAAAACAGGCTTTGGGGCGAAATCTCACGCGAGATTGTCAGGTTCAGCGGCTGGGCTAGGCTGGGCCGGTGACCAACGCCGAAGCGTACGATCGCGGCTTCGCCCACCTCAGCTCGCACACCGTCGGCCCGCTCCTGGCCTCGGCCCGCCAGAGCCGGGCCCCGCGCGTGCTCGACGTGGGCTGCGGCACCGGCGTGGTGACGGCGGCGGCGCTCGCGCTAGGCGCCGAGGTCACCGCCGTCGACTGCGATCCCGTCATGCTGCGGCTGATCGCCCGGCGGCACCCGTACGCGGCCATCCGCCAGGCCGCGCTGCCCGACCTGCCGTTCGGCGACGAGCAGTTCGACTGCGTGGCCGGCAACTTCGTGATCAACCACGTGCCCGACGCCGCCGCGTCGCTGCGGGAGCTGCGCCGCGTGCTGCGCCCGGCCGGCACGCTCGCCCTGACCTGGTGGAAGGCCGACGAGATGACGGCCACGAGTGTCTTCACCGAGGCCATCGCCGCGGCCCGGGTGCCGTACGATCCGCCGGCCCGGCCGTTCGCGGCCCATGCCACGCCGCCGTCGTTCACCGCCCTGCTGGAGGGGGCGGGGTTCAGGGAGGCGGCCGTGGAGGCGGTCAGGTGGCGTCACCAGGTGGATCTGGCGGCGTGGTGGACGGATGTGGTGGAGGCGGGCGGGCCGAGGTTCGGGATGATCGGCGGCCAGCCGCCGGAAATCGTGGAGCGGATCCGGGCCGAATACCTGCGGCTCGCGGCGCCGTACGCCGGGGAGGGGTTTCCGGTCTGCGCCTACCTGGCCAGGGCCACCCGATGAGCGCCGGTTCTCAGACACCCATGCGGTGACCACGGCCGCCGAGGCTTGCGGGCGCGCGGGGGTGCGGAAGCCGGCGGATCCGCCTGCACGCCCTTCAGCGGTCGGCGAACTCCTCGAACCGTACGCCCGTCAGCTCCACCGACACCTCCCACAGCCGCGCCGCGAGCTCCTCCGAGCGGGCCGCCTTCGAGGGCCGCAGCGGCCGGGCCCTGGGCCCGAAGTACTCGCCACCGCGCACGCCTGGCGCGGTCGCGGCGTACAGCGAGGGCACGGCGCCGGCCGCGGGCGGCTTCAGCAGCAGCCGCACGAGCGGCTGGAGCGGCCCCAGCTTCACGATGTTCGTGGCGGTCGAGCCGGGGTGGACCGCGGCGCTCGTCAGGTCCACGCCGGCGCGATCGGCCCGCCGCTGCAGCTCCAGCGCGAACAGCAGGTTGGCGAGCTTGGAGCGCGCGTACGCGGCCATGCGCCCGTAGCGGCGCTCCAGGCCCAGGTCGTCGAAGTCGATCCGGCCGGCGGTGTGCGCGTCGCTGGTCACGGTCACCACCCGCGCGCCGGGACGGGCGGCCAGCAGGGGCAGGAGCAGCCCGGTGAGCGCGAAATGTCCCAGGTGGTTGGTGCCGAGCTGCATCTCGAAGCCGTCTGCGGTCCGCTGCCGGGAGATCATGGCGATCCCCGCGTTGTTGACGAGCAGGTCCACCTCCGTCACACCGGCGGCGAACCGCCTGACGGAGGCGAGGTCGGCCAGGTCGAGCAGGCCGGGCTCGACCCGCGCGCCCGGCACCTCGCGGAGGATCCGCCGGACGGCCTCGGCGCCCTTGTCCGGGTCGCGTGCCGCCGCGATGACGCGGGCGCCGTGCCGGGCCAGCTCCAGCGCGGTGGGCAGGCCGATGCCGCTGTTGGCGCCGGTCACGACGGCGGTCCTGCCGGTCAGGTCGGGCATGGACGCGGGCGTCCACGTGGCCATCGGCACTCCTGGTGTACGAGACCGTTTCGTAGACCCTAGCTCACCGGAGCGCCGGCTGAAGATCCTCGTCGCCGTCCCCGGCAGGGCCGGCGCGCACCAGGCCGTGCTCGGTCAGCTCCCAGAAGTGGCGCCGGTCCGGCCTGGCGAGCTGCCACAGCGCCTTGTAGGCGGCCACGCTCATCAGCGCCCAGTAGAGCGGGATGGACAACATCGCCCGGACGGCCGGGAAGAGCCCGCGCTCCAGGCAGCCGGCCATCATGCAGTAGACCATCAGGAAGTTGCCGATCACCATGGCCGCGGCGCCGCAGTAGAGCGAGGCGGGCGGGAAGAGCGCCTGCACGTACCGGGTGCCGGTGCACAGGTAGAGCAGCGTCAGGCCCCAGAAGAACGGGTTCACCAGCGTGGTCAGCGTGGACAGGCCCATCGTGAGGTGGAAGGCGAGGGTCTGCTTGGTCCCCAGTTGCCGCCACAGGCGCACCGGGTGCCGGCTGTGCACGAGCCAGGTCTGCAAGTAGCCCTTGATCCAGCGGCTGCGCTGGCGGATCCAGTTGCCCAGGCGGCTGTTGGCCTCCTCCTCGGTGACCGAGACCATCATGCGCACGCCCCAGCCGCGGCGGGCGATGCGGATGCCCAGGTCGGCGTCCTCGGTGACGTTGTACGGGTCCCAGCCCCCCAGCGCGAGCAGCGCGTCGGCGCGGAAGTGGTTGGAGGTGCCGCCCAGCGGGATCGGCAGCCGGTAGCGGTCGAGCCCGCGCAGCATGAGGCTGAAGTGGGTGGCGTACTCGGCGGCGAAGCAGCGGGTCAGCCAGTTGGTCCACGGGTTCCAGTACTGCAGCTCGGCCTGGACGCAGACGACCCTGCCCGGCAGCGCCCGGAAGGCGAGCACGGCCTTGCGGAGCTGGTCGGGCTCCGGCCGGTCCTCGGCGTCGTAGACGACCACGAACTCGCCGCGCGCGCGGGCGAGCCCGAGGTTGCACGCCTTCGGCTTGGTCCGCGGCGTGGACGGCGGCACGAGCACGACCTCGAACGGCGCGCCCAGCTCCGGCAGCGCCGCGCGGGTCTCCTCGTCGTCCTCCTCGATCAGCAGCAGGATCTGCAGGGACTCGGCCGGGTAGTCGAGCCTCGCCAGGCGCTCCAGCAGGAACGGCAGCACCGCCGCCTCGCGGTGCAGCGGCACCAGCACGGTGTAGTCCGGCAGCGCCGCGCCGGACAGCCGGTGCAGCCCGGCCTCGTCCACGTCGATGACCGAGGCTCCCCACGCCCCCAGCACGACGACCGTCTTGAAGACGAGCAGGACCAGGTAGACCGCGGTGGCGAGCGCGATCGCGGCCTGGCACCACCACAGCGGCGACGGCCCCCACCCGAACGCCAGGTGCGCGAGCAGCGCGAAGGCGATCACGGCCGGTGCCGCGAGGGCGCAGACGGTCTGCCCGCGGCTGAGCAGGCGCCGGGCGCTCAGCTCCGCGTCGAGGACCCCGATGCCCGCGTGCCCGGTGCGCTCGCGATAGGGCGTGGTCATCACACTCGCCTCCGATAGATGTGCTGGACGGCGTCCCGGTAGACCAGCGTGTAGTCACGCGTCAGCGAGGGCCGGTCGCGCAGCGCGCGCCAGGTCCGGTCCTCCCTGCCCGGCGCGGTACGCGCGTAGATCCACCCGATGCCCCTGCCGGCCGGGTCCCGCAGCGCCCGGCCCCAAAGGCGGAAGCTGCCCTCGTAGACGATCCGCCCCAGCGGGACGCGGGAGCCGAAGGCGACGATCTCGTTGCCGTGGTTCTCCATGAGCACGAGCCCGCCGTCGTAGTGCTGCCGCCACCAGGTCACCGCCCGCGCGGCCGCGCGCTCGTCGCGGCCCGCGTGCCAGCTCATCGGCTCGGCGAGCGTCGCGGTGCCGGGCACCGCCACGACGGTGGCGACCAGCCCGCAGGCCAGCGCGGCGCGGCCCCAGCGGTCCCGTAGCGGGGCGATCGACACCAGGTAGCCGGCGAAGACCGCGGCGCCCAGCGCCATCACCAGGGCGAAGCGCACGTTGTAGAAGCTGCCGTGCACCTCGGGCACGTGGAGCGGGCGCTGTCCGAGGTACAGGGCGAGGACGAAGAACGGCGCGAAGACCAGCAGCGTGTACGGTGCGACGGCCTCCGGCCCGAGCCGGCGCCGCCAGGCGTACACCAGGGCGCCGGCCACGCCCGCCAGCGGCGTCAGCAGCCCGAGCACGTGCGCCATGGCGTGGGCGTAGGTGCTCGAGGCGACGCCCAGCGCGCCGAGGTTCGGGTCGCCGGGCGAGACCCACAGCGCCGGGTCGGCGTACTCGCCGGAGTGCCAGTACAGCCAGTCGCCGAAGATCAGCCGGCTCCAGGCCACCCAGCCGGCGATGCCGGCGAAGGCCGCCACCCCGAAGAAGATCAGGTGGGCCTCCAGCCGGGCGAGGTCGCGCCAGCGGCGGAAGGAGACGTACCCCACCACCACCGTCATGGCCACCGCCAGCACCCAGCCCTCGTAGCGGGTCAGCGTGGCCAGCAGCGTGGCCGCCGAGGCGATCGCGAGCTGCGTGTGCCGTCCGGTGCGGCACCATTCGGCCAGGTGGTGCACCGCCGCGGCGATGCACGCGAACAGCAGCAGCTCGGTCATCGGGGTGCTCTGCAGGTAGAGCACGTTGGGGTTGAGCGCGAGCAGCCCCGCCGCGGTGATCCCGGCCGCCCTGCGGCGCGCGCGATCGGTGCCCGCCATCCCGGCGGCGATCAGGTACGCGTACCGCACGGTCACCACGTACGAGACCATCGAGATCAGCGAGCCCGCAAGCCCCGAGTAGAACAGCGGGTCGTGCCAGACGACGGGCAGGGCCAGCAGGTGCGGCAGCGGCGGCCAGACGCCGCCGAGCTGGGCCAGCCCGGGGGTCGGGCTGTCGATGACCCGGCGGGCGATGAGCAGGTGCGAGCCGCTGTCGTTGTAGGCCAGCACGGAGCCCAGGTCCAGGTGGTACAGGCAGGCCAGGACGGACAGCACCACGCTCGCCGCCGTCACCAGGGCGAGCACCGGGTCCCGCGGCGTCCGCCAGGCGGGGCGGCGCATCCGGAGCCCTGCCCTGGCCCCAGAGACGGTGCGCGGCTCCGGAATCCGGCCCAGCCTGGACAGCGGGAGCTCGACGATCCGGACGTCCCCCCGCGCCGACGCCAGGGACGCGGGGCGCGCCGCCTCGCCGTGTTCCCACTCCTCCAGCAGCCACCGGTCGAGCAGCCGGTAGGAGCAGGCGCCGCCCCTGGAGCGGCCGCGGGGCAGCAGGCGGTCCCACGCGGCCCAGGTCAGCACGGTGGCGCGGCGCGCGCGTGACCGCTCGGGCGTCCCGACCACCGCGTCGGCCCGTTCCTCGCGCTGCACGCGCAGGAGCACGGGCAGGTCGGCGGCATGGATCCGGTCGCCGGGACCGACCAGCACGAGCCTGCGCATGTCGGTACGCTCCAGCGCGGCCAGCACGCCGGCCCGCTCGGCCTCCGCCGAATCCGGCTCGCCCTGGTGCGGCACGGTCAGGACGCGGTCGGGATAGCGCGAGGCCAGCACGTCCAGGGCGCCGGGGCAGCCGCCGGGCTCGCCGACGATGACGATCCGGTGTTCGAGTCCCGCCTCCGCCAGCGTCGCGAGCAGGGACTCGACCTCGTGTTCGAGGCATTCCGGCCGGGAGTGCGCGGGGAAGACCACGGCGACGCCGTCGTCCTTGCTCACCGGGTTCAGGCCGGGCGGATGCTCCTGGGACGGCATGCGAGATTCACCGCCTCGACGCCGCGCCGAAATCGGCACCCAGGCCGGCTGTCGCCCTGAATCGCGGAACGTGCGCACCTCTGCAAACCATGTCTCTCCAACGATGCGATTCAACGGGACGCCAGAATTGACGGGGTCAAGAGATTTGCCCGTACCGTCTAACCGACACCGATTATCACTGTTGTCGCAGCTCAGAGCCGCATCACTGCCCCTCAAAGCCTGGCAAAGACTCGTATTGTCCGCACACGTCGATAGATGTCCTCTTTATGCAGAATGGCGCGTCGATCGCGGACACACCCCGAAAGCCGGGCGTGTACATCCGGGTAATTCACATGGCCGCAGTTAGCATGACTCCGCGATATTCCGCGATGTTCACGTCGCCGGGCGTCAAACCGGCTATTCATCACGAAAAGGACCCACCATGAGGTTGTGCACCACCCTTCGCACCACCGCTCGCGCCGCCGCGAGCTGCGCAGTCACGGCGATCGCCCTCACCGCGCTCTCCGCCCCGTCCGCCGTCGCGGACACCGGCCCGCCGCACGGCGGCGGCCACGGCGGCGGCCACGACGGCGGCCACGACGGCGGCATCGTGGAGATCCAGACCCACGCCGACAAGTGCTTCGACGTCGCCGGCATCAGCGCGGAGGACCGGGCCCCGATCATCCAGTTCGGCTGCGACGAGGAGGTCCACCAGCGCTTCAAGATCCGCCGCCTGCCGGACGGCTCGGTGGCGATCCAGACGTTCAGCGGCAAGTGCCTCGACATCCTGCACGGCAGCCCCGACGACGGCGCGCCGCTCGTCCAGTTCCGCTGCCACCTCAACCCCAACCAGCGCTTCCGCTTCGCGCCCGCCAGCCGCGGCCGGGTGGAGATCCGTACCCTCGCCGGCAAGTGCCTGGACGTGCGCGGAGGCAGCCTGGACGACGGCACGCCGATCGTCCAGTTCCGCTGCCACGGCGGCGCGAACCAGCGCTTCCACCTGGCGTCCGAGCCGTGGTCCGGCATGTGAGCACCACGCAGGCCCGCCGGCGGCCGCAGGCGCTCGATCGTACGCCTGCGGCCGCGCCGGCCGGCGTGGACATCGTCATCCCCGTGCTCAACGAGGAGCGCGCGCTGCCGGGCTGCGTCCGGACGCTGGCCGCCTACCTCCGCGGTTTCCCGCTGCCGTGGCGCATCACGATCGTCGACAACGGCAGCACCGACGGCACCTGGCGGGTCGCCGCCGCGCTGGCCGGCGAGCTGGAGCCGGTGCACGCCCGCCGGCTCGACATCAGGGGCCGGGGCGCGGCGCTGCGGGCCGCCTGGCAGGACAGCCCCGCCGACATCGTCGCGTACATGGACGTGGACCTGTCCACCGACCTCGACGCCCTGTTCCCGCTGGTGGCCTCGGTGGCCAGCGGCCATTCCGAGATCGCCATCGGCACCCGGCTCGCGCCCGGCGCGCGCACCCGCCGCTCGCTGCGCCGCGAGGTGGTGTCGCGCGGATACAACGCCCTGCTCAGGCACGGTTTCGGGGTCCGGTTCAGCGACGCGCAGTGCGGGTTCAAGGCGGCCAGGGCGGACGTGGTCAGGCCGCTGCTGCGCAAGGTCGAGGACGACGCGTGGTTCTTCGACACCGAGCTGCTGCTGCTGGCCGAGCACAACGGGCTGCGCGTGCACGAGGTTCCGGTCGACTGGATCGAGGACACCGACTCGCGGGTGCGCGTCGTCAGGACCGCCATCGACGATCTGAAGGGGCTGGCCAGGGTCGCCTGGTCGATCTCCAGGGGGCGGGCCGGGGTGGAGGTGGCGCGGCCCGAGCCGACGCCCACGCATCCCGACGCGATGACCGCCCGGCCTCGCGAGGCCACGTTCCTGTCGTTCGCCGTGGTCAGCGCGGTCTCCTGCGCGCTGTACGCGCTGGTCTACCTCGCCCTGCGCGATACCTGGTCCGCCGCCGCCACGAACCTCGGCGCCGTCGCCCTGACCTTCCTGGTGAGCGGCGCCGTCCCGCGCCGGTGGACGGTCGCCCGGCTCAGGCGCGCCGCCGTGCGCGTGCGCTCCGCGGCACGCTTCTCCATGGTGTACGCCCTCACCACCGCCGCCGCGCTGGCCGTGCCGCCGGCGGCGGGACGGGCGGCGGAGGTGGGCGCGGTGCTCGCCGCGTACGGCCCGCTCGCGCTGTCCCGCTGGATCGCCGGCAGCAGAAGGACCCGGCACCGGTCATGGACGCGCCGCCGCCGCAAGGCCCACCGCAAGGCCCACCGCCTGGCCCGCCGGCACGTGGCCCGCCGCCACCGCTTCCGCTCTCCCGTCTAGCGCTCCCCCCGTCTAGCGCACGTCTAGCGCTCCAGGCGCTGCCGGGCGTGGCGTTCCTCGCGCTGGGTCACCTCCAGCCGCTGGCGGGCCTCCTCCAGCTTCTTGCGGGCCTTGCCCAGCTTCTTCTCCAGCGCCGCGACCTTCTCCGCCCGCTCGTCGTGCTCCGTGCGGGCGGCCTCCAGCTCCCGCAGCCACTCCTGGTGCGCAGCCTCCGCCTCCTGGCGTTCGCGGGCCTTCCTGACCTCGGCCTCCTCGCGGGCGCGCGCCTGCGCCGCCTCGTCCTCGGCCTTCTCCTCGGCGCCGCGCTTCCTCCGGGAGACCGGCGCGCGCGGGATGGGCGCGGGCGCGAACCCGCTGTACTGCAGCGGCTTGACCAGGCGCCCCTGGCGCACCTCCGCGGCGGCCCCGGCGTCCACCAGCGCGGCGTCCAGCGTCTGGTCCACCTCGGTGCCGGCCGCCGCCGACAGGTCGCCCCGCTGCCTGGCGAGCCGTCCCACCCTGGCGGCGACCTCACCCCTCCGCTGGGCCAGCTCCGCCAGCGCGTCGGCGTCCTGCTCCTGCCAGGCCGCCCGCAGCCGCTCCCCCACGTCGAGGAGCTCGCCCAGCTCGGCGGGATGTTCGCGGGCGAGCCGGTTCACCGCCCAGGCGGACACCGTCGGCCTGCGCAGCCGCGCGATCTCGCGTGAGAGCCGTACGTCGCCCGCGTCCTTGGCCGCACGGGCCTCGGCCGTGCGTGCGGCGGTGAACTCGGACGGCGGCAGTGCGTAGAGCCGGTCCGCCACCTCGTCAAGATCCACACAGGACAAATACCCCACATGCCCGCTTTCCTAGCGCATAGTGGAGGCAGCCCCAGCCGAACGGAGGCATCCGGTGTTCGAACGCTTCACCGACCGTGCGCGCAGGGTCGTCGTCCTCGCCCAGGAGGAGGCGCGGATGATGAGCCACAACTACATCGGCACGGAACACATATTGCTCGGGCTCATCCACGAGGGCGAGGGTCTCGCCGCGCTGGTGCTCGACAGCTGCGGCGTGGAGCTCGACCACGTACGCGCCTTCGTCGAGCGCGAGGTGGGCCGCGACACGGCAGCGCCCGGCGGCACGCGCCAGTCCTCCGGCAAGGCGTCGGCGGGGCACATCCCGTTCACGCCGCGTGCCAAGAAGGTCCTGGAGCTGTCGCTGCGCGAGGCGCTGCAGCTGCGGCACAACTACATCGGCACCGAGCACATCCTGCTCGGGCTGATCAGGGAGGGCGAGGGCCTGGCCGCCCAGGCGCTGGTGGACGCGGGGGCGGACCTGCCCGACGTGCGCCAGCGCGTGCTGGACCGCGTGGGCCGCGGCTCCAAGGAGCGCCCGTCCGAGATGTTCTTCGCCGGCGGCTCCGTGCTGAGCGAGCGGCTCACCCAGATCCAGGAGAGCCTGGACCGCATCGAGCGCCACCTGGGCATCGAGCGCGAGCAGCCGCCCGGCGGCAAGGCCGATGCGGGCCAGGGCGAGGGCGAGGGCAGGGGCGAGGCCCTAGGCTGACACCATCGCGCCGACCGGCAACCGCGCCTCGATCACGCCGGGATCCTCGCTGTAGCCGAGCGTGGCGCCCAGCGAGAGCAGCAGCCGGCGCATGCGCGTGTTGTCGGCCAGCATGGTGGCCCTGACCTCGGCATACCCGAGGTCGCGGGCGGCCCGTACGAGCATCCTGGCCATCGCCGTGCCCAGACCGCGCCCCTGCCAGCGGTCCTCGACCAGGAAGGCCAGCTCGGCCGTGCCGGGGTCGTTGGTGAACATGAGGCTGGCCATGCCCACGACCTGCCCGTCGTGCCCGGCGACCAGCGAGTGCCCCCTGTTCCTGTCGCAGAGCTTGTCGAACATGCGCGGCGGCAGCGCGGGCATCGAGGTGAAGTAGCGGAACCTGCGCGACTCCGGCGAGCATCGGTCGTGCAGGTCGCGCACGGCCTCGCGGTAGATCGAGGTGAGCGGGCGGACGGTGACCTCGACGCCGTCGGCGAGCTTGATCGCCCGCTCGGCGGTGCCGCTCTGCTCGGTGGCGGGCTGGGCGAGCCGGGCGAAGGAGGCCGCCCTGGCCGCCTCGGTCAGCGTGAACGGCAGCTCGGCGCGGCGCAGCCGGACCGCCCGGCGCGGCGCGACCGGCACGACGAGCTGCGTCGGGTCGGGAAGATCACTCACGGCCTCACCATAGACCCAGCGCGCGTCGTCCGCGCGCAGCAGCTCGGCGAGCAGCTCGGGCAGCCGCCACGGCATCGTGCGCAGCCTGGAGGCCAGCAGCAGCGCCCTGGTGGGCTCGTCGGTCAGCTCGTGCGCGGTGGCGGGCACCACCTTGACGTCGCGGCCCCCGGCCGCCTCCAGGGCCTCGCGCACGGTCTCGGGGTGGGCGGGGATGTCGGCGACGAACTCGTCAACGGTTCCGTCGGTGTCGGACTGTACGCTCAGGCCCAGGATGTTGCCGCCCCGGTGGGCCAGGGCCGCCGCCAGGGAGGCCAGCCGGCCGGGTCGCTCGTCCACCGTGGTACGGATGCGCAAGAATCCCATGCACCCGAGCATGCCCGGCCGCTGTTACACGGCCGCTAACGACGTGTTTCATTGCGTATTTCGTCGCAAGATGCGCCGACTTATCCCGATATAGGAGGATATGTCGCCATGAGCGTGCGTGTTCCTTTGTCGTCCGGGTACGTGAACGGCGACGTCTCCTTCTGGTACCGGTCCGCCGGCCTGCCCGCCCCCGGCCCCCGGCTCGACGGCGACCTCCAGGCCGACGTGGCCATCGTCGGCGCCGGCTACACCGGCCTGTGGACCGCGTACTACCTCAAGCGCGCCCGCCCGTCCATGAACGTGGTGCTGCTGGAGCAGGAGTTCGCCGGGTTCGGCGCGTCGGGGCGCAACGGCGGCTGGCTGACCGGCGACCTGGCGGGCTCGCACGAGCGCTACGGCTCGGGGGCACGGCGGCTGCAGCGCGAGATGTACGCCTCGATCGACGAGGTCATCGCGGTCTGCGAGACGGAGTCCATCGACTGCGACCTGGTCAAGGGCGGCGTGCTGAACGTGGCCCGCACCCCGGCCCAGGCCGCCCGGCTGCGCGAGAGTGTGGCCTCGGCCCGCCCGTGGGGCATCGAGGAGGCCGATCTGCGGCTGGTGGACCCCTCTGACCACGTACGCGTCGCCGGAGCCCTGGAGGCGTCCTGGAGCCCCCACTGCGCGCGGATCCAGCCGGCCAAGCTGGCCCAGGGCCTGGCCAGGGCCGTACGCGACCTCGGCGTGCCCATCTACGAGCGCACCCCGGTGACCGAGATCGCCCCGCACCGGGCGGTCACCCCGTACGGCACGGTCTCGGCGGGTCACGTGATCCGCGCGACGGAGGGCTTCACCGCCCGCCTGCCCCACCTGCGCCGGCAGTGGCTCCCGATGAACAGCTCCATGATCGTCACCGAGCCGCTGCCCGCGTCGTTCTGGGACGAGGTCGGCTGGCAGGGCGCCGAGCTGCTCGGGGACCTGGCCCACTACTACATGTACGCCCAGCGCACCGCCGACGATCGCATCGCCTTCGGCGGGCGCGGCCGCCCCTACCTGTACGGCTCGCGCGTGGACGCCCGCGGCCACACCCACGAGTGGACGGTCGAGGCGCTGTGGCGGCTGCTGACCGACTTCTTCCCCGCCGCCCGTTCCTCCTCGATCGCGCACGCGTGGTCAGGCGTGCTCGGCGTGCCGCGCGACTGGTGCTCGACCGTGCACGTGGACCCGGCCACCGGCCTCGGCTGGGCGGGCGGCTACACCGGGCACGGCGTGACCACCACCAACCTGGCCGGTCGCACGCTGCGCGACCTGATACTGGGCGAGGAGACGGAGCTGACGTCGCTGCCGTGGGTGGGCCGCCGGGTGCGCTCCTGGGAGCCGGAGCCGCTGCGGTGGCTGGGCGTGCACACGATGTACCGCCTGTACCGGGTGGCCGACCACCGGGAGCGTACGAGGCCGCGCACCTCGGTGCTGGCCCGCTTCGCCGACCTGATCACGGGACACTAGAAGGGACACCCCCCATGGACATCCTCTTCCGAGGCGGCCGCGTCTTCACCCCGGCGGGCGTGGTGACGCGGGCCGTGCTGGTGCGCGACGGCGTGATCGCCGCCGTGGGCGCGGAGAGCGAGCTGGCGCGGCAGCCGCACGAGACGGTGGATCTGAACGGCGGCCTGCTCGCTCCGGGTTTCATCGACGCGCATATGCATCCCGTTCAGGCCGGGCTCGAACGGGCTAAGTGCGATTTGTCAGAGGTATTCGGCCTTGACGCATACCTGGAAAAGATCGCCGACTATGCCACGAGAAATCTTGATAAAGAGTGGATCGATGGCGGCGGCTGGGACATGTCAGCATTCCCGGGCGGCCTTCCCCACCGCGAACAGCTCGACTTCCTCGACCGTCCCGTCTACCTGATCCAGCGCGACCACCACGCCGCCTGGGTCAACACCGCCGCCCTCGCCAGGGCCGGCATCACCCGCGACACCCCCGACCCGGCCGACGGCCGCATCGAGCGCGACGCCGCCGGCGAGCCCACCGGCGTCCTGCACGAGGGCGCCATGGACCTCGTCGGCCTGCTCACCCCGCGCCCGACCCCCCAGGACCTCCAGGACGCGCTGGCGGACGCGGAGCGGCACCTGTTCTCGCTGGGCATCACGGGCTGGCAGGACGCCATCGTGGGCTCGTACGCGGGCTCCGACGACCAGCTCCCCACCTACGTCGAGGCGGCCCGCTCCGGGCGGCTGCGGGCCCGCGTGGTGGGCGCGCTGTGGTGGGACCGCACGCGGGGCGCCGAGCAGATCGAGGACCTGGTGGCGCGCCGGGCCGCCGCCGAGGAGCTCGGCCGGTTCGCCGCCACCTCGGTCAAGATCATGCAGGACGGCATCACGGAGAACTTCACGGCCGCGACGCTGGAGCCGTACTGCCTGTGCGGGGGCACGGGCCTGTCGTACGTGGACCCGGCCAAGCTCAGGGAGTACGTCGCCGAGCTGGACCGGCACGGCTTCCAGGTGCACTTCCACGCCATCGGCGAGCGCGCCGTGCGCGAGGCGCTCGACAGCCTGGAGGGCACGGACCCCGCCAACCGGCACCACATCGCCCACCTGCAGATCATCGAGCCCTCCGACGTGCCGCGCTTCGCCGCGCTCGGCGTCACGGCCAACCTGCAGCCGCTGTGGGCCACCCACCACGCCCAGATGGACGAGCTGACCCTGCCCTACCTCGGCGAGCCGCGCTCGTCGTGGCAGTACCCGTTCGCGGACCTGCTGGCGCACGGCACCCGGTTCTGCGCGGGCAGCGACTGGCCGGTCTCGAACGCCGACCCGCTGCAGGGCATGCACGTGGCCGTCAACCGCACCGAGCCGGGCAGCTCGGTGCACGCCGGTTACCCGACCGCGCAGACCCCGTTCCTGCCCGGCCAGCGCCTCGACCTGGCCACGGCGATGACCGCGTACACGGCGGGGTCGGCCTGGATCAACCGCTCGCCCGCCGGCGTCATCGAGCCGGGCCGCCCGGCCGACCTGGTGGTGCTCGACCGCGACCCGTTCGAGCTCCCGCGGGAGGACATCTGGACCACGCGGGTCCGGATGACGTTCGTGGACGGCGAAGCGGTCCACGAACAGCCCTGAACCGACGGAAAAGGGGCCCCGGGAGTTAAACCCCGGGGCCCCTTGTCTACGCCTGTACTACCAGGGGGACTTGTTGTTGCGCAGGCGCTCCAGTGCCTCCTCGAGGATCGCCTTGCCGTCCTTGTCGCTCCTGCGCTCCTTCACGTAGGCCAGGTGCGTCTTGTACGGCTCGTTCTTCGGCGGGGCAGGCGGCGCCGACTCGTCCTGTCCGGCAGGGAGGCCGCAACGGGGACAGTCCCACGTCTCCGGGACCGCCGCGTCGCTGGCGAAGCTGGGGCGCGTCTCGTGCATGTTGGCGCACCAGAACGAGACCCGCACTCTCGGAGCCGCCTCGCCGCGCTCGGCCTCCCCCATCGGGCCGGCGCCGACTCGGCTGCCACGGATCGCGTTGCCACTACCCACGGATGAACTCCTCGCTCGATCGCCCCGCGTACAGACACGGGGGGAGAATCACTGTCACGCGTTTAACTTGTTGCTCAGGGCCTCATGAGCAGGCCGAGAGCGATGATGCAGACGAACCAGATCGTGCCCGTGATCACGGTCAGCCGGTCGAGGTTGCGCTCCACCACCGAGGAACCACCGAAGTTCGACGAGAAACCGCCGCCGAACATGTCAGACAGGCCACCACCCTTGCCCTTGTGGAGCAGGACGAGCAGGATCATGAGAAGGCTCGCCAGGATGAGGGCGATGGAGATTCCGAGTTCCACGGTATGCCTGTTCCTTCAATGCTCTGTTACGCGTGACGATTCAGACTTGCCTCTTGAGGGTACGACCTGATGTCAAGTCGCACCCCCAGAACGGCTCAGTTAGCCTGGCATATCGGAGAATCGGCAGATCTTCGCGAACTCGTCGGCGTCGATGCTGGCACCGCCCACGAGGGCGCCATCGACATCCGGCTGAGCCATGATCCCCTTGATATTGCCTGACTTGACCGAGCCACCGTAAAGGATACGGATCCCAGAGGCCACTTCGGTGTCGTAGAGCTCAGCGAGTCTCATTCGCAACGCTCCACAGGCCTCCTGCGCGTCCTCCGGGGTGGCCACCTCGCCGGTGCCGATCGCCCACACCGGCTCGTAGGCCACCACTATCGATTTTGCCTGCTCGGCGCCGATTTTGCGCAGCGCGCCGTCGAGTTGGGCGAGACAGTACGCGATGTGGCCGCCCTCTTGACGCACCGACAGCGGCTCCCCCACGCACAGGATGGGCGTCACCGAGTGCCGGTAGGCGGCCTGGACCTTGGCGTTGACCAGGTCCTCGTCCTCACCGTGGTACTGGCGGCGCTCCGAGTGCCCGATCGTCACGTACGTGCATCCGAGTTTGGCCAGCATGGCGCCCGACACCTCGCCGGTGTAGGCGCCGGCGTCGTACTGGGACAGGTCCTGGGCGCCGTACACGATCCTGAGCTTGTCGCCGTCGACCAGGGTCTGGACGCTGCGCAGGTCGGTGAACGGGGGCAGGACGGCGACCTCGACCTTGTCGAAGTCCTTGTCGTTGAGCGCGAAGGCCAGCTTCTGGACCAGCTTGATGGCCTCGAAGTGGTTGAGGTTCATCTTCCAGTTGCCGGCGATGAGCGGCTTCCGCTGGGTCAACTAGTCCTCCATAGCCGCGAGTCCGGGGAGGGTCTTGCCCTCGAGGTATTCAAGGCTGGCGCCGCCGCCGGTGGAGATGTGCGAAAAGCCGTCCTCGGGCAGGCCCAGCTTGCGTACGGCCGCGGCCGAGTCGCCGCCGCCGACCACGGTGAAGGCGCCGGAGCCGATCAGCGCCTCGGCCACCGCCCTGGTGCCGCCGGAGAACGCGTCGAACTCGAACACGCCCATCGGCCCGTTCCAGAACACCGTGCGGGCGTCGGCCAGCTTCGAGGCGAACAGCTCGCGGGTCTTCGGCCCGATGTCCAGGCCCTCCCGGTCGGCCGGGATGGCCGTGGCCTCGACCACGCCGTGCTCGGCGTCGGCGGCGAAGGTGACCGCCGCGAGCACGTCCACGGGCAGCACCAGCTCCACGCCGCGCCGCTCCGCCTCGTCGAGGAAGCCGCGCACCTGGTCGAGCTGGTCCTCCTGGAGCAGCGACTTACCGACCTCGTGGCCCTGGGCCTTGAGGAAGGTGTACGCCATGCCGCCGCCGATCAGCAGCCTGTCGACCTTGGTCAGCAGGTTGGCGATGACGCCGAGCTTGTCGGAGACCTTGGCGCCGCCGAGCACGACCACGTAGGGCCGCTCGGTGTCCTCGGTCAGCTTCCTCAGCACCTCGACCTCGGCCACGACGAGCCCGCCCGCCGCGTGCGGCAGCAGCCTCGGCACGTCGTACACGCTGGCGTGCTTGCGGTGCACCGCGCCGAAGCCGTCGCCGACGTACAGCTCGGCCAGCCCGGCCAGCTTCGCGGCGAACTCGCCCCGCACGGCGTCGTCCTTGGACTCCTCGCCGGGCTCGTAGCGGAGGTTCTCCAGCAGGGCCACCTGGCCGTCCTGGAGGGCCTGGACCGTGCTCTGGGCGCTGTCGCCGACCACGTCGGTGGCGAAGGCCACGTCCTGGCCCAGCAGCTCGCCCAGGCGGGCCGCCACGGGCCTGAGCGAGTACTTCGGCTCGGCCTTGCCCTTGGGCCGGCCCAGGTGGGCGCAGACGACGACCTGGGCGCCGCGCTCCACCAGGGTCTTGATGGTCGGCACCGACGCGCGGATGCGGCCGTCGTCGGTGATCGTCTCCCCGTCGAGGGGGACGTTGAGGTCGGCGCGCACGAGCACGCGCCGCCCCTTCACGTCGAGATCGTCGAGCGTGCGCATGCTCATGCTCCCGTTCAGCCTTACGCTCAGAGGCCGCGGCCCACGAGCTCGATCAGGTCGGCGAGACGGTTGGAGTAGCCCCACTCGTTGTCGTACCAGCCGACGACCTTGACCTGGTTGCCGATGACCTTGGTGAGGCCGGCGTCGAAGATGCAGGACGCGGGGTCGGTCACGATGTCGGAGGAGACGATCTCGTCCTCGGTGTAGGTGAGGATGCCCTTGAGCGGGCCCTCGGCGGCGGCCTTGAACGCGGCGTTGACCTCTTCGACGGTGACGTCGCGGCCGACCTCGACGGTGAGGTCGGTGGCCGAGCCGGTGGGGATCGGCACGCGCATGGCGAAGCCGTCGAGCTTGCCCTTGAGCTCGGGCAGCACCAGGCCGATGGCCTTGGCGGCGCCGGTGGAGGTGGGCACCACGTTGAGGGCGGCGGCGCGGGCGCGGCGCAGGTCCTTGTGCGGGCCGTCCTGCAGGTTCTGGTCCTGCGTGTAGGCGTGGATGGTGGTCATCAGACCCTTCTCGATGGTGAAGGTGTCATGAAGGACCTTGGCCAGCGGCGCCAGGCAGTTGGTGGTGCAGGAGGCGTTGGAGACGATGGTGTGCTGGGAGGCGTCGTAGGTGCCCTCGTTGACGCCCATGACGACGGTGACGTCCTCGTTCTTCGCCGGGGCGGAGATGATGACCTTCTTGGCGCCGTTGTCGGCGTGCACCTTGGCCTTGGTGGCGTCGGTGAACAGGCCGGTGGACTCCAGCACGACGTCCACGCCGAGCTCGCCCCAGGGCAGCTTGCCCGGGTCGCGCTCCGCGAAGACCTTGATCGCCTTGCCGTCGACGGTGATCTCGTCGCTCGAAGCCTTCACCTCGTACGGCAGGCGGCCCAGAATGCTGTCGTACTTCAGCAGGTGCGCGAGCGTCGCGGTGTCGGTCAGGTCGTTGACCGCGACGATCTCGATGTCCTTGCCGCTGGCGGCGACAGCGCGCCAGAAGTTGCGACCGATGCGGCCGAAGCCGTTGACGCCTACGCGGATGCTCACGGGAACCGATCTCCTCGAACAGATGGCGGGCTGAAACCTCAATCACGAACCTTATCGGACCCAAATTGGTTTAGACCACTGCAGGTCCCGCGCCGTGAATCACCGTTCTGGCGACACGTTTTGCGAGGTTCGAGTAAAGTGCCCGACTCGTCGGAGTAAATTCGTGCATTCTCTGGGGGCTGAGATGTCACATAAGCGGTCCGGCCTGCTCTCGGGGCTCCTCACGGGCCTGCTCGCCGCTCTCGTCTGCGCGGCCGGCCTGGGGGCGGCCATCCTGTTCCAGCAGCGCCTGCCGAGCGCCTTCATGTCGTTCGGCCGCGGGGTGCCCGTCTCGCTCGCGCTGTCGCTGCTGATCGCCGTCGTGGTGGCGCTCGCCATCGGCGCCGTACGCCCGCGCAGCCGCGCCCTGCTCCCCCTCGCCGCCCTGTACGCGGGCGGCGCGGTCGCGGCCGGCCAGATCACCGGCAAGGCCATCATGGACGGCGCCGCCCTGCGCACCCCTGGCCGCTCCGGCGCCGAACTGGCGGACGTCACCCTGGACAACCTCAACGCGGGCCTGGGCGGCGCGCTGTCGCTGTACCAGGGCACGCTGATGCAGACGGAAGCGGCCGGGCGCACGCTGACGCCTACGGGGGCGGCCTGGCTGTACATCGCCGTGGCGGCCTTGGCGGCCTTCGCCCTGGTCGCCCTCCGGGTCGCCCTCGTCCGCCGCGCCCAACGCGCCGACGAGGCGGCACAGGAGGAGGCGACGCAGGAGCCGGAGTACCGCGCCCCGTTCGAGCCCGCCCAGCAGCCCACCCCCAAGCCCTCGGCCGACCTCTTCACCCCCCGCGACCCGGCCAGGGACTGACACCGAGCCGGCCCGTGACCCGGCTGTCCAGGCACTGACACCCGGCGGCCTGGCAGGGCGCGGCACGGGGGCCGGATCACCACGCCCACGGCCCACTGTGCGCGCGTCACGGCGGCCCGCCACCTCCACCGGAGGAGCGTCTCCCTGGACAGGGCCCAGCCACGTGCGGCGGGTGGGCCCTCCTGGGCTTGCCGTAACGGAAAAGAATTACGGCGCAAGCATGTCAACAGTGAGGTTCGCCTCGGTGTTGGGAATGCCCAGGTCGGACGCGCGCTTGTCGGCCATGGCCAGCAGGCGCCGGATGCGGCCCGCGATGGCGTCCTTGGTCAGCGGCGGGTCGGCGATCTGCCCCAGCTCCTCCAGCGACGCCTGCTTGTGCTCCACCCGCAGCCGCCCCGCCACCACCAGGTGCTCCGGCGCCTCCTCGCCCAGGATCTCCAGCGCCCGCTGCACCCGCGCGCCCGCCGCCACCGCGGCCCGCGCCGAGCGCCGCAGGTTGGCGTCGTCGAAGTTGGCCAGCCGGTTCGCGGTGGCGCGCACCTCGCGGCGCATCCGTCGCTCCTCCCAGGCCAGCACGCTGTCGTGCGCGCCGAGCCGGGTGAGCAGCGCGCTGATCGCGTCGCCGTCGCGCACCACGACCCGGTCCACGCCGCGCACCTCGCGCGCCTTGGCGTGGATCTTCAGCCGCCGCGCCGAGCCCACCAGCGCCAGCGCCGCCTCCGGCCCCGGGCAGGTCACCTCCAGCGACATGGACCGCCCCGGCTCCGTCAGCGAGCCGTGCGCCAGGAAGGCTCCGCGCCAGGCCGCCTCCGCGTCGCAGGCGGCCCCCGCCACCACTTGGCGCGGCAGGCCGCGCACCGGGCGGCCGTGGTTGTCGATCAGGCCCGTCTGCCGGGCCAGCGCCTCACCGTCGCGGTAGACGCGCACCACGTAGCGGGAGCCCTTGCGCAGCCCGGCGGGCGCGAGCACCAGCACCTCCGCCTTGTGCCCGAACACCTCGCCGATGTCCTTGATCAGCCGCCGTGCGGTGGCGTTGGTGTCGAGCTCGGCCTCGATCACGATGCGCCCGCCCACCAGGTGGAGGCCGCTGGCGAACCGCAGCAACGTCGAGACCTCCGCCTTCCGGCAGCACGGCTTGAGCACCGGCAGGCGGCTCAGCTCGTCTTTCACCACACCTGTCATCGCCATGCGTTAGTCCTCTCCCCCATTCAGACCGGCTCCTCCGAGTCTCTCGCACCTTCGCGCCACGCCGACCAGGATCAACGCTTCGAGAGGAAAATCTCGTCCAGGACGGAGGCAAGACGTCGTGGGTCATGCCTCGGCGAGCCGTCCGCGGCGGCGACGTCGGCCATGACGAGCCGGGCGCCGAGTGCGGCGGCGGCCTTCTCCAGCGCGTCGGGGTCGTCCACCACCCCGGTGTCGGCGAGCACGACGTCGATCGACAGATCGGGGGCGTGCTGTCGGAGCACCTCCAGGTGTTGCTGGGGGGAGAAGTCGTCGGTCTCACCCGGCTGCGGGGCGAGGTTGAGCGTGACGAGCCGCCTGGCCCTGGTCGCGTGCAGCGCCCTGGCCAGCTCGGGCACCTTGAGATGCGGCAGCACGCTGGTGAACCACGAGCCCGGCCCGAACACGACCCAGTCGGACTCCAGCACCGCCGCGACCGCCTCGGGCCGCGCCGGGGGGTCTTCCGGCACCAGCGAGATGGCCTGCACCCGGCCCGGGGTCAGGGCGCACGCCACCTGCCCGCGTACGGTCGAGATGACGCCGTCGAGCTCCACCTCGGCCACGATGTCGAGCGGCACCGAGGCCATCGGCAGCACGCGGCCGTGCGCGCCCAGCAGCCGCCCGACCCAGTCGAGCCCGGCCACCGGGTCGCCGAGCAGCTCCCACAGCGCGACGATGAGCAGGTTGCCGACGGCGTGCCCGTGCAGCTCGCCCTCGCTGCGGAAGCGGTGCTGGACGACCTCGCTCCAGGTGCTGCCCCACTCGTCGTCGCCGCAGAGCGCGGCCAGCGCCATGCGCAGGTCGCCGGGCGGCAGCACGCCGAGCTCGCGGCGCAGCCGCCCGCTGGACCCGCCGTCGTCGGCGACGGTGACCACGGCGGTCAACCGGTCGGTGACCATCCGTAATGCCGACAGGGACGCGTACAGCCCGTGCCCGCCACCGAGCGCCACGACGGACGGCCCGAACCCGGCGTACTTCGTCTTCCCGGCGGGCGGCTCGTCCGGCGTGCAGCCCTCTACCGGATGCGGCAGAGCAGCCTCGAAGCCTTCATCGGTCACTCCCGCCCCACATCCCGGTGGCTCACCTGAACTTCCATCCCGCGGTCGCGCAGCCGCGCGGCCACCTGCTCGGCCATGGCCACGCTGCGATGCTTGCCGCCCGTGCAGCCGACCGCCAGCGTCGCGTAGCTCTTGCCCTCGCGCGTGTACCCGGCCGCGACCACCTGGAGCACCTCTTCGTAGGCGTCGAGGAACTCCTTGGCCCCCGGCTGCCCGAGCACGTAGTCGCTGACCGCGGGGTCGAGCCCGTTCATCGGCCGCAGCTCGGGCACCCAGTGCGGGTTGGGCAGGAACCGGCAGTCGACCACGAGGTCCGCGTCGACCGGCAGGCCGTACTTGAACCCGAACGACACGACGTTGAGCCGCAGCCCCGGCCGGTCCTCCCCGCCGAAGTAGGCGACGATCTTGTTGCGCAGGTCGTGCACGTTGTGCGTGGAGGTGTCGATCACCAGGTCGGCGTTGGCGCGCACCTCGCGCAGGATCCCCCGCTCGCGGGTGATGCCGTCGACCAGCCTCCCCTCGCCCTGCAGCGGGTGGGGCCTGCGCACGTTCTCGAACCTGCGCACCAGCTCCTCGTCACTGGCCTCCAGGAACACCACCCGCACGCGTACGCCGCGCCCTTCGAGCTCCTCGATGGCGGCGTTGAGATCGGTGGTGAACGCCAGGCTGCGCACGTCGACCACCGCCGCGACCTTGTCGGCGGCCAGCTTGACCTTGCCGGCCTCCTCGGCCATCGCGAACAGCAGCCCCGGCGGCAGGTTGTCGATGACGAACCAGCCCAGGTCTTCAAGGGCCTTGGCCGCGGTGCTGCGCCCGGCCCCGGACATGCCGGTGACGATGACGAACGCGGGCTCGGTGCTCATCGCCCCACCTCATGCTCGGTGCGGACGACACCCTGGCATCCTGGCGAGATCAAGGTGACTCTCCCTTCAGCGTCGACACGATGACCTCGGCGATGGACGGGCCGATGCCGGGAACCTCGCAGATTTCGGCGGCAGTGGCCTCGCGTAGCTTCTTCACGGAGCCGAAGTGTTTGAGCAGCGCCTGCCTGCGCGCCGGCCCGAGGCCGGGCACGCCGTCGAGCGCGCTCTCCTTCACCGTCTTGGACCTCTTGGAACGATGGTAGGTGATGGCGAACCTATGTGCTTCGTCTCTCACCCGTTGCAGGAGGTAGAGACCCTCACTTGAACGAGGCATGATCACCGGCTGATCGTCGCCGGGCAGCCACACCTCCTCCAGCCGCTTGGCCAGCCCGCACACCGACACCTCGTCGATGCCGAGCTCGTCGAGCGCCCGCTGCGCCGCGGCCGCCTGCGGGCCGGCGCCGTCGACCACGACGAGGTTGGGCGGGTAGGCGAACTTGCGCGGCTTGCCCGTCTCGGGGTCGATCGGCCCGTGGCCGTCGTCGTCATCGGCGGCCAGCTCGCCCGTGGCGGAGCGTTCCTCCAGGTAGCGGCGGAACCGGCGCATGATCACCTCGTGGATCGAGGCGACGTCGCCCTCGTTGGTCTTGACGGCGAAGCGGCGGTACTCGCTCTTGCGCGCCAGGCCGTCCTCGAAGACCACCATGGACGCCACGACGTTCTCGCCCTGCAGGTGGGAGACGTCGTAGCACTCGATGCGCAGCGGCGCCTGGTCGAGGGCGAGCGCGTCGGCGATCTCCTGCAACGCCTTGCTGCGGGTGGTCAGGTCGCCGGCACGGCGGATCTTGTGCTGGGCGAGCGACTCCTTGGCGTTGCGCTCGACGGTCTCCATCAGCGAGCGCTTGTCGCCGCGCTGCGGGATCCGCACCTCGACGCGGGCACGGCGCTGCTCCGTGAGCAGCTCGGCGACCGCCTCGTGGTCGGGCGGCAGCGCGGGCACCAGCACCTCGCGGGGCATCGAGTCAGGGCCGGCCTCGGCGTACATCTGCAGCAGGAACTGCTCGACCAGCTCGCCGGGCGAGGTCTCCTCGACCTTGTCCACCACCCAGCCGCGCTGGCCGCGGATGCGGCCGCCGCGCACGTAGAAGACCTGGACGGCGGCCTCGAGCGGGTCCTCGGCCAGCGCGATCACGTCGGCGTCGGTGCCCTCGCCGAGCACCACGGCCTGCTTCTCCAGCGCCCGCTGCAACGCCTGGACGTCGTCGCGCAGCCGGGCCGCCCGCTCGTACTCCTGCTCGCCGGCGGCCTCGCGCATCTCCTTCTCCAGCCGCTTGATGAAGCGGCCGGTGTTGCCCGCCATGAAGTCGCAGAAGTCCTCGGCCAGCGCGCGGTGCTCCTCGGGGGTGACCCGGCCGACGCAGGGCGCCGAGCACTTGTCGATGTAGCCGAGCAGGCAGGGCCGGCCGATCTGCCCGGCCCGCTTGAACACCCCGCTGCTGCACGTGCGCACCGGGAAGACCCGCAGCAGCAGGTCGACCGTCTCGCGGATGGCCCAGGCGTGGGAGTAGGGCCCGAAGTAGCGGGTGCCCTTGCGCTTGGCGCCGCGCATGACCTGCACGCGCGGGAAGTCCTCGCCCATGGTGACCGCGAGGTAGGGGTAGGACTTGTCGTCGCGGTACTTGACGTTGAAGCGGGGGTCGAACTCCTTGATCCAGGAGTATTCGAGCTGCAGTGCCTCCACCTCGGTGCCGACGACCGTCCAGTCGACGTCGGCGGCCGTGGTCAGCATCGTCTGGGTGCGCGGGTGCAGCGCGGAGAAGTCGGCGAAGTAGGAGTTGAGCCGCTGGCGCAGGCTCTTGGCCTTGCCGACGTAGATCACCCGGCCGTGCGCGTCCCTGAACCGATAGACCCCGGGGGATTCGGGGATGGAGCCCGGCTTGGGCCGGAAACTCAAGGTGCTACCCGCTGATCTCGCCACGCATTCAGCCTAGTAGCCCTCACCGACAAGGTCGCCCGCCGTACTCTTCGCGAACGTACGGCGGGCGCACCCGGTCTAGGCCAGCATGATCTGGTCGTTCTCCACCTTGATCTGCTGCGCGGCCAGCGGCTTCTCGGCCGGTCCCGCCGTGACGGAGCCGTCGGTGATGGCGAACTTGCTGTTGTGGCACGGGCACACGATCGCGTCGCCCTCGACGCTGCCGACCGGGCAGCCCTTGTGCGTGCAGAGCGCGCTGAACGCCTTGAACTCGCCGGCCGTCGGCTGGGTCACCACGACCTTCTGATCCTTGAAGATCGCGCCTCCGCCGACGGGGATGTCGGCGGTCTTGGCCAGCGCGCCGCCTGCCTGCGGTGCGCTGGACGCCGGGGTGGACGCCGAAGTGCTCGCGCCCGCCTGCGGCGCGCTCGATTCCGCGGTGGTTCCCGCGGTCGTGGCGGTGTCGGTGCCGCCGCTGCACGCGGTGATCGCAAGCGCCAGGCCACCCGCGCCGACGCTTGCGAACACCGCCCTGCGGCTCTGAAGGTCATCTGCCATGCAGCTCACCCAAGCGAACCAAGGTGAGAAATTCATGAGACCTTTCTCAGGCGAGTCTGATCTTCTCGCCGTCCACCTTGATCTGCTTCTCCTCCAGCGGCTCGGTCGCCGGGCCGTTCGCCACGGAACCGTCCGTGATGCTGAACGCGCTGCCGTGGCAGGGGCAGTTGATGGTGTCGGCGACTTCGTCGACCGTGCATCCCTGATGGGTGCACACGGCGCTGAACGCCTTGAACTCGCCCGCCGTGGGCTGCGTCACCACGATCTTCTGGTTCTTGAAGACCTTGCCACCGCCCTCGGGGATGTCACCGGTGTTCGCCAGCGCCTTGGCCTTGGTCTCGGTCTTCTTCTTGGGTGCCTCGGACGACGGCTCCTCCGCGGGTGGCTCGACCTCCGCTTCCGTGGTCGGCGAGCCGTAGCTCGCGCAGGCCGTCAGAACCGCCGCGAGCCCGGCGCTCCCGGCACCGAGCATCACCGTCCGGCGCGTCGTTTCCGTCATGGTGCGTCCTCCCAGATTGGCTCTCACTTCAGGTACGGCCAGCGCCCTGGCGCCGGTTCAGCGTGCCCGAGGCCAATCCGGTTGGACTACGCACATTTACCTGTTCAGGCCACCACGATCCCGTCGCCCTCGACCCTCACCTGGAACGACACGAGCGGCGCCGTCGCGGGGCCCTTGGTGGCCTGCCCGGTGTCGGCCGCGAACTCGCTGCCGTGGCAGGCGCACCTGATCACGTTGTCCTTGGGGGTGGAGACCTTGCAGCCCTTGTGCGTGCACGACGAGCTGAACGCCTTGAAGACGCCCTGCGTGGGCTGCGTCACCACGACCCTCAGGTCGTCGATCAGCTTGCCGCCGCCCACGGGCACCTCGGCCGTCTTCGCCAGGACCTTGCCCTTGAGGTTCGGCTTGGCCTGCGCGCCCCCGGTCCCGCACGCCGTCAGCGCCAGCCCGCATGCGGCGACGCCGGCCGCGCCCAGCATGTCCCGACGCCCCAGCCCGGTTTCCGACATGGCTCCGCCCCCGATCGTGTGATTCGTACGCAGCCGCACCTCGTGTCGCCTTTTGCCCCCCGTAGGTGCGGCCGTTACCAGGGTATTGACGCGACCCTCCGGTCCGGTCAGCGGGTGGTAGGCCGGTGGTCAGCGGCCGAACCCAGGCTGCGCTCATGACCCACCCGACCGAACTCCCGCCCGTCCCTCCCGCCACCCCGCCGGCCACCCCGCCGGCCACCCCGCCGACCACGCTGCCGACCACGCCGTTGCCCACCCCGTCGGCCACCTCGGCCGCCACTTCGCCCACTACGCCGTTGCCCACCCCGTCGGCCACCTCGCCCGCCGCCTCGCCCGCCACCCCGTCGATCTCCTCGCCCGGCCGTCCTCGCTGGTGGCGGCGGCCGTGGGTGGCGCCGCTGATGGTGGTGGTCGCGGCGTTCCTGGCGTTCTCGCTGCGGGCTGCTGGGCCTGGTGGCAGGGCTGGCGACCCCGTACGGGCCGGTCACGATGGCCGGCGACGTCATGCTGGCACTGCTCTGGCTGGGCTGCACGCTGACCGGATGGCGCATGGCCAGGCAGCGGCGCTTCGCGGACCACCGCCGGTGGATGGTGCGCAGCTTCGCCCTGACGATGTCCATCATCACCAACCGGTTCTACAGCGTGCTGTTCGCGATCCTGCTGGAGCCGCAGCTCGAAACCACCTTCCACGGCGACCTGATGCTGTTCACGAGCACCATCGCCGCCCTGGCGGCCTGGCTCTGCTGGACCCTGCCGCTCCTGGCCGCCGAGTGGTGGCTGGACCACACCGCCGCCACCAAACGCCGCCGCCCCCTCCCCCACGCGCCGCCCCTGATCCACCACCCCACCAGACCACGCCACCGGCCCGCACCACCGCACCGCACCACCGCACCGGGCTCGCGTTGCCGCGCCAACGCCCACCGGGCGCGCCCTCCCGAACCAGACCACCACGGGCGGTGCGGCGACAGCGCGGTACCAGCACCCCCTGCGGCCTCCTAGGCCGTTGACAACGCCCGCCCATCCCCTCGGACGGGCGGGCGCAGGCCGCCTCAGTGGGCCAGGATCTTGCGCAGGAAGCGCCCCGTGTGGCTCTCGTCCACCAGCGCCACCTCCTCCGGCGTGCCACTCGCCACGAGTGTGCCGCCACGGGACCCACCCTCGGGCCCCATGTCGATGATCCAGTCAGCGGTCTTGATCACATCAAGGTTGTGCTCGATGACGATCACCGTGTTCCCACCGTCAACCAGCCGGCCGAGGACCCCGAGCAGCCGCCGGATGTCCTCGAAGTGCAGACCGGTGGTCGGCTCGTCGAGGACGTAGATGGTCCGCCCGGTCTGCCGCCGCTGCAGCTCGGAGGCGAGCTTGACCCGCTGCGCCTCACCACCGGACAGCGTGGTCGCCGGCTGACCCAGCCGCACGTAGCCCAGGCCCACGTCGTTGAGCGTCTGCAGGTGCCGCTTGATCGCGGGGATCGCCTCGAAGAAGCCCAGGGCCTCCTCGATCGGCATGTCGAGCACCTCGGCGATCGTCTTGCCCTTGTAGTGGACCTCCAGCGTCTCCCGGTTGTAGCGGGCGCCGTGGCAGACCTCGCAGGGGACGTAGACGTCGGGCAGGAAGTTCATCTCGATCTTGATGGTGCCGTCGCCGGCGCACGCCTCGCAGCGCCCGCCCTTGACGTTGAAGCTGAAGCGCCCCGGCTGGTAGCCGCGCACCTTCGCCTCGGTCGTGGCCGCGAACAGCTTGCGCACGTGGTCGAAGACCCCGGTGTACGTGGCCGGGTTGGAGCGCGGCGTGCGCCCGATCGGTGACTGGTCCACGTGGACGACCTTGTCCACCTGGTCCATGCCGTTGATCCGGGAGTGCCGCCCCGGCACCGTGCGCGCGCCGTTCAGCTCCTTGGCCAGCGCGTTGTAGAGGATGTCGTTGACCAGCGTCGACTTCCCCGACCCCGACACGCCCGTGACGGCCGTGAACACGCCCAGCGGGAACTCGATGTCCACGCCCTTGAGGTTGTGCTCGCGCGCGCCCTTGACCGTGATCTGCCGCTTCTTGTCGCGCTTGCGGCGCTTGGCGGGGATCGGGATGCTCCTGCGCCCCGACAGGTACGCCCCCGTCATCGACTCCTCGCTGGCGAGGAGGTCCTGGACGGTGCCGGAGACCACGACCTGGCCGCCGTGCTCGCCCGCGCCGGGACCGATGTCGACGACCCAGTCGGCCGCCGCGATCGTGTCCTCGTCGTGCTCGACGACGATGAGCGTGTTGCCCATGTCGCGCAGCCTGATCAGCGTGTCGAGCAGGCGCATGTTGTCACGCTGGTGCAGGCCGATGGACGGCTCGTCCAGCACGTACAGGACACCGACCAGGCCCGAGCCGATCTGCGTGGCCAGCCTGATGCGCTGCGCCTCGCCGCCCGCCAGGGTGGCGGCGGCGCGGTCCATGGTCAGGTAGTCGAGGCCGACGTCGAGCAGGAAGCCCATGCGGGCGTTGATCTCCTTGACCACCCGCTCGGCGATCTGCATGTCGCGGTCGGACAGCTTGAGCGCGGCCAGGAACTTGGCGCACTCGCCGATCGACATGCCCGAGACCTCGGCGATCGACTTGCCCGACACGGTCACCGAGAGGCTGACCGGCTTGAGCCTGGCACCCTTGCAGGCGGGGCACGGGATCTCGCGCATGTAGCCTTCGAAGCGCTCGCGCGCGGCGTCGCTCTCGGCCTCGGCGTGCCGGCGCTGCACCCACGGGATGACGCCGTCGTAGGTGGTGTAGTAGGAGCGCTGGCGGCCGTAACGGTTGCTGTAGCGGACGTGCACCTGCTCGTCGTGGCCGTACAGCAGCGACTTCTGCGCCTTCTTCGGCAGCCGGTCCCACGGCGTCTCGAGCGTGAACCCCATCGCGTGGCCGAGCGCCTCGATCAGCCGGGAGAAGTACTCGCTGGTGTGGCCGCCGGACCACGGGTGGAGCGCGCCCTCGCCCAGCTCGCGCTCGGGGTCGGGGACCACCAGGTCGGGGTCCACCTCCATCTTGGTGCCCAGGCCCGTGCACTCGGGGCAGGCGCCGAAGGGGGAGTTGAAGGAGAACGAGCGCGGCTCCATCTCCTCGAACGACAGGTCGTCGTAGGGGCAGTAGAGGTGCTCGGAGTAGAAGCGCTCGCGGCCCGGGTCGTCCTCGGGCAGGTCGACGAACTCCAGCGTGATCGTGCCGCCGGACAGTTGCAACGCGGTCTCGACCGAGTCGGTGAGCCGGCGCTGCGCCGACTCCTTGACCGACAGGCGGTCGACGATGACCTCGATGTCGTGCTTCTCGTACTTCTTCAGTGTCGGCGGTTCCTCCAGCCGCACCACGGTGCCGTCGACCCTGGCCCTGGCGAAGCCCTTGGTCTGCAGCTCACGGAACAGCTCGCCGTACTCGCCCTTGCGCTGCCTGACGACCGGCGCGAGCACCTGGAAGCGGGTGCCCTCCTCCAGCTCCATCACCCTGTCGACGATCTGCTGCGGCGACTGGCGGGCGATCGGCCGCGCGCACACCGGGCAGTGCGGCTTGCCGATGCGCGCCCACAGCAGCCGCAGGTAGTCGTAGACCTCGGTGATGGTGCCGACGGTCGAGCGGGGGTTCTTGCTGGTGGCCTTCTGGTCGATGGAGACCGCGGGCGACAGGCCCTCGATGAAGTCGACGTCGGGCTTGTCCATCTGCCCGAGGAACTGGCGGGCGTACGCCGACAGGGACTCGACGTAGCGCCGCTGGCCCTCAGCGAAGATCGTGTCGAAGGCCAGGCTCGACTTGCCCGAGCCGGACAGGCCGGTGAAGACGATCAGCGAGTCTCGCGGCAGGTCGAGCGAGACGTCCTTGAGGTTGTGTTCTCGTGCACCACGCACGATGAGGCGGTCTGCCACGGCGATCCCGGAAGTCGAAAGGCGGATAGGTCCACGGGGGATGGTAGACGGCGGCTCCGACAATTTCGGCGGCCCGCTTCGCGACCCCCGAAAATCCGTCCCTCACAGGTTACGGCCAACTCCCCCGCAGGGAGGAGCCCTTCAACATTCAACCTCCTGACCTGCGGTTTTATGCCCGACCTGCCAGCTCAGCCTAGATGACACAATCCCTGGACATGACCGTCCTACCTGCGCTGCAGGCCGAGCTCGCCTCGGCGACGAACCAGCTGCTGGCCACGGCCGCGTCCCTCTCCGACGCCGACCTCGCCGCCCCCTCTCTCCTACCCGGCTGGACCAGGGGACACGTCCTCACCCACCTCGCCAGGAACGCCGATTCCTACATCAACCTGCTGACCTGGGCGAAGACCGGCGTCCGCACCCCTCAGTACCCCTCCTACGAGGCCAGGTCGGCCGAGATCGACGCCACCGCCGGCCGCCCGGCGGCCCGGCTGCTGGCCGACGCCGAGGACGGGGCCGCCCGCTTCGCCGCCGCCGTCCGCGACCTCCCCGCGCACGCCTGGTCCGCGCAGGTGGAGGGGATGCGCCCGCCGCCCCACCCCGCCTGGTACGTGCTCGTACGCCGCCTGCGCGAGGTCGGCGTCCACCACGTGGACCTGGCGGCCGGGTACGGCCCGGCGGACTGGCCGGAGCCGTTCGTGCGCCGCGAGCTGCACGACCTCCGCCGCACCTGGTCACCCGAGCACAGCACGGTGAGCGAGATCGTCCTCGTGGAGCGTGCCCCGGAGGGCGGCGAGACGGCGGAGGTGTGGCCGGGGCTCGGTCACGGTCCGGCCGTCACGGGCACGCCACGCGACATGCTTGCCTGGCTCACCGGCAGGTCCGGGGGGCAGGGCGTTAGTCTGTTGCCCGCGGGGCAGTCGCATGCGCCCGGTCCCGGGGGCGTCGGTCTTCCAGAGCCGCCACCGTGGCTGTCGATGCCGGCCCCCGCTGATCTGCCCGCGACGCCCCCGAAGGACTACCCATGACCTATACAGGTGACGTCCAGGTCGGCGGCCCCGCCGACGTGCGCGAGCTGCCCGCGCTCACGATCTGCAAGCTCGCCGTCGGCCCGTACGACAACAACGCCTACCTGCTGCGCTGCACCGAGACCGGTGAGGGCCTGCTCATCGACGCGGCGGCCGACTCCGACCGGTTGCTCGCCCTCATGGCCGACCAGCCGGTCGGCACGATCGTGACCACCCACCAGCACGGCGACCACTGGCAGGCGCTGGAGCAGGTGACCAAGGTGACCGGCGCGCAGGTCATCGCCCACGCGCTCGACGCGCCCGCGCTGCCCGTCCCCGTGGACCGCACGGTCGAGCACGGCGACACGGTCACGGTCGGCGCGATCCCCCTGGAGGTCATCCATCTGCGGGGGCACACGCCGGGCTCGATCGCGCTGCTGTACGACGGCGGTGGCGAGGCCGGCCATCACCTGTTCACCGGCGACTCGCTGTTCCCCGGCGGCGTCGGCAACACGTGGGAAGACGCCGAGCGCTTCACCCAGCTCTACACCGACGTGGTGGAGCGGATCTTCGACCGCCTGCCCGACGAGACCTGGGTCTACCCGGGCCACGGCAAGGACACCACGCTCGGCGTGGAACGCCCCGCGCTGCCGGAGTGGAAGGCCAGAGGCTGGTAGCCGGTCACCCGCGAGCGGCCAGGACGCGGACGATCCGGTCGGCCGCCAGGGCGGGATCGTCGGTCAGCCCGACGAGCTCGCCCCACGACCACCGGTAGAACCACCCCTCGGAGAGCGGCACGCAGTCGACGGTCTCGGCCAGCATGACCGTGTCGGGGTGGCTGATGCGCAACGCGGGCGGGTACGACCGCAGCAGGGCGGTCAGCCCGCGTTGCTCCAGCTCCGTGGCCAGCTTGCCGAGATGGTACGTGCGCGTGTGCTCGCGCGGCGTGGCCGACATGGCTCCATCAAAGCCGAAGTATGACGAAAAATCCCGCCACTTGCGGATCGGCTAGCCCTTGTAATGCCCGACGCGCTGAGCTTCCTTGCGCTGCTCGCGCTTGTAGAACAGGACCCGCAGCGGGATCGCCGCCACGAGCGCGATCTGCATGGTCGCCCCGATCTTGATGGGCAGGTCGCCGCCCGAGGGCCAGGCCACCCAGAACGTGAGGAACGCCACGTTCACCATGATCCACCCGAGGACGACCGCCGCGAGCTGCCCCTTCGGCTTGGGGTACTCGATGCGGCTGACCATCAGCCAGGCCACCCCGAGCACGGCCAGCAGCGACCAGATGCTCGGCTGGAACAGCAGCACGATGGAGATCACGGTCATGGCGCCCATCGGGATGGGCAGGCCCATGAAGTCGCCGCTCTTGGTCTTGACGCAGGCGAACCTGGCCAGGCGGACCACCCCGGCGACGAGCACGGCCGCCGCCGCGGCCAGCACCGCCATGAACGGCACCTGCTGCGTGAACCCGCCCCAGATGACGACCATGAACGCGGGCGCGAACCCGAAGCTGATGACGTCGGCGAGGTTGTCGAGCTCGGCGCCCATCGCCGAGGCACGGAAGCGCCGCGCCACGAGCCCGTCGAACAGGTCGCAGGTCGCGCCGATGAGCAGCAGCACGATGGCGGTCGCGAAGTAGCTGGGCGCGGGCGTGAACCGCCCGCCGTCGACCTGGAGCTGCTGGATGGCCGAGTAGGCCAGCACGCACACCGCGAGGAACCCGCAGACGGCGTTGCCGAGCGAGAGCGAGTCGGCGGCGGACAGGCGGAACGCCTTGCCGACCGGACCGCGAGGCTCTTCCTCTTCCGCCTGCCAGCTACCGGCGTCAGCCGCGGTCAATTCTGGTCACCCCCGCAACCGTCTTCTGGCCCACGGACACCGCGGGAGCGATCCCTTCGGGCAGGTAGATGTCGACCCGCGAACCGAACCGGATGAGCCCGATCCGCTCGGCCTGCTCCACCTTGGCCCCGGCGGTCAGGTACGGCACGATCCGGCGCGCCACCGCGCCCGCGATCTGCACCATCTCGATGTCGCCCAGCGTGGTCTCGAAATGCCACACCACGCGCTCGTTCTGGTCGCTGTCCTTGTTGAACGCCGGCAGGAACCCACCTGCCACATGCTGCACGGAGGTGACATTTCCCGCAAGGGGGGCACGGTTGACGTGCACGTTCAGCGGGCTCATGAAGATCGCGACCCGGGTGCGGCCGTCCGGCCACGGGTCGATGCTCTGCACCACGCCGTCGGCGGGCGACAACACGCGGCCCGCACCCGGCGTGCGGTCGGGGTCGCGGAAGAACCAGAGCATGCCCCCGGTGAGCGCGCTCAGCGGCACCGCCGCGAGCGCCCATCGCCGGTCCCGGCGCGTCAGCAGAGCGGTGGCGGCCGCCGCGGCCGCCGTCGGGAGGAGCCACGGGGAGACCCCGCGCGCGAGCCTCATGCGGCTCGGCTTAGCAGAATCGTCTGACACGTACAACCTTTGGTGGTGACTGGACTGGGCGCTTTGCCGTGATGTTACAGAACCCGCAACCATGACACGGCACAACTACACAAGCAAAGCGCCTCGAAGCCCATTTCGCTAGACCTGCTCCGGATGCGGCTCCTCGCCCTTGCGCACGTCGATGCGGGCCTTGACCAGGCTCGCCACAGTGGTGACGACCATGGTGGCGCCGATGACCGAGAGCGACACCCAGATGGGAATTTCGGGCGCCCAGGAGACATGGCTGGCGTGCAAGGCCTCCAATACGAGCTTAACCCCGATGAACCCAAGGATGAACGCCAAACCGTAGCTGATGTAGACGAGCCGCTGCAGCAGGCCGCCCAGCAGGAAGTAGAGCTGACGCAGCCCCATCAGGGCGAACGCGTTGGCCGTGAAGACGATGAAGGGGTCCTTGGTGAGCCCGAAGATCGCCGGAATCGAGTCGAGCGCGAACAGCAGGTCGGTGCTGCCGATGGCGACCATCACGATGAGCATCGGCGTCACCATGCGCTTGCCGTCGATCTTGACGGTGACCTTGGAGCCGACGTAGGTCTCGGTGGTCGGGAAGGCCCTGCGCACCCACCGCAGCACGACGTTCTCGTTGAACTCCTCCTCGTCGCCCTTGAGGTGCTGGCGGACGATGTTGATCGCCGTGTAGACGAGGAAGGCGCCGAAGACGTAGAACAGCCAGCTGAACCGCTCGAGCGCCGCGGCGCCCAGCGCGATGAAGATGCCACGCATCACCAGCGCGAGCAGGATGCCGACGAGCAGCACCTTGTGCTGGTACGCCTTGGGGACGGCGAACCGGCTCATGATGATGAAGAAGACGAACAGGTTGTCGACGCTGAGGCTGTATTCGGTGATATAGCCCGCGAAGAACTCTCCGGCTCTGTCGCCTCCGGAGGTGAACCACAACAGGATGCCGAACGCGACGGCCAGCGCGACGTAGAAGGTGACCCAGTATCCGGCCTGCCGCATGGAGAACTCGCGTGCTTCTCCGCGGTCGACGATCCACAAGTCAATGGCCAGGACAACAAGAAGACCGCCGATAACGGCGATCCAGGCCCACAAAGGTTCAGTCACTCAGACCCTCCGGCAAGCATGCATCAGCGCCGGAGGTCTCTCCCGCCCGCGCAGAACCGCGGACCGGCAGCCCCGGGGGCCCCGTGGAGCGGGGCTGCACCGTGATGACGAGGCTGTCGCGAAGGGATACTCCCCTCCCTAACCCAGGCAGTATATGAGAACGCCTCGACCGCGCGTAATCATCCTCCTGGCCCTACGCTCGGTACACCCCGAGCACGTCCGCCACGACCTCGTCGCTCCCGGGCATCTCCCGCCCCCGCCGCTCGGCCGCCTCCGCCAGCGTTTCCGCAGCTCCCGGCGTCTCCAGCAGCTCCCGTACGGCGTCGCGGAACTTCCCCGCCTCCCCGTACGGCACCAGGATCCCGGCGTCCCCGAGAATCTCCGGAATCCCGCCCACCTCGGAGGCGATGGCCGGCGTCCCGGTCATGAGCGCCTCCCTGAGCGTGAGCGGCTGTCCCTCCCACCGGCTCGGCATCAGCAGCGCGACGGCGGCGCCGAGCAGGTCGGGCACGTCATCCCGGTTGCCCAGCAGCACGACAGGCAGTCCCTCCGCGTCGATCCTGCGCTGCAGCTCCCCCCGCAGCGGCCCTTCCCCTGCCACCACGAACAGCGGCTCCGCACCCGCCGCACCCGCGCCGCCGGCCCGCCACGGCCCTGCCGCGATGTCGAGCAGCGTCTCCAGCCCCTTCTGCTGGGCCAGCCTGGCGACGGTGAGCAGGATCGGCCGATCCCCCGCCTCCAGCTCGTCCCTGACCTCCTGAGGCGTCCGCTTCGCCGGCCGCGGCACGGGCGCCGCCACCACGGCCGCCCGCACGTCACGAGCCCCCAGCCCTCGCATCCGGGCAGCCAGGTCCGGCGAGACGGCCAGCACGTGCCCGGCCCGCCGTGCCACGATCCGCTCCAGCACGCCGTACACGAGCCCCACGAACCCGCCCGCGGTCAGCGCGTTGTGCAGGGTCACCACCGGCCCCCGCCGCCCCAGCGCCGCCAGCGCCCCGGCCCGCAGCCCGTGGGCGTGCACCACGTCGGCGCCCCGGGTCAGCCGCCGGACCGCCAGCACCGCCCGCAGGTCGTTCACGGGATGCGGCCGGTCGGAGATGGGCACCTCCGCGAACCTGGCCCCCGCCGCGCCGAACGAGAACTGCTCCTCGACGCTCCCCGGCCCGATCACGAGCACCTGGTGCCCCCGTCGTACGAGCCCCTCCACGAGCATCAGCACATGCCGCCCGGTCCCGCCCGACGTGGTGCCCAGCACGAAAGCCACCCGCACGCCCTGTCCCCTCCTCGTCCTGTCAAGCACCGGCGCCGGGGCCGTTCCGCCGCAGCAGCCGGGCCACCGCCTCCGCGTCGCCCCGGTCCACCACGGCCACGACGGCCCCGCCCACGACCAGCGCCACGACGGCGCCCGCCACCGCGGCCCCCACGTTCGCCCAGATACCGCTCGCACCGAGCAACGCCACCGCCCCGGCCCCCGCCAGATACCCCAGCAGCCCTCCGGCGACCGCCGCCGCCCCGGCCCTGACGAGCCCGGCCGCGGCCGCGCGCCCGCGGGCCCGCACGACCGACCACAGCAGCATCCCGCCGCCCACGGTCATGCCCACGCTCATCCCGAGCGCCATCCCGCCGATCTCCCACCTGTCGGGCAGCACCAGCACGAAGACGGTCTGGGCGACCATCACCACCCCCCAGCCGGCCACGGTCCCGGCGGCGACCGCGCGCCCGCGGCCGGCCGCGTACAGCACCCGGCTGAGATGCGCGATCAGCCCGTAACCGATCAGCCCGGGCGTGAACAGCGCGATCGCCGCCGCCAGCTCCCCCGGCGGCACCTCGCTCTTGTCCGCCAGGAACACCACCGCACCGGGCCCCGACGCGGCGGCCAGCACGCCGGCGGCCAGCCCTGACACCAGCACCACGGCCCGGGTCGTGCGCGCCGCCAGCGCCGCGAACGCCTCCGGCTCGCCCGCCTGGGCGGACAGCCGGGGGAAGGCGCTGGTGGCGATGGGCACGGCCAGCACCGCGTACGGCACCAGGTAGATCGCCCACGCGTAGTTGTAGACGGCGATGGCTCCGTTGCCGATCGCGTGGTTCGACAGCACGAGCACCACGATCATGGCCGCCTGCTGGGCGAGGAGCGCCGCGATGCCCGCCAGCGCGAGCCTGCGCACCTGCCCGGCCACCCCGCCGGGGAACCGTAACGTGGGCCGCCACCGCAGCCCCAGCCGGGCCACAGGCCCGAGCACGGCCAGCACCAGCGACAGCACGCCCAGGCTGGTGCCCACCGACAGCGCCAGCTCCGCGGGCTCCGGCACCGCCCCCGGGTCGCTCTCGCCGCCGCTGAGCGGCACGAACAGCAGGTACGCGACGATGACCACGATGCTGGACACCAGGGGCGCGACCGCCGGCCCGGTGAACCGCTTGTGCGACTGCAGCACGCCGTAGAGCACCACGGCGACGCCGTACAGGGGGATCTGGGGCGCGAAGACGACCAGCATGCGCGTGGCGACGGCGCTCACGTCGCCGACGTCACAGCCGTCGATGGCACCGCCGAAGAACAGCCCGACGATCGGCCCGGCGAACACCGCCAGCAGCACGCCCACCGGGACGAGCACGACCAGCACCCAGGTGAGCAGCGCCGAGCCGATCCACCCCGCCCGCTCCCGCGAGCCCCGGTCGGCGGCGCCGGCCAGCAGCGGCACGACCAGGCCCGCCAGGGCGCCGCCGGCCACGACCTCGAAGATGATGTTGGGGAGCTGGTTGGCCGTCATGTAGGCCGTGGACAGGCAGTTGGTGCCGACGGTGGTGGCGAACGCGTACTGCTTGGCGAACCCGATGACGCGCGCCAGCACGGTGATCGCCCCGATGAGCATCGCGCCGCCCGCGACGCCCCGCGCCGTCACCACACCCACCCGGCCTCCCTCAGCCATCCACGCTACGCAGACATCCTGGCAGGCCGGGCCGGCAAACGAGCAACGCGGACCACACGGGCCGGCGCAAACGGCTCAGGCGGGATCGACCGGGCGGCGGCCGAGCATGTCGATGCCGTTGAGCACCCGGTTGCCCGCGATGACCTTGGTGAAGCTGACCTTCTCCGCCGCCGCCGTCAGCGCCACGACGGTGCCCAGCAGCGCGTACCGGCCCGGCCTGCCCAGCTCGGTGACGGCGGCCAGGCCGAGCAGGGCGCCCAGGGCGTTGGCGCCGGCGTCGCCGAGCATCGCGCGCTCGCCGAGGTCCTCGGGCAGCAGCGCGGCGGCGGCGCCCAGCGGGGCGGCGGCCAGCGCGGCCGTGGCGGGCGAGTGGCGGAACAGCGCGGCGGCCAGCAGCGGCCCGCCGGTCAGCAGGCCGACCTTGATGGCCCGGCCGGGGCGCAGGTCGAAGAGGTTGGCGAGGTTCGCGGTGGCGGCGATGGTCGCGCCGTTGACCAGGGTGTCGGCGGGGCCCTTGGAGACGAGCGCGGCGGCGGCCAGACCGCTGGCGCCGATGCCGAGGATCTTGACGGCGCCGCTGGTGACCTCGCCGCGGGCCAGCGCGCTGAGGTGGCCCTTGAAGCCCTTGGACGAGGTGGTGCCGTACAGGTCGTCGTAGGCGCCGACCGCGCCGCTGCCGACGCCCGCGAGCAGCGCGGCGGCCCGCACCCGCGGGGTCAGGCCGGGCGTGAGCGCGGCGGAGGCGGCGGCGCCGGCCGCGAACGCGGGGCCTTCGAGCAGGGTGATGGGCTCGCCGCGGTGGTTCTTCCTGGTCCAGCGGCCGCTCAGGTCGGCGGGCCGGTCGCGGGTGAACGCCGTGTAGGCGGCGCGGGCGGCCACGGCGCCGATCGCGGCGCCGGCGAGGGCGTACAGCAGGCCACGGGCCCGGCTGGCAGGCATGTCAGCTCCCTGACGTGGTCGTGGGGGACGGGGTCGCGGACGTCACCGCGGGCACGGGGGCCGAGGCTCCCTTGCCCACGCCGTACTGGCCGGCACGCCCGGACGTCTGCTCCCGGAGAGAGTAGACGATCGCGACGCGCCCCACCGGCATGTCGGCGGTATCCACCGTGGACACGCGCTTGGAGACCTCGCCCTCGTCGCGTACGGCGCTGATCGCGTCGCCGGGCGAGGCGGCGGGGTCGGCCATCCCGGCCAGCACCGCGCCCTGGCTGCCGACGTCGAGCCCGTCGGCGACGGAGACGATCGCGCCCGCCTGCGTCTCGGCGTTCTCCCCCTCGTACGCCCGCTCCGGCGCGAACATCACCACGAGCGTGGCCCGCTTGACCGGATCGCCCTCGGCGGTGAGCAGCCCGCCCGCCTCGAACGTGCTCAGGACGTCGGCGGTGGCGGGGTTCGGCGTGCCGCCCTGGGCCTGGTCGGTCGTGACCAGAGTGGCGGCGAGCAGCGCGGCGGCCCTGTCCCAGCTCGTCGCGGTGGCGGGGAAGACCATGTTGACCGGCTTGAGCTGGTTCACCAGGCCGTCGAGCACGCCCTTGGTCTTGGGGTCGAAGAACTTCTCGCTCAGCGCGACCCGGCCGGAGACCTCCGCGCCCGCCTGGTCGAGCACCTGCTCGGAGGCCTCGCGCACGGCGTTGCTGGAGCCCGGCGACTCGACCAGCAGCACCCGCTGGCCCGTCAGGTCGCCGGCCACCAGGTCGGCCGTGGACGAGATGATGAACTGGTCGTTGGCGGCCTCGCGCCCGCGCAGGGTGTCGATCTGCGCGCGCAGCTCGTCGTTGGACGCGGTGAGCCCCGCCGTCACCTCCTCGATGGACTTGACCGCCGGCCCCTGCAGCAGGGTGGTGCCCAGCACGATCCCCACCGCGAGGGCCAGGAAGATGGCGACGATGGAGACGAGGTGGTAGCGAAAATCGATCACGAGAAGAGTCCGACCAGCCAGAAGATGAATGCGTTCCAGAGGTCTTGCAGGCCGTTCAGCCAGGTGCGGCCGAGGGGTGAGAGGCCGAGCGCGACCCCCATGGTGATCAGCGCGGTGATCACGAGCAGGAGCAGTTGGGAGGTGGTGATGCGGCTGCGGTAGAGCCTGCTGACGCCCTTGGCGTCGATGAGCTTGCTGCCGATGATCAGCCGGGTGAGGAAGGTGCTGGCCATGCCGGAGCGGCCCTTGTCGAGGAACTCCTCCAGCGTGCCGTGCGTGCCGACCGCGACGATGAGCTCGGCGCCCTTGTCGTCGGCCAGCAGCATCGCGATGTCCTCGCTGGTGCCGGTGGCGGGGAAGATCACCGCTTCGCGGCCGAGCTGGTGCACGCGCTCCAGGCCGGGAGCCCTGCCGTCGCGGTAGGCGTGCACGACGAGCTCGGCGCCGCAGGTCAGGGCCTTGGTGGAGACCGAGTCGAAGTCGCCGACGATCACGTCGGGCAGGTAGCCGGCCTCCAGCAGCGCGTCGGCGCCGCCGTCGACGCCGACGAGGACGGGGCGGTACTCGCGGATGTACGGGCGCAGCGTGGCGATGTCTTCCTTGTAGTGATATCCGCGCACCACGATGAGGACATGTCTGCCCTCCATGGGGGTGCGGATCTCAGGCACGCCGACTCCGTCGATGAGAAGCTTGCCCTCACCGCGAACGTACTCCATCGTGTTGACGGCGAAAGCCTCGATCTGCACGGCCAGCCCGGCGCGCGCCTCCGCCATCGCGGACTCGACGGTCTCCAGGCTCTGCTGCTCGCCCTTGCCGACCACGTCGTCGTCGAGGTAGACGACGCCCTCGCAGACGCGGACGACGTCGCCGTCCTTGATCCGCTCGAACAGCTCCTGGTTGGCGTTGTCGACGAACGGCACACCGTTGTCGAGCAGGATCTGCGGCCCCAGGTTGGGGTAACGGCCGCTGATGCCGCTGGCCACGTTGACCACGGCCGCGGCGCCGCACGCGACGAGCGCCTCCGCGCTGACCCGGTCAACGTCGACATGGTCGATTATGGCGATTTCCCCGGGCTGGAGGCGTTTGGTGAGCCTCTTGGTACGCCGGTCGATCCTCGCCACTGCCGTCACACCGGGAAGGCCCTCGACCTTCCTACCGCGGAGGCCCGGCATTCTGCTTCCCGGAACCTTCATCAAGACCATCCTGCCAGAGCGAAACAGCGCGGAGGCCACGCATGGCGCGGCGTGTCCGCTATGTCACCCAGGATCACCTGTCGGCTGCCGCCAGGCCCAGCAGCTCCTCCGCGTGCGCCCGGCCCAGCTCGGAGTCCTCCAGACCGGCCAGCATGCGGGAGAGTTCGCGTACGCGACCCTCGTGGTTGAGCGTGACGACACCACTGCGCACGACGCTGCCGTCGCTCGCCTTCTCGACCACGAGATGCTGGTCGGCGAACGCCGCCACCTGCGGCAGATGTGTGACGACAATCACCTGCGCGGTGCGGGCCAGCCTGGCCAGCCTGCGCCCGATCTCGACCGCCGCCTTCCCGCCGACCCCCGCGTCGACCTCGTCGAACACGAACGTCGGCACGGGGTCTGCGCCGGCGAAGACGACCTCGATCGCGAGCATCACGCGGCTCAGCTCACCGCCGGAGGCGCCCTTGTTGAGCGGCAGCGGCGGCGCGGCGGGATGCGCGGCCATGCGCAGCTCCACCTCGTCGCGCCCCTCGGGGCCGAACTCCGCCGCCTGGGTGAGCTGCACCACGACCCTGGCGTGGGGCATGGCCAGCGCCGTCAGCTCCTCGGTCACGGCCTCGCCGAACCGCTCGGCGGCGGCCTGGCGCACGCTCGTGAGCCGGTCGGCCAGCTCGGTGAGGCGTGCGGTCAGCTCGTCGTACTCGCGGGTCAGCTCGTCGATGCGCTCGTCGTCGCCCTCCAGCTCGGCCAGCCGGGCGGCGGCCTGCTGCGCCCAGGCCAGCACGCCCGCGCTGTTCTCGGCGTACTTCCTGATCAGGCTGGACAGCACCGACCGGCGCTCCTGCACTGCGGCCAGCCGCGCCGGGTCGGCCTCGATCGACTCCGCGTACGCCGCCAGGTCGGTGGCCACGTCGGAGATCAGGTATCCGGCCTCGGCCAGCCGGTCGGCCACCCCGGCGAGCTGGGTGTCGAAGTCGCGCACCGCCTCGACTGCAGCCCGCGCCTCGCCCAGCAGCGAGATCACGTCGTGCGGGCCGCCCGCGGCCTCCATCGGGTCGCCGAGCAGCGCCGTGTGCGCGGTCGTCGCGGCGCTGCGCAGCGCGTCGGCGTGCGAGAGCCGCTCCTCCTCGCCGCGCAGCTCGTCGTCCTCGCCCGGCTTGGGGTCGACCTTCTCGACCTCCTCCAGCCCGAACCGCAGCAGGTCGGCCTCCTGCGCCCGCTCCCTGGCCCTGGTGGTCAGCTCTTCGAGCTGCGCGGCCACCTGCTTGTGCCGCTTGTACGCCTGGGAGTACGCCCGCAGCGGCTTGACCAGGTCGTTGCCGGCGTACCTGTCGAGTGCGGCCCGCTGCCTGGCCGGCTGCAGCAGCCGCTGCTGGTCCATCTGCCCGTGGACGGCCACCAGGTCGTCGGCGAGGTAGGTCAGCGTGCCCACGGGCACCGTGCGCCCGCCCAGCCACGCCCTGGACCTGCCCTCGGCGGAGACCGTCCGCGAGATGATCAGCTCGCCGTCCTCGGCCTCGCCGCCGATGTCCTCGACCTGCTGGGCGACGCGGCCGCCCGGCTCGATGACCAGCGTGCCCTCCACGCTCGCCCGCTCGGCCCCCGGCCGCACGCGCGAGGGGTCGGCCCGGCCGCCGAACAGCAGCCCGAGCCCGGTCACGACCATCGTCTTGCCCGCACCCGTCTCGCCGGTGACCACGTTGAAGCCAGGCGAAAGCTCGAGCACGGCCTCGTCGATGACGCCGAGCCCCTGGATGCGGACCTCCTCGACCCTCGGTCGCACTGCCCACTCCCGTTCACTGCCGTGTCTGACGCCGCTGCCCGCCCCCAGGTGGCCCCTGGAAACGGCCGGTCATTGCCCACGTGATCCTACGCGCTCTCCCCTCCATTCACTCAGGGTCGCGCCCTTCCGCGCCACCCCTGGACGGGAAGCTCGAACTTGGCCACCAGCCGGTCGGTGAAGGGCGCTCCGGTGCTCTCCACTCCGTGCAGGCGCGCCAGGCGTACGGGCTCGGCGCCCCTGCGAACCTCCACCCGGGTCCCGGACGGGAGTTCGAATCTGCGTCTCCCATCACACCACAGAACCCCGCCGGGCGTGTCCGGCAGGATCTCGACGGCCAGCGTGGAGCGGGGCGAGACGACCAGCGGCTTGGCGAACAGCGCGTGCGCGCTGATGGGCACCATGAGCAGCGCCTCGACCTCGGGCCAGACGACGGGGCCGCCGGCGGAGAACGCGTACGCGGTGGAACCGGTCGGAGTGGCGCAGATCACGCCGTCGCACCCCCACCTGGACAGCGGCCGCCCGTCGATCTCGGCGACCACCTCCAGCATGCGCTCCTGCTTCTCGACGGTGGCCTCGTTCAGCGCCCAGGTGTCGGCCAGGACGCGGCCGTTCTGCCGGGCGAGAACATCGACCGTCATGCGTTCCTCGACGTCGTAGCGGCCGGCCACGACGCTGTCGACCGCCGCCGCCAGGTCGGCGACCTCGGCCTCGGCCAGGAAGCCGACGTGCCCCAGGTTGACGCCCAGCAGCGGCGTGCCCGCGGGCCTGGCCAGCTCGGCGGCGCGCAGCAGCGACCCGTCGCCGCCGAGCACGATCATGACCTCGGCGTCCTTGGCGGCGCCGGGGTCGGCCGGCACCGCGTCGGCCTTGTCGCAGCCGATCTCCGCGCACTCCGTGTCCAGCACCCTGACGGTGATGCCGGCGTCGACCAGCCGGTTGATGACCAGCCGGGCGCTGTCGACGGCGGCGCCGCGCCCGGTGTGCACGGCGACCAGCACGGTCCGATTCATTGCGGCCCTTCCGCGACGGCACGCTGGATCTCGGCGTCGAGGTCGGCGAGCTGCGGCGCGCCGTCCCCCTTGCCCAGCCAGATCAGATACTCCACATTTCCCGACGGCCCCGGCAGCGGGCTGGCGGTCACTCCGCGCACGCTCAGCCCCAGCTCCAGCGCCTTGGCGGCGGCGTCGCGCACGGAGCGGGCGCGCAACTCGGGATCCCGTACGACGCCGCCCGCCCCGACGAGGTCCTTGCCCACCTCGAACTGCGGTTTGACCAGCATCACGAAGTCCGCCTGGGGCGCGGCGACCGCGGCCAGCGCGGGCAGCACGAGCCGCAGCGAGATGAACGACAGGTCGCCGACGATCAGCGTGGGCGGCTCGCCGACCATCTCGGGGGTGAGGTCGCGCACGTTGACGCGCTCCATGACCGTCACCCGCTCGTCGTTGCGCAGCGACCAGGCGAGCTGCCCGTAGCCGACGTCCACGGCGAGCACGTGGCCGGCCCCGCGGCGCAGCAGCACGTCGGTGAACCCGCCCGTGGACGCGCCCGCGTCGAGGCAGCGGCGCCCCGCCACCTCCAGCGCCTCGAAGGTGTCGAGCGCGCCGAGCAGCTTGTGCGCTCCGCGCGAAACGTAGTCGGGCCCGTCCTCGGAGGCGGCCACGACGATGGCGGAGGCGGTGTCGACCTGGGTGGCGGGCTTGCGCGCCCGCTGCCCGCCGACGCTGACCCGCCCGTCCTCGATGAGCTGCGCGGCCTGCTCGCGCGATCGGGCCATGCCGCGGCGGACGAGCTCGCTGTCGAGCCGGATCCTGCGGCTCACCGGCGCCCCGCGTCCGCAGACTCCTCGCGAGTCGTCTCCTCCACGGCGGCCAGCGTGCTCTCCAGCTCGGAGAACGCCTCGTCGAAGACCGCGACGTGCTCGCTCACCGGCAGCTCGCCCAGCCGGCCGAGGCGGGCCACGATGGCGTCGACCCGCCCGTCACCGGTCTCCTCCGGCACCTCACTCATGACTCGACCGTAACGCCTCCCGCGAGCGTCCGGGACCTTGGCAGGCGTGTCACGCGTTGAAGCCCATACGGGGGTGCTACTGATGTGGAACGCTACCGTCCGCAAAAGGAAGAAAGGATACGCATCATGGCAAGCGTCGAGGAGTGCCGGGCGGCACTGGCCAAGCTCGTCGCGCAGTTCGACGAGATCGACGAGGAGGACCGTGCCAAACACGTGGTCGAGCGCACGGTCAGCTGCCGGGTGTCCGACCTCGACGTGACCTTCTACGGCCGGCTGCACCACGGGGGGCTGGACCCGTTCACGGAGGAGCCGCCGGCGGACGGCAAGCCCGCCGACGTGAAGCTCACGATCGTGAGCGACGACCTGGTCGCGCTGGTCGACGGCGAGCTGGATCTGGCGCGGGCGCTGCTCGGGGGGCGGGTGAAGATCGACGCGAGCTTCGGCGACCTGCTGCGGCTGCGCAGACTCATCTGAACGCCCGGCCGGTGGCCTTGACGGCCCTCGTCGCCCAAATATTTAATGACTTCATTAACTATTACGCGACGGATGAAGCAACATGGGCTGGATCATCGACACCGAGCACCTGAGCCGCACCTTCGGCGAGCGGACCCTCGCCGTGGACGGCCTCACCCTGGAGATCCCGCCCGGGGAGATCTTCGGCCTCCTCGGGCCGAACGGCGCGGGCAAGACGACCACGATCAGGATGCTCGCCACGCTGCTGCCGCCCAGCGGGGGCGCCGCGCGGGTGTGCGGGTTCGACGTGGTGCGGGCCGCGTCAGAGGTACGCGGCCGCATCGGCTACGTGATGCAGCAGGTCTCCCCGATGGGGCACTACCTGCTGACCGGCAGGGAGAAGGCCGAGATCGAGGCGGCCCTCTACCACGTGCCCAGGCGGCGGCTGAAGGACAGGGTCGCCGAGGTCCTCGACCTCGTGGGCCTGACCCGGCACGCCGACCGGCTCGTCCAGGAGTACTCGGGCGGCATGCAGAAACGCCTCGACCTGGCCTGCGGCCTGCTGCACCGGCCGGAGCTGCTGATCCTCGACGAGCCCACCCTCGGTTTGGACGTGCAGTCGCGCCACCACATGTGGGAGCACATCCGCGCCCTCTGCGACGCCGGCATGACCGTGCTCCTGGCCACCAACTACCTCGACGAGGCCGACCGCCTCTGCGACCGGCTCACGATCATCGACCACGGCCGCCAGGTGGTCACGGGGACGCCCGCCGAGCTGAAGGCCGCGCTGGGGGCCGCGTCCCTCGACGAGGTCTTCCTCCGTCACACCGGGCACGCACTGCGGGAGGAGCCGAGCTGATGTGGTCACAGGAGGTGCTGGCGCTGTCGCGGCGCTGGCTGCTCATGACGCTACGGGAACGCCTGAACCTGCTGTTCAGCGTCCTGCAGCCGGCCGTGTGGCTGGTGTTCTTCGCCGGCGGCCTGGGCGGCGCGGTGGACGCGCGGGTGGTGGGGACGGCCGACTACATCGCCTTCGCGGTGCCGGGCGTCATCGCGTTCACCGTGGTGGGCAACGGGGTGACGGCGGCCATGCCCCTGCTGTTCGACAAGGAGACCGGATACCTGGACAAGCTGCTCAGCATGCCGATCAGGCGCAGCTCGCTGATCGTGTCGCGGTTCGTATTCCAGGTGGGCATGAACGCGGTCCAGGTGCTGGTGATCCTGCTCGTGGCGCTCGCCCTGGGCGTGCGCCCCGCCTCGGGGGCCGCCGGCGTGCTGGCGATCCTGGCGGCCACGGCGCTGCTCACGCTGGCGCTCACGGCGGCGGCGATGGCGCTGGCCTGCGCGGTGCCCTCGCACGGGACGTTCTTCGCCATCACCGGGTTCGCCTCGCTGCCGCTGCTGTTCATGAGCAACGCCTTCGTGCCGCTCACGGCCATGCCCGGGTGGATGGAGGTGGTGGCGCGGGTGAATCCGCTCACGTACGCGATCGAGGCGATGCGCCTGCTGGTGCTGCGGGGGTGGGGTGGTGGGGTGCCGGTGTCGCTGGGGGCGCTGGGGGTGGCCTCGGCGCTGCTCCTGGCGGTCGGCGCCTGGCAGTTCACCCGCCAGACCAGCCACCGCATCACCTGACCGGCCACCACATCACCCGCACCCCACTCACCCCAGGGGTCGGCCGCCCGCTCACCTTCACCCGCACGCGGTCGAGTTCACCCTTCACCCGCACGCGGTCGAGTTGCCGTTCCCCCGCACGCGGTCGAGTTGCCGTTCTCCCGCACGCGGTCGAGTTGCCGTTCCCCCGCACGCGGTCGAGGTCACGTTCGCTCGCACGCGATCGAGACACCCTTCACCCCGCGCGATCGAAACACTTTCACCCCACGCGGTCGAGCACCGGCTTGACCGCGTCCTCCTCGATTCTGCCCTCACCGGCCGCCGCCCAGGCGGCATCGCTCGCGGCCCTCAGCCCATCGATCCGGCTGCCCTCCCCCTCGAGACGCAGCACCCCGTCCCGCCACTCGGCCCGCCACCCCCCGCAGGCACCATCGCGCACCTCGGGGTAGGGCAGGAGCAACGCCCCCAGATCCTCCCCCACGTACGTGGGCCGGTGCCGGGGCTCCGCCGTCAGCAGGTCGGCCGCCGTCGCCACCCCGGTCAGCACCAGCAGGCTCTCCACCCCCGCGTTGGAGGCCCCCTCGATGTCGGTGTCGAGCCGATCACCGACGACCAGCGGCCGCCGCGCCCCCGTACGGATCATCGACTCCCGGTGCAACGGCGGATCGGGCTTGCCGGCGTAGATCGGCTCGACCCCGGTGGCGTGCGCGATCACCCGCACCATGGCCCCGTTCCCCGGCAGCTCTCCCCGCCCGGTCGGCATCGTGCTGTCCGCGTTGGACGCCACGAACAACGCCCCCTGCCGCACTGCCAGCGCCCCCTCAGACAGCAGGCCGTACGACAGCCCGGGCGCGATCCCCTGCACCACGGCGACGGGCGATTCGGCGGCGGTGGAGACGGGGCGGAGCCCGCGGTCCCGTACCGCCAGCCGCAGGCCGGACCCGCCGACCACGAGCACTTTCGCGCCGGGCGGCACCCGCTCCGCGATCAACCGCGCGGCGGCCTGCGCCGAGGTCACCACGTCCTCGGCCGAGGCCGGCACCCCCAGCTCCCGCAGGTGGCCCGAGATGGCCGCCGGCGTGCGGGAGGCGTTGTTGGTGACGTACGCCAGCCGCACACCACGCCGCTGGGCCTCCTCCAGCGCCGCCGGAGCCCCCGGCACCGCGTGGTTGCCCAGATAGACCACGCCGTCGAGGTCGAGCAGCAGGGTGTCATAGCCGTCGATCAGCACAACGCCTCTTCCCGGTTGACTCTCACGTTGCGTGAGACTTTAGCGTCGCCCTCGTACCCACCTGGAGAAGGGATGACCATGTCCGCGAACCTCAACCTCACCGCCGAGGACCGCGCCGAACTCTTCGGCGGCTTCGACCCCGACGCGCACGCGGCGGAGGCGGAGCAACGCTGGGGCGGCACGGAGGCATGGGAGGACGCCAGGCGCCGCTCGTCCTCCTATACCAAGGAAGACTGGAGGCGCTTCATCGCGGAGGGGGCCGAGATCACCACCCGCCTGTCGGACGCGCTCCGCTCCGGCGCCCCCGCCGACGGCGACCTGGCCATGGACCTGGCGGAGGAACACCGGGCCCACATCTCCCGCTGGTGCTACGAGTGCACGTACGAGATCCACCGCGGCCTCGGCGAGATGTACGTCTCGGACCCCCGCTTCACCAGCTCCCTCGACGCCACGACCCCGGGCCTGGCGGCCTACCTCCGGACCGCCATCACCGCCAACGCCCAGCGCCACCACGCCTGACCACCCTGGCTGTGGGCCCACGACCCGAAACCCCTGCCTACCCCCGTTCAAGCCCACGACCCGGAAGCCCGCCCACTCCGGGTCGTGCGGCCATCCGCTCCGGCCTACATCTCCCGACGAGCCCGCAGGGTGGCACGCACGCTCTTCAGAGCCGACACATAGTTCCGCTCGTCCGGTCGCATGGCAACGGCGATGGCCAGCGGCTCCTGGGCCCCTTCCACATCACCGGTCCGCCACAACGCCAGCCCCAACCCGAAGTAGGCATAATCCTCGGCCGGATTGGCATCCACGATCTGCCGGAAACTCGCCGCCGCCTCCGCGTACTGCCGGGAGTTGAACTGCGCCCGCGCCAGCGCCTCCAGGATGCTGCGTGATTCAGGCTCGGCCGCCGCCGCCCGTTCGAGCAAGGCCGCCGCCGCAGCGGGGCTGCCCTCCTGCAGCAACTTCACCCCACGCTGGTACCAGTCGTACACCCCGCCCCGGGGAGCGCCCGCACTCTCATCGTGAACATTCCCATCCTGACCCATGCGTGAGGACTCCTTCATCGCTGTACGGCGACCTGGCTCCGACGTGCCGGGGAACGGACACGACCGCAACCATGGGGCGACTTCTGGAAGGCGCAAGCATTTGTGGGAGCATGCCCGGTATGGGGACTCCTGAACTGCCGGTACCCGCTGGACTGGTGCTACGGCCCTTCCGAGGCGTGCGTTTCGCTGTCGAAGATCCCGCCAAGGTGACCTCCCCACCGTACGACCTGATCTCCGACGCCGACGTAGAGGTCCTGCTGGACTCTCACCCGAACAACGTCGTCCGCCTCATCCTTCCCTGCTCCTCCCGAAGCAACTCCTCCCCCGGCGCACCCACCGACGACGACCACCCTTCCTCCGGGCCCGCCACCCCAGGAACGCCCCCGGAGTCCTCCTCCCATCCGAATGCTCCCGCCCCGACCAGTCCTCGACCCCCTTCTCAGACGAGCCCCCCTCACCCGACATCCCCCCAACCGGCACCGCCCGAGTTCCGCCCTGACCCCACGTCCCCCACCGGAGAGACTCCGCTCCAACCCCGGTACGCCGTGGCCAGGGACACGCTCACGGAGTGGCTGGACACAGGAGTCCTGGTGCCGGACGACGTACCGGCGCTGTACGTCTACGAGCAGAGCGGCCCGGACGTCCTGCAACGCGGCCTGATCGGCGACGTGGGCCTGGCCGATCCCGGCCAGCGCATCATCCTCCCCCACGAGGACGTCTTCCCCGGCCCCATTGCCGACCGCCTCGCTCTCATGAGCACCACCCAGGCCAACCTCGAGCCCATCTTCCTCCTGTACGACGGCGGCAACGGCACGGCCACGCAGCTGGTGGACGAGGTGGCCGCAAACCGCCGCCCTCTCATCTCGGCGCGCACCGAGGACGGCCTGACCCACCGCCTCTGGGCGATCACCGCCCCGGAGGAGATCGCCGCGATCAACGCCGACCTCCACCACCGCCAAGCCCTGATCGCCGACGGCCATCACCGCTACGCCACCTACCGCGTCCTCCAACGCCAGGAACGTGCCGCCCGCGACATCGACCACCCCGCCTCCGCCAGCAGCAGCGCCCTCTCCGAACAATCACCGGCCCCCCGGCCATCACCCACTCCAGCCTCCACCAACGACGCCCACCCCGAAGAATCACCAACCCCCGCCCCCTCAACAGCACCAGCCGCGGCCAGCGACGGCCACCCCGCACAACCACCGACCCCCGGCCCCTCAACAGCGCACTCTGGAGAACCATCGGCTACCAGCGGTTCAGCAGCACCACCAGCCGTCGCTGAAGCCGCCGTGAGCGAGCACGCCGGTGCGGGCACGGCAGCTCCGGCGTACGACGAGGCAGCCCTGGGCCCGTGGGACTTCGGGCTCGCCCTGCTCGTCGACTCCCGCGCTTATCCACCCGACCTCAAGGCCATCCACCGCGTCATCCAGGGCCTGCCCCTGGACGAGGCCGTGGCCAAGGCCAAGGGCTCGTGGCAGGTGCACGACTACAAGGACCTGGCTGCCGGGCTGGCCGCGCTTGAGAGGGCACCGGAGCCCGCCTTCCTGCTCGCCGGCGAGGACGGCACACATCTGCTCACCTCCCCGGACCCGCTCCAACTCGCCCGCGCCATGCCACCGGATCATTCCGACCGCTGGAACTCCCTCAACACCTCCGTGCTCGCCGAGTTCGTCCTGCCCGTGGTGTGGGGCATGCGCGACAACGACCAGACCGTACGCATCGTCCACCACGACACGGATGCCGCCGTGCGCCTGGCCATCCGTACCGGCGGAACGGCTGTCATCCTCAAGCCTCTCGTGGTCGACGACGTGCTGGCGATCGCCGCCGGCGGCGAACGGGTGCCCCGCAAATCCACCTCCTTCGGCCCGAAGCCAAGAACTGGGCTGGTTCTGCGCATGTTCGCCACCGACTGAGCTGACCACTCTGCAGGCAGGCCTGCCGCAAGCGCACCGGCGCCTCGTCACCCCTGTCCGAACGCATCACCTCTCCTCGCCAGCAAGGTAGGCCTCGCAGCCCTCGACCTTCTCCGTTTGCCCACACCGCTTTCCCCGGCACATGGCGCCAAGCCCATCCCGCCCACGGGCCCCAGTACTCGCACAGCTCCGTAGCAAGACACCGCCACCGCCCGCACCACCGCCATGACATGCCCCCGCCATGACATGCCACCAACCGCTGCCGCACCAGCGCCACCGCAACCACCTCCGCACCGGCCCCGCCCCTCCGGCGTCCCTTCAGTCCCCCGGCCGAACACCCCTCAGCGCCAGCCCTGCGCACCGCGCACAGAGCCAGCCCTGCGCACCGCGCACAGAGCCAGCCGCGCCCCGGGCTCAATGCCAGCCGTGCGCATGGCGGTGACCCGGCCCGATCAGCCGGTGGGCGCCAGGTACGGCACCTGCCGTGGTATCAGGGCGGCGAGCTGTGCCGGGTCGGTGCCGGTCGCCGGTTGGGCGGACTCGGGGAGCTGGGGAGGGTCCGAAAGGTCGGGGAGCTCGCCTTCGCAGGGCTTGGCGGTACTCACCTCCACCTCGTAACGCCAGGTCTTTCCGGTCGATGGGCCGTAGACGCGGCAACGGAACGAGCCCGTCACCTCGATGTACTCCCGGGGCTTGAGGGCGCGGACGACGGCGGCCACGTCCGGGTTGAACGTGATGCACGGGACGCTGTCACTGAGCGTCGCCCCACGCCTGTGGCGGCGACGGCGAACGATGATGCGCCACTTCGTCAGGGTATCGCCGCTTGGCAGGGGGTGCTCCTCGGCCGGCGCCGACAGTCTCCCCACCAGCAAGACTTCGTTTCGGTCCACGGTCGTCCTCCCATCGGTGTTCTGGTGGAGATCACTCTCTACGATGAGGGGAGGCCGGATCGGCTGGAACGCCGTTCTGGGGATAACCGCTGGAGGCTTGGGAGTGGCTGTGGACAACATCACCGCGCTCGGCGGCGACGTCTATGAGATCGACACCAAAATGGCCGGGTTCTCGGGCATCACGGCCGGCTATCTGATCCTCAGTGACCGGCCCTGCCTCGTGGAGACCGGCACCTCCACCTCGGCACCCGTGGTGCGGGACGCGATCGCCTCGCTCGGCGTCGGCCCGGACGACCTCGCCACGGTCGTCGTGACCCACATCCATCTCGATCATGCCGGGGGTGTCGGCGACATCGCCAGGTTCTTCCCGTCCGCGCAGGTCGTCGTACACGAGAAGGGCGCCCGTCACCTCGCCGAGCCATCACGGCTGATGGCCAGCGCGCGCATGGTGTGGGGCGACCGGCTCGACACGCTCTTCGGCGAGTTGTCCCCCACCGAGGCCGAACGCATCGTCGCCCTCGGCGACACCGGCGCCATCGACCTGGGCAACGGGCGCACGCTGAACAGCCACTACTCACCCGGTCACGCGAAGCACCACGTGGGGCTGGTCGACTCGGCCACAGGCGACCTGTACGTCGGTGACGCGGCCGGCGTCTACCTGCCCGAGACAGGCGATCTGCGCCCTGCCACCCCGCCGCCGGACTTCGACCTGAAGACGGCGCTCGACTCGATCGCGCTGTTCGAGGCGCTCGGGCCGCAACGGTTGCTGTTCAGCCACTATGGGCCGGTTCAGGCCGTTCGGGAGACGCTGGAGCGGTCGGCGGAGGAGCTTCGGGTCTGGGTTGATCTCACCCGGCAGGCCCGGTCCGAGGGAATGGATCTGGATCATGCCGTCGCCATGGTGAGGGAACGCACCAAGGAGCGCTACAGCGCGATGACCGCCGACGAGGCTACGGCCGAGCAGTTCGAGCTGCTGAGCGGGGCTCCGTCGAACGTCGCCGGGATCCTGCACTGGCTGGACCGCGTCTCGCCATGATCCTCCCCGGCCAGGTGCTGCACGCTTCCTGCCGCTGGTCAAGCATGAGGTGGGGCAGGGATCTTGAGGTAGGACTCGCGTAGACCCTCTGCACGGTCTGGCGCATCTCCTCGCACGGTGACGGCATGCGCCCGCAGTGCCCGGCATGCGCCCGCGGTGCCCGGCATGCACCTGCCGCACGTGACATGCGCCCACGGTGACGGGATGTGCCTGCTTGCGTGGGGATGCAGTGTGGCGTGGGCGCGCCAATGCGGTGTGGGCACGCCATGCGGGTGAGTTCTGGCGGCGGTACGCACCCAGGTCATGGCCCACAACGGGCGCGCGGTACGCCTGTCACAGACGTACCGCGCGGTGTTCGACGTACGTAAGGACGACGTCATCTCCCCCGCCGCACGGCCCTTCCCTCACCCGGAGGCGAGGCAAGGCCCGTTACGGCGGGCACGAGACGAACGGAACGTCAGTCCTCGCTCTTCGGCTTGTCGGCAGGCGCTTCGGCACCCTCATCGAGCACATCGCCGAAGTTCGGCTCGATGAACGCCGGCGTGATCCCCGGAACCCCAGCGGTCCGCTCCCCGGCCTCCGCGCTCTCCACTGCCTCAGCAGGCTCGTCGGCCTCAGCGGCCGCTACCGCCTCAGCAGGCTCCTGAGCCTCAGCGGTCTGCTCAGCCTCAGCGGTCCGCTCAGCCTCATCGGCCGCAACAGGCTCGTGGGCCTCAGCGGCCGCCTTTGCCTCCTCGGCCTCAGCAGGCTCCTCCGGCGAGGCAATGACAACCGGACCGTCATCACCCGCACCCTCAACGGAGTCACCCTCCGCAGCTCCGGCCGCCGAGGCACGTGCGCCTTCACCCGGTTCGACCTCGTCGGACGCTTCCTCCACGTCCTCGGACGCGATCTCGCCATCCAGCAGGTCCCCGGCCTCGGCGAGAGCGGCGGCGTCATCCGCCTCCTCATCCACCGTGGCCACGTCCCCGGCCTCGGCCACACCGGCGTCGTCGAAGCCGTCCTCCTCGTCGAAGTCCTCCTCGACGTCCTCGATGACGGCTCCGGTCAGCTCCGCGTACCGTTCGGCCGCGTCCGTCTCCCCGTCCTCGTCGAAGGCCATCGCCCGGCCGAACCAGTCGGTGGCCGCGTCCTGGTGCCCGGCGTCGGCCAGCGCGTCGGCGTACGCGAACGCCAGCCGCGCCGACCACGGCTTGGGCTGCGGGTCGCGCAGCTCTGGCAGGCGCTGCAGGGTGATCACTGCGGCGTCGTGCTGGCCCAGGTCACGGCGGGCGCCGGACTCGACGATGGTCAGCTCGATGCGGCCGGCCCGGTCGAGACGCTCCGCTTCCGGCGAACGTACGAGGTCGATGGCCCGCTCCGGACGGCCCATGCCGCGCTCGCAGTCGGCCATGACCGGCAGGTACGCGTCCGAACCGGTCATCCGCCTGGCCGCCCGCAGATCGCTCAGCGCCTCGGAGAAATGACCAGCGCGGTACGCGACGATCCCCGCGGCCTCGCGTACGACACCGATGCGGGCCGCGAACCTGCGCGCCACCTTCGTGTGCTCGTGCGCCCGATCGGGGTCGTCCTCCTCCAGCGCCCGCTCGGCGGCCACCAGGTGCCGGCCGACCAGGTCGGCGAGGTCGCCGGGAAGCGAACGCAGCTCCTCGATGACCTCCTTGTCGAGCTCGTCCACGGTGATGTCGGGCGCCACCTCGGGCAGCCTCTCGCGCTGCGGGGCCTCGGCTGCGTCCTCGCGATCGCTCCGGCCGTACCTCGCGCGGCTGCCCGCTCCGGGACGCTCCTCGCGGCCTTCACGAGAGAACGGCCGGGAGTCGCGCTCGCCCCTCTCGCGGAAGCCACCCTCACGCCTGTCACCGTAGCCGCCGCGGTCACCGGAACCACCGTCACGACGCGGCCCGCGATCGTCGCGGAACCCGCCCTCACGGCGGCCACCACCGTAACCACCCTCGCGCCGCTCGCCGTAGCCACCACGACGCGGGCCGCGGTCGCCGCCCTCGCGCCGCTCGCCGAACCCGCCCTCACGACGGGGACCCCGATCGTCACGGAAGCCACCCTCACGGCGCGGCCCGCGATCGTCACGAAATCCGCCCTCACGACGGGGGCCCCGATCATCACGGAACCCGCCCTCACGACGCGGACCCCGATCATCACGGAAGCCACCTTCGCGACGAGGCCCGCGATCGTCGCGGAACCCGCCCTCGCTACGCGGGCCCCGATCATCACGGAACCCACCCTCACGACGCGGGCCGCGGTCGTCACGGAACCCACCCTCACGGCGCGGGCCACGGTCGTCACGGAACCCGCCCTCACGGCGCTGTCCATAACCGCCCTCGCGGCGCGGCTGCCAGTCGTCGCGGTCCCGATAGGTACGGCGGTCATCGCCCTCACGACGCGGACCCCGGTCCTCGGACCCGCCCTCACGACGCCCGCCGTAACCGCCTTCCCGCCTGGGGCCACGGTCATCACGGAATCCGCCCTCACGACGCGGCCCGCGATCATCACGGAACCCGCCCTCACGACGCGGACCCCGATCATCACGGAAGCCACCCTCACGACGCGGACCCCGATCATCACGGAACCCACCCTCACGACGCGGACCCCGATCATCACGGAAGCCACCCTCACGACGCGGACCCCGATCATCACGGAACCCGCCCTCACGACGAGGCCCGCGATCGTCACGGAACCCGCCCTCACGACGCGGACCCCGATCATCACGGAACCCGCCCTCACGACGGCCTCCGCCGAACCCGCCCTCACGCCGGTCGCCGTAGCCACCCTCGCGACGCGGCCCGCGGTCGTCCCTGTCCCGATAGGTACGGCGCTCATCGCCCCGAGGTCCGCGATCGTCTCCTTCGCGCCTGGGGCCGCGGTACCCGCCCTCGCGGCGCGGGCCCGACTCGTCCCGGTCGCGGAACGGCCGGCGCTCGCCGCCCTCGCGGCGCCCGCCTCGGCTGTCTCGATCGTCGTCGCGCCGCGGCCCGCGGTCACCGCGGTTGTCGGAGCGCGACCTGTCGTCGGAACGGAACGGACGGTCGCCGCCGGAGTCTCGCCCGCGAGAGCTGTAGCCCCCGCTCCTGCCCTCTCCGCCAGAGCGCCTGTCGCCGTAGTCGCCGCGCCCGCGCTGTCCGCCGTCCGATCCGTTATCTCTGTTCACTTCTGGTCCATTTCGTTGGCTCACCCAGCGGACTCTCAACGACGGTCCACCGTGGCTGGTCGCCGCCCGCCCTCGGGCCTTACGCGACGAAGGCCACCCGTGGGGGTGGCCCGGTCGTACCAGCCTAGCAAGTCACGGAACGTCCACGAGCCCGTCGCACCCGCGATATTGATTCGACCGCAAACACTCGGTAAGTGAGACTGCTCGGCATGTCACTACGCTTCCACGAAATCGCCGAGTCCGGCCACCGCATTCTGAACCCGCTGACGGACGACAAGCTCAACCTGCTCGGCGAGATCTGCGACTTCGCCCCCGGCACCCGCATCCTGGATCTGGCGTGCGGCAAAGGAGAGCTCCTTTCCCGCTGGGCGGCCGACTACGGCGTCCAGGGCGTCGGCGTCGACATCAGCAAGGTATTTCTGAACGCCGCCCGAATCCGCGCGAACGAGCTGGGGGTGGCCGATCGTGTCAAGTTCGTGGAAGCGGACGCCGGGGCCTAGGAGGACACTCCTGCGTCGTACGACGTCGTCACCTGCATCGGCGCGACCTGGATCGGCGGCGGCCTCGCGGGCACGTTGTCTCTCATGCGCCGCTGGTTGCGCCCGAACGGCATCGTGCTGGTCGGCGAGTGCTATTGGACGTCACCGCCACCGCCCGAGGCATGCGCCGCACTACAGGTCGACCAAGACTCGTTCACCTCGTTGATCGGTACGGCCGACCGTGCCGAGGCGGCCGGCTTCGAACTGCTCGAAATGGTGCTGGCCGCCCCCGACACCTGGGACCGGTATGTCGCGAGCCAAATGGTGGACGATCAGCGACTGGCTGCGTGAGAACCCCGGTGATCCGGATGTGCCGGCGATGCGCGATTTCCTCACGCGGGCGCGGCGATCCCATTTGGAGTACGGACGTGACTACCTCGGCTGGGGCGTCTTCGTCCTGCGGCCGTCGTAACCCTGGTGCCCGGCCACCGTCCAGGCAGCCGGGCAGGCCGGTTCTTGGCCTGAAACGCAGAAAGGGCCCCGACGCTCGGCGTCGGGGCCCTCCCATAAAGATTGTCCGGCGGTGACCTACTCTCCCACACCCTCCCGAGTGCAGTACCATCGGCGCAGAGAAGCTTAACTTCCGGGTTCGGAATGTAACCGGGTGTTTCCTTCCCGCCATAACCGCCGTAACCCTGCGAAACAGCCGTTTGCTGTCTCAGAACTGCATAGTGGACGCGAGCAAAAGAAAGTCTGCTTTGTGGTCAAGTCCTCGGCCTATTAGTACCGGTCAGCTCCACACGTTACCGCGCTTCCACCTCCGGCCTATCAACCCGGTCGTCTACCGGGAGCCTTACCCCCTCACAGGGTGGGAGACCTCATCTCAAGGCGAGCTTCCCGCTTAGATGCTTTCAGCGGTTATCCCTTCCGAACGTAGCCAACCAGCCGTGCACCTGGCGGTACAACTGGCACACCAGAGGTTCGTCCGTCCCGGTCCTCTCGTACTAGGGACAGCCCCTTTCAAGTCTCCTACGCGCGCAGCGGATAGGGACCGAACTGTCTCGCGACGTTCTAAACCCAGCTCGCGTACCGCTTTAATGGGCGAACAGCCCAACCCTTGGGACCTACTCCAGCCCCAGGATGCGACGAGCCGACATCGAGGTGCCAAACCATCCCGTCGATATGGACTCTTGGGGAAGATCAGCCTGTTATCCCCGGGGTACCTTTTAGCCGTTGAGCGACACCGCTTCCACACGCCGATGCCGGATCACTAGTCCCAGCTTTCGCTCCTGCTCGACCCGTCAGTCTCACAGTCAAGCTCCCTTGTGCACTTACACTCAACACCTGATTGCCAACCAGGCTGAGGGAACCTTTGGGCGCCTCCGTTACTCTTTGGGAGGCAACCGCCCCAGTTAAACTACCCACCAGACACTGTCCCCGATCCGGATCACGGACCAGAGTTAGACGTTCAAAACGACCAGAGTGGTATTTCACCAATGACTCCACCCGAACTAGCGTCCGAGCTTCCCAGTCTCCCACCTATCCTACACAAGACGCTCCAAACGCCAATGTCAAGCTGTAGTGAAGGTCCCGGGGTCTTTCCGTCCTGCTGCGCGTAACGAGCATCTTTACTCGTAGTGCAATTTCGCCGGGTCTGCGGTTGAGACAGCGGGGAAGTCGTTACGCCATTCGTGCAGGTCGGAACTTACCCGACAAGGAATTTCGCTACCTTAGGATGGTTATAGTTACCACCGCCGTTTACCGGCGCTTAAGTTCTCACCTTCGCCCAGAAAACTGGACTAAGCGGTCCCCTTAACGTTCCGGCACCGGGCAGGCGTCAGTCCGTATACATCGTCTTACGACTTCGCACGGACCTGTGTTTTTAGTAAACAGTCGCTTCCCCCTGGCCACTGCGACCCCCACCAGCTCCGAGTGCAAGACTCATCACCAGCAGAGGTCCCCCTTCTCCCGAAGTTACGGGGGCAATTTGCCGAGTTCCTTAACCACAGTTCACCCGATCGCCTTAGTATTCTCTACCTGACCACCTGAGTCGGTTTAGGGTACGGGCCGCCACAACACTCACTAGAGGCTTTTCTCGGCAGCATAGGATCATCCACTTCACCACAATCGGCTCGGCATCACATCTCAGGATTAACGCGCGGCGGATTTGCCTACCGCACTCCCTACATGCTTACCCCAGGACAACCATCGCCTGGGCTGGACTACCTTCCTGCGTCACCCCATCGCTTACCTACTACCCGATCGGATCGAGCGTTCACTCTGACCCCAAGCCCGAAGGCTTTAGGCGAGCTAAGGACTCTTAGCATCACGAGGTTCAGTATGGGCGCATTGAAGCGGGTACGGGAATATCAACCCGTTGTCCATCGACTACGCCTGTCGGCCTCGCCTTAGGTCCCGACTTACCCTGGGCGGATTAGCCTGGCCCAGGAACCCTTGGTCATCCGGCGCGAGGGTTTCTCACCCTCGATTCGCTACTCATGCCTGCATTCTCACTCGCACAGCCTCCACAACTAGATCACTCTGCTGCTTCGCCGGCTGCACGACGCTCCCCTACCCACCCAGACCCAAAGGTCTGAGTGCCACGACTTCGGCGGTGTACTTGAGCCCCGCTACATTGTCGGCGCAGAATCACTTGACCAGTGAGCTATTACGCACTCTTTCAAGGGTGGCTGCTTCTAAGCCAACCTCCTGGTTGTCTCTGCGACTCCACATCCTTTCCCACTTAGCACACGCTTAGGGGCCTTAGTCGGTGATCTGGGCTGTTTCCCTCTCGACTACGAACCTTATCGCCCGCAGTCTCACTGCCACGCTCTCACTTACCGGCATTCGGAGTTTGGCTGACGTCAGTAACCTTGTCGGGCCCATCGGCCATCCAGTGCTCTACCTCCGGCAAGAAACACGCAACGCTGCACCTAAATGCATTTCGGGGAGAACCAGCTATCACGGAGTTTGATTGGCCTTTCACCCCTACACACAGATCATCCCCCAGGTTTTCAACCCTGGTGGGTTCGGTCCTCCACCCAGTCTTACCTGAGCTTCAACCTGCCCATGCGTAGATCACTCCGCTTCGGGTCTACAGCATGCGACTCAAACGCCCTCTTCAGACTCGCTTTCGCTACGGCTCCCCCACACGGGTTAACCTCGCCACACACCATAACTCGCAGGCTCATTCTTCAAAAGGCACGCAGTCACATCACAGCCGATCCGAAGATCAGCTAAGCTCCTACGGCTTGTAGGCACACGGTTTCAGGTACTATTTCACGACCCCTCACCGGGGCACTTTTCACCTTTCCCTCACGGTACTCGTGCACTATCGGTCATCAGGGAGTATTTAGGCTTACCAGGTGGTCCTGGCAGATTCACACAGGATTTCTCGGGCCCCGTGCTACTTGGGATCCCCTCCAGCAGTCGACAAGGTTTCGCCTACCCGGCTCTCACGGTCTACGGCAGCCCTTCCCAGAGCTTTCAACTACCCCATCGATTTATCACTGCTCGAAGCAGCGGCAGCCACTTCAAGAAGGTCCCACGACCCCGGACATGCAACGCCTGCCGGCTATCACACACGCCCGGTTTAGCCTCATCCGCTTTCGCTCACCACTACTCACGGAATCACTCTTGTTTTCTCTTCCTACGGGTACTGAGATGTTTCACTTCCCCGCGTTACCACCAACCGCCCTATACATTCAGGCGGAGGCAACACCACATGACTGGTGCTAGGTTTCCCCATTCGGACATCCCCGGATCAACGTCTGGTTGGCGACTCCCCGAGGCTTAACGCAGCCTCCCACGTCCTTCATCGGCTCCTGATGCCAAGGCATCCACCGTGTGCCCTAAAAAACTTGGCCACAAAGATGCTCGCGTCCACTATGCAAATCTCAAACAACAAACAGCAAACCACCGCCACAACACGTACCCGTGCTGCTTGAGTGGCCCTGTCTCCGAAGAACCGGTCGCCCGTTTCCTCAGGACCCAACAGTGTGTCCAACCAGACCGAACCCCCGAAACGCCCGTTCCCACTCCTCCCGCAGGAGGCGGTACTAGCACGCCGGCGATCCCGGCCCGGCTGAGTAGCCAGTGCTCCACTAGTGAGCTGTCACCCCACCACACACTCGGTGGCGATGGGTGAGAGTGCTCCTTAGAAAGGAGGTGATCCAGCCGCACCTTCCGGTACGGCTACCTTGTTACGACTTCGTCCCAATCGCCAGCCCCACCTTCGACCGCTCCCCCCCTTGCGGGTTGGGCCACGGGCTTCGGGTGTTGCCGACTTTCGTGACGTGACGGGCGGTGTGTACAAGGCCCGGGAACGTATTCACCGCAGCATTGCTGATCTGCGATTACTAGCGACTCCGACTTCATGGGGTCGAGTTGCAGACCCCAATCCGAACTGAGACCGGCTTTTAGGGATTCGCTCCACCTCACGGTATCGCAACCCTCTGTACCGGCCATTGTAGCATGTTTGCAGCCCAAGACATAAGGGGCATGATGACTTGACGTCATCCCCACCTTCCTCCGAGTTGACCCCGGCAGTCCCCCATGAGTCCCCAGCACGCCGAAGCGCCTGCTGGCAACATGGAGCAAGGGTTGCGCTCGTTGCGGGACTTAACCCAACATCTCACGACACGAGCTGACGACAGCCATGCACCACCTGTCACCCAGTCCGAAGAGGCCCACATCTCTGCAGGTTTCCGGGTGATGTCAAACCTTGGTAAGGTTCTTCGCGTTGCGTCGAATTAAGCAACATGCTCCGCCGCTTGTGCGGGCCCCCGTCAATTCCTTTGAGTTTTAGCCTTGCGGCCGTACTCCCCAGGCGGGGCGCTTAATGCGTTAGCTCCGGCACGGAGATCGTGGAAGATCCCCACACCTAGCGCCCAACGTTTACAGCGTGGACTACCAGGGTATCTAATCCTGTTCGCTCCCCACGCTTTCGCTCCTCAGCGTCAGGTAAGGCCCAGCAAGCCGCCTTCGCCACCGGTGTTCCTCCTGATATCTGCGCATTTCACCGCTACACCAGGAATTCCACTTGCCCCTACCTACCTCTAGCCGGCCCGTATCCACCGCAGACCCGCAGTTAAGCTGCGGGCTTTCACGGCAGACGCGACCAGCCACCTACGAGCTCTTTACGCCCAATAATTCCGGACAACGCTTGCGCCCTACGTATTACCGCGGCTGCTGGCACGTAGTTAGCCGGCGCTTCTTCTGCAGGTACACGTCAACTTCGTCCCTGCTGAAAGAGGTTTACAACCCGAAGGCCGTCATCCCCCACGCGGCGTCGCTGCGTCAGGCTTCCGCCCATTGCGCAATATTCCCCACTGCTGCCTCCCGTAGGAGTCTGGGCCGTGTCTCAGTCCCAGTGTGGCCGGTCGCCCTCTCAGGCCGGCTACCCGTCGTCGCCTTGGTAGGCCACTACCCCACCAACAAGCTGATAGGCCGCGAGCCCATCCCCAACCGAAAAACTTTCCACCACCACCCGATGCCGGAGGCGGTCGTATCCGGTATTAGACCCAGTTTCCCGGGCTTATCCCAGAGTCAGGGGCAGGTTGCTCACGTGTTACTCACCCGTTCGCCGCTCGAGTACCCCGAAGGGCCTTTCCGCTCGACTTGCATGTGTTAAGCACGCCGCCAGCGTTCGTCCTGAGCCAGGATCAAACTCTCCAAACAATGTCTGGATTATTCATCCGAGCAAAATCCATCAAGAAAATCTCTTGACGAGGTGTTGCATGAAAATCATGCACTGGCTTTTAACACACTGTTGAGTTCTCAAGAAACGGACGCGTACTTCCGGCTCGAATTCAGTTTCCCGAACTCCAGCGCAGAGGCGCCATCTCGCTCATCTCAATCTTATCAGATCGCCCGTTTCCTTGTCAAATCCAGCGACTTGACCGGAACTGGTTCGATCTTCCAAGATTGCGTGCCCCGGCTCCGAGGCAACCCTCGTAACTTACCGTGGCATCCGGCTCGTGTCGAATCAACCGATTTTCCGGTGATCTGAGCACGCCCAGAAGCCGCCCATGCTGGAGCACGCCGAAGCGGCTTCTGCCGGGTTGGCTCGTTTGTTTCAAGGGGCTTGCCCTGGGGGCCCGTCCGCCTGACCGGCGTCCGGCTCACTCCCGGGGCGAAGTGAAAGATTAGGTCGCGATCCGCGAGACGTCAAATCGCCCCGCGAGAGTTCCCTGAGACGCCGCCGGCCCGGAAGCGGGAACGGCGCAGATCACAGCCGGGACGCGGCTTTGGCGATGGCGTCGTTGCAGCGCGCCAGCAAACCCCGCAGCGTCTCCCGCTCCTCGGCGCTGAACTCGGCCGCGATCGCCCGCTCGATCACGACGGCCCGCTCGTCCGCCGCCTCCAGTGCCGCCCGTCCGGTCTCCGTGAGCCGGATCTCCAGGACGTTGCCATGCCACGGATGCGGCGAACGTTCGACCAGCCCCCGCTCCTCCAGGTTCTTCAGCACCACGGTCATCGCCTGCGGTGTCACCAGACAGGTACGGGCCAGCGCGGCCCCCGAGATTCCGGGGCTGGCGGCGAGGGCGAGCAGGGCCGCGTACTGGGGGACGGTGAGGCCCGCCGGTCGCACCGCCGCCTGTTTCGCGGCGATCAAGGCCTGCTCGGCGCGCTTGATGTCGAGACCGAGCCGTTCCTCGGCAGGCATCCCCATGGGGCGCATCGTACAACCACAGATAAGGATTCGAGCCTTGATAAGCATCAAAGCTTTGATAAGGTGCCGGGGCCCAAACACAAGTTGAAAGAAGGTTGCACGTGATCCCGGAAAGCCACCTTGACCTGCTGACCCGTCCGCTGTTCGCCCACCTGGCCACGATCGGGCCCGACGGCACGCCCCATGTGAACCCGGTCTGGACGATCTGGGACGGCGAGTACCTCCGGTTCACGACCACGACGGATCGCCGCAAATGCAGAAACGTCCAGCGGGATCCGAACGTCGCGGTCTCCATCAACGACCCCGAGCAGCCGTACCGGTATCTCGAGGTCCGCGGGGTCGTCGAGCGCGTGGAGCCCGATCCGTCGGGTGACTTCTTCGACGTGCTGGCCACCCGCTACGGGCTGGCGTACGACCGGCCGGTCGGCGACGCCGAGCGGCGAGTGGTGATCGTTGTGCGGCCAACCCGCACCACGCAGCAGTGACGCGGACGTGAGCCGGCACATCCGAATCGGCCGGCCGGAGGTCGGAGGTCTGGCGCGGGGCACTTGCGAGGTCCCCGCCTCGTGCACGGCCAGACGTCCCGCCTCGTGCACGGCCAGACGATCACATTCGCCATCTGTCCGGCATGTGACGCGTATCCTGCCCCGGTGACCACTGCCGCCACACTAGCTCCCCCAGCTCCCCGCCCCGCCGAACGCCTGCGCGTCTCGCCTCCCTGGTGGATGGCGCTCGTGGGCGCGGTGGCCGGGTTCTCCGGCACGGGTTCCGCCACGCTGAACGGTGACGAGCTCGCGACGATCAGCGCCGCTTCGCGCTCGCTGTCCGGGATGTTCGAGCTGGCCCGCCACATCGATGGGCATTTTCTCCCCTACTACCTGTTCATGCACTTCTGGGCGAAGGCAGGTACGTCGGAGTTGTGGCTGCGGCTGCCGTCGGCGCTGGCGATCGGGGTCGCGGCGTGGTTCCTGGTCGAGCTGGGCCGGCGGCTGCACAGCACGCGGGCCGGGGTGATCGGCGCGGGGGTCTTCGCGATCCTGCCCTCGGTGTCCTACTACGGGGCGTTCGCTCGGTCGTACGCGTTCGCGGCGGCCGCGGTCGTGCTCTCGTTCTGGGCCCTGCACCGCGCACTCGAACGTCCGGGCGCGGCGCGCAGGTGGGTGCTCTACGGGGTGGCGGTGGCGCTCGTCTGCTCCACGCATCTGTTCGCGGTGCTCGTCCTGCCCGCCCAACTGCTGCTCCTGCGGCGGGTGGTGGCGGTGCGGATGCTGGCGGCGCTCGCCATCGGCTGCGTGCCCGCCGCCGTGCTCGGCTTGATCGGGTACGGCGAGCGGCACGCGATCAGCTGGATCCCGGAGCGGGGGCCGGAGGTGTGGCTGAAGTTCCCGAAGATGGCGGCGGGGGCCACCACGCTGGGGGTCGTGCTGTTCGCGATGGCGCTGGCGGGGGCGGTGGTGCTGTGGCGATCAGCGACTAAGGGCCGGGGCGGCAGGGTGTGGGCGCCGGTGCTGGTGGGCTGGCTGGTGTTGCCGCCGATCCTGCTGCTCGCGGTGTCGGTGCTCGTCACGCCGGCTTACGTGGATCGGTACCTGTTCGTGACCGCTCCCGTCCTGGCGCTGCTGGCCGGGCTGGCGGTGGCCGGGCTGCCCCGGTTCCAGGTGGTGGCGGCGGTGCTGGTCGTGGTCGTCGGGTTCGGGCTGGCGTTTTCCGAGCATGCGGAGGTGCGGGAGGAGAACGGCCGGTTCGAGAACATCCCGTGGGCGCTCCGCGTGATCAAGGCCGAGCCCGAGGACGCGATCGTCTACGGCCAGAGCCAGGTGCGGTCGGGGTTCGAGTACTACGCCGACTCGCTCATGCCGGTGGACGTGCTGCTCGCGGGGAGTGCGCCCGACCCCGATGGGTTCGGCTATCCGGAGGGGTCCGATGTCTCGGGGGCTCTGGAGGGGCGGGAGCGGGTTTGGGTCGTGTGGCGGGGGACGAAACAGTCGGGGCTGGAGGGGGACTCCATCGCCAGGGTCGGCGAGGTGGAGGCGGCCGGGTTCGAGCTCAGCCTGGCCAGGCACTCGGGTGATCTCCCGGGGCTGACGGTGGCGTTGTTCACCCGCCGGTGAACCGCTCCTCCTCACGGACGCGAAAGCGGGCCCTTCGCCGTACGAAAGGCCCGCTTCGCGGGGAGAGGGTCAGCCGACCGTGACGCCGCCGATCGACTTCTTGCCGCGCCGCAGCACCATGAAGCGCCCGGCCAGCAGGTCGTCGGCCGCCGGCACGTACGCCTCGTCGGTGATCTTGCGGTTGTTGAGGTACGCCCCGCCCTCCTTGACCGCCCGCCGGGCCGCCGACTTCGACTCGACCAGCCCGCTGTCGGCCAGCAGGTCGACGAACGAGGCGCCGAGCGCGGGCACCTCGGCCTTGGGCACCTCGGCCAGCGCGGCCTCGAGGGTGGAGGCGGGCAGCTCCTCCAGGGCGCCCTGGCCGAACAGGGCCTTGGAGGCGGCCAGCACCGCGTCCAGCTCCTGCCTGCCGTGCAGCAGCTCGGTGAGCTCCTCGGCCAGCGTGCGCTGGGCCTCGCGGGCGAAGGGCCGCTCGGCGACGGCCTTCTCCAGCACCTCGATCTCCTCGCGGGTGCGGAACGTGAACACCTTGAGGTAATGGATCACGTCGCGGTCGTCGGAGTTGAGGAAGTACTGGTAGAAGGCGTACGGCGAGGTCATGGCGGGGTCGAGCCAGAGCGCGCCGCCCGCCGTCTTGCCGAACTTGGTGCCGTCGGCCTTGGTGATCAGCGGCAGGGTCATCGCGTGGACGTGCGCGCCCTCGATGCGGCGGATCAGGTCGGCGCCCGCGGTGATGTTGCCCCACTGGTCGCTGCCGCCGATCTGCAGCGTGCAGTTGTGGCGCCGGTAGAGCTCCAGGTAGTCGTTGGACTGCAGGATCTGGTAGCTGAACTCGGTGTAGCTCAGCCCCTCGCCCGCCAGCCGCGCGGAGACCGACTCCCTGGCCAGCATGCGGTTGACCGGGAAGTGCTTACCGATGTCGCGCAGGAACTCGATCGCGCTCAGCTCGCCCGTCCAGTCGAGGTTGCTGACCAGGCGGGCCGGGTTGGACCGGGACTCGTCGAAGTCGAGGAACCTGCTGACCTGGCCGCGCAGGCGCTCCACCCATTCGGCGACGATCTCGGTGGAGTTGAGCGAGCGCTCGGTGTTACGGCCGCTCGGGTCGCCGATCAGGCCGGTGGCGCCGCCGACCAGGCCGATCGGGTTGTGCCCTGCGTCCTGGAGGCGGCGCAGCGTCAGCAGCGGCACGAAGTGGCCGATGTGCAGGGACGGCGCGGTGGGGTCGAAGCCGGAATAGACCGTGATCGGTGCCTTCGCCATGGACGCGCGCAGCGCGTCCAGGTCGGTGGACTGGGCGATCAGGCCTCGCCACGCGAGGTCGTCAAGGATGTCGGTCACGGTGATCTGGCTTTCCTGTTCGGATGCGGATGCCTTTAGCCTGCCCGATCGGTGCGCATGCGCGCTACTTGGATACGCTGGGTGTCCATGTGGAGGGTCCGTCGCGAGCTGGCCGTTTTCAAGATCTTAGGGGCTCTGGTGTGTGCCGGGCTCGCCGTTTACTGGTGGTTCGAGGGGGATTTCCGTGGTGTGATCCTGGCCGTGCCGGCGGCCGTGCTGGTCGGCGCGATGGGGCTGCGTGACCTGCTCGTCCCCGTACGGCTGGCGGCCGACCCGAGCGGCATCACCGTGGTGCACGGTTTCGCGGGCAGGCGGCACGTGCCGTGGGAGTCGATCTGGGACATCAAGGTCGACGTACGCAGGCGCTGGGGGCTGCGCAGCGAGATGCTGGAGATCGACACCGGCGACAACCTGCACATCTTCAGCCCTCACGAGCTGGGCACCTCCCCCACGGAGGTGGCGGCGGCGCTGCGGCGGCGCGGCACGTGAGCCCGGTACGGCGAGACGGTCTCGTCGCCGTCGATCCAGAACCGCCAGGGTGTGTCCTTGGCCGTCGAGATGCCGGTGCGCGGGCCTGACCTGATGAGGTCCCGGCCGGCGGGCCGGCCTTCGAGCATGACGGCCGACTGGTGCGGCCTGCCGGCGGGCGAGCCTTCCAGGATCGCGTCGAGGCCGTTGTGCTCGCGCACCAGGCCGAGCGCGACGGCCAGCCGGGCCGGCCCGCGCGCGAGGTCCCGAAAAGCGACCGGCCTGGCAGCCGGCCTGGCCACGGGATTGCCAGCCGGATTGCCGACCGGCTTGGCGGCAGTGCGCCGGGCGCGGGCCTCGGCCTCGCCCGCCACCACCTCGCCCGCCCGCAGCAGCACGGCCGAGCCCGAGCCTTCGGGCAGGCAGACGAGGTTCGCGCAGAAGTGCATGCCGTAGGTGAAGTACACGTACAGGTGCCCTGGCGGGCCGAACATGACCGCGTTGCGGGGTGTCCTGCCCCGGTAGGTGTGCGCCGCCGGGTCCTCGCCGGGGCCGCCGTACGCCTCGACCTCGGTCAGGCGTACGGCGACGGGGCCGTGCACGAGCACGCGCCCGAGCAGGTCGGGCGCCACCTCGTGGGACGGCCTGTCGAAGAAGCCGCGCGGCAGCGGCGCGGGGCTCAGCGCCCCGCCCCGCTCGAAGCTCAGCTCCCCGCGGCCCATGCCGCCTGCGTGTCGACCGCTTCCCGCAGCGCGATGAGCTGGTCGCGGACGCGGTCGGGCGCGGTGCCGCCGTGGGCCTTGCGGGCGGCCAGGGCGCCGGGCACGCTGAGCACGTCGCGGACGTCGGGCGTCAGGTGGGCGGAGACCTTGGCCAGCTCGTCGTCGGTGAGCTCGCCGAGGTCCTTGTCGTTGACCTGGCACCACACGACGAGGTGGCCGACGGCCTCGTGCGCGTCGCGGAACGGCACCCCGCGCCGGACGAGCAGCTCGGCCAGGTCGGTGGCCAGCGCGTAACCGTCGGGGGCGGAGGCCTCCATGCGCGCGGTGTTGACCCGCATGGTGGCGACCAGGCCGGCCATCGCGGGCAGGACGAGCAGCAGCGTGTCGACCGCGTCGAACACCGGCTCCTTGTCCTCCTGGAGGTCGCGGTTGTAGGTCAGCGGCAGGCCCTTGAGCGTGGTCAGCAGCGACATCAGGTTGCCGATGAGCCGCCCCGACTTGCCGCGGGCCAGCTCGGCCACGTCGGGGTTCTTCTTCTGCGGCATGATCGACGAGCCGGTGGAGTAGGCGTCGTCCATCTCGATCCAGCGGAACTCCTGCGAGGCCCACAGGACGATCTCCTCGCCCAGCCGCGACAGGTGCACGCCGATCATGGCCGCGTCGAACAGGAACTCGGCCGCGAAGTCGCGGTCGGCGACGGCGTCCATCGAGTTGGGCGCGGCGCTGGCGAAGCCCAGCTCCTGCGCGACGGCCTGCGGGTCGAGCGGCAGCGACGAGCCCGCGAGCGCGCCGGAGCCGAGCGGCGAGATGGCGGCGCGCTTGTCCCAGTCGATGATGCGGTCGATGTCGCGGGCGAAGGCGTGCACGTGCGCCAGGAGCTGGTGGCCGAACGAGACCGGCTGCGCGTGCTGCAGGTGCGTCATGCCGGGCGCGGCCGTCTCGGCGTGCTGGTCGGCCTGGGCCATCAGCGCGGTCTCCAGCTCGACCAGCCGGGAGACGACGGAACGGGCGTGGTCGCGGAGATACAGGCGCAGGTCGGTGGCGATCTGGTCGTTGCGCGAGCGGCCGGCGCGGAGCTTGCCGCCGAGCGAGCCGAGCCGCTCCAGCAGGCCGCGCTCCAGCGCGGTGTGCACGTCCTCGTCGGCGACCGTCGGCCGGAACTCGCCCGCCTTGCAGGCCTGCTCCAGGTCGTCGAGCGCGCCGATCATGCGCTCGAGCTCCTCGGCGGTCAGCAGCCCCGCTCTGTGCAGCACGCGGGCGTGCGCCCTGGACGCCGCCAGGTCGTACGGCACCAGCCGCCAGTCGAAGTGCACACTCACCGACAGCCGGGCCAGCGCGTCGGACGGGCCGCTCTCGAAGCGTCCGCCCCACAGCCGCATCGGCTTGCCATCACTCACCGTCATCTCCTTCGCGTCCCCCGAGACCATAGTGCAACTCAGCCCTTCCTCGCGTCCCTGGCCGCCGCGATCTTAGCGGGCAGGGAGAACAGCTGGACGAACCCCTTGGCCAGGGACTGGTCGAAGGTGTCGCCCGTGTCGTAGGTGGCGAGTGAGAAGTCGTACAGGGAGTCTTCCGAGCGCCGTCCCGTCACGGTGGCGCTGCCGCCGTGCAGGGTCATCCTGATGTCGCCGTTGACGTGCTGCTGCGCGTCGGCGATGAGCGCGTCGAGCGCGCTCTTGAGCGGCGAGAACCACAGGCCGTCGTAGACCAGCTCGCTCCAGCGCTGGTCCACGCCGCGCTTGAAGCGGGCCAGGTCGCGCTCGACGGTGACGTTCTCCAGCTCCATGTGAGCGGCGATGAGGGCGATCGCGCCGGGTGCCTCGTACACCTCGCGCGACTTGATGCCCACCAGGCGGTCCTCGACCATGTCGATGCGGCCCACGCCCTGCGCGCCGGCGCGGCGGTTCAGCTCCTCGACCACCTGGTACGGCGTGAGCGCCCGCCCGTCGAGCCTGACGGGCACGCCCCGCTCGAAGCCGATCACGACCTCGTCGGGGTCGCGCGGCTGCGCCGGGTCGGCGGTGTAGGAGTAGACCTCTTCGGTGGGGCCGTTCCAGATGTCCTCCAGGAAGCCGGTCTCGACGGCGCGGCCCCAGAGGTTCTGGTCGATGGAGAACGGGTTCTTCTTCGAGGTCTCGATGGGCAGGCCCTTGGCCTCGGCGTACTCGATGGCCTTGTCGCGCGTCCAGGCGAAGTCCCTGGCGGGGGCGATGACCTGGAGGTCGGGGGCCAGGGCGGCCAGGCCGGCCTCGAAGCGGACCTGGTCGTTGCCCTTGCCGGTGCAGCCGTGGGAGACGATCGTGCCGCCGAACCGCTTGGCCGCCGACACCAGGTGCTTGACGATCAGCGGGCGCGACAGCGACGAGACCAGCGGGTAGCGGTCCATGTAGAGCGCGTTGGCCTGCAGGGCGGGCACGCAGAAGTCGGCGGCGAACTCCTCCTTGGCGTCCACCACGACAGATTCGACGGCGCCGCAGTCCATGGCGCGCTTCTGGATGACCTCCATCTCCTCGCCGCCCTGGCCGAGGTCCACGGCGACGGCGACGACCTCGGCGTTCATCTTCTCGGCGAGGTACGGGATGGCGACCGAGGTGTCGAGGCCGCCTGAATAGGCCAGCACTACTCTGTCGGGCATTTTCCAGTCTCCAAAGTCTTCTAGCTTCGCCGGTCGGCGACCTTCAGCAGCGCCTCGGCGAGGGCCTGGCCGCCCGCCGGGTCGCGGCTGATCACGAGGATGGTGTCGTCGCCCGCGACCGTGCCGAGGATGGACTCCCAGTCGGCGTGGTCGATGGCCGAGGCGAGGAACTGCGCCGCGCCCGGCGGGGTGCGCACGATGACCAGGTTGGCCGAGGCCTCGGCGCCGACGAGCAGTTCCTCGGCGATGCGGTGCAGGCGGGCGGCCGGGCTCTCGCCGCTGCCCAGCCGGGTGAGCGGGATGCGGCCGCCGCCCTCGCCGGGCAGCGCGTAGACGAGGGAGCCGTCGTCGGCGCGCAGCTTGAGCGCGCCGAGCTCGTCGAGGTCACGCGAGAGCGTGGCCTGGGTGACCTCCACGCCGCTCTCGGCGAGCAGCTTGGCCAGCTCGGGCTGGGAGCGCACGGCCTTCCGCTCCAGCAGGTCGGTGATCTTCGCCTGCCGCGCGGCCTTGGTCATGGGGATGGTCATGTGCGCGAGACTAGCCAGTGCAGCAGGGCCTTCTGGGCGTGCAGCCGGTTCTCCGCCTGGTCCCACACCACGCTCCGCGGCCCGTCGAGCACCTCGGCGGTGATCTCGTAGCCGCGGTAGGCGGGCAGGCAGTGCAGCACGACGGCGTCGGGTGCCGCGTGTTCGAGCAGCTCGGAGTTCACCTGGTACGGCATGAGGGCGGTCACCCGTTCCTCCTTGCCGTCCTGGCCCATCGAAACCCACGTGTCGGTGGCGATCACGTGCGCCCCCTGGGCGGCGGCCACCGGGTCCGTCAGCGCCACCACCGATCCGCCGGTCTTCGCGGCGATGGCGGCGGCCTGGTCGAGGATGACCGCGTCGGGCTGGTAGCCGGCCGGGGCGGCGATGCGTACGTGCATGCCGGCCGTGGCGCCGCCGAGCAGGTAGGAGTGGGCCATGTTGTTGGCGCCGTCGCCCACGTAGGTGAACGTGATCCCGGCGGTGCGGCCCAGCCGCTCCTGGACGGTCTGCAGGTCGGCCAGGATCTGGCAGGGGTGGAACTCGTCGGTGAGCGCGTTGACGACCGGCACCCGCGAGTGGGCGGCCATCTCGTCGATCAGCTCCTGGCCGGTGGTGCGCCAGACGATGGCGGCCACCTGCCGGTCGAGCACCCGGGCGAGGTCGGCGGGCGGCTCGCCGCGGCCCATGAGGACCGAGACGTTGTCGACGATCAGCGGCAGGCCGCCGAGCTCGCCGATGCCGGTGTGGAAGGAGACGCGCGTCCTGGCCGACGGCTTGTCGAACAGGACGGCGACGGTCTGCGGGCCCTCGAAGGGGCGGTAGCCGAACCGGTCCTTCTTCATCGCGGCGGCCAGGTCGAGCACCTCCGCCTGCTCGGCGGGGGTCAGGTCGTCGTCGCGGAGGAAATGCCTGGTCACTTGGAAGCCTCCGCCAGGATCGCGGGGAACGCGGTCACGAACGCGTCCACCTCGCCGGCCGTCACGATCAGCGGGGGTGCGATGCGTACGACGTCGGGCTGCAGGGCGTTGACCAGGAAGCCGGCGTTCGCGGCGGCCTGCTGGACCTCGGCCGAGCGGGGCTCGGCCAGCACGGCGCCCAGCCAGAGTCCGCGCCCGCGCACGGCCTTGAGCAGCGGCTCCCGGACGGACTCCAGCCCGCCGCGCAGCCGCGCGGAGACCGTCTTGACGTGGTCGAGGTCCAGGGTGTCGAGCACGGCCAGCGCCGCGGCGCAGGAGACCGGGTTGCCGCCGAACGTCGAGCCGTGGTCGCCCTTCTCGAACAGCTTGCCCGCGTCGCCGAAGCCGATGCAGGCGCCGATCGGCAGCCCGCCGCCCAGGCCCTTGGCCAGGGTGAGGATGTCGGGGGTGACGCCGTCGGCCTGGTGGGCGAACCAGTGGCCGCTGCGGCCGATGGCCGACTGGATCTCGTCGGCCACCAGCAGCGCGCCGGTCGAGTCGCAGATCTCGCGGGCCGCCTCGAAGTAGCCCTCGGGCGGCGGCACCACGCCGGCCTCGCCCTGGGTGGGCTCCAGGAAGACCGCGATGCAGTCGCCGGTCACGGTCTCCTTGAGCGCGTCGGCGTCGCCGTAGGGGACGAAGCGGACGGGCACGGGGAACGGGCCGAACTGGTCGCGGATCGCCTTCTTGCCTGTCAGGGACAGGGCGCCGATCGTGCGGCCGTGGAAGCCGTTCTCGGCGGCCACGAAGTAGGAGCGGCCCTCGCGCCTGCCGTACTTGAGCGCGAGCTTGTAGGCGGCCTCGTTGGCTTCGGTGCCGGAGTTGGACAGGAAGACCCTGGCGGGGGCGTCGAGCAGGGCGCGCAGCCGCTCGGCCAGCAGCACCTCGGGCTCGTGCAGGAACAGGTTGCTGGTGTGCGCGATGGTGGCGACCTGCCTGGAGACGGCCTCGACCAGGGCGGGGTGGGCGTGGCCGAGCGAGCTGGTCGCGATGCCGGCGATGAAGTCGAGGTACTCCTTGCCGTCCACGTCCCACACGCGGGAGCCCTCGCCTCGTGCCAGGGCGACCGGGGGGACGCCGTAGTTGGGCATGAAGGCGCTTTCGAACCTTTCGAACAGGCTCATCAGGGCATCACCATCGTTCCGATTCCTTCATTGGTGAAGATCTCCAGCAGCAGGGAGTGGGGCACGCGGCCGTCGAGGACGTGGGCCTGCGGCACCCCGCCCTGCACGGCCGTCAGGCACGCCTCCATCTTCGGCACCATGCCGCTGGACAGTGTGGGCATCATGGCTTCGAGCTCGTCGGCGGTGAGCAGGTCGATGACGTCGGTGTCGTCGGGCCAGTTGGCGTACAGGCCCTCCACGTCGGTCAGCACGATCAGCTTATGGGCCTGGAGCGCCACGGCCAGCGCGGCGGCGGCGGTGTCGGCGTTGACGTTGTAGATCTCTCCGTCGTCGCCCCTGGCCACGCTGGAGATGACCGGGATGCGGCCGTTGTCGAGCAGGGCGTTGACGGCGCCGGGATCGACCTTGATGATCTCGCCGACCTGGCCGATGTCGACCGGCTGCCCGTCCACGATGGCGTGCTTGCGCACGGCCGTGAACAGGTGGGCGTCCTCGCCGGACATGCCGACCGCGAACGGGCCGTGCCGGTTGACCAGGCCCACGATGTCGCGGTTGACCTGCCCCGTGAGCACCATCCTGACGACCTGCATGGCCTCGGGCGTGGTGACCCGGAGGCCGGCGGTGAACGTGGACTGGATGCCCGCCTTGTCCAGCGCGCTGCTGATCTGCGGGCCGCCGCCGTGCACGACGACCGGGCGCAGGCCGGCGTGGTGCAGGAAGACGACGTCCTCGGCGAAGCCCTCCTTGAGAGCCTCCTCCGTCATGGCGTTGCCGCCGTACTTGATGACGACGGTCGCGCCGTGGAAGCGGGTCAGCCAGGGCAGCGCCTCGATCAGCGCCTCGGCCTTGGTCTGCGCCGTGATCAGCCTCATGAGGAGTACGCCGAGTTCTCGTGGACGTAGTCGGCCGTCAGGTCGGTGGTGTGGACGGTCGCGGTGTGCGGGCCGGCCGACAGGTCGATGGTGATCGTCACGTCGCGGGGGCGCATGTCCACCTTGGACCGGTCGTCGCCGACCGCGCCGCCGCGGCAGATCCAGATGCCGTTGATGGCCACGTTGAGCCGGTCGGGCTCGAACTCCGCGTCGGTGGTGCCGACGGCGGCCAGGACGCGGCCCCAGTTGGGGTCCTCGCCGTGGATGGCGCACTTGAGCAGGTTGGAACGGGCCACCGAGCGGCCGACCTTGACCGCGTCGTCCTCGGAGGCGGCGCCGACCACCTCGATGGCGATGGCCTTGGAGGCGCCCTCGGCGTCCACCAGGAGCTGCCTGGCCAGGTCGGCGCAGACGTCGGTGACCCGCTGCTCGAACTCGGCCAAGTCGGGCTTGACCCCGGCGGCGCCGCTGGCCAGCAGCAGCACGGTGTCGTTGGTGGACATGCAGCCGTCGGTGTCGAGCCGGTCGAACGTCACCGAGGTGGCCTTGCGCAGCGTGGCGTCGAGCTGCTCGCCGGTCAGGTCGGCGTCGGTGGTGATCACGCAGAGCATGGTGGCCAGGGCCGGGGCGAGCATGCCGGCGCCCTTGGCCATGCCGCCGACCATGTAGCCGGTGCCGCGTTTGAAGGAGATCTTGGAGACGGTGTCGGTGGTGCGGATGGCGTCGGCGGCGGCCAGGCCGCCGTCGCGGGAGAGCTGGCCGGCGGCGGTCTCGATGCCGGACAGCAGCTCGTCCATCGGCAGCCGCTCGCCGATCAGGCCGGTGGAGCAGACCGCGATCTCACCCGCGGAGTCCTCCAGCGCCGCGGCGACCTTCTCGGCCGTGGCGTGGGTGTCCTGGAAGCCCTCCGGCCCGGTGCACGCGTTGGCTCCGCCGGAGTTGAGCACCACCGCTCGCAGTCGCCCGCCCGCGAGGACCTGCTGCGACCACAGCACGGGCGCGGCCTTCACGCGGTTGGCGGTGAAGACGCCCGCGGCGGCGCGGCTGGGCCCGTCGTTGACGACGAGGGCCAGGTCACGGGCGCCGCCGGACTTGATTCCTGCGGCGACACCCGCGGCCCGGAAACCCAGGGGGGCGGTAACACTCATGGAGCAACTCCTGTCGTGGGGAGGCCGAGCTCTTCCGGCAGGCCGAGGGCGAGGTTCACGCTCTGCAGGGCGCCCCCGGCGGTGCCCTTGGTGAGGTTGTCGATGGCGATGACGGCGACCACGCGGTTCGCGCGCGGGTCGAGCGTCACCTGCAGCGCCGCGGTGTTGGCGCCGTACGTCATGGAGGTGGCGGGCCAGACGCCCTCGGGCAGGAGGTGGACGAACGGCTCGTCCTTCAGCGCGACCTCGTACGCCGCCCGCAGCGACTCCCCGGTGACACCGGGCGCGGCGGGGGCGGAGCAGGTGGCCAGGATGCCACGGCTCATGGGGACCAGGGTCGGGGTGAACGACACCCGTACGGGCGTGCCCGCGACGGCCGACAGGCCCTGCTCCATCTCGGGGGTGTGCCGGTGGACGCCGCCGACGCCGTACGCGCTGACGGAGCCCATGACCTCGCTGCCGAGCAGGTTCGGCTTGAGCGACTTGCCGGCGCCGCTGGTGCCGCTGGCGGCCACCACGACCACGTCGGGCGCGGCCAGGCCGGCGGCGAACGCGGGGGTCAGGGCGAGCAGGACGGAGGTCGGGTAGCAGCCGGGCACGGCGATGCGCCTGGCGCCCTTGAGGAGGTCGCGCTGGCCGGGCAGCTCGGGCAGGCCGTAGGGCCAGGTGCCGGCGTGCTCGCCGCCGTAGAACTCCTGCCAGGCGGCGGGGTCGGTGAGCCGGTGGTCGGCGCCGCAGTCGACCACGATCGTGTCCTCGCCCAGCTGCGCGGCGACGGCGGCGGAGTGGCCGTGCGGCAGCGCCAGGAAGACCACGTCGTGGCCGGCGAGCGCGGCGGGCGTGGTGTCCTCGATGACCCGGTCGGCGAGCTGCGGCAGGTGCGGCTGGTGGGCGCCGAGGCGGCTGCCGGCGCTGGAGGCGGCGGTGAGCGCGCCGATCTCGAACTCGGGATGGCCGAGCAGGAGGCGGAGCAGCTCCCCTCCCGCGTAGCCGCTGGCTCCCGCGACCGCTGCTCTCATTCCACCCCTCCTGAATGCATGTTTATGCATCATAGCTCATGACCTTGCTTGTGAAGATAATGCACTCTAGAGGATGGACATGCAAGCCAGCGCGGCCTCACCGCTCGCATCGTGAGACTTGTCACCTGCAGGTGAGCTCCAAGACGGGGGCATCAGGATGGAGGCCATGACCGAGTTCTTGTCCGAAATCCGGCCTGCCACACGTGGAAGAGGCCCCGGCCCGTGGGGACGGGTGATCCTCGTCCTGCTCTGGCTCGCGGTCTGCCTCATGCCGGTGCCGCTCGCCGTGAACAGCCTGGAGCTGGCCACCGGGCGGGTGGGCACGCCGGGCACGCTGCGCGTGGTCTGGTGCGAGGCCCTGGGCGAGGGGCGCTACGACTGCCGGGGCTGGTTCACGCCTGACGGCGGCGACACGCCCGTGGAGGTGGCCGCGTCGCCCGACTCCGAGCCGGGGGACGTGATGCGGGCGCAGCTCACTCCGGCGGGCGACCGGGCCGTGCCCGCCGGCCCGAAGGGCGTGCTCGCGGCGCTGTCCCTGCCGGGGATGGGGCTGGCCGGGCTGGGATTCCTGCCGTACGTCGTCCTGTACTGGCTGGGGGCGCGCAGGGGGCGCCGGGCCGCCGTGACCGGAGGGATCCTGGTCACGGCGGCCGGGGTGGTGCTGATGGTCAGCGGTCTGGTGGCCGCCTATGTCTAGCGCCTATTCCTAGCGCAGGAAGGCGGCGGCGACGCCGGCGTCCACCGGGACGTGCAGGCCGGTGGTGTGGGTCAGGTCGCTGCCGGTGAGCGCGAAGACCGCGTTGGCCACGTGCTCGGGCAGGACCTCGCGCTTGAGCAGGGTGCGCTGGGCGTAGAACTCGCCGAGCCTCTCCTCCTCGACCCCGTACACGGCCGCGCGGTTGGCGCCCCAGCCGGAGGCGAAGATGCCGGAGCCGCGTACGACGCCGTCGGGGTTGACGCCGTTGACGCGGATGCCGTGGGCGCCCAGCTCGGCCGCCAGCAGGCGCACCTGGTGGGCCTGGTCGGCCTTGGCGGCGCCGTAGGCGACGTTGTTCGGGCCGGCGAAGACGGAGTTCTTGGAGGAGATGTAGACGATGTCGCCGCCCATGGCCTGGTCGATCATGACCTTGGCCGTCTCGCGGGAGACCAGGAACGAGCCGCGCGCCATCACGTCGTGCTGCAGGTCCCAGTCGGCCAGCGTGGTCTCCAGGAGCGCGCGCGACAGCGACAGGCCGGCGTTGTTGACGACCAGGTCGACGCCGCCGAAGGCGAGCACGCCCGCGCGTACCGCGGCGGTGATCTGCTCCTCCGACGTGACGTCCACCCCGACCGCCACGGCGACGTCCGAGACGCGGTACGCGCCCGCGCCAATCTCGGCGGCCACCTTCTCAGCCGCGCCCAGGTCGCGGTCGGCCACGATCACGCAGGCGCCCTCGGCGGCCAGCCGGCGGGCGGTGGCCGCGCCGATGCCCGAGCCGCCGCCGGTCACCAGCGCGACCCTGGTGGCCAGGGGCTTGGGCTTGGGCATGCGGCGGAGCTTGGCCTCCTCCAGCTCCCAGTACTCGATGCGGAACTTCTCCGACTCGGGGATGGGGGCGTAGGCGGAGACGGACTCGGCACCGCGCATGACGTTGATGGCGTTGACGTAGAACTCGCCGGCCACGCGGGCGGTCTGCTTGTCCTTGCCGAAGGAGAACATGCCGACGCCCGGCACCAGCACGATCGCCGGGTCCGCGCCCCGGATGGCCGGGGAGTCGGGGGTGGCGTGCCGCTCGTAGTAGGCGGTGTACTCCTCGCGGTAGGCCGCGTGCAGCTCGCGCAGCCGCTCGGCGGCCTGCTCCAGCGGCGCGTCCGGCGGCAGGTCCAGCACCAGCGGCGCGACCTTGGTGCGCAGGAAGTGGTCGGGGCAGGACGTGCCCAGCGCGGCGAGCCTCGGGTGCTCGGCGCGGGAGACGAAGTCGAGCACCTCGGGGGTGTCGGTGTAGTGGCCGACCATGCGCAGGTCGGTCGAGGCCAGGCCGCGGATCAGCGGGAACAGCGCCGCGGCCCGCTCGTGCCGCTCGGCCTCCGGCAGCGTGTCGTGGACGACCGCGCCGAACGGGTCGGGGCGGCTGTGCTCGGCCAGGTACGCCTCCGCGGTACGGATGATCTCCAGCGAGCGGGCCTCGCACTCCTCGGAGGTCTCGCCCCACGCGGTGATGCCGTGGCCGCCCAGGATGCAGCCGATGGCCTGCGGGTTCGCCTCCTTGATGGCGGCGATGTCCAGGCCGAGCTGGAAGCCGGGACGGCGCCACGGCACCCACACGACCCGGTCGCCGAAGACGCGCCCGGTCAGCTCCTCGCCGTCGGCGGCGGTGGCGATCGCGATGCCCGCGTCGGGGTGCAGGTGGTCGACGTGGCCGGCCTCGACCAGGCCGTGCATGGCGGTGTCGATGGACGGCGCGGCGCCGCCCTTGCCGTGCAGGCAGTAGTCGAACGCGGCGACCATCTCGTCCTCGCGCTCGACGCCCGGGTAGACGCCCTTGAGCGCGCGCAGCCGGTCGAGCCGCAGCACGGCGAGGCCGGCCTGCTTCAGCGTGCCGAGGTCGCCGCCGGAGCCCTTGACCCACAGCAGCTCGACGTCCTCCCCGGTGACGGGGTCGGGCTCGGTGCCCTTGGCCGAGGTGTTGCCGCCCGCGAAGTTGGTGTTGCGCGGGTCGGCGCCCAGGCGGTGGGAGCGGTCGAGGAGTTCCTTGATGACGTTGGACATGATGCTTCAGGCCCCCCAGCCGGCCTGGTTGCCGCCGACGCGCTCGGCGGCGATCTTCTCGAAGTATCCGGACTTGGCGTAGGCGGCCATCGGGTCGGGCGCCAGGCCCTGCTCCTCGCGCAGCTCGGCGAGCAGCGGCCGCACGTCGGTGTTGTAGGCGTCCATCAGGACGGCGTTGGCGCCCAGCACGTCGCCCTCGTTCTGCGCGGCGCTCAGCGCGTCGCGGTCCACGAGCAGGGCCTTGGCGGTGGCCTCCTGCACGTTCATGACCGAGCGGATCTGGCCCGGGATCTTGGGCTCGATGTTGTGGCACTGGTCGAGCATGAACGCGACCTCGTCGGTGAACCCGCCGCCCCTGATGACCTCGTACATGATGCGGAAGAGCTGGAACGGGTCCGCCGCGCCCACCATGAGGTCGTCGTCGGCGTAGAAGCGGGAGTTGAAGTCGAAGCCGCCGAGCTTGCCGTCCCGCAGGAGGAAGGCCACGATGAACTCGATGTTGGTGCCCGGGGCGTGGTGGCCGGTGTCCACGACGACCTGCGCCTTGGGGCCGAGCTTGACGCAGTGCGCGTAGGCGGTGCCCCAGTCGGGCACGTCGGTGGCGTAGAAGGCGGGCTCGAACAGCTTGTACTCCAGCAGGAACCGCTGGCCCTCGCCCAGGCGGCCGTAGACCTCGGCCAGCGACTCGGCCAGCCGGTCCTGGCGGGACCTGATGTCGTCCTGGCCGGGGTAGTTGATGCCGTCGGAGAACCACAGCTTCAGCGTGTCGCTGCCGGTGGCGTCCATGATGTCGACGCACTCGAGCAGGTGGTCGGTGGCCTTGCGGCGCACCCGCGCGTCGGGGTGGGTGACGCTGCCCAGCTTGTAGTCGTCGTCCTGGAAGACGTTGGAGTTGATCGCGCCGATTCCCACGCCCAGCTCGCGGGCGTGGCGGGCCAGGTCGGCGTAGTCGTCCACCTTGTCCCACGGGATGTGCAGGGCGACCGTCGGGGCGATGCCGGTGTAGGCGTGCACCTGGGCGGCGTCGGCCAGCTTCTCGTACGGGTCGCGCGGCACGCCCTGCTGGGCGAACACCTTGAACCGGGTGCCGCTGTTGCCGTAGGCCCAGGACGGTGTCTCGATGCGCTGCGACCGCAGCGCGGCCTTGATGTCAGTCATTACTCCCCGATCAATCCAGGTGGAACACTTCGGTCAGCGGGACCATGCCCTCGTCGGGGCGGCCGTCGAGGCCCTCGAAGAACGGCGCCATCTCGGCCTGCCAGCGGGCGTTGACCTCGGTCCCGGCCATCGCCTGCTGTGCGGCCTCGAAGTCCTCGGTCTCCAGGTATCCCACGAGGAGGCCGTCGTCCCTGAGGAAGAGCGAGTAGTTGTGCCAGCCGGTGCGCGACAGCGCCTCTCGCATCTCCGGCCAGACCGCGCGGTGGCGTTCGCGGTACTCCGCCAGCCGCTCTGGGCGGACTTTCAGCAGGAAGCAGACGCGTTGCACTGACACTCCCTTCAAAACGTTTTAATCCTTCGTGCAGGAAACTATGATTACTGGTGCTCGCTGTCAATGGACCGGTGCTCCCCCCGATGCCCTGGCCGAACCGGATCGGGAGCATGACACGTTTTAACAGCTCAGCCGGGGATCACCACGGCGTCGCCGGCCGCGACGGTGACCGTGCCGCCCTCCGCGGTCGTGACGGTGGCGTCCTCGGCGGTGTGGTTGACGGCGAACAGGAAGGAGCGCCCGTCCGGGTGCGAGCGCCGTACGACCTCGACCCCCGGCACGCCCGCGGCCTCCGGCCGTACCCCCGCCTCGCGGCAGGCCGTGGCGAGGACCTCGGCGAGCGCGGCGTCGTCGAGCAGGGTGGTCAGGTAGTGCGCCGAGCCGTCGCCGAACTCGTTGCGCGTCCAGGCGGGCTCACCAGTCGCGTACGTGTCGAGCACCTTGGCGGTGGTGACCCGCGCAGCCTCGCTCCACACGCCGCCGGTCGCGCCCGAGGCCAGCCTGATCGGCGCGTCGAGCGGGAAGAACTCCTCGACGCTCACCCCGAGCAGGTCCCGCCAGGCGCCCGGGTAGCCGCCCAGCCGGACCCGGTCGTGCTCGTCCACGATCCCGCTGTACGGGCCCACGACCACGACCCCGCCCCGCCGGGCGAACTCCTCCAGGTTGGCCGCCCCCGCGTCGCTCACCAGGTAGAGCTGCGGCACCACGACCAGGCGGTACCCGCTCAGGTCCCCCTCGGGGCGGGCCACGTCGCAGGTGACGCCGGCCCGCCACAGCGCGGCGTGCCAGCGCTTGGCCTCCTCCACCGGGTCCAGCTCCGAGGTGGGCTGGGCGGGGTGGTCCTGCGCCCACACGCTGGAGTGGTCGAGGAGCAGGGCGACGTCGGCCTTGACCGTGCTGCCGGCCACGCCGGACAGCCCCGCCAGCTCGGCCCCGAGCGCCACCACCTCGCGCCAGATCTTGGTGTCGGTGCCGGCGTGCGGCAGCATCGCCGAGTGCCACTTCTCGGCGCCCGCCCGCGACTGGCGCCACTGGAAGAACATGATCCCGTCCGCGCCCCTGGCCAGGTGCTGGAGCGAGTTGCGGCGCAGCTCGCCCGGGGTCTTGGCGAGGTTGCGCGGCTGCCAGTTGACCGCGCTGGTGGAGTGCTCCATGAGCAGCCACGGCCGGCCGCCGCCCAGCGAGCGGGCGTAGTCGGCGGCGAAGGCCAGGTCGATGTGGCGCTCGCGGCGGGCGCCGATCAGGTAGTGGTCGGTGGAGACGACGTCCAGCTCGGCGGCGAAGGCCCAGCAGTCCATGTCCCAGTGGGCGCCGGCCATCAGATTGGTGGTGGCGGGCACGTCGGGGGTGAGCCGCTTGAGCAGGTCGCGTTCGGCGACGTACAGCTCGACCAGCGCGTCGGAGCTGAACCTGCGGAAGTCGAGCTGCTGGCCCGGGTTCGGGAAGCTGGGGGTGGCGCGGGGCGGCAGGATCTGCGCCCAGTCGCTGTAGCGCTGCGACCAGAACGCGGTGCCCCACGCCTCGTTGAGCGCGTCCAGCGAGGAGTAGCGGGTGCGCAGCCAGGCGCGGAAGGCGGCGGCCGAGGTGTCGCAGTAGCAGCGGGCGTTGTGGCAGCCGTACTCGTTGTGCACGTGCCACAGGGCCAGCGCCGGGTGATCGCGGTAGCGCAGCGCCACCTGCTCGGCGATGCGCAGGGCCTTCTCGCGGTAGATGGGCGAGCTGGGGCAGAAGCCCTGCCTGCTGCCGTGGTACAGGCGCCGCCCGTCGGCGTCCACGGGCAGCGCCTGCGGGTAGGCGTCGGAGAACCACGGCGGCGGGGAGGCGGTGGGCGTGGCGAGGTTGGCGCCGATCCCGTTCTCGGCCAGCAGGTCCATCACCCGGTCGAACCAGCCGAAGTCGAACACGCCCTCGACGGGCTCGAGCGACGACCAGGAGAAGATCCCGACGCTGACCCGGTTGACGCCGGCCTCGCGCATCAGCGCGACGTCCTGCTCCCACGTCTCCTCGGGCCACTGCTCGGGATTCCAGTCCCCGCCGTACGCGATGCCATCCGGCATGAATGTCTGCCTTTCGAGATCTGTTAGCGCTCACAGTCCGTTACGTCTGTGTTTACGGGGGATTAAAACGTTCCGGCATCGCAACGCACAAGACCCGTGGCGCCCTGGCGAGCCGTCCGGGCAGATCAGCGGGGGTGTTTCGGCGGCGGGCCGGGAGCGCCTTCCGGCTCAGGACTCACCGGCGGCGAAGAACGTTTCAACGCCGCCGTCGAGCCGGTGGTAGAACGGGCTGTCCGCGGTGATCTCCTTCCGCAGCACCGGGCGGCCGGTGAAGGCGGAGGCGTACAGGCCGGTGACGAACTCCATGGCCCGCCTGGCGTCCGCGCCCGAGGCCGGCGGGCGCTCGCCGCGCTCGTAGGCGTCCAGCAGCAGGCCGAGCTGGGTGGCGTGGCTGCTGGGGACGTCCTCGGGCGGGCTCCACAGCGGCGAGGTGGAGGTCCAGTCGGCGTTGCCGTAGCCGTACAGGTGGCGCAGCTCCACCGTGGCGTCGGCGAAGTCGAAGCGCAGGTAGCTCTCCTCGCGCGGCGACAGCACGCTGGTGACGACCGAGCCCATGGCTCCGTTCTCGAAGCGCACCATGGCCAGCGACACGTCCTCGGTCTCGATCGGCCGGTCCAGCCGCCCGGCCATGGCCCTGACCTCCGCCCAGTCGCCGAACACCGACAACATCAGGTCCATCTGGTGCACCCCGTGCAGCACCGTCGTGCCGCCGCCCTCGGTGGCCCACTTGCCGCGGTACGGCACCGAGTAGTACTCCTCGCCCCGATGCCAGGTCGTCTGGCACAGCGCCAGCATCGGGCGGCCCAGCGCCCCGCCCAGCGCGCGCAGGTGCCCGGCGCCGGAGCCGAAGCGCTGCTGGTAGACGACCGACAGGTACGGCCCGCCCGCGCCCTCGGCCGCCGCCATCCGGTCCAGCTCGGCCAGCGAGAGCGCGGCCGGCTTCTCGCACCACACCCACGCCCCCGCCGACAGGGCCTCGATTGCCTGGTCCACGTGCAGGTACGGCGGCGTGCAGACGATCACCAGGTCGGGGCGCTCGGCGGCGAGCAGATCCCCCAGGTCGGCGTACACCGCCGCGTTGCCGCCGGCGAGCGTGCGGGCCCTGCTCTCGTCCACGTCCGCCACGGCCACCAGCTCGACCCGGTCGCGGTGGGCCCGCAGGGCGGGCACGTGGCTGTGCGCGGCGATGGCGCCGGCCCCTACGATGGCAGCGCGGATCACGAGCGCCCCCTCTTGTAGAAACGTTTTACTCCCGGCGCGCGACGTTAGGCGGCGTCTCCCGGCCATGTCAACGCGAATCTGCGGCCCACCGGCGCCGCGACTGGCGCACTCTCCGTTAGTACGTTTTAATTTAGCTTCATGGCCATGGTCAGCATCAAGGACGTCGCCGCACACGCCGGCGTCTCCCCGGGCACGGTCTCCAACGTACTGAACCGGCCCGGCAAAGTCGCCCCCGCGACGCGCGAGCGGGTGGAGGCGGCCATCAGCGAGCTGGGGTTCGTCCGTCACGGCTCCGCCTCCACGCTGCGCGCGGGGCACAGCAGGACGATCGGCCTGAGCGTGATCGACATCGGCAACCCGTTCTTCACCGAGGTCGCCGCCGGGGTCGAGGACGTCGCCAGCGAGCTGGGGTACGCCGTCATCCTCGGCAACTCCGCCGGGTCGCAGGACAAGGAGGAGCGCAACCTGCGGGTGCTGGCCGAGCAGCGGGTGCGCGGCGTGCTGATCACCCCGTCGGGCGAGGACCCCGGCAGGCTCGACCGGCTGCGCGAGCACGGCATCAGCGTGGTGCTGGTGGACCATCCGGCGCACCGGCCCGACCAGTGCGCGGTGGCCGTGGACGACGTCGCGGGCGGCCGGGCGGCCGTGGCGCACCTGCTGTCCAAGGGCGCGCGCACCGTCGCGTACGTGACGGGCCCGCTGACCATCCGCCAGTGCGTGGAGCGCTGCGAGGGCGCCAAGGTCGCGATGCGCGCGGCCGGGCTGGACCCCGCCGACCTGCGGGTGGCGGAGGCCGCGACGATGACGGCCCGCGCGGGCGAGAAGGCCGCCGCGGACCTGATCGCCGACGGCCTGCCCGAGGCCGTCTTCTGCGCCAACGACCTGCTGGCGCTGGGCGTGCTGCGCGCGCTGCTGCGCTCGGGGGTGCGGGTGCCCGAGGACGTGGCGCTGATGGGCTACGACGACATCGACTTCGCCGCCGCCTCCACCGTGTCGCTCAGCTCGATGCGCCAGCCCACGTACCAGCTCGGCCGCATCGCCACCGAGCTGCTGCTGGACGAGTGCGACAACCCCGACACGCACGCGCACCAGCACATCATGTTCCAGCCGGAGCTCGTCGCCAGGGAGTCCACCCAATGAGCCGCCGTTTCGCCGCCGTCGACCTGGGCGCCTCCAGCGGCCGGGTGATGCTGGCCGACCTGTCCGGCGGGCTGAGCCTGACCGAGGCGCACCGCTTCCCGAACGGCCCGGTCCGCGTCGGCGGCCGCCTCTACTGGGACATCCTCGGCCTCTACCGCGAGATCCTCGCCGGGTTGCGCGCGGCGGGCCCGGTCTCCTCCATCGGCGTGGACTCGTGGGCGGTGGACTACGCGCTGCTCGACGAGTCGGGCGCCATGCTGGGCAACCCCGTGCACTACCGCGACGACCGCACGGCCGGCGTGGCGGAGCGGGTGGCCGGGTCGGTCGGGGCGGAGGCCCTGTACGAGGTGTCGGGGCTGCAGGTCCTGCCGTTCAACACGATCTACCAGCTCCTGGCGGAGCCGCGGCTCGGCGACGCGGCGACGATGCTGATGATCCCCGACCTGATCGGCTACTGGCTGACCGGCGAGGCGGGCGCCGAGGTGACCAACGCCTCCACCACGGGCCTGCTGGACGTGCGCACCCGCGAGTGGGCGTTACCGCTGATCGAGCGGCTCGGTCTGCCGGCGGGCCTCTTCCCGCCGCTGCGGCAGCCCGGCGACGCGGTCGGCGGGCTGCGCAGGGACGTGGCCGGGGAGATCGGCTGGTCGGCGCCCGTGCGCGCGGTCGGCTCGCACGACACCGCCTCGGCGGTGGCCGCGGTGCCCGCCACCGGCCCCGCCTTCGCCTTCGTCTCGTGCGGCACCTGGTCGCTGGCCGGGGTGGAGCTGCCCGGCCCGGTGCTCACCCCCGAGAGCCGTGCCGCGAACTTCACCAACGAGGCCGGTATCGACGGCACCGTCCGCTACCTGCGCAACGTCATGGGCCTGTGGCTGCTGCAGGAGTGCCTGCGCGCCTGGCCGGGCTCCGACCTGGGCGAGCTGCTGAAGGCCGCGGCGGCCGAGCGGCCGTTCGCCGCCGTGGTGAACCCGGACGAGCCCGCGTTCCTGCCGCCGGGCGACATGCCGGCCAGGATCGCCGCCGAGTGCCGCCGCACCGGCCAGCGGCCGCCCGCCTCCCCCGCCGCGTACGTGCGGTGCGTGCTGGAGAGCCTGGCGCTCGGGCACCGGCTGGCCGTACGGCAGGCGATGGAGCTGTCGGGCCGCGACGTCGAGGTGGTCCACCTGGTGGGCGGCGGGTCGCGGAACGAGCTGCTGTGCCAGTTCACCGCCGACGCGTGCGGGCTGCCGGTGGTGGCGGGGCCCGGGGAGGCGACCACGTTCGGCAACGTGCTGGTGCAGGCGCGGGCGGCCGGGCTGGTGTCGGACCTCGCGGAGATGCGCGCGCTGGTCGCCGCCTCGCGGCCGCTGCGCCGCTACGAGCCGTCCGGTGACCGCGCCGCCTGGGACGAGGCGGCCTCCCGGGTGTTCTGACCTGCCGGTTTTCCCCCGGCCTGTCCAGGGCAGGACTCGGGCCGGGGACATCGGGGGGTGTCATGGAGTTCGGGTGGCCGCTGCTGCGGCAGCTCACGGGGGCGGACCGGACGGCGCGGGGCTCGGCGGCGAGGTCGGCGAAGACGGCCGGGCTGCGCGCGCGTACGGCCACGGCCGACCGCGTGGTGAAGTCGGTGTGCCCGTACTGCGCGGTGGGCTGCGCGCAGAACGTGTTCGTACGGGACGAGCAGGTCGTCCAGATCGAGGGCGACCCCGACTCCCCCATCAGCCGCGGCAGGCTGTGCCCCAAGGGCGCGGCCAGTCTCCAGCTCACCACCGACTCCCGCCGCCAGTACCAGGCGCTGCACCGGCCGCCCGGCGCGGCCGACTGGCAGGAGATCGACCTGGACACGGCGATGGACCTGATCGCCGACCGGATCATCGCGACCCGGCGCGAGACCTGGGAGCAGGAGCGCGACGGCCTGCGCACCGCCAGGACCATGGGCATCGCCAGCCTGGGCGGCGCCACGCTGGACAACGAGGAGAACTACCTCATCAAGAAGCTGCTGACGGCGCTGGGCGTGGTGCAGATCGAGAACCAGGCCCGCGTCTGCCACAGCTCGACCGTGGTGGGGCTCGGCACGTCGTTCGGGCGGGGCGGTGCGACCACGTTCATGCAGGACCTGCAGCACGCCGACTGCGTCGTCATCGAGGGCTCCAACTTCGCCGAGGCCCATCCCGTAGGCTTCCAGTGGGTGATGGAGGCCAAGGCGCGCGGCGCGGTGGTCATCCACGTGGACCCGCGCTTCACCCGCACCAGCGCGCTGGCCGACCTGCACGTGCCCATCCGCGCGGGCTCCGACGTGGCCTTCATCGGCGCGATCATCAACCACGTGCTGGAGAACGAGCTGTACTTCCACGAGTACGTGGTCAACTACACCAACGCGGCCACGATCCTGCGCGAGGACTACCGCGACGCCGAGGACCTGGACGGCCTGTTCTCCGGCTTCGACGCCGAGAGCCGCTCGTACGACGTGGACTCCTGGCAGTACGAGGGCATGACGACGGTCGCCGCCTCGGGCGACCGGGACCAGGAGTACGGCAAGCGGGCGGGCGGCTCCCCGCCGGGCCGCTCCGAGGTGCAGGGCGGCACCGGCGCGCCGCTGGACGGCCAGGCGCAGCGCGACGAGACGCTGCGCCACCCGCGCTGCGTGCTGCAGGTGCTGCGCCGCCACTACGCCCGCTACACCCCGGAGATGGTCGAGCGGGTGTGCGGGGTGCCACGGCACCTGTTCGAGGAGGTGTGCCGCCACCTGACGGAGAACTCGGGCCCGGACAGGACGGCCGAGTTCGTCTACGCGGTCGGCTGGACCCAGCACAGCGACGGCTCCCAGTTCATCCGGGCGGCCTGCATCCTGCAACTGCTGCTCGGCAACATCGGCCGTCCGGGCGGCGGGATCCAGGCGCTGCGCGGCCACGCCAGCATCCAGGGCTCCAGCGACATCCCGACGCTGTTCAACCTGCTGCCCGGCTACATCCCGATGCCGCACGCGCACGAGAACGAGCACCTGCGCGACTTCCTCCAGGCCGACGCGCCGCACCAGGGCTTCTGGGCCAACATGCCCGCCTACCTGATCAGCCTGCTCAAGGCGTGGTGGGGCGCTTCCGCGCAGCCGGACAACGACTACCGGTTCGGCTGGCTGCCGCGCCTGACGGGCTCGCACAGCACGTACGACACGGTGCTGGCGCAGCTCGACGGCACCTGCAAGGGCTACCTGCTGCTCGGCGAGAACCCGGCGGTCGGCTCGGCCAACACGAAGATGCAGCGCCTGGGCATGGCCAACCTCGACTGGCTGGTGGTGCGCGACCTCAACCTGATCGAGAGCGCGACCTGGTGGAAGGACGGCCCGGAGATCGAGACCGGCGAGCTGAAGACCGCCGACATCCGTACCGAGGTGTTCTTCCTTCCGGCGGCCTGCCACACCGAGAAGAGCGGCAGCTTCACCAACACCAACCGGCTGCTGCAGTGGCACCACCAGGCCGTCGAGCCGCGCGGCGACGCCCGCAGCGACCTGTGGTTCATGTACCACCTGGGCCGCATCATCCGCGATAAGCTGGCCGGCTCTCAGGACCCGGCCGACGCGCCCGTGCTCGACCTGACGTGGGACTACCCGGTGAGCGGCGAGACGGCCGAGCCGTCGGCGGAGGCGGTGCAGGCCGAGATCAACGGCTGGGACGCCGACGGCCGGCCGCTGTCCGGCTACCAGGAGCTGAAGGACGACGGCTCGACCGCCTGCGGCTGCTGGATCTACTGCGGCGTCCGCAAGGACGGCGTCAACCAGGCCGCCCGCCGCAAGCCGGCCGCCGAGCAGGACTGGATCGCCGCCGAGTGGGCGTGGGCGTGGCCGGCGAACCGGCGCATCCTCTACAACCGCGCCTCGGCCAGGCCCGACGGCAGCCCGTGGAGCGAGCGCAAGCGGCTGGTCTGGTGGGACGCGGAGGCGGGCACGTGGACCGGGCACGACGTGCCCGACTTCGAGACCGGCAAGAGCCCCGGCTACCGGCCGCCTCCCGGCGCGACGGGGGTGGCGGCGCTGTCGGGGACCGACCCGTTCATCATGCAGGCCGACGGCAAGGGCTGGCTGTTCGCGCCCGCCGGGGTGGTGGACGGGCCGCTGCCCACGCACTACGAGCCGCAGGACTCGCCGGTAGCCAACCCCCTGTACGGGCGGCAGCGCAACCCGGCGCGCAAGCTCTACCCGCACGAGCGGAACCGGTACCAGCCGAGCGGCGACGAGCCGGGGGCGTCGGTCTACCCGTACGTGGTGACGACGTACCGGCTGACCGAGCACTTCACGGCGGGCGGCATGAGCCGGTTCACGCCGTACCTGGCGGAGCTGCAGCCGGAGATGTTCTGCGAGGTCTCGCCCGCGCTGGCGGCGGAGCGGGGGCTGGTGCACGGCGACTGGGCGACGATCGTCACCGCGCGCAACGCCATCGAGGCCAGGGTGCTGGTCACCGACCGCATCCCGTCGCTGCACCTCGACGGGCGGACGCTGCACCAGATCGGGCTGCCGTTCCACTTCGGCCCGAACGGGCTGGCCAGGGGCGACGCGGCCAACGAGCTGTCGTCCATCTCGCTGGACCCGAACTCGCACATCCAGGAGGTCAAGGCCCTGTCGGCGGACATCCGCCCGGGCCGGCGGCCGCGCGGCCCGGCGCTGCCCGAGCTGGTGCGGTCCTACCAGCGGCGGGCCGGCGTGGACGCCGGCACGGGAATGGAGTCGTGATGGCCTTCGACCTGGAGGAGCGGCTCGGCGACAGCCGGGTGGGGTTCTTCACCGACACCAGCATCTGCATCGGCTGCAAGGCGTGCGAGGTGGCGTGCAAGGAGTGGAACCACGTCCCCGACGACGGCCTGACCTTCACCGGCTGGTCGTACGACAACACGATGAAGCTGAGCGCCGACACCTGGCGGCACGTGGCGTTCGTGGAGCAGCGGCAGCCCCTGGGGCGCCAGGAGCCCGGGGTCGGGGAGATGGACTTCCGCTGGCTGATGGCCTCCGACGTGTGCAAGCACTGCACGCACGCGGCCTGCCTGGACGTGTGCCCGACGGGGTCGCTGTTCCGCACCGAGTACGGCACGGTCGTGGTGCAGGAGGACATCTGCAACGGCTGCGGCTACTGCGTGCCCGCGTGCCCGTTCGGGGTGATCGGCAAGCGGGAGACGAGCGGCACGGCGGCCAAGTGCACGATGTGCTACGACCGGCTGGGCGCCGGCGAGGAGCCGGCCTGCGCCAAGACGTGCCCGACCGACTCCATCCAGTTCGGCGACCTGGACGAGCTGCGCGAGCGGGCCGAGCGGCGGCTGGAGCAGGTGCGCGCGGCCGGGGTGGGCTCCGCCCGCCTGTACGGGCACGACCCGGACGACGGCGTCGGCGGGATGGGCGCGTTCTTCCTGCTGCTGGACGAACCCGAGGTGTACGGCCTGCCGCCCGATCCGGTGGTGACGACCAGGGACCTGCCGTCGATGTGGCGGCACGTGGGAGTGGCGGCGGTGGCCCTGCTCGCCGGGGTGGCGGCGACGGCGTGGAGGCGGCAGCGATGAGCCAGACCGACGTGCGGATGGACGGCTCGCCCGGGCTGCGCGGCGAGCGCGAGGCCACGCCCGGCTCGGCGGGCCGCAGGCGCGAGCGGCTGATGGTGCCCAAGGCCACCTTCGACTCCTACTACGGGCGGCCGGTGCTGAACGAGCCGACCTGGCAGGCGCACGACATCGCGGGTTACCTGTTCCTGGGCGGCCTGGCGGGCGCGTCGTCCACGCTGGCCGCCGCCGCCGAGCTGACCGGCCGCCCGCGCCTGGCCAGGGCGGCCAAGGTGGGGGCGCTGGGCGCGCTGGGCGGCTCGCTCTACGCGCTGATCCACGACCTGGGCCGACCCGAGCGCTTCGTGAACATGTTGCGGGTGTTCAAGGTGACCTCGCCGATGAGCGTCGGCACGTGGATCCTCACCGTGTACGGCCCGCACGCCGGCGCCGCCGCGGCCAGCGACGTCACCGGGCTGTTCCCGGGCCTCGGCCGCGCCGCCACCGTGGGGGCGGGGATCGCGGGCCCGGCGGTGGCCACGTACACGGCGGCGCTGATCTGCGACACCGCCGTGCCGGTCTGGCACGAGGCGTACCGGGAGATGCCGTTCCTGTTCGCCGGGTCGGCGGCGGCGTCGGCGGGCGGGCTCGGCATGCTGGCCGCGCCGCTGTCGGAGGCGGGGCCGGCGCGGCGGGCGGCGGTGCTGGGCGCGGCGGTGGAGGTGGCGGCGGCGGCCCGGATGGAGCGGCGGCTGGGGCCGCTGGCGGAGCCGCTCAAGCGCAGCCGGCTGCTGCGGCTCGGTGAGGGGCTGTCGCTGGCCGGCGCGCTGGCCGGGGCGACCGTGGGCCGGCGCAGCAGGGTCGCGGCCGCCGTGGCGGGCGCCGCGCTGCTGGCCGGGTCGGCGTGCACCAGGTTCGGGATCTTCCGGGCAGGCATGGAGTCGGCCGGTGATCCCAAGCACACCGTCCAGCCGCAGCGCAGGCGGCTGGCGCAGGCGAGAGCGGAGAGTGATCTGACATGAAGCGCAAGATCGTGGAGTATCTGCCGTTCGTCGGCATCGTGCTGTTCATCTGCACGGCGTCCTGGGTGGCCGGGCGCACGCCTCCTGGCCGGTCTCTGGCACACCGCTGACCTCCCGCGCCGTACGATCAGCAGATGACCGAAAAGACCGAAACCACGCCTGCTTGGCTCGCACCGGAAGAACTGGAATCGGTGCGGGGCCGGATGCCGATCCTCTACATCGACGCGGTGCCGGTGCGCGTCGATGACACCGGCGTGGTCACCCGCGTCGGCCTGCTGCTTCGCATGTTGCCGGACGGCACGGTCAGCCGGGCGCTGGTCTCGGGGCGGGTGCTCCACCACGAGCGGATCCGCGACGCGCTGCTGCGGCACCTGGAGAAGGACCTCGGGCCCGTGGCGCTGCCGCGCATCCCCGTCTCCCCGCAGCCCTTCACCGTCGCCGAGTACTTTCCCACGCCCGGTGTCACGCCCTACCACGACCCGCGCCAGCATGCCGTCTCGCTGGCCTACATCGTGCCCGTCGCGGGTGACTGCCGGCCCCGGCAGGACGCGCTCGACCTGGTGTGGTTCACGCCGGAGGAGGCGGCCTCGCCGATGGTGCAGGAGGAGATGGCCGGCGGGCAGGGCGTGCTGCTGAGGCAGGCCCTGGCCCACGTCGGCCGCCTGCCCTGACGGCCGGGGGTCAGGGGCGTTCCGCGCCGTCGCGGAGCCAGCGGTAGAGGGGGTCGCCGGGGCAGGAGGTGTCGTAGCCGTCGCGGTGGCCCTTCACCTCGCGGCCCGCGTCGCCGTGCTCGCGGAGGTATTCGATGGCGTCGACCAGGGCGTTGAGCAGGTCGTCGTTCGGCTCCGTCAGGCCCGAGCTGCCGACCAGGGCGAGCACCGCGTAGTGGCCGGAGTTGAGGCCCGCGCCGTTGGCGGCCGGGAGTGCGTGGGGGCCGCGGCCCATGAACGTGCGCCGGTGAGGGCAGCACACCATGTTGTAGCCCAGGTCGATGTACTTCTCGCCGCGGCCCCCCGACATGTGCATGCGCTGGATGTCCTGGACCAGGTCGACGCAGCGGTCGTGGTTGCCGGAGTCGGCGAGGTCGGCGGGCACCTTGCCGCCGGTGTAGTGGATCTTGATGCCTTCGGTGGAGGACAGCCGGACGTAGTCGCTGGTCGGCTTCTTGGCGTGCCACTCCGCACGGGTGACCAGATTCATGGGTTCCTCTCCTCGCAGGAATGTGGTCGCTACCAGAGTGTCAACTTTCAGTAGCGGTGTCATCACTCTTTGTCACTAGAGTGAGGTGCCGTCGTGGTGACGGTTCCATGCGGGGCGGTGGTTGCCGCCGGGAGACAGGAGCCCAGGGACGTTCGGAGCGAGTGGGACAACGGGCAGTGGCGTGCGGGGGCACGCCACTGATCACTGGCTGGTCAGCGTGACCGGCGCCTCCCCGCCGAGGTGGACCCGGCGGAAGACGTGCGAGCGGCCGCCCGCCCGGAAGCCGGCCCTCGCCGTGATCCGCCCGGTGGACGGCGCGGGGAAGCCGACCGAGATGGCCATCCCGGGGTCCACGCGGGCGACGGTGTGCGCCCGCGTCCTGCGTTTGCCGTCGAGGCCCAGCTCGACCTGGGTCCAGGGCACGGCGGAGCCGTTGTGCAGGGTGACCACGACCTGCCCGCCGGTGAGCTCGGTACGCAGGCCGTACGGCATGCGCGGGTCCTCCCCGATCGAGCTGTCGAGCAGCTCCACCAGCTCCTGGGTGATCTGCGGCCTGGCGGCGGCGAGGTCGCGGCTCTCCCCCTGGTCCTTGGTCAGGTCGTACAGCTCGATGCGGCCCTCGGGCCCGGCACCGGCGATGTTCGGGGCGAACCTGACCAGCTTCCACCGGCCCCGGCGGATGGCCTGGGCCTTGCGCGGCCGGTTCCAGACGAGGTGGGTGTGCCTGGGCGCGTCCTCGCCGGTGAGCAGGCCACGGAAGGACAGGCCGTCGAGGTTGGCGGGGACGGGCGTCTCCGCCAGGTCGGCCAGCGTCGGCAGGAGGTCCCAGGACGCCACGGGCCGCCGCTCCACCCGCGGGCTCAGCCCCGGCGACCAGGCGATCAGCGGCACGCGGATGCCGCCCTCGTACACGTCGCGCTTGTCGGCCCTGAGGGGGCCGTTGGAGTCGAACAGCCAGGGCGTGACGCCCCGCTCCCTGTGCGGGCCGTTGTCGCTGGTGAACAGCACGAGGGTGTCCTTGGCCACGCCCTCGTCACGCAGGGCTCTGATCAGCGCGGCGACGTCGGTGTCGAGCCTGGCCACCTGGGCGGCGTGGCGGCGGTTCGGACCGCTCCACGGCTTGTCCTCGTACTCGCCGGCGTCGCCGGGGACGACGCTCGGCGAGTGCGGCAGCGTGCTGGCGAAGTAGAGCAGGAACGGCTGGTCGCCGCCCGCGCCGATGAACTCGACGGCCCGCTGCCTGAACAGGTGCGGCGCGTACTTGCTGCCGTCGAGCTGCACCTTCTGCCCGTTGTGCCACAGGTACTTGGGGAAGTACTGGTGCGCGTGCTTGTGCCCGATGTAGCCGAAGAACTCGTCGAAGCCGCGCATGTTGGGGTGCGAGGCCTGGCCGGCCTCCTCCGGGCCGAAGCCCCACTTGCCGATGCAGGCGGTCCGGTAGCCGGACAGCTGCAGCACCTCGGCGAAGGTGAGGTCGGCGTCGGTGAGCGAGTGCTGCGGCCCGCCCTCCGGGTTCTCCCGCACGGTGCTGTGCCCGGCGTGCAGGCCGGTGAGCAGCGAGCAGCGTGACGGCGCGCAGAGCGGCGCACCCGCGTACGCGGTCTTGAACTGCACGCCCTCGGCCGCCAGCCGGTCCAGGTTCGGGGTGCGGATCAGGCGCTGCCCGTTGCTGCCTATCTCCGCCCAGCCGAGGTCGTCGGCCAGGATGAGCAGGATGTTCGGCCGCCTGGGCAGGCTGCCACGACGTACGGTGGCCTCGGCCTGCGCGGGCAGTGCGGTGGACACTGCCCCGGGCAGGGCGAGGCCGGCGAAGGTACCGGCGAGTAAGGCTCGGCGCGAAGGCCCGTTGATCACGAAGGGCAACATATCGGAGCCTCGGGCGAATGGCGGGCAAATCGCAAGCGAACTCTGTCACAGAGTGGCAACCGAAACGGTGCGCCACCTGTCAGGCGAGATAGTCCCATGTCCGGCAGATGTCGTGCAGCTCTACGGGGATTTCGTCGGGTGTCGGCAGGGGCCGGCCGGCGACGACGGTGCCGGTGCGGATCTTGTCGCGCCAGTCGCCGATGCCCTTGACGAAGCCGCCGTGGTCCTTCTTGCCGTACTCCAGCATGATCTGCTCGAACTCCACGCCCAGGAACAGGCAGATCCGGCGGAGCTGGCCCTCGGGGTCGGCGGTCAGCTCCTCGTACCGCACGGTCAGCCCCTCCAGGTGGGTACGGGCCTCCTCCAGGTACTTCATGTAGTTGAGCGTGCGCGGCACGGCCTCGCTCATGGGCCGCTTGACCGGGTCGGCCTCGTGCCAGGACTGCACGATCGACATCGGGTGGCGCAGCAGGAAGATGAAGCGCGCGTCCGGCCAGCAGGTGGCGATGCGCCGCCAGACGAAGACGTTGCTGGGCGTCTTCTCGCACATGATCGTCTTGCCGCTGCGGGTCAGCTCGCGGTGCAGCAGCCGGTCCCACACCAGGTGCTCGAGGTCGCTGTGGGTGTGGCCGAGCAGCTCCATGGCCTGGCGTACGGGGTCGGTGCCCAGACCGATGGTCACCCGCCTGAAGTGCGTCTCGATCGGCGAGTGGATCCGGGAGTGGCTGTTGAGCATGACGCGCAGCAGCGTGGAGCCGGACCGTACGGACGACAGCAGGAAGGCCGGCTCGCGCAGCAGCCGGTCGTGCGCGGGGTCGGCGGGCGGGCGGACCTTGTCACCCGGCAGCCGCTGCAGCTCCAGCGGGACCTTGGGCGGCGGCGGTGGTTTGGGCGGCTCCTTCTGCAGTTTGCGCGACAGCGTGTATCCCGTCAGGCCCTCAAGGGTGGCGTTGGCCCGGTACCTCCAGTTCATGGGGCTACAAGCTAGGGCCGTCCAGTGAACCGCAGGTGAATCCGGCCTGTGAAGATGTTGCGAGGAAGACAGATCATCCGTGCACAAGGACGCAGAACAGAACAAAGTTCCGGCCCACCATGGAGCAGTCAAAGTTTCAAACACTCCATGAGGAGGAGTCATGAACACGCTCAAGCGTCGAGCCGTGCGTCTCTCGTTACTCGGCGGCCTGGCCGCCGCCGCGCTGGCCGCGCTCCCCGCGGCCGGTCACGCGACGGCGGCGGGCACCTCGTCCGCCTCGGTACGGGTGGTCAGCGGCGGCCTGCTGCAGCTCGACTACGTCGGCTCGGCCGACGCCAACAAGGTCCTGATCACGCTGGAATCGGGCACCAACGCGCTGCGGATCAGCGACTCGGTGGCCATCACGCCCGGCGCCGGCTGCGTCTCGGCCCCCGGTGACCCCACGACCGTGCGCTGTTCCGTCGGCATCACCAGGATCCTCGCCCGGCTGGGCGAGGGCGCCGACAGGTTCACCTCGCTCGTCCCGCTGCAGGGCTACGTCGAGGGCGACGGCGGCAACGACGTCTTCCGCCCGAGCCAGTCCAAGGGCACCGTGGGCGCCGCCACCAGCCGGATCATGTACTTCGGCGGCCTCGGCGACGACACCGCGGACTACCAGGGCGTGCCGGCCACCGGCCCCACCGGGACCGACGGCGTGCGGGTGAGCCTGGACTTCCGCTACAACGACGGGCGCGCGGCCGACGGCACCCGCCCCGCCGACGAGGACAACGTCCAGACCGAGAACGTCGTCGGCGGCTCGTTCGGCGACACGCTCACCGGCGACGACCTGAACAACCGGCTCACGGGCGGCAACGGCAGGGACTCGCTGACCGCGGGCCGCGGCAACGACGTGATCGACCTGCGCGACGACACCGGCGACCAGCTGTCGTTCTGCGGCGAGGGCACCGACGTGGCCCTGATCGACGCGGGGGCGCGCGACAGGGTCGGCGCGGACTGCGAGACGGTCCAGAGCCCCAGCTAGCCAGCACGGCTGGTCGGCACGGCTGGTCGGCACGGCTGGTCGGCACGGCTGGTCGGCACGGCTAGGGGCGCTTGACGCGCCGGTCGTGCACCACCGCGTACGTGTTGCGCAGCGCCTCCATCGACGCGTCGTAGGAGGCCTGCGCGACACCCGTGAACAGGCAGTCCACCACCATGAGCTGGGCGATGCGGCTGCCCAGCGCGCCGGAGCGGAACCTGGTCTCCCGCGCGGCCGTCGTGAGCGTCACGTCGGCCGCGCCGGCCAGCGGCGACTCGCGGAAGTTCGTGATCGCCACGGTCGCGGCCCCGGCCTTGCGCGCGATGGCGAGGAACTCGACGGTGTCCACGGTGGCGCCGCTGTGCGAGACGGCCACCGCCACGCAGCCGGAGTCCAGCGTGGCCGCCGAGGTCCACGCCGAGTGGGAGTCGTGCCAGTTGATCGCGGTACGGCCGATGCGTGACAGCTTCTGCTGCAGGTCGAGCCCGACCAGCGCGCTCGCCCCTACGCCGAAGGTGTCGATCCGGCGCGCGGCCAGCAGCCGCGCCACCGCCTCGCCCAGCGCCTCCATGTCCAGCATGCGGGCCGTGTCGGCGATGGAGAGCGTCTCGTTCATCGCGACCTTGGAGACGATGCCCTCCAGGCTGTCGTTCCTGTCGATGTCGCCCGACACCTCCGGCAGGCTGGCGGCGGCCAGCTCCTCCCTGGCCACGGCCCTGGTCAGGTCGATGCGGAAGTGTTTGTAGTGGGCGTAGCCCATGCGCTGGTAGAAGCGCACCACGGAGGTCGTCGAGGTCTCGCAGCGGGCGGCCAGCTCGGCGATGGACAGGTTGGCGGCGGCGCCGGGATCGCCGACGAACAGCTCAGCGATGCGCCGCTCCGACGGCCGCAGGGCGGGCATGGCCGCGCGGATGCGGATCAGCAGCGTCTCGGCGTCCTCGGTCATCGTCACCCCGTCGCTGGAAAGAAAATACCCCGGTGGTAGGGTCTGCGTAATTTTATGACCTACTGCCCGAAGGAGACCACATGCCCCGTGGCGCCTTCTCCGCGGCCGGCCTCGCCGCCGCGTTGTCCCTCGCCCTCACCGCCTGTTCGTCCTCCTCCGGGCCGGCCGCCAGCAGCACCCCGGCCGGCGGCCAGGGCGGTCAGGCCGGCGGCACGCTCGTGGTCGGCGTGACCTCCGACCCCGACACGCTCTTCCCCTGGAAGGCCACCCAGTTCACGGCCGTCAACGTGCTGCAGAACCTGTACGGCACCCTCACCGAGTTCGACAAGGACCTGAACGTGGTCCCCGGCCTCGCCGAGTCCTGGGAGCCCTCGGACGACGGCAAGAAGCTGACGCTCAAGCTCCGGCAGGGCGTCACGTTCGCCGACGGCAGCACGTTCGACTCCAAGGACGTCAAGCACTCCCTCGACCAGATCATGGACGAGAAGACGGCGGCCGTGGCCCGGGCGTCGCTGGCGTCGGTGAAGTCCGTCGAGGCGCCCGACGCGAGCACGGTGGTGCTGGAGCTGACCGGCCCCGACGCCGCGCTGCCCGCTAACCTCGCCACGGTCAACATGGCCATGCTCTCCTCCGACGACACCGAGGAGAAGCTGAACGCCACGCCCAACGGCACGGGGCCGTTCACGCTGGGCAAGCGGGTGGCCAGCCAGTCGATCACGCTCACCAGGAACGACAAGTACTGGGGCGCGGAGAAGGCGAAGGCCGCCACCGTCGAGTTCCGGGTGATCCCCGACGAGTCGTCCATCGTGTCGGCCATGCAGTCGGGCAACGTGCAGCTCGCGGTCTTCAACGACCCGCTCGTCGCGCAGACCGCCGAGGGCGGCGGCACGATCACCGTGGCCAAGACGCCGCAGCTCAACTACCACGTGCTGCAGCTCAACGCGCAGCGCGGCGAGCTCAAGGACGTCAACGTGCGCCTGGCGATGCAGTGCGCGATCGACCGCAAGCAGGTGCTCGACACCGCCGCGCTCGGCGAGGGCGAGGTGACCGGGCCGATCACCGCCCCGCTGTTCAAGTCGGACCCGAACAAGCGCCCCTGCCCGAACCGCGACCTGGCCAAGGCCGCCGAATATCTCGGCAAGGCCGGCAAGTCCGGCGGCGTGACGGTCAAGACGATCGTCTCCCAGGGCGAGTACGCCACCTCCGTCAACGAGGCCCAGAACCTCAAGGCCCAGCTCGCCGAGGCGAAGATCAACCTGGAGCTGGAGGTGCTGGAGTCGGGCGCGTTCGTGGACCGCTGGGTGGCGGCCGACTTCGACGCGGCCGTCGCGCTCAACGGCGGGCGGCCCGACCCCGACGGCTCCTACGGCCGCTACTTCACCAGCGAGGGCAACCTGAACAAGGTCGCCGGCTACAGCTCCCCCGAGCTGGACGAGCTGTTCGCGCAGGGCAAGGCCACGACCGACCAGGCCGGGCGCAAGGCGATCTACGACAAGGTCGGCGAGCACCTGGAGGCCAACGCGGCCTGGATCTGGCTGTTCTCCGGCTACACCTACACCGCGACGACGGCGAACGTGACCGGCTTCGTGCCGATGGCCAGCGGTTCGCTGCAGTACCTGCGGACCACCTCGGTCGGATGAGGCTGCTGCGCAACCGGCCGCTGCGCCGCGTGGCGGAGACGATCGGCATCCTGTTCGGAGTGGCCGTGGTCGTCTTCGTCATGCTGCGCGCGCTGCCGGGCGACCAGATCACGGCCGGCCTGGGCACGGAGGCCGCCGCGCTCACCCCTGCCCAGCGGCAGGCCCTTGAGCAGTACTACGGGCTGGACCAGCCGCTGGTCACGCAGTTCTTCTCCTGGCTGGGCAACCTGTTCACCGGCAACTTCGGCTACTCGGCCCGATCCCAGCAGAGCGTGCTGGAGCTGACCCTGCACGCGCTGCCGGTGACGTTCGAGCTGGCCGTGCTGTCGATCGTGCTGGCGCTGCTGATCGGGGTGCCGCTCGGCATGCTGGCCGCCTCCCGGACGAACTCCGCCAGGGACGCCGCCGGCCAGGTCGTGAGCCTGGCGGGGCTGTCGATCCCGGCGTTCCTGCTGGCCACGACACTGCTGTCGATCTTCGCGGCGTCGTTCGGGTTCAACCCCAACGGGCAGGGCTTCGCCACGCTCTTCGAGGACCCGCTGCTCAATCTGCAGCAGATGTTGCTGCCCGCGCTGGTGCTGGGCTTCGGCATCGCGGCGCCGATCCTGCGCACCACCCGCACGGCGGTGCTGGAGGTGCGCTCGAACGACTTCGTGCGCACGGCCCGCGCCAAGGGCGTGCCGGAGCGGCGGCTCCAGGCGCGGCACGTGCTGGGCAACGCGCTCGTGCCGATCGCGACCATGACCGGGCTGCAGTTCGGCTACCTGCTGGGCGGGGCGGTCGTGGTCGAGCAGATCTTCTCCGTGCCGGGCATCGGGCGGCAGGTGCTGCTGGGCATCCAGCAGAAGGAGTACGCGGTGGTGCAGAGCACGGTGCTGGTGATCGCGCTGGCGTTCGTGCTGGTCAACCTGCTGACCGACCTGCTCTACCGGGTGATCGACCCGCGGGTGAGGGCGTCATGAGGCGCAGTCCGGCCGCGGTGTCGGGCATCGTCATCCTGGTGCTGCTGGCGGTCGTGGCGGTGCTGTCGTACCTGGGGCTGCTGCCGTACGACCCGATCGCGCAGCACCCGCCGTCCCGGTTCCAGGCGCCGTCGGGCGAGCACCTGTTCGGCACCGACCAGTTCGGGCGGGACGTGTTCTCCCGCGTGGCGTCCGGGGTGGGCAACTCGGCGCTGATCGCGGTGGTCGCGGTGGCGTTCGCGACCGTGGTGGGCACGCTCGGCGGGCTGGTGTCCGGCTTCTACCGCGGCCTGGCCGACGGCGCGATCGGCGGGGTGACGAACGTGCTGTTCGCGTTCCCGCCGCTACTGCTGGCGCTGTCGCTGGCCTCGGTGCTGGACCGCAACTGGTTCACGATCGCGGTGGCCATCGCCATCGTGTACGTGCCGATCTTCATCCGCGTCACGCGCGGCCCGGTGCTCTCCCTCAGGGAGATCGAGTACGTGAAGGCGGCCGTCTCCACCGGCCAGAGCCGCTGGCAGATCATGCTCCGCCACGTGCTGCCGAACATCACCTCGATCATCGTCGTCCAGGTGGCGCTGTCGCTGTCGTGGGCGGTGCTGACCGAGGCGTCGCTGAGCTTCCTGGGCCTGGGCACCCCGCCGCCGGCGCCGTCGCTCGGCTCGATGATCTTCGAGGCCCGCAGCCTGGTGTTCATCGCGCCGTGGACGCTGATCGCGCCGGGCGTGGTCGTCGTGCTGCTGGTGGTGGGGCTGAACCTGCTCGGCGACGGCCTGCGTGACACTCTCGACCCCCGGAACCGAGGTAGCCGGTGAATCTCTCAGAACTGACCACGGAATCGGCCGATCCGCGCTTCGCGGAGATCGACACGATGAGCGTGGGCGACCTGGCCGCGGCCATGAACGCGGCCGACACCACCGTGCCCGCCGCGGTGGCCGCGGCGCTGCCGAGCATCACGGCGGCGATCGAGGCCGCGGCCGCGCGCATGGAGGCCGGCGGCCGGCTCGTCTACGTCGGCGCGGGCACGCCCGGCCGGCTGGGCGTGCTGGACGCCTCCGAGTGCCCGCCGACGTTCTCCACGCCGCCCGAGCAGGTCTTCGCGATCATCGCCGGCGGCGAGAGCGCGATTGTGTCCCCCTGCGAGGGGGCCGAGGACGACGAGGAGGCCGGGGCCGCCGCGGTGGACGCCGCCCGGATCGGGCCGCTGGACACCGTGGTGGGCATCGCCTCCAGCGGGCGCACGCCGTACGTGCTGGCCGCCGTGCGGCGGGCCCGCGCGCTGGGCGCGCTGACCGTGGGGCTGTCGTGCAACGCGGGCACCCCGCTCAGCGCGGCGGCCGAGCACGCGATCGAGGTGCTCGTCGGGCCCGAGGTGATCAGCGGCTCGACCCGGCTCAAGGCGGGCACGGCGCAGAAGCTGGTGCTCAACATGTTCTCGACGATCGTGATGGTGCGGCTCGGCAAGACGTACGGCAACCTCATGGTCGATGTGAAGGCCAGCAACGGCAAGCTGCGCGAGCGGGCCGTGCGCATGGTGCGGACGATCACGGGGGCCGGGCGCGAGGAGGCGCTCGCGGCCCTGGACGCGAACGGGTTCAACGTCAAGCAGGCGGTCGTGGCCACGCGCTTCGACCTGCCGCCGCAGGACGCGGCGGCCCGGCTGGCCGCGGCCGGCGGGCGGCTGCGCGTGGCTCTGGGGGAGCTGTCATGAGGGTTCTCGGGATGATCTCCGGCACCTCGCACGACGGGATCGACGTGGCGATGGTGGACTTCGAGCTGGTCGGGAGCGTGCTCGAAGGCCGGGTGCGGCACACGGCGAGCACGCCGTACCCGGGTGAGCTGCGGTCGCGGCTGATCGCGGCGCTGCCGCCCGCGCCGGCGACGCTGGCGGAGGTGTGCGAGCTCGACACGCTCATCGGGCAGAGCTTCGCCGCCGCGGCCGCCTCGGCCATCGAGGCGGCCGGGCCCGCCGACCTGGTCGTCTCGCACGGCCAGACCGTCTACCACTGGGTGGAGGGCACGCACGCGCTCGGCACCCTGCAGATCGGGCAGCCCGCCTGGATCGCCGAGCGGACCGGCGCGCCCGTGCTGTCCGACGTGCGGATCAGGGACATCACGGCCGGCGGGCACGGAGCGCCGCTGGTGTCGGTGCTGGACGGGCTGCTGCTCGGCGCGTACGAGGGCGGCGCCGGCGCGCTCAACCTGGGCGGCATCGCGAACATGACCGTGGTCCGCGGCGACGCCCTGTACGCCTACGACCTCGGCCCGGCCAACGCGCTGATCGACGCCGTGGTGACGAGCAGGGGGCTGCATCCGCGCGGGTTCGACGAGGACGGCCGGATCGCCGCGTCAGGGCGGGTGGACGAGCGGCTGCTGGAGGTGCTGCTGGACGAGCCGTACTACCGGCTGCCCGCGCCCAAGAGCACGGGCAAGGAGCTGTTCCACCTCGCGTACGTGGAGTCCGCCCTGGCCAGGGCCGGGGTCACGATCGGTGACGCGGACCTCGTGGCCACGCTGACCGAGCTGACCGTGCGCACGGTCGCGCACGAGGTGCGGGCGGCCGGGGTGGGCACGCTGGTCGTCTCGGGCGGCGGCTGCCGCAACCCCGTCGTCATGGACGGGCTGCGGGCCGCGCTGCCCGGAGTGAGCGTGGCGCCCTCCGACGACTTCGGCGCGCCCGCCGACGACAAGGAGGCGATCGCGTTCGCGCTGATCGGCTGGCTCACCGCGCACGGCCTGCCCGGCACGGTGCCCGGCGGGACGGGCGCCGCGGGCGCCCGCATCCTGGGCACGCTGACCCCGGGCGCGGGACCGCTGGTCCTGCCCGCTCCCGTCACCGCCCCGCCCCGGGCGCTGAGGCTGGCATGAACGCACCGCCCGGCCTGATCAGAGCGGCCCGCACCCCCTGGTTCGACCTCGACGAGTGCACCGGCCACCGGGCCGTGCTGCCCGAGGGCGGGGCGCCGATGACCATGGACACCTACCACGACCTCGCCTCGGTGACCAAGGTCGTGGCCACCACCACGATGCTCATCCGCCTGGTGTCCGACCGGCTGGTGGACCTGGACGCGCCGCTGAGCGCGTACCTGCCGAAGTCGTACGAGGCGATCACCGTGCGCGACCTGCTGCTGCACCGCGGCGGCCTGTGGGAGTGGTGGCCGCTCTACATCCAGCCGCAGCTCCCCCCGCCCCGCTACCGGCCCGGCCGCGCCCGCCACTACTCCGACCTCGGGTTCATCCTGCTGGGCAGGATCGTCGCGCAGGTGACGGGGCTGCGCCTGGACCGGGCGCTGGCCGAGCTGGTCACCCGGCCGCTGGGCCTGACCTCCACCACGTACGCCCGCCCGGCGGGCTCGGAGGTGGCCATGAGCGCCCTGGACGACCGGGTCGAGATGACCATGCTCGACACCGGCCGCCCGTACCCGGTGCCCTACCGCAGCGGCGACTTCGCCCGCTGGCGCACCGGGCCGGTCGTCGGCGAGGTCGCCGACGGCAACGCCTTCCACGCCCTCGACGGCGTCGCGGGGCACGCGGGCCTGTTCTCCACGGTCCCCGACCTGCTGAAGTACGGCCTGGCCCTGGCCAGGTACGAGGAGTACGAGCACCTGTGGCGGCCGGAGGTCGTCCGTGAGTTCCTCGCCCCCGGCCCCGACCAGGAGCAGGCCCTGGGCTTCCGCAGGTACGCGCTGGAGCTGCCCGGCGAGACCGTCACCGTCCTCGGCCACCCGGGCTACGTGGGCTGCGCGGTCGGGTTCGTGCCCGGCCGCGACATCGCGCTGGCGCTGGCGAGCAACCGCCTGCTCGTCGAGGGCACGCCGACGCCCACCGGCGACCTCTGGACCGCCCTGCTGCAGGACATCGCACACCGAACGGGGACCGCATGAGCCCGCTTCTGGAGATCCGCGACCTCTCGGTCGCCTTCCGCACCCGCAAGCGGGACGTCACCGTCGTCAGGAACGTCTCGATGGAGATCCAGCCGGGCCAGACGGTCGCCGTGGTGGGCGAGTCCGGCTCCGGCAAGTCGACCACCGCCGCCGCGGTCAACCGGCTGCTGCCCGACAACGGCCGCATCACCGGCGGCCAGGTGCTGTTCGAGGGCCGCGACCTGGCCAGGGCGAGCCGCCGCGAGATGACCGCGATCCGCGGCGCCGGCATCGGCCTGGTGCCGCAGGACCCGATGTCGAACCTCAACCCGCTCATGCGCATCGGCGACCAGATCGCGGAGGCGCTGGACGTGCACGGGGTGGCCACCGGCAGGGCGGCGCGGGCCCGCGTCGTCGAGCTGCTGGACATGGTGGGAATCCCCGATCCGGAGCGGCGTACCGGCCAGTACCCGCACGAGTTCTCCGGCGGCATGCGGCAGCGGGCGCTGATCGCCATGGGGCTCGCCTGTCGGCCCCGGCTGCTCATCGCCGACGAGCCGACCTCGGCCCTGGACGTGACCGTGCAGCGGCGCATCCTCGACCAGCTCGGGCAGCTCACCGCCGAGATGGGCACGGCCGTCTTCCTCATCACGCACGACCTGGCGCTGGCGGCCGAGCGGGCGGACGTGGTGGCCGTCATGTACCAGGGCGAGATCGTCGAGACCGGGCCCGCCGCCGGGATCCTGTCCGACCCGGCGCACGAGTACACCAGGCGGCTGCTCCAGGCCGTGCCGAGCCTGTCGTCGGTACGCGTCAGCGAGCCGCCCCGGCGGGAGCCTGACCTGGTGGTGGTGGACGGGGTGCGCAAGGTGTTCCCGATCAGGGGCACCGGCGAGGAGTTCACCGCCGTGGACGGGGTGTCGTTCGCCATCCCGCGCGGCCGTACCGTCTCGATCGTGGGCGAGTCGGGCTCGGGCAAGTCGACGACCGCGAACCTGCTGCTCGGCCTGGACGCGCCGACCGCGGGCGGCATCCGCTTCGACGGCACGGACCTGACCGCGCTGGGCAGGAAGGACCTGTTCGCCTTCCGCCGCCGGGTCCAGCCGGTGTTCCAGAACCCGTACGCCTCGCTCGACCCCCGCTACACGGTGGAGAAGTCGATCAGCGAGCCGCTGCGCGTGCACGGCGTCGGCACCGCGGCCGAGCGCAGGAAGACGGCGGCCGAGCTGCTGGAGAAGGTGTCGCTGCCCGCGTCGCTGGCCGGGCGGCTGCCGCACGAGCTGTCCGGCGGCCAGCGCCAGCGGGTGGCCATCGCCCGCGCCCTGGCCCTGTCGCCGGAGCTGGTCGTGCTCGACGAGGCCGTCTCCGCGCTGGACGTGCTGGTGCAGGCGCAGATCCTGGAGCTGCTTGCCGGGCTGCAGCGGGAGCTGGGGCTCAGCTACCTGTTCATCAGCCACGACCTGGCCGTCGTACGGATGATCTCGCACGAGGTGCACGTCATGCGCGGCGGCCGGATCGTGGAGAGCGGCACCGCGCAGGAGATTTTCGACCATCCCTCCGACGACTACACCCGGGAGCTGCTCGCCGCCATCCCCGGCCGGTCACAGTAGAGACGTGAAGATCCTCCTGGTTCAACCCCCGCACTGGTCCCCCGACGGTCACGCGAACTTCGACGCCGTCGAGGAGCTGCTCGGCTCCTCCTCGGGGGACGTGGTGCTGCTGCCCGAGCTGGCGGGCTCCAGCCTGCCCCGCGCCGACTACCTGGCCAGGGTCCGGGCGCTGGCCGAGGGCTCGGGCATGACGGTCGTCGGGGGCTCGCACTACGACGGGCCCGTCAACCGGGGCGCGGTGTTCGATTCGCGGGGCACGCTGCTGCTGGAGTACGACAAGGTGCATCCGTACGGGCTGGAGCTGCGCTCCGGCGTGCGCCCCGGCCGGCCGAGCGCGGGCTTCGAGCTGGACGGCCGCCGCCTGCACGTGCTGCTCTGCGCCGACCTGTGGTACTCCGGCAGTCTGGCCGGGCACGACCGGCTCGACGCCGTCCTCGTGCCCGCCTTCTCCGTCACCCGCTGGGACGGCCCCGCCCCGGCCCGGGAGTTGTGGCAGCACATGAGCGTGGCGCGGGCGTACGAGTTCATGACGTACGTGGCGGTCAGCGACTGGCACCACGAGACGACCTACCTCGGCCATCCCTGCGCCGGGGTCACCGGCTTCGCCAACCCCTGCCCGCAGACGCACGCGGGCTTCTTCACCGGCCCGCCGGACGCGCCCGTCTCGCTGCACGAGCTGGACTTCGACCGCCTGGACGCCTTCCGCCACGACCGCGGCGAGCGCGGCTTCCGCCAGTAGGGCTGTCCCTACCATCGCTTGGGCCGCGCGCAGGATCGAGCGGGCGGGGGCCGGGCCCGTAGCGTCGTCCCCATGACAACCCTCCGGCACCGCCTCGCCACCGACACCCGTTACACCCTGCTCGGCCTGCCGATGGCCGTCGTGCACTTCGCCGTCGTCGTGGTCGGGATCTCGGCCGGGCTGGGCACCGCGGTCGTGTTCATCGGCCTGCCGATCCTGGCCGCCACCGCCGCCGCGGCCAGGAACCTGGCGGACTTCGAGCGCGTCGCGCTCCCCGGCGTGCTCGGCCGTCCCGTGGCCCGCCCGCCCTACCGGCCCGCCCCGGCGTGGGCGGGCCGGCTCCGCCGCACGATGAACCCGCTGACCAGCGGCCAGGCCGCGATCGACCTGCTGTACGGCATCCTGGCCTTCCCCGTCTCGCTGGCCGCCTCCGTCGTCGTCGCCGTCTGGTGGGCCGGCACGCTGGCCGGCCTGACCTTCCCCCTGTACGGCTGGATCATCGCCGCCATCCCCGGCGTGGACCACAGCCTGCCCGAGTTGCTCGGGCTGGGAGGCGGCGACACGATGTTCGTCGTCTTCAACACCGCGATCGGCGTGCTGTTCGCGCTGACGCTGGTCCCGGTGGTGCGCGGCGCGGCCCTGGTCAAGGCGAGCCTGGCCCAGGCCATGCTCACCCGCGCCCCGCTGGACGCCCCCGCGCGGGTGCCGGCCGGCGTGACCGTGGGCTGAGCGGCGCCGCCCGCTCCCCCTAGGATGTCGATCATCAGGTCGAGGTGAGGCGGTGCCCGTGCGGTCGTGGTCGGAGCTTCCGGTCGGCCGGGTCGTCCGGCTGGACGCGGACGCCGAGGCCGTGGCCGTGAGCATCGACCCGCTGCCGCCGGGCGCCCCCGCCATCCTCACCTGGTTACCCGGCGAGCCACGATCGGTCGCCGGCCTGGTCGCCTCCGTCCTGCGCGAGCTGGACGAGGCGGCCATCGCGCTGTTCCCGGCCTGGCTGCCCGAGGCCGCCGGGATCGAGGGGCCCGGCGGCGCGCACGTGCCGGCCGTCCGCTCGCTGGCGCTGCGCAGGGCGTCCGCCAGCGAGCACTACGGCCCGTTCCTGGCCGAGCTGGCCGAGCGGGCGCTGACCGGCCGCGCCAGCGTGCTCGGGCCGGAGGTACGCGTGGCCGGCCTGGCCAGGGTGCTGGCCGAGAGCTTCGGCAGGACCGGGCTGGCCGTCCTGGTCCGCGTCCCGGACGGGCTCTCCCCGGCCGGCCAGGAGGTGCTCGTCGCGGGCTGCGAGTGGCTGGCCCACCGGGCGGCGGCCGGGGTGTGGCTCGCGGGCGCCCCGCTGGACGCGGTGGACCGGGTGGAGACGGTACGGCCGGACCTCCCGGGTCCCCGGCCCGCCGCCCCGGAGCCCGGCCCCGGCCAGGAGCCGCCCCGCATGCTCTACCCGGCGATCGCCGGGCGGCCCCATCCCGGCAGCGCCGGCGAGCAGGCCCTGGAGGCGGCGCTGGCCGGGTGCGAGTGGGCGTCGGGGCGTGCGTGGAACCAGACGTACCAGCCGCATCCGCTGGCGGCCCCGATCCGCGTGGACCTGCTCTGGGAGCGGGAGCGGTGCGTGGTGGAGATCGACGGGGCCGACCACCGGGGCGCCGCCAAGTTCGCCGCCGACCGGGAGCGGGACGTGCGTCTCCAGCTCGACGGTTACGCCGTGCTGCGCTTCCTCGATGTTCAGGTACTGACCGACATGGAAACCGTGATCCGCCAGATCGCGCGGTTCCTGCGGCAACGCCGCAGGACGGAAGGATGAAAATGCCGCACAACGGTCTCTCACTCCCCGACTTCTCTGCCCTGGTGGTGCTGGCCATCGAGGCCCGCGAGATCTCCAACACCGAGCTCAAGCAGCGACACAAGCTGACGATCGACGGCCAGAGGCGGCACCGGCTCAACACCATGAAACTGGTCGAGAGCAGGAGACCCGGGCGGGTGTTCCTGCACGTGCTGACGGACTCCGGGTGGGCGCGGCTCGCGGAGGACCTGCGCACGGGGAACATCCCGCCGCAGACCGGCTCGTCCGGGGCGATGGCCAGGGCGCTGCTGGAGTGGCTGCCCCGGTACATGCGGCGCACGGACCAGAGCCTGGCCGACGTCTTCCAGCCGGACGACGAGCCCGAGGAGCCGGGCGACCAGCCCGACGAGCCGGGCGGCGTCCAGGCGCGCGTCCGTGGCGCGTACACCGAGCTGGCCGGGCGCCCGGGGGCCTGGGTGGGCCTGGCCGCCCTGCGGGCGCTGCTGCCGGATGTGCCGAAGGACCGGCTGGACGAGGCCCTCGTCCTCATGGAACGGCTCCCGGACGTGAACCTCGTACCCGAGTCGAACCAGAAGACGCTCACGCCCGCGGACCGCGAGGCGGCCGTGCTCATCGGCGGCCAGCACAAGCACCTGCTGTGGATCGGCACCCCATGACGGGCGACGTGCGCGACCTCGCCGCGCTGACCTTCAACTACACCGAGAGCGCCGACGACGTATGGCGCCACTCGGAGTACCACGTGGAGGGCCTGCACGGCGCCGCCACGAGGATCCTGCGCGACGGCCTGGCCGAAGCGGCGCACCGCCCGGACGCCAGCCCCATCGGCGTGGTCGTCCAGGGCCAGCGGGGGACGGGGAAGACGCACCTGCTCGGCTGGCTCAGGGAGCAGGTGCAGGCGCAGGGCGGCTACTTCGTCCTGGTGGGGCTGCTGGACGCCAGGGGCTTCTGGGAGAGCACCCTGGTGTCGATGCTGGACAGCCTGTCGCGCCCGCGCGCGGACGGCCAGGTCCAGCTCGCGTCGTTCCTCGACCGCCTGGCCTCGGAGGCCGGCGTCTCGCGCATGGCCAGGCGGGCGATCACCGGCAAGAGGCCCGTCACCAGGGACGAGCTGGACGCGTTCGTGGTGGCGCTGCGCCGCAGGGACCCCCAGGTCGGCCGGGAGTGCCAGGACACCGTGCGGGCGCTGGTGCTGCTCGCCGGGGACGACCTCGGTCTCCAGGACCTCGGGGAGGCGTACCTGTCGTCGGTGCCGGAAGGCGAGGCCGGCGAGCGGGCCGCGTGGGGCATCCGCCAACTCGGCAGGACCCCGCAGGAGATCGTCCGGGACATCTCCCGCCTGCTGGCGCTCACCGGCCCGACGATCATCGCCGTGGACCAGATCGACCCGCTGGTCGCCCAGTCCTCGACCGCGACCACGGGCGCCGGCCACGATCGGGGCGAGGCGCTGATGATCGAGCGCATCGCCGGCGGCCTCATGGCGCTGCGCGAGGTCACCCGGCGGACGCTGACCGTCGTGACCTGCATCCCCGCGACCTGGGCGCTCGTCGAGAACGTCGCGGTGGACACCGTGCGCGACCGGTTCAGGCAGGCGGTCCCGCTGATGACCATCCCGGACGCGGAGACCGCCAGGGCCATCGTCACCAGGCGCTTCGACGTGCAGTACGGCGAGGCCGGCATCAAGCCGCCCTACGCCACGTGGCCGGTGCGGCCCGAGGCCTTCGAGCAGGCGCCCGGTTTCACGCCGCGCGAGCTGCTCAGGCGGATCGACCAGCACGTCCGCGCGTGCCTGCTGGACGAGGAGGTCAGGGAGCTGACCGGGTTCCCCGCGATCCAGGACCCCGCTCCGCCGGTGGCTCCGGTTCCTCCCGTGGAGCTGGGGGCGATCGACGCGCGGTTCGCGGAGCTGCGTGACGGCGGCCCGGCGCCGCGGCTCGATCAGGCGAGCGAGGACTCGGTGATGCCCGCGCTGCTGGCGGCCGGGCTGTCCGCGTGGATCGCCGAGCGGGGGGAGGGCGGCGCGGCCTTCAGCGTGGACCCGCCGCCGAGCCCGAAGCCGCCCCTGCACGCGCGGCTGCGCCGTACGCTCGACGAGGCCACGGAGGACGAGATCCACTGGGCCTTCCGCGCGGTCACCGCCGAGCACGGCAACGCGGCGCTGAACCGGATCCGCAAGGCGTCGGTGGCGGCGGGGCTGGATGGCGAGGTGCCGAAGCGGCGGCTGTTCCTGCTGCGGAACACGCCATGGTCCAAGGGGGCGGCGACGCAGGCGGCGATCGCGGAGTTCGAGCGGGCCGGTGGCCGGACCCTGGGGGTGAGCGACGACGATCTCCGGGTGCTGGCCGCGCTCAGGGAGTTGCTCGCGGAGAACCCGCCGCATCTGGCGGCCTGGCTGGCCGAGCGCCGGCCGGCGGCCGGGGTGTCCTTCCTGCGGGAGGCCCTGGCCGGCGCGTGGAGCGTTCCGCAACCCCAGCCACGCGCCCCACGTCCCGCGCCCCCGGGCACGCCGACCACGGCCACGCCGCCCACGCCCGCAGGCACGCAACCCACCCCCGCGGGCACGCCGCCGGGGCCCGCAGGGGCGCACCCCGCCTCCGCGGGCGCGCGGCCGGCGCCCGCGCCCCCACTCGCCCCCGCCCCCGCCCCCGCGCACGTGGATCATCGTGGTCCGGGCGGTCCCGTGACGCGGGTGCCGGCGATCGCGATCGGCAGGAGGGCGGCCGACGGTGCGCCCGTGAGCGTGGCGCTGGAGGCGCTCAGGAAGCACGTCACGATCTTCGCCGGCTCCGGCTCGGGCAAGACCGTGCTCATCAGGCGCCTGATCGAGGAGTGCGCGCTGCTCGGCGTCTCCGCCATCGTGCTCGACCCGAACAACGACCTGGCCAGGCTGGGAGAGCGCTGGCCGCAACCGCCCGCCACCTGGGAGGAGGGCGACGCCCGCCGGGCGGACGACTACCTGGCGAACACCGACGTGGCGATCTGGACCCCCGGCAGGGCGGGCGGGCGCCCGCTGGCGTTCCAGCCGCTGCCGGACTTCAGGGGCCTGGCCGGCGACCCCGACGAGTTCGCCGAGGCGGTCGAGGCCGCGGTCGCGTTCATCGCGCCGCGCATCCGGCTGGACGCCAACACCAACAAGGCGCAGCTCGGGCAGGCCGTGCTCAGGAAGGCGCTGGCGCACTACGGCCGCAGCGGCGCGACGAGCCTCAAGGGGCTGGCCGCGCTGTTGTCCGACCTGCCCGACGGCGTGAGCGAGCTGGCCGGCGCCTCCCGCATCGGCGCCGAGCTCGCCCAGTCGCTGACCGCCGCCATGGACAACGATCCGCTGTTCGGCGGCGCGGGCACGCCGGTGGATCCCGGCCTGCTGGTGACCCCGCCGGCGGGCAGGCGGGCCCGGGTGTCGGTGATCAGCCTGGTCGGGCTGCCCGCACTGGAGCAGCGGCAGAGCTTCGTGAGCCAGCTGCAGATGGAGCTGTTCGTCTGGTTCAAGCGGCATCCGGCGCAGGACCGGCCGCTGGGCGCGCTGCTGGTGATGGACGAGGCGCAGACGTTCGCACCCGCGACCGGCGCCTCGGCCTCGACCCGCAGCACCGTGCTGCTGGCCTCCCAGGCCCGCAAGTACGGCCTCGGCCTCGTCTTCGCCACCCAGGCGCCCAAGGGCCTGCACAACCACATCCCCGGCAACTCGGCCACCCAGTTCTTCGGCCTGCTCAACGCCCCGATCCAGATCACCGCCGCCAGGGAGATGGCCCGGTCGAAGGGCGGCGACGTACCGGACATCTCGCGGCTGCGCTCGGGCGAGTTCTACCTCGCGCGGGAGGGCGGCACGTTCGCCAGGACGCGGGTGCCCATGTGCCTGTCGTGGCATCCCAGCTCCCCGCTGACGACGGAGGAGGTCATCGAGCGGAGCCGGGTCAGCGAGCCACGCTGGGCGTGAGCTCGTCCGCCACCTGGCGGGTGACGCGCCGGCCCAGGAGGGCCACGAGCTTGCGGGGCCGGCGCGGCATCAGGTGGGCCATGGCGAAGTTGCCTCGGCCGGGGACCACGTAGCCGCGGTCGCGGTCGAAGGCCCGCAGCGCGGCCGTGACGACGGACGCCGGGGTGGCGACGGGGGCGCCGATGGCGGCCTTCCTGGTGCCGATCCGGTCGAAGAAGGCCGTCTCGACCGGGCCTGGCGTGACCGCGAGCACCTTCACGCCGCTGCCTCGCAGCTCGCTCCAGAGTGCCAGGCTGAAGTTGAGCACGAACGTCTTGGACGCGCCGTACGTGGCGAAGTACGGCGCCACGTTGAACCCGGCCGTCGAGCCCACGTTGATCACGCCGCCGGTGCCGCGGCGCAGCATCGCCGGCAGGAACGCGTGCGTCAGCCCCACCAGCGACACGACGTTGACCATGAGCTCGTCGTGCTCGCGCTCGGCGGCGATCCGGTCGAAGTTGCCCGCCGTGCCGAAGCCGGCGTTGTTGACGAGCAGGTCGACGGTGAGGCCACGGGCGGCGCTCCGCTCGGCGACCCGGGTGGCGGCGTCGGGCGCGGACAGGTCCTGGACGATGACCTCCGCGCGTACGTCGTGCTTGTCGCGCAGCTCGGCCGCCAGCGCTTCGAGGGCCGGCGCGGACCTGGCGACCAGCGCGAGGTCGTGCCCGCGGGCGGCGAGGCTGCGGGCGAACTCGGCGCCGAGGCCGGAGGACGCGCCGGTCACGAGAGCGGTTCCCTTGGTTGTCATGAATGGAAAAGTAGCAGATTTACCGCGATCTGCAACAGTTCGTCTCACTTAAACGCTGTAGTGTTCCTCCCATGGGAAGACTGCGGGCCGACGCCGAACGCAGCATGCGCGCGATCATGGCGGCGGCGGAAGACGTGCTGAGCGCCAGCCCGGTGGCCACGATGGAGCAGGTCGCCGAGGCGGCGGGGGTCGCCAGGGCCACCGTCCACCGCAGGTTCGCCAGCAGGGAGGCGCTGATCGAGGCCATGGAGGTGACCGCGTGGCGGGAGATACTCCAGGCGGTGCACGCCGCCCGCCCGCACACCGCTCCCCCGCTGGTCGCGCTGCACCAGGCCACCGCCGGCATCCTGCAGATCAAGCCCGCCTGGCGCTTCACGCTGGCCAGGCAGGTGCCGCTCAGCGCCGAGGCGCAGGCCGTGCAGGCGGAGGTGATGGCGCTGTGCGAGGAGGTCTTCGGGAAGCTGCTCGGGCCGGGCACCGACCTCGTCTGGGCCAGGCAGGTCTACCTCGCGCTGCTGGGGGAGGCCGCGCACGGCACTCCCCCAGCAGGCCGGAACCCTGACGCGCCCGGCGCTCCCCCAGCCGGCCGGGATCCTGACGCGCCCGGCACTTCCCCGGCCGGTCAGGACCCTGACGCGCTCGCCACGAAGGTGATCGACACCCTCATGTACGGCGTTCAGCGCAGGGCGTAGGCGCGGATCACCTCCTGCGTCAGCGTGTTGCCGTTCACGTCGGAGGCGTTCAGCCGCAGCGAGACGAACCCGGAGCGCGCCCGGTCGAACGTCGTCTCGTAGGCCCGGTCACCCCTGGCCGCGCGCAGCCGGGCCGGCTTCCAGCTCGCGCCGTCGTCGTACGACACCTCCAGCGAGACGCGCTCGATCGCGCTCTGCTGTGCCCCCTCCTGGTGGCGCAGGGTCAGCCCGAGCCTGCGCGACCCGGCCCGGTTCGTCAGGTCCACCGGCGCGTCGAAGGAGGCCACCAGCATCGGCACCACCGCGTCCCCCCGCTCGGACGCGAACGTCCACACCCCGCGGGTGCGGGTGGACAGCTTCGCCCACTCCGACTCGTTCACCACGTCGTACTCGATCCGGTACGACGCCCGCTCCGGCGCCAGCGTGCCCGATCCCGACGGCAGGTAGTTCGTCTGCCAGAGCAGCGTGTCACCCTGGTAGAGCCGGAAGTCGGTCTTCAGGCCACGCTCGAACTGGCTGGTGTACGCCTCGCCGTAGTTGCCCCCGGCGTCCACGAAGCCCTGCATCGACAGCCGCAGCTTGTCGCCCTCCCTGCGCACCGGGTTGCGCGGGTTGACGCCGGGCAGCAGCGGCTGCTTGAACACGGTGCGGCCGACCCGCTCCCCCGCCTCGTACGAGCGCATCTCCGGCGCCGACACCGACACCCGCGCCGTGTCCTGGTGCGGCCACATGTTGTTGTAGGAGCGCTCCGGCGTGCCCGCGGACGTGCTCCACCGCAGGTCCGGATCCGGGGTGACGTAGTCGACGCGGGTGCGCGGCGCCTTGGGCATGGGGTGGTTCGTCGAGATCGACAGGGTGTCCCAGGGCTCGAAGACGTAGCGGGCCTCGTTGGCCGTCATGTCGCCGGCGAGCTGGCTGTGGTAGCCGGTCTCGATCCTGGCCTGCGACCTGGCGCGCACCACGTACGTGAGCGAGTCGCGGACCCTCCCCTGCTCGCGCAGGTACAGGTCGTACACGTACGGGCTGGCCACGATGCCCTTGGCCATGACCGGCACCGGCAGGCGGCGCAGCCGTTCGAGCAGCTTCAGCCCCTCCTCGTGGGTCAGCCGCACGGTCGGGACGGCCAGCTTGACCCGGTTGCCGCCGGTGGTGACGTCGGAGCCGGGCCGGTCGCTGTAGACGGCCACCATGGCGGCGCCGGCCGCGGCGGCGGCGTTCGACTGCGTGGAGACCGGCACGCCGTCGGTGCGGCGGATGACGGCGAGCTTGCCGCGCAGGTCGCGGGCCTTGATCTCCTCGGCGCTGCCCCGGTCCGCGTCCACGGCCAGGAGCAGGCGGGTGCCGTCGAGGCGCGGGTACTCGCTGGAGAAGTCGCTGAACTGGACCGGGTCCACGTACTCGGGCTCCAGCTTCAGGCCGAGCGTGGAGAAGGCGATCTCCGGGGCCTTGAGCCGCCAGCGGGTGGCGACCACGAACGTGCCCTTGGTGACCTTCCTGGTCGGCTGGACGAACAGGCGCTCCTCGACCTGCCCGCCGGGCGAGATCGTGGTGCCGCCGCGCAGCGCGGTCCCCTGCTCGCCCGCGCGGTACCACATGAGGGCGGCGGCGGCCCCCGTGTTCCGCTTGGTGGCGTGGTCGGGGGTCTCGATCTTGACCTCGACGGCCTTGCGGGCGTCCAGCACGACCTCGGTGTCGCCGGTGATCTCCATCTCCGGGTCGCCGAGCAGGCTCTCGTTGAGCGGCTTGCCGGTGGCGGTGCTGTCCTGCGTGGCGGGCATGGTGAAGATGTGGCCGAGCACCGAGTACGTGCCCGGCTTGACGAGCAGGCAGGTGCCGGTGCCGTACCTGGCGTCGGTGCAGGGGCTGGCGGGGTCGCCGGGGAGCACGCGGCCGACGAGGGTGCCCTCGTCCAGGTTCAGCACGGTGAAGCCGCCGCGGCCGGGGCGGCCGTCCCTGGCGATGCCGCGCACGCGCAGCTCGACCCGCTTGTCGTCCACGCTCGCGGTCAGCAGCGTACGGGTGCCGGCCGCCGTCAGCTCCTGGCGCAGCGCCCCCGCCTTGCCCGCCTTGACCGTGACCTTCGCCTCGGCGGTGCCGCCGGCGGGGACGGTGAGCGTGGCCGGCTCGACCGTGAACGCGTCACCGGCCGCCAGCGGCAGCTCGGCGGGCGTCTGGCCGAGGTTGCGGTAGCCGATGGTGAGCGTCTTCTCCTCGCCCGTGGTGAGCCGGCCGAAGTTGAGCGAGCCCGCCGAGGCGACGACCGGGCCCTTGAGCGCGGCGGCCACGTCGATCCTGCCGGCGCCCTGCGCGTCCACCGGGATGTCGCCGCCCGCCCTGGCGGTGGCCATGAGCAGGGACTTCAGCTCGTTCGCCGTGAGGCCGGGGCGGGCCTGGCGCAGCAGCGCCGCCGCGCCCGCGACGTGCGGGGTGGCCATGGAGGTGCCGGACATCGCGACCCGGCCGCCGCCCGCCTTGGCGGCGGTGATGTCCACGCCCGGCGCGGTGACGTCGGGCTTGACGGCCTGGTCGGCCAGGATGGGGCCCCGGCTGGAGAAGGGGGCGAGCCGGTCCTGCTTGTCCACGGCGCCGACGGTCAGCGCCGACGGGGCGTCGCCGGGGGCGCCCACGCACGAGTCGCAGCCGTCGTTGCCCGCGGCCACCACGAACAGCGTGCCGTACTGCTGGGTGAGGCGGGAGACGGCGTCGGTGAGCGGGCCGCCCGCCTCCGGGCTGCCCAGGCTCAGGTTGACGACCTCGGCGTGCTTCTCGCCGGCCGCCCACTCCATGCCGTCGATGATCCAGGAGAGCTGACCGTAGCCGTCGGCGCCCAGCACCCGGCCGTTGAGCAGCCGTACGCCGGGCGCCACGCCGGAGGCCGTGCCCGCCACGTGGGTGCCGTGGCCGTGCGGGTCGCCGGTGGTGTTCTCGCCGGTGAAGTCGCGCTGGTCGGCGACCTTGCCGGCGAGGTCGGGGTGGGCGGCGTCCACGCCGGTGTCGAGCACGGCCACGGTGGTGCCGGTGCCGTCGTAGCCGGCGGCCCACGCCTCGGGCGCGCCGATCTGCGGCACGCTCTCCTCCAGCACCGCTCGTACCTCGCGGTCCAGCCAGACCTTTGCCACGCCCGCCAGCGGCGTGGCTCCGCGCGCCTGCTGTCCTGCCGGTGCGGCCAGCTTGGCGAGCTCCGCGCCGAACGCCGCCGCGTCCTTCGCCGCCACCCGCACGCCCGCGCCGCCGATGCTCTCCAGCGCGCGGACCTGCTCGACGGCCGGGAGCGCGGCCCTGGTCGCGTTCGGCGACGTGTACGTGAGGATCAGCGGGATGGCGGCGCCGTAGTCCTGCCCGGCCAGCGCCGTCACGTTGAACAGCTCGGTGTCGAGCCGCTCGGGCACCAGGGACGCGACGTCGTCCGGGATGACCGTCACACCGCGCTCGGTCTCCAGCACCCGGAACGTCGGCACGGACCCGTCGGCCCTGGGCGCGGGGGTGACCGTCACCGTGCTGTGCCCGCCGTCCACGGAACGCACCTGCACCCGGTCACCGGTGATCAGGGTGATCTCGCCGCCCCCGGCCTCCGGCGCGAACACCGCCGCCGGAGCGGTGGCGGCGTACGCGCCGGGAGCCGAGAGCGACGAGGCCGCCATGACGGCCGCGACGGCCATCACCATCCCCCGCCTTAAGCCACGCATGGACGACCTCCAGAAAATCGGTAAGCACGAATACCGACTTCCTAGCCACCCTGAACTGGCGGTGTCTACGAGATCGGCCTGGCTACATCCGGACTTGTCGTAAATCCGCCACATGGCAGTTGGCTAACGAACACGCCCCGTTTACAGTGAGCCGACCATGGACACAGGAATGCTCGACGTTCCCGGCGCCAGGCTCCACTACGAGGTCCGCGGCTCGGGCCCGGTGCTCCTGGTGATGCTCGGCGGCAGCACGGACCCGGCGATGGCCACCCCGCTGGCCGAGCTCCTCTCCGGGCGCTACACGGTCCTCACCTACGACCGCCGCGGCTACTCCCGCAGCCCGCTGACGGCTCCTTCCGGCGAACACCCCGTCGCGCTGCACGCCGACGACGCGCTCCGCCTCCTGGACGCCGCCGGCTCCGGACCCGCCTACGTCTTCGCCACCCACGCGGGGGCCCTGATCGGCCTCGACCTGCTGGCCCGCCACCCCGGACGGGTGCGGCGCCTGGTGGCCCACGAGCCGCCCGCCTTCGAGCTGCTGCCCGACGCCGGACGCTGGCGCCGCATGGCGGACGAGGCGCTCGCCCTCTTCGCACGCGAGGGCACCGGCGCGGCGATGCGCCGGATGGGCGAGGAGACCGGCCTGGCCGCCCCGGGCCCGCCCGGCCCCGGCCTGCCGGCGTGGATCCACGACATGCTGACCAGGATGGCGGCCAACGCGGACCCCAACCTGCGCTACGAGCTGCGCGCGTTCAGCCGGTACGTGCCCGACGCGGCGGCACTGCGGGACGCGCCGGCCGTCGTGGCGTACGGGGCCGGCGACCTCGGCACGGTCTTCCACCGCGCCACGCTGGCCGTGGCCGGGCTGCTGGGGCGGGAGGCCGTGGAGCTGCCCGGGGACCACGTCGGGTACCTGCGTGACCCGGCGGCGTTCGCCGAGGCGCTGCATGCCTGCCTGGTGTGATCAGCTGTCGAGGTCTTCGCGCAGGAGCCGGTAGGGGACATCGGGGCCCAGGTAGCGGCTCCACTGCTCCTCGGTGAGGTTGAAGGTCAGGCGCTCCAGGGCCTGGGCGATCAGTCCGGGCGGGTCCAGCACCCAGATCCGCGCCGTGCCGTCGGCGCTGGCTGTGGCCAGCCGGGTCCCGTCGGGGCTGAACGCCACCGACCACACGCGGCGGTCGTGGGTGAGGCGGGTGATCTCGGACCCCGTGGCGGGATCCCACACCCGCGCCGTCCTATCGTCGCCGCCGGTGGCCAGGTACCTTCCGTCCGGGCTGAACGCCACTGCGTTCACCTCGTCGTTGTGGGCGAGGCGGGTGATCTCCGCCCCGGTGACGGGGTCCCACACCCGCGCCGTCCCATCAGCGCAGGCGGTGGCCAGCCGGGTCCCGTCCGGGCTGAACGCCACCGACCAGATGAGGCGGTCGTGGGTGAGACAGGTGATCTCGGTCCCGGAGGCGGCGTCCCACACCCGCGCCGAATGATCGTCGCTGCCGGTGGCCAGGTACCTTCCGTCCAGGCTGAACACCACCATGTTCACCTCGTCGTTGTGGGCGAGGCGGGTGATCTCCGCCCCGGCGACGGGGTCCCACACCCGCGCCGTCCCATCAGCGCAGGCGGTGGCCAGCCGGGTCCCGTCCGGGCTGAACGCCACAGACCGCACGGAACGGTCGTGGATCAGGCGGGTGATCTCCGCTCCGGTGACGGGGTCCCACACCCGCGCCGCGCTCTCGGAGCTGGCGGCGGCCACGCGTGCGCCGTCCGGGCTGAACGCCACCGACAGCACCGCGTCGTCGTGTGTGAGCCGGGCCAGCTCGGCCCCGGAGGCCGCGTCCCACACCCGCGCAAGGGCGTCGTCTCCGGCTGTGACCACGCGCGTCCCGTCCGGGCTGAACACCACTTCGTTGACTTCGTTGTCGTGGTCGAGGCGGGTGCCTTCGGTGCCGGCGGTGGTGTTCCACATCCACGCCGCCCCATCGGAGCCGACGGTGGCCACGCACGTACCGTCCGGGCTGAACACGACCGACTGCCGCCAGCCACCGTGGGCGAAGCGGACGAGCTCCGCCCCGGAGACGGCATCCCACACCCGCGCCGCCCCATCGTCGCAGGCCGTGGCCACATGCGTCCCATCCGGACTGAACACCACCTCGCTCACGGCGGCCTCGTGAGCGAGGCTGACGATCGCGGCCCCGGAGGCCGCATCCCACACCCGCGCAGTCCCATCGTCGCAGGCCGTGGCCAGCCGGGTCCCGTCCGGGCTGAACGCTGCCGAGACGACCCTGCCGTTGTGGGTGAAGCGTCGGCGTGGCCGGCCGGCGAGTCTCAGTGCGGACCGGAGCGCGAGGTCACCGTCGAAGGTCGGCGCGGTCTCCAGGGAGAGAACACCGAGCGCGAGCGCGAGTGGATGGCCGTCCGCGCTCGCGGCGAGCGCATCCTGACTGTGCCGTGCCAGCCTCAGCGCCGCCAACTGGCGCAGCGACCGGCTCCGTTCGGCCTGCTCCATTTCCGCATGTTCCTTGCTCAGCGCGATGTAGTGAGCAATCCCCTCGATGTCCGCGGCATGCTCGGCGGCCATGTCGAGAGCCTCGGCGAGCGCTGACCCGCGCAGCAGCTGGTCGGGGTCCCGCTGATGGTTCTCCCACCGCTGCCGGTCCGCGATGACCCCGGCCTTCCACAAGCGGAACTCCCTGCCCCCCTCGGCCCACTCACGCAGCCGCCCCCACCCGCGCAGCAGCGCTTCGTGGGCGATCTCGACGATCTGCTCCCCGCGGGCCGGCGTGGTGATGGCCAGGAGGCGGGCGTCGCGCAGGAGCTCCGCCGTCGGCCAGTCATCGGTGCGCAGGTCGGTGCGGCGGACCTGCCGGGCGATCTCCGGGTTGTCCGGCTGGAGCAGCTCGGTGAAGATCCGCTGTGCGGCTTCCCGCTGGCCGGGGGTGAGCGCCTCGAAGCGCTGCTCGGCGTACTGGGCGAGTGCGCCCTTGACGCCGCCCAGGTCGCGGTAGGCCTGGAGCGTGAGTCTCCGGTCGCGCTGCAGCTCCCACAGCCGCGTCAGCGTGAACTCCAGCAGGGGAAGGTCCCCCGGCCTGCCCGGGAAGTCGTCGCAGATGAGCTCCACGAGCCCCTTGTCGAAGCGGGTGCCGCCGGCGACCCGTGCGGGCTCGGCGATCGCGCGCTGCAGCTCGCCGGGGGTCATGGTCCGCAGGTGGTGCCAGCAGTCCTTGGTGTACGTGCCCAGCGGGTCCGGCGCCTCGTTGAGCAGGTAGAGGAAGTCGTTGCGCACGCTCGCGGCCACGCGTACCGTCCGGGAGCCGTCGGCCAGCAACCGGTTCAGCACCACGATGAGCGCGGCCCGCTGGTCGGGGCCGCACTCCGTGAAGAGCTGCTCGAACTGGTCGATGATCAGCAGCAGCCGGGAGGCGCCCGTGGCGGCGCACACGAGGCGGGCCGCGCCGGCCAGCCCGTCCTCGGTGACCCGGTCCTGCCAGGTCTGGAGGTCCTGGACCGGATACGGTCTGGACGCGCCGGCGGCGTGCGCGAGTGCCGCCGCGAGCCGCGGCATGGGGTCGTCGCCCGGACGGAACGAGCCCACCGCCAGCGTCCGTTCCTGCCGCAGCCGGGGGGTGAGCCCGGCCGCGACGACCGACGACTTCCCGATGCCGGACCGGCCGCCCACCACGATCAGCGGCCGTTCCTCGACGGCGGCGACCAGCTCGGTGACGAAGTCCTCGCGGCCGAAGAAGAACGGCGCGTCCTCCTCGCCGAAGGCGCTCAGCCCCCGGTAGGGGTTGGGCGGCGGCCGGTACAGCACGTTCGGCCAGGCCCGTACGAGCGTCTCCGCGCTGATGACGTACACGTCCTGGGCCCGCTCGCTCCGGGGTACGGCCTGGACGATCCCGACGACCTGGCCCGTGCTCTGGTCCCACACGGGCCCGCCGCTGTAGCCCGCCTGAACGCGGAAGACGCCTCTCAGCTCGCCGTCCACCTGGAGCCGCGCCTGGTCGTAGGCGCCCACCAGGGATCCGACGACGTTGCCCGGCCGGGGCTGTGTACCGTCGCGGTTCGGGCCCCACGCGCCGACCCGCCGTTCGCCCGCCGGGCCGTCCTCGGCGGACGCCAGCGTCGCGGGCTCCACCCCCGGCGGGAGGTCCTCCTCCAGCCGCAGCCCGGCGACGTCCCGGAGGTCGAACGTGGCCCCGTCGGCCGGCATCCACTGCCGGACGCTCGCCGTGCGCACCAGGCGCTGCCCCGGCTCGCCCGCGAAGGGGAAGTCGACCTGGACCCAGGCGTCGGCCGGCGCGGCCGCTTCCCGCTTGTCCCTGCCCAGGGCGGTGTTCACCACGTGCGCGCAGGTCACCAGCTCGCGGGGGCCGGCGGCGAAGGCCACGCCGACAGGCCGGCGGTTGGCTCCGAGTACGCGGGCGAGGTAGCGTTCAGGACTCGTTCGGCGGCTCAGCCCCGGCCTCCTCGCCATCCTCGCCGTCCTGAGCCGCGCCCGCGCCGCCGTTCCAGGTGACGGTCACCTTCAGCGCCGCCTCGGCCTTGCCCTTGGTGAAGATGAGGCCGGTCTCGCCGCCGAACTTCAACCCGAACTCCACGGTGATCGCGTCCGGGCCCCGGGTGGCCCTGCGCAGCCGGGTCACGATCGTGGACAGTGCGGGCTCCAGCCCGTCGAACGTGTCGGCCAGGCTGCGCAGGGCGCGCGCCGTCCGCCCCGGCCCGTCATCGGAGACGAGTTCGACGTCCTCCTCCCCGACCAGGTCGTCGTAGTCGACCTCCGCGACCATGTACCGGCCGTCGGGGGCATCGTCCAGGGGGATCCGTAACAGCACCGAGCTCATCACACGAAGATATCCGGCGGCGGGCGGGCCCGTGTGGTGCTCAGGGCTGCCCGGCGGGCCCGCGCATCAGCTCGGCGCCGATCTGGTCCGCGGTGAACTCCAGCCCGGACCCGGCCACCGCCGTCATCAGCGTGGCCACCGCGCCGTCAGCGCCGGCACGACGATCGACACGACGGCGGAGGCGATCGTGGAGATCGCCGCCACCTGCACCAGGGACGGGCCCGGCCTCGTGACCCCGTCCCGGTCAGGAGTCCAGTGTGATGCCCTCCCGGCGCAGGTCCTCGACGACGCCGTCCACCAGGCGGGTGGCGACCGTGTGATGCAGCCGCCCGTGGTCGCGCAGCTCCCGTACGGCGGGCACCGGGTCGGGGTCGGCGAACAGGCGCTCGTCGGCGTAGTCCACCGGGCGGCCGGTCGGGTCGACGGTCCACCAGGAGGCCTCCAGCGCGATGCCGTTCGGGTCGCTGAAGTAGATGGAGCGCAGGAAGCCGTGGTCGATGACGTCGGTCACCTCGCAGCCGTGCGCCTTGAGCCGGTCGCGCAGCCGCAGCAGCGCGTCCTCGTCCGGCAGGTGGAGTGCCAGGTGGTCGAACTGCGCAGCCTTCGCGTACGGCACGCCGGCCGGCTTGGCGAAGCTGTCGAGCTCCTGGTCGGTGTATTCGAAGAAGGCGACGGTGTTGCCCGTGCCCACCTCGAAGAAGTAGTGCTTGAACGCGGGGACGGCGAGGGTGGTGACGAGGCGGGCGTCGAGCACGCCGTGCCAGAAGCGCACGGTGGCGTCCATGTCCGCGGTCACCAGGGCGAGGTGGTGCACGCCGCGCCAGTGCACGGTTTCCGGGGTCGCAGCCATGCGTCAAACGTACGCCTTTCAACTATCCCCGTTAAGGGACATTGCCCTGGCGGCAACAGGATGCCTAACGTGCTGTTGGCCATGCCTGACCACTGCCTGACCACTGCCTGACCACTGCCTGACTGACTGATCTGAGGAGCCCTGCCTGATGCATGACGACCGCAATCTGGTCGAAGCCCGGCTGAAGCGCGTGCTGAACGAGCGGATCCGCCCGGCGATCTATCCCGAGTCCGTCCCCCTGGAGGTGGCCGTCTGGCACGCGCCCGGCGAGCCCGTCCCGGTGGCGGAGGGCCTGGCGGCCGAGCGCGAGCCGATCGCGGTGGGCCAGGCGTGGGGTGCGCCGTGGGGGACGAGCTGGTTCACCGTCACCGGCACCGTCCCCGCGGAGTGGAGCGGCCGGATCGTGGAGGCGATCCTGGATCTCGGCTTCGACGCGGACAAGCCGGGCTTCCAGTGCGAGGGCCTGGTCTACCGGCCCGACGGCACTCCGGTGAAGGGGCTCAACCCGCGCAACCAGTGGGTACGGATCGGCGACCCCGCCGAGGGCGGCGAGGAGGTGCGGCTGCACGTCGAGGCCGCCTCCAACCCGATCATCCTGGGCCACAACGAGTTCCGGCCGACGGCGATGGGCGACAAGGAGACGGCCGGCGCCGACCCGCTGTACGTGCTGACCCGCATGGACCTGGCCGTCTTCGACAAGACGGTGTGGGAGCTGGTCATGGACCTGGAGGTGCTCGGCGAGCTCATGCTGGAGCTGCCGGTCGACGGCACCCGCCGCTGGGAGCTGCTGCGGGCCGTGGAGCGGGCGCTGGACGCGATCGACCTCCAGGACGTCGGCGGCACCGCGGCGGCGGCCAGGGCGGAGCTGGCCGGGGTGCTGGCCTCGCCGGCCGTGCCGTCGGCGCACCGGATCAGCGCGGTCGGGCACGCGCACATCGACTCGGCATGGTTGTGGCCGCTGCGCGAGACGGTGCGCAAGGTGGCCCGTACGACCTCGAACATGACCGCGCTGCTGGAGGACGAGCCGGACTTCGTGTTCGCGATGTCGCAGGCGCAGCAGTGGGCGTGGGTGAAGGAGCACCGGCCCGAGGTGTGGGCGAAGGTGACCAAGGCGGTGGCGGCGGGGCGGTTCGTCCCGGCGGGCGGCATGTGGGTGGAGTCCGACACGAACATGCCCGGTTCTGAGGCCATGGCCCGGCAGTTCGTGCACGGCAAGCGGTTCTTCATCGACGAGTTCGGCGTGGACAACGAGGAGGTGTGGCTGCCGGACACGTTCGGGTTCGCGGCGGGGCTGCCGCAGATCATCAAGGCGGCCGGGTCGAAGCGGCTGCTCACGCAGAAGATCTCGTGGAGCCAGACGAACACGTTCCCGCACCACACGTTCCTGTGGGAGGGCATCGACGGGACGCGGATCTTCACGCACTTCCCGCCGGTCGACACCTACAACTGCTCGATGCAGGGCAGGGAGCTGGCGCACGCGGCCCGCAATTTCAAGGACAAGGGCGTGGCCCGCCACTCCCTGGCGCCGACGGGCTGGGGCGACGGGGGCGGCGGCACGACGCGGGAGATGGTGGCCAAGGCGGCCAGGGCCCGCGACCTGGAAGGCTCTCCCATGGTCACGTGGGAGACGCCGGCGGAGTTCTTCGCCAAGGCCGAGGCCGAGTACCCGCAGCCGCCCGTGTGGGTCGGCGAGCTCTACCTGGAGCTGCACCGCGCCACGCTCACCAGCCAGGCCAAGACCAAGCAGGGCAACCGGCGCAGCGAGTCGCTGCTGCGGGAGGCCGAGCTGTGGGCCGCCACGGCGGCGGTGCGGGCGGGCGTGCCCTACCCGTACGAGCGGCTCGACCGGATCTGGAAGACGGTGCTGCTGCACCAGTTCCACGACATCCTGCCGGGGTCGTCGATCGCGTGGGTGCACCGGGAGGCGCGCAGGACGTACGAGCTCGTGGCGGGCGAGCTGAACGAGATCATCGACGGCGCCCAGCGCGCGCTGGCGGGCGACGGACCCGGGGAGCTGACCTTCAACGGCGCCCCGCACGCCCGCCACGGCGTCCCGGCCGGCGGCGCCGCACCCGCCGCCCAGGCCGCCCCGGCGGTGGCGCGCGCCCGCGAGGACGGCGGCTTCGTGCTGGAGAACGACCTGCTCAGGGTCGAGATCGACGGGCGCGGGCTGGTCGTGTCGGCCTTCGACCTGCGGGCGGGCAGGGAGACGGTCGCCCCGGGCCGCGCGGCGAACCTGCTCCAGCTCCACCAGGACTTCCCCAACAAGTGGGACGCCTGGGACGTGGACGAGTTCTACCGCCACACGGTCACCGATCTCACCGAGGCCGAGGACGTCCGGCTGGACGGGGACAGCGTGGTGGTCAGGCGCTCGTTCGGAGCGTCGGCGGTGACCCAGCGGCTCACCCTCGCCGGAGGGCGGCTGGAGATCGGCACCGAGGTCGACTGGCACGAGACGGAGAAGTTCCTCAAGCTGGCCTTCCCGCTGGACGTGCGCGCCGACCGGTACGCCTCCGAGAGCCAGTACGGCCACTCCTTCCGCGCGACCCACACGAACACGAGCTGGGAGGCGGCCAAGTTCGAGGCGTGCAACCACCGCTTCGTGCACGTGGAGGAGCCCGGCTGGGGCGTGGCGGTGGTCAACGACTCCACCTACGGCCACGACGTGACCCGCGAGGTGGACGAGCACGGCACGACCACGACGCTGCGCGTCTCCCTGCTGCGCGCCCCCCGCTTCCCCGACCCGGAGACCGACCAGGGGCTGCACCGCTTCCGGCACGCGCTGGTGCCGGGCGCGGCGATCGGCGACGCGGTGCGCGAGGGCTACTTCATCAACCTGCCCGAGCGCCGCGTCCCCGGTGCCGCCCCGGTGGAGCCGCTGGTCACGGTGGACGACGACGCCGTGGTGGTGACGGCGGTGAAGCTGGCCGACGACGAGAGCGGCGACGTGATCGTCCGCTTCCACGAGTCGCGGGGCGGCCGGGCGAAGGCGACCCTGCGGGCGGGCTTCCCCGTCGCCGAGGTGGTCCCGGTGGACCTGCTGGAGCGGCCCACGGGCGAGCCGCAGCGCCAGGGAGACGGGATCCCCGTGACGCTGCGGCCGTTCGAGCTGGTCACCCTCCGCCTGAAGCGGGCGTGAGGTGAAGGAGCGTGCGTGAACCTGCTCGCGCACGCTCCCCCTCCGTGAGCGTGTGAACCTACTCGCGCACGCTGCCTTCCGTGAGTCCGGCGCGCCAGAACCGCTGCAGCGCGCCGGACAGCACGATGAGCGGGATCACCGACACCAGCGCGCCCACCACGGTGAGCGTCTGCAGGATCGGCTGGCGGTCGGCGAAGCCCTGCCAGCTCGTCAGCCCGAGCGTGATCGGGTAGAGCTGGTTGTCGGAGAGCATCACCAGGGGCAGGAAGTAGTTGTTCCAGATGGCCACGAACTGGAACAGGAAGATCGTCACCAGGGCCGGCGACATGATCCGCAGCACGATCTTCGCGAAGATGCGCCACTCCCCGGCGCCGTCGGAGCGGGCCGCGTCGAGCACGTCGTCCGGCACGGTGGCGGCGTAGACCCGCGACAGGTACACCCCGAACGGGCTGACCAGGCTGGGCAGCAGGACCGCCCAGTAGGTGTTGGCCAGCCCCAGCTTCGACATGAGCAGGAACAGCGGCAGCCCCAGCGCCGTCATCGGCAGCAGCACTCCGGCCAGGATGACGTTGAACAGCGCCTCCCTGCCCCGGAACGCGCACTTGGCGAGCGCGTACCCGGCGCACGCCGAGATGAGCGTGGCCCCGAGCGCGCCCACCCCGGCGTAGACCACGGAGTTGAGCACCCACCGCCAGAAGATGCCGCCGCCGAACGAGAACAGCTCGCCGAGGTTGGTGAACAGCTGCGGGTTCGCGAACCACAGGGGCGAGGAGTTGATCAGGTCGCCGGTGCTCTTGGTGGCGGCCACGACCAGCCAGTAGAGCGGCATGAGGAAGTACGCGGCCAGCACGGCGAGCAGCACCGTGACCAGCCGGCGCGTTCTGATGGCGGGTCTCATCGGCGTCCCCTCTGCACGAGCCGCAGGAATCCGAACGACAGCACGCAGATCACCAGCGCCAGGATGATCGACTCGGCTGCCGCCAGGTTGAGGTTGTTGCTGTTGAACGCCTCCTTGTACGCGGTCAGCGTCGGCGTGTACGTGCTGGAGATGCCGGTCGACAGCGGCTGCATCACCAGCGGCTCGTTGAACAGCTGCAGCGACCCGATGATCGTGAACACGGTGACCAGCACGAGCGCCGGCCTGATCAGCGGGAGCTGCACGGTACGCGCGATCGTCCACCGCGTGGCGCCGTCCATCCTGGCGGCCTCGTAGAGCACCTGCGGGATCGACTGGAGCTGCGCCACCACGATCAGCATGTTGTAGCCGACGAACTGCCAGAGCACCACGTTCATGATCGACCAGAACACGGTGCCGGGGCCGAGCAGGTCGGCCTCGGCGCCGAGCGCGGTGAAGACCGGGGTGAACGGCGAGGTGCCGGGGGCGTACAGGAAGCCCCACATGATCGAGGCGATCACCCCGGGGATGCCGTACGGCAGGAAGAACGAGGTGCGGAAGAACCGCGGCCAGCGGCTCAGGCCGGCCTCCAGCACCAGCGCCAGCACGGTGGACAGCACCACCATCAGCGGCACGATGATCAGGGCGAACAGCAGGATCCGGCCGATGCTGCCGAGGTAGTCGCCGTCCGACAGGGCGGCGCCGTAGTTGGCCAGCCCGGCGAACTCGGTGGTGCTGCCGCGCAGGCCGAGCAGTCCCGAGCGCTCCACCCGGGTCAGGCTCTGCACCAGCGCGTAGCCGATGGGCGCCACGAAGAACGCGGCGAAGAGGATGAGGAACGGGGCGAGGAACGCCGCCGCCGCACGCTTGCTCATTCGGCTCTCAGCCCCTTCGTCCTGATCTGCTCGACGGTGCGCGTCTCGGCCGCCTTCAGCGCGTCCACCAGCGTGCTCTGTCCGCTGAGCGCCTCCTCGAAGCGGTCGCTGAGGATCTTCACCGTGTCGTCGAACGTCGGCCACCACACCCAGCCCTGGGGCACCTGGTTGGAGGAGTCGGTGAAGAGCTGGGCCGTCTGCTGCCCGCCGAGGAACGCCGACGGCTTGGTGAGCTGCGGGTTCGACATGCCGGAGATGGCCGCGGGCCAGCCGAAGCCGCTCTTGATGAGCATCTCGACGCTGCGCGGGTCACGGTTGATCCACAGCGCGAACTCCACCGCCTCCTCGGGGTGCTCGCAGCCGCGCAGCAGCGAGGTGGCCGAGCCGCCGTAACTGGCCGAGGCCTTGCCGCCCGGCTCCCACTGCGGCAGCGGGGCGGCGCGCCACTTGCCCGCCGACTCGGGGGCGTTCGCCTCCATGATCGCTTCGGCCCACTGCGCGACCGGCACGGCCACGACGCCGCCGGAGTTCAGGTCCTTGTACCAGCTCGGGGTGAACTGCGGCGCCACCTTCACCAGGTCGTCCTTGATCATGTCCTGCCAGAACTGGGCGACCTTGGTGGAGGCCGGGCTGGTCAGCTCGGCGTGCCAGACCTCGTCCCTGGTGTCGATCCACGGGGTGCCGGCCTGCCAGGCGAGGCTGATGAAGGGCGCGGCGTCGTTGGCGGCGAACGTGGTGATGTACGCGTCCGGGTCGGCCTTGCGGATCTTGACGGCCGCTTCGCGATACTCCTGCCAGGTCGTGGGAACCTTGATGTCCCACTTCTTCAGCAAGTCCTCCCGGTAGTAGAGCGCCATGGGCCCGGTCGCCTGGGGCACCGCGTAGGTGCCGCCCTCGAACGTCACCAGGTCCCAGGTGCCCTGCTGGAAGTCCGCCCGGTCGGCCTGCGTGAGGTAGGGGCCCAGGTCAACGAGCTCGCTGTTCAGCAGGAAGGATGGCAACTCCTGGAACTCCATCTGAGCCAGGCAGGGTGCGTCACCGGACATGACAGCGGCGTGCATCTTGCCGTATCCGCCCCTGTTCCCGGGCGGGATGTTGTCCAGCGTGACCTGGATGTCCTTGTGGGTCCTGTTGAACAGGTCCACCGCCTTGTCCATGCCGGGGACCCAGGCCCAGAAGGTCAGCCGGACGGGCTGCGGTCCGGCTCCGCTCCCGCAGGCGCTGAGTAGCAACATCACCACCACGCCCAGGCCGAGGAGGGAGACCCTCAGACGATGTGGCCGAATTTTCATAAAATACGATTTATCACTATCGGAAGTCTGATGGAAGGGGAGGCGCCGCATGAGCTATCCACGGCGAGGCATGCACGGTGAGGTCGTCGAGGACCTCGGCCGGCGGATCGTGAGCGGTGACCCCGAGGCCGAGGGGCATCTCGACCCCATCGAGCTGGGTCGCCGTTACAACGTCAGTCATACCGTGGTCAGGGAGGCGCTCAAGACGCTCGCGGCCAAGGGGCTGGTCGACGCCCGGCCCAAGCGGGGCACGTTCGTCCGGCCGCGGGGCGACTGGTCGCTGCTGGACCCCGACGTGCTGCGCTGGCGTTTCGAGCAGCGGGGTGACACCGACATGTTGCGCGACCTGGCGGAGGTGCGGGCCGTGGTGGAGCCCGCGGGGGCCCGCCTGGCGGCCGCGCGGCGGTCGGAGGAGGACGTGGCCGCGCTGGAGGCGGCGCTGGAGCGGATGGCGGCCACGGCGGCCGACCCCGTGGCGCACACCGAGGCGGACGTGACCTTCCACCGCGTGCTGCTGGCCGCCTCGCGCAACGAGCTGCTGGAATGCCTGGAAGTGGTGATCGCCGCCGCGCTGTCGGCCCGGGACCGGCTCGTGCACTCGACGGGCGAGCGCCCCGGCTTCGCCGCGACGCATCGGGCGGTGCTGGACGCCGTACGGGAGGGAGACCCGGACGCGGCCGAGACCGCCATGCGCGACCTCCTCGCCCAGGCCGAACGGGACGAATCCGACCTCAGCCACTGAGCAGGGCGCCCAGGCGGGGCGCGTACGTGGCGTGGAAGACCAGGGAGGCCGCACCGATCGCCGCGGCGTCGGCCGCGATCGGCGAGGTCTCCACCCTGACCCCGTGCAGCCGCCTGGCCAGCGGCCGCTCCGCCACGGCCCGCGCGATCACCTGCCGGTAGATCTCCCCGACCTCCCTCAGCGCGGGCCCGCCGAGCACGAGCAGCTCGATGTCCAGCATGTTCACCACGCTCACGGCGGCGTCGGCCAGCCGCTGCGCCACCCGCTCGATCACCCTGCGGGCCTCGGGCTCCCCGCTCGCCGCCGCCGCGCAGATGGCGGCGTGGTCCGCGCCGTTGCCGAGCGCGGCCTCGATGGCGCTCGGGCAGCACACGGCCTCCACGCATCCCCGGTTGCCGCAGTAGCACTCGGGCCCCTCCGGCTCGACCGTGATGTGCCCGAACTCGGCGGCGTTGAGCGAGCTGCCCCGGTAGACCTGGTTGTCCAGGATCAGCCCGCCCCCGATCCCGGTGCCGAGATAGAGGTAGGCGAAACCGGGAGCGGAGCGCGCGATGCCCGCCCAGCGCTCGCCGATCGCCGCCGCCGTGGCGTCGTTGTCGACCGTCACGGGGAAGCGGGTGTACTCCTGGAGCAGGCCCTTGATCGGCACCCGGTCCCAGCCGGGCAGCCGCGGCGGCGAGACCATCACGCCGTCGGCGTCCAGCGGCCCCGGGCAGGCCAGCCCCACGCCGAGCACCTTGCCGTCGGGCACCCCGGCCTCACGCAGGATCCTGCGGGCCGCCCTGGCCATCCTGCGGATCACCGTGTCGGGGCCGATCTGCTCGCGCAGGGGCTGGTGCAGCCGGGCGACGGGGTTGCCCGCCAGGTCGGCCAGCACGCAGGAGAGCTCCTGCGGGTCGAAGTGCACGCCGACCGCGTAGCCGGCGCGCGCGTCCACGCGCAGGATCGTCCGCGGCTTGCCGCCGCTCGACGGCGCGGAGCCGTCCTCGACGACCAGCCCCTCCTCCAGCAACCTGCGCACGATCACCGACACGGTCTGGGCGGTGAGCCCGGTCACGGCGGCGATCTGCACCCGGCTGATCCCGCCGGACGCCTGGATGGCCTCCAGCACGACGGCCCGGTTGTAGCTGCCTACCTTGGGCAGGTTCGTGCCCTGCTGCATGTGAGCAATGTCACCACAGAGTGTTGACTAAGTAAATCAAAAAGATTTACGTTCTCCGCAACCCAAGGAAACAAGGGGAGGCCCGTGATGAGACGTAGCCTGGCTGGTTCCCTCGTGTTGTTGACAGCGCTGACAGCAGCAGGTTGCGGCGGCGACGCCGCCCAGGAATCCGCGTCCGGAGCCAAGGAGCTCGAAGTCCTCTACAAGGTCGAACCGACGTGGCCGCATCTGGAGAAGATGCTGCGCGACGCCAAGAAGCAGTACGAGACCGCCCACCCCGGCGTCACGATCAAGCTGACCCCGGTGCAGGGCAACAACGAGGCCTACTACACCAAGCTGGCGCTGCTCAACCGCTCCCCCGACTCGGCGCCCGACCTCTACTACCACGACACGTTCCAGGTCAACGCCGACGTCGCGGCGGGCAAGCTGGCCCCGCTCGACGACTACCTGGCCAAGTGGCCCGACTGGAACACCCAGTTCCCCGACTCGGTCAAGCAGGCCGCCAAGGGCGCCGACGGCAAGATCTACGGCGTGCCGATCAGCACCGACACGCGCGGCCTCTGGTACCACAAGGACGTCTTCGCCAAGGCGGGGCTGCCCGTCCCGTGGGAGCCGAAGACCTGGAACGACGTGCTGACCGCGGCCCGCGCGATCAAGCAGAAGGTGCCGGACACCGTCCCGTTCAGCATGTACTCCACGAAGATCCACGGCGAGGCGGCCACCATGCAGGGCTTCGAGATGCTCCTGTACGGCACCCCCGGCGGCACCCTGTACGACGACACGCAGCAGAAGTGGGTGGCCGGCGGCAAGAACTTCACCGACGCCCTGACCTTCATCAACACCGTCTATCGGGAGGAGCTCGGCCCCAAGCAGGCCGACGCGCACAACGCCAAGCTCGCCGACAAGGTCAACCTGGAGTGGTTCCCCGCGGGCAAGATCGGCATCTCGCTCGACGGCGCCTGGACGGCGGCCGCGTGGAAGCCGACCAGCACCAAGCCGTGGCCCGAGTGGAAGGACAAGATCGGCTGGACGGCCATGCCGACGCAGAACGGCGAGGAGCCCGGCGCGGTCAGCATGTCGGGTGGCTGGGTGATGGCCATGAGCTCCTACGCCAAGCTCAAGCAGGAGGCGTTCGACTTCATCACGGTGGCCACGAACAAGGAGAACTCGATGACGTACTCCGTGAGCACCGGCGACCTGGCCGCCCGCAAGGACGTCGCGGCCGACCCGAAGTACACCGCCGACAACCCGAGCGTGAAGTTCTGGACCGACCTGGCCTCGGTGACGCACTACCGGCCGGCGTACGAGGCGTACCCGAAGGTGTCGGCGCAGGTCCAGGAGGCGATGGAGGCGGTCACCACCGGCTCGCGCACCCCTGAGGAGGCCACCGCCGCCTACGTCAAGGCGCTGCCCACGGCCGTGGGAGGCGCCGACAAGGTCCTGGCCCGATGACGGTGGCCACGGCACCGTCGCCCGCCGTGACGGGCACGCCGGCAGGCGGCCCGGCACGGCGGCGGCGGGTCCTGCGCTGGCTGCTCCCGATGGCTCCCGCGCTGGCGCTGCTGGCGCTGTTCCTCGCGGGGCCCATCCTGTGGAGCGTCTACATCGCCTTCACCAACGAGACCCTGACCGGCTCCGCCTCGGTGAACTCGCAGTTCGTGGGCTTCGACAACTTCGTCAGGATGTTCGGCGACCCGAACTTCGTCAACTCCTTCCTGCTCACGTTCGTCTTCGTCATCGGCTCGGCCGTGATCGGCCAGAACACGCTCGGCCTGATCATCGCCCTCCTCCAGCGCGGCCGCGGCCGGGTGACGCGCAGCGTGGTCAACGGCGTGGTCATCGGCGCCTGGGTGATGCCCGAGATCGTGGCGGCCGCCTGCTGGTTCTCGTTCCTGGCCGAGGACGGCACGCTCAACGCGGCCCTCGGCATCTCGCAGGAGTGGCTCTACACCGCCCCGATGCTCGCCGTCATCCTGGCCAACGTCTGGCGCGGCACGGCGTTCTCGATGCTGGTGTACTCGGCCGCCCTGTCGGAGGTGCCGCCCGACCTGGTGGAGGCGGCGGCCGTGGACGGGGCGAGCCCGTGGCGGCGGCTGGTGCACATCACGCTGCCGCTGATCCGCCGCTCGATCATGTCGAACCTCATGCTGATCACGCTCCAGACGCTGGCCAGCTTCGGCCTCATCTACGCCCTGACCGGCGGCGGCCCCGGCACGGCCAGCCAGACCACCCCGCTCTACATGTACGAGCAGGCCTTCCGCTACTTCGAGATCGGCTACGGCTCGGCCATCGCGCTGGTCATGCTGGTCATCGGCGCCCTGTTCTCGCTGGTCTACCTGCGTCTGATCAAGGTGGAGGACGCATGACGCGGATCGCCGCCAGGGGCGCGGCCCTGCTGTCGCTCCTGGTCATCACGCTGGCCTTCCTGGGGCCGTTCCTGTGGGTGCTGCTCGCCTCGGTGCAGCCGGAGGCCACGCTCTCCGCCGCCCCGACGCTCACGTTCTCCCTGGACAACTTCAGGGCGGTGCTCACCTGGGAGACGATCATCCTCCCGCTGATCAACTCGATCGTCATCTCGGGGTCCACGGCCCTGCTCACCGTGCTGGTGGCGGGGCTGGCCGCGTACCCGCTGTCGCGCTACCAGCTCCGCTACCGCCGCCACTTCATGCTGACCCTGCTGTTCACGACGGGCCTGCCGGTGACGGCGATCCTGGTGCCCGTCTACGCGATGTTCTTCCGGTTCAACCTGTACGGCTCCGTCCCGGCGATGGTGCTGTTCCTGACGGCCAGCTCGCTGCCGTTCTCGATCTGGATGATGAAGAATTTCATGGACGGGGTGCCGGTCAGCCTGGAGGAGGCCGCCTGGGTGGACGGCGCGGGCTGGATGCAGTCGCTGCGGGCCGTGGTGGGGCCGCTGATGGCGCCGGGGATCGCGGTCGTGGCCATCTTCGTGTTCGTGGGCCAGTGGGGGAACTTCTTCGCGCCGTTCGTCCTGCTGGACACCCCGGAGAAGCAGCCGGCCGCGGTGACCATCTACACGTTCTTCTCGCAGTACGGGCAGGTCGCGTACGGGCAGCTCGCCGCGTTCTCGGTCCTCTACACGGCGCCGGCGGTGGTCCTGTACGTGGCGGTCAACAAGTACCTGGCGGGGTCGTTCAACTTCGGCGGCTCGGTGAAGGGCTGACCGTCGCCGGGCGACCCCGCCCGCGTTCAGATCCGGAAGAACAGGTTCAGGTACCGGTCGGCGACGGCCAGGTCACCCCGCACCGTCCCCGCGTTGCTGCGCCCGAACGTCGTGAGCACCATGCTCCCGGCGTCGAACTCGATGACCGCCGGCAGCCCGTCCAGGGCGCCGGGAGCGTACGTCATCCCGCCGGAGCCCACCGAGACCCGGAAGTCACCCCCGTTGACCCCGCCCACCCGGATCCCGACCTCGAACGGCGCCGGATCCGCCCCCTGGCGGACGGTGGACTGCCACACCACGAACATGAACGGCACGAGCAGGTCGGCCGCCTCCCCCGGCAGCCCGTGCGCCCGCCCGCTGCCCTGCCGGATGTCCCACGAGTGCACCGCGTAGTCCATGAGCTGCGCCGCCGCGTAGAAGTACGCCGGCAGCGGCCCCATGTAGAAGTGCGGGACGGTCAGCCCCGCCCACTCCGTTTCGCCGAGCTCCCGCAGGATGCCCTGCATGCGCTCGAAGTCCGCCTTGAGCCGGTCGAGCAGCTCCTTCTGCGGCACCCCGCGCATCGCCGTGGCCTGCGCGTTGACCCGGGCCCCCATCCCGGTCAGCCCGTACGCCGCCCCCGCGTCACCGCCGCGCCGGGCTGTGTCGAAGGCGGCGAAGTACCCTTCCGTCGTGTCGACGAGGTGCGCGACCACGTCGCGCGTCGTCCAGCCCGTGCAGGCGGTCGGCGCCTCCCAGGCCTCCTCGGGCTCGGCCAGCGCGAACAGCCGCTCGGCCTCCTCCCGCACGACCCGCAGGATGGTGTCCTTTCCCGCGTACGAGGTGGCATCCCATTCGTTCATGCCGTTCACCTCCTACGGCGAACGACAGACCTGGACGGTTGAAATGTCAATGTTCCGGATGGAGAGAATCCCCTGGGGCGGGTTGCCGATGCCGGGCGGGCAGGCGGGCAGGCCCCAGGGGATCCCCGATCAGGCGCCCGGATCAAGCACAGGTGTAGCCGGAAGGCGTCTGCGTGTTGCCGCTCGGGCGGTTGACCTGGAAGCCGAAGGTGGTGCTGCCGCTCGGCGCCAGGTTGCCGTTGTAGCCGGCGTTCCTGGCCGTGACGGTCTGGCCGCTGACGGTCAGGGTGGCGTTCCACGACCCGGCGAGCGTGTGGCCGGCGGGCAGGGTGAACGTGACGGTCCAGCCGCTGATCGCCGACGAGCCGCCGTTGGTGACGGTGACCGGCTGCACGACGTAGCCGTTGTTCCACTGGGTCTGCACGGTGCCGGTGGCGGTGCAGCCGCCGCCCACCGGGCCGGACTGCGTGGTGAACGTGGCCAGGGCCGAGTTGGCGGACAGGTTGCCCGCCCCGTCACGGGCGCGGACGTAGACCTGGTACTGGGTGTTGGGGGTCAGCCCGGTGAGGTTGATCGAGTTGGTGGTGCTCTGCCCGAGCTGCGTGTCCGTCGTTCCCTGCTCGCGGTAGACGTTGTAGCCGGCCAGGCCGCTGCCGCCGCTGTCGGTGGAGGCGGTCCAGGTGAGCGTGGCGGAGTTGGACGTCACGTTACTGGAGGTGGGCGTGCCCGGCGTGGTCGGCGGGGTGGGGTCGGTGGTGGTGCCGCCCGCCAGCGCGTCGTGCACGGCGGTGTAGGACGGCTTCTGCTGGTAGTTCTCGTCGTAGATCAGCGCGGCGCCCTCGCCGGAGAACGTGTCCGGCACCCAGGAGTACTTGTCGGTGAAGCCCCAGATCGTCACCCCGGCGCAGGCGGTGACGGCGTTGCAGGCGTTGATCACGTTGCGGTAGTAGGTGGCCTGGGTGGTGTCCTTGCTGGAGCTCCTGGGCATCTGCATGCGCACGTCCAGCTCGGTGACCCGCACCTGGACGCCGAGGTCGGCGAAGCGCTGCATGTTCTGCTGGATGTCGCTGGGGAAGCCGTACTGGATGGCGAGGTGGCCCTGGAAGCCCACGCAGTCCACCGGGACGCCCTGCTGGCGCAGCGACGAGACCAGGTTGTACATGGCGGTGCTCTTGGCGTTGATGCCCTCGACGTTGTAGTCGTTGATGCAGAGCCGGGCGTTGGGGTCGGCGGCGCGGGCTGCGCGGAAGGCGTCGGCGACGAAGCTCTGGCCGAGCGTGTTGTACCAGAACGAGCTGCGCCAGCCGCCGTTCTCGTCGAAGATCTCGTTCACCACGTCCCACGACACCACGGTGGCGTTGCTGGCGTAGCGGCCGACGAGCTGGCTGATGTGGTTCTGCATCGCCGTACGCATCGCGCTGGCGCTCAGGCCCTGCACCCAGCCGGGGGTCTGGCTGTGCCACACCAGCGTGTGGCCGTGGACCTGCTGGTTGTTCTGCGTGGCGAAGTTGACGATGGCGTCGGCGCCGGAGAAGTTGAACTGGCCCTGGCTGGGCTGGACGGTGTCCCACTTCATCACGTTCTCGGCGGTCACCTGGTTGAACTCGGTGGCCGCGATGTTGCGGTAGGAGGTCTCATTGGACAGCGGGCTGGTGGCGAGCGCCGCACCGATGAACTTGCTCCTGGCGGCGGCGTGCGTGCGCAGCGGCGCTGACGCTTCCGCCGAGGTGGCGGGCAGGAGGAAGGCTGCGAACATCCCGACTAACGTGAGGATTCGCAGGAGCGAGGACGAATGCACGGACATCTACCTCCGGAGGCAGGCACTCGATTCCGAAAGTTTCGGCCTGGTTCAGGCCGCATCGCAGACGGTATTGACATGCGGGTGAACGGTCAACGGCAAGCTCACAGTGGCGCTAAAGCAGCAGTTGGCGGGCAGAAACTATCGGAAGGTCAATGAAACTTTCACGTTCACCGGGTGCTGCATCGACCGTCTAGCGCGACGTACCTACCGGTCGGTACTGTGAAATCTCCGGAATAATCGTCCATTGCGGGAGTTCTGCGTATGTCTCTTTCGCACGCCCAGGTCCAGGCCCAGCTCACCGCCCCCGGCCAGCTCTTCGAGATCGAGGAGATCGGCGACACCGGCGTACGCACGTGGAAGCACGCTCCCGCCACCTTCCGCGCGCTGCTGGAGATGAGCAGGTTCCACGGCGAGAAGGTCTTCCTGGTCTACGAGGACGAGCACATCACGTTCGAGGAGCACTTCCGCCGCGCCGCCACCCTCGCCGGCCGCCTGGTCGAGGAGTACGGCGTCGGCAAGGGCGACCGGGTGGCCGTGGCGATGCGCAACTACCCCGAATGGGTGGTCGCGTTCTCGGCCGTGCTGGCGGCGGGGGCGATCGCCGTACCGCTCAACGCCTGGTGGACGGAGGCCGAGCTGGCCTACGGCGTGCGCGACTCCGGAGCCAAGGTGCTGATCGCCGACGGCGAGCGCGCCGTCCGGCTGGCCTCGACGGGCGTGCCGATGATCGTCACCAGGGGCGAGGTGCCGGCGGGGGCGCGCGCGTTCGACGAGGTCCTGGGCGAGGTCGTGGCGGACGTGAAGCTGCCCGACGTCGAGCTGGCCTCGGACGACCCGGCCACGATCTTCTACACCTCCGGCACGACCGGCAATCCCAAGGGCGCGCTGGGCAGCCACCGCAACATCGGCCAGTCCCCCATGACGGTCGCCTACGGCCTCATGCGCGCGGTCGCCATGGCCGGCAAGGACATCGGCGCGGCGGCCGGCACCCGCAGGATCACGCTCCTGACCGTCCCGCTCTTCCACGTCACCGGCTGCTTCTCGGCCATGACCACGACGATGTTCAGCGGCGGCGGCCTGGTGCTGATGTACAAGTGGGACCCCGAGCAGGCCCTGCGCCTCATCGAGCGGGAGCGCGTCACCGCCATGATCGGCGTGCCCACCAACGCCTGGCAGCTCATGTCCCACCCCGACTTCGGCAAGTACGACCTGTCGTCCCTGGCCACCCTCGGCTACGGCGGCGCCCCCGCCCCGCCCAAGCTGCTGGAGCGCATCACCACCAACCTGCCCAACCGCGCCCCCTCCAACGGCTACGGCATGACCGAGACCTCCGCCCTGGCCATCGGCAACGGCGGCGCCGACTACCAGGCCAAGCCCGACAGCATCGGCCTGCCGTCGCCGGTGGTGGACGTGCGCGTGGTGGACCCGATGGGCGAGGAGCTGGCGCCCGGCGAGGTCGGCGAGCTGTGCGTACGCGGCCCGAACGTCATCCTCGGCTACTGGAACAAGCCGGAGGCGACCGCGCAGACGTTCGTCGGCGGCTGGCTGCACACCGGCGACCTGGCCAAGATCGACGACGAGGGCTTCGTCTACATCGTGGACCGCGCCAAGGACATGGTGATCAGGGGCGGCGAGAACGTCTACTGCGCCGAGGTGGAGGCGGCCCTGTTCGAGCATCCGGCCGTGGACGACGCCGCCGTCATCGGCGTGCCGCACGACGAGCTGGGCGAGGAGGTCGGGGCGGTCATCCGGCTGGCCCCCGGCAGGACCGTCACCGAAGGCGAGCTCCAGTCCTTCCTGGCGGAGCGGATCGCCAAGTTCAAGATCCCCGTGCACGTCTGGTTCCGCGAGGGCGAGCTGCCCCGCAACCCCGGCGGCAAGATCCTCAAGACGCACCTGCGCCGGGAGGTCCTCGGCGCCTGACAGCCGGCCACTTCCCTGACTGCCCGCCCCGCCTCCGACGCACTCGATCGGCGGCGACGGCGGGCAGCGGCGTTTCATGCGCCGCTCCGGCCCTGTGACGGGCCTCACAGAATCCGCGTTCCCCCTGCTCCGAACGGCCCTTACCGCCCCGCATTACCTGGCGCGTAATCGCGGCTCCTACCCCCGGCCTGACATCTTTCAGGTGTCCGAACGAACAAGGCCACTCCCGAAGGAGCCCGATATGACCGCCGTACCCGTCACCACCGACCGGATGAAGTTCCTGCGCCTCGCCCTGGCCGCGGACGCCGTCGTCACGGGCGGCAACGGACTGGTCTACCTCGCCTTCGCCGGCCCGGTCGGCACCCTGCTCGGCCCGGACGCCGGCCTGCTGCGCGGCATCGGCGTCTTCCTCCTCGTGTACGGCGCCGCCGTCGGCTTCCTGGCCACCCGCCGCGACATCAGCCCCGCCGCCACCAAGGCCGTCATCGCCGTGAACATCATCTGGACCCTGGCCAGCATCGCCGCCGTCGTCACCGGCGCGGCGGGCTTCACCACGATCGGCGCGATCTGGGCCATCGCCCAGGCCCTGGTGGTCGCCGGCTTCGCCGAGCTCCAGATCACCGGCCTGCGCAAGACCCGCACCAGCTGACACCCCCACACACCCCTGACATCACGGAGACGAGACTCATGAACCTCATCGACCGCTACGTCGCCTGCTGGAACGAGACCGACCCCGAGGCCCGCGCCAAGGCCGTGGCCGAGCTGTGGACCGAGGACGCCACCTACACCGACCCGCTCGCCGACGTCGCCGGCCACGCCGGGATCGCCGCGGTGATCGAGGGCGCGCAGGGCATGTTCCCCGGCCTGGTCTTCAGCCCCGGCGACCTGTACGACGCCCACCACCACACCGCCCGCTTCACCTGGCACCTGGGGCCGGAGGGCGGGGAGCCGGTCGCGGTCGGGTTCGACGTGGTCGAGCTGGCGGAGGACGGCAGGATCAGCAAGGTCCTCGGCTTCCTGGACCAGGTCCCGGCCGCCTGAACCCCGGCTCGCGCAGGGCCCTCCGGACCCCCGGAGGGCCCTTTCCCGTGCCCGGCGAAAACGATTTGCCCAACGGTCGGCGGCTGACCGACAATTGCACCTCGTGCTACCTGCCGTGAAACGCCTTCTCCGTCAGCTTTCGCTGGATCTGAGCCCGCTGCGCGATTCCCGCGACTACCGGCTGCTCTTCGGGTCCGGTGTCATCACGATGTTCGGCACGATGATCACGATGGTCGCGGTGCCGTACCAGATGAAGGAGCTGACGGACTCCTACCTGGCGGTCGGCCTGGTGAGCCTCGCGGAGTTCGTGCCGATGGTGGTGTGCGGCCTGTGGGGCGGCGCCATCGCCGACGCGCTCGACCGCCGCAAGATCATCGTCCTGAGCGAGCTGGGCCTGCTGGTGACCTCCGCGGCTCTGCTGATCAACGCGCTGCTGCCGAGCCCGCAGGTCTGGGTCCTGTACGTGGTCGGCGCCCTCTCCACCGGCCTGGCCTCCCTGCAACGGCCGAGCCTGGAAGCCGTGATCCAGCAGGTGGTCAAGCACGACCAGCAGGCCGCGGCCGCCGTACTGTCGAGCCTGCGCTGGAACTTCGGCGCCATCGTCGCCCCGGCGCTCGGCGGCCTGCTCGTCACGTGGAGCACGGCCGCCGCGTACGCCGTGGACACGCTGACGTTCGTAGTGTCGTTCGCCCTGCTCTGGCGCGTCCGGTCGATCCCGCCCGCCGAGGACGCCGCGCCCGCGTCGCTGCGGTCGCTGGTCGAGGGCGTGCGGTACGCGGTGAGCCGCAAGGACCTGATGGGCACGTACCTGGTGGACATCGCGGCCATGGTGTTCGCGATGGCCACGTCGCTGTTCCCGTTCCTGGCCGACGAGCTGCGCGCGCCGCAGGCGCTCGGGCTGCTCTACTCGGCCGCCGCCGTCGGCGCCCTGATCGCCTCGCTCACCGGCGGCTGGACGGCCCGCGTGCAGCGCCAGGGGCTCGGCGTGATCGTCGCGGCCGTGCTCTGGGGCGCGGCGGTGGCCCTCACCGGCCTGGCCCCGAACGTCTGGCTGGTCTTCGTCTGCATCGCCCTCGCGGGCGCCGCCGACATGATCAGCGGCATCTTCCGCATGACGATGTGGAACCAGACGATCCCGCCGGAGTACCGCGGCCGCCTGGCCGGCATCGAGCTGCTCTCCTACGCCAGCGGCCCGATGCTCGGCAACGCCAGGGCCAGCCTGATGGCGAACTTCGGCGGCACCCGCTTCTCCCTCACCAGCGGCGGCATCCTGTGCGTCGCCGCCGTCGCGGGCCTGGCCGCCGCGCTGCCGAAGTTCCGGCGCTACGACGCCAGGACGGACGAGCACGCCCTGCGGGAGAAGGCCCGCCGGGAAGCCGCCGCAGCAACAGAGGCCACCGAGGCGGGGGCGAAGGCCACCACCTGACGGCGGCGCCCGCCGACGGGCGGCAGGGGCGGCGGCAGGACGCGAGGCCGCCGCCCGGCGGCGCCCTCTCAGCCCCTCCCCTCCGCCCCGGCGAACACCCGCAACGCCTCGGCATCGGAGTACACGCTGGTCACGTATTCCCCCACCCACTCCTCGATCCCGTCGAACCCGCTCCCGGCCCGCAGCCGCTCCCCCACCCGACGGGCGTCGAGCGGCGTGCACCGCAACGTCACCGCGCCGCTCTCCCCGTCGAGCAACGCCCAGTGCGCCCCGTACGTCCCGTACGGCATCCCCACGGACCCGGGATTCACCACCCGCACCCGATCGACCAGCCGTACGAACGGCATGTGCGTGTTCCCCACCACCACGGTCGCGGCGCTCTCTCCCGCCAGCACCTCACCCCACCGCTCCAGCGAGCTGTCGACCAGGATCACCTCCTCGTCGCTGCGCGCCGTCGCATGCACGAACAGGGTCGTCCCCAGCCGCCCCAGCTCCAGCACCTGCCGCGCCGGCAACCCGGCCAGCAACTCGACCTGATCCCGGCGCAACCGCCCGGCCGCCCACGTGGACACGGCATGGTGGCCGGTCTTCCCCGCCAGCACCTCCACCAGCTCCCGGTCGGCGTTCCCGCTCACCCACAGGGCCCGCTCCCCCAGCGAGACCAGCAGGTCGAGCGTCTCCACCGGCATCGGCCCCGCGGCCATGTCACCGGTCAGCACGATCAGATCGGCCCCGGCCACCTCCGGCTCGGCCAGCACGGCCTCCAGCGCGGGCAGCACCCCATGAATGTCGGAAAGCACGGCGACTCGCATGCCCCCACTCTCCCGCGCCCGAGCCCCGCCCGGAGCCCGTGTTCGCTACCCGGCGAACCCCTCGGCCCGCCTCAACCCGCCTCAGCCCGCCTCACGCCACCCGTCATACCGCTCGACCAGCTCATCCACCTTGCCCAGCGCCTGCTCGTCCAGCCCCTCGACCACGACCAGCCACTGCGCGTCCTCGGCGTCGTCCTCCCCGGCCAGCGTCTCCCGCACCACCCGCGGCACCCCGAGCTCGGGAAACCACTCCCCGAGCGTCTCCGCGACCTCCTCGGCGTCGTCTTTCTCGCCGAACACGAGCAACTGCGTCATAGAGCGACCCTCTTATCTCCCCATCCGTGTCTTGACGTTCACAAGGCGTGAGCACAATAGATTGGTAGCGTTGGACCATGACTGCCGAAGCGGTGATCGTAAAGATGACGCCTTCCTCGCTCCCCGACTGGGTCTTTCCGCCGCCGCAGGGCTTCGTCGCCGAAGATCTCGATCGCATTCCGGATTTGCCTGCGCACACAGAGTTGATCGATGGAAGCTTGGTCTTCGTGAGCCCGCAAGCCAACTTCCACATGCTCGCCGTCTCTCTCCTCGAAGCCGAACTGCGGCGTGCCGCCCCAGCGAACCTTCGTGTCCGTCGGGAGATGAGCGTCATCTTGGATAGAGACCAGCGTCCTGAGCCTGACCTTTGTGTCGTTGCGGCTGACGCCGTCGAAGGCAGAAGGCAGACTTTTTTCGAGGCACGCGATGTCTCTCTGGTTGTCGAGGTGGTCTCGCCTGAATCGCAAACCCGCGATCGCCAGCGCAAACCAAGCCTCTATGCCCGCGCCGCCATTCCGCACTTCTGGCGCTTCGAGGACCAATCCGACAAGCTGGTCGTCTATGTCTATGAGCTCGACCCCGCAACGAAGTGTTACGTTCCCACGGGGATTCACCACGACAGGCTGAAGCTGACCGTCCCCTTCGACGTCGACATCGACCTCACCACGATCGACCGCATGTGACGCGAAGGGGCCGGCACGGCATCCGCCATGCCGACCCCACGACAACCAGCGTCACCCGCGAAGCTGAGCCCCCACGCGATCCGCCGCCATCGCCACCGCCGCGTCCCGCGCCGCCGTGGTCTCCTCCACGGTCAGCGTCCGGTCGGCGGCCCGGAACCGCATCGAGTAGGCGAGCGACTTGTTCCCCTCGCCCACCTGCTCCCCGGCGTAGACATCGAACAGCCGGATCGACTCCAGCAGGTCCCCCGCCCCGTCGCGCAGCGCGGCCTCCACATCGGCCACCGGCGTGAAGTCGGGCACGATCAGCGCGACGTCCTGCGTGGCCACCGGGTACGCGGACACCGACGGCGTCTGCACCGGCCCCGGCATGACGGCCTCCAGCCGCGACAGCTCCAGCTCCATCGCCGCCGTACGAGGAGGCAGCCCGTACGCCTCGATCACCCGCGGGTGCAACTCCCCGGCATGCCCCACCAGCGTGTCGCCCACGTACAGGGCGGCGCACCGGCCGGGGTGCCAGGGCTCGTGCTGGTCGGCGCTGATGGACAGCTCCACCCGCGCCTCGGCCGCCACCAGCCGGGCGGCCTGCACCGCGTCGGCCCAGGAGGCCGCACGCCCGCCGCCCCACCAACCGGACCGCTCGAACTCGCCGGCCAGCACCACCGCGACCCGCAGCGGCTGGTCGGGCAGGGCCGCCTCGATGGAGGCGACCTCCTCGGCGGTGGGCCGCCGCTCGACGCCGAGCACGGGCGCCGACTCCGGCGCGCTCGGGCGGGGCCGGTAGACCGAGCCTGTCTCGAACAGCGCCACGTCGGTGAAGCCGCGCCCGGCGTTGCGTACGAGCGTCTTGAGCAGCCCTGGCAGCAGCGTGGTGCGCATCAGCGGCTCGTCCTCGGACAGCGGGTTGGCCAGCCGGACTGCCGCGCGCCGGGCGTCGTCGCCGGGCAGCAGCAGCCGGTCGAAGTCGTCGCCGCTGATGAACGGGTAGCTGAGCACCTCGACGTAGCCGCCCTCGGCCAGCGCCCTGCCGACCCGCCTGCGCAGCCGCTGGCCCTCGGTGAGACCGGCGCCGGCCGGGGCGGAGGGCAGCACCGACGGGAGGTTCTCGTAGCCCTCCAGCCGGATGACCTCCTCGGCCAGGTCGTTGGGGTCGGTGAGGTCGGGCCGCCAGGACGGCGGCGTCACGGTGATCATGTCGTCGCCGGTGACGGCCAGCTTGGCCGCCAGCGCGCCGCCGGTCACGACCCCGGTGGGGGCCACGCCGCCCTTGCGCACGGCGGGGTCGTCGCCGTCGGTCACCACGCAGCCGACCTGCTCCAGCCGGGCGACGACGGTGTCCTTGGAGTACTCGACCCCGGCGACCCGGCTCGGGTAGCCGGACGGGATCGCGATGCGCGCGGGCTCGACCTCGACCTCGGCGTGCGTGACGCCGGGCTGCACGGTCGCGCCGCCCAGCTCGGCCAGCAGCTGCACGGCGCGCCACGAGGCGACGAGCGGCAGCTCGCGGTCGACGCCGCGCTCGAACCGTTTGGACGCCTCGGACACGAGCCCGTGCCTGCGCGACTCGCGGGAGATGCCGGTCGCGGAGAAGTGCGCGGCCTCGATGACGATGTCGGTGGAGACGCCGGAGATCTCGGTCTCCAGCCCGCCCATCGTGCCGGCCATCGAGATCGGCCCCGACTGGTCGGTGATGAGGATGTCGTCGGGGTTGAGCTCGCGCACCACGTGGTCGAGCGTCTCCAGCCGCTCGCCGGCCGCGGCCCTGCGCACGACGATCTCGCCGCGCAGCTTGCCCCGGTCGAACGCGTGCAGCGGCTGCCCCAGCTCCAGCATCAGGTAGTTGGTGATGTCGACCGCCAGCGACACCGGGCGCATGCCGGCCCGCGTGAGGCGTACGCGCATCCAGAGCGGGCTCTGGGCGTCCGGGTCGAAGCCGCTCACCTCGCGCAGCACGAACCGGTCGCACGCCGTCGGGTCGGCGATCGAGGCCGGCCAGGCGGGCGCGCTCTCGGCGGGCAGCTCCACGTCGGCGGGGTCGCGGAAGTCCACCCCGAACGCGGTCGCCGCCTCGCGCGCCACGCCGCGGATCGACAGGGCGTAGCCGATGTCGGGCGTGATCTCCAGCTCGATCACGTCGTCGCGCAGCCCGAGCAGCTCGACCACGTCGGTGCCGATCGGCGTGCCCGCGGGCAGCACCATGATGCCGTTGTGGTCGTCGCCCAGGCCCAGCTCGCGCTCGGAGCAGATCATGCCCTCGGACATGCGCCCGTACGTCTTGCGCGCCCCGACCTCGAACCCGCCGGGCAGCACGCCGCCGGGCAGCACGACGGGCACGCGGTCGCCGGCGACGAAGTTCGTCGCGCCGCAGACGATCTCGCGCGGCGTCGCCTCGCCCACCTCGACCTTGCAGTGCCTGATCGGCTTCTTGAACCCGGTCAGCTCCTCGATCTCGAGCACCTCGCCGACCACGACGTTCTTGACGTCGTAGCCGTGCGAGGTGATCGACTCGAGCTTGAGCCCGGCCGCGGTCAGCTTGTCGGCCACCTCGTGCGCGGTGACCGCCGGGAGATCGACGTACTCCCGCAACCAGGAAAGAGGGACCTTCATCAGATCTCCGTTCCGAACGGGAGGGTGAAGCGCATGTCGCCCTCGACCATGTCGCGCATGTCCTCGGCGTTGTGGCGGAACATCAGCGTCCGCTCGATGCCCATGCCGAACGCGAACCCGGAGTACCGCGTGGGGTCCACGCCGCACGCGATGAGCACGCGCGGGTTGACCATGCCGCAGCCGCCCCACTCGATCCAGCCCTCGGACTTGCAGGTGCGGCAGGGCGGGTTGCCGGGGATCGCCGAGGCGCCGCGGCAGACGAAGCACTTGAGGTCCATCTCGGCGGACGGCTCGGTGAACGGGAAGTAGTTGGGCCGGAAGCGGGTCGTGATGCCCTTGCCGAACATCACCTCGGCGAACCGGTCGAGCGTGCCCTTGAGGTGGGCCATCGTCAGGCCCTCGTCGACGGCCAGGCCCTCGGTCTGGTGGAAGACCGGGGTGTGGGTGGCGTCGAGCTCGTCGGTGCGGAACGTCTTGCCCGGCGAGATCACGTACACCGGCAGCTCGCGCTGGAGCAGCGCGCGGACCTGCACCGGCGAGGTCTGCGTGCGCAGCACCATGCCCGACTCGGTGGACCCGACGAAGAACGTGTCGTGGTCGGAGCGGGCCGGGTGGTCCTTGGCGATGTTGAGCGCGTCGAAGTTGAACCACTCGCCTTCGAGCTCGGGCCCCTCGGCCACCTCGTAGCCCATCGCGACGAACGCGTCGGCGATGCGCTCCTGCAGCGTGGTCAGCGGGTGGCGGGCGCCGCGCGGGCGACGGTCCCACGGCAGGGTGACGTCGACGGTCTCCTCGACGAGCACCCGCGCGTCGCGCTCGGCCTCGAGCTCGGCCTGGCGGGCGGCCAGCGCCTCGTTGATCGCCTTGCGGGCGCCGCCGACCCGCTTGCCCGCCTCGGCGCGGGCTGCCGGGGGCAGGGCCCCGATCTCACGGTTGGCCAGGGCGATCGGCGAGCGGTCACCCGCGTGCGCCAGCCTGGCCTGCTTGAGTGCGTCGAGGTCGCCGGCCGCCTTGATCGCCGCGATGGCGTCGGCCTCCATCCGGGACAGCTCGTCGGCATGCAACGGTGTCACCTCGACGGGATCGTAGTCAGACAAGAGTGGGCTCCGTATCCAGGGCTTGAGCGGAAAAGAGTCTAGTGGGACCCGCCCACCGGGCCCGAACTCGACGACCTAGACGCTGGCGAAGTCGGGCGTGCCGGTGGGCACGGTAAATCGGAACTCCGCCCCACCCTCGGGCGCGCGCTGCACCGTGATCGTGCCCCCATGCGCCTCGACCAGGCCCTTCACGATGAACAGGCCCAGCCCGGTGCCGCCGCGGCGGCGGCTGTTGCCACCCCGCCAGAACTGCCTGAAGACGCGCGGGGCCAGCTCGGGCTCGATGCCCTCGCCCTCATCGCGCACCGACACGGCAACTCCCCATCCGACGGACTCGATCTCGATTGTGACAGTGCCACGCCCATGGCGCAGCGCGTTTTCCACCAGATTACCCAGGATCTGGTCGACCTTGTCCTGGTCGAGCCACATCTCCGGAAGGTTGTCGCCCACGATGAGCCGGAACCGGTCCTCCGGTTCGCCGGCCGCCACCCGGCCCGCGATGAGCCGGTGCGCCCTGGCGGGCACGTCCACGACCTGGCGGCGCACCTCCAGCCGCCCGGACTCGATGCGCGAGACGTCGAGCAGCTCGGTGATGAGCCGGGTGACGCGGTCGGCGTCGTTGTTGACCGTCTCGAGCATGACGCGCTTCTGCTCGTCGGTGAAGCGGGTCCACTTGGCCAGCAGCGTCGCGGTGAACCCCTTGACGCTGGTGAGCGGGGAGCGCAGCTCGTGGGCCACGGTCGAGACCAGGTCGGCGCGGCTGCGCTCCAGCCGGGCGCGGGCGCCGCCGTCGCGCAGGGTGATGGTGACCCGCTCGACCTCGCCGGCGCGCTCGGGCTCGCGCACGAGCCTGGCCGCGACGTACAGCTCCTGGCCGCCCGGCAGGTGCAGCGGCCGCTCGGGGGCCCGGCTCCTGGTACGCAGCCCGCCCTCGGGGTCGAGCGCCTTCCACCAGTCGCGCCCGTCGTGGTCGCGGAACGGGAACACGTCGTTCATGTGCCGGCCGACCGCGCGCTCCATGGCGACGCCGGTGAGCCGCGAGGCGGCCCGGTTGACGGCCAGGACGCACCCATATCGGTCGGTCACGATGAGGCCGTCGGGGAGATCGTCGATGGCTATCGTGCACGCGGCGGCCACAACTCGCCCGTCGGTGTCTGCGCCGTGCACGACCTCGCCTCCTCCGCCTACAACGCCGACAATAGCGGGTTTCCCGCCACCTAGGGCACTCGCTGAGCCCTCGCCGAGGAGTAAAGGCATACCGCCGCGGCGGTGGCCAGGTTCAGGCTTTCAGCCTGTCCGTAGATGGGCACTCTGACCACATCGTCCGCCTCGGCGAGCAACTCCTCCGGCAGTCCCCAGGCCTCGTTGCCGAAGATCCACGCGGTGGGTCCCGAGAGATCGACATCGTCGAGCGTGTGCTTGCCCGCGCCGTCGGCCGCCAGCACGCGCAGGCCCCGCTCCCTCAGTTGACGCACGGCGGCGCCCACCGGTGCACCGATCGTGACGGGGAGGTGGAAGAGACTTCCGACGCTCGCGCGCACGCACTTGCCGTTGTACGGGTCCACGGAGGCGTCGGTGAAGATCACCGAGTCGGCCCCGGCGGCGTCGGCGGCCCGCATCACGGTGCCCGCGTTGCCCGGGTCGCGTACGTGCGCGAGCATCGCGACCAGCCGCGGCTCGCCGCTCAGCGCCTCCTCCAGCGGCACGTGCACGAGCCGGCAGACGGCCACCAGCCCCTGCGGGGTCACGGTCTGGGAGAGCTCGGACATGACCTCGCCGCTGGCCCGGTGCACGGGCACGCCCCTGCGCGCGGCCTCGGTGACGATCTCGGGGTGGCGCAGCTCGGCCTCGGCCGTGGTGAACAGCTCCAGCGTCACGTCGTCGAGCCTGAGCGCCTCGCGCACCGCCTGCGGCCCCTCGGCGAGGAACTTCCTGTCCTGCTCGCGGAAGGCGCGCTTGGTGAGCCGCCTGGCGGCCTTCACCCGCGGCGACCTGACGTTGGTCAGCTCGGACCCGGCCAAAACTCCCCCACTCGTTTTAGACAGCAACAAAGGGCCCACCGGCATCGGTGGGCCCCTCGGTCAGATCAACCGCTTCAGCTCGCGGCCGGAGCGTTCACGTTCGCCGGCAGCGCCTTCTTGGCGGCCTCGACGAGCGTGGCGAAGGTCTGGCTGTCGTTCACCGCGAGGTCGGCCAAAATCTTCCTGTCGACCTCGATGTTGGCCAGGCGCAGACCCTGGATCAGGCGGTTGTAGGTCATGCCGTTCTGACGAGCGGCGGCGTTGATGCGCTGGATCCACAGACGACGGAAGGCGCCCTTGCGGTCCTTGCGGTCCCGGTAGGCGTACGTCATCGAGTGGAGCATCTGCTCCTTGGCCTTGCGGTAGAGACGCGACCGCTGGCCACGGTAACCGCTCGCCCTCTCGAGGACGACCCTGCGCTTCTTCTTGGCGTTGAGCGCCCGCTTCACGCGTGCCATGTTTCTTCTCCCCGGGGAAAGTTCGCGCTACTTGGCGAGCAGCTTCTTGATCTTCTTGGAATCGGCGTCGGAAAGGACGACCTCGTTCTTGAGACGGCGCGTCAGCGTGGACGACTTCCACTCGTTGTAGTGCGCGCGGTTGGCACGGCGACGCTTGATCTTGCCGGTGCCGGTGACCCGGAACCGCTTCTTCGCACCGCTGTGCGTCTTCATCTTCGGCATGGCGCCGTCTCTCCTCGTTTCGGTCGTGCCGGTGGCCGGGCCGGTGGCTGGCCGACCCGGTCGCGGCGTCTTTCGTCTGCCGGTGGCTGCTGGGGTGCTGTAAGGCTAACCCCAACCGCGGGTCACTCTTCCGGTACGGAAGGCTCCTCGCCGCCACGCTGTGCCTTGGCTGCGGCCTTTTCGGCCTTTGCCTCGGCCTTCTTCTTGTGCGGACCGATCACCATGATCATGTTACGACCGTCCTGCTTGGCGTGGGACTCCACGAAGCCGAGCTCCTGGACGTCGTCCGCCAGTCGCTGCAGCAGCCGGAAGCCGAGCTCCGGCCGGGACTGCTCGCGTCCGCGGAACATGATCGTGACTTTGACCTTGTCTCCCGCCTTGAGGAACCGCACCACGTGACCCTTCTTGGTCTCGTAGTCGTGCGGGTCGATCTTCGGCCGGAGCTTGATCTCCTTGATGATCGTGTGCGCCTGATTCTTGCGCGCCTCGCGCGCCTTCATCGCGGACTCGTACTTGAACTTGCCGTAGTCCATGAGCTTGCACACGGGCGGTCGAGCCGTGGCCGCGACCTCGACGAGGTCGAGGTCGGCCTCCTGGGCGAGCTTGAGGGCGTCGTGAATCGAGACGATGCCTACCTGCTCGCCGTTCGGGCCCACGAGGCGAACCTCGGGAACTCGGATACGCTCGTTGATGCGGGGCTCAGTGCTGATGGGGCCTCCTAGGTTTGCGATCCCTACGTGCTCGTCGTATCGGAGCTTTACGCATTCCCCCGAATGCGAAAAGCCCCGCACGTCGCGCATGCGGGGCCACTGAGCTCTGTGGCTTTCGTGGCCTCGAGCTCCCCGGAGTAGTCCGGCGTGATCCTGGACCCGGCCACCTTTCGGTGACTCAGGTGGGAGGGAGACCTCCGCTTGCGCGTCCAGCAAGGCATGCCGGACCGATCAGAGAGCTACATTACCACAACGCCGGGGCCTGCTCGAATCATCCCTCCGGAGAACACGCCGGAGCAACCACGTGGCAGGTTCAGGATGCCGAGCAGCACTTCAGAGAACTCCTCAAGAGGTCCCACGACGAGGGACCGCAGGTCGTCGAGCACGGGCAGGACGTCGCGGTGATCCTCGACATGGAGGAGTACCGCCGGCTCACGGGGCGGGAACTGGAGCCGGACTTCAAGGAGTTCCTGCTCAGCGCCCCGGACTGGCCGGACGACCTGGAGATCCCGCGCGACAGCGCAGGCGGCGCGACCCCCAGCAGGCGTTGATTCTCGAACGCTGGCTGGCCCGGCTCTACACATCCTTCAAGAGCCGGATCGTCCCGGACACCGGGGTGACCGTGATCAACCCGTTCGAACCGACCGCCTGAGGATCTCCGCTTCGCCGGCCGCGCGCATCGCCCCCACAGGCACCTCCGCCACGCCGGTCATCAGCTGAACCTGCCGCACCGCCTGGTGCAGCAGCATCTCGAACCCGCCGACCACGATCCCGCCCGCCGCCGTGACGACCGCCGCCGCCTGGGTCGGCCAGGGTGAGTAGATCACGTCGAAGAGCGCCGGCACCCGCGCCAGCCGGCCCGCGAACGCGTCGGCCGCCCCGCCCGGCAGCGTGGACACCACGAGGTCCACCCCGGTGCACGCGTCGAGCTTGTCGAACGTCTCCACCGCCAGCGCCACGCCCAGCCGCTCGGCCACCGCCACGGTCTCCCCCGCCCGCGCACGATCGCGGACGAGCAGCGTGGCCGAGTACAGCCCGAGGTTGCGCAGCGCCGCCAGCGCGGAGGCCGCCGTGGCGCCGCCGCCCAGGACGGTGGCCGAGCGCGGCGCCGGCACCCCCGCCTCCGCCAGCGCCTGCTCGATGCCGTAGACGTCGGTGTTGTCGCCGTGGCGCCGCCCGTCGCGGAAGACCACGGTGTTGGCCCCGCCGACCTCGACGGCCGGCTCGGAGACCGTGTCCAGCAGGGGCAGCACGGCCCGCTTGAGCGGCATCGTGAGCGACAGCCCGGCCCAGGCGTCGTCACCGGCGCCGGCCTGGCCGCGTACGGGCCTCAGCTCCTCCAGCAGCCCCGGCAGCCGCGACTCGTCGCACTCGAACGCCTCGTAGCTCCACCCGCCGAGCCCCATCGCCCGATAGGCGGCCCTGTGCAGGTAGGGCGAGAGCGAATGGCCGATGGGCGACCCCATCACCGCAGCCCGCATCCCCCACTCCTTCCGAACGGGACGACCCTATCGCCCCGGCCCGGCAGCGCGGGCCAGGGCGGGACGGGTCAGCCTCCGTTCGCCCGGAGCTTGGCCTCCAGTTGCCGGAACTCGGCCTCCGTGGTGGCGAACTCGGTGACGTTGCTCTTGGGGTCGGTGGCGACGAAGTAGAGCCAGTCGCCCTTGGCGGGGTTCAGCGCCGCCTCGATGGCGTGGTCGCCCGGGTTGGTGATGGCGCCGGGCGGGAGGCCGTCGACGTAGTAGGTGTTGTACGGGTGCCTGGTCTCCGTCTCGGCGAAGGTCGCCTTGGTGCGGAACTTGTTCAGGGCGTACATCGTCGTGCTGTCCATCTGCAGCTTCATCGGCAGCTTGAGCCGGTTGTAGATGACCCGGGCGATCTTGGCCATGTCCTCCGTCCGGCCGGCCTCGGCCTGGACGATGCTCGCGATGACGATGATCTCCTGCGGCTTGAAGCCGAGCTCCTTGGCGCCGCCTTCCAGGTCCACCTTCTCGGCCGTCTGGTTGAACCGCTTGACCATCGCCGCCAGCAGCTCCTTGGGCGTGGTCTTGGGCTGGTACTCGTACGTGGCGGGGAAGGCGTACCCCTCGAGTTTGCCCCTGGCGTACGACGGCAGGTCCAGGTCCTCGGTGTCCTTGGCCGCGGCCTGGAACTCCTTGATCGGCTTGCCCGTCTTCTCGGCGAGCTTGGTGAGCGTCTGCGACAGCCGCAGCCCCTCTTCGAGCGTCACCGTGGCGAGCAGCCGGTTGTCCGGGACGAGCGCCGCGGCGGCGCTGGCGGCCGACATCTGCTTGCGCAGCTTGTACTCGCCGGGCTGCAGCGAGGCGCTCCTGTTGGCGTTGGAGATGGCGTTGGTGAACGCCCTGGCGCTGGCGACGACCCCCTGCCGCTCCAGCTCCTGGGCCACCTCCGAGGCGCTCTGGCCCTGCTTGATCTCGATGATGACCTCGCCGGTGCCCTCACCGGTGTAGTCGTCGGGCACGAGTGCGTCGCTGAGCCACAGGTAGCCGTAGTAACCGCCGCCGCCGACGATGCCGGCCAGGACGACGAACGCGAGGAGCGGGGCGATGAATCCGCCCCGGTTGCGGCGGCGGCGCCGCCTGCGGCCGCCGCCGCGTTTGCCGGAATTCCGGGAGCGGCGCCGGGGCGAGCCTTCATCGTCCTCGGCACCGAGCAGGGTGTTCAGATCGAGATCGTTCATAGGTGCGCTGGCCAATCTCCCGGTACCGCAGGTCGGGCGTCAAGCGGAACTGCCCGACCGGCAGGTGTCACCGAGCGAAACTGGGGGAGCCGCCGTACGCACTGCACCGCACGGCGGGGATCACTCTGGGTAGCCATGCTAGGGGACGAAAAGAGGACGCATGCCCCATGTTGGGACGTTTGCGCGGGAAGGAAGGGGGTCCCATCGAACATCAGCTCGCCCCGAGGTTCTTGTTCAACTCTTCCCGGTATCTCACGAACTCGCTCTCTTTGCTGGTGAATTTGGTGATTCTATGCGCTGGATCTGTCGTCACAAACCACCGCCAATCACCTTCGGCAGGGTTCAGGGCCGCCATCAGCGCCTTCTCGCCAGGATTGGCGATGGGCCCGGGAGGCAGTCCCTTGTGGCGATAGGTGTTGTAGGGGGAGTCCACCTTGGTGTCACGCTCCGTGACCTTCAGTGTCCTTCTGTTCTGCGCGTACAGGACGGTGCTGTCGATCTCCAGCGGCATGTTCCTGGCCAGGCGGTTGTAGATCACCCGCGAGATCTTCGGATAGTCGGCGTCCGTGCCGCCCTCGGCCTGGATCAGGCTGGCCACCGTGACGACCTGCAGCGGCGTCAGGTTCACCCGCGGCGCCTGCTCCTCCAGGCCCACGTGCCGCGCCGCGGCGGCGAAGCGTTCGGCCATGGCCGCCAGCACGTCCACGGCCGTGTCGCCCGGCTCGACCTCGTACGTGGCGGGGAACAGGAACCCCTCCAGGCCGTTGGCGTACTCGGGCAGGCCGACGAGGGCCTTGTCCACGCTCTTGAGCGCCTGCAGCGACAGCCCGGCGTGCTTGGACAGGCGGTTGAACACCTCCGGCAGCCGCATGCCCTCGGGCACGGTCACCCGCCGCACGATCCTGGCGGCCGGGCTGAGCAGCAGGTCGAGCGCCGCCCCCGCCGCCATGCCCTTGCGCAGCCGGTAGTGGCCGGGCCGCAGCCGGTCGCTGACCGCGCGGTCCTCCGTCACGTTCACGAACGACCGCGCGCTGGCCACCACCCCGGCGTCGGCCAGCGCCGAGCCGATCGCCTCCGCGCTGGAGCCCGGCGCGATCCGCACGGTCACGGCGCCGCTGCCCGGCCCGTCGAAGTCGTCCGGGCTCAGGTACGGCTTGAGCACCGCGATGGCTCCCCCGCCCAGCGCCAGCACCCCGGCCAGCAGGCCCGCGGAGAGCAGGCCCACCTTGCGCACGGCCCTCCGGCGGGACGCCGGCAGCGGGATGACCTCAGCGTCGGCCCCGGACTCCCCAGCCCCGGACTCCCCAGCCCCGGACTCCGCGGCCCCGGGCTCCCCGGTCGCGGGCTCCTGGCGGGCTCCGGCATCGGTGCCCGCCGCTGACGCGCTCTCCGGCGACTCGGGCGGCTGGCTCTCGTGCGACCGGCTCTCGTGCGACCGGCTCTCGTGCGACCGGCTCTCAGGCGACCGGCCCTCCGTGGAGGAGCGGCCCTCCCCCGGCCGATCCTCCGCTGAGCGGAACGGGATCACGTCGCCGAGGTCGTCCTCGTCCCCAGGCGTCCCGTTCACGAGATCACCTCGCCGGCGGCGAGCGCACGTCCCGCCTCGCCCGCCCGGCGCGTCCCAGCGGGACGGACCCCCGTCGTCCGCCCGCTCATGAGGCAGGTCCGTCGGCCGCTGTGGGCGGTTCGACGGGCCTGCCTGGTGGTCTTTCCGTGGCGCGCTCGGAGTCGAGCGCGTCCTGCAGCAGCACGACGGCCGCCGCCTGGTCGACGACGCCCCGCTGCTTCTTGGCCCGCACGCCGCTGGCCCGCAGCCCCTGCTGCGCCGCGACCGTCGTCAGCCGCTCGTCGAACAGCCGTACGGGCGTGGGCGCCAGCTTCGCCGCCAGCTTGACGGCGAACTCGCGCGCCAGCCCCGCGGCCTGCCCCTCGCGCCCCGACAGGGAGGTGGGCAGCCCCACCACGACCTCGATCGCCTCGTGCTCCGCGACGATCGCGGCGATGCGGTCGAGGTCGCCCTTGCCCCGCCTGACGGTCTCGACCGGCGTGGCCAGCAGCCCGCTGGGGTCGCTGCGGGCCACGCCGACACGTACGGAGCCGACGTCCACGCCGATCCGTGAACCGAACCTCATGTCAGCCGAGCTGCCCGGAAATCGCCTCTTCGACCAGGCGCAGCGCGTCGCCGATCGCCTCCGGCCGCGTTCCGCCGCCCTGTGCGACATCGTCCTTGCCGCCACCGCCACCCCCAAGAGCCTTGGCGGCGACGCCGACCAGCTGTCCGGCCTTGAGCCCCCGCTCGCGCCCCGCCTCGTTGACCGCGGCAACCACCACCGGCCGGTCGGAGGGGGCACCGGCGATCACGACGACCGCCGGCCTGTCGGCCGGGAACCTGCCACGCACATCAAGCGCGAGCTTACGCAGGTCATCGGCGCCGGTTCCATCAGGCGCGCGGTGTGTCACCACGGAGACACCTTGCAGGTCACGAGCCTGGGACACCAGCTCGCCCGCCGCCTGGAGCACCTGGGCCGAGCGGAGCTTCTCCAGCTCCTTCTCCGCCGTGCGCAGCCGGGTGACGATGCCGTCGATGCGCTCGGGCAGCTCCTCGCGGCGCGCCTTGAGCTGCTCGGTGAGCTGCGCGACCAGCACGCTCTCGCGCGCCAGGAAGCGGAAGGCGTCCAGGCCGACGAGCGCCTCGACGCGGCGCACGCCCGCGCCGACCGACTGCTCGCCGAGCACCTTGACCAGGCCGAGCTGGCCGGAGCTGTGCACGTGGGTGCCACCGCACAGCTCGCGCGAGTAGTCGCCGATCTCGACCACGCGGACCTCGTCGCCGTACTTCTCGCCGAACATCGCCAGCGCGCCCATCGCCCTGGCCTCCGCCTGCGAGGTGTAGAACGCGTTGACCTTGAGGTCGTTGACGAGCACGGCGTTGACCTCGTCCTCGACGTCACGCAGCACGCTCGGCGGCACCGCGCCCGCGGAGGTGAAGTCGAAGCGGAAGCGGCCGGGCGAGTTCTCCGAGCCGGCCTGCGCCGCCGTCTCGCCGAGCGCGTTCTTGAAGCCGCGGTGGACGAGGTGGGTGGCGCTGTGGCTGCGCGAGATCGCGCGGCGGCGCTCGAGGTCGATCTCCGCCTGCGCCTCGTCGCCGACCTTCAGCTCGCCGGTGCGGATCTTGCCACGGTGCACGACGAGGCCCGCGAGCGGCGACTGCACGTCGACCACCTCGACCTCGGCGCCGCTGGTGCGGATCACGCCCTGGTCGGCGAGCTGGCCGCCGCCCTCCGCGTAGAACGGGGTGCGCTGCAGCACGACCTCGACCGTGGTGCCCGCGCCCGCGGCGGGGACGGGCAGGCCGTCCACGAGGATGCCGACCACGCTGGTGTCGGCCTCGGTCTGGTCGTAGCCGAGGAACTCGACCCGGCCGGCCGCCTCCAGGAGCTGCCCGAACACCGAGATGTCGGCGTTGCCGGTCTTCTTCGCCGCGGCGTCGGCCTTCGCCATCTGCCGCTGCTCCTTCATGAGGCGGCGGAAGCCCTCCTCGTCGACCTGGAGCCCCTGCTCGGCCGCCATCTCCAGCGTCAGGTCGATCGGGAAGCCGTAGGTGTCGTGCAGCTTGAACGCCTGGTCGCCGGAGATCGTGGTGCCGGACTTGCGCTTGGTCTCCTCGACCGCCACGTCGAAGATCGCCGTGCCGGTGCGCAGCGTGCCCAGGAACGACGCCTCCTCGGCGTCGATGACCGAGTGGATCTGCGGCGCGTCCGTGCGCAGCTCGGGGTACTGCTCGCCCATGACGCCGATCGCGACGTCGGTCAGCTCGTGCATGTAGCGCTCGTCGCCCGAGCCGAGCAGCCGCAGGTTGCGGATCGAGCGGCGCAGGATGCGGCGCAGCACGTAGCCGCGGCCCTCGTTGCTCGGCAGCACGCCGTCGGCCACCAGCATGGTGCCGGTGCGGACGTGGTCGGCGATCACGCGCAGGCTGACGTCGGCGCGGTGGTCGCGGCCGTAGCGGGTCTTGGTGAGCTCGGCCGCCCTGTCGAGGATCTTGTAGGTGGTGTCGATCTCGTAGATGTTGTCGACGCCCTGCAGGATCGCCGCCATGCGCTCCAGGCCCATGCCGGTGTCGATGTTCCTGCTCGGCAGCTCGCCCGCGATGTCGAAGTCGACCTTGGAGCGGACCTGGCTGAGCTGGTACTGCATGAACACGAGGTTCCACACCTCGAGGTAGCGGTCCTCGTCGGCGACGGGGCCGCCCTCCTTGCCGTACTCGGGGCCGCGGTCGTAGTAGATCTCCGAGCAGGGGCCGCCGGGGCCGGGCACGCCCATGTGCCAGTAGTTGTCCTCCAGGCCGCGGCGCTGGATGCGGTGCTCGGGCAGGCCGACCTTGTCACGCCAGATCTCGAACGCCTCGTCGTCCTCGTGGTAGACCGTCGCCCACAGCTTGTCCTCGGGGAAGCCGAAGCCGCCCTCGGACTCGGACTTGGTCAGCAGGTCCCACGCGAACGGGATCACTTCCGCCTTGAAGTAGTCGCCGATCGAGAAGTTGCCCAGCATCTGGAAGAACGTCGCGTGCCGGGTGGTCTTGCCGACCTCGTCGATGTCGGGGGTGCGCACGCACTTCTGCGCGGTGGCCAGCCGTGGCGCCGGAGGCTTTCGCTGCCCCAGGAAGTACGGCTTGAACGGTGCCATACCCGCGTTGACCAGGAGAAGCGTCGGGTCCTCAGCGATCAGGCTGGCCGAGGGCACTACCTTGTGCCCACGCTCCTCGAAGAAGCGCAGGAAGCGGCGCGCGATCTCTGCCGACTCCATGGTGGCCATCCTTTGCTGTAGTCAGTTGTTTCTGGCGTTGGCTGTCTTCTAGCGTTGGCGATCGCCGGCTTCGGCGACGCTGCCGCAGCACGTGCCGCCCTCGGCACCGCCGTCACCGGCGGGCGCCATCGGCGGCGGTCACCGATTCCGGTGGCCCGCCGCGTTCAGCGGCTGCTGTCCTCAGCGTTGTCGAGCCCGAAGCGCGCTCGCAACTCCGTTTCGCGCTCCGCGGCCTCGCCGAACGCGTCGGAAGTAAAGTCTCTCACCCTCCGGAGCATCCCCGCCGCGCCGTCGGCGGTCCTGCGCGCGACGTGATCGGGATGCAACGCCTGCAGCCTGCGCATCACCCAGAAGGCGAGGAACGCGCCGAGCGACAGGTAGAACAGCCTTCTTATCATCGCACTCGCCCCTGCTGCCGCTGTCTCACGCGGGCCCGGGGCCGGTTGACGCGGCGGGCCTCGATGGCGCGCCGCACGCCGTAGCCGAGCGAGGACACCTTGATCAGCGGGCCGGTGAAGATGGTCTGCGTCACCGCGCTCAGCTTGGCCGCGTGCCCGCTGACCTGCTTGACGTCCTTGGCGATGGCCTCCACGGCGACCAGCTGCCTGTTGGTCTCGTTGACCGTGACGCTCATGTCGTCGAGCAGCGGTGCGAGGCGGTTGTTCAGGTCGGAGACCGCCTTGGTGGTCTCGGTGAGCAGCCTCGCGAGCTTGACGAGCACCATGGCCATGACGCAGACCAGGACCACCCAGCCCGTGGCCGCGATCAGCCCGGCTACCTCTCCAGCGGTAAGCATCCGCTCATCTCCCTCGTATGCTGGGCCGGAACGGCAAGACCCTATCGCGTTCGAGCGACAACGTTAGTGGCGAGCGCGCCCCTGATCAGGCCGCCACGTCGGCCCCTGGCACTTCCGTGACCGCGCGCATGAGCCCCCGTGCCGCCCTGATCTCCGGCGCCACCAGCCGTTCCGGCAGCGCCATGGCCGCCGTGCGCAGGCCCCTCAGCGCCAGGTCCGCCGCGTACTCGGCCGCCCGGTGGCCGCCGCAGCCGTACATCTGCCTGGCCCACGCGGGCAGCGTCGCGAACGCCAGCGCGCCGACGGCGGGCAACGAGCCGAGCGCCAGCGGCGGCTCGACGAACGCCAGCCTCAGCGACAGCTGCGGGCTCAGGCTGCGGCGCAGCGCGTCGCGCGCCTCGTCGGTGGCCGACAGGTACGGGCGCATGCCGTCGAGGTAGACCTCCAGCTCCCCCGTGTCGCCCGGGACGTCGCCGAGGCCGACCAGGCGGGCGCTGCGGCACTGCTCGGCCACGTACGCGTCGCGCTCGGCCGCGGTGAGCCGCACGCCGGAACGCCTGGCCACGTCCAGGTGCGAGGAGACCTCGACGCAGTGCACCCAGCGCAGGTTCTCCTCCTCGTTCACCCTGAACAGGGTGCCGGTGTCGGTGTCGAGGCCGATGAGGCGGGCGTGCACCCGGCGCGCCCGCTCGGCCGCGTGCTCGGCCTGCTCGCGGGTGCCGAACGTGCGCACGGCGAGGTAGTCGAGCTGCCGCCGCAGCCGGGCCCGGGCCACCTCCGGGTCGTCGAGGAGGCAGTTCTGGGCGATGCCGCGGATGGTGCGGGGGTGCAGGGACTGGAGCTGGAAGGCGCGTACGGCGGCCGGCCAGGCCGGGGTCTCGGTGTGCACTCGCCAGGTGATCGACCGTGGGCCGAAAAGGCCGCCGCCGGGGGTAACCGTTGCCTTCACATGGTGGTGATTCCCAGCGATCGCTTGCTTAGTACGACTTTGCACGATTCGACGGCGAAGCGTTATGGGGTGGTTACGGGGGTGAGAGACGGGCGGGGCGGGGACGCGGCTGGCCGATCGGAAGGCGAGGGCGGGCGCGGACCGCGCGGGGTCAGCTGATCGGGAGGCGGGCGTAGGCGCGGACCGGGACGCGGCCGACGCCCAGGAGGCGCGGGGGCGCGGCCGTGAACAGCGCACCGGTCGGTGGGAGCCGCTCCAGCCCCGTCAGCCGCTCGACCACGGGGATGCCCGCGGCGAGCAGCGACTCGCGGGCGGGGCGGGCCTCGCGGGCGCAGTCGTCGAGCCCGTCGGCGTCGGTGCCCACCAGCACCGCACCGTGCTCCACCAGCCACGCGGCCGCGTCGGCGGCCAGGCAGTGGCCCTCGCGTACGCCGGTGTGCAGGAGCACGGCGTGGTCGCGCACGTCGAACGGAGCCAGCGAGCCAACCCCGATGGGACTGCGCCGCGCCCCCGTCACCCGCACCACCACGGCGGGAAGATCCACCGCCTTGTCCAGCTCGACGCCACCCAGATCGCCGCCCGGCGCCTCCAGGTACGTGCCGCCCTCCTGCGGGAGGTGGTTGAGCTCGACCAGCCTCCCCCGCCCTTCGCCTGACGCCGGCTGCCGATCGTGCCGCGGGTCGGACGGGCCGCCTCTGGTGCCCTTGTGCGGCTCGGGGAAGATCCGTACGTCGGTGAGCCGGACGGTGTCGGTCATGAGCAGGCCCAGCGACGCCACGAACAGCGCCGCGATGTCGGCCTCGGAGGCGTCCGGACCGGGCAGGTCGACCCGGAAGCCGTGAACGGTGAGATCCCCGCCGTTGCTGAAGGCGATCGCGGCGTCGAAGGAGGCACGGTACTCGGTCATGTCCCGATCAACCTACCGCGCCCCGCCCCCGGCCACCGCCGCCGTACACGTTGCGCCGCACTCCACCGCACCCCACCCCGCCGACCCGGCGCCGGATGGCGGCGCGCGCCAGGCGGCAGCGCGAGCCGGGTGGCGGGGCGAGCCGGGCAGCGGGGCGAGATTACGGTGGGCCGGGTGCGTCGGTGGAGCGGGCGGGGTCAGGATGGTTTGCGGAGGAAGTCGCGGATCTTCGCCCACCGCTCCGCCACCGGCGCCTCGGCCCCGTGCCGGGTCGGCTCGTAGTAGCGCCGCTCCCGCACCTGCTCCGGCGCGTACTCCTGCCGCACCAGCCCGTGCTCGAAGTCGTGCGGGTACTTGTACCCGTCGCCGTGCCCGAGCTTGGCCGCCCCCGGGTAGTGGGCGTCGCGGAGGTGCCCGGGGACCTGCCCGATCAGGCCCTTGCGGACGTCGCCGATCGCCGCGCCGATGGCCTTGACGACGGCGTTGGACTTGGGCGCCATCGCGCAGTGGATGACGGCGTGCGCGAGGTTGATCTGCCCCTCGGGCAGGCCGATGAGCTGCACCGCCTGGGCAGCGGCCACCGCCGTCTGCAGGCAGGTCGGGTCGGCCATGCCCACGTCCTCGGAGGCGAAGATGACGATGCGGCGGGCGATGAACCGCGGGTCCTCGCCGGCCTCGATCATGCGGGCCAGGTAGTGGAGCGCGGCGTCGGCGTCGGAGCCGCGCATCGACTTGATGAACGCGCTGATCACGTCGTAGTGCTGGTCGCCCTGGCGGTCGTAGCGGACGGCGGCCTTGTCGACGGCCTTCTCCACCACCTCGACCGTGATGTCGTCGGCCAGCAGCGCCGCCGCCTCCAGGTACGTCAGTGACCGGCGCGCGTCGCCGCCCGCGAGGCGTACGAGATGCTCCAGGGCCTCGGAGGCGAGGGTGGCGCGACCGGCCAGGCCGCGCGGGTCGGACACGGCGCGCTGGAGGACGGCGCGCACGTCGTCGTCCGACAGGGACTCCAGGGTGAGCAGCAGCGAGCGCGACAGCAGCGGTGAGATGACCGAGAAGAACGGGTTCTCCGTGGTGGCGCCGATGAAGGTGACCCAGCGGTTCTCCACGGCGGGCAGCAGGGCGTCCTGCTGGGCCTTGTTGAAGCGGTGCACCTCGTCCACGAACAGCACCGTCTGGCGGCCCGTCATGCCGAGCTCGCGGCGCGCGTTGTCGATGGCGGCGCGCACGTCCTTGACGCCCGCCGACACGGCGGAGATCTCGACGAAGCGGCGCTTGGTGACGTTGGAGACGACGTAGGCGAGCGTGGTCTTGCCGGTGCCCGGTGGCCCCCAGAGGAACAGCGACATGGGAGCCTCGCTCTCGACCAGGCGCCGCAGCGGGGTGCCCGGGCCGAGCAGGTGCCGCTGGCCGATCACCTCGTCGAGCGTGCGCGGGCGCATCCGCACCGCGAGAGGCTGGGGGGTGGCCTCCTCAGCCGCCGAGTCGAACAGGCTATCCACAACGCGAGATTACACTCTGCGGCGCACCCGCCGGTCCGGGTCACACCCGCGCCAGGTCCCCGTCACGACCACACCGCTCTGGCGCCCGAGTCGCCGGCCTGGAAGACGAAGTAGCCGGAGACGGCCGCCAGCACCACGGTCAGCGCCGAGAGGATCATCGAGACGGGGCGGCCGAACCGGTCGCGGCCGACGGAGTCGCGGGAGGGGCGGGTGGCGTACACGAGCAGCAGGGCCGCGACGCCCAGCCCGAGCACCGACATCAGCAGCGGGGTGGCGAAGCTCTGGTGGGTGGAGATGCGGGCGGCCATCTCGCCCTCGGCCGTGCCGAAGCGGGCCGCCTTGAGGCTCTCGCCGCTCTGCCTGGCCGCGAAGACGGCCGCCGGCGTGGCCAGGGCGAGCAGGACCACCGCCCACGCGACGTTCGCCCGCCAGCGCGGCAGCAGCGCGTACGCCACCGCCACCGCGACGAGCAGCGGGGTCAGCACCACGGCGAAGTGAATGATCAGGGGGTGGGCCGGCAGGCCCAGGATCTGGTCGAACATGGGGCGCCTCCTTAGTGCTCATTTCAACTACGTTTGCGGACACCATAAGGTTCGCGATCACAACAGTCGCAGGTGCGGCTTTCGCCACTTACGTCCGTCACATATCGGAGGCCGGTAGCATTCGCGGAGTTGTTTGGTCATGCGTTGGCAAAGACGAGAGGACATAGCGGTGAGCGGCGACGACCGCCAGAACGAAGAGGACCGCCAGAAAGAGCTGGCGCGGGAGCACAAGGAACGGCAGGCGAAGCGCGCGGCCGAGCAGAGCGCCAAGGCAAGGCGGAACACCTTCATCGGCGCGGCCGTGGCCGTCGTCGTGGTCGCCGGCGGCATCTTCGCCGCGACCACCCTGGTGGGCAACGACGGAGCGAGCAACGCGGCGGCCGAAAGCACGCCCTCCGCCTCGGCCTCGCCCTCGGGTTCGCCCGTCCTCCCGACGGCGCTGCCCAGCTCCACGCCCAAGCAGGCGAAGGACGTCACCTGCACGTACAAGCGCGACAGCTCCGTCCCGCACAAGTACGTGGGGCTGCCGCCCAAGAAGCCGAACATGAAGCTCTCGACGATGACGATCAAGACCAACCACGGTGACATCGTCATCGACGTGGACCCGAACGCCACCCCGTGCTCGGTCAACTCGATGGCCTTCCTCGCCAAGAAGGGCTTCTACGAGGGCAACAAGTGCCACCGCCTGGCCAAGCCGGAGACCTCCGGCCTGTACCTGCTGCAGTGCGGCGACCCGCAGGCCAAGGCCGACGGCAAGAACAAGACCGACGGCCAGGGCAACGCCGGCTACGTCTTCGGGGACGAGGCCGTGGACGTCATGCCGTACAGCAGGGGCGTGGTCTTCCTGACCCAGCCGCTGGACGCCGCAGGGCAGAACAGCAGCCAGTTCGCCATCTCGATGTCGGACGAGAACACGCAGCTGGAGCAGGTGTACTCGGTGCTGGGCGTGGTCAAGTCCGGCCTTGAGATCATCGACAAGGTCGCCGAGGGCGGCGTCATCACCAACCCCGACGACATCACGGGCGACGGCGGCTCCACCGCGCCGAAGATCCCGATCGTCATCAAGAAGGTCATCCTGAAGTAGGGGACCTCACGCGAAAGGGCCGGGGCGGCTGCCGCCCCGGCCCTTTCACATGACCGTTACGCCTCGGTCTTGGGCTGGGCGTCCACGCCCGCCTCCTTGCGCTGGTCGGCCGTGATCGGCGTCGGCGCGCCCGTGAGCGGGTCGAAGCCGGAGGCCGTCTTCGGGAACGCGATCACGTCGCGGATCGAGTCGCCGCCGGACAGCAGCATGCAGATCCGGTCCCAGCCGTAGGCGATGCCGCCGTGCGGGGGCGGGCCGTACTTGAACGCCTCCAGCAGGAAGCCGAACTTGCTCTCCGCCTCCTCCTTGGAGATGCCGAGCACGTCGAACACGCGCTGCTGCATCTCGGCCCGGTGGATACGGATGGAGCCGCCGCCGATCTCCATGCCGTTGCAGACCATGTCGTAGGCGTAGGCCAGCGCCTCGCCCGGGTGGTCCTGGAAGTTGTCGGCCCACTCCGGCTTCGGGCCGGTGAACGGGTGGTGCACGGCCGTCCAGCCGCCCTCGCCGTCCTCCTCGAACATGGGGGCGTCCACGACCCACAGGAACGACCACAGCGACTCGTCGATGAGGTCGCAGCGCCGGCCGATCTCCAGGCGGGCCGCGCCGAGCAGGTCGCGGGCGGCGTTCCTGGCGCCGGCGGCGAAGAAGATCGCGTCGCCGGGCTCGGCGCCCACCTTGGCGGCCAGGCCGGACAGCTCCTCCTCCGACAGGTTCTTGGCGACCGGGCCGCCCAGCGTGCCGTCCTCCTGGACGAGCACGTACGCCAGGCCCTTGGCGCCGCGCGAGCGGGCCCACTCCTGCCAGCCGTCGAGCTCCTTGCGGGTCTGCGAGCCGCCGCCGGGCATGACGACGGCGCCGACGTAGTCGGCCTGGAAGACGCGGAAGGAGGTGTTCGCGAAGTACTCGGTCATCTCGACCAGCTCCTGGCCGAAGCGCAGGTCGGGCTTGTCGGAGCCGTAGCGGGCCATGGCGTCGGCGTACGTCATGCGCGGCAGCGGGGTCGGCAGCTCGTAGCCGGCGATCTCCCTCCACAGCCGGCCGATCAGCTTCTCGCCGACCTCGATGACGTCCTCCTGGTCCACGAAGGACATCTCGACGTCGATCTGCGTGAACTCCGGCTGCCGGTCGGCCCGCAGGTCCTCGTCGCGGTAGCACTTGGCGAGCTGGTAGTAGCGCTCGAGCCCGGCCACCTGGAGGAGCTGCTTGAACAGCTGCGGCGACTGCGGCAGCGCGTACCAGTTGCCGGGCTGCAGGCGCACCGGCACCAGGAAGTCGCGCGCGCCCTCGGGCGTGGAGCGGGTCAGCGTGGGCGTCTCGACGTAGACGAAGCCGAGCTCGTTCATCACCTCGTTGGCCAGGTAGGTGGCCTTGGAGCGGGTGCGCATCGCGTTGGCGACCTGCTGGCGGCGGATGTCGAGGTAGCGGTACTTCAGCCGCGCCTCCTCCGACACCCCCACGTTGCCCTCGATCGGGAACGGCAGCGGCGCGGACTCGCTCAGCACCTCGACCCGCTCGGCCACCACCTCGATCGCGCCGGTCGGCAGGTCGGGGTTCTCGTTGCCCTCGGGGCGCACCCTGACCTGGCCGACGACCTGCACGCAGTATTCGGCGCGCAGGTCGTGGGCGTGGTCCTCCTCGCGGAAGACCACCTGCGCCGAGCCGGAGGCGTCGCGCAGGTCGATGAAGACGACGCCGCCGTGGTCACGGCGGCGGGCCACCCATCCTGCGAGCGTCACCTGCTGCCCGGCGTGCTCCTCACGGAGCGACCCGGCGGTATGCGTGCGGATCACTGCACTTTCCCTTCGTACGGATAGGGGGAGGAAGGCGAGCCGATCACTTCACCTTCTCCTTCAAGACGTCGACGACCTGGTCCAGCGGCACCTCGGTCTGCTCGGCGGTGCCCAGGTCCTTCACTTGCACGGCCTTGGCCGCGAGGTCACGCTCGCCCAGGATCAGCGCGAACGCGGCGCCCGAGCGGTCGGCGCCCTTCATCGCGCCCTTGAGACCCTTGCCGCCGAAGGCCATGTCGGCGCTGACGCCCGCCTCACGCAGCTCTTCGACGAGCAGGAACATGCGGCGGCGCGCGTCGTCACCCAGCGGGACACCGTACACCTGGACACGCCTGGGCGCGGTGTCCTCACCGAGCAGCCCCTCGGCCTCCATGGCCAGGAACGTGCGGTCGACGCCGAGCGCCCAGCCGACGCTGGGCAGGGGCGGGCCGTCGAGCATCTCGCTGAGCCCGTCGTAGCGCCCGCCGCCGCCCACGGCGGACTGCGAGCCGAGGCCGTCGTGCACGAACTCGAACGTGGTGCGCGTGTAGTAGTCGAGCCCGCGCACCAGCCGCGGGTCGTCCTCGAACGCGATCTCGCAGGCGGTCAGCAGGCCGCGGACCTCTTCGTGGTAGGCCCGGCAGGCCGCGCACAGGTGATCGACGACCAGGGGCGCGCCGGCGAGCTGGGCCTGCACCTCGGGCCGCTTGTCGTCGAGCACCCGCAGCGGGTTGATCTCGATGCGCGCCCGGGTGTCCTCGTCGAGGTCGAGCCCGCGCAGGAACTCCTGCAGCGCGGCCCGGTAGGCGGGCCTGCAGTTCTTGTCGCCCAGGGAGTTGAGCAGCAGCTTGACGCGCTGGAGCCCGAGCGAGGCGAACCCGCGGACGGCCAGCACGATCAGCTCGGCGTCGAGCGCCGGGTCCTCGGAGCCGAGCGCCTCGGCGCCGACCTGCCAGAAGTGGCGGTAGCGGCCCTTCTGGGCGCGCTCGTAGCGGAACTGGCTGCCGGAGTACCACAACTTGACCGGGAGCTGGCCGTTGTGCAGGTTGTGCTGGAGCACCGCGCGCACGACGGAGGCGGTGCCCTCGGGGCGCAGCGTCAGGGAGCGTCCCGCCTTGTCGGGGAAGGTGTACATCTCCTTGGTGACGATGTCGGTCGACTCGCCTACGCCCCTGGCGAACAGCTGCGTGTCCTCGAAGACGGGCGTCTCGATGTAGCCGTAGCCCGCCCCGCGCAGCGGCGCGGCCAGTGCCTCGCGTACGGCGAGGACCCGCTCGGAGCGGGGCGGCAGCCAGTCGAAGGTGCCCTTGGGTGCTTGGAAGCTCATTAGATCCCTCGTGTGGGACCGGCGTGCGGCGCTGCTTCCTTGAGGTACGGGTTGGTCGCGCGCTCGCGGCCGATCGTGGTCTGTGGTCCGTGGCCCGGCAGAACGACCGTATCGTCAGGCAGCGGCAGACACTTGGTAGCCAGGCTGCGCAGAATCGTCGCGTAGTCGCCGCCGGGAAGATCGGAGCGGCCGATGGAGCCGGCGAACAGCAGGTCGCCCGAAAACATGATCTCGTCGCCGGGCAGCCGGAAGCTCACCGACCCCCTGGTATGGCCGGGCGTGTGGTCGACCACGAGCTCGAGGCCGGCGAGCTGGAGCACGGCGCCGTCGGACAGCTCGCGCACGTCGTCGGGCTCGCTCAGCGTGATGCCGCCGAACAGCGAGGCGCTGGTGTCGGACCAGCCCGCGGCGGGGTCGCTCAGCAGGTGGCGGTCGTCGGGGTGGATCCACGCGGGCACGTCGCGCGCGCCGCACACGGGGGCCACGGACCAGACGTGGTCGAGGTGGCCGTGGGTCAGCAGGACCGCGACGGGCTTGAGCCGGTGCTCGCGCAGCAGCTCGTCGACGCCCTCGGTCGCGTCCTGACCTGGATCGACGATCACGCACTCCTCGCCGGCCGCGGGCGCGACGACGTAACAATTGGTCTGGAAGGCCCCTGCGGGGAAGCCTGCGATGAGCATCTGCCTCAGGTGATCTCGTCGAAAAGCCAATGGGAATGTAACCGAAGGGTACCGGTGCGGGTCGCCGGGCTGCGAATCATTACCCGTTGGCCGATACGATTCGCCCACCTCAGTTGATTGACTATGGGAGGCAAAGCGGTGGCCACGGGGAAGGACCGGCAGAAGCAGCTGGCGCGCGAGCACTACGAGCGGCAGATGCAGCGCCGCATCGAGCGCGAGCAGAAGGCCAAGCGCACGGCGATCATCGGCTCCACCGTGGGCGTCGTGATCGTGGTCGGAGGCATCGTGGCCGCGGTCGCGCTGCTGGGCGGCAACGACACGGGCACCGAGGCGGCCGCCTCGCCGTCGGCGTCGGCCGTACCCACCGACACCGCTCAGGCGTCGGCGAGCACGGGGCCCAAGCCGTACGACGCCAAGACGGGCACGTGCGACTACGTCAAGGACGCCTCGGGCGGCACGGTCAAGGACGTCGGCATGCCGCCGGCGAAGGTCAAGACCGAGCCGGCCACGAAGACGATGACGTTCAAGACGAATCTGGGCGACATCGTGGTCGAGCTCGACAACGCCAAGGCGCCGTGCACCACGAACTCGCTGGAGTTCCTGGCGAAGAAGAACTACTACGACGGCAGCAAGTGCCACCGGCTCGGCGGCGACCAGTTCCCGATGCTCCAGTGCGGCGACCCGACGGCCAAGGCCGACGGCAAGAACGAGACCGACGGCCAGGGCGGCCCCGGCTACGTCATGGCCGAGGAGAACCTGCAGGGCGCCCAGTACAAGCGCGGCGTGATGGCCATGGCCAAAACGCAGGCTCCGGGCAGCACGGGCAGCCAGTTCTTCCTGGTTTACGGGGACATCGGGCTCACCCCGGATTACACGCCGGTGGGTACGATCACCAAGGGGCTCGACATCCTGGACAAGGTGAACAAAGCAGGCAACATCCCTAGCGCCATGGGAGATGGGACTGGAGCGCCAAAGCAAACCGTCGAAATCAAAGACGTGACAATCGCCGGCAAGAGCTGACGTAATACAAACTAGGGACGAAGTAGTCCCGAAGGGTCTGATGGATAGTGCGGGAGGACACGGTGAGCACCGACCCGTGGGGCCGGGTAGACGACGACGGCACCGTCTACGTGCGTACGGCTGAGGGAGAGCGGGCCGTCGGCTCCTGGCAGGCCGGTGAACCCGAAGAGGCACTGGCCTACTTCCATCGCAAGTACGACGAGCTGGCCGGTCAGGTGCAGCTGCTCGAACAGCGGGTCAGGGGCACCGATCTGGCCCCGGCACAGGCCGAGGCGAGCATCACCAAGCTGCGCGAGGCCGTCTCCGAAGCGCACGCCATCGGGGACCTGGACGCGCTGACGCGGCGGCTGGACGGCCTGACCGAGCTCGTCGCACAGCGCCGCGAGGAGGTCAAGGCGGCTCGCGAGCACGCGCGGGCCGAGGCCAGGGCGGTCAAGGAGCGCATCGTCGGCGAGGCCGAGCGCATCGCGGACGAGACCACCCACTGGAAGTCCGGTGGGGAGCGGCTGCGCCAGCTGGTGGAGGAGTGGAAGGCCGCCGACCGCATCGACCGGGTCACCGAGGCCGCGCTGTGGAAGCGGCTGTCGGCCGCGCGCACGGCGTTCGCCAAGCGGCGCAAGCAGTACTTCGCGGGGCTGGACGAGCAGCGCGAGGGCGTCCGCTCGGCCAAGGAGCGCATCGTCGCCGAGGCCGAGGCGCTCGCCGACTCGACCGACTGGGGCCAGACCGCGGCGATCTACCGCGAGCTGATGCAGCAGTGGAAGAGCGCCGGGCGGGCCTCCCGCGAGGCCGAGGACGAGCTGTGGGCGCGCTTCAAGGCCGCCCAGGACCAGTTCTTCCAGGCCCGTTCCGCGGTGTTCGCGGAGCGGGACGCCTCGCTGGCCGCCAACGCGGAGGTCAAGGAGGTGCTGCTGGCCGAGGCCGAGAAGCTCCTCCCGGTCACCGACGTACGCACGGCCAGGGCGGCGCTGCGGCACGTCCTGGAGCGCTGGGAGGCCGCCGGGCCCGTGCCGCGCGAGCAGCGCGACCGGCTGGAGGGCGGGCTGCGCAAGGTCGACGAGGCCGTGCGCAAGGCCGAGGACGCCGAGTGGAAGCGGTCCAACCCCGAGGCCAGGGCCCGCGCCCAGAGCACGGTCGACCAGCTCCGCACCTCGATCGAGCAGCTCGAGAAGCGGCTGTCCAAGGCGCAGGCCGCCGGGCGCGCCAAGGACGTCAAGGAGGCCGAGGAGGCCCTGATCGCCCGCCGTTCGTGGCTGGCGGAGGCCGAGCGCACGCTCACCGAGTTCAGCTAGGGGTTTCAGCCAGGCTGTGCTCCCCCGGGCCGCCGTCGCCGATCGGGCGGCGCGCGACGGGGCCCGGGATCTAGGCTGGCGGTCATGGACCCCGTCGCGGCCGCGCGTGCCTTCGTCGAAGAGCTGTTCCCCGGCGCCCTGTACGCCTTCGTCGGCGGCAGCGTGCTCACCGGGCTCCGCACCGCCACCTCCGACCTCGACGTCGTGGTGGTGCTCGACGGCCTGCCCGCCCCCTACCGGGAGTCGCTGCGCTGGCGCGAGTGGCCGGTGGAGCTGTTCGCGCACAGCGAGACCAGCCTGGCCGTCTACGTCGACGACGGCTTCGAGCAGCGGCGGCCGGTCCTGGCCCGCATCTGCGCCGAGGGCGCGGTGGTGACCGACAGGACGGGCGGCAGGGCCAGCGACCTCCAGTCCGAGCTGGCCGACCGCCTCGCGGACGGCCCGTCGGGGCTGACCGACGGCCAGGCCGACCGTTTCAGGTACGTGCTGTCCGACCTGCTCGACGACCTGTCGGGCGCGACCGATCCGGGCGAGCGGGCGTTCATCGGCTGGGAGGTCGTCCAGGCGGCCGCGCGGACGGCGCTGGGCGTGGGGCGGGCGTGGCAGGGCAGCGGCAAGTGGCTGCTGCGCGAGCTGCGCGCCCACGATGCGAAGCTGGCCGATGAGCTGCTCGACGCCCGCGACGACCCCGCCAGGCTGGCCGCCGTGGCCACGGACGTCCTTGAGCGGGCCGGAGGGCGTCTCTGGGAGGGTTACAGGACCCAGGGGGACCCCTTCCACCAGCCGCTGCGTCACGTGCCCTCAGGGGCGCTCTCCGGCGAGACGGCGCAGAGCGGCGGGATGCGGCGGCTGGCCGCCGTCAGCGGCGCCACGACCGGCTCGTCGCGGCTGTGGATGGGGCAGACCCACGTCGCCCCCGCCACCCGCTCGTCCGACCACCACCACGGCGCCTCCGAGACGGCCATCTACGTGGTCAGCGGCACGCCGTCGTTCGTGTTCCTGGAGGAGGGCCGGGAGCGGCGCATCGACGCGGGGCCGGGCGACTACGTGTTCGTGCCGCCGTACGTGCCGCACCGCGAGGAGAACCCCGACCCGTCGCACGAGGCGGTCGTGGTGATCGCGCGCAGCACGCAGGAGGCCGTCGTGGTCAACCTGCCCGACCTGCGCCAGCACTAGCCGCCCGCGCCGCTCACCCGGTAGACGTCGAACACGCCCTGGATGCTGCGCACGGCCTTGAGCACGTGCCCCAGGTGCTTGGGGTCGCCCATCTCGAACGTGAACTTGCTGATCGCCACCCGGTCGCGCGACGTCGTGACCGAGGCGCTGAGGATGTTGACGTGCTGGTCCGACAGCGTACGGGTGACGTCCGACAGCAGCCGCGGCCGGTCGAGCGCCTCCACCTGGATGGCCACCAGGAACACGCTGTCGTCGCTCGGCGACCAGCTCACCTCCACCAGGCGGTCGGGCTGCGCCTTGAGCTGCTGCACGTTGGTGCAGTCGGCCCGGTGCACCGACACGCCGTGGCCCCGGGTGACGAACCCGACGATCTCGTCGCCCGGCACCGGGGTGCAGCACTTCGACAGGCGTACCCAGACGTCGGCGTCGCCCGCCACCACCACGCCGGCGCCGCCACCGCCGCGGGGACGGCCGCGCAGCCGCGTCGGCAGCGAGGTCTCGGCGATGTCCTCCTCGGCGCTGTCGACGCCGCCGATCGAGGCCACCAGCTTCTGCACGACCGCCTGGGCCGCGATGTGGCCCTCGCCGACGGCCGCGTACAGGGCGGACACGTCGGGGTAGCGCAGGTCGCGGGCCAGCGCCAGCAGCGCCTCGCCGGACATCAGCCGCTGCAGCGGCAGGCCCTGCTTGCGCATGGCCCGGCCGATGGCCTCCTTGCCCGCCTCGATCGCGGTCTCGCGGCGCTCCTTGGAGAACCACTGCCGGATCTTGTTGCGGGCCCGGCCCGACTTGACGAACTTCAGCCAGTCGCGCGACGGCCCGGCGTCCGGCGACTTGGAGGTGAAGATCTCCACCGTGTCGCCGTTGCCGAGCCGCGACTCCAGGGGCACCAGCCGCCCGTTGACCCGGGCGCCGATACAGCGGTGCCCCACCTCCGTGTGCACCGCGTACGCGAAGTCGACCGGCGTGGCACCCTCCGGCAGGGCGATGACCTGGCCCTTCGGGGTGAAGACGTAGACCTCGGAGACCGACAGGTCGAACCGCAGCGACTCCAGGAACTCGCCCGGGTCGGAGGTCTCCTTCTGCCAGTCGAGGAGCTGGCGCAGCCAGGCCATGTCGCTGCCCGGCTTGACCTTCCCCGTGGGGCCGGGGGCGCCGACCTCCTCCTTGTACTTCCAGTGCGCGGCCACGCCGTACTCGGCCCTGTGGTGCATCGCGTGGGTGCGGATCTGCAGCTCCACCGGCTTGCCCTCGGGACCGATCACCGTCGTGTGCAGCGACTGGTACATGTTGAACTTGGGCATCGCGATGTAGTCCTTGAAGCGCCCCGGCACCGGGTTCCACCTGGCGTGGATGGTGCCGAGCGCGGCGTAGCAGTCGCGCACGCTGTCGACCAGGACGCGGATGCCCACCAGGTCGTAGATGTCGTCGAACGCGACATCCCTGGCGATCATCTTCTGGTAGACCGAGTAGTAGTGCTTCGGCCGGCCCTTCACCACCGCGCGGATCTTCGCCTCGCGCAGGTCGCCGTGGACTTTCTCGATGACCTCCTGCAGGAACAGGTCGCGGCGCGGCGCCCGCTCCGACACCATGCGGGCGATCTCGTCGTAGCGCTTCGGGTAGAGCATGGCGAACGCGAGGTCCTCCAGCTCCCACTTGATCGTGTTCATGCCCAGGCGGTGGGCCAGCGGGGCGAAGATCTCCAGCGTCTCGCGCGACTTCTGGTGCCGCTTGTGCTCCGGCAGGTAGCGCATGGTGCGCATGTTGTGCAGGCGGTCGGCCAGCTTGATGATCAGCACGCGGATGTCGCGCGACATGGCGACGACCATCTTGCGCACGGTCTCGGCCTGCGCGGCGTCGCCGAACTTGACCTTGTCAAGCTTGGTGACGCCGTCGACCAGGGACCCGATCGTGTCGCCGAAGTCGCCACGCAGCTCGTCGAGGCTGTAGGCGGTGTCCTCGACCGTGTCGTGCAGCAGCGCCGCGCACAACGTCTCGTCGTCGGTGCCCAGCTCGGCCAGGATCGTCGCCACGGCCAGCGGGTGCGTGATGTACGGATCGCCCGACTTCCGCTTCTGGTCACGGTGGTGGTAGGCGGCCACGTCGTAGGCACGCTCGATCAGCCGCAGATCGGCCTTGGGATGGGTGGCTCTGACCGTGCGGAACAACGGCTCCAGCACCGGATTCATGGCCCCACCCCCAAACCGCCGTCGACGCACCGCCGGCATGCCGGGCGCCTCGGCATTGCCAGAGTCGGTTACGTCGGGCACGACCACATCACGGGGCACTCAGACTCCTCCCGCACTGACTCCCCACGCAAAGCTCCTCACGTTTCGAGTCCAGATCCCCCCAGTGTATCCAGGTGGCGAACCTGGACCGTCGCGGGCCGGGCTCAGACGATCACGAGGGAGTGCAACTCCACGCCCGTCAGCCGCTCACGTCCCTTGAGGAAGGCCAGCTCCATCAGCACGGCGATGCCGACGACCTCGGCTCCGGCCCTCTCCACCAGCTCCACGGCCGCCTTCGCGGTGCCTCCCGTGGCCAGCACATCGTCGACGACGAGCACCCGGTCACCGGGCGCGAACGCGTCGCGGTGCACCTCGATGGTCGCGGAGCCGTACTCCAGATCGTAGGACTCTTCCAGTGTCTCGGCAGGCAGTTTCCCCTTCTTGCGCACCGGGACGAACCCCGCCGCCGCCCGGTAGGCCACCGGCGCGGCCAGGATGAAGCCCCGGGCCTCGATGCCCACGATCTTGTCCACCTGGTGGAGCCCGGCCAGCTCGTCCACCACGGCCGCCATCGCGACCGGGTCGGCCAGCAGCGGGGTGATGTCCTTGAACATGACCCCGGGCTTGGGGTAGTCGGGCACATCCCTGATCCGGTCCAGGATCAGCGTGCTCAGCTCGGTCATGGGTGTTTCCCTCGCATTTCTCCACCGGCCGTCTGCCGGGGTCCATGATGGTGCATTCCGGCCCTCGCGCGTACCGGCCCTGCTTGGGGGTGCACGCGAACGGCGCCCCCGCCCCGGTGCGGGGCGAGGGCGCCGTACGGTGGCCTGCGGTGGCTAGCCCTTGGCTACGGCCGCGCTTTTGGAGCCCTTCGACCCCTTGCCCGAGCCCTTGCCGCCACCTCCCGTGGAGGCGAGCCTCCTGGCGATGGCCTGGTACTTCGGCTCGCGCTCCTTCAGCGTCACCAGCAGCGGCGTGGCGACGCACAGCGACGAGTACGTACCGACGATCATGCCGACGAACAGCGACAGCGACAGGTCCTTCAGCGTGCCCGCACCGAGCACCGTGGTGCCGATGAACAGGATCGCCGCCACCGGCAAAATCGCGACCAGCGAGGTGTTCAGCGACCGGATCAGCGTGTGGTTGAGCGCGTTGTTGGCGGCCATCGAGTACGTCTGCTTGGACGTGTGCCCCAGCTTGGCCGTGACCTCCTTGATCATGTCGAACACCACGACCGCGTCGTAGAGCGAGTAACCGAGGATGGTCAGGAAGCCCAGCAGCGTCGCGGGCGTGACCTCGAAGCCCGACCAGGCGTAGATGCCGGCCGTGATGACGAGGTCGTGGATGAGCGCGACGATGGCGGCCAGCGCCATCTTCGGCTCGAACGCCATCGACAGGTACAGGATGATCGCCAGCATGAACACGGCCAGGCCGATCCACGCCTTCTGCGACACCTCACCGCCCCAGGACGGGCCGATGGCCTGGATGCTGACCTGATCGACCGGGACGTTGAAGTCCTTGGCGATCGCGCTCTGCACCTGGGCCCTGGTGTCCTCCGACAGGCTCTCCGTGGTCGCCCGCCAGCCGTCCGTGCCGGCCTGCTGGACGATCACCTGGTGCACGCCCTCGTCGAGCACGGCCTCGCGGACCTCCTGGACGGAGGTCTGGGTGGCCTTGAATGAGAAGATCGTGCCGCCCTTGAACTCGACGCCGAGGTTGAGCCCGTTGACCAGCAGCCCGGCCAGCGAGATGGCCAGCAGCAGGCCGGACAGGCTGTACCACAACCGCCACTTGCCGACGAAGTCGACGTCGATCTCGCCGCGGTAGAGGCGACGCGCAAGTCCCATCTCAGGCCTCCTGCGGAGTGGTCGTGCGGCCGGTGGACGACGTCTCGCTCATGCGCTCGGCGTCGAGACCCGACAGCGGGTGCCCCTTGGCGAAGAACTTCATCCTCGCCAGCAGGGCGATGAACGGCTTGGTGAACAGGAACACCACCACGATGTCGATCAGCGTGGTCAGGCCCATCGCGAACGCGAACCCGGCCACACCGCCCACCGCCAGGAAGTACAGCACGATCGCGGCGATGAACATGACGGCGTCGGCGATCAGGATCGTGCGCCGGGCACGAACCCAGGCCACCTCGACGGCCGCGCGAAGCGTCCGCCGACCTTCCTTCATCTCATCACGGATGCGTTCGAAGTACACGATGAAGGAGTCGGCGGTGATACCGATCGAGACCACCAAACCGATGATGTGCGGCAGCGAGAGCCGGAAGCCCGCGTTGTGGCCGAGCACGACCACCGAGGTGTACGTGATGACCGTGGCCACCACGAGGCTCAGCACCGCCACGATGCCCAGGCCCCGGTAGTAGAGCAGGCAGTAGAGCACCACGAGCCCGAGCCCGATGACGCCGGCGATCAGGCCGCCCTCCAGCTGGTCCTGGCCCAGGGTCGAGGAGACCGTGTCGACCGAGCTGCGGTTGAACTTCAGCGGCAGCGCGCCGTACTTGAGCTGGTCGGCCAGGTTGGTGGCGCTGAGCTGGTCGAAGCCGCCGGTGATCTCGGCCCGGCCGCCGGGGATCGGGCTCTGGATGACCGGGGCGGTGATGACCACGCCGTCGAGCACGACCGCGACCATGTTGCGCGGCTCGGGCGAGTTGTAGGCGGTGGTGGTGAGCTTGCCCCACTCGCCGGCGCCCTTGCTCTTGAAGTCGAGCTGGACGACCCACTCGGTGGTGCCCTGGCGGACGCCCGCCGAGGCCGTGTCGATGTCGGTGCCGACGACCTTGGCGACGTCGAGGACGTACTTGTAGCTGCCGTCGGTCTCACAGGCCGCGTACTGCTTGGCCGGGTCGTCCTGGACGCCCTGGCCGCGGTTGGCGGGGTTGGAGCAGTCGAGCTTGTTGAACTGCTGGAGCACCGCCGGGTCGATGCCCGTGGTGTCGATGCCGGCGTTGGGGTCCTGCGCGGGAGGCGTGCTCGCCTGGGCGCTCGGGGTGGCCTTGGCCGTGGGAGAGGACTTGGCCTCCTGCCCCTTCTTGCCGCCCTGCTCCTGGTTCTTGCCGTCCTGGCCCGTCTGGGTCTTGCTGTCCTGGGCCGTCTGGGTCTTGCCGTCCTGACCCGTCTTGCCGTCCTGGCCCGTCTGGCCGGTCTTCTGCGTCGCGGTCGGCTTGGCCGACGGGTCCGCGGAGCCCTGGGCCGGTGCCGAGGCCGACTGCGTCGGCGCGGTCAGCGCCGACGACAGCGCCTTGCCCGTCGGGGAGGCGCTCGGCGTCGTGATCGACTGCGAGGTGGACGGCTGGGCCGTCGGGGACGCGGAGGGGCTGGCCGACGGACTCGCCGACCCCGAGGGCGTACCGCCCGGCGTCGGCGCGTTGGTGGCCAGATCCTGCGGAGCCTGCGTGGCCGCCACGGCGAGCACCTGGCGGAAACGCAGCTCCGCAGTGGTCGCGACCAGCTTGATGGCCTCGTTCTGACCGACGCCCGGGATGGAGATGATGATGTTGTCGCCGGACTTGGCGACCTCGGCGTCGGAGATTCCGGTGCCGTTGACCCGGTCGCGGATGATGTTGACCGCGCGGTCGAGGATCTCCTCAGGCGGCGACGCGTTGTTCTGGGTCACGGGAGTCAGAGTCACCGTGGTGCCGCCCGCGAGGTCGAGTCCCAGCTTCGGCGTGTACGCGCTCTGCAGGAACATCGTCCCGCCCAGGGCGAGGATGAGCGCCAGCAACACGAGGAGCGTACGCCCCGGTCGGCTGTGGCGGCTGGTCGGTCGGGCCACTGGTCGTCAGTTCTTTCAGATAGAGGTTGTGTCGCAGAGCTTAGTCAGGACTGCTTGGTACTGGAGCCCTGGTCGCCGTCACGCTCTACGGTGGCCTCGGACTCCTTCTTGCCCTCTTCGTCGAGTTCGACCTGGTCAGCGGCCGACTCGTCGTCACTCACCGGGGCGTCGCCGGGGGTGATGACCCGGCCGATCGCCGCCTTCACCCAGCGGGTCTCGATCCCCGGCGCGACCTCGATGATGACGTCCTCGTTGTCGAGTGCCACGACCGTACCGAACAGGCCCGTCGTGGTCATGACCCGGGTGCCGGGCGTCAGGGAGTTCTGCATCTTGATCGCCTCTTGCTGGCGCTTGCGCTGGGGGCGGATCAGCAGGAAGTAGAACACCACCACCAGAAGGATCAGCGGCAGGATGCTTCCGAGTTGTCCCATGTCCATCAGGGGCGACCTTCCATTGTCGTACAAGAAGTTGACACCGGCCTCGCGCCGGAAATTCCGTGCGTTGCGTCGGGCCGCGCCGCTCAGCCCGTCAGCCTACACAGCCAGCCAAGCCACGGAGTGTAGGCGCTTGTTGCGAAACGCGGCAACGAGGCAGCGTTCCGGCGCGCGGGGAAGTTCCCATTTTGAAACGGTTGCAACCGATCTGTGATCACTCGAAAAGTGACGCTCCGAACGCATCTGGTGGTGGTGTCATCCCCAGATGCACCCACGCCGCCGCCGTGGCGACCCGGCCGCGCGGGGTCCTGGCCAGCAGACCTTGCCGTACGAGGAACGGCTCGGCCACCACCTCGACCGTCTCCGGCTCCTCCCCCACGGCGACCGCCAGCGTGGACAGCCCGACGGGGCCGCCGCCGAACTTCTTCAGCAGCGCGCCGAGCACCGCCCGGTCGAGCCGGTCGAGCCCCTCGCCGTCGACCTCGTACAGGTTCAGCGCCGCCGCGGCGATGTCGCGGTCGATCACACCGTCGGCCCGCACGTCGGCGAAGTCGCGCACGCGCCTCAGCAGCCGGTTCGCGATGCGCGGCGTGCCCCGGGACCGCCGGGCGATCTCGTGCGCGCCGTCGTCCGGCAGGCCCACCCCGAGCAGCTTGGCCGAACGGCGCAGCACCTGCTCCAGCTCGGGGGTCTCGTAGAAGTCCATGTGGGCGGTGAACCCGAACCGGTCACGCAGCGGCGCCGGCAGCAGCCCGGCCCGCGTGGTGGCTCCCACCAGCGTGAACGGCGCGATGTCGAGCGGGATGGCGGTGGCGCCCGGGCCCTTGCCGACGACGATGTCGACCCGGAAGTCCTCCATCGCGAGATACAACATCTCCTCGGCCGGCCTGGCCATCCGGTGGATCTCGTCGATGAACAGCACCTCGCCCTCGGCCAGCGTGGACAGAATCGCAGCCAGATCGCCAGCGCGCTCCAGCGCCGGGCCCGAGGTGATCCTCAGGGGGGCGTTCAGCTCGGCTGCGATGATCATGGCCAGGGTCGTCTTGCCGAGGCCCGGGGAGCCGCTCATGAGCACGTGGTCGGGCGGGCTCTGCCTGCGCAGCGCGCTCTCCAGCACCAGCGACAGCTGCTCGCGTACGCGGCCCTGGCCGATGAACTCGCTGAGGCGCTTGGGGCGGAGCGCGGCCTCGATCTGCAGCTCGTCGCCTCCGGCCGTGGACGAGAGGATCTCCTCCCGGTCAAATCCCATGCCTGTGCCTCCTCTCGCTGCGCTCCGCGGTCCGGCTCCGGGTGCCGGTGCCGGTGCCGGTGGGTGGTCGGCGGTCGTGGTGGGGGTCGCACTCTGCGGGGTCCGAAGATGTCACCCTGCGGCCAGCAGCCGCCACCTCAGCACCGCACCGGCGCGGCTTGGTGGCACACGATGGCTGCATGCCCGCGCGTCGCAATGCGGCGGTGCGGCCCAGCGGAGCCGCACACGACGGCGGCATCCCTGCGAGGTGCGATGCGGCAGCGCAGCACAGCAAGGCGGCACACGACGGCGCTGCAACGCGGCCCAGCACGGCGGCCGTCACAGGGAGCGCAGGGGGCGCGGAGGTGGGGAGGGGGTGGGTCATCGGATGCTCAGGGAACGGAGGGCGGCCTTCAGGAGGGCGGCGACCTGGGGCTGGCGGCCGGCGGCGACCTCTGCGTCGGCGTCCGGCTCCACGGCGGCGATCGCCTCGTCGGCGTCCTTGCTGGAGTAGCCCAGCCCCACCAGCCCCGAGTGGACCTGGTCCCGCCACACCGCCACCCGCCGCTCCCCGTTGAGCGCGGCGTTGACGGCCTCCTCCGGCGTGCCGAGCCGGTCCTTCAGCTCCAGGATGATGCGCTGCGCCCCCTTCTGCCCGATCCCCGGCACCTGTGTGAGCGCCTTGACGTCGGCGGCGGCCACCGCGACCCGGAGCGTGTTGGGTGTGTGCACGGCGAGCATCGCCAGGGCCAGCTTGGGGCCGACGCCGCTGGCGGTCTGCAGGAGCTCGAACACGGCGCGCTCGTCGTCGGTGGCGAAGCCGTACAGGGTGAGTGATTCCTCGCGCACCACCAGCGAGGTCGACAGGCGTGCCTGCTCGCCCATTCTGAGGGTCGCGAGGGTGCCGGGGGTGCAGTGGGTGAGGATGCCGACGCCGCCCACCTCGATCACGGCACCGTCCGGCGCTATCGCGGTCACCTTGCCCGCCACCGACGCGATCACGCCTGTCCTCCTGTCATCGGTCCCGCCATGGTTCGGTTTCCATCACCGGCTCCTGTCATAGCGCACTTCACGCCGAAGAGCCCACTCACGCCGCGCTCCGCAGCCGAATCCGCGCTGCCCCGCGCCCGCCGAGCTGAGTTGCCGAACTGATGCTGAGGGTGAGTTGCCGGAGATGGGTTGCCGACGCGAGTAGCCGACATGGATGACCGATGCGGGTGGCCGATGCGGGTGGCCAGCGCAGGTAGCCGACGCAGGTGACCGGCGCAGGTGACCGGCGCAGGCGGCCGATGTGGGGCCGGGGTGTCATTGGGCGGGGTTTCGGCGGGGGGCGCGGGCGAGGGCCTCGGCGAGGCGGTGCTGGGCGGCGCCGCGCCAGATGTGGCAGATGGCCAGGGCGAGGGCGTCGGCGGCGTCCGCGGGTTTGGGCATTTCGGCCAGGCGCAGCAAGCGGGTGACCATGGCGCCGATCTGCTTCTTGTCGGCCGTGCCGCTGCCCGTGATCGCGGCCTTGACCTCCGACGGCGTGTGCAGGGCCACCGGGAGGCCGCGTCTGGCGGCGCAGAGGACGGCGATGCCCGCCGCCTGGGCCGTGCCCATGACCGTGCGTACGTTGTGCTGGCTGAAGACGCGCTCCACCGCCACCGCGTCGGGCCGCACCTCGTCGAGCCAGCGCTCGATGCCCGCCTCGATGCCGACGAGCCGGGCGCCGAGATCCTCGTCGGCCCCGGTGCGCACCACCCCGACGGCCACCAGGCTCAGCGGGGCGCCCGGGCGCCCCTCGACAGCACCGAGGCCGCACCGGGTCAGCCCCGGATCGACGCCCATCACCCGCACCGGCCCGCCCTCCCGTCGCCGAACATCTGTTCGGCATGAGACTTTACTCCGGCCGGGGTGGGCGCGCACCGGGATGCGGGCGTCAGAAGTAGTCGAGCATGTACGGCTTGGCGGCGAAGGCGGCGTCGAGCGCCTGGTCGTGGCGGTCATGTCCGGACATGAGACCGGCGAGGCGGAGGGTCCGGGTGGGGATACCGGCGTACAGGGCGGAGAAGCCGTTCACTGAGAGCGTGACGCCGGGCTCCTCGACAGGGGTGGCCGTGCCCGATCCGCCGGAGATGTCCAGGCGCCAGGTGCCTCCGCCCCTGACCGGGTCGTCGACGGTGACGACGGCCTCGCAGGCCGCCTGCTCCGGGTAGCCCCTCCGCTCGACGGCCGCGGCCACGTCCAGCACCCTGAACATCCACCTCACCTGCTGGACCCGCTCCTTCGTACGCTCGCGCAGCAGCCACAACACCGGGTCGTCCGGCGCCACGGAGGCGACGACCTCGTGCGCGATCGTGGAGGCGCTGCCGATCATCGACCACAGGGCCCGCAGGGTCTCGGGGGAGGCGGCGACGACGTTCTCGACCTCCATGTCGTCGCCCTTCCACCGGTAGATGGCGTAGCCGTCGTCGGCCAGGTAGAGGAAGTCGTCCTCGTTGGCGAGCCACAGGTTCCAGGTGTCCTCGTCCCAGGAGACCGGGCCGCTCGAACGGGCCTCGCCGTGCACGCGGTGCAGCACCGACATCAGCTCGGCGGCGTCGCCCGGGCCCATCCTGCGCAGCTTGACCTGGCCCGACGGCCGGATGGCGCGCAGCGACTCGGCGGGCAGGCGCACGTTGTTGAGGGCTCCGGCGTGCTCGAAACCGACCCCGCGGTAGATGGCCGTGGTGGCCGGGTAGAGCGCGGAGACGGCGTCGCCGAGCTCGCCCGCGCGGCCGATGACGGCGCGCATGATCCGGGAGCCGACGCCGCGCCCGCGGTCCTCCGGGCCGACGGTGACGCCCGCGACGCCCGCCATCGGCTGCGGCCTGCCGTGCCACCACTGCGTGAACCGCCGCAGGCGGGCCGCCGCCGCCAGCCGCGTGCCGTCGAACACCCCCAGGTAGCGGCCCTCCCCCAGCGCCGGGAGCACCGCCTTGCGCCACCTCTCCCTGTCGTCGGCGGAGAGCGGGCCGAACGAGCGCTTACGCAGGTCGAGAACGTCGTCGAGGTCTTCGGGAGTCAGGTCTCGTATGTCCACAAGCGGCCACCCTACGCAGGCGGTGTGCGAACGTGCGAGCCGTTTGTCCGGATGGCGAGCCGGTCGAGGTAGAGCAGCTGGGCGGCCACGAGGGCGGCCAGCGCGACGGCGACCACGGCCAGCGGCGTGGCGGCGCCCACGTCGGGAGCCGTCGCGGTGTAGGAGGCGAGCTGGTTCACCTGTGCGACCGGTGTGGTGAACAGGGCCGGCTTCTGGACGACCAGCATCGGCCAGAGCAGGTCGTGGGCGTTCACCAGGGCTACGGCGCCGGCGAGGATGCCCGCCATGGGGAGCGACGGCAGCAGCACGCCGCCGAAGAAGTCGCCGCCGGCCCGTTCGGCCAGGCCCCTGCACAGGAGCGTGAGCACCAGCAGCGCGGGGACGCTGACCAGGAGGGGCGGGATGAGCGCCGGGAAGGTGTCGATGAGGCCGAGGTTGTGGACGTTCTGCCAGTTGGCGACGGCGAGCGGGCCCGGGCCGGCGAACAGCCAGGGGGCGAAGAGCAGCAGCAGCCACTCGCTGGCCCGGCCGAGCGGGCGCAGGCCGCCGATGCCGAGCGCGGCCAGGTACGCGACGCCGACCGAGACGACGGCTCCCACGACGGCGGGGATCCAGGTGTTGACCTGGGCGGCGAGGGTTCCGGCCGGGGTGGCGGGCGAGGCCAGCACGCCGTCCATCCAGGGCCAGGTGAGGACGAACGCGACCCCGGCGACGAGCACGAGCGCGACGACCCCGACCACGGTCATCCCGACAGCCGGGGCCGAGGACGGTGTCGGGGTCGAGGGCGGGACCGGGACGCCCGTCTTGTCCGGAAGCTGAGCGCCGGGCCCGTAGGGGTGCGGGACCCCGGGCCCGTACGGGGCTGGGCTGCCTGCCCCCGACGGGTCGGTGCCGGGCCCGTACGGGGCTGGGGTGGCCGCCCTCGACGGGTCGGTGCCGGGCCCGTACGAAGCGGTGGTCGGGTGCGGGGTGGCGGTTTCGTGCTGGGACGTGGTGCGCGGGGTGAGCGTGATACGGAGCCGGGCCGCCACCGCGACGACCGTGGCGACGATCCCCAGCACGCCGAGGATCACCCCCGTGAGGGCCGCCACGGACGCCCCAGGCCCGAACTCGGCCAGCCGGAAGGCGTAGTCGTACTGCAGCCCCGCGAGCGTCTCTGTGGCCCGCTGAGGGCCGCCTCTCGTGAGCACCAGCCCGAGCGAGAACGTCTGCAGCCCCACGGCGACCACGGCGAGCGCGACGAGCACCGCCACGACGAGCGTCGCGGGGCCGGGGGTGCCGCCGCGCAGCGCGGGCAGGAACGCGATCACGGCCAGCGCGCACACGACGCCGAACGTGGCGGCCGCGACGATCAGCCGGAACGTTCCCGGCGCCGTCGCGGGCTCGCGCAGCCCCTCCGCCAGCGTCACCAGGCCGGACGCGTGCGGCATCGCCCCCCGCAGCCAGGCGCCCGCGACCGCCACCGGCGAGAAGGCGACGACGGCCAGCGAGAACACGATCCGCCCGGCCCGCCGGGTCCAGGTGCCCGCCCGGTCGAGCGCCAGCGCCAGCAGCGGCCCCACCACCACGGCCACCAGCAGCGGGATCACGGTCAGCGAGGACGTGAACCCCAGTGCCCGCCAGAAGTCGGCGCCGCCCAGCAGCTCGCCGTAGTTGGCCGTCCCCACGTAGGAGCTCTCCCGCAGGACGCCGCCGCTCTGGAAGCTGAGCCAGATCGTCTGGGCGGTCGGCAGCACCAGGGTGATGAGGGCGCCGAGCAGCGCAGGCACGGCGAGCAGCCAGCCGAGGGCCGGTGAGACGTAGGCCTGGGGAGGGGTGGGGGAAGTCACGTCGCCAGACCCTACGCTGCCGCGGGCCCCTCGCGCACGCGAAGAAACGCGTTGCGCGGACGCGCCCCCGATGCGGCCACCCGCGAAGGCTGACTCGGGCAAACCGGCACAGGCAAACCGGCACAGGCAAACCGGCACGGGCAAGCCGATGCGGGCACCCCGAAGCCCGGTACAGGCATCGGGGACGGCAAACGGAGGGGCCCGGCGGAAAGCCGGGCCCTCGCGATCGCGTCCGTACGCCCCCCTAGTCGAGCGCCGCCAGCACCTCGTCCGAGACGTCGAAGTTGGCGAAGACGTTCTGCACGTCGTCGCTGTCCTCCAGCGCGTCGATGAGGCGGAACACCTTCTTGGCGCCCTCCTCGTCGAGCGGCACGCTCATCGTCGGCAGGAAGCTCGACTCGGCCGAGTCGTAGTCGATGCCGGAATCCTGCAGCGCCTTGCGGACCGGCACCAGGTCGCCGGCCTCGGAGACGACCTCGAAGGTGTCGCCCAGGTCGTTGACCTCCTCGGCGCCCGCGTCGAGCACGGCCATCAGCACGGTGTCCTCGTCGAGCCCGTCGGCCTTGGGCACGATCACGACGCCCTTGCGGTTGAACATGTACGACACGGACCCGGGGTCGGCCAGCGAGCCGCCGTTGCGGGTGAGCGCGACGCGCACCTCGGAGGCGGCGCGGTTGCGGTTGTCGGTGAGGCACTCGATGAGCACCGCGACGCCGCCGGGCGCGTAGCCCTCGTACATGATCGTCTGCCAGTCGGCGCCGCCCGCCTCCAGGCCGCCGCCCCGCTTGCGCGCCCGCTCGATGTTGTCGTTGGGCACGGAGTTCTTCTTCGCCTTGAAGATGGCGTCGAAGAGGGTGGGGTTGGCGTCCGGGTCAGGGCCACCGGTCCGTGCCGCCACTTCGATGTTCTTGATGAGCTTGGCGAACAGCTTGCCGCGCTTGGCGTCGAGCGCGGCCTTCTTGTGCTTCGTCGTCGCCCATTTGGAGTGGCCGGACATTACCTAGAGCTCCCTCACCATGTCTACGAAGTAACGGTGCACGCGTACGTCCCCGGTGAGCTCGGGATGGAACGACGTAGCGAGCAACGGCCCTTGACGGACCGCGACGATCCTATCCCCAGGCTCGCACCTGCCCAGCACTTCGACGTCCGCGCCGATGGATTCGACCCAGGGGGCCCTGATGAACACGGCGTGCACCGGCGTCCCGGCGAAGTCGAGGTCGGACTCGAAGGAGTGGACCTGGCGGCCGAAGGCGTTGCGCCTGACCACCATGTCGATGCCGCCGATGGTCTGCTGCCCGGCGATGCCGTCCTCGATCCGGTCGGCCAGCATGATCATGCCGGCGCAGGAGCCGTAGGCGGGCATGCCCTCCTTGACGCGCATGCGCAGCGGCTGCAGCATGTCGAAGGTCTCGGCGAGCTTCCACATGGTGGTCGACTCGCCTCCTGGGATGACCAGGGCGTCGACCGCGTCCAGCTCGGCGGGACGGCGCACGGCGGCGGCCGTGGCGCCTGCCTCCTGGAGCATGCGCACATGCTCGCGCACGTCTCCTTGAAGGGCGAGCACACCGATCGTGGGCACAGTCGATCCTTTCGTCCGGGTGTACGGGTTCCGAACATTCAACACCAGGATGGCCGGACATCTTCCTATCGGGGGGAACGCGTGCAGCGTACGCGGCCCGCCCCTAGAGGGTCACCTCGATGTGTGCGGGCTTGTGGTCCGACAGGGTGACGCCGCGCTCGACGTGGCAGCGCCGCACGCTGCCCTTGGGGGCGAAGAGGTAGTCGAGCTTCTTGCCCTCCCTGGTCCAGCGTCCGGTACGCCGCCCGTCCCGCTGGTCGCACTCCTGGTAGGCACGGTAGAAGGGGGCGACGGCCCGGCGCCCGGCGGCGCTGCCGTAGCCGCTGTCGGGCGGTGAGACGTTCAGGTCGCCGCCGACGAGGCTGCGGTATCCGGGCTTGGCGGAGATCTCCAGCAGGCGTTCGAGCTGCTTGGTGCGGTACGGGGCGCCGGGCTGGCGGTCGTCGTAGGCGGAGCCGGAGGACAGGTGGGTGCCGCAGGCGCGGATCTTCCTGGCGGGCAGGTCCGCGCAGATGGCGGCCCGCCTGACGTACCAGGGCGGGGCGGGCAGCGGGTGGATCTCGAACGCGACCGCGTCGCCCGCCACCGCCACCGCGATGCTCTGCGCGCCGCGCGGGCGGCCGAGCAGGTCGGGATGGCACGCGTACGGCGCGCCGTCCTGGCCGGTCAGCCCCCAGGAGCCGATCGTCCAGCGCTTGCCGGTGCGCCGTTCGAGCCAGAGCTCCAGCGTGCCCGTCGCGCCCGTGCAGAACTCCTGAAGGAAGATCACTTCGGCGCGGCGGGCGAGCGCCTGCTCGCCGATGTGCCCGGCCAGCTCGACGGCGCCCGCACGGTAGAGGCGGCAGTTGGAATTGGTCCCCGTGCAGACGTTCCACGTCATCGCGGACAGAGTCGTCGCGGACAGAGTCGTCGCGGACGGGCTCATCCCGGACGGGGCCGCCTGCGGCACGGGAAGCATGCTCGCCAGGAGCAGCAGGACATGTCCCACCATGGTGAGACATGTAATCACATAGCGGGTGCGGCCTCAGCGGCGTCGTGCGCCGTGTGGCCGGCGTCCACGCGGGACAGGGCACGCAGGTGGTGCCGCCGGGTGTAGAGGACGGCCATCCCGGCGACGCAGCAGAGCGCCCCCAGCACGTACGGCACCGCCACCCCGGCCTCCTCCCCCAGCTTCGTCGCGATGAACGGGGCCAGCGCGCCGCCCATCCAGCGCACGAAGTTGTAGCCCGCCGACGCAACCGGCCGGGGAGCGTCGGAGACCTCCATGGCCGACTCGGTGAACACGGTGTTGTTGAGGCCGATGGGGATGCCGGACAGGATGGTGAACACGATGACGCCCGCGTGCCCCGACAGCGCGATGCCGATCTGGAAGACGGCCAGCAGGGCCAGCGCCAGGTGCAGCACGTTCACCGAGCCGATCCTGCGCTGCAGCGGCGGCGCGGCGAAGACCGACGCCAGCGCCACGCAGACGCCCCAGCCGAAGAAGACGGCGCCGATGCCGTAGGCGGACATGCCGAGCACGAACGGCGTGAACGCCAGCACCGTGAAGAACGCGAAGTTGTAGAACAGCGCGGTGAACGCGGTCGTGGCCAGGCCGCCGTGCGCCAGCGCCCTGATGGGGGCGCTCAGCCGGGTCTTCTGGGCGGGCCTTGGCGTGGCCCTGAGCATCGTGGCGATCAGCACGAAGCCGACCGCCATGAGCGTGGCGGTGCCGAAGAACGGGGCCCGCCAGTTCCAGTCGCCGAGCAGCGCGCCGGCGAGCGGGCCCAGGGAGATGCCCAGGCCGAGCGCGGCCTCGTACAGGATGATGGCCGATTCCGCGCCGCCACTGGCGGCGCCGACGATGACGGCCAGCGCGGTGGCCACGAACAGGGCGTTGCCCAGCCCCCAGCCGGCGCGGAAGCCGACGAGCTCGGCGACGCTGGTGGAGGTGCCGGCCAGCGCGGCGAACCCGACGACCAGCACCAGCCCGGCCAGCAGCGTGCGCTTGCCGCCGATGCGGCTGGAGACCCAGCCGGTGATCAGCATGGCCACGGCGGTGACCAGGAAGTAGCTGGTGAACAGCAGGGAGACCTGGCTGGGGGTGGCCTTCAGGCCCTGGGCGATGGAAGGGAGGATGGGGTCCACCAGCCCGATGCCCATGAAGGCCACGACCGCGGCGAACGCGGTGGCCCAGACGGACATGGGCTGGCGGAGGATTCCGCCGCCGGTTTGCATGTTGCTCCTCTACTTACGAGTACGTACGAGTTCTCACGAGCGGCCGAGCTTGGCCAGCACGGGCAGGGCGGCCGCGAGGGTGGCGCGCTCGTCCTCGGTGAGCGCCTCCAGCTCGCGGGTGAGGTGGGCGACCCTGGCCCTGCGTACGGCCCTCAGCCGGTCCCGGCCCTCGCCCGTGAGCTCGACCGTCCTGACGCGGGCGTCGGCGGGGTCGGAGCCGCGGGCCACCAGGCCGGCGTCCTCCAGGCGGTTGATCTGGACGGTCATGGTGGGGAGCTGCACGGCGTGCTCCTCGGCCAGCTCGGTCATCCGGCGGGGGCCGGCCTCGAGCGAGCCGAGGACGCCGTACTGCTGGCTGGTGACGGGTTGGCCGGCGACGGTGCGCCTGAGCAGGAGGACCAGGTGCCGCAGCACCGTCGAGACCTGCTCGGCCAGGCGGGTGGGATCGTCCCTCATGGTTAGCACAACTAACTTAGCCTGGCTAATATTCCGGCCGGGAAAAGGCCCCGGGGAACCCGGGGCCGAAGGGGGAAGCGTGGGCACGCCCAGGAGGTCGGCGTGCCCACGCTGGTCCAGGGTTACGGGCGCTCGGTCTCCAGGCGCACCGTCTCCTCCACCGTCATCGCCGCCCGGCTGCGGAGCGTCGGGTCCAGCGGCCGCAGGTACGTCTGCTGCACCCCGGGCACCCGGTCCTCGATGACGTACGTGGCCCGGGTGTACACCTCGGACCCCGGCGTCTGCACCTGCGGCACGACCTTGAAGTCGGCCGTCATCTGCTCGCGCTCGATCTTCGTCAGCACGTATCCGCGCTGGTTGTTGTAGAACTTCAGGTGCGGGTTGATGGCCAGGAACGGGTGCTGCGCCGGGTCGGAGTCGGCCCCGTTCCCGCCGGTCGAGATCGACGTGGCCACCAGCTCGGAGCCCACGGTGGGCCCGGTCGGGTCGTCGTAGTCGAGCTTGAGGTCGCTGGCCCAGTGGGCGTGCACGTCGCCGGTCAGGACGACGGGGTTGCGCACCTTCGCGTCGATCCAGCCCTGGGTGATCCGCCGGCGGGAGGCGGCGTAGCCGTCCCAGGCGTCCTGGGAGGTGACCTTGACCGGGCCGGCGTTGTTGTCGCGCTGGGCGAAGAAGACCTGCTGGCCGAGGACGTCCCACTGCGCGCGCGAGTGGCGGAAGCCGTGCAGCAGCCATTCCTCCTGCGCGGCGCCGGTGATCGAGCGGGCCGGGTCGACGGAGGCGGGGCAGTCGCGGTAGCCGTCGCCGCAGCCCTGGTCGTCGCGGTACTGGCGGGTGTCGAGCATGTGGAAGGTGGCCATCCGGCCCCACCGGATGCGGCGGTAGAGCTGCATGTCGATGCCGCGCGGGATGGAGCTGCGGCGCAGCGGCATGTTCTCGTAGTAGGCGCGGAAGGCGGCCTCGCGCCTGGTCAGGAAGTTCGGCTGGGGGATCTCGGGGCGCTCGGGGACCTCGTCGGCCCAGTTGTTGTCCAGCTCGTGGTCGTCCCAGACGACCAGCCACGGCGCGGCGGCGTGGGCCGCCTGGAGGTCGGGGTCGGCCTTGTACTGGGCGTGCCGCTGGCGGTAGTTCGCCAGGGTCTCGGTCTCGGGCCCCTCGTGGTGGCGGACGTTGCCGCCGGGGATGGTGTAGGTGTTCCTGGTGTACTCGTACTGGTAGTCGCCGAGGTGCAGGATCAGGTCGGGGTTCTCCTCGGCCAGGCGGCGGTACGAGGTGAAGTAGCCGTGCTCGTACTGGGCGCAGGAGACGAAGGCCATGGCCAGGCCGCCGCCGTACGACAGGGGGTGCGGGGCGGTGCGGGCGCGGCCGAGCTGCGAGACGTACGGGCCGACGCGGAAGCGGTACCAGTACTCGCGGTCGGAGCTCAGCCCCCGCACCTCGACGTGGACGCTGTGGCCCCACTCGGGGGCGGCGACGGAGACGCCGGTGCGCACGACGCGGCGGGCGCGCTCGTCGGCGTAGATCTGCCACTGCACGGGGAAGGGCCGCTGCGGCATGCCGCCGAGCCCGTCCTCGGCCATCGGCTGCTGGGCGAGCCTGGTCCAGATCACGAAGCCCTCGCTGTCGGGGTCGCCGCAGGCGACGCCGAGCGTGAACGGGTCGGTGGTCAGGCCGCGCGAGGCGAGGCTCTGCGCGCTCTCGGCCGCCGGGTCGGGGTCGGCGTGCGCGGCACCCGCGGGGATGGCCGCGGCGGCACCCGCGGCTAACCCGGTGACGAGGAAGTGTCTGCGGTTCAGCTTGGACACGTGTGGCTCCCGGGACGATCAAGGGATGAGGGTTGACCCGTAGCTTTACTGAGGATCATGACTACGCGGTGAACGCCACACAACACCAAAAAGGCGACATCCTTCGCGGATGTCGCCTTATTTGGCAATTTCCACCGTCACATTGTGGCGCCCCCGTCAGGCCGTCATCGGCCTGCCAGACGTGATCGTCTCACGCGCCCAACGCGGTGACCTGCAACGACGCGCCGGATTACCAGCCGCGCTCGGCCAGGCGGTGCGGCTGCGGGATCTCGTCGACGTTGATGCCGACCATGGCCTCGCCCAGCCCGCGCGAGACCTTGGCGATGACGTCGGGGTCGTCGTAGAAGGTCGTGGCCTTGACGATGGCGGCGGCGCGCTTGGCCGGGTCGCCCGACTTGAAGATGCCCGAGCCCACGAACACGCCCTCGGCGCCGAGCTGCATCATCATCGCCGCGTCCGCCGGGGTGGCGATGCCGCCCGCGGTGAACAGCACGACCGGCAGCTTGCCGGTCTTGGCGACCTCGGCGACCAGCTCGTACGGCGCCTGCAGCTCCTTGGCCGCGACGTACAGCTCGTCCTCGGGCAGCGAGGTGAGCCGCTTGATCTCGGCGCGGATCGTGCGCATGTGGGTGACGGCGTTGGAGACGTCGCCGGTGCCGGCCTCGCCCTTGGAGCGGATCATGGCCGCGCCCTCGGTGATGCGGCGCATGGCCTCGCCCAGGTTCGTGGCGCCACAGACGAAGGGCACGGTGAACTGCCACTTGTCGATGTGGTTGGCGTAGTCGGCCGGGGTGAGCACCTCGGACTCGTCCACGTAGTCGACGCCGAGCGCCTGCAGCACCCTGGCTTCGACGAAGTGGCCGATGCGGGCCTTGGCCATGACGGGGATCGAGACGGCGGCGATGATGCCGTCGATCATGTCGGGGTCGCTCATCCGGGACACGCCGCCCTGCGCGCGGATGTCGGCGGGCACGCGCTCTAGGGCCATGACGGCCACCGCGCCGGCGTCCTCAGCGATCTTGGCCTGCTCGGGGGTGACGACGTCCATGATGACGCCGCCCTTGAGCATCTCGGCCATGCCGCGCTTGACGCGCGCGGTTCCGGTGACGGGGGTGCTTTCTGGCGTGCTGGTCGACACGGTCATCCTCACGGGCTCTCACGGCGATTCGGTAAGTTTTCAAGCCCATCGTAGGTCCTGGAGGACCCCTCCCCCGACATGCCAAGATGTCAGGATTCGCCCCGCGTCTTCTACGGAATGACGGGCTTGCGGCTGGCGAGGGCGACCCAGACCTGGCCGGGGGCGAAGTTCATCGGCTCGCCGCTCTCAGTGGTGAACGTCGTGCCGCTCTCCTCCGATTCCCGTTCCCAGCGGGCCTTGAAAGCTTTACCGTCACGCAGCACGATCGCGGAACCCTTGCCCGTGGTGTGCACGAGCGGCGTGTAGCTGTCGTTCTTGTCGTGGAACTCCGACCGCTCGGTCTTGGTGTACTGCACGACGATCGTCGGCGCGCTGAGCTGGCCGCCCTCCGCGGCCATGTCCTTCTTGCCGTCCTGCCAGATCATCCACTGCTTCTTCGCCTCCGACCAGGCGAAGGTGAAGCGGGCCGCGGGCCACTTGACCGTGTACGACTTCTTGTCGACCCCGCCTTCGGCCGGCGCGTCGCCGAAGGTGAAGCCGATGTCCTTGGCCTTGCTCGCCTTGGGCGCCTTGGCCAGGAGCTGCTTGGTGTTGGCGAACAGGTTGTAGGGGGCGAAGCGGCCGGGCTGGCGGAAGTAGGCGCCGGGGTTGCGGGTGTCGCCCACGTCGAACAGGGACGCCTCGGCGATGAACGGCAACATCTTGGTCTGCGCGCCCGAGTACGAGAAGGCGGGCTTGCCGAACTGCGGCGCGATGTGCAGGTCGGAGATGCGCGCGCTGCGCACCGGGCCCACCTTGGCCGGCAGCTTGGAGGAGAAGATCGCCATGAGGCGGGTCAGTCCGGCCTCGACCTGCTCGACGTAGACGATGTCCGCGCTCTTGAGCCCGAGCTGGGGCTTGCCGGCCGCGGTGTTCTCGATCTTCACCGCGAGCACGGGCTTGAGGCTCTGGTACGGCTTGCCGGTGAACGGGTGGGCGTTGACCTCCTCCGGCTCCTCGCTGGGCGCGGCCGACGCGGACGGCGCGGGCGCCTGACCGGCGGCCGGATCGTCCGACGAACAGGCCGCTACGGGCAGCAGCACGGCCGCTCCGGCCAGGTAGACCGTGATCATCCGGGGTAGCCGCACGTGTAACTCTCCTCGCTTCAGCCCGAAAACGGGATGAAGCTTACTGGCTTCCCCAAATCAGGTCATTCAGTTGCCATAGCTGCGGGCGGATTGTCATCAATCTCGAAGAATTGCGGGTACTCGGTGTGCCCGGCCAGGCGCAACGTCCTGGCGAGCCAGCGGTCCTGGGCCGCCCGCGTGACCGCGACCGCGTTGTTGAGGAAGCGGCGGGAGTAGACGACCTTGGCCACCGCCGCGTCGAGCTCCTCCAGCAGCTCGCGCCCTCCCGGTGACTCCGACAGCTTCTCCCTGAACCGCTCCTGGTCCACCACCGCGCGCAACGTCCGCGACAGGTCGCTCTCGGCGTGCTCGCGCTCCTCCGACCCCGCCGACCTGGCCTCGTGCGCCGCCGCGGCCAGCACCAGGGACGTGGCGGGGTCGAGCAGGCGCGAGCCGGCCAGCTCCAGCACCACCGCGCGGCGCCGCATCAGCGCGGCGTCCAGCGACTCCTGGGCCAGCTCCAGCCGGATGTGCAGGCGGTCCAGCCGCCCGGCCCGCCAGGAGATGTAGACGGCCGTGAGCACGACCACGATGCCCACGATCAGCACGATCATGGTGGATGTCACAGGTCTTCCTCCACGCGGCCGCCGCCGCTCGTCAGCAGGTCTTGCTCCACGCGGCCGGCGCCGCCCGTCACAGGTCCTCTTCCACGCGTCCCGCGCCGCTCGTGGTGACGGTCTCGTAGACGCGCACGACGTCGCGCGCCACCGTGGACCAGTCGTACTTCCTGACCGCGACCAGCGCCTCGGCGGCCAGCTTGACCCGCCGCTCCGGCGCGTCGAGCAGCGCGGCGGCCTCGCGCGCCAGCGAGGCGGGGTCGCGGTTGGCGAACAGCGCGCCCGCCTGCCCGTCTCCCAGCACCCTGCGGAAGGCCGGGATGTCGCTGGCCAGCACCGTCGCCCCGGACGCCATCGCCTCGGCCAGCACGATGCCGAAGCTCTCGCCCCGCGTGTTGGGCGCCACGAACACGTCGACCGAGTGGTAGGCGCGGATCTTGTCGGCCTCGCTCACCATGCCCAGCACGGTCACCCGGTCGTGGAACTCCTTCGGCACCTTGTCGTAGACGTCCTTCTCGTCGCCCGGCCCCGCGATGAGCAGCTTCACGTCCGGCCGCTCGGCCGCCAGCGTCCTGAACGCGTCGAGCAGGATCGGCAGCCCCTTGCGCTCCTCGTCCATGCGGCCCAGGAAACCCAGCGTGGACCCGTCGGGGCCCCACCCGTCGAGCGGCTCCGCCTCGGTGTACCGGGCGACGGTGACGCCGTTCGGGATGAGCACGGTGTCGCCGCCGAACTGCTCGACCAGGCTCTTGCGGGCCGCGTCGGAGACCGCGATGCGGCCGCTGAGCTTCTCCAGCGCGCTGCGCAGCAGCGGCTCGGCCACGGCGATCGCGCGCGAGCGGGTGAACGAGGCGTGGAACGTGGCCACGATCGGCCCCTTGGCCGCCCAGCACGCCAGCACGCCCAGGCTCGGGATCAGCGGCTCGTGGATGTGCAGCACGTCGAAGCCGCCCGTACGCACCCAGCGCCGCACCCGCGCCGCCGACAGGAACCCGAACGACATCCTGGCCACCGACCCGTTGTACGGCACCGGGATCGCCCGCCCCGCCCCCGTCACGTACGGGGGCAGCTCCTCGTCGTCGGCCGCGGGCGCGATCACCGACACCTCGTGCCCCTGCGCGATCAGGGCCTGGGCCAGGTCGTCGATGTGCTGCTTGACGCCGCCCGGCACGTCCCACGAGTACGGGCAGACGATGCCGACCCTCATCGGGGTTCCCGCTGAGGGGGCAGGTCGTCGAGCCAGAGCCGCTGCAGCATGTGCCAGTCCTCCGGATGCTCGGAGATGCCCTTCTCGAACACGTCGGCCAGGCCCTGCGCCACGGCCGCGACCTTCTCCTGGCGGGTGCCCTCGGCGGGGACCGGCAGCTCGGGGTGGATGTGGATGCCCCAGTCGTCGCCCACGAAGTAGACGATGGCGGGCAGCAGCGCCGCCCCGGTCTGCACCGCCAGCAGCGGCGGGCCCGCCGGGTACTTGGTGGTCGCGCCGAAGAAGCTCACCTCGACACCGCTCTTGGTCAGGTCGCGCTCGGCCGGCAGGCAGACCACGCCGCCCTTGCGCACCCGCGTCGCCAGGGTGCCGAAGTTGTGCCCGTCGCCGCCGGTCAGCGGCAGCACCTCCATGCCCAGCCCCTCGCGGAAGGCCACGTAGCGGTGGAACAGCGACTCGGGCCTGAGCCGTTCGGCCACGGTCGTGAACGGGTGGCCCACGCCGACCAGCCACGCCCCCGCCTGGTCCCAGTTGCCCATGTGCGGCAGCGCCAGCACCACGCCCCGCCCGGCGGCCACGTTGCCGTGGACGTGCTCGGCCCCGATCACGTGCGTGCGGCGCACGAGCTCGCCGCGGTCCATGGACGGCAGCCGGAAGATCTCGTGGAAGTAGCGGAAGTAGGAGCGCATCCCGGCCCTGGTCAGCTCGCTCAGCTCCCGGCTGCCGGGCCGCAGGCCGGTGACCCTGGCCAGGTTGGACTCCAGCCTGCGTACGGACTTGCCGCGCCTGCTCCAGACCCGGTCGGCCAGGAACCGGAAGACGGCGGCCGTCGGGCGCTGCGGCAGCAGCGGCACGAGCTTCCATCCGGCCGCGAACCCAGCGGCCACGACGCGGTCGCCGGCCGAGACCTTCTCGCTGACCTTCTCGCTCATCTCTCCCTCGTCTGCTGGTAGACGGCCACCACTCGCTGGCCCACGGTGATCAGGCTGGCCACCGCGAGCAGCCACATGCCCGCGGGCAGGATGTACGGAACGCCGAGCCCCGAGAAGCAGGCGGCGACCAGCGCCACCACCAGCCGCTCCGGTCTTTCGGCGAGCCCGACGTCCGCCGTGAGCCCGAGCCCTTCGGCCCTGGCCTTGGCGTAGGAGACCACGGCGCCCGCGATCAGGCACACCAGGGTCACCGCGGCCATCAGAGCGTCGTCGACGGAGATGAAGTACATGATCAGGCCGGCGAAGATGGCGGCGTCGGCGACCCGGTCGAGCGTGGAGTCGAGAAAGGCCCCCCAGGTGCTGCCCCCCTTCCCGCCGAGCCGGGCCACCACGCCGTCGAGCAGGTCGAACAGCACGAAGACAGTGATCACGAGTGCCCCCCAGGTGAGCTGCCCCAGGGGGAAGAAGAGCAGGGCGGACACGACGGTGCCGAGGGTGCCCACCGCCGTGACGGCGTTCGGGCCGATCCCGCGGCCGACGAGGGCCCTGCCCAGCGGGGTGAGTATCCGGGTCATGGCCGGGCGCAGGAGTTTGAGCATCGCGGTCCGATCGTAGGCCATGACGCGCCTGACAACTTTCTTTGCCCCGCCCCCCTTGTGATATCCGCCACACGGGTATTTGGTGAACACACCGCGTCCATGCGGTTTCCATTCCCTCCGCGCGGGCGCGGCGTTGGCACACAACCGACGACGCGGGAGGCCGATGTGGCGGAAAGAAACTCTGGTGGCGCCGTGGGAGCCGCGGGCAGGGCACCCGCGGCCGACAGGGCGGATGCGATACGCAATGTCGTGCTGGTCGGCCACTCAGGAGCGGGTAAGACGACCCTCGTCGAGCAGCTGCTGGCCGCGACGGGCACCATCCAGCGCCCGGGACGGGTGGAGGACGGCAACACGGTCAGCGACTTCGACGAGGTGGAGGTCCGGCAGCAGCGGTCGGTCAACCTCTCCGTGGCGCCGCTGGTGCACAACGGCATCAAGATCAACCTTCTCGACACCCCGGGCTACGCCGACTTCGTGGGCGACCTGCGCGCGGGGCTGCGCGCGGCCGACGCGGCGCTGTTCGTGGTGTCGGCCTCCGACGGGGTGGACGGTCTCACGCAGATGCTCTGGGAGGAGTGCTCGCAGGTCGGCATGCCGCGGGCGGTCGTGATCACCAAGATCGACCACCAGCGGGCCGACTTCGACGAGGTGCTCGCGACCTGCCAGGACATCTTCGGCGACGGCGTCGCGCCGCTCTACCTCCCGGTGATCACCAACGGTCACGTCAACGGGCTGATCGGGCTGCTGACGCAGAAGTTCTACAACTACGCCACGGGCGAGCGCACGGAGAAGGACCCGGGCGCGGAGTACGAGGCGCAGATCGAGGAGTACCGCGGCACGCTGATCGAGGGCATCATCCAGGAGAGCGAGGACGAGTCGCTCATGGAGAGGTACCTCGAGGGCGAGCCCATCGACACCAAGGTCCTCATCGACGACCTGGAGAAGGCCGTCGCGCGCGGCAGCTTCTACCCGGTGCTGTGCAGCGGCCTCGGCGTGGGCGCGCAGGAGCTGCTGGAGCTGATCACGCAGGGCTTCCCGTCGCCGCTCGAACATCCCATGCCCGAGATCACCGACCTGTCCGGCAAGCCGGTCAAGGGCATCACGTGCGACCCCGACGGGCCGCTCGTCGCCGAGGTCGTCAAGACCACCAGCGACCCGTACGTGGGCCGCATCAGCCTCGTACGCGTCTTCTCCGGCACCCTGCGCCCCGACATGACCGTGCACGTCTCCGGGCACGGCCTGGCCGACCGCGGGCACGAAGACCACGACGTGGACGAGCGCATCGGCACCCTGACCTGCCCGCTGGGCAAGCAGCAGCGCGGCGCGGCCAAGGGCATGGCGGGCGACATCGTGGCCGTGGCCAAGCTGTCGCGGGCCGAGACCGGCGACACGCTGTCGGAGGTGGAGCGCCCGCTGCTGATGACCTCCTGGAGCATGCCAGACCCGCTGCTGCCCGTGGCGATCAGGGCCAGGTCCAAGGCGGACGAGGACAAGCTGTCGCAGGCGCTCGGCCGGCTGGTGGCCGAGGACCCGACGCTGCGCCTGGAGAACAACGCCGAGACCCGCCAGCTCGTCCTGTGGTGCATGGGCGAGGCGCACACCGACGTGCTCCTCGACCGCCTGGCCAAGCGCCACGGCGTGGAGGTCGAGCGGATCGACCTGCGGGTGCCGCTGCGCGAGACGTTCGGCGGCAAGTGCCAGGCGATGGGCCGCAACGTCAAGCAGACCGGCGGCCACGGCCAGTACGCCATCTGCCACCTCGAGGTCGAGCCGCTGCCGTCCGGCGGGGGCTTCGAGTTCGTGGACAAGATCGTGGGCGGCGTGGTGCCGCGGCAGTTCATCCCGTCGGTGGAGAAGGGCGTGCGGGCCCAGATGGAGCGCGGCGTCGTCGCCGGCTACCCGATGGTGGACGTGCGGGTCACCCTGTACGACGGCAAGGCGCACTCCGTGGACTCCTCCGACATGGCCTTCCAGATCGCGGGCCAGCTCGCGCTCAAGGAGGCCGCGGCGAAGGTCCCGACCCTGCTGCTGGAGCCCGTGGACGAGCTGTCGGTGCTGGTGGCCGACGACTACGTCGGGTCCGTGATGTCCGACCTGTCGTCGCGGCGCGGGCGCGTGCTCGGCACCGAACCGGTCGGCACGGGCCGCACACTGGTCAAGGCCGAGGTGCCCGAGCTGGAGATCACGCGGTACGCGATCGATCTGAGATCCATGTCACACGGCACGGGCACGTTCACGCGCACCTTCCTGCGCTACGAACCGCTGCCCCCGAACCTCGCAACCAAGGTAACGGCCGCGGATTGAGCCCCGTGGAGAGCCGGGAGGGATTTGTCCCTCCCGGCCCAGCCGTTGCCTTTTGTCACAAATGTGTCACGACTTGATTTCGGTTTTTCGTACCGAGCATGCGGGAGCAGCTGTCACACTGGGTGGCACTATGCGAACTGGACGCCCACTCCTAGCCGCTGCCGCTCTGGCCGTCGCCACGACGACCGCCGCCTACGTCTTCGGACCGGCGGAGAGCCCCGCAGCGAGCGAGAAGAAGACGACCGTCGCCGCACCCCCCGCTGCGGCCTGCAAGGCCGATGCCCGCTTCCCGAAGCGTGAGCTGCGCGGAGTGTGGATCGCCACGACCCAGAACATCGACTGGCCCTCCAAGGCCGGGCACAGCATCGACAGGCAGAAGGCCGACTACGTCAAGATCCTGGACAGCGCCGCCAAGCGCAACATGAACGCTGTCTTCGTCCAGGTCAGGCCCGCCTCCGACGCCCTCTACAAGAGTTCCTTGGAGCCCTGGTCGCAATATCTGACCGGCACCGCCGGCAAGGACCCCGGCTGGGACCCGCTGCCCTTCCTCATCGACGAGGCGCACAAGCGCGGCATGGAGTTCCACGCCTGGTTCAACCCGTACCGCGCCTCCTACGGCAACAGCACCTCGGCGCTGCCCGCCAACCATCCGGCGCGGCAGCACCCCGACTGGACGGTCAAGTACGGCGGCCGCCTCTACTACAACCCCGGCCTGCCGGCCGTGCGCGAGCACGTGACCAAGGTCATCACCGACGTGGTCGACCGCTACGACGTCGACGGCGTGCACTTCGACGACTACTTCTACCCCTACCCGGTGGCGGGGGCGAAGTTCGACGACACGGCCGCCTTCCGCAAGTACGGCAAGGGCGCCAAGCTCGCCGACTGGCGGCGCGGCAACGTCAACAAGCTCGTGGCGGAGGTCGACCAGGCCGTCCACGAGTCCAAGCAGCACGTGAAGTTCGGCATCAGCCCGTTCGGCATCTGGCGTAACAAGGCCCAGGACCCGACGGGGTCGAACACGTCGGGCATGTCCGCCTACGACTCGATCTACGCCGACGCGCGCGCCTGGATCAAGTCAGGCACCGTCGACTACGTGCTGCCCCAGCTCTACTGGCCGCGCGGCCACAAGCTGGCCGACTACACCACGCTGACGCGCTGGTGGGCCAACGAGGTCAAGGGCAGCGACGTGCAGCTCTACATCGGCCAGGGCCTCTACCGGGTCGGCGCCAAGGACGACAGGACCTGGCTCAAGCCGGGCGAGCTCGCCGGCCAGGTGGGCGTCAACCGCGCCAGCAAGCAGGTCGACGGCGCCGTCTACTTCAGCGCCAAGAACCTGGTGGCCAACCCGCTCGGGTCGGTGGACCGGATGACCAAGGCCCACTACAGCCGCCCGGCGCTGCTGCCGCTGCAGGAGTCGCTCGGCGGCTCGGCCCCGGCCGCCCCGGCCGACGCCAAGGCCGCCGGGACGAAGCTGTCCTGGAAGCCCTCCGAGGGGGCCCGGGCGTACGCCGTGTACCAGCTGCCCAAGTCCGGCAAGGACTGCCACACCACCGACGCCAGGAGCCTGGTGGCCGTGGTGAGCGACCCGTCCTACGCCGCGAAGTCGGCGGGCACGTACCTGGTCACCTCGCTGGACCGCCTGCACCACGAGAGCAAGGCGGTGAAGGTCAAGGTGGACGAGGTCTGAGCCTCGCGCGTCACCCAGGAAGGCCGGTCGGTTCCGACCGGCCTTCCGCCGTTTCCACCTCTCATCTCTCGTAGGCCCGCCAGGCCTGGGCGAGCCCCGCGATCGCCTGGTCGAGCAGGCCGGGCGGCAGGGCGAAGCTGAGGCGCAGCCGGTCGCGGTGGCGGCCGTCCGGGGAGAACAGGGAGCCCGGCGCGACCGCCACGCCGTGCTCGCGGGCCACGACCGCGAACCGGTCGGTGTCGGTGCCGGGCAGCCGCGCCCACACCGACAGCCCGCCCGCCGGGCGCTCCCACGTCCACTCGGGCAGGTACGCCGACAGCGCCGTCAGGAAGTGCTCCCTGCGGCGGGCCAGCTCGGCCAGCCAGGGCCGCACGGGGTTGCGTTCGAGCAGGCCGGTGGCCAGCCGCTGGGCGACCGCGCTGGTCGCCAGGTCGGCGTCCACCTTGGCCTCGGTGAGGCGCGCCAGCAGCGGCTCCGGTGCCGTCAGCCAGCCCACCCGCAGCCCGCCCCACAACACCTTCGACAGGGACCCGACCGTCACCGTCCCGTACGGATGCACCCGGGCCAGCGGCTCGGGCGGCGGCGTGCCGTCGTACACGAGGGCCGCCAGCGCCCGGTCCTCCACCACGGTGACCTCGGCGTCCCTGGCCAGCTCGGCGACGTGCCGCAGCGGCGGGACGGCGCCGGTCGGGTTGTCGACGCCGGCCACGTACACGGCGGCGGGGCGGTGGCGGGCCAGCGCCTCCTCCACGGCGGCGGGCGTGCCGAGGTCGGCGGCCACCACGTGCGCCCCCGCCCGCCGGAACACGCTCAGCGCGCCCCCGTAGGCCGGGTCCCCCACCAGGACGCGGTCGCCGGGCCGCAGCAGCACGCGGGCGGCCAGGTCGATGCCCTGCTGGGCGCCCGCCGTGACCAGGACGCCCGCCGGGCCGGCGCCCTCGCCGCCCGCCAGCACGGCCCGCAGCCGGGGGTCGCCCATCGCGTCGTAGCCGTGCCCGCTGGGCGCCCGCAGCAGGTCCGCCGGGTCGGCCGGGGGCAGGACGAGGTGGGACGGGTCGGGGACCACGGAGGTGGACAGGTCCGCGCGTACGGCCCCCGCTTGCAGGAGGCCGCCGAACGAGGGCGTGCCGAGCACGTACGTGCCGCTGCCGTGCCGCCGCTCGCACAATCCCTCCTCGCACAGGGTGTTGAACGCCGCCGCCACCGTCCCCCTGCTGACCCCGACCGCCTGGGCCAGGTCGCGTTCGGACGGCAGGCGGGTGCCGGGGCTGATGAGGCCGGTCTGGGCGAGGTCGGCGAGCGCGCCGGCCAGCCGGCGGCTGGGCGGGCCCTGGTGGAGCCTGAGGCGGTCGCGGACGAGCGTGACGAGGGTGTCTTCCCTTCCCATAGCCACCATTATCCCGCTACTGTGCCACTCACCGCGCAATTGGCCCATTCTATGCCGTCGAGGCGGGCCACTGGAGGAAGGAGTGCGGGTGGAGGAGGCCAAGTTCATCTGGATGGACGGGGAGCTCGTGCCGTGGGGCGAGGCCCGGGTGCACGTGCTGTCGCACGCCCTGCACTACGGCACGGCCGTCCTCGAGGGCACCAGGGCGTTCGAGACGCGGGAGGGGCCCGCCGTGTTCCGGCTGGACGACCACCTGCGGCGGCTGGTGGCCAGCGCGCGGATCATCGGGCTGGCGATGCCGTACACGCTGGACGAGCTGCGCGAGGCCACGCTGCGGACGGTCGCCGCCAACGGCCGCCCGTCCTGCTACATCCGCCACCTCGCGCATCGCGGCTACGGCGAGATGGGCATCGCGGCGCGCGGCTGCCCGACCACCGTGTCCATCGCCACCTGGGAGTGGGGTGCGCTGCTCGGCTCCGGCGTCCGGCTGATGACCAGCTCCTGGCGGCGCAACGACCACACGGTCGTGCCCACGGCCGCCAAGGCCACCGGCCCCTACCTGAACTCCGTCCTGGCCAAGCAGGAGGCGCTCGACGCCGGCTACGACGAGGCCGTGCTGCTGAACCCGGCCGGCTACGTCAGCGAGTGCACCGGGGCGAACCTCTTCGTCGTCCGCGACGGGGTGCTCGCCACGCCGCCCGACAGCGCGGGCGCGCTGGCGGGGCTCACCCAGGACACCGTGGAGCGGCTGGCCGGCGACCTCGGCGTGCCCGCGGTCAGGCGCGAGCTGATGCGTTCGGACCTCTACACCGCCGACGAGGTCTTCCTGTGCGGTACGGCCGCCGGCGTCGTGCACGTGTCCTCGGTCGACCGCCGGGAGCTCGGCGCCGGGCCGGGACCGGTGACGGCCAGGCTGGCGGACGCGTACGACGCCGTCGTGCACGGCAGGGACGAGCGCTACCGCCACTGGCTCACCCCGGTGGCCTCCTGAGACGCGCCGATCGGCCCGTACGATCGCCGTCCGGCAGGCCGAAGACGGCTTCCGGCACCTCTGGCGCATGAGAGGGTAGTCGCGTCTGGTGGCGCCGGAACATGACCTAGCACTACCTAGCTCGGCCGTGCCACAGAACGCTGCGATCACGGGAGGTCATCGGGGTGAGGCGCGCGCTGGTCGTGCTGGCCGTGCTGGTCGGTCAGGTGATGTTCGGTCATGTCCTGTTCGCCGGCCCCGCCAGGGCGGGGTCCGAGCCGGCCCGGGTGGCGCTCATCGGAGTGCCGGGGCTGCACTGGAACGACCTGACCCCGGCCGACACCCCCAACCTGTGGGCCCTGGCCGGGTCCAGCGCGATCGGCTCGCTGTCCGTCCGCACGGTCGGCAACGTGACCTGCCCCTACGACGGCTGGCTCACCGTGTCGGCGGGCACCAGGTCGGCCTCCGGCTACGCGTGCGGCGCGCCGCCCAGGCCCGAGCCGCGGGGCGAGGGCGCCGTCATCCCCGGCTACCGCTACCTCATCGACGTGGCCGGCCAGCGCACGGCGGGCACGCTGGGCGAGTCGCTGAAGGCGGCCGGGCAGTGCTCGATCGCGATCGGGCCCGGCGCGGCGCTGGCGCTGGCGGACCAGCAGGGCGCGGTGGGTCACTACCGCGCCTCGCCCCTCCAGGTGGGGACGGCCGACCTGGAGCAGTGCCGGATGGTCGCGATGGACGTGGACGACCTCGTCCAGCCGTACCTGGCGGGCGAGCCCGGCCGGCTGCCCAAGGTGCCCGACAAGCTCGGCCCCGCCGAACGGCGCGAGGCGCTGCGGCTGGCCGACACCAAGGCGGGCGCGCTGCTGTCGGTGCTGCCCGCGGGCACGACGGTGCTGCTGGCGGGCCTGTCGGACCACGGCTCCGTGCCGCACCTGCGGGTGGCCGCGCTGCGCGAGCCCGGCGCCGAGGGCCGGCTGCTGGGCGCGGCCTCCACGCGCAGGGACGACATCTCGATCCTGACCGACCTGACCGCCACGGTGCTGAACAAGCTGGGCGTGGCCGTGCCGGCCACGGTCGTGGGCGTGCCGCTGCGGGTGGGCGAGCCGGGCGCGACGGTCGAACGGCTGCGCAGCGCCGACGCCACCGCGCAGACCATGCGCTCGGCGAAGGCCGCCTACTTCACGGCCCTGGCGGTGTTCCAGGTCCTGTTCTACGTCCTGGCCTTCCTGCTGCTGCGCCGCCGCAGGAGCCTGCCCTGGGTACGACGCGCCGCCGTGGCGCTCGCGGCCCTGCCCGTCACCTCGTTCCTGGTCAACCTCCTGCCGTGGGACTCCCACCTGGAGCTGTTCGGCGGCATGGCGGCGTGGTGGGTGACGATCACCGTGCTGGCGCTGGCGGGGCCGTGGCGGCGCAGGCCGCTGGGCCCGCTGGCCGTGGTCGCCGCGATCACCGCGCTCACGCTCGTCGGCGACCTGCTCACCGGCACCACGCTGCAGCTCAACAGCTTCATGGGCTACAGCGCCGAGCAGGGGGCCCGCTACTTCGGGCTGGGCAACATCCCGTTCGCGCTGCTGGCGACCGGCACGCTGCTGGCCACCACGGTGATCGCGCACCGGTGGCCCGGCAAGGTGGGCGTGGGCGCGATCGTGCTGCTGGGGGCGTTCGCGATGGTGCTGGGCGGGTCCGGGATGGGCAGCGACTTCGGCGGCGTGATCGCGTTCGTGCCGGGCATCGCGGTGACCGCGCTGATCCTGTCGGGCAAGCGCGTCTCGCTGGTGAAGCTGGGCGCGTTCTGCGTGGCCGGAGGCGTGATCGTGATGGGATTCGCGTGGCTCAACTACCTGCGGCCCCCGGAGGAGCAGTCGCACCTGGGCAGGTTCGTCGGGCAGGTGCTGACCGGCGAGGCCGTGGACGTCATCTGGCGCAAGTTCCTGGCCATGGTGTCCACCCTGGCCAACCCCAACCTGATGCCGATCGTGATCGCCGCCGTGGCGTTCCTCGTGTACGCGATCCTGCGGCCCGAGCAGGCGTCGGCGGGAGTGGTGCCCGCGGCGTTCGAGCACTCCCCCGCGCTGCGGGCCGGGCTGATCGGCACGCTCGTCAGCGGCGTCGTAGGGATGCTGGTCAACGACTCGGGCGCGGCCGTGCTGTCGATGGCCCTGGCGCTGGCCGTGCCGCTGCTGCTGGCCACCGGCATCGGCGCGCTGCGCCGCGACGGCGAGTCAGTCCCAGGCGTCGGCGAGCAGCTGGCGGGTGTCGCGAAGTAGCTGCGGCAGCACCTTCGTCCGGGCGACGACCGGCATGAAGTTGGTGTCGCCGCCCCACCGGGGCACCACGTGCTGGTGCAGGTGGGCGGCGATGCCCGCGCCCGCGACGTGGCCGAGGTTCATGCCGACGTTGAAGCCCTGCGCGCCGCTGGCCTTGCGCAGCGCCCGCAGCGACCGCTGCGTGAACGCGCCCAGCTCGGCCACCTCGGCCTCGTCGAGCTCGTCGTAGTCGGACACGTGGCGATAGGGCACGACCATCAGGTGGCCCGAGTTGTACGGGTACAGGTTGAGCACGGCGTAGACCGTCTCCCCCCGCTTCACGATCAGGCCGTCCTCGTCGCTCATCTTGGGGATGGCGTCGAACGGGCAGCCGTCGCCGGGGCCCGTGCCGGTCGGCTTGTTCTCGCCCTTGATGTAGGCCATGCGATGCGGGGTCCACAGCCGCTCGAAGTTGTCGGGGGACCCGGCCCCTGCCTGATCGTGCATAACTAGCAGCATAGGACCCCGGACAAAGGGGGTGCTCTTCCGGCACAATCCTGAGCACCCGCCTACAGGAGGCCGCGATGAGTGAAGCCTTAGCCGAGCAGTCCGAATCGTCCGCCGAGGAGCCCACCCCCTCGCCGCCGTCGTACATCGAGGCGCCCACCGCCGGAGCGGTGGTGAAGGGCCGGATCAAGGTCGCCGACGAGGTGGTCGAGAAGGTCGCCGCGCTGGCCGCGCTGGAGGTGGCCGGGGTCGCCGACCTGGGCGGCGACCTGGCGCGGGCCTTCGAGTCCGTACGCGACCGCATCGGCATCGGCTCGCGCCGCGGCAACCAGGGCGTCAGCGCGCAGATCCAGGACCGCCAGGTGGCGGTGAGCCTGACGATCGTGGTCGAGTACGGCCACGTCGTCATGGACGTCGCCTCCGAGGTCAAGACGAACGTGGCCAGGACCGTCAGCCGGATGCTCGGCATGCGCGTCATGGAGGTGAACGTCACCGTGGACGACGTCCGGCTCCCCGGCGAGGGCCGGGCCGCGGCCCGGGGCCCCGCCGAGGACCTCGACGAGGAGGGGGAGCCGGGCTGAGGCTCAGCCCACCCTGGTCATGTTCGACTCGTAGCCGCCGCCTCCGGGGTACACCCAGGCCCCGGTGACGGTCGCCCCGTCGGCGCTGAACGTGCCGCGGTAGTAGGCCCCCGAATCCTTCTTGTGCGCCCAGATCGTCAGGATGTCGCCTTCGAGCTCGTACACGTAGGCCAGGGTGCTGCCGTCGCTGTCGAAGTACCAGGAGTGCACGTCCTCGCTGGGCGCCTCGGCCCCGTACGGGCGCTTCCTGCCGATGAACTCCGTGCCCTTGACCGTGCCGCCCTCCTGCGTGAGGTCCACGTCCTGGATAAGGAAGTGGCCGCCCTCCATCCAGCGGTAGGTGACGGTGCCCGAGCCGGCGCCGGTGACCTTCCAGGTGCCGACGAGGCGGTCCAGGGCCTTGAGCTTGGGGTCGTTGTGCTCGGTCATCGCGCAATTCCTCTCTAGTGAGTGGGTCGTACGGCCATATGACGGCGGCGCGGCGGGAAAGGAATCGGTCCGGGCGGAAAATCTCCTCTCAGAGTTCGCGGGGCAGGCCGAAGGCGGCGTGCAGCTCGGCGCCGAACGTGGTGATCTCGGCGATCAGGCCGTCCTCGACGCGGAGCACGTCGAGGTTGACGGCGGTGTAGCGGGCCTCGCCGGGGCGGCGGACGTAGTTGGCGACGGCCGGCTGCCGGTTGGCGCTCGTGGCCAGCGCCTTCCACTCGCCCCACGCCTCGGGGCCGATCATGACGGGCCGCCACATGTCGAGGATGGCCGCCCGGCCGTCGAACACCTGGGAGTCCGGCGGCATCGTCTGCCGGGCGTCCTCGCGCAGCAGCTCGGCCAGGGCCGACAGGTCGCCCTCCACGGACGCCTCCATGTAGCGGCGCAGGACGGCCCGCTCCTGCTCGTTCGGCGCCGTGGCGGGGCCCCACTGCGAGCGCCGGGCGGGCAGGTGCATGCGCAGCGTGGCGCGGGCCCGCTGCAGCGCGCTCTTGACGGCCGCCACGCTCAGTTCCAGCGCCTGCGAGGTCTCCTCGGCCGACCAGCCGGCCACGTCCCGCAGGATCAGCACCGCCCGCTGGCGCGGCGGCAGGTGCTGGATCGCGGCCAGGTAGGCCAGCTCGATCGTCTCCCGCTCCACCGCCACCGCGTCCGGCGTGCCCTCCCCCGGCGCGGCCAGGTCGAGCAGCCGGTCCGGGTACGGCTGCAGCCACGGCACCTCCGCGAACGGCGATCGGGACTCGCCGCCCACGCCCACCGTGATCTCGCGGGAGCGCGCGGGCCCGGACAGCAGGTCCAGGCAGGCGTTGGTGGCGATGCGGTAGAGCCAGGCCCGCAGCGTGGAGCGGCCCTCGAACGTCTCCCGCCGCCGCCAGGCCCGCATCATGGTCTCCTGGACCATGTCGTCGGCGTCGGTGTAGGAGCCCAGCATCCGGTAGCAGTGCACCCGCAGCTCGTGCCGGTGCCCCTCGACCAGCTCCCCGAACGCGGCCTGCCCGCCCTCCCTGACGGCCGCAACGGCCTCGCTCTCGTCGCCCACGTTGCCTCCCTGGCCCACGTGCCGCCCTCTCCCGGCGCAAGCGTCGCACGAGCACCCGCCCGCCGTGAAGTACGCGGGCGAGGCGGGCATCGACACCCCGCATTTTCCACCGCCAATTCTACAAAAGCGGATATAACGGAAGTAACTACTTATTTATGGAAATTGAGCACATCCAGGAAAAGCTTCTGCGCCGGGCCGGGAGAGCTTGCTAGGGTTTCGTCCCCTGCGGATGATCCTTCCCGCAGGAGCAGGTCGGGCGCGCCGGACGGGCGCCTCGGCCCACCCCTCAAAACGAAAGGCATTTCCCATGCAAAAGTCGTGGATCGTCGCTGTCTTACTGTGCTTCTTCCTCGGCGTGATCGGCGTGCACCGCTTCTACGTAGGGAAGGTGGGGACGGGCATCCTCATGATCGTCACCCTTGGCGGCTTCGGCCTCTGGGTGCTGATCGACTTCATCATGATCCTCATCGGGAAGTTCTCCGACAAGCAGGGTCAGCCGCTGGCCAAGTAGGCGGCGAACGGAAAGCGGGCCGTGCCATCAGGCACGGCCCGCTCCCGCTTGATCGATGCTCAGACCTGGACGCGGCGCTCCACGGCGCTGACGATCTCGCCGATCGCCTCCTCCACGGGCACGCCGTTCTTCTGCTCGCCGCTGCGGTAGCGGAAGGACACCGCGCCGTTGGCGATGTCGTCGTCGCCGGCCAGCAGCATGAAGGGCACCTTGGCCTTCTGCGCGTTGCGGATCTTCTTCTGCATCCGGTCGTCGGCCGTGTCGACCTCGACGCGGATCCCGGCGGCGCGCAGCCTCTTGGCGACGTCCTGCAGGTAGGGCACGTGGGCCTCGGCGATCGGGATGCCCACCACCTGCACCGGGGCCAGCCAGGGCGGGAAGGCGCCGGCGTAGTGCTCGGTGAGCACGCCGAGGAACCGCTCGACGGAGCCGAACAGCGCCCGGTGGATCATGACCGGGGTCTGCCGCGAGCCGTCGGCCGCCTGGTATTCGAGGCCGAACCGCTTGGGCTGGTTGAGGTCGAGCTGGATGGTGGACAGCTGCCAGGTGCGCCCGATGGCGTCCTTGGCCTGCACCGAGATCTTGGGGCCGTAGAAGGCCGCGCCGCCCGGGTCGTCCTTGAGCGTCAGGCCGGACTCGGTGGCGACCTGGCGCAGCGCGTCGGTCGCCTCCTCCCATTCGGCGGGGTCGCCGATGAACTTCTCGGAGTCGTCGCGGGTGGACAGCTCCAGGTAGAAGTCCTCCAGGCCGAAGTCACGCAGCACGCTCAGCACGAACCGCAGCAGCGACTTGATCTCGTCGGCCATCTGCTCGCGGGCGGCGTAGATGTGCGCGTCGTCCTGCGTCATGCCGCGCACCCGGGTGAGGCCGTGCACCACGCCGGACTTCTCGTAGCGGTAGACCGAGCCGAACTCGCACAGCCGCAGCGGCAGCTCGCGGTAGGAACGCCCGCGCGCCCGGTAGATCAGGTTGTGCATCGGGCAGTTCATCGGCTTGACGCGGTACTCGATGCCCTCCAGCTCGAAGGGCGGGAACATGTCCTCGGCGTACCACGGCAGGTGGCCGGAGGTCTCGAAGAGCGAGCTCTTGGTGAGGTGCGGCGTGTTGACGAACTCGTAGCCCGCCTCGGCCTGCCGCCTGCGCATGTAGTCTTCCATCTCCTTGCGGATGATCCCGCCCTTGGGATGGAAGATCGGCAGGCCGCTGCCCAGCTCCGGCGGGAAGCTGAACAGGTCGAGCTCGGCGCCCAGCTTGCGGTGGTCGCGCTTCTCGGCCTCTTCGAGCAGCTTGAGGTACTCGTCCTGCTTGTCGCGGGACTCCCACGCGGTGCCGTAGATGCGCTGGAGCTGCGGGTTCTTCTCGCTGCCGCGCCAGTAGGCGCCGCCGGAGCGCATCAGCTTGAAGGCGGGGATGGACCGGGTGGAGGGCACGTGCGGGCCCCGGCACAGGTCCTTCCAGCACAGCTCGCCGGTCTTGGCGTCGAGGTTGTCGTAGATGGTGAGCTGGCCGGCCCCCACCTCGACGCTCTCCTCGTCGGCGGCGCCGCCCTTGAGCCCGATCAGCTCCAGCTTGTACGGCTCCGCCGCCAGCTCCTCGCGTGCCTCGTCGTCGCCGACCGGGCGGCGGGAGAAGAGCTGCCCCTGCTTGACGATCTCGCGCATGCGCTTCTCGATGCGCTTGAGGTCATCGGGGTGGAACGCCTGCGGGACGTCGAAGTCGTAGTAGAACCCGTTCTCGACGGGCGGCCCGATGCCCAGCTTGGCCTCGGGGAACAGCTCCTGCACCGCCTGCGCCATGACGTGCGCGGTGGAGTGCCTGACGATCGCCCGGCCCTCCTCGCTGGAGATCTCGATCGGCTCGACGACGTCGCCGCCGGCCACCTGGTGGGCCAGGTCGCGGGCCTCGCCGTTGACCCTGGCGGCGATGACGGTGCGGCCGTCGGCCTCCAGCGCCTCCCCGGCCGTCGTGCCGGCCGCGACCACACGCTCGGCTCCGGCGAGGGTGATGCGTAGCTCGGCTGACACGGTGAACTCCTAGAGGGTCGCGCTCGATGCCCGGCACCGAGGCAGGTTCGACGGTAGTCACCGATGCTATCGCGGGTGAAACCCCAGCTTTGTCAGCTCCTGCCGGGTGCCGTGGAAGACGTTGCGGTCGATGGGGCTGTTGGCGTACTGGTGGATGGTCCAGTCGCGCCAGGGCCCGGGCACTGGCGGGTTGCCGCGCGGGCTCTCCGGGCTGGCGATCCAGAGGGGGTGTTCGGCCAGCCCCGCGCAGTGCCCGCCACGCGCGAACGCCTGGAAGGTGTAGATGAACGGCCGCACCCCGCAGTGCCGCTCGACGTGGTGGCACCAGCGGCGGGCGTACCTGGCGACCTGCTCGGGGCGCAGGCCGTCGTTGGTCTCGAGGTCGAGCGCGATCAGGTCGCCGCGGCGCAGCCCGCCCGCCGACCTGATCACGCCCAGGAAGTGCCGTGCCTGCTCGATGGGGTCGCCCTTGGGCCTGCCGAAGTGGTAGGCGCCGCAGACGATCCAGCTCTCGCGCATGCCGTTCCAGTTACGCGCGAACCACTTGTCGGTCCAGTCGCCGCCCTCGGTCGCCTTGGCGAAGGCGAAGGCCACCCCCGCCTCCGCATGGCCGGCCCAGTCGACGGTGCCCTGCCAGTTCGACACATCGATGCCTTGTAGCACGCGCTTCACCTTGCCGGATTTTATGGGGATGTACGCGGATCAGCCCTTCGCCGCGCCGATCAGCAGGCTCCTCGTGCGTTCCCGGTTGGCGAACATCGAGCCCACGAAGTCGGTCACCCCCGCCTGCTTGAGCTCCTCGAGCCTGGCCAGGACGGTGTCCTCGTCGCCGACGATCGCCGCGTCGCCGGGCCCCGCGGCCCCTTCCCTGTCGAGCATGGCACGGTAGGAGGGGAGCTGCCCGTAGATCTTGAAGATCTCGTTGGCGCGCTCGACGGCCGCGGCGGGGTCGTCGGTGACGCTGATGGGCAGCGCGCAGACGATCCTGGGCCGCTCGCGGCCCGCCTCGGCCGCGGCGGCCTGGATGGTGGGCGCGATGTGCTCGGCGACCGTCTTCGGCCCCGTCATCCAGAGCACGGTGCCGTCGGCCACGGTGCCCGCGAGCCTGAGCATGCGCGGGCCGAGCGCCGCGATCAGCACGGGGAAGCCCGCGCCCGGGGTGGTGAGCCGCACGCTGGCCTTGAGCGTCTCGCCCTGGTAGTCGACCTGCTCGCCGCGGGAGGCGGGGATCAGGATGTCGAGGTACTCCTTCATGTGCCGGCCGGGACGCTCGAAGCTGTAGCCGAACATGTTCTCGATGACCATCTTGTGCGACAGGCCGATGCCCAGGGCGAACCGGCCGCCGAGCGCGGCGTTGGCGGTCATGGCCTGCTGGGCCAGCACGGCCGGGTGGCGCGGGTAGGTGGGCACGACGGCGGTGCCCAGCTCGATGGGCGGCGCCTGGACGCCGGCCGCGGTCAGGGCGGTGATGGCGTCGAGGCCGAAGATGTTGGAGAGCCAGGCGGAGGAGAAGCCGTCCTCCACCGCCTGGGCGATCTGGTCGCGCAGACCGCCGATCGCGTCGGCTCCCTGAGGTTCGGCGAGGAAATATCCGTAGCGCATGAGAACAGAACTCCGTTCTGGTGACTGACGCGAATGTATCTCCCCACGCCGCCATGCGGTCACCCGCCCGGCCGGGCTCGATTTGTAAAGTGACCCACATGACGCATGAACGCGCGGGACAGCCCGCCCGGCCTTCCGACCTGGTCGACGTCGCCAGGCTGGTGACGTCCTACTACGCACTGCACCCCGACGCCGGCGAGGTGGCGCAGCGGGTGGCGTTCGGCACGTCGGGGCACCGGGGGTCGTCGCTGAGGTCGGCGTTCAACGAGGACCACATCGTGGCCACGAGCCAGGCCATCTGCGAGTACCGGCAGTCGCAGGGCACCGACGGGCCGCTGTTCCTGGGCATCGACACGCACGCGCTGTCGGAGCCCGCGCGGGTGTCGGCGCTGGAGGTGTTCGCGGCCAACGACGTGGCCGTGCTCATCGACTCGCGTGACGGCTACACCCCCACGCCCGCGGTCTCCCACGCCATCCTGCGGCACAACCGGGGCCGCAGGAGCGGGCTCGCCGACGGCGTCGTCGTCACGCCGTCGCACAACCCGCCGGGCGACGGCGGGTTCAAGTACAACCCGCCGCACGGCGGCCCCGCCGACACCGACGCCACCGGGTGGATCCAGGATCGTGCCAACCGGCTGCTGCACGAGGGGCTCAAGGGGGTGCGCCGGGTGCCGTACACGGCGGCGCTGGAGCGGGCCGGGCGTTACGACTTCCTCGGGACGTACGTGGACGACCTGCCGTCGGTCGTCGACCTCGACGCGATCCGGGGGGCCGGCGTGCGGATCGGGGCCGACCCGCTGGGCGGGGCCAGCGTGGCCTACTGGGGGGAGACCGCCGAGCGGCACCGGCTGGACCTGACCGTGGTCAACCCGCTGGTCGATCCGACGTGGCGGTTCATGACGCTCGACTGGGACGGCAAGATCCGGATGGACTGCTCGTCCCCTTACGCGATGGCCTCGCTCATCGCCAATCGCGACGAGTACGCCATCTCCACGGGCAACGACGCCGACGCCGACCGGCACGGCATCGTCACCCCCGACGGCGGGCTGATGAACCCCAACCACTACCTCGCCGTCGCCGTCTCCTACCTCTACACCCACCGCGACGGCTGGCCGTCCGACGCGGGCGTGGGCAAGACCATGGTCAGCAGCGGGATCATCGACCGGGTGGCCGAGTCGCTGGGCCGGCGGCTGTACGAGGTGCCGGTGGGCTTCAAGTGGTTCGTGCCGGGGCTGCTGGACGGGTCGCTCGGGTTCGGCGGCGAGGAGAGCGCGGGGGCGTCGTTCCTGCGGCGCGACGGCTCGGTGTGGTCCACCGACAAGGACGGCATCATCCTGGCGCTGCTGGCCTCGGAGATCCTGGCCGTCACCGGCGAGTCGCCGAGCGCCCGCTACGAGGAGCTGGTCGAGCGGTTCGGCGAGCCCGCGTACGCCCGGGTGGACGCGCCCGCCACCCGGGAGGAGAAGGCCGTGCTCGGCAAGCTCTCGGCCGAGCAGGTGACGGCCGGCACGCTCGCGGGCGAGCCGGTCACGTCGGTGCAGACCACCGCGCCCGGCAACGGCGCCAAGCTGGGCGGGGTGAAGGTCTCGACGCGGAGCGCCTGGTTCGCGGCCCGGCCGTCGGGGACCGAGGACGTGTACAAGATCTACGCCGAGTCCTTCAAGGGCCCCGACCACCTGGCCAAGGTGCAGGAGGAGGCCCGCTCGATGGTGTCGGCCGCCCTGGGGTGAGGCCACCGGGCGGGCCGCGTCAGTACTGCAGGTGCCGCCCGCCGTCGCCCACCAGCACCTCGCCCGTCACCAGGTCCGCCTCCAGCAGGGCGGTGACGAGCTGGGCGATGTGCTCCGGCTGCGCGGTGCGCCGCAGCGGCGCCTTCAGCTGCTCCTTCGCGGTCATCTCGGAGAACACCTGCTCCCCCACCCGGTCGATGTGCCAGCGGGTGGCCACGAGGCCGGGCGCGACCGCGTTCACCCGGACCTCGGGGCCCAGCGCCACCGCCAGGTCCCGGGTGAGCTGGAGCAGGGCGGCCTTGCTGACCCCGTACGCGATGGAGGAGCCGGTGGCCAGCAGGCCGGCGACGGAGGACACGTTCACGATCGCGCCGCGCGCCGCCCGCAGGGCGGGCGCGAAGGCGCGGGCGCAGTAGAAGGCGCCCATGAGGTTGACGCCCATGATCCGCTGCCACACCTCGTCGGTGAGGCCCTCCAGGTCGGGGAACGGCACCCACCTGGTCGTGCCCGCGTTGCACACCAGGGCGTCCACCCGGCCGTAGTCGGCGCGCACCCGCTCGGCCAGGCGCCGTACGGCGGCGTCGTCGGACACGTCGGCGGCCACCGCCTCCGCCTTGCAGCCGAGGCTCTCCAGCCGGGCGACCGTCTGCTGGGCCTCGGCCCCCGAGCGCGAGTAGTTGACGACCACGGCCGCCGCGCCCTTCCTGGCCAGGCCCTCCGCGACGGCGGCGCCGATGCCGGTGCCGCCGCCGGTGATCACCGCGACCGTGCCGTTCAGGTCCATATGTCTGTCTCCTTGCTCTCACGCGAGGCGTAGAACGCGGCGAACGAGATCACCGCCGTGCCGGCCAGGAACGCCGCCACCAGCCAGGGCGCGCCGCCCATCCGCGCCGCCAGCGCCGCCCCGATCAGCGGCGAGAACCCGGCCAGCGCCGCGCCCAGCTCCCGGGAGGCGGCGAACCCGGTGTAGCGGACCCGTGCCCCGAACAGCTCGGCGTAGAACACCGGCTGCACGGCCACCTGCGGCGCGAAGCCGAACGCGCCCATGAGCATCATGGCCAGCCAGACCAGCCAGGTGACGCCGGTGTCGACCAGGAGGAAGTACGGGAAGGCGAACACCGCCACGAAGACGACGCTGAACAGGTTGAGCGGCCGCCTGCCCACGCGGTCCGACAGGTGGCCGTAGACCGGTTGCAGCACGATGACGGTCAGCCCGAACAGGATCACGCCCAGCAGCGCCGTACGGCTGCTCAGGCCGAGCCTGCCGGTGGCGTACGCGACGCTGAACGTGGCCAGCGTGTACACCACGGCCGTGTCGCAGATGTGCGCGCCGACCCCGACCAGGAAGTTGCGGGGGTGGCGGGCCAGCGCGTCCCTGATCGGCAGCCGGACGATCTCCTTGCTCCGCGCCATCTCCTGGAACACCGGCGACTCGTCGACCCGCAGCCGCACGTACAGCGCCACCCCGATCAGCGCGAAGCTCACCAGGAACGGCACCCGCCAGCCCCAGGCCAGGAAGTCCTCCTCCGGCAGGAGCTGGACCAGCAGGAACGCCGAGGTGCCCAGCACCAGCCCGATCTGCACGCCGGTCTGCGCGTAGGAGGCGTAGTACCCGCGCCGGCCCGGCGGGGCGTGCTCGGCCAGCAGCGTCGCCGCGCCGCCGAACTCCGCGCCCGCTCCGAGCCCCTGGCAGACGCGCAGCAGCGTGAGCAGCACCGGCGCCAGGACCCCGATGGCGGGATACGTGGGCAGCAGGCCGATCAGCCCGGTCGACACCCCCATGATCACGGTGGTGATGATCAGGGTGGAGCGGCGGCCGATCCTGTCGCCGAGGTGGCCGAACAGCACGCCGCCGAACGGCCGCACCACGAACCCCACGCCGAACGTGGCGAACGCGACGATCGTGCCGGTGGCGGGGTCGGCTTCGGTGAAGAACAGGCGGTTGAAGACGAGGGCGGCGGCGGTGCCGTAGATGAAGAAGTCGTACCACTCCAGGGCTGTGCCGACGAGGGCGCCCAGGACGACACGGCGTAACGCGGGGCTGGGGGTTGGTGTGGCGGGCATCTGACCTCCTCGCGGAGTGTCGGCCGTGGCGGGCCGCGGGTTCTGGCGCCTGCGGTGGGCCGCTCACCGCAGGCCGCGGAGGTGCGCCTAGGGAACGCCGAGCCGCTCGGCGAGCGCGCGCAGCTCCGCCCACACCGGCGCCGGCACCGGGACGCCTTCCTCCAGCCGCCGCGCGCGCGTGCGGGCCTCGGGCTCCCCGGGGACGAGCACGCCGGGGCCGCCGGCGTGCAGGGTCTCGCAGAAGGACTCGACCTGGGCGACGTAGCTCTCCAGCGGGACGAACGCGGCGATGTCGACCGCGGTGATGACCGTGCCGAACGTGCCGTCGTACTCGGCGGAGCAGGCGGTGCCGGTGCCCGTGAGCAGGCCGCCGACCAGCTCGATGAGCACGCTCAGGCCGTAGCCCTTGTGGCCGCCGAACGGCAGCAGCGCCCCGCCCCGGTAGAAGTCGGCCGGGTCGGTGGACGGGCGGCCGTCCGCGTCGACCAGCACTCCCTCGGGGGCGGACCGGCCGCCGGCGAGCAGGAGGCCCAGCTTGCCCTCGGCCATGGCCGCGGTGGCCCAGTCCATGACCACCGCCTCCCCGCCCGCGCGGGGCACGGCCCAGGCCATGGGGTTGGTGCCGAGCATCCTGCGGTGCCCGCCGTACGGGGCCACGGTGGGGTCGGCGTTGCCGACGACCTGCGCGGCCAGGCCGCGCCTGGCCAGCGTCTCCGCGTACTCGCCGAGCCTGCCGACGTGGTTGCAGTCGCGGACGGCGACCACCCCGACGCCGTGCGCGGCCGCCAGCGCGGCCGCCTCCTCGGTGGCCAGGCCGGCGGCGGCCTGGCCGAAGCCGCGCCGCCCGGACACGACGGCGGTGGCGCCGCGGCGCGAGACCACCTCCGGGCGGGCGTCCGGCACGATCGCGCCGCTCTCGATCCGGTCGTGGTACCACGCGACCCGCCGTACGCCGTGCGAGCCGTGACCGGCGAGGTCGGCCTCCACCAGGGACGCGGCCACCACCGCGGCCGTGTCACCGGGCACGCCGGCGGCGGTGAGGACGTCGTGGGCGAGGTCTCGGAGACGGTCGGCGAGGACCTGGACGGATGCGTTCACGGTGACCTGACTCGCTTGGGCAGGGCTGCGTTCCGTGTGCGCGCTTATGCCCGATTACCGCACCACCCAAACGGATCCCGGGAAAGGGCTTACCAGGAATTGGCCGCGTCTCAGGTGAGCTCTCTGGCGGTGGCCGTGGCCATGCCGGTGCGGCCGAGGTCGGCCCTGCGGCCGGCGGCGACCCCGTCGCGGTAGCCGGTGCCGCTGGTCGTGGGCACGCTCATGCGGATGTCGGGGTAGTGGGCGGCCACCGCCCGCTCCACCTCGGCCCTGCGGTCGGCCAGGACGAGCGCGGCGCCCGTGCCGGCGGACTCCGCCTCCGCCTTGGACTCGGCCTCGCGCAGCAGCCGGTACACCTCGTCGGTGAACCCCAGCAGCCACGACCTGCGATAGGCCCGCACGGCCGTGACGTCACCCGGGAGCTCCACCCTGGCCAGCCCGGAGGCCATCTGCAGCAGCAGCGAGGTGGCCAGCAGGTCGGCCCGCTCCAGGTCGGCCGCGAACCCGAACACGTGCACCCGCTGCCCGCCGTCGCCCCGCCCGATCAGCAGCGGCCGGCACCGCAGCGCCTGCGCCACGAGGCTGACCAGCCGGGCCTTCTCCCTGGCCCAGGGGGCGGGCAGGGTGACGATCCGGTCGCCGGGGACCTGGCGGGTGCCGGCGGGCGGCAGGCTGTCGATGCCGTGCTTGGCCATCAGCGCCGAGGCGGCGGCCATGAACGTGGCCCGCTCGTGCTCGTTGTCGGTGCGCTCGGCCTTGGCCAGCAGCTTCCTGACACGTTCGAGCGTCCGCTCCCGCACCCGCTCCCCCACTCCGTCTCCACCCGCACACCACGACCGGCCCCCACACCCCGCCTGCGGGACGGCGCGCGGAGGCCCGCTGCGGGACAGCGCCTCTCCGGCAGAGGGCGCGCCGAGGAGCCAGCCTACGACTTGGTGGTCAGCACCCGCCCGTCGTCCGCGATGGCCGGGAAGGCGCCGGTGTCGACGATGCCGTGCTGCTGGTACAGCGCCTCGATGAGCGCGTGCGCCGCCGGCTCCAGCTTCCACAGCGCGCGATACTCGCGCGCCGTCGCCAGCGAGATGCCGATCTCCTGGGCGATGTCCACCGTACGCGGCACGATTCCCTTGGCGATCTGCCGGTCCCAGAACTCGCGGGCGGCCCGCATGAGCGCGGCCCGTTCGGCGGTGCTGACGACGTGCGGGGTGGTGTCGAAGACCGCGACGTCCTCGTCCTCGTCGTTGACCAGCTCGGCGAGCGCGGGCGGCAGGGCGGGCCTGGCCGGCACGGGGTGGTGGTCGGCCTCGGGCTCCCAGGGCACGCGGGGGTCGGCGTCGATGAGCGCGGAGGTGTTGTAGAGGGCGGCGATCTGGGCCAGCAGCGCCTCCTGACGGGACGGGTCCACGGCCAGGCCGGTGTGCTCGACGGCCTGGTCCATGGCCTTGTCGAGCTTGGCCAGCGCGGCGCGCATCTTGCGGTCGGGGGCGCCGGCCTCGCGCAGTGCCTTGGCCTTCTTGGCGGCCAGCGCGACCCTGGTCAGCCTGCGGTGGGCGTCGACCTCGCTGGCCGTACGGTCGCTGACCTCGGCCAGGCCGAGCCGGACCAGCAGCCGCTCGGGGGTGAGCCGCCAGTTGATGCGGCCGGTGCCGCGGATGCGGTGGCGTTCGATGGCCATGCCGCGCTCCCACAACCAGGCGGCCACGAGCGGGGCGGCCAGGCGGAAGACGGCCTCGGGCAGGCTGCGCGCGTCCATGCTGGACAGCACGGCGGTCAGGCAGGTCAGGGCCCACACGGCGATGCCGTCGATGCCGGCCGAGAAGTTCTCGCGCATGTTGCGGCGGGCGCGTACGGCGGAGGTGATGATCGCGACCTCGATGAACGCGAACAGCAGTAACCGCAGCGGCCCGTCGAGGCCCAGCACGTCTCCCGAGAAGCGCCACATGCCCTGCGCGGAGACGCCGGTGGCGATGGAGGCGGCCACGATGGTCAGCACGTCCTCGATGGGGCGCGGGGCGACGTACCTGGTGAACACCCAGGACACGACGCGCCAGGCGATCCTGAGCACCAGGACCGCGAGCACCAGGCCGACCAGGCTCAGCAGCGCGATGACGGCGGTGGCGAGCGGCTTCTCGGTGATGAAGGCTGTTATTTCCTCAAATGTCGGCATCAGTCACTATCCGTGATGGCTCAAACTCCGGCTCTATGCGACGAGATCATCGCAGAATGTCGCCATCTTGTACGCCAAACGCCGTCTACCGCCCCACTTTGCCCTGCTTTCACAGCAGTTCAGGGCACTTGACAGAGGCGTATCAGAGCGAGGCTTGGCTCCTCTGCGGTCACAGGGGGTCCGATTCCGGGAGGGGATTCCATGAAGATCTTCGGCCGTGAGCCCGCGCTCGTCCTGGGCCTGCTGAGCGCGGGGCTGCAACTGGTGACGGCGCTCTTCCTGCCGCTGACGACCGAGCAGGTCGCGGCGATCAACTCGATCGCGGCGGCGGGGCTGGGCGTGTGGACGGCGTTCGCGACGCGCAACCTGGACGGGGGGAAGAGCATCAAGGCGGCGGCGCTGGGCTTCACGCAGGCGGGCATCACGCTGGGGCTGGTGTTCGGGGTGTCGCTGACGGATCAGCAGACGGCCTCGATCATGGCGTTCGTCGCGCTGCTGGGCGCCGTGTTCGTACGCCAGCAGTCCACCCCGACCGCCACCAGCACAGCCGGCACCCCCAGCACCGTGAGCACCACCGGCACCGCGGCGGCGGCGGGCGAGGCCGTGCCTCCTTCCCCGTGACGGGCGGTTCGCCGCCGGGAGCCCTGCCGTCTTGGTGACAGCCTCGATCCTGGCTGGTCCGGGGCCATGGCCGGGCGCACAATGGGACGCGGAGGAGGGAATGTGAGCAAGCGATCGCGAAGACGCCGTGCTCTTTCCAGCGGCGCGCCCGCCTGGCCCCCGGGCTACGGCCCCGGCGAACCGCACTGGACCGAGCGTGACCATCCCCCGTTCGAGGATCCGCCCGGAGGCAAGGGCGGCGTGCGGGAGCCGCGCAAGCCCAAGCCTTCACCGCCCGCCCTCTCGGCCGAGGCCGAGCCGCCGGTGCCGCCCGTACGTGCCCGCGACCGTACGCTGCCGCCACCGGAAGAGGTGACCAGGGCGTTGGCCGGGACGTGACCGGCCCCGCGCGCGCAAGGGCGCCGAGGGTGAGATGTAAATTCGTCCTTTCGGAGGGCTCCATTCACCTTTCCGGATGGGACCATCTATGCAGGGATTTATCCCAACATGGTGCGATGTATCCCACCCAGGACGGATATCGATGTCAGAGACAGAAGAGTTCCCGCTCGTCCAGTTCATGCGCGAGGGGTTCGACCCCGTGGGCGAGCTGGCACGCATCAGGGACGAACACCCGGTCTTCCCCATGCAGATCCCGGGCGACCAGACCGTGTACCTGGTCACCCGCTGGGAGGACGTCCGCGCGGTGCTCGGCGACCACGAGCGCTTCAGCAACGACTTCGCGGGCGTGATCGGGCTCGGCTCCAACCAGGAGGACCCGGGCGGTCTCGGCTTCCGTGACCCGCCCGAGCACACGCGCCTGCGCAAGTACCTCACGCCCGAGTTCACCATGCGCCGCCTGCGCAGGCTGGAGCCCCGGATCGAGGCCATGGTCGAGGAGTACCTCGACCGCATCGAGGCCAGGGCGGCGGACGGCGGGACGCCGGTCGACCTGGTGGAGGAGTTCTGCCTGCCGATCCCGTCGCTGGTCGTGTGCGAGCTGCTCGGGGTCCCGTACGACGAGCGCGCCGACTTCGTGAAGCTCAGCAAGGACCGCTTCGACTTCACCGCCGGGCCCGAGGCGTCGCTGCAGGCGATCAACGACGCGATGGCGTACCTGACGGACCTGGTGGCCAGGGAGCGGCAGAACCCGGGCGACGGGCTGCTCGGCCAGCTCCTGCGCGAGCACGGCGACGAGCTCGACGACCGTACCCTCGCCAGCATGGCCGACGGCCTGCTGACCGGCGGGCACGACACCAGCACCAGCATGCTCGCGCTCGGCACCCTGTGGCTGCTGCGCAACCCCGAGCAGGCCGCCAAGGTGCGCGAGGTGGACGGCTACGTCGTGGACGTGGTCGAGGAGCTGCTGCGGTACATGACGGTCGTGCAGGTCGCCTTCCCGCGCTTCGCCCGCGAGGACCTGGAGCTGCACGGCGTACCGATCAAGAAGGGCGAGATGGTGCTGTGCTCGCTCACCGGCGCCAACCGCGACTCCCGGCTCGGCGGCGACATGGACGAGGTACGGCCCGGCAGGGAGACGGCCGGCTCGCACCTGGCGTTCGGCCACGGCATCCACCGCTGCATCGGCGCGCCGCTGGCGCAGATGGAGATGCGCATCGCGTTCCCCGCGCTGCTGCGCCGCTTCCCCGGCCTGCACGTCGCCGGCGAGGTGCCGTTCAGGGAACTCGCCATCGTCTACGGCGTGAAAGAGCTACCCGTCGCCTGGTAGAGCGGTTACGTTCGCTGTGTGAACGAGCCTGTCATCGACCTGACCGCGATCAGCGCCGTCGTGTTCGACACCGACGGCGTGGTCACTGACACCGCTCGGGGGCACGCGGCCGCCTGGAAACACGTCTTCGACGCGTTCCTGCGCGGCCGCTCGGCGCCGTTCGACATCCGCGGCGACTACCTGCGGCACGTGGACGGCCGCCCGCGCCTCGACGGCATCCGTACGTTCCTGGCCGCGCGCGGCATCAGCGTGCCCGAGGGCTCTCCCGACGACGCGCCCGGCGATCCCACCGTGCACGGGCTCGGCCTGGCCAAGGACCGCGTGTTCATGGAGCAGGTGGACAAGTACGGCGTGGCCGCCTTCCCCGCCACGGTGGCGCTGCTGCACGAGCTGCGGCACCGCGGAGCCCGTACCGCCGCCGTCTCCGCCAGCCTGCACGGGCGCAGGCTCGTCGGCTCGGCGGGGGTGATGCACCTGTTCGACCTGATGGTGGACGGCAACGACGCCGCGCTGCTGAACCTGCCCGGCACGCCCGACCCGGCGCTCTTCCTGGAGGCGGCGCGGCGGCTGGACCTGCCCGCGGCCAAGGTCGCGGTGGTGGTGTCCGCGCTGCCCGGGATCGAGGCGGGCCGCAAGGGCGGGTTCGGCATGGTGGTCGTGGTGGACGCCGAGGGCGAGGGCGCTCATGCGGCTGTGCCCGATCTGGGCGCGCTCGAGGTGCGTGGGAGGGTTCTACCCTTGACGTCGTGACCGTTCTCATCGATCCGCCCCACTGGCCCGGGCCGCGCGGCCTGATGTGGTCGCATCTCGTCAGTGACAGCTCGCTGGAGGAGCTGCACGCGTTCGCGGTGCGGCTGGGGGTGCCTGAGCGGGCGTTCGATCGGGATCATTACGACGTTCCGGAGAGTGTGCACGAGCGGGCGGTGGCTCTGGGTGCGGAGGCGGTCAGCTCGCGTGAACTGCTGCGGCGGCTGATCGCGGCGGGGCTCCGCCGCCGCAAGCGCCGCCTGCCCGGTTAGCCCGCGCCCCGTCCGGCGCGGTCAGGCGTCCGGCGCGGTCAGGCCGCTTCCAGTGCCTCCAGTTCCGCCGTCATGTTGGCCCGGGCGCGTTCCTCCCACAGGGCGCGGGCATGGGGGGTGCGGTAGAGGGCGGGGGTGGCGAGCAGGCGGCGCAGCACCGCCGCACGGCCCTGCGCGAACAGCGCGTCGGGGACGTGGGCGTACTCCTGGCGGATCGCGCGGGTGTAGTCGTCGTAGCCGGGGCCGGCGAGGACGGCCAGGTCGGCGTCGCACAGGACGGCGCCGTTGCGGTCGCCGGGCTGGAGCGTGTCGTGGGCGGCGGTGAGGCGGACCAGCCTGGCCACCTCCGCCACCCGGCCTGCCGGGACGCCGCAGCGCGGAAGGCGTGACTGGGCGAGCTGGGCGCTGCGCTCCTCGTCCCAGCCCGCGCGGCCGTCGTAGACCGCGTCGTGGAACCAGGCCGCGAGCCGCACGGCGTCGAGGTCGGCGGCCTCGGCGGCGAGGTCGCCGATGGCGGTCAGGACGGCGGCGAGGTGGGCCAGGGTGTGGTAGCGGCGGTGCGGCTCCGCCCAGCGGGCCACCAGCTCGGCCCCGAGCGCCGGCGCGGCAGGCGACCCGCCCACCAGCCCGGCCCACCCCCGCACCAGCTCATCTCTTGAGCCGGCGCCGGCCGCACCACCGTTCGCATCCCCCGCGCCCAACGCCGCCGCGCCACCATGCACGGGCGCCGCACCCGCCGCGGTGGCATGCTGGGGCGCCGGGTCGGTCGGGGTGGGGGTGCCGGGGGTGGGTGGGCGATCGTCGATCACGATCCCACCGTACGCGGGCCGCACGATGTTAAGGTCCTCGGCATCGGGTCGAATGCGGACAAGGAGCCACGGCGCCTGCCCCGGTGGCGGGAGCTGCGGAGGGTCGTGCCCGGGCGGCCGCGGTGGTCGCGGGCGGCCAGGGTGGCGGCGGCGGCCGACGTGGCCGATCTGCGGCTGCTGGCCAGGAGGCGTACCCCGCGCATGGTGTTCGACTACGTGGACGGCGCGGCCGAGGGTGAGCGGTCGATGGCCAGGGCGGTGGAGGCGTTCGACCGGGTGGAGTTCGCGCCGCACGTGCTGCGGGACGTCGCCGAGGCGCCCACGTCCGTCGAGATCCTGGGGCGGCGGGTCGCGATGCCGGTGGTGCTGGCGCCGACCGGGTTCACGCGGATGATGCACCGCGAGGGCGAGCGGGCGGTGGCCCGGGCCGCCGAAAGGGCGGCCGTCCCGTACACGCTGTCCACGATGGGCACCACGACGGCCGGCGACGTGGCCGCCGCCGCGCCCGGCGGGTGGAACTGGTTCCAGCTCTACGTGGTGCGTGACCGCGGCCGCAACCTGGAGAGGCTGGAGCTGGCCTCGGACGCGGGCATGGACGTGCTGGTCGTGACGGTGGACGTGCCGGTGGCCGGGGCGCGGCTGCGGGACGTGCGGCACGGGCTGACGATCCCGCCGTCCCTGCGCTGGCGCGGGGTGCTGGAGGCGGCGCGGCATCCGGCGTGGTGGTTCGACTTCCTGACCGGCGAGCCGCTGACGTTCGCCACCGTGGAGGGGGCGCCGGACGACATGGCGGGGCTGACGAACCTGATGTTCGACCCGTCGGTGACGGTCGCGGACCTGGAGTGGATCAGGTCGGCGTGGCGGGGGAAGCTGCTGGTCAAGGGCGTGCAGCGGGTGGACGACGCGAAGGAGCTGGCCGCCGTGGGGGTGGACGGGCTGGTGGTGTCCAACCACGGCGGGCGGCAGCTCGACCGCTCCGCCACCCCGCTGGAGCTGCTGCCCGAGGTGGTGGAGGCGGTCGGGGACCGTACGGAGGTGTTCCTCGACGGGGGTGTGCGCAGCGGGGCCGACGTCGCCGCCGCGGTCGCGCTGGGCGCCAGGGCGTGCTTCGTCGGCCGCGCCTACCTCTACGGGCTGATGGCCGGGGGCGAGCGGGGCGTGACGCGGGTGCTGGACCTGCTCCACGCCGAGCTCGTCCGTACGCTGCAGCTGCTGGGGGTGGGCGGCGTGGAGCGGCTCACCCGGGACGTCGTGCGGCTCAGGGGAAGTTGACGATCTTCACGGGGATGGTGGCCGTGCCCTGGGCCGGGGCTCCGGTGTTGTTGATGACGTGGTTGATCGTGCCGTTGCCGCCGAGCGAGACGGTGAGCAGGGAGTGGAAGCGCACGTTCGGGTTGACGGGCGCCTCGAAGCCGCGTTCGGCCACGATGCTCGGGTCGACGTTGAAGTAGCAGTACGCCCCCACTCCCCACGCCTCGTGCGAGGTGACCGAGTCGGCGACCTTGTAGGCGGCGTAGCCGCGGGTGGAGCCGTTCATCCAGGCACTCTGGCTGGGCGGGTCGTACGGCATCTCGTTCTGGAAGAAGATGGTGCGCCCGCGCTGCCCGTTCCAGATGACCTGGTACTTCTGGTAGTGCTCGACGAACAGCCCGTACGCGGTGACGTCGTCGCCGTTGACGATCAGGCCGGTGTCGGCGGTGTTGACCGTCCACCCGATGCCGGCGCCGTGGTCGCCGCGCCAGGCCCAGATGTGGTCGATGAGCGTGTGGTCGCTGTTGACGACGAGGCTGGTCGTGGCCTTGCCGGCGTGGGCGCCGCCGATGCGGAAGAAGACGTCCTGGATGGAGATGGGGTTGGTCGCGTGCGAGGCCGACGAGCCGGGCGGGCCGACCTCCATGAGGATGGGCGAGTTGACGCTGCCCGCGTCGAAGAGCAGTCCGGCCACCCTGACGCCGTCCACGTCGGCGACGCGCATCGGCACGACGCCGTTGTCGGGGATGATCGTGGCGTAGCCGAGGCCGAGCACGACCGTGTTCGGCCTGGTGACGTTGATGGTCTGGCCGACGTGGTAGATGCCGGGGGTGAAGAGCAGGTTCAGGCCGGAGGCGAGTGCGGCGTTGATGGTGGCGGCGGTGTCGGACGGCCTGGCCACGTAGAACTGCGTGAGCGGGATCGAGGAGCCGGTGCCGGGCCAGCTCGCGCCCCGCGTGTTCTGCCGCAGCGACGGCACGAACACCTGGTACGCGCCGGCCGAGTCCACGTACAGGTAGGGCTTCTCCCTGGTCACGGGGCTGTTGGCGAGCGTCGTGTACGGCGGCTCGGGGAACGACTGCGCGGGCGCGCCCGCGACGCCGGAGAACACCATGTTCCACACGCCGTTGAGCCAGCCGCCGATGGTGCTGTCGCGGGTGAACCACTGCTGCTGCGAGTACGGTTGCACGGTCCCGTCGATCCGGCTGTCGGCGATGTAGCCGCCGCTGGCCCAGCCGTACCCGGTGGGGGCGAGGTTGAGGTTGCCCCTGACGTGCATGCGGCGGAACGGCGCGGCCTGCGAGACCGCCCACTGGTTGGTGCCGCCGGTCGGGGTGATGGACAGGTTCTCGGCCGAGCGCCAGAAGTTCTGCGTGGCGTTGCCGCCGAACCAGCCGGCGTCCACCCTGACCTGGCCGTTGATGGTGACGTCGTCGGGGTTGCGGCCGAGGCCCATGATCGAGGTGTAGAAGCCGATGTTGGCGTTGACGTTGTAGCTGCCGGGCTTGAACAGCAGGGCGTGCCGTTGCAGGCCGAACTGGTTGGACTCCATCTGGGTGAAGATCGAGTCGAGCGTGGACTGGATGCTCGCCGACGGCATCGAGGGGTCGAAGACGTGCACGTTGGGGCCGAGGTCGCCGCCGCCCGGCGGGGTCGTGGTGGTGGTGGTGCGGACGGTCAGCTCCCACAGCGAGTAGCCCCAGCCGGTCGCCCTGGCCGTGCCGTGCACGCGCAGGTAGCGGCCGGTGCCGGCGACGTCCATGGTCTGGGTGCCGCCCGTGCCGGTGGTGGTGGAGTGGAGGTCGGTCCAGGTGGAGGCGTCGCCGGAGACCTGGACGCGGAACGCCGTGGCGTAGGCGGTCTCCCACTGGAGCACCACCTGGCAGATCTCCTGGGACGAGCCCAGGTCCACCTGGAGCCACTGGGGGTCGCTGAAGGTGCTGGACCACCGGGTGCCCGCGTTGCCGTCCACGGCGGCGGAGGCGGGGGTGCCGGCGTTCTCGGTGGAGGAGGCGGTGGCGGGGCGGTTGAGCGCGGCGTTGGCCGTGCCGCACGCCAGGGCCTGCGCCGGGGCCGTGACCAGGCAGGACAGGAGTAAGGCCGCCAGCGCGGCGAGGATCAGGGCAGGACTTCTGCGGGGGTGCACTGCGGGACTCCTCACATACGGGGGGTGGTGAAGAGAGCGCTCTATCGAGCAGAGCGTGCCTGCGGCCCGGACTTATGTCAATGCTTGATTTAACTTCTACGCAATAGTGGAGACGGACGACGGATACGCGGCGTCCCCGAAGAACGGCTCGATGACCAGCGTGGCCGCGCCCAGCGCCACCGCGTCGGGCCCGAGCCGCCCGAGCACCACCGACTCCGGCTGGAACGGCTGGGCCTGCGTGTTCGCCGCGGTGGCCGCCCGGATCCCGTCCAGCAGCCGCCCGCCCAGCATCAGCCCCGCCCAGCCCCCGATCACGATGCGCTCGGGGTTGAACAGGTGCACCAGCGACGACAGCCCCGCCCCCAGCAGCTCCACGGTCTCCCCGATCACCGGCGAGCCCTCCTCCAGCAGCCTCGCCAGCGCCGCCTCCTCATCGGCGGAGTCCGCCTCGACGCCGGCGCGCTCCAGCATGGCCTCGGCCCCCAGGTACGCCTCCAGGCAGCCGCGCGCCCCGCACCGGCACGCCCGCCCGCCCGCGACCACCTTCAGGTGCCCGACCTCGCCCGCGGCCATGCCCGCCCCGCGGTAGATGCGCCCGCCGGTCACGATCGTGCCGCCGACGCCGGAGCCCACGAGCATGATGATCGCGTCGCGGGTTCCCCTGCCCGACCCGAACCAGAGCTCGGCCTGCCCCATGGTCTTGGCCCCGTTGTCCAGGACCAGCGGCAGCGCGGTGCCGGCCCGCAGCAGCGCGCCGAGCGGCACCGCCTCCCAGCCGAACGTCTTGGCCCGCACCAGCCCGTCGGGGCCCGGCTCGACGATGCCGGGCACGCCGACGCCCACGCCGAGCACCTGCCCCGGCGGCACCTCGCCCTCGGCGATGACCGCGTCCACGCCGGTCAGGATGTGGCGGGCGACCAGCTCGGGGTCGTGCTTGGCCGAGCGGACCGCGTAGTGCGCCCTGGCCCGCACGTTCATCTCCAGGTCGAACAGCTCGACCTTGACCTGGGTCTCCCCCACGTCCACGCCGACGGCGTAGCCGTAGGCGGGGTTGACCTTGAGCAGCACGCGGGGCCTGCCGCCGTCGGAGTCGACCTGCCCGGCCTCGACGATGACGTTGTCGGCCAGCAGGTCGCCGGTCATCGTGCTGACCGTGGCGGCGCTGAGGCCGGTCTCGGCGGACAGCTCGTTGCGGCTGGCGGGGCCGCCGAAGTAGAGCGCGCGCAGCAGCATCGCCCGGTTCCCCCGGCGAAGGTCCCGTACGGTCTTGCGCCCTGACGTGCCCATTCTCGTCCCCGTCCCTATCAGAAGTCCGCCGCCATGTTAGTTCACGGCCCGAAGTACACGCGTAGCCGGTGTTACCAAAGCGTTTCCTGACTTTCTTCGGAGCTTAGATTATGGTCTGGCCATCCCCCCGATGAGGAGATGGCAATGAGCCGAGGACTTGTGCGAGGCGCCGTCGTGGCGGCTCTCGTGTGCGGGCTGGCCGCCTGCGGCAGTGGCGGCGGCGGCCAGAGCGACGGCAAGGAGCTGACGTTCTGGATGTACCAGGACCGGACCCCGCAGGCGGGCCAGGTCATGGAGCAGGTACGCAAGGACTTCGAGAAGGCCAACCCCGGTGTCACGGTCAAGCTCGTCAAGATCCCCAAGGACGACTACAACACCAAGCTGGGCAGCGCCGTGGCCAGCAAGAGCGCCCCCGACGCGGGCATACTCGACCAGCCGCTGGTCTCCAAGTACGCCCTCGACGGCACGATCAAGGAGGTGCCCGCCGGGCTCATCACCGAGGCCGACTACTACAAGGGCGCGCTCGACACCAACCGAGCCAACGGCAAGCTCTACGGCCTGCCCCAGGACCAGACCACGGTCGCCCTCTTCTACAACAGGAAGCTGGTGCCCACCCCGCCGAAGACCTGGGACGAGCTGAAGCAGGTCGCCGCCCAGGTGCACGCCGCCGACGCGAACGTGGCGGGCATGAACGTGCCCAAGGGCGACGGCTACGGCGCCTGGATGTTCCCCGGGATCGTGCACGGCGCGGGCGGCGAGATGGTGGACGACGCCGGCAAGAAGGTGCTGTTCGACCAGCCGCCGGCCGTGGAGGCGCTGCAGCTCTGGGTGGACCTGCAGAAGTCGTCGCCGCGCAAGATCACCGACTCGGACAAGCCGTTCGAGAACGGCCTGGCGGCCATGACGATCTCCGGCCCGTGGGACGTGCCGACGATCAAGGAGCAGTTCCCCGACCTGGACTTCGGCGTGGCGCCGCTGCCGTACAAGAGCGAGCCGGCGGGCAACATCGGCGGCGAGGACTCCGTGGTCTTCTCCACCAGCAAGAACCCGGACCTGGCCTGGAAGTGGCTGGCGTTCCTGGCCAACGCGCAGAACAACGGCGCGGTCGCGGACGCGTTCGGCGGGTTCCCCGTGCACCTGAAGGCGCAGGTGCCGGCGGGCGGGCCCGAGCAGGCGGCCTTCCTGGAGCAGCTCAAGGTCGCGCACGCGCGCCCGGCGGTGCCGCAGTGGATCCAGGTCAACGACGAGATCATCGCCCCGGCCATCGAGTCGGCGCTGACCGGCAAGGCCACGGCGCAGCAGGCGCTGACCGACGCGGCGAGCAAGACCCGCTCCCTGCTCGGCTGGAACGGCTGACGTGGCCGCTCCCGTACTCGAACGGGTGACGACGGGACCCGGGAGGCGCGCCAGACGCCGCCCGGGCGCCCGGCGCCGCGACCACCTGATCGGCTGGCTGCTGATCGCCCCCGCGCTCGCCTACTTCCTGATCTTCCTGCTGTACCCGGCCCTGTCCGCGCTCTACTACAGCTTCACCGACTGGAACCTGCGTACCGAGGCGAGCTGGGTCGGCCTGGCCAACTACGCCGACCTGCTGTTCGACGACGTCAAGTACCCGCACTTCTGGAAGTCGGTGAGCGTCACCCTGCAGTACACGCTCATCGCCGTGCCGCTGACCCTGGTCGCCGCGCTGGCGCAGGCGCTGCTGCTGAACGCGATCAGGCGCGGCGCGAACCTGTTCAGGCTGCTGCTGTTCCTGCCGGTCGTCACGGCGGAGGCGGCGGTGGGCGCGATCTGGCGCTGGCTCTACGACCCGCAGTACGGCCTGATCAACACGCTGCTCGGCCTGGTCGGCATCCCCGGGCAGAACTGGCTCAACACCCCCGAGCTGGTCATCCCGGCGCTGGCCTTCATCGCGGCCTGGCAGTGCGGCATCTCGATGATCATCTACCTGGCGGGGCTCAAGGGCATCCCCGGCTCGATCCAGGAGGCGGCGATCATCGACGGGGCCGGGCCGTGGCAGCGGTTCTGGCGGGTGACGTTCCCGATGTTGCGGCCGACCACGTTCTACCTGCTCGTGACGGGCGTCATCGCGGCGCTGCAGGTGTTCGGCCTGGTGTACGTGATCTTCTCGGGGAACGGCCGCAGCGTCACCGGCGGGCCCGAGCAGTCGGGGCTGACGTACGTGCTGCACCTGTACCTGTTCGCCTTCCGCTACGACGCGATGGGCGCGGCCTGCGCGATGTCGTTCATCCTGCTGGTCTTCATCATGATCGTCACGGCGCTGCAGTTCCGGTTCGTCAAGCAGGAGGCCGCGTGAGAAGAGCCTCGATCTACGTCGCGCTGGTGCTGCTGGCCGCCGTGTCGGTGGTGCCGTTCCTGTGGATGGTGGCCACCTCGTTCAAGCACGGGCCGGACATCTACACCAAGACGCCCAGCCTGCTGCCGCTGGACAAGAAGACCGGCGAGTGGGCGGCCACGCTCGACAACTACGCCTACGTGCTCGACGTCGGCGGGCTCGGGAACGCCTTCGTCAACAGCGTCTGGGTGTGCGCGATCCTGGTGCCGGCCAAGCTGCTCATCGACGCGCTGGCCGCGTACGCGTTCGCGCGGATCCCGTTCCCCGGCCGCGACAAGCTGTTCATGATCATGCTGGCCGGCATGATGGTGCCCGCGATCACGCTGCTGGTGCCGCGCATCCACGTCACCCAGTCGCTGGGCATGTTCGACTCCGGGTGGGGGCTGATCGTGCCGAACATCGCCTCCGTGCTCGACATCTTCCTGCTGCGGCAGTTCTTCCTGTCGCTGCCCGGCGAGCTGGAGGAGGCCGCGCTGATCGACGGCGCCGGCCGGATGCAGATCTTCTGGCGGATCGTGCTGCCGCTGTCGAAGCCCGTGCTGGCGGTCGTGACCATCACCAGCTTCCTGTTCCACTGGAACGACCTGGTGTGGCCGCTGCTGGTCACCAACGACCCCGAGCTCTACACGCTGCCGCTGGCCCTGCAGCAGCTCGTCGCCAGCCCTGACGGCGGGCGCGCGTACTACATCATGGCGGGCGCCACGCTCGCCGTCCTGCCCGTGATCGCGGTGCTGCTGGTCTTCCAGCGCCGCATCCTCCAGGGCATCGCCTTCACCGGTCTCAAAGGTTAGGAGAAGCGACTGTGGTCATCGAGGTCCGCGACGGGGTCGCCGTCGTCGACGGCGTGCCGCGGGTGCTCGTCACCGCCGACTATCCGTACTACCGCGACGATCCGGCCGTGTGGGCGGACCGCCTGCGTGCCGTACGGGACGGGCTCGGGATCGAGGTGATCACCTGCTACCTGCCCTGGCGGCACCACCAGCCGGAGGCGGGCACGGCGCCCGACTTCACCGGCCTGACCCATCCGGCCAGGGACGTCATCGGCTTCCTGGCGCTCTGCCACGAGCTGGGCCTGCGGGTGATCGCCAAGCCGGGCCCGTTCATCCACGCCGAGGTCAACTACGGCGGGCTGCCCGACTGGGTGTGCCCCGACGCGGATCCCGCGTTCGAGGCGCTGCTGGACGCGTCAGGCGCACCCTCGCGCTGGGCGGACGCCGCCGCCCCCGAGGGCAGGCCGCTGCCGGCGCCGCTGGCTCCCGCGTTCCTGGCCAGGGCCACCGAGTGGCTGTCGGCCGTGGGCAAGGAGGTGCTGGACGGGGCCGAGGCGGTGATCGCGCTGCAGATCGCCAACGAGGGCGTCTACACCAGCGGCGCGCTGCCGCTGACGGCCTACGACTACAGCCCCTCGGGGGTGGCGTTCTACCGCGACCGCCTGCGGGCCTGGTACGGGACGCCGCAGGCGTACAACGCGGCGCACGGCACCCGCCACGGCGGCTGGGCGGACATCGAGCCCCCGGCTCCCGCCTCCGGCCCGCTCGCCAAGGCCGACTGGGGGCGCTGCCACGCGGAGTACCTGGCCGAGGTGTACCGCGTCTGGACGCAGGCCGCCGGCTCCGGCCTGCCGGTCCTGGTCAACCTCAACCCGCCGACCGTGCCCGAGCTGGACGACTGGCTGGCCAGGGTCAGGCCGGAGCTGTGGGGCGAGATCTCCTACGGGTTCACCAACTGGATGGGCGTCGTGTCGGCCGACCGCGACGCGCACGCCCGCTACGTCATCGCCGCCAAGCGCGCGCCCGGGCCGAACCTGGAGGAGAACTGGAGCTTCTCCGAGCTCTACGACCCCGCCTACATCGACGGGGCGACCAGCTTCCACCAGTCGCTGCTGGCGCTGGCGGCGGGCGCCACCGGGTTCAACGTCTACACCGGGGTGGCCACGTCGGGCTGGCCGCCGGAGCTGGACGCCGCCCACGCGGGGCCGTACCCGGACTGCCCGCCCATCGACGCGGGCGGCAGGGCGACGGGGAAGGCGCCGGTGGTGCGGGCGCTGGCGGGCTTCTTCGCCGTGCACGGTGCGGAGTTCCTGGAGTGCGAGCCGGTCCGCCGGGACGCGTTCGGCCTGTACCTCCCGTACGCCGGGATCGCCGCCCTGTCCAAGGGCTCCGAGGGGCCCGGGTGCGGGCGGGCGCTGCGGGCCTTCCACGAGCGCATGCGGGCCGGAGGGCTGGACTACGGGCTGGTCGAGCTGGAGAGCGTGACGGCTCGGGAGCTGGCCGCCTACCGGTCGGTCACGGTGCCCGGCGGGCCGTTCATGCACCGGCGCGTGCAGGAGCTGCTGGCCGCGTACGCGCGGGCGGGCGGGCGGGTGCTGGTGGACGGCCCGGTGCCCGCGCTGGACGAGCGGATGGCCCCCTGCGAGCTGATCACGCCGTCCGCTCCCCCGCCCGCCGCAGGCGAGAGCCTCGTCCTGTACGGCGACGCCGACGCGTACCTGCGCAGCCATCCGACCCGGGATGTGCACTACCTCGTCGTGCTCGTCCAGTCGGGCAACGAGGGGCCGATCGGGCTGCGAACCCCGTACGGGACCGTCGAGGTGGTCGCCGCGCAGGGCGGCGGCGCGGTGCTGCGCCTGGCCGGCGGGCAGGTCGGCGACCTCGTGATCAGAGGGCTCAACGCCTACCTCGACTGCGCAGTGGAGGCCGGCGTGCGCCTCAACGGGGTGCGCACCGGCGCCTCCGGGCCCGGCGACCTCGTCCGGATCAACGGCCGACTTGTCTAGACGAAAACAGGAAACGCATCGACAAAAAGGCACGGTATTTCGCCGCCGGTGTCGTCGCTCTGCTCCTTCGCACGGGGACCCGCCCGCGGAGAGGAGATCGCCATGGCATCAGGAGAGTTCCAGGTGATGAAGGTGCCGGCCGAGCAACTGGCCGGTGTCCTTCACGGCCAGGTTGTCGATCCCGGTGCCCAGCCCACCCACGTGGTGCACCGGGACGAGGGTTGGACGGTGGACGTGAGCTGGGAGGTCACCGGCGAACTCGTCGACTGGCTGGCGGGGCGCTGGCAGTTGGAGATCATCGCCGACCTGACCGGCGGTGGCGAGACCAGGCATCCGTCACCACCGGTGGAGCTGACCTTCACCCCTGGCTCGGGCCGATATACCGCCTCGATCCCCATGCGCGGCCAGCTCGCCCCCGGAATCTATGACCTGGTGGTCAACCTCACCACGACGACGGCCGCGGGCACCGCGGGGGCGCTCGGCGGATTCGTGGTGATCAGCAGGCTGACGGTCAAGGAGTGAGGCCCCCTCCCCCGGCCCGCCGGGGGAGGCCGATGATCGTACTGCAAGCACCCCGCAAGCGGTGCCTCCTAAGCTCTGGCCCGCGGCCACTGGGGAGACACAGGCCGCCGGACTGTATCTGACGCCGACGGGGGCGCTCTAATCTCCGTGAGCCCTCCGCCAGGCGACGGGACCAGCAAACGGGAGACTCCATGTCCGACACTCCGATGACCGCGGATGACGTGCTGCGCATCGCGGCCTACAAGGACCGGAGCGCGGCACTCGAAGCCATGGTCATCGCCTACAGCTACCACCGCGTGGCCGGGGACCTCGCGGTGCGCCTGGGCCGGGAGGCCAACAACTGGTACTGCTACGCCACCTGGACCTCCAAGGCGGTCGGCGAGAGCCTCGACCTCGGCCCGAAGTCGCCGTTCATCGAGGACTTCGGCCGCCGCCTGCGCGTGCCGCAGCGCTTCAAACGGCTGTTCAGAGCCGCGCTGCTCACCCTGCTCGGGCCCAGCTACCAGCTCGGCCTCGCGCTGGCCAACCGCGCCATCTTCCTGGAGACGGCCAGCCTCGCGGTCAACCTGTGGAACGACGAGCCCGACCGCTTCCTGAAGGTCAGCCCCGAGTCGGACCTGACGCCGACACCGCCGGAGTTCCTGACGGACCTGCTGTCCCCGGCCGACCCGCGCTACCTCAAGGACGCCGCGCAGCTCATGGTGGAGGCGGCCAAGACCGAGGACAGGGCGGCGCGGGCGGAGCTGATGCTGGGCGCCAACATCGCGCTGTCGGCCTACGAGCAGGCCCGCGCGCAGGCGGCGCTGGAGCTGGTGCTCTACCGGCCGGTCCGCTGGCTGACCCGGGTGTCGTGGCGGTCGCTGCGCTCCCTGGTCACGCGCAAGCCGTTCGCCAGGTTCAAGCTGTACGCGGCGAGCCACGCCGACCAGCCCTGGCTGACCCGCAAGCTGGAGGACCTGTGGTCCTCGCTCTACACCCGCCACCTGTTCGCCGTCGCGACGCCGCTCAGCGACGTCAAGGTCGGCAAGCCGCTGACGGCTCCCGCGGGCGTGGACCTGGCCGAGGCGTGGGCGCCGATCCAGAACGAGAAGGTGCGCAAGCTCGCCGAGGAGTTCATCACCGAGGACCAGGAGGCGTCCACGGCCGGGGTGACCGACTGGGTGTCCTACCCCGACCGCATGCGCTTCATCGTCAGCTACTTCCGCGTCTACCAGCGCGTGGACGCGCTCTACCGGGTGCCGTTCGACCAGAGGATCGCCGACGGGCTGGCCGAGGAGATGGCGCGGGGGCTCGTCCCCGAGGCCGTCAGCGGCATGCCCGCGCTACGCGGCAGGAAGTTCTACGCCTTTCCGACGGAGACCGATCCGGACGCGTACGAGATGGCGCACTTCGACTTCGAGCCGTTCCTGGAGGCGATCCCGCTTGACCGTTGAGTAGCCCTCAGTCCAGGAAGTCGCGAGTGATCTCGCGGGCCTGAAGCAGCCCGCGGAGCCTCGCGAAGGTGCGGGCTCGGGTGGGCCCGATGCTCCCGACCGGCCTGCCCAGCCTGCGCGCGACGTCCACGTAGTGGGGCTCGGAGGTTTCCGTGAGCGCTCTGAACAGGACCCGCTGCGCTGCCGGCAGCTCCTCGACCAGCTCTTCGAGCGTGCCGGCCAGCCAGATCCTGGCCAGTTCCCTGTCCACGTCGTCCGTGCTGCCCAGCGAGTCGAGGTCGGGCGTGCAGATCTCCTTCGTGCGCTTGGTGAGCTTGAGGCACTCGCGGAAGGCGATCGTGGCCAGCCAGCCCGGCATGCGGTGGCCGTCCTCGACGCTGCCCAGGTTCTGCCAGGCGAGCATCCAGGTCGTCTGGAGCACGTCCTGGGCGTCCTCGTGGCTGAGCCTGAAGCGGCGGATGCGGGCCTTCAGCATCGGGCTGAACTCCTCGACGAGCTGCTCCCACGCCCAGGCGTCGCCCTCGCGGGCGGCGGACACCAGCTCGGCGGTGTCGGGACGGGTGTCGGGGCGGGTGCCGAGCCGTTCCATGGTCTGCGCTTGCATGTCGTTCTCCCCGCCGGTCCGGTTTCTCGGGGGGCCAATTCCGGCCGGCTACCTCACCGTGCGACGGATGATCCGAAATGACTGTTCCGAAGGGAACAGTCCGGGTGTGGCCCTCGTCACATTCGGGAGATCGCCCGCCGCCTGCTGTCCGCTCGCGGAAGTCGGCCTAGAGTTCTTGCATGAACGCGCGCAGCGGGCTCCCGTACGAGGTCGAGCCGGTCGCAGCCGTGCTGGCGGAGATCCCGTTGTTCCAGGTGCTCGGGGAGAGCGGCATCAGGAGCACGGCGCGCGCGGGGGTGGCGCGCCGCTACCGGTCGGGGCAGATCATCTTCCATCAGGGGGACCCGGGAGAGTCGCTGTACGTGCTGCTCGACGGGCTGGTGAAGGTGGTCTTCACCACCGAGCACGGCGACGAGATCGTGCTGAACATGCTGAGGAGGGGCGACACGTTCGGCGAGATGGCGCTGCTGGACGGCTCGCCGCGCTCCGCCTCCATCGTGACCGCGCGGCCGTCCTGGGTGTTCGCGCTGCCCAGGGCGCGGCTGCTGGAGCTGATGCGGGAGCACCCGGGGCTGGCCGACGAGTTCCTGCGCCTGCTCGGCCGCATGGTGCGCAGGCTCACCGGCCAGGCCGCCGACCTGGCCTTCCTCGATCTCGGGGGTCGCCTGGCCAAGCTGCTGCTGCAACTGGCCGACAAGCACGGCCGGTCCGACGACGTGGTGGACCTGCCCGGGCTGACCCAGTCCGACCTCGCCGCGCTGATCGGCGCGTCGCGGCCCGCGGTCAACCGGGCGTTGCAGTCGCTGGTGTCGAGGAACCTCATCTCCGTCCAAGGGCGGACGATCACGCTGCTGGATGTCGCCGCCCTGCGGAAACGGGGCGGCCTCTGAACGAACTGGAGAGTACGGGGTAGATGAACGTCCATGACGAGCGCTGGCCGGAGGAGAGGTTCCGGCAGCTCAGGCAGCAGGCCGATCCTGACGTCGACAAGGTGGTGGCCGAGTACCTCCAGGCGCAGCCCGCGGGGACGGGCGCGCTGGAGCTGGTCAAGGCCGTGGTCGCGGAGCTGGGGGCGGCCAAGCGGGAGGCCAGGGCCCCCTCGGGCGAGCCACCGGCCTCGGAGATCTTCGACGCCCTCGATTTCACCAGGGACCTGCCCGAGTGGGGGGACGACCGGGAGCTGCTGGCCCGGGGGCAGGCCGTGTTCGCCGACTACGGGCTGTACCAGTCCGCGGCGCTGTTCTTCGCGTGCCTGCCGATGGCGTACGTGGAGGTGTCCAGCGCCAAGGTGCTGGCCGGCGTCTCCAACCTGGCCACGCACAGCCTCACCCGCCGGGTGGCGGAGACCGGCCAGATGCTGGTGGACGTGATGGGCCTGAAGGCCACCGACAGCCTGCAGCCGGGCCGCCCCGGGCACACGACGGCGATCGGGCTGCGGATCCTGCACTCGTTCGTGCGGGCCCTGGTCGAGGAGAAGTACGCCGACCACTGGGACACCGAGCAGTACGGCCCGCCGGTCAACCAGGAGCTGCTGCTGGCCACGCTCTTCGACTTCTCCGTCGTCACGTGGGAGGCGATGGAGACCATGGGCGTGGTGCTCAGCGACGACGAGCGCGCCGCCAACCTCTACACCTGGAGCGTCTTCGGCCACCTCATGGGCATCGAGGTCTGCCGCGACGGCCCCCTCACGCTCGCCGACGTCCAGCCGGTCAGCGCGCGCCTGGGCCGCCTGCTGGAGCCCAGCGACGAGGGGCGCCGCCTGATGGCCATGCTGCTGACGGAGATGGAGACGTTCATGCCGCTGGGCTGGCGCAAGATGCCGCGCAGCCTGGTGCACTGGATCTTCCAGGACGCCGAGCACGGCGTCCACCGGGTGCCCGAGCTGCTCGGCGTGCCCGCCGCCGCCTGGTGGTGCACGGCGCTGTTCGCCGCGGCACGCTCCGCCCACCGGCAGAAATGGCTGGCAGGGCCCGCGGGCGGTGTGGTTCGCTGGCTGGTACGGAAGGCCGGGCGGCACATCGTGATCGCCCTGATCGACCGCCACTCCGACGGGCAGGCGGCGTTCAGGATCCCCGACGAGCTGGCCCGCGCCTGGCGGATCAAGCAGTCGGCCCCCGCGGTCCGCACGCGCGCGCTCCGCCGCACCGTCCGCACGACGCTACGAGCGCCCGCGCAGGGGCGGAAAGGCCCGCGCTAGTGACTGGTCCGTATGAGCCCAGACGTGAGCCGGGCACGCTCACCACGGCGACCATCCTGTTCACCGACGTGGTCAGCTCCACCGCGCTGCGGATCAGGCTCGGCGAGGAGCGGGCCAACGTGGTCTTCCGCCGCCTCTACGAGCTCCTCCGCTCGGTCGTGACGGCCAGCGGATCCACCTTCACCAAGAGCCTGGGCGACGGGCTGATGGCCGTGTTCGACTCCGCGACGGCCGGGCTCGACGCGATCATCGCGGTGCAGCAGGCGGTGGCCGACGAGAACGAGCGCGCCCTGGAGAAGATCTCCATCAGGGCCGCGCTCGCCGCCGGCGACGTGTGCTGGGGGCACGACGACGTGAGCGGGCTGCCCACGGTGGAGGCCGCCCGGCTGGTCGCGGTGGCCGAAGGCGGGCAGGTGCTCTGCACCGACCTGGTCAGGCGGCTGGCGCAGGGGCGCAGCAGGCACGAGTTCAAGGATCTCGGGCGGCTGCCGGGCAAGGGGCTGCGCGAGCCGCTGCACACCTACGAGCTGCACTGGCAGAGCGCCGACCACCACCTCGGCGGCGGGCTGGCGCCGTGGCTGGACGACGCGGGGACGCTGCCCTTCGTCGGCCGCGAGGAGGAGCTGCGGGTGCTGGACGGGGAGCTGGCGGCGGCCGAGTTCGGCAGCGGGCTGGTGATCCTGGAGGGCGACCCGGGGGTCGGCAAGACGCGGCTGGCCTCCGAGGTGGCCAGGCGGGCGCTCAAGCGGCAGTTCACGGTGCTGGCGGGGCGGTGCACGGATCCGGCGCGCAAGGCGTACGAGCCGATCGCCGGGGCCGTGGAGCGGCTGGCCCGCACCTCGCCCGCGCTGCTGCTGCGGGCCGGGGTGGACCAGCAGTGCGGGCAGCTCGTCCGGCTGGCGCCGTCGCTGGCCGCGCCGCCGCTGTCGCTGGAGGTGCCGCCCGCCACCGAGCCCGTGTCCGAGCGCTACCATCTGATGGCCGCCGCCCGCACGCTGATCGAGCGGCTGGCCACCGTACGGCCGGTGCTGCTGATCATCGACGACCTGCAGTGGGCCACGCTGGAGTCGCTGCAGATGCTCAGCGCCCTCATGTGGGACGCCGACGCGCTGCCGCTGCTCGTGCTCGCCATGTCGCGGCCCGTCCCGGTCGAGTCGGCGCCGCCGCAGACGCTGCCCGAGCTGCACAAGCTCACCGCGGGCGCCCGCGTCGTGCAGGTGCCGTCGTTCGGGCTCGACGAGGTCTCCACCGCGCTGACGCAGGCGCGGGCGAGCAGCGACCCCGAGCGGCTGCACCGGATCACGGGCGGCAACGCGTTCCTGGTCAGCGAGGTGATCAGGGAGCTGGGGGCGGGCAAGGACCTCGACGCGCTGGCCGTGCCCGACTCGGTCACCCGCATGGTGACGGCCCGCCTGTCGCAGCTCCACCCCGACGCCAGGGACCTGGTCAGCCTGCTGGCCGTCGGCGAGCGCATGACCTCGGCGGAGCTGCGCCGCGGGCTCGGGCTCGACGAGGCCAGGTTCGTGGCCGCGGTGGAGGAGGCCATGGGCACCGGCCTGGTGACCATGCTCGACAACGGGTCCTGCCAGTTCTCCCACGAGCTGACCAGGGACGCGCTCTACGCCACGCTCTCGCCGCCGCGGGCCGCGCTGCTGCACGGGCGGGTGGCCGACGCGTTGTGCGAGACGGACCCGGCCGCGATGCGGGCACGCCCGTACGTGGTGGCCGCCCACCTGGTGGCCGCCGCCCAGCAGGGCCGCGACCCGGCCCGGGTGAGCGCGGCGGCGGACGCGGCCGTCCAGGCCGCCCAGCACGCGCTGGCCGGGCTGGCGCACCGCGAGGCCGTCACCTGGTACCAGCGGGTGCTCGACCTGCTGCAGGACTTCCCCGGCACCACGCTGGAGCGGCGCGCCGAGCTGCTGGTCGAGTGCGCCAGGGCGATGTGGCTGGCCGGGCATCCCGAGGCCAGGCGCACCCTGCTGGACGCCGCCGACCTGGCCAGGGAGTGCGAGCGGCACGACCTGCTCGTCACCGCGGCGCTCGGCGGCGACCGGGGCTCGGCCATCTCGGCCGCGCCCGACCGGGAGCGCATCGCGCTGCTGACCGAGGCCCGCAAGGTGGTCGACTCCACCGACGTCAGCACCAGGGCGCTGCTGGCCGCCCAGCTCGCCTCCGAGCTCATCTGGGCGCCCGACGGCGAGCGCCGCTTCGCGCTCAGCGACGAGGCGGTGGCGCTGGCCCGCAAGTCCGGCGACCCGCGCACGCTGGCGAGCGTGCTCGGCATGCGCAGCCTGACCATCATCCCGGCCGACCCGCTGCACCAGCGGCACCGCGACGGTGACGAGATGCTGGAGGCGGCCCGCAGGACGGGTGACGACCTGGCGCTGTTCCACGCGTACATGCAGCGCACTCCCCCGGTGCTCGACGGCGGCGACACCACCAGGGTGGCCATGCTGCTCGGGCAGGCCGACGAGCTGGCACGCCGGCTCGGGCAGCCGCACCTCACCTGGCTGATCGGCTACTCCAAGGCCGGCCTGACGCTCATGCAGGGCGACCTGGTGCAGGCCGAGGCGGAGGCGGAGTCGGCGCTGCGGCTCGGCTCAGAGATCGGCCGCCGCCTGGAGGCCATGGCGATCTACTCCGAGCAGATCCGCGAGATCAGGCGGCTGCAGGGGCGGCTGTGGGAGCTGCGCGACCGGCTGCGCCGCGCCGCGCAGCGCCCGCGCGTGGACCCGGTGCACGCGGTGCTGCGCTACCTGTGCGAGCTCGGCGACGAGGAGGCGGCGCCGCTGCTCGACCGCATCCTGGAGTACGGCGGCGCCGCGCCGCCGCGCAACATGGCGCACCGGTCCGCGCTCGACAACCTGGCCGTGGCCGCCGCCCGGCTGGGGCGGGCCGAGCTGGCCGGGCGGCTGTACGACTCGCTGGCCTCCGGCGGGGAGACGTTCGGGCACGGCGCGGTGGCCCACCACTGCGGGCACCACTACCTGGCCCACCTGTGCGTGGCGATGGGCGATCAGGCTCGGGCGGCCGAGCACTTCGAGGCCGCGGCCGAGGTGCACGAGCGGCGCGGGGTGCCGCTCATGCTCGCCGAGTCCCTGCTCGACTGGGCGGAACTGCTGGACTCGGGCGAGCTGGGCGGGCCCAAGCCGGCGGACCTGCGCGAGTGGTGCCGCTCGCTGCTGGCCGGGCGGGGCGCGCTGCTCCTGGACCGGCGCGCCACCACCTCCTAGCGCGGCGCGCGCCCGCCACCCGATGCGGGCGCGCCGCCGTCCAGCGCAGGGCGCGCCGCCGTCCCCCGGGGGCGCGCCGCCGCCGGGGCGGCGCGCCATCGTCCGGCGAGGCTGTTTAAGCAGGTCAGGGGCCGGGCAGCCCGTTCGAGTGATAGTGAGCGGCTACCCGCCGATCGGTTCGTACGCGTTCCTGTCCGACTGCCACACGGCGGCGCTGGTCGCTCCCGACGGCGCGGTGGAGTGGATGTGCGCCCCGCGCTTCGACGGCCCGAGCGTGTTCGCCAGGATCCTCGACCGGCGGCGCGGCGGGGCGTGGGAGCTGCACGTCGAGCAGGCGTCCGTGGCCGAGCGCGGCTACCTCGACGAGACGCTCGTGCTGCGCACGCGCTGGGAGGGCGCGCAGGGCTCGGTCGTCGTGCACGACTTCCTGGCCATGTCGCCGGCCGGGTCACCGGCCGGGTCACCGGCCGGGTCACCGGCCGGCGAGGGCGGCGGCATGAGTCCCGTACGCCTGCTGGTGCGGTGGGCCAGGTGCGAGCGCGGGCGCGCGGTCGTCAGGTCGCGGGTGCTGGCCAGACCGGACTACGGGGCGCGCGAGGCCCGCTGGACCGGCCGCGGCGGGGTGCTGGAGGAGGACTCGGGGCTGATCCTGGCCGGGGCGCCGGAGCCCGAGTCCCGCACCGTCCTGCGGGAGGGCGAGTCGCTGGCGCTCACGCTCGACTACACAGGTGCCGCGCCCAGCGGCCATCCCGGGCGGCTGCTGGAGGACACGGTGCGGTCCTGGCGGGCCTGGTCGGCCCGTTCCGGGTACGCGGGGATCGGGGCCAAGGAGGTGCGGCACAGCGCGATCGTGCTGCGCGGCCTGCTGTACGACGAGGGCGGCGGGCTGCTCGCGGCGCCCACGACGTCCCTGCCGGAGTGGCCGGGCGGGCCGCGCAACTGGGACTACCGCTACGTGTGGCACCGCGACGCCGCGCTGACCGTGCTGGCGCTGCTGCGGCTGGGCCACCGGGAGGAGGCGGGCGCCTACCTGGAGTGCCTGCTGCGGCAGTGCGGCGGCGACGCGGAACGGGTGCCGCCCATGGCCGCCATCGACGGCCGCCCGGTCGCCGGGGAACGCGTGCTCGGCCACCTGGAGGGGTACGCGGGCTCCCGCCCCGTACGGGTCGGCAACCACGCCTCCGGCCAGCACCAGCTCGACACCTACGGGCACATCATGGACGCGGCGCTGGCCTACCACGAGGTCACCGGCGAGCTGACCGGGCACGACACGTCCCGGCTCTGGCGGCTCGTCCGGCTGGCGCGCAAGCAGTGGCGCGAGCCCGACGCCGGGAACTGGGAGGTGCGCGGGGGGCCGCGCGCGTGGACGTACTCCAAGCTGTACGCCTGGGTGTGCTTCGACCGGGCGGTGCGGCTGGCGGAGCTGACCGGCGAGGACGGGCTGCCGCTCGACGAGTGGCGGGCCGAGCGCGACGCGGTGCGCGAGGACCTGCTGGCGCACGGCTACTCGCAGGACGCCGACGCCTTCGTGCAGTCGTACGGCTCGACGGCCGCGGACGCGTCGCTGCTGCGGGTGCCGCTGGTCGGGTTCCTCGACGGGCGGGACCCGCGGGTGCTGGGCACGCTCGACCACGTGCAGTCGCGGCTGGGCGAGGGCGGGGCGCTGCTGCACCGCTACGACCCCGAGGGCACGGCCGACGGGGTGGACGGGCCGGAGGGGGCGTTCCTGCTGTGCTCGTTCGAGATGGTGTCGGCGCTGGTGCTGGCCGGGCGGACGGCGGAGGCCCGCGACCGGTTCGAGACGTTGTGCGCGCGGGCCGAGCCTCTCGGCCTCTTCGCCGAGGAGATGGCTCCGGACGACGGGAGCATGCTGGGGAACTATCCGCAGGCGTTCACGCACCTGGCGCTGATCGAGGCGGCGCTCAACCTCGACGCGTCCGGCACCACGGACGAGCTGCACGACTGGGCCGCCCGGGGCGGCTGAAGGGTTCAATACCAGACCGAACAGGCATTACGCCCATCCGGGGCGGGCGGCCGGGCGCATCCTTGGACGGTCCTTCTCCCTCCAGTGGAGCCGCGCCATGGGATACCCATCGGATCCGCACCGCCAGCAGGAGGCCGCGTCGTTCGCGCCGCCGCCGCACGACCCGTACGGGCCCGGCCACCAGTACACGGCCGGCCCCGACCACCTCGCCGGCCCGCCGTACGGGTACGGGCCGCCGACCCCGCCCACCCGGCCGCGCCGCCGCCTGGCCCTCGTCCTGGCCCTGGCCATCGGCGTGCCGGTGGTGCTGCTCGGGGGCAGCGCGACGGCCTGGTTCGTGCTGATCGAGCCGGTCCGCGACTCGATCAGCTCGGCGTCCGCCTCGCCCGCGGACCCGCCCGCCTCGGCCGAGCAGCCCGCCGAGCCGGCCGCGCCGCCTTCCGACGAGCCTTCGGAGGGGACGGCGTCCAAGGGCGACGACGGCGACCCGCTCACCAGCAGGCCCGGCGGGACGGTGACGCTCGCGGGCATGGAGTCCGGCTCGAAGATGGCCGTGACGCTCAACGAGGTCTACCACGACGCGGCGCCGACGGCCGACAGCGCGCAGCCGAGGCCGGGCAACCGGCTGGCGGCGGTCCAGCTCACGCTGACCAACAAGGGGCGGGTCGTCTACAGCGACGCTCCCATGAACGGTGCGGTGATGATCGACTCGGGCTCGCAGCAGTATCCGTTCTCGATCAGCCGGGTGGAGCAGGGCCTGCCGTTCCACTGGATGACCTCGATCAAGCCGGGTGACAGCCTCAAGGGGACGGTGGTCTTCGAGGTGCCGGAGGACGCCGAGCTGGTGCGGTTCCAGTTCGCGCTGAACAGCGGGTACGCCCAGCAGCGCGGCGAGTGGGCCCTGCGCTGACGCGCTGATCGCCGTCGTCGGTCAGGTCTGACGGTCAGGTCTGACGGTCAGGTCTGACGGTCAGGTCTGACGATCCAGGCTCAGGGTCTGGCCCGCCTCGATGGCCACGCGCACGCTCCTGGCCAGGGTCTCCTCCAGGGCCGCGCCCTGCGTCTCCAGGGCGCGCATCCCCTCGTCGTCGTCGGTGTGCGCCAGCAGGGCGCGGTACTTGTCGTTGTTGTCCAGCGCCTCGCGGGCCCGCAGGGCGGCGTCGGCCTCCTGGACGCGGCGCGCGTACCGCTCGAGCTGCTCCACCCTGGCCGTCACGGACGCCTCGGAGCGGCGCAGCGCCTCCTGCTGCGGCTCCAGCACGGCCCTCAGCTCGGGGGTGACGAGGCCGCGCATGGCGCGGTCCTGCTCCTGGCGCAGGTGCGTCTGGACGCGCAGCAGCATCGCGATCTCCCAGATCTGCCGGGGCAGCAGCACCTCGTTGGCCAGCCCGTCCAGCAGGCGGTGGCGCATGGCCTGCGAGGTGTAGACGGACACCACGGCCCGCCTGGCGCGTTCCAGCAGGGCGCGGGCGGCCGGTGACAGCTCGGGGACGAGCACCAGCCGGTCGCGGAACGGCGCCCGCGAGACACGCAGCCTCGGGACGAACGAGTCGATGATCGTCAGGCGCTCCTCCTCGGTCAGGGCGGGGTCGGCGACGAAGTCGACCGTACGCCTGACGTGGTCGCGCTCCTGGGCCAGCCGCCGGTCCTCCTCGGCGGCCAGCGACCGGCGGCGCACCGTGTCCTGGGCGACGATGAACGCGCACAGGCCGACCAGCGCGACCAGCACCGAGAACACCGCGCCGACCGGCCCGGCGACCAGGTACAAGGCGAGGCAGGTCACCAGGACGGCCGCGCAGGACGCGACCGATAACAGCGCGTACAGGCAGCCCTTGGCCACGCCGTCCCCCTCTGAGCGAGTTCCCGAAGTGCCCTGAGAGTTCACAATAGCCCGCAATGTCGGGAAGATCACGGCATTGCGGGCGGTGTCGAATCAGCGCAGGTACGAGGCTCCGTTGAGGTCGAGCACGGCGCCGCTGGCCCATTCGGCGGCCGGCGAGGCCAGATACAGGACGGCCGCGGCGATCTCCTCCGGGCGCGCCACCCTGCCGAACGGGCTCTGGGCCCGGATGGCGTCGCCGCGCGGGGCCTTGAGGTGCTCGTTGGTCATGTCGGTCTCGACGAAGCCGGGGGCCACGGCGGCCACCGCAATGCCGCGCGGGGCCAGGGCGATGGCCAGCGACTGGCTCAGCGCGTTCATGCCCGCCTTGCTGGCGCCGTAGGCGGGGCTGTCGGGCTCGCCGCGGAACGCGCCGCGCGAGGAGACGTTGATGATCCGGGCGCCGGAGGACATGTGCCGCAGCGCGCACCAGGCGGCGTTGGCCGCGCCCAGCAGGTTCACGCCGAGGGTGCGCCGCCAGGCGTCCTGCCACTCCTCGTACGACGTCTCGGTGACGGGGTGGTGGAAGAACACGCCCGCGTTGTTCACCAGCACGTCGATCGCCCCGCCCAGCTCCCGGGCCGCCTCGTCCACCATGGTCCTGACGGCCTCGGGGTCGGCCAGGTCGGCCCGCACCACGGCATGCCCCTGGCCGGGCAGCTCGTGGAGGAGGTCTTCGGCCTCCTTGGCGGAGTCACGGTGATGGATCGCCACCCTGTCTCCCTGCGCGGCGAACGCCGCCGCGATCGCCCGTCCGATCCCTCGCGATGCCCCGGTGACAAGAACTCCACGTCCGCTCATTCACGGCACATTAGGGGATCGGCCGCGAACGGCATCATCCGGGGCATCCCGACCATCACCGCCTGAGCGTCTTCCGGTACGCCGGCTGGCGAGGCGGCGAAAAGTCGATCAAGCTGTTACGGGCGCGGGACAACCGGTCACGCGCTTGGAACGTCCCATTAGTCCCGTCCCCTATCAGGAGTCGCGCCATGGGATACCCGCCCCTGCCGTCCGGCCCGTACGGACCGCAGCCTCCGTACCAGCAGCCGCCGTACGGCCCGCGGCCCCAGCAGCCCTCGTACCCGCCTTCGTACCGGCATCAGGGCCGCCCGGAGCCCGAGGCGCCGGTGACGCCGCCGTCGCTCCGGGACAACCTGGCGCTGGTCGTGCTGCTCGCGGTCGGGGTTCCGCTGCTGCTCCTGGGCGGTGGCGCGGCCGTGGTGATGGTGCTGACGGACACCGGCAGGCGGGCGGTGCTCACCGACTCCGGCGGGGCGACCATGGTCATGCCCTCGCGCGAGCCGCTGGCGAGCGAGCCTCCGGCCGCGGGCGACACGGTGGGCCAGCCGACGGCGGACACGTTCGGCCAGCCCGGAACCGACCAGCCCGGCGTCGGGCAGCCGGGAACCGACCAGGCCGGGATCGGGCAGCCGGGGACCGGCCAGACCGGGATCGGGCAGCCCGCCGCCACCCAGCCCGCCGCCACCCAGCCCGCCGCCACCCAGCCCGCCGCCACCCAGCCCGCCGCCACTCAACCCGCGGCCACCCCACCGGCGGCGAGCCAGCCCGCCGCGAGCCAACCCGCCGCAAACCAGCCCGCACAGGGGCAGACCGGGCAGAGGCAGACCGGGCAGGGGCAGACCGGGCAGCAGCCGGCCACGGCCAGGGTGGGCGGGACGCTCACCGTCCAGGGCATGGACCCCGGCCTCAAGGTCAGCGTGACCGTGAACCGGGTCGTGAACCCCGCCACCCCCGCCTCCGACTTCCTGAAGCCGAAGACGGGCAACAAGCTCGTCGCCGTCGAGGTGACGCTCGCCAACGCGGGCCAGGCCGTCTACACCGACGCCCCCACGAACGGCGCCTGGCTCATCGACGGCCAGGGCCAGCAGTACCGCTCGACCCTCTCGAACGTCACCGAGGGCCAGGGCTTCGGCGGCACCGTGACGGTCAACGCGGGAGACTCGCGCAAGGGTGTGATCGTGTTCGAGGTCCCGGAGCCGGCGGTGCTCGCCACGTTCCAGTTCGGGCTGAACAGCGGGATCGCGAGCCAGAAGGGCGAGTGGACGCTGTCCTGAGGATCACCGCCCGCGCAGGATGAGCCTGGCCAGCCGCCGCGGCCGCTTGCGCCGGAACGCCGCCCGCTCGTTCACCTGCGGATACGGCACGTCGGGCACGGCCACCCCCAGGAACGCGCACAGCGGCTCCCACCCGTCCCCCGGCTCGAACACCAGCAGCCGCCCGGCCGGGATCGCCGCCCTGACCTCGGCGACGTGCCGCTCGAAGACCTCGATGACGTGGTCGCGGTCGTCGAGACGCCCGCCGAAGACGGGGTCGATGAAGGTGGCCCTGGCCATCCGGGGGTACAGCGCGAAGTCGGGCGCCCGCCGCGCCACCATCCACCTGATCACCCGCCGCCGCAGCGGCGGCCGGGCCCGCTGTTCCAGCGCGCTGCGGAAGATGGTCGCGCTGACGCTGTCGTACCAGCGCGCCGGGTCGCGGACGGTGAGGACGACCTTGGCCTCGGGATAGTGCCCGGCCAGCTCCCGCCAGTACGCCGAGGCGGGCCAGTCGAGCGCCGACCGGAACCCGGCGAACAGCGTGTCCCAGTCCCGCGAGCGCCCCTCCCCGACGTCGAGCCACTGCCGCACCCGGTACGGCTCGGCGATGACGGTGGACATGTGGTAGCAGGGCCCGAACCCGAGCAGTTCGAGTGCCGCTTTCAAGGACCTCGTCCCGGTACGGCCGAAGCCCGCGCCGATCACCTTCACCCCGCACACCTCTGATCTCTCTCTGATGTGCGCCGCCTAACATCGCGACAAATCCCGTTATATGACGGCATCAGGCACTCCGGGAACGCCCATTCACCGCACAGAGGAGCCCACCATGCTCTTCCCGCACCCCCTGATCGAGGCGCTGCGCCGCTCCCCCGGCACCCCGGCCTTCGAGCACGGCGCCAGAACCGTCACCCGCGCCGAGCTGCTGGAGCTGATCCGGCGGCTGTCCGGAGCGCTGCGCGAGGCGGGCCTGGGCCCCGGCCGGGCGATCGCCGTCCGCACGGAGGTGACGCCGGAGGCGTTCGCCGCGCACATGGCCGCGCACGCGCTGGGCTGCCGCGTCGTCGGCATCCGCCCCGGCTACCCGCCCGGCCAGCTCGCCCACGTGCTCGCCATGGACGTCGACGCCGTCCTCGTGGACCCGGCCACGGCGACGCCGCAGCTGATGACCGGGCGGACGCTCTCGCTGGGCCCCGTGCCCGGCGCGGCGGACCTGCTGGCCCGCCCGGACGACGGCGGGCCGCTGGAGCTGACCGCCCGGCCGGACGACGTGGCGGCCCTGACCTTCACCAGCGGCAGCACCGGCCGGCCCAAGGGCTGCGCGATCACGTACCGGGCGCTCGGCGAGCACTGGGCGTGGCAGCCGCGCGTGTGGTCGCCGGTGGCGGAGGCGTTCGCGCGCGGGTTCGAGCGGTACCTGCTGTTCGGCACGCTGGCGAGCATGGTGGTCATGGAGTTCCTGGCGCCGTGCCTGCTCGGCGGCGGTACGGCGGTGATCCCGGAGGACGACGGGCGGCCGATGTTCCCGTACGCGATCGAGCGGTACCGCATCACCGGCTCGATCATCACCGTGCCGAGGCTGTTCCGGATGATGGAGCTGCTGGACACGGCGGACGTGTCGAGCCTGCGGGCGCTGATGGTGTCGGGCTCGCCGATCGGCCCGCGCAGGCTGAGGGCGGCGGCCGCGCGGCTCGGCCCCGTCGTCTACCAGGGGTACGGCCAGACGGAGGCGGGCAACGTGGCCATGCTCACCCCCGAGCACATCGCCGCCGGCATCGTGGCCCCGGTGGGCCTGCCGCATCCGGGGGTCGAGCTGAGCGTGCGCGACGAGGCCGGCGCCGAGCTGCCGCCGGGCCGTACGGGCGAGATCCACGTCCGCAGTCCGTACATCATGGCCGGTTACTGGGGAGACGAGGCGGAGACGCGCGAGACGCTCGGGGACGGCTGGCTGCGCACCCGCGACCTCGGCCACGTGGACGCCGGCGGCTTCCTGCACCTGGAGGGCCGCTCCCGCGACGTGGTGATGGTCAACGCGATGGTGGTGTACGCGGGGCCGATCGAGCGGGTGCTGACCGGCCATCCGGACGTGGACGAGGCGTACGTGGTGGGCGCGCCGGACGAGAGCACCGGCGAGGCGGTGCACGCGTTCGTCGTGCCCGCGCCCGGCAGGGTGCCCGACCAGGCGGCGCTGGCCGCACGCGTACGGGCGGAGCTGGGCGAGGACAGCGTGCCCAAGACGATCACGGTGGTCCCCGGCGTCCCGGTGGCCACGAGCGGCAAGCCGGACAAGCGGGCCCTCCTGGCGCAGCACTGCGGAGGCCTGTTCTGAGCAGACTCTTTCTAAGCAGACTCTGAGAATTACCCGCCAACACTGATATTTGCCCCTTCAACCACTTTGCAGTGACGGAGGCGTCAGTGGCGGACAACACCACCCTCGACTACCTGGTGATCGGCGCCGGGCCCGCGGGCCTCCAGCTCGGTCACTTCCTGCACCGGGCGGGCCGCACGTACCTGATCCTCGAGGCCGGGCCGGAGCCCGGCCAGTTCTTCCGCACCTTCCCGCGCCATCGCACGCTCATCTCGATCAACAAGAAGCACACCGGCTGGGACGACCCGGAGCTCAACCTCCGGATGGACTGGAACTCGCTGCTCTCGGACGACCCCGGCCTGCTGTTCACCCGCTACAGCGACCGCTACTTCCCGCACGCCGACGACCTGGTCCGCTACCTGCGCGACTTCGCCGAGGCGTGCGGGCTGCGCATCGCCTACGACGCGCGCGTGACCCGGGTGGAGCGGCCGGACGGCTTCCGCGTGACGGTGGCGGACGGCCGCACGTACCAGGCGCGGCGGCTGGTCGTCGCGACCGGCGTCACCCGGCCGAACATCCCGCCCATCCCGGGCGTGGAGACCGCCGACCTGTACGGCACCGCCCCCACCGACCCCGCCGGCTACCTCGGGCAGCGGGTGCTCGTCATCGGCAAGGGCAACTCGGCGTTCGAGACGGCCGACAACCTGATCGAGACGGCGGCGGTCATCCACGTGGCGGGCCCGCACTCCGTACGCATGGCCTGGCGCACCCACTACGTCGGCCACCTGCGCGCGGTCAACAACGGCCTGCTCGACACCTACCAGCTCAAGTCGCAGAACGCGCTGCTCGACGGCGACATCAGGCGCATCGAGCGGCAGCCGGACGGCACGTACCTGGTCACGGTGGCCTTCGCCCGGGTCAACGAGGTCACCAAGGACATCCCGTACGACCGGGTGATCCTCTGCACCGGCTTCCGCTTCGACGCCTCGATCTTCGCCGGCGACTGCCGTCCCGAGCTGGTGATCGACGGCAGGTTCCCGGCGCTCACGCCCGCGTACGAGTCGGTCAACGTCCCGGACCTGTACTTCGCCGGCACCATCACCCAGTCGCGCGACTTCAAGCGCGGCACGAGCGGCTTCATCCACGGCTTCAGGTACGGCGTGCGCGCCCTGCACCGGATCATGGAGTCCCGCCACCACGGCGTGCCCTGGCCGGCCAGGGAGCTGCCCGCCGACCCGGCGGCGCTCGCGGCGGCCGTCATCGAGCGGGTCAACCGCACCTCGGCGCTGTGGCAGCAGTTCGGCCTGCTCGCCGACGTGATCGTGCTGAACGGCGACGGCACCGCCCGCTACCTGGAGGAGCTGCCGCACGACCTCCAGGGCCCGCTGATCGGCGACCGCGGCCACTTCGCGATCACCCTGGAGTACGGCCCGGACCACGACCAGGTCGACCCGTTCGACATCGAGGTGGCCCGCATCAGCCAGAGCGACTCGGCCCGCGCCCACGAGGGCCACTACCTGCACCCCGTCGTGCGGCACCACCTGCCGGGCCGGCCCGTCGCCGTCCACCACATCACGGAGAACCTGGAGAACGAGTGGGACTCCCCCGAGGTCCACGTCGAGCCGCTCCGGGCGTTCTTCGCCGCGCGGACGGCCTCCGTGCCCGCGTGAGGGGGAGACGGGCATGCTGATCATCTCCCTCGTCGTGCTGGCCGTGCTGGCGAGCCTGCCGTGGTGGCTGCCCGCCAGGGTGGTGGCGCTGCGGGTGCGGGTGTTCGAGCGGATCAACGGGGACGAGGGCATCCCGGTGCCCGGCGACCTCGCCGGCGTCGAGCACTTCGGCGCCCTGTACGCGCACCCGGCCGCCACCGGGCGCAGCCGGGGAGCGGCGCTGTCGGACCTGTTCTGGTACTGGCTCTCGCCCGGCCCCGAGATGCACCAGGAGCACCTGGAGGCGGGGGACACCTACGACGCGGTGGCCAGGGTCACGCGCCGCCTGCTCGCCGTACGCCGTACGGAGGCCGAGGAGCTGGCCCGCCGCTGCGCTGGTCGGGCGCTGCGGGACGCGCGCGGCCTGGTGCGGCTGCGGGACCTCATGATGCCGCTGTGGGCGGAGTTCTCCTACGAGCTGGTCTTCGCCGAGCCCTGCCCGCGCGAGGCCCGCGACCTCATCGCCGGGAACGCCGCCGACGTCTCCTCCGCGCTCAAGTGCACGAGCCTGCGGCACCTGGGCCGCCGCAAGCGGCTGACCGCCTACCTCCTGCGCAACCTGCACCGGGTGCGCGTGCCGCTCCCCGAGGGCCTGACGGCGCGGGAGAAGGCGTACTACCTGCACGGCGCCTTCTTCACCACCGCCGTCGTGCAGCTGTCGGAGGCCATGGCGCACCTGCTGCTCGTCCTGGCCCGGCACCCCGAGGTGCAGGAACGGGCGCGCACGGGCGACGACCGCTACCTCGACCAGGTGATCGCCGAGACGATGCGGCTCTACCCGCTCTTCGGCATCGCCCACCGCATCACCACCGGCGACATCGCGCTCGACGAGCGCACCACGATCCCCGCCGGCTCGGTGCTCTGCTTCAACTACCCCGCCTTCCACCGCGCCGGCCTCGCCGACCCGGACCGGTTCGACCCGGACCGGTTCGCGGGGCCGGGCGCGAAGGACCTCAACCACATCCCGTTCGGCGTCGCGGCCAACCGGCCGTGCCCCGCCTGGCGGCTGGCGCCGATCGCGATGCGCGCGGTCGCGCGCGAGGTCCTGGACCGGTACGTGCTCGACTCCTCGGTCTCCCACACCAGGTCCCTGCCCCATCGCGGGCCCTGCCTGCTCACCCCTCGCGACGCGCCTCACCGTCCCGGCCCCGCCCTGGCGTACCTGCGGGTGCGGGACCGCTGGGAGGACGTCTGGCGCAGCCTCGCGCAGCTCGTCCTCGGCACGTACATGGTGTGGGACGCGCGCAGGCTGCGGCTGTGCGAGCGCCACTTCGAAGGCTCTGAAGCGGAGAAACGGCATGCCCATCCTGGCTCCACTCACAGCACACGTCACTGCTCCTGACGCCAACCTCGCGCTGGTGCTCAAGGTCCTGCCCGCCCTCGTGGTGCTCCTCGTCGCCGCGGCGATCTGCGGGCGGCTGGCCCAGCTGGTGATGCAGCCGCGCGTGCTCGGCGAGATGGTCGCCGGCGTGCTGCTCGGCCCGACGCTGTTCGGCTGGCTCTTCCCCGAGGCGCAGGCGGCGCTGTTCCCGCCCGAGGTGCGGCCCGTCCTGTACGTGCTGAGCACCATCGGCCTGACGCTCTACATGTTCCTGGTCGGGGCCGGCATCGACCACACCGCGCAGACGCCCGGCGAGCTCCGCAAGGCGGGCGTGCTGGCCGCGTCGGGGATCGTCCCGTCGCTGCTGCTCGGCGCCGGCGCCGGGCTCCTGCTGTACGACCTGCTCTCCCGCCCCGACGTGCCGCCGCTCCAGTTCGCCCTGTTCGTGGGGGGCGCGCTGTCGCTGACCGCCTTCCCCATGCTGGCCAGGATCCTGTACGAGCGGGGCCTGCAGAACACGCCCATCGGCCGGCTCACCCTGCTGGCCGCCTCCATCGACGACGCGCTGGCCTGGTGCATCCTGGCCCTGCTGTCGGCCATGCACCTCGGGAACGGCCCCGGCGGCGCGCTGCCCACGATCGCGCTGACCGCGGTGTTCGCCGTGGTCATGCTCAAGGTCGTGGCCCCGCTGCTGCGCCCGCTCGGCAGGAGCGTCGCGCGCACCGGCCGGATCGGCCCCACCGCCATGTACGTCGTCATCCTCGTCCCGCTCGCCGCCGGCTGGGTGACGGACTGGATCGGCGTCTACTCCGTCTTCGGCGGCTTCTTCGCCGGCCTGGCCATGCCCCGCGACCCCGCGTTCCGCGAGGCGCTGCACGGCCGCATGATGGAGATCGTCTCGACGCTGCTGCTGCCCACCTTCTTCACCTTCTCCGGGCTGAACACGCAGCTCGGCGGCATCGCGGGCGGGGCCATGCCGGCGGCGTTCGGGCTGATCCTGCTGGCCGGGTTCGCCGGGAAGTACTTCGGGTGCTCGCTGGCGATGCGGGGCATCGGGTTCGGCACGCGGGAGTCGTACGCGGTGGGCGCGCTGATGAACGCCCGCGGCCTGATGATCCTCATCTTCATCAACATCGGCCTGGCCCAGGGCATGATCACGCAGGAGCTGTTCGCCATGCTGGTGCTCGTGGCCGTGCTCACCACCGCCGGTGCCCTGCCCCTGTACAAGCTGGCCCTGCCCGACCGGCTGGAGGCCGGCGCCAGGTCCGGCGAGCCGGTCGCTCGGGAGCCGGTCGACGTGCGGTCCGATTCCGCGTAGCCGAGTGGGCCAATGGCCGAGTGGACCTGGTAAATCCACGACCGGTGGTGTAACCGTGGTCTGGTGGCTGGGACATCAGGCACGGCCGGTCCTGTCTCGCGCCGGCTGCTGCTCGTCGAGGACGACCGCGAACTGGGGACCATGCTGGTCGGCCTGTTCACCGAACAGGGTTACACCGTCGATCTCGCCCTGGAAGGGCAGCGCGGGCTGCACCTGGGGCTGTCCCGCGCGTACGACGTGCTCATCGTCGACCGCGGCCTGCCCGCCCTCGACGGGATCGACCTGGTGCGGCGGCTGCGCCGGCAGGCCGTCACCGTGCCGGTGCTGGTGCTCACCGCGTTCGGCTCGGTCGCCGACCGGGTGACCGGGCTGGACGCGGGCGCCGAGGACTACCTGGTCAAGCCGTTCGACATCGACGAGCTGCTGGCCAGGGTGCGCGCGCTGCACCGCCGCAACCTCGACCTGGCCGAGCTGCTGCCGCTGGGCGCGGGGTGGCTGGACCCCGAGGCCCACGCGGTCCGCCTGCCGACCGGGGAGCTGGTGGCGCTGTCGGGCCAGGAGTGCCGGCTGCTCAGCGCGCTGGCCGCCCGCCCCCGGCAGGTGCACACGCGCGAGTCGCTGCGCCAGCGGGTGTTCGACGGGGCCAACAAGGAGTCGATCGTGGACACGTACGTGTACTACCTGCGCAACAAGCTCGGCTCCGGCGTCGTGTGCACCGTACGAGGCGTGGGTTACCGCCTGGGCGAGCTGTGAACGTCGCCCGGCGCGGTCCCCGGCTGCCCGGCCGGGACCGGCGGCTGCCCGGCCGGGACCGGCGGCTGCCCGACCCTGACCGGCGGCTGCTCGTCCGCGCCCGGCGGCGCATCACCGTGCAGGTGGCGGGCGCGATCTCCGTGGTGCTCGCGCTCGTCGGCGTGCTGGTGTGGTGCGCCATGGGCCACGGCCAGGGCTCGGCGGCCGAGCGCGACCTGACCGCCGCCGCGCAGCACTCGCCGATCGCCCATCCGCCGCCCTGCGTGTGGCTGTACGAGCTGCGCGCCGACGGCACCGTGCACGCCGCCCCGGGCGCGCCGGCGACGCTGCCCGTACGCCGGGCGCTCGAGCGCGTGTCCGCCGGGGGCGCGCCGGAGACGGCGCACGTCACCGTGGCCGGGCAGGACTACCTGATCCACACGCGCGAGCGCGCCGGCACGACCGTGCAGGCCGCGATGGACCTGCGGTACCAGGCCGCCGAGCAGCAGCGGCTGCTGCGCACGCTCATCGGGGCGGAGATCGCCGGGCTGCTGGCCGCGCTGCTGGTCGGCCAGGTCGTCTCCCGCCGCGCGATCGCGCCGCTGGGCGAGGCGCTGGCCCGGCAGCGCCGCTTCGCCGCCGACGTCAGCCACGAGCTGCGCACGCCGCTGACCCGCCTGCACACCCGCGCCCAGCTCCTGTCGCGGCGGCTGCGCGGCGGCACCGACCCGATCCTGCTCATCGACGAGGTGGACCAGCTCGTGACCGGCACCGGGCAGCTCGGCGAGGTCGTCGCGGACCTGCTCAGATCGGCCCAGTTCAAGCAGCTGCACCGGCCCTTCGGCCCGGTGGACCTGGCCGTCCTGGCCGCCGAGCTGGCCGTGGCCGAGGACGCCAGGGCCGCCGCGCAGGGGGTGAGCATCGAGGTGCGCTGCGACGGGCCGGGCGACCCCGTCGTCCGCGGGGTGGAGTCCGCGCTGCGGCGGGTGATCTCGGCCCTGCTGGACAACGCGCTCGGCCACACCGGCCCCGGCGGGCACATCCGGGTGACGCTGACCGGCGAGCCCGGCACGGTGTGCCTCACCGTCAGGGACGACGGCGCCGGGCTGGATCCCGGGGACGCCGAGCGGCTGTTCACCCGGTTCGAGGGGACGGGGTTCGGGCTGGGGCTGGCGCTCGTGCGGGAGGTGGTGGACGGCCACCACGGCACGATCACCGCCGACGGCCGCCCGGGCGGCGGCGCCGTGTTCACCGTACGGCTGCCCGCCCACCCCGCCGAGCCCATCGCCGAGCCGGCGCGCCGGCCGGACCGGCAGAGGTATCAGCCGCCGCTCCCGGGGTAGCCAGGATCGAATGCGAATCGAGGACTGGTTCCTCACCGAGGAGGAGCGCGGCAACCCGGCGACGAGGCTGGGCGCGTGGTCGTGCGGGAACGACGTGCGGCCGCTCGTCCACGGCGCCGCCTACTTCGCCGAGTTAAGGGCCTGCCTGGAGCAGCTCGGCGAGGACGACCTGCTGCTGTTCGCCGACTGGCGGGGCGACCCCGACGAGCGCCTGACCCCTGACGGGCCCAGCGTGGGGGCGGCGATGGCGGCCGCCGCCGAACGTGGCGCGCTCGTCCGCGGCCTCATCTGGCGATCCCACCTCGACCTGCTGCGTTTCAGCTCGGCCGAGAACCGCCACCTGGGCCAGGAGATCGAGGACACCGGCGGCCAGGCGCTGCTCGACACCCGTACCCCGGTGGGCGGCTCGCACCACCAGAAGTTCGTCATCCTGCGCCACGACCGGGGCCCGGAGCGGGACGTGGCCTTCGTCGGCGGCATCGACCTGTGCCACAGCCGCCGCGACGACGCCTCCCACGAGGGCGACCCGCAGCGCGCCCCGATGCCCGGCGTGTACGGGCCGCGCCCGCCCTGGCACGACGTGCAGGCCGCCATCCGCGGGCCCGCCGTGGCGGAGGTGGAGCAGGTGTTCTGCGAGCGCTGGGAGGACCCGGCGCCGGAGACCCGCGACCCGCTGCGCCGCCTGCGCGACCACCTCGGCCGCCTCGACGACGCCCCTCCTCTGCCGCGCCCCGGCCCGCCCCCGCCGCCCGCGGGCCGCCACCGCGTGCAGCTGCTGCGCACGTACCCGGCCCGTCGCCGCGGCTACCCGTTCGCGCCCGGCGGGGAGCGCAGCATCGCCCACGCCTACCGCAAGGTGCTCGCCCGGGCGCGGTCGCTGATCTACCTGGAGGACCAGTACCTGTGGTCCACGGACGTGATCGAGCCGTTCGCCCGCGCCCTGGAGCGCGAGCCGGGCCTGCGCATGATCGTCATCGTGCCGCGCCACCCCGACCAGGACGGCTGGCTGGCCGGCCCCGCCAGCCTCATCGGCCGCGCCGACGCGCTGCACCGCCTCCGCCGCGCGGGCGGCGACCGGGTGTCCATCTACGACCTGGAGAACCACCACGGGACTCCGGTGTACGTGCACGCGAAGGTGTGCGTGGTGGACGACGTGTGGGCCGCGATCGGCTCCGACAACGTCAACCTGCGGTCGTGGACGTACGACTCGGAGCTGAGCTGCGCGGTGCTCGACGAGCAGGAGGACCCGCGCCCGCCGGCCGGCGCCCTGCGCTTCGCCAGGGACCTGCGGCTGACCCTGATGGCCGAGCATCTGGACCTGCCGGCGGAGCGGGCGGACGAGCTGTGCGACCCGGTGGCCGCCTTCGACGCGTTCACCCGCTCGGCGGCGGCCCTGGAGTCCTGGCACGAGCGGGGCGGGACGGGGCCCCGCCCGCCCGGCCGGCTGCGCCCGCATCCGGAGCCGCACCTGTCACGTGCGCAGAAGCTGCTGGCCCTGCCCCTGTACCGGTTCGCGGTGGACCCGGACGGCCGCCCGCCGGCCCTGCGCCGCTCGCGCGGCTTCTAGGACCGCCCCGCTAGACGAGGCGGCCGGTCCAGGATGTCGCAGCAGCCTTGTAGATCGTGGCCGTCTCGCCGTCGAAGTACGGCGAGACGCCGGTGTCGTAGCGGTTGTCGGCATCGGTGTCGGAGACGCTCATCGTGATGCCGTTGAGGTAGCCGAGCTTCCCGCTCACGTCGTAGTGCGTCAGCCACGCGGAGCCGAGCGAGCCCTCACCGGTGAACGGGGAGTTGACGCCGACGAGCCGTTCGGCGGGCAGCTCGGGGGCGGACACCCACGACGTCGTCCCGGTGGACTGGTGGAGGTGCTCGCCCGTGTAGGGCCGCGTCCCGTCGGGGTGCGGGCCCGCGGGGTAGCCGAAGAGCCTGACCGAGGAGGCCGTCGGCTGGTTCCAGGCGAACCCCTGCCCGCCGGCGTTGTCGCCGAGCCGCCCGGTGTCGCTCAGCACGCCCGCCGCGTCGGCGGCGACGCCGTTGTAGACGGTCATGAAGGCGTAGTCGCGCTCCAGGTCGTCGTAGACGGAGAAGTCATAGTGGACGAACGCCTGCTTGGCGACGTACAGGCCCTTGGGCGCCTCGCCGTCGGCGTAGCCGGGCACGAACACCACCTGGCTCTGCGTGGCTTCCCCGGCCTCGATGTCGAGCACGCAGTGCCCGGCCGTGGCGACGAGGTTGCGGTACTGGCTCTGCAGGGCGGTGCCCGTGCACCAGTGCGGCTGCCCGTCGCCGCCGACGAAGAACACCTTGCCCGAGGTCATGGGGGTCACCCCGTCCGGGGGGACGATCGGCGCGGTGCTGCCGGGCTTGGTGTCCGGGACGGGCGGGGTGGCCGGGCCGGTCAGAGAGACCGAGGTCTGCACGGCGTACGGTGTGGCGTTCCTGAGGTTGGCTCCCCCGTCGGCGAGCCAGAACGTGGCGGTCTGCTGCGCGGCCGCCGCGGTGCCGTGCAGCGGGACCGAGGCCACGACCTCGGCCTGGGCCGGCGTGGCGATGGCCGTGGCGCCTGCCAGCCCGAAGCCGAGGCCTAACGCGATCAGCTTGCGTCTCATCGTCGGATCTCCCCGTTCCTGTGGCGGATCAACGTCAAGATCATAGATGGGGATGGCCACGAATGGCCACCTTTTATCGACCACACGTTCGAATCAGCGTGCGGGGACGTACTCGTAGGCGCCTGCCTCGATGCCGCCGTCCGTGCCGATCGCGACCCCGTTCAGATCGATCTCGCCGTACTTCACCTTGCCCAGGCCGATCGCCTTGCTGCCGGCGAGGAGCCGGAGCGGGTCGCCCGGGTCGAACCGCGGGTCCTCGAAGACGTTGCCGGTGCCGTCGTCGCCCGCCTGGTACTGGTCGCCGTCCAGCACGTTGTACGAGTTGGCGGCCGCCGTCACGCCGGGCGCGTAGACGCTCTTCTTCTTGGCGTGGATGGCGTTCTGCGTCATCGTCAGGTGCTCGTCGGTGCAACTGGCGTCGCAGACCACGCCCTCGGCGTCCTCGTGCGCCAGGTGGATCGAGTTGTTGCGGAAGACGGTCCGCAGCACGGGCCCGTTCGGCTCGACCGGCGAGCCCGCCTCCTCCTTGAACGGGCCGCGGGTGACCATCCCGCCCCTCGTCCGCTCGCCGTAGCCGGCTCGGCACTGGGGCCTCACCCTCCTGCGAGGCGGCCGGAAGCCGCTCACGAGCCGCCGTTGATGAGCGCCATGGCCAGTTCGGGGCTGAACGAGCCCGCGGGGACGTCCCCGCCGATCCCGCACGGCCCGTCGGAGTCGCCCGGCACCTTCACCCAGAACAGGTACTCGGCTCCGGACGTCTGGCGGACCGGCGAGGCGCCGAGCCTGCGCCCCGGCGGGTTGCACCAGTTGTCCTCCGGCGTGTCGTCCACGTACGGGCCGTTGCCGTTCCGGCTGGTGTCGATCACGTACGCCTTCGCGCCCACCGTCGTGCGCAGGTGGTCGTTGACCGCCACCGCGTACGTCTCGCTGTCCGCCGTGGTGATGTGGTTGGAGACGTTCACCGAGAAGCCGCGCGTGTTGGCGACGCCCGACTTCACCAGCAGCGGCGCCATCTGCGCGGCCGGGATCCAGGTGGCGTTGCCCGCGTCCAGGTACACCCACGCGTTCGGCGCCTCGGCCCGCAGCACCCGCGTGGCGTCCAGCAACATCCGGTACTGGTCCTCGGGGTCCTTGCCGATCCGGGTCACGCACCCGGCGGCGGCGACCCCGTCCGGCTCCAGCACCACGACGGCGTGGCGGCTGCCGATCGCCTTGGCGAACTCGGTGATCCAGGCGTGATAGCCGGCCGCGTCGCCCGCGCCGCCGCCCGAATGCCCCGCGCACGCGTCGCGGTTGGGGATGTTGTACGCCACCAGCATCGGCAGCCGGTCCTGCGCCTGGGCGGAGCCGACGTAGGTGTCCACGGCCTTGGTCAGGTCGGTGAACCAGCCGCCGAACCACTCGAAGATCGGCTTGTTGCCGATGTCGTCCCTGATGGGCGTGGCGGCGGGGTCGTTCACGTGCTCGCCGGCCCACCGGGCGGGGTTCGACAGCGGGTTCACGTACAGGGCGGTCGGCCGGGCCGGCTGCGTCTCCATCAGCGAGACGTTGTCGAAGCGGACGACCGGTCTGGCGCCCGACCCGCCGAGCTGGAACGTCACCTCGGCGGCCGTCGCGGACGCCTGCGCGGCCGTGAACGGGATGCTGTAGCGCCTGCTCGACGAGGTCAGCGGCACGTCGGTGGCCAGCGACTGGTTGCTGCTCGGGGTGGCGGTGTACTGCACCGTGGCCTTGGCGGTGAAGGCGACGGTGGAGTAGGCGTCGAAGGAGAGGGTGTAGCTCCTGCCCGGGTTCAGGGCGGAGGTGGTGGGCGCGGCGACCATCGCGTCCCAGGGGTTGGCCACGACGTTCGTGACCTCGACCCGCATGCGGTCGTCCTCGGCCGCGATCGCGGTCTGCCCGAGGGCGGCCCAGGGGGTGGTCGAGCCGGTGAAGGTGCCGTTCGCGACGAGCTGGGCGGCGGCGGAGGCGGGGTGGGGCACCGCGAGGGTGGCGGTGGCGGCGATCAGGCCGGCGGCTAACGCCATGGCCCTCGATGCGAGGAATCGCACGTGTTCACCTTTCGGTGGGCTACGGCGGAGATCATTACTGACTCTCTCTGACAAGGTCAAGAAACTCCGTGCGACCAGCGGCGGACGTTCCGGCCACGCCGGGGGCCGCCGTCGCGAACCGTGATCGCCCGGCGGCGGGGCGAAGTCGATCTGGCCAGGCACGGCCGCATGCCGCAGACTGGCAGCACGTTGGATCTTGGCCGCCGGTCGATCGAAGTGGGGACACGATGTCGGAGCGGGAGACGAGCGAACGGGACAGCCTGCCGGCAGACGTACAGCAGCGGACGTGGGCGACCGGCGACTACCGATCCATCGGGGCCAGGTTCCTGCTGGCCGCCGAGCTGCTGTGCGAGGCCGCCCGGCTGCGGGCCGGGGAGGAGCACCTGGACGTCGCCACCGGCACCGGCAACACGGCCCTGGCCGCCGCCCGCCGCTCCGCCCGCGTCACCGCCATCGACCTGGTGCCCGAGCTGCTGGCCCACGCCGCGCGCCGCGCCGAGGCGGAGGGCCTGACGATCGGCTTCCGCCAGGGCGACGCGGAGGCCCTGCCGGTGCCGGACGCCGCGTACGACCTGGTCACCTCGACGTTCGGCGTGATGTTCGCCCGCGACCAGGAGCAGGCGGCGGCCGAGCTGCTGCGCGTGACCAGGCCGGGCGGCCGGATCGCGCTGGCCTGCTGGACACCGTCCGGCTACATGGGCCGCATGCTCGCGCTCAACACCAAGTACCGCTCCCCCGCCCCCGGCACCCGCCCGGAGAGCCGCTGGGGCACGACGGAAGGGCTGCGCGAGCTGTTCGGCCCCGACGTGGCCATCGAGGCCGGGACGCGGGAGTTGTGGTGGCGCTTCTCCAGCCCCGAGGAGCACGTCCGCGCCTGGTGCAGGACGTACGGGCCCACGGTGATGACCGTCGAGTCCCTGGACGCGGCCGGCCGCGAATCCCTCGTCGCCGACCTGACCGAGCTCGTCCACGAGCTGAACACCGACGAGGAGACGGTGCTCATGCCGCTGGAGTACCTCGAGATCGTCATCCGGCGCTGACCGGACCCCGCTCAGCGGCGAGAGATCGCGCGCATCACCGCACGAACCCGTTGACCACCAGCGGCAACGACGCGTCCAGCCCGGCCACGTTGAGAACCCCGTCGTCCTTCGGGTCGCCGATCGAGTACCCGGCGGCCGTCATCGCGGCCACGACCACCCGGGCGTCCGGGCGAACGGCGCGCCGGTAGGCGTTCAGCGCCTGGGTCGGGTGCGACCGCCCCGCCCAGGTCTCGTTGTCGGTGAAGACGACGAACCCGTCCACCTCCATCCGCTGCTCACGCGCCCACGTGAACGGCAGCGACAGGTCGGTGCCGCCGCCGGACGGCTTCCAGGACGCGATCTCGCGCAGGTTGGTGCGCGGCGTCACGTTCGACGCGTGCACCCGCGTGTCGACGTCGATGACGTGCACGCCACCGCGCTCGATGCGGGCCAGCATGACCGCCATGGCGTTGCCCACCTCGTACGGCGACCCGACCGGCGAACCCCCGACCCGGACCCCGCCGCCCCAGCTCATCGACCCGGACGAGTCCACCGCGACGAGCAGCCTCTTGCCCGACGGCTCGACGGTGCCGAAGGCCAGCTCGTACGTCTCCTCCAGCGCGTCGAGCACGGCCGGGATGGGCTGCCACCTCTGCCGGTCGGCGCGCGGGTTCGGCTGTGCGACGCCCGACTTGTAGACGCGCAGGGCGAGCCAGGCGTCCATCGGGTGGATCCGGGCGCGCAGGACCGCCTGCCGGTCCGTCAGCCTCCGCACCGCCCGCGACGTCGCCTCCACCCCCGGCTTGAGCGTGCCCAGCCGGGTCATGCGGGCGAGGTTCCGGATCAGCGCCGTCATGCCGACCGTCTCGATCAGCGCCTCCCACACGCCGGGGTCGCGCAGCACCGCGTCAGGCAGGAACTCCCACGGCACCTTCGCCGTGGTCACCACCTCGATGGCCTGGGCCGGGCCGGTCACGGCCTTCGCCGTGAGGAACCGGTCGACAGCGGGCAGGACCTCGCGGGCCCGCTCATCGGTGACGTTCCCGGCGATCCACCCGAACAGCGTCCTGCGCTGCTCGTCGTCGGCTGCCGGGTGCGCGATGCGCAGCGCGTCCCGCAGGTCGAACGCCTCTCCCAGGGGCGTCTTGCGCTGGCGCGCCTTGCATGCCTTGAACGCCACGTCGTCCGCGCTGCCGGCCAGGAACCAGGAGCCGAGCGCGGTCCGCAGCGAACGGCCCGCCGTGGGCGAGATGCCGCGGGCGGTCGGCTTGCCGCCCAGGTTCTTGTAGTAGCCGAAGAACTGGGCCAGGTGGTCGGTCGTGCGCGCCACCTTGGCCAGCGCCACCTTGGCGGCCTGGCGGGTGGCGGCGTCGCCGTTCGCGTAGCAGGCGGCGAGCGCGAACAGGGCCGGGCGCTGCTTCGGCGCCCGCGGCGGGCGAGCCGTCGAGATGTCCGTCAGCAGGCGCACGACGCGCGGCCCGTCCTCGGCGATCGCCTCGAACAGCACGCCGGCGTTCCTGGCGGTCAGCTCGCCCTCCGACACGTAGTAGGTGCCGCCCGTGGTGCCCAGAATGAGGAAATCCTCCACCTTGGCCCACAGGTCCTTGGCGAAGCCGTAGCCGCCGGCGGCGTTCTTCACCTGGTCGCTCCGCCCGGGGATCGGCTGCGTCTGCGGGGTGTTGATCGCCGATACCGCGGCGAGGGGGTCACGTGCCATGGGCGGCGCTCCTTCCGTTCGACCCGCTGGGAGGCGGATGTGTGCGAGGGGGAGCGGATGTGGTGACGTCCACCGGCGTTTTGAACAGACGCTCTGCCGACTGAGCTACCACCCGCCGTCGCCGGCGGGATGGGCAGGACTCGAACCTGCGACAATCTGTGCCCGATAACCGATGGGACTTCGACCCGTTCCCCCATGCCTGACGCTCGCCGGCCTTGCCGGCGGCACGGATGTGGGCACTCCGACCGGCCCTTCAGTGTGCTGCCGATTACACCACAGGCGCCTTCAACGCCTGCCGGGACTCGAACCCGGACTCCTCGAACCAGAATCGAGATAACCGATCGGATTCGACCCGTGCCACCGGTAGGACCGGCGAGTGATCAGGCCTGGAACCGGCGCGGATATGGGAGACCCACCGGCCGTTTAGGCGCTCTGGGCCACTGAGCCACACGAACCGGAGTCCGCGGCGGGATTCGAACCCGCGTCTCCCGCTTGAGAGGCGATAACCGATGAGATTCGACCCGTGCCGGCACCAGACCTGACCAGCCCCGCTCGACCCGGAGTAGCGCGGATATGTTTTCCGGGCGCCGGATTGTTCTTTGTTACAGAAAGATAACCGACACCCCTTCGACCCGCGCCTTTCCGGGCTTCGTGAAGCTGAGTTCCACGTTAGCGAGAGGCGCGCCGCAGCACATCTGATTATCCGCCGAGCCGCCCGCCCGCCCCGGGTGATCATCCGCGTCGACCCTGGCGGAGCCTGCCGCCCCGACGAGGCGGCGCAAGGCCGCCTCCCCGACCGGGAAGGCGGCCTTCGGCCTTCGCGCCGATACCGGGATCCCGTTTCCGGCGCGAATCATTCCCCCCGCTGCAGCCGGATCAGGCCATCACACCCACCAGGTGCTGGTGCAAATCCAGCGGCTTCCGATCATGCTGTCGGATGCGCAGGCCTTGTACCCGTACTTGTAGAGGGACCGGTGCGCGTCCGTGTAAGCCGTTTTCTTGTTGAGCGCCTCCGACCGCGATTCCCACTTCTTGGTGGAAGGGTTGTAGACGGAAATGTAGAGATGCGCGCCGTACGCGTGGGAATCCTTGGGGGCACGAGCCCAGAAATAGGTGTTCGAGCCCCACTTTCCTACGCGGAGCTGGATCGTGAACGTGCGGCTACCGATGGTGACCGACTTCTCGTACGTGTTGCGCACCGAGGTGGCGGCTGTCGGCGCGGATGAGTTCCAGTAACTCGCCGCCGAGGCGGGAGTCGTGCTCAGCAGAGTGATGCCCGCCATGGCGGCCGCGGTGACGCCACGCGAAATCCAGGAGCTTTCCATGATCACCTTCCAGGGGCCCTTCGCAGGGTCGTCCCTGTGTCGAGGAACTGATTGCGTTCAAGGTCAGCTCAGCAGAGGCCGGTATAGCGGAGGTATGGCGTCCGGCCTTCGACACGCGCGCCGCGTGACGAACATCCCGGACGCGTCGCCGACGTAGATGCCCTTCTTCCCGTTGAGGCCCATGACGAGCTGCGAGCCGCTGATCCGCGTCCTTCGTGGTGGGCGATGCTGGCTTCAAGGGTGCATCGATGTGCACGACCGAGCTGTACGAGGCAGCCGCGATGTCACTCAGTTCGTCACTGTCGAGCGGGAAGCCCCTCGATCATCCCGCGGTAGGGACCACTACCCAGTGCTCCTCCACCGCGGATCTGAACTCCGAGAACGGAATGCAACTGCTCCCGCCGAGGTAGCGATGCTCCATGTCCGCGTGATCTGGAGTCAGGAGCACGGACACGCCTTCAGTTCCGACGACCTCTCGACGCGATCGCCGCTGCCAGATCTGAGCCGTGTGGTACAACACCCGCAGACACAGGTCGGGGTCCGTACCGACGTCCCACAGGAACGTCCCGAGCATGGGGTCGTACTGATCATCTGGGAGTTCCGGACGGAGCTGGTCACTCATCAGCAACGACCCTCCCGGCCTGCCCGTCTGCCGTTCCGCGGGTGGCGATGCGGATTTTCCGTCACGGCAAGATCACGGTGATGACGGACGTCTACAGCGAGGTACCGAGCGAGGAGACCAGGAACGCGCTCCGGCGGCTGGGTGACAGCCTCGGCTCGTAGAGCTTGCCGCACGTTGCTGCTGCACAAAGATCGAAAGGGCCACTCCCATTTGTGGGATGTGGCCCTTGACCTTGGTGGGCGATACTGGGATCGAACCAGTGACCTCTTCGGTGTGAACGAAGCGCTCTCCCGCTGAGCTAATCGCCCGCCCTTGCCGGCTCCCTTGCGGTGCCGACGTGGAAAACCATACCGCACTCCGGCACCTACGGCGAACCGGTTGACCCCGGGGACGATCTTGGGCGGGGCGGGGTCCGCCGGGGTGGCGGGTCAGAGGGATTCGGGTGAAACGCGGCGGTTGCCCATCGGCACGGCGGGCGGGTGGCATACCATCGTCGTGTCCCGGAAGGCATCGGCCATGATCTTTTGACGAGAAACGTTCATGGACGGCGCGTCCGGGGCAGGCTCCACAGCACGCAAAACCCTTGTAAATACGACCCGATTGATGCCGTTTAGCCTGGTAGATGCCTAAATGTCCAGCTGTGATGTGCGTTACAGAAGGCCCTGGGGGCGGAATCTTTCCTACAGGTTTCTTCGTTCCGCGTCATAGCTCAGGACGAAGTCCGTCAGAGCAGTGAAAGCCCCGAAGAGGGGACCTACGACGAAAAGGTTTGGCTGACGATGAACAGCACCACCGTCTCCGCCGAGCTTGGCCTTCGGCTTGTGGTCCCCGACCGTACTACCGTCCCCCTGCTCGCCGGACTGAGTTACACAGCCGACGATCCGTACGCCATCCGCATGGCCTTCCACGTAGGGAACGACGAGCCGGTCGAGTGGATCTTTGCCCGCGAATTGCTCACCGTGGGCATCGTGAGGCGTGTCGGCGACGGCGACGTGCAGGTGTGGCCCGCGCGCGCCGACGGCGAACGCACCCTGCACATCAGCCTCACATCGCCGTTCGGGCAGGCGCTCTTCGAAGTGCCGCTTGCCCCGCTGACCGAGTTCCTCCACCGGACGTACGAGAAGGTGCCCGCCGGGCGGGAGACCGACTTCATGGATCTGGACGCCGAGCTGACCAACATGCTCTGGCCGTCCTGACCCGCGCAGGCGCGGGGTAGTCGTCCGGCGATCCTCAGGGAGCCGGACACATCTGTGCGAAGGGGAGGTTCCGCCACCGGCGGAGCCTCCCCCTTGTCATGACAAAGGGCGGGCCCGGCCGCCCGCGTGAAGGTCAGGCCGGGAGTGACTCCAGGACCTGGCGCATGCGGGCGATCTCGATGCTCTGCCCCGAGTACACGTCCTTGGCCATCAGCCGCATGCGCTGATCCCGCCCATCGGCCAGCTGCTCCCCCGCCATCTTCACCGCCCCCTCGTGATGCCTGGTCATGAGCTGCAGGAACAGCCGGTCAAAGGCCGCGCCCCTGGCCGCGCGCAACGCGTTCAGCTCCTCCTGCGTCGCCATCCCGTAGGCGGCCCCCTGCACGTGCTGGTGCCCGGCCGGGACCGAGCGGCCCAGCTCTCCCAGCCACGCGGTCATGGCCTTGATCTCCGGGGTCTGCGCCGCCGCGATCTGGCGGGCGAACGCGCGGATCGACGCCGTGGTGGTACGCGCCTCCACCATGGAGGTCATCTCCAGCGCCTGCCGATGGTGGGGGATCATGCCCTCCGCGAACCGCACGTCCGCGGCCACCGTGGGTGAGGGCGTCGGGCCCACCCGCTCTCCCGGCGTCGCCGTGCGGGCCTGCGCGCCTGGGCTGCCCGGCACGATGACCGGTGCCTCCGTGCCCACGGGCGACGGGCCCGCCGGCTCGGTGGGCTGTTGAGAGCAGGCGATAAGGGCAAATGTCGACATAACTGTGATGAAGACCGTACGCGGCCCATAACCTGCTGACATAGCTTCCATAGTGAGCTACTAGACAAGGGGGATGCGCGTTGATCTCTGCCAAGTTGCGCGGAGTGCTGCTGTGTACGGTGTTGTTCTTGGCCACCGCGTGCGCCGCGGGACCGGCCGCCACCGAGGAGCAGACACCCGCGACCGCTCCGCAGGAGACCAGCGCCGCGGCCGGCACGCCCGCCACTTCGCCGTCCGGCGACGTGATGATGAGCGACAACGTCAAGCACATCGCCAACATGCCTCGGACGGCTCCGTTCAACGGCGAGGGCGATCTCGGTACCGATCTTGCGTTCCAGGGCGACTACGCCTACGTGGGGAACTTCGGCGGGTTCTCGATCTACGACATCAGCGACCCGACCAAACCCCAGCTCGTCAGCCAGGTGTCCTGCCCGGCGCAACAGAACGACGTGACCATCTACCAGGATCTGCTGGTCCTCTCGATCGACGAGCCGCGCGGCGGCCCTGAGTGCGACTCGGGCGAGGACGAGCGGAACTGGGAGGGCCTGCGGATCTTCGACGTCAGCGACAAGAAGAGCCCGCAGTACGTGGGCGCGGTCCAGACCGACTGCGGCTCGCACACGCACACGATGGTGCCCGCCGGTGAGACGCTGTACGTGTACGTCTCCTCGCCCGGCCCCGAGCCGGACTCACAGACCTGCCCGGCACCGCACGAGCTCATCTCGATCGTGGAGATCCCGACGAAGTCCCCGGCGTCCGCCAAGGTCGTGGCGAAGCCGGACATCTTCCCCGAGCGGCAGCACTCCGAGCTCGCCTCCGGCTGCCACGACATCACCGCCTACCCGGAGAAGAAGCTGGCCGCGGCCGCCTGCTTCGGCGACGGCGTGCTGCTCGACATCTCCGACCCGGTCCAGCCGAAGGTCCTCCAGCAGCTCACCGACCTGGAGAACTTCCAGATCTGGCACTCCGCGACGTTCAACAACGACGGCACCAAGGTCGTCTTCAGCGACGAGCTCGGCGGCGGCGGCCAGGCCACCTGCGACCGCAACACCCCCAACACCAAGGGCGCGAACGCCGTCTACGACCTGATCGGCGACAAGCTGGAGCGGCGCGGCTACTTCAAGATCCCGCGCGAGCAGCAGCCGAACGAGAACTGCGTGGCCCACAACGGCTCCCTGATCCCGGTGGACGGCAAGGACATCATGGTGCAGTCCTGGTACCAGGGCGGCGTGTCGATCTGGGACTTCACCGACTCGGCGAACCCGAAGGAGATCGGCTACTTCGAGCGCGGCCCGCACGAGGGCGGCGGCATCGCGGGCACCTGGTCGGCCTACTACTACAACGGCTACATCTACTCCAGCGACATGACCGAGGGGCTGGACGTCCTGGAGATCACCGACCCGCTGACCGACCCGGCCAAGCAGGTCAAGATGGACGACTTCAACGTCCAAACCCAAAAATCCTACTGACACTTTCCCGCCGCGATGGGTGGGGCCATCCTTTACGGCAAAAGCCAGGTGGACCCCACCCACCGCCCCGCGTCACCGGCCTTCCAGGGAGACGCTCCTCCGCCTCCCCGCCACCGCGCCGTAACGCGCGCAAGCTTGACCATCCGCGTGGCGACCCGCCCCCGCGAGACGCTCAACCCGGCCACCCGCAGGACGTGGTCAAAGGCCGGCCACCCGCAGGACGCTCACCCCGTCCACCCGCGGAACGCTCAGGCGGGCCAGCACTGTGCTGAGCGGGAGGCGGCGGTGGAGATGGCGGCGCCGTCCAGGGTGATGGCAGTGGGGCCGATGCGGGCCCACGGCCATTCCAGCGTGAGCAGGAAATCCGCCGCGGGCGGCAGCGGAAACAACCACAGGGGCATCTGATAAAGGGTGTGAGTGGCATCGCCCCGCACCCCTCCGGGAAACCAGGAAAGGCACGGCGGCGCGCAATGGCGATCGTCGCCCGAAACGACTTCGACGCCGCCCGGGTAACGTAGCGAGATGTGCAGCGACGTGCTCTCCTCGCCGGAGAACGCGGCGTCGAGCTGCACCGCCAGCCCTCGTGGAGCTGCGGTGTTACGTGCCACGACGTCGAGGCTCAGCAGGCAGCCGACGTCGTAGGCCTGGATCAGCGGCAGCAGGACGGCGAGTGCGGGAGTGCGCGCGAGCACGCGCTCCACGGTGACGATCGCGCCCATTCTTGAAATCGGCGGCACTGGTGTACCGCCATCCCCACTCATAACGAACTCACATCAGGTTCGGGCGATTCGGCGCGAGAAGCGTAACGCCGCGTTCCGAAGGCCCGGAGCCGAACGCGGAAAATGTAGGGCGAATGTAGGGCCGCCCAGCGTCCCCGGCCCCGTCGTCCCCGGCCCCGTCGTCCCCGGCCCCGTCGTCACCGGCCCTGCCGCCCCTCCTGCCCCGTCGTCCCCCGGCCTCGCGGCCAGGGGAGGACTTGCGATCAGGGGGAGGACTCGTGATCAGGAGGGCGCGCTCACGGGTTCAGGTCGGTGGCGGAGCGTTCGGCGAAGACGCGCATGACCTTGGTGGTGATCGGGCCGGGGGCGACCGGGAGCTCGGTGTCGTCGACCAGCTTGATCGGCTGCACGTCGCGCGTGGTGGAGGTGAGGAACGCCTCCTCGGCCTCGTACAGCGCCGACAGCGGCACGTCGGCCTCCTCGCCGCCGCACCACTCCAGCACCAGCGCCCTGGTGACGCCGGCCAGGCAGCCGGACCCGAGGGTGGGAGTGAGCAGGCGGCCGTCGCGGACGACGAAGATGTTGGAGCCGGTGCCCTCGCACAGGTTGCCGGCGAGGTTGCCGAAGATGGCCTCGCCGCCGCCGCGCCTCTTCGCGTGCAGCAGGGCCTTGGCGTTGTCGCCGTACGAGGTGCTCTTGACGCCCGACAGCGCGCCGCGCTCGTTGCGCGGCCACGGCACGACGGCGACGTTCGCCGTGGCGGGGAACGGCTTCTGCTCGTCCACGATGACGACGGAGGTGGTGCCCTGGTCGCCGCGGTCGGAGCCGAGGGGGCCGGGGCCGCTGGTGTAGGTGACGCGGATGCGGCCGAGCGCCCAGGCGGGCGCGACCTCCAGGAGCTTGGCGATGCCGTCGGCGATGGCGTCGACGTCGGGGTCGGGCAGGTCCATGCGCTGGGCGGAGAGCGTGAGCCGGTCGAGGTGCCGGGTGAGCGCGAACGACTCGCCGTTCACGATCTTGATGGTCTCGAAGACGCCGTCGCCGACCATCAGCCCGTGGTCGAACACCGACACGGTGGCCTGAGCGGGGTCGATCAGCTCCCCGTTGACCCAGACAGGGATGTTCATTCAGTTTCCTCCTGTGGATGCCAGTCTGATGAGCCTGGCTGCTTTGAGCTCGGTTTCGAGCCATTCGCGCCGGGGGTCGCTGCCCCAGGTGATGCCCGCTCCCGTGCCGAACCGGATCTCGCTGCCGGAGATCCAGAATGTTCTGATGCCTACGGCCAGCGCCGCCCTGCCTCGGTCGGCGTCGACCCAGCCCACCGCCCCACAGTACGGGCCGCGGGGTGCTGGTTCGAGCTCATTGATGATGCGCAGAGCCGACGATTTCGGCGCGCCCGTGACAGATCCGGGCGGGAAAGTCGCCGCGAACAGCTCCGGCCAGCCCGCGCCCGGCGCGAGCCTGGCGCGGACGGTGGAGACGAGGTGGACGAGCCCGGGATGCTCCTCGACCGCGCACAACGACGGCACCTCGACCGATCCGACGGCCGCGACCCTGCCGAGGTCGTTCCGGACGAGGTCGACGATCATGACGTTCTCGGCGTAGTCCTTGTCGAGGAGGTCGGCCGCGGTCGCGCCGGTGCCCTTGATCGGCCTGGACTCGACGACGTCCCCGTCGCGTGACAGGTAGAGCTCGGGCGAGGCCGACACCACGCTCAGGCCGGGGACGTCGATGACGGCCGCGTACGGGGCGGGGTTGCCGGCCGCCAGCCTGGACGCCAGGGCGAGCGGGTCGGCGTCCCGCGGCACGGGCGCGGTCAAGATGCGGCAAAGGTTCGCCTGGTAGACCTCGCCCTGCTCGATGTAGTCGCGGATGGCCCGCACGCCGCGCTCGTACGCGGCCTGGTCGAGGGAGCTGACCCACTGGCCGGGGCGCGGCCCGTGCCAGGGGGCGGCGGGCGCGGGCAGGGGCGACCTGCGCACCCGGTCGAACCGGGCGCACGTCACCTTGCCCTCGTAGTCGACCACGACAGCCCACCAGCCCTCCCCGTCGAGTGCGGCGAGGTCTGAGGTCACGTCGCGCAACCCGCTGGCGAGAAAACCGCCTAAGTGGGCGAAACCGTCGTACACACCTCCCATTCTCCCAGCATCTCGACCAGCTCCAACGCGGCGGGCAGTGGCGACTCGGGGAGGGCCGCGTAGACCTTGCGTGCGGGTGTCGTACCCCTGAGCGGTTTGAGCACCAGATCCGCCGGTACGGCCCGCGCCGCCAGCTCCGGCACCAGCGTCACCCCGAGCCCCGCGGCGACGAACCCGAACTTGCCCGACCATTCCGCCACCCGCGGCCCGCCGCGCGGCGTGAACCCGGCCGCCGCGCACGCCGTCACCAGCAGCGTCGGCTGGCCGCGCGGCGCCGCCTCGATCCACGGCTCCCCCGCCAGGTCGCGCAGGTCCACGTCCGCCTCACCGGCCAGCCGGTGCCCGGCGGGCAACGCCACCAGCAGCCGATCCTCCCTCAGCGCCACGATGTGCCCACCGCCCACGTGCCCGCCATCCGCACGCCCACCGTCCGTTCGTCCGGCGTCCGTTCGTCCGGCGTCCGTGTGCATGCCGTCCGTACGCGGCCCGCTGGGAAGGGCCGCCTCGGCGGGGAGGCCGGCCGGGTAGTCGCTGATCACGGCCACGTCGAGCGCTCCGGCGTGCAGCAGCTCCATCAGCCTGGTGCTGAGCCCCTCGGTCAGCCGCAGCTCGATGCCGGGACGCCGGTCCAGGAAGCGCCTGAGCGTGCCCGGCAGCAGATCGATGTTGGCCGTGGCGAACGAGCCCACCCTCAGGACGCCCCCGCGCCCCCGGTGGATGGCGGCCAGTTCCTCGCCCGCGCGTTCGAGCCGGTCGAGCACGGCGACGGCGTGCCGGTGCAGGGCCGTACCCGCGGGGGTCAGGCGCACGCCGCGGGCCAGCCGTTCGAACAGCGGGCCGCCCGCGGCGCGTTCGAGCGCGGCGACGCGGCGGGAGACCGCCGACTGGGTGTATCCGAGCAGTTCGGCGGCGGCCGTGAACGAGCCGCTCCTGGCGACCTCGTCGAAGAGCCGCAGCGCTCCGGTGTCAAAGGCATTCGTGTCATGCATGGCTGCCATGCAATCTAGTCGGTGGTGGAATACCTTGCATCGGTGTTCACTGAAGCACGTGATTGCATTTCTCGGACAGGGGCGCATGGGCGCCCCGATGGCCCGGCGGCTCGTGGCGGCCGGGCACAAGGTGACGACGTGGCGGCGCTCGGGCGGGGTTCCGGTGGCCACGGCGGTGGACGGTGCCGACCTGGTCATCACGATGCTGAGCGATCCGGCGGCGGTGCGCGAGGTGCTGACGGCGGCGCTGCCGGGGCTGCGGCCGGGGGCGACGGTGGTGGAGATGTCCACGATCGGCCCTGAGGCGGTGGGCGAGCTGCGCGCGCTGCTCCCGCCGGGGGTGGGGCTGGTGGACGCGCCGGTGCTGGGCAGCGTGGGGCCCGCCGCGGAGGGCACGCTGACCGTGCTGGCCGGTGGCGACGTGCGGGACTGCCGCGAGGTGTTGGCGGTGTTCGGGGCCGTGCGCGAGTGCGGGCCGCTGGGCTCCGGCGCGGCCATGAAGCTCGCCGTGATGAGCGCGCTCGTGCCGGCCCAGGTGCTGCTGGCCGAGACGTTCGCGTACGGCGAGGCGCACGGCGTGGACCGCGGCGCGCTGATCGACGTGCTGTCGGGCACCCCGCTGGGTGTGCTGGCCGATCGGTTGCGCGTGCCCTCGGAGCAGACCCGCTACTCGCTGGCCCACGCCACGAAGGACCTGGAGCTGGGGGCGTGGGACGGCGCGACGATGGCCACGGCGGCGCGGGCCAGGCTGCAGGAGGCCCGCGCGGCCGGGCTCGGCGAGCACGACCTGACCGCGATCGCCGCACACCTCGGAGGCGGCCCTCACGCCCCGGCCACCACCGCAGACCGGCCCGCGGGCGGCCCCGCGCGCCGGGCGGTGCCGCACAACCTCTCGACGATCCCCGCCACGAACGGCATGTACTCGCACGCCGTCCGCGTCGGCGACATGCTCTACGTCTCCGGGCAGGCCGCCTTCGACGAGCACGGGAACATCGTCGGAGAGGGCTCCATGGAGGCCCAGGCCGAGCACGTCTTCCAGGTCATCGCGCGCATCCTCGCCGACCAGGGCGCGAGCTTCGGCGACATCGCGTTCATCAGGACGTACCTGACCGACATGGAGGACCGGGTCGCGTACGGGCGGGTGCGCAGGAAGTACATCACCGGCACGGCCCCGGCCAGCACGACGGTCGAGGTGTCGAAGCTGTTCATGCCGGGGCTGCTGCTGGAGGTGGACCTGATCGTGGCCCTGCCGCGTTAAGGGCCGCGTCAGTCCAGCGGACCGGTGACCGACTCCACGGCCGCGACCACGCCGCCCTCGGCCACCAGGCGCACGGCGTAGTCGATCTCCGGGGCCAGGAACCGGTCCGGGCCAGGCGCGGGCACGGTCTCGCGCAGCGCGTGGAGCACGGCCGCCGTCGCGGGCGCGGGCTCCAGCGGGGCGCGCAGGTCGAGCGCGCGGGCGGCGGTGAGCACCTCGATGGCCAGCACCCTGGTGAGCCCGTCCACGGACCTGCGCAGCTTGCGGGCCGCCGACCAGCCCATGGAGACGTGGTCCTCCTGCATGGCGGAGCTGGGGATGGAGTCCACGCTGGCGGGCACGGCCAGGCGCTTCAGCTCCGAGACGATGGCCGCCTGGGTGTACTGGGCGATCATGTGGCCGGAGTCCACGCCGGGGTCGTCGGCCAGGAACGCGGGCAGGCCGTGGTTGCGTGCCACGTCCAGGAAGCGGTCGGTGCGGCGCTCCGACATCGAGGCCAGGTCGGCGGCCACGACGGCGAGGAAGTCCAGCACGTACGCCAGCGGCGCGCCGTGGAAGTTGCCGTTCGACTCGACGCGGCCGTCGGCCAGCACGGCCGGGTTGTCGATGGCGCTGGCCAGCTCCCGCCCTGCCACGGTGGCGGCGTGCGCGATCGTGTCGCGGGCGGCCCCGGCGACCTGGGGGGCGCAGCGCAGGGAGTAGGCGTCCTGGACGCGGGTGCAGGCCGCGGGGTCGCGGTGGCTGGCCATGATGCCGGAGTCGCGCAGCACCTTGGTCATGTTCGCGGCGGACAGCGCCTGGCCCGGGTGCGGCCGCAGCGCCTGCAGCTCGGGGGCGAACACGCGGTCGGTGCCCAGCAGCGCCTCCACGCTCATCGCGGCGCTCACGTCGGCGGTCCTGACCAGCCTGGTGAGGTCGTCGATGGCCAGGATCAGCATGCCGAGCATGCCGTCCGTGCCGTTGATCAGCGCCAGGCCCTCCTTGGCGGCCAGCTCGACCGGATCGATCCTGGCCTGCTTGAGCGCCTCGGCCGCCGGCTGCACGGTGCCGGAGGCGTCCCGTACGACGCCCTCGCCCATCAGGGTGAGCGCCACGTGCGCCAGCGGCGCCAGGTCGCCCGAGCAGCCGAGGCTGCCGTACTCGTGCACGATCGGGGTGATGCCGGCGCTGATCAGCGCGGCCAGGGTCTTGGCCGTGGTCGGCCTGATGCCGGTGTGGCCGGTGGCGAGCGTGCTCAGCCGCAGCAGCATGAGCGCGCGCACCACCTCGGTCTCCACCTCGGGCCCGCTGCCGGCCGCGTGCGAGCGCACCAGCGAGCGCTGGAGCTGGGTACGCAGCGCCGGGTCGATGTGCCGCGTGGCCAGCGCGCCGAACCCGGTCGAGATGCCGTACGCGGGTACGGGGCTCTCGGCCAGCTCGTTCACCCGCTGGCGGGCCGCCGCGATGGCGGCGATGGCATCGTCGGTGAGCTGTACGGGGGCTCCGTGGCGGGCCACCCTGATGACGTCGTCGAAGGCCAGCGGCTCGGGACCGACGTTCACGACTCCGTTGTCGCGCATGGTGCGTCTCTCTCGTTCAGGTAACCGGCGTAACCGATGTTAGCCCCTTACCGGAGAACAGTTCCGCCAGCCCCTCCCTGCCCTCGTCCGTGAGGAGCACCGCCCTGGGGACGCTCCCCCGCCGGTACCACCCGCGTTCGAACAGCACCTCCGTGAGCGCCGCGCCGAGCGCCCCGCCGAGGTGCGCCCGGCGCTCCGTCCAGTCGAGGCACTCGGGCGCGAAGCGCCTCCTCGACCGGCGCGCGCCCGCCACGTCCACGCCCAGCCGCGACAGCAGCCGCTCCCCCGCCTCCGTCACGTCGTGCCCGTCGTAGAAGCCGCCCTCCCTGAGCCGGTCGAGCAGCCCCACCCCGGCCCGTCCCGCCAGGTGGTCGTAGCACGTACGGGCCTCCTCCAGCATCCTGGCCTGCCGCGACTGGCGCAGCGAGCGCACCGGCGGGCGGGCGCTGATCCCGGCCAGCACCTCCAGCACCTCGGCGATCTCGTGCCCGGCCAGGCGGTAGTAGCGGTGGCGGCCCTGGCGTACGACGTCCACGAGCCGGCCGTCCAGCAGCTTGGCCAGGTGGGCGCTCGCGGTGGCCGCGCTCACCCCCGCCATCCTGGCCAGCTCCCCCGCGGCCAGCGCCCGCCCGCCGAGCAGGGCCGTCAGGATCGCGGCCCGCGTGGGGTCGGCGATCAGCGCGGCTACGGGGGCGATGTCGGCGTCCCTGGCGATGTGCTCCATGCCTTCGACGGTAGTACGCCCACCTTTCGACGTGCGTCGAAGGGTCAGCGCCTGCCCAGCGCCTTCCTGATCAGCTCGCGGGCCCGGTCCATGACCACCAGGGGCGGGCCCATGACCAGGTTCCTGGCCGCGGACTCCGTGCCCGGATGCGGGCGGATCGGCGCGAGCGACTCGGCCGCGCGCACCGCCGCCGCCATCGCCCGCCGCTCCACGGTGGAGGTACGCGCCCGCAGCCTGGCGAACTCGTAGCGTTCCTCGCTGCGGGCGTGCGCGGACACGGCGGTACGCAGCGCGGCCAGGCCGTCCCAGAACTGCGGGTGGTCCACGCCGCTCTTGTGCAGGTCGAGCAGGAGGCGTTTGGCCCTGTTCTCCTCGGTCAGCCGGTCGGCCACCACGCCGTGGCCGTTGTCGAGCTTCCTGCGCGCGTACGGATGGACGATCTCCTCCTCGGCCGTCTCGTGCACGGACAACATGCGCGTCAGCCGGTCGAACGCGTCGCCCACCTTGTCCGGCGGCGCCTGCTCCACTTCGTCGAACAGATCCCTGATCCGGCCGTGCTGGGCCACCAGGAGGTCGATGACATCTTGTTCAGCCACGTCAGCGCCCGTACCCGGCCCGGCACCCGGCACGCCCCGCCTTACCGAACGCGGGCGATTCGAGGGCCGAACGCGGAGGTTGCCGGGGTGGGCCGCGGGTACGCGCAGCGACATGGCCTTCGACCCACTCCAGCAGCGGGGCATCCCGCTGGACGAGCAGCTGCGCGACTGGCGGGAGCTGAACGTCACGCCGATCGATCCGGACCACGCCGATCCGTACACGCGCTGCCGGATCATCACCATGAACGGGATCGAGGTGGAGGCCATCCTGTTCAGCCACCAGCTCGCCCGCCACTGCCCCGACCTGGAGATCAAGCAGCAGCTCGCCAGGGTGCGCTACATCGAGGCGCAGCAGCAGAAGACGGTCAACTGGCTGCTGCCGGGATCGTCGTCGGTGCTGGAGACGACGATCGCGTACGAGCAGGTGGCGGTGGACCTGACCGCCTGGGTCGCGCGGATGGAGCCGGACCCGTACCTCAAGCAGGCCTACCAGTTCGGCGTGCTGGAGGACTTCGACCACCTCTACCGGTACGCCAACCTGTACGAGATGATCGAGCACCGCAAGGCCGAGAAGATCGTCGACGACCTGACCGAGATCATGCCGGGCCGCCCCACGTACCTGCACCACCGCGATCCGTTCGACAACGTGCGCCAGCCCTACGACCGCAGCGTCACCGAGCCGCTGTCCCGGCTGCACGCCCTGACGATCATGTCGGCCGAGCAGCAGACGATGAACTTCTACATGAACGTCGGGCCGATGTACATGGAGCCGATCGCCCGGCAGCTCTACCAGGAGATCGGGATGGTCGAGGAGGAGCACGTCACCCACTACGAGTCGCTCGTGAACCCCGGCGAGAGCCTGTGGGAGCAGCTCCTCAACCACGAGTACAACGAGTGCTACCTGTACTACTCGTTCATGGAGACCGAGTCCGACCCCAAGGTGAAGAACATCTGGGAGTTGCACCTGAACATGGAGCTGGAGCATCTGCGGCTGGCGGCCGAGCTGTTCAAGCGGTTCGACGGGCGCGATCCGGACCAGGTGCTCGCTCCCGCGCTGCCGCCGCCCGTGACGTTCGAGCCGAACAAGGGCTACATCCGCGAGCTGCTCGCCACCCAGATCGACTGCACCACGCTCGGCACCGGGTACGTACGGGAGGCACATGAGCGCTTCACCCGGATGCAGGAGGCCGTGATGGGCGGCGAGAAGCCGGCGTCGGAGCGCGTCATCGACGACAACCGGGCGATCTCCGGCCGCGAGTACCGCCTGGAGACGGAGGGCCCGCATCCAGCGGGCCTGCAACTCAGCCGCTGACCCTCGCGGGGCCCGCGCCCCAGCCGCCGGCCTTCGCGGGGCCCGCGTCCCAGCCGCTGACCCACGTGGGCCCGCGACCCAGGCGCTGGCCGCCGCGCGGACCTGCGGCACGGCCATCGTCCGTCGCCGGGCTAGAGTCTCGCCCCATGACAACTGTCGCGCTCGTCACCGGCGCATCGCGGGGCCTCGGGGCCGCCATCGCCCGCAGGCTGGCCGCCGACGGCCTGGCCGTGGCCGTCAACTACCGCTCCGACCGGGCCGGAGCCGAGCAGGTGGCCGGCTCCATCCGTACGGCGGGCGGCGTCGCCGAGGCGTTCGCCGCCGACATCACGGACGAGACCGCCGTCGAGGGCCTGATCGCCGCCGTCACCGGCCGCCTCGGCCCGGTCGGGGTGCTGGTGGCCAACGCGACAGGCCCGCAGCCGGCCGCCGGGGTCGAGGACCTCACCTGGCAGGCGCACCTCGACCAGCTCACGTTCTTCGTCAAGAGCCCGACCCTGCTCGTCCAGGCGGTCCTGCCCGGCATGCGGGAACGGGGCGGCGGCCGCGTCATCCAGATCGGCTCCGATGTCGTGGACCGCAAACTGCCCGGCACCTCCGCCTACACCGCCGCCAAGGCCGCCCAGCACGCCCTGACCGACGTCTGGGCCAGGGAGCTGGGCCCGTACGGCATCACGGTGAACGTGGTCGCGCCCGGCTGGATCCCGGTGGAGCGGCACGAGGGCCTGGACGAGAGCGCGTACCGGGAGGAGGTGCCGCTGGGGCGGATGGGCATGCCGGAGGACGTGGCGGCGGCGGTGTCGTACCTGGCCTCGGAGGGCGGCGCGTTCGTCACCGGCCAGCGCGTCACCGTCAACGGCGGGCACACGTGACCTGGGCGGGCCTATTCCAGTTTGGGGACTGGGCCGAGATTCGCTAGAGTTCTCTCGTCGCCCCGGAGTGCAACTCACGGGGTGGATGCGGAAGTGGCTCAGTGGTAGAGCATCACCTTGCCAAGGTGAGGGTCGCGGGTTCGAATCCCGTCTTCCGCTCGGAGCTTCCGGCTCGGTGGCGTGGCCGAGAGGCGAGGCAGCGGCCTGCAAAGCCGTCCACACGGGTTCAAATCCCGTCGCCACCTCGCGAGGACGATTAGCTCAGCGGGAGAGCGCTTCCCTGACACGGAAGAGGTCACTGGTTCAATCCCAGTATCGTCCACCACACTCCAAGGCCCTGGCTGATCAGCCGGGGCCTTCTGTGTTCCGCGCGAGGCACACCGCGCACGTCGCATCGCGCACCGCACAGCGCGCAAGCCGACCGCGCGCAGGTCGCACCGCACAGCGCGCACCCGCACCGCGCGAGGAGCCACATCGCGCAAGCCGGACCCGCACGAGGCCGATGTCGCTGGTGGTGGCGGAGTTGCCGTAGCGAGGTGGTGGGGCGGCTTGCTCGGGTGGGCGGGATGGCCAGGTGGTCAGTTCCGGGTCACTGTGGTGCGGGTGCCGGGTCGTGGCGGGCACATGACAGGGCGTGGTGAAGACGACCCGGACCTTTCTGCTCGCCGCCGCCGCCTCCGCGCTGGGCCTGGCCGTGCTGGGCGCGCTGCCGCCGGTCGGCGGGTTCCTGCTGGAGCGGGCCGTCGGGGCGGCGCTGGTGTTCCCCGGGGTGGGGCAGGGGCACGCCGTGGGGACGGGTGCGACGCTCGTGATCTTCACCGTGCTGCTCACCGGCGGGGCGTACCTGGCGTACAGGTGGTCCGGGTCCGGCGAGTCGCGGGTCGGGCTGCTCGTGTGCTGGGGGTTGGTCGGCGGGCCCGCCGGGGTGCTGGCCGTGCTGGTGTGGGCGCGGGGGCATCGGTTGCCGTTCGGCCCGTACGTCGGGGGCGCCGCCTCCTGGGGGATGGCGGTCGCGTTGGCGGCAGCGGCCCTGGCGCTGGCGGCGACGCGGGTGCTGCCCGCGGCGGGGCGGGAGCGGAGCCGGGCGTTCAGGCCTCGCGCGTGGGTGCTGCCGTGCCTGGCGGCCGGGTGGTCGGTGGTGTGGAGTGTGCTGTTGCGCGAGCGGTTGCCGTTGCTGGGCTGGCTGCCGCTGTCGTTCAGCTACTTCGAGCAGGTGGCGGTGGTGCTGGCGACGGTCGCGGCGGCGTCGCTGGAGGACGGGCTGCGGCGGCGGCTGCCCGTGGACGGGCGGCCCGGCAGGGCGTTCGTGCTGGCGTGGATCGCGCTGTCCGTGGCGCCGGTCGTGTACGCGGCCGTCGTGGCCATCGATCGCGGCATGCGGGAGCTGCTGCTGGCCGAGCCGCTGGGCACGGCGTGGATGGCGGAGTACGCCACCGACCTGACGGCGGCGCTGGTGGCGGTGCCCGCGCAGACGGCCCTGCCGCCGCTGGCGCTGGCGGTGGCGGCCGTCGGGGTGCAGTGGGCGCTTCCCGCCGCGGGGAAACCGGCCGGCCCGGTCGACGCGGTGCGGACGGACCGGCGGTGGAGCCTGGTGGTGGCCGGGGCGGCTGTCGCGCTGACGTACTTCTGCCTGGCCGTGACCTCGCGCTTCCCGCTGCTGACGCGGCGCACGTTCGACGCCGAGACGCCCGTGACGGTGCGGGCGGTGGCGCTGCTCGCCCCGCCGGATCCGGCGCTGGGCCGGGTCGCGGTGGTGTGGTTATGGGCGATTCCCGCGGTGTTCGCGGTGGCGGCGGCGGTGCTCGTGTACGTCGCGGTACGCGGGCAGCTCGCCGGGGTCTTTCCCGTGTCGTCCTTTCCTGTGCTGGTGGCCGCGCTCGCGCTGGCCGCAGCGCTGGCGTGGAACCTCGGCAGCCTGATCGGCCTCGCGGTGACCGGGGGGCGGCCCGCCGGCATCTGGCCCGCGGCGGAGGCGGCGGAGTTCACGGTGATCGCGGCGCCGGTGTTCGGGGCGGTGTTGTTCATCGTGCACTCTCAGGTGGGGGTGGCGCGGTTCGCGCGGGCGGTGGAGCTGGAGGGCGAGCAGACGTGGGGGAAGCTGGGCGAGCGGTATCGGGCGTGGCGGGAGGGGGTGCGCGAGCAGGTGACGGGGAGGAGGGAGCGCGCGCTGATCGCGGCCAGGGCGGCCGGGGGCGCGCTGGTCCCTGCCGTGGTCGCCGGCGCGGCTCAGGGATTCGGCTGGGGTCATGGGGTCGTGGCCCTTCCGGTGTTGTCGGCCGGGGTGCCGGCGGTGGACGCGCTGACCGGGCTGGCCTATCTCGTGCTGCTCGCGGCGCTCGTCTACACGGGGCTGGCGCGGGTGAACGTGCGGGAGCGCCGCTGGGCGGTGTGGCTGATGGTGTGGGGCATGTCCGTGCTCGCCGGCGGGGCGGCCGGGCTCGGCACGCCGGCGGGGCTGCAGCTCGGGCTGCTGGCCGGGCCGTTCGCGGTGGCGGGGGTGGCGGTCACGGTGCGGCGGAAGGTGCTGCTGGCGGGAGGCGTGGTGCTGGCCCTGGTGGCGGCGGCGCCGCTGGTGCTCGCGGGCAGGGAACGGGAGCCGCTGGCGGTCGGCACGGCCTGGTGGCGGGAGCGGCTGCCCGGGCTCACCGCCGACCTCTCCTACCCGCGGGCCGCGGGCGCCGCGGACGCGGCCCGGGTCAACGCGGCGCTGGCCGCGCCGGTGCGGGCGTACGTGGACGAGGCGCTGCGGCGGCACCGCCTGGCCCCCGCCCCGGCGACCGCTCTCACCGGACCGCAGAACCCAGAAGCCCCGCCGAACCCGCGGAACGGGCCGCTGAATTCAGCAGCCCCGCCGCACCCACCAAACGGGCCGCTGAACCCAGAAGCCTCGCCGCACCCACGAGACTGGCCGCCGAACCGGGGTGCCGCGCTCACCGCCCCGCTGGACCGCGGGGTCGCGCTGACCGGTTCGTACGTCCTCGTCCGCAACGACACCCGGATCGTCTCCGTACGGTACGCGCTGACCGGCGAGCTCGGCCGCACCGTCACCTACGACCGGCGCGAGGCCCGGGCGCTGACCGTACGGGACGTCTTCACCCCGGCCGCGTTCACCCCGGCGGGACGGCGCCTGCTGGCCGAGGCGGTGCGGCCGCTCGCCCCCAAGGGCCACGACCCCAGGACCGTGAGCGTGGACAGCGACCGCCTGCTGGTCAATCTCGCCCCGGGCGCGGTGGAGCTCACGTTCGGCCGCGACTACTTCTGCGCCCCCTGCGCCCCGTTCACGGCACGGGTGCCGGACGGGCGGCTGGGCGGCCTGGTCATCCGGCGTTCTTAGCGCGACGATCAGCTCATGGACACTCAGGAGATCGCCGACCGGTTGGAGATCACCGGCCTGCTGGCGCGGTACACCTACGCCATCGACTCGGGGCAGTGGGGCCTGCTCGACGAGGTGTTCTGCCAGGACGCGGTGATCGACTACAGCTCCTCCGGCGGCATCACGGGCACCAGGGACGAGGTCAAGGCGTGGCTGGCCGAGGTGCTGGTGCACTGGCCGGCGAGGCTGCATCTGATCGGTGCCGCGCGGATCGAGCTCCACGGCGGCGAGGCCCGGGTGAGCGCGCCGTTCACCGACACCCTCGCGCCGACGCGGGAGATGGTGGCCGCGCGGACCGAGGGTTTCCTGCACGGCGGGGGTTACTACCATCACCGCCTGCGCCGTACACCCGACGGGTGGCGGAGCGTGGAGCTGGTGGAGGAGCAGACCTGGCGCACTGTGTGCTAAAAGACGCAAATCCCCCCACGCATATTCAGTTCCGAAAATTTCCGGGTTGAGGTGGAATTGAAGCGGAGGACGGTCGGGAGCCGTCCCCATGGTTGTTCACCCGAGAGTTCATCGGCCGGGTAGGCGGAGCGGTGGGAGGCCCGCCACCCCATGGGTGCGCCAGGTAATCCGGCTTGCCACGGGGGTAAGGCCAGTGATCGGAACACTGGAGTGGACTCTCCTCGACGGAGAGCACGCGCTGCTCGTCAAGGGGGACATGCGGCGGGCGCGCGAACGGTTCGGCCACGCCTACGCGCAGGCGGAGCAGCGAGGCGAGGCGGACGCGCTCGCCAGGGCCGCGCTCGGCCTGGGCGGGATGTGGGTGCACGAGCACCGCACGGCCGCCGCGGCGGCGACGGTACGCGTGCGCCAGCGGGACGCGCTGGCCCGGCTCGACGCCGGCTCGCCGCTGGCCCTGCGGCTGCGGATCAGGCTGGCGGCCGAGGACGACTACCGTACGGGCGGCCAGGACGCGATCATGGCGCTGGTGTCCGAGGCCAGGGCCGCGGGCGACCCGGTGACGCTGGCCGAGGCGCTGAGCCTGGCGCACCACTGCGTGCTCGGCCCGGACGACGGGCCGCGGCGGATGGAGCTGGCCAGGGAGCTGGTCGGGGTGGCCTCGCGTACGGGCCGCCGCTCGGACCTGCTCATCGGCCTGCTGTGGCGTGCGGTGGACCTGCTCATGGAGGCGGACCCGCACGCCGAGCGGGCCCTGGGCGAGCTGCGGAGCACGCTGGACGGCGAGGGGCAGCAGGCGATCGAGTCCGTGGCCGGCGCCATCGAGGTGATGCTGAGCACCCGCGGCGGCCGGTTCGCGCACGCCGAGGAGCGGGCCGCCGCCGGTTACGAGCGGGGCCTGGCGGCCGGCGACCCGGAAGCGCCCGGCCGGTACGTCCGCCAGCTCGCCGCCCTCCGCTGGTACCAGGGCCGCATCGGCGAGTTCGTCCCCCTGCTGACCGACCTGCTGAACTCGCCCGTGCTGCCCGCCATGGACGACTCCCCGTACGCGGGCCTGGCGGTGGCCGCCGCGGTCGCCGGGGACCGGAGGCTGGCCGAGTGCATGCTGGCCAGGCTGCGCCGTGGCGTCCTGGCCGACGGGCCGCGCACGAGCACCTGGCTGGTGTCGATGTACGCGGTCGTGGAGGCGGCCGACCTGCTGGGCGACGCCGAGCTGGCCGGCAGGGCGGCGGCGCTGCTGGCCCCGTACGGGGCGCTACCCGTCATGACCAGCCCGGGCATCGTCTGCTTGGGCTCCGTCCGGCACAGCCTGGGCGTGGCCGCGATCACCACCGGCGACCCCGGCCTGGCGGTCGCGCACCTGCGCAGGGCCGTTCACGAGAATCTGGCGCTGGGCCACTGGCCCGCGGTCGCGCTGTCACGCTCGCGGCTGGGCCAGGCGCTGGCGCTGCGCGACGGGCCCAGGGACGAGGGGGCGCGCAGGCAGCTCGCGCTGGCCGCGCAGGAGGCGGAGACGCTCGGCATGCACGTGCCCGCTCACGTGGCCGAGCGGGTCACCTGCCGCCGGGCGGGCCCGCGGTGGCGGGTGGAGCTGGGCGCGCGGACCGCGTTCGTGGACCACTGCGTGGGCATGCTGCACCTGGCGGCGCTGCTGGCCAGCCCGGGCAGGGAGATCCCGGCCGCGGACCTGGCCGCGGGATCGCCGGACCCCGTGCCCGCGCCGGCACCGGTGCGGCGGGTGCTGGACGGGCCGGCGGGGATGGCGTACCGGAACCGGCTCGCGCAGCTCGACACCGAGATCGCGGAGCTGGAGGCCGCTCACCAGCCCCGGCGGGCGCAGGAACGGCGGGCCGAGCGTGACTGGCTGCTGGCGGAGCTGGCCTCGGCGACCGGGCTGACCTCGGCGACCGGGCTGGCCTCGGCGACCGGGCTGGCCTCGGCGACCGGGCTGGCCCCGGCGACCGGGGCCGGCGGCCGCCCGCGTACGTCCGGCGGCAGCGAGGAGCGGGCCCGGACGGCGGTCGGCAAGGCCATCAGGCGGGCCGTGGATCGGGTCGCGATAGCCGATCCCGTCATCGGCGGAGAGCTGCGCGCGACCGTGCGGACCGGGCTGCGCTGCTCTTACGACCCGGACTGACCTGCGCGAATACCCACGGCTACAGACATATCGCGTTTGTGGGCAGCCGCCTTGCGGGAAACGCCAGTGCGGGCAGCGTCCCCCTGCCCTTCCCGGTCGGAAAGGCTGTGCGGTAATGGCGTTCGCATGGGCTCTTCTCGGTCATGACATTGCCGTCGATCTCGGTACGGCGAACACCCTCGTCTACGTTCGCAGGAAGGGCATCGTGCTGAACGAGCCCTCCGTCATAGCGATCAACCTGCACAAGAACACCGTGGTGGCCGTCGGCAAGGCGGCCAAGCGGATGGTCGGCCGCACTCCCCCGCACATCGCCACGATCAGGCCGCTGAAGGACGGCGTGATCGCGGACCTGGACGCGGCGGAGCGCATGTTGCGGCTGTTCATCCAGAAGGCGCACCCGAGCCGGTTCCTGGCCAAGCCGCGCATCGTCGTGGCGGTCCCGAGCGGCACCACCTCGATCGAGCAGCGGGCGGTCAAGGAGGCCGCGTACGAGGCGGGCGCCCGGCGGGTGCACATCATCGAGGAGCCCATGGCCGCCGCGATCGGCGCGGGGCTGAAGGTTGGCGAGGCCACCGGCAACATGGTCGTCGACATCGGCGGCGGCACCACGGAGGTCGCCATCGTCTCGATGAGCGGCGTCGTGGTGGCCAAGTCGGTCCGGGTCGGCGGCGACGAGCTGGACGAGGCCATCGTCACGCACATCAAGAAGGAGCACGCGCTGCTGCTCGGCGAGCGCACCGCCGAGCGACTGAAGATCGACCTCGGCATGGTCAGGGCCGCCGTCCCCGAGGCCGACCCCGTGGGACGGCACCGCGCCGGCCTCACCGTGCCCGCGCAGGACGGCCTGCTCGGCCCGGACGGCGACGAGCCCGCCGAGCCGGCACCGGCGCCGCGCGGCTGGAACCCGTTCCGGTCCAGGCCGAAGCCGGAGAGCCCGGCTCCGGCCGCCGCGCCGCGCAGCCTCGATCCGAAGACCTCCGCCCCCGTACGCGGGCGCGACCTCGTCAGCGGCCTGCCCAAGACCGCCACGATCAGCGCCGAGCAGATCAGCGAGGCCATCGAGGACCAGGTGCAGGCCATCATCGACGCGGTGCAGACGACGCTCGACCAGTGCCCGGCCGAGCTGGCGGGCGACCTGCTGGACAACGGCATCGTGCTCACCGGCGGCGGCGCCCTGTTACGGGGGCTGCCCGAGCGGATGGGCGAGGCCACCGGCATGCCGATCCGGCTGGTGGACAAGCCGCTGTACTCGGTGGCACTGGGCGCGGGCCGCTGCGTGGAGCGCTTCCAGGCCATGCGCGACGTGCTGCTGCCCGATTGGTCACGGCGGTGAGGCGGGCGCTCGTCCTGCTCGTGCTGGCCGCCTCCGTCCTCCTCGTGGTGATCGACCGTGCGGTGACGCCGCTGGCCCCCGTACGGGAGGCGGGCGCGAGCGTGTACGGCGCGGTGCAGAGCGCGGTGGGCACGGCGGCCAGGGCGTTCGGGGGCGAGGAGCGGCTGCGGGAGCTGGAGCGGGAGAACGCCGCCCTGCGGGCCCGGCTGCTGTCGTCCGGCACGCGGTCGGTGGCGCGGCTCGGCGTGCCGGCCGGGCACCAGGGGGTGGCGGCGCACGTGGTCGGGCTCGGCCGGGGTCAGAGCGTCACCATCGACGCCGGGGCCTCGTCGGGCGTCGACCGGGACGTGACCGTGCTGAACGCCGACGGGCTGGTGGGCAAGGTCGCCTGGGCGGGGGCCTCGACGGCCTCGGTGTCGCTGATCACCGACGCGGGCTCGTCGATCGGGGCGCGCATGGCGGGCTCGGGCGAGCTGGGCGTGGTGACGGGGGTGCCGGGTGAGGGGCTGCGGCTGAGCCTGTTCGATCCGAACGCGCCGCTGGCGGTGGGCGATCAGGTGGTGACGCTGGGGTCGGCGGGCGGGCGGCCGTACGTGGCCGGGGTGCCCATCGGGACGGTCGCCGCGCTGGAGAGCGCGCCGGGGGCGGCCACCCGGACGGCGCTGGTGCGGCCCGCCGCCCGGCTGTCCGCGCTCGCGCTCGTCGCGGTGATCGTGCCGCGACCAGAGCGGTGAGCGCCTTGGCACGGGGAGCCGTGAACGCCTTGGCGCGGGGAGCGGTGAGCGGCTGGGAGTCGGGGCGGTGAGCGTGGTGGGGCTCGTGCTGACGGTGCTGATGGTGCTGGTGGCGCCGCTGGCGCAGGTGCTGCTGGTCAACCGGTCGCCGTGGGGCGGGCCCGATCTGGTGGTGCTGGCCGTGGTGTGGCTCGCGCTGGCCAGGGGGCCGGTCTGGGGGTGCGTGGCGGGGCTGGTGGCCGGGCTGGCCGCCGACGTGACGCCGCCCGCCGACGGCACCGTGGGCCGCACCGCGCTGGTGCTGTCGGTGACGGGGCTGCTGGTCGGACGGCTGCGAGACGGCGGGCGGCCGTACGAGGGCGCCTCCGCGGGCAGGCCGCTGCTCGTCGGCGGGCTCGGGGCGGCACTGGGCACGGTGCTGCAGGTGGCGGCGGCGGTGGCGCTCGGGGACGAGCCGTGGCGCTCGGCCCTGGCCGGGCCACCCGCGGCGCCCTCGTCCTGGGCCGCGCTCACCCTGGCCTGGACGGTGGCGCTCGGGGCCGTCGTGGGCGCCCGCGCGGCGCGGCGGCGCTCGTCCGAGAGCACGCCTTCGCCCGTGGGGCCGCGCCGTGTCTAGGGCCAGGCTGCTCGTGTTGCGGCTGGTCGGGGTGGCCATGCTGGTCACGCTGCTCGGCCGGCTGTGGTTCCTCCAGGTGGTCAACGGCGACGCGTACGTGCGGGCCGCGGCCGACGTACGGATCAGGAGCGTGGCGCTGCCGCCCACCCGGGGGCAGATCCTCGACGTGGCCGGCCGGCCCCTGGTCACGAACAACACCCGCCCCGTCGTGACGGTGGACGCCGTGGCGCTGGCGCACCAGCCGGACGGCGGCCGGGCGGTGCTGACCCGGCTGGGCGAGGCGCTGGGTCAGCCATACCGGCAGATCGCCGAGAAGGTGCGGCTGTGCGGGGAGGGGGTGCCGCAGCCGTGCTGGCAGGGCTCGCCGTACGAGCCGATCCCCGTCGCGCGGGACGTGAGCGTGCCGGTGGCGCTGCAGATCAGCGAGCGGCAGCAGGACTTCCCCGGCGTCCGCACGGAGCTGCGCCCGGTCCGCGTGTACCCGCACGGCGCGCAGGCGGCGCACACCCTCGGGTACGTCCAGGGCGCCCAGGGCCGCGACGGCCTCGAGGCCGCCTACGACCGCGAGCTGGCCGGGCGGCCCGGGCGCAGGGACGTGGCCGTGGACAACACGGGCCGGGTCACCAGGACGCTCCGCCAGGACCCGCCCGTGCCCGGGAACACGCTCGTGACCAGCATCGACTCCCGCGTCCAGAGCATCGCCGAGCAGGCGCTCGGCCGGGCGCTGGCCGCCAGCGGCGGCTCGTCGGGCGCGGCCGTGGTCCTGGAGTCGGGCACGGGCCGGGTGGTGGCGCTGGCCGGGCGGCCCGCGTACGACCCGGCGGTCTGGACGGACGGCGTGACGGCCCGCGAGTACGAGGCGCTGCCGCTGCTGTCGCAGGCCCTGCAGGGCGAGTGGGCGCCGGGCTCGACGTGGAAGGTCGCCTCGGTGGCGGCGGCGGCCTCGGCCGGGTACGGGCTCGGCGCCACCTACGACTGCCCGCCCGGCTACACCGTCGGCAACCGGGTGTTCCGCAACTTCGCCAGTGCCGACCTGGGCCTGATGACCATGCACGGGGCGCTGGTGCAGTCGTGCGACACGATCTTCTACCGGCTGGCCGACCAGCTCTGGCAGCGCGGCTCCGACGCGTTGCAGCGGACCGCCCGCGGGTTCGGGTTCGGCCGGGCGACCGGGGTGGACCTGCCGGGCGAGGCGGCGGGGGCGGTGCCCGACGCGGCCTCGAAGAAGGCGTACTGGCGGGCGACCAGGGCGGAGAGCTGCGACCGGGCGCGCAAGGGTTACCCGGAGCTGGCCGACCGGGCGCGGGCCGCGTACCTGACCACCATCGCGCGGGAGAACTGCCGGGGCGGCGGCGTGTGGCGGGGCGGCGACGCGGCGAACCTGTCCATCGGGCAGGGCGGCGTCCTGGTGACGCCGCTGCAGCTGGCGCGGGCGTACGCTGCCGTGGCCAACGGCGGCACCCTGCACAGCCCGCGCGTCGGCATGAAGGTGGTGCGGCCGGACGGGACGACGGTGCGGACGATCACGCCGCCCGTGACGGGACGGCTGCCCGCCTCGGACGGCACGCTGGCCTTCATCCGCCAGGCCCTCGCCCAGGTGCCTCGGACCGGGACGGCGGAGGGCGCGTTCGACGGGTTCCCGTTCGGGAAGATCGCGGTGGCCGGGAAGACGGGGACGGCGGAGTCGTTCGGGCGGCGGGACACCTCCTGGTTCGCCTCGTTCGCGCCCGACCCCGCCTACACGGTGGTCGTGGTGCTGTCGGAGGGCGGCATGGGCGCCGAGGGCGCGGCTCCGGCGGCCCGCGAGATCTGGGAGGGCATCCTCGGGCTCAGGGAGCGGCGATGATCGCGGTTGCCGGGAAGAGACACCTCGTGTGGGCGCCGTCGCTGGGCCCGCCCGACCGGCTGCTGACGCTGCTGGCGCTGGGGCTGTCCGCCGTGGGGCTGCTGCTGGTGTGGTCGGCCACGCGGATGTCGGGCGACCACGCGCTGCTGGTGCGGCAGGCCGTGGCCGTCGGGGGCGGGCTGGTGCTGATGTGGCTGGTGTCGCGGGTGGACCTGCGGGTGCTGCGGGCGTACGTGCCGCTGGCGTACGCGCTGGCCCTGGTGTCGCTGGCCCTGGTGCTGAGCCCGCTGGGCGTACGGGTGAACGGGGCGCACTCGTGGATCGTGGTGGCGCCGGGGGTGCAGTTCCAGCCGTCGGAGTTCGCCAAGGTGGCGCTGGCCTTGGCGTTCGCGGTGCCGCTGGGCGAGCTGCGCGACGGGCAGCGCCGGCCCGGGTTCGGCGGGGTGCTGCTGGCGCTGGCGCTGGCCGCGGTGCCGATCGGGCTCATCGCGTTGCAGCCGGACCTGGGCACGATGCTGGTGTTCGCGGCCATGGTGGCGGGGGCGCTGCTGGTGTCGGGGGCGCCGAAGCGGTGGCTGCTGGTGCTGGTCGCGGGCGCGGCGGCGGCGGGCGCGGCGGCGTGGCAGCTCGGGCTGGTCCGGCCGTACCAGCTCGAACGGCTACTCGTGCTGGTACGGCCGGGAGCCGATCCGGGCGGCATCGGGTACAACGCCGCCCAGGCCCGCATCGCGATCGGCTCGGGCGGCCTGTCCGGCAAGGGCCTGTTCAACGGCGAGCAGACCGCCGGCCACTTCGTGCCCGAGCAGCACACCGACTTCATCTTCACGGTCGCGGGCGAGGAGCTCGGCTTCGCCGGGGCCGCGCTCATCGTGCTGGCCGTGTTCGCGCTGCTGTGGCGCGGATTGTCGATCGCCCGGCAGGCCGGCTCGCCTTACGGGACGGTGCTGGCGGGCGGGCTGGTGTCGTGGATCGGGTTCCAGACGTTCATGAACGTGGGCATGGCCGTGGGGCTCATGCCGATCGTGGGGGTGCCGCTGCCGTTCGTCTCGTACGGCGGCTCCGCCACGGTCGCCGGGCTGGTGGCCGTCGGGCTGCTACAGGCGGTTCACCGGAGCAAGCCCATGCAGGCGTAGCAGGTTCTCGCCGAGGATCTTGCGCTTGGCCTGGTCGGTGAGCTGCGGGTAGCCGTACCCGTCGCACAGGTCCTGCGGGATCGTGAAGTCCCTGAACGCCCTCAGTGCCCACTGCGGATGGAAGATCGGCGCCTCCGAACCATAGATGATCTTGTCTTCGCCGCACCAGAAGAGCAGCTTGCCGATGATCTCGGCGAACATCCTGGGCGCCCTGACGATGAAGTTGATCGTCGCCGCCAGGTCGGCGTACAGGTTGGGGTACCGGATCAACTGCCAGCAGGTCTCGTCCAGGAACGGCAGGCCGACGTGGAAGATGACGAAGTTGATGTCGGGGAAGTTCGCGGCGGCGCCGTCCATGTCCCACGTCTGGGTGTGCTCGATCGGCTGCGGGCCCAGCGGGACGCCCTTGTGCACGCCGATCAGGTTGACGCCCAGGTCCTGCGCCTTCTCGAAGATCGGGAAGGCCACCCTGGGGTCGTCCATGCGCCAGGGGTACGGCGAGCCGTAGTCGTAGCGCACGTTGTACAGCTTGAACGCCCGCGCGTTGTACTCCCCCACCTGCCGCTCCATCAGGTCCAGCGCCCTGCGGCCCTCCAGGGGGTTGACCGAGCCCCAGAAGACGATCCGGTCAGGGTCCCTGGCGGCCAGCTCCGCGCACTCCTGCCACGGCGACAGGCCGTCGTGGTAGAGGTCGGTGAGCGGCAGCGGCATGGCCACCAGCATGTCGGTGTCCGACTCCTCGAACACCATGCGGCGGATGTCGTCGATCGTCCACTGCCGCAGGAACTCCTCGGGCGGCAGCCTGGTCTCGCCCTCCGGGGTGAGCGTGGTGTGGAAGGCGTACAGGTGGTTGGAGAACATCTGGCCTGCCGGGCCGTACGCGTTCTTGGGCTCGAAGTTGAACACGTGGGCCACGCTGTCGAACACGAAGAAGTCGTCGATCACCGTAGTTCCCTCCCGATGTAGGCCGCTTTGTCGGGCACCTGCGCGGGCGCGGGCAGGAAGCGCAGCATCCGGGCGGCCCGCGGCGAGAGCCGGTCCGTCGTCCACACCTCGTCCCACACCACCTCGACCTCCGCCTCGCTGATGCCGGGCTGCTCCTCGATGCGCTCCCGCACCTCGGTCAGCACCCTGGCGGCGAACGGGCACCAGCCCGAGGTCAGCAGCAGCTCCACGCGGGCCCGGCCGTCGTCCACCTCGACCGACCTGACCAGGCCCATCTCCACGACGGAGATGCCCTTCTCCCTGCAGCACGGGTCGTAGACCCCGGACAGCGCCTCACTGGCCCACTGCGGTATCTCCGGCATGACCTCATCGTCGGACGGGTGTGCCTGTCGGGGTAGGCGTCCCGATTTCAAATGGCGAAGATGCTTGATGGATGACCGGCGAACCACCCAGCGATCTGATCCGCAGCGTCTCCCGCGCGCTCCGCGTGCTGGAGGAGGTCTCGCGCGCCGACCGGCCGCTGTCGGTCAAGGTCATCGCCCGCCGCTGCGGCCTGAACCTGTCCACCTCCTACCACCTCGTCCGCACCCTGTGCTACGAGGGGTACCTGCACCGCCGGCCCGACGGCGACTACCTGCTCGGCTCGCAGGTGGCCGAGCGTTTCCACGAGATGCTGGACGCCTTCGAACGGCCGCCGCGCGCCGCCGACGTGCTGCGTCATCTGGCCTCCGTCACCGGCCACACCGCGTACCTGGCGCAGCTGTCCGAGGGGCGGCTGGTCGTGGTGGACGTGGCCGAGGGGCCGCGCTCGCCGTACCTGGAGGATCTGCAGGCGGGGCTGGAGACGGCGCCGCACGCGACCGCGCTGGGCAAGGCGCTGCTGCTCTCGCTCCCGTCCCGCACCCGGCGCGGCGTCCTGACCGGGTACGGCCTGCGCCGCTTCACCTCCTCGACCCCGGTCAGCGTGGAGGACGTCGAGGAGGAGCTGTCGGGGTTACGGCCGGGGCAGGTGGTGGAGGAGCACGGGCAGTTCAGGGAGCAGGTGGCGTGCGCGGGCGCGGTCGTGCCCGGCACGGACTGGGCCATCGGCATCTCGACCCGCGGCCTGTCCATCCCGCAGATCGCCCGCATCCGGCTCGCCCAGGCGGTGCGGGACCTGGGTTAACCCGTTGCCCGCGCCGCCCGGCTCCGGCCAGTCTGGTACGTCATGAACGTGCCCTTCCGGCAGATCCGCGCCCTGTGGACCGAGCGGTCGATCACCGTCTACCAGGCGTACGACGCGGCCATCGCCGCGCCCGCCGTCGCCGCCCAGCGCTTCGTCCCGCCCTTCAAGCGGGAGCGGATGACGTGGATCAAGCCGTCGTTCCTGTGGATGATGTACCGCTGCGGCTACGCGACCAAGCCCGGCCAGGAGCGGGTGCTGGCCGTCGAGCTCAGCCACGAGGGCTTCGCCTGGGCGCTGGCGCACTCCTGCCTCAGCCACGACGACCGGCGGCCGGACTGGGCGCGGCGGGTGCGCCGCAGCCCGGTGCGGATCCAGTGGGATCCCGAGCGCGGGCCGCGGCACGAGGCGCTGGCGTACCGGTCGATCCAGGTCGGGCTGACCGGGGAGGCGGTGCGGCGCTACGTGGAGGAGTGGACGCTGGGGATCAGCGACATCACCGAGCGGGTACGTGAGGTGCGTGCGGCGGTCCGCGGCGGCGCGGACACCGGCGCGCTGCTGCCGGTCGAGCGGCCGTACCCGCTGTCCGATGAGCTGGCGGAGACGATAGGGGCGAGCGTGGGATGAGGGTGATCCTGTTCGGGGCTACCGGCATGATCGGGCGGGGGGTGCTCAGGGAGTGCCTGCTCGACGAGCGGGTCACGGCCGTGCTGGCGGTCGGGCGGGCCTCGACCGGGGTCTCGCACGGGAAGTTGCGCGAGGTCCTGCATGACGATCTGCTCGACCTGGGTCCCGTCGAGGGGGAGCTCGGCGGGTACGACGCGTGTTTCTTCTGCCTGGGCGTCTCGGCGGCGGGGATGCGGGAGCCGGAGTACCGGCGGATCACCTACGAATTCACGCTGTCGGTGGGTGAGACGCTGGCCCGGCTCAGCCCGGGGTCGAGGTTCGTGTACGTGTCCGGCGCCGGGACGAACGCCCAGGGGCGGGCCATGTGGGCCAGGGTGAAGGGGCAGACCGAGAACGCGCTGCTCGCGCTGCCGCTGGAGGCGTACATGTTCCGGGTGGGGTTCGTGCAGCCGATGCACGGGGTGCGGTCCCGTACGCGGCTCTACCAGGCGGCGTACGTGATCACCCGGCCGCTGTTCCCCGTGTTGCGGCGGCTGGTCGGGGGTGGGGTGACGACGACCGAGCAGGTCGGGCGGGCGATGATCGCGGTGGCGGAGCGGGGGGCGGCGAAGCGGATTCTGGGGCCCGCCGACATCAACGCGCTCTGACCTCATGCGGGCTCTGACCTCATGCCGACTCCGACCTCATGCCGACTCCGACCTCATGCCGACTCCGGCCTCACCGGCGTGCTCTCGCCTCGCCAGGGGCCAGCGGGACGGCGAGGAGGGAGGCTGCGGCGGCCAGGGCCCAGACCGCCGCCCAGGAGGCGTGGGTGATGATCAGGGGGATGAGCAGCGGGGTCACGAAGCCCATCGCGAACAGGGTGGTGCCCAGGAGGCCGAGGGCGGTGCCGGCCCTGGACGCGCCCGCCATGGCGGCGATCTCGGTGTAGGCGACGCCGTGCCAGGAGTTGGCCAGGAGGCCGGCGAGGGCCAGGGCGGTGACGGTGAGCGGGGTGGGGGCGTCGGTGAGCACCGCGGCGCCTGCCATGGCGAGGCCGGCCAGGGTGCCGATGGCCCTGATGTGGGTGCGGCGGGTGCCTGTGCGGTCGGTGCGGCGGCCGGTCCAGATGCGGGCCGCGCCGCCGCCCAGCTGGGCGATGACGACGGTGACGCTGGCCAGGGTGGCGTCCTCGCCCTTGACGTCGTGCAGGAAGATCGCGGTGAAGGAGAGGACGGCGAACTGGGGGACGGTGAGCAGGGCGCCCGCCAGGGCCAGCCGCCACACGTCCCAGCGCCTGAGGGGGGACGGGGCCGTCGTGCGCGGGCCCTCGCCGCCAGAGGCACGCGGGACCGATGCGCGCGGGCCGTCGCCGTCCGAGGCCGGCAGGGCCGCCGGTGACGTCGGCGGTTCGTGGAGCCAGCGCCAGGTGGCCGCCGCCGCGGCGAGGCAGCAGGCGGCCGATGCGGCGTAGGCGGTGCCGAAGCCGTAGGAGCCCGCCAGCCATGGCAGCAGCGCCACCCCGATCGCCCCGCCCACCGGGATGGCCGTCTGCCGGATGCTCATCGCGAACCCCCGCTCCCCCTCCCCGAACCAGGTCATGACCGCCCGTCCCGAGGCCCCGTTGACGCTGCCGCCGAGCGCGCCGGCGAGGGCCAGGCAGAGGGCGAGCAGGGCCACGCCCGCGCCGTCCGACGGGGTCACGGCGGCGGCCATCACCGCCAGCAGCGCGCCCGTCGCGGTCAGCCCCGTGAGCAGGACGCGCCGGTCCCCGAAGCGATCCGTCAGCAGCCCCCACACGAGATCGGAGGCCGCCACCCCGAGCCCGAGGCAGGCCAGCACCAGACCGAGCTGCTCCGTGGACAGGTGGTAACCGGCCCGCATCGACACCCCGGTGACGGGAATGCCGGAGAACATCGCCGCGAAGGCCGCCTGCGCCCCGACGCCGACGGCCAGCACGACCCACCGATGCCGGGGCCCGTAGCCGGGCCGATCCCACCCCACGCCGCGGCCTCGCCCTGCGCCCGCCCTCCACCGCGCGCCCGGGCCTCGCCCTGTGCCCGCCGTCGGCCGCTCACCCGGACCTCGCCCTGCGCCCGTCCCGCGCAGCACACCTGGGCCTCGCCCGTCAGGCGAGTCCGTCTCCACCGTCGTCATCAAACCCACCTTCACGCGAAATAACCGGATTTGGCGGTTACTCACCCTGGCAGCCCCGAAAGTAACTTGTCAATGCGGTTACTATCGAGGTCATGGACTTCACCTTCATCAGCGGGAACCTCGGGCTCGACCTGGCCGGCACCCTCGGGCACCGGCGCGGCGAGCGCATCGACCTGCTGGCGACGCCCGCCGACCTGGCCCGCTGGACGGTCGCGGCCGGGCTGCTCGACGTCCGCCCGGCGGTGAGCGAGGGCGACCTGGCGGAGGCGAGGGCGTTGCGGGAGGCGATCTACCGGCTGGCGTCCGCGGCCCGTACCGGAAGTGCCCCGGACCCCGCCGACCGCGAGACGCTCAACGCCGCCGCGCGGCACGCGCCGGCGGGCGTGCTGCTCGGCGAGCGGGGCGTGGAACGCGGCGGCGACCTGCGCGCGGCGCTGTCCAGTACGGCACGGGCGGCGGCCGAGCTGCTGGGCGGCCCGCAGGCCGGGCTGGTCAGGGAGTGCGAGGCGGCTCCGTGCACGCGGCTGTACGTCGACGCCTCGCACCGGCGTACACGCCGCTGGTGCGACATGCGCGGCTGCGGCAACCGGGCCAAGGCGGCGGCCTTCCGCGCCCGGCAGCACGGCTGAACGCAGGGTAGCCTTCCGCGCCCGGCAGCACGGCTGAACGCAGGGCAGCCTTCCGCGCCCGACAGCACGGGCTGAACGCATGGTGGAATATCTGAGGAGGTGCGGACGCTACCGTAGCCGTCAAAGATTCAACAGTCAGGGTTGGTGACTAAAGTGCAGTTCGGTATCTTCAGCGTGGGCGACGTCACCACGGACCCCACCAACGGCAGGACCCCGACCGAGCACGAGCGGATCAAGGCGATGGTGGCGATCGCACTCAAGGCGGAAGAGGTCGGGCTGGACGTCTTCGCGACCGGTGAGCACCACAACCCGCCGTTCGTGCCGTCGTCCCCCACCACGATGCTCGGCTACATCGCGGCGAAGACCGAGCGGCTGCAGCTGTCGACCGCCACGACGTTGATCACGACGAACGACCCGGTGAAGATCGCCGAGGACTTCGCCATGCTGCAGCACCTGGCCGACGGCCGGGTGGACCTCATGCTGGGCCGCGGCAACACCGGGCCGGTGTACCCGTGGTTCGGGCAGGACATCCGTCAGGGCATCCCGCTGGCCATCGAGAACTACGCGCTGCTGCACAAGCTGTGGCGCGAGGACGTCGTGGACTGGGAGGGCCGCTTCCGCACGCCGCTGCAGGGCTTCACCAGCACGCCGCGCCCGCTCGACGGGGTGCCGCCGTTCGTCTGGCACGGCTCGATCCGCAGCCCCGAGATCGCCGAGCAGGCCGCCTACTACGGCGACGGCTTCTTCGCCAACAACATCTTCTGGCCGAAGGAGCACTTCATGCGCCTGATCAGCCTCTACCGGCAGCGGTACGCGCACTACGGCCACGGCACGCCCGAGCAGGCGGTGGTGGGCCTGGGCGGGCAGGTGTTCATGCGCAAGAACTCGCAGGACGCGGTGCGCGAGTTCCGCCCGTACTTCGACGTCGCCCCCGTGTACGGCCACGGGCCGTCGCTGGAGGAGTTCATGGCCGAGACGCCGCTGACCGTGGGCAGCCCGCAGCAGGTCATCGACAGGACGCTGGAGTTCAGGGAGTTCTTCGGCGACTACCAGCGCCAGCTCTTCCTCATGGACCACGCCGGCCTGCCGCTGAAGACCGTGCTGGAGCAGCTCGACCTCCTCGGCGAGGAGGTGGTGCCGGTGCTGCGCAAGGAGTTCGCCAAGGACCGCCCGGCCGAGGTCCCCGGCGCGCCCACCCACGCCTCCCTGCTCGCGGCCAGGAACGCCGAGAGCGCCAAGGACGCCGAGAACGCCGAGAACGTAGAGGCGCCCGAAGCCCCTGTCGGCGCCTGAAGCCGACCTCGACCCCCCGAAGGAGAACCATGAAGCTCGTCGTCGTCTCGGCGGGGCTGACGCAGCCCTCCTCCACCCGACTGCTGGCCGACCGCCTGACCGAGGCGGTGGCGCAGCGGGCGGAGGTGGAGGTCCGCGTGGTCGAGCTGCGCGACCTGGCCGTGGACATCGCGAACAACTTCGTCACCGGCTTCCCGAACACCCGCCTGCGCGAGGTGGTCGAGGCCGTGACACAGGCGGACGGTCTCGTCGTCGTCACGCCGATCTTCAGCGGCTCGTACAGCGGCCTGTTCAAGTCGTTCTTCGACGTGATCGACAACGGCGCGCTGGCCGGCAAGCCCGTGCTGATCGCGGCCACCGGGGGCACGCCCCGGCACTCGCTGGCCCTGGAGCACGCGCTGCGGCCGCTGTTCGCGTACCTGCGCGCGGTGGTCGTCCCGACCGCCGTGTACGCGGCCGCGGAGGACTGGGGCTCCGCCGGATCGCACGGCCGGGACCCGTTCACCGACGGCCTCGGCGAGCGCATCGCCCGCGCCGCGCAGGAGCTGGCCGACCTGCTGTCGCACCGGGCTCCCCGGGAGCCTGAAGAGGAGGCCGTGGTGCCGTTCGAGCAGCAGCTCGCGGCGCTGCGGCCCGTGGAGTAGCCCTTGAGCGCCCCGGAATCCGGGACGCTCGAAGCGGGCGTCAGGGCTTGATGGCGACCACGTCGTAGGTGGTGTCGGGGGTCGGGGTGGTGGTGAAGCGGGCGTTGGGCAGGTAGAGGCGGTGGCCGTAGGCGGCGACGGTCGTCGGGACGTCGAACCTGTCGTCGGTCAGCCGCCTGATGAGCTTGCCGGAGGCGCCGTCGCGGGCCAGACCGATCGCGGCGACCGCGTTCAGGCGGTTCTGGACGGCGTACAGGGTGCGGCCGGCCAGGAGCAGGCCGTCGCCGTTGACCAGCGTCTCGCCGCCCAGGTCCACCTCGGTGGTGACGCCGGAGGACGGGTTCACCTCGAACAGCTTGCCGGTGTTGGACTGGACGATCAGCAGCGACCTGCCGTCGGGGCTGGGGGCGATGCCGTTGGCGTTGTTGCCGGTCGTGTACTGGATCGCGCCGCTGAGCGGGATCGGGACGGCCTCGTCCGGCAGCGCGCCGCCCCGGCCGAGGTCCAGCTTGTAGAGCACGGGGTTGGCCGAGTCGGTGTAGTACGCGGCGCCGCGGAAGAGGATCACGTCGTTGACGAACGACGTGCCGGTGGCGAGCTGGTACGACTTGACGACCGCCCCGGTACGCAGGTCGATCACCCGGGCGTTCCCTGCGTTGCCCCCGGCCACGAACAGCCGTCCGCGCCCGTCGGTCTTGAGCCCGAGCGACTGCGTGCCAGGCCCCTTGCTGATCACGCCTCCCTTCCCGGTACGCAGGTCGGCCCGGTAGATGTCACCGGTCGCGCGTGAGCCGAAGTAGGCGTAGTGGCCCCCGATCGCGATGCCCTCCGGCTGGAACCCGTTGGGCAGCGGGAACGTGTCGGGCTTCGCCGCCGCCTGCGCCGGCACTCCGCCGAGCAGGACGACGATCAAGGCACTGCCGAGTGCGGTCTTCAGGATCGCGGATCTCATGCGGCCCACGATGCCCAAGCGACCGGCCGCGGCAAAGACCCATGGGTGGCTTCACAGGGACCTTTCAGCAACGGTCGGGAAGCTCCGCCTTCCTGATCACGAAATGGAAAACCCGTTGTGGCCGCTCAGCGGCCGTCACTACCTTGGCCCGAATGCGGAGGCCCCCTTTATCCCTGATGACCGTCTTGTCCCTGGTGACCGTCTCGCTGGCCGCGTCGGCCTGCACGGCGCCCCGGCCCGCGCCGCCCGCACCCGTGGCCACGTCGGCCGGTCCCGCCGGTCCGGCGAGCCCGGCCGCGAGCCCCGCCCAGGCCGAGCGGCGGCCGGCGGTCGACCTGAGCGCGTACGAGCAGGGCCGGTCGCGGCCCGTCGCCGACCCCGTCTACCCGGCCTACGGCAACCCGTCGATCGACGTGCTCCACTACGACCTGGCGCTGGACTGGAAGCCGGGCACCCGCACGCTGACCGGCACGGCGAAGCTCACGGTGCGCGCTGCCAGGCCCATCAGCCGGGTCAAGCTGGACTTCGGGCGCGCGCTCAACGTGGACGAGGTCACGGTGGACGGCACGCGGGTCAGGGCGACCCGCAAGTACGACGACCTGACGATCCCGCTGGCCGAGCCGCTGGAGGCCGACGAGGGCACGGTCGTGACCGTGCGCTACCACGGCAGGCCGAAGCCCGTGGACTCCAAGCAGCGGCGCAAGGACATCTCCATGCTCGGCTTCCGGATCGGGAGCGGGGGCAGGGCGTGGGCGCTGCAGGAGCCGTTCGGGGCGTTCACCTGGTTCCCGGTCAACGACCACCCGTCGGACGAGGCACTCTACGACGTGGCGATCACCGTGCCGAAGGGCTGGTCGGGGGTCGCGCACGGCACGTACAGGGGGAAGACCACCGAGGGCAAGGCCAGCACGTTCCGGTGGGAGTCGACCGACCCCGTGGCCAGTTACCTGACGGTGTTCGCGGCCGACAAGTTCAGGATGTTCAGGGACAAGGGGCCGCGCGGGATCCCGATCACGTACTGGATCCGGCCGCAGGACGTGGCCGAGCAGCTGCCGGTGGCGCGGCGGATGCCGTCGATCATGCGGTGGCTGGAGAAGAAGCTCGGGCCCTACCCGTTCCCGAGCGCCGGGCTGGTGGCCACCAGCGACTCCGGCATGGAGACGCAGCAGATGATCGCGCTCGGGCCGCGCTACATGGAGCCGTCGGTGGTGGCGCACGAGCTGGCGCACCACTGGTTCGGCGACACGGTCACGCCGCGCACCTGGCGCGACATGTGGCTGAACGAGGGCTTCGCCATGTACTTCGAGATGCAGTGGTACGCCGACCACGAGGACGGCACGATCGACGAGTTCATCGGCAACATCCGGGCCTACGATGCCGAGCTGCGCAGGGAGAACGGACCTCCGGGCGACTACCGGCGCGACGCGTTCGGCCAGAGCAACGTCTACTACAGCCCCGCGATCATGCTGCACGAGATCAGGGAGCGGCTCGGCGACCGGAAGTTCTGGGCGATGACCAGGGCCTGGCCCCAGGAGCACCGCAACACCACCCAGGACAGGGCCGCGTTCGTGAAGTGGATCAACGAGCACACCGGGCGGAACTTCACGAAACTCATCAACACGTGGCTGGACTCGAAGACCACTCCACGCTGACGTACCCCAGAGAGTAGGTTGGGACAGAGCCAAACAAACGGGGTTAGTCATGTCAAACGGTGCCCGTCACGCTCTGGGAGTGGTCGCGGGACTGCTCCTCCCGCCCCTCGTCGCCGCCGGCCTGTGGTACGGCGTCGGCGACCTCACCCTGCAGGCGCAGCAGTCCTTCCGGATCTCCTGGATCGCGGTCGGCGTGCTCGCCGCGACGGCGATCGTCCTGGCGTTCCTGGCCGGATCGCGCCTGTCGCCCGTGGCCTCGCTGCTCGGCGGCCTGGCCTTCACCGCCATCGGGGTCATGCCTTTCGTGGAGATGGTCTCCGGGGTGCGGCTGCTGCCCACGGACCTGCTGCCCGCGGTGTTCAGGAACGGCTTCACCACCTCGGCCTACTCGGGGTTGCTGATCGTGGTCGGCGTGACGCTGCTGGTGGCCTCGCTGTTCCCGTCCCGCTGGCGGGGCCCGGCACGCGACCTGGCCGAGCCCGACGAGTACGAGTCGTCGTGGGGCTCGGCGTCGCCGCAGTCGCCGTACCTGCCGCCGCGCAGCGGCTCCGAGGACGCCACACGGCCGATGTACCGCGAGTGAGCCACGCGTGGCCTGGCAGAATGCGGCCATGCGCGACTTGAAGATCGTCGACTTCCTCGACCAGCTCGCCGACCGGGTGCCCGCGCCCGGGGGCGGCGCCACGGCGGCCCTGCACGCGGCACAGGCCGCCGCGCTGCTCGGCATGGTGGCCCGCTACACCACCGGCGAGAAGTACGCCGGCCACGCCGAGACCGTCGTGGCCGTGATCGCCGAGACCGACACCCTGCGGGCGCGGTCGCTGCGGCTGGCAGAGGAGGACGCGGCGGCCTTCACCGCGGTCGCCGACGCCTACCGGCTGCCCAAGGGCGAGGAGCGCAGCGCCGCCATCGCCAGGGCGCTGAAGGGCGCGGCAGAGCCGCCCGCGAGGGTCATCGAGGCCGCCACGCGCGTGATCGAGCTGTGCGAGCTGCTGCTGCCGATCGGCAACCGCAACGTCGTCACCGACGTGGCCGCCGCCGCCGAGGCGGCCCGCGCCGCCCTCACCACGGCCAGGGTGAACGTCGAGATCAACCTGCGCGGCATCAAGGACGAGCGGGTACGCGAGGAGCTGAACATCCGCGTCTCCGGCGTGGAGGCGGCCGTCGCCAGGGCAGACTGGGTCACCGCCGAGGTACGCGAGGAGATCTCTTGAAGACGCTGACCGGCAAGGACCTGGCCGCCGCGATCAGGGCCCAGACGCAGGCCGAGGCCGCCGCGGGCGTGCAGCCGAGGCTGGCCGTGGTCGTGGCCACCGCCGACGAGGCCAGCCTGTGGTACGTCCGCTCGATCGCCAAGGCGGCGGCAGGCGCCGGCATCGCCTGCGACGTGGTGGACCTGGGCCCCGGCGCCGCCCCCGACCAGATCGCCGAGACGCTGGCCAGGCTGTCGGCCGACCCGCAGGTCCACGGCCTCATGCTGCAGACCCCGCTGCCTCCCGGCGCCTCGGCGCAGGAGCTGGCCGCGGCCATCGACCCGCGCAAGGACGTCGACGGCGCCAACCCGCTCTCGCTCGGCCGGCTGGCGGCCGGGCTGCCCGCGTTCCCGCCCGCCACGGCGGCGGCCGTGCTGGCGCTGCTCGACCACCACGAGGTGGAGCTGGCCGGGCGGCGGGCCGTGGTGGTCGGCCGCTCGACGGTGGTGGGCAAGCCGCTGGCACACCTGCTGCTCGACCGGCACGCCACGGTCACCGTCTGCCACTCCCGCACCCGCGACCTGGCGGCCGTCACCTCGCAGGCCGAGGTGCTGGTCGCGGCCGCCGGGCGGGCCGGGCTGATCGGGGCCGCGCACGTGGCGGCGGGCGCGGTGGTGATCGACGTGGGCACCAACCCGACCGACGACGGCGGGCTGACCGGCGACGTCGACTTCGAGGCCGTCTCGGGGGTGGCGGGCGCGCTCACCCCGGTGCCGGGCGGCGTCGGCCCTGTCACCACCGCCCTTCTGCTCCGCCACACCGCCAGGGCGGCGAACCTGCCGTGACCCGTTCCGCCCGGCCGGCCCGGCCGGTGATCGCGTGACCCGCTGGGTCTGCCCCGAGTGCGACCGGGAGTTCGCCCGCGCCCGGCAGTCGCACGTGTGCGTGCCGGGCTGCACGGTGGAGGAGACGTTCGCGCCGCACCCGCCGGTCTACCGGGAGATCTACGACCGGCTGGTCGGCGGGCTCGGCCCGGTCCACGAGGACGCGGTGCGGGTCGGGGTGTTCCTCAAGAGCGAGCGCAAGTTCGCCGAGATCCGCCCGAAGGCCCGCAGCCTGTCACTGGCGCTGGTGCTCCCCCGGCGGGCCGAGCACGCGCTGGTCTCCAGGACGCTGCCCATGCCGGACGGCCACGTCTGGCACTTCTTCAAGCTCACCCGCGTCGAGGACGTGGACCAGCACCTGCTCGATCTCATGGAGGAGGCCTACGATGGCTGACGTCCTCGTCGTCCAGAACAGCACGAGCGGCGGCCCCGGCCGCCTGGCCGGCTGGCTGGAGGAGGCCGGCCTCACGCTCGACGTCGTGCCCGCCCACGCCGGTGCGCCGCTGCCGGATCGCCTCGGCCACGACGCCATGATCATGCTCGGCGGCGGCTACCTGCCCGGCGAGGACGACCGGGCCCCGTGGCTGCGTGACGCGCGGCGGCTGATGGGGCAGGCGCTGGCCGGCGGGGTGCCGGTGTTCGGCATCTGCCTGGGCGGGCAGATGCTCGCGCAGGTGGCCGGCGGTGAGGTGCGCGGCGACGCGGGCGCGCCGGAGAACGGCAGCCTGCCGGTCACGATCAGGCCCGAGGCGGCCACCGATCCGCTCTTCCACGGCCTGCCGCCGGTGGTGCCCGCGATCGAGCACCACAAGGACGCCGTCGTCCGCCTGCCCGGCGGGGCCGTGCACCTGGCGGAGACCGCGAGCTGCCCGTACCAGGCGTTCCGGGTGGGCGAGCGGGCGTGGGGCGTGCAGTTCCATCCGGAGGTACTGCCCGCGCGGATCCGGGAGTGGCGGGTGGAGGGGTTCGATCCCGACGAGGTGTACGCGCGGGCGGTGGCGGACGAGCCGGTCTCCACGCCGATCTGGCGCACGGTGACCGGCCGCTTCGCCGCCCTCGTCGCCGCTCAGGCGACCGCCCGCGCCAGCGGCGCCGCCTGAGCGGTCAGGCGTTTCGAACGGCCAGGCATTCCGGGCGGCCAGGCATTCCGAGCGGCCAGGCGTTCGGGGGCGGTCAGGCGTTCTGGACGGCCGCCGCGCTCTGGAGGCCGAGCAGCTCGATCGAGCGTTCCCGCATCTCCACCTTCCTGATCTTGCCGGTCACCGTGAGCGGGAACTCCTCGACCACGCGCACGTACCGGGGGATCTTGAAGTGCGCCAGCCGCCCGGCGCAGTACTCCCGGACCCGCTCGGCCGTCAGCGGCTCCGTGTCCGGCCGCATGATCACCCAGGCCATGACCTCCTCGCCGTACCGCTCGTCGGGCACCCCGATGACCTGGACGTCGGCGATGTCCGGATGCCCGTACAGGAACTCCTCGATCTCGCGCGGATAGACGTTCTCGCCACCCCTGATGATCATGTCCTTGATCCGGCCGACCACGTTCACGTAGCCGTCGTCGTCCATGGTCGCCAGGTCCCCGGTACGCATCCACCGCGCCGCGTCGATGGCCTCGGCCGTCTTCTCCGGCTCGTCCCAGTAGCCGAGCATGACCGAGTAGCCCCGCGTGCACAGCTCGCCCGGCTCGCCCCTGGGCACGGTAAGCCGGGTCTCCGGGTGCACGATCTTCACCTCGACGTGCGGCATCACCCGGCCGACCGTCTCGGTCCTGCGGGCCAGGTCGTCGTCGGACCTGGTCATCGTGGACACGGGTGAGGTCTCGGTCATGCCGTAGCAGATGGCGACCTCGCGCATGTTCATCTCGCCGACGACCCGCTTCATCACCTCCACCGGGCAGGGCGAGCCGGCCATGATGCCCGTGCGCAGGGACGACAGGTCGAACTTCGCGGCCAGTGCCAGCTCGGCGATGAACATCGTCGGCACCCCGTACAGGGACGTGCACCGCTCCTCCTCCACCGCGCGCAGCGTGGCCTCGGGGTCGAAGCCCGGCGACGGGATGACGATGCAGGAGCCGTGGGAGGTGGCGCCCAGGTTGCCCATGACCATGCCGAAGCAGTGGTAGAAGGGCACCGGCAGGCACACCCGGTCCCGTTCGGTGTAGTGGATCAGCTCGCCGACGAAGAAGCCGTTGTTGAGGATGTTGTGGTGCGACAGCGTCGCACCCTTGGGGAAGCCGGTGGTGCCGGAGGTGTACTGGATGTTGATCGGGTCGTCGCAGGCCAGCTCCGTCTTGCGGGCCGCCAGCGCCGCCGGGTCCGCCTTGACGGCGGTCAGGGCGTCCCAGCTCGGATCGTCCAGGTAGACGACGTCCGTGAAGCCGATCTCCCCGACCATGGCCCGGTAGTCGCTGCCCTTGTGCGCCAGGGCGCTGATCAGCAGCCGCATGCCCGACTGCTCGACCACGTACCGCAGCTCGTGGGTGCGGTAGGCCGGATTGACATTGACGAGGATCGCGCCGATCTTGGCGGTGGCGTACTGGACGATCACCCACTCGGCCCTGTTGGGCGCCCAGATGCCCACCCTGTCGCCCTTCGCGACACCCCTGGCCAGCAGGGACCTCGCCAGGTCGTCCACGTCGGCGTTGAGCTGCGTGTAGGTCCACCTGCGGCCCGCGGGAACGTCCACGAGGGCTTCCCGGTCGCCGAAGCGGGCCACGGTTCGTTCGAGGTTCGCGCCGATGGTCTCGCCGAGAAGCGGGGTGTCGGCGGTGGCGCTGGAGTACGACAGCATGACCACAGTGTCAGTCGGCTTCCGGCGTACGCACCAGACCCCGGCTGCGACGCGCCGCGAACGCGAGCGCCACGAGCGCCGCGCCCGCGGCCACCACGGCCCGCCGCTGCCAGGTGACCCGCCGCTCCACCTGCGAGTACGGGGTCGTCGAGAACGACACCAGCTCGTAGCGCGAGACGTAGCCGGGCAGCACCCGCTCCAGCGCGTGCTCCAGCCGCTTGCCCGCCAGGAACAGCCGGGAGCCGACCTTGTCGCGCATCTCCACGAAGTTGTCCAGCGCCAGCCTGGCGATCACGTCGGTGTCGGCCTTGCGCCGCTCGAACAGCTCCAGCGCCCTCGGGAAGTCGTCGCCCGCCTCGTCCAGGCAGCGGTCCAGCTCGACGCAGTCCTCGAAGCCGCAGTTGGCGCCCTGCCCGTAGAAGGGCACGATGGCGTGCGCGGCGTCGCCGACCAGCCCGACCACGGCGTTCCCGACCCCCGCGTGCCACGGCGAGCAGCGCATCGTGACCAGGTGGCCGACCGGGTTCCCCTGGTAGTCGGGGACCAGGCCGGGCATCAGCCCGAACGCGTCGGGATAGTGCTCGGCGAAGTACGCCCTGATCCGCTGCGGCGTGTCGAGGGCGGCGAGCGTGTCGTGCGGCCAGAACAGGGTGCAGGTGAACGAGCGGTCCGGGTTCGGCAGGGCGATCATCATGGACCGGCCGCGCGGCCAGATGTGCAGCGCGCCCGGATCCATGACGAACTCGCCGTTCCTGGCCGGGATCGTCAGCTCCTTGTAGCCGTAGTCCAGGTACTCCTGGCTGAAGCTCACGCCGGGGAGCTGCTGCAGCCTGGCCCGCACCGCGCTGTACGCCCCGTCCGCGCCGATCACCACCCCGGCGTCCACCTCCTCGCCCGACTCGAACCGCAGCCGCCCCGTACGCTCGTCCAGCCCGGTCAGCCGGCACCCGAACCGCACCTCCACGCCCGGCTGCGCGGTCGCCGCCTCCAGGAGCTCCCGGTTGAGGTCGGCGCGGCCGATGGAGTTGATCGCGTGCGACCGGTCGGCGCTGTACGGCTGGAAGGTGAGGGCGCCGTCGGGGGCGTGCATCATCCGGCCCGCCATGGGCAGCGCCGCGTGCAGGACCTTGCCGTCGAGGCCGAGGCGGCGCAGGGCGTCGATGCCGCGCTGGGAGATGGCCAGGTTGATCGACCTGCCGCGGTCGGGGCCGCGGTCCCTCGGGTCGGGGCGGCGTTCGTACAGGGTGACGTGGTGGCCTCGGCGGGCCAGGTAACAGGCGAGCAGGCAGCCGACCAGCCCGGCGCCGACGATCGTGACCTCCATCTCTTCTTCGTACGGCGGTGGGCCGGGGTTGTCTAGGCGAACGCGGCGGTGATGGCCTGGGCCGTGGCCTGCCAGATCGGGGTGCCGGGGGTGATGACGTCCTGGTGGTCGCCGGGCAGCTCCAGGTACGTCACGTCGTCGCCTGCCCGGCGGGCGGCGGCGGTGTAGCGGCGGGAGAAGTCGACCAGGTTCACGTCGTCGGCCCTGCCCTGGACGACGAGCTGGGGGACGCCCAGGGGGAGGCGGTGCAGGGGGGAGGAGGCGTACAGCTCGCCGCCGGGCAGCTCCTCGGCGGGGTCACCGCCCGCCGCACCGGACCCGCCGTCCCGCGCGCCGGGTCTGGCGTCCCGCGTGCCGGGTTTGGCGTCCCGCGTGCCGGAGTAGGCGTCGCCCAGGACGGCGGCGACCGCGCCGTGGCTGAGCCAGCGGCGGTCCGCCTCGACCAGGTCCAGGACGCCCGCCAGCGACACCGCCAGGGCCACGCGCGCCCCGTCGGCCACGGCGCGCAGGGCGAGCTGGGCACCCGCCGAGTGCCCGGCCACCGCGACCCGATCCAGGTCGAGCACCGGCCCCCGCACAGCCCCCTGGCCGGACGCGCCGGCCGCTCCCGGCACGGTGGCCGCTTCCTGCCCGCGGGCGGATCCCGACGCGCGGGCGGATCCCGACGCGCGGGCGGATCCCGACGCGCGGGCGGATCCCGACGCGTGAGCGGACCCCGACGCGTGAGCGGACCCCGACGCGTGAGCGGATCCCGACGCGCGGGCGGGGCTGGCGTCGGGGCGGGCAGGCCGGCCCGCCGCGGTGACCGGTCCGGGCGCCGGGGCGGGGCCGATCCGTTCGAGGGCGGACAGGCCGGCGGCGATGTCTTGCCTGGTCGCGGCCCAGCCGTGCAGGTCCGGGCGCCGGTACTCCAGGTTCCAGACGGCGAAGCCGCGCCCTGCCAGGTCCGCGCAGAGCGCCTCCATGAGGTCGGCGGCCCAGATCGACCGCCAGTACCCGCCGTGGATCAGCGCCACGACCGGCACCTCACCCTGGCTCTCGGGAAGGTACAGGTCACCCCACTGCTCCGGGGACGGCCCGTAGGCGATCCGCCGCACGTCCGGATGGCGGGCCCGATGTACGGCGTGCCGGATCCCCCACGCCAGCCCCGCGATCCCGCGACCGTGGATGTGCCGGGCACCCTCGACCCGGTCGAGGTCCACCGGCACCACCACCCCGGTCCCGGGCGGCTGCGTGATCATGGCCGAGGCCTCCTCACCCGGCGCGGGCACGACGACGACCACGGCCTCCTCGCGCATCAGGGACCTCAGGTGCGCGGCGTCCCGGGCCCGGACGATCCTCCCCCGCACCCCCAGCACGGCGAACTCGCGGCGGGCGATCTCGCCGAGCAGCCCGGCGTCCACCGCCACCCCGGGACCGACGATCACCAGGACATCGCACATGGGGATACCTTAGGCCGGGTGCACGTGAAGCAGCTTCACCCCTGGCCCACCAGTGTCGCCGAGGCGGAGTCCGTCCAGGACCGGCTCCGCGGGCAGGTCGAGCTGACAGGGCCGGACACGTTCGCGCTGGTGGCCGGGCTGGACGTGCACTATCACGGCGACGACGAGCTGACGGCCGCGGTGGTGGTGCTGGACGCGGGCACGCTGGAGCCGGTGGAGGAGGTGGTGGCGCACGGGGAGGCGGCCTTCCCGTACGTGCCGGGCCTGTTCGCCTTCCGCGAGCTGCCCGCGCTGGTGGCGGCGCTCGAACGGCTCACGGTGACGCCCGACCTGCTGGTCTGCGACGGGTACGGGCTGGCGCACCCGCGCGGCTTCGGCCTGGCCTGCCACCTGGGCGTGCTGACCGGGCTGCCCGCGCTGGGGGTGGGCAAGACGCCGTTCGTCGGCACGCACGAGCCGCCCGGCCCGGAGCGGGGGGCTTGGACGCCGATCGTCCACGACGGCGCCACGGTCGGCCGCGCCCTGCGCACCCAGCGGGAGATCAAGCCCGTGTACGTCTCTCAGGGGCACCGCATCACGCTGGACGCCGCCACGGACCAGGTCCTGCGCCTGACCCCGCGCTACCGCCTCCCCGAGCCCATCCGCCGCGCCGACCACCTCGCCCGCCACCCATCCTGACCGACCGGCCGCCTGTCCGAGGCCCACGCAGCCACCCGCCCTGACCGACCCGCCGCCCGCCCGCCCTGACCGGCCCGCCACTCGTCCAGGCCGACCGCCACTCGTCCAGGCCGACCGCCGCTCGTCCTCACCGCCCCCTCACACCGGTCGAATCCGGTCAGGCCGGTTGATGGGCGCCCGAGGAGTCCAGGGGCGGGAGCACGGCCTGGGCGTCGGCGCCGCCGAACCACAGCCCGATCATGAACGCCGCCGTCGCCTCCAGCAGCACCGCCCGCCCCAGCCCACCCCCGTCCACGGGAGTGCACCCCAGATCGGCGACGAGCGTACGGACGGCCGCCAGCGCATCGGGGTCGTCACCGCACAGCGGCACCGCCAGCGGCCTGCCGTCGAAGACCGGCGGCGTCATCCGCCACACGTCCACGTGGCACAGGTTGAACGCCTTCACCACGTGACCACCGGTGACGTCCCCGATCAGCCGGGCGAGCGAGCGCGTGACGTCGAACTCCTGAGGGTTGGCGTTGGTCACGTCGACGAGCGCCTTCCCACGCAGCACAGCCCCGGCCGCCTGGAGCGTACCGAGCAGCCCGGCCTCCCTGACCGCGACCACCACGACCTCCCCGAACCCGCCCGCCTCCGCGAAGCTCCCGGCCCGCACCTCCGCACCCGCCGCAGCGGTCATCCGGGCCGCCCGCGCCGCGCTCCGGCCCGGGTCCCGCCCGCTCACCATCACCTCGTGACCCGCCCGGGCCCAATGCGTGCCCAGCGCGTCCGCCATGCCGCCCGCGCCCAGGATCCCGATCCTCATGTCCGTCCTCCGTCGTAGAAGGGCTTACTGGAACACGTGGACTCTAGAAGTCCCGACACACACCATCCGGTGCCTAACGGAGGCCCCCGTTGTTCCTTGCCGACTGCCAGGCCAGACTCGCCTTCGACCTGATGGCCAACACCTGGAACGCGGTCGTCGTCTGGTCGCTGCGCCACGGCCCGCGCCGCCCGGGGCGGCTGCGCGAGGAGATCGGCGGCATCAGCGTCAAGGTGCTGACCGAGACGCTGCGCCGCCTGGAGTTCAACGGCCTGGTCGCGCGCCGTGCCTACGCCGAGGCGCCGCCCAGGGTCGAGTACGAGCTGACCGACCTGGGCCGCTCGCTGCTGGGCCCGATCGAGGCGTTCGGCGAGTGGGCATTCCACCACGCGGACGAGGTCATGGCCGCCCAGGACCGATACGAGCCCGCGCCGTGACTGTCAAGCGCATGCAACACTTTACTTAAACCGAGTGTTACCGAATCACTACCCTGGGTAGCTAGTCGAGGGTTGTTCATTACCGTTACCCAGGAGGTTCCATGCTCTTCACTCCCCGCAGGGTCGCCGGCGCCGCCGTCATCGCGTGCGGCCTGACCGTGCTCGCCGCGCCCGCATCGTACGCCGTCGTCGACCCGATGATGGTCACCGAGTGCCTCACCGGTTCCGTCGGCGAGGTGACCCATCTCGTCGATCCGACCGCTCCCGGCGTGCCGGCGGAGGTGCCCGGGGTGAACTGCCTGGCGCCCTGACCGCCGGGAAGAGGCCACCGGCGTAGGACCACCCCTCGACGACCGGAACCACCGGTGCGGGCGGCGCGATCACCGCGCCGCCCGGTCCCCGCAATCGAAGAGCAGCAGCAAGGAGTTCCGTTGAAGGTCCGAGTCCTGGCAGCCATCGCCGCGCTGGCGCTGGCCGGCGGCGCGCCACCACTCCATCTCGACAGTCTCGGCTCGGGCGGTCCCCCGCTCGTCAACGTCGAGACCATGGTCCAGCACGTGAACCTTCTGACGTCGTAGTGCGACTCGCGCAGCTGTCCGTGGCCGACTCGCCGGCCGGGCCACGGACGATGCTGGGGCGCGTCGGCTACATCATGTTCCTCAGCCGCTGGATCCAGGTGCCGCTGTATCTGGGGCTGATCGTCGCTCAGGTCGTGTACGTGTGGCGGTTCCTGGCGGAGCTGGTGCACCTGGCACACCTCGGCTTCGGCGGGCATCCGCCGGAGACCACCGTCATGCTGATCGTCCTCGGCCTCGTCGACGTCGTGATGATCTCCAACCTGCTCATCATGGTCATCATCGGCGGCTACGAGACGTTCGTCTCGCGGCTGCGCATCGAGGGCCATCCCGACCAGCCGCAGTGGCTTTCCCACGTGAACGCGAACGTGCTGAAGGTCAAGCTGGCCATGGCGATCATCGGCATCTCCTCCATCCACCTGCTCCAGATCTTCATCAACGCGGCCAGGCCCACCATCACCGACAGAGAGCTGATATGGAAAACCCTGATTCACCTGACCTTCGTCGTCTCGGCGCTGGCGCTTGCCGCGATCGATCGCATCATGGAGGGTGGCCGCCCGCAGCACGGCACGGGCGGTGCGGAGCGGCCGGGGCAGCTGCAGCCGGAGCGGATGGCCGCCTAGCTGGGCGGCCCGGCGCGCGGCGGTGCCACGGGCGGAGGCCCGGATGGGGGTGAGGAACACCGCGGCCGCGGGGCTCGGGGCCGTCGCCCTGGCGCTGCTCTGCTGCACGGGCGCGTACGCCGAGGACGACGGCGGCGGCGCGAAGGAGGGCCCGGCGCCGCTGATCGGCGATGTGATCATCTTCAATGACGAGATCGTCGAGCCCGTCTCGCTGCCGTTGAGCACCTGCGGCGGGGTGGTTCCGCTGCTCAGCAAGTCGCCGGCCACCTGCGAGGGCACCTCCCGCGTGTCGGACGACGACGCGTGAGCCCGCACGTGCCCGCCCGCGGGGGTGGGCGGGCACCACGGCGGACACCCCCGAAGCAGGCATCCAGACGAGCCCCGGGCAGCCACCCAGGCGGGCGGGCGTCCAGCCGGGCGGGTGCCCACGCAGGCGGGCGTCCAGGCGGGCGGGCGTCCGTCAGCGGCCGGCCAGGAGGTTCTCCAGCACCACGGCCACGCCGTCCTCGTCGTTCGTCAGCGTCCGGTGCCCGGCCGCCGACAGCACCCTCGGATGGGCGTTGCCCATCGCGTAACCGGCTCCCGCGTAGAGCAGCACCGCCAGGTCGTTGGGCATGTCGCCGAACGCCACCACGTCCCCGGCCGCCACTCCCCGCTCCGCGCAGAGCCGGTCCAGCGTGACGGCCTTGGTCACCCCCGCGGCACTGATCTCCAGGAGCCCCTCCACTCCCGAGTACGTGACCTCGGCCAGATCGCCGATCGCCTCCGCCACGGCCGCGTACATCTCGTCCGCCGTGTGCGCGGGTGACAGGGCCAGCAGCTTGACGATCGGCCGGCCCCCGTCGAAGACCGACTGCACCTCCAGGTAGGACGCCAGGTCGTGCTCGACCCGCCTGGTGTAGGCGGCCTCGGCCAGCACGTTCCTGCCGGTCTCGACGGCCAGGCCGACGCCGGGCAGCGCCTGGGTCAGGGCCTCGATGACCTTGCGGGCCGTCTCGGGGGCGAGGGGGCTGCTGGCGGTGATCTCGTCGGTCGCGACGTCGTACACGAGGGCGCCGTTGCTGCAGATGGCGGTGCCGGTCACGCCCGCCTGGCGGGCGATCTCGACGACGCCGCGCGGCGCCCTGGCGGTGACGAAGACGATCTCGGCGCCGGCCGCGCGGGCCGCCTGGAGTGCCTGCCTGGTACGTGCGGTGACGGTGCCCGCGCTGGACAGGAGGGTGCCGTCGAGGTCGGTGGCCACGATGCGGGGGAAGGTTCCGGTGCTCACGGCAGCGATTATCGCGACTTGCCAGGATGGATCACCCGGGAGGTGAGCGATAAGGTACGCGCGTGCCCTCCACCCCGCGCCCGGACGACCGGGTCGCCTCCGCCTTCCGGTTCGCCACCGAGCTGGTCGCGTGGGTCGCCACGCCGTGGGCGCTGGCCGCGTACTCCGTGCCGCTGGCCGTGCTGTCGGTGATCGTGCTGATCGGGCTGCCCACGGTCTTCTCCACCCCCGGCGACAAGCGGAACGTGATCGTCGCGGTGCCGGGCGTCGTGACGATCCTGCTGGTCGGCCTGCACGTGGTGGCCGCCGTGGCGGCGGCGTGGGTGGCCTGGCACGCGTTCGCCGCCGCGCTGGTCTCCGTGCTGGCCGTGGTGACGGTGGTGATGGAGCTGCCGCGCTGGCGATGGCTGCTGTCGCGTTGAGGGTCGACAAGAGCGCAGGGCCGACAAGAGCGCAGGGCCGATCAGCGTTGACGGCCGGAGAAGCCGATAGCGGTCAGATGCGCAGCTCCGCGGGGAGCAGCGTGGCCGCGTCCGTGAGCTCCAGGCCCAGGAGCTGCCCGGCGTCGCCGTAGTCGAGGACGATGTCCTCCGCCACCACCTGGCGCCGCGCCTCACCCGGCACGATCTCGTGCTTCATCGCGATGTAGGCGAGGTTCCGCGCGCTGTCCACGCTCACGTACACCGTCCGCGGCCGCTGCCCCGCGGGCTCCTCGTCCCAGGCCAGCAGGCCCTCCCTGGCCTCGTGCGAGCCGGTCACCGCCGCCCTGACCGTGATCATCGCCAGCTCGATCGCCTCCAGCGAGTCGAGCCCGGAGACCTTCCGCTCGTGCTCCCATCCGTCGAGCCCGTCGATCCGGTACGGGCACGACCACTCGCCCGTCGGTTCCTCGTAGGGCACGCCGACCGTGACCACGACGTCCCGTGGCGGATCGGTGCGCAGCGCCAGCACCCGGTGGGCGATCTCGTACATGTCGCTCATCTACCCCCTGGGCCACTCGCGGAAGACTCGGCGCGGCACCGGTTAGGCAACGGCGGCTCGCGTACCATATCGTCGCCGGAGAACCATTCGCCCACGGGAGCGCTGAGATGAACGAGTCGTTCGGGACCCGCCTGCGAGCCAGGCTCGACGAGTGCGGGCCGCTCTGTGTGGGCATCGACCCGAGCCCCGCCCTGCTCCACACCTGGGGCCTCGACGACTCCCCCGCGGCGCTGGAGCGGTTCTGCCGCACGGTGGTGGAGGCGGTGGCCGACGTGGCCGCCGTGGTCAAGCCGCAGTCGGCCTTCTTCGAGCGGTGGGGCAGCCGCGGCATCGCCGTCCTGGAGCGCACCATCACCGACCTGCGCGAGTCGGGCACGCTGGTGCTGCTGGACGTCAAGCGGGGCGACATCGACAGCACGATGGCCGCCTACGCGGAGGCGTACCTCGACAAGGGCAGCCCGCTGGCCGCCGACGCCGTGACGCTCAGCCCCTACCTGGGGTTCGGGTCGCTGGAGGGCGCGATCACCTCGGCGATGGCCAACGACGCGGGCGTGTTCGTGCTGGCCCGCACGTCCAACCCGGAGGCGGCCGGGCTGCAGCGGCTCGTGGCCGGCCAGGTGCTGGCCGGGGCCGCCGCCGCGAACGCGGGGCACGCGCCGTTCGGGCCCGTCGGCGTCGTGATGGGCGCCACGCTGCCCGCGCTCGAGCACTCGCTGGACGACCTCAACGGGCCCATCCTGGCGCCCGGGCTGGGCGCGCAGGGGGCCACTCCGGCCGACGTGGCGCGGCTGTTCGGGTCCGTGCGCCACGCGGTCGTGCCGTCGGTGTCGAGGGCCGTGCTGGCCGACCCGAAGCAGGTGCGCGCCCGTACGGTGCGGTACCGCGACGAGTGCGCCGCCCACCTGTCGGCCGGCGCCGCCGCTCAGAAGTGAGTGGCGACCCCGTACGCCTCGCGCAGGCTCGCCATGTCCAGCAGGTCGCGCTCCCTCGGGGGGTAACCCTGGTGGAAGTGCACCTGCTGGGCCACTGACAGGCACGGCACGCGCACACCCTCGATCTCGCCGGTGACGAAGACGTCCGCGGGGTAGGTGAAGGCGCCGCCCTCGTCGTCGAGCCGCTGGAGCGCGGAGCCGTCGGGCCGGAAGTGCAGCGGGTGCAGGTCCAGCTCGCGCCCGCCTGGGCCGGTCATGACGAAGCGGGCGGGCCGTCCGGGCACGACGCCCCCGGTGCGCTCGGTGTATCCCAGCGACTCCAGCGCGGCGATCGCCGCGGGCTCCTGCTCAGCGCGGTGCAGCAGGTCGAGGTCGCCGTGCTCCCTGGTGACGCGGCCGACGAGCGCGTCGATGCCCCAGCCGCCGCCGATCCAGACCTCGCAGCCCGCCTTCCCCAGCGTCTCCAGCACGTCCAGCACCGCACTCGCTTCGAACATGACGACGATCGTACGTCAGATGGCCCGGTGGACGGCGGCCAGCACCGCGTGCACCGAGGCGGTCAGGACCGAGGTGTCCTGGGCCGCGCCCCAGCAGGTGGTGCCGTTCACCCTGGCCTCGACGTAGGCGATGGCGCGGCTGCCCCTGCCGGGGTCCAGGGCGTGCTCGGCGTAGTGCAGGATGTCCACGTCGATCCCGTCGCCGGCGAGCGCGGCGGTCAGCGCGGACAGCGGGCCGTTGCCGGTGCCGCTCAGGCGGCGGCCGTTGCGCAGCGTCCCGGTGAACTCGTGCACGCCCGGCCCGGTCTCCACCGTGCTCCAGTCCGCCAGCGCGCCGATCTCGCCCGGCGCCAGGTAGGTGGCGTGGAAGAGCTCCCAGAGCTGCCCGGCGGTGATCTCCTCGCCGCTGCCGTCGGTGGCCCGCTGGACGACCGAGGAGAAGTCGATCTGCAGCCGCCGCGGCAGCTCCAGGCCGTAGCGGGTGTGCAGCAGGTACGCGATGCCGCCCTTGCCCGACTGGCTGTTGACGCGGATGACCGCCTGGTAGCCGCGCCCCACGTCGGCCGGGTCGATCGGCAGGTACGGCACCTCCCACGGCGCCTGCTCCGGCGGCACGCCCAGGTCGGCGGCGCGCTTGGCGTGGTGGGCCAGGCCCTTGTTGATGGCGTCCTGGTGGGTGCCGGAGAAGGCGGTGTAGACCAGGTCGCCCGCGTACGGGTGGCGCTCGGGCACCGGCAGCCGGTTGCAGTGCTCGACGACCATGCGCACCTCGTCGATGTCGGACAGGTCGATCATGGGGTCGACGCCCTGGGCGTGCAGGTTCAGCGCGAGCGTCACCAGGTCCACGTTGCCGGTGCGCTCGCCGTTGCCGAACAGGCAGCCCTCCACCCGCTGCGCCCCCGCCAGCACGGCCAGCTCGGCGCAGGCCACGCCGGTGCCGCGGTCGTTGTGCGGGTGCACGGAGAGGATCACGGCGTCCCTGCGGTCGAGGTGGCGGTGCATGTACTCGATCTGGTCGGCGTACACGTTGGGCGTGGCCACCTCGACCGTCGCGGGCAGGTTGTGGGTCACGGGCCGGTCGGGCGAGGCGTCCCACAGGGCGGTCAGGTCGTTGCAGACCTCCAGGACGAAGTCCGGCTCGGTGAGGTTGAACACCTCGGGCGAGAACTGGAAGCGGATGTCGCGGTCGCCCGCGAGGCGGGCGAGGTGCCCGGCGGCGTCCCTGATCAGCGCGCGCAGCGCGGGCCTGTCGTGGCCGAGGACCACGTCGCGCCAGGTGGGCGCGGTGGGCGTGTAGAGGTGCACGACCACGCGGGACATGCCCTCGATCGAGGCGAAGGTGCGCTCGATCAGGTCGTGCCTGGCGGGCGTGAACACCACCACGCTGACGTCCTCGGGCACGGCGCCCGGCGTGGCCAGGTGGCGGATGAAGTCGAAGTCCAGCTGGCTGGAGGAGGGGTAGCCGACCTCGATCTCCTTGAAGCCCAGGCCCGTGAGCAGCTCGAACATGCGGCGCTTGCGCTCCGGGTCCATCGGCTCGGCCAGGGCCTGGTTGCCGTCGCGCAGGTCGACGGGCACCCACAGCGGCGCCTCGGTGATGCGCCGCGCCGGCCAGGCGCGATCGGTCAGCGGCACCTCGACCCGCTCGTGGGCGGGCCGGTAGCGGTGGTACGGCATGCTGCTGGGGCGCTGCCTGTTCCAGTCGTACACGTGTTCTTCCCTCTCGGTCGTGACGGAGGGACCGGCGGGCACCCGAACCACCGCGGCGGGGTGCCGGTCCGGTCAGGCCCCGCCGCGGCGACCGAGAAGAAGGCGACCGTACGACGTCATGACGGGTAGACTAACCACAACACAGGTCCTCAGACAACCTGAGAGGTTTCACCATCATGCCGCTCGGCTCGCTCCGCCCCAGCCCCCTCGTCGAGCAGGCCACCGAGCACCTGCGCGAGCAGATCACTCAGGGCGAGTGGCCGGTGGGCACCCGCCTGCCCGGCGAGAACGCGCTGGCCAAGACCCTGGGGGTGGGGCGCTCGACGGTGCGGGAGGCGCTGCGGGCGCTGGCGGGGGCGGGGCTGGTGCAGGCCCGGCAGGGGTCGGGGGTGTTCGTGATCGCGACCGAACCGGCCGAGGACTGGCCGGCCCGGCTGCGGCGGGCCGCCATCACCGACGTGTACGAGGTCCGTATGATCGTCGAGACCCAGGCGGCACGGCTGGCGGCGGAGCGGCGTACCGAGGAGGACGTCGCGGCACTGGAGTCGGCGCTGGCGGGGCGCGAGCGGGCGGCGGGCGGTGACGACGCGGCCTTCGTGGACGCCGACATCGCGCTGCACGCGGCGGTCGTGGCGGCGGCGCGCAACCCGGTGCTGTCGGACCTGTTCGCCGAGTTCGCGCCCGCGCTGCGGGAGCGGCTGATCGACCTGGTGGAGATGCTGGGCCTGCGCGAGCGGGATCCCAACACCGGGCATGACACGCATGCCGGGCTGGTGGCGGCCATCCGGCGGGGCGATGGCGGCGCGGCCGAGGAGGTGCTGCGTACGGAGCTGGAGCAGACGCTCGCCCTGCTCCACCGGCGGCACCCCTGAGCACCCGACCCGCGGCGCCGCCGTCCCGGCACCCGCTGTCCCGGCGCCCGCTCTCCCGCGGCGGGTCTCAGCCGGTGGGCCCCACGTCCGGGCGGATCTCGTCGTCCTCGTCGCCGGGCTCCTCCTCCGGCTCCGGCTCGTCCTGCTCCTCCGGCAGGTCGGCGGGCACCGGGCGGCGCGACCTCGGAGTGCCGGAGCCCGAGCGCTCGGCGACCACGTCGCTCTCCCCGCTCACCCCGCCCACGGCTTCCGGCAGCTCATCGGATGTCTCGCTCATAGCCCCTCACCTGCCCTGACGGCATCGCCCGAACCGCCTTGCTAGGGTCCCGAGGGTGATCTACCGCACGCAGCGCCCGACCGCCCGCGTCATCCTGGCCGATCCGGACGATCGGGTGCTGCTGTTGCGGTTCGTCCCGCCCGAGCCGTGGCCGAAGGAGCCGGCCTGGTTCCTGCCCGGCGGCGGCATCGAGCCGGGCGAGACCGTGGCGCAGGCCGCGGTGCGTGAGGCGCTCGAGGAGACCGGTCACGTGCTGGACCCGGCCGAACTCGGCGATCCCGTGGCCACGAACGAGGGCGCGTGGTCCAACGAGGGCCGCCACTTCTACTCGGTGCACACCTACTTCTTCGCCCGCGTCGCGGCCGCGACCATGGTTCCCGCCGCTCTCGAGGACTACGAGCGGGAGGTGTGGAAGCTGGGCAACCGCTGGTGGGGGGCCGGCGAGCTGGCGGCGACCCGGGAGCGCGTCTTCCCGCCCGGCCTGGCCGGCCTCCTGCCCGGCCTGCTCGCCGGCTCCCGGCCCGGCACCCCGGTCAGGCTCGGCTGGCTGCACGACTAGAGGGGCGGTCAGCCGAGGGCGTTCTCGATCTCGCGGCGGGTCGGCATCGAGGTGCTGGCGCCCTCCCGCTGCACCGACAGCGCCGCCGCCGTGGAGGCGAAGTGCAGCGCGGCGGTCACGGGCATCCGCTCGGCGCGCGCCACGGCCAGCGCCCCCACGAACGTGTCACCGGCCGCCGTCGTGTCCACCGCGTCCACCTTCACGGCGGGCACCCGCAGCCGCTCCCCCGACCGCGACCCGTACAGCGCCCCGTCGGAGCCCAGCGTGATCACGGCCTCCTCCACCAGCTCCAGCAGCGCCTCCAGGGCCCCCTCCACCCCCTGGACGCCGGTGATGGCCGCGGCCTCGTGCTCGTTCGGCACGATGGTCGTCACCGCCTCCAGCAGCTCCGCCGGCAGCGGCTGGGCGGGGGCCGGGGTGAGGAAGACCGGCACGCCGGCCACGTTGCCGGCCTGTGCCGCCGCCACCACCGCCGGCATGGGCAGTTCGAGCTGGAGCAGCAGCGCGCTGGCCCCGGCGATCGCGGCCAGGTCCTCGCCCGAGGGGCCGGTGATGGTGCCGTTCGCGCCGGGGACGACGATGATCGAGTTGCCGCCGTCGTCGTCCACCACGATGTGCGCGATGCCGCTGGGCCCGGGCACCTGGCGCAGGCCGTGCACGTCGACCCCGGCCTCCGCCAGCGTGGAGCGCATCTCCGCCCCGAACCCGTCGTCGCCCACCGCCCCCAGGAACGCCACCTCGCCGCCCGCCCGCGCGGCGGCGATCGCCTGGTTGGCGCCCTTCCCACCCGGGATGGTACGGAACCGGTGACCGGTAACCGTCTCACCCAGCTTCGGGGCTTTCGAGACGTACGCGACGAGGTCCATGTTGGCGCTGCCGAAAACCGAGATCATGACGTCATCATCTCCCTAGTCCGGGCGGCCAGCTCGGCAAGACCCACCCCGTCGAACCCTGTCAGGCTGCTGGCCAGGCTGTCACGCATGCGCCACCGCTCCGGCACGCCGCCGTTCAGCGCGCCCGCCACGGCGCCGGCCGTCGCTCCTGCGGAGTCGGTGTCCCAGCCGCCGGCGACCGCTCCGGCGATCGTGGCGGTGAAGTCGCCCCTGCCGTGGATCAGCGTGGCCGCCACCAGGGCCGCGTTGTTGATCGTGTGCACCCAGTGGAGGGCTCCGTGGCGCTCGTGGAGGCGGTCGACGACGCGTTCGAAGTCGTCCTCGCGTGTGGCGTCCGCGGCGGCCAGGCGTACGGCCTCGTGCAGCCGCGACCCCTCCGGCACCACGGACAGCCCCGCCCGCACCACCTCCTCCGCGGAGGCCGCCACCATCGAGGCGGCGCACATCGCGGCCGCGAACATCGCCCCGTAGATCCCGTTCGCGGTGTGCGTGAGCCGGGCGTCGCGCCAGGCGTGCTCGGCCGCCGCCGCCGGGTCGCCCGGGTTCACCCAGCCGTAGACGTCCGCCCTGATCAGCGCGCCGATCCACTCCCTGAACGGGTTGCGGTAGGTGGCCGTGGCCGGGGGCTCGACGCCGTCCAGGAGGTTGCGGTACGCGACGCGCTCGGCGGTGAACGTCCGGCCCGCGGGCAGCTCGTCCAGCCAGAGCCTGGCCACGTCCTCGGTGGTGAAGCCGCGGCCGTGGCGCTCCAGCAGGGACAGGGCGAGCAGCGGGTAGTTGAGGTCGTCGTCCTCGGGGACGCCGTCGATGTTCTCCGCCAGGGAGTTGACGGCGCTGCGGCGGTTCCACGGCCAGCGGCGGGCCACGTCGTCCGGCAGGCCCTCGGCGGTGAACCAGCCGCGGATCGGCCAGTTGCCGGTCGCCTCGGCGATCTCCCTGATGCCCTGCCTGGGGATCTTCTCCACGGGCTTGCCCAGCACGCACCCGGCCGCCCGGCCGAGCCACGCGCCGAGCACCCGCGCCGGATCCACCTCGGCCCGCCGTGCCGCGCCGTGCCCGCCGCCGGCCCGCCGCTCGCCTTCGCGGACGTCCGCGTGCCCGCGCGGCCCCGGCCAGCGGGGGCAGGCGGCGATGATGCCCGGCAGGTCGGACGGCTCGGGCAGCGGGGACGGGACGGCTGCCAGCTCGTCCAGCAGCTCCTCCGCCAGCCCGCGCAGCCGCGCCGCGCCCGGCTCCGAGGCGCCCGCGCGCGGCGGCGCGTCGTGCCCGCCGGCCGCGTGCCAGCGGGCCGCGATCTTCCGCACGTCGCGCCCGTCCTCGCCGGCCTGGCGCAGCTCGTGCCCGACGAGGTCCTCCGGCTGGACCCAGGTGAGCCTGATCATGCGCGCTCGTGCGCTTGCTCGTGCTCGTGCGCGAGCTCGGCGAAGGCGGACTCGTGCGCGCGGCGCCGCGCCACGTCGTCGGCGTGCACGCGGCGCGCCACCTCCGCGACGGCCAGCCCGGGAGCCACCAGGTCCGTACGGCTGGCCGCCCCCACCCGCTCCACCCACTCCTGCGGAACGGACGCCAGCCCGCCGAGCGCACCCGCGATGGCCCCGCCCATGGAGGCGATCGAGTCGGCGTCGCGCCCGTAGTTCACCCCGCCCAGCACGGTGTCGCGGAAGTCGCCCTTGGCGATCACCAGGAACCCGAGCGCCAGCGGCAGCTCCTCGATGCTGTGCACCCGGCTCGGCCTGCGCGCGCCCAGCCCCTGGTCGCGGTAGGTGTCGGCGACGGTGTCGTACGGCCGCACCGCGGCGCGGAGCGCCTCGAACGAGCCGTCCCAGTGCCCCAGCCCGGTGGCGGCCTCGCAGACGGCCTCGATGGCGGCCCTCGTGCCGTCCTTGGCCAGGCGCAGGCAGGCGGCCACCACGGAGTCGGCGGTGGCGCCCGGCCGCATGGCCTCGGCCACGGCGGCGGCCATCACGCCGGCGGCCTCGCGGCCGTAGCTGGACTGGTGGGCCCCGGTCAGCTCGATGGCCTCGGCGTAGGCGGCGTCGGGGTCGGCGGCGTTCACGATGCCGACGGGGGCCACGTACATGGCGGCGCCGCAGTTCACGATGTTGCCGACACCGGCCTCACGGGGGTCGGCGTGCCCGTAGTGCAGCCGGGCCACGATCCACTTCTCGGCCAGGAAGATGCGCTGCAACGGCAGCGCCTCGGCCTCCAGCTCGGGGATCCAGCGCCGCTCGCCCATCAGCTCGGGCACCAGGTGCTCGGCCATGGCGTACGCGTCCAGGTGGCCGCCGGTCTTCTCGTACACGCGGATCAGGGCATGCGTCATCAGCGTGTCGTCGGTGATGTGGCCGTCGCCCTTGTGGTACGGGGCGATGGGGCGGGCGTTGCGCCAGTCCTCGTTGAACGGCGGCACGATGCCCTCGACGCGGCCCCCGTACCGCTCCACGATCTGCTCGGGAGTCCAGCCCTCGGTGGCGCCGCCCAGCGCGTCACCGACCGCCGCCCCCGCCACGCAGCCAGTGGCTCTGTCTTCAAGCGGCGTCATGCGATTCCCTCCAGTAGTTCGATCAGATCACGGCCCGCCAGGTCAGGCAGGCAGCAGCCGGCCAGCGTGCGGGCCGAGGCGGTCCACCCCTCCGGGACCGCCTCGTACCCGCCGCACGCCCCGGCGAGCGCTCCGGTGAGCGCGGGCGCCGAGTCGGCCAGCGGGGCCAGGCAGGCCGCCGCCGGGACGGCCCTGGTCAGCTCGCCCGCGGCGGCCTCGGCCAGCGCCAGCGCCACCGGGACGGTCTGCGCGGCGCCCACGCCGTAGCTGTAGACGTGGTCGAGCAGCGCGGCGTCCAGCACGGGGATCGCGCCGAACGGGTCACCCGCCTTCCTGGCGACCTCCAGGGCCAGGCGGGCGTTGTGGCCGATGGCGGTGCCCGCGGGCAGGACGGCCAGCGCCGCCTCCACCGCCCTGCGCGGCTCGCCCGACGCCACGGCCTCCTCGATCGCGGCGGCCATGGCCCGGGCGGCCAGCACGCCGTCGCCGGCGTTCGTCACCTGGGCGTCCTGCGTCGGGTCCCTCCCCAGGACCCCGTACGCGACGGCCCGGATGGCGGCGGCGTCGTCGAAGTGGTGCGGGTTGTCGTGGCCGGAGGCAGGCGGCTCGACGCCCTTGGCCAGGTTGTCGAGCGCGGTCGCCACGGAGATCCGCGCCCTGACCCTCCGGCCGCCACCGCCACCCGCACCGGTGCCCGCGCTCCCGCCTGCGCCGCCGACCCGCCCGATGCCTGCGCCGCCGTCGCTGTCATCGTCGGCGGTGAGGGCTCTGAACGCCTCGGCGCGCGGGCGGTCGATCGTCAGCAGCGTCCACGCCAGCCACTCGGCGTCGTCGGACGGGCCCACCCGGAGCGGGGCGGTGGGCTGGTTCAGCGCGAACGGCACCGGGAGCGTGGTGACGTGGTGCTCCTCGGCGAACGCGTCCAGCTCGCGGTGCAGGCGGCGGCTCCACGGCGCGTGCAGGGCCGCGCGGTGCCTGGCCGCCGGCCAGCCCACGGCGTCACCGATGGCGAGGCCGATGAAGGCCCCCCTGATTCTGTCCCCCGACATGGTGATCTACAGTCCTTCCGCCAGTTCGTCGGCGACGTCCAGCACGTGTCTTCCGGCCACGACGGGCAGGCACTTGCCCGTCACGGGGCCGATCCTGGCGGCCCAGCGTTCCGGTACGCCCCGCTCGCCCTGGCTCGCCCCGGCGATGGCGCCGGCGATCGCGCCGATCGTGTCGGCGTCCCTGCCCAGGCTCACCCCGAACGTCACGGCCGCCTCGACATCACCGTCCCCGGCCAGGAACGCGGCCATGGCAAGAGCGACCGCTTCCGGCGCGACGTCGGTCCACGGGTAGTGCTTGACCACCACGGCCCGGTGCAGCGCTTCCACAACCTCCGCCTCTTGCACCGAGCCGCCCACGACCGGGCCGGACACCGCACGCGTTGCGCCGGACTCCACCGACCCACCACCCGCCGCACCGGCGCCGGAAGGCACAGCACCGAGCGTCGCGCCAGAGCGCGGCCCGCCGGACGCAGCCTCCGCGCCGGAACGCGCGCCGCCGGAGGGCGCCGGGCCGCTGCTCGCCGTGGTGGCCGGGGACCAGCCCAGGGCCTCGCAGGCGCGGATCACGTTGCGCGCCGTCCACGAGTCGGCCGGGATGACCGACAGGGCGGCGAGCACCACCTCGCGGGGTGAGGCGCCGCCCATGGCCGCCGCGACCGCCCCGGCGACCGCGCGGCCGCCGAGGATGCCCTCGCCCGACCCGCTGACCAGCCCGTCCTGCTCCACCAGCCGGGCCGCTTCCGCCGGGTCCCCGGGGCAGAAGATGCCGTACGGGGCGGCGCGCATGGCGAGACCGTCCGACCAGCCGTGCGAGTGGGTCAGGCCCGTCAGCGGGGGCTCGAGGCCGCGGCGGAGGGCTTCGATGGTGCCGAGTTCGGAGAAGCCGGCGCCGCGCATGGGGCCCGTCACCCGGGGGATGATCTCCGAACGGTAGGCGGCCGCCACGTCCGCCGGGGTGAGCCCGTGACCGTGGCGGACGAGGAGGGAGGCGGCGAAGATGGCGTACTCCGTGTCATCGGTCCCGCCGCCCTCGATCTCGGTGAGCCGCCCCCACCGCCGCCGGATCTCCTGCGGCGTGAGGTTCTCGGCCGGGGCGCCGAGGGCGTCGCCGGCCGCCAGACCGAGCAGGCACCCCCGGGCCCTCTCGCGCACGTCGATCACCGCTGGTAACGCTCCAACACCTTGTTCCCGTCCTCGACCAGCTTCGCCGCCACCTGGTCGATGGTGATCTTATTCGCGAAGTACTCCTGCAGGGCCGGAGTGGCCACCTTGCTCTTCCACTCGTCGAACCCGTTCACCTTCAGGAACGGCGCCACCACGAGGTTCTTGGCGGAGGCCGTGGCCACGTCCCAGCCGTTCTCCTCGGTGGTCATGGCCGGGTCGGCGGCGGCCTTCTGGGAGGTGGGCAGGAGCCAGTCACCCTTGGCGAGCTTGGCCTGGTTGGTCCCGTTCAGGAAGAACGAGATGAACTTCATGGCCTCGTCCGGGTGCTCGCTCTCCTGCGCGATCGACAGGGTCTGCGAGACGGCGCCCTGCTCGGCGCTCGTGCCCTTGGGCGCGGGCAGCGTGACCCACTCGAACCCGTCGGGTGCCTGCTCGACGACCTGCTGGCGCAGGTAGACGCCGGCGGGCAGCATCGCGAACTTGCCCTTGTAGAACGCGGGCAGCGGGTCGGCGGTGCCCTGGCCGAGGGCGTCCGGGTCGGCGGACTTGTCCTTGTGGAGCTGGTCGTGGATGCGCTGGAGCACCTCGCGCTCCTCCTGGCCGACCTTGACGGTGGTCTTGCCGTCGGCGCCGGTCTGGAAGAAGGTGCCGCCGAAGTTGAGCGCCAGATTGAGGGTCTTGTTGACGGGCGACTTCATGGCCCAGGCCACGCCGTACGACTCGCCCTTGGTCATCTTCTTCGCGGCCTCGGAGAACTCGTCCCAGGTCCACGGCTCGTTCGCGGTGGGGATGCGGACCCCGGACTCGTCCAGGAGCTTCTTGTTGGCGATGATGACCTGCGACTCCTGGAGGAACGGCACGCCGTACACGCCCTGGCCGCCCTTGCCGTCGCCGAAGGTGACGGTGTCCCAGGCGGGCTGCGGGATGTCGCTCTTGAGGTCGGCGGGCAGCTTGTCCTTCAGGTCGAGCAGGTAGCCGTCGGAGGCGAAGCCGGACAGGGCGGGCGAGTCGTTGTGGATGACGTCGGGCGCGGTGCCCCCGGCGAACTGGGTGACGAGCTGGTCGTTGACGTTGTCCCAGCTCCCCTGGACGTAGGTGACCTGGATGCCGGGGTTGGCCTTGTTCCACTCGTCCACGAGCTGCTTGTTCGCGGCGACGGACTCCTTCTGCCACGCCAGGCTGAGGAAATCGATCTTCACCGGCTCGTTGGGGGACGACGACGACTCGCTGCCGCCGCCTCCCCCGCCGCACGCGGCGGCGAGCGTGAGAACCGCCGCGGCCGCCAGAGCGGACGTGATTCGCATATGAGCCTCCTAGCCCTTGACGGCGCCGGCCATCAGGCCGGACTTCAGTCGCCGCTGAATGATTGCGAAGAAGATCAGGCTCGGGATCGTCGCCATGAGCGACGCCGCGGCCAGCGGGCCGAGCCTGGCCACCCCCTCGGGACCGGTGAACCGGACCAGCGTGAGCGGGAGCGTCATGACGTCGGGGTCCTGCAGGATCACGAGCGCGAACATGAACTCGTTCCACGACGAGATGAACGAGAACAGCAGCGTGGCCACCACGCCGGGCGCGAGCAGCGGGGCCACCACGCTCGCGATCGAGCGCAGCCGGCTCGCGCCGTCCACCGCCGCCGCCTCCTCCAGCTCGCGCGGCACCGCGCGCACGTACCCCTGCAACATCCACAGCGCGAACGGCAGCGTGAACGTCACGTGCACCACGACCAGCCCAGGGAGCGTGTTGATCAGGTCCAGGTCCCGCAGGATCATGAAGAGCGGGATGATGATCAGGATGAACGGGAAGACCTGGCTGACCAGCACCCACCCGATCGCGATCTTGTTGATCAGGCTGCGGTAGCGCGCCATGGCATAGGCGGCGGGCAGCGAGATCAGCACCGTGATCACGCTCGCGAACAGCGCCACGACCAGGCTCCGCAGCGACGCGCCGACCAGGTCCTGCTCGCCGAACGCGTCGCCGAAGTTGGCCAGCGTCGGCTCGCGCGGGATCCACGTCGGCTCGGTCAGCGCCATCTCCTGCGGCGTCTTCAGCGCCGTGGACAGCAGCCACAGCAGCGGGAACGCCAGGAAGACGACGTACGCCACCAGCGCGACGTACTGCGACGCGCGTCTCACTTGGCCTCCCTCATCTGCCGCCACAGGTACAGCCCGAGCACCGCGAGCACGACGATCGCCATGGCGAGGCCGAGCATCGAGGCGTAACCGGCCATGCGGTACCTGAACGCCTCCTCGTAGGCGAACAACATCGGCAACCGCGTGCGGCCGCCGGGGCCGCCCTGCGTGAGCACGTACACCAGGCCGAACTGGTTGATGTTCCACACGAAGTCGAGCGAGGTGATCGCCACGATCACGGGCCGGAGCTGCGGCAGCGTGATGTTCCAGAAGCGCCGCCAGGTGCCGGCGCCGTCCATCTCGCCGGCCTCGTACAGCTCCTTGGGGATGTTCTGCAGGCCGGCCAGCAGGACGACCGTGGTCTGCGGCATGCCCGCCCAGATGCCGACCACGATGATCGCGGGCAGCGCGAGCGAGAAGTCGGCCAGCCAGTTGACGTCGGTGCCGAGCAGGTCGTTCAGCACGCCCGCGTCGGGGTGGTAGACGAGCTTCCACATCAGGCCGATGACCACCGGCGGCATCGCCCACGGCACCACCGACAGCACCCTGGCCAGGCCGCTGAAGCGCAGCTTCTCGTTCAGCAGCAGCGCCAGGCCGAGCGCGGCCAGGAACTGCAGCACCGTCACGGAGACGGCCCAGATGGCGCCGATCTGGAACGACGACCAGAACTCGTCGTCGGTCAGCAGGCGGGAGAAGTTCTCCAGGCCGACGAACTCGGTCTGGTGGACGCGGGTGTTGCGGGCGTCGGTGAACGCCAGGCCGATGCCGTACAGCAGCGGGCCCACGCTGAACAGCAGCACCGGCACCAGGGCCGGCAGCATCAGCACCCACATCTCGCGCGTCTGGCGGGAGATCCCGCGGCGCCTGGCCCGCGGGCCGCGCGGCGGCGCCGGTCGCGTCACGGTCGCCGTCACCGTCCGCCCTCCTCTCTGTCGTGGCCGGGACCCGCCGTGTCGTAGCCGGGGCCCGCGGTGGAGGCGCGTACGGACAGGCGCGGGGGCACGGTGACCACCCTGGGCTCGCCGTCCACGCCCCGCAGCCGTTCCAGCAGCAGCTCGGCGGCGGCCTTGCCGCGCTCGGCCGAGCCGAGCGAGACGCTGGTCAGTGACGGCCACGAGGCCGCGGCCAGGTCGGTGTCGTCCATGCCGACCACCGCGACGTCCTCGGGCACCCGCTTGCCGGCCGCGCGCAGCACGTCGAGGGCGCCGAGGGCGATCAGGTCGTTGGCGCACATCAGCGCGTCCACGTCGGGGACCCGGTCGAGCAGCGCGGCCACGGCACGCGCCCCTTCCGGGCGGTAGAAGTCGCCGATCTGCACGAGGTTCTCGTCGTACGGCAGGCCGAGGTCGCCGAGCGCCTCCCGGTACGCGGCCCCGCGGGCGGCGCCGGGGACGGTGTCGAGCGGGCCGTTGATCATCGCGATGCGGCGGCGGCCGAGCGCGTACAGGTGGTCGATCGCCAGCCGCACGCCGGTGCGCGAGTCGGCGCGTACGTTGTCCACCCGTGTGCCCTCGGGCACCGAGCCGATGATCACGACGGGCGCCCTGGCCGTGGCCAGCATCTGAAGGTGCGCCTCGGTGACGCGCAGGGGGCTCATGATCAGCCCGTCCACGTACCGTTCGCCCAGGCTGTGCAGAACGTCGATCTCGTCCGCCACGACGGCGTCGGTCGAGTGCAGCACGAGCCGGTAGCCGGCGGCCTTCAGCACGGGCTGGATCTCGCGCAGCATGGCCAGGTAGGCGGGGTTGCCGACGTCGGCCATGGCGAAGGCGACCTGGTGGGTGCGGCGCGACTTGAGCGACCTGGCCACGGCGTTGCGCACGTAGCCCAGCTCGTCGGCGGCGGCCATCACCTTGCGTACGGTCTCCTGCCTGGTCGGCAGGCCGTTCAGCACCCGCGAGACGGAGGCAATCGAGACGCCCGCGCGCTCGGCGATCGTGTTGATCGTGGGTCCGTCGGCCAAGGCTGTCCTTCCAAGGTGGTGTAAACGTTTACGGCACGGCGGCTGTAAACGTTTACGGATTGGGGACATGAAACCTGGGTGTAACTTGCGGGTCAAGTCACGATCACATAACACCAGGTCAGCGCCCATGCACACAAATTCCCGACACACCCGACCCCGGCCAAGCACAGCCACGCCGGCTCAGTCGCGCGCGGGCTGGGCCTCCCCGTCCGGGACGGGCTCATCCCCGGGACGAGCCGCGGAGAGAACGACGGCCGGAGCGGCGGACAGCCGGAGCAGGGAGCGGATGGCGGGCGAGCCCGTGAGCGTGACCACGGCGGCCAGCACCGCCGGGATGACGAGCGCGACCTGCAGCGACGCATGTTCGGCCACGAACCCGAGCACCGCGGGCCCCAGCAGCAGCCCGCTGTACCCGAACGCCGTCACCATGGCCAGCGCCCGCCCGACCCGCCCACCCGCGGCCCCCACGGCGCTGAACAGCACCGGCACGACGGTCGCCAGCCCCACCCCGGCCAGCGCCCACCCGGTCCACGCGCACACCACCCGCAGCGACTCCCCCACGTACGGCGACCCGAGCACCAGGACGTACCCCAGAGTGGCGAAGACGCCGGCGAGCTGGATCGTGCGCACGGAGCCGAGCCGCCCCCTGATCGGGTCCCCCAGCAGCCGGAAGGTCGTCATGGCCACGGAGAAGATCGTGTAAGCCAGCGGCGCCATGGCCGGATCGGTCTCCAGCACCCAGCGCGCGTGCAGCGCGGCCCAGTCGATGGCCGCCCCCTCGCTCAGATGCCCCGCGAAAGCCGCCAGCCCCAGCAGCGCGATCAGCCCCCACCGCAGCGAGGACCCGTCCGCCGAGGGCTCGGCAGAGAGGGACGCGGCCGCGGGCGGGTCCGGCATCAGCAGGTACGCCGCCGGCAGGTACAGGAACGGCACCACGACGGCCGCCACGATCAGCAGAAGCTGCGCGTTCACCTCGTTCTGCAGCGCGAGCGAGGTGAGCCCGCCCCCGGCCGCCCCGCCGAGGCTCCAGACGCCGTGGAAGGCCGAGATGATCGGCCGCCCGTAGCGCCGCTCGACCTCGACGGAGTGGGCGTTCATGGCGACCTCGGTCACCCCCAGCCCGATCCCGAACACCACCGCCAGCACCGCCAGCGACCAGTACGACGGCGCCAGCGCGGGCCCGAGCAGCACCACCCCGGAGAACGGCCCGGCGAACCAGCACACCCGCCGGCTGGTCCACCGGTCCACCAGCGGCCCCGCCACCAGCATCGACACCAGCGCGCCGCCCGAGATCAGCAGCAGGACGCTGCCGAGCCTGGCGGGGCCGAGTTCGAGGCGGTCGTTCAGCGACGGCAGGCCGGCCGCCCACAGCCCCATGACGAATCCGGCGAGGAAGAAGAATCCGAAAACACCGACACGAGCGCGTTTTGCCTCAATGGGGATTTTGTTCACGGCTAGAGCATAAACTGTGAACCGTGAACGGAGCCACAACCAGCGGGGAGCTTCGCGCGCACAACCGGGTCAGGCTGCTGCGCGCCGTGCATGACTGCGGGGCCACCCGCACCAGGTCCCAGCTCACCCGCGACCTCGGCCTGGCCAGGGGCACGGCCTCCGTGCTCGTCGCGGGGCTGGCCGAGGACGAGTTGCTGCTGGAGGAGCCGGCCCCCGGCCACACGCGCGGCCGCCCGACCCAGGTGCCCGGCCCGCATCCGCGCGGGCCCGTCGCGCTGGCCGTGGACGTGCGCGAGGACGCCTGGGAGCTGGCGGCGTGCGAGCTGGGCGGGCGCGTCACGGTGCTCGCCGTACGGCCCCACGACGGGACCCCGGAGGGCACGCTCGGGCCGCTGGGCGCGACCATCGCCGAGCACGTCCGCAGGCTCGGGCCCCGCGTGGCCGGCGCCGGGGTGGCACTCGCCGGGCCGATCCGCCACGGCGGCCTGGTGGACATCGCCCACCTGGGCTGGCGCTCGGTCGACGTCCCCGCCCTGCTGGGCGGCCTCGGGACCCCGCTGTCCGTCGGCAACGACACGGTCCTGGCCGCGCTGGCGGAGGCCCGCAGGGGCAGGCTGCGCGGCGTGCGGGTCGGCCTCCACCTGCACGTGGACTTCGATCTGGGCGGCGTGCTGGTCCTGGACGGCCACGCGGTCCCCGGGGCGAGCGGCGCCGGCGCCGAGTTCGGCCACATGCGCATCGGCGGGAGCGAGCGCCGCTGCCCGTGCGGCGCCGTCGGCTGCTGGGGCATGGACGTCGGCGCGAATGCCCTGCTGCGCCACGTCGGCCTCGCCTACGGCGGCGGCAGGGGCAGGGAGCAGGCCGAGCGGGTGCTGGCCACGAGCGAGGAGGCGGTCCTCGCGACCGCCAGGGCCCTGGGACGCGGCGTGGCGGCCCTCGTCAACGCGCACGACCCCGAGGTGGTGACCCTGTCCGGGCACGGCGTGGAGCTGCGCGAGCGGGCCGGTGAGGCCCTGCTGGCGGCCTGCGAGCCGGGCCTGATGGCGATCCGCCGCGACCACCCGCCCAGGATCGAGGGGTCGGCGCTCGGCTGGCGGGGCACGCTCCTGGGCGCCATGGAGTCGGTCTTCGACGCCTTCCTCACGCCCGAGGGTCTTGAAGCCTGGCGCAAAAACCACCCTGACCAGGCTCGCGACACGCCCGACCGGCAAAGTGTGACGCATTCCACCCTGGACGGGGAAAGTGCGCCATAACACCTCTCCTCCGAGGTCACATACGTGATCTTGCGGGGCCCCCCGGAGGACTGTACGGATGGAAGGGTCCAAGGCGCTGCACCATCACGAACCGAGGGAAGACGGCGTGAATCTCGAACTCGCGCTCCGCATGACGGAAGCGGCTCTGAAGCAGGCGTTCCGGGAGGGCGCGGCGGTTTCCGTCGCGGTCGTGGACGAGGCAGGGATTCTGGTGTCTTTCCAGCGTATGGAGGGTGCGGAGATCTCCGGGCCGGTCCTCGCGCAGGGCAAGGCGTACACCTCGGTCGCCCTGCGCAGGCCCACCTCCGAGCTGCCCGAGCTGACCGCTCCGGGAGGCGAGCTGGCGGGCCTGATGGGTGCGGGTTTCGTGTGCTTCGGGGGTGGCGTTCCGCTCTGGTCCGGCTACGGTGAGGGAGAACGCGTGGTCGGCGGTGTAGGGGTCAGCGGAGGCACGATCACGCAGGACGTGGCGTGCGCCGAAGCGGCCGCATCGGTGTGGGGTGCACGCTGAGCGGGCGCTTTCCGCAACACGAACCGCTGGTATCCGCCATGATTAGCCACTGCACCACGGGTAACAGGACCCGAACGTTAACTCCCCTAGGAGAGACAGAGATGGCACTTCCCACTCTCACCCCCGAGCAGCGTCAAGCCGCTCTGGCCAAGGCCGCCGAGGCCCGTGCCGCCCGCACGGCCCTGCTGGCCAAGGTCAAGGCGGGCGAGCTGACGTTCGCTCAGCTGCTGGAGCGCGATGACGACATCGCCAAGAAGATCAAGGTGTCCCAGGCCCTGCGCGCCGTCAAGGGCGTCGGGCCGGCCAAGGCCACCGCGCTGATGGAGGAGGCGGGCGTCGACGAGAAGCGCCGCCTCGGTGGCCTGGGCGCCCAGCAGCGCAAGAAGCTGGTCGACGCGCTCGGCTAAACCCGAGCGGCCAGGTCCGCGCGGAGTGCCGCGCGGACCGGCCAGCGACCCCTCACTGGCCAGGAGGGACCGGCGAGCGGAGAGCCGCCCCGCTCGACGGCGGGCCAGGCCGAGGGGTCGGAACCCCCAATGATCAGGAACGCAGGTAGGTCAGCACGGCGAGCACCCGGCGATGCTGGTCGCTGTCCTCCGCGTAGAGGCCGAGCTTGTTGAAGATGCTCCTGATGTGCTTCTCCACGGCTCCGTCACTGATCACGAGCTGCCGACCGATGGCCGGATTGGACTTCCCTTCGGCCATCAGCCCCAGCACCTCGCGCTCGCGCGGCGTGAGCTGTGCGAGCGGGTCGTCCTTGCGCCTGCGCACCATCAACTGGGACACCACCTGCGGGTCGAACACCGTGCCGCCCGCGGCCACCCGCCGCAGGCCCTCCAGGAACTCGTCCACGTCGACGACCCGGTCCTTCAGCAGGTACCCCACCGCGCCCCTGGCGTCGGCGAGCAGGTCGTCGGCGTAGGAGACCTCGACGTACTGGGAGAGGATGAGCACGGGCGCCCCCGGCACCCTGCGCCTGGCCTCCACGGCGGCCCTGAGCCCCTCGTCGGTGAAGGACGGCGGCATGCGCACGTCCACCACCGACACGTCCGGCTTGTGCTCGGCGATCGCCTCCACGAGGGCGTCGCCGTCGCCGACGGTCGCCACCACCTCGCAGCCGAACTCCTCGAGCAATCTGACCAGGCCCTCCCTGATCAGAACCGCGTCATCGGCCACGACTACCCGCACGGCACCTCCGCCACGATCAATGTGGGCCCGCCGTCGGGCGACTGCACGGTCAGCTCCCCGTCGACTGCGCGGAGCCGGTCGGCCAGCCCGGCGAGCCCGTGTCCCTTGGCGACGTGTGCGCCGCCGACCCCATCATCCCCGATCGTGAGCATCAGGACGTTGCCGACCCGGGTGAGCTGGACGGTGCAGATGGTGGCGCGGCTGTGTTTGGCCACGTTGGTGAGGGTCTCGGCGCAGACGAAGTAGATCGCGTTCTCCACGGCCACCTGGTAGCGCTCGACGGTCTGCACGTCCAGGTCGACGGGGACGGTGCAGCGGCCCGCCAGGGCGGCCAGGGCGGGCGCGAGGCCGCGGTCGGACAGGATGGGCGGGGCGATGCCGCGCGAGAGCGCACGCAGCTCGTCGAGCGTCTCGCGGGTGGCGCTGATCGCGGACTTGAGCGTGGCCTGCGCCGCCTCCGGGTCCTTCGCCAGCTGCCGCTGCGCCCTGGACAGCTCCATGGCCAGCGAGACCAGCCGCTGCTGCGGCCCGTCGTGGATGTCGCGCTCCAGCTTGCGCAGCGCGTTGGCCTCGGCGGAGACGGCGGCGGCACGGCCCTCGGCCAGGTCGTCGATGCGCTCCTGCAGCTCGGCCACGCCGGTCAGCAGCGCCCGGCCGAGCCCGGCCCGCACCAGCGCGGCGCCGCGGACGGCGAACGGCAGGATCAGGGTGAAGACCAGGCCGAGCGCGACGTAGAAGACGGAGTTGACGAGGTAGCCGTCGCCCAGGCCGAGCAGCTCGGGCAGCTCGGTGTTGCCGGGGATGTTCGAGGTGACGAGGCCGTACAGCGGGTAGGTCAGGCCGGCCAGCGGGATCGCCCAGAAGACGACGGTGAGCACGAACCCGATGATCGCGAACGGCAGATTGATGACGCCGTGCAGCAGGTCGAGCCAGGACTGGCCGCTCGTCAGCGGGTTGACCAGCCGGCGGAACCGGCCGGCGCCCTGCGGGACGGGCTTGTAGCGGGGCCGTACGGGCGGCCGCCGCAGCACGTCGGAAAGCCAGCCGCGCTCCGCGTCGGCGAAACCCCGCGCGATCATGAGCGTGCCCGCCAGCAGCGGCACGCCGATCCACACCACCGCGGTGCCGACCCCGGCGGAGAAGCCCGCGACCATGAGCACGAAGCCGATCAGCGTCGTGGGGAAGCCGACCAGCGTGTATCGGGTGTCAAGGAGGACCCGCCTCGTCAGGGAGCGCATGGCCTCAACCGTAGAACCCCTCGGCGGCGGGCACGAGCAGGTGCGCCGGTGTGCGGGGGTAGGGCCAGCCCTACCGTGACCGGTCGTGGGACCGCGACCCCAGGACGGTGGCTCGCGGCAATGTGCCGCGGGGCCTCCGGCGGAAGCCTTGAGTGCGTCCGCTCCCCCTGAATCGAGGCTCCCCATGACCGTCCTGCTGGACCGTCCCGTCGCCGCGCCGCGCGCCCGCGTGGCGGCCGCGCGCGATCCGTTCATCGACCTGCTGCGGGTCGTGGGCATGGCGCTCATCGTGTTCCAGCACTGGACGATCCCGGTGCTCGACTACGACGGCGACCGGCTGACGACGGGCAACGCGCTGTCGACGCCCGGCGTGTGGGTGGTGACGTGGCTCAGCCAGGTGATGCCGCTGGTGTTCTTCGCGGGCGGCGCGGCCAACGCGATCGGCTACCTCCGCTCGGCCGGCTCGCGGGCCGCCGTGCCGGCGCCGTCGTGGCTGGCCGTGCGGCTGCGGCGGCTGGCCTGGCCGCTGCTGCCGCTGGCCGCGGTGTGGATCCCGCTGCCGCACATCCTGCTCTCCCTGGGCGTGCCGGCGCAGCCGCTGGAGGTGGGGGCGAAACTGACGGGCCAGCTGCTGTGGTTCCTGGCCGTGTACCTGATCGCCGTCACGGCCACCCCGTACGCGCTGCGCCTGCACGAGCGGTACGGCTGGCGGGTCCCCGTGGCGCTGGCGGCGGCCGCGGTGCTGACGGACGTGGCCAGGTTCTCGTCCGGCCTGGACGCCGTGGGCTACCTGAACGTGGTGTTCGTCTGGATGGCCGTGCACCAGCTCGGCTTCTTCTACGCCGAGGGCAGGCTGCGGGCGGCCTGGGCCCTGGCGCTGGGCGGGTTCGGCGCGGCGGCGCTGCTGGTGACGTACGGCCCCTACCCGGGCAGCATGATCGGCCTGCCGGGCGCCGAGGTGTCGAACATGGCCCCGCCCACGCTGGCCATGCTCGCCGTCGGCCTGGGCCAGGTCGGCCTGGCCGTGTGGCTGCGCCCCGCCCTGGTGCGGCTGCCCACGCGCCGCCTGCTGGACTGGGCGGGGCCGCGGATCATGACCATGTACCTGTGGCACATGCCGGCCCTGTTCGCGGTGACCGGGGTGGTCGTGGTGCTGCTGGGCGTGGACACGCCGCGGCCGGGCAGCATCCTGTGGTTCGCCGGCTGGCCGGTCTGGTTCGGGTTGCTGTGCCTGGTCATGTGGCCGCTGCTGAAGGGGTTCGCCCGGTTCGAGACGCCGCCGTCGCTGCCGTACGGGACGGCGGGGTGGGGCGGCATGCTCGCGGCGGCCGGGCTGGTCGGCGGCGGCGTGCTGACGCTGACGGTCGGCGGGTTCGCGCCGGGGGGCGGGCCGTTCCTGGCGGTGCTCGCGCTGCTCGGCGGGCTGCTGCTGACGGCGCCCAGGACCCGCGTCTAGCGATCGGGTCCGAACACAGTCGGTCGCTCCTGGCGGACATATTCTGACTGAATCAGATCGATTCGGTCTTGACTAGATCGTTTTTCCGGGTTTTCCTGCGATCGAGCGGTTCGGTGAGGCGCGGGAGGCACCATGGAACAGATCGGGCGACGCACATTCCTGGCCACGGCGGCGGCGCTGGCGGCGGGAGGCACCGGCGTGGCACAGGCGGAGGCACAGGCGGAGGCACAGGCGCAGGCGGAGCCGGACGGCACCCGGGTCCGGTTCGTGAAGCGGCCCGCCGCGGCCACCGGCGGCGGGCTCTACACGCCGAACCGGGCGCCCCTGTCCCCCACCCCGTTCCTCAAGCTGCCGCCGGGCGCCGTGAAGGCGCGGGGGTGGCTGGCGCACCAGCTTCGGTTACAGCTCGACGGGCTCTGCGGGCGTTATGACGAGATTTCCGACTTCCTGGTGTACGACACCTGCGGCTGGGTGCACCCGGACAGGGGAGCCTGGGAGGAGCTGCCGTACTGGCTGCGCGGCTACGGCGATCTCGCGTACGTGACGGGTGACGCGGCGGCCCTGGCCAAGACCGAGCGGTGGCTGACGGGCATCGTCGCCACCCAGCAGCCCGACGGCTGGTTCGGCCCCGCGCGGCTGCGCACCTCGCTGGAGGGCGGCCCGGACTTCTGGCCGGGCATGCCGCTGCTGTCGGCCTTCCGCTCCTGGTACGAGTACTCCGGCGACGACCGCGTCCTGCCCTTCATGACCGGATACTTCCGGCTCCAGGCGAGCCAGCCGCCCGAGGTGTTCAACCGGAGCTGGGGCGCCTTCCGCTGGGGCGACAACATCGACAGCGTCTACTGGCTCTACAACCGCACCGGCGAGCCCTGGCTGCTCGACCTGGTACGCACGATGCACTCCGGCTCGGCCGACTACGTCAGCGGCCTGCCGACGCGGCACAACGTCAACATCGCGCAGGGTTTCCGCGAGCCCCTCCAGTACGGCCTGCTCGCCGGCGATCCCGCCCTCGCCCTGGCCACGTACCGCAACTACGACACCGTCATGGGACAGTTCGGGCAGTTCGCCGGAGGCGGGTTCGCCGGCGACGAGAACACCAGGGACGGCTTCGACGACCCCCGGCAGGGCTTCGAGACGTGCGGCATCGTCGAGTTCATGCACAGCTTCGAGATGCTGACCCGCTTCACCGGCGACCCGGTGTGGGCCGACCGGTGCGAGGAGCTGGCGTTCAACTCGATGCCCGCCGCCTTCGACCCCGAGCAGCGGTCGATCCACTACATCACCAGCGCCAACAGCGTCCGGCTCGACCGCACGGCCAAGCTGTACGGGCAGTTCCAGAACGGCTTCGCCATGGAGGCGTACCTGCCGGGCGTGCACAACTACCGCTGCTGCCCGCACAACTACGGCATGGGCTGGCCGTACTACGCCGAGGAGCTCTGGCTGGCCACGCACGACCGCGGCCTGGCCGCCTCCATGTACGCCGCCTCCACCGTCACCGCCCGCGTCGCCGGCGGCCACGAGGTGACGATCGACCAGCGCACCGACTACCCGTTCGAGGAGACGATCAGGCTGACCGTCTCCACCGCGCGCCCCGTCGCCTTCCCCCTCTACCTGCGCGTCCCTGGCTGGTGCCGGAGCCCGGAGCTGCGCGTGGCCGGGCGCGGGCGGCCCGTCGCCACCGACGGCGGCGGGTACGTGGTCGTGGAGCGCGAGTGGCGCGACGGCGACCGGGTCGAGCTCACGCTGCCGATGCGCACCGCGCTGCGCACCTGGACGCGCAACCACGGCTCCGTCTCGGTGGACCACGGCCCGCTGACCTTCTCCCTGGCCATCGGCGAGAGCTGGCGGCGCACCGGCGGCACGGACACCTTTCCCGAGTACGAGGTCTTCCCCGAGACGGCCTGGAACTACGCGCTCGACGACCGGAACCCGCGCCTGGTGCGCCGCCGCGGCCCGCTGCCCGCCAACCCGTTCACGCCCGCGACCGCCCCGCTGGAGCTGCGCGCCGGAGCCAGGAAGCTCGGCAACTGGCAGGCGGACCCGCAGGGCGTCGTGCGCGAGCTGCAGGACAGCCCGGCCCGCACCGACGGCCCGCGGGAGGAGGTCAGGCTGATCCCGATGGGCGCCGCCCGCCTGCGCATCACCTCGTTCCCCGTCGCCGGGCGCGGGCCTGGCGCGCACGCGTGGACGCTGCCCGCCTTCGAGGCGACCGCCTCGCACGCGGAGGGCTCCTTCCTCGCCCTGTACGACGGCAGGTGGCCCAGCAGCTCCGCCGATCACGGCATCCCCCGCTTCACCTGGTGGGCCCACCTGGGCACCGAGGAGTGGGTCCAGTACGACTACCGCGAGCCCAGGCCGCTGACCGGCTGCGGCGTCTACTGGTTCGACGACACGGGCATCGGCCGTTGCCGCGTGCCCGCCTCCTGGGAGCTGCGCTGGCTCGACGGCGACCAGTGGCGCCCGGTCGCCTCGCCCTCCGGCTACGGCGTGGCCCGCGACACGGTGAACCGGGTCACGTTCTCCCCGGTGACCACCCGGAGCCTGCGGCTCGTCGCCCGCCTCCAGCCCGGCTTCTCCGCCGGGATCCTGGAGTGGGAGGTCCCGTGAGCACCCGGAAACACGCCCGTCATCCGGCCGTGAGCAGAATGTCGTCATGACCAAGGTGCGTGCCCTGACCGAATCCGACCTCCCCGCGATCGCCGCCATCTACGCCCACTACGTGACCACCACGGTGGCCACGTTCGACGAGACGCCGCCCACGGCGGACGACTGGCGCGCCAAGGCCGGCGGCGTCACGGGGGCGGGGCTGCCGTTCCTGGTCGCGGAGGTGGACGGGGAGGTCGCGGGGTACGCCTACGTCTCCCAGTACCGGCCCAAGCCCGCCTACCGGCACACGCTGGAGGACTCGATCTACCTGGCGCCGGGGCGTACCGGGCGCGGGCTCGGGCGGCTGCTGCTGGGCGAGCTGGTGGCGGCGGCGGGCCGGACCGAGGCGCGCCGGCTCGTCGCGGTGATCGCCGACTCGGGGGACCCGTCGTCGGCCCGGCTGCACGAGAAGTTCGGCTTCGAGACCGTGGGGCGGCTGAGGTCGGTCGGCTTCAAGCACGGCCGCTGGATCGACACGGTGCTGATGCAGCTCGACCTGCGGTAGCGGGCCCGCGGGCGGCGTCCGGCACCCGCCGCGGGCCGATGGTCTTGACCGAGTTGGCCGCCCCCGGTTCGACCACCCGGCAAACTTCGGCAGGATAGGGGTGTGAGCCTACTCGTTGACCGCCTGCCCGAAGAGATCGACGCCGATCCCGACGCCATCTTCGACGCGTTCGTCGCCTGGAACGCCGAACGAGGGCTCACCCTCTATCCCGCCCAGGAGGAGGCCCTCATCGAGGTGGTCTCCGGCAACAACCTGATCCTGGCCACCCCCACCGGCTCGGGCAAGTCGCTGGTGGCGGCGGGCGCCCACTTCGCGGCGCTGACCCGCGACGTGCGCACGTTCTACACCGCCCCGATCAAGGCGCTGGTGTCGGAGAAGTTCTTCGACCTGTGCGCCGTCTTCGGCACGGAGAACGTGGGCATGATGACCGGCGACGCCAGCGTCAACCCCGGCGCGCCGATCATCTGCTGCACGGCCGAGATCCTGGCCAACGTGGCGCTGCGCGACGGCGCGGCGGCCGACATCGGCCAGGTCGTCATGGACGAGTTCCACTTCTACGCCGAGCCCGACCGCGGCTGGGCGTGGCAGGTGCCGCTGCTGGAGCTGCCGAACGTGCAGTTCATCCTGATGTCGGCCACGCTCGGCGACGTCACGATGTTCAAGAACGACCTGACCAGGCGCACCGGCCGGGAGACCGCCGTGGTCAAGCACGCCGAGCGGCCGGTGCCGCTGGTGTACTCCTACCGGATGACCCCGCTGCACGAGACGCTGGAGGAGATGCTCTCCACCGGCCAGGCGCCGGTCTACGTCGTGCACTTCACGCAGGCGGCGGCGATGGAGCGGGCCCAGGCGCTGATGTCGATCAACATGGCGACCAAGGCCGAGAAGGAGGCCATCGCCGCCATGATCGGCGGGTTCCGGTTCACCACGCGGTTCGGGCGGGCGCTGTCGCGGCTGGTCCGCCACGGCATCGGCGTGCACCACGCGGGCATGCTGCCGAAGTACCGCCGCCTGGTGGAGCGGCTGGCCCAGGCGGGCCTGCTGAAGGTCATCTGCGGCACCGACACGCTGGGCGTCGGCGTCAACGTGCCGATCCGCACGGTGCTGTTCACGGCGCTGTCGAAGTACGACGGCAACAAGGTGCGGCGGCTGCGGGCCCGCGAGTTCCACCAGATCGCGGGCCGGGCGGGCCGCGCGGGCTTCGACACCATCGGCTACGTCGCCTGCCAGGCCCCCGAGCACGACATCGAGAACGCCAAGGCCCTCGCGAAGATCGGCGACGACCCCAAGCGGCGCCGCGGCTACGCCCGCAAGAAGCCGCCGGAGGGCTTCGTCGGCTGGAGCGAGGACACCTTCACCAAGCTCCAGGAGGCCGAGCCCGAGCCGCTGAACTCCCGGTTCAAGGTCAGCAACGCCATGCTGCTGGCGGTGATCAACCGCCCGGGCGACTGCTTCCAGGCGATGAAGCACCTGCTGACCGACAACCACGAGGACCGCAAGTGGCAGCGCCGGCACATCAGCCAGGCCATCGCCATCTACCGGTCGCTGCTGGCGGGCGGCATCGTCGAGCAGTTCCGCGAGCCGGACGAGCAGGGCCGCAGGGCCAGGCTGACGATCGAGCTGCAGGAGGACTTCGCGCTCAACCAGGCGCTGTCCACGTTCGCGCTGGCCGCCTTCGACCTGCTCGACCGCGAGTCGCCGTCCTACGCGCTCGACATGGTCTCGATCGTGGAGTCCATCCTCGACGACCCGCGCCAGATCCTGTCCGCCCAGCTCAAGAAGGCCAGAGGCGAGGCCGTCGCGCAGATGAAGGCCGACGGCGTCGAGTACGAGGAGCGCATGGAGCAGCTCGCCGAGGTCATGTACCCGATGCCGCTGGAGGACCTGCTGCTGGGGGCGTACGAGACCTACCGGCGCGGGCACCCGTGGGTGGGCGACTACACGGTCAGCCCGAAGTCGGTGGTGCGCGACATGTACGAGCGGGCGATGACGTTCAGCGAGTACATCCAGTTCTACGAGCTGGCCAGGTCGGAGGGCACGGTGCTGCGCTACCTGGCCGACGCCTACCGCACGCTGTCGCGTACGGTGCCCGAGCATCTCAAGACCGACGACCTGGTCGACCTCATCGAGTGGCTGGGCGAGCTGGTCCGCCAGGTCGACTCCTCGCTGATCGACGAGTGGGAGAAGCTCACCAACCCGGAGGCGGCGCTGGAGCAGCAGGAGCAGCTCGACGTCAAGGTGCGCCCGGTCACCGCGAACGTGCGGGCCTTCCGCGTGCTGGTGCGCAACGCGATGTTCCGGCTGGTGGAGCTGTGCGCGATCGAGAAGGAGGACGAGCTGGAGGAGCTGGCTCCGGACGTCGACTGGGGTGCGGCGCTCGACGCGTACTACGCCGACCACGAGGAGATCTTCACCGACGCCGACGCGCGCGGGCCCGCGCTGCTGCGGATCGAGGAGGAGAGCGGCCTGTGGAAGGTGCGGCAGACGATCAAGGATCCGGCCGGCGACGGCGACTGGGGCATCGACGCCCAGGTGGATCTGGCCGCCTCCGACGAGGAGGGCCGGGCCGTCCTGCACGTGCAGGGGCTGAACAGGCTGTAGAAAAACGACAAGCCGTGTGCCGGAACGGACTGGCAAGGGCGTCCCGGCACAGGCCTGTCGATTCAGTTTCCTGCGGAAAACGTCGGGGTCGTGTCATGACAATGTCCCAAGATCGAGACATTCCTTGCGTTCAGCAGTCGGCGAGGGAGCAGATCTTGGCGAGCATGCGCTTGGTGTCGCTGGTCTGACGCTTGAAGTCGGCCTTGGCGGGCTTCCCCCACTCGCCCCCGACGGTGTAGAGGATCAGGGCGTTCGCGCGGCGGGTGACGACGGCCCGCTCGCCGCCGACGGCCGGCTTCCCGCCCTGGTAGGCCTGCCCGGTCACCATCAGCCCCTTGTCGCCCAGGGCGATCGCGGCGGCGGAGTAGCGGTAACCGGAGCGGCCGCAGGCGCGTACGGCGGCCTCCAGGTCCCGCAGCGCCTTCCCGGCGGCGGCGGGCGAGGAGTAGAGCACGACCTGCTCCGACTTGGAGTAGTCGGGCACGGCGGTGTACGTCAGCGTCCTGGCCTGCGTGCGCCCGGTCCGGCCGAGCTTGGCCTGCTGGCACGGGTTCACGACCAGCGGAGCGGTCCGCTTGCCGCTGGCCGACCAGCTCGTCTCCGGGTTGTCGTCCTTCTTCGCGGCTTCCCTCTCGTACAGGAGGAAGTTGTTCGGGATGGCGACCGTGGCCGCCAGCATCAATGCTGCGATCATGGGTCAAAATGGTACGAGTGAACGACGAAGAGATCAGACGCGTTCTGGGCCTGCTCTACCAGGACGACACGTTGCGGACCTTCGCCTCCCTCGTGCTCGGCGCCACCGGCGAGCTGTCCCCCAAGGCGCTGCGGAAGCTGGAGAACGGCGGCCTGGCAGCCCGCGACGAGAGCGGGGCGTGGCGGGCCACGCCTGAGCGCTTCCGCGACCTGCTGCGGGCGCACGCCGAGCCCCCGCAGGTGCTCAGCCCCGAGGAGCGGGTCCTGCGCACGTTCCTGGTGGACGGGCGGCTGACCACGATGGCGATGAAGCGCGACAAGCGGCTCGTCGTGCTGCGGTACATCGCGCGGGTCTTCGAGCCCGGCGTGCGGTATGCGGAGAAGGACGTGAACGTGGCGCTGCGGGCCTTCCACGACGACTACGCGGCGCTGCGCCGCTACCTCGTGGACGAGGACCTGCTCTCGCGGGAGGGCAACGTCTACTGGCGCAGCGGCGGGCCGGTGGAGATCTAGCGCAGGTCGCTCGTCCAGGCCGGGGCGGGGGCCCGCGCCGGGGAGGCCTGGAGGATCAGCGGGACGGCGCCCATGGCCCACAGGGGTTCCTGTCAGGCGGGGTTCAGCGTGGGGCTGCCCGGCTCGATGACGAACGAGCCGGAGGTGTAGGCGGCGGCGTGGGGCTCGGTGACGCGGGACAACGAGCGGAAGTCGACCTTCATCTCGCGGTCGGTGATCCTGGTCCGCACGTAGCCGCGGCGGCCGTTGAAGAACTTCACGTGCGGGTTCTCCTCCAGCAGGACCTGCGTGTTCGGGTACTCGTCCAGGCCGTTGCCCGCGCTGGTGACCGAGGTGGTGACCAGCTCGACGGCCACGGACCTCGACCCGGGGTCGCGGTGGTCGCGCTTGACCTCGCCGGCCCAGTGGGAGTGCACGTCGCCGGTGAGCACGACCGCGTTGCGCCGGTAGGTGTCGATGGCGGCGGTCAGGCGGTCGCGGGAGGCGACGTAGCCGTCCCAGCCCTCGTTGGAGTAGCCCTTGCCCTCGCCGTTGGTCCAGTCCATCTCCATGAAGAAGACCTGCTGGCCGAGCAGGTCCCAGGTGGCGCGCGAACGCTTGAGCCGGTCGTCCAGCCAGGCCTCCTGCTCCCGGCCGAGCATGGTGCGGTTGGGCTCGAAGCGCTGCACGCAGTCGGGGCCGACGGTGCCGCTCCTGCCGGTGCAGGCGTACAGGTCGCGGTACTGGCGGGTGTCGAGCAGGTGCAGGTTGGCGACCGTGCCCCAGCGGATGCTGCGGTAGAGCCTGAGCGCCGCGCCGTCCGGCTTCTGGGCGCGGCGCAGCGGCATGTTCTCGTAGTACGCCTGGAACGCCTCGGCGCGGCGCTTGAGGAACGGCGGGTCGGGCTGCTCGGGCACGTCGCCGGCCCAGGCGTTCTCGATGTCGTGGTCGTCCCAGACCACGACCCAGGGGGCGATGGCGTGGGCGAGCTGCGACTCGGGGTCGGCCTTGTGCTGGGCGTGGCGCACGCGGTATCCGGCCAGGTCCAGGCACTCGCCGCCGGCCTGGTCGCGTACGGGGTACTTGTAGTCGCCGTACTCGTAGATGTAGTCGCCGAGGAAGGCGATCAGGTCGGGCTGGTCCTCGGCCATCCTGCGGTACGGGGTGAACCAGCCGGACTGGTAGTCGGCGCAGGAGGTGAACGACAGGTTCAGCGGCCTGCTCCGGGTGCCGGGGGCGGGCGCGGTGAGGGTGCGGCCGGCGGGGCTGAGCTCGCCCTCGGCCTTGAAGCGGTAGAAGTACTCGGCACCTGGGTCGAGCCCGTCGAGCTCGACGTGCACGCTGTGGGCCTCGTCGCGGCGGGCGAGCTCCGTGCCGCGGCGTACGACATGTCGGAAATTTTCGTCTTGGGCGAGTTGCCACTGGACGGGGACCGCCCGGCCCGGCATGCCGCCGAGGCCGTCGAGCGCGATCGGGTCCATGGCCAGGCGGGTCCAGAGCACCACGCCGTCATGCGTGGGCTCGCCCGAGGCGACGCCGAGCTGGAAGGGGTCGGACAGAGGGGCGCGGCGGGCAGCCGCGCGCACCGGGGAACCCCCAGTGCCGCGGACAGGCCCAGGCCGACACCCCCGGCGACGAGTGAACGCCGGGTGATCATGGGGGTCCTTACTTGACGGTGGCGTTGCCTTCGGCGACAGCCTGGCCTGCGGCTTCTTGCGGAGAGAGGTCGCCGAGATACGGCTCGTTGAAAATCTGGTGAAGCTTCGTCTCGAAGCCGGTGAAGCCGGTGGTGATCGGCAGCGGGAAGGTCGTGCCCTCGCGGTGGGCGCGGCCGCTCATCACGGATCCGCGGATGATGGTGCTCGGCGGCGGATTCTCCCGCTCGGCCGGCGTCGACTACGCCGTGGACCACCTCGACGAGCAGCTCTTCACCCCCGACAGCGGCCCGCTGCCGGTCACCCGGTGAACGGGCGCAGGCGGGCGCGGTAGTCGCGGGGCGGCAGGCCGTACTCCTTCCTGAAGGCCCGGCTGAAGTGGAACGGGCTGACGAAGCCGGAGGCCGCCGCGACCTGCCCGACGTCCATGTCGGTCACCTCCAGCAGGCTCGCGGCGTGCCGTACCCGGGCCCTGCGTACGGCCTGCATCGGCGTCTGGCCCGTCGCCTCGGCGAACAGGTGGGCGAAGCGGGAGGGCGAGAGCGCGACGGCGCGGGCGAGCGAGGCGACCGAGTGCGGCGCGCCCGGCTCGGCGGCGATGATCGACAGGGCACGGCGGACCCGCTCGTCCCCCTCCTCGCCCCTGCCCGCCGGCCTGGCGGTCGCGGTGGCCAGCACCAGCACCTCCTCCACGGCCCCCATCACCAGCTCGCGCGCCGCCCCGCCGGACACCACGGCCGGAACCCGCACCTCACCGCCCCGCCCCTCACGACCTCCGGCCCTCTCGCCGCCGCCCCGCTCCGTCCCGGAAGCGGCCGACCCCGTCCCGGAAGTGGCCGGTCCCGTTCCGGGAGCGGCCGATCCGGCGGGGAGCGGCGCGTCGGGTGTCCAGCGGGCGTCCTGCAGCGCCCGCAGGAACGCCAGCCCGATCCGCTCGTGCACCACCTCCGGCACCCCCGCCACCACGTGGCAGCCACCACCCACCGCATGCGGCCCCAGCCAGGCGGCCCAGGCGGCACGCGGCTGGAAGTGCACCCACCAGAACCGCCACCGCCCCGCCCCCGCCTGCACCCGGTAGTGCTGGGCCACCCCCGACCCCAGCACGGCCAGATCGCCCGCCTCCACCCGGAACGACACCCCGCCCTGCTCGACCACCCCGGCCCCCGACTCCGTCCACAACAACAGCCAGCTCGGCGACCCGCCCGGCCGGCGCGTGGCGTACCCGGCCCCCTTGTCGTAGTGGCCCACGATCATCAGCTCGGCAGCAGGAACAGACAGGTCCTCAGCGGTCACAGGCATACCGTTGCACAACCGCGGTGCCTAGCGTGGAAGTCATGAGGCTCAACGACTTCCACGACCAGGGGTACGTGCTCGTACCCGGTCTGCTCGCGCCCGAAGAGGTGGCCGAGCTCCGCGACGAGTTCATGGCGCTGCACGCCCGGGGGCCGATCCCCGGTCACTTCGCGCCGCAGCCGCAGGTCCCGGGGCAGCCGTACGACATCCTGCGCGACTACCCCCGGATCATGCACCCCCACCAGGTGAACGACGTGGCCCTGCGCTACCTGCTCGACAGGCGCATCGGCGCGATACTGCGCGACCTCCTGGGCGAGGAGCCGATAGCAGCCCAGAGCATGTTCTACTTCAAGCCGCCGGGCGCCAGGGGCCAGGCGCTGCACCAGGACAACTTCTACCTCCGGGTCGAGCCGGGCACCTGCGTGGCCGCCTGGGTGGCGCTCGACCGCGTGGACCGGGCCAACGGCGGCCTCGAGGTCGTCCCCGGCACCCACCTCATGGACCTCTTCTGCCCGGAGGAGGCCGACCAGGGCGTCTCGTTCACCCGCGAGTACGTGCCGCCGCCGCCCGGCCTGGAGAAGGTCCCCGTGGACATGAACGCGGGCGACGTGCTGTTCTTCAACGGCAGCCTCGTGCACGGCTCGGAGCCGAACAGCACCGGCGACCGCTTCCGCCGCAGCTTCATCTGCCACTACGTGGGCCGTTCGGCGGAGCGGATCGCGGAGTACTACCCGACGGTCACCATGTCAGGCGACCCCGTACGCCTCGAACCGGCGGCCGGCGGCGGCCCCTGCGGCACGGAGATCCCCAGCGGCCCGCACTAACCACCGGAAATATCCGACTCGGCGTCACCATCGGGAACGGGGCAGTCCCACGGGTCGTCCAGCCACCCGTCAGGCAGCAGCACCTTGGACCGCTCGCCCGACTTGCCCCGTGGCGTGTCGGTGTTCGGCGGCCACGGCTGGTCGTGCTCCAGCTTGGCGAGGCCGGCCCGCAGCCCGTCGAGCGACTCGGCCGTGGCCAGCTCCCGCCGCAGCTCGCTGCCGACCGTGAACCCCTTCAGGTACCAGCCGACGTGCTTGCGGAAGTCGGCCACGGCGTACCGCTCGAGGTCGAAGCAGCGGGTCAGCCCCTCGGCGTGCCTGGCCATCACCTCGGCCACCTCACCGAGCGCGGGCCTGGCCCGCTCGGGCCTGCCGTTGAACGCGTTCTCCAGGTCCTTGAACAACCACGGCCGGCCCAGGCACCCGCGCCCGACGACGACCCCGTCGCAGCCGGTGCGCGCCACCATCCTGAGCGCGTCGTCGGCGCACCAGATGTCGCCGTTGCCCAGCACGGGGATCTCCGGCACGGCCTCCTTCAGCCGGGCCACGGCCTCCCAGTCGGCGACGCCGCCGTAGTGCTGCTTGGCGGTGCGGGCGTGCAGCGCGATCGCGGCGACGCCCTCCTCGGCGGCGATCCGGCCGGCGTCGAGGTAGGTCAGGTGGTCGTCGTCGATGCCCTTGCGCATCTTCATCGTCACGGGCAGCGCCCCGGCGTTCGCGACCGCCTCGCGCAGGATGCGGCGCAGCAGGTTCCGCTTGTACGGCAGCGCCGACCCGCCCCCGCGCCTGGTCACCTTGGGCACGGGGCAGCCGAAGTTGAGATCGATGTGGTCGGCGAGGTCCTCCTCGGCGATCATCCGGACGGCCCGGCCCACGATCGCGGGGTCCACCCCGTAGAGCTGGATGCTCCTGGGCCGCTCCGACTCGTCGAACCTGATCATCCGCATCGTCTTGGGGTTGCGCTCGACGAGGCCCCTGGTCGTGATCATCTCGCAGACGAACAGCCCCGCGCCCTGCTCGCGGCAGAGCACCCGGAACGGCGCGTTCGTGATGCCCGCCATCGGCGCGAGCACCACCGGCGGCCATACCTCAATCGGCCCAATCTTCACCCCGACAGTTGTAGCGCAGGTCAAGCCGCAACCGGTATTTCGCGGATAGTCTGTTGATCGGCATCTTCGGGTTGAGGGGGATGGATGCTTCTTCGCGTGCGCGTGGCGCTGCCCGACAGGCCGGGCTCCCTGGCGCAGGTCACCAAGGTCCTGGGGGTGGCGGGGGCCGACATCACGCAGGTGACGGTGCTCGACAGGGGCGCGGGGCAGGCCGTGGACGACATCACCGTCTTCTGCCCCGACAGCACGCCGAGGCAGGCCCTGCTCAAGAGCCTGCAGAGCGTCGAGGGCGTGGCGGTCGAGGGCATCTGGACCACGCGCGAGGCGCCGGGCACCTACCCCGAGCTCGAGATACTCAAGTACATCACCACCGCCGGCGACCGGGCGCTGACCACGCTCATCGACTCGCTGCCCGTCCTGTTCAGCGCCGACTGGGCCGCCACCGCGGCCGAGCGCCGCGTCGTCTACGCGAGCTGGCGCGCCCCGCAGGACCTGGTCGTCCCGGAGGAAGTGCCGTCCCGCCCCACGGCGCTCTCCCAGGACGGCCTGCACCTCATCCACGCCCCGCTCCCGCCGCTGGCGCTGTCGCTCCTGCTGGCCCGCTCGGAGGGCCCCGCCTTCCACCGCATCGAGGTCCACCGCCTCACGAGGATCCTGGAGATCTTCCTCAGCCTTCCCGCGACCGAGCGCAGCGTGGCCCGCCAGCTGCGCAAGGAGGGCCGCCAGGCGCCGGGCGGGGCGCACGAGTAAGCATCCGGTCGAGAAACGCGCTATTGTTAACCACGCAGCAACTGAAACGCAGCGCGGAAGTGGCTCAGTGGTAGAGCATCACCTTGCCAAGGTGAGGGTCGCGGGTTCGAATCCCGTCTTCCGCTCGGAGATGGTTTGACTCGGTGGCGTGGCCGAGAGGCGAGGCAGCGGCCTGCAAAGCCGTCCACACGGGTTCAAATCCCGTCGCCACCTCCAAGGACGATTAGCTCAGCGGGAGAGCGCTTCCCTGACACGGAAGAGGTCACTGGTTCAATCCCAGTATCGTCCACCATCCGGTGCGAAGCCCCAGCCCAGGCTGGGGCTTTCCGCTGTTCGCCACCTCCCCGGCCCAGGCGGCCACCTCCTCCTCCCGCGGCGCCGGCTTCCGGGCTCCCGAGCCGAACCAGTACAACGGCCGGCGCGGCCGGCGCACCCACGTGCTGGAGAGCGCGGGCGGCGACCCGCGCGTTATGATCGCGCGCTCGCCCCTTCCGCCTGTTAGCGTTACCGCTGAGGGGGTGAGCCGCGGTGAAATCCAAACCGGGCAGGCCTGCGGTGCTGATGGACGTCGCCGTGCTCGCCGGAGTCTCCACCATGACCGTCTCACGGGTGCTGAACACGCCCGATCTCGTCCGCGCCGAGACCAGGGCCCGCGTCCTGGCCGCCGTGCGGGAGCTTGACTACCGGCCCAACCAGGCCGCCCGCCAGCTCGTCACCGGCCGCTCCGGCGTGCTCGGCGTGGTCAGCATCGACACCACCCTGTACGGCCCGGCCTCCACGCTCTACTGCATCGAGCAGGCCGCCAGGCACGCCGGCTACAACGTCAGCATCGCCAGCCTCAGCTCGCTCAACCGCCGGTCGATGGAGGAGGGCGTGCAGCGGCTGCGCACCCAGGCCGTGGACGGCGTGATCATCGTCGCGCCGCACGAGTCGGCCGCCGACGGGCTGCGGCACCTGCCGCCGGAGATGCCGGTGGTCGCGGTGGACGCGGGCGACGACATCCCCGTACCGGTGACCAAGGTGGACCAGCAGGCGGGCGCCGCCCGCGTCACCCGCCACCTGCTCAGCCTCGGCCACCACAGCGTGTGGCACGTCGCAGGGCCCGCCGACTGGCTCGACGCCAACGGCCGCATCGTGGGCTGGCGCGGCGTGCTGGAGTCCGCGGACCGGCCGGTGCCCGAGGTGCTGCGCGGCGACTGGAGCGCCCGCTCCGGCTACCAGCTCGGCCGCCTCCTCGCCGCCGATCCCGAGGTCACCGCCGTGTTCGTGGCCAACGACCAGATGGCGCTCGGCGTGCTGCGCGCGCTGCGCGAGGCGGGGCGGCGGGTGCCCGAGGACGTGAGCGTGGCGGGGTTCGACGACATCCCGGAGTCCGCGTACTTCTGGCCGCCGCTGACGACCGTACGGCAGGACTTCGGCGAGGTCGGGCGGCACGCGTTCCACATGCTGCTGGACCGGATGGCGGGGGCCGAGCCGGAGGCGCGGCGGCTGGTCGAGCCCGAGCTCGTCGTCCGCGAGAGCACCGGCCCCGCGCCCGCGCCCTAGGCCAGGCGGATCACGTTCCACGAGACCGGGGGCACCAGGACCCGCAGCGGCCCGGCCTCGACGTCCGGGTTCGCGCGCGGCGTGATCCGGGTGGGGTCGTCGGCCGTGTTACGGGCGTAGACGTCCGGGTCGGTCAGCGTGGTGGCCTCGACGATGCGGACGCCGCCGAGCGCCCGGGCGTCGATCTCCAGCGAGAGCGGCTCGTCCGCCGACCGGTTGACGGCGAACAGCGTCGTGCCCTCCGTGGCGGAGTGCGTGGCCACCGCGTGCAGCAGCGGCACCTCGCCGTACGCCTTCGTCTCGTACGCCGGCGAGTCCGGCTCCACGCGCAGCACGTCGCCGGCGGCGTGGCGGGAGGCCTGGGCGAAGGGGTGGAAGGTGGTCTGCCGCCACGCCCGCCCGCCGGGCTCGGTCATGATGGGCGCGATCACGTTCACGAGCTGGGCCAGGGAGGCGGCGGTGACGCGGTCGCTGTTGCGCAGCAGGGTGATCAGCAGGCCGCCGAACGTGACCGCGTCGGCGAGGTTGTAGTGGTCCTCCAGCAGGGGCGGGGCGACCGGCCAGTCCTGCGGGGCGCCGGTGTCGTGGAAGCGCGAGAGGTACCAGACGTTCCACTCGTCGAAGGAGATGTCGATCCTCTTGCGGGACTTGAGCCGGGCTCCGACGTGGTCGGCGGTGGCCACGACGGAGGAGATGAAGTACTCCATGTCGGTCGAGCTGGCCAGGAAGCTGCCGAGGTCGCCGTCCTTCTCCTCGTAGTAGGCGTGGCAGGAGATGTAGTCGACCAGGTCGTAGGTCTCCTCCAGCACCTCGGCCTCCCACGAGCCGAACGTGGGCATGCTGGAGCCGGAGCTGCCGCACGCGACCAGTTCCAGCTTCGGGTCCACCATGCGCATGGCGCGGGCGGTCTCGGCGGCCAGGCGGCCGTACTCGCGGGCGGTCTTGTGGCCGGTCTGCCAGGGGCCGTCCATCTCGTTGCCCAGGCACCACATCCTGATGCCGTGCGGCTCCTTGGCGCCGTTGGCGATGCGCAGGTCGGACAGCGTGGTGCCCGAGGGGTGGTTGGCGTACTCGAGCAGGTCGAGGGCCTCGGCGATGCCTCGGGTGCCGAGGTTGACGGCCATCATGGGCTCCACGCCCGCCTTGCGGCACCAGCGCACGAACTCGTCGACGCCGACCTCGTTCGTCTCGGTGCTGTGCCAGGCCAGGTCGAGCCGGCGGGGGCGCCGGTCGACTGGGCCGATGCCGTCCTCCCAGCGGTAGCCGGAGACGAAGTTGCCGCCGGGGTAGCGGACGGTGGAGACGCCCAGCTCCCTGGTCAGGTCGAGCACGTCGCGGCGGAAGCCGTCCTCGTCGGCCGTGGGGTGGCCGGGCTCGTAGATGCCGGTGTAGACGCAGCGCCCGAGGTGCTCCACGAACGTGCCGAAGGTGCGCCGGCGCACCGGGGCGACCTTGAAGGCGGGGTCCAGGGTGAGTCTGGCCTGATGCACGGAGGAGGCTCCCTGTTTCTCGGGCGTTACGTGATCCCGATTGTTAGCGTTATCACTGGACCCGGTCAAGGGGGTACGGATCACCGCAACCGGTTGCGAGGTGCCCCTTGACATGCTGCTTGTTACCGCTAACACTCGGGTAACCCCGCAGAAACAACGGGGTCCACGCGGCAGCCTCCGCGACCCGGACGGCTCGCCCCACCGCCTTCGCGCCCCGCGCGAGAGGCCGAATCACGGCTGCCCTGAACCTCCCGGATGTTAGCGAGAACATGGCCAAGCGATAGCTCGGTGAAGGAAGAGGCCCCCCAGTGCACGGTCCCCCCGATATCACCCGCCGGCACCTTCTCGGCGGCAGCCTCGCACTGCTCGGCGCCGCCGCCACGGGATGCGCGATCCCCGTGGGGCTCGGCTCGTCCCAGACCCGCGTGCAGTACTGGCACTTCCTCGGCGCCAGCGACGGCATCATCATGAACCAGATGGTCCAGGCGTTCGCCAAGGACACCCCCGACATCTTCGTCGAGGAGAACGTGCTCGCCTGGGGCGAGCCGTACTACACCAAGATCGCGATGGCCGGCTCGGGCGGGCGCTCGCCCGACCTGGCCACGTTCCACCTGGCCAGGCTGGCGGGCATCGGGGCGGGCGCCATCCTCGACCCGATCGACGTCAAGCTGCTGGAGGAGGCCGGTCTGCGGGCCGCCGATTTCAGCCCGCCGATCTGGGAGCGCGCCCACCTCGACGGCGTGCTATACGCGATCCCGTTCGACGCCCACCCGATGGTGCAGTACTACAACACCGACATCTGCGGCAAGGCCGGGCTGCTCGGCCCCGACGGCAAGCTGCTGCCCACCAAGGGGGTGGACGAGCTCGTCGCCCAGCTCACCAAGGCCAAGGAGGTGATGGGCGGCAAGCCGCCGCTGGCCTTCGACGCGCTCGGGCTCGGCACCGTCGGCCCGTGGCGCGTGTGGTGGTCGCTCTACCCGCAGAGCGGCGGCACCCTGCTGTCGGAGGACGGCACGAAGATCACCATCGACGACGCCAAGGCGCTGGAGGCGCTGCGGCTCATGCAGCGGCTCGGCCAGGAGGGGCTGTGCGACTGGCGTACGGACTACGGCGCCTCCGTCGCCAAGTTCACCAACGGCGAGGCCGCGTTCCTGTGGAACGGCGACTGGGAGACCACCGGGCTCAAGGAGCGCAAGACGCCGTTCAGCATGACGCGCTTCCCCGCCGTCTTCGGCACCGGCTCCGCGCAGGCCGACTGCCACGCGTTCGTGCTGCCGCACCAGCGCAACCGGGATCCCGAGGTGGAGCGGGCGACGTACCGGTTCATCGCCTACCTCGTCAAGAACAGCGCCGACTGGGCGGTGGCCGGGCACGTGCCCGCGTACCTGCCCGCGCTGGAGCAGCCCGAATACCTCGCGTTGCAGCCGCAGTCGGAGTACCGCTCGGTCATCACCGAGGTCGCCCTCGACCCGCAGGTCTGGTACACCGGCTCGGCCTCGCGGCTGTGGATCGAGTTCGGTGAGGCATTCTCCCCCGTCATCGGCGGCACGCGCACGCCGGAGGAGGGCCTGGCCGCCGCCAAGGCCGCGCTGGCCCGCCTGATGGCCGCCCCGAACCCGTTCCCCGCGGAGGAGCGCTCATGACTACGACCGTCGCGGCTCCGCCGACCGCCGCCCCCGTCGCCACGCCCAAGGTCCGGCGCGGCTGGACCCAGCACGGGATGGTGTTCGTGGCGCCGTTCCTGCTGATCTACGTGGCCTTCCTCGTCTGGCCGACCCTGCTCGGCTTCCAGATGAGCCTGTCGAGCGTGAACATCGCCGGCCGCAACAACAACTTCGTCGGCTTCGACAACTACCTGGAGGCGTTCGGCGACCCGCGCATGTGGCGCTCGCTGTGGAACACGGTGGTCTTCACCGTGCTCAGCACGATCCCGCTGGTGTTCCTCGGGCTGGTGTTCGCGCTGCTGGTGCACAACCTGCGCTTCATGCAGTGGTTGTGGCGGCTGTCGTTCTTCGGGCCGTTCCTGCTGCCGTCGGCGGTCGTGTCGATCCTGTGGCTGCAGATGATCTACCCGCCCGACTACGGCCTGATCAACGGCACGCTCGGCACCGACGTGCTGTGGCTGGGCGACCCGTCCGTGGCGATGTGGTCGATGGTGCTGACCACCGTCTGGTGGACGGTCGGCTTCAACTTCCTGCTCTACCTGGCCGCCCTGCAGTCGATCCCGCATCACCTGTACGAGGCGGCCGCCATCGACGGCGCCTCCGCCTGGGACAAGCTCCGCTCCATCACCCTGCCGCTGCTCGGCCGTACCACGATGCTGATCGTGGTGCTGCAGCTGGTGGCCTCGCTGAAGGTGTTCGACCAGATCTACCTGATGACCGGCGGCGGGCCGCAGGACTCCACCAGGCCGATCATCGAGTACGCCTACGACGTCGGCTTCACCGGCTACCGCACCGGCTACGCCTCGGCCGTGTCGTACATCCTGTTCGCCCTGATCGTCATCGTCTCCCTGGCGCAGCTCCGGCTGTTCCGCAAGCGCGAGGAGGTCGCGTCGTGACCAAGCGGTTCAGCTGGAGCCAGCTCATCCTGCTCGTCGTCGCCCTGGTCCTGGCGGCCATCTGGCTCGCCCCCGTCCTGTGGGCGGTGGCCACCTCGCTCAAGCCCGAGGAGGAGACCACCCAGCTGCCGCTGCAGTGGTTCGGCAGCGAGATCACCTTCGACTCGTACGCGCTGGTCCTGGGGACCGGCGGCATCGTCAAGTGGGCGATCAACTCGACCGTCACCGCGGTGATCGTCACGTTCCTGACCGTGCTGTTCTCGGCGATGGCGGCGTACGGGTTCGCCCGCACCCAGTTCAGGGGCCAGCGGGTGCTGCTGGCGCTGATCCTGGCCGGGATCATGGTGCCGCCGCAGGTGCTGATCGCGCCGCTGTTCGCGGAGATGGTCACGCTGGGGCTGGTGGACACCTGGTGGGCCATCATCCTGCCGCAGGTGGCGGCCCCGCTGATCGTCTACATCTTGGTCAAGTTCTTCCAGGACGTGCCGCCGGAGCTGGAGCAGGCCGCGTTCGTGGACGGGGCCGGGCGGTGGCGGGTCTTCTTCACCATCGTGCTGCCGCTGTCGAGGCCGGTGCTCGCCGCCGTGTCGATCTTCACGTTCATCAACACCTGGAACAACTTCCTGTGGCCCTTCCTGGTCTCCACCGACCCGAACACGATGACGCTGCCGGTCGGGCTGGCGAACGTGGTGCAGGGGACGTTCGGGCTGCGGTACGCGCAGATCATGGCCTCGGTGGTGCTGGCCGGGCTGCCGCTGCTGGTCGTGTTCGTGATGTTCCAGCGGCAGATCGTACGGGGGGTGGCGCACACCGGCCTGGCCGGTCAGTGAGAGGCGGTCAGGCGCTCGTAGCAGTCGTAGTTGCGCTGGGCCACGATGCGGCCGTCGCGGAACTCCAGGAAGACCCCGACGTGGGCGCGGAGCACGTGGCCCACCGGGAGGTCGCGCAGGGGGACGGCGAGGGTGCCGGTCCACAGGACCTCCAGGGCGACCTGGTCGCCTGACGCGACCGCGTTTCGCACCTCGAAGTGCTGCTCGCTGACCACCTCGGCGCCGCGTTCCGCCGCCGCGCGCAGGCCGTCGAGGTCGCGGACCACGCCGTCGGGGAAGAGCAGGTTGGGCAGCTCGTGGTGGACGACGTCGGGGTGGAGGTAGGGCTCGGGGCTCGCGCCGTCGGAGACCGCCTGGTGGTAGCGGAGGGCGAGGTCGAGGTTGGGATGCATGTATACAACCGTAGTTGTGCAACCGTGGTTGTCAAGGGCAGGATGTCTCCATGCCAGTGGAACCGCGCGACCTCGACCTCGGCACCCTCGCCCTCTTCGTCGGCTCCGCCGCCGCCTCGGCCGTGCAGGAGGAGCTGGCGGCCCAGGGGTTCACCGGGCTGCGGGTCTCGCACGGGTACGTCTTCCAGCACCTCGTCGAGGAGCCCAGGACGATCGGGGAGCTGGCCGTGCGGATGGAGGTCACGCAGCAGGCCGCGTCCAAGGTGGTGGCCGAGCTGGAAGGGCTCGAGTACGTCGAGCGGGTGCCGGATCCGCGTGACGCCCGGATCAGGAGGGTACGGCTGACCGGGCGCGGGCGCGAGGCCGTGGCGGCGGCGCGGCGGGCCCGGGCCGCACAGGAGGATCGGCTGGCGGAGCGGGGCGGGCGGGAGCGGGTCGAGGCATGCCGGGCACTGCTCGCCGAGCTGCTCGCCGAGCTGGGCGGAGCCGGGGCCGTCAGGCGGCGCGAGGTCCGGCCACCCCGCTAAGGGGTCACTCTTGGTGCACGAGCAGCACGAACGTGCGGGCGTACGAGACGCCGCCGGCCGGGCGCGGCCAGCCGAGCTCCGCCAGCGCCCGCGAGCCCGCCTCGTGCCGGGCGCCGTTCACCCTGATCTCGGCGGTCTCCGTGCCGTCACCGCCGCCGAAGAACGCCTTGACCCCCACCAGGTGCCCCCGTTCGAGCGTGCCCTTGAGCGCCGGCGCCAGGTGCGGCAGCAGGACGTGCTGGACCGCCCACCGCTGGACGGCGTCGTGCTCGTCGCCCGTGCCCCAGCCGACGATGCCGCCGTGGATGGCGTGCCAGCCGGGGAGACCGTCGGGGTCGTCGGGGGCGAAGTGGGCGGCGTGGGAGCCGTCCTGGACGAGGAGCTCCAGCAGGGCGCCGCCGGTCGTGCCGAGCCACATCCGGATCGCGCGGTCCACGGACTCCTCGACGGTGGCGCCGTACCCGGTCACGCAGTCGGAGACCGTGGTGTCCTCCGGGCGGCCGACGTTGAGCACGAAGTCGAGGTCGAGGTGGGCGGGGCTGCCGGTGTGGTCGGCGCCGAGCCGGACGGCGAGCGTGCCCGGCCCCCTGGCCATGCCGTCGCGGACCTCCCATGGCTGCTGCGTGGCCGCGCTCAGCCGCTCGGCGACCATGCCCAGAACCGCCTCGTCCGCCGGCCGTACGCCGTCCATGCCCAACCCCTCGCCTCGCGCCCGCCTCGTCACCAGCCAGGCTAGTTGATCATCGCCCGTCGCCTCCCAGGGAACTGCCAGGAACGCCGGGTAGTCTGCCTGCGCATGAACCGGCGGGAGTACCTCACGTGAAGATCCGCTACCTCATGCTGCACGCCTTCGGCATGGGCGGCACCATCCGCACGGTGGTCAACCAGGCGAACGCGATGGCCGCCGCCGGCCACGACGTCGAGCTGGTCAGCCTGGTACGGCGGCGCGACACCCCGCAGTTCGCTCTCGACCCCCGGATCACCGTCAGCACCCTGGTGGACCAGCGCGGCGGCCGGCAGCCGGACTCGATGGCGCGCAAGGCGTGGCGCAGGATGCGCGGGAAGATCGTGCCGCGCGGCGAGTTCGCGGCCGACTACTTCACCGAGCGCGTGGAGTGGGCCGCCATGGAGTACGTCTCCGGGCTGCGTGACGGCGTCCTGGTCACCACGCGTCCGGCGCTGAACCTGATCTCCGCCCGGCGTACCCCGAAGACCGTCATCCGCGTCGCCCAGGAGCACATGAACCTGTCGGCCTACCCCGACACCATCCGCCGGGAGATCGCCCGCCACTACGGCCGCTTCGACGCGATCGCCGTGCTGACCCGCACGAACCGGCTGGAGTACCAGCGGCTGCTGCCGGGCACCCCGATCGTCCAGATCCCGAACGCGGTGCACAAGGTCGAGCAGGAGCGTTCCCGGCAGGTCAGCCCGGTCGTCGTCGCGGCCGGGCGGCTGGTGCCGCAGAAGGGGTTCGACCTGCTGGTCAAGGCGTTCGCGCAGGTGGTGCCCGAGCATCCGGAGTGGCGGCTGCGCATCTTCGGCACCGGGCCGCGCAAGGGGCAGCTCACCGGGCTGGTCGAGCAGTTCGGGCTGGGCGATCACGTGGCGCTGCCCGGGCGTACCGACCGGCTGGAGCGGGAGCTGACCGACGCCTCCGTGTACGCGCTGAGCTCCCGGTTCGAGGGGCTGCCCATGGTGATGATCGAGGCGATGACGCACGCGCTGCCCGTGGTCGCCTTCGACTGCCCGACCGGACCGAAGGACGTGCTGACCGACGGGGTGGACGGCCTGCTGGTGCCGCCGAGGGACGTGGACGCGCTGGCCGCCGCCCTCAACCGGGTCATCGCCGACCGGGACCTGCGGCTGCGCATGGGGCGGGCGGCCCTGAGGACGTCGCGGGCGTACGGGCCCGAGCAGGTGATGCCGTTGTGGGAGGACCTGTTCGCGGAGCTGGCGGCGGGCGAGCGGGTCACCGACAACTTCTGGCACGGCCGCTGAGCCATCTCCGGAAAAGATTTACCTTTTCCAGGGTTGCCCGCTGTTTCAGGGATTTCCGGAAGGGCGGGTCACGCTCTTTCCCTCTTTTCGTCAAGAGCACCTCAAGACGGGCGGCATTCTGTGCCATATGCGTAATCGGAAGGCTTTTCTGGCCGCCATGGCAGGCGCACTTGCCCTGGTCACAGGGCTGACCGCGCCCGCGCAGGCCGGCGTGACCCCCGCCCCGGCCGTCGTTTCCACGGAGAACGGCGCGCACGTTTCCGCCGCGAACGGCGCACCCGTTTCGGTGGCGACCGACGCGCCCGCCGTGTACGGCCGTGCCGCCTACTTGATGGACGCCGCGTCCGGTGAGGTCCTGTTCGACAAGGACGGCACCGAACGGATGCCGGTCGCCAGCCTGACCAAGACCATGACCGCGTACCTCGTGCTGCGGACCGCCAAGCCCACCGACGTGGTGCGGATCCGGCCGGAGGACGTCGCGTACGCGGAGGACGGCGGCGGCACCACCGCCGACCTGCGCCCCGGCGACCGTCTCACGGTCGGCGAGCTGCTGTACGGCCTCATGCTGCCCTCCGGCGCCGACGCCGCCCACGCGCTGGCCCGCACGTACGGGCCCGGCGTCGAGGGCTTCGTGACCAAGATGAACGCCACGGCGCGCTCGCTCGGCATGAACGACACCCACTACGTCAACGCCGACGGCCTGCCCACCCCGGGCGGCGACGGCTACTCCACCGCCAGGGACCAGGCCGTACTCGCGGCCAAGGCCATGCAGGTGCCGCTCATCAAGGAGGTGGCCGGCACTCGCCGGCACGACCTCGACGCCACCGACGAGCACCGCTCCTACGGCTGGCGCAACACCAACCGCCTGCTCGGCACGCCGGGGGCGATCGGGCTGAAGACGGGGTTCACGCGGGCCGCGGGGTACTGCCTGGCGTTCGCGGGCGAGTCGGACGGGCGGGTGCTGGTCGGCGTCCTGCTGGACGAGTCGGTCTCCAGCCGCCGCTTCAGCACGGCCGAGGCGCTGCTCTCGTGGGGCTCCGCCCGCCAGTCCGCCTGACCACCCGGAGGCCCGCCTGACTGCGGGAAGCCCGCCCTGACCACCGGGAGATCGGCGGGCCATGGACCGGGTTGATCCTTTGGGCTAGTTTGCCCGACATGAAGCTTCGAATCGCGTTAGGTGCGCTGTCAGCGGCCCTCGTGCTCGCCGCCCCGCTCCCCGCCCAGGCCGCCGGCACGCCCCGGCTCGGGTGGGAGCTCAAGGAGACGGGAGTGACCGCGCGCCTGCGCGGCCTGTCCCCCGTCAGCCGGAACGTGGTGTGGGCCTCCGGCTCGGGCGGCACCGTGCTGCGAACCGTCGACGGCGGACGTACCTGGCAGAACGTCTCACCGCCCGACACGGCAGCGCTCCAGTTCCGCGACATCGAGGCGTTCGACGCGAACCGGGCCGTGGCCCTGTCCATCGGCGCGGGCACCGACTCCCGCGTCTACCGTACGGAGGACGGCGGCCGCACCTGGGCGGAGACGTTCAGGAACGACGAGCCGCAGGCGTTCTACGACTGCATGGCCTTCTTCGACCGCCGCCACGGGCTGGCCATGAGCGACCCCGTGGACGGCCGGTTCCGGATCCTGGCCACGGAGGACGGCGGGCGCAGCTGGCAGGTGCTGCCGCCGGACGGGATGCCCGAGGCGCTGCCGGGCGAGGCGGGGTTCGCAGCGAGCGGGCAGTGCCTGGTCGCGTCGGGCGGCCGGGACGTCTGGCTGGCCAGCGGCGGGGCAGAGCGGGCCCGCGTGTTCCACTCCCGCGACCGCGGCCGCACCTGGACGGTCGCCGACGCGCCGATCCCCGCCGGCGACCCGGCGCGCGGCGTCTTCGGCCTCGCCTTCCGCGACCGTCACCGCGGGATCGCGGTCGGCGGCGACTACCGTCCGGAACAGCAGTCGCCCAGCGCCGGCGCGACCACGCGTGACGGCGGCACCTCCTGGCACCCCTCCTCCGCTCCCCCGCCCGCCTACCGGTCGGGCGTCACCTGGCTTCCCCACCTTCCGTTCGCCGCCGTCGCGGTGGGGCCGTCGGGGAGCGATGTGACGTACTCGGGCGGGCGGACGTGGCAGACCTTCGACAGCGGCTCCTTCGACACGGTCGCCTGCACCCGGGACCTCTCGTGCTGGTCGGCGGGCGAACAGGGCCGCATCGCCCGCCTCACCCTCCAGTAACCACCCACCACCCCGCTCCCCGGCCCCACCCGGCCCTGGCGCGGTGACGTGGGGGGCGGGGTGCGTCATGTGGGCCGACAGTCACGGCGCCGACGCCCGGTGTGGCGTCGCGGTGATGTGGCCCGCTCCTGGCATGGCGTGGCGTGTCACGTGGGCATGGGTGCGAGCAGCGGGGCACGAACGCCGGCGGGGAAGCGTCACAGACGCGCAAGCGGCGCACGCGGCAACGACCCGGCGCGGGCGAGTGGCTGAGCGGCGCGGCGACATGGGCGATGCCCTGGGACGCCAGACGCGGTGCCGACACGCAGTGCGGTGGCCCTGTGATGCGGTGATGCGCCAGTGGTGACGCCGGGGCGATGGGCGGTGCGGCGATGGGGCGGTGCGGCGATGGGGCGGTGCGGCGATGGGGCGGTGGGCGGGATTAGCGGACGCCCGCCGGGCGGAACTGGATGCTGATGCGCGGGCCTGACGGGCGGGTGGTCTTCGGGATGGCGTGTTCCCAGGTGCGCTGGCAGCTTCCGCCCATCACGATCAGATCCCCGTGACCCAGGTCGTGGCGGAGCGAGGGGCCGCCGCCGCGGGGACGGAGCAGGAGTGAGCGCGGGCTGCCGACCGAGATGATGGCGACCATGGTGTCCTCCGTGCTGCCGCGCCCGATCGTGTCGCCGTGCCAGGCCACGCTGTCGCGGCCGTCGCGGTAGAAGCACAGGCCGGCTGTACGGAACGGCTCGCCCAGCTCCTGGCCGTAGTGGTCGTCGAGGGCGCGCCGGGCGTCGTCGAGGAGCGGGTCGGGCAGGGGTTCGTCCTCGTCGTAGAACTTCAGCAGCCGCGGCACGTCCACGACCCTGTCGTACATGCGCCGCCGCTCGGCCCGCCACGGCACGTGCTCCGCGAGGCGCTCGAAGAGCGTGTCGGCGCCCGTCAGCCAGCCGGGGCGCAGGTCGATCCAGGCGCCGCGGTCGAGGTGCGTGCGGTGGACGGTGTCGCCGAGAGGCCCGATGCCGAGCTCCTCGTCGAGGGAGAGCAGAGATGCTTGGAACGCGGCTGTCATAGTGCCGAGTGTATGCCATACTTCAAACACGTATTCGATTTCGGGGAAGAGACTTATTCGATCGACGGGTCGTGCCAGGCTGGTGGGCACCGGATATGAGTGGCGTCGCCCCTCGGCCCGCACCGGAGGTGCAGAGGCCACCCATCGCTTCGTCACGCGAAGGAGCAGGCCATGCTCACCACGCACTACCTCCCCGGCTCCCCCTGCTGGGTCGACGTCAGCAGCCCCGACCCGGAGACGTCGGTCTCGTTCTACACCGGGCTGTTCGGCTGGGATGCCGTCTCGCTGGGGGCCGAGCACAGGAACTATCGCTTCTGCCAGGTCGGCGGCCGGACTGTCGCCGGCATCAGCCCGGAGGCCCAGGCGAGAGAGGGCTCCGCTTGGCTGATCTACTTCCAGGCGCCCGACGCCGACACCATCACGAAGACGATCGAGCAGGCAGGCGGCACGGTCCTGGCCGCGCCGTTCGACATCGAGGGGCAGGGCCGGATGGCGGCGTTCGCCGATCCGGCCGGGGCGTCGTTCGCCGTCTGGCAGCCCGGCGCGACCAAGGGGCTCGGGCTGGTGACGGACGCGGGCTCACTCGGGTGGGTCGAGCTGTACACGCCCGATCCTGCCGGGATCCGCGGTTTCTACCAGTCGGTGTTCGGCTGGCGGATCGAGGACCTGCCGATGGGCGACGCGTCGTACCCGGTCATCTCGCCCGCGGAGGGTGACGAGTCGTCGTCGGCGGCCGGCATCGCCCAGCTCGAGGCCGGTGATCGGCCGCACTGGCTGCCGTACTTCGAGGTGCCCGACTGCGATGCCACGGTGGCGCTGGGGCAGCGGCTCGGGGCGACGGTGCAGGCTCCGGCCATGACCGTTGAGGGGGTCGGGCGGATGGCGTTCCTGGCCGATCCCTTCGGCGCACGGTTCGCGGTGATCACCAGCTCTGTCTGAGCGGTGCTGCCGAGCCTGTCCGAGAGCGGATGGGCGGTTCCGGCTGGGGCCGCTCGACAGGTGATGGGCAGTCCGGCTGAGGCCTGGGGCAGCCGGCTCGGTCTCAGGGCCGTTGCCGCGGTCCGGACCGCGCTCCAGGCCGAGGTCGTGGGCGGAGTCGTGGGCGGAGTCGTGGGCGGAGTCGGGGGCGGAGTCGGGGGCGGAGTCGGGGGCGGAGTCGGAAGCGGGGTCGCGGCCGGCCTGCGCGCACGCAGTTCGCGCAGGCCGGCCGACCCTCCCCAGCGTGGGCAAATTCGCAGCTCAGGGGGCTGGTTCCGGATACTCATTCCCTCCGGGACGCCGGGCTAACGTACGGGGCGGAGCATGGACGTGTAACGTCTTGCGTGTGTTGACCCGTTACATGGCAGGTGCCGTGCTGGCCCGCACCGGTGATGAGATGTCCGGGCCCGCCCTGCTCGTCACCGGCCTGGCCGTCACCGGCTCGCCCCTGCTGGCCTCCTCGGTACTGGCGGGGCTGACCATCTCGGCCGCCGTCGGAGGGCCGCTGCTGGGGGTGCTGCTCGATCGTGCCCGCCGGCCGGGCAAGGTGCTGGGGTGGTGCCTCGCCGGGTACGCGGGCGGGCTCCTGATGGTGGTCGGCGGGATGGCGGGGCGGGTGCCCGGGGCTGTTCTGGCCGGGGTCGCGGTGGTGACCGGGCTGCTGGGGCCCGCGCTCACGGGCGGCTGGACGGCGCAGCTTCCCCTGGTGGCGGGGGCCGGGAGGCTGGGGAGGGCGACGGCGTTCGACTCGATGAGTTACAACGTGGCGGGACTGGCAGGGCCCGCGCTCGTCGGGGTGATCGCGTCGGCAGGCGGTGGGGTCATGGCGGCTCTGGTGAGCGTCGGGATGCTGGTCGCCGCGCTGCCCGCCGCCCACGGGCTGCCCTCGCCCGACCCGCGCCCGGCGGACGGTGACGGAGGCGCGCGCCCGGCAGGCGGTGAGGGCGGCTCCCGTCCGGCGGGTGGTGACGGCGGGGTGGCCGGGTGGAGGGTTGTTCGGGAGGAGGTGCGGGCCGGGTTCAGGGCGATCGTGTCGAACGGGACGTTGCGGCGGGCGACCGTGGCGTCCATGGTGTCGTGTTGCGGGCTGGCCATGGTGGTCGTGTCGGCCCCGGTGCTCGGTGCCCGGCTGAGCGGGGAGAGCGGGCCCGGAGCGTTGCTGCTGGCCGTCATCGCCGCCGGTGGGCTGGTGGCCAACGCGGTCCTGAGCCGTACCTCGCGATGGGCGGCCGGGGTGCAGGCGGCGGGGACGGCGGTGCTGGGGGCCGGGGTGGTGGTGATGGCCTGCGCGGAGACGTACTGGATGGCCGTGGTGGGGGCGGCCGTGGCGGGGGCGGGCGAGGGGCCGCAGCTCACCGCGCTCTTCGCGGTACGCCATCGCGAGGCGCCCGCCCGGCTGCGTGGCCAGGTGTTCACCACGGGCGCCAGCTTGAAGATCACCTCGTTCGCGATCGGGTCGGCGGCGGCAGGGCCGCTGGCCGCGTACGACGTGAGCCTCGCCCTGCTGGCCGGTGCGGCGCTGCAGGCGGCGGCCGTCGCGGTCCTCGTCGCCAGGCGGCGGGCCGCCCGGGACGGATGAGTGCCCCCAACGCGGCAGGGACGCCGGCGGCGAATGAGCGTCGCGACGGCAGGGACGCCGGCGGTCAGGTGCGGGAGCGGTGGGCGGCGACGCGTTCCCGGGTGGCGCAGCGGCTGCTGCAGTAGCGGCGCGGGCTGCCGCCCCCCACGTCCAGGTACGGGCGCCCGCAACTCCCCGAAGCGCACAACCCCCCGGGAACCCGCTGATGATCGGCGAGCAGCACCGCCAGGGCCATCGCCGACGACGTCAGGAACCACTCCCCCCAAGGCGCGTCATCCCCGCTGTCCACGTGCACGTGCCAGCTGGTCGTCCCTTCATGGCTGGTCAGCCGCGGCGCCCGGGCCGACTCGGCGAGGATCCGGTTGAGCAGCGCCGCCGCCTCCCCGGCGGTGGCCGCCCCCAGCACCTCCCGCAGGCGCGAGGCCGCGGCGCGCATCGCGGCGAGGTCGTCCTCGCCCAGGTCGAGCTCCCCGATCTCGCCGTGCGCACGCAGGACGCCGGCCACCGACGCGACCGACGCCCGCTCGTACAGCAACTCCACGCACAGCTCCACGGCCCGCACGGCCATCGCCTTCGTCGAGTGCACCTTCACCCATGCAGGGTATGCCGAAGCCCGCCGGTCACCGGAGCAGGGCGGCGAGCCGGTCCATCGACTCCCGGCCGCCGCGGGGCCCGTCGGCGCGGATGATCGCGTCGCGGGCCTCCACGGTCGGGTGCACGGACCGGGCGGTGTAGCGGGTGCGGCCGTCCACCTGCGTCAGGGTGACCGTCTCCAGCGCCACCTCCTCGGGCGTGCCTTCGAACTCCCACGTCCGTACGAACCGCTCCGGCGGGACGACGGCGTGGTAGAAGCCGCTGAAGCCCCATTCTCTGCCCCGCGCGTCGACGTTGACGAACCGCCACCGCCCGCCCGGCGCGACCTCCATCCGATCGACGCGGGTGGTCAGGAAACCGGGCCCCCACCAGCGCGGGATCAGCTCCGGGTCCGTGACCACCCGGAACACCAGGTCGGGCGGCGCGTCGAAGTGCCGGATCATGACGATGTCCTGCCGTCCCGGCTCGATGACGAACTCAGTCATGCTCGGATCCTTTCTGGATGCGCCGGATCTCCCGCTCCAGGCGGTCGAACCGGCCGCTCCAGCGCTCGCGGTAGCGGTCGATCCATTCGGAGGCCGTCTCCAGCGGCGCGGTCTCCAGGCGGCACGGCCGCCACTGCGCGTCGCGGCCCCTGCTGATCAGGCCGGCCCGTTCCAGCACCTTGAGGTGCTTGGAGACCGCCTGGAGGCTCATGTCGAACGGCTCGGCCAGCTCGTTCACCGTCGCCTCCCCCTCGGCCAGCCGCGCCAGGATCGCCCGCCGGGTCGGGTCGGCGAGCGCGGCGAAGGTGAGGCTGAGCTGGTCGTCGGGCATGCTGGGCGGGCTTCCTGTCAGGGAGACGGTGCGATCACCCTAGTGGTCGACGATCGCGCCGCAGGAGATGTTCAGCGTCGCCGAGGTCATGCTCGCGGCCAGGTCGGAGGCGGCGAACGCGGCCACGTTGCCCACGTCGGCCAGCGTGGCGGCGCGCTTGAGCAGGCTGCCCCCGGCGATGGCCGCGGCGATCCGGTCCTTCGCGCCGACGCTGTCGGGCAGGCTCTCCGGGATGCCGCCGGTGACCAGGGTGAGGACGCGGATGCCGTACGGGCCGTACTCGGCGGCCCACTGCCGACGCATGCTCTCCATCGCGTCGAGCGCCACCTTGAGCCCGCCGAGCCCGGGCTGCGTCTGCGGCCCGCCGCCGCCGAACATGAGGATGACCCCGCCGCCGCGCGGCGCCATGTGCCGTACGGCGGCCCTGGTCGTGAGGAACTGCGTGCGCGTGGCCACCTCGATCGGCCGCAGGAACTCCGCGGCCGAGATCTCCCCGAGCGGGCGCTGCACGTCCTGGATCCCGATGGCGTTGAAGCAGACGTCGATGCGGCCGGCACGCTCGGCCACGGAGCCGGTGAAGGCGTCGACCGCGGCCTCGTCGAGCGCGTCGACCACGGCGGTCTCGGCTGCGGGGAGGCCGGCGGCGAGTTCGTCGAGCTTGTCGCGGGTGCGTCCGGCGAGGAAGACGCGGGCGCCCTCGCGGGCGAACGCCCTGGCCGCCGCCCCGCCGATGGATCCGCCGGCGCCGTGCACGACGGCGACCTTGTTCTCTAGGAGCATCGTAATCAACCTCCTGGTTTATCAACCTATAAGTTGAATACAGGCCGTGACAGGGCCGCGTCAAGGGCGCACGACGGCGGATCAGAGCGGGCGGCGGCCCGCGAAGCCCAGCTCCGTACGGTGGTACCAGCCCAGCTCCGGCTCCCCCTCGATCCAGCACAGCCGCACCGAGGCCCCGTCGATCAGCGAGGGGAAGTCGACGAGCACCGGCGCGATGCCCTTGACCTCGATGCCCTGCTCGGTCCACCCGCTCAGGATCTCCTCGATCCTGGCCTGCAGCCCCTTCAGCTCGGGCAGGCCGCCCAGCTCGGACCGGCCGCCGGCGCGCCGCTGGAAGTCGATCTCCGCCAGGTCGGCGCGGGCCGCGATCAGCTCCGCGGCCTCCACGATGACGGCGGGAAGCAGCGCGCGGGCCTCGTCGAGGGTGAAGATCCGCTCCATGGGGCCACGTTAGCGGTTCGGCTCGTAGGCGTGGATGAGCAGCCGCTCGGCATGGTCGAGGTAGTCGTCGAGATAGGCGGCCGCCTCCTCGGGCCGCCCCGACTCGATCAGCCCGATCAGCGTGAGGTTGCGCTCGATGAACGGCTCGTGGAAGGCCCGCGGGTTCTCCATGACGTGGAAGACCAGGCGCAGCTCCGCCAGGAGCTGGCGCATGGCCTCGTCGATGCGCGGGCTCTCGTTCAGCGAGACGAGCGTCTGGTGGAAGCGGATGTTGGCGGTGCCGACGCGCTGCCAGTCGTCCTGGGCGGCGGCCCGCCGGGCCTCGGCCACCGCCTCCTTGATCACGGTCAGCGCCTCCTCGGACGGCTTGCGCCGCACGGCCGCGCCCTCCAGCACGCGGCGTACGCGGTAGAGGTCGAGCACGTCCTCCACCGACGGCAGCCGGACGAACACCCCCCTGTTGAGCCGGTGGTCGAGCAGCCGCTCGTGGCCGAGCAGCCGGAACGCCTCCCGCAGCGTGTTGCGCGAGACGCCGAGCGCCTCCGAGATGGACTCCTCCGACAGCCGCTGCCCCGGCTGGAAGAAGCCCTCGCTGATGCGGTCGCGCAGGATGTCGGCCACCCGCTCCGCCGTGCTGCTGCGTCCCAGCCGGGGGCGGTCCTGGGAGAGATCGGCGACCACGTTATCCACAATTAGCAGCGAATCATGGAGCAAACCTCTTGTCGAATTGTTCAACGATCCTTACGTTGATGAGTATCCCCCCTCAACTACAAGGAGCGATCGGATGTCAGGCTCCACCCAACAGACCCGGCGGGTGATCCTCGCCAGCCTGATAGGCACCTCGCTGGAGTGGTACGACTTCTTCCTCTACACCACTGCGGCGACCCTGGTCTTCCCCGCGCTGTTCTTCCCGTCGCTCGACCCGTTCACCGCGACCCTGGCGTCGCTGACCACCAACGCCGTGGCGTTCGTGGCCAGGCCGCTCGGCGGCGTGGTGTTCGGGCACTTCGGCGACCGGGTGGGCCGCAAGACCGTGCTGGTGGTGACCCTGCTGGTGATGGGCATCTCGACGTTCCTCATCGGGGTGCTGCCCGGCTACGCCGCCGTGGGCGTGATGGCCCCGATCCTGCTCGCGGTGCTGCGGTTCGTGCAGGGCCTGGGGCTCGGCGGCGAGTGGGGCGGCGCGGTGATCATGTCGCTGGAGCACGGCGACGGCCGCCGGCGCGGCTTCAACGCGAGCTGGCCGCAGGTCGGCGTGCCCGCCGGGTACGTGCTGGCCACCGGCCTGCTGACGATCCTGTCCTTCACGCTGTCGGACGCGGCGTTCCTGTCCTGGGGCTGGCGGGTGCCGTTCCTGCTGTCCGGGGCGCTGGTGTTCGTGGGCCTGTGGGTGCGGCTGCGGATCACCGAGTCGCCGCTGTTCGCCGAGGTCGAGCAGCGTGGCGCCAAGGCGAAAATGCCGCTGGTCGAGGTGCTGCGCACGCATCCGCGCGCGCTGCTGTCGGCCTTCACCGCGCGCATCGGGGTGGACGTGGCCTTCTACACCTTCACCGCGTACATCATCGTCTACATCACCGGCGAGCTGGACCTGCCGCGCTCGTACGCGCTGAACGCCGTGCTCATCGGCTCGGCGCTGCAGCTCGCGCTGATCCCGCTGGCCGGCGCGCTGTCCGACCGGTACGGCCGCCGCCCGGTCTACTTCGCCGGCGTGGTCGCGGCGGCGGTGTGGGTGTTCGCGTTCTTCCCGCTGCTGGACACGAAGTCGTTCCCGCTCATCGCGCTGGCCGCCGTGGTGGCGCTGATCACCCATGCCGCCATGTACGGCCCGCAGGCCGCGTTCATCGCCGAGCTGTTCAGCACGCGGCTGCGCTACAGCGGCGCGTCCATGGGCTACCAGGTCGCCGGCATCGTCGGCGGCGCGGTCGCCCCGATCATCGCGCTGCAGCTCTTCCAGACGTACCAGTCCACGATCGCGGTCTCGATCTACGTGGTCATCGCCCTGGCCGTCACCGCCCTGGGCCTGGCCATCGCACCCGAGACCCGCGACCTCGACCTGGCCGAGCCGCCCAGGGCCAGGACTCCTCAGGTGGGACCGTTCGCCTGAGCCTGATCGCCGCGAAAGGCGCGCGGGCGGCGGCTGCCAACGCCGCCCGCGGACAGAACCGCGGCGCCGGAGCCGGGAGCATCACGGCGTACGCGCCCGGCGACCCTCAGTCGGTCGTCATCCCTTCCAGGTAGGGGTTGTGACGGAATCGCCATCGATTCACAGAACAAGCAGCCGCGAAACGGCATAAACTGCGCGCCTGTGAGCCTGCCTGTACGAGAACGTTCCCCTCGGCCGGGCGGCGGTCGCCACCGTCGTCCCGTGCCCACGTCCTTGCCGCCCGACGCCCCCGTGCTCGTGCTCGCCACCCCCGGCGGCACCGCCGGCGTGGCCGAGGAGATCGCATCCGTGGTCCGCGTCGACAACCCCCAGATCGAGGTGCGGCTGACGAGCATCGCCGACCTGGCGGACTCGCTGCCGGCAGGCCGCGACGCCGTCGTCGTGCCCCTGCTCACCTGGGACGACCCCGTCGTCATGGCGGAGATCGGCAAGGCCGTGGCGGCCAGCGGCTCCGGCGCCGTCGTGACCGAGGCGCTCGGGCCGCACCCGCTGCTGGCCGAGGCGCTGCACATCCGGCTGGCCGAGCGCGGCCTGGCCAGGGCCGACCGCGTCCGCCTGCTGAACGTCTCCAGCCCCGTCGACGCCGTCATCCTCGCCACCGTGGGCGGAAGCCGCGCGCTGCACGCCGTGCAGGCCACCGCGGTACTCCTGGCCTCGCGGCTCACGCTGCCGGTGGTCGCCGCCTCGCTGGACAGCGAGCCCGGCGTGGACGTCGCGGCCCAGCGGCTGCGCGCCGCGGGCGCCGGGCGGCTGGCCATCGCGCCCTGCCTGATCGGCCACGAGGCTCCCGACGGGATCGTCGAGCAGGCCGCCGCGTCGATCGACGCCGGCCACGCCGCGCCGCTCGGCGCGCACAGCGCCGTCGCCGAACTTGTCGCCCGGGCTTACGGGAGTCAACTCGCCACTTGACCAGGGCTTGTAAAGATCACAGGACTGGGGTTACCTTCTCCGCATGCGCCGTGTGGTCTGCAATGGCGAGCGACTCGGCCTCCGTGACGTCACGGAGGCCGACGTGTCCGCGTTGCACACCCTCTACAGCCATCCGGCCGCCGTCCAGCACGCCCCCTTCGCCCCGCGCAGCCCGCGGGAGGTCGCCGCTCTCGTCGAGGAGGCCGTGGAGGCCGCCGCCGCCGAGCCGCGCCACCTGTACGTCCTGGCCGTCGTGGACGCCGACCGCCGCGACGTGATCGGCGTGGCCAGGCTGCGGATCGAGGCCGAGCTGCCGCACAGCGCGGAGATCGGGTTCGGGCTGCATCCCGACCAGTGGGGCCGGGGCATCGGCACGGACCTCGTACGGCTGCTGCTGGCCTTCGGGTTCAAGCAGCTCGGGCTGCACCGCATCTGGGGCGCCCGCTCACCCGCCAACCTGCCCGCCCAGCTCGCGATGCTGACGGCGGGCATGGTCGAGGAGGGCCGCATCCGGCACCACCTGCACACGCCGAACGGCTGGCGGGACTCGATCGTGCACTCCGCGATCGAGGACGAATGGACCGAACGCTAGCCCCGTGCGACTCTCCCGCGCGTGATCTCAGCGGCGTCACGGGAGTTTGTCGGTGCCGCACCCTACGATGAGGCTCCTCACGGAGGGATAGTCACCATGCTCGACTCGCTGATCGTGCCCTTGTTCGTCACCACGGACCTGCCGCCCGAGGCGGAGCTGGCCGAGTTCGGGGAGTTGCTCACCGAGACGGCCCGCGTGCTGGGCCGCGAGGGCGCCGGCTACGAGGCGTTCCTGGCGGGCAAGGTGTTCTGGCTGGACCGGCCCGTGCTGCCCGAGCAGCGTCCCGCGGCGGAGGGCGAGCTGCGCTTCGCCGGGATGCTCGGCCACCTCGCCGCCTCCGGCTCCGGGCACACCACGCGCGAGGTGGTCGGCGACGTGCGCCGCGCGATCGGGGCCGCCCTGACCGGCCGCTACGGCGACGTGGGGGCGGCGCCCGCCGTGTTCGCCATCCGCGACCAGGACGTGCGCGAGCGCACCCCCGAGACCGCCCTCTACGTGGACACGCGGGACGCGGCGGCCGAGCTGGTGAGCGCGGCCAAGTCCTACCTCTAGCCCCTCTGGCCCCGGATCCTAGCCAGCGGGGGCTCTCGCGTGCGATCGTGAACGACGATCCTTCCGGCGGCCGACGAGCGGGTGGCCCGATGGACTTGGAGGTTCTGGCGATGGCGGTGATCGGGGCGATCTGCTTCGGGCTGGTGATCGGCTGGATCACGTACGGGACGCTGCGCCACCGGGGGCCGGGCGCCGGGCTGGCGGAGCTGGCGGCCGTGCTGGCCGCGGTGGGCGGCGGGCTGGTGACGGCGATGCTGGGGCTGCCCGAGGTGTTCGGGGGGTATGCCGTGGGGCTGGCCGTGGGGTTCTTCGGCTATCTGGTGCTGGTGACGCTGGTGCCCGGCTCTCCGTGGGCGGGCGGCGAGCCGGTCAAGAGGCCGACCGGTGCGTACGACGCCCAGAGGTCCGGCTCGGCGGAGCCGTAGAGGTCGCGCAGGGCCAGCACGGCGGCGCGGAAGGCGGTCGCCGAGGTGGAGCCGGAGCTGAGGCGGGTGTGGATGTCCCTGGCCAGGGCGGCGGTGATCTCGGGTGAGACCGGCCAGAGGGTGAGCAGCGCGGAGCGGACTCCCGCGTGCAGCAGCGCGGCGGAGAGCGCGGCCACGCCGTCCCCGGCGGGCGCGCCGGGCTGAGCGGGTGCCCCTGGTTCGGCGGGTGCGCCCGGCTGGGCGGGCATGCAGGGAGCGGGCGAGGCGGGGGAGGAGGACGCGGCGGGCTCGGCCGGGGGCTCGTGGCCGGTCAGGAGGGCCACGTCCGCGGTGACGTTCATGGACATGAGGCGGCGGGCCGTGAGGAGGCCGTCCGCGAGGCGGAGGCCCGAGCCGAACGGGTCGGCGTGGTCGTACACGGCCGGGCAGGCGAGGTGGAGCACGTTCCAGGAGCCGGGGAGGAGGGCCGAGGTGGCCTCGCGGGCCAGGTGGGGCCGGGTGCCGAGCCGGGCGGCCGCCTCCCGCGCCTCCGCCTCGGCGGCCGGGCCTGAACCGAAGCCGAGCACCAGCGAGCCGTCGGCCGGGGTGCGGGGGCGGCGCGTCAGGCGGGTCAGGGCGGTGGCGGACGGGGCGTAGGCCACGGGGAAACGCTCGATGAGCAGGCGGCCCGACGGGGACAGGGCGTGCAGCGGGATCTGGCGCAGCGCGGGGTGCGGGATCAGGTGGAGCAGGCCGATGCCGTTGCCGAGGGCGTCCAGCGCGTCGGAGAGCAGCAGGTCGGCCAGGCGGCGCCAGAGGTCCGCGCGGTGGCGGCGGGCCTCGATGTCGAGCAGGCCGGGTCTGCCGCCGTCCACGGTGCGGCGGAACTCGGTCAGCAGGTCGTGGCCGACCGAGGTGGGGAACGCGCGGGGCTCGGGCCAGCCGGTGCGGTGGGCCAGGACCGTCACCGTGCCCTCGCCCAGGTGGAACCCGAGCAGCCCCCTCGCCCCCTCCGCGTGTTCCGGGACGCTGACGAGGGTGTCGAGCTGGGCTCTCGTGGGTGGCTTGCCCCTGTGCAGGGCCAGGTGGCCGGGGGTCGTCGGCCGCCACGAGGCCTCCAGCTCCGTCTGGGCGGCCCGGGCTCGGCGGAGGATGGAGGCGGCTCGCTCGGGATCGCGGGTGTTGCGGGCGATCGTCGTGAGGGTCCGGACGGCTTCCAGGTGGGCGGAGGGTTCGGGGGTGAGGGTGTTGAGTTTGGCCTGTTCGGCATGGGTCCAGGCCGTCATGCCGAGGTTCAGGCGGGCCGCCAGCCGGATGGCGCGGTCGCGGGAGGGCTCGTGGCCCAGGGCGCAGGCGCGTTCGGCGTCGGCGAGGGCGGCGGGGAGGTCCTCAAGCCCTTCCTCGGCGATCGAGCGGTGGTGGTAGGCGGTGGCGAGCGCCTGGTCGTGGCCGAGGTCGGTCAGGAGGTCGATGGCCGTGGAGAGGTGGTGGTGGGCGCGGTCGTGGGAGGCGGTGGCGAGGTTCGGGCCCACGAGGCCCGTGGCGGGGCCGGTGGCGGAGTCGGTGGCGGAGCCGGTGGCGGGGCCGGTGGTGGTGAGGGTGAAGGCGCCCAGGTGGAGGTGGGCGATGGCCTCTCCCGGGAGGTAACCCAGGTCCTGGGCGAGAGCGAGCGCCTCCGCGAGCCGCTCCGGTGCTCCCAGGCGGGCGAGGGCGAGCAGGGCCAGGACCGTTCCCCGGCCGGGGGCGGGTTCGAGGTCGAGGGCGCGTTCGAGGAGCGGCACGGCCTCGGTGGGCTCGCCGCGAAGCTCGTGGACCAGGGCGAGGTCGGCGTAGGCGGTGGCGAGGCCGGCGCGGCGGCCCAGCTCCTCGCCGATCGCGATGGCCTCGCGGAAGCGGGTTGCGGCCTCGTCCAGGTGGCCGAGCCTGAGGTGGAGGTCGGCCAGGCCGGACAGGAGCGGCGCCCGGAGCGCCCGCCAGATCGGGGCCTCTATGTGGGCCAGCCCTTCCGCGTACACCCGTTCGGCCTCCTGGGCGCGGCCCAGGTCCGTGAGCGCGGCTCCCAGCAGGACCAGCGACTGGACGAGCTGGGCGGGCAGCGCGGAGTCCGCGTCCCTGGCCAGCTCCACCGCCTTGGTCAGGTGGCCGGCCGCCTCCTCCGCACGTCCCATGGCCGTGGCCGCCGCGCCGAGGTTGCACAGGTGCTCGATCACCCGCTCGTCGCGCAGCTCGTACCCGCGTGCCGCGTACTCGTGGGCGGCGGCCAGGTCGCCCAGCTCGCGGCAGCAGCCTGAGAGCTTGGCCAGGAGGTAGGACCGGTCACGGGCCTCCACGCCGACGTCCTCCACGCCAACGTGCTCCGCGCCGACGTCCTCCACGCCGACGTCCTCCACGCCGACGTCCTCCACGCCGACGTCCTCCACGCCGACGTCCTCCACGCCGACGTCCTCCGCGCCGGAGCCCTTCGCGCCGAGGTCCCCCACGCCGGGTGCCTCCACGCCGAGGGCCTCCTCGGCGAGGGTGCGGGCCGTTGTGAGGTCACCGGCCGCCTCGGCCTCCTCCAGGCGTAGCCGGAGCTCCAGGTGTGCCAGGAACTCTCCCCCGCGTCCCTCGGCATCGAGGGTGGCGACCGCCTGGGCGAGGGTGGCGCGGCCGCGGGTGAGGTCGCCGAGGGTGAGCTGGAGTGCGGCCAGGCGGGACAGGAGCTCGGCGTCCAGGCCGCCCGCCATGGCCGCGACGACCTCGAACGGCGCCTCGGAAGGGCGGAGGTCGAGGGCCGCGGCGAGCCCCGCCAGCCCCTCCTCCAGGCGCGCCCGCGCCCGGCGGAACTCCCCGCGCGCCTCCAGGACGAGGCCGAGCTTGAGCGAGGCGAGGGCCGTCAGCCGGTCCCGGCCGCTCGCGCGGAAGCCGTCGAGCGCCGCCTCCAGCGCCTCCGCCTGCGCCCGCAGGTCCCCGTCACGGGCGGCGAGCGCGGCGAGGCGGTCGCGTACGACGGCCTCCTTGAGCGCGTCGCCGGCGGCCAGGCCGAGCGCCGAGTACAGGCGCTCCTCCGCCTCCCGCGGCTCCCCCAGCCGGACGTCCGCCGCGGCCCGGCCCAGGGTGGCGGTGAACAGGGCGTCCAGGTCACCCTCGGCGGCGGCCAGGTCCGACGCCCGGTCGAGGTCGGCCAGCGCGTCCTCGACGCGGTCCAGCGCGGTCAGGCAGGAGGCGCGCATCACCAGCGCGACCGCCTCCTTGGCCGGCGCCCGCAGCCTCTCGAACGCCTTCGCCGCCGCCCCGAACGCCTCCAGCGCCGCTTCCTGCTCGCCCTCCGCGTACGCCAGCACGCCCAGGTTGTAGCGCACCGACGCGGCCCCGTCGTGGTGGCCGATCGCCTCGTACTCGCGGCCGGCCAGCTCGAACGCCATCCCGGCGCCGCCGGTGTCACCGCGGGACCGGCGGCGGCGGCCGATGCGGTACCACTCGTCGGCGGGCTCGCGCCGCTGCCCCCTGCGGCGGACGATCTCCACCAGCCGGGTCTCGCAGGCGGCGGCGTGGCCGCGGTGGCCGCGTTCCGCCAGGGTCACGGCGTGTGCGTCGAGCGCCCCGCACGCCTGCTCCCACTCCCCCGCCGCCTCCAGCTCGATGGCGCACGCGGCCATGCGCTCGTTCGCGGCGGTGAGGTCGTCCTGGTCGACGGCTGCCCTGGCGGCCGGTACGAGGGCGAGCGCCGCGGCCCGCCGGTCACCGGCCTGCTGGTGCAGCTCGCGGGCGCGGGCCGCGCAGGCGACGGCCGAGTCCGGGTCGCGCAGTGCCAGGTACGCCTCCGCCGAGTGCCCCTGCTGCGCCGCCTCCTCGGCCGGCAGCCCCGCGGCCTCGCACAGCGCCGCCGCGCGCAGGTGGTGCTCGGCGGCGCGGGCCGGGTCGCCGGCGCGCAGGTGGACGCGGCCCAGGTTGCCGAGCTGGAGCGCCTCCGATCGGGGGTCGGGCAGCGAGCGGTAGAGGGCGGCCGAGCGGCCGTACGCCGCGAGCGCCTGCGCATATCCCTCCGCGGCCGGACGCCCGGACCCGGGGGCGGTGTGATCTGCGGCGAGGTCCTCGTGGACCGCTCCCAGGGCGGACAGCGCGTGTGCGGCCCGGGCCGGCGACCCGGCCGATTCGAAGGCCCGTACCGCTCGCTCCAGCACGCGTGCGGCGGTGCGGTGACGGCCGGAGCCGGTCAGCCGCTGCGCCACCTCCAGCAGGAACTCGCCGGGCTCCGCCGCGCCCCGTTCGGCCACCACGAGCAGCCTGAGCGCCACCTCCTCGTCCGGCAGCCGCAGCGCCAGCTCGGTCGCGGCCCGCGCGAGCTGCTCGTCCACGCCGTGCGGGACCTCCGGCCGGAGTGGCGGGGCGGGCTCGTCGCCGCCGGCCACGGCCGGCGCCTCCGAGAACAGGGCGGCGTCGCCTACGCCGGCCAGTGTCAGCGCCTCCGAGAGCAGGGCGGCGTCCCCTTCGCCGGCCAGCGTCAGTGCCTCGGTCAGGTCGCGGGCGTCGCGGTGTGCCGTGTAGCGGGCCAGCAGTGCCTTGCAGAGCGTCCGCTGCGCCCCCGCCTGCCCGTGCGCGGCCTTCTGCGCCAGCTCGACCCCCTGCCGCGCGGACAGCACGGCCTCGCGCAGGTCCTCGGCCCGCCGATCGCCCTCCACGCGGGTGGCGCGCCAGCACAGCACCTCCGACACCAGCCCGTACGCCTCGGCCCGGAACCCCGCCGCCTCCCCCACCGACAGGGCCTCGCGTAACGCGGCGACGGCCTCGTCGGCGGTCTCCTGGGTGAGGCCCAGCCTGAGGGCCCGGCCGAGCAGGAGCAGCGTGCCCGCCCTGGCCGGGTCCTGGGCGCCGAGTGCGGCCAGGGCGGCGCGGGCGGCCGCGACCGGCTCGGCGGGGTCGCCGCCGGTGGCGACGGCCCGTCGGAGCAGGGCGTTGGCCAGGGTGGTCAGGTGCCTGGCCCGGTCCGGATGGCCGGCGGGGGCGTGCCGGGCCGCCTGGCGCAGGACGCTCACGGCGTCGTCCAGGTCGGCGAGGTCGCCGGTGACGAGGTAGCGGCGCCAGCGGCGCTTGCCGAGCAGCGCGAGCCGGGCGAGCGGGTCGGCGCCGAGCCCGCGGGCGCTCTCGTCGGGCGCCACGCGCAGGGCTTCGAGCATCTCGGTGGCGGCTTCGAGCGAGCGTTCGTCGCCGGTGACGACGTACCACTCGATGAGCCCGGACGCGTACGGCGCCACCACCCCGGGATGCGCCCACTGCTCGTGCCAGAAGTCCAGCGCGCACTGCCCCGCCCTGATGAACGCCAGCAGGTCGCCGTCCGCGTACGAGGCCGCCGCCCGCGCGTGGGTGACATCGACGAGCGCCAGCAGCGCCTGCGACCTGCTCCGGCTCCTCGGCGGGGCCTCCGCCGCGGCCACGTAGGCCCTGACCAGCTCCTCGTCGTCGGGCGCCGCCGAGCCGAGCGCCGCCGCCAGGTCCGGTACGTGGGCCGCGTCGCCGAGCGCCGCCCGCAGCAGCACGTGAACGGCGTCGCCGATGACGCCCTTCTCGCCGGTCATCGCGTACAGGCGCACCAGCCCGGCCCCGACCAGCCCGAGCGCGCCGGGCGCCCAGGAGGGGTCGGCGGAGCGCATGGACTCCTGGAGCAGCAGCCGCATCAGCCGCTCGCTCACCTCGAGGCCGGGGTGTGCCATGGCGCGGCGGACCAGCGCGTGGATGAGCAGCCCGACGTGCGGGTACGTGGCCGGGTCGACGTGGCCGAGCATCTCCTCCACCAGCCCGGCCCAGGTGCCGGCCGACTCGCCGGGCGGGACGTTGGAGCCGCGCAGCTTCTCCGGCAGCCGGCCGGGGTCCGCCACGGCCACGGCGGCGAAGAAGGCGCCCGCCACCGCGGCGTCCTGGGTGGTCTGCTGGTCGAGCCGGTAGCGGGCCAGGTGCAGCATCCCGATGAGCCGCCAGGTCGCCGCGTCGGACCGGTCGCCGGTGCACGCCCGCATCGCCTGCTCGGCCTCGGACAGCGCCGCGGGTTCCCAGATCAGCGCGGGATCCGCGGCCTGTTCGAACCGCTCGATGCGGGCGGCCAGCGCTCCGGCCGGTTCGGTCATGGGCACAGGCTCTCACCGGCGTGCGCCCGCGTACAGGACCGTCAATCAGGGTGTCAGCTCCAGGAACGACACCCCCGGCATGGGCAGGTCGAACGCCAGGCTGAGCGACGGTCCCGTGACGGTGGCGGGCGGGGCGAGCTCGTCGAGGCCGTCGGCCCGCCGGAGCGCCTCCCACTGCTCGCCGGCCGGCCAGTCGCCGCCGCCCATCGCCTGCCAGGCCGCCTCCACGTTGGTGTGGCGGGCGTCGATGCGGTGGTGGGTCAGCCTGTACGCGCCGCCCTCCAGCCCCTCGACGGCCAGGGTGACCGTGCGGGCCAGCTCGGGCGCCCCGGTGGACTGGGCGCTGTTGAGCGTGCCGTTCCAGACGAGCACGCCGACCCGGCCGTCGGGGTGCCTGGCCGCCCACGCCTCGACGCCCGCCACGTCGCCGTCCACCTCGGCGGCCAGCTCCGCGTCGCCCAGCCGGTCGGCGAGCGCGAGGGCGTGGAAGCGGGGTTTGCGCAGGTTGCCGACGGTCAGCAGGCCGAACCCGCCGTGGAACAGCCGGGGCGGCCTGCCCAGCTCCTCGAAGTGGTCGGAGGCCACCCAGTGCGACAGCGCGGCGACCCGGCCGGCCGCGGACTTCATGCCGTGCAGCACGAACGCCGCCCCGAAGGGCCCGTCACCGATCCCGTGGAAGTGGGTGGGCGTGGGCCCCCATTCGGTCCACCAGATCGGCACGTCCCGCCCGTACGCCTCCAGGACGGGACGCCAGTCGAGCGGGGCGTTGCCGTAGGTGTGGGTGGAGACGAAGTCGAGCGCCGCGCCCGACTCGGCGACGTGCGCGAGCAGCTCCGCCACCCAGCCGTTCGCGGCCGAGGCGGGGCCGCCGACGCGCAGGTCCGGGTGCACGGCGCGGACGGCGGCCGCGGTGACGTCGTAGAGCAGGAAGTACTCCTCGCGGGTGCCGGACCAGAAGACGTCCAGGTTGGGCTCGTTCCAGACCTCGAACGCCCAGCGGTCGACCAGGTCGCGCAGGCCGTACCGGCCGGCCAGGTGCTCGACCAGCGCTCGGACCAGGTCGCCCCACGCCTCGAAGTCCTTCGGCGGCGAGATGACGGCCTCGTACTGGAAGACGGTCTTCGACGGGTCGGCGGCCAGGTCGCGAGGCATGAAGCCGAGCTCCACGACGGGCCGCAGGCCGAGCGCGACGACCCGGTCGTAGACGGCGTCCACGCGGGAGAAGTCGTAAGGCTCGCCCTGCCGGTAGGCGCCGAGGTCGTCGCCGAGGATCGCGTGCGCGCGGACGGCCGCCACGCCGAGCTGCTCGTGCACGAGGCGCAGCGCCGCCGCCAGCTCCTCGCCGATGGGCCTGCCGCCGGTCTCGTCGGTGCTGAGCAGGTGGGACAGGTGCTCGGAGCCCACCATGGCCGCCCACGGCCGCGGCAGCTCGCGGGTCACCCGGCGGGCGTCCACCCGGACCGTGACCGCGGCCCCGTCCCCGGCGGGCAGCGGCGCGGCCTCGACGGGGGCGCAGAACGGGCCCTGGGCGGGCGAGACGGCGGCCACCGTGTACGCGGCGGGCCCGTGACCGGTGTCGACGAACCGGCAGGCGGGCACGGCGGGCACGTCCACCTCGGACGGGACGGCCGGCACGCCGTCCCGGTACACGAGGTAGCCGATGGCGCCGGGAACGGGGTCCCAGGTCAGCGTGACGTGCCCGGCCCCGGGAAGGGCGCGCAGGCCCGTGGGCGCCTCGGTCATCCGACCTCCCAGTTCTCGAGCCGCATCACCGGCCGCAGCCGTTCTTCCACGCCGGAGCCGGCGAAGTAGCGGTGCAGGTTGCCGCCCGTGAGCAGGTTGCCCAGCGCGGCCATGGCCATGCCCTGGTCGAGCGCCAGGTACCACCGGGACACGACGCCGGAGCGGACGGCGATCGCGTCGTAGAAGCCGCCGGGGCCGTAGGCGTCGAAGTCGCGGCGCAGCCTGGCCAGGTTGTCCAGCGCGGCCTGCCTGGCGTACGGCAGGGCCAGGAAGCTGGCGTGCGGGGTGACGACGCCGTCCCCGTACGCCTCGGGCAGCGGCTTGGCGGGGCGGCAGCCCTCGTAGCCGGGGTCGACGCTGGTGCGCTCGCGGTCGGAGGAGTAACCGGGCTCGTCCATGCCGAGCTGGTCCACGCCGTAGACGTTGTAGCCGCCGTGAGGGTCGTTGGACGGGGAGAAGCCCCAGTAGCCGTACTCCGCCTCGTTCAGGCCGTGCTCGATCTGGCCGCGGACGAACACGGGGTGGTTGCGGCCCCAGCTCCTGGGCGCCCACCTGGACTCGGGGACGACCAGGTCGGGCATGAGGGCCTCGAACATGGAGCCGCCCCAGTTGGGGACGTACCGCATGCCGCGGTACTCGTAGGTGCCCTCCCAGACGTTGATCCCGAGGTACTGCTTCCAGGAGCCGACCGGCTTCTGCTCCTGCCAGCCGTAGTCGCAGGCGTTGTCGGGGAAGGTGCGGTAAGGGCCGAAGTAGCTCTGGGGCGGGAGCTGGCCGAGCGCGATGCCGACGTACTGGCCGATGCGGGTCTCGGCGGGGGCGCCGTAGTGGTGGCAGGTGGAGTAGACGGTCACGCCGGTGCCCGCGTAGTCGGTCGGGGTGTTGCAGTCCCTGGGCGGCGGCTCGGGCCAGAAGCCGCCGCGCAGCAGGCCGGTGCCGGCGTCGGGGCGGGCGGCCGGGTCGTAGTAGGCGGTGAAGTCCATCGAGTTCGCCAGGGCGTCGGCCGCCTTGGCGTGGGCGGGGACGGCGTTGCGGACCATCATGAGCGCGGCGGCCAGCCAGCCGTTGTCCACGCTGGAGGCGAAGGGGTGGATGGGGTCGCCCGAGTCGGGGAAGCTGCGGGCGAGCTGGAGGGTGGCGGGGTCGTACCAGTTGTAGTACTGGCCGGTGGGCGCGTTGCGCTCCATGCGGGCCAGGGCGTCCAGCACCCTGCCGATCCTGGCCGAGGCGTCGCGGGCGGTGATCAGGCGCAGGTCGCGGGCGACGAGGGTGCTCCACACGTACGTGGCGATGTTGGTGGGCGAGGTGATCCGGGCCCTCGTCTTGAGGTCGCCGGTCACCTTGTCGGCGGGCAGGCCGGTGGCGGGTTCGACCATGGCGGCCATCGACCGCCACGTGTCCCTGGCGTAGCGGTGCAGGGTGTTGTCGGAGGCCTCGGCGGGGATGGCGGGCGCCGAGAGGGACAGCACGAGTAAGCAGGACAGGACCGTCTTGCGCATGGGGTGCTCCTCTACTTGAGGCCGGTGGTGGCGATGCCCTGGATGAAGAAGCGCTGCAGGAAGACGAACAGGAACAGGATCGGCGCGATCACCACGACCGATCCGGCCACCAGCAGGTTGTAGTGGGTGCCCTCGTAGCCGTTGAGGATGTTGAGGGCGACGGGCAGGGTGTACAGGTCCTCGCTCTGGGCGACCACGGCGGGCCAGAGGAAGTTGTTCCACGAGCCGAGGAACGTGATGAGGCCGAGCGTGGCCAGCGCGGGCCCGCACAGCGGCAGGATGATCGTGAAGAAGACCCGGAACTCCCTGGCGCCGTCCACGCGGGCCGCGTCGATCAGCTCGTCGGGCAGGTCGGAGATGAACTGCCGCATCATGAACACGCCGAGCGGCGTCACCACGGTGGGCAGGATGATCCCGAGGAACGTGTTGACCATGCCGAACCTGGCGATCAGCACGAACTGCGGCATCATCACGACGATGGCGGGGATCGCGAGCTGCACGAGCACCAGGCCGAAGGCGAGGTTCTTGCCGCGGAAGGAGAGCTTGGCGAAGGCGTAGCCGACCATGGAGCAGAACAGCAGGTTCGTGGCGACCAGGACGAGCGCGATGATCAGGCTGTTGGCGAACGCGGTGCCGAGGTCCACCCGCCCGAACAGTTCGGCGAAGTTGTCCAGCGTCCACGTCTCGGGCCAGAAGGTCGGCGGGTCGCGCCTGATCTCCCTCTCGGGCTTGAACGAGCTGAGCGCGGTCCACAGGAACGGCCCGGCGACCAGCGCCAGCCCGACGGTGAGCCCGAGGTAGACGATCGCCCGCTGGCGGCGGGTGGTCCTGGTCATCGGTTCCTCCCCAGCCTGAGCTGCAGCACGGCCAGCGCCACGATCACGGTGAACAGCACGGTCGAGGCGGCGCCCGCGTAGCCGTAGTTGCCGACGCCGAACTGGTTGAAGATGGCCAGCGAGGCCGACAGCGTGGCGTCCAGCGGCCCGCCCCTGGTCATGACCAGCGGCTCCTCCAGGAACTGCATGAAGCCGACCGAGCTGTAGACCGTGCAGAACAGCAGCACGGGCCGCAGCGAGGGCAGGGTGACCGCGTGGAAGCGGGCCCAGCGGCCGGCGCCGTCGACCGCCGCGGCCTCGTACAGCTCCCTGGGGATGGTCTGCAGCGCGGCCAGCAGCACGACCATGTTGAAGCCGAAGCTGCGCCAGGCCGTCATGACGACGATCGAGGGCAACGCGGTGGCCTCGTTCTCCAGCCAGTTGGGGCCCTCGGCGCCGGCCAGGCCGAGCAGCCGGTTGACCAGCCCGGCCTCGGGCTCCAGCAGGAACTTCCAGGCCACCGCGATGCCGATGATGCTGGTGATGTTGGGCAGGTAGTAGCCGAGCCGGAAGAACGCGGCGGGCAGGCGGGCGATGCCCGTGTTGAGCAGCACGGCCGAGGCCAGCCCGAGCCCGATGGTCAGCGGCAGCGCGGTGACCACGAAGACCACGGTGTTGAGTGCCGCCCTGCGCATGGCGCCGTCGTTCATCAGCCGCAGGTAGTTGTCGAGGCCGACCAGGTCGACGCCGAGCGGGTCGGCCACGTCGGTGCTGCGGATGTCGGTGAAGCTCATCCCGATGCCGACCAGCAGCGGCCCCAGGTAGAACACCGCGAACAGCACCACGAACGGCAGGATGAAGATCCAGCCGATGCCCGACCGGCGTAACGCGCCCCTGACCTTGACCGGTGCGGGGGCGGGCGGCGCCTGTCTCGTGACGACGGCCATGGCTACAGGCCGGTGCCGATCGCGTCGGCTCGCGACTGGATCGCCTTGGCCGTCTGCTCAGGGGTGGACCGGCCGCGGGCCAGCTTCTCCAGCTCCGCCTCCAGCACCCTGGCCACCTGCTCCCAGGTGGGGAACGGCGGCGGTGTCCTGGCGTCCTTGAGCTGCTCGCCGAAGACGGCGAGCTGCTCGTCGGCCTTCAGCTCGGGCTCCTGCCAGGCAGCCTGTACGGCGGGCAGCGCCTTGACCGTGGTGTACCACTTGGCCTGCACCTTCGGCTCGCTCAGCCACTGGATGAACTTCCAGGCGGCGTCGCGGTTCTTCGCCTGCTTGAACACCGCCATGTCCGCCCCGCCGACGAAGCTCGTCGCCGAGACCGGGCCCTTGGGGTAGGGCGCGACGTCGAACTTCTCCGCGAAGCCGGGGCCGCCGTCGTTGTTGAGCACGCCGATCATCCACGGCCCCGAGTAGAACGCGCCGACCTCGCCCTTGATGAAGGTCTGCGGGAAGGCGTTCGCGGGGGTGTCGGTCGGGGCGAGCTTCTGCTCGAACAGCGACGCGTACTGCTTGAGCGCGGTGACGGCCTCGGGGGTGTCGAAGGTGTACTTGCCGTCCTTGACGATCTCGCCGCCCGCCTGCCAGATCAGCGGCAGCACCTCCTGCCAGGAGGCGCCCAGCGTGTAGCTCTGGTTGAAGCCGCGGGCGGCGCCGCCCTTGTCCTTGAGCGCGCGGACGAACGCGGTGAACTCCTGCCAGGTCTCCGGAGGCCGCACGCCGGCCTTCTCGGCCTGGTCGGTGCGGTAGTACAGGACGCGGGTCTCGACGTACCAGGGCACGCCGTACGCGGTGCCGTTGATGTCCACGGTCTGCCAGGCGCCGGGGAAGAACGCCGACTTGTCGACCAGGTTGCCGGGCGTCGGCTCCAGCGCGCCGGTCTTGGCCAGCTCGCCGGACCAGGTGGAGCCGATCATGCTCACGTCGGGGGTGGCGCCGCCCGCGATGGCCGAGGTGATCTTGTCGTGGGCCACGTCCCAGCCGATGGCCGTCACGTTGATCTTGACGCCGGGGTTGGCGCTCTCGAAGTCCTTGACGAACGTGCCGAGCGCCTTGCCCTCCTCGCCCATCGCCCAGACGGTGACCTCCCCGGCGACCTTGCCGCTCGTGACGTCCCGCGCCTGCTCGGGCGCCGTGTCCGTGCCGCGGCCGCAGCCCGCGGCCACGATCGTGATGGCCAGCACGCCCGCGGCGCGCCGGGTGGCGGTGTTCACGTCGGTACCTCCTGGGGGTGGTGACCGCAGCTGGAGCGGATGACCAGCTCGGTGGTCAGGACGATGTGGCTCGGGGTGTCGCGGGCCCCCGTGATGAGCTCGTCGAGAGCGCGGGCCGCCCGGGCGCCGAGCTCGCGCATCGGCTGCCGTACGGTGGTCAGCGCCGGGCGGGCGTGGCGGGCGGCCATGATGTCGTCCCAGCCGGTCACGGCCACGTCGCCGGGCACGCGGAGGCCTAGCTCCTCGGCGGCGAGCAGCGCCCCCAGCGCCACCTCGTCGTCGGAGCAGATGATCGCCTGCGGCCTGTCCCTGCCCTTGAGCAGCTTCGTGGCGGCCTCGTGGCCGCAGTCCACGGTGTAGTGGCCGGTGCCGACGGCCTCGATCGCCCCGCCGAGCACGCCGCGGACGCCCTGCCAGCGCTCGTCCACGTCGTCGCGGCTGGTGAGCGGGGCGCCGAGGAAGGCGAAGCGTTCGTAGCCGTGGCCGCGCAGGTGCCCGGCCAGTGCCCGGGCCGAGGCGGTGTTCTCGCTGCGCAGGGTGTCGGCGCCGGGCAGCGGGTCGCGGGAGACGAACACCAGCCGCACGCCGAGCCGTACGAGCTCGGCGACGAGCGGCTCGGGCACGGTGTGGCCGAAGATCAGCATGCCGTCCACCCGGCCGGCCAGGTCCTTGATCAGGTCGCCGACCCTGGTGCGGCCCTTGGTCGACAGGATCATCACCGAGCGGCCCAGCTCGGAGGCCACCTCCTCGTAGCCGAGCAGGACCTCGGCGTAGTACGGGCCCGCCAGGTCGGGGAAGACGACGCCGTTGGCGGCGTGGCGGCCCTCGGCGAGACTCACGCCCAGGCGGCTGGGCGTGAAGTTGAGCTCCTCGACGGCCTTGAGCACCTTCTCCCGCGTCTTCGCGGCGACGGGGCCGGTGCCGCGAAGCGCCCTGGACACGGTGGCGATCGACACGCCCGCCCGCCTGGCCACTTCGTAGATGGTCACGTCCATGGTGGTTCTCTTCCTGTGTAAGCGCTTTCACCCGCCGGATGGGTGGAAGCGCTTACAGAAAGGGTGTGCCAACCACGTTAACTTCTCGCCCAGACCGCGTCGAGTAACGGTGAGGTCACGGCCGGCGTGGGTAGGTCCGCCTGCATGCTCTACGGCGAAGAACATGTCCGGCGCTATCAGGAGACCGACGGCGCGGAGGGACACGACTGGAACGACACCACCGTCCTGCTGCTGACCACCAAGGGGCGCAAGTCCGGCCGCCCCTACACCACTCCCCTCATCTACCAGCCGTTCGGCGACTACTACCTCGTGGTGGCGTCCAAGGGCGGGGACCCCGACCATCCGGGCTGGTACAAGAACCTGCAGGCCAGCCCGGACGTCGAGGTGCAGGTGAAGGGCGACAGGTTCAAGGCGCGCGCCCGCACCGCCACTCCCGGGGAGAAGCCCGAGATGTGGAAGGTGATGACGCGCACCTGGCCGGACTACGACGAGTACCAGAAGAAGACCGACCGGGAGATCCCGGTCGTCGTGCTGGAACGCGCCGCCTGACAGGAGGTCCCGCCGGAGCGGGACCTCCCCGGCTCACTTGATCCCGTACGCCCTGACGACGGTCTGGCTGAAGGCGTTGCCGCCGGTGTCCACGGCCTTGACCCGCAGGGAGACGAACTTCCCGCGCGCCCAGGCCGGGTGCCAGGTCTGGGCCGACCAGCCGTCCTTGCCCGACGGGTGCACCAGGGCGGGCAGCCACGTGCGGCCGTCGTCGTAGGAGACCTCGGCGGTCAGCGTGCGCAGCTTCAGGCCGGGCGAGCCGTCCTGGCGCTGGACGCGGAGCGGGATGCGCATGGGGCCCACACCGGCCCGGTTCTGCTCGTCCAGCTCAGGGTCGATCTTGACGGCCAGCAGCGGCAGGATCTGCCGCTCGCCCGCCGCGGGGGTCTTCGACCGGAACCGCCACTCGGCGCTGACCCGGGTGGACAGCTTGGTCATGGACGCGTCGCGGTCGGCGCTCATGGTGAGGCGGTACTCGCTCTCCTTCCGCTCGGCGGGCACGTCGATCCAGCCGGGCAGGTAGTCGCTCGTGCCGTAGATCTCCTTGCCGTCACGGTAGAGCTTGGCCTGCGGGGCCTTGTAGTTGCCGATGGAGTAGCGGTCGGCCTTGCCGTCGTCGAACAGCGAGACGGCGAACTGCATCATGTTCTCCTCGCGCCAGGTGAGGTCGCCGCCGGGGTCGAGCGCGGCCCCGAAGACGGCGCCGTTCCAGCGTTGCGTGCTCTTCTGACCGGCGCGGTAGACGGTGGTCCGGCCGAAGAAGAACTGGTCGAGGTCGTCGATGCCCTCCGGCGGCAGCTTGTACTGGGCGAACGACGGGTACCAGCCGGTGTCGCCGGGCGTGTAGTACTCGGTCCTGCTGAACGGCAGCGGCACGTGGGCCACGTGCACGTACGGCATCCAGGCCAGCTCGGTCCCGTACAGCACGGGCAGCGCCATGTGCTCGCCCGTCTTGCCGTCCTGCTGGGCGGCGTAGGTGGAGGTGACCTCGGCGAGGTCGCGGCGGCGCGGGCGGTAGCCGGGGTCGGCGGGGATGCGCGGCTCGGCCTTCATCAGGTGGTAGAAGTACGGGCTGGCGTCGTAGGTGCCCTCGGCCGTGGGCTTGGCCCACTGCGTCCACCGGTAGTAGGCGAACTTCTTGCTGGCGGTGCCGGCCGTCGGGATGGCCTTGACGCCCTCGACGCGCTCGGCGCCCCACAGGCCGGCCAGGTCCACGTCCACGCCCAGGGGCTGCTTGCCGTCGACGAGCTGGAGCATGCCCAGCATGCCGATGGCCAGCCGCGCGGTCGGCTCCTCCGTGCGCACGTCCACCGGCTTGGCGTGGCGGGCGTCGGCGGTGACGGTGCGGTCGCCGTCCAGGGTGAACTCCGGCTCGGCCGCCATCACGATGGTGCCGTCGTGGTCGGCCATCAGCGTGACCACCGTGTAGCGGCGGTCCTTGAGCAACCGCAGGTCCAGGCTGCCGCCCGAGACGTCGTAGTTGGTCTGCTCGCCTGCCTCGACGTCGATCACGCCGGCGAAGGCGACCTGGGCGGGCTGCCCGTCGCTGCCGGTGAAGCGCAGGCCGAGCCCCTGCTTCTCCGGCTCGACCCGCATGCCGATGCCCGTGCGCACGGAGACGTCCGCGCCCCTGGCGATGACCGTCCCGCTGAACGTGCCGGTCTCGCCGGGCCTGGCCGTCACGGTGACCTGGGCGGTGCCGCGCGCGGGCACCTCCACCGCGTCGGCGCCGAGGGTGAACGGGGCCGCGCTCTCGCCGTGGCCGTCCTTGGCGACCACGCTCAGCTCCAGCCGGACGGGCGCGTCGCCGTCGTTGCGGTAGGTGAGCGTGCGCTCCTTGGGAGCGGTGTCGGGCAGCTCGATGTCGCCCATGCTCAGCGAGGCGGGCTCGGCCGTGACCTGCTGGGCGACGGCGCGGGCGACGTCCACGCGGCCGGAGCCCTGGATGTAGGCGCCCAGCTCGCCGCCCGGCACGGTGGAGGCCATCAGCGACGCCTTGATGCGCTCGGCCGTCCAGCCGGGGTGCAGGCCCGCCACGATCGCCGCCGCGCCCGCCACGTGCGGCGTGGCCATGGACGTGCCGCTCATCTCCGCGTACAGGTCGTCGCCCGAGCTTCCCTCGGGGGCGCCCGCCCTGGCGGCGACGATGCCGACGCCGGGGGCGATCAGGTCGGGCTTGACCGCGGCGTCGCCGGGACGCGGGCCGGTGCTGCTGAACTGGACGACCGAGTCGGCGTCGCGGAAGGAGGCGCCGACCGACAGGGCGTGGTCGGCGGAGCCCGGCGAGCCGAGCCGCTGCGGGCCGTCGTTGCCCGCGGCGATCACGAAGAGCGTGCCGTGCTTGGCGGACAGGCTGTTGACGGCCTGCTCCAGAGGGTCGACGCCGGGGCTGTCGGGGCTGCCGAGGCTGAGGTTGGCGACGCGGGCGCCGTTCTCCGCGGCCCAGGTCATGGCCTCGATGATGCCCGAGTCGGGGCAGTTCCCGTCCTGCCCGCAGACCTTGGCGATCATGAGCCGGGCGCCGGGGGCGACGCCCTTGCGCCTGCCGTCGGAGGCGGCGCCGGTGCCGGCGATCGTGGACGCGACGTGCGTGCCATGGCCGTTCAGGTCGCGCACGTCCGGCTCGGCGGTGAAGTTCTGGGTCTTGACGACCTGGCCCCGCAGGTCGGGGTGGTCGGGGTCGTAGCCGGTGTCGAGCACCGCGACGGGGACGTCCTGGCCGGTGTGGCCGGCCGCCCAGGCGGCGGGCGCGCCGATGTGCGGCACGCTGACGTCGAGGGAGACCTTGGCCTTGCCGTCGAGCCAGATCTTCGCGGGGGCGGCGGCGGTCCGCGCCTGGCCCGTCAGGGTCTGCCAGAGGGCGCCGGTGCGGGGCTCCTTCCTGGCGACGCCGTTGATGGCGGGCAGCGGTCGCCCGCCGGCGGCGCGCAGCGTGGCGGCGTCGGTGCCGCCGGCGTACGTCATGATCAGCGGGAGCTGCGGGCTGGTGGCGTCGTCGTAGCCGAGCGCGGCCAGCCGGGTGACGTTGAAGAGCCGTGGGTCGAGGGTGCCCGCGGCCAGGAGGGGCATCGCGTCCACGGGCACGATGCTGAGCCCGTCCGCGGACCTGCGGTGCACGAAGTTGATCTTCTCTCGGCCGGGGCCGGCGGCCACGTCGAGCTGGGTCTGCTTGTTGGGGAGCTCGCGGAAGGTGACCTTGTCCCCGGTGATGAGCGTGATCGTCTTCGCGGGTTGCGGCTTGGTGGCGGGCTGGGCGGGCTGGGTGGGTGCCGCGTGGGCCGGTGCGGCGATCGCCGTGGCGGCCAGTAACACGACGCCCAGAAGGGCCGTTCTCTGTTGCACATCCCGCTTTCTAATTGTCAGTGAAATTTGGTGACAAGGTGGTGTCTGTGGCCTATTGCGGCAACTGCCGGAAACGGCCAAGATCTAGCGCGTGCAGGAAGACGGCCGGGCGCTGGAGATCGTCGGCATCAGCGCGTTCGACGAGCGGATCTACCGCAGTGTGCTGGCGTGCCCGGGTATCACGGTGCAGGAGCTGGTCATGCGCAGCGGCGAGAGCGCCGGGCGCATCCAGTCGTCGCTGAGCAGGCTCCGCGTCAAGGGCCTGGTGAGCCGCCTGTGGGGGCGCTCCCCCCGCTGGACGGCGACGAACCCGGGCACCGCGATCCGCTCGCTCGTCCGCGACATGCAGAGCGAGCTGGACCGGCTCACCGACACGGCCGACGAGCTGGAGGCGGCCTTCCGCGACGTCGGCACCGACCCCGCGGGAGGCGACCAGTTCGAGGTGCTGGCCGGGCCCGAGGAGCAGGCCCGCTGGTACGTCAGGCTGCAGCAGGAGGCCAAGGAGGAGGTGCTGACCTTCGACCGGCCCCCGTACGTGCTGGACTACCACAACCCGCTGCAGACCGAGCTGCTGCGCAACGGCGTGCGTTACCGCACGCTCTACGTGCCCGAGGCGTTCGAGCACGCGGGAGCGCTCGACGAGGTGGGCAGCCTGATCAGGGCCGGCGAGGAGGCGCGGATCCTGCCGTGGCTGCCGTTCAAGATGGCGCTGGTCGACCGGTCGCGGGCGGTCATGCCGCTGCACATGGACCCGCCGCTGACGCGGGGCGTGCTCATCAGGGGCTCCACCATGGTCGTGGCCCTGGTGGAGCTGTTCGAGCGGCTGTGGCGGGAGGCGCTGCCGGTGCTGCCCGAGCTGTGGTCGCAGGGGTCGCCCGAGCTGGCCCCCGAGGGCGATCCGGAGGCGGGGCTGGGGCTGGAGGACCGCAGGGTGCTGGCGCTGCTGGCGGCCGGGCTCAAGGACGACGCCATCGCCCGGCAGCTCGGCACCAGCCCGCGCAGCCTGCGCCGCCGCCTGCGGCACCTGCTCGACGAGCTCAACGCCGAGACCCGCTTCCAGGCGGGCGCCCAGGCCAGCCGCCGGGGCCTCGTCTAGGCCCCGTCCGAACCCGCCCAGCCCGTCCGGACCCGTCCGAACCGTCCAGGACCCGCTTTCAGGGCTCCGTCACGTGCCCAGGGAGGCGTAGAGCTCCATCGTGCGCTCGGCGATGCGGGTCCAGGAGAAGTGCTCGATCGCGCGGGCCCGGCCCGCCTCGCCCATGGCGCGCGCCCGCGCCGGGTCCGCCAGCAGGGCGTTGACCCGCTCGGCGAAGTCCGCGGCGAAGCGCCCGGGGTCGTGCGGCGTGCCGTCGGGAGCCTGCGAGATGGGCACCAGCAGCCCCGTCGCCCCGTCGGCGACCACCTCGGGGATGCCGCCGGTCGCCGTCGCCACCACCGCGGTCTCGCAGGCCATCGCCTCCAGGTTGACGATGCCCATCGGCTCGTAGACCGACGGGCACACGAACACCGTGGCGTGCGTGAGCAGCTGGATCACCTCGGGCTTGGGCAGCATCTCCTGGATCCAGACGACCCCGTCGCGGTCGAGCCCGCGCACCAGCCCGGTCACCTCGGCGGCGATCTCCGGCGTGTCGGGGGCGCCCGCGCACAGCACGAGCTGCGCCGCCGGGTCGAAGGAGCGCGCCGCGTGCAGGAGGTGCACCAGGCCCTTCTGGCGGGTGATGCGGCCGACGAAGACGACGTACGGCCTGGCCGGGTCGACGCCGTGCTTCTCCAGCACGTCGGTGCCCCGGTCGGGGACGTACTGGGCGGTGTCGATGCCGTTGTGGATGACGGTGACCTTCTCCGGCGGGATCTCCGGGTAGGCGGCCAGCACGTCGCGGCGCATGCCCGCCGAGACCGCGACGACCGCGTCGGCGGAGGCCAGGGCCGTGCGCTCGGCCCACGACGAGATCGTGTAGCCGCCGCCCAGCTGCTCGGCCTTCCACGGGCGCAGCGGCTCCAGGCTGTGCGTGGTGATCACGTGGGGCATGCCGTGCAGCAGCTTCGCGACGTGGCCGGCGAAGTTGGCGTACCACGTGTGGGAGTGCACGACGTCGGCGCCCTCGCAGGCGGCGGCCATCTCCAGGTCCACGCCGAGCACCTGCAGCGCGGCGTTGGCGCCCGCCAGCCCGCCCGGCACCCGGTAGGCCGAGACGCCCGGCTCGCCGCGGTCGGCCCCGAAGCAGCGCACGCGTACGTCGGCGAGCTTCCTCAGCTCCCTGGCCAGGTACTCCAGGTGCACCCCGGCCCCGCCGTACACCTCGGGTGGATACTCCCGGCTGAGCAGATCAACACGCATGAGACGACCTTAGGGGGGTCCAGGCAAGAAAAACACATCGACAAGCCCAAGGTCGGCAAGCCCGGTTCGTACATCCAACCCCAAAACCGGACAAGAAAGGAGCTCACGGTGCGGGGTTTCGTCGATAGATCGGCCATTTGAGGGTAGCGTCCTGGGCATGAGGTCCCGGAGGGTGCTTGCGGTCGTGCTGGCAGGTGGAGAGGGCAAGAGGCTCATGCCGCTCACGGCGGATCGGGCGAAACCGGCGGTGCCGTTCGGCGGGATGTACCGGCTCATCGATTTCGTGCTGTCCAACCTCGCCAACGGCGGCTTCCTGAAGATCGTCGTGCTGACGCAGTACAAGAACCACAGCCTCGACCGGCATGTCTCGCGGACCTGGCGGCTGTCGGCGATGCTGGGCAACTACGTCACGCCGGTGCCCGCGCAGCAGCGGCTCGGGCCGCGCTGGTTCTCCGGCTCCGCGGACGCGCTGTTCCAGAACCTGAACCTGATCTACGACGAGATGCCCGAGCACGTGATCGTGTTCGGCGCCGACCACATCTACCGCATGGATCCGCGGCAGATGGTCGAGCAGCACGAGGACTCCGGCGCCGACGTGACGGTGGCGGCCATCAGGCAGCCGCTGTCGCTGGCCGACCAGTTCGGCGTGATCGAGACCGACCCCGAGGGCCGCAGGATCGTGGCGTTCAGGGAGAAGCCCAAGGACGCGGTGGGGCTGGCCGACTCGCCCGACGAGGTGTTCGCCTCGATGGGCAACTACGTGTTCAAGACCCAGTCGATGATCGACGCGCTGCGGGAGGACGCGCTCGACCCGACCAGCAAGCACGACCTGGGCGGCAACATCATCCCCATGCTGGTCAAGTCCGGCGGAGCCGACGTGTACGACTTCGCCAACAACATCGTGCCCGGCTCCAGCGAGCGCGACCGCGGCTACTGGCGTGACGTGGGAACCCTGGACGCGTACTACGAGGCCCACATGGACCTCATCTCGGCGCACCCGATCTTCAACCTCTACAACGACAAGTGGCCGATCTTCACGGGGCACGACCCGCTGCCTCCGGCCAAGTTCGTGCACAACGACGGCGACCGGGTGGGGCGGGCGATCGACTCGCTGGTGTCGCCCGGCGTGATCGTCTCCGGCGGCACGGCGATCAGGTCGATCCTGTCGCCCAAGGTGGTGCTCCACTCGCACTCGCTGGTGGAGGACTCCGTGCTGATGGAGAACGTCAAGGTCGGGCGGGGCGCGATCGTGCGCAAGGCGATCATCGACAAGAACGTGGTGATCCCCGACGGGGCGCGGATCGGGTTCGACCTCGACTACGACCGCACGCGGTTCGCGCTGACCAGGGGCGGGGTCGTGGTGATCGGGAAGAACGAGATCGTCGATCGGTGAGCGGGCGGCCCGCCGTCCGGGCCCGCCGTCCGGGCCCGCCGTCCGGGCCCGCCGTCCGGGCCCGCCGTCCGGGGGAATGACAAGGTCCCGGGCCACGCGAAGTGCCCCGGGACCACGCCGGATCAAGTCCGGGGAGCCGGCTTGGCCGGCCTCCGCTCAGAAGCGGTAAGGCGACGCGGGCAAGCCGTAGCCGCGCGAGCCCCAGCCTCCGCGCATGCCCCAGCCTCGGTTGCCCCAGGTGTTCGGCGAGGCCCAGTTGGTGGTGTAGCCATGGCCCGGGTTGCCCCAGCTGCCGTTGTTCCAGTTGTTGCCGTTGCCCCAGTTGTTGCCGTTGTTCCAGGTGTTTCCGTTGTCCCACTGGTTGTAGTCGTCGTACTTGTTGTGGTCGTCGTACTTGTTGTGGTCGTCCGTCTCCCACGTGTGGTGGGTCGGAGCGTGGTCGCTCTCGCACGCGTCGGCGTCGCGCTTGCCCGCCCAGACGCCCCAGGCGTCGATGCCCAGCGTGCGCGTGGCGTCGGCCAGGGTCAGGTTGCAGTAGGCCGGAACGGCGTTGGCCGGCGTGGCCAGCACGACGAGTGCGGCGGCGGTGGCAAGCGCGCCACCTGCCGCTATGAGCGTATGTTTCATGATCTCCCCCTGTAGTCACGGTCGTGACATCGATTCCGACTGTACGTAGCGCTCCCCGTTAGATCGTGTAACGCCACGCCCGGAACATCTCGTCGCTTTGTCACGACCCGCGCGCCATAGCCATCGGTTATGACGGCAGGTCTTGGACATGCCAGGCACTGCGGCCGGATGATCGGAGCCATGCGGAAGCACTCACCTCGGCCGGCTCTGGCCGCGCTCCTCCCGTTCCTGGCGGCCGCCTGTGGTACACCTCCCCCGCCGGGCTCGTCCTCCCCGTCACCGCCGCCCGCGACGACCTCCTCACCGGCCGCGACGGCCTCCGGTCCGGTCGCCGGCGTGGACCGGGCGGCGCAGGGGTACGTGGACGCGGTCAACGCCGGCGACCTGGACGCCCTGGTCGCCTCCTTCGCCCCGGACGCCGAGATCATCGACGTCAGCAGGAGCATCCAGGGACACGACGCCATCAGGCAGTGGGCAGGCAACGAGGTGATCGGCGGGACGTTGCGGGTCCTGTCCATCGCCGAGCGGCGGGCGGACGGGCAGAAGCTGCTCGTCCACTGGGCGCCCGGCGGATCCGGCGGCTGGCGGGCGCACTACGACTTCACGGTCGGCGGCGGGCGCATCGTCAAGGCCGATCTCCAGTACGCCTGACGCTTTTGGGTCTTGATGCCTTCGCCCTTCGGGATCACCCTGGGGGCCACAGGAGGCAGTGACATGTCGCATCCACTCGGAGTCAGCCGTCCCGATCTCGAAGTCACCGACCTGCCCACCCCTGAAGAGGTCTTCAAGGTCTCCAGGATCGGCCCCAAGGAACTGTTCAAGTACGCCGTCGGTCCGAGCCTGATCGCCCTGGGCATCTCGATCGGCAGCGGCGAGTGGCTGCTGGGCCCCCTCAGCGTGGGGCAGTACGGATTCGTCGGCGTCGGCTGGGTCATCCTGGTGTCGGCGCTGCTGCAGACGTTCTACAACGTCGAATGCTCCCGCTACGTGCTCGCGACCGGCGAGACGCCCGTCGTCGGCTGGGGGCGGGTGCCGCCCGGCTGGATGTTGTGGGTGCCGCTGTCGGTCCTCATCGTGATCTTCGCGTTCATCGCGGGCGGCTGGGCCGCGTCCGCCGGGCAGGGCGTGTACGCGCTGGTGCACGGCGCGCCCCCGGCCGCCGACGCCGCCGAGCCGCGCTTCTGGGCCATCGGCCTGCTCGTGCTGGTGTTCCTCATCACCGCCGCCGCCCGCCGCGTCAGCCGCGCGCTGGAGCTGGCCAACTGGGTGATGGTCGGCACGATCCTGCTCGCCCTGCTGGCCGTGGACCTGCTCGTGGTGCCGTTCAGCCAGTGGTGGGAGGGCATCCGCGGCTTCGTCACCCCGGCCGCACCGCCCGCCGGGATCACCGCCACCCAGCTCGGCGGCCTGGCCGGGTTCACCGCGCTGGCCTCCGGCCTGAACTGGTACGTCATGGGGCACTACCGCGACAAGGGCTACGGCATGGGGCACCGCGTCGGCTACATCTCCGGGCTGCGCGGCGAGCGGCGCGCGATCCTGGCCAGCGGCGTCACGTTCCCCGACGACGAGCGCAACCGCGGCCTGTGGCGGCGCTGGTACCGGCTGCTCATGGTGGACATGTGGGGCGTGTTCTTCGTCGGCGCCATCCTCGGCATGCTGCTGCCCACCCTCCTCATGTCGCAGGCCGTCGCGATGTCGGGCGAGCGGCCCACGCGCGCGAACGTGCCCACGTTCGTGGCCGGCGCGCTCGGCGACGAGTACGGGCAGGTGGCCTTCTACGTGGCGCTCGTGGTGGGAGTGCTGATCCTGTTCTCGACGCAGCTCGGCATCTTCGAGGCCATGGTGCGGGTGACGACCGACGCCGCCAACGCCACCAGCCCCCGGCTGCGCAGGCTGATCGAGGGCGACCCGCGGCGCTTCTACTACCCGTTCATGCTGCTCCTGCTCGTGATCATCTCGATCGTCATCTTCCAGTCGCTGCCGGTGGGGCTCGTCGAGTGGTCGGCGAACATGTCGAACCTGGGGGCGCTGATCTATCCGTTCCTGCTGATGTACCTCAACAGCAAGCTGCCGCGGCCGGCCCGGCCGCGTCCCTGGCACTACGTCATCCTGGTGCTCAACTTCCTGTTCTTCGGGTTCTTCTTCGTCAACTTCATCGCCGACTTCGTGGGGGACCCGCTCGTCACGTTCTAGCCGGTGGGCCAGATGGTGACCGCGGCCTTCACCGCTCCGCCGGCGGGCTCGGCGAGGACGACGTACGCGAGGTGGGAGGCGTGGGTCAGGATGCACAGGCGCTGGTGCGGCCTGACCCGCCTCTCGCCCTCGGGACCGTCCTCGGTGGGCGGGGTGCGGCGGCACTGCTCGCGTGAGGTGACGACGCGGGTGCGGTTCTCGTCCACGTAGATCGCGTCGCGGGTGAGCACGAGGTCCGCGTCGCCGGGGCCCGCGGTGGTGGCGCCCTGTGGGGTGAGCCGCCATCGGCTCGGCTCGCCCGCCGTCGCGGGGAGGGGCAGGGTGACCACCTCGTCGAAGAGGGCGGGCGTCGTCGAGCCCGGGTCTTCTGTACGTGGGTCGCCTGAAACCTGCGTGGCCGAGCCGCTGGGGCTTCCGGCGATGGGGCCCGGGGTGGTGAACGGCCGGATCACGACCAGGCCGAAGGCGATCGCCATCCCTGTCGCTGCCAGGGGGAGCAGCATCCGGGCCAGCGGCATCCGCCGTGTCCGGCGCTCTCGGGGGTGCGCGGCGGGGTGCTCGGCGACGGGTGGGCTTTCGGTGGCGAGCGGCTCGGGCGCGGCGGACCGTTCGGTGAGCGGCTGCTCGGGTGCGGTGGACGGTTCGGTGGCGAGAGGCTGTTCGGGCGCGGACTGTTCCGAGGCGGGGGACGGTTCGGGCGTGGGGGCGGGGGGCAGGCCGAGGAGCGCGGTCCAGTAGCGCTGCCACAGGCTGAGGTCCCGGCGGACGCGCACGTCGCCCAGCTCGTACGGGCGGCTGTCGATGAGGGCGTGCCAGTAGCGTCGCGCCAGCGTGCGGTCCCTGTGCCCGGCGGCGTTCACGGCGTCGTTTCCCGTGCCTGCTCGGCGGGCGCGTCCGGGACCCCGCGTAGCGAGCGCAGGGTGCCGACCTGGCGCAGCAGCGCGGGAGCCGAGGCGCCGACCGCGATGGCGGCCATGGTGCCGGTGATCTGGTCCCTGAACAGCAGGCATGCCGCCGCGCCCAGGGCCAGCCGGGTCGCGGCCACGAGCGAGTCCGCGACCGGGTCCAGGTACTCGTCCAGGCGTGGCAGCCTGCCGCCCTTCCGCTTCGCCCTGGCCTTCCTGCGAGCCTGCTGCCAGGCCGTCAGCGAGCTCCACACGTAGAGGATCTCGATGACCGCTCCTCCGACGGCCCCCAGACCCGCGGCCGTCATCGCCTCCATGACTCCGCCCCCCGGTACTGGCTATGGGTGCCAGCATGCGCGGGCGGGTCGCGGGCGGGCGAGCACCCGATGGTCAGGTAGTGCTCACCCGCGAGGTGGACGATTGTGTCCGTGCCGTCGCCCCCGCCACGGTGAACGTCGCCTCGAACCGGGCCGTGGTGGCGCGGCCTCGGACGAGGAGCAGGCCGAGGGGGCGGCCGTTGGGGTTGCCGGGGGCGGTGGCGGTGCGGGCGGTGAAGCCGTCCGGGATGGTGAGGGTGAGGTGGGGTGCGCCGGGGGCGGTCCAGGTTCCGTGGAGGTGGCGGTCGGCGGGGACGGTGAGGGTCTGTACGGCGCTGAGCCAGGCATGCCCCGAGGCGACGGCCGCATCGCCGGTCGCGTCGCCGGTGACCGGCTCGGCGGCACCGCCGGTGGACGGCCCGCCGGCACCGCCCGTGACCGGCTCGGTGGCGCTTGCCCGGGTGAACGTGCCGTCGCCGTGGAAGGTCCACTCGATCTCGTCGGGGTGGGCGAGGGTGACCGTGAGGACGTCCGTCCAGCCGTGGTCGTGGACGGTGATCGTGCGGTGCAGGACGTGGCCGTCCCACGCCGACTCGGCCGTGACGTGTCCGGGCGACCAGTCCAGGATGCGGCCGGTATGGGCGGGTTGCGGGCGGGAGCCGACGGTGACGACGTTGTGGGCCGCCGGTGAGCGCATCCAGGCCGTGAAGTCCGAGCCGTAGCCGCTCGTGCCGAGGTCGAGGCTGGACCAGCCGGTGGCGGTCTGCACGTCCACGGCCAGCTTGTCGCGGTGGTCGTGCCAGCCGGCGTCGGGGCCCGCGCGCAGGGCCAGCCGCACGGCCGGCGATCGCAGCAGGGCGATGCCCGGCCCGCGCCAGAGGAAGGAGCCCGAGGGGGCGGCCGTGCCGGAGGGGAGGTCGTCCGGGCCGAAGACCAGGGCCGCCACCGAGGGGCGGTGCGGCAGTGGGGTGGTGTGCTCGGGGAGCTGGGCGCCGTACCAGAGCCGCAGCGGCGCCGGGCGGGGGTCGCGGTAGTACGGGGCCAGGTCGGGGCGGGCGTTGGGCAGGAGGGTCCAGGCGGCCTCGGCCTGCGGGGCGAAGTCGCCGGTGAAGCAGTCGGGCCAGCCGTCCCCGTACGCGGGGAGCCGGCCGTCCGCGTACGCCAGGAGCGGGGGCGCGGCGATGGCCCTGGACAGGTGGGCGGCCGACTCCTCCGACAGGCCGGCCGGGCCCGTGGCCTCCACGTAGGACAGGAGGGCGGCCAGCGCGTAGTAGTGGTAGTGGGGGTTGATCTCGTACCAGAGGCCCTCGGGGTGGAAGCCCTGGCGGACCTGGGCCTCCGCGCCGTACTCGCCGTCGCGGCACCAGGCCAGCAGGTCCGCGTCGCCGAGCCGTGCCGCGCACTCGGCCAGGGCGGCCAGGAGCCAGCAGTGGATGTTGTGGACAGCGCCGACCTGCGGCCTGAGCAGGTCCGCGACGGCGCCCGCCAGCCCGTCCACGGCCCGTGCCGTCTCCGGGGCGAGCGCGTCGCCGGCCCAGCGGGCGGCGCGCAGCAGGCCGACGGCCCAGACGGCCTCGTCGAGCGACTGCGGCTGGACCCGGCCGGTGCCCGCCGCCTGCCCGTGCGGGGCGTAGGCGAGGTAGTCGCGGGCGTAGGCGGACAGGATCCGGTCGAGCTCGGCAGCGGCTACCTCAGGCAGCGAAGCCCCCGAACCGCCCCCGAACGCACCACTCCCAGACGAGCCGGGGCCGGGCGCGCCGCTCCCGGACGAGCCAGGATCGGACAGGCCGCTCCCCGACGGGCCAGGATCGGACAGGCCGCTCCCCGACGGGGCGGGGCCGGACGGGCCGCTGCCGGACAAGGCGGGGTTGACGTGCAGGAGGAGGGCGGCGCGCTGGGCCTGGGCGGCGAGGGCGTCGTGGGTCCTGGCGCGCCAGGCACCGTCCCACGGCTCCCCCGCGTACACCTTCCCGCACCCCGTGCACACGTGCCGCCCAGCCTCCCCCCGCTCGTACCGGAGCGCGGCTCCGTCGGCGTCGCAGAAGTAGTGGTGCGTCCACGCCGACTCTCGCTCAGGCCCCGGGACGGGCGTCCCGTGCCACGTCGCGAAGCCGTCGCGGAGCGCCGCCACGATCGCGGCGGCCCAGGGCCGGGTCGCGGCGCGGCGGCGTACGGAAGGCCAGTCGGGATCGTGGCTCACAGCATCAGCCCTCAGCACACGTCGCGGGGAGGTCGAGCCGGCACCCGACCCACACTACGGCCGCGGAACCCCGCTTGTGGGATGCGGCCCCGGCATGTTTCCGTGGCGGAATGATCTCTCCCTACACGGGCTGGACCAGGGAGCACTGGGCCGACCTGGCCGACCGCCTGCTCCTGTCGGCCCGCCGCCACGCCTCCCCCTCCCACGCGCGCGTCAGCTTCCCCGGCGAGCCCGGCGGCTACGGCCCCGACGTGGACGCGCTGGAGGGCTTCGCGCGCACGTTCCTCGCGGCCGGGTTCCGGGTCGCGGGCGAGGGCGGGCGCGACCCGCTGGGACTGATGGAGTGGTACGCGGACGGCCTGGCCGCCGGCACCGACCCGCACCACCCCGACCGCTGGGTACGCCTGGACGAGCACGGCCAGGCCAAGGTGGAGGCCGCCTCCATCGCGCTGGTCCTGCACCTGACCAGGCCGTGGCTGTGGGACCGGCTGCCGCCGCGCGTGCGGGAGCAGGTGGTCGACTACCTCGCCCCGGCCGTCGGCTCCGGCTACCCGCCGATCAACTGGGTGTGGTTCCAGATCGTCGTGGAGCAGTTCCTGGCCTCGGTCGGCGGCCCGTACGCGCAGGAGGACATCGACGCCGGGCTGGCCCTGGCGGAGAGCTTCGAACGCGAGGACGGCTGGTACGCCGACGGCGCCGAGCGCGCCTACGACCACTACGCCGGCTGGGCGCTGCACTTCTACCCGGTGTTGTGGAGGGAGATGGCGGGCCTCCCGCCGGACCCGCGGCACCTGGCGCGGCTCGAACGGTTCCTGGACGACGCCGTGCACCTGGTCGGCGCCGACGGTTCGCCGCTGGTCCAGGGCCGTAGCCTGGCCTACCGGTTCGCCGCAGCGGCGCCGTTCTGGGTGGGGGCGAGGGCCGGGGCAGGCTCGCCCGGGCTGCTGCGCAGGGCCGCCTCGGGCATCGTGCGGCACTTCGCCGAGCGCGGCGCGCCGGACGAGAACGGGATACTCAGCCTCGGGTGGCACGGGCCCTACCGGGCGATCGCGCAGGACTACTCGGGGCCCGGCTCGCCGTACTGGGCCGCGAAGGGCCTGTTCGGGCTGGCACTGCCGGCCGATCACCCGGTGTGGACGGCCGTGGAGGAGCCGCTGCCGGTGGAGCGGGGCGACTTCGCGCGCGTCGTGCGGGCCCCCGGCTGGCTGGTGAGCGGCACCCGGGCGGACGGCGTGGTCCGCGTGGTCAACCACGGCACCGACCACTCGCACCCGGGCTCAGGGCTGGCCGACGCGCCGCTGTACGCGCGGCTGGGCTACTCGACGGCCACGTTCCCGCTCCTGGCGGGTGACCCGCTGGACCAGTCCGTGGTGGTGCTGGACGAGGAGGGGCGGGCCAGTCACAGGACCGGGTTCGACGCCGGTCCCGTGCGGGTGCTGCCGTCCGGCACGCTGGTCGGGTCGTCGCGCTGGCGGGCGCGCTGGGGCGAGCAGGGCCCCGGCCCCGACCACGGTTATTCCAGGGCGGGCGCGCCGATGCGGGACGGGCCCGAGGTGGAGGTCGTGTCGGTCGTACGCGGGGCGTGGGAGGTGCGGCTGGCCCGGCTGACCGGGCAGGCGCGCAGGCTGCGGATGGGCGGCTGGCCCGCGCCCGAGGGCGGCCCCGCCACGCGGGTGGCCGGAGGCCCCGGGCTGGGCGAGTCGGGCACGGAGGTGGCGGCCACCCCGCTGGGCGAGCGCACGCTGGTCCCGTGGTGCGCGACGCCGGGCGAGGCGGAGCCCGGCCGCTGGTACGCCGCCGCGCTCCTGCTCGGCGACGGCGGGCGGCCTCCGGTGATCGGCGAGGGGAAGATCACCTGGCCGGACGGGACGATCGACGACGTCCCCGAACCGGAGACGGCGACGTTTCCAGGTCTGTCGAAGTGATCTCCCGGCCCGATCGGGCGTTGCTAGCTTGACGGCGTCCTGATCGGCACATCGGAGGGAAACGAACTCATGGCCTTGTCGTTCGGCCGCATGACCCGCCCCGTCGGACTCGGGCTGGCGGTGGCCCTGGGCGCCACCCTGTCCCTCGGCGTCGCCACGGCACAGGGCGCCTCCGCGGAGGCGTCGGCCACGGCCGTCGCCGCCCAGCGGGTGAAGGTCTACGAGCTGGTGACGAAGGACGGCGGGTTCTTCTACACCGCCAGCGAGTCGGAGAAGCAGAGCGCGATCACCAAGCACGGCTGGTCGACCACGAAGACGCCGCTGTACTACGTCTCGCGGGCCCCGTTCTCCGGCGGCAAGCCGCTCTTCCGGCTGCGCTGGGCCAAGAAGGCCTCCTACCTCGTCACCGCGTCGGTGGCCGAGCGGGAGCGCCTGGTGACCTCGGGCGACTTCCGCTACGACGGCATCCTCGGCTACGCGCCCAGCACGGCCGGCGCCGGTGGTGACGTGAAGGTGTTCCGCCTGTCGAACAACAACAAGTGGCGGCTGGCGATCGAGTCGCACACCGAGAAGATCCTCGCGAACGAGCCCGGCTGGAAGCTCGACGGCCCCCTCCTGCGGCAGTTCAGCACGGGGAGCTGAGGAAGGGGGCTTCCACCGCGCCTGTGGAAGCCCCCCTCCCGTCAGCGCCGGTGGAACAGCTCCAGCAGCTCCTCCGCGCGGTGGGTGCGGCCCACCCACACCTCCCTGCCGCGGCGTTCCCTGGTGATGAGCCGCGCGGCCCGCAGCCGGTCGCAGTGGTAGGTGATGCTGCTCGGCGCGATCTTCATGTCGGCCGCCAGCATGCTCATGGTCTTGGGCCTGGCCACCGCGCAGAGCAGGTCGGCGCGTACCGGGCCCACCAGCGCCGACAGCTCGTCGTACGCCGGAGCGGCGGGCCGGCGCCACAGCGTCGCCGCACCCGGCACCGGGTAGGCGATCCAGACGGCGTCCCCGCCGTCCAGGCCGAGGATGAGCGCGTCCTGGCCGGCCAGCATCGGGACCAGGACGATCCGGCGCTCCCCCAGCTCCTGCGTGCCGGCCTCGGGGCCGGGGACGAGCAGGCCGCCTCCGCCGTACGAGAGGTGCGGGCTGAGCGCCCCGAGCAGCAGCTCGGGGCCGCCGCGGACGGTGGCCACGCCGACCCTCCTGACCTCCCTGTCCAGCAGGGCGCGGGCACGCTGCCACAGCGGCTCGGCGATGCTCCACACCTCGGACAGCGCGCTCGCGTAGCCGTGCAGCCAGGCGGCGGGGCGCTCGGCGGCCGAGCGCCAGTGCACGGGCAGCGGCCCGGGGCCGAACGCCTGCTCCAGGTCCGCGACCAGCCGGTCGGGCGGCAGCTCGCGCAGCGCGGCGAGCTGCTCCTGTACGGAGACGTCGCCGCCGTCGGGGACGCGGGGAACCAGGCAGTCGGGGGCCAGTGAGCAGCTAGGGACGGACAGCGGGCGGACCGCCTGGTGTCCCGCCCTGCCCACGCGCGCGGCGATGGCGTCGCGCCACAGGCCGGGCAGGCCGCGGCGGCGGCCGCCCACGGCGTCGGCGAGCAGGGCCAGGGCCGTCAGGTGCGGGGAGATCGAGAGGGACAACCGAGGAGTGGAGGTCACGCGCAGTTCGCTCCACACAGTCGTGCTGGTTACGTCGGCTCCTTGAGGTCGGCTCGCTCGGGCAGTGAGTCAACCTATTCCTGACGCTTTCTCCTGACTTAACGGCTGATTGCAGGGTTGCGGCAGGCCTTGACGTCCAGCTCTGGCCGGAACGGCACGAAGGGGGTGCGGCGTTCCGAGTGCGGCTGCCACGCTCCTCCTGACCCGATCTTCGCCGGTTGTAAGCGTGCTCGGCGCGAGCTTCGCGATCGCCCCGCTGCTGCTGGCGCTGCCCGCCGGGCACGCCGCCGACCGGTACGGCGAGCGGCGCGCCCCACCGCAGGCGGCTTGGCGCCGGTGTGTGCGGCGCAAGGGCGTGGCGCAGGGGCGTGCCGACGCAAGTGCGCGGCGCAGGGGCGTACCGGGGCGCGGGAGCGTGCCGACGTGCAGGGGCGGGCCGACGCAGCGGCGTGCGGCGCAGGGGTGGGACGGCGCTGGGGGCGTGCCCGGCCACGGGCTGGCCGTGGCCGGGGTGCCGGGTCGGGGTGGGTGTTACCAGTCGCCGCCCTCGTCGCCCTCGAAGAACTCCTCCACGACCTCCTCGACCACTTCACCGGCCACGAGGCCGCCCACCACACCGGCCGCGCCGGCGGCGACGACCATGCCCATCCCGGCTCCGCCGTGATGCCCGTGGTGCTCGTCGTGGTGCCCGTAGTGGCCGTGGTCACCGTGGTGGTGGCCGCCGTACGGGGAGCCGTGCCGGGAGAGGCTGTCGAGCCACCGCCCCAGCTCCCCCGCCCAGTCCGTACGCAGCGCGTCCTCATGGCTGACCTGGAAGCGGCCGATGGCGTCGCCGGAGGAGTAGCGGCCGGTGCGCTTGTCGGCCTCCAGCACCACCTCCAGCCCCGCCGGGTCGGCGACGAAGGTGACCTCCACCTCGCCCACCCGCCCCGCGTACTGACCGGTCGGGTAAAACTCGATCTCCTGGTAGAACGGCAGCTCCTGCCGCACCCCGCGCAGGTACCCGGCCTCCAGGTCGGCCGACTTGAAGGCGAAGCCGAGCTGCAGGAACGACTCCAGGATCCGCAGCTGCGAGGGCAGCGGCTCCACGGACACCATGTCGAGGTCGCCCTTGTCGACGGCCTTGGCGATGGCCAGCTCGGTGCGCACGCCGACGGCCATGCCCCGGAGCGGCTGGCCGGCGATCTCGCTGATCGGGGCCTCCCACGGGACGGGGATGCGGAAGCCGATGGTGCGCTCCTCGCCCTTGCGCAGGGTGAAGGGGCCGGAGACGCGCGTGCTGCCGAACTCGCTGAGCCCGCCGCTCTCGCCGTCGCCGTGCTCGATCTCGACCCGCGCCACGAGGCCGAGGGTGACGTGCTCGATCTCGGCGTCGAAGTCGCCGCCCTTGAGCCGCACCTCCCCCTCCAGCGTGCCGCCCGGCCGGGTACGCGGTGTGGACAGGACGGTGTCCACCGATGGCGCGCCGACCCCGAACGCACCCAGCATCCTCTTGAAGACCACGGCTCTTGTTCTCCTGTCGAGCGAAGATCGAAACGTGTGACGCCCGCGTCAACGATCGGCCGCGGGGCGGAGTTCCTCCTGGCGCTCACGCATGAGGAGCTGGTCCAGTTTGGCGTTCACGGCGGCGAGCTCCTGTTGGACGGCCTCGAGCTCCGGCGGGGTGTCGCTCTCCTCGTTCATGGCGTTGACGACGACCGCGATGAACAGGTTCAGCGCCACGAACGTGGACATGAGGATGTAGACGATGAAGAAGATCCACGCCCACGGCTTCTGCTCCATGACCTCCTGTGCGACGTTCCCCCAGTCGTCGCCGGTCATGATCTGGAACAGCGTGAACAGCGAGCGCGGCAGCTCGTCGAAGCGTTCGGGGACGATGTCGCCGAAGAGCTTGGTGGCGATGACCGCCGCGATGTAGATCATCAGGACCAGCAGCCCGATGATGGAGGCCATGCCGGGCACGGCGGCCAGCAGCGCGCCGACCACGCGGCGCATGCTGGGCACGGCCGAGACCAGCCGCAGCGCCCGCAGGATGCGCAGGGCGCGCAGCACGGACGTGGGGCCGGAGGCGGGGATGAGCGCGACGGCGACGATGATCGCGTCGAACCAGTTCCAGGGGTCCTTGAAGAACGCCCTGCGGTAGGCGTACAGGCGGGCGGCCAGTTCCACGGTGAAGACGGCCAGCGCGACGCGGTCGATGGCGTGCAGCAGGCCGCCGGCCCGCTGCATCAGATACGCGCTGGTCTCGCAGCCGATGGTGATCGCGTTGACGACGATGACCAGGACGACCGCCCGCTGCACGAGGCGGCTCTCCAGGATGGCCCGAACGCGTTCTTGCCCAGACAAGGGACTCCCTCCGAATGATCGTTGATCATCGTAGGGACGCGCGGTGCCGCGGCTCCCGGCAAAGATCAGGCTGAGAGATGGATCACAGGCCGCCGCTCCGCCTGACCCGCTCGACGAACCCGCACACGTGCGCGCGCAGCAGCCGCGCGGCCTCGGCGGCGGAGCCGGACTCGGCGGCCCGCAGGATCTCGCGGTGCTCGCCGGCCTCCGCCTCCCAGGTCGGGACGCGCTCCCAGGCCGCGGCGGAGATCAGCGCGGTCTGGTCGCGCAGCGAGTCGAGGGTGCTGACGAGCAGCGGGTTGCCGCAGCCCGCGTAGAGGGCGCGGTGGAAGTCGCGGTTGGCGAGGCTGCGGTCGGCGCGGTCGGCGGCGGTGTCGGCGCGGCGCAGGGCCTCGGCCGCCGCGGTCAGGTCGGCCCCGCGCTCGACCGTACGGGTGACGGCCTCGGGCTCCAGCAGCAGGCGCAGGTCGTAGACCCACTCCATGAGCGCGTCGTCCACCGTGCGCACGGTGGCGCCCTTGTACTCGCTCATCGTCACCAGGCCCGCGCCCGCCAGTGTCTTGAGCGCCTCGCGTACGGGCGTCTTGGACACGCCGAGCTGCTGGGCGAGCTCGGTCTCGACGAGCTGGCGGCCGGGCGGGAGCGCGCCGGTCAGGATCGCGTGCTTGATCGCCTCCAGGACGGCCGTGCCCCGTGACGACAGCGAGCCGGGCCGGCCGGAGAAGACGGGGGACGCCATGACCTCACTCATGGGATGAAAGATATCGTACATCGCATCTCGTATATGACCGCTCTCTTGCGTTACAGTCGCGTGAATTAGGACTTGAAGAAATCTGACCCGAGGAGGCCCGTAACCCGAGCCGTCCGGTGTGGCCCGCGGCCACGGACCACACCGGCGAAGACGGCTCCGTTCATCGCACACCCGGACCGGACGGATCCCCGTCAGGACGCCGTTGGCGCGGCGACCGGCGGGCTCGCGAGCCGGCGGTCCGGCGTGGCCACTGCACTGACCTGCAGCCTGGAGCTCGAATGCAGTCTAACTCCGCAACACCCGCCCCGGCGGTGCCCGCGACGGCGCGACGCGCCCGGTCCCGGCTCCGCTGGACGATCATCACCCTGTCGGGCCTCGGCCTGGCCATCGCCTACCTCGACCGCTCCGCCCTCAGCGTCGCCAGCACCTACATGCAGGACGACCTGGGCTTCGACCAGACCACGAAAGGGATCCTGCTCAGCTCGTTCTTCTGGACGTACGCGATCTTCCAGCTGCCCTCCGGGTGGCTGCTCGACCGCTTCGGCCCGCGCCTCATCTACCCGATCGCCGTCGTGTGGTGGTCGTTGTGGACGGCCGCGACGGCCCTGGCCCACGGCGTCGGCACGCTGCTGCTGACCCGGCTCGGCCTCGGCATCGGCGAGGCCCCCGTGCAGCCGGCCAACATCAAGGTGGTCGCCACCTGGTTCCCGCGCAGGGAGCGGGCACTGGCCTCCAGCCTGTTCGACACCGGGCAGCAGGTCGGCGTGGCCCTGTCCGTGCCGGTCGTCACCGCGCTGATCGCCGCCTTCGGGTGGCGCGCGGCGTTCGTGGTGATCGGCCTGGCCGGCATGGTGTGGGTCATCGGCTGGTGGATGATCTATCGCTCGCCGCGGGAGCATCCGCGCATCTCCCAGGCCGAGCTCGACTACATCGAGGGCGGCGACGCCGCCGTGCCCGAGACCGGGCCGCGGGTGCGCTGGGTGGAGCTGCTGCGCTACCCCACCGTCTGGGGGCTGGTGCTCGGCTACATCTGCCGCTCGGCGACCGGCGCGTTCTTCCTCACGTGGTACCCGAGCTACCTGGTCGAGGACCGCGGCTTCACGATCCTGGAGCTGGGCGTGTTCGGCTCGATCCCGTCGCTGCTCGCGGTGGGCGCCACGATCGCGGGCGGCGCGTTCTCCGACTGGCTGGTACGCCGCGGCGTCCCCATCTCCCGCGCCCGCAAGCTGCCCATCATCACCGGCATGCTGCTGGCCTCGACGATCGCGCTGACCACGTTCGTGGACGGGAACGTGGCCGTGCTGGTGCTGCTGTCCATCAGCAACTGCGCCCACTCCTTCGCCGGCGCCGCCATCCTCAGCCTGCCCGCCGAGGTCGCCCCCGCCCCCTCGGTGGTCGGTTCGGTCGCCGGCTTCCAGAACTTCGGCTCGCAGATCGGCAACATCATCAGCCCGATCCTCATCGGGTTCTTCCTGACGATGAGCGGCAACTCGTACACGGGCCCGATGCTGTTCGCCGGGGTGATGGCCATCCTGGGAACGCTGATCTACGGCTTCGTGGTGAAGGTCCGGCCGCTGAACGAGCACATCCCCGCAGAGAGCAGAGGTTGAGCGCAGGTGCAGTCCCTGATCGAGATGCTGAACGACGTCGCGGCCGTCACCGTGACGCCCTTCGACGCGGGCGGCGCCGTCGACCTCGGCGCGAACGCCGAGCTGGTCCGCCGGCTGGTCGGCGCGGGCGTGAAGGTGATCACGCCCAACGGCAACACCGGTGAGTTCTACGCGCTGACGCCGGACGAGCGGCGCCGCGTGCTGGAGTCCACGGCCGCGGCGGCCGGTGACGGCGCGATCGTGCTGGCCGGGGTCGGGCTGGACGCGCTCTCGGCCGCCGAGGCAGCCCGGCACGCCCGCGACCACGGCGCCCGCGCGGTGATGGTGCACCAGCCGGTGCACCCGTACGTGGCGGCCGAGGGCTGGGTGGACTACCACCGGCAGATCGCCGAGGCCGTGCCCGAGCTGGGCGTGGTGCCGTACGTCCGCAGCCCGCGGATCACCGGCGAGGAGGTGGCGCGGCTGGGCGAGGCGTGCCCGAACGTGGTCGGCGTGAAGTACGCGGTGCCCGATCCGGTGAGGTTCGCGTCGGTGGCGCGGGATGCCGGGCTGGAGCGGTTCGCGTGGTTGTGCGGGCTGGCGGAGCCGTACACGCCGGCGTACTGGGCGGTCGGCGCCCGCGGCTTCACCTCCGGGCTGGTCACCGCGGCGCCGGAGCTGACGCTGCGCATGCGCGACGCGCTGCGGGCCGGCGACTTCGCCGCCGCGATGCGGGTGTGGGAGCTGATCAGGAGGTTCGAGGAGCTGCGCGGCGCGGACTCCTCGGCCGACAACGTGGCGGTGGTCAAGGAGGCCCTGGCGCAGCTCGGGCTCTGCCGCCGCGACGTGCGCCCGCCGAGCCGGGCGCTGCCGGCCGCCGTACGGGAGGAGGTGGCCGCGATCCTGGCCACCTGGCAGGAGGGAGCAGCATGAAGATCACCGCGTTGCGGACGTACATGCAGCGGGTGGACGTCCGCCCGCGCCTGCTGGTGAAGGTGGAGACCGACGAGGGGGTGTCCGGCTGGGGCGAGGCGTACAACCACGGGCCCGACCACGCGCTGATCCCCGTCCTGGAGTACATGTTCCAGCAGATCGAGGGCGTGGACCCGCGGCGGGTGGAGTACGTCGTGCGGCGGCTGCTGCAGGAGGCGCGCTTCCCGCCGGGCGCGATCGGGCTGGCCGCCATCGCGGCCATCGACCAGGCGCTGTGGGACATCTCGGGCAAGGCGGCGGGGCTGCCGGTCTACATGCTGCTCGGCGGCAACGTACGCGACCGGGTGCCCGTCTACTGCGGCGTCTACACCGCGCCGGACCCGCCCGCCTGCCGCGACCTCACCCAGGAGCTGAACGAACGGTACGGCTTCACCGCCTTCAAGCTCAGCCCGTACCGCCGCGACCTGTACGCGGGCCGCTGGGGCAACGTGGTGAAGGAGGCGGCCGAGTACTTCGCCGAGATCCGCTCGATCCACCCGGTGGAGTGGGAGTTCGCCTTCGAGGCGCACGCCCGCATCTTCGAGCCGCGCCAGGCGATCCAGCTCGGCAACGCGCTGGCCCCGTACGACCCGCTGTGGTTCGAGGAGCCGATCAGGCCCGAGTACCTCCCCGCCTGGGGGCACCTGCGCTCGCGGCTCGACGTGCCGCTGGCCACCGGCGAGTCGCTGTTCCTGCCGCAGGACTTCCTGGCCCTGCTGACGGCCGGCGGCGCCGACATCGTGCAGCCGGACGTGTGCGTGGTCGGCGGGCTTGCGCAGATGCGCAGGATCGCCACGATCGCCGAGACGCACTACGCGAGCGTGGCCCCGCACAACCCGATGGGGCCGCTGGCGACGGCCGTGAACGTGCACTTCGCCGCCGCGCACCACGGGCTCAAGCTGGTCGAGTACAAGCCGTGCGAGACCACCTGGTGCCCCGACCCGTACCTGCCCGTGGACGGATACCTGGAGCTACGGCCAGACCGGCCCGGCTGGGGAGTGGAGATCGACGAGTCGGTGCTGGGCAGCGACGACTACGTGCGCTGGGAGCGCGTGCTGCCGATCCGGCCGGACGGCTCGACCGGTTACGTCTGACCTCACCACTCGAAGCGCTCGCTGAACAGGCGGTCCGCGGGCACCCCATGCGCCCGCAGCTCAGCGACCATGCCCGCGACGAAGCCGGGGCCGCCGCAGACGAAGTACGCGGCGTCCCCGGGGGCGTCGCGGGTGATGCGGGCGGCGGTGAGCCGTTCGCCGCCGGGGTGCGCGGGCCGGTAGCGGGGACCCAGGTGCCGGTGAAGGTCCATCGGGTGGCGGGTGGCGTGGAAGAGCACGGCGTCCTGGCGGCGTACGGCCAGCTCCACGAACGGGGTGACCCCGATCCCGCCCGCCACCAGCACCGGCGGCCGCCCGCCGAGCTGGGCCTCGCGGGTGAACGTGCCGTACGGGCCGTCCACCAGCACCGTCGCCCCCACGGGCAGGGCGCGCAGGCGGGCGGTGAACGGGCCCGCGTCCTTCACCGCGAACACCAGCTCGCCGTCCCGCGCCCGCACCACGCTGAAGGGGTGCGAGCGCTCCATGGCGGCGGTGCGCAGGTGGCAGAACTGGCCGGGCAGCGGCCGGACCCCGCTCCCCCGCAGGCTGTACACGGTCACGCCGCCGGCGACCCGCTCGGCGCCCGCCAGCCGGTACCGCCTGGCCCGCAGCGGGGCGGCCAGCCGCCACCCGGCCACCCCGGCGAAGGCCGCCGCCAGCGCCAGCCAGTACGCCCGCAGCCACGGCAGCTCCGCCAGGAACGTGCCGATCCCGTACGCGTGCAGGAACACCAGGCCGACGAGGGGATACGACAGGTAGTGGACGCGCTGCCAGAGCCGGTGGCGGGTGACGGCGCGCAGCAGCGTGCTGCTCAGCCAGAGCAGCACGAACATCAGCAGCGCCAGGCGGCCCAGCGAGGTGTAGGTGGACTCGACCCAGGTGAAGTCGAGCAGCACGAGGTAGGCGGGGCCGTGCCGGTCGGCGATCAGCTCCAGGAGCGGGTGGAGCAGGACGAGGAAGGCACCGCTCGCGCCCAGCCATGCGTGGGCCGTCACGATCCTGCCCCGGTCGGCGCTGAACCATCCGGACACCTGGCGGGCGCCGAGCAGCACCTGCCACCACATGGCGAGCGCGCCCAGCAGGCCGACCACGCCCGCCGTGCCGGGCAGCGGGCCGCCGACCAGGTCGAGGTGGAAGAGCGGGTAGGCGAACGGCAGCGCGCTGAGCACGATCGCCGCCACCAGCCTGCGCAGCCGCAACGGCCGCGCCCCGCGCGAGCGCCGTCGGCCATCCCGCCTCGCCCCGCGCAGGAGCCGCCCGCCCGCCCTCTGTGAGGGCCGCCCGCCCGGCGGGTGCATCACGAGCCCCGGGTGTAGGTCGTCACCGCCGACGGGTCCAGCGGCTCGCCGGGCAGGAACGCGGCCCGCACGTCCGCGACCATCTCGCCTTCCGCCCTGGCCGCCTCGGGCAGGTACTCGGCGCGGGCCACCGAGGAGTCGGCCGCCTCCCCCAGCGTGATCGTGCCGGTGAACAGCACGCGGTTCTCCCACAGGAGGTTGCCCTCGACCCGGTAGACGTAGGTCCCGGCGGGCACGGGACGGCCGTTCCTGTCGGTGCCGTCCCAGTAGAGGGAGTGCGGGCCGCTCTCCTGCGCGGGCCGGCTCGCGCTCTGGACCTCCGCCTCCGTGGCGGTCTCCCAGCTCGCCTTCTCGCGCCACAGCGGCAGCGACATCGGCCGCCGCACGTAGCCGCCGTTGGCGGTGTAGCTGGTGGCGAAGAGCGTGCGGACGTACCCGCCGTCCTCGTCCTCGATCCAGACCGCGAGCTGGTTGCTGGCGTGCTGCGGCAGCCGGGTCAGGCGGTAGTCGACGCGGACGAGACCGAGCGTCCGCGCCGCCCGCTCCTCAGCGGCGGCGGGCTCGCCGGGCGCCGGCGCGGCCGCCGCCGGGGGCGTGGCCGGCCGGCCGTACAGGAGCTCGGCCCCTGTCGCGGCGGCCGCCACGCCGCTGATCACGACGATCGGCACCACGAGCCGGATGGACCTGTCGGGCATGACCGCATGCTTCCTTCCCCCGAAGCCGGACTTCCGGGGACGAGCCTAGGAAGATCACCCGAAAAATCGTGTGAAGGAGCGCGGTTCCGATCAGGCGACGGTCAGCGGGCACTCCACTTGATCTCGTACGCCTTGAGCGTGTACTCCTTGCCGTCCACGGTCGTGGTGACGTTCCCGTCGGTGGTGTTGACCAGCAGGAGCTGCTCCGGCTGGGCCAGCACCTTCACCGAGGGCTCGGAGGAGGAGACGTCCTCGATCGGCGCGCCGGCGGGGAACCACTTCACGAAGTTGTCCAGGAGCTGCGCCGTCTTCGTCTCCGACCCGCTCTTGGGATCCCACAGGCAGCCCCGGCAGGCGCCCTCCTTGGCCTGCGGGTTCCAGTAGAGCGCGGTGGCGGCGCCGCTGGACGCGAAGGCGATCATGGAGGCGGCCTGCACGGCCAGGCGCTTGGGCTCCGCCCAGTTCGTGCTGCCGTCCTCGGGCTCGTAGTACCACTCCGACCACCAGATCGGCATGTCGCCGGTCTTCTCCCGCAGCCACTTGGTGACGTCGGCGAACTTGGCCACCGCGCCGAACTCGTCCGGCAGCAGCTCGTGCGCGTCGGTGACCGAGGCGCCGTCCACGACGATGAAGTCGGCGCCCTTCTTGTTCTCGAACCAGTAGTTGAAGGCGTCGAGCACGTTCTGGTTGACGACCCCCCAGTCACCGCGCAGCTCCGTGTCGCCGCCGGCGTTGCTGTCGAAGCCGAGGTACGGGCCGCCGATCTGGGCGTCGGGCCGGACCGCCTTCACCGCGTCGTAGACCTTGTTGTACATCTCGGTGTAGCCCTTGTAGTCCGCGGGCTTGGAGTGGTCCTTCCAGAAGCCCTTGAACTCGTTCCACACCATGAAGTACTTGACGTCCTTGTACCGCTGGGCGACCGTCGCCGACAGCTTGGCGAACTCGTCGAAGAACTCGGGGTACGGCGCGTCCTCCAGGTGCTCGGCCCAGGCGGAGTCCGCCGTGGGGCCCTCGGGGCCGCCCTTCATCCAGTCGGGCGCGCAGCAGAGCGTGATCACCGGGGTGGCCTTGGACTGCCGCATGACGTTCATCCGGCTGTCGAGGTCCTCCCAGAAGTACTGCCCCGGGTACGGCTCGGGGTTCAGCGCGCCGAAGCCCATGATGTGCTGGTTCTGCAGCATCGGCGTGCGGGCGAGCCGGCCGGCCACGACCTGCTCGAACTCGCGGGTGACGTTGTTGGCGCTGACGCCCGTGTGCGTGAAGCCCCAGCGCGGCCAGCCCTCGTCCACCTTCGGCGGGGCCGCCGCCGGGCTCGCGGCCTGGGTCTGAGGCGCGGCGCTGGACTGCTGCGGCGCCGGCGGTGCCTGCTGTGTCCCCCCGCCCATGGTGCCGCAACCGGCCATGATCACGGCCGTCGCGGTGACCCCCATCACCCGGCCGAGCCTGTGCCAGAACGATCCCCCGCTAGTCGTCGCCACCCGATTCTCACCCGATCCCAACTCTGTGCATGCCGCTCGTAGCGTTCCATGCGTTGGCGAAGAGGGGCATATCGGGGAACGACTTTCACAGGTAATCGTTATCGTTCGGTGTTCAGGGGTGGATCAGAGGCCAGCGCCGTGGCGGTGTTGACGACGGCCAGGTGGCTGTAGGCCTGGGGGAAGTTGCCGACCTGGCGGCCGCGCTCGGTGTCGTACTCCTCCGACAGCAGCCCGACGTCGTTGCGCAGGCCCAGCAGCCGGTCGAACAGCTCGCACGCCTCCTCCCTCCTGCCGAGCAGCGCCAGCGCGTCGGCCAGCCAGAACGAGCAGGCCAGGAACGTGCCCTCGCCACCGGTGAGCTCGTCGAGGTTGTCCAGGTCGTGGCGGTGGCGCAGCACCAGCCCGTCCCTGCCCAGCTCGCGCCGCACGGCCTCGACGGTGCCCGCCACGCGCCGGTCGGACGGCGGCAGGAACCCGAGCCTGGGGATGAGCAGCAGCGCCGCGTCCACCCCGCGCGAGCCGTAGAACTGGGTGAACGTGTTGCGCTCCGCGTCGTAGCCCTGCTCGCACACCTCGCGGTGGATCTCCTCGCGCAGCGCCTTCCACCGGCCGGCGGGGCCCGCGTGGTCGCCGGACTCGGCGGTGCGGACCATGCGGTCGGCGGCGACCCAGGCGAGCACCTTGGAGTGGGTGAAGTGGCGGCGCGGGCCGCGGATCTCCCACAGGCCGTGGTCGGGGTCGCGCCAGTGGCCCTCCAGGTAGTCCATGAGGGAGCACTGCAGGTCCCACGCGGCGGCGTCGTGGTGGAGGCCGGCCTGCCTGCCCTGGTAGAGGCAGTCCAGCACCTCGCCGTAGACGTCGAGCTGGACCTGGGCGTACGCGGCGTTGCCGATGCGTACGGGACGGGAGCCCTCGTACCCGCGCAACCACTCCGCCCGCCACTCGGGGATGCGGCGGGTGCCGTCGAGCGTGTACATGATCTGCAGGTCGGCCGGGTCCCCCGCGACCGCGCGCAGCAGCCAGTCGCGCCAGGCCCTGGCCTCGTCCTCGAACCCGGCCCGCAGCAGGGCGCGCAGCGTGAACGACGCGTCGCGCAGCCAGCTGTAGCGGTAGTCCCAGTTGCGGGTGCCGCCGATCTCCTCGGGCAGCGACGTGGTGGGCGCGGCGACCAGGCCGCCGGTGGGGGCGTAGGTGAGCGCCTTGAGGGTGAGCAGGCTGCGCCGCACGGCCTCGCCGTACCTGGTGTCCGGCCGGTACGGGCAGTCGCGCAGCCAGCCGGTCCACGTACGGACGGTGTCGTCCAGCGCGGTGAAGGCGTCCACCCTGGCGGGGCGGGGCAGCCACGACTGCTGCCAGGTCAGCACGAACGGCAGCCGCTCGCCGGCCGAGACGGCGAAGCTCGCCGTGGTGGTGCCCGCGTTCTCGTCGAGAGGCACGGGCGCGTCCAGCCAGGCCGAGTCGGGGCCCGCCACGGCCGCCAGCTCCCCGCCGTCCTGGTGGGTCCAGGGCACGATGCTGCCGTAGTCGAAGCGCAGCGCCAGCTCCGTACGCATCTCGACGCGGCCGCGCACGCCCTCGACGATGCGGACGACGTCGGGCGCCTCGACGCGCGGCGGCATGAAGTCGAGCACCCGCACGCACCCGCCGTCCGCCTCCCACGTGGTCTCCAGGACGAGCGTGTCCTCCCGGTAGCGGCGCGCGGCCGTGGCGCGCTCGTCGGCGGGGGCCAGCAGCCAGCGGCCCGCGCCCGGCTCGTCGAGCAGCGCCGCGAAGCAGGCCGCCGAGTCGAACCGGGGCAGGCACAACCAGTCGATGGAGCCGTTCCTGCCCACGAGGGCGGCGGTCTGCATGTCGCCGATCAGCGCGTAGTCCTCGATCCGCATCGGTCCACCCCCTGGTCCGTCTAGTGCCCCGGGTCCACGCGATGGAACGCAGGGGTTGAGCCGGAGTCGCTCCCGCCGCCCTGCCCGGGCAAGGTCACGCCCACGTCTGGGCGGGCGGGGAGGTGGACTCCTCGCTCGCCCAGGCGACGTGGCCGTCCGGGCGTACGAGCGCCGCCCGCACCCCCGCCCACGCGCCGGCCGGATCGGCGAGCCGGACGCGGTGCCGGTCGGCGTGCGGCAGCCCGGGGTCCCGGTCGGCGTACGGCAGCCCGGGGTCCCGGTCGGCGTACGGCAGCCCGGGGCCTTCCGCACCCGAGGCGTCCTCGGCGGTCAGGTCCAGCAGGACGTGCCGGCCGGCGTGCATGAGCCCGTACAGCGTGCCGCCGCCGGCGAGGGGGAGGTCGGGTGCGCGGGTCCCGGCCAGCGAGTGAGCGGGGCCGGCCGGGGCGTAGCGCACGTCGAGCGCGGCCAGCCGCTCGGCCAGCGTGCGCGACAGCTCGGGCACCTCGTCGAGGAGCGAGCCGAGCAGCGAGCGCAACGCCTGCCCGTCATCGGAGATCGCCGTCATCAGCGCGGTCTGGGCCCTGGTGTGGCGCAGCAGCTCGGCGCCGACGGGGTGCCGCTCGGCGTGGTAGGTGCCGAGCAACCCGTCAGGCGCGGCGCCGCGTACGGTGGCCGCGAGCTTCCAGCCGAGGTTGGCCGCGTCCTGCACGCCGACGTTCAGCCCGACGCCGCCGGCGGGGAAGTGCATGTGCGCCGCGTCCCCCGCGAGCACGATCCGGCCCCGCCGGTACTGCTCCGCCTGCCGGGCGGCGTTCCCGAAGCGGGAGAGCCAGCGCGGGTCGTGCATGCCGAAGTCCGTGCCGAGCACGCGGGCGACCTTGGCCCGCAGCTCCTCCATCGTCAGCTCCCCGGGACGGCCGGGACGCAGGTCGTCGGCGGTCACGCCGACGAACCGGTGCACCCCGCCCGGCAGCGGCACCACCATGACGCCGCCGTCCCCGCCCGACACGCTGAGCGGCCCGGCGGGCGGGTCGTCCAGGACGACGTCGCCCAGCCAGCCCCAGACGGTGGGATCGGTCCCGGGGAAGCCGATTCCGGCCGCCTGCCTGACCGTGCTGCGGGTGCCGTCGCAGCCGGCGACGTAGCAGGCACGCAGCCGGTACGGCCCGTCCGGCCCGGCCACGAGCACGGACACCGCGTCCGCGTGCTCCTCCAGCCCGGTGACGCGGTGGCCGCGCAGCACGGTCGCGCCCAGCTCCCTGGCGTGCTCCTCCAGCAGCCTCTCCGTGTCGGCCTGCGGCAGGAACAGCGTGAACGGGTACGCCGTCTCCAGCACGCCGAAGTCCAGGCGGCGGGGCAACGAGCCGAAGTGCCCGGTCGGGATCGGCATGCCCGCCGCGAGGAAGCGGCCCGCCACCCCGCGCATGGCCAGCACCTCGAGCGTCCTGGGGTGGACGGTGACCGCCTTGGAGTGCGGGTCCCGCTCCTCGCGGGTCTCCAGCACGATCACCGGCACGTCGTGCAGCCGCAGCTCGGCGGCCAGCCACAGTCCCGTCGGCCCGGCGCCGACGACGATGACGGGGTCCATCACACCACCTTCTTGGTCGCTGACCAATTACGGAGCCCGAGTAAACTAGGTCAGTGACCAAAAGGCAACCCCGGGCCGACCGCCTGGACCCCGGCACCGTCGTGGCGGCGGCCCTGCGACTGCTGGACGGCCAGGGGCTGGAGGCCGTCTCCACGCGGGCCGTGGCGAGCCTGCTCGACGTGCGGATGAACACCGTGCTCTGGCACGTCAAGACCAAGTCCAGGCTGCTGGAGCTGATGGCCGACGCGATCGTCGGCGAGATCTCCCTGGACGGCCTGCCGGAGGCCGCGCCGGAGCGGGCCAGGGAGCTGATGCGGCGCTATCGCGGCGCGCTGCTGCGGCACCGCGACGGCGCCGCGCTGGTGGCGGGCACCTACGCCGCCGAGCCGGCCACCCTGCGCTTCTCGGACGCGGTCCTCGCGGCCCTGATGTCCGGCGGCGCGTCCGCGCGGGAGGCGGCCTGGACGCTGACCGCGATGGTGTACTTCACGCTCGGCCTCACGCAGGAGGAGCAGGGCATGGCGGAGGCGGACGAGGCCCGGCTGCGCGCCGCCGTGGCCGCCGGCTCCTATCCCGCCCTCAGCGAGGCCGCCGGCCACCTCACGGAGGGCACGTTCGACGAACGGTTCGAGGACGGGCTCGACCGCGTCCTCGCCTGACGCGACCGCGAGAGGCGCGGCTCACCTGACGCGGCCGCGTCGGGCGCGGCTCAGCGGAACAGCGTCAGCGGAACAGCGTGAGCGGGACGGCCTCGGCCAGCGCGCGGTAACCCGCCGGGCTCAGGTGGAGGTGGTCGCCCTCGTCGTACGCCGCCGCCAGCCGGCGGGGCTCGGCCGGATCGCGCACCGCCCGATCGAAGTCGATCACCGCGTCGTACGGCCCCCCGCCGCGGATCCACGCGTTGACCGCCTGCCTGGCCTCCTCCCGGTGCCCCTCGGGGTCGTCGTACGGGTCGCTGCCCCCGAACGGCGTCAGCGTGGCCCCGTACACGAGCAGGTCGCGAGCGTGGGCGCGGACGGCGATCTGCTCGTAGGCGGCGAGCAGGTCCGCCACCACCTCCCGCTGGGCCGCCCGGGTGGCCGGCGCGGTGCCGAGGTCGTTGACGCCCTCGAAGACGACGAGCCAGCGGGCGGCGCTCTGGGCGAGGACGTCCCGGTCCAGCCGGGCCAGGGCACTGGGCCCGAGGCCGTCGTTCAGCACCCGGTTGCCCCCGGCGCCCTGGTTGGCGACGGCGACGCCGGGCGGGAGCCGGTCGAAGAGCAGGTCGGGCCAGCGGTCGTTGCCGTTGGTGGTGGAGCCGCGGCCGTCGGTCAGCGAGTCGCCCAGCAGGACGAGCGTCGCCGCGCCCGGCTCGGACCAGACCTCGGCGCCGCTGAGCAGGTACCAGTGGTCGACGGGGGTGGCGGCGGGCAGGTCGGCGGCGTCCACGTGGTCGCCGGTGGCCAGGTGGGAGGTGGTCCTGGAGCCGGGGTGCGAGGTGAGGGCGGAGGAGGCCAGGCCGCGGTCGAGGTGGACGGTCACGGTCAGCACCGCGCCGGGGCGCACGTCGAGCTCCACCGGATCGGACACGACGTGCGCCCCGGCCGGGACGGTGGTGGAGGCACGGCCGGAGAACGTGACAGGCCGGGACGTCTCCGCCCGGATGCCGCTCACCCCCGCCGAACCGTTCAGCGGCAGCGCCACGGCCACGCGGGTGATCGGGAGCGGCGCGCCCCCGAACGTGTTGGACAGCCGCAGCCGCACCCGTCGCCCGCCCAGGGACACGCGCAGCGTCTGCCGCAGCGTGGTGTCCGCCAGGGTCAGCCCCTCCTTGGCGTACGGCGGGGGCGGCATGTTGTCCGGCTCGGTGAGCTGGGGCATCGCCGTCCACGTGGTGACCCAGCGGCCGGTCGGCGGGCTGAACGGGGGCGACAGGGACATGAGGGGCGGCTCCACTCGGTAGGCGAAACTTTCGGCACGATAGCGAACGTTTCGCCGCCTCCTCTCCCCGGGTCACGGTTTTTACCGGCACTTGTCGATCAAGTCATAGGTACGGCGGCCCTTCACGCCTAGGGTCGCCACCATGGACTCTGCAGACGGCGACGGGCGGGAGCTGATTCTGCGGACCGCCACCAGGCTGTTCTCCGCGCTCGGCTACGACAGCTCCTCCGTCGCGCAGGTCGCCGAGGCGGCCGGGGTGAGCCAGGAGGAGCTCGGCGCCCACTTCACCGGCAAGCGCGAGCTCTACCTGGCGGTCATGGAGCAGGTTCGCAACCTGTTCGCGGAGGCCGTCACGCCGCATGTCGACGCGCTGATGGCGGCCCCGCCCGAGCGCTGGGCGCCGGCGCTGCACGACTTCATCGACGGCTACATCGACTTCTGCGTGGCCCATCCCGAGCTGCCCGCGCTGTGGATGCACCGCTGGCTGTCCGACGCCAGCGACATCATCGACCTGGAGGCGGAGAACGCCCAGCCGCTGACGCAGTACATCGTGGAGGGCGTCGACACGCTGGCCGAGGCGGCGGGCGCGGACCCGCTGCACACCACGTACACGCTGGTCTGGTGCATCCACGGCTTCGTGCTCAGCGGGGTGCTGAACGGCAGCGGCTACCGGCGCGGCAGCGAGGACGAGCACCAGCTGCGGCGCTTCCGCGACCACATGCACCTGATGCTCGGCCGCGCGCTGGGCCTGCCCGACCACCGGGCCGGCGAGCGCGCGCCCAGCCCATAGGCTGAGGTTCATGGGGGTTCTGGGCCGGTTACGCGGCATCCGGGTGCCTGACTCGCCGGGCACCGGGCGGCCGGTCGCGCGGCGCGGGACGTTCGTCGCGGCGGCCGGCGCGGTCCTCGTCGTGGACGCGCTGATGCTGGTGACGGGCCCGGACTTCGGCGCGCTGGCCGTGGTGGCCGCCGTCCTGCTCGCCGGGCCGGTGTTGCTGGCGTGGTACCGGCCGATGGCCGGCTGGGCCGCGATGGTGGTGGTGCAGGTGCTGCTCGGCGGCATGGGGATCGTGCTGGGGAGCCCCCTGATGGTCCAGCCGTGGCTGATCCACCAGCTGCTGGCGCAGTTCGCGGTGATGTACGTGGTGGCGCTGTCGTCGCCCCTGTGGGTGACCGCGGGCGCGTTCGCCGTGACCACGGCGGCGGTGGGCGCCGTGGCGGCGCTGCTCGGCGTGGACGGCCAGCGGCTGGCCATGGGCATGCTGAGCTGGGTGCTGGCCCTCCTGGTCGCCGTCGTCCTGGGGCACGCCAGGCGGGCCATGCGGCTGAGCACCCTGCGGGTGGCCGAGGAGCTGGGGCGGCGGCGGCTGCTGGAGGAGCGCTCGCGCATCGCCAGGGAGCTGCACGACGTGGTGGCCCACCACATGTCGGTGATCGCGGTGCAGGCGGCCAGCGCGCCGTACCGGATCGAGGGCGGGGTGGGCGAGGCGGCCGCGCGGGAGTTCGCGGCCATCAACGCCGCCGCCCGCGAGTCGCTGCGCGACATGCGGCACCTGCTCGGCGCGCTGCGCGGCTCCGGCGAGGCGGCCCGCACCGAGCCGCAGCCGAGCCTGGCCGACCTCGGCAGGCTCGTGGAGTCGGTACGGCGGGCCGGTGTGCCCGTCGAGACCGCGATCGGCGACCCGGTGCCGTCGCCGTCGCCGGTGGCGTCGCTGACGGCGTACCGGATCGTGCAGGAGGCGCTGAGCAACGTCGTACGGCACGCGCCCGGCGCCAGGACCACCGTCACCGTCGGCGACGGCGCCGGCGGCCTGACCGTGATCGTCGAGAACGAGCCGCCCGCGCGGCCAGGCACGGCGGCGGACGGCTCCGGGCTCGGGCTGATCGGCATGCGGGAGCGGGTGGCGGCGCTGGGCGGCGGCTTCACCGCGGGAGCGACGGAAGGGGGCGGCTTCGCCGTGCGCGCGGAGCTGCCGTGGGAGTCGGTGGCGGCGCCGCCGGGAGGAGACGCTTGATGATCACGGTGCTCGTCGCCGACGACCAGGCGATGATCAGGGCCGGGTTCGCCTCGCTGCTGGCCGCGCAGCCGGACGTGCGGGTGGTCGGGCAGGCCGCGGACGGCCTGGAGGCGGTGGCGGCGGCCCGCGACCTGCGGCCCGACGTCGTGCTCATGGACGTCCGCATGCCGAACCTCGACGGCCTGGAGGCCACCCGGCGCATCACGGACGCGGGCCGGGAGACGAAGGTGCTGATCCTGACCACGTTCGACATCGACGACTACGTCTACGCGGCCCTGCGCGGCGGGGCCAGCGGCTTCCTGCTGAAGGACGCGCCCCCGGAAGACCTGATCACCGCCGTCCGCGTCGTCGCCGGCGGCGAGGCGCTGCTCGCCCCTTCGGTCACGCGCAGGCTCATCGAGGAGTTCGCGGCCAGGCGGCCCATCGACGAGCGGGAGGCGCTGCGGCTGAACGCGCTGACCGCCCGGGAGCGGGAGGTGCTCAGGCTGGTGGCGTCCGGGCTGGCCAACGCGGAGATCGCGGCGGAGCTGACCATCGCGGCGGAGACGGTGAAGTCGCACGTGGGCCGCATCTTCACCAAGCTGGGGCTGCGGGACCGGGCGCAGGCGGTGGTGCTCGCCTACGAGAGTGGCCTCGTGGTGCCGGGCGCTCCCCCCGCGGAGGCACGGCGAGGCCGGCGGCTGCGCTCCTGAGGGGGATCCGGCCCGCCCCTTCCCGTTCCTAGTCTCGGCGCATGATCAGATTGGGTGCCGCGGCAGGGCTGCTGCGGGCAGGGGCGCGGGTCTCGCTGAGCGAGCCGGAGTTGCTGGGGCTGGCCGGGTTCGTCCGGCCGGGCGCGGTCTGCTTCGACATCGGGGCCGCGTACGGGATGTACACCTATCCGCTGGCCAGGCTGGCGGGCCCGGCGGGGCAGGTGCACAGCTTCGAGCCGCTGCCGGTGCCGTACCGGCTGCTGGAGATGGGGGTGCGGGCCTCGGGGGCGCGCAACGTGCGGGTCACCAACGCGGCGATGGGCGCGTCCACCGGGTGGACCCGGCTGCGGCTGCCGTACCGCTTCGGCCTGCCCATCCACGGCTGGGCCCACCTCGACGAGGGGCTCAAGACCCCCTTCCGGCTCGCCGCCGGCAGGACGCTGGAGGTGGCCGTGCACACCGTGGACCGGGTGTGCGAGCTGCGGGAGCTCTCCCGGGTGGACTTCATGAAGGTGGACGTCGAGGGGTTCGAGCCGGTCGTGCTGGAGGGGGCGGCGTGGACCATCGAGCAGCACCGCCCTGCCCTGCTGCTGGAGATCGAGGAGCGGCACCTGGGCAAGTACGGCGGGACGGCCGCCGAGGTGGCGGCGTCGCTGACCGGGCGCGGCTACCGGATGCGCGTCTGGAGCGGCGGACGGTGGAGCCGCACGGACACGGTGAGCAGGCGGTGGCGCAACTACCTCTTCACCACCTGATCACGAATATGGGCGGAACGTAACCAAACCACTACACATTCACGTGTAACCTGCCCGTATGGGTGATTTCGTGCGGATAGCGCACTCACGGTACGTGAGCAGGGCTAGCTGAGGCGGTGCGGGAGGAGGACGTCCCGGCTCCTGGCGCGGCGAACGGTTCGTCCCGCCTGGACGAGCTGCTGATCGAGGCCGTCGTCAGCTGCGGCGCGCACATCGGCGCCGCCTACCTGCTGGACGACACCGGCCAGATCCTGCAGATGGCCTCCGAGGTCGGCCTGCCCGCGCCGATCGCCAGGGCGTGGTCCAGGGTCAGGACGAGGGACCCGGTGCCGATCGCCGTGGCGGTCCACGAGCTGCGGCTGATCTGGATCAGCGGGCGCGAGCACCTGGCCCGCGAGTTCCCCGCGGCGGCGCTGGCGCTGCCGTATCCGTTCGCCGCCGTCCTGTCGCCCATCTGCGCCGGGGGTGAGGTGCAGGGCGGGTTCATGCTGCTGTGGCCGGCCGGCCAGTCGTCGGAGCTCGGCCGCCGCCAGCGCGACATCGTCGACAGGGCCTGCGCCACGATCGGCGAGCTGGTGCGGGAGGCGGGCCTGCGAGGACGGCCGATCAAGGCCGGGTCCCAGCCGCGGCTCCTCGGCCCGCGGCCCGTGCGCCCGACGGACCCGCGCGCCGACCTCGTCGCCCTGGAGTGCCTCAACCGGCTGCCCGAGGGCTACTGCATGCTCGACGTGGAGGGCCGCGCGACGCTGGTCAGCGCCCCGGCCGCCGACCTGCTCGGGGTTACCCCGTCCGCGCTGCTCGGCAGGCGCCTGTGGGAGGTGCTGCCGTGGCTGGCCGACCCCGCGTACGAGGACCGTTACCGCGCCGCGATCATCGCCCGGCAGACCACCCGGTTCGCCACCCGCGGCCCCGCCGGCAGGCAGCTGTCGTTCTGCCTGTTCCCCGGCCTGACCGGCATCACCCTGCGCATCACCCCGGGCGCGGTGTCCCCCGGCTCCTCGCCCGACCCCGTCACGGGCGGCGACCCCACGCTGCAGGTCATCGCGGTGCACGACGTCCTGCTGCTCGCCACCGCGCTGGCCAGGGCGGTGACCGCCCAGGAGGTGCTCGACCTGGTCGCCGACCACGTCATGCCCGTCTACAACGTGCAGGCGCTGGCCATCCTCACCTCCAAGGGCGGGCGGCTGCGGGTGGCCGCCTCTCGCGGCTACAGCCGGCGGGCGATCGACGAGTTCGACGGCCGGCCGGTCATCCCCGTCGCGCCCACCGGCCGGCCGTTCAACCCGGGCAAGCCGGCGTTCTTCTCCAACTGGGACCAGTTGCGCGCCGCCTACCCGGACGCCATCCGCTCCGACGACATGTGCGCCTGGGCGTTCCTGCCGCTGGTCACCTCCGGCCGGCCGATCGGCACGTGCATCCTCGCCTACGACCGGCCGCACCGGTTCAGCACCCAGGAGCGGGCCACGCTCACCGCGCTCACCGGGCTGATCGCCCAGGCCTTCGAGCGCGCCCGGCTCTACGACGTCAAGCACCAGGTCGCCCAGTGCCTGCAGTCGAGCCTGCTGCCCCATGAGCTGCCGCGGATCCCCGGCCTCGACGTGGCCGCCAGGTACGTGCCCGCCACCCCCGGCATGGACATCGGCGGCGACTTCTACGACCTGATCCGCCTCAGCGACACCATGGCCGCGGCCGTCATCGGCGACGTGCAGGGGCACGACGTGACCGCCGCCGCGCTCATGGGCCAGGTACGCACCGCCATCCGCGCCCACGCCACGGCCGGCGGCAGCGCCGGCGACGTGCTCGCGCACACCAACCGGCTGCTGGTCGAGCTGGCGCCCGACCGCTTCACCAGTTGCCTGTACGTCTGCTTCGACCTGCGCAGGCACACCGCGTGCCTGTCCAGCGCCGGCCACCTGCCGCCGGTGCTGGGCCGGCCCGGCGCCCCGGCCCGGGTCATCGACACCGCCCCCGGCCTGCTGCTCGGCATCGACCCCGAGGCCGAGTACGCGACCACGACCCTGCCCATGGAGCCCGGCGCGGTCTTGACCCTCTACACCGACGGCCTCATCGAGGAGCCGGGGCTCGACCTGGGCGACGCCATCGCCGCCCTGGCCGGCCGCTTCGCTCCCGCGCCCGGCCAGCCCCTGCACGACCTGGCGGAGACGCTCATCGAGCCGGCCACGATCGAGCGGCGCACGGACGACATCGCCGTCCTGCTCCTGCGCGACACGTTCACCGAGCCGTGACCCGTTCCTGGAGCGGCGAGTCGTGACCCGCTCCGGGATCGGCCGGCCGTGACCTCGCGGCCGGCCGATCCCGGGGCCGCGATCAGCGCCGGGCGGTGAGTCGCAGCACCGCCTTTCCTGACGACAGCGAGACCACGCGCACGCCGATGTGGTTGACCGACCCCGTCGAGCCCTCGCCGAGGAACGCCTGCGACATCACGCCCGGCCCGGTGCCCTTCACCCGGACGGTGGTGGAGTTGAAGGTGATGGCCAGCCTGGACAGGCCGAAGCGGGAGCTGACCCGGAACGAGACGCCCTTGGTGAGGGTGAGCTTGCACGTGCCGTCGTAGCAGGCCCGCAGGTTGGGCTTGGCGGCGGCGGACGCCGTGGGGGCGGCGAGCGGGACGAGGGCGACGGACGCCGCCGCCGCCAGGGCGGCGAACCTGATCGTGGGGGGCATGATCCTCCTTTGGTTCTCGACGCGCCCAGTATGTGGCGTTCGCACCGGGACCGGTCCCGGTGAAACGCTGCGTGTTCGCGATCTCACTCGATAGATTCTGGACGTGCGCTTCCTGCAACGGTCTCCCCGGCCAGAGGGAGTACGCCCGGGTACGACCGTGGACGGCCGGTACCGGCTGGTACGCGGCCTCTCCCGGGGGCCGGCCGGCGAGGTCTGGCTCGCCCGCGACCTGGAGCTGGGCCGGGACGTCGTACTCAAACGGCTTTCCGTGGACGGAGCTGCGGGCTCCGACCGGCCGCTGGCCGAGGCGCGGGCCCTGGCCAGGTTCAGCCACCCGCACGTCGTCACCCTCTACCACGCGGTGCGGGGCCGGACGGCCTCGTGGCTGGTGATGGAGCACGTGCCCGGCGGGAGCCTGGAGGGGCGGCCGGGGCTGGCGCCGGGGGTGGCGGCGCGGATCGGGGCCCAGATCGCCGACGCCCTGGCGGCCCTGCACGCCGAGGGCATCGTGCACTGCGACATCAAGCCCGGGAACGTGGTCGTCACCGGCGACGGGACGGCCAAGCTGGCCGACTTCGGGGCGGCGTACCGGGTGGGCGGGGCCGAGACCGTCACCCCGAACAGCGCGGTCAGCTACACGCCCGACTACGCGGCGCCGGAGGTGGTGCGCGGGCAGCCGCAACCCGAGTCGGACGTGTTCTCGCTCGCGGCCACGGTGTACGCGCTGGTGACCGGCGACCCACCCCGCCGGGGCTCGCGCAGACCCCGCCGCGCCGACGAGCGCGCGGCTGGGCACTCGGATCGGCGGGGATCAGAGCACGAACCCGGACGCTCAGACGGGAGCCATCCGAAGCGCGAGCCCCGCCGCTCAGACGGAAGCGAAGCGGAGCACGCCCCACAGCGGGCGGACGAGGGCGACCCGGAGCGCGACCTCTGGCGTTCGGAGGAACGCGATTCGGAGCGCGGGCCCCGGCACGCAGGCGAGCGCCCGGTGGATCCCGTGGAGGCGTTCATCTCCGCGCGGGAGGCGGCCCGGGGGGTCGTGACGATGGACGTCGACGTGGGGCCGCTGGCCGACGTCCTGGCGGCGATGATGCGGCGCGATCCCGGGGAGCGGCCGGACGCGGCCGAGGCGCGGCGGCGGCTGGAGGAGGTCGCGGACCCGGCGGGCGCCGTACCCGCGCTCGCCCAGGCCCCCGGCGACGAGCCGGAGCCCGGCGGGTTACCGGCGCGAGGAAGGTTCGCGGCGGGTGCGCTCCCGGCCGTGCTGGCGGCCGTGCTGGCAGCCGTGCTGGCGGCCGTGCTGGCGGCCGTGCTCGCCATCGCGCTGTGGGCCTGGAGCGGCGGCCTGAGCTCGCAACCGGCGGGCACGGGAACCGAGAGCGGCGGCCTGACCTCGCCGCCCGCCCGCGACGTGATCGGCGACCGGCGCACCGCCGACCCCTGCGCGCTGCTGCGCCCCGCCACCCTCGGCCGGTTCGGCCGTACCGAGCTGGACCCCGACTACGGCAACTTCGACCGCTGCGACGTCCTCGTCACTCCCCCGTCCGACACGGTCGTGGACGTCAGGGTGGACCTCAACCTCGACCCGCCGCCGGAGCAGGCGCAAGCGGCCAGGACCACGGGCCTCGTCACGGTCGTCGCGGACCCGGGCGAGAGCCACGCGTGCAACCGCACGCTGGTGCTGGACGGCGTCACCGACATGACGATCACGGTCACGGCCAAGCGCGACGACGACGGCGAGGCCGCGCTGTGCGACATCGCCGACGCGGCCACGGACGACGCCGTGCGCACGCTCAACCAGGGCCCGCTCGCCCGCCGCTCCCCCGGCTTCCCCACCGGGTCCCTGGCCCGGCAGGACGCCTGCACACTCCTCCACGCGCGGGCCCTGGAGATCGTCCCCGGGATCGACGCCGCCGACCCGGATCGCGGCTACGGCGGCTGGGACTGCGAGTGGGAGAGCACCACCAGCGACATCTGGCTCGACCTGACGTTCGACCGGGGCCGCCCGCCGGACGCGGCGGGCGGCACCTCCACGCGGCTCAACGGGCTGCCCGCCTACATCCGCCCGGCGGCCGAGGGTGAGGAGACCTGCCTGGTACAGGTCGTCTACCGGACCTACGCCGACGTACGCGGCCAGACCGCCGCCGAGACCCTGCTCCTCCTGGTCGGCGGGTCCCGCCCGACGGAGCGGCTGTGCCGGATGGCCACCCACCTGGCCGGCGCGGCGACCGCCCGCCTGCCACGCGCATGAAGCCGTACGGGGGCGGGCGGGCACCCAGCGCGCCCGCAGGGCTCCGGACGCGGAGCGAGCCCGCAAGGAGCCTGGAGCGAGACGAGCGCGTCGCGTCCGGGAAGGGTCCCGGAGGGGGCCGGGCACGCTGGGGTGGGAAGCGCCGGAGCCCCGGGCTCCGGGCAGCCAGGAGAGGGAGGAGTGCGATGGACGTCCCTGACAGCCTCGCCCGAGGGGTCGCGCCCGCCCCGCCGGGCACGCTGCACGCCCGCAGCGTCAACGGCGGCGTCGAGATGCCGCCCAGGCCGGGCCTGACCGTGCGGTTCGGCCGGGGGGAGCGGCCCGACGTGGATCTGTGCGTCGGGGAGGACGACCTGTGGGTGAGCCGCCGCCACGGCGAGCTGACCTTCAGCAAGCAGCGCTGGTGGCTGCGGAACACCGGCCAGCAGCTCCTGCGCCTCCCCCGGGGCCGCCTGATGCACGCGGCGACCAAGGCGTTCCCGCTGGCGCCCGGCTACACGCCGGTGTTCGTGCGCGGCTCCGGCTTCCGCGAGCACCTGGTGGAGCTGTACGTCACGGGTCACGACGAGGAGCGGGCCCCGCGCCGCCGGGCGGCGACGCTGCCGCCCCGGAGGTGGCCGCTGGACGACGACGAGCGGCTGCTGCTGGTGGTGCTGGGCCAGCGTTACCTGCTGTACGAGGAGGGCCCCCGCCCCCTCTCGTACCGGCAGGCGGCCGAGCAGCTCGCCTACCTGCGCCCCGGCGGCGACTGGCGGGAGCGCAGGATCGAGAACCGGATCGAGACCGTGCGCCGCCGCCTGGACGCGGGCGGATTCCCGTACCCGCTGACGCACGACAAGGCGGCGGGCGGCCCGTCGGACAACCTGCTGCACAACCTGCTGCGCGGGCTGGTGGAGTCGACGACGCTGGTGCCGCCGGACCTCGACCTGCTGGAGGACGACCTCGAATCGCTGCCGGGCGAGGAAGGCCCTGCGGGCTGACGTCCCGCTCGAACAGCTAGGGCTCGCGCAGCATGAAGCCCGACCCGCGTACGGTGTGCAGCATGCGCGGGGCGCCGCCCGACTCCAGCTTGCGGCGCAGGTGGGCGGCGAGGGTGTTCAGCGGGCTGTCGCCGACCTCGAAGTCGTACCCCCAGACGCGCTCCAGGAGCAGGGCGCGGGACATGGGGATGCCGGCGTTGCGGGCCAGCACCTCCAGCAGGTCGAACTCGCGCCGCGTCAGCTCGATCTCGCGGCCGTCGAGGGTGACCCGGCGGGCGGCCGGGTCGAGGAGCAGGGGGCCGGCCCTGACCGTGGTGCGGGAGGCGGGGGCGGTGTGGCGCAGGAGGGCGCGCAGGCGCAGGGCCAGCTCGTACAGGTCGAACGGTTTGAGCACGCAGTCGTCCGCGCCCGCCGCGAGCCCGGCCGCGCGGTCGTCCACCTCGTCCCGCTCCGACAGCATCAGTACGGGCATCCGGGTGCCCGTCGCGCGCAGCCGGGTGCAGACCTCGACGCCGGACATGCCGGGCATGGAGACGTCCAGCACGATCGCGTCCGGTGGGGACTTGTCGACGCGGTCGAGCGCGAGCGGCCCGGAGTCGACGATGTCCACGGCGAAGCCCTCCATGCGCAGGCCGCGCCAGAGGGCGCGCAGGATCGCCCAGTCGTCGTCCACGGCGAGGATGCGGTATGCGCTCATGGGCGGGCTCCGGTCAGCGGGGATCGCGGCGCAGGGGGTGGTCGGCCGGGACCTGGACCAGGACGATATGGTGGCCGTCGGGGTCGGCGATCCACGCCTCGATCAGCCCCCACGGCTCCTGGCGGGCCTCCCGCAGCACGGCGACGCCCGCCTCGCGCAGCCGCTCCTGCTCCCGCGCCACGTCGCGCACCTGCAGCCAGAGCTGGATCCCCGGCCCGGCCGGGGCCTGCGCGGACCCGGACAGCTCCAGGAGCCCCTGGCCCAGGAAGAAGACCACGCCCGGGTGGTCCGGCGGGCCGAACTCGCGGTAGACGGCCAGGCCGAGCGTCTCCGCGTAGAAACGGCGGCTGCGCGTGGGGTCGCGGGGACGCAACAGCACGCGACTGCTCAGCACCTCCATGCCGAACCTGTTCCCCGCGCCGGATCACGGAAGCCCTCGGATCGGGAAAGCCCGGGATCCGAAAGATCGCCCGACCGGATCGGCACCTCCGGCCGGGGCGCAGGCGCCCGGCCTCCCGAGGGGGCGTCCCCGGGCCGAGCGGAGCGTGCCCGGCCTCCCTGGAACGGGTCCCGGGAGGCCGGGGTGCCGTCAGACCACCGCTCCCGAGCCCCGCGGTTCCCGGGCGGGGCGGGGCTTGGCGGGCTCGGGGGCCGGGCGGCGGTCGAAGCGGCCCAGCATGATCGCCGTGGGCCCGGCCACGAACGCGGACGACAGCGTGCCCGCCACGATCCCGGTCACCAGCGCGATCGCGAAGTCCCGCAGCGAGTCGCCGCCGAAGGCCATGAGCGCGAGCAGGATGAACAGCGCGCCGAGGCCGGTGTTCACGGTCCGCGGCATGGTCTGCAGGATCGCGCCGTTCACCGCCGCCGACAGCGGTTCGCGGCGGCGGGCCGCCCACAGCTCCCTGACGCGGTCGAACACCACCACCTTGTCGTTGACCGAGTACCCGACGACGGTCAGCATCGCGGCCAGGAACACGCCGTCGATCGGCTTGCCCAGCCAGGCGAACAGGCCCGCCACCACGGCCACGTCCACCAGCAGGGCCAGCACGGCCGCGGCGCCGAACGTCCACCTGAACCTGACGGCCAGGTAGGTGAGCTGCAGGGCCACGGCCACTCCGAGCGCGACGAGCGCGTTGCGGCGCAGCTCCTTGCCCAGGCTGGGGCCGATGAACTCCTCGCTGCGCTTGGTCACCTCGCCCGCCTGGGCCTCGAGCGCCTGCTCGATGCGGGCGACCTCGTCGAGGCCGAGCCGCGCGGCGCGTACGGACACGCCGTCGTCGCCCGCCTGCACCACCGCCGCCGGGAACCCGGCCCGCGCGACCGCCTCCCCCGCCGCGTCGGCCGAGATCGGCCTGGACGTGGCGAACTCGACGAGCCGGCCGCCGGTGAACTCGACGCCGAAGTTCAGCCCGCGCGCCACGAGCCCGGCGACGGCCACCGCCGCCAGCGCGCCCGCGAGGCCCAGCCAGAGCTTCGCGCGCCGCATGAGCTGCGGGTTCCTGCGGGTCAGCCAGGTCCTGACGGAGCCGGCGGAGCCGAGCCCGGACAGGCGCGGCCCGACGCGGCCGATGACGGCCTGGGTGAGCACGCGGGTGATCAGCATGGCCGAGACGAGCGAGGCCAGCACGCCGACGGCCAGCGTCACGCCGAACCCCTTGACGGGGCCCGACGCCAGCCAGAACAGCAGCCCGGCGGCGATCAGGGTGGTGACGTTGGAGTCGGCGATCGCGCTCCAGGCGTTCTTGAACCCCCGGTCGAGCGCTCCCCGCAGGCCGCGGCGGGGAGCCTGCTGGTACTCCTCCCTGGCCCGTTCGAAGACCAGCACGTTCGCGTCGATGGCCATGCCGATGGCCAGCACGAACCCGGCCAGCCCCGGCAGCGTGAACGTCGCGCCCATCGCCACCAGCGCCGCGTACGAGATCAGGCCGTAGCAGAGCAGGGCCACCACGGACAGCAGCCCGGCCAGCCGGTAGACGGCCACGATGAACACGGCGGTCAGGACGAGCCCGGCGATCGCCGCCTTGGCGCTGGCGTCGATGGCCGCGGTGCCGAGCGTCGGGCCGACCGTACGCTGCTCGACCAGGTCGAGCGGGACCGGCAGCGCGCCGCCCTTGATCAGCACGGCCAGGTCGCGCGCCTCCTCGTGGGTGAAGGAGCCGGTGATCTGGGCGCTGCCGCCGGGGATGCCGGCGCCGCACGGGATGGAGGCGTCGAGCGGCGGCGAGGAGATGATCTCCTTGTCGAGCACGATGGCGATGCGGCGCCGGGGGTCGTCCTGGGGCCGGCAGGCCGCGTCGCCCGTGAGCTTGCGCCAGGGGGCCTCCTCGCGGAAGTCGAGGCTCACCCACCAGCCGGGGCCGCGCTGGGGGTCGCTCTGCTCGGCGGCGTCGCGTACCCCGTCGCCGGTGATGGCGGCGGGGCCGAGCTTGAGCAGGCCGCCGTTCTCGTCGCGTACCGCCTCCTTGTCGCCGGGCTCGGCGGCGCCGAGCACGGGGTGGAACGCGAGCTGCGCGGTGCGGCCGATGACCTCGGCGGCCTGGCGCGGGTCGAGCACGCCCGGCAGCTCGACGATGATCCGCCGCTCGCCGGAGCGGACCAGGGTGGGATCGACGACGCCGAGCGCGTCGGCCCGCTGGCGCAGCACGTTGAGCGCGCGGTCGGTGGCGGCGGCGTCGGCCTGGACGGTGGGGGAGTTCTTCGTCTCGAAGACGAGCTGGGTGCCGCCGCGCAGGTCCAGGCCCAGGCGGGGGGCGGCGGCGAGGGCGGCCATTAACGAGATCGCGATGACGGCACACGCCGTCACCGCACGCCAGAACGGCGCACGGAACATGGAAGCCTCCACAGGCTTGAAAAGTCAGGAAAAGGGGTCTTCAGAGCCCTGTGGAGGGAGGGGCCCGCGCCGCCGACGCCAGCGGGCGGCGTGCCGCCGGGACGTCGAGGGGCGGCTCGGGGACGACGGTGGCCCAGACCGGGCGTGCGCCGGGAAGGTCGGCCGCGAGCGCGGCGGCCGCGCCCGTCGTGCCGCCCTGGCCCGGCCAGGCACGCAGCTCCGGAGCCGGGTGCGGGAGCTGCCGCACCCCGGAGTGTTGCTGCTCGGCCCGCCAGACCGCGGCGTGGACGGCGGTCGCCTGCTGGGCGGCCTGCGCGTGCGCGGTGGCGGGCAGGAACCACGACAGGAGGAGGAGCAGCACCGCGGGCAGCCGGGCGGGCAACCCTGCGGACGGCGCGGCGAGCGGCCCCGCGGGCTGCCTCGTGCGCATGTCGCTCCCCTTCCCGGAGCCTCCCACCCTAGCGCGGGTCGGGCCGGCCCCGGCCGCCGCCGAACGGGGCCCCGATGCCCGAGGCGCTTCATTGATCGTCGAGAAAGATCTCTTCGATCTTCAGGCTGAACACCCTGGCGAGACGGAAGGCGACGGGAAGGCTCGGGTCGAACTTCCCTGTTTCGATCGCGTTGATCGTCTGCCTTGACACGCTGACGCGCTGAGCCAGGTCGGCCTGCGTCCAGGCGCGTTCGGCCCGAAGCTCCGTGATGCGGTTCTTCATCGGTATCTGATCTTGCCGACGACGAAGGCGATCATGTAGGCGACTCCCAGGAGCGCGGAGAAGACCGCGATGTCGACGTCGAAGGCGACGAGGCCGGCGGCGTCCGCGACGACGTAGGCGAACCCGCCGACGAACCCCACTCCGAGGGTGATCGCCAGCGCATCCTGCACGATCTTCCGCTGCAACTCATCGATTCCCCGGAGAAAGCGCGTGAAGGCGACGATCCATCCGATGCCGACGACCAGATTGGCGGCGACCGCGGCCCCGCTCGCCACCGGTTGCCGCGAGTCCCACAGGGCTCCGGGGCCGAATTTGGCCAGGGCCAAGGTCGCCGCCCAGGCGAGTGTCCAGAGTACGAGCCGAATGGATGCCTTGATCGAGTCCCGATAGTCCCCGGTCGTGTTGTGTGCCTGCACGGGTTGCCCTCCCTGCGGCGAGAAGTCAAGTTCACTTGACACAGTAGGAGGCGGCCGTCGCGATGTCAAGTGTACTTGACACCGGCCACGATCCGGGGGTGCTCTCCGATCCGTTCACGCACGACATCGTGCCAGCGCACAAGCAGGCGAACGAGATTCTGGTTCGGTGGCCGTTGCCCCGTACGAGTGTCAGGCCCGACTCTGGATCAAGATGGAGCCATCCCCCAGTTGTGCGCACGCACGGCGGGCCCACCGAAGCCGGAGATGACATGAACCTTGACCCCATCCCCACCGACCAGCTGCAATTCCGCCTGCCGCCGACGTTCGACGACGTCGAGCAGGAGCGGCGGCACCGCCAGGAGCGCCTGGTCGCCGCGCTGCGGCTGTTCGGCAGGTTCGGCTTCGAGGAGGGCGTGGCCGGGCACATCACCGCCCGCGACCCCGAGCACCCCGACCACTTCTGGGTCAACCCGTTCGGCATGAGCTTCAAGCACATCAAGGTCAGCGACCTCATCCTGGTCAACCACGAGGGCCAGGTCGTGCACGGCAGGTACCACGTCAACCAGGCGGCCTTCGCCATCCACTCGATGATCCACCAGGCCCGCCCGGACGCGGTCGCCGCCGCCCACTCCCACTCGGTGTACGGCAAGGCCCTGTCCTCGCTCGGCGTCCCGCTGGAGCCGCTGACCCAGGACGCCTGCGCCTTCTACGAGGACCACGGCCTGTTCGACGACTACACCGGCGTGGTCCTGGAGACCGAGGAGGGCCGCCGCATCGCCCGGGCGCTGGGCTCGCACAAGGCCGTCATCCTGCGCAACCACGGCCTGCTGACCGTGGGCGACTCCGTCGATGCCGCCGCCTGGTGGTTCATCACGATGGAGCGCTCCTGCCAGGCCCAGCTGCTGGCCAAGGCGGCGGGCCCGACGGTGCTCATCGAGCACGAGCAGGCCAAGCTCACCCACGGGCAGATCGGCAACGACCTGGTCGGCTGGATCAACTTCCAGCCGCTGTACGACCAGATCGTCCGCTCCGACACCGACCTGTTCGACTAGAACGGCCCCGCCACAGGTCATGTGTGCAGTGCATGCATGCAGGGGCGTGTTCCGTGTCGCAAGCCCGCGCCTCGTACCACCGCGGCGATCTGCCCGCCGCCCGCCTTCCTGGCCGGGGCCCGGTGCGGGCACGCGGACGCTGTCACGGCTCCCCCGGGAGCCGCGGTGACGTCCACGGCGCCCTGGGGGCGAGCCCGCGCGGCGGCGGTTCGGCTTCGAGGATCCTGGAACGGTCGTCAGGTGACGAGTGCGGACAGCCGGGCGATCGCGTCGCGTTCGGCCTCGTACACGGCGGAGATCCGGATGCCGAGCCCGGCGAAGAGCGGGCCCCGGTCGGCGGTCACGGCCTCGTTCGCGGCGGCTCTGGCCGCCCACAGCTCCTGAGCCGCCAGGGCGGCCTCGTGGTCGCCGGCGCTGCCGTCCGCCATGACGCTCTCCTTGACGGCGGCGGTCAGCTCACGGATCCTGCCCAGCTCCGGCACGTCGGCGGGCAGCGCCGCCTCGGCCAGGTCGTGCCACAGGCCGTGGATCTCCCTGAACCGGCCGGCCAGCTCCGCCAGCGCGGGCCGGTCGAGGAGGGCGGCGGCCTCGTCGAGCGCGTCGGCGAACAGGTCGCGCAGGTTCCCGCCGTCCATGCCGACCGGCTCGGCGCCCTCCCAGATCGACAGGAGGGCGTCCGCCAGCCCGCGCCCGTCGGCGAACACCTTCGGCCACGCCTTGGCGTTGCGCGTGTCGGTCAGCAGCCGCGCCCACTTGCGCCAGGCCGGCAGCGAGAACGAGTCGGAGGCGGCCGAGAGGTGCGCCGCGCAGTCACGCAGCCCGTCGAGGGCCGCGGCGGCCAGCGTCGCCTCGTCCGGCTTGGACTCGCCGAGCACGTGCAGCACGTTGCGGTACGAGCCCACCCTGGCCCGCGCGGCGTCGAACCGCTCCCGGGGAACGCTGATCGGCGCCCGGCCGCGGTCGTCCACGACCACCGCGTCCCCGTCGCGCCGGTAGGCGACCACCGGATGGCCGCCGCGCCCGTCCAGCGAGGCGGGCAGGTGCCAGTAGCCCACGTGGTAGCGGTCGGGCAGGACCACGCACGGCCGCCCCGCGTCCAGCTCGGCGGCCAGCCGGTCGCTCGCCGCCCGCGTCCCGGACGTGCGGTGCTCGTCGTACGGCACCCCCAGCCTGCCGAGCGTCTTGGCCATCCACCGGTCGTGGTACTGCCACTGGTTGCGGAACCCGAGCACCACGACGCGGGAGCCGTCGTGCTGGAACTCCCACAGGATGTACCCGGCGCCGATCCCGCCGCCCGCCAGGAACACCAGCGGCTCGCTCACGTCCAGCCCCTGGTTGGCGAGCACCGCGGCGATGGCGGCGCTGGACGGGTTCCGCCCGCCGGTGAAGCGCCAGCCGCCGTCCGCGGCCCGCTCCGGCCGGCCGATGAGGTGCCGCCGCGCGGTGGTGTAGCTCTCGCCGGTCTTGGCCATGCGCGCCCTGATGCGCGCCTTGAGCTGCTTCTTGCTGGTCATGTACGGCTCTTCCCGCGGCCATCGCCACCGGCCCGGCCCACGCCCGCGGCCCGTGGCGGCCGCGAAAGGGATCGCCGGCCGGTCGAGTGCGGGCTCCCGAGGCGCGAGCTGTCCCCTTTGCCTCCGCGTACGGCGGGCCGCGTGGGGACCCGCTCTGGAGGTGCGGCGGGAGAGTGCCGCCGGTGCAGCGGATGCTAGTACACGGCGGCCCCGGAGCGGAACCCTACGCCTTGGGCCCGTAGGTGAGGACGATGATGCCCGACTTGAAGCGGGTCGTCTCCAGCAGCTCGAAGTGGGTCAGGTCGAGGCCGTCGAGCAGCCGGTCGCCGCCGCCCGCGACGACGGGGAACACCCACAGGTGCAGCTCGTCGATCAGCTTGTTCGCGATGAGCGTGCGGTCGAGCTTGCCGCTGCCGTACTTGAGGATGCTCTGCCCCGGCTGCTGCTTGAGCTCGGCGACGGCGGTGGCCACGTCGCCCTCGATCAGGTTGCCGTTCCACGCCGTGGCCTCCTTGAGCGTGGTGGAGGCGACGTACTTGGGCAGGCTGTTGATCCGGTCGGTGTACTCGTCGCCGGAGCGGGAGCCCCACGCCTCGGCGAAGCCCTCGTACGTCTCGCGGCCCAGCAGCAGCGCGTCGGCGCCGAACAGCAGCTTCGCGGAGTAGGCGTTGTGCTCCTCGTCCCAGTAGGCCGGGCCCCAGATGTGCGGGTCGCCGATGACGCCGTCCAGCGTGACGAAGGTGGATTCGACAAGCTTCCTCATCATGTGCTCCTCAGGTCTCGTTCCTCGTTGCCGATGAGTAAAGCCTGGCCGGAACCGCTTACCAAATCCTGCCGATATTCTTACGGCCGATTCCTCACGGCCGCGCGGCGAGGAACACGAACTCCTTGCCCGGCCGGTCGGGCGCGTCCCTGACCTCGCGCACCACGTACCCGCAGGCGGCCAGGTCCGCCTCGACCTCCGCGCGCTCGCGGAAGCGCAGCGTGGAGTGCGAGGTCAGCACCTCTCCGTCGGAGGCGAAGACCAGGGTCGACCGGAAGGTCACCAGCGGCCCGCTGACGTCGAGCACGTCATGCCACTGCTCCACCGTGCCCACGCCCGGGATGTCGACGGACTGGTGGGTCTGCTCCCTGTTCCAGCCGAGCCAGGCCTTCCTGGCCGGGTCGCGGGTCTCGAACACCAGGTGCCCGCCGGGGCGCAGCGCCGCGTGCACGGCGGCCAGCGTGGCCTGCCAGTCGTCCGGCTCGACGATCGCCTGGGCCGCGTTGCCCGTGATCGTGGCGAGGTCGGCCGCCAGCGGCGGGACGTCCGTCGCGTAGCCGTGGATCCACCGCACGCGCTCGCTGCCCGGCTTGGCCCTTGCCACGTCGAGCGACGCCTCCGCCGGGTCCACGCCTGTCACGTCGAGGCCGCGTCCGGCCAGCAGCAGCGCGAACGTGCCGGTGCCGCAGCCGACGTCCAGCACGCTGCGCGCGCCGAGTTCCTCGGCGATGGCGGCGTAGGCGTCGAGGTCGCTCCTGTCGGGGTCCAGCGGGTCGTAGACGGCGGCCAGCCGGGGATGCTCGAAGATCGCGTCAGCCATACGGCCACGATAGGCATCGCGGGACGGGCGGCGCGACGGGGTTTCCGTGCCGGGTGCAAGGCGGGCTGCCGGGTGCGTGCAGGGCGTCCCGGGCCCGGCCGGTGGCGCTGCCGTTGGGTCGGTCCCCCGGTGGCGGTGCCGTTGGGTCGGTCCCGGCCGGCGGCGGTGCCGTTGGGCTCGTCGGTGTGGTGGGCGGTTATTCTCGTTCCGTCATGAGCTTCACGATCACCGACGGCCGGATCGCCGTACTCGACCAGTTCACCGCCCCGCGCCGGGCCACCACGCCGGGAGCGGCCCCGTGAGCGCGGAGGTGCACGCCTACCTCAGGTCGGCGGCCGGGCCCGGCGCGCGGCGGGCCGGGCCGTTCCTGATCCGGTTCGACGAGCACGACGACGCGGGCCCGTTCAACTACGCGGTGCCCGACGACGGCGCCTCGCCCACGGCGGACGAGGTCGCGGCGCTGGTGGCGGCGTTCAAGGAGCGGTCCAGGACGCCGAGGCTGGAGTACGTGCCGCAGACCTCGCCCGGGGTGGAGGCCGCCCTGCTGGCCGCCGGATTCGTGGCCGAGGGGCGTTATCCGCTGCTGGTGTGCGCGCCGGGGGCGGTGGTGGACGTGCCGGTGTCCCCGGACGTGCGGGTGCGGCTCGTGGCCGACGATGCGGCGCTGTGGGCGGTGGCCCGGGTGATGAACGAGGCGTTCGGCGCGCCGGAGGCCAGCGAGCACGACGTGGCGCGGCTGCGGCGCGTTCTCGACGGCGGAGGCTTGGTGGCCGCCGCCGTCCTGGACGGGCAGGTGGTGGGCGGCGGGCAGCTCGGCCGGCCGCACGAGGGGGTCGCCGAGGTGGCGGGCATCGCGGTGTCGGCGGCGTACCGGCGGCGGGGCATCGCGGGGGCGATCACCGCGCTGCTCACCCGGGAGGCGGCCGGGGCCGGGGTCACCACGCCGTTCCTCACCCCGGCCGACGACGCGGCGGCCCGCGTGTACGCCCGCACGGGGTACCACCGGGTGGGCGAGGCCCTGCACATCTCACTCCCCTAGCGGGCGCCGTCCAGGGGACGCGCCTGGACGGCGGGTTCTCTAGCGGGTGCCGTCCGGGGGTACGTGCCTGGACACCCAGACCGCGAGCTGGGTGCGGTCGCGCAGGCCGAGCTTGCGCAGGCAGCTGGAGATGTGGTTCTTGGCCGTGCCCTCCGTGATGTGCAGGCGGCGCGCGATCTCGCGGTTGGCCGCCCCGGCGCCGATGAGCAGCGCGATCTCGTACTCGCGGTCCGACAGCCCGCCGGGCGGCTCCTGCGGCGTCCTGGCCGCCGGGGCGGGCGCGGCGCGCAGCAGGCCGACGAGCCGCTCGCTGGCCGCGCCGCCCAGGACGGTCTCCCCGCGCGCCGCCCGCCGGATCGCGGCCACCAGCTCGTCCGGCGGGGTGTCCTTCAGCAGGTAGCCCTTCGCCCCGGCGCGCAGCCCGCCGAAGATGTAGTCGTCGTCGTCGAACGTGGTCAGGATGACCGGCGCGACCGCGGGGAACCGCTCGCACATCCGGGCCACCAGCTCCACGCCGTCCATGCCGGGCATGCGGGCGTCCACGAGCGCGACCTGCGGCCGCTCGCCGTCCATGGCGCCCGCCAGCCACGCCAGCGCCTCCTCGCCGCCGCCGGCGGTGGTGGCGATCTCGATGCCGGGCTCGATCTCCAGCAGCTTGCGCAGGCCCTCCCGCATGAGGATCTGGTCGTCCACCAGCATGACCCGGATCGGCCCCGCGCCTCCGCTCGCGCCCCCGCTCATACCGCCCGCGCCCCCGCTCATTCCGCCCGCGCCTCCGCTCATACCGCCCGTACCCCCGCCCTCACCCGCCCGCATCACACCGGCACCGTCGCGCGCAGGGTGAAGCCGCCGCCGGAGCCGGCGGTCACGTCCAGCTCGCCGCCCACCCCCCGCAGGCGCTCGCGCAGGCCGCGCAGGCCGAAGCCGTTCGCCGTCGCCCCCGGCTCGGCGCCGGTGCCGTCGTCGGAGACGGTCACCTCGACCCGTTCGTCCGTGCAGTCGAGGGCGACCTCGACGTGCCGCGCGCCCGAGTGGCGCAGGGCGTTGGTGAGCCCTTCCTGGACGATCCGGTAGCAGACCAGCTCGCGGCTCTCGTCCACGTCGGGCCAGGTGCCGTTGAGCGTGAAGGCGACGCCGGTGCCGGCCGAGCCGAACGACTCGGCCAGGGCCCGCAGGGCGTCGGGTCCCGTGCGGCCGTCCATGCGCAGGGGTTTGAGCGCGCGCACCCAGCGGCGGGTGTCGGTCAGCGCCTCCAGGGTGAGCGCCTGGGCCTGGCTGACCTCGTCCCAGGCGGCCTCGGGGCGGGCGGTGCGGTAGCGCTGGGCGTTCTGCAGGCCCACGTTGATGACGGTCAGGTAGTGGCCGACGGAGTCGTGCATGTCGCGGGCGATGCGCGCGCGTTCCTCGGCGATGGCCAGCTCGCGGGAGCGGGCCGCGTATCCGGCCAGTTCGGCGTGGGCCTGTTCGAGGTCGGCGAGCAGGCGGCGGGTCTCCTCCGCTCGCGTGCTGAAGGCGAAGAGCGCGGTCACGAGGACGAGCAGCACCAGGCACAGGATCGCGATGAGCAGGCCGTTGACGACCGCCCCGAGCAGGCTCTGGTCCGGGTTGATCACGCTGATCCCGAAGCTGAGCAGGCCGGCGACGCCGGAGAAGGCGATCGCGCCCCGCGGCCCGAGCACGACCAGCGCGTTCCCCACCGCGATGCCCACCACCAGCAGGCCCGCGAGCCCCCCGCTTGAGGCGACCACCAGAGACAGGGCCAGGAACGCCACGGTCACCGCCTTGCGCCACGCGGACGTGCCGCGCCGCCAGGACAGCAGCGGCCACAGGACGACCAGCGGCGGCAGGGCGGCGCCTCCCGCGTAGAAGATCGTCTCCAGCAGCGGCCACCGCTCCGTCACGGCGCCGAGCGAGGAGAGCGCGCTGACGAAGTTGAGCGCGAGCAGGAGGACGTCGCCCCAGAAGAAGACGCTGAACACGAGGGGCGGGCGGTCGTCGGTGAACCGCACCCAGTCGTCCAGGTCCCGGATCGATCGCGGCTGCCGCATGTTCCGGAGCATAACCACCTCCATCCCGGCGGAGCAGCGTGCCGATGGTCATGTGCCGCCCGTCATGGCGGGACATGACGGGTACGTGTCCCGCGCCGGATGCCCGCGCCGGCCGCACGATCCTACGATCGCAGCAGGCCGGTGGGGAGAGGGGGCAGGCATGCGGGTGACGGAGCGGCGACGGGGCGGCGTGCCGTGGGCGGGCGCGGTGGTGTCCGTGCTCAGCCTGATCGCCATGGTCGTGATCTCCCGGGCCGTGTACGACTCCCTGCCGGAGCTGGTGACGACCCGCCAGGCCAGGCCGGGGACGGCCGAGGTCAGGGTGACGAGGACGGTCCTGGCGACGGCGGCTCCGGTGGCCCTGGTCGTGCTCGTCGCGCTCATGGCGGGCAGTGGCCTGGTCGCCGAGCGCCTGCGCGGCCTGGTGCCGCCGGCGCTCATCGGCTCCCCGGCCGCGCAGGCCCGGTCGACGAACGTGCTCCTCGCGCTCCTGCCGCCGTTCCTCCTGGTCCTCCACGGCGGCATGCTGCTCAGGACCGCCGGTCACGACTTCCCGTTGGAGGTGACCGTGGCCGTCGCCTTCGGGCTCCTGATCGCGGGTCTCGGGCATGCCCTGCCGCGGATCCACCCGCTGCGGTTCGTCCCGGGAGCGGAGCGGGCTCAGCGGTTCGGCGGGCACCTGATGATGGCGGTGGGCGGCTGCTGCGCCGTGGCGGCCTTCTTCCTGCCGCCGATGTTCGTGTCGATCGCGGCCGCGCTCGCCGCCGGGGCCATCTCCCTGCTCATGGTGCTCGTGCCGCTGGCCAGGCCGCACTCCTGACTCCGCCCCACGGGACAACTGGGCCCTCTCGGCGCGCAATCTTCCGTTTACTCTTACGACAGCATTCGTTCATCTGAAGCTTCACCCTTGTCCCGAGGGGAGCACCATGACCGAACTCGACCGTCGTTCCTTCCTCGGCCGCGGCCTGGCCACCACCGGCGGGGTGCTGGCCAGCGGCATCGCCATCGAGACCCTCACCGCCCACGCCTCCTGGGCGGGCGCGGGCCGCCCGGCCGGCGACCCGGGCGAGACCGGCTACGGCCCGCTGCGCCGCGTGCCCGCCAGGAACACCGGCGAGGAGTTCCTCGCGCTGCCCGCGGGCTTCTCGTACGTCGTGCTGGGCAAGAGCGGCACCCCCATGACCGACGGCGTCGCCACCCCCATCGCCCTCGACGGCATGGCCGCCTTCGCCGGGACCCGCCGCCACACCGTCCGCCTCATCCGCAACCACGAGGTACGCACCACCCCCGGCTCCCCCGTCGGCCGCGTGCACGTCGAGGGCTCGCGCCGCTACGACGAGCTGGGCGTGGGCGGCACCACCACGCTGGAGGTGGACCTGCGCAGCGGCGAGGTGCTGCGCGACTTCGTCAGCCTGAACGGCACGATCGTCAACTGCGCGGGCGGCCGCATGCTGCACGAGCGCGGCTGGCTGACCTGCGAGGAGACCACCGCCGGCCCGGCCCAGGGCTGGCAGCGCAAGCACGGCTACGTCTTCGAGGTGCCGCTCAGCGGCCCCCGGCCCGGCACGCCCGCGCCCTCTCAGCCGCTGACGGCGATGGGCCGCTTCTCGCACGAGGCCGTCGCGGTGGACCCGCGCACCGGGTACGTCTACGAGACCGAGGACGAGTCGGGCAGGGCCGACGGCTTCTACCGCTTCCGCCCCAGGGACCCGCGCGACCTGGCGGCCGGCGGCGTACTGGAGATGCTCAAGATCAGGGGCGTGGACGGCTACGACTGCCGCGAGGGCCAGACGATGGGCGCCCGGCTGCCCGTGGAGTGGGTGCGCATCGACGACCCCGACCCGGACCTGGAGAACGGCGCCACCCCCTGCACCTTGCAGGGCCTGGCCAAGGGCGGCGCGAAGTTCAACCGCCTCGAAGGCTGCTGGTACGGCGACGGCAGCGTCTTCTTCAACTCCACCAGCGGCGGCGACGCCAAGAACGGCGACCCGCCGAACGCGGACGGCTACCTGGAGGGTTACGGCCAGGTCTGGCAGTACGTCCCCGGCCGCCGCGACGGCGGCACCCTGGTGCTGGTGTACGAGTCGCCCGGCCGCAGGGAGCTCGACTCGCCCGACAACCTGACGTTCACCCCCAGGGGCGGCATCGTGCTCTGCGAGGACGACGCGGGCTCGGCCGACGCGGACCCGCACCCGCTGGCTCCCGGCCTGGTCAACGTGAACCGGCTGATCGGGCTGGATCCGCGCAGGGGGCAGCCGTTCGAGTTCGCGGTCAACGTGGCCGACGACTGCGAGTTCGCGGGGGCGTGCTTCAGCCCGGACGGTTCGGTCCTGTTCGTCAACAACTTCGGTGACGCGGTCTCGCTGGACCCGCCGGGCCGCACCTACGCGATCCGCGGCCCCTGGCACCGCGGGCCGCTCTGACGGGCGAGGGAGCCGGAAGGCCGCCGGCAGGAGCGCTCCGGCCGCCGTCCGCTCGTCACTGCGGTTGCGGAACCTCGATCGGCGGCCCCACCGGGGGGTCGGTGGCGAGGTTCAGCGACGTGGCCAGGATGGTGAGCACGGGGATCACGGCCACGCCCGCGAGCTCGTACTCGCCCCGCTTGCGCTGCACGATCAGCCCGGCGGCCTGCAGCTCGCGCAGGTGGTGATAGAGCTGGCCGCTGGTCGGCTCCCCCTGCGACGGCGTGAGGGCCTCCAGGAGGTCGGCGCTGGTGCACCGCCCCTTGCGGATGAGCAGGCCCAGCAACGCCAGCCGCGGCACGCTGGCGAGGGCTTCCAGGACCCCGATGGCCGGGCTCCAGTCGGACTCCAGCAGCTCGGCGAGCTTGTGCTCCCTCGCCCAGAGGTAGACGTTGTCCTCGTTCAGGTAGGCGGCGCCGACATAGCCGACCGTGCCGGGGTGGAAGTGCTCCTCGGCATCGGTGCGGTAGCCGTGCAGGACTCCCATCAGGGAGGGCGCCGGGGCGCTCCTGGGGGCCTCGCCGTCCTGGACCCGGCTCTCCAGCAGCGCGAGCCGGCGCTCCAACGCGTCGATCCTTTCGTCGTTCATAGCGATCTCCTTCGCTACTCCGTAAATACGAAACAGCGTAGGAAGCGGCGACTGGCGGCGGCAAAGCGTTTTCGAGTCGAATCTCGCCGGTTAAACCTCACACCGAGCGAGCCGTTTGTGGCGGCGAGTGTCACAACTGCCCTCTTGCATGGCGGTACGGGCAGGGGCGGACACTCGAAGGGAAGACATCCATACCCGGCCAGGGGGTGATTCCCTGTGCACGACGGGTTCGAATCCCGCGAGTCATGGCCCTTCGAGTGCCTGCGGTGCCTCTACGTCTGGGAGGAGGACTACGTCGTCCGCCACCTCACCGACGAGCACGGCAACGAGGCGGAGATCTGGCTCACCTCCGGCATGCCCGTGCAGCCGCCCTGGTCGGGGACGAGCTGCCCGGCGTGCGGCGCCTTCCACCTCACGTCGTTCCCCGCCGGCTACCTGGCGCGGCACCCCGAGCTGACGGCGGCGCCCGACCCGGTGCCGCTGGCCCAGGTGCCGGTCGTCCCCGTCAAGGACATCGTGCCGCCCGTCGCCCGGGCGCCGCTGCCGCGCCGCCTGCTGATCGCGGTCGGCCTGCCGGTGGTCGCGTTCGTGGGGTACGAGCTGTACCAGTACGTGCTGTCGCCGATCGGGCACCACCACTGACAGGCTCAGGGCGACAGGGCCAGGGCGTCGATGTCGACGTGGAGGTCGGCGGAGGCGCGGGTGGCGCGGATGGCTGCGGCGTTGGGCTCGTCCACCTCGGCGACCCACCGGACCGCCTGCTCGGGGGTCTTGCCGAAGCGCACGTGCCGCTTGGTGAGGCGTTCCAGGCGGACGCGGTCGTCGAGGTCGGCGTACCAGACCTCGGTCATGGCGGCCCGCACCTCCGGCCACGGCTCCTCGCCGGAGAGCAGGTAGTTGCCCTCGCTGACGACGACCCGGGCCTCCGGCGGCACCGCGATGGCGCCGGCGATCGGCTGCTCCAGGTCGCGGTCGAAGGACGGCGCGTACACGATGGTGCCGGTCTCGTGGCGGAGCCGGCGCAGCAGGGCGAGGTAGCCGTGCCCGTCGAAGGTGTCGATGGCGCCCTTGCGGCGGAGCCGGCCGAGGCGTTCGAGGGCGACGTCGGCCAGGTGGAAGCCGTCCATCGGCACCCAGACGGCGGGCAGGCCCGCGGCGGTGAGCTCCGTGGCCAGCCGGCCCGCCAGCGTCGACTTGCCCGCGCCCGGGCAGCCCGCGATGCCGATCAGCACCCGCTCTCCCCCGGCGGCCAGCCCGCGCACGCGCTCGACCAGCCGCGGCCCGCCGCTCTGCCGCACGTGAGCACCTTAGCGGCGCTCGCGTGCGGAGGTCACCAGGTGACGGGCAGCTCGTAGACGCCGTACACCTGGCCGTCGTGCTTGAACGGGACCCGGTCCAGCTCCGTCGCCAGGGCCAGGGTGGGGATGCGCCGGTAGAGGGTGCCGTACACGACCTGCAGCTCCAGCCGGGCCAGCGGCTGGCCGAGGCGCTGGTGCACGCCGAAGCCGAACGCCACGTGGCGGCGGGCGTCGCGCGTGAGGTCCAGCTCGTCGGGGCGGGGGAAGACGCCGGGGTCGCGGTTGGCGATGTCGTTGGCCAGGATGAGTCCTTCGCCCGCGCGGATGACCTGGCCGGCGATCTCGATGTCGGTCAGCGCCACGCGGCGGCGCCCGCTGTGGGTGATGTTGAGGTAGCGCAGCAGCTCCTCGACCGCTCCCGCGACCACCTTGGGGTCGTCGCCGCCCTGCAGCAGGGCGAGCTGCTCGGGGTGCTGGAGCAGGGCGAGGGTGCCGAGCGCGATCATGTTCGCGGTGGTCTCGTGGCCGGCGATGAGCAGCAGCACGCCCATCTGGGCCGCCTCGGCGCGGGCCAGCTCGCCCGCCCGGACCCGCCCGGCCACCTGCGACAGCAGGTCGTCTCCCGGGTGGTCGAGCTTGTCGCCGACGAGCGCGTCCAGGTACTCGAACAGCCGGCCGCCGGCGGCGGCCCGCTCCTCGGCCGTCACGTCCCGCTTGATGATGGTCTTGCTGTTGTCCTGGAAGAAGTCGTGGTCGGCGTACGGGACGCCGAGCAGCTCGCAGATCACCAGCGAGGGCACCGGCAGGGCGAACGCCTCCACCAGGTCGGCGGGCTTCGGCCCGGCCAGCAGGTCGTCGATCAGCCCGTCCACGATGCGCTGCACGGCCGGGCGCATGCCCTCCACGCGCCTGACCGTGAACGCGCCCTGCACCATGCGGCGCTGCCGGTGGTGCTCGGGGTCGTCCATGAGGATGAAGCTCAGCGAGCTGCGCTCCATCCTGGGCGCGGACAGCGGGTAGCCGGGCCGCGTGACGTCGGCGCTGACCTGCGGGTGGCCGAGCAGGGCCTTCTGCTCGGCGTGCGTGGTGACCAGCCACGGCGTGCTGCCGTCCCACAGCCGGACCCTGGCCAGCGGCCCGTCCTGCTGGAGGGCCTGGATGCGCGGCGGCGGGTCGAACGGGCACCGTTCCGCCCTGACGCCCGGGAACTCGGGCAACGTGTCGGTCATTCCCTCACCTCGCCGGCGCTCGCTGACAGCTGATCTGACGCCTCGTCAGCCAACCAGCCGGTACCACCCGAGTCAAGCAACTGATTTAAATTTTGCCCGCACCCCCGGACGATGATCGGCGACGCGCCGGTGGAGGGCCTGGATTGAATGGTCATGCATTCATGTGTATATACTTCTACTCGTGTCCAAGATGCTCACCTCTCTCCCTGTAGGCGAACGGGTCGGGATCGCCTTCTCCGGCGGCCTCGACACCTCCGTGGCGGTCGCGTGGATGCGCGAGAAGGGCGCGGTGCCCTGCACCTACACCGCCGACATCGGCCAGTACGACGAGCCCGACATCGCCTCGGTGCCGGGCCGCGCGACGGCGTACGGCGCGGAGATCGCCCGCCTGGTCGACTGCCGGGAGGCCCTCGTGGAGGAGGGTCTGGCGGCGCTGGCCTGCGGGGCGTTCCACATCCGCTCCGGCGGCCGCACCTACTTCAACACCACGCCGCTCGGCCGCGCCGTCACCGGCACCCTGCTGGTGCGCGCGATGCTCGACGACGGCGTGCTGATCTGGGGAGACGGCTCCACCTTCAAGGGCAACGACATCGAGCGGTTCTACCGGTACGGCCTGCTCGCCAACCCGTCCCTGCGCATCTACAAGCCGTGGCTGGACGCCGACTTCGTCAGCGAGCTCGGCGGGCGCACGGAGATGTCGGAGTGGCTGCTCGCCCGCGACCTGCCCTACCGGGCCAGCACGGAGAAGGCGTACTCCACCGACGCGAACATCTGGGGCGCCACCCACGAGGCCAAGCGGCTCGAGCACCTGGACGCCGGCATCGAGCTCGTCGAGCCGATCATGGGAGTGCGGTTCTGGGACCCCGAGGTCGAGATCCCGGCCGAGGACGTCACGATCGGGTTCGAGCGGGGCCGGCCGGTGACGATCAACGGCAAGGAGTTCGCCTCGGCCGTCGATCTGGTGCTGGAGGCCAACGCCATCGGCGGCCGCCACGGGCTCGGCATGTCCGACCAGATCGAGAACCGCGTCATCGAGGCCAAGAGCCGGGGCATCTACGAGGCGCCCGGCATGGCGCTGCTGCACGCCGCCTACGAGCGGCTGGTCAACGCCATCCACAACGAGGACACCCTGGCGAGCTACCACACCGAGGGCAGGAAGCTCGGCCGGCTGCTCTACGAGGGCCGCTGGCTGGACCCGCAGTCGCTGATGTTGCGCGAGTCGCTGCAGCGCTGGGTCGGCATGGCGGTCACCGGCGAGGTGACGCTGCGGCTGCGGCGCGGCGAGGACTACTCGGTCCTCGACACGACGGGCCCGGCGTTCAGCTACCACCCCGACAAGCTGTCGATGGAGCGCACCGAGGACTCCGCGTTCGGCCCGCTCGACCGCATCGGCCAGCTCACCATGCGCAACCTCGACATCGCCGACTCGCGCGCCAAGCTGGAGCAGTACGCCGGGCTCGGCATGGTCGGGCACCAGACGCTGCTGGGCACCGCGCAGGTCGCGGCGACCGGCCTGATCGGCGCGATGCCGCAGGGCGGCGCCGAGGCGATCGCCTCGCGCGGCGAGACCGTCGAGGTGCCGGAGGACGACCAGCTGCTCGACCAGGCGGCGATCGAGACCGGTACCGACTGACGCAGGAGTCACATCACCCTCTGCCGGGTATGTCCCGCCCGGCAGAGGTGCCTTGCCACAACGATGCAGCGGCCAAACATATCCAAGACAACCGGTCTAGCGTGTTGTCATTGACTGGAATTGTTGGAACATATGGTTCGAGTCATCGAGTGAGGTCCGAAGATCGCTTACCGGAATGACGGTGGCGGCGAGGGAAAGGGGCAACGCTCATGCACCAGCGCGCCGTCCGCAACTTGGCCAACCTCGAAACGACGCAGGCCAGGATCACGCGCATCTTCGACGCGGCGGCAGGCGGGAAGAACCATTTCCTGGCCGACAGGGACACGGTTCGCCATTTCGATCAAGCTGCCCCCGCTCTGACCACGGCGGCCCGCGCGGTGCTGGAATTCCTCACCCGGATGATCCGCTATTTGTCCGCGGAAGGCGTGGATCAATACCTGATCGTGGGCAGCGGCATTCCCAGCGGCCCCGCCGCCGGCAACGCCCTGCACGACGCGGCCCGCGCGGCCTGCGGCGTGGCCCGGCGCGTGCTGTACGTCGAGAACAACCCGATGGTGGTCACCATGGCGCAGGCCACCATCGAGCCGTTCACCGACCTGGTGCGCGTGGTGGAGGGCGACGTCCGCGAGATCGACGAGGTGCTCAGGGACCACGTGGTCAGGACGTTCATCGACTGGGACCGGCCCGTGGCCGCGCTGCTGCTGTCGACCTACAGCCTGCACGACGACGAGTACGCCCACTACGTCATCAAGCGGCTGCGGCACACCGCGCCTGCGGGCAGCTTCCTCGGCCTGCTGCACACCACGTTCGACGGCATCCCGCCCGAGCTGCTGCCGGCCATCCGCGACCTGCTCGCGATGACCCTGCCGCACCTGGCGATCCGGTCGCGGGACGAGGTCGCGGCCCTCCTGGAGGGGCTCGACCTGGTGCCGCCGGGGCTGGTCTGGGTGCCGGAGTGGCGCCCCGGCGACGACGACCAGGCCTGCCAGGAGGAGCCCGGCTCGTCGGGCAACTACGGCGCCGTCGCTCGCATCCCTTGAGGAAACTTCTCCACGATGCATTCACAAAAGTGAAGACAAGCGCTTATCGTGGGTGTGGGAGCGCTCCCAAAACCCGAGAGACGTGATGCGTATGGCCCCCCACCTGGCCCCGTCCGGCGGATCCCTCGCCGCCCCGCAGGCCCGCGCGGTGGAGTACCTGCTGCCGTCCGCTCCCGCCGGTGTCGCCGAGACCCGTTCCCTGGTCAGGGCCGAGCTCGACCGCTGGGGCCTGGCCCACGTCGCCGACGACTGCCTGCTCATCGTCAGCGAGCTCGTCACCAACGTCGTACGGCACGGCGGCTCCGCCTACACCCTGCGGCTGGAGGAGCGCGCGGGCCGGTTGTACGGCGAGGTCTTCGACCCGGGCGACGGCGTGCCCTTCCAGCGCTCCCCCGGCGTGGACGCCCTCTCGGGCAGGGGCCTGCAGATCGTCGGGGCCATCGCCGAGGAGTGGGGCGTGGCCACGGCGGACAACGGCAAGCTCGTCTGGTTCGCGGTCAGCTGCGGCGGCTGACCCCCAGCGCCGGGCGTTCCCGCAGGATGCGGGTGAGCAGCCCGGTCAGCCGCGCCCGCTCGGCCTCGTCCAGCGGCGCGAACCACTCCCCCTCCCGCCGCGCCTGCTCGGCGAACGCCTCCCGCACGGCCCGCTCCCCCGCCTCGGTCAGCGCGATCACCACCGCCCGCCCGTCGCCCGGCACCGGCCTGCGCTCGACCAGGCTCCCGCGCTCCAGCGTGTTGACCGCGTTCGTGACGGCCGAGCGGGACATCGCCGAGATCTCGGCCAGCCGGACCGGCTGGGTGGGGCCCAGCAGCCACAGCTTGAACATCAGCCGGAAGCCCGGCAGCGTCCAGCCGCGCGGCCGGTGGATGCGCGTCTCCAGGTCCGTCACCAGCAGGTAGGCGAGCTGCAGCAGGTGGTAGGCCAGCGCGAACGCCTCGGGATCGGCCGGGGGCGGCATCGTGGCCAGCCGTTCCCGCGCGTAGGCGGCGTACTCGAGGTCGGGCGGCCCGGCGTGGCTGTCGTTCACCGGTCAAGTCTTGCGTAACCGGACACGTACCGGAGATATTGTTTCGGCCATAACAATCTGGAGGGTCTGTGCGCATCGTCATCGCCGGAGCCGGCATCGGCGGGCTCACCGCGGCACTCAGCCTGCACGCGGCGGGTTTCACCGACGTGACCGTGCACGAGGCGGCCCGCGAGCTCAAGCCGCTCGGCGTCGGCATCAACCTCCTGCCCCACGCCGTGCGCGAGCTGACCGAGCTGGGCCTGGCCGACCGGCTCGCCGGGATCGGCGTCGCCACGGCCGAGCTGGCCTACTTCAACCGCTACGGCACGCCCATCTGGTCCGAGCCGCGCGGGCTCGGCGCCGGGTACGCCTGGCCGCAGTACTCCGTGCACCGGGGCCGGCTGCAGCTGCTCCTGCTGGAGGCGGTGATCGAGCGGCTGGGCCCCGGCAGCGTACGGACCGGCAGCCGGATCACCGGGCCGGGCGGCGAGGACCTGCTGATCGGCGCCGACGGCATCAACTCGGCCGTGCGCGCGCACCTGTACCCGGGCGAGGGCCCGCCGCCGTGGAACGGCCTGGTGTTGTGGCGCGGCACCACCTACGGGGAGCCGTTCCTGACCGGCAGGTCCATGATCATGGCCGGGGACGGAACGCAGAAGTTCGTCGCCTACCCGATCGAGACCGGCGAGCGCACCCTGATCAACTGGATCGCCGAACGCCCGCTCGACGGCGAGCCCCCCGAGCGCGGCAACTGGAACCGCCCGTGCGACCTCGCCGAGGTCGGCAGGCACTTCGCGGGCTGGCGCTTCGACTGGCTGGACGTGCCGGGGATCATCGCGGGGGCCGAGACGGCGTACGAGTACCCGATGGTGGACCGCGACCCGCTGCCCCGCTGGACGATCGGGAAGGTCACGCTGCTCGGCGACGCGGCCCACGCGATGTACCCGATCGGCTCGAACGGCGCCTCCCAGGCCATCATCGACGCCCGGGTGCTGGCGTACGCGCTGGCCACCGGCGACCTGGACGCGTACGAGCGGCTGCGGCGGCCCGCCACGACGGCGCTGCAGCTGTCGAACAGGGAGATGGGGCCCGAGGTGGTGATGAAGCTGGCGCACGAGCGGGCGCCCGGCGGGTTCGACGACGTCGAGCAGGTCATCCCGCTCGCGGAGCGGGCCGAGATCGCCGCCTCCTACAAGCGCACGGCGGGCTTCGACCCGGCCTCGCTGAGCGAGCGCCCGTCCTGGAGCGTCACCCGGAGCACGGCGTGATGGACCTCGAACCGCTCGCCACGTTCCACGTCGAGCTCGACCCCATCCTCGACCTCGGCGACTCCCCGTGGGGCCGCCGCCGGGTGATCAACATCGTGGGCGGCTCGTTCGAGGGGCCGCGGCTGTCGGGGGTGGTGCTGCCCGGCGGCGCCGACTGGCAGGTCGTCCACGCCGACGGCGCGATCAGCATCGACACCCGCTACACGCTGCGCACCCACGACGGCGCGCTGCTCTACATCTCCACCAGCGGCGTGCGGCACGGCCCGCCCGAGGTGCTCGACCGGCTGGCGCGGGGCGAGCAGGTGGACCCGTCGGAGTACTACTTCCGGCTGTTCTGCCGGTTCGAGACCGGCGACGGGCGTTACGGCTGGCTGAACCGTACGCTGGCCGTGGCCTCGGCGTCCCGCGCCGCCTCGGCCGTGCGCTACGACGCCTACACCCTGACCTGACCGACGCCGGAGGCTCCGATGCCGAAGCTCGACCGCCCGCCGATGCCCGTCACCGCCGAGTACGACATCCCGATGCCGATGCGCGACGGCACCGTGCTGCGCGGCATGGTGCACCGGCGGGCGTCGGGTGGCCCGTTCCCGGCGCTGCTGGCGCGCAGCCCGTACGGCGAGGGGCCGTTCCGGGGGATCCCGGTGACGGCGGCGCTGGAGGCGGGCTTCGCGGTGGTGCTGCAGCACTGCCGGGGGCGCGGGAGCAGCGACGGCGAGTTCCGCCCGTGGCTGGACGAGGGCGACGACGGGTACGACACCATCGCCTGGATCACCTCCCAGCCCTGGTCGAACGGCGAGGTCGTGATGACCGGGATGTCGTACCTGGCCGGCTGCGCCCTCCAGGCCGCGGCCACCCGCCCGCCGGGGCTGAAGGCCGTGTACGCCGCCATGACGCCGCACGACTTCCACGACGGCCTGAAGTACCACGGCGGGGCGCTGGCCCTGGGCTCGGCGCTCAACTGGGGCGCGATGCAGGCGGCGCTCGGGCTGATGCACGCCGCCGAGGCCGGCGAGGACGTCGGCGCGGCGTTCGGCGAGCTGCTGCCGGCCATGACCGGCCAGGCCACGGCGGTGCGGACGCTGCCGCTGGACGCGGTCCGGGGCATCCCGTGGTGGCACGAGTGGATCTCCCACCCCGAGCGCGACGCGTTCTGGCAGGACCTGGGCGAGACGCTGCGGCACGACCGCGTCGAGGTGCCGGTCATGCACGTGGCCGGCTGGTTCGACCTGTTCCTGTCCGGCACGCTGGAGAACCACCGCCGGCTGGGCGGCCCGCTGATCATCGGCCCCTGGTCCCACCTGACCTCGGCCTCGTCCGGCACCGGGCGGCTGGACTTCGGGTTCGCCGCCTCGGCGCAGGCGATCCAGCTGGAGCAGCGGCAGCTCGCGTTCCTGCGCGGGCACGACACCGGGCCGGCCGTGAAGCTCTTCGTGATGGGCGACGACGTGTGGCGGGACGAGGAGTCCTGGCCGCTCGCCCGCGCCGTGGACACCCGCTACCACCTGCACGCCGACGGCCTGCTCTCCCCCGAGCCGCCCGCCTCCCCCGAGCCGCGCACCTTCACCTTCGACCCGCGCGACCCGGTGCCCACCACCGGCGGCCCGACCCTGCTGGCCGACCCCACGAACGTGGGCCCGCAGGACCAGCGCGACGTGGAGCGCCGCGCCGACGTGCTCTGCTACACCACCGGGGTGCTCGGCTCCGACGTGGAGGTGACGGGGCCCGTGTCGGTGACGCTGCGGGCCGAGACCTCGGCCGCCACCACCGACTGGACGGCCAAGCTGGTGAACGTGTACCCGGACGGGCGGGCGATGAGCGTGATCGACGGCATCGTGCGCACCGCCACGCCGTCCGGGACGTACACCATCGATCTGGTCGCCACCAGCCAGGTCTTCAAGGCGGGCCACCGCATCCGGGTGGAGATCTCCAGCTCCAACTTCCCGCGCTTCGACCGCAATCCCGGCACCGGCCGTCCCGCGGCCCTGGCCACGGAGGCCGAGCTGGTCGTTCAGAATCAGCGCGTTTTCCCGGACTCCTTCATCACCCTGCCCGTGGTTCCGCGTTAAGGCGGCGTTCTTCTTCAGGCAATTTCCAGGTAGGCCGGGTACTCTCCGGGGCATGAAGTGGCAGCGCACTATCAACGGGGCGCTGGCGAGGTACACAGGGTTCCAGTTCAACCGAGTAGGTAAAGCAGGGCAAGCGGCTACGACGACGGCCACGGAAAAGGCTCCGGTCAAACGACCGGAATCGCCTTTCAGGCCGCCGGCGGATCCGAAGACCGACCGCCTCGTGCAGGCGCCGGTGTTCATCATCTCGCCGGTCCGATCGGGCTCTACGCTGCTGCGGGCGATGCTCAACGCTCACCCGGACCTGCATGCTCCGCACGAGCTGCACGTACGCCGGTTGAGAGTGGAATTCGACACCTCGCTGGCGGAAAAGGCCATGGAGGCACTCGGCCACAACAAGGCCGACCTCGAGCACCTGCTGTGGGACCGGGTGCTCCACCGCGAGCTGGTACGCAGCGGCAAGCGGTACATCGTCGAGAAGACGCCGGCGAACGCGTTCGCCTACGAGCGGCTGTCCACGTGCTGGCCGGACGCGCGGTTCGTGTTCCTGCTGCGCCATCCCGCCTCGATCGCCAGCTCCTGGCACGAGGCGAGCCCCGGCAAGCGCACCCCCGACGAGGCCGCCGCGGACGCGCTGCGGTACATGAAGGCCGTGCAGCGCGCGCGCAAGGCCCTGCCCGGGCTGACCGTGCGCTACGAGGAGCTGACCGCCGACCCCGAGGGGATCGGCCGCGGCATCTGCGAGTTCCTGGAGGTGCCCTGGGCGCCGGAGCTGCTCTCCTACGGCACTCCCGACGTGGTGACCAAGGGCCTGGGTGACTGGAAGGACAAGATCCGCTCAGGAACGGTACAACGCGGTCGCGACCTGCCCCGTCCCGACCAGATCCCTGATGTGCTGAAGGACATGTGCAGGACCTGGGAGTACCTGACGTGAAGATCCGCTACATGCTGCTGCACGCCTACGGCATGGGCGGCACCATCCGCACCGTGGTCAACCAGGCCAACGCCATGGTCGCCGCCGGTCACGACGTCGAGATCGTCAGCGTCGTCCGGCGCAGGAACGAGCCGCAGTTCGCGATCGACCCGCTGGTCAGGCTCTCGACGCTGGTCGACCAGCGCGACGGCGTCGCCGCCGACTCCCTGGCGCGCAAGGTGTGGCGCCGGGCCCGCGGCAAGATCGTCCCGTACGGGGAGTTCGCGGCCGAGTACTTCACCGAGCGCGTCGAGGCGGCGGTCATCGACTACGTCTCCGGCCTGCGTGACGGCATCCTGGTCACCACCCGCCCCGCACTCAACCTGATCTCGGCCCGCCGCGGCTCCTCCAGCGTGATCCGCGTCGCCCAGGAGCACATGAACCTGGCCTCCTACCACGAGCGGGTCCGCGAGCAGATCGTCCGCCACTACGGCAGCTTCGACGCGATCGCCGTGCTCACCGAGACCAGCCGCCGCGAGTACCGCAAGGTGCTCAAGAGCACGCCGGTGGTGCGCATCCCCAACGCGGTGCACATGGAGGAGCGCAAGCACTCCGACCAGAGCAGCCCGACCGTGATCGCCGTGGGCAGGCTGGTGCCGCAGAAGGGCTTCGACATGCTCATCCCGGCCTTCGCCGCCACCGCGGAGGAGCACCCGGAGTGGAAGCTGCGCATCTTCGGCACCGGGCCGTCGAAGGAGAAGCTGCAGAAGCGCATCGACGAGGCCGGCGCGGGCGACAGGATCCGGCTGATGGGCCGCAGCAACCGCATCCACGAGGAGCTGGCCAAGGCGTCGATCTACGCGCTCAGCTCCCGGATCGAGGGGCTGCCGATGGCCATGATCGAGGCCATGGGCCACGCCCTGCCGATCGTCGCCTTCGACTGCCCGACCGGGCCCGCCGACGTGCTGACGCCCGGCAAGGACGGCCTGCTGGTGCCGCCGCGCAACGTGCCCGCGCTGACCGAGGCGCTCGGCCGGGCGATGGGCGACCGCGAGCTGCGGCTGCGCCTGGGCGCCGCCGCGGCCGAGACGGCCTACGACTACACGCCGCACGTCGTGATGCCGCTGTGGGACAGGCTGTTCACCGCGCTGGCCAACGGCCAGCCGATCGACACCAACGTGCGGGCGGCCCGCTAGCCGGTCACCACCGCTCCGCCTCTGTGTCCTGGGCTCCCTGATCGGGGGCCAGGACGATGTCGAAGCGCACGCGCGTCCACGGCCCGGACACCTCCCGGCCGCCGGGGGCGGGCGTGCCGGCCTCCTGCCTGGCGAAGTCCCTGATCAGCGACTCCTTGACGCCGAAGACGCTGTCGCGCTCCAGGTAGGCGCAGCCGCGGACGAAGATGTGCGTCACCAGCGTGCGCAGCCCACCGGCGGAGACCATGAAGTGCAGGTGGGAGGCGCGCATCGGCGAACGGCCGGCGGCCCTCAGCAGGTCGCCGACCGGCCCGTCCGACGGGATCGGGTACGGCGTCGGCGTGACGCCCCAGAAGGCGAAGCGGCCCTGGTCGTCGCTGTGGAGGTGGGCGCGGCCCGCGGTCCTGCCGTCGCCGTACTGGACGTCGTAGTGGCCGTCGGCGTCCGCCTCCCACACCTCGATCCTGGCGCGGGGGACGGGCTCGCCCGCCGTGTCCCTGACGACGCCCTCCACCCAGCACGGCTCGCCGGCGGCGCCGCCGGACATGTCGCCGCCGATCGGGATCTCCGGCGAGCCCTCCACGAAGAACGGCCCGAGCACGGTCGCCTCGGTCGCGTCGCCGCGCGCCTCGTTGTTGACCGCGATCGTCTGCATCGACAGGCCGAGCACGTCGGACAGCAGGATGAACTCCTGCCGCCGGTCGTCGCTGATCTGCCCGCACGCGGTGAGGAAGCCGATCGCCGCCTCCCACTCCCGCGTGGTCGGCCGGGTCTCGCGGACGAAGGCGTGCAGGTGCCGGGCCAGGGCCTGGACGAGCTGCTTGAGCCGGGGCGACGGCGTGCCGTCGAAGGCCGCCAGCACCTGGCGCACCAGGGCCTCCTCACGGGCGTCCTGCTCGGCGGCGATCCCCTTCGCGGGCGGCACGTCCTGGCTCATGACTCACTATGGCACGCGCGCGGGGAACATGGGCGGCTCCTGCTCGGGCGTGAGCGCGGTCGGCCCGAACAGCCAGTCGACGTAGGTGTAGTCGTGGACGTCGCGCTCGCGCAGCACGCCGTTGCGCCATAACCGCTCGTCACCGTCGTGGTGCCACAGCTCGCCCCAGGCGCGCGCGGTGGTCAGCACGCGGCGGCAGTGCTCGGTGCGGACCTCGTTGTACGCCGCCAGCGCGGCGTCCCAGTCGCCCCCCGCGCTGCCCACGTGCTCGGACAGCACCCAGGCGTCCTCGATGGCCATGACCGCGCCCTGCGCGAGGTACTGCAGCGGCGGGTGCGCCGCGTCCCCGGTCAGGACGATCCTGCCGCTGACCCAGTTCATGATCGGGTCGCGGTCGAACATCCGCCACCAGCGGTCGCGCCACATCAGCGGCAGCCCGGCCCGCACCTGCCCGCAGGCCCGCTCGAAGGCCGCGTCGAGCTCGTCGGGCGTGCCCCAGTCGGCCTCTCCGGCCAGCGCCCTGGCCGACTCGAACACCGCCACCTGGTTGAACAGCTCCCCCTGGCGCAGCGGGTACTGCACGAAGTGGCAGCGGGGGCCGACGTAGACGACCACGTCCTTGGGGTGCACGTCGAGGCCGGCGACCCGGTCGAACGGCACGGCGCCCCGGTAGGCGACGTACGCGGAGTTGACCGGCTCGTCGTCGCTCAGGATCCGGCGGGCCACCGAGTGCAGGCCGTCGGCCGCGACGACCACCCCGCCGAACTCCCCGCCCCCGCCGTGCACGGCGACCGCGCCGCCGGCGGCCTGCTCGTACCCTGTCACCGCCACGTCGGTGACCAGGTCCACCCCCGCCTCGCGGCAGGCGCGCAGCAGCGTGCCGTGCAGGTCGCTGCGGTGGATCACCATGTACGGGAAGCCGTAGCGCCGCTCCACGTCGTGCAGGTCGAGCCTGGTCAGGACGCTGCCGTCGACGGCGTCCTTCATGACGATGTTCTCCGGGAGCACGCCGAGCGAGGTGATCTCGCCGAGCAGGCCCCAGCGGTCGAGGATGCGCGTGCAGTTGGGCGCGATCTGCAGGCCGGCGCCGACCTCGCCGAACTCCTGCGCCCGCTCCAGCACCCGCACCCGCAGGCCCTTGCGGCTGAGCGCGAGGGCGTTGGACAGGCCGCCGATGCCGCCGCCCACGACGACCACGTCGACGTCGTTACCGGTCACCTGAGGGGTTCCTTCCATCGTTGCGCTCGCGCCGCCTACAGCCAGCGCGGCAGGACGGGGGCGGGCCGGCCGCCCGGGCCGGCCGCGCGGCCGGAGAGGTAGGCCGCCAGCTCGGCGAGGGTGCCGGTGACGGCCACGGGGTCACCGGTGCCCGCGACGGTCCACGTGCGGGTGGCGGCGTTCGGGCCGCCGGTGCGCGTGCCGGTCACGGCCGCGGGGCCGCCGGCGCCCGGGAGGGTCCGCGTGCCGTCGTGGGCGGTCGCCGTCAGGGCGAGGGCCGGGCCGTCGCCCGCGCCCGAGCGCTTGGTGGTGATGTCGTCGATCAGGGAGGCCAGGAAGTCCGCGGGCAGGTCGCCGAAGCCCACCCCGGCGCCGAGATCGACGGCGTGCACCATGACCTCCCTGGCCCGCATCCAGGGCACCTCGGCCGCCGGGACGGTACGGCCCTGGGCGGTGCGGACCGGGCGGCTCCACTGGTGCTCGTCCAGCTCCGACAGCCGCCGGTCGAGCAGCTCCGCGGAGCTCGCGGCCCAGGACCGCAGCTCGGCCGCCGAACGCAGGGCGCCGGCCTGGATCTCGGCGTCGCGCCGCTCGAACGAGGCGTACATCGGGCGCTCCTCGCCGGTGCGCGCCCAGTGCGCCAGGTTGAGCAGCGCGTCGGCGTTGGCGGCCACGTGGGCGAGCAGGTGCCTGCCCGTCCAGCCGGTCAGCGCCGTCGGCACGTCCAGCCGGTCGTCCGGCAGGCCGGCCAGCACCCCGAAGAACGTCTTCGTGCCCTCGGCCATCCAGCGCAGGCTGTCGGCCAGGCTCCTTTGGGCGGCCATCAGAGCGCTCCCGCGACGGGCTCCGCCACGGCCTTCGACTCCGAGCGCCCCAGGCCGGTGATCTCGGTGGCCAGGACGCTGCCGCCGGCGAGGTAGCGGGCCGGCTTGCGGGCGTGCCCCACCCCGCCCGGCGTGCCCGTCGCGATGACGTCGCCCGGCTCCAGGGTGAGGATCGTGGAGACGTACCGGACCAGCGCGACGGGGTCGAAGACCAGGTCCGCGGTGTCGGCCCGCTGCACCACCTCTCCGTCCACCGACCCGGTCAGGGTGAGCGACGGGCGGGTGCCGCCGGGCAGGTCGCCGGGCGTGACCAGGTACGGGCCGAACGGCGTGCTGGCCTCCCAGGTCTTGCCCTGCAGCCAGACCGGGGAGCGGTACTGCCAGTCGCGCATGGTGACGTCGTTGAGCACGGCGAACCCGGCGATGGCCGCGTCCGCCTGGGCCTCGGTGGCCCGGCGTACCCGCCGGCCGATGACGACGGCCAGCTCGGCCTCCCAGTCCACCTGATCGGACTCGGGCGGCAGCTGGATCTCGTCGTACGCGCCGATGAGCGCCTCGGGGTACTTGGCGAACAGCGTCGGGTGCTCGGGCAGCTCCCGGCCCATCTCCAGGATGTGCTTGCGGTAGTTCAGCCCGATGCAGATGACCTTGCCGGGCCGGGGTACGACGGGCGCGAACCCGGCGCTCTCGACCGCGCCGCCGTCCGCCCGCGCGGCGTGCTCGGCCCAGTCCGGCCGGGCCAGCAGCTCGCCGACGTCGGCGAGACCGAGGTCGACGAGGGTGTCCCCGTCCACGCGCACGGCCCTGGTACGGCCGCCGGTGGTACGGATGGTGGCGAGCTTCATGCGCGTTGTCCTTCCACTGCGACGCGGTCGAGGTGCAGCGCCTCGAAGACCGGCCCGTCGCTGAACCTGAAGAGATCGAGCGCGCCCGAGTCGGAGTCGGACGCCGAGGCCTCGGACCTGGCCGAGAACGGCAGCCAGGACGGGACGACGAACAGGTCGCCGCGGGTCACCGACCACGAGGTGTCGCCGACCGCGACACGGCCGCTGCCGTCGAAGACCTGGTAGACCGAGGAACCGGCCTCGCGGCGGGGCGCGGTCTCGGCGCCGGCGCGGATCCGGTGCATCTCCGCCCGGATGGTCGGCAGCACGTCGCCGCCGGTGGTGGGGTTGGTGTAGCGGACGGCGGCGTGGCCGGGATCGACCGTGCCCGCGTACCCCTCCGCCTCCAGGTCGAGCTGGTCGGCCAGCGCGCGGTCCGTGTCGGCCCAGCGGTAGGCCAGCAGCGGGGTGCCGGGCTGCGGGCCGGGCGCGGAGACGGGGCGCAGGCCCGGGTGCCCCCACAGCCGCTCGGAGCGGGAACGGTCAGGGGTGACGCGCTCGGCCTCGGAGATCCGGTCCCGGCCGAACTCGAAGAACTGTGCGTCCACGGCGTACTGGAACGGGATGTCCAGGCCGTCGATCCAGGCCATCGGCTCGGCGGCGCCGTTGTGGTGGGCGTGCCAGTTCCAGCCCACCTGGGGCAGGAAGTCGCCGCGCCGCATCGGCACCGGGTCGCGTCCGACGACGGTCCACACGCCCTCGCCCTCGACGACGAACCTGAACGCGTGCTGGGTGTGCCGGTGCTCGGGGGCGTCCTCGCCCGGCATCAGGTACTGGATCGCCGCCCACAACGTCGGCGTGGCGAACGGCCGGCCGCCGAGCGACGGGTTCGCCAGCGCGATCGCCCGCCGCTCCCCGCCGCGGCCGACCGGCACCAGGTGGCCGGCCTGGTCCGCCAGGGCCAGCAGGCTCTGCCAGCGCCACAGGTGCGGAACCGCCTTGGCGCGCGGGTGCGGCGGCATCAGGTCGCCGATCTCGGTCCAGAGCGGGATCAGCAGCTCCTGCTCGAAGCCGCGGTACAGCTCTTCCAGCGCGGGTGACGGCGGTGGCTGGTCCGGGGCGTCGACCACGGCGAGGCGCACGGGCTGGTTCGTGGTCCGGTTCATGCTCGCTCCTTCAACGGGTGACACGGCGTCGGCGTGCGGCTCGATGCTGTGATGCCAGCTTGTAGCCTGGGCCTACCAGGAGAACAGGACATTCTGCTGTGAAGAATCCCCCCAACTACTCCATCCGCAGCGTCGACCACGCCCTCCAGCTCGCGGTGATGCTCCAGGTGGAGGGCCCGCTCGGCGTCGGCGAGGCCGCCGAACGCCTCGGCGTCGCGCCGTCCACCGCGCACCGGCTGCTGGCCATGCTGGTGTACCGGGATTTCGCGGTGCAGTTCGAGGACCGCCGGTACGCGGCGGGGCCCGTGCTCTCGCTGGGCGCCGGCTCCCTGTCCCACACCTCGCGGCTGCGCGCGGTCGCCATGCCGCACCTGTCGGCGCTGGTGGAGCGGGTTCGCGAGAGCGCCAACCTGGTGATCCTCTCCGGCGATCACGTACGGTTCATCGGCACCGTGGAGTGCGACCGGGCGCTGCGGGTGGGCAACCGCGAAGGCATGGTCTTCCCCGCCCACCTCGCCTCCGGAGGCAAGATCCTGCTCGCCGGCCTTCCTCCCGAACGGCTCGACCTGCTCTACAGCGAGGACAAGTGGGCCGACCGGCCCGGCCAGCGGCCCAACCTGGTGACGCTGCGCCGCGAGCTGCGCACGACGCGGGAACGCGGCTTCGCCATCAACGCGGGCAGGACCGAGGAGGGCGTCACCGCCGTCGGCCGGGCCGTACGCGGCCAGGACGGCACGGCGCAGGCGGCCGTGTCGGTGTCGATGCCCACCACGCGGTTCTCGCGCGACCGGCTGCCTGGCCTGGTCGGCGCGCTGGCCGTGACGGCGCGCGACATCGAGGAGGAGATGCGCGGCGCCGCCGGGTGAGCCCTGGGTCCGCTCAGCACATGGTCCAGCTGGTCGACTTGCTCTTACGTACCGGGGAGGTGAGCTGGAAGACGACCGTGTGGGTGGAGCCCAGCTCGGGGGTGATCTGCTTCCTGGAGCCGAAGTAGTCGCTCCTGCCGTAGGACGGGATCTTCCTGGAGCCGCTCTCGATCACCTCGCCGTCCACGATCCACTGGTAGGAGAAGGGGGCGCCCTCCCGGCTCGCGTCCAGGCCGACGCCGAAGCCGAGCGTGCCCGAGTAGCAGGTGACGCCCTCGGTGTTGATCTTCGAGCTGCCGGCTACCCGTACGTAGGCGAGGCTGAAGGAGGCGGCCGCCGGGGCTCTGGTCCTGCTCGGGGTGGGTGACGGGCGGGCGGTCGTGCGGGTCCGGGACGGGGTGGGGCTGGGGCGGGTGGTCGGGACGGTGCGCGACGGGGTGCTCCTGGGCGTGCTCGTCGGCGTGGACGCCGGGGTCTTCTTGGGGGTGGGCGTCGGGGTGCGGGTCCGCTTCCTGCTCCTGGTGGGTGGGGGGGACGCCTGCTCGCGGTCGTCCTCGGCCGCGCCCTCGCCCGTGCTCTCGCCCGAGTCGGCGGCCAGCGCGGGCGTGACAGGTTGCCTGGCCGCGAGCGTGTTCCACACGGCGACCCCGGCCACCAGGCACGCGACCAGCGCTCCCGAGAGGGCCGCGATCACGGGCAGGTGCCGCTTCCGGCGGCCCGGCGGCAACGTGCCCGCCGCCGGGTGCCAGGGGCCCGGGGGCGGCTGGACGGCGTGGTGGCCGCCTGGACCGGGCATGGCCGGGTGACCGGACGCGGCCGGATCCCCAGGCGCGGCCGGATGGCCAACCGGGTGGCCAGGCGTGGATGGGTGGCTGCCGCCGAGGAGGCGGAGCAGCACGTCCTGCATGGCCGGCCGGGCCGCCGGGTCCTTGGCGAGGCAGGCGTGCACGATCGGGCGCAGCGACTCCGGCAGGTCGCCCAGGAACGGTTCGTGGTTGAGGATGCGATTGATGACCGCGGGCAGCGAGTCGTCGCCGAACGGCGGCCTGCCCGTACCGGCGAACACCATGGCCGAGGCCCAGGCGAAGACGTCCGCCGCCGGGCCGACGTACGCGCCCGCGAGCTGCTCGGGCGCCATGTACGCGGGCGTGCCGACGATGCCGCTGGTGACGGTGAGCGCGGAGTCGGCGGCGCGGGCGATGCCGAAGTCGATGACGCGCGGCCCGTCCCGCCCGAGCAGCACGTTGGCGGGCTTGAAGTCACGGTGCACGATGCCCGCCTGGTGGATGGCGGCCAGCGCCGTGGCGGTGCTGACGGCCAGCCGCTGCAGGTCGGCGCCATGGTGTCGGCCGGCCTGCTGGAGCGAGGGGCCTTCGACGTACTCGCTGACGATGTACGGCCGCCCGCCCAGCGACGCGTCGAGCACCTGCGCGACGCAGAACGGCTCCACCCGCCGCGCCGCCGCGATCTCCCTGGCGAACCGGTCGTCCCCGCGCGCCGGCTCCCGCAGCACCTTGACGGCCACCGGCCGCCCGTCCGGCGCCTTGGCGAGGTAGACGACACCCTGGCCGCCCTCGCCCAGCCGCCCGGCGATCCGGTAGGCGGCGATCGCCTCGGGGTCGCCTGGGCGCAGCGGTTCGGCACGGGGCATGAGCGGCGTGACTCCTGTGACAGCCGGGACGGACCCATGCACCTTAGCGGGATAAATCCCGGTTTGTAGGCCATTCCGCCCCACCCGCGAAGCGCGTCAGCGCGGCGTGGCCGCCTGCTTCTTGCGGGCCCGGTACGCCGCCGCCTTGATCTTGTTGCCGCACGACTCCATGCCGCACCACTCCCGCCGCCCGCCACGCGACCGGTCGATGAAGACCTTGGTGCACTCGGGGTTGGCGCACTCCTTCATCAGCGGCGCCTCCGGCCCGCTGAGCAGCTCGATGGCGTGCCGCGCCACCGTGGACAGCGCCTGCTCGGGGGTCGCCTCCGTCCACCGGCCGCCGGCGGTGAGCTGGGGTGTCGCGGGCGGCGTGCGGGCCGCCTCGTTCACCAGCGCCAGCGCCTGCTCGTCGTAGCCGTCGCCCGCGAGCCGCGCCGTGACCAGCGTGTAGATGGCCTCCCGCACCGCCACGGCCCGCGCGAGGTCCCCGTCCCCGCAGGCGGGCGCCGCGTTGACGAGACCGCACTCCACGTACCAGGAGCCGAGGCTGGCAGGGGCGTCCAGCATCTCGAAGCGCGACGTACGGCGGGCGCGCAGCGTGCCGGCGAAGTCGAGCGCGGGGTCGCCGCACAGGAAGACATGGTTCACATCACCAGTTTGACAGGTGACGTACGTGTCATGCAATCGCGGGCCGATGAGTGCGAAATGAAACAGCTCCGGGTTTGACTGGAGCCGGTACCCGATCAACCCACACATCCCGGGAATCTCATGAAAAGACTCCTGCTGGCACTCCTCCTGACCCTGGCCGTCATCCCCGCGACCGCCGCCCACGCCCGTCCCCCGGCCGTCGTCTTCGACACCGACATGGACTTCGACGACGCCGCGACCCTGGCCTACCTCGCCCAGGAGCACCGCGCGGGCCGCATCGAGCTGCGCGCCATCACCGTGACGAACAGCGGCGCCGGTTTACCCGGCCGCGCGATCCGGCACGCCAGGTGCCTGGCCGAGCGGCTCGGCCTGAGCGGCGTACGCATCGCCGACGGCTCCGGCACCGGCCCGAACTCCTTCCCCGCCGACCTCCGGCAGCTCTTCGACCGGGTGCTGACGGCCGCCACCCCCGGCTGCGCGGGCGACGAGACACCGTCGGCGGTCCGCGCGCCCGACCTGATCAGGAAGCTGCTGCGGGCCGACCCCTCGACCCAGATCATCGCCACCGGCCCCCTCACGAACCTGGCCGCCGCCCTCCCCCACTCCGCCTCGCGGCTGACCTCCATGGGCGGCGCCGTACACGTCCCGGGGAACCTGTGCTGCGGCACGCCACCCGAGTTCGACGGCACGCAGGAGTTCAACTACTGGCTCGACCCCGCCGCCGCGCGGGCCGTGCTCACCGGCAGCAGGGGCACCGTGCGCATGGTGTCGCTGGACGCCGCCAACGAGGTGCCGATCACCGGCGCGTTCCTGGACCGGCTCGCCGCCGACCACCGCACCCCGGCCGCCGACACCGTCCTGGAGATCGTCACCCATCCCGAGGTGCGGCCCCTCATCGAGCAGGCCCTGCTCTACTGGTGGGACCCGCTCGCCGCGATGAGCGCCGTCCGTCCCGGGCACGTGGAGTTCACGTTCGGGCGCGTGGACGTGGTGCCGAGCGGCCCGTCGGCCGGGCGCACGTACCTCTCGCCGTCGGGAGGCCCGCTCTGGTACGGCACCGCGGCCGGCACGGCCGCGTTCGAGCGACGATTCCTCGACACCCTGAACGGGCGCCCGTAGCCGGGGCTCGCGGGCACGTACCCGTTCGCCCGAGGTCAGGGCCGGAAGCGGTCGGTGGCCTGGATCAGCAGCCTGCGGATGCCCGGCTCGGAGCCGCCGTGGCCGGCGTCCTCGACGATCCGCAGCTCGGCCTCCGGCCAGGCCTGGTGCAGGGCCCAGGCCTGGCCGGGGGGCGTCTTGATGTCGTAGCGGCCGTTGACGATGACCGCGGGGATGTGGCGGATGCGGTCGATACCCGCCAGCAGGCCCTTCTCCGGCAGGAAGGCCCCGTTGGCGATGTAGTGGTGCGTGATGCGGGCGAAGGCCAGCAGCGCGGCCTCGTCGAGGTCGGGCGGGGTCACCGGCAGCAGCGTGTTCGCGGACAGCTCCCAGCCCATCCAGGCCCGGGCCGCGGGCACGTGCACGGCCGGATCGGGGTCGCCGATGCGGCGGCCGTAGGCGGCGACGAGATCATGCCGCTCGTCGACAGGAATCGGGGCGACGAAGGCCGCCCACTCGGCCGGGAACAGGTGCGCCGCCCCCGACGGCGTGAAGGACCACGCCTCGTCCCCTGGACGGACGAGCCAGACGCCGCGCAGCACGAGCTCGGTGACCCGCTCCGGGTGCGCCTGCGCGTACGCCAGCCCGAGGGTCGTGCCCCAGCTCCCGCCGAAGACCAGCCAGCGCTCGACGCCGAGCCTCCGGCGCAGCCGTTCGATGTCGGCGATCAGGTGGGGCGTGGTGTTGTGCCGCAGCGAGACCGCCGGATCGCCGGCGTAGGGCCTGCTGCGGCCGCAGTTGCGCTGGTCGAACAGCACGATGCGGTACGCGTCCGGGTCGAAGAAGCGCCGGTGGCCGGGAAGCAGGCCGCCGCCCGGGCCGCCGTGCAGGAACAGCGCGGGCTTGCCCGCCGGATTGCCGCAGGTCTCCCAGTAGATCTCGGCGCCGTCGCCGACGGGGAGCATGCCACTGTCGTACGGCTCTGCCGTCGGATACCAGTCGATCACGCTATCCGAAGATAGATCCCGCCAGGGCCGCCTCCGCATCGGGGGGCAGAGCCGCCGCGCGCGGCGGGCCGCATCCCGGGCACCGGTGACCGGCTCGCGATCGGTCTCGCGCGAAGCCGGGCTCCCGGCGCCCGGGATGGCCGTGCCGGTTCCCGCGGCGGCCGACCCGGAATCTCCCGCGTACGCATGCTCGGCCCGGACTATCGCCGGCGTCCGGGCCCGCGTACCGGGGCTGGGGGATCAGGAGTTGCAGCCGCAGCTACAGCTGCTGGAGCAGGAGCAGGAGGATCCGTGTCCGCATGAGCAGGATTTCTTCGTCATTGCCGTCATACCCGGATACGTTGCACGGAACGAGGTCGCGCGAACTCGCCGCGAAGCAACAAACCCCCTGCCCTCACGGCAGGAAGATGGGGTCTCAGCGCCTGGTCCGCCTCGGGCGCTGGGCGTTGCCCACCGGCCGTGACCAGAGGGCCAGGTGGCCCCGGGATGCCGGGAAGCGGGGATGGCGGCTGCAGGATGGTGTTGTGATGTCGATCCACTCGCTGCCCGGGGAGCCGCGCCCCGGGCCGTACCGGTCCGTCGCCGTCGCGCCGGGGCCGCACCTGCGTCCGTACGTGCTGGGGTGGGCGGGCTTCCGGGCCGGGCCAGGGGGGACGGAGCCGCGCACCAGGATGTTGCCGCTCAACGCGGCCACCCTGATCGTCGACTTCGCCGGCGGCGACCCGATCGTCACCGGCCCCCGGAGCGCGGTGACGCTCTCGTCCCGTGCGCTCTGGCGGCACGGGGTGGCGGTCGGGCTCACCCCTGCCGGGATGTCGGCGCTGCTCGGGACGCCCATGCGCGAGGTGGCCGGCACGACCGTGCCCCTGGCGGACCTGCTCGGGGCCGCCCGCGCCGAGGAGCTGACCGGCCGGCTGATGGAGCCGGCGGGCTGGCAGGCCCGCTTCGGCGTGCTGGAGCGGTGGCTGGCGGCGGCACAGCGCCCCGCCCCCGCGGCGGGTTCCGACGGCCTGGTCATGCACGCCTGGCACCGGCTGCAGCAGCCGCCCGCGTGGCCGCGGGAGCCGGACGGGCGGCCGCGAGGGCCGGGCGGGCGGCTCACGGTCGAGGCGCTGGCCGGGGAGCTGGGTGTCAGCCGCCGCTACCTGGAGCTGGGGTTCCGCCGGCTGGTGGGCCTGACGCCCAAGACGGTGGCCAGGGTCGCCCGCTTCCAGCGGGCGGTGCACGCGCTGAGCCACCCCTCGGCGACGCTGGCCGGGGCGGTCGCGTGCGGGTACGCCGACCAGCCGCACCTCACACGGGAGGTCCGCACGATGGCCGGGATGACGCCGAAGCAGCTGTTCGCATTCGTTCAAGACACCGCCCGGCTCGCGCACTAGCGTGCCCGTTCATGACGCTCACCGGGACGACGGCGCTCGCGCCGGCGGCCGCTCCCACCCTCGCCGACTTCGGCCACGATCCGCTCTGGATCACCATCATCAAGGCCGTGATGCTCTTCGCCTTCCTGGGGCTCGGGGTCGTCTTCGGGGTCTGGTTCGAGCGCAAGCTGATCTCGCGGATGCAGCACCGCTACGGCCCCAACCGGGCCGGCAAGTTCGGCCTGCTGCAGTCGGTCGCCGACGCGATCAAGATGGGTCTGAAGGAGGACCTCTTCCCGCGGACCGTGGACAAGGTGCTGTACCTGCTGGCGCCGGTGATCATGGTGGTGCCGGCGTTCCTGGCCTTCTCCATCGTGCCGTTCGGGCCGGTGGTGAACCTGTTCGGCGTGGAGACGCCGCTGCAGCTGGTGGACCTGCCGGTGGCGGTGCTGTTCATGCTGGCCATGGGTGCGGTGTCGGTGTACGGGGTGGTGCTGGCCGGGTGGTCGTCGCGCTCGCCGTACGCGCTGCTGGGCGGGCTGCGGTCGGCGGCCCAGGTGGTCTCTTATGAGATCGCGATGGGGTTGTCGTTCGTGGCGATCTTCCTGTTCGCCGGGACGCTGTCCACCTCCGAGATCGTCAAGGCGCAGGAGCAGACCTGGTTCGCGGTGCTGCTGATCCCGTCGTTCCTGGTGTACGTGGTGTGCATGTTCGGTGAGGCCGCGCGCATCCCGTTCGACCTGCCGGAGGGCGAGGGCGAGCTGGTCGGCGGGTTCCAGACGGAGTACTCCTCGTCGCTGAAGTTCGCGCTCATCATGATGGGCGAGTACCTGCACACCTTCACCGCCTCGGGCATCGCGGTCACCCTGTTCCTGGGCGGCTGGCGGGCGCCGGCGCCGATCTCCACGTTCTGGGAGGGCGCCAACCAGGGCTGGTGGCCGGTGTTGTGGTTCTTCATCAAGTTCGTGCTGACGTTCTGCTTCATCGTGTGGGTGCGCGCGTCGCTGCCGCGGGTGCGCTACGACCAGCTGATGTCGCTGGGCTGGAAGGTGCTGATCCCGGTCAACCTGGCCTGGATCCTGCTGGTGGCCGCCGTGCGCAACGTGGTGGTCAACGACCAGAACCGGACGCTCGGCATCGGGCTCGGCGTGGTCATCGTGATCGCCGCGCTGGCCATCTGGATGCGCTTCGACACCGTCAACCAGCGGCGCAAGGAAGCCAGGAAGGCACAGGTGGAGGCCGAGTTCGAGGAACTGTCCGAGGAGCCGACGGCCGGTGGCTTCCCTGTGCCGCCGCTCGACCTGCCGCACTACCACGGGGTGCCCCGCCCTTCGCAAGATCACCGGTGATTGCGCGGGCGTCTGCTGCCCGTTCATCTGGGCGACATATCCCCCTTAAAGGGTTTATGTCCATGATTCGGAAGTTCCGCTGCGGCCTGACCGCCATGGGCCTGGCCACCGTGGCGACCGCCGTGACCCTCACCTCGCTCCCCGCGTCCACCGCGGCCGCCGCCACCCCTAGCAGGTTCGGCCGCATTCACGCGAACCTCCTCGAACACGGCCCCAAGGCTCCGCTCATGATCGCCGCCCACCGCGGGCAGTGGCGCGACGCCCCCGAGAACTCCCTGGCCGCGATCGGCGCCGCCGTCGAGGACGGCGCCGAGATCGTCGAGATCGACGTGCGGCCCACCAGGGACGGCCACCTCGTGCTCATGCACGACGAGACCGTCGACCGGACCACCGACGGCACCGGCCGGGTCGCCGACCTGACCCTCGCCCAGATCAAGGCGCTCCACCTCAGGCAGGGCCTGGGCGGCAGGCAGTCCGCGGTCACCGAGCACACCGTGCCGACGTTCGAGGAGGCGATGCGGGCCGTCAAGGGCCGCGCGCTGGTGAACCTGGACAAGGGCTGGCCCGTCAGGGAGCGGATGTACGAGGTGCTGAAGAGCACCGGCACCGTGGACCACGGCCTGTTCAAGGGCGCGCCCACGGTCGAGGAGGCCGCCGCCTTCATGGCGAAGGACCCTGAGATCCTCTACATGCACATCATCGACGACGCCACCGCCGGCACCCCCGGCACGTTCCCCGGCCGCCAGCCCGTGGCGTACGAGATCGTCTTCGACCAGCCCGAGGACCCGCAGGTCGCGCCGGCGACGCTGGAGAAGATCGCGCGGCACAGCCGGGTCTGGATCAACAGCATGTGGTACGGCCTGGCAGCCAGGTACACCGACGAGGCGTCCCTGCGCGACGAGAACCTCGGCTGGCAGACGCTCGCCGGGACGTACGGCGCGAACATGATCCAGACCGACAACGTCGAGGCGCTCGACCACTGGCGCGACGGCGGCGACCTGTCCCGCTACGGCCGGCAGCCCGGCCACCGCACGGTCCGGGTCGAGGGCGAGGACTACGCGCCGGGCGGCGAGGGCGTCGGCTACCACGACCTCGACCCGAACCGCTGCACCGTGGCCCGCCCCGAGGAGGGCGTGGACATCTGCGACCTAGAGGGCGCGATCGCGGTGAACTGGATCCGCGGCGGCGAGTGGCTCAAGTACCGCTTCGAGGTGAAGAAGGCGGGCCTCTACCAGGTGTCGGCCCGCGTCTCCTCGCCGTACTCGCCGGCCGGCACCGTCGTGCTCGACTGGGGCACGGGCACCGGCACGACCGCGCCGATCGCGAACACCACCAGCCACGACGCCCTGACGCTCCAGCCCCTGGAGCGCCGCCGCCTCGCCCGAGGCACGCACGAGCTGGTTCTGCGCATGCCGCAGGACGCCTACCAGAACTTCAACCTCGACTACCTGCAGCTCGACCTGATCGGCCGCTGAGCGCAGGCCCCCTGGCGCCGGTTCAGCGCAGGGAGAGCAGGCCGGGGATGCTCGCCACGCCCGGCAGGAGGTGGGTGTGGCGGACGGCGCCGAGGGTGGCGGCGTCCTGGCTGCCCGTGAGCACCCCGGCCACGATGCGGGCGCCGGCGTTGGTGCCGGCCTCCAGGTCGCGCACGGTGTCGCCGGCGGTCAGGACGCGGCCGACGTCGCTCACGCCGGTCGCCTCCATCGCCCGGAAGATCATGTACGGCGCCGGGCGGCCGGCCGGGACGTCGTCCACGCACACCACCGCGTCCAGGACGCCGTGCTCCCAGCCGATCGCCGACAGCAGCGACGTGGTCACCTCGCGGTCGAACCCGGTGGTGAGCGCCACCTTGACGCCCGCGGCCCGCAGCTCGGCGATCGCCTCGGGGACCCCGGGCAGCGGCGCGGGCGGCCGGGCGGCGTAGGCCGCGCTCAGCCGGGCGCGGAAGTCCGCGAACGCGGCGTCCACCCTCTCGTCGGACGGCGGCCCGCCCCCCGGCCCGTCCAGCAGCGCGGTGATGGCCTCGCGCTTGCCGGAGCCCATCCAGCGCCCGATGTCGGCGGCCGACGGGGTGCCGCCCGCGGCCCGTACGGCCTCCTCCAGGGCGACGTAGACGGCGCCGTGCTCTTCCACGGTGGTGCCGGCGATGTCCAGGACCGCCAGTTCGATCACGGGGTCTCTCCTTGCGGGGTCAGGGCGGGAAGCAGGCCGTTGGGGCCGCGCAGCAGCGCCGGGTGGGCCTGCTGCGAGTTGTCGATGGTGAACGAGACGAGGTCGGGGCGGTAGCGGTCGTCGGAGAACTCGACGGGCTCGCCGGAGGCGGAGGAGGTCTGGCGGCGCTCGCGCAGCAGGGGCGCGCCGCGCGGGACGCCCAGCAGCCCGGCGTCGGCGTCGTCGGCGGCCACCGCGTCGATGACGTGACGGGCCCGGCTCAGGTCCACGCCGCAGCGGCTCAGGTGGGCGAAGACCGACCCGGAGTCGCAGTCGAAGTCGAACAGCAACCGCCCGGCGGACCAGACGAACGTGGTGCGCTCCACCATGGCGGGCAGGCCGTCCATCAGCCGCAGCCGCAACATCTGCACGACGGGCTCGCCCTCCTCCAGCCCGAGCGCGTCGCACGCCTCCGGGGTGGCGGGGCGGCGGGCGATCTCCAGCGTGCGCTGCCCGGGCGTGCGGCCCATCAGCTCCACCCAGCGCGAGAAGGACAGGAAGGTCTCGAACGGCTGGGGCATGCTCTGGCTGCGGACCACCGGCGGCTTGCCGCGGCCGCCGCCGATGAGGCCCTCGGCGCGCAGCGTGGCCAGCGCCTGGCGGATCGGGCCCCGCGAGATGCCCCACTGCTCGCACAGGTGCGACTCCGAGGGGATGGCGGAGCCCACCGGCAGCTCGCCCGAGCTGATGCGGCGGCGCAGATCCGACGCGACGCGTTCGTGGAGAGGTGCGTCCATGGCACTTGACCATACAGGAGCCCGGACATTCATCGGAAGCCTCTCGAACTCCCCACTATCCCTCCCACCTGCGTAAATGACATGCAGGCAAACGCAAGATGACATGTCCGATCCGGGATTGACGTCACCGCGCTGCGGGCGGCAGCGTACTTATCATGACAAGTCACCTGCCATGGGACACGTCGCTCGACGCGGCCGATCTCGTGGTCGTCGGCGCGGGCATCGTGGGGCTGGCCCACGCCGCGGACGCCGTGGCCCGCGGGCTGTCCGTCGTGGTCGTCGAGCGGGACGAGCGCGCCGTCGGCGCCTCCGTACGCAACTTCGGGCACGGCTGCTTCACCGCCCAGGACGGCCGGGCCCTGCGGTACGCGATGGCCGCCAGGACCGCCTGGCTGCGCCTGGCCGGGGAGGCCGGGTTCCGGCTCGACGAGAGCGGGACCGTGGTGGTCGCCCGCGCCGGCGACGAGTACGCGGTGCTGCGCGAGTTCGCCGCCGCCCGCGACGGCCAGGCCGTGCTGCTCGACGCCCGCCAGGTGGCCGAACGGGTGCCGGTGGGCCCCGGCGTGGTCGGCGGCGCCTGGCTGCCGATGGACGTACGGGTGGATCCGCGCCAGGCCGTGCACGCCATCGCCGCCTGGCTGGCCGGCCAGGGCGTGCGCTTCCACTGGGCCACCTCGGCGCATCTGGTCGAGCCCGGACTGGTGACCACCAGCCGGGGCCGGATCAGGGCCGGGCACGTGGTCATGGCCGTCGGGCACGACGTGGACCGGCACTTCCCCGGCCTGGCCGAGCGCGCCGGGCTGCGCCGCTGCGTGCTGCGCATGCTGCGCGTGGCCGACCCGCACGGCCGCCGCGTCGAGCCTGCCGTGCTGTCCGGCTTCTCGCTCCTGCGCTACGGCGGCTTCGCGGCCTGCCCGACCAGGCCCGCCCTGCGCGCCCGGCTGGAGAGCGAGCACCCGGAGCTGACCGGCATCGGGCTGAACCTCATGTTCACCCAGCGCCCCGGCGGCGACCTCACCATCGGCGACACCCACGCCTACGCCGTCACGCCCGAGCCGTTCGGCGCCGACGAGCTCGACCGGCACATCCTGGCCGAGACCGCCCGCCTGCTCGGCGCCGAGCGGCTGGCGGTGCGCGAGCGGTGGCGCGGCGTCTACGCCTCGGCGCCCGACCCGTTCCTGATCGCCACCCCGATGCCCGGCGTGCGCGTCGTGTCGGTCACCTCCGGCATCGGCATGACCACCGCCCTGGGCCTGGCCCCCGAGGTCCTCGACGACCTGCTGGCCTGACCACCCCTGCGAAACCCCTTTTCCGAGGAGAAGACCCATGCGTGCACGACCTGCCCTGGCCGCCCTGGCCGTGCTCCCGGCCCTGCTGCTGACCGGCTGCGGCGGCGGCGAACCCGCCGCGACCGGCTCCGCCACCTGCCCGAACGGGAAGATCCGCTTCGGCGTCGAGCCGTACGAGGACCCGGCCAAGCTCAAGCCGGCCTACGAGACCCTGGCCGCCGCGCTGCAGAAGAGCCTGAACTGCCCGGTCGAGCTGAAGATCGTCGAGGACTACTCGGCCGAGGTGCTGGCGATGCGCAACGGCCAGCTGGAAATGGCCCAGTTCGGCCCGCTCGGCTACGTCTTCGCCAGCACCAAGGCCGACGCCCGGCCCGTCGCCTCCTTCGCCGACGCCAAGGGCGCCCTGACCACCTACACCGCCGGCATCTGGGTGCCCGCGAACTCGCCGATCACCTCCATCAAGGATCTGAAGGGCAAGTCGCTGGCCCTGTCCAGCCCCGGCTCGACGTCGGGCGACGCCCTGCCCCGCTACGCGCTCAAGACGCAGGGCCTGGCCGAGTCCGACGTGAAGATCGACTACGCGGGCGGTCACCCCGAGGCACTGCTCGCCCTGGCCAACGGCAAGGTGGACGCCGCCGAGATCAACAGCCAGCAGCTCGCCACCGCCAAGGCCGAGGGCAGCTTCGACGCTGCCGAGTACCGCCAGGTGTGGACCTCCGACGCCATCCCGAACGACCCGATCACCGTGCACGGCAAGCTCGACCCGGCCCTGCGCGACGCGATCGCCTCGGCGCTGCTGAAGCTGGGGCCGTCCGACGTCGCCAAGGTCGGCGCGTTCCTCGACGTGAACCCGCCCGGGCCGCTCGTGGCCGTCACCAAGGACACCTACAAGCCGCTGTTCGACCTGGCCACCGCGCTCGGCCTGACCGAGAAGGACGTATGACGATGGCCTCGCCCCGCGTGGCGGGCATTCCCTCGGCCGGCACCGCGACGCCCGCGCTGGCCGTGCGCGGGCTGCGCAAGTCGTTCTCCGGCAGGACCGTCCTGGACGGTCTCGACCTGAGCCTGGCGCCCGGCGAGTTCCTCGCCCTGCTCGGCGCGAACGGCAGCGGCAAGTCCACCGCGCTGCGCTGCGTCGTCGGCCTGGAGAGCCCCGACGCGGGCGAGATCCTGGTCCACGGCCGGCCCGCCGACACGGCGCCGCTGCGCCGCCGCATGGCGATGATCTTCCAGCAGATCCACCTCGTCCACCGCCGCACCGCGCTGGACAACGTCTGCGCCGGAGCCCTGGGACGGCTGCCGCTGCGCCGCTCGCTCGCCCCGGTCCTGTTCCCCCGCGAGCTGCGCGAGGAGGCCATGGTCTGCCTGGACCGGGTCGGGATGGCGGACCGGGCCGCCGAGCCGGCCGGTCGGCTGTCGGGCGGGCAGCGCCAGCGGGTCGCCATCGCCCGCGCGCTGTGCCAGCGGGCGGAGATCATCCTGGCCGACGAGCCGGTCTCCGCCCTCGACCCGGCCGCGGCCGAGCAGGTGGTCGCCCTCCTCGCCGGCCTCGCCCACGACCAGGGCCTGGCCGTCGCCGCCGTCCTCCACCAGCCCGACCTGGCCAGGCGGCACGCCGACCGCGTGACCGGCCTACTGCACGGCCGCGCCACGCTCGACACCCCGGCCGCCACCCTCACGGCCGCCGACCTCGCCACCCTGTACGCCCCGGACCGCGACGCCCACGCCCCCGCCACCCTGTACGCCCCCGACCGCGATCACGACCACGCCGACCAGGAGCCCCGATGAGCACCACCGCGGGCACGATCCCTCCGGACTCCCGCCTCACCCCGCCCCGCCGGCGCCCCGTCACCACGGCCACCGCCGCCATCACCGTGGCCATCGTGATCGCCCACGTGCTGGCCTGGAACGGCACCGAGTTCTCCCCCGCCGCCCTGGTGCAGGGCTGGCGCGGCATGGCGGACTTCGTCGGCCAGGCCCTGCCGCCGGACCTGTCGTGGGACGGGGTGCTGCTGCCGGGCCTCCAGGCGGCGCTGGTCACGCTGGGCATCGGCCTGCTGGGCACCACGTTCTCGGTGCCGTTCGCGCTCGTGCTCGCGCTGCTGGCGGCGCGGACGACGGCGCCGAACCGCTGGGCCTACCAGGCGGCCCGCTCGCTGCTGTCGTTCCTGCGCGCCGTGCCCGACGTGGTCTTCGCGCTGGTCTTCGTCACCGCCGTGGGCCTCGGCCCGTTCGCCGGCGTGCTGGCGCTGATCTTCCACAACACGGGGGTGATGGGCAAGCTGTGGGCCGAGGCGATGGAGGAGACCGACCTCGGCCCGCGTGACGCGCTGCGCGTCGGCGGCGCGTCGGGCGTCCAGGCCGCCGCGCACGCCGTGCTGCCCGCGGTGGTGCCGCAGTTCGTCGGGCTGCTGCTCTACCGCTTCGACGTGAACGTGCGCTCGTCCCTGGTGCTCGGCCTCGTCGGCGCGGGCGGCATCGGCTTCCTGGTCAACCAGTCGATCAAGCTGTTCCGGTTCGACGAGATGGTCACGCACCTGGCCATCGTCATGGTGCTCGTGGTCGCCGTCGACCAGCTCTCGGCGTACGTGCGGCGCCGCATCGGCGGCTAGAGTCCGCCACGTGAGCCGTGAGGAGATCCTCCAGGATGACGAGCACCGCAGGGTGGTACGCGTCGGCGACACCGTCCGCAGGCCCGTCCATCCGTGGACACCCGCCGTCCACGCGCTGCTGCGGCACCTGGAGGAGGCGAGCTACCCGTACTCGCCGCGCGTCCTGGGCCTCGACGAGCAGGGCCGGGAGGTCCTGACCTACCTGGAGGGCGAGTCCGGCCCGCGGGGGTGGGCCAAGGTGGTGGGCGACGCCGGCCTGGTGTCCTTCGCCCGCCTGCTGCGCGGCTATCACGACGCGGTCGCCGGCTTCCGGCCGCCTCCGGGGCTGAGCTGGTTCACCGGCGAGGCGGAGCCGCGCGACGGCGAGGTGATCTGCCACGGCGACTTCGGCCCGTGGAACGTCGTCTGGCGCGGTGACCGCCCCGCCGGGATCCTCGACTGGGACTACGCCCTGCCCAGGCCCCGGCTGCACGACGTCGCGTACGCGCTGGAGTACGTGGCGCCGTTCCGCGACGACGCCGAATGCCTGCGCTGGCTGCGCTACCCCGCGCCTCCCGACCGGCGTCGCCGCCTGGAGCTGTTCGCCGGAGCCTACGGCCTGCCGTCGGCCGAGGGCCTGGTGGACGCGGTCATCGGGGTGCAGCGGGACGGCATCGAGCGGGTGCGCGAGCTGGCGGCCGCCGGGCGGCAGCCGCAGGCCCGCTGGGTCGCCGAGGGGCACCTCGACGACCTCGGCGGGAGGCTGGCCTGGAGCCTGGCCCACCGCCACCTGTTCGAGTAGCTCAGGCGGGGAGGGTGCCGCCGTGCGCGTGGCCCTCCACGGCCTCCACGTAGACGCGGGCCACGTCGGCCGCGGGGGTGCCGCCGGCGGGGTCCAGGCCGAGGGTGAGGAGGGTCTCCCTGACCCAGCCGGGGCTGACCGCGTTCAGGCGCAGGTCGCGGGGCATCTCGATCGCGGCGGCCCGTACGAACGCCTCCAGGCCCGCGTTGACCAGGTGGCCGAGCGAGCTGCCCGGGACCGGCGCGGCGAAGCGCCCGCTGGTGATGGTGACGGAGCCGCCGTCGCGGACGTGGGCGAGCGCGCTGCGGACCACGTTCACCTGGCCGATGAGCTTGGCCTGGAGCCCGCGCCAGTAGTCCTCGCCCGCGGGGGTGCCCAGCGGGCTCAGGGCGCCGCTCGCCGCGCAGCACACCACGGCGTCCACCGGCCCCGTCCGGGCGAAGAGGGCGTCGATGGAGGCGGCGTCGTCCAGGTCCACGGTCGCCGGGCCGCGGCGGGAGGCGCGTACCACGTCGTGGCGGGGCCCCAGCGCCCGCGTCACCGCTCCGCCGATGGTTCCTGTCGCGCCGATCACGATGATCTTCACTTCTCGTCTTCCGTTCCGTGTCGAAGGGCTCGCAGGACAGGCTGCGGCCGGGCGGCGGGCCTTTGCCAGCCATCCGCGGTGACCACCCCTGACAGGTGCAGGCTGGGCGGCGGCGGACGGGCGATACTGGCCCGTATGGACGCACACGGCGAGCTGGGCGAGTTCCTGCGGTCGAGGCGGGCGCGGCTGCGGCCCGAGGACGCCGGGCTGCCCGCGTACGGCGGCCGGCGCCGGGTGCCCGGGCTGCGGCGGGAGGAGCTGGCCCAGCTCGCCGGCGTGAGCGCCGGCTACTACACCCGCCTGGAGCAGGGTCAGAGCCCGAACGCCTCCGACGCGGTGCTCGACGCCGTCGCCCGCGTCCTGCGCCTGGACGAGGCCGAGCGGGTCCACCTGTACGCGCTGGCCCGGCCGAAGGCGGCGCGGACCCGCCGCCGGGTGGCCAGGCCCGAGCGGGTACGCCCCGGCGTCCGGCTCATGATCGACTCGTTCGGGGACGTGCCCGCGCTGGTCATGGGCTGCTTCCTGGACATCCTGGCCTGGAACCCGATGGGGCACGCGCTGCTGGCCGGGCACCTCGATCACGGCGCGCCGGACCGGCCCGCCGACCGGCCCAACGTCGCCCGGATGTTGTTTCTCGACCCGCACCTGCGCGAGCTGTACGGCGACTGGCCGCGCAAGGCCCGCTCCACGGTCGCGGACCTGCGGCTCATCGCGGACCGCCATCCCGGCGCGCCCGCCCTGACCGCGCTGGTGGGCGAGCTGACGCTGCGCTGCCCGGAGTTCGCGAAGCTGTGGGCGGCGCACACCGTCGGCGACTGCGGCAGCGATCCCCGCGTCTACCACCACCCGGTGGTGGGGACGATGGAGCTCCTCACCGAGTTCATGACCCTGCCGAACGACGAGGGGCAGCGCGTGGCCGTGTTCAACGCCGAGCCGGGCTCGCCGTCGGAGGCCGCGCTGCGGCTCCTCGCGGGCCTCACCTCCGGGGCCACCGGTCGGTGAGCGGCGCCGCTCGACGCGGGGGACGCCGGGCGATGGCCGCTCCTGACCTGCTGGACCAGCTCGTAGACCTGCCCTCTGAGCTGGGCGAACCGCGGCAGCGAGCGGCTGCCCCAGGTACACGGACTCGTCCCCGTGCCGAGCCGCGGCACGCGACCGGCGTCAGGCGGCCTCCCGCGCGCGCCGGACCTCGCGACGCGCCCGATCCGTACGACGAACCTGGCGGCTCAGGACAAGTGGGCGAGCCCCATCCAGTGGACCGAGGCCCTCCTACGCGAGGCCGCCGAGCCCGGCGCGCGGGAGAGCGCGTCGCGTGAATGGCTGCCCGAGCAGCAGTTGCCCGGGTGGCGGCTGCCCGAGCAGGGGCGGGTCGCGCCGCCGCACTGGGCCATGCTCCTGCGCTGCGCCGAGATCCTGAGCGCGCTCAAGCGAGGGACGCTGCCGCCGTACCTCCTGGCCACGCCCACCTTCACCTCCGGCCACGTCGATCCCGCCGAGCTGGTCGCCAGGATCGAGGGGTACGAGCGCGCGGGCGTCCGCCACCTGCCCGCCGACCTGGAGCAGGCGCTGCTGCGGCTGCCCCGCGAGGTGGACCCCGAAGTGACGGCCCGTGCCGGCCGGCTGGCCCGTACCAGCGAGGCCGGCGCCGCGCTGGAGCGCTGGCTGAGGCGTCGGCCCGAGCCCGAGACGCGCGTGGAGTAGCCCCAGACCGGCGCCCGCCCCGGCAGCCCGGCGGCATCTCCAGGCGGCCGCCCCGCCGGCGTGGCGGCGTTTCCGGGCGGCCGATCCGGTAGGGCGGCGGCGTTCCCGCGCGGCCGGGTCCGGCTGGAGCCGACGGGGATGCCGCTGGTGGACGCGCTGATGTCCGACCCGCCGCCCCCCTCGGTCCTGGGCGCCGCCCCCGGCTGCAACTCGAACCTGTGGCGGATGGCGCTGCCCTCCGATCGGGAGGTGGTGGCCATGCAGCTCCTCCCGCAGGTGTTCGGCTACTGGCAGAGCCCGGGACACCTGCACGGGTTCGTGACGCCGCTGTGCCACGAGGACGGGCCCGTGGGTGAGGGGACGGCGCTGGTCCTGGGCATGTTGCTGGCGGAGCGCAACTGGCACGCCGAGCACTGCCGGGAGCTGCTGCTGTGTGCGGCCGCCACCGGGTACCTGAACGCCGAGCTGTGCGGCCGGCAGCTCGGCCCGTGCATGCGTACCGTCGGGATCGGCATGAGCCAGGTGAGCTCGGCGCTGGAAGACGTGGCGCGCAGGGGTGCGCACCGCGAGGTGTGGGAGATCATGCGTGGCTTGCTGCCCGTGTTCCTGCCGGCTGCGGACGAACGTGCCCACAGCGGGCACACGCGCGCCCTGGAGTTCGCCGCCGACGCCTCCCGGTGGGCGGGCGCGCGTGGCGCGATCCCCGAGGTCGGCGCGATCGCCGCACGCAACGGGTCGAGCGGCCTCGTCCGCGCGGCGCGCCGCCTCCACGACCACCTCGTCCGTACGTGACCAGGCCGGGGCACGGGCGGGCACGGCGTCGGCGGCACCGCTGACGGCCACGTCATCGCGGACGCCGTGCGCTTCCCATGCCGCGGCCCGATCACGCCCGCGCGATGTGGTCGATCTCGGGGACCCAGTAGCGCGAACCGGCCGGATCGGGCAGGCGCGCGGGCCGCAGCTGGGCGAGCAGTGAGCGCAGGAGCGGGCGCGGGTTGCGCCGGTGCCAGACCACCGACCACGGCAGCAGAGGCACCGGCTCGACGATCGGTATCCGGCGCAGCCCGCTCCCTTCGGCGTCGATGCTGATCTCGCCCAGTCCCACGGCGTGCCTCTCGCCCAGGAACTGCTCCACCAGGTGCCGCACGCCGATCGCGGGCGCGTTGAAGCACAGCGGCACGCCGAGCCTGGCGGCGAGGCGTTCCAGGTAGCCGCGCCACTCCTCGGCGCCCGCAGGGTCCGGCATGGCGATGCCTCCCGCCCGCAGATCCGCCGGGCGCAGCTCGCTCCGCCCGGCGAGCGCGTGGTCCTCCGGTACGAACGCGGCCAGCGGCTCCAGGTGGACGAGCCGGTACGCCAGCTCCCGCGGCCACGGCCCCGGCAGGTCGTGCACCCGCCCGAAGGCCGCGTCGATCTCCTGCCTGCGCAGCGCGGGCAGCGCGACCGCCAGCCCCTGCCGCATGCTGAGCTCCACCCGCAGCCGGGGGTCGCGTTCGCTGGCCTCGCGCACCAGGCGCAGCGGCGTGAACCGTTCGTCGTAGACGTCCACCCGGACCGGGTCGTCGGCCGCGCGGACCGCCTCGACGGCCCGGTCGAAGGCCGCCACCGCCTCGGCCGCCGCGGGCAGGAGGCGCCGGCCCGCGGCCGTCAGCCGGATGGACCGGGTGGTCCGCTCGAACAGCGCGGCACCCAGCGCCTCCTCCAGCCTGCGGATGCGCTTCGACAGCGCCTGCTGGGTGACGAACAGCCGCGCACCGGCCCTGCCGAAGTGCAGCTCCTCCGCGGTCACCACGAAGGCGCGCATGCCCGATATGTCCGCATCCACGCCAGGAGGATGGACTGACAACGACCGGTTGTCAATCCGGCGCGGATCGCTGTTGGACGCGGACGGCTCCGACCGGGTTACCTGGTCGTCGCGACGAAGGAAGTCCGTCGCGGTGAAGGAACGGCGTCGCGACGGAGGAAGGCGGAACAGTGGAGATCGTGGAGATCCGTCAGGAGCTGCACCTGCTGCGGCTCGCGTTCGGGCAGGCGTACCTGTGGAACGACGCGGGCGCGCTCACGCTGGTCGACACGGGCATCGCCACCAGCGGTGACGAGATCGCCGAGGCGATCGGACGGCTCGGCCTGCGTACGGACGACGTACGCCGGGTCGTGCTCACCCACTACCACGAGGACCACTGCGGTGGCGCGGCGGCGGTCGCGGCGTGGGGCGAGGTGGAGGTGCTGGCCCACAGGGCGGAGGCGCCGGTGATCAGGGGCGAGGTGCCGGCGCCGCCTCCGAACTTCACCGACGAGGAGCGGGCACTGCACCGCAGCCTCGGCGCCCACCTGCTGCCTCCCGCCCCGCCGTGCCGGGTGGACCGGGAGCTGGAGGACGGCGACCTGATCGCCTTCGGCGGCGGCGCCCGCGTGATCGCCACTCCCGGGCACACCGCCGGCAGCATCGCCGTGCACCTGCCCCGGGCCGGGGTGTTGTTCACCGGTGACACGGTGGCGCACGTCAACGGGCAGGTCATGCCGGGAGTGTTCAACATGGACCGCGACGAGATGCTCCGCTCGTTCCGCCGGCTCGCGGGCCTCGATGCGGAGGTCGCCTGCGTGGGGCACGGCGACCCCGTCATGAACGCGCGCGCCGCCCTCGAAAGGGCGGCGGCCCTGTCCACGCCGTAGCACGGCGGCAGCCCTGTCCACGCCGCAGGGCGACGGCCCTGTACGCACCGTAGGACGGCCTGCACCCCTTGCCGGCGTCGATCGTGGCCGGCGTCGATCGTGGTGGCCGTCAGGCCCAGCTCGCGCAGGAGGAGTCCGCCCTATCCGCCGTGGCGGTTGCCCCTTCTGGCGAGCAGGGCGGCGAGGTAGCAGCCGCCGATCACCGTCGTCACCACACCCACGGGCAGGGCGACCGGAGCCAGCAGGAGCTGCGCGGCCAGGTCGGCGGCCAGCAGCAGCAGCCGCAGCCGGCTCAGCCGCACGCCCGACGCCAGCGCCTGGTCGTCGCCGAGCGCCGTCTGGTGCATGGCGGGCGCGAGCGCGGCCAGCAGCAGGGTGAGGGCGGCGATGACCGCGAACGGCAGCAGCACCTCGTGCCAGTCCAGCCCGTTCAGCGAGCCCGCGCTCCAGCCGGTGGCGGCCAGGGCCGCCTCCATGTCGGCGCGCAGCACGATCCACGAGTTGAGCGCCGTCAGCATGGCGTTCACGGCGATGCCGACGACGACCAGGCGCAGGCCGCCCAGCCCCGAGCCGAGCGACAGGGCGTAGACGGCCGCCGCCGCCAGCAGGCCGCCCGCGATGGAGCCGGTCGCCAGGTAGGCGGGGCCGCCGCCGAGCACGGAGCTGAGCGCGACGCCGGTCAGCACCAGGCGCAGCGGCGCGGCCGAGCCGAGCGCGTAGACCAGGACGGCCGCCAGCGCGGCCCCGGGCGAGGCCAGCACGAGCTGCGCCGCCTGGCCGCTCGCCAGCCCCAGCACGCCGCCGAGGTTGATCGCGAAGCCGGCGCCGGCGGTCACGCCCAGGACCCCGGGCTCGGCGAGTATTTCGAGCGGGAGTTCGGCATGCCGTACTCGAAGGTGCGCGCCAAGCTGCGCCTCAGCACGTCGCGGGTGCTGCTGGAGACCCGCCCGGTGGCCGAGGTGGCGCACCGGGTCGGCTACTCCAGCCCGTCGGCGTTCATCACGGCCTTCACCAGGGAGTACGGCTGCACGCCCGGCCGCTACGCCGAGCGCGAGTACGACAGGGGCTGAGCCGACTGCGCCAGCTTGGCGCTGATCTGCTTGCGGGAGACGATGCCGAGCTTGGTGAAGACCTTGCGCAGGTGCCACTCGACGGTGTGCGGGCTGATGAAGAGCTGGGCGCCGATCTCGGGGTTGGTCAGGCCGTCGCCTGCCAGGCGGGCGATGTGCGCCTCCTGTGCGGTGAGCGTGGCGGGCTCGTCCACGGTGCGCTTGCGTACCGTCTCGCCGGTGGCCTGCAGCTCGCGCCTGGCGCGCTCCGCGAACGCCTCCGCCCCCATCTGGCTGAGGGCCTCGTAGGCGAAGCCCAGGTGCTCGCGGGCGTCGACGCGGCGGTTCTCCCTGCGCAGCCACTCGCCGTAGAGCAGCCGGGCCCGGGCCAGCGAGGTGCGCACCTCGGTGCGGCCGAGCCGCTCGATCGCCTCCCGGTACAGGGCCTCGGCCTCCGCCCCGCCGCTCACCTGGGCGCGCGTCAGCGCCGAGGTGCCGCGTGCCCAGTCGGTGCCGGCGGCCCGCGCCATCTCGTCGATCCGCTGGGCCGCCTCGGCCGCCCTGGCCCGCCTGCCGCTCCGCGCGGCGGACTCCACCAGCTCGATCAACGACCTCATGTACGTGCCGCCGAGCTCCTGGGGGTGGGCGGCGGAGCGCTCGGCCGCGGCGTACGCGTCCTCGTAGCGGCCGAGCCCGTTGCAGAGCACCGCGGTGGCCCACTGGGTGGCGGTGTCCACCTTGCCCTCCCCCTGGATGGCCGGGTCGCGCAGGACCGCCTCGCGCGCCTGGCGCGTCTCGGCCTCCCGGCCGCGCCACGCCTCCAGCACCAGGGCCGAGTACTGGGCCAGCGAGCGGCTGCCCGTCACCTCGCCGATCGTCGCCGCCTCGTCGGCCAGCACGCGGGCGAAGTCCAGCTCGCCGGCCAGGACCCGGTTCGCCACCAGCATGTGCAGGGCCGACGGCAGCACGGACAGCGCGCCCGTCTCGCGGGCCAGGTCGGCGAGCCTCACCGAGAGCACCGACCAGGTCTCGAAGTCCCAGACGTTGTGGGCCATTCGGCACGCGAACGGCAGCCAGCCGAGGCCCTCCTCCCTGGACACGCCGTCGGCGCGGAAGTCGTCGAGGGCCTGGCGCACCAGCGGCACGCCCGCCGCGTACCCCTCGGTCACCGCCAGGGCCACGCCGTTCAGCAGCAGGTCGTTGCGCCTGGGCGGCGGGCCGGGCGGCGCGGCGAGCGTCGCCCCGGCGATGTCCGACGCCTTGGCGCCGCTCGGCAGGCGGCCGGCGGCCATGGCCGCGTTCAGCGCGTCGCGGTAGGTCTCGCGGGCCAGCCCGGCGTCCAGCGGCTCCAGCCGCCTGGCGGCCTTGAGCAGCAGCGGCAGGGCGGCGCCCGCGCTGGTGGAGGCGAAGGTGATCTGGCCGCGCAGCAGGTCGGCCTGGGCGTGGTCGCGTTCGTCCATGGGGCTGAGCTCCGCCGCGTCGAGGAGCCCGCGTGCGGCGTCGTACCCGCCGGCGCGGTACTTGGCCCGCGCCGCCGCCAGCCCTCTGACCCCGCGCTGTACGGGGTCGGGCGTCAGCTCGGCCGCCCGTTGCAGGAACGCGGCCGCCGCCGCCACGCCGCCGCGCGCCCGCGCCCGCTCGGCCGAGCGCTCCAGCTCGGCCGCGACCTCCTCGTCGGCGCAGGCCGTCGCGTTGGCCAGGTGCCAGGCCCGGCGGTCGGGATCCACCCCCGGGTCGGTCGCCTCGGCCAGCACGCGGTGCGCGCGCTGCCGGTCCTCCAGGCTCGCCGCCCGGTACGTCATGGAACGCACGAGCGGATGGCGGAACCGCACCCGGGTCCCCAGTGTCACCAGCCCCGCCGCCTCGGCCGGCCCCGCGGCGCCACTCTCGATGCCCAGCAGCTCCACCGCCCGCATCAGCAGGGTCACGTCGCCCAGCGGCTCGGCCGCCGCGACGAGCAGCAGCTGCCGCGTCTCCGGCGGCAGCGGCCGGTAGCGCCGCATGAAGCTCTGCTCGATCTGGGCGGCCAGCGGCCCCGCGTCGGGCAGCCCGAACCCGCCCGCCAGCTCCGCGGGCGTCAGCCCCAGCGGCAGCTCCAGCAGGGCCAGCGGGTTGCCCTGCGCCTCGGCCACGATGCGGTCCCTGACCCGGTCGTCCATGCGGCCGGGGATCACGGAGTCCAGCAGGGCGCGGGCGTCGCCGTCGCTCAGCCGCCCCACCGCGAGCTCCGGCAGCCCTGCCAGCTCGGTCTCCAGGCACGGCTCGCGTACCGCCAGCACCAGGCCGACCCGCTCGGCGAGCAGGCGCCGCGCGACGAAGGCGAGGGTCTGCGCGGAGACGTGGTCCAGCCACTGCGCGTCGTCGATCAGGCAGATCAGCGGCTCCCGCTCGGAGACGTCGGCGAGCAGGCTGAGCACCGCGAGACCGACCATGAACCGGTCCGGCGGCGTGCCCGCGCTCAGGCCGAACGCGGTGCCCAGCGCGTCGCGCTGCGGCTCGGGCAGCCGGTCGAGCCTGTCGAGGAACGGGGCGCAGAGCTGGTGCAGCCCGCCGTAGGCCAGCTCCATCTCCGACTCCACGCCCGCCGCCCTGGCGATCCGGCAACCGGCCGCGGCGGCACGCGCGTGCTCCAGCAGCGCCGTCTTGCCGATGCCGGCCTCGCCCCGCAGGACCAGCACCGAGCTGCGGCCGTCCTGCACGGTCGCCACGAGCCGGTCCAGCGCCTCGCACTCGACCCGCCGGCCCCGCAGCCGCGACTTGGCATCCGTGCTCACCATGGGCTCTCCACCTGTCGATCGTGGACGCCGGAGAAAGGGCGATCCACCTCTGATTTTATGGCGGCAGGGCACCCGCCCCGATCGCCCGCCGCCCTGGCGAATCGCCGGCGCGGCGGTCGACCTGCCCGTGTTGTACGGTTCGTTGCATCTGATGATTGATTCGCGCGTCAGACGGAAGGGGAGCGCGTGGCCGGAGGCGCGGGGGACCCGGCGGCACGCGCAGGGGGGCCGATGCTCGTCGGGCGGGAGGCGCAGCTCCAGGTGCTGGCCGCCCTGCTGGACGAGGCCACGCGGCACCGCGGTGGCGCCCTCGTGGTGCGGGGAGAGGCCGGGATCGGCAAGTCCGCGCTGTGGGGCGAGACCTGCGCGCTGGCCGCCGGGCGCGGCATGCGGGTGCTGACCACCACGGGCGTGCAGGCCGAGGTGGAGCTGCCGTACGCCGGGATCGGGCACCTGTTCCGCCGGCTGCCGGAGGCCGGCGGGAAGCCGGGCGCGGTCGAGGGCGAGTCGCCGTTCAGGGTCGGGGTCGAGGTGCTCGACCTGCTCTCCGGCCTGGACGAGCCGGTCCTGCTGGCCGTGGAGGACGCCCACTGGCTGGACCGGGCGAGCTGGGAGGTGCTCACCTTCGTCGCCCGCCGGCTGGAGTCCGACCCCGTGGCGCTCCTCCTGACGGCCCGCGACGGCGAGGACGTCGACCGGCTGCTCGCCGCCGCCTCGCTGCCCGAGCTGGCGCTGGAGCCGCTCGACCCGGCGTCCGCCGGGGACCTGCTCGACCAGGTCGCGCCCGGGCTCACGCCCGCCCTGCGCGAGCGGGTGCTCGCCGTGTCGGAGGGCAACCCGCTCGGGCTGGTCGAGCTCGGCGGGCTGGCCGCCCGCTCCGGCGGCGCCGCGCTGCTGCCGTCGCGACTGCCGCTGAGCACCCGGGTCGAGCGTACGTTCGCCGGCCTGGTCGGCGAGCTGCCCGCGGCCACGCGCGCGCTGCTGCTCGTGGCGGCGCTGGACGACGGCGACGACCTCGACGAGGTGCTCGCGGCGGCGTCCCGGCTCGAGGAGCGGCCGGTCACGGCAGACGACCTGGAGCCGGCCGTGGTCAGCCGGCTGGTCGGCGTGGACGAGCAGTACCGGCTGCGGTTCCGGCACCCGCTGCTGCGCTCGGCCCTGCGGCAGTCGGCGAGCCCGGCGCTGCGCAGGCGGGCGCACGCCTGCCTCGCGGCGGTCGTGGCCGGCGACGACCGGCGCGTGTGGCACCGCGCCGCCGCCGCGTCCGGCCCGGACGAGGCGCTGGCCGTGGACCTGGCGGCCATGGCGACCCGCGACCGCCACCTGCGGGCCGCCTCGGCCGCGCTGGCCGCCATGGAACGGGCCGCGCAGCTCAGCGAGGACCCGCAGAAGCGCGGCAGCCGGCTGCTGTGGGCCGCCACGATGGCCGACGAGCAGGGCGACGTGGAGTCCATCCGTCGCCTGCTGGCGCTGGTGGACGAGTCGCGGCTGCAACCGGCCGAGCGGGCGAGGCTGGCCTGGTTCCGCGAGGTGTATCTCGGCACCGGCTGGAGCGGCAACACGCGACTGCGCGTCTACAACGAGCTCATCGACACCATGCGGACCGCCGGTGACATCGAGCTCACCCTGGAGTCGCTGATCAACATCAGCCTGCGGTTCTACTGGTCCAACCCCGACGACGACACCCGGCTGGAGTTCGTGCGCGTCGCGGAGCTGATCGACGCGCCCGAGGACAACGTCCTGGTGATGTGCGCGCTGGCCCAGGTCGCGCCGGTCGAGCGCGGGGCGGCCTGCCTGGAGAGGCTGGCGGCGCTGCGGTACCACGTGGACCTCACCCCCGGCCAGCGCTACCAGCTCGGCCTGGCGGCGTCGGCGCTGGGGGCGTACGAGCTGTCGAACGCGTTCCTGACGCCCGGCGTCACCGAGGCGCGGACGCACGGCAGGGTCGGCACGCTGACGCAGGCTCTGGTGAGCCTGGCCTACAACGCGGCCGCCGCCGGCGACACCCGGGCGACCGTGGCCACCGCCACCGAGGCCCTGGCGCTGGCCACGGAGACCCGCCATACGACGTGGGCGCTGCAGGCCCGGCTGCAGCTCGGCCAGGCGGAGGCGCTGCGCGGCAACGCCGAGGCCGCCGACGAGATCGCGGACGCCGCCGAGAAGATCATCTTCTCGGCGGGCATGCATCCGATGCTGGCGCTGACGCAGCGCGTCCGCGGCGTCAACGCGCTGGCCGCGGGCCGGTTCGAGGAGGCGTTCTGGCACCTGCACCGGGCGTTCGACCCGGGCGACGTCGCCTACCACCCGTACGTGCGGTTCACCCTAGCCGGGCATCTGGCCGAGGCGGCGGCGCACTGCGGCGCGCTCGACGAGCTCCGCGCCGTGGTGGCCGGGCTGGCCCCGGTCGCGGAGCTGAGCCGCTCGCCCGTCCTTCTCACGGGCCTGCGTTACGCCGGGGCCGTGCTGGCCGACGACGCGGCGGCGTACGAGGCGGCGCTGGCGGCGGACCTGCGTGACTGGCCTTTCGAGCGGGCGCGGCTGCAGCTCACGTACGGCGGCTGGCTGCGCAGGCGGCGGCAGGCGGCGGAGTCGCGGCCGCTGCTGCGTGCCGCGGCGGCCGCGTTCGACGCGCTCGGGGCGGCGCCGTGGGCCGAACGGGCCAGGACCGAGCTGCGCGCCACGGGCGAGTCCCGCCGCAAGCCGATCGACGCCATCGACGCGCTGACGCCGCAGGAGCAGCAGATCGCGCGGCTGGCGGCCGACGGGCTGAGCAACCGGGAGATCGCCGAGCGGCTGTTCCTGTCGCCGCGCACGGTCACCACCCATCTCTACCGGATCTATCCGAAGGTGGGGGTGAAGTCGCGCGGCGAGCTCGCCGCGATGATGGCCGAACGGTCGTTCTGAGCTTGCCGTCCGGCGGGATTACGTACTCCTACGTACGCAGTCCTCCCGTCATCACTCGTACGGTTTTCAACCATCAGGGGTTGGAGACGTGGTGGGAGGCGATGACGGGGTGCTGGGCCACGACACCGCACTGTTGAGACCTGAGCCTGGGCTGCTGGGGCGGCGGGTCGAGTGCGAGGCGCTCGATCGGCTGCTGGGCGAGGTGCGTGCCGGTCGGAGCCGGGTGCTGGTGGTGCGCGGCGAGGCGGGCGTGGGCAAGTCGGCGCTGCTGGAGCACCTGACCGCGAGGGCGTCCGGTTGCCGGGTGGTGCGCGCGGCGGGGGTGCAGCCGGAGATGGAGGTGGCGTTCGCGGCGCTTTACTCGCTCTGCGCGCCGCTGCTCGACCTGCTGGACGGTCTGCCGGAACCGCAGCGTGCCGCGCTCGGCACGGCGTTCGGCTGGCGGGAGGGGCCGGCGCCGGATCGCCTGCTCCTCAGCCTGGCCGTGCTCAGCCTGCTGGCCGCGGCGGCGGAGGCGCGCCCGCTGGTGTGCGTGGTCGACGACGCCCAGTGGCTGGATCACGCCTCGGCGCAGGTGCTCGCCTTCGTCGCGCGCCGGTTGTCCGCCGAATCGGTGGCCTGCGTGTTCGCGCTCCGCGACACCGACGAGACGGCCCTGCTGTCCGGGCTGCCGGTGATGGACGTCGCTGGCCTGGCCTCCGACGACGCCCACGCGCTGCTGCGCTCGGTGGTGCCCGGCCCGCTGGACGAGCAGGTCAGGGACCGACTGGTCGCCGAGGCCCGCGGCATCCCGCTGGCGCTGCTGGAGCTGGTGCACACGTTCACCCACCCCGAGCCGTCCACCGGCTACGCTCCCCCGGCCCCCTGGTCGCCGACCGGCGAGTTCGACCTTCCGGCCACCTGGACCAGCGGATACGACCTCGCGACCGCCCAGACCGGCGAATACGGGCTCCTGGCCACGCAGGCAGGCGGCTTCGAGCTCGCGACCGCACAGACACCGGCCACCGGGTACGAGCAGCCGGCCACCCGGACGCCGGCCGGCGGATTCACGCTTCCGGCCATCCGGGGACTGACCGGCGGATTCGGGCTGCCGGCCGAACAGCCGCCGGCCGGCGGATTCACGCTCCCGGCCATCCGGGGGCTGACCGGCGGGTTCGGGCGGCCGGTGGCGTGGACGCTGGCGGGCGGGTTCGGGCTGCCGGCCGCGCGGATGCTGACCGGCCGCGTGGAGGACCGCTTCCGGCGGCAGCTCGGGCGCCTGCCCGCGGCCACCCGGCGGCTGCTGTTGCTGGCCGCCGCGGAGCCGGTCGGCGATCCGGCGCTGCTGTGGCGGGCGGCCGCCCGGCTGGGGCTGGGCATGGCGGCGCTCGCGGAGGCCGGCGACCTGATCGCCCTCGGGGTACGGGTGCGCTTCCGGCACCCGGCGGTGCGCTCGGCGATCTACCGGGCGGCCCTGCCCGAGGAGCGGCGCCAGGCGCACCAGGCGCTGGCCGAGGCGACCGACGCCGGCGCCGACCCGGACCGGCGCGCCTGGCACCGCGCGCACGCCACCGCGCAACCGGACGAAGACGTCGCCGCCGAACTCGAACGTGCCACCTCCCGCGCCCAGGCACGCGGCGGCCTGGCAGCCGTCGCGGCCTTCCTGGAGCGCGCGGTCGCCCTCACCCCCGACCCCCGCCGCCGGGCCGAGCGTGCCCTGGCCGCCGCCCGCGCCCAGCACCTGGCCGGCGCCTCGGAACCGGCCCTGACGCTGCTGGCCTCGGCCGAGGCGGGGCCGCCGGACGAGCTGCGGCTCGCCCACGCCGAACTCCTGCGCGCCGAGATCGCGATCACCTCCCACGACGGCAGCTCGGCCGCGCCGCTGCTGCTGGCCGCCGCCAAGCGGTTCGAGCCCCTGGACGCCGGGCTGTCCCGCGACGCCTACCTGCACGCCCTGTCCTCGGCGATCCGTACCCTCCCGGACGAGGGCCGCGGCCTGGCCGAGGTCGCGGCGGCCACCCGTACGGCCCCGCCCGCGCCCGCCACCCCGCGAGCCGCGGACCTCCTGCTGGACGCCCTGACCCGCCACCTCACCCAGGACGCCCACAGCGCGGCGCCGGAGATGCGCCGGGCCCTGGCCGCCTTCCTGAGCGAGGACGTCCCCGGCGCGGAGCGGCTGGGCTGGGCGTGGGCCGCCCACACGGTCGCCGTGGCCCTGTGGGACGACAGGTCGGGCCGCGAGCTGGCGGATCGCCACGCCCGGCTCGTCCGCGACACCGGCGCGCTCGCCCTGCTGCCCCCGGCGTTGAGCACGCGGCTGGTCCAGCTCGCCTTCGAGGGCAGGCTGGACGAGGCGGCCTCGGTTCAGGAGGAGATCCACACTCTCACCGCCGCGACCGGCGTCCGCCCCGGCTTCGAGGGGCCGGCGGGCGGCGCGCTCGTCCTGGCCGCGTGGCAGGGACGGCAGTCCGAGGCGGAAGGCCTGGCCGACGCCCTGATGAGCGAGGCGGCGGCGTACGAGGAGGGAGCCACCGTGGCGGCCGTCCAGTGGCTGAGAGCCGTACTGCACAACGGTCTCGGCCAGTACGAGCAGGCCCGGGCGGCCGCCGCGCGCGCCTGCGTCCACCACCCCGCGCCGGGCCCCGCCGCGCACTGGGCGCCGGCCGAGCTCGTCGAGGCCGCCGCGCTCAGCGGCGAGCGCGACCTCGCGGCCCGGGTGCTGGACCGGCTGGCCGCCACCACGCGGGCGAGCGGCACCGACTGGGCGCTCGGGATCGAGGCCAGGTCGCGGGCGCTGCTCAGCGAGGGCGCCGAGGCCGACGGCCGCTTCCGCGAGGCGATCGACCGGCTCGGCCGCACCCGCATGCGCGCCGACCTGGCCCGCGCCCACCTGCTCCACGGCGAGTGGCTGCGCCGCGAGGGCCGCCCGGACGACGCGCGGCAGCCGTTGCGCACCGCCCACGGCCTGTTCACGGAGATGGGCATGGCGGGGTTCGCCGGCCGGGCGGAGCGCGGGCTGCCGCTCGAAGGGGAACCGGGGCACGGGCGAACGGCCGGGGCCGCCGGCCGGCTCACCCCGCACGAGACGCAGATCGTGCGCCTGGTCCGCGACGGCCTGACGAACAGGGAGATCGCCGGCCGCCTGCTCGTCAGCCCCAAGACCGTCGAGTACCACCTCGGCAAGGTCTTCACCAAGCTGGGCATCACCTCCCGCCGCCAGCTCGGGCGGGTGTCGTGACCGGCGCGCTGGACTACCGGTGGCGGCTGCGCGAGGTCATGGCCGCCCGCGGCATGTACTCCACCACCGGCCTGCGCCCGCTGCTGGCCGAGCGCGGCATCGACCTGTCGGCGAGCCAGGTGTACCGGCTGGTGGCGGAGAAGCCGGAGCGGCTCAGCCTCCGCACGCTGATGGCGCTGCTCGACATCCTGGACTGCACCATGGACGACCTGATCGAACCCCTGCCGGCCAGACGGCGGCGCACCGGCCGGCGGTGACGGGCCCACGTGGCGAGCCCGGGTGACCGGCCCGAGTGGCCGGGTCAGGCGCGGCGGCCCGTCCTGGGGAGCAGTGCCAGCAGCACCACCAGGACGGCGGCGGCCGGGGCGCCCCAGAACAGCACGTCGGGGATGGCCGCCGCGGTCGCCCGCGGCCCCGGGTCTCGGCCCTGGAGCTCGCGGGCGAGCAGGCTGGCGAAGAGCGCCACCCCGAGCGAGAGTCCGAGACCGCGGACGGACACCACGGCGGAGGTGGTGGCCGCCAGATCCGCCGGGGAGGCCGCGTTCTGCGCGACGACCACCAGGTTCTGCATCAGCAGCCCGAACCCGGCACCCAGCACCGCGATCCCGGCCGCGAACAGGAGATAGGGGGTCTCCGGGGTGATCCAGGCGAGCAGGGCGAACCCCGCCACCACGATCACGGCCCCCGCGATCAGGTACGGCCTGAACCGGCCGCTCGCGCCGATGCGGGCCCCGGCCAGCGAGGAGACCGCCATGAACGTCAGCACGTACGGGTTGAGCGCCAGCCCCGCCTGGGTGGCGCCCATGCCGTACGCACCTTGCAGGAACGTCGGCAGGTAGACGATCGACCCGCCGAGCAGCGCGCCGAGCAGCGCGGCGGCGGGCAGCACCACCCGCAGCGTACGGCCGGCGAACAGCCGAGGCGGCAGCAGCGGGTTGCCGGCCCGCCGTTCCCACCACCCGAACAGGCCCGCCAGCACCACCAGCGCCCCGGCCAGGGCAAGGATCACGCCGGAGTTCCACGCGTACGCGCGCCCGCCCCACTCGGCCACCAGCAGCAGGCTCACCGTGGCCCCCGCGATCAGCACGGCGCCGGGCAGGTCCACCTTGCCGTCCCCGCCCGGCCTGGGTAGCCGCAGCGCGAACGTGGCCAGGGCCAGGGCGAGCAGGCCCAGAGGCAGGTTGACGTAGAAGATCCAGCGCCAGCCCCAGGCGTCGGTGATGGCGCCGCCGGCCAGCGGGCCGCCCAGGCTGGCCAGGGCGAACACGCCGCCGGTGAGGCCCTGCACCCGGCTGCGCAGGTGCTGCGGGTACAGCTCCGACAGGGCGATCGTGGGCAGCACGAACAGCGCGCCCGCGCCGATGCCCTGCAGCGTTCTGGCCGCGATGAGCTGGGATGTCGTCTGGGCCAGGCCGCACAGCGCGGAGCCGGCGACGAATCCGGCCACCGCGACGAGGAACACCGGGCGCCGCCCGAACCGGTCGCTGATGCGGCCGTACAGGGCGCCGGTCGCGGTGGAGGCCAGCAGGTACGAGGTGACGATCCAGCCGATCGAGCCCATACCGCCCAGGTCGGCGGCGATGTCGGGCAGCGCGATGGCCACCACCGTCTGGTCCAGGACGGACAGCAGCATGCCGATCAGCAGGCCGGCCGTGGCGAGCGGCACGTTGGCCGGCTTCGAGGGGGCCTGCGCGAGGGTCGTGGACATCGTGCTCAGCCCTTCGGGAACGGGGCGGGCAGGCCGAAGTCGGCGCTGAGCAGGTCCTGGTCGATGGCTCCCGCGGCGAGCGTGCCGGCCGCCGCCGCAGCGACGACCGCCGCCAACGGCATCGGAACGGTGGCCCGCCGCGCCAGGTCACCGGCCGCGTACACGCCGGGGACGCTGGTCCGGCAGAACTCGTCCACCTCCACGCAGCCGTCGGCGAAGCACGCGCAGCCAAGCCCTGCGGCCAGGCCGGAGCGCTGGCGCGGCACGTTGACGACGAACACGGCGTCCCTGGCCAGCGGCGAGGCGCCGTCGAACACGATCCGCTCCAGCCTGCCTTCCGTGCCCTCCAGGCGGATGACGGGCTCGCAGCGCACGTCCACGCCGTTCGAGGCGAGCGTGGCCTGGAGTGCGGGGTCGAGCGGCCGGCCGCCGGTGCAGAGCACGACGCCGGCGGCGAAGCGGCTCAGCTGCAGGGCCAGCCGTACCCGGGCCGGCTCGGCGCCGAGCACGGCGACCCGCTTGCCGGTGCACTCGTAGCCGTGGCAGTAGGGGCAGTGGAAGGCCGAGCGGCCCCACAGCGCCTCCACTCCGCGCGGGCCCGGCAGGTCGTCGGCCAGCCCGGTGGCCAGCAGCAGGCGGCGCGCCTGCGCCGTGCCGCCACCGGACAGTCCCAGGCGGAAGCCGCCTTCCGGCAGGGCGAGGGTGTCCGTGACCGTCGCCGTCCTGATCTGGACCGACGGGTAGGCGGCCAGTTCCTCGCGGCCGAGCTTGCGCAGCTCGGCGGGCGGGGTGCCGTCGCGGGTCAGGAAGTTGTGCACGTGCTCGGCGGGGGCGTTGCGGCCCTCTCCCGCGTCGATCAGCAGCACCGTGCGGTGGACCCGTCCCAGGGTGAGGGCGGCGGCCATCCCGGCCGGGCCGCCGCCGACGATGACGGCGTCGTACATGTCTGCCTCCATGAGCGTTGGTCGCTGGACGTGGAGGCAAGTCTGCAAGTTAAGGTCAACATGAAGTCAAGAGGCCCGCCCGCCGGGCCGGACCAGGCCGCTCTCGTAGGCCAGGATGACGAGCTGCACCCGGTCCCGCACGTCCAGCTTGGCGATGGCCCTGGTGATGTGGGTCTTGGCGGTGAGCGGGCTGATGACCAGGCGCTCGGCGATCTCGTGGTTGGACAGGCCGAGCGCCACGAGCTTGACCGCCTCCAGCTCCCTGGAGGTCAGCGCGGCCAGCCGCTCCCCGGACCCGGGCGAGAGGTCCTGCCGGTGGGCGAACTGCTCGACGACGCGGCGGGTCACGCCCGGCGACAGCAGCGCGTCCCCGGCGGCCACGGCGGCGACCGCCCGGCGCAGCTCGGCCGGCTCGACCTCCTTGGTGAGGAAGCCGCTGGCCCCGGCGCGCAGGGCGGCGAAGACGTGCTCGTCGCTGTCGAACGTGGTCAGGATGATGACCCGGCAGCCGGGAACGGCCCGGCCCGCGACGATGCGGCGGGTGGCGGTGATCCCGTCGGTGCCCGGCATGCGGATGTCCATGAGGACGACGTCGGGACGGGTGCTCGCGGCCACCCGTACGGCCTCGTCGCCGTCCTGGGCCTCGCCGACGACCGTGATGTCCCTGGACCGGGCCAGCAGGCTGCGGAAGCCGGCCCGTACGAGTGCCTGGTCGTCGGCGAGAAGCACCTTGATCGTCATGCCCCCGAGCCTGCCACAGGGAGGTCGGCCCGGACGGCGAAGCCGCCGGGGACCGGCCCCGCGGTGAGCACGCCCCCGAGTGCGCTCACCCGCTCGCGCATGCCGGCCAGCCCGTGACCCCCGCCGGCCGCCGGAGCGCCCCGGCCGTCGTCGGTGACCTCGACGGTGACCGAGCCTGGCCGGTAGTCGATCGTCACCTCGGCCCTGCTCGCGTGCGCGTGCTTGAGCGTGTTGGCGAGGGACTCCTGGACGACGCGGTAGATCGCGATGGCGGGCATGGCGGGGACGGCGGCGGGGTCGCCGCGCTCGTCCAGCGTCACCTTCAGCCCGGCGGCGCGGGCGTCGGCGACGAGCGTGTGCAGGCCGGCCAGGTCGGGCTGCGGCGCGGTGTCGGCCGAGTCGTCGCGCAGGGTGGCGATGAGAGAGCGGAGGTCGGCCATCGCCCGGTTCCGCACGTCCTTGGCCAGGCGCAGCGCGGTGGCCGCCGCGGCCGGGTCCCCCTCGTCGAGGGCGTCGGCGGCGACGTTGAGCTGGACGCCGACGATGGCCAGCGTGTGGGCGATGGCGTCGTGGACCTCGTGCGAGACGCGCAGGCGTTCCTCCGCGGCACGCGCCCGGCCGTCGGTCTCGCGCACGCGCTCGCGCCTGCGCACCGCGGCCGCGTACGTGAGGCCCGCGGCGATGAGTGCCGCCAGGAGCAGCCCCTCCCCCGCGACGTGGATCACGTAGCGGGGCACGTTCCTGTCCAGGAGGATGCCGGCGTCGATCGCGGAGTAGCCGAGCTGGGCCACGCCGACGGCGGCCACCCAGCGCACGCGGGACGTGGTGGCGGCGGTGAAGTAGGCGACCGCGACCGGCCAGATCCAGCCGGCGGGAGAGAAGATGCCCGCGAGGAGGTGGTAGGCGAACATCCCGCCGACCGACAGCAGCAGCACGGCCATCGGCCAGCGGCGCCTGACCAGCAGGAGCGCTCCCAGGTACAGGCCGAGCTGGATCGGGCCGTGCCAGGGGGTGAGGTTCGTCAGGCCCTGCGAGCGGCTGTGGATGCCGGTGGCGAGGGCGACGGCGACGAAGAAGACGAGGGTGACGACGGCCAAGGTGACGTCGGTGATCCAGGCCAGGTGCCGGACGGGTCCTGGTTCGCGTCGCGGGAGGGCTTCGGTCATGCGCGGAGGCCTTTGCTCGGAGTGGATGCCGCCGGGCCGGCGCGGCTCGCCGGCCCGGTGACCGTTCGGATCGCTGTCAGACGTGCGTGACCAGCAGGGTCACGCCCGCCTCGCCGCCGCAGTCCACGAAGACGGGGCCGACGCCGTTGCCGATCCTGGACGAGAGCGTGCCCTTGGCCACGAAGGCCTTGGGGTCGTCCTTGATGATGCGGATGTTCTCCAGCACCGGGCGTTCCCTGTCGACACCGGCGATGACCGCCTTGAGTCCCCTGCCGCCGCCGCAGTGGCCGGTGATCGTCACCTCCTGGCCGCGCTTGGCGGTGGGGTTGGGGCTGACCCGGACCACCGCCCTGGCGCCCTTCGGCGGCTTCGGCGCAGCCACCTGCACCGCGCCGGCAGTGGTGCCGGCAGTGGTGCCGGCAGTGGTGCCGGCAGTGGTGCCGGCAGTGGTGCCGGCAGTGGTGCGGGTCTGGGCGCCGGCCGGGACGCCGGCCGATCCGACCAGGCCCGCGCTCAGGCACAGCCCGGCGATCGCGGTGACGGCTTTCTTGATCATGATGATCCCTCCCGGGTGCTCGTCTGTCGGCTCGGCGGGAAACGCTAGGCCCGGCCGCCTCGGGAGCGCGTCGTCCATCGACCGTCATTCGATCTTGCACCGATCGCCGTACGGACTGCACCGAAAGGAGCAGGCGCCTACGGCGCGGCGAGGCGGGTGAAGGCCGCCGGCCCGTGCCCGGCGTCGATCGCCCGCTGCACGGCTGCCCGCGCCGAGCTGAGCACCCCGTCGTCGAGGTCGTTCGCGCGGACGGCATCCAGGACGTGGTCCATGCTCGCCGCCGCTGACAACATCGTGGACTCGTCACCCGGGTAGTGGCCCGCGGTGACGTGCTCGGCGACCACGTCGATCAGGTCGGGGAGCAGCCCGGTCGCCACCTTCACGTACCCGGCGATGTCGGCGGCGGCGATGTTCTCGGCTGCGGCGAGCCGGAACGCGTGCACGACCCCGCTCAGCGACGTCCAGAACGCGTCCAGCATCGCCGCGTCGAACCCGGCCGCCCGGCCCGGGTCGGCGCCGAGGTACGCCGCGTTCCCGCCCAGCGCGGCGAGCGTGGGCCGGTGCGCCAGGTAGGCGTCTTCCTGGCCGCTGAACAGCAGGGTCGCGTCCGGGCCGCCGATGGCCGCGGGCGCGCCCATGATGAGGCCGTCGAGGTAGCCGATGCCGTGGGCGGCGGCCCACTCGGCCGTCTCGCGCGCCTGCCGGGGCGAGCCTCCGGTGAGGTTGACCAGGGTGCGGCCCTTCAGGGTGCCGGCGTCGAGCACCGACCGTACGGCCCGGTAGTCGAGGACGGACACGACGGTGAGCGGGCTCGCGGCGATCGCGCCGGCGGCGCTCTCCGCGACGGTGACGTCCAGGTCGTACGCCTTGCCCGGCGTGCGGTTCCACACGGTGGTGGGGTGACCGGCGGCGGCGAAGGCGGCGGCCAGCGCGCGCCCCATGGGGCCGAGGCCCAGGACGGTGACGGGAATCATGGCGGTTAAGCTAAACCTTCACGTTGATGTCAGAGTCAACTCGGGGGCCGGGATGCGGATCGGGGAACTCGCGCGCCGGACGGGCGTCAGCGAGCGCGCGCTGCGGTACTACGAGGAGCAGGGCCTGCTGCGCCCGCAGCGGCGGGAGAGCGGCTACCGCGTCTACAGCGACGCCGACGTGGCCGCGGTGCGGCGGATCAGGATCCTGCTCGCGGCCGGGCTGAGCACCGTGCAGATCGTCGAGGTGCTGCCCTGCATCGTGGACGACGACGGCCTGCTGGTGCCCGACTGCCCGGAGCTGGTCGGCGAGCTGGAGAAGCAGCGGGAGCGGATCGGCTCGGCCATCGACGAGCTGGAGGCCACCCGCGCCAACCTGGACGCCATCATCGCCAACCGGCGCGGCCCGCTACCCTTCAGCCATGTTGACGCATGAGCGGCAGATCACGGCGCCCGTCGACCTGTGCCTGCCCGACGGGCGGCTCAACCCCGACGCGGTCGGCTGGACCCGCCGCCCGCTGCACCGGGCGAACCTGCGGGGCTGGGGCCGGACCAAGCGCTGGGAGTACTGGGGCGTGGTCACCCCCGCTCATGTGATCGGCCTGGTGGCGTCCTCGCTCGACTACGCCGGCGTGCACGGGCTGTACGTGCTGGACCGCGCGACAGGCGAGGAGACGTCCAAGGACGCGGTGGTGCCGCTGGCACGCGGGACGGCGATGCCGGAACGCAGCGGCGAGGGCACGGCGTCGGCCCGCGCGAACGGGCTGGCCATCGACCTCGTCCAGCACCCCGGCGGCAGCACGGTGCGGGCGGTGGCGCCCGGCGTCGAGGTGGAGCTGGAGATCCCGCTGCCCGACGGGCACGAGTCGCTCGGCGTCGTGGTGCCGTGGGGGCCCAGGCGCTTCCAGTACACGGTCAAGGACGTCGGGCGCCCGGTGCGCGGCCGGCTGCGGCTGGGGGCTGCGGAGCACGAGATCAGCGAGCGGGACTCGTTCGCCGTGCTGGACCACGGGCGCGGGCGGTGGCCCTACTCGGTCGTGTGGAACTGGGCGGCGGGCAGCGCGCCGGGGCGGGCCATCCAGCTCGGCGGCAAGTGGACCGACGGCACCGGGATGACCGAGAACGCGCTGTTCGTGGACGGGCGGCTGCACAAGATCGGTGAGGAGCTGGCGTGGCACTACGACCGCGGCGACTGGCTGAAGCCGTGGCGGATCGCGGGCGGGCGGGTGGAGGCCGTGTTCACGCCGTTCCACGAGAAGGTCGCGCGGACGGAGCTGGGGGTGGTGGGGTCCGAGACGCATCAGTGCTTCGGGCATTTCAGCGGGCGGGCGCAGGCCGACGACGGGACCTGGATCGACCTGGACGGGCTGACCGGCTGGGCGGAGGAGGCCCGGCAGCGGTGGTGAACGAGCGGCGGTGGTGAGCGAGCGGCGGTGGTGAGCGAGGCGCGGAAGGCGGGCTGATCCGGAGGCCCGGGCTGATCCCAGGACGCGGACTGATCCGGGGACGCGGACTGATCCGGGGACGCGGACTGATCCGGGGACGCGGACTGATCCGGGGACGCGGGGCTACTGTTCGAAGCGTGAGCGATGTGATCGATGGCCACTGCGAGCGCGTGCGAGCCGCGGACCCCCTCGTCGCCGTCACGGACCTCGGTGGCGGCGCAGACCTGATCGAGACTCGCGGTGCCGTGGGCGTGCCCTCGGTGACCGCTCCCCGCCCCGGCGCCCCATCGGTGCACTGGAGCCCGCTGACCACCTGCGCCCTGGACGCCAGGGTCGCCGGTGACGACCCTGCTGATTCCCTCGGCCGCCTCCTCGATCGCTGGATCTCGGGTCTGGACGCCGAACCTGGCGCCGGGCTCGTGGTGAGCTGGCCGAGCCGGGACACCGCGCCCGTCGCGGCGCTGGTCAGGCGCGGGTTCGCACCGCGCTCCGTGCTCGCCGTACGTGTCTCGCGAACCGCGGAACGGCCGGCGCCGCGGTCCGGCCTCGCCATCCGCGTCTCGCGAACCGCCGGTCGGCCGGCGGCCGGTGCTCAGCGGGCAGTGGGGCGGCCGGCGGCCGATGCTCAGCGGGCCGAGGGGCGGCCGGCGGCCGATGCTCGGCAGGCCGAGGGGCGACCGGCGGCCGGTGCTCGGCAGGCCGCCGGAAGGCCGGGGGCAGGTGTTCGGCGGGCTGTTGCGGCCGATCTGGACGCCATGTGCGCGCTGTACCTGGAGCTGATCGACTACGAGGCCCGGTTCGGCTGGGTCCCGGTGCCGTCCTGGACTGCCGACGCGGCCCGGGCCGAGCTGGCGGGGAAGCTCGCCCGTGGCGACGGCTGGTGCTGGGTCGCCGAGACGGACGGCGAGGTCACCGGCATGCTCTCAATCCACCATCCCGACCACGCCGGCCGGGTCGCCTCCGCCGTGGCGGCGGCCCCGCCCGTGGCGTACGTGGGCTCCCTGTACGCGCGCCCGGGCAGCAGGGGCCGCGGGCTCGGCGCCGCGCTGGCCGGGCACGCCCACGCCGAGGTGGCCGCGGCGGGCGTCGAGACCGTGCTGGTGCACTACGCGGCCCCGAACCCGCTGTCCGTCCCCTTCTGGTCCCGCCAGGGTTACCGGCCGCTCGTCACGACCTGGGGACGGTGGCTCTGACGCCCGGCGACGTACCGGCGGCCCCTCCGGCGGCCTCTGCGGCGGAAGTTTCACAAGGCTCGGATTGGCACTGGTGAAACGCAGTGTGATGTACGACACTCTTCCTAGAACTTCGTTTTAGAACGGAGTTCGGGGGGTTCCCACGTCCGCTGCATCACCGGGAGCACCGACCCGCGGAGGAGAAATTCATGGTGAAGGCCGTCGCCCGCGAACGCCGCAGACTTGGATCACCACCGCAAGGCGGCATCACCGCGACCGATCCCAACCCCTTCGGGTGGGGGCCGTTCGTCGTGCTGTTCATCGTGGGCATGGTCGATCGCATCGAGGCCAACCTGATGTCGGGCGTCCTGCCCCTGGTGCAGGCCGAATGGGGGTTCAGCGACACGGCGGCCGGGTCCATCCCGACCGCCGCCGCGCTGGCCGCCGCCGCGGTCGCGCTGCCCGCCGGTTACCTCGCCGACCGCTACAGCCGGACCAAGATCATCGCGATCGTGGTCCTCTGCTGGGCGCTGGCCACCCTCGGCTCGGGGCTGGCGGCCGGGTTCGCCGTCTTCTACCTCTTCCGGGTCCTGCTCGCCGCCGCCGAGAACATCGACAACCCCGCCGTGGGCAGCCTGCTCGCCGACTTCTACCCCGCCGCGACCCGCATGCAGGTGTACGGCTGGACCAGGATGACCACCTACCTCGGCGGCGTCGGCACCCTGCTGGGCGGCGTCATCGGCCAGGCCTTCGGCTGGCGGGCCGCCTTCCTGCTGATGGCGATCCCCGGAGCGCTGACCGCCATCCTCGTCTGGCGGCTGCGCGAGCCACAGCGCGGCCAGATCGACAGGATCATGGCCGCGGCCGGGCCTCCCCAGGCACCGCCATCCGGCGCGGACGCCGCCGTACCCCCCCAGGCACCGCCGCCCGGCGCGGAGGCCGCCGCATCCCGCCAGGCCCCGCCTCCCGTCGGCATGGAGGCGTCGAGGGGAGACGGGGCCGCGAAGCCGCCGTTCTGGCCGCAGGTCCGCCAGGTGCTGGCCACCCGCACCCTGGTCCGCGTCGCCCTCGGCGTGATGATCCTCACGCTGGGCCTCGGTGGCGTCTACTTCTGGCTGCCGTCCCTCATGGTCCGCGGCTTCGGCATGGAGACCGGCGTCGCCAGCAGCATCAGCGGCGGCGTCACCATCGTGGGCGTGCTCGGCGGCACCGTGCTCGGCTCCCACCTCGGCAAGCGGCTGCACGGCCGGGTCAGGGGCGGCCGGCTGCTCGTCGGCGGCGCCGGCATCACCGTCGGATCGTCCCTGCTCGGCGTCGCCCTGCTGATGAGCTCCCCCGTGGCGCTGGTGATCCTCCTGCTGCTCGCCGTCACGATCTCCGCCACCGCGATCCCCACCTGCACGGCCTGCATCGCCGACGTCGTGGGGGCCAGGTCGAGGGGCGTCGGCTTCGCCGTCCTGCAGTTCCTGCTGACGGTGGGTGCCGCGTTCGGCCCGCTCATCGTCGGCCTGACCTCCGACGCCACCGGCTCGCTCCTCGTCGCCATGTACGCGCTGATCGTGCCCATGGTGCTCGGCGGCCTGGTGGTGCTGACGTCGCGCGGCTCGTACGAGCGGGAGGCGGCCCGGGTGCTCGACGACGCCCGCGGCACCCTCTAGCGGCTCACGCCTCCGGCGGGAACCAGGCCTGCAGGTTCTCCGGGTTGAACGGCACCGAGATGTGCTCATGCGTGATCGACCACGTGCCGCCGCCCGAGCGCCGGCAGCACACGGTCGATCGGACCCAGATGGAGATCGGGAGGCCGTTCTTGCGGGTGCCGCTGTCCAGGTGAAGCATGTTCACGAACGCCACGTCCTCGTCCGTCGCGATCGTGAGGTCGTGGGTCTCCAGGCTGATGGGTCCGTCGTACTCGTCGAACCACCGCACGAAGTTGCGGCGGACCTCCTCCGTCCCCACGAACTGCAGAGGGGGGACGACGTCGTAGTAGACGATGCCGGGAGAGTAGAGGGACATGAGCCGGTCGATGTCCTTGTCCTGACATGCCTCGACCCGGGTGTCCAGGAGCGCCCTGATGTCGGAATCACTGGAAGTCATCGCATCCTCCGTTAGGGATCCGGGCGCGACCGGCTCACCTGGCCGCGCCGTCTGCGGTCTCGGTCATCCGACGGCGCAGCACGCGGAAATGTGAGGTCGCCCGGGATCCGCCCGGAGGCTCAGCCGGTCAGGGTGCTTCGTTGGTGTCGCGCGGGTGGCTCTGCTGCGGCGTCTCGGGCTCGGACGGCCGGGGCGCCTCGCTGGCGATCCGGTGTACCGGGTCGCGCCGGTTCTTGAGGTGCTCGGTGTCGTCCTGCCATTGGATGCTGCGGCGCCGGGGTGTGTCAGACATGGCTGCCACCGTAGCGGCGCGATCTTCAAGGCCCGGTCACGTACGCCCCCGCCTTCGGCCTCGCGGGACCGGAGGCGGGGAAGCGGCCGGAGCGGACGGGTCAGACCGAGTACCGGCAGATCAGGGCCTGGCTCGCGCCCTGCGCGTGGCCGAGGTAGGTGGCGGCGGGGTCGAAGTACGCGCAGGCGGCGGCGGGGCTGCCGGTGCCGGTGGAGGCCAGGCCCGACCCGCCCGTGCTCCAGCGGTAGCAGCCCAGGCTGCCGTTGTAGAAGCCGATCGTGGAGGAGGAGTTGACCTTGGCGGAGCAGTAGTCACCGAGCGAGACCGGGCCGTAGGTCACCTCCACGACCGCCGCCTGCGCGGTCGTGGAAGTGACGGCGAACGCGCCGAGGCAGGCGAGCACGGCGGCGAGCAGGGTGAGGACACGACGAACCACGGGGACCTCCGGACAGTGAGATGCCGAGTCGGCGAGGGGGCAGAGAGGGTCACGCGTGAGGGCTGCGCACCGCGGCACGCTGCGCTGATCGCAGTATTAAATAGGAAAGCTTCCTATGCAATAGCTTCCGGTGAGGGCCGGGCGCGGCGCTGCCATACCCGGAACATACTCGCCACGATCACAATGCCGATCGGAGGTGAACGATGTTCCGACTGTTGGGACACTTGGCGGTGGTCGACGGCGGGGGCCGCGCGATCAACGTCCGGGCCGCGAAGCAGCAGGCGATCCTCGCCGTGCTCATGCTGCGCCCGGGCGGAGTGGTCAGCGTGGATCGGCTGATGACGGAGCTCTGGCCGGACGAGCCGCCGGCCACGGCCAGAGCGAGTCTGCAGACCTACGTTTACCGCCTGCGGCGTACGCTGGCGCCGCTCTCCGTCCACGGTGTCGACCTGATCACCCTCGGGAACGGCTACACCCTGACCGTCCCGGATCGAGCGGTGGACATCAGGACGTTCGAGCGGCGCTTCACCCAGGGATCGCAGGCGCTGACCGCGGGCAGCCCGGCGGAGGCGGCCCGGCTGCTGCGGGAGGCGCTGGACCTGTGGCGCGGCCCGCTGGCGCCGGAGATCGACGTCGAGACCGTCCGCCGCGAGCGGCGGCGCCTGGACGTGCTGCACCTCACTGCGTCCGAACTCTGGGTGGCGGCCGGGCTGCAGCTCGGCCTGCACGACGGCGTCATCCCTGAGCTGGAGCGCCTCGTCGAGGCCCATCCGCTGCGCGAGTCCCTGTGGGAGCTGCTGCTGCGGGCCCTGGCCGCGCGGGGCCGCCGGGCCGAGGCGCTCGCCGCCTACCGGCGCATGCGGGACATCCTCAGCACGGAACTCGGCGTCGAGCCCGCCGACTACCTGCGCAGACGGCACCAGGACCTGCTCCGCGGCGCGTCGTTCTGACGCCGCCCGTCCACGAGGTACCCCCTGGCCGGCGCCTGGCCAGGGGGGCTCCCTTCACCTGTCTACGCGCACCGCTCCCGCCGGTAAGGCGTGCGGCACGTCATTCGCACAGGGTGATCGTCCGATGGGTGCAGTCGGAGTACGTGCACTTCATCTTGTAGCAGCCGGTGGCCGGGTCGTAGCTGATCTGCACGCACCTCGGGGTGCACGCGGCGTCGGCCTTGACCGTGGGGATCAACCGGTCGATGAGCTTGTCCAGCATTCTGTCTTCACCTCCCCTCTCTCCTCGGGTTCGGATGGCGCGGCCGTCCCGTGGTAGCCGCGGGCTTGGAGGCGGAAGAGGCGGGCATAGGCGCCGTCCACCGCCATGAGGTCGTCGTGGCCGCCCCGCTCGGCGACGACCCCGTCCTTCAGTACGACGATCAGGTCGGCGTCCCGCACCGTGTTCAGCCGGTGGGAGATGAGCAGGCTGGTCTGGCCCGCGCGGTGCTCGCGCATGCGGGCGTGCACGTCGGCCTCTGCTTCCGGGTCGAGCCCGGCGCTCGGCTCGTCGAGGATCATCAGGTCCCGGCCGTCGCGCAGGAACGCTCTGGCCAGGGCGGTTCGCTGCCACTGGCCGCCGGAGAGCACGACGCCCGTCGAGGGGTCCTCGCGGTCCTGCTCGCCGGCGAACATCCGGGTGAGCAGCGTGTCGTAGCCGCGGGGCAGGCCCGACAGCAGCTCGTCCACGCCCGCCCGCCGCGCGGCGGCGCGGATCCGGCCCAGGTCGCCGAGGGCGGCGGGGTCTCCCACGCCGATGTTGTCGCGGGCGGAGAAGTCGTAGGCCATGTGGTCCTGGAAGACGCCGCTGATCCGCTCCCGCAGCGCCTCCGGCCGGACGTCGCGCAGGTCGGTGCCGTCCCAGAGGATCTCTCCCCTGCTGGGGTCGTAGAACCGGCAGAGCAGCTTGACGAGCGTGCTCTTGCCCGCGCCGTTGAGGCCGACCAGCGCGACGGCGGCGCCGTACGGGATGAACAGGTCGACGCCGCGCAGGACCCAGGGGTGGTCGTCGCTGTAGCGGAACCACACGTCGCGCAGCTCGATCCCCCGGCGCAGCGGCGGCAGCGGCGCCGCGTCGGCCGGGACGGCGAGGTCGGGCTCGGCCCTGACCACCGCCACGTAGTGGCCGAAGAGCCGCAGGTTGTGGTGGGTCATCGCGATGCCGTTGACCAGGGTGTCGAGCGCGCCCTGGACCGCGACGACGGCGACGGTGAACATCGACACGTCCCCGACGGTGAGCGTGCCGGTCCGGGCGGCGGCGATGGCCCAGACGAGCCCGCCCCCGGCCACCACGGCGGACAGCAGGGCGAGCACGCCCTCCGCCGACAGCTCCCTGCGATCCATCCGCCGCTTGCTCGCCTGGGTCGCCGCCAGCTCGGTCATGAGGCGGCGGCGCAGGAACCCGCCGAGGTCGAAGAGCCTGATCTCCTTGGCCGCCTCGATCGTGCTGAGCAGGGTGCCGTAGAAGAGCTGCCGCCGCTCCGCGGGGCCTATCTCCCACATCATGGTCGTACGCCGGCGCGACAGCTTGAGCTGCGCGACGAGCGCCGGAACGGCGGCGCCCAGCACGATCAGCGCCATCGCCGGGCTGATCACCAGCACGGACCCGAGGAAGCCGATCGCGCTGACGGCGGAGCGGACCAGGCCGAACGCCTCGGTGACGAGGCCGTCGGCCCTGGACGTGCCCTCCTGGGCCAGGCGCAGCCGGTCCAGGAACCGCGGATCCTCGAACGGCCGCAGCCCGGGGAACCGGGCGGTGGCCGCGAAGAGCCGGTCCGTCGTGACGGCCACCATGGCGCGGCCGATCTGGCTGCCGAGGTAGCGCGAGCAGTGCGGCAGGATCGCGGCGGCGACGCCGGTGCCGGCCAGCCCGGCCGCGAGACCCAGCAGCCCGGCCAGGGACGCCGACCCGGTGAGGCCGTCGATGACCAGCTTGGTCAGCCAGGCCACCGCGACCGGCGCCGTGGCCGTGCCCAGCAGCGTGACCGCGTACCCGATCACGGGAACGGCGGCGCCGCTCCAGCCGATCGCCGCCGCCTCGCGCGCGGAGGCGGTCAGGCGCACCCCGTCAACGGTCATGCCACGACTCCGGCTTCCCGGCGGCGACGGCCATGCTGCGGCTCCAGCTTCCTGATGGTGACGGCGCGCAGGTCGCCGGCGTCGAAGAAGCCGTGCTCGCGGGAGTCGAAGCTGACCTCGGCGTTGTCGCCGATCAGCACGAACCTGCCGGCCGGGACGACGTCGTCGGCGACGACCTCCCGCACCACCGCCGGAACCGGATCGCCCGGCAGGGCGGCGACCCGCTTGACCAGGAACCTGCTCCCGTCCGGGCGGGGGCTCAGGACGACGGCGATCTGACCGTTCCGCAGCGCCGCCAGGTGCGTGCGCCGGGACAGCAGCCGGTCCCCGTGCGCCAGCGCCGGTGCCATGCTGTCGCCGCGGACCCGGACCACCAGGTACGTCGCGCGCAGCCGTACGGCCAGCAGCGCCAGCCCGGCGAGCCCGAACGCCGCCGCGAGGAACGCCCGCCTCACGGCGCCTCGACCTCGGCGGGCATGGCGTGGTCGGTGCCCGCGACCGTCCCACCTGCGTCGATCGTGATGATCGTGGGGAACGCGCCGACCTTGAACGCCCTCTGGACGGGCCCCTGGGGCGGCTCCGTGACGACCCGTGCCACCTGCGCGAGAGGTTCGAGGTAGGCGGTGGCGTCCTGGCCGGGGACGGCGGCGACCACGGCGAGCACGCCGTCCGACGTGCCGCGTGCCCGTTCCACGAAGAGCGGGAGCAGTTCCTTGCACGGCTGGCAGCCCGGGGAGAAGAAGCCGACCAGCGCGGGTGCGCCCAGGAGCTCCTCGGAGACCGGCTCCCCGTTCGTCGTCATGGCGGCGAACCGCGGGACACCCGCACCGGGCGCCAGCCCTTCCGCCAGCATCGGCCGCGGCCCGCTCTCCCTGCGCAGGCGGCGGATCAGCCCGATGGTCAGCAGCAGGTTCACCATGCCCAGCAGAGCGACCAGCACGACCGCGGTGACCAGGTACGCCATCACACCCTCCCCGTTCTGTCCAGGAACAAGCCGGCGATGTCGTCGAAGGCGATGAGGACGACCGCTCCCGCCAGCCCGGCCGGGATCGCCACCGCCAGCGCCCCCGCGCCCGGCGGGCCCCCGGGGAAGGCCAGCGCCGTCCCGCCCAGCGCCACGACCAGTAACAGCAGGGCGTTCCGCACCAGGTGCACCCCGCCGAGCGGGGCCGCGGACGGGCCGAAGCAGCGGCACGACACCCGCACCCCCTTCCGGACGGCGACGGCGATCACCAGGCTGAACGCGCCGAGCGTGATCCCGCCCAGGACCAGCCCGATCCGAGGGACCACCATGAGCGCCGCCGTCGCCGCCTCGCCGGCCGCGACCCCGGCGGCCGCCGGAAGGCGCAGCCGTTCCGGGACCACCACCAGGCTGGACGCGAACGCGCGCAGGTCGGCGCGGCTGCGCAGCTTGGTGAAGGCGGCGACGGCGAACACTGTCCCGAGCAGGACCTGGGAGGCGACGAGCAGGAGATCCACAATCCGGATATTTCATGACGCCGCTCGCCCGCCCGTCGCGCGCCACTAGCCCGCCCCTCGCGCGCCGCCAGCCCAGCCCGCCAACCCACGCCCGCCGACCCGGCCCGCCGACCAGCGGCGCCGGCGGGTCTGGTGGGCCGGTGGGGCGGGAACCGTCAGCCGAGCTTCTTCAGCCTGACGGCCCGGTCGAGGAAGACGATGCCGTCGATCAGGCCGAGGTGGGCAGCGTCCAGTGGGAAGTAGGCGAAATCACGGGAGACACGGGGTGCGGGCGCCGTGACGGCCCCGGCCAGGCCGCGGGGGTCGACGAGGGAACGGTCCCACGGAAGCTCGGACAGGGCGCCTTCGAGGGTGTCCGGAGAGGGGACGTCATCGCCGACCGTGCCGAACGCGGAGGCCAGGAAGGCGTACCCGTCGCCGAGGTGCGCCGCGGCGATCGCCCCCGCGCCCCACCATTCCAGCCGCTGGTCACCGAACGCCATGAGGCTCTTGTTCCGCTGCAGGTGGAGGTTGCTGCCGAAGACGAGGGCCGGGCCGTGACCGGCGACGGCACGCAGGTTGGCGGCCATCATCGCGTCCCGCAGGGCCGACAGCCTGGCCCACCGCGCCGGGGACGAGTCGGCCATCCAGTAGTGGTAGCGGAGCAGGCCGGTGGCGGTGCGCGCGTACAGTGCCGCCCGTTCCGCGTCCCGCGCGCCGAGCTGTGGCGCCTGCGTGTCGAGCAGCGCCGCCAGGTCGTCGGCGATCAGCCGCAGCCGCTGGGCCTCCTCGGACCGGCCGATCGACTGGGACGGATCCATGGCCGTGGCCTCGTTGGCCCACTGCTCGTCCTCGCCCAGCAGCGCATCGAGGGTTTCCCTGGTGACGACGGCGCCGGGGAGTGGGCCGTCGAGGAGGTCGTACAGGCCGGTGAGCGCCTGGCGCGGGCTCGCCGCCCAGTACTCCAGCGGGCCGTCGAACCCGAAGAACCGGAGCTGCTCGTCGTGCTCCTCGTTGTACGCCCGCATCCAGCGGACGAGCTCGCGGTTGGCGGGGAACGCGCCGAAGCCGTGGCTGAAGCCGCGTTCCATGACGTCGTCGAGGGTGCCCTCACCCGTCGTGACGTACTCGTCCACCACGAGGCCCAGGAGGCAGTCGCTCTCGATGGCGAACGCCCGGTAACCCTCGTGCTCGGCCAGGTGCCGGAAGAGCTCGTTGCGTGCCTCGCCCAGCTCGTCCACGAAGTGCCTGGCCTCGCCCAGGCCGAGCAGCAGCGGCTGCGCGGGCAGCGAGCGCAGGAAGGCCGAGACCCCTGCGCCGTCGAGCGGCCGGGCCGTGTCCTTGATGTCCATGCCTTCAACGGTATCGTTGAACTTTCGATGTAAACTTTGCCGCCGATCTCCTCGCTTTCGTCCCGATGGACCTTCAATCGCCGGGCCAACCGGCCCGCATCGTGGCAGCATCGGCCACGCTCAGTCCGCCGCTACGACGAGGACCTCCACACCCGGCCAGCCGTGCACCTATTTATCGCTCTATGGGCGAAATGTCCGTCTTCATGGCAAGATGCGGGAGGTCCAGCGTGTTCCATCCTGGAGGACTTCCATGCGTAAACCCCTTGGGCTGCTCGCCGCCGTGATCGGCCTCGCCGCCTGCGCCCCGTCCACCGGCGGCGCGCTGGGCGGCCCCTCCGCGACGTCGCCCGAGGTGACCGCGCCGCCGGCGGACACGACGCCGACCGGCGAGCCGACGCCCGAGCCGTCCCCCGAGTCGGACGACTGCCACGTCAGCGTGGGCAAGCCCGCCATCACCGCGCTGACCATCCAGGCCTCGGCCGCCCGCCGCGACTGCGAGCAGCCCGCACTGCTGCGCATCCGGCTCAAGCGCGCCGTGCCCGGCGAAGATCGGGTGGTCAAGAGCGGTTCGGCCAAGAAGGACCGCCTCACCCTGAAGATGGCCTGCGTGCCGGGCACCTACTACGCGGTCGCCACCGACTACCGGAACGGCACCGCCACCTCCAAGGCCGTCCGCCTGACCTGCGCCACCCCCACCCCCACGCCGACCCGCACCCCCGCCCCCGCTCCGTCGACGCGCGAGACGAAGGCGCCGGTGACGTCCGTCGGCACCTCACTGGAGAACCAGGTCGTCCGCCTGACCAACGCCGAACGCGCCAAGGGCGGCTGCGACCCGCTCAGCCACGACGCGAGGCTGCGCAGGGCGGCGGTCGGGCACTCGGCCGACATGGCCAAGAACGACTACTTCGACCACGACTCGCAGGACGGCCGCGACATGACCGACCGCATCCGCGCGACCGGCTTCTCCGGCTCGGCGTGGGCCGAGAACATCGCGATGGGGCAGCGGTCGGCGGCCCAGGTGGTCCGCGACTGGATGAACAGCGCGGGTCACCGGGAGAACATCATGAACTGCACCTACACCCACATCGGCGTGGGCGCGGTCAAGGACTCCAAGGGGCAGATCTACTGGACGCAGGACTTCGGCGCCCGCTGATCCCCGTTCCAGCGCGGCCTTCGGGTTGACAGGCCGAGCCGGCGTCAACCAACATTGACGCCGTGACCGGCCAGACCGCGCCCCTGGACGAGCTCGTCCGCCGTACCGCCGAGGAGCTGGCCGCCCGGCGGCGGGGTGCCGTCGCGGTCGGCGCGATCCGCGGCGAGGAGAGCGCGACGCACGGGGCGGACCCGCGCGCCCTGTTCGAGATCGGCTCGATCAGCAAGACGTTCACCGCGCTGACGCTGGCCAGGCTGGCCGGGCGCGGCGAGGTCGCCCTGGGCCAGCCCATGAGCGAACTGCTGCCGTCCGGCGCCGCCGTGCCGCAGCTCGACGGCAGGCAGATCGAGCTCGAACACCTCGCCTGCCACACCTCGGGCCTGCCGAGGCTGCCCAAGGGGCTGATGCCGCGGGGCCTGTTCTCCGCCGACCCCTACGCCGGCTGCACCGAGGAGATCCTGCTGAACGGGCTGGCACGCACGCGGCTGCGTTCCGTTCCGGGAAGCCGGTTCCGCTACTCCAACCTCGGCGCGGGACTCCTCGGCCTGGCCCTGGCGCGGCACGCCGGGCTGGACTACGACGAGCTGGTGCAGCGGGAGATCTGCCGCCCGCTCGGGCTGGAGGACACGCGGGTGGTGCTCGACGGCGAGCGCGCCGGGCGGCTGGCGCCCGGGCACTCCCGCTTCGGCCGGCCCCGCCCGGGCTGGCGGCTGGCCGCCCTGGCCGGGGCGGGCGGGCTGCACTCCACGGTGTCCGATCTGCTGCGGCTGGCCAAGGCCACGTTCGGGGACGGCCCGCGAGAGGTCACCGACGCCATCGCGCTGACCCGGGCCACCGGGCACCCCATCAGCAAGATCTCCACCGCCCATCCAGGGTGGCTGTCGATGGAGAGAGCGCAGGACAAGGGAGGGCCGCGGCTGTTGTTCCACAACGGCGGCACCGGCGGCTACCGCTCGCTGCTGGCCGTGATCCCCGAGCGGCGGGCCGCCGTCGTCGCCCTCAGCGCCGACGCCCGCTCGGTCGACGCGCCGGGGATGCGGCTGCTGTCCGACCTCGCCGGCCGCAGCGGGTAGCGGGAGAAGGCACCGGTCCGGGCGATCAGGTAGCGGGAGAAGGCACCGGTCCGGGCGATCAGGTAGCGGGAGAAGGTACTGGTCCGGGCGAGCGGGAGCCCGGAGGGCCGAGCCGCCTCAGCCACGCCCGTCCCGCGCCGGACGGCGCAGCACCATGCCCGGGCCGCCGCGCGGCGCGCCGCCCTCGAGGCGGAACCCGTCGCCGCCCGCCCGGCGGTCGACCACGACCACCCCGTTGACGAGCACGAAGTCGATGCCGGACGGCGCCGCGGGCGTGCCGAACGTCGCCCGCTCCCCCACGGTAGCCTCGTCGAACAGCACGACGTCGGCGCGCAGGCCGGCCCGCAGCACGCCCCGGTCCGCCAGCCCCATCAGCGAGGCGGGCAGGGAGGTCATCTTCATGAGCGCGGTCTCCAGCGGCAGCGCCCGCTTGTCGCGCACGTACTCGCCCAGCACCTTGGGGAAGGCGCCGTAGCTGCGGGGATGGCACGGAGCCAGCCACGGCTGGTTGAACCCGTCGGTGCAGACGGCCAGGTAGGGCAGGGAGAGGTAGCGGCGGACGGCGTCGTCGCTGGTGCTGAGGTCGCTGCCCATGACGGCGTCGGCCCGCTCGTCGGGCAGCATCTCCAGGATGAGCTCCGCGAGCGCCTCCGGCGTGAGGGTGAGGCCGCGCGCGGTCAGGATCGCCGCCAGCGTCGCCCCCTGCCACCGCTGCCCGGCCTCGTCGGTCCAGTCGAAGACCACGACCAGCTCGCCGTCCCCGCCGTGGTAGCGGGTGATGCGATCGACGATGCCGTCCTTGATCAGGCGGCGGCGGGCGGGGTCGCGCAGGTAGGTGCCGACCAGGGTCGGCCTGCCGGCCGCCAGGTGCTCGCCGGGGATGAAGATGGAGGGGTTCCAGCCGAAGAACCGGTACGGGTACTGGTCCCCGGCCACGTCGATGCCGTCCGCGCGGGCCGCCTCGATGGCGCCGATCACCGCGTCGGTCTTCCACCAGTTGCAGGCGCCGTCCGTCTTGAGGTGGGAGAGCTGGACGCGCGCGCCCGAGTCGCGGCCGATCCTGATGCCCTCCTCGACGGCGGCGAGCAGGTGGTCGCCCTCGCTGCGCATGTGGCTGGCGTAGAAGCCGCCGTGCTCGGCCACGACCCTGGCGCAGGCGATCAGCTCCGCCGTGCGGGAGGACAGTCCGGGGATGTACTCGAGCCCGGTCGACATGCCGAACGCGCCGTCCGCCATCGCCTTGGCGAGCACGGCCCGCATGGCCTCGATCTGCGCGTCGGAGAGCTCTTCGAGGCCGGCCGGGATCCCGCAGGCGTCGCGTACGTATCCGTGCCCGGCGAGGGTGCCGAAATTGACCGCGGGAGGCCGCGCGTCGAGCCGGGCGAGGAGCTCGCCGGGCGCCATCTCCGCCATTCCGCAGTTGCCGGCCAGAACCGTGGTTATCCCCTGCATGAGGTAATTCTTGAAAAGCAGGTGTGCCGGGTCGCGGAAAAGGTCGAGATCGGTGTGCGTGTGAATGTCGACGAATCCGGGGCACGCGACGCGCCCGCCCGCCTCGATCACGTCGGTGCCGGGGCCGATCAGCCCGGCCACCTCGTTCCTGGCTCCGACGTGGCTGATCCTGCCGCCGGTGATCGCCAGCGCCGCCGCGTGCGGCAGCTCCGGGTCCATGGTGAGCACCGAGGCGTCGAGCACGACGACGTCCGCCGCGCCGCGGCGTGAATCAGGCATGCGAGTTCCGTTCCGTGTCCTCCGGGTAATTGCAGGATTGTCGGCACGGCGGCGTGGCGGTGTCAAGGAAAGTAATGCGCCGCGCGTGAAGTCGTATTCGTCGGCGGGAAAATGACGGCTGGGCCAAGTACGGCGATTCAGCGCGGGCCGGGTTCGAGCAGCGCGGCCGGCACCCCGAGCTGCTCGGCCGTGAAGCGGGCGAGCAGCCGCCGTGCCGTCTCCCCGGACATGTCGCTGTAGCCGAGGGTGTTGCGCACGGCCAGGCTCTCGGCGATGGCGACGTAGCGCTCGCACACCTCGGTGAGCGGCGCGACGGGCGTGAACGTGCCGTCCCGCACGCCCGCGGTGAACACGCCGAGCACCGCGTCGGCCCACCTGCGCGACATGCGGACGCACTCGTCGAGGAAGGCCGAGTGGCGCCTGACCCGCGCCCACACCTCCAGCCACAGCAGGTACTCCTCGAAGGTTCCCTGATCACCGGGGATGCTGAGCTCCAGCAGGTGGCGAAGCTGGCCGACGGCGCTCACGTTCTCGCCGAGCAGGCGCTGCAGGGTCACGTGCAGCTGGTCGCCCGCCCAGCGGAAGGCCGACAGCAGCGCCTCGTCCTTGCTCCTGAAGTAATAGTGGATGCTGGCGTTCGACACCCCGGCCTCGCGGGCGATGTCGGCGATGCGGGTCGCCTCGATGCCACGCTCGGCCATGAGCCGGCACGCGGCGATCCGGATGCGGTCCTCCGGGCTGCCCGGGTCCGGGGCCCGTTCCGGCCGGGTGTGGCCCTGCTCCTGCCACAGGCCCGCCAGCCGGCGCAGCAGCCCGGCGTCGTCGCCGCCCGCCTGGAGCACCTCGTCGATGCGCCGCGTCATCCGCCAGGCGCGCCGGTAGTCGACGCCCAGCGCCCCCGCCACCCGGTTCGGGCGGGCCCTGCCCGGGGAGTCCAGCACGATCACGACGGCGTCGAGCCAGGCCGCGATCGGCACGGGAGAGCCGGCGAACGGCGTGGTCGAGGCGGGGTAGACGTGCGCGCCGCAGCTGTCGCACGCGTACGCGCGCCGCCGCGAGACCCGGTGGAACGAGCGGTGCGCCGCGCACCGGCGGCAGAACGGCGCCCGGCCGCCGGGGGCGTGCACGGCGTTCCAGAGCAGGGCCAGCGCCGCGTCCTCCCTCGCGGCGTCCGGGGACGGTGGGACGGTACTTGCTTCTACAGGTATTTTCACTCTTCCGGCTCTCCGCAAATACAAGGTATTACGTTTCTTGACAAGCCATTATGGTGAATGAAATTGTTTGCCGCATCAAAGATATACCTTCAGAAACATTGGAGTAACAAATGTCGGCGCCGTTTCGTGATGATCTCCGGAGCGCGGGCCCGGCCTGGATGCGCGGCGACTCCCCCGCCGCGGACTTCATCACCGAGCTCACGTGGGAGCAGGTGCCCCGCGAGGTGATCGACCGGGCCGTGATGTGCCTGATCGACACGCTCGCCGCCATGCTGGCCGGCCGGGCGTCCGCGTCCGCGCGCGCCGCCGACGACCTGGCACGTGCCTGGTGGCCCGCCGGCCCGGCGACGTCGATCGTCAGCGGGAGCACTCTGGGCACCGGCGGCGCCGCCTTCGCCAACGCGGTCGCGGCCAACGCCGTGGACATCGACGACTGCGGCATCTACACCTGGGGCCATCCCGGCGCCCAGGTCGTCCCCACCGCGCTGGCCCTGGCCGAGGAGCTGCGCCTCAGCGGGCGCGAGCTGATCACCGCGATCGTCGTCGGGTACGAGATCGCCTTCCGCGCCGGCCGCTGCGTCAACCACGAGCAGAGCGCGGTCCACTCGGCGGAGCGCACCTACCGGGCCTGCGGGTCGTGGGGCGCGGTGGCCTGCGCCGCGATCGCGTGCCACGTCCACGGGCTCGACGAGGCCACCACGCGCCACGCGCTGGGCATCGCCGAGTACGACTCCCCCGACCTGCCGATGATGCGCGCCATCGACACCCCCGGCATGGTCAAGCACGGCGTCGGCTTCGGGGCGCTCACCGGCCTGCTGTCGGCGGACCTCGCCCGGCGCGGGTTCACCGGGATCGAGCCCAGCCTCGACCAGGAGCGCTTCGCCCCGTACGCGGAGGACCTGGGCAGCGACTACTACCTGCCCCGCGGCATCACCTGGAAGCGGTACTCCAGCTGCGCCTGGACCCACCCCGCGCTGCTCGCGGTGGAGAAGCTGCGGACGGAGCACCCGCTGCCGCACGCGTCCGTCGCCCGTGTGGTCGTCGAGACCTACCCCGACGCCGCGCGGCTGGGCACGCGGCTGCCGCGGACCACCGAGGAGGCCCAGTTCAACCTGGCCTGGCCGGTGGCGGCCATGCTGGTGGACGGCCGGGTCGGGCCCGAGCAGGTGGCGGACGCGCGCCTGGGCTCGCCGGAGATCATCGAGCTGTGCCGGCGCATCGACGTGGTGGTGACGGACGACCTCACCCGCCGCTACTACCTGTCGGAGGTCAACGACCCGGAGGGCAGCGACTCCGCCGTGGTCACCGTCACGCTGACCGACGGCACCGTGCTGTCGTCGGGCCGGGTCGACCACGTCCTCTACCCCGAGCCCGGCTGGACCCTGGACGAGATGCGGGACAAGTTCACCTGGCTGGCCACCGGCCGGCTGGAGCCCGCGTCGGTCCCCCGGCTGCTGGCAGCCCTGGCGGACCTGGAGTCCGCCGACGACAGCTCCGTCCTCGTGCGGGACCTGGCGTCGTCCCTGATACCGGTTGGAGCACTGTGATGACAGCACGACGCAAGACGTTCCTGAGCGTGGTGGCGATGGTGATGGCGCTCGGCGGCTGCGCCCTGGCCTCCGACCCGCCCGCCCCCGAGGTGGCCGCCGCCCCCGCCTCCTCCCCGGCCTCCTCCCCGGCCTCCTCCTCGGGCGCCGCCGCGACGCCGGCGGCCGACTCCGCCCTGCACGACCTGCTGCCCGAACGGATCAAGTCGGCCGGCGTCATCCGGGTGGCCAGCAACATCCCCTATCCGCCGTGGGAGATGTACACCACGGCCGGCGGTCAGCAGCCCACGGGCATCGACTACGACCTCTCCCAGGCGCTGGCCGCCAAGCTCGGCGTCAAGGCCTCCTTCGACCAGACGGCCTTCGACAGCATGATCCCCGCCGTCCTGGCGGGCAAGGCCGACGTCGTCATGGCGGGCATCTTCGACACCCCCAAGCGGCGCGAGTCGCTGAGCTTCGTCGACTACGCCAGGGACGGCTACTCGCTGCTGGTCGCCAAGGGCAACCCGCTGGGCATGAAGGACGTCACCGACCTGTCCGGCAAGACCGTCGCGGTGCAGAGCTCCACCTCGGAGGAGGCCGCGATCGGCAAGCTGAGCAAGCGGTTCGAGTCGCAGGGCAAGGCGGGCGTCACGACCCTGGCCTTCCCCGGTGACAGCGAGGCCTTCCTGGCCATCAAGAGCGGCAAGGCGGTGGCCCGCGTGCAGGCCACCTCCGCCGCCGCGTACGCCGCCAAGACCTTCGAGAACGGCAACGCGTTCGAGCTGGTCGACGCCCCCTCGATCACCGAGGAGTTCGGCGGCGGCATGGAAGGCATCGGTGTCCCCAAGTCGGACACCGCGCTGCTGACGGCGCTGCAGAAGGCGCTGCAGGCGCTGATGGACGACGGGACCTACCTGAAGATCCTCTCCAAGTACGGTGTGCAGAACATCGCGCTGACCAAGGCGGAGATCAACCAGGGGACCGACTAGGGCGCCCGTCCCGCGAGAAAGAGAAAGTGTTGTGACCTCCTTGGCAGCTGACACCGCCCGCGCCCCCGCCGGGGAGCGGCCGCCTCCCGTCGCCGTGGTTCCGGTCCGCCGGTACGGCCGCTGGGCCGCGGCGGCACTCGTCGCGTACCTCCTGTTCGCCCTCGGCTGGTCGTTGTGGCACAACCCCAACCTCGACGTCGCCTCGATCCGCCAGTACCTGTTCGCGCCCTCGATCCTGCACGGGCTCGCCGTCACCGTCGAGCTGACCCTCGTGGCCATGGGCATCGGCATCGCCGGCGGCGTGCTGCTCGCGGTGATGCGCCTGTCGGACAACCGGGTGCTCTCCGCCGTCGCCTGGGGCTACATCTGGTTCTTCCGTGGCACGCCCCTGCTGGTCCAGATCATCTTCTGGGGATTCCTGGGCGCGCTCTACCCGAACCTCTTCCTCGGGATCCCGCTCACCGGCGTCGTCTTCGGCTCGGTGCCCACGAGCTCGCTCATCGGCGCGGCGACCGCGGCCGTGCTGGCGCTGGCCACGAACGAGGCGGCCTACTGCGCCGAGCTCGTCCGCGCGGCGATCATCTCGGTCGACGGCGGGCAGCGCGAGGCGGCCATGTCGCTCGGCATGTCCTCGGGCCGCAGGATGCGGTTCGTCATCCTGCCGCAGGCCATGCGGGTGCTGATCCCGACGCTCGGCAACGAGGCCATCTCGATGCTCAAGATGACCGCGCTGGTCTCGGTCATCTCCGGGCGGGACCTGATGACCAGCGTCCAGCAGATCTACCAGCAGAACTTCAAGATCATGCCGCTGCTGGTCGTGGCGTCGCTGTGGTACCTGCTGCTGACCTCGGTCCTGAGCATCGGCCAGCACTACGTGGAGCGGTACTTCGGCCGGGGGTTCGGCGTCAAGCCGTCCGCCGCGCACGAGCGCCGGGCGCGCCGCCGCGCGGCCGCCCGGGACAGGGCCCGGGCCACGGCCCCGGCGGACTACGGGACGGCGCCCGGCCACGTGGACGGCGAGCCGATGGTCCGCGCGGAGCAGGTGTGGAAGTGGTTCGGCTCCGCCGACGTGCTGCGGGGCGTCGATCTCACGGTTCACCCGAGGCAGACGCTCGTCCTGCTCGGCCCCTCGGGCAGCGGCAAGTCCACCCTGCTGCGCTGCGTGAACGCGCTGGAGCGGGTGGACTCGGGCCTGCTGGAGGTGGAGGGCCGGCGGGTAGGGCTGCGCGAGGCCGGCGGCCGGTTGCACGAGATGACGGAGAAGGAGCTGTGCGGGCAGCGGGCCCGCATCGGCATGGTGTTCCAGCGCTTCAACCTGTTCCCGCACATGACCGCGCTGGAGAACGTGGCGCTGGGCCCCCGGCGGGTGCTCGGCCTGTCCCGCGGGCAGGCCGAGGCCGAGGCCGAGCGGCTGCTGACCAGGGTCGGCCTGCGCGACAAGCTCGACGCCTACCCGGCGCAGCTCTCCGGCGGGCAGCAGCAGCGGGTGGCCATCGCGCGCGCCCTGGCGATGAGGCCGCACGTCATGCTGTTCGACGAGCCGACCTCGGCCCTCGATCCCGAGCTGGTCGGCGAGGTGCTCGACGTCATGAAGGACCTCGCCGGGCAGGGCATGACCATGATCGTGGCCACGCACGAGATCGGCTTCGCCAAGGAGGTCGCCGACACCGTCGCCATGCTGGACGGGGGCGTCATCATCGAGTCGGGCCCGCCGGGGGAATGCCTGGTGGCCCCGAAGGAGGAGCGCACGAAGGCGTTCCTGTCCAAGGTCCTCGCCTGATTTCTGGAGGTTTGAGCAGTGCCCGAGGTCATCGTCGTCGGTGCCGGCGTCATGGGTGCGTCGACCGCGTTCCACCTTGCCGAACGCGGGGTGCGTTCCGTCACCGTCGTCGACGCGCGACACGCCGGCGAGGGCATGAGCAGCCGCTCGTCGGCCCTCGTCCGGATGCACTACACGTTCGAGCCGGAAGTGCGCCTGGCGGTGGACAGCCTCGCCTTCTTCCGGGAGTGGCCGGAGCGGGTCGGCCGGCCACCGGTCTTCCGCGAGTGCGGGTTCGTCCGCGTCGTCCCGCCCGGCGAGGCCGATCTGCTGCGCAAGAACGTCGAGATGCAGCGGGCGTGCGGCGCCGAGGCGGAGGTGATCACTGCCGGCGACCTGCTGGAGCTGGAGCCGCGCTGGCAGGTGGACGACGTGGTCGCCGCCGCGTACGAGCCCCGGGCCGGTTACGGCGACGGCGCGATCGTGGCGGGCGACTTCCTGTCCCGGGCGCGGGAGCTGGGCGTCGCCTACCGGCCCGGCACTCCCGTGCGCTCGCTCCTCACCGACGGCGGCGGCCGGGTCAGGGGGGTGCGTACCGGCGAGGGTGACCTCACGGCCGACCTCGTCGTCCTCGCCACCGGGGTCTGGACGCGTCCGCTGCTCGCGACGGTGGGTGCGGACCTGCCCATCGAGGCCGAGTACCACGAGGTGGCGGTCCTGCGGGACGGTGCGGACGTGCCGGCTTCCCGGGTGGCGTGCATCGATTCGGGCACCCGTACGTACTTCCGGCCGGAGCCGGGCGGGAACCTGCTGCTCGGCGACTTCATCGGCCCGCGTGCCGGGATCGATCCCGACGACTTCCCCCAGTCGCCTCGTGAGGAGAACGTGGTGGAGATGGTCGGGCGGGCCGCCCGCCGCGTCCCCGCCCTCGCCGAGTCCGGCATCACCCGCGGCGTGACCGGCATCTACGACATGTCGCCCGACGCCCGGCCGATGCTGGGCCCGGTGGCCGGGATCGAGGGCCTGATCGTCGCGGCGGGCTTCTCCGGGATGGGCTTCAAGATCTGCCCTGCGGTCGGCCGGGCGCTGTCCGAGCTGGCCCTGGGCGAGCCGCAGACGGTGGACGTGTCCGCCTTCTCCCCCGACCGGTTCGCCGAGGGCAGGCCGATCACGCCCCCGTACGGCTACACCGACGACTGACCCTGCCCGGGAGCGGGGAGCGGCCCGGCGGGCCTGCCGGTAAATTACCGGCCGTGACCCGATACCGGGAAATCTGCACCGACCTCGCTCACCGGATCATCGCCGGGACCCTCCAGCCCGGTGACGAGCTGCCGGGCATCCGCGATCTCGCCCGGGAGTGGCAGACCACGGCCTCCACGGTCAGCCGGGCGCAGCGGCGGCTGGCCGACGCCGGAGTGCTGGAGCTGGCCGACCGCCGCCGCGCCCGCGTGAGCCCCGGCGCCGCGCTGGCCGCCCGGCGGTTCCTGCACGTGGACTCGGTCCTCACCGTCGCCGGCAGCGACGATCCCGCGCTCGACCTGCTCACCGGCGCGCTGGACGGGCGGCTGAGCGTCATCACGCGCGAGGGCAGCGTCGCCGGGCTCAGCGCGGTACGCCAGGGCCACGCCGACGGCGCCGCGATCCACCTGCTGCACCACACCGGCGTCTACAACGCGCCCTTCGCGCTCGGCATGCTGCGCGGCCTGGAGCCGCACCTGATCCACCTGTGGCGCCGCGAGCAGGGCCTGATCGTGCCGCCGGGCAACCCCCGCGGCATCACCGGCATCGCCGACCTCGCGGCACACCGCGTCGCCTCCCGGCGGCCGGGCACCGGGACCCGCATCCTCCTGGACCGGCTGCTCCTGGCCGCCGGCCACGACCCCGACGAGCTGCGGGGGCCGCAGGTGGGCTCCCATCTGGAGGTGGCCCTGGCCGTCGCCACCGGCACCGTCCACGCCGGCCTCGGCGTCCGCTCGGCGGCGGCCGACCTGGACCTCGAGTTCATCCCCCTGACCTGGGAGGACTTCGACCTCGGGCTGGCCGGGCACGCCCTCGACTCGGCCGCTCACCTCATCGCCGCCCTGCGCACCCCGGCCCTGCGCGGCAGGATCTCCGCCCTGGGCGGCTACGACACCTCCCGCTCGGGCGACGTCACGAAGCTCTCCGGCCCGGGGCAGGGCAGGACCCGCCGGACGGCAGGCGGTCCATGACGGCGGGCGGTCAGGCCAGGCCGGGAAGCGGCTTGTCGTACAGCCAGGCCGACAGCAGCGCGCCGACCGGCCGCGGGGTGTGCCGCTGGACGTGCGCGGCGAACTCCCGGGTGGTGACGTTCCCGTGCCGGTGCCCGGCGGTCCAGGCGCGCAGGGCGGTGAAGAACGCCTCGTCGCCCATGGCCGCGCGCAGCGCGTGCAGGGTCAGCGCGCCCCGCTTGTAGACGCGGTCGTCGAACAGCGCCCGCTCGCCGGGATCGGCCAGGACGAAGTTCTGCGGCTGCACGGCGAGGCGATGCCACCACCGGCGGGCGTGGTCGCCGGCGGGCGGGCCGCCCGACGCCTCCGACCAGAGCCATTCGGCGTAGGCGGCGAAGCCCTCCTGCAACCAGATGTCGCTCCAGCAGGCCACGGTGAGGCTGTTGCCGAACCACTGGTGCGCCAGCTCGTGCGCGACCAGCCGCTCGCAGCCGCGTACGCCGTCGACATGGTTCCTGCCGAAGATCGACATGCCCTGGGCCTCGACCGGGATCTCCAGGTCGTCGTCGACCACCACGACGGTGTAACCGGCGAACGGATACGGCCCGAACAGCTCGCCGAACAGCGTCATCATCCGGTCCTGCCGGCCGAAGTCGTGGCGCGCGCGGGTGGCCAGCCGCGGCGGGCAGGCCAGCAGGGAGCCGCCGTGCCCGGAGACCTGGTAGCGGCCGATCTGCACGCTCGCCAGGTAGCTCGCCATGGGCTCGGCCTGCTCGTAGACCCAGGTGGTGTTCCCTGCGCCGCGCCGCCTGTCCGCGAGCACCCCGTTCGCGATCACCTGGTACGGCGACGCCGTCGTCACGGAGATGCGGTACGACGCCTTGTCCCCCGGCCGGTCGTTGCAGGGGAACCAGGACGGCGCGCCGATCGGCTGGCCGGCGACGAGCGCGCCGTCGCTCAGCTCCTCCCAGCCCAGCCCGCCCCAGGGGCTCGTGACCGGCACGGGCTTGCCGGAGTACCGCACCTCCACGACGGCCTCCCGCAGCGGCGCGGGCGGCGTGACGCGCAGCTTGTCCCGGGTGTGCGCGTACCGGGCGGGCACGCCGTCCACCGTGACGCCCGAGACGCGGAGCCTGCCGAAGTCCAGGTCCAGCGTGCTGAGCGGCTCGGCGGCCGACACCGTCAGCCGGGCGGTGCCGTCGAGCCGGTTGGCCGCGACCCGGTAGGCGAGCCTCAGGTCGTAGTGCGAGACGCCGTAACGGTCGTCGCCGTGCGCGGGGAAGTACGGCGTCATCGCCACGCCGAGATCGGGTTGCCGAACCAGCGGGTCCGGCCGGGCACGTTCTCGCCGCGCATGACCAGGGAGGCCGGGCCGATGGTGGTGTCGGTGCCCACGAGCGAGGCGGGCAGCACCACGCCGTGCGGGCCGAGCGTCGCGCCGGCCTCCAGCGTCACCGTGTCCATGCTCATGACCCGGTCGTGGAAGAGATGTGTCTGCAGGACGCAGCCCCGGTTGACGCACGCGCCGTCGCCCAGGGTCACCAGGTCCGCCTCGGGCAGCCAGTACGTGTCACACGTGACCCCATGTCCAATGCGTGCCCCGAGCGAGCGCAGCCACACGTTGAGCGGCGCGGTTCCCAGCCACGGGCGGGCGAACCAGGGCGCCGCCAGCACCTCGACGAAGTTGTCCGCCAGCTCGTTGCGCCACACGAACGAGCTCCACAGCGGCCGGTTGCCGGCCCTGATCCGGCCGACCAGCAGCCACTTGGCGGCCGTCGCGACCGCCGCCGCGACCACCCCGGCGGCCGCCATGACCAGGCCGCTCAGCCCGATCGCCGCGGCCGGGCCGTACCGGGAGGCGAGGGCGGCGAACGCGGCGGTGGCCAGGACGGCGAGCGCGAGCGCGCCCATGGCGGGCACCACGCGGAACGCCTCGACGACGGCCCGGGCCACCTTGTACCGGGCGGGCGGGTCGTAGGTGCGGTTCCTGTCGCCCTCCTCCGCGGTGCGGCGCAGCTTCATGGGCGGCATGCCGACGTACGACGAGCCGGACTTGGCCTTCTTCGGCGTCGCCGACAGCACGCCGACCAGGCCGTCCTTGGGCACCTTGCGCCCGGGGGCGGTCATGCCCGAGTTGCCGAGGAAGGCCCGCTTGCCGATCCGCGCCGTCGCGATGCGCATCCAGCCGCCGTCGAGCTCGTACGGGGCCACCATCGTGTCGTCGGCCAGGAAGGCGCCGTCGCCGACCGACGTCATCGTGGGCAGCGCGAGCACGGTGGACAGCTCGACGCCCCGGCCCACCTTCATGCCGAGCGCCCGCAGCCACGCCGGGGTCAGGACGCTCGCGTACAGGGGGAAGAGCCAGACGCGGGCGGAGGCCATCAGCCGCCCGGTGGCCCACGCCTGCCAGGCCTGGCGGCTGTGCACCGGGTGCTGCCCGGCGTGCAGGCCGAGGCCGAGCAGCCGGACGCTGACCAGCGTGAGCAGGGCGAAGACGGCCATGCCCGCGACCGTCGCGAGCGGCACGCCGGCCAGGGCGGCGGTGAGCGCCTCGCCGAGCGTGCGCGTCCCGCGGGCGAACCAGGTCAGGACCGCGAGTGCGGCTCCGGCCGCGGCGACCGGGAGCAGGCTGAGCGCGAAGGCGGTCACGCCGTACAGCGCCGTCCACAGGGCGGAGCGGGCGGCCCGCTCGCCCGGCTTGCGTGACTTGCCCTGGCGGAACGCCGGCACGCCGGCCCACAGCTCGCCTGACGGCACCGTGCCGGTGACCGCCGATCCGGGGGCCACCTGCGCGTTCTTCCCGATCTTGGCGCCGGGCAGCAGCGTCGAGCGGGAGCCGACGGTGGCGCCGGCGCCGATCCTGATCTCGCCGAGGTGCAGGACGTCGCCGTCGTACCAGTGGCCGCTGAGGTCCACCTCCTGCTCGACCGAGGCGCCCCTGCCCACCTTGAGCAGGCCGGTGACGGGCGGGGGCGAGTGCAGGTCGGCGTCGGCGCCCACCTGGGCGCCGAGCAGCCGGGCGTACCAGGTCATCCAGGGCGCGCTGGCCAGGTCGGGAACGCCGAGCCTGGCCGCGAACTGCTCGGCGAACCACAGCTTGAGATGCACGGCCCCGCCGCGCGGATGGCTGCCCGGCCGCACGCCGCGCAGCAGCAGCCGGGCCACGGCCGCCGACAGGCCGATCCGGCCCATCGGGGTGAGGAACGCCAGCGCGCCCAGCGTCACCCACCACCAGGACAGCGCGGGGGCCCACGGCGGCGCCAGCACGTTGCCGAGCGCGGCCAGCGGCACGATCCAGCGCATGGCGCCGGCGGTGAGCAGCGGCACCATGAGCAGCGCCTGGAGCAGCGCGGCCCGCCGCGGCATGGGCGTCACGGGTGGCCGGACGGGCTCGGGCTCGCTCCTGGTGGCCAGGAGGCCGGCCAGCCCGGCCAGGGTCGGCTGCGCGTACACGTCGCCCACCGCCACGTCCGGGTAGTCGGGGCGCAGCACGGACACCAGCCTGGCCGCCGCGAGGCTGGTGCCTCCGTTGGCGAAGAAGTCGTCGCCGGGCCCGTCCGGCGCGACGCCCAGGATGGCGGTCCACTTCTCGGCCAGCATCGCCTCGGCCGGGCTCAGCTCGGCCAAGTCGGAGGATCCGGCCAGCGGCCACGGCAGCGCGTCGCGGTCGATCTTGCCCGAGGTCCTGGTCGGCAGCGAGCCGACCGGTGCCAGGCGCGGCACCAGGGCGGCGGGCAGCGAGTCGGCGAGCAGGTCGCGCGCCTCGGCGGCGTCGAAGCCGGGGCCGGTGACGACGTACCCGACGAGGATCTGGTGCCCGCCGCCCGCCGTGCGCACGGCGGCGGCCGCGCCGGTGACGCCGGGCAGCGCCTGTAACGCGGCGTCCACCTCGCCCAGCTCGATCCGGCGCCCGCCGAGCTTCACCTGGTCGTCGGCCCGGCCGACGAACACCAGGCCCTCGGGCTCGGCCCGCACCAGGTCACCGCTGCGGTACGCGCGGGCCCAGCCCAGCGACGGCAGCGGCGCGTACTTCTCGGCGTCCTTCGCCGGGTCGAGGTAGCGGGCCAGGCCGACGCCGCCGATGACCAGCTCGCCGGTCTCCCCCATGGCCACCGGCTCGCCGGAGTCCCCGACCACGGCCAGGTCCCACCCGTCGAGGGGCAGCCCGATGCGTACGGGCTGGTCACCGGTGAGCGGCGCCGCCGACGCCACCACCGTCGCCTCGGTGGGCCCGTAGGTGTTCCACACCTCCCGACCCGGTACGGCCAGCCGCTCGGCCAGCTCGGGCGGGCACGCCTCCCCGCCGAAGATCAGCAGCCGGATCCCGGCGAGGTGCTCCACCGGCCAGAGCGCGGCCAGCGTCGGCACGGTCGAGACGACCGTGATGCCCCTGCCGGCCAGCCACGGGCCGAGGTCCATGCCCGTACGCACCAGGGCCCTGGGCGCGGGCACCAGGCAGGCGCCGTGCCGCCACGCCAGCCACATCTCCTCGCACGAGGCGTCGAAGGCCACGGACAGCCCGGCGAGCACCCGGTCGCCGGGGCCGAGGGGCCGTTCGCGCAGGAACAGCCCCGCCTCGGCGTCGACGAACGCCGCCGCCGACCGGTGCGTCACCGCGACGCCCTTCGGCTTGCCGGTGGACCCGGAGGTGAAGATGATCCACGCGTCGTCGCCGGGCGCGGGCGGGCCGCCGCCGTTCCCCGTGCTCTCGTGCACGGTGATCTTGTCGGTGATGACCGCGTCCACGGCGGCTTCGGTGAAGACCAGCTCGGCGCGCTCGTCCGGGTCGTCGGCGTCGACCGGCACGTACGCGGCGCCGGCGGCGAGCACGGCGAGGATGGACAGGTACAACTCGGCCGTCCCCGACCCGACGCGGACGCCCACCCTGGCGCCGCGGCCGATCCCCGCCTCCGCGAGCTCCGCGGCCATCCGGTCCACCTCGGCGCGCAGCTCGCGGTAGCTCAGGCACACGGTGCCGTCGTCCAGCGCGGGCGCGTCGGGGTGCAGGCGCACGGTCTCGTCGAGGACGTCGACCAGCGTGCGGGGCGGCGGCGCGAGCACACCGGCGGGATAGACCGCGCCGGCGGCCATGGAACGTATGTCGACCGAGTCGCTACGCAAACGCTGCTCCTTGGGTCAGGCGGTCGATGCGCTTGAAGGCACATGCCGCATCATCCGCCACCATCGTGGCGTTCGCGCCACCCATGGCCCAACGGCTGCCGCGGTCGCGGCTATTCCTGGCGCTTCGGCGTCCCGTACGGGTCGTGCGGGGTGTCGGCGTAGGCCCACTGGTGGTCCCGGGCGTGGCGGCAGGCCGTCTCGACGTCCCCGGCGCGCATGACGTCCAGCAGCTCGCGGTGCTCCCCGGCGACCCGCTCCAGCTCCGGCCGGGTGACCATCAGGGCGATGGCGGTGCGGGCCTCGATCTGCAGCGCCTCCCAGGCGCGGGTGAGCAGCCCGTTGCCGCCGGCCTTGACGACGTGCCGGTGGAAGCGGGCGCTGGCCAGGCCGATGGCGGGCACGTCCCGGTCGCGGGCGCAGCGGTACATCTCCTCGACGGCCTCCTCCAGGCGGTCGAAGGGCAGGGCGCCGGCCAGCATCGCGAGCCGCGTCGCGGTCTCCTCCAGTGCCGCCCGCAGGATGTACGCCTCGCGGATCGTCTGCTCGGCGAAGGGCAGCACCCGGCTGCCGTGCCGGGGCTGGCTCTCGATGAGGCCGAGGCCCTCGAGTTGCCGCAGCGCCTCCCGGACCGGGGCCTGGCTGGTGCCGAACTCCAGGGCGATCTTCGTCTCGATCAGGCGGTCGCCCTCGCCGAGCTCGCCGGAGACGATCCGTTGCAGCAGGCCGTCACGGATCTGCCGGCTCAGGGTCGGCCGCGCGGAACGCGGGACTCCCGTGGATTCGGACAACAAGCCTCCCGTGCTCTTGACTCTTGGATCATGCCATCTACTCTCAAATTATCGATATCGATAATTGGAGCGTAAATGCTGATATCGGTTGAGATTCCGGAGAGTGCCGAGGCGGCCCGCGCGGGCCTCCAGTCGGGGGCCCTCCCCCTGGGCGGCGGCACCCACCTGATGGCCCGGCTGAACGACGAGGCCGCCGGCGACCTGAGGCTCGTCAGCCTGCGCAAGGCGGGACTGCGCGGGATCCACGTCGAGGGAGCCACCGTCGTCATGGGGGCGGCCACCACGCTGGCCGACCTGGAGGACGACGCCCGGCTGGGCTACCTGTCCCGCTGCGTGCGCTCGATCGCCTCCCCTCCCGTCCGCAGCCTCGCCACCGTGGCCGGCAACCTGTTCGTGCCGCAGCCGTACGGCGACCTGGCCGCGGCCCTGCTCGCCCTGGACGCGGAGCTGGACGTGCTCGGCGCGGGCGGGGCCCGCCGCGAACCGCTGGAACGGATCGTCACCGGCGGCCTGCCCGCGGGCGAGCTGGTGACCGGTGTCCGGTTCACCGCCCCGGCGCCGGGCACGTTCCGCTTCCACAAGGCGAGCCGGCGGCGGCTCAACTCGGGCTCCATCGTCACGGTCGCTGCCCGGATCACCGTCGAGGACGGCCTGGTCGGCGACGTCCGGCTCGTGCTCGGCGGCCTCGGGCGCCGCCTGATCCGGGCGACCGGCGCCGAGCGGGTCCTGCTGGGCGCGCCGCTCACCGCCGAGACCGTCGCCCGGGCGGCGGAGGCGGACGTCATCGAGCCGGTCGGCGACGCCTACGCCTCCGCCTGGTACCGCGCCCGGGTCTACCCCGTCCACCTGCGTCGTGCCCTGCTCGGGGCCTGAAGGGGGCCCGCTGTGGGCTTGAAAGCTGTGGGATCGAAAGGGGAACGCATGCCCTCGACCATCGTCACGCTCACGCTGAACGGCACCGAGCGGGAGCTGATCGCCCGCCCGTCCACGACCTTGCTCAACGCCCTGCGCGAGACGTTCGGGCTGATGGGAGCCAAGCGCGGGTGCGCGCAGGGCGGCTGCGGCAGCTGCACGGTGCTCCTCGACGGCCGGCCCGCGGTCTCGTGCCTGATCCCCGTCGTGACGGTCGGCGGCTCCACCGTGGACACGATCGAGGGCCTGGCCGACGGCGACCGGCTCACCGACGTGCAGCAGGCGTTCGTCGACCACTTCGCGACGCAGTGCGGCTTCTGCACCCCCGGGATGATCATGTCCGCCACGGCGCTGCTCGACAGGAACCCGGACCCGACCCGCCAGGACGTCACCGAGGCGATCTGCGGGAACGTCTGCCGCTGCACCGGCTACGAGCCGATCATCACCGCCGTCCTGTCCGCCGCCGAACGGCGCCGCGACGCCCCGCAGTCTCCCGCGACGGCCGGCCTCTGATGGGCCGCGTCACGCCGGTCGACACCGCCTACTTCGCGGGCGAGCGGGCGGGCGACTTCACCGTCATCGGCTCCCCGGTCCAGCGCTCGGACGCCCGCGGCCACGTCACCGGCCGCACGGTCTTCTTCGAGGACCTGACACCACCGGGCCTGACCCACGTCAAGATCCACCGGTCCACCCGGCACCACGCCCGCATCGACCGGGTCGACGTCTCCGGCGCGTACGAGGTGCCGGGCGTGCTCCGGGTCATCACCCACGAGGACGTGCCGAACAACTGGTACGTCGTGCTGCGCCTGATCGGCGTCGGACCCGACGACGAGCCGGTGCTGGCCGAGGACCGGGTCCTGTACCGCGGGGAGCCGATCGTCGCCGTGGTCGCCGAGACCGAGGAGGCCGCCCGCGACGGCGCCGCCAGGGTCGTGGTCGACTACACCGACCTGCCCGCCGTGCTCGACGTCGAGGAGGCGCTGGCCGACGGCGCGCCGATCATCAAGCAGGCGGGCACCAACCACTTCGTCTACGAGGGCCACCACTGCCGCCGGGTCCGCCTCGGCGACGTCGAGCGGGGCTTCGCCCAGGCGGACCACATCATCGAGGGCCGCTACAGCTCCTCCCCGATCGAGCACGCCCCGGTCGAGCCGACCGGCTGCGTCGTCGTCCCCCAGGGCGACGGCCGGCTGCGGATCCACAGCAACACCCAGGCCGCCTTCTTCACCCTCGACAACACCGCGCTCATCCTCGGCGTCCCGCCCACCAGCCTGCGCGTGGTCGGCGGCACCGTCGGGGGCGGGTTCGGCGGCAAGGTGGACGTCATCGTCGAGCCCCTCGCCTGCATCGCCGCCATGCTGACCGGCCGCCCCGCCAAGTACGTCTACAGCCGCGCCGAGGAGATGCAGGTCTCGTCCACCCGCGCGGCCGAGCGCATCGTCATCAAGGACGGCGTCATGGACGACGGCCGGATCGTCGCCCGCCAGGTCACCCTCTACGTGGACGCGGGCGCGTACTCCCGGCACAGCCCGTACGGGGCCACCAAGGCGGCGGCGCACATGCCGGGCCCGTACACGATCCCGAACGTGCACATCGACTGCTACTGCGTCTACACGAACCGGACGCCGTCCAGCGCCATGCGCGGGTTCGGCGTCACGATCGGCGACTTCGCGCTGGAGTCGCACATGGACCACGTCGCCAGGGAGCTGGGCCTGGACCCGTTGCGGCTCCGGCTCAAGAACGCCTACCGCGACGGCGACATGAAGGCGCACCGCAAGATCGCGTCCGGCACGGCGCTGGTCGAGGTGATCCAGCGCGCCGCCGACCTGGTGGGGCACGACCTCCCGCCGGAGTACCGGGCGATGTCGTCGGCCGAGCGACCGGAGGGCTGAGCGATGGCGTTACGGCAGGGCCGCGGATACGCGGCGGTCAACTACCCGACAGGGATGAACCTCGGCGGCGACCCGTCGCAGGCGCTCGTGCACGCCACCACCATGGGCGGGTTCGTGGTCACGCTCTCCTCGGTGGACCTCGGGCAGGGGCTGCGGACGGTCGTCGCCCAGTGCGCGGCGGAGACGCTCGGCGTCCCGATGGAGAACGTCATCGTCGACACCGCCGACACCGACACCGGCCCCCACTGCATGGGCACCTTCGCCAGCCGCGGCACCCACCGGGTGGGCAATGCCGTGATCATGGCGGCGCGCGAGGCGAGGGAGGTCCTGCTCCAGGTCGCCGCCGACGAGCTGGAGGTGGACGCCGAGGATCTGGAGACGGACGGCACGGGCTTCGTCCGGCTCAAGGGCTCCTCGGAGAAGAAGATCCACGTCAGCGAGGTCGCGCTCGCCGCGCACTTCCGGCAGGGCCGGACGATCTCCGGCCGGGGCATCTTCCTCAAGGAGCCGAGCACCCCGGTGCCGGAGACCGGCGAGATGGACCCCGACTCCTGCCAGGCGCACGCGTGCACGGTGGCCGAGGTCGAGGTGGACGACGAGACCGGCGTCATCGAGGTGCTCCGGCTCTACAACACCTACGAGGTCGGCAGGGCGCTCAATCCGGCCATCGCGACGCAGCAGGTCGAGGGCGGTGCCTGGATGGGGCTGTCGCACGCGCTGTTCGAGTCGGCGGAGCCGTACTATCCGGACTCGCGCGAGCACGGCCCCGTCGACTTCGTGCAGTACCTGATGCCCGGGCCGGCCGACCTGCCCGCGCAGACGAGCGTGTTCCTCGAACGGCCCGCCGGAAACGGCCCGTTCGGCGCCAAGGGGATCGGCGAGATGACGGCGAACGCGCCGATCCCGGCGATCGCCAACGCGGTGTACGACGCGGTCGGCGTGCGGCTGACCAGCATGCCGTTCACGCCGGAGAAGGTGCTGCGCGGGCTCGACGAGCTGCGGGGCGGCCGTGCCGGCTGATCAGGAGACGCTGGGCCGGCGGCTGGGCGAGGAGGGCTACCTGGCCGACGAGGGCCTGCTGACCGCCGTCCACCTGGCCGGCGTGCTGGGGCTCCCGCTGCTGCTGGAGGGCGAGCCGGGGGTCGGCAAGACGGAGGTCGCCAACGTCCTGGCCCGGGTCCTCGGCCGCGAGCTGATCAGGCTGCAGTGCTACGAGGGGCTGGACGCCTCCCAGGCCCTGTACGAGTGGGACTACCCGAAGCAGCTACTGTCCCTGCGGGCCGCAGAGGTGGAGGGGCGCGCCGCCGGCGGCCTGTACCGGGAGGAGTTCCTGCTGCAACGCCCGCTGCTGAGGGCGCTGCGGGCGGCGTCCGGCGCGGTGCTGCTGATCGACGAGATCGACCGGGCGGACAGCGAGTTCGAGGCGTTCCTGCTGGAGTTCCTGAGCGACTTCCAGATCACGATCCCGGAGCTCGGCACCATCAGGGCGGCGAGCGCCCCGTTCGTCGTCCTCACCTCGAACCGGACCCGCGAGCTGCACGACGCGCTCAAGCGCCGGTGCCTGTACCACTGGATCCCCTTCCCCGACGCCGAACGGGAGCAGGCGATCATCCAGGCGCAGGCGCCCGGCCTGGACGAGCGGAGCGCGGCCCGCCTCGTGGCCGCCGTGCACCGGATCCGCGGCCTGGCCCTGCTGAAGCGCCCGGGCATCGCGGAGTCGGCGTCCTGGGCCCGCGGCGTGCAGGCGCTGGCCGGCGAGGGTTCGAGCTGGCCGGAGGCGATGCGCAGGTCCGCGGGGCTGCTCGTCAAGCACGAGGAGGACCTGGCCCTCGTCAGCCGCCATGCAGCGGAGGTGTTCGGTGACTGACCTCGTCGTACGCCTCCGCGACCACGTGCAAGGGTTCCTGCGGGACCTGCGCGACCAGGGCCTGCGCGTGCCGGTGGCCAGGCAGCGGACCTTCCTCCGGGCGATCGAGGCCACCGGCCCGCGCGACGCCGCGCACCTCTACTGGATCGGCGCGGCCACGCTCACCACCTGCCGCGACGACCTGGAGGTCTACTCCCCCACGTTCGAGCGCTGGTTCGGCCAGGCCGGGGCCCTTCCCGCCCGCGAAGAGGACTCCCCCGCCGAGGACGACGTTCCCGCGCCGGGCGGGGACGGGGCCCCGTTCGCGGCGGCGTCCGTCGGCGGGCAGGCGGGCCTCGCGGCCAGCCACTCGGAGCGCGAGAGCCGCCCGGTGTTCGGCCCGGCGAGCCAGGACGACCGCGCCGTGCTCGCGCTGCTGCGGCGGGAGCTGCGCGGCGCGGTGCCGATGGTACGGTCACGCCGCCGCCGGCCCGGCCGGCGAGGCCCGTGGATCGACGTCGCCAGGGTCTGCCGCGAGTCCTGGCGCAACCACGGCGAGATCGTGACGGTGCGGCGGCGGAACCGCCCCCGGCGGCAACGACGGGTGCTGCTGCTCATCGACGTGTCCGGGTCGATGAAGGAGCACAGCGCCGCCTACCTCCGCTTCGCCCACGCCGCGGTCGGCTGCCTCGACCGCGTCGAGGTGTTCACCTTCGGCACCCGGCTCACCCGCGTCACCGAGCCGCTGCGGGCGCGGGAGGTGGACCTGGCCGTCGGCTCGCTGAGCGAGATCGTCCTGGACGCCGAGGGCGGGACCCGGATCGGCCCCTCCCTCCAGGAGTTCCTGGCCAACGCCCGGTACGTCACCATGGCCCGCGGCGCCCTGGTGATCGTGCTCTCCGACGGCCTGGAACGCGGCGACTGCGGGCCCATGCGGGCGGCCGTGCGGCGGCTGTCCCTGCTGGGCCACCGGCTGCTGTGGTGGACGCCGCTCGCCTGCGACCCGGCGTACCGGCCGGTCACCCGCGGCATGTCGGCCGTGCTCGGCAGCGTGGACACCCTCGCGGGCGTACGGGACCTGCGGACGGCGTACGAGCAGGTGCAGAACCTGGCCAGGGAGTGATCGTCATGTCCGAGACGCATGCGGGCGACATCGTGGACGCGCACCACCACATCTGGCGGGCCGCGGACCTGCCGTGGCTGTCGGGCCCGATGGTGCCGCGCATCTTCGGCCCCTACGAGCCGATCAGGCGGGACTACCCGATCGAGGAGTACCTCGCCGACGCCACGGCCTCGGGCATCGGCGCGTCGGTCTACGTCCAGACGAACTGGCCGCTCGACCGGGTCGTGGACGAGGTGCGCTGGCTGGCCGAGGTGCACCAGGAGACGGGCTGGCCGATGGCCGTCGTCGGGGCGGCCGACCTGTTCGACGACTCCGCCCCCGAGACCATGCGGCGGCAGGCCGCGCTGACCCCGCTGGTCAGGGGGACCAGGCAGCAGCTGCACTGGCACGAGCGCCCGGAGTTCCGGTACGCCGCCGCGCCCGACAGCATGAAGGACCCGGTCTTCCGCAAGAACCTCGGCATGCTCGCCGACCTCGGCTGGCTGTTCGAGCTGCAGGTCTTCCCCGAGCAGCTGCCGGACGCGATCGACCTGGTGGCGGCCTTCCCCGGCGTCACCTTCGTGCTCGTGCACGCCGGCATGCTCATCGGCCCCGAGTACGCCGATCTGTGGCGGGCCGGGATGGCCGCACTGGCCGAGCGGCCGAACGTCGTCGTCAAGCTCACCGGGCAGGGTACGTTCGTGCACCGCGTGGACGCCGGGCTCATCTCGTCCGTCGCCCGCGAGGTGATCGGCTGGTTCGGCCCGGACCGGGCCATGTTCGGCACCAACTTCCCGGTCGAGAAGCTCTGGACCACCATGCCGCACCTGGTCGCCACGTGGAAGGACGCGCTGGCCCACCTCCCGCCCGCCGCCCAGGACGCCGTCTTCTCCGGCACCGCGCGGCGGGTGTACGGGCTGGGCAGCTCATCGAAGTGAAGGGATCGATCTCGCCATGGCACTGTTCGTTCTGACCTACGGCTACCACGACACGCCCCTGCGGGCGAAACGCCGCGAGGACCATCTCGCGCATCTGAACAAGCTCCTGGAGCAGGGCAGCCTCGTCGCTGCCGGCCCGTTCACCGACCTGACAGCAGGCATGATCGTCCTGCGGGCGGAGGACGAGGCGGCGGCGCAGGCGCTCGTCGACCAGGACCCCTACACCCAGCTCCAGGTCACCAAGGACCGCACGCTGCGCGAATGGCGGGTGACGGTCGGCTCGCTCGGCTGAGGTCCGGCCCCCCGGTTGGGCCGGCGGCAGCATGCCGCCGGCCCGCCGCTCACTTCGGTTCGAGCACGAAGACGGGGATCTGCCTGTCGGTCTTCTCCTGGTATTCGGCGTAGGACGGGTAGGCGGCGACCGCCCGCTCCCACCACTCCGCCCGCTCGGCGCCCTCGACCTCACGCGCGGCGTAGTCCCTCGTGACGGTCCCGTCCTGCAGCGGGAACTCGGGGTGCGCCTTGATGTTGTAGTACCAGGTGGGGTGCTCCGGGGCGCCGCCCTTGGAGGCCACCACCGCGTACCTGCCCTCGTGCTCCACCCGCATCACGGGGGTGTAGCGCAGCTTGCCGCTCCTCGCGCCGCGCAAGGTCAGCAGCACGACCGGCGATCCGAGGACCAGGATGCCCTCGGTGGTCCCGGTCTCAAGGATCTTCCTCGTCTGGTCCCGCACCCAGTCGGTGGGGCTGAGCTCTACGTTGTCGTCCGACATGCCTGCGATCAACAACCCTCGCGCCGTCCCCATTCCTGCCGGAACGGGTCAGCCGGCGCTCTCGTGCCCGGCGACGTGGGTGTCGAAGAAGGCGAAGGTGCGCCGGCACAGGCGCGATCACCGGAGTGGGAGCCACCGAGAGGGAAACAATCTGTTCGTGGCCGACTGCTCGTGGCCGATGGCGGTCACGTGGCCCGCGCAACCATCAGGAGCCCGCCCATGAACCTCGATCACGTACTGGTCACCCGCGACGCCGACTTCGTGACGATCACGATGAACCGCCCCCAGCGGCGCAACGCCCTGTCACTGGCCCACCTGCGCGATCTGATCGACGCGTTCAGCGGCGCCGGCGACAGCGACGCCTCCGGCATCATCCTGGCGGGGGCAGGCCCGGTCTTCAGCGCCGGCCACGACTTCGCCGACGTCGCCGAGGCCGACGAGAGCGCGGTACGCACCCTCCTGGACACCTGCCTCCAGCTCATGGAGCTGATCGAGACGGTGCCGCAGCCGGTCATCGCCCGCGTCCACGGCCTGGCCACCGCGGCGGGCTGCCAGCTCGTCGCCACCTGCGACCTGGCCGTCGCCGCCGACTCCGCCGGCTTCGCCGCGCCCGGCGGGAAGGGCGGCTGGTTCTGCCACACCCCGATGGTCGCCATCGCCCGCAACATCGGCCGCAAGCGCGCCGCCGAGCTGGCCTACACCGGTGACACCATCACCGCCGCGCAGGCTCTCGACTGGGGGCTGGTCAACCAGGTCGTACCCACCGCCGGCCTCGACGCCGCCGTCGCCGACCTGCTCGGCCGCGCCACCCGCGGCAGCCGCGCCTCGAAGGCGCTCGGCAAGCGCACCCTGTACCAGCAGCTGTCCCTGCCCGAGGCCGACGCGTACGAGCTCGCCACCAGGGTCATGGCGGAGTCCTCGCAGTCGGCCGCGGCCCGCGAGGGCATGTCGGCGTTCCTGAGCAAACGCCAGCCGAAGTGGAGCGACTGACCTGAGCCGGAAATATTGACGTTTTCTTGACGCCTTGATCATGCAACCACCGCTCAACGCCTCACTAGTGTGCATTCGTCTCAATGTCTGCTTGGTGGAGGGTTTGCGTGAGCGTCGGGGACCGGCCTGCGGCAATGCCGGGTACGCCGCTGCGGCGCTGGCTGCTCAAGGGTCTGCAGAGCCCCGAGGGCCTGGCGAACCAGGCTCCGCAGGAGGAGGCCCCCGGCCACCAGCACAAGTGGTGGCAGGTGATGTGCCTGACCGGCGTCGACTACTTCTCCACCCTCGGCTACCAGCCGGGCATCGCCGCGCTGGCCGCCGGCGCGCTCAGCCCCGTGGCGACGTTGCTGCTGGTGGCGCTGACGCTGTTCGGCGCGTTGCCGACGTACCGGGCGGTGGCGGAGCAGAGCCCGAACGGGCTGGGCTCGCTGTCGATGCTGGAGCGGCTGCTGCCCGGCTGGGGCGGCAAGCTGCTGGTGCTGTTCCTGCTCGGGTTCGTGGCCACCGCGTTCATCGTCACCATCACCCTGTCGGCGGCGGACGCCACCGCGCACATCCTGCACAACCCGTTCGTCCCGCACTCCTGGGCGGGCGCCCAGGTGCCCGTCACCCTGGTGCTGATCGCCGCGCTCGGCGGGGTGTTCCTGGCCGGCTTCAGCGAGGCCATCTCCATCGCGGTCGTCCTGGTCGCCACCTACCTCCTGCTCAACCTGGTCGTCGTGGGCACCGCCGTCCAGCGGGTGCTCGCGCACCCCGAGCAGGTGACGAGCTGGCAGAACGTGCTCGCCGCCGACTACTCCAGCCCGGTCGCGATGGTGGCGGTCGCCCTGTACGTGATGCCGAAGCTGGCCCTGGGCCTGTCCGGGTTCGAGACGGGTGTGGCCGTCATGCCCCTGGTGAAGGGGAAACTGGCGGAGCGGATCAGGGGCGCGCGCAAGTTGCTGACCACCGCGGCGCTCATCATGAGCGTCTTCCTCATCACCTCCAGCTTCACCACCACCGTGCTGATCCCCGCCGGGGAGTTCGCCGAGGGCGGCTCGGCCAACGGCCGCGCGCTGGCGTACCTGGCCCACCTCTACCTGGGCGACTGGTTCGGCACCGCGTACGACCTGTCGACGATCGCCATCCTGTGGTTCGCCGGCGCCTCCGCCCTGGCGGGGCTGCTCAACATCGTTCCGCGGTACCTGCCCCGTTACGGCATGGCGCCGGACTGGACCCGCGCCAACCGGCCCATGGTGCTGGTCTTCACCGCGATCGCCTTCCTCATCACGTTCGTCTTCGACGCCGAGGTCGAGGCCCAGGGCGGCGCGTACGCCACCGGCGTCCTGGCCCTGATCCTGTCGGCCGCCGTCGCGGTCACCCTGTCCGCCTGGACCATGCGCCGGCTCCAGGCCGCCGCCTTCTTCGGGTTCGTCACGCTCATCTTCGGCTACGCCACCGTCGCCAACATCATCGAACGGCCCGACGGCCTCGTGATCGCCCTGCTGTTCGTGCTGGCCATCGTGGTCATCTCGCTCATCTCCCGCGCCACCCGCTCCACCGAGCTCCGCGTCACCCACATCAGCCTGGACGACTGCGCCGGCCGATTCATCAACGAAGCCGGCGAGCTCTACCTCATCGCCAACGAACCCCACACCCGCGACGCCAAGGAGTACGTCGACAAGGCCCGCGAAGCGTGGGAACTGCACCGCCTGCGCACCAGCGAGGGTCTGCTCTTCCTGGAGGTCACCATCCCGGACGCCTCCGAGTTCGCCGGCGAGCTCCGCGTCACCGGCGAGGAACGCCACGGCTTCCGCATCCTGCGCATGCAGAGCACCACCGTCGCCAACTCCATCGCCGCCCTGCTGCTGCACCTGCGCGACCGGACGGGCAAGACTCCGAACGTGTACTTCCACTGGGCCGCCGAGGGCAACCCGATCGGCGCCCTGCTGCGCTACCTCGTCTTCGGCGGCGGCGACGTCCCGCCCCTGACCAGGGAGGTCCTCCGCCAGGCCGAACCCGACCCGGCCCGCCGTCCCGTCGTCCACGTGGGCTGACAGGGGACTGAGATCACGTCTCCGGGGCATCCGGCGCGGCTGATCGGCCGCTGTTTACTGTCCGAGGAGGGGCCTATCCGCTGCCCGTCATCGTCATCGCCGAGCTGCTCGGCGTCCCCGCCAGCGACCGCGCCCTGTTCAAGCAGTGGGCCGACGCGCTGTTCCAGCACGACGCCAAGATCTCGCTCCCCGAGCCCGCCGAAGGGCAGAACGCCGACGTTCAGGCCACGATGCTGCTCGGCAACACGGTGCTCTGCCTGGACGCCCACCCCGAGCAGCAGGCCAGGCTACGCGCCGACCGGGCCTCGATCCCGGCCGCGATCGAGGAGTCGCTGCGGCTGTTCACGCCGTTCGCCGCGCTGGGCCGGGCCACCACCCGCGAGGTCGAGCTCGGCGGCGTCACGATCCCCGGCCGACCAGCTGGTGATGTGCCGGCTCGCCGCGGCCGACCGGGGTCCCCGCCAGTTCACCGCCCCGGAGGCGTTCGACCCGGGCCGCGACCCCGACCTCCATCTGGGCTTCGGCCGCGGCGCCCTAGATCCTGCGCGCTCTGCGGATCAACCTGGCCGCCCGCCACTACGAGGTGGCGGTCGCCGCCGACGGCTCCGCCGCGCTGCGCCAGGCCGCCGAATGGCACCCCCGACCTGGTCAGCAAGACGGTCTCCGGCGGCGTGCGGCTCGCCCCCACCGAGTGGCGCATCCTGGAGATCCTGCGGCGCAACCCCGGCAAGCTCAGCCCCCAGCGCTACCTGCTCACCGAGGTGTGGGGCAGGAGACACGTCAAGGAGACCCACCACCTGCGCCAGTAATTGGCCCAGCTCCGCAAGAAGTTCGAACGCGGCCCCCGCCACCCTCGGCACCTGATCACCGACCCGGGCATGGGCTACCGCTTCATCCCGTGACGGGCTCGCCCAGGCTCCCTCGATTGCGGACTCGATACGGCCCCCGGCATGGCCGATGCGTCGCCGTGGCGGCTCACTACCATTCCGTCATGTTTTCCGATCTTGCCCTTGCCGTCCTCATGGCACTGCTCATCGCCGTGCTGGTAGGCCTCCCCCTCATGGCCGCGGCGGGGGCCGTCCCTGCCGCCTTGCTCTCCGCCCCGGCCAACCGCCACGAGATGATGAGCCGGAGATTCGTCGTTCTTGGGTTGTTCGCGTCATTCGCTGGCGTCTGGTTGATGGGGCTCGGCGCGTGGCTGGCCCGTGAGGATTCCCGCTACGGCTCCATCGACTTCTTCGGCCTGCTACTGATCTCCCTCGTCGGTGCGGGCCTGCTGACCGCCGGTCTCGGCCCGCTGCCTTCGTGGCTGCTGGAGACCATCGGCCCGTACGCCGAAAGGCTGCCGCCGCCCTTCCGCCTGGCGGTCCGCGACCTGGCCCAGCGCCGGGCCCGCGCGGTGCTCGCGATCACGCTGGCGATGATGGCGACGGCCTTCGGCCTCGCGCTGACGGTCGTCGCGGTCGGCGAAACGGCGCAGAGCAGGGCCGAATACCTTCCCCGCGGCAGGCCGGGCAGCTTATTGATCCAGCCGAGCTCCACGCACCTGGGGGTTTTCGCCACGGCGGACGCGGCCGCCGTGCGAGCGATGATGGAGCGGGAACTGCCGGGCGTGCCCATCGCCCAGCGCGAGGCCGTGCCGGACGGGTCCTGGTTCTTCCGCGCCACGGCGGAAGGCGTCGAGACACCGGAGGAGGCCGTCTACTGGGATCAGGCCATCGGGGACGAGAAGCTGCTGCGGTACCTCACAGGCGATCAGTCGACGCCGTACGACGAGAACACGGCCGTAGTGATCACGTCCGCCGGCGTGAAGACCGACTCGGTGGCACTCGGCTACGAGCGCAACGCGACCGACGAGGCCACACGGACCAAGACCGTCCGGGCGATTGTCGCCAGGACCTCCGACCCGCACCTGGAGACGATCTTCGTCCCCTCGAAACTCGTCCGGGATCTCGGCTACCGGCTCCGGCCGAGCGAGCTGATCGTCGACCCGGCCGTCCACCGGGTCACGCCCCAGGAGCAGCAGCGCCTCGACGACCGGCTGGACGACGCGGTCGCCGAGGTCCACGTCGAGCGGGGCTTCCAGGCTTCGACCGGGTGGCTGCCCTTCGCCGCGGTGGCCTTCCTCGCCGCCCTGGCGTGCGCGCTGGCGTCCGGCTTCGGCAAGGCCGCCAACGCGCGCCAGGCCCGGGTCATGAGGCGGGCCGGCAACGGGTCGGCCGCGGCATTCCGGTGGTTCCGCGCCTCCCGCGCGGGCCTGAGCGCCCTGTTCGGAACGGTGCTCGGCGCGATCGCCGGAGTTCCCGCCGGGATGTTGCTGCTGTGGCCCCTGACGATGCGCACCACGTGGGAGGAACCGGAACGGGTGCCGTTCGAGACCCCCTGGCCGGCGATCACAGCCGTCGTCGCCGGTCTTCCCCTCCTGGCCGCGGCCCTCGCCGCGCTCTTCGCCCGCGACCGGCCGCACGCATCGCGCCGCCGCACCGGACCACCTCGGGCCAGCCGCCTGTGACGCCACATCGGAAGAGTACGGGAGAGGACGATGGTGCGGAATCTGACTCCGCTGGGCGAGATCCACCGGTCGGTCGGCCACCGGAAGATCGCCAGAGGTGAGGGCCGCAGCGCCGTGCTGCGACGGCAGTACACCGTGCCGATCGAGGACGTCTGGCGGGCCTGCACCGAGGCGGACCGGGTCAGCCGCTGGCTCATCGAGCCCGAGGGCGACCTGCGGGAGGGCGGCACGTACGTCCTGCCGGAGCACGCGCACGGGCGGATCCTGCGCTGCGACGCCCCGCACACCCTCACGCTGAGCTGGATCTACGAGGACTACCCGGCCGATGAGGTGGAACTGCGGCTCAGCCCCGCCGACGGCGGCGGCACGAGCCCAGCGAGGACGAGACGCGCCGGATCGCCGAAAGCGACCTGCTCTGGCGGAGAACCATCGCGGCCGCCCTGGGCACCGGCGAGGTGGCGGCAGAGGAGCCCTAGAAGTAGAGACCGCCTGTGCAGTAGCCGGCGTGTCGTTCACGTCAGCCCTCGCGTGGCCAGCCGATGATCGATGGCGGCGACCACGCCGAGCACGACCATGACGGCAGCCATGGCGGCCCATCCGGCGAACGACGTCACCAGCCCCAGGGGCACCACGCACACCGCTGCGACGAGGCGATCAGCGACCCGTCCGCTTCTCAGCATGGCGCGGTAGAACGCGTGCCCGATGAGGAAGATCGCCGTGCCGCTGCCCAGCCACCAGGGGTTCACATGGCCAGTGGATGGCCACCACCGCGAGGTACGCCGCGGGAAAGGCCCAGCCCTCCGGCTCGAAGGCGTACGGCACGTCGAGACCCATGACGAAGAAGGCCGTCATCGCGAGGACCAGCAGCAGCCGGACCCGCGCCCGGTCGGGCCGCACCGCGTTGGCCAGCCAGCCGAACGCGCTGAACATCCACCACATCACGACGAGCGGCAGCAGCCCCTTGACCAGCCCCTATGAGGCTGGGGTGACGGTTTCCCAGAGTTCGTTGAACGCGATGCTGTCGTAGAACGCCGTACCGTCGACGACCTTGCCGTCCCGGAGCGTCATGAACCAGGCATAGGTGTTGCGATAGGACGTCCCCGCGATGGTGGTGCCTTCGCCGTCCCACACGACCACCACGGTGCTCCGCTCGTCGTCGGCGTAGACGGAGCGGATCTCGACCGGGCGGAACGGCTTGTCCGCGCTGAACCTCGCCCCGAAGGGCCGCAGCACCTGATCGACGAACTGCTGCGTGCTGTCGTAGGTGCCGGAGGCGGCGGACCTGCCGACGATCTCCCAGCGCATGTCCGGGGCGAAGATCTCGGAAACGTGCGCGGTCCCCGCCGCCCACGCGGCGAAGGCCTCGGCGACGATCTCACGGTTGGAACTCATGTCTCTGGCAACCTCCGGCTCGGGTAAGTGATCGCCACCAGTGTTACGTGCGGTACCTGTCGTTCGCATCCGTGAGAACCCGACCGGCGCCGGCCGGGCTCGACGGCCTTGTCAGGCCTCCCAGGGGCCTCGGAAGATCCCGTCCGGGTCGTACCGGTTCCAGAGGCGGCGAACCCGGTCGCCGGTCGCGCCCGGGTAGATGCGTTCGAAGGCGGCCTTGTCCGGGCGGCTCTCGAAGTTGACGTACGCCCCGTCGACCCGCTCGGCGAGCGGACGCCAGGCCGCGTCGAGCGCTCTGCCGCCCTGCGGCGGGAACGTCGTGGCGACCACCATCGTGCCGTGGCGGCGGTGCGCGAACGCGGTCGCGTCCGCCGGCACGTCGTCGACCGCCCCGCCCAGGGAGCGCAGCTGGATCAGCGGCTGGTGCGGGCCGGCCGCGGCCGCCGTGATCGCCGCCGCGTCGTCGCCGGTCATCGCGGTGAGCAGCCCGTTGGTGGTGGTGCTGGGCTGCTGGCCGACGTTGGCGTGCAGGTGCGCGGTGGAGACCAGGGCCGGGTACGGGGCGAGCTGCGCCTGCCGGCCGAGCGTGGTGCCGATCCGCAGCAGCGGCTCGATCGCCGCGACGACCTGCCGCTCGTCGTCGGTGGCGACCACGGCGGTGATGGACGCGACCAGCGAGCGCCCCTGCGGGAGCAGGGTGACCGCGGTGGACAGCTCGCGCGGGGCCTCGGCCAGGTAGTCCGCCCACTGCCGCAGCGCCCGGCCGCGGCGGTCCACCTGGACGGCGATCTGGGCGTAGCCCACCTCCCGCAGCTCGATCGCCTCGATCTCGAACGCGGTCACGATGCCGGCCCCGCCGCCGGCGCCGCGCACGACCCACAGCAGGTCCGGTTCGTGCTCGGCGTCGGCGCGCACGACGGTGCCGTCGGCCAGGACGACCTCGGCCGCCCTGATGTGGTCGATGGTCAGCCCGTACCGGCGGACCAGCCAGCCGATGCCGCCGCCGGTGGCCAGGCCGCCGGCGCCGACGTTGCCGTGGTCACCGGAGCTGATCGCCAGCCCGTACGGCGCCAGCGCCTGCGCCACCTGCGCCCACCGCGCGCCCGCCTCGACCCGGACGATTCGCGCCGCCCGGTCGATCACTTCGACGCGGTTCATCTCCGACAGGTCGATGACCACGCCGCCGTCGTTCGTGGACCGCCCTGACAGCCCGTGCCCTCCGCTCCGCACGGACAGGGGCAGGCCCTGCTCGCGGGCGAACCGCAGAGCCGCGGCCACCTCCGCCGTGTCCTCGGGCAGCAGCACGGCGGCGGGACTGGCCACGGTCGTGTACGTGGAGCGCAGCAGCCGGTACCGCTGATCTCCCGGAAGAACGATCTTCCCTTCCAAAGCGGCCGGGATCGTCGTCATCGCCGCCCCCGGACCTGACCAACCCGCTGGCGGACGGCGGGGACGACCTCGGCGGCGAACACGTCGAACTGGACCCGGTGGTCGGCCACCGGCCAGAAGATGAACGTGTCGAAGCCCAGCTCGACCGCCCACCCGGTGAGCGTGTCCGTCCACAGCCGCACGTTCCCGGCCAGGCCGGGCCCGCCGCGGACGTCGCCGATCGTGCCGATCACGTTGTAGATCCTGCGGATGTCGAGCGGGTCGCGCCCGGCCGCCCGCGCCGCCTCATCGATGATCTTCTGCTTGGCGGGCACCTCACCGGGCGGCACGTAGATGTTAAGCGGCGAGATCCAGCCGTCGGCGGCCCGGCCGGTGACGCCGAGCATCTTGGGGCCCTGGCCGCCGAGCCACAGCGGGACGGGAGCGGGCGGCACCGGGCCCGCCGCGTACCCCTCGATGGCGTGCTGCTCGCTGAGCAGCCGCACGCCGCCCCCGCCCAGCGCGGCCCGCATCACGTGCAACGACTCCTCGGTGTAGACGACCATCTCGCCGCCGCTGCGCCGCTTGCCCCCCATGCCCGCGATGGCATCCGCGAACGCCCCGCCACCGACGCCGAGCACGGTGCGGCCCCCGGCCAGCACGCCGAGCGTGGCGGCGGCCTTGGCCAGCATGGCGGGTGGCCTTAACTGCAGGTCCGCCACATCGGTGAGGAACGAGACGTGCCTGGTCCGCGTGGCCAGGTTGGTGATCAAGGTCCAGGCGTCCAGGTGCCCCGGCTGGTAGGCGTGGTCCTGAACGGCCAGGTAGTCCAGCTCGTACTCGTCGGCGGCCGCGGCCAGCCGCATGGTCTCGCCGAGCTGGTCCACCTCGGGGTCGAGGCTCAGCCCGAAGGACAGGGTTTGTCCGTAATCAGTCATGACTTCATACTCCGGACGCCGGCGCCATGAGGCAAAGGCGAGGTAAGTGACTAATATTTAGTAAGTGAGCACGCAGACACCGCAGACCGCCCGTCCCGGCCACCTGACCATCCACGAGCCGAGCTGCCGCAGCTTCCAGAACATCGTCGAGCTCGTCGGCCGCCGCTGGACCAGCGCGATCCTGCTCGCCGGCCAGCGGGGTGCCCGCCGCTTCGGCGAGTACCGGCTGTCGGTGCCCGGCATCTCCGACCGGCTCCTCACCCAGCGGCTCAAGGAGCTCGAATCCGAGGGCCTGATCACGCGTACCGTGATCCCCACCACCCCGGTGCAGATCCGCTACGCCCTCTCCCCCGACGGCGAGGAGCTGATGCGGATCCTGCAGCCGCTGGTGGACTGGGGCTACCGGCGCAGCGAGGCCGCAGCGGATCGATCCACCGACACGGTGTGACCGACGGCGCCGGGCGCCGGGCGGCGGGTGGGCGGGTGAGGGACACCGCACCGTGAGAGAGTGCAGCAATGGACCAAGGCACCCGCGGCGAGCTCATCAGCCGGCTGGCCGAGGCGATCAGGTCCGTCACGACCGCGCACCCGCTGCGGGTCGCCATCGACGGGCCGCCCGCCGCCGGCAAGACCACGCTGGCCGACGAGGTCGCCGTCGTCCTGCGCGCGCAGGGTCGCGACGTCATCCGCGCGACCATCGACGACTTCCTCGTCCCCCGTGCACAGCGCTACCGACGCGGCCGGTACTCCGCCGAAGGCTGCTACTTCGACGCCCACGACCACGCCGCGCTGCGCCGGGTCCTGCTCGATCCGCTGGGCCCAGGCGGAGACCGAAGGTTCCGGCACACGGCCTACGACAGAGCCACCGACACCCCGTCGTCCCCGCCGCCCACGACCGCCCCCGCGGATGCCGTACTGCTCTTCGACGGCGTCTTCCTCCTGCGCCCGGAACTCGTCGACCGGTGGGACCTGCGCATCTTCGTGTCCGTCCCCTTCGAGCAGACGGTGGCCCGCGCCCGGGACCGAGGCGCAACGCTGGCCGAATCCCCCGCCGACATCGAACGGTCCTGGCGCAACCGCTACATCCCCTCCCAGCAGCTCTACTTCGCCACAGCCCGCCCTACCGACCACGCCAACATCATCGTGTACAACGATCAGCTCCAACGGCCGGCGTGGGAAGTCCGACCACACTCATCGACACCCAGGATTTGACGATTTGCCCCGATTCCGAAGGCGCCACCTCCGGGGACGACGATTGGGCGGCCCGGTGACGTCGACGCCGATGAGAGGCTTATGTTCAACATGGACCCTTCATTCCTAAGGTTTACGGTCCTGTCATTCATCAGCAACCGAGCTTTCGCGAGCATGGCGATGGCATCGGCCAGCGGCAACCCCCTGGGTCTGTTCCCGGCGGCCTGACCACCACAACGATCGCCGCATCATGTCATGCTCACCAGGTGACGGGGAGTTCGTGGGCGCCGTAGATGACGGCGTCGTTCTTGAACGGAACGTCCTCCATCGGTACGGCGAGCCGCAGGGTGGGAATGCGGCGGAACAACGTGTCGAAGACGATCTGCAGTTCCATTCGAGCCAGGTTCTGGCCGAGGCACTGGTGGGGGCCGAAGCCGAAGGCGAGGTGGTGGCGGGCTCCGCGCTCCACGTCCAAGGCGGCCGGGTCCTTGAACACCGCCGGGTCCCAGTTGGCCGACAGGCCGGAGACGACGACACCCTCACCGGCCCTGATGCTCGCGCCGCCGATCTTCACGTCCTCGGTGGCGATGCGGGAGGTGACCCCGTCGGCGATGGTGAAGTAGCGCAGGAGTTCCTCCACCGCCAGGGGCGTTTTGCCCGGGTCGGCCGTTATCAGGGCCAGTTGCTCCGGATGGGTGAGCAGTCCGACCACGCCGAGCGAGATCATGTTCGCCGTGGTCTCGTGTCCGGCGGTCAGCAACAGAAAGGCGAGGCTCACCAGGCCCGCGTGGTCGAGGGTGCCCTTCTGGCGTTGGCCGGCGATCTGCCGGCTGAACAGGTCGTCGCCGGGTTCTGATTCCTTGCGGGTGAGCAGGTCGCCGATGTAGGCGCGCAGTTCGGCGAAGGCTCGCCGGCGGTCTTCGACCGAGGTCCGGCTCACCATCATGGTGGTGCGGCTCTGGAAGAAGTCGTGGTCGGTGTAGGGGACGCCGAGCAGTTCGCAGATCACCAGGGAGGGCACCGGCAGGGAGAATGCCTGCACCAGGTCTACCGGGTGCCGGTCGGTGGCGAGCAGGTCGTCGATGAAGTGGTCGACGATGTCCTGGACGCGCGGGCGCAGCGCGGCCAGCCGCTTGACGGTGAACTCGCTGATCACCGGACGGCGGGTCGCGGAGTGTTCGGCGCCGTCCATGCCGAGCATCAGCGGCGGCTGGCTGCGGAGCTGCTGCAGGGTCGCCGCATCGAGGGTGAAGAGCGGGAAGCCGTCCTTGCGCTTGTCGGAGGAGAAGCGGGGGTCGGCGAGGACGGTACGGGCCGCCTCATGCCCGGACACCCACCAGGCCTCGCCGCCGCTCTTCAACCGGATCTTGACGATCGGCGCTTGCTCGCGCAACTGCTCGTAGGCGGCGGGTGGGGCGAACGGGCAGCTCCGCTCGACCGGCAGCTGCAGGTCGGCGAGTTCGCTGGCGACGCTCTTCGTCATGAAGGACCTCCCAGTAAGAGATGTGGTGGAGTTTGTGCGGCTTGTGGTGGACTCGGGCCGGCTCATCGCAGGTGAGTGGGGCCGCGGTGTCGATGCGGTCAGTTGCTGCGGGTTGCGTAGGCGAGGCCGGTGATACGGCCGTCTTCAGGAAGTCCTGCCGTGGCAGTGGCGGTACGGCGTGCGCGCAGGCGGCCGGCCAGGCAGAGCATCACACCGAGCGTGAGCCAGGTGACCAGGACGATGATGGAGTGAGTGGCGCCGTGGCCGTCGAAGAACGCGGTGGAGCGCAGCAGCTGGCCTCCCGCCCCCGGCGGCAGCAGCTGGCCGAGCGCGCCGGACCAGCCGGGCAGCATCTCGGGTGCCGTCGCGGCACCTGACAGGGGATTGCCGATGAGCATCATGACGGCGGCGCCGAGACCGAGGCCGGCGTACCCGAGCAGGGACTCCAGCCCGAGGATGCTCAGGGAGGTGGCCGCGATGGCCAGGGAGATGGCGCCGCTGTTGGCCCAGTAGGCGCCGTCGAGCGAGCCGAACCAGAACTGCAGGATCGCTGCCACGGCCAGGCCCCCGGTGATCGCGAAGACGAGCGCTCCGGTGACGCGGCGGGCGGTGCCGCGGACGAGCCTGCTCAGCAGCAGCGCGGCGAGCAGGCCGCCCATGACCAGAGGCAGGGCTCCGGCGGCCAGGCCGGCGCCGCGCGGGTCGCCGGCCGGCAAGGCGACGAGGTCGCGGACGACGACCTTCGTGCCGGTGCCCTGTGCCTGCGCCTGGCCGAGCGCGGTCGCGATGCCCTGCAGGGTCTGGGCGACCGCCGCACTGGCGGCTGAGGCCATGATGACCTGCGGAGCGCCGGAGCTGACGTCGATCGCCCCGTACACCTCCCGGTCGCGGATCAACCGTTCGGCGGCCGCGGTGCCGGCGACCTCGGTGATCTCGAAGCCGTCCGGCAGGCGTTGGGCGAGAGCGGTGCTGACCTGCTCGACCGCGGTGGCCGGCCCGGCGACGGCGATCGGCACGTCGTGTACCGACGAGCGCACCGACGGCCAGGCGAAGGCGGTGAGCAGCACGGAGATGATCGCCGTGAGCAGGACGGCTGTCCCGGCCACGGCCGGCCAGGGAGACGGTGGTGCGGCGGCGGCAAGCGGGGCCTGAGCGGCCATGTCTACTCCTTGAAGAAAACGACGTGGTAATGGCCGGGCCGGTGCGAACGCGTGACGATGAGCTCAGGGTGCTCCGTACCGTCGCGTTGCCGTGATCACGGCGCGGCGGCCGGAGGACTACTTCAGCGTGAGCGGGTTCTCGATCGCGATGCGGGTCAGCTTCCGCGGATTGCGGACGTAGTAGAGGCCGGTGATGCGGGCGTCCTCGACCCTGACCGCGATGACGCCGTCGATCTCGCCGTCCACGCGGAGGAGGAGTGCGGGGTTGCCGTTGACCACGGTGGCCTCACCGGTGAGCGCGATGCCGGCCTTGCCGAGGCCGTCGACGATCATGCGGGCCACCTTGCCGGCGCCGATGACCGGCCGCGGCGCGGCCTGCTTGATGCCGCCGCCGTCGCTGATCAGGACAACGTCGGGGGCGAGCACGTCGAGGAGGCCTTGCAGGTTCCTGGTGTCGAGGGCGCGCTGGAAGGACTCCAGCGCGGCCCGGGCCTCGCTGGGGGAGACCGCCTCGCGCGGGCGGCGGGCATCGACGTGCCGGCGGGCGCGGTGCGCGATCTGGCGAACCGTGACCGGGCTCTTGCCGACGGCGGCCGCGATCTCTTCGTAGCCGACGTCGAAGACCTCACGCAGCACGAACACGGCCCGCTCGGTCGGCGACAGCGTCTCCAGGACGAGCATCAGCGCCATCGACACGCTCTCTGCCAGCTCGACGTCCTCGGCCACGTCCGGCGTGGTGAGCAGCGGCTCGGGCAGCCAGGGACCGACGTACACCTCCTTGCGGCGCCTCATGGTCCGCAGCCGGTCCAGCGACCGCCGGGTCGTGATCCGGACCAGGTAGGCGCGCCGGTCGCGTACCTGCCCCAGGTCTATCTTCATCCATCGCAACCAGGTTTCCTGAAGGACGTCCTCGGCGTCGGCGGCCGAGCCGAGCATCTCGTAGGCGACGGTGAACAGCAGGTTGCGGTGGGCGACGAACGTCTCGGTGGCCGAGTCCGTGCGGTCGCCTTGAGCGGGCGGCTCAACCGGGCCCGTCGTCGGCTCGCTGCGCTCGTTCATGGGCGGCTCCTGCCTTGTCGCTCTCAAGTCCTGCTCCACGCATTAGGCGCCGGCCCCTACAGCCGTGTGACACCCGTGATCGGTGACGCACGTCACATGACCGCACTGTCACGCAGTTCGGGGCGCCGGCGCCTCATGGGCGTCAGGGCGCCGCGGCACACCTCTGCACGAGTGATCGCCTTGCAACGGCAACCGGCACCGCAGAACGGAAGGCCGTCATGAGCATGGTCTGGTTCGTCACCGGTTCGTCCCGCGGCCTGGGCCGCGAGTCTTGACGAATCGGCCAGAAGAGCGGTGACCCGGGCCGAGCCGACTCATCCAGAGCAAACAACCGACAGGAGCAACGCATGAAGCACCGCATCGTCGTCCTCGGCGCCGGCTACGCCGGGGCCTACGTGGCCGGGAACCTGGCCCGCCGGCTGTCCCCGAAGGACACCGAGATCACCGTGGTCAACGCCGCGCCGGACTTCGTCCAGCGCATGCGGCTGCACCAGCTCGCCGCCGGACGGGACATCGAGGCTCCGCGGCTCGCCGAGGTCTTCGCCGGGACGGAGGTACGGCTGCGCCTGGCCCGTGTCACCGCCGTCGACCCCGAGCGTCAGGTCGTCGCCATGGCCGACACCGGCGGCGTCCCCGGCGGCGTCCCCGGCGGCGGAGGCGAGCTCGGCTACGACACGCTGGTCTACGCGCTCGGCAGCCGCGGCAACGTCGAGGGCCTCCCCGGCGCGGCCGAGCACGCCTTCGACGTCGCCGCCCGGCCCTCGGCGCTGCGCCTGCGCGAGCGCCTGGACAGCCTGGACAGGTCAGGCCGGGGCGGGAACGTGGTGGTCGTCGGTGACGGGCTGACCGGGATCGAGGCCGCCACCGAGATCGCCGAGTCCCGGCCCGGCCTGTCGGTGGCGCTCATCGCGCGCGGCGAGCTGGGCGCCCGGCTCTCCGCCGGTGCCCGCGACCACCTGCGCCGGGCCTGCGACCGGCTGGGCGTCACCGTCCTGGAGCACACCAGCGTCGGAGCCGTCGAAGCGACGCGGGTGCTCTGCGCCGACGGCACCGCTCTGGCGTCCGACGCGACCGTGTGGACGGCCGGGTTCGCGATCAGCCCCATCGCCGCCGCCGGCGGGCTGGCGGTCACCGGGACAGGTCAGATCGTCGTCGATCGCACCATGCGGTCGGTCTCGCACCCGAACGTCTACGCCGTCGGCGACAGCGTCCACGCCATCGGCGACAACGGCCGGCCGCTGCCGATGTCCTGCGCGTCGGCCGGCTACACCGGCCGGCAGGCCATCGAGGCGATCGTGGGACGCCTGACAGGACGCACGATCCCGAACACCAAGCTGGTCTACACCTACAACCACATCAGCCTCGGGCGCCGGGACGGGATCCTGCAGCTGGTCGACGGCGAAGGGCGGGCAAAGCCGAAGTACCAGGGCGGATGGCAGCCCTCACGGGTCAAGGCAGGCATCCTCAGGATGGCGCTGTGGGCCACCTCGCACCCCACCTACGGCCTGCCCAAGCGCAGGCACCGCCTGGCCGCCGCACCGGAAATGACAGCCGCGAAGGCTCTCGCGTAGCCGGCCCCAGTTGGCCTACCGGCTGCCGGGGGCTCCGCCACCGAGGCCGTAGACACCGTGCAGGCTGCGTTACCGCACTGGCAGGCCGCTGACCGTCAGCGGATCAACGTGCCGGAAGGCCAGTACATCCGTGAAGGTTCAGGGTCTTCTGTGTACCGCTCCGGGGCACACGGAAGACCCCGACCAAATGGCGTCGTGGTCATCCGGCAGTCGGGCGCGAGTCGCTCCACACCCCCGTAACGACACCGTCCGGCAGCTCGATCCTCAACTGCCGACACCACGATCGCGTCGGCGCCCATCCCTCAGCCGGCCTGAAACTCACCCGTAGCCAGGTCGCCGAGCTGGGAACCGGCCCACCCAGCTGACGAGTTCCGTGGGCGGCCGCCTCTCCGCCCGGATCGAAGGCACCCACGTTGTCGTCGCAGTAGGGCGTGCCTTGATCATCCTCGGTGGACAGCATCCAATACCAGAAGAACGGCCCGTTGATTTCCGTCTCGTCTGGCCGGACCCCGGGGACGAACTCGTAGTGCAGCACGGCACCGCTGTCCAGCATTTCCATTCCACGCGCGACCGCGCGGTGGCCTTCCACCAGATCTCCCAGATCGATGTCGAAGACAAGGTCGAGACGCCTCGATCCGCCCATCTTGGCGAAATAGGCGTCAGTAGCCGTACGCGGCGGAATCCTGAACACGACTACAGCATCGGACATGATCGAGAAGCCCGCCACCAATATCCACAACCGAGGACGGCCCGGGGACGGCGTCCCGCATGGCCACCTCCCGGTCTCCCACATCCGCACCCGGGCGTTCCGTCGCGATCTTCCGGTGACCTTCGACTGGGACGATCTGCCGCATGCTGTCGCGCATATCAGCGATCTCAGGTGTGATCTTTCGGGGCGGCGTTCCTCGCGGCGTGCACCGCGGCGAAACCCGCCCCTGCCTCCGTGCCCACCGCGGCCGGCCTTCCCTCCGGCGCGCACCAGTACGACCCGACCGAACTCAGGCCGGGCGACTGTATCGACCCCTTGCCCGACGGCGCTCTGGTGACAGTCGTTCCATGCGATCGGCCGCACGTGGCGGAGTTCGCAACCACCTATGTCCTCCCCGACGGCCCCTATCCAGGAATGGATGACATGCAGCGTCTGGCCGAGGTCGGGTGCACGCCGAGAATGCGGCTGGTCGAGGCGAAAAAGTACGAGGTCATCGTGAGCGGCCTTGTGCCGCCGGAGGAGGACTGGCCTCGATACCGGACCATCTACTGTCTCGCGATCGCCGTCGATCAAGGACCCTCCCTGGTAGGACGAGTCATCATGTGAGACTCCTGCTGGACACGCGGCGGCAGCGGCACCGAGCCCGGCTGCCATTTAGATCGGCCGCGAGGTCATGAACCGTACAGGCAGAAACGGATGTCCGCAGGCTTGGCCGCCGCGAGCAGGCCACCTCAGTGGGGCCGTCGCGACGCCGGGGTGACGATGACGGCCGCGTTCGGCCTGCTGGTCGGGCTGGCGACAGCACCTGTGCTCGCCACGTACGCCGGCGCGGATCCGCGGGCGCTGCTGCTGCCGAGGCCGCCTATGAGGTCATCGCCGCAGACACGGCATGCGAGACTGCTGCAACCCCTGACCGCGAGGTGAGCAAATCAGGCCGACAGGATCACCGGCTCGTGCCCGGCTGACGCGATGCCGAGCAAAGGCATTCGCGAAAGTTCAGGGGTTGCCCCGTTAGGTGCCGCTCCAGGGATTCGAACCCTGAACCTCCGCCTCCTGAAGACGGCGCCTCTGCCAGTTGGGCCAGAGCGGCTTGGGCCCCGGGCTTGGCTGGCGTGGGCCGGCCCGGGGCGGGGGCGGGGTCCGGCCGGGGGGCGCCATTCCCGACGGCCAGGCCGTAGCCCGCGGCCCTATTCTTTCAGGGCCGTTGTCCGAGTGGCAGGATTCGAACCTGCGGTGCTCCTGCTCCCAAGGCAGGCGGGCTGACCAAGCTGCCCCACACTCGGTGACGAAAAGAAAAATGAGGAAGCCGCCTCGGAGGTGATCCGAGACGGCTTTCCGGGAACCCGTGCGAAGGGTTTATCCGGAAAGCCTTCGCCGCAGCTCGGGCAGGGTGGCGGCGGAGGGGCTCGGCAGGGTTGGGATGAGCACTTCGCCACCTTTCTGCTTGTTGCTGGACGATGTCCACGGTAAACCGGTGATCGGGTCCCGTGCCACTTATTTATGGCCGCCGGCGCCGATTCGGCTCTCCGGGGTTTCGACGCGGAAGCGGGGCAGGGATTCCGGGTAGTTGTCGCGGACGAAATTGACCAGGAATTCGCGTACGTCGCACTTGAGGTCCCAGGAGGACGGCGAGTCGGCGGCGCTCATCAGGGCGCGCAGCTCGACCAGGCCGTTCGGCAGCACGTCCGTGACCTGGAGGGTCCAGTCCTTCTGGTCCCACAGCGGGTTGCCCTGCAGGAACTCGTAGAGCGCGTCACGCAGTTTCGGGACGGGGACCGACCAGTCCACGCGCAGCAGGCACACGGCCAGGACGCGGCTGCCGTGGCGGGTCCAGTTCTCGAACGGGTTCTGGGTGAAGTACGAGACCGGGAGCACGAGGCGGCGTTCGTCCCACAGGCGCAGCACCACGTACGTGAGGGTGAGCTCCTCGATGCGTCCCCATTCGTCCTCGACGACGACCACGTCGTCCAGGCGGAGCGCGTCGCTGAAGGCGAGCTGGAGACCGGCGAGCATGTTGCCGATGGTGGGCTGGGCGGCGATGCCGACGATGGCGCCGGCGATGCCGGCCGAGGCGAGCAGACCGGCGCCGAGCGCGCGGACCTGAGGGAAGGAGAAGAGCATCGCGCCGACCGCGATCACGATGATGATCGCGGCGGCGACGCGGCGGACCAGCGCGATCTGCGTCATGATCCGCCGCGCCCGCCGGTTGCGCTCCCCCTCGACCAGCACCAGCCGGTCGAGGATGACGTCCGTCAGCGCGTACGCCGCCTGCACGATCAGCCACGTGACCGCGGCGATCGTGAACAGGCCCAGCACCCGTTCGACGGTGCCCGCCGTGCCCCGCTCGCTCGCCGAGTCGCCGAACATGCCCGGCCCGAACACGAGGTTGAACGCCACCACGGCGGCCACCGAGAAGGCCGGCCACGTGCAGTGCTCCACCAGATGACGGGCCAGCGCCCATTTCCGGCCCACCTTGGTGAGGACCCTCCTGGACACCTCCACCACCAGGATGGCGCCCACCACCGAGATGACGAGGATCGGCCAGTCAGCCGGAGACTGCACGCTCATGCCCCCAATGTCTTAGAACGTCTCGTCAAAGGTCACATTTCCCTCAACTGCCACTTGATACGCGGAGACACGCCGTTCGAAGAAATTGGCCAGCTCCTGCACGTCCTGCAACTCCATGAACGCGAACGGGTTCGCCGAGCCGTAACGCCTGGGCAGCCCCAGCCTGGCCAGGCGCTGGTCGGCCACGTACTCCAGGTACTGGCGCATCTGCTCGGCGCTCATCCCGGGCATGCCGTCACCGCACAGGTCCTCGGCGAAGGCCAGCTCGGCGGCCACCGCCTCCTCCAGCATCAGCGTCACCTGCTTGCCCAGCTCGTCGTCGAACAGCGACGGCTCCTCGGCCCGTACGGTGTCCACCACGCTGAACGCGAACTCCATGTGCATGGACTCGTCGCGGAACACCCAGTTCGTCCCCGTGGCCAGGCCGTCGAGCAGCCCGCGGGAGCGGAACCAGTAGACGTAGGCGAACGCGCCGTAGAAGAACAGGCCCTCGATGCAGGCGGCGAAGCAGATCAGGTTGAGCAGGAACCGGCGGCGCTCGGCGGCGGTCTCCAGCCGCTGCAGGCTCTCGATGGAGTCGATCCACTTGAAGCAGAACTCCGCCTTGTCGCGGATCGACGGGATGTGCTCGATCGCGGCGAACGCCTTGACCCGCTCGTCCGGGTCCGGCAGGTACGTGTCGAGCAGCGTGAGGTAGAACTGCACGTGCACGGCCTCCTCGTAGAGCTGCCTGCTGAGGTAGAGGCGCGCTTCGGGGGCGTTGACGTGCTGGTAGAGGTTGAGCACGAGGTTGTTGGCCACGATGGAGTCGCCGGTGGCGAAGAACGCGACCAGCCGGTTGATCAGGTGCCGCTCCTGCGGCGTCATCCTGGCCAGGTCGGCGAGGTCGTTGTGCAGGTCCACCTCCTCGACGGTCCACGTGTTGCGGATCGCGGCGCGGAACCGCTCGTAGAAGTCCGGGTACCGCATGGGCCGGAGGGTGAGGTCCATTCCGGGGTCGAGCAGCATGAGAAGAGGGCTCCTTACTGGCAGGCTTCGCAGGTCTCGGGGTTCTCGAGTGAGCAGGCCACCGCTTCGGCGACCGGCGTCGCGACCGTGGTCTGGGCGATGCGGGTGGCGGGGCGGGAGCGCAGGTAGTACGTGGTCTTCAGGCCCTGCTTCCAGGCGTAGGCGTACATCGAGGAGAGCTTGCCGATGGTGGGGCTGGCCATGAAGAGGTTGAGCGACTGCGACTGGTCGATGTACGGCTGGCGCGCGGCGGCCAGGTCGATGAGCGCCTTCTGCGGCAGCTCCCAGGCCGTGCGGTAGAGCACCTTGAGGTCGTCGGGGACGCCGGGCAGCGCCTGCACCGAGCCGTCGGCCCGCTTGAGGTCGTCGCGGAGCTGCTGCGTCCACAGCCCCCGGGCCTGCAGGTCGGCCACCAGGTACCGGTTGACCTGGAGGAACTCGCCGGACAGGGTCTCGCGCTTGAACACGTTGGACACCTGCGGCTCGATGCACTCGTAGCAGCCGGCGATGGAGGCGATCGTGGCCGTGGGCGCGATGGCGATCATGAGCGAGTTGCGCAGGCCGGTGCGGGCGATCTTCTCGCGCAGCGCCTCCCACTGAGGGGACGAGGTGGTGTAGTGGTCGGGGTGCAGGACGCCGCCGGACGCGCGGGTGTCGGCGTACGACGGGTGCCGGCCGCGCTCGGTGGCGAGGTCGGCCGAGGTGTCGTACGCGGCCAGCGCGATCTCCTCGGAGATCCTGGTGGACAGCTCCAGCGCCCGCGGCGAGTCGAACGGCAGCCGCAGCGCGAAGAACACGTCGGCCAGCCCCATCAGCCCGAGCCCGATGGGCCGCCAGCGCTTGTTGGCCGCCTCGGCCTCGGGCGTCGGGTAGAAGCCGAGGTCGATGGTGCGGTCGAGGAAGCGTACGGCGGTGCGCACGGTGCGGCGCAGCCGCTCCCAGTCCACCTCGCCCGCCACCAGGTGGGCGGCCAGGTTGATCGAGCCGAGGTTGCAGACCGCGGTCTCGCCGTCGCTGGTGACCTCCAGGATCTCGGTGCACAGGTTCGACAGGTGGATGACGTTCTCGGGGCGGGCGGTCTGGTTGGAGGTGCGGTTGGCGGCGTCCTTGAACGTCATCCAGCCGTTGCCGGTCTGGGCGAGGGTGCGCATCATGCGGCCGTACAGGGTGCGCGCCGGGATCTGCCTGACATATCGTCCCTCGGCCTCGTAGGCGCGGTATCTCGCCTCGAACGCCTCCCCGTACAGGTCCGTGAGGTCGGGCGTCTCCTTCGGGTCGAACAGCGACCACATCTCGTCGGCCTCGACCCGGCGCATGAACTCGTCGGGCACCCAGTTGGCCAGGTTCAGGTTGTGCGTACGGCGGGCGTCCTCGCCGGTGTTGTCCCGCAGCTCCAGGAACTCCTCGATGTCGGCGTGCCAGGTCTCCAGGTAGACGCAGGCCGCGCCCTTGCGCCGCCCGCCCTGGTTGACCGCGGCCACGGACGAGTCGAGCGTGCGCAGCCAGGGCACGATGCCGTTGGAGTGGCCGTTCGTGCCCCTGATGAGGGAGCCGCGCGAGCGCACCCGGGTCCAGGAGATGCCGATGCCCCCGGCGTACTTGGACAGCCGCGCCACCTGGCCGTACCTGTCGTAGATGCCCTCCAGCTCGTCGCGCGGCGAGTCGAGCAGGAAGCAGGACGACAGCTGCGGGCGGCGCGCGCCGGAGTTGAACAGGGTGGGCGAGCTGGGCAGGTACGACAGCGTGGACATGAGCCCGTACAGCTCGGCCGCCTCGGCGACGGTCTCCGACAGCCCGCAGGCCACGCGGAGGAAGAAGTGCTGCGGCCGTTCGAGCACGTCGCGGGTCTCGGGGTGGCGCAGCAGGTAGCGGTCGTAGACCGTACGCAGCCCGAAGTACTCGAACCGGTCGTCGGCCTCGTCCGAGATCAGCGCGTCCAGCTCGGCGGCGTGCGCGGCGACGAACGCGGCGAGCGCGTCCTGGATCAGCCCGGCCGCGTGGGTGGCCGCGATCGACTCGGAGAACGAGCGCACGCCGTGCCCGGCGGCCTCCTCGGCGATCTCCTCGGCCAGCAGCCGGGCGGCGACCCGCGAGTTGGCCGGGTCGGCGATCACCCGCGCGGCGGCCTCCTCGATGGCCAGGCGGCGGTCAACCTCGACGATCTGAGTCACGTTCGCTCTCCTCATCCCCGTGAGGGCACGCGAGAGCACGGCGGCACGCCATCGGCATGCCGCGTCGCGCTCCGGCCCACCCTCGAGACCCTGAACACTTCACGCCGGGCAGCACCCGGCATGCCGCTGGCAGGTCTTCGGGCTCGCGGGCACGCTCGATGGCACCTACTGGCCGCCGCTTCCCGGATCTCTCCAGTGCGAATGACGGCGGTCGTTCCCGCTCACCGCTGCGGGGCAGCCCCGGAATCGCACCGGGTTCCCTTTTGCTCCGCCTCCTGTGAGGCGAACCAGCGACGAGCAGGATCCTACATCTAGTGGCCGTTCCCGCAACTACCCCAGCATGTTGTGGCTTTGGTGGAGTCGAGGAGGCCGAGGTCCCGCAGCACGGCGCGGGTGCGGGCGATCTCGGTGCCGAGCCAGCGGGCGAAGTCGTCGCCGGCGAGCGGGATCGGGATCCAGCCGGCGGCCAGGCAGGCCGCCTCCCACGCGCTGGATCCGATCACCTCCTCGCACATGCGCACGGCCTGCTCGCGGCTCTCCGCCGGCATGTCCTCGGGCCCGAACGCGGCCGTCCAGTCAGCGAAGTCCACCCGGACGCCGCACTCCAGCAGCGTCGGCACGTCGAGGTCGGGCACGGGGCGGGCCGAGGAGACCGCGAGCGCCCTGACGCGGCCGCGGCCGATGGCGGTGCGCCAGTCGGCCAGCGGGCCCGCCGCGGCGACCGCCTTGCCGGAGAGCAACGCGGAGGCGGCCTCGCCCAGCCGGGGGTAGCCGGAGTAGTCGACCCGCCTGCCGTCCGCGCCGATGGCCCTGGCGATCAGGCCGAACAGCAGGTGGTCGGGCTCGCCCTGCGGCCCGCCCACCAGCAGGGTCTGCTGGGGGCTGGCCAGGAGCCGGGCGGCGAAGTCGCCGAAGTCCCGCAGGGGCGAGCGCTCGGGGACGACCACGACCTCGATCTGGCCGCTGAGTCTGGCCAGCGGGGTGGCGGTGTCGAGCAGGCTCTGGGTGTTGTTCAGCTCGGCGGCGGCCAGCGCGGGCAGGCCGCTCACCGTGATCGCGAAACCGGTGCCCGCCACCGGCCCTCCACCGACCGTGGGACCACCCTCTGCCGGACCGCCACCCGTCGGCCCGCCACCCGACGGACCGCCACCCGACGGACCGCTGCCTGCCGGGCCGCCGCTGGTCGGGCCGCCGGTCGGGCCGGTGCCGGTCGCCGGGGTGCCGCTGATCGCGTGGCTGACGGCCGCCGCGAAGCCCGCCGAGCGGGCCGCGCCGGCGAACGCCTTCCCCACGGGGGCCCAGCGGCGCCCCGCCGTGGTGATCGAGAATCCGGTACGCAGCACGTTCCCCGCCCGCTCCGTGCCGCAACCGGCCACGCAGGCGACGGCGCCGAGCCCGCAGGCGAGGAACCGCCGCCGGCGCATGTACTTCTCCCTCGAATCCCCCATTACTCTAGGTTATTAACCCATTACCCGACGCTCTACACGGGGATCATGGTCAACGCTCAAAACCGCCATTTTTGGCGATTTTTCGTGATTTTCAGGCTTAAGTGGTTTTCTTTCCCACCCCGGCCATCAGCGACGACGGCAGCGACCAGTCCCCCACCAGCTTGGGCCGGTCCGGCCGCCAGTCCGTGGCCTGGACGAGCCCCGGCGGCTCCAGCGGCCACCCCCCGAAGAACGCGCGGATCTGCCCCGGCGACCGGTCGGTCCCGCCACCGGCCGTCGAGCCCCGGTAGACCCCCCTGGCCCGCTCCTCGTCCTCCAGACCCCCCAGGGTCGTGGCGTGCGTGATCACCAGGAAGCCGCCCGGCGCCAGGCGCTCGCGCAGCACGGCCACCGCCCGCTGCGGCCCCGCCGAGTCCGGCAGGAAGTGCAGGATCGAGACCAGCAGCACCGCGATCGGCCGGTCGAGATCGAGGAACTCCCCTGCCCTGGCCAGCACGTCCTCGGGATCGAGCAGGTCGGCCTGGACGAAACGGGCCCTGCCCGGCGAGTGCCGGAGCAGGGCCGTGGCGTGTGCGGCGACAACGGGGTCGTGATCGACGTAGACGACCCTGGCCTCGGGCGCCACCTCGTGCGCGCTGCCCTGGGTGGGCAGCCCGCTGCCGAGGTCGAGGAACTGGTCGACCCCGGCGCGGGCGACATAACGTACGGCACGCTGGAGGAAGGCCCGGTTCGCGCGGGCCAGCGGGACCGCCTCCGGGATCAGCTCGGCGAGCTGGTCGATGGCCTGGCGGTCGACCGCGAAGTTGTCCTTCCCGCCCAGCATGTAGTCGTACATGCGTGCGGGATGAGGCTTCTGGTGGTCGAACTGCCGCACAGTATCGAAGCTATGTCGTATCCAGCCGGATAACACTACCTTGGGAAGATTGTGGCTGAATTCAAGTCGGCTATTCGACCGTAACGCTCTTGGCGAGATTGCGCGGCTTGTCCACATCGCGGCCCAGCGCCACCGCGGCGTGGTACGCCAGGAGCTGCAGCGGGATCGTGAGCAGGATCGGGTCGAGCTCGATCTCGTTCCTGGGAATCACGATCACGTCGTCGGCCAGCTTGGCGTCGGGCTCGCGGTGCCCCACCATGAGCACCTGGCCGCCGCGGGCCCGGATCTCGCCGAGGGTGGTGAGGTTCTTGTCGAGCAGCTCGTCGTCGGGCACGATCGCGACCGTCGGCATGTCGGGGCCGATCAGCGCGAGCGGGCCGTGCTTGAGCTCGCTGGCCGGGTACGCCTCGGCGTGCACGTAGGAGATCTCCTTGAGCTTCTGCGCGCCCTCGCGGGCCACCGGGTAACCGCGCACCCGGCCGACGAACATCATGCTCGGGTGCGGCGCGTACTTCTTGGCCAGCTCGGCGATCTTGTCACCCTGCTGCAGGATCTGCTCGATCTGGCCGGGCAGCCTGCGCAGGCCCTCCACGATGCGCCGCCCGTCGGCGGGCGACAGGTCGCGCACGCGGCCCAGGTGCAGCGCGAGCAGCGCGAACGCCAGCGACGTCGAGGTGAACGCCTTGGTCGAGGCGACCGAGACCTCGGGCCCCGCGTGCAGGTAGATGCCGCCGTCGACCTCGCGGGCGATGGCGCTGCCCACGGCGTTGACGATGCCGATGACCCGGCCGCCCTTGCGCTTGAGCTCCTGCACGGCGGCGAGCGTGTCGTAGGTCTCGCCCGACTGGCTGATCGCGACGTAGAGGGTGTCGGGGTCGACGACGGGGTTGCGGTAGCGGAACTCGCTGGCCGGCTCGGCGTCGGACGGGATGCGCGCCAGCTCCTCGATGAGCTGGGCGCCGATCTGGCCCGAGTAGTACGCCGACCCGCAGCCGATGATCTTCACCCGGCGGAAGCTCCGGGTCTCGCGGGCGTCCATGTTCAGGCCGCCGAGGTGGGCCACGTGGAAGCGCTCGTCGAGACGCCCGCTCATGGTGCGGGTGATCGTCTCGGGCTGCTCGGAGATCTCCTTGAGCAGGTAGTGCTCGTAGCCGCCGGTGTCGTAGTGGCCGGCGTCCCAGTCGACGGTCAGCGGCTCCTTGGCCGTCTCGCGGGCGTCGCTGGCGAAGGTGTGGAAGCCGTCGGCCTTGAGCACGGCCAGCTCGCCGTCCTCCAGGTGCACGACCTGGCGGGTGTAGCGGACCAGCGCCGCCACGTCGGAGGCGGCGAACATCTCCTTCTCGCCGATGCCCAGCACGATCGGGCTGCCGTTGCGCGCCACGACCACCTCGCCGGGCCGCTCGGAGTCGATCACGGCGATGCCGTACGTGCCGACGACGCTCTTGAGCGTCTTCCTGACGGCCTCCTCCAGCGAGTCGTTCTCGTCGACGGCGGCGGCGATCAGGTGCGCGAGCACCTCGGTGTCCGTCTCGGAGGCGAACACCACACCATCGGCCTCCAGCTTGGCGCGCAGCTCCCCGGCGTTCTCGATGATGCCGTTGTGCACGACCGCGATGCGCTCGTCGGTGGACAGGTGCGGGTGCGCGTTGACGTCGCTCGGCACGCCGTGCGTGGCCCATCGGGTGTGCCCGATGCCCAGGCCGCCCTTGAACCTGACCGGCACGACCTTGGCCAGGTCCGCCACCCGGCCCTTGACCTTGCGTACCTTCAACCCCTTGTTGGACACCACGACCCCGGCCGAGTCATAGCCCCGGTACTCCAGCCGCTGCAGGCCCTCCAGCAGGATGGGCGCAGCGTCCTTGGGGCCGACATAGGCCACGATTCCGCACATCGAGGTCTCCTCTATCCGTAGACGATCCTGCGTAGCTGCCTCAGGGACAGCTCTGGAGCCGTTACCCGCCGGCTCCGTAATTCGGCGGCGATCCGCGGAAAGGTCTCGTCGTTGGTGAAGCCCTTGGACTTCAGCTCGCCGTGGCGGCGGCGGACGAACTCCTCGGTGGACTCCGAGAAGTACGACAGCACGTCGGCCACCACGCGGGCCGCCTCGCCCGGACCGAGCGGGCTCGTCCTCGTGAGGTGCGCGATGAGATCTTCGTACGGATGCCGTGCCGTGGACACAGACGAGGACACTACGGCTCTGGAACGAGACACGCCAACATCCTGCCCGATATCGGGCAGGGAATGCTTCTAGGCGACGGCCGCGCGGCCCCAGCCCTTGCTCAGCCGCCGGCAGGCGAACGCTCCGGCGGCCAGGCCGAGGCCCGCGAGCACCGCCGCCGGGCCCGCCGTACCGGCGAGGTCGCCCCTGACCGCCGCCTGCAGCATGGCCGTCGCCCAGTACCCGGGCGAGATCGGCGCGACCGCCTGCGCCCAGGCGGGCATCAGCGCGTACGGGACCAGTGCCCCGCCCAGCGCGCTGACCGACAGGGCGGCGATGTTGCACAGCGTGCTGAGCTCGCCCTGGCTGCGCACGACGCCGGCGATGGCGGTGCCCACGCAGAGCAGGGCGAAGCTCCACGCCGTCACGGCCAGCGCGAGCGGCCAGACCGGGCCCGACAGGCGCATGCCGACGGCGAGCACGCCGTAGACCAGCAGCACCGCCTGCTGGACGACCAGCACGGCGAAGACGGGCACGGCCTTGCCGATCATGATCTCGGGCACCGTCGCCCTGGTGGCGCGCAGGCGGTCCCAGGTGTGCCAGGTGCGTTCCGTGAGGGTGGCGGTGGCGACGTCGGCCATCGACAGCACCGAGAACATCACCAGCAGGCCGGTGACCGCCTGCGTGGGTTCGCCGAGCATGCCCTTGAAGATCAGCATGAGCACCATGGGCATGACGAGGTAGCTGACGAAGTGGGCGGGGTCGCGCCGGCGCAGCAGCACGTTGTGCCCGGTCAGCACGGCGATCCTGTGCAGGCGTCCGTCACGCGGCACGGTCATGGGACAGCTCCCGGTACAGGTCGTCGAGCGAGGGGTGGCGGATGTCGATGCCGCGTACCGGGCGGTCGAGGTCGCGCAGCAGGGCGGTCAGGGTCGCGGTCGGGTCGGTGGTGCTGACGGTGATGTCCTGGCCGCCCTCCACGCTCACCCGCACCTCCCCCGGCAGGTCCTTCAGCAGGTCGGCGCCCGCGCCGCGGGCGATCACGCGGCCGTCGCGCGCGACGGCGACCGTGGCGCCCAGCTCGGACAGCTCCGGCAGGTAGTGGGTGCAGTAGACGACGGCCGCGCCGCGAGCGGCCCGCCGCCGCACGGCCGTCAGCAGCGCGGCGCGCGTCTCGGGGTCGGCGCCCGCCGTGGGCTCGTCGAGCAGCAGCACGCCGGGATCGGCCAGGAGGGCGGTGGCGGCCTGCACCCTGCGCTGCTGGCCGCCGGAGAGCACGCCCGCCCGCCGGTCGAGCACGCCGGTGAGCAGCAGTTCCTCCGCCGTGCTCTCGACCGCCCCGGCCAGGGCCCGTCCGCGCAGCCCCGCCAGGCCGCCGAAGAGCCGCAGCGTCTCCCGTACGGTGATCGCGGGGTAGAGCGCGAGCTGCTGCGGCGCCACGTCCACCCGGCCCTCGACCCGCACGGACCCGGCGTCCGGCGCGGTCAGCCCCGCGGCGATCTCGAAGAACGTCGTCTTGCCCGCCCCGTTGTGCCCCACCAGCCCCGCGATCTCCCCCGGCGCCACCCGCAGGTCGAACCCGTCGAGCGCGGTGACGTCGCCGTACCGCTTGACCAGCCCTTCGGCCCTCAGCATGACCATCACACCCTCCTCAGTCTACGTTGTAGACTGCTCTACACTGTAGACTCGGCCTGTGCGGAAGCTCAAGACCTCCCGGCAGCCGGAAATCCTCGACGCGGCACTCGCGATCGCCGACGAGCGCGGGCTCGACGCCCTGTCCATGCGCGCCGTGGCGGAGCGCGTCGGGGTGACGCCCATGGCCCTGTACGGCTACTTCCGCAACAAGGACGAGCTGCTCGACGGCCTGGTGGGGCGGCTGCTCGCCGAGCTGGCCCCCGCCGGGCCCGGCGGCTCGTGGCAGGAGCGGCTGACCGCGGTCGCGCAGGCGACGCGGCGGGTGGCCAGGGAGCATCCTTCGGTCTTCCCGCTGCTGCTCTTCCGCTCCTCGGTGACGCCGGACGGGGTGCGGGTGGTGGACGCGATCTACCAGGCGCTGCTGGAGGCGGGGGTACCGGAGGCGGAGGTGCCGCGGGTGGAGCGGCTGGTGAGCACGTTCGTGCTCGGATTCGCGGTCTCGGAGGTGAACGGGCGCTTCTCCGGCACCTCGAACGCGTCGCGAGCGCGGCGCGGCGGCGAGGACGCCCCCGCGCACCGGCGGCTGGCGGAGCATCTGACGGTCGATGACTGGGATGCCGAATTCGCCGCTGATCTGGCTGATCTCATGCGTATCATCCGACCCGTCTGACACATCCCTTTCTGGGAACAGTTACGGTGAGTAGTCGTATCGTGACGTTCCTGGGGAGATGTTCATGCAGCTCTGGCTCGCCGTCGTCCTGGCCGCCGGCGTTCTCACCGCACCCGCCGACGTCCCGCCGGTCACCGCGCCCGACGTGGGCAGGCAGGCCGAGTTCGCCGCCGCCGCGCGCGAGTACGGGGTGCCGGAGAGCGTGCTGCTCGCGGTGGGGTACCTGGAGTCCCGGTGGGACACGAACGGCGGGCGGCCCAGCACGGCGGGCGGTTACGGCCCGATGCACCTGGTGGACGCCTTTCCCGATGACGTACGCGCCCACGGAGAGGCGATCATCGGCGACGCCCTCGGCGACCCCCGCGGGGACGAGTCCCGGCCCATGTCCGCCACGGTCACCCAGGCCCTGTCCCGCTCGGCGCTGCGCGAGTCGGCGGCGGCGCCGCCCCGCACGACCCTGCCCGAGGCCGGGCGGCTGATCGGCGTGGAGCCCGCGCGGCTGCGGACGGACCCGGCGGCGAACATCCGCGCCGGCGCCGCCCTCCTGGCCTCCTACCAGCAGCGGCCCAGCGCCGAGCCCGCCGACTGGCACGGGGCCGTCGCCCGGTACGCGGGGACGGACGACCCGGTGGCGTCCCGGGCGTTCGCGGACGAGGTGTTCTCGGTGATGCGGGAGGGGGCGGAGCGCCGTACGGACGACGGCCACCTGGTGCGGCTCGCTCCCGTCTCGGACCTGCCCCCGGCGGGCGGGGACCCGGCGCCGCCGGCCGGCACGCAGCCCGGCGCCACCGCCCCACCGGCGGCCGACGCCCGGCCCAAGACCACCGCTCCACCGGCGGACGACGCACAGCCCGGCACCACCACTCCACCGGCGAGCCCGCAGCCCAGCCCGTCCGCCTCACCCGCAGACCCGCAGGACGAGCAGGCCGAGCAGGCCGAGGCCGGTCTCGACGGGTGGCCCGACGGGGAGGCGGGGCTGCTGGCCGGAGCCGACGCCGACGCCCTGTGGGAGACCACGCCCAAGGGCCAGTCGTCACAGGCGGAGTGCCCGTCCTCCCTCACCTGCGAATGGATGCCCGCCGCCTACAAACGCTTCGGCAAGAAGAAGAACCGCGACTACGGCAACCACGACCACCTGGCCCGCAAGCGCTCGGTCGACTACATCGTCATCCACGACACGGAGGGCACCTACCAGGGCATCCCCAGCCTGGTCCGCAACCCGAAGTACGTGAGCTGGCACTACACGATCCGCTCCAGGGACGGACATGTCGCCCAGCACGTGCCGACGAACGACATCGCCTGGCACGCGGGCAACTGGGACGTCAACACCCGCTCGATCGGCATCGAGCACGAGGGCTACCTGGCCAAGGGCGGCGCCTGGTACACGGAGGCGATGTACCGCTCGTCGGCCAGGCTGGTCAAGTACCTGGCCGCCAAGCATGACATCCCGCTCAACCGGGCCCACATCCTCGGCCACGACAACGTCCCCGGCACGACCCCGCAGACGGTCGCCGGCATGCACGAGGACCCGGGCCCGTACTGGGACTGGGAGCACTACTTCGAGCTCATGGACAAGCCGTTCAAGGCCGCCAAGGACGGCGATTCGGTCATCATCCGCCCGTCGTACGCGTCCCACCGGCCGCGCTTCACCGGCTGCGTGGCCGCCAAGCCCGCGCAGGCGTGCCCCGCGCACGGCGCGTCCACCGTCTGGCTGCACAAGTCGCCGAGCCACACCGCTCCCCTGGTGACCGACCTGGGCAAGCACCCGGGCAAGCCGAGCACGTACAGCGTGTACGACCACAGCGCCCGCGCCTCCACCGGCCAGCGGTACGCCGTCGCGGCCCGGCAGGGGGACTGGACGGCGATCTGGTACCTGGGGCAGAAGGCGTGGTTCCACAACCCGGCCTCGAACCCGACCGCCATCCCGGCCAAGGGGCCGATGGTGACGCCGCTGTCGGGCGAGGTGAAGGTGTACGGGCGGGCGTACCCGGAGAAGTCCGCCTACGAGTCCGCCGCGTACCAGCCGCTGACGCCGCTCAAGTACAAGATCGCGCCGGGGCAGACGTACACGGTGGGTGACACCGTCACCGGCTCGTACTACGCCGCCAACGCGTACTCGCCGTCCAAGCACGTGACCACCACCGGCAAGACCCGTTACCACCAGATCCAGCTCGGGCACCGGGTGATGTTCGTGATGGCCAAGGACGTGCGTTTGATCGATTGATTTTCGCTCCACGGGCCGCGCAGTGCGCACGGGCACTCTCCGGAGACGATATGGTTTTCCCGTGGCCCGGCACAGGTAGCCGGAGATACACGCGGAAGTGGCTCAGTGGTAGAGCATCACCTTGCCAAGGTGAGGGTCGCGGGTTCGAATCCCGTCTTCCGCTCGGAGCTGGACTCCTGGTGGAGTGGCCGAGAGGCGAGGCAGCGGCCTGCAAAGCCGTCTACACGGGTTCAAATCCCGTCTCCACCTCGGTGATCTGCGGACCCTCCGGGATCCGCTAAAGTAAGTGCGGCACCATGCGGAAGTGGCTCAGTGGTAGAGCATCACCTTGCCAAGGTGAGGGTCGCGGGTTCGAATCCCGTCTTCCGCTCTGAGTTTCCAACTCAATAAAGGACGATTAGCTCAGCGGGAGAGCGCTTCCCTGACACGGAAGAGGTCACTGGTTCAATCCCAGTATCGTCCACACTTCTCTCATGAGAGTTCGGCCCCAGCTCGTGGCTTTCCCGCCCGGGTCTGGGGCTGCTGCTTTCTGCGGCGGGTGAGGAAGCGCCGCAGGCCGTACGAGACGCCGGGCCGGCGCGGACGCCGGAGTCAGCCGCCGACCGGCTCACCCCTGCCGGGGAGGAACACACCCGGCTTGGGGGGAGCACCCGGCACCTCGGCGCCACCCCGTGCTTCCAGCAGCCGGACCAGCCGCGCCCGGCACTGCGGCCACTCCTCGGCGATGACCGAGAACATCGCGGAGTCGCGCAGCAGGCCGTCCTCCCCGGGCGCCCACGACGGCGACCAACTGCGCAGCACGCCCTCGAACCGGGCGCCCACCTTCTCCAGGGCGGCCCGCGAGCGCTCGTTGCGGGCGTCGGTCTTGAGATCGACCCTGGCCACGCCCCAGCTCTCGAAGGCGTGGCCGAACAGCAGCAGCTTCGACTCCGTGTTCACCCCGGTGCCCCGCGCGGATCCGCCCAGCCAGGTGAACCCGATCTCGACCGCGCACAGCCGGTCGCCTCCCGGCCACAGCCGCGGGTCCCAGTAGGCGGTGACCCCGACCGCGCGGCCCGACGCCCTGTCCACCTGCGCGTACGGCGCGAGCCGCCCCGCCGCCTGGCGCTCGAGCTGCGCGTCGATGTAGCCGCCGACCTCGCCGGCCCTCGGCACCCAGGTGAACGTGAACGCGCTGCGGTCCTCCTCGGCCGCCACGGCCAGGTCGCCGGCGTGGTGCTGACCGAGAGGTTCGAGGCGGACGAGCGTGCCTTCGAGCACGGGACCCTTGAGCGTGAAAGTCATCGATGCACCCCCCAGAGTGATCATCCTTGCCGGGCCCGGAGCCGGGCGTCAACGGGTTACGCTGGTGGCGGTGTAATTCCAGGTGCGGCGGTGACAGCCCGCCGGTTCCGCCCCGCGGGCGGAACGACCCGGTGCGATTCCGGGGCCACGCGGTGAGACCCCGCCATCTCTCGGGCCCCGTCCCCGCGGGCCCCTGACGTCACGTGGCCGAGTGCTCGTTTCGGGAAAGGGATGGCCGATGTTCAGCGGGTCTGTTCAGGAGATCGGGCGGATCGAGTCCGCCGAGGGCGAGCGGCTCGTGCTCCGCGCGCGCAAGAGCGTGGCGGCGCTCCGCGCGGGCGGGTCGCTGGCCGTGGCGGGAGTACGCGTCACCGTCGAGGAGCTCGGCGACGGCGCGGTGGTGGCGACGGTGACCGGAGAGACGCGGCGGCGGACGACGTTCGACGAGCTGACCGCCGGGCGGGAGGTCAACGTCGAGGTGCCGCTGGCCGTGGGCGACCGGCTCGACGGGCACCTGGTGCAGGGGTACGTCGACGCGGTCGGCAAGGTCGTCGGCGTGGAGGAGCAGGGCGCGGGGCTGCGGGTGTGGATCAGGCCGCCCGCCCGGTTCGTCCCTCGGGTGGCCGCCAAGGGGTCGATCGCCGTCGACGGGGTGAGCCTGACGGTGGCGGAGGTCGTACGCGACCGGTTCTCCGTGGTGCTGATCCCGGCCACGATGGCGGGCACGACGCTGGGGTCGGTGGCGGTCGGCCAGCGGGTCAACCTGGAGTCCGACCTGGTCGGGCGGCTGGCGGCGGCGCGGCCCGCGGCGGCGGCCGACGTGGCGCGGGCGGTGTCGGCGCTGGGCTGGGCGGGGCACATCTCGGGGCGTACCGGGGTGGACAAGGCCGTCGCCCAGATCGCCGCGGGCGGGGCGGTGCTGGTGTGGGATCCGGACCGGGAGACGGAAGGCGACGTGATCTTCGGCGGGGCGGCGCTGCGGCCCTCGGCGTTCACGTTCATGCTGACGCAGTGCTGCGGGCACCCCACCGTGCCGTGCGCGGCCGAGGTGCTGGAACGGCTGGAGATCGGGCCGATGCCGGGTGAGGGCGACCGGCACGGCACCCGCCCGCACGTGCCCGTGGACCTGGCGGAGGGCACCGGCACCGGGGTGTCGGCCGCCGAGCGGGCCGCCACCGTGCGGCGGCTGGCCCACCCCGAGGCCCGGCCGGGCGACTTCCTGCGACCCGGTCACGTGTTCCCGCTGCGGGCCAGGCCGGGGCTGCTGGGCGAGCGGGCCGGGCACACCGAGGCGACCGTGGCGCTGTGCCTGGCGGCCGGGCTGCCTGCCGTGGGCGTCTGCTGCGAGATCATGCGGCCCGACGGCACGATGGCCGGGGCCGCCGATCTGGAGGCGTCCGCGTTGCGGTGGGGCCTGCCGCTGATCGACGTCCGCGACCTGCGTACGTGGTTGTGACCCCCTCTTGGAAGGCGGGCCTCTGTGAGCGGTGACCCCTACCTGCGGCTCGGTGTCGGCTATGCCGGTCAGCGGGTGCCCGACCCGCGGGTCGCGGCGATGATCGACGCGGCGCTCGGGGCGGCCGGGAGCGTGGTGAACGTGGGAGCGGGGACGGGCTCGTACGAGCCCGCCGGCCGCGACGTGCTGGCCGTCGAGCCGTCGGCCGTGATGATCGCCCAGCGCCGCGCGGGGTCGGCGCCGGTGGTGCGGGCGCGGGCCGAACGGCTGCCGCTCGCCGACGGCTCGTTCGACGCGGCGCTGGCCGTGCTCACCGTGCATCACTGGAGCGATGCCGCCGCCGGGCTCGCCGAGCTGCGCCGGGTCTCGGCGCGGCAGGTGGTGCTGACCTGGGATCCGGCGGTGACCGGGCGGTTCTGGCTGGTACGCGACTACGTGCCTGAGCTGTCCCGGCTGGAGGCGGGGCTGGCGACGGTGGCGACGGTCGTGGCCGAGCTCGGGCGGGGTGGCGGGCGGACGACCGTGACGCCCGTTCCGGTGCCGGCCGACTGCACGGACGGGTTCATGGGGGCGTACTGGCGGCGGCCTGAACGCTACCTCGACCCGAGGGTGCGGGCGTCCATCTCGGCGTTCGCCACGGTCGGCGAGGACGTCGCGGGCGAGGCGATGCAGCGGCTCGGCGCCGACCTGGAGTCGGGGCGGTGGGTGGAGCGGCACGGCGAGCTGCTCGGGCTCGCCGCGCTCGACCTCGGGTACCGGCTGGTGGTCTGCGAAAGGCCGGTGATCTGAGAAAGGCCTGCGGGTCCCCGGCGGGCGGTGGGTCCCCGGTAGGCCGGTGGGCCGCGACGGTCGACGACCGGGGCGGCTCGTGGGGTGCTGATCAGGGCCAGGTCCTGGCCTCGGCCTCGAACACGGCGGGATCGCTCTCGACGGGCAGCACGCACATCAGGTGACCACCCGGGGCACGCAGGATGCGGCACTCCTGCCACCGCGACACCTCGACGGCCCCGAGGCCGATCAGCCGCCGGGTCTCCGCCTCGACGTCGTCGCTCTCGATGTCGATGTGGAAGCGGGACTCGCCGTCCTCGATCGCCTGCACGGCCACGGCCAGGCCGGGAACGGCCCCGTGCAGGGAGATGAACTGCTCTTCCGAGGGCAGCGGACGGGCCGTCGCTCCGAGCGCGGCGGCCCAGAAGGCCGTCGCCGCCTCGGCCTCGGGCGCCGGGGTGTCGATCAGGAGGGCGAAGAGCCGGCTGCGATGCATGGTGATCACCCTAGCGAGGCCGTCAACGGGCGTGGCGCCTCCAGCGCAGCGGGAGGTATGTCGCCTTGTGCGAAGTTTTGAGGACAGAGTGTGTATAGAGCGATCGAGGGCGGGTAGCGCCGATGCATTGGCTCCTCGGAGGAGGAAACCGTGGATATCAACATCGGCCAGGGCATCTCTGACGCCTGGCGGCAAATAGCGACGTTCGTGCCGAAACTGGTCGCGTTCCTGGTGATTCTGATCATCGGGTGGATCGTGGCCAAGGCGCTGGAGAAGATCGTCGACAAGGTGCTCGAACGGGTCGGCTTCGACCGCGCGGTGGAGCGCAGCGGCGTGCGCCGCTGGCTGGAGCGGAGCAAGTACGACGCCAGCAGCCTGCTCGCGAAGATCGTTTTCTATGCGATCCTGCTGGTCACCCTGCAGATAGCCTTCAACGTCTTCGGCCCCAACCCGGTCTCGGCGCTGCTGGCGAGCGTGGTCGGCTGGCTGCCCATGGCCCTCGTGGCCATCGTGATCATCGTGGTGGCCGGGGCCGTGGCCAAGGCCGTCAAGGACATCGTGAGCGGCATGCTCGGCGGCCTGTCGTACGGCCGCTGGGTGGCGACCGCGGCGGCGGTGTTCATCTGGGCGCTGGGCATCATCGCCGCGCTCAACCAGATCGGGGTGGCCACGACCGTGACGACGCCGGTGCTGATCACGGTGCTCGCCACGATCGGGGCGATCGCGGCGATCGGCATCGGGGGCGGGCTCATCCGGCCCATGCAGCAGCGGTGGGAGCGCTGGCTGGGGCGGATCGAGCAGGAGGCTCCGCAGGCCAGGGCGCACGCCGAGGCGTACCAGCGGGGGCGTGAGGACGCCCGGGCCATGACGGAGGAGACGGCGCCGATCCGGACGTCGCCCGGCGGAGCACACCGCTCCGACATGCCTCCCGGCTGAGGCTCCGAGTGCCCTGGGCGAACCGCCCGGGGCACTCTCACGCCTGGCGGAGTAGCCGATCCCGAGCAGCAGGTCTCAGGCTGGGTGACCGTCCTCCAGCAGGTCTCAGGCGGAGTGGCCGTCTCTCAGCAGGTCTCAGGCTGGGTGGCCGTCTTCCAGCAGGTCGAGCTCGCGGGTCAGCCAGCACACCGCCGTCAGCCGCAGCGACGGCGCGTCCGGCTCGCCGGTGAAGGCCCAGTCGCGGTGCCGCAGCTCGTCGAGGAAGCCCAGCAGGTAGTCGCCGAGCGTCTCCCGGTCGAGCGGGATGGCGTCACGCAGCACCGCCGCGTGCTGGTCGACCGCGGCCAGCAGCCCCGGATCACCGTCCATCCTGGCGAGCTGGGCGTCGCCCAGGGCGTGCATGAGCCAGCGCAGGGGCGAAGCCGCCCATCCCTCCTCGAAGACCACGCGCCAAGGGTAAGGCATCTTTCGAGGTCAGCGGTCGAACGGCAGGCCCACGTAGTTCTCCGCCAGCGTCGTGGCCGCCGCCTCCGACGAGGTCACGTAGTCGAGGTAGGACAGCTGCAGCTTCCGCGCGTACGGATCGTCGTCCTCGAACGTGTGCAGCAGCGTCGTCATCCACCACGAGAAGTGCTGCGCCCGCCACACCCGCTTCAGGCACGCCTCCGAGTACCCGTCCAGCAGCTCGGCCGAACCGCTCCCGAAGTACGCCACCAGCGCCTCCGTCAGCACCCGCACGTCGGCCACGGCCAGGTTGAGCCCCTTGGCCCCGGTGGGCGGGACGATGTGGGCGGCGTCCCCCGCCAGGTAGAGCCGCCCGTACTGCATGGGCTCGGCCACGAACCCGCGCATCGGCGTGATGCCCCGCTCCATGATCTCACCGGTGGCCAGCGTGAAACCGGGCACGGTCTCCAGCCGGGTCCGCAGCTCCGCCCAGATCCGCTCGTCCGGCCAGTCCTCCAGCCGGGCGTCGGCGGGGACCTGGAGGTAGAAGCGGCTGACGGTGGGCGAGCGCATGCTGTGCAGGGCGAAGCCGCGTTCCGTCCTGGTGTAGATCAGCTCCTCCGACGAGGGCGCCACGCGCGCCAGGATGCCGAGCCAGGCGAAGGGATAATCCCGCTCGAAGACGCTCAGCACGCCCTCGGGGATGGCCGGCCGGGACACCCCGTGGAAGCCGTCGCAGCCCGCGATGACGTCGCAGTCGAGCCGTTCGCCGCCGAACGTGAGGTACGGCTGCGACTCCAGCGAGTGCAGCTCCACGTCCTCGACCTCGAACCGTACGTCCCCGCCCGCGGCCAGCCTGGCCGCGATCAGGTCCTTGACCACTTCCTGCTGCCCGTACACGGTGATGGACCGGCCCGGCACGAGCTTCTCGAACGGGATGCGGTGCCCCGCGCCGCCGTACCTGAGCTCGATGCCGTGGTGGGGCAGCCCCTCGCGCAGCATCCGCTCGCCGACGCCGGCCTCCACCAGCGTGTCCACCGTGCCCTGCTCCAGCACGCCGGCGCGTACGCGGCGCTCGACGTAGTCGCGGCTGCGCTTCTCCAGCACCACGGAGGAGATGCCGCGCAGGTGGAGCAGGTGTGACAGAAGCAGACCAGCGGGGCCCGCCCCGATGATCCCGACCTGAGTTCGCATGAAGGAAGCATCCAGCCTCGGGGGCGGTTCAGCCGAGGGCCGCCTTCCGCTGAGTGGAAGATTGGTGCAGGATTGCGGCATGTCAGGGGGAGCGCGCGAGCCGGGGCGGTCGGTGACGTCCAAGGTGCTGGCCATCCTCGGGGCGTTCGACGCGGCGCGCCCGCAGCTCACGCTGACCGAGCTGGCCGCGCGCAGCGGGGTGCCGCTGAGCACGGCGCACCGGCTGGTCGGCGAGCTGGAGGAGTGGCAGGCGCTCAGCCGCTCGCCTGACGGGCGGCTGCGGGTCGGGCCCCGGCTGTGGGAGCTGGGGCAGCTCGCGCCGAACCGGCTGCGGGAGCTGGCGCATCCGTGGTTGCAGGAGCTGTTCGGCTCCACGGGCGAGAACGTGCACCTGGCCGTCAGGGACGGCCTCGAGGTCCTGTACGTGGACAAGGTGTACGGCAGGCGGGCCGTGCCCATCGTGTCCAGGATCGGCGGCCGGCTGCCGATGCACCCCACAGGGGTCGGCAAGGCGCTGCTGGCGTACGAGCCGGACTGGTTCGTCCAGTCCTACCTGGCACGCAAGCTCGAACGCCCCACCCCGCACACGATCACCGAGCCGGGGCGGCTGGCCAGGGAGCTGGCGGCGGTGCGGGCGCAGGGGTACGCGCTCACCTACGAGGAGATGACGCCCGGCTCCTGCTCGGCGGCCGCTCCGGTCCTGGTGGACGGGCGGCCGGTGGCGGCGCTCGGCATCGTGCTCTCCTCGCGCCGCGCCCGCGAGCTGCCCCGCCTCGTGGAGCCGCTGCGCGCCGCCGCCACCGGCATCGCGGCCGCGTACGGCAGCTGAGCGCTCAGCCACCGCGTGCGGCGGTCAGCCGCTCAGCCGCCGCGTCCGGCGGTCGATCGCTCAGGCCCCGCGTGCGGCGGTCAGCCGCTCGGCCACACCGTGTACGGCGGTCAGTCGCTCAGCTTCTGGATGCGGTCCTTGAAGAGCGTGGTCGCGATGGCGGCCTTGTGCGGCTGGCCCTTGAGGAAGGCCTGGGCGAAGCTCTTGGCCTGGTCGTAGGAGACCTTGCCGGGCATGGGCGGCTCGTTCGGGTTGACGTCCACGTCCACCAGCGCGGGCCCGTCGTGGGAGAGCGCCTGCCCGATCGCGTGCGCCACGTCCTCCGACTTGGTCACCTTGGCCCCGAACCCGCCGCACGACCGTGCCCAGGCCGAGAAGTCGGCCTCGGGCTGGGCGTACCGGACGCCGTGCTCCGGGTAGCCGAGCACCATCTGCTCCCACAGGATCTGCCCGAGCGAGTTGTTGTTGTTGATGACCACCTTGATCGGCAGCCGGTGCTGCACCGCGGTGAGGAACTCGGCCATCAGCATCGAGAAGCCGCCGTCCCCGACGTAGGCGATGACCTGGCGGCCGGGGAAGGCGTGCTGCATGGCGATGGCGTACGGCAGGCCGGGGGCCATCGTGGCCAGCGTGCCCGACAGGTAGAACTCGCGCCCGCCGCGGATCGTCCAGTGGCGGGCCGCCCAGGTGGCGATGGTGCCGCTGTCGCACGTCATGATGGCGTCCTCGGCGGCGAGCTCGTCGATGATGGACATGACGTACTGCGGGGCGATGGGGTGGCGGTCGGGGTTCTCCAGGGCCTCCATGTCGGAGCGCCACTTGGCCATCATCTTCTGGTACTTCGCCAGATGGCCGTTGCCGTCCCGGCGGGCCAGCAGCGGCAGCAGCGCGCGCAGGCCCTCCTTGGCGTCGCACACCACCGGCACGTCCGTCGCGATCCGCGCCCCCGCCCGCGTCGGGTCCGCCTCGAACTGCACCACCCGCGTGTCGCGCACCTCCGGCAGGAACTTGGAGTAGGGGAAGTTCGTGCCCACCATGAAGAGCACGTCCGCCTCGTCCATCAGCTCCTCGCTCGGCCGGGTGCCGAGCAGGCCGAGCCCGCCCGTCGTGTACGGCGAGTCGTCCGGGACGACCGCCTTGCCCGGCAGCGTCTTGACCACCGGCGCCCCGAGCGCCTCGGCCACGGCCAGCACCTCTTCCCTGGCGTGCAGCGCGCCCTGCCCGACGAGCATGGCGGGCCGCTCGGCCCGGTTGAGCACCTCGGCCGCCCACTCCACGTCCTCCTGCCTGGGGAGGCCGGGCGACTGCAGGTAGACGGGCGCCGTCTGGGGCGCCCGCACCGGGGCGACGCTCTTGTACGGGTCCGCCCCCGCCTCGGCCACCTGGATGTCGTTGGGCAGGGTGAGGTGGGAGACCCCGCGCCGCGCGTAGGCCGTACGGACGGCCAGGTCCACCAGCGAGGGGAGCTGGGCCGGGTTGGTGACCATCATGTTGTACTCGGCCACGTCGGCGAAGAGCTTGTCCAGGTGGACCTCCTGCTGGTAGCCGGTGCCCAGCACGGACGTCTCCTGCATGCCGGTGATGGCCAGCACGGGCACGTGGTCGAGCTTGGCGTCGTACAGGCCGTTCAGCAGGTGGATGCCGCCGGGGCCGGAGGTGGCCAGGCACACGCCGATGCGGCCGGTGGCCTTGGCGTAGCCGGTGGCCATGAACGCGGCCGCCTCCTCATGGTGGACCAGGACGAAGCGCACCCGGTCGCGGTGGCGCCGCAGCCCTTCCATGATGCCGTTGATGCCGTCGCCCGGCAGGCCGAAGACGGTGTCGACGCCCCATGCCACGAGCCGTTCGATCAGAGATTCGGATGCGATTCGAGCCATGTGTGCGGCCCTACCCCGCTCTGCCGCGCGCAGACGCGGAACCGGAATTCATTGACATTTCTCGAATTTGGCGGGTAGGGGACCCGCATGCGCATTCTGGTCACAGGAGCCACCGGCACGCTGGGCGGGGCACTGGTGCCCGCGCTGCTCAAGGCGGGTCACGAGGTGCGGGCGCTGAGCCGTACCAAGCGGGACGACCGCGGCAACGTGGAGTGGGTGTGGGGCGACCTCATCTCCGGCAACGGCGTCAGGGAGGCCGTGGACGGCGTGGAGGCGATCGCCCACCTGGCCACCAGCGGCCGCAGGGGGCGCGGCGCGGTGGACGTGCCCGGCACCAGGACGCTGATGATCCTCGCGCATGCGGCCGGGGTGCCGCACGTGCTGTTCACCTCGATGGTCGGCGCCGACCGCGCCGCCTACGGCCACCTGTGGCACAAGCTGGAGGCCGAGCTGCTGGTCCAGGAGAGCGGGCTGGGCTGGACGATCCTCCGCGCCACCCCGTTCCACCAGTGGCTGCACCGCCGGCTGCGCGACTACGCGTCGCTGCCCGTGCTGCCCGTGGACCGGTCGCTGCCCTGGCAGCCGGTGCACACGGGCGAGGTGGCCACGCGCGCCGCCGCCCTGCTCAGCGCGGGGCCCGCGCACCGGGAGATCGAGTACGGCGGCCCCCAGGTCCTGAACACCGAGGAACTGGTCAGGACCTGGCTGCGCGCCTCGGGGCTGCGCCGGGCCTGCCTGCCCGTACGCTATCCGGGCCGCCTGTACGCGGCGCAGCGCGCGGGCGACCTCACCACCGACGCGGCACCCAAGGGCGAGATCACCTGGCACGACTACCTCATGCCGCCGCCCCCGGTCCTGTCGGACGACTTCGCCTCCGAGCACACCGCCTCCCCCACCAGCCCGGCCACCCAGCCGGAGCAGGACCCTGACCTGCACGTATACGGGGGCGATGAGGGGTACGAACGCCCGACACGAAGCTAGCCGGACGTCCAGTTTTATTACACTTCGCCGCCTTGTTGCTTTCTGTCTGTTATTAGAAGATGTGTCCGGTGATGAGAGGTATTCCGCTGTCCGAGGACTTCGCCAACGGCGGGGTCTCCTACTGGTACCGGCAGATCGGCCTGCCCCGGCGGCGGCCGGCGCTGCCGGGGCCCCGCGAGTACGACGTCGCCATCGTCGGCGGCGGCTACACCGGGCTGTGGACCGCGTACTACCTCAAGCAGGCCGACCCCGGGCTGCGGATCGCCATCCTGGAGAAGGAGTTCGCCGGGTTCGGCGCGTCGGGGCGCAACGGCGGGTGGCTCTCCGCCGAGTTCGCCGGGTCGCGCAAGCGGCACGCCAAGGCACGCGGCCGGCAGGCCATGATCGACCTGCAGCGGGCCATGTTCCGGTCCGTGGACGAGGTCATCGAGGTGACCCGCGCCGAGGGCATCGACGCCGACGTGCACAAGGGCGGGCTCATCCACGTCGCCACCAACCCGGCCCAGCGCCGCCGCCTGCGCGCCGGGGTCGCCGACCTGCGGGCCTGGGGGTACGGCGAGGACGACGTACGGCTGCTCGGCCGCGACGAGCAGCGCGAGCGCGTGCAGGTGGCGGGGGCGCTGGAGGCGTCGTACTCGCCCCACTGCGCCCGCATCCAGCCCGCCAAGCTGGCCGTCGGGCTGGCCGCCGTGGTGGAACGGCTGGGCGTTGACCTCTTCGAGGACACCACGGTGACCGAGATCCGGCCCAGGGAGCAGGGCAGGGCGTCGGCGGTCACCACGCGCGGCGTCGTCTCGGCCGAGTACGTCATCCGCGCCACCGAGGGCTTCACCGCCGGCCTGGCCGGCCAGCACCGGCAGTGGCTGCCGATGAACAGCTCCATGATCATCACAGAGCCGCTGCCCGCCGACGTGTGGAAGCACATCGGCTGGCAGGGCAACGAGCTGCTGGAGGACGAGGCCCACGCCTACGTCTACGCCCAGCGCACGGCCGACGACCGGATCGCGATCGGCGGGCGCGGCGTGCCGTACCGCTTCGGCTCCCGCACCGACCGGCGCGGCGCCACCCAGGCACAGACGGTCGCGCTGCTGTGGCGCATGCTCGTCAAGCTCTTCCCCGCCGCCGCCGACGTCCGCGTCCAGCACGCGTGGTGCGGGGTGCTGGCGGTGCCGCGCGACTGGTGCTCGACCGTGCACCTCGACCACGCCAGCGGCCTCGGCTGGGCCGGCGGCTACGTCGGCAGCGGCGTCACCACCACCAACCTGGCCGGCCGCACCCTGCGCGACCTGGTGCTGCGGCGCGAGACGGAACTGACGGGGCTGCCGTGGGTGGGGCGGCAGGTCCGGCAGTGGGAGCCGGAGCCGCTGCGGTGGGCGGGGGTGCAGCTCATCTACGCGCTGTTCCGCGCCGCCGACCGCCACGAGAACGAACGCGGCGCCACGACGTCGGCGTACGCGCGCCTGGCGAACCTGATCTCGGGACGCTGACCTCAGGACGCCGAGCCCGCGCCTTGGATCCCGGGACGCCGAGCCCGCGCCTTGGACCTCAGGAGGCTGAGCCCGTGTCGCGCCCCCACGGGTCGTAGTCGACCTCCAGCGGCTCCTGCGGCGGCCGCTCGGCCTCCGGGACGTGCTGGAGGTTGACGCGGATGCGGTACCACACGCTGCTGCGCCCCCGCATGCCGTCCACCAGCACGTCGGCGGGCTCCAACCGGGCGGCGACCTCGGGGTGGCGGGCCTTCCACCGCTCGAACCCCGCCATCGCCTCGTCCTTGTGCTCCGCCCTGGCGATCTCGATCACCGGCATCGTCTGCTGCCTGCGCCCGCTGCCCTTCGGCGGTTTGGGGGCCGGGCCCAGCTCCTCGGCCAGCTCCAGCAGCCCGTCGAGGGAGCCGGGGTGCAGGTCCATGTCCTCCCACGGGTCGCCGCGCTCGGCCAGCCGCTGCGGCACGGTGTCGATGGTGAACGCCTCGGGCCGGCAGCCCGGCACCTCGTCCCAGGTCAGCGGGGTGGACACGCGGGCGTCCTGGACGGCGCGGACGGAGTAGGCGGAGGCGACCGTGCGGTCGTAGGCGTTCTGGTTGAAGTCGACGAACACGCCGTGCCGCTCCTCCTTCCACCACCGGCTGGTCGCCAGGTCGGGCGCGCACCGCTCCACCTCGCGCGCCACCGTCTCGGCCGCCTTGCGCACCTTCGCGAACGGCCAGCGCCGCTCGATCCGGGCGTAGACGTGGAACCCCCGCGAACCGGACGTCTTGGGCCAGGCCACGAGCCCGTGGTCCGCCAGCACCTCCCTGGCCACCTGCGCCGTGCGCAGCACGTCGGCCCACTCGACGCCCGGCACGGGATCGAGGTCGATGCGCAGCTCGTCGGGCCTGGACAGGTCGTCGGAGCGCACCGGGTGCGGGTTGAGGTCGACGCAGCCGAGGTTGACCACCCACAGGAGCTGCGCCAGGTCGGTGCAGACCACCTCCTCGGCGCTCAGCCCCGAGCGGTACTTCAGCTCGGCCACCTCGATCCAGTCGGGCCGCTTGGCCGGGGCCCGCTTCTGGAAGAACGCCTCCTGCTCGATGCCGTGCACGAACCGCTTGAGCACCATCGGCCGCCCGTGCACGCCGCGCAGCGCAGCCTCCCCCACGGCCTGGTAGAACCGGACCAGGTCGAGCTTGGTGCGGCCGGACTGCGGGAAGACCACCTTGTCGGGGCTGGTGATCCGGACCTCGCGCCCGGCGACCTCGATGTCAGGCATGAAGGTCACGATACGCGGGCCGACCGACAACCCCTGGGAACGCCGGTCACAGCTTCAGCGAGGGATCCGTGGAAGCGCCGCGGGAGCGCTGCGGGGGCGCAGCGGGGGCGCAGCGGGGGCGCAGCGGGGGCGCCGTTCAGCGGTCGTGGAAGGAGCCGTGGCGGCCGGCGCCCGCGGCGAAGCGGGCCGCGCCGTCCGACGCGTCCGGCAGCGACACCAGGCCGTGGCGCAGCTCGTTCCGCATCGCCTCGACCTCCTCCAGGCCGTCCTGCTCCAGCACCGACATCCGGTCGCCGCGCAGGCACTCCTGCGGGAACCGCGCCAGCTCCCCCGCCAGCGCCTCCGCGTGCCGCCTGGCGGTGCCTGCGGGCACGAGCCGGTTGGCCAGCCCCCACGCGTACGCCTCGGGCGCCCCGACGGGCCGGCCCGTGAGGATCATGTCCAGCGCCCGCGACGTGCCGATGAGCCGCGGCAGCCGTACGGTGCCGCCGTCGATGAGCGGCACGCCCCACCTCCGGCAGAACACCCCGAACACCGCGTCCTCCTCCATCACCCGCAGGTCGCACCAGAGTGCCAGCTCCAGCCCGCCGGCCACGGCGTGCCCGGAGACGGCGGCGATGACCGGCTTGCTCAGGCGCAGCCGCGTCGGCCCCATCGGCCCGTCGCCCTCCTCGCCGACGTGGTTGTCGAGCGACTTGAGGTCGGCGCCTGCGCAGAACGTGCCGCCCTCGCCCCACAACACCGCCACGGCGGCGTCGGAGCACTCGAAGTCACGGAACGCCTCGGTCAGCGCGTCGGCGGTCTTGCGGTCGACGGCGTTGCGCGCCTCGGGCCTGCTGATCACCACGGTGGTGACCGGGCCCTGGCGCTCCACGCGTACGGTCATGCGGCCCTCCTCGGGGGAACGTGCGGTGGCTCTCCTCGGGGAACGTGCAGAGCGTACGTCGATGCCGGGGAACGGGCCAGGCCGCCTGCGTCAGGAGACGGGCGCGTGCTGTTGGATGATCGTCATCGTCCGACACGACAAACGGGACAGGATGGCCGATGGACGCTCAGGATGACCACGTCTGGTTACGCCGCTACCGGCCGCGGGCGTCGGACCTCATCGGCGAACGGGTGCTGGTGACGCTGGCCGGGCCGGGGACGGACGACCCGGCCGGAGCGGTCCGCGACGTGCTGGGGGAGGAGGATCCGCTCGCCGCCCGGCTGCTCGGCGGGTTGGCGCCCCGGCTCGGGTGCCCGCAGGTGCGGCCGCTGCTGCTGCACTGGGCCACCGCCGTCGAGTCCAGGCCCGGCCTGCGATGGATGTGGGAGGCCAAGGAGCTGCTGACAGAGGAGGCCGTCGAGGTGATCCCCGACGTGTTGCGGGAGCTCGCCGCCCATCGCGAGACGGCGATCCGGCGTTCGCGCGCGTACGGCGAGACCGTCTTCCTGCGGAAGAGCACCGCCACGACGCTGCGCGGCGTGGTGTGGACCTGCGAGCTGATCGACGAGCCGTGGGTGGTTCCGCTGCTCGGCGACGTGGCCGTGACGACGGGCACGGGCGTCGGCGGCTCGGGCGCGCACGCGCGCAGCGAGCTGCTGGCCAACGCCGCGATCGGCGTGCTGGCCAGGCACGGCGGCCTGGACGTGGTCGCGCAGCTCGCCCGCGTGCAGGCCAAGGCGCGCAAGAAGACAATCCTCACGGCGGTGAACCGCACGCTGGCCGAGGTCGGCGAGCGGGCGGGGCTCTCCCCCGAGCAGCTGCTGGAGCGCAGCGTGCCCACGTTCGGGCTCGGCCCCGACGGCACCCGTACCGAGCAGGGGCTGTGCCTGTCGGTGAACGGGCGGATCACCTTCGAGGGCCGCAGGACGATCCCGAAGAGCGTCGACCGGGAGCTGCTCGCCGGGTTCAGGGCCACCGCCAAGCAGCTGAGGAAGGTCCTGGCCGCCGAACGGTTCCGGGTCGAGCGGGCGCTGGCCACCGAGCGGGGCTGGCAGTGGCGGGACGTGTGCGCGTACTACCTGGACCACCCGGTCACCGGCGCGTCCGCCCGCAACCTGATCTGGAAGGTCCTTGACGGCCCCGCCGGGCTGCCGGTGCGGATGGACGGGGAGTGGGAGCTGGCCGATCCGGCGGGCCGGCGCGTCCGGCCCTCCCCCGGCACGCCCGTCGTGCTCTGGCACCCCATCGCGCACAGCGCGGAGGAGGTGCGCGCCTGGCGTGACCACCTCGTCGCGAACGACCTGCGCCAGCCGTTCAAGCAGGCCTTCCGCGAGGTCTACCTGCTCACCCCGGCCGAGGAGCGGACGCGCGACCACTCCCGCCGCTTCGCCCGCCACCTGCTGCGCTACGGCCAGGCCAAGGCGCTGCTGTCCGAGCGCGGCTGGACCGGCCTGTCGCTGGGCCACTGGGGCTGGCTGTACGGCTCCGGCGTGAGCGAGGCCACCAAGGAGCTGCCCGGCGGCCTGACCGCGCACTGGGACTTCCACCTCGACGAGGACTCCATCGACCGCGACGGCGGCGGCACCGTCTCGATCTGCGTCAGCGGCGATCTGCACTTCACGGCGGAGGGCCGCCGCGTCCCCCTGGCCGAGGTGCCTCCGCTGACGCTGTCGGAGGCGCTGCGCGACGCCGACCTGGCCGTCGGCGTCACCTCCACCGGGCTGGACCCGGAGGGGCACGGCGAGTACTGGGAGTCGTACGGGTTCGGCGAGCTCAGCGAGACGGCCGAGATGCGCCGCGACGTGCTGGCCCGGCTGCTGCCCCGCCTGGCCATCGCCGGCCGGTGCACGCTGTCCGGCCGGTTCCTGCGCGTCGAGGGCGATCTGCGCGCGTACAGGATCCACCTGGGCTCAGGCAACATCCTCATGGAGCCCAACGACGCCTACCTGTGCATCGTCCCCGGTGGTGGCGGCGACCAGGTGTTCCTGCCGTTCGAGGAGGACGGCGGCATGCTGTCGGTCATCCTGTCGAAGGCGTTCCTGCTGGCCGCCGACACCGCGATCACGGACCCGTCGATCACCCGCCAGCTTCGCTGAACGCCCCCGCGAGCAGCTCGTCGAAGGGGTCGTCGGCGGGGCGGTCGAGGCCGCGCAGCGGGCCCTGGTCCACCAGGTGCGCCTCGGCGTACAGGCGGGCCACGAGCGCCTTGCGGCCGTCGTCGAGCCCCCACGTGGCCTGGTCCTCCAGCAGGGCGGCGGCGTAGACGTCGGCCATGAACTGCGCGAGCGGGTAGAGGCGCGCCTCGGCCGTCGCGTGTTCCAGCGCGGACCAGGCCTCGATGGCCTTGGTGAGGTCGTCGATGCGGGTCCGTACCAGGTCGGAGGTGGCCAGGGCGCGCAGGTGGTCGAGGAAGGGCAGGTGGGCGCGTTCCTTGAGCATGGCGCGGCGCACGTCGAGGCAGAGGATGTTGTCGCCGCCCTCCCAGATCGGGTTGACCTGCGCGTCGCGCAGCAGCCGCGCCACCGGCCACTGCTCGATGTAGCCGTTGCCGCCGTGCACCTCGATGGCGTCGGTGGCGGCGGTCACGCCGAGCCGGGCGGCGCGCAGTTTGATCAGGGCGGGCGCCAGGCGCAGCCGGGGGCCGACGTGCCCGTCGAACACCATCGCCTGCGCGGCCTCGACCTCGACGATCAGCTCGCTCAGCTTGCGCCGCATGAGCGGCTGCTCGGCGAGGGGCCGGCCGAACGCCTCGCGGGCGCGGGCGTAGCAGAGCGCCTCGACCAGCGCCCGCCTGGCGACGCCGACGCCCATCATGGCCACGCCGAGCCTGGAGGCGTTGGTGAGCTTCATCATCGTGCCGAGCCCCGAGCCGGAGCCCTCGCCGGCCAGCAGGAACGCCTCCGCGCCGGCGAGCTCGACCTCGGCCGAGGCGACGGACCTGGTGCCGAGCTTGTCCTTGAGCCTGCGGATGCGCACCCCGTTGCGGCTGCCGTCGCGCCGCTCCCACAACACCAGGAACGGTGCCACGGCCCCTCCGGGCAGCCTGGCCAGCACGACGAACGCCGAGCCGTTGGCGTTGGAGGCGAACCACTTGAACCCGGTCAGCAGCCATGCGTCACCGGCGGGCACCGCCTCGGTCTCCAGGGCCGCCAGGTCGGAGCCGCCGGTCCGCTCGGTGAACAGTTGCGCGGCCTCGCCGGAGTAGAAGCCGTTGGCGAAGATCTCCCGCACCCGGTCGCGTACGTCCGGAGGCGCGTGCTTCTCGGCGAGCGAGACCACCATGTCCCCGCCCGTGCCGAGCGCGCAGCCCATCCCGATGTCGGCCTGGTCGAGCAGGTACGTCCAGGCGGCACCCAGCGCGGACGGATCGGCCCCGTTCGCGCGGGCCTGCCCGGCGAAGGACGGGGAGGTGAAGTTGTCGGCCATCAGCGCCTGCCTGGCGGTGTGGAACGACGGCGGCATGACGACTTGGCTGACGTCCCTGCCCCACTTGTCGTACTTCTCCAGCCGCGGCGGGTTGCGGTCGGTCTCCTCGGCGCATGCGGCGACGAGGCCGCCCATCAGCTCGCCCAGCCGGTCGAGGCGCGGCTCCGCCCAGGCGTAGCCGTCACCCAGGTGCCGCCGCATGAGCAGGCGGAGCGTGGGATCGCAGCGCCACCAGTTGCGCCCGGCGGCGCCCTGGTACGACTCGGTGGCGTAGCGGTCGCTGCGGTCGAACGGTTCGATGAGATACCGGCCCATACTCGCGAGTGTTACATATACTCGACACGCGATGGAAGAGCGTAATGGCCTGAGCGCGCGTTCGGCGGTGCTGAGCGCGCTGCTGGGCAGCCACCCGCCCCGGCTGCCCGCCCGCCACCTGGTGCGCATCGGCGCGCTGTTCGGCATCGCGGAGGGCACGGTCAGGGTGGCGCTGTCGCGCATGGTCGCGGCCGGCGACCTGCTGCAGGCCGGCGGGCAGTACACGCTGTCGCAGCGGCTCGTCGAGCGCCAGGCCAGGCAGGACGAGAGCCGCGACCCGCACACGAGGCCGTGGGACGGCACGTGGGAGGTGGCCGTGGTGACCGCCGAGCGGCGCGCGCCCGCCGACCGGGCCGCGCTCCGGCACACGATGACCGCGCTGCGCCTGGCCGAGCTGCGCGAGGGCACCTGGCTGCGCCCGGCGAACCTGGTCCGCGGCGCCTGGCCGGAGATCGTCACCGCGCAGTGCACGCTGATCGACGGCCGCCCGCACCGCGACCCCACTCCCCTGCTGTGGGACCTGGACGGCTGGGCGGCCGAGGCGCGGCGCCTCGAACGGTCTCTCGACGGCGCGCAGGGCCTGGCCGAGGGCTTCCTCGTCTCCGCGGCCGTGCTGCGGCACCTGCTGGCCGACCCGCTGCTGCCCGCCGAGCTGCTGCCGGACGGCTGGCCGGGCGCCGCGCTACGGTCCCGCTACGACGCCTTCGACCGCCGCTACCGGGAGGTGCTGCAGGAGCATCTCAGAGGCTGACGCCGAAGACCGTCCGCTTGCCCCTGAACTCGCTGACGCTCCAGAGCTTGCCGTCCTGCACCGTCAGGTCCTCCGGCCCGATCGGGAACGGCCTGGTCTCCAGCTCCCCGCCCTCGTACACCAGCAGCTTGCCGTTGGCGGTGGAGCCGGCCGACTGGCTCAGGTACCACTTGCCGCGGTACGTCATCGCGCCCTGGATCTTGGGGTGCCCCATGACGAACGCGTCCACCGGCTCCCCGCCCTCCAGGTCGAGGGTCCAGCGCCCCACCCAGCCGTCGGGCGTCCTCTCCTGGTACTGCCCGGTGATGAGCATGGGCGTGCCGGCGCTGCGGTCGATCGACACGAACGAGAACAGCGGCCCCGGCCGCGCCACCTTCCAGAAGTCGGTCTGCGGGACGACGTACCGGTAGCCGAAGGCGTGCAGCCTGCCGCCGTGCCGGCCGATCCGCTTGCCGTCGCCCAGGTCGTTCTGGACGGTGCGCAGGTCGAGCACGTTGTTCAGGTCGAAGACGCGCAGGCCGCGCTTGGTGTCGGCGACGTAGAGCAGGTCGCCGAAGCAGGCGATGCCGCCGGCGTGGATGTCGATCGGCCCGTACGATCCGTCCGGCTTGGCCTGCACCAGCAGCGCGTGCTGGTACTTCAGCGACTTGGGGCTCAGGAACGACACCCTGATGCCCCGCTCGCCCGCCTCCGGCTTGAAGTACCAGCTCACCATGAACGCGGGGATCCCGATGTTGCCGGAGTCCTCGCTGCCGGTCAGGCCCTGCGGGTACCAGTCGGCGGTGTCCTGGTCCTTGTCGTCGAAGGCGTACCACTCGGCGGGCCTGGGCCGCATCGTGCCCATGGCGGCCGCGGCGCCCTTCCGCTCGCCGGTCCTGTTGGCCTGCGCCAGCACCGCTTCGACGGAGGTGCTGCCGATCTCGCCCGCCAGCTTGGCCGCCCCCTCGGCCAGGTCTCCCGTCTCCCGAACGAGGGCAAATGCCGCCTTGTCGGTGGGAACCATCCCCGTACCCGCCATATCTGCCTCACTTTTCCGTCTCTTGACCAGTTTGACGGAACGGGGAGGGGCAAGGTTGGCGATCACTTCCACAAATGCACGGGAGTTCCCGACAGTGCCAGCTCCCGGTAGCGGCGGACTAGCTCGCGCCGGTCGCCGCCGAAGCGTGCCAGCGCCTCGCGCTGCCACACCGAGCCGGTACGGCGCAGCCGGGTGCGCTGCGCGATCACGTCCAGCGCCCGGTCAGCGTCGCTCGGCGCCACCCCGGCTCCGAGCAGCCCCTTCCTGGCCTCGGGCAACAGGTGGAGCACCAGGTCCGCGGCATCGCGCTCGCCCTCCATGCCGGGCCAGGAGAGCCGGGCGTCCAGCCCGCGCATGGCCGCGCGGTAGAAGTTCTGGTACGCCGTGGCGAACCGGTAGCCGGTCAGGTCCCGCTCGGCCTGCGACAGCGTCAGCCCGAGCAGGAAGGCCGTGTTCGCCGCCATGTCCGCGCAGGAGGGCCCGGCGGGCAGCGCGCGCAGCTCGATCCGCAGGTGGCCGCCGTCGGCGGGATCGTAGACGGGGCGGTTCCACTGCCAGATCGTGCCCTGGTGCAGCCGCAGCTCCGGCACCTCGTGCCGGCCGGCGCCCTCGGCGAGGTCGGGCACGATCGGGTCGTAGTCCCGCACGTACCGCTCGAACAGCTCGTGCGCGCCCTCGTGCACCCAGTCCGAGCCGAACGTCACCCGCCCGTCCCTGCGCTCGCGCCGCTGCACGTCCCGGTCGTCGGCGGCCTCCTCCATGAGCGCGATGCGGGTCTCCTCCCACAGCTCGCGCCCCAGGAAGAACGGCGAGTTCCCGCACGCCGCCAGCACCGGCCCGATGGCGAGCTGGGCGGCGTTGAACAGCCTGGCGAAGTGCTCGGGCGGCGTGCGGATGTGCACCTGCCAGGAGGTGTTGGCGCTCTCCAGGATCACGTCCTCGACCGAGAGCTCCAGGTCGTCGATCTTGACGAGGAACGGCTCCAGCCGCAGCCTCCTGATGCCCCTGCTCATGGCCCGGTATCGGTTCTGGTCGCTCATGGCGCCCAGCGTGAAGTCCTCGGTGTCGAGCGTCGGCAGGATGCCGATGGGCAGCGCGCCCCCGCCCGCCACGGCCCCGTCCACCTTGGTCATGGTCTCCTGCACCTCGGCGCTCAGCCGCTCGAACGGCCTGCCCGCCAGGGGCAGCGGGGTCAGGTTCACCTCGAGGTTGTAGCGGCCCAGCTCCAGCACCACCCGGTCGTCGCCCAGGGCCTCCCGTACCTGGTCGTTGTGCGGCAGCGGCCGCCCTTCCTCGTCGATCAGGAACAGCTCCAGCTCGGCCCCGATCGTGATCGGGCCCTGGCCGAAGCCGGGGGTGTCGAGCAGCTCGCGCAGCACGCCGAGCTGCTCCTGGATGCGCTCCCCGAAGTGGGTGTATTCCGCCTCGGTAAATCGCTCCTTATCCAGATCTCTTCCCATCACCCCAATCTGTCCTAAATGTCGGTCTTGACACCTTCACCAGCGGACGACGCCCGCATCCTCCAGGTAGGCCCCGGAAGGGCCGTCCGCATCGAGGTTCGCCAGCCGCACGGCGATGGCCGCGCCCTGCTCGGCCGTGCGGAATCCCTGGTGCTGGTTGAGGTCGGTGGCGCAGTAGCCGGGGTTGGCGGCGTTCACCTTGATCGGGGTGTCCTTCAGCTCCTTGGCGTAGGACACGGTGACCATGTTGAGCGCGGACTTGGAGGAGTTGTAGGTCAGGGCGTTGAAGTCGCCGAAGGGGCTGTCCGGGTCCATCGCCATGGCCAGCGAGCCGAGCTCGCTCGACATGTTCACGATCCGCCCCGCCGGCGACCTGCGCAGCAGCGGCAGCATCGCGTTCGTCACGGTGACGACGCCGAACACGTTCGTCTCGTAGACCTCCCGCAGGTGCGCGGCCGTGGCGGCGCTGGGCCGGAAGCCCGCCGGGTCGCCGGTGATGCCGGCGTTGTTGACCAGGATGTCGAGCCGGCCGTACTCGCCGTCGATCCACTTCGCGGCGGCGGACACGCTCTCCTCGTCGGTCACGTCCAGCCGCACGTACGGCTGCCCGAGCCGGTCTGCGGCGGCCCGGCCGCGCTCCTCGTCGCGCGCCCCCACGATCGTGGTGACGCCCTGCCCGGCCAGCAGCCGCGCGATCTCGTAGCCGATGCCCTTGTTGGCACCCGTGATGAGTGCGATCTTCGTCATGCCTCCACGTTCGCCGAGGTCACGAGGGTCCCGGGAGAGACCTGGAGAGGCTGGGATCGGCGGTACCACCCACGGGGCGCCTTCTTCACCGAGGATGGAGGCATGAACCGCGACGAACTCGCCGAATTCCTCCGCGTCTGCCGCGCCCGGGTCACCCCCGCGGACGTGGGCCTGCCGGCCGGGGGCACCCGCCGCACGCCGGGCCTGCGCCGGCAGGAGGTCGCGCAGCTCGCGGGCATGTCGATCGACTACTACATCCGGCTGGAGCAGGGCCGCGGCCCGCACCCGTCCAGGCAGGTGCTGAACGCGCTCTCCAGGGCCCTCGTGCTCGGCCAGGACGAGCGCGCCCACCTGTTCCACCTGGCGGGCCAGCCGCTGGACCGGCCGCGGATCAGGGAGGACGTGCCGCAGAGCATGCTGCACCTGATCGCGTTCCTGGACGAGGTGCCCGCCTACGTGCTCGACGCCCGCTACGACCTGCGGGCCTGGAACCCCATGGCGACCACCATCATGGGCAACCTGGACGGCCTGGCACCCGAGCAGCGCAACGTCCTGCGCTGGATCTTCATGTCGCCCGACATCGGCAAGCACTTCGACGACGAGGAGAAGGGCGCCTTCGCCCGCGCCTCGGTCGCCGACCTGCGCGCCGCCGCGGGCCGCTACCCCGACGACCGGCGGATCCAGGCGCTGGTGGCCGAGCTGCTCGCGCTCAGCCCCGAGTTCGCCGAGCTGTGGGCCAGGCACGAGGTCCGGGTGCGCAGGGAGCAGCGCAAGCGCATCCACCATCCGGTGGTGGGCACGATCGACACGATCTGCCAGGTCATGCCGGTGCCCGACCGCGACGACCTGCGCCTCGTGCTCTACACCACCGAGCCCGGCTCGCCGTCGCACCGGGCCTTGCGCGAGCTGCGGCAGTACACCCTAAGCTCATGAGATGCGAGCGGTTGCCTTTGACATCTTCGGTGGGGAGCTCGACGTGCGCGAGCTGCCCGATCCTTCCCCGGCCCCGCACGGAGCGGTGATCAGGGTCGAGGCGACCGGGCTGTGCCGGTCCGACTGGCACGGCTGGCAGGGCCACGACCCCGACATCAAGGTCCTGCCGCACGTGCCGGGGCACGAGCTGGCCGGCGTGGTCGAGGCGGTGGGCGCCGACGTGCGCGGCTGGCGGCCGGGGGCGCGCGTGACCGTGCCGTTCATCTGCGCGTGCGGCTCCTGCACCGCCTGCGCCACCGGCCAGCAGCAGGTCTGCGAACGGCAGACGCAGCCGGGCTTCACGCACTGGGGCTCCTTCGCCGAGTACGTCGCCATCGACCACGCCGACGTCAACCTGATCGCCGTGCCCGAGGACATGGCCTACGTCACCGCGGCCGGCCTCGGCTGCCGGTTCGCCACCGCGTTCCGTGCCGTGGCGCAGGTCGGCGAGGTACGCCCGGGGGAATGGGTGGCCGTGCACGGCTGCGGCGGCGTCGGCCTGTCGGCCGTGATGATCGCGACGGCGGCCGGCGCCAGGGTCGTGGCGGTGGACATCAGCACCGACGCCCTGCACCTGGCGGAGCTGGCGGGGGCCACGCACTTCGTCAACGGCTCGGCCGGTGACGCGGCGGCCCAGGTCAGGGAGCTGACCAGGGGCGGCGCGCACGTGTCGATCGACGCGCTGGGCAGCCCCGCGACGTGCGCCGCCTCCGTCGAGAGCCTGCGCCGCCGGGGCCGGCACGTGCAGGTCGGGCTGCTGCCCGGCGGGGCGACGCCGGTGCCGATGGACCGGGTGATCGGCCACGAGCTGCGGCTGCTGGGCAGCCACGGCATGGCCGCGCACGCCTACCCGCCCATGCTGGAGATGATCAGGGCCGGGATCCTGCACCCCGACCAGCTCGTCACCCGCACGATCGGGCTCGCGGACGCCGGCAAGGCGCTGGCCTCGATCGGCTCGGTGCCGGGCGTCACGATGATCACTCCCCGGTGATCAGTCCTCCGGCCGCACCCGCAGGGTCCTGAGCACCAGGGCCAGCATGCCGTGGTGGGCCACCAGCATGATCAGCTCGATCCGGCCCGCCTCGTCGTAGCGGTCGCACAGCGCCGCCCACGTCGCGTCCGTCAGGTCGCCCGCGTAGTACAGGTCGTCGGCCACCTGGAGCACGAGCTGGTCCTCGACCGACCACAGGGCGTCCGGCCTGCCTACCAGCTCGACCTCCTGCGGCGTGAGGCCCGCCTCCAGGGCCAGGCGGGCGTGCCTGGCCCACTCGTAGGCGCTGTCGCAGTGGTGGGCGGTGCGCAGGATGGCCAGCTCCCGGTCCCTGGCCGGCAGCGTGCCGTCCTGCAGCGCGCCGTGGAAGCCCCGCCACCCCCGGTACAGGCCCGGGTGGCGGGCCAGGGTGGCGAACACGTTGTACGGATGGGTCTTCGTGAAGTCGTCCCATTCTTCGGGCGGAAGGGGCCGTACGCGGGGTTTCATGTTCGCCAGCATCTCCCAATCGGCCGGACGCTTGGTAGGCCCCCATCAGGGTACGAGCCGCATTCAAAATCCGTTTGACGGCTAAATGGAAGTACTTTTCTTGGTCGGGTCAATACGGCAGGATTGAGGGGCCCGCAGACGTTGCAAGCCTGGTCGACCGCAAGGACGCAATGGTGATTCGAACGTTGCTCGCAGAGGACATGCACCTGGTACGAGGGGCGCTCGTGGCGCTGCTGGCCTATGAAGAGGACATCGAAGTCGTGGCCGAGGTCGATCGGGGCGACCGCATCCTGGCCGCGGCCCGGGCCTCCCACGCCGACGTGGCGGTGCTCGACATCGCCTTACCCGGCATGGACGGGCTCGACGCGGCACGTGAGCTGCACGAGAAATTACCCGAGTGCGGGGTGCTCATCCTGACCGGCGTCGGCACCCCCGGGCTGCTCAAGAAGGCCCTCGACGTGCACGTACGCGGGTTCATGGCCAAGGACGCGCCCCCCGGGCGGCTGGCGGACGGCATCCGCAGGGTCGCCGAGGGCGAGCGGGTCATCGACTCCGAGCTGGCGATCGCGGCCATGCGGCCGGCGGAGGCGCCGCTGACGCCGCGCGAGCTGGACGTGATCGGGGCCGCGGCGGACGGGGCGTCGGTCGGGGAGATCGCGGCTTCGCTCTATCTGGCCGAGGGGACCGTCCGCAACTACCTGTCCAGGACCACGGCCAAGCTGGGGGCGCGCAGCAGGATCGACGCCATCCGCATCGCCAGGGAGTCGGGCTGGATCTGAAAGTTTCAGACTTCCGGGGTCAGTCCGGTGTGCGCCGCCAGGAAGGCCAGCACGTCGGCGGCCAGCCCCACGGAGCGGCTGACGGCCCGGGCCCCGTGCCCCACGTCCGGCTCGTGGCGCAGCAGGACCGGACGGTCGCCGCCGCTCGCCCACTGCAGCGCCGCGCACATCTTGCGGGCGTGCAGCGGATCCACCCGCGTGTCGGCCGCCGCCACCGTGAACAGCGTCGCCGGGTAGCCGGTGCCCTCGCTCACGTGGTGGTAGGGCGAGTAGCCGAGCAGCCAGCCGAGCTGTTCTGGATCGTCCGGGTCGCCGTACTCGCCGGTCCATGAGGGGCCGAGGCCGCTGAGGTGGTAGCGGGCCATGTCGAGCAGCCCGGCCGAGCACACGACGGCGGCGAACAGGTCCGGCCGCTGGGTGAGCGCGGCGCCGACGAGCAGGCCGCCGTTCGACTCGCCCCAGATGCCGAGCTGCTCGGGGGTCGTCCAGCCGTCGGCGATCAGCTTCCCGGCGGCGGCCACGAAGTCGTCGAACACGTTCTGCTTGCGCTCCAGCATGCCGTCGCGGTGCCACGCCTCGCCCTCCTCGCCGCCGCCGCGCAGGTTGGCGATGGCCAGCACGCCGCCCGCCTCGACCCAGGCCAGGGAGTCGGCGGCGTAGCCGGGCATGAGGGGGATGCCGAAGCCGCCGTACCCGCTGAGTATCGCCGGGCGCGGGCCGCCCTCGTGGGGGCGGGCGACGACGACCATGCGGACGAGGGTGCCGTCGGCGGAGGCGTACTCGAGGTGGGAGCTGCGCACCTCCGGCAGCGTGACGCGGCCGGGCGCGGCCGACCAGCGCGTGGTGGCGTCCGTGCGGGCGTCGTAGCGCCAGATCTCGGCGGGGGTCACGGCGTCGGTGTAGGCGAACCACGCCTCGGGGCCGCCTTCCGGGCGGGAGGTGAGCGAGGCGATCGAGCCGTTGCCCGGCAGCGGCACGGTGCCCAGCCGCTCCCCCGTGCGGGCGTGGTGCACGGCGATCTCGCCGACCGCGTGCCGCGTCCTGGACACGAGCAGCCGGTCGCCATCCAGCAGCGTGAACGCCCCCAGCACGGCCTCCGCGTCCTCCGGGATCAGCTCCCGCCAGGCCGCGGGGGCCGCCGGGTCGGCCACGCAGAGCCTGCGGCGGGGCGCGTCCCTGTCGGTGAGCAGGTACAGGCGGCCGTCGCAGGCCACCGCGCCGGCCGTGCGGGCGTGCGAGCCCTCCTGTACGGGCCTGGGCGCCGGGTCCCCGGCCGCCAGGTCGGCCAGCCAGAGCGCGTTGCCCGACGCGGTGCCCGCCGAGATCGTCAGCCAGCGGCCGTCGGGGCTGATCTGCACGCCGTACGAGATCGCGCCCCTGGTGAACACGGGCACGTCGGCCTCGGCCGAGCCGATCGTGTGCAGGAACACGCCCTGCTGGAACCGGACGTAGTAGAACGCCTCGCCGCCCGGCAGCCAGGCGACCGCCGAGTAGCGGCAGCCGCCGATGGGCCCGTCGAGGACAGCTCCGGTGGCGAGGTCCCGCACGTACAGGCAGGCCTTCTCGTCGCCGCTGCGCGAGATCTGGTACGCCAGGCGGCGCCCCTCCAGGTCGGGCTGCCAGTCGTCCAGCGTCGTCAGCCCGCTGGGGTCCAGCTCCATCGGGTCCAGCACCACGCGGTCGTCGCAGCAGAGCACCGGGTGCTCCTGCGACGGGGATTGGCGCAGGTGGAAGCGCTTGTCGCCGCGCCACACGGGCGGGGTCACCAGGCCCGTCTCCCTGAGCTCGGTCAGCCGCGCCAGGAACCGCTCCCGCTGGGGCAGCCCGGCGGCGCTGTCGCGCCACAGCCGGTCCTGGGCCGCCAGCCAGTCCCGCGTGCGCGGGTCGGCGGGGTCCTCCAGCCAGCGGTACGGGTCGGCGATCTCGTGGCCGTGGCGGTGTTCGGTGAGGGGGAGGCGTTCGGCGGGCGGAAAGTTCATGAGACGGGCTCCGGGTGCCAGTGGCCGGCCAGGTCGGCGTACAAGGGGGAGGTCCGGATCAGCTCCTCGTGGGTGCCGAGCGTGATCCGGGTGCCGTCCATGAGCAGGATGCGGCGGGCGCGCAGGGCGGAGGTCAGGCGGTGGGCGATCACGATGAGCGTGCCGCCCCTGCGGGCGAACGCGGCCTCGGCCCTGGCCTCGGTGGCCGGGTCGAGGTGGCAGGTGGCCTCGTCGAGGATGACGAGCGAGGCGGGGGCCAGGTAGGCGCGGGCCAGGGCGATGAGCTGGCGCTGTCCTGCCGAGAGCGCGCCGGGGTCGACCTGCGCGTCGTAGCCGCCCAGCTCGTCCACCAGGCCGCCCGCCCCGACGGCCTCGACGGCCTCCGCGAGCCCGGTGCCGTCCTGGGCGTGGTAGAGCAGGTTCTCCCTGAGCGTGCCCCTGAAGACGTACGCCTCCTGGGGGATCAGCACGCGGGCGGCGGGGTCGAGCTGGGCGGCGGGCACGCCGCCGACCAGCACCTCGCCCTTGCCGGGCCGCAGCACGCCGCTGAGCAGGGACGCGAGCGTGGACTTGCCCGCGCCGCTGGGCCCCACGACCGCCAGGTGGTCGCCCTCGGGGACCGTCAGGTCCAGGCCCTCCAGCACGGGCGCGGAGTGCGGGCCGTAGGCGAAGGTGACGGCGTCGAGCCGGATTTCGTTCGTGAACGGCCTGATCCTGGACGGCGCGGGGGCGGCGGGCGGCGCCATGGCCAGGATGCGGCCGAGCGAGACCGCGAGCCGGACGCCGCTGACGCCGAGCCCCTGCACGAGCCCGCCGAGCGCGGGCGCCAGGGACTGGGCGACGTACGCGAGGGTGCCCACGATCACCCCGGCGCCCACGCCCCGGTCGAGCAGCCACGGGGTCCCCGCCAGGACGAGCACGACGGGCAGCCAGCCGCCGGCGGCCAGGGCGGCGGTGCGGGCGGCGCTCACCCGGGCGAGCGTGCGGGCGGCGCCGGCCTGCGCGCCGACCTGGCGTTCGAGCCGGCCCGTCACGCTCTCCCGCAGGCCGCACGCCTCGATGTCGCGCAGCCCGCCCGCCATGCCGGTCATGGCCTCGGCCAGCCGCTCGTCGGCCAGCAGGTACGCCCGCTGCCGCCGGGCCAGCGCGGGCAGCGAGGCCAGGAAGAGCCCGAGCCCGGCCAGGAACGGCGGCATGACCAGTACGAGCGTCTCCGGCGCCAGCGTCAGCAGCCCCAGCACGACGCTGACCACCGTGAACACGAACCCGCGCACGGTGGTGACCACGGCCGCGAAGGCGTCCCTGGCGAGCTCGACCTGGAGCCCGGCCCTGGCCACGGCCGCGCTGTCGCGCCCCGAGCCCGTCCTGAGCGCGCCCTCCACCACGCGCGTCAGCAGATCGTCCCTGAACGGCTCCGCCACGGCGGCGACGGCCAGCACGACCTGCCGCGCGGCCACGGCCCCCGCGAGCCACGCCAGCCCGAGCGCGGCCAGCCAGCCGAGCCCGATCAGCGGCTCGGCCGGGGCGAACCCGTCCTCGATGGCGCGGGCCACGGCATGCCCGATGAGGAACGCGGGCGCGGCCTCGACCACCGACCAGAGGCCGAGCTTGACGAGCTGCCGCGGCTCCCGCCGGAGGGCACGGACGAGCGGGTTCACGGCGCGGCTCCCTCGGCTGCCCGCACTTCCTCGGCGCTCCGGGCCTCCCGGTCTCCGTCGGCTCTGTCGGCTCTGTCGGCTCCGTCGGATTCCTGGAAGACCGCGCGGTAGGCCGGGTCCTGCCACAGCTCGTGGTGCGGCCCGCACGCGCGGACCATGCCGCCGTCGAGCCAGACGACCTGGTCGGCGCGGGCGGCGGTGGCGAGGCGGTGGGCGGCGATGAGGCGGGTGCGGCCGTGCCGGTCGGTGGTGAGGGCCTGGCCCACCTGGCGCTCGGTCACGGTGTCGAGGCTGGAGGTGGCGTCGTCGAGCACGAGCAGCCGCTCCCCCTGCGCGAACGCCCTGGCCAGGCCGATGCGCTGCCGCTCGCCACCGGACATGGGCGCGTCGCCGAGCGGGGTGGCGTAACCGAGCGGCAGCCGCCGCACGAACCCGTCCGCACACGCGGCCTCAGCGGCCTCCGCCACCCGACCCGCCACGGGCGCCCGCCCGTCGAGAACGGCCTCCGCCGCCCGAGGCGCCGGCTCGGGGCTGATGGCGTCGCCGATCGTCTCGCCGACGAGGGTCGGGCGTTCGAAGGCGTAGCCGATCGCCCGTCTCAGCTCCTCCTCCGCCAGCTCCGCCAGCGGCACGCCGTCGAGCAGCACGGTGCCGCGCCCGGGCTCGGCCAGCCGGCCCGCCAGCGCGGCCAGCAGCGACTTGCCCGCCCCGGACCGCCCGACGACGGCGGTGACGGAGCCGCCGGGGAGCGCGAGATCGCCGACGGTCAGGCCGTTCGCGGCCACGTCGCGGAACTCGACCGTGCCGGGGCCGGGCGGGAGGGTGCGGGTGCCGTACCGGACGGGCGGCAGGTCGAGGACCTCGGCCACCCGTCCGGCGGCGGCGCGCGCCCTGGCCAGGCCGCTGATGTGGCCGAGCGCCGTGCTGAGCGAGGCCCCGAGCACGGCGTAGCGCGCGGCGGCGTACAGCTCTCCGATGGTGAGGTCGCCGGCGGCGAGCATGAAGCCGCCCACGGCGAGCACGGCGACCTCCAAGAGCGGCACGACCAGCCCGGCCCGGACGGCGGCGGAGGCGTTGGCCCGCCACAGCGCCATCCCGTGCGTACGCAGCCCGGGCAGGGGCGCGAGCACACGGCGCGACTCGCGGTCGGCCGTGCCCGCGGCGGCGATCGTGCGGGCGCCGCCCAGCGCCTCCACGAGGCGGGCGGCGATCTCGCCCTGCACCTGCTGGTACCCGCCGGCGAGCGTGGTCGTGGTGCGCAGGAAGGCCCGCAGGACGAGGAGGATGACGACGATGCCCGCCCCGAGCGTGAGCGTCAGGACGGGAGCGATGAGGGTGAGCGCGACCAGCGCGCCCGCCGTGGGGACGAGCAGGGCGAGCGCGCTGGTCACCGTCTCGGGTGCCCTGCCGACCTCCTCGGCGTTCAGTCCTGCCCGGGTGACGAGCTCGCCTTCCGGGAAGCGGCGGGTGGCCGCCGAGCCGGTGCCGAGCACGTGGCGAAGCACGCCGGAGCGCAGGGTCGCGGCGGCGTGGGCGCCGCTGGCGCCGCGCGCCCACACGCCGAGGCTCTCGCAGAGCATGACGGCGGCGACCGCGCCCGCGCAGAGGGCCAGCCAGTGGGTACCGGACGGCTGGCGGGCCACGAGGGCGTCCACGGTGCGGCCGATCAGGTACGGGACGGCCAGCTCACCGGCCGCTCCCACGACCGCCGTGCCGGCCAGCACTGCGGGCCATGGGCCACCGCGCCGTACCGTGCCGGCGACCAGCCGGTCTCCTGCCCGCAAGGCGACCCCTCCTCTGGTGAATGTCCCCGCGCCGTGGGTGGACGGCGCGGGGACCTCTATTCGCACATCAGTGGCAGAGCGCGACACTGAGGTTGCTGGGCTTGCCGGAGTGGCAGGAGAGAACGGTGAGCGTGCTGCCGCCGCTGGCCACGTCGCTGGCCGCGGGAGCCTCAAGACCCTGCAGGTCGAGAAGTACCATGTCGTACACCTCCTTCCGTGGTGTCGTCGGGGAGAGACCGCTCGGGCGCGGCCTCCAGGAACGGCAGCTTGCAGGGACGTTCGCCCAGCGCAGCACCGAGGGCGAAGAGCACGCCGGCCGTTCCGGTCGCGAAATCCATGGACAGGCGCAGGAGCTGGTCGCCGGGGAAGGCCAGGCCCCCGGCGTACGGCAGCGCGTGCCACCGCAGCCCCTTCACCAGTTCGGGCACGTCCCCCGCGCCGGCGGCGATGAGCCCGGCGCGGCCGGTGAACAGCCCGGCCTGCACGAAGAAGCCCGCGCGCCCGGCGAGCCGCAGCTCGGCCAGCGCCGTCGCGAACGCCTCGTCGTGCCGGTGCCGCAGGTAGCGCTCCAGCACGAGGGCGATCCCCGCGGACCCCTCGTCGAGGTACGGCAGCAGCCGCCACCCCTGGTTGACCTGGAGCGAGCCGTCTTCGGAGTGGCGGCAGCGCCGCAGGTCCTGCCGGAGCGCGGTGGCGGCCAGGTCGAGCAGCGCCGCGTCGCCGGTGTGCTCGTAGGCGTGCAGGAACAGCAGCGCGGGGCCCGAGGAGCCGTGCATGAGCCCGGCGCGCGGGCTGGTGCCGCCGCTGATCTCTGGCACGGGGGTGCCGAGCCGCTCCGCGCAGATGTCCGCCGCGCGCAGGGCGAGGTCGGTGCGGCCGAAGTGGAGGAGGTTCAGCCCGATGCCGGACAGCCCGGAGATGAGGGCCGATTCCAGGCGGTCCCACTTCTCGCGCAGGCAGACCTCGACGAGGTCGTGCGCGTCCTCCTGGTGTCCGAGCAGGCCGAGCACGTACGCGATGCCGTGCAGCCCGTCGTACAGGCCGAGGCCGGAGCCCTGGACGGGGCGGCGGGCTCGCTCGCGCAGCCAGCGCTCGTACTCGGGGAAGGGCCCGAGGCCGGTGCTGTGCAGGGCGAACAGCACGCCGGCCGCGCCGTGCGCGAGGTTGAGCCCGCCGCCGGGCTGGAACTGGCCCACGTCGCCGGGGAAGAGCCGGTCGTCCCGGGCGGGCGTGGCGGCGGCCACGATGGCTGTGGCCATGGCGTCCCGCAGCTCGGGCCAGCTCGCCACGCCCGGCATGGAGGTGGCGGCGGTGGCCCGCTCGCCGCCGGCGATGGTCGCGACGGCCTCGTCGATCACACCGTGGGGCACCGGGAACGTCTCCTTGACGATCTCCCCGAGGTGCGTCACCTTCGGCCGGTGCAGCGGCAGCATGATCGTGCACTGTGGCGCGAACAGGCCCAGGCGCAGGCACGCCAGCGCGTACCGGTCCACGTCCACGCCCTGGCGGTCGGCCGGGGCGGCGAAGGCGGGGTGGGCGAGCGCGGCGCGCGCCCTGTCCTCGGCGAGCGTGGCCACTTCGTAGTCGATCAGCGCCACCCGGCCCTCGTCGGTGAGCAGGATGTTGTCGGGGTGCAGGTCGCCGAAGACGACCCCGCGCTCGTGCAGCGAGCCGACCGCGCGCGCCACCTCCTCCAGCGTCTCGACCGCCCACTCGGTGTACTCGGCCAGGTCCCGCTCGGTGCAGGTGGCGCGGGTGAGCGGGTAGCGGTGCACGAGCCGCCGCTGGAGCGGCGTGCCGTCGATGAACTCCTGCACGAGGAAGTGGTGCTCGCCGAGCGTGAAGTAGCCGCGCAGCGCGGGGGCCGCGGGCAGGCCCGACAGGCGTTCGAGGATGTCGCGCTCGTGCTCGATCCTGGCGACCGCGTCGCGGCCCGCCGCGTCGAGCCCGGCGTGCGGCCTGGCCTCCTTGAGCACCACGCGCTCGCCGGTCCGCGTGTCGCGGCCCAGGTAGACGCCGCCGCCGTTGGAGAAGTGCAGGACGCTCTCGATCGTGTACGGCAGCCCGGTCGTCGTCACCGCGTTCCGGGCGGCGAGCTGTGGCTCCAGGAACGCCGGCAGCGTGGTCCACGGCGGCACGGAGAACGTGGCACCCCGCACGTCGGGCACGAGCGTGCCGTTTCCGTCCTCGACGGCCAGCACACGCTCGCCCGACGAGGACAGGCAGTGCCGCTCGGCGAAGCCGCCGTACCTGACGAACAGCGGGCCGTCGTTGTAGCGCAGATCGCTGAGGATGTACGGGCCGCGCACGTCGCGCAGCAGCTCGTCGAGCTCCTTGAGCACCAGTTCGAGCTGCGCCTCGTCGCGCGGGTAGATCGTGACGAGCTTGCCGCTGGAGGCCCGGGAGGCGGCCTTGGAGTTCACCATGACGAGCACGGGCAGGCCACGCAGGAACTTGAACGCGATACCGCGCGGCAAACAGTAGTCCCAAACCGCTTCAATGGCCTTTTCCGCGTCCTCGACGCGGGCGGACACGTGAATCTTCCAGCCCTGCGAAGGCAGCGGCGGCTCGTGGTCCGGGGCGTAATAGCACCAGGTGTCGGTGACCGCCGAGGACCAGCCGGCGGGCAGTGGCCTGCGCAGAATGGGAAAGTCGGCGTCTGCTGCCGTGCTGTGCTCGAGGGTGTCGTAGAAACACGGATCGACCAGGCAATAGAGCTCGTACTTGTCCATCTGGGCGGGACCTCCGGGGCGGTGTGCTCAGTAGCCTCTCGCCGTTGGAGCCGCCCGGCTAGTCACATTTTTCAGCACGAATACATGCCTATTTAAATGGCCTTTGTGAAATACGCACCATTGATCGGGGGGACGATTATTTCTTTCGTGGGACGTACACGCTGAAGGTGAATTGGCCGGTCCTGGAGGAGGTGGCCTCCAGCCAGCCGCCGAGGCCGGAGACGCGCTCGGCCAGGTTCAGCAGGCCCTGGCCGGCGTCGCCGGGGCGGCGCGGCGGGCGTACCCCGTCGTTCCTGATCGTCAGGCGGACCATGTGGTCACGTTCCAGGAGGTGCACCGAGCACTGGCGGGCCTCCGCGTGGCGCAGCACGTTCGTGACGCCCTCCCGCAGGGCGTGCGTGAGCGCCTCCTCCACGTCGCCGGGCAGGTCGCGGCAGGACACCCTGATCTGGCAGCGCACCCGCGCCGACTCCAGCAGCGAGCGGGCCGAGCCCAGCTCGGCGGCCAGCGAGGAGCTGCGCAGGCCGTGCGCCACGGCCCTGACGTCGGTCGAGAGGCTGCGCAGCAGCTCCAGCGTCTCGCTCACCTCGTCCCGCGCCTTATCGTCCTGCTCGGCGACCAGCCGCTCCAGCAGCTGCACCTTCAGCACCAGCACCGTCAGCCGGTGGCCGACGAGGTCGTGCAGGTCGCGGGTGAAGCGGCGGCGCTCCAGGGCGACGGCTCTGCGCATGACGTCCGTACGTGCCTCGCCGAGCCGCTTGGCCCGCCTGGCCAGCGTGATCACCGCGTACTCGGCCAGGCCGGCCAGCGGGGCGGCCAGCGCCCACAGCGGGTCGATCATGGATCGGTCGGGAGCCGCCAGCACCACCGGCCCGCACGCCAGGGCCAGCAGCACCAGCACGGTCGAGCGGATCCGGCCCGCCATCACCAGCAGCGCGCCCGCCAGCAGGCCGCAGACCGGGGTCCACGCCGCGCCGAACACGGTCAGCGGCAGGTACGTCAGCCACGCCTGCACGGCCACGATCCACCACGCGCCCGCACGGCGTACCGGGGTCTCGGTGATGAACTTGACGTGCAGGGCCACCAGCACGAGCAGCGTCACGGCGCCCTCGGCCGCCATCCCCGACCTCGCCAGCCCGGACAGGATCGGCACCGACAGCCCGGCGATGCCCGCCGCCAGGCCGAGGCCGCCCACCCAGTAGGGGGAGGAGAGCCCCTTGAGCCGGGCACGCGGGCCCTTTCGCCTGGCACGCAGATCGGTGAGCCTGGCGCGCGCCCGAGACACGAATCCACCGTGTGTGTCTTCCACCTCACCCCCGGTATGCGTTCGGGTCTGCCGGATCAGGCACGTCGCCAGGGCGCCCACCGTTTTGCAACGTTCCTCTAATCGACCCGATCGGCGTCGCCCGTGTAAAGGTCATTTCCGCTTTTGGACAGACCTGACTTCCCATCCACCCGCTGAGTAACGGCGACAAATCTGGTCATATGGTGAGCGTCATGGAGTACACGCGACTGGGTAACTCAGGTTTGAAGGTCTCCCGGCTGTGCCTGGGCATGATGAGCTACGGCGACCCCGCCAGGCAGCAGTGGGCGCTGGCGCGGGAGGAGGCGGAACCCCTCGTCCGCAGGGCCGCCGACGCGGGAGTGACGTTCTTCGACACCGCCGACGTCTACAGCAACGGCGCCAGCGAGGTCGTGACCGGCGAGGTGCTGCGCGCGGCCTTCCCCAGGCGCGAGGACTACGTGCTGGCCACGAAGGTGTACTTCCCGATGGGCAGGGGGCGCAACGACCGCGGCCTGTCGCGCAAGCACATCCTCGACGCCATCGACGCCTCGCTCACCCGGCTCGGCACCGACTACGTGGATCTCTACCAGATCCACCGCTGGGACGACGAGACGCCGATCGAGGAGACCATGGAGGCGCTGCACGACGTGGTCAGGGCGGGCAAGGTCCGCTACCTCGGGGCGTCGAGCATGTGGGCGTGGCAGTTCGCCAAGGCGCAGCACGCGGCCGAGGTCAACGGGTGGACGAGGTTCGTCTCCATGCAGAACCACTACAACCTCCTCTACCGCGAGGAGGAGCGCGAGATGTTGCCGCTCTGCGCCGACCAGGGCGTGGGCGTGATCCCGTGGAGCCCGCTGGCGCGCGGCGTGCTGGCCAGGGCCGGCTCCGCCACCACGACGGCCAGGACGGGCTCGGACGAGCGGATCGACTACCTGTACGACCCGGAGAACGACAAGCTGATCATCGACCGGGTGGCGCGGGTGGCCGCGGAGCGCGGGCTGCCCGCGGCGCAGGTGGCGCTGGCGTGGGTGCTGCACCGGAGCGAGATCACCGCGCCGATCGTGGGGGCCACGAAGGAGCGGCACGTGGACGACGCCGTGGCGGCCGTGTCCGTGACACTGTCGGAGGAGGAGATCGCGTTCCTGGAGGCGCCGTACCGCCCTCGCGAGGTGCGCTTCTAGCCGGCGGGCCGGAGGGGCCGGGACTGTCGTACCGGACCCCTAAGGTATGGGGCATGCGGGCAAACGAGGAAGCGGCGGCGGCGCTGCAGGAATACGCGGAGCTGTTCGCGCTCTGCGGCGGCGACGCCTTCCGGGTGCGGAGCTACCAGAAGGCGGCCAAGGCGATCGCCGGGTACCCCGAGGACATCTCGGTCGTCGACGTGCGCTCCGTGCCCGGGGTGGGCGAGGCCATCGCCAAGAAGATGGAGGAGTTCCTGCAGCGCGGGAGCTTCCGGCAGCTCGACGACCTGCGGGGCCGCGTGCCCGACGGGGTGCGGCGGCTGACCAGGGTGCCGTCCCTGGGGCCGAAGACGGCGATCATGTTGTTCGAGGACTTCGGGATCGACTCCACCACGGCGCTGAGCGAGGCTATCAGCTCCGGCCGCCTCGACGGCGTCAAGGGCCTCGGCCCCAAGACCCTGGCCAACCTGCTCAAGGGCATCGAGCAGCTGGAGCAGTCGGGCCGCCGGGTGCACATCGGCGTCGCGATGTCGCTGGCCGAGCAGGTGATGGCCTCGCTGAAGGCCGAGCGCATCGCGTACGCGGGGTCGCTGCGCCGGATGCGCGACACGATCGGCGACATCGACATCCTCGCGGTGGCGCCCGAGTCCATCATGGAGGACTTCCGCGCCCAGCCGTACGTCGCCGACGTCATCGCCGCCGGCGACAAGAAGACCTCGATCCGCACCACGTCCGGCATCCAGGTGGACCTGCGCGTGGTGCCGGCCGGCTCGTGGGGCGCGGCCATGCAGTACTTCACCGGCTCCAAGGAGCACAACGTCGCCATCAGGGAGATGGCGGTGAAGAAGGGCTGGAAGCTGTCGGAGTACGGCTTGTTCGAGGGCGAGCGGGTGATCGCCGCCGAGTCCGAGGAGGACATCTACGACGCGCTCGGCATGCAGTACGTGCCGCCGCCGATGCGCGAGGACGGCGGGGAGGTCAAGGCGGCGCTCGCCGGCGAGCTGCCCGTCCTGGTCGAGCTGGCCGACCTCAAGGGCGACCTGCACACCCACACCGACCTGACCGACGGCATCGCCTCGCTGGAGGACATGGTGGCGGCCGGCCACGCCCGCGGCTACGCGTACTACGCGGTCACCGACCACGCGCCCGACCTGGCGATGCAGCGCATGACCCTGGACAAGGCGCTCGAACAGCGGGGCCGGGTGGCCGCGCTGCAGGCGAGCTATCCCGGCATGCGGCTGCTGCACGGCACCGAGCTCAACATCGCCCCCGACGGCTCGGTCGACTGGCCCGGGGAGGTGCTGCGGGAGTTCGACGTGTGCGTGGCCTCGGTGCACTCGCACTTCCGCATGTCGCGCGACGAGATGACCCGCCGCTTCATCGCCGCCTGCGAGAACCCGTACGTCGACATCATCGGCCACCCGACCACCCGCAAGATCGGCAAGCGCGAGCCCGTGGACGCCGACTGGGACGCCGTCTTCCGCGCCGCGGCCCGCACCGGCACCGCCATGGAGATCGACTCCTTCCCCGACCGCTCCGACCTGCCGTCCGACCTGGTGCGGCTGGCCAGGCACCACGGGGTGAAGTTCTCGATCGACAGTGACTCGCACGCGATCCCGCACCTGGCCAATCAGCGGTTCGGGGTGGGGATCGCGCAGCGGGCCTGGCTGACCACGGACGACGTCATCAACACGTGGCCGCTGGAGCGGCTGCTGGCCTTCCTGGGGCGCTGATCACTCCCCCGTCCAGACCTGGAGGCGGTCGCGCCAGACCCAGTTGCCCTTCTGGTCGCCGGTCTTGATGCGTACCCAGTGGTCGGGGCCGCGGCCTCTGGCGGCGCAGGTGGCCTTGATCGGGTCGTCGGACGGGGGGAGTTCGGCCGTCTTGCGGTGCTTCTTGCCCGGGCCTTCCCTGATGGGGGCCGGGTCGTCCGTCTGGTTGACGTAGTGGCAGGTCGGGGAGTGGTGGGCGGCGGTGGCCGGAGTGGCGGGGGTGATGGCGAGTGCGGCGCCCGCGAGAAGGCGGGTTACGGCTCCCATGAGCGATCCCCTTTCGACGGTCTCCGTGACCCCCTGCTCGCAGATACGGACTTAACGCCATATATGCGGATAAATTGCCTCAATCGTGGCGGATCGCGCAGGGCGGCGACGCGAGGCGTTGCGGTGGCCTGACCTCGGGTAGAGGTCTGTGAGCGGCACGAATGGAACGTTCCCGCAGGGTCGAGGACACGTTTTGGCAATGACGGGCGCGCGGAGGACAGCGCGGGGAGATTAAATGGTTTCCTGGTAGGAAATAGGTACTACGAGGTGATGCTCCATGAGGCAGGCCACCGCGGCGATCGTGAAGCCGCTGCCCGACCACCTGTTCAGGGTCCACGGCAACAGTGCCGAGATGCGCTGGGAGTCCATGGCGGGGCTCGGCTACCACACCCCGAACGACCGGTTCTTCGTCCGCAACCACACCTTCACGCCGCTCGTCGACGTCACCACCTGGCGGCTGGCCGTCCACGGGGAGGGCGTGCGATGTCCGCGCGAGTTCGGCTACGAGGAACTGCGCGCCATGCCCTCGCGCACGTACGACGTGGCGATCGAGTGCGCCGGCAACGGGCGGCGCTTCTACCGGACCCAGCAGCACGACGGCACCCCCGGCACGCAGTGGGGACTGGGTGCGATCGGGGTGGCGCGGTGGCGCGGGGTGCCGCTCAAGTACCTGCTGAGCCAGGCCGGGGTGCGGCCCGAGGCGGTGGACGTGCTGCCCACCGGGCTCGACGCCCCGTTCGAGGACCATGGCCACGTCCGCAGGCCGCTGCCCATCGGCAAGGCCATGGACGACGTGCTCGTCGCCTATGAGATGAACGGCGTCCCGCTGCCGCCCGACCATGGATTTCCGGCACGGCTGGTGGTGCCGGGATGGGTGGGAATAGCGTCGATCAAATGGCTCGGCGACCTGGAGGTCTCGACCGAGCCGCTGTACACGCCGTGGAACACGGTCTTTTACCCGGACGTCACGACGCAGCCGGTGAAGAGCGCGTTCGAGGTTCCCTGGAACGCGCGCGTGCCCGTCGCCGGCCCGCACATCCTGCGCGGGCGATCCTGGTCGGGGCGGGGCGGGATCGTCAGGGTGGAGGTCAGCTTCGACGGCGGGCTGAGCTGGCGCCCAGCGGAGCATCACGGCCGGCACCTGGTCAAGGCCTGGCTGCCCTGGCACATCGCCTGGGCCCCCGGGCGTACGGGCACGCGCCTGCTCATGGCGCGGGCCACGGACGAGACCGGCGCCACGCAACCCCTCACCACGCCACGCCATCCGTTCGGATACCACTTCGACGCCGTCGTGCGACATCCCGTTCACGTCGTCAACGGATAGGAAATTGTCACCGATCGGGGCTGAGCTGGCGATTCCCATAATCACTCGTACGGCGCACCGGAATTCATCTGAAAGACTCGCGCAGAAACCTTTCGGAAATCCCCTGATGTGATGCTGCCGACACCCGGGAAAAGGAGAGCCGATGCGCCAGCTGACCGCACTCGACGCCCAGTTCCTGCACGTCGAAACGCCCACGACCGCCGCGCACGTGGCCGGGCTGGCGATCCTCGACTCGGCGGACGGAGCGGTCACCAGGAGCGCTCTGGCGAAGCTGCTCCGCGAGCGCGTCCACCTCTCCCCCGCGCTCAGCCTGCGCCTGGCCGAGGTGCCGCTCGGCCTGGACCACCCCTACTGGGCCGCCGATCCCGAGTTCGACCTCGACAACCACCTCTTCGAGCTGACCCTCCCCGAGCCGGGGGACCACTGGCAGCTCGCCGACGCCGTCGCGCGGATCCACGCCCGCCGGCTGGACCGGGCGCATCCGCTGTGGGAGATGCATCTGATCAACGGGCTGGGTGAGGGGAAGGTGGCCGTCTACACGAAGGTGCACCACGCCGCGATCGACGGCGTCTCGGGCGCGGAAACCCTCGCCACGCTGCTCGACCTGCAGGACACTCCGTGCGAGCTCCCTCCCGACCCCGCCCCCTCTGCCCCGGATGACGCTCCCGGCCTGATGGAGATGCTGGCCGGCGCCGCGTTCCGCACCGCCACCCACCCCGTGCGCGCCGTGCGGTCGGTGGTCAGAGCCGCGGGAGACCTGGACGCCATCCCGATCGTCGGAGCCCTGCCCGGCGCGAAGCTGGTCGCCAGGGCCGCGCGGGTGGTGACCCGCGACCGGCACCACCGCCCCGGGCTGCCCGCCCTGGCGGTCCCCCGCACGCCGCTCAACGGCCCCATCAGCGCCCGCCGCCACCTCTCGTTCGGCTCGCTCTCGCTCAAGGACGTCAAGAACGTCGCCAAGGCCAACGGCATGAGCGTGAACGACGTCGTCATGACCCTGTGCACCTCGGCCCTGCGCTCGTGGCTGCGCGAGCGGGACGCGCTGCCGGAGGCGCCGCTGGTCGTGGGCGTGCCCGTGGCGGTACGCAGGGCGAAGGCCAAGGACCTGGTCGGCAACCAGATCTCGGCCATGGTCGCGCCCATGCCGACGAACCTGCCCGACCCCAGGGAGCGCCTCCAGGCGGTCGTCACCGCCATGGGCAGGGCCAAGCGGCGCTTCGCGCTCGCGCCGGCGACGTGGCTGGGCGAGCTGTGCTCGATCCTGCCGGCCCCGGTCACGAGCCTCGCCACCCCGGCGATCTTCCGGCTGGCGGGGATGGCGTGCCCGCCGATCAACCTCATCGTCAGCAACGTGCCGGGCCCGCAGTTCCCGCTGTACATGTGCGGCGGGCGGGTGCTGTCGTACTACCCGCTGTCCGTGCTGACCGACATGAGCGGCGGCCTGAACATCACCTGCTTCTCCTACGACGGCATGCTCGACTTCGGCATCGTGGCCTGCCCCGAGCGGGTGGACGACGTGTGGGGCCTGCTGGAGCACCTGCGTACGGCGCTGGACGAGCTGCTAGACGAGCGAGTGGGCGATGAGTTCCGCGACGGCGTCGGGGTCGATCTGGTGGCCCGTTAGCTGGCAGAGGTTCTCCTGGTAGATCAGGATGGCGGCGAACGTGGCCGCAGCCACCTCCAGCCGGGCCGCGTCCCCGCGCGCACCGGGCAGGGCCAGCCCGAGCGCGAACCTGGCGCGCCTGGCCAGCTCGCCGTTGAGGCGCCCGAGGCGTTCCTTGACCGAGCCGTGCGTGTCGGCCTCGCGGAACAGGATGCGCCGCATCGCCGGCGAGGCGCGCAGCGGCAGGACGCGCGACAGCCGGGCCAGCGTGCCCGCCGGGTCGCCCGGCACCGCGTCGACCTGGTCGTCCTCCTCGACGTGCGTGCGCTCGGTCACGAGGGCGACCAGTACGTCGATCTTGCGCGGGAAGTACTGGGAGATCAGCTCCTTGGGCACCTTGGCCAGCTTGGCGATGACCGCGGTCGGAGTGCCCTCGTAGCCGCCGCCCGCGAAGAGCTCCTCGGCCGCGTCCAGGATGCGCGTGCGCGCGTCACCGATCACCACAGCTCCGAACCATAGCCCCACCTGCGACTCCATCGCCATCACGGGAGGGCGAGAGGCGTCTGCCGAGCCGTGCTCGGTCTACCCCTGCGAGCGAAACAGTGAGTCTTTCGAGTATCGTATGAGACATAAACGTCTCAAACGATACGCAGGTGTCTACATGGCAGCGACCCGCGACCAGATCATGAAGGCCGCCATCCATCACCTCAACGAGAGCCCCGCCGCCTCCATGGCGCAGCTCGCCGAGGCCGTGGGGATCAGCAGGGCCACCCTGCACCGCCACTTCAGCAACCGCGACGAGCTGATGCTGGCCCTCGCCCACCGCGCCTACGACCAGTGGGAGCACCTTCAGGCGTCCAGCGGCCTGGCGGCGGCGACCGCGTCCGGCGACCCCGAGGAGCTGGAACGGGCCATGCACGCGCTGCTGGAGGGCGTGATCGACGTGGCCGACGAGTACGGGTTCGGCCTGACCGACGAACGCCTGGTGACCCATCCGGAGCTGGCACGGCGCACTCGCGAGCTGGAGGAGCGCGAGGTCGTGTTCTACGCCGCCGCCCAGCGCGCGGGCCTGCTCCGCGCCGACCTGCCCGCCCGCTGGATCGGCAACCTGGTGTACGGGCTGCTGGTGACCGTACGGGAGAGCCTGCGCAACGGCGACGTGGCCCGGCGGGACGTGACGCGGCTGCTGATCAGCACGTTCCTGCACGGCGCCGCACCTCAGAGGGAGGAACCATGACGGTCACCACTCCGCCCGTCTCGTCGAGGAGGCGGTGGGCGGGCCTGGCGGTGCTGTCGGCCAGCGTGCTGCTCGTGGTCATGGACATGACCGTGCTGAACGTCGCCCTGCCCGCCATCTCCGAGGACCTGCGGCCGGAGTCGACCGAGCTGCTGTGGATGGTGGACGCGTACGCGCTGGTCCTGTCCGGGCTGCTGGTCACCGTGAGCGCGCTGGGCGACCGGTGGGGTCGCAAGCGGATGCTGATGACCGGGTTCGCGGTGTTCGGGCTGGCCTCGCTGGCCGTGCTGGCGGCCGGCAGCCCGCTGGAGGTGATCGCGGTACGGGCGCTGCTCGGCGTCGGCGGCGCCATGATCATGCCGTCCACGCTGTCCATGATCCGGAACCTGTTCACCGACCCCGCCGAGCGCGCGAAGGCCCTCGGCGTGTGGTCGGCGATGGCCGCCGTCGGCGCCGCGCTGGGGCCCGTCGTGGGCGGCGTGCTGCTGGAGCACTTCAGCTGGCACGCCGCGTTCCTGGTGAACGTGCCCGTCATGGCCCTCGCGATCGGCTTCGGCCTGTTCCTGCTGCCCGAGTCCAGGAACCGGGCGCCCGGCCGCTGGGACGCGGTGGCCACGGTGCTGTCCATGGCCGGCATGGTGGCCCTGGTCTACGCGATCAAGAACTTCGGCAAGTACGGCCTCACCTCCCCCGGAGCCCTGGTGGCGGCCGTGGTGGCGGTGGTGGCACTGGGCTGGTTCGCGGTGCGGTGCCTGCGCAGGGAGGACCCCCTGCTGGAGCTCAGGCTGTTCCGCAGCGCGCCGTTCTCGGCCGGGGTGGTGACGGCGCTGATCACGTCGATCGCGATGGCATCGGTGCTGCTGCTGCTCGCGCAGTGGATGCAGCTCGTCCAGGGGTACGGGCCGCTGGAGACGGGCCTGAGGCTGCTGCCCGCCGCGCTGGCCGCCGTCATCGCCTCGCCACTGGCGCCCTCGCTGGCGGCGCGGATCGGAGCCCGTACGGTGCTGGCCGGCGGGCTGGCCCTGACCGGGCTGGCGTTCCTGCTGCTGGTCGTGGCGCCCGCCCCGCTGGGTTACTGGCCCGTGGCGGTCGCCCTGACGCTGATCGGTGTCGGGAACGGCTCGCTCGCCATCGCCTCGGCCACCATCATGTCGGGCTCGCCGCCGGCGAAGTCGGGCAGCGCGGCCGCCATCGAGGAGACCAGCTACGAGCTGGGCGGGGCGCTCGGCGTGGCCGTCCTGGGCAGCGTCGCGGCCGCCGCGTACCGGGGCGAGGTGGCGTACACGGGGCCCGGCGCCGAGGTCGCGCGGGAGTCGCTGGGCGGAGCGCTCGACGTCGCCAGGGACCTGGGTGCGGCGGGCGGGCATCTCGCCTCGCAGGCCACGGCGGCATTCACCGACTCCCTCGTGCTGACCAGCGGGGCCGCGGCCGTACTGCTGGCGGCGGGCACGCTGGCGGTGTGGTGGCTCACCCCCCGCGACCTCGACGTCTCATCGGCAAACCACCACTGACCCGCCCCGCCCCCGCCCCGCGATACGCAAGCCGGGGCGGGGTTACTGGTCGGGGCCGGCGACCTGGTCGGCTACGCGGCCGATGCGGGCCAGGCGGGCCAGGGCCGGGCGGGCGAGGACCTCGCCGATGTCGTGCAGGGCCACGATCAGCTCCTCCACCCCGTCGAGCGGCATGTCCGGCTCCCTGCTCAGCAGGATCCCCCGGTAGTCCTCGGGCGAGACGACCCCGCCGGGCAGCTCGATCCGTTCGTGCTCGACGCGGAACAGCACGGGGACGGACGTGTCGAGGGCCAGCGCGAGCGCGGTCAGCTCCGCCGCCGTGAAGGACCGCTGGCCGCGCTCGGCCTGGTGGACGGCCTGCCGGCTCCACGGCCTGTCCAGGTAGCGCCCCAGCGCCTCGCCCAGCTCGGTCAGCGACATCCGGCGCTCGGCGCGCAGCCGGGCGATCTGCCGCCCGATGGCCTCCTCGACCCGCATCTCCTCACCCCTCCCATCCGACTGTCATGCTCCACGATGACACCGACAGCCACCCATTGACGGACGCGCGCCCACCGCAGTACTGTAAATGCACAGAGTTCCCCGTCAATGTAGTCGATGACACGAGCGATGGTGAGGCGCGAGATGCAGGACATCGTCATTGAGGTGGCCGGACCGGTCGGCGGCTGCGCCGTGCTCAAGGTCGCCGGCGAGGTCGACGTGTTCACCGCCCCCAAGCTGCGCGAGCAGATCATCGACCTCGCGGCCAAGGGCACCGTGCACGTCATCGCCGATCTGAGCGCCGTGCAGTTCCTCGACTCGACCGGGCTGGGCGTGCTCGTCGGCGGCCTCAAGCGGCTGCGCACGCAGGACGGCTCGCTCGCGCTGGTGATGACCACGGACCGCATCTCGCGCATCTTCAAGATCACGGGGCTGACCGCCGTGTTCGCCTCGCACGCCTCCGTCCAGGACGCGATCGCCGCCGACCCGCACTGGACGCAGGCCGTCGAGGCCGAGGCGGGCAGCGTCGCCGAGTGGGTCGCGCAGCAAGGCCTGACGACGGCCTGACGACGGCCCGACCTCAGGGCCTCAAGGCCTCAGGACATGCCGCTGCGCCCCTTGCCACCGCGACCGGCGGCCAGGGGCGCAGCGAGGCAGGCAAAGGTCAGGGGCCCGCACAGCGTCAGGGGCGGGAGGCCTCGTCGAGGATGGTGAGCTCCTCGGCGCTCAGCGTCAGCGCCGCCGCCTCCATCAGCGCCCCCAACTGCTCCAGGTTCCGCCCGCTGGCGATCGGCGCCGTGATCGTCGGCTGGGCGGCCACCCAGGCCAGCGCCACCGAGGCCGGCGCGACCCCCCGCTCCCTCGCCAGCATGGTCAGCGCCTCCACCGTCCTGGGCCCGTGCGCGGTGTCCAGGTACTCGGCCGCCCTCCCGGCCCGCGGGCTGTCCACGGCCACGCCGGGCGCGTACTTGCCGGTCAGGAACCCGCGCGCCAGCCCGAAGTACGGCACGCTGGACAGCCCCTCCCCGGCCACGACCTCCCGCAGGTCGCCCTCGTAGCCCCGCTCGACCAGGTTGTACGGCTGCTGCAGCGCGACGTACCTGGCCAGCCCCTCCGCGTCGGAAATCTTGAGCGCCTCGGCCAGCCGCCCCGCGGAGTAGTTGGAGGCCCCGATGTGGCGGACCTTGCCCTCCTGGATCAGCGCGTCGAACGCGGCCAGCGACTCCACCAGTGGCGTGTCGTGGTCGTCGACGTGCGCCCAGTACAGGTCGAGGTAGTCCGTACGCAGCCGCCGCAGCGAGTCCTCGACCGCCGTCCTGATCGTCGCCGGCGCGAGCCCTTCGAGCCCTTCGAGCATGCCGACCTTGGTGGCCAGCACGATCGAGTCGCGGTTGCGGCGCGAGGCCAGCCACTCGCCGATGATCATCTCGGAGGTGGACTCCCCGGTGACCCAGTGCGGGTAGACGTCCGCGGTGTCGAGGAAGTTGCCGCCGCCGTCGACGTAGGCGTCGAGGATCGCGAACGAGGTCTCCTTGTCGGCGGTCCAGCCGAAGACGTTGGTGCCGAGCGATATCGGAAATACGGACAGGTCCGTAGTGCCTATGGATCTCATCTCGCTATTATCCGCACATCCAACAAGGAGATCGCGATGCGGCCCCGGTTACGAGGATGCCTGGTCGGCGTGGCGGTCGCCGCAGGTCTGTGCCTGACGGCCGTGGCGGTGCTGCGACCCGGTACGAACGATCCGGCCCCTCCCGAACCGGCCCCGACCCGGACCGAAATCGTGAGCGAACGCCGGTTGGACGAGCGCAGGCTGGAGCTGACGATCAGGTCGCGGGCGCTCGACGCCACCACGAAGGTGCGCCTGCTGCTCCCCCGTGGCTGGGAGTCCCGTACTGACTGGCCGGTGTTGTGGCTGCTGCACGGCGGGCTCGACGACCACACCTCGTGGACGGCGCGAACCGACGTCGAGGCGCTCACCCGCGGGACCGGCGTGCTCGTCGTGATGCCGGACGGCGGCAGATGCGGCAGCTACTCCGACTGGTGGAACGGCGGCGAGGGCGGCCCGCCGCGCTGGGAGAGCTACCACCTGAAGGAGTTGCTGCCGCTGCTCGAAGCCCGCTACCGGGCGGGCCCGCGGCAGGCCGTCGCGGGGTACTCGATGGGCGGGCAGGGCGCCATGCTGTACGCGGCCAAGGGCCGTTTCGAGGCGGCGGCCTCGTTCAGCGGCGCCCTGCACATCCTGGGCCCCGGCGTGCCGCAGGCCGTGATGGCGGGCACCGCGATCGGCTGCTTCGGCACCGACTGGAAACGCATCTGGGGAGATCCGGAGGAGCAGCGCGAGGTCTGGCGCGCGCACAACCCCTACGACCTGGCGGGCGAGCTGAAGGGGGTCCGGCTGTACGTGTCCGCCGGGGAGGGCGACCTGGTGGAGGATCTGGCGAACCGGGCGGCCAGGGCGTTCGCCGGGCGGCTTGAGGAGCTGGGCCTCCCGGTACGCACCCATTTCCACCAGGGCGGGCACAACCACACGTCGTGGCAGCGGGAGCTGCACCGGGCCTATCCCCTGCTGATGTCCGCGATCGGGGCACGGCCCGCCTGATGACGGGCGGCGAGCAGCGGTCAGCTGACCCGGTCGACCAGGGAGTGGCACACGTCGCGCAGCTCGGTGGCTTCCGGCAGGCACTCGTCGAGCACGCCGAGCGCCGAGTCCAGGTACCGGTCCGCCAGCGCCCGGGCCTTCTCGCGGCCTCCCGCCTCCTCCACGAGGTGGGCGGCGCGCCGTACGGACTCCTCGTCCGCCGCCCCTGTCGCCAGGACGGCGGCCAGCTCGCGGGCGGCCGGGCCGCCGGAGGCGAGGGCGGCGAGCACGGGCAGGGTCTTCTTGTCGCGCCGCAGGTCGTTGTGGACGGGCTTGCCGGTCAGGCGGGGGTCGCCCCAGATGCCGAGCACGTCGTCCACGATCTGGAACGCCACCCCGAGGTCGCGCCCCATCGTCCACATGCGGTCGGCCAGCTCCGGCGCCCCGCCCAGGGCCACGCCGGTGGCCGCGGCCGCCCCGAGCAGGCCGCCGGTCTTGCCCGCGGCCATCTCGGCGTACTCCTCGATCGTGACCACGTCGGGGCCGCTCCAGGGGCGGTTCTCGAAGGCCATGTCGGCGGTCTGGCCCTGGACGAGCTCGATCAGGGCCGCCGACAGGTACGGCATCGCCTCGGGCCGCGCGGCGAGCCGGCTGACGGCCAGGGCCAGCAGCGCGTCACCGGTGAGCAGCGCGGGGCCGACGCCGTACGCCTTCCAGAGGGTGGCGCGGTGCCTGCGCAGCTCGTCGCGGTCGATGATGTCGTCGTGCGCCAGCGAGAAGGCGTGCACCAGCTCCACCGCCACGGCCGCGGGCAGCGCGTCCTCGGCGGTGCCGCCGACGGCCTCGGCGCTGAGCATGGTGATGGCGGGCCGCAGGCCCTTGCCGCCGTCAGCGTCCTGCTCTCTGCCGTCGAGGCCCGCCCAGCCCATCGCGAACGCCACCATCCTGGCGCCCCACGGATGCAGCCCCGAGACGACCTCGCGCAGGGCGGGTTCAAGCAGCCGCCGGCAGCGGACGATCGTGCCGCTGCTGTGCGGATGGCTCAGATTCAATGGTGCTCCTACCCCGGTACGATCTTGAATCTACATGCACAAGCATGTGATACTCCACCCATCGGTTGACTTTTGTCAGGGAATGTCCGTGATGTGAGACGTGCACCCTGCGCGATGAAGGGATCACTTGTGGCAAGTGTGGCTCATCTCGGCGCATCCGTCCCGCTTGCACCCCATGCCCCGCCGGCCGCACGTCTCCCAGAGGACCGAGCCGTCTAGAACGGTAGCGCGGGCCTTCCCGGGTTCAGCCGTACCTCCACCCCTACCCAGCCGCCACGCAGGACATCACCGATGTCCACGCCGTCAACTCTGAGATGCGCCACGCATCCGGATCGGGGATCGCCGCCATGCCGCACGTCAAGGGAGCCTTGACGACCAGCCCTCACATCGTCCCGACGTTCCAGGCCATACCCCGGCTCGTGAGCGACCCGGTCACCGAGCTGGCCAGGATGGGCACCGACGCCTCCGGCCAGGTCGTCCGGCTCCATCTCGGGCCCTTCCGTCCCTATCTCGTCTCGCACCCTGACCACGTCCAGCAGGTGCTCAAGACGGACTGGACCAACTTCGTCCGCGAGGGCGTGTTCTGGCGGCCGTTGCAGCGCCTGATCGGTCAGAGCATCCTCGGCGAGGGCGAGGCCTGGGCGTCGGCGAGAAAGATCCTGCAGCCGCTCTTCACCGCGCGCTACACGGCCTCGCTGGCCGAGGACATGGCCGACATCATCGCCGAGCGCATCGGCGAGCTCGACGACTTCGCCCGAACGGGCCGGCCGATCGACGTGGAGCACCAGATGACCTCCATCGTCAACCAGGCCGTCATCAAGGTCCTGTTCGGCGGCCGGATCACCCGTGAGACCGCCGAGGAGCTGGCGCCCGAGTTCGCCACCTGCGCCACCTCGATCGGCTTCCGGATGCTCTTCCCCTTCGCGCCGTACTCGATCCGGGTGCCGGGCGACCGCGCCTTCCTGCGGTCGGCGAAGAAGATCGACGAGATCGTCTACCCGCTCATCCAGCAGGCGCAGCGCGAGAACAACAACGGGAAGGAGGTCGTCTCGGCGCTGCTCACGGCCAGGCTGGAGAAGGAGGGCAGGGCCGATCTGCACCAGGTGCGCGACGACCTGGTCAACATCTACGGCGCGGCCTCGGAGACGACGGCGATGTCGCTGATCTGGCTGTGGCAGGTGCTGCACGACCACCCGCAGGTCAACGCCCGGCTGCAGGAGGAGGTCGACCGCGTGGTGGGCGGCGGCCCGGTGCGGCCGTCGCACGTCGCCGAGATGCCCTACCTGCGCATGGTGCTGCAGGAGCTGCTGCGGGTCTACCCGAACGCCTGGGTCGTCCCGCGCCAGACCGTGGCGGACACGGAGATCGGCGGCGTCCGGATCGAGGCCGGCTCGCAGATCCTGATCAGCCCGTACACCACGCACCGGCTGGAGGAGTTCTGGCCGCGGCCGCTGGAGTACGACCCCGAGCGCTGGGCCGACGAGAAGAACGGGCGCCGGCACCGCTACGCGTTCATCCCGTTCGGCCTGGGTCCGCACGTCTGCCTCGGCCAGCACCTGTTCTACGTCGAGGCGTCCCTGGTGATCGCCAACCTGATGAGCAAGTACCGGACGGTCGTGGCCAACCCGCAGAAGCTGCGGCCCGTCCCGGGCGGGGCGACCCTGCGGCCCAAGCAGAAGCTCTTCCTCCACCTGCGGCCGATCGAACGGAACCGTGCGGCATGAGCATCGGCGAAGCGATGGACATCACCGCGGAAGCGGACGAGCTGGTCACGAGCCTCATGCTCCGCCCATGGGGGCAGGTCTCGCCCTCGGTCTACGAGACCGGGCGGCTGGTCTCGCTCGCCCCCTGGCTGACCGGCCACCGGGAACGCGTCGACTACCTGATCCGCACCCAGCGGCAGGACGGCTCCTGGGGCGCGCCCGACGGGTACGGCGTGGTGCCGACCCTGAGCGCCACCGAGGGCCTGCTCGCCGCGCTGACGCGCGGGGACCTGGACGGCTGCGGCGAGAGCCTGTCGGCCGCGGCCGACCGGGGGCTGCGGATCCTGTCCGCCTGGCTGAGCGGCCCGCTGGACCTTCCCGACATGCCGGCGATCGAGCACATCGTCCCCTCCCTGGTCGACCGCATCAACAAGCATGTCGAGGGGCTGCCGGGCCGCTCGCCGGTGCCGTTGCCCGAGAGCATGAGCTACGACGCCCTCCACCTGGTCAGGTCGCGCGTCCGGTCCGGCAAGGAGGTGCCGGAGAAGCTGCAGCACGCCCTGGAGATCGCGGCCGAGGCCGCCGCCGGAGCGCCCGGCATCCGTCCCACGCCCATCGGCAGCGTCGGCGCCTCGCCCGCGGCGACCGCCGCCTGGCTGGGCGAGCACGGGAAGCACGACGCGCACGAGCCGGCCCGCGGGCACCTGGAGGCGGTGGTCCGGTTATTCGGCGGCCCGGTGCCCGTCGGGCTGCCCATCACCGTGTTCGAGCGCGGCTGGGTGCTGAGCTGGCTGCTGCGGGCGGGCGTGGCCGTCGAGGTGCCGCCGGAGATGGTGGCCGACATCAGGGCTGCCATCGGTCCCGCCGGAACGCCCGCCGGGCCCGGACTACCCGCCGACTGCGACACGACGTCCGTGGCGCTGTACGCGCTGGCGCTGCTCGGCGCGCCGTACGAGCCGGACAGCCTGTGGGCGTTCCGCACCGGCACCCACTTCGCCACCTGGCCCGGCGAGCAGGGGGTCTCGGTCAGCGTCAACGCCCACGTGCTGGACGCCTTCGGCGAGTACGTCCGCCGCAGGCCCGACGCCGCGCCGCGCTACGAGCAGGCCATCGCCGAGCTGGCCGCCTGGATCCGCGATCGCCAGCTGCCGGACGGGAGCTGGACGGACCGGTGGCACGCCTCGCCGTACTACGCCGCCGCGAGCTGCGCGCTGGCGCTCGACGCGTTCGGCGGCGACGCCTCGCGGGAGGCGGTGCGCGCGGCGGCCGAGTGGGCGCTGGACACGCAGCGGCCGGACGGTTCCTGGGGCCGCTGGGAGGGCACCGCCGAGGAGAGCGCGTACGCGATCCAGATCCTGCTGCTGACCCGGGACGCCGAGGACCCGCGGCGCCTGCGCGCGGCGGAGCGCGGGCAGGCGCACCTGACCGGCACCGCCGGCGGCGACCACCCGCCGCTCTGGCATGACAAGGACCTGTACGTCCCCCGGGCCGTGGCCCGCGCCGCGGTGATCGCGTCGTCGCACCTCATCCGGCGCGCGCGGGCCCAGGTGGGCTAGCCGCGATGGGCGTCGGCATCCGCGGCGAGGTCCCGGACGGTGTAGGCGTGCGTGTCCCTGGCCATGTACCAGCCCCCGCTGAAGGTCACGCACCTGTACTGCCCGTCCGCGACCCACGCGAGACCGTCAGGCAGGCCGGCGATCGCCTCCGCGAACTCCGCGTTGAGCCGGCGGATGTGCGCCGTCACCCGCTCGACCGCCGCCTCGGTGCTCGTGCCGGCGCCCTCGAGGATCAGGACCGCGTTCGGCTTGCCCTCGTGGCGCTCCCGCTGGAAGGTCCTGACGTCGTTGGCCAGCCGCAGGCACGCCGCGCCGAGGTCGGTGACCTGCTCGATGGAGCGCCAGACGGCGGCGGCGTCGGCGGGGGCCGGGCCGCAGATCGCCAGGGCCGCCAGCCACCAGGTGTGGTAGAGGAACGTGACGGCGGCGTGGGGCAGGTACTCCTCGTACGCCGGCCACGGCTCGCCGCCCGTCGCCCAGACCCGCTCGCGGGCCATGGCCTCGCCGGTGCGTTCGAGCTGTGCCGCCAGGATCGGCAGGTACGCGCCGGCGCCGTCGTACCGACGGAGGCGGGCGCACCAGGATTGCCAGGCGGCCATGGCCTCGTCCACGGGCCGCGTCCCGGCGTCCGCAGCGGCGCCGGCGGCGGCGTCCACAGCGAGCGGCGCGCCGGACAGGACGGAGGCCAGGTCACCGAACAGCACCACGATGTCGCGGTCGGTCCAGTCACCCGCGAGGTTGTCGGTGATGTCGTCGACGCCGAACAGGATCGTGCTCAGGGCGCCGAGGTCGGCGATCTGCTCCCGTCGCGCGTGCGGGAACGTGGCCGCGGCGGACAGGCAGCTGAAGGCCAGGCGGCTGGCGGCGCTGTTGCCGTCGGCGAACAGCGAGGCGTAGGGGCGCAGCAGCCGCTCCACCTCGGGTACGGCGTCGAGCGCGGCCTCCAGGACGGCACCGCGGTCCTGCTCGGGCACCCCGGCCAGCTGATGAGACTGTTCGAGGAGCCGGTCGGCGAGCTCATTGCGGATGTCGAAATATGCGGAGACAGGATCGTTCACTTACCAAGAATACCGATTTTGACATATTTCATCGCAAATTTGACCAAATTGGGTCAAGTCACTGACATCGGTGATTCTGGTTGCTTGAGAGGTGCTTTGCCCTGCGCTAGGGTTCCTTGATCGATATGATGTCCCGCGTCACCGTACGCCAGGTGACCGGAACACAACATGTGACTTTCACAGGGTGGATACAATGCGCTTCCGCAAGACGCGGCTGCGGACCAAGATCACCGCCATGCTGCTCTCCCTGGCAGCGTTGTGGGTCTTCGCCGCGTGGGTCACCCTCCGTGAGGGTGTCAACCTCCTGTGGGTCTCCCAGCTCGACTCCTCCGTCTCAGCCCCGAGCGACCCCCTGCTCTTCGCCCTGCAGAGGGAGCGCAGGCTGTCCATGGTCAGGCTGAACGAGAAGACGCCCCAGACCCGCAAAGAGCTCGAGACCCAGCGGAAGGAGACCGACCGCCTGCACGCCGCCTTCCGCGAGTCGGCGGACACCACGGTGGTGGGCTGGGCCCTCGACGACCAGGGCGAGGAGCAGCTCGCCGAGATGTTCACGCGGCTGGAGTCGCTCAAGGACATCCGCCGGAGCATCGACGCGGGCCGGTTCGACCAGGGTCAGACGTCGGGCGCGTACAACGGCGTCATCGACCCCATCTACGGCCTGTACGGCTCGCTGGCGACGCTCGACGACAAGGACCTCGCCAAGGACGTCCGCTCCCTGCTCGCCCTCAGCCGCGCCCGCGAGCTCCTCACCAGGGAAGACGCCCTGCTGGCCAGCGCGCTCAGCGACGGGCGGCTGACGCCCGCGACGGTGGCCGAGTTCGCCCAGATCGTGGGCTCCTGGCGGACCACCGCCGAACAGGCCGCGACCGACCTGCCCGACGCCGACAGGGCCGCCTACGACAAGCTGATCAAGGGCCAGGCGGCCGTACGGCTCCAGAACCTGGAGCGGCAGGTCATGGAGCACGACCCGGGTTCGCTGAGCCTGCCGTTCACCGCCGTCGAGTGGAAGGCGGCGACCGATCGTTTCCTCGCCGACTTCAACACCATGGTCCTCACCGCGGGCGACAACGTGGTGGACCGGACCGTGCCCGTCGCCGTCAACGTGATCATCCGGCTGGTCCTGGCCGGCGGTCTCGGCCTCCTCGCGGTCATCGCCTCGATCATCCTGTCCATCACCACGGCCAGGCAGTTGCTCGCCCAGCTCCAGAAGCTGCGCGACGCCGCCCACGAGCTGTCCGACGAGCGCCTGCCCGGCATCGTCGAGCGCATCGGCCACGGCGAGGAGGTGGACGTCGCCAAGGAGGCCCCGGCGCTCGACTTCGGTGACGACGAGATCGGCCAGGTGGGCCAGGCGTTCAACACCGTGCAGCGCACCGCCATCTCCGTCGCCGCCGAGCAGGCCGAGCTGCGCCGCAGCATCCGCGACATCCTGCTCAGCCTCGCCCGCAGGACGCAGGGCCTGGTGCACCGCCAGCTCACCGTGCTGGACGTGATGGAGCGCCGCGAGACCGACCCCGAGGAGCTTAAGGAGCTCTTCCGGCTCGACCACCTCGCCATCCGCATGCGGCGCAACGCGGAGAACCTCATCGTCCTGTCCGGCTCCTCCCCCGCCCGTACGTGGCGGCGCGCGGTGCCCATGGTCGACGTGGTCCGCGGCGCGCTGGCCGAGGTCGAGGACTACACGCGGGTCTCGCTCATGCCCATGGGCGACGTGGTGCTCGTCGGCCGCGCCGTCGGTGACGTCATCCACCTGCTCGCCGAGCTGATCGAGAACGCCGTGTCGTTCTCGCCGCCGTACACGAACGTGCAGGTCAGCGGCCAGCTCGTGGCCAACGGGTACGTGATCGAGATCGAGGACCGCGGCCTGGGCATGAAGCCCGAGGACCTGGAGGCGGCCAACGAGCGCATCGCGGACCCGCCCGAGTTCCGCATCACCGGCACCGCCCGGCTGGGGCTCTACGTGGTCAGCCAGCTCGCCAAGCGCCACGACATCCAGGTGGTGCTCAAGGCGTCCCCGTACGGTGGCACGACGGTCGTGGTGCTGCTGCCGCAGGAGCTCGTCCAGCTCGACCCCACGCCCGAGCCGCAGGACGGCGGCGAGCGGGAGCGGCTGCCGCGCAGGCAGCCGGCCGTGGCCACGGCCATCAGGCCCGCCACGGCGGAGAACGTGCGCACGTTCCCGTCGCGACCCACTCCCGTCCCCGCCCCCGCCTCGGCCCCCGCTCCCCCGCCCGCCCCTCGGCCCCGGCCCGAAGCCGTGCCGAGGCCCGAACCCGCGCCCGCCCCGGAACCACAAGCCGAAACGCCAGCCGAACCGGAGCAGGAGTCTGTGACCGAGTTCACACCAGGGGGGCTCCCCCTTCGGGTGCCCCAGGCCAACCTGGCGCCAGCGCTGCGGGACGACACGCCCACGCAGCCCGACTTTGAGGAGGACGATGACGAGCGCTCGCCGGAGGAGATCCGCGCGATGATGGGATCTCTGCAGTCAGGCACCCGGCGCGGCCGCTCGCAGGCGGCCAAGATGCTGGAGGAACAGCAAGGAGGTGACGCATGACCCCCACCGCGGGCACCGACCTCAACTGGCTGATGGACGACCTGGTCAACCGGGTCAAGGAGGCCGAGCACGCCATCGTGCTGTCGTCCGACGGGCTGCTGATGGCCTCGTCCGCCGCGCTGCAGCGCACCGACGGCGAGCACCTGTCCGCCGTCGCCTCCGGGCTGCAGAGCCTGGCCAAGGGCGTCTCCGACCACATCTCCGCCGGTGCGGTGCGGCAGACGGTCGTGGAGTGGAAGAACCAGTTCCTCATCGTCACCGCGGCCGGAGAGCGGGCCTGCCTGGCCGTCCTGTGCGCGCAGAACGCGGACATCGGGCTGGTGGCGTACGAGATGGCGATGATGGTCGCGCGGGTGGGCCAGTACCTCACCTCCGGCGCGCGCGGCGCCCAGGCCGTCGCCGGGAGCGACCGGTGAGAGGCGCGGACGAGCCCACGGACGAGCACTGGGTGGATCCGGAGATCATCCGGCCCTATGTCGTGACCCGTGGCCGTACCCACTCTGCCCACGGCAGGTTCAACCTGATCTCCATGGCGCTGGCGGTCGGCCCGCCGCCGGGCCCCGACGCCGGGCTGGACCCCGAGCACCTGCGCATACTGCAGCTCTGCCGCGAGCCCAAGTCCGTAGCCGAGATAGCCGCATACCTGGACCTACCGGCCGGCACCATCCGCGTGCTGCTCGGCGACCTGTTCGACCGCGAACTCGTCTCTGCCCAGGAACCCCGATCCGAGGTGGACATGCACGACATGAAGATGTACAGGGCGGTGCTCGATGGTCTTCGCTCGCTCTGAGCGTCCGCGCCTGCCGACGGCGATCAAGATCCTGGTCGCCGGCGGGTTCGGCGCGGGCAAGACGACGATGGTCGGCGCGGTCTCCGAGACCAGGCCGCTGCGCACCGAAGAGGTGCTGACCGACCGCGGCATCGGCGTCGACGACCTGACCTCGGTGGAGGCCAAGCGCACCACCACCGTGGCGATGGACTTCGGCCGGATCACCCTCGGCAACGACTACGTCCTGTACCTGTTCGGCACGCCGGGGCAGGAGCGGTTCTGGTTCGTCTGGGACGAGCTGGCGGAGGGCTCCCTGGGCGCGGTCATCCTCGCCGACACCCGGCGGCTGGCCGACTGCTTCCCCTCGGTCGACTACTTCGAGCGGCGCGGCACGCCGTTCGTGGTGGCGGTCAATTGCTTCGAGGGGGCGCCGACGTTCGAGCTCGACGAGGTACGGCTGGCGCTGCAGCTCAACCCGTCGATCCCGATCATCCTGTGCGACGCCCGCAAGCGGGACTCCAGCCGGGAGGTCCTGATCACCCTGGTCAAGCACTCGGCCCGGCTCCGCGCGGAACCGGTCGGCAGCTGACCCTCGCGCGAGAGGGCTCCCCGGCCCTCTCGCGCTCTCCCCTGGCGGGGCCGGGTCAGCCGCCCTGCGGGGAGGACAGGCTGGCCTTGATGCCCGCCAGGCGCCCGTACCCGTCGAACTCCACGACCGCCTCCAGCCCGGGCCCGACGAGCCTGGCCTGGTCACCGGCGAAGTCCACGCCGAGGCCGCGCTTGACGGCGTAGCTGTGCAGGGCACGCCGCCGGTCGGCGAGCTGCGGGCCGATGAGCGCCTGCTGCAGGACCCGCATGACGCGGGTCGGCTCGGGCGCAGGCAGGCGGAAGTCGGGGTGCTCCACCAGGAAGGCGGCGCGCGTGCCGCCGCCCGCGTCGCCGTTGTACGAGCTCCAGAGGCCGGTCACCGCCTTGGCCGCCTCCGTCAGGATGCCCGCCGCCAGGTGCGGCTCCTCCGGCGAGCCTGGCAGGGCGCTGAACGGGACCTCCGCCGAGGCGAGCTCCTGGATGCCGTACCGGACGCCGAAGTCGCGCAGGCGGGCGGACGCGGCCACGACCGGCTCGGCGAAGCCGGACGGGTTCGCCCAGGCCCACAGCCACGTGGCGGGGCCGGGGGCGGCGCTGCCGAGCAGGTGGAAGGCGGTGCAGGTGATCGTGCGGGTGCCGGTGAAGTCGAAGCGCGGCTGCTGGAGGTCCACGTGCCAGCCGTGCTCGGCGAGCACCTCTTCGAGGTGGATCTGGTGCTCCAGGGAGAGCAGGGCGGCGTCGTCGAGCAGGTTGGCGAAGGTGAGCGAATTGTGCACGTCCGGCAGCCTAGGGGCTCAGCGGTTGTAGAGGGCGGCCAGCCGGGGCAGGCGCCGGCTCAGCTCGTCGCCCTCCTCGAAGCCGAAGCCCCACTCTCGGCCACGACCTGCTCGAACACCGCGCGCCCCTGCGTGATCAGCCGGCCCCTGAAGTACTCGAAGCCGTCGTCGGAGCAGCCGCCGTTGATCATGTACGCGGCACCCCAGAGCGGGGCCCGGCAGGAGTCGGCCATGAGGTCCCAGAAGGCCTGCTGGGCGGCGATGATCTCGGCGGGAGGCAGGGCCGACAGCCGGTCGGTGAGCCGGTCGGCGACCTCCCACTCGTCGCCTGCTCCGGCCCGGGAGTCCTCGACGAGCTGCCAGTAGCGCGTGGTGTCCATGGCCGGAGATCACGCCATCCGGTCCGACAAAGAACCGTCACGCCTGCCCGTCGAGGTACGCGTCCAGCGCCGCCGCGCCCCGCAACATCGCCCGCCCCCTGGCCGACAGCCGCGCCTGCCAGTCGCGCAGCGCGCTCTCCAGCGGCGCGAGCCCGCCCGCCGCGCGCACCTGCCGGATCAGCGGCGCGATCTGCTCCAGCAGGTAGCCGCCCCGCCTGAGCTGGTGGGCGAGCTGCGCGTCGCGTACGTCGGCGGCGCTGTAGACGCGATAGCCGGTCGCCGGGTCGCGGCCCGGCTCGATCAGCCCGGCCTGCTCCCACTTGCGCAGCGTCGCGGGCCGGATGCCCAGCCTCCTGGCCAGCGGCCCGATGAACGTGACCCCCGGCTCCGGCGAGCGCAGCGGCACCAGCGAGCGCAGCGCCTGCTCGACCGCCTGGAGGGTGCGCCGGTCGTCGAGGAGCTGCGCGTGGCTCTCGTCGATCAGCCGCAGCGCCTCCTCGGTGCCGCCCTCGTTCGCCGCCCGCATGATCGACGTCGCGGTGGCGTGCCCGTGCGCGGGCACCAGGGCGAGGAACGCGCGCAGCGCCTGGGCGTGGCGAGCCGTGTAGGTGCGGTAGCCGTGCTCGGTGCGCGCGGCGGCCGGGAGGATCCCCGCCTCCTCGTAGTTGCGGACCGCCTGGGTGGACAGGCCGTGCTCGCGTGCCAGGTCCACCGGCCGCAGCCGCGCACGGGGCATGACGTACCTCACCAGGTTGAGGGTCCCGCCGCGACTTCTCGCGGGACCTGCGGCCAAAGTCTCAACAGGAACTTCAACGATACCGTAGAAGGCATGGAGATGACCCCTGCCCCGGCGGTCCGCGACGCGGCCCGGGACCTCGACGCCGAGGGCGTCGCCGCCGTCACCCGTCTCGTCCGCTCGCTGCCCGCCCGCCCCCGCCTGCTCGGCCTGGGCGAGGCCCTGCACGACGAGCGGCCGATCCACGAGCTGCGCAACGAGATCTTCCGCGAGCTGGTCGAGCACGAGGGTTACCGCGCGTTCGCCATCGAGAGCGACTGCGTGGCCGGTCTGGTCGTGGACGACTACGTCCGGACGGGCGCCGGCTCGCTGGACGACGTCATGCGCACCGGCTTCAGCCACGGCTTCTGGGACCGGGAGGCGACCCGCGACCTCCTCCGGTGGATGCGCGCGTACAACGAGGGCCGTCCCGACGAGGACCGGCTGCGGTTCTTCGGCTTCGACGCGCCCCTGGAGATGATGAGCGCGGCCAGCCCGCGCCACACCCTCCTCGCCCTCCACGACTACCTGACGGCGGCCGCCGTCCCCGTCCCCTGCTCCCGAGACACCCTGGAGCGCCTGCTGGGCCCCGACGAGCGGTGGACGGACGAGGCCGCCGCCATGGACCCGTCGCGGTCCGTGGGCGGCTCCCCCGACGTGGCCGAGCTGCGCCTGCTCACCGACGACCTCGTACCGCTGCTCACCGTGCACGCGCCGCACCTGCTCCGCGCGAGCTCGCGGGAGGAGTGGGAGCGGGCGCACCTGTACGCGCGCACCGCCACGGGCCTGCTGCGCTACCACACCATCATGGCCGACCCGTCGCCTGAGCGGGTCGCACGGATGCTGGGCCTGCGCGACGCGATGATGGCCGACAACCTGGAGGCCATCGCCCAGCACGGCCCCGCGCTCGTCTTCGCCCACAACCGGCACCTCCAGCGGGAGAAGAGCACGTGGCAGCTCGCGGACCTGGCGCTGGAGTGGTGGAGCGCGGGGGCGATCACCAGCGCCCGCCTCGGCACCGGGTACGCCTTCCTCGCCTCGGCCCTCGGGGCCGTCCGCCATCAGGGCCTCGGCGACCCGGATCCCGGCACGGTCGAGGGCGTGCTGGCCACGCTCCCCGGCGAGCGCCACGTCGTCGACTCGCGCCTGCTGGCGGCGGCCGTCAAGGACCTCGCCCCGGCCCGGCGCACGGACGCCGCGGCCAACCACGGGTACTTCCCGCTCGACCCCGCCCACCTGGGCGAGACCGACGGGATCGTCTTCGTCAGGAACGTGCGCGAGCGCTGACCCCGCCACGGGCGAGCACCTGCTCGCACGCCAGCAGCAGCACCCCGGCGCTCCAGGCGTGCGACAGCGTCAGGTACATGCCCTTGGGCTGGAAGCAGTCCGTCTGGTAGTAGCGCTCGGTGATCATGCCCCGGTAGGCGTTGAGGTCGCCGTCCGCCGCCGGGAGGAGCTGGCGGAAGCAGTCCAGCGTCTCGAGCGCCCGTTCCGCGTAGTACGGGTCCCCGAGCGCCTCCGACAGCTCCACCAGCTCCGCCGTGCACACCAGCCCGTACGCGTGCAGGTGCTGGTTCGACGGCGAGGCCTGGTCGGCGCCGCGGGTGGCGAAGCCGTAGCGGCCGAGCGGGGTGCGCGGGCCGAAGCGCACGTTGTAGGTGTAGCGGAAGGTGAGGGTCCAGTCGGCGGCGCGGCGGGCCAGGTCGAGCCAGCGGGCGGCGCCGGTGCGGCGGTGCAGCGCCATGTACGCCAGCACGGCCGCGTACCCGTCCTCCGAGGTGGGGGCCAGGTCCACGTCCTCGGGCGCGCCGTAGACGAACTCGTCCTCGACGAACGAGGCGTAGTACTCCCCGGCGCGCTCGGCCGCCCGCAGGTGGCCGGGGTCGCCGGACTCGGCCAGCGCGGCCACCCAGGTCAGGCCGGAGGCGCCGGACCAGGACAGGACCTCGCCGGTGGCGGCGTGGTGCAGCGTGCCGAGGTTGCCGTCCTCGCGCTGGCGGGCCGCCATCACCCGCAGGTTGGAGCGGGCGGCCGCCTCCCAGGCCGGGTTCGGGCGGGAGCGCAGCGCGCGCAGCAGGAAGAGGGTCGCCTCCCCCAGCGTGCGCGCGTGCAGGGCGTCCTTGACGTGGCTCCAGCTCTGCGACCAGCCCGACCGCCGGTACCAGGTGCCCCAGAACGTGCCGGACGGCGACAGGTTGGCGCAGATGAAGTCGATGACCCGTTCGGCGGCGGCGACGTGCTCGGGCCGTCCCCTCCGCAGCCCGTGCTCCAGGAGCGCCGCCGCCCACGGGATCCCGCTCACCCAGCCGACGTGCATGGCCTGCCGGTCCACCCGCTCGCCGTTGGTGCCGCTCACCTCCCGGTCGAACCCGACCGTCTCCAGCAGCACGCCGAGGTCGGGGTCGTAGTGCCAGCGGTACAGGCCCTCGGCGGCGATGTCGGCGGCCTCCGCCACGTCCTCCCACGGCTCGACGGGGGCGGCGGGCAGGCGCAGGTCGCGGTCCTCGCGCAGGAGCGGCGCGTACGCGTGCCGGTCCGCGGGCAGCGCGCCGGTCGCGAGCGTGAGGACGTGCGACTCACCCGGCTGCCACACGTGCGTGGCGGCCCGGGCGGGCAGCGCCAGCGCGGAGCCGTAGTACGTGACGGGGAACTCCCGGTACGGGAACAGCAGCGCGACCGCCGCCCGCCCGTCCTCGTGCTCGATGGACAGGCCGGTCGGGCCGAGCGGCGACTCCTCGTCCGCGATCAGGGCGGTGCCGCCGGTGTCGCCCCAGACCAGGACGGCGGGGGTGGCGGCCCGGTCGGCGCGGAAGCCCCAGCGGGCCGAGACCATCTCCTCGGGGCGGTCGGCGCCGGGCTCGAAGCGCGGGAAGACGCGCTGGCAGTCCGCGGGCCTGTTCTCGCCGTAGAAGAGACCGGGGATCAGCCACCACGGATCGCCGGTGGCCGCCACCGACCTGCTGACGCGGACGGTCGCGGCGGCGGGCGCGGCGCCGCCGTACCGGATGCTCAGGCTCAGCTCGCGGCGGCCCGTGGGCCGCCGCTCGCCCCACGTCCACTCCACGCCGAACGGCCCGGCCGCGTCCAGCAGCTCGACGAGCACCTCGCCGCCGTCGGGATCGGGAACGACCACGCACGGCACCCGCCGCGGCGGATCCGCGACCGGCTCACCGGCCTCGCCGGGCCGGGGCTGGTCGGCGACCGGCCCGGCGGCCCCGCCGGTCACCAGGGCTCCACGGTGAACGCGCCCTTGCGCACGCCCAGCTCGACCAGGTCGGTCTCCATCGCGGAGAGCGGGTCGTCGAGCGGGATCCTGAACGTGCGGATCTCGCTCGGCCCGAACTCGGCGATGAGCCTGATCCCGGCCATGGGGATGTTCAGCGTCGCGACCGCGGGCCGCCCGGTGCTCTCGACGGCGCGGACCACGAGGTCGCGCGGGGCGTCCTCGTGCAGCTTCACCGCCGTGACCAGGACCTGCCCGTTCCCGTCGTCGAGGTAGCCGCGCGCGCTGGGCAGCGCGCCGTCGTGGAAGCTCTCCAGCATGGCCCGCACCGGGGAGCCGAGCAGCGCGGCCCGCCTGGTGAGCCCGGCGGCCCGCCAGTCGCCCGCGTGCGGCACCAGCAGGTACGAGAACCGCTGCGTCCCCTGGTCCTGGAAGGAGTAGTAGCCGTCCGGGTCCAGCAGCCGGGGGTCGTGCCAGGAGTAGACCGGGCTGCGCACGGCGGTGATGCCGATGCTGTGACCGCGACCGGGGCTCGGCGGGGAGACGTCGTAGCCGTGCTTGGCGTTGTTCACCACGGCCAGGCCGGCCCGCGTGCCGCGCACGGCGCCCGACAGGTCCACCCACGACTGGGCCGGCTCCTCGGCTCCGTCGATGGGCCTGTTCAGGTGGGCGAACGGGATCTCGTACGTGGCCACCGGGCTCTCCAGCCCGACCGGGAAGCGCAGCTTCATCAGGTGCGCCTGCTCCCGCCAGTCGAGCGTGACCCGCACCTCGACGGCGTCGTCGGCCCCCGCGCCCAGGATGAACTCCTCGGCCATGGTGGAGCGGCCCCACTCGCGCTCGACCCGGAGGCGGGCCCGCAGCGGCCCGCGCTCGCGCAGGACGATGCCGGTGGTGACCATCTCCTCGCCCGGCCAGTCGTAGGAGACGACCCGGTGACCCCAGGTGTCGGTGGGGTCCTCGCAGACCTGCGTGTGCGGGCCCGAGGCGCCGGCCAGGAGGTCGACGCCGGTGCGCTTGTCGACCAGGCTGGACAGCCAGCCGGTGACGGGGTCGAGCTCCAGCCGGAGAACGTCGTTCTCCAGGTGGTGTTCCGAGGCCAGCAACGTGCCTGACGCGTGCTGACCGGGGCCCTGGCGCAGCCGGTAGAGGCGGTAGCCCAGCGCGGGCAGCTCCGCCTGGAACACGGTGGCCCCGCGCCCCTTGTCGTCGGTGGTGGCGACGGACTGGGTGCGCTGGCAGGGCACGTCGGCGCCGTCGGCGTCCACGACGTGCACGCCGTTCGGGGCCAGGCCGTACTGCATCTCGACCCGGGTGGTGACCGGCCACGGGTGCGGGTTGAACACCACGACGGGCTGGGTGCCGATCTCCTCGGGCACGGCGATGTCGCGGGCGATCACGTTGTGCGCCCTGGTGATGATCCGCTTGGAAATCGCCACGGCCTCGCCGAGCTGGTCGCGGGCGTCGTCGTAGGCGGGCTCGATGGCCGAGCCGGGCAGCACGTCGTGGAACTGGTTGAACAGCACCTGCTTCCACGCCCGTTCCAGGTCGGCGCGGGCGTCGTGGCCGGCGACGGCGGCCCACCGCTCGGCCGACAGGACCGCCGCCTGCGCCCTGCGCTGCCAGGCCTTGATGCCGGAGTGCGCGGAGTAACAGCCGGCCGCGTGGTGCTGCAGGTCGTCGCGCCAGACGGGCAGCTCCGCCAGGCCCTGCTCGCCGAGCCGCTTGCTCATCTCGTCGAAGTAGCGGCGCGGGGACGACATCGTCAGCTCCCCGAACGTGCCCATCCGGTCGTAGCGGTGGATGGACTCGATGTTGGCCTTGGTGGGGCCGCCGCCGTGGTTGCCCACCCCGTAGAAGATCATCAGGTCGCCGAGCGAGCGGTCGAGCTGGCCGAGCGCCTTCTCCGTCTGCCCGGCCACCTCGCCGGGCGGGCTGCAGTACTCGAACGGGATGCGGTAGGCCAGCACGCGGCTGCCGTCGGGCGCCTCCCACCAGAACATCGTGCCGGGCAGCTCGCTCTCGTGCGGCCCCGGGCGCAGGAAGCAGTACGAGTCCATGCCCTGGCCGCGCAGGATGGCCGGCAGCATGGCGTTGTGGCCGAACGGGTCCACGTTCATGCCGACCGAGGCCGTGACGCCGAACTTCTCCTTCAGGTAACGCTGCCCGTACAGCCCCTGGCGGACGAACGACTCGCCCGACGGCATGTTGCAGTCGGGCTCCACCCACCAGCCGCCCGTCATGACCCAGCGGCCCTCGGCCACCTTCTCCTGGATCCTGGCGAACAGCTCGGGGTCCGACTCCTCCACCCACGACAGCAGCACGACCTGGTCGCAGGTGAAGACGAAGTCCGGGTACTCGTCCATGCGGTGGATCGCCGACCAGAACGTGGCCCGCGCCTCCTGGTAGCCCTCCTGCCACGGCCACAGCCACACCGGGTCGAGGTGCGCGTTGCCGATCATGTGCAGGGTGCGGGAGGGGGAGGCCACGGGCCTGGGGGCGCGGGGGAGGTCGCGTGGCTGGCTGCCGGAGGGGGCGTTCGACATCGGCGCCCTGCGCCCGGTCACGCGGCCGCCCAAGCGTCGACCTTTTCGCTGATCATGTGCAGCATCAGTGTGTGGATCTCCTGGATGCGCGGGGTCTCTGAGCTGGGGGCGAGGAGGAGGTGATCGGCGTGCTTGACGGCGGCACCGCCGTCGCCGCCGCCGAACAGCACCGTGACCGCGCCGTTGGCCTGCGCGGCCTCGAGCGCGCTGACCACGTTGGGCGAGTTGCCGCTGGTGGTGAAGGCCGCCACGACGTCGCCCGGCCGGGCCAGTGCCCGGACCTGCCGGGCGAAGACGTCATCATAGGCGTAGTCGTTGGCTATGCACGTCATGACGGTCGCATCGGTGGTCAGCGTCACCGTGGGGAGCGGGCGGCGGTCGCGCTTGTAGTGGCCGATCAGCTCGCCGGTGAGGTGCTGGGCGTCGGCGGCGCTGCCGCCGTTGCCCATCGTGTAGAGGGTGCCGCCGCGGGTGAAGGTGTCGATGAGCAGGTCCGCGGCGGCCTCGACGGCGGGCAGGAGCGCCGTCATGCCGCGGGCGGCGGCCAGGTGGGCCGCCACGTGTTCGGCGAGGACGTCGGGGATCGGGGGCATCGGGGGAAGATCAGGCATGGGTCTTTCCTGAGGCGAGGTCAGGGTCCGGTTCGTGGTGCCGGTCCAGTTCGCGGCGCCGGCTGATTTCGGGGACGCCGGTCTATCTCGCGGCGCCGGTGAGGAGGTCGTGGGCGACGGCACCGGCGCCGACCACGCAGACGCCGTCGCCGAGCTCGGCCAGCGTGAAGCGGGCGGCGCGGGCGGCGGGCGGCATGGCGTCCCTGGCGACGGCAGCGGCGACGGGGTCGAGGAGCCGGGCACCCGATCGGGTGACGCCGCCGCCGAGGACGACCAGCTCGGGCTCGAACGCGTTCACCAGGTCGGTGAGCGCGGTGCCCAGTGCCCATGTGGTCTCGTCCCACACCTCGATCGCGAGCGGGTCGCCCGCCTCGGCGGCGCGTGAGACGTCCTCCGCCGTGGGAAGCGCGAGGGCGGACAGCGACGAGGGGCGGCCGGCGGCCAGGGCCTCGCGGGCGCGCTCGGCGATGGAGGTGCCGGACGCGTACGCCTCCAGGCAGCCCCGCCGCCCGCAGGAGCACTTCCGCCCGCCCGGACGCACCATGACGTGCCCCAGCTCACCCCCGTTGCCGGCCGCGCCGCGGTGCAGCCGGCCGCCGATGACGGAGCCGCCGCCGACGCCCGTGGAGATCGTGAGGTACACCATGGTGCTGGTGCCGCGGCCCGCGCCGTACCGGAATTCGCCCAGCGCGGCGGCCGTGGCATCGTTCTCAAGGGCGGCGGGGACGCCGAAGGTCTCCGTGGCCAGGGCGACGATCGGGATGTCGATCCATCCCGGCAGGTGCGGCGGGCACTCCAGGACGCCTGCCGTGGTGTCCAGCGGGCCGCCGCAGGAGATGCCGACAGCGGCCACCTCGGGCACGCCGGCCTCCGCGACCGCCTTCCTGCCCAGATCGAACAGCCTGGTCAGAACGGGTCGCGGCCCCTCCTCCCTGCGGGTGGGGGTGACCTGCCAGCCGTGGATCAGGCCATCGCCTGTGACCACGCCCGCGGCGAGTTTGGTGCCGCCGATGTCCAGGGACAGGACGGCGGGAAGATCGTGCTCCATTGGGCCTCCGACGGGAACGACTGCCGCGTTGAGGCTGTGACATCGTTCCCACACGGGATCCTAGGGCGACCTTTCCCCGCGGGTCAACGCACCGGATGGCAGAAATGTCAGACGGCGGGAGGCTGCGCGGTGGATTCGCGCTCGATGAGCCGCACGTTGAGCACGGTCGTGACCGAGTCGGACTCAGGCCGCTCGATACGCTCGTCGAGCCTGCGTACGGCGGTCGCGCCCAGGTTGAAGGTGTCCTGCGAGACCGCGCTGACCGTGGGCGAGACCATGCTCATCCAGGGCGCGTCGTCGAAGGCGACGAGGCTGATGTCGCCGGGCACGCTCAGGCCCAGCTCGCCGATCGCCCGCCAGACGCCTTCGGCGAGCACGTTGTTGGCGGCGAACACGGCTGTGGGACGGTCGGGGCCGCGCAGCATGTCGAGCGCCCGGCGGCGCGAGTCGGCCACGTCCCAGCCCGAGGAGACGACCAGCTCGGGATCGACCTTGATGCGACCGGCGTTCAGCGCCTCCAGGTAGCCCTGGTACCGCTCGTACCCGGTGGTCCAGTCGGTCTCGTCGATGAACAGCGCGATCCTGCGGTGGCCCAGCCCGACGAGGTGGGCGGTCGCGGTACGGGCGCCCACGCGGTTGCCGACCACGACGCCGTCGGTCGAGCCGGCCGCGAACTGGCGGTCCACCTCGACCACCGGGATGCCGTGGGAGCCCAGATAGGTGGACACGGCGGAGGAGTTGGGCGTCACGACCACCCCGGCCACCCGGAGCGCCACCAGTGCCTCCGCGGCCTCACCCTCGGCCTCCGCCGACAGGCTCGTGTCGGCCAGCACCATGGTGTAGCCGCGCTCGCGGGCCTCCCTGCTGGCGCCGGCGGCCAGCTCCGCGTAGAACGGGTTGCGCAGGTCGCTCACCAGGACCCCGACCGACCGGCTGACCTGCTGCTTGAGCGTGCGTGCCATGACGTCGGGCACGTAGCCCAGCTCGGCCGCGGCCCGCAGCACCCGCTCGCGCACGTCGCTGGCGGCGTAGCCGCGCCCGGTCAGCGCCCTGGAGACGGTGGAGCGCGAGACTCCGGCGGCCTCGGCCACGTCCTTGATCGTGGGGCGGCGGGAACGGCCGAGAGGGGCGCTGCGCCGTTCTACGGTCATCGAATCCCTTCCGGGACCACGTCGACCAGCGCCTCGGCGTGCTGCCCGAGACGCAGATCGCCGATGGTCAGATCGACTGCGAGGCGAACACGGCGTCGCGGCACGACGTCGGCGACGAGACGGAGATGCACCTGCTCCATACCCCCTCCGGGCAACCTAAGCGTCAGGGATCCCTGCTCGCACCGCCAGCCGGGCGGCACCACCGGCTGGAGGGTGGCCACGGCCTTGTCCGGCCACGGGTTGCGCACGGTGGCCGTCAGCACGATCTCGCCGCCCGTGGGGACGCTCGTATAGTACGGCGTCAGGCGGCACAGCACCCCGTCAGCCCCGAGGTCGAGCCGGTCCAGCGGGAGCAGGTCGTGGTGCAGCGCGACCAGCTCCTCACCGCGCTCGGTCATCATGTGCAGGTAGTCGTCGTCCACCCAGCGGGGCCGCCAGTGGCCGCTGACCATGAGGTCGGGGCGCAGGCGCCGGTAGAGCGCGGCGCTCTTGCGGTAGTCCTCGATCTGGAACCTGTTCTTGTACTGGAAGTTCAGGATCTCCTGGCGTTCGTTCGGGATGCCCATCCCGTCCTGCTGGTCACCGGTCACCAGCACGCGGTGCCCGTCCACCTCGAACTCGTACGCCGCCGCGAACAGCGTGTGCCCCGGCAGGTCGTGCACCGTGATGTCGTACTCCCGCCAGCGCACGGTCTCGCCCAGCCCGAGCACCCGGTCGGCGGGGATCGGGTCGAACCACTGGCACGGCAGGTCGTGGTGGAGCGGCGTGGCCAGGATGGGGGCGATGTGGGAAGGTGCCCAGATCGCGGTGCCCTCGACGTCGCGCAGCAGCGGCATGCCCGCCACGTGGTCGTCGTGGTAATGGGTGGGCAGGGCGACCTCGACGCCGGTCACGCCGTAGTGCTCGCGCAGCGCGGGCAGGGAGGCCAGCCAGGGGCGGCGCGCCTCGCGGGCGGTGCTCTTCACCAGGCCGGTGGACATGTCGTAGCCGAAGTCGAACACCATGGCCGCGCCCGACTCCGACAGCAGCACGTAGCTGTAGGACTGGCTGCTCCTGTTCATCAGCAGGTGCGGCGTGACCTGCACGAACGGGTTGTTCAGCAGGCCGCGCACGTCCCAGGGGTGCGGGCGGCGGAAGTCCACGTAACGCTGCATGGCGGCCGACAGCCGGGCCAGGGCGTCCTTCGGGTCGGTCATCGGCTCGCCGTGCGAGGGCAGCAGCACGTCGAGCTCCTCCCGCTGGAGCAGCTCGGAGCTGACGACGACCATGGCGGGGCCCTCGTTCTCGGTGTACGACCACTGGGTGGCGGCCAGCGACCACACCTTGCCCGGGGCGTAGATCAGGTCACCGGTGAAGGCCGCGCCGCCCACGACGTACGTGACGGAGCCGGGAGTGTGACCGGGTGTGGGCAGGACGCGCACGTCCACCCCGCCATATCGGGCCGTCCGATACTCCGGCACCACGCCCGTGATCGGAACCGGCTCCAGCAGCGAGAAGCGGTCGTCGCGCAGGTCGTAGTCGTTGAGGAGCTGGCGCCCCTCCCACATCTCGCCGACCCTGTCGAACAGGTCACGCTCGACGGGCGGCACGTGGACGGCCACGCCCGCCTCGACCGCCCGGTGCAGCCCCTGCACCTGGTCGCGGTGGTGGTGGGTGACCAGGACATCGGTGATGCGGTCGAGGCCGAGCTCGTCGAGCAGGTCGAGCACCCGCCCCGAACCGAAGTCGACGGCGATCCCGGTGCGCTCCTCGCCCTGGGCGGCGGGAGCCTTGATGACGTAGACGTGGCAGGTGTCCTCGACGCGGAGCACCCCGGGCACAACTTCGGTTACTTCCTTACCCACGAGGCCCGATCCTATCCGGTATCGTTCCCACAATGGATGCCCTGGAGTGGATTGTTCCCTGTCCGAAAAAGGCTACTTTCGGCATTTCACACCTCGAACTTCGTGACGGCGGAGTGCAGGGCGACGCGGCTGCCGCGAGTGCCGTCGGCGAGCTGCGCCGGGCACTCCCGTTGACACCCGGCGCCCCCGCGCTCGTCGAGGTGCGGGTCGACTCCGGTGCCGGGCTGCCGCCGGAAGGGTACACGCTGACGGCGGGCGACGGCAGGGTGACGATCGTGGGAGCCGATCCCGCCGGGGCGTTCTACGGGGCGCAGACCCTGATCGCGCTGGCGGAGGTCCCGTGCTCCGAGCACGTGGCGTGCGTGCCCGAGTCGGACGTCCGCGACTGGCCCGACCTGCCGCTCCGCGGCACGATCGAGGGCTTCTACGGCACCCCGTGGACGCACGCCGACCGCATGGACCACCTGCGCTTCTCCGCCAGGCACAAGCTCAACGCCTACGTGTACGCCCCGAAGGACGACCCGTTCCACCGGGAGCGGTGGCGGGAGCCGTACCCGGAGGAGGAGCTGGCGCGGCTGGCCGAGCTGGTGGCGGAGGCGGCGGCGCGGCACGTGCGGTTCGTGTTCGCGCTCAGCCCCGGCCTGTCGATGGTCTACAGCGACCCGGCCGAGCGGGCGGCGCTGCGGGCCAAGGCCGAGCAGGTGTGGCAGGCCGGTGTCAGGGAGTACGCGCTGCTCTTCGACGACATCCCGCCCGAGCTGAGCCACGTGCCCGACCGCGAGGCGTACGGCACGGCGGAGGGGGCGAGCGCCAGCGCCCACGCGGCGGTCTGCCGCGACTTCGCCGAGCACTTCCTCGCGCCCCACGGCGCTGACCGGCCGCTGACCATGGTGCCCACCGACTACGCGGGCACCGCCCGCACCGCCTACCGCGACCGGCTGGCGGCCGAGCTGCCCGCCGACGTGCTGGTGTGGTGGACCGGCTCCGACGTGGTGGTCGGCACGATCTCCGCGTACGACATGACGGCCGCGGCGGCCTCCTACGGCCACCGGGTGGCGCTGTGGGACAACTTCCCGGTCAACGACTTCGACTTCTCCCGGGTCTTCCTGGGGCCGCTGGTCGGCCGGGCCACGGACCTGGACGAGGTGCCGCTGGAGGGCATCACCGCCAACCCGATGGTGGAGGCCGCGGCCTCGCGGATCGCGCTGACGACGGTGGCCGACTACGCCTGGCACCTGGCGGCCTACGACCCGGCCCGCTCGCACGAGCGGGCGATCCGGCTGCTGCCGGGGGCCGCGGAGCTGCTGCCGCTGGTGGAGGCGTGCTCGGCGTGGCCACCCGGCGACGACCAGAGCCCGGCGCTGACCGCTCTGTGCGCCGCCGCGCTGGAGGGCGGCCCCTACGAGGTGCTGCGCGCCGAGCTGGTACGGCTGGCGGAGCTGCCGACCGGCGTGCCGGGCCCCATCGCCGCCGAGCTGGCCCGGTGGGTGTCGGCGGCCAGGGACATGGGCGCGGCCGGGCTGGCCGCGCTCGACCTGCTGACGGGCGCGGGCACGCTGGCGGCGGCCGAGGAGGCGCTGGCCCGCGCCGAGACGCACGAGGCGAACGTGCTGCGCAAGGTGATCCCGCCGTTCGCCCGCCAGGTGCTCGAACGCGTCACCGCCTGAAAAGCAGGAAGCGGCCCGTGGTGGTGAGACCACCACGGGCCGCGTCGTGTGTCAGAGCGCCGGCGCCGCTGCGCGGGTCAGAGCGACAGCACCTGGCCGGCCGCCCGCAGCTCCTCCTGCAACGCCGCCACGTCCACGTCCTGCACCGCCTTCCCGCTCCCCGCCGCCTGGGCGGCGGCCAGCCCGGCGGCATGCCCGAGCATCTGGTACTGCACCTCCATCCGGATGGAGGAGAACGCCACGTGCGAGGCCGACACGCACACCGGCACGACCAGGTTCGCGCACTCCTCCCGCCGCGGCACGATCGCCCCGTACGGGATCTGGTACGGCGCCACCCACACCGACAGGTACCCCTCGGTCACCACCATGGGCACCGGGTCGGGATGTTCGTAGACGTGCCGCCAGGTCCGCTGCACCTCGCGGATGTCCAGGTGGTAGGAGCCCATCGCGATCACGTCCGGCTGCGGCCGTCCCTGGACGAGGTCGTGCTCGGTCAGGTGCCGCTCCCCCAGCATCCGCCGCGCCTCGCGCACGTAGAGCTGGTGCGGCAGGTGCCCGGTGTCGGCGAACTCGTCGGCCGGCAGCCCCCACCGCGACAGCTCGGCCCGCACGGCGGCGGGCACCTCGGGGTCGTGGGAGAGGAAGTACAGCAGGTCCTGGGCGTGGTGCAGGTGGTGCAGGCGGATGCGCTCGCGCCCGGCGGCGTCCGCGTCGGGGTAGGCCCAGGCCGAGCGGTCGAGCACGCTGAGGGAGAACGACCCGAGCGAGTTGCCGTCGCACTTGCCGCCGGGCAGGTTCGGCTCCAGGCCGACCAGGCGTCCCGCGCGGGGCTCGACGCCCCGCTCGCGCCAGTGGCGGAAGAGCCGGCGCCCCAGCTCCCAGTGCTCCTCGTCGTAGCCGGGCCGCCGCTCGAACGGGATCCGGTCCGGCGCGGTGGTCATGCAGACGCGGTAGCCGTACGACATGACGCCGCCGTCGCCCGCGCCCACCTCGGCCATCGGCCCGTCGGCGACCTGCGGCAGGAGCGTGCCGTCGGCGCGGAACGGCGAGATCCACGGCGGGAAGTTGTGCAGGCCGGGCACCACCTCGCGCCGCCCGGCGAAGGTCTCGCCGTGCAGCGACCGGTCCTCGCGCCCGACGCGGTACGGCACCCCGGCGGCGGCCATCAGGTCACCCTCGTAGCTCGCGTCCACGAACACGCCCGCCGCGAACTCCCCGGCCGACACGATCCGCCCGCCCGAGCTGACCACCTCGCCCAGCGGCGCGCCGAACACGACCTCCACCCCCGCCCGCTCCAGCCAGGACAGGAAGATCTCCTCGGCGACGTGCGGCTCGGGCCCGGCGTAGTGCCCGGGCGCCACCCCGTAGGCGCCGGCGACGGCCTGGCGGAACTCGGCGGCCATGCCGCCCAGCACGCGGGCGTCGCCGAGGTCGGTGTAGCCGAGCCCACCCGAGGTCATGCCGCCGACGTGCCGGCCGGGTTCGAGCAGCACGGTGTCCAGGCCGCGCCGGGCGGCGGCCACGGCGGCGCACACGCCTGCCGAGGTCGCGCCGTACACGACCACCTCGGCCTGCCTCATCGCAGCCCCCACCAGGCCGCCACCTGGTCGAGGTCGGCGCCGCCGATCGGCTCGCCGGTGTTGTCGATGGACTCGACGTAGTACAGGGCGGGCACGCCGAGCCCGGGCTGCGCCCGCGCGTAGGCGAGCCAGTCGGCCCGGCTGGGCATCGGCCACTGGTCGGTGTCGATCAGGTGGTGCGGCATGGCGTGCGCGGCCACCGCGTGCCGGTAGCGGAGCTGGTCCACGGCGGGCACGAGGTCGCCGCGGGCGTCGTACTCGAGCACGTCGTTGAGCCTGATCATGTCGGTGACGCCGGCGAAGGCCGGGTGCGGGGTGTGGGTGATCATGAGAGCGTCGGGTTTGACCTGCTTGGCGGCTTCGTACATGGTGGCGAGCAGCTCGTGCAGGAGGGCGATCCCCCAGGTGGAGCCGTACGTCTTGAGGTGCGAGCCGCTGGGTGACCACTGCGTGAAGTCGATCTTGAAGCCGTCGGCGCCGAGGTCGCCCAGGAGCCGTTCCATGATGGCCCGGACCCGCAGCCGGTAGGCGGGGTTCGACGGGTCGGCGGCCACGGGGCGGCCGCCCGCGTCCGTCACGCACTCCTCCGGCGGCAGCCCGTCGGCCGACCAGGCGCGCCACCACAGCAGCACGCGCTGGCCGCGGGCGTGCCGATCGGCGATCCACTCGCGCAGCGCCGGCCACTTGGCCTCGTCGGGCTCGCAGTCGCCGTACGTGAGCTGCCACCGGTCGTCGATGACGATGGTGCCGGGGACGATGCCGTGCTCCTCCAGCGTGGCCAGCCACTCGTCGTACAGGTCGCGCCGCGACAGCTCCACCGGCGAGACGCCGTCGGCCCTGGCGCACTGCGCGCCCCAGCCGCAGAAGATCGGCCGGCTCCACCAGTCGGCCCGCTCGGGGGCGCCCGACGGCGCCAGGCCGTGCTCGACGAGGTCGGCGCGGTGCTGGGCGATGGCCTCCCAGGGCGAGGCCGCGGCGCGGAACACCACGGCGGGCGAGGTCCAGGAGCCGCGTACCTCGGTGTGGCCCTCGTAGTCGAAGCGCAGCAGCGCGCCGCCGTCCAGCGGCTCGTACGTCAGCTCGGTGAAGGTCAGGCCGTCGATCCCGGCGCGGACCGACGCCGCCAGCCAGTCGCCCGCCGGGACGGAGGTCGCGCCGTCCGGCTCGTCCTTGCAGAAGGCCAGCACGAGCGGCGGCGGGGAGAAGACGGCGTGCAGGCGGCCGGGCGAGGCGTCGCCGACGACGGTCAGCGCGACCGGCTCGGACACCGGCCGCACCACCCGCACGGGGTGCGCGGGCGTGGGGCTGAAGACGCCGCGCGCGTGCACCCCCGACCGGAACGTGCCGGCGGCGCGGGTGTTGAGCACGGCCCTGCCGCCCATCAGCGTCACCTCGCCGAGCACGCCGTCGCCCTCGACCCGGACCTCCAGCGCGACCGTCTCGGGGGTGCAGGTCAGCCGGACCGTCTTGGCCTCCCACTGGGTGCTGCGCTGCGGGAAGTCGAAGATCGCCACGTCCCCGCGCTCGACGAGCACGGGCGGCAGCGTCTCGTACGTCTCGTCGCGCCCGCCCCGCGTGCCGGCCGAGGCCAGCAGGTTGAGCGTCAGCCAGCCCACCAGCTCGGCGCTGGGGTCGGTACGGGAGACGGTCAGGTGGTAGTGGCCGCTGTCCAGGTGGTAGGCCGTGTCAGTGGTGGTGATCCGCATGGGTTAGCCGTAAGCCTCGATCCTGGGCAGGGCGGGGGCCGTGCCGCCCCCGGCGATGAGCCGGGCGTAGTAGCGCCCGGAGTCCTTGACGGTGCGGGCGCCGGTGGCGTAGTCGACGTGGACGAGCCCGAACCTGGGCCGGTAGCCCAGCGCCCACTCGAAGTTGTCCATGAGCGACCAGTGCAGGTACCCGCGCACGTCGGCGCCCGCGTCGAGGGCGGCCTCGACGGCCGCGACGTGGTCGCGCAGGTAGGCGACCCTGCGGTTGTCGTGCACCTGGCCGTCGTGGCTGGGCGCGTCGCCGAAGACGCCGCCGTTCTCGGTGATCATCAGCGGCGTGCCGGGGAAGCGCCGGCTCAGCCCGACGAGCAGGTCGCGCAGCGCGCCCGGGTTGATCTCCCAGCCCTCGTCGGTCCTGGCCACGTCGCCGCTGGGCCCGACCACCCTCCAGGGGAACGGGTCCGGGGGCGCGGCGGCCATGACGCGCCGCGTGTAGTAGTTGATGCCGAGGAAGTCGCTGCGCCCGCCGATCGCGGCCTCGTCGCCGTCCTGGATGAAGTCCAGGCCGTGGCCGAGCGCCCGTTCCCAGTGCTCGCGCATGTCGGCGGGGTAGCCGCCGGCCAGCAGCGGGTCGAGGTACCAGCGGTTGACGTAGCCGTCGGAGCCGATCGCCGCCGCGCGGTCGGCCTCGCTGCCGGTCGCGGGATCGCAGGGGAAGAGGCTGAGCGCCGCACCGGCCATCGTGCCGGGGTGGGCGTGCAGCACGTCGGCCGCCGCGCCATGGCCGAGCAGCACGTGGTGGCCCGCCCTGACGGCCGTGCCCAGGTCGGCGACGCCGGGGGCGTGCAGGCCGAGCTGGTAGCCGAGCAGGGCGATGATCCACGGCTCGTTCTGGGTGATCCACCAGGTCACGCGGTCGGCCAGCCGGTCGGCGACGGCCTGCGCGTACGCGGTGAAAGCGTTTACGGAGGAGCGCTCGGCCCACGTGAGGCTCGACGGCATGTCCCAGTGGTTGAGCGTGAGCACCGGCTCGACGCCCGCCTCCAGCAGCGCGTCGGTGAAGCGCTCGTAGTGGTCGAGCGCCTTGGGGTCGGCGTGCGCGCCGTCCGGCATCACCCGGGACCAGCCGGTCGAGAAGCGGTAGGCGCCCAGCCCCAGCTCCTTGACCAGCTCGACGTCCTCGCGCCAGCGGAGGAACGAGTCGCAGGCCCGCGAGCCGTCGCCGCCGCCCTCGACCGCGCCGGGGCGGCGGCAGAACACGTCCCACACCGACTCGCCCCGGCCGTGGTGCCCCTCGATCTGGTACGCGGACGTGCCCGCGCCCCACAGGAATCCCTCGGGGAAGCTCATCCCTTGCTCCCGGTCGTGGCGATGCCCTTGACGAAGTGCTTCTGGCCGAGGAAGAACAGGATGATCATCGGGATCGTGGTGATCACGCTGGCCGTCATGACGATCTCCCAGTGCCACTCGCCGCCGAACCCGAACTGGTCGAGCAGCGCCTTCAGCCCGCGCGGCACGGTGAACGTGCTGGAGTCGCGCAGGTAGATGAGCGGCCGCATGAGGTCCGTCCACGCCGCCTGGAACTCGAACAGCAGCGTCACCACGACCGCCGGCTTGCACAGCGGCAGGGCCATCCTGGTGAAGATCTTCCAGTTGTTCGCCCCGTCGATCTTCGCCGCCTCGAACGGCTCGCGTGGCAGGCCCATGAAGAACTGCCGCAGCAGGAAGATGTAGAACGCGCTGCCGAACAGGTTCTGCGCCCACAGCGGGGTCAGGGTGCCGACCATGCCCAGGTCGTTCCAGATGAGGAAGACCGGGACCATGGTGACCGCGCCCGGCAGCATCATGGTGGCCAGCAGCAGGCCGAACAGCGCCTTCCTGCCGGGGAAGCGGAAGTAGGCGAAGCCCCACGCCACCATCGCGCTGGTGATCGTCACGGCCACCGCGGCCAGCACCGTGACCAGCAGCGTGTTGGCCATCCACAGCCCCAGCGGCGCCTCCTGCCACACCCGGATGTAGTTGTCGAAGGTGAAGGTCTCGGGCAGGATCCGGTGGTCGAACACCTCGCTGCGCGGCTTGAACGAGGCGCTGAGCAGCCAGACGAACGGGTAGATGAACGCGACGGCGAACGCGCTCAGCGCCGCCCAGATCAGGATCTTCCGCAGCCGCCTCACGAGTTCCCCCCTTCGTAGTGCACGAACCGCCTGGTCACCAGGATCTGCACGGCGGTGATCGCCATGATCACGATGAACAGCAGCCAGGCCAGCGCGGAGGCGTAACCCATGTGCAGGAACTCGAAGGCCTGCTGGAACAGGTAGATCGCGTAGAACAGGGCGGCGTCGTTGCTGTAGGTGGTGTTGCCCGCGCCGAAGAAGGCGGTGTACGCCTCGGTGAACGACTGCAGGGCGTTGATGCTGTCCACGATGAACAGGAAGAACAGCGTCGGGCTGATCATCGGCACGGTGATCCGCAGCGTGCGCTTCCACCAGCCGGCCCCGTCCACGAGGGCGGAGTCGTACAGCTCCTGGGGGACGCCGCGCAGCGAGGCCAGGATGATGACCACCGACGACCCGACGGTCCACAGGCTCATCAGCACCAGGCCCGGCTTGACCCAGGCGGGGTCGGTGGTCCAGGCGGGGCCGTCGATGCCGAAGACGCCGAGGAAGCTGTTGATCAGGCCGTTCTGGCCGTTGAACAGCATCAGCAGCAGGATGCCGATCGCGACCGGCGGCGTCATCTTCGGCAGGAAGAAGGCCGTGCGGAAGAAGCCGGTGGCCCGGGTGGCGCTGTTGAGCAGCAGCGCCAGCCCGAGGGAGACGACGAGCTGGGTCGGCACGGACATCACGGTGAACAGGAACGTGTTGCGCAGCGCCAGCCCGACCTTCGGATCCTCGAAGAGGGTCACGTAGTTGTCGAAGCCGATGAACGACGGGTCGTTGATGACGTCGTAGTCGGTCAGCGACAGGTAGGCGCTGTTGATCACGGGCCAGGCGGTGAAGATCAGGAAACCGATGATCCAGGGGCTGATGAACAGCAGCGCTGCCCTGGTCTCGATGAAGCGCATGGACCTCATGCGCGGTGTTCTGGTGCCGGCCATCTCAGTTCGTACGCTTCGTCCAGTCGGCCCACGCCTTGTCCAGGGCCGCCTGGGCGTCCTTCTGGGCCTTGTCGAGGGCGGCCTGCGGCTCCTCCTGGCCGTTGAGCACCCGGTTCACCGCGCCCTGCCAGGCGTCCTTGAACTCCTTGTCGGCCGGGTTGGCCGGCAGGCTGAAGGTGTTCTGGTTGGCCTCGTAGACGGCCTTGACACCGGAGTCCCAGGGCTCGCCGCCCGAGGTGAGCATCTTCTGGATCTCCTCGTCGGCCTTGACGTTGCCGGTGAGGACGCCGGTGAACGGCTTGCCCTCGGCCTTGCGCTTGTCCAGGCGGGCCTGGGCGGCGGCCTTCCACGACTCCACCAGCGTCATCGTCTTGGCGAAGCGGCAGGCGGCGCCGGGGTTCTTGGAGCCCTTGGGGACGGCCCACGACGAGCCGGAGGAGTAGGCCAGCGGCTTGCCCTCCGGGGTGCGGAAGGTGTCGAAGGCCATGGACGCCTTGGGCGAGACGTCGTTGAGCACGTTGACGTACCACTGCTCCATCGGCATCGCGCCGAGCGCGTTCTTCGCGTACTGGTTGCCCTTGCCGAAGAAGTCGGCCGAGTCGCGCACGGCCTTGACCTTGGCGAAGCCGCCCTGCGCGTCGTAGATGGCGACCGCGAACTGCAGGGCCTTGACCACCTCGGGGGTGTTGAGCTGGGCGGTCCTGCCGTCGGCCGACAGCAGGTCGGCGCCGAGGGACTTGGCCCACAACGGCAGGAACTCCGGCAGCTTGCTGTCGAAGCCGATCACCTGCAGCTTGCCGCCCGGCGCCTTGACCAGCTTCTTGGTCGCCGCGGTGACCTTGTCCCAGTTGGAGCCGTTGACGTCGGCGATCGTCAGGCCGGCGTCCTTGAGCAGGGCGGCGTTGGCCATGGTGATCTGGACCTGGTTGAACTCGGGGATCGCGTAGACCTCGTTGCCGAACGTGACCTGGCTGAGCGCGTTCTTGTTGTACATCGAGGTGTCGATCTGCTCGCCCTGGACGCACGAGGTGAGCGGGATGATCGCGCCGCGCGAGGCGAAGGTGCCGATCTGGTCGCGGTTGGCGTAGATGATGTCCGGCGGGTCGCCGGCCGCCACCGCCGACAGGAACTGCTGGATGTCGAGGTCGCCCTCGATCAGCTTCACGTCCGCGCCCTTGAGCGACTTCTTGGCCAGCTCGACGCGGGTCTCACCGATCTCGTCGGTCGCGCCGAAGCCCATGACCGAGATGGTGCCCTGGTAGGAGGCGCCGGGGTCGAACTGGCCCGCCGACGGAGCGGGCGCCGCGGCGCCACCGGTGCCCCTGGCACACGAGGTGAGCGCCAGCGCGAGCGACACGGAAAGGACGGACCAGCGGACGAGCGGGGATCTCATGGGGGTTTCGCCTCCACACTGAACAAGCGGGGCATCAGGCATGCTGATGACGGCCACGTGGCGCCAGGCCAGTGTGGCAACGTTCACACATCTGAGAACGTACCCATACCGCTGAAATCCCGTCAACCACTCACTTCACTGCGTTTCTGTCCTGTTAAGAAACTCCAGGGTGTGGGACGCCCCACTGGGACGCCCGCATCCCCTTCCCCGCCGGGGATCCCGTACACGCGAGAGGGCCCGGCCGTGGGTCACGGCCGGGCCCTCATGGGCAAGGCGCCCCGGGGCAGGGGGGTCGGGCGCCTCTCCAGGGGGTTGGCGTCAGTGTTCGGAGGCCTTCTCGGCGCCGACGCCGGTGAGCGAGCGGACCTCGATCTCGGCGTACTTGGCGGCGTTGTACTCCTTGCTGAGGATCGTGCCGAGCCAGCCGCACAGGAAGCCCAGCGGGATCGAGACGATGCCGGGGTTGCTCAGCGGGAACAGCACGAAGTCGGCCGTCTTGAACAGCGCCGTCGGGCCGCCCGAGACCACCGGCGAGAAGATCACCAGCACCAGGGCGGAGACCAGGCCGCCGTAGATGGCCGCGACCGCGCCCGCCGTGTTGAACCTCTTCCAGAACAGGCTGTAAAGGATCGCGGGCAGGTTGCCCGAGGCCGCCACCGCGAACGCCAGCGCCACCAGGAACGCCACGTTCTGGCCCTGGGCGAGGATGCCCAGGCCGATCGCGACGGCACCGATCACGAAGGCGGAGATGCGGGCCACCACGACCTCCTGGCGCTCGCTGGCCTGGCCGCGCTTGAAGACGTGCGCGTACAGGTCGTGCGAGAAGCTGGAGGAGGAGGCCAGGGTCAGGCCGGCGACCACGGCGAGGATCGTGGCGAAGGCCACGGCACCGATCAGCGCCAGCAGGATCGTGCCGCCGACCGGGCCGAAGATCTCCTGGCCGATCTGCTGGGCCAGCATGGGGGCGGCGGTGTTGCCGGCCGCGTCGCCTTCGGCGATCCTCGCCTTGCCGACCAGAGCCGCCGCGCCGAAGCCGAGGACCAGGGTCAGGAGGTAGAAGACGCCGATGATGCCGATGCCCCACAGGACGGACTTGCGGGCGTCCTTGGCGGTGGGCACGGTATAGAAGCGGATGAGGATGTGCGGCAGGCCCGCCGTGCCCAGGACCAGCGCCAGGCCCAGGCTGATGAGGTCGATCTTGCCGGCCAGGCCCTGCGCCTCGGTGCCGTACTTCAGACCGGGGCTGAGGAAGCTCTCCGGGTTGGCCTGCGGGCCGCTGACCGTGGCGGCCTGGCCGAGCAGGGCCGACAGGTTGAAGCCGAAGTTGGCCAGCACCAGCACCGTCACCAGGGCGGCGCCGCCCATGAGCAGCACGGCCTTGACGATCTGCACCCAGGTGGTGCCCTTCATGCCGCCGAAGACCACGTACACGATCATCAGCGCGCCCACGCCGACGATCGTCCAGGCCTTGCCCGCGTCACCGGTGATGCCGAGCAGCAGGCCGACCAGCGCGCCCGCGCCCACCATCTGGGCCAGCAGGTAGAAGATGCTCACCACGATCGTGGACACGCCCGCCGCCGTGCGGACCGGGCGCGGGCTCATCCTGAACGCCAGCACGTCGGCCATGGTGAACTTGCCGGAGTTCCGCATCAGCTCGGCCACCAGCAGCAGCGCCACCAGCCAGGCGACCAGGAAGCCGATCGAATAGAGGAACCCGTCGTAACCGGACAGCGCGATGATGCCCGCGATGCCGAGGAAGGAGGCGGCCGACATGTAGTCGCCGCCGATCGCCAGGCCGTTCTGCACGCCGCTGAACGACCGGCCGCCCGCGTAGTAGTCGGCGGCCGTCTTGGTCTGGCGGCTCGCCCAGAACGTGATCGCCAGGGTGGCGGCCACGAAGGTGAGGAAGAGGATCATCCCCAGGGTCGTCGAGCTCACTGAGTCTTCTCCTCCACCTCGTGGCGCAGCTTGTCGGCGATCGGGTCGAGCTTCTTCTCCGCGTGCCTGGCGTACGCCCACGCGATGAGGAAGGTCGAGACGAACTGCAGCAACCCGAGGACCAGCCCGACGTTGATCTCACCGAGGAGTTTGATCGCCATGAAGCCGCGCGCCCATCCGGACAGCACCACGTAGAGCAGGTACCACGCGAGGAACGCCACGGTCATCGGGAACGTCCAGCGACGGAACGCCCTTTTCAGCTCCTGGAACTCACTGCTCTCCTGTACTTGTTCATAGACCGACGCGTCATGTTCTCTTGTCGTCACGAGACCTCCACTGTGATGCGGATCACGCCCAACGTAAGAGCGCAACCTACCCGCCGTGGAGATCCGTAGGTGGGTCGTTCGGTGAGCCGGTGCCGTCCGGCGCTTAGTTGGGGATGGCCTGCGGTGAAAGGTCTGTATCGCGCGATGAGCGGTCGGTCATGCCATTCACCCCTTTACGGCCCCCGCCGTCAGGCCCTCCACGATGTAGCGGCGGATGGCGGCGAACAGGACGAGGGTCGGCACCACCGAGACCACCGTGGCCGCGGCCATCGAGCCCCAGTCGATGTCGTACTGCGTGATGAAGGAGTTCATGGCCACCGGGATGGTCTTGGAGTCCTCGCTGTCGATGAAAGTGATCGCCAGGAACAGCTCGTTCCAGCACTGCACGAACGCGAAGATGAACGTGGCCGCGATCCCCGGCAGCATGACCGGGATCACCACCCGCACCATGGCCGCCAGCCTCGAGGCGCCGTCCACCTGCGCCGCCTCCTCCAGCGCCACCGGCACCCGCTCGTAGAAGCCACGCATGATGATCGTCGAGAACGGCACCAGCATCGCCACGTACACCAGCATCAGCCCCGCCAGCCGGTTGAGCAGGTCGAGGTCGGACATCAGCAGGTAGAGCGGCCCGAGCGCGATGAACAGCGGGATCATCTGCGTGACCAGGAAGGCCAGCATCAGCGCGCCGCGGCCGGGGAAGGCGAAGCGGGCCAGGGTGTAGCCGCCCAGCACGCCGACGGCGGTCACCACGGCCGCCGCCACCAGGGAGACCAGGAGCGAGTTCAGCAGGTACGTGCCGAAGTCGGCGAACTCGAACAGCTCGGCGTAGTGCTCGAAGGTGACGTTCGCCGGCCAGTACCGCAGCGGCACCGAGAAGATCTCCGGCTTGGGCTTGAGCGAGGTGACGACGATCCAGTAGAGCGGGAACAGGGTGATCAGCAGCCAGGCGCCCAGCACGACGACCTTGGCGACCGTGCCCAGACGCCTCATCGGGCCTTCTCGAATCGGGTGGCGTTCAGGTAGAAGATGCTGAAGGCGAGCAGGAGGGCGAGGATGAGCAGGCCCACCGCGCCCGCCCTGCCGTAGTCGCCGCCGATGACCTGCTGGATGAGGAAGGTCGTGATGATGTCGGTGCTGCCGGCCGGGCCGCCGCCTGTCATCGCGTAGATGAGGTCGGGGAAGTTCAGGATCCAGATGATCCGCAGCAGCACGATCAGGGCCAGCGTGGGGCGGATGTGCGGCAGCGTCACGTGCCAGAACCGGCGCAGCCGGGAGGCCCCGTCCACGGCCGCCGCCTCGTACAGCTCGCCGGGCACCGACTGCAGCGCGGCCATGATCATGATGGCGAAGAACGTGACGCCGTACCAGATGTTCGCCACGATGACGGACGTCATCGCCCACCCCGGCGAGGCCAGGAAGCCGATGCGCTCCTCGATCAGCCCCGCCTTGAGCAGCAGGTCGTTGACCACCCCGAACTGCCCGTTGAACATCCACCGCCACAGCAGCCCGATCAGGAACCCCGACATGGCCCACGGGAAGAACACCCACGCCTGGTAGAGCCCCCGCCCCCGAAAGTGCCGCCGCAGCAGCAGCGCCAGCCCGAAGCCCAGGAAGAACTGGAAGAACAGCGAGACGGCCACCCACGTGCCGGTGTTGCGCAGCGCCGTCCAGAACCGGTCCTCGGCCAGGACGGCGCGGAAGTTCTCCAGGCCGGTGAACGGGGTGGAGGTGAGGTCGAACAGGTTGTAGCGCTGGAACGCGATCACCGCGCCGCGGACCATCGGGTAGTACGTGAACAGCACCACGAACACCACGCCCGGCAGCAGGCACAGCGCGATGAAGCGGGCCCTGCGGACGGTGAACGTCCTCATGAGACCTTCTTGGCCTGGTCCACCCAGAAGGTGTCCCACGCCTTGAGCACCTCGGCGGTGGTCTTCTTGCCGGTGATCAGGGCCTGGATGTCACGGTCGGAGTCCACCAGGAACTGGCTCCAGCCCGGGTAGTCCACCGGCCTGATCGTGATCACCTGCTTCGGGTCCTGCTGGGCCTGGAGGTACGCCTTCCACGCGCCCTGGGAGAACTGCGGGTCGCTCTGCGCCTGCCTGGAGATCGGGATGAGCGAGTTGCCCTTGGCGAAGGCGATGCTCTGCTTGGCCTCCGACAGGAACTGCACCAGCTTGACGGCCTCCTTCGGGTGCTCGCTGAAGGAGGTCACGCCCCAGCCGGCGTAGCCGACGGGCTGGTAGGCGTACCCGGTGGGGCCCTTGGGGATCGGAGCGGTGGACCAGGCCGTGACGCCGCTCTCCTCGACCGTCTTGATCACCTCGGGGTCCTGGATGAGCATGCCGGTGACGCCCGAGGTGAAGCCCTGGACCATCTCGGGGTAGCCCCAGGACACGGAGTCGGGCGGGGAGGTCTCCTTGAAGATCTTGACGAAGAGGTCGAGGGCCTGCGTCGCCTCGGGGGTGGAGAAGATCGTCCGCTTGTCCTTGAGATAGAAGGATTTTTCGGGATTTAGTGCGTCGCCGTTGTAGGCGCTGATCATCATCACCGCGTAGTCCGCGCCGCCCTTGCCACCCCTGAACGAGTAGCCGTACCGGTCGCCGGAGGTCATCTTCCTGCCGGCCTCGTACAGCTCCTGCCAGGTGGCCGGGGGCGCGGTCATGCCGAAGTCCGTTCGGTAGAACAGCGTGCGCTGGTAGAACCCGTACGGGATCAGGTACGCCTTGCCCCCGACCTCCACCGCCTTCTTCTGGGCCAGCTCGGTCAGGTCCTGCCAGCCGGGCCAGCCCGTGGTGGGCAGCTCGGCCAGCCAGCCGTTGTTGGAGAAGGACTTGGCCGTGTGGTCGCGGACCTCCAGCACGTCCAGGCCCTTCTTCGTCTGCAGGATCTGGGTGATCTTCTGGTCGGCGCTGTCGAGCGGCGGGGAGATGAGCTCGACGGTGACGCCCGGGTTGGCCCGCTCGAAGTCGGCGATGAGGGACTTGATGAGCTTCGTACGCTCGGGGCCGGTCAGGCTCTCGATCATCCGCAACCTGATCTCGTCCGGCGAGCCGGACGAGCCCGAGCCGCAGCCCGCGAACATCAGCGTGACGACGGCGGCCGTGGCCGCCAGGACGGGGTTTCTCATGTCGAGCCTCCCGCAAGGTCAGACAGCGCTGTCAATCACGTTAGGCGGACATTCCCTCCAGGGCCAGACCGAGATCCTTGATCAGGACCTCCGCGGGCTCCAGCCCGACCGAGAGCCGGACGAGGCCGACCGGGATGCCCATGGTGGCGCGCACGCTCTCCTCGGTGGACAGCGCGGGCGCGTTCACCAGGCTCTCGAACCCACCCCACGACACCCCGATCCGAAAATGTCGCAACCTGGAGAGGAAAGCCCCGACCTCCGGCCGGGACTCCGTGTCGAGTTCCAGGCTGAACAGGCTGGAGAAGCCGGACATCTGCCGCACCGCGATCGCATGCCCCGGATGCGACGGCAGCCCCGGATGGTTCACCGAGCGCACGGCCGGATGGTCCCGCAGGAACGCCGCCACCGCCAGGCCGCGCTCCTGGTGCGCCGCCATCCGCACCGGCAGCGTACGCAGGCCCTTGATCACCTTGGCCGCGTCGTGCGGCGACATGGCGGCCCCGTAGAGCTGGTACTCGGTCAGCGCCAGCGGCCTGATCAGCCGCGCGGGCCCCACCACCACCCCGCCCACCAGGTCGCTGTGCCCGCCGATGTACTTCGACAACGAGTGCACCACCAGGTCCACGCCCATCGTCAGCGGCTTCTGGAACAGCGGCGTGGACCACGTGTTGTCCATCACCGTCACCAGCCCCCGCTCCCGCGCCCACCCGGTCACCCCGGCGATGTCCACCACGGCGTAGGCCATGTAGGAGGGGGACTCGAAGTAGAGTAGGCGGGTGCTCGGCCTGATAGCGCTGTCACCTTCCTCGAGGTCCCTGACATGCGTATGCGTGACCCCGAACTTCTCCAGGTAGCGCAGGAACTGCGTGGTCGGCCCGTAGACCGCGCCCAGCACCAGCACGTGGTCGCCCGCCGACACGAGCGAGGAGATCGTCGCCGAGATCGCGCCCATGCCCGACCCGAAACACTTGGCCCGCTCTCCCCGCTCCAGCGCGGCGAGCTTACGCTGGGCGAGATCAACCGTCGGGTTGGTCCCCCGCCAGTAGACGTAACGCTCGTCCTCGTTCCTGACGGCCTCGCCCAGCTCCTCCGCCGTCGCGAACGTGAACACCGAGTTCTCGAACACCGGCGGGTTGACCGCGCCCAGCATCCAAGGCTCGTCCTCACCCAACCGGCCACAGATCCATTCATCATCCATGGGGGCACACTATGACAGCGAGGGAGTGCCACCGCCTGGAGGAGCGACGCGCTCCGCGACAGCGGACCGAGCGGCAGCGCGGCGACCAGAGCGGGCAAGCGCGTCCGGCGACCCGGCGGTTGAGCGGAGCGGAGCGATGAAGCGCGGCAAGCCGACCATGGCGGACGTCGCCCGGCAAGCGGGGGTGAGCCTCAAGACCGTCTCCCGCGTCGTCAACCAGGAGCCCCACGTCCGGGCGTCGTTGCAGCAGCGCGTGCAGGCCGCGATCAACGCGCTCGGCTACCGCCGCAACGAGGCCGCCGCCCGGCTGGCCAGGGGCGCCACCATGCTGACGCTCGGGCTGGTGATGGAGAACATCTCGAACGAGTTCTACTCGCGCCTGGCCGCCGCCGTCGAGTCCGCCGCCGCCGGTCACGAGGCGCTGGTGGTGTTCGGCTCGTACGAGGAGAGCGCCGACAAGGAACGCATGCTGATCGAGTCCATGTACGCCAGGGGCGTGGACTCCCTGATCGTCGTGCCCTCGGCGGCCGACCACTCCTGGCTGGCCGAGTACGCCGGCCTCACCACCGTGTTCGTGGACCGGGTGCCGCCCGGCCTGGACGGGGCCGACGTGGTGCTGCTCGACGACGTGTGGGGCGGCCGCATCGCCACCGAGCACCTGCTCGCCCGCGGCCACCGCCGGATCGCGCTGATCTCCGACGACGACGGGATCAGCTCGGTGCACGACCGCGCGACCGGCTACCGCGCCGCCCTGGCCGGCGCGGGGGTGCCGGCCGACGAGGAACTGGTGGTGCGCGAGCTGTACGACCCCGGCCGGGTCTCGGGCGAGGTCACCCGGCTGCTCGACCTGCCCTCGCCGCCCACGGCCTTCTTCGCCACGAACAACCGGGCGGCCATCGGCATCCTCCAGGCCCTGCGCGAGCGGCCCGAGCGGCCCGCGTACGTGGGGTTCGACGACTTCGCGCTGGCGGACGTGTTCAACCCGGGCGTGACGGTGGTCCGCTACGACACCGCCCGCCTGGCCCGCGCCGCCGTGGACCTCCTGCTGAGCCCGTCGCCGGCGGCCCGGCGCATCAAGGTGCCGGTGGAGCTGGTGCCGCGCGGCTCCGGCGAGCTCCCCCCGGGCCTGACCTAGCCGTCGCGTCCGGCCTCGTAGGACTCGCGCAGGACGGTGGCCAGCTCGTCGGCCAGCTCCGGGGTGGCGGCCACGACGCCGCTCCACCGCCTGGTCAGGTCCGTGTCCAGCTCGACGGCCCGCCCGAACACGTCCCTGACCGCCCCGCCCGCCGCCTCGGCCAGGACGACGGAGGCGGCGAGGTCCACCAGCCGGTGCGTGTCGGTGGCGGCGTCGGCGAAGGCGTCCGTCGCGCCCTGGGCCACCAGGGCGCCCTCCAGGCAGCTCGTGCTGAGGATCCGCACGCGGGCCGCCCGCCGCGCCACCTCCCACCAGGCGGCCGCCGCCCCCGGGTTGGCCGGGTGGGGGCGCAGGAGGGAGACCGCGGCGCCGTCCAGCGCCTTGCGACCGGTCGTACGCAGCGGGGACGGCACGCCCGCCCGGGCCCACCAGCTCCGCCCGGTGTCCAGCCACACCGTCAGCGCCTCGGTGAAGACGCCGTCCTCGGCCACGGCCGCCGAGAACGCCGACAGGGGGACGCCGGCGGCGGCGTTGGCCGAGCCGTCCACCGGGTCGAGGACGAGGGTCAGTGCCGAGCCGTGGTCCACCCAGCCGGTCTCCTCGGTGAGGACGTTGACCGGGTGCCGGGCCAGGGCGGCCAGGATCGCGTCCTCGACGAGCACGTCGATGCGCATGGTCGGGGTGCCGTCCGCCCCGTCGGCCACGACGGCGGCCAGGGTGGCGCGGTCGTGCTCGGTGGTGGCGGCGGTGTAGGCGTCCAGCGCCGCCGAGGCCGCGGCGGCCAGGGCCGGATGCGCCTCCACGGGCACCCCGGCGCCCCACCCCCGCGCATTCCGCACCCCGGGCATCGGCGTCCCCTCTCCTCCCGGCATCCGCGTCACTGTCCTACCCCCGCGAGCAGCGCGGAGTCACCGGCCGTGACCGTGGTGCGCACCGTCGGCCACCCGCGTTCGACGGTCACCACCGCCAGGTCCCCGCGCTGCCCCGCCACCAGCGCGCCCCGGTCCGCCAGCCCCGCGACCGAGGCGGGCCCGGAGGTGACCAGTGCCACGGCGCGCGGCAGCGGCACGATCCCGAGCGAGGCCAGCCGCAGCGCCGCCGCCAGCGGCGTGGAGGGCAGGTAGTCGCTGGACAGCCCGTCCACCAGCCCGGCCGCCACCAGCTCCGCGGCCGACACGTTCCCCGAGTGGGAGCCGCCGCGCAGGACGTTCGGCGCGCCGGCCACCACCCGCAGCCCGCGCTCGCGGGCGGCCCTGGCGGCCTCCGGCGTGGTGGGGAACTCGGCGACCGCGACCCCGTTGGCCACCGCGGCGTCGATCTCGTCCGCGGTCACGGGGTCGTGCGCGAGCAGCCGCGCCCGTCCCCTCGCCGCCAGCTCCGCCAGCCGCCCGAGCGCGACCTCCCGGTGCCCGATGCGCGTGTCGCGCTCGGCCACCAGCGTCTCCACCCGCCGCTGGGCCTCCTCGGGGGAGATCCCCTCGGTGCCTTCCAGCCAGCGCCGGTACACGGCCGAGTCCCGGTACTGGCCCTGCCCGGGCGTGTGGTCCTCGAAGGACACCAGTGGCGGCGGCACGGGCGTACCGGACAGGCAGGATTCGAGGGCCGCCAGGCCCTCGGGGTCGCGGGCGTCGAGGCGGTAGAGGACGCGGTGGTCCACCAGCGCGTGCCCGGAGGCGGAGCGCTCGCGCAGCGCGGCGTCGATGCGGCGCGCCCGGTCCACGGTGCGGCCCTTGCGGTTGTGCGACTCGAACGCCACCCCGTGGAACACCGTCGTGATGCCCGCGGCGCGTACCCGCCCCTCGAAGCTCGACACGGCGAATCCGACCTCGAACTCCGCCGACGGCCGGGGCCGCAGCTCGGTCTCCAGCCCGTCGGAGTGGGTGTCCACGAGGCCGGGCAGCAGCAGCGCGCCGCGCAGGTCCACGGCCTCGGCGGGCACGGCGCCCGGCCGCGCCTCGCCGACGTGGGTGATCAGCCCGCCCTCGGTGACGACCAGGGCGTCGTCGACGACGCGGTCGGGCAGGACGGCCTTGGCGTGTGCCAGCACCTTCATCGGGCAACCTCCACAGCAGAGTTCCGCAGGACGTCGGCGGGCGCCCCGCCGGCGGCGACCAGGCCGTCCTCCAGCACCACCACGCGGGTGGCCAGCCGTTCGATGGCGTCGAGGTCGTGGAAGACGGACAGCACGGCCACGCCGGCGCCCGTCAGGTCGGCGATCATGGCCAGCACCGCCTCCCGGTTGACGGGGTCGAGCGCGGAGACCGGCTCGTCGAGCAGCAGCAGCCTGGGCGGCGAGATGGTGCCGGCGGCCAGGTTCACGCGCTGCTTCTGGCCGCCCGACAGGACGGTGGTGTGCATGGCCCACAGGCGCTCGTCGATGCCCAGCCTGCGCAGGGCGGCCGCGGCGGCGTCCGTGGCGGCGTCCGGGTCCAGGCCGCGGGCGGCGCCGGCGCGGGCGACCACGTCGAGCACGGCCCGCCGCGGCTCGGCCCGCAGGAACTGCGAGACGTAGCCGAGCTCCCTGCCGCGCAGGTCGGCGACCTGGGCGTCGGGCAGCCCCGCCAGGTCCACGACCTCGCCGGAGGAGGTGCGCAGCAGGATCCGCCCGGCCGTCGGCACGTACGTGCGGTAGACGCAGCGCAGCAGCGACGACTTGCCCGCCCCGGACGAGCCGGCCAGCGCGACGTGCTCGCCGGCGGCCACGTCCAGGTCCACGCCGCGCAGCGCGCCCACGGTGCGGCCGTCGATCGTGTGCAGGGTGAAGGACTTGACCAGCTCCCTGATCCGGAGAACGTTCATCCGCGCGCCGCCGCCACGAGCCGCTGGCTGTACGGGTGCTGCGGGTCCTCCAGCAGCTGGTCGGTCAGGCCCGTCTCCACGACGCGGCCGTGCTGCATCACCATCACCCTCCTGGTCAGCATCTCGATGACGCCGAAATCGTGGGAGACGACCACGGCGGCGACGCCGAGCCGTTCGAGCAGGTTCCTGAGCAGGTCGAGCACGCCGGCCGCGACGGAGGCGTCCAGGCCGGTGGTGGGCTCGTCGAGCAGCAGCACGGGCGGCCGGTTGGCCAGCGCCTTGGCGATCTGCACGCGCTGCCGCATGCCGCCGGAGAACGTGCGCACGGGGTCGTCCATGCGCGACAGCGGCACCTCGGTCAGCTCCAGCAGCTCGGCGGCCCGTTCCCTGATGCGGCCGAAGTGCCGGCCCCCGGCGGCGGTGAGCCTCTCGGCGATGTTGCCGCCCGCGCTGGTGTCCAGGTCGAGCCCGTAGGCCGGGTCCTGGTAGACGACGGAGACGCGGTCGACGCGCAGCCGCCTGCGGGCGCCGTCGTCCAGCGCCAGCACGTCCGTCCGGCCGTCGTCGTAGCCCCGCAGGTACGCGCTGCCCCGGCTGGGCCGCTCGTCACCGGCCACGCAGCGCATGACCGTGGACTTGCCCGAGCCCGACTCGCCGACGATGCCCAGCGCCTCCCCCGGCGCCACCTCGAAGGCGACGTCCCAGGCGGCCACCACGGCCCCGGTCGCGGGCGAGACCGAGGTGCCGTGCTCGGGCCCGGTGCCGGGCAGCGAGCGCGGGTCCTGGTCGCCGTAGACCCTGCCGAGCCCGTCCACCTTCAACGCCCAGCTCATCGTTCCCTCTCCCTGTTACGCGTGCAGAAGTCCGTGTCGCTGCACACCCACGTCACGGACCCGTCCGTCGCCGGCACCTCCACCAGGTACGACTCCTCGCACCCGCAGTGCCGGCAGGCGGCGCCGGGCGTGTGCTCGACCTCGAACGGGATGTCCTCGAACACCAGCGGCTCCACCTCGGTGTGCGGCGGCACCGCGTAGATCCGCTTCTCCCTGCCCGCCCCGAACAGCGTCAGGTGCTCGGTCCTGTCCAGCTTCGGCACGTCGAACCTGGGGATCGGCGTGGGCGAGATCAGGTACCGGCCGTTCACCATGCAGGGGTAGCCGGCGGTCTTGGTGACGACGCCGTTGCGCACGACGTCCTCGTACAGGCCGACCCACATGCGCGAATAGTCGGCCTCGGCGTGCATCCTGCGCTGCTCGCGCACGTCGTGCTCGACGGCGCGCAGCGGCTCCGGCACCGGCACCTGCAGCACGAGCGTCTGGTCGGCGCGCAGCGGCGTCTCGGGGATGCGGTGCCTGGACTGGATCAGGCTGGCCTGCCGCGTGTCGGTCTCCTCCTCGCAGCCGACGTGGCCGACGACCAGGCGGCGCAGGTTGGAGGCGTTCACGCCGCCGTCCTCGCCCTGGTCGATGACCTTGAGCCGGTCCTCGGGGCCGACGAGGGCCAGCGTCACCTGGAGGCCGCCGGAGCCCCAGCCGCGCGCCACCGGCATCTCGCGGGAGCCGAACGGCACCTGGTAGCCCGGCACGGCCACGGCTGTGAGCGCGGCCCTGCGGACCTCGCGCTTGGACAGCTCGTCGAAGATGCCCCTGGGGGCGCCGTCCCCGGCCAGGTCGGTGATCGTCCTCATCGGGCCTCCTCCATGGCCGCGCGCACCGCGCGCTTGCGGTCGAGCACCGACCTGAAGTCCACGTAGTGGGGCAGCTTGAGGTGCTCCAGGAAGCCGGACGCCTCGATCCCGTCGAGGGTCAGCAGCACCTCCTGCTCCAGCTCCGTACGGCCGCCGTCGCGGTGCACCAGCAGGTCGAGGCCGGCCATGGCGATGGCCTTGCGCTCGTTGTGGCCGAAGCACATGCCGTAGCCCAGGTCGAGGCGGCTACGGTCCTCCTCGGCGCGGTCGAGGTCGTCGATCGTCTCCACCTCGGTGACCCGCACCTCCGCGACCGTGACCGGGTTGCCGGTCAGAGGATGGCTGACCCGTACGGGGAGAGTGCCGTGGCGTACCTCGCCGGGGAACTCGTGGTTGTGCCTGCCCGGCTGGAAGGTGTTGGAGTACCACAGGTGCACCAGGGCGCCCGTCTCCGCTCTGGCCATCGCGGTCAGGCGGGCCGAGCGGGGGACTCCCGGGCGTACGGGCGAGCGGGTGATGTCGTACGGGTCGGGGTCGCCGTCCGTACGCCTCTCGACCAGCATGCCCATGGAACGCAGCAGGCCGAGCAGGCGCGGCGGCCGGCGCGGGTCCTCACCCCCGGCGTGCCCGTGCCCGTGACCGTTCGCGTGGCCGTTCGCGTGGCCGTTCGCCGGGGGCTCGGCGGGTTCCTCGGCGCGGGCCCTGGCCTGCTCCTCCGGCATCAGGTCGAGCAGGCGGCCCACGTAGTCGAGGGTGCGGCCGAGCAGCTGGCTGCCGGGCGGGTTGCGGAAGGCGGGCGAGATGCGGCGCGAGACGCGCAGCTCGTCGGCGTGCACCGGCTCGGAGTAGGCCACGCGGGGCAGCGTCGAGCGGTGCGCCCTGATGAGCTGCGCCGCCTCCTGCACGTCGCCCTCCGACTGGCGCAGCGCCCTGGCCGCCAGCTCGGGGGCCCACAGGCCGCCCTCGCCCATGATCCGGTCCACGGCCAGCCGCAGCCGGCCGGTGATCTGGTCGATGGCCAGCCAGTCGCTGGAGCCGCCGTAGCGGTGGCGTTCGACGAGCCGCTCGGCGGCCAGGATGGCCTCGTGGCCGCCGCTGGCACCTGAGTAACCCATGGTCAGTGGTCTCCGTTCTCGATCTCGATGCGGGTGCTGCGCGGCAGCCCGGCCACGGTCCCGTCCTGGGCGACGAGGAACGTGTCGACGCCCGCGGGGAAGCCGGCGTTGGCGGCGGCGAGCGCCTCGAAGACGTCACGGGGCAGGCCGGTGACGCACAGCCGCCGCGTCCCGGGCACTCCCGGCCCGCTGAGCGTGAGGACGACCGCTCCTGGAACGTTCCCGGAGTCCTGTCCCAGGCCGTCGACGGCGACGACCAGCCGCGTCCCGAGCTCGGGGTGCATGGCGTCACCCCTGGTCAGCCCGGCGATCTCGGCCGCGGCCGGTGGGCGGAGCGCCACCACCATGCGGGCCCGCTCCGGCGGGGCGGGCGGCGCGGACGTCCCCAGGTGCAGGGCGCGCGCCCAGTGCTCGTCGCCGGGCGCGGTCAGCACGGCGGTCGGCACCTCGACGTCGGCCAGCCCGGCGGCCACGGCCAGCGCCACGGGCCCCTCGCCGCGACTCTCGCCGCGCCCCTCTCCGTGCCCTGGCCCCTCTCCGCGCCCCACGACGTCGAGCACGCCCGGCCTGGACAGCACGTTCAGCAGCGCGCGGAAGTCGGCCTGGGCCTGCGCCGCCGTCGGCGTCACCGCGCGGACGTGGACGCCGATCCCCTGGACGGCGGTGACGGTCATGTCAGCTCCTCGAAGGCCACGCGGGTCATCGACACCTCGGCCCACTCGGCGGCGTCCTCCCTGGCCCGCCGCTCGGCCACGGCCGCGCACAGGGCGTGCACGTCGCCGGCGGCCGGCAGCCCGGCCTCCGCCGCGGCGTCCAGGAGGGCGGCGGCGAGGGCGGCCACGCGGTCGTCGCCGCCCCGCATGCACCACCCGGCGGCGCCCGCCACCTCGACGGTGCACGAGGTGACGAGCACCTCGCCCAGGTGGAAGCGCTCCTCGGCCACCGGCTCGCGCACGGTGAGCATCACCATCCCGACCTCTGGCCGGCGCAGCACGGTCGGCTCGCCCAGCTCGCCGGACTGGAGCAGGCGCTCGGCGAGGGGCAGCAGCTCTCCGGGAGTCGCGGAGGCCAGCAGCCCGGCCCGCTCCTCCCTACTGATCAGGTCGTTCAATGGGTTTCCTCTTCGATCTCGAAGGTGACGTCGAGCACGTCGGGCCGCAGGTACGTGCGGGCGTACTCGACGTACGGGCCGCCCGCGGCGCGGTTCACGCTCTCGGCCAGCCAGACGGGGCCGCGGCTGCCGCCGGTCAGGTGCTCGGCGATGCCCTGCGGGGGCACGTCGAGGCTGATCCGGTAGCGGGCGCGGACGACGGTGAGCCCGTAGCGGCGGCGCAGCACCCTGTGCAGGGAGACCTCGTCGCCGAGCTCCCTGTCCAGGTTCAGCAGGGGGCGCCGGGGCAGGACGCTGGTGGCGTACGCGGCGACCTCGCCGTTCACGCTGAACACCCGCTCGACCGTCCACACGGCCGCGCCGGGCTGGAGCTGCAGCCTGGCCCGTTCCTGCTCGACCGCGCGCCGCACGCCGCAGCTCACCAGCCGCGACGCCGGCTCGGCGCCGGCCAGGCGCACGGTCTCGCTGAACGAGGGCGGGAAGTGCGCGGAGATCACGTACTCCACACGCCCCCGCCTGAAGGTGCCGACACCCTGGACGCGGCGCACCAGCAGCCGCCGCTCCAGCTCCTGCAGGGCCGCGCGGGCGGCGGGCCTGCTGACGTGGAAGCGCTCGGCCAGCACGTGCTCGCTCGGCACCTGCGCGCCCACGGGCACGTGGGCCAGCTCCGCCTCCAGGATGTCGGCCATCTCCAGGTAGCGCTGCGTGCTTGTCATGACAAGCAGCCTCGGCGAGCTTTCTGACCGGGAGGTGAACGGCGGGCGACGCCGCATGAGCGCACAGGTCATCAACGCAGGACGGATCGCAGCCGGGCCGAGACCGCCTCCACGGCCAGGACCAGCAGGAACACCGGCAGCACGATGGCCGTCACCACGTCGTACCCGAGAGCCCTGATCTGCTGGCTCAGCGCGAAGCCGAGCTCGCCGGCCCCGACGATGCCGAGGACGAAGAAGGCCCGCAGGTTGACGTCGAGCGCGTACAGGGTGGTGGCCGTGAGCCGGGGCGTGAGCTGGCCGAGCACGGCCACGGTCAGCTCCTGGCCCGGCCCCGCCCCGGCCGAGCGCACGGCCTCGCGCGGCCCTGCGCGCAGTTCCTCGGCGTCGTCGGCGACGAGCTTGGCGACCAGGGCGGCCGTGAACACGGCCAGCGCCAGCGTTCCCGCGACGGGCCCGTCCATCAGCCCGAACGCGGCCACGAACACCAGCACCAGCAGCAGGTCGGGGATGGAACGCAGGCCGACGAGCAGGACACGGGCGGTCAGGCGCACGCCGTCGCCGGGCGCCACGGCGCGGGCGGCGGTCAGGCCGAGCGGGATGCCCGCCAGGGTGCCGAGGAAGGTGGCGCCGAGCGCGATCGCGACCGTCTCCAGCAGGCCCTCGCCGAGCGAGCCGGCGATCGGCCCGAAGTCCGGCGGGAAGAACTCGCCGAGCGCGCGCACCGATCCGGCGGCGGCGTCGGCCAGCGCCGCCGGGCTCGCGCCGACCCGCCAGAACGCCACCGCCGCCAGCACGATCGCCCCCCATCCGGCCAGGTGCGCGGCGGTCCTGCCGCGGGTCCACGGCACGCGGACACCCCGCACGGGAGGTACGGCCTTGGCCCGCCCGGCGCCGAGCAACTGCCCGCGCAGGCCCACGGAGACCGCCTCGACGAGCAGCACGACGGCCACGGTGACCAGCGCGATCCCGACGGCCTCGCGGTAGTCGGTGAACCCGAACGCCGTCTTGAGGTCCAGCCCGATGCCGCCCGCGCCGACGGCGCCGAGCAGCACGGAGCCGCGGAAGTTGATGTCGAGCCGGTACAGGACGGCGGCCACCCAGGCGGGCGCCACCTGCGGCAGCACGCCGGCCAGGAGCCGCTGCCCCGGCCCCGCGCCGGTGCCGGCCACGGCCTCGCGCACCCCCGTGTCCGCCTGCTCGACCGCCTCGGCGAACAGCTTGCCCAGCATGCCCACGGAGTGCAGGCCGAGCGCCAGCACGCCGGGCAGCGGGCCGATGCCGATCGCGGCCACGAAGAAGACGGCGAACACCACATCGGGGACGGCCCGGCACGCCACGATCACGGCCAGCGCCGCCGGCCGCACGACCTTCCGCCAGGCGCCCGGCCCGCCGGCCCTCTCCCGGCCCTTCGAGGCGGCGAGCACCCCCAGGACGGCGGCCAGCACCGTGGCCAGCGCGGTCCCCGCGATGGCCATCCAGAGCGTGTCGAGCACGTGCGCGAACGTGGTGGCGGGGTCGCCGAGCGTCGGCGGCACGGCCCTGGCCAGCAGCGCGACGACCTCGCCGAACCCGCTGACCAGCCCGCCGACGCCGACGCCGAGGTGGCCGAGCGCGAGCACTCCGAGCGCCACGAACATGATCGGAAACGCCCACGCGGCCACCCGCCGCCCGGTGCGCGGCGGCCCCGGCCAGTCCCCGCCCGCCCCTCCCCCGCGAGCCGCGGTCAAGGTCGAGGTCGAGGTCGAGGTCGAGGTCGAGGTCGTCTCCTCCTGAGCGAGCCGGATCATGGCACCGTCACGGGGTCGGACAGGTACAGCCCGCGCAGCCGTACGGCGTCCAGCAGCTCGGTGGGCTCGTCCAGCCGGATCTCCCCCAGCCGCAGCCCCACCACCCGCCGGGTCCACTCCAGCGCCAGCTCGATCTGGTGCAGCGTGCACACCATGGTCAGCCCGTCCTCCCTGCACACGCGCACCAGCAGGTCCATCACGGACGCGGCGGTCTCGGGGTCGAGCGAGGCCACGGGCTCGTCGGCGAGCATCAGCTCGGGTCGCTGCAGCAGCGCCCGCGCGATGGCGACGCGCTGCTGCTGCCCGCCGGACAGGCTCCCGGCCCGCTGGTAGGCCCGGTCCGCCAGGCCCACCCGGTCCAGGTGCTCGAACGCCTCGGCGCGTACGGACCTGGGCCAGGTCACGATGCCGTACCGGGGGCCGCGGACCCGGCCGAGCGCCCCGTGCAGCACGTTCTCCATCACCGTCAGCCGTCCGACGAGGTTGAACTGCTGGAAGACCACGCCGACCCGCCGCCGCAGCGCCCGCAGCTCGGCGCCCTTGACGGTCGCGACGTCGGCGCCGAGCACGCGGACCTGGCCCGCGTCCGGCCGGGTCAGCCCGTTGAGGTGCCGCAGCAGCGTGGACTTGCCGGACCCGGACGGCCCGAGCAGGGCGACGATCTCCCCGCGGGCCACGGTCAGGTCGATCCCGGCGCACGCGGTGACGTCGCCGAAGGACTTGACCAGCCCCTTCGTCTCCACGACCGGTGCCGTCATGCCTTGGAGCACTTCTCGTTCTTCGTGGCGGCGCACACCTCGCGTACGGGGTCGAAGGTCGCGTCGGTGACGGCCTGCCAGCTCCAGATGGAGTTGTCGTTGGTCACCGCGCAGGCGTCCACCGACGCGCAGATGCCGAGCTGCACCATGCGGTCCTTGTTCGCATCCTCGGTGTAGGTCTGCTGGAGCTTGGTCCTGAGGTCGGCGGGCAGGTCGTCGCGCATGGCGACCGGCGACATGGGGATGGGCTCCGACCTCCACACGATCTTCACGTCGCCGGCCTTGAGCTTGCCCTTGCCGATGAGGATGTGGTCCACCATGCCGCTCTCGGAGAAGCCGGCCTCGCACTTGCCCGAGGCGACCGACAGCACGGAGTTGTCGTGCCCGCCCGCCATGACGGGCCGCACCCCGGTCTTGGGATCGATGCCGGCGCTCAGCAGGCCCTGGCTCGGGAAGAGGTAGCCGGAGGTGGAGCCGGGGTCGACGAAGCAGACCTTGGCGCCCTTGAACCCGTCGATGCCGGTGATCGTGCTGCCGGCGGGGACGATGCCGTAGCTCTGGTACGTGGGCTTGCCGCCCTTCTCGACCATGGACGCGATCGGCGTGATCTTCGCGCCGTTGCTCCTGGCGAGCACGTACGACAGCGGCCCGAACTCCGCCAGGTCGATCTTGCCGGACACCATGCCCTCGATGACGGCGTTGTAGTCGGTGGAGCGGACGAACTCCACCTTCCTGCCGGTGTTCTTCTCGATGAGCGCGATGATGTCCTTGTACTCGGCGGTGGGGTCGATGTTCTGCTCGGTCGGCACGGCGGCGAAGCGCAGCACGTCGCCGTCGCCCGCGCTGCTGCCGCTGGCGGAGGAGCAGCCCGCCGCCGCGAGCGCGCCGATCATGGCCAGGGCGGTCAGAGTACGTTTCACAGTCGGTTCTCCGAGCTTTTCGCAGGTAGCACGTCTGGCCGGCCACGGTCGTCGCCGACAATGAGGAGCAGGCCAGTCGTGCCTGACCCTGCACGAACCGGGGGGTTAACTCCGGGCGAACCCACCCGCCCGTAACGTTCCGGCCGGTGCACCTTCACCGTGCGGCCACCGTCCGGTCACGGGAGGGAGGTCATCATGCGTGCACCAAACCCGCTAAAAGGGGATAAATCATGCTTTCTCGGGATGAGCTGCACGACCTCTTCGACGCCCTCGCCGGCGTGCCGTACGGCGGCGAGGTCGTCGACCAGCGCACCCACGCCCTCCAGGCCGCCGCCCACGCCGTCGCGGCGGGCGCGGACGACGAGCTGGTCCTGGCCGCCGCCTTCCACGACGTGGGCCGCGCCCGCGAGGTCGCCACCCGCTACCGCGGCATGCCCCACGAGCAGGCCGGCGCCGCCTTCGCCCGCGACCACCTCACCGAGCGCTCGGCCTGGGCCATCGAGCGGCACGTGGCCGCCAAGCGCTACCTCGTCGCCGTGGACCCCGCCTACCACGACACGCTGAGCCCGGTCTCGGTGCGCTCGCTGCGCGTCCAGGGCGGCCCGATGTCCCCGGAGGAGGTGGCCGCCTTCGAGGCCCACGCGTGGGCGCCCGACGCGGTCGCCCTGCGCCGCTGGGACGACGCCGCCAAGGACCCCGAGGGCCCGGTGCTGGCCATGGACGACCTGGTGGCGGCGTACGAGCGGGTGATGAGCTAGGACGAGCGGGGACGCCAGTCACCGCGGTCGAGGTCGAGGTCCTCCGGCGTGTGCAGCCTCACCATGGTCCTGGCCACCCCGGCCGGCACCCGGTGCGGCGTCAGGAAGGACACCGCCACCATCACCGTGAACGCGATCGGCACCGTCCACGCCGCCGGCTGGGCCAGCAGCGCCCCCGCCAGCCCCCGCTGCGGCCCCGCCACGATCGTGACGAGCACGGCGGCGCAGGCCAGCCCCCCTCCCACGAACAGCCCCGCCAGCGCCCCCGTCGTGGACAGCCGCCGCCACCAGATGCCCAGCACCAGCAGCGGGCAGAACGACGAGGCCGCCACCGCGAACGCCAGCCCCACCACGTCCGCCACCGGCAGCGCCCGCGCCCACAGCGCCAGGGCCAGCGGCACCGCCACCGCCATCAGCGTGGCGATCCTGAACGAGCGCACCGAGCCCTTGAGCAGGTCCTGGGCGATCACCCCCGCCACGGACACGGTCAGGCCCGAGGAGGTGGACAGGAACGCGGCGAACGCGCCCGCGGTGACCAGCGCCGTCAGCAGGTCGCCGAGGGTGCCGCCGATCATGCGGGACGGCAGGGTCAGCACGACGGTGTCCGTGCGGACGAGCTCGGGCGTGTACATCCGGCCCAGCCACCCGTACACGGCGGGCAGCAGGTAGAACGCCCCGAGCAGCGACAGCACCACCAGCGTCGTACGGCGGGCGGCCCGCCCGTCGGGGTTGGTGTAGAAGCGGACGAGCACGTGCGGCAGCCCCATCGTGCCCAGGAACGTGGCCAGGATCAGCGAGTACGTCGAGTACAGCCCGTACTCCTTGCCCCCGGCCAGCGGCACCTGCCAGGTGGCCGCGTCCGCCGCGCCGACGTTGGGCGCCCCGTCGGCCTGCCAGGCCATCAGCAGGAACACCAGCGGCACCGCCAGCGCCGTCAGCTTGAGCCAGTACTGGAACGCCTGCACGAACGTGATCGACCGCATCCCGCCCGACAGCACGTTCACCGCCACGACGACCGCGACCAGCAGGCCGCCCACCCACACGGGCGCGCCGGTGATCGTGCGCAGCACCAGGCCCGCGCTCTGGAACTGCGGCATGAGGTAGAGCCAGCCGATCAGCACGACCAGCACGCTCGCGGTGCGCCGCACGGTCATCGACTCCAGCCTGGCCTCGGCGAAGTCGGGCAGCGTGTACGCCCCCGACCGGCGCAGCGGCGCCGAGACCAGCACCAGCAGCACCAGGTACCCGCCGGTCCAGCCCACGGGCAGCCACAACATGTCCACGCCGAAGGACAGGATCAGCCCGGCGACGCCGAGGAAGGAGGCCGCCGACAGGTACTCGCCGCCGATGGCCGAGGCGTTCCAGAGCGGGCTGACCGTGCGGGAGGCCACGTAGAAGTCGGACGTGGTCCGCGAGAACCTGATCCCGAACGCCCCGATGAGCACGGCCGCGACCACCACGACCAGCACAGCCGCCAGGCTCATGCGACCGGCCCCGCGTCACGCCGTGCCCGGTGCCCGCTCACCGGCGCTCGACCAGCTCGGCGAAGTGCCGCTCGTTGCGCTCGGCCTGGCGGACGTAGAGCCAGGCGCCGATGACGAAGGCCGGGTAGATGAGGCCGGCGAGCACCGCCCACGGGAGCGGCACGCCGAGCAGGTGCACCTCGCGCAGCTCGGGGATGAGCAGGAACAGCAGCGGCAGCCCGCCCACCACGCACGCCAGCACCGTGCAGACGAACAGGGCCAGCCTGAACTGGGTGCGCAGCAGGGAGTGCATGTAGACCTCGCCGAGCCGGGTCTGCTCGTCGATCTCCCGGGTCGCGGGGTAGCGGGGGCGCCGGGCGGCGGCGGTGCGCGGGCTGGTGACGGCGACGCGGCGGGGATGGGGCGAGCGTCGCGCCGGACGCGGCTGCTCGGCGCTCATTCCTGCCTGCCCTTCCTGGCCCGCCGCACCAGCAGGTCGCGCAGCTCGCGCGTGTGCCGCCGGCTGACCGGGATCTCGGTGTCCCCCACCCGGACGCTGCACTTGCCCGAGTCGATGTGCAGCTCCTCGATGTGCTTGACCGCCACCAGGTGGCTGCGGTGCACCCGGACGAACCCCGCCGACGCCCACCGCTCCTCCAGCGTGGCCAGCGGAATGCGCACCAGGTGGCTGCCCGCGGCCGTGTGCAGGCGCGCGTAGTCGCCGTGCGCCTCCACGTACATGACGTCGGCGCTGGAGACGAAGCGGGTCACCCCGCCCAGCTCGACCGGGATCGTGTCGCTCTCACCGCCCTCCGCCGGCACGTCGGCGGAGACCGCCACCCGCCTGATCGCCTCCGCCAGCCGCTCGGGGCGGACGGGCTTGAGCAGGTAGTCCTCGGCCTTGATCTCGAACGCGTCCACCGCGTGCTCCTCGTACGCGGTCACGAACACCACCCTCGGCGGGTTCGCGAACTGCGACAGCAGCCGCCCGAGCACCACGCCGTCCAGCCCGCGCATCCTGATGTCGAGGAACACGGCGTCGATCGGCCGCCCGTCGGCGATGGCGCGGTCGAGCAGCCGCAGCGCCGCCGCGCCGTCCCTGGCGGTGACCACCTCGCCGATGCGGGGATCGGCGCGCAGCAGGTACGACAGGTCTTCGAGGGCGGGCAGCTCGTCATCTACCGCGAGTACCCGGAGTTGTGCCATAGACAGTGATAAAACCGACAACAAAGATCGAGGTCAACGGGCGGAGACGCCTGGGTGATATTTCGGCAATCTGATGTTGACCTTGGTGCCCGCGCCGCTGGCCGTTTCGACGACCAGACCGTACTCGTCGCCGTACACCTGGCGCAGCCGCTCGTCCACGTTCGCCAGCCCGACGCCGCCCGCGGGAGTGATCTCACCTGCGAGGATCCGGCGCAGCCTGTCGGGGTCCATGCCGAGGCCGTCGTCCTCGACGCTGATGCGGCACTCGGCGCCGGCGTCCTCGGCGATGATCGTGATGCGGCCGACGCCGTCCTTGCTCTCCAGGCCGTGCCGCACGGCGTTCTCCACCAGCGGCTGCAGGCACAGGAACGGCACCGCCACCGGCAGCACCTCGGGCGCGATGCGCAGCGTCACCTGGAGCTGGTCGCCGAACCTGGCCCGCTCCAGGATCAGGTAGCGGTCGATGGAGCGCAGTTCCTCGGCCAGCGTGGTGAACTCGCCGTGCCGCCGGAAGGAGTAGCGGGTGAAGTCGGCGAACTCCAGCAGCAGCTCCCTGGCCCGCTCGGGGTCGGTGCGCACGAACGAGGCGATGGTGGTGAGCGAGTTGTAGATGAAGTGCGGGGAGATCTGCGCGCGCAGCGCCCGCACCTCCGCCTCCATGAGCAGCGTGCGCGAGCGGTCCAGCTCGGCCAGCTCCAGCTGCGAGTCCACCCATCCGGCCACCTCCTGCGCGGCCCTGACCAGCCCCGCCGAGGCGTTCTGCCCGTAGGCGGCCAGCGCGCCCACGACGCGGTCGTCGGTGGTCAGCGGCACCACGACGGCGTGCCTGATGGGGCATTCGAGCAGGTCGCAGTCGATGGTCAGCACCTGCGTGCGGCCGTCCTTCAGGGTGGCCGCCGCGTGCTCGAACGCCTGCTCGGCGTGATGGTCGTCGCCCTCGCCGTCGTACACGAGCAGCCGCTCGACGTCGGTGATCGCCAGCGCGGCCGACCCGAGCAGCGCGCGCAGGTGCCGCGAGGCGCGCTCGGCGCCGTCGGCGGTCAGCCCGGCCCGCAGCGGCGGCCCGGCGAGCGAGGCGGTGTGCAGGGTCTCGAACGTGGCCCGCTCCGCCGGGCTGGTGCCCAGCTCGCGGCGGCCCCGCATGACCCGCCACAACACGATCGAGGGCACGCCGACGAGCACCGCGACGACGGCCACGCCGACCAGGTACTCCACGCGGCCAGAGCCTAGCCGGTCAGCGGGCCTTGGCGATGAGGTCGGCGTACGACTGGGCCTCCTCGGCGGAGTCGTACGTCGTGCGCGGCCAGAAGAAGCCGCGCAGCCCGTCCTTCTTGTTGCGCGGCACGACGTGCACGTGCAGGTGGGCGACGCTCTGGCTGATGCGGTTGTTCATGGCCACGAACGTGCCGCCCGCCTGCAGCCCCTGCTCCACCGCCCGCGCCATGGCCTGCACCCGCTCGAAGAACGGCCCGACGTCGCCGAGGTCGCCCAGCGTCTCCACGTGCAGCCGGGGCACGACCAGCACGTGCCCCTTGAAGACGGGCCGGGTGTCGAGGAAGGAGACCGCCACCTCGTCGGCGCCCACCACGTAGGCGGGCCGCTCCCCGGCGATGATCTCGCAGAACAGGTCGGTGCTCACCGCCCGACCCTATCCGCGAACGCCGTCCAGCTCGTCATGTTGGGCGCCGACCACTCCTGCGGGGCGTGCAGGAAGTGCTCGCCCACGCGCGCGCGCAGCCGCTCCGGCACCTCCTCGACCTTGGCGCCCCGGCAGTGGTAGACCAGCCCGCCCCCGCGCTGCCCCATGGCCATCCACGGCAGCCACGGCGACACCCGGCACCAGGAGAACACGCACGGCACGTCCGCCATCCCCGACTCCACGTCGGCCGCCGAGGCGAAGAACTGGAACAGCTCCAGCGCGCGGTAGGTGTCGGAGGCCGAGTTGTCGGGGAAGTCGGCCACCTTGAGCGGCGACGGGTAGGCCAGCCGCACGTCCACGTTGTAGACGACCTGGCCGCCGAGCCGCGTCTCGGGCACCGGGTACGCGCCAAGCCGCTGGTTCACCGGGTCGTTGAAGACGTGCTGCACCTCGACCTCGTGCCCGGTGAACGGGTTCGGCCAGGAGTCGAGCACCTGCCTGCTCCCCGGGTCCAGGTAGAGAGCGGCCTCCCTGGTCAGGAGCTGCCAGCCGCCGTCGGCCTCGACGGCCCTGGCCACGTTCAGCCCCTCGAACCCGAACAGGTGGTGCGGGCCGTCGTCGTCCTGCCAGCCGTAGACGTCGCCCGTCCAGTACGAGATCGTCTCCGCGCCGTCGGACGAGGCGCGCACCCGGAGGAAGTCCATGATCGGCAGCCTAACGCGGCACCACCGTCACGGCGAAGATCGCTTCTCCGGACTGCTGTTTGCTCTCCTCCGTGGAGGGTGTTCCGGCCTGACCGCATCGCCAGCAGTCGAACAGCTTGATCTCGGTGGTGCCCGGCTGCTTGCCGTTGAAGACGAAGTAGGCGGTGCGGCCCGACCCCGGGCCCTCGCCCTGGCTCTCGTGCTCCTCGCTGATGAACGAGGCCACCTTCGCGTCGGGCAGCTCCACCAGCTCCCAGCTGTCGCCGACCGAGGGGTTGTCGGTGACGGCCAGCGAGAACCGCTGCCCGGCGCGCACCTCGACCTGCACGGTCGCGCCCTTGGAGCCCTTGACCACCTTGCCGTAGTCGCTCACCGCCGACCCGCCACCGCACCCTGCCAGCAGGAAGGCGAGCAGGGCTGCGGCTGATGTCGTCCGGCGTATCACTCCGGCAGGTTATCGGGCTCGGGCGGATCCCTGGGCACCGCGTACGGCTCCCGCCCCGCCGGCTGCCCCTCGGCGATCCTGCGCTGCCTGACCAGCTCGGCGTCCAGCTCGGCACCGAGCAGCAGCACCATGTTCGACAGCCACAACCAGACGAGGAACACCACGACCGCCGCGAGCGTCCCGTACGTCCGGTCGTAGGAGGCGAAGAAGGCCGCGTACAGGGCGAAGCCGCCCGACACGACCACCCACAGCACCACCGCCAGCAGCCCGCCGGGCGTGAGCCAGCGCACGCCCGGCTGCCGGACGTTCGGCGCCGCCCAGTACAGCACCATGATCATGCCTGCGGCGATCAGGGCGAGCACCGGCCACTTGACCACGTTCCACGCGGTCACCATCGCGTCGTCCATGCTCAGCGCCGCGCCCACGGCCTCGGCCAGCTTCCCCGTCAGCGTGACGGCGACGGCCCCCGCCGCGAGCAGCACGGTGGTCAGGATCGTCAGGGCGAGCCTGAGCGGGGTGATCTTCCAGAACGGGCGGCCCTCCTCGATGTCGTAGATCACGTTGCCGGCCCTGATGAAGGCGCCGATGTAGCCCGAGGCGGACCACAGGGCGATCAGCAGCCCGGCCGCGGCCACGACGCTCGCCGCGTGGTCCGTGCCCTGGACCGCCCGCACGCCCTGGTCGATCACGCTGCGCACCTCGGCGGGCGCCACCGCCAGCAGGCTGCCCACGACCGCGGCCGCGTCCTGCCTGCCCAGCAGGCGGAACAGGGACACCAGCACGATCAGCGCGGGGAAGATGGACAGCACGGCGTAGTACGTCAGCCCCGCCGCGAGGTCCTGGAGACGATCGTTGCGGAATTCCGCGATCGTCCGCCGTAACACGTGCCACCACGCCCCGCGCGGCAGGTCGGCCGGATGGTCGGGGACAGCCTGGGGGGACGGCATGCGCTACCTGGCCGCCCTGCGGCGCCTCATCATGCGGCGCAGCACGAACGCGATCACCGCGCCGATGGCCGCGATCAGCACCACGGGCCGCTTCTTCGCCTCGGCGGCGGCGTCCCTGACCTGGTCGGGTGTGTGGTCGCGGACCTTGCCCGCCACCTCGGAGGCCTTGTCCCTGACGGTCCCGGCCGCGTCGGCGGCGCGGTCCCTGGCCGCCTCGGCCGCGTGCCCGGCCCGGTCCTTCGCCACTTCCGCGGCGTGCCCGGCCCGGTCCTTGGCCACCTCGGCGGCGTGCCCCGCCCGGCTCTTCACGTCGGCCTTGGCGGCGAGCCGGCTGACGGTCTCGCCCATCTCTCTCCGGGTTTCCTCGATGTTCTTGCGCACGTCGTCCTCGTCCTCCTCGTCGTCCTCCCCGCGCGAGCCGCTTGCCCTGCGCGCCCCGCTTGCCCCGCGGGCCCCGCGCAAGGACTCCTCCTCGGTCCGGAGATGCTCGGCCGCCTCCGACCGCTCGTCCTGGATGGGGGCCTCGGGGATGAAGGTCTCGTGCTCCTGCCGGGCCGCCTCGGCCGCTCGCGCGTTCTCGGCCGCGCCGGGCCTGGTGGGAGGGACGTTGATGGATTCGCGCTCCGTCGGCGTGCCCACGGTCTGCCTGCGGGCGCCGACGTTACCGGCGTGCTGTTCGCTGTATCCGGGGTCGGTCTCGCTCATCGCCGTGCCCTCTCCTTGACCATGTCGATGTCGGCCTTGACGCTCGCGATGGTCTCCTCGGGGACCGGCGGCGTGGCCCGTTTGACCTCGTTCTTGCCGAACAGCCCGAGCAGGGCGGAGACGATGAACAGCACTCCCGCGACGATGGCGGCGGCCGCCCACCCGGGCAGGACCAGCGCGAGGAGCATGACGACGGCGGCCACCAGCGCCGCACCGCCGAAGAACGCGGCCATCCCGGCCGCGCCGAACAGGCCCGCGCCGAACCCGGCGCGCTTGCCCTTCTCCGTGAGCTCCATCCTGGCCAGGCGAAGCTCATCCTTCACGAGCCTGGAGACCTGCTCGGAGAGGTCGTTGACCAGTCTGTGGGTGTCGTTCACGACGTTCGCCTCCTCTGCTGAGGAAGGCGACTACCCAGACAAATGGCCTTCTATCACGAGCAAAAGGCGCTCAGCGGCGCTTCTTCGCCGCCGTCTTCAGCAGGAAGCCGAGCACGGAAACCACCGGGTCCTTCTGGACCTCGCACCAGTTGTCGGGCTGCTTCGGCTTGCTCCACGGGGAGGGGAGCTCGCACGAGGGAGCCTGCGGCTTCGGCCGCTCACACCACGATCCTGGACGCTCCATACTTCGATCCTACGTCCTCGAACCCCGGCCTGGCAGCTCCATCCATCCCTTCGGCACCCAGACCTGCCCTGCAGCCGTCCTCAGGCAGCGGATTGGCAGAGGAGATGCGTCAGGGCGGCCACCGCCCGGTAGGGGTCGGTACGTCCCGCCCGCTCCTCGGCCGCCAGCAGCTCGTCGAGATCGCCGGGAACGGGCGTGCCGTCGGCCACCACGTCCGTGAACACCCGCACGCCGTACCACTGCCGCACCTCCAGCCCCAGGACGGCCAGCCGCCTCGTCAGCTCGGCGAGCCGATCCGCCCTGGCCGTGACCCCGACCCTGTTGGGGTAGAACACCTCGTCGAAGGCCCGCGACGCCCCCGCCCAGTCACCCAGCAGCCCCGGCCGCATGGCCAGCGCGTCACCGTTGCGCACCAGCAGCGACAGCACCCCACCGGGCGCCAGCATCGCCGCCAGACCGGCGAGGAGCGGATCGGGGTCGTCGAAGTACATCAGCACGCCGTGGCAGAGGACCGCGTCGAAACCTCCCGGCTCGAACAGCTCGCCCAGCCGCTCGGCCTCGGCCTGCACGGTCCTGACGCGCATGCCCGGCTGGATCCCCGCCTCCAGGATCCCGAGCAGCTCGCGGGAGGCGTCGAGCGCGGTCACGTGGTGACCCCTGGCCGCCATCCTGAGAGCCTGCGTGCCCTGCCCGGAACCGACGTCGAGGATGCGGCAGGGGGTGGCCGGGAGGTGCGGGAGGAGCTGACGGGTGACGAGCTCCTGACGTACGACGTCGCGCAACGTGCCGAGCCCTTCCCGCCACCTGCCCTCAGCCCCCGAGAAGCTCATGCTCACGACCCTAACCGGCGGTTGTCCACAGCTCCCGGGCGGCCTGCCCCGATCTTCCGCCGGTCCGGGTAACCTGCCGGGGTGCTGGTACACGGGGTTTGGACGACGGACGGGCTCGCCTTCTGGGCCGAGTCCACCCCCGCCGACCCCACCGCCTCAGGACGTACGCGCCCCGCCGGGGCACCACGCCCCCACCCCTTCGCCGCCCCCGCCCCCGCCATCGCCGCCGCCCTCGGCTTCGACACCCCACCGACGGCCGAGGCGGACGCTCCGCCGCCCACGGCCGGGCACACCGCCAAGCCGCGCCCGCCCCAGGGCGCTGCCGAGCCGCGCGTGCTGGAGTTGCTCCTGCCCGGCTCGGCGCAGGAGCCGCTGCCCTCTCCCGAGACCGGGCGCATGGCCGAGGTCGCGCGGCCCCGGCTGCGGCTGTGGCAGGTGCCGGCCGTCGTCCCGCGCGCCGCCGACGCCCTGCGGGTCCTCACCGAGCACACCGGCACCACCACCGGCACCACCACCGCCACCGCACGCCACTGGGCCGCCGTCGCCGCCTTCGCCCACGACCTCGTACGCCGAGGCCGCGTGATCCCGCAGCTCGTCCCGCTCCCCGCCGCGGACCACGAGCGTGCCGCGAGCGACCCGGACGACGCCGCCACGGCCATGTGGGCGACCCCTGAGGCCAACGCCAGGGCCGTGTGGCGGCCGGTCCTGACGGGGGCCGATGCCGCCTACTTCCGTGACCTGGCCCTGGCGATGCCGCCCGCCTGCCGTACGTCCTCGGTCGAACGCCACTCCGCGGACGTCCAGCACGAGGCCCTGGAGGCGTTCACCGACGCCGTCGTCCGGCGCACGCTCACCGGCCCCCTGCTCTCCAGACCGCCCAGGACCCTCCAGGAGCGCTGGCTGGCCGCGCTCACCGGCGACGGCGCGGCCTGCCCCGACGTGCCGGAGCTCCGCCGCGAGCTGGAGAGGTGGCACGAGGCGGTGACCACGTCCGAGGGCGCGACCCGGGTGTGCTTCCGCCTGGTGGAGCCGCCCGACGGGCCCCCCGGCACCAGCGGGGCCGGCGAGTGGCGGGTGGAGCTGGCGTTGCAGGCCGCTGACGACCCCAGCCTCTACGTCCCGGCCGCGCAGGTCTGGGGCGGGGTGACAGGGCTGCCGGGCAAGCCGGAGCGGGAGCTGCTCACCGGCCTCGGGCGGGCGGTGCGGCTGTACCCGGAGCTGGACCGGGCGCTGCGCGTGCCGGAGCCGGGCGAGCTGGCGCTGGACACGGCGGGCGCGTTCGGGTTCCTGCGGCAGGCCGCGCCGCTGCTGCAGGCGGCCGGGTTCGGGGTGCAGCTGCCGCGCTGGGCGGGCCGTACGCGGCTGGGCCTGAAGCTGACCACCCGCACCAGGAAGCAGCAGTCGGCGGCGGCGGGCCAGGGCTTCGGCATGCGGGAGCTGGTCGACTTCCGGGTGGACCTGGCGGTGGGCGGCGAGGCGATCAGCGAGGCGGAGCTGGCCGAGCTGGCCAGGCTCAAGGTGCCGCTGGTCAGGGTGCGCGGCCAGTGGGTGGAGCTGGACGACAGGCAGCTCAAGGCGGCGCTCAGGGCGGTGGAGGGCAGCCGCACGGGCGAGGCCGAGGCCGCCGAGATCCTGCGGCAGGTGGTGCGGAGCGACGACGAGGAGCTGCCGCTGCTGGAGATCGACGCCGACGGGGTGCTGGGCGACCTGCTGTCCGGGCAGGCCGAGCGGCGGCTCACCCCGCTGGCCACCCCGCCGGGCCTGGACGCCACGCTCCGGCCGTACCAGGAGCGGGGGCTGGCGTGGCTGAGCTTCCTGTCGGAGCTCGGGCTGGGCGGGGTTCTGGCCGACGACATGGGGCTGGGCAAGACGATCACCACGCTGGCCCTCCTCGTGCACGAGCGCGTCACAGCCCCGCCGGCCGCCCACGACCACGCCGCGGCTCCGACGCTGCTGGTGTGCCCGATGTCGCTGATCGGCAACTGGCAGCGCGAGGCCGCCAGGTTCGCGCCGGGGCTGCGGGTGTACGTGCACCACGGCAGCGGCCGCGACGCGGCGGGGATCGCGGACGCCGACCTGGTGATCACCACCTACGGCACCGCCCAGCGCGACCTGGAGACGCTCAAGCGGCACGAATGGCGCAGGGTCGTGTGCGACGAGGCCCAGGCGATCAAGAACAGCGGCACGCTGCAGGCCCAGGCGGTGCGGGCCATCCCCACGGGCACCCGGCTGGCGCTGACGGGCACCCCGGTGGAGAACCACCTGGCCGAGCTCTGGTCGATCATGGAGTTCGCCAACCCCGGCCTGCTGGGGCCGCGTTCGCGGTTCAGGACCCGGTTCCAGGAGCCGATCGAGGCCCGCCAGGACGAGCAGGCGGCCACGGCGCTCAAGCGGGCGACGGGCCCGTTCATCCTGCGTCGCCTCAAGACCGACAAGTCGATCATCTCGGACCTGCCGGAGAAGCTGGAGGTCAAGGAGTGGTGCCCGCTCACGACCGAGCAGGCCACGCTCTACCAGGCGGTCGTGGACGACATGCTGGCCAAGATCGACAGCAGTGAGGGCATCGAGCGGCGCGGCCTGGTGCTGTCGGCGATGGCCAAGCTCAAGCAGGTCTGCAACCATCCGGCCCACCTGCTGAAGGACGGGTCCCGCCTGGCCGGCAGGTCCGGCAAGCTGGCCCGGCTGGAGCAGCTGGCGGAGGAGATCCTGGCGGAGGGCGAGAAGGCCCTGCTGTTCACGCAGTACGCCGAGTTCGGCGCCATGTTGCAGCCCTACCTCGCCCAGCGCCTCGACCGCCCGGTGCTCTGGCTGCACGGCGGCCTGCCGAAGAAGACCCGCGACCGCCTGGTGGACCGATTCCAGCACGACCCGGAGCCGACGCTGTTCGTGCTCTCGCTCAAGGCCGCCGGCGTCGGGCTCAACCTGACGGCCGCCAACCACGTCGTCCACGTGGACCGCTGGTGGAACCCTGCCGTCGAGGACCAGGCCACCGACCGCGCGTTCCGGATCGGCCAGCGCAAGAACGTCCAGGTGCGCAAGCTCATCTGCGCCGGCACCCTGGAGGAGCGCGTGGACCAGATGATCGAGCGCAAGAAGGCGCTGGCCGAGCGGGTCGTCGGCACGGGCGAGGACTGGCTGACCGACCTGTCCACCGAGGAGCTGCGCGAGGTGTTCCGGCTCACGGCGGAGGGGGCGGGCTGATGACCCGGGGTGGGATCGACGGACCCGCTCACATCGAGGAGGCGGGCTGATGGCCTGGTTCGAGGCGGGCAAGCCGATCAAGGTCGAGGGCGGCCTCAAGGCCCGGTCGCAGCGCGGCAGCATCGGCTCGGCCTGGTGGTCGCGCCGCTTCATCGACATCCTGGAGCGCATCTGCGACAAGGGCCGCCTCTCGCGTGGCCGGGCCTACGCCCGTAAGGGTCAGGTGCTGTCCATCGACCTGTCCGCCGGCGAGGTCACGGCCGCCGTCCAGGGGTCGCGGCCCGATCCGTACGAGGTCGTGATCAGGATCGAGGCGTACGGCGAGGCCCGCTGGGCCGCCATCGAGGAGTCGATCGCGGCGCAGGCCGTCTACCGGGCCAGGCTGCTGGCGGGCGAGATGCCGACGGAGATCGAGGAGCTGTTCGCCGCGCTGGGCGCCGACCTGTTCCCGCGCGACCTGGACATGGACTGCTCCTGCCCCGACTGGGGGTTCCCCTGCAAGCACCTGTCGGCGGTGCTCTACCTGCTGGCCGAGTCGTTCGACGACGACCCGTTCCTGGTGCTGGCCTGGCGCGGGCGCACCAGGGAGCAGTTGCTCGGCTCGCTGGCCGACGAGCCGGCGGCGGACCCGCTGCGGGTGGCGGACGTGCCGTTCGCGGACCGGCTGGCCGACTTCTACGCGCCGGGCGCCACGGCGCACCGGCCCGAACGCCGTCCCGTCGCCGCCGCCCCCGACCTGCTCCTGCGGATCTTCCCGCCGCCCGCCGGCCTGGAGCGGACGCTCGCCCCGGCGTACCGGGGGCTGGCCGAGGCGTGAGACGTACACCCTCTTCAGGGTCGTGACGCAGGGCGAGTGTTCGATTACTCTGGGTTGAAGAGAGGCTGCGACCTACGGAAGGGGCGAGAACATGGGTTTCTCCTGGATCTGATTCAGCGGTCCTCGAAGGCCGCGGGCACCATGACGCGCACTCCGTTCGGGACCACGCGGAGCCTGATCGGGGTGCGCAGCCGCACCTCGCCGTCCACGTCGGCGGCCATCGGCGGGTCGGTCTCCAGCAGCATCTCCCTGCCCACCACGAACGGCCCGCCCGCCAGGCTGCGCCAGCGGCCCGTGGTCGCCCGCAGCAGGGTCTCGCCGAGCAGGCGAAGCTTCTTGCCGGAGCCGAGCTGGTAGGCCACCAGCATGCCGTTGTCGATGCTGATGTCCCTGGCCACCTGCCAGCCGCCGTGGAAGCGGCCGTTGGCGATGTTGAGCTGGTGGGTGAGCAGCTCGTGCCGCTGCCCCTCCACGGTGATGAAGGCGCGGAACGCCCGGTGGTTCGGCAGGATCGTCAGGGCGGTGAGCGGATAGGCCGGGCGGCCCACGATGCGCTTGAGCCACGGCTTGACCTTGCCGGCCACCTCGACGGAGACGCCGAAGCTGGCCAGGTTCGCGAACGGCCGGTCGTCGGCCATGCCCAGGTCGATGTCGGCCACCTTGCCGGTGGCGAACACCCTGATCGCCCCCGCCAGGTCGAGCGGCAGGCCGAGGCTGCGGGCGAAGTTGTTGGTGGTGCCCAGCGGCAGCACGCCGAGCGCCACGTCGCGGTGGGCGACGTGGCGCACGGCCGTCGACAGGGTGCCGTCGCCACCGCCGACGATGAGCAGGTCGGGGTCGGTGGCCAGGGCGGTGTCGAGCAGGTCGCGCAGCTTCTTGGTGTTGTAGACCGACAGCTCAGCCAGCGGCTCGAAGCCGAGGTTGTGGATCTGCTCGATCACCTCGAAGTAGTGGCGGCGGCCTCGGCGCGAGCGAGTGTTCACCACCACCGCCACCCGGCGATCCCGCCGGATCGCCTCGGTGTGCTCATCTTTGGTGCGCAGTTCGCTCATGGTCATCAATCGTAGGTGCAAAGACTCGCGACCTGAGATCGATCGCTGGACGCGACCGATCATAGGGGGCCACGGGGTTACCGGTGGCCCCCTGAACGATTACTTCTTCGGGGGAACCACGTGAACGATCGCGCCCAGGTTCCCGGGCAGCGGGCTCACGAGCTTGAACTGCACGCCCAGCGCCTTGCCCTCGTCACCGGGGTTGCCGGTGCCGAGCACGGAGCCGGCGGCCACCTGGCCGTACAGCTCGGTGGCGGGGGTGCCGTCCTGGTGCACCACGCGGGTGGTGTACGTCTGGTCGCCCTTCGACGGCACGACCACCGAGGCGTCGGCGTCCCGGAAGTACAGGCCGCCGTCGATCAGCTCGATCCCCGGGTACCAGGTCTTCGCGTCGGTGAAGGTGGAGACGCCCTTCTGCGCGGGGAAGTCCGTGCAGTACTCGCTGAACGGCTCGTCCGCCGCCTCCAGGCACTCCTTGAACGGGTACGTCCTGCCGAACCCGAACGCGGCGTTGGAGGTCTGCACCCGGCCTTGCAGGTTCTTCTGCGGCGTCGGGTCCTTCTCGGCGGCGACGCCGGTCCGGCGCAGCGGCTCGAAGTGGGAGTCGACGACGAGCAGGCTGCCCTTCGGGCCGAGGCTCGGCGGCTGCCTGAGGGTGTCGTTGATGTTGTTGTTGATGAACGTCGAGTCGCGGTACCAGACGAGCAGGCCAGGCGCGTTGTACTTCACCTTCTGCACCTTCCACGCCCCGTCACGGAGGTAGTCGGTGTCGTAGGTGTACTGCAGGCCCTTGTCGAAGCCGTCGAAGTTGCGCCACTCGGCGAGGTAGAAGCGCTCGATCTGGCGCTCGCCGTTGTTGCGGGCCCAGCCGGTGCCGCTGGTGTTGGTGAACGTGCCGTGCACGGGCCTCCAGCCCGTGTCGGTCTCGACGTCGTCGCTCCACACGGCGGTGCCGCCGTTGGTGAGCTCGAAGTCGTCCACGTGCCAGCCGCGCATCTGGTAGGCGGCGTCGGTGTTGTACGCCAGCCGCAGCTTGATCGTCTGCCCGGCGAACGGCGCCAGGTTCACGTAGTCGTGCCGCCAGGCGCCGCCGGTGTCACCGGTGAGGCCGTACTTCTTGTTGCCGAAGGTCTTGAGGTTCTTGTACGGGTCCGGGTAGTCGTCCGGCGTGGTGACCTCGTTGCCGGCCTCGTCGTAGACCTTCTGCTGGGTCCACGTCTCGCCGCCGTCGGTCGAGACCTCGACGAAGCCGAAGTCCCAGTCCTGCTCGATCTCGTAGTTGTTCCACATCCACAGCTTGAGATCGGTGCCGGCGGGGACGGGCAGGTCGCGCTGCAGGCTGAGGTTGGCCCAGTCCTGGTCGAGGCCGCTCCACCAGGCGTTCGAGCCGCTGTGCACGTCGATCATCTTCAGCGGCGTGGAGGCCAGGTTGACCCGGATGCCGTCCTGGGTGAGCTTGGGCGTGCGGGACGTCTGGCCGACGGTGACGAGCCTGGAGGCGTCACCGGGGTTGAACGTCTTCGGGTTCGCCCAGCCGAGCACCCACTTGTCCCACAGACCCATGTGGGTCGGCATGGACTGGAAGATCGGGCCGGAGTGGGAGCCGCTGGACATCAGGTCCCAGAAGTCCACGGCGGAGCTGGCGACGCCCGAGGTGTCGTACAGGTCGGGCAGGCCGAGGTCGTGGCCGTACTCGTGGGCGAAGACGCCGACGCCGGAGTCCTCGGGCTGCACGATGTAGTTGGAGATCTTCTTGTCGGTGCCGGGGATCTTGTAGCCGCCGGCCACCGCGCTGGAGTGGGCCCAGATGGCGTAGGTGCCCTGGGCGCCGCCGTCGGAGGACTTGTCCTTGCCCGCGTGCACGAGCACGAGGTGGTCGATCACGCCGTCGGGCTCGGCGAAGTTGCCGTCACCGTCGGCGTCGGAGATGTCCTCGACGTCGTAGTCGGCCCACGGGAAGTCCGGCTGGGCCTGGGCCAGCGCGTTCACCGTGTCGATCGGGAGCTGCTGGGCGCCGAGCGGGTTGTCGGGGTGGCCGGACATGTCCTGGGGCGGGTTGCCGCAGGCGGCGGCGCCGTACCAGGCCTCGGAGTGCGGGACCTTGATCCAGCCGACGGCCGAGCCGGTGACGGAGTAGGCGCCCTTGGACATCTCCTCGTACATCTTCTTCATCGTGAAGCCGGAGATGTCGATGCCGGGCTTGCCGTCGCGCGGGTCCTTCAGGTCGGGGCGGACGCGCTCGGTGATGCCCTTGTCGGTGTAGAGCATCTTGTTGAAGTGCTCGGTGCTGAAGTCCTTGACCCAGAAGGAGTTGTTGTCCTTGTGCGGCAGCGTGGCCGGGTCCGGGATCTGGTTGTGCAGCGGGCCGTTCAGCAGCGTGCCCGGGGGCTCGACGACGCAGTCGTCCGACCCGCTCTGGGTGCTGCGCAGCCGGTTGAAGCCGGAGAAGTCGTCGTTGGCCTGCTCGTTGAACTCGACCAGGACGGTCAGGAGCTTGGCCGTGCGGGTCTGCTTGGTGTTCTTGAAGATCCATTCAGCGGGGTTTCGGCCCGTCCTCATGGCCTGCTCCTCGCGGGCGGCGAGAATGCGGCCGGTCACCGGGTTGCCGCTGTTGAACTTCCTGTCGAACTTCTGCGCGGGAGTCAGCGAGCGCGACCTCGCGTCCTCGAGCGCCGGCTCCTTCGTGTCCTCGGGGACCGCCGGAGGAGCGTAGTTGATGTAGTAGTCCGAGGCCGTGGGCTGGTAGTTCGCGACGGACGTCGCGGCTGCCGGCGGCGTGGACAGGGCGGCGCCAAGGAGGGCGACCGCCGGGATCGTTGCTAACAGGCGCTTAGAACGTGGCACCAGGAACCCTCTCTGCCCGGGGTCGCCGGGCGCATGGCCATAGGGTGTGCAATGCCGGACGCTAAGGGGTACGTCAACCGAACGTAAAGTACGTTGTTGAAACGTGATCAAACTACGACATTTCAGAACATCAACATCACTGCGGCGATCCCGCCCGCAATAGCCCCGCCGTAACAAAGGGCTGCCACCACCAGGTCGAATCTGGCGATGCCGAGCAGTTCCTCACTCGTGTGACGGATCCGGTGCGCGGCGTGGAAGAGACACAGCACCACCACCACGACCAGCGCGAGCCGTACGAGCACGCTGTCCAGCAGCCCGCGCAGGTGCTCGGCGGTGGGCCAGTCCACGATCCCGAGCGGCATGAGCACCCCGAACAGCAGCACGAGCACCGGCACCACCAGCGCCGCCACCACTCCCCCGCCGCTGAACAGCAGCCACAGGTACGGCTCCGGCGACCGCCTCATCGGAACCCCCTCAGCACGAAGAACGCGATGACCGCGGAGACGAGCAGCCACAACGAGTGGTTGCCGCCCTGGATCATCCACGCGGGCAGCCGGTAGCCGTCCAGGCGCACGACGGTGGCCTTGGGCGCGAGGTTCAGGAACGTGACCGAGTGGAACGCGGTCGCGCCCAGCGCCACCACGTTGATCGCGATCATCCACGGCCGGGCGGCCAGCGCCGCGAACTCGTCCAGCGAGCCGCCGAGCACCGCCCCGACCAGCATCAGCAGGAACACCATCGACCAGGCCACGAAGACGCTGGTCAGCTCGCGCAGCACGAAGATCGTGTAGTTGCGGGTGCGGGCGAACCACAGGTTGTCCCGCCGGGGCCGGTAGGCGGCCGAGGTGGTCCGTACGGCGGCGCTCGGCGTCACCCTGTCGCGGGCCTTCACCGCTTGCTCCACGGCAGCACCGAACGCAGGGCGGCGGTCAGCTTGTAACGCTGGATCGCCTCGGCCGGGTCCACGTGCTTGGGGCAGACCCGGGTGCACTCGCCGACGAACGTGCACCCCCACACCGCGTCGTCCTGGCTGAGCACGTCGAACCGGTCGCCCATGTCGCGCGAGTCCAGGTTGTAGCGCTGGGCCAGCGCGATGGCCGCCGGGCCGAGGAAGTCGGGGTCGAGCACGTAGACCGGGCAGGCCGAGTAGCACAGCAGGCAGTTGATGCACATGCTGTACTGCTTGTACGCCTCCAGCTGCTCGGGCGTCTGGGCGTACTCGGCGGTCAGCGGCAGGTCCTCGCCCTCCCTGATCAGCCAGGGCCGCACGGACGACAGCTTGGCCAGGAAGTCGTCGATGTCCACCACCAGGTCCCTGATCACCGGGAACCCCTTCAGCGGCTCGATCCGCACCGGCCCCTCGCCGTACTCGGTGAGGAAGGTGCCGCAGGTCAGCCGGGCCTCGCCGTTGACGGTCATGCCGCACGAGCCGCACACGCCCATCCGGCACGACCAGCGGTAGGACAGGCTGCCGTCGAGCTGGTCCTTGATGTAGTTGAGGCCGTCGAGCACGGCCCAGTCGCTCATCAGCGGCACGTCGTAGCCCTGGAACACCGGCTCGGCGTCCTGCCCGGGCCGGTACCTGGCCACGTCCATCCGGATCGTCCGCGTGCCCGCCGCCTGCCGTACCGCTTCCGTCGTGTCAGTCACGGCCGTAAACCCTTTCTCCCGGAGGCCAGCGGGTGATCGTCACGGGCAGCAGGCCGACCGACGGCGTGCCGTCGGGCGCGCGGTGCACCAGCGAGTGCGCCAGGAACGCCTCGTCGTCCCTGGCGGAGAAGTCGGTGCGCTGGTGCGCGCCGCGCGACTCCTGCCTGTTCAGCGCGCAGGCCACGATCGTCTGCGCGATCTCCAGCATGCTCTGCAGCTCCTGCAGGTTGATCAGCTCGGTGTTGAAGGCGGTGCTGCTGTCCTCGACACGTGCCTCCTCGGCCCGCTCGCGCAGGTCCGCGAGCGTGTCCACGGCCTTGGCCAGCTCGTCGCCCGTGCGGTAGATGCCGGCGGCTCCTTCGAGCGTGTGCTGCATCTGCTCGCGCAGGTCGGCGATCCGCTCACCGTGACTGCTGCCCTCGCGCACGCGCTCCAACCGCCGCCGCTCGTCACCCCCCTGACTCCGTACGGCAGGCGGCTCGCCCCCGCGGTGCTCCCTGGCGAACCCGGCCGCCGCGAGGCCCGCCCGGCGGCCGAAGACGAGAATCTCGGGCAGCGAGTTGGAGCCGAGCCGGTTGGCGCCGTTGATGCTCACGCACGCCGTCTCCCCCGCCGCGAACAGCCCCGCGATCGGGGTGGCGCCGTCGAGGTCGGTGTGCACGCCGCCCATCATGTAGTGCACGACCGGGCGCACCGGGATGAGGTCGGTGGCCGGGTCGAGGTTCTGGTAGCTGCGGCACAGCTCGCGCACGAACGGGATCCGGGCGTCGATCTTGCCCTCGCCCAGGTGGCGCAGGTCCAGGTAGACGACGGGCCCGTACGGGGTGTCCACCGTGCGGCCCTTGTGCTGCTCGTGCACGAACGCCTGCGACAGCCGGTCGCGCGGGCCCAGCTCCATGCTGCGCAGCTTCGGCGTAGGGGTGGGCTTGCCCAGGTCGTAGTCCTGGAGGTAGCGGTAACCGTCCTTGTTGATCAGCCAGCCGCCCTCGGCCCTGGCCGCCTCGGTGATGAGGATGCCGGTGAACGGCAGGCCGGTCGGGTGGTACTGGACGAACTCCATGTCCTTCAGCGGCGCGCCCTCCCGGTAGGCCAGGGCCATGCCGTCGCCGGTCTTGATGGCGGCGTTGGTGGTGAAGGGGAAGACCTTGCCGCAGCCGCCGGTGGCCAGGATGACGGTCCTGGCCGGGATGGTCTCGATGCGGCCGGTCCGCATCTCCACGGCCACGACGCCGTGGACGCGGCCGTCGTCGACGACGAGCTTGGTGACGAACCACTCGTCGTACCTGATGATGTCCTGATATTTCAGGGTCGTCTGGAAGAGCGTGTGCAGCAGGTGGAAGCCGGTCTTGTCGGCCGCGTACCAGGTGCGCATCTTCTTCATGCCGCCGAACGGCCGCACCGCCACGCGGCCGTCGCTCTCGCGGCTCCACGGGCAGCCCCAGTGTTCGAGCTGGATCAGCTCCCTGGGCGCCTCGGCCACGAACGCCTCCACCGCGTCCTGGTCGCAGAGCCAGTCGCCGCCGGAGATCGTGTCGTAGCAGTGCTCGTCGAGCGTGTCGCCGACGCCGATCACCGCGGCGGCGCCGCCCTCGGCGGAGACGGTGTGGCTGCGCATCGGGTAGACCTTCGACACGACCGCCACCTTGAGCGCAGGATCCGTCTCGGCGACCGCGACGGCCGCCCGCAGCCCGGCTCCGCCTCCTCCGACGATGAGCACATCGATCATTGACGTCACTTTCCGTGGTCTGGCTGGATCTGGTCCTTCACCCGTTTGCCGTCGTGGCGGATGGCCGACAGGTGGATGCTGCCGTCGTGGTACTCGTGCCGGATGCGGCGGCAGCCGCAGTCGAAGAGCTGGTCGCGGATGACCAGGCCGTAGCCGTCGTCGTCGACGAGGCGATCACCTCCGGACTTCTTCCCGCAGGGGGCCGTCTCGGGGTCGAAGGGAATCTTCGTGCCTGTCATCGCCGATCTCCCTAGATAGGCGAAACATCATGGTGGGGGTCAGCCGGGCGAGTCCTGGCGCGGCGGCAGCTCCGGGGCGTCGTCGCGTTCGCCGCCGGACTGCTCGCCGGCCTGCTCGCCGGGCTTCTCGAGCGGGTAGTGCAGGTCGAAGGCCGGCCGTTCGGAGCGGATCGGGGGCATGAAGGTGAAGTTGTGGCGCGGCGGCGGGCAGCTCGTCGCCCATTCCAGGGAGTTGCCGTAGCCCCAGGGGTCGTCGAGGGTGACCTTGGGCGCGTGCCTGGCGGTCTTCCAGACGTTGTAGAGGAACGGCAGCGTCGAGGCGCCGAGCAGGAACGCCCCGACCGAGGAGATCTGGTTGAGCGCCGTGAAGCCGTCGGCCACGCCGTAGTCGGCGTAGCGCCTGGGCATGCCGAGCTGCCCGAGCACGTGCTGGATGAGGAACGTGGTGTGGAAGCCGATGAACAGCGTCCAGAAGTGCACCTTGCCGAGCCGGTCGTCGAGCATGCGGCCGGTCATCTTGGGCCACCAGAAGTAGAACCCGGCGAACATGGCGAAGACGACGGTGCCGAAGACCACGTAGTGGAAGTGGGCGACGACGAAGTAGGTGTCGGTGATGTGGAAGTCGAGCGGCGGCGAGGCCAGGATGATCCCGGTGAGCCCGCCGAGCAGGAACGTCACCAGGAAGCCCACGGCGAACAGCATGGGCGACTCGAAGGTGAGGTGGCCGCGCCACATCGTGCCGATCCAGTTGAAGAACTTCACCCCGGTCGGCACCGCGATGAGGAACGTCATGAACGAGAAGAACGGCAGCAGCACCTGCCCGGTGGGGAACATGTGGTGCGCCCACACCGTCATCGACAGCCCGGCGATCGCGATCGTGGCCCCGACCAGGCTCATGTAGCCGAAGATCGGTTTGCGGCTGAAGACCGGGATGACCTCGGTGATGATCCCGAAGAACGGCAGCGCGATGATGTAGACCTCGGGATGGCCGAAGAACCAGAACAGGTGCTGCCAGAGCAGCGGCCCGCCGTTGTCGGACAGGAAGACCTGCGTGCCGAGCTTGCGGTCCGACTCCAGCACCAGCAGCGCCGCGGCCAGCACGGGGAACGCCATCAGCACGAGCATGCTGGTCAGCAGCACGTTCCAGGTGAACAGCGGCATCCGGAACATGGTCATGCCGGGCGCCCGCATGCCGATGATCGTGGTGATGAAGTTGACCGCGCCGAGGATCGTACCGAGGCCTGACAGGGCCAGGCCCATGATCCACAGGTCCGCGCCGACCTGCGGCGAGTAGATCGATGACGACAGCGGCGTGTACGCGAACCAGCCGAAGTCGGCCGCGCCGCCGGGCGTGAAGAACCCGGCCAGCACCATCAGCCCGCCGAACAGGAACAGCCAGTACGCCACCGCGTTCAGCCGCGGGAACGCCACGTCGGGCGCGCCGATCTGCAGCGGCATCACCACGTTCGCGAACCCGGCGAACAGCGGGGTGGCGAACAGCAGCAGCATCACCGTGCCGTGGATGGTGAAGAGCTGGTTGTACTGCTGCTGGCTGACGACCTGCATGCCGGGGGTGGCGAGCTCGGCCCTGATGAACATGGCCATGACGCCGGCGACGAGGAAGAACCCGAACGAGGTGATCAGGTAGAGGTACCCGATGACCTTGTGGTCGGTCGTCGACAGCCAGGATGCGATGACGGTCCCGGTGCGACGGCGCCTGACCTGCTCGATCGAGGTCTCTCGAACGGTCGTCACGGCTGCTCCCTCCGACGCGGAGTTGTGCCTGCCCCGATCTACCCATTCCACGCCAACGATCGCCGCTCGGCTAGGCGTTCTTTGTTATTCGCCCGCGAAAGCTTTGACCCCGGGGGTCCACATTCCGGATACATACCGGCCTACCTGGTGACATCTTCTATCCTTCGTAGGCCACACAGAATCGGAGGAGATGCTCGTGACCGCCCAGAGTGACTACGCCGACCTCGTCCAGCGAGGGCTCTCGCTCGACCTCACCCGGGGAAAGCCGTCGCCGCGCCAGCTCGACCTCTCCAACGATCTGCTGAAACTGCCCACGTCGTACAGGGCCGCCGACGGCACCGACGGCCGTAACTACGGCAACCTGCAGGGCCTGGCGGAGCTGCGCGAGCTGTTCGCGCCGCTGGTGCAGGTGCCGGCGGAGCAGCTCGTCGTCGGGGGCAACTCCAGCCTGGCCATGATGCACGACACCGTGGTGCACGCGCTGCTCACCCCGGTGCCGGGCGCCGCGCGCCGGTGGGTGGAGGAGCCGGAGATCACGTTCCTGTGCCCCGTCCCCGGCTATGACCGGCATTTCACGATCTGCGAGCGGTTCGGGATCAAGATGGTCCCCGTCCCGATGAACGCGGACGGCCCCGACATGGACGTCGTCGAGCGCCTGGTGGCCGAGGACGCGAGCGTCAAGGGCATGTGGTGCGTGCCGAAGTACAGCAACCCGTCCGGCCTCACCTACAGCGACGAGACCGTGCGCAGGCTGGCCGCCATGGAGACGGCCGCGCCCGACTTCCGGATCTTCTGGGACAACGCGTACGCGGTGCACCACCTCACCGACACCCCCGACGAGCTGGCCGACGTGCTGGCCCTGGCCGCCGGGCACGGCAACGCCGACCGGGTGTTCGTCTACGCCTCCACCTCGAAGGTGACGCTGGCCGGCTCCGGCGTCTCCTTCTTCGGCGGCTCCCCGGCCAACGTCACGTGGTTCCTGCACAACACCTCGAAGCAGTCCATCGGCCCGGACAAGCTCAACCAGCTCCGCCACGTGGAGTTCCTGCGTGACGGCGCCGGCGTGGCCGCGCACATGCGGCGGCACGCCGAGCTGATCGGGCCGAAGTTCGAGCTGGTCGACAAGGTGCTGACCGAGCGGCTCGGCGACCTGGCCACCTGGACGAGCCCCAGGGGCGGCTACTTCATCAGCCTGGAGGTGCCGCACGCCGCCGAGGTGGTGGCCAAGGCCAAGGCGGCCGGCATCGCGCTGACGCCCGCCGGCGCCACGCACCCGTACGGCCAGGACCCCGACGACCGCACGATCAGGATCGCGCCGACCTTCCCCGGCCTGGAGGAGCTGGAGCAGGCCATCAACGGCCTGGCCGTCTGCGTCCGCCTGGTCGCGGAAGAGCAGGGCTGACCGCCCGCGGCCCTCGCCCCCTCAGGGGCGGGGGCCGCCGCCGTTCCTGAAGCCGAAGATGTACTCGCGCGTCTCGCTCGGGTGGAACGTGACGCCGACGCCCGGCTCGAAGGCGACGTTGTCGCGGGCGCAGTAGTACAGGGCCTCCCACACGGCCAGGGCCTTCTCCCTGGCCGGGGCCTCCAGCGTGTCGCGCTTGCGGGCGCCGTGCGCACCGAGCACGTTCAGCAGGCCGAACCCCCAGAACAGGCCCGTCAGGCAGAACGGCGCCAGCAGCACCTCGCCCCAGTTCGGGTCCTGCCCCATCGCGATCACCAGGGACACGACGAGATGCACCAGGGCCGCGACCAGCAGCAGCACGTACCCCTGGTTCCTGGCCCAGGGCGTGTAGTGGCGGCTGGGGAACGACAGCCACACCGCGAGCTGCGTGCGGCTCATGACGTGCTTCGACGCGCCCAGCGCCGCCTGTGTGGGCAGGTCCGCGACCTCCCGCGTGCCCGGTAACCTGACCCGCCCGATCTTGTACGTGGTCCCGGCGGCCACCGCTCCAGGAACCGCGACAACCTGGTCAGTCTCCAAACACACCGGGCACCCGACTTTCACCCGGGCAGTCTGGCCGTAAGGAACGCAAGGCGCAAACCATAGGGTGCAAGGTGTGAGACCGATTGATGCCCTGGTGAACGCTCTGTCCGATGCCCGCGTTCTGACCGACCCCGACGTGATCGACTCCTACGCCCGCGACCGCACGTTCCTGGAGCCCGGCAAGCCGCTCGCCGTCGTGCTCGCCACCTCCCGCGACGACGTGGTGACCACCATGAGGTGGGCCACCGAGCACCGGGTGCCGGTGGTGCCGCGCGGCGGCGGCACCGGCCTGGCCGGCGCGTCGGTGGCCGGCGACGGCTCGGTCATCCTCTCGCTGGCCAGGATGACCGCGATCAGGGAGCTCTCCCCCGCCGACGAGATCGCCGTCGTCGAGCCCGGCGTCATCACCGCCGACCTGGACAAGGCCGCCAGGGAGCACGGGCTGATGTACGCGCCGGACCCGTCCTCGTACGAGATCTCCACCATCGGCGGGAACCTGGCCACCAACGCCGGCGGGCTGCGCTGCGTGAAGTACGGCGTGACCAGGGACTCGGCGCTCGGTCTCGAGGTCGTGCTGGCCGACGGCCGGGTGCTGAACACCGGGCGGCGCACGATGAAGGGCGTCACCGGCTACGACCTGACCGGGCTGTTCGTCGGCTCGGAAGGCACGCTCGGCGTGATCACCGCCGCCACGGTGCGGTTGCGGCGCGCGCCGGCCGCGCCGCCGGCGACGTTCGCGGCCGACTTCTCCTCGCTGCGGGACGCGGGTGCCGCCGTGTCGGCGATCATGGCGGCCGGCTGCCAGCCGTCCCTGATGGAGCTGCTCGACCGGGCGACGCTGCAGGCCATCGACGAGTGGCGCAACATCGGGCTCGAACCCGGCACGCAGGCCATGCTCATCGGCCAGTCCGACGCCGCCGACAGCCAGGCCGCCGTGGAGCGCATGGAGCGCATCTGCACCGAGAACGGCGCCTCGTTCGTCGCCGTGTCCTCCAGCCCGCAGGAGGCCGACGAGCTGATCGGGCTGCGGCGGCTGGCGTACGGGGCCAAGGAGCGGCAGGGCGCCTGCCTGGTCGAGGACGTGTGCGTGCCGCGTTCGGCGCTGGCCGAGATGATCGGCCGGATCGAGGCGGCGGCGGAGCGGCACGGGGTGCGGATCGCCACGGTGGCGCACGCCGGCGATGGCAACCTGCACCCGGTCTTCATCTTCGAGCACGGCACCGTGGAGCCGCCGCCCGAGGTGTGGGCCGCGGCGGACGAGGTGTTCAAGGACGCGCTGGAGCTCGGCGGCACGCTCACCGGGGAGCACGGCGTGGGGCTGCTCAAGCGGCGCTGGCTGGAGCTGGAGTCGGGGCCGGTCGCGGGCGAGCTCCAGCGGGGGATCAAGGCCGTGTTCGACCCCCTCGGCCTCCTCAATCCCGGCAAGGCGATCTGACCGCGGACAACTGGATCTTGCCTTCACCAAGCCGTGACCTTGGGCGTCCCGGCACACACGACCTGCGACGGAAGCCTGACTTTCTTCGTCAAAACACGAAACTTCTGACAGGTCCGGCAGACGCCTCAAGGGTCACGCTGGTAGCGTTTTGCCTCATCTATTGGGTTGTGATGGGGGTCCGACGTGAATCAGTTCCAGCCGTTGGCGGCGGACGATCCGCGGCGGCTGGGGGCGTATGACATCGTCGCCCGGCTCGGCGAGGGCGGCCAGGGCGTTGTTTATCTGGGCAAGAGCGACTCCGGGGAACAGGTCGCGGTCAAGCTGCTGCACAACGCCCTCGTGGCGGACGCCGACGCCAGGACGCGCTTCCTGCGCGAGGTGGCGGTGGCGCAGCGCGTCGCCCGGTTCTGCACCGCTCCGGTGCTCCACGCCGACCTGGACGGGAGCCGGCCGTACATCGTCAGCGAGTTCGTGCCGGGGCCGTCCCTGCGCGAGCTGGTCATCAACGAGGGGCCGCGGCGGGGTGCGGCCCTGGAGCGGCTGGCGATCAGTACGGCGACCGCCCTGGCGGCCATCCACCGGGCCGGGATCCTGCATCGCGACTTCAAGCCCGCGAACGTGCTGATGGGGCCCGAGGGTCCCGTCGTGATCGACTTCGGCATCGCCCGCGCCCTGGACTCCCCCGGCGCCACGGCCACCGGGATGGCCATGGGGACGCCGTCGTACCTGGCGCCCGAGCAGCTCAGCGGGGCGCAGGTTTCGGAGGCGGCCGACGTGTTCGCCTGGGGCGTCACGATGGTGTTCGCCGCGACCGGCAAGCCCGCGTTCGGGGCCGACTCCATTCCCGTGGTGATGAACCGGATCCTGAACGAGGAGCCGGAGCTCGGGAAGATGGAGGGGCTGCTGGGCGACCTGGTGGCGGCCTGCCTGTCGAAGGACCCGTCGCAGCGGCCGAGCGCCGACGAGCTGATCGTCCACCTCACGGGGCAGCCCGCCCCCAAGTCGGCCATCGAGCCGGTGACCGGCGGCCAGAAGGCCGCCGCTGCCGGTGCTGCCGCTGCCGGCGCCGGCGCGGCCGGGCTGGCCGGTGCGGGTGGCGCAGGCGGTGCGGGTGCGGGCGGTGCCGGTGCCGGCGGTGCTGGTGGTGCCGCTCAGGCGGGCACCGACGGCTCGGGCGTCCCCGGCGGCGGGCCTGGTGGCACGTCCGGACAGGACGACTACCCCGGCCCCTGGCACCAGCCGACCGGCCCCCAGCAGCTTCCCCTGCCGCAGACGGGCGACTACGGCCGCCAGGCGGCCGCGGCGGCCCAGGGCGGCCCCGCCGGCAACGCGCCCCACGGCGCCTCTCAAGGCGGCCGGCAAGGCGGCCAGCCGGGCGGCGCGGCCCAGGCCGCTGCCGGTCAAGGCGGCGCCGCGGGCAACGCACCGCAGGCCGGCCTGCCTCACGGCGGCCCCGCAGGCCCCCACGCCGGCCCCGTCCAGGGTGGCGCGCCGCAGGGCGGGCCCGGCGGGATGGCGTCCGGAGCGCCCCAGCCCGGGATGCCGGGCAATGGTGCTCAGTCCGGGATGCCGGGCGGCGGCGCTCAGCCCGGAATGCCTGGCGGCCCGCAGGCGGCGTCCGGAATGCCCGCGCACGGCCCAGGTCAGCCCTTCCAGGGAGCCCACGGCGGCCCCGCGGGTCCGGGCGGGCCTCATGGACCGGGTGGCCAGGGCGGGCCGGGCAGGCCCCATGGTCCCAATGGCCCCGGTAGAGCCGGTGGCCGTGCCGGAACGGCCGGGGCGCGGCCGGGTGGGGGCGGGGTGCCCGCCAAGCAGCGCCGTACCCTGACCCTCGCCCTCTCGGGCGCCGCCGCGGCGGCGCTGCTCGTCGTGGCGGGCGCGATCGTCGTGCAGGCCAACAGCAAGCAGGCCCCGGTCGTCGCCGTGGGCAACTCCTCCAGCGAGACTGACGGCGGCTCGGGCGGCGCGGGTCAGCCGAGCGAGCCCCCGGTCGCGCAGCAGTCGCCGCCCGTGGTGATCCCGTCGGACAGCGCAGCGCCGGTGCCCACGCTGGACATCGAGCCGGAAGAGACGAAGAAGACCAAGAAGCCGACGAAGGAGCCGATCGCCCAGGTTCCGCAGGTGGTCACCGAGGCCCCCAGGCCCCAGACGACCACGAAGAGCGCCGAGCCGACGCCCACCCCGACCAAGAAGAAGAAGACCACGCTGGTCGAGCCCGACGTGGAGCCGACGGAGAAGCCGACCTCCGGCCCCACGACGACCGTGCGCGCGGAGGGTGAGGCGGACAAGCCGGGCACGTCGCTGAAGCCCAACCCGTACAAGGTGACGGCGGTGTGCGGCACGGGCTACAAGGTCGTCGACTCGCGCGCGCTGGGCTCCAACGCCACGGTCTACCTGCTGTACCACAGCGGCGCGGGCAAGAACTGCGTGGTCACGATGTCGCGCCTGGTGCACCCTGGCAAGATGCCGATGAGCGCGATCCTCCAGGTCAAGGGCGGTTCCAGCGGCAACAACACGGGCAAGTTCACCGCGTACGCCGGCCCGGTGCGCCTGCCCGCCGCCAAGAAGTGCGTGATCTGGGGCGGCTCGTGGAGCTCCTACAGCTGGAAGTCCGGCTGGAGCCACTGCAGCTAGCCAAAGACGACGAGCAGAGAGCCGCCACCCGCCCCAGGGGTGGCGGCTCGTTCCATGCCTGGGCTAGCGTGCTTGGCATGATCGTCGGGAGGACGTCGTGATCAGGAGCAGGCTCGACACCGGGAGCGACGACTACCGCGCCAGGCGCGAGGCGATGCTGGCCAAGCTGGCCGAGCTGGACGCCGAGCAGGCCAAGGCGGCGGCCGGCGGCGGCGAGAAGTACCTGGCGCGGCACCGCGCCCGCGGCAAGCTGCCGGCCAGGGAGCGGGTGGAGCTGCTCGTCGATCCCGACTCCCCCTTCCTGGAGCTGTCGCCGCTGGCGGCCTGGGGCAGCGACTTCCCCGTCGGGGCGAGCGTGGTGACGGGGATCGGGGTGATCGAGGGCGTCGAGTGCGTGATCACCGCGAACGATCCCACGGTCCGCGGCGGCGCCTCGAACCCGTGGACGCTCAAGAAGACCCTGCGCTCGGCGGAGATCGCGCTGCGCAACCGGCTCCCGTACGTGAACCTGGTCGAGAGCGGCGGCGCGGACCTGCCGACGCAGAAGGAGATCTTCATTCCTGGCGGGCAGATCTTCCGCGATCTGACCAGGCTGTCGGCGGCGGGGGTGCCGACGGTGGCGCTGGTGTTCGGCAACTCGACGGCGGGCGGCGCGTACGTGCCCGGGATGAGCGACCACGTCGTGATGGTGCGGGAGCGGGCCAAGGTGTTCCTGGGCGGGCCGCCGCTGGTCAAGATGGCGACCGGGGAGGAGTCCGACGACGAGTCGCTGGGCGGGGCCGAGATGCACGCCAGGGTCAGCGGGCTGGCCGACTACCTGGCCCAGGACGAGTACGACGCGCTGCGGATCGGGCGGCGCGTCGTCGCCTCGCTGGGCTGGCGGAAGCTGGGCCGCGCGCCCGATCCGGACGTGGTGGAGCCGGCGTATCCGGCCGAGGAGCTGCTCGGGATCGTGCCGGAGGACCTGAAGGTGCCGTTCGACCCGCGGGAGGTGATCGCGCGGGTGGTGGACGGCAGCGTGTTCGACGAGTTCAAGCCGCTGTACGGGGCCTCGCTGGTGACCGGGTGGGCCCGGATCCACGGGTACCCGGTGGGGGTGCTGGCCAACGCGCGCGGGGTGCTGTTCAGCGAGGAGTCGCAGAAGGCGACGCAGTTCATCCAGCTCGCGAACCAGTCGCGCACGCCGCTGCTGTTCCTGCAGAACACGACCGGTTACATGGTCGGCAGGGACTACGAGCAGGGCGGCATCATCAAGCACGGCGCCATGATGATCAACGCGGTGTCCAACTCCACCGTGCCGCACCTGACGGTCGTCATGGGCGCCTCGTACGGTGCGGGCAACTACGGGATGTGCGGGCGCGCGTACGAACCCCGCTTCCTGTTCAGCTGGCCGAGCGCCAAGTCGGCGGTGATGGGCCCGGCCCAGCTCGCGGGCGTGCTGTCCATCGTGGGGCGGGCGTCGGCGCTGGCGAAGGGGCAGGTGTACGACGAGGAGGCCGACGCGGCGATGCGGGCGATGGTGGAGGCGCAGATCGAGGCCGAGTCGCTGGCCTTCTTCCTGTCGGGGCGGCTGTACGACGACGGGGTGATCGATCCGCGCGACACCCGTACCGTGCTGGGCCTGTGCCTGTCGGCGATCAACAGCGCGCCGGTGCCCGGGGCGGCGGGGTTCGGGGTGTTTCGGCCGTGATCACCCGTCTGCTCGTCGCGAACCGGGGCGAGATCGCCCGCCGCGTCTTCCGTACCTGCCGGGCGCTCGGCATCTCGACGGTGGCGGTGTTCTCCGACGCCGACGCGGACGCGCCGCACGTGGCCGAGGCCGACCTGGCGGTACGCCTGCCGGGCACGCGCCCGGCCGACACGTACCTGGACGCGGGGCGGCTGCTGGCGGCCTGCCGGGCCTCGGGTGCGGACGCGGTGCATCCGGGTTACGGGTTCCTGTCGGAGAGCGCGGAGTTCGCGCGGGAGGTGCTGGCGGCCGGGCTGGTCTGGGTCGGCCCGCCGCCCGAGGCGATCGCGGCCATGGGGGTCAAGATCGGGGCGAAGCGGCTGATGGCGGAGGCCGGGGTGCCGGTGCTGCCGTCGCTCGACCTGGCCGCGCCGGAGGAGTTCCCGCTGCTGGTGAAGGCGTCCGCGGGTGGTGGCGGGCGCGGGATGCGGGTGGTGCGCGGGCCGGGTGAGCTGGCGGAGGCGGTGGAGTCGGCGCGGCGGGAGGCCGCCGCGGCGTTCGGCGACGGCACCGTGTTCGCCGAGCCTCTGCTGGAGCGGGCCAGGCACGTGGAGGTCCAGGTGCTGGCCGACCGGCACGGCACCGTGTGGGCGCTGGGCGAGCGCGAGTGCAGCGTGCAGCGGCGGCACCAGAAGGTGATCGAGGAGTGCCCCTCGCCGGGGATCTCCGAGGCGACGCGGTCGCTGCTGTACGAGGCCGCGGTCCGGGCCGCGCGCACGATCGGGTACGTCGGGGCCGGGACGGTGGAGTTCCTGGTCAAGGGGGACCGGGTGGCGTTCCTGGAGATGAACACCCGGCTCCAGGTCGAGCATCCGGTGACCGAGCTGGTGCACGGGGTGGACCTCGTACGGCTGCAGCTCGACGTGGCGGAGGGGGCCGCGCTGCCCGCCGCGCCGCCGCCGCCCGCCGGATGGGCGGTCGAGGCGCGGTTGTACGCCGAGGACGGCGAGCACGTGCCGCAGGCCGGGGTGTTGCGGCGGTTCGAGATCCCGGGCGACGTGCGGGTGGACGCCGGGGTGGAGTCGGGGTCGGTCGTGTCGCCGCACTACGACGCGCTGCTGGCCAAGGTGGTGGCGCATGGGGCGACGCGGGCGGAGGCGGTGCGCAAGCTGGTGTCGGCGCTGCGCCGGGCCCGGCTGCACGGCCTGACCACCAATCGCGATTTACTCGTAAATATCCTGACAAATCGGGAGTTTGTGGCCGGTGACACGCACACCGGCTTCCTCGACCCGGACGGCCCTGTCCGCGCCTCGACTGCGGCCACGGGAACGCCCGCCGAGGCGGGATCGGCGGCCGAGCCGGCGGCCGGGCACGCGGGGTCGGCGGCCGGGCAGGCGGGGCTGGCGGCCGCGCTGGCCGTGGCGGCGCTCAACCGCAGCCGCGCCCGCGTGCTCCCCGGCCTCCCCGCCGGCTGGCGGAACGTACGCTCCCAGCCCCGAACCCTCCGCTTCGAGGAGACCGGCGAGGTGACCTACGACCCGCTCCCCGAGGGCGTCACCGTCGCCGCCGCGGAGCCGTACCGGGTGGTCCTGGAGCACGACGGACTGCGCCGCACGTACGAGATCGCCCACTACCCCGGCAGCGTGTGCGTCGACCACGCGGACGGCCACGCCGAGCTGACCCCGGTCCCCCGGCTCCCCGAGCCGGCCGAGCACGTCGTGCCCGGATCACTCCTGGCCCCCATGCCGGGTAACGTGCTGCGGGTCGAGGTGGAGCCCGGCGATCGGGTGGTGAAGGGCCAGGCGGTCCTGGTCCTGGAGGCGATGAAGATGGAGCACCGGATCACCGCCCCGGCGGACGGCGTGGTGGCCGCCGTACAGGTGGAGAAGGGCCGGCAGGTCGACGCGGGAGCGGTGCTGGTGATCATCCAGGAGGGGGACTCATGACGGAGCTGGTGCACAAGGAGCTGGCGGGGGGCGTCGCGACGATCACGCTGGACTCGCCGCCCAACCGCAACGCGCTGTCCAGCCGCCTGCTCGCCGAGCTGGCCGACCGCCTGCGCTGGGCGCAGGCCGAGCCGCAGGTCAGGGTGATCGTGCTGACCGCCACGGGGCACGTGTTCTGCTCGGGAGCCGACCTCAAGGAGCAGCGCGCCTCCGGGGCGCCGGTCACGGCCTCGTTCCCCGAGGTCATGGAGCTGATCTGGGAGAGCGGGAAGCCGGTGATCTGCCGGCTCAACGGCACTGCGCGGGCGGGCGGCCTGGGGCTGGTGGCGGCGTGCGACTTCGCGATCGCGCCGCTGACGGCGTCGTTCGCGTTCACCGAGGTACGCCTCGGCGTGGCGCCCGCCATGATCGCCGTGCCGGTGCTGCGCAGGCTGAGCGCCCGCGCGGCGGCCGAGTACTTCCTGACCGGCGAGGTCTTCGACGCGGCGCGGGCGGTGGAGATCGGCCTGCTGTCGGCGGCCGTCCCGCCCGAGGGCCTGGACGCGACCGTGGCCCGCTACGCCGAGATGTTGCTGAAGGGCGGCCCGGAAGCGCTGGCGATCACCAAGCGGCTCGTCAGGGAGGTGCCGGCGATGTCGTTCAAGGGTGGCCTGCAGCGGATGACCGAGCTGTCGTCCGAGCGGTTCACCTCGGCGGAGGGCCAGGAGGGCATCGCGGCGTTCATGGCCAAGCGCCCGCCCGCGTGGGTGCCCCAGGAGGGCTGATCATGGTGCTGCGCGTCGCGAACTGCAGCGGCTTCTACGGCGACCGGCTCTCCGCCGCCAAGGAGATGGTCGAGGGCGGCCCGATCGACGTGCTCACCGGCGACTGGCTGGCCGAGCTGACCATGCTCATCCTGGCCGGCAACCGGCTCAAGGGCCGCCCCGGGTACGCGCCGACGTTCCTGCGCCAGCTGGAGGACGTCCTGGGGCCCTGCCTCGACCGGGGTATCAAGATCGTGACGAACGCGGGCGGGCTCGACCCGGCCGGCTGCGCGGACGCCGTCCACGACCTCGCCGCCCGCCTCGGGCTGTCCCCGTCCGTCGCGTACGTCACCGGCGACGGCCTCACCGGCCACCCGTTCCCGCTCGTCAACGCCGACACCGGCGAGCACCTCACCGCGACCCCGCTGACCGCCAACGCCTACCTCGGCGGCCGCCCCATCGCCGCCGCCCTGTCGGCGGGCGCGGACGTGGTGGTCACCGGCCGCGTCACGGACGCCGCCCTGGTGACGGGCCCCGGCATCTGGCGGTACGGGTGGGGGCCCGACGACCTCGACCCGCTGGCGGGCTCGGTGGTGGCCGGGCACATCATCGAGTGCGGCTGCCAGGCCACGGGCGGCAACTACGCGTTCTTCCAGGACGTACCGGACCTGGCCCACTGCGGCTTCCCCCTCGCCGAGCTGCGCGCGGACGGCTCGTCCGTCATCACCAAGCACCCGGGCACCGGCGGCCTGGTCTCGATCGGCACCGTCACGGCGCAGCTCGTCTACGAGCTGGGCGGCCCCCGCTACCTCGGGCCGGACGTGGTGGCCCGCTTCGACACGATCACCCTGTCGGACGACGGCCCCGACCGCGTCCTGGTCTCCGGCGTCCGCGGCGAACCGCCACCGGACACGCTGAAGGTCGCCGTCAACTACCTGGGCGGTTACCGCAACACGATGACGCTGGTGCTGACGGGCCTGGATCTGCCGGCCAAGGCGCGGGTGGCCGAGGAGGCGCTCTGGGCCCGCATCCCGCGCGAGACGTTCGACGAGGTGGACGTCACGCTCACGGACGCCGGCCTGCTGCGCGTCACGGTCATGTCCACGGACGAGCGCAAGGCGGGCCGCGCCTTCTCCTCCGCCGTCGTGGAGACGGGCCTGGCCAGCTACCCGGGCTTCTACGGCCTCACCCCACCGGGCAACGCCTCCCCGTACGGGGTGTACTGGCCGGTCCTGATCCCGGCCGCACAGGTACACCCGAGGGTGTTCGTGAACGGCCAGCAACTCCCCGCAGACGCAGGGGCCGGCGCCGCAGGCGCGCGGGCGGACACGGCAGGCGCTGGGACGGGCGCTGCAGGCGCGGAGGCGGCTCCCGCAGGCGCGGCGGGCGCCGGAGCGGCAGGCGTGCAGCCGGCGGGCCCCGCCGCAGCGCCCGCGCCCCTCGCAGCGCCGGGTCGGCGGGAGGACGTGCGGCGGAGCCCGGCGCCCGTGGTCGGCGCCGGGCCGGCCCCGGACGCGAGCACCACCATCCCCCTGGGCCGCATCGCGGGCGCCCGTTCGGGAGACAAGGGCGGGAACGCCAACCTGGGTGTCTGGACCGACACCCAGGCCCGCTACGACTGGCTGGCCGCCCACCTGACCCCCGACACCCTCAAGCAGCTTCTCCCCGCCCTCGCCCCCTACCGCGTGGACCGCCACGACCTGCCCAACCTCAAGGCGCTCAACTTCGTCATCCACGGCCTCCTGGGCAGGGGCGTGGCCGCCAGCCCTCGAATGGACCCCCAGGCCAAGGCCCTGGGCGAGGAGCTGCGAGCACGCCCGGTGGACGTCCCTACGCCCCTGGCACCGCCCGCCACCCCAGCAGCCCCGCCCCCATGAGCCCCGCCCCGGCCCCGAGCGACGACGCCCGCACCTCCGGCGCCTCCCGGAACCCCAGCCGCCCGCTCAGCCGCGCACGCAGCGGGCCGAGCAGGGTCTCCCCCGCCCGCGAGACCCCGCCGCCGATCACGATGGCCGCGGGATCGAGCACCAGCGTGTACGTGGCCAGCGCCAGCGCGAGCGCCTCCACGGCCTCGCCCCACACCTCCACGGCCCGCGTGTCCCCCGCCAGAACCGCCTGTACGACCTCCTCGGCCCCCGGAAGCCCGCACCGGGCCGCCACGGCGCCCCCGGACGCGTAGGCCGCCAGGCACCCCTGCTGGCCGCACCCGCAGGCCGCCCCGCCGGGCCGCACGGGGATGTGCCCGATCTGCCCGGCCCACCCGCCCGCGCCACCGTACAGCGCTCCTGACAGCACCACGGCTCCCGCGATGCCGGTGCCGATGGGCAGGTACAGCACGTCCCGCCCGCCTTCCCCGTACGCGAGCTCCGCCTCCCCCGCCGACCGCACGTCGTGCCCGAGCGCCACCGGCACGTCCACGTCCGGGGCGAACGCGTGCGCGGGCACGTCGCGCCAGCCGAACGCGGCCGAGAAGACGGCGTGGGTGGGCGTGACGAGCCCGGGCACGGCGAGCCCGACCGCGAGCGGCCGCACGCCGTCACGGGGGCGGGCGAGGTCGGCGACGAAGGCCGAGATGGCGGCGATGACCTGGGCGGGGCCACCGGAGCGGGGCGTGGGGCGGCGCTCGAAGCGGTGGATCGTCCCGTCCCTGGTGACGAGCCCGCCCTTCATGGTGGTGCCACCGACGTCGATCGCCGCCACGTGCGTCATCCAGCCCTCCGGAGGGTGCCCATTAATCGCTTTGAGCCATCCATCCTGCATGCAGAAGAATGCCGCCATGGATGTTCGCCGCCTCACCCAGGACGACCTCGACGACTGCACCCTGCTGGCCAAGGACCGGGGGTGGCTGCCCGAGCGGCACAAGTGGGGCCTGCTGTTCGAGGTCGGCGAGGTGTACGGGATCGACGCCCCCGACGGCGACGGCCTGGCCGCCACGAATGTCCTGACCCGCTACGGCGACGACCACGCGGTGATCAGCATGGTGCTGACGGCCGCCAGGTTCGAGCGGCGGGGGCTGGGCGGCAGGCTCATGGAGCACGCGCTGGAGCAGGCGGGCGGGCGCACGGTCTCGCTGTACGCCACCGAGATGGGCCGTCCCCTGTACGAGCGGCTCGGCTTCCGCGTCGCCGGCCGGGCCGCCAAGCACACGGGCGTCTTCCGCGGCGAGCCGTCGGGCCGTACCCGCCCGGCCACGCAGGCGGATCTCGACGGCATCCTGCGGCTCGACGCGGAGCTGTTCGGCACGGACCGGTCGGCGTTGTTGCGGCGGATGTCCGGGTTCGGCGAGCAGGTGCTGGTCGCCGAGGGCGGTTTCGGCCACTGCTGGCGCAACGACGACAACACGGTGATCGGCCCGGTCGTGGCCAGGGACGAGGAGACGGCCAGGGCGCTGATCGGCGATCTGGCGCTGCACGCGGGCGGCGAGGTGCGGATGGACTTCGACCTGTCCAGGCAGGCGCTCATCGCGTGGGCGGGCGAGCACGGCATCGGCAGCCCGTGGCAGGTCTCGATGATGGTGCGCGGCGGGGAGCTGCCGGGTGACCGGTCGTGCCAGTACCTGCCGTTCATGCAGGCACTGGGTTGACCGTGCGTGCGGCGCTCTCATAGGGTCGAGCACCAGAATATCGTTCTGTAGAGGGGCGGTACATGACCTCCACCCACATCGACGTCGGCGCGATCGACTTCGACGAGCTCGGCGCGTGGATGGACGCCGAGGGGCTGCCGGGCGGCCCGATCACGGACCCGGCACCGGTCCTGGGCGGCACGCAGAACGTCATGGTGCGCTTCGAGCGCGGCGGCCAGCCGTACGTGCTGCGCCGCCCTCCCCTGCACACCCGGCGCAAGAGCAACGAGGTGCTGCGCCGCGAGGCGCGGGTGCTGGCGGCGCTGCGCGACACGCCGGTGCCCGCACCCCGGCTGGTGGCCGCGCAGACGGCGCGGGAGCCGGTGTTCTACCTGATGGAGCCGGTGGACGGGTTCAACCCCTCGACGGGGCTGCCTGAGCCGCACGCGTCCGACCCGGCGATCAGGCACCGGATGGGGCTGGAGGCCGCCGCCGCGCTGGCCGAGCTGGGGCGCGTCGATCCGGCGGTGCTGCCGGGGTTCGGACGGCCCGAGGGCTTCCTGGAGCGGCAGGTGCCGCGCTGGCTCAAGGAGCTCGACTCCTACGGCGAGCTCGACGGCTACCCCGGGCCGGACATCCCCGGCCTGCGCGAGACGGCCGACTGGCTCACCCGCCATCTGCCCCGCACGTTCACGCCGGGCGTCATGCACGGCGACTACCACTTCGCGAACCTCATGTTCGCCCCCGACAGCCCCCGCGTGGCCGCGATCGTCGACTGGGAGATGTGCACGGTCGGCGATCCGCTGGTGGATCTCGGCTGGCTGCTGGCCATGTGGCCGTCGGGCAACGATCACGTGCCGGGGCTGCCGCCGCCGCGCGAGCTGGTCGCGTACTACGCGGCGCTGTCGGAGCGCGACATGTCGGCCATCGACTGGTACGCGGTGATGGCCTGCTTCAAGCTCGGCATCGTGCTCGAAGGCACCCATGCCAGGGCGTTCGCCGGAAAGGCGCCCAAGGACATCGGCGATCTGCTGCACGCGACGACGCTGGCGCTGTTCGAACGGGCCGAGGAGTTCATGAACGGCGCCCTCGGCTAATCACGATTTCCGGAAAAGACGATCACAAGGCGAACCCCCCGGCGTACAATTGCGCGCAATTGCTCAGTTAATCGGGGAAGGATCGTCATGCGAATGCGGTTTCTCGGCTCCACCTCGGAGGCAGGCGCCTGCCCCACCCTGTACGAGACCGACCGCGGCACCATCGTCGTGCAGGGTCTCCGGGTCACCGACGCGGAGGCGCTCGCGGACCTGCGCGACGTCCTCGACGGCGAGGCCGCCGTGGAGGTTCCCCGCGAGCTCATCACCGAGATCGCCCGCCGCGTCCTGCCGGACGCCGGACAAACCCGTGACCGACAGGCAAACGCTTTCCCGACCAGTGGAGGAACACCGTCGGCAACCAGTTGATCACAATTGCGACGGGCCCTGGCATGATCGGCACCGGCGGGGCTAGCCTCTTGCGCCGTGACGTCCTTTCAGCAGGCGCGCATCGACCTCGGCAGCCAGTTGCGTCAGCTGCGCGAGGCGGCCCATCTGTCGGGCAAGGAGCTGGCCGGACGGCTGCGCTGGCAGCCGTCCAAGGTCTCCAGGCTGGAGAACGCCCGGCAGACGGCGACCGAGGATGACGTGGTCGTGTGGGCGCAGGCCGTCAACGCCTCGCCCGACACGACGGACGAGCTGATCAGGCAGTCCATCGCGCTGCTGGAGCGGCACGACGACTGGAAGCAGCGCCACCGCAGCGGCCTGGCCGCGATCCAGGAGGACGTCCGCGACCTGGAGGCGCGCACGAAGGTCTTCCGCGTCTTCGAGCCGGGCATCATCGTGGGCCTGCTGCAGACCTCCGAGTACGCCAGGCACGTCTTCCGCAAGGTCAAGCGGCTCTACAGCGCGGCCGACCAGATCGACGCGGCGGTGCGGGTGCGCATGCAGCGCCAGGAGATCCTCTACGACCGGACGCGCACGTTCAGGTTCGTGGTCACCGAGGCCGCGCTGCGCACGATGCTGGCGCCGCCCGAGGTGATGCGCGGCCAGCTCGACCGCCTGCTCGCCGTCAGCACGCTGCCGAACGTGGAGTTCGGCGTCATCCCGTTCGGCACCGAGCTGCCGGCCAACCCGGTCAACGGCTTCTGGATCTACAACGAGGCCATGGTCGCGGTCGCCACGATGACCAAGGACCTGATCCTGCGCGATCCCGATGACATCGCCTTCTATGTGCGGGCGTTCGACGATTACGCGAAGGCGGCGGAGTTCGGGGAACCGGGGCGGGAGGTCATCATCGCGATTCTTCACGATTACCGGAAACAAACTCCACATTAACCGCAGCAATTGCTTGCCTCCCACCACAAGATCGTGCAATTCTGGCGCGAGACGTTGCGGAGGTGACGCATGATGCTTGATACCGCGCTCTGCCTCGAGCGGTTCGCCTGGCACGCGGGCCGTCATGCCGACCTGGCCGTGCAGAGCCTGGCGCTGTCCAGCGACCCGGCGTACGTATCGGTCCGCAACCGCTTCTCGGCCACCCTCGCCGAGACCGTGACCTGCTCCGACGAGGGCGCCTTCATCACCTCGTGGGGTTACCGCCTGGGCACCACGGAGGACGTCGAGTCCGCCGCCGCCCGCCTCGCCTTCCTCCTGGCGGCCCTGCCCGCCTAGCAACCGGCCTTGTAGAGCACCTTCTGCACCTCGGGCCGGTCCACGTTCGCGGCCGTGACGATGGTGGCGTCCGTGGGGATCGACGGGGTGACCTGCTGGCCCCTGACCGCCGCGACGGCCTGCTCCACGCCCTTCGCCCCGATGTCCCCGGGCAATTGCGCGATCAGCGCCTGCACGACGCCCGCCCTGAGCTGCTCGACCTGGGCGGGGCCGGCGTCGAAGCCGACCATCTTGACCTTGCCGAGCTTGCCGGCCTGCTGGAGTGCGGTGCCGGCGCCGGTGGCCGAGTTCAGGTTCGTGGCGAACACCCCGGCCAGGTCGGCGTCCTTGGCCAGCGCGGCGTTCATGATGCGGGAGGCCTCGCCGACGTCGTTGTGCGAGTACTGCACGCCGAGGGAGGTCAGGCCCGGGTGGTTCGCCCCGAGCTCCTCCTCGAAGCCCTTGATCCGCGCGTCCACGGTGCTGACGCCCGGGTCGGTGGAGATCACCAGCACCTTGCCCTTGCCTCCGACCTGCTCCGACAGCGCCTTGGCCGCCGCCGCGCCGCCCTTGAGGTTGTCGGTGCTGATCCTGGACAGGCCGATGCTCTGGTCCTCGACCACCGTGTCCACCAGGATGATCTTGATGTTCTGCTGCTTGGCCTGGGTCAGCGGCGCGATCATGGCCTTGACGTCGGTCGGGGCGATCAGCATGGCGTCCGGCCCGCCCGCGACGACGGAGTTGACGATCGGCGTCTGCAGCGTCGGGTCGAACTTCTGCGGCCCCTGCACGTCCAGCGCCACGCCCAGCTCCTGGGCCTTGGCCCGCGCCCCGCACGCCATGGTCTCGTAGAACTCCTCCCCCGCCAGGCCCTGCACGAGCGTCACCCTGATCCGGTCGTCACCACCGCCCGCACCACCGCCCGCGCCTCCGCAGGCGGTGAGCAGCAACATCGCTCCGAGAGCGGCCATGGCCTTGCGCATGGTGGTGCCTCCTTACTGGTCGCGGGCCCGGCGCCTCCACTGGTCCACGTAGACGGCGGCGACGAGCACGGCGCCCACCACCACCTGCTGCCAGAACGGCCGTACGCCGAGGATCTGGAAGCCGTTCTGCAGCACGACGGGGATGAACACGCCGATGACCGTGCCCGCCACCGTCCCCGCCCCGCCGAACAGGGAGGTGCCGCCGATCACCACGGCCGCGATGGCCTGGAGGTTGTCGGTGGAGTGCGCGGAGACGCCGGTGATGCCGTACTTGGCCAGCGACAGGTGCCCCGCCAGGCCGGCGAGGAGGCCGGCCAGGCCGTACACCTTGATCAGGTGCCTGCGCACGGCCACGCCGCCGCGCCGGGCGGCCTCGGCGTTGGAGCCGATCGCGTACGTGTGCCGGCCGAAGCGGGTGAAGGCCAGCGCGAGGGCCAGGACCGCGGTGATGGCGGCGCAGATCCACACGATCAGCGGCACGCCGAGCCAGCGCGCCAGCCCGAGCCCCAGGTTGAGGCCGGCGGGCGCGCGCAGGTCGACGCCTCCGGTGAGCAGGAGCGCGCCGCCGAGGGACATGCCCAGCGTGCCCAGCGTCACGATCAGCGCCGGGATCCGGCCCAGCGCGACCAGCACGCCGTTCAGCAGGCCCCAGGCCAGGCCGGTGGCGAGCGCGCCCGCCGCGCCGAGCAGCGGCGAGCCGGTGCCCTCGATGACCCTGGCCGCCACCACGGCCGAGAACACCAGCACGCCGCCGACCGACAGGTCGATCCCCGCCGTGATGATCACGAACGTCATGCCGGTGGCCAGCAGGAGGAGGATGGCGGCGTCGCTGACCAGGTTCAGCAGGTTGAACGAGGTGGGGAAGGAGCGCGGGGCCAGCACGGAGAACGCGACCAGCAGCCCGGCCAGCACCAGCCCGATCCACACGACCTGGAGCCCGCCCAGCCGCGCCGGCCTGGTCCCTGGGCCGCTCATTCCTGGGCCTCCCGCTGTTCGAGCACGCCCGTCATGGCGCCGACCAGCTCCTCCATCGACACCCGTGCCGTGTCGAACCTGGCCACCCGCCGCCCCAGCCGCAACACCTCGACCCGGTCGGAGACCGCCATGACGTCCTGCATGTTGTGGCTGATGAGCACGACGGACACGCCGGAGTCCCGTACGGTCCTGATGAGGTCGAGCACCCGCCGCGTCTGCAGCACGCCCAGCGCCGCCGTCGGCTCATCCATGAACACCGCCCGCCGCGCCCACGTGACGGCCCTGGCCACCGCGACGCCCTGCCGCTGCCCGCCGGACAGGGCCGACACGGGCGCGCTCTGGGACGCCAGCCGCACGCCGAGCCGCTCGCAGGCCCGCTGGGTCTCCCGCCGCATGGCCGCGTTGTCCAGCACGCCGAGCAGGCCGAGCAGGCCGGGCCTGAGGCGTTCCCTGCCGAGGAAGAAGTTGGCGGCGGGGGTGAGGTCGGCGCAGAGCGCGAGGTCCTGGTAGACGGTCTCGATCCCGGCGCCCCTGGCCTCCTCCACGGACCCGAACGCGACCGGCTCGCCGTCGGCCTCGATCGTCCCGCCGTCCGGGCGCTCGACGCCCGAGAGGATCTTGGCCAGCGTGGACTTGCCCGCCCCGTTGTCGCCGATCAGCGCGACCACCTCGCCGGCCCCCAAGCTGAAGTCCGCGCCGCGCAGCGCCTCGACCTGGCCGTAGCTCTTCACGATCCCGCGGGCGGCGATCAGCGGTGCGGCCATAAGACCATCAAGAAGCGGCCTGACATCGTTGTCAAGACCCAGTGGGGCGCCGCCGCAGGAGCGCCGCCCTCGCCTGTCACTTGCAGTCGTAGAGCCCGTCCTGGCCGTCCACGGCCGTGCAGTTCTGCTGGACCCAGCTCGTCACCTCCGCGTTGCCCCGGCCGGGACGGCCGCCGCTGCCCGGCAGGACGTACCTGAGCTGTCCCGAGGAGACCAGCGAACGGAGACGGTCCACGGTCATGGCGGGGTCGCTGCCGGTGAAGCCGCCCATGGCGATCACCGGCTTGCCGGTGGAGAGGATCAGGCCGGACGCCTGCTGGGCGCTGCTCACCGCGGCCAGCCACATGGCGCCGCCCTGGTTGGCCACCAGGTACCCGGCCAGCTCGTCGCTGACGCCGCCGCCTGGGCCGCCGCGTCCCATGAATCCGGTCCGGCCACTGCCGCGCTCGCCGGTCGCCGCCGTCCGCCCCTCCTGCGGGTTCCCGCCCGGCTGGGCCGCGCCGCCCGGGAACCGGCCACCGTCCGGCATGCGTCCCGGCGTGCCTCCGGGCCCGCCGAAGCCCATCCGTCCGGACGAGGGCCCGGCGGTCGGGTTCGTCCCGTTGATCTGGGACCGCAGCGGCGTCACCGCGTACGCGGCGGGCCCGGCCAGCCCGGCCACCAGCGCGGCCACCAGCGCGGCCACCAGCGCGACGGCCGCGACCCGCACCTGCACCCTGCCCAGGACTCTGGCCAGCACGAGCACCACCACGGCCACCAGGGTCGCCCCGAGCACAACCCAGGCCAGCCACGGCAGCCAGTCAGGCGTGCGCCGCAGCACCACGAACGACCAGCCCCCGGTCAGCGCCACCGCCAGCGGCAGCACCCAGGCCCACGCCCGCGACCGCCGGTACGCCCGCCACATCACCACACCCCCCATCCCGGTCAGCGCGGCCACCGCCGGAGCCATGGCCGTCGTGTAGTACGGGTGGAAGGTGCCGCTGGAGAAGCTGAACACCACGGAGTGCACGACCAGCCACCCGCCCCACACCAGCCAGGCCGCCGCCGTAGGCCCGCCGCCGGCGAACCGCCGCCGCACCCGCGGCAGGACCGCGAACCCCAGCGCCACCACGCAGAACGGCAGCAGCCACGAGATCTGCCCCGCCAGGATGTCGTTGAACAGCCGCCCGGCCCCGGCCTCCCCGCCGAAGCCACCACCCCCGCCGCCACGCCCCTGGCCGAAGACGCGGCCGAGGCCGTTGTAGGGCCACGTCGCTGTGGCCGGACAGCAGCGGCGCCACCAGCGGCAGGAACGCGTCGAGGTCGGTGGACAGGTCCACGTCCATGTAGCTCACCACGTCGGCCTCGCTCTGCGACCACACCCTGCGCAGCGCCCGCCCGCGGCCCTTCTCGTCCAGGTGCACGGCGCGTACGTCCGGCAGCTCCCGGGCCAGCTCGGTGGCGATTTGCCAGGTGTTGTCCGTGCTGGCGTTGTCGGCGATCGTGATGCGGAAGCCGTAGGGGAAGTTCCTGGCGAGGTAGGCCTGCAGCCGGGTGATGCCGGCCCGCAACGCCCGCTGCTCGTTGTGGACCGGGACGACCACCTCGACCAGGCGGGTCCGCACTGCTGTTGTCTTCATGCAGCAAAGGACACGTTTTGGGTCTTTAAGCCGACTTATCCGATTCTGAGTTGCGGATGAGAGTTCCCGGCAGGGTCATGGTGGCGATGGCTCCGCCGTCCGGGGCGTTCTCCAGGCTCACGCTGCCGCCGGCCTCCGTGACGGCCTGCGCCACGATCGCCAGCCCCAGCCCGGAGCCGGGCAGGCCACGGGCCGACGGGGAGCGCCAGAACCGCTCGAAGACGTGCGGCAGCTCCTCCTCGGGCAGGCCGGGGCCGTGGTCGCGCACGGTCAGGCGGCCGTCGCGCAGCCTCACCTCGACCTGGGCGCCGGGCGGGCTGAACTTGGCGGCGTTGTCGATGAGGTTCAGCACGGCCCGTTCGAGTGACGTGGCGCTGCCCACGACGTACCAGGGGCTGAGGTCGGTGACGACCTCGGCGCCGCGCAGCCTGGCGCGCTCCACGGCGGCCGTGACCACCTCGTGGAGGCCCAGCTCGACGTGCGGCTCGTGGTCGGTGTCGCCCCTGGCGAGCTGGAGCAGGTCGGCCACCAGCGTGGACAGCTCGGCGAACTGCGCCTTCACGTTGACCAGCAGGCGCTCCTTGGCGCCCGGGTCGAGGCTGCGGCCGGTCTGCTCGCTGCGCAGCAGCAGGTCGATGTTGGTGCGCAGGGTGGTGAGCGGGGTGCGCAGCTCGTGGCCGGCGTCGGCGACGAGCTGTTTCTGGCGCTCCCTGGAGCCGGCCAGGGCGGCGGTCATGGCGTTGAACGAGGAGGACAGGCGGGCGATCTCGTCGTCGCCGTGGACGGGGATGCGGGTGTCGAGGTCCTCGGTCTGCGCGATGTGCTCGACCGCCCTGGTCAGCTCGCCGACCGGCCGCAGGGCGGAGCGGGAGATCGCGAGCCCGGCCAGGGCCGCGCCGAGCACCCCGAGCACGGAGATGCCGGCGAGACTGACCCCGGCGAGCCGCAACGTGCGCTGGATGTAGCCGACGGGCCTGGACTCCATGACCGCCACGCCGGGCTTGAAGTTGACCGTCACCACGCGGACGGGCTTGCCGTCGCGCGTCGTGCCGTAACGGTAGACGGGCTCGCACGGCTCGAAGGCCGCCGAGTCCCGCTCGTAGTCCGGCACGATGGGCGACTGGCCGATCGAGCAGGTGGTGCCGTTGGCGAACAGTAACGTCGCCGAGCCGTCGGCGAACGGGCCCCGCGTGCCGTCCGGCGTGCAGTTGTGCTCCAGGAACCCCCTGTCACCGCCCCTCACGGACTCCAGGATGCTCTGGTCGAAGTTGCCGATGAGCCGGGTTTGCAGGACGTAGTAGGACAGGCCCGCGCACATCGCGATGGCCAGCGCCACGGCCACCGTGACCAGCAGCGTCAGCCGCGTGCGCAGGCTGCCGCGCCTGGACAGCGCGACCAGCCGCGCCCGCAGCTCACCGCCGTTCACTGCGTCGCCCTGAGCACGTAACCCACCCCGCGCACGGTGTGGATCACGCGCGGCTCGCCCCCGGCCTCGGTCTTGCGCCGCAGGTACATCACGTACACGTCGAGCGAGTTGGACGTCGGCTCGAAGTCGAAGCCCCACACCTCGCTGAGGATCTGATCCCTGGTCAGCACCTGGCGCGGGTGCGCCAGGAACAGCTCCATCAGCAGGTACTCGGTCCTGGTCAGGTCGAGCCGGCGCTCGCCGCGCGTGACCTCCCTGGTCGCCGGGTCCATGTGCAGGTCGCCGTACGAGAGCGTGTCGCCCTCGGGGGTGCCCGAGCTGAGCGCGCCGCGCCGCAGCAGGGCCCGCACCCTGGCCAGCAGCTCGTCCAGCTCGAACGGCTTGACGAGGTAGTCGTCGGCGCCCGCGTCGAGCCCGGAGACCCGGTCGCCGACCGCGTCGCGGGCCGTGAGCATGAGCACCGGCACGTGGTTGCCCGACCCGCGCAGCCTGCGGCACGCGGTCAGCCCGTCGAGCCGGGGCATCATGACGTCGAGCAGCACCGCGTCGTACGGCTCCGCCGCCAGGGCGTCGAGCGCCTGCTGCCCGTCGTTGGCGGTGACGACCTTGTAGCCCTCGAACTCCAGGCTCGACTGCAGAGCCTCGCGCAACGCGGGCTCGTCGTCCACTACCAGCAACCGTGCGGGCTCACTCATGCTTACAAACGCTAGGGGCTCATCATGAAAACGTGATGAACGGCCTCACGGAGAATTTATGAGGATCACCACGCGACGGGCATCGACGTGAGCCCGAAGATGGGTCCATCGTACTTGGCGGACAGCTCCTCGTCGGCCACCGTGACCCGCAGGCCGGGCAGGCGCTCGAACAGCGTGCGCAGCGCGATCTCCAGCTCGGCGCGCGCCAGGTTCTGGCCCAGGCACTGGTGCACGCCGTACCCGAAGGCCACGTGGTGGCGGGCGCCGCGCTCGACGTCGAACTCGTCCGGCCGCTCGAACGCCCGCGCGTCCCGGTTGGCGGAGGCGCCGAGCACGAAGATGCCCTCGCCCTTCCTGACGAGCTGCCCGCCGATCTCCTGGTCCTCGACGGCGACCCGGTCGAAGGCCACCCAGTCCACGATCGAGTGGAAGCGCAGCAGCTCGTCGACCGCCATCGGCCAGCGATCAGGGTTCTCGCGCAGCGCGGCGAGCTGGTCCGGGTGGCGCAGGAGGGTGAGCGTGGCCAGCGGGATCATGTTGGCGGTGGTCTCGTGGCCGGCGACGAGCAGCAGGAACATCACCCCCACCAGCTCGTCGTGCGTGAGCTGCCCGCCGGTGATCAGCCGCCCGAGCAGGTCGTCCCTCGGAGCCTTCTCGGCGCCGGTGACGAGCCCGTCGAGGTAGTCCCTGATCGCGAACGCCGGCGTGTGGAAGTCCCCGTCGGAGCTGAGCATCTCGCGGGTGCGCGCCTGGAAGAACTCCCGGTCGGCGTACGGGACGCCGAGGAGCTGGCAGATCACCAGCGAGGGCAGGGCGAGCCCGAACGACTCGACCAGCTCGGCCTCGGAGCCCCGCGCGACCAGGTCGTCGATGAGCCCGTCGACCAGCGCCTGGATGCCCGGCCGCAGGTCCCTGATCCGCCTGACGGTGAACTCGGGGATGAGCAGCCGCCTGAACCTGGTGTGCTCGGGCGGGTCCAGGTCGATGAAGTGGCCGGCCAGGAACCTCTCCATGGCCGCCGCCTCCTCGGGCGACGGCGGCGGCGAGGGGCGGAGCGCGGCGTTGGGGTGGCCGGGCGTGGCCGGGCTGGTGCTGATGCCGCCGCCGCCGAGCACCTGCTTGGCCTCGGCGTGCCGGGTGACGAGCCAGACGTCGCCGCCGGGGAGCGAGGTCCGTACGAGCGGGGCCTCCTCGCGCATCCGCTCGTACTCGGGCGGCGGCGCGAACGGGCAGGTACGCGGAACTGGGAAGGAATGCGCCATAGTGTTGCCCCCAAAGAAGCCGATCGCATTGCTTACTTACGTGAAAGTAAGCAATGAGGCGATGGGCCGTCAAGTGATGGGAGCGGGATGGCGGGCCGGCGGACGGACACACGTGAGCGGATCCAGCAGGTGGCGCTGGAGTTGTTCGCCGAGCGCGGATACGACAAGACCTCGCTGCAGGAGGTGGCCGAGCGGCTGGAGATCACCAGACCGGCGCTCTACTACCACTTCCGCACGAAGGAGGACATCCTCGCCAGCGTGGTGGACCGGCTGTGCGACTCGATCGACGAGCTGATGGCCTGGGCCGCGGAGCAGCCGAGGACGGCCGAGTCCCGGCGGGAGATCCTGCGGCGCATGGCGGGGCTGATGGAGGACCAGTGGCGGCCGATGTTCAGGTTCGCGCAGGTGAACCAGGGCGTCATGCAGCACAACGTGGCCGGGGAGCGCATGCGGAGCCGGATCGTCGGCATGTTGTCGGTGCTCGCCGTACCGGGGGCTGACGCGGTCAAGCAGTTCGAGGCCAGGCTGGCGGTGTTCGCGGTGATCCTCGGGAGCGCACCGTTCCTGTTCGACATGGACCTGGACGAGGCCGAGCGGGCGGACGTCGCCCTGGAGGTGGCCGCCAAGCTCGTCGCCGACTGAGCCCCGGGCCGGGCTAGCCGCGCAGGAGTGCCATGGCGGCGTTGTGGCCACCGATCCCGCTGACGCCGCCGCCCCTGCGGGCGCCCGCGCCGCACATCAGGATGCGCTCGTGCTCGGTCTCCACGCCCCACCCGCCGTCCTCGGCGTACGGCCAGCTCAGGTCGGTGTGGAAGATGTGGCCGCCGGGCAGCCCGGCGTCCCGTTCGAGGTCCACGGGTGTCTTGACCTCGACGCACGGGGTGCCGTCGGGGGCGGTGAGCAGGCAGTCCTCGATGGGCTCGGCGAGGACCGCGTTCATGGAGGCGAAGGTGGCGTCCAGGGCCAGCTTCCTCGCCTTGTCCGGATTTTTCCTGAAGAGGCGGGCGGGCAGGTGCAGGCCGAACAGCGTCATCGTCTCGGCCCTGCCCCGCAGCCCGGGCCCGAGGATGGAGGCGTCGGTCAGCGAGTGGCAGTAGACCTCGGCGGGCGGCAGCTCGGGGATCTCACCGCGCGCCGCCTGCTCGTACGCCGCCGCGAGCTGATCACGTCCCTCGTTGATGTGGAACGTCCCGCTGAAGGCCGCCCGCGGATCCACCGCGGCGTCCTTGAGCCGGGGCAGCCGCGTGAGCACCATGTTGACCTTGAGCTGCGCCCCCTCGGGCACCGTCTCCGGCCGGCCCATCACCCGGTCGAGCACGGCCGGAGGCAGGTTCACCAGCACGTGCCCGCCGCTCACGGTGTGCTCGCCGTCGTCCGTCACGAACGTCACCTCGCCCGACGGCGAGATGCCGACGATCTCCGCCCCCGTCCTGATCTCGGCGCCCGCCCGCCTGGCCGCCGCCTCCAGCGCCCCGGACACCGCGCCCATCCCGCCGACCGGGACGTTCCAGTCGCCGGTGCCGTCGCCGATCACGTGGTAGAGGAAGCACCGGTTGGCCAGCAGGTCGGTGGCCGGGTCGGCGAACGTGCCGATCAGCGCGTCGGTCAGCACGACGCCGCGCACGGTGTCGTCGCGGAACCGCTCGTCCACCGTCTCCCCGATCGGCCGCGCGAACAGGTCACGCCACGCCTCCTGCCCCACCAGGCGCTCGATCTCGGCCTGGGGGCGCAGCGGCTGGAGCAGCGTCGGGGCGAGGGCCCGGGCCACCTCCGCGGTCATGCCGTAGAAGCGCCGCCACGCCTCGTGGTCGGCCTCTCCGCCCGTGACGCTCCTGAACGAGGCCGCCGTACGCAGGTCGTCCTCGTTGTCGACGAGCAGGCCCGTGTCGCCCTTGGGGGTGTAGGAGGCGTACCGGCGGCGGCGCAGCTCCAGGTCGAGCCCCAGGTCGCGGACGATCTGGGTGGGCAGCAGGCTCACCAGGTAGGAGTACCGGGACAGCCGCACGTCCACGCCGGGGAACGCCCGCGCGGAGACGGCCAGGCCGCCCACGTGCGCGTACCGCTCCAGCACCAGCACCCGCCGCCCGGCACCGGCGAGGTACGCCGCCGCGACCAGCCCGTTGTGCCCGCCGCCTGCCACGACCACGTCATACGAACCCACCTTCGCACCCTACGACCCGCCCCGCCCCACCCGTCAACGCCCCACCCCATCGACAGCCGGTCAGCGCGCGATGGTGGCAGGAGCCGTTCGGGGGTGGGCAGCGCTGGGCAGGAGCGGCGCGGCTGCGCAGGTCAAGGGCGGGTCGCGATGGACAGGAGAGTGGCGGCGGGGCCGGTCAGGGGGCGGCCGCGGCGCCACACCGCGCGCAGGCTGCGGACCAGGTTGACGCCCGTGAGCGGCACCTCCACCAGCCGCCCCGTCGCCACGTCGGACTCCACCGCGTACCCGCTCAGCACCGCCGGCGCCACCCCCGCCTGCGCCGCTCCCTTCACCGCCGAGTTCGACCCCAGCTCCAGCCGCGGGCTGGCCCGATGCATCGCGGCGAACGCCACGTCGAGCGTCTCCCGCGTACCGGAGCCGGTCTCCCGCACGACGAGCGGCGTGGCGGCCAGCTCCGGCCCCCTGAGCACGGTGCGGCGGCGCGCCCACGGATGCGCGGGCGCCACCACGACCACGAGCCGATCGGTCCCCACGACCCGCACGTCCAGCCCGTCCGGCACGCTCGGCCCTTCGACGAACCCCAGCTCCACCTCCCCGGCCAGCACCCTGGCCGCGACGTCGGCCGAATTGACGACGTCCAGCCCCACCTGGACCTCGGGCTCCCGGTGCTGCAGCTCGCCGAGCCAGCGCGGCACCAGGTACTCGGCCACCGTCATGCTCGACGCCACCCGCAGGTGAGCGGCCTCGCTGAGACGTACGGCCTGGACGGCGCGCATCAGCTCCTGGGCGGCGGCGAGCACCTGCGTGGCCCAGCCGGCCACCATCTTGCCCTCGGCGGTGAGCACGGAGCCGCGCGGGGTGCGTTCGAGCAGGGGGAGGCCGAGGCGGCGTTCGAGCAGGGCGATCCGCTTGCTGGCGGACGGCTGCGCGATCCCGGCCGCCCTGGCCGCCCGCCCGAGGCTGCCCAGCTCGCCTACGTCGACGAGGAGCTTGAGCGAGTCGAGATCCGGCAGCGCACTCATAGCCTCAGGCTATGACCTCCCAGGCAAGGCATGGCTACCGGGCGTTCCTCCCGCTCCGAAGACTGGGATCATGCTCACCAGCCCGCACGACCCCGCCGCCCGCGACCACCCCCAGCGGCCCCGGCCACGCACGGTATGGAACCACCAGCCACACCCTGGCCGGCCCACCCTGCAATCACACCCCGAAGGCCTTTCGACTCCCCGCTCCTGGTGGGCACACATCGCGGGGCCCCGCTCCAGAGGGGCACACCTGGCCGGACCTGGCCGTCGATGGAGCGGCCTCGATGAGGCAGGCGGGTGGTGGGTGCGGCGGGCACGGGCGCGGGTCGGGCTGCTCTGGCCGGGGGTGGCCGCGGCGAGCGTGGCGGTGGTGTTGGCGGCGCTCCTCAACCGGCTCGTCCCGGCCCTCTCCCCCGCCGTCGTGGCCGTCGCGGCGGGAGCGGCCGTGGCGAGCGTGGTGGGTGTCGGCGAGCGGCTGCGGCCGGGGCTCGCGTTCGTGTCCAGGCGGGTGCTGCGGGTGGCGATCGCCCTGCTGGGCCTGCAGATCGCCGTGCCTCAGGTGCTGGCGCTCGGCTGGCAGAGCCTGGCCGTCGTGGCGGTGGCGACCGGGGTGACGTTCGCCGTGACGCCGGCGATCGGGCGCAGGCTGGGCCTGAGCCGCGGCACGTCGCTGCTCATCGCCACGGGCGTGTCCATCTGCGGCGCCGCCGCCATCGCCGCGATGCGCGAGAGCACGGACCTGCCCGACGAGGACGAGGCCGCCGCGAGCGCGCTCGGCGTCGTGGTGCTGTACGGGACCGCGGCCATCGCCCTGATCCCCCTGCTGGCGGGCCTCATGGACCTGTCGCCGGCCCAGCTCGGCGTGTGGACGGGCGCGGCCGTGCACGAGGTGGCGCAGGTGGCCGCGATCGGCGCCACCGCGGGCGTGCTGGCCACGGCCGTGACGGTCAAGCTCGGCCGCGTCATCCTCCTCGCCCCGATCGTGGCACTGACCGCCTACCGGCAACGTCGGCTCCCCGCCGCGGTGCGGACACCGGACGCGAGAGGGACAGCGGACGCGGAGCCGACGCCGGACGCCGGGACGCCACCGGACGCACGACCGACGGCGGACGCGGGGCGGCGGAGGCCACCGGTGGTGCCGTTGTTCGTGGTGGCGTTCCTGGCGATGGTGGCCGTCCGGAGCACCGGGCTGGTGCCCGCGGCGGTGACCCGCGCGCTCCCCGGCGTGACGAACGTGCTCATGGCCGCCGCCCTGTTCGGCCTCGGCACCGGCATCGACGTACGCCGGCTCCTGCGGGGCGGCCGGGCGGCGCGGCTCGGCGGCATCGCCACGGCGATCATCGCGGTCACGTCCCTGGCGGGGGTCGCGCTTCTCGTGTGATCCTCAGGAGTGGACGGCCAGGCCAGGGGCCCCGTATCCTGCTCCGTTTGGAACAAATGCCGCAAAATCGGCCGTTCCAGGAACGCAGGTCCAGCACCACTCAAGGAGCACGAAACTCACCATGCACAGCACCGCCGACTCCCTCCTGCAGCCGTCCGACGAGGTCGCCGAGGCCCTGGCGGCGGGCGCGCCGGTCGTGGCGCTGGAGTCCACGATCATCTCCCACGGGCTGCCGCAGCCGCGCAACCTGGAGGTGGCGCGTGAGCTGGAGGGAGTCGTACGGGCGGCGGGCGCCGTGCCGGCCACCATCGCCGTCCTGGACGGCGCGCCCCGCATCGGCCTGGACGAGGCGGAGCTGGAGCGCATCGCGTCCGAGCCCGGGCTGCGCAAGCTGGGCCAGCGCGACCTGCCCCTGGCCGCGGCGCTGAAGGCCAGCGGCGCGACCACGGTGTCGGCCACGTCGTTCCTGGCCGCGCGCGCCGGGATCCGGGTGTTCGCCACCGGCGGCCTCGGCGGCGTGCACCGCGACTGGACCGAGGACCAGGACGAGTCCGCCGACCTGGACACGCTCGCCCGCACGCGGATCACCGTCGTCTGCGCGGGCGTGAAATCGATCCTGGACGTGCCGGCGACGCTGCAGCGGCTGGAGACGCGGGGCGTGAGCGTGGTGGGGTTCGGCACGGACACGTTCCCCGGCTTCTATCTGCACTCCTCCGGCCAGCCGATCGACTGGCGGATCGAGTCGCCCGACGAGGCCGCGGCGATCATGCGCGGCCAGGACGCCCTGGGCGGCCCCGAGACCGCGCTGATCGTGGCGAACCCGGTCCCCGAGGACCAGCAGCTCGACCCGGAGCTGCACGACCGCGTGCTGGCCGAGGCGCTGGCCGCCGCCGAGCGCGAGGGCGTCAAGGGGCAGGCGATCACCCCGTTCCTGCTCGGTTACCTGGTGAACGGCACCGCCGGCGCCTCCCTGGAGGCCAACCTGGCCGCCGTGCGCGGCAACACCGCCCTGGCGGCCCGGATCGCCGTCTCCTGGGCCCGATCGTGACCGACAGCGGCCTCCTGATCATCGGGGACGTCGTCACCGACGTGGTGGCGTTGCACGGCTCCCCTGTGAGGTCCGGCACCGACACGGCCGCCGACATCATGCTGCGCCCCGGCGGCTCCGGCGCGAACACCGCCGCCTGGGCCGCCTGCCTGGGCGCCGAGGTGCACCTGCTGGCCAGGCTCGGCTACGACAGCAGCGAATGGCACACCACCGAGCTGGTCAAGACGGGCGTGCACCCGCACATGGTCGTGGACCCCGACCGCCCCACGGCCGTCGTGATCGCGATGGTGGACCGCAGCGGTGAACGTTCGATGCTCACCAACCGCGGCGCCGGCGGCCTGATCTCGGCGGCCGACTGGGACCCGGCCCTGCTCGGCGGCGTGGCGCGGCTGCACCTGTCGGGTTACGTCCTGTTCGCGGAGGCCGGGCTGGGCCTGGCCAGGCGGGCCATGGCGGACGCCGCGGCGGCGGGCGTCGCGATCAGCATCGACCCGGCCTCCACGGGCCCGCTGCAGGAGTTCGGCCTCGAACGTTTCATCCGCGAGACCGCGCCCGCCGGCCTGATCATCCCGAACCTCGACGAGGCCCTGCTCCTCAGTGAGGCCCGGACGGCGGAGCAGGCGGCCGTACACTTGAGTGAGAGATATGGCACAGCCGTGGTGAAGCTGGGTGCGCGGGGCGCGCTGGCCGCCGTGGACGGCGAGGTGGTGGCCACCGCTGAGGGGGTGTCCGCCGAGGTCGTCGACTCCACGGGGGCGGGTGACGCGTTCGCCGCCGGGTACCTCGCCGCGAAACTGCTCGGCGCCGGCGAACAGGCCGCCTTGCAGGCGGGTTGCCGTGCTGGTGCCGAATGTGTGGCCCAGGTGGGCGGCCGTCCACGGTACGGTTTGGATCTGAACCGTCTTTACCCTATTCACACTGATTGATAGCTTGCCGCGTAGGCTGCACCATTAGCCACATGCGTTACGGGCAGCACCACGCGGCTCACTGGGGAGGATAAGGTCCGCCGATGGAAGTCGAGTCATCGATCTGCCTGAGCGACCTAGTCCCTGCGCTGCGTTGGAGCCGCCCGCAGCAGGTGGCCGAGGCGCTGGGTGATCCGCGCCTGCCCGCGGGGTGGTGGTCCTCTCTCGCGCTGTCCAAGGCGCTCGGCACGGCGGGGCTCGACTGGATCTGCGACCGGCTGGCCCGGCTGGCCTCCTCCCGATGGGACCACCTGCCGCTGGCCGACCTGCTGCCCGCGCTGACGGTTCACCACATCGATCCCGCGCTGCCCGGCTGGCCCGAGGCCACCCGTACGGCGATCACCGGCCTCGGCGGCTGGCAGCGGCTGCGCCGCCTGTCGCCCAGCGACCTGACGACCCCGTCGGCCACGCCCGAGGCCGTGATCGGGTCGGTCTTCCGCGAGATCCTCGGCCGGATCCCGGCCCAGCGCGAGGCTCCCGTCGCCGCCGCCCAGGCCGGGCATCCGGAGGTCACGCGGCCGCTCCAGCGCGGCCAGTCGCCCGCCTCCTCCCCCGGTACGGGCTCGTTCCCCGCGCAGCCCTCGTCGGCGGGCGGGGCGCGCCAGACCGGCTCCTTCCCGCAGCCCGCAGCCGCCGACAGCGGCCCGGGGGCACGCCAGACGGGCTCCTTCCCGGCGGTGCCCGGTGAACGGCAGACCGGCTCGTTCCCCGCCGTACCGGGTGAGCGCCAGACGGGGTCCTTTCCCGGCGAGCGTCAGACCGGCTCGTTCCCGGCCGTGCCCGGTGAACGGCAGACCGGCTCGTTCCCCGCCGTACCAGGTGAGCGCCAGACGGGCTCGTTCCCCGGCGAGCGTCAGACCGGCTCGTTCCCGGCCGTGCCCGGCGAGCGCCAGACCGGCTCCTTTCCGGCCGTTCCTGCCGCCGACGGCGGACCGGAGGCGCGCCAGACAGGCTCCTTCCCCGCCGTACCCGGCGAGCGCCAGAGCGGCCCGTTCCCCGCGGCCGACGGCACGCCGGGGTCGCGTGAGACGGGCTCGTTCCCCGCGCAGCCCCAGGGCGGGCCGCGCCAGGGATTCGCCGGCGAGGGCGGCGGACTGCCGCAACGCCCGGCACCCGGCCAGCAGGAACGCCTCCCGCAGCGCCCCACGGGCCCGCAGCCCGGGCGCCAGGACCCGAACGCCCTCCCGTCCCGTCCCGGCACCCCCGGTTCCGCCCCGGGCGCACCCGGCTCCCCCGGCTCTGCCTCAGGCCTCCCCGGCGTCCCCGGCTCCGGAGCCCCCGGCTCGAACGCCGCCCCTGGCGCCCCCGGCTCCCGTCCCGGCGGATCCGCGCTGCCCGGCGCGCCCGGATCCACCCCGCCCGGCTCGATCCCGCCCCTCCCCAGCGGCACCGACCCCGCCGCCAAGGGCTACTCCACCCCCGTCCCCTCGGACACCGACCACGCGATGGTCCGGGTCGTGGACAACCTCTTCCGCAGCCTGGACAAGCTGGAGCTGGCCGTAGCCGTGCACCGGCTGTTCGCCGAGGACCCGGTCAGCCTGCGTACGCTCGCCCACAAGATGCTGGTCGAGCGGGAGGCGCTCTCCCAGGCCCAGCGCACCGCCGAGGAACGTGTCCTGCAGTGGCTGCGTTCCTCCGAGTCCGCGCCGGTCACCGGCCACATGTTCCGCCTGACCGAGTGGCTGGGCGCGGCGGCCACCGAGGACCAGCTCATCGGCGCGGACCCGGCCCACCCGGTGATGGTCCCGTCGCTGCGCACGCCGCTGTGGCGGGTGCTGGTGACGCTGATGCCGGACCGCCGCCTCCAGGACGGCTGGCTCGTCGTGGGCGACATCCACGGCCTGCAGGCCCGTACGAGGCAGCTCCTGGCCTCCAGCTCGCCCGACGCCGACATGGTTGAGCTCATGGGCGAGCTGGGCATCCGCGCCCACTCGGCCAAGGCGTGGCTCGACGCGCTGCCTCCCGAGACAGGTCCCGACCCGGTGGCCGCGGCCCCGTCGCCGGCCCAGCCCCTCCCCCGCCGCACGCCCGGCGCCAACGGCCACCACCACCGCGGCGGCCAGCCCATCCCGGCGGCCACGGCCGGATCCATCGACCCCTCGGCCGCGCTGGCCACGCTGTCGGCGCTGTCGGGCGGGCGCTCGTCGATGCTGCCCGCCGGCGGCCTGGCGGGCGCCCCGTCCACGCCTCCGCCGCCGCTGCCGAGCCCGTCCTCCGACCCGCGCCGCTGGCAGCGCATCGAGGTCACGCCCGAGCACCTCAGGGGCGGCCCGGTGGCGGTCCCCGAGGGTTACGCGGCGCAGCTCGGCATGCGCCCCGGCACCCTGCTGTCGGTGACGGGGCCGGGCGACAACGCGATCGTCCTGGTCTGGCAGGGCCATCAGCCGGTCTTCGACTCGCTGCAGCCCGTCCTCATGCGCCTGAACGCCCGCCCGGGCGACCAGGTGTACGTCACCGTGGACGGCTACCGCCTGGAAGCCCAGCTCACGGCCTGACGCCGCCCTCCCCGGGCTCCTCCGCCGGGAAGAAGATCGCACTCAGCACGTACGGCACCCGCCCCGCCACCGTCCAGCGCGCCGGCTTCGGCTCGTTCCACGCCCCCGTGAGCCCGCTGGACGCCTACGACCTCGTCGTGTACCTGCCCCACGTCACGGGCGCCGAGCCCGCCGAGACCGCACTCGCCTGCTCACCCCAGGAGGTCCGGAAGGTGTTCTCCCCCTACAAGCCACAGTGACCCACTCCAGGACCCACTCCAGCGGTGCCACCGCCCGCGGCCGATGGGCCGTAGCGGGCATCAGCCGCAGTCGGGACATCACAACAACCAACCGCTCGCCCAACGGGCGCGGACGTGGCGTCTTTGCGCGCATCAGCGGAACAGGTGGGGGCGGCGGGCAGGGGCGGGCGTCAGTCGAACAGGCGCAGGCGGTGGGCCGTGGCCGCGGCCTCGCCGCGCGTGGCGGCTCCCAGCTTGGCCAGGATGTTCGACACGTGCACGCTCACCGTCTTCACCGAGATCACCAGCTCCTCGGCGATCTCCCGGTTGCTCCGCCCGTTCGTCACCTCCCGCAGCACCTCCAGCTCCCGAGCCGTCAGCCCGAGCGGCTGCCCACCGGCGGCCTCCTCCGAGCCGCCGCCGATCCTGGCCCGCCGCGCGAACGTGTCGAGCTGCTCGAGCAGCGGCGTGGCGCCGAGCTCGCGGGCCAGCTCGCGGGAGCGGGTGATCCGCGCCGCCGCCCCCTGCCGGTCGCCGGACGCGAGCGCCGCCTGTGCCGCGGCCGACAGGCTGAGCGCCTCGGCGTACGGCTCCCGCAGCGCCTCCCACGCCCCCACCGCCAGGTCCCAGGCCTTGAGCCGCCAGGCGACCGCCTCAGCGGCGTGCTCCAGCGGCGCCTCGGGCCCGGTCAGCGCGCCGAACGTGAGCCGGTGCGCCTGCTGCTGGTCGCCCTCGGCCATCAGCTCCCCGCCGAGCACCCGCAGCCGCGGCAGCAGCGACAGCGCGAGCCGCGCAACCGCCCCGAGCTCCGCAAGCTCCAAGGGCTGCACGACCCCCGCAGACGGCACAGCCCCCGCAGACCCCGCAGACCCCGTGGACGGCGCGGACGGCGCGGCCCCGCCGGACCGCGCGGACGGCGCGGACGGCGCGGACGGCGCGGCGTCCCTCGGTGCGACCGCGCCGAGGCCCGCCGTGGCGTCCAGGAGCCGCGACGACGGCACCACATCCCAGACGAGCCGCGCGATGGCCACCAGCACCGGCCAGGCGTACCGCGGGTTGCTCACCAGGTCGCGCTCCTCCAGGGCCCGCGCCGCCGTCTCGACGGCCTGGTCGAGCTGCCCCCGCGCCTGCAGCAGCCGGATCTCCCTGCACAGGTGGGGCAGCGTCGTCTGGTCGCGGTAGCTGCCGCGTGACAACACGCTCCGCGACGCGTCCAGCAGCTTCGCCGCCCGGTCGAGCTGCCCGCGCGCCAGCGCGATGTCGGTGGCGAACCCCTGCAGGCTGGCCCGGTACGGGGCGGGCGGCGCCAGCTCCAGCGCGTGCTCGACGACCTGGAGCGCCTCGTCCCAGCGCCCGAGCGACACCAGCGGCTCGGCCAGGTTGATCGACAGGAACGTGCCCGACGTGCGGGCCAGGCCGTACTGGCGGGCCTCCTCGACGCCCTCGCGGGCGACCTGTGCGGCCCGCTCGTGCATGCCGGCGCCTTCCAGCGCGTCGGACTCGGAGATCGCGCAGCGCATCAGCGCGTTGTACGCTTCGTCCCGGTAGGCGATGCGGCGTGCCTCGGCGAACGCGGCGAGCTGGGAATCCATCTCGGCGTAGCAGGAGTGGCCCCAGGTGAGACTGATCATCGCGTGCGCCTCGACGTTGGCGTCGCCGACCTCGTGGCCGATCTCCATGGCGCGCCGGGCCGTGGCCTGGCGCTCCGGCCGGTCCTCCGGCCGGTGGAGCATGCGCGACAGGCTCTCCAGCACCTGGCCGCGGAGCTTGAGCTGGTCGGCGGGCACGAGGCCGGCGGCGGTGCGCAGGTCTTCCAGGTGGCCGGTGCGGCCCAGGTCGTAGCGGGTCAGGCCGCGCTGGCGCAGCAGCATGGCCGCCCTGATCGGGTCGACGCAGTGGTCGAGCTCGTCGAGGGCGGCGGTCGCCAGGGCGATGCTGCGCTCGTACTCGCCGGACAGGTGCGCGACCGTGGCCGTCTGCCTGAGCACGTCGATGCGGTCGGCGCCGATGCGCTCGGCGGCGTCGGGCACCTGGTCCCACAGCTCCAGCACCCGGGAGAGCATGCGGAGCTGCTCGTCGTAGGCGGTGGACTTGCGGGCCGCGGCGGCGGCGTGCCAGGCGCTGGTCAGCGCCCAGGTGGAGTCGTGGGCGGAGTGCCAGTGGTGGGCCAGCTCGATCGCGCCGCGCGGGGCGGGCAGGATCGACAGGTCGCGCTCCAGCGCCTCGGCGTAGCGGGTGTGCAGGCGGATGTGCTCGCCGGGCAGCAGGTCGTCGTGGAGCGCCTCGCGGATGAGCGCGTGGCGGAAGCTGTAGCCCTCGCCGTCGACCACCAGCACGTTGCCCGCCACCGCGGGGCGCAGCGCGCGTGACAGCGCGCTCTCGTCGAGCCCGGCGACGGCGCTGAGCAGGGCGTGCTCGATGCGCTGGCCGCCGGCGCTGGCCACGCGCAGCAGCTCCTGAGTCTCCTCGGGCTGCCGCTCGACGCTGGCCAGCAGCAGGTCGCGCAGCGACTCGGGCAGCGCCTCCCCGCCGCCGCACTCGTTGAGCAGCGCCTCGACGAACAGCGGGTTGCCCTCGCTGCGCGCGTAGATGAGGTCCATGTCGGCGGGGGACGGCTCGCGCTCCAGGATCCCGGCGGCCAGCGCGACGGCCTCCCTGCGGGTCAGCCTGCGCAGCTCGGCCCTGGTCACCCACTCGACCCGGCCCAGCTCGGCGAGCAGCGGCCGCAGCGGGTGGTTGCGGTGCAGCTCGTCGGTGCGGTAGGTGACCACGAGGAGCAGCCGGGCCGCCGTACGCTGGTAGCGCACGAGGAACGTCAGCAGGTCGCGGGTGGAGCGGTCGGCCCAGTGGGCGTCCTCCACGATCAGCACCACGGGCCGCTCCTCGGCCAGCCGCTCCAGCAGCCCGAGCACCTGCTCGAACAGCCGGGCCCTGGCCTCGGGCCCGTCCTTGCCCGGCTCGCCGAACTCGGGCAGCAGCCGCGCCAGGGCGCGCGCGTTGCCGCCGGGCACGAGCGCGGCCACCGCGTCGCGGCCCAGCTCCCGCACCAGCCCGCGCAGCACGGCGGTGAACGGTGCGAACGGCAGGCCCTCCGTGCCCAGCTCCAGGCAGCCGCCGACGAGCACCAGGGCGTCGCCCGCCCGGTGGTCGACGAACTCCTTGACCAGCCGCGTCTTGCCGACTCCTGCCTCGCCACCGACCAGCACGGTGGACGACGCCCCGGCATGCGATCTGGCCAGGGCGTCGCCGAGAGCGGCGAGCTCGCGGGCACGCCCGACGAACAGGGGGCTCACGGCGTGGATACTCACGCCCCAAGGATGCCATCCGCCTGTGACAGAAAGGTGCGCCAGGCCCCGTTCTACGCGCTCAGCGGAGAGGTCAGCGCAGGACCTTGCGGAAGAACGTGGCAGACGCCTCGTACCCCAGCGCATGGTAGAACTCGGGCGCCCGCCGCGTGGCCATCGCGACGTACCCGGCCTCGCGCGACCGGGCCCACCGCTCGAACTCCTCCAGCAGCGCCCGCCCGATCCCCTGCCGGCGCGAGCCCGACCCGACCATGGCCTCCTCGACCCAGGCGACCGGGCCGTTCGCGAAGAGCGTCAGATGCACGAATCCGAGCAGGTAGCCGTGCACCCGCCCGCCCACGACGGCGGTGAGCAGCAGGGCGTCATCGTTGGCGAGCAGCGCGGGCAGCGCGGCGTCGAAGGCGTCGCGCTCCGGCCTGAACGTCAGGCCGAACTCGCGGGCCAGCGCGAACACCTCGTCCGCGTCCGACTTCTCCGCCCTCCTGATGAGAAGATCGTCAGCCGTCATGACCAACGACCCTAGATCGTCGTGAGCGCATCACGCAAACACCTGTTCACAGGTCGCCCAGCCCGAGTTGCCGCGCGATGAGCATCCGCTGCACCTCGCTGGTGCCCTCGCCGATCTCCAGGATCTTGGCGTCGCGGTAGAAACGCCCGACGGGGAACTCGTTCATGAACCCGTACCCGCCGAAGATCTGCGTCGCCTCCCGGGAGTTGTCCATCGCCGCGTTCGAGGAGACCAGCTTGGCGATCGCCGCCTCCTTCTTGAACGGCACCCCGGCCAGCATCTTCTCGGCCGCGTGGTAGTAGGCCAGCCGGGCGGTGTGCGTGCGGGCCTCCATGTCGGCGATCTTGAACTGGATGGCCTGGTAGTGGCCGATCGGATGGCCGAAGGCCCGGCGGTCCCTGACGTACCTCAGGCACTCGTCCACGCAGCCCTGCGCCAGCCCCACGCCGATCGCCGCGATCGCGACGCGGCCCTCGTCGAGGGTCTGCAGGAACTGCGCGTAGCCGCGGCCGCGCTCGCCCAGCAGGTTGCCGGCGGGGACGCGGCAGTCGGTGAACGACAGCTCCCGCGTGTCGGAGGCGTTCCAGCCGACCTTGGAGTACTTCTTCGACACCGCGAACCCGGGCGTGCCGCTCGGCACCAGGATCGTGGAGATCTCCCGCTCGCCGGTCAGCGCGGCCACGCCGACGACGCCGGTGATGTCGGTGCCCGAGTTCGTGATGAACGCCTTCGTCCCGTTGATCACCCATTCGTGGCCGTCGAGCGCGGCCGTGGTCCGCATGCCGCCCGGCACGTCGGAGCCGCCGCCCGGCTCGGTGAGCCCGAACGCGCCCAGCGTCCCTCCGGTGGCCAGCCTGGGCAGCCACTCCGCGCGCTGTTCGGCGGTGCCGAACCGGAAGATCGGCATCGCGCCGAGCGACACCGCCGCCTCCAGGGTGATGGCCACGCTGGAGTCGACCCTGGCCAGCTCCTCCAGGGCCAGGCAGAGGGCGAAGTAGTCGCCGCCCATCCCGCCGTACTCCTCGGGGATCGGCAGGCCGAACAGCCCCATCGCGCCCATCTGCCGCACGACGTCGTACGGGAACTCCTCCCGCTCGTAGAAGTCGCCGATCACCGGCGCGACCACGTCGCGGGCGAACGCCTCCACCGTCTTGCGCAGCTCTTGGTACTCGTCGTTGAGCATGTCTCAGCCTTTCGAAAGCGCCTGTACGACGCGGGACGGGCTGGGCCTGCCGAGCAGCTCCGCCAGCCAGGTGCTGGTGGACACGAGCTTGCCCAGGTCGAGGCCGGTCTCGATACCGAGGCCGCGCAGCATCCAGACCAGGTCCTCGGTGGCCAGGTTGCCGGTGGCGGACTCGGCGTACGGGCAGCCGCCGATGCCGCCCGTGGAGGCGTCGATGGTGGTGATGCCCGATCTCAGCGCTGCCAGGGTGTTGGACAGCGCCTGTCCGTAGGTGTCGTGGAAGTGCACGGCCAGCCGCTCCGGCGTACGGAAGGCCCCGATCAGCGCCGTGACGTGGCCGGGCGTGCCGACGCCGATCGTGTCGCCCAGCGACAGCTCGTAGCAGCCCAGCCCGAGCAGCCGCTCGCCGACCGTGACGACCTGCGCGATCGGCGTGGGTCCCTCCCAGGGGTCGCCGAAGCACATCGACACGTACGCGCGCACCCTGATCCCGTTGTCCAGCGCCCTGGCCACGACCGGCTCGAACATCTCGAACTGGCTCTCCAGGCTGCGGTTCAGGTTCTTGGCGGCGAACGTCTCGGTGGCGCTGGCGAAGATGGCGATCTCGTCCACGCCCAGGTCGAGGGCGCGGTCGAGGCCGCGCGGGTTCGGCACGAGCACGGGGTAGCGCACGCCCGGCCTCCTGTGCAGCCCGGCCAGGAGCCGGTCGGCGTCGGCGAGCTGGGGCACCCACTTCGGGTGCACGAGGCTGGTCGCCTCGATCACCTTGTGCCCGGCGTCCGCGAGCCGGTCGATGAACTCGGCCTTCACCTCGACGGGGATGACCGCCGACTCGTTCTGCAGGCCGTCGCGCGGGCCGACCTCGTAGATCGTGACTTGGTGCGGAAGACCTTCGACGGGGTACGGCATCACGCCTCCTCGCTGGTGACCACGGCCAGGACGGCGTCCATGTCGACCGGCTGGCCCGCCCGCACGGACAGCTCGGAGACGACGCCGTCGCGCGGGGCCGTGACGGTGTGCTCCATCTTCATGGCCTCGACGATGAGCAGCGGCTGGCCCTCGCTCACCCGGTCGCCCTGCTGGGCCTTGACCACCAGGACGGTGCCGGGCATGGGGCTCCTGACCACGCCGTCCGCCGCCGCGGCGGCGCCCGCGCGGTCGCCGGGGTCGCCGATGAGGTGCCGGGTGAGCGGCCAGGACGCGCCGTCCCGGCCGAGCCAGAGGGTGTCGCCGTCGCGTACGCAGAGGTAGCGCGTGGTGCGCCCGCCGATCGTCACGGCCAGGTCGGCGCCGGGCCGGATGCGCGCCGGCACCGCTTCGCCATCTATCAGGACTTCGGCGGACTCTTCGGGCAGCCCGCGAACCTGGACCGCGTGCACGCCGTCCCTGGACTCCAGCCGCCACGTCGTCCAGGCCCGCTCGCCGATCCGCCACCCGTCGGTGACCTCCCACGGGTCGTCGCCCTGCGGCCTGGCGTGGAAGACGAGCGCCGCCGCGGCCAGGACCTCGCCGGGCGGCGCCTCGTCCGGCACCAGGTCGGGCAGGACGCGCTCGACCAGGCCTGTGTCCAGCTCGCCCGCCGCGACGGCCGGATGCGCGGCCAGGGCCCGCAGGAACGGGATGTTGGTCACCACGCCGAGGACGGCCGTGCCCGCCAGCGCCCGGTCCAGCGTCCTGAGCGCCGTCGCCCGGTCGGGCGCCCAGGCGACGACCTTCGACAGCATGGGGTCGAACTCGCTGCCGACGACGCCGCCCTCGGCCAGCCCGGAGTCCACCCGGACGACCGGCTGCCCGCCGGGCGGAGGTCCGCCCGCCGCCGGGCCCGCGCCGCCGGGCGCAGGACCGCTCGCCGCCGGGCCCGCGCCGCCTGGTTCCCGTAGCGCCAGCACCCGGCCGCCCGTCGGGAGGAAGCCGCGCGCCGGATCCTCGGCGTACACCCTGGCCTCCACCGCGTGCCCGTCGAGCCGCACGTCCTCCTGCGCGAACGGCAGCCGCTCCCCCGCCGCCACCCGCAGTTGCAGCTCCACCAGGTCCAGCCCGGTCACCAGCTCGGTGACCGGGTGCTCCACCTGGAGCCGGGTGTTCATCTCCATGAAGTGGTAGGCGCCGGTGGTGCCGTCGACGATGAACTCGACCGTGCCGGCGCCCACGTACCCGACCGAGCGGGCGGCCTCGACCGCCGCCGCGCCCATCCGGGCGCGCATCTCGGAGGAGACGAACGGCGACGGCGCCTCCTCGATGATCTTCTGGTGCCTGCGCTGGAGGCTGCACTCGCGCTCGCCCAGGTGCACGACGTTGCCGTGGGTGTCGGCCAGGATCTGGATCTCGATGTGGCGGGGGTTCTCGACGTACCGCTCGATCAGCAGTGTGCCGTCGCCGAACGCGGCCAGCGCCGTACGCCGTGCCGACTCCAGGGCGTCGGGCAGCGCGGCGGCCGACCGTACGAGCACCATGCCCTTGCCCCCGCCGCCGGCGGACGGCTTGATCAGGGCGGGGAAGTCGCGCCACTCCTCCAGCCCCGGCTCGGTGGCGCCGGGCACCACGGGCACCCCGGCGGCGGACACGGTGGCCTTGGCGCGGATCTTGTCGCCCATCGCGTCGATGGCGGCGGCGGGCGGCCCGGCGAACACCAGCCCCGCCTCGGCGCAGCGCCGCGCGAACGCGGCGTTCTCGGCCAGGAACCCGTAACCGGGATGCACGGCCTGCGCCCCGGAGGCCAGCGCCGCACCGATGATGGCCTCGAGGTCCAGATAGCTCGGCACCTCAAGCGCCAGGTCGGCCTCGCGGACGTGCCTGGCCCCCGCGTCGGACGGCGTGTGCACGGCCACGGACGCGATGCCGAGCCCGCGCAGCGTGCGCGCGATCCGTACGGCGATCTCGCCCCTGTTGGCGATCAGAACACGGTCGAACAGCATGCGTCACATCCGGAAGACGCCGTAACCGGCGGGCTCGAGCGGCGCGTTGGCCGCCGCGGACAGCGCCAGGCCCAGGACCGTGCGGGTGTCGAGCGGGTCGATCACGCCGTCGTCCCAGAGCCTGGCCGTGGAGTAGTAGGGGTTGCCCTGGTGCTCGTACTGGGCCCTGATCGCGTCGGGGTCGGCGTCGCCGACCGTGGTGAGCACGTTCGCGGCCTGCTCGCCGCCCATGACCGAGATGCGGGCGTTCGGCCACATCCACAGGAACCTGGGCGAGTACGCCCGCCCCGCCATCGCGTAGTTGCCCGCCCCGAACGACCCGCCGATCACCACCGTGAACTTGGGCACCCGGGCGCAGGCCACCGCCGTCACCATCTTGGCGCCGTGCTTGGCGATGCCGCCCGCCTCGTACGCCTTGCCGACCATGAAGCCGCTGATGTTCTGCAGGAACAGCAGGGGGATGCGGCGCTGGTCGCACAGCTCGATGAAGTGCGCGCCCTTCATCGCCGACTCGCTGAACAGGATGCCGTTGTTGGCCAGGATGCCCACCGGGTGGCCGTGGACGTGGGCGAAGCCGGTGACGAGCGTCGAGCCGTACTCGGCCTTGAACTCCAGGAAGCGCGACCCGTCGGCGATCCTGGCGATCACCTCGCGCACGTCGTACGGCTGGCGGGTGTCGGCGGGGATCAGCCCGTACAGGTCGCGGGGGTCGTGGCGGGGCGGCTCCGGCGCGATCGTCTCCCAGGGCCGCCCGGCGCGCGGGGCCAGAGTGGAGACGATGTCGCGGACGATGGCCAGGGCGTGCGCGTCGTCCTCGGCCAGGTGGTCGGTGACGCCGCTGACGCGCGCGTGCAGGTCGCCGCCGCCCAGCTCCTCGGCCGTGACCTCCTCGCCGGTCGCCGCCTTCACCAGGGGCGGGCCGCCCAGGAAGATCGTGCCCTGGCCGCGCACGATGACCGCCTCGTCGCTCATGGCGGGCACGTACGCGCCGCCGGCCGTACACGAGCCGAGCACGGCGGCGATCTGCGGGATGCCGCGCGCGGACATGGTGGCCTGGTTGTAGAAGATGCGGCCGAAGTGCTCGCGGTCGGGGAACACCTCGTCCTGCCTGGGCAGGAACGCTCCACCGGAGTCCACGAGGTAGACGCAGGGCAGGTGGTTGTGCAGCGCCACCTCCTGCGCGCGCAGGTGCTTCTTGACCGTGACCGGGTAGTACGTGCCGCCCTTGACGGTGGCGTCGTTGGCGACGATCACGCATTCGCGGCCGGAGACGCGGCCGACGCCGGTGATGATGCCCGCGGCCGGGGCCTGGTCGTCGTACAGGCCGTTCGCGGCCAGCGGCGACAGCTCCAGGAACCGGGAGCCCGGGTCGAGCAGGCCGTCGACGCGCTCGCGCGGCAGCAGCTTGCCGCGCTCGACGTGCCGCCGCCGCGACCGCTCCGGGCCGCCGAGCGCGGCGGCCGCGAGACGGTCGAGCAGCTCCGCGGCGAGCCGCTCGTTGAGCTCGGCGTTGCGCTTGTACGCCTCGCTCGCGGGCTCCACAGCCGTCTTCAGCACCGGCCAGTCGCTCCTCATGGCTCCAGATGTTAGTCATCATTAACGTCATCGTCTAGCATGTGAGACGTGACCACGGCCTCTGACACCCCTACCCGCAGCCGGCGTAACAGGCGTGCGGAGATCCTGGAGGCGGCCGCCCGACTGTTCGCGGCCCGCGGCTTCCACGGCGTGTCGATCGAGGACATCGGTGCCGCGGTCGGCGTCTCGGGGCCGGCGCTCTACCGCCACTTCGACGGCAAGGACGCGCTGCTGTCGGAGATGCTGCTCGACGTCAGCTCGCGGCTGCGCGAGTCGGCCGTCACGGTCGTGACCGGCTCGGCCGGCCCGGAGGAGACGCTGGACGCGCTGCTGGACGTGCAGATCGCCTTCGCCACGGACCATCCGGCGCTGATCACCGTGCACGACAGGGAGCTGGGCAACGTGCCCGAGCCGGCGCGCCGGCAGATCAGGCGGCTGCAGCGGCTCTACGTCGAGGAGTGGGTGACGGTGCTGGCCGAGCTGCACCCCGACTGCCCCGCGGCGCGGCTGCGCGCGGCCACCCACGCGGTGTTCGGCCTGCTCAACTCGACCCCGCACAGCGCGGGCGAGCTGCCGGCCCAGGACATGCGCCCGATGCTGCACGCGATGGCCCGCGCGGCGATCGCCGCGAGCGTTCGTTAAGGCTCGTTAACATCCTGCCATCGCCTTGTCGGCTCAACTATCTAGATATATCGTCACCATATCTCGATAGTTGGAGGCGATCATGCGCGACCACCACGAGTTCTGGGACGCTCCCCCACCGCCGCCACCGGGGATGCCGATGCCGGCGCCGATGCCCTTCCCGCCGGGCCCGCCACCGCCGCCCCACCACGTCGTCCACTGGGAGCAGGCCGCACCCCGCATCCGGCGCGGCGACGTCAGGGCGGCCCTGCTGGCACTCCTCCACGAGGGGCCGCAGAACGGCTACCAGATGATCCAGGGCATCGAGGAGCGCAGCCGCGGCGTGTGGCGGCCCAGCCCGGGATCGGTCTACCCGGCGCTGCAGCAGCTGGAGGACGAGGGCCTGGTGGCCGGGGACGAGTCGGGCGGGAGCCGTACGTACCGGCTGACCGAGCAGGGCCGCGCCCAGGCGGCCAGGCACGCCGAGGAGGCGCCCTGGGAGGAGGTGGCCCGCACGGTCCCCGACGACCACCACGAGCTGCGCCTGCTGTGGGCCCAGCTCAACGAGGCCTTCGGCCACCTGGTCCGCACGGGCGGCGACCGCCAGCTCGCCGAGGCCAAGAAGCTCATCAAGCAGACGCGCCGGTCCATCTTCCAGATCCTCGCGGAGGACTAGATGCCCGCGGACGCGGCGGTGTCCGTACGCGGATTACAGAAGGCGTACGGGAAGGTCGAGGCCGTCAAGGGCGTCGACTTCGAGGTGCGTCCCGGCGAGGTGTTCGGCTTCCTCGGCCCGAACGGCGCCGGCAAGACCACCACCATCAGCATGCTCTGCACCCTGGTGAACCCCACAGGCGGCGGCGCCACGGTCGCCGGGCACGACGTGGTCAGGGAACGCGACCAGGTCCGCAGGAACATCGGCCTGGTCTTCCAGGACCCCACCCTCGACGGCTACCTCAGCGCCGAGCAGAACCTGCGCTTCCACGCCGAGCTGTACGGCGTGCCGAAGGCCGCGGTGGACGACCGGATCCGCAAGGTGATGGAGATGGTCGCGCTGTGGGACCGCAAGGACGCCAAGGTCATGACGTTCTCCGGCGGCATGAAACGGCGGCTGGAGATCGCGCGCGGGCTGCTGCACTCGCCCCGCGTGCTGTTCCTCGACGAGCCCACCGTCGGCCTCGACCCGCAGACCCGCTCGGCCATCTGGGGATACATCAACCAGCTGCGGCTCGTCGAGGACATCACCATCTTCATGACCACGCACTACATGGACGAGGCCGAGTACTGCGACCGGATCGCGATCATCGACCACGGCCGGATCGTGGTCATCGACTCGCCCGAGGCGCTCAAGGCCAGCGTCGGCAAGGACCGCGTGCAGATCCAGACCGCCGACGACCCCGCGGCGATCGAGGCGCTGCGGGAGCGGTTCGGGCTGGAGGCGGCCGTGCACGAGGGCGCGGTGACGTTCGCGGTGGCGTCCGGCGAGGAGTTCGTGCCGCGGCTGTTCGCCGAGCTCGGCATGCCGATCAGGTCGGTGAGCGTGTCGCGGCCGTCGCTCGACGACGTGTTCATGTCCTACACCGGCTCCACGATCCGCGACGCCGAGGCGGGCAACGACAACCTGGCGTGGATGAGAGCGATGGCGAGGCGATAGTCATGGCATCAGAGGCCATCAGCGTCCGGGTCCCGGCCCGCAGTGCCGGGCACGACCTCCGGGCGGTCAAGGTCGTGCTGCATCGCGAGATGCTGCGCTTCGTCAACGACCGCACCCGCATGCTCTCGATGCTCGTGCAGCCCGTGTTGTGGCTGTTCGTCATGGGGACGGGGCTGGGGTCGCTGGTCCAGGGCTCGATCCCCGGGGTCGACTACCGGACCTTCATGTACCCCGGCATGATCTCCATGACCGTGATCATGACGGCCATGTTCTCGGCCGGGTCCATCGTGTGGGACCGCGAGTTCGGCTTCCTGCGGGAGATGCTGGTCGCGCCCGTGTCGCGGGGGGCGATCGTGATCGGCAAATGTCTCGGCGGGGCCGTCGTGGCCGTCGGGCAGGGGATCATCATCGTGGCGATGGCGGGGCTGGTGGGGGTGCCGTACGCGCCCGGTCTGATCGTCACGCTGCTGCTGGAGATGTTCCTGGCGGCGTTCACCATCACGGCCTTCGGGGTGACGCTGGCCGCCCGGATGAAGAACATGCAGACCTTCTTCGGGCTGATGCAGATGGCGATCATGCCGATGATGTTCCTGTCGGGCGCCATGTTCCCGCTGGCCAACCTGCCGTCGTGGCTGCACGTGCTGACGGTGGTCAACCCGATGACGTACGCGGTGGATCCGATGCGGCAGGCCGTGTTCGCCCACCTGGACGTACCGGCGGCGGCCGAGGCGATGCTCAACCCGGGGGTGCGGTGGTTCGACTTCCAGGTGCCGGTGGGGTTGGAGCTGGGGATCGTGGCGGGGCTGGGGGTGGTGCTGCTCGGGGTGGCGGTGCTGGAGTTCCGGAAGGCCGAGTAGATACGACTGTTCCTTGTATCTCTCTGCGGTCGATCATGGACGGAGGGTAGCTTTCCGGAAGTGCCGCGCGGCGCTTCCCTACCCTCCACGCGCAAAGGAGCGCATTCGACATGTTCGACCTCCGGAACACGTGCCGCGACCTGCAGGTCAGGGTCGCGAGGCTGGAGAAAGCTACGGTGAGCGGCATGCCCGACGCCAGCATCGCAGAACGGTTCGACGAGCTTCACCGCCGAGTGGGCACAGTCGGACAGAACATCCTCGACAGGATGGACAAGGGCTTCGCAAGGGTCGACAAGGAATTCGGGGATGTCAAGGGCCGACTCGGCGGAGTCGAGACCGAACTCGGCAACGTGAAGACGGACCTCGCCGACTTCAAGACGTCGGTGGACCGCCGCTTCACCGACGTCGAGCGCGAGATCAGCGACGTCAAGCTGACGATGAACGAGCACTTCACCGAGGTCGATGACCGCTTCACTCATGTCGACACGCGGCTCAACCTGCTCCAGACGGACATGACCAAGGTGACGCAACTCGTGCAGACCATCCACAACGACAACGGCCTGCGCGACCTGCGGATCGACAAGGTCGAGAAGCGGCTCGACACGATCGAGACCCTCCTCGTCCGCATCGACGCCAAGCTCCCCGAAGAGCAGCCCAACTAGAGACCTCCGCGAAGAACGAGGCCCGGGGAGGTGCCCCCCGGGCCTCGTTACGGTGTTCGGGTGATCAGCGCTTCACGCGGACGTAGTCCGTACGGCTGTGATCGCCGTAGGTGTCCCCGTCACCGCTGAACACGAACTTCCAGTGTCCCGATTTCCAGGCCTTGACCTTCGTGTAGAGCCGCCCGCTGTCACCCGACCCGGTCGTCTTCACGAACTGCCACTTCTTCGAGCCCAGCGGCTTGAAGAACAGCGCCACCTTGCCCGAGTACCCCTCCCACGAGCCTTCGTCGTCGACCTGCAGCACGCCCCTGAACCTCAGGTACTTGCCGCGCTTGACCGGCTCCGGGTAGGCGTTGAACTTGATCAGCCGCGTGTCCGCCTTCTCGACCGGCGGCGGGGCGGGCTGGTTGACCGTCACCCAGTCGGGCCGGCTGACCGAGCCGTTGACGCCGCGCGTGCCGCGGTACTCGGCGCGCCACCAGCCCGAGGTGACGGCTTCGGCGGAAGCGCCGAAGCGGCCGTGACGGCCGGTCACGTCGCTGGTGACGTACTCCCAGCGGCGGGAGCCCTCCGCCTTGAAGAAGATCGACACGCGCTGGCCGGCCAGGCCGCCACGGCTCTCGACGCGCAGGGCGCCGGAGAACCAGAGCCTGTCGCCCTTGTCCACGGGCTCGGGGCGGGCGTCGAAGCCGTCGATGCGGCTGCCGAGGTTGGCGCGCCTGACGTCCACCCTGTCGGCGTCGCTGACGGAGGCCCTGGCAGTGGCGGTGGCCGCGAACTCGGCGCGCCACCAGCCGGTGGCGTTGGCCTGCACGCGGGCGCCGAACCAGCCGCCGCGCCCGGTCGTCACCTTGGCGACCTCACGGTAGCTGTCGGAGCCGCGCTCGCGGAAGGTGATGGACACGCTCTGGCCGTCGTAGCCCTTGCCGTCGGCGAGGAGGCGGCCGGTGACCCGGATGGTGTCGCCCCTGTCGACGAGGTCGGGGCTGGCGTCGAAGTCGCCGAACGTGGTGGTGAGCGCCCTGACGACGTCGAACGAGCCGGACTGGGTGACCGAGCCGCCGTCGCCGGTGGCGGTGGCGGCGTAGTTCCACTTGCCGGCGGCGCCGGGGCCGAAGGACTTGGTGCCCGTCCACTTCAGCCCGCCCGTGACGGCCGTGGACGTGACGTTCACGGTGTCACCGTTGAGCTTGAGTGCGGCCGTGGTCGCGTTCGTCGTGGTGAACGTGAACGTGACGCTGACATCGCTGTCGAAGACCACGACGGGCGCGGCCGGGCTGAGCTCGACCTTGGTGATGGTGGGGGTGGGGGCCGCCGACGCCGCGGGCGTGGCCAGGGCGATCGTCCCTGAGACGCCCAGTACGAGGGCGAGGGCGGCGACACGGATGCGTTGTAACATGCGGGTTCCTTTCTGGAGACCCCAGTGGTTCAACGCGGCATTGAGGGTGCCACGTGTGCTCTACCAGTAGACGTGCATGCCGCCGGTGAAGTTGTGATTTCTGACAAACAGTTATCCTCCAGGGTCAAACGGACCGCTCCACAAGCTGTCGCCGGAGTCCGGCAGACGTCAGGGCCGATCAGGGACATAATCGATGCTGTGGCGCGCGACACAGTTGAGACTCATTTCACCGAGACGGTTTCGACGCTCGAGGCGGGCCCGCCGCGAGATCCGGGGCTGCCGGTCCGCGAGGGCACGTCCCTGACCGGGGAGCAGTGCGCGTCGTTGTTCAGGCGCCAGCTCGACAGCAGGCTGCTCGACATCGCGGCCCGCTGGCTGCGCGAGCGCGGCGAGGGTCACTACACGATCGGCTCGGCCGGTCACGAGGGCAACGCGGCCGTCGCCGCCGCCCTGCGGCCCACCGACCCCGCACTGCTGCACTACCGCTCGGGCGCGTTCTACCTGACCAGGTCGGAGCAGGCCGGGCGGGTGCCCGAGCAGGGCATCCGCGACGTGCTCAAGGGCCTGACCGCCGCCGCGGACGAGCCCATCGCGGGCGGCCGGCACAAGGTGTTCGGCCATCCCGACCTGGCCGTCATCCCTCAGACCTCCACCATCGCCAGCCACCTGCCCAGGGCCGTCGGCGTGGCGTTCGCGATCGAGCGCGCCCGCGCGCTCGATGTGCCCGGCGCGTGGCCGGAGGACGCGATCGCGGTGTGCAGCTTCGGCGACGCCTCCATCAACCACGCCAGCGCCCTGTCCGGCCTCAACACCGCCGCCTACGCCACCTTCCAGGGGCAGGCGCTGCCGCTGCTGTTCGTGTGCGAGGACAACGGCATCGGCATCAGCGTGCGCACCCCCAAGGGCTGGGTGGAGGCTGCCGCGCGGCGGCCCGGCATCGAGTACCTCGCCGCCGACGGCTGCGACCTGCCCGCCGCGTACGACGCCGCCGCCGAGGCCGTCCGACTCGTACGCGAGCGGCGCTCGCCGGTCTTCCTGCACCTGTCGACCGTGCGGCTCATGGGCCACGCCGGGTCCGACGTCGAGTCGGCGTACCGTACGCAGCGGGAGATCAGGGCCGACCTGGAGCGCGACCCGCTGGTCCGTACCGCGGCGCTGCTGGTGGAGGCGGGGCTGACGACGCCGGACGAGCTGCTCACGGCGTACGAGATGGCGCGCGAGCACGTCCTGAAGATCGCCGAGGAGACGGCGCGCAGCCCGCGGCTCAGCTCGGCCAAGGAGGTCATGGAGCCGATCGCGCCGCGCAAGCCGGACCTGATCGCCAAGATCAGCCCGATGGCGGCCGCCGGGGCGGTCAGGGAGAAGGCGTTCGCCGGGTCGCTGCCGGAGAACGACAAGCCGATGACGCTCTCCCAGGCCATCAACCGCACGCTCGCCGACGCGCTGGCCGTCTATCCGGAGATGACGGTGTTCGGCGAGGACGTCGCCAAGAAGGGCGGCGTGTACGGCGTGACGCGCGGGCTGCAGAAGCGGTTCGGGGCGGGGCGGGTGTTCGACACGCTGCTCGACGAGCAGGCCGTGCTGGGGCTCGCGCTCGGGTCGGGCGTGTCGAAGCTGCTGCCGGTGCCCGAGATCCAGTATCTCGCCTACCTGCACAACGCGCTCGACCAGATCCGCGGGGAGGCGGCCACGCTGTCGTTCTTCTCGCGCGGCGCCTACACCAACCCGATGGTGGTGCGGGTGGCCTCGTACGCGTACCAGAAGGGGTTCGGCGGGCACTTCCACAACGACAACGCGGTGGGCGCGCTGCGGGACATCCCCGGGCTGGTCATCGCCTCGCCGGCGCGGCCCGACGACGCCTCGGCCATGCTGCGCACGTGCCTGGCGGCGGCGCGTACCTCGGGGTCCGTCTGCGTGTTCCTGGAGCCGATCGCGCTCTACCACACGCGGGACCTGTTCGACGAGGGCGACGGGGGGTGGCTGGCGCCGTACGCGCCGCCCGCGCGCTGGGCGGAGACGCACGTGCCGATCGGGCGGGCGCGCTCCTACGGCGACGGGCGCGACCTGACGATCGTGACGTTCGGCAACGGGGTGCGGATGAGCCTGCGGGCGGCGGTGCGGCTGACCCAGGAGGGGTACGGGTGCCGCGTGCTCGACCTGCGCTGGCTGGCGCCGCTACCGCTCGACGACCTGCTGCGGGCGGCCGAGCTGACCGGGAACGTGCTGATCGCCGACGAGACCCGGCACAGCGGCGGAGTCTCGGAAGGCATCGTGGCCGAGCTGCTCGACGCCGGGTTCACCGGGGCGGTCGGGCGGGTGACCTCGTCCGACAGCTTCATCCCGCTGGGGAAGGCGGCCGACCACGTGCTGCTGTCGGAGGAGGAGATCGAGCAGGCGGCGCGCAAGCTACTGGGTTGAGCGCGCCACCGCGCCCCTGATGCAGGCCGGTTTCGACCAGGCGACCGTGGAGCTCTCCGCGATGCGCAGGGGGACGCCTACCAGGAAGCAGTAGCCGGTGTCCGGGTCCAGGCCGGCGACCCGGGTCGAGGTGGCGCCCTGGGACAGGGGGGTGATGGCCTGCTCGCCCTTCTTGATCGGGGAGCGCTGGACGACCACCGGGTAGTCGCGGGCGCCCGCGGGCAGCGACCAGCGCAGCTCGACCAGCGCGCCCTGGTCGGCGGTGACCTTGATCTGGCGGGGGGCCAGGGCGGCCACCTGCTCCTTGCCGATGGGCTCCTGGTCGGTGGTGCCGGTCCTGGGCTGGCCGGTGGTGGGCGTCGTGGTGGTGGTCGTGGCGGGTGGCTGCATCGAGAGGTGGACGGCCAGGGCGGTGCCGGCGACGACCACGGCCGCGACCACGCCGCCGATCAGGACCATCCTGCCGGTGCGGGAGCCGCCGCCGGCCGGAGGGATCGTGGGAGTGGGCGGCGCCGGGTAGCCCGTGCTCTGCGGCGCCGGGGCGGCGTGGTGGGACGGGCCCGCCTGGGGCGGTGCGAAGGGACTGCTGACCTGGCCGGGGGCGGCGTGCGCGCCGGGCTGGGCGGCGGGGAGGTGCCGGCCTGTGGCCGGGAAGTGGCCGGTGCCGTGCGGCGCGCCGGGATCCGGGCGTGGGGCGGGTGGCATCGCCGGAGCGGGGTCCTGGCGGGGAGCCGGGGCGGGGTCCTGGCGGACGGCCGGGGCGGGGTCCTGGCCGACCAGGTCCGTGACCGGGAGGCCGAGCTCCGCCTGCAGCGCCTGGAGGTGGCGGGCGAGCTCGCGCGCCGACCCGTGCCGCGCCTCCTGCTGCTTGGACATCGCCCGCACGATCGTCTCGAACACCGCCGCCGGCACGTCCGGCCGGTTGATCGGCGGCGGGTCGAGGCTGAGCACCCGGTACATCAGCGGCGCGATCGACGGGTCGGCCGGGTTGTGGAAGGCGGGCTGGCCGGCCAGCAGGTGGTAGAGGGTCGAGCCGAGCGAGTACAGGTCGGTGGAGGCCGAGTGCGGCTGGCCGGTGAGCACCTCGGGGGCGGCGTGCAGCGGGGTGAACGCCTGCGAGGTGAGCGAGACCTCCGCGGAGTCCACGACCCTGGCCACGCCGAAGTCGGCGATCGCGAGCTCGCCGTACCGGGAGATGAGGATGTTCTGCGGCTTGATGTCGCCGTGCAGGACCCCGGCCTCGTGGACGGCGGCCAGCGCGCCGGCCAGCTTGACGCCCGCCCTGAGCACGTCGGGCAGCGGGAGCGGCCCCTCCTTGCGGATCTTGTCGCGCAGGGAGCCGTTCTCGAAGAAGTCCATCGCGATGTACGGCTTGCCGGAGCGCGTGACGCCGGTGTCGAAGACGGTGACGACGTTCGGATGGCCGGTGAGGCGGCCGGTGAGCTGCAGCTCGCGCTGGAACCTGCGCATCGTGCGCTGGTCCACCCGGTCCACGGACAGCACCTTCAGCGCCACGACCCGGTCGAGGCGCTCCTGGTAGGCGCGGTACACGACGGCGAATCCGCCCTGGCCCGCCTGATCGAGTACCCGGTAGCCGGGTGCGTCCTCGACTGGCAGCACTGCACTCTCCCCCTGTTGCTGAGGAGTTTAGTGCGAAATATCGGGACTAGAGCGGGTTCATGAGGTACGCGCCGAACACCACGGACGCCACCGACACGAGCAGGAAGAAGAACACGTAGAACCCGCCGGGCAGGAACGTCAGCCTGGCGAGCTGGTCGGCATCGGAGTCCCTGGCCTGCCTGCGCCGCCGCTTGTGCTGCAGCTCGATGATCGGCCTGATCCCGCCGAACAGCAGGAACCACACCGCCACCAGGGCCACGACCTGCTGGATGTCCGCGGGCGCGTACATGATCAGGGCGAACACCGCGCCGCCCGTCACCAGGAGGATCAGGGCCCCGTACAGGTTGCGGATCAGCAGCAGCATGCAGACCAGGAGCAGCAGCACGCCCCAGATCAGCACCGTGATGCGGCCCTGCTCGGTCAGCCAGGCCGCGCCGAGCCCGAGCAGCGGGGGCGCCAGGTAGCCCGCGAGCGCGGTCAGCACCATGCCGGGCCCGGTGGGCCTGCCCCTGGTCAGCGTCACGCCGGAGGTGTCGGAGTGCAGGCGGATGCCTTCGAGCTTGCGCCGCGTGAGCAGCGCCATCAGCGCGTGGCCGCCTTCGTGGGCGATCGTGATCAGCCCCCTGGAGAGCTGCCAGGGCATGCGGAAACCGACGATCACCAGCGCGACGAGAGCCGAGACCACCACGACCCAGGGGTCGGGGTCAGGCTGAACCTTGATCAGGTGGGCCCAGAACTTGTCCATCGAGGAGAAACCCTAGCCGGTCAACGGTTCGTCCGGGTTGCGGAAAATCAGGGTTGTGCCGGTGAGGCGACGCCGTCACCATGCCGGCCGCGCCAACTCACCTGGCCGGCGAGGGCCGGGAAGAAGCCCCCTGCGCCCGGCGTGGTGAGGTTTGCGTAGAGTGGCCGGCGTGCTAGCTGACTCGGAGGTGCCGGCCTGGTGGCGGGGGCTCGGGCTGCCCGGGCTGATCGACCTGCACGTGCACTTCCTGCCCGAGCGGATGGAACGGCGCGTGTGGCACCACTTCCGCCACGGCGGGCCGCTGATGGGCGGCGGATGGCCGATCACCTACGACTGGCCCGTGGAGCGGCGGGTCGACCGGCTGCGGGAGCTGGGCGTGCGGACGTTCCCCGCCCTGGCCTACGCGCACAAGCCGGACATGGCCGCCGATCTCAACGCCTGGACGCTGGACTTCGCCGGCCGTACGCCGGGGTGCCTGCCCTCCGCCACCTTCTACCCGGAGCCGGGGGTCGCGGCGTACGTGCGGCGGGCGCTGGACGGCGGGGCCAGGATCTTCAAGGTGCACCTCCAGGTGGGCGGGTTCGACCCGCGCGCGGCGGAGCTGGAGGAGGTGTGGGGGCTGCTGGCGGAGGCCGGGGTGCCGGTCGTGGTGCACGCCAGCTCGGTGCCCGTGCCGGGCGGGTTCGTCGGGGCGGAGCCGGTCGGGGCGGTGCTGCGGCGGCACCCGTCGCTGCGGGTGGTGATCGCGCATCTGGGGATGCCGGAGTACGACCCGTTCTTCGAGCTGGCCGCCCGCTACGAGCGGGTGGCCCTGGACACCACGATGGCCTTCACGGACTTCTCCGAGAAGGGCATGCCGTTCCCGTCGCGGCTGCGGCCCGCGCTGCTCGACCTGGGCCTGGCGGGCAAGGTGGTGCTGGGGTCGGACTTCCCCACCATCCCGTACGCGTACGCCCACCAGCTCGACGCGCTGGCCCGGCTCGACCTCGGCGACGCCTGGTTGCGGGCCGTGTGCTGGGACAACGGTGCGGCCATGGTCTGATATGAGGGTGAACGATCGGCACGCGGCGCTCATCAGCGCCTTCTACGACGCTCTCGGCCGGGCGGATTTCGCGGCCATGGAGCGCTGTTACCACCCCGAGGTCAGTTTCGGCGATCCCATCTTCCAGGAGGTCGAGGGGCGCGACAGGGTGATGAGAATGTGGCGGCTCCAGCTCGGCGTACGTGACGGGTTGAAGTCGGAGTACCGCGACGTGACGGCCGACGACTTCACGGCGACCGCCCACTGGACCGCCCGCTACACCTTCCACAGCACGGGGCGCGAGGTCGTCAACGAGATCGACTCGCTGTTCAGGTTCGAGGACGACCTGATTGTTCGCCATCACGACGAGTTCGATTTCCGTCGATGGTCGAAGATGGCACTTGGCAGGCCTCATGGGCTTTTGTTCGGATGGACACCGTTGTGGCGCAAGACCATCAGGGACCGCGCGACGCAGCGGCTCGACGAGATGAGCCCGTCGTAACGCGATGAAGGAGGGACGATGGCCAGGGTCAAGGGGTTCAGGCGCAGCGGGGACTCACGCGAGGAGGCGCCCGAGCACTCGATGGACCCGCGTGCCGCCGAGGAACGCCCCTACCGCCCCACGGTCATCGACAACGCCATTTACCAGAACGGCGAGCGGGTCGACAACCCCGGCTCGCTCGCCGACGCCTTCGAACGCCTCAAGCAGATGCCGGACGCCATGGCCTGGATCGGGCTGTACCGTCCGAAGGAGTGGGAGCTGGTCAAGCTCGGCGAGGAGTTCGAGCTGCACGAGCTGGCGCTGGAGGACGCCATCGTCGGCTCCCAGCGCCCCAAGGCCGACCGCTACGGCGACACGCTGTTCGTGGTGCTGCGCGCCGCGCGCTACCTCGACGACGTGGAGGAGGTCGCGTTCGGCGAGGTGCACGTCTTCGTCGGCCCCAACTTCGTCATCACCGTACGCCACGCCGAGGCCCCCGACCTGCAGGCCGTCCGCAAGCGCATGGAGTCCGACCCCGAACTGCTGCGGCAGGGCCCGCAGGCCGTTCTGTACGCCATCCTCGACGCCGTGGTCGACGGGTACGCGCCGGTGGTGGCCGGGCTGCAGAAGGACATCGAGGAGATCGAGGTCCAGGTCTTCGGCGGCGACCCGTCGGTGTCGCGGCGCGTGTACGACCTGTCGGGCGAGGTGATCGAGTTCCAGCGGGCCACGGCGCCGCTGGTCGGGATGATCCACGGGTTCATCGCGGGGGCGCGCAAGTACGGGGTGACCGACGAGCTGCAGAGCTACCTGCGCGACGCGGCCGACCACGCGATCACCGTGACCGAGCGGATCTCCTCCTTCCGCCAGATGTTGCAGAACATCCTGGTCGTCAACTCGACCCTGGTCACACAGGCGCAGAACGCGGAGATGGCGCGGATGACGGAGGCCAGCATCCAGCAGGGCGAGGAGGTCAAGAAGATCTCCGCCTGGGCGGCCATCCTCTTCGCCCCCACCCTGGTCGGCACCGTGTACGGGATGAACTTCGACTTCATGCCGGAGACGCACTGGGCGTTCGGATATCCGTTCGCCATCGTGCTGATGGCGGCGGTGTGCGTGGCCCTCTACACGGTCTTCAAACGCCGCAACTGGCTGTAGCAGTTTTCTGGAGAATTCTCATATTCGGCGGCTATTTGTGCCATTGCCGGTTCGCTGAATGACACCATTCCGCTGCGCATTCCCGCCGGCCTCCGGTTACCATGCCATCGGCTCGGCGGTGCCCGTTCCGTGCGACGAACGAGATCAGGCGAGGATGGCGACGCGGGAACAGATCGACGCCGCCCGGCGGCGTATCGAGGAATTGCGTGATCGTCACGCTCATGACGTGATCGCGCTTGTCCGATTGGTGGACGACGGCGCGCTCAAGGGCGCGTCCGGAGACCGGCTCGCCGCCGACCTGCGCGCCTGGGACCGGGGCTTCAAGGAGCGCTTCACGCGCGCCCTGTCTCTGCTGGACTCGCTGCAGCCGACCGAGGGGGCACCCTCTCCGTGAGCTCCATGGTGGGAATCGATCCCGAGCTGATGACGAGACTGATCAACGGCATGAGACGGGTCAGCGGCATGATGTCGGATGTCGACCTCCAGGTGGAGCAGGCGCTGACGTCGCTGGGCCTCCCCTTGTGGGGACCATCGGCGCTGCGCGGAATCTGCCAGGAGATGAGCGACCGGATCCCTTCACTCCAGGGCCGCCTCGACCTGATCCTCGCCGAACCTGACCGCGAATCCGGCAGGGGCGGCGTGCTCTGGGCCAACGAATCGGATTGGCTGTCGAAATCCCCTGCCGAGGGAGCGGCCTCCGCCAAGGCCGTGGCCACGAAGCTACGGGAACGGCTCAAGAGTCATGCGCTCGATCCCATGCTGGTGGCGGAGCTGGAACGGCACAGGAACGATCCGTACTTCGCCCTGGCGCTCGCTCAGGAGATCCTGCCGCACGAGCTCAAGGCGATGATCAACCGAGCGTACGGGGCCGGCCTGCCGCCGTCGGCCCGCCCGTCGCAGCGGGACGTCGCCGTCCAGGAGAGGTTCGTCACCATGCTCAGCGAGCTCCTGGGCACGGCCTCGCGCGGCGTGGGCGCGCTGAGGCTGCCCGGCGGCTACGCCGACCAGCTGGTCGACGGCATCGAGAGCCCTCAGGACGCATTCGCGGTGAAGGGCCTGCTCGGGGACGGCACGTTCGATCACGCCTTCCTGCTGACGGTGGTCCGGAAGCTGCACGACAAGGATGTGGCCCACCCGCCGGACCCGAGCCTCCCGCGAGACACCTGGACGATGCCCGGCGCCACGGACGCCTCCCTCGGTGATCTCAGCCCCATGGGCACGGCCCTGGTCGCCCTGGCCCACCATCCCGCCGTCGCCCAGGACTTCTTCACGGACCCGCAACGCAAGCCGCTCGACTACCTCATGCGGCGGCACCCCTGGGGCGGGGACGCCGATGGGGACCTCGGCTGGGCAATCGAGGTGGCCAGTACGGAGTTTCGGGATCATGACTTGCCGGTGGGTGGGTCGCGGGGGTACAAGTCGGCGTTGATCGCTTCCTGGGCGGTCCGATTCTGGAGCGACCCCAAGGTCCAGGCCAATCTCCCGGGCACCCGCGCCCACGTCGGGAAGGTCTTGGCGCATTACATCGGCGACGTGCACCGCGCCGCACGGGCCTTCAGCGAGGAGGTGTCGGGCGTGATGGCGGATCGGGACCCGGACAAGAATCTGCGGGGCGAGGAGCCCTATGGGGCCTTGTTGGACGCGAGCGGTGTCAAGGCTGCCATGACCTGGGCGTTCGCTGACGAGGGTGCGTTCCAGCACGTGGTGGCCACGCACGGCATGTATGCGACCAAGATGCTGGATGAAGTCGCCGGCAAGATCGAAGCGGAGGTGAGGGCAGACTTCGAGGAATGGCGGAAATCGCATCCGCAGGCGACGGCGCGGCAACTCGATGCCGCACGGCAGGACATTCTCGAAGAGCGTATGAGCCGCAGCGGGGGTGCCGAATTCGCCCAGGCAGCACAGAGCTTGAGCAGGACAACCTGGCTGATCAGCGATGCAGCGAACATATCCGGCATCGAAGAAGCAAAAGAGAAGGATGCACGGTTCGCCATCTTCAGGCAAATGGTGGAAAGTGTCGTCGGGCTGGCGCCGGGACCACAGGGGGCTTTCGTCGGTTTCATGGTTGACGGAGCCAAGGAGACGATCTTCGGTCAAACCAGATCCGACAACGAAGACCGAGCCCGAAGGGATGCGGATACCGCCTTGGGGCTCGCCAAGCACATGTTCGCCGATCTGACCGCAGCGGTGATGATGCGCCACGGCCTCTTCGGAGACGGGTCATCGCCCTCGGCAACGCATCCGCACCGTCACGAGGACTTCTCCCCAGGCTCGGCGGGCTATTTCATGGCCAACGGGGAAATCGTGCCGTGGCATGACATGACCGCCGCTCAGCGCAGAGCCTATGAGGACTGGCTGACGCTCAACCCGACCGGCCGCGTCTTCAAAGAAACGAATCAGTCGACCGCGCTCGGCTTCAAGGAGTCCGAAGCCAACTACGCCAGGCAAGGCTCATGAACGGTAAGTCATCGGCGATTCTTGTCCTCGCCTCGGTAGTCGCGTGCTCGGCTCCTCCCCGGCCTCAGCCAGAGGCGTTGCCGTTGGGCGACATCACCGCGGCACCACGAGAATGCGAACTGATCTCCTCGAACGCCATCGAACTGGCCACCGGTTTCAAGAACTACACGGCCGTGGCCGGGAAAACGGATCGAGGCCGTTTCGCATCGTGCTCCGTCGCCGAGGATACGAGCCCAGAAGGGGAACTGGGGCTCACGATCGAAGTCTTCGAACCATCCCCCATCAGCCCCGATGGCCTGGAGAACACCAAGGTGTCCACTCAGGGAATTGATCTGCCTACCGACTTGGCTCCAGGCTTCGCGGCACGACGGAAGAGTCCGAAGGACCAGAGCGTCGCCTTCGTCTACGGATGGACACCTGACTACAAACGGCTGCTCACCATCAACATCTACCAGGGCGCTCCCGGCAGGGACTCGCTGGCGGACGCGACCGAATTCTTCCGCCAGCTCAAGCCCATCTTGCTCGACACGAGAAAAACGAACCACCCGGAATAAAAACGGCAGTTCAGCCGGGAAACCCGGCCAGTGAATGCTCGGCCTCCGCGACGGCGCGCCGGAGCTCCTCCGCGTACGCCGCCACCCGCTCAGGCCCGAACCTGGCCGACGGCACCGAGATCGACAACGCCCCCACGGCGGAGCCGCGCCCGTTGCGCAGGGCGGCGCCGATGGCGGAGACGCCCTGCTCCGTGCCCTCGATGTTGAGCGCATGGCCACGGGCGCGGACCTCGGCCAGCTCCTGGGTCAGGATCGCGCGGTCCCTGGCGGGGAGGTCCGCGTAGAGGTCCCGGACGTGGTCGGGGGGCAGGGCCGCGAGGAGGGCCTTGCCGCCGGAGGCGAGGTGGGCGGGCAGGATGGTGCCGCGCCGGTCGCCCACGTGCGGGACCTGCGGGGATTCCGCGCTGTCCAGGAAGCGGACCTCCGTGCCCACCCTGACCACCAGGTTCACCGTCTCCTGGGTGCGGGCGCGGAGCGCCTCCATGGCGGGACGGGTGCGGGCGCGCAGCTCGCGCAGGGCGGGGCCGCCGGGGACGGACGGGGTGGCGGCGAGGAACGGCCCAGGCAGGTACGTGTGCTGCTCGTCCTGTACGGCGAAGTCGCGGTAGACCAGCATCGCCAGCAGCCGGTGCGCGGTCGAGCGGGCGATGCCCAGCTCGCCGGCCACGTCCGTGACCGTGAGCCGGCCCCGGTCGCGCAGCATGTGCAGGACGAGCAGCGCGTTGTCCACCGAGCCCAGCGCGTAGAGGGGCTTGTTCTTCACGGGTCCACCGAGCCCAGCGCAAAGAGGGGCTTGTTCTTCATAGGTCCACCGAGCCCAGCGCGTACAGGGGCTTGTATTTCACAGCGGAATGCTAGTCCCCCGGGGACGGGTTCACCGTGATCACGGTCAGCACGCTCGGCGCTTCGGGGGACACGACGGTGACGCCCTCGGCGGTCCGCAGGTAGCCGGTCGAGAGCAGCGAGGGCCGCACCGCCTGGCCCTGCCCGGGGAGGTGGAGCAGCGAGACCGTGAAGCCGTCGCCGTCCCCCAGCACCACCGTCCCGCCGCGCCGTGACAGCACCCTGAGCGCCGGGTCGAAGTGCCACAGGCTGCGCAGGGCGCCCGTGGGGACGCTGTCGTGCACGGCCATCATGTCCGGGGCGTGGCCGACCAGCACGCGCCGCGTCCGCGTCATCCCGTAGGCGTCGTCGGCCAGCTCGTACGACTGGCTCGACGGGCCGATGGACGAGTGCAGGAGGCGCGTGGGCGTGCCGGGGCGGAACGTGCCGGAGGTGGGGACGGGCACGTTGTGGGCTTCGTGGGAGCGGGTCCAGTCCGCGTAGCCGGTCCGTTCGTAGGAGTGGAAGCCGGCCTCCACGAGGATGCGGCGGCCCTGCGCGAAGTAGGTCACGCCCAGGTGGTCCTCGTGGCCGTGCAGCCGCCTGCCCGGGCCGAACCTGATCGAGTAGTACGCGGCCATGGGGTCGTCCCAGGCGCTCCTGCCGAACACGTATCCCCCGTCGAAGACCCGCACCACCGGCCCCTCGTGCGGGAACCCGTCCGCGCGCGCGTCGGCCGGGCTGTCGCCGATGGGGACGAGGTGGCCGTCCGGCTGGGTGGCGTGGGCCACGTACGACTCCAGCGCCCGCCGCCTGGCCAGCAGCCGCTCGGGGACCTCCGCCCCGCTCTCGCGGATCGCGCGCAGGGCGACGCCGAGGCGGCGGTGCACGTACAGGCCGTAGCGCGGGGCCTGCTCGTGCAGGACGCCCTGGGCGTCGACGGCCTGCTCGGCCGAGGCCGTCATCCTGCGTACGGCCAGGTCCCGCCAGCGCGCCCGGCCCAGGCGGCAGCCGACGACGAGCAGCGCGATGTCCTGGTCGAGGCCGTGGTTGTGGCCCTCGCGGTACAAGGACTGGTCGGCCAGGACCTCGCCGTGCTCGGCCAGGCTGTCCCACAGCTCCCTGGTGTGCACGTGCTCGCTCAGGCACACCAGTGCGGGGGCGCGCAGCGCGACCGCGTGCTCGGCCCACGCCCAGGGGCTGGTGCCGGGGCCGCCTCTGGGGTTCGCGCCGATCCAGTCGCCGGTGATGGCGCGGGCGCGGTCGAGCAACGCCGTGTCGCCCGACCGTTCGTAGGCGGCGACCAGGCGGCCCATCCAGCGCAGCGTGTGCAGGTGCAGCGCCCAGGAGCGGTTGCCGTGCGGGTTCGCGGTCCAGTCGATCGGCGTGCCGAGCCGCACGGGCGGCAGTTTCACGAACGTCACCAGGCCCTCCATCACCTCCTCCACCTTGATCGCTGGGAACTGGTCACTCAGGCAGATGGCCCTGCCTGAGGTCGTCCGGGCACGCCAGAACACGTCGTGACTCCTGTTTCAGGGCGCGCGGCACCCACGCGCGGCACCATCAAGGCTTGGTTAGCGGGGGCCCTCGTCGGTCCAGCCGGCGACGAGGACGAGCTCGGAGCGCGTGCCGTCCTCGCTGGACAGCACCTGCGAGGTGGCCGGGTCGATGATCAGCGTGCGGCGGACGCCGGAGGGCAGGCCGAAGGAGAACGCCTCACCCGCGCGGCCCCGAGCGTCCGTGTCCGTGCCCAGGTAGCGGACCTCGGGCAGGTCGGCGAGCGCGCGGTAGGCGGCGGCGCGCACGCCTGGCGGGGACGGCTTGGTCCACAGCAGGCCGCCGAGCGCGTCGGCGAGCAACGACTCCGACCCTGCCGGCAACATCGCGGCGACCCGCTCGCGCAGCGCGGCGGCGTCGGCAGGCAGGGCCTGGATCTCCGCGAAGGTCAGGTCGCGCCCGGCCATGCTGAACGGTGAGCGGCCGGTGACCCGGGTGACGCGGCCCTGCTCGGCGGTCCACGCCCGGCCCTGCCTGGTGACCCAGAGCTCGGTCTCCCTGACGCCGTCGTGCAGCTTCCTGACGTGCCAGTACGTGCCCTGCGAGGTGGAGGACGCGGCGGAGGTGGCGGCCGTCAGGAGGATCTGCCTGCCCGCTTCCATGGGCTGTTCGCGGGGGACCAGCAGGAACAGCGCGAGGGCCGCGGCGGTGGCGGCGATCGCCGCCGGCCAGGCCAGCCGGCGTCGCCGGCGGCGGGCCGTGATCCGCCGCCACACCCTGGTCCGGGCGTGCGGGCCCGGCTGTGGCTTGCCGTACAGGTCGCGGAGCAGCTCATCCATCGTCGCGCACCTCCCCGAGCCGGCCGCGCAGCCTCTTCCTGGCGCGGCTCAGGCGGGAGCCGACGGTGCCGTACGGGATGCCGAGCGCGGTCGCGATCTCGTCGTGGCTGAGCCCGGCCAGGGCGACCAGGAGCAGCACGTCGCGGTCGCGCCGGTCCAGCTCGGCCAGGGCGGCGGCCAGCTCGGGGCGCAGGCTCTGGGCGCTGACGCGTACGGCCACGGACTCGTCGTGGCCCGGCGCGTCGGTGTCGGGGCCGAAGCGGCCGAGAGCGCGCAGCGTGCGGGCCTCCAGGCGGCGGTGCTTGCCGATGAGGTTCGTGGCGATGCCGTACAGCCAGGCCCGCACCCCCGCGCGGGACGGATCGTAGCGGTCGCGCTTGCGGAACGCGGTGAGGAACGTCTCGGCCACGATGTCGTCGGCGTGGTCGGGGCCGAGCCGCTGGGCGACGTAGGTGTGGATCTCGCCGAAGTACGCGTCGAACACCGCGGCGAACGCGTCGGCGTCGTCCAGGGTCTCGTGCTGGGTCTTGTGCTGGGTCTCGTGCTGGGCCCCCGGCGCGCGGGCCGTCCAGGGCACCGTGGCCGCGATGGTCTCCCCCGTCATGAGCAACCTTCCGATGTATCAGTACTCGTCTGTTATCACCCGATACACCGGATCGCTTTCACGGCCGTCCGAGGAAGCGCCGGACGTCGGCGAGCTCGTCGTCCAGGGAGGGCAGCTCGCCGAACGCCTGCACGCTCACCTCGGCGCCCTTCCTCCCCCACACGCCTCTGACCACGCCGTCCACCAGCACGACCGGGCGCAGGACGCCGCCTCCCGGGAACACCTTCCTGGCGTGTTCCGGGTCCAGGATCGGGTCCCTGTCGCGCCAGCCGAGCAGGTACTCGTCGAAGGCGGGGGCGAGGCGTACCAGCGGGGCGTCCTCGGGCGGCGGCGGGGATGCCGGGCTCAGCCGCCAGGCCGTGCGGGCCTCGCCGAGCGGCAGGCCCGACCAGGCGGCCAGGTCGTCGGGGGTGGCGGGGTGGTGGGCGCGGCGGTAGCGGGTGGCCAGCTCCTTCAGCGCGCGTTCGCGGTCGGGCTCGGGGACGACGGGAGCGCCGAGCCAGTCGGCGGCGTGCACGTACGTGGGTTTCCCGGCGCGCGGCGGGCCGAGGACGGCCAGGCCGTGGTGGGCGGCCAGCGCCACCAGGTGCACGACGCCCTGGCCTCGGGCCCGGCCCTTGAGGCGTTCCTCCAGGTCGGCCTTGGTGAGGGGGCCCTGGCCTGCGAGGGCGCCGGTGATGAGCGGCAGGAGGTCGTCGCCGGTGACGCCCTCCTCGGCGAGGCGGCGCAGGGTGCCGGTGGGGCGGCCGGTGGGGCGGCCGGTGGGGCGGCCGGTGGGGCGGCGGGTCAGGGCGTGGATCCAGGGCAGGTCGTCGGCGTGCACGAAGTGCAGGGTGCCGCGCGGGCCCCACGTCCTGACGAGCTCGCGGGACTGCCAGGCCGCCTCGACGTCCGCCGGGGTGAGGGTGGCGGAGCGGGCGCGGAAGGCCAGCAGGGCCGAGGGGACGTCCTGCGCCTGCATGGCCGCCAGGCGCCTGACGATCTCGCCCGCGGTCAGGCCGGGCGGGCGGTGCAGGAGCTGGGCCTCGACGCTTCTCATGGGGCGATCATCGCAGGAGGAGGCAGGCCTGCCAGGAGGCTCATCGCGGGCGAGGAGGGGGCATCGCGGGAGCTGGCGGTCGCGCAAGGCGAGTGCGGACGGATCATCGCAGGAGGAGGCGGGCGCGGAGGCGGGTCAGGAGGGGCTTGCGGGTGCGGGCGGCTTTGCGGATGGCGTCGCTGTGGTGCCAGGCCTCGGTGGCGGCGGCGTCGGTGACGCCGTCCGGGGCGTACCGCACGAAGTTGGAAATTTCGGCCAACGGATGGAGATGTACGGAAATCTCGCCAGGCTGGCGGGACACCACGTCGCCCGCCGTCAGCGCGTACTCCCTGCCGAGCCCCAGATCGTCGCACGCCTGCCGCCACGCCCCCAGCACCCGCTGCGCGGGCTCCCTCGCGCTGCGGCGCCCGTGCCTGCGCCGCCACGGCACGACGGCCACCACACCCCCGTACGCCGCCAGCAGCCCGCCCGCCGCCACCGCCGCGACCAGCCACGGGTCAGGCCCGCCCGCCGCCCGCTCGTCCCGGTCGGCCGCCTGCGATTCGGACGTCTTCGGCCGGTCGCTGCCGCCCTTGGCGAGCTCGCCCTCCAGCTTCTCGCTCTCCTCGATCGCCGAGGAGGCCACCTCGTGGTCGTCCTTGGCCCCGCTGCGCCCCGGTGTCGGATAGAACGGCCGCCACCCCAGCCCTTCGAACCTGATCTCCGCCCACGCCATGACGTGTCCGGACTTGACGTGATAGACGCCGCCGGACTTCTCGCCCGGCCTGAACCCGACGACCACCCGCGACGGCAGCCCGAGCGTCCTGGCCATGAGCGCGAACGTGGCCGCGAACTGCTCCGACGTCCCCCGGTGCGTGGTCTGCAGGAAGAACTCCAGGCCCTTGAGCGAGTGTCCGGGGGGCGCGGTGACGTCGTAGGCGGCGTTCGTGCGCAGGTAGCTCTGCAGCCGGTACGCCTGCCGGATCGGCTCGCCGGCGCCCTTGACCGCCTGCTGGGCGAGCCTGCGGAAGAGCCGCTCCTGGGGCCCGTCGGGGAAGGCGGTCAGGCTCGCGTCGCGGGCGGGGGCGGCGGCCAGGAGGTCCTGCTTGGTGGGCCGGGGCACGCGGGAGGTCACCTCGTAGCTGAACCCCTTGGCCGGCTTGGTGCCGGCCAGCAGCGACCCGCTGGCGGGGTCCACGGTCAGGCCGCGCACGCCGGTGACCTGCTCGGGGCGTTCGGCGGCGGGCAGCCAGGTGCCGGGCAGGCCGCCGAACGTGATGCGCTGGCGCACCACGTCCGCGGCGCCCGTCCACTCGCCCTCGGGAACCCGGCCTCCGGTGGGCCGGAAGCGGGCGCCGGAGGTCCAGCGGACGCCGTCGTACCGGTCGAGCACGGCCAGGCGCCAGTTCTGCGGCTTGCCTGCCTCGACGGTGAACAGCTCGCGGTCGGGGATCTGCAACCACGCCGAGACCCGGTCCAGAGGGCTGACGCTGTCCACGCGGGCGGGAGGGGGGAGGTCGGCGTCCTGGCGCGGGTTGTACGGCTCCGCGGCGATGGGCAGCAGCGGGGCCGCCACCAGCGCGAGCCCGGCCAGCGCGGCGGCGGCCGGGATCCCGCCCAGCAGCCAGGCCGGGGAGCGGCCGTCGCGGATCAGGGCCAGCGTGGCCATCAGCACGAACAGGGCCGCCGCCACCGGCAGGTTCGAGCCCTCGCCGTCCACGCCCAGCAGCAGCGCCACCCCGTAGACGGCCAGGGCGGGGAGCGCGGCGGCGATCCTCGTGGCGGTGCGGGTCAGGGTCTCCGCGCCGATGGTGGCCGCCGCCCAGACCAGGGTGTGGACGAGGACCAGCAGCTCCGGCTCCGGCTGGGCGGGCAGCAGGGTGGTGAGCAGGGCGTGCCAGGCGTTGGCGACGTCGGCGGGGGCGGTGGCGGACAGCGTTCCGTACAGGGGGATGGTGCCGGCCAGCCAGAGGACCAGGTCCAGCGCCAGGGCCAGCCAGAGGGGGCGGGTGCGGGTCAGCGCGGCGACGGCCGCGGGGGCGACGGCGGCGGGCACGACGGCCAGGAGCAGCCCGGTGCCGGGGAACACCCGGTGAAAACCCCATCCCGCCACCCCGGCCAGCGCCGCGACAACGGCAAGCCCGGCCGCCCACCGCCACCACGGCCCACCCTGCACGGCCCCGCGCCGGGCCGCCCCGTACCGGGCGGCGCTGCCCGGAGCGGCCTCGCTCCGGGCGGCGTCGTGGTGGGCGGCGTCGTGGTGGGCGGCGTCGTGGTGGGCGGCGTCGTGGTGGGCGGCGTCGTGGTGGGCGGCGTCGTGGTGGGCGGCGTCGTGGTGGCCGTCTCCCTGCGGGACCGGTCGGGGGATGCGCCGCGTGCCCCTGGTCATCGGGAGCTCCAGGCCGCGGGCAGCTCGTCCAGGGACGTGATCGGCACGACCGTCACCCCGGGCGGGCCCGCCGGGGCGGGGCCGGGGCCCACGTACACGCAGATGACGCGGTCGAAGCGGCGCCGGGCTCCCGCGATCCGCCCGGCCTCCGACGGGTCCGCTGTCACCAGGACCAGGGACCCGCCGCCCCGGGCCGTTCGCAGGGCCTCGGTGACGCCGGACGTGCCGGGGCGGACCAGCGCGAGCCGGTCCAGGACGGTCTCGGCGTCCGTCTTCGTGTCGGGCAGCGGCCCGTCGCCGGTGACGACGCGTACGGGGAACCCGGCCCGGGCGGCGGCGACGGCGGCCGAGGCGGCGGCGTCCACGGCCGGCTCCGTCAGGCCCCGCGTGTCGAGCAGGACCGTCGTGGTGGGCAGGCTGGCGTCGATGAACTGCCGGACCATCAGGGTGCCCGTGCGGGCGCTGGAACGCCAGTGCACGTGGCGCAGGTCGTCGCCCAGGACGTACTCGCGCAGGGTGTGGAAGGTGACCGTGCCCGCGGGCGCGTTGTCACTGGCCGGCCCCTCCAGGTGGTGGGCCTTGCCGGACGGCGGGACAGGCAGGGCGACCGTGCGCGGGCGTACCAGGAGGGTGACGGGGCGGCCGTACTCGCGCAGCCGGCGCGTCAGCCCGAACGGGTCGGCGCGCACGAGCACGAGCGGCCCGACCGGGATCTCACCTCGCGTGTCCGTCGGCAGCGGGTACGACACCGTGCGCACCGCCCCCTTGGGCAGCCTCGGCAGGTCGACCGTGTGCTCCGACGCGCCGATCCGGTCCTGGGCGCGCAGTCCGGACAGGCCGCGGCGGCCGAGGTTGGTCACGGTCAGGACGGCCACGGCGGCCTCGCCGCGCGGCACCTTGAGCGGGGTGACCTCCCTGCGCACCTCCAGCAGCGGCTTCGGAGCGGTCCACGCCAGCGCCCCGGCCAGCGCGAGCACCGCACCCGTGGCCAGCACGACAGGCTCGGGATAACCGAGCGCGAACCCGGCGGCGTACAGCACCACGGCCCCTGCCAGCGTCCCCCAGCCCAGCGGCGTAAGCACGCCGGCCAGCCGACCGCGCAGCGCCGACGCCGGCGGCTGCGCGCCGGTCGGCGGGGTACGCGGCGCCTGCGCTGGGTGCACGGCGGTCGGCGGGGCGGGCGGGGCCGGCGGTGGGTGCGCGGGGGTGGGCCCGGGGGTTGGTGGGGGCCGCACCTCAGGCCGCCTGCGGCACCGGCATCCCGGCGAGGATCTCGCCGAGCGCGGCCGCCGCGGTGACCTCGCGCAGCTCGGCCTCCGGCGTGAGGATCAGGCGGTGCGCCAGCACCGGCACGGCCAGCGCCTTCACGTCCTCGGGCACCACGTAGTGCCGCCCGGCCGCGGCGGCCTTGACGCGGGCGGCGCGCAGCAGCGCGAGGCTCCCCCGGGGGCTGGCGCCGAGCCGCAGGTGCGGGCTGGTACGGGTGGCCCCGCACAGCGCCACGATGTAGTCGTAGACCGGGTCGGCCACGTGGATGCGCGAGGCGAAGTCGATCATGCCGGCCACGTCGGACGACCTGGCCACCACCGGCAGCCGCTCGACCTGCGGCCCCGTCGGCATGCCCTTGAGCACCTCGACCTCCGACGCGTGGTCCGGGTACCCGACGGAGATCTTCATCAGGAACCGGTCGAGCTGCGCCTCGGGCAGCGGGTACGTGCCGTCCATGTCCACCGGGTTCTGCGTGGCCACGACGAGGAACGGCCTCGGCACCGGATGCGGCTCGGCGTCCACGGTGACGCGGCGCTCCTCCATCACCTCCAGCAGCGCGGCCTGCGTCTTCGGGGAGGCGCGGTTGATCTCGTCGGCGAGCACGATGTTGGCGAAGACCGGCCCCTGGTGGAACTCGAACTTCTGGTGCGCCTGGTTGAAGATCGACACGCCGGTGATGTCGCTGGGCAGCAGGTCGGGCGTGAACTGGATGCGCCGCCACTCGGCGTCCACGCTGGCCGCCAGGGAGCGCGCGAGCGTGGTCTTGCCGGTGCCGGGGACGTCCTCGACCAGCAGGTGCCCCTCGGCGAACAGGCAGATCAGGGCCAGCTCGATGGCCTCGTGCTTGCCGCGGATGATGCGCTCGATGTTGCCGGCCAGGAGCTGGAAGCGCTGCGCGAACTGGCCGGCGAGCTGCTGCGGCTGCTCGTACGTCAGCGGCGGCTGCTGGAGCTGGTCCTGGTAGTTGTACTGGGTCAACTGAGTCCCCTTCTCAGTCGGTGCACTCGAAGAGCGGCCCCTCGGGGAAACCGCCGTCCGGAGTCGCCACCAGAGTGTCGTTCAGGTAGCCGTTGCCGTACTGGCTCTCGATCCGGTTCCAGATGTCGCTGGACCTGCCGGTCGAGGAGTCGGTGTACGAGGAGCCCTTGACCTGGCAGATCACGGTCAGGGTGATGTACTGACCCTTCGGGATCGTGCCGGCCGTGCCGCTGGTCGACGGGCCTGGGCGGATCAGCGTGTTCGTGTCGTCGTTGCTGGCGTTCTTGTACTGCTGGCGCGGGTAGGCCAGGTCCGCCTCGGCCGTGGCCACCTCCGGGCTCTCGCCGGCGGCGTTCCTGGCCTTGAGCTTGAAGGTGTGCTTCTGGTTGTTCGCCAGCCCGCTCACGGTGAACGACGTGCCCTTGATGCCGCTGCTGGTGGCGGCGCCGGTCAGCTCGTACGTGGTGGCGTCGTCGGCGCCCTCGGGGGCGGTCCAGGTCAGCTCGGCGCCGCGGTTCTTCGCCTTGGCCGCGAAGGCGGTGGGCGAGCCGGGCGCCACGCACGGCCGCACGCCGGCGCTGGGCTCGGACTCGACCCCGCCGCCCTGCCAGTGCGCGACCACGGTGAAGGTGTACTCGTTCGCGCAGTCACCGCCGGTGAACTCGAACCGGAACGGCCCGTCCGCGTCCACCGACTGCGGCGTGGACCTGCCGTCGCCGGAGGTCTTCAGCGTGTACCGCTCGACCTCGCCCCCGGTGGAGGCGCTGAACGTGACCGTCACCTTGCCGGGGCCCGACCTGGCGGTCACGGCGCCGGGCGCGGAGGGCGCGGTCGCCGACGGCTTCGTGCTGGGGGTTCTGGTGGGGGTCTCCCGCGTGGGTGTCTCCCGGGCGGGGGTGGTCGTGACCGGGTCCGGGTCGGGGTCCGGTTCCCGTTCGGGCGGGGTGTCGGGGCGCGTGGGCTCGGTGCTCGGGGTCGGCCGGGGCTTGGGGGTGTTGGACGGTCCCGGTACGTCGGAGTCGCCCTTGTCGACGTCGTGCTTGCGGCCTTCGGGGTCGATGACGACGGCCTTGTCGCCGTTCTCGTCGTTCGCCCAGAGCAGGCCGTCCTTGACGAACACGTCCACCGGGCCCGGCTCCCGCGCCACCTGGAGCGTGGTCGGGCGGCCGCCCGCCGCGCTGTCCCAGACGATCAGCGCGCCGCTGCCCTGGTCCGGCACGTACACCTTGCTGCCGAGCACCTGCGGCACCCCCAGCCCGGACGGGTCGCCGGTGGCGAGCCTGGTGCTGAGCACGGAGTTGGAGGCCGTGTCGACCACGACGAGCAGCCCCGAGTCGCCGGGCGCCAGGATCGGCACCAGGGAGCCCTCGGTGGCGGCCGGGGTGAGCGCGCCGCCCTTGGCGGCCCTGGCCACGTCCTTGGGCAGGGTGATCTCGCCGACGCCCCCGTCGGAGCCGATGGTCGTGGCGGTGGCGGCCCTGGTGTTGACCACGACGGGCAGGCCGCCGGCGATGGTGACCGACAGTTCCTCGCCGGGCTCGCCGACCTTGACCGGGGTGGCGGCGGTGCCGTTCGTGACCGGGACGACCTGGCCCCGCGCCGTCACCGGCACCCACAGGCGGCCCCCGCCGTCGATGCGGGCCGCGCCCAGCGGGCCCGGCAGGGTCAGCGCGGCGCCGGCGGTGTCCAGCGTGGCGGGGTCGATCCGCTGGACCTTGCCCGCGGCCGGGTCCACGGCGTACGCGGTGTTCCCGGACATGGCGAGCTGCATCCCGGCCGCGCCGAGGTCGCGGGTCTCGGTGACGCTGAGCTGGCTGGGCTCGACGCGGCTGACGTACCCGGTGCGGTCGTCCACCAGCAGGACGTTGCCGCCGTCCTGGACGACGCGCAGCCGTCGGCCCGCCTTGTCGTCGAGGTAGCCGTCCACCTCGCCGGACAGGCCGTTGACGTGCACGATCCTGCCGCGGGCGGCGGTCCACAACCAGGCGCCGACGTCGGCCAGCTTGGGGTTGGCGCTGGAGACGCCCACGCCGAACCACGCCGCCGCGGCGACCAGGATCACGGCCGCGACTCCGGCCGTCACCGCCGTGCCACGATCGCCGCGGAGCACGCTCACCTCGTTACCCACCCCGGTTTGTACGACTAGGGAGCGTTTCGCCCCGGAATAACGGGCATCACCCTAGCGCCCGGACGTCCCTCACGCGTATGTACCGGCTGGTAGCCATGGGAGAGCCGGTGCGCGAGTGCCAAGAGTGTCGGTGCGAAGCCGTACCTTAGAGCCCGTGTCCGAACAGCCCCTGACCCTCGACTCCGTCCTCACCGACGAGGCGGTCCTGTCGACCTACCGCCGCATGTTCGCCGCGCTGGCCCGCGACAGCGGGGCGGTGGTCGACGATCCGGCCCTGGTCGACATCGCCGAGACGCTGTTCGCGGCGTTCGCGGAGGCGGGCGAGGAATGGCTGACGCACGAGCAGATGCGCTTCGCCTGCCGCGCCTACCCCACCGACCAGTTCGACAACCGGCTGCGCGTGCTCAAGGGGCTCGGCGCCATCCGCGAGGTGTTCCCCAAGCCCAACCAGCTCCGCTACCGCGCCTCGTTCACCAGCGTGGTGGGGCTGATGTTCATCAGGCGGATGATGGACGACGGCGGCCAGTCCGAGATGCACCGCCTGCTGGCGCTCGAAGACCTCAACGTCGCCGACCCGCGCACCACGATGGAGGAGGCCAGGCAGAGCGCGCTCAATCTGGCGCGGGCGTTCCGGCTGTGGGCGCTGGAGCTGATCACGCTCACCACCGGCACCATCGAGGAGCTGCGCGAGCAGGCGCCCAAGCTGTGGGGCACCGAGGAGATCGCGCGGCGGGCGCAGAGCCTGCACGGCACGATCCTGACCCGCTGGCCGGAGCTCGACCGGGTCTGCACCGACCTGCGGGCCGCCATCTACGCCTACAGCGACGCCTCGCGCCGCGCCGCGGGCCGCCTGGCCGACTCGGCGGGCACCACGCGCAACCTGACGCTGCTGCCGACCGAGACGTGGCGCACATTCGCGCAGACGGCGCCCAGGGAGCGGCTGGCGGCCGTGCTCGACGGGTTCCTCTTCGACGCGCCCGCGCCCTGGCACGATCCCGCCGCCATCGCCAGGGCCGTCGACGAGGCCCCGCGCCCGGCCCCCGCCCAGCCCACTCCCCCGCGCTCCACGCTGCCCGACCCCGGCCCCGAGTCCTCGCTCGACACCTCGCCGGGCGCCGCGCTCGAACGGCTCACGCAGATGGCCGAGTCGCTGCTGGGAGAGTCCTCGCGGGTGGCGCTGGCCGACGTGCTCGGCTCCGACTGGGTCGCGGCGCGGCGCATGCTGGCCGACCTGACGACCGTGGACCTGCGGCCCGAGCTGCCCTACCGGCTCGCCTGGGCCGACGGGCTGACCGTCGATCCCGACCGCGAGCCCGCCTGGCTCTCGCACGGCTACCTGGAGCGTGTCTGATGGATCAGCGGCAAGCGGCTGTCTCCCATGCGCTGGTGCGGGCCCACGGGCCCGTCCGGCTGGGCGCCGGGGTTCTCGCCGCCCCCGGCATGATCCGGCTGACCAGGCCCGACTCCACCGGCGACGCCCTGCCCGTGTGGCCCGACGGGGTGACGCCGTCGCTGCTGGACGAGCACCAGGTGGCGCCCGTGCCCGTGGAGCGGTCCGGCGAGACGCGGCGGGTGCTGGCGGCGGTGCTCAAGTGCTGCTGGACCGATCTGTCCGTGGATCCGTGGCCGGGCGATCCCGCGCCGGTGGAGCTGGTGCTCGACACGTACCGGGAGCTGATCGGGCGCACCGACGACCTGATGCGCAACTGGGCGCGGGGGGCGCTGCGGCGGCTGCACGACTCCGCCTGGGTGGTGATGGACGACGGGGTGGTGCTGCTCGGGCCGAGGTGTGCGTTGTGGCCGGTGGAGGCGCACGCGCAGCTGCAGGAGCTGGTGCGGCGGCTGCCCGAACCCGAGCGGCCCGAGCTGACCGTGGTGGGTGATGCCGACATCGTCGCGGCCGCGCGGGCGGGGGCGGAGAGCTCGCGTCCCAGCGGCCCTGCCGTCGAGGTAGCCGAGCCGCTTGCGGGGAGTGAGGCCGTCGCGGAGGCCGAGGTCTTTGCGGGTGCCGAGGTCGAAGCGGGGGCCGAGGTCTTTGCGGGTGCTGAAGTCGAAGCGAGGACCGAGGCGTTTGCGGGTGCTGAAGTCGAGGCGGGGGCCGGGCGGGTCGAGGGTGGGGCGGCCGAGTTCGACGATCTGCTGGGTGGTTACGACGAGCGGCGGCGGGCCGAGCTGGTGGCGGCGTTCATGGTGGTGGAGCATGCCGCCGAGCCGGTGCAGGAGGTGCGCTTCGCCGCCCTGCGCGACCCGGCGCTGCGCCGCACGCTGGGCGAGATGCTGGCCAGGCGCGGCCGTACGCTGATCCAGCATCGCGACCGCTGGATCTCCGGCTACGACGACGGCGTGGCCGCCACCGTCGGCGCCCTCCACGCCGCCGGCCTCGGTGCGCACGATGCCGGCGGTCCGCCTGGGGCCGCGCGCGGGCCGCTCGGGGCGGCGCGCGGGCCGCTCGGGGTGAGCGAGCGGGCCGTGCTGACGCTCGTGCTGGTGCACTCCGTGGCCATCCCGCGGGCCGAGGGGCTGCTGCCGGAGGACTCGTGGCTGTCGCCGCACCCGACGCCGGTCGAGGAGCTGCGCCGCCACACCCAGCTCCCGATCGGCGAGCTGGAGTCGGCGTTGCGGACGTTGCGGCACGCGGGGCTGCTCGGCCAGGTGAAGGCGGGTGAGGAGGCGGGCGGTTACGTGCCGGGGCCGCAGTTCCACCGGCTGACGGCGGCGGCGCGGCGGCGGCTGCAGGAGGAGCTGATCCTGGCGGCCGGGCCGAACACCCCGCTCGCCACGGCCGTGCTGGCGCGTAGATCCGCCAAGTAAGAGCGTTTCTGTGATGGATGGAAGGGTTACGGGGGTTCGAGGTGTCGCAGGTGGAGAACGTCGTCGGGGACCGGGTGCTGATCGCCATGCAGGCGGTCAACATCTCACGGTTGTCGACCCATCCCGTGCCCACCGTCCCCGGCACGCTCATCGTCGTGGCGGGCGCTGGGCCCAAGGACTCCAACGGGGCGGGCAAGTCCTCGTTCATCGCCTCGATCACCGCGCTGCTCGGTGACGAGCAGTGGCGCTTCGCCTCGGGCGCCAAGGCGGTGTCGGAGCTGCTGTTCAACGCGGAGCTGGCCAGCGGCGCCGGGGCCCGGCAGTGGGCCAGCGCCGATCACGGCTACATCGTGGGGGTCTTCGGGCCGCCCGGCATGAACGGCTTCGACCCCGTCCCTCCGCCGGGCGGCACCGATGGCCCGGCCTCGTCCTCCATCGGCGGCGGGGCAGCGGCCGACGGCACAGGCGCGGCGCTGGGCCGTGCGGAGGGTGGCGGCGGTGTGGCCGGTGGGACGGGCTCCGGTGACGGGCCGGTGGTCGCCGGTGACGGTGGCGGGGCCGAGCTCGTGCTCGGGGAGGCCGATGGCGGTGGCGGGGAGCTGTTCGAGGTGCCCGACACCTCGGGCGGGGCGCTGACCGTGTGGCTGAAGGTCAACCAGGAGGCGCCGCACCTGGAGATCCGGTGGCGGGAGGGCGTGCACCTGGCGGCGTCCCCGTCCGAGGCCGAGCGGGTGGCGCGGGCCGACGAGATCTGGGCGTCGCTGCCGAAGTCGGCCGGGCGGCGCGACGTCGTGGCCCGCGACCTGACCAAGGTGCTGTACGGCGACAAGGTCAGGTGCGTGTCGTTCCTGTCCACGTCCGTGCGCAGCAAGGTCGCCACCAACCTGCTCTCCCAGCCGCTCAACGAGATCTCCCCCGAGCGCGTCTTCGAGGCCATCGCCGCGCTCACCGGCCTGGACGCCGAGCTGGAGCAGGAGCGCGAGGCCCGCCGCGACGAGCACGCCAAGCGGGTGCGGGCGGCGCAGGCGGCCGAGCGGCTGGCCGAGTTCGAGTCGGAGTCGAAGGCGCTGCTGACCACGTTCGACCGGCGGGACCAGGCGCGCATCCGGCTGGCCGACGCGCTGCGCTGCTGGCGCGGGCGGCAGGCGCGCAAGCTGGCCGACGCCGCGGCCAAGGACGAGGCCCTGGCCGCCGACCTCGAACGGCACCGCGCCGCCGGCGAGGCGGCGGGCGAGGCGATCGCCATGGTCAAGGCGGAGATCGCCACGCTGCGCGAGGACACCCTCGACCGGCAGGTCTCGCAGGCCCGCAAGGAGCTGTCGGCCCTGCAGGCGCGGGCGGCCAAGCTCGACGCCGACCGCGCCGTGGCGGAGAACTCCGCCGACGAGCTGCGCGGGCTGATCCCGGGCCTGGAGGAGACCCGGCGGTTCGCCGACGGGCGGGACGTTCCCGCGGCCGAGCGGGAGCTGGGTGAGGTACGGCTGCGGCTCAACGAGGCACTCAAGGCCCTGGGCGTGGCCGACCAGGAGGTGGCCTCGGCACAGGCCGCGCTGGACGACGCCGAGGGCGGCCCGGCGGCGGCCCAGCTCAACGCGCTCGCCGCGGCCGGCATCGGGGCCACCGGCCTGCTGGACGCTCTGGACGTGGCGGAACAGGCCCGCGACGCCGCCCACACACCCCCGCCCGCCTTGCCCAGCTCTCTTACGGGCGCCGGCGGTTCTGACACGGGCGGCGGGCAGGCGCTGGGTGAGGCGCTCAAGGCGCGCTACGGCAAGGCGACCGGCGCGGCCTCCGAAGCGGCGTCCGCTGGCGCGCCCGGCGCCGGGGCGGCGGGTGCCGGGGCCGGGCTTGCGCTGGGTGAGTTGCGGGGGTGGCCGAACGAGCATGCCGTGATCGTGGACGCCGCCCGGCTCGACGAGGCCGCCGCCGCGCTGGCGGAGCTGCCCGGATCCGTGCTGGTCAGTGCGGCCGGGGTGAGCGTCGTGGGAGCGTTCGACGGGGTGGCGACCGGGCGGGAGGCCCGGATCAAGGCCGCCGAGCAGCGGCTCAACCGGGCCAAGGACGTTCAGGAGAGCGCGGCGCAGGCCGTGCACGACGGGGAGGAGGCCGTCGCGCAGGCGCAGCGGCGGCTGGAGGGGGCCAGGGCCGGGGTGCGGCTGGCCGAGATCGAGGCCAAGCTCGGCGAGCGGCGGGCCAGGCTGGGCGAGCTGAACGCGGCCATCGAGGAGCTGACTCCGAAGGTCGCCGAGGCCGAGAGGCAGGCGGGCACGCTGGACTTCCGGGCGCGTACCAGGGACATGGAGATCGAGCGGCTGGAGGGCCGCAGGCACCGGCACGAGTCCGAGCGGGCGCAGGCCCGCGAGCAGGAGACGAGAGTCGGGGCGGAGCGGGAGTCGCTCAAGCTCGGCGCGCTGGCCGCCGACTGGGGCGGCACGATCGAGACCGCCCGCGAATGGCTGGAGGCGCTGCCCGAGGAGGAGCGGCCCCGGGCCGCCGAGGAGTGGTGGCGGGTCGCCGAACGCCATCTCGACCAGGCGTTGCGCGACACGTTCCCGTCGGAGGACGAGGCGGAGATCCCGGAGGAGCTGCGGTTCCTGCTGAACGAGCGGGAGGGCAGCACGGCGCGGGAGCAGGCGACGTTCCCGGCGGTGTGCGGGGCGCTGGCGTCGTACCTGCGGGGGCAGGAGGAGTACGAACGGCACCAGCGGCGGCAGATCGAGGCGCAGCTCGTCTCCCGTCAGCGGGACCTGGCGGCGGCGGCCAGGGGTGCCGAGGAGGCGGCCCAGTCCACGGCCGTGCACCGGGCGGCGCTGACGGCGGCGATCAAGGCGCGGCTGGCGCGGGTGGCCGAGGAGTTCGACAAGCTCGACACCTCCTACGGCGGTTACGGCGCGACCCTGGAGTTCCCGGTGCCGCCCGCGCCGGCCGATCCCGAGCAGCGCTGGCAGTGGCGGGTGACGCCGAAGTGGCGGCGGGGCGAGGGGCAGGGGTTCGTGCCGTACAACCGGCGGGCCAACACGGCGCTGATGGACGAGAAGGCCGTCAAGCTGGTGTGCGCGGCGGCCATCGCGTCGTCCGGCGGCGGCCATCTGTGCCTCGTGCTCGACGAGCTGGGGCGCAACCTGGGCAAGGAGCATCGGCGGGAGGCCGTGGCGCTGTTCAGGAGGATCGGGGAGACGTACGGGATCACGGTGATCGGGGCGTTGCAGGACGACATGGAGCCGTACGCGATCGATGCCTGCGGGCAGTACATCAAGCTGCGGCGGTCGTCGGACGCGATGCCGTACAACGAGCCGCCGGTGATCGTCGGGCACGACCAGCACGCGGAACGGGTCCGCGCCCTGGCCGCGTACGTGGACCGGGGCACGCCCGCCCTCGCCTGACCGGCGACCTCAGGTGATCGGCGGGCCGGTGTAGGAGGCGCGGAGGCGGAGGAGGGAGCCGCGTTCGTACTCCTCCATGGCGTGGGCCAGCCAGCCCGCCGTCCTGGCCACCGCGAAGATCGCCTCCCCGGCGCCCGGCACCATGCCGCTGACGGCGGAGAGGGTGGCCAGGGCGAAGTCGATGTTGCGGTCGGGCAGGCGGCGGCGCCGCATCTCCGCCAGCACGGCCTCCCCCGCCGCGATCCGCCCGTGCCCCGGCGCGGCCTGCTTGATCAGGTCGAGCAGGGCGGCGCCGCGGCCGTCGCCGTTCTTGTAGACGCTGTGGCCGAAGCCGGGGATGCGCTCGCCCCGCCGTACCCGTTCGGCGATGACGCGGGCGGCGTGACGGGGCTCGGCGATCTCGGCCAGCAGGCGTTCTGCGCCGTACGACGCTCCGCCGTGCAACGGGCCGCCGAGGACGCCGAGGCCGGTCAGGACCACCGCGTACGGGTCGGCCTTGGCGGAGGCGGCCACCCTGGCGGCCAGCGTCGAGGCGGCCAGCTCGTGGTCGGCGAGCAGCACCAGCGCGGCTTCCATGGCTGTGAGCAGGGGTGGGGTGGCGGGGTGTGGGCACAGGCGGGACCACAGGCGTTCGGCGATCGAGTGCCCCTGGGGGTCGCTCAGCGGGGGCAGCGCGTCCACCAGGCCCGCGATCAGCCGGCGGCCGGTGGCGGTGACCGAGCCCGGGTCGAGCTGGTAGCGGAGGGTGTCGGACGCGCCGAGCACCGTGGTGATCACCTGGAGGCGGTCGAGGGGCAGCAGGTCGTCCGGCAGCGCGCGCTGCGCGGTGATGGCGGCTTGCAGTGCTTCGTCGGGCTCGCACCGCCAGGGCTCACCGGCCCGCCCGGCACGCCTCGCCGCACCGGTGCCGTCGGCGTGCGTCACCGCGCCAGGCTTGCGGCTGCTGTCGGCGTGCGTCGCCGCGCCAGGCTCGCCGCTGCGCCCCGGGTCCACCGTTGAGGCCGGTCCAGCGCGTAGGTGCGCCACCGAGTCGCCGGCGGGGGGTGGGCGCCAGACGGCTGGGTCGCCGGTCCAGAGCCACTCGGCGACCGTCTCGAAGGCGGCTGTCCCCGCCAGGGCCGGCACGTCGATCCCCCGGTAGTACGGCCGATCAACCCCCAGGGCCGTCACCGCCGACTCGATCACCAGCTCCGGCGGCTGGCTGCGGGGCCGGCCCCGGCGGGCGAGGCGCTCGATCTCCTCGGCCGAGAAGAGGCTGCGCCGCCCGTCCTCGCCGTGCCGCCGCCGCAGCACCCCCCGGCTCACGTACGCGTACAGCGTGGCGGGCTTGACGCCCAGCCGCTCCGCCGCCGTGGCCGCGTCGATCCACTCCACCGCCGCCCAGCCCTCCCATAGTTGACGAAAATCAATATTGATCCACGTTGAACGAGCATGTCAACGTGAGGACATGCCAAAAGTTCACTTCCTCGACGTCACCAACCGGGACGGCGTGCAGACCGCGCGCACCGGCCTGTCGAAGTTCGGCAAGACCATGGTCAACTTCTACCTGGCCAAACTCGGCGTGGCGCAGTCCGAGATCGGCTTCCCGTTCCTCTTCCACGAGGTCCCGTACGTCAAGGCGCAGGTGGCGCTGGCGCAGGCGGGGGCGTTCGGGGAGCTGAGGCTGTCCGGGTGGTGCCGGGGCGTGCCGCAGGACGTGGAGAAGGCCGCGCCGCTCGGCCTGAAGCACTACAACCTGTCCATCTCGACGTCCGACTACATGATCCAGAACAAGTTCCGCGGCCGGCTGGACAGGGACGCGATCATCAGGGAGATGACGGCGGCCGTCCGCGTGGCCAAGGACGCGGGCGCGCTGACCGTCGGGGTGAACGCCGAGGACGGCTCGCGTACGGATGACGGGTTCCTGCTGGAGTTCGCGCTGGCGGCCAAGCAGGCGGGCGCCGACCGCGTACGCTACTGCGACACCATCGGCGGCGACACGCCCGACCGGATCCGCGAGCGCTTCGCCAAGCTGGCCTCCGCCACCGCGATGCCCGTCGAGACCCACTGCCACAACGACCTGGGCCTGGCCGTGGCCAACTCCGTGTCGGGCGCGCTCGGCGACCTCGACGCCGGGCAGGACGCGTGGATCAACACCTGCGTGAACGGCATCGGCGAGCGCTCGGGCAACGCCGACCTGCTCTCCACGATCCTGGCCTTCCGCCACGGGTTCGGGCTGGAGCCGGCGCAGATCGGGGACGCGCTGAACCTGGAGTGGGCCCGCCGGTTCGGGCTGTGGGCGAGTTACGCGCTGGGGCAGCCGCTGCCGTACAACCAGGTCGGGGTGGGGCGCAACGCGTTCGCGCACGAGTCGGGCATCCACGCGGACGGCGCGCTGAAGGATCACGGCAACTACGAGCTGTACGACGAGGCGACGCTGGGGCCGTTCCCGGAGGACTGGCACGCGCGGGCGGGGCGGGTGGTGCTGACGGGCGAGTACGGCGGCAAGGCCGGGTTCCGTCACGTCATGGAGGGGCTGGGGGTGGAGGTGGCCGACGAGGAGGAGTCGTTCCGGCTGGTGCAGCTCTGCAACGCGATGACGGGCAGGCCGCTCACGGACGACGAATTGCGTCTGATCGCGGCCTACCCGCGCGAATTGTCGCTGATGTTCCCCGGTTACGCCTGACCGGTCCCCGGCCAGGCCGGACGCTCACGCGGCCGGCGCCTGACGGGCATCCGTACCGGCCACCGAACCGGCCTCCCCGGCAGCCGACACGTCCCGGACGGGCCGGCCGGCGGCCGGCTCGGGGGTCGCGGCCGGGACGCCGGTCCCGTCCGTCTGGCCGACCGCCAGCGCGTGCCGGAAGTCCTCATCCGCGTGCTCGATGGCCTCCAGCCGCACCATCTCACGCCGGAACAGCCCCGCCAGCAGCCAGTCGGCCAGCACCGCCGCCTTGTGCCGGGCCGTCGGCACCCACCCCAGGTGGTAGGCGCGATGCGCGAGCCACCCGAGAAGGCCGGTGAGCTTGATCCGGTACACCTGGGCGACCCCCTGGTGGTGACCGAGCCCGGCGACCGAGCCCAGGTAGGCGTGCCGGTACGGCTTGAGCCGCCGCCCGCGCACGTACGCGACCAGGTTCCGCCCGAGCAGCTTGGCCTGCCGGACCGCGTGCTGGGCGTTGGGCGCGGTGAACTCGCCCGGCCGGGTCAGGTCGGGCACGGCGGCGCCGTCACCGGCGGTGAAGGCGTCCTCGACGCCCGCCACCGTCAGGTACTCGGTCGCGAGGAGCCGCCCGATGCGGTCCACGGGCAGCCCGCTGGCCGCCGCGAGCGGGCTGGGCCGACCGCCCGCCGCCCACACCACCGTGCCGGCGTCGAGCTCGGTCCCGTCCGAGAGGACGGCGACCCCGCCGGCCAGCGACGTCAGCCGGGTGCCGAGCCGCACGTCCACGGCGCGCCTGCGCAGCGCGTCCACGGTCCAGCGGCCGAGGTCGGGGTGCAGCTCGGGCAGGATGTGGTCGTTGGCCTCGACGAGAGTCCAGCTCAGGTCGGCGGCCTCGATCCCGTCGTGGTAGCGCACGGCCTCGTCGGCCAGGCCCTGCATCTCCGCCAGCGCCTCCACGCCGGAGAACCCGCCTCCGACCACCACGAACGTCAGCGCCCTGCGCCGTACCAGCTCGTCATCGGTCGAGGCGGCGGCGGCGAGGTTGGCCAGCACGCGGTTGCGCAGGTGCACGGCCTCGCCGATGCTCTTGAAGCCGACCGCGTGCTCGGCCAGCCCGGGGATGGGCAGCCCGCGGGTGATCGAGCCGGCCGCCATGACGAGGATGTCGTACTCGATCGTCCTGGCCGGGCCCTGGACCGGCTGGAACTCGGCGCTGCGCGCCTCGTGGTCCACCCGCGTGACGCGCCCGGTCAGCACCCGCATGCCCTTGAGCACCTGCCCGAGCGGGGCGGCCACGTGGCGCGGCTCGATCGAGCCGCCGACGGCCTCGGCGAGGAACGGCATGTACGTCATGTAGCCGCGCGGGTCCACGACGGTGACGCTCGCCTCGCCGGAACGGACGAGCTTACGCAGCCCCATCGCGCTGTACAGGCCGACGTATCCGCCACCGACGATCAGGATGTGCTTCCTCATTGCCCCGTCTCCTTTCGGGTTCTACACCCCATGGACGGGACAGGGCCGCCGTTTGTGACAACTTCCGGCGAAGTCTCAGAGGGATCAGAGGGATCAGAGGGACCTGTCGCCGGTCTCCGGCAGGGCGAGCAGGCACAGCAGGCTCAGCAGGGCCATCGCGGAGACGTACCCGCCGATCGCCATGACGCCCAGCCCGCCCGCCTGCATGCCGGTCGCCACCAGCGGCGGCACCGCGCCGCCGAGCACGCCGCCGAGGCTGTAGGCGACGGACGCGCCGCTGTAGCGGTACTCGGTCTTGAACAGCTCCGGCAGGTACGCCCCCATCGGCCCGAACACCAGGCCCATCAGCGCGAGCGCCCCGGCCAGCGCCAGCCCGACCAGGAAGATCGAGCGGGTCTCCATCAGCGGGAACATCACCAGCCCCCACGCGATCGCCACGCCCGTGCCCCAGAGCAGCGTCCGGCGGCGGCCCAGCCGGTCGGACACCAGGGCCGAGACGACGGTGCCCGCCGCCATGAACACCACGCCGACCATGGTCAGCGCGAGCATGGTCGTCCGCGGGATCTGCAGGGTGTCGGTGCCGTAGGCCAGGCAGTAGGTGGTGGCGGTGTAGAAGAGCGTGTAGGCGACGGTCATGGCGCCGGCGCCGAGCAGCACACGCCGCCACTGGTGCCGCATGAGCCCGGCGAACGGCACCTTGGCGATGCGGCGCTGGTCCATGGCCGCCTGGAAGACGGGGGTCTCGGAGATCTTCAGCCGGACGTACAGGCCGACGACGACCAGCAGCAGGCTCGCCACGAACGGCAGCCGCCAGCCCCAGCTCTCGAACTGCCCATCGCTCAGCACGGCGCCGAGGATCAGGAACAGCCCGTTGGCCACGATGAACCCGGCCGACGGGCCGAGCTGCGGGAACATCGCGTACAGGCCGCGCTTGCCGGGCGGCGCGTGCTCGGTGGCCAGCAGCGCGGCGCCGCCCCACTCGCCGCCGAGGCCGATGCCCTGCGTGAAGCGCAGCAGCACCAGCAGGACGGGCGCGATCACGCCGATCGCGGCGTAGCCGGGCAGCAGGCCGATCAGGACCGTCGACAGGCCCATCACCAGCAGCGAGACGACCAGCATGGACTTGCGGCCGACGCGGTCGCCCCAGTGCCCGAACACGGCCGAGCCGAGCGGCCGCGAGATGAACGCCACGGCGAACGTCGAGAACGACGCCAGCGTGCCCGCCACCGAGTCCATCTTGGGGAAGAACGCGGTGTTGAGCACCAGGGCCGCCGCGGTGCCGTAGATGTAGAAATCATAGAATTCGATCGCGGTGCCGATGAGGCTCGCCGCCGCGACCCGGGACCGGCTGGGGGCCGCGGTCTGGGGGGAAGTCGTCATGAAACAGTCTCACTATGCGGACTAGCGTCTTGTGAAGCGATACGCAGACGCTACCACCTGCGCAATGTTACGCATCACCCACTAGGAGGGACACGGTTTGACCGTCGAGCTGGTGATCTTCGACTGTGACGGGGTGCTCGTGGACAGCGAGCCGATCTCCGTACGCGTGGGCACCGCCGCGCTGCGGCGGCTCGGCTGGGACATCGACGAGGCCGAGTACGCCGAACGGTTCGTGGGCTGCACGAACGAGTACTGGGCCGAGCAGGTCGGCGAGACCCCGCCGGGCTGGCGCGAGCAGGTCAACGCCGACTACGCCGCCGCGATCGCCGCCGAGCTGTGCGCGATCGACGGCATCGAGACAGCGCTCGACCAGCTGTCCATCCCCTACTGCGTGGCCTCCAACGGCCGGCACCCGACCATCCGGCGCAGCCTGGAGCTGACCGGGCTGGCCGGCAGGTTCGACGGGCGGGTGTTCAGCGCCGAGGACGTCGCCAAGGGCAAGCCGGAGCCCGACCTGTTCCTGCACGCCGCGGCCACGATGGGCGCCGAGCCCGGACGCTGCGTCGTGGTGGAGGACAGCCCGTTCGGCGTCACGGCGGCGATGCGCGCCGGCATGCGCTGCCTCGCCTTCGCCGGCGGCCTCACCCCGGCCTCCCGGCTGACCGGCCTGGGCGCGACGCTCTTCCACGACCCCGCCAAGCTGCCCGACCTGATCGCCGCCCTCGACTGACCGCTGCCCTCGACTGACCGCTGCCCTCGACTGACCGCTGCGTCAACTAGCGTGAGGCCATGCCTACAGGTACGCAACGTCCCTACGTGGTGGCCCACGTCGCTGTGTCCGCCGACGGAGCTACCACGGGATTCCAGCCGGACGTCACCCGCTTCTACCAGCTCGCCCAGACCTGGAAGGAAGACCTCACCCTGGCGGGGGCCGACACCATCCTCGCCCAGGAGCAGGCGCTGGCCGGCGCCGAGCTCCCCGGCCCCGCCCCCGACGGGCCGCTGCTGGCCGTGGTGGACGGCCGCGGACGGGTCAGCGAGTGGCAGGCGCTGCGCGCGGCCGGCCACTGGCACGACGTCGTGGCCCTGCACTGCCCCGCCACTCCCCCGCGCCCGCCAGGCAGGCCGGTGCGCGAGCTGGTCACGGGCACCGACCGGGTCGACCTCGCCGAGGCGCTGCGCACGCTCGGCCGCGACGACGGGGTCGGCGTCGTACGGGTCGACAGCGGCGGCCGGCTCATCGGCGCGCTGCTGCGGGCCGGGCTGGTGGACGAGGTCAGCCTGCTCGTCCACCCGTGCCTGGCCGGCGAGCACGCCACCCGCTTCTGGTACGGCGACCGCCCCGCCGCCGCACCGCTCACCCTCATCGCCGCGCAGAGCCTGCCCGACGGCCTCGTCTGGCTCCGCTATCACCCTTGACGGGTACGGCCGTTCTCGTCCAGGTAGTCGCGCCACGACCGCTTCGGCGTCCAGCCCAGCAGCCGGTGGGCCTTGGCGCAGGAGATGCCCGAGGCGTCGGGACGGGCCAGCGGCCGCAGCTCGATCCGGTCGCCGAAGTAGCGGCGCAGCATGGCGGCGAAGTCGTGCCCGCCCGCGTTGTCCGGCGAGGCGATGTAGAACACCTCGTGCCCGGGCAGATCGGACTCGGTGGCCAGCACGATCGCGTCCGCCAGGTCGTACACGTCGATGTAACTCCACAGCCCCGCGCCCGCCTCGGAGCTGTCGCGCACCTGCGGGCCGAGGTTGCGCTCGTAGTTGCCCTCGTGCTGCACCCAGCTCGGGCGCAGCGAGATGCAGCGCAGGTCCGAGCGGCGCACCGCCGCGTCCATGAGCTGCTCACCGAAGTGCTTGGCCAGCGCGTACGGATCCTGCGGCCGGATCGGGTGCTCCTCGTCCACCGGCGCGTAGTCGGGCAGGAACGGCCGCTCGGCGAAGAAGAACCCGGGGACGGTCTCGCTGGAGATGTTCACGAACCGCGACACCCCGAACCGTACCGCCGCCTCCAGCACGTTGAACGTCGCCATCAGGTTGTTCTGGAACACCACGTGCGGGGCGTTGGCCATCGGATCGGGGATGGCCGCCGCGTGCACCACCGCCTCGGCCTCACGTACGACGGCGAACGCCTGACCCACGTCCGTCAGGTCCGCCTGCACGTAACGCGGCTGATCCGGCTCGCGCCGCTCCCAGACCGGACGCGTCAGATCGCTGGCGGTCACCTCGTGACCCGCCGCGAGCAGGGCGCTGACGGCCGCCCTGCCGACCTTGCCGTGGGCTCCGGTGACGACGACACGCATCGATGGCTCCTTAGGGGATGGATCCGGTAGTGCTGCCTGTCAGACTCCCACGGCCTTGAGCGTGGAGCCCGTCCGCGTCTTGGTCACCTTGAGCTGCGCCGTGACCCTCGACCGCAGCTCGGCCACGTGGCTGACGATGCCCACGGCCCGGCCGCCGTCGCGCAGCCCGTCGAGGATGTCGAGCACGCCGTCGAGCGTGTCCTCGTCGAGCGTGCCGAACCCCTCGTCCACGAACAGCGTGCCCAGCTCCGCGCCGCCCGCCTCCGCCGTGACGACGTCGGCCAGGCCCAGCGCCAGGGCCAGCGAGGTGATGAAGCTCTCGCCGCCGGACAGCGTGGCCGGATCCCGGTCGACGCCCGTCCATCCGTCGGCCACCCTCAGCCCGAGCCCGCCGCCCGCGCGGGCCCGCGAGCCCGCCGTCTTGCGCAGGTCGTGCCGCAGCAGGTAACGGCCGCCCGACATGTGGTCCAGCCGCTCGTTCGCCGCCGCCACCACCTGGCGCAGCCGCTCGCCCAGCACGAACGACGACAGGCTCATGCTCCACTGGTTGTCGCTGGACGTGCCGCTCGCCAGCGCCGCCATCCGCTCGGCCAGCCGGTGCCTGTCGGCCGCGGGACGCCAGCGCTCGATGCGGCCCGACAGCTCGCCGCACAGCTCCTCCAGCCGCCGCGCCCGCGCCTGCGCCCGGTCGCGCGCGCTGGCCAGCCTCGTGTACGCCTGCTCCAGCCCGTCCCGCTCGGCCCCGATCTCCTCCAGGTCAGGCGCCGGCTCCGCCGCGGCGGCCACCAGCTCGGGGTCGGCCAGCACGCCGGTCACAGCGGCATGCTGGTCGTCCAGCCTGCGCAGCAGCTCCGCCTTGCTCTCCCGCTCGGCCACGCTCCGGTACGCGGCCTCCGCCTCCCGCACGTCCCCGAACCCGGCCTCGTCCGCCGCCTCCTCGGCCGCCTGCCTGGCCCGCTCCAGCTCCTCCCTGGCCGCCACCGCCGCCTGCGTCGCCTCCAGCGCCTCGCGCAGCAGCTCCGCCTCGTCGTGCAACCTCGACAGGCGGGCGGTCAGGGTGTCGTCGCCGCCGCGCGCCGCATCCAGCCTCGCGCTCAGCCGCCCGGCGTCGCCGCTCAGCTCCTCATGCCTGGTACGGCCGGCCGCCAGCCTCCCGGCGACCCTGCGGCCCCGCTCCTCCAGCTCCTCCCGCTCGCGCCGCAGCCCGGCGGCCTCCTCGGCCAGCACCCGCTCCCGGCCCGCCGACGCCTCCAGCCTCCGCAACTCCCGCTCCGCCTCAGCCAGCACCCGCCGCCCATCCACCCCGGCAGCCTCCGCACCCGCACCTGCGTGCGGCCCAGCACCTGCGCTCGGCCCCTCGGCCTCTGCGCCAGGCCCTCGGCCCACCCCGCCGACCTCCCCGCCGACCTCCGCGCCGGTTTCCGCGCCGGTTTCCGCGCCGGCCTCCGGAACCGCCTCAGCCGTGCTCCCCGCGGACGCGCCGGGCGTGCCCGCCGGACCGTCGGCCGGAGTCGTGAGGGCGCCGGGTGGGCCTGCCGGAGCTACGGATGCCGACGCCTGGGCGAGCTGGGTGTGGACGCGGGCGCGTTCGGACTCCAGGTGGCGGTGGTGGGCGCGGTGGGCGGCGAGGGCCTCGGCGATCTCCCTGGACTGGTCGCGGACCCGTTCGCGCTCGTCCTCGACGCGTTCGAGCGCGGCCGCCAGGGCGGGCTCGCGGTCGGCCACCGCCTGGAGGCGGGACACCTCCTGCTCGGCCAGCGCCACCTGACCCCCTGCCTCCGCCACGTCCAGCCCGCCGGTGGCCTCGACCGCGTCGGCGTGCCGGGACTCCAGCGACGCGAGCGCCCGCTCGGCGGCCTCGCGCTCGGCCAGGGCGGCCTCGTGGGCGCTCTCGGCCTCCTGCTCGTCGTCGGCCGAGGGAGCACTCGCGGCCGGGGCGGCCGGGGCGGGGTGGTGCTCGGAGCCGCAGACCGCGCAGGGCCGCCCGTCGGACAGGTCGCGCGCCAGCTCGGCCGCCATGCCGTCGATGCGGGCCTGCCGCAGGTCGAGCCAGCGTTCGCGGGACGCCTGTGCCTGGTCCACGAGCACCTGGTGCGCGGCCACGGCCGCCTCCAGCTCCGCCGCCAGCGCCTCCCGCCGGTGGGCGGCCTCCAGCGCGGCCCTGGCGGCGTCGAGGCCGGCGGACGCGGCGGGGATGGCCGCCGCCTCCGCGCGTACCTCGGCCAGGGCGGCGCTCGCGTCGGCGAGCCGTCCGGGGAGCTCGGCGTCGGCGGCGGCCACCTCGGCCTCGCGCTGTGCCAGCGTGTCCAGCTCCACCGCCAGCCTGGCCAGCTCGCCGTCTATCTCGATCAGGTGGGCGGCGGCGTCGCGTACGGCCCGCGCGGCCGGGATCCTGGCGGCGTCCACCCGCGCCTCGGCGAGCCTGGCCTCGGCCTGCTCGATCAGCCCGGGCAGCACGGCCAGCCGGGCGGCCACGGCCTCGTCGGCGCGTACCAGCTCGGCCAGCTCCTGCTCGACGCGCAGCAGGTCGCGCCGCACCACCGACAGCCTGGCCTCCTCGGTGAGCAGCTCGGACAGGCGCGCGATCTCGTCCTGCCGCCGCCGTTCCAACCCGGCCAGCTCGGCCACGGACGGCTCCCCGCTCAGGTACGCGGAGGACCGGCCCGTGTCCCGCTCCTCCGCTGAGCCTGAGCCGTGGGCGGGCGACGCCGCGAAATCCTGGCCCGGGATGTGAGCGGGCGGCACCGTGACGTTCTGGTCGCGGGCCGGGCCGGGGGTGGAGAGGAGGGGGCGGGCGCGGGCGAGGGCGTCGGCGGCCAGCGTGCGGGCCTTGGTGGCAGCCTCCGCGCGCTGGCGGGCGGCCGTGATGAGCGGGATCACGCGGTCCGCCCTGGCGGCGTCGTCGAGGATCGCCTGCAGGTCGGCCCGCTCGTCGGCGCGCTCGTCGAGGGTGCGGCGCAGGGTGAGCGCCTCGGCGTGGCGGCGCTGGCGCTCGGCCAGCGCGGCGGCCCGCTCGAAGCGCGTCCGGGCCGCCCGCAGCTCCTGACCGGCGGCGGCGTGCTCCTCCTCGGCGCGCCGCACGACGGCCCGCGCGGCGTCCAGCAGGGCGCCCGCCCACCGCACGGGATCGCTCTCCGGCGTCGGAACCTCGTCCCCCGTCCCGCCACCCTCCTCCGACGAGCCGCCCACGGACGGGCTCGGCTGCACCGGAGCAGGCAGGTCGAAGAGAGCCGGCGGCGCCAAGTGGTCAGCCCTCGGACCGGCCGGCGTGGCGGGCGCAGGCACCTTGGACGCCGACGCGGCCGGCCCGGACGCAGCCGGCCCGGACGCGGCCAGCCCGGCCGATGCGGGCACAGCCTCAGCGGGCGCGGCGGTCAGTGCGGCGGCGAGGTCGTCGCCCGCGGCTTCCTCCACCCGCTTGACGGCGAAGTCCACCTCCTGCCGCAACTCCTGCGCCTCCCGCCAGGCAAGCTTGCGATGCTCGGCCAGCCACGACTCCGCCGACGTGAAGATCTTGACGGTGAACAGCCGCTCCAGCAGCTTCGACCGCTCATCCCCATCGGCCCGCAGGAACCGCGCGAAATCCCCCTGCGGCAACATCGCCACCTGGCAGAACTGATCGGCGTTCATCCCGAGCAGCCCGCCCACCAGATCCCCGGCCTCGTCCAGCCGCGTCGTCAGCCCATGCCAGTCACCCCCCTGCCACTCCGACAGCACGACCTTGGACTTCTCCTCCGTGACCCCGGACCCCCGCAGCTTGGGCCGCAGCCAGGCCGGGGAACGCTGGATGCGCAGTAAGCGCCCCCGGATCGTCACCTCCAGCGTGACCGACGGCCCCACCGACGGCGGGGCGTGGTCGCAGCGCAGGCTGCGGGCGCTGTTGCGCTGCCCGGGCACCTGGCCGTACAGGGCGAAGCACAGCGCGTCGAGGATCGTGGTCTTGCCCGCCCCGGTGGGCCCGTGGACGAGGAAGAGCCCGGCCGCCGACAGGGCGTCGAAATCGACCGTCTCGGTGCCCGGGAACGACCCGAACGCCGTGAGCGTGAGCCTGTGCGGCCGCATCTACGCCATCGTCTCCTTCACCCTGGACGCCTCGATGGCCTGTCTTAGCAGCTCTTCCTCCTCGGGTGCGGCAGGCTCGCCGCGCACCTCCCGAACGAAGTCGAGCGCCACCTCCGCCTCCGGCCGCCCGCTGAGACGTACGGGCTGGGCGGCGGGTGCGGCGCCCACCGGGTCGAAGGAGAGGGCGAGCGTGTGCGGGAACCGGGCACGGAGCCGGTCCATGGCGGATTTCGGGCGGACGGCGTCGGTGAGCACGACCTGCAGCCAGTGATCCTCGTAGGCCGCGTACGCGGGCAGCGCCAGCAGCTCCTCCAGCTCCCCGCGCAGCCGGCCGACCGGGCGCGGCACCGGAGCGGGCACGAACTCGGCGCCCTCCCCCAGCGTCACCAGCCACGACCCCTTGAGCTGCCCCACCTCGGAGAAGGAGTACGCCAGCGGCGAGCCGGAGTAGCGCACAGTCTCCGACATGCGCTGCCGCCCGTGCAGGTGGCCAAGCGCCACGTAGTCGACCCCGTCGAACGCCCGCAGCGGCACGTGCGCCACCCCGCCCACGCTGATGTCACGCTCGCTGTCGCTGGCCTGCCCGCCCGTCACGAAGCAGTGGGACAGCACCACCGACGCCCGGTGGCGTACGGCATCGGCCCTGATGCGCGTCATCGCGTGCGTGATCGCCGCCGTGTGGCCGCGATCGGGCAGCTCCCACGCAGCCCGCACCAGCTCGGGCTCCAGGTACGGGATGCCGTAGAAGGCGACGCCGTCGACCACCACCGGCTCCCACGACTGGTCCGGCGAGGTACGCACGTGCACCCCCGCCGCCTCGAACAGCGCCGAGCCGAACCGCAGCCGCAGCGCCGAGTCGTGGTTGCCGCTGATCAGCACCACCCGCGCCCCTGCCCCGCGCAGCCGCCCGAGCGCCTCGTCGAGCAGCGCCACCGCGTCGACCGGCGGCAGCGCCCTGTCGTAGACGTCGCCGGCCACCGCCACCACGTCGACCCGCTCGGCCCGCACCGTCTCCACCAGGTGGTCGACGAACGCCGCCTGCGCCGCGAGCAGGCTCTCCCGGTGAAAGGAACGCCCGAGGTGCCAGTCGGAGGTGTGCAGGATCCGCATGTCGCAGGAAGCTAACAGGTCTCACCGACAAATGAGGTATCTCCAGTCCCACACGCTGGGAGTAGGCTGGAAGATCAGCGGGCAAACCAACGCACATGGGGAGGCCAATGCGCACTGGCCGTGGCACCTTGAGCGTCGCCGCCGGTCTGGTGCTGGTGGCTCTCGCTTCGGTCGGATACGTACTGCCACCCGCGTTCGACCCACCGCCGCTCAAGGTCGAACCAGCCTTCCAGGCGATCCCGGCGCAGCCCGCCGGCGAGCAGAAGCCTGTGGTGGCCGTCGATCCCGTCCGCAGCGAGGAGATCTCGATCCCGGCGGAGGCCCAGCGCCTGGAGGGCACGCTCCGGGTGCCGCTCACGCCTGGGCGGCATCCGGCGATGGTGTTCGTGTCGGGCTCGGGCAACGGCTCGCGCACGGAGTTCACGCCGCAGGCGGAGTTCCTGGCCAGGGCGGGCGTGGCGACGATCGCGTTCGACAAGCGCACGATCGGCTACAACTTCCGCGACCGCGACTTCGGGCTGCTCGCCGACGACGCGCTGCGCATGGTGGAGTACCTGCGCACCCGTCCCGAGGTCGACCCGGCGCGCGTCGGCATCTGGGCCGTCTCGGAAGGCGGCTGGGTGGCGCCGATCGCGGCGGCCAAGAGCTCGTCGGTCGGGTTCATGGTGCTGGTGTCCTCGCCGAACGTCTCCCCGCTGCGCCAGGTCGCCTGGGCGCTCAACGAGCAGCTCCTGCGGCTGCGCGCCCCCATCGGCGCCCGCGACCTGCTGACCAGGGCGATGGGCGGCGTCGGCTTCGACTTCCTGCGCTACGACGCGATGCCCGCGTTAAGCCAGGTCAAGCAGCCGGTCCTGGCCTTCTACGGCACCACCGACCCCTCGATCCCCTTCGTCGAGTCCACCAAGGCGCTCATCACCGCGATGCACAAGGCGGGCAACGACGACTACACGATCCGCTTCATGGCCAACGGCGACCACGCCATGCGCGTCAAGGGCGGCCCCTTCACCAAGGGATACCTGGAGACCCTCGCCAACTGGATCGAGGGCCTGCCCGGCACCGCCAGACCCGCCGTGCACATGGCCGGCGCCACCCCCGTCCAGCGGTTCGAGGCCAGCGACGTGCCCGCCGCCCCCTGGTACGCCGGCGGCACGATGCTCGGCCTGACCATCTGCCTGGCCGCCGTCGGCTACGTGGCCGGCCCGGTCGCCGCCGTCGTCGTACGCCTGCGCCACCGCAACCAGACCCCCGTCGAGACCAACGCCAGGCTGTGGCCGCCGATCAGGCGCAGGCTCAGCCGGATGGCCTGGACCGGGCTCGGCCTGCTGGCCTCGGTGGTGGCGTTCATCACGCTGCTGGTGCTGTTCTCGGTCAACCAGGCGGGCGCGTGGCCGGCCGTGCTGGCCGGCTGGCTGGTTGTGCGGCTGCTCGCCGTGCTGATGCTGATCCAGGAGGTCACGGCGGTGGCCGCGTACGTCTCGGCGCTGCGCGAAGGGCTGCAGCCGAGCCGGTGGCAGCACGTGGCCGTCGGCGGCGTCCTCGGCGGCACCGGCCTGCTGCTGGTCGCCGCCGCCTACTACGGCCTGTTCTCGTTCCCCTGGTGAAGCCGGTCACCCGAGGTAGCCGGTCACCCGAGGTAGGCGGCCATCCAGCGGTCCAGCTCGGCGAAGACCTGCTTGCGGGCGGGCTCGGCCGACAGCACCAGGTCGTGCAGCCCGTCCGGGATCCGCACGCACGTCACGTGCGGCCCCAGCGAGGTGGACCAGCGGGCGATGTGCCGAGGGTCGAGCACGATGTCGGCCGAGCGCGCCTCCGGCACGAAGTCGCGTACCCGCAGCCCGGTCGAGGAGGCCAGTACCAGCACCGGCACGTCCACCGACAGGCCCTGGTGCAGCCGCCGCTGCGCCCGCCGGATCGCGGCCAGCCACATGGCGTGCACGGAGAAGCCGCCCAGCGGCTTCAGCTCCAGGTCGTAGTTCCACTCGCCCTGCTCGTCGCGGTGCAGCGTCCGCCCGTAGACGGTGCTGGAGCCCAGCGGCAGTACCCGGCGGCTGTACGACAGCGGCGTCCTGAGCAGGTCGGCCGCCAGCCGCAGCGGCGCGGGCACGTTGAGGTCGAAGAACGGGCTGTTGAGCACCAGCCCCTGCACCAGGCCCCGGCCGCGCACCCGGTCGGCCCACAGCGGCGCGATCAGCCCGCCCGTGGAATGGGCGTTGATCGTCACCTCGTCGTGGTCGCGGCGGATGATCCGCACGGCCTCGTCGATCTCGGGGAAGTAGTCGGTGACGCTCCTGATCAGGCCCCTGGTCTGGTGCGGCAGCAACGACCGGCCGTACTTGCGCAGGTCGAGGGCGTAGAAGTCGATGCCGCGCTGCACGTAGTGCTCGGCCAGGTGGTCCTGGAAGAAGTAGTCGGTGAATCCGTGCAGGTAGAGCACCGCACGACGGGAGCCCGCCTCGGCCCTCCTGCTCACCAGCGTCGCCACGACCTGGCCCTCGAAGTCGTCGGGCATGGGCAGCACGGTGATGTCGTACATGCTAGACACCATAGGGATCGTCCGGCCACGACGGCACACCGGGCGGCAGATCCTGGCTCACCTTCATCGGGAAGTCCGCCTGCCGCTTCTCGAGGAAGGCCGTCACCCCCTCCACCGCGTCGGCTCCGCCGCCCAGCTCGGCCATGAGGCGGGAGTCGGCCGCGTGCGCCTCCCAGGGCGAGGCCGCCGACAGCCCCGACCACATCAACCGCCGGATGGCCGCCACGGAGACACCCGAGGTGTTGTCGGCGATCTCGCGGGCCAGCGCGTACGCCGCCGGCAGCAGCTCGTCCTGCGGGTAGACGCGCGAGACCAGCCGCCCCTCCAGCGCCTCCGACGCGGGGAAGACCCGGCCCGTCGCCGCCCACTCCATGGCCTGCGCGATGCCCACGATCCTGGGCAGGAACCAGCTCGACGCCGCCTCGGTGACGATCCCCCGCCGCGCGAACACGAACCCGAACCGCGCCGTCTCCGACGCCAGCCGCACGTCCATCGGCAGCGTCATCGTGACCCCCACCCCCACGGCCGGCCCGTTGACGGCGCCGATGACGGGCTTGAGCGAGCGGGCGATCCGCAGCGCCACCGTGCCGCCGCCGTCGCGCGGCGCCCCGTCCACCGTCTCGCCCTTCTGACGGTGCCCGAACGTGTCGCCCCCTCCGCCGAGGTCGGCCCCGGCGCAGAACGCCCTGCCCGCCCCGGTCACCACCACCGCGCGCACGTCGTCATCGGCGTCGGCGAGGTCGAAAGCCTCGATCAACTCCCCGCGCATCGTAAAGGTGAACGCGTTGAGCCGCTCGGGACGCTTCAATGTGACGGTGGCGATGCGATCGGTCACCCCGTACTCGATCTCCGTGAAGGCCATGCCCCGAATCTTATTCGGTTACTGATGTTCACCCTCTGATAAAGACATATTTCGTATCTGATGCATAGGCTGCCGCCTCTATGGGAGCCTGAGGCGACCGCGCCCATGCGGTTCACCGCAGGTTGCGGACTTTGCGCCTATGGTGGAAATCGCGGGGAAACGGGGAAGGCGTGCGGCAGGCTAAGGAACCACTGAGCGCCGGAGCGGTCCTCGGGTGGCTGGTGCTGGCGGCACTCGCACCCGGGGCCGCTCATCTGCGTGCCGGCCGCCGCAGGACAGGCCTCGTCCTCATCTCCCTCTACGCCGTCCTCTTGCTCGCCCTGCTCGCGTTCGTCCTCACCAACGACCTCGGCGACCTCGCCGGCTCGGCCACCAGGGACTCCTCCCTCGCCGCCATCGTGTTCGGCTCGATCGCCCTCGGGCTGGCCTGGTTCGCCCTGATCGTGCACTCGTTCGTGGTGCTGCAGCCCGGCCGGCTGGCACAGTCGGGGCAGATCCTCACCGGCACCGTCGCCGGGCTGCTCGCCGTCGTGGTCGTGATCCCCTTCGGCTACACCGCCCAGTTCGCCCAGACCTCGCGCGAGGCCATCGACAACATCTTCAACGCCCCCGAGAACGAGGGCGAGCCCCCGGCCCCCGAGCCCAAGCCCGAGGACCCCTGGGCCGGCCGCGACCGCGTCAACATCCTGCTGCTCGGCGGCGACGCCGACGACAACAGGACCGGCGTCCGCACCGACAGCATGAACCTCGCCAGCATCGACGTGAAGACCGGCAACACCGTCCTGTTCAGCCTCCCCCGCAACCTCGAGGACGTGCGCTTCCGCCCGGGCACCCCGATGGCCCGCCGCTTCCCCAACGGCTTCGACCTGCCCAAGGACGCCAACGGCGGCGCCAGCGACCTGCTCAACAGCGTCTGGGAGTACGCCGACGCCCACCCCGAGATCTTCGGCGGCAAGCAGCACCAGGGCCCCAAGGTCCTCATGGACACCATCGGCTACACCCTCGGCCTCAAGGTCGACTGGTACGCCCTGGTCAACATGTGGGGCTTCGCCCGCATCATCGACGCCATCGGCGGCGTCACCATCACCGTCGAGCGGGACGTCGTCTTCGGCAAGTACAACGAGGGCCTGGTCAAGGCCGGCACCCGCAAGCTCAAGGGCGCCGACGCCATGTGGTACGCCCGCTCGCGCACCTACAGCGACGACTACACCCGCATGAGCCGCCAGCGCTGCGTGCTCGGCGCCATCCTCGACCAGGCCGACCCGGCGACCGTGCTCACCAGGTTCAACCAGATCGCCCGGGCCACCAAGGAACTGATCAGGACCGACATCCCCCGGACGTGGCTGGAGCACCTCGTGCCGCTGGCGCTGAAGGTCAAGGACGCCGAGGTCACGAGCGTGCAGTTCGTGCCGCCGCTGATCAACACCGGCTACCCCGACTGGGAGAAGATCCGCGACATCGCGGCGAAGGCGGTCCGCGACTCCACCCGTACCAAGGCGGCCGTCGCGGCCTCCGCCAGCCCGTCGTCCTCCTCCCCCGCCACGGCCACGCCCTCGTCACCGGCCTCGTCCCCGTCCTCGCCTTCGCCTTCGCCTTCGCCGAAGAAGACCAAGCGGCCCGGGAGGGAGACCGGCGACGACCCCACCAAGGGGCTCACCGAAGGGTGCGGGATGACGTCCGCCAAGGGCTGAGGTCCTTTACGTTGTAGATCACAGAAGTGCTCCGGCGAGCCGGCGCCAGTGCGGCATGGCGGACCCGCCCGGCTCCAGCACCTGGATCCCGACGTGGTCCGCGCCCGCGTCGAGGTGGTCGTGCAGCTTGCGGGCGATCGTGTCGAGGTCGCCCCAGACCACGAGGTCGTCGACCAGCCGGTCGCTGCCGCGGCCGCCGTCGAGGTCCGCCTCGGTGTAGCCGAGGCGCAGGAACTTGGCGATGTTGTACGGCGTGGTGAAGTAGGGGCGCAGGTGCTCGCGGGCGAGCTCGCGTGCCCTGCCGGGGTCGCTCTCGAACAGCACCGCCTGCTCGACGCCGAGGAACGGCCCCTCCCCCAGCGTCCGCCGCGCCTGCGCCGTGTGCCGCACGGTCACGTGGTAGGTGTGCGCGCCGTCGGCCCGGTCGCGGGCCAGCTCCAGCATCTTCGGCCCGTACGCCGCCAGCAGCCGCCGCATCCGCCCCCGCGGCGCGGGAACGGCGTCCGCCGCCGCGTCCATGGCGTCCAGGTAGTCGGCCATCGCCTGCAACGGCTTGACCCCCGGCCGCCTGTCGCCGCCGAAGCCCAGGCCGAGCAGGTGACGGCCGGGGTAGGCGTCGGCCAGGAGGGTGGCCGCGCTCTGCGTCCACCGGGGCTCGCGGGACCAGATCTGCGCGATGCCGTTGACGACGTTGATCCGCTCGGTGCAGGACAGCAGGAACCCCGCGTGCGTCATGGCCTCGCGCCCCTGCAGCTCCGGCACCCAGATCGCCTGCCAGCCCAGCTCTTCCAGCTCCCGCACGGACTCGCGCATCGCGCTCGCCGGCAGGCCGTCGAAGTCGAACGTCCAGACCCCGAACCGCCCCAGGTCCATGCCTTCGATCGTGCCCATGACTCTCCCCATCGACATATCGCATATTCTCGATATGAGAGTACACGCTGGAGACGGAGGCCGATGACCGGGTTCTCAGAGCGAGCGGCCGAGCACGTCCACGAGGCGCGAGATGCGTTCCTCGTCGCGCTGGTAGTGCGTCCACTTGCCCACGCGGGTGGAGCGCACCAGGCCGGCGCGCTCCAGCGAGGCCATGTAGGCGGAGACGGTGGACTGGGCGAGGCCGAGCTTGGCCTGGATGTGGCTCACGCAGACGCCCACCTCGTGCGGGTCGGCGATGCCGGTCTCCACCGGGAAGTGCGCCTCGGGGTCGCGCAGCCATTGGAGCACCTGGAGGCGCACGGGGTTGGCGAGCGCCTTGAAGACCTCGACGAGGTGCGCGGAGGTGTCGTCCTGAGCCATCGGTACGAGTATAGGCCGACATTTCGCGGAACTTCGATATGACGTGGGAAAACCGGTGGATGGTGGCGCGGAGGGGCGTACAGACTGGGGTTGATGAGCGATGACGAGCTGCGGTCGGCGGCGATGACCGGCCAAGCCGGGGAGGTCAGGCGACTCCTGGAGGCCGCCGGCGGGCCGGATGCAGGCGGGCCGGATGCAGGCGGGCCGGATGCAGGCGGGCCGGACACGGCCGCAACGGACACGGCCGCAACGGACATGGCCGGGGCGCTCTACCAGGCGGCCGTGCAGGGGCACGCCGGCATCGTGCGGATGTTGCTGGAGGCCGGTGCCGACCCTGACCGGGAGACCGGGGACGAGAGCGAGGGCCTGCCGCTGTGCGCGGCCGCCTGCTGGGGGCACCTCGGCGCCGTCAACGCGCTGCTCGACGCCGGTGCCGACCCCGACCGGCGGGAGGACCCGGGCGCCATGACGGCCCTGCACTGGGCGGCGGCCAACGACCGGCTGGCCGTCGCACGGGCCCTGCTCGCCCGGGGCGCCGGCCCCGACCTGCGCGATTCCGCCGGCAACACCCCGCTCTCCCGTGCGGCGGAACGCGGCGCGACGGCCATGGTCAGAGCGCTGCTCGACCACGGTGCCACCCCGGCGGCACACCACCTCGACCTCGCCAGGCGCCACGCCGGCCACGACATCGAGGCCGAGGTACGCGCGCGGGCCGGGCAGTACGCGCCGCCGGGCGCGCGGATCGGCGTGCGGCGCGAGGAGGCCGAAGGGGGCGGGGTGCGCGTGGTGGCCGAGGTCCGCGACGCGGAGGGGCGGCTCCGGTCGGAGATCCACCTGGGCACCGGGCATGCCGAGATCGTGCGTCTCCTGGAGGCCCGGCTCGGCGGGGATCCCGGAATGAGCGCGGGAGCGTAAAGAACCTGCCTCGCCGCTGTGGCGGATCCGGCCGGACCCCTGCGGCCCGTGGTCTCCTGGGCGAAACTCGTCACCCAGGAGGTCCGACATGCGCCGCCGCGCCCATCTGCTGCTCGCCACCGCCGCCCTGGCCACCGCGCTCGTACCGCTCGTACCGCTCGCCCCCGCGGACTCCCCCCAGCCTCCCGGGCTGATCCGCAGCACGCAGAGCGTCCGTCACGCGCTCATGAAGGCGGGCCAGCACTTCTACCGGCTCTCCGACATCCTCGGCGGCATCAACTGGCACCACCAGCTCACACTCTGACGCCACCGGGCTCACGCTCCGGACGCCGTCAGATCAAGCTGTGATCTCCGCCGGGCTCACGCCCCGGCGTCACGCGCGAAACGACTCCTTGGCCAGGCGCCGCACCCGCGCCTCGTCGATGTCGTGCCCGAGCCCCGACTGGGTCAGCGGCACCGCGATGACCCCCGCGTTCGCGCCGACGATCGGGGTGACGATCTGGTTCTGGCGGGGCGGCTGCGTGACGTCGCACGGCAGCGTGCAGCCCGGCAGGCTGGCCACCGCCACGGTGGCCGCCCTGGCCAGGCCCGCGCCCTGGCCGCCGGTGCACTGGATGTCCCAGCCCGCCGCCGCGGCCTTGTCGTGGGCGCGCCTGACCTCCGACAGCGAGGAGAACGCCGCCGGCCGCAGCAGCAGGACCCGGGCCGCCCGGAGCGTCAGGTAGTCGTCCAGCTCGGCCGGCGAGGCCGCCTCGACCGCCACCGAGGCGGTCACCTCGTCCTGGAGCGAGGCGTGGGCGTGCACGTCGGAGGTGGCGAAGGGCCGCTCGATGACCTCCAGGCCGTAGGAGTCGAGCGCGACGAGCTGGCCGAGGTCGGTGTAGGCGTTGCCGCAGTCGACCGCCAGGGTCAGCGCGGGGTACGCCTGCCGCACGGCGCGTACGGGCTCGACGTCCCAGCCGGGCCTGACGTCCAGCGTGACGTGCCCGTACCCGGCGCAGACCTGCTGGTTGACCCGGGACACCAGGCTCTCGACGGACGGGTCGGGCGCCAGCCGGACGGTGGCCATGAGCGAGGTGCGGGTGCCGCCGATCGCCTCGGCGAGCGGCACCCCGCGCATCCTGGTCCACAGGTCCCAGCACGCCATGTCCACGGCGGAGTCGCCGCCGGCCACCGTGTCCGGATGTTCCCAGTCGACCCCGACCAGCAGCGCCGCCAGCGACTCCTCCAGCCTCGACCAGGTCTTCGCCGCAGGGGCGGTCGCCTCGCCCCATCCGGTCATGCCCCCGTGGTCGGTGAGCTTCACGAGCAGGGTCTCCGTGCGCCTGCCGTACGGCAGGACCAGCCGGAAGACCTCGAGCTCCCGCACTCGCGGCATGTACCCCCCTTATGACGCGGTTCCCTCCATAGTGCCCGCTGCCCGGGGGTGAACGAAACGTGGGGCCAGCACGGCGCCGAGAAGCGCGAGCCCGATGGTGAAGACGAGACCGACCGCGTAGTTCTGCGCGGCGGCGGTGAACAGGGCGCCGCTGACCGCCACGGCCACCACGGTGAACACCGACTCGCCCACGCCCACGGCCGCGCTGTTGTTGCCCTCCTCGCCCTCCTTCGACATCTCCAGTACCAGCACCGACACGGTCGGGTGCAGCACGCCGATGCCGAGGCCGACGGCGGCCATGCCCACGTGCGCGAGAACGAGCGGCAGCGGGTCGATGAGGACGAGCGTCACCAGCGAGATGCCGGCCGCGATCAGCAACGCGCCGCCGCGCAGGGCGGCCATGTTGCCGATCAGGCCGCGGCCCTTGAGCCAGGAGCCGGTGGACCAGCCGAGGGCTCCGATGGTGAGCACGATGCCGGCCGCGGTGACGCTCAGGCCGCGCTCGTACTTGAGCATGAGGGGGATGAGCACCTCGGCCGCCGTGTACGAGCCGAACGCCAGCCCGCGCAGCAGCGGCCCGGTCGGCAGGCCGCGGGCGGCCCGCAGCGAGCCCGGCAGCAGCAGCTTGGGCAGCGACACGGCCAGCAGGACGATGCCGGCGGCGAGCAGGGGCAGGCCGGCGAGCTTGAGCGCGCTGCCGTACTGGATGAGGGCGGCGGCGACGGCGGTCAGGGTGGCGTAGACGAGCTTGCGGCCGAGGCCGGGGGCGGGTGCGGCGACGGCCTCGTGCACGGCCCTGCCGGACATCCCGCGCCAGAGCAGCAGCGCCGACGGGACGACGATCACCGTGACACCGAGGAAGATCCACCGCCAGTCCAGGCTCTCCGCGATGAACCCGGCGATGGCCGGGCCGATCATGGAGGGCACCACCCAGGCCGCCGAGAACGCGGCGAACACCCGGGGATGCATCTCAGGCGGGTACGCCCTGGCCACCAGCACGTACAGCGCCACCTGCGTCAATCCGGTCCCGAGCCCCTGCACGAACCGGCCCGCGACGAACAGCTCCATCGTCGGCGCGAGCCCGGCCAGCAGCAGCCCCGCCACGAACGTCACCACGCCGGCGCCGATGGGCCGCAGCGGCCCCCGCACGTCGCTCCACCGTCCGCCCAGCACCGTCGCGATCACGCTGGCCGCGAGGGTGGCGCTGAAGGCCAGGTTGTACAGGGACATGCCGTCGAGCTCGCGGGCCACCACGGGCATGGCCGTGGCCACCGCCATGGCCTCGAAGGCCTGCAACGTGACCAGCGCGACCAGCCCGATGCTGAGCGCGCGGTACTGCGGCGAGAGCACGCCCGCCGGGGTCCCCACAGGGCTTTCAACAGTCGTTGTCATACCGGCAAACTATGGTGAAGGCCCTGGTCGGCACATCGGGCGCAGGGCCTAGGCAATTCGCCCTAAGGCCGGGCGCGTCAGGTCCTGGGCATGCGGGCCTCGATGCCGTCGAGCAGCAGCTCCAGCCCGTACTCGAAGCGGGCTTCACCGCCGTCGGCGGTCAGGTCGTCCACGTGGTCGTACAGGTGCGGGAACCGTTCCCGCGGCAGCGCCCGGTAGTAGGTGGTGATCTGCCTGATGAACGCCTCGAAGTACTCCCGCGGGTCCCGCATCCCGGCCGCGCGCATCCGCGCCCAGTGCACCGACGCCTCGTAGGCGTCGCCGACGAGGTAGAGCGTCAGCCGGTCCATCGCCAGGGACGCCTCCCTCGGCGACATGCCCGCCTCGATCAGCAGCCCGTACGTGAACTCGCCCGTACGCAGGGAGTGCTCCCCCGTCGGGATGCTCGCCAGGGCGGCCCTGGCCACGTCGGCGTGCTCGCCGAACACGCGGTGCACCTCCAGGGCGTACTCCCGCAGCTGCTCCTTCCAGCGGGACGGGTCGGGCTCCGGCAGCCGGATCTCGGCGCACACGCGGTCGTAGATGAGTTCGAGCAGCTCCTCCTTGCCGGACACGTGCGCGTACAGCGAGGCGGGGCCGGTTTCGAGCTCCTGGGCCACCCGTCTCATGCTCAGCGCGTCGAAGCCCTCGGCGTCGAGGATGGCCAGCCCGGTCTCGACGATCAGCTCCTGGTTGAGCTGCCGCTTGACCTGCGCCGGGCGGCGCGGCTTGCGCCACGGGGGCGCGGGCACGTCACGGGAGTCCTTGCTCATGCGAACACTGTACTTGACACGAACGCTGTTCGTCACTAAAACAGTGTTCGTTGACGAACGCCGTTCGTCCGCTAGAACACCGTTTGAAGGAGCTTGTGATGACAGTCACCGCCTCCGGTGCGACCACCGAGGCCCCGCCCTACCGCTGGCGCTGGGTCGCCCTGTTCGTGATCCTGGCCGCCGAGGTCATGGACCTGCTCGACGCGCTCGTCACCGCGATCGCCGCCCCCACGATCCAGGAGGAGCTCGGCGGCTCCGAGAGCCTCGTGCAGTGGCTCGGCGCGAGCTACACCCTGGCCATGGCCGTCGGCCTGATCACCGGCGGGCGGCTCGGCGACCTGTTCGGCAAGAAGCGCATGTTCGTGATCGGCGCCGCCGGCTTCACCGTCGCCTCACTCCTGTGCGGCATCGCCGTCAGCCCCGAGATGCTCGTCGCGGGCCGGGCGGTGCAGGGCCTGTTCGGGGCCGTGATGCTGCCGCAGGGGCTGGGGCTGATCAGGGAGATGTTCCCGCCACAGGAGATGGGCAAGGCGTTCGGCATGTTCGGGCCGGTCATGACCATCTCCTCCGTCGGCGGGCCCGTGCTGGCGGGCTGGCTGGTGGACGCCGACTTCTTCGGCACCGGCTGGCGCATGATCTTCCTGATCAACCTGCCCATCGGGCTGGCCGCCGTCCTGGCCGCGCTGCGCTTCCTGCCCGAGTTCCGCCTCTCCAACGCCACGCGGCTCGACCTGCCAGGCGTCGCACTCGTCTCGATCGCCGCGTTCCTGCTGATCTTCCCACTCATCCAGGGCCGCGAGGCGGGCTGGCCGGCCTGGACGTTCGTCTCGATGGCGGCCTCCGCCCTCATGTTCGTCCTCTTCGGCCGGTACGAGTCGCGCCGCGCCAGGTCCGGCCGGGATCCGCTGGTCACGCCCTCCCTGTTCCGCAAGCGGGGCTTCGTCGGCGGCCTCGTCGCCGGCCTGGCCTTCTTCTCCGGCATGACCGGCTTCGGCGTCGTGTTCAGCTTCTACACCCAGGCCGGCCTCGGGTTCACGCCGCTCCAGGCGGGACTGACCGCGCTCCCGCAGGCCGTCGGCGGCGTCGCCGGCTTCGCCCTGGCGATGGCCGGGCTGCAGGAGAAGCTGGGCCGCGGGCTCATGCAGATCGGCACCGTCGTGATGGCGGCCGGGGCGGCGGTCCTCGCCCTGACCATCCACCTGGCCGGGATCGACGTCGGCGCCTGGCAGCTCGCTCCGGGGCTGGCCCTGGTCGGCGTCGGGATGGGGCTGACCATGGCGCCGTTCTTCGACATCGTGCTGGCCGGGGTCGAGCCGCACGAGACCGGCTCCGCCTCCGGCACGCTGACCGGGGTGCAGCAGCTCGGCGGCGCCCTCGGCACGGCCGTGCTCGGCACGCTCTTCTTCGGCCTGCTCGCCGATCAGTGGGAGTTCGGGGCGTCGATGGAGGTCACCGTGTGGGTCGAGGTCGGGCTGCTGCTGCTGACGTTCGCCCTGTCGTACCTGCTGCCGCGCCGCGCCCGCCCGGAGCAGCAGCCGCACGGCGCGTGACCCCGGGTGTCAGGTCGTCTGGTGCCGCTCGGCCCACTGGGCGATGTCGCGGCGCTCGATCGCGGCGGCCATCAGGCCGGGGAAGGCGTCGGGCGTGCACGCGAACGCGGGCACGCCCATCGCCGCCAGCGCGGCGGCGTTCTCGTGGTCGTAGAACGGCGCTCCCTCGTCGGACAGCGCGAGCAGCACGATCACCTGCACCCCCGCCTGTGTCATCGCCGCCACCCTGCGCAGCATCTCCTGCCTGATCCCGCCCTCGTAGAGGTCACTGATCAGGATGAAGATCGAGTTCGCCGGCCGGGTGATGAGGCCCTGGCAGTAGGCGACGGCGCGGTTGATGTCGGTGCCGCCGCCGAGCTGGGTGCCGAACAGCACCTCCACCGGGTCGTGCAGCTGATCGGTGAGATCCACCACCGCCGTGTCGAACACGACGAGCGACGTCCTGAGCGACCGCATCGACGCCAGGACCGCCCCGAACACGCTCGAATACACCACCGAGGCCGCCATCGACCCGCTCTGGTCGACGCACAGCACCACCTCCCGCTGCACCGACCGCTGCCTGCGCGCGTAGCCCACCAGCCGGGACGGGACCACGGTGTTCCTGTCGGGCAGGTAGTTCTTCAGGTTCGCCCTGATCGTGCGGTCCCAGTCGATGTCGGCCACCCGCCTGGGCCGGTGCGTCCTGGCCGAGCGGTCCAGCGCCCCGGACACGGCGGCCCTGGTCTTCTGCGCCAGCCTGCGCTCCAGCTCCTCCACCACCCGCCGCACCAGCGCCCTGGCCGACTCGCGGGCCTGGTCGGGCATCACCTTGTTGAGCGCGAGCAGGGTGCCGGCCAGGTGCACGTCCGGCTCCACCGCCTCAAGCATCTCGGGCTCCAGGAGGAGCCTGGTGAGGTTCAGCTTCTCGATCGCGTCCTTCTGCATGACCTGGACGACCGTGGACGGGAAGTACGTCCGGATGTCGCCCAGCCACCTGGCCACCCGGGGCGCCGACGCCCCGAGGCCGCCCTGCCTGCGGTCGCCGCCGTCGTCGCCGCCCTGGCCGCCCTGGTCGTAGACGGCGGCCAGGGCGGCGTCCATCCGCGCGTCCACGCCTTCCAGCCCGAACCCGGTGCCGTCGGCCTGCCCGCCCCCGAGCACCAGCCGCCACCGCCGCATCCGCTCGTCCGCCGCGCTCATCCGCTCGCCTTCCCGATGATCGACAGGACGGTGGCGACGGCCGCCGCGGCGCGGCGCTCGTCCACGTCCTGCTCCCCTTCCCCCTCGTCGCGGCCGGCCGAGCGCAGCCGCTCGCCGATCGCCCTGCGCTCCGGCGCGGCGAACCCGCCGAACGTGCGGCGCAGCAGCGGCAGCACGTCCGTGAACTGGTCGCCAGGCAGCCCGGACAGCCAGCCGTCCACCAGGGCCAGCAGGCGCGGGTCGTGCACCAGCAGCAGCCCGTCACCAGCCAGGAAGCCCTCGACCCAGGCCGCCGCCCGGGCCGGCGCCTGGCCCCGCGACATGGCCCTGGACATGCGGTCACCGGCGTCGTCCAGCTCGCCGGAGTCCAGCAGGATCCTGGTCAGGCGGCCCTCGATGAGGCCGTGCAGGTCCTGCCGGTCGCTGATGCCCCGCAACGTGCTCAGCCACCGCCCGCGGGGCCCGGCCCCCTCCGCAGCCCCGCCCGAAGCCCCGTCCGAAGCCCCGTCCGAAGCCCCGTCTGGAGCGCCGTCTGGAGTGGTGTCGGGCAGGAGGGCGACGGCCGAGTGCACCGCGTCCACGTGCTTGAGCAGGTCCGCCGCCGCCTCGTCGTCCAGGCCCGTCACCGCCACCGGCAGCCCGACGCGGATCCGCTCCAGCATCGACCGCACGATCACCGCCAGCCCCTCCGCCGAGGTGCCGCGCACGTCGCCGTACCGGTGGGCGCGCACCATCGCGGGCAGCGCCGCCATCAGGCGGGTGACGTCCGTGTCCAGCGCCGCCTTGGCCGACAGCGCCGCCAGCACGTCCGGCAGCGCCTCCGGCAGGTCCGCCAGCAGGCACCGCTCGACCAGCGACGTCAGATCGGCCAGCGCCGCCGACGGCTCCGCCGCCAGGTCCGCGGCCCGCTGCGCCGCCGCCCCGGCCACGGTCGTGCCGAGCGCGGCGTGCTCGATGAGCGCGAGGTCGTGCTCGGGGCGCCACCGCAGCGTCCACGTCTCCCTGAACGTGCCCTTGCCGCGCGCCTGCCCCGGCGTGCCCCAGCCCACCCCGAGCAGCGCCAGCCGGTGCAGCAGGTGGCTGCGGTCGAGGTCGAGGGGCTTGCGCAGGTCGAGGTCGAGCTCCCGGTCGAGCGCCTCGGGCTTGAGCTTGAGCCGCCGCTGCTGCTCGCGCAGGTCGCGTTGCAGCGGCACCATCGGCGTGCCGTCGGAGACGTGGCCGAGCCGGTCGCCGACGACCATGCGCCGCTGGATCAGCTCCACGGCCAGGTCGTCGCCCTCGCACAGCACGGCCCTGGCCGCCTCGGTGACCTCGCCGAGCCCGGCCAGCGGCCTGCCGCGCAGGACGGCCAGGCTCTGCGCGAGGCGTACGGACTCGATGACGTGCGCCGACGACACCGCCAGTCCCTCGTCGCGGAGCACCCCCGCCGCCTGCGCCAGCCACCGCTCCACGGGCCGGTCGGGCGCGTCGAACAGGTGGTGGTACCAGCCGGGCGAGGTGATCCCCGCGCCGTAGCCGCTCCAGGAGGCCAGCCGCCCGTACGTCCACGGCACCCACGTCAGCTCCGCCTTCACCTTCGGCAGGCCGCGCAGGACGGCGTTGTCCGCGGCGGCGGACGGCATCGGGCCGGTCAGCGCGGGCACGTGCCAGGCGCCGCAGATCACCGCGATCCGGCCGAAGCCCTGCTTGACGGCCGCGCGGAGGGTCTTGCGCATGTACGCCTCCCGCCTGGCCTCCCGCCCGCCCGGCTCGTGACCCTCGCGTACGGCGGCCATGGCCTCGGCGATCACCTCGAACGGCGTGTCGCCGTCCCGGTGCTCGACGACGTCCTCCCACCAGCGTTCCGGGTCGTCGTAGCCGGCCGCGGCGGCCAGGGAGCCGATCGGGTCCACCTGCGCGGGCTCGGGCTCGTCGGGGCCGTCGGGGTCGCCGGCCAGGGAGTGGGCGGCGGGGAGGTCGCAGAAGCGGACCGGGATGCCCGCGGACGTGCCGTACAGGATCGCCTGCCACTCGGGAGAGAACGTCGCGAACGGCCAGAACGCGGCCCGCGACGGCTCGGCCGGCACGTGGGCGAGCAGCGCGACCGGCGGCTCCAGGCCGGGCGCGAGCGTGACCAGGGCGTCCGCCTCGGGCGGGCCCTCGATGAGGATCGCGTCGGGGCGCAGCCGTTCGAGCTCCCGCCGCACGGCACGCGCCGAGCCGGGCCCGTGATGCCGCACCCCGAGGACGGACACGCCGCTCACCCGGCCACCGCCAGCCGGGGCGGTGCTCAACCGCTCTCCGCCGGCCGGGACGCCGCTCTCCCGGTCGCCGCCGGTCGGGGGGCCGCTCATGAGACCTCGCGGCAGGCGCGGTAGAAGTCGCGCCAGTCGGAGCGCTCGCGGACCACGGTCTCCAGGTACTCGCGCCACACCACCCGGTCCGACACCGGCTCCTGCACCACCGCGCCGACGATCCCGGCGGCCACGTCCGCCGGGCGCAGCACCCCGTCGCCGAAGTGGGCGGCCAGGGCGATGCCGCTGGTCAGGACCGAGATGGCCTCGGCCGTGGACAGGGTGCCGCTGGGCGACTTGACCTTGGTGCGGCCGTCCTCCGTGACCCCCGTGCGCAGCTCCCTGAACACCGTCACCACCCGCCTGATCTCCGCCGGCCCCGTCGCCGTCTCCGGCAGCTCCAGGGAACGGCCGAGCTGGGCGACGCGGCGGGCGACGATGTCCACCTCCTCCTCGGCGGTGGCGGGGACCGGCAGCACGACGGTGTTGAAGCGGCGGCGCAGCGCGCTGGACAGCTCGTTCACGCCCCGGTCGCGGTCGTTGGCCGTGGCGATCACGTTGAAGCCGCGCTGCGCCTGCACCTCGCGGTTCAGCTCGGGAATCGGCAGCGTCTTCTCCGACAGCACGGTGATCAGGGCGTCCTGCACGTCGGACGGCATGCGGGTGAGCTCCTCGACCCGGGCCACCCGGCCCTCCGCCATCGCGCGCATGACCGGCGACGGGGTCAGCGCCTCCATCGACGGGCCCTCGGCCAGCAGCCGGGCGTAGTTCCAGCCGTACCGGACGGCCTCCTCGGCGGTGCCCGCGGTGCCCTGCACGAGCAGCGTCGAGTCGCCGCTGATCGCGGCGGCCAGGTGCTCCGACAGCCACGTCTTCGCGGTGCCGGGCACGCCGAGCAGCAGCAGCGCGCGGTCGGTGGCCAGCGTCGCCACGGCCACCTCCACGATGCGGCGGGCGCCGACGTACTTGGGGGTGATGCGGTCGCCGTCGCCCAGGACGTACGTGGTCACCGCCCACGGCGACAGCTTCCAGCCCGGCGGCCTGGGCCGGTCGTCGTCCTTGGCGAGGAAGGCCAGCTCCTCGGCGTACTGGTCTTCCGCGTGCGGGCGCAGAACGGTCATCGGGAGAGCTCCTTGTACATGTCAGCGCGGAAACGCAGCAGGGCGGCGACCTTCTGGACGGGCTCGGCCGGCGAGTAGTCCTCGGCCAGCTCGAACAGGGCGGGGTCGATGTGCTCGCCCGCCAGCTTGACCAGCTCGCCGAGGTTCCAGGGCTGCGTGGTGTTCACCTTCACGATCTTGCTGAGCACGGCCGTCGCCAGGCCCTCGCGCCAGTGGGACGACACGCCGCCCAGCACCATGATCAACTGGCTGTCGAGGTCGTGGCCGCGTACGAACCGGGCGGCCAGCTCCTGCTGCTCCTCGGGCGGCAGGCATTCGAGCAGGTCGGCGATCGGGTCCCAGCCGAACATCGCCCGCGCCCACTCGGGGTCGCGCTGCAGCACCGCGGCGCGTACCCAGGCGGCCTTCACCTCGGCGTCCCAGTCGGGGATCTTCATCCCCAGCAGGACGTTCGGGCTGCCCCAGAAGGACAGCGGGGCGCGGGAGACGATCTGCTGCAGCCACCAGGCGCGCTCGCCGATGCCGCGGGGCGGCTTCGGGCGCACGCCGTCGCGCTCCATGTCCCTGTCGCAGGCTTCCGGGGCCTCGACGGTGATCGTGTCGCCGCTGATCGTCACGCGGGCGCGTACCCGCCCGGCCATGCGCTGCGACAGGCGCGAGCCGGGCAGGCGGGTCAGGAGGTTGGCGGCGGCCTGCCGCACCTCCCTGCGGCGGTCGTCCAGCGCCTGCTCCAGGAACGGCTCGTCGGCCATGCTCAGCCCGTCGGCCAGCACCTCCACGAACCCCGCCCGGTCGTCCGGCGTCTCCCGCTCCCACGTGCTCTCCAGCAGCCGCCTGGCCTGGCCGGGATCGGCCGCCCTGAGCGCGCTCAGGTGGGCGCGCCGGTCGGCGGCGCCGCCCAGCTCCCACGTCTCGCCCGTGGGCTCCTCCAGCAGGTACGCCCAGGCCGGGTTCTGCCCGGCCAGCCAGCGGCCGCGCTGCCCGGCCAGCACGCCGAGGTGCACCCTGATCGAACGGTCGCGGCGGCCGCGCTCCAGCAGCTCGGGCAGCACGTACGCGGGGACCCTGCGGCCGGTGGCGGCGGCCGCGGCCAGCCATTCGGGGATCAGCCTCTCGTGCTCGCCGCCGAGCAGCCTGCCCAGCCGCTCGGCCGCCCGCCTGCCGACCGCCTCGCGTTCCTCGCCGGGCGCGGGCTCCACGCCGCCCGGCTCGTTCACCCGGCCGCCCGCGCGCCGCCGCGCCACCTCGACGGCCGCCGCTTCGAGCAGGTCGCCTCCGTACGGTCTGCGGTCGGTGCCCACGAGCGCCGTCGAGGCCAGCTCGTCCCAGCCGGTCACAGGATCACCGCCGTTCCTTCGTCGTCCCAGGTGGTCAGGGGGCGCAGGCCCTGAGGTGTCCATTCGGCGGCCACGGTGAGCGGGCGGCCGCCGGAGACGGCGATCAGGCGCCACGGGTCGTGGGCGCGGGGGTGGAGCGGGAGGCCGCCGAGGGTGGTGCGGCCGGGGACCACGCCGGTGAGCACCAGCGGCCACGACTCGGTCCACGGGTCCTCGCCCAGCACCCACGCCACCTCGTCGAGCGCCTCACCGGGCGACACCCCGGGCGGCGCCTCGGGTGGCGCCTCGGGTGGCGCCTCGGGTGGCGCCTCGGGTGGCGCCTCGGGTGGCACGGCCTGCGGTGCGGCCGGTGGTGGGGTGGTGGGGTGGCGGAGGGCGACGAGGGCGCGGAGGGGGGCGGCACCCGGGTAGAAGGTGAGGTCGGCGTCGATGGTGGTGCCCGTGACCAGGGAGGCGTCCAGGGGCTGGCCCTGCGGGGCGAACGACAGGATGAGGGCCGGGCGGCCGGTGCGGCGGCCGCGGAGCCAGACGCGGCGGGCGGTCAGCCGGTCCTGGGTCTCGTCGCGCCTGCCCAGCACGTCCCAGTGATCGCGCACCGGGGGGCCGGCGAGGACCTCTTCCCTCGTGATGGGGAAGCCGGTGCGGATCAGGACGGTCTGCGCCAGGGGATCCGGCAGGGCGGCGCGGCGGCGGTAGGCGATGGCGAGCAGGTTGACCAGGGCGTACTCCTCCAGGAGCCGGCCCGGCCAGCCCTCCTCGGCGCGGACTCTGGCCAGCCGGGACACCACGCCGGCCACGCCGGGGGCCTGGGCGTCGATGAGCCGCTTGGCCAGGCCGTCCCAGTCGTGTTCCTGGGCGCCCGCCAGGCCCTGCCGCACCTGGTCGGCCAGCCACCGCTCCAGCTCGGCCAGCCCGGCCGCGACCCGCTGATGCCGTACGGACTCCACCCGGCCACCGGCGCCGGGCACGGTGCCGGGCACGGTGCCGGGGGCGGTGCCGGGGGCGGAGGGGCCCGCGCCCGGAACCGCAGCCGAGGCACCCGGGGCCGAGGGTCCAGCGTCCCGGGCCGAGGGGGCGGTGCCCGGGGTGGTGGCGAGGCGGGTGCGGGCCGCGTCCAGGCGGGCCGCTGACTTGGCGGCGCGTTCGGCGCGGCCGTCCAGCCACTCCGTGACCCACTGCGGCGCCGCCTCCTGGGCGGGCACCCCGTCGGCGGACCACAGGAGCAGCAGCCCGAGCGCGTGCTTGCACGGGAACTTCCTGCTCGGGCAGCTGCACCGGTAGGCGGGCTCGCTCAGGTCGACGGCCGCCAGGTAGGGGCGGGCGCCGCTGCCCTTGCACTCGCCGTACAGCACCGTGCCCGTCGTGCCGCGCAGCGACCACTTTCCGGCAGCCGCCACCCCCTGCGCCGCCTTCTGGGACGACGCGTCGGGGGCGAGGGCGAGCACCTGATCACGGCTCCACCGTTCAGTCACCTGCCGCAGATTACTCAGGCGGACCGACAATCCGCGCGCAGTCAGGACGATCCCGGACGACGGTGGCTACCCCGCGCTCACCTCCGCCGCCGACAGGTACGAGCCACCGCTGGCCCGGTGCCCTTCGAGCCGGACGTAGCGGGCCTCGACGGCGCCGAACGTGGCCGTCTTGAGCCGGGCGTCCAGCGCCCAGGTGCCGGTCGCGACCTCGCTGAACGTCTGCCCGTCCGTGCTGACGTACACCTTGTAGTCGAGGACCGTCCCGTTCAGGTTGCCGTCGAAGCGGGGCTGGTAGTCGAGCTTCGAGACCTGCTTCACCTCGCCCAGGTTGAGGGTGATCGACTGCGGGAGCGGGGTGGGCGGCGAGTACTCGGAGTGCCAGAACGTGCCGATGTCCCCGTCGACGGCCCGCTCGGGGCCGAACCCGGCGTGGAAGCTGCTGGCGTACACCTGCGGCTCCGTGCAGCCCTCCGTGACGGTGACCGGGACCTCCGCGGTGTGGTCGCCGGCCCGTACGGTGATCCGGTGCTCGCCGGGAGGCGTGTCCCGGGGTGCGGTGATCTTGACGACGGCGGTGGCGGCCTGGCCGGCGGGGACGTCCAGGGTGCCGGTGGCCGGGGTGGCGGTCAGCGGGGCCTGGGCGGTCACCTCCAGCGGCCTGGAGATCGCCTCGCCGGTGTTGTTGACGACCCTGGCCGCCACCTCGGCCTGCCGTACGGCCAGCTCGCAGTGGTCCAGCGCGACGCGGCTCGGCGTCACCGACTCCTGCACCGGCAGCCCGGCGGCGAGCACGGCCCAGCCGAACGGCGCGTCCGCGTAGTACGCGGCGCGGCACGCCGAGGGGGCCGAGCGGGGTCGGCCCGCGTCGAAGGACGGCTTGCAGGCGGCCCGGTCGGGCAGGTCCGCGTCGTAGGCGGTGTCGAGCCCGGCCGAGAGCACCTGGCCGCGGGCGAACAGGTACCCGCTGTGGCTGCGGCTCTGCGCGTCGGCCTTGTCGAACAGCGCGTCGCTGTACGCCTTCGCCCCGGTCAGGTCCGCCCAGAACGCCTGCGGCGCGCAGCCGATCGGCTGGTCCACGGTCGGCACGGCGCAGCGGGCGGCCCTGAAGTCACCACCGAGTACGGGCACCTGCGCCTGCGGGAACTTGGCGGCGGCCAGCGCGGTGAACGCGGCGGTGGCCGTGGCCGGGTCGCCGCCGGGGTGGACGGCGAGAAGCGGCACCCGCAGCGTGCCGTCACGCCTGGCCGCGCCGGCGTACGCCTGGTCCTCGTCCTGCACGCGCTCGTACCCGGAGGGCCGGGAGCCGGTCATGGTGTCGGCGTTCAGGATGATCGCGGTCTCGCGTACCGAGCCGTCGGCCTGGAACGCCCCGCGCTCCCCGGCCACCTCCACGCGGTACCGGTATCCCGTGGCCCTGCTGAGGCTGGAGGCCAGGCGGCGGGCGCCGGGGCCGAGCACCTCGTTGAGCACGAGCGCGTCGGGCGCGGCGGGCACCTTGGCGGCCAGGCGGGCGGCGAAGTTCTCCAGGTCGGTGGTGTCGGCGGCGTCGGCCGGGCGGACCGAGTCCTGGAGGTTGGCGTGCACGACGAGCACCTGGCCCGCGGGGGTCCTGGGGAGCTTGGGCGCGGTGGTGGAGCCGGCCGCGGGCACGGCGCCCAGGGGGACGAGCGCGAGGACGGCGGCGACGTAGACGGATTTCCTCATGGTTCACGCGTCCTGGAGGGAGGGCCGGCCGGACTCGACGACGAACGACTTGCGGACGGAGGCGGTGCCGTCGGGCGTGGTGACCTTGTCGACGACCACGTAGTCGGCTCGCATGGTGTCCCTGGCGACGTGGCAGCGGATGTAGCCGCGCTGGCTGTTGAAGAACTTCAGGTGCGGGTTGGCCGCCAGCCACTCGGTCCCGCCGGCGGTCATGTCGGAGCCGTTGCCGCCGGAGGTGATCGAGGTGCCGAGGAACTCGACGCCCACGGTCGGGGAGCCGGGGTCGGCGAAGTCGGCCTTGAGCTCGGCGGCGCAGTTGACGTGCGCGTCGCCGGTGATCACGACCGGGTTGGCCACCTTCCGCTGGGTGATCCCGGCCCAGAGGCGGTCGCGCTCGGCGGCGTACCCGTCCCAGGTGTCGGGGTTGAGCTGCTGCAGCCCGGGGTCGGTGAGCCGGTCGAGCTGGAACATCTGCACCTGGTTGGCCATGATGTTCCAGGTGCTGCGGGAGCGGCCGAGGCCGTCCAGCAGCCAGGCGGCCTGCTGCTCGCCGAGCATGGTGCGGCCCGGGTCGAGCCGGGCGGCGATGTTCGCGGGGCTGCGGAACTGCCGCTCGTCCAGGACGTGGAACGTGGCCAGCCTGCCGTACGGGATGCGCTGGTACATCGACAGGTCGGGCCCGGCCGGGAGGCTCGACGGGCGCATCGGCTGGTTCTCGAAGCAGGCGCGGAAGGCGGCGGCGCGGCGGCGCAGGAAGTTCTCCGGGGTGCCGCCGGTGGGCGACAGGTCGGCGCCCCAGTTGTCCTCGACGTCGTGGTCGTCGAGGGCGAAGAACCAGGGTGCGGCGGCGCGGGCGGCCTGGAGGTCGGGGTCGGAGTTGACCAGGGCGTAGCGCAGCCGGTACTGCGACAGCGTCATGGTGGGCGCGTTGTGCGCGGCCGACAGGGACGTCCTGCGCTGGCCGCCCGTGGCGCCGATGGCCAGCTCGTAGATGTAGTCGCCGAGGTGCCCGATGAGGTCGAGGTCCTGGGCGGCCATGTCGCGGTAGGCGGTGTAGAAGCCGCTCTCCCACTGCTGGCAGGAGGCGTAGGCGAAGGAGATCTCGCTGTTCCAGCGGGGGTCGGGGGCGGTCTTCGTCCGGCCGACGCGGCTGGTCTCGCCGCCGGCGGTGAAGCGGTACCAGTACTCGCGTCCCGGGCGCAGCCCGTCCACCTCGACGTGGACGGCGTGGGCGAGCTCGGGCGTGGCGGTGGCCACGCCCCTGCGGACGACGCGGCGCATGCCGTCGTCCTCGGCGACCTCCCACCGGACGGGCACCTTGGCCCGCGGCATGCCGCCGAACCCGTCGTCGGCCAGCGGCTCGGTGGCGAGCCTGGTCCACAGCACGACGCTGTCGGGGCGGGGGTCGCCGGAGGAGACGCCTAACGTGAAGGGGTTCGCGGGCAGGGCGGGGGTGCGGTCGGTCGCGCCGGCGGGCACCTGGCCCAGCGCGGCGAGTCCGGCTACGCCTGTGGCGTACATGAGCATCTGGCGCCGGGAGGCCCTGCTGTCGAGCAGCGAGCGCCACTGGTCGGGTTTCACCTGGTCGTGCCTCATTCGTGGGTCTGATTGCCGGTGAAAAAATATTAAAATATGAGGAATCGTACGCCAGGTGAACGGCCGAGGTCATCAGCGGAGACAGTACTTGTCCGAAATATCCTCATAAACTCTGCGTGTGGAGTTGCGGATCTACCCCGACGGCCCGTCCACCGAGGTTCCCGACGAGGCGGCGGCCCTGGCCAGCCCGCTCGGCGGGCAGCTCGTCCTCGACGGCAGCCGCTTCCTGCGCAGGGACGTCACCGGCGCCCCCGTCGCCTTCGTCGAACGCCCGCCCATCGCCCAGGCCCTCGACCTGCTTCCCCACCCCGAGGGCGGCTGGTTCAAGGAGACCTACCGGTCGCCCGTCACGTTCACCCCGGACGGCTATCCGGGGCCCCGCGCCAGCGCCACCGCCATCTACTTCCTGCTGCACCCGGGCGAGGAGTCCGTGCCGCACATGGTCACCTCGGCGGAGATCTGGCTGTGGCACCGCGGCGGGCCGCTCGATCTGACGATCGGCGACGAGACGGTCGTCCTCGGCCCGGACGTCGAGCACGGCCAGGTCCCGCAGGCGGTCGTGCCGGGCGGCGTGTGGCAGTCGGCGCGCCCGGCCGGCGACACGGAGGTGCTGGTGAGCTGCCTGGTCTCGCCGGGCTTCGACTTCGCCGACTTCCATGCCTGAACTTCCATGCCTGAACTTCCACGCCTGAACTTCCACGCCTGAAATTCCGCCCCTGAAATTCCACCGCCTGAATTACGTGCCTGATGTTTCGTGCCTGATGTTTCGTGCCTGATGTTTCGCGCCTGGCATGAGCGAGCTCCCGCCCGGACGGTCCGCACCGTCCGGACGGGAGCTCCGGTCAACTCTGGTCGGGCCTCAGTGCCGGATCAGTTCGGCGGGACCGCCGGCGGCCTGAAGATCTCCCAGATGCGGTAGACGCGCGCCCAGCCCTTCGAACGCGGGAGCTCGGACTGGTACGGCTTGGAGGCCGGGCCGTGGCCGGTGCCCTGCCACGCGATGCCCTCCGTCTCGGTCCTGGCGCTCCTCGTGTACGCCCCGGTGGGCCGGGCCCTGCCCAACTGCTCGTCGATCGAGCGTTTCTGCGCTTCACTCAGCCCGCGCGACTGGCTCTGACCCTGGCTCGGCGCGTTCCGCTGAGCCTTGGCCGGGGCCTCCCGCTGGACCGCCCTGCGGCTGGTCGGGCGGACGGCGGGCCGGTGCCTGACCGTGGCCTTGGGCCTGCTCGCACGCCTGGTGACCGCCCTGCGCGCGGCCGCGGCCCTGCGCCTGGCCGCCGCGGCCCTGCGCTGCGCCGCCGCCGCCCGCCGCCTGGCAGCGGCCGCTGCCGCCCGCTGCCTGGCCAGCGCGGCCTTCTTCCTGGCCGCCAGCGCCGCCCTCTTCCTGGCGGCTTCGGCGGCCCGCTTCCTCGCCGCTTCCGCCGCCTTCTTCCTGGCGGCCTCGGCGGCCCTGCGCCTGGCGGCCTCCAGGGCGCGCCTCCTGGCCGCCTCGGCGGCCCTGCGCCTGGCGGCGGCGAGCGCCGCCCGCCTGGCCGCCGCGGCCGCCGCCCGCCTGGCGGCGGCCTGGGCCAGCCGCCTGGCGATGGCACGCGCCGCGATCCGAGCCGCGATGCCGACGGCGAACCAGAACAGCTGACCGTCGGGGTCGCTCATGGTAACGGGGCTGTTGTTGGCGTAGGCGTAGGCGTTGAGCTGCTGCGGATCGTTCTCGTCGATGATCGGGTCGACCGAGAGGAAGCGGCCGTTGGCCGGGTCGTACTCGCGGGCGCCGAGGTGCACGAGCCCGGTGGTCGCGTCCTTGGTGCCGCCGACGAACCCGCGCTGTCCCGGCCACCAGGGTGGCGCTGTCCCGCGATCCTCGCCGAACGGGGTCTGCCTGCGGACGGCCACGTCCCCGGTGCCGGCGTTCACCATGGCCTGCGCGGTGCCCTGGTGGTCGTTGGCCATGAAGTAGACCTGGTTGTCCGGCGTGCGCATCGCGATGGCCTCGCCGCCGATGGTGTAGTACCGGGTCTGCTCGACGGCGTCCTTGGCGTAGTCGAGCCGCAGCTCCATGTCGTCGATGTAGAGGGTGGCGTCGGTGGCGGTCTTGCGGAGCAGCCGGTCGCCGTCGGCGTCGTAGACGAACGAGGTCGTCTTGCCCGCCTCGGTCACCGACTCCAGGTTGCCCTCGGCGTCCCACACCAGGCTCTGGTCGGAGGTGCCGACCTTGCGCCTGGTCGTGTTGCCCGCCGCGTCGTACTCGAACAGGTCCGTGCCGACGCTCTGCAGCGCGTGCGGCTGCTTGCCGCCCGCCGAGGGGTAGGTGAAGGTGCGTACGCTCTCGCCCCCGCTGCCGAAGGCGTGCTTGGTCTCCTTGGTCCGGTTGCCGGTGACGTCGTAGGCGTAGCTGACCGCGTACGGGGCCACGCCGCCGATCTTGCCGGACTGCGGGGCGCCGGCGGCGCAGTCGTCCGTGGCCGTCCACGCCGAGGTCAACCGGCGCAGATGGTCGTGCGTGAAGCACTGCGTGTCCTGGGCGGCCTTGTCGGCGATCTTGGTGACGTTGCCGGCCGCGTCGTAGCTGTAGTGGAGGTCCAGGTCACTGGCCGAGGCGCCGGCCCGGTCCAGCCGCATGCCGGTCAGCCTGCGGGTGCCCTCGTCGTGGGTGTAGGTGAGCCAGGTCTTCTTGTCGCCCTCGCCCAGCTCGTACTGCAGGGTCTCGCCGAGCTTGGAGTAGCGGGTGGCGGTGACGTACGCCGACAGGCCCGTGACCTTGGTCGGCTGGCTGAGCGCGTCGTAGCTGTAGACGACCTGCTCCTCCGCCAGCCCGCCGCCGGCCGGGAAGCTGATCGACTGGACCTGGTCGTCGAGCGTGTAGCGGGTGTTGAGCTGGTAGGAGCCGGCCAGCTTGCCCTCCCGCGCCGGGACGGTCACGGTCTGGCGGAGCGTGCGGTAGTCGGTGTCGATCGCGTTGATCTCGGCCGTGTACGCCTGCCCGTCCACGTACCGGATGCTGGCGTTGAGGTGCCCCTTGGCCAGCGCGTCGTACTTCCACTCGGCCAGCAGCGTGCCGGTCGCCGAGCCGTCGCGCAGCTGCGTCTTGCGGCCCAGCGCGTCGTAGCCGTACCACAGGGTCTTGCCGCGCGAGTCGGTCGTGGTGACGACCTCGTCGGCGTCGTTGTACGTGGTGGTCGTGACGCCCTTGTCCGGGTCCTCGGTCCTGATCTCCCGGCCGCGCAGGTCGTAGTGGTGCCGCCAGACGTTCCCGGCCGGGTCGGTCACCGTGGCCAGGCGGCCCGCGTGGTCGTAGGTGTACTTGGTTGACTCGTACTCGCCGGTCGGGGTCGCGCCCTTGTACTGGCGCAGCTCGATCAGCCGGTCCTGCGCGTCGCCGATGCGGGTCGTGGCCGTCCCGCCCGGCGGCGGGGTGATGTGCAGCCGGTCGCCCTCATCCTTGGCGGTGACGCGGTACTGCTCCACGCCCTTCACCCTGAAGATCTCGGCGTTCTTCTCACCCGTGCCGTCGAACTGCGCCACGACCTGGTTCGGCACGGCGGTGTCGGCCACCGCCAGCAGCGCGGTGGACGGCGTGCCCGTGGCGAAGTAGCCGGTGTTCTGCTTGTACTCCTCGCCCTGGGAGTTGTAGAAGGTGTCGGTGATCGTGCGGCCGTCGCGCAGCGCCGGGTCCTGCGTCTGGTCGTCGGTGGGCGACGGCTCCTGGGTCTGGCGCTCGCGCATCAGGCCGTCGTACAGCTCGTGGCTGACGGTGTAGCCGCCGTCCGCGCGCAGCGTCTTGGTGGTGACGACGCTGGGCCCGTCGGACCGCACCGTGTAGGAGTACTCGGTGCTGGGCGACTGCCCGGCCGCCTTGCTGCGGTCGGCCTGCCAGACCTTGATCAGGCGGCCCAGCGCGTCGTACTCCATGTCGACGCGGCGGTTGTTGGCGTCGATCTCGGCGACCGGCTCGCCCCAGGCCGGTTCGAGCTGGGTGCGCTCGAGGTGGCCGAGCTGGTTCGTCTCCGTGGTCTCCCTCGCCGGGGCGCCGGTGGCGGGGCTGTAGGCGGTCACGGACTTGGTGCCGACCGGGTCGGTCTCGCTGGTCTCCCGGCCGTAGACGTCGTAGGTGTGGGTGCTGCCGGTGATCGTCTGTCCGTCGGCCGAGACGACCTCCTGGACCGCGGTCACGTCGCCCTTGGTCGGGGGCTGGCCGTTCGCCTGTCCGTCGTAGTGGATCTTCTCGTCGGAGAGCACCTCGCCGGCGGCCAGCGTGGAGACCGCGGTGCCGCAGCCGGCGGCGACCTTCTGGACCCGGCTGGGGTAGTCGAGCATCCAGGACGTGTCGTTGCGGGCGTAGGTGTAGCGGACGCACTCGTCGTCGTCGGTGGTGGCCAGGTCGCCCTTCTCGTCCACCTGGAGGAGCAGGCCCTTGGCGTCGTACTCGCGGTCCTCCCCGGTACGCCGCCACTTGCCGCCGGGCAGCGAGTCGCGGGTGACCATGGACTTGGGCTGGACCACGTGCGCGGTCTTGGTGACGCCGCCCTGCGTGGACTCGGCCGTCTTGACCGACCACGGCTGCTGTGCCGTCGCCGTCAGGAGCGTGCCGCCGTCGCCGTCGTAGAGGATCTCCTCCCGCTCGAACCCGGCGAGCTGGTCGTGGTCGTCCAGCTTGACGCCTTCGGAGTCCTCGACCTGCGCGCTGCGCCTGGAGCCGTCGGCCAGCTTGTCGCCGTGCATGCCGCGGAAGTAGCGGAACTCCGTCAGCGTGCGCTTGGTGTCCTGCCCGTCGCCCTCGCGGACGCGGACCCGGCCGTAGCCGCGGTAGTCGGCCCAGGTGCGGTGCTCCGGCTTGACCAGGATGTTGTCGGCGTAGTGCCAGCCGGCGCCGTCCAGGTACTCGTAGTCGGTGACCACGTTCGGGGAGCCCGCCACCCGGTCGACCTCGACGGTCTGGGTGACCAGGTACTTGTGGAACCAGTCGGTGACCTCTGCCTCGTTCGGCGGGGCCCAGCGCTGCGGGAAGCAACGCCTGGTGTTCTTGTCCGCCGCGGGCACGTCACCCGGCTTGCAGTCGGCCGCCGAGTAGTTGATCCGCAGCTCGCCGCCGGACTCGTTGTTGATCGCCTGCACCCGCCACTTGACCAGCGGGGCGCGGCCTTCGAGGGCGTCCACCCGGTTGGGCAGCTGCACGCCGGTGAACTTCACCGGAGGCAGCGTGATCGTGCCGCCCACGTGACCGGTCTGCTGGATCGAGGCCAGCCACAGCGCCGGGCTCATGCCGTCACCCGAGGCGGGGAACTGGTGCGTCAGCGCCCAGGAGTCCACCGGGTAGTACTGCCCCGCGGCGTTGAGCACCTGCGTGGTGACCTTGGCCAGGCGCTTGCGCGTGAAGAACGTCGGCGCCAGGCGGTCGACGCACTTCACGCCCGCGTCGCAGATCTGGTCGAAGGGCACGTCCGGCCAGTGGCTGGCGGTCTCCTTCTTCAGCTCGGCGGGCGCGCAGGTGATGGTGCCGCTGGGCAGGCAGCGCTCGGCCGTCTCGAACAGCACGCGGGCGGCCGGCGCCTTGGTGAACAGCTCGCCCTTCAGGTAGCCGTAGTCGATGCGGGTCAGGTACGCGCCGCGCACGTACTGGGTGCCCAGCTCCGGCTTCATGTTGCGGCCGTAGTAGTTGGTCTCGCGCTCGTACCAGTAGGTGGTGGCGTTGCCGTGGGTGTCCACCTCGGAGTCGAGGTTCCACCGGTAGGCCTGCTGGCACCAGGCGTTGGCCGGGGTGCTGTTGTAGCAGGGCTCGCCGCTGTTGTTGCCGAACACCGGCACCGTCTGCACCGACTTCGTCTCGGCCTTGCCGCTGACCCAGCCGGGCAGGCGGTTCAGGCCGAAGGTGTACTGGGTGCCGTCCGGCGTGGTGACCCGCCAGTACTCGCCGTTGTTGTCACCGTTCGTGGCGCCGGTCAGCGCCTCGATCCTGGTGCCGTCGTCGCGCTTGGGCCGCCACTGCTTCGTGGTGGCGTCCTTGACCAGCTCGACCGACGAGTCGCCGATGGACATGGTGGCGTTGTCCTGGTCCCAGCACAGGTCGCCGGTCTTCTTGCCGTCGATCATGCAGGACTTGTAGCGGCGCTCGATGTAGCCGCCCGGGTTCAGCTCGAAGCCCTCACCCGCCCACGACGCCTGGTTGTTGGTGGAGGCGGTGCGGCCGTCCACGCTCTGCGAGGAGTAGCCGAGCGACACGCCCGGCTCCTCGCCGCCCAGCGATGGAGGCGTCCGCAGGTCGTAGCCCCAGGTGAAGTCGCCCGACTGGGTGCCCACGCTCCAGTCCGAGGAGGCCGCCAGGGAGGTGGCGGCGTGGTCGCCCGACGGGCCGGACGCCGCCGCGGTCAGCGCGTACAGGCCGCCGGTCTCGACCTCGGCGGTCACCGTGCCGCTCGCGGCGTTGTTGTCGCTCTTGACCGGTTGCGGCGCGGCGCAGCCCGCCGCGCCGGTCAGCGCGCACTCCTCCAGCTTCACCAGGCGCAGCCGGGAGCCGTAGTCGCCGCCGTAGGCGTAGCGGAAGCCGGAGTAGTCCACTTCCACGCGGGTCTTGGCCGGTTTGGCCGCCGCGGCGGCCGCCACTCCCTGGCCCGGCGTGACGCGCATGGCCAGGCCGAGCCGGTCGGTGTCGAGCAGCTCGACGCTGATCGGGGCCGCCGCCTGTGCCGCCCTGGCCGTGCCCGGCGCCAGCTTCACCGGGAAGCCGGCCTTCAGGGTGGAGACCGAGCCGCCCAGCTCCGCCTTCTGCGGCTTGGGCCAGGTGACGGCCGGCGCCGCCTTCCACGCCTGCTTGGCGGCGGGATCGGCCAGCGGCGGCTTGACGGGCACCTTCTCGCCCGTCACCGGTGTCTCCTTCTGCACGCCCGGCGCCGAGCGCGGGGCCGCGTAGGCGGGCATGGCGTACGCCATCTCCACCACCAGGACGATCGAGAGAACGGGGGCCAGCCTGCGTGGCCAGCGCGATTCCGGCTTGGCTTCCCGCGTCGCGAAACGATTCCACGACGAGTCGGGGCGATCCGGTTCTTGAGGGGGTCGTTGCAGGCCGTTCCATCGGGAGTCAGGCAGGTCTAACTCACTCGGCTGATCCATTGAGCTCCTCCGGGGGTTACGAGGGAGGCCGGCTGAGCGAGCAGTGCGGTGCTCGGCCGGCCGTCGGCAGGAGCGAGAACCCGGCGGGTCCCGCTGCTCGAGGAGGCGAAGACGACGAGGCGGGCCAGCCCTTCACTGGCGCCTTGACACGATCTACGTCGATGATCGGATCGTCGCCCGCGGGCCGCCGTTGGTCCAGACTTTTGCGCGTTCTGCTCAAATGTTCTTCAGAGGTGCGGCCCGCGCTGAAACTTTCCGCCCGGCCTGACTGGCCCGAGTGAGGAGCGAACGTGATCGGTACCCGTCCGGACGGCGGCCGGCTGGCGCTGTTCGACCTCGACTGGACGCTGCTCGACCTGGGCGCGGCGTTCGTCCGGTGGGCGGGCGAGTTCGCCGAGCGGCACCGGCTGCCGGAGGGGGCGGTGGAGCGGCTGGTCGAGCTGAACGCCGCGGCCCACCCCGATCGGGGGCGGTTCTTCGCCGAGGCGCGGCGCGCGTTCGGCGTGCGGGAGTCCGTGGCGGAGCTGACGAGGGGCTTCCACCGGCGGATCCCGCGGCTCGCCGACCCCTACCCCGGCGTGCCCGAGGCGCTGACCGGGCTGCGGGAGGCGGGCTGGCGGGTCGGCATTGTCACCAACGGCCCGGCGCAGCGCCAGCTCACCAAGCTCCGGCGGACCGGGCTGGACCGGCTGGTGGACGGGTACGCCATCTCGGGCGCCGAAGGGGTGCGCAAGCCGGAGGTGGAGCTGTTCGCGATCGCTGCCCGGCGGTGCGGGGCCGAGCTGGGGGCGGGCGGCTGGATGACGGGCGACAACCTGACCGCGGACATCGCCGGGGCCAGGGCGGCGGGCCTGCGCGGCATCTGGATCGACCACGGCACCTGGCCCGGACAGGAGCACGGGGCCGACCACGTGGTCGGCAACGTCCTGGACGGCATCGCCATCCTGGCCGCCACCCGCCACTGACCTGATCGCCAAGGTTTACAGGCGGTCTGATGGTAAGGGGCGGGGCATGGAGACCAAGGAATGGACCGTGCGCATCTCGCTCGCCGAGGCCGGTGACGACACCTCGGCGCAGGCGACGCTGACCACCGCGAAAGGCGAGCAGGTGACCGGGACCGGACGGGCGCGCCGCAACCCGGCGGACCCGTCGAAGCCGGTGATCGGGGACGAGCTGGCCGCCTCCCGCGCGCTGGCCGACCTGGCACATCACCTGGCCGTCATCGCGAACCACGACATTTCAGAATCAGCCGCGGATTCTCCGCCCCCCACCCGTTCCTGGTAATACATTATATCACAAAACCCGAATTTTCGCATTTTAGCGAAATATGCGGAAATTTCGATATATTCGCGGTCATGGTGATATCCGAAGGGAAATTCATCGAGTCCGGGAAAGTAGCGTTGTGGACCGAGCGGTTCGGCGACCCGGAGGACCCGGCGGTGCTGCTCGTCATGGGCACCTCCACCCCGGGCCTCGGCTGGCCGGACGAGCTGGTCGACACCCTCGTGACCGGCGGCAGGCAGGTGATCCGCTTCGACCACCGCGACACCGGCCGCTCCGGCTGCGTCGACTTCGCCACCGACCCGTACACGCTCGCGGACCTGGCCGCCGACGCCCTCGCCGTGCTCGACGCGTACGGCGTGCGCACCGCCCACCTCGCGGGCGCCTCGCTCGGCGGCGCGGTCGTCCAGTGGCTGGCCGTGCACCGCCCGGAACGCGTGACCACGCTGACCGTGATCATGTCGGGCCCGATGGGCGCGGACGCCGGCCCGGCCTGGGCACGCGCCCTGTCGGGCCAGGAGCCGGACCCGGACGACCTGCCCCCGCCCGCACCGCGCTTCCTGGAGCACGTCATGCGCATGGCGAGCGTGCCGCGCGGCACCCGCGAGGAGGCCGTCGCGGCGAACCTGGAGACCTGGCGGGTGCTGAGCGGCGAGGCGCTGCCGTTCGACGAGCAGGCGGCGCGGCGGCTGGTCGAGCAGTCCTACGACCTCGCGGCGGATCCGGCGGCGGCGCTCAACCACGACCTGGCCGGGCGGGTGATGACCGCCGACCGCCAGGTCCCGCTGTCCTCGATCAAGGTCCCCACGCTGGTCGTGCACGGCACGGAGGACCCGCTGCGCCCGCTGCCGCACGGCGAGGCAGTGGCCGCGCAGATCCCGGGCGCCCGGCTGGAGGCGATCCCGGGCATGGGCCATTCGCTCCTGTCGCCGGGCCTGCCGCAGCGGGTGGCCGGGCTGGTGCTCCGGCACACGGCCGGCTGACCCTACGATGGGGCGTTTATGGGCAAGATGCACGCCGACGAGGCGGATATCGACGTTTCTCTGGTACGCCGCCTGCTGGCCGCACAATTCCCGCAATGGGCGGAGCTGCCTATCGAGCCGTTCCCGTCCTCCGGGACGGTCAACGCGGTCTACCGGCTGGGCGACCACCTGTCCGTACGCCTGCCGCGCATCGAGAACGGCGTCGGCGACATCGAGAAGGAGCACCGCTGGCTGCCGCGGCTGGCCCCGCTGCTGCCCGTGGCCATCCCCGACGTGCTCGGCAGGGGCGCGCCGGCCGAGGGCTTCCCCTGGCCGTGGTCGGTCAGCCGGTGGATCGACGGCGAGAACCCGCGCGAGGGTCACGAGGACGGGCTGCTCGCCAAGGACCTGGCCGCATTCGCCGGGGCGTTCCGGCGGATCGACCTGCCGGGCGGGCCCGCGGCGTACCGGGCGGGGCCCCTGTCGGAGGTGGACGCGGCGACCAGGCACGCGATCGGCGAGCTGGACGGCCTGATCGACACCGGCGCGGCCACCGCCGCGTGGGACGCGGCCGTCCGCGCGCCCGAGTGGGCGGGACGGCCCGTGTGGGTGCACTCCGACCTGATGCCGGGCAACCTCCTGGTCCAGGACGGCCGGCTCACCGGAGTGATCGACTTCGCGACCATGGGCGTGGGCGACCCGGCCATCGACCTGATCCCGGCCTGGAACCTGCTCACCCCCGCCTCCCGCGAGGTCTTCCGCGCCACGCTCGGCGCCGACGACGCGACGTGGGCGCGCGGCAGGGGCTGGGCGCTGTCGATGGCGCTCATCCAGCTCCCCTACTACCTGTACACGAACCCGGCCATCGCGGCCAACGCCCGGTTCGTGATCGGCCAGGTGCTGGCCGATGGGATCGGCGATCGCTCCCTGGGGTAACGTCCCTCCCGTCGCGCCGTCCGCACGAGGAGAGACCATGATCCGCAAGGCCGTGATCCCGGTGGCCGGGCTGGGCACCCGGCTGCTGCCCCTGACGAAGGCGCTGCCCAAGGAGATGTTGCCGATCGGCGACAAGCCGGTCATCGAGCACACCATCCGCGAGCTCGTGGACTCCGGCATCGACGAGATCACCATCGTGACCTCGGCCCGCAAGGAGCTCGTCCAGCGGCACTTCGCCCCGGACGGCGACCTGGAGCGGGAGCTGCGCGCGGCCGGCAAGGACGACCTGGCCGGCGCGGTGGCCGAGCTGTCGTCGCTGGCCCACATCACGTACCTGTACCAGCGCGGCCCGTACGGCAACGGCACGCCGGTGCTGAACGCCGCCCGGGTCATCGGCGACGAGCCGTTCATGGTGTTGTGGGCCGACGACGTGTTCGTGGCCGAGGTGCCCCGCGCCAGGCAGCTCAAGTCCGCCTACGAGGCCACCGGCGCGCCGGTGCTGGCGCTGATGCCGATGGAGGTCGAGGACGCCGCCAAGTACGGCGTGCCGATCGTCGAGGAGGACCTCGGCGGCGGCCGCCTGCGCATCTCCGGGCTGGTGGAGAAGCCGCGCCCGGAGGAGGCCCCCTCGCGCTACGCCGCCATCGGCGGTTACGTCGTCACCCCCGGGGTGGTCGCCGAGCTGGAGGCGGCCACGCGCCGCTGGTACGAGCGTCCCGAGGGCGAGATCTACCTCACCGACGCCCTGCACCGCCACGCCGCGGCCAACCCGGTGTACGGCCAGGTCATCGACGGCACCTGGTGGGACACCGGCTCGCCGCTCAACTACCTGCGGGCACAGTTCGCCGCCGCGCTGGCCGATCCGGTCCACGGGCCGGAGCTGCGCAAACTGGCGCGGGAGAGCTAGCGTCTACGAAAGAACTTACGAGGAGGGCACCGGTGAGCCGACAAATCGTTTCCATCGTGGGCGGCAAGGACGTGGCGGCCGCGAGCACGTACGAGTCGATCAATCCCGCCCGCACGGGCGAGGTCGTGGCGCGGGTCGGCCTGGCGGACGCGGAGACGTTCGCCGCGGCCTGCCGCACCGCCAGGGAGGCGCAGCGCGAGTGGGCGAAGGTGCCCGCGCCGGTGCGCGGCCGGGTGATCGCCTCGATCGGGCGGCTGGTGGAGGCCAACACCGAGCGGCTGGCCAGGCTGGTGACCGAGGAGATCGGCAAGCCGTACGCCGAGGCGCTGGGCGAGGTCAGGGAGATCGTGGACACCTGCGACTTCTTCCTCGGCGAGGGCCGCAGGCTGTACGGGCAGACCGTCCCGTCGGAGATGCCGGACAAGAACCTGTTCACCTTCCGCAACCCGATCGGCGTGGCGGCGGTCGTGACAGCGGGCAACTTCCCGGTGGCGGTCCCGTCGTGGTACCTGGTCCCGGCGCTGCTGTGCGGCAACGCCGTGGTGTGGAAGCCCGCCGAGTACGCCGCCGCCTCCGCGCACGCCCTGTTCACCCTGTTCACGGCGGCGGGCCTGCCCGACGGCGTGCTGAACATCGTCTTCGCCGACGGCGCGGCCACGTTCGGGGGCCTGGAGCGGGCCCTGGACGAGGGCACCGTGCAGAAGGTGGGCTTCACCGGCTCCAGCGAGGTGGGCAGGAAGATCGGCGAGCTGACGGGCCGCCACCTGCAGTCGGCCTGCCTGGAGCTGGGCGGCAAGAACCCGATGGTGATCATGCCGGACGCCGATCTGGACCTGGCCGTCGAGGGCGCGCTGTTCTCCGGCTTCGGCACCGCCGGCCAGCGCTGCACCAGCCTGGGCACGGTGATCGTGCACGAGAGCGTGCACGACGCGTTCGTGGAGCGGTTCGCGCGCGCGGTGGAGACGGCCAGGATCGGCGACCCCGGGCAGGACGTGCTGGCGGGGCCCCTGCTGGACGGCAAGTTCGCCGACCGGTACGAGGAGTACCTGACCTGGATCGAGCCGCACCACCGGGTCGTCACCGGCGCGACCGGCCGGATCACGAAGGACAACCCGCGCGACGGCTTCGACGGCGGCGACGGGCTCTACTACCACCCGGTCGTGGTGGACGGCGTGCGGCCGGGCGACCGGCTGTTCATGGAGGAGACGTTCGGCCCGATCGTGGGCGTGACCGCGTTCTCCACCATGGAGGAGGCGCTCGACCTGGCCAACCTGCCCGGTTACGGCCTGTCGAGCTCCATCTACACCACGAACCCGCAGCACGCCTTCCGCTTCAGGGAGGGCATCTCGGCGGGCATGGTCAGCGTCAACAACTCCACCTCGGGCGCCGAGGCGCACCTGCCGTTCGGCGGCAACGGCAAGTCGGGCAACGGCAGCCGCCAGTCGGGCATGTGGGTGCTCGACCAGTTCACCCGCTGGCAGGCGATGAACTGGGACCACTCGGGGCGCCTGCAGAAGGCGCAGATGGACGTCGCGGACATCGTCCCCGACCTGGACTTCCGCCTGGCATGAGAAAGCGGGCCCCCTTCCTGCGAAGGGGGCCCGCTCACTTTCGCACGATCAGACCTGGCCGGCCTTCTCCAGGGCCGCGCAGCAGGTGTTCACCAGCAGGCGGGTGACCACGTACGGGTCCACGTTGGCGTTCGGGCGGCGGTCCTCGATGTAGCCCTTCTTGTCCACCTCGACCTGCCACGGGATGCGCACGGAGGCGCCGCGGTTGGAGACGCCGTAGCTGTACTTGTTCCACGGGGCGGTCTCGTGGTGGCCGGTGAGGCGCAGCTCGATGTCGGCGCCGTACTGGGTGACGTGCTCCATCGGCTTGTCACCCTCGCCGAGCGCCTCGCAGGCGGTGATGATGGCCTCGTAGCTCTCGCGCATGGCCTTGGTGGAGAAGTTGGTGTGGGCGCCGGCGCCGTTCCAGTCGCCGCGGGCGGGCTTGGGGTCGAGGGTGGCCTCGACGCCGTACTCCTCGGCGGTCCGGTAGAGCAGGTAGCGGGCGACCCACATGTGGTCGGAGACCTCGAGCGGGCCCGCCGGGCCGACCTGGAACTCCCACTGGCCGGGCATGACCTCGGCGTTGATGCCGGAGATCGCGAGGCCGGCGGCGAGGCAGCGGTCGAGGTGCAGCTCGACGATCTCGCGGCCGAACACGGCCTCGGCGCCGACACCGCAGTAGTAGTGACCCTGCGGGGCGGGGAAGCCGCCCTCGGGGAAGCCTAGCGGGCGGCTGCCCTTGAAGAAGGTGTACTCCTGCTCGATGCCGAACCAGGACTCCTGGGCGGCGTACTGCTCGGCGACCGGGCGCAGCAGGGCGCGGGTGTTGCTGACGTGCGGGTCGCCGTTGATCTCCTCGACCTCGCACAGGACGAGCTTGTTGTCGCCGCCGCGGATCGGGTCCGGGCAGACGAACACGGGGCGGAGCACGCGGTCCGACGAGTGGCCTTCGGCCTGGTTGGTGCTGGAGCCGTCGAAGCCCCAGACCGGAGGCTCGGCTCCGTCGGCAAGGATCTTGGTCTTCGAGCGCATCAGAGCCGTGGGCTCGGTGCCGTCGATCCAGATGTACTCAGCCTTGTAGCTCACGGCGGTCCTTTCGGGGTTTCTCTCAGCCACGCCGAGTCTTACGGATGGCCGTTTCCCAGTTTTTGCCCGAATGTGAACGCCGTGTTAATCGGGAAGCTTTACCAGCCGCGAGGTCAGCCCTCTCTCACGGTGCCGTCGGCCGCCACGGTGAGCTTCACCTGGGGAGCGCCCTCGCCACAGTCGGGCCCGTTGGGGAAGGTGGCCTTCGGCGTCACCCTGATCGTACGGGCCGGCACCGGCTCCGAGCCGCCGGCGCCTGAGAGCGTCAGCCGCACCTCGACCGGCCGCTTCGGCAGCCCGCTGACCGTGCCGAACCCGAACTTCGCGCCCGTGCGGACCGCCGTCACCGAGCAGGTGTCACCGGAGCAGGTCTGCTCGCCCTGCCGCGTGGCCGGCATCAGCTCGCCGCTCGACCGCCGGCACGCGCCGTCCCAGCACACCTCGATCGCCAGGTGCTCGGCCCGGGCCGCGACCGCCTGGTCGACGTCGACGTGCACGCCCTCCAGGCTGGCCATCATCGTGCAGGGCCGCTCGCCGGACGAGCAGGCGGTCAGGGTGGCGAGCAGGAGGAGGGTGAGTCTGAGCACACCCCTAAGACGCGGCGCGCCAGTCTCCGGTTCAGGCGGTTCAGGCGGTTCAGGGGGCGAACGCGGCCAGTTCGGGCACCGTCGTCCCGTCCAGGATCGAGCGGGCCAGCGCGTCGCCCGTGAACGGCGCCATCGTCAGCCCCGCCGCGCCGAACCCCGTCACCACGTGCAGCCCTTCCTCCCCCGGCAGCGGCCCGGCGATCGGCACCTGCTCCGACGGCAGCGGCCGCAGCCCGACGCGCGTCTCGATGAGCGTCGCGTCCGCCAGCCCCGGCGCGATCCGCAGCGCGTCGGACAGCACCTCCCACTGCCCGCGAGCCGTCACCCTCGCGTCGAACCCGCTGCCCGTCTCCCTGGTCGCGCCCACCGCCACCCGCGAGTCGTCGAAGGCCACCATGTAGTGGTGCGACAGCGGGTGCACCGACGGCCAGCCGCTGGTGTCGACGCCGTCGAGGCGCAGGTGGGAGATCTGGCCGCGCTGCGGCTCGACCGCCAGGCGCAGCCCGCGCGGCTCCAGCAGCTCGTTGGCCCACGCACCCGAGGCCACGAGTACGGCGTCGGCCTCCAGCAGGTCCGGGCCCACCTCCACCGCCGGCGTGCCCTGGGGGCGCAGCCTGGCCCGCCCGCGCACCTGCCGGGCGCCGTGGTGCGCCGCGCCCTGGAGCAGCGCGTCGCGCATGGTGCGCCCGTCCACCCGGCCGCCGCCGGAGACGAACACGCCCTCCAGGGTCTCGGCCAGCACCGGGAACAGCGCGCGTACCTCGTCGTTGCCGATGCGCCGCACCTCGCCGACGATCGCGCCGGCGTCGCGGGCGCGGGCCTCGACGAGGGCCTGCGCCGCGTCCAGCCGCGCCGGGTCCTCGTGCACGAGCAGCTCGCCGTTGCGGCGGTAGTCGGTACGCTCCACGCCCGCCTCCGCCAGCAGCCCGATGACCTCGGGGTAGTAGGCGGCGCCCGCCGCGTACAGGTCGTAGAAGGGGCCCTCCACGGCGGAGGCCCACGGCGCGATGATGCCGGCGCTGGCCGCCGTGGCCTGCCCGGCCTCGCCCGAGTCGACGACCGTGACGGCCGCGCCCCTGCGCGCCAGCGCGAACGCGGCGCTCGCGCCCGCGATCCCGCCGCCGATGACGATCACATGCATGATCTCCTTCCTACCGTACGGCGCATGGCCTCCTGCCCACCGGGTAGCACCAGCGACGACACGCGTTCACATGCGCCTCCCCCACGACAGACGGCACACAGGGAGCATTGGTGCACGTTTCCGCCGCGGTGTGGTGGCTGACGATCCTGGGGATCGTCGGGTTGCTGCTGTTCGACTTCTTCTTCCACGTCCGCAAGTCGCACGTGCCCACGCTGCGCGAGGCGTCGGTCTGGTCGGCCCTGTACGTCGGCATCGCCCTGCTGTTCGGCGCCGGGATCTGGATCTTCGGCGGCTCGGATCCCGGGGCGGAGTACTTCGCCGGTTACGTGACCGAGAAGGCGCTGTCGGTCGACAACCTGTTCGTCTTCCTCGTCATCATGTCGAGCTTCAAGGTGCCGCGCGCCGATCAGCAGAAGGCTCTGCTGTTCGGCATCGTCTTCTCGCTGCTGGCCAGGAGCGGGTTCATCCTGGTCGGGGCGGCGCTGATCAACATTTTCGCCTGGGTGTTCTACCTGTTCGGGCTCATCCTGCTGCTCACGGCGGGCAACCTGCTCAGGCCGGAGGGCGAGGAGAGCCACTCCCCCGACAACCTCATGGTGCGCGTGGCCCGGCGGGTGCTGCGTACCAGTGACACCTACGACGGCGACAGGCTGTTCACCGTCCAGGACGGCAGGCGGGTCATGACGCCGATGTTGCTCGTCATGATCGCCATCGGCGGGACCGACATCCTGTTCGCGCTGGACTCGATCCCGGCCATCTTCGGCCTCACCCAGAACGTCTACCTCGTCTTCACCGCCACCGCCTTCTCCCTGCTGGGGCTGCGGCAGCTCTACTTCCTCATCGACGGGCTGCTGGACCGGCTGATCTACCTCTCCTACGGCCTGGCCTTCATCCTCGCCTTCATCGGCGTGAAGCTGGTCCTGCACGCGCTGCACGAGAACAACGTGCCGTTCATCAACGACGGCGAGCCGGTGCCGGTGGCGGAGATCAGCACGGGGCTGTCCCTGTCGGTGATCATCGGCGTGCTGGCGATCACCGTGATCGCCTCGCTGGCCAGCGCCAAGGGCCGGGCGCAGAACACGGTGTCGATGGTGCGCAGGCACGCCCAGCAGTACCTGGACGTCGAGCACGACCCCGAGCTGCGCGCGGAGCTGTTCGCCAAGCTGCTGGCCGAGGAGGAGCAGCTCAGGCGGCTGCCGGAGAAGTTCAGGCGGCAGATCCGCGACGAGGACAAGCTGATGGCGCTGCTGCGCCGCGCCCACGAGGAACACGACCGCCGATGAGGCGCGCCGGCCGAGCGGGCCGGGGCGCTCGCTGGAACGCCCCGGCCCGCACGCGGCCCTTCCGGTCAGGCACGGCGGTCAGGTACGGCGGTCACGGTGGGTCACGTACGGCCGGACACGTACGCGGTCAGGGGCGGCGATCCGTGCCGTTGCCGTCGTAACCCAGCAGGCGCATGGCCGTGTCCGGGTCCATGGCCGCGGCCAGGAGCTGGGCGCGGGCGTGGGCCTGGTCACGTTCCTGCTCCGCCTTGGCCTGCGCCTTGCGGATGCCCTTGATCGCGACGAAGGCCAGCCCCGCGCCCACGATGCCCGCGACGACCACCACGAACAGCAGGAGCAGCAGCCCCGGCGAGGCCACGCCGGACGCCGCGTTGCCCGAGCCGTTGCCGCCCGCCACCGTACCCGTCACCGCGAGCGCCGCGATGATCGACAGCACCACGAGCCCGAGCAGGCTGGCGACGACCAGCCAGATCCGGCCTGCGGCCCGCCGCTGCGGGGGCGGCGGGGTGGCGGGGGTGCCCACGACGACGGGCACCGGCTGCGCCGCCGGCGCCGGCGGCTGGGCGGTGCCGGCCCACGGCACGAACTCCGGCCGTTCGGACTGCTCGCCGGACGCGCCGGAAGCGGCGGCGGGATCCGACCCGGCCACCGAACCCGACCCGGCTGGCGGACCCGAGGCGGCAGGCGGGCCCGAGCCTGCGGGCGGTTGCTGCACGAAGGGCATGGGCGGCCCCACAGGCGGGGCCATGGACAGCGGCGTGCCCGCGGGAGGTGATGCGGGCGCCTGCGCCACCGCCGACGAACCCGGCGCGGGCGCCTGCATCACGGGCGGCGAGCCGGGCGGAGGCGCCTGCATCACGGGCGGCGAGCCGGGCGGAGGCGCCTGGAGGAGCGGGGCCGTCCCGGGCGGGCCGGTCTGGACGATCACGGCGCCGAAGGCGGCTGGCACGGCCTCGACCGGCTCCTGGTGCCCGGGCAGGTCGCGGTCGATCCGGCTGTGCTCCTTGTGCGCCCTGACCGCGTCCCTGTGGTACTCCTCCAGCTCCTGGTAGAGCTCCTCGGAGGCGTAGATGCTGCCGTCGAGCAGCGGCCCCGGCTCCCTGCGGATGATCGCGACCACGTCGTCGCCGTTGAGCGTCTTGTGCGTCTCCAGCGCGTGCGCCAGGCAGAGCACCTCCCTGCGGTGCTCCTGCAGCAGCTCCTCGGTCATCTCCAGCAGCCGCACCAGGTTGAACTCGATGCGCTCGCCCAGCACGTCGGGTGTCAGGTCCTGCTGCCGCCTGGTCGGCTCCCTGTCGGTGATGCCGATGGAGCCGCCGCCCCCGGCCTTGCGCACGGCCTTGCCGCCCATGATCTCCAGCTCCTGGAGCGCGGGCAGCGACGTGACGCCCGAGCCCATGCCCCAGTACGACTCCATCATCGCCGTCAGGTACGTCGCCGAGTACAGGTCGCCGGAGACGCCCGAGGAGTTGTCCTCGCCGAAGAACATGCGCTCGCCCGCCAGCGAGGCCAGGGAGACCATGATGTCCGCCTCGTGCTCGGACTTCCATCGGGTGAACTGGTCCTCGGGCTTGATCGAGGCGACCATGCCCAGGTAGTCGGCGCCCTTCTCGATGGTGGCGATGTCGATCTCGAGGTGGAAGCGGGTGACGTACGCGACGACGGCGTGGCAGGCCTCGTGCACGGCCACGGCGTGCCGCTCGCGCTCGATGTACTCGACGTCCTCGGGCGGGCCGAGCTGCTTGAGCCGCTTGGCGCGCAGCACGTCCGACCAGGTGATGACCTCGCGCCCGTCCCTGATGGCGGTGATGAGCGACTCGTTGACCAGGTCCTTGATGGTGGCGCCGGTCGCGTACGGGGTGATGGTGGCGAGCTTGTCGACCTGCTCGGCGGTCAGCTCGTGCGAGACCTTGTCGAAGTAGCCCTGGTAGGTGCGCACGCGCCCGGCCTTGGACGGGTAGCCGACCTTGTAGATGCGGTCGATGCGGCCCGGCCGCAGCAGCGCCTCGTCCAGCGCGTCGGGCCGGTTGGTGGCCATCATGACGAGGATGCGGTACTTGGGCGGCGGTTTGGGCCGCATGCCGAGCAGCCGGCGCACCAGCCGGTTGAAGAACCCGCGCGGCTTCTTGAGCCCGGACAGCTCGGTGAGCAGCGCCTGCAGCGTGCCGGGGTCGCCGCTGTTCATCATGCCGCCGCCCATCATGAAGCGGTTGCGGCGGCCCGGCTCGTCCTCCTCGCCGCGCCCGCCGCGGAAGGCGAGCAGCTGCCGGGTGGCCTCGGACATGTAGTTCATGCCGTGGCAGCCGTCGAAGCCGGACGAGTGCCCGGCGAAGCCGCCGCCCTGTCCGGGCGGTCCCTGCTGGGCCAGCCTGCCGCGCTTGCCGAGGGAGTCGGCCTCGTCGAAGAAGACGATCACGCCGCCGTACCGGAGCGCCAGCTTGCGCAGCTTCCTGAACAGCGACTTGACCTTGAGGATGCCGATGCCCATGAACATGTTCGTGAACGCGCCCGGATCCACGAACACGTACGGCTTGCCGGTCTCACCGGCCACGGCCTCGGCCATCAGGGTCTTGCCGGTCCCGGGTGGCCCCCACAGCAGCAGGCCGCTGGGGACGTACCCGCCGCGCCGCTCGATCTCGTCGGGCCGCTCCAGGAAGACGATGTTCTCCTGGACGCGCTCGACCACGTGGTCCTGCCCCCACACGTCGTGGAAGCGGGTCTTGATGTCGTCGGGGAAGTACGTCTCGACGCCGCCCCTGGACAGGAACCAGAACAGGCCGACGAACTGGATGATGACGAAGAAGAACAGGAAGACGATCTGCAGGAAGAACGGCAGCGCCTGCCAGATCAGCGCCGGCGCCTGGAGCAGCGCGGTGAACGGGCTGACGTCCAGCACCGCCCCCAGCACCAGGGCGATCAGCGTGATGAAGAAGAGGATCTTCAGCGCGCGGGCGAGCCGGAAGCGCGTCCAGTCGTCGAAGCGGCGGTGCGTCCAGCGCTCGAACCCGCCGAAGACCTTCTGGCTCCAGAAGCGGTGGTAGGCCGACCAGTGCTCGCTGACGAAGAAGTGCAGCTGCCTGGTGATCTCCACGCCGAGAAGCCAGAAGATCCACTGGTAGTCGATCGCGATCTGCTGCGCGCCCTCGTAGAAACTCATGATGCCCTCGTGGTCCGCCATCACCTTCCAGGTGAGGACGAGATAGGCGAGCACGAGGGCGATGAGGAACTTGCTCCGGTCCCAGAACTGCATCTTCTTCCTGGTCACGGATTCGGGATCGATGGGCCCGCTGCCGGGGGCGCGCAGCCCTTCATGGTGAATGGTCAATGATGCTCCCTCATCCGGGCAGCCGGAGCAGCTTGAAAGAACTCGCGATCTTGTCGAACTCCGCGGCGCGCTTGGCGTAGCAGACCGACTGGCAGCCGATGAGCATGACGGAGACCTTGGTGCCCTTCGCGTCGAGCAGGGCGGTGTGGTCGAAGGTCTGGATCTCGTTGCCGATCTGGTAGTTGAAGCGGACGCGAACTCCCTTCGCGCCGCCGTCCAGGGCCAGCACCTCATCCTTGATCAGCTCGAAGCGGCCGAACATGGGCGGCTGGTTCGACTGGATGGCCTGCTGCAGATACGCCGTGCGCATCTCCTCCGTCACCGGCAGGATGAAGTCCCGCAGCCTGTTCAGGGAGACGGCGTCCCGTTGCTCCTCGGTGAGCTGGTGCACGGTGGCGTAGACGAACGGCTCCGTCGAGCCGAGCAGGTGATTGACCGACGGATCGGCTGACTGGTCGAAGGCCGTCGACCAGACCCGCTGCGCCCGCAGGACCGCCGCCTGCGAGCCGGGGTGGTCGCCCGACAGGTACAGCTCGATGGGGTAGGCGTCGAGCTGGGTGAAGGAGGCGGGCACCTTGAAGTAGGTGGTCCCGTCCTTGTCACGTACGTAGGTGAACTCCGGCTGCCCGCAGGCGGACAGCGTCAGGACCGCGACCATGAGCGCGATCAAAGCCCGTGTCTTTTTCACCAGGGCTTACCTCCGCATGACGGACCAACGGAGTTGTTGTGCCCGCTTTGGAGTGAAATCAGCTCACCGAGCGGTGAGAAATCTTGACCAAATCTTGGCTGTCCATTGGCTTTACTTGTTACAGAGCCAAGCAGCCCTCCGCACTGGTCCCGCGGCGCCGCGCTACAACGTTCATGCAACCCCCATTGGTTCATCCCGGTAAGTAGCGAAAGATATGAGGATCTCGTATCGACAACCCTGGAGCGGACCATGACAGAACCCGCGATGGAGACCGTCGACTCCTTCGGCATGACCGCCGAGCGTCAGTTCGCCGACCTGTGGTCACGGACGGTGCTGACGGTACGGGAGCGCCGCCTGCTCCTCCTCGGGCTGCTCGTCGGCCAGGGGCTGCACGAGATGACCGACGTCCAGCTCGACGTGGCGCTACGGGCCGGCGAGCTGAGCGACACGGAGCTGCGGGAGGTGGCGGTCTTCCTCACCCACTACGCGGGCTGGGCCAGGGGCGCCAAGCTGAACGACCAGGTGGAGTCGCTGATCGAGCGGGTCACGCGGGCTCGATCCGATAGATCGGACCCTGCAGGCTGAGCGCGTACAGCTCGCCGTCGGGGCCCTGCCCGAACGACGACAGCTGCTCCACCCTCCCCACCTCGGCCGAGTCCGCGGGATCTGCGGCGGGCGCGGCCCTGACCCATCCGGCGCAGAAGTCGCCGTACAGGAACTGCCCCTTCAGCCACGGGATCTTCTCGCCGCGGTAGACGTACCCGGCGATCAACGAGCAGTTGCCGCCCTCGTTCAGCGGGTAGACGATCACCGGCTCGACCAGGTCGCGGGCCTGGCCGTCGCGGAAGCGCGCCTTGCCCTCGCGCAGGTTCCAGCCGTAGTTCTCGCCGCCCTTGGAGCTCGCGGGCTGGTGGTCGACCTCCTCCCACGCGTTCTGGCCGACGTCGCCGATCCACAGGTCGCCGGTGCCGCGGTCGAAGCTGAACCGCCAGGGGTTGCGCAGGCCGTAGGCCCAGATCTCGCCGCGCGCGCCCCGCCGGCCGGCGAACGGGTTGTCCTCGGGGATCTCGTACGGGTCACCGCGCGGGTCGATGCGTACGATCTTGCCGAGCAGCGTGCCCAGGTCCTGGCCGTTGCCCTCGGGGTCGCCCGCGCTGCCGCCGTCGCCGAAGGCGATGTAGAGGTGGCCGTCGGGGCCGAAGGCGAGCTGGCCGCCGTTGTGGTTGGCGAACGGCTGGTCCTGCGTGAGCACGTCGCGCCTGCCGGTGGCGCGCTCGCCGTCGTAGGCCCACTCGGTGATGTGGGTGTGGCCCCGCGCGTCGGTCCAGTCGAGGTAGACCCAGCGGCCCGTGGGGTGGAACGCGACGCCGAGCAGCCCCTGCTCGTTGCCCGTGCTCACCTCGCCGGACAGGTCGATCACCGTCTTGCCGTCGGTGGTGCGCAGCCGGCCCGTCTGTTCGGCCACGTAGAGCCGGTCGTCGCCCTCGCGTACGGCGAACGCCACCGGCTGCTCCAGCGTGGCGATCTCGGTGAAGCGCAGCTCGCCCCGCTCGGTCGCGGGCGTGCTCGTCTGCGGCTCGGGCAGGCTGGTGCGCGGCGAGGGGACGGGCGAGGCGCCGGTGGTGGCGGGGGTGCGGGCGGCCGACCCGGCGGGCTGCCCGGGCGTGCAGGCGGTGAGGGCCATGAGGAGGATCCCGGCCACGACGAGGCGCACGTTCCCCATCCTGCCATGACCGTTAAGGTGCAGGCATGCCAACCGCACTGATCACGGGCGCGACCGCCGGCCTCGGCGCCGCCTTCGCCCGCCACCTGGCCGCCGAGGCCTACTCGCTCGTCCTCGTGGCCCGCGACGAGCTCCGCCTCGCCAAGACCGCCGACCAGCTCAAGCTCAGGTACGGCGTGAGCGTCGAGGTGCTGCCCGCCGACCTGTCGACCGAGGAGGGCCTGGCCAGGGTCGAGTCGAGACTGCGTGAGGGCGTCGATCTGCTGGTCAACAACGCCGGCTTCGGCAACGCGGGGCACTTCCCCGACGTGCCGGTCGCCAACGAGGTCCGCATGCTGAAGGTGCACTGCGAGGCGGTGCTGCGGCTGACGCTGGCGGCGCTGCCCGGCATGCGCGAGCGCGACCGGGGCGCGATCGTGAACGTGGCGTCGGTGGCGGCGTTCTTCACGCGCGGCACCTACAGCGCCTCCAAGGCGTGGGTGGTGAACTTCAGCGAGTCGGCCGCGACCACGGTCGGCCCGCGCATCAGGGTCATGGCGCTGTGCCCCGGCTTCGTCCGCACCGAGTTCCACCAGCGGGCCTCGATGGACAGCTCGGGCATCCCCTGGTTCCTGTGGCTGAAGGCCGACGACGTGGTGCGCGCGGCGATGCGGGACCTGGCGGTGGGGCGGCGGGTCTCGATCCCCGGCCTGCGCTACAAGCTCATCGTGGCGATCGGGCGGCTCGTCCCGCGTGGCCTGCAGGCCATGGTGTCGCAGCGGATCGGCCGCTGACCGCCGTACGGAAAAGAGACGGGCCCCCGCCGCGGGAGGGGGTCGCGGTGGGGGCCCAGGCGGTCGCGGGCTACGCCCGCGGCCGGGAATGTGGGGTCAGCGGTTGGCCTCGTGGCCGATCGACAGGCCGGAGGCCGGGTCGAAGAAGTGCAGGTTGTGCGTGTCGACGACCAGGTCGATGCTCTGGCCGGGGCGCACGTGGCTGCGGGCGTTGACGCGGGCGGTCCACAGGGACTTGTCGCCCGACAGCGGCAGCGTGGCGTCCTCGTCGTCACCCGCGTCGGCGGCGGCGACGGTGTCCTTGTGCTCGACCGGCGGGGCGTCGATCAGGAACAGCACGTTGATCTCGGAGCCCAGCTCCTCGGTGACCTCCGCCTTGACGGGCAGCGTGGCCCAGCCGTTGGCGTGGTTGCCGGCGGAGGCGGCGTCCTCGAAGTCGGAGGGGCGGATGCCGAGGATGATCTTCTTGCCGATGTACTGGTCGAGGCCCGGCTTCTCGGAGAAGGTCGCCTCGGGGATCGACAGCCTGATGTCGGCGAAGGTCACGGCGGCGCCGCCGTCGCCGCGGACCAGCTCGGCGGTGACGAAGTTCATCGACGGCGAGCCCATGAAGCCGGCGACGAACAGGTTGACCGGCTTGTCGAACAGGTTCTGCGGGGTGTCGACCTGCTGCAGCAGACCGTCGCGCAGCACGCACACGCGGTCGCCGAGGGTCATGGCCTCGACCTGGTCGTGCGTGACGTAGACGGTGGTGACGCCGAGGCGCTCGTGCATCTGGTTGAGCGAGGCGCGCATGGAGACGCGGAGCTTGGCGTCCAGGTTGGACAGCGGCTCGTCCATGAGGAAGGCCTGCGGCTCACGGACGATGGCGCGGCCCATGGCGACACGCTGGCGCTGACCACCGGACAGGGCGGCCGGCTTGCGCTTGAGGTAGGTCTCCAGGCCGAGCATCTTGGCGGCCTCGTTGACCCGCTTCTGGATCTCCGGCTTGGGCATCTTGCGGAGCTTGAGGCCGAAGGCGAGGTTCTCCTCGACCGTCATGTGCGGGTAGAGGGCGTAGTTCTGGAAGACCATCGCGATGTCGCGGTCCTTCGGCGGCAGGTGGTTGACCACCTTGTCGCCGATGGCGATCTCGCCACCACTGATGTCCTCCAGGCCGGCGATCATCCGGAGCGCGGTCGACTTACCGCAACCGGACGGGCCGACCAGCACCATGAACTCGCCATCCTTGATCTCAAGGTTGAGCCCGTTCACGGCCTTAACGCCACCGGCGTAGATCTTGTCGACGTTCGTCAGAACGATGGATGCCATGACATTCCTTCGCGCTCCAGGGCGGATGGCCCGGATGGTCCCGTCAGATTCGCTCGCGCGGAGCGAATCCCCCACTCGGCGTGGATACGTTTTCAAGCATCTCACCCGAAACGGACATCGGTGTCAAGGGTTACGGTGTGACCAGCCTTTGCGCTCACGGGTACTTCCGGTTTGCGGGAAACCATGATGGAATCGTTTCCATGGAGAAGCGGGCGACGATCAAGGATGTGGCCGAGGCGGCCGGCGTGGGCGTCGCCACCGTCTCCCGGGTGCTGTCGGGCGGCTCGGCCAGCCCGCAGACCAGGGAGCGGGTCCTGGCCGTGGCCGCCCAGCTCGACTACCGCCCCAGCGCCCTCGGCCGCAACCTGCGCCAGCGCCGCACCGGCGGCATCGGCCTGCTCGTCCCCGACCTGACCGACACCTTCTTCGCGCAGTTCGCCGAGGGCGTGCTCGCCTGCGCCCGCTCGGCCGGCGAGCCCGTCGTGCTCGGCTCCACGGCCGGCGACCCCGAGCAGGAGGCCGAGCTGATCGGCATGCTGCTGGAGCAGAGCGTCGACCGCCTCATCGCCGTCCCCTCGGGCGAGGAGGACACCTGGGCCCCGGCCATCCGCGCGGGCATGACGGTGGTCTTCGCCGACCGCCTCCCGGCCCGGCCGTCCCCCGAGGAGGAGGACCCCGCCGCCGCGGCCGTCGGCGACCTCATGCTCCTGGACGGGGTCGCCGCTCCCCTGCCCGCTCATGGGCGGGCGCCCGAGCTGCCCGCGGCGCCGTCCGTGCTGGCCGACGACCGGGCGGGCATCCGCACGGCGGTGCGCTACCTGCGCGGCCTGGGCCACAGGCGCATCGCCTTCCTCGGCGGGCCGGGCCACGACCGGCGCGTGTCGGCGTTCAGGGAGGCGGTGGGCTCGCCGGTGGACGAGGAACTGGTCGTGTTCGGCACGGGCAGCCGCGACTCGGCCTACGCCGCCGCCTCGGGCCTGTTCCAGAGCCGCCCAGACCTGTCGGCGGTGGTCGCCGGGGGGAACGTGCTCGGCGAGGCCGCGGTGCTGGCGGCCAGGGAGCTGGACCTGCGGGTGCCGCGCGACGTGTCCCTCGTCATGTACGACGACGTGCCGTGGGCCGAGCTGTGCTCCCCGCCGCTGACCGTGATCGCCCAGCCGGGCCGCGACATGGGCTACCGGGCGGCCGAGCTGGTGCTGCGCTCCGGCGGCCGCAGGCCGCGCTCCGTCGTGCTGCCCACGGAGCTCATCGTCAGGGGAAGCTGCGGCCCCCACCGCTAGCCGGCCATCCGGAGAAGCCGCGGTCCCGCTAATCGAGGTCCAGGATCGCGCCCGCACCCCGGAGGAGCTCGGCCCGCAGGTCGGCGGCCGGGACGTCGGGAAGCTGCCCGATGGGGTCGGCGACGGCGGCCAGCGCCTGGGCGGCGCGCACCCGCCGCCGCCAGTCCGGGTCCGGCCCCGCCAGCAGGTCCACGGCCCGGTTGATCACCCCCACCACCCGCGACATGATCCCGGCCGTCTCGTCCCCGTAGACGGAGGCGTCGCGCAGCAGCAGGGCCATGGTCGCCCGGTGCGCCAACATCACGTCGAGGCAGCCCTCCAGCACCGCCCGCCGCGCCGCCGCCGGCTCCGCGCCGGCCGAGGCGCGCTCGACCACCGCCTCCAGCTCGCCGATCGGCGGCCCCACCAGGCTCGCCAGCAGCTCGCTCTTGCTGCGGAAGTGGTGGTACAGCGACGGCTTGGTGATCCCGACGCGCTCGGCGATGTCCCGCATGGAGGCGGCCCGGTACGTCTGCGCGGTGAACAGCTCCCGCGCCGTCTCGATGATCCGCGACCTGGTGTCGTCCCCGGCCAAGAGTGCCCCTTCCGCTCGCGAGAGCCGTCAGCTTAGCAGCGGTTGCCTACCTTCCGGTCGGTAGGCTACGGTCGGGCCTGCCCTACCGACCGGAAGGTAGGGAGAAGGGAGAACGGGAAAGTGACGACCATCGACGGCACGGTGGCGCCCGGCTTCGAGCCGGTGCGCGAGGCGTTCGAGCGCAACTTCACCGGCGGCGGCGAGGTGGGCGCGGGGCTCACCGTCTACCGGGACGGCGAGCCGGTGGTGGACCTCTGGGGCGGCCTCGCCGACCCCGCCACCCGCCGCCCCTGGCGGCGCGACACCATCGCGCCCCTCGCCTCCACCTGCAAGGTCTTCGCCTCGGGAGCGCTCCTCCTGCTGGCCGAGCGCGGCGAGGTCGACCTGGAGGCGCCGGTGGCGCGTTACTGGCCGGAGTTCGCGCAGCGGGGCAAGGGCGGGATCAGCGTACGCACGCTGCTCGCTCACCGCGCCGGCCTGCCGAGCCTGCACATGCGGCCCCTCACCTGGGAGGACCTGCGGGACTGGACGCCGATCACCGACGCGCTCGCCGCCGCGGCCCCCGAGTGGCCGCCGGGCACCGCGCACGGCTACCACGGGGTCAGCATCGGCCACCTCGCGGGCGAGCTGGTGCGCAGGGTGTCGGGGGTGACGCTGAGCGAGTTCCTGGCGCGGGAGATCACGGGGCCGCTCGGGCTCGACTGCTACGTACGGGTGCCCGCCGCCGCGATGCCGCGCCTGGCCACGGTGGTGGTGCCCGACGCCGAGTCCGTACGCCTGGGCATGGAGGTGCCGGAGCTGGCCGGGTTCGTGGCGGCGCTGAACGACCCCGGGTCGCTGTCGTACCGTGCCCTGTACGGCAGCGTCGCCATCGGCTGGGACGCGGCGAACGAGCGGCGCACGTACGAGGTGGAGAGCCCCTCCATGGACGGCGTCGCCTCCGCCCACTCCCTTGCCCGCTACCTCGCCGCGCTGATCGGCCCGGTCGGCGGCGTGCGGCTGCTGGGCCCCGACCTGCTCGACCGGGTGCGCACGCCCCAGGCCGACGGCCTCGACCAGGTGCTGCGCGTACGCACCGCCTGGGGCATCGGCTTCGCCGTGCCCGGCGGCCCGTTCTGGCCCGCGCCCGGGCACCTCACCGGCCTGTTCGGGCAGAGCGGCGCGACCGGCTCGTTCGCCTTCGCCGACCCCGCGCGCGGCCTGGCCTTCGCGTACGTGCCCAACCGCGGCTCCGAGCTGCTGGAGGGCGGCGACTTCCGGGTGCGCTCGCTGGCCGAGGCCCTCTACCGGAGCCCGGTGTAACGGCGGGGCAGGATCATCACGGGGTTGTCGTCGAGGATCACCTCCGGCGGCCCGTACCGCGCCGCCACCTCCCTGATCTCCGGCTCGTCGAGCAGCAGCAGCCGCCCCCGCTCCACGAACGTCTCCCCGTCCACGACCACGGTCGGCCGGTCCACCTGGCAGTCGCAGTGCGCGAAGCCCGGCCCCGTGGTGACCGGCACGCCGTCGGTCAGGCCGTCGAGGCCGCAGTAGAAGGCTCCGGCGTGTTTCTCCCGCTCGAACTGCGTGCCGCCCGCGACGCGCACCTTCGGGTTCAGCCCGAACAGGGCGTGGCGCATGTAGAAGCCGCCGGGCGCGTAGCGGCGCAGCTGCCCGGCGGCGGCCCCGCCCTCGATCTTGCGGACCAGGTTGCCCTCCAGCGTGACGCGCAGCGGCTCCTCCGGCACGCCGGTGACGGTGCTGTCCTCGACGACGAGCACGCCCTCGGTCTCGGCGGGCCAGAAGTTGACGCCGCCGTACGGGAACGGCCGCCAGTCGCCCGGCCGCAGCCCCCCGGGCCCCGGGTCCTCGAAGGTGAGGCCCGAGAACGTCAGGTCCGTGCCCCGCGCCGAGGTCACCCTGATCGAGGAGGCCGTGCGGAGCTGGCGCAGCGCCCTGGCCACCAGCGCGTGGAAGACCTCCACGGGCAGCCGCGCGCCGGTCAGCAGCGCGCCTGCCGTGGCCGTCATGTGCAGGGACAGGAACCGCGCCGAGCGGGCCCTGATCTGGTCGAAGAACAGCGGCGCCGTGTGCACCTCGCCCCACCAGGTACCGCTGATCACGACGTCCGCCTCGTGGAAGGCGGCCGTCTCGATCGGCAGCGGCGCCTCACGGTCCCACCCGCCCGCGCTGAACGGCGGCACCGACAGGATGCGCACGTCCGCGTCGCGCAGCGCCGCCGCCGCGGCGATGGCCTGCACGACGACCGGGTCCACGGTGTGCTCCATCATCAGCAGCACCCGGTCGCCCGCGGCCAGCCGGACGTACTCGCACAGGTTGCGCACGCCGGGCATCAGCTCGACGATCGAGTACGGGGCCGCGGCCGGCTCGGCGACATAGCTGAAGGGTGAGGTCGCGTACGGATTGGTGGTCATGCCCGGGACTCCTTCGGCCTTGCGCTTCTCGGCCCTTAGATACCCATCGTGACTACTCACGTACCGTTCGTGTCCGGATGGGCGGTCTTCGTCCCCGGCCCTAAAGTGGGCGTTTGTGCTGTTCGGAAGATCGGCGGAGATCGCCGCCATCGAGGACGTGATCGGCCGGGCCCGCGGCGGGGTGGGTACCGCGCTCGTGCTGCGCGGCGAGGCGGGCGTGGGCAAGACGGCCCTGCTGGACCTGGCGGCCTCCCGGGGCGGGGACATGCGGGTGCTGCGCACGACCGGCGTCGAACCCGAGTCGGACCTGGCCTTCGCCGCCCTGCACCAGCTGCTGCGGCCGGTGGTGGGGCTGCTGGACGCGCTGCCGGAGCCGCAGCGCGACGCCGTGCGCGGGGTGCTCGGGCTGGGCGGGGGCGCCTCGGGGGATCGGTTCCTGCTGGCGGCGGGGGTTTTGTCGCTGCTGGCCGAGGCCGGTGCGGAGAGCGGGCTGGTGTGCGTGGTGGACGACTTCCAGTGGATGGACCGGGCCTCGGCGGACGCCCTGCTCTTCGCCGCCCGGCGGCTCGGCCCGGAGCGGATCGCGATGTTGCTGGCGGTGCGCGCGGACGCCCCGCCGGTCAAGGGCGTGCCGTCCCTGCCGGTCACCGGCCTCCCTGAGCCCGCGGCAACCGAACTCCTGGACGCCACCGCCCTGCGGCCCGCCCCCGGGACCTGGGACACCGCCGCGGGGGCCGGCGGCACGATCGTGCCTGGCGTCAAGCGGGCGCTGGTGGCGCTGACCGGGGGCAACCCGCTGGCCCTGCGCGAGACCGTACGGAGGCTGAGTCCCGGGCAGCTCGCCGGCCGCGAGCCGCTGCCCGACCCGCTCCCCGGCGGGACGCACCTGTTCGGCGAGCAGGTGGCGGCGCTGCCCGAGGACGCCCGGCTGGTGGCCCTGCTGGCGTCCGTCGAGGGCGACCTCGCCCTGGTACTGCGCGCCGCCGGCCGGATGGGCGCGGGCCGGGACGCGCTGCACGAGCTGGAGGCGACCGGCCTGGCGCGGATCGAGGGGACGTCCGTACGATTCCGCCACCCCCTCATCCGCTCGGCCGTCCACGAGGCCGCGACCCCGGCGGACCGCCGCGAGGCGCACCGGGTGCTGGCCGGGGAGGCCGACGGGGACCGCCGCGCCTGGCACCTGGCGGCGGCGGCGCTGGGCCAGGACGAGGCCGTCGCCGCCGCGCTCGCCGAGACGGCCGCACGAGCCCGCGACCGCGGCGGCTACGGCGACGCCGCCACCGCCCTGAGCAGGGCCGCCGAGCTGACCCCCGATCCGGCGGCGAGGGCCGCCCGGCTCAAGGACGCCGCGGTGGCCGCCTGGCTGGGCGGCCGTCCCGGGCAGGCGGAGTCGCTGCTGGCGGAGGCCAGGGAGCACGCGGGCGGCGATGCGGTGCTGGGCATGGAGCTGGCCCAGTTGCGCGGCCGGTTCGAGCTGAACTCCGGCAGCGCCACCGAGGCCGTGCGGATCCTGGCCGCGGGTGACAGCCTGGACATGCTGGCCGACGCCGCCGAGGCGGCCTCGTACGCGGGCGACATCGCCGCCATCGTCGAGATCGGCCGCCGCGCGGCGACCCACCCGGAGGGTTTCCTGCGCGATGTCCTGACCGGCATCGGCCTGACCCTCTCCGCCGGCACCTCCGGCGGGCACGCAGACGCCGAGCGCGAGCACACACGGGCCCAGCGCGAGCACGCACAGGCCGAGGGCGCCCACGAGCCCGCACATCCTCCCAGCGCCGCACACGCCCTCCTGAGGCGGGCGCTGGCGAGGACCGGGGAGCTGACGGACGCCGCCGGGTTCCTGTGGGCGACGGCGGCGGCCAGTTACCTGGGCGAGGCCGACCTGTCGGCCGAGCTGGCCGCGCGGGCCGGCCGGGTGGCGAGGGTGTCGGGCATGGTGGGGCAGCTGCCGGTGGTGCTGGAGTTCGTGGCCACCGCCGAACGGGTCGCCGGCCGGCTGGCGGAGAGCCAGGCCGTCTCCGAGGAGGGCCTGGAGCTGGCCCGCGAGGCCGGTTACAGCAACACGGTGGCCGCGCACCTGGCCAACCTGGCGGTGCTGGCGGCGCTGCGCGGCGAGGAGGACGAGTGCCGCCGGCTGGCCCGGGAGGCGCTGGCCATCGCGCTGCCCCACCGCGTGGGACTGCGGGCGGGCGTGGCCGCGTACGCGCTGGCCATGCTGGACCTGGGGGCGGGCCGGTTCGCCGCCGCGCACGACCGGTTCAGCGCGATCGTGGCGGCGGGACCGGGCGCGGGGCATCCGACCGTGGTGTGGCGTTCGACGCCGGACCGGATCGAGGCCGCGGTGGGCGCGGGCGACCTGGAGGCGGCGGGGGCGGCGCTGGAGGCGTACGAGCGCTGGTCGGCGCACGCGGCCACGGCCGAGTCGCGTGCCCTGCTGGCCAGGTGCCGGGCCCAGGTCACGGGCGGTCACGAGGGTTTCGAGGAGGCGCTGCGGCTGCACGCGAACCCGTACGAGGCGGCCAGGACCGCGCTGCTGCTGGGTGAGCGGCTGCGCCGGGCGCACCGTCCGGGCGAGGCGCGCCCGCACCTGCGCGCGGCGCTGGAGACGTTCCAGCGCTCGGGCGCGCACCCGTGGGCCCGCCGCGCGCACGGCGAACTCCGCGCGGCGGGCGAGGGCTGGACAGGTCAGAGCGGGACGGACGAGAACAGCGGGCCTGCCCCCGGCCCGGAGCTGGACGTGCTGACCCCGCAGGAGCTGCGCATCGCCGGCCTGGTCGCCGACGGCCTGTCCAGCAAGGAGATCGCCGCGCAGCTCTTCCTCAGCGCGCGTACGGTCGAGTACCACCTGTACAAGATCTACCCGAAGCTCGGCATCGGCACCCGTACTGAACTGGCGCGGCTAGTAGTTCTACGGAAGGCACCCGCAACCGGGCAGGACATGCTTTGAGCATGCAAAACGACATCTGGAGTGAAGAGTTCGGCGACACCGCCGACGAGCCGATCCTGCTGGTCATGGGTTCGATGTCGCAGGGGATCCTGTGGCCGGACGAGTTCGTGGGCAGGCTGACCGCCGGCGGGCGGCGGGTGATCCGGTACGACCACCGCGACACGGGCCGCTCCCGCACCGTGGACTTCGAGCAGGAGCCGTACACCTGGGAGGACATCAAGGACGACGTCCTGCGGGTGATGGACGCGCACGGCCTGGAGAGCGCCCACCTGGTCTGCCATTCGGCGGGCGGCCTGCTCGGCCAGCTGATCGCGGTGGAGCGGCCCGAGCGGGTGCGTACGCTCACCGTAATCGGCTCCTCGCCGCTGGGCGAGCGCGAGGGCATGGTGATCATGCGGGCGCTGATGGGCGAGCCGCAGCCGGAGGGCAGCCTGCCGGAGCCCGCGCCGGAGTTCGTGGCCTTCTACCGCGAGCTCATCACGGCCCCGCCGCCCGCGGGCCGGCGCGAGCGGATCGAGTCGATGATCGCCGAGCAGCGGGTGCTGCACGGCACGGCGCTGCCGTTCGACGAGGACGCGGCCCGCCGCCTGCAGGAGCGCGTCTACGACCGGGCCCGCGACCTGGACGCCGTGGTCAACCACCGGCTGGCGGCGGCGGCCGGCCCCGACTTCGAGCCGGTGGGCGTGCTGCACCGGGTCAAGGCGCCGACCCTGGTCGTCGAGGGCACCCACGAGCCGGCCAAGCCCGGCCACGGCGCGATCATCGCCGACCGGATCCCGGGCGCGCGGCTGCTGATGATCGAGGGCATGGGGCACACGCTGCCGCCTGAGGTGCACGAGGAGCTGGCGCGGGCCGTCCTCGCGCACACGTCGGCGGCGAACGGCTAGAGCAGCTGCTCGATCGCCGAGGTGATCGCCGGGTCCTCCGGGGCGGTGCGGGGGCGGAAGCGGGCCACGACGCGGCCCTGGCCGTCCACGAGGAACTTCTCGAAGTTCCACTGGACGTCGCCCGCCTCTCCCTGCTCGTCGGGCGTCCGGGTGAGCTCGGCGTACAGTGGGTGGCGGCCGGGGCCGTTCACCTCGGACTTCTCCAGCAGCGGGAAGTCCACGCCGTAGGTGGTGGAGCAGAAGTGCTGGATCTCCTTGGCGGTGCCGGGCTCCTGACCGGCGAACTGGTTGCACGGCATGCCGATCACGGTGAAGCCGCGCGGGCCGTAGTCCTCCTGAAGTTTCACCAGGCCGATGTACTGCGGGGTGAGCCCGCATCTCGAGGCCACGTTGACGATGAGGGCGGGCCTGCCCGCGGCCAGCTCTGCCAGCGTGGTCGGCTCGTCCGTAAGAGTGCGAAGCGGGATGTCGCTGAGGCTCATGGTTCGACCCTACAGAACGAGTCAGGCCGAAATTGTGACGCAGTCCTCATTTTTCCGACAAACACGCATGAAAAGGTATATATCGAGATCTTTACTGACGATCTACATTTCCATGGTCAATTCGCTGTAAAGGGAGCCCATCGGGGAGGGTGGCGCGGTCCACGAACCCCCTCGAAAGGGAATCCGCATGCCCATGCTCCGCCGTACCGGCGTCCTGGTCCTGACCGCCACCCTGGTGGCGGCGGGCGGCGCCCCGGCCGCACAGGCGCAGAGCTCCCAGACCAGCGGCAGGAACAAGGCCATCGCCAAGGCCATGGTGGCCTCGCGCGGCTGGGACGCCGCCCAGTTCAGGTGCCTGGTGAAGCTGTGGCACCGCGAGAGCGGCTGGAACCACCGCGCCGGCAACGGCTCGGGCGCCTACGGCATCCCGCAGGCGCTCCCCGGCCACAAGATGGCCTCGTCAGGACGTGACTGGCGGACCAACCCGCGCACGCAGATCAAGTGGGGCCTCGGCTACATCAAGCAGCGATACGGCACTCCGTGTCGCGCGTGGGGCCACTTCCAATCCCACGGTTGGTACTGAGCCAAACCCCAGGCTTGCCCGCTGATTCCGGCAAGGGCCGCCCAACCGGGCGGCGGACCGGGCAATCCCGGCCCAGCGAGCAGCCCTTTTATCCGCAACGGTCACACAAACACCTGTCCTTCGCGTGTCTTGGTGTATGACCCGAGGTGACGGCGCGTAATAGGAATCGTGCTAGAGGACACGTCGCGGTGCCCTCCGGGCCGCCCAGCACGACCGGGCGGAGGCAAGATGCGTCCCGGAGGGCCGCGCGGACCCTCTGCGTCCGAGCCACGGACGCGGACGGCGGGGCGCCTGCTCAGGGCGCCCGTCCGCACGCGACCCGACAGCAAGGATCGCCTTGGACAGCAAACGCGCGCTCAGCGGCACACTCGTCACCGTCACCGCCTTCACGGCACTCAGCGCAACGGCCGCCCTGGCCGAGTCGAAGCCGCCGATCAGGACCGGCATCTGGACCACGTCGGCACAACCGAAGATGGCGGCCGTCAGGCCCGCCGGCAGGAACAAGAAGATCGCCCTGGACCACGTCGTGCAGCGGGCCTGGAACTACCGGGAGTTCCGCTGCCTGGACAACCTGTGGACCAGGGAGAGCAACTGGAACCACCGGGCGCTCAACCACTCGTCCGGCGCGTACGGCATCCCGCAGGCCCTGCCTGCCGGCAAGATGAGCGGCGCGGGCCGGGACTGGAAGTCCAACCCGGAGACCCAGATCCGCTGGGGTCTGGCCTACATCAAGGGGAGGTACGGCAGGCCTTGCGGCGCCTGGGGGCACTGGAAATCGCACAACTGGTACTAGCCGGCTCAGGAGGGCATCCGGAGCGGCTCACCGGGTGCCCTCCCGACGCCCCGCGTACGCCTCGATCGCCGTGATCAGCAGCTCGAGCCCGAACTCGAACTCCTCCTCGTGGTCGCACTGCCCCAGCTGCTCGGACAGCGAGCCGACCTCGGGGAACAGCGCGGGATCGACCCCGTCGGCCCTGATCGTCCTGGTCTGCACGGGCGCGAACGTCGGCGTCACCCCGACCTCCCGCAGCAGCGAGCCCACGATGTAGGCGATGAACATCCGCAGCACCCGCACCGCGTCCGCGCCGTCGAACCCGGCGCTGCGCAGCGTCGCCAGCGCCCGCTCGACGGGCAGCAGCCCGGCGGCCGAGTGCAGCTGCCGGCTGACCACGAGCATGGTGGAGCGCGGGTAGTGGTGGGCGATCTGCCGGAACGCCCTGGCCTGCATGCGTACCCGGTCGGTCCAGTGCGCGTCGGGGTCGTCGGTGAACTCGATCTGGCTCAGCACCGCCTCGGCCACCCCGTTGAGCAGGGCGTCCTTGCCGGGCACGTGGTTGTACAGCGACATGACGCCCACGCCCAGCCCGGCCGCGACGCGCCGCATGGAGATCGCGTCGGCGCCCTCCCGCTCGATGAGGTCGATGGCCGCGGCGACGATGCGGGCCCGGGAGAGGGGCTCGGTGCTCATAGCTCATTCTATGGACGGGCCCGGGCCGGTAAGAGCGGGTAACGGGGCCCGCGAGGCCGCTCGTTTTCGGCAGACTTGGAACCGTGCGGCAGATCATCACCTACCAGGACGCCGTGGCCCTGCTGGGCGGGCCGGCCGGAGTCTCGAGCCTCCTGGACAAGGCGTCGTCCCTGGTGCTGTTCGGGACGGGCGGGATCGACCTGTTCGACGCCCGCGCCGAGGCCGTGCGGCTGGGCGACGCCTTCCTGCGCGGGCTGCGCGACAAGGTCAAGGGCCTGAGCCGGTACGACTCGACGCAGCGCCTGGCGGCGGCCCATTCGGTGATCGTGGTCACCGCCTTCCTCGACGCGCTGGGCGAGATGGACGTGCTGCGCGAGCTCACCCCGGACGAGCAGCGCCGGATCACCGGCGCCGACGGCTTCGGCAGGCACCTGATCGAGTACGGCACGCCGATGCCGACTCCGGCCCTGCCGTTCGAGGAGCTGCTGGACGAGCTCGCGATCGACTACCAGGGCCGGGCCCGGACACTGATCCACTTCCTGTCCGGGCTCCGCTGCTGGGACACCTGGGACGAGACCGCCCGGGCCAGGCTGGGCACGGAGCTCCCCGCACGGGCGGTCCGCCGTTACCAGGAGCTGTTCCGCCGCCTGGTCGCCGACTTCCCCGAGGTGGCCTGCTGGGCCGGCCAGGTCGAGCACCAGGCCACCCGTGCGGAGCTCAGCCGCCTGGCGCACGGGCTGGCGGGCATCCAGGAGCAGCTCGCCAGGATCCCCTCGACCCGGAGCCCGTCCGACCGGCTGGCGGTGCTGATCCGGTCGAACGCGGCCGCGCTCAAGCGCCCGATCGTGAGCGCCCCGCGCACGCCGAGCGGGATGGCCATCCCGTCGCTGGACCAGGGCTACATCGACCCGGCCTACCGCGTGCTGCCCGCCCGGCAGCACCAGATCACCTCGGAGGAGACCTGGGCGCGCCTCCCCCGGCGCCGCGACCTCGACACCTTCCTGACCGGCCACCTCACGCTCCCGCAGGCCACCGCCTCGCCCCTGCTGGTGCTCGGCCAGCCGGGCGCGGGCAAGTCCGTGCTGACGCGCATGCTCGCGGCCCGGCTGCCCGCCGCCGAGTTCCTGCCGCTCAGGGTCGAGCTGCGCGGGGTCCCGGCCGACGGCGACGTGCTGGCGCAGATCGAGCACGGCATCAGGGCCGCGCTGGACGAGCAGCTGTCGTGGCCGGAGTTCGTCCACGCCGCCGAGGGCGCGCTGCCCGTCGTCATGCTGGACGGCTTCGACGAGCTGCTGCAGGCGACGGGCGTGAACCAGACCGACTACCTGGAGCGGGTCGCCCGCTTCCAGCGCGACCAGGCGGAGAAGGGCCGCGCGCTGGCCGTCGTCGTCACCTCCAGGACCGCGGTCGCGGACCGGGCCCGGCTTCCCGCGGACTCGTTCGTCATCCGCCTGGAGCCGTTCGACGACGACCAGATCCGCCGGTGGGCCGGCACCTGGAACCGCGGCAACGGCGCCTACCTGCGCGAACGCGGCCTGGAGCCGCTTCCGGTGGACAAGGTGCTGGCTGTCCGGCAGCTCGCCGAGCAGCCCCTGCTCCTGCTCATGCTCGCCCTGTACGACGCCGACGCGAACGCCCTGCGGAACATGCCCGAGGACCTCCACGAGGCGGAGCTGTACGAGCGGCTGCTGCACGACTTCGCCGTCCGCGAGATCGGCAGGACGCGCCCGCACCTGACGGACGCGGACCTGGAGCGGGCCGTGGAGGACGAGCTGCTGCGACTGTCGATCACGGCCTTCGCGATGTTCAACCGCGGCATGCAGTGGATCGCCGAGCCCGACCTGGACGCCGACCTGCGGGCGCTGCTGCCCCAGGAGGGCCACCAGCCGCAGGGGCTGCGCCGCGCCCTGAGCCGGGCCGAGAGCGTCATCGGCGGCTTCTTCTTCGTCCACACCACCCAGGCGCTCAGGGACGACGAGCGGCTGAAGACCTACGAGTTCCTGCACGCCACGTTCGGCGAGTACCTGGTCGCCCGGCTGGTCGTCAGGGAGCTGGCGGACCTGGCCGGGGAGCTGGCGTACGCCGGGTCGTCACGCCGCCGGTTCGCCCGGCCGGACGACGCCTACCTGCACGCGCTGCTGTCGTTCGCGTGCCTGGCCGTCCGTGCCCCCACCGTGGACTTCCTCAGGCACGGCCTCACCTGCGACGTTCCGGCCGACCGGCGTGCCCTGCTGACCTCGCACCTGTGCGAGTTGTTCTCCGAGTCGCTGCTGGCCAGGCCGGGCTCCTCGTACGAGGCGTACCAGCCGGTCCGGGCGGAGCTCACCGCCCGGCACGCGTCCTACAGCGCCAACCTGCTGCTCCTGGCCGTGCTGTCGGCGGACGAGCCGATCGAGGGGGCGCGGTTGTTCCGCGTCCGGGAGCCGGAGCAGGCGAACGAGCGGTGGCGCAGGATCGCCCGGCTGTGGCACTCCCAGCTCACCAGGGCCGAGTGGGACGCGCTCATCCACACGCTGCACGTGCGCCACTTCCTGCGCGACGCGACGCGGAGCATGCGGGTCGCGTTCGACCGGGACCCGGTCTTCGCCCTGCGCGACCTGGTCTTCTTCACCTGGCCGGGCGGCAGCGGCGCCGTCCCGGAGCAGGACCTGTCCGCCACCTCCAAGGCCGCGAGCTGGATGCGGGAGATCTCCTTCCGCGACGACACCTCGCTGGGGCACCTGTTCGTGGACCTGCTTCCCTACTACCGGGAGATCGACGAGAGGCTCGACGCTCATCCGGTGAGCCCGGTCGCCGACCTGCTGGCGATCCTGCTCGGGGATAGCCCTGACCCTGAGCTGTACCGGCGCGCCGTGTTCGAGGGGCCGTCGGACCGGTACGTGCTCCGGCTGCTGCGGCAGCTGGCGGTGGACGCCCATGCGATGCCGGCCGCCGACGTGCTCGACATCCTGCGCACCGCGACCGCGCGCGGCATCGACCCGGTGCATCTCGAGCCCGTCCAGCAGGCGCTAGTCTCTGGGCAGCCGCACGACCAGCCGGGTCTCCGGCCCGTCCTCGATCCGGAGCTCCCCGCCGTGGGCCCGAACGATGTCGCGGGCGATCGGCAGCCCTAGCCCGCTCCCCCCGGTGTCCCGCGACCGGGTGCGATCCAGCCGGGTGAACCGCTCGAACACCTGCTCCCGCATCTCCTCGGGAATGCCGGGCCCGTCGTCGGCCACCTCCAGCACGGCCTCGTCCCCGCTCCCGCGCACCGTCACCCACACCGCCGAGTCCCCGTACCGGTCGGCGTTGGACAGCAGGTTCGTCAGGACCCTGGCCAGCCGCAACGGGCTGCACCGCACGAACACCCCGGGCTCGGCGCGCACGGTCACCGGCAGCCGCGCGGGCCGCCGCGCCACCTCCTCCTCCACCAGCCGCCCGAGGTCGACCCGCTCTCCGGCGATCTCCGCGCCCGCGTCCAGGCGGGCCATCAGCAGCAGGTCCCCCACGATGTCCGACAGCCGCTGGGCGTCAGCCATGGCGGCCCGCCAGTCGGCGTCGCTCCGCTCGTCCAGCCCCGCCTCCAGCCGCACCAGCAGGCCCGCGATCGGGGTGCGCAGCTCGTGGGAGGCGTCGGAGACGAACCGCCGATGCCGCTCCACGGCGTCCTCCAGCCGGCCGAGCGTGTCGTTGACGGTGACGGCCAGCTCGGCTACCTCGTCCTGGCTGGCGGGCACCTCCACCCGGCGGCTGAGGTCCTCCGCGCTGATGCGTTCGAGGCCGCGCCGGATCCGCTCCACGGGCGCCAGCACCTGCCCGACGCCGTACCAGGCGGCCCAGCCCATCAGCGCCAGCAGGGCCGCGGCCGAGCCGTACAGCACCGCGGGCATGAAGGTCGCGTCCAGCAGGAACGGCTCACGGACCGCCGCGTAGGCCACGATCGGCCCGTACACGGTGGCTCGGTTGCTGGTGCCCACGACCACCATGCAGCCTTCGGGGCGGCACACCCGGTCGCTGACGCGCGAGTCCCCGCCGGACGGCCTGGCCGAGGTGATCGGCGGCTGGCCGGCCAGCCCGGCGCTGGCCGCCACGACCCGGCCCTCGTCGTCCACGACCTGGAGCAGGCCGACGCCGGCCTGCGGCGGGATGCGCCCGGTGAAGCGATGCGTGTCGACGATGGTGGTGATGCGGCGGCTGGCCTCGTCGGCCTGCTCCACCAGCGCGGCCCTGGCCCACCGCGGATACGCCAGCGAGATCACGGTCACCCCGCTCATGATCAGGATCCCGAATGAGACCACCGTCGCGATCGTCACCCGGGCCCTGATGGAGCGACCGTGCACCATGCGTCCGACTATGTCACGGAGCGTACAAACTGCAGGTCAAACTGACGTGTAGAAGCGGCGGTGCAGCTCGCGCACCTCCTCGGCCAGCTCGGGCACGGGCCCTTCCACGATCACTCCCGGCGCGATCTCGCCGACCGGCAGCGTGCGCACGGGCGGCGCGGGCACCCCCAATTCGGCCAGCCAGCCGGCGAGCTGGGCCGAGGAGGCGGCATACACGATGCGCCCGAGCCCCACCCAGGCGTGCGCGGCGGCGCACATGGGGCAGTGCTCGCCGGAGGTGTAGACGGTGGCGGCGGCCCGCTCCTCGGGCGTCAGGTGCTCGGCGGACCAGCGGGCGAGGGCGAACTCCGGATGCCGGGTGCGGTCGCCGGAGGCCACCCGGTTGTGGTCCTCGGCGAGCACCGCCCCGTCACCTGAGACCAGCACCGAGCCGAACGGCTCGTCACCCACCTCCAGCGCCCGGGTGGCCAGCTCGACACAGCGCCGCAGGTACGGCAGCTCGGACGGCTCGATCATGACAACTCCAACACAGGTATCGGCCCGCCGAAAGTGCATGAACATTCATGTTTGCGCACGTCATGTACAGAAATCCGACCTTGGGGCCACAGAAAATCGGTTGATCCCACGTATTAGCCTAGAAGGGATGCCTCCCGATACGCAGAAACCTCGCCGTCCCCTGCTGTCTTCCAACTCCCTGTGGCGGATGAAGCACTACCTCCGCCCGTACGTCGCCAGACTGATCGTCATCTGGCTGACCGCGCTCGTCGGTGTCGGTCTCGTCATCGTGTTCCCCCTCATCATCGAGCAGGTCATCGACGGGCCCGTCAGGCACGGCGACTCCGACGCGCTGCTGCCCCTGGGGCTGCTCGCGATCGGCGTCGGCGCCACCGAGGCCCTGCTGATCCTCTTCAGGCGCTACATCCAGGTCAGACCAGTGCTCGGCCTGGAGACCGCCGTCCGCGACGACCTGTACGAGCACCTGCAGCGCCTGCCCATGGGCTTCCACGGAGAGTGGCAGTCCGGGCAGCTGTTATCACGGGCCACCACGGACCTGTCGACGATCCGCCGCTTCCTCGGCTTCGGCGCGCTGTTCCTGGTCATGAACGTGCTGCAGGTCATCGCGGTCACCGTGCTGCTGCTGAACAAGTACTGGCCGCTCGGCCTGCTGGTGATCGCCTCGATCGTGCCGATCGTGTGGACGTCGCAGCGCTTCGAGAAGCGCTACATCAAGATCTCCCGCCAGGTCCAGGACGAGCAGGGCGACCTCGCCACGCTCGTCGAGGAGTCCGCGACCGGCATCCGCACGATCAAGGCGTTCGGCCGCCGCCACCACGTCTACGACCAGTACGACGACGCGGCACTCAAGGTGTACGGCTCCTCGATGGCCAAGGTGCGCCTGTCGGCCAAGTTCTTCTCCTTCCTGGAGATCGTCCCCAACATCACGCTGGCCCTGGTGCTGCTGATCGGCGCGCTGGCGGTCGGCTCCGGCACCCTGACCCTGGGCGCGCTGATCGCCTTCACCACGCTGATGCTGCAGCTCGTCTGGCCGGTGGCCAGCCTGGGCTACCTCCTGGTCATGGCCCAGGAGGCGATGACCTCCGCCGACCGGCTCATGGAGGTCATGGACACCGTCCCGGCCATCGAGGGCGGCACCGGCACGATCGAGCGGCCTCGCGGCCACCTGCGCTTCGAGGGGGTCGGCTTCCACTTCGCCGACTCCGAGGAGCCGGTGCTGCGGGACGTCTGGCTGGAGGTCCAGCCGGGCGAGACGGTCGCCGTGGTGGGCCCGACCGGGGCGGGCAAGACCACGCTGACCGCGCTGGTGCCCCGCCTGATCGACCCCACCTCGGGCCGGGTCACGATCGACGGGCACGACGTGCGCGACCTCGACCTGAAGACCCTGCGCTCGGTGGTGGCCACCGCGTTCGAGGAGCCGACGCTGTTCTCGATGAGCGTGCGCGAGAACCTCATGCTCGGCCGGCCCGACGCCACCGAGGAGGAGCTGGAGCAGGCCGTCCAGACCGCGCAGGCCATGTTCGTGCACGACCTGCCGTGGGGCCTCGACACCCGTATCGGCGAGCAGGGCCTGTCCCTGTCCGGCGGGCAGCGGCAGCGGCTTGCGCTGGCCAGGGCGGTGCTGAGCAAGCCGCGCGTCCTCGTGCTCGACGACACGCTGTCGGCGCTCGACGCCGAGACCGAGGCCCTGGTGGAGGAGGCGTTGCGGCACGTGCTGCGCGACGCGACCGGCATCGTGGTCGCCCACCGCGCCTCCACCGTGCTGCTGGCCGACAAGGTGGCGCTGCTGCGCGACGGCACGATCACGCACGTCGGGCAGCATCGCGAGCTGCTGGCGCGGGTGCCCGAGTACCGGGAGCTGCTGGCCCAGGACGCCGACTTCGACGACGCCGCGGAAGGAGCGCTCCGATGACCGCGACGGTTCAGGAGAAGAGCGGTTCCTGGCGCGGGGTCGCCTCCGAGGATCAGGACGAGCTGCCGGACAAGGTGTCCGTGCTGCTGCGGGCGCGCTCGCGGCGGCTGCTCGGGGAGTTGCTGCGGCCGTACAAGAAGAAGATCGCGCTGCTCATCCTGATCATCGTGGTCTCCAACGCGGCCGGCCTGTCGATCCCCTTCCTCGTCACGGTGGGCATCGACCACGGCATCCCGCCGATCACGAACGGCGCGGGAGCCGGTGTCCTGGTGACCGTGGTCGGGGTGATCCTGGCCGCCGCGGTCACGCAGGCGCTCACCCGGCAGGCGTTCCTGCGCCTGATGGGCGCGGTCGGCCAGAGCATCCTGCTGACGCTGCGCAGGAGGGTGTTCGACCACTTCCAGCGGCTGTCGCTGAGCTTCCACGAGAACTACACCTCGGGTCGGGTGATCTCCCGGCTGACCTCCGACATCGAGGCCATCGCGGAGCTGGTGCAGTCGGGGTTCGACGCGCTGGTCAAGGCCGTGCTGACGCTGGTGGGCACGGCGGTGCTGCTGCTGGTGCTGGACGTGCACCTGGGCCTGGTGGCGCTGATCCCGATCCCGCTGCTGCTGCTGTTCACCAAGTGGTTCCAGCGGCAGTCGGCCGTGGTCTACCGGCGCACCCGCGAGACGGTCGCCTTGGTGATCGTTCACTTCGTGGAGTCGATGATCGGCATCCGCGCGGTGCAGGCCTTCCGCAGGGAGCCGCGCAACCAGGAGATCTTCGAGCAGCTCAACGACGACTACCGGGACGCGAACGCGCGCAGCATGATCCTCGGCGCGACGTTCATGACCGGCGTCAAGCTGATCGGCAACATGACGATCGGCGCGGTGCTGCTCTACGGCGGCTACCTGGCCCTGCGCGGCGAGGTCTCCCCCGGCGTGCTGGCCGGTTTCATGCTGTACCTGCGCGGGTTCTACGAGCCGATGCAGGAGATCAGCCAGTTCTACAACACGCTGCAGTCGGCCGGCGCGGCGCTGGAGAAGCTGTCGGGCGTGCTGGAGGAGGAGCCCTCCGTGCCCGAGCCGCGCGAGCCGGCGGCGCTGCCGCAGGGCAGGGCGCGGGGCAAGGTGCGCTTCGACGGCGTCGAGTTCGCCTACGTCAAGGAGATGCCGATCCTGCCGCGCCTGGACCTGACCATCCCGGCGGGGCAGAGCGTGGCGCTGGTCGGCGCGACGGGCGCGGGCAAGACGACGCTGGCCAAGCTCATCTCCCGCTTCTACGACCCGACGGACGGGCGCGTGCTGCTCGACGGCGTGGACCTGCGCAGGCTCGACGAGCCGGCGCTGCGCCAGGCCGTGGTCATGGTGACGCAGGAGAACTTCCTGTTCAACGGCACGGTCGCCGACAACATCAGGTTCGGCAAACCCGACGCCACCGACCGGCAGGTACGCGAGGCGGCCAAGGCCATCGGCGCGCACGAGTTCATCTCCGGCCTGCCCCAGGGCTACGACACCGAGGTGGGCAAGCACGGCGGCCGGATGTCGGCCGGGCAGCGGCAGCTCGTCGCGTTCGCCCGGGCGTTCCTCGCGGATCCGGCCGTGCTGATCCTCGACGAGGCCACCTCCAGCCTCGACGTGCCGAGCGAGCGGCTGGTGCAGCGGGCGCTGCGCACGATCCTGGCCGAGCGCACGGCGCTGATCATCGCGCACCGGCTGTCGACCGTGGAGATCGCCGACCGGGTGCTGGTGATGGAGCGCGGCCGGATCGTCGAGGACGGGCCGCCTGACCAGCTCATCGCCGCCGCGGGCCGCTTCGCCGGCCTGCACAGGGCGTGGCTGGAGAGCCTCAGCTCCTAGGGGTGCGGGTGCACCGCGGCCACGGCGCTGGCGTACAGCTCGTACCCGACGAGCAGGGCCAGCGGCACGCCCAGCGCGACCAGCAGCCTGGCGGGCAGGTGCGTCCGCTCCGGAAGCGGAGCGGGCGCCCTGTCCGGCGGCGCCGGCGCGAGCACCTGCTCCGGCTCCGGCTCCTGTTCCGGCTCCGGCTCGTGCCCGGGCTCGGGGTGGCGGGTCGGGTGCCCGGAGGGGAACCAGGTCACTCCGTACGCGCCGCAGGCCGGGCAGCAGGTGTTCGACCAGGGCGGCGGCACGGGTACTCCCGAGCTGAGCCAGATGTCACCGGCGTTGCCGTAGGCGTCGCAGAGGTGTCTGACGACGTACTCCTCTTCCCAGACGTGCAGGCAGCGCAGGCATTCGAAGGGCCACGTCTCGCAGGTCTCGAACCCGGGCACGAAGGACCACCCCCGGCTTGTCGGTCGTGTCACCGCGAGTGTGCGCCCGGTAACGATTATCGTTCAAGACCGGCTTCTGACACCGATAGCCACGAAAGCCTTACCGGCTGTCAGATTGTGCTGTCAGTAGAGCGGTCTCGGCACCGGGCTGAGCAGCGGTGTCGCGTCGGGCACGACGGGCTCGGCCGGCGGGATCAGCTCCGGATGGCGGGCCAGGTACCCGTCAGGGAACGTGGTCGCCTGCTCGCAGCCGCAGTGCGGGCAGAGCGCGCCCGACGACGGAGGCGGCACGCGCAGCCCGGCACGCAACCAGACCTCGCCCTCGTTACCGTGATCGTCCTCGCTCCGCCTGACGACGTAGTCCTCCTCCCAGACGTGCCAGCAGCCGCGGCACTCGAAAGGCACATTTCTCGTTTCTTCTTCCACCTTGCGGTCACCCCCTGTTTTCGAGTGTCCGCCTCTTCCGGATAAATCCGCAACCAGGCTCACCGAATGGTGAAGACAAAGGTGAAAGCGCCCGCGACCACGCCCAACGTGCCGAGCCAGGCGAACAGCGCGTCGAGCCCGGCGTCCAGGGGCTTGCCTCCGTGCAGGGCCGCCTGGACCCGCCGGTAACGCAGCCCCGTCCTGATAAGGAGCACGCCGCCGCAGAGGGCGGCCAGGGCGAAGGCGGCGGTGGCGAGCACGGGCAGGCCGTGACGGGCCGCGAGCCCGGCCGCGCCGAGCCCGCCGGTGGCCAGCGCCACGGCGGTGCGCACCCAGGCCATCCGGGTGCGCTCGCTCTGCAGCCCCCGGTCCCAGATCTCCTCTTCGGCCGTCATGCGGTCACGCGGACAGGATGATCAGGACGAGGGCGACGACGGCCACGGCGGCGACGCCGTACCCGAAGACGGCCGCGAGCGCGGGCGGCGGGAGCGGCGCCTGCCGGCGCAGCGCGCGCTGGATGTTGCGCCAGCGGGGGTAGGCCATGCCCGCCGCCAGCGCGGATAGCGAGACCAGCACAATGGCCAGCCCGGTACGGATCCACGGCACGAACACGTCGGACGGCACCGCCGCCATGGCCACCCCACCCGCGCTGAGCGCCAGCGCCGTGCTCAGCCAGGTGAGGAAGGTGCGTTCGTTGGCCAAGGTGAAACGCGGATCGGGTTCCATAGGGAAAACGCTAATTCGTACCCATTTCCCCTAGAGAAGCCGGGATTATCCAAGCAACTCAGCTACAGGCCTGGGCCACCTTCTCCACATAGGCGGCGCCTTCCGTGGTGACCTTCTGCACCGCGTCGACGGCGTCGTTGGCATCCTGGACGGTGATGCCGGTCAACGTGGTGGCCATGCTGTCGGTGGCCTCCTTGAGCGTGGTGTTGGCGGCCTGGTCGGCCACGTTGTTCAGCTTGCCGGCAGCGTCGTCGATGGCCTTGTCCATGGCCTGGGGGTCGTTGGTGAGCTTGCTGATCTCCGCGCCCAGCTCGGTTATGATCTTGGGTGCTTCGAGGCACGCCTGGGCCTTGTCGATGGTGCTGTTGACCTCACTGCACCCGGCAGCCAGGACGCCTGCGGCGAACAGGGCCAGCGGCAGGAACCGGCTCTTCAGATGTCGCATGCCTCGACCCTACCCAAGGGTTCACCCGCCTGCGGTCACTCGGCGCAACCAGTCGATCACCAATCGGTTGACCTCCCCGGGCCGTTCCTGCTGCACCCAGTGGCCGCAGCCCTCCAGCAGGTGCACGCCGGCCAGGCCGGGCATGGTCTCGGGGAACGCCTCGATGGCGCCGGCCATCCAGGTGGTGCTGGCGTCCAGCGCCCCGCCGACGAACAGCGCGGGCTGCGTGATCGGCGCGCCGTCCCAGGCCGCCAGGTCCTCCCAGTCCCGGTCCACGTTGCGGTAGCGGTTCAGCGCGCCGGTCAGGCCGGTCCGCTCGAACTCGCCCGCGTACACGTCCAGGTCGGCCTCCGTCAGCCAGGACGGCAGGGTGTCCCTGGGGAAGCGGTCGCGCAGCCGGCCGCCCTCCGGCACGAAGTAGGCGCCCTTCCCCTCCGCCGACAGGGCGGTGTAGAAGCCGGCCAGCCAGCCGCGCACGTCGGGCTCGATCTCGGCCTCCGCGCGGCCCTCGGCCTGGAAGTAGCCGACGTAGAACTCCTCCTCGCCGCCCATCGCGGCGAAGGCGGCGGTGGGGCGGTGCGGGCCGCGCGGCGCGTACGGCACGCTCAGCAGGCCGACGGCCCGGAACAGGTCGGGCCTGAGCAGGGCGCTGTTCGCGGCGATCGAGGAGCCCCAGTCGTGGCCGACGATCACGGCCGAGCTCTCGCCCAGCCCGCGGACGACGGCGGCGTTGTCGGCGACGTGGGCCAGCATCCGGTAGTCCGCCACGCCGGCGGGCGCGGAGGAGCGGCCGTAGCCGCGCACGTCGATGGCCGCCGCCCGGAACCCGGCCGCGGCCAGGGCGGGCAGCTGGTGGCGCCAGGAGTACCACGACTCGGGAAAACCGTGGACCAGCAGGACCAGCGGCCCGCTGCCCTGCTCGACCACGTGGATCCGGCCTCCCGGCACCGCGACCAGGCGATGGGTCTGCGACATGTACGTGCCTCCGTTCCGTTCCCTCGAACTATCCGGCGCGATGGGCGGGACGGGCGAATCCTGTTGCCGTTTCAGCAAAGATCTGGACATCTCCCATGGCGGCACCGAGGATTCCAGGCATGCCCTCGGAAGATCGCCCCGCCGGGATCCTGGCCCTGATCGGCGGCAACCGCGACTTCCGGCGGCTGCTCACGGCGGGCCTCGTCTCCCAGACCGGCGACTGGGCGATCAGCACCGGCCTGGCCTACCACGTCTACACGCTCACCGGCTCGACCCTGTCCACCGCGATCATGCTGGTCGTCTCGCAGCTCCCCGACGTCGTGCTCGCGCCCATCGCCGGGATGCTCGCCGACCGCTGGGACCGCCGCAGGCTGCTGGTCGTCACGGACCTGCTGCTCGCCGCCGGCCTGCTGCCGCTGCTGGCCGTGCGGGAGCCGGGCCAGGTGTGGATCGTGTACGCGGTCGCGCTGTGGACGGGGGTGCTCAGCACCGTGCTGTTCCCCGCCCAGAAGGCGCTGCTGCCGCAGGTCGTGCCCGAGGAGCAGCTCGTACGCGCCAACGCGCTGCACGGGCAGAGCGGCCAGGCGGCCCGGCTCGTGGGGGCGATGGCCGGCGGGGTCGCGGTCGGGGCGGGCGGGCTGGCGGCCGTCGTGTGGATCGACGTGGCCAGCTTCCTCCTGTCGGCCCTGCTCCTGTCGGGCCTGCGCCCGCCCGCCGGCCGCGCCCTCGCCGCCGCCCGGGCGTGGGCCCTGCGGGTGGAGCCGGGGACCGGGCCGCTGGTGGTCTACATGGTGATCACCGGGCTGGGCGAGGGCGTCTTCTCGACGCTGGCGGCGCCGTTCGTGGCGGACGTGCTGGGCGGGCGCGGGGACGCGTACGGGCTGTTCCTGTCGGTGCAGGCGGTCGGCGGGATCGCCGGCGGGCTGGCCGTGGCGGCCTGGCTGGGGAACGTGCCGCCGCGGGCGCTGCTGGGCTGGGGGACGGTGGTGTTCGGGCTGGCGGACGCGGTGCTGTTCACGTACCCGGTGCTGCTGTACCCGCCGGGCGCGGCGCCGGCGCTGTGGCCCGCGCTCGTGCTGATCGCCGTCGCCGGGGTGCCCGCCGCCGCCTCGATGGCCGGCCTCATGACGCTGGCGCAGACGCGCGCGCCCGCCGGCCGTACGGGGGCCGTCTTCGGCGTGCTCGTCAGCGCCCGCGCCGCCACCGGGCTGCTCGGGATGGCGCTCGCGGGTACGCTCGGCGACCGGGCCGGCATCGTGCCGACCCTGTGCCTGCACGCGGCGGGCCTCGTCGCCGCCGGCCTCCTGGCTTTGCTGCTCACCCGCCGCTGACCTGCACTCATACGGCACTGGATATCGCTCGTTTCGTGATATCGGTATTAGACATGACGTGATCGCATCTGCTTTGCTCCTCACCTCCGGACCCATCGCACGACATCGAGGACCCACGCATGCGACACCTCCGCTCCCGGGCCGCCCTCCAGGCCGCCGCGCTGACCCTCACCCTGGTGGCGGGCGGCACGCTCGCCACCGGCACCGCCTCCGCCGCAGTGACCGACACGGTGACCCGGCACGTGACGTTGCCGGGCGCGGCCCAGGTCAAGAAGGAGCTGCGCGCGCTGGAGGCGTCCTTCAAGGGCCGCATCGGCGCGTACGCCATCGACACCGCGACCGGCAAGACCGTCGGATACCGCTCGGGCGAGCGTTTCCCGCTGCTGTCCACGTTCAAGGCGCCGCTGTGCGCGGCCGCGCTGCACAGGGCCCGCACCTCCGAGCCCGGCCTGATGGAGAGGGTCGTCAAGTGGACGGAGGCGGACCTCAAGCCCAACTCCCCCGTCACGGAGAAGCACGTCGAGGACGGCCTGAGCGTCGCCAAGCTGTGCGAGGCGACCATCACCGAGAGCGACAACACCGCGGCCAACATGATCCTCAAGCAGATCGGCGGGCCCGCGGGGCTGACGAGGTACTTCCGCTCCCTCAAGGACCCGATCTCCCGGCTCGACCGCTACGAGACCGAGCTGAACGACTGGACCCCCAAGGAGAAGCGCGACACCACCACGCCCGCGGCCATCGCCCGTGACCTGCGCCTGCTCACTGCGGGCAACGCGCTGCAGGCCAAGGACCGCGAGCAGCTCAACGCCTGGCTGATCGCGAACAAGACCGGCGACGCCCGCATCCGCAAGGGCCTGCCCACGACCTGGAAGATCGGCGACAAGACCGGCACGAACGCCGAGATCGGCGGCGCCAACGACATCGCCGTCGTCTGGCCGTCCGGCAAGGGCGCCCCCATCATCCTGGCCGTCTACACCCACCGCACGGTCGCCGCCACGGACGACGCGGTCGTCGCCAAGACCGCCACGATCCTGGCCCGCGGGCTCGGCAGGCTCTGATGTCGCGTCGGGGGACGAACATCCTGCGCCTGGCCGCCGCGGGCACGGCGGCGGGCCTGGTGGTGGCCGCGATCGCGGTCCCGGCGGTCGGGGGCGCCGGGCTCGGCTTCGTGACGGCGGCGGGCGAGGTGGACCTCAAGCCGCTCGACCTGACCGAGCCGCCGCCCGCGGAGGTCACCATCGTGCGGGACGCCAAGGGCGGCGAGATCGCCCGCTTCTACGAGGAGTACCGCGAGATCGTCGGCTTCGACGAGATCGCCGCCACGATGAAGACGGCGATCGTCGCGATCGAGGACTTCCGCTTCTACGAGCACGGGGCGATCGACATCGAGGGCACGCTGCGCGCGCTGGCCACGAACCTGCAGTCGGGCAAGGTGAGCCAGGGCGGGTCCAGCATCACCCAGCAGTACGTCAAGCAGGTGCTGCTCAACTCGGCCGACACCGAGGAGGAGCGGAACGCGGCCGTCGAGGCGAGCTACGCGCGCAAGCTCAACGAGCTGCGGTACGCGATGGGCATCGAGGAGAAATACACCAAGGACGAGATTCTCGCCAAATATCTGAACATCGCGTACTTCGGCGCCAGCGCGTACGGCGTGGAGGCGGCGGCCAGGCGCTTCTTCGGCGTCTCCGCGGCCGACCTCACCCTCCCCCAGGCCGCCACCCTGGCCGGCGCCGTCCAGGACCCGAACGCCACGGACCCGAACCTGGGCAGGCAGCAGCGCGAACGCCTGCTCCAACGCCGCAACGTCGTCCTGGACCGGATGGCCGAGCTGGGCAGGATCACCGAGGCCGAGGCGGCCAAGGCGAAGGCCACCAAGCTCGGCTACAAGGGCACCCGCATCCCGGGCGGCTGCGAGAGCAACGAGCACCCGTACTTCTGCCTCTACGTCCGCCACGAGATCCTCGGCAACCCGGACTTCGGCCGCACCGCCAAGGCCAGGCTCGCGATGCTCAACCGCGGCGGCCTGACGATCACGACCACGCTCGACCCGGCCATGCAGGCGGCGGCCGACCGGGCGCTCAAGCGGTACGTGCACCCGTCGGACGCCCCCGTCGCCTCCCAGGCCCTGGTCCAACCCGGCACCGGCGCGATCAAGGCGATGGCGGCCAGCAGGCGCTACGGCACGAACGCGGCGAAGAACGAGATCTCCTACAACGTCGTGGCGAACACCGCCCACGGCGGCGGCATCGGCTTCCAGCCCGGCTCCACGTTCAAGACGTTCACCCTGATCACGGCCCTGCAGCAGGGCATGAAGCTGGACGACGGCCTCGCGGCGGGCGCCGGCTACCGGGCGCCCGCGTACTCGACGTTCAAGACCTGCAAGGGCCAGAACATCGGCGACCCGACCCACACCGTCACCAACGACGAGGGCTCCCCCGGCTGGAAGACCCTCAGGACCGGCACGTGGGACTCGGTGAACACGTTCTTCATGGAGCTGGAGGAGCGGGTCGGCCTCTGCGAGACGGTCAAGACGGCCAAGTCGCTCGGCATCCGGCGCGCGGACGGCAAGAAGCTGCAGGAGTACGAGACGTTCACGCTCGGCATCAACGAGGCCGACCCCGTCACGGTCGCCACCGCGTACGCGGCGATCGCGGCCCGCGGCACGTACTGCGCCCCGCTGGCGATCAGCCGGATCACCGACCGCGACGGCAGGACCACCCGCTACCGCCCGAAATGCCGTCAGGCCCTGGACCCGGGCATCGCGGACGCGACCGCCGAGGTCCTGTCGGGCGTCTTCACCGAGGGCACGATGAGCGGCGTCGGCGGCCTCGACCGCGACGCGGCCGGCAAGACGGGCACCACGGACGACTACGCCTCGGCCTGGTTCGCCGGCTTCACCCCCGACCTGGCCGGCGCGGTGAGCCTGGGCGACCCGCGCGGCTCCCAGCGGCACAAGCTGACGGGGGTCACGATCGGCGGGCGCTACTACGGGTCGGTCCAGGGGGCCAGCATCCCCGGCCCCATCTGGCGCGACACGATGATGTCAGCCCTGCGCGGCGTGCCCGCCACGCCGTTCACGGCCGTCGACGAGGCCCGCTTCGGGGGCTGCTCGGAGAACTGCCGCCCCGACGAGAAGCCGGAGGAAGGCGAGGCCACCCCGGAGGTGACCCTGCCGCCCGAGGACGTCCTGGAGTAGGCGGATCACGGCCCGCCCTCTCTCATAGGCGGCGGGCCGTTTCGCCATGCCGTGACGTAGAGGTGGCGATGCGCGTAGAGCAGGCTCTCGTCCGCTTCCCCGGCCACCCCGAAGGGGTCCTCCGGGCTGTCATGCAGGCCGGTGGGCATCGCCTCGCGCGTACTCAGGAACCAGATCAGCCCGGCGATCGGCTTGGCGGCGGGGAAGGGAAGGGGCGGCTGATCGTCGTTGGCGTGCAGGATCTCGTACAGGGCCCTGCTCACGTCCGGCACCTCCGCACGCACCTCGTCCTCCCCGGCGTCAGGGTGGATCATGCGGTACGCCGCCCGGCCCGCCTCGACGAGCTGCCCGAAGTCCTCGACGTGATGGTCGGTGCGGGTCAGGATGGAGAGCACGCCGCCGTCGCTCTCCTCCGGGGGTTCCGGGGTCGTCTGGGTCTCGCCCGTGACGGCGTCCTGGTACGACTCCAGAGCGCGCAGCAAGGTCTCCTGCTCGGTGGAAGGGTCCGCGCCCTCCGTCACCGCGGCGAGATGCTCTTCTACGGCCGTGATCAGCGCACTGGCGGCGAGCCGTAACGTCTCGACATCGCTCATCTCCGGACACCCATCCCTTTCTTGATCATCCGCCACCGTACAGAATGATCGTGTGACAACACAGGGCGTCAATGTCCACCCCATGCCGGTCACCGCGCACATCGCCAGGTTCATCCTGACCCTCCAACTGGGCGTCGGCTTCGGGGTGATCGCCCTCGGGATCTTCGCCTCCATCGGATCCGGCTTCACCGGCCCCTACCTGCTGCTCCTGCTCGCTTCCGCCGCCGGCACGGCGCTCCTGTGGCTGCTGCTGGCCCACTGGCCGTCCCGCAAGAAGTCGGTGCGATGGGGAGCCATCGCCATCCAGGCGGCCTCATTCGCCCTGCTCCTCGCGCTGCCCCCGCTCGACGGCGGCATCGACTCGTACAGCAGGCTCATCGGGAGCGTCGTCCCGGTCGCGACGATCATCCTGCTCGCCGTCCCCTCCACGGGCCGCTGGTTCGACCGCTGACCTCCCGTTCCCGATCCCGCCGTCCGGGTAGCGCTCGCACATGCGCGTCGCCACACTCAACCTCTGGGCCCGCCACGGCTCCTGGAGCAGGCGCAGGCAACTGCTGATCGACGGGTTGCGCGACCTGGACCCCGACCTCGTCGCCCTGCAGGAATCCGTCGTCACGGACGACTACGACCAGGTCATCGACCTGCTGGGCCCCGGCTACCACGTACTCCATCAGGAAGGCGGCGAGGCCGACGGCACCCGGGCCTCGATCGCCAGCCGCTGGCCCCCGCACCGGACCTGGCAGACGAGGCTGGACGTCACCGCCCGGGTGGACCCGTCGGAGTTCGCGGGATGGGTCGGGCTCGCCGAGGTACCGGTTCCCGGGTCGGGCGGAGTTCCGCTGCTGTTCGTCAACCACAAGCCCTCCTTCCGGCTCGGTCACGAGCACGAGCGCGAACTGCAGGCCGTCCGGGCGGCCAGGCTGATCGAAGAAGCCATCGGAGACCGGAACGCCGTGCACGTGGTGGTGGCGGGGGACTTCGACGCGCCGCCCGAGTCCGCCGGCGTGCGGTTCTGGGCGGGGCTGCAGTCCCTGGAGGGGATGAGCGTGGCCTACCGCGACGTGTGGCGATGGGCGCACCCGAACGCGCCCGGGCACACGTTCACGCCGGTCAACCCGCTGGTGCGGAGCGGGAACTGGCCCCTGGAGACGGGCCGCCGCATCGACTACCTCTTCGTACGGTGCCACGGCAACGGCCCGACGCTGCGGCTGGTGAACTGCCGCCAGATCTTCGACCGTCCGGTGGACGGCGTCTGGGCCAGCGACCACTTCGGCCTCATGGCCGACCTGGAGGCGCTGCCCTGACCCGGCGAAGCGCCCGCTCAGCGAGGTCCGGCGGCGCGTAGCAGCCGCAGCTGACCGATCTCCGTGACGTTCTTCATCAGCTCGGCATTCACCCAGGCGACCATCTGCGCCGCGGTGTGCCCCGACTCCTCCGGCCACGGGAACGCGGCCGCGGCATCCAGATCCGCGTCGCCGAGCCGCCCCAGCACCGCCAGCCACTCCTCACGCAGACCGCGCAACCACGCGACGGCACTCTCCCCGTCACCCGGCCACCTGACCTCGGACCTCTCCCGCGGAACCCGCCCCCGCGCATGATCGATGGTCACGCTCCACCACCACCCGATGTGCCAGCTCACCCAGGCGATCGTCGGCACGGGAACGGGATCGGGCTCGCTCTCCGCCCAGTCCGGCTCCCACACCCCCTCGGCGTCACGGCGCACGGTCCAGCAGTTCGCGGAGGGTTCCCACAGGAAATCCTCCGGCTCCAGCCGCTCCAGGTGGTACTCGAACAGTGACCAGGTGAACTCGAACTGCCAGCGCAGCAACTCACATCGCGATCCGGACATCGGCCGATGCTCGCACGCCTGAGCCCCGCCCGTAAAACCGTTTACGGCCGTACCTCAGAACTCGTCGTGACCCGGGACCTGTGCGATGGAGAAGACGTGCCGGCTCGCGGCGCAGATCGTCTCGAGGACGTGAACAGGGGTGTCCGTAGTGGAATAGCTCGCCCGCAGCACCTGAACGACCCACTCCCCCGGATCGAGCTCCAGCGTCTCCCGCTCGAACCCCGTCGGCGGCCGGGCGATCAGGCTCTCCTCCGCACGCCCGAACGCGTGCCCGAGGTCGACGATCGCGGCCTGGAGCGACGGCCGCACGAACCCGGGCTCGCCGAGCCGCGTCCCGCCGAACAGGTCGGCGCGGAAGTAACTCGTCGCGATGCGCACGGGAACGTCGTTCGCGGTCATCATCTTGCGCCGCGCCACGACGTCCGCCCCCACCTCGACCCGCAGGCAGGCCGCGACCTGCTCACTGGCCGCCTCCAGCCCCACGTACAACATCCGGCGTCCGGCCTTGAGCCCCTGACGCTGCGCCTCCGACAGGAACAACGACGCCGACCCCCGGACGGCGGGCTCCGTCGGCAACATCCGCCGCACGAGCACGCGCGGCCCGCCCGGTGCAAGCCCCTCGATCGGTCGTTCCGCAGGGTCTCCATCCCGCCTCACCGTCTCACCGCCCATGCGGACGTCGCCTCCTCCCGAATCCGGCACGCTGAGGCACTCTAGTCCCCGGCAGGACGCCCCGTGCCCGCCCCCTCGGGAGGCACGTCAGCCGGTACAACGCGCGACGGTGAGCACGGCCGACCAGTGGCGCGTGAGCCGCCCGTCCGGGCGTGCGGCAAGGCGGCGGCGGATCTCGCTGGGGAGCGTGGCCTTGCCCGGGCCGCAGCCGACTTCGAGCAGGCGCGCGGGGGGCTCGAGCGCGGTCGTCGCGAGGAGGTCGGCGTACAGGCCGGGCGGGTAGTCGGGGCGGGCGTCCTGGTAGGTGTCGGCCGCGCGGTTGAAGGTGGCTCGCAAAGGAAGGCCGTGGGACATGATCTGATTCTGGCAGTGCGCCACATCAAGATCACGCCAATTGCCACTTCAGGGGATTGGCCGGGGGGTTGGATCGAGGTTGCTCACACCGTCGCTCCGGCCCGGCGAGATCATGTCAAAGGAGAGAAGGCGGGATACCCTGCCTGCGGTGCCTCGAACCACCTGACCGGAGGAGTCGATGCTGGGATGACGGCAAGGCGACCGATGCCCACACAGGACGACGTGCTCGCGTACTTCGACACGCTGTCGAACTGGGGACGGTGGGGCGACGACGACGAGCTCGGCACTCTGAACCACATCACCGACGACGTCCGCCTGGCGGCGGCGCGCGCCGTGCGCCACGGCAGGAGCGTGTCGTGCGCGTGGGAGGTCGCCGTACCGGAGGACATGGAACGGTCGACGACGTCCTGCCCGTGCGCCGCCGACATGCCGGGTGCCGAGAACATGCCGGTGGCCACGTTCCACAACGACCGGCGCTGGGGATTCTCGTCCGAACGGCTCGGCCTCACCTTCCACGGCAACACCCTCACCCACCTCGACTCGCCCTGCCACATCTTCTGGGACGGCACGATGTACAACGGGCGGTCGCACTCGCTGGTCGACCCGGCGACGGGATCGGCGTGGGGTGCCGTCACGGCGGCGGCGAACGGGATCGTCACGCGCGGTGTCCTGCTGGACATCGCGAGCGTCCGCGACGTGCCGTGGCTGGAGCCGGGGCAGGGCGTGTTCCCCGACGACCTTGAGGAGGCCGAGCGTCGCCAGGGTGTGCGGGTGCGCCGCGGCGATGCGGTACTCCTGCGGACCGGCTACGGCCGCGTCCGGCACGAGGCCGGCGCGGCCGGCGGTTTCACGCAGGCCGGCTGGCACGCGTCCTGCCTGCCGTGGCTGCACGAACGGGGGGTCGCGCTGATCGGCGCCGACACCCCGCAGGACGTTCAGCCGTCGGGGTACGAGGACGTGTTGATGCCGGTCCACGCCGTGAGCCTCGTCGCGATGGGTCTGTGGATGCTGGACAACTGCGACCTGGAGGCGTGCGCGGCGACGGCCGCCGAGCTCGGCCAGTGGGACTTCCACCTCGCGGTCGCACCGGTCCGCTTCGCCGGCACGTCCGGCAGCCCGGTCAACCCGATCGCCACCTTCTGAGCCCGGTTCACGCGGTGCCATGAAGGGCCCGGCCGACACCTGGAACACGGGCGTGGCCGGTGAGGACATGCCGTGCTGGTCGGAACCAGGCGGCACGGGCCCCTCGAGGCGGGGTGTTGCGGCATGCGACAGCTGCCTGCCGAACTGACGTTGGAAGGGATCAGCGCAGCCACACGGGCGCGAGCGTCGAGTCGCGGCGCAGGCGCCGAGGTGCGCCGCAGGCGCCCGATCAAAGCGCCTGAGCCCCACGGCACGAAGCGCCCTCATGCGAAGCCCTTCCGGGGCGGGCTCCAACGGCCCACCCCGCGAACGGGCAACGGGTGGGTGGCTAGAGCTTGGAGAAGCAGGGGCCGTCGAAGGTGTAGGCCTGGGCCGTCGGTCCCGTGAAGAAGTCCTTGACCATGGTGACACCCGTCGTCGCCTTCTCATCCACCTTGTTGATCAAGGTCTGCCGGAAGACCGCCGACGGGTCAGCGAAGTTGCCCGCCTCCGCCGGCAGCATGCCCTCGTAGTCCACCGTCCTCAGTGTCTTCACCGCCGCCAGCAGGCCGCTCCTGCTCACGTTCCCGCCGGCCACCATCGCGTCCAGGGCCGCCTTCATGGGGTACGCCCACGCCCACCCCGACGTGTAGCCGTCGTTCGGGGTGACGCCGGGCAGCGCGTCCCGCATGGCCTTGTGGCCGGGGGTGTCGGCGTCCCAGGGCTTGCCGGGGGCCGACTGCTCGTACAGCGCCTTCAGGGCGGGGGCGGCGGGCGACTGCAGCAGGGCGGGGTTCCAGGTCGGGCCGGTACCGATGAAGCGGCCCTTGTACCCGGCCGCGGCCGACTGGCCGACGATCGTGGCGGCGTCCGCGGGGCCGGTGGTCAGGATGACGAGGTCGGGCTTGTTCTTGGTGATCTCGGTGATGGCGCGGCCCTGCTCGGTGGCGCCTGTCGGGGTTTCGACGTTGGTGAAGGTCAGGCCGCTGCGCTCCGCGGCCGCCTTGGCGCCGGCCGCGGCGTCCGCGCCGTAGTCGCCTGCCAGGTGGACGGCCATGACGGATTTCACCTGGTACGTGTCCACCGCGTAGTCGACCGAGTTCATCGCCTCCACGCAGTAGTTCGACCCGGTCTCGATGATGACGTCCTCGAACTCCCAGGCCGAGGTCCACGACGCCGGGGCGGCGACGATGTTGTTGGCCTTGAGGTCGCCGATGATGGCGGCGGTCGTGGGCGAGCCGAGGGTCTGGGCGAGTCCGAGCACCTGGTCCTTGATCTCGTTGTAGACCTGCCGGTGCACCTCCGGGTTGTACTTGTTGTCCTTGACGTACCGGGTGACGTCCACCTCGTACTTGCCGCCGATGCCGCCCGCCTTGTTGACGCGGGCCCAGAAGGCCTTCTGGGCGTCGGTGATGGGGACGGCGAGCGCGGCGAAGGGGCCGGCGGTGAGGTCGGAGATGGTGCCGAGGTAGATGCAGCCCTTGTTGCTGTCCACGGCGGACGGGCAGGGCTCGGTGGTGACACCTGGAGCCTGGGCGGCGGCGCCGCCTCCACTGCCTTGGTCGTCCCCCCGGAAGACGCCGCATGCGGACAGAAGGGCCGCTATGGCGACAACGGTTACGGCATAGCGACTCTTCATGGAGAACCCCTCCTAGAACGAGCTAGTACGAGAAAGGCCACGACTTCCAGTAGTTGCGGACCCTGATCCACAGGCCGAACAGGCCCCGTGGCTCGAAGATGAGGAACAGCACGATCAGCAGCCCGTACAGGACGGTCTCGACCTGGAACACGTTCGGCGTCTGCGTGGTGTCCCCGCTGATGAACGGCACGAGCGCCGGCAGCGACCTGGTCACGGGCTGCAGCAGCGAGATGAACAGCGCCCCCGCGATGGCCCCCGACACCGTCGCCACCCCGCCGATCAGCACCATCGCGATGAACTGCACCGACAGCAGCAGGTTGAACGACCCCGGCTCGACGTACCCGGAGATGGTGTAGAGCAGCCCGCCCGCGCATCCGGCGTAGAACGAGGAGATGCCGAACGCGAGCACCTTGTAGCGGGTGAGCGGCACCCCGATGACGGCGGCGGCGATGTCGCGGTCGCGGATGGCGGCGAAGGCGCGGCCGATGCGGGAGCGCGCCAGGTTGCGGGCGGCCACGGCGAAGCCGATGAGCAGCGCCAGCATGAGCGTGTAGAGGAGCTGCTCCTTGGTGCCGAGCGGCCCGTCCTGGTCCAGCCGTACGCCGAAGAGCTGCGGGATCGCCGCTTCCCTGCCGACTCCCGGCCCGCCGGTCAGCTCCTGCCACTCCTTGAAGACGTGCTCGCCCAGGAAGACCAGCCCGAGCGTGACGACGGCCAGGTAGAGGCCGCGCAGCCGGGTGGCCAGCGGCGCGACCAGCACCCCGGCCGCGGCGGCGACCAGGCCGGCGGCGGGCAGCCAGATCCACAGCTCGGCGACGCCGTAGCCGAGGTTTTCACCGTCCACAGGGCCGGAGAGCGCCGCGGCCGTGTACGCGCCGATCGCGACGAAGAACGCGTGCCCGAGCGACACCTGCCCGGCGTACCCGGTGACGATGTTGAGCCCGATCGCCCCGATGGCCAGCACGTACGCCCCCGCCAGCACCTCCAGCGACCGGTCCTGCAGCAGCACCGCCAGCGCGAACGCGACCAGCACCAGCAGCCCCGTCGAGACCTTCTTGGCGGGCGTGTCGAGCAGCGCCATGTCCTGGGCGTAGGAGGTGTAGAGCAGCGGCCGGCCGCGCACCCGCCGGGACCGGCCGGTCGGTATGTCGGGAGGAGCCCCGGCCGAGGTTCGCGTCTCGGTCATACCCGCTCGACCTCCCGCGTCCCGAACAGCCCGTACGGCCGCACCAGCAGCACGATCAGCATCACCACGTACGGCGACACGACCGCGAAGTTCTGCCCCAGCCACGGCGCGAACTCCCCCTGGTACGACTGGAACAGCGACTCCACCACCCCCACGACCAGCCCGCCCGCCACGGCCCCGCCCAGCGAGTCGAGCCCGCCCACGATGATCGCCGGCAGCGCCTTCAGCGCGATCACCCAGGTCATCTGCTCGATCCCCTGCCCGGTGCCGACGAACATCCCGGCGATCGCCGCCAGGAACCCGGCCAGCCCCCACGACAGCGCGAACACCGCACCCACGGAGACCCCCTGGGCCAGCGCGATCTCCTGGTCGAAGGCCGCCGCCCGCATCGCCAGCCCGTAGCGCGTGTAGCGGAAGAAGGCGAACAGCAGCGCCACCAGCACGGCGGTGACCAGCATCATGGCCAGCCAGCGCGACTGCACGACCAGCGGCCCGAGCGTGACCTGCGTGAACCCCCACGGGTCCCCGACCTGCCGCACGTCCCGGCCGATGAAGGCGTTCACCACCACCCGCAGCACCACGTCGATGCCGAGCGTGATGATCGCCACCACGAACACCGGCCGGCCCACCATCGGCCTGATCGCCACCCGCTCGATCGCCAGCGCCACGCCCGCGATGAGCAGCGCCGCCAGCAGCACGGCCGGGTAGAACCCGGTCACCCCGGCCAGGTAGCTGACCGCGACGGCCCCGGCCAGCATGAGGGCGGGCTGGGCGAAGCTGATCACCCGCGTGGCCTTGTAGATGATCACGAAGCCGAGCGCGAGCAGCGCGTACACCGACCCGTTCCCCAGGCCCCTGATCACCGACTCCAGCAGCCCCTTCACCGGGCGTACATCCCTTCGACCAGGTCCTCGAAGAGCTTGGCGATGGCCGAGCGCTTGACCTTCTGGGTGGCGGTCAGCTCGCCGTCCTCGTGGTCGAGCTCCTTGGGCAGGAACGCGAACCGCTTGATCTGCTCCACGTACGCGAACCGCTCGTTCACCCCGTTCACGATCTCCTGGACGAGCTCGCGCACCTGCGGCTTGTCCGACAGATCCCGATAGGTGGTGTACGGCAGGCCGCGCCGCCGCGCCCACTCCCCCACCGTGTCCGGCTCGATCCCGATCAGCGCCACCAGGTACGGCCGCTGGTCCCCGACCACCACGGCCTCCTTCACGTACGGCGACGCCTTCAGCGCGTTCTCGATCTCGCTGGGCGCGATGTTCTTGCCACCGGCCGTGATGATGATGTCCTTCATGCGGTCGGTGATCCGCACGTGCGTGCCGTCCACCCATTCGCCCACGTCGCCGGTGTGCAGCCAGCCGTCGCCGTCCAGGACGTCGGCCGTGGCGCGCGGGTTGCGCCAGTAGCCGGCGAAGTTCCCCGGGTGCCTGGTCATGATCTCGCCGGTGGCCTCGTCGATCTTCAGCTCGACGGCGGGGTGCGGCTCGCCGACCGTGCCCAGGCGCACCCGTCCGGGGCGGTTGGCGGTGGCGATGGCGGTGTTCTCGCTCATGCCGTACACCTCGTGCATGGGCACGCCGATCCCCATGTAGAACTTGAGCACGTCCGGCGCGATCGGCGCGGCGCCGGAGGCGGCGTAGCGGACCCGGCGCATGCCGAGCCGCTCGCGCAGCGAGCGGTAGCAGAACACCCAGCCCGCCGCGTACGCCGCCCGCGTCCAGGCGGTGTGCCGGCCGCCGGTGCGCACCAGCGTGTCGCCGACCCGGTCGGCCACCCGCAGCCAGAGCCTGGTGAGCGCCCGCTTGACCGGCGAGGCCGACTCCAGCCTGATGTTGACCTGCGCCAGCACCTTCTCCCAGATGCGCGGCACCCCGAACAGGATCGTCGGCTGCACCTCCCGCAGGTTCGCCTGGACGGTGTCGATGGACTCGGCGAAGTTCACCTGCACCCCGGCCGCCGAGTTGAACCACACGGTGAACGCCCGCTCGGCGACGTGGCACAGCGGCAGGTACGACAGCGCGAGATCGTGTTCCGACGGCGGCGGGGAGGTGAAGCCGCCGCCCTCGACCAGCGTGCGCACGGCGAACTCGACGTTCGCGACGGTGAGCATCACGCCCTTGGGCGGCCCGGTGGTGCCGGAGGTGTAGATGAGCGTGATCACGTCGCCGGGCTCCGCCTCGGCCATGCTGCGCTCCACGGCGCCGGGGTGCGCGGCGCCGTGCTCGGCCCCGAGCGCGAGCAGTTCGGGCCAGGACATGAGCACGTCGTCGTCATAGCGGCCGCGGATGCCGCGCGGCTCCAGGTAGATGATGCGCCGCAGCTCGGGGCACTCGCCGAGGACGGCCAGCGCCTTGTCCACCTGCTCCTGGTCCTCCGCGACGAGGATCTTCGCGCCGGAGTCGGCCAGCAGGTAGGCGACCTCGGCGGGCGGGTTCGTCGGGTAGAGACCGACCGTGATGCCGCGGGCGGCGACCGTGCCGAGGTCGGTGTAGAGCCACTCCGGCCTGTTCTCCGCGTGCACGGCCACCCGGTCGCCCGGCTCGACGCCGAGCGCGAGCAGGGCGTGGGCGACCAGCTCGACCTGCGTCCAGTACGCGGCCCAGGTGACCTCCTGCCAGATGCCGAAGTCCTTGTGCCGCATGGCGACGGCCTCGGGCGTCCTCCTGGCTCGCTCGCGCACCCTCGTGACGATGGTGGCGGTCCCCACGGCGGTGCCGGTAGTCATGCCGTTCCTCCCAGGTACGCCTCGATGACCGCGGGGTCCTGCTGCACCTCGGCCGGGACGCCGAGCGCGACGGGGCGGCCGAAGTCGAGCACGAGCACCCGGTCGGCCAGGTCCATGACCAGGGCCATGTCGTGGTCCACGAGCACGACGGGAATGCCCAGCTCGTCCCGGATGTCCATCACGAACCTGGCCATGTCCTCGGTCTCCTCCAGGTTCATGCCGGCCACGGGCTCGTCCAGCAGGAGCAGCCGGGGCTCCATGGCCAGCGCCCGGCCCAGCTCCACCCGCTTCTGGATCCCGTACGGCAGCAGCCGCACGGGGTGCCGGCGCCACGCCTCCAGCTCCAGGAAGTCGATGATGTCCTCGATCCTGGCGCGGGCGGCCAGCTCGGCCCGCCTGGCGCGGCCGTACCAGGCGAGCGCCGACAGCGCGCCGTAGCGGAAGTGGTGGTGGCGGCCGAGCATGAGGTTGTCCAGGACGGTCAGGTTGTGGAAGAGCTCCACGTTCTGGAACGTCCGCGCCAGGCCCATGGCGGCGATCTCGTGCGGGCGGCGGGCCAGCAGGTCCTCGCCGAGGAAGGTGACCCGGCCGCGCTGCGGCCGGTAGACGCCGGACAGCACGTTGAAGATCGAGGTCTTGCCGGCGCCGTTCGGGCCGATGACGGCCAGCAGCTCCGCCTGCCGCACCTCGAAGGAGACGCCGTCGATGGCCTTCACCCCGGCGAAGCTCAGATGCACGTCCTCGAACGTCAGGAGAGCCATCTTTTTCTCCGCTTGTAGTGCTTGACCTCGCGGAACGACCGGACCGCCCCCAGGTAGAACTCCTTGATGTCCTCGTCGGCGAGCAGCTCGCGCGACGGCTTGTCCATCACGATCTTCCCGGTCTCCATGACGTAGCCGTGCGAGGCGATGGACAGGGCCATCGTGGCGTTCTGCTCGACCAGCAGGACCGTGGTGCCCTGGCGGTTGATCTCCACGATGAGGTCGCGGACCTGGCCCACCAGCGACGGCGCCAGGCCCAGGCTGGGCTCGTCCAGCAGCAGGTACTTCGGGCCGGCCATGAGGGCGCGGCCGACGGCCAGCATCTGCTGCTCGCCGCCCGACAGGTAACCCGACACGGCCCTGCGCCGCTCCCGCAGCACCGGGAACAGGCCGTAGACGCGGTCCAGGTGGGACCGGTCGGCCGTGTGGCCGCCGACCTTGAGGTTCTCCTCGACGGTCAGCTCGGCCAGGATGCGCCGGCCCTCCATCACCTGGCTGACGCCACGCCGGACGATCTGGGCGGGCCGCAGGTGGTGGATGGGCTCGCCCTCCAGCGTGACCTCGCCCTTGGTGATCTCGCCGTCGTGCACGTCGAGCAGCCCCGACAGGGCCCGCAGCAGGGTGGTCTTGCCCGCGCCGTTCGCGCCGAGCAGCGCCACGATCGAGCCGGGCGGCACGCGGATGCTCACGCCGCGCAGCACGAGCATCACGTCGTCGTAGACGACCTCGAGGTTGCGTACCTCAAGCACGCGCGGCTCCTCGGGATTGTGTGGCCTACATCACTCCCCCGTTGAGGCCAATGTCCACGCTTGCTCAGCGCCCCACAAGAGGCCCGGCCGAAATTCGACCGGCACGGAGCACCTAGGATTTCTGGTATGGCAATTTGTGAGCATCTTTCCAAGGCCGACGACCCCGCCGCGAAGACGCCGGAGGGCTGCGAGGAGTGCCTGGCCGTGGGGGGCCGCTGGGTGCACCTGCGGCGGTGCCTGGAGTGCGGCCACATCGGCTGCTGCGACTCCTCCCCCGCCAAGCACGCCACGGCGCACTTCCACGAGACGGGTCACCCGGTCATGCAGTCGTTCGAGCGGGGCGAGAACTGGCGGTGGTGCTTCGAGGACAGCCAGATGGGGTGAGGATCACCGTTCCAGGATCGCCTCCTCGAAGTCGAGCTGCGCCATCACCTCGCGCAGCACCTCGTCGTCGAGGCGGCGCTCGTCACGCAGCCGGACGAACACCTGCCGCTCGGCCTGCAGCATGTCACGGCGCAGGCGGCGGTAGAGAGCGCTCGGCGTCTCCGCGCCGCCCGCGCCGGTGCCGCCGCCCAGGCGCTCCCACGCCGACAGCGAGCGGCGCCACGACTTCTCCCTGAGCTGCTCGATGACCTGGCGCTGGATCTCGTCGGGCTCGCCGTCCAGCTCCCCGACCAGCCGCTCCAGCTCCGCCAGGCCCGACTCCAGCGCGGCCTGCTGCGCCGCCGCCTCCGCCAGGCGGTCCTCGTACTGCTCCTGCTCGCTCGACACGCCCAGCCGCCTGATCAGCGCGGGGAACGTGGTGCCCTGGATGAGCAGGGTGCCGATCACGGTCGTGAACGTCAGGAACAGCAGCAGCGCCCGGTCCCGCTCGGCCACCCCCGAGATCGAGAACGCCGCCGCCAGCGACACCACGCCCCGCATGCCCGCCCAGCCGAGGATCACCGACTCCGCGGCCGAGGGCCCGGCACCCTTGCGCCACACCTTGACCACGGTCGTCACCGCGAACACCCACACGAACCTGCTGACGATCGTCACCACCAGCACCGCCGCCGCGTACCCCGCGACCGCCCAGGGGCTGTAGCCGGTGATGCCCTCGATCACGGTCACGAGCTGCAGCCCGATGAGCGCGAACACGATCGCCTCGAGGAAGAAGTCGGTGACCTTCCACACCGAGTCGGACACCAGCCGGGTGCCGAACCCCTGCAGATGCATGCGGTGGCCCAGGTAGAGGCCGACGATCACGACCGCGATCACGCCCGAGGCGTGCACGCTCTCCGCCGCCAGGTAGGCGCCGAACGGGATCAGCAGCATCAGCGTGTTCTCGACCAGCGAGTCACGGGTGTGCCGGAAGATCCAGGCGAAGACGAACGCCAGCGCCAGCCCGATCGCCACCCCGCCCGCGGCGGCGAACAGGAACTCGCCCAGCCCCTCCCACAGGCTGACGGCCCCGCCCACGGCCGCCCCGATGGCCACGCGGTAGAGGGTGAGCGCGGTGGCGTCGTTGAACAGGCTCTCGCCGATGAGGATGGTCAGCGACCGGCGCGGCAGCCCCAGCCGGCGGCCGACCGCGACGGCCGCCACCGCGTCGGGCGGGGCGATGATGGCGCCCAGCGCGAACGCCAGCGCCAGCGGCAGGTCGGGCAGCATGAGGTGCACGACCAGCCCCACGACGGCCGTGGTGAACAGCACCAGCCCGACCGACAGCAGCCCCACGGCCCGCTTGGCGTCACGCAGGCGCAGGTAGGAGCTGTCGAGCGCGGCCGAGTAGAGCAGCGGCGGCAGGAACACGTACAGCACCAGCTGCGGCTGCAACGGCACCGCCGGCACCAGCGGCGAGACCAGCAGCCCGGCCGCCACCAGCAGCAGCGGGGCAGGCCAGCCCCTGCGCCGCGCGATCGCCGCCACGCCGACCGCGCCCCCGGCGAGCAGCAACAGCTGAAAACCCATGCTCGGATCCACCGGCGCCCCTCCAGCCCCCACCCGGGCGGTCGCGAGCAGGCGACCGCCCCAGGCCCATCATCCAGCCGAGAGCGTACCCGCCGCGCCGTGGCGGGGCGTCACCACTCCCTGCGGTCGCTTCTCTCGTGGTAGTCGGGCTGCTCGGGGCGCAGGCGCTCGCCCGTGGAGAACATGGGGTCCCCGACGTACGGGCGGGACATGCCGGCGTCGGGCTGCTGCGTGTACTGGTCCTGCCCGTACTGGTCCTGCCCGTACTGGTCCTGCGGCGGGTACTGCTCCTGGCGGCCGAGGGCCAGCAGCGGGTCCACCGGGTTGGGCTGCTGCGGGCTCTGCTGGTAGGAGCCGTAGTCCTGGGCGGGCTGCTGCGGCTGCTGGGGCGCGGCGCGGCGGCGGCCCGCCCCCGGGATGCCGTGCATGGGCGTGCCCAGCCCGGCCGCGCTCGGCTGGGGCTGGGGCGGGGCCTGCTGGTAGCCGTCGGAGCGCCGGTTCCCGTACGGGTCGGAGGAGTACGGGTCCTGCTGGTACGGCTGCTGCTGCTGGTACGGCTCGGCGGCCTGGGACGGGAAGCCGAGCGGGTCGGTGCTGAGCGGCGACTGCCTGCGCTGGTCGGCGCCGGGCAGCTGGTAGACGGGCTCGGAGCCGTCCACGTACTGGGGGCCGGTGAAGGGCTCGGCCTGCGGGGGCTGCTGCGTGTAGTGGGGACCGCTCAGCGGGTCCGCGGTGTACTGGGGGCCGCTCAGCGGGTCGGACGTGTACTGCGGGCCGCTGAACGGGTCGCCGGTGTACTTCGGCTGCGGACCCGTGGACTCCACGTACTGCGGGCCGGTGAAGGGCGTGCGGGGCTCCCCGTACGCCGGGGTGGTGTCCCTGGGGGCCGTGGTCTCGCCGTACGAGGCCACCAGCTTGTCCTGCGGCGCCGGGCCCCTGGCCACGAGGACGTCGTTGGGCGACAGGGCGGCGGTGGGCCGCTCGTCGAGCTGCGGCGGCTGCTGGCTGTGCTGCTGGGGCCGGTGGTAGGTGCCGGTGCCCGGCATGACCTCCGTGCCGGGGTCGTGCGCGGGCACCGCGGGCTGCTCGCCCGTGGCCTCCGCGAACCCCTCGTCAAGGGTGTCGAGCAGCCTGCCGACGTCCTCCATCGGCATGCGGAAGCTCGCTGTGCACATCTCGCCGCGCCACAGGCTGAGGACGAGAGTCCCCTCATGCCACGTGACGCGGAGGCACCGCTCCTGACCTCGTGCATCGAAGAAGACTTCGCCGAACGACGGCAACGGGACAACTTCCGACATGGCAGACATACTGCTTTAACCAGCCTTTATTCGTCCACTCAACCCCGGCAAACCCAAGGAAACCGGCCTTCTCATCTACACCCGGGCTCCCTCCGGTCACACGCTGTGAGGCTCTTCCGCGACCAGTTGGAGTCCCGATCGCCCAGTGTGCCACGCAACCCGCCGGGTGTATCCGGGAACGCCGGGATGCGTCTGGCCGATCACACCGCGTTCGGCGCGGCGACCCCGGAATGCAGGTAGCGTTTACTGCCGTGCCGGACTCCCATCTCCCACCAGTGGACGAACTGCTCAGCATCGCGGTCAGCGCTCTCGGCGGGAGCGAACGGCAGGGCCAGGTGACCATGGTCCGTGCCGTGCAGAAGGCCATCGACGACGAGGAGCACCTGGCCGTCCAGGCGGGCACGGGCACCGGCAAGTCCCTGGCCTACCTCGTGCCCTCGATCCGGCACGCCATGGGCAGCGACTCCCCCGTCGTCATCTCCACCGCCACCATCGCGCTGCAGCGCCAGCTCGTCGACCGCGACCTGCCCCGGCTGGCCGAGACGCTGGCCAAGGAGCTGCCGCACGAGCCCACGTTCGCCATACTCAAGGGCCGCCGCAACTACCTGTGCCGCTACAAGGCCACGGCGGGCTGGCCTGAGGAGGACGAGCAGGACCAGCTCTTCGACCCGCGCGAGGTGAGCGCGACCGGCCGCATGGTGCAGCGCATCCAGGAGTGGGCCGAGGAGACCGAGACCGGCGACCGCGACGAGCTGGTGCCGGGCGTCAGCGAGCAGGCGTGGCGGCAGTTCTCCGTGAGCGCACAGGAGTGCCTGGGCGCCAGCCGCTGCCCCAGCGGGGCCGAGTGCTTCGCCGAGCTGGCCAGGGCACGGGCCGGCGAGGTCGACGTCGTCGTCACCAACCACGCGCTGCTGGCCATCGACGCCATGGGCGACCTGCCGGTGCTGCCCGAGCACGAGGTCGTCGTGGTGGACGAGGCCCACGAGCTGGTCGACCGGGTCACCTCGGTGGTCACCGCCGAGCTGTCGGAGGCGTCGGTCATGCTGGCCGTACGCCGGGTCGGCCGCCTGATCGACCAGCCCGTCGCCGACCAGCTCATGGAGGCCGGCGAGGACCTCAAGGCGCTGCTGGCCGCCGCCCCGCCCGGCCGCATCGACGAGCTGCCGCAGGTGCTCGGGCTGACCCTGCAGCTCATCCGCGACACGGCCTGGCGCTGCATCACCGCCATGGGCCCGCGCAACGCCGACAAGGACGACCCCGACAAGGCGGGCCAGCGCAAGGCCGCGTTCACCGCGCTCGACGAGGTGCACGACACGGCGGTGCGCATGCTCGACGCGTACGGGCACGCCTCCGAGGCCGACCGGGCCGAGGTGGTCTGGCTCGACGGCGCCACCGACCGCCGCCCGCCCTCCCTGCGCGTGGCGCCGCTCACCGTCAGCGGCATGCTGCGCGACAAGCTGTTCGGCGAGCGCACGGTGGTGCTCACCTCGGCCACGCTGGCGCTCGGCGGCACGTTCGACGCGCTGGCCGCGCAGTGGGGGCTCGCCGACGGCAAGTGGCAGGGCATCGACGTCGGCTCCCCGTTCGACCACCCCCGCGCCGGCATCCTGTACGTCGCCAAGCACCTGCCCCAGCCCGGCCGCGACGGGCTCCCGCAGCAGTACCTCGACGAGATCACCGAGCTCATCGAGGCCGCAGGCGGCCGCACGCTCGGCCTGTTCTCCTCCATGCGCGCCGCCAAGGCCGCCACCGAGGCGCTGCGCGACCGCCTGGACGTGCCGCTGCTGTGCCAGGGCGACGACTCGACGATGCTGCTGGTCAAGCAGTTCGCCGAGGACGAGCCGACCTGCCTGTTCGGCACCCTGTCGCTCTGGCAGGGCGTCGACGTCCCCGGCCCGTCCCTCAGGCTCGTCATCATCGACCGCGTCCCCTTCCCCCGCCCCGACGACCCCCTCACCTCGGCCAGGCAGCGCCACGTGGCGGCCAGGGGCGGCAACGGCTTCATGGCGGTGGCGGCCAACCACGCCGCCCTCCTGCTCGCCCAGGGCGCCGGCCGCCTCCTGCGCGCCCAGGACGACAAGGGCGTCATCGCGGTCCTGGACCCCCGGCTCGCCACGGCCCGCTACAGCGGCTTCCTCCTGAACTCCCTCCCCCCGTTCTGGCGCACCACCGACCCCGCCGTCCCCCGCGCCGCCCTCAAACGCCTCACCTCCGACCCCTCCTGATCCCGGGGTTGTCGCTCACCACGCGTGACGCCGGCCCCCACCGCACCCGCCCTCCCCGCACCGGTACTGAGAAGCCCGGCGCAGCAAGAGCCCGCCTCACGGCAGGCCTCCCGTGCGCCGTGACCCGCCGGCGCGCCTGCCCGTCCTGACCCGCCACGCCGGCGCTCCCTGTGATCACGCTGGGTGCGACGCCGCCCGGCGCAAGCGACGCTCGGCGCACCCGCACGGCGCCGGTACGGCGAGCGGCCGTGCGGCGGGGCTCGGCGCAACGCGTACGGCGCGAAGGGGTTGACCACGGAACCCGGTCAAGGAGACGCCGTGACGGCGGCCGGCCACGGGCGGGTCCAGAAGCGTTCCCCTGGAGGCCCTCAGCCCCGTACGGCGGGTGGCGCCCAAGCAGGCCGGCCGTAAAACACAAAAAGAGAAATCAGAACCAGGGGGCAAGATCCGGACGCTTCGGGGACAGCCCATCACCCGAGGAAACCCCCCGGAGCCGCCGCGACACCCACGGAACCAGATGCTCGCGAAGCCACTGGGCATCCTCCCGCCGCCGCGCCCGCGGATCCACCCCCCGCTCCGGCCACTCCTTGCGCCAGTCCTCGAACGGCACCCCCAGCACGTCGAGCACCCGGGCGGCCACGAGCCGATGCCCGTCCTCGTTCATGTGCAGCCGGTCGGGGCTCCACGCCCGCCAGTCCCGCAGCCCCTGCATGGACCACTGGTCGACCAGCCGGCACCCGTACAGGTCGGCGATGGACCGCACATGCAGGTAGAAGACGGCGAACCGGCCGCGCAACCGCCGCATCAGCGGCGTGTCCCGGGGGTCCACCCCCGTGAACAGCACCACCTCCGCCCCGCAGCCACGCAGGTCCCGCACCGCTCTGGCGACCTTCTTGGCCATCACGTCGGGGTCGCTGCCGGGCCGCAGCAGGTCGTTCCCGCCGGCGCAGAAGCTGATCAGGTCGGGCGCCATGTCCACGGCGAGCGGCACCTGCTCGGCCACGATCTGGTCGAGCAGTTTGCCGCGCACGGCCAGGTTGGCGTAGCGGAAGGAGGGGTCGTCGGCGGCGAGCCGTTCGGCCACCCGGTCGGCCCAGCCACGGTAGTGCCCGTCCGGCCCGGGATCGTTCAGTCCTTCTGTGAAGCTGTCGCCGAGGGCGACGAAGGACTTGTAGTGCCTCATGAGGTGGTGTTCATCTCCGAGATAGCGTGCAGCGCAAGGACGTACGACTGTAGTCCGAACCCGGCGATGGTGCCCGACGCCACCCCGGCCACGACGGAGGTATGGCGAAACTCTTCCCTGGCCGCGGGATTGGAGATGTGCACCTCGATGAGCGGGGCGGTGCGCTGGGCGATGGCGTCGCGCAGGGCGTAGGAGTAATGCGTGAATGCGGCCGGATTGAGCACCACCGGGATCCGGCCGTCGCACGCCTCGTGGATCCAGCCGATCAGCTCGGCCTCGGAGTCGGTCTGGCGCACCTCGACGTCGTGGCCGAGCTTGCCGCCCGTCTCGTGGCAGAGCTGGACGAGATCCTCGTACGTGCCGGCCCCGTAGATGCCGGGCTCACGCTTGCCGAGCCGGCCCAGGTTGGGCCCGTTGAGCACGAGGATCATGCGGAGATCTCCTTGTAGGCGGCTTCGAGCAGCTCTTCTGCCGGGTCTTCGAGGCGGCCCGGCCTGGCCAGGTCGTCGAGCACCACGAACCGCTGCTTGGCGCCGCGGTTCTTCTTGTCCAGGCGCATGTGGTCGCGCAGCCGGGGCCAGGCGTCGGCGCGGTAGCTGGTGGGCAGGCCGACGGCGGTGAGGATGGCGCGGGTGCGGGCGACGACGTCGGCGCGGCCGGAGAGCCTGGACAGCTCGGCGGCGTAGACCATGCCGATGGCGACGGCCTCGCCGTGGCGGATGCCGTAGTGCCGGTCGCGTTCGATGGCGTGGGCGAGCGTGTGGCCGTAGTTGAGGATCTCGCGCAGCCCGGCCTCGCGCAGGTCGGCGCCGACGACGTCGGCCTTGACCTGGATCTTGCGTTCGATCAGCTCGCGGGTGTGAGGGCCGTCGGGGCGGGTGGCCGCCTCCGGGTCGGACTCGATGAGCCGCAGGATCTCCGGGTCGGCGATGAAGCCGCCCTTGATGATCTCGGCCAGGCCGGCGACGTAGTCGGCCTTCGGCATGCCGGCCAGCGTGGACAGCTCGCACAGCACGCCCGCGGGCGGCAGGAAGGTGCCGACGAGGTTCTTGCCCTCGGGCGTGTCGATGCCGTTCTTGCCGCCGACCGCCGCGTCGACCATGGCCAGCAGCGTCGTGGGCACGAGCACCACCTGCACGCCGCGCAGCCACGTGGCGGCCACGAACCCGGCCAGGTCCGTCGTCGCGCCGCCGCCCACGCCGACCACGGCGTCGGACCGGGTCACGCCGTGGCGGCCCAGCTCGGACCAGAGCCCCGCGGCCACCTCGACGCTCTTGGCCGCCTCGCCGTCGGGCACGGGCAGCTCGGCGACCTCGTAGCCGCCGGCGGACAGCGCCTCGCGCACCGGCCGGGTGATCCCGGGCAGGGTCTCGGGGCCGATCACCGCGACGGTGCGCACGCCGGGCTTGAGCAGCGTGGTCAGCTCGGCCAGCACGCCGGTGCCGACCACCACGTCGTACGCGCTGTCACCGCGTACGTGGATCCTCGTCGCGGCCGTCATGCGGGCAGCCCCTTCACGATCTCGTCGGCGAGCTCCTCCGGCTCCCGCTTGTCGGTCACCACGGTGACCGCGGCCAGCCGCTCGTAGACGGGCCTCCGCTCCTCCATGAGCTTCTTGAGCTGGCTGCGCGGGTTGAGCACCAGCAGCGGCCTGGCCGCGGCGAGCCCGACCCGCTGCACCGCGTCGGCCAGCCCGACCTGGAGGTAGACGACGTGGTGACCGGCGAGCAGGGCCTGGGTCTCCTCGTGCAGGACGGCGCCGCCGCCGAGGGACAGGATGCCGTCGTGCTCGGCCAGCGCGCGGCGTACGGCCTCGTGCTCCAGCTCGCGGAAGCGGGCCTCGCCGTCCTCGACGAAGATGTCGGAGACGGGCTTGCCCGCCACGGCCTCGACGTCGGCGTCGGTGTCGCGGAATGCGACGCCGAGCCGCTCGGCGAGCAGCCGCCCGAGCGTGCTCTTGCCGGACCCGGGCGGGCCGATCAGCACAGCGCGTGTCATTTGATCACCATGGATGAGAGGTAGCCGGACAGGTTGCGGGCGACTTCCTCGACGGAGTCGCCGCCGAACTTCTCGATCGCCGCGTCGGCCAGCACCAGCGCGACCATGGCCTCGGCCACGATGCCCGCCGCCGGGACGGCGCACACGTCGGAGCGCTCGTGGTGGGCCTTGGCGGCCTCGCCGGTCTTGACGTCGATCGTGGCCAGCGCCCTGGGGACGGTGGAGATCGGCTTCATCGCGGCGCTGACCCGCAGGATCTCGCCGTTGGTCATGCCGCCTTCGAGGCCGCCCGCGCGGTTGGTGATGCGGCGGACGCCGTCGTCGGTGGTGTACTCGATCTCGTCGTGGGCGCGGGAGCCGGGCCTGCGCGCGGTCTCGAAGCCGTCGCCGACCGCGACGCCCTTGATCGCCTGGATGCCCATGAGCGCGCCGGCCAGCCTGGAGTCGAGCCTGCGGTCCCAGTGCGTGTAGCTGCCCAGGCCGGGCGGCAGGCCGTAGGCGAGGACCTCGACGACGCCGCCGAGCGTGTCGCCGTCCTTGTGCGCCTTGTCGATCACGGCGACCATCGCGGCGCTGCCCTCGGGGTCGGAGCACCTGACCGGGTCGTCGTCGATCCTGGCCAGGTCGCCGGGGCCGGGCAGGGTCTCGGCCGGGGTGCGGGCGCCGCCGATCTCGGTCACGTGGCTGACGATGTCGACGCCGAGCGCCTGCTTGAGGAAGCGCCTGGCGACCTCGCCGAGCGCCACCCGGGCGGCGGTCTCGCGGGCGCTGGCCCGGTCGAGCACGTTGCGGGCGTCGTCGAAGCCGTACTTCTGCATGCCCGCCAGGTCGGCGTGGCCGGGGCGGGGGCGGGACCGCGGGGCGTTGCGGGCCAGGCCCTCCAGCTCCTCGGGGTCGACCGGGTCGGCCGCCATGACCTTCTCCCACTTGGGCCACTCGGTGTTGCCCACGCGGATCGCGACCGGGCTGCCCATCGTGCGCCCGTGGCGGACTCCGCCGGCGATCGTCACCTGGTCCTGCTCGAACTTCATCCGCGCGCCGCGCCCGTAACCGAGCCTGCGGCGGCGCAGGGCCTCGTCGATGGCGGCCGTGGTCACCTCTACCCCGGCCGGCAGGCCTTCGAGGATGGCGACGAGTTCGGGCCCGTGGGACTCTCCGGCGGTCAACCAGCGCAACATACGTACAAGTCTTCCATGTACGGCCTAGTGAGATGTCCCTCGGTCACGATGCGAGACAGAGTGTCGGCAGCGTGCCGAGCAGCATGAAGGTGCCGAAGGGGAACTGGGTGTCCCTGGTGCCGCGCCCCGTCACCAGCAGGGAGAGGGCGTAGAGCGCGCCGAGCAGCTGCCCGCAGACCGCCGCCGCCACCAGGGCCTGCCAGCTCAGCGCGGCGCCGGCCATGCCGATCAGCCCGGCGATCTTGACGTCGCCGAGGCCCATCGCCTCCGGCCTGACGAACCACAGCAGCCCGTACACCGCGGTCAGCGCCGCCCCGCCGGCCAGCGCCCTGGGCAGCTCCCCCGTCGGCAGCAGCGCCAGCGCCACGATCGGGTACGCCGGGAGCGTGATCGCGTCGGGCAGCGTGCTGGTACGCCAGTCGATGACGGCCAGCGCGACGGCGATCACGGCGAAGCACACGTACGGCGGCCCCGCCCGCCACGCGGCCAGCGCGGCCACGGCGGCGCAGACCAGCTCCAGCGCCGGCCACCGGCGCGCGGCGGCCAGGGCTTCGCCGGCGGAGTAGGAGGCGGCCAGCGCCCTGATGCGGTCTCCGCAGACGAGGCCGGCGAGCGCCATGAGTGCCACCATCCCGCCGACGCTAGCCGCGCCCGCCCGCGATCCTCGCGCCACCATACGCATCCGGCATGGAGATCCGGTGACGCGGCCGGGAAGAGCCCGCCGGGGCGGCGGGCGGCCTCTGTGCCAGCGGCCTCGCGGTCAGCGACCTCGCGGTCAGCGGCGTCGTGAGAACCAGCGGCGCCTGCGCGGCGGCGCGGCCTCCATCCTGGCCACCGTCACGCCCGACAGCTCGTTCACGGTGCCGGACTCGACCGCGGCGAGCGCCGCCAGCACCTCCCCCTCGATCACGAACTGGACCGGCCCCGCCACGTCCACCACGACCGCCGCCGCCCCTTCCTGCACGGCGGCCTGGCAGACCTGCAGCGTGGTGGCCTGGATCGGGCGCGCGTCGGGCCGCCACCGGGTGAGCGCCTGCGTGCCGGTGAACGCGAGCACCGCCTGCCTGCCGTCCTGCCCGACGAGCTTGGGCAGGGCCATCTCGCTCTCCTTCTCCTGCCGCAGCCCGTGCTCGCCCACCTCGGACTCGGTCAGCAGCGCGACGACGGGCACCAGCAGGCGGGCGCCGCCGAGCGCGTTCAGCACCTCGGCGGGGCCTGCGGTGCCGTCCTGGTAGGCGGCCAGCGCGGCGGCGACGGCGGGGGCGGCGCTGCCGTCGTCGTTCGGGTCAAGGGGTTGCGGGATGCTCGGCACAGCGTCCGAGACTACCCGCGCCCGCCACCGCCCCCGCGCCTGCTCCCCGGCTACTCGCGCCCGCTCTGGGCCACTCACGCCGGCCACCGCAGGCACCGGACCGCCGCACGGCCGGCCGCGGCCACCCGTCCCCCGCGGGCGGGGGCACCCTGCCCGCGCAGCGTCAGCGCCAGCCGCGGCATGCCTGCCAGCAGCCAGAACGTGAACCCCAGCCGGGCCCGCCCACCGGGCAGCGCGAGCAGCTCCCCCAGCCACTCCTCCAGCCACCTGCCCCGAACCGCCGCCGGAAGCATGATCGCCCCCGCCGTGATGGCCCCGAAGAAGGGCCGGGCGCCGCCGAGGCCTGACAGGTTCCCCAGGGCCAGCCGCCGCAGCTCCTCCTCGACGTCCGTCAGCCCCAGCCGCCTCGCGACGGGAGCGACGACGTCCAGGTTCTCCTGGGAGTTCACCCGCTGCCTGGCCTCGGGCAGGCCGCTGATCGTGCGCTGGTTGTGCAGCCGGTCCGCGAGCTTGAGCGTGAGCACGCGCTCGTCCGTCGAGACAGGCCATTCGGGCGGTCTGCGCTTGGTGGAGTCCAGCAGCCGAAGCCCGCGCAGCAGGTCCGTGATCGGCTCGCCGAACTCGCCCGCCAGCTCCTCCTCAGGGCAGGCGGTCTCCGCGAGCACCTCGTGGAGCAGCGCCGCGCAGAGCAGCTCGTGGTCCAGGTCCAGCTCGGCCACGATCACGGCGACGGCGACCGGATGGGTGATGTAGGGCCTCCCGTCCCGGCGGAACTGCCCGCTGTGCCAGCGGTCGGCGACCTCGTACGCACGCCGCACCACCCGCAACTGCTCCTCGGGCAGCGAGCCGCCGACGGCCGTCAGCAGCGGCTGCAGGTGCCCGCTCACGGCAGCCCTCCCGCCGGCCCCGCCACCCAGCCCGGCACCCGCTGCCTGCGCGCCCTGTACGCCCTGGCGATCGCCTCGCGCGCCTGCTGTGCCCCGTCCGTGGTGACCCGGTAGTAGCGGCGGCGCGGCCGCCCCCCGGCCACGTGCGCCTCGGGCTCCTCCCACCGGCTCTCCACCCAGCCCACCTGCTCCAGCCGCGCCAGGATCGGGTAGAGCGTCCCGCTGGGCAGATCCGCGAGCTCGCACAGCTCCAGCCCGTAACGCTCGCACAGGGGGTCTGACAGGAAGGCCCGCAGGACCGCCAGTGTCGGCATGGTCATCCGTAAACCGGCCTGCATGTCTCGTACTCTACATAGGTAGATGTACGCAGACCGTCACCAAAGGGTACGAGCCGCGTGACCCACGCCTCCGAGGGTCACCCCAGGTCGGCGATCGCCGCCACCGGCCCGCCCCCGGACGGCCCCTGGTGCACGGCAGCCACCGACACGAACACCGCGGGATCCCCGGTGACCGACGCGGCCACCCCGCCCACGGCCGCCTTGATCTGCCGATGCCAGTGCACGTCGGAGTCGTCCAGCATGATGTTGCGCCGCCCCCGCACCCGCCCCGACGGGTCGGCCTCGCACTTCATGAACACGTTCACCAGCCGCCCCCCGAGGTCCGACGGGTGCGGCCGCTCGGGCAGCGGGAGGCCGGCGTCGCGGATGGCCTCCCAGATCCCGTCGGCGTCCAGGGCGTCCTTCATCACGCTGTGCCCGATGCGATAGCGGCCGCCGATCCCGCGTACGTTCCCCACCAGCACGATCTGCGCCCGGTCCAGCTCGACCCCGGACGAGCACGAGGCGACGGAGGAGTACAGCGACAGGTCCTTGTGGATCTGGCCGGCGGTCGGCATCTCGATCTCGCCGAGCGCGACGGCGATGCCGAGGGCGGTGGTGGAGTTGGACAGGTCCATCGAGGGGCCGGTCTCCTCGATGGCGGTGTCCTGGCCGCGGCTCTTGGCGTCGGTGATGGTGGCCAGCGTGAGGAGCGGGGTCTTGGTCTGTACGTAGTGCACGTCGCGCGGGTCGTCGATGCCGGCGATCTTCATGGCCTCGCGGACCCCGGCGGCGACCTTCTCGACCATGGCCGGCCTGCCGATGTCCTCGGGGAGGATGACCTCGCTCATCGCGACGCCGACCGACAGCCGGGGCTCCTCGGAGGCGGGGGCGCCGGCCGTGGTGGCGAAGATGGTGGCGTGCGGGCTGAGGATGCCGTCGGTGCCGCCGGACCACACCAGCGGCACGCTCTCCGGCGCGGGGTGCCCGTGCTCGGCCAGGACCTCGCGGAAGGCGCGGTCGGCGAGGATGCGCGTGTAGTCGTTCACGCCCCCGTTGCCCTCGGTCTTGCCGATGACGGCCAGCACCCGGCCCGCCTCGATCACGCCGTCGGCGATCAGCCTGGACAGGCCGGAGGCGTCGGTGACGCTCTCGATCGGCACCTTGCGCACTTCGATCGGGTCCGGCATGCGTACGGCCTTTCTGCTGGCGGCGGGTCCCCACGCTACCGAGCCGGCCGGTGGGGTTCATGGTCAATGTGTGCCCATGAACCCCGGCGGTGATGTCAACGTGCGCTCACGCCCGGCCCGGGTCTTAGGGTCGGGCGTGTGATTCGTGAAGCGCACGTCAACGGGATCAAGCTCGTCTACCGGGAGGAAGGCGACCCCTCCTCTCCCCCGCTGATGCTCCTCCACGGCCGCACGGCCGACCACAACGACTGGAACGGCATCACCCAGCACTTCGCGGCCCGCCACCACGTGTTCGTGCCCGACCTGCGCGGTCACGGGGCCAGCGACCGTCCGGGCGAGTACCCGCTGCCCGCGATGGCCGCGGACGTCGTCGCGCTGCTCGACCACCTGGGTGTCGAACGGGTGAGGCTGGTCGGGCACTCGCTGGGCGGGATGGTCGCCTGGCTCGTGGCGTCCACTCATCCGCAACGGGTCGAGCGACTCGTCCTGGAGGACCCGCCGCCGTCGTACCCGCTGAAGGGACGCGAGCCGATCGTGGAGGACGGCTCGACCGGGTTCGACTGGCGGATGGTGCACCAGACCGAGCGGCAGTTCCTGGACCCCGACCCCGCGTGGGCCGAGGGGCTCGCCGGGATCACGGCGCCGACGCTGGTGTTGTCGGGGACGCTCAGCCCGTTCGAGCCGGAGGTGGCGGCGCGGATCCCGGGGGCCGAGCTGGTCAGGATCGAGGCCGGGCACCTGGTCCACATGGACGCCCGCAAGGAGTTCCTGCGCGTGGTGGACGCTTTCCTGGGGGCGGCCGGCTCGCCGTGAGGCGCGTGGTTCTCATCGCGCTGTAACCGGGGTGTCACGTTCCCAGGCCAGGGTAGGTGCGTGGGCGACATGCACGTGCACCAGCGCCTGACCAGGCTCCGGCTGATGGCGCCCTCGATCGGCCAGTGCGCGGCGGGAGCCGCGCTGGCCTGGCTGGTGGCCAAGGAGCTGCTCGGTCACGCCAGCCCGTTCTTCGCGCCGATCGCGGTGGTGGTGTGCATCGGCGTGGGGCTCGGGCAGCGGCTGCGGCGGGTGGTCGAGCTGGTCGCCGGGGTCAGCCTGGGGGTCGGCGTGGGCGACCTGCTGGTTTCGTGGATCGGCTCGGGCGCCTGGCAGATCGCGCTGGTGGTGGCGCTGGCCATGGCCGTGGCGGTGCTGCTCGACAGCGGCTCGCTGATCGTGCTCCAGGCGGGCTCGTCGGCCGTGCTGGTCGCCACCCTGCTGCCCCCGTCGGGCCTGGGCGGCCTGAACCGGATGCTCGACGCCCTGGTCGGCGGCCTCATGGGGCTGCTGGCCGTGGCGTTGCTGCCCGCGAGCCCGTCGGCGCTGGCCACGCGGCACGCGACCGGGATGTTCGGCGCGCTGGCCGACGCGCTGCGGCAGATCGCCGAGGCCATCGAACGCTCCGACTCGGCGCTGGCCGCCCGGGCGCTGGAGGCGGCGCGGGGCACGCAGACGAGCGTGGAGGAGTTCAAGCAGGCGCTGGAGACCAGCCGCGAGATCGCCACCATCTCGCCGCTGCACCGCCACCGCCGTCCCAGGCTGGAGGGGTACGAGAAGGCGGCGGTGCCGCTCGACCACGCGCTGCGCAACGCCAGGGTGCTGGCCAGGCGGGCGATCGTGGCGCTCGACGGCTCCAGCGCGCTGCCGCCCTGGCTTCCGGTGGCGCTGCGCGAGCTGGCCGACGCGACCCTGCTGCTGAAGGAAGAGCTGGCCACGGGCAGGCGTCCCGAGCGGGCGGGCCTGGCGATCCTGTCCGTGGCGTCGCGGCAGGGGGCGCAGCGGTGGGGGTTCTCGGCGGACGTGATGATCGCCCAGCTCCGGTCGATCATCGTGGACCTGCTCCAGGCGACGGGTACCGAACGCGAGGAGGCCGTCGCCGCCCTGCCACCCCTGGACGTCCCTCCGGAGGCCGCCCCCACACCTGACGAAAAGGACTTAGCCGGGGCAAACGTGACCTTACCGTCATAAAGATCCGCCATGGTGGAGGGGTGCTAACCAGGCTCAGCGATCTTGTGAAGGAACGGCTGGGCACGTTCGGCCTGACGGCGCCGTCGATCGCGCAGTGCGCGGTGGGAGCCGCCCTCGCCTGGACCGCCGCCATCGAGCTGCTCGGACACCCCCGCCCGTTCTTCGCCCCCATCTCCGTGCTGATCTGCGTGGGCGTCGGCCTCGGGCAGCGGCTGCGGCGGGTCGTCGAGCTGGTCGTCGGGGTCAGCCTGGGGGTCGGGGTCGGCGACCTGCTGGTGGCGTGGATCGGCTCGGGCGCCTGGCAGCTCGCGCTGGTGGTGGGGCTGGCCATGACGGTGGCCGTGCTGCTCAACAGCGGAGCCCTGTTCGTCGCGCAGGCGGGCTCGTCGGCCGTACTGGTGGCCACCCTGGTGCCGGGCGACGGGGCCGGCGGGCTCGACCGCATGGCCGATGCGCTCACCGGCGGCGTCATCGGGATCGCGGCGGTGGCGTTGCTGCCCGCCAGCCCGTTCACGCTCGCGGCCAAGCACCTGTCGGGGGTGCTGGACGCGCTGTCCACGGTGATGGAGCGGGCGGCGGAGGCCATCGAGAAGCGCGACGCGGACCTGGCGGCCGAGGCCCTGGAGGAGGCGCGCACGACGCAGGCGGCGGTGGAGGAGTTCGAGGCGGCGCTGGAGACCAGCAAGGAGATCACGATGATCTCGCCGCTGCACTGGCACCGGCGGGCCCGCCTGGCCCGCTACGAGACCGCGGCCGTGCCGGTGGACCTGGCGCTGCGTAACGCCAGGGTGCTGAGCAGGCGCACCCTGGCCTCGCTAGGTGAGGCCAGCCCGCCCCCGGCCGCGCTGGCCGAGGCGATGCGCGAGGTGTCGGAGGCGGCGCTGCTGCTGCAACTGGAGCTGGGCGCCGGCCGGGAGCCGACCCTGGCCCGGCAGGCACTGCTGGCGGTGGCGGCCCGGGAGCGGCCCGAGGGGCTGGGGTTCTCGGCGCACGTGATCATCGCGCAGTTGCGGTCCGTGGTGGTGGATCTGCTGCAGGCGACGGGGATGGAGCACGAGGAGGCCACGGCGGCGCTGACGCCGCTGGACGAGGCGAGCGTGGGCGACGAGGCGACGCGGCGGGGCTGACCGGCCTGCTCAGGTGAAGGTCCGCAGGACGTCGGCGATCTCGTCCACCTCGGCGAGCTTGCCCGAGGCGACCGCGATGACGAGGTTGTAAGCGGAGTCGTCGTCGGTGTCGAGTTCGACGCCGTTGTACCGGAGGAAGACGTCCGTCACGAGCCACGACAGGCGTTTGTTGCCGTCGATGAGCGGGTGGTTGACCGCCACCGACTGCAGCAAGGCGGCGGCTTTGGTGATCAGATCAGGGTAGGCCTCCTGCCCGAACATGGACGAACCAGGCCGGTGCAGCGCCGAGTCCAGAAGGCCGAGGTCCTTGACGACACGGACGTCGCCGAGCTCCGCCTCCACCAGCTCGAGAACCTGCTCGAGCGTGAGGTAGCGGGTCATTCGCCGAGCCGATCGAGGACCGTGCGCCAGCGCTCCCTGGACTTGGCCCCGAGGCGGCGGATCTCCTCGTCGGCGCTGTGCCGCGCGAGATACTCGTCAACGGCTGCCAGCACGATCTGCTGCATGCTCCGCCCTTCGGCCTCCGCGCGCTTGCGGAGGGCTTCGGTCTGCTCGTCACTCAAACGAAGGGTCATCGCCATGCCCCCATGGTAGGTGCGAGGCGGTATCACCGCGATACCACAACGGAGAGTTTACCATCGGCTACTCTCGGTTGAACCTGAGCGTGGGTGCGTTCCTCCTAGGAACTTCTCACCTCTCCCTCAGCCTCTCCGGCCTCGGCAGACTCGTCATCGCCGCCACCCATGGACGGCATGACCACGGAGGTTGAAGCGAACATGATCGGCAAAGTGCTGCTCGCCCTCGGCCTGCTCACCGCGACGACCGCCTGCGCCGACGGTGGCCGCGGCTCCCGGCAGGCGCCGGAGCGTGCGAGCGCCGCCCCGCACCCGTACGTCGGCATGTGGGTCACCGCCGACGGGCGCATCAGGCAGGAACTGCTGCCCAACGGCCGTTACGAGGAGGCGCGCGACGGCCGCGAGCGCGCCTACACCGGCCGGTACACCGTCACCGGCAGCCACCTCGACTACTTCGACGACGCCGGGTTCACCGCCACCGGGGACGTCCGCGACGGCGTCCTCTACCACGAGCACCTGGTGCTCTACAGGGAGCGATGACAGGCAGCGGTGACAGGGAGCGGTGACAGGGAGCGGTGACAGGGAGCGGTGACGCGGGCCGGCTGCGGGGTCGGTCAGGAGGACAGGCGCTTGAGCCGGGTGACCGCCTCGTCGATGACCTCGTCCTTCTTGCAGAAGGCGAACCGGACGAAGTGCCGCCCCCGCTCCGCGTGGTCGTAGAACACCTGCGTGGGAATGGCCACCACCCCGGCCAGCTCGGGCAGCCGCCGCGTCAGCTCCAGCCCGTCGGAGAAGCCCAGCGGGCGGATGTCGGTCTGCACGAAGTACGTCCCCGCGGGCCGCAGCACCGAGAAGCCCGCCGCCGACAGCCCCTCCATGAGCCGGTCGCGCTTGTCCTGGAGCCCGGCCCCGAGCGCGGCCACCCACTCCATCTCGTGCCGCAGCCCGTACGCGACGGCGAGCTGCCACGGCGCGCTCGCCGTGAACGTGAGGAACTGCTTGACCGTCTGCACCGCCGTGACCAGCCCGGCGGGCGCGCACACCCAGCCGGTCTTCCATCCGGTGACCGAGAACGTCTTCCCCGCCGAGGAGATCATGACCGTGCGCTCCCGCATCCCGGGCAGCGTGGCCATCGGCACGTGCTCGACCCCGTCGAAGGTGAGGTGCTCGTACACCTCGTCCGTGATCGCGATCAGCCCGCGCTCCTGGCAGAGCTCGGCGATGGCGGTCAGCTCGGTGCGGGTGAAGACCGTGCCCGTGGGGTTGTGCGGGGAGTTGACCAGGATGGCGCGGGTGCGCGGGGTGACGGCGGCGCGCAGCTCCTCGGGGTCGAAGGTGAAGCGGCCGTCGACCGGCCTGAGCGTGACGGCCACCAGCCTGGCCTGGGCCAGGGCGATCGAGGCGGCGTAGGAGTCGTAGTACGGCTCGAAGGCGATCACCTCGTCGCCCGGCTCGCACAGGGCGAGCACGCTCGCCGCCACCGCCTCGGTGGCGCCCACCGTGACCATGATCTCGTCCACCGGGTCGTAGGCGAGCCCGTAGTGCGCCGCCCGGTGCTCCGAGACCGCCTGCCGCAGCTCCAGCACGCCCGGGCCCGGCGGGTACTGGTTGGCGCCCGCGCCGATGGCCTGGACGGCGCGGTCGAGCATCGCGGCCGGCCCGTCGGTGTCGGGGAAACCCTGGCCGAGGTTGATCGACCCGGTCTGGACGGCGAGCGCGCTCATCTCCGCGAAAATCGTCGTACCGAAGGTGCGCATCCTGCTGACAAGTGGTTCGGTCACGGCTCCACACTATTAGTCTCGTCCCGTGATCATTCGGGTCGTGCTCGCCCTCGCCCTGTCCGCGCCTCCCGTCATGACCCCGGCCGGGGCACCGCAGAGCCCCTGCCCCGTCCCCGTGCCCGCCCGTACGAGCTGCGGTTTCCTGGAGGTTCCCGAGCGCAGGGACGCCCCCGAGCGGAAGATCAAGGTGGGGTACGCCGTGCACCTCTCGACCGCCGCCGACCGCGAACCGGACCCCGTGGTGTACATGAGCGGCGGTCCCGGGTCGGCGTCCATGCAGCTCATGGGGTTCCTGAGCCAGATGTTCCCCGACCGGGACGTGGTGACCGTCGAGCAGCGCGGCAGCAGGTACTCCCAGCCGTCGCTGGCCTGCCCCGAGACCGCGCAGGCGCTGCTCGGGCGGCTGCGGCAGCCGCCCGCCGACGTCGGCGCCGCCGCGAACCGGTGCCGCGAACGGCTCGCCGAGCAGGGCGTCGACCTGCGCGGTTACAACACGAAGGAGATCGCGGCCGACGTGGTCGCCTTACGGCAGAAGCTCGGGTACGCCTCCTGGAACCTGTTCGGCGTCAGCTACTCGACCAGGGTCATGACGGAGGTGGCCGCGGCCGACCCCGAGGGGGTGCGGTCGGTGGTGCTCGACTCGTACCTGCCGGCGGGCGTCGCCTGGTACGACGACGCCGGCCGGAACCTGGGCGACACGATGGCGCTGCTGGGGGTGCGGGAGCGGTACGAGGCCATGCTGGCGCGGCTCAACCGGACGCCGGCCCTGGTGCCGGTGCTGGATCCGCTGGCGGGCCGGGAGTTCACGGCGCGGATGACCGGTGACGACGTGGCCACGATCCTGGCGGAGACACTGCACGAGGCCGAGGTTGCGGCGGTGATGCCGGCGATGGTGGGCGCGCTGGCCGAGGGGCGTGACGAGGTGCTGCGGCCGCTGGCGGACGCGGTGGGCGAGGGGCTGACGTCGCACGAGTTCGGGCTGTATCACGCGGTGCAGTGCCAGGACGAGGTCCCGTTCAACACCTTCAGCCAAGCGTCGCGGCTTTTCACGGTAAATGCGGATAAGGCGGTGTGTGATGCTTGGCGGCTGCCCAAGACCGGCGCCGCCGCGACCGACAGCGGCGCCGCCGACAGCAGCACCGCCGACGGCGGCGCGGCCGACGGCGGCGTGAGCGCCGTGAAGGCTCCCGCCTACGTGCTCGCCGGCCAGTACGACCCGACCACGCCCCCGAGGACCGCGGGGCCCGCCGCGGAGGCGCTGCCCGCCGCGCGGTTCCAGCAGTTCCCCGGCCTCTCCCACGCCGTCTTCCTGGCCAGCGCCTGCGCCCGCAGGGAGATCGCCGGGTTCGTCGGCGACCCCGCCCGCCACGCGCCGGCCCCGTGCCCCGCCCCGGAGCTCCGGCCGGGCGGCCTGCACGTGACTGGGGCGCCGTACCGGATCTCCCAGTCGCCCTGGCTGGCCGCACCCCTGGCCCTGTACGCGCTGGCCGCCCTGATCCAGCTCGTCACGGCCGCGCTGAGGGGCAGGGCGCCGGCCGCCTTCGGCGGGCTGGCGGGAGTGGCGTTCACGGGCGTGGTGGCCCAGGCCGTCCTCGGCCTGGCGAGCAGGAACGAGACGGCCCTGGCCGTGGGCCTCCCCGACCTGGTGGTCCCGTACAGCTCGATCGCGGTGGTCTCCGCCATACTGTCTGCGGCTGCGCTCTACCACGACCGCAGATGGCCGCAAATCGCGGCAACCGTCATCAGTGGCGGATTCCTCGTATGGTGGTTCACCTGGGTCCTGTGAAGACGCGCATCCATGAGCTCGACGCCCTACGCGGGTTCGCGGTGGGCGGCATCATGCTGGTCAACACGTGGCAGCACGTCGAGCTCAAGAAGGCGCATCCGGTCGGGCTCGACTGGTTCGTCGAGGCTCTGTTCCAGAGCCGGTTCTACCCGATCTTCTCGTTGCTGTTCGGCATCAGCTTCCTGCTGTTCCTGCAGGGCAACAGCCGCTTGGCGCTGCTGAGCAGGTTGTTCTGGCTGTTCTGCTTCGGGGTGATCCAGCACCAGTTCTACGAGGGCGAGGTGCTGACCGACTACGCCTTCTACGGGGCGCTGGTGCTGCTGCCGGCCTCGTTCCTGCCCCCGGGCCTGCCCGTGCTGCTGCTGGGCCTGGTGGGGGTCGGGTGGGCGGCGCATCCCGCGGTGGGCGGCGGGGTGCTGCTGATCCCGGGGCTGTTCCTGGCCGGCATGGGGATCTGGCAGCTCCGGCCGCCGAGGTCGCTGCTGCTGCCCGGGTTCGCGGTCTCCGCGCTGGCCTCGGTGCTGCTCACCCTGGCGTGGACCAGTACGAACGACTGGACCGTCTACAGCGCGGCGGCCCTGGCGGGCGCGGCGGCGTACGTGCTGGGCCTGCTGCTGATCCTGCGGCCGTGGTTGTCGGCGCTGCTGGAGCCGCTGGGCAGGATGGCGCTGACGAACTACGTCTCCGGCACCGCCGTGATCATCCTGGCCCTGCCGCTGCTGGAGTCCGACCGGAGCCGGTGGTCGGTCGTGGGGCTGGCGGCGGTCACGCTGCTCGTGCAGGGCCTGTTCAGCCGGTGGTGGCTGGACCGGTTCAGGTACGGCCCGCTTGAATGGATATGGCGGTGCCTGACCTGGTTTCGGATGGTGCCCAACCGGCTACAGTCGAGCCGTGACCAGAATCGCCCTCTGCCAGATCCCGGTGTCCCCTGATCCCTCCACCAACCTCAAGAGGGCCAGAGAGGCGCTCGCGTCCGCCGAAGGCGCCGACCTGGCGATCTTCCCCGAGGCCACGCTGACCCGGTACGGCCGGCGGATCACCACGCTGGCCGAGCCGCTGGACGGGCCGTTCGTGTCGGGGCTGGCCGACTCGGCCCGCGAGCACGGGCTGGCGGTGATCGCGGGCGTGTTCGAGCCCGGCGCGGATCGGGTGCACAACACGGCGGTGGCGATCGACGCGCGGGGCGAGCTGAAGGCGGCCTACCGGAAGATCCACCTGTTCGACTCGTTCGGCGCGAAGGAGTCCGACCTGGTCGCGCCGGGCGCGGAGCCGGCCGTGGTGGAGCTGGCGGGCGTCAGGGTGGGCCTGATCACCTGCTACGACGTGCGTTTCCCCGAGCTGGCCAGGGCGCTGGTCGACCGGGGCGCCGAGCTGTTCGCGGTGATCGCCGCCTGGGGCTCGGGGCCGCTCAAGGAGGACCACTGGGTGACGCTGGTCAGGGCGCGGGCGCTGGAGAACACGATGTGGACGGCCGCCGTCGGCCAGGCGCCCAACCCGGCGGAGTCGTCCGACGGGTACGGCGTGGGCCGCAGCATGCTGGTCGACCCGCTCGGCGTGGTCCGCTCCGACCTGGGCACCGGCCCCGGCGTACGGGTCGTCGAGGTGGACCGCGAGTGGACGGGCACCGCCCGGGCGATGCTGCCGTGCCTCGAACACCGGGTGCTGTGACCCTGACGCGGTCCACCCCGGGGTCAAGCGATCGTAAAGTAGGACTGTGAGCGGAACGCAGATGCAGAAGGTGGTCCCGCCGCGTCTGCTCGTGCCATACCTGTCGGGCAAGCGCACGGTCATCTCGGGTTACGTCTACCGGGTGCAGGATTGTGTCAGGCTGACCACCCCCGAAGCCCTCTACTACGGGCTCGACCTGTCCTTCGACGGCTCCGAGCTGTTCGCCGAGGCGCCCGAGCTGTACCTGATGCGGTGGTTCGCCCGCGACGTCGACACCTACGCGGTGCCGTACGGGCCGCACATGGGCGGCGACTGGAGTGACGCGCCGCCGTTCGCCGGCAACGGGTTCACCACGTCGTCGGAGCACGTGGTGCCGCAGTTCCACACCGTTCCGATGCCGATCCCGGCCGGGGCGGAGATCGTGCACGTCACCGGCGAGGGCGAGCGGCCCTTCGCCGAGTACGACGGGCTGACCTGGCGGCCCGCCGCATGAGCGACGAGATCACGCCGGTCGCCTCCGGCTTCGTGGCCCGCTTCGGCGAGCGCACGCTGCCCGCCGCCCTCGGCCCCGACAACGACCAGGTGGTGCTGTTCAGCGAGACGGAGCTGGAGGGGTTCGAGGCCGCCTCCGGCTACTGGCGGCGGGTGGTGCCCAGGTCGCAGGTCGAGTGGCTGGTGCTCATCCGCACGGTGGGCGCGTTCGGGGGCGAGCCGTGCATCGTGCTCGACGAGGACGACGACGGGCTGCACATCGCCTACACCGGGCACAGCGGGATGAAGGCCGAGGCGCTGGGCTACTGGATGGTCGACCACGGGGCGTACGAGGTCGTGGTGCCCCGCGAGGAGGTCTTCTCGATCCGGGTCGAGAGGATTCCGGTCCCGTAGTCAACCTCCGGCACGTCCAGGTGTCTCTAGGGATGTGACCGAAACAGCGACCATGGCGCAGCCGTCGTTCGCCGAGCTGTTCGCGGCCCAGTACCAGTCCCTGGTACGCCTGGCCGGGCTGCTCGGCGCGGACGACCCCGAGGACATCGTCCAGGAGGCGTTCGCCCGGCTGCACTCACGGCGGCTGCGTGACGACGGGGCCGCGATGGCCTACCTCCGCGCGACCGTCTGCAACCTGACCCGCAACCGCCTGCGGCACCTCCGCCTCGTCCGGCTGCGCCGCCCCGACCCTCCCGAGCCGATCCGCAGCAGCGAGCACGCCGTGCTCGTCTCCGAGGAGCACCGTGAGCTGCTGGCGGCCGTGGACCGCCTGCCGCGCCGCCAGCGCGAGGCCCTCGTCCTGCGGTACTGGCTGGACCTGTCGGAGCGCGAGATCGCCGACGCCATGGGCGTCTCGCCGGGATCGGTGAAGACCCACGCCAGCAGGGGCCTGGCGGCCCTGGGCAGGGCGCTGAAGGAGGAGGACCGGTGAACGACCTGGAAGAGCGCCTGCGGGCGGCACTCGACGCCCGCGCCCAGACGTTCGAGACCAGCCCTGACGCCTGGCTGCGGGTGCGCGAGCGCCGGCCGCGCCGGTACCGGGCGCTGCGCCTGGCGGCGGCCGCACTGCCGGTGGCCCTGCTGGCGGTGTTCGTGCCCGCCCTGCTCAACGGGGACCTGGGCAGGAACACCGCGGCCGACGCCGACGCGGTCTACCAGGGGCTCATGCGTGGCAGGACCGCCACCGGCGAGCAGGTCACCGTGGACAACCCGGCCGAGGGCAGGCCGCTGCGGCTCTGGTTCGCCAAGGGCAGGCTGGGCAATCCCGAGTTCTGCTACGTCGTGGAACGGGCGGACGCCGAGGCGTACGGGGGCTGCACGCCCGTCCCCACGATCGGCTCCGACGCCTGGTTCGCGGGCAGCACCGCCCGTGACGGGGCGGGCACCGCGCTGGACTGGGGGATGGCGCTCGACGACATCGGGACGGTCACCGGGGTCGCGGGCGACGGGCAGAGGTTCCCCGCCCGGATGTGGCGGCCCGCCGGAGCGCCGTACCGGATCTGGACCGTGACCTACCCCGCCTCGCAGCCGCTGGCGAAGATAGAGATCGCCGACGACCGGGGCAGGAGCCTCGGCTGGAGCTCGCGCGACCTGTTCTCCGCTCCGCAACCAGGGCAGGCCCTCGGGGCGGCACTCGACCTGCCCGCCGGGGTGACCGCGCGGCCGTTCCGGACGAAGGAGGGCACGGAGCTGCGCCTCACCCGCGGCGGCGCGGAGGTCGGCACGGTCCTGCTCGGCCAGGCCATGCAACCGGTCGACGCGCGCATGCGGGAGAACATGATCACTGGGGTGGCGGCAGGGAACGTCTCCAGGATCGCGTTCTCCTTCGAGGACGGAACCACCGCCCAGGTCGGGACGCGGCCCGATCCATGGGGCCTGGGCATCACGCTGTTCGCCGCCGAGGGCGCCCCGGACGACGGCCGGGAGCGCCACCGCCTGGTGGCCTACGACGCGTCGGGCGCGGAGGTCTGGCGCGACGAGGCCAAGGACCCGCAGGAGGGGATGCCACCCGTCGGCGAGGTGATGAGCCTGCCCGGCACCGGAGCGGTCGGTGAGCCGGTGCGCGTCTGGTTCACCGACGCCGGCCCCGACACGGGCCGCCCCAGGGTCACGCTCTGCTACTCCGGCGGCGTGGACCCCGACCTGTCTTGCATCGGCGGTGGCCGGCACCCGGACCACCTCGGCAGCCCGCTGCGGGCCGTCCAGTACCTGCCGGAGCCCGGCACCGTCAGCTACTTCGGCCCGGCGGGCGACGACTGGGAGTCGGTCGAGGCCGTGCTCTCCGACGGGCGGCGCCTGCCCGCCACGTTCCAGCGCGGTACCGGCACCCCGGCCCCGATCTGGTACGTCACGATCCCGTCCAGCGAAGCGGAGGTCGCGGGCTTCACCATGAAGCGCAAGGACCGGCCGCTCGGGCTGTTCCCGGAGACGCGCAAGGACTGCGGGCGGCAGGCCATGCGCTCCGACACTCCCCGCCACCCGCTGCCCGCGGGCGTCACCGCGCTCGTGAGCGAGCCGAACTGCCTGGCCTTCTGGGAGAACGACGAGCTGGTCATGGGGCTCGCCGGGCCGCTGCCCGGGACCAGGCTGAGCGACCTGCTCACCGCCGAGCAGCCGGTGAGGTGGGGCCGCGGCGCCCACGCCTGGTACGGCTACGCGCTCGCCGGCACCGCCAGGATCGAGGTCACCTCCTCGAACGGCGTCACCGGCACCGCGCAGGCCACCCCCGACCCGTGGGGACAGGGGGTGGTGTTGTTCGCGGCGCCGCTCCCCGAGGGCGGCGACCTGTCCGCCGGCATGGTCATCAAGGGGTTCGACGCCGCCGGCAAGCAGCTCTGGCGGCGTTAACCCAGGTTGCGGTACCGGGCCTGGCGGGCCGCGAAGCGGTCGGCCGGGCCCACCCGCAGCAGGCCCGCGATCTCGTACTCCAGCGCCCGCCCCACCCGCTCGCAGAACTGCCTCGGCTCGTAGGCGGCGTCGGGCAGCTCGGGGATCACCCGGTCCACGATGCCGTCGCGGCGCAGGTCGGTGGCGCGGATGTGCTGCGCCTGGGCGATCTCGGGGGCGAAGTCGACCGAGCGGTAGAGGATGGCGGAGGCGCCCTCGGGCGGCAGCGGCGCCAGCCAGGCGTGTTGCGCGCAGAGCACCCGGTCGGCGGGCAGCAGCGCCAGCGCCGCGCCGCCCGCGCCCTCGCCGAGCAGCAGGCAGACGGTGGGCGCGTCGAGCGTGAGCAGCTCGGCCAGGCAGCGGGCGATCTCGGCGGCCAGCCCGCCCTCCTCGGCCGCCTTGGACAGGTCGGCGCCGGGCGTGTCGATCACGGTGACCAGGGGCAGGCCGAGCTCGGCGGCCAGCCGCATGCCGCGCCTGGCCACCCGCAGGCCGGCGGGGCCGAGCGGCGAGTTGGCCCGCTGGAGCCGCCGGTCCTGGCCGAGCACCACCGCCGGCGCGGTGCCGAACCTGGCCAGCGCGAGCAGCAGCCCCGGCTCGTTCTTGCCCGCCCCGGTGCCGCTGAGCGGCGTCACGTCGGTGGCGGCGAGCTTGAGCAGGGTGCGCACGCCCGGCCGGTCGTCGCGCCGGGACCGGGTGATCGCCTCCCATGCCTCCACCGGCCGCAGGTCCTCCTCGGGCGGCTCGCCCGCCTCGATGGCCGAACGGTCTGCGGCGAGCACGGCCAGCGCCCTGATCGCCACCTCCCGCGCGTCCTCGGCGGACACCACCGCGTCGAGCAGGCCCTTGCCGTGCAGGTTCTCCGACACCTGCACCCCCTCGGGGAACGGGTAGCCGTGCAGCGACTCGAACACCCGCGGCCCCAGGAACCCGATCAGCGCCCCCGGCTCGGCCACCGTGACGTGCCCGAGCGACCCCCAGGACGCGAACACCCCGCCGGTCGTCGGATGCCGCAGGTACACCAGGTACGGCAGGCCGACCGCCCGGTGCGCCTGGATCGCCGCGGTGATCTTCACCATCTGGACGAACGCGAGCGCGCCCTCCTGCATGCGCGTGCCGCCCGAGGCCGGCAGGGCCAGCAGCGGCAGCCGCTCCCGGGTGGCCCGCTCCGCCGCGGTCACGAACCGTTCGGCCGCCACCACCCCGATCGAGCCCGCCATGAACGAGAACTCGCACGCCACGACGGCCACCCTGCGCCCGTCGAGCAGCCCCTCACCGGTGATCACGGCCTCGTCGTAGCCGGACTTGACGCGGGCCGCGGCCAGCTCGTCGGCGTAGGAGGAGCCGGGCTCGGCCGGATCGGCGGGCGGCGCGTCCCACGACTTCCACGACCCCCGGTCGAGGATCGTTTCGATCAGTGTGCGCGCGTCCGGACGGCTCACTATCGCTCCCTAGATGTCAGCCAACGATGCAATGTTGACGCATGAGCGCCCCGGCCGGTGCCATCCTTTCGCGATCATCGTTCGCGCTCTTCCAGCCAGGCGAGCACGGCGTCGCCGTCCTGGCCGAGCATGGGCGGCGCGCTGTGCTCGACCCCGGTCAGCCCGTCGAAGCGCAGCGGCGGCCCCGGCAGCTCGATCGGGCCGAGCACGGGGTGCCGCACCTCGACGACCAGGCCCTGCGAGCGGGTCTGCTCCCACGCGTAGACCTCGTCGAGCGTCCTGATCGCGCCGGCGGGCACGCCCTCCTCGGCCAGCCTCGCCAGCCAGTGGGCGCGGTCGTGGGCGGACAGGGCCTTCTCCATGTCGGCGATCAGCTCGTCGCGGTGGGCGAACCTGTCGCGGTTGGTGGCGTAGCGCGGCTGGCCGGCGTCGATGCCGAGGAGCGCGGCCACCTTGCGCCACTGGCCGTCGTTGGCGGCGGCGATCTGCAGCATGCCGTCGGAGCAGCGGAAGGCGCCGTAGGGGGCGATGGAGGCGTGGTGGTTGCCGCCCGCCGCGGGCACCTGGCCGCCGACCGTCCAGGCGGTGCCGTGGTAGGCGTGCACGCCGGTGATCGCGGCGAGCAGCGAGGTGCGCACGACCCGGCCCTTGCCGGTCCGCTCGCGCTCGTAGAGGGCGCTCACGACCCCGTACGCGCCGTACATGCCGGCCAGCAGGTCGCCGATGGAGGCGCCGACGCGGTACGGCTCGTCGGGCGAGGGGCCGGTCAGCGACATGAGCCCGGCCTCGCCCTGGGCGATCTGGTCGTAACCCGGGCGGCCGCCCTCGGGGCCGTCGTGGCCGAAGCCGGTGATCGACAGGACGACCAGGCGCGGGTTGAGCTCGTGCAGGCGTTCGACCGGGAAGCCGAGTCGGTCGAGCACGCCGGTGCGGAAGTTCTCGACCAGGACGTCGCTGTGGCGGACGAGGCGCTCGATGAGCTGCTTGCCCTCGGCGGACTTCAGGTCGACGGCGATGGACTGCTTGTTGCGGTTGGCTGCCAGGAAGTAGGTCGAGATGTCATGATCCGGCCCGACGAACGGCGGGCCCCAGCCGCGCGACTCGTCACCCCCGTCCGGATGCTCGACTTTGATCACCCGGGCGCCCAGGTCACCCAGCATCTGCGCGGCGTGCGGCCCCGCCAGGGCCCTGGACAGATCGAGCACGACGATGTCACCGAGGGGTCCGAGCAAGATCCAACCTCCTACTTGCGTTCGGGGTGAAAGAACATTCTCTCAGGCGTCCGCCCCTCGTCACCTACCCTGGGTCCGGTGAACGACCTGGCCTCTCGCATTTCCCGCCTGCGCCCTTCGTGCGGCCCGGTACGGCTGGTGGCCGTGGACGGTCCCGCCGGGTCGGGCAAGACGACGTTCGCGGGGCGGCTGGGGGCGGAGCTGGGGTGCCAGGTGATCCACAGCGACGACTTCCCCGTGCCGTGGGAGGAGGGGCCCGGCGGCTGGTTCCACGCGCTGGAGTCCCAGGTGCTGGCGCCGCTCCAGCGCGGGCTCCCCGGCGGGTTCCGCAGGTACGACTGGGTGCGTGGCCGCTACGCCGGGCGGGTGGCGGTGCCTGTCGCGCCCGTCCTGGTCGTCGAGGGCGTCGGGACGGCCCGGGCCTCGGTGGCGCACCTGCTGGCGTACAGCGTGTGGGTGGAGGCGGCGGAGCCGGTGCGCCTGCGGCGGGTGCTGGAGCGGGACGGCGCCGCGCTGGAGCCGCGGTGGCGGGAGTGGTTCGAGGCGGAGCGGAAGTGGTTCGCCGAGGACCGCACCCGGGAGCGGGCCGACGTCGTGGTCACGACGTGAGGTGCGTGAAGCCGGTGAAGCTGACGAGCTTCACGACGTGAGGTGCGTGACGTCGTTGAAACTGACGAGCTCGCCGGTGCGCCAGAGCGACACCGAGGCGTTCAGCACCGGCGCGAACTCCAGCACGGCCGCCAGCTCCGCGTCCGGCCGCCGGTCGAGCACGTGGCGCAGCGCCAGCACCACCGAGTCGTGCGCGACGATCAGCACCCGCCGCCCGGCGGCCCGGCCGTCCAGGTCCCGCAGGAAGCCGCGCAGCCGCACCACGACGTCGGCCAGCGACTCGCCGCCCGGCGGGCGGAAGGCGTAGGCGCCCTCGGCCTCGCGCCGGGCCAGCTCCCCGGGGTGCCGCTCCCGGATCGCGGCCAGGTTGAGGTGCGCGAACGCGCCCGACTCCTGGTCCCTGAGCCGATCGTCGACGGTGACGGGCAGCGGCTCGACGCCCCACGCCTCCTGGGCGATCTTCCAGGTGTCGAGCGCGCGCAGGTACGGCGAGCACCACACCAGCTCCGGCGCCTCGCGGGCGGGCAGCGCCGCCAGCAGCCGGCCCAGCGCCGCCGCCTGCGCCCTGCCCAGCTCCGTGACCGTCACCTCGTCGTCGCCGCGCTCGTAGACCAGCGGCGTCTCGCCGGCCTGCCGGTGGGCGAGGTTGGCCTCGCTCTCGCCGTGCCGCACCGCCATGATGCGTTCGGGACCCATGTCCCCATCCTCACACGGCGGTGATCGTACGGTGGAGGCATGACTTCTGTCGCAGTACTCGGAACGGGGCTCATGGGGCTGCCCATGGGCCGGAACCTGGCCAGGGCCGGCATGCGGGTGACGGCGTGGAACCGTACCAGGGACAAGGCCCTCCCGCTGCAGGAGGACGGCGCGGTGGTCGCGCACTCCCCCGCCGAGGCGGTCGCGGGCGCGGACGTGATCGTCACGATGCTGAGCGACGGCGACGCCGTGCACGAGGCCGTCGCCGCCGCCGCTCCCGGGCTGCGGGCCGGGCAGGTGTGGGCGCAGATGAGCACGGCCGGCCTCGCCGCGGTGGAACGGCTCTCGGCGCTGGCGGCCGAGCACGGGCTGACGTTCGTGGACGCGCCCGTCCAGGGCACCCGGCAGCCCGCCGAGCAGGGCAAGCTGGTCATCCTCGCCTCGGGCCCCGACTCGGCCAGGGCCGCGCTGGAGCCGGTCTTCGACGCGCTCGGCCAGCGCACCCTCTGGCTGGGAGACGCCGGCGCCGGCACGAGGCTCAAGATGGCCACGGTCAGTTTCGGCATCTCCCTGACGGCCGTGGTGGCCGAGGCGCTCTCGCTGGCCCAGGGGCTCGGGCTCGACCCCGACCTGGTCCGCCAGGTGATCAGCGGCGGGCCGATGGACAGCACGTACTTCCAGGCCAAGTCCGCGGCCATCCTGTCGGGCAACTTCACGCCCAGCTTCACCGTGCGCAACGCCGAGAAGGACACGCGGCTGATCACGGAGGCGGGCGAGGCCGCCGGGGTTCGGCTGGACCTGGTGGCCGCGGCCGGGGAGCGGTTCCGGCGGGCGGAGGCGCAGGGGCATGGGGACGAGGACATGGCGGCTACGTATTTCGCCGGCTTCGACAAGAGGTAGGCGGTAGGGTTCCGGCAGGCCGCCTTCCTGCGGGGAGGATGGAAGTGGGCCCGGGTGGACCGCCGGACGACGGGAGCCCGGGCTTCGCGCTTCAGCGGGTGTCGATGCGCCGCACGACAAGGCCCGCCTCCACGTGGCTCCAGAACGTGTGATCGCCGCGCTCAGCAAGGCACCTCGCGCCCACGACCACGTTCCCGTTCGGCCGCCACTCCGCAACCGCCTCGATGAGCTGCGTTCGGCGCTTGTCGTTCTCATCGTGCCAGTGCAACCCGCAACTGCCGATGCAGCAGCAGCGCTTGCAAATCGGCAAGGTGGCGATCAGCCTGATGCGGCGCCACCAGCCCCGCCGATCAACTCCTCACAATTCGTCCACCTCCGCATGAGCCCTCCCACCCGAGAGCTTCGCGTACCCGGGCCCCCGGTCGAAGAACCGATCCCCCGGAGGCCGCAACCGGGCCCGGAGCTCGGCCGTGCCCTGCTCGTCGATGCGGTCCCCGTCCAGCACCACGCCGTAGTCCCCCAGCGCCCCGGCGATCGACACCTTCCCGTCGCGCACGTCGGCCGCCACCGCCCGGGGGTCCCGGTCGTACGGGGAGCCCCAGCCGCCCCCGCCGGTGGTGCGGATCCTGATCAGGTCGCCCGCCTGCACCGGGTGGTCGTCCACCAGCCCTTCCATCTCCTTGCCCGCGATCTCCACCCGGAACGGCCGCCCCGCCAGGCCCCCGTTGACGCCCCAGCAGGACAGGATGGACCGGTCGGCGATCGACATGTACGAGGCGTCGCGCAGCATGCGGATGTGCTTGTCGTAGCCGAGCCCGCCCCTGAACATGCCGGGCCCGCCAGAGTCGCAGGCCAGCGCCAGCCGCTCCACCCGGAACGGCCAGCGGGCCTCGGCGAACTCCACCGGGATGTTGCGCGAGTCGGGCACCACGTGGATGGTGTCCTCGCCGTCGGCGTACCAGCGCCCGCCCGAGCCGCCGCCCAGCACCTCGCGCATGAGGTACGGCTGCCCTTCCGCGTCCGTGCCGTACACGCCCGTGTAGCGGATGGTCTCCTGGTCGGCGGGCATGCGGCCGCCGGTGGCCTTGGCCAGGACACCGGCCAGGACGCCGAGAAGGCGGAGGATGACGAACGTTCGGGCATTGGTCGGGGCGGGGAAGACGGGGGTGAGGAGGGTGCCCTTCTCGGGGAAGATCATTTTGATGAGGGGCACCACTCCCTCATTGACGTCCAGCTCGGCCATGCGCTCCGGCGTGTCGGCCAGGTTACGCAGCACCGGGGCCAGCCACTTCTTCAGGAACACGCCGTCGGCGTAGTCGCCGGCGTGGTTGATGGGGCCCTTGGCCTGGGGTGAGGTGCCGGTGAAGTCGATGGTGAGCGGCGCGTCCTCGGCGTGGTCCACAGTGAGGGTGATGCGCTGGGCGTGCAGGCGGGGCTCGTCCACGCCGTCGTGCTCGGCGTAGTCCTCCCACACGTACGTCCCCTCGGGGATCTTCGCCAGCAGTTCCCTGCGGAACGTCTCGGTCGTCTTGCCGATGATGGCGTCGAAGCACTCCTGGACGGCCTGCTTGCCGTACCGCTCGAACAGCTCGCCGAGCCGTCGGGCGCCCATCAGGCAGGCCGAGCACTCGGCGTCGAGGTCGCCGGCGAGGGAGTCGGGCATGCGGGAGTTGCGGGTCATGATGCGCAGCGCGGCCTCGTTGGGCACGCCCTCGTCCCACAGCTTGATCGGCGGGACCATCAGGCCCTCCTCGTAGACCGAGCGGGCGTGGGAGGGCATGGAGCCGGGTACCGAGCCGCCGATGTCGTCGTGGTGGCCGAACGCCTGGACGAAGGCGACCACCTCGCCGTCGTGGAAGACCGGGACGGTGACGCACAGGTCCGGCAGGTGGCCGATGCCGCCTTCCGACAGGTAGACGTCGTTGTGGAAGTAGACGTCGCCGGGCTTCATGGTCTCGACCGGGAAGTCGCGCACGACGGGCTGGACGAGCGCGCTGTAGGAGCGGCCGGTGAGCTTGCGCAGCCGTACGTCGTGGATGCCCGCGCGGAAGTCGTGCGCGTCGCGGATCATCGGCGAGCGGGCCGTGCGCGCGATGGCGGTCTCGACCTCCTTCTCGACGGAGGCGAGCGTGCCCTCGACGATCTCCACCAGAATGGGATCAGTCACGACTTATCTCCACATTTCCGTATTCGTCGATCTTCGCGGTGAAGCCAGGGTGGATGGGGATCGTGGAGCCGTACTCCTCGATCACCGCCGGCCCCCGCACGGTGGCGCCGGGGCCGAGGGCGGCGCGCTGGTGGATCGGGGTGTCGCGGGTCTCGTCGAAGTGCACGGGCCGGACCGACGTGGCGCCCTCGCCGGCCTTCTCCAGGCGGCGGACGACCGGCCGGGTGATGGGGCCGATGCCGGAGACGCGCAGGTTCACCCACTCCACGCCGTGGCGCGGGTCGTCGCGGTAGGCGTAGCCGTACAGCTTCTCGTGGGCGTCGTGGAAGCGGGAGAGCACCTCGGCGTGCCAGTCCTCGTCGATCTCGCCGGCGGGCGCGGGCACGCGCACCTCGTAGGCCTGGCCGTAGTACCGCAGGTCGGCGCTGCGCTGGTAGACCGGGTCGTCGAAGCCCTCGCGGTCGAGCGCCTCGCCCGCCTGATGCTCCAGGTCGTGGAAGATCTCGACGGCCTTGCCGAGCGAGAGGTCGCGGGTGACGTACGTACGCACGTAGTCGTTCTTGACGTCCACCGTGAGCAGCCCGAACGCCGAGACGTTGCCCGGGTCGCGCGGGACGATCACGGACGGCAGGCCGAGGATGTCGATCAGCCGGCACGCCAGCAGCGGCCCCGACCCACCGAACGTCACCAGCGGGAAGTCCCGCACGTCCAGGCCGCGCTTGACGGTGAGCTGCCTGATCGCGTTGCTCTGGTTGAACGCGCTGATCTCCAGGATGCCGGTCGCCGTGCGCTCGGCGGTGAGGCCGAGCTTGTCGGCCAGGGCCTGGATGCCGGTGCGGGCGGCGTCCACGTCGAGGGGGATCTCCCCGCCGAGCAGGTGCGGCGGGATCCGGCCGAGGAACACGTGCGCGTCCGTCACCGTCACCTCGGTCCCCCCCTTGCCGTAGCAGAGGGGGCCCGGGTCGGCGCCGGCGGAGCGGGGACCGACCTTGAGCGTGCCCTCGGGCGAGATCCACGCGACCGAGCCGCCGCCCGCGCCGACCGTGATGATGTCGATCATCGGGATCTTGCACGGGTAGCGGCCGACGGAGCCCTCGGTGGTGATGGAGGGCTCGCCGTCGATCACCACGGCCACGTCGGTCGAGGTGCCGCCGCCGTCCAGGGTGATCACCGACTCGTGGCCGGCGGTGGAGGCGATCAGCGCCGCGCCCAGCGCGCCCGCCGCCGGGCCCGACAGGACGGTGGTGATGGGCTGGTTGACGACCTCGCGCGCGGACAGCACCCCGCCGTTGGACTTCATGACGGAGAACGGCATGCCCAGCCGGGTCGACAGGGTGGCGATGTAGCTGCGCATGGCCGGTTTGACGGCGGCGTCGACGAGGGTGGTGACCGAGCGCTCGTACTCGCGGTACTCGCGCAGCACGTCGCTGGACAGCGAGATCACCGCCTCCGGGTGCTCGCGCCACAGCACCTCGCGCATGCGGCGCTCGTGCTCGGGGTTGGCGTAGGAGTGCAGGAAGCAGACCCCGATCGCGGTGACACCCTTGGCGCGGAACCAGCGGGCCACCTCGACGGCCTGCTCGTCGGAGAACGGCCGTACCTCGTTGCCCAGGTGGTCGAGCCGCCCGCCGACGGTCTTGACGAGGTGAACGGGCACGATCCTGGGCGGTTTGACCCAGAAGTAGGAGTTGCCGTAGCCGTCGGGCACGCTCTGCCTGGCGATCTCCAGGATGAACTCGAACCCCTCGGTCGTGATGAACCCGAGGTTGCCGATGCGGTCCTCCAGGAGCCGGTTCGTGGCCACCGTGGTGCCGTGCACGATCGAGCCGACGTCGTGCCGGCCCAGCTTCTCGATGCCCGCGAGGAACCCGTCGGCCGGGTTCGCGGGGGTCGAGGGGGTCTTGGTGGTGAGGATCTCACCGGTCTGCTCGTCCACCGCCACCACGTCGGTGAACGTTCCTCCGGTGTCAACTCCGATACGCACGCTACGCATGGCTCCTCAGCTCCGGCGACGGCCGAGCACTTCGTCGATGACTCGGGGCGCGTTCGTGGGGCCCACGTACGCCGCCAGGCGCACCACCATCTCCTGCGTCCTGGCGAGCTCCGCCTCGACCCTGGCCTTGCCCGACTGGCCGGCCTGGACTCCGAAGTAAGCCCCGATAATGGTACCGATCACCCCCGCCACCCCGGCGAACAGCGCGGCGAACTCCGCCGAGGCGAAGACGGCGGCGCCGAACGCGATGAGCAGCGCGACGATGCCGGCCACCACGACGAGGAAGCCGTAACGCCAGCGGGTGGCGTCCGCCTGGGCCGCCGTGAGCTCGTCCTGCCTCATCAGCGCGTCCAGCGGCGACGACTCGGACGATGGTTTGTCGGTGACCACAGATTCCTCCTGAACAACTACAGGGGAGAAATGTCCCACGAGGTCATGGAACAAGCCAAGCCACTAAGCTGGCGGCCCGTGACCGAACTGTCTGCCTTGTCTGCCGTGCCATCCGGCGCCCGAGATGCCGTACTGAAGTTCTACTTCGGCCCCATGGACTGCGGGAAGTCCACCCTGGCGCTGCAGATGAACTACAACCACGGACGGCAGGGCAGACGCGGCCTGGTGCTGACGAAGCACGACCGCTCGGGAGGGCCGAAGGTCACCAGCCGGATCGGGCTCGGCCTGGAGGCGATCGAGGTGGAGGACTCCCTCGACCTCGTACGGCTGGTGACCGCGCACGACCGCATCGACTACCTGATCTGCGACGAGGCCTGCTTCTACACCGTCGAGCAGATCGAGCAGCTCGCCGACCTGGTGGACTCCCACGGCGTGGACGTCTACGCGTTCGGGCTGGCCTCCGACTTCAGGTCGGTGATGTTCCCGGCGGCGCAGCGGCTGTTCGAGCTGGCCGACGAGGTGTGCCGGCTGCAGGTCGAGGTGCTGTGCTGGTGCGGGCGGCCCGGCCAGCTCAACGCCCGGATCGTGGGCGGGGCGATGGCGCGTACGGGCGAGCAGGTCGTGATCGGCGACACCGACGACGCGCCCGTGCGCTACCAGGTGCTCTGCCGCCGCCATCACCGCGCCGGCCAGCTGGGCGAGGGCACGGGCATGGGCGCGGGAACCCCGGAGGGCGGCTCAGCCGCCTGAGTGCGGGGGGATCAGGCGCTCCAGGGCGTCCCTGAGCAGCCTGGCGTCGCCGTCGGGCAGCGGCGCCAGGAACTCCGCCTCGGCCGCCGCCACCACCCGCAGGGCCTCGGCCAGCACCTCGCGGCCGCGCTCCGTCGGCTCCACGATGTTCTTGCGCCGGTCGGCCGGGTGCGGCCGGCGCCCGACGAGGCCCTTGCGCTCCAGCCCGTCGACCATGGCGACCATGGTCGTCCGGTCGATCCCCATCCGCTGGGCGGCCTCCAGCTGCGACAACGGCTCGGAGCCGCCCAGCACCGACAGCACGCCGAACTCGCGCCCGTCGATGCCGCACGGCTCCAGCGCCGGCCCCATCAGCTCCGACAGGCGCAGGTTGGCATGCTTGAGCAGGTAGGCAAGGCTGCGACTCGACACCCTGTGATTCTCCCACCACGCCCGGCTCAGACGGCGCAGTACCCGTCGTCGCACCCGTCGCCCGGCGTCCCGAGCGGGGTGATCGGCGTCTGCCCGGTCCGCTCGGCCACCTCGTCGATGGCGGAGACGAAGGCTTCCTCCGGCTGCGCGCCCGACACGGCGAACTTGCCCTCGAACAGGAACAGCGGCACGCCGGAGATGCCCAGCGAGCGCGCCCTGGCGAGCTGCTCGCGCACCTCCTGCGCGCCCTCGCCGGAGTCGGCCACGCCCACCTCGGCCGCCAGCTCGCCCAGCACGCCGGGGTCGGCCACGTTCAGCCCTTCGCTGAAGTACGCCCTGAAGAGCCGCTCGGTCATCTCCTTGCCGAGCCCCTGCCGGGTGGCGACCTCGATCAGGCGGTGCGCCTCGAACGTGGCGGCGTTGACGGCCTTGTCGTAGTGCAGCTCCAGCCCCTCGGCGGCGGCGGCGCCGACCACCCGCTCGACCATCTGGCCGGCGTTCGGGCCGAACTTGCGCTCCAGCGCCGGGATCAGCGGCTCGCCGTCGGACGGGGCGTCCGGGTTGAGCTGGAACGGCCGCATCGTCACCTCGATGGAGCCACCCTTGGCCCGGAACCGCTCGGCGGCCCTGGCGAACCGGACATGCCCGATGTAACACCAGGGGCACACGACATCCGAAAAAATCTCGACCTTCATACCCGGGGACAACCCGATCGCGCCCGCCGGGATTCCGGCCCCTAGCCCGCCGCCAGCTCCTCCAGCCGGTACGGCAGGTACGCCGAGTCGTCCACCAGCGCGGAGGCGCCCCGCCACCAGCCGAACCACTCGCCGCTGCGCCACATCCAGTCGACCCGCTCGATGGCCGCCACCACGTCGCCCACCGTCCTCCACCGCTCGCCCAGCTGCTCGGCGGAGGCGCCGTGACGCGTCGCCCACGTCATCAGGATGCCGACGGCCTCGGCGGGCACCTCGCGCGCGTACGGGTCGGGGCTCTCCCCCGGCAGCCGGTGCGGCCCGAGCCCCGCCGCGACGCCCCAGCTCCACTGCGCCTCGGCGGGCCGCGAGTAGCGCAGCGACTGGAAGTCGAGGTTGGAGCCCAGCTCCTCGTCGGGCCGCCGGGCGACGACCGCGTCGAGCCGCCCGCCGGCGTCGAAGTGCACAACGAGCCGCTGCCCGGGCTTGACGCCAGGCGGCAGGCCGAAGCGGTCCTCCGCCTGCCAGGAGTTGAGGTCCACCTGCGCGACGGGTGCGCCCCACATCTGGTCGGCGGCGTCGTCGGAGATCCAGGCCGCCAGCATCTCCAGCGCGGTCAGGTCGGTCCACGGCTCGATGGCGACCGCCGTGCGCACCACCTCGTCGGGCGCGGGCAGCTTGCCGCCCCTGGGCTTGGCCCACCAGCCCTCGCCCAGCTCGCGGGTGCCGACCAGCAGCGCGGCGATGGCGGCCAGCTCGGCCGAGCGCCTGGTGAGCTGGGCGCCGAGGGCCAGCTCCAGCGTGCGGTCCGTACGCTCGTCACCGAGCACGGGACGCACGTCGCCGATCAGCGTCCCGGCCGTCGGACGCTCCTCGCCCAGGAGGTTGCGTACGACTCGCCTGGCCTCTGTCCGTGCGTCTTCAGCATGTGCCTGCCGCATACCGCCACGCTACGCCGGGAGATCCTTTTCCGCGAGAGCCCCCGAGGCCATCAACCTCATGCGCCGCGGTGGCGTGACCCGCGGCCCAGCAGCCAGCCCAGGGTGACCCCGCCGAGCGCGACCCCGGCCCCCATGCCGAACGCCGCCAGCATCACCCACGGCCGCGTCTCGGTGCGCGCCTTCGCGGGCCGCTCGAAGACGGCACCGGGCGCCGGGCGGCCCTCGGGGACGAGGTGCGTCTCCACCGAGGCGGGCACGGGCTCGGCGGGCAGTCCGAGCCCCGCGGGCAGGTCAGGCTCGGCGGTCCGGACCGACGTCCTCAGGTGCTGCTCCACGGCCGCGAAGAAGTCACCGGCCGTCCGCTTGGCGACGGAGCCGAGCATGCGCTGCCCCACCCCGCCGATCATCCCGCCGACCACCGCCTCGGCGTCGTAGTCCACCCGGGTGCCGCCGTCGAGGTCGCTCAGCCGTACGAGGACGGTGGCGTCCACGGTGCCCGGCGCGCCCTGCCCGCGGGCCTTGAGCGTGAAGCTCTCGGGCTCCAGCGGGTCGGACAGCGCCACCTCGCCCTGGTAGACGCCCTTGATCGAGCCCACGCCCGCGTTGATCGTCATCCGGTACGTGTCGGGCCCCGTCTCCTCCAGCCGCTCGCACCCGGGAAGGGTGCGCACCAGCACCGCCGGGTCCCTGAGCGCCGCCCACACCCGCTGCCTGTCCACGCCGATCTCGGCACTGCCCGCCAGTTTCATGCGGCCACTCTAGGCAGCGCGAGGCGCGTGGATAAGGGCAACACCTCACAGAGGCTGGCAAGATGGTGCCCCATGTTCTGGGGACACCGGGTGATCGGCGTGGCGTGCGTGCTGGCACTGGCGGCCTGTGCCCCGGCCGGAACCGCCTCGACCACCTCGCCTTCGCCATCGCCTTCGCCATCGCCTTCGTCTTCTTCCGCGGACCCCGGGAGGAAGACCCCCGAGGCGGCGGGGCCGCCCGGGGTCAAGCCCCGCAAGGGCGAGGTGCGCCCGATCCCCCGCGCCGGCGGCCTCCCGCCGGTGATCAGCTCGATCCCCACCGAGCGCAAGGTCGTCTTCCTGACCATCGACGACGGCTGGGAGCAGGACCCCGGCTTCGTCAGGCAGGTACGCGACCAGCGCATCCCCATCACCGCCTTCGCCATGCGCGACGCCGTCGAGGCCAGGGGCACGCCGGACGAGTCGGGCGGCCCGGCCCGGTACGTGGGCGCCGGTAAATGGGGATATTTCCGGCAGCTTCGCGACGCCGGCGTACCCGTCGAGAACCACACCCTCACCCACCCGAACCTCCGCCTGCTCGCCTACCCCGCCCAGCGCCGCGAGCTCTGCGGCGCCTCGAAGCTGATCGAGCGGGAGACAGGGACGCGGCCCACCCTGTTCAGGCCCCCGTTCGGCAACTACAACACCGACACGCTCAGGGCGGCCAGGAGCTGCGGCCTGTCGGCCGTGCTGCTCTGGACCGCCACCGTCCAGCCGGGCGGCAAGATCGCCTACCAGGTGCCCGACAAGAAGCTGCGCCCGGGCGACATCCTGCTCCTGCACTTCCGCCCGAACCTGGCCAGGGACTTCCGCATCCTGGTGAACAAGATCAAGCGCCGGGGTTTCGAGCTGGGCGACCTCCAGGCGTACCTGGCGGCAGCCCAAGCGCACTGAGACCCGTACAGGGGTCCGTCCCGCGGCGTACGCGGCGATCAGCCGGGCGGGTGACGCGCCCGGGCACCCCCGCACGCGATCCTCGGTAGAGCAACCAGCACAGGCGATGTGACCAAGCTCGCATCGCATTGCTCTACAGCTTGTAGTACTACTACGAGTAGATGTACTACAGCGTGTAGAGCTCAGGGAGACGACGGGGAAGATGGACGCACTTGACCTGGCACGGTGGCAGTTCGGGGTGACCACCGTGTACCACTTTCTGTTCGTGCCCTTGACCATCGGTCTCGGGATCTTCGTGGCCGGCCTGCAGACGGCCTGGCACCGCACCGGCAACGAGCAGTACCTGAAGCTCACGAAGTTCTTCGGCAAGCTGTTTCTGATCAATTTCGCCATGGGCGTGGTCACCGGCATCGTGCAGGAGTTCCAGTTCGGGATGAACTGGAGCGAGTACTCCACGTTCGTCGGCGACGTCTTCGGGGCGCCGCTGGCCATGGAGGCGCTGCTGGCCTTCTTCATGGAGTCCACGTTCCTGGGATTGTGGATCTTCGGCTGGGACCGGCTGCCGAAGAGAGTGCACCTGGCGACCATCTGGGCGGCGGCCATCGGGTCCAACCTGTCGGCCTACTTCATCCTCGCGGCGAACGCCTGGATGAAGCACCCCGTCGGCTACGAGGTCGTGGACGGCAAGGCCAGGATGACCGACCTGTGGGCGGTGCTGACCAACTCCACCGCGCTGGCCCAGGTCCCGCACGTGATCGCGGGCTCGTTCGTGGTGGCGGGCGGCTTCGTGCTGGCGGTGTGCGGCTACTGGCTGCTGCGCACCCGCGCGGAGATGTGGCGCCGCGCGGCGCGCGCCGCGCTGGTCATGACGGCCATCGCGGGGGCGGTCGTCGCGGGCACCGGCGACCACTCGGCCAAGCTCATGTACGAGCAGCAGCCCATGAAGCTGGCCGCCGCCGAGGGCCTGGAGCGCGACACCGAGGGCGCCGCGTTCAGCGTCGTCCCCGGCCTCGAGATCCCGAAGCTGCTGAGCTTCCTGTCCACCAACGACCTCGAGGCGCCCGTCCAGGGCACCGAGGACCTGCAGCGGCGCTTCGAGCAGCAGTTCGGCCCCGGCGACTACCGCCCGGACGGCACCGTCGTCTTCTGGTCGTTCCGCGTGATGATCGTGTTCGGCCTGGCCACGGTGGGCCTGTCGGTGCTCGGCCTCTGGCTGACCCGCCGCAGGCGGGAGTTCCCCGCGTGGCTCTCGCGGGCGATGCTGCTCGCGCTGCCGCTCCCGCTGATCGCCGTGATCGCCGGCTGGCTGCTCAGCGAGATCGGCCGCCAGCCGTGGACGGTCGCGGGCGAGCTCCTCACCGCCTCCAGCGTGTCCCCGGGCGTCTCGCTCGCCGAGGTGGCCACGTCCCTGACGATCTTCACGCTGCTGTACGGCGCCCTCGCGGTGGCCGAGACCGTGCTGCTGGCCAGGCACGTCCGCAAGGGCGCCGAGGAGCAGGCGCCGGTCCAGGCGGCCGAGGCGCCGCGCGAGCCGTCCCTGATGTACTGAGGAGCTTTCCCCCATGATCGAGTTGTGGTTCGCCATCATCGCCTTCCTCTGGACCGGCTACTTCGTCCTGGAGGGCTTCGACTTCGGCGTCGGCATGCTGGCGCCCCTGGTGAGCAGGAACGCCACCGAGCAGCGCGCCAGCCTGCAGACCATCGGCCCGGTGTGGGACGGCAACGAGGTGTGGCTGATCACCGCGGTCGGCGCCATGTTCGCCGCCTTCCCCGCCTGGTACGCGGGCGTGTTCAGCACCTTCTACCTGCCGGTGACGCTGATCCTGGTCGGGCTCATCGTGCGCGGCGTGGGCCTGGAGTGGCGCGGCAAGGTGGACAACCCGCTCTGGTGCGACCTGGGCATCGTGGTGGGCAGCGCGCTGCCGGCGTTCCTGTGGGGCTCCGTCTTCGCCGACCTGCTGTTCAACAACGCGCTCGCGGCCGTCGTGGGCGGCGTGTTCACGCTGGCGGTGTGCGCCCTGCACGGCGCGGTGTTCCTCGCGCTGAAGACCACCGGCCCGGTACGCCGCCGCGCCCGCGTCGCCGCCCTGATCGCCGGTGGCGTGACGATCCCGGTGGCCGTGGCCGCCCTGTCGAGCCTCGGCACCATCCCGGCCCTCGTCTCCATGGCGGCCCTGGCGGCGGCCACGGCCCTGATCTGGCGCCGCCGGGAGGGCTGGGCTTTCGCGGCCACGGCGGCCTCGATCGTGCTGGCCACGCTGGCGGTCTTCATGGAGCTGCGGGTCCGGCCGCTGCCGGGGCTGACGCTGGTGGAGGCGGCGTCGGCGTCGTACACGCTGGGGATGCTGACCTGGATCGGGCTGATCGCGCTGCCGTTCGTGCTGGTGTACCAGGGGTGGACGTACTGGGTGTTCAGGAAGCGCGTGCTGGTGGCCGGCTCCTGAGTGAACGTCAGGGCAGCGGACCGACGGTCGCCCCCACGTGGGGCCGCTCCCGCCACGCCAGGTCCAGGCGCACGGAGGTGATCTGCTCGGCCAGCGGTGCCGTCGCGTCGATGATCTCACCGTACAGCCGTCCGGGGCGTGGGGGAACGCCGGTCAGGTGGACGGGGCGCCTCCCAGGTAGAGGCGTCCCAGCCGGGGGTCGGCGGCCAGGTCGCGGGCGGGACCCGAGATGTGCACCCGGCCGAGGTCGAGCACGCACCCCAGGTCGGCCATCTCCAGCGCCCTGCGCGCGTTCTGCTCCACCAGCAGCACCGCCACCCCGGTCCTGCGCATGAGGTCGATCTGGTCGAAGACGACCGAGGTGTTGCGCGGGTCGAGCCCCATGGACGGCTCGTCCAGCAGCACCACCGTCGGCTCCAGCATCAGCGCCCGCGCGAACTCCACCTGCTTCTGCTGCCCGCCCGACAGCAGCCCCGCCAGGCTCCCCCACCGCTCCCCCACGACGGGGAACAACTCCTTGACCGCCGCGATGCGCGCGTTCAGCCGGGCCTGGTCGCGTACGGTGAAGCCGCCGAGCCGGACGTTCTCGGCCACCGTCATCTCGCGGAAGACGCTGTGCCCCTGCAGGACGTGGGCCAGGCCGAGGCCGAGCAGGCGCTGCGGCGGCAGGCCCGTCACGTCCCGGCCGGCCAGGAGGACGCGGCCCGAGCGGGGGGCGAGCAGGCCGCTGGCGACCTTGAGCGCGGTGGACTTGCCGGCGCCGTTGGGGCCGACGAGGCAGACGACCTCGCCGGCGCGGACGGTGACGGTCAGGCCGCGCAGCACGGGGGCCGCCCTGCCGTAGCCGGCCACGACGTCCTCCAGGGAAAGCACCACCTCAGACACCGAGATACGCCTCCAGCACGCGCGGATCCTCCCTGATCACGGCCGGCGGGCCGGCGGCGATGGGCGCGCCACGGTCGAAGACGATCACGTGGTCGCACATGCCCATCACCATGTCCATGTTGTGCTCGACGACGAGGAACGTGCGGCCCTCCGCGTTGAGGTCGCGGACGAGGGCCACGATGCGGTCGATCAGCGCCGGGTTGACCCCGCCGGCCGGCTCGTCGAGCAGCACCAGGTCCGGCTCGGCCATGAGCACGGCGGCCAGTTCGAGCAGCTTCTGCTGCCCGTACGACAGGTCGCGCGCCTCGGCCTCCTCCAGGTGCTCGATGCCCATGCGGCGCAGCCAGTGGCGGGCCCGCTCGACCTCGCCCGTGTCGCGCAGCCCGGCCAGCAGCTCGCGCAGCCGCGTACGGCGGACCGCGACCAGCATGTTCTCCAGCACGGTCAGGCGCGGGAAGATCCGGCAGAGCTGGAAGGTGCGGCCGATGCCGGCGTGCGCGATACGGTGCGGCGAGTGCCGGGTGATGTCGCGGCCGCGGTAGAGGACCCGGCCCGAGTCCGGCCTGATCATGCCGGTGACGATGTTGAAGAACGTGGTCTTGCCTGAGCCGTTCGGCCCGATCAGGCCGTTGATCTTCCCGTCGAGCAGCTCGACGGAGGCGTCGCTGACGGCCTGCACGCCGCCGAACGCCTTCGTCAGCCCCTCCGTCCGCAGGGAGCTCATGGCGCCACCCCCTGGAGTCTCTGGTCGGCGCTCTCGTCGGGGATCGAAGGCCCGGCCCGCCGGCGGGTGAAGCGGGCCAGGATGCCGTCCGGCATGAACAGCACGACCAGCACCAGCACCAGCCCCGTCGCGGTCAGGTGGATCTGCGTCTCGCCGAGCGCGATCAGGAAGTACTCGCCGGCCGGGGCCACGATGAGCGCGCCGAGCAGCGGCCCGTACAGGTGCCTGACGCCGCCGAGCAGGCTCATCAGCACCATGTACGAGGCGATCAGGATCGAGAAGACGAAGATCGGGTCGAGGCTGCCGAACCAGAGCGCGTAGAGCCCGCCGGCCAGGGCCACGAACAGGGCGGACAGGGCGAAGGCCGCCACCTTGTACGCCCCCGTGGGCACGCCCAGCGACTCGGCCTTGTCCTCGTCCTCCCTGATGGCGCGCAGGCCCGCGCCGAAGCGGGAGCGGGAGACGTACCACCAGGACAGCAGCGCGAGGGCGAGCAGCACCAGGAACAGGTAGAAGAAGACGATGTGCGTCTGGCCGCGGTGCAGGCCGGGGAAGGGCGAGGGGACCTGGAGGCCCGTGGAGCCGCCGGTGAGGGAGCGCCAGCCCTGCACGATGAGGTTCATCATGGACACCAGCGCGAGGGACACGATCACGAACGAGGCGCCGCGCACGCGTACCGCCGCGATGCCGACGCCGACGGCGAACGCCGTGACGAGCAGCGCCGACACGAGCAGGGCCACGGCCCACGGCACGTCCAGGCGGACGACGAGCAGCCCGGTGCCGTACGCGCCGAGGCCGAAGAACGCCGAGTGGCCGAGCGAGACGTAGCCGGTGAAGCCGCCCAGGAGGTTCCAGGAGGTGGACATGGCGGCGTACATGACGGTCAGCGCGCCCGCGTACACCAGGTAGTAGTTGGGCGCCAGCCACGGGTAGGCGACCGCCAGCGCGGCCAGCAGCAGCGGCAGCCCCCTAGAAACGGTGCGCAAGCCGGCCTCCGAAGAACCCCTGGGGGCGCGCGAGCAGGGTCAGGAAGAGGAAGACGTAGAACATCATCGTGGCCCAGGTGGCGTCCACGGTGACCAGCACGACGCCCTCGACCACGCCGAGCAGGACGGCGGCCAGCGCCGCGCCCACCACGCTGCCCAGCCCGCCGACGACGATGATGGCCATGAGCTTGCCGATCCACACCCAGTGCGAGGCGGGGAAGAACGGCGTGATCAGCGCCAGCACGGTGCCGCCCACGGCGGCGGTGGCCAGGCCGACGCCGAAGCCGTAGCCGGCCACGCGCTCGGTCCGGATGCCGACCAGCCTGGCCGCCTCGCGGTGCTGGATCGTGGCCCGCAGCGCCTGCCCGAAGCGGCTCTTGACCAGCACCGCGAACAGCACGGCCAGGGTGAGCCCGGCGACCGCGAAGGCGATGATCTTGTCGTACGGCAGGTGCACGCCGCCGAGGCTCAGCGACCGGGTGGCGTACTCCATGCTGACCGACTTGTAGGAGCCCGTGTAGAACGTGCCGAGCAGCCCCTCGATGGTGAGCGCGATCCCGAACGTCAGCAGCACCGACATCATCGCCAGGTTGTCCGGCGCGAGCCGGGCGATGAGCAGCCGCTGCACCGCCACGCCCAGCGCGAAGAAGAGCGGCACGGTCAGCGGCAGCGCCAGGAACGGGTCCACGCCGAGCGTGGTGTGCACGGTGTAGGTGAGGTAGGCGGCCAGGAACAGGAACGCCGGGTGCGCCACCATGACCACCCGCATCACGCCGAAGTACAGCGACAGGCCCGAGGCGAGCAGGGCGTAGAGCCCGCCCGTCAGCACGCCCAGGGCCAGCCCCTGCAGGAGCAGGCTCACCATTCCTGCTTCGGGTACACGATGGAGGCGGTCTTGGCCTGCTCGGGGAGGACGATCTCGACCTTGCCGTTGACGTACTGCTGGATCATGTGCGCCTGCTCCGGCCTGCCCTTGTCGTCGAAGGACAGCGGCCCGACGACGGTGTCGAACGTGCCCTGCCTGATGTGCTGGGTCAGCTTGTCCTGGCACTCCTTGGTGGGATCGACGCATTTGACGGCGTTCACGGCGGCCTCGACGATCTGGCCGACGGTGTAGCCGTTGGCCGCGTCCTCGTTGGCCTCGCCGCCGAACAGCTCCTTGTAGCGCTTGACCATCTCCTGGTTGCCGGTGAACGTCGCGGTGGAGGACCAGCCGACCGGCGACAGGATGTGCTCGGCCGCCCCCTTCACCGCGGCGGGGAACTCCGCCAGCGTCGGCCCCGTCGAGAACGCCGCCAGCTTGGGCTGCACCTTCAGCTCCTGCAGCGCGCGCACCAGGCCGACCGAGTCCTCGAACTGCGTGCCGCCCACCACCAGGTCCGGCTTGGCGGCGGCGATCTTGGCGGCGATGGGGGCGAAGTCGGTGGTCTCCGGCGGGTACACCTCGTCCACCACGGTCTTGACGCCGGCCGCGGCCAGCTTGTCGCGCAGGCCGTACGCGGTGCCCTGGGCGAACGGGTCGTCCAGGCTGGCGTACGCCGCCGTCTTCGGCCTCTGGTCCGCCGGCAGCTTCAGGATGTAGTCGGCCAGGTAGTTGTAGTGGTCGCTCGCGATCGCGGGCGCCGCGTAGAACAGCCGGGTGAAGCCCTGCTCGAACACCTCGGCCGCGGCTCCGGCCGGCTCGACGAAGAGCATGCCGTACGACTCGGCGACCTTGGCCGCGGGGATCACCAGGCGCGAGGAGAACGGCCCGAAGACCAGGTTGACCTTGTCCTGCGTGATGAGGGACTCGTAGTCGGAGCTGACCCGGTTGGGATCGGAGGCGTCGTCGCGGAAGATCAGCTCGACCTTCCTGCCGAGCAGGCCGCCCCTGGCGTTCACCTGGTCCGCCCAGACCTGGTACCCCTCCTGGATGCCCTTGCCCGGCTCGGAGAAGTCGCCGGTGAGCGGGAGCGAGATGCCGATCTTGACCGGCCCCTGCTGCTGTCCCGGCGACTGTGCCGCGCCGGGTTCGTCGGTCTTCGCGCACGCGGTGAGGGCCAATGCGCAGATGGAGATGATCGTCAGGGTCGTGCGGACTCTTGCCATCGAGGAGACCCCCGTCAGAAGAGGCGGAGCGAAAGCGCTTTCGGAAGCGCTTTCGGTTACGATTACACGGGATTCCGCCCCGGACAAGGGGGTCCGCACCACATGGCGAAGCGACCTTCCCCGACCTCCCCGCCCCGGTTGATCGACGTCGCCCAGGCCGCCGGGGTCTCGCTGGCGACGGCCTCGCGGGCGATGAACGGCGGCGCGGGGGTGAGCGCCGAGGTCGCGGCGCACGTCCAGGCGATCGCCACCCAGGTCGGGTACGTGCCCAACAGCCACGCGCGGGCGCTGGCCGGCGGGCAGGCCTCCATGGTGGGGCTGATCGTGCACGACGTGGGCGACCCGTACTTCGGCGAGATCGCCAGGGGCGTGCTGCGCGAGACCGACAGCCGCGGCTACCTGGCGCTGATCAGCCAGACCGAGCGTGACCCGCGGGCGGAGCTGGCCCGCATCCGCGCCCTGCGCGCGCACCGGGTGACCTCGATCGTGCTGGCCGGGTCCGGCTACGTCGAGGCCGGCACGGAGACCGACATCGCGGCCGAGCTGCGCTCGTTCACCGCGGCGGGCGGCCGGGTCGCGGTGATCGGCCGCCACCACCTGCCGGTGGACGCGGTGCTGCCCGACAACGCCGCCGGCGGCGCCACGCTCATGCGGCACCTGCTCGACCTGGGCCACCGCCGCCTGGGGGTGCTCGGCGGGCCCGCCAACCTGACCACGGTGGAGGACCGGCTGGCGGGGCTGCGGGCGGCGTTCGGCGCGGCCGGGCTCGACTGGGGCGCGGTGCCGGTCGTGCACGGCGACTTCACCCGGGAGGGCGGCGCGGCCGCCACCGCGCGGCTGGTGCGGGCGCATCCCGGCCTGACGGCGGTGGTCGCGCTGAACGACCCGATGGCGGTGGGGGCGCTGTCGTGGCTGCTCAACCACGGACGGCGGGTGCCGGACGAGATCTCGGTGGCCGGGTTCGACGACGTGCCGGTGGCGCGGGACGTGTACCCGGCGCTGACCACGGTGCGGCTGCCGATGGTGGGGATGGGCAAGCAGGCGCTGGAGCTGGTGCTCAGGCCGCCGGCGTCCCGGCCGCGCCGGCGCCGCACCCGGCACGAGCTGGTGGTCCGCGCCTCCACCGCCCCGCCGCCCCCCTTGACATGACCTTGTGCCGGGTTACGATCCGAAAGTCCCGAAAGCGCTTTCCGCCCTCCGGGGCGCCGCGGGAGGACCCCCCATGTCAGCCTTTCGCACCCTCGCCACCGCCCTCCTCCTGATCGCCGCGCTCTGCACGCCCCCGTCACCCGCGCTGGCCCAGCCGGTGCCCGTCGACGACCCGATCCCCGAGAAGCCGATCGCCTCGCCGCTCACCCTCACCCTGGAGGAGTTCGCCTCCGTCCCGAAGAGCGAGCCGATCCCGCCCCCGAGCAACGACCCGCGGCTGATCCGCCACGCCAGGATCAACTACCTGGGCGAGCTGCCCGACGGCTCCCGCCGCCTGTACGTCAACGACCTCAACGGCAAGCTGTACCTGCTCGGCAGGGACCGGCAGCCGAGGGAGTACCTGGACGTGGCCGCCGCGTTCGCCCCCGACTTCGTCTCCGGGCGCGGCCTGGGCAGCGGCTTCGGCTTCGCCGCCTTCCACCCGGAGTTCGGTGAGAACGGCAGGTTCTACACGGTCCACACCGAGTGGGGCGCCGCGCTCACCACGAAGACCCCCGACCTGCCGCCCCAGCCCGGCACCAGGTTCCACGGCGTGATCACCGAGTGGACGGCCGCCGACCCGCGCGCCGCCGTGTTCTCCGGCACGCGCAGGGAGGTGCTCAGGCTCGGCTTCTCCGGCCAGATCCACGGCATCCAGCAGATCGACTTCAACCCCGGCGCCCGCCCGGGCGACGCCGACTACGGCCTGCTCTACATCGCGGCGGGCGACGGCGGCAGGGGCGCCTCCAGCGACGACCCGCAGAACCTGGCCATCCCCCAGGGCAAGATCCTCAGAATCGACCCGACCGGCACGGACGGCCGCAAGTACGACATCCCGCCCGCGAACCCCTTCTTCGGCCAGGAGGGCAAGCTCGGCGAGATCTACGCGTACGGCATGCGCGACCCCCACCGCTTCAGCTGGGACGGCGACCGCATCCTGCTCGGCCACATCGGCGAGCACGCCATCGAGGCCGTCTACGACGTCGGCCCCGGCGACAACCTGGGCTGGAGCGAGCGCGAAGGCTCCTTCGTGTTCGACAAGGCCGACCGCTGCCACCTCTACACGCTGCCGGACGACGACGCCCGGTTTGGCTACACCTACCCGGTGGCCGCCTACGACCACGACCCGCCGCCCGGCCACCCCTGCACCGCCGACAGCGGCCACGCGATCGCGGGCGGCTTCGTCTACCGCGGCGACCGGCTGCCGCTGCTGTCCGGGACGTACCTGTTCGGCGACATCGTGGACGGCCAGGTCTTCTACTCCGTCGCCGCCCACCTGCGCGAGGGGCTGGGCCGGGCCACGATCTACCAGCCGCGCCTGGCGGACGCCGCCGGGAACGTGGTGACGATGCGGGACCTGGCCGGCGACACCCGCGTGGACCTGCGCTTCGGCCAGGACGGCAGGGGCGAGCTGTACGTGCTGTCCAAGGCCGCGGGCAAGATCTGGAAGGTCACGCGGGCCGCCTACGCCCCGGCGGGCGTGCTGCCGTCGCTGCGGCGCGACCTGGTGGCCGCGTACGACTTCGAGCACCCGCTGCCCGGCGACCCGGCCCGCGAGCAGGACCAGGGCCTGTCCGGCACAGCCCTCGCGCTGGTCAACGGCGGCGCCGCGATGCGCGTCGAGGACAGCGCGTACCGGGGCAGCGCGCACGCGCTCCAGACCCGCCAGGTGGAGCCCGCCGCGGCGGGCAACGACGACTGGAAGGCCGGCGTGTACGCCGAGTCCGGCGTGCCCACCCTGCGCTCCCTCAACGCGGTCGCGGGCACCACCGTCATGGGCTGGTTCAAGCTCCGGTCCGACGGCCCGGCACTCAACTCGAACACCCCGGACCCCGCCGACCGTTTCAACGCGATCGGCCTGGCGGGCGTGCTCAGCGGCAACTCCCAGGGGCACGACGTGCGGGCCCTGCTGGAGCTGATCACGGTGAACGGCGAGCTGAAGGTGGTGGCGCTGGCCAGGAGGGTGGACGGGTCCGCCTCCCAGACCTTCGCCGCGGACCTCTCCTGGCAGCGCGTCCTGCCCCGGGACCAGTGGGTCTTCCTCGCCGCCACGTTCGACTTCGACACCGGCGCGATGCGCCTCTACCGCAACGGCCGCCCGCTGGACGGCTCCTACACGGTCACCGGCGACCCCTGGGGCGTGGCGGGCGCCCCCGAGCCCGACCTCACCTCACCGACCGACCCCCGCGGCATCAAGATCGGCGGCAGCTACCCGCAGAACACCAGGGAGCAGAACCCCTGCGACTGCCGCATGGACGGCCTGCTGTTCCTGGACCGGGTGGCCACCTCCGGCGAGATCAGAGCCCAGTACGAGCTGCTGCGCCACCGCTAGCCGACGACCTGCATCCGCTTCGTCCGATGGTCGGTGAGATGCAGGTCGCCGCCGAGCCGCTCCCTGAGCAGGTCGAGCACCTTCCGGCTGGACAGCACGGTCCAGAGCGGTCCCACCAGGTGCGGGTTGTACTCGGGTGCGGCGTCCATCCAGGCGTCCTTGCCCGCCTGGCTCCTGAACGTCGTGACGAAGAACTCGCCGTCCGGGGTCTTGCAGTACCCCGTACGGAGCTCGGCGGCGTTCACCTGCATGCGCGGGGAGCAGCCCACCTTGGCGGAGAGCTGCTCGACCGTGAGGGGGGCGGCGCCGGCCTGCTGTCCGGCTGCCGCGACCTGGCCGCCGCCGCTCCCGGAGGAGCACCCGGCGACCAGCCCGGCCAGCAGCGCGAAGGCGGCCAGACGTGGAATGGTCGTCATGTGCGGAGGTACGCAGGCTCCGCTCCGGGAGTTCAGACACCTACGAGTTCGGTTGGGGCGTCATCGAGACCCGGTGGTCGGTCAGGTGCAGGTCGCCGTTGAGCGGTCCCCGCAGCGCCTCCAGCACCTTCAGCGGCCCCAGCACGGTCCACTTGGGCCCCACGAGGTGCGGGTTGTACTCGGGTGCCCGGTCCATCCACTCGTTCTTGAGCTCCTCCGTCTTGAAGGTGTTGACGAAGAACTCGCCGTCCTGCGTCTTGCAGTACGCCGTCCGCACCTCGTCGGCGTCGACCTGCATCTTCGGCTTGCAGCCGACCTTCTTGGAGATCTGCTCGACCGTCATGGGGGAGGCGGTGGCGGGCTGGGACTTGCCTGCTGCGACGTAGTCGCTCCAGCCGCCTCCTGAGGAGCAGCCGGCGACCAGTCCGGCCAGCAGCGCAAGAGTGGCCAGACGTGGAAATGTCGTCATGTGCGAGGGTACGCAGGGCCGCGCGCCCCGGTTCACCGCAGGATGACGCAGCCTCGCTCCTCCAGGCGGCGCAGCACCTCGGGCTCGCCGTCGAGCTTGTTCCACCTCAGGTCGAGCTTGTCCAGGTCGGGCAGGCGGGCGGGCAGCTCCCGCAGCCGGTTGTTGCGCAGGTCGAGCTGCCTGAGCCCGGCCGGCAGGGTCGCGGGCAGCTCGCGGAGCAGGTTGTCGCGCAGGTCGAGCTGCCTCAGGCCGGCGGGCAGCGTCGCCGGTAGCTCGCGCAGCCGGTTGCCCTGCAGGTGCAGCTCGCGCAGCCGCGGCAGGCGGCCGATCGTCGCGGGCAGCCGCTCCAGGCGGTTGTTGTACAGCCGCAGCTCGACCAGCGAGGCCATGGAGCCGATCGAGTCGGGCAGGGTCTCCAGCCGGTTGTCGGTCAGGTTGAGGTAGGCCAGCCGGTCCAGCCGCCCGATCGAGGCGGGCACCTCGGTGAAGTCGTTGTCGCTGAGGTAGAGGTAGTCGGTGAGCGGCAGGTCGCCGAGCTCGGGCGGGATCTCGGTGAGCCGGTTGTGCCCGAGGTCCAGCATGCGCAGCCGGGTCAGGCCGCCGATGGCGGCGGGGATCGCGGTGAGGGCGTTCTCTGCCAGGTTGAGCGATTCCAGGCCGGTCAGCTTCCACAGCGCGTCCGGTACGGCGCTCAGGCCGTTGCCACCGGCCGCCAGGTGGCGCAGGGCAGGGGGCAACCGGTCGGGCAGGGCGGCGACGCGGTTGCCGTACAGGAAGAGGGTCTCCAGGCCCGGCGGGAGGCCGGGCAGGGCGCTCAGCTCGTTGCCGTCGAGGTGCAGCGCGCGCAGCGCGGCGAGCCCGGACAGGGCGGGCAGCTCGCGCAGGCGGTTGCCGTCGAGCCGCAGCTCCTCCAGCGCCGCGAGCCCGGCCACCCGCTCCGGCACCTCCGTGATCGAGTTCCACGCCAGGTCGATGACCCGGACGTCGCCGGGCACTGCGGGAAAGGCGGTCAGGCCGGAGTCGGGGGCACGCATGCCGCAGATCATCCCATACGCAGCTCGAACAGCTCGGACGGCGAGATCGGCATGCGGTTGATCTCGATGCCCTCGGCGTCCTCGACGGCCGAAGCGATGACGGCGGAGACGGGGATCACGCCGGCCTCGCCCGCGCCCTTGATGCCCAGGGGGTTGAGCGGCGACGGCGTCTCCAGGTGAGCGGTCTCGACGTGGGGGATCTCGGTGGCGTACGGCATGAGGAAGTCCATGAAGGAGGCGTTCACGAGCTGCCCGTGCTGGTCGTAGACCATGCGCTCGTACAGCGCGCCGCCGATGCCCTGGGCCACCCCGCCGTGGATCTGGCCCTCCACGATCATGGGGTTGATCAGCCGCCCGCAGTCGTGCACGACGGCGTAGCGCAGGACCCTGATCTCGGCGGTGTCGGGGTCGGTCTCGACGACGGCGGCGTGCATGCCGGCCGCGAACGTGGACCTGATCGGCGAGTAGTAGCCGCGCCCCTCCAGCCCCGGCTCCTCCCCCTCGGCGACGGGCGGCCGGTCGGGGGCGGCGGCGCCCGCGAACTGGGTGGCCTTCGCGGTCTCCTCGTCGAAGGCGTACCGCAGCGGGTTGGCCAGCACCGCCACCGTGGACAGCGGGATGGCGGCGGACGGCGCCCCGGCCACGTGCACGATGCCCTCGGCGATGTCCAGGTCGTCCGGGTTGGCCTCCAGCGCGTCGGCGGCGATCCGCAGCGCCTTCTCGCGCACCTTCCTGCACGCCAGCGCGATGGCGTTGCCGCTGACGACGGCCGCCCTGGAGGCGAAGGTGCCGACCGCGTAGCCGAACCTGCGGGTGTCGCCGGTCACCACGCTGACCCGCTCGATGGGCACGCCCAGCTCGGTCGCCGCGATCTGGGCGAACGCCGTCTCGTGCCCCTGCCCCTGCGAGGTGAGGCCGGTGGAGACGTGGACGCGGCCGTCGGAGGTGATCTGCACGTGCCCGCCCTCGTACGGCCCCACGCCGGTGCCCTCGACGTAGCACCCGATCCCGATCCCGAGGCCCGGCCGGCGTTCGAAGTCGTCCCAGCCGATCAGCTCCTTGATCATCCGCAGCATCTCGGGGTAGTCGCCGCTGTCGTAGATCAGCGGCCGCCCGTCCTGGAAGGTCATCCCCTGGTCGTACGGGAACTCCCCGGGCCCGATGAAGTTGGCCGCCCGCACCTCGGTGCGGTCCTTGCCCAGGTACCGGGCGATCTTGTCCATCGTGCGTTCCATGCAGAACACGCCCTGGGGCCGCCCCGCCCCCCGGTAGGGCGTCACCTGCACGGTGTTGGTGTAGACGGCGGTGAACTCCACCCGGTACGAGCCCGGCTTGTACGGCCCCAGCAACTGCGTCGAGGTGACGATCGGGATGATGATCCCGTACGGGGTGTAGGCGCCGTGGTCGTGCAGGATCGTCACGTCCAGCCCCAGCACGCGCCCGTCGTCGTCGAACCCGACCCGCACGTACTGCACCTGCCCCCGTTCGTGCGCCGAGGAGATGAAGTGCTCCCTGCGGTCCTCGGTCCACTTGATCTCCCGCCCGAGCGTCATGGCGGCCCACGGGACCAGCACCTCCTCCGGCCACGGGTGCACGATCTTCACCCCGAAGCCGCCGCCCACGTCGGGCGCGATCACCTCGACCTGCGGCAGCGGCAGGCCGAGCGCGGCGGCCACGGCCATGCGCACGCTGGTGGAGGTCTGGGTGCTGGAGTAGACGCGCAGGTCGCGGCCGTCCCAGCGGGCGTACACGCCGCGGCCCTCCAGCGGCATGCTCGCGCTGCGCTCGATGTCGAGCCTGAAGGCGAGCGTGTGCGGCGCGGTCTCGATGGCCTCCCTGGCGCCGCGCCCGCCGGCGTCCGCGACCTCCTGGACGAGGTGCGCGCCGACGTTCCCCGGCACGTCCTCGTGCACGAGCTGCGCCCCCTGGACGGCCTCCTCGATGCCGACGACGGGCTTGAGCGGCTCGTAGTCGACCTCGATGAGCGCGCAGGCGTCCTCGGCGGCGTACCGGTCGGTGGCCACCACCATGACCACCGGCTCGCCGACGTGCCTGACGACGTCCCTGGCCAGCGGGTAGGCGGTGCGCCCGTGCGTGAGCGCGGGGTGCGGGATGAGCAGCGGCAGCGCCCGGCCGACCCGCTCGGGCAGGTCCTCCCAGGTGTAGACGGCGACGAGCCCCTCCACGTCGAGCGCGCCCGCCACGTCGATGTCGCGGACGCGGGCGTGGGCGTGCGGCGAGCGCACGAACGCCGCGGCCAGCGCCTCGCGGCCCAGGTCGTCGAGGTAGCGGCCCTGCCCGGTGAGCAGCCTGGGGTCCTCGCGCCGCTGTACGGCCTCCCCGAACAGCCTGGTCGTCATGCTTCCTCCGCCAGCAGCTCGGCGGCCCGGTGGACGGCCTTGACGATGTTCTGGTAGCCGGTGCAGCGGCACAGGTTGCCCGAGATGCCGTCGATCACCTCGTCGTCCGTGGGGGCCGGGTTCTCCTCCAGCAGGGCCGTCACCGTGCACAGGAAGCCGGGCGTGCAGAAGCCGCACTGCAGCCCGTGGCACTCGGCGAACGCCCGCTGCACGGCCGACATCCCGCCGTCCCGCCCGGCCAGCCCCTCCACGGTGGTGATCTCGGCGCCGTCCACGGTCACGGCGAACGTCAGGCACGACCGTACGGGCCGCCCGTCGAGCAGCACCGTGCAGCAGCCGCAGACGCCGTGCTCGCAGCCCACGTGCGTGCCGGTCAGGCCGAGGTCGTGGCGCAGGCAGTCGGACAGCAGCCGCCGCGCGGGGACGCGGCACCGCCTGGCCGTGCCGTTCACGACGAGGGTGATCTCATGATCCACGGGCCGCCGCCCCTTCCCGCGCCGCGTCGCGCAGCGCCCGCTCGGCCAGCACGCCCACCAGGTGCCTGCGGTAGGCGGCGGAGGCGTGGATGTCGCCTTCCGGCTCGGTCGCGTCCCGCACGAGGGCCGCCGCCTCCCGCCAGTCAGCCTGATGCCCGTTCAGCTCGACCACGACGGGCCGCGTGCCGACCCCGATGCGAGCGACCCTGGCGGCGTCCGGGGCGACCACGGCGCACACGCCCGCCAGCGCGTAGTCGCCGTGCCGCCGCGCCACCTCCTCGAACGCGGCCCCGGCCCCTTCTCCCAATGCCGGGAAAAACGCTGACACGGCCAGCTCGCCCGGCTCGACCGCCGACTCCATGGGCCCGACGAAGAACTCCCCGGCCGGGACGTCCCGCATGGTGATGCCTCCGTCCCAGCGGGCCACCCGTACGTGCCCGCCCAGCACCGCCAGCACGGCGGGCAGCTCGGCGGCGGGGTCGGCGTGCACGAGGCTGCCCACCACGGTCCCCCGGTTGCGGATCACCGGGTGGGCCACCAGCTTGAGCGCCCGGGTGAGCAGCGGGTGCACCCCGGCCCGCTCGACGTCCGCGTGCCGGGCCAGCGCCCCCACCGTCACCCCGGCGGGGGTCACCTCGATGCCGTCGAGCCCGGCCACCCGGTTGATGTCCACGAGATGCCCGGGCGCGGCCAGCCGCATGTTGAGCATCGGGATGAGGCTCTGCCCACCTGCCAGCACCTTCCCGCCGACCCCCGCGAGCGTGCGCAGCGCCGCGGGGAGGTCGCGGGGCGCGTGGTAGGTGAACGGCGGCGGCTTCACCCTGCCTCGCTCCTGACGGGCTCGGAGCTGCGGCCCGCGATGGCCCGCAGCAGGTGGTAGCCGCCCAGCACCACGAGCGTGCCGAGCGCGATGCCCTCGAGCGTGAAATCGCCGCCGATGAAGTGCTTCACAGGTCCGATGGCCAGGATGATTCCCGCCCCGATCGGAACCATGTTCACGGGATCGGCGAAGTTCACCCGGTTCTCGATCCAGATCTTCGCGCCGAGCAGCCCGATCATCCCGTAGAGGATCACGGTCACGCCGCCGAGCACGCCGCCGGGCGTGGCCGCGACGAGCGCGCCGAACTTGGGGCAGAGCCCGAACAGGATCGCGATGACGCCGGCGATGTAGTAGGCGGCGGTCGAGTACACCTTGGTGGCCGCCATGACGCCGATGTTCTCGGCATAGGTGGTGGTGGGCGAGCCGCCGACGGCGCTGGTGACCACGGTGCCGACGCCGTCGGCCATGACGGCGCGGCCCACGTACGGGTCCACGTCCGTCCCGGTCATCTCCCCGACGGCCTTGACGTGCCCGATGTTCTCCGCGATCAGCGCGATCACGGCGGGCAGCACCAGCAGCACGGCCGAGGTCCTGAAGTCGGGCGCGTGGAAGCTCGGCAGCCCGAACCACGGCGCGTCGGCCACCGACTGGAAGCTCACCCGGTCGTGCGGGAAGGCCGTCGCCACGCAGTACATGCCCTCGGCCGGGCAGGCGTTCCCCGCGGCGTCCCGCAGGTTGGCGCCGGGCAGCACGGACGTGACCGGCCCCGCCACCCTGTCCAGCACCCACGACAGCACGAACCCGGCCACCAGCCCGACCAGCACCCCGATCCGCCCGATGAACCCCTTGAACGCCACGATCACCACGAACGTGATCAGCATCGTGACGAGCGCCACCCAGTGGTCCTGCGGCCAGTACACGTCCGCCACCACGAACGCCAGCCCGAACCCGATCAGCATCACGACCGCGCCGGTGACCACGGGCGGGAAGACCCGGTGGATGATCTGCACGCCGAGGAAGTGGATGGCCAGCCCGGCCAGCGCCAGGACGAGCCCGGCGACCAGGATGGCGCCGGTCACGATCGCGTCCGCGCCGCCGGTGTCGCCGCCGGCCGCCGCCCTGATCGCGAACACGCCGCCGACGAAGGACGCGCTGGTGCCCAGGTAGCTGGGCACCTTCCCCTTCACGATGAGCAGGAACAGGATCGTCGCGACGCCGGACATCATCACGGCCACGTTCGGGTCCAGCCCCATGACCAGCGGGAAGACGAACGTCGCGCCGAACATCGCGATCACGTGCTGCGCCCCGAACCCCACCATCCGGGGCCAGGTCAGTCTCTCGTCGGGCCTGACCACCTCGCCGGGGGCCAGTCGCTTGCCATCACCGTGCTTGGTCCATCCCACAACCATGCGAGCCCCTCTTGTGCCGGGCGCCTGGGCGTACCGTTTGCGGGCACATTAGGCCCGGTGGCACGCTCCTACACGGGCATGATCTGCCAAATCTGACCCGCCGACCAGAGAGAACCTCGCGCACACGGGCGCGGGCGCCGTGTGAGGGGCTACCGCCGTACGGCGCGGAGCAGGTGGTAGCCGACGAGCAGCACGATCGTGCCGAGCGCGATGCCGCTGAGCGCGAAGGTGTCGGTGATCGGGAAGGCGACGGGGCCGATGGCGCAGATGATGCCGGCGCCGGTCGGCACGAGGTTGCCCGGCTCGGACAGGTTGACCTTGTTCTCGATCCAGATCTTGGCGCCGAGCAGGCCGATCATGCCGTACAGGATGGTCGTCACGCCGCCCAGCACCCCGCCGGGCGTGGCCGCGATGAGCGCGCCGAACTTGGGGCAGAGCCCGAACAGGATCGCGATGACGGCCGCGATGTAGTAGGCGGCGGTCGAGTACACCTTGGTGGCCGCCATGACGCCGATGTTCTCGGCGTACGTGGTCGTCGCGGAGCCGCCCACGGAGGTGGCCACGACGGTGCCGACGCCGTCGGCCATGACAGCCCGTCCCATGTAGGCGTCGACGTCGGCGCCGGTCATCTCGCCGACGGCCTTGACGTGCCCGACGTTCTCGGCGATCAGCGCGATCACCACGGGCAGCACCAGCACGATGGCCGACACCTCGAACACGGGCCCGTGCAGCGACGGCAGCCCGATCCAGTCGGCCTGCGCCACCGCTTCCAGGCTCACCCGGAAGTGCTCGGTCACCCGGCCGCTGTCGTCGGGCGCCGTGATCGGCCCGCCCACGAGGTCCCAGGCCCAGGACAGCAGGAACCCGAAGACGAGCCCGAGCAGCACGCCGATCCGGCCGAGGAAGCCCTTGAACACCCCGATGAAGACGAACGTGGCCGCCATCGTCAGCAGCGCCACCCACGGGTCCTTCGGCCAGTAGACGTCCGCCGCCACGTACGCCATCCCGAACCCGATGAGCATCACCACCCCGCCGGTCACGATCGGCGGGAACACCCGGTGGATGACGCCGACGCCCAGCTTGTGGATGGCGAACCCGCACGCGGCCAGCACCAGCCCGACGACGAGCAGCGCCCCGGTGACGGTCGCGTCGCCTCCCCCGGCCGCCCTGATCGCCACGACGGCGCCGACGAAGGACGCGCTCGACCCGACGTAGCTGGGCACCTTGCCCTTCACGATCAGCAGGAACAGGATCGTCGCGACGCCGGACATCATCACGGCGAGGTTCGCGTCCAGGCCCATGACCAGCGGGAAGACAAACGTCGCGCCGAACATCGCGATCACGTGCTGCGCCCCGATGCCCACCATCCTGGGCCAGCTCAGCCGCTCGTCCGGCTTGACCACCTCACCCGGCGTCAGGCGCTTCCCATCGCCGTGCACCTTCCACCCCAGCGCCACGAACACACCTCGATCTCCCGCCTGAACTGCGGGTATGTCTCCTGTTTGATGCTGGAGAGCACAATAGAGGGTGCCGTCGCGTGCTCACGCACCGGCTAGGCGACGTGGATCTCGAACCCGTCGCCGCTGACCACCTGCCCCGCCCTGATCTTGGCGCGCTTGCGCAGCTCCACCTCGCCGTCCACCTGGACGAAGCCCTCGTCGATGAGCTGCTTGGCCATCCCGCCGGTCTCGGTGATGCCGCAGTACTTCAGCAGGTCGCACAGCGGGATGTACTCGTCGCGCAGCTCGAATTCCAGTGATTCCACAAGGCAGCAGCCTAGATGCCCCGCATCCGCAGCACGTGCAGGGCCAGCGTGAGATTGAGCCGCAGGTGCGGGTCGTCGGTGAAGTTGCCGAGCAGGCGCTCCAGCTTGCCGATCCGGTAGCGCAGCGTGTTGTAGTGGAAGTGCAGCCGCCTGGCCGTCTCCGCGACGTTCAGGTTCGTCTCCAGCAGCGACTGCAGCGTGCGCCGCAGGTCGGCGTTCTCGGCGTCGTCGTCGGAGGCCAGCGGGCCCAGCGTCTCGCGGACGAACGCGTGCAGCTCCTCGGTGTCGTTCACCAGCGACAGCAGCCGGTAGACGCCGAGCTGGTCGAAGTGCGCCACCGCCCCCGGCCCATGCAGCTGCCGCCCCACCCTGGCAGCCTTCAGCGCCTGCGAGTACGCCTCCGGCAGCGTCTCCGCGCCGGGGCTGGGCCGGGAGGTGCCGGTGGAGAACGTGGCGGGCGGCACGTCGGCGAAGGCGGAGGCGGCGTCCTTGGCCACCCGGGCGGCGTCGAGCGCGGCGTCCACGACCGCCACCACCTCGTGCGAGAAACCGGCGACGGCGCCGTGCGGGTCGTGCCGCCTGATCGAGGCCGTCCAGCAGGAGACGAGGCGGTCCTGGGCGCTGCGCTCGTCGCCGTCGGGGTCGAGCTCGGCCACCAGCACGGTCACCGGCCGCGCCAGGTCCCAGCCGAACGCCCGCGCGCGGGCGGTGACCCGCTCCGCCGTGCCGGCCCTGCCGGTGAGCACGTCGCGCAGGAAGTCGGCGCGGTACTTGCTCTCGACGGCGTTGACCGCCTCCTGCCGGGTGACGACGAGGGCGGCGACGGTGGCGGCACGTTCCAGGATGCCGACGTCGCTGTCCCTGATCGCCGCGGCGGGGCTGTAGGCGACGATCCTGCCGTGGTGGTGGCCGCCGGCGAGCACGGGCACCGAGGCGAACGAGCGGGCGCGCGCGGCGGGCGTACGGGGAGGCGAGGTGGGCGGCCCCTCGCGGGAGATGGACTCGCGCAGGACGGTCACGTGGTCGCCGGGCCCTGCGGTGGCCAGCACGCGGCCGGAGCCGTCCACGGCCGCCACCGCCACGTCGAGGAGCTGCGCCACCTCCGCGGTGACCTCGTCCAGGCCGCCGCCGGCCAGCACCACCTGGACCAGCGCCCGGTGCGCCTCCTCGGCGCGGGCGAGCACGGCGGCCTGGCGGTTGAGTATGTCGGTGAGCACCTGGTTGAGGATGTCGTCGAAGCCGACGTCGTTGGGCAGCAGGATGAGCGGGAAGCCGAGCCTGTCGGCCTGCTCCACCATCTCGGCGGGCAGCTCGTCGACGTAGCGGCCCAGCTTGATGGCCAGCGCCGCCAGCCCGCGCTCGTCGAGGTCGGCGACCAGCCGGCCGAGCGACTGCGGCGTGTTGCGCAGCGGGTAGCCGGTGGTGAGCAGCAGCTCGTGCGGCTTGACCCAGGCCAGGATGTCGGGCACCTCCATGACGTTGAGCCGCTGCACGATGCGGCCCAGCCCGCTCTCCCCCGCGATCAGCCTGGCCTCGGCGAGGGTGGACACGCCGAGCACCTCTCCCACGGAAACGCCGTGGATGATCGTGCCGGTGCTGGCGAGACGGACGGGGGGCTCCATGAGGAAATTGTGACCCCGGAAGCCGTCTGTCAGGAAGAGCCAACCAACCCGCTGACTGTTGGCAAATTTACCCGTACGGAGGGTTCACCGGCCGTTCTACGGTCAGGTCCAAGGTCGGTTGGGAGGTCCGGTGACCGTCAGTACTTCCGCGCGGCGTACCCGCGTCCACGTCACGGGCGCGGCCAGCACCTCGGTCCGCCCCGTCCTCGAAACCCAGCGGCGCCCCGCGCGCGTGCTCGCGGCGTTCCCCGCGGGCGTGTACCTGGAGGTCAGGACCGATCTGGAGCCCTCGGTGATCGCCGTCATCACGGGCGAGGCCACGCGGCTGCCGAACTCGGTGCTGCTCGCGGGGCCGCTGCCGCACCTCACGGTGGGTGACGACGCCTCGGTGGGCGACCGGCTGATCGAGCTCGGCCCGCTGAGCCTGAACGTGCGCCGCTGGTGGGATCCGGCCCCGCCGCTGGGGCGGCTCGATCCGGCCCGGCTGGAGGACCAATTGCCGGCGGACCCGCCGGGCGCCGGGCTGGCGGGCAACGGCGCCGTGGCCATGCTGGCGAGCAGCTGCGCGAAGGGCTGGCTGCTGGGAGCGGTGACGGCGGCGGAGCAGCTCGTCGGGCTCGGCCCCGGGCTGACGCCGAGCGGCGACGACGTGCTGGCCGGGCTGCTGGTGACGCTGCGGCGCCTGGGCACGGCGGCGGCCTGCGAGAAGGCGGTCTGGCTGGCCGGCTGGCTGGCGGCGACCGTGACGTTCGACGCGCGCACGCGTACGACGCCGATCTCGGCCACGCTCCTGCACTGCGCCGCCAGGGGCGAGGCCAGCCCCGAGGTGACCGGGGTGCTGCGCGGCGTCGCGGGCCGCCAGGCGCTCGAACCCGCCCTGCGCCGCCTGCACCGCCTCGGCCACACCTCGGGCGCCGACCTGGCCCAGGGCATCGCCATCGGCGTGGCCGCCGTCCGGTCGCTGAGCGGGGCGCGATGACCGGCCTGCCGCAGGCGGTGCTGGTACGGCGGGGGGCCTACCACGACTCGGTCACCCTCATGCGGGTCAGCCGGGCGCTGTCGGAGCTGCCGGGCGTGGAGGCGGCCATGGTCGCCATGGCGACGGACCTCAACGTCTCGATCCTGCGGGAGATGGGCTTCGGCGTCCCGGAGACCGATCCGGGCGACCTGCTGATCGCCGTACGGGCGAAGGACCCGGACGCGGCCGCCGAGGAGGCCGAGCGCCGGCTCACCGAGGTGGACCGGCCGGGAACCGGCTCCGACGAGCAGCCGCCGCTGACCACCCGCTCGGCCGCCGCCCGCGGCCCCGCGGACCTCGTGCTGGTCTCCACCCCCGGCGAGTACGCCTTCTTCGAGGCCCTGGACGCCATCGAGGCCGGCCTGCCCGTCATGATCTTCAGCGACGGCGTCACCGTGGCCCAGGAACGCCGGCTGAAGGAGCTGGCCGAGGCCAGGGACGTGCTGGTCATGGGCCCCGACTGCGGCACCGCCGCGATCGGCGGCGCCGGGCTCGGCTTCGCGAACGTGCTCACCCCCGGCCCCGTCGGCGTGGTCTCCGCGTCCGGCACCGGGGCGCAGCAGGTGACGTGCCTGCTCGACCGGGCCGGCGCCGGCGTGAGCCACGTGCTCGGGGTGGGCGGCAGGGACCTGTCCGCCGAGGTGGGCGGCCTGTCGGCGGCGCGCGCGCTGCGCATGCTGGACGAGGACCCGGCCACGGAGCTGATCGTGCTCGTCTCCAAGCCGCCCGCTCCCGAGGTGGCCCGGGCGGTGCTGGGGCAGCGGCTGCGCACGCCCGTGGTGCCCGTCCTGCTGGGCACACCCGCGCTCGCGCAGGCGGGCGGCCTCGCGCCGGCCGGGGATCTCACGCAGGCCGCCGAGCAGGCGTTGCGGGCCCTCGGCAGGCCCGTCCCCGAGTGGCCGTCCTGGCCCGCCCCGCCAGGCACGCGCCCCGCGCCCAAGCGGATCAGGGGCCTGTACTCGGGCGGCACGCTGGGCACCGAGGCCGCGCTGGTCGCCGGCCAGGGCGACTTCGTCGACTACGGCGACGACGCCTACACCAGGGGCAGGGCACACCCGATGATCGACCCGACCCTGCGGGCGGAGGCGCTGGCCCGCGCCGGCGAGCGGGACGTGGTGCTCATGGACGTGGTCCTGGGCCACGGCGCCGACCCCGACCCGGCCGCCTCGCTGGCCCCCGCGGTCGCCGGCACCCCGGCCACGGTGGTGATCGCCCTGATCGGCACCGAGGGCGACCCCCAGGACCTGCACCGCCAGGCCGCCGCCTTCCGCGAGGCGGGCGCCGCCGTCTTCACCTCCAACGCCCAGGCCGCCCGCCACGCCAGGAGCCTGGTATGACCTCACTGCTGACCTCCTCCCCGCGCGTGATCACCGTCGGCGCGGGCCTGCTCGACGAGGCGCTGCGCGCGCAGGCCGTGCCGACGGCCCCGGTCGCCTGGCGCCCGCCCCTGCCCGGCACCGCCGAGGCCCTGGCCACGGTGCTGGCGGACCCGCGCCGCCAGGCGGCCAACGAGCTGGCCGTGGGCAGGCTGACCTCGGCCCGCCCGCACCTGGTGGGCGTGCGGCGCGCCTCGGAGCTGCTCGGCGCGGACACGTTCCTGCACGCGGGCCCGCCCATCACCTGGGAGCGCGCCTCGGGCCCGATGCGCGGCGCGCTGATCGGCGCCATGCTCCTGGAGGGCAGGGCCGCGGACGAGCACGAGGCCGCGGACAGGCTGGCGGCGGGCGCGGTCGTGCTGCGCCCCTGCCACGAGCACGGGGCGGTGGGCCCGATGGCGGGCGTGGTGAGCCCGTCGATGTGGCTGTTCGAGGTGCGCGACGACGAGCACGGCGGCACCGCGTACTGCTCGCTCAACGAGGGCCTGGGCAAGGTGCTCAGGTACGGCGCGTACGGCCCGGAGGTGCTCGACCGGCTGCGCTGGATGGACCGGGTGCTCGGCCCGGCGCTGGCGGCGACGCTGGAGCGTACGGGCCCGATCGACCTGCGCTCGCTGATCGCGCAGGCCCTGCAGATGGGCGACGAGCTGCACAACCGCAACAGGGCCGCCACCTCGCTGCTGCTGCGCGAGCTGGCCCCGGCCGTGGTGGAGGCGGCGCCGGGCGCGGCGGCCGGGGTGCTGCGCTTCGTCAACGGCAACGACCACTTCTTCCTCAACCTCGGGATGGCCGCGGCCAAGGCCGCCACGGACGCGGCCCGCGACGTGCCCGGCTCGTCCCTGGTCGTGGCCATGGCCAGGAACGGCACCGACTTCGGCGTCCAGGTGTCGGGGCTGGGCGGGCGCTGGTTCACGGGCCCGGCGGGGGTGCCTGACGGGCTCTACCTCGGCTCGTACGGCCCGCAGGACGCCAACCCGGACATCGGCGACTCCACGATCACGGAGACGTCGGGGCTGGGCGGGTTCGCGATGGCGGCGTCGCCGGCCATCGTGCGGTTCGTCGGCGGCGAGGTGGCGGACGCGGTGCGGGCCACCCGCTCCATGTACGAGATCACGCTCGCCGAGCATCCCGTCTACCAGATTCCCGGCCTCGGTTTCCGCGGCACACCGGTCGGCATCGACGTGACGCTGGTGGCGCGGACGGGCCTGCTGCCTGTGGTCAACACGGGCATCGCGGGCCGGATCGCGGGGACGGGCCAGGTCGGCGCGGGCCTGGTGGAGCCGCCTGCGGAGGCGTTCACCAGCGCGTTGCTGGCCCTGGCCGAGGCGCATAAGTGATCCATTTTAATGCCGACATATCCCCACGTCAGTGGTGATGTAAGACATCATCACCTTCCCTTGCGGATTCGCCGCCGATATCGTAACGAACCTCATAATCTGCAAGTAGCGTGATGAACGCACGTGACGGATGAGGCGAGATGGGGGCGGGAACATGGCAGCCGACCGCTTGCTCAGCGGGCCCGGCTCAGAGGGAGGTGCCACGGGGGGCGCTCCGCAGAGCCAGGGACGCCTGATCGGCAGGCGCTACCGACTGATGTCGCCCGTAGGCAGAGGCGGCATGGGCATGGTGTGGCACGCCCACGACGTGCTGCTCGACAGGGACGTGGCCGTCAAGGAGCTGATCCTGCCCTACGGCCTGGACAACGCGGGCAAGCAGGTGGCCCACCGGCGCATGCTGCGCGAGGCCCGGTCGGCCGCGCGGCTGACGCACCCGGGCATCGTGACGGTGCACGACGTGGTCGAGGAGGACGGCCGGCCCTGGATCGTGATGGAGCTGGTCCGGGCGTGGTCGCTGGAGCAGGCCGTACGCCAGAGCGGGCCGCTCCCGGTGATCCAGGCGGCCGAGATCGGCATCCGGGTGCTCGACGCGCTCATGCACGCGCACGCCGCCGGGATCCTGCACCGCGACATCAAGCCGGGCAACGTCCTGCTGACCCAGGACCGGGTGGTGCTGACCGACTTCGGCATCGCGGCCATCGAGGGCGACGTCTCGATCACCCAGACGGGCCTGCTCATGGGGTCGCCGGCGTACATCCCGCCGGAGCGCCTGTCCAGCCAGCCGATCACGCAGGCGGCGGACCTGTGGTCGTTCGGCGCGACCCTGTACGCCGCCGTCGAGGGCCGCCCGCCGTACGAGGGGCCCGACCCGGTGGCGGTGCTCGGCGCGGTGCTCACCCAGGACCCGATCAGGCCACAGCGGGCCGGCTCGCTGATGCCCGTGATCGAGGGCCTGCTGCGCAAGAACCCGGCCGAGCGGCTCACCGCCACGCAGGTGATCGAGATGCTGGAGGCGGTGCTGCGCGCGCACGGCGCGCCCAGGCCGCGCGCCCCCGAGACGCTGCCCAGCCAGTCCGACCCGACCCCGGCCGGGCTGCTGCCCCCGCTGGAGACCCCGTCGGGGCCGATGCCCTCGCGCATCGTGGAGACGCCGTCGGGGCCGGTGCGGGTGCCGTACGACCCGCTGAACAGCCCGTCGGGCGGCCACTCGATGCCCTACGACGGGATGACGAGCCCGTCGGGCAGCCACCGCACCGACCAGCTCCCCCCGCTGCCGCGCACCCCCGGCCAGCAGCAGGGCCCGTACGACTCACTGGCCAGTTCGTCGGGTCCGTACGACTCGCTGAGCAGCCCGTCAGGTCCGTACGACTCACTGGCCGGCCCCTCGGGGCCGTACGACTCACTGGCCGGTTCCTCGGGGCCGTACGACTCGCTGAGCAGTTCCTCCGGTCCGTACGACTCGCTCGTGGCCCCGTCCGGCCCGCAGCAGCCGCCGTTCGGCGCGCCGACCGGCCCCCGGGTGGGCCGCCGCGGCGCCGACGACCTGGACGACCCGAGCGGCCCGCACCCCCAGCCGATCCTGCCGCTGACCACGGACAGCCGGAACTCCTCCGCCACCCCGTGGCCGCTGGCCTCTCCCGACGACCTGCGCGAGCAGTCGCGCGACCTGTCGCACGACGTCTCCCGCAGCCGCCTGGCCTCGCTGCCCGGCGGGGGCCCGCGGCCCGGCAAGAGCCGGCGCCGGGTGGAGGACGACGAAGGCGGCCCGTGGATCCGCGACGGCCGGCCCACGCCGCTCACGATCATCAGCTCCCTGGTGGCCGTGGCCGTCGTGGCGGGCGCCGTGTGGATCGTCCTGACGGGCGGCTCGCCGCAGACGCCGGTCACCGCCTCCGCCACCGTCTCCGAGAGCGCCACGACGGAGAACGCGACCGAGCCGTCGATCATCCCCGAGGGTTACGTGGAGCACACGGGCCCCGGGTTCTCGGCCGCCGTGCCCGACGACTGGAAGCTCGCGACGTCCGGCGGCGTGGCCACGTTCAGCGGCCCGAAGGACTCCGGCATGCGCATCCTGGTCGAGCGGGCCGCCCCGCAGAGCGACGGCGGGCTGTCGGAGCTGGGCAGGCTGGAGGCGGACGGCGGCATGGAGAGCTACATCCAGGTGCAGCTCCAGACCGTCCGCTACCGCACCTGGCAGGCCGCCGACTGGGAGTACACCTACACCACCCCCAACGGTGTCCCCATGCACGCCCTGACCAGGTACGTCTCCATCGACGACACCGCCGCCTTCAAGATCACGATGGATCTGCCCGACCTGAAGTGGGACGACCAGGCCGACACGCGCAAGGTGTTCCTCAACACGTTCCGGCAGGCCACCTGACCCATATTGCACCAACCGTTCCAAAACGTGTAGCGTGCCTGACATGGCACGACCGCGGAAGTTCGAGGAGGACCTGGCGATCGAGGCGGCCATGCGCGCGTTCTGGAGCGCGGGCTACGAGGCCACCTCGACGCAGGACCTGTGCGCGGCCACCGGGCTCGGGCGCAGCAGCATCTACAACACCTTCGCGAGCAAGCACGACCTGTTCGAGCGATCGCTGCGGCACTACATGGACGAGCGCAACGCCGGGCTCGCCGAGCTCATGGAGGGCGAGCTGCCGATCAGGGAGAAGATCAGGACCGTGCTGTGGTGGGCGGTCGAGCCCGATCCCCGCGACCCGGCCGGCTGCCTGGTGGTGAACTCGCTGGTCGAGCTGGGCCCGCGTGACCCGGAGATCGCGGAGCTGCTGCGCCGCGACAACGACAAGCGGGTCGGGATCGTCAGGACCGCGCTCGAGGCGGCCCGCACCCGCGGCGAGCTCGACGCGGACCGGGACCCGCTCGCCCTGGCCCGCTTCCTGGCCGCGACGGTCAGCGGCCTGCGCGTCACGGCCCGCGGCGGGGCCGACCGGGCCACGCTCGAGTCGATCGCGAACACCGCGCTGTCCGCCTTCTGACTTCTTCGTGCCCGCGTTTTGAACTGATCAATCTAAAACTGTTTCCGAAGGAGGAGGTCGCCATGCCGTTGGCGGTCTACATACTGGGGCTCTCGATCTTCGCTCAGGGCACCTCCGAGCTCATGCTGGCCGGGCTGCTCCCCGAGCTGGCGCGCGATCTCGGGGTGTCGGTGCCGGACGCGGGGCTGCTGATCTCGGCGTTCGCGATCGGGATGCTGGTGGGCGCGCCGGTGCTGGCCGTCGTCACGTTGCGGTGGCCGCGCCGTACGGTGCTGCTGGCGTTCCTGGGGCTGTTCGCGCTGTCGCACGTGGCGGGCGCGCTGACGTCCAGCTACGGCGTGCTGTTCGCCACCCGCGTGGTCGGCGCCTTCGTCTACGCGGGCTTCTGGGCCGTGGCGGCCAGCACCGCGATCGGACTGGTGCCCGCGAACGCCCGCGCCAAGGCGATGAGCGTGCTGGCCGGAGGGCTCACCGTGGCCACCGTCATCGGCCTGTCCGCGGGCACGGTGATCGGGCAGCACCTGGGCTGGCGGGCGGCGTTCTGGGCGGTCGCCGCGCTGTCGGCGCTGGCCGGCATCGGCGTGTTCGCCACGATCCCCGGCGGCCGCCCCGACCGGGACGGCACGCCCCGCGTGTCCGACGAGCTGCGCGCGCTGTCCAGGCCCGCCCTCTGGCTCGCCTACGGCACCACCGCGCTGACCACCGGCGCGCTGCTGTCGTCCTTCAGCTACCTCAGCCCGCTGCTGACCGAGGTCACGGGCCTGGACCCGGCCTGGGTGCCCGCCGTGCTCGGCCTGTACGGGGTGGGCGCCCTGCTCGGCATCACCGTCGGCGGCCGGATCGCCGACGCGCGGCCGTACCCGCTGCTGTACGCCGGCGTCACCGGCCTGATCCTGACCTCGGCCGCCCTGGCCGCGTCCGCGCCCGTGGCCCTGCTCGCCATCCCGCTGATCTTCCTGCTCGGCGCGTTCGGCTTCGGCACCAACCCCGCCCTGAACTCCCGCCCCTTCGCCCTGGCCAGGAACGCCCCCACGCTGGCCGCCGGCATGAACGTGGCCTCCTTCAACGTCGGCATCACCGCCGGCCCCTGGGCGGGCGGCCTGGCCATCGAGGCCGGCCTCGGCTACGCGTCCGTCGCCTGGATCGGCGCCGCGATCGGCGTGGCGGGCCTGGCCGCCGTCGCGCTCGGCGCCACCCTGCACCGCCGGAGCACGCTCGTCCAGGAGCTGTCCGGAACCCGTGAGATACGGTCAGCCGTATGAAGCTGGCGAGCATCTCCCGCTACCCCGTCAAGTCCACCTCGGGGCACGAGGTCACCGAGGCCGAGGTGCAGCCGTGGGGGCTGGCCGGCGACCGCCGCCACGTCATCACCGACGAGAGCGGCGCGGTGCTCACCGCCCGCCAGGAGCCGCGCCTGCTGGCCTGCGTGCCTGTGCTCAACAGCGGCGTGCTCGACGGCGGCGTGCTCGACGGCGGCGTGCTCGACGGCGGGGTGCTCACGCTGACGGGCCCGCACGCGGAGCCGCTGACGGTGGCGCCCACCGGCCCGAGGTCTGTCGTGCACCTGCCGAGGACGTCCGTGGAGGTCACCGACTGCGGCGACGCCGCGGCCGCGTGGCTGAGCGGGCTGGCGGGGCGGCCGGTGCGGCTCGGGTGGCTCGACGACCCGGCCCGCCGCCCGGTCGACCCGGCGTACGGCAGGCCGGAGGACCGGGTGAGCCTGGCCGACGCGTTCCCGCTGCTGCTCACCACGACGGCCTCGCTGGCCCGCCTCAACGACTGGATCGCCGGCACCGCGCTGGAGCTCGGCGAGGAGCCGCGGCCGATCCCCATGCGCAGGTTCCGGCCGAACGTGGTGATCGACGGCGTGACGGAGCCGTTCGCCGAGGACGAGTGGAAGCGCCTGCGCATCGGGGAGGTGGAATTCCGCGTGAGCAAGGGGTGCGATCGCTGCGTGCTGACCACGGTCGACACCACGACCTACCGCAAGGGCAAGGAGCCGCTCAGGACGCTCGCCCGGCACCGCAGGCGGAACGGCAAGGTCTGGTTCGGCGTGAACCTGATCCCCGACCTGATTCCCGGAACGTACGGGCGCCTGGCCCAAGGCGATCCCGTTCTCGTGCTCTGAAAAATCATGGCGAAAATCCTAATTTCCCGATAAATCAGATCACCGTCCTCTTTGGGGCATTGTTGGGGGTTATGCGAGACTTCACGGGTGACCAGTGCCCCCACCAAGCCCGCTGTCTCGCCCCCTGACCGGATTCAGCACGTACAACGGCGGACCCTGGCGGTCCTGTCCGCGGCGCAGATCGTGGGAGGCGTGGGCGTGGCCGTCGGGCTGGCGCTCAGCTCGGTCGTCGTGGACGAGCTGTCCCGGTCGACGGTGATCAGCGGCTTCGCGGGCACGGCCACCGTGCTGGGCGCGGCGCTGCTGGCCCTGCCCGCCGCCAAGGTGTCGAGCAGGGGCGGGCGCCGGGCGGGGCTGTCGCTGGCGTACACGGCGGCGCTGGTGGGCTGCGCGGTCTCGGTGCTGGCCATCAGCCTGCGCAACTGGCCGCTGCTGCTGGCGGGCCTGGTGCTCGTCGGCGGCGGCAGCGCGGGCAGCCTGGCGGCCCGCTACTCGGCCACCGACCTGTCGCCGAAGGACCGCTCGGCCCGCCACCTGTCGCTGGTCGTCTGGGCCTCGACCATCGGCTCGGTCGCCGGCCCGAACCTGGCCGAGCCCGCCGACCGGATCGGCATGAGCCTCGGGCTGGTGGAGAAGGCGGGGCCGTTCGCGTTCGCGGCCCTGGCGTTCGCGCTGGCGGTGGTCGTCATTCTCTGCTTCCTCCGCCCCGACCCGCTCAAGCTCGCCCGGGCCGGTACGCGCGAGGAGGACCCCGGACGCAACCGCACGATCCGCACGGCCTGGACGACCCTGCGCACCACCCCCATGGCCCGCCGCGCCCTGGTCATGATCGCCGTCAGCCACACGGCGATGGTCTCCGTCATGTCCATGACCCCGGTCAAGCTCCACCACGACGGCTCGAACCTGGACGTCATCGGCCTGGTGATCAGCCTGCACATCGCCGGCATGTACGTGCTCTCGCCGGTCGTGGGCTGGCTGGCCGACAAGGCGGGCAAGGTGCCGGTGCTGGTGCTCGGCTCGGCCCTGCTGCTGGCCTCCGCCGCCCTCGCCGGCACGGCGGGCCACCGGGTGTGGCAGGTGACCGCGGCGCTGATACTGCTCGGCCTGGGCTGGTCGTGCGGCCTGGTGGCCGGCTCGGCGCTGGTCACGGAGTCGGTGCCGATCGAGCGCCGCCCGGCCGTGCAGGGGCTGTCGGACCTGCTGATGAACGTCTGCGGCGCCACGGGCACGATCATCGCCGGCGCGATCGTCGGGCTGCTCGGCTACGGCATGCTCGGCCTGGTGGTCGGCATCATGGTCGCCGTGGCCGGCGCCTGGCTGACCGTCGTCTGGCGCCGCACGCCCTGACGGCGCCGCTCTCTGACCACCGCTGCTCCCTGACCACCACCGCTCCCTGACCACCACCGCTCTGTGACGGCCTCCGCTCCCTGACGAGCCGGTGAGGTCACTTCGCGTCCGCGTAGGACTTGACCGCCACCGCCTCCATCGGGAACCGCACCGGCGTCGCGCCGAACAGCAGCCGGCTGGCCTCGGCCGCCGAGGCCGCCACGGCCGCGATCACCTCCTCGGCCAGCTCGGCCGGGCAGTGCACCATCACCTCGTCGTGCTGGAAGAACACCAGCCGGGCCGGCTCGGGCAGCCGCCCCCGCAGCACGGCCAGCAGCGCCAGCGCCCACTCGGCCGCCGTGCCCTGCACCACGAAGTTGCGCGTGAACCGCCCGCGGTCCCTGGCCGCCCGCCCGCCCTCGGGCCCCGACACCAGCTCCTTCCACCGCTCCGACGGTGGCGGGCTGGTGCGACCGAGCCAGGACCGCACGATCCGCCCCTCCTCCCCCGCCTTGGCCGCGTCCTCCACGAACTGGTACGCCTTCGGGAAGCGCTGCCGCATCACGGCCAGCAGCTTGGAGGCGTCGCCGCTGGTGCCGCCGTACATCGCGGACAGCATCGCGATCTTGGCGTTGGCCCGCTCGCCGCCGAACGACTGCGCCAGCGCGGAGTACAGGTCGATCTCCCCCGCGGCCCTGGCCAGCCCCACGTCGCCGGCCATCGCCGCCAGCACCCGCGGCTCCAGCTGCGCCGCGTCCGCGACGATCAGCATCCACCCGTCGTCGGCCACCACCACCCGCCGCATCACCTTGGGGATCTGCAGCGCCCCGCCCCCGTTGGTGGCCCACCGCCCGGACACGACGCCGCCCACCACGTACTCGGGCCTGAACCGGCCGCCGCGCACCCACTGGTCGGCCCACGTCCACCCGTGGGCGCTGAACAGCCTGGCCAGCTCCTTGTAGGCCAGCAGCGGCGCCACCGCCGGATGGTCGATCTGCTTGAGCTCCCACTGCCTGGTCGTCTTCAGCGCCACGCCCGCGCCCTTGAACGCCTTGACGAGCTGCTGCACCGAGTCGGGGTTGACCGGGTGCCCGAACGCGGCCGCCACCTCGTCGGCCAGCGCCTGCAGCCTGGCCGGGCGCATGCCGTGCACGGGACGCGGCCCGAGCAGGTCGGTCAGCAGCGCGTCGTGCACGTCCCTGCGCCACGGCATGCCCTCGTGCGACATCTCGGCCGCGACCAGCGCGCCCGCCGACTCGGCCGCCACCAGCAGCCGGAACCGGCCGGGCTCGGGCAGCCCGGCGATGCGCCGGAGCTGGTCGGCCAGCACCTCGGCGACCGCCTCGGCGCCGAGCGGCTCGGGCGCGAACAGCGTGCCGGGCGCGCTCGGCTGCTCGTCCGGCACGGGCAGCCCGCGCAGCCTGGCGTGCGCGGCCCTGGCCGAGCGCGGCTCGCCGTAGCGGCCCTCGTACGCCAGCAGCAGCCCCTCGGTCAGCGCGAGGTCGTGGCAGCGCGCGACCCGCACCCCCCGTTCCAGCAGCGGAGGGTACGACTCCCGCGCGTCCGCCCAGACCCACCGCGGCCCCTCGGCGGCCTCCAGCTCGCGCACCTCCCGCGCCAGATCGGCGGGACGGCGCGCCGCGCCACCGACCGGCAGCACCGTCTCCCCTGCGACCACGACGTACACGTGGTCAAGGGTGCCAAACGGCCCCGACAAAACGGCACGCGGTCAGCCACGGGGTCAGGTGAGGCTGATGCGCACCTCGTCCTCCAGCGGCGGCTCCAGCTCCTGCGCCAGGCAGCCGGTCGCCGCGAAGCAGCGCAGGGTCAGCTCCTCGGGGGTGACCGTGGCGTGCAGGAACTGCTTGAAGAACGGCGGCGTGTCCCAGTCGGACAGCTCGGACAGGTAGCGGTGGAACACCCGGTCCACGGGCAGCCGCAGCGGCCACGGCCAGGCGCCGAGCAGCCGCGCCGCCCACCGCATCCGCCGCGTGATCTTCACGGGCCCTTCAGGGGTCCTGACGGGCTCGTTCCTGATGTGCTCCGACATGATGCACAGCGCCTCGGAGGGCGTCAGGTAGAGCCACTTCATCCGCAGCCGTTTGGCGTAGAGCTGGCTGTAGAAGGACAGCGAGTCGCCGCGCAGCGGGTAGCACTTGAACGCGTCCTCGTGCACGCCTCCGACGTCCACGCGCCCGATGGTGTGCGTGGCGTGCATGAACGCCCCGCCGCCGCCCGACACGACGTACTGGATGACCCGGTCGCCCACCTGGACCGGATAGCGCTGGTAGTTGTGCACGTCGCCGCCGATGGCCGCGACGTACCGGTGTGCCGGGTCGCGCACGATGTCGTCGATCGTCCCGCCGCCCTCCAGCGGCGACGGCTTGTAGGCGTTGCCGGTGTAGATCGGCTTACCGGTCACCAGGACCTTCGGCCTGGGGTCGAGCGAGACCGCCCGCAGCCAGGCCGTCTGCCGCTGGTCGAGGACGTTCCTGATGCCGGTGTCGACGCCCACGATCAGCAGGCTGTCGCTCTCGATCGTCCAGTACGGGCCCGGCTGCGTCGCCTGCTGCGACGGCCTGCCCCTGAGCTTGCGCGCCTCGGCCAGCTTCGCCTCGTCGACGGTCTCCGGCTTGCGCCACAGCAGGCCGCGCAGGCCCCGGTCCGGCTTCGGCTTGAGCGGCGGCGCGTCGCAGAAGACCCGCATGAAGCCGCCGAGGCCGTCGTACCAGTCGTGGTTGCCGGGGATGGCGTAGATCGGCGCGTCGTAGTCCTGGTACGGGCGGAAGAACTTGTCTCCGTACTCGTTGCCCGATCCGGTGGGGTAGACCACGTCGCTGGCGATGATGGCGAAGGAGGTCTGTTCGCCGAGTTTCAGCATTCCGGGAACAACGGCGTACTGGGAGGCGTCACCTTCTCCGGTATCGCCCAGCAGAAGGAAACTGAAATGAGTCCCGACAGCCGGTTTGATGCGAAATTCCGGATCAATCCCGCGCGCTTCCTGGGACTCCACCCAGCGTGCCCGCACCTCCCCTGACGGATCCCCGAACAACCCGGCCAGGATCTCGTTGCGGGACAGCCACAGCGTCCGTACATTCAACCAGGTAAAGCCCTGCTTGTCGGGTCTGAGCTGCGCAAACGCCCCTGGTTGCACACAGGCCCAACCGGCACCCTCCTCCGAGACCCGGGAGGAAACCTGCTTTCCACGTTCAGCCGCGACTTCCACCATGACCACATCTTTACCGCGATCTACCAATTGCGCATCCTGAACGCTCCGTACCGCTCGGAACACACAAGGTGTGCAATGGTGTAGCCTCACCCCCCAAGCAAGCGGTTGGGACTGCCTAGGAGGCTCCCATGACCCGTAACGGCCCGGACGACGCGACCCGCAGAGGCACCTCCGCCGTGGCGGCCATCGAGGGCCTGCTCGCGTTCGCCACGACCCGCCCGCGCTGGGCGGGGGGCGCGGCGCTCAACAGCGCGAGCGAGGCGATCGCGAGAAGCCGGGCGCTGGCCGCGCAGTCGCCGGGCGAGCACACCCCGCTGCTCGCCCGCTGCCTGCTCACGACCGCGAGGCTGTTACTGGCGCGGGGGCGCGCCACGGAGGCGCTGCCGCTGGCGCAGGAGGCGGTGGCGCTCAGCCGCCCGGACGGCGGCGCCGCGCTGTCGATCTCGCTGCGGCGGCTGGCCGAGGTCCAGGAGGCCCTGCACCGCTACAGCGACGCCGCCGCCACCCTGGCCGAGGCGGACGAACTCCCGCCCCCGCCCGGCTGATCCCCGCGCTACGAGGCGGGCGGCGGGATCAGCGCGCCCGGGTTGAGTATCCCGGCGGGGTCGAGCTCGGCCTTGACCGCGCGCAGGATGCCCGCGCCGACGGGCCCGAGCTCGCTCGCGTAGGCGTCCAGGTGGTCGCGGCCGACGCCGTGGTGGTGGGTGATCGTGCCGCCCGCCTCGACGATGGCCGCGTTCACCGCCGCCTTGGCCCGATCCCACTGCGCCACGGGGTCGGCGTCCTGCGGGGTCACGACGGTGAAGTAGAGGGAGGCGCCGGTCTCGTACACGTGCGAGATGTGGCACATGACGAGCGGCGAGCCGAGCGCGCCGAGCAGGGCCAGCCGGACCGCGTCGTACAGGCGCGGCAGGTTCGCCCAGAAACCGGCCGTCTCCAGCGTCTCGACGGTGGCCCCGGCGGCGAGCAGGGAGTCGCGCAGGTACGGGGCGGAGAAGCGGCCGTGCTCCCACGACTCCCCCGGCCCGGGCCCGAGCGGCTCGCCGCCCATCCGCGCGAGCACGGCGGACGCGGCGGCATGCCGGCTCCCGACCCGCGCCCCCTCGAAACCGGCGATCAACAGGCACCCGGAGCCACCCGCGCCACCCGACCCGGCCGCTGCGTCCGAGGCGCGGGAGGCGTCCGCCTGTCCCGTGCCGATCTCGTCCGGCTTGGCGAGGCCGATCATCGTCTCGGTCTCGTCCGAGAGGCGCAGCACGGTCGGCAGCGGCCCTTCCTGGGCGAGCGCCCGCACAGCGGCGGATCCCTCCGCGAACGAGGCGAACCGCCACCCTTCGTACCGCCGCTCGGCCGGAGCCCGCCGCACCCGCAGCCGCAGTGACGTGATCACCCCGAACGCCCCCTCCGAGCCGAGCACGAGCTGCCGCAGATCGGGCCCGGCGGCCGACTTGGGAGCGCGCCCGAGCTCCAGCGTGCCCGACGGCGTGGCCAGGGTGAGCCCGACCACCACGTCGTCGAACCGCCCGTACCCGGCCGACGCCTGCCCGCTGGACCGGGCGGCGGCGAAGCCGCCGAGCGTGGCGTACTCGAAGGACTGGGGGAAGTGCCCGAGCGTCAGCCCGCGCCCGGCGAGCAGCCGCTCGGCGTCGGGAGCCCGCACCCCCGGCTCGAACCCCGCCACCATGGACTCCTCGTCCACGAACAGCAGCCGGTCCAGCCTCCCCAGATCGAGCGCGATCACCCCGGCGAAGCCCTCACGGGAGGCGGCCAGCCCGCCCACCACCGAGGTGCCGCCGCCGAAGGGCACGACAGCGACGCGCTCGCGCGAGCACAGCCGCAGCAGCTCGGCCACCTCCTCGTGCGAGCCGGGCAGCACCACGGCGTCCGGCGCGTCCGAGCCGTCGCCCGCGCGCATGCGCAGCAGGTCGGGCGTGGACTTGCCGCGCGTGTGGCGGACGCGGTCCTCGTGGCCGGTCAGGACGTGCCCGTCGCCGACGACCTTCGCCAGCGCGCCGAGCAGCGGCTCCGCCAGCGCGACCGCCGGGAGGACGACCTGTTCGAGCGAGGCGGCGGGGGTGCCGGGCGCGCGTACGCCGAGCAGGTCGCGCAGCAGCGCCCGCACCGGCTCGGGCAGCTCGCGGGCCTTGGCGGGGTCGCCCCACCCCGACCACGACATCGGTTCTCCAGTCACGCTTACACTGTGACACATGACGTCGATTCGTCACAATGAGGGCGTGCTGGACGCGGCGCGCGACTGCGTGCTGGCGTACGGGGTGCGCAGGACGACGCTCACGGACGTGGCCCGGCGGGCGGGGGTGTCGCGGATGACGATCTACCGCCGCTGGCCCGACGTGCGCACGCTGGTGGCCGACCTGATGACCAGGGAGTGGGTGCGGGTGATCGAGGGGCTCGACCTGTCGGACCCCGTACGGGCCGTCGTGGCGGGGGTGCGGGGGCTGCGCGGGCACCCGTTGTGGCGCAAGATCGTGGAGGCGGATCCCGAGCTGCTGGTGCCGTACCTGCTGGATCGGCGCGGCGCGAGCCACGAGGCCATCCTGGCGGTGCTGGAGCCGGCCGTCGGCGATCCGGCCAGGGCCAGGGCGGTGCTGCTCGTGGCCCAGTCGTTCCTGCTGTCCGCTCCGACCATGCTCGACCCCGTCACGCTGGACGAGCTCGACGCCGAGCTCGCCGCCCTGCTGGAGGCCTACCTTGGATAGCTCGCTGAACGCCGCCCGACGCTCCCGGGAGCTGCGCCGGGTCGCGGAGGAACGGGTGGACGTGCTCGTGGTGGGACTCGGCGCGACGGGCGCGGGCGCCGCGCTCGACGCCGCGTCCCGGGGGCTGAGCGTAGCGGCGATCGACGCGCACGACCTGGCCTTCGGCACCTCCAGATGGAGCTCCAAGATGGTGCACGGCGGCCTGCGCTACCTGGCGAAGGGTCAGGTGGGCGTGGCGTACGAGAGCGCGGTCGAGCGCGGGATCCTGCTCCGCAGGACCGCTCCGCACCTGGCCAGGGCGCACCCGTACATGCTGCCGCTGACCCCGGAGGTCTCGCGCGGTCAGGCGGCGCTGGTGATGACCGGCTACCGGCTGGGCGACGGCCTGCGGGCCGCCGCGCGCACGCCGCGCCGCATGCTGCCCGGCCCGTCGCGGCTGAACGCGGCCCGCGCGCGCACGCTGGCGCCCGTCCTGCGCTCCGGCGGGCTGCGCGGCGCGCTGCTGTCGTGGGACGGCCGGCTGCTCGACGACGCCCGCCTGGTGGTGGCCATCGCGCGGACCGCCGCCGCGTACGGGGCCCGCGTGCTGACCCGCTGCCGCGCGCTGCGGCTGACCGGCCAGAGCGCCGATCCAGGGGCCGATCCCGGGGCCGGTCCGGGGGCGGACGTGCGCGACGAGCTGACGGGCGAGGAGTTCACGATCCGCGCCAGGGTCGTGATCAACGCCACCGGGGTGTGGGCCGGCACGCTGGACCCCCAGGTGAGCCTGCGCCCCTCGCGCGGCAGCCACCTCGTCCTGGAGCCCGGCACGCTGCCGGGGCTGATCGCGGGCATGCACGTGCCACTCCCCGGCGAGAGCAACCGGTTCGCGCTCGTGCTGCCGCAGCCCGACGGCCGGATTTACGTGGGTCTGACCGACGAGCCGGTGGACGGGCCGGTGCCGGACGTCCCCGAAGTGCCCGAGGAGGACGTCAGAACGCTCCTGGAGGTGCTGAACGGGGTTCTTGAGGTTCCAGTGGCCAGAGAGGCGGTTGCGGGCGCGTACGCGGGCCTCAGGCCGCTCCTGGCCGCCGACGGCAGGACGGCCGACCTGTCGCGGGAGCACGCGGTGTTCTCCGAGGGCGGTGTCGTGACCGTCGTGGGGGGCAAGCTGACGACATATCGCCGCATGGCGGAGGACGCGGTGGATCGAGCGGTCTCGTACGGGAACCTCCGGGCCCGCCGCTGCCGCACCCGGCGCATCCCGCTCGTGGGAGCGGGACCGCGGCCGTCCGGGGTGCCGCCGCGCCTGGCCGAGAGGTACGGCTCCGAGGCCGAGGCCGTGCAGGAGCTCGTCAAGCGGCACCCGGAGGAGGTCGGGCTCGGCTTCACCGAGGGCGACCTGCTCTGGTCGGTGCTGCACGAGGGCGCGCTCGACGAGGGCGACCTGCTCGACAGGCGGACGAGAATCGGCCTGGTCGGGCGGGACAGGGATCGAGCCCTGCCCGCGACACGGGAGGTACTGGAGCGATTGTCCCGCGCCTGAACCCGCCGATCCGTTAGGTTAGTCTTACCTAAGTCGGATCGAGAAGGGGGCAGGGGCGTTGGCGAGGGGCTGCGAGCACCCGATGGGGTGTCACACCGGCGAGGTGCCCACACTGGCCAGTGCCACCGTGGGAGCCCGCCTGTGGCTGCTCATCGAATACACCGGAGCCTGGCCCTCGCGCCTGGAAAACTTCGAACTTCCCTCAGAAATCTCGAAACTCGTCCGGCGGGCGCTCGAACGCGGTATCAGGCCCCAGCTCATCCGCCGCCCCGGCAAGCGGACCCGCCCACGGGAGCAGGGGATCCGTGTGCTAGTGGGCTACGCGACGGGAGAGAACCCCTGGATAGCGCAGGGCGTCATCGCAGGTCCCGACGATCTTGACCTGGACGCGCTCGTGGCCGGAGTGGTCCCGGAGTCCTGCATACTTGAAGACGAGCCGGTATTTCTGGTCTGCACGCACGCCAAGCGCAATGTGTGCTGCGCCCGCATTGGACTACCCCTCGCTCGCCACCTGGCAGAAATCTTGCCGGACAGAGTGTGGGAAACGTCACACGTTGGCGGCGATCGCTACGCCGCCAACCTCGTGTGCTTGCCACACGGAATTTTCTACGGCAGCATGTCTCAGGCTGCTGCATCGGCAGCGGCTAACGCGTACCGGTCGGGCGAGATCATTCTCGACCGCTACCGGGGACGCGCAGGCATCCCTGAGCCATTGCAGGCCGTCGAGCACTTCGCCCGAGCCCATACGGGAGAGTGCTCCGTCGGCGCGGTGGCCGTGGAATCCTCCAGGACGGACGGCGACGTCACCGAAGCCATTGTGCGCTGCGGCGACGTCCGGCTCCAGGTTGTGATCGAGCCATCGGCGTTCACCGCGCCGTGTGGTACGGCTTGCGCCGAGACGATCACTACCTACCGGCTGGTTTCGCTGGACAGGCTCACGCCTGTGCGGTACGCCACGCCCGCTCTCGCCTGAACAGGGAACATCACGGCCCGACGTTGCGTTGGAACAGTGACGCCAAAAGCGTCCAATGCGGCTCAATTACCGAAATACCTCTCACGAAGGTGGTTTTCTCATGTCTCAGGTACGTCGGCAGCTCGCCCGCCCGCGCCCCAGCTGGGGTTGGCAGGATGATGCCGCGTGCCGGGGTGAGGACCTCGTGCTCTTCTTCGGCCCCGATGGGGAGCGGCAGCCCGAGCGTGACGTACGAGAGCGGAAGGCCAAGGCGATCTGCGCCCAGTGCCCCGTCCGCAACGAGTGCCTTGACTACGCGCTGTCCCGGCCGGAGAAGTACGGCACGTGGGGCGGTCTCAACGAGGACGAGCGCGCCAGCGAGCGTCGCCGTCGTATGCGCCGCGCGGCCAGCGCCGGCATCTCCGCCGCCTGACACACCCGGCAGCATCACCATCATCGCGTGATCACGCAGTTGTCCCGATGAGCCGGAGCCTGGACCACCTTGCCAGGCTCTGGTGAACCCGGTCGGGACAACTGCCTGATCAGGCTCCGGATGGTTCACCCCAGCACGTGACTTCACCGACTTCGCACCGCGGGCGCCAACCGCGGTGGCGAAGTCTTCACATTTTCCCTCCAGATTTCCGGACATTTCAGGACCTGCCGGACATCTGGTTGTCATCGCCCGTTGCCGTGCGTTCGAGATCGCGTCATGTGCCCGCCCTAGGGTGCCCGGCATGAAACGCATCGCGATCCTGATGTGCGCCGGCGCGCTGACCCTCGGTCTGGCAGCCGCCCCGGCCACCGCGGACCCCGGCCGGTCCTCCTCCTTCGGGCAGGCCACGCTGACCGGGTTCGCCTCCCTGCCCGCGCTGACGTTCGTCCCGGGCAGCGAGCCGTCGGGCTCCCTGCTGGGCACGGCGCCGGTCAACGGCGTCACCCCGCCGTTCGCCGGCCAGCCGGTGCAGGGCTTCAGCGGCATCGCGCGCCGCCACGACGGCACCTTCGACGTGCTCTCCGACAACGGCTACGGCAACAAGGCCAACAGCTCGGACTTCCTGCTGCGGATCCACCGCATCGAGCCGGACTTCCGGTCCAAGACCGTCAAGGTGCTCGGCGGCTTCAACCTCACCGACCCGCGCGGGCTCGTCCCCTTCGCCCTGACCCGCCAGGACCGCACGCTGACCGGCGCCGACTTCGACGTCGAGTCGATCGTGCGCGCGACGGACGGCACGTACTGGATCGGCGACGAGTTCGGCCCGTACCTGCTGCACTTCGACCACAAGGGCCGCCTCCTGGAGGCCCCCACTCCGCTCCCCGGCGTCCAGGCCCCCGAGAACCCGGACCTGAACGGCCGGCAGCCCAACCTGGCCAGCAGCAAGGGCTTCGAGGGCATGGCCAGGGCCGTGGACGGCCGCCGACTCTACCCGCTGCTGGAGGGCACGGTCAGCGGCGACCCCGCGGGCACGCTGCGGATGTACGAGTTCGACCTGCGCAAGCGCGCCTACACCGACCGCAGGTGGACCTACCGGCTGGAGGACCCCTCCCACGCCATCGGCGACGCCATCGCGGTCGACGAGAACCGGTTCCTGATCATCGAGCGGGACAACGGGCAGGGCGACGCCGCCAAGGTCAAGCGCATCTACCTGGCCGACAAGCGCGACCAGGACCGGGACGGCGCCCTGGACAAGACCCTGGTCGCCGACCTGCTGAACCTCGCCGACCCGCGCGGGCTGGGCGGCGCCCCGGGCACGTTCCGGTTCCCGTTCCAGACGATCGAGGACGTGATCATCCTCGACGACCGCACGCTGGGCGTGCTCGACGACAACAACTTCCCCTTCTCCAACGGCCGGACGGCCGGCAAGCCGGACGACAACGAGTTCATCACCGTACGGCTGACGCGCGGCCTCAAGGCCGACCCCCGCGTGTACCGCTGACAGCCCACGCCTTCGAGGGCCGCACGCGCGTGCGGCGCTGACCCACGGCGCGGTGGCCGCCTGTCGCCGAGGCCGGCGGGCACCGCGTCGACGGGCCGCCCGGCGTGGATAGGGTGCCTGCCATGTCAGCACCACAGCCCACGCCGGCGGCCGCCGCGGCCGACCTCGACGAGATCGTCCGCCTCGCCGTCGAGACACTCCGGCAGGCGCCGGAGCCCGCCTGGGACGCCGGCGCGGGCTCGCTCGACTGGACCTGCTGGGAGACGGCCGAACACCTGGCCGACGACCTGTTCGCCTACGCCGTCCAGCTCGGCCTCACGACGCCGCCGCTGGACGTCAACGTGCCGTTCGCCCTGGACAGCCGCCGCCCGGGCGGCCCCGGCGTCGCCGTGCGCGCCGACCGCGCCGCCGGCGTCACGGGCCTGATGCAGGTGCTGCAGTCGAGCGGCGCGCTGCTGGCCGCGATGGTACGCACCGCACCGCCGCACGCCCGCGCCCACCACGTCTTCGGCCCCGCCGACGCCACGGCCTCCGCCGCGATGGGCCTCACCGAAACCCTCGTCCACGTGCACGACCTGGCCGAGGGCCTGGGCCTCACCTGGAACCCGCCCGCCGGGGCGTGCGCCCGAGTGCTCGCCCGGCTCTTCCCGGACGCTCCCCGCGACACCGACCCCTGGACGACCCTGCTGTGGGCCACGGGCCGCGCCGAACTTCCCGGCCGTCCCCGCCTGACACGCTGGCGCTGGCACAACGCGCCCCCGTCACAACCTCGGTGACCGAAAACCCGCGCCGCCGGGACCGTAACCCGGCGGCCGGATGGCGGTCCCAGCCTGCCTCGGACGACCTCAGACAACGGCGGACGCCCTCGGACGGCCTCAGACAATGAGGTCGTCGAACTCCCCGTCCTTCGCCCCGAGGACGAACGCGGTGATCTCGGCGCGGGTGTAGACCAGCGCCGGTCCTTCGGGAAAGCGTGAGTTACGCATGGCGATCTCCCCCGTGGGCAGGTTCGCGACTTCGACGCAGTTGCCGTTGGGGTTGCTCCGCTTGCTCTTGCGCCAGACGACGGGAAGGCGGCCGGCGGGCGTTCCGTTCCGGAACTCGTGCATGGGGGCAGCTCCTCGCGATCTTACGGATGCACGTGCATCCGCGTTTGCGAGGTGACAATACGGCAACAGGCAGAGCTCCATATACCGGACGACCAAAAATCCCGGTATGGAGTGGATCACAGGGAAATCAGCAGCTCATCCGGACTTATCCGGACTCATCCGGGCTCATTCGGATAGGAGGCGCTCCAGGAAGCGTCTGGTCGCCTTGGGCTCCTCCGCCTGGATGCTCAGCCGGTCCATGACCTCCATGTAGTGGTCGGAATCGGCGGGCTTGTCCAGGTAGAGGGCACTGGTGAGCTGCTCCATGTAGACGACGTCCGGCAGCTCGGGCTCGGGGAAGCGCAGGATGCTGAACGGGCCGCCGGCCGCCGCGTGGCCACCGCGGTCGAACGGCATGACCTGCACGGTGATGTTGCGCTCGGCCGTGATCTCCAGCAGGTGCGCGATCTGCTCCCGCATGGTCTCGGAGCCGCCCAGCGTGCGGCGCACCACGGCCTCGTCGATCACGGCCCAGATCGTCAGGCCGCTCTCCAGCCGCTTCTGCCGGGTCATGCGCAGCGCCACCCGGCGCTCCAGCTCCGACTCGGCCGCCTTCTCGTGTGCCAGCTCGATCACCGCCCTGGCATAGGCGGGTGTCTGGAGCAGACCGGGGACGAACTGGTTCTCGTAGGTACGGATGCCGGCCGCGGCACCCTCCAGGCCGATGTAGACCTCGAACCAGGCGGGCAGCAGGTCGCCGTACTGGTGCCACCAGCCGGGGGCGTTGGCCTGCTTGGCCAGGGCCAGCAGCGGCTCGCGTTCCTCGGGGTCGGTGACGCCGTACAGGGTGAGCAGGTCGGCCACGTCGCGCTGCTTGAAGCTGACCTGGCCGAGCTCCAGTCGGCTGATTTTTGCGTGAGATGCCCGAATCGAGTATCCGGCGTCCTCGCGGGAGATACCCTTCTCCGTACGGAGCCTGCGCAGTTGCGTCCCCAGCAGGATCCGCAGCACCGTCGGGCTTCCCGGCGAATAGCTGAGAAGCTTCCCTTCCGTGCTCTGTGCGCTCACTCCGCCGCTCCTAGGTCATCTGCACGTGCAGATGCGGTTCGCATCCGTAAACTACGAAAAGTCTTGCATCGGTAAGCACTCCCCGTAAAGATGGGCATTGGATCACCAGACCGCGCTTCGGGGGCCAGAATGACGACTTTCGACGCTCGGCCGCAAGCCGCCATCGGTGCCCGGCCACCACGATGGCTTTCCACCGTGCTGGTGGAAGGACGTGCCGGTGCGTGCGACGCCGTGTTCCCCTTCCACCGCGGCACCGCGCTGGAGCCGTCGTGCGTCGCGACGGCCCGCCGGTTCGTCGATCAGACGCTCTCCTCGTGGGGGAACCTGGAGCACGCCTTCGACGCCCAGCTGGTGGTCTCCGAGCTGGTGACCAACGCGATGCGCCACGGTGGCGGGGCCGCGCAACTGCGGCTGTTGTCACACGAGGCGGAGCTGGCTTGCGTGGTGACCGACTACAGCCACAGCGTGCCCGTGACGGCCGCGCCGGACGTCTTCTCGGAGTACGGGCGGGGGTTGCGGCTGGTGGACGCCCTGTGCACGGCGTGGGGCTGGCTCTCACCGGAGGGCACCCGCAAGATCGTCTGGGCGATCATCACGACCTGAGGCGTCGCTGGAGGGGCTCAGTCGCGGCCCAGCAGGTGAAGTACGTCGGCGTCGCTGAGCTGGTCGAAACGTTCGTACCACTGGCCCACCGCCCGGAAGTCGAGCGGCGTCCTGAGCACGACCACCTCGTCCGCCTCCTCCAGCATGGACTGCACGGTCTCGCGGGCCCCGACCGGCACGGCCAGCGTCACCTTGGCGGGCTTCATCGTGGCCACCGCCCTGAGCGCGGCCCTCGCGGTGCCGCCGGTGGCCAGGCCGTCGTCCACCACGATCACCTCCCTGCCCTCGAGCGGGGGCAGGGGGCGGTCGCCGCGGTAGGCGCGTACCCGCCGGGCGAGCTCCAGCCGTTCCTCCTCCACCACGTCGGCGACGTCCTCGGGGGTCATGCCGAGGCGTCGCAGCAGCAGCGGGTCGAACACCGGCTCGCCACCCTCCGCCACCGCCCCGACGCCCAGCTCGGGGGTCGGCGGGTAGCCGATCTTCCTCGTCACGAGCACGTCGAGCACGGCGTCGAGGCGGCGCGCGATGGGCACCGCCACCGCCACACCGCCGCGCGGCAGGGCCAGGATCACGGGGTCGTGCGCGTCCCGAAGCCGCTCGGCGAGCTGCGCCCCTGCGTCTGCCCGGTCTGCGAAGAGCTCCATGACCTGTGCCTACCCCCTGACGCCCGCTCCTCGCCTCCCCAGCCACGCCCTTTCACCCACACCCGCACGACCAACGCCCACCCAACACCACCCGGCTGAGCACCGCCCGCATCGCGCCGGGCTCCACCCCGCCGACGCGGCGTCCCGAAGTGCCAGGCGCCCTGAGGCGGCCGCGCACGCGAATGCGATCACGAGCCCGCGCCCGCACAGCGTGGTCGGCGCGCGACGGACGCTATCGCAAGCCTGCGGCCCTTGCCCGGCGCCACCCCAGCGCCACCCCAGCGCGAGCCCGCGGGGTGCGGGCCCGGCGGGGGCAGGCACGACGGGAGGGCACGGCGGGAGTGGGCATGGTGGCGGTGGGCCCGGTTAGGTGGGCCGGGGTGCGGGCAGCGGGCAGGCGGTCGGGCGGGGTGCGGTCAGGGGCGGTTGCGGCCTGAGCGGCGCATCTCCTTGGTGATGATCTTCCACTTGTTCTGCTGTTCCTTGCGCAGCCGAGCGTCAGTCCTGGAGGCCATCCACGCCGCCTCCCGCTGCAGCTTGCGCCAGCTCTCCAGCCGCCGCTCCGGCAGCTCCCCCCGCTCCAGGGCGGCGAGCACCGCGCAGCCCGGCTCGCCGTCGTGGCCGCAGTCGGCGAAGCGGCACTGGCCGGCGAGGGCCTCGATGTCGGAGAAGACGAGGTCGACGCCCTCCCCCATGTCGTAGAGGCCGATGCGGCGGATGCCCGGGGTGTCGATGACGAGCCCGCCCCCGGGCAGCGGGATCAGCTCCCGGTGCACGGTGGTGTGGCGGCCGCGGCCGTCCGCGGCGCGTACCTGCTGGGTCTCCATGACGGTGTCGCCGGCCAGGGCGTTGACCAGGGTGGACTTGCCGGCGCCCGACGGGCCGAGGATGACGGCCGTGCGGGAGCCCTCCAGGTGGTCGTGGACGAGCCGGACCCCGTCCCCTTGGAGGGAGGAGACGGCGTGCACGGCCACGCCGGGCGCGGTGCCGCGGACGTCGGCGAGGAGGTCGTCCAGGCCGCTCTCGAACAGGTCGGACTTGGTGATGAGGACGACGGGCGTGCCGCCGGACTCCCAGGCGAGGGCGACGAGGCGCTCGATGCGGCCGAGGTCGGCGAAGTCGGTGGCGTGCATCGACGGCTCGGCGACGAAGACGACGTCCACGTTGGCCGCGAGCACCTGGCCCTGGCCGTCGCCCGACAGGCCGCCGACCGAGTCGCGGCTGACGCCACCCCGGACGAAGGCGGTCGTGCGGGGCAGGACCTCGTCGAGCTCGTAGCGGCCCTCGGGCAGCCATCTGAGCGCGGCCCAGTCGCCGACGCAGGGCAGCGCCACCGGGTCGGCGGCGGAGGCGCGGCGTACGCGGGCGCCGTACCTGGCCTGGTGCTGGCCGTCGGCGGCGATGACCTCGGCGGCGCCGCGGTCGACGCGGGAGACGCGGGCCGGGACGGTGCCGTCAGGCAGCTCGGCGGCGCGGAAGGCGGTCCAGCCGAGCAGGGAAAGATCGTAAGACAACGTAGTGAAACCTTTGATCGAGAAGGAAGAACGGGCTGGTCAGATGAGCGCCCGGAGGTGAGCTGAGGACACGTTGAACAGGACGGCCCGCATAGTCCTCACCTCCTCGATCAGTTGCTGGAGCGACTCTACGCACGGTGTCCCCGGCGATGCAATCGGATTATCTTCCGCGATCTGTTGAACCGTGCCAGGGCGGCCTCCCGTACCACCTCTCGACGGACTGAGAAAGGGGAATGATGCGAATCAGCACGTATCCCCCGCCCTCGGCCGAGGGAGCCGCCCCGATGGGCAAGCCGCGCTTACGACACTGGATCCGGCGCGTACGCCCGGACGACGAGGTGGTCGTGTCCGCGCTCTACCGGGAATACCACAGGCCGCTCCTGGCCTTCGTGATCCGGCTGACCGCGGGCGATCGGCAGTGGGCGGAAGACGTGGTGCAGGAGACCATGATCCGGGCCTGGCGGAGTGCGGAGCAGCTCGACCCCGACTCGGTCTCGCTGATGCCCTGGCTCGCCACGGTCGCCAGACGTATCGTGATCGATGACCGGCGGCGCAGGGACGCCCGCCCCCAGGAGTCGGGCGACGGGCCGCTGGAGAGCGTGCCCGTGCCTGACGAGATGGAGGGACTGCTGCACCAGGTGGTCGTGTCCGAGGCGCTGAAGGCGTTGTCGCCGGCACACCGCGAGATCCTCAACGAGACGATCCTGCGGGACCGGTCGGTCAACGACGCCGCGGCGGCGCTCGGCATCCCGGTGGGCACCGTGAAGTCCCGGGTCTACTACGCGGTCCGCGCGTTGCGCATCGCGCTGGAGGAGAGGGGGGTGAAGGCATGACGTCGAGAGTCGAGCACACGGACGTGGGAGCGTACGCGCTCGGGCTGCTGGACGAGGACGACCGGCTGGCCTTCGAGGCCCATCTCCTCGGCTGCTCCCCCTGCCGGTACGAGCTGTCGGACCTGGCGGGTGTGGCCAGCGTGCTGCACGGGATCGCCCCCGTGGAGGACCTCGGCCCTCCTTCCCTTGAGCCCCAGGGCGACGTGGTGGACCTGCTCCGGCGGAAGAAGGCGGCCGACAGGCGGACGCGCAGGGGCACGTTCGTGATCGGGATGGCGGCGGCGGTCACGCTGGTGGCCGGCGGGCTGACGATCGGCACGCAGCTCAGCGCGGGCGACACGCCGCATGTGGCGCAGGGGCACGGCGGTCACATGGGGACGAACATGGGCCCGGCCGAGCAGTTCTACGCCGACGGCAAGCCCATCGAGGGCACGGGCGTGGCGGGCGTGACGGGCGGGCTGGTCGTGGAGTCGAAGGGCTGGGGCACGCACGCGGCGCTCAAGCTGTCGGGGGTGAAGGGGCCGCTGGAGTGCGAGCTGATCTCGGTCGGCAAGTCGGGCGAGAGACGGGTGATGACGGGGTGGTCCGTGCCTCCAGCCGGGTACGGAGTGCCGGGGTCGCCCGATCCGCTCTACATGCACGGCGGCAGCGCCACGCAGTTGCGGGACATCGATCATTTCGAGGTGGTCACGTCGGCGGGCAGGAAACTGCTCACCATCAAGGCCTGACCCTGCTCGCCGGATGCCCTCTCACCACCGGTGGGAGGGCATCTTCGCGTGCCCGTGCGAAGGTGGGGAAATTACCGGCCCATGGATTGAACCTCCCCGGCTCCCGGCGCGTACTGCCTGCCGTACCGACCGGAATATCGAGCCTTTTATGAGGTTTCATGATGTATATCGCAAAGATCGCTCTTTGCGGGGTTTTAGGGGCAGGTGTGCTTGCCGCTCCCGCGCACGCGTCCGGTGACGAGGTCTATCTCGCGGCGGGGCTGCGCGGCGCGAACGAGGTGGGCGCCCCCGGCGACCAGGACGGCCGCTCGACGGTCGTGCTGAAGATCAGCGGGAACGAGGTGACGTTCGCGGCCCGGTGGCACGAGATCGGCACGCCTACGGCCGCGCACGTCCACGCCGGGGCCAGGGGCGTCGAGGGTGACGTCCGGCTCGACCTGCTCACCGCGTCCCCGCCGTCCTCCGTACGCGGCGTCACCGGCACCGTCAGGGCCGGGGACGACCTCGTCCAGGCGCTCCTCGCCGACCCCGGCGGCTTCTACGCCAACCTGCACGACGCCGCCCACCCCAAGGGCGCGGTACGGGGCCAGTTCCACCGGCTGAGCAGGCCCGTCGACCTCCTCGGCGTGCTGCACGGCGGCGACCAGGCCACGCTCTCCTCCCAGGCCGACGGCGGCCAGGAGGTGCCGGCGAACCGCGGCGACGCGGACGGCAGGGCGGTGTGGTGGCTGCGGCCCGCGGGCTCCTCGATCGCCTACACCGTCTCCTGGAGCGGCCTGGGCCGGGTGAGCGCGGGACACCTGCACAAGGGCGCGCCGGGCAGGAACGGCGCGGTGGTGGCCCGCCTGTTCACGGCCCCGCTCGGGCTGCCCGAGAACCTGACCGGCGTCGCGGGGGTGACGCCGGTCAGCGCCAAGGTCGCCGGGCGCATCGCCGCGAACCCGGGCGCGTACTACTCGAACCTGCACACGCGGGACCTCAGGGACGGCGCGGTCCGCGGCCAGGTCTCGGGCGAGCCGTTCACCCACCCGCGCGCGCTCACCGCGGACGTGCTGCGCGGCTCGCAGATCTACGCCTGCACGCAACTGCCGTCAGGCGGATACGGGTTCACCCAGCTCGGCGTGACGGCCACGCTGCGGCGCGGCATCGACCACTCGTTCGTCACGCCCGGCTCGGGGCCGCCGCAGTGGATCGCCCCGGACGGCAGCGCGGTGCGCGGCTCGGTCGTGAGCAGGACGCCGAACGGCGGCCACATCCCCGAGCTGCTCCTCGACGCCGCCCAGGCGGGCGCCGGCAGCGGCCTGCTCGCCCACGCCACCCAGATCCTGCGCCTCAACACGACCGGCGGCACCGCGCCCGCGGGGGCCTGCGAGCCCGGCACGGAGGCCAGGGTGCCGTACGGGGCCGACTACGTCTTCCTCGGCTGAGTGGCCTTCCCGGGGGACGATTCGGTCCCGTCCCCTGAGAAGGCCGTCCCCGGCCGATCCGGACCAGTCCTCCGGGCCGGGATCGGCCACCGCGACGGGGTACTCCGGCCCACCCCGCTCGCACCCGAAGCACCCCACCGCGCACCGGGAGCCCGTGCGGTGGGGTGCTTCTCCGTGGCCGGGAGTCTCCGTGGCCGGGAGTTACAGACCCGGGGCGGGGAACTGGGCGGTCAGCTCGCTGACCTCGTGGTGGACGCGGGTGATCACGTCCTCCGCGTCGCCCTTGGCCAGGGCGGTGACGACCTCGTCCATCCAGGCGCCGATCTGGCGCATCTCGGCCTCGCCCATGCCGCGCGAGGTCACCGACGGCGTGCCGATGCGGATGCCCGACGGGTCGAACGGCTTGCGGGTGTCGAACGGCACCGTGTTGTAGTTGGTCTCCAGGCCCGCGCGGTCGAGCGCCTGCGCGGCCGGCTTGCCGCCGATGCCCTTGGGCGTGAGGTCGAGCAGGATCAGGTGGTTGTCGGTGCCACCGGAGACCAGGTCGAAGCCGCGCGAGGACAGCTCCTCGGCCAGCGCCTTGGCGTTGCGCACCACCTGGTGGGCGTACTCCCGGAAGGCCGGCTGGGCGGCCTCGTGCAGGGCGACGGCGATGGCGGCGGTGGTGTGGTTGTGCGGGCCGCCCTGGAGGCCGGGGAAGACGGCCTTGTTCAGCGCCGTGGCGTGCTCGTCGGCCGTGGCCATGAGCATGGCGCCGCGCGGGCCGCGCAGCGTCTTGTGGGTGGTCGTGGAGATCACGTCGGCGTGGCCCACCGGGGACGGGTGCGCGCCGCCCGCGACCAGGCCCGCGATGTGCGCGATGTCGGCGGCCAGCACGGCGCCGACCTCGCGGGCGATGGCGGCGAAGCCCTCGAAGTCGATCGTGCGCGGGATCGCGGTGCCGCCGCAGAAGATCAGCTTCGGCCGGTGCTCCAGGGCGAGCTGGCGGACCTCGTCGAGGTCGATGCGGCCGGTGTCCTTGCGTACGCCGTAGCGGACCGGGTTGAACCACTTGCCCGTGGCCGAGACGGACCAGCCGTGCGTCAGGTGGCCGCCGAACGGCAGGCCCATGCCCATCACGGTGTCGCCGGGCTGCAGGAACGCCATGTAGACGGCGAGGTTGGCGGGCGAGCCGGAGTAGGGCTGGACGTTGGCGTGGTTGACGCCGAACACGGCCTTGGCGCGCTCGATGGCCAGGGTCTCGATCTGGTCGATGACCTGCTGGCCCTCGTAGTAACGCTTGCCCGCGTAGCCCTCGGAGTACTTGTTGGTCAGGACGGTGCCGGTGGCCTCCAGCACGGCCTTGGAGACGTAGTTCTCCGAGGCGATCAGCTTGACCGTGTCGGACTGGCGGCGCTCCTCGGCCTTGATGAGCTCGGCGATCTGCGGGTCGACGCTAGCGAGAGAACTCATGACTCTCCTGTCATCGTTGACGATGTGCGAAGACCCAGGCGCACGGCCTCCGCTCCTTTCGCTCCCTGGTGGTCGATCCCACCCAATGCGCCAGTCGCGTCTCGTTCCTAGACCTTATCGGATGCGCCAGGGGCTTATTTCTTCGTGATCAGCAGGTTCGCGAAGTGTCCGAGGTTCTTCATGTCCAGGTCGACCGTCGTCGCGGTGGCGGGCACGGCGCGGAAGACGGCGAAGAAGCGCCGCTCCTGGCCGGCGGGGATGAAGTCGCCGGGAGCCAGGCCGGAGCAGGCACACCGGTCGTCCTGCCACAGGGGCCTGACGGGCAGCGGATCATCGGGCAGGACCAGCTCGATGTCCCCCAGGTTGGAGGCGTTGGACTCGGTGAGGCCGTAGACGCCGAGCGAGTTCTGCGAGTGGTCGTTGCGGATGGTGAACTCGAGCCGGACGTTCTCCCCCTGCCGGCGCAGCGAGGCGATCCTGATGACGGCCGGGTACTTGGTCCAGCCGTCGCTGATCTTCTTGGACACGGCCGCCTGCTCGCTGCCGGGGGTGACGGTGGCCGGCGGCTCGGCGGCCGCGGAGGAGGCTTGTGTGTCCGCCGGGCCGGATCCCGCCGTGGTGGTGACGGTCTCCTGGACGGTGCGAAGGACCGTGGGGGTGCCCGCGCCCGCCTGCCACGGCCGCCACATCGCCAGCGCGCCGCCCATCGTCAGCGCGGAGGCGAGCACGGCCGCGACCGCGGGCGCGACCCAGCGCCCGCCCTGCCGTCTCGCCGGCGCCGCGGGGGGCGGGGGCGGCGCCTGACCGTTCAGGAGCGGCGTCCAGGCGTCGCTCACCGCGCGGGTGGCCGAGGCGACCGTGGCGCGCTCGCGGCCGAGCAGCCGGTCCAGGAGCTGCTGGGCGGTCGGCCGCCTGGCCGGGTCCTTGCGCAGCGCCTGCTCCACCAGCTCGCGCAGCCGCTCGTCGAGCCCGTCGAGCCGGGGCTCGTGGTGCGCCACCCGGTACAGCACCTCCGGCACCTGCCCGGTGCCGAACGGCGGGCGGCCCGTCCCCGCGTACGTGACGACGCCGCCCCAGGCGAACACGTCGCTGGCGGCCGTGATCGGCCCGCCGCCCGCCTGCTCGGGCGCCATGTACGCGGGCGTGCCCACGACGGCGGCGGACTGCGTGGCGTCCGGCTCGGCGAGGCGGGCGATGCCGAAGTCGATGACCCGGGGCCCCACGGCGCTGAGCAGGATGTTCGACGGCTTGAGGTCGCGGTGCACGACACCGGCCTCGTGGATGGCGGCCAGCGCGGTGGCCACGCCGACGGCCAGCGCCTCCAGGTTGGCGCCGCGCATGGGGCCGCGCGTCTCGATCATGCCCGTCAGGTCGGGGCCGTCGACGTACTCGGTGACGAGGTAGGCGGTGTCGCCCTCGATGCCGGCGTCGAGCACGGGCGCGGTGCAGAACCTGGCCACCTGCCTGGCTGCCTCCGCCTCCCTGGTGAAGCGGCGGCGGAAGTCCTCCCGGCCGGCCAGCTCGGGCCGCAGCACCTTGAGCGCGACCGGGGTGAAGCGGGGGTCCTGGGCGAGGTAGACGATGCCCATGCCGCCTTCGCCCAGCTTGCGCACCAGCGTGTACGGCCCGATTCGTCTGGTCTGATCGTTCATGCTGTCCCTAGCGAGAGTGCCGGTCACGCCTCGGTGACGGCCACGTTCCTGATCGAGCCGAGCGGCCCCAGGTTGACGTCCACCCGGTCCGCGCTCTCGGGCAGGCCGTCGAAGACGGCCCAGAGCTGGAGCTGCGCGCCCTCGCCGAACGCGGCGTTGGGGACGGTGAAGCACTGGCAGGCGCCGTCCTTGACGGCCGGATAGAGCGGATTGCCCACCCCTGGCGGGACGAGGCTCACCCGCGAGACGGTCCCGTCGAAGACGTTCGCGCCGAGCTTGCCGTGCAGGGGCGCGTTCCCGGTGCCGACGTTCCTGACCGTCCACTGCAGGCGGACCCTGGTGCCCTGCCGTACCAGGGAGTCGATCCGCACCTCGAGCCGGCTGCCCAGGGCGTCGATCGTGCTCGCGGCCGCCGGGGTGCCGGGATCGGCACCCGGCCGCTCCCAGGGGCGTACGGCGGCGAGGGTGACGCCCGCGCCGACGGCGGCGGCGAGCACGCCGACGACGATCGGCAGCCAGGGGAGCCTGCGCCGCGGAGGGGACGGCGGCACGACGGGGGTCCAGGTCTCCGAGACCGCCCTGGTGGCGGCGTCCACCGGCACGCCCGTGCGGCCGAGGAGCCCGTCCACGAGCTGCTGGGCGGTCGGGCGGCGCGCCGGGTCCTTGTCCAGCGCCCGCTCGACCAGCGGCCTGATGCGCTCGTCGAGCCCGTCGAGCTTGGGCGCGTGGTTGATGACGCGGTAGACGACCTCCGCGACGCCGCCGGTGCCGAAGGGCGGCCTGCCGGTGCCCGCGAACGTCACCAGCGCGCCCCAGGAGAAGACGTCGCCCGCGGGCGTCACGTGCTCGCCCCTCGCCTGCTCCGGCGACATGTACGCGGGTGTCCCCATCGTCGTCGCGATCGTCGCGACCGCGCCGGGGGTGTCGGCGAGCTGGGCGACGCCGAAGTCGATGACCCGCGGCCCGACGGGGCTGAGCAGCACGTTCGACGGCTTGAGGTCGCGGTGCACGACCCCTGCCTGGTGGATGGCGGCCAGCGCGGTGGCCACGCCGACGGCCAGCGCCTCCAGGTTCGAGCCGGTCAGCGGCGCCCGCGCGACCACGGACGACAGGTCGGGGCCCTCGACGAACTCGGTGACCAGGTAGGCGGTGCCGTGGTCGAACCCGGCGTCCAGCACGGGCGCGGTGCAGAACCTGGCGACCCTCCTGGCGGCCTCGGTCTCCTTGCCGAACCGCCGCCTGAACTCCTCCCGCCCGGCCAGGTCGGGCCGCATGGTCTTCAGCGCCACGCGCCGCCCCGAGGGGTCCTGCGCGAGGTGGACGACGCCCATCCCGCCCTCCCCGAGCTTCCTGAGGAGGGTGTACGGCCCGACTCGCTGCTGCACGTTCACCGGTGGGATTATTCCGGACATGATCCGGCCGGGGAATGGCTATCTGGTACGGCTCACGCCCGGCCAGAGCCGGTCCACCTCGGCGTTCAGGATGGCCCCGATGAGCACGGCCAGCGCGGTGATGTAGAGCCACAGCAGCAGCGCGATGGGCGCGGCCAGCGAGCCGTACACCGAGACGGGCGAGAACCAGGCGGCCAGTACGGCACGCAGCACGGCCGCGCAGACGATCCACAGGAACAGCGCCAGGATGGCCCCGGGCAGCTCGCGGTACCACTTGGTGCGCACCGGGACGCTGACGTGGTAGAGCACGGTGAGGAACAGCACCGAGCCGATGATCACGACGGGCCAGTAGAGCAGGTCGATGAGGATGCCGTAGTCGGCGGGCAGCGCGTCCTTGATCAGGGTGGGGCCGACGACGAGGATCGGCATGACGATGATGCCGATGATCAGGCCGATGACGTACAGGCCGAACGACATCAGCCTGGTGCGGATGATGCCGCGCTCCTCCCCCAGCCCGTAGGCGACGGAGATGAGGTCGACGTAGACGTACAGCGCCCTGGAGCCGGACCAGAGCGACAGCAGGAAGCCCAGCGAAATGATCGACACCTTGCCGGCGTCGTCGCTGAGCACGTCGGTGATGAGCGGGTTGACCACCTTGTTCACCGCGTCGTCGGTGAACAGCAGCCCCGCCTGCTCCATCACCCAGGTCTTCACCTGGGTGACGACGGTGGGGCCCAGCCAGGTGCCGAGCTTGCCCAGCACGCCGATCAGGCCCAGCACGAACGGCGGCAGCGACAGCAGCGCGAAGAACGCCGCCTCCCCGGCCAGGCCGGTGACGCGGTAGGTGACGCCGGCGTTGGTGGACGCGCGCACGATCGCCCACGTGTTGGTGTCGAGCACCCAGTTCAGCCTGGCCCGGGCATGGGAGACGAGCCCGCGCTTGGGCCGGGGAGGCGCATCGGTGGACGTCATGGCACCCAACGGTATTTCGCAGTGACTCTTCGGGACAGCTTACGTCCCGGTGCCGCTCTAGTCGTTGTCCACGATGCGCGCGCCCAGCGGGAGGAGGGAGACGGGGATGAGTTTGATGTTCGCCACGCCCATCGGGATGCCGATGATCGAGATGAACAGCGGGATGGAGGTGACGACGTGGCCGATGGCCAGCCAGATGCCGGCGACCACGAACCAGATGATGTTGCCCAGGAGGGAGAAGACGCCGGCGTCGGGGTCGCGGACCACGGTGCGGCCGAAGGGCCACAGCGCGTACCTGGCGATTCTGAACGAGGCGATGCCGAACGGGATCGTGACGATGAGGATGCAGCAGATGACCCCCGCCAGCGCGTAGCCCATCGCCAGCCAGATCCCCGCGAACACCAGCCAGATGACGTTCAGGATTGTGCGCATGCTCACAGCATGTCACGGATCATGACGCCAGCGTCATCCGGAATCACCCTGATTCGCCCCTGACTTGGGGCTTCTGCCCTTTCCGGGTGGCCCGGCGAAGCACTGCGCGATCTCCATCCAGGCCCGCGCGGGCTCCCCTTCCCGCTCCAGCCCGGTGTCCGACAGGTGGATGCGCTGGGTGACGACCAGGCAGAAGTCCAGGGCGGTGCCGCGGACGAACGACGGGGCGTCCGGAGGGCCGGCCGTCCAGGTGCCGCCGCCGGGCATGGCCAGCTCCACGCGTACGGGCTCGGCGGAGACGGGCAGGCCGCGGACGGCGAAGCTGTACGGCCTGGCCCTGAAGCCCATCATGGCCACGTGCCGCAGCCGCGCCGTCGGCTCCCTGGTGACGCCGAGCGCGTCGGCCACGTCCTGGCCGTGCGCCCACGTCTCCATCAGCCGCGCGGTGACGAACGAGGCGGCCGACATGTCCGGCCCGAACCACGGCAGCCGGTCGCGGGCGCCGAGCGTGGCGAACACCTCCAGGCTGCGGGCGCGGGACGCGCGGAACCAGGCGTGCAGCTCCGCCGGCGCCGTCCCGCGGGCCCGTGCCGCGACGTCGTCCACGGACGTGAAGGCCGCCAGCGAGGCGCGGTAGCCGCCGGGGTCGGTGGCGGCCAGGACGGCGGCGTCGTCGAACCACGCCAGGTGGCTGACCTGGTCTCGGACGGCCCACCCCGCGGCCGGCGTGGGCCGGTCCCAGTCGCCGTCGCGCAGGTCGTGCAGCAGGGTTTCGAAGGAGGCGGTCTCGGCGCGCAGATCGGTGAGCAACTCGGCCATGAGGTCCACGCGCGTCAGCCTAACCGGAGCAACGTTCTGGGAGAATAATGTCGTAACGTGATCTGCGAGAGCTGCAAGGACAAACGCCACGAAGACTGCCGCGGCGGCTCGTGGTGCGACTGCCAGCACAAGGAGCAGGCGCTGCCGGAGGAGTCGGACCTCGACTGGCCGCGCCAGGGCTGAAGGCAGGCCGCATCGGGCCGAAGGCCAGGCAGAGGGCGCCACTATCCCACACTCTGGACCCGGTATTGGACATCTCGGACAGCCAGAGTACCCTCGAAGCATGCCAGCGGACCCCATGCTCGTCGGTCGACGCCACGTCGACCTCCAGCGTGTCCGCAGTGCCATCTGTTGCGACGCCCGCTAACCCACATCGATTTCTACCGCTGAGCGCGTCGCACTCCATCCTCTCCAGCCCTGCCCTTCGACGATGAAGGCAGGAGGAACGTTGCGCGCGCCCATGATCCGAAGGACGCGCAATGAGCACCCCTGCCAGCCGCACTCCTGCCAGCCGGCACCACAAGCGCCCGCGCGGCGAAGGCCAGTGGGCCCTCGGTTACCGTGAGCCGCTCAACAAGAACGAAGAGAACAAGAAGAACGACGACGGTCTCAACGTCCGCCAGCGCATCATCGACATCTACTCCAAGCGGGGCTTCGACTCGATCGACCCGGCCGACCTGCGTGGCCGCATGCGGTGGTACGGCCTCTACACGCAGCGCAAGCCGGGGATCGACGGTGGCAAGACGGCGATTCTCGAGCCGGAGGAGCTCGACGACCGCTACTTCATGCTGCGGGTGCGCATCGACGGGGGCCAGCTCGACCTGGCCCAGCTCCGTACGATCGCCGACATCTCCAACGAGTACGCCCGCGGCACGGCCGACATCACCGACCGCCAGAACATCCAACTCCACTGGGTGGAGATCGAGTCGGTGCCCGACATCTGGGAGCGGCTGGAGGCCGTGGGGCTGTCGACCACCGAGGCGTGCGGCGACACCCCGCGGGTGATCATGGGGTGTCCGCTGGCCGGGATCGACGTGGACGAGGTGCTCGACGCCAGCCCGCAGGTCAGCGAGATCTACGACCGGGTCGTCGGCAACCCCGCCTACTCGAACCTGCCGCGCAAGTTCAAGACGGCGCTCAGCGGCTGCCCGGCGCACTGCACGGTGCACGAGATCAACGACGTGGCGTTCGTGGGCGTGGTCAACGAGCACGGCGAGGCCGGCTACGACCTGTGGGTGGGCGGCGGCCTGTCGACCAACCCGATGCTGGGCAAGCGGCTGGGCGTGTTCGTCAGCCCCGAGAAGGCGGCCGACGTGCACGAGGGCGTCGTGGGGATCTTCCGCGACTACGGCTACCGGCGGCTGCGGCACCGGGCGCGCATCAAGTTCCTGGTCAACGACTGGGGGCCGGAGAAGTTCAGGGACATCCTGGAGACCGAGTACCTCAAGGAGAAGCTGCCCGACGGGCCCGCCCCCGAGCAGCCGCGCAGCAACCGGCGCGACCACGTGGGCGTCTTCCCGCAGAAGGACGGCAACTTCTACGTCGGCTTCGCGCCCAAGGTGGGCCGGGTCGACGGCGACACGCTGCATTTGATCGCCGACATCGCCGAGCGGCACGGCTCCGGCCGGGTCCGCACCACGGTCGAGCAGAAGATGGTCGTCCTCGACATCGCGCCCGACCGGGTCGACTCGATCGTGGCCGAGCTGGAGGCCAACGACCTCCAGGTCAAGCCCTCCACGTTCCGCCGCCAGACGATGGCCTGCACCGGCATCGAGTACTGCAAGCTCGCCATCGTCGAGACCAAGGCCACGGCCATGGACCTGATCGAGGAGCTGGAGCGGCGGCTGCCCGACTTCGACGAGCCGCTGACGATCAACCTGAACGGCTGCCCCAACTCCTGCGCCCGCATCCAGGTCGCCGACATCGGCCTGAAGGGCCAGCTCGTCGTGGACGAGAACGGCGACCAGGTCGAGGGCTTCCAGATCCACCTCGGTGGCTCGCTCGGCGTGAACGCCGGGTTCGGCAGGAAGGTGCGGGGCCTCAAGACCACCGCCAAGGCGCTGCCCGACTACGTGGCGCGCGTCGTGTCCAACTACGACAGCCAGAAGAAGGAAGGCGAGTCGTTCGCCGACTGGGTCCAGCGAGCAGACGAGGCCGACCTGAAATGACCACACGAGCGGTTCCCTTCCACTGCCCCTACTGCGGCGAAGAGGATCTCGAACCCTACGAGGGTGATGGCGGCTGGTACTGCCGCGCCTGCGCTCGTGCCTTCAAGCTGAAATTCCTTGGAATCGGAGTGAAGATATGACGCTGGTGGACATAGAGGTCGGTCTGAGACAGCAGCGCGGCACGCTCGACCTCCAGGACATCGTCGAGTCCGCCGCCAAGTTCCTGGAGGACGCCCCCGCGCGCGAGATCATCCGCTGGGCGGCGGCCACGTTCGGCGACCGGCTGTGCCTGACCTCCTCGATGAGCGACGCCCTGCTCATCGACCTGGTCAGCCGGGTCAAGCCCGGCGTGGACGTGTTGTTCATCGACACCGGCTACCACTTCGCCGAGACCATCGGCACGCGGGACGCCGTGCGGCAGGTCTATGACGTCAACGTGATCGACATCAAGCCCTCGCGGACGGTGGCGGAGCAGGACCGCGACCTCGGGCCGCGCCTGTTCGGCCGCAATCCCGACCTGTGCTGCTACCTACGCAAGGTGGAGCCGCTGAACCGGGCGCTGGAGCCGTACCTGGCGTGGATCTCCGGCATCCGCCGCGACGAGTCGTCCAGCAGGACGGACACCAAGGTCGTGGAGTGGGACGCCAAGCGGCAGATGGTGAAGGTCAACCCCATCGCCGCCTGGACTCAGGAGGACGTCGACAACTACATCGCCGACAACGGGGTGCTGATCAACCCGTTGCACTACGACAACTACCCCTCGATCGGCTGCGCGCCGTGCACGCGGCAGGTCGCCGAGGGTGAGGATCCGCGCAGCGGACGCTGGGCGGGCCTGGGGAAGGTCGAATGCGGCATTCACCTGTGATCCCCAGCGGGGGATCCGTCCCGTTGGCAGGCGGGACGGCCCCCGGCCGCGTGCCACTGGTGGCGGTGGCGCACGGGTCCCGTGACCCGCGAGCCGCCGCCACCGTGGCCGCGTTGCTCGGCCGGGTACCGCTCGACGTGCGGGTGGCGTACCTGGACCACAGCGCCCCGACCCTCGGGCAGGCCCTGGCCGGCCTGCGTGAGGCCGTGGTGCTGCCGCTGCTGCTCACCGAGGCGTACCACAGCCGGGTGGACCTGCCGGCGGCGCTGAACGAGGCGCGGGCGCGCGAGCCGCGGCTGCGCGTCCGCTACGGGCACACGCTGGGCCCGCATCCGCTGTTGCTGACCGCGCTGGAGCGGCGGCTGGGCGAGGCGGGCGTGCCGGCGGGCGACCCGGACACCGCGGTGGTGCTGGTCTCGGCCGGGTCGAGCGACGCGCGGGCGAACGCGGTGATCGCGGAGATGGCGCGGGTGTGGCGGCGGTCCGGCTGGTGGACCGTCACCCCCGCGTACGCCTCCGCCGCCTCGCCGACGCCGGCCGAGGCGGCCGCCTCGCTCGTCCGGGCGGGGGCGCCGCGGGTGGTCGTGGCGCCGTACCTGCTGGCTCCCGGCTACTTCGCCGACAAGGTGCGGCGCGACTCGCTGGCCGCGGGCGCGTCGGTGGTGGCCGACGTGCTGGGGCCGGCGCCCGAGCTGGTGGACGTGCTGATGGAACGTTACGAGGCCGCCCGGCGCGAGCCGGTCACCCTGGCCGGCTGAACGCCCGCCCCACGGCCTTCATCGGGACCGCGGTGGCGGGTGGCGGGTCAGTAGCCGAGGTGGCGGCGGTCCTCGCGGAGCTGGCGGCGGATCTCGCGGCCCTCGGCGCGGACCTGGCGGCCGATCTCGCGCCAGTCCTCGCCGTGCAGCCGCCGCCAGTGCTCGCGCCAGGCCGCGAAGCCGCGCTGGAGCGGCGGCACCTGCGAGTCGCCGATCACCTTGACGTCGCCCATCACGGCGTACGCCTGCACGCGCACCACGGGCACGTTCATGCCGGGCGGCGCCTGCATGACGTTCACCTTCTTGTCGCCCATGATCGCCATGCCGTCGAGGTCCACGTACACGCCGTCGGGCACGATGATCTTGACGTCGCCCATCACGGAGACGGCCAGGATCTCCACGCGGTCCGTACGCACCTCCGCCTCGCGCAGGTCGAGCAGCACGTCGCCCATCACGGCGACGGCGCCCAGCTCCTGGTCGATGCGCCAGGTGCCGCGGCGCTTGGAGTCGCCCATGACGCCGACGAACCACCGCCGCTTCTTGCGCTCCGGGGCCGGGGCGGCTACGGGGGCGTAGCCGCCCGCGGCGGGCAGGTCCTGGGTCAGCATGGCCAGCTCGGCCTGGGTGGTCGCGGTGTACGCGGCCTCAGTGCGGTCGGTCAGCTCGGCGAGCGTCAGCCGGCCCTCGACGGACGCGACACGGAGCTGCTCGACGACGGCCTCGCGCTCGGCGTCCGACGCGCGGACCTCACCGGGTTCAGTCATACTCGCAACATATCGCGTTTGCGCCCCGCTGAAGCTCCTCCTTGCGGAGGAATCCAGCCATCCATCGAAACATGCACATTCGGGTTGAAATCTGAACCGGTCCGCCAGTGGGGCGCGTACCACGCCATGACACGGGGCCCCGGCCTTGGTCCGGGGCGCGGCCGGACCAGGCTAGGGTCCCTTGTCATGCATGCAGAACAGCTCTACCGCGCGGCGTTGATCGGAGACATCGAGACCGTGGGCAAGCTGCTCGCCGGCGGGCTCGACCCCAACACGCCCAGCGAGGGACCGGAAGAAGGCGGGTCGGAGGGCGGGCTCGCCCTGTGCGCCGCGGCGTCCCGCGACCGCACCGAGGTGGTCACGGCGCTGCTGTCCGCCGGCGCGGACGTCAACGCCCGCGAGGACGGCGGCTGGACGGCCCTGCTGTGGGCCTCCGCCAACGGCCACGCCGACGCCGCCAGGCTGCTCATCGAGGCGGGCGCCGACGTGAACGCCACCAACGAGGTCGGCGACACCCCGCTCACGCTCGCCGCCAGCCGCGGCGCCCCCGGCGTGGTGCAGGTGCTGCTGGAGGCGGGCGCCGACCACGAGAAGTACGACGGCGACGGCGACACGGCGCTCGAGGTCGCGCTCGGCTGGGCGGGCGTGCACCTGGAGACCGCCCTGCTGGAGCAGATCGAGCAGGAGGGCTGGGAGTACGTCGTGGCCCGCCAGTACGCCAAGGACGGCACCGAGCTGATCACCGTGGCCGGCCGCTCCCCCGACGGCGAGGAGAGCGAGCAGGTGCAGGCCCAGCGCGGCCACGCCGCCGTCGCGACCCTGCTGGAGGACGCGGCGGGCGTCTACACGCCGGTCGAGCAGCTGGTGGCCAGGGCCCTGGCGCACCGCGACGTCGACGAGGACGCCGAGACCTGGTGGATCGTGGCCGACTCGCTGGGCAGGCGGGCCGACGAGGAGACGTACGAGGCGCTGGCCAGGCTGTGCGTGAGCGAGGACGCCAGGGAGCGGGAGTTCGGCGTGGACGCGATCGCGCAGTTCGGGTTCGCCGACGGGGAGAAGCCGTACCTGGAGCGGACCCTGCCGCTGCTGCAGAAGATGGTCACCACGGAGGGCAACCCGCAGGTCCTGCGCTCGGTGCTGGCCGGGCTCGGGCACCAGGGAGACCCGCGGGCGCTGCCGTCCGTGCTGGACGTGCTCCGGCGTCCCGGGCACAAGCGCACGATGACGGACCCGATCGCGCTGGCCGACGTGCTGCCGCCGGACCACGAGGAGGGGCTGGCGCTGCTGATCTCCATGACCGAGGACGAGGACTCGGAGATCCGCGACTGGGCCACCTCCGGGCTCGCCGGGCTGGCCGCCGACACGCCGCGGATCAGGGAGGCCCTGGCCGCCCGGCTGTCCGACTCCGACCTGCGTACGGTGGCCGAGGCCACGCGCGGCCTGGCCGACCGCGGGGACGACCGGGCCGCGCAGGGGGTCTCGCGGGTGCTGGCCGAGAGCGACGACGAGTACGCCAGGGAGCTGGTCACCCGGCCCGCCGCCGAAGCCTGACGCCCCCGCGCGGGCTCGGTCGCCGCCGAAGCCTGAGCCGTCGTCACCGCCGCCCGGGCCCCCTCCCCCGGAAGGTTCAGTCGCCGTTGAGCACGCGGGTCACCCAGTCGAGCGTCCCCGTGCTCAGGGCCTCCTCCGCCAGGCGCTTGCCCGTCTCGGTGGTGATCAGGGCCAGCGAGCTGTCGATCCACCCCTGGACGTTCTGGTGGCCCTGCTCGCGGTACTCGACGGCCTGGATGAGGCATTCCAGCTTGTCGGCGTCGCGGGCGCAGACGGCTTCGAGGGTGGCCTTCTCCTCGTACTCGGCCACGGCGTCGCCGACGAGGGAGGCCACCTCCGCCGGCAGGCCGCGGACCTGGTCGGCGGTGACGTCCTCGTTGGAGGCGGCCGTGAGGTAGCGCTTGCCGATGTACGGGATGTCGGTGATGCGGGTCTCCTGCGTGTCGTGGAAGAGGCTCATGAACGCGGCCCGCTCCGGGTTGCCGCCCTCCAGCCCGGCGATCACGGCGGCGATCACCGCCGCGCGGAAGGAGTGCTCGGCGATGCTCTCAGGATCGCGTACGCCCGCGACCAGCCAGCCGGTTCGCTTGTAGCGCTTGAGCAGCCCGAACTCGTACAGAAACCCCGCCAGACCCGTCACATCACCCGCCACGAGGACCCCCTTCTCGTCATGCGCAGAGTCTGATTCCTCCCCCGAAATCACGCGGCGAATGCCGCGACCCGGCCGGGCGGTCACGGCAGGGGTCGTCCCTGACCGGCTCGTGTCCGCGCGGGAATCGATCCCTTCTGCGGGTTACGGGGTCGAGAGCGCGGGGGCGGTGGCCAGCACGTCCCTGGCGAGGGCGAGATCGCCCTCCAGGTCTGCGGGGAAATCGGCGGGATCGCCCCTTCCGCCGAGCAGGAAACAGAATTTCTTCACGTCCGCCGTGATGTGCGCGTCGGGCTCGCCCGGCCCGGCGTCCTCCACGCCCAGCGCGACCCGCCACTCTCCCCCGCCCTCGCCGGTCAGCGTGAGGTGCAGGGTGCGGCCCGCGCCGTCCACGCCGCCGAAGAGCATCGTGAAGGGCAGCAGGCGGGCGCACAGGTCGGCGGTGGGGTGGATGTGCTCCGCGATCGGGTCGGGCAGGCGGATCCGCGCCGTCTCGGCCGCGTCGGAGGTGTGGATCCACGTCTCCAGGCACCTGGCCAGGATGTGGTCGTTGACGGGCGCGTCCAGGCCGTCGAGCGTGGCCGGGGTCGTGGGGGGCAGGTCCGCCAGGTGGCGGCAGAGGGCGTCCGCCTGCGCGCGCCAGTCCCTGCGCGTCTGCTCGGGGCTGCGGGCCCGCTCGTACGCCTGGACGTCATGCGTGCGCGACGTCGAGTCCGCGGCACCGATCGGCGGGCCCAGCACGGGAGCGCCGACGGAGGCGGCCAGCAGGCCGTCCTTGGCGGCCAGGTGGGCGACGAGCTCCTGGAGCGTCCAGCCCTCGACGATGATCCGCGACCAGTCGTCGTCCACCGCCGAGGCCAGCAGCGCGTCCATGGCCGCCACCCGGCCGGCGTACGGCTCCGCCCAGGCGGCGGTGGGTGCCGCCGGCCGGCGCCTGGCCCGGGCCCCGGCGAGGAGCTGGGGCCGCAGCGAGCGGGCCGGCACCTCGGGGTCCTCCATCAGCGCGTCGAGGTAAAGACGCTCGACGGGGTCCATCACACCTCTTCCTGAGTATGCGGGTGCGCCTCGGCCGTGTGCGGCGGCCGGGCGTCCATCACACTTCTTCCCCTGACCGTGTGCGGCGGCCGGGCGTCCATCAGACTTCTTCCTCTGCCAGCGCGTCCGCCAGGCGCCGCAGCGCCAGCCGGATGCGCGATTTGGCCGTTCCCTCCGGCACGCCGAGCTCCTCGCCGACCTGCCGGTAGGTCCTGCCGCCGAAATAGGCGAGCTCCACCGCCTCGCGTAAGCCGTCGGGCAGGGACGTCACCGCCCGGCGTACCCGCTGGGCCTCGTCGGCGGCCAGCACGGTGTCCTCGAGCCTGACGGGCTCCCGTTCGAACAGCCTGGGCCCGAGCGCCGACACCCGCCTGCGTTCCTCGGCCCGCACGTGATCGACCGCGCGCCGGTGGGCTATCGTGGCCAGCCACGCGCGCAGCGTGCCGCGTTCCGGGTCGAAGGCCAGCGGACGCTCCCAGAAGACCAGGAAGACCTCCTGCGTGATGTCCTCGGCGATCACCCGGTCCCTGGTGACCCGCAGGGCGAGACCGAAGATCAGCGAAGAGAGCCGATCGTAGACCTCCCCCAGCGCGGACTCATCGCCGCCGACCACCCGCTGGTGCAGCAGGCGGTCGTCGTACGGTGCCTCCACTGGCACCACACTCCCGTTTGTTCCGGACCAAGGCGGCGGGTGCGCCGCGACCCGAGCATGTCACTATTCGCACCAAATGTAGAGCCGGATGACCGGCGGGCAAGACTCTTTCGCGCCACGATAAGGTCGAAAGGTAACAACGGAGGGAGCATTCGCCATGGCCACCACCCGCACCGCCACTACCCAGTGGAAGGGCGCCCTGCTCGACGGCTCGGGCACCGTCTCGCTCGACACCTCTGGTGTCGGCACGTTCGAGGTCTCCTGGCCGTCCAGGGCCGAGTCGGCCAACGGCAAGACCTCCCCCGAGGAGCTCATCGCCGCAGCCCACTCCTCGTGCTTCTCGATGGCGCTCTCGCACGGCCTCGCCGGCGCCGGCACGCCGCCCGAGTCGCTGCAGACCAGCGCCGACGTGACGTTCCAGCCGGGCGAGGGCATCACGGGCATCGTGCTCACGGTCAAGGGGCACGTCCCGAACATCACGGCCGAGCAGTTCCAGGAGGCGGCCGAGACGGCCAAGGCCAACTGCCCGGTGAGCAAGGCCCTGGCCGGCACGACGATCAGCCTCAAGGCCGAGCTTCTCTAGCCCCCTCCCGCGCGCGGAAGCGGCGATCTGGTCATTGGAAGACCAAGACCGCTTTCGCGTGCGACAATCGGGTCACATGCGCGAGGTCTGGCCGGGCGAGCCCTATCCACTCGGCGGCACCTGGGATGGCGTTGGCACCAGCTTTGCGGTGTTCTCCGAGGTCGCCGAGCGGGTCGAGCTGTGCCTTTTCCACGATGACGGCTCCGAGGAACGCGTCGACCTGCCCGAGGTCGACGGGTTCGTCTGGCATGGCTACCTGCCGGGCATCCAGCCGGGGCAGCGGTACGGCTACCGGATCGACGGGCCGTACGAGCCGTCGCAGGGTCACCGGTGCAACCCGGCCAAGCTGCTGCTCGACCCGTACGCCAAGGCGATCGACGGCGACCTGGAGTGGAACCAGGCGCTGTTCCCCTACTACTTCACCGACCCCACCAGGCGCAACACCGAGGACAGCGCGCCGTACATGCCGAAGAACGTGGTGATCAACCCGTTCTTCGAGTGGGGCAACGACCGGTCGCCGCGCATCCCGTACCACGAGACCGTGATCTACGAGGCGCACGTGCGCGGGCTCACCATGCGCCACCCCGACGTGCCGCCAGACCTGCGGGGCACCTACGCCGGGGTGGGGCATCCGGCGATCATCGAGCACCTGCTGTCGCTCGGGGTGACGGCGGTCGAGCTGATGCCGGTGCACCACTACATCCCCGAGCACTTCCTGGTGGCGCGCGGGCTGACGAACTACTGGGGCTACAACACCATGGCCTACCTGGCCCCGCACGGGCGCTACTCCAGCGCCGGCACCAGGGGGCAGCAGGTGCTGGAGTTCAAGGCCATGGTGCGGGCGCTGCACGAGGCGGGCATCGAGGTCATCCTGGACGTGGTCTACAACCACACGGCCGAGGGCGACCACATGGGGCCCACGCTGGGGTTCAGGGGGATCGACAACACCGCCTACTACCGGCTGCACGACGGCGACCGGCGCTACTACCTCGACTACACCGGGTGCGGCAACTCCCTCAACGTGCGCTCGCCGCACGCCCTGCAGCTCATCATGGACTCGCTGCGTTACTGGGTGCTGGAGATGCACGTCGACGGGTTCCGCTTCGACCTGGCCTCGGCGCTGGCCAGGGAGCTGCACGACGTCGACCGGCTGAGCGCGTTCTTCGACCTGATCCAGCAGGATCCGGTGATCTCGCAGGTCAAGCTGATCGCCGAGCCGTGGGACGTCGGCCCGGGCGGCTACCAGGTGGGCAACTTCCCGCCGTTGTGGACGGAGTGGAACGGCAAGTACCGCGACATCGTCCGCGACTTCTGGCGGGGCACCCACTCCGCGCTGCCGGAGTTCGCCTCCCGCCTGACCGGCTCCGCCGACCTGTACGAGTCCTCCGGCCGCCGCCCCGTCGCCTCGATCAACTTCGTCACCTGCCACGACGGTTTCACGCTGACGGACCTGGTCTCCTACGACCACAAGCACAACGAGGCCAACGGCGAGGACAACCGCGACGGCACCAACGACAACCGCTCCTGGAACTGCGGCGCGGAGGGCCCGGTCGAGGACCCGCAGATCGTCACGCTCCGCCGCCGCCAGCGCCGCAACTTCCTGGCCACGCTGTTCCTGTCGCAGGGCGTGCCGATGCTCTCCCACGGCGACGAGATCGGGCGCACGCAGCGCGGCAACAACAACGCCTACTGCCAGGACAACGAGCTGGCCTGGGTCGACTGGTCGCTGGTGAACGCCGAGTCGGAGCTGCTGGAGTTCGTGCGGGCGCTGGCCAAGCTGCGCCGCGAGCACCCCGTCTTCCAGCGGCGGCGCTTCTTCCACGGCCGCCATCCCGACAACGGGGCCCGCGACCTGGTCTGGCTGACGCCCGGCGGGCGGGAGATGACGGCCGGCGACTGGCACATCAGCTACGCCAAGTCGCTGATGGTCTACCTGAACGGCGAGGCGATCACGGAGATGGGGCCGCGCGGCGAGCGGATCGCGGACGACTCGTTCCTGCTGCTGATCAACGCTCACCACGAGAGCCTGCCGTTCACGCTGCCGGGCGAGGAGTTCGGCACGCGCTGGCTGCCCGTGCTCGACACCACCCATGACGTGGTGGAGGAGGGGTTCGCGGACGACGGGTGGCAGGCGGGCGACCTGGTGGCCGTCACGGCGCGCTCGCTGCAGGTGCTGCGCCGGCCCAGGGGCGCGAAGCCGTAGGAGCTGCGCCGTCCCCAGGGCCGCCGAACCAGGGGCCGCGAAGCCGTAGGGGCGGCTCAGAAGACGCGGGCGGCGCTGGCCGTGAGGAAGACCAGCGTGAACGCCGTCACCCCGGCCAGGCCGTGCAGCGTCACGGCGAGGACGGGGAAGCGGCGGCCGGCCGGCTGGTGGCGACCGGCGCCGAGCCAGCGGGTGAACATCGCGAAGCCGAGCAGGGCGGCCGCCGCCAGGCCGGCGAAGGCGGCCCAGGCGAGCGCGCGGCTGCCCGTGGCGAGCCCGGCCGCGTAGCAGGCCAGCGCCGACACGGCCAGTGCCGGGTGGGCGAAGACGAGAGCGGCGGGGAAGCGGGTGACCTTGGCGCGGCGCAGGCCGCCGCCGGCCAGCCACAGGGAGAGCAGGTAAACGCCGGCGAGCGCGGCGACCGTCCATGCCACGGCGGTGAGCAGGCCCACGGCGCGTCTCCCCTCGATCCCCTTCCCTATCGTCACGTTAAGCGGAGAATCGCCGGTACGTCCGCCGATCCGGAAAAAGCGGTATCCGTCCGCAAAACCCCTGGCCGATCGAATGTCGGTGGCGTGTGCCAAGGTAGAGGGGTGCGGCGCATCTATCCCGACATACAGGACAACCCGGACATCGTGCAGGCCTACGCCTACCCCGTGGACCGGCCATGGCTGCGGCTCAACATGGTCGCCAGCGCCGACGGCGCCGCCTGGCTGAAGGGGCGCTCGGGCCCGCTGTCGAGCAAGGGCGACAAGCGCATCTTCCAGACCCTGCGCGGGCTGGCCGACGTCGTCGTCGCGGGCGCCGCGACCGTGCGCAAGGAGGGGTACGGCCCCGTCCCGCCGCGCGACTGGTGGGCGGAGATCAGGGAGGGGCGCCCTGAGGTGCCGCCCATCGCCGTGATCACCCGCAGCCTCGCGCTCGACCTCGACGGCGACCTGTTCTGCGACGCCCCCAGCAGGACGATCGTGATCACCTGCGAGGCCGCGCCGCACGAGCGGCGCAAGGAGGCGGCCAAGCTCGCCGACCTGATCGTGGCCGGCGAGGAGAGCGTCGACATGCGGCAGGCCGTGGCCGAGCTGCACCGGCGCGGCCTGACCAGGGTGCTGTGCGAGGGCGGCCCCCGGATCAACGCCCAGCTCTCGGCCTGCGACCTCGTCGACGAGCTGTGCCTGTCGATCAGCCCGCTGCTGGTCGGCGGCGGTGCGGCGCGCATCCAGAACGGCGAGCCCGCACAGGTCACACTGGATCTCAGCCAGGTGCTGGAGGAGGATGGCGTCCTCTTCTGCAAGTACACCAGGGCCACCCACGGGGAAGAGGGAGCACAGACATGACCGACGAGCCGACCGCACCGGAGGTGGCCGAGGAGCCGGAGCCGGTGCCCAACCTGCCGGTGCGGCCGCCGGTGGCGCCGATGCTGGCCAAGCCGGTCAAGGCGATGCCCAAGCAGGACGGCACCCTGCTCTACGAGCCGAAGTGGGACGGGTTCCGCTGCATCATCTTCCGCGACGGCGACGAGGTCTACCTGGGCAGCCGCAACGAGCGGCCGTTCACCCGCTACTTCCCCGAGCTGGTCGAGGCGGTCAGGGCCGAGCTGCCGGACAAGGTGGTGATGGACGGCGAGATCGTGCTGCCGGTGGGCACGCAGCTCGACTTCGACGCCCTGCAGCAGCGCATCCATCCGGCCAAGTCGCGGGTGACGATGTTGTCGGAGCGCACGCCGGCCCAGTTCATCGCGTTCGACCTGCTGGCGCTGGGCGACGAGTCGCTGATGGAGACGCCGTTCTCCGAGCGGCGGGCGCGGCTGGAGGGCCTGTTCGGCGAGAAGGCCGGCTCCGTGCGGCTGACGCCCGTCACGACCGACTACGAGCAGGCGCTCGAATGGTTCGAGACGTTCGAGGGGGCCGGGCTCGACGGCATCATCGTCAAGCCGGGCGACCAGCCGTACGTTCCGGACAAGCGCACGATGTTCAAGGTCAAGCACGAGCGCACCGCCGACGTGGTGATCTGCGGCTACCGCGAGCACAAGACCGGGCCGATCGTGGGGTCGCTGCTGCTCGGCCTGTACGGCGACGACGGGCGGCTGCACCATGTGGGCGTGGCGGCCTCGTTCCCGATGAAGCGCAGGGCCGAGCTGGTCGAGGAGATCAAGCCGTACCTGGCGGAGCTGAGCGAGCACCCCTGGGGCCACTGGGCGGAGCAGGCGCAGGCCAATCTCGGCCAGCCGGCCGCCGGGCCCGCGACGGGCGGGCAGCGGGTGCCGGGGGCGGTGTCGCGGTGGAACGCCAAGAAGGACCTGTCGTTCATCCCGCTGCGGCCCGAGCTGGTGATCGAGGTGGCCTACGACCAGATGGAGGGCGACCGGTTCCGGCACACGGCGCAGTTCCGGCGGTGGCGGCCCGACCGTACGCCCGAATCGTGCACTTATGAGCAGTTGGAGCGTCCGGTTAGTTACAACCTTGACGACATCCTTGCCCGCTGACGTCGCATCCCGTTATATCTCGACATATGAGTACAGGGGATGAGTTAAAGGCGGCCGTGTCCGCGCGGCGCGATCTGGGGCCCGAGTTCGAGGACGCGGTCGTGGAGTCGTTCCTCGACAAGATGGGGCAGGAGATCGACCGGCGGGTGGACGAGCGGCTGGCCCAGGCCGCCCCCAAGGGGGGCCAGGTGACCAGGCCCGGCCCGTCGGAAGGTCAGCGGCTCGCCCTGGCGATCGTCTCGCTGGCTCTGGCGACGCTCTCCACCGTGCTCTTCGTCCTGGTCGACGATGGCGCGGGAGCGGGGTTCTTCATCTGGCTCGGGGTCCTCATCGTCAACGGCATCTACAACGCGCCGCGCAAGGGCTAGGCCAGCCAGATCAGCCCGGCGAACCGGCCGCCGGGCTGCTCCCTGCGATGGGAGTAGAGCTCCTGCGCCTCGATCGTGCAGCGCGCGTCGTGGCGCACGTCGGCCAGGCCCGCTGCCCGGAGCTGGGCCTCGATCCCAGCGCGCAGGTCGAGCGCCGGGGTCTGCCATGACGTGGTGGACCACGTCTCCGGAACCCTGGACGCGACCTGCTCGCGCAGGCCGGCGGGCACCTCGTAGCAGCGGCCGCACGCGCCGGGGCCGATCAGCGCGACCATCCTGCCCGGCTCGGCGCCCTTGGCGGCCATGGCCTCGACCAGGGCCGTGGCGATGCCCGCCTCGGTGCCGGGGCGGCCGGAGTGCGCCGCGCCCACCATGCGGGCCACCGGGTCGGCCACCAGCACCGCGGGGCAGTCGGCGCCCAGCGAGGCCAGCGCCAGGCCGGGCTCGGTGGTGAACACGCCGTCGAGCGGCGGCGGGTCGTCGCCGAACGGCTCGCTCACGTACGCGACGTCGGCGCTGTGCACCTGCCGCATGAACACCACGGCCCGCACGCCCAGCTCGTCCCTGACCCCGTCGCGGTTGGCGCGCACGTTCGCCGGGTCGTCGCCGACCAGGCCGCCGAGGTTGCGCGAGCCGTAGGGCGGGGCGCTGACGCCGCCGTGGCGGTCGGTGACGGCGACGTGGACACCGGGGGCGAGCTCCATGCCCCCGATCTTAGAGCCCCTGCCAGGTCACCTCCTCCTTGGAGAGGAAGGCGGGGACCGCGGCGTGGAAGTCGGCGCTGCCGAAGACCGTGGCGACGAGGTCGTCGCCGTCCGGCAGGTTCGCCACGCGCAGCCGCCGCACCGCCTCCTTGGCCGCCCACATCGACAGGGGCGCGTGGGACAGCAGCCGCTCCTCCACCTCCGCCTGCCGGGCGGCCAGCGCGTCCGGCTCGCACAGCTCGGCCACGAAGCCGGCCGCGTGCGCCTCCTCCCCGGTGAACATCCGGGCCCGCAGCAGCATGTCCAGGGTCCTGGCCGGGCCGAGGTGGTGGACGAGGAGGGAGTAGGTGTTCATGGACAGGCAGTTGCCGAGCGTCCTGGCGATCGGGGCGCCGAACCGCGAGCCGGGCACGGCCAGCCGCAGGTCGCAGGCTGCGGCCACGACGAGGCCGCCGCCCACGCAGTAGCCCTCGACGACGGCCATGGTGGGCGCCTTGACCCGCTCCAGCCGGTCGATGATCCGCTGGACCTTGCGCTCGTAGGCGATGCCGTCGTCCCCGTCGGTGAACGAGGTGAACTGGGCGATGTCGGTGCCGGCCACGAAGGCCCTGCCGCCGGCGCCCGACAGCACGAGCAGCTTGATCGACGGGTCGGCGTCGGCGCGTTCGCAGGCGTCGTACAGGCCGTCCCACATGGCCCAAGTCAGCGCGTTGTGCTGGGCGGGCCGGTTGAACACCACCCGCAGCACGGGCCCGTCCGCGGTGACGAGTAGCTCGCTCACACGGTCTCCTTCTGCCTACGAGGAATGAGCTTGAGCAGGGTCGGCCCGGCCAGCAGCAGGGCGGCCAGCAGGAACACGACCAGGGCGATCGGCCGGGTGAGGATGATCGTCAGGTCGCCGCCGCCCATGGCCGAGGTCTGGACGAGCGCCTTCTCGAACAGCGCTCCGACGACGAGCCCGAGCACGAGCGGCGCCATCGGCAGGTCGAACTTCTTCATGAAATATCCGACGAGGCCGAAGACGAACACCACCCAGACGCTGAACATGTTGTTGTCGATCGAGTACGCCCCCACGAAGCTGGTCACCAGGATCAGCGGATACATGTACCCGTACGGGATCCGCAGGAGCTGCGCGAACATCGGCGCCAGCGGCAGGTTCAGCACCAGCAGCATGACGTTGCCGAGGAAGAACGAGGCCAGCAGCCCCCACACCAGCTCCGGCTGCTCCTCGAAGAGCAGCGGCCCCGGCTGGATGCCGTACATCATGAACGCCCCCAGCAGCACGGCCGTGGTCGCGCCGCCCGGGATGCCCAGGGCCAGGGTGGGCACGAAGTTGGCGTTCGCGGCTGCGTTGTTGGCGCTCTCCGGCGCGGCCACCCCCTCGATCGCGCCCTGCCCGAACTCGTGCCGGTTGCGCGAGACCCGCTTCTCCACCCCGTACGCCAGGAACGAGGCCAGCGTGGACCCGGCCCCGGGCAGGCAGCCGAGCAGGTAACCGATCACGCTGCCCCGGGCGATCGCCCCCGTGGAGCGGGACAGCTCCGCCTTGGTGATCATCAGGTCCTTGAAGCGGGCCCTGATGGGCGCGGCGGCGCCCTGCCGGATCTGGAAGAGCACCTCCCCCACCGCGAACAGCCCGATCATCACCTGCACGAACGGCAGCCCGGACAGCAGATCCACGTCGCCGAAGGTGTAGCGGGGCAGGCCGGTGGCCGCGTCCACGCCGACGGTGGCCAGCAGGATGCCGAGCACGGCCATGGCCAGGCCGCGCAGCCGGCCGCCGGCCGAGGAGAAGCTGACGATGGTGGCCAGGCCGAGGACCATGACGGCGAGGTTCTCCGGCGGCCCGAAGCCGAGCGCCAGCTCGGCGAACGGCGGCGCCATGGCCACCAGCAGCACCAGCGAGACGATGGCGGCGGCGAACGAGCCGATGGCGGCGATCGACAGCGCCGCCCCCGCGCGGCCCTTGCGGGCCATCTGGTAGCCGTCGATCGCGGTCACCACGCTGGCCGCCTCGCCGGGCGTGGAGATCAGCACGGAGGTGATGGTGCCGCCGTACTGGGCGCCGTAGTAGATGCCGGCGAGCATGATGAGCGCGGTCAGCGGCTCGAACGAGAGCGTCAGCGGCAGCAGCACGGCCACGCCGGTCGTCGAGCCGAGTCCCGGCAGCAGGCCGATGACGGTGCCGGCGAGCACGCCGACGAAGCACCACAGCAGGTTCGCGGGGGTGAGGGCGGCGCCGAAGCCCATGATCAGGTTGTCCAGCATCAGCCGTCGCCTCCGATCCCGAGCAGCCCGCCGGGCAGCGGCACGGCCAGGAACAGCACGAACACCGCGTAGATCACCAGCGTGGCGGCGGCCGCGATCCCGGCGGCCGGGACGAGCGGCTGCTTCTCCACGAACGCGGAGACGGCGAACACCAGCAGCCCGAACGCCACCAGGAACCCGGTCAGCGGCACCAGCAGCAGCGCGACCAGCAGCAGGCCGAACACGGTCCACAACGTCCTGACGCGCCCCGGGTCCGCCTCCTCCCGCTCGGCGGCCTGCCTGCGTACCGACTGGAGCAGGCAGGCGGCCGACAGCAGCGCCAGCGCGACGCCGCTGACCAGCGGCAGGAAGCCCGGGCCGATCTCGCCGCCGTCCTTGGTGACGCCGTAGCCGAACGAGGCGCCCGCCATGGCGACCGACAGGCAGACGAGCAGCGCCCAGACGGCGCCCTCGCCCCGGATCAGCCCTCTCATGACGGCTTCTTCAGCACCGGCGCGAGCGCGGTGTCGAGCTGTTCGAGGTACGTGCCGAAGTCGTCGCCGTACAGCTCGGCCTGCTGCAGGTAGTTGTCCTTGAGCCACTTCTGGAACTCGGGGGTCCTGGTCACGCCCCTGGCGGCGCTCTCCCAGTAGGCGCGCTCGCGCTCGTCCAGCCCGCCGGCCGCGAGGATCCCCCTGAACTGCACGTACGAGACGTCGATGCCCTGCTCCTTGGCCGTGGCCAGCGCGGAGAACTCGGGGTAGGTGTAGCGCTTTTCGGTGGTGACGCACAGGCCCTTGAGGTCGCCGGACCTGAGCTGGCCGATCACCTCGCCGGGGTTGAGCAGCGCGGCCTGGATCTGGCCGCCGAGCACGGCCGGCACCAGCTCGCCGCCCGACTCGAACGGCACCCGCTGGAACTTCGCGCCGGTCTTCTGCTCGATCATCGTGAAGATCACGTTGTCGACGCCGTACGCGCCGGACATGCCCACGCTGACCCGGCCGCCCTTGGCCGCGTTCACCACGTCGGTGCAGCTCTTGAACGGCGAGTCCGGCTTGACCACGACGATGCCGCCGTCCTCGGCCAGCTTGGCGACGGGGGTGAAGTCCTTGCGGGTGAAGGAGACCTGGCCGCTGAGCGGCAGGGACAGGATGGCGTTCTCGGTGGCGATCAGGTAGTTGCCGTTGCCCTTCTTGCCGAGCAGGCCCGAGTAGCCGACCGCGCCTGAGCCGCCGTCGCGGTTCTCCACGGTGACGGTGAGGCCGGGCTGGGCCTTCTCCAGCGCGGCGGCCACGGCCCGGCCCGCCAGGTCGCTGCCGCCGCCGGCGGCGAACGGCACGATCATGCGGACGTCGCCGCGCGGCTTCCACGCGCCCCCTGTCGTGCCCGCGTTCGCCCCGCAGGCCGCCGCCCCGAGGAGCAGCACGGCGGCCAGCAGCGCCCTCATGACGCCAGTCCCCGCAGCTTGGCGGCGAACCTGTCCAGGTCGATGACGAACCGCTCGTGCGTGCCCTCGCCGACCCTGCCGTTCTCGTCCTCGGCGACCACGGAGAAGGCGACGCGACGCCGGTCCACCTCGGTCACCGTGGCGGTCGCGGTCACCTTGCCGCCCTTGAGCGTGGGCGCCACGTGCGCGATCTCCACCTTGCTGCCGACGCTGCCCTGCCCCTCGCCCAGGCAGGGGGCCAGGGCCTCGATGGCGGCGTCCTCGATCAGGTGGACCAGGTTGGGGGTGGAGAAGATGTCGTGCTCGCCGCGGCGGGTGCAGTGACGCTCCGCCACGACCCAGGTGAGCGTGGCGCTCACGCCCGGGGTCAGTCGGTCGCTCATGTGCTCTCCAAGGGGGTGGGGGATTGGGCCGCGGCGCCTTCGGCGAGCAGCCGGTCGATCTCCTGCCCGGTCAGGCCGCACTCGCGCAGCACCTCGACGGTGTCCGCGCCGAGCAGCGGTCCCGCGGGGCCGCGCCTGGTGGGCGTGGCCGAGAACCGCATGGCCGAGCCGAGCTGGCGTACGGGGCCCATCTCGGGATGCTCGGCATCCCAGAAGAACCGCCGCTGTTCGAGGTGCTCGTCGTTGAACACCTGGGAGTAGTCGGAGATGGGCGCGCAGGGCACGCCGCGGGCGTCGAGCGCGGCCACGACGTCGGCCGTGGTGCGCGTGGTGGTGACGCGTTCGATGGCGGGGATCAGCTCGTGGCGCAGGCCGTGCCGGTCGTGGGCGTCGGCGTACCGCTGGTCGGCGAGCAGTTCGGGCAGGCCGAGCGCGGCGCACAGGCCCTGCCAGGTCTTGGGGGTGACGGCGCCGACCGTGCACCAGCCGTCCGCGGTGCGGATGGCCTGGTACGGCGCCGTGCTCTGGTGGGCCGAGCCGAGCGGCCCGCCGACCTCGCCGGTGGCGAAGTACTTGCCCGCCTCCCAGATCGCGAACGACACGGCCGACTCCAGCAGCGACACGTCCACGTGCTGGCCCTGGCCGGTCGCGTGGCGGGCCTGGAGGGCGGAGACGGCGCCGAGGGCTCCGTACAGGCCGCAGACCAGGTCAGCGATCGGCACGCCGACCTTGACCGGGTCGCCGCCGGGCATGCCGGTGACGCTCATCAGGCCGCCGCGGGCCTGGGCCATGATGTCCAGGCCGGGCAGGTTCGCCAGGGGGCCGTCCTGGCCCCAGCCGGAGGCGGAGACGTACACCAGGCCGGGGTTGAGGGGGCTGAGGTCGTCGTAGCCGAGGCCGAGCTTGCGCATGGCGCCGGGGCGCAGGTTCTCCACCAGCACGTCGGCGTGCTGGACGAGGCGGCGGAAGGCGGCGGCGCCGGGCTCGGACTTCAGGTCGAGGGCGACCGAGCGTTTGTTGCGGTTGAGCCTGGCGAACGGCGAGCTGTGCCCGGCCGTGAACGGGCCGATCGCGCGCACCTGGTCGCCGCCCTCGGGGTTCTCGACCTTGATGACGGTGGCGCCCAGGTCGGCGAGCTGCATGGTGGCGAACGGGGCGGCCATGAAGGCGCCGACCTCGACGACTCGAATTCCGGACAAGGGGCTCATATGTTACGAAAACCTCACTTCCGGCGGGGTTGGTCTATTGTCTACAGAAGACAACTGAGCTAGACAAGGGTTCTGCCGGAAGTTCTTCGGCACTATGGCGGCAGACACTGATCGCCTTCGACAAGAGAGACCGCGATGCGCATCGAGGCACCCCCAAGCATGGTCCAGCTCGCCACAGAGGCCCTGATGCGCATGCTGCTCAGCGGCAGGCTGCGGCCCGGCGACCGGGTGGTGGAGAACCAGCTCACCCAGGAGCTGGGCGTCAGCCGGCCGCCGCTGCGCGAGGCCATGCGGGTGCTGGAGCAGCAGGGGCTGATCACGCAGCTCCCGCGCAGGGGCGCGTTCGTCACCCAGCTCACGCTGCACGACATCTACGAGATCGTCACGCTGCGCCGGGAGCTGGAGCGGATGGCCGTCGACCTCGGCGTCCCGGTGCGCGAGCCGGCCCGCCTCCAGCGCTGCCACGCCGCCCTCGACCGGCACGGCGCCTGCGCGCGGGCCGGCGACTGGCTGGGGGTGCTGGAGCACGCCGTCGAGTTCCACAGCTCGGTGATCGGGCTGTCGGGGCACCGGCGGCTGGAGGAGGCCTACCGCTCGATCCAGCTCCAGATGCTGCTTTGCATGGGCATGAACCGGCAGGCCAGGGCCTCCGACGAGTCCCTGGTGGACGACTGGGAGCGGCACCGCCGCCTGCTGCAGGTGATCGAGTCCGGCTCGCCGGCGGCCGTGCACGAGGAGCTGGCCGGGCACGGGGACATGACGTTCCTCGACGGCATCGAGGAACGGGTCGGCGGCCACTCCCCCGAGTCGCTGGCCTGGCTGGAGCGGGTCAGGAAAGGAGAGCCATGATCGAGGAGTTGCGGGAGGCGGTCGGCTGGACCGGCCCCGAGCGCGAGGACGTCGTCGAGCGGCGCCACCTGGAGTTCTACCGGCACGCGATCGGGGACACGTCCGAGGACGTGCCGCCCACGTTCACGGCCTGCTTCCTCGACGAGCCGCCGTCGCTGCCCGCCGCGGCCTCGTACGGGTCCGGGTGGCTGAACGGCGGGGACCGGTTCGAGTACCACGCGCCGCTGCGCGAGGGCGACGTGCTGGTCTCGCGGCCCCGCTTCACCGGGGTGGTGGAGAAGGACGGGAAGGCGGGGCCGATGGCGCTGCTGACGTTCGAGACGGAGTTCCGCCGGCCGGACGGCGAGCTGGTGGTCAGGCACGTCGGCACGAGGATCAGGACATGATCCTCACGGAGACCACGACCCTGCGCAGGCTCGTCGAGTACGCCGGCGCCTCGGGCGACTTCTACGAGATGCACTACGACCTCGACTTCGCCCGCTCGCTCGGCCACCCCGAGCTGGCCGTGCACGGGCTGCTCAAGGCGGCCTACCTGGGGCGGCTCGTCACCGGATGGCTGGCCGGGCGGGGGCGGCTGGCCGTGCTGGAGGTGAGCTACCGCGGCATGGACTTCCGGGACCGGGCGCACACGTGCCGGGGGCGGGTGATATCGACGGAGGGGAACCGGGCAGAGCTGGAGCTGTGGGGCGAGGACGACACCGGCCGTCGTACCACGCTCGGCCGCGCCGAAGTGATCTATTTCGAGGAGCCTTCCTGATGACCAGCCTTGCCGACCTCCATGCCCTGATGTCCCGGCTCGGCCACCCGGTGGTGCAGAGCGCTCCCGGCTCCGGGGCGCGGTTCCCAGACGGGGCGCCGTACCGGTTCGAGATCCCCAGCGTGGAGGGGCCCGAGGTGCTGGAGGCGGTGGTCGCGGAGGCCGACCGGCTCGGCGTGCCCGTCGCCAGGACCTCCCAGGGCAGCGGCGTGATGATGCTGACCGACGAGGAGATCACGCGGATGGCGCGGATCGGGGCCGAGCGGGGCATCGAGGTGAACCTGTTCCTCGGCCCGCGCGCCGCCTGGGACACCGGCGGCCAGGCCAAGCTCACGCAGGCCGTCGGCGCCGCCGCGCGCGGCAACGCGATGGTGGCGGCGTGCCTGGCGGACGCGCTGCGGGCCTGCTCGCTGGGCATCCGCAGCCTGCTCGTCGGCGACCTCGGGACGCTGGACGTGCTGCGCGAGCTGAAGGCGGACGGGACGCTGCCCGCGAACCTCGTCCTGAAGACGTCGGTGCTGATGCCGCTCACGAACGGCCCGACCGCGGCCCTGTACGAGCGGCTCGGCGCGACCACCGTCAACGTGGGCACCGACCTCACCGTGCCGCACCTGGCCGAGATCCGGGCCGCCACCGGGCTGCCGATCGACCTCTACCTGGAGGTGCCGGACGACCAGGGCGGGTTCGTGCGCTTCTACGAGGCCGTGGAGATCGTCCGGGCCGCCGCTCCCGTCTACCTGAAGATGGGGCTGCGCAACGCGCCCAACATCTACCCCTCGGGCGGGCACCTCGGGGTGGTGCCCAAGGAGCTGGGACGGGAACGGGTCCGGCGCGCTGCGCTGGTGCAGCGCTTGATCGAGCAGCTCGACCCGGCACTCGCCAAGCCGTCACAGACCTCCGGCCTGGGCGTGCCGGAGCTCTGAGTCAGGAGTGCAGGCGGTGGACCGTGAGCGGTCCGCCGCCCCAGCGGCCGATCGCCTCCTCGTCGGCGAAGGCGAGCACGCGCATCATGTTCCCGCCGTCGCTCAGCTCCACGTTGCGGCGCAGCCGGGCGACCAGGTCGGCGGGCAGCCTGGTGGTGCCGGCCTCGATCGTGTCGCCGTAGTGCGGGGCGAAGGCCACCCCGGCGAAGCCGCTACGGCCGAGCAGTGTGCGCACGGTCTCGGAGGAGTAGAACATCAGGTGGTTCTTGGTGAAGCCGCTCCAGGCGCTCCCGTACGCCTTGAGCAGCAACGAGCGAGCGTTCACCGTCAGGATGAGCAGCACGCCGCCGGGCGCCAGCAGGCTGCGGAAGCGCTGGAAGTCCTCCAGCGGCCTGGGCAGGTGCGCCAGCACCGACCAGAGGGTGATCACGTCGAAGCCGCCCGCCGCGATCTCGGGCACGTCCTCGGGCGCCCCGAAGTAGGTGCGGGCCCTGCTGAGCCGCTGGTTGGCCTGCTCGACCGACTCCGGCGACAGGTCCACCCCGTAGGCGTCGAACCCGCGCTGCTCGGCCAGCTCCAGGAACAGCCCGACGCCTGAGCCGAAGTCGAGCAGCCGCCGCTCCTTGCCCTCGTCGAACACCGGGGCGAACGATCTCATGGTGAGGTCGTAGCGGCGCTGCCGGTTGGCGGCGTACTTGCCGGTCAGGAAGTTGCTGTAGCCGGTGGCGTACAGGTCGCCGAGCCGTTCGGGCCGCACGTTGGGGTTGCGGTAGAGGAAGCCGCAGGACGGGCAGCGGACGACGTGGTAACGCCAGCCCTTCCCGCCGGTGGGGGTGAAGAGCGGCTGCTGGCGGGACTCCCCGCACATCATGCAGCTCAGGAACTCCTCGATCTCGCCCAGCGGCCGCTGCCGCTGGTACTCCGCCAGCGACATGATCGGCGCCTGCCGGAGGAGCAGGCGCCACTGCGCCTCCCGGACGAGCCGTTCCCCTGGACGGACATAGACCCGCTGCCCCCACGGGACCTTGTTGTAACGAGAGCCGTACGCCAGCCGGCCGAGCAATTTGTATGCCATTGCCACCACCCTTTGTGCGTTTGTGCCCGGGCATTTCCCGGCTATGCCCGCGAATCCGGCGCTTTACATGATCTTTGGGCTGGCCGGGTGAATTGAGCAAGCATATGCTTGGTCGCATGCCTGAGTTCCGCAACCTCATCGGCGGCGAGCTGCTCCCCGCCGCGCGCACGATGGACACGGTCAACCCGGCCACGGGCGAGGCGTGGGCCACGATCCCGGCCGGCGGCGCCGCCGAGGCCGAGGCGGCCGTCGAGGCAGCCGGGCGCGCCTTCCCCGCCTGGTCGGCGCTGCCCGCCCTGGCCAGGGCGCACTACCTGCGCAAGGTCTCGGAGGTGTTCGGCCGGCACGCCGAGGAGCTGGCCAGGCTGGAGACGCGCGACAACGGCCGGATCCTGCGCGACACGCTCAAGCGGGACCTGCCTGGCATGGCGCACCTGTGGCAGCTCGCCGCCGGGCAGTGCCTCGACGCGGTCAAGGGCGACACCGTGCTGCTGGGGCCGGACACGCTGGGGCTGACGCGGCGCGAGCCGTACGGGGTGGCGGTCTGCGTCATCCCGTGGAACTCCCCCATCTCCACCTTCTCCGCCAAGGCCGCCTACGCGCTGGCCGCCGGCAACACGGTCATCGTCAAGCCGGCCGAGCAGGCGAGCGCGTCCGTGCTGCGGCTGGGCGAGCTGCTGGCGGAGGTGTTCCCGCCCGGGGTGCTGAACATCGTCAGCGGCCTGGGCGAGGAGGTCGGCGAGGCCCTCGTACGGCACCGCGGCGTCGGCAAGATCAGCCTCACCGGCTCCACCGCCACCGGCCAGGCCATCACCCGGGCCTCGGCGGACGCGCTCAAGCCGATGACGTTCGAGCTGGGCGGCAAGTCGCCCAACATCGTCTTCCCGGATGCCAACCTGGACGCCGCCACCCAGGGCGTCACCGTGAACTCCGTCTACACCGGCAACGCCGGGCAGGTGTGCGTGGCCGGCTCGCGCATCCTCATCCACCGCTCCATCTGGGACGAGATGCTCGGGCGCATCGAACGGGCCTGCGCGGGGCTCGTCCTCGGGGACCCGCTCGACCTGGCGACTACGATGGGGCCGATCGTGTCGGCCGGCCAGTACGAGCGGGTCACCTCGTACCTGGAGCTGGCCGAGAAGGAGGGCGCGCGGCTCGTCTTCGGCGCCCGGACCGGCGCGGACGTGGTGCCCGCGCTGCCCGGGGGCTACTGGGTGGCGCCCACGCTGTACGCGACCGAGGACAACGCGCTGCGCGTGTGCCAGGAGGAGATCTTCGGGCCGGTGGCGGTGGCCATCCCGTTCTCCTCCGAGGAGGAGGCGGTGGCGATCGCCAACGACTCCGTCTACGGGCTGGCCGCCGGGGTGTGGACGCGCGACCTGGGCCGGGCGCACCGGCTCGTCCGGGACCTGCACAGCGGTACGGTGTGGGTGAACACGTTCAGGCAGATGCCGCCGGGGCTGCCGTTCGGCGGGGTCAAGGACAGCGGGTACGGCCACGATTCGGTCCTCGAGTACACCCGCGAAAAGGCGGCCATTATCCAGATCTAGTTGGATAGATTTACCCCTCATGAGCGAGGGGATCAAGGACCATTCCGAGCTGTCCGAGGCGGCCGCCCAGTCCCGGGCCTCGGTGCTGCGCAGCCGGGCGGAGTCGTACGTCGCGCTGTCGCGGCACGACGCCGCGATCGCGGACCTGACCGAGGCGATCGCGCTCGCCCCGGACAACGCCCGCGCCTGGCGGCTGCGCGGGGAGAGCCACCGGGTGACCGAGCGGTACGAGGCCGCGCTGGAGGACTTCGGCGAGGCGCTGCGGCTGGAGCCCGACAGCGCGTACGCCCTCGGCTCGCGCGGCCAGACCTACGCCGCGATGGGGCGCCTGGACGAGGCCATGGACGACTTCGAGCACGCGCTCACCCTCTCGCCCGACTCATTGTGGATCCTGGAGGCGAAGGCGGACGCCCTGGTGGACCTGGACCGGCTGGACGACGCCCTGGCGGAGCACTCCAAGATCATCGCTCTGAACGAGGAGCTCGCGTACTCGTGGGTGGCGCGCGGCGACCTGTACCAGCGGATGCAGCTCTACCCGGAGGCCGTGGACGACTACACCAGGGCGCTGGAGGCGGACGCCGACTACGTGCGCGCGCTGAGCCGGCGGGGGGAGGCGTTGCGGATGATGGACCGGTACGAGGAGGCGCTGACCGACCTGAACCGGGCGCTGGAGCTGGAGCCGGGCAACGATCGGGCGCTCGGGAGCCGGGGGGCGGTGCTGAGCGAGCTGGGGGACAACGAGGCGGCGCTGAAGGATCTGGACGCGGCGATCGAGCTGGATCCCGAGTACGTGTGGGCGTTCCGGGTGCGGGGGGAGATCCTGCAGGAGCTGGACCGGCACGAGGAGGCCATCTCGGACTTCACCCGGGCGCTGCACCTGGACTTCGGGGACTGAGCGGGCCTACTCCGAGCGGCGGCGGCCTTCGACGGCGAGCCATTCGACGGCCCCCGCTCCCGCCGACGGCAGGATCGAGATGTGGCCGTCGCCGGGTGACAGGCGGAGCTCGGCCGTGGGGCAGTGCCGGGCCAGCCACTCGCCATGGGCGGCGGGCACGACCCGGTCCCGGCCACCGTGGACGAGCAGGATCGGGGCGGTGACGGCGGCCGGGTCGCAGCCCCACGGCGTCACGTACGCCACGTCGTCGTCGATCAGCCCGCCCGGCCCCGTCGCCACCGCGGGGCCGACCACGCTGTCGAACCAGGACCACTCCCCCTCGAACGCCGCATGGTCCTCGGGGGTGAACATCTCCGGGTCGTACGCGGTCGTGGCCTCGTGGCGTTCCTTGGCCGCGCGCCCCTGGGCGGCGGCGCGCAGGGACGCCTCGCAGGAGGGCGCCATGCCCGCGAACCAGTCGAAGGCGTGGGGTGCGGCGCCTCCCGGGGTGTAGGGCGCCAGGGCGGACACGCTCAGTACGGCCAGCACGCGCTCGCCCAGCAGGGCCGCGCAGGCCAGGGCGTGGGAGGAGCCGCCCGAGTGGCCCATGACGGCGAAGCGGGCCAGGCCCAGCGCGTCGGCGATCCGGCTCGCGTAGCCGGCCGCCGAGGCCAGGGTGCGGCCGGGCTCGGGGGTGGAGCCGCCGTAGCCCGGGCGGTCGTAGGAGATCCAGCGCAGGCCGAGGCGGTCGTCGAAGAGCGGCTCCGGCGGCGCGCCGATGTTGGGCGTGCCGTGGTGCCACAGGACCGGCAGGCGGTCGGTGGCGCCCGGAGCCGTGTCGTAGACGTGCAGGATCCGGCCGTCACCGATCGTGAGTTCGAATTCCTTCGTCACAGGACAAGCCTAGCCGCCGCCGGGACCGCGTTCGACGGCATCCCCTCATGAGGGGAGCCGGAGAACGACGGGTGCGGTCCCGGCGGGCGGTCGTCACAGGGCCAGCAGGGCGCTGACCGGGAGGCGGGAGTCCGACAGGGGGCGGATGGCGATGCGGAGCAGCGCCAGCGCGTTGTCGTCGCCCGCGATGCGGTTGGCGCTGAGCCCGCCGCACGACTGGCAGCAGTGGATGATCAGCCACTCCCCGTCGCGCCGGACGGTGACGCTCAGCGCCGCCATCCGGCCCCGGCAGCCCGCCCGCCGATCCCCCGGGATGCGGTGATCGACGTGCAGGCTGGTCAGGCAGTGCGGGCAGTGGTTGCGGTGCGCGGTGCCCGGCGCGATCATCGGCACGTCCATGCGGCATCCGACGCAGCGGAACGCGTCGCCGGGCTCGCCGTGATGTGCCTGCTTGCGCCGTTGTGGCCGTTCCCGGCCCGGGTTCCTCCTGGGCATGTCACAGATCGCCGAACGCCTCGAGCGGGAACGGCGGCTGCGCCAGCGGCCGTACGGCCATGCGCATGAGGATGAGCTGGTTGTCGTCCCCGCAGATGGGGTTCGACGTCAGCTCACCGCACCGGGTGCAGCGGTGGATGAGCATCCACTCTCCGGTACGCAGGACGGCGATCGAGATGGGGATCATCCGTGACCTGCATTCGCCGAGCAGGTGCAGCGAGTGCAGGCAGCTCGGACAGTGGTTGCGGCGAACACCGTCCGGCGCGTTCGCGGTGACCGTCAGGCCGCAGCGGACGCACTGGAAAGTCTCGGTGCTCGCGATGGAACGGGATTTGCCGTTGGCAGACAACCTGGGTACTCCTTGCCGGAATGGTCTTTCTCAGGACAGCAAGGGAGCCCTGGCGTGCCTCGCGGGCATGCTCTGGGTACGGCGGCCGGTCGGTTAAGGGCAGGATCCGCCAATGACACAGCGAGGCGCGCAGGGCGCGGTGCCAGGCATAAATCCCCCTCCTTGACGGGCACGACAGGCCCGGATCTCTCCACCGAACGGACGTGTGCGAGCGTAACGGGGCACGACGACCGATCGCCAACCATTTTCCGGTGGCCACTGACTTTCCGGTGGCCATTGACTTTCCGGTGGCCATTGACCGAACGAAGTTCTAGGGTCGGCCCATGGGCATCGGGCTGACCGAGGAGCACGTGGCGCTGGCGGCCTCCGTACACGGGGTGGCCGGGCGGGGCGCCGATCACGCGGCGCTGGCGGGGCAGGGGCTGCTGGGGCTGCACCTGCCGGAGGACGGTGGCGGGCAGGGGTTCGGGCTGCTGGAGTCGTGCGTGGCGCTGGAGGCGCTGGGCGAGCGGCGGGTCGGCGGGGCGTACCTGCCGGCGGTGCTGGCCTCGGCGGTGCTCGGCGCGTACGGCGCGGAGCTGCCCGGAGGGACGCGGCTGGAGTTGCTGCGCGGGCTCGCCGGCGGCTCCCTGACCGCCGCCGTGGCGCTGCTGCCCGGGTGCGCGATCGGGCCGGCGCAGGCCGAGCTGTTCGTCGTACCGGCGGGTGACGGCGGGTGGGCGGTGCTCGATCGGGGCGACGTCACCGCCGATCCCCTGGAAGGGATCGATCCGGACCGGCCGCTCTGCTCCGTCACCGCACGCGACGTGCCCGCCGACCGGCTGCTCGGGGCGGCGCCGGTACGTGAGCTCGCCGCTGTACTGCTCGGCGCGGATGCGTGCGGGGTCGCGGCGTGGGCCGTGGCGACGGCGGCCGGACACGCCAGGGTACGCGAGCAGTTCGGGCGGCCGATCGGGCAGTTCCAGGGGGTCAAGCACCGGGTGGCGGGCGCCCTGGTGGCCCTGGAGCAGGCACGGGCCGCCGTGTGGGACGCCGCCAGGGCCCTGGACGAGGCCCGCGGTACGAGCACCACTTCCAGCGTGCCGCCGGACGCTGGGCCGGGTGCCGGGCCGGGTGCTGGGCCGGGCGCGGGGCCGGGCGCGGGGATGCCGGACCCCCGGCTGGCCGATGAGGTGCGGCTGGCCGTGAGCGTGGCGGCCGTGCTGGCCCCGGACGCCGCCGTCCGGAGTGCGGCCGACGCGATCCAGGTGCTGGGCGGCATCGGCTACACCTTCGAGCACGACGCCCACCGCTACTACCGCAGGGCCCTGTCCGACCGCATGCTGGCCGGCGACCCCGGCCCGTGGGCCGAGGAGGCGGCGCGGATGGCGGTGGCGGGGGTCCGGCGGCGGATGGAGCCGGACCTGCCGGAGGAGGCGGCCCCCGTCAGGGACGCCATCCGGGCGGAGGCCGCGTCGCTGCGCGCCGAGGAGCAGGCGGCCAGGCGGGCCAGGCTCGCGCGGGAGGGCTGGATCATGCCGCACCTCCCCCGTCCCTGGGGCCGGTCCGCCACACCGCTGGAGCAGGTGATCATCCACCAGGAGTTCCGCGACCTCGGCCGCCCGAACCTGGGCATCGCCGCCTGGGCGGCCCCGTCCATCGTCCGCTACGGCACCCGCGAGCAGCAGGAACGTTTCCTCCCTGGCACGTTCACCGGTGAGATCGTGTGGTGCCAGCTCTTCAGCGAGCCCGGCGCGGGCTCGGACCTGGCGGGGCTGGCGACGAAGGCCGTGCGGGTGGAGGGCGGCTGGTCGCTGACCGGCCAGAAGATCTGGACGTCCCTGGCGCAGTACGCCCATTGGGGCATCTGCCTCGCCCGCACCTCCCCGGACAGGCCCAAGCACGACGGCATCTCGTACTTCCTGGTGGACATGTCGTCCCCCGGCGTCACCGTCAGGCCGCTCAAGGAGATCAACGGGGACGAGATCTTCAACGAGGTGTTCCTGGACGACGTGTTCGTGCCGGACGACCTGGTCGTCGGCGAGGTGGACCAGGGCTGGCGGGTGGCCCGCGACACGCTCTCCCACGAGCGGGTCGCGCTCGGCGACTCCTGGGGGCCGGGGTCGCGGCACACCGATCTGGCCCGGCACCTCTCCCGGCTGCCCGGACTCAGGGAGGCGCAGCGCGAGCAGGCGGGCCGCCTGTGGGCCGAGGGCCAGGCCATCTCGGCGCTCGGGCTGCGGGTGACGCTGTCGCAGCTCGCCGGCGCCGATCCGGGCGCGGCTCCGAGCGTACGCAAGCTGCTCGGCATGCGGCACGCGCAGGCGGTCTCGGAGTTCTGCTGGTCGCTGGACCCGCAGGACCGTTACTGGAGCCGCATGATCCTCGCCACCCGGGCGTTCACGATCGGCGGCGGCACGACGGAGGTGCAGCTCAACATCATCGCCGAGCGCGCGCTCGGCCTTCCCCGGGATCCGTGATCAGCGCCGGGGATAGTACGGGGCCGCGAGGTGGGCGTACACGATCGTGTTGTCCTCGTAGCTGTGCGCCTGCCGGTCGAACGCGCCGCCGCAGGTCACCAGCCGCAGCCCCGGATAGCGGAGCTTGGCGTAGACCTTCTTGGCGGGGAAGGCGCCCTTCGGGGTGTGCTCGACCTTGTCGACGACGAAGACGGCCACCGAGCGGTCGGCGCGCAGCACCTGCACCTGGGCGCCGCGCTTGACCTCCTTGAGCCGGGCGAAGACGGCGGGGCCCGTCCGCGTGTCCAGGTGGCCGGTGATCACGGCGGCGCCGCGCTGGCCGGGGACGGGGCCGTAGCGGTACCAGCCGGCCAGGTTCGGCGGGTCGAACGGCGGGTTCTGGATGGCACCCCTGTCGTCCAGGCCCAGCTCCATCAGCGGGGCGGCCACGCCGATGGAGGGGATGTAGACGGCGGTGGGCCGGGCCGCGCGCATGGGCCCGGCCACCTTGGACGCCGGCACGCCGGGCAGTTCCTTGAGCGGCTCGGCCGGGCCGCTGGATGGACGGGCCGCCGGGGCGGGGGCCGTGTCGCCGCCTCCACCGAGCGCGCCGCCGACGCCGAGCACGATCAGCAGCACGCCCGCCATCGACACGGCCACCGCCCCGCCGAGCACGAGCCGGTTTCCCGGTGTTCGCCGGGGCGGGGGCAGGTCAGCCGACATCCCTGCGGCGCCGTGCCGCGAGGCCGGTCAGGCCCGCGCCGGTCAGCAGCGCCGCCCCGCCCACGGCGAACGGCCACACCGGCCCGCCCGCCGCGAGCCCGCCGCCGCCCGTCTCCGGGTGGCCCTTGGGCACCCGGTGCTCGTCCTCGCCCGCCGGCCGCCACGGAGGTTCGTCCCCGGCAGGCCAGGAGTCGGTGGGGACGGGCGCGTTCGACCAGGACTCGTTGGGCTCGGGCGCGTTCGACCAGGAATCATGGGGTTTTGGCGCCTCGGAGTGTCCGGGCGCGCTGGACGAGTCGCCGGGTTCGGCGTCGCCCGACCAGGAGTCGTCCGAGGGCTCGTCGCAGAGGATCGGCAGGTGCACCAGGCAGGCGGACTCCGTGCCGGGGATCTGGGGATCGGTGCCGGCGGCCCAGGCGGGGCCGCCGAGGCCGACCGCCAGGCTCACTCCGGCCACCGCGAAGGCGGCCGCCGCTCCAGCCGCCGCGAGACGTCGCGCTCTTGCCATGAGAAGGCTCCAGACTCGGTTGTCGCCCCCCGATGCACAAGAGAGCCTTGCGAACTATTAGACCGCCAGTCAAGTAATGTGACCGAAGTGAAACCGTCCAGACACGGAGGGTTTAGCTCTGGTGCGGCGTGGCAGGGATATCCCACAAAGGGGGACATATCGCCATGAGCAATCCGCAACAGCCAGAGCTCCGCAGGTCGGGCAAGGCCAGCACCGACTCCAAGTCCGCGGACGCCGCCAGGGAGACGAAAAGCGGAGCCCGGCGCTCGGGCCGCCCGCACGGCACGGACAAGGGCCGCAAAGGCGGCGGCAAGGGCGGCGGCGTGCCCCCGGCCCAGCGACCACAACACCCGGAGTGAGATCACGTGAGAGGAAGCCTGCAGTTCATCGGGAACGCCACCACGCTGATCCGTTACAACGGCTTCACGCTGCTGACGGACCCCAACTTCCTGCACCGGGGGCAGCGGGCGTACCTGGGGTACGGCCTGTCGTCGCGGCGCCTCACCGACCCCGCCGTGGAGATCGAGGACCTGCCGCCGCTGGACGCGGTGCTGCTGTCCCACATGCACGGCGACCACTGGGACAGGGTGGCGCGGCGGGGCCTGGACAAGGCGACGCCGATCATCACGACCACGGCGGCGGCCGGCCGGCTGCGCCGCCGCGGCTTCCGCAGGAGCGTGGGGCTGGAGAACTGGCAGCAGCACGAGCTACGCCGCGCCGGCGGCACCGTACGGATCACCGCGCTGCCCGCCAAGCACGCGCCCGGCGTGGCGGAGGCGCTGCTGCCGCCGGTGATCGGCACGATGGTGGAGTTCTGCAACCAGGACGAACGGGTCGAGCTGCGCCTGCACATCAGCGGTGACACGCTGCTCGACCGCCGCCTGGACTCGATCCCGCGCCGCTTCCCCGAGATCGACGTGGCCCTCGTGCACCTGGGCGGCACGAAGCTGCTCGGCACCCTGCTCGTGACCATGGACGGCGAGCAGGGCGCCGCGTGGGTGGACCTGATCAACCCGCACACGGTGGTGCCGGTCCACTACGACGACTACACCGTCTTCAGCTCGCCGCTGGACGACTTCCGCCATCACATCGAGCAGTCCGGGCTCGCCGATCGCGTCGTCTACCTGGACAAGGGCGAGACCCGCGAGCTGCTGCCGCACCACCTGGCACGCCACTGACCCCGGGATCGACACCCGAGTTACGTGTCGGACCGGGCCTTGCTCGGCTGGACGCGCTTGGGCTCGCCGGGCATCTTCGGGTAGTTCGGCGGGTACGGCAGGTCACCCCGCTCGTCGCCGGCGTACAGGTCGAGCAGGGGCTCGATCGAGTACGCGCGGTCGTCGATGGCCGCGTGCACGTCGCCCAGCTTCGCGAAGCGGGCGGGCACCGTGCGGATGTCGAAGTCGCGCGGGTCGGCGTCGGCGAGCTCGTCCCAGGTCAGCGGCGTCGAGACGGGGGCGTGCGGCTTGGCGCGGATCGAGTACGCGCTGGCGACGGTGCGGTCCCTGGCGTTCTGGTTGTAGTCGATGAACACGCGGTCGCCGCGCTCCTCCTTCCACCAGGCGGTGGTCACCAGGCTCGGGTCGCGGGCCTCGACGGCCCTGGCCAGGGCGATGCCCGCGTGGCGTACCTGGATGAAGTCCCAGCGCGGCTCGATGCGGACGGCGATGTGCGCGCCGCGGTTGCCCGAGGTCTTCACGAAGCCCTCCATGCCCAGCTCGCCGAGCACGTCCCTGGTCAGGAACGCGGCCCTGCGCGCGGCGTCGAACTCCAGCCCCGGCTGCGGGTCCAGGTCGATGCGCAGCTCGTCGGGGTGCTCGACGTCGGCCGCCCGCACCTGCCAGGGGTGGAAGTCGATGGTGCCGAGGTTCGCGCAGTAGGCGATGGCCGCCACCTCGGTGACCCGCAGCGACTGCGCCGTGCGCCCGCTGGGGAAGGTCACGGTGACCGATTCCAGCCAGTCGGGGTGCTTGGGCGGCATGCGCTTCTGGTAGATCGCCTCCGTCTGCACGCCGTCGGGGTGGCGCTTGATGTTCGTGGGCCGGTCCCTGAGCGCGCGCAGCGCCCCCTCGCCGACGCTCACGTAGTACTCGACCAGTTCCCGCTTGGTGGCGCCGATCTCAGGAAAGTAGACCTTGTCGGGATTGGTGACCTTGACGGTCCGCTCCCCCACCTCGAGCTCTATGTACGGCGATGCCATGCCCCCGAACCTACTCCAAGCGGGGTGGGCCCGTCCCGGAGCCGCCTCGGTGGCGGGACCGAGGGCTCGACAGGACGGGCCGCGAGACCATCCGCCGCCGTTCCGGGCGCTGGCGCGCCACCCGGCCGGCCGTGGCGATCCCCAGCGGCGCCAGCACGGGCGTGGGCTGTGCCGCTCGGCGGGATCTGCGGATGATCACCCCTTGGCAAGGAGGCGATGACACCCCCTTGCCTACAAAGACGCAAATTCACCCCAGAACAGATGCTTCACCCTGCGGAGATCTCTTTTTGCACGATCTCGTACGCTGGACACATGGACAAGGTGGTCAAGAGCGAGGCCGAGTGGCGGGCCCAGTTGTCGCCCGAGGAGTTCCAGGTCCTCCGGGAGGCCGGGACCGAGCGCCCGTTCACGGGGGAGTACGTCGACACCAAGACCGAGGGCGTGTACTCGTGCCGCGCCTGCGGTGCCGAGTTGTTCCGGTCCGACACGAAGTTCGAGTCGCACTGCGGGTGGCCGAGCTTCTTCGAACCGTCCGAATCCGACGCGGTGCGGCTGATCGAGGACCGCAGCCACGGCATGGTGCGGACCGAGGTGCGGTGTGCCCGGTGCGACTCGCACCTGGGGCACGTGTTCCACGGCGAGGGCTACCCGACGCCGACGGACGACCGCTACTGCATCAACTCGATCTCCCTGCGCCTCGAACCCAAGGGGTGATCAAGCAGCGACGCGGCGTATCGATCGCCTTCCACGGGTACGAGTGCCGCGTGCGCTTTGTCCACCTTCGCCACCGGTGGGTAACCATCGAAGCCATCGGGCGCGTTGTCACCCAGCGGTGTGAGGTCTGCGCCAAGACGCGGGTCCGGGTCCGGTGACCCGGACCCTCCCACGTCACCCTGGGGCCGGGTGGGTGACGCGGCAGCTCCGGTCGGAGGGGCCGAGGAGGTTGGCGAGCACCGGGTTGCCGTTCCCGCCGAACTCGGCCTGCACGAACACCACCGGATCTTCGACGCCTCGGCTGCGGAGGTAGGCGAGGCCGCGCTCGCAGAGGATGATCGCGGTCAGCGAGTTGTCCGCCGATTCCGGCAGGTCCGTGTAGATGCGCAGATATCCGCCGACGCTGCGGACGTCCTTCAGGCGTTTCAGTGCCTTGTCGTCCGGGCCCCAGTTCGTCCGGAAGTACTCCGCCGCCTGGTGGTCCGTGTGCCGTGAGGGGCCGTCGGCCCTGTAGTCGTCGCCGTCGCCGGGGTCGGGGCCGCCCGCCAGCACGTCCTCCGGGGCCGTGGTGCCGGGCACCGTCCCCGGGCGGGGGCCTCCCGTCCGGCCGGGGGTGGCCGCCGGCTTCGGCGCCTGGGTCCGCGGGTCCTCCCGCACGCTCGCTTCCGCACCCGCCTCCGGGCCGGTCCCGCCGTCCCCTCCTTCCCCGCCGGGCGCCGCCGTCCCGCCCGTCCCGGCCGCCCTCGCGGTGCCCGCCCCGCCGTTCGCACTGCCCGCCCCAGGAGAACCGGCGCCGTCACGGTCCTGCCCCGCCCCCCGCTCACCGCCCTGCCTGCCCGCCGCACCGGCCACAGGCGGCGCTGCCCCGAACCCGCCGAGCAGCGCGCCCGGCCCGACCCCGCCGAGCAGCACGACCACCCCACCGGCCAGCACCAGCGCCACCGCCGCCACCCGGCCCTTCCGCGCGCCCAACCGGCCTTGCCGCACCGGCCCGCCCAAGTAGCCCGCACGCGCGCCCGGCGCATCCTTCCGCGCCGCCGGCCGCCGCGATCCGTCGGCTGGCCCGCCGCCGCCCGGCACGCCGCCGCCCGGCACGCCGCCGCCCGGCACGCCGCCGCTCAGCGCGCCGCCGCTCAGCGCGCCGGCGACCGGCGCATCGGCGACCGGCGCGTCGGCGATCGGTCCGCTTCCGATGACCAGCGGCCCCGTTCCCGCCCCGCCGTCCTCCGGGGCCTGACGCCCCTTCCCCGTCGCCGCCCAGCCGCTCCCCGTACGGCGCCGGGCGTGCCGGGGGCGGTGGCCCGCGGCATGGCGTCCCGCCGCGTGCCGACGGCGGCCTCGTCCTCCGGTCTCCTCCACCCCGATCGACCTCCCCGCAATAGGCCCGTTCCCTAGACGCCCACCCGCCTTGGAACGTTCACAAGGCACGGGAATCGCCCGCTGGGAGCGGGGAACACGACGGGGCGCCCGGCCCCAAGCGGCCGGGCGCCCCGTCGAGCGGTCGTCTGCGAGGTGTTACGGAAGGGCGGCGACGAGCTCCGGCAGCGGCTTGCGCGCCCCGGTGTAGAACGGGATCTCGACCCGGGTGTGCCGGCGGGCCTGCGCCCCCCGCAGCGTACGCATGAGGTCGACGATCCGGTGCAGCTCGTCGGCCTCGAACGCCAGCATCCACTCGTAGTCGTTGAGCGAGAAGCACGCCACCGTGTTGGCCCGCACGTCGGGATAGTCGCGCGCCATCCTGCCGTGCTCGGCGAGCATGGCCCGCCGCTCGGAATCCTCCAGCAGGTACCACTCGTAGGAGCGCACGAACGGGTAGACGCTCACGTACGCCCGCGGCTCCTCCTCGGCGAGGAAGGCCGGGATGTGCGACTTGTTGAACTCGGCGGGCCGGTGCAGCGCCATCGCCGACCACACGGGCCTGGTGTGCCGGCCCAGCCGGGTGCGGCGGAACCTGGCGTACACGTCCTGGAGGTCCTCGGGCGTGGGCGCGTGCCACCAGAACATGAAGTCGGCGTCGGCCCGCAGCCCGGCCACGTCGTAGACCCCCCTGGTCACGACGTCCTTGCCGGCGGCCTGGTCGAGCAGCTCCTGGACCTCGGCCGCGAGCCCGTCGCGGTCGCCAGGACACGGCTCGGTCACCTGGAAGACCGACCACATCGTGTAACGGATCACCTGGTTGAGATCGCGGGCCTTCGGCCGCGGAGCGCCCTCTGTCATGGTGACTATTGTCCTCGCCTGGTGAGGTGGTCCATAATCCGGGCGGCGGCCGTGCGCGCCGTTCCGACGCAGGCGGGGATGCCGATGCCGTCGTAGGCCGCCCCGCACACCGCCAGGCCGGGCTCGACCGACACCGCGGCCCGCACCCTGGCCACCCGGTCGAGGTGACCCACGTTGTACTGCGGCAGCCCGCCGCCCCACCGCGTCACCCGGGTGTCGATCGGCAGCCCGCGCACGCCCATGACGTCGCCCATCTCGGCCGTGGCCAGCGACACCAGCTCGGCGTCGTCGCGCTGGAGCAGGTGCTCCTCGCCGATCCTGCCGATGGAGCAGCGCAGGATGACCAGGTCCTTGGTCAGGTGGGGCCACTTCACCGAGCTGAACGTGACGGCCTTGACCGGCCGCCCCTCCACGGGCGGCACGAGGTAGCCGCTGGTGGCGGGCTGCTCGGGGAAGGCGTCCACGGGGTAGGCCAGCGTGACGACGGCCATGCTCGCGTACTGGATCCTGGCCAGCTCGGCGGCGGCCTTCGGCACCTCCTGCTTGAGCAGCCGGCTGGTGGCGGGCCCCGGCGTGGCCAGGATCACCGCGTCGGCCTCGATCACCTCCGGACGCGGCACGGGGCCGGTGACCAGCCGCCAGCCGGCCTCGGTGCGGTGCAGCTCGCGGACGGTGACGCCGGTCCTGACGTCCGCCTCCGACGCCTTGGCGACGGCCTCGGGCAGGGTGCCGACGCCGCCGCGCAGGGAGGTGAAGACCGGCCCCGCGTCCTTGGGCGTCTCCGCGACGAGGTGCCTGGCGGCGCTCAGCAGCGAGCGCTCGGAGCGGGCCACCGCCGCCACGCGCGGCATCGTGGCCTCCAGCGACAGCATGTCGGCCCGGCCGGCGTAGACGCCGCCGAGCAGCGGCTCGACCAGCCGGTCCACGACCTCGCCACCCATCCTGGCGCGGATGTAGGCGGCGACGGACACGTCGGTGCGGACGAGGGTCGGCGGCAGGATCTGGTCGAGCGGCACGCGCAGCAGGCCGCCCGGCGACACGATGCCCGACTTGGCCAGCTCGGTCAGGTCGGACGGCACGCCCATCACCTGGCCCTTGGGCAGGTGGCGCAGCTCGCCCCTGCTGTAGACGGCCGAGCTCAGCGTGCCGGGGAAGACCAGGTCGTCGCCGAGACCGACGGCTCTGGCCAGCTCCTTCCCCTCGGGCCGCCTGGCCAGCATGGACTCGGCGCCCGCGTCGACGCTCACCCCGGCGACCTCGGAGGCGTGCAGCTTGCCGCCGATGCGCGGCGCCCCCTCCAGGACCGTCACCCTGACGTGATCGCCCGCGCCCTGGCGGAGATACCACGCGGCGGCGAGGCCGGAGATCCCCGCGCCGACGATGACCACGTGCGCCCGATTCCCTTCCACGCCTCCTGACGCTACCGCCTCAACGGCTCGGCCAGCCGCGCGGGGCACGTGACCGTACCGTGATTCCCCCTGTCAAACCGGGGCGGTGCGCCACCCGTCATAAGGGGCATGACGAGATTCCGGTACGGCCTCGCTCTCACGGCGGCCTGCTCGGCCGTGTTACTGACCGCCTGCGGTGGCGGCGCATCCCTCAACTCCGGCGCGGCACCGGCCTCCGCGCCCCATCCGGTTGCCGAGAGCGCCGCCCGGGACGAGAGCCAGGTCAAGGAGCCCCAGGCCCAGCGGACCCGCCAGAGCCAGGCGGGCGGGGTCGTCTCTGGCGTCGAACCGGCCCAGCAGGCGCGGCAGGTCATCTACACCGGCAGCATGACCGTGCGGGCCGATAAGGTGACCCCTGCCGTCCAGCAGGCCAAGCAGATCGTCACCGAGGCCGGCGGCTACCTGTCGCAGGAGGAGAGCAACTCCTCGGGCGACACCGAGGCGTCCGCCCTGCTGGAGTTCAAGATCCCCACCGCCAAGTACGCCGAGGTGCAGAAGCGGCTCGGCGGCGAGCTGGGCAAGCAGCTGTCGCTCAACCAGAACGCCCAGGACGTCACGCTGAAGGTGGCCGACGTCGAGAGCCGGCTGAAGTCGGCGCAGCAGTCGCTGGAGTCGCTGCGCGAGCTGCTGAAGCGGGCGGACACGATCGGCCAGGTGCTGGACGTCGAGCGGGAGATCTCCTCCCGGGAGGCCGACCTGGAGTCGTTGCAGGCCCAGCAGAAGGAGCTGGCCACGCAGACCGCCATGGCCACGCTGACGTTGCGGCTGGTGGGCCCGGTGACGGTGGTCGAGGACCCGGCCGACGAGCCCGCCGGCTTCCTCGGCGGCCTCAAGGCGGGCTGGCAGGCCCTGGTCTCGTTCACGAAGACGGCCCTGACGCTGATCGGCGCACTGCTCCCCTGGGTGGTCGTCTCACTCCCCCTGATCGCCCTGGTGGTCTGGCTGGTCCGCCGCGACCGCCGCCGCCCGCCGGCCCCCACGCAGCCCACCCCCGACACCGAACCCGCCTGAGAACCGGAAGCCAGGACGGGCGGCCACCACCACGCGGCCGGACCGGATGTGAGAACTACGGCGAGCGCAGCGGGTCTCCGACACGCATGACGGCGGCCGGCCCGTGGGGGTTCCCAAAGAGGCTTGTAGCTTGTGACCTTGTGCTTGCGACCTTGTGCTTGCGACCTTGTGCTTGCGACCTTGTGCTTGCGACCTTGTGCTTGCGACCTTGTCTTCTGCGGGGGTCAGTGCTCGTGGACGAGGTCGGTCAGGCGCTTGAGCTGATCCGGGTCGGTCGAGGGCAGCACGCCGTGCCCCAGGTTGAACACGTGCCCCTCGGCCGACTCCCCACGGCGCAGCACTTCGCGCGCCTTGCGCTCGACGACCTCCCACGGCGCGAGCAGGATCGCCGGGTCGAGGTTGCCCTGCAGCGCCTTGCCTGGCCCGACCCGCCGCGCGGCCTCGTCGAGCGGCACCCGCCAGTCGACGCCCACCACGTCGGCGCCCGCCTCGCCGAGCACGCCGAGCAGCTCTCCCGTGCCCACCCCGAAGTGGATGCGCGGCACGTCGGCCACGCTCTCGAAGATGCGCCGCGTGTACGGCAGGATGAGCTCGCGGTAGTCGCCGGGCGCCACCGCCCCCACCCACGAGTCGAACAGCTGCACGGCCGACGCCCCGGCCGCGATCTGGATGCGCAGGTGCTCGGCCACGATGTCCGTCAGCCGCTCCATGAGCTGGTGCCACAGCTGCGGCTCGCCGTACATCATGGCCTTGGTGCGGTCGTGGTTCTTGGAGGGGCCGCCCTCGATGAGGTACGAGCCGAGCGTGAACGGCGCGCCGGCGAAGCCGATCAGCGGGGTGCCGCCGAGCTCCCCGGTGAGCGCCTGGATCGACTCGGTGACGTACGGCACGTCGCCGGGCTCCAGCGGCCGCAGTGCCTCCAGGCCCTGGGCGTCGCGGATCGGGTCGGCGACGACGGGGCCGACGCCCGGCTTGATGTCGAGGTCGACGCCGATGGCCTTGAGCGGGACCACGATGTCGCTGAAGAAGATGGCCGCGTCGACGCCGTAGCGGCGGACGGGCTGCATGGTGATCTCGACGATGAGGTCGGGCGTCGCGCACGCGGTGAGCATCGGCACGCCCTCGCGGACCTTCAGGTATTCCGGCAGTGACCGCCCGGCCTGGCGCATGTACCAGACAGGGGTGTGCGGGACGGGCTGGCGGCGGCAGGCACGCAGGAAGGCTGAGTCGGCGAGGTTCACCTCACCAGGGTAGTGGCTGCGGGCATAGGCCCGGGGTGTCGGAAAAAGATGCATTGGACACCCCAAATCATGATCAGATAGCCAGATGAAGGTTTACCGGTCTGCTCGGCATCGGCACCGCACACGGGTCGAACACACCCCATGTCCGGCCAGAGAGCCGGTCTCGACTGGGCCAAATGTTCCCCAAGCCACCGCGCGGCATCGATTCAGCGACCACTTTCGGGACACGCCGAGCGCGTTGCGGGGAATTGTCAGCGGCTCGTGCCAACGTCGGAGCCACGACCCGAAGAAAGGCCCCGGTTCGATGACTCGTGCGATGACCGCGTTGTGGAGTTCCCCAGAGCGCCGCAGTGAGCGCTGCCCTTCCTGCGCCGAGGAGCGGGCGTTCGAGCAGCCGCCGTGCGCGGAGGGGCACGAGCCGGGCCAGTGCCCCGAGTGGGCCTGCGTCGACTGCGGTCACGCGGTCATGCTCGCGGCCGCCGAGACCATCCGCCCGGCCCGCCAGCTCGTTACGGCATCGGCTTGATCACGAAGGATGAGCACCCCCGTGGTCCCCTTCCGCCCGTCTTCGACCTACGCTTCCGCTATGACACTCGGTGACCAGCCACCGCCTCCGGCCGCGTTCACGCGCGCCGCGGAGAGCCTGCGGCGGGCCGAGGTCAGGCCGGAGATCGAGCTCGAGGACCTGCCCGCGCCGCAGCGGCTGGCCCCCTACTCGGCCGCCATCGGCGCGTCGGTCTACCGCGACGACGACGAGCTCGCGGTCGGCCGGCTGATCCTGCTCTACGACCCCGACGGCCAGCGCGGATGGGAGGGCCCGTTCCGGCTGGTGGCCTACGTCAGGGCCGACATGGAGCCGGAGATCACCTCCGACCCGCTGCTCGGGCCGGTCGCGTGGAGCTGGCTGACCGAGGCTCTCGACGCGCATCAAGCCGACTACTCCGCCGCTGGCGGTACCGTGACAAGAGCCGTGTCCGAGGGGTTCGGCAACAAGGCCGACGACCCGGTCACGACGGAGCTCGAGCTGCGGGCGTCGTGGTCACCCGCGCAGGAGGACCTGTCCGGCCATGTCGCCGCGTGGTGCGACCTCATGTGCCTGGCGGCGGGCATGCCGCCGCTTCCCCCCGACGTGGCCGCCCTGCCCCGCCGACGTGATGATCCGGAGAGTGACCGAACGAAGTGAGGGCACCAGTCAAGACAGCACCAGCGTCATGAGGTCGGTGAGCTCATGACAGAAGAACGCACAGTGGAGCCGCTGCTGGAGCCGCGTGACGGCATACCCGCGGTCATCGCCGACGCCGCCGGGCTGGCGGAGGTGGTGGCGAGGTTCGCCGCCGGCAGCGGTCCCGTCGCGGTGGACGCGGAGCGGGCCTCCGGCTACCGCTACGGCAACCGGGCCTATCTCGTGCAGCTGCGCCGGGCCGGTGCCGGCACGGCGCTGATCGATCCGATCGGGTGCCCCGACCTGTCGGCGCTCGACGAGGCCGTGGCCGACGCGGAGATCGTGCTGCACGCCGCCTCGCAGGACCTGCCGTGCCTCATGGAGGTGGGGTTCAAGCCGCGGGTGATGTTCGACACCGAGCTGGCCGGGCGGCTGCTCGGCTACGAGCGGGTCGGGCTGGGCACGATGGTGGAGACCGTGCTCGGGCTGCGGCTGGAGAAGGGCCACTCGGCGGCCGACTGGTCCACCAGGCCGCTGCCGGAAGACTGGCTGCGCTACGCCGCGCTCGACGTGGAGGTGCTGGTCGAGCTGCGCGACGTGCTGCACCAGGAGCTGATGGAGTCCGGCAAGCTGGAGTGGGCGCGCGAGGAGTTCGCGGCCGTGCTCGGCACCCCGCCGCCCGCGCCGCGCTCCGACCCGTGGCGGCGCACGTCGGGCATCCACAAGGTGCGGAACGTGCGCGCGCTGGCGATCGTGCGCGAGCTGTGGAACATGCGCGACCGCATCGCCCGCGAGGCCGATCTCGCCCCCGGGCGGGTGCTGCCCGACGCGGCGATCGTCACCGCCGCGCTGGAGGGACCCCGCACCAAGAAGGCGTTGACCGAAATTTCGGCATTCACCGGGCGAAGCGCGCGAAGGCACATGAGCGACTGGCTCGCCGCCGTGGCCAGGGCCCGCAATCTGCCCGACGGGCAGCTCCCCCAGCCCAGCACGCCCGGCGACGGCCCGCCGCCGCCCAACCGCTGGGCCGACCGCGACCCGGCCGCCGCCAAGCGCCTGGCCGCGGCCCGCGCCGTGGTCGCCGCGCTGTCCGAGGAGCACCACATGCCCACGGAGAACCTGCTGCAGCCCGACGCCGTACGCAGGCTCACCTGGGAGCCGCCCGCCGAGATCACCGAGGAGAGCGTGACGGCCAGGCTGCGCGAGCTCGGTGCCCGCGAGTGGCAGCTCTCCCTGGCGGCCGCTCCCATCGCCAAGGCTCTGGCCAGGCTGGGGACGCGCGGCGAGTCCTGATCCGGGCACCGGGCGCCCCGGCCGGAGGTCCGGCAGGCCCACCTGAGGTTCGCGCTACTTGACGCCTTCGGTGGCCCGGCCGTACGGTTCGGGAAAGCGCTTTCCGCATGTTGTGCCTGAAGGGATCCTCATGAGCGTGCGCACCATCGGCGTCGTGATGAACGGCGTCACCGGACGGATGGGCTACCGCCAGCACCTGGTCCGGTCCGTCCTGGCCATCAACGAGCAGGGCGGCGTGACGCTCTCGGACGGTTCCAGGGTCAAGCTCAAGCCGGTACTGGTCGGCCGCAACGCCGACAAACTTGCAGATATCGCAGCAAAGCATGAGATTTCGGATTTCACCACGGACCTCGACGCGGCGCTCGCCGACGACGGCAACCTGATCTACTTCGACGCCCAGGTCACCAGCGCCCGGGTCAAGGCCGTGCTCAAGGCCATCGAGGCCGGCAAGCACATCTACGCCGAGAAGCCGACGGCCGAGTCGACGCAGGAGGCCATCGAGCTGGCCGAGGCCGCCGCCGCCAGGGGCGTCAAGAACGGCGTCGTGCAGGACAAGCTGTTCCTGCCCGGCCTGCTCAAGCTGAAGCGGCTGATCGACGGCGGCTTCTTCGGCCGCATCCTGTCGGTGCGCGGCGAGTTCGGCTACTGGGTGTTCGAGGGTGACTGGCAGGAGGCCCAGCGCCCGTCGTGGAACTACCGGTCCGAGGACGGCGGCGGCATCGTGCTCGACATGTTCCCGCACTGGCACTACGTGATGGAGAACCTGTTCGGCCGCGTCACCTCGGTCTACGCCCGGGCCGTGACGCACATCCCGGCCCGCGTGGACGAGCAGGGCAAGGAGTACGCGGCCACCGCCGACGACGCCGCGTACGGGATCTTCGAGCTGGAGGGCGGCATCGTCGCCCAGATCAACTCCTCCTGGACGGTCCGCGTGAACCGGGACGAGCTGGTCGAGTTCCAGGTGGACGGCACGCACGGCAGTGCCGTCGCGGGCCTGCGCAACTGCCGCGTCCAGCACCGCTCCGCCACCCCCAAGCCCGTCTGGAACCCCGACCTGCCCGCCACGGCGCGCTTCCGCGACGGCTGGCAGGAGGTGCCGGACAACGCCGAGTTCGACAACGGGTTCAAGATCCAGTGGGAGGCGTTCGTCCGGCACGTTCTGGAGGACGCGCCGTTCCCGAACGACTTCGCCTCAGGTGCCCGCGGCGTGCAGCTGGCCGAGCTGGGGCTGCGCTCCAACGCCGAGGGCCGCAGGATCGAGGTGCCGGGGCTGTGAGGATCGAGCTTCCCGGGTTCGGCTCGTACCCGCTGAGCGAGCCCACGACCTGGCCGGCGGTCGACCGGCCGGCGACCAGCCGCATCGTGTACGCCGCCGCGCACGTGGTGGCCGACCCGCTGGGCGACAACACGCCCGGCTCCCCCGCCGCCGTGGACTGGGAGGCCACGCTGCGCTTCCGCCGCCACCTGTGGTCGCTGGGCCTGCGCGTCGCCGACGCCATGGACACCGCGCAGCGCAACATGGGCCTGGACTGGGCCGCGACCAGGGAGCTGATCCGGCGCAGCGCCGCCGAGGCCCGCTCGTACGGCGACCCGGCCACGCTCGTCTCCTGCGGCGCGGGCACCGACCACGACCCGGACGCCGGCACCCTGGACGCGATCACCGCCGCCTACGCCGAGCAGATCGAGACCGTGCAGTCCGCCGGCGCGGGCGTGATCGTCATGGCCTCCCGCCAGCTCGCCCGGGTCGCCTCGGGGCCCGGGGACTACCACCGGGTGTACGGCAAGCTGTTCGGCGTGGCCGAGCGGCCGGTGATCCTGCACTGGCTGGGCGAGATGTTCGACCCGAACCTGGCCGGCTACTGGGGCTCGCGCGACGTGGCGGCGGCCACGGAGTCGTTCCTGGAGCTGATCCACGCCAACGCCTCGATGGTGGACGGCGTGAAGGTGTCGCTGCTGGACGAGGAGCACGAGATCGGCCTGCGCGCCGCGCTGCCCGAGGGCGTCAAGCTCTACACCGGCGACGACTTCAACTACCCGTCGCTGATCAGGACGGGCTCGCACGCGCTGCTGGGCATCTTCGACGCGATCGCCCCGGCCGCCGCGGCGGCGCTGCAGGTGCTGGACGCGGCCGAGGCGTCCTGCACCGACGAGGGCAGGGAGCGGCTGCTGGCCCAGTACGACGAGATCCTCGCGCCGACCGTCCCGCTGTCGCGCAAGATCTTCGAGACGCCGACGTACAACTACAAGACCGGCATCGTCTTCCTGGCCTGGCTGAACGGCCACCAGGACGCGTTCGCCATGGTGAACGGCGCCCAGTCGGCCCGCTCGCTGCTGCACCTGTCGGAGGTGTTCCGCCTGGCCGACCAGGCCGGGCTGCTCGCCGACCAGGAGCTGGCGGTGCGCCGCATGAAGGCGCTGCTGGCGGTGAACGGCCTGTGAGCCTTTCGCTGAACCAGTGGACGACCCGGCAGTGGACGCTGCCCGAGGCCGTGGACGGGTGCGTCAGGCACGGCCTGGAGGCGATCGGGCTGTGGCGGGAGAAGGTCGCCGAGACGGGGCTCGCGCAGAGCGTCAAGCTCGTGCGGGCGGCAGGGCTGCGGGTGTCGTCGCTGTGTCGCGGCGGCTTCCTCACCGCGGGCGGGCTGCCGGGCGAGGACGGCCGTGCGGCCTTCGCGCGGGCGCTGGAGGACAACAGGCGGGCCATCGACGAGGCGGCCGAGCTGGAGGCGGCCTGCCTCGTGCTGGTCGTGGGCGGGCTGCCGGGGGTCAGGCCCGGCGAGCCGCTGCCCGCCTCCGGCTTCACGCGTGACCTGGCCGGGGCCCGCGAGCGGGTGGCCGAGGCGCTGGCGGAGCTGGCGCCGTACGCCGGGGAGAGGGGGGTCAAGCTGGCGCTGGAGCCGCTGCACCCGATCTACTGCCCGGACCGGGCGGTGATCTCCACGCTCGGCCAGGCGCTGGAGCTGAGCCTTCCCTACCCGGAGGAGCAGGTCGGCGTCGTCGTGGACACCTTCCACGTGTGGTGGGACCCGCGCCTGTTCGAGGACGTCGCGCGGGCCGGCAGCCGGATCGCCTCCTACCAGGTGTGCGACTACCTGCACCCGCTGCCCGAGGACGTGCTGCTCGGGCGGGGCATGATGGGCGACGGCGTGATCGGCTTCCGCCCGATCACGTCGGCGGTCCAGGCCGCGGGCTACAGCGGGGACGTCGAGGTGGAGATCTTCAACGCCGACGTCTGGGCCGCCGACCCCGACGAGGTCGTGGCCACGATGAAGGCCCGCTACGAGGAGGTCGTCCTCCCCTGACGGGACGGACCGGCGTCGGACGAGGCGCCGCACGCGACGGGGCGGCGTCGGACGAGGCACCGCACGCGACGGGGCGGCGTCAGATGAGGCGCCGCACGCGACGGAGCGGCGTCAGATGAGGCGTCGCTCCATCGCCGCGACCACGGCCGCCGCCCTGTTGTCCACGCCCAGCTTGGCGAAGACGTGCTTGAGGTGCGTCTTCACGGTGGTCTCGCTGATCAGCAGGGCCCGCGCCACCTCCTTGTTGGCGGCCCCGCGCGCGATCAGCCTGAGCACCTCCAGCTCCCGCGGGGTGGGCGCCGCCGCGGGCTTGCGGCCCAGGCCGTCGATGAGCTGCGAGGTGATCCGCTGGGCGAGGACCCGGCCGCCGGCCGCCGCCGTACGCACGGCCGCCTGCAGCTCCTCGCGCGGCGCGTCCTTGAGCAGGTAGCCGGCCACCCCCGCGGCCAGCGCCCGCGACACGTCGGCATCCGTGTCGTACGTGGTCAGCACCACCACCCTGATCTCCGGATGGCCGGCGGACAGCCGCTCGATCGCGCCGACCCCGTCGAGCCCCGGCATGCGCAGGTCCATCAGCACCACGTCCGGCCGGGCGGCCCTGGCCTGGGCGAGAGCCTCGTGCCCGTCGCCCGCCTCGGCCACCACCTCGATGTCCGGCACGCCGTCGAAGATGCCGCGCAGCCCGTCGCGGACCACGGGGTGGTCGTCGACGATCATCAGGCGCAGGGGATGCTCACGCACAACGCGGTCCCCTCTCCCAGCGCCGACTCCACGGTGACGGTGCCGCCGGAGCGCGCGGCCCGCTCGCGCATCGCGACCAGCCCGTAGCCGCCTCCCGTGCCGGCCGGGTCGAAGCCCGCGCCGTCGTCGAGCACGTCCAGGGTGACCTCCTCCTCCATGTACGACAGCGTCAGGACGGCACGGCCGGCCCTGGCGTGCTTGGCCACGTTCGCCAGGCCCTCCTGGGCGGCGCGCAGCAGCGTGGCCTCCACGTCCTCGGGCAGCCGCCGCGGCTCGCCGTCCACCGAGACGGTCGCCGTCACGCCGGTCGCCGCCGACCAGCGCTCGGCCACGCCCTTCAGCGCCTCGTGCAGCGGGGCCCGCTCCAGCGGCTCGGGGCGCAGCGCGTCGACCGAGCGCCTGGCCTCCTTGAGGCTGTCGCGGGCCAGCTGCTTGGCCTGGGCGATGCGCTTGCGTACCGCCTCGGGGTCGTCGCCGCCCTGCTCGGCCGCTTCGAGCTGGGCGATGATGCCGCTGAACCCCTGGGCGAGGGTGTCGTGGATCTCCCTGGCGAGCCTGGCCCGCTCCTCCAGCGCGCCCACGATCCGGCTCTGCTCGCTGTGCCGTACGAGGTCCTTCGTGAAGAGCCCCATGATGAGCGTCAGCGCCATGTTGCCCACGACGAACGCCAGCAGGGACGGGTCCTCCGGGATGGCCTGGAACGCTCCGGTCGCGGCGACGCTCGACAGGACGAGCAGCACGGCTCCGGCGTAGCCCCAGACACCGGGCAGCAGCAGGTAGGGCAGCGCGACCATGCCGTACACCATCGACTGGTAGGCGGAGTTGGCCATGACGAGGGCGCAGTTCAGCCCGGTCAGCACCAGGAAGTGCAGGGCCATGGGGTTGAGGCGTTCGAGATGCGCGGGCTTGCGGACGATGAAGAACGCGTACCAGCCCGCCATGAGCGCCGTCAGCGTGAGCGCGGCGACATCCAGGCCGTCCCGCAGGGCCGCGATCGTGGCCGCCATCGCGAGGCAGGTGTAGAAGAGCAGGTGGAAGACCCGGGGCCAGCCTGCCTCGTCCAACGTCCGATCACTCCCAGCGGAACAGCGCGACCGCGATGGCGGTGCCGAGCACGATTATCGCCGAAACGATGAGGAAGGGCATCGCCGAGGGGACGCCGAACCAGCTCTCCCGCAGCACGGTGACGGCGTGGGTGAGGGGCAGGTACTCGCCGATCTCGCGCAGCTCGCCCGGCAGGCCCTCGCGCGGGATGGCCGCACCCGCGAGGAAGATCATCGGGAACATGACGAGCAGGCCCATCAGGTCCGCCGTCCTGGCGCGGGGTGCGAGGGCGGCCAGCACGAAGCCGATGGCGTAACACATGAGCGCGCACAGCACGAAGGACAGCAGCAGCGCGGCCGGATGCGTGGGCAGCGCCACCCTGAACCCGAGCACCGCCACCCCGATGAGGATGGCGGCCCCCGCGAGCGCCATCACGAGCTGGGCCGCGATCTGGGCGGTGAGCAGCAGGAACGGCGAGACGGGGGTGGTGGCCATGCGGCGCAGCACCTTGCGCTCGCGGTAGCTCGCCATGACGCCGGGCAGCGTGGAGACGCCGCCGATGGCCAGGACCATCGCCAGGTAGCCGGGCACGAAGACCTCGAGGTTGTCGTTGCTCCCGTTCAGGAGCAGCAGCATGGCCGGGAAGGCGACCATGAAGAACAGGGTGCCCGGGTCCCTCGACAGCAGCCGCAGCTCCGACGCCGACAGGTGCGTGAACGCCTTCATCGGCCCTCCTCCGCCAGCGCCAGGTACGCGTTCTCCAGGGAGTCCGTCCCGGTGCGGCCGGTCAGCTCGCGCGGGCTGCCGAGCGCCACGATCCTGCCCTTGCGGAACACGGCCACCCGGTCGCACAGCTCCTCGGCCTCGTCCATGTAGTGGCTCACGAGCACCACCGTGGTGCCGGCCGCCTTGAGGTCGCCGACGAGCGTCCACGTCTCGCGGCGGGCCACCGGGTCGAGGCCGGTGGTCAGCTCGTCGAGCACCACCAGCTCCGGCCCGCCGACCAGGGCCAGGGCCAGCTTGAGCCGCTGCTTCTGGCCACCGGACAGGTCGCCGTACGCCTTGGCCGCGATGGGGCCGAGGTCCCAGCGCTGCAGCACCGCCTTCCAGTCGTCCGGCCGGTCGTACAGGGCGGCGAACAGCCGCATGGCCTCCGCCACCTTGAGCCGGTCGGGCAGCTCGCCCTCCTGGAGCTGCACGCCCATGCGCTGGGCCAGGGCCCGGCGGCGGCGGGCGGGGTCCTGAGCGAACACGCGCACGGTGCCGGAGTCCGGCTTGCGCAGGCCGGACAGGCATTCCACCGTGGTGGTCTTGCCCGCGCCGTTGTGGCCGAGCACGCCGAACGTCTCGCCCTTGTCCACCCTGAACGAGACGCCGTCCACGGCGCGGTTGTGGCCGTATGTCTTGTGGAGGTCCTCGACCTCGATCACCGTCATGCTTCCGAGCCTCGCGGGAGGCGGCTTCGCGCGGCATCGCCCGATCGTGCGCGCGGCATCCTCCTTCCGGAGGATGGGCCCCATCAGGCGGGTTTGTCCCAGACCAGCAGGTAGCGGCGCAGCAGCAGGCGGCGGAACCGGCATCCCGGCAGCACCCGGCGGGCCAGCCGGCCGGTCTCGCCCCAGGACAGGACGGGGTCCATGGCGGGCACGGCCCTGCCGGGGCCGGTCTTGGGGCCGTGGCGCAGGCGCAGCGCGCGGGAGGCGACCTGGCCGGCGCCGCTGATGATCCAGTCGAGCGGCGAGCGGTTCCTGGCCAGGCCGACCACCACCAGCCGGCCGCCCGGGGCGAGCAGGCGGGTCAGCGCCCCGGCGGCCTCGGTGAAGTCGGCGTGGTGGATGACGGCGACGGCGCTGACGAAGTCGTACTTGCCCTCGGGGAGCAGGCCGCGCGGGTCGTCGAGGTAGTCGGCCGTGACGAACTCGACGTTGTCCAGGCCGCCGTGGCGCTCGCAGGCCATGGCGACCGCCTCGGGGGCGCGGTCGGCGGCGGTGACGTGGGCGGCCCGGGTGGCCAGCTTGCTCGCCAGCAGCCCGTCGCCGCAGCCCAGGTCGAGTGCCCGCTGGCAGCCCGCGGGCATGAGCTGCAGGACCAGGCGCTGGTAGTGGACGTTGTGGTTCCAGTACGGCACTGACACATGATCACGTTAGCGCCGCGGCTCACGCCAGCGCCTGGCTTCTGGCGATTTGTCATGATTTTTCGGAGATTGTCACCGTTCCGGCGGCGCCGTTCACCGTGATCTCCTGTCCGGACGTGATGCGCTGGGTGGCGCCGGGCACGCCGACGACGGCGGGGATGCCGTACTCCCTGGCCACCACCGCGCCGTGCGACATCGCGCCGCCCATCTCCATCACCAGGCCGCCCGCCGTCAGGAACAGCGGCGTCCAGCCCGGGTCCGTGGAGGGGCAGACGAGGATCTCGCCCGGCTCCAGGTGGGCGCCGATCGGGTCGAGCACCACCCTGGCCACGCCCGTGACCGTGCCGGGCGAGGCGGCGGTGCCGGTGAGCGCGCCGTCCGCCGGGGGCTCCTGGAGGGCCTCGGGTTCGGTGCCGTCGGAGAGCAGCACCCGGGGGACGTGCCTGCGGCGCCGCTCCCGCTCGTACGTGGCGCGCCGCCCGGCCACCAGCTCCCGCAGGTCGCCGCCCGCGAGCGCGGCCCTGGTCTCCCGCAGGTCCAGGAAGAACACGTCCCCGGCCGCGTCCAGCACGCCCAGGCCCACCAGGTGCTCGCCCACCACGAGCAGGCTGCGCCGCACCGCCGCGAGCGTCTTGACCAGGTAGAACTTGGGCAGCTCGCGCAGCCCGGCGTACCGGCGGGTGCGGCCGAGGCCGAAGCGCACGACGGCGGCCCGCCACCGGCCCCTGAGCCGGGCGCGGGCCGCCACGTGCGCGATCGTCGCGCGCGCCTGCCTGACCCCGTCGGCGAACTGCTCGGAGGGGGCCAGCCCCTGGTCCAGGCGCAGGTAGTTGGCCAGCACGCCGAGGATGTGGCCGGGCTCCTCCGACCAGCGCGGCACGCCCAGGTCGATCTCGGCGATGCCGCGGTGGCCGTACTCGTCCAGGAACGCGGTGATCTCGCGCTGGGCGACCGGCGGGAGCCCGCCCGCGCGGTAGCGGGCGACCAGCTCGGGCACGGACAGCGCCCTGAACGGCTCCGGCTCGATGCGGGTGGCCAGCTCCCACAGCGCCAGGTCCATCTCGGTGGTCGGGTTGTGGGGCAGGCTCCGCAGCACGTCGCTCATCTCGGGCACGGGCACGCCGGAGAGCCTGGAGGCCAGCGCGAACAGGGCGTAGCCGGTGATCACGTTCGGCATGATCGAGATGATCAGCGGGAAGGTGCCGGCCAGGACCCGTTCGGCGTGGTCCAGGCGCTGTTCGGGCGTCGCGGAGGCGGGCACCCTGAGCCTGGCGTCCAGCACCTCGCCGGTCCGCACGGTGGCGGCCACGGCCCTGTCCGGCCTGGTGAGGGCCGTCAGGACGCGGCTTGGCAGGCGGAGGTTGCCGGCGAACCTGGCGAATCCCCGCAGGAAGGGCCGCAGGGACGTGTGCGCCGGAGCCAGGCGCGGGTCCTCGAAGAGCCCTTCGACGACGCTCACGGCGCGGGCCTCGCCGAGCGCCAGCATGCGCGGGAGGATCGCGCGGCCCGGGCGGCTGCGCACGGCGGTGGTGAGGTCGAGCCAGAGCCGCTCCCCCGAGACCGTCACGAAGCCGGCCCCGCCGAGAGGGTCGGCGGGCCGGTGGCCGGCCAGGCCGGCGCCGCCCCCGCTGATCACCCGGAACGCCGACTGCCCCATCGGGGTCAGCGGCCCCATGACGCCCTGGACGACGTTGACCGAGAAGTACACCCGCAGGCCCGGCCTGGTGGGCTCGGGCAGCGGGTAGAGCGTGGTGATCGGCCTGGCCTGGGTGAGCCAGAGCGTGCCGTCGTGGTCGATGGCCCATTCGGTGTCCTGCGGGGCGCCGTAGTGGGCCTCGACGCGGGCGCCGAGGCCGGCCAGCTCGCGTACCTCGTCGTCGGTCAGGCAGAGGCCCTGGCCGCCGGTCTCGACGCGTTCGGTTCCGCCGCCGGGCAGGGGGCGGATGGCCAGCCGCTTGTCGCCCGCGTGGCGTTCGAGGATCCGGCCGTCGTGGACGCGGAAGCGGTCGGGGTTCACCGCGCCGGAGACGACGGCCTCGCCGAGCCCGGGGCTCGCGTCGATCACGCTCTCGCGCCGCCTGCCCGTCACCGGGTTGGCGGTGAACATCACGCCCGCCACCCGGGCGTCCACCATCACCTGGACGACCACGGCGAGCCGGACGGCGGCGTGGTCGATGCCGTTCGACTCGCGGTAGGCGACGGCCCGGTCGGTCCAGAGCGAGGCCCAGCACTTGCGTACGGCCAGCAGCACCTCCTGCGTGCCCACCACGTTCAGGAACGTGTCCTGCTGGCCGGCGAAGCTGGCGAACGGCAGGTCCTCGGCGGTGGCGGAGGAGCGCACGGCCACGGGCACGTCGTGGCCGAGCGCCTCGTACGCCTTCACGATCTCCTCCCGCACGGCGTCCGGCACCGGCGCCTCCATGAGGTGCCGCCTGGCCCGCTCGGCCAGCCCGTCGCCGCCGGCCTCACCCTCGATGCGCAGGCCCTGCGCGACCTGCCGGTAGGCGTCCGTGGTGAGCACCCAGCCCGGCGGCACCGGCAGGCCGGCCCTGGTCAGCTCGCCGAGGTTGGCCGCCTTGCCGCCGGCCTCGGCGAGCATTCCCGCGTCGATCTCGGAGAAGTCCAGGGCCGTCTTCATGGTGCGTACTCCTGCCGTTCAGCGTCCTGTCTCCCAGTGTTCCGCGATCCAGACAAAAATTCAACACCTGATGAATCAGAGGTCCAGCGGGGCGCCGTCCAGGTCCCAATCCGGGTCGATCGGCACGCCGAGCGCGGCCAGCGCCGTCGGCCCCACGTCCACCAGCCGGGGCCCGTCGAGCGGGCGCCCGCCGAGGTCCGCGCCCAGGCGGGCGGCGATCACGAAGACCGTGCGCTCCTCGTCCGAGGTGCCGCCGTGCCCGCCCTCGTCCACGTGGCCGTGGTCGGTCGTGACCAGCACCGTCCAGCGCTCGTCCCGGTACGAGGGGCGGGCGCGGATCGTGTCGAGGAGGCGGCCGAGGTAGGCGTCCTGGGTCTGGAGCGCCGCGGCGTACTCGGGGCAGTGGGGGCCGAGGTCGTGGGCCACCTCGTCGGTGTCGCCGAGGTAGACGAAGATCGCGTCCGAGTCGTCCTCGGCCAGGTGGCGCTCGGCGGCCTCGGCGACCTGCTTGTCCGCGGTGGCCCAGCCGACGGCGTACCCGTCGAGCACGAACCGGTGGTCGATGGCCGGGCCGAACGCGCCGTGCTCGGCCAGGGCGGCCCAGGAGAAGAACGCGGAGGTGGTCAGGCCGGGGCGGGCGCGCTTGGCCCGCGTCAGGAAGTCCGGAAATTTCTGGAACTGCGGGCTTCCAAAGCCGTTGTCCACGACGCCGTGCTTGTCCGGCCAGGCCCCGGTGGCGATCGAGGACCAGCCGGGGCCGGAGTCGGTACGCGACCTGATCACCCGGCCGCCGTCGCCCGGCTCGGGGGTCTTGGGGACGACCTCGCCCGGGGACTCGGTGCGGGGGGTCCCGGCTTCGCCGTACGGGAGCCTGCTGGTGCCGTACGCACCGGTGGACCTCAATCCGGCCAGGACGGGGGCGTCCAGGGCGAGCAACCGGTCGAACCTCAGCCCGTCCATGCCGACGACGAGCACCTTGCTTCTAAATGCGGACATCCCCCCATCTAAGCGACCCGCCACACCTGCCGCATCCGGCCGGGAACGGTCAGGGGGCGAAGCGCCGCACCCACTCGGCGGCGCCGGGCAGGATCTCCTCGACCGGGGCCACCTGCGGGTACCAGGTGCGCTCCCACTCCAGCGACACCCATCCGGCGAACCCGGCCGCCCGCAGCAGCTCGCCCGCCTCCTCCAGCGGCACCGAGCCCTCCCCCATGGGCACGGGCGTGGTGTCCTGCGCCGAGACCGCGTCCTTGACCTGCACGTAGTCCAGGTACGGCGCCAGCGCCGCCAGCGTCCGCGCCGGCGGCTCGCCGTGCCGCCAGGGGTGCAGCAGGTCCCAGATCGCACCGGTGGTCCCGGGACAGGCGGCCTCGGCGAGCAGCGCGGCCACGGCCTCGCCGGTCGCCATGCGGTCGTGCGTCTCGACGAGCACGCGGCGGCCGAGGTCGCCGGCCGTACCGGAGACGGCCTTGAGGCGGCGGGCGCCGATGGCGAGGTCGTCGCCGCGCGGGAACACCCGCACGCCGGGCGCGCCGAGGTCGGCGGCGAGCCGCAGGTCGGCGAGGAGCGCCTCGACGACCGGCTCGTCCGGGCCCGGCTCGCAGATGCCGGCGTAACCGGCCAGAGCGGAGATCTCCAGGCCCGCCCGCCCGACGCGCTCCCGCACCGAGCGCCGGCCCGCCGCGTCCAGGCTCGCGTGCACGCCGGTGTCCGGGTGCAGCCGCAGCTCCAGCCCCTGGCAACCGTGCCCGGTCGCGATCTCGATCGCCCTGTCCAGCCCTTCGCCGGGCATCCCCAGCGTGCTGACCGCCAGCTTCAACCCATCCTCCACATCACGTCGTCGGGCCGGCGAACAGAACCTGGACGCCGGGCGGAGGCGTCACGCCATTCTCCGGACGCTCTCCCGCAGCACGACCTCGCCGGCGACCTGCTCGACCACGACCGGCTCGTCCTCGTTCAGCGCCAGCTCCAGCGCCCGCGCCCCCATGTCCTTCAGCGGCAGCCGGACGGTCGTCAGCGCGGGCACGTGATCACGCAGGGTGACGATGTCGTCGAAACCGGCCACCGAGACGTCCTCCGGCACCCTGACCCCGCGCTCCCTGTAGGCCGCCAGGGCGCCGACCGCCATCACGTCGTTGACGGCGAACACGCAGGTCGCGTCCCCCACCTGCTGGGCGGCCGCGTAGCCGCCGTCGCGGTCGAACGGGCCGTGGATCACCTGAGGGGCGGGCAGCCCGAGCTCGTCCAGGGCCCCGGCGAAGCCGGCGCACCGGTCGGCCGCCGTCACCAGGTGCGGCGGGCCGGCCAGGACCGCGAACCTCGTGTGGCCGAGCCCCGCCAGCGCCCTGGCCAGCTCGGCGGCGCCCTCCCTGTTGGCGGGCGCGACGGTGTCGACGCCGAGCAGGTCCTGGCCGACGCAGGCCGCCCGGCCGCCGCCCGCCTGGTAGCGGACCAGCTCCTCGCGCAGGCGCTTCGTGACGCCCTGGTCGGCGACGCGGGAGCCGACCAGCAGGACGGCGCGCACGCGCTGGGCGTGCAGCGTGGCCAGGTAGGCGATCTCCTGCTCCGGGTCGCGGTGCGTGGTGCCCACCATGACCAGCAGACCCTCGGTGGCCGCCGCCCGCATGGCGCCGTCGGCGAGTGCCGCGAAGTAGGGGTCGGTGAGGTCGTGCACGACGATGCCGATGACGTTGCTCGCCCCGCGGGCCAGCGTCTGGGCGGCGATGTTGGCCCGGTAGCCGAGCTCGTCCGCGGCCCGCTCGACGCGCGCCCGCAGGGTCGCGCCCACCTGGCGGGTGCTGCCGTTGAGCACCCGCGAGGCGGTCGCGAGCGAGACGCCCGCCTGCTTGGCGACGTCTTCAAGCGTGACCACGAGACCTCCCGGAAAGCGGTTTCCAAGTCTGCCAGACCGGCACCTGGATCCGCATCCTGCCATGCCCGCGCCCCCGGCGACAGAACGCCCGGCCCGGCGACGGACTCAGCCGTCACCGGGCCGGCGCCAAGAGAGCCGGGGGGACGAACCGGCAGGCCCGCGCGCGCGGGCTCGGGGGCGCCGGGCTCGCGGGCGCGCGCCGGGCTCGCGGGCGTCAGGCTCGCGGGCGCCGGGGCGTCAGGCCCAGGGGAAGAGGATGTCGAACAGGCCCTTGCGCTCTTCCTGCGTCGGCGTGGGAGCCGGCGCCTGGGTCGTGGCCGGCGGCTGGGTGGCCGCCGAGCCGCCCGAGTCGCCCGAGCTCTCCTCCTCCTGCTGCTTCTTGGTGGTGGCCGTGGAGTCGCCGCCGCCGTCGTCCTGCCCGCCGGAGTCCGCGGTGTCGTTCATCGTGCTCTGCGGCTCGCGCGTGGGCTTGCGGGTCGGCTCGGCGGTGGTCCTGTCGCGGGTGGGCGTCGCGCGCGACTCGGGCTCGCGCGTGGGGCGGGACTGCGCCTGCGTCGGGGTCGGGATTGCGGACTCGGGCTCGGCCGGCCCGTCGGTGACCGAATCCGTGGGGTCGGGGGTCTCCTCCGTCGCCTCCTCGACCGGCGTGTCCTCCGGCGCGGCGGACTCGGACGGCGAGGTGACCTCACCCGCGCTCGCGCAGTGGGCGCCCGCGCAGGGGTCGTCGGACGAGGTGCCGGTGAGCATCCAGCCGGCGCCCACGCCGACCAGCACCACCGCCACGGCCGCCACCAGCAGCACCCGGGTGCGCCGCCGCACCTCCCCATCGCCTCCGGACGAGCGCCCGTCGTAGGAGTCGCCGGAGTCACCGGAGTCGCCGGTCCAGCCCGAGCCCAGGAAGCCGCGCTTGGGGCGGTCCTCCTCCGCGTCCTCGTCGCGGGCGTAGCTGCGGTCCAGCGGGAGGTAGGGGTTGTCGTCGTCGTCCTCCACCCGGTGCGGCCCGCTGTGGTCAGCGAGCTCGTCGTAGGGGGATCGCGTGTCGTGCGGCTCGCTCAGCTCGTCGTAGGAGGCGCCGGTCCGCGCGTCGCGCGCCGCGCTCAGCTCGTCGTACGCCACCCCGCCCGCTACGTCGTGCGGCCCGCTCGCCCCGCCGAGCTCGTCATAGGAAGCCCCACCGGACCCGTAGGAGCCCAGCACGTCGTGCGGCCCGCTCTGGCCACCGAGATCATAGGAGGCGGACGTGCCGAGCAGCGGGTCGCCGGCCAGCACGTCGCGCGCCGGGGCGGGGTCGTCGAGCACGTCGCGCGGGGTCTCACCGATCAGCTGGGGCGTGCCCCTGTCGGGCGGCAGGATGTAGGTCTCGTTGCCGACGACCTGGATGGCGGGCTGCTCGTCCGTGTCGTCGGTGCTCCACCGCGGAGAGAGCACGTCACCCGTCATCTCCGGGTTTAACGACTTACCCTGCCCGTCCTCGTATGGCCTGTCGTTCTCATCGCGTGCCACGGTGGAACCTCTCTAGTACGAATAGTAACCGCGCCCCTTCCTACCACTACTTGTCCGGAAATTTCACTTGTTTCCCTAAAATCACTCTGAGTAACAATCGCACCAGAGTGTCACCGGGCGAGCACGCCCGCGAGCAATTCGTCGAGCGCGGACTTCACCCGCTCGACCGCCACCCCGCACCCCCTGAGCCGTTGCGCGAGCAGCGGCGCGGCGAGCGGCGCCAGCAGCGCGTCGGCCAGGCAGTAGGCGTCGGCCTCCGGCCGTGCCAGCCCGATCAGCATGACGAGGTGCGCGTGATAGGCGTCGTACGCGCCGCCGAAGCGCGCCGTCGGCCCCGCCGTCTCCGCCATCAGCAGCAGGTCGAGCTGCTCCACGGTCCGGTCCGTCAGCGCCCGCAGGAACGCCCGCGCCCGCTCGGCCGGCTCCGCCCCCGGGCCGAGCGGCGGCGGCCCCTCGACGAATGCCGCCTGGAACTCCCGCTCCCGCGCGTCGATCAGCGCGTAGGCCAGCCCGGAACGGTCGCCGAAGCGCCGGTAGAGCGTGCCGACCCCGACCCCGGCCGCCGCCGCCACCTCGGCCATGGACAGGCCCTGCACCCCGCGGGCGGCCACGATGGCCTCGGCGGCGGCGAGGATCTTGGCGCGGTTGCGGGCCGCGTCGGTGCGCTCGCGTCTCACGATCACCATCCTTCCATCGCTTGCATCCGGAATGCGTTCCGCTTAATCTCTGAAACGGAACGCATTCCGGATAAGGAGGTCATGATGACGAGGAGAGTCGCCCTGGTGACGGGGGGCAGCAGGGGCATCGGCGCGGCCGTCGCGCGGCGGCTGGCCGGTGACGGGTTCGACGTGGCGATCACGTACCGGAGCGCGGGTGACCGGGCCGCCGGCGTGGCGAAGGAGGTCGAGGCGGCGGGCGGGCGCGCGCTCACCGTGCCCGCCGAGGCCGCCGACCCCGAGGCGATGGTGGCGGCGGTCGAGCGGACGGTGCGCGAGCTGGGCCGCCTCGACGTGCTGGTGAGCAACGCGGGCATCGCGCCTTACGGGGCGCTGGAGGACGTGACGCTGGCCGAGGTGGACGAGCTGCTGGCCGTGCACGCGCGGGCCTCGTTCGTGCTGGCCCAGGCGGCGGCGCGGCACATGGGAGCCGGCGGGCGCATCGTGCTGATCGGCAGCAGCCTGGCCGAGCGGGTGCCGTACCCGGGCTGGACGGCGTACGCGATGAGCAAGTCCGCGCTGATCGGCCTGGCCAAGGGCCTGGCCAGGGATCTGGGCCCGCGCGGCATCACCGCGAACGTGATCAATCCGGGCTCAACCGACACCGAGATGAACCCGGCCACCGCGCCCGAGGCCGGCGAGGAGCGGCGGCTCACCGCGCTGGGCCGCTACTGCGACCCCGGGGAGGTCGCCGCCGCCGTGTCCTACCTGGCGGGCGAGGGCGGCCGGGCCGTCACGGGCGCGTCGATCCCGGTGGACGCGGGCGTGACGGCCTGAGCACCGCCCCGATGGGCGGGGTGTGACGGCCTGAGCACCGCCCCGGTGACGCGGGCGTGGCGGCCTGAGCACCGCTCACTTGCAGGGGTTGGTGTTGCTGTCGACGACCTTGTCCTTGAGGGCGTCGGGGATCGCCGACTGGACCCGCACGCCGGGCCAGTCCTTGCCGATGACGAGCTGGATGACCGGCCCGTCCGGCGCCTGGGCGGGCGGGGTCTTGAGCTCGTACGGCTGCGACGTGGCGGCCTTGACCTTGCCCTGCACGGGCGTGCGCTTGTCCTGCGACAGCCGCGCGGCCACCGCGTCGCCGTAGGCGGGGCCGTCCTGGGCGTCCTTCTTGGCGTACCGGATCGTGGTGGTGCCGGTGGTCGCGGCGTTGCCCACCTGCGTGACCACGAACCCCTGCGCGGCCAGCGCGTCCGCGACCTGGAGGGCCTTGCCCTGCTCGCCGGTGCCGTTGAGCACCTGGAGGCGCACCTGCTCGTGCTCGATCTTGGGCGCGCTGGACTTGCCGGGGGCCGGGCTGGTCCTGATGTCGGTGTCGTTGCGCACGGCCTCGAAGAAGTCGCGCGCCGCCGGCTGGGCGAACTGCACCCTCGCCTTGTCCTCCGGGTACGGCTCCACCGGCACCGTGATGCCCTTGAGCTCCTTGGCCGTCAGCCCGCTGACGCTCCTGCCGATCTCCAGCATGCGGTCGAGGCCGAGACCCTCGTCCACGGTGACGGCCTGGACGGCGGCCTGGAGGAAGGAGTTGAGCTTGCCGGGGTCGGTGAGCAGGCCGCCGTCGGTGACCTTCTTCATCACCTGGGTCAGGAAGATCTGCTGGCGCTCGATCCGGCCGAGGTCGCTGCCGTCGCCCAGGGAGTACCTGGTCCGTACGTAGCCCAGCGCCTGCTCGCCCTTGACCACGTGCTTGCCGGGGCCGAGCACGAACTTGGCCTCCTTGTCGTTGACGGCCTTGGGCAGGCAGATCTCGATGCCGCCGAGCGCGTCGACGATGCCCTTGAATCCGGTGAAGTCCACCTTCACGAAGTGGTTGATCTTGATGTTGGTGAGGGACTCGATGGTCTTGATCGTGCAGTTGATGCCGCCGTCGTTGAAGGCGGAGTTGATCTGGCGGAGGCCGCCGGGCAGCACGGCCCCGTTCCTGCCCTCGCAGTCGGGGACCATGACCATCGAGTCGCGCGGGAAGCTGATCATGGTGGCGGCGTCGCGGTTGGGGGCGATGTGCAGGACCATGATCGTGTCGGTGCGCTCCCCCGCCCCGACGGTCGTGGCGCCGTACTTCTTGTTGGTGCCCTCGCGGGAGTCGGAGCCGACGAGCAGCACGTTGAGCGCGCCGGTGTCGGGCGGGCGGGTCGTGCCCGGATCGATGGGCACGCGCGGGATGCGGTTGTCCAGGTAGCGGTAGTAGCCGTACGCGCCGAGCGCGACGGCCACCAGCACCAGCGTCAGCGCGACGCTCACCCAGCCGAGCGGGGTCAGCGGGTTGCGCCGCGGCGTCGATCGGCGCGAGCGCGGGGAGTGCGGAGCCGGCATCGGGGTCTTGGGCTGCGGAAACGGGGCGACGCGCCGTCCGTGACCACCCTCGTTCCGCCGCTCTCTCACGCGGTCCACCCCTTGCGCCATGATCGCGAAGCATAGCTACAAACTGGTATACGCAAGATAAGTACTGTCATCTCGGCTTGTTCGCCTGTTCATCATCGGCGAGACGATGGCCTCACGGATAGTCCCTTCTCACCCCGATCGAGGGCTCCATCCAATGCGCGGGAATCCGGGGCGTCGCCACGTACGGTGACGCCATCATGACGGTCATGCTGTTGACCGAGATGGCCCCTCCCCCGGGCGCCCAGGAGCTGGCCGGGCTGCGCGCCAGGGCCAGGGCGGCCCGCCGCGGCGCGCTCGTGGCGCTCACCTCCTCGATCGCGCTGCTGACCACCGCGCAGCTGCTCGCCGACCGGGCCGCGACCAGGGAACAGACGCTGCCGCTGGCCGTGCTCTCCCTGGCGCTCTTCGCCGCCGCCCTGCCCGTGATGGCGATCACCCAGTACGCCTGGGGCGCCCGCGCCCGCCTGGTACGCCGCCGGGAGCTGGAGCTGTACGCGGCGGCCCGCTCCGGCAGGGCGCGCCCGCTGACCCGGCTGGCCGTGGCCGGCTGCTGGGCGGTGACGCTCCTGCTCGGCTGGACCGTTCCGCGCCTGTTCCGCGAGGCCGCCCTGTACGGCTTCGCCGGCACCCTGAGCTGGGCCGCCGAGGCGCTGTCGTTGATCAGCGTCGCGGCGGGGGTGTTGTTCCTCCTGTGGTGGGCACGGGACGCCGTGGGGATGCTGGCGCGTGCCCTGCGCTCGGGGGGATCACCTGGCGATCCGTGGGACCCGGGCGCCGGCACGCGTCCCGGCGAGGGCGCGGCGCTCTGGACGGGCGCGGCCGTGGCGGTCGCGGCCCTGCTCGGAGCCCGCGCCCACCTGTGGGAGCCGGCCACCGGCGTCGTCTACGCGCTGCTCACCGCCGCCCTCGTCTGCGGGGTAGTTACTGACGAGTAGCATGGGCACGGAACCCCTTCCATCAATGAGGAGCGAATCCGTGCCTTCCTCTCGTGACGTCGTGTTCGTCGACGGCGTACGCACGCCTTTCGGCAGGTCAGGGCCGAAGGGACTGTACGCGGAGACCCGCGCGGACGACCTGGTCGTCCGCGTCATCCGCGAGCTCATCCGGCGCAACCCCGGCCTGCCGCCCGAGCGCGTGGACGAGGTGGCCATCGCCGCGACCACGCAGATCGGCGACCAGGGCCTGACCATCGGCCGCTCGGCCGCCGTGCTCGCCGGGCTGCCCAAGACCGTGCCCGGCTACGCCATCGACCGCATGTGCGCGGGCGCGATGACCGCGGTCACCACGGTCGCGGGCGGCATCGCGTTCGGCGCGTACGACGTCGCCATCGCCGGCGGCGTCGAGCACATGGGCCGCCACCCCATGGGCGAGGGCGTCGACCCGAACCCGCGCTTCCTGTCGGAGAAGCTGGTCGACCCGAGCGCCCTGGTCATGGGCATGACGGCGGAGAACCTGCACGACCGCTACCCCACGATCAGCAAGGAGCGCGCCGACGCGTACGCGGTGCTCTCGCAGGAGAAGGCCGCCAAGGCGTACGCCGACGGCAAGATCCAGCCCGACCTGGTGCCGACCGCGATCAGGACGGCGGAGAAGGGCTGGGGCCTGGCCGTCGAGGACGAGGCGCCCAGGCCGGGCACCACGATGGAGGGGCTGAGCGGGCTCAAGACGCCGTTCCGCCCGCACGGTCACGTCACGGCGGGCAACTCCTCCGGCATCAACGACGGCGCCACCGGCTGCGTCGTGGCCGCTCGCGAGGTCGCCGAGGAGCTGGGGCTGGCGCCGAAGATGCGCCTGGTGTCGTACGCCTTCGCGGGCGTGGACCCGGAGGTCATGGGCGTCGGGCCGATCCCGTCCACCGAGCGGGCCCTGCGCCTGGCGGGCCTGGACATCTCCGACATCGGGCTGTTCGAGATCAACGAGGCGTTCGCCGTCCAGGTGCTGGCGTTCCTGGAGCACTTCGGCCTCGCCGACGACGACGCCCGCGTCAACCCCTACGGCGGCGCGATCGCCTACGGGCACCCGCTCGCCTCCTCCGGCGTGCGGCTGATGACGCAGCTCGCCCGGCAGTTCGGCGAGCGTCCCGACGTGCGTTACGGCATCACCACCATGTGCGTCGGCATGGGCATGGGCGGCACCGTGATCTGGGAGAACCTGGCATGAGCAACATGGAGACCTGGCGCGCGCTGCTGAGCGAGCGCAACACGGACGAGGTCGTCACCAAGGCGCTGGTACGCGACGTGCAGCTGCCCTACGGGGCCGGCACGATGGCGCTGATCACCCTGGACAACGGCTTCGACCACACCAAGCCCAACACGTTCGGCCCGCACGGCCTGTTCGCGCTGAACGGGGCGCTGTCGGAGATCGCGCAGCGCACCGACCTGGCGGCGGTGGGCGTGACCGGCAAGCCGTTCATCTTCGCCGTCGGCGCCGACCTCAAGGGCGCGGCCGCCGTGACCTCGCGCGAGGAGGCGCTGGCCATCGGCGCGCTCGGCCACCACGTCTTCCGCAGGCTGGGCGAGCTGCCGATCCCGTCGTTCGCGTTCGTCAACGGCGCGGCCATGGGCGGCGGGCTGGAGATCGCGCTGCACTGCACGTACCGGACGATCTCGGCGGGCGTGCCCGCGGTGGCGCTGCCGGAGTGCTTCCTCGGCCTGGTGCCGGGCTGGGGCGGCACGCAGCTGCTGCCCCGCCTGATCGGCCCGGCGAACGCGGTCAAGCTCGTCATCGAGAACCCGCTGTCCAACAACCGCATGATCAAGGGCAGGGACGCGTACGAGCTGGGCGTCGCCGACGCGATGTTCGAGCCCGCCGACTTCCTGGAGGAGTCGCTGCGCTGGGCGGCCCGCGTGGTCAGCGGCGAGGTCGCCGTGGAGCGCGCGGAGCACGACGGCTGGGAGAAGGCCGTCGCCGACGCCCGCTTCCTGGTGGACATGAAGCTGCGCGGCGCCGCGCCGGCCCCGTACCGGGCGCTGGACCTGATCGCGCTGGCGGAGACCGCCACCCGCGACGAGGGCTTCGCCGCCGAGGACGAGGCGCTGGCCGACCTGCTCATGGGCGACGAACTGCGGGCCGGGCTCTACTCCTTCGACCTGGTGCAGCGCCGCGCCAAGCGGCCCGCGGGCGCGCCCGACAGGTCGCTGGCCCGCAAGGTCACCAAGGTCGGCGTGGTGGGTGCGGGCCTGATGGCCTCGCAGATGGCGCTGCTGTTCGCCCGCCGCCTGGAGGTGCCGGTGGTGCTCACCGACCTCGACCAGGCCCGGCTGGACAAGGGCGTCGGGTACGTGCACGCCGAGGTGGACAAGCTGCTCGCCAAGGGCCGCGTGTCGCAGGACCAGGCCAACCGGCTCAAGTCGCTGGTGAGCGGCTCGCTGACCAAGGACGCCTTCGCCGACGCCGACTTCGTGATCGAGGCCGTGTTCGAGGACCTGGCGGTCAAGAAGCAGGTGTTCGCCGAGGTCGAGGCCGTGGTGCCGGCGGAGTGCGTGCTGGCCACGAACACCTCCTCGCTGTCGCTGACCGAGATGGGCGCGGGCCTGGCCCACCCCGAGCGGCTGGTCGGGTTCCACTTCTTCAACCCGGTCGCCGTCATGCCGCTGCTGGAGATCATCAGGGGCGCCTCGACCGACGACGCCACGCTGGCCACGGCGTTCGCGGTGGGCAAGTCGCTGAAGAAGTCGTCGGTGCTGGTCAAGGACGCCCCGGCGTTCGTGGTCAACCGGCTGCTGACCTGCTTCATGGGCGAGGTCGTGGCGGCCGTGGACGAGGGCACGCCGCTGGAGACGGCCGAGCACGCGCTGGACGGGCTCGGGCTGCCGATGACGCCGTTCGCGCTGCTGCAGCTCGTCGGCCCGGCGGTCGGCCTGCACGTGGCCGAGACGCTGCACGAGGCGTTCCCCGACCGCTTCGGCGTCTCGGAGAACATGGCGAAGCTGGTCGAGTCGGGCAAGCCCGGCGTGTACCGGCCGGACTTCACGCTCGACCCGGAGGCGGTGGCCCTGTTCGCGGGCGGCACCTCGCCGTCCACCGCCGAGCAGGTACGCGAGCGCGTGCTGAAGGCGCTGGCCAGGGAGATCCGGATCATGCTCGACGAGGGCGTGGTGGCCGCGCCGCAGGACATCGACCTGTGCATGATCCTCGGCGCCGGCTGGCCGTTCCACCTGGGCGGCATCACGCCGTACCTGGACAGGGCCGGCCTCGCCCAGCCGCGCTTCCTCCCGCCGGGCGTGGCGTCCGTCCCCGCCTGACTCATGGCGTCCGTGCCCGCCTGACTTTGCGGACTCTTTGAGGAGGTCCTGACCGGACCTCCTCACCTCCGCGCGCGCTCCGCCGTAGCCTTTGGTGCCGTCCTACGAACGGAGAGTAACCATGATGAGAGCAGCCGGCGCCCTCGCGCTCTGCGCCGCCCTCCTGGCGGGCGCGTCCTCGCCCGTGCAGGCCGCGCCGCCCCCGAAGGCGAAGCTCAAGATCGTTGACGGGATGAAGGGCGGGCCCGTGAAGTCGGTCTGGCTCCACTGCGCGCCCGTCGGCGGCACCCACCCGAACGCGCGCGCCGCCTGCCGCCTGCTGCGGCAGGTGAACGGCGAGCCGTCACAGCTCAACGTCACCCCGAAGGCCTCCTGCACGCAGGAGATCAAGCCGCACGCGGTCGTCATCGCGGGCACCTGGTACGGCAGGAAGGTGCACTGGGCGAAGTTCTTCGCCAACGCCTGCCACATGCGGGCGATGACCGGCCCGGTCACCGCTCTCTGAGCATCCCCGTGCGGTCAGCGGCGGGCCTTCTGCCGGGAGAAGGCCTGCCTGCTGTTCCAGTAGCCGAAGCCGAAGTAGACGACCAGGCCGATCACCATCCAGACGACGAAGCGCAGCCACGTCTGCGCCGGCAGGTTCAGCATCAGGTAGAGGCAGGCCAGCACGGACACGATCGGCAGGAACGGCACCAGCGGCGCCCGGAACACCCGCGGCAGGTCGGGCCGCGTCCGCCGCAGGATGATCACCCCGATCGACACGACCACGAACGCGAACAGCGTGCCGATGTTGACCAGCTCGGCCAGCTCCCCGAACGACACGAACCCCGCCAGCACCATCGTGACGAGCCCGATGATGACCGTGAGCCGGGCCGGGGTGCCGTAGTGCGGGTCGACCTTGGCCAGCCAGCGCGGCAGCAGCCCGTCGCGGCCCATCGCGAACAGCACCCGGGTCTGGCCCAGCATCAGCACCAGCACCACGGTCGTCAGGCCCGCGATCGCGCCCACGCTGATGATCGTGGCCAGCCAGGCGTGCCCGACCGAGATGAAGGCGTCGGAGAGCGGGGCGGCCGTGCTCAGCTCGCTGTAACGCTGCATGCCGACGACGACCAGCGAGACGGCGACGTACAGGACGGTGCAGATGGCCAGCGAGCCGAGGATGCCGCGCGGCACGTCGCGCTGCGGGTGGATGGTCTCCTCGGCGGCGGTGGCCACGATGTCGAAGCCGATGAAGGCGAAGAACACGATCGCCGCCGCGGAGAAGATGCCGATCACGCCGAACGCAACGGGCGTGATGCCGAAGATGAGCTGGATGAGCGGAGCCTTGAGCCCCTCCACCCGCGCCGTGGACGTCGCCTCGGGGATGAACGGCGTGTAGTTGGCGGCCTTGACGAAGAACAGCCCCGCCACGATGACCAGCAGCACCACCGCGATCTTGGTGATCACCAGGACCAGGTTCACCCGCGAGGACACCTTGATCCCCGCCACCAGGATCGAGGTGAGGAGCAGCACGATGAGAATCGCCGGGACGTTCACCACCGGGTCCTCTCCCGCGATCGAGGCGGGCAGCTCCAGGCCGATGGAGGCCAGCATGGAGGCGAAGTACCCCGACCAGCCGACCGACACCACGGCGGCGGCCAGCGCCAGCTCCAGGAACAGGTCCCAGCCGATGATCCAGGCGGGGAACTCGCCGAGCGTGGCGAAGGAGAAGGTGTAGGCGGAGCCGGCGACCGGGATCGTGGAGGCGAACTCGGCGTAGCACAGCGCCGCGAGCCCGCACACGATGCCCGCCACGACGAACGACACGGCCACCGCCGGGCCCGCCATCTCCTTGGCCACCTGGCCCGTGAGCACGAAGATCCCGGTGCCGACGATCACGCCGATGCCGAAGACCGTCAGGTCCGTGGCGGTCAGGCGTTTGCGGAGCTGGTGCTCGGGCGCTTCGGTGTCGCGGATCGACTGCTCGACGCTCTTCGTGCGAAAGATGTCCACGCTCAGTGATCCTTCCCATGCCAGGAGTGATCATGCCCGTTTCAGGATGGGATCGGGGACGATCCCGGTGGTGTTCCGCGATCTGGGTAGCTGGCTGAGGCTATGCTCAACGATCTGCTCGACGCCCTGGCCGGGCAAGACCTCGGCGTGGTGCTACCACTGTTGCTGGTCTTCCTGACGCTGGACGCCTCGGTCGGGATCGGCCTGATCACTCCCGGCGACGGGCTGCTGCTGGTGGCGGGCGCCACGGCCGACAGCGTGGGCGAGGCGCTGGCCCTGATCGGGGCGGGGCTGGTGGCCTGCTTCGCGGGCGCGTCGGGCGGTCACTGGCTCGGCCGGCGCTACGGCTCGCGGCTGCGGCACGGCAGGCTGGGGCGGCGCGTCGGGGAGCGCCGGTGGGTGCTCGCGGAGCAGTTGTTCGAGCGGAACGGGTGGGCGCTGGCGCTGGCGTACTTCCTGCCGGTGCTGCACGCGCTGACGCCGGCCGTGGCGGGCACGGTGGGCATGCCGTACCGCAGGTTCATGCCGTGGGCGATGCTGGGCAGCGCGGCCTGGGTGAGCACGTACGTGACGCTCGGCGCGCTCGCCGGGGAGGCCGTGCGGCGGCACGCGGAGTGGCTGCTGCCGGTCGTGGCCGCGGCGGTGATCGTGGTGCTCGGGATCACCGCCGCGGCCCGCAGGCTGGTCAGCGGCGGGCGGGCTCCACGGAGGAGGTCCGCTTCGCGACCGCCTCGGTGATCTGGCGGGCGAGGTCCTGGCCGGTCAGGCCGATCCTGCCGAGGATCGCGGCCCGCTTGGCGTGGTCGAGGAACTGCTGCGGGATGCCGAAGGTGCGTACGGGCACGTCGACGTCGCCGTCGCGCAGCAGCCGGGCCACGGCGTCGCCCACGCCGCCGACGCGGCCGTTGTCCTCGACGACCGCGACCAGCTTGTGCGCGCTCGCGGCCAGCACCAGCGCCTCGTCCAGCGGCTTGACCCAGCGCGGGTCCACGACGGTGGCCGGGATGCCCTGGGCGTCGAGCAGGACGGCGGCGTCCATGCAGACCTGGGCCATCGGGCCCACGCCCACCAGCAGCACCCCGGGGTCGCCTTCCGCTGCCCGCAGGAGGTCCATCTGGCCGAGCCTGCCGACCGGCTCGATCGGCTCGGCGACCGGGCCCTTGGGGAAGCGCAGCACGGTGGGGCCGTCGGTGACCTCCACGGCCTCGCGCAGCAGCTCGGTGAGGCGGTCGCCGTCGCGCGGCACCGCGATCCGCAGCCCGGGCACGACCTGGAGGATCGACAGGTCCCACATGCCGTTGTGGCTGGCGCCGTCGTCGCCGGTGACGCCCGCCCGGTCGAGCACCACGGTGACCGGCAGGCGGTGCAGGGCGACGTCCATGAGGAGCTGGTCGAAGGCGCGGTTGAGGAAGGTGGCGTAGACCGCCACGACCGGGTGCATGCCGCCCAGCGCGAGGCCGGCGGCGCTGGTCAGCGCGTGCTGCTCGGCGATGCCGACGTCGTAGATGCGCTCGGGGTAGGCCTCGGCGAAGGCGTTGAGTCCGGTCGGGTGGAGCATCGCGGCGGTGATCGCGACCAGGTCGTCGCGCTCCTTGCCGAGCCGGACGAGCTCCTCGCTGAAGACGTTGGTCCAGATGCGGCCCTTGGGCTTCTCCGCGCCGGTGGCCCGGTCGAAGGCGCCGGGCGAGTGGAACTGGTCCTCGTCGTGGTTCTCCGCCGGGCTGTAGCCGCGGCCCTTCTGGGTGAGCGCGTGCACGATGACCGGGCCGCGGAAGTCGCGGGCCTGGCGCAGCGCCGCCTCCATGGCCTGCTCGTCGTGGCCGTCGATGGGGCCGACGTACTTGAGGCCGAGGTCCTCGAACATCACCTGCGGCGACAGGACGTCCTTGACGCCCTTCTTGAAGCCGTGCAGGGCGTCGTAGAGGACGGGAACGTTCCCGATCTTGTCCTTGACGAAGTCGAGCATGTCCTCGTAGCGGCGGTTGACCCGCAGCGAGGACAGGTGGGAGGCCAGGCCGCCGATCGTCGGCGAGTAGGAGCGGCCGTTGTCGTTGACCACGATCACGACCGGGAGGTCCTTGAACGCGGCGATGTTGTTGAGCGCCTCCCAGGCCATGCCGCCGGTCAGCGCGCCGTCACCGATGATCGCCACGACCGTGCGGTCGTGCTCGCGGCGCAGCTTGAACGCCTTGGCCAGGCCGTCGGCGTAGGACAGCGCGGTCGAGGCGTGGGAGTTCTCCACGAAGTCGTGGTCGGACTCGGCCTGGCTCGGGTAACCCGACAGGCCGCCCTCCTGCTTGAGCGCCTCGAAGCCGGCGGCCCTGCCGGTGAGGATCTTGTGCACGTACGCCTGGTGCCCGGTGTCCCAGACCACGGGATCGCGGGGCGAGTCGAAGACGCGGTGAACGGCGATGGTGAGCTCCACCACACCGAGGTTGGGGCCGAGGTGACCGCCGAACCTGGCGCACGAGTCGACGAGCACGTCGCGGATCTCTCCCGCCAGCCGCGGCAACTCCTCGACACTGAGCCGTTTGACGTCCTGCGGTCCCTTGATCGAGCCCAGCAACCCGCTCACGGATGCGTCTCCCCTCTGCTCTTTTGCGCCGATCCCACCGAGTCTAGTTCGCGAAGGCCCCACTGACTCCATCGAGTCAAATCCACCCACATATGTCCGATCTTGACCTAGTCTTTCGGTACCTATGAACTCCGTCCCCAAAAGCAGACTCCTGACCCTCGTGGCGGCCGTGCTGGCGCTCGCCCTCGCCGCGGCCGCGCTGGTGATGGTGCTGGCGGACGTGGCCACGACGTCCACGGGCGCCGTCAACGAGGCCCAGCAGTACGCCTCCCCGCCCGCGAAGGTCTCCAGCGAGAAGACGGGGACGGGCCTGGCGTCCAGGAAGCTGGCCGTGGCCAACCCGCTGTACAAGACCGGGCGGCTCACCGACGTGAACTGCTCGCCGGGCGACCTGCCCGCCGGCAGCATGACGGCCTACCGGCGCTTCCTGACCCGCGTGACGGCCTGCCTGAACAAGGCGTGGGCCGCGCAGTTCCGCAAGGCGGACCTGCCCTTCACCAAGCCCCGGCTGCGCATCATCACCGGCAAGGTGCGGACGCCCTGCGGGGCCTGGAACACCGGCGCGGACGGGGTCTACTGCTCCACCGACCGCACGATGTACCTGATGATCAGCAAGGCGCAGCTGCGCAACCCGTTCCCGCTGGGGATCACCCGGCTGGTCGCCCACGAGTACGGCCATCACGTCCAGCAGGTCTCCGGCGTCTGGAGTTACTACTGGACCGCGCGCACCACCGCCGGGAAGGCCAAGAGGCTGCAGTTGTCGCGCAATTCGGAGTTGCAGGCCGAGTGCTTCTCCGCGGTCTTCATGAGCACGATGGACGGCACGCCGCTGGTCACTCCGGATGACTGGGCGTACACGGTGAACTGGTTCAGGAAGAACGGCGCCAAGGGCTGGCCGCAGAACGACCACGGCAGGGGCCCTACGCAGGCCGCCTGGATGACCCGCGGCTTCGAGCGCGGCTCTCCCGGCGCATGCAACACCTGGGCCGCAAATCCGCGAAATGTCACCTAATAGCTCTTTAGTCTCGCTTTACCTGGAACTCCCTCTTTAATAGGGTGCGTTCTCATGCGTATCCCTCGATTGGCGCTCATGGCGGGCGCTATGGCCGGCGTGCTGTTCGCCGGCACGGCCCCCGCGGCCGCCTCTTCGGCCCCGTCGTACAAGCCGGTCCTGACGAAGAACGCCCTGTACAAGACGGGCAAGCTGGGTGTGACGGCGTGTGAGGAGCCGCAGGTCCAGAACGGGACGGTCGAAGAGGCCGAATACTACTTCCAGGCCGTGATGGAGTGCCTGGACAAGGCCTGGAGCCCCATCGTCAAGAAGGCGGGTTACCGCTTCACGAAGTCGAAGCTCACCGTGTTCACCAAGCTCGGGGTGAACACCCCCTGTGGCCGCTTCGAGGCGGGGGCGCAGGCGATGTACTGCGAGAAGAACAAGGGGATGTACTTCTTCCTGAGCGAGGACATCGTCGAGGAGCCGACCGACCTCGCACTGATGCAGGTGCTGGCCCACGAGTACGGCCACCACGTCCAGGAGCTCACCGGCATCGGCAAGGAGACCACCAAGCGCTTCTACTACAAGACGAAGGTCAACGACTCGATCATGGAGGGCGTGCGCCGCTCCGAGCTGCAGGCCCAGTGCCTGAGCGCGGCGTTCGTCGGCCGCGTGTGGAACTCGCTCGGCCGCCCCGACACCGACTGGAGCATCCTGCTCAAGGGCAGCCACAACCCGGTCGCCGCCCTCGGCGTGCGCAACGGCGGTGACGAGAGCCACGGCTCCCAGGCCGGCAACAAGTACTGGCTGGAGCGGGGCTTCAAGGCCCAGTCGGCGAGCGCCTGCAACACCTGGACCGCACCCAAGAAGCGGGTCTACTAAGGCAAAACCGCATAAGAAGGTCTAAGATCCGCGATCGTGCGCATTCCCCTCACGGCGTTCGCCGTGTGCATGGTCGCGGGTCTCGCCTTTCCCGCGCCGGCCGCCGCCGCGGGACGGGTCGGGCAGAGCGGGCTGATGGGCGCGATGGGCGGCGAGGTGGTGCCGCAGAAGTGTGCGGTCCCGGCGATCCGCGTGGGGAGCGTGGCCTCGCTCAGGTCCTTCCACGAGGCGATGGCGAAGTGCGCCGACACGTTCTGGGCGGGCAGGTTCGCGGCGGCGGGGCTGCCGTACAGCTCGCCCGAGGTGACGATCACCACCGGCGGCGACTCGGTGTGCGGGGCGATCACCAGCAGTGGCGCGCAGTACTGCCCCGACCAGCGCACGATCGTCATCCGGATCACCAAGCAGGACCTGCGGGACCCGTTCAGGATGAACATCGCGCACTCGGTCGCCCACGAGTGGGGCCACCACGTGCAGCAGCTCATCGGCGTGCTGGCCGCGCAGGCCGCCCTGTACGAGCCCGCCACCGAGGGGGCGCGCAAGCTGCTGAGCCACCGGCTGGAGATGCAGGCCGAGTGCTTCGCCGGGGTGTTCTACAGCGCGACGCTGAAGTCGATCAGGCCGGGGATCTCGTGGAAGGACTGGCTGTCGGCGGTGCGGAACGCCGACGAGAGCGACATCCACGGCAAGCCGCGCAACCTGGCGCTCTGGCAGGACCGGGGGTACCGGGGCGGGGCGACGGGGTTCTGCAACACGTGGACGGCGAGCAGAGGCAAGATCGCCTGAGCCGGGTCAGGCGTTGGCGCGGGCGAGGACTTCCAGGGGGTCGGACAGCACGTGGGCGAAGGCCAGCTCGGCGGCGCCCACCAGGGTGGCGGCGTCCCCGAGCGCCGAGGTGCGCAGCCGTACGCGCTCCCGCTGGGGCGCCATGGCGTGCAGCGCGAGCTGCGAGCGGACCTGGGCGGCCGAGCCCAGGTAGATCTCCCGCAGCATCCCCCCGAAGATCACCATCTCGGGGTTGAAGATGTTGACCAGGTTCGCGACGCCGAGGCCCAGCCAGTCGCCGACGCGGCTGAGCGCCTCCTGGGCCACGATGTCGCCGCGGTCGGCCGCGTCCACGACGGCGCGCACCGCGTCGCGGCCCTGGTGACCGGCCGAGACCCGGCCCGCCGACTCCAGCAGCGCCCGCTCCCCCACCTCCGCCTCCAGGCAGCCGTGCGAGCCGCAGCCGCAGGCGCGCCCGCCCGGGTTGACCACCATGTGGCCGACCTCGCCGCCGTAGCCGTCGTGGCCGCCGAGCAGGTGGCCTGCGGCGATGATGCCGCCGCCGATGCCGACGTCCCCGTGCAGGTAGATGAGGTCGCGTACGGCGATGCCGACGCCGCGGCTGTGCTCGGCCAGGGCGGCCAGGTTGGCGTCGTTGCCCACGCTGACGGGCAGGCCGAGGCCGAGGCGGCGGCCCAGCTCCTCGCCGAACGGCACCTCCTCGGCCTTCAGGTTGGGCCCGAACGTGACCACCCCGTCGGCCTTGCGCACGCCGCCCGACACGGCCGCCGCCGCGCCGACGCAGACCGTGTCGTCCCTGGTCTTGCGGCGCATCTGCCGGGCGAACCCGGCCAGCGTGCCGGTCAGCTCGTCCACCTCGAAGCGGCCGCGGTCGCGTACGGTCTCGCGGCGGTCGAGTATCACCCCGCCCAGCCCGACGCGCGCGACCGCCAGCCGGTCGGGGCCCACGTCGAAGGCGAAGACGTAGACCCGCGCCGACTCCGGGCGCACCACGAGCGAGGGCCGGCCCGCGCGGCCCGTCTCGCGCGGCAGCTCCTCGCGTACCAGGCCCGCGGCGGTGAGATCCGACGTCAGGGCCATGATCGTGCTGCGGTTGAGCCCCATCTTCGAGGTCAGCTCGGCGCGCGAGATCGGCCCGCCCAGGTGGACATGGCGGAGCAGCGCGCCGAGGTTGTGGCGCCTGATGTCCTCTTGGGAGGGGCCGGCACGCATCGTCTGGGGTTCCTTCAGGGGCTGTGAGTCGCTGATCACCTTAGACCAGCGGCAGCCGCCCGCTTGCGCGCCAGGGCGTCGACACCCGCGGCGAGCAGCAGGACAGAACCCGTGACCAGGTACTTCACGCTGGCCCCGTACCCCATCAGACCCATGCCGTTCTCGATCACGGCCACCACGGCGCCGCCGAGCACGGCGTCGAGCACCCTGCCCTTGCCGCCGAAGAGGCTGGTGCCGCCGATGACCGCCGCGCCGACCGCGTACAGCAGGACGGAGCTGCCGCCCGTGTTCGGGTCGACGGAGCTGGCCCGCGACGCGGCCACGATGCCGCCGACGGCGGCCATCGAGGAGCAGATCACGAACGCGCTGATCTTGATCCGGTCCACGGGGATGCCCGCTCGCCTGGCCGCCTCGGTGTTGCCGCCGACCGCGTACAGGTGACGGCCGAACGCGGTACGGCGCAGCACCAGCGTCCACACGACGAGCAGCACCAGGATGACCGGCACCACGATCGGCACGCCGGTGAGCGAGACCAGGGCGGGGTTGCGGCTGCGCTCCAGGTTGAGCGCGGCGACCGCGAGGCCGGCGAACAGCGCCAGCATGCCGACGCGGAAGGCGATCAGCGACAGGGGGTCGGCGACCAGGCCGCGCTTGGTGCGGTTCCTGGCCCTCCTGAGCTGCACGGCGGCGAAGACGGCCACGCACAGCAGGTAGAGCGCCCAGCCGAGCCACGGCGGCAGGTTCCTGTTGGCGATGGCGACGACCACGTCGTCGCGGATGGAGATGTTCGTGCCCTCGTCCACCAGCACCAGCACCAGGCCCTGGAAGGCCAGGAAGGCGGCCAGCGTGACCACGAACGACGGGATGCCGACCTTGGCGACCAGCGAGCCGAGCACGGTGCCGATGATCACGCCGGTGAGGATGGCGGCCGCCATGCACACGTACCAGGGCAGGCCCGCACTGGCCAGCGTGACGGCGAGGACGGCCGCGCAGACGCCGCTGGCGAAGCCCGCCGACAGGTCGATCTCGCCGAGCAGCAGCACGAACACCAGGCCCATCGCGATGAGCGTGATGGCGGCGCCCTGCGTGAACAGGTTGGCGAAGTTGATCGCGGTGACGAAGGAGGGCCGGGCCACGGCGAAGACCACGCAGAGCACGACCAGGCCCAGCACGGCGGGCAGCGCGCCCATGTCGCCGCCGCGCACCCGCTGGACGTAGGCGAGGAAGCTGTTCTTGATCGAGGGTTCCTGCGCCGCGGCGACGATGGCCTCGCCGGGCAGTTCCTTGACCTTGTTCATGGGGTGACCCCGTTCTTGAGGCCCAGTTCGCCGCTGCGGCCGGAGGTGATCAGTTCGACGACCTGCGCGTGCGTCACGTCGGCGGTCTTGACCTGGGCGGCCATCCTGCCGAGGTAGAGCGCCGCGATCCGGTCGGAGACGGCGAACACGTCGTTCATGTTGTGCGAGATGAGCACCACGGCCAGGCCGGTGTCGGCGAGCCTGCGCACCAGCTCCAGCACCTGCGCCGTCTGGGCCACGCCCAGCGCCGCGGTGGGCTCGTCGAGGATGACGACCTTGCTGTTCCACAGCACGGCCTTGGCGATGGCGACGGTCTGCCGCTGCCCGCCGGACAGGCTGGAGACCTGCTGCCTGATGGACTTCACCGTGCGGACGGACAGGCCGCTGAGGGTCTTCTCCGCCAGCTCCTCCATGCTGTCCTCGTCGAGCAGGATGCCGTTCTTGCGCTCCCTGCCGAGGAACATGTTCTGGACGATGTCGAGGTTGTCGCACAGGGCGAGGTCCTGGTAGACGATCTCGATGCCCAGCTCGCCCGCGTCGCGGGGGCTGTGCACGTGGACCTCTTCGCCGTCGAAGAGCAGCTGCCCCGAGTCGATCGGGTAGATGCCGCCGATGCACTTGACCAGGGTGGACTTGCCGGCGCCGTTGTCGCCGACGAGGGCGGTGACCTCACCGGCGTACGCGGAGAGCTCGACGTTGTGCAGGACCTTCACCGGGCCGAAGCTCTTGTCGATCCCGCGCACTTCAAGGAGGGGGGTCATGGGGCTCCCTAAGCGGAGGTACGGCCCCCGCTCGTGGCGCGGGCCGTACCCCTCGGTGTTATTGAATTCCAGCCTCGGTGCACTTGGCGGCGAAGTCGCCCGTGCACAGTTCCTCCTTGGTGACGTAACCGTCGGCCACCACGTCCTTGACGTTGTCGAGGTAGATGGCCTGCGGCTCCATCAGCTCGGCGGGCACGTCCTGACCCGTCTCGGGGTCCTTGACGCTGCTGCTCGCCGTGGGCTTCTCGCCCTTGGCCAGCGCGACGGCGAGCTTGGCCGCCGCGTCGGCCTCCTTCTTGACCGCCTTGTAGACGGTCATGCACTGGTCACCCGCGAGGATGTTCTGCAGGCCCTGGACGGTGGCGTCCTGGCCGGTGACGGGCACCTTGCCGTTGAGGTTGTTCTTCTTCAGCACGGTGATGGCGGCGTTGCCGAGCCCGTCGTTGGCGGCCAGCACTCCGGCGATCTTCGGCTGCTCGGTCAGCATCTGCTCGAAGAGCGTTCCGGCCTGGGTGTTGTCCCAGTCGGGCACCGACTGCTCGGGGCCCTTGACGTACTCGCCGGCGTCGAACTTGGGCTTGAGCACGCCGTCGTACCCGGCCTTGAACAGCGTCGCGTTGTTGTCGGTCGGCGAGCCGTTCAGGTAGGCCACGATCGGCTTTTCGGCCTTCTTGTCGGTCAGGCACTTGCTCAGGCCCTCGCCCTGGAGCGTGCCGACCTTGGTGTTGTCGAAGCTGACGTAGTAGGCGGCGCCGCCGCCGAGCGTCAGCCGGTCGTAGTCGATCGTGGCCACGCCCTGGGACTTGGCCTTCTCGATGACCGTCTTGCCGGTGCCGCTGTCCAGATTCACGATCATCAGGACGGTCGCGCCATTGGTGATCATCTGGTCGGCGATGGTCTGGAACGCCGTCTTGTCGTTCTGGGCGTTCTGGATGTCGTACTGGACGCCGGCGGCCTTGAACGCCTCTTCCAGGTACTTGCGGTCCGCCGTCTCCCACCGGGCTGAGGACTTGCTGTCCGGGAGGATGACGCCGATCTTGCCGGCCTTGGCCGCGTCCGTGGCCGAGGCGGTGGAGGTCGAGGTCGTGGTCTGACCGCTATCGCCCCCGCAGGCGGTGAGACCGAGGGCTAGCGCGGCTGCCGCGGCGGTCATGCTGAGGATCCCCTTGCGCATGGTGCAGGGTCCTTTCTTCCGGAGGGGCCCGGATGAATGTTGTTTGCGGCAACGTATTCCGGGAGGGACCACATTGGAAGGGGGTAGCGACGCCCAGTTTGTTGTTTCCGGTAACAATCCAGAAACGCCAGCTCAACCTTCCCGTCGCCTTACGGCCGAGCGTGGAAGCGCGGGACGGCCGCTGCGAGCGAGTCCGGGGAAGCGGTGCACGTCCGCCGGGATCTGACACGTCCTCCGGTCAGGGGATCAAGGGAAACGGCGAGGAAACAGCGGCTGCCCTATTACTGGTCGGCATGATCTACAGGACTGCACTGACGGCACTGGCCCTGGCGCTGACGGGGCTGGTGGCGCATCCGGCTCCCGCGGGCGCGAGGTCTGATGCGTCCGCTCCGGAGTGGACCTCCTGCCCGGCCTACTCCGATGAGGTGATCCGCGGCCTGGGCGTGGCGGAGGACAAGGTCGCGGCCTTCCGCTCCACGATGAAACGCCTGGAGTGCGGCACCGTCAGGGTGCCGCTGGACCATGGTGACCCCGGCGGACGGGAGATCGACATCGCGGTGACCAGACTGGCCGCCACGGACCAGGAACACCGGCTCGGCGCCCTGGCCATCCTGCCGGGCGGACCCGGCAACAGCGGCTACCTGGACCCGGTGCTGCGGGCCGCGCTCAGGAACGAGGAGATGGCCGGGCTCAACGAGCGCTACGACATCATCGGCTTCGACCCGCGCGGGGTCGGCTACAGCACCAAGGTCGCCTGCCCCGCCCCGCCGCCGGGCCCCCGGGAGCCCGGCACGCTGACCGAGCAGGCCGCCAGGAAAATCTACGACGCCCAGGCCGCCTCGAACCAGGAGTGCGGGCGCTCCGACCCCGCCTTCCTCGGACAGCTCACCACCGAGAACGTGGCCAGGGACCTCGGCCTCGTACGCACCGCGCTGGGCGAGAGCAGGCTCGACCTGCTCGGCTTCTCCTGGGGCACCTACCTGGGCATGGTCTACCGCAGTCTGTATCCCGGACAGACCGGGCGGGCCTTCCTGGACAGCGTGGCACCGCCGTGGACCCGCCTCGACGAGCACGCCAAGGGCGCCGCGGAGGCGGCCGAGCGAAACTTCGGCCGCATGGCCGTATGGCTGGCCCGCCGCGACGGGCTCTACGGGCTGGGCGCCACCGCCCGGCAGGTGCGCCAGGAGGTCGCGAAGCTGGTGCGCGCGTACGACAAGACGCCCAGGACGTACTCCGACCTGTCACGGCCCGTGGACGGCTCGGCGGTCGCCGACCTGGCCAGGCGCAACTCGACCGAGTGGACGCGCGCCGGCAAGGCGCTCTCCGAGCTGCGCAAGGCGACGGGCACCACCGCGCCGCCCACCGTCAAGGAGTTGCTGGGCGCACCGATGATGGGCGCGCCCGTCCCCGGCACGCCCGAGATGCTGAACCCGACCATGAACCGGGCCGTCGCGTGCAACGAGGACAGCAGCCGGGCCGCGTTCGACGACGCCTGGCGCGACTACCAGCAGCTCGTCAAGCGCTACCCGGCGACCGGCCGGTCGTGGGGGCCGCCGGCCATGTGCCAGGGCTGGCCGCTGCCGGTGCGGCAGGCCACACTGAAGCGGAGCGGCGGGTCGCTGGTGCTGGCGGGGCACCTGCACGAGTACATGTCCGCCTACGACTGGACGCTGCAGACGCGGCGCGCCATCGGCGGCACCGTGTACACGGTCGCCGACGACGTGCATGTGTCGGCCACCCGGGTGCCCGAGTGCGCCGCCGACGTGGTCCGCTACTTCGAGACAGGCAAGATCGACGGCGGCTGCGCGGGCAGCCCGATCCCGAGCTGACGCGCTGCGTCTCAGGCGAACAAGCCCATGATCTTGGACGCCGCCTCCCCCAGCTGCGCCACGCCGGGGGCGGCGTCCACCAGGCCGTTCCAGAATGTCTTCAGGCGGGCCTTGCGCGGCTCCGGCCGATCGAGCTCCTCCATGAGCCCGTCGAGATTCTCCCGCGCGGCCTCGTCGCCGGACTCCGCAACGTGTTCGGTGATGACGCGCAGGGCCTGGGCCACGTCCTCGCCGTCGCGGGTGGCGATGCGGTTGAGAGCGTTGACCAGCAGCGAGCGGTTGACGATGGTGGCGCCGGCGCCGATGTCACTGAAATTGTCGCCCATCACGACCTGTTGCTCCATTCTGGCGCGAATGACGTTGAGCTGATTCTGCTGCACAAAAAGGTTCTCGATGTTCACGCGTCGCCCGCGGCCCTCGAACACGTTGGCCACTTCTTCCGGCCGCAGCCTGCCCTGGGATATCTTCTCGAGGGAGAAGACCGCGTCGGCGAAGCGTGGCATGTACTCGTCGAAATCTGTGATGATCCTTCCCTCGTGCAGGGCCTCGACGTACCTTACGAGCCAGGGAATACGTTTGGTGAGCGTACCGCGTTCACCCGGCACGAAGTCGATGTAGGCGGCAGCGTACCGACCGTACTCGAAAAGTGATTCCGAGCCTGTCTGGCTCCGGAATATGACGGCGGCGCTGGCGAGCGGCTTGCGGGATGTCGTGTCCCATCGCATCGGCAGCGGTTCGACCCGGTCCACTCTGACGTACAAGGGCGGCACCCGACGGTAGTCGGAGTAGAGCGGGGTGAAGGCGTCCGGGAGGAACATGACCCGCCCCGCGAGGTGGGCCCGTACCGCACCGTACACCGCTATGTCCTCGATGACCTGGTCGTAGGCCGACTCGGTCAGCCCGACGGGCACTCCCTCGTGAGCGACGAGGGAGGAGGAGGCCGACATGAACCAGAGCCGCCCGTCCTCGGTCAATCGATCTCTGAGCCGGATACAGCCGTAGCCGCCGCGCAACATGCGGTTCTTTCCGTCAAGGGTGTAGACCTCAGGGGATTCCGGTTCCGAGCTCCGGTACCTCTGCAACTCATCACCCGGCAGCGTGAAGAAATGAGCTCGCGCCGTCCTTCGCGACCGTTCCGCATCGGGCGTGTGATAGAGGCCCGGAGACCTCGGGAACCATTCGAGCAGGAAGAAATCCTGGAGGCGGACCCGGTACCGGGAGCGGAGCTTCTCGGCGAACACGCTCTCCCAGAAGTCCTCATTGCTGAGGAATTCCCTGCTCGCGGGAACCCGGCCAGAGCCCGGGTCGCTCAACACGAGGCCGGCCGTGGCCAACTGGGCGTCCAGCTCCTTGCCGAGGCCGACGGACAGGGGAGTCAGAAAAAGGGCGCCATCGTCGGACCCGATCACCTGTGACCTCCTCGTCACCGCTCGGCGGCACGATCGCACCGCACGACGATACTCCCAGCCCGTTCTCCCCGGGCGGCGTCCATTTGCGGACAAAGGTCGTGACAACTGCCGCGTGATCTGCGATACATCGATCAAGGCCATTCGGCGTGCGGGGGCGCTGTCCTTGTCCTTCACACCCATTCCGGGGGTCCCCTTGAAGCGGCTCTGCAGCGCCCTGACGTCCATCGTGCTCGTCTCCGCCGTGCTCATCGGCTGGAACGCTCCATCCGCCGCGGCGTTACCTGCCCAGTTCCAGAAACAGACGGTCTTCAGCGGCCTGAACCACCCGTCCAACCTCGAGTTCTCCCCTGACGGGCGGGTGTTCGTGGCCGAGAAGAGCGGCCTGATCAAGGTCTTCGACTCGCTCACCGACACCACGCCCGCCATCTACGCCGACCTGCGCACCCAGGTGCACAACTTCTGGGACCGCGGCCTGCTCGGCCTCGCGCTGCACCCGGACTTCCCGTCCGATCCCCGCATGTACGTTCTGTACGCCTACGACGCCGTCCCCGGCGGCACCGCGCCGCGCTGGGGCACCCCGGGCGGCACGGACGACCCCTGCCCGACCCCGCCCGGCGCCACCGCCGACGGCTGCCTGGTCACCGGCCGCCTGTCGGTGATCTCCCCCACCGGGGCCGAGACGCCGCTGATCACCGACTGGTGCCAGCAGCACCCCAGCCACTCCGTGGGCGACCTGCAGTTCGGCCCCGACGGCGCGCTGTACGCCTCCGGCGGCGACGGCGCCAGCTTCAACTTCGCCGACTACGGCCAGGACAACCTGCCCGCCTCCGACGTCACCCCGGACAACCCGTGCGGCGACCCGCCGTCCCCGGTCGGCACCGCGCTGACCCCGCCCGCCGCCGAGGGTGGCGCGCTGCGCTCGCAGGACGTGCGCACCGGCGCCGACCCCGCCGGCCTGGCCGGCACCGTGATCCGGATAAATCCGGATACGGGGGCCGCTGCCTCCGGCAATCCGAACGCCGCCAGCACCGACCCCAACGTCGCCAGGATCGTCGCCCACGGCCTGCGCAACCCGTTCCGCATCACCCACCGCCCCGGCACCGGCGAGATCTGGTCCGGCGAGGTCGGCTGGAGCACGTACGAGGAGATCAACCGCATCGCCTCGCCCACGACGGCCGTGCCCAACTTCGGCTGGCCCTGCTACGAGGGCGCCGGCCGCCAGGCCGGCTACGACAACCTCAACCTGACCCTGTGCGAGAGCCTGTACACGGCCGGCGCCGCCGCGCACACCGCCCCGCACTTCGCCTGGAACCACAACTCCAGGCCCGCCCCGAACGACCCGTGCCCGACCGGCGGCTCCTCCTCCAGCGGCGTGGCCTTCTACGAGGGCGGCGACTACCCGGCCGGCTACGACGGCGCGCTGTTCTTCTCCGACTACAGCCGCTCGTGCGTCTGGGTGATGACCACGGGCGCGAACGGCCTGCCCGACCCCGCCACGGTGGCGAACTTCGACTCCGGCATCCCCGCCGTGGAGCTGGAGATCGGCCCCGGCGGAGACCTGTTCGCCGTCGACTACGCCAACGGCACGATCGTCCGCTACATCTACGACAACACTCCGCCCACCGCCGTCATCGACGCCACGCCGGCGTCGGGCGACGCCCCGCTCACGGTGAACTTCTCCGCCGCCCGCTCCGGCGACGCCGACGGCGACCCCCTCACGTACGCCTGGGACCTGGACGGAGACGGCGAGCTCGACGACTCCACCTCGGCCACCCCTTCCTTCACCTACCAGCAGCCCGGCTCCCCGGTGGTGCGGCTGCGGGTCAGCGACGACCGCGGCGGCCAGGGCGACGCCACCACGACGATCAACGTGGCCAACACCGCGCCCGCGGCCACCATCACCGCGCCCACGGCGGCCACCACGTGGGCGGTCGGCCAGTCGATCGCGTTCTCCGGGAGCGGCAGTGACGCGCAGGACGGCACGGTCCCCGGCTCGCGCATGCGCTGGGCGCTCATCATGCACCACTGTCCCAGCACCTGCCACGAGCACGAGATCACCACGTTCACCGGCGCGAGCGGCTCGTTCCAGGCGCCGGACCACGAGTACCCCTCGCACCTGGAGCTGCGCCTGACCGTCACCGACACCCATGGGCTGACCGGCACCGAGAGCGTGCTGCTGCAGCCCAGGACCGTGCAGCTGACGTTCGCCTCCGTGCCGTCCGGGCTGCGGCTGGGCTTCAACAGCGAGCAGGTGGCCACGCCGTTCACCCGCACGGTCATCGTCGGCTCCGGCAACTCGGTCTCGGCGCCGTCGCCGCAGGCCGCGGGCGGCCAGAGCTACGCGTTCGCGTCGTGGTCCGACGGCGGGGCCGCCTCGCACCAGGTGGTGGCGCCCGCGGCGGCGAGCACGTACACGGCCTCCTACACGCTGGTGCCGCCCGCGGGCGGGCTGGTGGCCGCGTACGGCATGAACGAGGCCTCGGGCAGCGCGGTCGCCGACTCCTCGGGCAACGGCAACACCGGCACCGCCACCGGCACGAGCCGCACGTCGAGCGGCAGGTACGGCCGGGCCCTGTCCTTCAACGGCCTGCTGAGCCAGGTCAACGTGCCGGACTCGGCCGGGCTGCGGCTGACCACCGGCATGACGCTGGAGGCGTGGGTACGCCCGTCGAGCGTCAGCGGCTGGCGCACCGTGGTCATGAAACGGCACGCGGGCGGCCTGGCGTACGCGCTGTCGGCCGGCGCGCCCGACCAGCGGCCGCACGCCCGCATCCACACCACCGCCGCCGCCGCCGACCTGCCCGGCACGGCCGCGCTCCCGGTCGGTACGTGGTCCCATCTGGCGGCCACGTACGACGGCTCGCTGCTGCGGCTCTACGTCAACGGCACGCAGGTGGCGCAGCAGCCGGTCACGGGCCCGATCCGCACGGACGGCGGCGCGCTCAGGATCGGCGGCAACGGCCTGCTGAACCAGGTCTTCAGCGGCCAGATCGACGAGGTGCGCGTCTACGGCAGAGCCCTCACGCAGGCGCAGATCCAGACGGACATGAACACGCCGGTGAGCTGACCCCGCCGAGGCCCGGCGCGGTGCGGCGCGCCGGGCCTCACATGGCGGTGATCACGTTCTGCACGATCAGCCCCACGGCCGACAGCGCCGCCACCGTCAGCACCGCCACCCGCACCTTGCCCCCGTCGAGGTAGCGCCGCAGCGGCCCCGACACCAGGAACCCGAGCACCATGGGCACGATGAGCACGCTCCCGGTCAGCAGCGCCTGGCCGGGCAGCTCCCCCACGAGCTGGAGGATGACCAGCGACTGGGCCGCGCTCAGGAAGAAGTACATCGCGAGGGTGGCCCTGATCTGGGGCCCCTTGGCGTTCTGGTAGACGAGCGCGATGGGCGGGCCGCCGATGCCGGTGGCGGTGCCGGTGATGCCGGAGACGAACCCGGCCGAGGTGATCGTGTACCCGTTGCGCGGCACGCTCAGCGCCCTGGCCGTCAGCGCCACCGCGATCAGCACCATGACGGCGACGAAGATGCCTCTGGTGTATACGGAAACGTAGACAATGATGACTGCGGCAATGGCGCTGCCGGGCAACCTGCCGAGCAGCGCGAACCCCAGCCCCCGCCAGTCCACCCGCCTCCATTCGGCGGCCAGTGTGAACAGCGGCAGCATCATGTTGACCACCTGGATCGCGCCGGGCATGAGGTCGGGGGCCAGCATGGTGAGCACGGGCGCGGCGACCAGCCCCAGCCCGAATCCGACCCCGCCTTGGACGATGGCGCCGACGAAGACCGCCAAGCTGCCCACAATCAGCACCAATGCCGCATTTGTCATGCAGCAGAGTCAATCATCTTTACTCTGTGTTGCCATAAGTGCCATGCGAGTAATGGCGCCGCGATAGTGTTCCTGCCGACGCGCACGTAGCCTGACGAGTATGGGTGCGAAGCATAACGCGGCGACCACGATTCGTGTCAGCGTCAAGACGAGAGACCGCCTAGCCAAGATCGCCCGCCAGGAGGGCCGGAACATGACCGAGGTGCTCAACGACGCCATCACCGACTACGAGCAGAAGCTGTTCTGGCAGACGGTCAACGAGCAGATCGAGCGCACCCAACGCGAGGATCCGGAGGGCTGGGCCGACTATCTGGCCGAGCGTGAACTCGTGCTGGGCGGGAAGCCGCGCTCCCGCCAGATCGCTCCCGAGTGGGAGGGGCTGATCACATTTCCCGAGGAGAAAGAGTGAAACTAGCGCAAGGTGACATCTGGTTCACCAGTTTCGGCCGGCCGACCGGTCGTGAGCAAGGCTTCGACCGCCCAGCCTTGATCGTCAGCAACGACCATCTCAACCAGTCGCGGCTCGACCTCGTTCTCGCAGTGCCGCTGACCACGCGAGATCGCGGCTACATGACCCACGTGCGCATCGACCGTGACGGCACCGGGCTGACCAGAACCAGTTGGGCGATGATGGAACAGCTCCGCGCCGTCTCACCCGACCGGTTCGACTTCTACGTCGGCAGTGCGCCCGATGAGGTGATCGACGAAGCGGTCACGGTGCTGAAGCGGATGTTGTGAAAGTTGGCCGCCCGGCGAAAAAGCGGTTCGCCGGGTGGCGCCTCTCATCCTGTCACAGCACGCCTGCCCTTAGGCTGCCGACCGTGCGATCCACACCCCTCATCCTCGCCGCCCTCCTCTTCACCGGAGCGCCGGCGGCTCAGCCCGCGCACGCCGCCCCGCCCCCGTTCCCCGGGAAGGCCGGCAAACTGGCTGTCACCGCCTGCCCCGAGCCGCCGCTCAGCACCGGCGGGATCCCGCGGACCCGCGAGTACCTCGACACGGTCGTGAAATGTCTGAACACGTCATGGTCGGCGTACTTCGGGCGGACCGGGGTGCGCTTCGAGCGGCCGGCCGTGCGCTACGCCGAGGCGGGCACGGTGTGCGGGGTGCCGGTCGCGGACGTGGACGCGTTCTACTGCCACCCCGCCAGGACCCTGGTGTTCCCGCTGAGCGGGCGCTGGATCGAGGGGCGTACGGACCTGTACCCGTTCAAGGTCGCCGCCCACGAGTACGCCCACCACCTGCAGACCCTCACCGGCGTGCGCCGCTCCTACGAGGCCCGGTACCGGGCCGAGCCGGGTGCCCGCGGCGAGTTGCGGCGCCGGTTCGAGCTGCAGGCCGACTGCCTGGCCGGGGTGTTCATGGGCAGCGTGCGCGCGTCGCTCGCCCGTACGGACGAGGACTGGTCGGCCCTGTACGAGGCGGTGCGCGCCAGTGGGGACGACGGCGAGCGGCGCAGCCACGGCAAGGGCGCCGGCCGGGCCTCCTGGTTCGAGCGCGGCGCCACCACGACCTCGCCCGCCGCCTGCGACACCTGGTCGGCGCCCGCAGCCAGAGTGTCCTAGGCCGCCACCCCGGCGATGAAGGAGCGCAGCAGGGCGAAGAGGCGCTCGCCCTCGGTGTCGGGGATGAAGTGGCCGGAGCGTTCGAACACCTCCAGGCGCGCGCCGGGCAGGCCGTCCGCGATCTCCCTGGCCGCGCTCAGCGGGGTGATGGGGTCGCGGGAGCCGGCCACGACGAGCGCCGGGCACCGGACGGCGGCCAGGCTGGGGACCAGGTCGAAGCGGGCGGTGGACATGAAGCTCATCGTGAGCCCGGGGTTGGTGACGATCCGGGCCATGGCCTCGATGTCGGACTGTGCGGGGAAGTCCGGGTCGGGGCTGTAGGCGGGCGCGCAGAGCCGCCCGAAGGCCGCGAACGTCTCCGGGGTCCCCTCGGTCAGGAACGCCTTCGCGGCCGTGGCGGCCTCCTCTCCCGCCTCGGCGCGGAAGCCTTCGACGATCCGGTCCAGGTCCCAGCGGGCGACGGTGCTCTGCAGGATCAGCCCTGCCGCGTGGCCGGGGTGGCGGGAGGCGTAGCTCATGGCCACCGCGCCGCCCCAGGACCAGCCGAGCACGATCGGCTTGACGATGCCGAGGGTGTCGCACAGGGCGCGTACGTCATCGCCCCACTGGTCGAGGTGCCAGGTGGCGGGGTCGGAGTCCTGGCTGCGGCCGTTGCCGCGCTGGTCGACGTAGACGAGCTGGGCCAGGTCGGCGAGCTGCCGGTAGGCGGGCTTGAAGATCGAATGGTCGTGGCCGGGGCCGCCGTGGAGCAGCAACAGGGTCGGCTTCTCGCGCATCGTGTAGCCGTCGGGCTCCAGGGCGGCGCCCTCGACGTCGACGTACAACGAGGTGCCGTTCACCTGAACACGCATGGGATCCTCCAGTCAGCGGGGGTTCATGATCAGTCTCACCGCCGCCCGGTGGCGGGCGCCATGAAGGCCACCCCCTGACGCCGGTAGGGAGCACCCCACCACCTGGAACCCTCAGCCGTTCAGCACGCCGGCGAGGCGGGCGGCCTGGGCGGCGAGGCCGGGGATGCTGGAGGTGATGAACGACCCGCCTCCGGCCAGGTCCCCCAGCACGTGCAGGCGCGGGTCGGCGGGGACCAGCCCGCCCGACGGGTGCAGCGCCGCCAGCCCCTCCTCGATGAGGGTGGTGACCAGCGGTTCCGCCGCGCCGGGCACGGCCTGGGGCGGCGCGTTCACGGCGTTGACCGCGACGTCCACGCGCAGGTCCCCGCCGTCGCCCCGGACCCGGAACCCGCCGTCCGCCGCCGCCTCGATCTTGCTTACGCCGGCGAGGACGGAGAGCTGCCCCGATGCGAACAGGCGCAGCAGGGCGGCGGCGTTCACCGGCACCATCGGCGAGGCCACGGCGGTGGCCAGGCGGGCGTGGCGGCGCAGCCGCTCGCGGTCTTGCTCGGGCAGCAACCGCCACGCGAACGGGCCGACGACGTGCGCGGCCTCCTGCAGCACCCGCCGCGCGATCGCGGGCTCACCGACGGCAGCCAGTTGCCGCCGCAACCGCTCGGCGGGCGATTCCCGCCGCAGCTGTTCGGCGGGCGATTTCTGCCGCAGTCGCTCGGCGGGCGGCTCGAACTGTGCCGGCAGCAGCTCGCCGGTGAAGGCCGCGTAGTCCTCGCCCGCCTCCTCCAGCTCAGCCCGCAGCAGCCCGGCCAGGTCGTCGAGGGTGACGGTGCCGCGCTCGCGGCGCAGCGCCTCCACCCGCTCGATGGTCAGGTGCCGCCGCTGGTGGCCGAGCGGGCGCTGCCAGACGGCGGGGAGCAGGCCGCTGCGCGAGACGAGGGCGATCCGGCCGGCATGGCCGCGCGCCGCCAGCGACACGACCACGTCCACGGCCGTCAGCCCGCTGCCGATCACCGCGACGGCGGCCTCGCCCGGGACCCCGGCGAGCGTGTCCGCCAGCGGGTACGGATCACCGACATACCCGGGCGCCCCGCCCAGCCCGTAGTGGTCCTGCGGCGTCCCCACGCCCACGCACACCACAACCTGGTCGGCCAGGTGCTCCCGCCCGTCGGCAGTCCGCAGCACCACCGGCGGCCCGCCACCGGTGCGGCTCGCCGCGATGACGCGGGAGGTGACGACGCGGGTGCGCCAGCCTCGGGCCCGCAGCCGCGCCAGGGCGGTCTCGGCGGTCTCGGCCAGGTACTCGCCGTAGAGGGCACGCGGCACCAGCGGCTGTCCCAGCAGCTCGTCGAGGTGGTCGGCGGCACGTTCCGGGCCGAGCCAGGCGGCGTAGTGCCCGGAGTCGGAGCCGCGGATGGACATGATGGCGGGCGGCGCGTTGACCAGCACGCTGTCCAGATCGGGCCCGTACGCCCGGCCCCGCCACAGGTTCGTGCCCGGCTCGAACACGGTGACCTCCGCCCCCTCCGCCTCCCCGGCGGCCAGCGCGTCCAGCAGTCCGACCGCGGCGGCCCCGGCCCCGATGATCGCGAGATGCACGGCGTTCTCCTTCGTCTGCGTACTCGTTCCAAGCGACGGGTCCGAGCCTCGCGGGCGCGGCGACCGCGTCCCATCCCCCGCGCGCGGCCGATCGCCCGGGGAATGACCCCCTCAAACGGGGGGTTGGCGAAGAAGGGCCGTCCGGGCAGGCTGGCCCCCGGAGAAGAAGCGGGGCGCACCCGGAGAAGACGCAGGAGCGCACGCCAGACCGAGGAGGCGAGATCACCCGTCCGGACCGAGGAGGCGAGATGACCCGCCCGCACCGTCACGCCGAGATCCTGTCGGCGGCCGATCGGGCGGCCGACGCGCTCGACTGCTTCGGCCGCGCCTCGGCCCGGCTGCGGCGGCTGATGCCGTTCGACGCCGCCGTGTGGTCGGCGACCGACCCGGAAACGGGCCTGGTGACCGCGCCCATGCTGGTGGAGAACCTCGGCTCGGGCGAGGGGTGCGGCGCCTACTGGGAGAGCGAGCTCCTGGAGGAGAACGTGCTGCCGTTCCGCGACCTGGCCCGCGCCACCGTGCCCGCGGCGGGGCTGCGCGCGGCCACCGGCGGCCTGCCGGCCCGCAGCGCCCGCTTCCGCAGCCTGCTCGGCGGCCAGGGCATCGACGACGAGCTGCGGGCCGTGCTGCGGATCGGCGGCCGGCCGTGGGGCTCGGTGAGCCTGTTCCGCATGCGCGGCGCTCCGGCGTTCGGGCAGGACGACGTCGCGCTGCTCGCCGAGCTGTCCGAGCCGCTCGCCGACCGCCTGCGCCGCTTCGCCACCCCGCACAACCCGCACGGCGGGAACGGCCAGCACGGCCCGCACGGCGGAAACGACCCGCACGGCGGAAACGGCGGGGACGGAGGGGCCGATGAAGGCGGCGGGGGTGGCAGCTCGGCGCCGGGTTTGGTGCTGTTCGACGAGAGCGGCGACGCCACGTCGATCAACGAGGAGGCACGCGCCCATCTCGCCTCGCTGCCGGACGGCCCGTCCACCCCGTCACCGCTGGGCGTGCGGCTGCCGATCTGGCTGGTCGGCACGGCGCTCCAGGCGCGGGCCATCGCCCAGGGCCGCGATCGCGGCAACGCCCGCATCCGCCTGCGGACCCGCGACGGGCGGTGGCTGAGCTGCCGCGCCTCCTGCCTGAGCGGCTCCGGCGGCCGGCCGGGCCCCGTCGTGCTCGTCATCGAGCCGGCCGCCCCCGCCGACCTGGCTCTCATCGTCGCCCAGTCGTACGGCCTGACGCCGCGCGAGTTCGAGATCGCCCGGCTCGTGGCGCAGGGCCTGGCCACCTCGGAGATCGCCGCGGCCCTGTTCATCTCCCCGCACACCGTCAGGGGCCACTTGAAGGCCGTCTTCGGCAAGGCGGGCCTGTCCAGCAGGGGCGAACTCGTCGCCCGGCTGTTCGCCGGCTAGTACCTCCGGGAAGGCAAGAGCCGCCTCGCGGGGGGTGTCCCGCGGGGCGGCTCTCAGGGTGTCGGGTGGTTCCCCCGATACGGGGCGCGTGAGGATCGCGCCCCAACCCCCGCGTTCCCGCCCGGCTCATGACCGGGCGAGGACGCGGGAAGACCTGCCTCACTTGGCCAGCAGCCTCACTTGGCCAGCAGCGAGCGCAGCACGTACTGCATGATGCCGCCGTGCCGGTAGTAGTCGGCCTCGCCGGGCGTGTCGATGCGGACGACCGCGTCGAACTCGATGTCGCCCGCCTTGACGTGCACGGTCTGCGGGATGCCGGTGCCCTGGTTGAGCTCCTCGACGCCCGTGATGTCGAACGTCTCCTCGCCCGTCAGCCCCAGCGCCTCGGCCGAGCCTCCCTCGGGGAACTGCAGCGGCAGCACGCCCATGCCGATCAGGTTGGAGCGGTGAATGCGCTCGTACGACTCGGCGATGACCGCGCGCACGCCCAGCAGCGCCGTGCCCTTGGCCGCCCAGTCACGCGAGGAGCCGGAGCCGTACTCCTTGCCGGCCAGCACCACCAGCGGCGTGCCGGCCGCGGCGTAGTTGACGGAGGCGTCGTAGATGAACGACACGGGCCCGTCGGCCTGGGTGAAGTCGCGGGTGTAGCCGCCCTCGGTGCCCGGCGCGATCTGGTTGCGCAGGCGGATGTTGGCGAACGTGCCGCGGATCATCACCTCGTGGTTGCCGCGCCGCGAGCCGTAGGAGTTGAAGTCCTTGACCTCGACGCCGTTGGCCTGGAGGTACTGGGCGGCGGGGGTGCCGACCTTGATGGAGCCGGCCGGCGAGATGTGGTCGGTGGTGACCGAGTCGCCGACCTTGACCAGCACGCGGGCGCCCTTGATGTCGGTGACGGGCTCCGGCTGCTCCGGCATGCCGTCGAAGTAGGGGGCCTTGCGCACGTAGGTGGAGTCGGGGTCCCACTCGAACGTGTCGCCGGTCGGGATCGGCAGCGAGCGCCAGTGGTCGTCGCCCTTGAACACGTCGGCGTAGTCGCGCTCGAACATGTCGCGGCCGATCGAGGAGTTGACCACCGCGGCGATCTCCTCCGGCGACGGCCAGATGTCGCGCAGGTAGACCGGCTCGCCGTCGTTGCCGAGGCCGAGCGGCTCGGTGTCGAGGTCGAGGTCCATGGTGCCGGCCAGCGCGTAGGCGACCACGAGCGGCGGCGAGGCCAGGTAGTTCATCTTGACGTCGGGGTTGATCCGGCCCTCGAAGTTGCGGTTGCCGGACAGCACCGCGGTGACGGCCAGGTCGTTGGCCTGGATGGCCTCGGAGATCTCGGGGAGGAGCGGGCCCGAGTTGCCGATGCAGGTGGTGCAGCCGTAGCCGACGAGGTTGAAGCCGATCTTGTCGAGGTACGGCTGGAGGCCGGAGCGCTCGAAGTAACCGGTGACGACCTGGGAGCCCGGCGCCAGCGAGGTCTTGACCCACGGCTTGCGGGTCAGGCCCTTCTCGACGGCGTTGCGGGCCAGCAGGGCCGCGCCGAGCATGACGAACGGGTTGGAGGTGTTGGTGCACGAGGTGATCGCGGCGATGGAGACGATGCCGTGGTCGATCTCGAAGGAGGTGCCGTCGGCCAGCGTGACGGGCACCGGCTTGTGCGGCCGGCTGCCGTTGGCGCTGGCGTTGGAGGCGGGCGCGTCGGAGGCGGGGAAGCTCTCCTCGACGGCCTCGTCGACGCCGTCGGCCACGTAGTTCTGCACGTCGTGGCGCCAGGTGGCCTTGGCGGCAGACAGGACGATGCGGTCCTGCGGGCGCTTGGGGCCGGCGATCGACGGGACGACGGTGGCCAGGTCGAGCTCGATGTACTCGGAGAACTCGGGCTCGGGCGCGGACGGGTCGAGCCACAGGCCCTGGGCCTTGGCGTACGCCTCGACGAGGGCGATCTGCTCCTCGGAGCGGCCGGTCAGGCGCAGGTAGTCGACGGTCTGGCCGTCGATCGGGAAGATCGCGCAGGTGGAGCCGAACTCGGGGCTCATGTTGCCGATCGTGGCCCGGTCGGCCAGCGGCACGGACGAGACGCCCTCGCCGTAGAACTCGACGAACTTGCCGACCACGCCGTGCTTGCGCAGGATCTCGGTGATGGTCAGCACCAGGTCGGTGGCGGTGGCGCCGGCGGGCAGCTTGCCGCTGAGCTTGAAGCCGACCACGCGCGGGATGAGCATGGAGATCGGCTGGCCGAGCATCGCGGCCTCGGCCTCGATGCCGCCGACGCCCCAGCCGAGCACGCCGATGCCGTTCTCCATCGTGGTGTGGGAGTCGGTGCCGACGCAGGTGTCGGGGTAGGCCTTCCCGTCGCGGGTCATGACGACGCGGGCCAGGTGCTCGATGTTGACCTGGTGCACGATGCCGGTGCCGGGCGGGACGACCTTGAACTCGTCGAAGGCCGTCTGGCCCCAGCGCAGGAACTGGTAACGCTCGCGGTTGCGCTCGTACTCGCGCTCGACGTTGCGCTGGAAGGCGTCGGGGTGACCGAAGTAGTCGACGATGACCGAGTGGTCGATGACCATCTCGGCCGGGGCGAGTGGGTTGATGCGCGCGGCGTCGCCGCCGAGGTCGCGCACCGCCTCACGCATGGTGGCCAGGTCGACCACGCACGGCACGCCGGTGAAGTCCTGCATGATGACGCGGGCGGGCGTGAACTGGATCTCCACGCTCGGGGCCGCGCTGGGGTCCCACTCGCCCAGCGCACGGATGTGGTCGGCGGTGATGTTGGCGCCGTCCTCGGTGCGGAGGAGGTTCTCCAGCAGGATCTTCAGGCTGTACGGGAGGCGCGCGGAGCCCTCGACGGCGTCCAGCCGGAAGATCTCGTATGACGCGTCGCCGACGCGGAGCGTGTCACGGCTGCCGAAGCTGTTCGCGGACACGGTGATTCGCCTCCTCCATAGACAGGTGTTCAGACAGAATCCTCCCGCACTGCGGAAGCAGCCAGCACGTTAGGTAACCCTAACCACCTGGCCCGGCGGCAGGTTGTCTCGACATCAAGATATCCCGCAGAATATCTCGACATCAAGTTAAACCGGCGCCAGCCGCCAGAACAGCAGCCCGACGATCGCCACCGACAGGATCGGCGCCAGGATCTTCTGCTCGAACTTCCTTCCCGTCTTGATGCCGATCTTCCACGGCAGCACGAACTTGGCCGCCAGCGGCCACAACACCGGGCATCCCCGCTCCGTCATGCAGTCGCCCACGACATGCATCAGGCAGCCGACGCCCACCGCCAGCCCCAGCCAGGCGTAACCCACGTCGAGCGACATGAACACGGCGTACAGCCCCGCGGTCATGCCGATGTTGACCATGATGGAGCCGATCTTGTTGCCCGGGATGCCCACGCCGATGGCGCGCAGGGCCAGGCCGATGAGCAGCACCACCATGATGTCGCGGCCGATCGGGTAGGCGTTGGCCAGCCAGTGCGCCCCGAGCCCGAGCGCCACCGCGAACACCAGCGAGTGCGTCGCCCCCCGGTGCCCGCCGCTGATCCAGGAGACGAACTTGCTCAGCCCCCACGTGACGGGCCCGAACGTCTGCGCGATCGTCGCGCTCGGGTGGTCGAGGTCGGGCAGCATCGCGGCGCCCGCGCAGATGATCGCCCCGGCGATCAGCTCGGCGGGGCTGAGCGCGGTGGCCATGATCCCCGTCTCGACGAAGCGGGAGGACTCGTTCAGCAGCGGCAGTGCCGCCAGGGGCGGAGCCAGCCCCAGCCAGGCGATGGCCCCGGTCATCGCGTGCGTGTGCCCCATCATGATCGGGACTGTACGGCAAAGAAGCTCTTTACGCGCCGAGGCATGCCGCGCCGCCACACACAGGTGGCCGGGAAGGGACCCGCAAACGCAGACGAGGTCGTCTCCGCGGCGACAGCACCCCCCAGCCCTGCCGACGCGGAACGACCTCGTCTGCTGTGAATAACGACGCCCTCCCCAATCCTGTTCCCGGATTCCGCAACTTTTTCGTGATCTGGCTCACTCCCCGGCCGGCCTTGCCAGCGATACGTTAGCGATATATCTTTGACGCATCGAGAATAGATCGCGATATAGGAGGAAATCGTATGACGCACCACTTCGCAGCGAGCGGGCCCTGGCCCGGCGCACACGAGTACAAGCGCGCGCTCCGCGAGACGCTGCACGCCATGAGCGACGCCTTCGACCAGGTGGGCGAGCAGTTCGGGCGCGGTGGCCGCGGTGAGGGCCACGGCGGTGATCGCGGAGGCCCGCACGACCGGCGACATCGGGGCAGAAGGGGCGGGCCGGGCCCGTTCCCGTTCGACTTCGGGCGCGGCGGCCCGTTCGGCCCCGGCGGGCCGTGGGGCGGCGGTCACCGCGGCTGGGGCGGCCGGGGCCGCAAGGCCAAGCGGGGCGACGTCCGCGCCGCGATCCTGGCCCTGCTCTCCGAGGAGCCGCGCAACGGCTACCAGATCATCCAGGAGATCGCCGAGCGCAGCGAGGGCGGCTGGAAGCCCAGCCCGGGCGCCGTCTACCCGGCGCTGCAGCAGCTCACCGACGAGGGCCTGGTGATCTCGGAGGAGAACGAGGGCCGCAAGACCTTCCGGCTCACCGAGGAAGGCCGCACCTACATCGAGGCGCACGCCGACGAGGTCCGCGCCCCGTGGGACGAGATGCGGCCCGACATCGACGACAACACCGCCGATCTCTGGCATATCGCCCGACAGTCGGCATTCGCCATGATGCAGGTCTTGCAGACCGGAAACGACGCACAAATCCGCGAAGCGCGTAAGACTCTGGTTGAGACCCGGCGCAAGCTGTACCAGATTCTGGCCGACGGCGACGAACCGGGCGAGGAATAGGCGTATGGCCGGCGTCGCACCGGATGGCCGCCGGTTCGGGGAGAGCGAGGAGCCTGGGATGGACCGCAACGATCTCCGCATCGGCGACGCCGAGCGCGAGCAGACGATGGCCGCCCTGCGCGAGCACTTCGCGCAGGGCCGCCTGACCCACGAGGAGCTCGACGAGCGCCTCGACACGGCGCTGGCCGCCAAGACGGCCCGCGACCTCGCACAGGTGACGGCCGACCTCCCGGGGCAGGAACCCGCTTACCGTGATCCTGCCTACCGTGAGCCCGCCTCGCCGTACGGGGCGGGCGACTGGCACGCGGCCATGCACGCCCACCGGGCGCAGGTGCAGGCCATGCGCCACGCGCAGCGGGAGATGCACCGCGCCGCCTGGATGGCCAGGAGGCACGCGCACGGGCACCGCCGCGGGCCGCACCCGATCCTGCCCGTCCTGGGCGCGCTCATGGTCATCGGGCTGATCGTGGGCGGCTTCGGGATCTTCAAGGTGCTGTTCGTGGTGTGGCTGGGGGCGATGGTGTTCGGTCTGGTGCACCGGCGTTTCCACTATCGCGGCTGAGGTCCCGCCCTGATCGTTTTTGGGCCTTGACCCTGTCAGGGGCCCAACTGATGATCTGGGCGGGCCTTCGACGCGAAAGGGACACCCACATGGCCGAGCAGGGCACTCCGGTCCGCCTCACGAACCCGTTCGCCGCCGTCGCGGGTGCCGATGGCGTCGTCATGGACGTGCCGGAGTACCAGGCGGGGTTCGACCGCGACCACGCCGCCTGCGCGGAGCCGATGTGGAAGCTGGAGCGCGCGCAGGACTTCTACGAGCCCGACGTGGCGAGCTGGCGGGCCATGATGGACGGCGACTGGGAGCGGTCGCTGGCCCTCGTGCACGCCATGGCGGGCCCGCTGGCCGACTACTTCCGCCACTACCAGCCCGTCTGGCGGTTACGCGTGGTCGAGCTGCCGGTCACCCCGTACCTGCAGTGGGAGATGCACGTCCTGGCGCTGCGCGCCGCGGCGGGCTCCCCCTGCCGGGTGGTGCCCGCCGCCCGCGTGGCGGACCTGGATCCGCTGCCGGAGCTGGTGATCTTCTCCCCGTTCCTGATGTACGAGGTCCTCTACGACGAGTACGGCGGCGGGCGCGGCGGCCGCCGGATCACCGATCGCGACGTCGTCGAGCCCTGCCTGCACGCTGTCCGCGCCCTGTTCGGCGACGGCGAGGACGTGCGCGACTTCCACGAGCGCGAGATCGTGCCGCTGCCGCCGCCGCTGATCACCGACGAGATGCGGGCCGCGCTGCCCGCCTACGCGCACCGTACCGAGGAGTTCAGGATCTGACCTCCTCGTTGAGGCATCGCAGGACCGGGAAGCGGGTCAGCGCGCCCGGGTCCAGCTCGCGCCCGGTGCTCACCTCGAACACGGCGCTCTCCCCCGGCAGCAGCGTGACGAGCTGGTCGTCCACGCTCGCGGCCGGATCGAGCCGGTCGGGGAACAGCGCCAGCTCGCGCAGCACGCTCGACGCGGTGACCGTCACCCGGTAGCCGTCCGGCGTGCGCTCCGCGTGCGCGTCGTAGGCGGCCGGCGGGTAGGCCACGGCCGGGTCCTCGGCGTAGCAGCGCACGATTCCCGTGCCGTCCAGCCGGGCCGTGAGCAGCTCGCGGGCCGGGTCGTCCGGCTCGGCCACCGACGGCGGGAGCGCCACCCTGAGCACCGACCGGGGCGCAGCGTGCACGGCGACGACCTCCTTGGCCAGCGGCCGGCCGTCGAGGCCCCGCCGCTCCAGGCGCAGCTCGCCCGTCCAGGGCTCGCCGGTGTCGTTGACCAGGGCCGCCTCGCCGTCCTGGACGGTGATCAGCCGGTCGGCGTAGGCGCGGCGCAGCGCGTACCACAGGGGTTTGCGCCGCCCGTCGCCGTCGACCGCCGACCAGGACGTGACCGGCCAGCAGTCGTTGAGCTGCCAGACGATCGTGCCCATGCAGTGCGGCATGAGCGCGCGGAACCGCTCGATGCCGAACGCCATCGCGCGGGCCTGGTTGAGCTGCGTGAGGTAGTGCCAGTCGTCGAACGTCTCCGGCCGCGGCAGGTGGTCGCCGAGGCCGCGCAGCAGCTTGGCCTGCCCGTCGATCGCCTTCTGGTGGGAGGAGTCAGGGGTGAGCGGCTCGTCGGAGGAGGCGCGGCGCAGCGTGGCGTAGGCGGGCGGCCCCTGGAAGCCGAACTCGGCCACGAACCGGGGCCGGTAGGCGGCGTAGCGGCGGTAGTCCTCGCGGTTCCAGACGTCCCAGATGTGGATCGTGCCCCGGGACGGGTCGTTCGGGGGCAGGCCGGGAGCGCCCGAGTAGGGACTGCCCGGCCAGTACGGCCGGGTGGGATCCAGCTCGGCCACGATCGACGGGAGCAGGTCGTGGTAGAAGCCAGCGCCCCAGCTCCGGCCCGCCAGCTTCTCCTGCCAGCCCCAGTCGGCGTGGCCCTCCAGGTTCTCGTTGTTGCCGCACCACACCACCAGGCTCGGGTGCGCGGCCAGCCTGGCGACGTGCTGCCTGGCCTCGGCCTCGACCTCGGAGCGCAGCGGCTCCTCCTCGGGGTAGGCGGCGCAGGCGAACGGGAAGTCCTGCCAGACCAGCAGGCCGAGCTCGTCGGCCAGGCGGTAGAAGTCCTCCGACTCGTACAGGCCGCCGCCCCACACCCGCAGCAGGTTCACCCCGGCGGCCGTGGCCTGCGCGAACCGCTCGGCCAGGCGTTCGCCGGTGACGCGGGAGGGGAAGCAGTCGTCGGGGATCCAGTTGACACCCCTGGCGAACACCGGCACGCCGTTGATCACCAGCTTGAACGCCTCGCGGTCCAGCTCGACGTCCCTGAAGCCGATCCTGCCGCGCCATTCCTGCTCCCCGAGGCGCACGGTCAGGTCGTACAGGGGCTGCTCGCCGTACCCGCGGGGCCACCACAGGGAGGGCTCGGGCACGCGCAGCTCCACGACGCCCGCGCGCCCGTCGAGGCGGTGCTCCGCGGTGACGCCCGCGAGCTCGGCGGTGACGGTCAGCGGTTGCTCGGTCGTGCGCTCGACGCGTACGTGCACCTCCACCCGGCCGTCGGCGCGGGCGAGCGGGCGCACCCCGGCCAGCCGGGCGCCCGACCAGCTCTCCAGCCCGATCGGCCGCCAGATGCCGGCCGTCACCAGGGTGGGGCCCCAGTCCCAGCCGAAGTTGCAGGCCATCTTGCGGACGAACGGGTACGGCTCGTCGTAGGCCCCCGGCCGCTCCCCCAGCGCCGCCCGGAGCTTCGCGGCGTAGTCGTAGGCGGAGGAGAAGCGTACGACCAGCTCGTTGGCGCCCTCGCGCAGCAGGTGGCGGACGGGGAAGCGGTAGGAGCGGTGCTGGTTGGCCGTCTCGCCGATCAGCACGCCGTTCAGCGTGATCGCCGCGACCGTGTCGAGGCCCTCGCACACCAGGTCGGTACGCTCGTGCTCGTCCGGCGACCAGGTGAACGCCGTGCGGTAGGTCCATTCCGTGCGGCCGATCCAGGCCAGCCGGTGCTCGTTGCCGTCCAGGTACGGATCCTCGATCGCCCCGGCCGCCAGCAGATCGGTGTGCACGCAGCCGGGGACGCTCGCCGGGATCTCCGCGAGGTCCTCAGACGACAGGGTCCAGCCGCTGTGCAGCGGACGGTACTTCAAGAAGCTCTCCTTAGCAGGTCTCGAGCCGGGCGCACGCCACCAGATGCCCGGGCGCGGCCTCGTACAGGCCGCCCGAGCCGCCCTTCTGGTGGTACAGGCAGGTCTCCACGGGCACGGCGTCGTCCCAGGCCTCGTGCAGGCGCGGCACGGCCGACAGCAGCTCGCGCGTGTACGGGTGCAGCGGGTCGCCGAAGACCCGCTCGGTCAGGCCCATCTCCACCACGCTGCCCTTGCGCAGCACGATCGTGCGCTCGGCGAGGTAGTTGCCCAGCGACAGGTCGTGCGTGATGTAGAGCACGCCCAGGCCCCTGGCCTTCAGCTCGGCCAGCAGGTTGAGCACGTCGATGCGGGTGGAGGCGTCGAGCATGCTGGTGATCTCGTCGGCGACCAGCAGCTTGATGTCCAGCAGCAGCGCGCGGGCGATGAGCAGGCGCTGGAGCTGGCCGCCGCTGAGCTGGTGCGGGTACTTGCCGAGCACCTGGCCGGGGTTGAGCCGCACGTCCATCAGCGCGGTGCCGACCCGCTCGGCCCACTCGGGCGCCGGCACGGCCGGAAAGTACGCCTCCTTGATCATGGCGAACACCCGGTCGGCCTTGAAGACCGGGTTGAAGGAGCTGAACGGGTCCTGGAAGATGCCCTGGACGCGGCGGTAGTACTCCTTGCCCGAGCGCACCGGCAGGCCGTCGAAGGTGATGGAGCCGCTGGTGACCGGGTTCAGGCCGAGGATCATCCGGCCGATCGTGCTCTTGCCGCTGCCGCTCTCGCCGATCAGCGAGACGACCTCGCCGGGCACGACCTCGAACGTCACGCCCTTGACGGCGGCGACGCTCTTGCCGCCGAAGGCGCCGACCCGGAATTCCTTGGTGACGTCGTGGAGCTTCAGCATCAGGCCTTCCAGCAGGCTACGTGGTGGTCGGGGGCGAGCTCGGTCACCGGCGGGTCCTCGGCGCACTGCTCGCCCGCGATGGGGCAGCGGTCGCGGAAGCGGCAGCCGGCGGGCGGGTTCAGCAGCGACGGCGGGCTGCCGGCGATGCCTTCCAGCCTGCGGTCGGCGTAGCGCACGCCGACCTCGGGCAGGGCTTCGAGCAGCAGCTTCGTGTACGGGTGCCGCGGCGCCTTGACGATCACGTCGGCGGGCGCCTTCTCGGCGAGCCTGCCCGCGTACATGACCATGATCGTGTCGGCGATGTGGTGGGTGAGCGCGAGGTCGTGGGTGACGAAGATCATGCTCTTGACGTAGCCGCTCTCGCGGAAGCCGAGCAGGGCGCGGGCGACGGCCTTCTGGGTGGAGACGTCCAGCGCGGAGGTGACCTCGTCGGCGATCAGCAGCGACGGGTCCAGCAGGGTGGAGATGACCATCACCATGCGCTGCTTCATGCCGCCCGACAGCTCGATGGGGTAGCGGTCGAGCACCTCGCGGGGCAGGCCGACCTGCGCCATCCGGCGTTCCAGCTCGGCGAGGTCCGGCGTGGCACCGCGCGACCTGAGCAGCTCGGTGACCATCCTGCGGAGCTTGCGGGTGGGGTTGAGCGCGCTCATCGCGTACTGCGGGATGAGGGAGACCTCGCGGAAGCGGAACTCGTTCATCGCCCGGTCGTCGTCGATGGGCAGCTCGCGGCCGTCGAGCACGACCGTGCCGCCGGTGCGGCGCATGCGGCCGTCCATGCGGATCAGCGACTTGCCCAGCGTGCTCTTGCCGCAGCCCGACTCGCCGACCAGGCCCAGTATCTCGCCGTCGGCCAGGTCGAACGTCATGCCGTCGAGCGCGCGCACGTCCCCCTTGAGCGTCCTGTAGTGCACCTTCAGCTCGCTGACCTGCAGACTCATGTCTCCCTCAGTTTCGGGTTGAAGACCTCGTCGAGCCCGACGTTGGCCACGTACAGGGCGCCCACGATGGCCGTGATGGCCGCGCCGGGCGGCACGAACCACCACCACAGGCCGAGCTGGAGCGCGCTCCACTGGTTGGCGTTCTGCAACATCAGGCCGAGCGAGACGCCCTCGGTGGGGCCGAGGCCGATGAAGTCCAGCGAGGAGGCGATCAGCACCGAGCCGCCGAACAGCAGGATGAACGTCATGAACAGGTAGGAGCTCATGTTCGGCGCGATCTCCCTGGCGATGATCCGGCCGGTGCCCGCGCCGCTCATCCTGGCCAGGTCCACGAACTCCCTGGTACGCAGCGAGAACGTCTGCGCCCTGATCGCCCGCGCCGCCCACGGCCACTGCGTCAGCCCGATGAACAGGCCCTGCACGGCCACGCTGCGGATGCCCAGGTAGGCGTTGATGATCAGCAGCACGGCCAGCGTGGGGATGACCAGGATGACGTTGGTCAGCATGTTGAGCACCTCGTCCACGATCCCGCCGCGGTAGCCGGCCACGAACCCGACGAGCATGCCGATGACCGCCGCGATGCCGCCGCCGATCACCCCGACCGCGAACGTGCTGCGCAGCCCGTGCACGAACTGCACGAACACGTCCTGGCCGAACGTGGTCGTGCCGAACCAGTTCTCGGCCGAGGGCGGGCTCATGGGCTTGGGGCCGTACTCGTTGGGCGTGCCCCCGGTCAGCACGGGGCCGAGCAGCCCCAGCAGGAGCAGCACGAGCACGATGCCGAACCCGGCCATCAGCTTCCCGTTGCGCACCGCGAAGTAGAGCGCCTCGCGCCGTACCCCGGCCGGCTCGCGCGGCGCGACTTCCTGGAGAGCGGTCATGCCTGCGCACCCGCCATTCCCGCCCTGGTCCGCGGATCGACCACGACGTAGACGATGTCGATGATGAAGTTGGCGATCAGCACGCCGAGCACGATGAACAGGAACGTGCCCTGGAGGAGGAAGAAGTCCTTGTTCTGGATGGCCTTGAGGATGAGGCTGCCCAGCCCCGGATAGGCGAAGACGATCTCGGTGACCAGCGCTCCGGCCACCAGCACGCCCAGTTGCAGGGCCAGGCCGGTGATCTGGGGCAGCACGGCGTTGCGGAAGGCGTAGCGGCGGATCAGCCTGCTGGGCGCGCCCAGCGCGGACAGGTAGTTGGAGTAGTCCGACTCCAGCTCATAGATGATCATGTTCCGCATGCCGATGGCCCAGCCGCCCAGCGCCACCAGGAACAGCGACAGGAACGGCAGCGCCCAGTGGTGCAGCAGGTCGAGCACGAACGTCATCGACCAGTTGGGCCGCATCGAGAAGCTGTAGCCGCCGGCCACCGGGAACCACCCGAGTATCACGCCGAACGCCCAGGCCAGCAGCACGGCCAGCCACATGTACGGCATCGCCGTCAGCACGTAGCCCACCGGCAGCACGGTGTTGTCGAGCAGCTTGCGCCGCGCCGCGTACGCGCCGAACTGGTTGCCCACCACCCAGCTCAGCAGCACCGACGGCACGATCAGCGCCAGCGTGTACGGCACCGCCTGCGTGATCACATCGCTCACCGGCGTCGGGAACAGCCAGATGCTGACCCCGAAGTCCCCCCGCAGCAGCGCGCCCCAGAAGTTGACGTACTGCTGCCACAGCGGCTGGTCCAGCCCGAACAGGCTGGTGTAGTACGCCCGCATGGCCTCCACGGCCTCGGGCTTGGTGACGTTGGCCCGGGCGACCATGCTGGCGACCGGGTCGCCCGGCATGAAGCGCGGGATCATCCAGTTGACCGTGACGGCGACGAAGAAGGTCAGTCCGTAGATGAGCAGTTTCCTGCCGAAATAACGACGCACGTGTGTTGTCTCCGGAGAGGTCCCTCCGCCCGGGGATACAGCGGGGCGGAGGGATCGCGGGGTTCGTCCTGGGACTCGTCAGGAAGCGGCGGGCTGGAGCTGGGTCAGGGTTTCGAAGCCGCCCAGTTCGAGCCAGTTGCGCCACATCACGGCGCCGGTCTTGGGTGCGCTGCCGTCCGCGGCGGGCCAGTTCTTCCACACGCTGGTGCTGGACTGCGCCCACAGGCCGTTGTACCAGAGCGGGATCACCGGCATGTCGTCGAGATGGATCTGCTGGAGCTGGGAGATGATCTTCTGCATGCCCGCAGTGTCGTCGGTCTTGACCTGGTCGAGCTGCTTGACGAGGTCCCAGGCCTTGTCGTTCTCGTAGCGGGCGAAGTTGACGGTGTTCTGCTGCTTCCGCACCGGGAGCTGGAACATGTAGTCGTAGTAGGTGTACGGCGAGTTCGACAGCTGCCGCTCGTTGTTGATGAGCAGGTCGAAGTCCCCCTTCGCGCGCTGCTCGACCAGCGCGTTGAAGTCGGGGAACTCGGGCGTGATCTGGATGCCGGCGGTCTTGGCGCTGGCGGAGATGGACCTGGCCGACTCCATCCAGTCGGTCCAGCCCGACGGCACGATCAGGGTCAGGCTGATCTTGGAGCCGTCCTTGTTCTCGACGTACCCGTCGCCGTCGGTGTCCTTGTACCCGGCGCCGGACAGCAGCTGCTTGGCCTTGGCGGTGTCGAAGGTGAAGCCGGAGGCGGAGACCACGCTCTGGTCCACGTACTTGTCCCACTGGGGCAGCAGGCCGGTGGGGCTGGCGGCCTTGACCAGGTTGCCGTACACGCCTTCGACGATCTTCTTGACGTCCACGGAGGCGGCCAGCGCCTTGCGGAAGGCCGGGTCGTCCATCGGCTTCTTGGTGGTGTTGGGCACCAGCCACGCGGTGTTGGCCGACAACATGTACGGGGGCTCGTTGTAGTACGTCGTCAGCCCGAAGTTGCCCTTGACCAGGTTGGCCACGCCGGGCAGGAAGTTGTTGCTGAGGTCCAGGCCCTTCTGCAGCAGCATGCCCATCGCGACCTCGTTGCTGGGCGTGGCGATGTCGACGATGTAGCGCGGCTTGGGCTCCATGTTGAGCGCCGTCTTGCCCCACCAGTCGTCGCGCCGCTGCAGGACCACGCGGTCCTGGTCCTTGCTGAGGAACTTGTACGCGCCCGTGCCGACCGGGTTCTCGTTGATCCCGTCGAGCACCTCCTTCTCCGAGCGGCCCTTCCAGATGTGCTCGGGGACGATCGAGCGGCTGTAGAGGTTGAAGTCCCACTGCTGGTAGTTGGCCTTGGTGAAGGTGAACTTCACGGTCTGGTCGTCGACCGCCTCGACGGTCTTCAGCCATTCCCACAGGTGGTGGTACGGGATGGTCTCCATCTTGCCGAGCTCGAAGGAGAAGACGACGTCCTTGGCGGTGAAGGGCTGGCCGTCCGACCACTTGATCCCCGGCCGCAGCTTGACCTGGTAGGTGGTGTCGTCGGTCCACGAGCCGCTCTCGGCCAGCCAGCCGTTGAGCTTGGCCGCGTTGGGGTCGTAGTGGAAGAGCGTCTCGTACACCAGGCCCTTGGTGCCGACCGCCGAGTCCCACTCCCTGATCGGGTTGAAGTTCGGCGGCGGCCCCCACTGGGTGCCCGTGGTGTAGAGCGTCTCGTTGCGCGGAAGCTGGTCGGGGTTGGCACTGGCCGCCGCACCGCTCTGCGGCTGGGAGGCCGGCGGGGTCGGCGTGGCTCCGCCACCGGAGCAGGCGGCGGCGAGCAGGCCCGCCGCCACGAGCGGAATCATGATCCGAGCCCGGTTACGCATCGTTTCTCTCCTTCCTCCGCGCCCGGCGCGAAGGGTACGTACGCCTGTCAGACCCCCGAATCGACCCTTGGGAGCGCTCCCAGCGCTGACGCAAAAAGCGCCCGCGCGCAAAGGGCCGGTGACCGATTTCGCTGTTCATCGAGCGCAGACCCGGAAGGCCTGCTGAACCGGATAAGTACCGCGAACGTAAATTCCGCATGTCCGTGCAGTCAAGGGCCGTGACGCTTTCGAGACGTCCCCAGCAAACGCTCTCAGAACCGGTTCGCGTGGGACCCTGCTCCTGGAGAACATTCGTTCTTCCGGAGGACGACCCGGCCGGAGCCGTGGGCGAGGGTGGAGAACATGACCCTCACTGCCCTCGCGGGCGTGGTGTTGAGTCTCGCTCTGACCGCGCCGCCGCTGCCCGCCGCCCCGCCGAGCCCGGCCCGGGAACGCACGACCGTGCCGGAGGGGTCGCACGCGTGCGCCCGCGCCGCCGCCCGGTGCGACGGCACGCTGGCGGTGCCGCTGGACTGGAGCGACCCCTCGTCCGGGCGCATCGAGGTCGCCTTCGCCTGGGTCCCGGCCGCCGGGCACGCGACCGGCACGATCCTGGCCGCACCCGGCGGCCCGCTGCCCGCGCTGCCCGACCTGCCGCGCATCCAGCAGGTGCTGGGCCCCGTGCTCGGCCGGCGCAACCTGCTCATCGTCGATCCCCGCGGGCTGGGCCGGTCCTCACCGCTGCTCTGCCCGGGCCTGAACCTCGCCGAGCCGGACACGATCGCGGCCTGCGCGGCCCGTCTCGGCCCGCGCACCCGCTTCTTCACCGCCGACCAGGCCGCGCGGGACCTGGACGCGGTACGCCGGGCGCTCGGCGCGGGCCCGCTCACCTTCTACGGCAACTCCTACGGCACCGTCTACGCCCAGGCGTACGCCGCCCGCCACCCGGAGGGCCTGGCCGCCGCGTTCCTGGACAGCACGGTGATCACCTCGGCCGGCGGATACGCGCTGTGGCCCATGCGGTCCCGCCCCGACCTGCCCGACCTCGTCTGCCGCCGCTCGCCGGCCTGCCGCGCGCTGCCGGGCGACGCCCGCCGCGCCTACACGCGGCTGGTGACCCGGCTGCGCGAGCACCCCGACCCCGAGGTGCCCCTCATCACGCTCAGGAGCATGGAGGGGATGGCCGAGCCGGTGGCCGGCCGGGAGCTCAACGCCGCCGCCACCGCCTACCTCGCCGGGGATCCCGAGCCGCTGCGGCGGCTGGCCCGCGCCATGGCCGGCGGCCCCGGCCAGCCGATCGAGGGGGCGCAGTGGGCCGGATACCTGGCCTACCGGTGCGGCGACGGAGGGTTCCCCTTCGACCGGGACGCGGGTCCGGCCGAGCGGCTGGACCAGCTCGAACGGTACTACCGGCGAGAGCGGCCGCTGGCCCCGTACACGCCTGCCGACCTGGGGCTGGACGTGCGCGAGGGCCTGGAGTTCTGCGTGAACTGGCCGGCGCCGCGGCACAGCCCGGTGCTGCCGCCCCGCGCGGACCTGCCCGACATTCCGGTCATGGTGGTCGGCGGCGACTTCGACACGCACTCACCCGCCGAGGTGAGCGCCGCGATGCGGGTCTTCCCCGATGCGACGTTCGTCCGGGTCCCCTTCGGCACGCACAGCCTCGCCTGGGCGGCCGGGAAGACGGGCGACTGCGTACGCGCGGCGCTGCGCTCGTTCGTGACCGACCACCGGGTGCCGCCGGCGCGGTGCACCGCGGAGAACTACCGCGCGATCGGGGCGTTCCCCTCGTCCCTGAGCGAGGTCGATCCGCTGCCCGCGACGGGGCTGGACGCGGGACGGCGGCGGGTGCTCGCGGCCGCCTTCGCCACCGCGGCCGACGCCGCCGCCCGCCGCAACCCCGGCAACCTCTTCCACGGCCGGCTGAAGGAGCAGCCGGGGCTGCGGGGCGGACGGGTCACGTTCGGGGACGGAGTGATCACGCTGGACGAGGCCGCCTACGTGCCCGGGGTGACGGCGAGCGGGCGGCTCGCCCTCGCGCCGGAGGGCAGGGCCACCGCCTCGCTGGACGTCCTGGCGGCCGGGCGGGCGCACCGGGTGGAACTGGCGTGGGAGGCGTTCACGGCCCAGGAGCGGCCCGCGCTGTCCGGCACCCTGGACGGCACCCCGTTCCAGGTCCCGGAGCAGAACTGACGGCGGGCCTGCGCCCCAGCCCCTGGTGAGCTCATGCACGAGCTGGTGGACGCCGCCGTGCAGAGATCGCTGCCAACCAGGTGACGTACTCCGCCGTCCAACTTCCGTCACATTCGCCACATACGTGAAGGAACTCGACGGTGAGACTTGCCTCCACGCTCGCGGCGCTGGTTGCCGCGGCCGCGACGCTCGGCACGGCGCCGCCCGCCCAGGCCGCCGCCCCCGCCCTCCAGATCGTGAAGATCTACTACGACTCGCCGGGGGCGGACCGGCGCTCCAACAGCTCGCTCAACGCCGAGTACGTCACCCTGCTCAACACCACGAGGAAGGCCATCGTCCTCGAAGGGTGGAGCGTGCGGGACAAGACGGGCTACACCTACGAGTTCGGCCCTGACGTGGTGCTGGGGGCCAAGAAGCGGATCACGGTGCGTACCGGGCAGGGCGACGACGGCACCAGCAGCGTGTTCTGGAACCGCAGGCAGTACGTGTGGAACAACGACCAGGACACCGCCTACGTGCGCAACCCCGGCGGCAAGCTCGTCGACTCCTGCTCCTACAAGGCCCGCAGCACCTCCGCGTACGTGAACTGCTGAGCCCGCCCTGTCGCGGCGCTCCCGGCGGTCCGGGAGCGCCGCCCGGTTCCTACTCGCAGAGCGTGACGGTCTCGGCGTCGCACTTGTCGGCGCCGTCACCGCCGTTCGCGCTGTCGGTGCCGTCGCCGCCGATCAGCACGTCGTCGCCCGCGTGGCCCGCGAGCCGGTCGTCGCCGGCCTCGCCGGCCGCCTGGTCCGTGGCCGTCCCGCCGAAGAACTGGTCCGAGCCCGCGCCGAGGACGACCCTCGACCGCAGCGTGGTCCTGTTCGTCAGCGTGTCGTTCCCGGCGCCCGTGTCGGCCACGATCGTGGTGACGCCATCGGCGTCGCAGACCGACACGTTCTTGGCCGTGGCCGTGCAGCCGGCGCCGGGGAACAGCAGCCCGCCGTCGTTCCTGACCACCAGCCTGCCGCCCACCTGCGTGACCGTGATCGCGTCGGCGGCGGCGTCCGCGGTGATCTGGAGCAGCGGCGCCGAGACGCTCACGCCGGCGGCGGCGTGAGCCGGTCCGGCGACGGCGAACAGCGAGGCGGCCGCGGCGGCCGCCACGGTGGCGCCCGCCATCAGCGCGCGCACCCCGTGCCTGCGCAGGACGGTGGCTCTCGACCGGCTGCCGGTCCGCCGTGTCGTACTCATACACATCCCCCTCTGTCGGATGACAGGCCGCCGCGATCGGCGGCCGAAGATGAGTACAGCTCGAAGGAGGGCCTGCGCTCAGTGCCGGAGCCGACAGGCGTTCTGTGCTGAATTGCGTGGTGTCAGAGCCAGCCCATCTGCTGGGCCGTGCGGATGGCCTCCAGCCGGTTCTGCGCGTTGAGCTTGGTCATGGCGCTGGACAGGTAGTTGCGTACGGTGCCCTCGGTCAGGTGCAGCTCGCCGGCGATCCTGGAGATCGTGGCGCCCTCCGCGGCCAGGCGCAGCGCGTCGCGCTCGCGCTCGGTCAGCGGGCTGTCCCCCGCCGCCATCGCCGCCGCCGCCAGCTCCGCGTCCAGGTAGCGGCCGCCGGACTGGACCTTGCGGATGGCCATCGCCAGCTCCTCGGCCGAGGCGTCCTTGCCGAGGAAGCCGCTGACGCCCGCCGCCATGGCCCTGCGCAGGTAGCCGGGCCGGCCCAGGCTCGTCAGGATGACGATCTTGCACTGGGAGCTGATCTGCTCGGCCGCGCTCAGCCCGTCCATGCCGGGCATCTCGATGTCGAGCACGGCCACGTCGGGACGGTGCTCGGCGACCGCGCCCACCACCTCGTCGCCCCTGCCCACCTGGGCCACGACCTCGATGCCGTCCTCCAGGTCCAGCAGGGCCGCGATGGCGCCGCGGATCAGGTGCTCGTCGTCGGCCAGCAGCACGCGGGTCGTCATGCGGGCACCGCCGCCCGCAGCAGGTAACGGCCTCCGGACACGGGCTCGGCCTGCAGGGTGCCGCCCGCCGCGCGTACCCGCTGCGCGAGCCCCGCCAGGCCGATCGGCGCGTGCTCGCCGACCGGTCCGCTCACCCCGTCGTTGGACATCTCCAGCACCCCGTTCTCGATGGTGATCGTGCAGCGTTCGGCCTTGCTGTGCTTGAGGACGTTCGTCGCGCCCTCGCGTACGACGGTGGCCAGCAGCGTCCTGGTCTCGGGCGGGAGCGAGCCGGTGTCGGCGCGCACCGTGCAGCGCACGTCGGCCGCCTCCAGCACCGCGCGCACGCTGGCCAGCACCTCGTCCAGGTCGACGGCCCGGTAGTTCTGCACCACGGTGCGCACCTCGCGCAGCGAGTTCCTGGCCAGGTCGCGCACCGCGAACATCTCGGCCGCCGCCGCCTCCCGGTCGCCGCGCAGCGTCCGCTCCGCCTGCTCGGTACGGACGGCGACGTCGGTGAGGCTGCGGCCGAGCAGGTCGTTCAGGTCGCGGGCGAAGCGCAGCCGCTCCTCCGAGACCGCCAGCTTGGCCAGCGCCTCCTCCCCCTCGTGCGCCTCCGCGGTCAGCTGCCACAGCTTGAGGTTGGCCAGCACGGCGCCGACGCAGAGCGCGGTGAAGAAGGACTGGACCACGATCAGCAAGGAGGGGTTGAAGTCGGGCGCGAACGAGGCGTACACGTTGAACAGCACGATCGACGCGACGGACACGGCGATGATCGTGCGCCTGCGGACGAACGGCGCCAGCAACGCCAGCCAGGTGGGCAGCGCGAACACCTGCCCCGCCGCGGCCAGCACCAGGGCGATCGTCCCGGTGATCGCCAGGATGGCCGTGGGACGCCTCTCCCCGCGCATCGCGATCCTGAACGGCCGGATGCTCAGCACGTTGAAGACCAGGAGCAGCAGCACGCCGACGGCGACCACCGGCCACGACACGTCCGCGTCCCGCCAGCGGACGTACAGCTCGAAGTAGCCGAACACCGGGATCAGCAGCACCACGTCCGTGCAGTAGATGATCAGCCAGCGGACCTTGGTCACCTTGCTCGCGTTCCGCACGCGGTCGAAGAGCCTCACGCCGGCACCACCGCGCGCAGCAGGAACCGCCCGCCCGGCGTGGGCTCGGCCGTGAAGGAGCCGCCCACGGTGACCAGCCGCTCCGACAGGCCACGCAGCCCGCTCCCGGGCGTCGCCGGCAGCTCCGTCACCCCGTCGTTGAGCATCTCCAGCACCCCCTCGTCGATCGTGATCTCGCACCGGGTGGCCGCGCTGTGCTTGAGGATGTTCGTGCCGCCCTCGCGGACCGCCCAGGCCAGCAGCATCCTGGCGGACGGCGACAGGCTGTCGGTCCTGGCCTCGATCGCGCAGCGGACCCCGGCCGCCTCCAGCGCCGCGCGCACTCCCGCAAGCTCCTCGTCCAGGTCGAGCGCCTGGTAGCCGTGCACCGCCTGCTGCACCTCGAACAGCGACTCGCCGGCGAGCGCGCGCACCTCGGCCATCTCGGCCGCCGCGCGGTCCGCGTCCTTGGTCGCCAGCTTGGCGGCCAGCTCGCTCTTCAGCGTGATGACGGACAGGCTGTGGCCGAGCAGGTCGTGCAGGTCGCGGGCGAAGCGCAGCCGCTCCTCCGCCACCGCGAGCCTGGCCCTGGCCTCGCGGCTCTTGTGCGCGTCCCTGATCACCCACCAGAGCCAGCGCCACACGAGCATGGCCCCGATCATCAGCACCGAGTTGACGACCTGGACGACCAGGACGCCCTGCCAGCCCTGGATGGTCATGAGGGTGCAGTAGACGGTGACGACGGCGACCTGCGCCGCGGCCATGACGATCATCGCCAGCGGCCGGAGATAGAGGGCGGCCAGCGACGCCCAGAAGGTCACGGTCTGCAGCCACATCACCGACGACGGGCTGTCGAGGGGCGACAGCGCGAGCACCACCGCCGAGAGCACCCCGGCGAGCAGCAGCTTCAGCGTGGGTCTGGGACGGTGGTCGAAAGCCTCGTGGAGCAGGACGGGAGTGAACGCGAAGAAACAGGTCAGCAGGGCGATGTTGACCGCCGCCCGCGCCGCGGGCAGCTCGCCGCTCATGGACTCGCCGACGACGACCACGCAGGAGATGAACCACACGAGGCCGAACGAGGCGTACATCCAGTACAGCAGGAGCTTCCTCGCGGTCTCGGGACGTGCCGCCATCACGCCCTCCCCCTGCCGGCTCTGTGCTCCCCTGTCGGCGAAATCCTATCTTCAGGGCGGAGTTCGCCAAAGAATTCGTGAGACGTCCGGCTTTGGGGTGACTCCGCGCAGCGAGAGCCAGGCCAGGCCGTGGCGGGTGGCGTACTCGGTCAGCGTGCGGGCGTCGCGCTCGGTCAGGTCGCCCGCGTCGGCCAGCACCGGCGTCAGCGCGATGCGCCGCCACACCTGGCCGGGGTCCGCCAGCCCCTGGGCCGGCGCGATCTGCTCCGCCGCCGCCCGTACGGCCGCCGCCACCAGGCCCAGGCGCGCGCCCCTGGTGCCGCGCGGTTCGACGTCGGCCAGCAGGTTGACGGTCTCGATCTCGGCGCCCGCCTCGCGGGTGGCGCGCAACATCGCGGCGTCGCCGGGGGCCAGGCCGTCGCGCCGCAGCGGCAGCGTGAAGCTGACCCGCAGCCGCCGTTCGCGCTGGACGGCGCGGATGGCCCGCGCGCGGCGCAGCACGGCGGCGCGGTCGTCGCTGTCGCGCACCTCGAAGTCCACGGCGGCGGCGTCGAACGCGCCGACGACCCGGCGGTAGGCCGCGGCCAGGCCGCCCGGCCTGGTGCAGGTGGCGGCCAGTTCCTTCCCGCCGGGCCCGCCGAACACGGGCGCGGCGTCGCCGCCCATCGCCCTGAGCCGGCCGATCCGGTTGGCCACCGGGTTCCTGCCCGGGTCGAGCGGGAACGTACGGCCGGCGGCGAGCGCGCCGTCCGCGTCCACGAGCCCGGTAGGCGAAGGGCCTTCCGAGTCCACGAGGCGGGCGCGGCCCGCAGGCGAGGTGCCGTCCTGATCGGGGCGGCCCGCGGGGGAAGGGCTGTCCGAGGTCAGGAGGCCGCTCCACTTGGGGGAGCAGCCGTCGCCGCCCGCGACGAGGTGGCCGAGGGCGTACCGGCGGACCCCGGTGCGGCGGGCCTGCGCGGGCAGGTCGAACGTGGGCTCGCGGGCGGTGTCCACGAACGCCACGAACGCGGCGGGCACCGGACCGGCGGGCGCCGCCGGCGTCGTGGCGGGCGAGCGCGCGACCGGGGGACGCGGCGGCGGAGCGGCGTCCGCCGGCAGCAGGCGCACCGCCGCGGCGGTGCCGGCGGCGAGCGCGAGCGCTCCGAGAACGGCGAGCGGGCGCGGGAGCAGGCCGGGCTCCCTCTGGTGCCGAGGCATGGGCCACCCCGAGTGTTCGGTCGGCTACGTACGGCTCTGGCGGTCGAACGTTAGCAAGCCCGTACGGCGCGGCGCGGGCCTTTTCCGGTTCGCGTCCGTTGTGTGCGGATAATGTGGACCATGAAGCTGCGGATCTTCACCGAGCCCCAGCAGGGCGCGACCTATGACGACCTGCTCGCCGTCGCCCAGGCCACCGAACGGCTGGGTTTCGACGCTTTCTTCCGGTCCGACCACTACCAGCGCATCGGCCCCGGCGACCAGGGCCCGGGCTCGACCGACGCGTGGATCACGCTTGCCGGCCTGGCCAGGGAGACCTCCAGGATCAGGCTGGGCACGCTGGTGTCGCCGGCCACGTTCCGGCTGCCGGGGCCGCTGGCGATCAGCGTGGCGCAGGTGGACCAGATGAGCGGTGGCCGGGTTGAGCTGGGCTTCGGCACGGGGTGGTACGACGGGGAGCACTCGGCCTACGGCATCCCGTTCCCGCCGGTGGGCGAGCGTTTCGGCCGGTTCGAGGAGCAGCTGGAGATCCTCACCGGGTTGTGGACCGCGCAGGACACCTACTCCTTCGAGGGCAGCTACTACCGGCTGGCCGACTCCCCCGCGCTGCCCAAGCCCGCCCAGCGGCCGCGGCCGCCGGTGATCATCGGCGGCTTCGGGGCCAGGCGCACGCCGCGGCTGGCGGCCACGTACGCCGACGAGTACAACGTGCCGTTCCACACGGCGTCCGACACCGGGGCGGCGTTCGACCGGGTGCGCAAGGCATGCGAGGCGACCGGGCGTACCGTGCTGCTGTCGGCGGCGCAGACCACCGTGGTCGGCAAGGACCGCGCGGAGGTCGAGCGGCGCGCGACCGCCATCGGCGAGGACGCCGACCGGCTGCGCGAGACCGGCCTGGCGGGCACGCCGGACGAGATCGTGGCGAGGATCGGGCAGTTCGCCGAGCTCGGGGCCGAGCGGATGTACCTGCAGATCCTCGACCTCGGCGACCTGGACCACCTGGAGCTGATCGCCACCGAGGTGCTGCCGCACGTGTAGTGCCCGATTGCCCGGTTTACAGCGCTTGCCGGACGTAATCGGTTGGCGGCGCTTTGCTGGGTTGCGGCAGACTTGGGGCGTGCTGCTGACGATCACGACCACCGCGACGCCCGCCACCGACCTGGGCTTTCTCCTGCACAAGCATCCCGAGCGCGTGCAGGAGTTCAGCCAGTCGTTCGGCACGGCCACGGTGTTCTATCCAGAAGCGGGCGACGAGCGCTGCACGGCGGCGCTCATGCTCGAGGTCGATCCGATCGCGCTGGTCAGGTCGCGCGGCAAGAACTCCCCCGACTTCAGCCTGTCGCAGTACGTGAACGACCGCCCGTACGCGGCCTCGTCGCTGCTGGCCGTGGCGCTGGCCGACGTGTTCCGCACGGCGCGGGCCGGGCGGTGCAAGGCCAGGCCCGAGCTGCCCGGCACGCCGCTGCCGCTGGAGCTGCGGCTGCCCGCGCTGCCCTGCCGGGGCGGGCCCGAGCTGGCGCGGCGGCTGTTCGAGCCGCTCGGGTGGGAGGTGGACGCGCGGCCCGTGCCGCTGGACGAGGGCTTCCCCGAGTGGGGCGACTCCCGATATGTCGGGCTCACCCTGCGCGGCACCACCCGCCTGGCCGAGGCGCTCAACCACCTGTACGTGCTGCTGCCCGTCCTCGACGACGGCAAGCACTACTGGGTCGCGCCCGACGAGGTGGACAAGCTGATCAGGGCCGGCGAGAGCTGGCTGGGCGGCCACCCCGAGCGGGGCCTGATCACCCGCCGTTACCTGGGCCGGCGCTGGGCCCTCGCCCGTACGGCGCTGGCGCGGCTGGCCGAGCTGGGCGACGAGACGGAGGAGGAGCTGGAGCCCGCCGTCGAGGAGGACGCCCCCGCCGACGTCACGGCCTCCGACGAGGCGGCCGCCGCCGAGGCCGAAGCCGCCACCGAAGCGGAGTCCGAGGCAGCCTCCGAGGCAGCCTCCGAGTCGGGGACCGCCGCCCAGACCGAGGCCCAGGACGCTGCCCGGGAGCAGGCGGCCGAGCCCAGGTCGAAGCCGCTGAACGTCCTGCGCCGCGAGGCCATCCTGGCCAAGCTGGAGGAGCTCGGCGCGGTCAGCGTGATCGACCTCGGCTGCGGCCAGGGCGAGCTGGTCGGCGCGCTGCTGGCCAGGCCCAGGTTCGCCAGGGTCGGCGGCATGGACGTCTCGCCGATGGCGCTCACCATCGCCGCCCGCAAGCTGCGCCTGGAGCGCATGCCCGACGCCAAGCGCGCCAGGCTCACGCTGTTCCAGGGCGCGCTCACCTACACCGACAAGCGCCTGTCCGGCTACGACGCCGCGGTGCTCATGGAGGTGATCGAGCACGTCGACCCGCCGCGTCTGGCCGCGCTCGAACGCGTGGTGTTCGGCCGCGCCAAGCCGGCCCACGTGCTGGTCACCACCCCCAACATCGAGTACAACGTCCGCTACGAGTTCCTGACCGGCCTGCGCCACCCCGATCACCGCTTCGAGTGGACCAGGGCCGAGTTCACCGGCTGGGCCACCCGGGTGGCCGCCCAGTACGGCTACCAGGTCGCCTTCGTCCCGGTCGGCGACGACGACCCCGAGGTCGGCCCCCCGACCCAGATGGGAGTGTTCACCCTTGATCAGCGTTCCTGAGCTCTCCCTCGTGGTGCTCGTCGGCGTGTCCGGCAGCGGCAAGTCCACGTTCGCGCGCAAGCACTTCAAGCCCACGCAGGTCATCTCCTCCGACTTCTGCCGCGGCCTGGTCTCCGACGACGAGAACGACCAGGCGGCCACCCCGGCGGCGTTCGACCTGCTGCACCACATCGTCGGCGTGCGCCTGTCCAGGGGCCTGCTCACGGTGGTCGACGCCACCAACGTCCAGTACGCCGCCCGGCGCAGCCTGCTCGACCTGGCCAAGCGGCACGACGTGCTGGCCGACGCGATCGTCCTCGACGTGCCGGAGGAGGTGGCGATCGAGCGCAACGCCGTCCGCCCCGACCGCGACTTCGGCCCGGGCGTGGTGATCAGGCAGCGCAAGGACCTGCGGCGCTCGCTCGGCAAGATCTCGGCCGACGGCTTCAGGCGGGTGCACGTGCTGCGCGGCCTGGAGGAGATCGACGCGGCCACGATCACGTACGAGAAGGCGTGGTCCGACAAGACGGAGCTGACGGGCCCGTTCGACATCATCGGCGACGTGCACGGCTGCCGCTCGGAGCTGGAGACGCTGCTGCGCGAGCTGGGCTGGCAGGGGCTGCGGCACCCGGAGGGCCGTACGGCGGTGTTCGTCGGCGACCTGGTGGACCGCGGCCCCGACACGCCGGGCGTGCTGCGCCTGGTCATGGACATGGTGGAGGCCGGCACCGCGATCTGCGTGTCGGGCAACCACGAGCAGAAGCTGGTGCGCGCGCTCAACGGCCGCAAGGTCAAGGTCGCGCACGGCCTTCAGGAGTCGCTCGACCAGCTCGCCGCGCAGCCGCCCGAGTTCGTGGAGCGGGCCAGGACGTTCATGGACGGCCTGCTCAGCCACTACCGGCTGGACGGCGGCCGGCTCGTCGTCGCGCACGCGGGGCTCAAGGAGGAGTACCACGGCCGCGCCTCGGGCCGGGTGCGCGCGTTCGCCCTGTACGGCGACACGACCGGCGAGACCGACGAGTACGGCCTGCCGGTCCGCTACCCGTGGGCCGACGAGTACCGCGGCCGCGCCATGGTCGTCTACGGCCACACCCCCACGCTTCACCCCGAATGGGTCAACAACACGATCTGCCTCGACACCGGCGTGGTGTTCGGCGGCCACCTGACGGCGCTGCGCTACCCGGAGCGCCGGCTCGTGCAGGTCCCGGCGGAGAAGGTCTGGTACGAGCCGGCCAAGCCGCTGTCGGCCGCCGGCGGCCGCGACCCGGGCATGCTGGACATCAACGACGTGATCGGCACCCGGCACGTGGAGACCAGGTTCGGCTCCCGGGTCAAGGTCATGGAGCAGAACGCCGCCGCCGCGCTGGAGGTCATGAGCCGCTTCGCGGTGGACCCGCGCTGGCTGGTGTACCTGCCGCCGACCATGGCGCCGCCGGAGACGTCCCGGCTCGACGGCTATCTGGAGCACCCGCACGAGGCGTTCGAGGAGTTCGCCGCGGCCGGGGTGCGCGAGGTCGTGTGCGAGGAGAAGCACATGGGCTCGCGGGCCGTGGCGGTGCTGTGCCGGACGCCGGAGGTGGCCGCGGCCAGGTTCGGGGTGGACGACGGCACCGCGGGCGCGCTCTACACCCGTACCGGGCGGCCGTTCTTCGCCGACACGGCGCCGCTGGTGGAGCGGCTGCGGGAGGCGTGCGCGCCGCTCTGGGACGCGCTCGGCTCCGACTGGGTGGTGCTCGACTGCGAGCTGCTGCCCTGGTCGGCCAAGGCGGGGGAGCTGATCAGGTCGCAGTACGCCTCCGTCGGCGCGGCCGCCGGCGCCGCGCTGCCGGAGGCGGTCGCGGCGCTGGAGGCGGCGGCCGGGCGCGGGGTGGGTGTGGGCGATCTGCTTGACCGCACCCGCCGCCGCTCCGGGAACGCTGCCCTGTTCCGCGACGCTTATGCCCGTTACTGCTGGCCGGTCGACGGCCTGGACGGGATCCGGGTGGCGCCGTTCCAGATCCTGGCCTGCGAGGGGCGCACCACGGCGCTGGAGCCGCACGCGTGGCACCTGTCCACGCTGGCCCTGCTGGACTCGCCGCTGATCACCGCGACCCGGCACGTCTTCGTCTCCCTGGACTCGCCGGAGTCCAGGGCCGCGGCGACCGCGTGGTGGGAGTCGATGACGGCGGACGGGGGCGAGGGCATGGTGGTCAAGCCCGCGTCGTACGTGGCCGGCCGGGTGCAGCCGGGGGTGAAGGTGCGCGGGCGCGAGTACCTGCGCATCATCTACGGCCCCGACTACACCGAGTCGCTGGACGTGCTGCGGCGCCGTTTCCTCGGCAAGAAGCGGTCGCTGGCGCTGCGCGAGTACGTCCTCGGCCTGGAGGCGCTGTCGCGGCTGGCGGACGGGGAGGCCGGCTGGCGGGTGCACGAGCCCGTCTTCGCCGTGCTCGCCCTGGAGTCGGAGCCGGTCGACCCGCGCCTGTGAGCCCGGACCTGGGAATACGTGGGTGATCGACGGGTAGTTCCCCGACCATTCGGGGGAGGTGCCTGCATGGCCACGCAATACACCCATCATGAGCATCTGGGGCATGTCATCTTCATCACGGCAGCCGCGGCCATCGGTGGGTTCCTGTTCGGGTACGACAGCTCCGTCATCAACGGCGCGGTGGTCGGCATCCAGAAGCACTTCCAGGTGGGCTCGTTCGAGACCGGCTTCGTGGTGGCCATCGCGCTGCTGGGCTCCGCCCTGGGCGCGTGGGTGGGCGGCGGGCTGGCGGACCGGTGGGGTCGTACGCGGTCGATGCAGGTGGCGGCGTTGCTGTTCGCGGTCAGCTCGATCGGGCAGATGCTGCCGTTCGCGATCTGGGACCTGGCGCTGTGGCGGATCGTCGCGGGCTTCGCGATCGGCATGGCGTCGGTGCTCGGCCCCGCGTACATCGCCGAGGTCGCCCCGCCCGCCTACCGCGGCCGGCTGGGCTCCTTCCAGCAGCTCGCCATCGTGCTCGGCATCGCGGTCTCGCAGCTCGTCGACTACCTGATCGCCCGCCTGGCGGGCGGGGACGTCAACAACATCCTGTGGGGGCTGGAGGCGTGGCAGTGGATGCTCGGCGCCTGCGTCGTGCCTGCGCTGCTGTTCCTGCTGTTCGCCTCGACCATCCCCGAGTCGCCCCGCTACCTGGTCATGTCCGGACGTACCCGGCGGGCCCGCGAGGTGCTGGCGGAGATCGAGGGCGACGACGTGAACCTCGACGACCGCATCGCGGAGATCCAGCACGTGCTGCGCACCGAACGCGTGCCCGGGCTGAAGGACCTGCGCGGCCCGGCGATGGGGCTGCTGCCGATCGTGTGGATCGGCATCGTGCTGTCGGCCTTCCAGCAGTTGGTCGGCATCAACGTGATCTTCTACTACTCGTCCGTGTTGTGGCAGTCGGTCGGCATCAACCAGAGCGACTCCCTGCTGATCAGCTTCTCCAGCTCGATCATCAACATCGTGGGCACGTTCATCGCGATCTCGCTCGTGGACAAGCTCGGCCGCCGGCCGCTGCTGCTGGTCGGCTCGGCGGGCATGGCGGTCTCGCTGGCCACGGCGGCGTGGGCGTTCAGCTCCGCCGTGGGTGAGGGCGAGTCCGTCTCGCTGCCCGACCCGCAGGGCGCGATCGCGCTGGTCGCGGCCAACGTGTTCGTGCTGTTCTTCGCGCTGTCCTGGGGTGTGGTGGTCTGGGTGCTGCTCGGCGAGATGTTCCCCAACCGCATCCGCGCCGCCGCCCTGGGCGTCGCGGCCGCGGCGCAGTGGATCGCGAACTGGCTGATCACGGTGTCGTTCCCGGCCCTGGCGGAGTGGAACCTGCCGCTCACGTACGCCGCGTACGCGATCTTCGCGGTGCTGTCCTTCCTCTTCGTGAGCAGGTGGGTCAGGGAGACCAAGGGGCGCAAGCTGGAGGAGATGGGCTGATCACGCCTCCTCATCGGCTACCCTCCGGCACGTGCTCGACGACGTTCTCGGCCCCTCGCTCGACGTGCTGTTCTGCGGCATCAACCCCGGCCTCATGTCCGAGGCCACCGGCCACCACTTCGCCCGCCCCGGCAACCGCTTCTGGCCGGCGCTGCACCTGTCCGGCTTCACGCCGCGCCTGCTGGCGCCCGCCGAGCAGCACCTGCTGCCCTCGTACGGGCTGGGCATCACCAATATCGTGCCCCGGGCCAGTGCCAAGGCCTCCGAGCTGACCCGCGACGAGCTGGTGGCGGGCGCCGAGGCCCTGGCGGCGAAGGTCGCCGCGGCCGGCCCGAAGGTGCTGGCCGTGCTCGGCATCTCCGCCTACCGCACCGCCTTCGCCCGCCCCAAGGCCGTCATCGGGCCGCAACCGGAGCCGGTGGGCGGCGCCCGCGTGTGGGTGCTGCCGAACCCGAGCGGCCTCAACGCCCACTGGACGGTGACCACGATCGCCGGGGAGCTGGGCCGCCTGCGCTCGTCCCTCTGAGGAGCCGACGGTCAGCGCCGGTCAGCGGCCTGGAAGGTGTGGCGGTACGACTGCGGCGAGACCCCGATCGCGGCGTGCAGGTGCTGCCGGAGCGACGCCGCCGTCCCGAACCCCACCCGCCCCGCGATCACCTCGACCGGCAGATCGCTGGCTTCCAGCAACTCCCGCGCCCGCGCCACCCGCTGCTGGATCAGCCACCGCCCCGGGCTCATGCCGACCTCGTCGCGGAACCGCCGGGCGAACGTCCGCAGGCTCATCCGGGCGTGCCTGGCCAGGTCGGTCAGCGTCAGCGGCTGGTCCAGCCGGGTGAGCGCCCACTCCCGGGTGGCCGCCGTCCCCGCCGAGGACGGCTCCGGCACGGGCTGCTCGATGTACTGCGCCTGCCCGCCGTCCCGCCACGGTGGCACGACGCAGCGCCGCGCGACGTGGTTGGCCACCTGGCTGCCGTGGTCCTTGCGGACGAGGTGCAGGCACACGTCCACGCCGGAGGCCGCGCCCGCCGAGGTGAGCACGTCGCCGTCGTCCACGAACAGGACGTCCGCGTCCAGCGCCACCTGCGGGAACAGCTCGCGGAAGCGGGGCGCCAGGGCCCAGTGGGTCGTGGCGGGGCGCCCGTCGAGCAGGCCGGCGGCGGCGAGGGCGAAGGCGGCGGTGCAGATGGACACGATGCGCGCGCCGGCCGGGATCAGCGCGAGCGCGCCGGCCACCGGGGCGGGGAGTTCCGCCGTGTCGTGGGCGACCGTGTACGGAGGGATGACCACCGTGTCGGCCGAGGCCAGGGCCTCCGGCCCCAGGTCCGCCATGATCGTGAAGTCGGCGGAGGTGCGCACCGGCCGGCCGTCGACCGTACAGGTCACCACCTCGTACAGGCCGTCGGCGGTGCCGAACACCCGCTGCGGGATCCCGAGCTCGAACGGGTACACCCCGTCCAGCGCCAGGACGACGACACGATGCATGGCAGGATTCTATCGACAGATGGCATTCATGCCACTCCCGCCGGGGCAGCCGCACCCGGCAGGCTGAGATCCATGAACGACATCCCCACCATGCGCGCGATCAGCCAGGACGTCGTCGGCGGCCCCGAGGTGCTCAAGGAGATCCGCCTGCCCCGGCCCGCGGCCGGCCCCAGCGAACTCCTCGTCCGGGTGCACGCCGCCGGGCTCAACCCCACCGACTGGAAGCACCGCGGCGTCCCCGGCCTCTTCCTCGGCGAGCCGCCGTTCGTGGTCGGCTGGGACGTATCCGGCGTCGTCGAGGCGACCGGCCTGGGGGTCACCCTGTTCAGGCCGGGCGACGAGGTGTTCGGCATGCTGCCGTACCCGCACGGGGCCGGCTCGCACGCCGAGTACGTGACCGGCCCCGCCCGCGCCTTCGCGCTCAAGCCCGCCACGCTCGACCACGTCCAGGCCGGCGCCCTGCCGCTGGCCGCGCTCACCGCCTGGCAGGCCCTCGTGGACACCGCCCGCCTGGAAGCCGGCCAGCGGGTGCTGGTCCACGCGGCGGCCGGCGGCGTCGGCCACCTCGCCGTACAGATCGCCAAGGCCCGCGGCGCGTACGTCATCGGCACCGCCAGCGCCCCCAAGCACGACTTCGTCCGCTCCCTGGGCGCCGACGAGGCGCTCGACTATCGCACCACGGACGTCGCCGAGGCCGTCCGCGACGCCGACGTCGTCCTGGACTCGCAGGGCAGCGACCACGCCATCCGCTCGCTGCGCAGCCTGCGGCGCGGCGGCGTGCTGGTCTCGCTCCTGCCGGACGGCGGCATGGCCGCGCTCGCGCAGGAGGCGGCCCGGCTCGGGGTTCGCGCGGAGGTCATGCTGGTGGAGGCCGATCACGCCGGGATGGCGGCCGTCGCCGGGCTCGCGGCCGACGGCCGGCTGCGTGCCGAGATCGCGGGGACGTACGAGCTGGCGGACGCGGCGAAGGCGCACGCGCTGGGCGAGACGGGGCACACGACGGGCAAGCTGGTCATCACCGTACGGTGACAGGGAAAGGGCCAGGGCCCCGCAGAACCCTGGCCCCCGGTCACAGGTGAAATCCGGTCACCTGGCCGCGAAGTCCTGGGTCCAGTAGAGCCTGCCCGAGGAGTTCTTGGCCACGCCGACCCCGATGAGGTTGTACTTGCAGTTCATGATGTTGGCCCGGTGCCCGGAGCTGTTCATCCAGCCCTGCATGACCTCGGCGGGCGTGCGCTGCCCCATGGCGATGTTCTCGGCCCAGCCGGAGCCTCCGGTGAAGCCGGACGCCTTGATGCGGTCCATGAAGGACCGGCCGTCCTGGGAGGTGTGGCTGAAGTAGCCCTTCGCCGCCATGTCCGCCGAGTGCCCGAAGGCGGCCGCGCGCAGTTGCGGGTCGTGCTTGACGGCGGAGCAGCCGCCCTTGGCCCGCTCCTCGTTGACCAGCCGCACGACCTCGTTCTCCTCGGCGGTGCCCACGGTGCCGGAGGACGGGGCGGACGAGGTGGGGCTCGGCGCGGGCGTCGTGGGGGTGGGCGCGGTGGGGCTGGGGGTGGGGGTGGGCGTGCCGCTGCCCGGGACGCAGGTCAGCTTGGCGGCCTTGGACTTGACCGGACGGCCGCGGTAGTCGGTGGCCATCGCGTAGTAGGTGCCGGGCTCGCACGCGAGCGTGAGGTTGATGCGGCCCTTCCTGGTGGCGCCGCTCTTGACGACCGGGTCCTTGCCCGGGACGGCCCGCAGGATGCGGATGCGCAGCAGCGCGGAATTGAAGCAGCCGCGCCTGGCGGCCGAGGATGTGATCTTCAGCGTGCCGCTGACGTGCGGCTTGGCCACACTCACGCGGCACCTCGCCGCTTCCGACGCCGCGGCAGCCTGCGCCGCGCTCACGGGCGTGGCGATCGCTGCCAGGCTGGCGGCTACGGCGAGTACCCCAAGGGGTCTACGCATAGGGGGTTCCCTCCAGTTGCGGTAGACGCTGGATGGCACCGCATTCTGTCGGGACCGATACCAACTTGTCATCGAAAACGGGATATTTCCCTAATGCGGATGTAAACCAAAGTGATCGTTGAGGCGTCTGCGCAGGCCATCGGGGGTCGCAGCCGGGAGGACCGAAACCCCGCCACGGCCGCCGAGTTGCCCGCGCCCACCGCGCCCACCGCGCCCACCGCGCCCACCGCGCCCACCGCGCCCACCGCGCCCACCGTGCCCACCGCGGCGGCGGCCGCACGCGCCTGATACGCTGCGGCCAGGACGGCCCCGCGCGACATCGCGCGCCGCTCACCGAAGCCGCCGTCCTCTCAGCCGAACGACCAGCGGATCAGGACGATCCGTCGTCGAACGGCGTCCGGATCCATGACAGACGAGGAACGATCCGGTGAAGCGCTACATCCTGACCGGCACCCCGGGAGCGGGCAAGACCGCGATCCTGCGGTGGCTGGAGCTCGACGGCCACACCGTCGTCGAGGAGGCGGCGACCGACGTCATCGCCCTGCGCCAGGCCCGGGGCGACGACGAGCCGTGGACCAGCCCGTCCTTCGTGGCGGACATCGCCGGCCTGCAGCGGCGCCGCCAGGAGCGGGCCGCCGCCCTGCCCGGCGACGTGCAGTTCTACGACCGCTCGCCCATCTGCACCTACGCCCTGGCCACCTACCTCGGCCACCCCGTCCCCCCGGCCCTGACCCGCGAGCTGGAACGGGTCGAAGAGCAGCGGATCTACGACAGGACGGTCCTGTTCGTGTGCAGCCCCGGGTTCGTCACCCCGACCGCGGCGCGACGGATCACGTACGAGGAGGCCCTGCGGTTCGAGCGCATCCACCGCGACGCCTACGCCTCGCTCGGGTACGAGTGCGTCCCGATCTCGCCGGGACCGCTGGCGGACCGGGTCACGGCGGTGAAGAAGGCCGCTCTACGAGCGGACTGATCGTGCACGCCCCCGCCCTCCACCGGCACGCCCGCGCGGTGCTTCGTCCAGGGCAGGGGCGGGGGCGCTCAGTGCTGGGAGAGCAGGTGCGCGAGCTCCTGCTCCACCTCCTGGCTCGCCACGAACAGCAGCTCGTCGCCGGCCTCCAGCGGGTCGTCGGCCGTCGGCACCAGGACGCGGCCCTCGCGCAGGATCGCCACCAGCGCCGCGTCCACCGGCCACGGGACCGAGCCCGCCCGCTGGCCCACCACCGGCGCGTCGTCCGCCAGCGTCAGCTCCACCAGGTTCGCCTGGCCCTGGCGGAACGTCATCAGGCGCACCAGGTCGCCGACGCTGACCGCCTCCTCCACCAGGGCGCTCAGCAGGCGCGGCGTGGAGACGGCGACGTCCACGCCCCACGACTCGTTGAACAGCCACTCGTTGTTGGGGTGGTTGATGCGGGCGACCACGCGCGGCACGCCGTACTCGGTCTTGGCCAGCAGCGAGACCACCAGGTTCACCTTGTCGTCGCCGGAGGAGGCGACGACGACGTGGCAGTTGTTGAGCCCGGCCTCGTCGAGAGAGGCGATCTCGCAGGCGTCCGCGAGCAGCCACTCGGCGCGGGGAACGCTGTCGATCTTGATAGCCCGGGGGTCGTTGTCGATGAGCAGGACCTCGTGGCCGTTCTCCAGGAGCTCGGCCGCGATGGAGCGGCCGACGGCGCCCGCTCCCGCGATGGCGACGCGCATCTCACTCGTCCTCTTCCGGTGCCGCGGCGAGCACCTTGTTGATCCGGTCCATGTCGTTCTCCGCGGCGATGACGTGCAGCACGTCGCCCTCCTGCACCACGGTGTCGTCGGAGATCGTGACGGCCTCGCCCATGCGGTTGAGGAAGGCGGCGCGGGCGCGGGTGCGAGACTCGAGGTCGACGACGCGGGTGCCGATCCAGGAGGTGTTCACGGTCACCTCGGCCAGGACGACGGTGCCGGTGGGGTCGCGCCAGAGCGGCTCGGCGCCCTCGGGCAGGATGCGGCGCATGATCTGGTCGGCGGTCCAGCGCACGGTGGCCACCGTGGGGATGCCCAGCCGCTGGTAGACCTCGGCCCTGCGGGGGTCGTAGATGCGGGCCACCACGTTGTCGACGCCGAACGTCTCCCGCGCCACCCGGGCGGAGATGATGTTGGAGTTGTCGCCGCTGGAGACCGCGACGAAGGCGGTGGCCGACTCGACACCGGCCTCGGTGAGCACGTCGCGATCGAAGCCGACGCCGGTCACCCGCCGCCCCCGGAACCCGGCGCGCAGCCGGCGGAACGCCTGCGGGTCACGGTCGATGATGGCGACGGAATGTCCGCTGTCCTCAAGGATGTGCGCGAGGGTCGATCCCACCCGGCCACATCCCATGATCACTATATGCATTTCCCCCCGCATCGTCAGCGGTCGGCCGGTTGCTCGACACCAGTATGGACCCAGGGGGGAGCGCCGCGTTTAGGGCCTCGGCATGGGGCTAGCATCTCGTTACGTGGCGAAGGTAACGGATCTTGTCAAACGATTGCTCGTGGGACGCGCCCTGCGAAGCGGGCAGCTCCACGAGCAACTACTCCCCAAACGGATCGCACTGCCGGTCTTCGCGAGCGACGCGCTCTCCTCCGTCGCGTACGCCCCCCAGGAGATCCTGGTCATCCTCTCGCTGGCCGGCGTCTCCTTCTACTCCTTCAGCCCCTGGGTCGCCATCGCCGTCGTGGTCGTGATGCTCACGGTCGTGGCCTCGTACCGGCAGAACGTGCACGCCTACCCCAGCGGCGGCGGCGACTACGAGGTCGCCACCACCAACCTCGGCAAGAACGCCGGCCTCACCGTGGCCAGCGCCCTCATGGTCGACTACGTGCTGACCGTCGCGGTGTCCGTCGCGAACGGCGTCGACTACGTCGGCGCCACGATCCCGTTCGTGGGGCAGCACAAGCCCGCCGTCGCCATCGTCATCGTCGTCCTGCTCACCGTGGTCAACCTGCGCGGCATCCGCGAGTCCGGCGCCGCCTTCGCCATCCCCACGTACGCGTTCATGATCTCCGTCCTGGGCCTGATCGCCTGGGGCGGGTTCCGGCTGCTGGTGCTGCACGAGAACATCGAGGCGCCGAGCGCGCACTTCACGATCGAGCCCGAGCAGCACAACCTCACCGCCTTCGCCGCGGCGTTCCTGGTGCTGCGCGCGTTCTCGTCGGGCTGCGCGGCGCTGACCGGTGTGGAGGCGATCAGCAACGGCGTGCCCGCGTTCAGGAAGCCCAAGAGCAGGAACGCGGCCACCACGCTGCTGATGATGGGCCTGGTCGCGATCACGATGTTCAGCGGCATCATCGCGCTCGGCCTCGCGTCGGGCGTGAAGGTGGCCGAGCCGTCGGTGGTCGCCGAGGACCTGCTCAGGCCGGACGGCACGCCCGTCGGCCCCGGCTACTACCAGCAGCCGATCATCTCGCAGGTGGCCGACGCGGTGTTCGGCGGCGGTTCCGTGCCGTTCATCGTGATCTCCGCGGTGACGGCGCTGATCCTGTTCCTGGCGGCGAACACCGCCTTCAACGGCTTCCCCGTGCTCGGCTCGATCCTGGCGCAGGACCGTTACCTGCCGCGCCAGCTGCACACCCGGGGCGACCGGCTGGCCTTCTCCAACGGCATCATCATCCTGGCGCTGGGCGCGTGCCTGCTGCTGTGGGGGTTCCAGGCGGACGTCAGCCGCCTGCTGAACCTCTACATCGTCGGCGTCTTCGTCTCCTTCACGCTCAGCCAGACCGGCATGGTCATCCACTGGACCCGCCACCTGAAGACCGAGGCCGACCCCAGAGTCCGCCACCAGATGCACCGCTCCCGCGTGATCAACTTCTTCGGCGGGGTCATGACCGGCCTCGTGCTGATCGTGGTGCTGCTGACGAAGTTCCTGGTCGGCGCGTGGATCGTGGTGATCGCGATGCCGATCCTGTTCCTCATGATGAAGGGCATCAGGCGCCACTACGACAAGGTGGCGGCCGAGCTGGAGCTCACCGAGGACTACGAGCCGGCCATGCTGCCCGCCCGCAACCACACGATCGTGCTCGTCTCCAAGCTGCACAAGCCGACCATGCGCGCCCTGGCGTACGCCCGCGCCACCCGCCCCTCCACGCTGGAGGCCATCACGGTCGGCGTGGAGGGCGACGAGGCGCGCAAGCTCCAGGAGGAGTGGGAGCGGCGGGGCATCCCGGTGCCGCTGAAGATGCTCGACTCGCCGTACCGGGAGATCACGCAGCCGATCCTCGACTACGTCAAGACCCTCCGCCGGCGCTCGCCGCGCGACGTGGTGACGGTCTTCATCCCCGAGTACGTGGTCGGCCACTGGTGGGAGCACCTGCTGCACAACCAGAGCGCGCTGCGGCTGAAGGCGCGGCTGCTGTTCAAGCCCGGCGTGATGGTGACCAGCGTGCCGTGGCAGCTCCACTCGTCCGACCGGCTCCAGGGCAGGCCGGAGCCGTTCGCGCCCGGGGCGGTGCGGAGGCCGTGGCACCAGACGGTCAAGGAGGAGTCGCAGCTAGCCGACAAGCGCCCGTAGCCGCCACGTGTCGTGCGGGCTCCAGCCCGGGGGCGCGGCCACGGCGGCCCAGCCGTCGACGATGTTGGCGCCGTACCGGTGGCCGTGGCCGGGCGGCACGTCCAGCGCGCTCGTCATGTCCACCAGCACCTGCCAGAACGTCACCAGCGGGAACCAGTTCATCTCCGGGTTCACCCCCGGCCCGCGCGGGCCCTCCAGCCACGCCGGCCTGCGGTAGATCAGCCGGGGCGACCACCACACGACGGGGTCGGAGGCGTTCTGCAGGTAGACCACGCGCGGGCGCGGCCACGGCGCCGCCGGCAGGTGCAGGTCGGCGGGGTGCTGGGCGAACCTGGCGGTCCTGCCGTCCTGGTAGACGGGCCGCCACACGGGGCTGCCGCGATCGCGGCCGCCGGTGAGGCGCTGCCAGATCGGGTTGGCGTTCGGCGGCCCCACGAACACCGCGCCGTCCGCCCGCGACACCAGGTCCGCCAGGTCGCCGAACGCCTGCTCCAGCTCGTACGAGCCCAGGCTCTCGCCCGACAGCAGCAGCCTCGGCCGCGCCCCTGCCGGCAGCCTCGCCCACCGCTCGCGCACGGCCTCGAACAGCGCCCGGCCCGCCGCGGCCGCCTTCTCCCTGTCGACCAGGAACGACACCCAGCTCGGCAGGTACGAGTACTGCATCGCGACCAGCGCGGTGCGGCCGTTGTACATGTACTCCAGGGTGTCGGCGAGGTGCGGGTCGACCCAGCCGGTGCCCGTGGTGCCGAGCACCGCCAGCACGGGCCTGCCGAACGCGCCGGTGCGCTCCAGCTCGCGCACGGCCAGCGCCGCCTGGGCGGCCGGCGAGGGCGCGCTGTCAAGGCCGATGTAAACCCTGATCGGCTCCGTGGCCGGCCGTCCCGAGAACGCCCGCAGCCGCGCCGGCGTCGCCGCCGTGCCGGTGAACCGGCGCCCCTCCCTGCCCAGCGACTCCCAGCTCACCAGCGACCTCGGCCCGCCCGACAGGTACGCGGAGGCCGGCGGGCGCACGCCCGGATGCGTGCCCTCGTTCGCGACGGACGAGATGTCGCTCACCCTGGCCACGAACCCGTTGAACAGCACGTCGTTGGCGAACAGCGCCACCAGCGACGCGATGACCAGCACCCCGACGGCATGCCCCACGTACACGGGGACGTACCTGTCGAGCCAGGCGTTCAGCTTGCGGCCGCCGAGCCGTACGAGCCGGGCGGCCAGCAGCGCGGCGGCGAACAGGACGAGCGTCACGGCCAGGATCACCGGCGGGAACCAGGTGATCCGCGTGTCCATCCCCATCAGCGCCCGCAGGTCGCGCTGCCAGTCGAAGCTGTACCACAGCGCCACCACCGCCAGCACGCCGCACCCGGCGAGCATCACCCGCCAGGCGGCCCGCCGCCCCCGCTCCGGCAGCCGGATCACCGTACGGCACAGCGCCCCGATCGCCGCGCCCACCGCGTACCCGAGAATGCCGGTGACCGCCCCCATCACCCCCTGGTACAGCCACGTGCGCGGCAGCAGCGACGGCGTCAGCGAGGCGCAGGCGAACAGCGTGGCCACCAGCGTCCCGCCGAACCCGAGCCGCCGCCGCACCACCCTCCCCATGAACACCCAGCGTAATGGATCAAGTCCGATAAGTGGTCATCCGGGTAAGGGCACTAAGGTGTCGGATGTGGAACAGGCATCTCTCGAGTTGACGGTAGGTCCGGTCGCCCATGGCGGCTGGTGTGTGGCGCGCCATGAAGGGCGGGTGGTGTTCGTACGGCACGCCTTGCCAGGCGAGCGGGTGATCGCCGACGTCACCGAGGAGACCTCCCGCTTCCTGCGGGCCGACGCCGTCGAGATCCTCGAGGCCTCGCCCGACCGCGTCGTCCCGCCCTGCCCGTACGCCGGGCCGGGCCGCTGCGGCGGCTGCGACTGGCAGCACGCCACGGTGGAGGCCCAGCGCCGGCTCAAGGCCCAGGTCGTGGCCGAGCAGCTGCGCCGCCTGGCGGGCATCGAACGCGAGGTCGTCGTGGAGGAGGTGCCGGGCGCCAAGGACGGGCTCGGCTGGCGTACGCGGGTGCAGTTCGCCGCCACCTCCACCGGCGAGCTGGGGTTCCGCCGGCACCGTTCGCACGACATCGAGGTCGTGGACGCCTGCCTGATCGCCCACCCCGAGGTGGAGGCGGCGGGCGTCGAGGACCACCTGTGGCCCGGCGCCGCGGGCGTCGAGGTCATCGCCTCCTCGGGCGGCGACCGCGCCGTCGTCGTCGCCCCCCGCGCCCGGCGCAGCGTCACCGTCCCCGACCTGGAAGCGCCCGCCTCCGTCCTCCTCGACCAGGGCAAGGGCCGCACGGTGCCGCGGCGCGGCTCGGGCGTGCTGCACGAGCAGGTCGGCGACCGCGAGTTCCGGGTCGCGGGCAGCGGCTTCTGGCAGGTCCACCCCGGCGCCGCCGAGACCCTGCTGGACGCGGTCCTCGCCTACGCCGCCCCCGAGCCCGGCGAGTGGGCACTCGACCTCTACTGCGGCGTCGGCCTCTTCGCGGCCGGCCTGGCCGAGGTCGTGGGCCCCGAAGGCGCGGTGTTCGGCCTCGAATCAGAGGCCGCCGCCGTCCGCGACGCCCGCGCCAACCTCCGTGACCTGCCCCAGGCCCGGGTGGAACGCGGCCGCGTGGAGGAGGCCCTGGACCGCTTCCAGATCGAACGCGCCGACCTCGTCGTGGTCGACCCGCCCCGCGCCGGCCTGGGCCGCGACGTCGTGGAACGCATCGCCTCCCTGGACGCCCTGCGCATCGTCTACGTCTCCTGCGACCCGGCCACCCTGGCCCGGGACCTGGCCTGGTTCGGGGAGCGCGGGTACGTACTGTCCGACCTGCGCGCCTTCGACGCCTTTCCGATGACGCACCACGTGGAATGCGTCGCCCTGGTCGTCAAGGAGTAGGCGGGCCGTCGCGCGCCCACCCGTTGCCACGATGACCTGCTCAAGCTCTACGACGAGATCGAGCGCAACCAGGCGGCACTCCTGGAGGACGGCGGCGAGCCACTGGGCGAGGACTGGCTGGACAGACTTCACCGCGACTACCGCAACATCGTACAGTTCAGCGCTCCGGCACCCGTGATCGCGAACGATGCGCAGGAGGCGCTGGCGTTCGTCTTCGAGCAGCTGATCGTCGATCCGGTCGAGTCGCCCAAGCATCGCTCGGTGACCCGGCACGCGCTGCAGAGCCACATGCGACGGGCGTACCAGGAGGCCGACATCGCCGAGCACCTGGTGCGCGCCAAGGTGCAGCTGCATGTGGGGGCGCGGCTGCAATCCCCCATGGACTTCGCCATCGCGAACGGCAGGGTCGTCCAGCTCACGCAGACCTGGTCGTTCCGCCTGGCCCAGGTCGATGAAGTGCCCGACAGGGTGAAGTCGTGGGGGTACGCGATCGGCCGCTTCCGTGATGGAGAAGAGGCCCGGGTGGTGGACGCGTTCGGGAACGTCAGCCGTATCACGCGGGACGTGGACCTCGAAGTTGTGGTCGCTCCGCCGGAGACGCCGGAAGAGATGAGGGCGTACGAGGAGGCCGAGCAGGTGTTCGAGAACCTTGGGGCGGAGGTTCACTCCTCGCAGGATGTGGGAGCCGTTAGCACGAAGGCGGCCGAGCTGGCACGCTCTCTGTAGTCGGCCTGCGAAGGCGACAGCTCCTGCATGTACGCCTCGTCGTCCGCGTCCGAGACCTGTACGACCGATGGTCATCGCCGCCGACGGCATCACCCGCCGGAGGCAAGCTCGGCCAGGTGGTGCAGCGAGTTCGTGAGGTGCTCGGGCCCGAACGGCGGGAACTGGATGCACTTCCGGATGGACTGCGGCACCGCCGACCAGTCGTAGGTGATCGTGACCTCGGTTTTGGACGGGCCGGGCGGGGCGAGGTCGTAACGCCAGAGCCAGCCGCCGAACTCCAGACGGCCGTCGTCCTTCTCCTCGCCCGTCAGCCAACCGATGGCGTGCGGCGGGTCGAGCACCTGGACCTGGTTGGCCACCCGGTAGTCAAGTTCTGCGGCCGGCAGGCCGGCTGCCGAGAGGCATCGCTCTGTCTGAACGAACAAGCAGATACATATAGACCAAGCGATCCGCCTGTTCTAACATCACTCTATGACCATCAGTCCCCAAGGCGTCACCGAGAGCGACGGGTCGCCGAGGTGTCCACCTTCTGAGCGCCTCGCGAAGAACGGCGGTCCCCGCCTGATCCGGGCAAGCAGGGCCCGCCGCCTCTGACCCCTACGGAGCGCCCGAGCATGCGCTGGCACGCCTACCACTGGACTGGAGCGGGAGCCGACCGGGACATCAAGGCCACCCCGAGCGCATCCCGCTTGAAAACCATCTGCGTACGACCCTCGAACCGCCCACCCGGCGTGTCGACAGCCAGACGGAAGGAGAGCACGTGACCGATAGGCACGACCACCATCCCAGGGACTCCCCTCTTACGGAGAGCGAGAGCGCGGATGTCGGGGCGGACGCGAGGGCAGATGTCAGAGCGGGCACGGACGTGACACTGGGCGCGGGCGCGAGGGCCGACGTGAGGGCGGACACGGGGACGGACGCAAGCACGGACACGGGCACGGACGACCAAGACGCCAGGGAATGCAACCACCACGACCCCATCGAAACCCCACACGCCTTCCCACACCCAAAACCCCCACAAAACGGACACGCGAGGATCGATTGGGCCCCCTCGGTGGGCAGATGCGCCTCGGCCAGGGTCCGCGACCTCACCTGCGAATGCCTGCCGACCAGCTACGAACTATGCGCCGCAGCCGGCCTCCTGCACATCCGCCGAACCCAGAGAACACCCCAAGGCGTCCGGATCAGCGAAAGCCCCTGGCTCAGAACAGCCCAGGGCCTGGCCCTCTGGACCGCCCTGCTCGAAGGCCGCGCCCGGTAGGAGCCCCGGCCGGGCTCGTACGCGGGTAGCGAAAAGGCCCCTCGCAACCTTCCCTGCGAGGGGCCTCCCGCACGCCCGTACGGGTCTCAGTTCATCCCATGCCCGTGGCTGTCGTCGTCGTCCGTGTCCGCGCACCCGGCGGTGGTGGTCCACAGGGTCATCGGCGCGTCCATCTTGATGACGTTGGTCACCCCGTCGTCGCACATGATGAAGGACGGCCCGTGGAAGTCCAGGTCGTCCCCGGCGAGCGCGGGCACAGCGGTGAGGAGCAGGGCGGCGGCGGTCATGGTGAGGGCGGCGAAAGCGCTTTTGTACATGGTGGTCCCCCGATGCGATGTGAGGCGATCGTTCGCCTGCGTTCGTACCCGCACGAGTGGATCAAGTGGTTCAGGGTTCGATGCGAAGATCTTTACTCAAGGGGGATCCCCCACTCCGCCCGCAGCCCCGCCAGCGCCTCGTGGAAGCCGGGGAACGTCTTCTTCACGCACCCGGGGTCGTCCAGCGTGATCCCCGGCGTGCGCAGGCCGGTGATGCTGAACGACATGGCGATCCGGTGGTCGCCGTGGCAGGCGATCTCGGCGGGACGGGGCCGGGCCGGGGTGATCTCGATCCAGTCGCGGCCGAGGCTGACCGGGACGCCCAGCCGCCGCAGGTTCTCGGCGCACGCCTCCAGCCGGTCGCACTCCTTGACGCGCGTGTTGTACACGTCCTCGATCCGCACCGGGCTGTCGGCGAAGGGGGCGATGGCGGCGAGCGTGGGGACGGTGTCGGAAATGTCGCGCATGTTGACGGTCAGGCCGTGCAGGCCGCCCGTACCGGTGACGGTCATGGAATCGGGTGACATTTCCACTGATGCGCCCATCCGCTTCAGCACCTCGGCGAAACGTACGTCCCCTTGCAACGCACCGGAGCCCAGCCCGGGGATCGTGATGGTGTTCCCGGTCAGGGCGGCGGCGGCAAGGGGGTAGCTGGCCGTGGAGGCATCGGGTTCGATGGCGTAGTCGGCGGCCTCGTACCCCTGCGGAGGCACGTGGAACGTCGCCCCCTCGCGCCGCACCTCGACCCCGAAGCTGCGCATCATCGCCAGCGTGATCTCCACGTACGGCACCGACACGAGATCGGTGACGGTGATCTCCAGCCCCTCGGCGGTCAGCGGCCCGACGAGCAGCAACGCGGTGAGGAACTGCGACGACAGCCCCGCGTCCAGCGTGATCCGCCCGCCCTTGATGCCGGAGGCCCGAACGGTCAGCGGGTGGTGCCCCTCCTCGCCTTCATGCGTCAGGTCCACGCCCAGCTCGCGCAGCGCCGTGGTGAGGGGCCCGAGCGGGCGGCGGCGCATCTGCGGGGAGGCGTCGAAGCGGAACAGACCGTGCCCGGCCGCCGCCAGCGCGGGCAGGAACCGCGCGGTCGTGGCGCCGTCGCGGCAGAACACCTCCGCCTCCCCGTACGCGGGCCCCTCCGGCCGGCCGTCGATCGTCCACGCCTCCGGCCCGCGCTCCACCCGGTAACCGAGCGCGGCCAGCCCCTCCGCGAACCCTTCCGTGTCGTCCGAGACCAGCGGCCGCCGCAGCACGGTGGTGCCGCGCGCGGCGGCGGCGAGGAACAGGGCGCGGGCGGTGACGGACTTCGAGCCCGGAACCTGCATGATGGTCATACCAGGCAGCCTAGACGCGGGTCGCCGGCGTCGGCCTCGATCCGGCCCTGGCGAGCACTCCGGCGACACCCAGCACGGCCGCCGAGAGCGTGGTGATCAATGCCAGGACCAGCGGATCGCCCCACCACAGCGTCCCCGCGACGATGGTCGCCGCCATCGGCACCAGCACGACCGCCACCCGCCGTCCGACGGGCGAGCGCAGCGCCATCACCCCCGCGATCAGCACGAGCGCGACCGCGACGGGAAGCCCCGCCGCCTGAAGATCAGGCTCCCCAGCACGGGCAGACCGGCCAGCGCGGCCGTCCACCTGACCAGCCGCGGCACACCCGAAAGCCGCCCAGCGCCGGTCGAGCCAGGCGAACAACACATCACGAAGAGGGCGATGGGTGCGAGGAGCGCGGCGATGCCGAGCGCGTACCGCCGGCACAGGCTCGACCGGGGATCGACGGCGTGCCGCAGCCTGATCGCCAGGCCGCCGCGCACGACGTCGCAGGCGTCCTCAGCGACGGCCGCCGCCGGCCGGGTGCCGCGCTCGCGAGCAGCACCCCGAGCATCTCCTCCTCGTGCCGGGCCCGGTGCTCCTGCGGGCAGGCCGCCAGTAACCGCCGGTAGCCCCGCTCCAGGCTCGTCATGCGCCGCTCCCCATCGTCCCGAGGCCCAGGCGGGATCGCAGCCGCGCGGTCGCGGTCTCCACGTTCCGCCGCAACCGCTCGGTCTCGTCCGCCAGCCGCTCCTCGCCGGACCGGGTCAGCCGGTAGTAGCGCCGGGCCCGCCCGTCCACGACCTCCTCCCGTTCGGTCTCGGCCAGCCCCTCCCCTTCCAGCCGGTCGAGCGCCGCGTACAGGGTGCCGGCGCGCAGCCGCACCCGCTCTCCGGAGATCCGGAGCACGTCTGTGACGATCCCGTACCCGTGCTGCGGCCCGGCCGCCAGCGCCGTCAGGATCAGGAACGTCGGCTCCTGCATCGATCGGTGCGTCATGCCGACGATATATACCGATGATCGGACTATGAGGCGAACGCGGCAAAGTTCACCTGTCTTTCACTTGTCCCGCTGGATGCCGCGCCGTCCGGGGGTAGGGGGCGAGCATGCGCTACAACGTGCTGGCCTGCGACTACGACGAAACCCTGGCCGCGGACGGCCAGGTGGACGACGGGACGATCGAGGCGCTGGAGCGGCTGTCCCGGGCCGGGTTCAAGCTGCTGCTGGTCACCGGGCGCGAGCTGGACGACCTGCTCTCGGTCTTCCCGCATCCGGCCCTGTTCGACCTGATCGTGGCCGAGAACGGCGGCCTGCTGTACGACCCGCGCCAGCGTACCTGCGACGCCCTGGCCGCGCCGCCGCCCGCCGAGCTGGCCGAGCGGCTGCGGGCGGAGGGGGTGAGCCCGCTGGGCGTCGGGCAGGTGCTGGTCGCCACGCGCGAGCCGCACGACGTGCACGTGCTCGGGCTGATCCGCGAGCTGGGCCTGGAGCTGCAGGTCATCTACAACAAGGGCGCCGTCATGGTGCTGCCTCCCGGCGTGAACAAGGCCACCGGCCTGTGCGCCGCGCTCGGCCGCCTGTCCCTGTCGCGGCACAGCGTGGTGGCGGTCGGCGACGGGGAGAACGACCACGCGTTCCTGACCGCCGCCGAGTGCGGCACCGCCGTCGCCAACGCCCTGCCCGCGCTCAAGGACGCCTGCGACCTCTGCCTGGACGAGTCGAACGGGCGCGGCGTGACCGAGCTGGCCGGGCTGCTGCTGACCGGCGACCTCGACGAGCTGGACCTGCCGCGCCACCACATCCTGCTCGGCCACGCGGGCGAGGAGGAGGTGCGGCTGCCCTCGTACGGGATCGGCCTGCTGGTGGCGGGCCCGTCCGGCAGCGGCAAGTCCACGGTCACCACCGCGCTGCTCGAACGGCTCACCGGCGACGGCTACCAGTGCGCGATCGTGGACCCGGAGGGCGACTACGCCGAGTACCCGGGCCTGACCGTGCTCGGCGACCCCGACCGGGTGCCGGCGGTGGACGAGGTGGCGCACGTCCTGGAGCAGCCCGACCACAGCGTCGTGATCAACCTGATCGGCCTGCAGCTGCGCGACCGGCCCGCGTACTTCGCCGAGCTGCTGCCCCGCCTGACCGGCCTGCGCGCCAAGCTGGGCCACCCGCACTGGCTCATCCTGGACGAGGCCCACCACCTCATGCCCGCGGAGGTCCGCGAGGTGCCCATCCGGCATCCCGGCGACCTCGGCGGGCTCCTGATGATCACCGTTCATCCCGACGCGCTGAGCCCCGCCGCGCTGCGCCTGGTCACCAGCACGATCGTGGTGGGCAGGGAGCCGGGGAACACGCTGGCCGCCTTCGCCGCCGCCCGCGGCCTCGACGCGCCCACGCTGCGCCCCGCCCCGAAGGGCGATCTCGCGCTCTGGCAGGACGGTACGGACTACGCGCGCGAGCTGACCCTGGCCCCCGCCCGCGCCGAGCGCACCCGGCACCGGCGCAAGTACGCGGCCGGCACCATGGCCAAGGACAAGAGCTTCTACTTCACCGGCCCGGAGGAGCGGCTCCGGCTGCGGGCCAGGAACCTGCACACGTTCGTCGAGCTGGGCGAGGGCGTGGACGACGACACCTGGCTGCACCACCTGCGGCGCGGCGACTACTCGGCGTGGATCCGCGACAAGCTGGGCGACGCGGAGCTGGCGGACGAGGTGGCCGCCGTGGAGAGCGCGACCGAGGGCGACCTGTCGCCGCGGGACAGCAGGCAGCGGGTGGCGGATCTCATCGGCGCCCGCTACACCCTGCCCGCCGAGCCCACGGACTTCGACCCGGACCACCAGGACCGGTGAGGCACCGGCCCGGGTGGCGGGCGGGTCAGGCCGGGGCGGGTGGCTTGATCGGGGTGCGGCCGCGGCCGAGCACCCACAACATGGCCGCCAGCGCGGCGACCTGCAGCGGCCAGCCCATCACGATCTTGGCGAAGCCGAGCGCCGCCACCGCCTCGTCGCCACCGCCGAACAGGTACACCGGCCCCTGCACGGCCACCCGGACCGCGCACGGCAGCATGAGCAGCCACGTCAGCCGGGTGCAGAGCCGCACGATGCCGGGATCCTTGTGCCAGGCGGTCGGATCGCCCGTCACCGACCCGATCAGGAAGCCGACGACCGGCCACCGCGTGACGATCGAGATCAGCATGGCCACGGCGTAGCCGGCGTTGTACAGGATGCCGGGCAGGAAGTAGTCCTTCGCGTCGCCGGACCTGCTGGCGAAGAACGCGCCGATCGCGATGCCGATCAAGCTGTTGATCACGAACTGCGGCGTGGACCGCTGGATGATCCGCACCACCAGCAGCACCACCGACAGCGAGATGCTGATGATGAGCGACAGCTTGAGGTCTTCCGTCGTGATCCAGGACAGCGTGAACGCGATCGTCGGGACGGCCGCCTCGATGATGCCGCGCACGCCGCCGAGGGCCTTGGCGAGCTGTGCTCGCACCGCCGCCTCAACGGTGTCGTGGGCGACCTCTTCCGCCTCAGCACTCACCTGATCAACTCCCTGGGCGCAGCTCGTAACGCGGATTGAACATCACCTTGCGCCCGTCCTGCATGCTGACCAGGCCCTCGGCCTTGACAGTGCGGCCCGGCTCGATGCCCGCGATCTTGCGGCGGCCGAGCCAGACCAGGTCGATCACGTCGGACCCGTCGTACAGCTCGGCCTCGAGAGCAGGGGCTCCGCCCCTCGGACGCAGAGTCACCGTACGTAGCGTACCCGCCACACAGAAGCGGCGGCGACCGCCACACGAGACGATAGGGGTCGCGCCGACCTCGTCGGCGTCCTCCCGGAGTTCCTGGGCCTCGATCTCGGACTGGCTGGTGGCCAGCCGACTGAAGAACCCGCGCAATCCCCCGCGTTTAGGGGGCTCTGCCGTACTCATGATGCATCAGCCTATGTGATGTCAGCTCTTAGCGAATCTCACTGATTTCAGGTCCTCGCTTGAACGGGTTGAAACCCGGCCGCTGCTCGCCCGTCTCGCCCGTCTGCTCGTTCGGACGGCGCAGCGGGATGGGCTCCTCGCGGGCCATCGGCTCGTCGCCGCGGACCACCACGACGTCCCTGATGAACTCGATGTACGGCTGCGCGACCGCGTCGTCGGCGGCCGCCTTGCCGGAGATCACCGCCAGCAGGAACCAGCGGGGGCCGTCGATGCCGAGGTAGCGGGCCGGGCGGCTGCTGCCCTCGACCTTCATCTCGCCGGTCAGCTCGCTGCCGAACGGCCCCTCCCGCTGCTCCAGGTGCTTGGCCTGGGCCAGGATCTTGGTCTTGACCTCGTCCCAGAGGCCGGAGCTGCGCGGCGCGGCCAGGGCCTGGAGCTGCAGCGAGCTCTCGTCGTACAGGACGACCACCCCGACGTGCTGGTCCCCGACGGAGGCCAGGCGCACGTCGAAGTCGGGGTTGTGCGGCAGCCGCAGGCCGCCCAGATCGATCCGCTCGGACTCCGGGTGGGGCTCGTCGGCGTCCCACGGGCCGGATTCGCGCGTCGGCTCCGCTACCTCCTGCTCGGCCGCCTGCTCCGGCTGCTCACGACGACGACGTCGGAACACGTTCCTCACTCTCCCTGCTCGTCGGGCCGCTGCCGGGCCCGTAGTTCGTCGGGCCCCGCAGGGGCCCCTTCCCACACCACGATCAGCGGCCCGTCGATCCGAAGCCGCCGGCGCCGCGCGCGGACCCCGGCAACTGCCCGGCCTCCACGAACGCCACGCGTTCCACCCGCTGGATAACGAGCTGCGCCACCCGGTCTCCCCGCCGCAGCCGGAACGGCTCCTTGAGGTCGGTGTTGATCACCGTCACCTTGATCTCGCCCCGGTAGCCGGCGTCCACCGTACCGGGCGCGTTGACCAGCGTGACGCCGTGCCTGGCGGCCAGCCCGGAACGCGGGTGCACGAACGCGGCGAAACCGTCGGGCAGGGCGATCGCCAGCCCGGTGCCGACGACGGCCCGCTCGCCGGGCATCAGCTCCACGTCCTCGGCGGCGTGGAGGTCGGCTCCCGCGTCGCCCGGATGGGCGTACGACGGGATCGGCAGCCCGGGGTCGAGCCGCTGGATGAGGACCTCTGCTCCGCTCAAGGGTTCACCTCGTAGTCCTGGTGCTCGGTGGCGATGGCGGCCAGATCGCCGTGCTTGGCGAAGTGTTCCATGTTCACCTCGATGAACAGCGCTGCCGCGCGAACGGCGACCGGCCCGTCTGGAGCGCCGATGCGCCCCTCAGCCTCAAGGTACGCCTTTCTGCCGTCGATGCCGTTGCACCAGGCGCGCAGGTGGAGTGTCGTGCCCACGGGAACGGGGAGCAGGTAGTCGGTCTCCAGCCGTCCCGTCACATAGGGCTTGTGGAACAGGTAGACGGACATTCCGATGACTTCGTCCATGGCGGCGGCCAGGACGCCGCCGTGCGCCAGCTTCGGCGCTCCCTGATGCGCCTCCCCCACGGTGAACTCCGCCTCGACGGTGGTGCCGTCGGGGGTCCTGGCGTTGAGGTGCAGGCCGGTCGGGTGCCCGGTGCCGCAGCCGAAGCACTGGCTGTAGTGGGAGCCCAGGGTGGCGCCCGCCTGCGGCGCATCGGGATGTGCGGCGGGCTGCCGCGCGCCCGGCGGCGGGGTGGTGAGGGAGGAACGAGTCACGGGTGACGAGGTTACTCCGTGTCCTTCTCCTGCTCGTCCCCGGTGGCCACCGGCGCGGCCGGCTTCTCCGATCGCGTGAACGGCCCCTCCGGTCGCACGGGCGGCCCCTCCGGTCGCGCGGGCGGCGGCTCTCCGCCCGGCGGGGCGTCGTCGTGACCGGGTGGCAGCTCCGGTGGCTGATGTCGCAGCTCCGGCAGCGCCCGGTAGATCACCGCCGCCACCGGCACGGCCACGGCGGCGCCCGCGATGCCCGCCAGGATGCCCCCGATGGACAGCACGAGGATGATGGCCAGCGGGTGGAAGTTGAGCGCGCGCCCGACGATCAGCGGCTGCAGCACGTGGTTCTCCAGCTGCTGCTCCACGATGAGGATGCCGAGAAAGATCAGGGCGTACACGAGGCCCTTGGCGCCCAGCGTGACCAGGGTCGCGATCGTGCCGGCGAAGAAGATGCCGACGATGGGGATGAAGCTGGCGAAGAAGATCAGCACGGCCAGCGGCGCCCACAGCGGCACGCCCATCCCGGCCAGCACGATCCCCATGATCAGGCCGTGCACGGCGGCCACCGCCACCGTGCCCTGGACGTAGTGGGAGAGCGTGGCCCACGCGGCCCGCCCCGCCCGGTCCACGCGCGGCGCCACCCCGCCGAACGCCTTCAGGAACCACACCCAGATCCGGTCGCCGTCCTTGAGCAGGAAGAACGTCACGAACAGCAGCAGCACGATGGACGCGAGCACCTCGACGGCCACCGCGCCGGCCGACAGCACCGTGCCGGTGATGGCCGTGCGCTGCGCGTTGAGCAGGGCCGCGATCTCGTCCACGTAGCCGGTGATCTGCGTCTGCTCCAGGTGCAGCGGGCCCTCGATCAGCCAGGCCTGCACGGACCTGGCCGTCTCCTGCACCTGCACGACCAGATTGGGGAACTCCTCGCCGGCCCGCGCGCCCACCAGCCACCCGGTGCCGACGAGCACGGCCAGCGCCACCAGCATGGTGATCCAGGTGGCGTAGATGGGCCGCATGCCGGCGCCGCGCAAGGAGTTCGTCAGGGGGAAGAGCAGCGCCGTCAGCAGGAGCGCGATCGCCACGGGCAGCGCCACGAACGCCAGGCGGGCGATGGCCTGGACGATGAAGTAGACGACCACGCCGACGAGGATCAGGCACCCGCTCCATGCGGCCATCCTGGCCAGCACGGGCGGCACGAGCTTGGTGGGGCGGTCGGTCAGCACGTGTTCAAGACTGGCACGTCCCGGGCCGGGATGCGCGCGGATATCGGGCGGGCAGCTTTCAGCGTAATGGAGCAGCACTCCCACCAACCGGCCTCCGCAGATCGGGCCTGTGCAAGCGCGGGGGCGCGTGTCACCGTCATGGTCATGAAGGCTGTGGTGGTCCTCACCGTGCTGGCGTCCCTCATCGCCGCCCCCGCCCCCGCGTACGCCTCCGGCGCCGCCCCCGCCCCCGCGTACGCCTCCGGCGCCGCTCTGGCGCTGGAGGTGCTCTCCAGCCGCCCCGGCCAGGTGACCGGCGGCGACGCCCTGATCAGAGTCCGCGGTACGGGCGGCGCCGGGCTCAGGGTGCTCCGCAACGGCGAGGACGTCACGGCGGCCTTCGGACGGACCGGGGACGGCCTCACCGGCCTGGTGAGCGGCCTGGACGTCGGCGACAACACGATCACCGCGACGGCGGGTCCGCACAGGCGCACCCTGAAGGTCCGCAACCACCCCGTCCAGGGCCCGGTCTTCTCGGGCGCGCACCAGTACCCGTTCCTGTGCAAGACCGAACGCAGCGGCCTGGGCCCGCCCGTCGCGGACAACCAGGACGGCCAGGGCATGCGCGTCGCCGGCGGCTGGAGCAGGGACTGCTTCGCCCCCACGGTCACCGACCGCCTCTACCGCTCCACGGACGGCACGTACAAGCCGATGCCGGCCCAGGGCCGTCCCCCCGACCTGGCCACGACCACGCTGCTGGACGGCCGCACGGCCGACTTCGTGGTCCGGCGGGAGCGCGGCGTGATCAACCGGTTCCTCTACTCGATCGCCATGCTGGAGGACGCCTGGAACGGCAGGGCGATCTACCGGTTCGACGGCGGCGTGGGCATCGGCCACGACCAGGGCACCCTCGGCGGCAGCGCCCTCGACCCGTACGGCCTGGGCCAGGGCTACGCGATCCTGCACTCGTCGGGCACCCGCACCTCGACCCACTACAACCTGATCCTGGGCGGCGAGACGGCCCTGATGGTCAAGGAGCGGTTCATCGAGCGGCACGGCCCGCCGCTCTACACGGTCGGCGTCGGCGGCTCCGGCGGCGCCATCCAGCAGTACATCTACGGCCAGAACCACGGCGACCGGGTGATCGACGCCGCCATCCCGCAGTACTCGTACCCGGACATGGTCACCCAGACCATCCACGTGGGCGACTGCGAGCTGCTCGAACGGTACATGGACGCGCATCCCCGCTGGGCGCGGTGGGACGACCGTACGGCCCTGATCGGCATGAACGCCAGCGACACGGTCGTCAACCCGACCACCGGCGAGCCGGGCTCCGACGAGTGCGTCAACGGCTGGCGCGGCCTGACCCCGCTGACCATGAACCCGCTGTGGACGAGCAACAACGACCCCGAGTGGCAGCGCATGGACCCGCCGGGCGTCAAGGACACCGTCCAGTGGACGCACTGGGACGACCTGCGCAAGGTGTACGGGGTGGACGAGCAGGGCCACGCCCGTTCGACGTGGGACAACGTGGGCGTCCAGTACGGGCTGAAGGCGCTGACGGACGGCGTGATCACCCCGGAGGAGTTCCTCGACCTGAACGCCGAGGCGGGCTCGTGGAAGGAGGCGGCCGACATGGTGCAGGAGGGCTGCCCGTTCGTGCCGTCCGCCTGCCCGGCCGACTTCGACCCGTGGAGCGCCCGCAACGCGAACCTGAGCGGCGATCCCGCCCCGAGACGTACCGGTGACCCGGAGGCGATCAGGAGCGTGCGGAACAGCGGCCTGATGTTCGGCGGCGACCTCGACCTGCCGGTCATCGACTGGCGGCACTACCTGGAGGAGCAGCTCGACATGCACAACGCGCACCAGTCGTTCGCCTCCAGGAAGCGCATGCTGGACCACGACGGCAGGGCCGGGAACCAGGTCATCTGGTTCACCGACGCGCGTCCTGACGGGCCGGGGTTCGACCAGACGCCCGAGGCGCTGCGGGTGATCGACGCCTGGATGGCGAATATCCGGAAATATCCGGCGCGAGGCGTCACGGCGAACAGGCCGCCCCAGGCCGTGGACCGCTGCTTCGCCACGGACGGCACCGAGCTCGCCGCCGGCCCGCACGTCTGGGACGGCGTCCTCGACCGCCGCGCCCCCGGCCCGTGCACTCAGCGCTTCCCGCTCTACGGGACCTCGCGGACGGTCGCGGGCGGCCCGATCGAGGGCGGCGTCCACAAGTGCCGCCTCCAGCCGGTCGACCGGGCCATCGCCAAGGGCCTCTACGGCGCCTGGCGGCCGGACCGCGACCAGCGGGCCAGGCTGAAGCAGATCTTCCCGACAGGAGTGTGCGACTACTGACGGGCCTGCGGCACCGGCAGCTCGCGCATCGTCCGCATGGGCGAGGTGAACACCCACAGGAACGCCAGGCAGGCCCCCACCCCGGCGACCACCAGCGTGCTCCTGACGCCGATCAGCTCGCCCAGCACGCCGCCGATCAGCCCGCCCAGCGGCATCGTCCCCCAGACGAGGAAGCGCATGGTGGCGTTCATCCGGCCGAGCAGCTCCTCGGGCGTGGCGGCCTGGCGGAAGCTGAGCTGGGTGACGTTGTAGACGACCACGCCCGCCCCGACGAAGAACTCGTACCCGACGACCAGCCCGAGCCGCCAGTCGGCCTGCACCAGCGGCAGCAGGAAGGTCAGCGGCGCGGGGATCAGGATCGCCAGCCACATCGTCGGCCCCTGCCCCAGCCACCGGGCCAGCCGCGCGTTGAGCACCGCGCCCACGAGGCCGCCGAGCCCGCCGGCGGCCATGAGCAGGCCGATCGTGCCCGCGTTCACGTCCAGCTCCCCGGCCAGCAACAGCAGGAGCATGGGGTGGGCGATCGAGGAGAACAGGTTCGCGGTGCCGGTGCAGCCGGCGATGCGGCGCAGCAGCGGGTGCCCGAACACGAACCTGACGCCCTCGGCGATCTCCTTGCCCAGATGCGCCCGGGGCCGCTCCTGGCGCGGCTCCCGCTTGCGGATGGTGCCCAGGCACAGCGCCGACCAGGCGAACCCGGCCACGGTGACGACCAGCGCGAACGGCGCGGTGAGGAACTGGATCAGGTAGCCGCCGACGCTCGGCCCGCCGAGCTGGGCCACCGTACGGACGACCTCCAGCGTGGAGTTGCCCTCGACCAGCCGCTCGCGCCCGACGAGGTGCGGCAGGTAGCTCTGGTACGCGGCGTCGAAGAACACGGTGAACACGCCGAGCACCAGCGCCACGGCGTACAGCTGGTAGATCGTCAGCGCCCCCAGCCACCAGGCGAACGGCACGGAGGCCAGCGCCAGCGCCCGCGCCCAGTCGCTGACCACCATCACCATGCGCTTGCGCCGCCGGTCCACGATCGCGCCGGCGGGCAGGCCGATCACCACGAACGCCAGCGTCTCGCACGCGGTCAGCAGCCCGACCTCGAACGCCGAGGCGTCCAGCGCGGTCACCGCCACCAGGGGCAGGGCCAGGAACAGCAGCTGCGTGCCCACCTGGCTGGCGGAGTCGGCCAGGAACAGCCCACGGAAGTCGTGGTCGCGTAAGAGGCTCACGCTGAGAACCTCTCACAACCGATTGAGAAAATTCAACCGGCTATAGGGTGGCCTGCCATGGGCACCAAACGCCGCCCCGCCACGGAGGCCGAGGCCCGCGCGCTGGCCTCCTCCGTCCGGCTGCGGATCCTGCGCCTCTGCCTGGACCAGGCACTGACGAACAAGGAGATCGCCGACCGCCTCGGCGCGAATCCCGCCACGACCCTGCACCACGTCCGCAAGCTGGTGGAGACCGGGTTCCTGGCGGCCGAGCCGAGCCGCCCCGGCCCGCGCGGCTCGACCGAGATCCCCTACCGGGCCACCGGCAAGTCGTGGCAGATGGACGTCCGCGAGAGCGGCGTGACGGGCGGCAGGAGCGCCATGCTCGACGCCTTCCTGGAGGAGGTCAGGCTGGTCGACATCGAGGAGGCCAGCTTCACCAGGCTCGGGCTCAGGCTCACCCCGGACGCCCACACCGAGCTGCTCGAACGGCTGCACGAGGTGTTCGACGAGTTCCACGACCGGCAGCCGGAACCGGGCGGGGAGGCGTACTCGCTGTTCGTCGCCCTCCACAGGGACGTGTCCAGAGACGCGTGATGCCGGGCGCGCGTGCGCCCGGCATCAGCATCACCGCGGCTCAGCCGAGGTGGACCTCGACCTTGAGCGTGTCACCGTGCTCCAGCACGAACTCCTCGACGTTGCCCGCCGCGCACAGGTCGTCCTGCGCCTGCCGCAGCAGCTCCACGTCGGGCGCCCACACGGTCAGCCGCGACACCTCGGCCCGCATCGACTGCTTGGCCTCGGACTTGGCCTTGCGCACCTGCCCGAGCACCTCCGAGGCCACGGTCAGCACGGCCGGGTCGCCCGCGCCGCGCTCGACGGCGGGCCAGGAGGCGCGGTGCACGGAGCCGTCGCGCCACCACGACCACACCTCCTCGGTCACGAACGGCACGAACGGCGCGAACAGCCGCAGCAGCACGTCCAGCGCCTGCCGCAGCGCCGCGTGCGCCGACGCGGAGGCGGCGCCGGACTCGTACGCCCTGGCCTTGACCAGCTCCACGTAGTCGTCGCAGAACGCCCAGAAGAACCGCTCCACGACCTCGATGGCACGCGTGTGGTCGTAGCCCTCGAACGCCTCCGTGGCCTCGCGCACGGCGTCGGACAGCGCCGCCAGCATGGCCAGGTCGAGCGGCTCGGTCACCTCGGCGTCGGACTCCCCGGCGGCCAGCCCCAGGACGAACTTCGAGGCGTTCAGGATCTTGATGGCCAGCCGCCGCCCGACCTTGAGCTGCCCGGCGTCGAAGGCGGTGTCGACGCCGTAGCGGCCGTTGGCCGCCCAGTAGCGCACCGCGTCGGAGCCGTGCTGCTCCAGCAGGTCGATCGGGGTGACGACGTTGCCCTTGGACTTGGACATCTTCTTGCGGTCGGGGTCGAGGATCCACCCCGAGATCGCCACGTCGCTCCACGGCAGCGTGCCGAACTCGTAGTGCGACCTGGTCACCGTCGAGAACAGCCAGGTGCGGATGATCTCGTGGCTCTGCGCCCGCAGGTCGGCCGGGAAGACGCGGCCGAACAGCTCGTCGTCGGTGCCCCAGCGGCCCGCGATCTGCGGGGTCAGCGACGAGGTGGCCCAGGTGTCCATGACGTCGGGGTCGGCCATGAACCCGCCGGGCACGCCGCGCTGCTCCTCGGTGTAGCCGGGCGGCACGTCGGAGGACGGGTCGACCGGCAGCATCTCCTCGGTGGGCAGGATCGGCGCGTCGTGGACGGGCTGCCCGGCCTCGTCGATCGGATACCACACCGGGAACGGCACGCCGAAGAAGCGCTGCCGCGAGATCAGCCAGTCGCCGGTCAGCCCCTCGACCCAGTTGTCGTAGCGCACCCGCATGTGCGGCGGGTGCCAGGTCAGCTCGCGCCCGCGCGCCAGCAGCCGCTCGCGCAGCTCCTCGTCGCGCCCGCCGTTGCGGATGTACCACTGGCGGGTGGTGACGATCTCGAGGGGCTTGTCGCCCTTCTCGTAGAACTTCACCGTGTGCTGCACCGGCCGGGGCTCGCCGTCCAGGTCGCCGGACTCGCGCAGCAGCTCCACGATGCGCTCGCGGGCGCTGTGCACGGTCTTGCCGGCCAGCTCCTTGTACGGCTCCTCCTCCACGCCCTCGGGCGGCTCGGGCAGCAGCCGCCCGTCCCAGCCGATCACGGGCCGGGTGGGCAGGTGCAGCTCCCGCCACCAGGTGACGTCGGTGAGGTCGCCGAACGTGCAGATCATCGCGATGCCGGTGCCCTTGTCCGGCTCGGCCAGGCGGTGGGCCAGCACCGGCACCTCGACCCCGAACAGCGGCGTCAGCACCGAGGTGCCGAACAGCTCCTGGTAGCGCTCGTCGTCGGGATGGGCGACCAGCGCCACGCAGGCCGGGATCAGCTCTGGCCTGGTCGTCTCGATCCAGACCGGGCCCTTCTCACCGTAGAAGGAGATCTTGTGGAAGGCGCCGGGCCACTCCCGGTCCTCCAGCTCGGCCTGGGCCACGGCGGTGCGGAACGACACGTCCCACAGCGTCGGGGCCTCGGCCAGGTAGGCCTCGCCGCGCAGCAGGTTGCGCAGGAACGCCCGCTGCGCCACCGCCCGCGACTCGTCGCTGATCGTGGTGTAGAGCAGCGACCAGTCGACCGACAGGCCGATGCGCCGCCACATCTCCTCGTACGCCCGCTCGTCGATGGCGGTCAGCTTGTGGCACAGCTCCACGAAGTTGCGCCGCGAGATGGAGATCTCCCGCTTGCCCGGCTTGTCCGGCGGCACGAAGTCCGGGTCGTACGGCAGCGAAGGGTCGCAGCGCACCCCGTAGACGTTCTGCACGCGGCGCTCGGTCGGCAGGCCGTTGTCGTCCCAGCCGATCGGGTAGAACACCGACTTGCCGAGCATCCGCTGGTAGCGGGCCATGATGTCGGTGTGCGTGTAGGAGAAGGCATGACCCACGTGCAGGGAGCCGGACACGGTCGGCGGGGGCGTGTCGATGGAGTAGACCCGCTCGCGCGGCGCCGACCGGTCGAAGCGGTAGGTGCCCTCGTCCTCCCAGCGAGCTACCCATACCTGCTCCAAGCCGTCAAGGGTCGGCTTGTCGGGCATGGATGCATGGCGTAGTCGCTGTTGAGTCATGCCTCCTTATGGTACGGCTTCGCAGGCCCGGCAGGCGTTAGAGACTAGTGTTCGTTACAAAGGGGAAGGGAGATCGACATGGCGGAGGACAAGCCCGATATCGCCTGGCGCGTCGTCGGCGGCCTGGTGGGGCTGGTGACGGCGTGGGCGGCCAGGAAGATCCTCGGGTTCGCCTGGAAGAAGGCGACCGGCAAGGAGCCGCCCATCGACACCGACTCGCCCGAGGTGAGCATGGGCGAGGCGATCGGTTACGCCGTCGTCATGGGGGTCGGCATGTCGGTGGCGCAGATCGTGGTCAACCGGACCGCCAAGAAGCGCTACGACGCGTGGAAGTCACTGAAGCAGGTGACTCCAGGGCAGTGAGGAACTCGCTCGCCCAGCGGTCCACGTCGTAGGTGGCGACCCGGCGGCGCATCGTCCGCATCCGCCGGGCCAGCTCGTGCGGCGTGGCCCGCATGGCCGCCAGCATCTGCCGCTTGACGTCCTCCACGTCGTACGGGTTGACCAGGTACGCCTGCCGCAGCTCGTCGGCGGCCCCGGCGAACTCGCTCAGCACGAGCGCCCCGTGCAGGTCGTGGTGACAGGAGATGTACTCCTTGGCCACCAGGTTCATCCCGTCGCGCAAGGGTGTGACGACCATGACGTCGGCGGCCAGGTAGAGCGCGGCCAGCTCGTCGTGGCCGTACGACTGGTGGAAGTACCACACCGGCTGGTAGCCGAGCTGGGCGTGCTCGCCGTTGATCCGGCCCACCTGCAGCTCGATGTCGTCGCGCAGCCTCTTGTACTCGTCCACCCGCTCCCTGCTCGGCGTGGCGATCTGCACGAACACGGCCTCGCCCGGCCGCAACCGCCCGTCCTTGAGCAGCTCGCCGAACCCTTCCAGGCGCTGCCCGATGCCCTTGGTGTAGTCCAGCCGGTCCACGCCGAGCAGCACGTGCTCCGGGTCGCCCAGCTCGACCCTGATCTCCTTGGCCCGGTCCACGATGCGCGGCTCGCGGACGAGCGAGTCGAGCTGCGCGAAGTCCACGGAGATCGGGAACGCCTGCGTGGTGACGATCCGGTCGTCGAGGAAGATCTCGTTCCCCTTGTACGGCAGCCCGAGCAGCCGCCGGCACAGCCTGCGGAAGTTGGAGGCCCCTCCGGGGAGCTGGAAGCCCACCAGGTCGGCCCCGAGCAGCCCTTCGACCAGCTCCTTGCGCCACGGCAGCCGCCAGAACAGCTCCGTCGGCGGGAACGGGATGTGCAGGAAGAACCCGATCCGCAGGTCGGGGCGGAGCTTGCGGAGCATCGCGGGCACGAGCTGGAGCTGGTAGTCCTGCACCCACACGACCGCGCCCTCCTCGGCCGCCTCGGCGGCGGCCTCGGCGAAGCGCTGGTTGACGCTGCGGTAGGTCTCCCACATCTCCCTGTCGAACACCGGCGTGGCGACCACGTCGTGGTAGAGCGGCCACAGCGTGGCGTTGGAGAAGCCCTCGTAGTAGAGCTCGACCTCACGGGCGGACAGCGGGATCGGGATGAGGCTCATGCCGTCCTGCTCGAACGGCTCCAGCTTCTCGTCGGGCGCCCCGTGCCAGCCGGCCCAGGCTCCGTGACGGCGCTGCATCACCGGCGCTATCGCGGTGACGAGGCCGCCAGGACTCCTGCGCCACGAAGCCGTTCCGTCAGGCTCGATCGTGCGATCGACCGGCAACCGGTTCGCGACGATCAGAAACGAGCTACGGCCACTCAACGCAGTCCTCCTATGGGGTCAGGTGTCAGGAGAGCCGCCAAGCGCACGGCTCACAGCGGCCGCCACCGACTCCGGCCCCGCATGGGGGATGATCGCGGCGATGTGGGAATCGGGCCTGATGAGCCATGCCTCATCCGGCCCGGCGCCGAGTCTCTCGGCGAGGGAGCCGGTCCCGTCCATCTCCGCGAGCCCGCGTACGGCGAGCGGCGCCGTAATGACCTTGCCCAGGACCTGCACAAACAAACTCGAATCGCACATATCGCCCAACAGGACGAGGAATCCGTCCCGCGTGAACTCCCGCAGCCTGCCCCCCGGCAGCGGCAGGTCGGGCAGGATCACCCCGGGCGCGGGCGGGCACAGCGCCCCCTTCGGCGGCCTGCCCAGGAACGGCCGGCCTGGCTCCGGCGTGGTGAGCGGCGAGTCGACGTACCAGAACGGCTCGGCGAACCGCCCCGAGTCCACCTCCTCCATCCGCCCGCCCTCCAGCACCGCGCGCCTGCGCATCCGCTCCTCGACGGTCCTGGGGGCGAGGAAGCGCATGGTGGCGCTGGTGATCTCCAGGTTCTCCAGCGCGGCGGCGTGCCGCTCGGCGTGGTACGACTCCAGCAGCCCGGGCCCCGCCCAGCCGTTGAGCGCGAAGGCCAGCTTCCAGGCGGCGTTCTCGGCGTCCGGCACGCCCGAGTTCAGCCCTCGCGCGCCGAACGGGGCCACCAGATGGGCGCAGTCACCCGCCAGGAGGACCCGCCCGGCCCGCATGCGGGAGGCGATGCGCGAGTGGAAGCGGTACGTGCTGTGCCAGAGCAGCTCGTACGGCCGATCTCCAATGATTTGCCGGATTTTTCGCGATATATCGACATCTGTTGGGATGAAGTCCGGCGCGATCTGCCAGTCGATCCGGTACGTGCCCCCCGGGCACGGATGGATGAGCACCTGGCGGCCCGGGTTCCACACCGGATCGAAGTAGAAGCGCCGCTCGCTCTCCCAGCCGGGCAGGTCCGCCTTGATGTCGCAGATCAGGAACTGGTCCTCGAACGACTCCCCGGAGAACGCCACCCCCAGCGACGCCCGGATCCCCTGCGCCCTGGCCCCCGCGCACACCAGCACGTACGGCGCGCGCAGCAGCCGCTGGCCGCAGTGCACGGTCACCCCCGAGCCGTCCTGGCTCAGCCCCGTGACCTCGTGGTCCCAGCGCACCTCGATGAGCGGCTGCCCGGCGATGGCCTCGTCGAGGATCTGCTCGGTGCGGGCCTGCGAGATGTTCACGCACGGCGGCAGCGGCCCCTCGCGCTCGAACGTCCACGAGAACAGCTCCCGGTCGCGGTAGTAGGTGCGGGCCGTCGTCCAGGCCAGCCCCTCCTCGGCCACCCTCCCCGCCCCCGCGGCGGCCCAGATGTCGAGCACGTCGCGCTGCTGGCAGATCGACTTCGACCCGCCGCTCCCCCGCCCCGGCCGCTGGTCCAGCACCAGCACCTGCACGCCCCACCGGGCCAGCAGCAGCGCGGCGCTCTGCCCGACCGGCCCGGCCCCGACCACGATGACCTGCGCCTCGTTCATGACTGCAGCTCGTCCCACACCTGACGGTCGCGCTCGGCGGTCCAGACGCGCGGGCGCTCGACGCCGTGCAGCTCGTCCCAGAGCCTGGAGACGTTGAACGGCAGGCAGTGCTCGAAGATCGGCCAGCGGCCGTAGCGGGGCTCCAGGGCGCGGTGCGTGCGCTCGAACGCCTCCTTCAGCGACCCGGCCCCGCCCGTCTCGCGCAGCATCACGGCCAGGAAGTCGCGGGTCTGCCCGATGGCCGCGCCGACGGCCTCCTTGCCCCTGGCCACCGCGCCCCGGCCGCCGACCAGGGTCTCGGCGCCGAACGAGGCCACCCGGTCGAGGGTGCCCGAGTGCCAGTCGCGGTGGAAGGCGTCGCCGGTGTAGAGGGCGGCCTGCGACTCGACGAGGTCGCCGGCGAACAGGATCCGGTGCGCGGGCAGCCACGCCACCAGGTCGCCCTCGGTGTGGCCGCGCCCGCAGTACTGCAGCACCAGGTCGCCGCGCCCGCCGCCGAGGTCGATGGTGAAGCGGTCGCTGAACGTGGCCGTCGGCCAGGTCAGGCCGGGGATCGAGGCGGGGTCCTTGAACAGGCGGGGCATCCTGGCGTACTCGCTGGCCCAGTCCTGCTCGCCGCGCTCGGCGATCAGCTCGCGGGTCTTCTCGTGCGTCACGATCACGTCCGCGCCGAACGCCGACGCGCCCAGCACGCGGACCGCGTGATAGTGCGACAGGACCAGGTACCGGATCGGCTTGGTGGTGTGCTCGCGCAGCCTGGCCAGCCACTCGCGGGCGGCCACGGGGGTGGCCAGCGCCTCGAAGCAGACGAGGAAGTCCTCGCCCTCGATCGCGCCCACGTTCGGGTCGCCCTCGGCGGTGAGCGCGTACACGCCGTCCGCCAGCACCTCCAGTGACTGCTTCTTCTCGCCGAGATCCGCCGACGAGGCGAACGGCTTGGCCATCGCTGCTCCTCCCGCTCAGGCGTGGTTCCGTCAGAGGCATACCCCGCGGTGCCGCTCGCGCCCTCTTGACAGGCAAGTCGGGGCGGTGATTTGTTTACCGAACATTCGGTCAGTAAACAAGGGGGATCCGCCTTGGAGAGCGCGCGCCGCATGATGGGCGCCGACGCCGCCTCCGCCGCCCTGGGCATCGAGCTGGCGGAGCTGGACGAGGGCCGGGCCGTGTGCCGCATGACCGTGACCGAACAGATGATCAACGGCCATGACCTGTGTCATGGCGGGTACGTGTTCCTGCTGGCCGACACGGCCTTCGCGTGCGCGTGCAACACCGCCGGCCCCGTCACGGTGGCGGCGGGCGCCGAGATCTCGTTCGTCTCCCCCGCCCGCGCGGGGGACGTGCTGGTGGCCGAGGCCGCCGAGCGCACGCGCTACGGGCGCAGCGGCATCTACGACGTCACCGTGCGGCGGAACGACGGTCAGGTGGTCGCGGAGTTCCGCGGCCGGAGCCGGGAGTTGAAGTGAAACTTGGAGATCCTCCCGCGAGCCACGAACTCGACCCGATCGAGCGCGTGTCCCGCGACGAGCTCATGGCGCTCCAGCTCGAACGCCTGCAGCGAACCCTGCGCCGCGCCTACGAGCACGTCCCGCTCTACCGGGACAAGTTCGACCGGGCGGGCGTGCATCCGAGCGACTGCAAGGAGCTCGGAGACCTGGCGAAGTTCCCCTTCACCACGAAGCAGGACCTGCGCGAGTCCTACCCGTTCGGCATGTTCGCGGTGCCGCGCGAGCAGGTCGCGCGCATCCACGCCTCCAGCGGCACCACCGGCCAGCCCACCGTCGTCGGCTACACCAAGGGCGACCTCGACGTCTGGGCGGAGGTCGTGGCCCGCTCGATCCGGGCCTCAGGCGGGCGGCCCGGCGACATCGTGCACGTGGCCTACGGCTACGGGCTGTTCACCGGCGGCCTGGGCGCGCACTACGGGGCCGAGCGGCTGGGCTGCACGGTGGTGCCCGTCTCCGGCGGGATGACGCCCCGGCAGGTGCGGCTCATCCAGGACTTCCGGCCCAGCGTGATCATGGTGACGCCATCGTACATGCTGGCCCTGCTGGACGAGTTCACCGCCCAGGGCCTCGACCCGCGCGAGTCCTCGCTGCGCATCGGCGTCTTCGGCGCGGAGCCGTGGACCGAGAAGATGCGCGCGGAGATCGAGGACCGCTTCGACCTGCACGCCGTGGACATCTACGGCCTGTCGGAGGTGATGGGTCCCGGCGTGGCCAACGAGTGTGTCGAGACCAAGGACGGGCTGCACATCTGGGAGGACCACTTCTACCCGGAGACCGTCGACCCGTTCACCGGCGAGCCCGCCCCCGAGGGCGAGCTGGTCTTCACCAGCCTCACCAAGGAGGCCATGCCGGTCATCCGCTACCGCACCCGCGACCTGACCCGGCTGCTGCCCGGCACCGCGAGGCCGGCCTTCCGGCGCATGGAGAAGGTGACCGGGCGTACCGACGACATGATCATCCTGCGCGGCGTGAACGTGTTCCCGACCCAGATCGAGGAGCTCGTGCTGGGCGTCGAGGGCCTGTCGCCGCACTTCCAGCTCCACCTGACCCGCCCTGAGCGGCTCGACGTGATGACGGTCAGGGTGGAGGCGCGCCCCGGCTTCCCCGGCCGGGCGGAGGCGGGCGAGGCGCTGCGCAAGGCGGTCAAGGACACCGTCGGCGTCAGCGTCGAGATCGACGTCGTGGACCCGGAGACGCTGGAACGGTCGGTCGGCAAGCTCAAGCGCGTCATCGACAGGCGCTGACCCCCCACGCCATGTCTAGGGGTTGAGCTCGTCCGGGCGCGAGTCCTGCGGCGGCAGCGCGGGACGCTTGACCCGCAGGTCGTTGCGGATGGCCTCGCCCAGCTTCTTGGTGGCGATGCGGTTGAGCGCTCCTCCGGCGATGGCGCCGGTCAGGAACGGCCCGAAGGTGGTCAGATGGCGCCCCAGCGTCCGCATGAGACGGTTGCGCAGCGCCGTCTTGGTCGCGGCTCCCAGAGCCAGGGAGACGGACGCGGGCGCGAGGGGGTCGATGCCGCGCTGTTTCGCCCAGGCGGCCGTGAACGCGACGGCGCGCTGGGTTCCGGTGCCCTGGACGTGTACGCCGTACACCTCGTGCAGCTCGGCCAGCAGCTTGACCTCGATGGCGGCGACGACGATGGTCTCGGCGACGAGCTGGGCGGGGGCGGAGAGCAGGAGGGGTGGCGCGGCGAACTCGGCCGCTGCCAGTGCTCCGCCGATGGCGCCGACCGTCATCGTGGCCTTCTGCGCGGTGCGCACCAGGTCGTCGGCGAGCTCTTCGCCGGTCAGGCCATGATGATGCTCGGAAAGGGTGTGCAGATCCCTGATCGGGATGCGCGGCGCGATGTTGAGGAAGACGTCGGCCAGCCAGCGGCCCCGGCCCGCGCCGGTCGCGCGTGCCTTCTTCGCCCCGGCGGACAGTGCCTGGGCAAGTCGGCCGAGCAGCCTGCGCCGCTCGGCCGGCTCGAGCTCACCGGGAGTGGTGAGCCTGCCAACGAGCTCGCCGACCTCACGATCGGGGTCGGCGATCTCACTGCCTGGTTGCTGGTCTTTCTCTGGTACGGCCACGCGGTGCCTCCGTGTCTCTTGGTCGCGATCGCCCAGGGTGTGCCTTTACGCCCGCCCCGAGCTCCTTCGCTCCAAAAATTAGGCGGCGCACTCCCGGCAGACCTGCTGGCCGTTCTTCTCTGAGGCCAGCTGGCTGCGGTGATGCACCAGGAAGCAGCGCGAGCAGGTGAACTCGTCCGCCTGACGGGGGATCACCCGCAGGGAGAGCTCTTCGTTCGACAGGTCCGCACCGGGCAGCTCGAGCGACTCGGCCAGATCGGTCTCGTCGATGTCGATGCTGCCAGACGACTTGTCGGTGCGACGCGCCTGCAGCTCCTGGAGGCTGTCCTCCCCCAGGTCGTCGTCTGTCTTGCGCGGGCTGTCGTAGTCGGTAGCCATTGTGCTTACTCCATCCCCCTCAGCTCTATGTCTTCGCGCTCATCGCGCGTCTTCTAACGTCCGGGAAGCCCATCTTGTGCCCGTTCCGTCGGGGAGATTTCCCATCGGTACCCCGCGGAAACGGACAACGAACCTCCCAACACGTCAGGGCCTGCTGCCGTCGGCAATGGTTAGCCAAATATGGCGAAACCCACAGCCTTGGCGTCATGCACCACCGTGTTCGACGGCACATCCAACCACATGTGCGGCGTGGATGAGACGCCCCCCGTGACTCAACACGCGCACGAACGCGCCACGGCGGCACAACCGTTCATCGCCTCGGAAGCCGAATGGTCACGACCAGCCCTCCGCCATCACGCGGCACGGCGGCAACATTCCCGCCGTGCGCCTGTACCACCGCACGGACGATGGACAACCCCAGACCCGATCCCTTGGCCGAATCCACGCGGTCCGCGTGGAGCCTCCTGAACGGTTCGAACAGGCTGTTCACCTCGTACGCCGGCACATGCTGTCCTGTGTTGGCCACCTGAACAACCAAGGCACCGTCCGCCATTCCCGTTCGGATCCAGACTTTTCCGTTTTCGGGAATGTTGTACTTGACGGCGTTCTCCAGCAGGTTGCTGACAGAGCGTTCCAGGAGCACGGGATCGCCTGTGGTAGGCGCGCTGACCAGTTCGGTGGAGACGGTGACGCCGTGCTCTTCGGCGAAGGGCACGAGCTGTTCCACGGCCGTCTGGGCGACTTCCATGACGTCGAGGGGTTTGCGCACGGCGAGTTCGCGTTCGCTCCTGGCGAGGAGCAGCAGTCCTTCGATGAGCTTCTCGTTGCGCGCGTTGACCTCCAGCAGGGTACGGCCGAGCGCTTTGAGGTCCTGCGACGCCTCCGGGTCCGACAGGGCGATCTCCAGGACCGTCCTGTTGATGGTGAGGGGGGTGCGCAGCTCGTGGGAGGCGTTGGCCACGAACCTGCGCTGGGTGTCGAAGGCGACGTTGAGGCGGGTGAGCATGGCGTCGAAGGTGTCGGCCAGCTCCTTCAGCTCGTCGTTGGGGCCCTCCAGGCCGATGCGCTGGTGGGCCAGCGTGCTCTCCGAGAGCTTCTTGGCCGTGGCGGTCATCCTGGCCACCGGCCGCATCGCCCTGTCGGCCACGAAGTAGCCGATGATCAGCGCCAGGATGCCCACGCCGACCAGCGCCATCGCCGCGCTCTGCAGGAGCTGGTCGCGGGCGTTCTGGACAGTGGCCTCCTTGGCCTGCAGCCACTGGTCCTGCGCGATCGCCGCGTCGATGGCGTTGATGCCGCGCGTGTTGAGCTCTGGCCACTCGGTCACGATGGACGTGCCGACGATGGCGTACATCGAGAGCAGCAGCGCGGCGGCCGCCGCGAACACCAGCGCGCTGTAGGTGATCGTCAGCCGCCAGCGGATGCTGACCTTCCCCGGAAGCTCTCTCACACGCTCCATGGTGGAGCGCGAAACCACCGTCTGTCCCGGCGGAGGCGGGCCGTCCCAGGCGGGCGGCCCGCTGGGCGGCGGGGCCGCCTGCACGCGCGTCGCCTTCCTGGCGGAGTGCGGGCTGATCATCGGATGCGTCGGCCCCGCCTCACGCTCTGGCCTTTCACTCACAATTTGTACCCAACCCCGGGCACAGTCTCGATCACCTGAGGCTCACCCAGCTTCTTCCGCAGCGTCATCATGGTCACGCGGACCACGTTCGTGAACGGGTCGATGTTCTCGTCCCACGCCTTGTCCAGCAGGTCCTCCTGGCTGACCACGGCCCCCTCGGCCCGCATCAGCTCCTCGAGCACCGCGAACTCCTTCTTGGTCAGCACGACCTCCCTGCCGTCGCGCTCCACCAGCCGCTTGCCGGGATCGAGCTTGATCCCGGCCCGTTCCAGCACGGGCGGCAGGGCGGGCGCGGAGCGGCGGCCGAGCGCGCGCACCCTGGCGACCAGCTCGATGAACACGAACGGCTTGGCCAGGTAGTCGTCGGCCCCCAGACCGAGCCCCTCCACCTTGTCGTCCACGTCGCCCGACGCGGTCAGCATGAGGATCCGCGAGGCCGTGCGCTGCTCCACCAGCCGCCTGCACACCTCGTCGCCGTGCACCACCGGCAGGTCGCGGTCCAGCACGATCACGTCGTAGTCGATGTAGGAGGTCCGCTCCAGGGCACCGCCGCCGTCGTAGGCGACGTCCACCGCCATGGCCTCCCGCCGCAGCCCCGTCGCGATCGCGTCGGCGAGCACCCGCTCATCCTCTACAACCAGCACTCGCACGCCGGTACACCTCTCTCCGATTCTGGGCACTCATTCTGCCCACAGGCTCGATAAGCGCACGGTAAGGCATGTTCAGGGCCCGGTGACCCCGGCGTGAGCAGGTGCGGCGAGAAATTCATGTTTCGGAGGGCGACAAGCCGGGGTATGCCTGCGGGACACCTCTTGCCCGGACTTCATCCGGCGATGGGTGACTTCGCCCCCTGCACGAGTACGAACCCCCAGAGAGTAGGTGAGATGGGCGAGTTCACGACCACGATCGAACACCGCCTCGACCAGGCTTACAAGGGCCTTCGGGAGGCCCGTAGCTCCGGCGACGACTACCTCGCCGACACCCTCACCGCCGAGATCGAGGACCTGCGCCGTCTGGCCGACGATCACGGCATCCCGTTGCCCCGCTAGCCGGTGCGGAACGGCCGGAGCAGGCGCTCCGGCCGTTCCGCCACGGAATCAGGAGTCGCGTTCGGGGTTCAGCGGGGCCAGCACGTCGTGCAGCTCCTCGAACAGGCCGGGAGCCGCGCACAACGCGTAGTCAGGGCCGGCCGGCCGCCCGTTCAGCCCGCCGAACCTGGCGCCGGACTCGGTCGCCACCAGGCCCGCCGCGGCGTAGTCCCACGGGTTGATGCCGCGCTCGTAGTAGGCGTCCACCCGCCCCGCCGCCAGCGAGCACAGGTCCACGGCGCACGACCCGCCGCGCCGGATGTCGCGTACGCGGGGCAGCACCTGGGCCACCACCTCGCCCTGCACCGCGCGCCGGGTCTTGGAGTAGCCGAAGCCGGTCGCCACCAGCGCCTGGGCCAGCGGCACCCCCGTGTTGCAGCGCAGCCGCGAAGCGCCCAGCCAGGCGCCCTCGCCGCGGGCCGCGGTGAAGACCTCGCCGCGCGACGGCACGTTGACGACGCCGGCCACGACCTCGCCGCGTACCTCGACGGCGATCGACACCGCCCAGTCGGCCAGGCCGTACAGGAAGTTGACGGTGCCGTCCACGGGGTCCACGATCCAGCGCACGTCGGACTCGCCGGGCTCCTCGCCGCCCTCCTCGCCGAGGATGCGGTCGCCGGGCCTGGCGGCCAGGATGCGCTCCCGGATCAGCTCCTCCGACTCCTTGTCCAGCGCGGTGACCACGTCGGTGGGGCTGGACTTGGTCTCGATCTCGCCGGACATCGTGGGCCGCTTGGCCAGCAGCATGTCGCCGGCCTCGCGGGAGATGTCCTCGGCGAGCCGCAGGAAGTCCGTCATCAGGCCACCGAGTCCGGGCGCTTCCACTCCTGGCCGAGCACGTGCTGACCGAGGAAGGCCAGGACGGTCTCGTACCAGGCGACGATGTTGCCGGGCTTGAGGATCCAGTGGTTCTCGTCGGGGAAGTAGAGGAACTTCGCGTCCACCTCGGTACGCCGCAGGTCCCACCACAGGCGCAGCGCCTCGCCGATCGGCACCCGGTAGTCCTTGTCGCCGTGGATGACGAGCATCGGGGTGGTGATCTGGTCGAGGGCGTTGTGCGGCGACAGCAGCGAGTAGCGCTCGCCGCCGGGCAGGCCGAACTCGCGCTGCCAGTACATCGCGGCGTCGGTGGTGCCGGCGAACTGGTCGAGGTTCCACAGCGAGGCGTGGGTGACGATGGCCCGGTAGCGGTCGGTGTGGCCGGCGAGCCAGTTGGCCATGTAACCGCCGAACGAGCCGCCCATCGCGGCGATGCGCTCGCTGTCGATGTCGTCCCTGGCCAGGGCCGCGTCCACGATCGCGTCGAGGTCGGCCTGGGTGCGCGGGCCCCAGTCGCCCCAGCCGCGGTCGATCATGCCCTGGCCGTAGCCGGTGGACATGCAGGGGTCGGGCATGAGCACGGCGTACCCGTGCTGGGCCAGGATCCACGACTGCCAGCGCCACTGCCAGTCGTTCCACGAGCCGAGCGGGCCGCCGTGGATGAACAGCACGAACGGCGCGGGGCTGGCGGCGGAGGCGCCCTCCGGCAGGGCCAGCCAGCCGCGGACGGCGGTGCCGTCGTCGGCGGTGGCGGTGACCTCGGTGAGCGTGCCGGGCACCTCGGGCCGGGGCGCGGGCGAGAGCAGGTCGGCGACCTCGCCGGTGGCGGCGTCGATCCTGGCCGGGGCGGGCGCGAGGTTCACGGCGCTGCGCAGGGCGTAGATCCAGCGGCCGTCGGGCGAGGGGTTGAGGCCGAGGTAGGAGGCGTCGTCCTGGGTGATCCTGGCCGGCTCGGCGGACTCATGGTCGCGCCCGCTTCGCTCCTCGTTGGCTCGTCCCTCGCTCTCTCGTCGCGAGCTCCTGCGCTCGTCGAGCGGGACGCGGAAGACCGGGCGGCGGCCCTGGTGGTCGGCCGCGATGTAGACGGCCGAGGAGTCCGGCGCCCAGTCCACGTCCGAGGGCCACAGGTCGGGCGCGTAGGCGCGGCCCTCGCCGGTGGCGAGGTCGGCGATCCACAGCTCGCTGCGCGCGGAGACGTCCAGCCCGGTGAGCCTGTCGCGCGAGCAGGCCAGCCTGGTGCCGTCGGGCGAGACGGCCAGCGGCCCGGTGAAGTCGTAGGCCTCGTCGGACAGCAGCACGCGCCGCTCGCCGCTGGCCACGTCGATGGCCACCAGCTCGGTACGCGACTCGCCCCTCGGCAGGCCGACCCGCCAGGTGGTGATCACGGTGGTGCCGTCGGGGGTCAGCTCGAACCCGCCCTCGCGCAGCGCGTCGCCCGCGTCGGGGGTCAGGTCGCGCACGTCCTCCAGGCGGTCGGCGCCGAGCCTGGCCGCGAACAGCCTGGGCCGGCCGGGACCGAGGTCGTGGTCCCAGTAGCGGACGGGGTAGCCCTCGTGCAGGATCGCGCTGATGCCGGCCTCCTTGCGGGCCTTGCGCTTCTCCTCGTCGGCCGACTCCTCGCCGTCGAGCACGTCGGAGACGAACACGACCACGTCGCCGGCCGTACGCACGCCGGCGATGCCGCCGGGCCGGGTGGCCACCTGGCGGGCCTCGCCACCGGCCCGGGGCAGCAGCCACAGCGCGGGCACCTCCTCGCCCGCGTCCTTGACGGTCGGGTCGGGGCGGGCGGAGGTGAACAGCACGTCGCCGGCGTCGGTGAAGACCGCGGCGGACTCGCCCTTGGCCGAGCGCGTCAGCCGGTACGGCTCGCCGTCCAGCGGGATCGCCCAGAGCGCGGTGCCGAACGACTTGCCGTCGGGGTTGAGGGACTGGACGGTGGAGATCAACCTGGAGCCATCAGGCGAAAGCCGCAGAGAGAGGACCCGGGGAATGGCCACATAGTCACGAATGTCGTTGAATGCGCTCACTCGATCGAACCTACCTCGCGGGGCGGACCGCCGACACTCCCCCATAGGGTTGTCACGTGGGAATTTACGACGCCTTGCTGGTCCTGTCTTTCGGCGGTCCCGAAGGCCCGGACGACGTGATGCCGTTCCTGGAGAACGTCGTGCGCGGCCGCGGCGTGCCGCGCGAGCGCCTGCTGGAAGTGGCCGAGCACTACCAGAGCTTCGGCGGGGTCAGCCCGATCAACCAGCAGAACCGCGACCTGGTCGAGGCGCTGCGCCCGGTGCTCGACGTGCCGGTCTACTGGGGCAACCGCAACTGGCACCCGTTCGGCGAGGACACCGTGCGTCAGATGCACGCCGACGGGATCAGGAAGGCCGCCGTCTTCGCCACCTCGGCGTTCGCGGGCTACTCGAGCTGCCGCCAGTACTACGAGGACATCAAGCGCATCTCGTTCGAGGGCGGCCCCGAGCTGGTCAAGATGCGCCACTACGGCGAGCACCCCGGCTTCGTGGCGGCGATGGCCGACCACACGCGGGCGGCGCTGGAGCGGCTCGGCCGCGACGACGCCAGGCTCGTCTTCACCGCCCACAGCATCCCGGTCTCCATGGCCGAGGCCGCGGGCCCCGAGGGCGGCCTGTACGAGGCGCAGCTGCGCAGGAGCGCCGAGCTGGTCAGCCAGGCGCTGGGCCGCACCGAGCCGTGGGACCTGGTGTGGCAGTCGCGCAGCGGCCCGCCGCAGGTGCCGTGGCTGGAGCCGGACGTCTGCGACCACCTGCGCAAGATCGAGGCGCCGGCCGTGGTGCTGGTGCCGATCGGGTTCGTCTCCGACCACATGGAGGTCGTCTACGACCTCGACACCGAGGCCAGGGCCGTGGCCGCCGAGCTGGGCCTGCCGCTGGAGCGGGCCGCGACGGCGGGCACGCATCCGCGGTTCGTGCGGATGGTGGCCGAGCTGATGGCGGAGCCGGAGCCGGCGCCCTGCCCGCTCACCTGCTGCCCGCCCCCGAGGCGGCGGCCTCAGGCGTAGGTCTTGGCGTACGCGTCGGCGATCGACATGACCTTGTTCACGTAGTCCCACGAGTGGTTGTAGAACCAGATCGCCTTGCGCAGCCTCTCGCCGCCCTGCCCGGCCTTGTTGGCGCACAGGTAGTTCGCCGCGCCGGGCACGGCGTCGTACGGGCTCCAGATGTCCTTCTTGCCGTCCCCGTCGCCGTCCACGCCGTAGTGCTTCCAGGTGGCGGGCATGAACTGCATCGGCCCCAGCGCGCCCGCGCTCGACGGCCCGTTGTTGCGCCCGTGCCCGCTCTCCACCTGCCCGATCGCGGCCAGCACCGTCCATGACAGCCCGGGGCAGCGGGTGGCGGAGGCCTTGTAGAGCTCCAGGTAGCTGCCCGGCCGGCCCACGCTGACCTGCTGCGGCTGCTCCTGGGCGGGCTGCTGCTGGGCGGGCTGCTGCTGCTTGGGGGCACGCGCGGCGGCGTCGAGCACGACGACCTGGGCGCCCTTGCCGAGCACCTTGCGCACGCCGGCCTCGCCGATCCTGCCCTCCTTGCCGTGCAGCAGCACCGCGACGCCCTGCGCGAACCCCAGCGACCTGCCCACGTCCGCGCTGACCAGCCCGTCCACGCCGGTCAGCCCGAGGGAGGCGGAGGCCGCGGCGCGCAGCCTGGGCCCGCCGTCCACCTGGTACACGGCGCCCAGGATCATCCCGAACCTGCGCATCGTGCCCGCCTCCGCGACCAGCTCGCCCCTGGCCAGCGCGCTCCACACGGCGGGCTGGTCGGCGACGGGCTGCGGCGTCCAGGAGCGGAAGCCGGACGGGTCCACGGCCAGCAGGTTCAGCCCGGTGCCCGAGATCTTGACGGCGCCCGCGTCGACGACGGTGACCTTCTGCACGTGCTTGAGCTTCGCGAGCGCGAGCCTGGTCTCCTTGGGCACGGTGCCGGCGGCGATCGCCAGCACGCGGGCCGGGGTGGAGGTGACGCCCGGGCCGCCGGCGCCGAAGTCCTTGACGGGCTCGGCGGTGGGCACGAGCTGGTCGAGGCGGGGCGGGGCCGACTCCTGCTGGGTGGCCGCCCGGGGCCGGTCGCGTACGGGCTCCTGTGCGCTGCTCAGCACGTCACCGTCCACGAGCACCACGACACCGCCGGCCGCGGCGACGACCGCGAGCACGGCGACGAGCATGAGCATGACCGCACGGACAGTGGGAAGACCGGACACTCGGGACACGTTAACTCACGCCAGCCCGAAACCACTTGCGATCCCGACATATGTGCGCAATGGTTAGCTGCTTGAGTAAGGGGGAAACAGCGTGGTCGGGCCTTACCGGGGGTTGTTCGAGAGGCCCGGGACGAAGGCGTTCGTGCTGGCGGGGCTCGTCGGCCGGATGCCGATGTCGATGCTGGGCATCGGCGTCATCCTGCTGATCACCGCGCTGACCGACAACTACGCCACCGCCGGCGCCGTCGGAGCCGCCTCCAACCTGGCCTTCGCCGCCGCCGCCCCGCTGTCGGGCCGGCTCGCCGACAGGTTCGGGCAGGGCAGGGTGATCCCGCCGTTCGCCGTGGTCAACGCGCTGGCGCTGGCCGCCCTCATGCTCTCGGCCGGATCGGGGCTGCCCGAATGGACGCTGTACGCCTCGGGGCTGGTCATCGGCGCCACCTCGCTGTCGCTGGGCTCCATGGTGCGGGCCCGCTGGTCGGTCATCCACGGCGGCACGGACCGGCTGCACGCGGCCTTCGCGTTCGAGTCGGTGGCCGACGAGGTCGTCTTCGTCACCGGGCCCGCGCTGGTCACGGTGCTCGCGACCACCGTGAACCCCTACGCCGGCCTCATCGTGGCGCTGGTCTGCATGCTGGGCGGCTCCCTGACGCTGGCCGCGCAGCGGCGCACCCAGCCGCCCGTGCAGCTCGTCAGGTCGTCGGGCGGCACGCCGATCCTGATCCCCGCCGTCGCCCTGCTGGCGGGCGTCTCCCTGGCGCTGGGCGCGATCTTCGGCTCGGTGGACCTGATCACGGTGGCCTTCGCCGAGGAGCAGGGCGTCAAGTGGGCCTCGGGGTTCCTGCTGGCCTCGTTCGCGGGCGGGTCGATGGTGTCGGGCCTCTGGTTCGGCTCGCGGAGCTGGCGGATCTCGCTGCGCGCGCGGTTCGTGCGCGCGCTGGCCCTGTTCGTGGTGGGGCTGCTGCCGATCCTGTTCATCGACGCGCCGGGCATCATGGCGGCGGCGCTGTTCCTGGCGGGGTTCGCCATCTCGCCGACGCTCATCACCTGCTTCTCCCTCACCGAGAGGCTGGTGCCGCAGTCGCTGCTCACCGAGGGCATGGCGTGGATCTCGACCGCGATCACGCTGGGCGTGGCGCTCGGCTCGTGGGCGGGCGGGCAGCTCACCGAGACGTACGGGGCCTCCGACGCGTACGTGTTCTCCATCGTCGCGGCGGTCGTCGCGGTGATCGTGGGCATCGGAGGTTCGGGTTTGCTGAGACTTCCCGACGCTCCTTCACGCCCGGAGAGCTGATCCGCTACGGTCGGGAGATCCCTCGCAACACCCATCACACTGGAAGCACTAGTTATGTCCCGACAAATCAGTTCACTTCTAGCTATCGCGGCTGTTTGCGTGACCCTTGCTCCGGCGCCCGCCTTCGCGCAGGCTCCGAAGAAGGAGCCCGTGGATTGCGAGCAGGTCAAGTGCATCGCGCTGACCTTCGACGACGGGCCGGGCAAGTATGCGGGCACGCTGCTCGACACGCTCAAGAAGTACGACGCGAAGGCGACGTTCTTCCTTGAGGGCCAGTACGTGAAGAGCCGCCCGCAGTACGTCAAGCGCATGGTCGCCGAGGGCCACGAGCTCGGCAACCACAGCTACAGCCACCCCGACTTCACCAAGAGTGAGGCGTGGACGATCCGGAGCGAGATCCAGAAGACCCAGGACGCGGTGAAGAAGGCGGCGGGGGTCGAGCCCAAGCTGCTGCGCCCGCCGTACGGGATGGCCGACCTCCAGGTGTCCGACATCGCCGCGGAGTTCGGCATGCCGATGATCCTGTGGACCGCCGGTTCCCAGGACTGGAGCACCAAGAACGTCGACGCCATCCAGAAGCAGACCCTGGCCGTGGCCAAGCCGAACTCGATCATCCTCATGCACGACTGGGTGAAGCAGACGGTCGACGGCATGCCCTCGCTCATCAAGACCCTGCAGAACAAGGGCTACCACCTCGTCACGGTCTCCGACGTGGTCAAGAAGGAGAACCTGGAGCCCGGCGACATCTTCCCCGTTCCCGAAGGCTGGGAGAAGTGAGTATCGTTCACGTTTAACCGGAACGATGCTCTGGAGGGGTGCCCCGTGGCCTTCGTGAACTGGGCGCGCAACCAGTCGGGCACCCCCGCCGAGGTGCGCTCCCCGTCCTCCGCGGAGGACGTCGTACGCGCCGTGCGCGACGCCGCCGCCTCCGGGCGGCGGCTCCGCATGGTCGGCACGGGGCACTCCTTCACCGGAGTGGCACTCACCGACGGCATCATGCTCCGCCCCGGCGCGCTCACCGGGATCAGGACCTGGGCGGACGACCGCGTCACCGTCCTGGCCGGCACGCCCCTGCGGGTGCTGAACGAGCTGCTCGCCCGGCGCGGCCTGGCCCTGGCGAACATGGGCGACATCACCGAGCAGACCGTCGCGGGCGCCATCCAGACCGGCACCCACGGCACCGGCCGCGACAGCGGCGGCCTCGCCGACCAGGTCACCGAGCTGGAGCTGGTGCTGGCCGACGGCACCGTGGCCACCGCCCTGCCGGGCGAGGACCTGTTCGACGCGGCCCGGGTGGGGCTGGGCGCCCTCGGCGTACTGACGGCCGTCACCCTGCGCGTGGAACCCGCGTTCCTGCTGCACAACCGGCGGCGCAGGCTCCCGCTCGGCGACATCCTCGGCACGCTCGACGAGCTGACCACCGCCAACGAGCACCTCGACTTCTTCTGGCTGCCGCACACCGACGCCTGCCTGGTCAAGACCAACAACCGCAGCCCCGGCCCCGCCAGCCCGCCCGGCGCGTTCCGCCGCTGGCTCGACACCGTCTTCCTGGAGAACACCCTCTTCGGCGCGGCCTGCGCCCTCGGTGCCCGGCTGCCCGCGCTGATCCCGCGGATCAACCAGCTCAGCGCGGCCGCGCTCGGGGACTCCGAGTCGGTGGACGCGTCGTACAGGGCGTTCACCGCGCGGCGGGACGTGCGCTTCCTGGAGATGGAGTACGCCGTGCCGCGCGACCGCCTGGCCCAGGCCCTGCGCGAGACGCGCGACCTGGTCGAGCGGATGGACTGGAAGATCACCTTCCCCGTGGAGGTGCGGGTGACGCCGCCCAGCGACGCGTGGCTGTCCACCGCGTACGGCCGGCCGTCGGCGTACGTCGCCTGCCACCTCTACCGCCCGACGCCGAACCCCGCCTACTTCGAGGGCGTCGAGGACATCATGACCCGCCTGGACGGCCGGCCCCACTGGGGCAAGCTGCACACCCGCGACGCCGCCTACCTCGCCAAGGTCTACCCCCGCTTCACCGACTTCGTCGCCCTGCGCGACCGCCTCGACCCCGGCCGCCTGTTCGCCAACGCCTACCTGGACACCGTGCTGGGCGCCTAGCTGCGGCGGCGCGCGGTACTCCGGTCTCCGCGCTGGATGCCTAGGCCGGTGGCGTGTCGTACTCGGGCTCGGCCCGATCCGCGCCCGGCGACGGCGCCTCCTCGATCACGTCGGGCTGCTCCTGCGCCGGCGGCGGGGTGGGCGTGCCCTCCTGCGACGGCTCCACCGTATCCGACGGTGTCGGCGCCGGCGTGGGCGTCGGCTCACGGGTGGGCGTGACGGTCCTGGTGGGCGTGGGGGTGGGCGTCGGCTCCGGGGTGTCCTCGGGGGTGACACTCGGATCGAGGTACGCGGGCGGCTGCTGCGTCCCCGTCTCCCGCGTGACCGGCCCGCGCTCCTCCTCCTGCCGCTTCTGCTGCACCTTCGCCGGCCCCTTGCCCGTGACCTGCTCGTGCACGGTCTGCTGGGCGGCCGCCTGGTAGACCAGGATGCTGCCCATGCTCACGCCGAACACGATCGCCGCCGCCGCGCCGACCTTCAGCCACGGCAGCCGCCACCTCGACGACGCGGGGCCCACGGCGGGCATCACCAGCGTGACGTCCCCTTCGTCCCGCTCGTCCGCCCGCTCGTCCTCCTCCGGTTCCTCCTGCAGTTCCCCCTGCAGTTCCTCCCGCCGGACGACCAGCGGCGTGCGCTGCTTGACCCGCTCCCCCGTCCGCTTGAGATAGTGCGTGTACACGGCCGTGGCCACCGTGCTGGCGACGCTCACCACCGCCGCCCCGATCACCGTCCCGGCCACGCCCAGGTACGACGCCGCCACCGCCGCGGTGACCGCGGCCAGCGCGCTGCCCAGGATCTGCGGCACGCTCAGCTCGAACCTCCGCTGCTCGCCGCTCATCCCCCGGATCAGTCCTTCCTTGCCCCGCGTTCGGTAAAGACCTGTCTCGTGAATAGACGCGAGCGCGTGTCCTGTTGTTCCTGTGACCTGCGTGACAGGCATCCTTGCCGATCGTGCCCCGACGACTCGGCCTGCCCTCCGTGTACCTCGCCGCGGCCGTGGCAACGGCCGCGGCGACCGCCGCCCCTCTCGCCATGACACCCGCCGCGGGACTCGCCCTGCACCCCGACCATCCGGAGCCCGCCCGGCCCTACATCGTCACCGCGCGCGACCGGAAGGCCGCCCGCGACCTCGTCGGCGAGGTGCGCTGGCGGGTGCGCCGCTACTACACCTCGGCGCTGCCGGGGTTCGCCACCTTCCTCACCGCCTCCGAGCTGGACGAGCTGCGCGCCGACACGCGAGTACGCACCATCGAGCCGGACCGCCAGATCCACCCCATGGCGGTGCGCGCTCCCGGCCGCCCGCCCTCGGTGCGGGCGAGCGGCGCGGGAACCACCATGTACGTCCTGGACAGCGGCGTCGCGATCCGCCGCGCCGGGCTCCGCGACCGGGCCTGGCGCGCCTTCGACGCCACCGGCGGCACCGGGCGCGCCTGCGGCGGCCACGGCACGCGCGTCGCCGCCCGCGCCCACGACGTGGCCCCGGAGGCGGGCATCGCGTCCGTACGGGTGCTCGGCTGCGGCGGCTCCGGCACGCTGGCCGACATGCTGGCGGGGCTCGACTGGATCCACCGGCACGCCCGCGGGCCCTCCGTGGCGCTCCTGCCGACCGACGGCGCCGACTCCCCCGCCCTCGCCAGATCCGCGCGTTCGCTCGTACGCTCGGGCGTGTTCGTCATCGGCGCCGCCAACGGCGCCGCCTGCCGGCTCACCCCGGACGGCCGGGCGTTCTCCGCCCACGCCCCGTACCTCGCCGGAGCCGCCGCCCGCCACCTCGAACGTCATCCGGACGCCGACCCCGCCACCCTGTCCGCCTGGCTGGACTGCACCGCGGCCCGGGGCGCGATTCGCCAGAACCCGTCGAGGCCAAATAACCTCCTGGTACGCAACGGCGGGCTCTAGAGGGATGGACACCACAAATGTGACCGGCGTCACATCGCCCCGGGGCTATCCCAGGAAGGCGATGTTCGGACATGCCGGGTACGGTGCTGGCAGGCAACCGGCACACGCGAGAGACTCAAGGGTCCGGGGGAAGAATGGCGACGCTGACGAAGGGACTCGCATGCAGGAGCTCCGACTCGTCGCGGTGAGTGAGGACGGCACCTACCTCGTGCTGGCTACTGCCGGACGGGGTACGCGCTTCACGCTTCCCGTGGACGACCGGCTCCGTGCTGCCGTCCGCGGCAACTTCTCCCGTCTCGGCCAGTACGAGATCGAAGTGGAGAGTCCGTTGCGCCCCAAGGAGATCCAGGCCCGCATCCGAGCCGGAGAGACGGCGGAGGAGATCGCCGCGACCGCCGGGATCCCGGTCGAGCGTGTCCGCTGGTTCGAGGGGCCCGTGCTCCAGGAACGCGAGTACGTCGCCCAGCAGGCGCAGCGCGTCGCCGTACGCATGCCGGGCGAGTCCGCCCCCGGTCCCACGCTCGGCGAGCTCGTCGCGGAGCGGCTGACCAGGCGCGGCGTGCCCACCGACGAGATCGACTGGGACTCCGCCAAGCGCGACGACGGCCTGTGGCGGGTCAAGCTCGGCTACGTCTGGAACGGTCACACGCGCCACGCCGAGTGGCTCTTCGACCCGCGTAAGCGGCACGTCACCCCGCACGACGACGAGGCCATGCGCCTTTCGGCCGCCGACTTCGACCCCGAGCCCGCCGTGGTGGAGGACACCACGGTGACGCCGTTCGCGCCGCGCGTGGCCAAGCTGCAGCCGGTGCCGCCGCTGGCGTCCGACCCGCTGCCGTTCCCCTCGGTGGTGCGCGGCGAGCCCGAGCCCTACACCTCTTCCGAGACGGCCTACCCGCCCTCCCGCGAGGCGCCCTTCGACCCGCCGGCCAGAGAAGAACCGCCGTCACGCGAGCCCTTCCGGCCCGAGCCGCCCGCCCGCGAAACCGGCTACGCCCGCCCCGGCGACACCACGTCCCGCCGCGGCGGGTCTTCGCCATGGCTGCCCGACTTCGGATCGGGACGGCCGGACCACGACTCCATCTACGCCCCCGCCACCCCACCCCCCTCCCGCCCGGCGCCGCAACCCCTGGCCGAGGAGCCCGCCTCCCCAGCCAGGCCGATCACCCCACCCCCCGCTCAGCCCGGCCCCACAGCAGCGCCCGCCACCGAGCCCACCGCGCAGGCCAGCGCCACGGCAGCACCCGCCGCCGAGCCCACCTCCCACACCGGGCCGGTAGCCGCGCAGACCCACCCCATGTCGGGGTCCGCCGCCGAGCCTCGGACGCCCCCGGCGCCGACGGCTCCGGCCAGGCCGGAGGCTCCGCACACCGTGGCGGAAGCGCCGCAGGTCGAGGCGGTGGCTGCCGCGAGCGCGGCGGCTTCCACCGAGGTGTCCACCACCGGCGCGGAGGAGTCCGGCGCGGAGAAGTCCGGCGCGGAGGAGTCCGGCGCGGAGGAGTCCGGCGCGGAGGAGTCCGGCGCGGAGGAGTCCGGCGCGCCGGTCACCGACCTCAACACGCCTGCCGTCGCAGAACCTGCCGTCGCGTCTGAGGCCGCGGCCACCGCACAGAGCCCGGCCACCGCACAGAGCCCGGCCGCGTCGAGCACCACGGACGCCCAGGTCACCGCGTCGCAGGTCACGACACCTCCGCCGCCCGCCGAGGCGACCCCCGCAGTCGCCGGCACAGCCGTGACCGCCGCAGACACGGAAGCGACCGCCGCGGGCACGGAAACAACAAAGGAGTCGGCAGCCGTCGCGGAGCCCGAAGCGGCAGCCGCCGCCCCGGCCCAGCCTCAGGCAGCGACCGCCACTTCGAGCCGGCCGCAGGTGGCGGAGGCTCCCGCTGCGGAGACTTCCGCTGCGGAGGCCGGGACACCCAAGGCCGAGCCGGCCTCGAGCGCCGCACCAGCCGCAAGCGCCGCACCGGCCGCGAAGGCGGAACCCGTCGAGAAGGCGGAACCCATCGCAAGCGGTGACGCCACCACGTCACAGGCCACCACAGCCCAGGACACCGCGTCACAGGACACCGCGTCACAGGACACGGCGTCCCCGAGCACCACGACCCAGGACACCACGACCCAGGACACCACGGCCCAGAGCGTCGCGGGTCAGACCACCGCGTCCGAGCCTGCAGCGACCGCGACCGAGGAGCCCGCAGCCGAGCAGGCGGCGCCCCGGGAACCCGCAGCCGAGCAGGCAGCCGTGACCGTCACCGAGCAGGCGGCGGCCGAGCCGGAGCCGGTCGTTCCCGCGAAGGCCCCTGAGCCCGAGAAGGCCCCTGAGCCCGAGCAGGCCGCCGAGCCCGAGCAGGCCGCCGTCCCCGAGCCCGCACCGGCCGCCGAGAAGCCGGCCGCACCCGTGCCCGGGAAGAAGGCGACGCAGCCGGAGCCCGTTCAGGAGAGCAAGCCTCCCGCACCCCAGCCCAAGCCGAAGCCCGCTGCTGCGGCGGTGCCGGCGGCGCGGGCGGGCAAGGACGAGGGCAAGGAGGAGCCGCCGGTGCCGGTGCCGTCCCCGCCGCCCGCCCCGGCCGCGCGTCAGGCGCGCAAGGGTTCGAGGGGCCGCCGCGCGTCCGTGCCGACCTGGGACGAGATCATGTTCGGCGCCCGCCGCCAGGACTGACCACCGGAGACGACACCGCTGAGCAGGCCGTAACCCCCCGGGCACCCACCGGCAGCGCACGCCAGAAAACCCCTCCGTGGTCTCTCCGGCGACCGGCCCGGTCAGAGTCCGTTGCAGCCGGCCAGACCCGTCAAGGCTCGCCGCGCTCCAGGAACGGCGCCAGCCACTCGGGCGTCACCTCCGCGGCGAACTCCACCCCCTGCGCCTCGGCGACGTCGATCGCCGAATAACCCCCCTTGCCCGCCCCGACCCCGGCGATCAGCGTGAGCACCCCCGACTGCCGCTGGAACCAGGTCTGCCGCAGCCGCCACCCCACCACGGCCCGGCGTTCGACCACGGCCTGGGCCCGCCGCAGCGACCCGGACCGCACCGCCAGGCGTCCCCCGTCGTAGCCGTGCCCCAGCGAGGCGTACCTGTCGAGCCCGAGCGGCACCCCGCCGCCCGCCAGGAGCAGCGCCAGCACCAGCAGGACCCACCAGAAGGCGCTCCCGGTGGCCCAGAGGCCGGCGGCGCTCGCGGCGGCCAGCACCAGCCAGGGGAAGACGGCCCGGAACAGGCGGCGTCTGCGGGCCACGGGCGGATGGGGGCGGAGGGGTGCGTCGTAGGGGCCGATCGCGTCGCCGGTCACCTGGAACGCGACCGTCCGCGGCACGTCGGGCAGGAGTTGCCCGCGCGTCTCCGAGTCGCCGAGCCCTGTCACGATGGCCCAGACGCGTACGACCCCGGCCCAGCGTTCGACCAGGCCGTCCACGATCTCGTAGCCGCGCACCCGCTTCGACTCCAGCGACACGCTGCGCCGGTTGATCAGCCCGCGCTCGGCCACCAGGTAGCCGTCGCGGCGCTTGAGCACGAAGTCCCAGTTGAACACCGCGTACATCAGCCCGCCCGCGAACGGCATCGCCAGCACGAGCAGCACCGCCACGCCGACCAGGAGGTAGGGGTGACCCCAGAGCCACTCCCCCGCGCTGAGGGCGTCGTCCTGGCTGAGCCCCAGGTCGTCCCCCCATTGGAAGGCCAGCCCGATCGCGCCGCCGACGAAGGCGAAGGGGGTGAGCAGGTACGCGCCGGACAGCGGCCCGTACAGGAGCCATTTGCGCGGCACGCCGATGATGGGCCGGTCGGTGGTGGTGTGAGGGGTGTGCGCGTCTTCGGCGGGTTCGGCGGTGCGGCGCAGGAGGAGCGCCTTGAGGCGTTCGGCCTCGTTCAGGGAGACGCCGGCGAGCTTGGCCTCCTCCTCGTCGCCGCTCGCCCCTGTGTCGATCTTGAGGATGGTCAGGCCGAGCAGCCGGTGCATGGGCGGGTTGGAGACGTCGACGCCGCGGATGCGTTCCAGCGGGATGGTCCGGACGGAGCGGCTGATCAGCGAGCGCTTGGTCTCCAGGCGGTCGCCGACGATCTCGTACGTGAAGGTGGCCCATCTGACGGTCGCGAACACGACGGCGGCCAGGACGCCCACGGCCGCGTAGGCGTACGACCTGGCCGAGAAGCCGCCCACGAACAGGACCCCGACCAGGGGGAGGAGAAGGGAGGGCAGCATCCGCACGGGGTCGATGAGCAGCACCTTGGGGCTGAGCCGCTGAGGCGCCCGCCCCGCGGGCGGCGGCCAGGGAAACGGCCCCCCAGGCCCGGGATACGGCCCGCCAGGCCCCGGCGGCGGTGCCCCCTGGACGGGGGATGCGGGTCCGGCCGGGGGCTCGCCACCGGCCGGGGGAGGGGGCGTGGGCGGGGCCCAGCCGCCGTCCGGAGGGCCAGGGGCGGGGTCGCCGGGGCGGGGTTCGGTCATGTGGCGTCGTCCCTGAGCTCTTCCGCCCGCCGCGCGAGCCGCTCAGCCAGTTCCGCCGCCACCCGGTAGTCGAGCCCCTTGATCGTCGAGGACCCCGCGTGCGAGGCCGTGCGGATGTCGAGGGTGGCCAGACCGAGCATCCGCTCGAACCATCCCTGCCCCTTGTCGACGGTCTGGATGCGGCTCACAGGCACGAACACCCACTCCCTGGTCAGGAACCCCGACCTGGCGTAGACGACGTCCCCAGACAGCTCCCAGCGATGTACGAAGTACCGTACGAACGGCTCGGCCACCAGGAACGGCAGCGTCACCGCCACGACCCCGGCGGGCAGCAGCCAGGCGTCCTCGGCGAGCCACCGTGGCACCCACGACCAGTCGCTCCCGTCGACCCACCGCGACACGAGCAGCGAGCCTCCCAGGAAGAACACGAAAGCGACCAGCGACTCCAGCAGCCACATCCGGATGGCTTTGGGCGAGACGCGGTTCGCCGGATCACGCAGAGCGCCCATTGACGTCACAAGGCCAGCTTATGGCGCGAACCCGGCAGGCGATCTGTCAGCGGGCCGGGAAAGGACCGGCCGGATGCGGATTTACGCCCGGCGGGGCGGCCGGAGATCGGCTGAGCGGCCGGAGATCGGCGGGCCGTCCGGCGGGGCGCCCGAAGATCCGCGAGCCGTCCCGGCGCGGCGGGCGAAGATCCGCGGGCGTCGAGGCAAAGATCCGCCGGTCGCCCCGGCGTGTCTGCCGACTCCCGGCTCGGCCTCGGTGCCATGCTCGGTGGCGGCCGGCCGCAGGCTGTCGAGCTTGGCCACGTCGGCGGCGCCACGTACGTGCCAGCCAGGCCCGGCAGCGCGTCGTGACCGCACCACTGCGCGAGCGCCTCACGCAACGTGGCAGCCGCCGTCCGCATCCAGGCCCCGCGCGGCCTCTCGTCTACTCGAAGCCCCGATCTGGCGCACCTGGTTTTTGCGACACCGCCGGTCCGAAACCTATGTCCGTTTCGTCGGGGTGACCGCCCGGCGCCCCGCCCGCCTCGCGCCGGCGCATAGCAGCAGGCGAGAGAGGTTGCGCCGGTGGGGGCGGATCCGGGCGCCGGCAGCGCGCGGGCGAGCGCCGTTGTGGCCAACCTCACTACGCGAATGCCCTCATTCCCGGGCTTTTCGGATCCTTTACCGACCACCGACCATCGGGAAACGGTCTGCGCACCGCCGAGAGCCGCGTAGCATCGTCCGGCATGGGGCTGTGTAACGCGGCATCGCGCATGCGACGCTTCGCCGTCAGTGTGACGGCGGCGGCTGTCGCGTTGTCCCTGTCGGGTTGCAGCAGCCTGAGCTTCATCGGCAGATCCCAGGCTCAGGACATCGCCGAGATGAACGTCACGAGTCCCGAGCTGCGTGAGGGCAAGCCACTACCCAGCGAATACTCCTGCGGGAGCGACCAGGGCAGCCCGCCGCTGCGCTGGTCCAGCCAGCCGCTGCAGGGGGCCAAGTCGATCGCCATCGTGGTCGACAGCCACACGCCCGCGAGGTCCGCGGTGCACTGGGTGCTCTACGACATCCCGGCGACCACGACCGAGCTGGGGCCCAACGCCGCCGCCGACCCACCAGGAGGGACGGGGCAGGCGAGGGTGACCAGCGGCAGGGTGGGTTACGAGCCTCCCTGTGAGAAGGAAGCCAGCTACCGGTTCACGGTGTACACGCTGAGCGGCAAGGTGGGTCTCGCGGCGGGCTCCCCGCTGCCCGCGGTCCTGAAGAAGATCGCGGAGCAGACCATCGCCCGCGGCCGTCTCACGGCGGTGAACATCCAGTGAGAGGCCGAACACGGCAGGTAGTGCCGGTGTACCAATTATTCGCGTAGGGTGTGACAACTCTCATAGTGGTCCGACACAATCAGATCCAATTGTTAGGCACTGGTGATCAAAGGGGGCAGATCGCGTCGATGGCCGCGCGATCTCATCGGTGCCAGAGGGAGGCCATGGCTTTGAGGGTGGTGCAATGATCGCGGTCGTAGTGAGCTTGGTCGCTGTCGTGCTCCTCGTGCTCGTCGTCGTGGCACTGGGCATGCGCTCGATGAACCGCAGGGAGAGCTCGCTCCCTCCGGAACGGCTGAAGGAGATGGCCGAGAAGGAGGAGCAGACACAGACTCGTTCGACGGACCAGTTCGCGGCGCACGAGCCGCGGATGGCCAATTTCAGCCCGGACTTCAGTCCTATTGACGAGGTCAAGCCCAAACCGGTGCGTACCGGTCAGCGTGGCCGGCGTGGCGTCGACGAGTGGGGCAACCCCACCAACGACGACGATGACGAGGAGTTCTGGGCGAACATCCGCAGCGATGCGGAGGAGGGCGAGTTCGGCGCCGGGGGCACCGTGGCCGCCAGGAAGGGCGCCTCCCGCCCGGTCGAGCGTCCCGCCGCCGAAGCCGAGCGCCCCGCCGGGCGTCCCGCCAAACGTTCCGAGCGCGCCGCCAAGCCGCGGCCCGCCGCCGCCTCCGCCGGCGTCGACCCCAACGCGGCCACCGTTCAGGCCCCCCTCCCCCAGCGCCAGCCCGCCGCCGCCTCGGCCAATCTCGCCGACCTGGTCGAGCCTGCGAAGCGCAGCACCCCCAGCCAGGCCGAGCTGGCCGACCAGCGCACCGTGACGTTCGCGGCGCCGACGGCCGACGTGATGAGCATCCTCGGTGCGGGAGCCCAGCCGGTGCCCGCCCCCACGCGCCCCGAGCCGTCCTCCTCCCCCAGGCCCGCCCCGGTCTCCTCCAACTCCGTCTCCTCCAACTCCGTCTCCTCCAACAGCGTCTATCCGGCCGCAGCGAACGGCAGCGGCTCGTTCCCCGCGGTGAGCCCGACCTCCAGCGGCAGCTTCCCCGCCCCTCCGGCACCCATCCACGGCGCGCCGACGAGCGACCCGTTCCCCGCGTACGGCGGCGGCGCGGCCGACCCGCTCGAGACCACCTGGACCCAGCAGCCCGCGGGCACCACGTCAGGCTCCTGGGCGGCCTCGCCCGACATCCTCGACGACCCGGCCCCCGCTCCCTCCGCCCCCTACGGCGGGGCGAGTTCGTGGCCGGCGTTCGAGCAGCCCGCCGCCCGCTCGTCCTACCCCGCCTCGTACGAGGTGCGCTCCGGCTGGGCCGTGGCCGACGACTCCGATCCGCTCACCGGCCCCTCCCCCGCCTCCGGCACGCCGACCGTGCCCGGACGGGCCGTCTCCAACTACGACGTGCTGTCGGCTCCCACGCCGCCGGTGCCTCCGGCCTCCCCGTTCGCCGCGGGCGCGTACGAGACCGGCGACATCACGACCAGCCCCGCGGCGGCCTGGCCCGAGCCTCCGTCGGCGTCGGCACACGGGGCCCAGCCTTCGCAGTCGCGCGGCAACGGCCGGGGCAACCACCGGCGCGGCCCGGAGCAGCAGGACCATCCGCACGACTACTACCGGTGATCTTCAGCCCCCATTAATCCGTAAAACCAGCGCGACGCCCCCTTAAAGCAGGACGTCGGAGCAATAGGGTTTGCTCCATGTTCCGCGACACGCAGAGTAGCTGGATGAGCACCCTCCGGCATGATGTGCCAGCCTCGCTCGTGGTCTTTCTCGTCGCGGTGCCCCTCTCCCTGGGCATCGCGATGGCCTCCGGAGCGCCGCTGGCAGCCGGGTTGATCGCCGCCGTGGTGGGCGGCATCGTGGCCGGCGCGCTGGGCGGCTCGGCCGTCCAGGTGAGCGGCCCCGCCGCAGGTCTGTCCCTGGTGGTCGTGGACCTCGTGCACACGTACGGCTGGCGGGCCACCTGCATGATCACCCTGCTGGCCGGGGCCGTACAGCTCGTGCTGGGGGTGTTCAAGGCGGCCAGGGCGGCGCTGGCGGTCTCGCCGGCCGTGATCCACGGCATGCTGGCGGCCGTCGGCATCATCATCGCCCTCTCCCAGCTCCACGTGGTGCTGGGCGGCAGCTCGCAGAAGTCGGCCATCGCCAACGTGCTGGAGCTGCCCGGCCAGATCGCCGACCTCCACGGGCACAAGGTGGCCGTCGGCATCCTCACCATCACCGTCCTGGCGTTGTGGACGCGGCTCCCCAAACGGCTCAAGGTGGTGCCCGCGCCGCTGCCGGCGCTGGCCGCGGCGGCGGTGACGGCGTGGGCGTTCGGCTGGGACGTGACGCGGGTGGACCTGTCCGACAGCCTCACCGAGTGGGCCTTCCCGGTGCTGCCGCAGGGCGACTGGCACCTGGTGGTCTCCTCGGTGCTGCTGGTGGCGCTGCTGGCCGGCTGCGAGTCGCTGCTGTGCTCGGTGGCGGTCGACGGGATGCACGGCGGGCGCCGGGCGGACCTCGACCAGGAGCTCACCGGCCAGGGCGTGGCCAACATGGTCACCGGCGCGCTCGGCGGCCTGCCCGTCGCCGGGGTGATCGTGCGCAGCACCGCGAACGCACAGGCGGGCGCCCGCAGCCGCTGGTCGACGATCCTGCACGGGGTGTGGGTGCTGGTGTTCGCCCTGGGGTTCGGCTGGACGATCACGCTGATCCCGCTGGAGGCGCTGGCCGCGCTGCTGGTGCTGATCGGCGTGCAGATGGTGAACCTGGGCCACATCAGGAAGGTGCACGGGCACGGCGAGGTGCCGGTGTACGTGGTGACGATGGCCGCCGTGATCCTGCTCGGGCTGGCCGAGGGGGTGCTGGCGGGGCTGGCGCTGGCCGCGCTGATGGCGCTGCGCCGCCTGACCTGGGTGACGGTGCTCAAGCGGGAGGACCGCGACGGCCGGCTGCACGTGACGATCTCGGGGTCGCTGACGTTCCTGGGGGTGCCGCGGCTGACGCACGAGCTCCGTACGATCCCCGCCGCCACCGTCGTGGACCTCGACCTGAACATCGACTTCATGGACAACGGCGCCTTCGAGGCCATCCACTCGTGGCGGCTGGACCACGAGCGGATGGGCGGCACGGTGGTCATCGACGAGCTGCACGACGAGTGGTACGCGCTGGCGGCCAGCGGGGCGCGCACGTTCCCGGCCAAGTCGCCGCCGAAGGCGCCGGACCGCTGGTGGCTGCCGTGGGCGCACCGGCGCCGGGAGGTGGAGCCGGTCACCGTGTCGCACGACGGCGCGCCGGAGTGCCTCCTCACGGCGGGGGCGCGCGAGTACCACCGGCACACGGCCCCGCTCGTCAGGCCCATCTTCACCGAGCTGGCCCGCAAGCAGCAGCCGTCGCACCTGTTCATCACGTGCGCCGACTCCCGCATCGTGCCCAGCCTGATCACGGCGAGCGGGCCCGGCGACCTGTTCACCGTGCGCAACATCGGCAACCTGGTGCCGCGCAAGGGCTCCGAGCCGCACGACGACTCGGTGGTGGCGGCGATCGAGTACGCCACGCAGGTGCTGGGCGTGCACACGATCACGGTGTGCGGGCACTCGGGCTGCGGCGCGATGGCCGGGGTGCTGAGCGGCGGGGTGCAGGCGGGCAGCCTGCCCGGGCTGCGCAGGTGGCTGCGGCACGGGGACCACAGCCTGGCCACGTTCATCGAGACCGAGGGCGACCGGCTGCACGGCGGGGCGCTGGACGTGCTGTGCCGGGTCAACGTGCAGCAGCAGCTGGAGAACCTGCGCACGTACAGGAAGGTCGACGAGCAGGTGCGGGCGGGCAAGCTGGAGCTGGTCGGGCTGTTCTTCGACATCGGCTCGGCCAGGGTGCACATGGTGCCGCCGCTGCGTCCTACGCTCTCCGTGAAGACGTTCGATCGGCGGATGGTGACGAGCGAGGATTGAGCCCATGAAGGTTCTGGTCATGGGTGGGTCGGGGTTCCTGGGTCGCGCCGTCGTCGAGACGGCGCTGGCCCAGGGGCATGAGGTGACGACGTTCAACAGGGGGCGCAGCGGGGCCGACGTGCCCGGCGTCGAGGCGGTGCGCGGCGACCGGGAGGCGCCCGCGGACCTGGCGCGGCTGGCCGAGGGCCGCTCGTGGGACGTCGTGGTCGACACCAGCGGTTACGTGCCGCGCGTGGTGGGCGAGTCGGTGCGGATGCTGTCGGGGCGGGCGGCCACGTACGCGTTCGTGTCCAGCGTCTCGGCGGTCGACGGCTTCCCCGCCAAGCCGGCCGTGGAGGAGGCTCCGGGCTGGGCGTGCGCGCCGGACGCGGGGCCGGACGACGGCGACTACGGGGTGCTCAAGGCGGGCTGCGAGCGGGCGGTCGAGCAGGGGTTCGACGGCTCCGCGCTGATCGTGCGGCCCGGCGTGATCCTCGGGCCCCACGAGGACGTGGCCAGGCTGCCGTGGTGGCTGACCAGGATCTCCCGCGGCGGCAGGGTGCTGGCGCCCGGCGACCCGTCCGCTCCCCTGCAGCTCGTGGACGCGCGCGACGTGGCTTCCTTCACCCTCGACCAGGCCGCGCGCGGCGCCTCCGGTGACTTCCTGGTGACGGGTCCGGCGGGCGAGACGACGTACGGCTCCTGGCTGGCCGCCTGCGTGTCGGCCACGGGGTCCGGCGCGGAGCTGGTGTGGGTGGACGACGCGTTCCTGGTGGAGCGGGAGGCGGGGGCGTTCGTGGAGCTGCCCCTGTGGAGCCCGCCGTCGGAGATCAGGGACCACTTCTGGAGCGTCCCCACGGCCAAGGCGGAGGCGGCGGGGCTGCGTACCCGGCCGGTGGCGGAGACGGTGCACGACACGTGGGCGTGGCTGCGCGAGATCCCGGAGGACAAGCGCACCTACGGCAAGACCAACCGGCACGGCATGGACGCGGAGAAGGAGGCGGCCATCCTCGCGGCCTGGGATGCGCGTTCTGCGTAATCCTCCGCAGAACGGGTGGCGTGGGCGGGGTTAGGGTCGCTGTGCCCGCGAGGTTCTCCACCTGCCCATGGCGCTCCTCGCGACGCCGGTCCTCACTCCCAGGGGCCGGAGGGGCGGAGGTGCCCGCCGGCGAGCCATGCCCTCTGGACGGGGCCGCCGATGATGGCTCGACGGCGGAACGGATCGCCTCCGCCCCTCATCCGATGAAGCCGTGCCCTCTTGAAGCAGCTGAAGGTCAGATGCGGCGCGGTACGGCTCCGTCCTGCCAGCGGTAGAGGTCGCGCAGCAGGGAAATCTCGGCGCCGTGATGGATCAGCTCCCTGTTGACGTGCAGGACGATGCCCTCCATGGGAAACCGCTCGGGACCCACCGCGGGCGGATTCTCCAGGTCGGCGTCCGAGAGTTCGCGGACCCCCGCGTTCCATCTCCCGTACATCTGATCGAGCTGTTTCAGCGCCTCGTCAGCGGTCCCCGCGTAGGCGAAGGTCTGGGAGTCCACGTCCTGGCCGCCGAAGTGCCATCCGACCCGATAGCCCAGGCACGAGACGATGATGTGGGCGAGCCGCCAGGCAATCGTGGTCACCGGCGCCGGCACCGGGTCGGGGGACGCGAAGTCCATCGCCCATTCCCCCGAACCTACCGGCATCGGCGCGGCCGACGTGCCACGTGGGCGGATGCTCCAGCAGCCACGCACCGGCTCCCAGAAGTACTCCTCATCGGCAAGACCGTCCAGCCGCGGCCGCAGGTTCTTGTGCCAGTGCCGGTCCAGCTGGTCCGCGATTCGCTCGCTTCTTGTCATTTCGGCACACTACAGACAGCGGAGCGTCCCGGGACGGCCGGGGCCGAGCACCGCCCACATGGCCGCACCGCCCGCACCTTCTTGCCCTGAGCCGCCCGCACCGTCTGCCTGAACGCCAGCACTGTCTGCCTGAACGCCAGCACTGTCTGCCTGGCCGCCAGCACAGCACTGCCTGCAGACCCGTCAGTACTGCCTGAATGGCCGTCAGTACTGCCTGAATGGCCGTCAACGCCGCTGCGTGCCTGACCAACGACCGCCGCGCCACCGTCCGACGCCCGCCGTCCGACGCCCGCCGCGTGCCCGCCCGAACCGCGCGGATCCGGCGTGTCGTTCGTCGGGTGCTCAGCGGTTGAAGCCGGACGAGTGATCGCCCGTGATGATCGTGCCGCTGTTGTCGCGTCCGATCGCCACCGACCGCTCGCCGGACGCGGTCACGGTCACCGTGCCGCCCGTCCCGGCCCGCGCCTCGGCCACCATGGCACGCAGCTGGGCCACCAGCTCCTCGTCCGCCGCCAGCAGCCTGCGGATCTGCACCCGCAACGCCGCCTGCAGATCGGGATCGTCCGGAGCCTGCGCCAGCTCGACGACCGCCTCCGGAAGCTCGTCCCCCTCCGACCGCACGCCGAAGATCCGCTGGAGCATGCGCCGTCCCCACGCCACGGTGACGTCGGCCGCCTCCTCCCGCGCCCGTACCAGCACGGCGGCCCCGTACGCCCCGACGGCGGCCGTCACGTACGGCGACAGCTCACCGACCAGCGTGGCCAGCTCAGCGCCCATCGCTCCCCCTCATGCCACCCGGCCCCGACCGATATCCCACCTGGCGAAGAATCTAGCGTGCCCTCCGGCCGCCGGCCCCGGCTCCCACGGACCCGTCACCCCACGGATACGCCCTTCCTGCCCTCCAGCCCCGGCTAACACCGTGGAAACATCGGTACAGCAATGCTGCCTGCCATGCATGTCATGGCATCGCGCGATATATCCCCATCCCTCCCTGGTCGCGGGTAGGACGGCGTGCCGCCGTACTCACAGCCCGAGCCCAAGCCCGGGGCGCGGCGATGCCGACGGGTCGCTCTAGCCGGTGCGCTCGTGCCACTGACCCTCCTCGCGTCGAGCGGCGTCCACCAGCCCACGCCCGCCCCCATGCCGATCCCCTTCTCCCCCGTCGCCATCGCGTCCGCACCGGAGCCGGCGCCGGTGAAGGAGCCCGCGCAGAAGCGGCGCCCCTCGTACAGGAAGGGCCTGACCCGTTCACTCGACCGCTACCTCGACGACCTCCCGGGCGACCTCTCCGTGCAGGTGCGCGAACTCTCGTCCGGACTGTCCTACACCTACAACCGCAGCCTCAGAACGGCCACGGCCAGCATCGTCAAGGTCAACATCGTGGCGGCCCTGCTGCTACGGGCCCAGCGGGAGCGCCGCGGGCTGACGGGCTGGGAGAAGCGGGCGGCCGCACAGGCGATCAAGATCAGCGACAACGACGCGGCGTCCCGGCTCTGGGCGGCGATCGGCGGCGCCTCGGGCCTGGCCGCGGCCAACAGGAGGCTCGGGCTGCGGGACACGCGTCCGGGCCCCGGCGGCGCGTGGGGGTCCACCACGACGAGCGCCACCGACCAGGTGCGGCTGCTGAACGCGCTGGTGTCGGTCAAGAGCCCGCTGTCGCCCAAGCACCGCCGCTACGTGCTGGAGCTGATGGCGGACGTGACGCCGGAGCAGTCGTGGGGCGTGAGCGCGGCAGGCGGGCGCGCGGAGGTCAAGAACGGCTGGCTGCCGCGGCAACGTGACGGTGGCCGGTGGACGGTCAACAGCATCGGCCGCGTACGGGAGCGGGGGCGTACGTACCTGATCGCCGTGATCTCGCGACGCCACCGCTCGCTGGGCGCGGGGACCAAGGCGGTCGAGCACGTGAGCAAGCTGGTCGCCAAGGCCATCGGCAAGGCCGCGAAGAAATGATCGCGGCGAGGCATGCTGGAAGAAGCCGTTCTGAGGGGATTCGATGGCGCGACAGGCCGATTTTCAGCATCCGCGGTTCGCCCAGGCGTACGCGCGGGTGGCCGAGCTCGTGGACCGGCGGGGCGCGTACGAGCACCGGCGCAGGCTGCTGGCCGGGGCCGAGGGGAGGGTGATCGAGGTCGGGGCCGGCAACGGCCGCAACTTCGCCCACTACCCGCCGGCTGTCACGCGGGTCGTGGCCGTGGAGCCGGAGGACACCCTGCGCCGGCTCGCCGCGACGCAGGCGCAGTCGGCGCCGGTGCCGGTGTCGGTCGTGCCCGGGCATGCCGAGGAGCTGCCCGCCGACGACGGCACGTTCGACGTCGTGGTGATGTCGCTGGTGCTGTGCTCGGTGCCGTCGCAGCCGCGGGCCCTGGCGGAGGCCGTCCGGGTGCTCAGGCCCGGCGGGCAACTGCGGTTCTACGAGCACGTACGGCCGGCCAACCCGGCGTTCGGCCTGCTGGCGGACGTCGTGACGCCGTTGTGGCGGCGGTTCGCGGGCGACTGCCGGCCGAACCGGGACACGCTGGGGGCGATCAGGCGGGCGGGGTTCGAGGTGGTGGAGGCTGAGCGGTTCGGCTTCGCGCCGCAGCCGGGGGCTCCGCGGTTGACGCACGTTCTGGGGTACGCCAGGAAACCGGGCTAGAACAACACGTCGCGGCGAACGATCACGACGGCCAGGCTCAGCAGCGGGCCGATCACGGCGATCAGCAGATACAGCAGCTCGCGTCCGCGGTCCCAGAAGGCCCGCTGCCTGATCTCGAACCATTTGAACGCCGAGACGCCCGCCACGACGCTCACGATGAGTTGCAGGCCGATCGTCCCCCACAGGGTGCTCGACCACTCCTCACGCGGAGTCGTCGGCCACGAATTCATGTAACCCTCGAGGTCGAAGACGCACCTCACCAGGGTGAAGGTCGTTATCACCTGCGCGCCGAGGGCGGCGTAGGGCGCGGCGTTCCCGGGTTCCGCGGCGGCGGTCACCGCGGGCCGCGGAGGAGGCGGATCCTGGCTGACGGGCCCGCTCTGCGGTTCGGCCGGCGTGGGCACGGGCCCCGGCGGTGGCGGCGCCGTCTCCCGCTGCCCCTCCTGCTCGGTCTTCTGCGCGTCACGCGCGCGGCGCTCGTCCTCGACCAGGCGGAACTGTTCCCGGGCTAAGTGAAGCTGTTTGCGCGCGAGATAGATCTGGGGCACGCCGATGCAGATCCCGACCACGATGCCCGCCAAGGCCAGGGCGTCCATACCGATACACTGCCCGTAACCATCCGAGAGGCGCAAGCGACGATTCTCCCGGTGCGGCGGCCCCTTCCCGGCACCGGTGAGGCAGCATTTGCCAAGACACGCTGGCTCGAACGTCAATAACCTCGATCGCCCTGGTCAGGGGCCGTAAACTGACGGCGTACCGGTCAGTAGCAAGCGGACGTTATTCACACCCGCTCGCCCTCACATCCGTTGCGCGGGTCGAGCAAGCTTCGCAGACACGTCACTCGAAACGGCGTGCTCCCCAACGGAGGTAGGCGGGATGGACAGTCGCTGGCATGTGACGCTCGCCCTCGGCGTAGCGGCCATCGTGGCCTTGTTCGTGGCGATCCTGGTTCTCGTGGACACCAAGGCCGAGCTGATGGCCGCCGGAGCAGCGGCCGGAGCCTCCTTCGTGGCGGTGGCCGGGCTGGCGCTCACCATCGTCGGCCTCAGCCACAGAAAGCCCTAGCCCTGCCTCGGCGAACGGGAAGATCACGGCCGCGTCGGCAGCACTTCCGGAAAGGTCTTCTGCCAGGGAAAGTTCCGCGTTGATGCCAACATCGATCGGCCGGCCGGCGACTGGACACACCAGCGCTCAGCGGCCTCGCCCCGAAAGGTGATGGGGTGACGAGTCGGCCTGTAGGCCGGGTTCTGTCCTTCGTACGAAGGGGCGACCATCCATCTAGGACCGCCGTTGCCGGCGGCCTCGAGCGGTCTACCCGCGCGGCTCGGGCGGGCAGCCCTCGAACGTCGCGCGCGGAACGCTCCTGGGAGCGTCCCTTCTTGACCTTGCTCCGGGTGGGGTTTACCTAGCCGCCCACGTCACCGTGGGCGCTGGTGGTCTCTTACACCACCCTTTCACCCTTACCCCCCGGCCAGGCCGGGAGGCGGTCTGCTTTCTGTGGCACTGTCCCGCGGGTCACCCCGGGTCGGCGTTACCGACCACCCTGCCCTGTGGAGCCCGGACCTTCCTCGGCGGGCCTGATGAGGCCCGACGCGGTCGCCCGGCCGACTCGTCTGGTGGACTGTATCAAATCTCAAGCCGTTCCCAACTCAACGACAAGATCGATTCGCTGGAATGGCGGGGTCATCGCCTGAGGGGGGCGGTGGCGACGCGGCGGTCGTGCCGGGTGTGTCTCTGGTGGCGCCCGGCACGGCTCCGCTCAGCGCAGGTGCGAGGTGTCGTTGAACGACTTCACGACGGCCGGGCCGTCGGCGTAGTACTCGATCAGCGACAGGCACGCCAGGTCGAGATGCATGCGGTACAGGGCCTGCAGCGGCGCCAGCAGGGCGTCTCTGAGGAGCAGCTTGATCGGCGTGACGTGCGAGACGGCCAGGACCGTCCTGCCCTCGTACCGCTCCACCAGCCGCTCCCTGGCCGCCTCCACGCGGCGGGCGGTCTCGGCGAAGCTCTCGCCGCCCGGCGGGGCCATGTCGGGGTCCGCCAGCCAGGCGGTCAGCTCGGCGGGCCAGCGGCGCTGGACCTCCGTGAACGTGTGCCCCTCCCAGTCGCCGAAATCCGCCTCCCTGAGCTCTTCGAGCACCTCGACCTCGACGCCCGCCTGGTCGGCGACCGCCTGCGCGGTCTGCCTGGCCCGCTTGAGCGGGGAGGTGACGACCACGTCCAGCCGGTACGGGTCGCGCGACAGCCGTGCGGCCGCCGCCGAGGCCTGGGCCAGGCCGTTCGCGGTGAGCTCGGCATCTCCCAGGCCGGAGAACCTGCGTTCGAGCGACAGCTCGGTCTCGCCGTGCCTGAGGAGGAGCAGGGAGGTGGCGACGCGGGTGGGCGGGGCCCAGCCGGTGCCCTTGGCCGTGCCCGTGGACCTGGCCTGGGCGGTGGCCACGGAGGCGGTGGGGGCGGACAGTTCGGAGATGTCGCCCGCGTCGAGGAGGTCCGTCTGGCGGCCTGAGGTCGGCGCGGGGCGTGCGGCTCCGGTCCCTGAGGCCCGCGCGCCGGAACCGGCAGCGGGAGCGGCAGCGCCGGAAGCAGCAGCGCCGGGAGCGGGCGTACCGGGGGCCGGGGTGTCGCCGCCGGTCGTGCCGCCCGCCTTCCAGGTCAGGCCCTTGGCGGCGGCGTCCATGGCCTCGTTGGCGAGGCGGTCGGCGTGGGAGTTGCGTTCGCGGGGGATCCAGGTCCACTCCGTCACTCGCAGCCGCCTGACCAGGGTGCCGGCCTCGGCCGCCAGCGGGCGCAGGCCCTCGTTCTTGATCTTCCAGCGGCCCGCCATCTGCTCGACGACCAGCTTCGAGTCCATCCGCACGGCCACCCGTGCCCCGTCGCCGCCCAGGTCGAGCACGGCCCGCAGGCCGGCGATCAGGCCGCGGTACTCGGCGACGTTGTTGGTCGCCACGCCGATCGCCTCGGCCGCCTCCGCCAGCACCTGGCCGTCGGAGGCGTCCTTGACGACCGCGCCGTACCCGGCCGGACCCGGGTTGCCGCGCGAGCCGCCGTCGGCCTCGATGACGTACGAGGTCACAGGCGAGGTCACAGGCGAGGTCACAGGCGAGGTCACAGGCGAGGTCACAGGCGAGGTCACAGGCCGGACTCTGCGGTGCGTACGAGGATGCGGCGGCACTCCTCGCACCGGAGCACCTCGTCGTGGGGGGCGGCCTTGATGCGGTTCATCTCGGCGATGGACAGGGCCACCTTGCAGCCCTGGCACCGGCCACCGTGCAGCATGGCGGCGCCCACGCCGTACTGCTCCCTGAGCTTCTCGTAGAGCTTGAGCAGGTCGGCGGGGATGTCGCCGACGACGCCCGCGCGGCGGCCCTGCACCTCGGCCGCCTCCTTCTCGATCTCGTTCAGCGCGGCGTCGCGGCGGTCCTCCGCCGCGGAGAGCGTGGCGCGCTCCTCGTCGCGCTTGGCCGCCAGGTCGGTGACCTTGGTGTCGGCGGCCTCCCTGCGCTCCATGATCTCCAGCACGACCTCCTCCAGGTCGCCCTGCCGCCTGTGCAGCGAGGCGATCTCGGACTGCAGGCTCGCCAGGTCGCGCGGCGAGGTCACGGCTCCGGAGTCGAGCCGCTTCTGGTCGCGGTCGGCGCGGGTGCGCACGGCGTCGACGTCGTTCTCGGCCTTGGTCTGCTCGCGGGCGAGGTCGCCGGCCTCGGTCTCGGCCTCGATCACCTGGGTGGCGAGCCTGGCGAACGACTTGGAGCGCTCGTCGATCTCGGCCAGCTCGGGCAGGGTGCGGCGGCGGTGCGCCAGCCGGTCAATCACGGAGTCGAGCTCTGCCAGGTCGAGCAGTCGCTTCTGTGCTTCAGGGGCTGCTTTCATGATCAATATCCTCTTGTCCAAGCATCGGTGACCGTGGCGGAGACACGTGTTTCAACGGTAACGCCACTCTCGCGCAGGATGGACGCCGCGCTGTCGAGCCACGGCCACTCGGTGGCCCAGTGCGCGGCGTCGATCAGCGCGGGCCCGCCCGACTCCACGAACTCGCTGGCAGGATGATGCCGCAGGTCCGCTGTGAGGAACACGTCGACGCCCGCGGCGGCGGCCGTACCGAGGAGCGAGTCGCCCGCGCCGCCGCTGACGGCCACGCGCAGGACCGGGCGGGACAGGTCGCCCGCCACGCGGATCCCCCACGACGTGCGCGGCAGCCCTTCGGCCGCCTGCCGCGCGAACTCCCCCAGCGTCGTCTTCTCCGGCAGCTCCCCGATGCGGCCCAGCCCGCGCCACGGGTCGTCGGGGAACGGCTGCAGCGGCACCAGGTCGCCGGCCAGCCCGACGGCCCTGGCCAGGGCGTCGGAAACGCCCGGGTTCGCGACGTCGGCGTTGGTGTGGGCGGTGTAGAGGGCGATGTCGTTCTTGATCAGGGTGTGGACGAGCCTGCCCTTGGGCGTGGTCGTGGCCACGGAGGTGGTGCCGCGCAGGTAGAGGGGGTGGTGGGTGACGATCAGGTCGGCGCCCCAGTCGAGCGCCTCCTCGGCCACGGCGGCGACGGGGTCGACCGCGAACAGCACCCGGCGCACCTGCTGGGCCGGGTCGCCGCTCACCAGCCCCACCGCGTCCCACGACTCGGCCCGGGCGGGCGGGTAGGCCGCCTCGAGCACCTCGATCACGTCAGTCAACGTCACAGCAGCCACCTGCGCAGACTACCGGCCCGCGGGGCGCCTCGCGGCGGGCGCGGCGAGGGGTGTCTTCAGAACGGGGTTCGGCGTAATGTAAGTGGATCCTGACTTGCGTTCGGAGGGCGGCATGGCACCAAGCGTCGCGATCGTCGGAGCGGGTTTCGGCGGGCTGTGCATGGCGATCCAGCTCGAACGGGCGGGGATTCGCTCGTACACGGTCTTCGAGAAGGCCGGGGATGTCGGCGGCACCTGGCGCGACAACAGCTATCCAGGGGCGGGGTGCGACATTCCCTCGCATCTGTACTCGTACTCCTTCGAGAAGTATGCGAGCTGGACCCGCCGCTACCCCGAGCAGCCCGAAATTCTCGAATATCTCGAACATTGCGCCGATAAATACCACGTCAGGGAGAAGATCCGCTTCGGTACGGAGGTGCGGCGGGCCGTTTTCGACGGCGCGAAATGGCAGGTCACCACGCCTGGCGGCACGGAGGCGTTCGACGTGCTCGTCATGGGGGTGGGGCAGCTCAACCGGCCCCGACTGCCGGACATTCCCGGCATGGCCGAGTTCGAAGGGGTCTCGTTCCATTCCGCCCGCTGGAACCACGAGCACGACCTGACCGGCCGGCGCGTCGCCGTGATCGGGAACGGATCGTCCGCGGCCCAGCTCATCCCCCGCGTCGCGGAGCGCGCCGAGCACCTGTACGTCTTCCAGCGCACACCCAACTGGGTGATCCCGAAGCCCGACGCCACGTTCGGCCCCGTGACGCGGCTCGCCTTCCACTTCGTCCCCGGGCTCCAGCGGGCCTACCGCGAGTGGATCTACCGGTACGCGGAAGGCACCCTCTACCCCGCGCTCTCCCAGGGGTGGAGCGCCGGGCTGCTCAAGCAGCGGGCGCTGCGGCACCTGCGCGACCAGGTGCCCGACCCCGGCCTGCGGGCCAGGCTGACGCCCGACTACCCGCCCGGGTGCAAGCGGGTGGTCATCGACAGCAGCTTCTATCCGGCGCTGACCAGGCCGGACGTGTCGCTCGTCACCGACAAGATCGTACGGGTCACGCCGAAGGGCATCGAGACCACCGAGGGGCCGTACGAGGTGGACACGATCGTGTACGCCACCGGCTTCAAGAGCACCGAGTTCCTCGTTCCGATGGAGGTGGTGGGGCGCGAGGGGCGGGCGCTGGCGGAGCGGTGGGCGGGCGGGGCCGAGGCTTATCTGGGGATCTCGGTGCCCGGGTTCCCGAACATGTTCATGCTGTACGGGCCGAACACCAACCTTGGGCACAACTCGATCGTGTTCATGATCGAGTGCCAGGTGGGGCATGTGATGAACTGCCTGCCGTACTTGGGCGGGAGCGGGCCCATCGAGGTGCGGGACGAGGTGATGGCGGCGTGGCGCAGGCAGCTCGACGCGGCCATGGGGCGGATGGTGTGGGGGGCGGGGTGTCAGAGCTGGTACAAGACCGCGTCGGGGCGGGTCACGAACAACTGGCCTGGGACGACGACGCTGTACCGCAGGCTCACGGCCCGGCCGCCGCGACCGGCTTACCGGACGGCCGGGCCCACGTAGGTGGGCGGGTCGCGCAGGTGGGCGGGTCGCGCAGGTGGGCAGGTCGCGCAGGTGGGCTGCCGGCCCGCGTAGGTAGGCAGCGGGTCTGGGCGGGCGGCCGGTTCGTCAAACCCAGGTCGTACAGATGATCCAAAAAATCGAACCTGGGACGCATTGGAGCAGGTCCCAGCCTCGCGATACCGTCCTGCCATGACGCTTCCCCTGCACCAGCGCGCTGTCGTGGCCGACACTCACAACGACCTGCTGATGGCGGTCTCCGCCAGGCCGCCGCACCAGTGGGCCTCGTTCTTCCGGGAGAGATGGCTGCCCCAGCTCCTCGACGGCGGGGTCGATCTGCAGGTGCTGCCCGTCTTCATCGACGACCAGTATCTCCCCGAGGGCGCGCTGCGGCAGACCCTGCGCATGATCGAGTGCGCTCACGTGCTGGCGGAGGGCAACCCCGACCACGTACGCCTCTGCCTCGACGCCTCCGACATCGACCGGACGCTCGACGACGGCAAGATCGCCCTCGTGCTCGCGATGGAGAGCATGCCCGGCCTCGACGCCAGCGTCGAGCTGATCCCGACCATGCACCGGCTGGGCGTCCGGGTGGCGTCCATCGCGCACTTCGGCCGCACGCCGCTGGCAGACGGCAGCGGCGAGGACGCGACGGGCAGCGGCCTGACCTCCGCCGGCGTCGCGGCCGTGCAGGAGATGGAGCGCCTTGGCATCGTCTTCGACGTCTCCCACCTCGGCGCCTCGGGGGTCGCCCACGTCCTGGAGCTGGCCACCAGACCGGTCATCGCCACCCACTCCTCCGCCCGCGCCCTCCGCGACCACCACCGCAACCTCACCGACGACCAGCTCAGGGCCGTCGCCGCCACCGGTGGCGTCATCTGCGTCAACTTCTTCGCCCCGTTCCTCGCCGAGCGCGAGGAGGACATGACGCTCGACCGCCTGCTCGACCACATCGAGCACATCGTGTCGGTCGCCGGCATCGACCACGTGGGCCTCGGCCCCGACTTCATCCGCGAGGTGATGGACGACCTCACGCCGCCCTGCTGCGAGGACCTGCACACCAGAGGGGTTGACCCGAAGCAGGCGGTCCCGGGCCTGGAGGGGCCGCGCGGGCTGCCCATGGTCACGGAGGGCCTGCTCGCGCGCGGGCTGCCGGAGAAGGACGTCATGCAGATCATCGGCGGCAACGTGCACCGCCTCTTCGGCGAGCTCCTCTCGTGACACCCCCGGCCCCCGCCGCCCCGCCACCGGCCGGCCCCGGCGTCCCGCCACCGGCGGGACCTGGCGTCCTGACAGCGCCGGGCTCGAACAGCAGGCCGACGACTCTTCCCGGGGGACGACCGTCATGAGCGCGACCGACAACATCTCCCACCAGGCCGCCCGCATGGTCGAAGACCTGGAGGAGCTGGTCCTGTGCGAGTCCTTCTCCAGCGACCTGGAAGCCGTGGCCCGCAGTGCGAAGGTGGTGGCCGCGATGGGCGCCCGCCATCTCGGCACGGCGCCGGAGTTCCTGGAGATCGACGGCGTCACGCACCTGCGCTGGTCGTTCGGCACGCCCAGGGTCCTGCTGCTCGGCCACCACGACACCGTCTGGCCGATCGGCACCCTCGCCACCCACCCGTGGTCCGTGGTGGACGGAGTGGCGCGGGGGCCGGGGGTGTTCGACATGAAGGCGGGGCTGGTGCAGACGTTCCACGCGCTGGCGGGGCTCGACTCGCTCGACGGCGTCACGCTGCTGATCACCGGCGACGAGGAGATCGGATCGCTCACCTCCTCCGCCCTGATCCAGGAGACCGCCCGCGGGCTGGCCGCCGCCTTCGTCATGGAGGCCAGCGCCGACGGCGGGGCGCTGAAGACCGCCCGCAAGGGCACCTCCAACTACACCGTCAACGTGCACGGCAAGGCCGCGCACGCCGGGCTCGAGCCGGAGAAGGGCGCCAACGCGGGCATCGAGCTCGCCCACCAGATCCTGTCCGTCGCCGCCATGGGCGCGGGGGCCACCACGGTCACGCCGACGGTGCTGTCGGGCGGCACCTCCTTCAACACGGTGCCGGCCGCCGCCTCGGTGGGCGTGGACGTGCGGGTGGCGGAGGTGGCGGAACAGGCCCGGGTGGACGCGGCCATGCACGCGCTGCGGCCCGCGGTGCCGGGCACCCGCCTGGAGATCCTCGGCGGCCCCAACCGCCCGCCCCTGGAAGCCTCCATGTCGGCCGCCCTCTTCACCCTGGCCCAGGAGCTCGCGGCGGGGCTGGGCCTGGGACCGCTGGCTTCGGCCTCGGTAGGCGGCGCCTCCGACGGCAACTTCACGGCCGGAGTGGGCTGCCCGACCCTCGACGGGCTGGGCGCCGTGGGCGGCGGGGCCCACGCGGATCACGAACACGCCATCGTCGCCGAGATGCCGGGCCGCACGGCCCTGCTGGGAGCACTCATCGAGGCGGTCCGGTAAGGGCGGACGGAAGCTCATTCGGAAGGCGGCCTCGGCGCGTAGGGAAGGTGGTCATGTCGCGCGGGGCGGGTCCGGATCGCGTGGCAAGCTGGCGCACCACCGGTCGATCGCCTTTCGGGTGCGTAGCACGATGACGTTCGTGGGTGCGGCGGCGTGCTCGGCCAGGAGGGTGCGGACCACGTCATGCCTTTGTCACTGTCCATCCGAGCCACCCTTCGACGTCATCCAAGCCATCCCACGACGTGATCCAAGCTGCCTCTTGACGTCATCTGGGCCACCTCCTCAACGTCACCCGAGCTGCCTCTCGACGCCGTCCGGGGCCACCTCCTCGACGTCACCCGAGCTGCCTCTCGACGCCGTCCGGGGCCACCTCCTCGACGCCATCCGAGCCGATGCCTCGACATCACTCGAGCCGCCCCCTCGACGTCTTCCGGAGCACGCATCGACGGCTTCGACGTGTCCGGAAATATCGTGCACATGACACCGGCCACTCATGGGTCACCGGCCACTCGGGCCGTCCTCTGGTGGGACCGCTCGGGTGAAGCGGGCTCCCCAGGTGCGGAGTTGGTCGCGTAGTTCGGGTGGGTTGAGGACGTGGAACTCGGCGTCGAGTACGCCCAAGGCCATGATGGGCCACTCCAGGGAGTCGACGGTCATCCGTACCCGGCACTGTCCCGCGTCGATCTCCTCGACGGTGCTCCACCTGCCGATCCGTTCCCGTACCGCCCCGGCTGGGGCCTGTACCAGGGCCTCCACCCGGTAGGGGCGGGGCAGGGCGTCCAGGCCGGTGCGGACGAACTCGGCGGCGTCGGCGGTGGGGAGCGGGCGGGGGCGGAAGCGGGCGCCGGTGCCGTGGGGTGCGGACAGCCGGTCGGCACGGAAGCTGCGCCAGTCGTGCCGTTCCAGGTCGTAGGCGACCAGGTACCAGCGGCGGCCGAGTGAGACCAGCCGGTGCGGCTCGGTGTGCCGTGCGGTGCGCCGGCCGTCGGCGGCGGTGTAGGAGAAGCGGAGCCGTTCGTTGTCGCGGCAGGCCAGCGCGAGCGTGGTGAGGACGCCCGGGTCGACGCCCGCCCTGGCCTGGTCCGCCCAGCCGGCGGTGACGGTCATCGCGCGCAGCGCGTCGATCCGGCGCCGGAGCCGGACCGGCATCACCTGCACCACCTTGGCCAGCACCCGGACCGAGGACTCGGCGATGCCCTCCACCGGGTTCTGCGCGGCGGCCTGCAGGCCCACGGCCAGGGCGACCGCCTCCTCGTCGTCGATCACCAGCGGCGGCAGCGCGGCGCCCGCGGCGAGCTGGTAGCCGCCGTCCACGCCGCGCTGGGCCTGCACGGGGTAGCCCAGCTCGCGCAGCCGGTCGACGTCCCTGCGCAGGGTGCGGGCGGAGACGCCGAGCCGTTCGGCCAGCTCGGCGCCCGGCCAGTAGCGGTGGGTCTGGAGCAGGGACAGCAGCCGTAGCGTCCGGGTGCTGGTGTTCGCCATGTTCACGATTCTTCCGCAATTCAGGTCAGAAAGTGGCCGCTATGGGTGTCAGTCTGTTGTTGAGCGGCAGGAACACCTCCCGATCTCGAACGGCCGAACATCCCAACGGAAGGCAGCGATCATGACCGTCAACACGCCGAGCACGAACAGCACCAGCGACGTGACCGGAGAGCGCGCCGACCTGCTGGCGGCGCTGGCGCAGAGCCGGCACTTCCTGCGCTTCACCACCCGCGACCTCACCGACGAGCAGGCCGGGCTGCGGACGACCGCCAGCGAGCTGTGCCTGGGCGGTCTGATCAAGCACGTGGCGCAGGTCGAGCGGGGCTGGGTGGACTTCATCCTGGAAGGGCCGTCGGCCATGAAGGACTTCACCGAGATGACCGAGGCCGACGTGGCCGAGTTCACGGACGGGTTCCGGCTGCTGCCCGGTGAGACGCTGGCCGGGGTGCTGGCCGAGTACGAGGAGGTGGCGCGCAGGACCGATGAGGTGATCGCCACCCTGCCCGACCTGGACGTCTCCCACCCGCTGCCGGCCGCGCCGTGGTTCCAGCCCGGCGAGCGCCGGTCGGCCCGGCGGGTGGTGATGCAGCTCATCGCCGAGACGTCCCAGCACGCCGGGCACGCCGACATCATCCGCGAGTCGCTGGACGGCGCGAAGAGCATGGGCTGAATTGCCATCAATAGGGCGAAGGAGCGCTGGACTGGTCAACGGCTGCGTGACGCAGCATGGGTGATCAGCGAGTGGGCGGAGGGCGTGGGGACATCGGTGCGGCGCCGCGCGCTTACCGCATTCGAGGGCCGGCGCGGCCGACGGCGGCCGGCGCGGCCGACGGCGGCCGGCGCGATCGGTGGCAGGCGACGCGGCCGGCGCGGACGACGGCAGGCGACGCGATCGGTGGCGGGCGGCGCGATCAGTGGCGGGCGACAGCGGGCTGCAGCGGGCGGCGCGGCCGATTACGGGCGGTGGCGGGCGGCGCGGCAACGCCTGCCGCGAGGGGCAGGCGTTGCCGGCATGGTTCAGGTGGTCATCCGGCGACCGGGCCCAGCTCTCGTTCCAGTACGCACCGGTTCGGGAACTCCTCGTAGTACGACTCCGGCCGTCCGTACCAGTGCCCCTGCGCCTCCACCTCCACCGGATCCCAGATCATCGGGCACGGACCCGGGTCGACCTCCAGGTCGCGCAGGTACCCGTCCACCGAGCGGAGCGCGTCGCAGGCCGCCCCTGGGTACGGGTGCAGCCCCCCGTCCGGGTCGCAGGTGAGGTGCATCGAGTACGCGCCGCCATCGCGGGGGGTGACGGTGATGTAGAGGTCCGCTCCGGCGGCGGCGTGGGCGGGGAGCGTCGCGAACGGGCCTGCGAGGGTCGCGGCGGCGCACAGTCCGAGCGCGGCCAGCCGGCGGGCGGCGGTCAGCACGAACGACATGATGTCCTCCCTGGTCAACGGGCGTCCCGGCATGGGACGGCGCACCCACCATGACTACAGCCGGTGAGGTGATGGCGACCAGGAGCAGCATAGGTATCTCTTCGTGATCGATCAGATACAGACAGCTATCCGTGCAGCTCATAGGAGGAGGACTTGTATCCGCGTGCGTAAATGGAGCGATGGAGCACGAGGAGGCGGCGGCCAGGGCCGGCGTGGTGATCAGGGAGTTGCGGGAGATCGGCGAGTTCGAGCAGGTCTACCGGCTCTTCGACGAGATCTGGCATCCGGAGCCGGCGAACGTGCCGGTGACCGTGGAGCTGATGGCCGGGTTCGCGCACACGGGCAACTACGTCGCCGGGGCGTTCGCGGGGGACGCATTGGTGGGGGCGTCCGTGGGGTTCCTGGCGTCGGGCGAGGCGCTGCACTCGCATGTCACCGGCGCCGTCGTCGGCAAGGGGGTCGGGTACGCGCTGAAGCTGCACCAGCGCGACTGGTGCCGCGAGCGGGGGCTGGCTCGGATCACGTGGACGTTCGACCCGCTCGTACGGCGTAACGCCCACTTCAACCTGGTCAAGCTGGGCGCGCGACCGGAGGCGTACCTGACGGAGTTCTACGGGGCGATGGCGGACGCGATCAACGAGGGCGACGCCTCGGACCGGCTGCTCGCGGTGTGGCGCGTCACCGGAAAGCAGGCAGAGGAGAAGGCGGACCTGGGCGAGGCGTACCCGCTGGTCCGGGAGGCCGATGACGGCGGCCCCGTGACAGCGGAGGCGAACGACCGCGGCCCCGTAACAGCGGAGGCACGCGAACGCGGGCCTCTGAGCGGGGAGGCGGGCGGCCGCGGGCCTCTGACCGGGGACGCTGGCGGGCGTCGGGTGCTGCTCGTGGGGACGCCGCGCGATGTCGAGCGGTTGCGGCGGGAGGACGCCGGGAAGGCGATGGCGTGGCGGATGGCCGTGCGGGAGGCGCTCGGCGGGGCCATGACCGCTGGGGCGCGTGTGGCGGGATTCACGGAAAGAGGCGAATACGTAGTGGTAATTAACTAGGTATTCCACACCTGTTTCGGGTCTCTGTAATGTGGCGGATAGGCAAGCCGAGCAAGGAGATCCGCATGGCGGAATTCACCCCCACCGTTCCTGCGCGCGTCCTACCCGCCGTCGCCGTGCGCGACCTTCCCGAGCCGCCCAGATCGACCTGGCGGGTCATCGGCCCTGGCCTGGTCGGGGCCGGTGTCGGGCTGGCGTCGGGCGAGTTCATCCTCTGGCCGTACATCGCCTCGCAAGTCGGCCTGGTGTTCATCTGGGGAGCCGCGATCGGCATCATCACCCAGTGGTTCCTGAACATGGAGATCGAGCGTTACACCCTGGCCACCGGCGAGACCGCGCTGACCGGTTTCAGCCGCATGTGGAAACACTGGGGCCTGGTCTTCGTGATCATGACGCTCTGCTCGAACCTCTGGCCGGGCTGGGTGACCACGTCCGCGACCATGGTCACGTACCTGACGGGCTCGGGCGAGGGCTCCGTGCGGTGGATCGCGATCGGCATGCTGCTGCTGATCGCGATCAGCCTGACCATGGCACCGGTGATCTACATCCTGCTCGAACGGGTCATCTTCGTGAAGATCGCGCTCGTGGCGACGCTGATCGTGGTGGCGATCCTGTTCGCGATCAACGCGGAGAGCTGGCTGGAGCTGGGCAGGGGCCTGACGGTCGGGGCCAGGTTCCCGGTGCCGCCGCTGGAGTTCGCGGTGCTGATGGGCGCCATCGCGTACGCCGGCGCGGGCGGCGGCCAGAACCTGTGCCAGAGCAACTGGATCCGCGACAAGGGCTTCGGCATGGGCCTGTACGTCCCGCGCCTGGTCAGCCCCGTCACCGGTCACGAGGAGGCGGTCTCCTCGACCGGGTTCCAGTTCGCGCCGACGAAGGAGAACCTGGCGCGGTGGAAGCAGTGGTGGCGCTTCGCCAACATCGAGCAGGCGTGGACGTTCGCCATGGTGTCGTTCGTGACGATCGCGCTCATGTCGATGCTGGCCCACTCGACGGTGTTCGGCCGGCCGGGGCTGGAGAACAGCATCGCCTTCCTGGAGGTCGAGGGGCAGGTGCTGCAGAGCACGGTCGGCACGTGGTTCGGCCTGCTGTTCTGGGTGATCGGGGCGCTGGCCCTGTTCGCCTCGGCCATGGGCATCGTCGACTACACCTCGCGGCTGGCCTCCGACACCATCAAGACGGTCTACATGCGTGACAGGTCCGTCTCGGTGAACCGGGTCTACTTCTACACGGTGTGGGCGATGGCGCTGATCGGCACCGTCATCCTGCTGGCGGGCCTGGACCAGCCGCTGATCCTGCTGGTGTTCTCGGCGTGCTTCGCGGCCGTGATGATGTTCGTGTACTCGATCCTGCTGATCATTCTCAACCGGCGGGCGCTGCCGGAGGCCATCAAGGTGCGGTCGTACCGGCTGGGGGCGCTGGTGTGGTCGGTGGCGTTCTTCGGCACGCTGACCGTGATCGTGGTCATCCAGCAGGCCCAGCGGCTCTTGGGAGGTTGACCTCAACCGAAGTTGAGGTACCACACTCGGCGGCATGAAGATTGTCGAGGTGACGAGGTTCGGCGGTCCCGAGGTGCTCGTGGCCGGGCGGGCGCCCGGCCACGAGGCGGGGCCGGGGCAGGTCGTGATCGCCGTGTCGGTGGTGGACGTGATGTCCATCGACGCGCAGCTGCGTGCCGGGTGGGGGCGCGAGTGGTTCCCCGCCCGGCCGCCGTACGTGCCGGGCACCGGCGTGGCGGGGCGGGTGGTCTCGGTCGGCGACGGGGTGGAGGGCGGGTGGGCGGGGCGGCGGGTGGCCGCGCTGCTCCCTAACGGCGGAGCGTACGCCGAGCGTGCCGTGGCCGGCGTGGAGACGGTCGTCGCGGTGCCGGACGAGGTACCGCTGTGGCAGGCCGCGGCGCTCGTCCAGGTCGGGCCGGCGGCGCTGAGCCTGGTGGAGGCGGCCGAGCTGCGGCCGGGTACGCGGGTGCTGGTCACGGGGGCCGGTGGCGCGCTGGGTCTCGCGCTGGTACGGCTCGCGAGCGCGGCGGGCGCCCTGGTGACGGCGGCGGCGCACGGCCCGGCCAAACGGGAGGCGGCCCTGGCGGCCGGAGCGGCGCAGGCCGCCGACTACGCGGAGCCGGCGGAACCGGCCGCCGGGGCGTTCGAGGTTGTGTTCGACGGGGTCGGCGGCGAGGTCGGCGCGGCGGCGTTCGCGCGGACCGCAAGCGGCGGAAGGTTCTTCGCATACGGAGTGCCCAGCGGTTCGACGGCGACCATCGCTCCAGCGGAGGCCGGGCGGCGCAAGGTCCGGGTGATCGGCATGGAGCAGGTCCAGTTCGCCCCCGACGAGTTCACCCGCCTGGCCGAGCAGGCGCTGAAGGAGGCGGCGGCGGGCCGCCTGGCGACCCCGGTGGGCCTGGTCGTGCCGCTGGAGCGGGCCGCCGAGGCGCACGCCGCGCTGGAGGCCCGCGAGCTGGTCGGCAAGGCCCTGCTGCTGGCCACCGCGCAGGCCGTCCGCTACGGCAGGCACGGCGGCCCCGAGGTGCTGGAGCTGACGGAGATCCCGCTGCCCGAGCCGGGCCCCGGCCAGGTACGGGTGGCCGTCAGGGCGGCGGGCGTGAACCCCATCGACTGGAAGATGCGGCAAGGCCTCCGCGGCGCCCCGCCCGACGGGCCGCAGGGCACCGGCATGGAGCTGGCGGGCACGGTGGACGCGCTCGGCGAAGGGGTGACCGGCCTGCGGCTCGGCGACCCGGTGTACGGGCAGGTGGCGCCGGGCGCCCTGGCCACGCACGCGATCGCCGACGCGGACGCGCTGGCGTACAAGCCAGACGATCTCACCTACGAGGAGGCCGCCGCGCTGCCCGTGGCCGTCGAGACGGCCCGCCGGGCGCTGCGGGACCTCGCGCTGCAGGAGGGCGAGACGCTGCTGATCCACGCGGTCGCGGGCGGCGTCGGCCTGGCCGCCGCGCAGCTCGCCCTGGCCAGGGGCGCCACGGTCATCGGCACGGCGAGCGGGCGGCATCACGAGTTCCTGCGCGGGCTCGGCGTCCGGCCCGTGGAGTACGGCGACGGGCTGGAGCGGCGCCTGCCGGAATCCGTCGATCGGGTGCTGGACGCCTCGGGCAGGGGCGAGCTGGACCTGTCGGTGAAGCTCACCGGCGACCCGGCCAGGGTGATCACGATCGCCGACCGGGCGGGGGCGGAACGGCTCGGGGTGCGCTTCTCGACCGGCGACGGGGCGGCCGCCGCGGCGCGGGCGCTGCGCGAGTCGCCGCACGTACGGCTGCCGGTCGCGGAGGTGTTCCCGCTGGAGCAGGCGACGCAGGCCCACCGCCGCAGCGAGCAGGGCCATTTCCTCGGCAAGCTCGTCGTGAACACGGAAGCTTCCTTGCCGCGATAGCGGGCACACTGGTGCCCATGCTGGAAACCTCGGCCCGCCTGCTCAAGCTCCTCTCTCTGCTCCAGGCGCACCGCGACTGGTCGGGCCCCGAGCTGTCGGCCAGGCTCGGCGTCTCGACCAGGACCATCCGCAACGACGTGGAGCGCCTGCGCTCGCTCGGCTACCCGGTGCACGCGACCCCGGGCGTGGCGGGCGGCTACCGGCTGGGCGCGGGGGCGGCGCTGCCACCGCTGCTGCTGGACGACGAGGAGGCGGTGGCGGTGGCGGTCGGGCTGGGCCGGGCGGCCGGGGGCGGCGTCGAGGGCATCGAGGAGACCTCTGTCCGCGCCCTGGCCAAGCTGGAGCAGGTGCTGCCGTCCCGGCTGCGGCGGCGGGTGAGTGCGCTCAACGCCTACACGGTGCAGATCCCGGGCAACGCGCCGTCCGTGCCGCCGGAGGTGCTGACCACGATCGCGAACGCGGCCCGCGACCACGAGGGCCTGCGCTTCGACTACACCGGCCACGAGGGCGATTCGAGCGTGCGGAACGTCGAGCCGCACCGCCTGGTGCACCGGCGCGGCCGCTGGTACCTCGTGGGCTACGACGTGGACCGCGACGGCTGGCGCACGTTCCGGGTCGACCGGGTACGCCTGCGCACGCCGTCGGGCCCCCGCTTCACCCCGCGCGAGCTGCCCGGCGACGGCGACCTCGCGGCGTACGTGGAGAGGGGGCTCAACACGGCGATGTGGCGCTACCGGGCGACGGTGCTGCTGCACGCCCCCGCCGAGCGGATGCGGGAGCTGCCGCTGGGCCTGGAGGTCGAGCCGGTGGACGAGGGCACCTGCCTGCTCAAGCTGGGCGGCGACGACGTCAGCGGGATGGCGGTGTGGATCGGGTTCATCGGCGTGGACTTCGAGGTGCTCGATCCGCCGGAGCTGGCCGAGCACGTGCTGCGGCTGTCAGAGCGTTACCGGCGGGCGGTCAGCGGCCGGTAAGGCGGCGGTCAGCGGGCCGGGCGAGGCTGCCGTACATGAAGAACATGACCCGCGTGGCGGGCGGCAAGGACGACTTCCAGCTCGTCACGCACCTCACGCTCGCCGGCAGCCAGTACGAGATCGGCAAGGCGCTCACCGAGGAGGCCCGCCGGCTCGGCTGGTCACCCATGCCGATCGACCCGGTCGTGGGCCGGGCGCGCAGGACGTGGTTCGAGCGCCACTGGCCGCAGCACCACGCCCGCATGGACGGCGCGGCGGCGGTGCTCGGCCTCGACCCCGACCAGGACGACCTGGTCCTCGACGACCAGGGGTACATCCCGGCGGGTCACGGCTGCTCGGCCCTGTGGATCCCGCCCTCGGCCGCGACGGACGGCCACGGCCGGGTGGGCCGCAACTACGACTTCTTCCCCACGACCACCAGCGAGCTCATGGGCAGCGAGCCCCAGCCGGGCGAGCTGCCCATGGCCTCCCGCCCCTACGTGATCACCACGGTCCCCGACGAGGGGCTCTCCTCCACGGTGCTGACGATGTCGGCGCTCGACGGCTGCATGGACGGCATCAACTCGGCGGGCCTGGCGGTCATGCTGCTGGTCGCCGACTTCGAGACCGCCGAGCCGCCGGCGGCCTTCGCGCCGCAGGTCGGCGTGAACAGCGTGCAGCTGCCCCGCTTCCTGATCGACACCTGCGAGAACGTGGACCAGGCCAAGCAGGCGCTGCTGGGCGCCAAGCAGTACGACCACGGCATGCCCCTGCACTACCTGGTCGCCGACGCGCACGGCCAGGCGTTCGTGTGGGAGCACGGCAGGGACGGCGGCGAGCACATCGTCGAGTTCGGCGACGGCCCGCTCTGCGTCACCAACCACCTGCTGCACCGCCATCCCGACCCGATGAACCTGCCGGAGGACACCGGGTCGAGCTTCGCCTCCTACAGCCGGCTGCGCACGCTGTACGAGCGCAGCAAGGGCGCCACCATGTCGGCCGGCGACCTGCGCGAGAGCCTGCGCGCCGTCGCGCAGCCCGAGGAGGCCGCCGTGCCGTTCCGCACGCTGTGGAGCACGGTCTTCGACACCGCGGACCGTACCCTGTCCACCCGCTTCTACCTGGGCGAAGGCGGGCGTTACAGCGAGGAGCTGGTGTTCCCGGCGAGGTAGTCGGCGCGTACCTTCGAGCGCGACAGCTTGCCGGTGGGGGTGCGCGGGAGCGCCTCGCGGTACTCGATCACCTTCGGGTGCTTGAACCTGGCGATGCGCGGCCCGCAGTGCTCCAGCAGCTCGGCCGTCAGCTCGGGGCCCGGCTCGAGGCCCTCGGCCGGCTGCACGAGGGCGACCACGTTGTGGCCCCACTCCTCATCGGGCACCCCGATGACGGCCACGTCGGCCACGGCGGGGTGCTCCAGCAGGGCGGCCTCGATCTCGGCGGGGTAGATGTTCACCCCGCCGGAGACGATCAGGTCGGTGCGCCGGTCGCACAGGAACAGGTAGCCGTCCTCGTCGAGGTAGCCGATGTCGCCGGGGGCGTACCAGTCTCCTCTCTTGCTGGCGGCCGTCTTGGCCGGGTCCTTGCGGTACTCGAACGAGCCCATGCTGGACTTGACGTAGATCATGCCGGGCTCGCCGGGCGGCAGCTCCGCGCCGTCGTCGTCGAAGATCTTGGCCTCGAACGTGGGCGCGGGGCGGCCCACGGTGCCGGGCCTGGCCAGCCAGTCGTGCGGCTTGACGGAGAAGGCGATCGTGGACTCGGTCGAGCCGTAGTACTCGTACAGCACCGGGCCCCACCAGTCCATGATCTGCTGCTTGACGGAGACCGGGCAGGCGGCGGCGGTGTGGATGACCTGGCGCAGGCTCGACACGTCGTACTTGGCCCGGACGTCCGCGGGCAGCTGCAACATCCGGTGGAACATGGTCGGCACCATCATCGCGTTGGACACCCGGTGCCGCTCGACGAGCTCCAGGATGTGCACCGGGTCGAACCGGGGCGTGATCACCACGGTGTGCCCCAGGTGCAGCGCGAACTGGGCGTGCGCGCAGGGCGCCGAGTGGTACATCGGCGAGGTCACCAGGTGCACCTCGGCGCCCGGCCGCAGGTCCACCACCTCGCCGAAGAACCACGTGTAGAGCGGCACGATCGCCTCCGGCTCGGCGCCCGGCAGGCCGCGCTGGACGCCCTTGGGGAAGCCGGTGGTGCCGGAGGTGTACCACATGACGGCGCCCGACGTCCGGCCGGCGGGCGCGTCCGAGGGCTGCCCCTCGGCCAGCCCGGCCGTCCCGGTCTCCGCGCCCGGCACGGCCTGGTCGGGGCCGGTGACGACGACCTTGGCGTCGCAGTCGCCCAGGATGTACGCGATCTCGGAGCCGGTCAGGTGCCAGTTGATGGGCACGTAGTAGAGGCCGATCTGCCCGGTCGCCATGACCATGACCAGCGCGTCCACGCCGTTGGGCAGCACGCCCGCCACCACGTCGCCGGTGACGAGCCCGCGGGCGCGCAGGCCGTGCGAGACCTGGTTGACCCGGGCGAGCAGGTCGCCGTAGGTGACGCGGGTGTCGTCGGTGTCGATCACCGCGAGGCGGCCGGGGTCGGCGGCGGCGATGGCATAGAAGCCCGGTAGCTCGCTGACGTCCATTACAGCTCCAGCAGTTGTCCGAGACGGGCGCGGTGGATGCGTGGCGGGCCCAGCAGCACCTCGTCCGCCTTGGCCCGCTTGTAGAACAGGTGGGCGTCGTGCTCCCAGGTGTAGCCGATGCCGCCGTGCAGCAGCAGGTGGTCGCGGGCCACCTCGAAGCAGGCGCGGCCGACGTAGACCTGGGCGAGCGCGGCGGCCTCGGGCAGCTCGGCGGGCGACTCGTCGGCGGCCCAGGCGGCGTACCTGACGATGGACTCGGCCTGTTCGAGCTTGCAGTGCATGTCGGCGAGCTTGTGCTTGACCCCCTGGTAGGAGCCGATGTAGCGGCCGAAGGCCACGCGGATCTTGGCGTAGGCGACGATGGCGTCGAGCGCCGCCCGCATCACGCCGAGCTGCTCGGCGGCCAGTGCGACGCACAGCCGGTCGAACACGCCGGTCTCCGGCGCCGGGCCGAGCACGCGCGCGGGCGCGCCGTCGAGCACGATCCTCGCCTGGCCTCGGGTGAGGTCGAGCGTCTCCAGCGCGGTCCTGGTCACGCCGGGGCCCGTCAGCTCGACGGCCACCATGACCAGGGCGCCGCCGTCGCGCGCGGGCGCGACGAGCACGTCGGCGTCGCCGCCCGAGAGCACCTGCGCCGCCGTCCCGCTCGCCGTGCCGCCGGTGTACGACAGCTCGGTGTGGTCGAGCGTGGCCGCGATCCGGCCTTCGGCGATGCCGGTCTGCAGCTCCTTGTCGGGCACCTGGCCCAGCGCGAGCGCCGCGAACGCGGTGGCCAGGAACGGTCCCGGCAGCAGCGCGGCGCCGGTCTCCTCCAGCGCGACGGCCAGCTCGGACATGCCGGCGCCGGCGCCGCCGTACTCCTCGGGGACGATCAGTCCGGACAGGCCGAGCTCGCCGTTGAGGCGCGCGTACACCTGCGGGTCGTAGCCCTCGCGGACCTTGGGCAGCGGCGAGGCGGTGCGCAGGAAGTCGCGTACGGCCGCGCGCAGCTCCTGCTGTTCCTGACTGAGTACGAGCTTCACGCCTGCGTCCCCACCTTCAGGTCCTTGAACGGCACGGTCTTGTCCACCCGCGGCTCGGGCGGGAGGCCCAGCACGCGGTCGCCGACGATGTTGCGCATGATCTCGTTGGTGCCGCCGCCCAGCGCCATGCCGGGAGCCATCGAGATCGCGCGGGCGAGCGGGTGGTCGGCCAGCGCGGTCTCGGGCCCGACCAGCCGCGTGGCCAGGTCGGCCTGGTAGAGGGTCAGCTCGGCCAGCAGCAGCTTGGCTGCGCTGCCCCGCGCGCCGGGGAAGACGCCCGCCCTGGTCTCCTGGGCCAGCCGCTGGTTGAACAGCGCCAGCGCGCGGTTGCGGACGTGCAGCTCGACGAGCTCGTCGCGGACCAGCGGGTCGCTGGTGTCGAGGGCCTGGCGCAGCGCCTCCAGCGAGGCCGGGTGGTCCTTCTGCTGGCCCATGCCGACACCCGCCGAGATCGACAGCCGCTCGTGCAGCAGCGTCGTGACGGCCACGCTCCAGCCGTCGTTGACCTCGCCGACGCGGTGCTCGTCGGGGATGGGGACGTTGTCGAAGAAGATCTCGTTGAAGTTGGCCCTGCCGGACATGTCCTTCAGCGGCCTGACGGTCACGCCGGGGTGGTGCATGTCGATCACGAACATGGTCAGGCCCTTGTGCTTGGGCACGTCCACGTCCGTACGGGCGAGCAGCAGCCCCCAGTCGGCGTGGTGGGCGACGGAGGTCCACACCTTCTGGCCGTTGACGATCCAGTGGTCGCCGTCGCGTACGGCCCTGGTCTGCAGGCTGGCCACGTCGCTGCCGGCGCCGGGCTCGGAGAAGAGCTGGCACCAGACCTCCTCGCCGCGCAGCAGAGGCCGGACGAACCGCTCGCGCTGGGCGTCGGAGCCCCGGTCGACGATCGTGGGCCCGGTCATGCCCAGGCCGATCGAGAAGATGTAGGTGGGCAGGGTGTAGTCGCGGGCCTCCTCGGCGAACACCCGCTCCTCCGCCTGGGTCAGCCCCTGGCCGCCCCACTGCTTCGGCCAGGTGATGCCGGAATACCCGGCGTCGTAGAGCTTGGCCATGAACTCCTTGGCCCGGGCTATCCCGTCGGCCTCCGGGTAGTCGTCGGTCGGAACGTTCTCCCGCAGCCACTCGCCGGCCGCACGCCGATAATCAGCAAGGTTCACATCGACTCCTCGGCATCAGTGCTCACTTACTCTAGTCAGCACATCGGAGCACGTACAGAGCATTGCTCTGGGCACGTCCCGCCCGTTTCGTCACGCGGATGCGGGCAAGGGTGTTGGAAAGGGACCCCGGCAGAAGCACGTTCGGATGTACATGGTTACCATGATCAACGTGACTGTCGGTGAACGGGAAATCCGGACCGTGCCCGGGTTCCTCATACCAGAACAGATCACGCCCGGTTTGTCCTATAAATACTAGTGATCAGAAGTTAGAGTTACTCGCTGTGACAACAGGTTTCAGCCGATTACGGCGCGAGGATTTGCTGAAAACGGCCTGCGAGGTGATCGCGGAGCAGGGATTCGGGCACACCAGGACCCTGGACATCGCCAGGGCCGCGGGAGTCAGCCAGGCGCTGCTCTTCTACCACTTCGAGACCAAGGAGCGGCTGTTCGCAATGGCGTTCGGTTACGCCGCCCGCCAGCATCTCAACGCGCTGACCGACGTCGAGCAGTCGGCGGGCACGCCGACCGACCGCCTGCGTTCCCTGCTGCGGCTCTGCTCCCCCGCGATCCCCACCGAGGGCTGGCGCCTGTGGATCGACGCCTGGTCCGAGGCGATGCGCAGCACGGAGCTGGAGGAGACCTCGCGGCGGATCGACGCCAGGGGCCGCACGCTGATGCGCGGCATCATCGAGGCCGGCGTGGCCTGCGGCGAGTTCGACTGCCCCGATCCCGACTCGACGACGTGGCGGCTGTTCGCGCTCATCGACGGGCTGGCCGTCCAGACGCACGCGCATCCCAAGGTGTTGTCACGGCGCCGGGTCAACGTGCTGATCCGCTCGGCGGCGGCGAGCGAGCTGGGGGTGCCCGCGGAGAAGCTCTGAATGCCGGGATCCTCACCTCTTCCCAGTCTTATTGGATTCTCCGTACAATTACTGGGCGAGGAGAGGAGTGCACGCGATGACATCCGCACCGAGCTCTACCGCCGCCAGGGAGCGCGACGAACAGGTCGCGAGCCGCAGCGCGTACCGCGCGGTCATCGAACGCCTCTCGAAGGCGTCGGTGGACAAGCACTGGGAGCCGTACCGCGACATCCCGTGGGACGACCCGGAGTTCCACGTGGACCAGACCGATCCGCGCTGGGAGCTGGCCGGGGTGGACCGCCTCGGCGGGCACCCCTGGTACCTCAGCCGCTCCCCCGAGGTACGCGCGCGGATCGGCCTGTGGCGGGTGGCCACCGCCATGAAGATCGGGCTGCAGTTCGAGAACCTGCTCAAGCGCGGGCTGCTCAACTACGCCTACCGGCTGCCGAACGGGTCTCCCGAGTTCCGGTACGTCTACCACGAGACGACCGAAGAGGCGCATCACGGGATGATGTTCCAGGAGTTCGTGAACCGTACCGGGCTGCCCATCCGCGGCATGCCGGGGCCGCTGTCGGTGGTCGCCCAGGTGGCGCCCTGGATCCCGCTCATCTCGACCGAGCTGTTCTTCATCTTCGTGCTGGGCGGCGAGGACCCGATCGACCACGTCCAGCGCAGGCTGCTCAAGGACGGCCGGGTGCACCACCCGCTGGAGGAGACGATCATCCGCATCCACATCGCGGAGGAGGCCAGGCACATCTCCTTCGCCCGGCACTACCTGCGCAACCGGGTGCCGCGGATGCCCGCCTACCGGCGGCTCCTGCTGGGGATCGCCTCGCCGATCATCCTCGGCGTCATGGCCCGCATCATGCTGGCTCCGCCCGGGCCGATGATCCGGCGCTTCAGGATCCCCGCGAGCGTGGTGACCGAGGTCTACCTGCGCAACCCCGCCGCCCGGCAGGAGATCCGCGACTCGGTGGGCAAGACGCGCGAGCTGTGCGCCGAGATCGGGCTGATCAACCCGCTCACCCGGCGCATCTGGCAGGTCATGGGGATCTGGGAGGCCGCCGCGCCGTCAGCACCTCGGTGACCGTCGCCAGCTCCCACCTGCCCGACGGGTTCGCCGCCAGCAGCCGCCGCCTGGCCTCCTCCTTGAAGGCCGCCAGCCGGTCGCCGAGGCGGGCGGGGGCCGAGTAGGAGTACGACAGCTGCAGGCCGATCACGGCCTCCAGGTCGTACACCAGGCGGTCCTCGTAGTGGGCCCGGTCCAGGACGCTGAACGGCGAGGTGGCCAGCACGTCGTCGTGGTGCTCGCCGGTGGCCTGGAACGAGCTGGACGCGCTGAAGGTGTTCACGGCGAACTCGTCGCGCACCCGGCGGGTGACCGGCTCCCAGGGCTCCTCGCGCGGCTCGCGGGTCGGCCCGACGAGGGCCACGACGCCGTGCGGGGGCAGCAGCTCGTCCAGCTCCGCCAGCACCGCGCGGCGGTCCATCCAGTGGAACGACCTGCCCATGACGACGTGGTCGAATCCGGGCAGCCGGCGCAACATCGTCGAGTCGGCCCTGATCCAGCGGATGTTCCTGTTACCCGTGGCCAGGCGCCTGCCCTCGGCCAGCATCTCCTCGTCGGGATCGGCGGCGAGCACCTCACGCACCCGCCTGCTCAGCGGGATGGCGATCGTGCCGGGGCCGCAGCCGAGGTCCAGGACGGTGCTGTCGTCGCCGAACGTCATGGCCAGGTGCTCGATCGCCGGATCGCCCGGTCTCGTGCGGTACTTCGCGTAATAGGGTGCCGCGCCGCCGAACAGGTCTTCCATGGATGGGACCATATACGGGTCCGCAACGTGTTTTATGGAAGGTTCTGATCTGTGAGGCGGCTACTCACGGTCCTGCTGCTCGCGTTCGCCGCCGTGGGGGTCACGTACTCCCCGGCCCAGGCGCACAACGTGCTGATCGGCAGCGACCCGGAGGACGGGGCCACGCTGACGGCCTCGCCCTCGCAGGTGACGCTGGTGTTCGACCAGGCGGTGCGCCAGGGGTACGCGCAGGTGGGCGTGACGGGCGCGGACGGGTCGGCGTGGGCCGACGGGAGTGCCGTGGTGGCGGCCGAGCGCGTGTCCGTGAAGGTCAAGCCGCTGCCGGCCGGAGGGTCGTACGTGGTGGGGTACCGGATCCTGTCGGCCGACGGGCATCCGGTCACCGGGAAGATCGGCTTCAAGCTGGCCGCCGCCGCCACTCCTGGCGCGAGTGGTGTGGCGGCGGGGGCGGCGGCGGGCGGCTCCAGCGCCGACGCCGCCGAGGCGGCGGCGAACGGCGGGGCCGGGATGGCCGTGGTGTGGATCGTGGGGGCCCTGCTGGTGCTCGCGGCCGGGACCGCGGTCGCCCTGCGCCGCGCCACCCCCGCCGGACGCGCCGCTCCGGCTCCGGACGCTCCGGGCGCTCCGGGCGCTCCGGGCGCGGAGGGCGCGGGTGCTGGGGTGGCGGGGCGTGGGCAGGGGGGCGCGGCGTGACTGCGGTCGCTGCTCCGCCGGCCCGGCGGGAGCGCGTCGGCGGGCGGCTGGTGGCCGGTGCGTTCGGGGTGTGCGCGGTCGTCGCGGCCGTGGCGGCCAGCTCGTTCACCGCTCAGGAGTCCGTGCCCGGCATCCCCATGCCAGGCCCCGTCGTGTCGGTCGGGCTGCCGATCGTGCGGGTGCTGCTCGACGTGGCCGCCGTGGCCGTGGTCGGGCTCAGCCTGCTGCCCAAGCTGCTCGGGTTCAAGGCGCCGGAGCGTACGGAGCCGGTGCTGCTCAGGGTGCGGCCGCTGGCCGTGATGTTCGCCTGGGCGTGGGCGATCTGCGCGCTGGTCACGATCGTCTTCCAGGCCGCCGAGCTGAACCCCGGCGCCGTGCCGACGTTCGAGATGATCGCCGGATATGTCGGGAGTGTCGGCACGGGGCAGGGGCTGCTGTTCAGCGCGGCGTGCGCGCTGGCGGCGGCCGGGATCGGGCTGATGGCGGTGCGGTTCGGCGAGAAGGTGCCGGCCGAGCTGCGGATCATCGTGGCGCTGTTCGGGCTGCTGCCCATCCCCGTCACCGGGCACGCGGTGAACTCCGTCTGGCACGACCCCATCATGATCTCGATGGAGATCCACGTGATGGGGGCGGCGGCCTGGACGGGAGGGCTGGTGGCCACGGCCGTGTTCGTGGCGCCACACCGTGACCTGCTGGCCGTGGTGCTGCCCAAGTTCTCCAGGATGGCCACGGTGTGCCTGCTGCTGGTGGCGCTGTCCGGGCTCGTCACCGGGCTGGGCACGATGGCGCTCACGCCCGGCGTGACCCTGCCGGACGCCATCGTGACCAGCCACTACGGGGTGCTGGTCGTGATCAAGACGGCGCTGGTCGCGCTGCTGGTGCCGCTGGCGGCGCACATCCGCTTCCGGCTGCTGCCCGTCATCCGCCGCGGCGGGGCCACCGCCCTGGTGGGGTGGGCGGCGGCCGAGGTCGGGGTGATGGGGCTGGCGTACGGGGTGGCGGTGGCGATCACCCGCGCCTCGATCGCCTGACCACCACTGCCGTGCAGCGGCCGCGACCACCGCACGCGAACGCAGGGCCGCCTTGGCGCGGTCGCAGGGTCCGCTACGGTGTGGCGGGCGCGACCGCTGGGCGTGGTGTGGCGCCGCCGAGCGGCTGGGGGTCCCGCCTGCCCGCGATCCACTCGATGGCCAGCCAGGCGGCGAGCAGGCCCAGCCCGGCCCACAGCGCCGACGGCGTGGCGAGCGGGGGCGCTCCCAGCAGGCCCTCCTGGCCCGTGATCGCGCCGTACACCGAGCCCATGACCGCGCTCTGCGCGACCAGCGCGCCGTACGTGACCGCCGTCACCCCGGCCGCCCCGAGCACCGCGCGCACGACCGGCACCCGTACCAGGAAAGCCAGGTCCACCAGCAGCCCGGCGGCGAGCATGAAGAACGGCACCGCCGACGGCGGGAAGCCGGTGAAGGTGAGCAGCGGCCAGATCAGCGTCCTGAACAGCACGTAACTGCCCGCGACGAGCGTGGCCGCGCCGAACCTGCCGACCATCAGCCTGGCCACCACCAGCACCGACAGCACCCCCACCACGGCGTAGACCGGGTACAGGTAGTCGGGCACGGGCAGCGTGAACCCGGCCATCATCGTGCGGTCGATCGGCCGCCCCATCTGGTCGGCCGCGAACTGGAGCAGGATCGGCTCGGCGTAGGTCGCGTGGTTGTCCCACGCGCCGAGCGACAGGATGCCGTACTCCTGGTGCTGCTCGGGGAAGTGCATGTTCTCCAGGAAGAACGCGAAGAACGCGCCGAGCACGACCACGCGCTCGCGCCCCTTCTGCGCCCCCATGAACCAGCCGCGGATCACGCCCGCGATCATGAAGAACGTTCCAACGTAGAGCAGGATGTGCGACGGGCTCCACGAGGTGATGTCGAGCCCGTTGACGCGGTGGTTGATCAGGTCGAGCGGCACCGCGACGAGGAAGATCCCGGTGCCCCACTGGATGAGCCTGAGCGCGAGCTTGTCCACGCCGTACCCGGTGTAGCCGTGGATCACGGTCAGGGCGACGGCGATGACCGTACCGACGGAGTTGAGCAGGTGCGGCGGGGCGAGGTCGTCGCGCAGCCACTTGAAGTGCCAGGAGACGTCCCAGGCCGAGCCGAGCACCTTGAGCGTGAACGCCGCCAGCCAGCCGAAATAGAGCACCCTGAACAGGTCTTGCGGAGTTTCGCGGCCCGCCTCGCCGCGAGTCCAGTAGGGCAGGGCCCAGGCGGCGGCCCTCTTGAACGATGCTGGAGACTTCACGGCAGAGAATCTTACGGTCATCCGCCTCGTACGGCCCGATCGCGGGTCCCTACCTGGCGGAAGCCCGCAGGGAGTACATGAGGGGGATCCTCGGAGCGCCGTCGGGCCGCCGGTAGCCGCCGTCCGCCTCCACCAGGTCCGTGAAGCGGCGGAACAGCGTGTGATCGTGCTCGTGCAGGAACTCCAGGCGCAGGCCGGCCGCGGCGATGGCGCTGACGACGTCGCCGAGGCCGTGCTCGAACTGCACGGAGGTCCGGTGTTCGAGGGTCTGGCTGCCGGTGTAGCTGTAGGGGTAGTCCCAGACCTGGGGCGTGCGGTCGAAGTAGTCGCGAATAACCGTGGCGCCGGTGTCGTCGTCCAGCACGTTGGTGAACGGGTGGAACTCCGCGAGGTACAGGAAGCCGCCGGGGTTCAGCAGGGCGGCGACCGCCTCGGCCCAGCGGGTGAGGTCGGGCAGCCACACCAGGGCGCCGACGCCGGTGTAGACGATGTCGTACGTCTCGCCGAGCGCCCGCGGCGCGTCGTAGACGTCGGCCGTCACGAACCTGGCCGGGAGGCCGCACTCGGCCGCGATGCTCCTGGCCTGCTCGATGGCGGCGCCGGAGAAGTCGAGGCCGGTCACCTCGGCGCCGAGCCTGGCCCAGGAGAGGGTGTCCAGGCCGAGGTGGCACTGCAGGTGCGCCAGGCTGCGGCCGGCCACGTCGCCCACCTCCGCCAGCTCGAACGGCCGCAGCGCGCTGCCGCCCGCCTTGAAGCCCGCCACGTCGTAGAAGTCGCTGTCGAGGTGGACGGGGACGCGGGCGTCCCAGTTGGCCTGGTTGATGCGCAGATAGTCGACCATGGCGGTTGATCCTAGGTAGGAGGCGCCGCCTTTTTCCACGCATTTCAGGATCGGCGGCGCAGGCGTACCGGCAGGTGCTTGAGCCCGTTCTGGAAGTTGGAGGTGAGCCGGCGCGGGCTGCCGGCGAGCTCCACGTCCCAGGAAAGCAGCTCGCGGAAGACGGAGCGGAACTGGGCCCGGGCCAGGTGGGCGCCCAGGCAGAAGTGCGGGCCGAAACCGAAGCTGACGTGGTCGTTGGGCTCGCGGGCGAGGTCGAAGCGGTCGGGGGCGGGGAATACGGACGGGTCGCGGTTGGCGGAGGCGTGGTAGACCACGACCTTGTCACCCGCGCGGATGGGCCGGCCGGCGAGGGTGAGGTCGCGCGTCGCCGTACGCCTGAAGTGCATGACGGGGGGCCAGAAGCGCAGCATCTCCTCGATCGCGGAGCCCAGCAGGGAGGGGTCGGCGCGCAGGCGGGCCAGCTCGGCGGGGTGCTGGAGCAGGGAGAGCAGGCCGCCGGGGATGCCGTTGCGCAGGGTCTCGTTGCCGGCGACGGCGAAGAGGAAGAACATGTTCTCGAACTCCTCCTCCGTCAGGCCGCCCTTGCGCATCACGGCCATGACGGACTCGCCGTCCACCGGCGTCCGCGCCAGGGCGTGGGCGTAGGCGAACATGTCGGCCAGCGCGGCCCTCGAACGCGGGTTGACGCCCGGCCCGAGCTCGCGCCGGGCCGCGAGCGCCAGGCGTCCGATGGGGGTGAGGGACTCGACGTCCGCCGTGGACAGGCCGGCGTAGTCGTCGTCCTGGTAGCCGATCACGCGGGACGCCCAGTCGTACAGCAGCCGCCTGTCCTGCGCGGGCACGCCCATGACGTGGGCGAGCGTCCACACGGGCAGGTCGGCGGCCACCTCCACGAAGTCGCACTCACCCGCCTCGAACAGCGCCGCCGCCCGCTCGGCGATCGTGCGCTCCAGCGCCCGTACGGCGCGCGGGGTGAACGCGGCCGCCACGATCCTGCGCAGCCTGGAGTGATCCGGCGGGTCCATGTTCAGCATCTGGGCCTGGACGAAGCGCAGGTCGGCGGGGGTGTCGGGGTCGCGGATCTGGGTGGCGCCGAGGTGGGAGGAGAAGTCCGCCGGGGTACGCAGCACGTGCTTGACGTCGGCGTGCCTGAACACCGCCCAGAAGCCGGGGCCCTCGCGCCAGGGGCCGATGGACGGCTCGGGGATCCAGTGGACGGGAGATTCCACTCTGAGGCGGGCGAACAGGTCGTACGGGACGGCCGTGTCGTAGGTGGACGGGGTGAAGAGCTCGACCGCGGACCGGCCTGCTGGATGACCGTCGTTCATCGCCGCCATACCGTCGTCTCCCGTGTTCCGGACCGGTTCTCCACAGCCGGATCCGGGGCCGTGGCGACTTGTCCACAGGCTCCCGGCCAGGCCTCTCGACCACCCCGTCCAGCGTGCATGATGAGCGCGTGACTCCAGAAGACGCAGAGGCGATTCTCCAGGAATACTTCGCCCCCTGGATCAAGCAGCTCGGCCTCCGGGTGGAGGAGGTGGGCGACCGTCACGCGATCGTGCGGCTGCCCTGGTCCGACGAGCTGGCCAGGGAGGGCGGCGGGCTGTGCGGGCAGGCCATGATGGCGGCGGCCGACACGGCCACGGTGCTGGCCATCTCGTCGGCGCGGGGCGGGTTCGTGCCGATGACCACGGTGCAGCAGTCCACGACGTTCCAGCGGCCGGTGGTGGGCAAGGACGTCCTGCTGGACGTGCGCATCACGAAGCTGGGGCGCACGCTGGCCTTCACCGAGATCACCCTCACGGCCGAGGGCAGCGCGGAGACGGCCGCCCACGCCACCACGGTCTACGCGATCATGGGCTGATAGCCGTCGCCCTTATCTCTCAGGTAATCGCCACGCCGTACCGATCCGAGGAGACTGACGAGTGCACGCACCGCCATAACGGACTTCAAGGATGAATCATGACGACTTTGGACACCGTGCAGGAGCTGCTTCGCCGGATCGGTGCGGGTGACGCCGACCGGGCCGCCGAGCTGTTCGCCGAGGAGTGCGACTGGCTCTACAACTGGCCGGCCGAGGGGCATCCGGCGGTGCCGTGGATCCGCCCTCGTTCCAGCCGCGGTGACGCGGCGGATCTCTTCCGCGCGCTGCGGACCTACCACGTGCCCGAGCTCAACGACACCACCGTCACGCGGATCCTGGTCGACGGCGACGACGCGGTCGTGCTGGGCGAGTTCACGCAGACCGTCGCGGCCACGGGGCGGCCCTACACCTCCGCGTTCGCCCTGCGGCTCACGGTCACCGACGGCCAGATCAGCCGCTACCACATCTACGAGGACAGCCTCGCCGTGGCGCGGGCGCACTCCGGCGACGCCACCGCCTCGTGATGGGCGCGCCCCGAAGGCTCCGTGATCCACCGGTCCACCTCGACGAGCACCTTTCGGCAGGTCCCGGCGTGAGTGCCGTCTCAGCGATCTCTCAGGTGCGGAAAGTAGGCTCGCCGCATGAAGCGTGTGGCCGCCCTGGTTGCGGCACTCGCCCTCATCGGGGTGACGACGTGGCTCGTGTGGCCGTCGGCTCCGGAGGTGCGGGGCCAGGACCAGCGAATAACCGTCGTCGACGGACCAGCCGACGACCAACGGGTCGAGCTGGATACGACGTTCTTCCCGCCCCCTGACGGGGGGAAGGCGCCTGCGGTGATGCTCGCCCACGGGTTCGGCGGCAGCAAGCAGAGCATGCGCGACCAGGCGGTCCGGCTCGCGCAGCAGGGCTATGCCGTACTGACCTGGTCGGCTCGCGGCTTCGGCCGCTCGACCGGGCAGATCGCGCTCAACTCGCCCGACTACGAGGTCAAGGACGTCAAGCAGCTCATCGACTGGCTCGCCAAGCGGCCCGAGGTGCAGCTCGACGCCTCCGGTGACCCGCGCGTGGGCATCGCGGGCGGCTCGTACGGCGGGGCCATCGCCTTGATGACGGCGGCCCATGACCAGCGGGTCGACGCGATCGTCCCCCAGATCACCTGGTCCGACCTGGCCGACGCCCTCTTCCCCAACGCCGCCACCCAGACCGTCGCCACGGGCACCGGAACGGCTGCAGAGCCCGGCACGCAGGCCGGCGCGGGCACGCAGGCCGGCGCGGGCACGCAGGCCGGCGCGGGCACGAGCGGCGTCTTCAAGCGCATGTGGGCCGGGATCTTCTTCGGTCAGGGTGTCTCGCTGGACGCCACCTCGCTGCTCGGGCGCAGGGAGGCGGCGGCCGGGCCGGTGACGGAGGAGCAGGCGCGGTGCGGCAGGTTCCTGCCCGCGATCTGCGACATCTACCAGGAGGTCGCCGAGGACGGCCGGGCCACGCCGGAGGCCGTCGCGCTGCTGCGCAGGTCCAGCCCGATCACCGTGGCCGGGCAGATCAAGGCGCCGACCCTGCTCATCCAGGGCCAGCGCGACTCGCTCTTCCCCCTCGGCCACGCCGACGCCAACGCCAGGGCCATCGCCGCGGCGGGCACGCCGGTGAGCCTGGCCTGGTTCGACGGCGGGCACGACGGCGGCAACGGCGAGGCCGACTGGCTCTTCGACCAGTCGGCGGCCTGGTTCGCGCGCTATCTCAAGGGCGAGGGTTCCGGGCAGGCCACGCCGCCGGTGAGCGCATTCACGGTGACGCGGGACGGCGGGCGCGACCCCGGCACCCGCCAGCGCATCCGGCTCCACCCGGAGGCCGGCTCCTACCCCGGCCTCGCGGGCACCGGCACCACCACCGTCGCGCTGAACGGCCCCGAGCAGAACATCGTCAACCCGCCCGGCGGCGCCCCGGCCTCGATCTCGACCGTTCCGGGCATCGGCGGGCTGCTGGGCGGCCAGAACTCCGCCGGGGTCTCGATCGACATGCCGGGCCAGAGCGCCACGTTCGAGTCCGGCCCGCTCACCGCTCCGCTGCAGCTCACCGGCAGCCCCGCCGTCAAGATCAAGGTGACGGGCAAGGGCGAGGCGACGCTGTTCGCGAAGCTGTACGACGTGGCGGACGACACCCAGCTGCCCACGTTGCCCGCCGGGCTGGTGGCACCCGTCCGGGTGACGATCCCGGAGGGGGCCGGCAGCGCGGAGGCCACGGTCAGCCTGCCCGCCGTGGACCACCGCTTCGCCGTGGGGCACCGGCTCCGGCTGGTCGTGACCACGACCGACATGGGGTTCGCCACGCCGGCGCAGCCTGCCGCGTACCGGGTCTCGCTGGCCTCGCCCGCCGTCAGCGTCCCGACGGTGGGGACGCTGGCCGCCGCTCCGACCGGGGTGGCCTGGTGGGTGTGGGCCATGCCGCTGTCGGCCGTGGTGATCGCCGCGATCCTGCTGGCCACGGGCCGCACCACGTCCCGCCGCCGCCCCACCGCCGCCACCGCCGCCACCGCCGCCGCGGGCGCCGCGGGCCAGGGTCTCACAGCGAACGCTCCGCTGCTCGCGCCCTCCGCGAACGGCACGGCGCACCTCCACTCCGCCAACGGCGCCGTGCACGAAGACGCCCTCAGCGGCACCGCGCATGACGTCGCCACCGACAGTACGGCGCATGACGTCGCCCCCGACGGCACGGCGCAAGAAGTGGCCGCCGACAGCACAGCGCAAGAGGTCGCCCCCGACGGCACGGCGCAAGAAGTGGCCGCCGACAGCACAGCGCAAGAGGTCGCCACCGACGGCACGGCGCAAGGTGTAGCCGCCGACGGCGCGGCGCACCTCGCCTCCGCCAACGGCAGCGCCGGCAGCAGCGGCAGCGGTGACGGCGCCGGGAGTGACAGCGGTGATGGCATCGGCCGCAGCAGCGGTGACGGTGCAGGCATCACTGTTGGAAGCGTCGGCACGGGCTTCGGCGCAGGCGGTGGCGGTGGCGGTGGCGGTGGTGCCGACGCCCTTGACCGTAACGGCGATGGTGTGTCCTCGGAGAGCCTTGGTGGGGCCGAGGTGCCGTTGGAGATCAGCGGGCTGACGAAGGCGTACCGGAACGGTGAGCTGGCCGTCGACGACCTGTCGTTCCGGGTGGAGCGGGGCCAGGTGCTGGGCCTGCTCGGGCCGAACGGCGCGGGCAAGACGACGACGATGCGGATGATGATGGGCCTCATCCGGCCGGACGCCGGCGAGATCCGGATCTTCGGGGAGCCGGTGACGCCGGGCGCGCCCGTGCTGTCGAGGCTGGGGTCGTTCGTCGAGGGGCCGGGCTTCCTGCCGCACCTGTCGGGGCGCGACAACATCGAGCTGTACTGGGCCGCCACCGGCCGCCCCGTGGCCGACGCGCGCTTCGACGAGGCGCTGGAGATCGCGAACCTGGGCAAGGCCCTCGAACGGGCCGTGCGTACGTACTCGCAGGGCATGCGGCAGCGGCTGGCCATCGCGCAGGCCATGCTCGGGCTGCCGGACCTGCTGGTGCTGGACGAGCCCACGAACGGGCTCGACCCACCCCAGATCCGGGAGATGCGGGAGGTGCTCAAGCGGTACGCGCGCGACGGCCGTACCGTGATCGTGTCCAGCCACATGCTGGCCGAGGTGGAGCAGACCTGCAGCCATGTCGTGGTCATGCGGCGCGGCAGGCTGGTCTCGACCGGTCCCGTGTCGCGGCTGCTGAGCTCGGCCGCCACGGTCGCCAACGGGCACGGGCCGCGGCTGGAAGACGTGTTCCTCGACCTCATCGGAGACAAGGCATGACCGCCGCGAGCGGCTACGCGCCGAACCGCACGCTGCCGTTGCGGGTGGAGATCGTCAGGCAGTTCAAGCGGCGGCGCACGCTGGGCATGTTCGCGCTGCTGCTGGCCCTGCCGTGGATCCTGGTGATCGCGTTCCAGATCGGGCCGCAGCCGAGCTCGCAGGGGCAGTCGGCGCTGCGCATGTCGGATCTGGCGACGCAGAGCGGGCTCAACTTCGCCATGTTCGTCCTGTCGGTGTCGGCCAGTTTCCTGCTCGTGGTGGCGGTCGCATTGTTCTGCGGCGACACCGTGGCGAGCGAGGCCAACTGGTCGTCGCTGCGGTACCTGCTGGCGGCGCCGATCCCGCGCGACCGGCTGCTGCGGCAGAAGCTGATCGTGGCGCTCGGCTACTCGGCGGCGGCGGTGATCGTCCTGCCGCTGATGGGGCTGCTCGCGGGCACGCTGGCGTTCGGCTGGGACGACATCACGGTGCCCGGCACGGGCGAGACCATCCCGGCGTTCGACGTGCTGCCGCGCTTCGGCATCGTGATCGGGTACGCGCTGGTCAGCCAGCTCGTGGTGGCGGCCCTGGCGTTCCTCATCTCCACCATGACCGACTCCCCGCTCGGCGCCGTGGGTGGAGCGGTCGGGCTGTGGATCGTCTGCACCATCCTGCAGGCGGTCGAGGCGCTGGGGGTGCTGCGCGAGTTCCTGCCGACGTTCTGGAACAACGCCTGGACCGATGCCCTGGTGCCGGAGCTGGACTGGAGCGGGATGGCGAAGGGTGCCTCCGTGTCGATCACGTACGCGGCGATCCTGGTCGCGGTGGCGTTCCGGCGCTTCCGCCGCAAGGACGTGACCAGTTAGGGGCCCCTGCGGGGGCCTTCAAGGTCAGTCGTTGGTCCAGTCGAAGGCCTTGGTGACGGCCTTCTTCCAGCCCGCGTACGCCTTCTCGCGCCGTTCCTCGTTCCAGGTCGGGTTCCAGCGGCGCGACTCCGCCCAGTGCGCGCGCAGCTCGGCCGTGTCCTTCCAGTAGCCGACCGCCAGGCCGGCGGCGTACGCGGCGCCGAGCGCCGTGGTCTCGGCGACGACGGGGCGGCTGACCGGGACGCCGAGGATGTCGGACTGGAGCTGCATGCACAGGTCGTTGGCGGTGACGCCGCCGTCCACCCGGAGCACGTCGAGCACGACCCCGGAGTCCCGCTGCATCGCCTCGACGACGTCGCGGCTCTGGTAGCAGATGGCCTCCAGCGTGGCGCGGGCGAGGTGGGCGTCGGTGTTGTAGCGGGACAGGCCGACGATGGCGCCGCGGGCGTCGGCGCGCCAGTAGGGGGCGAACAGTCCGGAGAAGGCGGGCACGAAGTACATGCCTCCGGAGTCGGCCACCTGCCGGGCAAGCGTCTCGCTCTGGCCGGCGGAGGTGATGACGTGGAGCTGGTCGCGCAGCCACTGCACGGCCGAGCCGGTGACCGCGATGGAGCCCTCCAGCGCGAACACGGCCGGCTGGTCGCCGAACTTGTAGGCCACGGTGGTGAGCAGGCCGCTCTGGGAGCGTACGCGGTCGGTGCCGGTGTTGAGCAGCAGGAAGTTGCCGGTGCCGTAGGTGTTCTTGGCCTCGCCGGGCGAGAAGCAGACCTGGCCGACGGTGGCGGCCTGCTGGTCGCCGAGGATGGCGGTGATCGGCACCTCGCCGCCGAGGGGGCCGTAGCGGACGCTGGTGCCGTAGCCGGCGGGGTCGGCGGAGGGGCGGATCTCGGGCAGCATGGCGCGGGGGATGCCGAAGTACGACAGCAGCTCGTCGTCCCAGTCGAGGGTGTCGAGGTCCATCAGCATGGTGCGGCTGGCGTTGGTGACGTCGGTGACGTGCACGCCGCCGTTGACGCCGCCGGTGAGGTTCCACACGGTCCAGGTGTCGGTGTTGCCGAAGACGGCCTCGCCGCGGTCGACGGCCTCGCGGACGCCGGACACGTTCTCGAGGATCCACTGGATCTTGCCGCCGGAGAAGTAGGCGTCGGGCCGCAGGCCGGTCCTGTCGCGGATGACCTGGCCACGCTCGTCCTGTTCGAGGGCGGCGGCGATGCGGTCGGTGCGGGTGTCCTGCCACACGATGGCGTTGTAGTACGGGCGTCCGGTGCGCGGGTTCCACACGACCGTGGTCTCGCGCTGGTTGGTGACGCCGAGGGCGGCCAGGTCGCTGTCGTGCAGGCCGGCGCGTTGCAGCGTGGTCTGGATGACGGCGGCGGTCCTGGTCCAGATCTCGATCGGGTTGTGCTCGACCCAGCCGGCCCTGGGCAGGATCTGCTCGTGTTCGAGCTGGAACTTGGCGACCTCGGCGCCCTCGTGGTCGAAGATCATGAAGCGGGTGCTGGTGGTGCCCTGGTCGACGGCGCCGACGAAGTCCGGCATGGTGCTCTGCTCTCTCCTCGGGGTCCTCAGTCGGACGGCTTCACGGTGTCGCGGTCCTCGCCCTGCGGGAGGAAACGGGCGATGCACGCCTGGTACAGCCCGGCTCCGAGGATGCCGCCGGCCAGCGGGCCGACGATCGGGACCCAGAAGTACAGGTCCCCGTACTGGTCCCGCCACGCGCCGCCGTAGCCGGTGAGGAAGCTGGCCAGGCGCGGCCCGAAGTCGCGTGCCGGGTTGATGGCGTAACCGGCGTCGGTGCCGAAGGACATGCCGATGCCGACGACGAGCAGGCCGATGACGAACGGCCCCAGGTTCGCGCTCGGCGCCATGTTGGCCGTGTCGGACAGGGCGAAGATCACGAAGAGCAGGATCGCGGTGCCGATGACCTGGTCGCGCAGGCCGCCCCACATGTCCACCGGCAGGGTGCCGTTGCCGGGCAGGGTGGAGAAGACGATCTGCGTCTTGATCGTACGGCCGGGGTCGGCCATGGCGAGCACCTCGGAGTAGTTCCACCGCACGATGAGGGCGGCGACGAACGCTCCGGCGGTCTGCGCGACCGCGTACGGGAGGACCTTGGGCCAGGGGAAGCCCCTGAAGATGGCGAACCCCACGGTGACGGCCGGGTTGAGGTGCGCGCCCGTGGTGCGGCCGGCGACGTAGACGCCGAGCATCACGCCGATGCCCCAGGCCCAGGCGATGCTGTCGTGGTCGCCGAGCTGGGCGGCGACCACCTGGGCGACGACGCCGGCACCGAACAGGATGAGCACCATCGTGCCCGCGAACTCGGCGACGAGCTCCCCCGTCAGCCCTCTCCGGGCGGGCTGTCCGGCCACCGGTCACCTCCTTGAAGCGGCCTTGTGTGCATTCCCCGATCCGGGCAGTGAACACGCTTTGTGCTCAATACATTGCAGAAAGTGATGGCCGCACGTCGGGAGGGGTGGCCGACACGGCGATCTGCGAGATGCGCGGCGCCGCTGCACGCTCGCCCCGGCCCGCGCGGCCGCCGCATACGGCGCCCTGATCGCGACGAGGGCGGGGCTGCGGCAAGGGGCCACAACGCGTTGTGGGCGGGGCTGCGGCACGCGTTGTGGGCGGGGCTGCGGCGTAGCGCCGCAAGCCCGGCGGGCGCAGGCCCAGGCTCGTGGTCCTACAGGGGCCGGCTGAAGGTGACCAGGCTCGTGCCGGGCCCGTGATAACCGGCGACCGGCTCGCTCACCGCGAAGCCCATGCGCCCGTGAAAGGCGATGGAGCCGCTGTTGACCGGCGCGGTGATGGCCTTGACGACGCGCCGCCCGTCACCGCGCGCCAGCTCGAAGAACCGCTCGTACATGGTGCGCGCCAGCCCGCCCTTGCGCGCGTCCGGCGCGACGCCGACGAAGTGGATGTACGCCTCGTCCGGCAGCGAAGGCGACAGGAACCCGATCAGGAAGCCCGCCAGCTCACCCCCGGCGCCCTCGGCGACCAGGCTCGTACGGTGGAAGTGATCGAGGAAGAGCCTGGGCAGGGCACCCGAGATCGGGCGGCCCCACCAGGCGTCCACCACCGCGGCGATGGCGTCGTAGTCGGCGGGCGTGGCGGGGCGCAGCGTGTACATGGCAGGGATGCTAGTCCCAGTGGGGCGGCCGGTTCTCCAGGTAGAAGGAGTCGCTGTCGGCCTCGCGCCAGTCGCCCCAGCCGAGGTCGGTGTCGTCGGCGGTCTGCTCAGGGAGGAAATCTTCCACGACAGACATGCTACCCAGGCGTACAAACCGGCACCGAGCGTGTCCGCCGGATCAAGGACAGGCCGCTACCACGGCGGTACGATGCGAAGGCAGGTGTCGCCTACCCCCCGTGAGGCTGCTCATGGCCACCCCGACAGGCTGGCGGCGTGAAGGCAATCTGCCGGCGGAGCTCACGAGCTTCGTCGGCCGCACCCGCCTCCTCGCCAACCTCAAACGGCACCTCGGCGAGTCGCGGCTGGTGACCGTCACCGGCATCGGCGGGGTGGGCAAGTCGCGCACCGTGCTGCGGCTGGCGCACCAGGTGCGCTCCCACTACCCCGACGGCGTCTGGTTCGCCGATCTGGCCCGGCTGCAGGACGCGGGCATGGTCAAGCACACCATCGCCTCCGCGCTGGGCATCGCCGACCAGTCGTCGCGGGCGGAGTCGGAGTCGTTGTCGGAGTGGGTGGGCGAGCGCGACATGCTGCTCATCATCGACACCTGCGAACATCTGGTGCAGGGCTGTGCCGAGCTGGTGCACGAGCTGCTGGAGGCGGCGCCCAACCTGAAGGTGCTGGCCACCAGCCGCCAGTCGCTGCACCTGCCGTACGAGCACGTGGTGCCGGTGCCGCCGTTGCAGGTGCCGGGCGACGACCCGGCCGAGAGCCTGTTCACCAACGAGTCCGTGCAGCTCTTCGCGGCCAGGGCCGGGGCGAGCGTGCCCGACTTCGTGCTCGACGAGGACAACATCGCCCCGGTGGCGGAGCTGTGCCGCAGGCTCGACGGCATTCCCCTGGCCATCGAGCTGGCCGCGGTGCGGCTGCGGGCGCTGTCGGTGGAGCAGATCCTGGGGTTGCTGGCCGACCGGTTCAGCCTGCTGGCCGGCGCGAGCCGTACGGCGCTGCCCCGCCACCAGACGCTGCGGGCGGCGATCGGCTGGAGTCACGAGCTGTGCGAGCCGGCCGAGCGGCTGCTGTGGGCGCGGCTGTCGGTGTTCGCGGGTGACTTCGAGCTCGACGCGGCCCGGTTCGTCTGCTCCGACGGGCGGCTGCCGTCCGAGGACATCACCGACCTGGTCACGGGGCTGGTGGAGAAGTCGATCCTGCTGATCAGGAGCAACCACGCGGGCGTGCGGTACAAGCTGATCGACACGCTGGCCGAGTACGGCGAGGAGTGGCTGGACAAGCTCGGCCAGAAGGAGCAGATGCGCCAGCGGCACCTGGAGTACTACCTGAGCCTGGCCCAGCGCAGCGAGGACGCCTGGTCGGGGCCGCGGCAGATCTACTGGTTCGTCCGCATGCGGCAGGAGCACGACAACGTCCGCGTGGCGCTGGAGCACGCGCTGAAGACGCCCGGCAAGTCGGCGCTCGCGCTGACGCTGCTGTCGTCGTTGTGGTTCATGTGGGTGTGCTGCGGGTTCGCCCGCGAGGGCCGCCTGTACCTGGAGCGGGCGCTGGAGGCCAACCCCGCGGTGAGCAAGGAGCGCTGCAAGGCGCTGTGGGTGCTGTCGTACGTCAAGAGCGCGCAGGGCGACAGCGCGGGAGCGCTGGCGGCGGCCGAGACGTGCAGCACCGAGGCGGTCCGGGTGGGCGACTCCCGGGCGGTCATCCTGGCCTCGAAGATGCAGGGCACGGCGGCGCTGTTCCAGGGCGACCTGCAGAAGGCCAGCGCGCTGCTCGGCGTGGCGATCGAGTTCAACACCGAGAACAGGGAGCTCAACCCCGGCCTGCTGCCCGCCATCGTCGAGCTGTCGATCGTGCTGACCGCGCAGGGCGAGCTGTACGAGGCCGAGTCGCTGCTGCAGGACTGCCTGCAGGTGTGCAAGGAGCGCGGCGAGCTGTGGGTCAGCTCGCACGCGCAGTGGGCGCTGGCGAGCACGCGCATCGCGACCGGCAGGATCGACGACGCGCTGCAGAACGCCAGGGAGGCGCTGCGGATCAAGCGGCACTTCCACGACACGCTCGGCACGCTGATGGCGCTGGAGACGGCGGCGCGGATCTTCGTCCTGTCCGACAAGCTCACGCTGGCCGCCCAGCTGCTCGGCGCGCTGCAGCAGAACTGGAAGACGGCCGGGCTGCCGCAGCTCGGCGCGCCGTGGATGACCGAGGAGCACAACGCGTGCATGCGCGACTGCCGGCAGCGGCTGGGCGAGCTGGTCTACAAGAACGCCTTCGAGGAGGGCGCCCGGCTGGATCTCGATGAGGCGTCCGCGCTCGCGCTGGACGACCCGGACGCCCCCGACGAGAGCTAGGGTTTCGGGACCGTTAGACGGCCTGCGGCCACTGGGTGCCGTCAGGCCAGGCGTGCACGTACCGCGCACTGCCGAGGGAGAACTCGATGTGGCCTCGCACCCAGTGTTCGAGACCGCGGACGTACTTGCGGACCGGGAGCGGGGCCCACTGCTCCAGCGCCGCGCGCCGGTCGAGGAACGCGGCGATGGCGTCGTTGTGCATCTGGGAGACCTCGCCCAGCGCGTCCTGCAGCGTGAGGGACTTGTGCGTGGCCAGCACCGTGACCAGGTTGTGCCGGGCCTTGTCGTTGCCGCGCTCCTTGGCGTACGACAGGAGGTCGTTGTCCCAGCCGATGAGGTCGCACGCCAGGTCGGACAGCGTGCGCACGTCGGGGTGGTGCCACTCCTCGGCCTCCAGGCGGTAGCCGCCGCCGGCGTCGATGAGGGCGAAGCACGTGTAGGTGGCTCCGGTGATGCGGCGCATCAGGACGTAGTCGTCGGGTGTCGGGATGAGGTCGACCTCGCGATTGGCGGCCTCCCAGATCTGGGCGAACAGGTATTCCTTGACCGTGATGCGCCACCGGTCCACCTGCGCGGGGGTGGCGTACTCCGAGATGCGGTGCAGCAGCTCGTTGAGTGCGAGGCCGAACGGGTCGTCGGCCTCGGGGGTGCGCCGTCCGTCGAGGATCTCCAGGAGCGGCGGCAGGGCACGGGCGAGTGCGGAGGCCCGGTGCCCCATCAGCTCGCCCTCGCAGAACGCGTCGTCGAAGGCGAAGAGCCAGTTGTACCAGTCGTTGATCAACCGGAGACTGTCGCGCGGCACGGTCGGGTTGGTCCGTGCCGCGAGCATGCCGATCTTCGAGCGCCGGAAGTGCTCGATGGTCTCGGCGCCGTTGAGCATCTGTGAGGCGGCCAGCCATGCGTGGCTCTCCGCGTCGACCTCCGAGGCATGAACGTTGATCTCATTCGGGAACGGACATGGCAGCGGAGGGATGTGGAGCGGTCGCCTACTGAAGGAGTGCGCAGAAGTAGCCACGTCCCCCAGCATGACTATGGAGTGTTCGAAAGGCCACACTCGGCAACTTCGAGCCCTTTAATGCTTATTTCATACTATGAATCGCTTTGCGCGAACCATTGGATAAACTGCTCATTTGCCAACATTCGCGCGGTCTCCATCGCGGACGGCTGTTCTGCGCGCGGATCGGCCCCGGCGTCCGGCAGCGCTCTGACCACGGCAGACTCCCGCTTGAAGACCGCGCCCGCGAGCGGCGTCCGCCCGCGGTCGTCGGCTCGGTTCGGATCGGCGCCGCTTGTGACAAGCCTGCGTACAGTCTCAGCGTGACCGTAATAAGCCGCCGGCATCAGCAAAGTGTCACCTTTGCCGTCGGTCGCGTCGACCGGCACCCCCGTCTCCACGTACGCCCCCGCGGCGCCTTGGTGTCACCCGCTCTGGCCAGGCCGGACAGCTCGGTGGCCAACCCTTCCGGCCCGGGATCCCCGTCCAGGCCGCCCCTTGTGCCCCGATAGGGTGCCGTGCACGGAATCGATCCGGCGCGCCGTAGGTTCTGGTGAAGAGTACCTAGGGAAAGGCTGTTCAACCGTGTTCGACCCGAAGGATCTCTACGAGCTCGCAGACGACGCGCCCGAGCTTGCCGATCCGGTGTTGCTGTACCACTTCGACGGCTTCGTCGACGCGGGCTCGGCCGGACGGCTCGCGCTGGGCCACCTGCTGGCCGAGCTGGAGCACCGGGTCGTGGCGACGTTCGACGTGGACCGGCTGCTCGACTACCGGTCGCGGCGACCCATCATGACGTTCGACACCGACCGGTGGGTGGAGTGTGAGAGCCCGGAGCTGGCCGTCCACGTCGCCAAGGACGCGACGGGGACCGAGTTCCTGGTGATGAGCGGGCCCGAGCCCGACCGGGAGTGGGAGTTGTTCGCCAAGGCCGTGGCGGCTCTGACGGAGCGGCTGAAGGTGAGCAAGCTGGTGACGCTGCACGGCATCCCCATGGCCGTGCCGCACACCCGCCCGCTCGGCATCACGATGCACGCCAGCAGGCCCGAGCTGATCAACAACGCGCAGAGCAGCGTGTTCGGGCGGGTCCAGGTGCCCGGCAGCGTCGCCGCGCTGCTGGAGCTGCGGCTCGGGGCGCAGGGCCACGACGCGCTCGGCTACGCGGTGCACGTGCCGCACTATCTCTCGCAGGCCGAGTATCCGACCGCCGCGGTGAGCGGGCTGGAGGCCGTGACGCGGGGGACGGGGCTGGTGTTCCCGATGGACGCGCTGCGCGAGGCGGCTCGCCGTACGACGACGGAGATCGAGGAGCAGATCCGCGCCTCCAGCGAGCTGTCCACCGCGATCAGCGGGCTGGAGCAGCAGTACGACGCCTTCGCGGCGGGCGCGGAACGCGAGAACCTGATGGCCGAGACCACTCCCATGCCCACCGGCGACGAGCTCGCCGCCCAGTTCGAGCGCTTCCTCGCCGAGCGTGACGACGAGTAGCCCGGCACCCCCCGATACGCTGGCTCGATGAGTGAGATCCGCGTCGGCCTCGTCGGTTACGGCACCGCTGGGGCCTACTTCCACGCCCCGCTGATCCACGCCACCCCCGGCCTGACCCTGGCGGCCGTCGTCACCAGGAATCCCGATCGCCAGGCCGAGGTGGCCGGCAGGTACGGCGCGGCGGGGGTGAGCGACGTGCGGGAGCTGTGGCGGCGCTGCGATCTCGTCGTGGTCGCCTCGCCCAATAGGACGCACGTGGCCACGGCCGCCGCCGCCCTCGCCGAGGGCCTGCCCGTCGTGGTCGACAAGCCGCTGGCCAGGACGGCCGAGGAGGGCCGCGAGCTGGTGCGGCTGGCCAAGGAGCGCGGGGTCATGCTCACCGTGTTCCAGAACCGGCGCTGGGACGGCGACTTCCGCACCGTACGGCGGCTGGCGGGCGAGGGGCGGCTGGGCGAGGTGCTGCGGTTCGAGTCGCGGTTCGAACGCTGGCGGCCGGTGCCGAAGGGCGGCTGGCGGGAGGCCGGCGGCCCCGAGGAGGTTGGCGGCCTGCTGTACGACCTGGGCAGCCACCTCGTCGACCAGGCCGTGCAGCTGCTCGGGCCGGTGCGGGAGGTCTACTGCGAGAGCGACGTCAGGCGCGAGGGGGTCTCGGCCGACGACGACACGTTCGTCGCCCTGACCCATGTCGGCGGTGCCAGGTCCCACCTGTGGGTCAGCTCGATGGCCGCGCGCCTCGGGCCCCGCTTCCGGGTGCTGGGCTCCGCGGCGGCCTTCGTCAAGCACGGGATGGACGTGCAGGAGGAGCGGCTGCGGGCGGGCCTGACACCCGATTCGCCGGGGTTCGGCGACGACGAGGAGGACCGCTGGGGCGTGCTCGGCACCGAGGGCGAGCGGGAGATCGTCCGGACCGAGCCGGGGGCGTACCTCGACTTCTACCGGGGCGTGGCGGCGGCGCTGCGCGAGGGCGCGGCGCCGCCGGTGGATCCGGACAGCGCGGTGGACGTGCTGGCGATCATCGAGGCGGCCCGCCTCTCGGCGACCCAGCGGATCGTCGTCCACCTGAGCTGATCAGCGGACGCCCAAGCCGGCGCAGGCGGGCGGCGCCGGTCATTCGCGCAGGCGGGCGCGCATCGCGGCGGTGTCCTCGTCGGTCCAGCCGTTCTGGGCCAGCCAGCCCAGCGGCCTGCCGAAGCGGTCGTCGAGGACGCCGAGGAACTGCTCGATGTAGCGGGCCCTGGGCAGGTGGTCGTCGGCCGGGCGCGAGTCGAGGTCGCCCCGGTAGGTGTCGCTGCCCCGCAGCCGCTTGAGTATCAGCTCCAGCCGCTCCCCCGTGGCCACGTAGTCCTCGACGATCGCCTCCCGGGTCGCCCCGGCGAGCTCCAGCGCCAGCGCCGACAGCACCCCGGTGCGGTCCTTGCCCGCGGCGCAGTGCACCAGCGAGGCGCCGTCGCGCAGCGCCATCGCGCGCAGGGCCGCAACCACGGCGTCCGGCCGGTCGCGCAGGTAGCCGAAGTAGAAGCCGGTCACCCGCAGCTCCTCGTCCAGCACCCGCTCCGCCCACGGCAGCACCCGCTCACCGTCGATCGTGTCGGCCTCCACGTCGGTGTGCAGGCCGCCCTCGGCGAACAGCGTCAGATGGTGGTGCCGTACCTCGGGCACCCTGGTCAGCGGCCCCGGCCCCTCCAGCGACACCTCCGCGTTCGAGCGGAGGTCCACCACGTGCCGCAGCCTCAGCTCGCCCACCAGCAGCTCCACGTCCGCCGGGGTGAGGCCCTGCAGGTTGTCGGCGCGGAAGATCTGCCCGCGACGGGTGCGGCCGCCGTCACGAGTAGGCAGTCCGCCCAGGTCACGCGCGTTGACCGCGCCTTCCAGATCGATCCACCTCGTCATCTCACTCATTATTACGACCCTATATGTCCGCCAAATATGAGCGGATTCGAGGTTCATAACGCAGCATGAACGTATGGATCCACGAGCTCTGCCTCCACGGCTGGTGATCGATCCATCGCTGCACCCGGAGATCTCGGTCGAGCTGCGGTCGAGTCCGCACATTCTCCGCCAGGCTCGGTCGGGCGCGCGAATGGACACCACACGCAATCCCGCCATGCTCTTCGTCCTGCCGGCCTTCCTGGTGTTCCTCTCCTTCGTGACCGGTGGAGAACTCTTCCTCCTCGCGGGCATCGGAGCGGGCCTGATGGTCCTGATCAGGTGGATGGCGATGGACAGCACCTATCGATCCACCAGGCGAAGACTCCGGCTGGCACGCGAGCACGCCAACCAGTACATCCTGCCCGAGGATCTCGACTACCCCTGCCAGCAGCTGCTGCGCCGGGCGCAGCACGCCGTCGAGGCGATCATGGGCTCCGCGGTCCACAAGGCGGGCCTGATCGACAGCATCGAGAACCAGGTGTCACTGCCGGAGGAGGTCTGGCAGATCGCCACTCGGCTGCGGAAGCTGTCGTCGATGCACGCCGAGCACGGGAAGATCATCCCGCGCGAGCTGCCGCCGGGCATGGAGGACGCGTTCAAGCCGTACACCAGCGCGCTCGACGCCGCCTGGACGTCGCTGTCGCAGCGCGTACGCCACCTGGAGAAGTACGCCAAGCAGGTGCTCAAGGCGGACAAGGTCTACCACGCGCACACCCGGCTGGAGAGGCTGGCGGCCAAGACGCCGGAGTACCAGCAGCTCATCGCCGAGACCGTGCGGGACGAGCTGGCCCACGAGCGCATCAGGGAGCTGTCGGACCAGGCCGCGCACGTGCGCAAGCTGTTCGAGGAGAGCATCCTCCAGGCCAGACAGGCTGCGGGCGAGCTCCTGCGATCACCGCTCACCTGAGCGGGCGGGCTACTGCGGTCGCCGCTCGTCTGAGCCGCCGGGGGCCGCGCGGCGCAGCAGCTCCAGCGTCCTGCGCATGCCGGCCTCGTTCCCGAGGCTGCGGTAGATGTCCCTGGCCTGCTCCAGCGGCCTCACCGCGGCCCCGCGCCCGCCCGCGTCCAGGTGCGCCTCGCCGAGGTAGCGCAGGCTCCTGGCCATCCACCACCGGTCCTCCAGGTCGGCGAACTCCCGCACCGCCCGCCGCAGCTCCTGCTCGGACTCCTCGATGCGCCCGAGCCTGGCCAGCGCCCGCCCGGCCGACACCGCGGTCCTGGCCACCCCCCAGGAATCGCCCAGCGCGGCCAGGATCTCCTCGGCGCGCCTGACGTAGTCCAGCTCGCGCAGCCCGTTGTCCGGGTCGCCGACCTCGCCGGCGGCCCGCAGGCAGCGGGCCTCCTCCCACAGCTCCCCGCGCTGCTTGAACATCTCGCCGGCCCGGTCCAGGCTGAAGCCGGCCCTGGTGAACAGGTTGGCGGCCAGGCGGCGGTCGCCGTGGCGGTGCTCGCCGCGGGCCTGGGCCGCCAGCACCTCGCCGTAGACGCGCAGGGTCTGCGCCTCGGAGTAGCGGTTGCCCTCCCGCTTGAAGATCTCCAGGGCGTCCTCCAGCAGCTCCCTGGCCTCCTCGGGGCGCCGCTCGGCCATCCGCATCTCGGCCAGGTTGCGCTGGGTGCGGGCCATCCACCACAGGTCGTCCTCGCCCTTGAACGCGGTGATGGCCCCGATCAGGTAGTCCTGCGCCCGGTCGAGGTGACCGTCGCTGAACAGCGTCATGCCGATCGTGCGCATGGCCCTGGCGGCCCACCAGGTCTCGCCCAGCTCGTTGAAGATCGCCAGCGCCCGCTCGGACTCCTCCAGCCCCCGCTCGCGCAGGCCCAGCCCGCCGTGCACGGCCGAGGCGTCGAGCAGCGCGATGGCCAGCGAGCGGCGGTCGCCGGCCCGCTCCGCGGCCTGGCAGCCCAGCTCCGCCACGGCCACCCAGTCGGCCCAGTACGCGCGCAGCGAGTGGCACAGCGAGCAGAACGCCCTGGCGAGCCCCCACGTCAGCTCCCAGAGCCGGAGCTGGTGAGCCAGGTGGATCATGGCGAGGAGCGAGAGCCGCTCGGCGTTGAGCCAGTCACCGGCCCCGAGCTGCCCGTCGGCGCTGGTGCGCCGGCCGCCCCTGCTCCAGTCCTGCGGCCAGCGGTTCTGGGCGGCCTCCTCGGCGCGGCGGCGGTAGCCGTACAGGACGCGCTCGATGGCGGCGCTGCGCCGCTCGTCCTCGTCGTGGTCGGCCAGCTCGGCGGCGAACACCCGGACCAGGTCGTGCAGGCGGTAACGCATCGTGCCGGTCTGGTCGGTGCCCGAGCACTCGGCGAGCTGGGCGTCCATGAGCGCCTCCAGCTGGTCGGCGCCGTCCAGCACGGAGATGTCGAGCAGCTCGCCGGCCACCCAGCCGGGCACGTCGGGCGAGGTCAGCGCGCTGAGCAGGCGCAGCAGGCGGCGCTGCATGCCGGTGCAGTCGTCGTAGCTGAGCTGTACGGAGGCGCGCACGCTCTTGTCCACCGTGGGCGCCACTTCGAGCAGGTCGAGGATGCGCCGTGTGTCCACCAGCCGGTTGGCCATCTCGCGCATCGTCCACTGCTCGCGGGTGGCCAGCCGGCCGCCGCAGATGTTGATCGCCAGCGGCAGGTAGTCGCACAGCCGCACGACCTCCTTGGTGGCCTCCAGGTCGTCCACGACCCTGGCCCCGCCCGCCAGCCTGGCCAGCAGCTCCACCCCGTGCGCCTCGCTGAACTCGCCGAGCCGCGTGTCGTGCGTGCCGTTCAGGAACAGCGGGGCGCGCGAGGTGACCAGCACCCCGCAGCCGGGCTCGGCCGGAATGAGCGGTTTGACCTGCTCGGCGTCGTGCGCGTTGTCCAGGCCGATGAGGATCCTGCGGCCCTTGGTCCAGGTCAGCCAGAGCTTGCGCAGCTCCTCCAGCCCGCCGGGGTCGGTGGTCAGGCGCACGTCCAGCGCCCGCAGGAACCCGATCAGCACCTCCTCGGGCCGTACCGGGGCGTCCACGCCGCCGCGCAGGTCGGCGTAGAGCCGGCCGTCGGGGAACCAGCCGGCCACCTCCTGCCCGAACCTGGTCATCAGCGCCGACTTGCCGACGCCGCCGCGCCCGTACACGGAGACGACCAGCGGCGGGAAGAGGTCGGAGGACTTGCGGCGGGCGGAGAACACCTCGCGCAGCTCGGACAGCGCCTCGGAGCGGCCGGTGAAGTGCTCGGGCACGGGCGGCCACTGGTCGGGGGCCATCGGCCCGGGCTCTAATCGGGGCCTGCTCCTGGTCCCGCCGCGCGACTCGGTGGTGGCCCAGGTGGTCAGGCCGACGAGCAGGGCCGCGGCCACGGTGACGCCGATCTTGGCGGCCGGCGGGATCTCCCACTCCACGGACGCTGCCAGCACGCTCGCGGCCGCGGCCGCCAGCCCGGCGGAGACGGGAGCCGCCCAGGGCACCTTTCTGCGTCGCGGCTTTTCCGGAAGGTTGTCCCCTGTCAACGAACACCCCCTTTGGGGGTGATTCAAGCCGATGGGGTACGGCTTGCGCCAGCCGTACCCCACCGTTCACTCAAATTCCGATCACGTGACAGGTGGCCGTCATGGTCTTGCTCGGGTCGCTCTCCGAGGTGGCGGTGAGCTTGACCCTGGCCAGCCTGTCGCCGCCCGATTCGCGCACGGCGTTGACGGACACGAGCGAGTGCTTGCCGAACGCGACGGAGGCCAGGGCGTTGGGGAGCTGGGCGGTCCAGCCCTTGCCCTGGACCTCGGCCTTGAGGCGGTAGAGGTCGGACTTCAGGTAGGCGCTGACGTCCTCCGGGTGCTGGCCCTGCGCCGGGGCCGCCTTTCCGGTGTTGAACAGCGGGAACTTGCAGGTGGAGATGTTCTTGGCGGTGGGGACGCCGGCGGCGGGCAGCAGCTTGACGCCGCGCCGCTGCGGGCCCGCGCCGTCGAGCGAGCGGATCGCGACGGTGTAGGAGAGCTCGCCCTCGCGGTTGCGGTGGATGTCGGTGATGTAGAAGTGCAGGCGGTTGGCCTCGTCGACGTACTCGTACTCGCTGCCGGAGTCGGTGCCGGCGTGGAAGAGCGCGTCGGAGAGCTGGCGGTAGTCGCCGATCGTGATCGGCACCTTGGTCCCGTCGGGCAGGACGTAGTCGGTCATCCCGATGTCCTGCGGGTTGGCGTCGATCACCCACTCGAACGCCGGGAGCTTCCAGCCGGGGCCGCGGTCCTCGTTCTTGGTCTTGGCCAGCAGCACGCCCGAGTCGGGGGTGAAGGAGTCGCTGCCCATGCGGTCCACGACCTCGACGGTGTAGTTCTCCCAGCCGCCGCCGTCGCACATCGGGTCGGTGGTGACGTCGCAGGCGGGGCTCTTGTCACCGGTGTCGAAGGAGATGTTGACGCCCGACAGCCCGTCCTCGCCGGGCTGCACGGAGCGGGCCGTGACGCGGGCCGTGACCAGCCCCGATTCGTCCAGGGCCTCGCGCGAGAGGCGCAGCACGTTCTGCTCGTCCACCATGCCCAGCTTGATCTTGTTGCGCAGCATGTGGTGGGCGCCCATGGACGCGCCGCCGGTGGGCGGGATCAGCCAGCGGGAGTGCGGGCCGCCGGGGCCGTTGAAGCTGCCGCGGCTGAGCATCTCCCAGATGCCGGTGTAGGCCCTGTTCACCGGGGTGGCGTAGGGGTTGTTGTAGTTGTCGGCGATGCCCATGATGTGGCTCAGCTCGTGGGCGTAGACGGCCATGCCCGAGCTCTCGGCCTGCACGGAGTCGACGCCGAAGCGGGCGTTGGGCCAGAACGTGGAGCCGGCCTGCCAGGAGGTCCACTCGACGTAACGGGTCGGCGACCAGTTGGGCAGGGCGGGGTCCGGCGGGCCCCACTCGTCGGTCACGTCCTCCTTCGTGGGGAACTTCATCATGCCGAACTCCTGCCAGGTGGACGATTCGTCCTGGCCGGCGCTCAGGTAGAAGACGAAGTCGAACTGGGCGAGCACGTCGGGGCCGACGGCGGCGAGCCAGGCGGCGTTGCCGTCGGCACGCAGGTTCCTGGTGCAGGTGTCGCCCGCGGGGCAGGCGCCACGCTGGTACTCCATGGCGTACTCGTGGTCCTTGCCAGGCATCGTGTACGGGCCGAAGCCGGTCAGCTCCACGCCGATCCGCCCGCCGGAGTCCTCCATCCAGTACTCGTGGATGGTGTGCCCCTTGTTCAGGTCGTTCGGGGTGTTGAGGAAGTCCTGGTAGAACTTGGCCACCTGGTCGCGCGGGACGTCGTGGGCCTCGGCGCTCGGGTTGCCGAAGACCGTCGAGCCCTTGGGCTGGGTCACCACGAACGGCTGGTTGTCGTAGTCGAGCAGCACGAGCGCGCCCTTGAAGGTGCGCTGCGACCCCTTGACCGCGGGGTCGTTCCAGTTGGTGCCGGGCGGCTTCTTGTAGTCCGCCCACGTCATGTTGTCGGGGTTCTCCCAGTTCTGCGGGTCGATGGGCTTGATGCCGCCCGGTGCCGGGCGAGCGCGCAGGGCCGGGGCGTCGTCGAGGGGGGTGTCCGACTGCCAGGGCTGCGTCTGCGGCCAGTGGTCCAGCCGCCACGGGTGCTCAGGATCTTCGGGGGGTGCTGCGGAAGCAGGGGTCGCCATCAGGCTCACCGGGATCAGCACGATGGCCGCCAGCAAACCCTTCAGCAGCTTCTTCGGGGCATTCACGGATTGACGGTATAGACGTTATTGACGGAGATCACCGAGCAGTTGTAGGGAAGACTCGTAGTTGTGTTTCCGTCAATTGATGAAAAGTCCACGTAGGGGTGGGATTGTGGCGGATCTCCAGCGGACCGTTGACGAGCTCGCCGCCCGGCTCGACCGCCCTCTCCTGCTGGAGGACCGCATCCAGCGCGTCGTGGCGTACAGCGAGCAGAGCGGCGCCATGGACGACGTGCGGCGCGACTCGATCCTGCGCCGGCACACCGTGCCCGAGGTGCGGCAGTGGTTACGGGCGGCGGGCATCCACGAGGCCACCGGGCCCCTGCGCACGCCCGGCGCCCCGCACCTGGGGCTGCTGCCGCGCGTCTGCGTGCCGATCAGGCACGCGGACGGCCTGCTCGGGTTCCTGTGGCTCATCGACGCCGAACCGCCCATGACGGACGCCGACGTCGCCGAGGCGGCGGCCGCCGCGCCCGGGCTGGCCCTGGCGCTGTTCCACGAGAGCCTGGCCAGCGGGCTGGCCTCGCACCGGGAGCTGGAGGCGGTCACCGGGCTGCTGCTCGGCGACCGGGAGGCCGCCAAGGACGCCGCCGAGCAGCTCATCGAGGCCGGCGCGTTCCCGCAGGCGCAGCCGGTGAGCGTGCAGGTGGCCAGGCCGCGTACGGCCGAGCCGGACGACGCGCTCAGGCTGGCGCTGGAGCAGGGGCTGCTGGCGCTGCGGCGGCGGCTGAGCGGGCACCATCCGCTGCACCTGGTGCGTTACGACCACGCCGTGCTGCTCACCGCCGGGCCGCCGGTCCCGGCCGACGACCTGCACGCGGCCATGCCGGTGCCGGTGGTGGTGGGGATCGGCCGGCCGGGCCCGGCGCTGGCGCAGGCGGCGGGGTCGTACCGGGAGGCCAGGCAGGCGGCCGAGGTGGCCGCGCGGGTGCCGGGGCTGGGGCGGACGGCCGAGTGGGCGCGGCTGGGCGTCTACCGGATGCTCACCCAGCTGCCCGACCAGGAGCTGCATCCCGGGCTCGAAGGGCTGCTCGCCGACGCGCAGTACCTGCCGCTGCTGGAGACGCTGGAGACGTACCTGGACCTGGCGGGCAGCGCGGTGGCGACCTCGCGGGCGCTGCGGCTGCACCGGACGTCGCTGTACTACCGGCTGCAGCGGGTGGAGGAGCTGGCGCGTACGGATCTGAAGGACGGCGGCGAGCGGCTGGCCCTGCACCTCAGTCTCAAGCTCGCGCGGCTGTCGGGGCGCTACTTACCTCGGGATTCACATGGTTCGTCCCGATTGCGGTGATGTCACGGATTCACGTTTAATGCCCTGAGGGCTAGTTCTTGACGGGGAGTGGGGATGCCGTCCGCGAAGCGTGCCAGGCCGATGATGGGCAGGCGCGCGCCCGCGCCGGTCGTGATCCACTCCGCGCCGCTCGTCCTGCCGATGTGCGCCGATCCGGTGCGCGACGGCGCGGTGGCGACGCGCGGCGAGCGGGTGCTCTCCGTGGGTCCACGGGCGGACCTGCTGTCGGCCCATCCGGCCGCCGAGGAGGTGCGCTGGCGGGGCATGATCGTGGCGGGCCTGGTGGACGCGTGCTCGGCCGTGCCGTCCGCCGCGCCAGGGGTGACCGCGCGGGCCCGCGTGGTGTCCGACCTGGCCGATCCCGCCGGCTTCCCCGGCATCTCGTACGTCGCGGTGACCAGCGAGAGCGAGCAGGAGTGGGAGGACAGCGAGCGGGACGCCGTCATCACCGCCATCCGCGAGGTCGACCGGCCCTGCGCGGTCGGGATCGCGGTGCACACCCGCGATCCCCTGGTGCTGGAGGACGTGTCCGTGCTGGCCAGGACGTTCGGGCTGCGGCTGCTGGTCGACCTGGACCGGCACTCCCCCGCGGCGCTGGACGAGGCGGGGGCGCTGGGCCCGCTGTGCCACGTGGTGTGCGCCAGGCCGCTCGACCCCGGCGAGCGCAAGCTGCTGCGGCTGCGCAGGACCGTGGTGGCCCTGTGCCCGGCCGCCGAGGACGCGCTGGCCCTGCTGGAGGAGGGCAACGTCGTGGCCTTCTGCGACACCGGCCCGTCGGGGCCGCTCGGGCTGGCCGCGGCCGTGCGGCGGCACGTGCGCGGGCGGGGCCTGCGGCCGCGCGGGCTGGACCGCAGGCTGGTGGAGGCCGCCACGCTGGGCGGTGCCAGAGCGCTGGGCCTGGACCGGGGCAGGGGCCGGATCGGGGCGCTGGCCCCCGGAGCGCGCGCCGACTTCGCGGTCTACGACGCGCGGGGGCGGTATCCGTACTCCGCGCTGCTGGCCGAGCCGCCGTGCCTTGGCACGGTCGTCGGCGGCGCTCTCGCCGCGTCGGCCTGAGCCTGGGCACGGTCGTCGGCGGCGCTCGCCGCGTCGGCCTCATCACCGGAACTGGGCGTCCACCAGCCTCAGCAGCTCGCCGAGCTGGTCGCGCTGATCCTGCGAGAGCACCGCGAACAGCTCCTCCCCCGCCTGCCTGCGCGCGTCGCGGGCCCGATCCGCCATCTCCCGGCCCTCGGGCGTGATCACGAGCAGGGTCGAGCGGCGGTTGGCCGGATCGACCTCCCTGCGCACCAGCCCGGCCTCCTCCAGCGCGTCCACGACCGGCGTGAGCGAGCGGGGCACGATGCGCAGCTCGTCGGCGAGCCTGACCATGCGCATGGGCCGCTCGGCCTCGGCCATCGCCCGCAGCGCCCGCGCCTGGCCGGGGTTGAGCCCCAGCGGCACCAGCCGATGACTGTAGCCGTGCCGCAACCGCTTGCCGACCAGGAACAAGAGCTCGGAGAGCTCCTTTTCTTCCATGCGATCAGTTTAGCGGAACAATTATGAGTTAACCTCTGTTTGAGTGGACATCTGAAAGGAGGCACCACTTGGCGGAGGAACCCCGTGCGCCACTCCGGCGCATCGTCAAGCTGTTCGGCGCCTACCGCGGCCGCCTGAGCGTGGTGGCCTCGCTCATCCTGCTGTCGTCCCTGGTCTCGCTGGCCTCGCCGTTCCTGCTGCGCGAGGTGCTGGACGTGGCGATCCCGGCCAGGGACGCCGGGATGCTCACGCTGCTGGCGCTCGGCATGATCGTCGTGGCGGTCACGACGAGCGTGTTCGACACGCTGCAGACGCTGGTCTCCACCACGGTGGGCCAGCGGGTGATGCACGACCTGCGCATCGCCGTCTACAGCCACCTCCAGCGCATGTCGCTGGCCTTCTTCACCAGGACCAGGACCGGCGAGGTGCAGTCGCGCATCGCCAACGACATCGGCGGCATGCAGGCGGTCGTCACCTCGACCGCCGCCTCCCTCGTCTCCAACCTGACGACCGTGATCGCCACGATCGTCGCCATGATCGCGCTCGACTGGCGGCTGACGCTGATCTCGCTCGTGCTGCTGCCCGTGTTCGTGTGGATCAGCCGCAAGGTCGGCGCCGAGCGCAAGCGCATCACCTCCGAACGGCAGCGCAAGCTGGCCGGCATCGCCTCGATGGTGCAGGAGTCGCTGTCGATCAGCGGCATCCTGCTGGGCCGTACGATGGGGCGCGCCGCCGAGCAGACCGAGCGCTTCGGCAAGGCCTCCCACGAGCTGGCCGAGCTCGGCGTGCAGACCAGCATGGCCGGGCGGTGGCGGCAGTCGTCCATCCAGATCGTGATGGCGGCCATGCCCGCGGCGATCTACTGGGCCGTCGGCCACACCGGGTCCATCTCGGTGGGCACCCTGGTGGCCTTCACCACGCTGCAGACGAGCCTGTTCAGGCCGGCGGTCTCGCTGCTGCGGCTCGGGGTCGAGGTGCAGACCTCGCTGGCGCTGTTCGGGCGCATCTTCGAGTACCTGGACCTGCCGGTGGACATCCATCCCGGCACCCGGCGGCTCGACCGCGTGCGCGGTGAGGTGCGCTTCGAGCACGTCGGCTTCTCCTACGACGACGCGCCCACGCTGACCGACGTGGACATCACGGTGCCCGCCGGCACGAGCCTGGCGATCGTGGGCGAGACGGGCTCGGGCAAGACCACGCTGAGCTACCTGCTCCCCCGCCTGTACGACGTCACCGGCGGGCGCGTCACGATCGACGGCACGGACGTGCGGGAGCTGACGTTCGAGACGCTGAGCGACGCCGTCGGCGTGGTGTCGCAGGAGACGTACCTGTTCCACGCCTCGATCGCCGACAACCTGCGCTTCGCCCGCCCTTCGGCGACCGACGAGGAGCTGGAGGAGGCGGCGCGGGCGGCGCGCATCCACGACCACATCGCCTCGCTGCCCGACGGCTACGACACGCTGGTGGGCGAGCGCGGCTACCGCTTCTCCGGAGGCGAGAAGCAGCGCCTGGCCATCGCCCGCACGCTGCTGCGCGACCCGCCGGTGCTGATCCTGGACGAGGCCACCAGCTCGCTGGACACGCAGACGGAGCTGGCCGTCCAGCAGGCGCTCGACGCGCTGGCGCGGGGCCGTACGACGATCACCATCGCCCACCGCCTGTCCACGATCCGCGACGCGGACCAGATCGTCGTGCTCGACCACGGGCGCGTCGTGGAACGCGGCACCCACGACGAGCTGATGGCCAAGGGCGGCCACTACGCGGCGCTGGTGAGCCGCGATCAGCCCGTGGAACTCGTCTAGTTCAGTTTTAAACGTGTCTTGCCTCACATTCCGGCTGGACCGGAATCCGCCCGCCTGAACGGTGCGTTTGTTCCCGCGGTGCATCGTCAAGGCAAGGACCCGTTTTGTCTCCCTCTTCCTCCACGTTCAGAGCCCTGCGTCATCACAATTACCGGCTCTGGGCGGGAGCAGACATCGTCTCCGTCACCGGCACCTGGATGCAGGTGCTGGGCGTCAACTGGCTCGTCCTCACGCTGACCGGCTCGGCGACCAGCGTCGGGCTGAGCCTCGTCATGCAGGCCCTGCCGACGCTGCTGTTCGGCATGTGGGGCGGCGCGCTGGCCGACCGCTTGCCCAGCAGGCCGGTCGTGGTCGCCGCGCAGCTCGCGCAGGCCGGGCTCGCCGCCGTGCTGGCGGTGATCGCGTTCACGGACGTGCGCTCCGTGCTGCCCATCTACGCCGTGGCCCTGGCCGGCGGCCTGATCTCCGCGCTGGGCGGGCCCGCGCTCGGCCGGTTCGGCGCCGAGGTGGTGCCGCCCGCCGACCTGCCGAACGCGATGGCGCTCGGCTCGATCATGAACTCCGCCGGCCGCATCCTGGGCATGAGCCTGGCGGGCGTGCTGCTGCCGTTCGCCGGCATGGGCGGCCTCTTCGTCATCAACGCCGCCAGCTTCTTCGTGGTGATCGCGGCCATCGCGGCCATGCGGCGCGCGGAGTTCCACGTGCTGGCCTCCGCCGCGCGGCAGCCCGGCGCCGTGCTCGACGGGTTGCGGTACGTGCTGCGCACGCCGTGGCTGCTGGTGGTCCTGGCGCTCTGGTTCGTCTCGGGCAGCGTCGGGCGCAACTACCAGGTCACCATGGCGGCCATGAGCGCCGGCCCGCTGGAGTCGGACGCCGCCGGCTACGGCCTGCTGTCCACGGTCTTCGCCGTCGGGACCGTGCTGGGCGGCTTCCTGGCCGCCACCAGGCCGCACCTGACCCTCAGGCTGCTGCTCATCACGGCGTTCGCGACCGGGGTGGCGCAGGCGCTGAGCGGGCTGATGCCGTCGTTGTGGACGTTCGCGGCCATGATGCTGCCGATCGCGGCCGGCGCGGTGGCGATCGACACCACCGTCAACGCCCGGGCACAGCTCGACAGCCCCGAGGAGATGCGCGGCCGGGTGATCGCGGCCCTGTCCATCGTCAGCGCGGGCGCGGGCGCGGCCGGCGGGCCGCTGCTCGGCTGGCTCAGCGACACGCTGGGCCCGCGGGTGGCGCTGGAGGCAGGCGGCGTGTCCTGCGTGGCGGCCGCCCTGATCACGGCCGTGGCGCTCACCAGGCTGTCCGGGCGTACGATGCGCCAGGCCGTCAGGGTACGGCCGAGCCTCGAGAACGCCTGACCTCTCCGGAAATAATCGCCCACCCCTCTTGGTTGGATCTCAGTGAGCAGGTAACCTACAACTGAAGTTAGAGGTTAGCTGCAACCGAGCATCCAGCGGAGGAGGATGGACATGTTGTTGACCTCGATCGACCCGTTCTTCCAGGAGTTCGAACGGCAGTTCAACCGCCTGGCCCGCCAGACCTTCGACAGCACCGGCAACGCCGTGATGCCGATGGACGGCCTGCGCCGCGCGGACGACGTGCTCCTGCGGTTCGACCTGCCCGGCATCGACCCCGACTCCATCGAGGTGACGGTGGACCGCGGCGTCCTCAGCGTCAGCGCCCGCCGCGAGGAGGAGATCGGCGGCGACGAGCGGCTGTTCGTCCGCGAGCGCACCATGGGCACGTTCACCCGGCGGGTCTACCTGTCGGAGCACCTCGACAGCGACCAGATCGACGCCGGCTACGCCAACGGCGTGCTCACCGTCCGCATCCCGGTCCTGGAGCGGGCCAAGCCGCGCAAGGTGGAGATCCAGCGCGGCGAGACGAAGGCCATCAAGGCCTGATGCGCGCGGTACGGGGGCGGGCGGGTTCCGCCCGCCCCCGCGCCACGAGGAGAATGGAATCATGCCGGACCTGCCGTTCGACGACGAACACGCGCCCCTCTACTCGCTCGGGCAGGTGGCGGAGATGCTCCAGGTCCAGCAGGCGTTCCTGCGGCGGCTCGACCAGCACGACGTCATCAGGCCGAGCCGGTCGAGCGGCGGCCAGCGGCGTTACTCGCGCCGCGACATCATCATCGTGCAGCACGTGACGCGCATGACCCAGGAGGGCATGACGCTCATCGCCATCCGCCGCATCCTGGAGCTGGAGCGCGAGGTCGCCGTGCTCCGCCGGCAGCTCAAGGAGGCGCACGCCCGGCTGCGCGATCTGGAGTGAGCCCGCGACCGCGGGCGGGCGCGTAGCCTCGTCTCGTGCACAACACCAGATACGCACCCTCCGGCATGGTGTGCAGCGTCGACCACCTCGCCTCGGCGGCCGGGCTGACGATGCTGGAGCGTGGCGGGTCGGCCGCGGACGCGGCCATCGCCACCAACGCCGTGCTCGCCGTCGTCGCCCCGCACCTGTGCGGTCTCGGCGGCGACCTGTTCGCCCTGGTCCACGATCCCGAGCAGGGAGGCGGGCCGAGCGCGCTCAACGCCTCGGGACGGGCGGGATCCGGCGCGGACCCCGCCCGGCTGCGGGCCGAGGGCCACACGCGCATGCCGCACCTGCACGACATCAGGTCCGTGCCGGTGCCGGGCTGCGTGGACGGCTGGGCGGCGCTGCACGCCCGGCACGGCCGCCTGCCGCTGGCGGAGCTGCTCGCGCCGGCGATCCGGCTGGCCGATCACGGGTTCCCGGCCTCGCCGCTGATGCAGGCGGGCGCCGTGGCCGCGGCCCGACGGCCAGGGGGTGGCGACTTCGCCTCCGTACGCGCCGCGGGTGACCGCGTCACCAGGCCGGGCGTCGCGCGGGCGCTGCGCGCGGTGGCCGGACGCGGCAGGGACGGCTTCTACCTGGGCGAGTTCGGGCAGGGCCTGGTCGAGCTGGGCGCCGGCGAGTACACCGAGGGCGACCTGGCCGCGCCGGGCGCCGACTGGGTCGAGCCGCTGAAGGTCCGCGTGTTCGGCCACGACGTCTGGTCGATGCCGCCCAACTCCCAGGGGTACCTGCTGCTGCGCGCGCTGGCCATCGCCGAGGGGCTCGACCTGCCTGCCTCGCCGCACGACCCCGTCTGGGCGCACCTGCTGGCCGAGTCCGCCAGGGTCGCCGGGCACGACCGGCTCGACGTGCTGCACGAGGCCGCCAAGGACCTGCTCGACCCGGCCGAGACCGCCAGGCGGCGGGCGCTCGTCAGCCGGGACTCCCGGCTGCGGCTGCGGGCTCCGGCCGAGCCTGGCGACACGACGTACCTGTGCGCGGTCGACGCCGACGGCATGGGCGTCTCGCTGATCCAGTCGAACGCGGCCGGGTTCGGCAGCATGATCTTCGAGCTCCGTACCGGGATCAACCTCCACAACCGCGGCATCGGCTTCTCCCTCAAGCCCGGCCACCCCGCCGAGTACGGCCCCGGCAGGCGCCCGCCCCACACCCTCACGCCCGCGCTGATCACCCGCCGCGACGGCACGCTCAGATCCGTGGCCGGCACGATGGGCGGCGACGCGCAGCCCCAGATCCTGCTGCAGGTCGTCACCCGCCTGCTGCTGCACGGCGAGGAGCCGGGGCAGGCGATCTCGGCGCCGCGCTGGCGGCTGGGCACCGGCGGCACCGGGTTCGACACCTGGGACTCCCCCGACGACTCCGTGCTCGACCTGGAGGAGGGCGCGAGCTGGGCCGACGGCCTGGCGGCGGCCGGGCACCGGGTGGCGGCGCTGCCGTACGGGAGCTCGTTCGGCCACGCCCACCTGATCGACGTGCGTTCCGACGGGATGCTGGCCGGCGCCGCCGACCCGCGTTCGCTCGTCGGATCCGCGATTGGACGCTGACCGTCCGGGTAGCGAGCCACACCATGGCTACGGACGTCATCACCCTCATCACGCAGGACCACAGGGTCGTAGAAGGACTCTTCGACCAGCTCAAGAAGCGGCAGGGCGACCAGCAGGCGCTGGTCGCCGAGCTGCACGCGCTCCTGATCGCGCACGCGCGCGCCGAGGAGGACCGCGTCTACCCGGGCATCGACGCCCACCACAGCGTCGAGGAGCACAAGGAGGCGGAGGTCCTCCTCGACTCGCTCGTCCGCGCGCGGCCCGGCACGGCGGAGTTCGCCAAGGCCCTCGACGAGCTCATCGAGTCCGTCAACCACCACGTCGAGGAGGAGGAGACCAAGCTCCTGCCCTCGCTGAAGAAGGCGGTGGACGCCAAGGAGCTGGAGCGGCTCGGCAAGGCGTTCCAGCAGCGCAGGGCCGAGGAGCTGCAGGCGCTGGGCGGCCCGGGATCCGGCGGGGCGGGTGAGCCCACCAAGGCCGAGCTGTACGAGCGGGCGCAGCAGGCGGACATCCCCGGCCGCTCCCAGATGGGCAAAGAAGAGTTGGCCCAGGCGCTACGGGACGCCAAGTCCTAGGATTCCGGCCCGCTCCCTGGGTAGGGGGCGCGTATGACCGAAACACCTCCGAACCGGCACGGCATGGCAGATGAGCAGGAGATCGAGGTCACCGAGTGGACCGACGACCTCGGCTTCCGCCACGAGATCGTCGACGACGACCCGCAGCGCAGGGACACCCTCGACGAGCGGCTGCGGCGGGAGGCTCCCGAGCGCCTGCACGAGCCACGCCCCAAGCACCGGCTGACGCAGCCGGACGAGGGGCTGGAGCCCGACCGGGACGACGAGGAGATCGGTGTGGACTACCTCGACGACAACGACGACCTGTCGGCCGAGGAGCGGGCCGTCCGCATCGATCCCGACGAGAACCTCACGTGAGCCGTTCCAGGACGGGCACGAGGGCAGGCAGGTCGTCGACGATCACGTCGGCGGCCTGCGCTTCGCGGCGCTCGGCATGCAGGTAGCCCCACGGGCCGCGGCGCAGCAATGCCGTCCGCATGCCCGCGGCGGCGGCCGGCAGCACGTCGTTGTCGAGCCGGTCCCCGACGTAGAGGATCTCGGCCGGCTCGCGGCCCGCGACGGCGGCCACCTTGGCGAAGAAGCCCGCCTCCGGCTTGGACACGCCCCACCCCTCGGAGGTGTGCACGGAGTCGGCGGGCAGGTCCATGGCGACCAGCGCGTCGTAGGCCCGGCGGGGCTGGTTCCCCGCGATGATCACCTGGCGGCCGGTGGCGCGGATGGCCGACAGGGCCGCGCGCACGTCGGGGTAGAGGTCGCCGGCGTCGAAGTGGTTGCGCAGGCCGGTGGGGTCGTCCCGCTCCCAGGCGGCGTCCTCGGCCTCCAGATCGAAGCCCGGGCGGATGAGCCGGAAGGCGTCGCCGTGCGGGCGGTCCAGCGCGGCCATCCCGCCGAGCGCGCCCATCAGCACGAAGGGGCTCACGCCCAGCCGTTCGGCCCAGCGCGTCCAGATGCGCGTCTCGTCGATCAGCGTCTCACCGACGTCGAACACCACGGCCTTGATCATCGATCCCCCCACCCTGTTTCACCTCAGCTGTCTGGGCACTAGCACACACCGGACGAAATATCCGTAAGGGGGATCTTTTCATGCAACCAGAGCGTGACGCGAAGGACCGCCAGCTCGACGAGCACCGCGTACCTCTCGACGACCTCAACATGACCACCGACCAGGGCACCCGGGTCGACGACACGGACAACTCGCTCAAGGCCGGCACCCGCGGGCCGACCCTCATGGAGGACTTCCACTTCCGCGAGAAGATCACCCGCTTCGACCACGAGCGCATCCCCGAGCGGGTGGTGCACGCCAGGGGCTCGGGCGCGTACGGGGTCTTCGAGCTGTACGAGCCGCTCGGCGAGTACACCTCGGCCGCGTTCCTGAACGACACCTCGGTCAAGACGCCCACCTTCGTGCGCTTCTCCACCGTGGCGGGCTTCCGCGGCTCGGCCGACACCGTACGCGACGTGCGCGGCTTCGCCACGAAGTTCTACACCACCCAGGGCAACTTCGACCTGGTCGGCAACAACTTCCCCGTCTTCTTCATCCAGGACGGCATCAAGTTCCCCGACTTCGTGCACGCCGTCAAGCCTGAGCCGCACAACGAGATCCCGCAGGCGCAGTCGGCGCACGACACGTTCTGGGACTTCGTCCAGCTCCAGCCGGAGTCGCTGCACATGGTCATGTGGCTGATGTCCGACCGGGCGATCCCGCGCAGCTACCGGATGATGCAGGGGTTCGGGGTGCACACGTTCCGGCTGGTGAACGCCCAGGGGCAGGGCACGTTCGTCAAGTGGCACTGGCGGCCGAAGCTGGGGACGTACTCGCTGGTGTGGGACGAGGTGCTGCGCGTCCAGGGCAACGACCCCGACTTCAACCGCCGCGACCTGTGGGAGGCGATCGAGCGCGGCGCCTACCCCGAGTACGAGCTGTGCGTGCAGCTCGTGCCCGAGTCGCGCGAGCACGACTTCGACTTCGACCTGCTCGACGCCACGAAGATCATCCCCGAGGAGCAGGTGCCGCTGCGGCCCATCGGCAAGATGACGCTGATCCGCAACCCGCAGAACTTCCACGCAGAGACCGAGCAGGTGGCCTTCCACACGGCCAACCTCGTGCCCGGCATCGACTTCACCAACGACCCCCTGCTCCAGGCCAGGAACTTCTCCTACCTCGACACCCAGCTCCTGCGCCTCGGCGGCCCCAACTTCCCGCAGATCCCCATCAACAGGCCGATCGCCCCCGTACGCAACGACCAGCGCGACGGCTTCCACCAGCACCTGATCCACGAGTCGCGCACCAGCTACGCCCCCAACTCCATCAGCGGCGGCTGCCCCGCGGCCATGGACGGCTACCGGCACTACCAGGAGAAGGTGGAAGGCTCCAAGATCCGCAAGCGCAGCCCCAGCTTCGAGGACCACTACAGCCAGGCCACGCTGTTCTGGAACAGCATGGCCGACTGGGAGAAGCGGCACATCGTGGCCGCCTTCCTGTTCGAGCTCGGGCACGTGGAGCGCAAGCACATCAAGGAGGCCATGGTCGTCCACTGCGGCAAGATCCACCCCGACCTGGGGGCCGCGGTCGCCCAGGGCCTCGGCCTGCCCGCACCGGGCGGCGGCCAGGTGCACTCCAACGCCTCGCCCGCGCTCAGCATGACCGGCCAGCCGCGCAGCGTCGCCACCCGCAAGATCGCCATCCTCATGGCCGACGGGACGGACGCCGCCGCCGTCACCGCCTTCCGCCAGGCCCTCGAAGGCCAGGGGGCGATCTGCGAGATCGTGGCGCCGCACGAGGGCGAGGTCGGCGGGCTGCCGGTGGACCGGCAGCTCAGCGCGGCCAACTCGGTCATCTACGACGCCGTGGTGGCGACCGACGGGGGTGCGCTGGCCGCTTCGGCGCGGGCCGTGTTCTTCGTGCTGGAGGCGTTCAGGCACGGCAAGGCCGTCGGGGCCGTGGGGTCGGGGCGGCAGCTCCTGGAGGCCGCCCGGCTGCCGAACGACACGGGGGTGATCGTGGGGGACGACATCGCGAGCGCCTTCGCGGAGGCGGTGGCGGGGCATCGGTTCTATGACCGGGACGTGTCGGGCGTGCCCGCGTGAGACCTTGTCGGCCGCTTCCGCTACGAGCGGAGGCGGCCGATTCTGTCGCTAAGGGTGATGGTCCGGTGACATACTTAGCGTACCCGTTCGAACACGAAGGGACAGAGCCGATGGTGGCCATGGCGATCGAACCTCCGGCGGCCCAGCCCGAGACGGCCGGCGAGCCCATGTTCCAGACCACAAGAGAGTTGTTCGATGCCCTGCCCCCCCTCCCCGGCTTCCGGGTCGAGCTCATCGAAGGGAACCTGCTCGTGAGCCCGCTCGGCAGCCCGGAGCACTCCTGGAGGGCCGCAGACCTGCACGATGCCCTCTTTCCGCTGCGCAAGGAACGCGGCTGGAGCGGATCGCCCCAGGGTCCGGGCATCTGCATCGAAGGCCCCCGAGACTCGGCCTCCCCGGATTATGTGTTGAGCCCGCCCGACTGCAACCGATGGGGAAACGAACTGTTGTCATCCGGGGTCATCATGGCCGCCGAGATCGTCTCACCCAGCAGCATCCATACCGACCGCGTGGCCAAGCTGCATCTCTACGCGCTCGGCAAGATTCCGGTCTACCTTCTGATCGATCCGATCGCGCAGCCGCCGGTCGTCACCGTCTACAGCAACCTTCAAGACGGCGAATACCGCACGGCCACCTCCGTGGCGATGGGGAAGGTCATCTGCCTGCCCTCGCCCATCGACTTCGAGCTCGACACCTCCATGATCAGGGCGTGAGCTTCTCCAGCGCCTTCGCGATCCGCTTCTCCGACACGGGCGTCGGCGTCCCCAGCGTCTGAGCGAAGAAGCTCACCCTCAGCTCCTCGATCATCCACCGGATCTCCACCACGTCCGGGTCCCCCCGCCGCGCCGGATGCAGCCGGTCCAGCACGTCGTGATAGTCGTCCTCGACCTTGTGCACCCGATCCATCCACTCCTGATCCCGCCAGGGCTCCTCGGGCAGCTTGGTCAGGCGGCGGTCGATGGCCCGGATGTAGCGCAGGAGGTCCGGCAGCCGGCGATAGCCCGTGGCGGTCACGAAGCCCTTGTACACCAGCTTGCCGAGCTGATCCCGCACGTCCTGCGTCGCCGCGCTCGCCCGCAGCGCGTCCAGGCGCACGTTCGACTCGTGCCAGACGCTGAGGATCTGCTCCACCCTGGCCAGCACGTCCCGCGCCGTGTCGTACAGGTGGGCGCGCACGTGCTGGTAGAGGCGGTCGAAGCCGACCGGGTCCCAGGCGGGGCCGCCGGCGTCGAGCATGAGCTTGTCCACGGCGGCGTTGACCACGTCGTCGAACAGGGCCACCGCCCCGCCGTGGGGGCTGCGCGACAGGGCCAGCTTGGCCTGGTTGGACAGGCCGCCGAGCAGCGACTTGGCCGGGTTGGTGACGTTGAGCAGGAGGAGGCGGCGGACGCCGGGCCAGTGGGAGCGGCGCTGCTCGGCCTGGGTTTCGAAGATCTTGATGGAGACGGAGTCACCCGCGTCCACCAGGGCCGGGTAGCCCTTCATGCGGCCCTGCTCGAAGACCTTGGGCAGGGTGCCGAAGCTCCAGGTGTGCAGGCCGGTCTGCTCCAGGTCGTCGCCGGCCTGAGAGAGCGTCTGGCGCAGGCGGGGCGCCAGGCGGCGCTTGAGCGCGTCGAGGTCCTTGTCCTCGGCCACCGTGCGCTTGCGCTCGTCGATCACCCGGTAGGTGATGCGCAGGTGGTCGGGCACCTGGTCGAGCTGCCAGGCGTCGCGCGGCACGCGGATGCCCGTCAGGCGCAGCAGCTCGCGTTCGACGGCCTCCAGCAGCGGCTCGCCGCCCTGCTTGACGCCGGCGAGCACCTGCTTGGCGTAGTTGGGGGCGGGCACGAAGTTGCGGCGCACGTTCTTCGGCAGGGAGCGGATCAGCGCGGTGATCAGTTCCTCGCGCAGGCCGGGGATCTGCCAGTCGAAGCCGTCGGAGTTGACCTGGTTGAGCACCTGGAGCGGCACGTGCACGGTGACACCGTCGGCGTCGGCGCCCGGCTCGAACTGGTAGGTCAGCCGCATCCGCTGGCCGAGCTGTTTCCAGGTGTCGGGGTAGTCGCGGGCGCTGATGTCGGCGCCCTCGTTGACCAGCATCTCCGGCGAGAACGTGAGCAGGTCGGGCTGCTCCTGCCTGGCCTTCTTCCACCAGGAGTCGAAGTGGCGGGCCGAGACCACCTCGGCCGGCACCCGCTGGTCGTAGAAGTCGAACAGGGCCTCGTCGTCCACCATGATGTCGCGGCGGCGGGCGCGGTTCTCCAGTTCCTCGACCTCGCCGAGCAGGCGGCGGTTGTCCCTGAGGAACTGGTGGTGGGTGTCCCAGTCGCCCTCGACCAGCGCGTGCCTGATGAACAGCTCGCGCGACAGGTCGGGGTCGATGCGGCCGTAGTTGACCTTGCGGCCGGTGACCAGCGGCACGCCGTACAGGGTGACCTTCTCCAGGGCGATCACGGCGCCCTGGTTCTTCTCCCAGTGCGGCTCGGAGTAGGTGCGCTTGACGAGGTGCTGCGCGAGCGGCTCGACCCAGTCGGGCTCGATCTTGGCGTTGACCCGGGCCCACAGGCGGGAGGTCTCCACGAGCTCGGCCGACATGACCCACTGCGGCTGCTTCTTGGCCAGTGCCGAGCCGGGGAAGATGGCGAAGCGGGCGTTGCGGGCGCCCAGGTACTCCTGGATCGGCCTGCGGCCGTCGGCGCCGCGCTTCTCCATGACGTCCTTGACGCCGATGTGCGACAGCAGGCCGACGAGCAGCGAGGCGTGCACGTGGTACGGGTCGGCCGGGCCGCTGTTGGGCTGGGCGCCGAGCGACTGGCGTACCTGGCTGTAGATGTCCTGCCACTCGCGTACGCGCAGGTAGTTGAGGAACTCGGCCTTGCACAACCGCCGGAACGCGCTGGAGGACAGCTCCTGCTGCTTCTCGCGCAGGTAGTTCCACAGGTTGAGGTAGGCCAGGAAGTCGGACTCGGGGTCGGCGAAGCGGCGGTGTTTCTCGTCGGCCTGCTGCTGCTTGTCGGAGGGGCGCTCGCGCGGGTCCTGGATGGACAGGGCGGCGGCGATCACCATGACCTCGCGCAGGCAGCCGTTCTTCTCGGCCTCCAGGACCATGCGGCCCAGGCGCGGGTCCACGGGGAGCTGGGCGAGCTTGCGGCCGACGCCGGTGAGCTTGTTCTGGGCGTCGAACGCGCCCAGCTCGTGCAGCAGGTTGACGCCGTCCTTGACCTGGCGGCGGTCCGGCGGCTCGACGAACGGGAACGCCTCGATGTCGCCCAGCCCGATCGAGGTCATCTGGAGGATGACCGAGGCCAGGTTCGTCCGCAGGATCTCGGGGTCGGTGAACTCCGGCCGGCCGAGGAAGTCCTCCTCCTCGTAGAGCCGGATGCAGATGCCGTCGGAGGTACGCCCGGAGCGGCCCTTGCGCTGGTTGGCGCTGGCCTGCGAGATGGGCTCGATCGGCAGGCGCTGCACCTTGGTGCGGTGGCTGTAGCGGGAGATGCGGGCGAAGCCGGGGTCGACGACGTACTTGATGCCCGGGACGGTGAGCGAGGTCTCGGCGACGTTGGTGGCCAGCACGATGCGGCGGCCGGTGTGGCGCTGGAAGACGCGGTGCTGCTCGGCGGCGCTGAGGCGGGCGTAGAGCGGCAGGATCTCGGTGTTGCGGAACTCGGCCTTGGCCAGCGCGTCGGCGGCGTCGCGGATCTCCCGCTCGCCCGACAGGAACACCAGGATGTCGCCGGGCCCCTCGCCGATCAGCTCGCGGCAGGCGTCCACGATGCCCTGCGTCTGGTCGTCGTCCTCCTCCAGCGGCCGGTAGCGCACCTCCACCGGGTACGTGCGGCCGGACACCTCGATGATCGGCGCGTCGTCGAAGTGGCGGGAGAAGCGCTCGGGGTCGATCGTGGCGCTGGTGATGACGACCTTGAGGTCGGGGCGCTGGGGCAGGAGCTGTTTCAGGTAGCCGAGGATGAAGTCGATGTTGAGGCTGCGCTCGTGGGCCTCGTCGATGATCAGCGTGTCGTACTGGTCGAGCAGGCGGTCGTTCTGCAGCTCGGCCAGCAGGATGCCGTCGGTCATGAGCTTGACCAGGGTGCGGTCGCTCGCCTGGTCGGTGAAGCGCACCTTGTAGCCGACCACCTCGCCGAGGCCGGTGCCGAGCTCCTCGGCGATGCGCTCGGCGACCGTGCGGGCGGCGATGCGGCGGGGCTGGGTGTGACCGATCAGCCCGCGTACGCCCCGGCCCAGCTCCAGGCAGATCTTGGGGATCTGGGTGGTCTTGCCGGAGCCCGTCTCGCCCGCGATGATCACGACCTGGTGGTCGCGGATGGCCTCCAGGATGTCGTCCTTGCGCTGCGATACAGGCAGGTTTTCCGGATATTTCACTACCGGTACGGCTTCGCGGCGCCGTACCAGTCGCTGTTCCGCCCGCTCCAGGTCGGCCAGGATCTCCGCGGCGATCTTGTCGCGCGCGTCGCGGGAGCGCACGCGGCGCATGCCGTCGAGCCTGCGCCGCAACCGCCGCTGGTCTCGCGGCATGAGGTCGGGCAGGCGGGACTGGAGCTCGGCGAGTGGAGAGGACAACGAAGGCGTTCCCATACTGCTTTCAGGATATTTGAGCCCCGCATCCCCGGAGCCAACCGCCCATGGTGCCTGACGCGCCCGCCTCGCGCATCCCAATATCGCCGTGTCTAGCGATCGTGAATCGTGATCACGTAACCCTCGGGGCCCTCGAAGCTGAACGTCCGCCCGAAGGGGCCGTCCACGGGCGGGGTCACGATCGGCACGCCCGCCGCCTGGAGGTCGTCGTGCAGCCGCTGGGCGTCGCCGGCCTTGAGCCAGAGCGCCACGCCGGCCCCGGGCCGCTCCGGCAGCTCGACGCCGGGCAGCGGCTCCCGTACGGCGAAGGCGATGGGCTCGGTGGCGAACACGACGGCGTGCGGCGGGGCGGCGGGATTGCGGACGAGACCGAGGTGCTTCTCGTAGAACGCGGCGGCCCGCTCGAGATCCCGGACCTGCAGCGCGACGAAGTCGATTCCGGTGACAGTCATGAAACGTCCCTCCCATGTCAGAGCTTTGACATGGGAGAGCATATGTCAGAATTCTGACATGACACAAGAGGACGCCACCCGCACGATCGGCTACCAGCTCAAGCGGGTCCAGGCCGCCCTGCGCGCCGCCATGGACGGCGCCTTGCGCGCGCACGGGCTCACCACGCCGCAGTACGCGTGCATGGAGCTGCTCGGGCGGCAGCCCAGGCTGTCGAACGCGGAGCTGGCCCGAGGCGCGTTCGTGACGCGCCAGTCGATGAACGTGGTCCTGCGGAACCTGGAGGACGCGGGGCTGGTGTCGCGGCCCTCGACCGCGCCGTCGGGCCGCGCGCTGCCCACGCGGCTGACGGAGGCGGGGGAACGGACCCTGGAGGCGGCCAGGGCCGACGTGCTGGCGATCGAGCGCCGGATGACGGCCGGGCTGGACCGGGCCCAGGCGGAGGTGCTGCTGAGGCAGCTCGACGACATGGCCGACGCCCTCTCGGGCCCGGCCTGACCGCCAGGGGGCGAAGCGTCAGCGGACGGTCTGCACCCGGCCCGCGGCCGCGTGGGCGACGCCGATGATGCCCGCCTGGTTCTGCAGGGCGGCGGGCACCACGGGCGTGGCGAGGTGCACGTGCGGCAGGAACTTCTGCGCCTTCTTGCTGACGCCCCCGCCGATCACGATCAGCGACGGCGTGAACAACATCTCGACGTGGCGCAGGTACTCCTCCACCCGCTCCGCCCACTTGTCCCAGCCCAGGTCGTGCTTCTCCCTGGCCCGGTCCGAGGCGTGGTGCTCGGCCTCCTTGCCGTTCAGCTCCAGGTGCCCCAGCTCGGTGTTGGGCACCAGGGTCCCGTCCACGAACAGGGCGCTGCCGATCCCGGTGCCGAACGTCAGCACCAGGATGGTCCCCCGGTGCCCCTTCCCCTCGCCGAAGCGCACCTCGGCCAGGCCGGCGGCGTCGGCGTCGTTGAGCACCGTGGCCCCGCCGAACAGCCGCGCCGCGTCGACGCCGACCCAGGAACGATCCACGTTGGCGGCCGACCTGATCACGCCGTCCACGACGACCCCGGGGAAGGTGACCCCGACCGGACCGGTCCAACCGAAATGTTCGGTGATGGTTCGCACCACCCCGGCCACCGCGTCCGGCGACGACGGCTCGGGAGTGGGGATGCGCAGCCGCTCTTCCAGCAGCTCACCGGCCTCTGTGTCGACCGGCGCGCCCTTGATGCCCGAGCCGCCGATGTCGATGCCCAGCACGTTCATGATCCTCTATCTACCCCGCAGGCGCGAAAAACTCTAATTCCGGGCCCGGCTGAACCCCGCCTCCCCCCACCGCGTATCTCGCGTCACAAGCGCTAACTAGGAGGCAACGGATGCGGCCACGCATCATCACACTCTGCGCTGTTGCGGTCGTCTTGGGAGCGACTCTCACCTCTCCCGCACACGCCACCACCAGGACGCGATTCGACGTCATCAACCTTGTGTCGGACGTTCAGGGCAAAGCCCCGGTCACCGACCCCAAGGTCGTCAACCCGTGGGGCCTGGCCATGGGCAAGACACTGTGGGTCTCGAACACCGGCACCGGTAGCGCCACCGTCTACTCCGGCACGGGCAAGAAGGAGAAGACGGAGGTCGCCATCCCTGGCGGAGCCCCGACCGGCCAGGTGTTCAACCCCGGCGAGGGCTTCACCGTCAAGGGCAAGCCCGCCACCTTCATCTTCTCCAGCCCGAGCGGCGCCATCAGCGGCTGGAACGCGGAGGCCGACCCGGCCAACGCGATCATCGCGGCGTTCACCCGCGGCGCCGACTACAAGGGGCTGGAACTCGTCCAGACCGAGGACGAGGCGTTCCTGCTGGCCGCCGACTTCGCCAGCGGGCGCATCCACGCCTTCGACGAGGACTTCAGGCGCATCCCGCTGGGCCGGTCGCAGTTCAGGGACCGGGCACTGCCGAGGGGCTACAACGCCTACAACGTGGCGGTGGCCAACGGCAACATCTGGGTCGCCTACGCCCTGCGCGACCCGAGCACCGGCAAGCCCGTGTTCGGCAACGGCAAGGGCTTCGTCAGCCGCTTCAACGCCAGCGGACGCCTGACCGGCCGCATCTCCCGCGTCGGTCTGAACGCCCCCTGGGGGATCACGGCCGCGCCCAAGGGCTGGAACCGGAGCGAGTACCGGAACGCGCTGCTGGTCGGCAACTTCGGCGACGGCACCGTCCACGCCTACCGCAGCGGCCGGCACCTGGGCTCGCTGCGCACGTCCGAGGGCAAGCCGATCGTGCTGCCCGGCCTCTGGGACCTCGAGCCGGGCACCGCCGCCACCGGCGGCGAGAGCTCGCTGTGGTTCTCCGCCGGCATCGACGGCACCAAGCACGGCCTGATCGGAGTCATCGCCCCGCAGGGCACGAAGGTGAGCTCCAACGGTGCGGCGAGCACGCCGTCGAGCAGCCCGACGCACCCCTCGGGCCACCAGTCGAGCGCCCCGAATACCCAGCCGCCCTCCCAGAATCCCTACGGCGGGTACTGACAGGCGCTCTGCCGCCGCCGCCCCCTGGCCTGGCGAGAAGCGCAGCTCGCCCAGCACGGCGAGGGGGCGGCGGTCCATCCAGCGGTACAGCCTCTAGAGTCCGGAGCCATGAGTGAGCAGACGTTCAGCGAGTGGCTGAGGCAGCAGTGCGAGCCCGAGTGGACGGCGGTGGTGACGCACCCGTTCGCGACGGCGATCACCGAGGGAACGGTGGCCGGCGATGACATGCGGCGCTACCTGGAGCAGGACTTCCAGTTCGTGGACTCCTTCACGGCACTGCTCGGCGCGGCCGTGGCCGCCGCCGACACGTTCGAGGCGCGGGTGCCGTACGGCACGTTCCTCGGGCAGGTGGCGACCACCGAGGAGAAGACGTACTTCCACCGGGCGCTGGCCGAGCTGGGCGGGCGGACCGAGGTGCCGCTGGAGCCGGTGACGGCGGCGTTCAGGCGGCTCATGGACGAGGTGCGGGTGTCGCAGGACTACCTGCTGATCGCCGCCGTGCTGTGCGTGGCCGAGTGGTGCTACCTCGGCTGGGCCTCGCGGGCGGCCGGGCCGCCGCCGGAGAGCTTCGTGCACCGGGAGTGGATCGAGCTGCACGAGGGCGAGGAGTTCCGCGCCTGGGTGGCCTTCCTGCGCGGGGAGCTCGACCGGCTGGGCGAGGGGCTGGGCGAGGAGCGGCGCCGGGAGGTGCTGGGCGTCTTCCGCCGGGCCGTGGAGCTGGAGCTGGCCTTCTTCGACATGGCCGCCGGCTAGCCCAGCACGGCCGCCAGATCCTGAAAGGTCCGGTAGTGGATGCCGGTCATGCCAAGCGCCCTGGCGGCCTCCACGTTCGGCAGCCGGTCGTCGACGAACAGGCAGCGCCCGGGCTCGGCCCCGGCCCGCTCCGCGGCGATCTCGTAGATGCGCGGGTCGGGCTTGGCCACGCCGACCCTGGCGCTGCTGACCACGTCGTCGGCGAAGTACGTCAGCCCGAGCCGGTCGATGTGCTCCTCCAGCGTGTCCATGGCGTTGGTCACGATGATCACCGGCACGTGCTCCTGCGCCCTGGCCAGCAGCTCCTTGACCTGCTCGTCCACCCAGAAGCCGATCTCGATGAACTCGGCCACGGCCTGCCGCGCGCGCTCGTCGCCGCCGAGCGCCGCCACGATCGACTCCGCCCACTGCGCCTCGGTGACGTGGCCGAGCGTCGGCGGCAGGATCAGCTCGGGGTCGAAGGCCGTCTTCATCAGGGGCAGGCCGTAGCGGGCCTCGATGTCGGCCTGGGCGGCGTGGTCGAAGTGGCGCAGCACGCCGTCGAAGTCGGTGAGAACCGCGTCGAAGAGGAGCACAGAACAGCATTCTGCCCCACACCGGCACCCCGGGGGCGCCCGCCACAGGTACCGGGACGACCGGCGGCACTACCATCTCCGAGACAGGATTCGGTATCGGAACGGTAGGGCATGAGCGATCATCGGCTGCCACGCGAGCTGGGCCCCCTGTTCGCCGACGGCGGCAGGGGGCGCCGGCTGCCCGTGGCCCTGCCTCCCGGTGACGTGGTCTGGCCGGATCCCGGCTACACCGGGCAGGGGGTGCCGGCGCGGCCGGCGTTCTGGATGAGCGACGAGCCGGTGGCCGGCGCGGACTGGACGCTGCTGCGCGAGTGGCACGCGCACAGCGGCCTGTGGCCGCTGCTGCTGGACGAGTCGGCGCAGCCCTGGAGCGTGGGGCAGATCGTGCCGGACGACCCCCGCCAGATCGACCACTTCACCGCCGAGGGCTTCATGGCGGAGGTGTGGCAGGAGTGGGTGGCGCAGATGCCGCCCGACGCGCTGGAGGAGCTGGAGCCGTACGGCGCGATCTGCCCGGGCCTGGCGGCTCCGGGGGTGCTGAAGGCCGACCCCGGGGCGGTCGCCGACTGGCTGGCGGGCGAGCTGGCGGCCAGGGGCATGCCGCTCGGCCTGGTAGCGGCGGGCCGGGGCGCGGACGCGCTGGCGGTGATGGGCTGGCAGGGGGCGCTGCACCACAACGAGTGGATGGTGCCGATGGCGGCGGTGGTGCGGAGCTGGGAGGACCGGTTCGGCGCGCGGGTGGTGGGCGTCGGGTTCAACACGCTGGAGCTCAGCGTGGCGGCGCCGCCTGCCGATCACGAGCACGCGCTGCACGTGGCGGCCGAGCACTGGGCGTTCTGCCCCGACAACGTGGTGCAGGGGCCGGGTGATCTGCAGGGGTACGCCGCCCAGATCACGGGCCGTCACGCATGGTCCTTCTGGTGGGACTGAAAGTCCGGGTTTTACGCTACCTTTAGCTTTCGTGCCATGGGGAGATCTGACGCCGGAGTTACTGCACTCCTCCGTCTGGGCCGACGGGCTGGTGGAGTCGGCGGGCATCCCGATCTATGACATGCCGCTGGTCTCGGTGGGCGGCGGCCTCGGCTCCTTCACGCTGCTGGACGTGCTGCGCATCCGCGGCGTGGCCACCTCCGCCATGCGGGTGCTCTCGACCAGCGACTCCCCCTGGCAGACCTGGGAGTACCTGACGCGGGTCTCGCAGCTGCCCGCGCACGAGCGCATCCGCTCCGACGCGGGCGCGCGGCCCGACAACATCTGGGGCTTCCCCTCGTACGCGGTGCAGGAGGCCTGGCAGGAGCGCTCCATCGGGCCGCTGTTCCAGGTGTTCACCGAGCCCATCGGCACCGACTTCTACAGCCCGCGCGCCGCGCTCGTCATGCGGACCGTGCAGCGCGAGGCCGACCGCATCGGCTACTGGGAGATGCTGGCCAAGGGACAGGTCCGCATGGTCAGGAAACGGCTGGGCGGCGGCTACTTCACCGTGCTGACGCCGCCCGCCGGGAGCGGGCCGACCAAGCGGGTGGTGCTGCGCTCGCGGTACGTGCACCTGGCCGTGGGGTATCCGGGGCTGAAGTTCCTCGACGACCTCCAGGAGTTCCGGCAGCGGCGCAACGAGCGGTACCGCGTGGTGAACGCGTACGAGCCGCACGAGCACGTCTACGACCAGCTCAGCAAGCGTCCGGGCGTGGTGGTCGTGCGCGGCGCCGGCATCGTGGCCTCGCGGGTGCTGCAGCGCCTCATGGACGACAGGGAGCGGTACGGCCTGCAGACGCAGATCGTGCACCTGTTCCGTACGTACGTGACGGGCACCCACGGGCCGCACGCGTTCATGCGGCGCAAGGGCGGCGACGGGTGGGCGTACCAGGCGTTCACGATGCCCAAGTCGGCGTTCGGCGGCCAGCTCAAGGCGCAGTTCCGCAAGGCGCCGCCGGAGCGGCGGGCCCGGCTGGCCGCGCTGGTCGCCGGCACCACCACACCGAAGCTGGCCCGCTGGCAGGAGCAGATGCGCCGGGCCAGGCAGGGAAGCTGGTACCACCCGGTGCAGGCCGTCGTGGAGCGCATCGACCAGGCGCCCGACGGCCGGCTGGTCACCCACACCCGCAGCGGCGGCTCGGCCGCCATGCAGTACGTCTCCGACTTCATCATCGACTGCACCGGCCTGGAGGCCGACATGCCGGAGCACCGGGTGCTGGCCGACCTGCTGCAGCACGGCGGCGCCCGCCCCAACAAGGCGGGCAGGCTCCAGGTCGGACCGAACTTCGAGGTGCTGGGCACGGAGAACGGCGACGGCAGGCTGTACGCCTCGGGCGCCGCCACCGCGGGTAACCACTTCCTGGCCGTGGACAGCTTCCTCGGCATGCAGACCGCGGCCCTCGACATCGCCGACGACCTGGCCAGGCGGGGGTTCTGCAAGGGGCTGGGGCCGGTCAGGTCGGTGTCGCAATGGATGAAGTGGGCGGCGAACAGGAGACCGGCTTGATCCCGACGCTGGCCGGGCGCGTGCAGACCCGGCTGTTCGTGTTGGCCACGGTGGGGGTGGTGCTGACGGCGCTGCTCGCGCTCGTGCTGCCCATGTCCTTCGGCGACGCGTTCGTGATGTTGCTGACCGTGGCCGTCGCCGGCCTCGGCTGGGAGCTGCTGTACCACCTGCTGATGCAGTTCCGCTGGGACAAGGACTGGCCGACGCTGTTCGGGCTGCTCACGGCGGTGCCGGAGGGGCTGCTCATGTGGGTGCTGCTCGATCTGGACCTGGTGCCGGGGGTCGAGGGGCCGGTGTCCTTCTGGGCGTTCGCCGTCATGTTCACGGTCGTGTGGCTCGGCCAGTGGCTGTTCGTGAACGGGCCCATGCGGGTGCTGTTCGTCCAGTGGCGGCTGCGGGGTGGCCGTCTGTTGTGAGGGGGGATCCATGGGCGGCGTAGCGCTGGCACGCCCGCTGTACTTCTGGCTGGGCACGCTCGCCACGGTGGCGGGGGTCGTGCTGCACCTGCCGATGTACCTGCACAGCGCCGAGATGGGCTACCGGCTGGCCGGGATGCCGATGGACCTGCCGATGACGGTCGGCATGGTGCTGATCGTCGCGGGGCTGGTCGTGACCGCGTGGGGGCTGGTGCCGCCGGGCGCGTTCACCGCCAGGCCGGCGGCCGAGGTGCGGGTGCGCGCGCTGGACGACCAGAAGATGCGCCCGGCGCACCTCGGGCTCGTGGTGGTCATGTCGGTCGCCGTGGTGATCGACGCCATGAAGCCGATCACGCTCGGGTTCGTCTCCCCCGGCATGGTCGCGGAGTACGGGCTGAAGTCCCCGCTCAACCCGGGCGGCGACGTGCCGGTGGCGTTGCTGCCGCTCTTCGGTCTCACGGGGACCGTGCTGGGCTCGCTGCTGTGGGGCTGGCTGGGCGACAGGATCGGCCGCAAGCCGTCCATCCTGTACGCGGGCGTGCTGTTCATCGGCACCGCCATCTGCGGCGTGATGCCCAGCTTCGAGGGCAACCTGGCCATGTGCCTGGCCATGGGACTGGGCGCTGGCGGCATGTTGCCGATCGCGTTCTCGCTGCTGGCCGAGACGATCCCGCCCCGGCACAAGGGCTGGGTCATGGTGCTCATCGGCGGCAACCTGGCCATCGCCTACCTGCTGGCGAGCTTCCTGTCGGCCACGCTGGCTCCGGAGTACTCCTGGCGGGTGCTGTGGCTGGTCGGCCTGCCCACGGGGGTCTTCCTGATCCTGCTCAACCGGTTCATCCCCGAGTCGCCGCGCTTCCTGCTGGCCTACGGCCGCGACGCCGAGGCCCACGCGATCATGGCCAGGTACGGCGCGGCGCTCACCTCCGGGTCCGACGTCGAGCGGGTCCAGGACGAGCACGAGGGCGGGTACTCGCGGCTGTTCCGGGCGCCGTTCACCGGGCTGACGGTGGCGGTGGTGATCCTGGGGCTGAGTATCGGCCTGGTCACGTACGGCTTCCAGCTCTGGATCCCGTCGAACCTGCGCAGCCTCGGCCTCGACCAGTCCGCCGCCGACCGGGCGCTGGCGGACTCGACGCTGCTGGGCCTGCCGCTGATCTTCATCTCGGCCGCCATGTACGGCCTGTGGAGCGCCAAGAAGACGATCGTGGTGCTCTCGGCGCTGGTGGGGGCGGCGCTGGTGGTGCTGTCGTTCTCCGGCGAGACGCTGGCGCAGGACCGCACCTGGCTCTACCTGCTGCTGGCCGGGCCGATCGTGGGGACGGCGGCGATCGCCGCGGTGCTGGCCGCCTACAGCTCCGAGATCTACCCGACCCGGGTGCGCTCGCGCGGCTCCGGGCTGTCCGCGGGCGTCGGCAAGTTCGGCGGCGTGGCCGTGACCGGCGTGCTGGTCGCGGGCGCGGCGGCCCCGTCCATCGGGATGACGGCGCTGCTGGGGGCGGTGCCCCTCGTACTGGCCGTGGTCGCGGTGCTCGTGTTCGGGGTCGAGCCGGCCAAGGGCCCGGCCGGCGCGCCGGCCGGAACCGCGGCCTCCCAGGCGTGACAGACGTCAGGGGACCCGGGCCACGGCGCCGTAGTTCCCCGACGCGCTGGGCTGATCGGCGCAGGCGGTGTCGTGGTCGGGCTGCCATTCCGGAACCCACACCAGCCCCGGCTCTACCAGCACCAGACCTTCGAGCAACGCCTCTACCTCCTCCCTGGTGCGAATCGCCTGGCCCGGCAGCGTCATGGCCAGCAGGTCGTGAATGGCCGGCAGCAGCTCCGCCGGAACGGCGTCGAACGTGGTCTGCATGACCGACAGGTAACTCCTCTCCGGGACCACCTGCCGGATCCGCTTGATCACGTAATGGAAGTACTCGTCGTCGTTCAGGCTGTGGGTGGACAGCAGCAGCACGGCCATCGGCCGGTCCCAGTCGAGGAACGTCTGCAGCACCCGGTCGTCGAGGAGGTCGTCGATCTCGCGCACGTCGCCCTCTACGACGCGGACGAGGTCGGTGACGGGCTCGATGGTCGCCCTCGCTCCGGCCAGCACCATGGGGTCGTTCTCCACGTAGACCACGCGCGGCACCGAGGCGCGCAGGGCGTCACGGGCCACGTCGTGCAACTGCCTGCCCGGTGGCAGGCCGCTCGGTACGCCACTTCCGACGATCACGAACTGGTCCACGCCTTCGCTCGCCAGATGACGGACCACACGGCGCAAATATTCAAGTACGGCCCTGGCGGCCGTCGTCGTGATGGGCGCGGCCTGATCATAACGGCGGATGACATCCCGGTCCGCCACGAAGTTGTTCTTCCCGCCCGCGGCGGCGTCGAGAATGCGAGTGGCACGCGCTTGGGTCATCTCCAGCATCGCCAGGTTTCGGATGGCACGCTGACGCATTGAGTGTTACCCCTTTCCCCTCGCCCACTATCTCGGGAAAAGCTGATCCTTTCGGACCCCACTCGATGACCCAGACCATATGATCCTCGCCCCGCGGCGAAAGACAACCACAAAAGCCATTGATTATGGATATACCTACGTAACCATTCGTTGGTACAAACCAGCGGAGAGATCAAATACCCAGCGAACGCGAAAGCCTTTCGCGATGGTAATTGAGCAGCTCGAACGTCTCGTCGCGGGTGGTCGTCGTCACCGACAGCTTGGTGAACGCCTGATGGAAGGCCTCCACGGCGCCCGCCTCGGTGATCAGCGCGTCGGACTCGATGCCGTGGGCGCAGGCGATGTCGGGCTCGAACGCCTCGGTGAAGCGCCACAGCGTGAACGGGCCGGTGCGCGGCACGTACGCCGGGTCCTCCATCGGCACCACGTGCAGCGAGACGTTGGGCCGCTTGGCGTGCTCGATCAGCACGTCGAGCTGGCGGAGCTGGACGTGCTGCCCGACGATCGAGCGGGTGAGCACGCTCTCGTCGATCACGGCCCACAACACCACGCCGTTGTCGCGGGGCACGGCCTCCTGGCGGGCCAGCACGAGCGCGAGCGCCTCCTCCACCGTCTGCTGCCCGAGCGTCGCGGGCCCGGCCACGGTGATGGCGGCCCTGGCGTACTCCTCGGTCTGCAGCAGCGGCGGGACGAACTGGTTGTGGTAGGTGCGGATGACCGTGGCGCGCCCCTCCAGGGCGTAGCCGGTGGCCAGCCAGACGGGCACCGACTGCGCGTCGTACCAGGCGGCCTCGCGCTCGCCCCTGGCCAGCGAGAGCACGTACTCGCGGATGGGGGGCACGGAGACGCCGTAGACGGTCAGCAGGCGCTCGACGGTGATGGGCGCCGGCGCGATGCGGCCCTCCTCGATGGCGGGGATCGCGGCCGCGCCCCTGCCGATCGCGGTCTCGACCTGCTCGACGGAGAGCTGCGCGGACAGGCGCAGGCCGTGCAGCCGCTTGCCCAGGGCCCGGCGCTGCGGGCCGCTCAGCGGCGCGACCGCCTCGGGGATGTCGGACGTCGGCTCGGGCTCCTCGGGCAGCCCCTCGGCCTTGCGGGCCAGCTCGACCACGCCGCGCAGCACGGCCAGCGAGCCCTCCGACAGCCCGGAGGCGGACAGACCGATCGTGGCCGCGCGCAGTTGCAGGTCCTCCACCGAGCCGGACTCGAGGTAGTCGTCGCCGACCAGCCAGCCGACGCTCACCTGCAGGCAGGACGCCAGCGCCCTGAGCACCTGGAGCGTCGGGTTGGTCTGCTTGCCGGTGCGCAGCTGGCTGACGTAGGCGCGGGTGATGGGGATGCCGGCCTCCGTCAGGGCGGAGGCGACCTGCGCGCCGGTGAAGCCGCGCTTGGTCAGCGCGAGATCGAGCCGCTCGGCGAAGTTCGCCACGGCACACCTCCTAGCCGCCCGTGAACATTGTCCAGCGTAAGGGACGCGAGCCCCACTGTCCCCTGCCATGCGGGCAAGCTCTGCCACGCAGGCAGGTATCAACTTATGCGCAAACTGTCAGTTGACATAGCCCCCTGCAGAAGCGGACTATCGGTTCACGTGGTAACTGTGGCTTAACAGTCTCAGGGTTCTGGAGAGATCCCCTGCGAGGAGGTGGCCGGACGTGACCATGGATTCGACCTTCCTGGACGGCCCGGCCGTCCCTGGTCAGGAGCGAGTGGTCCAGCGCATCTGCGCACGCGTGGCAGGGCCCGTCGCGGGAGCCGGCGTACACGTCGCCGGCCTGCCGCTCGGCGGGGTCCAGGTCTGGCTGGACGACCCCGGCCACCGCTGGCGCTTCTACCACCGGATGGCCCGCGAGCTGCGGCTGGCGGGCTGGCACACCGAGACGGGCCCCGATCGGCTGCTGTTGCTCGGGTGGAGTGCGGTCTGCCTGAGCCACCGCTCCAGGATGCTCGGCGCGGCCCTCGCGGGCCGGCTGGCGGACTTCGACAAGACGGCGTTCACCGCCGTCATGGTCGCCACCCGGCTGCGCCACGAGGGGTCGCCCGCCGAGGAGCTGCCTGTCGAGGTCGAGGCCCACTGCGCCGAGGAGCTGCGCTGGCCGGCCAGGCTGGCCGACCTCGACGGCCTCGAACGGCGCTCGTCGCTGGAGCCCATGCGGCTGAGGCTGGCCCAGGTGGCCGGCCTGGAGGCCAAGGTGGCCCGGCGCTGCGGCGAGCATCTCGCGCTCGCCTCCAAGGTCGCGCGCATGGTGGCCGGCGGTGCGGGACCGGCCCGTACGCGCGCGGCGGGACCCGGAGCCGGGCTGACGGAGCGCATGGTCTGCGTCAGCGTGCCGAACGTGGCCGAGAGCGCGGTGACGGCTCGATGAATCTCCCGGCCCCCATCTGCCAGGACGCGACGGCGGTCATCCCGGCCGCGTCCCGGCGACCGCTGCCACCCGGCGGCGCGCGGCCACCGGCCTTCCATGGCCGGCGCGTACCGTACGCGGCCCGCGTGGCAGCCCTCCCAGCGCTGGCCCCGGCGCTTCCCCACCCCCACGGCACCGTGCGGCACGTGCCCGACCTAGTCGGCGCGGTGCTGTCGGCCAGCGCGGTAGCGGCTGGCGTGCTGGCCGTCTCGAGGGGTGGCGTCTGGGGCCGGCTTTCTCACCGCCCGCCGGGTCGCGTGCGCACGTACGCCGTCCTGCCGCTGATCTCGTGGCGGCGGCGTGCCCGCGACCCGCGGCGGTTTCGCGGCTCCCCAGGAGCCGCCACGATGGCGGCGGCGCCTCCGGCCGTGCCGGTCGTCCGCCGCGTCGGGCTCGGCAGGGCCGTCTACGGCGGTGTACCCGGCCTGGACGGCACCATCGGCACGACAGCGATGCCGGGCGGAGCGATCGCCGTGACGGGCGCCACGCCGCCGATCGGCCGGCCACCCCTCGGGGAGCCGGTGCCCGGGCACGCCCGCGTGCTCATGGCCGTTCTGCCGGCCACCGTTCTGCTCGCCGCCACGGCGCTGGTGCGGGTCGCCGGGGCGTCGGAACGTGTGAACGGACCTCGATCCCGACGCGCGGCCGAAGGGGGGCCGGCGATCCTCTGCCGGCCCCTCGCCGGGCCTCGCGTGCCTCTCGACCGGGCCGGAACCGACCGGCCCGCCCTCAGGAACCACCCCGAGTAACCACCCCGAGTAACCACCCGCTGTACATAGGAGTGACCATGCTCACCGACGAGTTGCGCAGGCCACAACCACACGAAGTCCACGCGCGGGGCCTCCGGCCCGGCGCGCCGCCACCGTCCTGGGGCGGGGAACCGCGAGGCGAGGAACAGGCGGCGGGATCGGCGCGCACCGTGCACCGGCTGCGCCGCATCCGGCAGGTGTCCGTCGACGCCATCACCGAGATCGACGAAGCCCTGCGGCACTGAGCCGACCGACCTCTCTCTCGCGCCTTCCCGCACAGGAGGACAAGACCATGCGCACCGTCCGGGGCACACGATGAGCCGCCGCAGGGTCGGCGTGCTCGTGGCGCCCGCGAACCCGTCGGCGGAACCCGAGCTGACCAGGCTGCTCGGCTCGCGGGCCGACATGCACGTCGCCCGCCTTCCCGTACTACCGGGACCGTCCCTGGTCGACCGGCTGGAGAGCTACAACGCCGCCATGCCCGCCATGATCGGCGCGTTCGACGGCCTGCGGCTGGACGCGATGGTGATGGCCTGCAGCCAGCCGCGCTACCTGCTCGGGCCCGACGAGGACCGCGAGCAGTGCGCCGAGCTGACGGCCGCGACCGGGGTGCCGTTCGCCACCGCCACGCTGGCCGCCCGCGAAGCGCTGGAACACGTGATGGCGACCGACATCGTGCTGGTCTCGCCGTACCAGCCGTGGGTGACGGATCTGGCCGAGCGGTTCTGGAAGACGGCCGGGCTGAACGTCACCCAGGTCGTCCAGGTACGCGCGCCGGACGGCTACTCGCCTTACGGGCACACGCCCGCCTCGCTGGTCAGCCAGGTCGAGCTGGCGGAGCCGCCCGCGGACGCCGTCCTGCTCTTCACCGGCACCGGGCTGCCCACGCTGCCCGTGCTCAGGCCGCTGACCAGCGGCAACGACCGTACCCTGCTCACCTCGAACCTCTGCGTGGCCTGGTGGGCCCTGTCCAAGGCCGTCGGCCGGCACGTGACGCTGAGCCGCGTGCCGTACCGCCGCCACCACCTGGCGGCCGCGGCCCGCATGGGAGGCAGGCCATGAACGGGGTCATCGTGGTCGGCGCCGGGCCCGCCGGCCTGACCGCCGCGCTCTGCCTGGCCAGGGCCGGGATCCCGGTCACCGTGCTGGAGCGCGAGCACGAGCTGCCCCGGCAGGCCCGCGCCTGCACCTTCCACCCCGCCACGCTCGACCTGCTGGACGACCTCGGCGTGGCGGCCAGGCTGGTGGCCGCCGGCCGGGTGGTGGACCGGGTGCAGTGGCGCGACCGGCCGGGGATCGTGCTGGCCGAGATGGGCATGAACCGGCTCGACGGCCTGACCAAGCATCCGTTCAGGATCCACGCCGACCAGGCGTCGCTGACCCGGCTGCTGCTCGCCGCCCTGAGCGTCTACCCGGACGTGGACGTGCGGTTCGGCACCCACGTGGACGGCGTGGCGGAGGGCGGCACGGGGATCCGGGTCCGCGTCGGCCACACCTGGACGCGGGCCCGGTACATGATCGCCGCCGACGGCGCGCACAGCACCGTGCGCGGCTCGCTGGGCCTGCCGTTCCCCAGGTCCGCCTACCCGGCGCAGGCGCTGCGCGTGTTCACCGACTCGCCGCTCGACCGGCTGCTGCCGAGCCTGGCGCCGCTGACGTACGTGCGGGACGTGCAGCAGTCGTGCACGCTGCTCGGGCTGCCCGACCACTGGCGGATCATCTTCAAGATCCCCGCTGACACGCACGAGCCGCTGTCCCCGTCGAACCTGTCGCTGCTGGTCCGCAAGGCGCTGCCCGGGGCGGGCGAGCCGATCCGGATCACCGGCGCCGACCGGTTCGGGCTGTCCAGGGGGGTGCTGACCTCGTACCGGTGCGGGCGGGTGCTGTTCGTCGGCGACGCCGCGCACCTGACCTCCACCGTCGGCGGGCTCAACATGAACGCCGGCATCCACGACGCCGCCGAGGCCGGCCAGGTGATCGCGGCCGTCGTCGGCGGCTACGCCCGGCCCGCCGCGCTGGAGGCGTGGGCCTGGCGGCGCCGGTCCGTGCTGCTGCAACGGGTGATCCCGCGCGGCGAGACCCGGCTGGCGGGCGTGCGCGAGCGCGACAGCGCCCGGCTCGCGGCGGCCATGGCGGGGCTGCGGGCCATCGCCGGCGACCCGGACGCCACCCGCGCCTACCTGGCGCAGGCGTCACTGCTCGACACGCCGAGTTCCGCGTCCGCCGACTCGGCCGGGAGGACGTGACCTCGGAACCCGTGTCCGCGTACCGAATGGAGGAGGTGACACCGGATGTGGCGAACCCTGTCGGACGACGCGCGCCAGGCCATTCGTGACCTGTGCGACAAGCACGGAGCCCGCCTCTACGACTACTGCCGCACCGAGCTCGCCGCGGGCGACGCCGAGCAGGCGGTCGCCGGGGCCGCGATGACGGTGCACCTGTACGCGGATCGCGTGGTGGATCCGGCCCTGCGCCGGCCCTGGCTGTACGCGGTGGCCAGGGCCCACCGGGCGGTCGTCGCCAAGCCCGCGAGCATCGGCTCGTGGTCGCGGCCCGGCCGCATGTCGGAGCTGCTGCCCGAGGCCCTGCTGTCCCTGGAGCGCCCGCAGCGCGAACTGCTCGACCTGTCCGTACGGCACGGGCTGGCGGACCGCGAGCTCGCCGCCGTCTTCGAGCTGCCCGAGCCCGAGGTGCGCGCCATCGTCATGCGGGCCGCGGCGGCGCTGGAGGAATGGTTCGCCGCGATCGTCGCCGCCCGCTCCCGCGACGGGTGCCCCGAGCTGACAGCACGCATGGCCGAATGGGTCGCGGCCCCCGGGCGGCGGGCCAGGGCGAGGATCGGCCGGCACATCCAGTCCTGCGCGAGCTGCCGGGCCGCGCCCAGGACCATGACGGCCGGGGCGCTGCTGCGCCGCCTGCCGATCGCGGCACTGCCCGGCACACTTCCCAACCGGCTGGCGTTGGCGCAGCCGTTGCCCGGCGAGGGGCCACTCTGGCGGGCCGACGGCTTTCCTGTGCAGGCCCGCACACTGGTGGAGACCGGCTCCTCGTCGCCGGCTCCTCCGGTCGCCGACGCCACGCCGTCCGCCCCGGTCGCCGGCCCCACGACGGCGACCCCGGGAAAGCCCTGGTCGGCGGCGGGCGCGGCTGCCGCCGACCAGGAGCCCCCCGGCTCCGACCCGGAACGGCGCGGCACCGAGCCCGGGCGTCGCGGCGACGACCTGGAACGCCCGGCCGCCGCCGCTTCGAGCGCCGGACTGGAAGGTCCGGCGGGTGGTCCGGTGCGTCCCGGCGGCGATCCGGAAGGTCCGGGTGGTCCGGGCGGTCCGGGTCGTCCGGGTGGTGGTCTGGGGCATCCGGGCGCGCCGGCCGTGCGCGGGCGGCACCCGTTCACGCCGCCCAGCCGTACGCGGCCCTTCCGCGGCGGCGCGTACGGCGACAAGCTCGTCTACACCACCGTCACCAAGGGTGAAAGCAACGGCACTCACCACAACGGCGTGGTCGTCCGCTACGGCGGCATCACCCTGTCCGCCCTGGAGCAGGCGCCGAACGGGGGCGGCGCGCAGTGGCAGGAGTACTGGCGGCCGCCCGCGGACGATGACGACGATCCCGAGCCCGGCACCCCGATCAGGGCCGTGGCCAGGCTCGGGCTGATCCTCGGCGTGGGCCTGCTGGCGGCGGGCCTCATCTGGGCCGTGCTGAACGCCCAGGCCCACCCGGCCACGCTCACCAAGGCGGCCGCGCAGACGAGCGTGCCGCCGGTGGAGCCCGAGCCCCGGGCCTCGGGGGTCGCTCCCAGCACCGCTCCCGGGTCGGCGCTGACGTCCGTACCGAGGAAGTCCGCCCTGCCGCGGCCCGCGGCGCCGGTGGCCCGGCTGTCGCCGTCGTCGTTGTGGCTGGGGCGGGAGCGCAGCGGGACGTTCTCGCTGTCCTGTACGGGGAGGTGCGAGATCACCTCGGCCTCCGGGACGGACGGCATCGCCGTCACCGGTAACCGGATCCGCATCCGTTCCCCGCGGGACTTCTGTGACGTGGAGCCGGGGGTGCATCGCGGGAAGGTCGCCGTCCGGTGGACCGGCCGCGCCACCGGCGACGGGCGCACCACCGGCGGGGTCACGACCGGTGGCGGGACGCTGACCATGAACGTGGCCTGGACGGTCGGCCGTGCCACGGATGACGGCGTGCTGATGGCGGACGATCGCGGGGCGAGGTCCGACGACCGCGTCCTGACGGCGGACGCCGACGGCGACTCGCCGAGCGACTGCGGCTGAGGACGCCGGTGGGCGGCCACCGCCCCCAAGCGCCGGCCACCACCGCACCACACCCCGCCGACGCGGCGCGGCGAAGGGGCGGCCGTGGCACCGGGCGCGCAGCCGCACGAGCTGCACCACGCACGGCCGCCCCAGGAACGCCGTTCGGCCCCGCGCGCGTACCGCAGCGCGCGGGTTCCGCGTGCAACCCCGCATGACCCCCGCCGGAGAACGGCGAGGGTCATGGAACCAGGGGCTTAGAAGAACTGGAACTCAGGCTCGGGCTGAGGCAGCTCCACCCGCTCGGGCCCGCGGAACTTGGCCGTGTCCTGAGGCACGTCCGCCAGCGGCGTCCCCAGCACGAACGGCACGCTCACGCTGCTGCGAGCCAGGTCGACGGTGACGTTGGCCCCCGTCCCCGCCTCGTCGGTGTACGTCGAGTCGGTGCCCGCGATCACGAGCCCGATCCGATGCCCCTTCTTGAACGTGTAGTCCTGTGGCAGGGTCAGCCACCGCACCGTGCCGTACGTGCCCACGGGCAGCGGCGTGGCCTGGCTGAGCGACTGCCGGTTCTGCACGTCGATCCAGCCCCGGGCGACGATCTCCAGGGGCCGGTTGGCGAGGTTGGTGACGACCTTGCGGTAGCAGGCGTCGTCGGCCGCGGTGCTCTCCCCGTGGCAGTCCTCCTCCGTGAGCGTGGTGATGCCCTGGCCTCGGCGCCAGTCCACGCGGGTGGTGTCGCCGAAGTCGACCAGGAGCGCCGTCAGGTTGGAGGTGGGCTTGTCGAGCTTGACCCGCAGGTCGGCGGTGGGCGTGCCGGACAACCGCAGGTCGAGCCGGAGCGCCCCGGTGGTGAACGCCACCCGGCCGGGGTGCGCGGTGCCCACGTCGGCCACCATGTCGGTCTCGCTCATGGCGAGGTCGGTGAAGGAGGCGGTGCTGTTCCTGGCGGCGGGCCGCAGCCCGAGCGAGCCGTCCGCCGACGGCCGCAGCGACGCCTTGATCGCGAACGGGGCCGGCCAGTCGCGCTGCTTGACCCACTGCACGGGGCCGATCTCGACGTCGGCGCGGGGCTCGTTCATGATCCCGTTGCGTACGCCGTGCAGCCAGTGGTCGAACCACCGGTGCAGCGTGTCCACCCACAGCCCCCTGCGGCCCTCGAAGTCGAACGGGTCCACGTGCTGGGTCTGGCCGACCCAGATCTTGCGGGGCACGTGCCGGTCGGCCAGCGCCTTCCACCAGGCGGAGAAGTTGTCGGGCTTGACGTTGAGGTCGTTGACCGTGTGAACGACGAACACGCTCGCCCTGACCTTGGAGACGTCGGCGAGCAGGCCCTCGATGTAGTCGCGCTCGGCCCAGAACGCGTTGTGGTCGCCCGTGGCGTCGCCGTCCTCGGCGTCCATCTTGTCGCGAACGGCCTGGCACTTGGCCTCGGGGTCGGTGTCGACGTAGTTGGCCAGCCAGGAGGCGTAGTCGTAGTTGTAGACGACGCCGTTCGAGCGCTGGTACTTGTACCAGGAGCTGATCGCCGAGATGGGCACGATGGTCTTCAGTCCCTCGACGCCGGTGGCGGCCACGGCGTTGGCGAGGGTGCCGTCGTACGACTTGCCGATCATGGCCGACTTGCCCGTCGTCCAGTCGGCCACGGCCGGGGTGCCGTCGGCCCTGAAGGCCTTGGCGCGGCCGTTCAGCCAGTCGATGACCGCCTTGCCGCCCAGCACGTCGGCCTTGCCGCCGACGTCGGGGCAGCCGTCGGACCTGGTGGTGCCGAGCATGTCGACGTTCAGGACGGCGTAGCCGCGCGGGACGAAGTAGTTGTCGTAGAAGAGCGGAAATTTCGTGACATTTCCGGCGGCGTCGTAGACCTTGCGCTCCGACTCGTTGCCGCGGCCTGAATTGTCGTAGTACGGGCTCTCGTCAATGATCACCGGCACCCTGAGCGACGGGCCGGACTCCTTGGGCCGGATGATGTCCACCCTGACCTTGTCGAGCGAGCCGTCGAGGTCGCTGTCGACGGTCGACTCCACGTACACGTGCTCGCGGACGGCGTCCGCGTACGAGAAGACCGGCTGCGTGCGGCCGTTCTGGACGGTGATCGCGGGAGCGGCTGCGGCGGCCTGGGCAGGGGTTGCTATCGCGAGGGTGAGGGCGACTGCGAAGAGGGCTGGGCGTAATTGTGACACGCGTGACCTCCGGGACGGATGGACCGAAACAAGCGCAATCTCTCAGACGGTCAGAGAGGTGGCAATATCCCAGGCATGGATGTGTTGGATCGGGTACGGGGCTGCCTCCTGGGCGGCGCGATCGGCGACGCGCTGGGCGCGCCGATCGAGTTCCAGTCGCTGCGGGAGATCCGCAAGCATCACGGGACGGGCGGCATCACGGGATACGTCACGACCTGGCGCGGCAAGACCGGCCTGATCACGGACGACACCCAGATGACCCTCTTCACCATCGAGGGCCTCCTGGACGCCCGCGTCACCGCAGCTCACGCTAGCGGAGCGGGGCACGAAGAACGTGGCGGCGCGCGGGAGGTGGCCGTGGACGCCGTTCGGCGGGCGTACCTGCGCTGGCTCGACACCCAGCAGCTCCAGGCGCCCCCGCCGCCGAGCGTCCCCCACCGGACGGGCCGGCTGCGCGAGGAGGCCTGGCTGTACTCGCGGCGCGCCCCCGGCAACGCCTGCCTTTCGGGCCTGCACCGCCGTTTCCCCGGCCCATCCCCGTGGGGCGAGCCGGGCCCGGTGAACCCCGACTCGAAGGGCTGCGGCACGGTGATGCGCTCGGCCCCGTTCGGCCTGGTGAACCGCGTGCCGCGGGAGGCGTTCGAGCTGGCGGCGGCCTGCGCGCAGATCACCCACGGCCATCCGACCGGCTACCTCGCCGCCGGCGCGTTCGCGGCGATCATCACGCACCTCATGGCGGGCCGGGCCCTGGAGCCCGCCGTCCACCAGGTGATGGAGCTGCTGGCCGGGTACCCCGGCCACGAGGAGACCACCGCCGCCCTGCGCGCCGCCGTGCACCTGGCAGGCAGCGGCGAGCACTCACCCGAGGCGGTCGAGTCGCTGGGCGGCGCCTGGGTGGCCGAGGAGGCGCTGGCCATCGGCGTCTACTGCGCCCTGGCCGAGCCCGCCGTGGACAGGGCCCTGCTGCTCGCGGTCAACCACTCGGGCGACAGCGACTCGACCGGCTCCGTGTGCGGCAACCTCCTGGGCGCCCTGCACGGCACCGCCCCGCTGCCCGCCACCTGGCTGGCTCCGCTGGAAGGCAGGGACACGATCGAACGCCTCGCCGCCGAACTGGCCTGACCACGTCACCGTTAGGGTGGATGTTCCTCAGCCGAACAGGAGTGGGCGCATGCGTAACGTCGCCAGGACCTCGCTCGTGGACGCCGCCATCGCCGAGCTCCGCAGGGAGATCGCCGCGGGGGTGTGGCCGGTCGGCACCAAGATCCCGTCCGAGAGCCGGCTCGCGGAGAGCCTGGGCATGAGCAGGCTGTCGGTACGGGAGGCGGTGCGGGTCCTGGCGCACGCGGGGCTGCTGCACACCCGGCAGGGCGACGGCACGTACGTGACCGCGACCGACGAGTCCCAGGTCGCGCTGCGGCGCCGGCTCGACACGGCGGCCGCCATGGACATCATCGACGTGCGCCGCGGCCTCGACCTGGTCGCGGCCAGGCTGGCGGCGGGCCGGCGCACCGAGGAGGACCTGGCCGCGATGCGCGAGACCCTGTCCCGCAGGGACGCGGCGGGGCGGGCCGGCGACCTCGACGGGTTCGCCGACGCGGACGTGGACTTCCACCTGCTGGTGGCGGACGCCGCGCACAACGCGCTGCTGGGCGACCTCTACCGCAGCATGAGCGACGCGCTGCGCGACAGCGTCAGGGACCAGGAGGAGGCGGCGCTGGTCCCCGACACCTCGCACGAGGACCTGCTGCGGGCGATCGAGGACGGGGACGCGGCCCGGGCCGTCGCCATCTCGGTCGCCATCCTCGACCAGCAGGAACGCGACCTCTGACCCGGCCCGCCCACGAGTCCGCCGCGCCCGCCTCCCGCTCCTGGAAGCCCGTCAGCGCATCCTGACGATCAGCCGGCGGATCCTGCGCAGGTCGCGCAGCCTGTGCTCGTACGTGGCTCCGGTGAACAGCAGGAACGCGCCCGCCACAGCGATCGGCAACCAGCGCGGGCCCTGGCCCATCAGCTCGGCCAGTGCGGGCGCGAACTCGTGCGCCGCCGTCACCACCAGCACCGTCCCGCCGAGGATCAGCGGGGCCTGGAGCCGTGCCCAGGCGCCGGCCAGGGTGGCGGCGAACGCGGCCAGGCCCAGCAGCAGCGGCCTGGCCAGGCCGGGGTCGTTCCAGGCGGCGTACACGCTGGGCAGGAACGTCAGGGCCAGCGCGGCGCCGTACCCGGTCCAGGAGGAGATCCCGGGGTCGCGCCGCCTGGCCAGCCACGCCGCCACCAGCGCGCCCGCCGTCAGGGGCACGGTGTACGCCTCGGGGGCGGTGACGCCGGACAGGGCGAGCCGCAGCCAGAGCGCCACCTGCAGCAGCCCCAGCCCGGGCCAGACGGCGAGCCGCCGGTCGCGGCGCAGTGCGACGCCGAGCGCGAGCAGGCCGGCGCAGGCCAGGGCCGCGTCCAGCAGCTCCTGATCACCGCCCGCCATCACCACCCCTGCCACCGCCAGCCCCCACCCGGCCACCTCGGCCCCGATCGCCGCCCACGCCCAGCGGTCCGCCAGTGGCCTCGCTGTTGTACGCGGCACAGACGCCGCCGCCGACCTCGCCGTCGTATCCAGCGCGGACGCCAGGGAACTCGCCGTCACGCCCGGCGCGGACGCCGGTGGCGTGAGTGTCGTGAGGCGGGTGGCGGTGAGGAGGGCCAGGGTGGCGACGGCGAGCACCGCGAACGCCGCCTGTTCCACGGTCAACCCCGCCGACAACGACCAGGCCGCCGCCAGCCCGCCCGCCGCGACGGTGGCCGTCGCCGCCGCGCCCGCCCGCGCGGCCTCGCCGCGCGCCACCGCCGCGGCCGCCATCCCCAGCACCGCGACCCCGGCAAGCATCACCGGCGTGTACGCCTCCACGTCCAGCGACCAGGCCACCACGTGCGCACCGGCCACCAGCGCCATCACCCCGGCCGCCCCCGCCCGTACCCCGGTGACCGCCTGAACGGTCAGCGCCACCAGCACCACCCCGTGGAAGACCAGCACCCACGGATACGCCAGTTCCGCCGCGGGAGGCACGAGCCCCAGGCACAACGGCACGGCGACGGTGGCCACGGACCGCGCCGCCACGCCCCCGCGCAGCCGCCGCGCCATGAGCACTGCGGTGGCCACCACGAACACCCCGACCCCGAGCGCGGTCACCACCTCCACCCGTTCGAACCCGAAGCCCGCCACCATCGGCCGGCCCACGTCCCACACCTCCGGATGCGGCAACCACCCGCCGAAGTACTCTCGCCACGGACGCCCGACCCGGGTGTACGGGAACCCCATCACCTCCATCCAGACCGGCACGTGCGGCAGGATCGCCACCCCCGAGGCCACGCCCGCCACCGCATAGGCCGCCGCCCTGACCCCGCCCGTCAGCCACCCACCCTCCGGCCGCCCACCCCGCAACCGCCCACCCTCCGGCCGCCAGCCGTCCAGCCGCCCGGCCGACGCGGCCAGCGCCAGCCCACCGACGGCCAGCACCAGCGACAACCGCGCCACATCCTGCGCCAGCACCATGGCCACCGGCCACAACACCAGCGCCGCCGCCCCCAGCGGCCCGGCCACGGCCGAAGGCAGGACCGGCATCGCGGCGGCCCGCGACAGCAGCACGACCACCAGCAGCAGGACCAGCGCTGCGTCCGCCTCGCCGAGCCCGCCGCTCAGCGCCGCCGCCACGCTCTCCGCCCCGACGGCCAGCCCGGTGACCGTGGCGGCCACGCTCGTCACCGGCGAGCCCCTGCCCCGGACGGCACACAGCAGCCCCGTCACCACGATCGCCGCCAGCACCGCGAGCGTCGCCGTACGGTCGGCCAGCGACCAGGACACCACCAGCGTCGCCGTCCACAGGCTCGCCCCGCCCGCCGCCGACCGGCTCACCGCCGACCAGAGCGCCAGCCCGGCCGTGAGCGCGACCAGGAAGGCGAGCGCCGCCCAGTACGGCACCCCGGCCACCACCGGCAACGTCGTCGCCGCCACGGGGAACGCGATCCCCGCCACCCCCATGGCGGCTCGCCTGCCCCAGCGCGCCCACGCCGCCAGCACGCCGGCGACCGCGGCCAGCACCAGCACGGGCATCAGCAACGGCTGCGCCTGCCAGGGCCCCGACGGGCTGAGCGCCTCCCGCGCCCCCTCCGCCGCACCGGCCCAGGCGTGGGTCAGCCAGCCGTACGGGCCGACGAGCGCCGGCATCACGGCCCCGCTCAGTGGCAGCGGCGCGAGCACGGCCAGCACGCACGCCTCGGCCGCCGCGACCGTACGCCAGGCCCCGCGAGGCCTGCGCCAGGCCGAGGCCGCGGCCAGCACCGCACCGATCGCCAGCAGCAGCGCCTCCATACCCTCCACCGCCGCCGCACCGAACAGAACCTGTGCCAGCGCCAGCAGCCCCACCCCCATGGCAGCCGCCTCGGCCGCCGTCCTCCCGCCGGGCCGTACCAGCCTGCTCAACCGGTCGAGGAACCCGAGGGCGACGGTGGCGCTCGTCCGCCTGGCCCGTACGACCGCGGCGGCCAGCTTGCGTGACGGCCTGGTCACGACGAGCGTGCCGGCCCGCACGCCGAGCATCGCCGGCGCCGCCGCCATCCCGCTCCCGAACAACGCCCAGGCCAGCACCGCCGCCGCCAGCGTCGCCCCGGCACCGCCCACGGCCTGCACGACCCTCGGCCGGGCGGCCACGGCACAGCCCGCCAGCACGACGAGCAACCCGCCCGCCACGGCGACGCCCGCCTCACGATCGGCCACCGCCCAGCCCATGGCCAGCCCGGCCAGGTACACGCCGAGCCACAGCGGCGCCGCGTACCCGTCCGTCGACGCGGCGGCCGTCCACAGGAGAGCGCCGGCCAGCGCCACGAGCACGCCGAGAACCACCTCGTACGGCAGCCCCGCCGCCACCGCTCCCGTGAGCACGGCCAGGGAGCCCGTGACCAGGCAGAGCGTACGGCGCAGGCCGGGGGTCCAGAGCTCGCCTCTGGGCGGCACCAGCGCCAGCCCCGCCGCCACGGCCGCCATCACCACGGGCGCGGCCCCGGTGCCGTCCCACCGGACGCCCGGGGCCAGCAGGTCGGACGCCCGGCCGGCGCGTTCTCCCCAGGCGGACGTCAGCCAGCCGAGCGGGCCGACCGCGACGGCGATCACCACGTGCGCGTTCCAGCAGGCGGCCACCGCCAGCACGAGCCCGCCGCCCGCCCGGACACCGTCCCGCAGCCGCACGGGCATCCGGAAGGCGGCGGCCAGGACCAGCAGCCCTCCGCCGGCGACGACGGCGGCCTGCCACGAGGCGCCGACGACCGAGGCGGGCACGGCACAGCAGGCGCCCACCGCGGCGAGTGCGGCGCAGGCGGCGATCACCAGGCGCGCGGTCCGGCCTTGCGTCGCGGCCGCCCACAGGATCGCCACCGCCGAGGCGATGCCGAACACGAGGGTCATCGCGGGCATGAGGTTCACGATCGCCAGGGTGGGTCCCAGATCCGAGACGGGCAGGGGGACGAGGCCGCCGCTCGCCGTCACCGTCACGTACGCCGCCAGCCCCGTCCCACCGGCCCACGCCACCGAGCCGGCCACGGCCGTGGTCACGTACTCGGCGGCGGCCCGCGCCCGCCGCGCCACCTGCCACAGCACCAGGTCGAACGCCGCGGTCACCACCAGCGCTCCAGCCAGCCACGCCAAGCCGGGCGCATCGGCCAGCCATCCCAGGCCGGGCGCGTCGGCCACCCGCCCCAGGCTGGGCACCAAACCGGACCCGTCCGGGCCGGGCACCAAGCCAGACCCGTCCGGGCCAGGCACCAAGCCGGACGCGTCCGGGCCGGGCGCCGTGACGGAACCGATGGCCAGTGCGGCCAGCGGTAGCGGAGCCTGGGCGAGGGCGATCGCGACCGGTGTGGGCAGGCGCAGCGGGGTCCGCCACGCGTACCCGGCCCACACCACGCTGAGCGCCGCGGCGCTCAGAGCGTGACCCCACAGAGGATCCAGCCCGGGGCCTTCGCCGGCCCCACCACCGTCGAACACCTGCATGACGGCGACGCCATCCAGGGGTATCAGCACCAGCCCCAGCAACGCCACCGTCTCGGCAGTCGCGACCAGCCGCCGGCGCACCAGCACCCAGGGGGCGGCCAGCACCGCCACCGTGAACACGGTCAGGATGAGCGCGCGCAGCGCCGGCACCTGCCAGCTCACCAGCGTGAACACCACCGCGGCGATCGACAGCAGGGTCCCGCCGAGCAGGAGCAGCAGGTTCTGCACCGCCCGATGCGACAGGTCCCGCCGAGGCTTCCGCCCACCTTCCGCGGCCGGCGCACTCCCGGCCGGCACCCCGAGCATCCCGCCGGACACCACCCCGTCAGGCGACGCGTCCCCGGCCTGCCCGGCCTCGCCCCGCCCAGCCCCGGCAGGCCCCGTCCCGGTCCGCACGGCCTCACCCGCCCCAGCCCCGGCAGCCCCGGCCCCGGTCAGCACGACCTCGGACGGCACGACGCCGGGCAGCGCAGTCTCCACCGCCTCTGCCACCGTCTGCGCGGGTGTGGCCGTCCCGGCCGCTCGCATGCCCGCGAGCGCCTCCTCCCTCCGCCGCAGCAACTCGGTACGCCGGCGCTCAAGCTCGCTGAGCGCGGCGGACGCTTCCAGGTAGACGGTGGCGGCGGGCCCGTGGAGCAGCAGCCGGCATTCGGGGCAGGCGTCCACCGAGCCGGCCAGAGCGGTGCCGCAGGCGGGACAGTTCGGCCAGTCCATGCGTGAACCTCGCGAAGATCGGCAATGCCCACGACCTTGCCGCACATTTCACTATCTGTCCTGGCAATCCAGGAAGCCGCGTCCCCGTCGTGACAAACCGGCAGTCGCCGCACAGGTCCTGGGCTCAGCCGAGCAGCGCGCCCCCGCGCCGCCCGCCCCTCCCCCGCCGACGTGGCGGAGCCGGGGTGAGCCCCCGACGCGTGCCGCTCGGGAAAGAGGGCGTCGGGAGCGCACCCCGGCGGTCTGCCCCCGCCCCTACCCAGAAATCACGATGGTGTCCTCCGGCGAGCGTTCCGGTTCCGCCTCCCTGCGGCGCCGCCGCCGCGCCACCGGCAGCCCCAGCGCCGCCCAGGCCACCACCGCGCCACCGGCGGCGGCCAGGAGCAGCATGTACGCGGGCACCCCGCCCGACCCGCCCACCTGGGCTGATGGCGAGGCCGAGCCCCCGGACCCGGCAGCAGCGGTCGCCGCGGTCCCTTCACCGAACCCGGGTACGGCGGTCGCCGCGGTCCCGCTGCCGGGCGCGGGTGCTGCGGTCCCGTCGCCGGGCGCGAACCCGGGCGGTCGCACGTCGCCCCAGTAGTCGTGCCCGCCCTGCGCGATCGCGTCCGCCAGCCCGGGCTCCACCGGCTTGATCCGCAGTGCTCCCGGCACGGTGAGCGTCCCCACCTCGTACGGCTGGAACGGCCCCTGGACGCCCTCCACCTTCCACACGCCGTCCGGCACCACCACGGACGCCAGGTAGTGCGCGGCCTCCGGCAGCGCCGTCCCCTTGAAGTCGAGGCGCGTGCCGTCCTCCCCGGTGAGCCGCAGCCCGACGGGGTCCATCTTCCCCTCGAACGGATGGGTGCCGTGCTGCAGCACCCAGAACCCCAGCGCGTACGACGTGCCGCTCTCGAACCGGGCCGGCGCGGGATCCAGGAACGTCATCGCCCACCCACCGGCCGCCGCGGCCGGAGCCCCTCCGGCGACCAGCGCCGCCACCGCGATCACCGTGGCCAGGATCTTCCTCATGGGACCACCTCCGGTGTAGATACACCGGCGGCCGGACGAAGGTTCTCCGGAATCCGTCCGCTCCCGGCAAGGGTCTGCGACATTTCCCGAAACGGCGCGCACAATGGGAGGCAAGGGCGAGAATTCGGCGAGGAGCGAGGAGGCTTGCGCCGTGTCCGCCGCCGGACGTGAATATCTGACCGCGATGCTCGACGTGCTCGTTTACGAGAACGTATTGATCGCGTGGCGGCGGATGCCGCTGGGCGGGTACATGATCGTCTCGCACGAGGGCGAGGAGATCAGGCTGACCGCGCAACAGGCGGAGATGTGGGCCCGGGGCGCCTTCGCGGTGTACCTCGCCCTGGTGGATCAGCGCCGCATCCGCCCCCGGATCCCCGGCGACACCACCCCAAATTAGCCCACATATCACACAAAATGCCTATTTCTGGATATGCGGCGTCTTAACCGCGCAATATACGGCTAGTTACGGCCGAGGTTTCCGGCCTCGGAGCCGCTTGAAGCGTCCTATGGCGGAGGTGGCGGCCGATCCCCCGACCCGCCGCCAGCCCCGCCCCCTACACGGGCCGCTCAGGACCCTCGCGCGTTCAGGACGCCTTGTTGTTCATGAACTGCGAGATCTTCCACTCCTCGCCGTCCTTCGTGAGCACGAACAGCTCACGGTAGTTGTCATTGCCCTGCTTGCTGGTCGAGCGGACGATCGCGTCCGTGTCCCCCGCCGTGCGCGACTCGTCGATCGTGTGCGTGGCCTGCTTCATGCCGTTGCCCTGGAGCTGCTTCTGGAACAGCGTACGGATCGCCTGCGAGCCCTCCGCCGTGGGCTGCCCGTTCACGGCGGCCACCGCGTCGTCGGAGAAGGCGTTGGCGACCTGGTCGGCGTTGCCGGACTTGAGTGCGCTGAAGAAGCCCTGGACGGCCGACTGCGGCTGGCCGCCGCCCGCGGTGTCCGTCGGGGAGGCCGTGTCCGTGGCGTCGGGGGAGGCCTCGGTCTCCTCCGGCGAGATGGAGTCCATGTCGGTGGGCGTGCCAGGGCTGGCCGCGCCCTTCATCGCCTGGGTGTTGTTCCCCGCGGAGCAGCCCGCGACGAGGAGGGCGGGCACGATCGCCGCCAGCAGGAGCGCCCTGCGCTGAGAAATCTTGCTCATGGCCGCTTTGATGCCCCCGCGGGTCGGCGGCGAATGCGCGGTTTAGGCACTCCGCACGACCCCTTTACCTGGTCCGGGTATTACTCACGGTAACGGTTCACAGGAATGGGCGAGACCGGTCAGAGCCGTGATCGTTGCCCCGCCGATACCAGCGCGTACGGCGGCGCCGATAGCGTCCATCCAGTGCCGCGAACCCGTGCGAACCCCGAACCACTCCCCCAGCGCGAGGACGCCGAACGCTGCGAAAGCGTCGACTCCGATCGGCGCTGCGTGTTACCGGCGGCCCACCGCGGAGCGCACGTCTACCCCCCGGCCGAAGTGAGCGCCGTGGAGACCAGAGCCTAGCCTGCGACCCGCCCCGGCGCAGCCACTCCCCACGAACGACAGCACCAATGCCGGAAAAGCCCAGACCGTCGTGCGAGCCGACGGCCTGGGCTTGACCCGGAGTCCCCGCTAGACGCCGACCTCCACCCGCTGTTCGAGGCTGACCTCCACGCGCCCGCCGTCGCCCACCCGCACGCTGTAGACGGGCACCGACACCGCCTCGTCGTCCAGGCAGCGCCCGGTCACCAGCGAGAACACCTGCTTGTGCAGCGGCGAGGCCACGGTCGGCTCGCCCTTCCTGGTGCCGACGATGCCGCGCGAGAGCACGTACGCCCCGCTGAACGGGTCGAGGTTGCCCAGCGCGTACAGCTCGCCGTCGTAGGCGCGGAAGATGGCCACCTGCGTGCCCTCGACCAGGGCGCAGACGCCGCGTTCCGGCAGCAGCGCCTCGTAGGCGCAGATCGTCGTCCAGTTCACTGGGCCATCACCGGCTTGATCTGGCCGCGCTCGCTGGCGAACACGATCGACGGGTCGGGCACGCCGGGGGCGTTGACGAAGCTCACGAACCGGCCCAGCTTCTCCGGGTCGTCCAGCGTGGCGGCCCACTCGTCGGCGTACGTGGCGACGTGGCGCTCCATCTGCGTGTCCAGGTCGGCGCAGATGCCCAGGGAATCTTCCATGATCACCTCACGGAGGTAGTCGAGCCCGCCGTCCAGGGACTCGATCCAGGTGGACGTGCGTTGCAGCCTGTCCGCGGTGCGGATGTAGAACATCAGGAACCGGTCGATGGTCCTGATCAGCTCGTCGGTGGTCAGGTCGTTGGCCAGCAGGTCGGCGTGGCGGGGCTTGAAGCCGCCGTTGCCGCCGACGTACAGGTTCCAGCCCTGCTCGGTGGCGATGATGCCGAAGTCCTTCGAGCGGGCCTCGGCGCACTCGCGGGCGCAGCCGGAGACGGCGGACTTGAGCTTGTGCGGCGAGCGCAGGCCCCGGTAGCGCAGCTCCAGCGCGATGGCCATGCCCACCGAGTCCTGCACGCCGTAGCGGCACCAGGTCGAGCCCACGCACGACTTGACCGTGCGCAGCGCCTTGCCGTACGCGTGACCCGACTCGAACCCGGCGTCCACCAGCCGCCGCCAGATCTCCGGGAGCTGATCGACCCGGGCCCCGAACAGGTCGATGCGCTGGCCGCCGGTGATCTTGGTGTAGAGGCCGAAGTCGCGGGCCACCTCGCCGATGACGATCAGCTTGTCGGGCGTGATCTCGCCGCCGGGGATGCGCGGCACGACCGAGTACGTGCCGTTCTTCTGGATGTTGGCGAGGAAGGCGTCGTTCGTGTCCTGCAGCGTGGCGCGCTCGCCCTCCAGGACGTGCCCGTTGTGCAGCGAGGCCAGGATCGAGGCCACGGCCGGCTTGCAGATGTCGCAGCCCCTGCCCTGCCCGTGCTGGGTGATGAGCTCGGAGAACGTCGTGATGCCGCGCACCCGTACGATGTCGAACAGCTCGGCCCGCGAGTACGTGAAGTGCTCGCACAGCGCCTTGCTCACCTCGACGCCCGACTTCTCCAGCAGCTGCTTGAGCATCGGCACGCAGCTCCCGCAGGTCGTGCCGGCCCGCGTGCACGCCTTCAGCCCCGGCACGTCGGTCACGCCCTTGTCGGCGATGGCCGTGCGGATGTCGCCCGCGCACACGTTGTTGCACGAGCACACCTGCGCCTCGTCCGGCAGGTCGAGCTGCGCCCCCGCCCCGCTGAACAGCAGGTCGGACGGCGAGGCGGGCAGCGACTTGCCCACGAACGGCCGCAGCGACGTGTACGGCGAGGCGTCGCCCACGCAGATGCCCCCGAGCAGCGTCTGCGCGTCGTCGCTGATGAACAGCTTCTTGTAGACGCCGGCGACCGGGTCCATGTAGGTGACGTCCAGCGCCCCGTCCATGGCCCCGAACTGCGCCACCTCGACGCCCAGCAGCTTGAGCTTCGTGGACATGTCGGCGCCCTCGAACGCCGAGGCCCCGCCCATGATCCGGTCGGCCGCCACCTCGGCCATCGTGTTGCACGGCCCGACCAGCCCGTACACCATGCCGCCCGCCAGCGCGCACTCGCCGACCGCGTAGATGGAGGGGTCGGAGGTGAGCATCCCGGAGTCGACCACGATGCCGCCCCGCGGACCGACCTCCAGCCCGGCCGACCTGGCCAGCTCGTCACGGGGCCTGATGCCCGCCGAGAACACCACGACCTGCGCGTCCACCAGGGTCCCGTCCGGCTTGAGCAGCCCGGTCACCTGGCCGGCGGCGTCGGTGACGATCTCCTGCACGCCCGCTCCGGCGTGCACGCTCAGCCCGAGCCCCTCGATGTGCGACTTCAGCACCGAGCCGCCGCCCTCGTCCACCTGGCGCGGCATCAGCCAGGGGCTCATCTCGACGATGTGCGCCTTGAGCCCGAGCGCCCGCAGCGCGTCCGCGGCCTCCAGCCCGAGCAGGCCGCCGCCGACCACGACGCCCTCCACGGCGTCCTTGGCGGCCGTCCTGATCGCGTCGAGGTCCTCGATCGTGCGGTAGACGTAGGCGTGCTCGGCGCCGGGCACGGGCGGCACGAACGGCGCGGAGCCGGTGGCCAGCACGAGCACGTCGTACGGCTCGACGCCGCCGTCGGCCAGCGTGACCTGCCCGGCCTGCCTGTCGATGCCGGTGACGCGGGTGTTCAGCCTGGTCACGACCCCGGCGGGCACCTCGTAGGTGAGGTCCTCCGCGCTGGTGCCGGACAGGTACGAGGTCAGGTGCACCCGGTCGTACGCCGGCCGCGGCTCCTCCCCGATCACGGTCACGGTGCCGCCGAAACCCTTGCCCGCCAGGGTCTCGACGAGCCGGTGAGCGGTCGGACCATACCCAACGACGACGATCCTGTTCATACCGAAACCCCTTCCTGCTCACAAAGCCAGCCGACGATGCCCTCCACGGCGTCGCGGCAGGTGCCGCAGCCGGTCGTGGCCCTGGTGGCGCTCGCCACCGCGGCCACGTCCCTGGCCCCGGCCTCCCAGCACGCCCTGATCTGGCCCTTGGTCACGTTGTTGCACTGGCAGACCTTGGCCGCGTCGGGCATCAGCGTCGGGCTGTCGGCCACGGGGGCCGAGGCCAGCCCGGGGAAGAGCAGCCCGGCGCGGTCGCCTGGCACCGGCCCGCCGCGGTCGAAGAGCTGGGTGAGCGTGCCGACGGCGTCGCTCTCGCCGAGCAGGATCGCGCCGACCAGGCGGCCGTCCTGGATGACGAGCTTGCGGTAGGTGCCGCGGGCCCGGTGGCTGAAGCGCACCACCTCGGCGTGCTCCTCGCCGAGCTGGGTCTCGCCCATGGCGGCCAGCTCGACGCTCTTGGCCTTGAGCCGGGTGACCAGGCGGGAGCCGCGGTAGAGGGCCTTGCCGCCGGTGATGACGTCGGCGGCCACGGCGGCCTGCTCCCAGGCGGGGGCGACCAGGCCGTAGACGGTGCCGTCGTGTTCGGCGCACTCGCCGATGGCGAAGATGGACGGGTCGTCGGTGCGCAGCTCGTCGTCCACGACGACGCCGCGCCGTACCTCCAGGCCCGCCTCGGCGGCCAGGCCGGTCACGGGGCGGACGCCGCACGCCAGGACGACGAGGTCGGCCTCGACGAGCTCGCCGGCGTCGAGGCGGACGCCGTTCTCCTCGACGCCGGAGGCGGACACGCCGGTGCGGATCTCGACGCCGAGCCCGTTCAGGGTCTCGCCGAGCACCTCACCGGCCTCCACGTCGAGCTGGCGCTCCATGAGGTGGCCCGCCAGGTGCAGCAGGGTGACCGGGAGGCCGCGCCCGGCCAGGCCGCGGGCGGCCTCGATGCCGAGCAGGCCGCCGCCGATGACCACGGCCTTGCGGGCGCTGGTGGCCGCCTCGATGATGCGCTCGCAGTCGTCGAGGGTGCGGAACGGGACGGCCCGCTCGACGCCCGGGATCGGCGGCACGATGGCGTCGCTGCCGGTGGCCAGCACCAGCAGGTCGTACGGCTCGCGCCGGCCGCTCTCGGTGACGACGTGCCTGGTGTCCCTGTCGAGGTGCGCGACGGCGTCGCCGAAGGCGGCCTCCACGTGGTGCGAGGCGTACCAGGCGGGGTCGAGCAGCCGTACCTGCTCGGGGCGGGAGCTGCCGGCCAGCACGTTCGACAGCAGCACCCGGTTGTAGGGGTGGCGCGTCTCCGCGCCGAAAACGGTGATCTTCATGTGCGGGTCGCGGGTACGCACCTCGCTGACGAGCCGCGACCCGGCCATCCCGTTGCCCACGACGACGAGCCTCATGAGTCCCTCTCCACCCTGACAGCGCAGACCTTGAACTCCGGCATCCTCGACGTCGGGTCGAGTGCCGGGTTGGTGAGCCGGTTGGCGCCCTCCCAGTGGAAGGGCATGAACACGGTGTCGCGCCTGATGGCGTCGCTGATCCTGGCGGCGGCCTTGGCCTCGCCTCTCCTGCTGCTGACGCGCACGACGTCCCCGGCGCTGATGTCGAGCTGCTCGGCCAGGTCCGGGTGCAGCTCGACGTACGGCTCGGGGGCGGCCTGGACGAGCGGCGCGATCCTGCGGGTCTGGGCGCCGCTCTGGTAGTGGGCGAGCACCCGGCCGGTGCTCAGGTAGAGGGGGTAGTCCTCGTCGGGCTCCTCGGCGGCCGGCCGGTGCTGGACGGGCACGAACCTGGCCCGGCCGTCGGGGTGGGCGAACCGGTCGAGGAACGGGCGCGGGGTGCCCGGGTGCTCGGGGGAAGGGCAGGGCCAGAAGACGCCGGTCTCGCCGGCGATGCGCTCGTAGGTGATGCCGGAGTAGTCGGCGGGGCCGCCGGCGCTGGCGCGGCGCAGCTCGTCGAAGACCCTGGCCGGCTTGGTCTCGAAGGTGTGGCCGAGGCGCCGGGCCAGGGCGGCCAGGACGTCGAGGTCGCTCCTGACGCCCTCGGGCGGCGTGGCGGCCCTGCGGCGGAGCAGGACGCGGCCTTCGAGGTTCGTCATGGTGCCGCTCTCCTCGGCCCACTGGGTGACGGGGAAGACCACGTCGGCCAGGGCGGCGGTCTCCGACATGACGAAGTCGCAGACCACGAGCAGGTCGAGGGCGCCGATGCGCTCGGCGACGTGCTCGGCGGCGGGGGCGGAGATGACCGGGTTGGAACCGAACAGCATGAGCGCCTTGGGCCCTTCCGGAGTGCCGAGGGCGTCCAGCAGCTCGTACGCCGACCGCCCGGGCCCCGGGATGTCCTCGGCCGGGATGCCCCAGACGCGCGCCACGTGCTCGCGGGCGGCCGGGTCGTCGATCTTGCGGTAACCGGGGAGCTGGTCGGCCTTCTGACCGTGCTCCCTGCCGCCCTGGCCGTTGCCCTGCCCGGTCACGCAGCCGTACCCGGAGCCGTGCCTGCCGGGCAGGCCGAGCGCGAGGGCGAGGTTGATGAACGCGGTGACCGTGTCGGTGCCCTTGGCGTGCTGCTCGGCGCCGCGCCCGGTCAGGATGTACGCCTTGTCCACGGCCGCCAGGGCCCTGACGGCCTGCCGCATGTGGTGGACGGGCACCCCGGTGACCCGCTCGACCCGCTCGGGCCACCAGGCCGACAGCGAGGTCCGGACCTCGTCGAACCCGGTGGTGCGGGCGGCGACGTACTCCTCGTCGGCCAGGCCGTCGGCGATGGCCAGGTGCAGCAGGCCGAGCGCGAGGGCCAGGTCGGTGCCGGGGGTGGGCTGCAGGTGCAGCCAGGCCAGCTTGGCGGTCTGGGTGCGGCGCGGGTCGATGACGATCAGGCGCGACCCGTCCAGGTGGCGGACGAACGGCGGCATGGTCTCGGCCACGTTGCCGCCGGCGATCATGACGACGTCGGCGTCGTCCAGGTCGGTGATGGGGAAGGGCATGCCCCGGTCCAGGCCGAACGCCCTGATGGAGGCGGCGGCGGCCGAGGACATGCAGAAGCGGCCGTTGTAGTCGATCTGGCTGGTGCCGAGGGCGACCCGGGCGAACTTGCCGAGCGTGTACGCCTTCTCGTTGGTCAGCCCACCCCCGCCGAACACGGCCACGGCGTCGGGGCCGTGCTCGGCGCGGATGGCGGACAACCGGTACGCCACGTAGTCGAGCGCGACGTCCCAGTCCACGGGCTCGCCGTGCAGGAGGGGGGCGGTCAGGCGCTCGCCGTTGGTGAGGAGCTCGCCCGCCGTCCATCCCTTCTGGCACAGCGCTCCCGAGGCGTTGGCCGGGATGTCGGTCCTGGGGCTGATGGCCAGCCCGGGACCGATCTCCATGCCGCACTGCAGCGCGCAGTACGGGCAGTGCGTCTTCGTCGCCACGTCAGATCCGGGCATAAGCGAGGCTCGCAACCACCTTGACGCCGACCGTCCTGGTGTAGCACCACCAGGTCAGGGCGAGACAGGACACGTAGAAGACCCCGAAGGCCAGGAAGGCGGGGGCGGGGGTGCCGGCCGCGGCGAACGCCATGCCGAACGCCCGGTTGATGAGGAACCCGCCGAGGGCGCCGACCGCCGAGATGATGCCGATGGCGGCGGAGGCCTGGCGCTTGCCGTACAGCAGGGTCTCCTCGGTCTCGTCGCCGCGCTCGGCGACGGCCTTGGCCTGGAAGATGGCCGGGATCATGCGGTACGTGGAGCCGTTGCCGATGCCGGAGGTGAGGAAGAGGAGCTGGAAGGACAGGAAGAACAGCCAGAAGTTGCCGGAGGTGCTGGCCAGCCAGACGAGCAGGACACCGCCGCCCATGGCGGCGAAGTTCCACAGGGTGACGGGGGCGCCGCCGAGCTTGTCGGCCAGCCAGCCGCCGATGGGCCTGATCAGGGAGCCGATGAGCGGCCCCGCGAAGGCGACGGCGGCGTACGGGGCGTCGGGGAAGAGGCTCTGGCTCAGCAGGGGGAAGGCGGTGGAGTAGCCGATGAACGAGCCGAACGTCCCGATGTAGAGGAAGGACATGATCCAGGTCTGGGCCTTGCCGGCGACCGCGAGCTGCTGCCGGGGGTTGGCCTTGGCGCTGGTCAGGTTGTCCATGAAGAAGAAGGCGCAGGCGGCGGCCACGACGATGAACGGGATCCAGAACCAGCCGGCGGCGGCCAGCCCGAGCGAGCCGATCACGAGCGGCATGACGAGCTGGACGGAGCTGACGCCGATGTTGCCGCCCGCGGCGTTCAGGCCGAGCGCGACGCCCTGCTTGCTGCGCGGGTAGAAGTAGGTGATGTTGGCCATGCTGGAGGCGAAGTTGCCGCCGCCGAAGCCGGCCAGCGCCGCGATGACCAGGAAGAGCCAGTAGGGCGTGCCCGGGTTGTTCACGGCCACGCCGAGCATGACGGCGGGGATGAGCAGCAGGATCGCGCTGACCACCGTGAAGTTGCGGCCGCCGAACTTGGCGGGCCCGAACGTGTAGGGCACCCGCAGCACGGAGCCGATCAGGTTCGGCAGGGCGACCAGCCAGAAGAGCTCGTCGGTGGTGAACTCGTACGACCCCATCTTGGTCGCCACGATGCTCCACAGCGTCCACACCGTGAAGCCCAGGTGCTCGGCCACGATCGAGAAGATCAGGTTGCGCCGTGCGACCCGCTTGCCTGAACTCTCCCAGAATGCTGGGTCATCGGGATGCCACTCGGCGATCCAGCGCGCCATTGACCTCTCCTACGCTCGGCGTCCGGGGATCTCCAAGGTAGGAAGGGCTCGTTACGCACTCTGACCCTGCGTGGCTGTGCGCCGGTTACGTGTGATTCACCTCGGTAACAAGCCGCGCACAAGCGTCACCGCGGAAACATGCCCGTAATGATCGGTTACCTGCTCTGTGCTGGGGTAACTGCACCTGAGCAAGGGGGGAAACATGATCAAAAAGCTGCATGACATGGGTGTCAGGTCGGGCCACATGTACACCGCGGGGCTGGTGTCGATCGGTCTGGCCTTCGGAAGCTGGCTGCTGTCCAAGAACACCGAGACCGCGGGGCTCGACCGGGCCGACCGGTGGGGCATCTTCATCGGTGAGTGGGCTCCCACGTTCTTCGCCATGGGGGTGGCGCTGCGCATGGAGGAGACCCACCGCGACCTCGAAGAGCCGTCCGCGGGGATGTTCGAGCAGGAAACCACCCGGGCTCGGTCCCACGCCGGCGTTTAACCGGATATGTCACGCAGGTCACGTCACCGTACGTGACCTGCGTGACGTGTGCCCGCCTCTCAGTCGCGCCGTTCGGCCAGGCGGGCGAGCGGCTCGTCGGTCAGCCGGTAGCGGTACCAGTCGTCCTGGTTGACCGCGCCGAGCTTCTCGTAGAAGTCGATGCTGGGCCTGTTCCAGTCGAGCACCGCCCATTCCAGGCGCTGGTAACCGCGCTCGGCGCAGATCTCCGCCAGCTTGCGCATCAGGCCCACGCCGTGGCCGCCGCCGCGGTGCTGGGGGCGCACGTACAGGTCCTCCATGTAGATGCCGTGCGTGCCGCGCCAGGTGGAGTAGGTGAGGAACCAGAGCGTGAAGCCCACCACCTCGCCGTCCTGCTCGGCCATGTGCGCGAAGGCGGCGGGGTTGTCGCGGAAGAGGGTGTCGTGGAGCTGCTCCTCGGTCACGCGCACCTCGTGGGCGGCCTTCTCGTACGTGGCGAGCTCGCGGATCATGCTGACGATCTCGGGCACGTCAGCGGGTGTGGCAGGACGAATCATGGCATTGAGGCTACGCGTCCGCGAACCTCACCCAGAACGGTATTCGGACCGGCGGGTGCGCGCTCAGACCGGTCGTGAGCGTTGCACCAGGGGCGGAGGTGCGCCCGCCGTCATGCCCCGACATCCAGGTGGCCATCCTCCGCGGCGAGCGCGCGTTGTTCGAGCACGGTGACCTGCAGCGCGCCCGGCGCTGGTTCGACACGGCCTACCGCGAGGCGCAGGCGTGCGGCGACCTGGCGGGCCTGGCGCGGGCGGCGCTGGGCCTGGGCGGGATCTGGGTGCACGAGCACCGCACGGCGGTCGAGTCGGAGCAGGTACGCGTCCGCCAGCGGCACGCGCTGTCACAAGTGGACCCCGGCTCCCCTATCGCGCTGCGGCTGCGGCTGCGCATCCAGGGCGAGGAGGACTACCGCGGCGGCACGCACGAAGGCATCCTGCGGCTGCTGGCCCGGACCAGGAGCTCGGGCGACGCGCTGGCGCTGGCGGAGGCGCTGAGCCTGGCGCACCACTGCGTGCTGGGCCCCGAGCACGGGGCACTGCGCCTGGAGCTGGCGGGCGAGCTGATCGGCCAGGCGGCGGCGACCGGCCGCGCGTGCGACCTGATCATGGGCCTGATGTGGCGCACGGCGGACCTCTACCTGGCCGGCGACCCCCACGCGGAGCGTTCCCTACAGGAGCTGCGCGCCGTCCTGGCGGACCACCCGCACCTGGCCGTCGAGTACGTGGCCGGCGCGATCGAGGTCATGCTCACCATCCGCGCGGGCCGGCTGGAGGAGGCGGAGAAGCTGGCCGACGGCTGCTTCGAGCGCGGCGTGGCCGCCGGCGACATCGACGCGACCGGCTGGTACGGCGGCCAGCTCGGCGCCATCCGCTGGTACCAGGGCCGCGCCGCCGAGCTGCTGCCCGCCCTGGCGGACCTGGTCAACTCCCCCACGCTCAGCCCCATCGACAACTCCTACGTGGCGGGCCTGGCCCTGGCCGCGGCCGTCGCGGGGGACCGGCGGCGGGCGGCCGGCCACCTGGCCCGGTTACGCGGCCGCGACCTGGCGGAGCTGCCCAGCTCCAGCTCCTGGATGGTGGCGATGTACTGCGTGGTGGAGGCCGCGCACCTGCTGCAGGACGCCGACACCGCCGCCGCCGCGTACGCGTTGCTGAGCCCGTACGCGCACCTGCCGGTGATCGCCAGCCTGGGCGTGGCCTGCTTCGGCTCGGTGCGGCACTCGCTGGGCATGGCCGCGCTCACCACCGGCGACCTCGACCTGGCCATCGCGCACCTGCGCGCGGCCGTGCACGACAACCTGGCGCTGGGCCACTGGCCGGCCGCCACGCTGTCACGCTGCCGCCTCGGCCAGGCGCTGGCGCTGCGCGACGGCCACGCGGACGCGGCGGCCCGGGCGGAGCTGGCCACGGCCGCCCACGAGGCCGCGCAGCTCGGCATGGTGCTGCCCGCGGTGGTCGGGCGGCCGCCGGAGTCGGACGGCGCCTGCCGGTTCCGCCGCGACGGGCGGCACTGGCGCGTGGAGCTGAACGGCCGGGTGGCGCTGGTCGCCCACAGCGTCGGCATGGCGTACCTGGCCACGCTGGCCGCCGACCCCGGGCAGGAGATCCCGGCCGCGGACCTGGCGGCGGGCACGCCCGGGCACGGGCCACTGCTCGACGACGTGGCCAGGGACTCCTTCCGGCGTCGGCTGACCCGGTTGCAGGCCGAGATCGACGAGCACGAGTCGGCGCAGGACCTGGAACGCGCGGCGGCACTGCGGATGGAGCGCGAGTGGCTGATCGCCGAGCTGGCCGCCGCGGCCGGCCTGGGCGGGCGGGCCCGGGTGCCGGCGGGCGGCGAGGAGCGGGCGAGGATCGCGGTCGGCAAGGCGATCAGGCGGGCGCTGGCCCGGATCTCGGCCGTGGACCCGGCGATCGGCGAGGAGCTGCGCGCCACGGTGCAGACGGGGGTGCGCTGCTCGTACCGGCCCGGGTGAGGCTGGCACGGCGTGGAACGGGATGTCACGCCTTTCAGGTCGGGGGGCCTTTCCCGTACGTCGACTGGGGGACATTCCATGCGCCATCCGCAAAGGCTCAGCGTACCGATCCACCTTGAGCGGAACCTGCCCGAGCCGCTGCAGGACCAGCTGACCGCGCAGCTCAGGAGGGCCATCGTGCGGGGGCAACTGGCTCCCCGCAGCCGGATGCCGTCCACCCGAACGCTGGCCCGGGTGCTGGGGATCTCCCGGGGCGTGGCGCTGGCCGCCTTCGAGAGGCTGCTCGCCGAGGGGTACATCGCCGGGCGGCACGGCTCCGGCACGTACGTGTGCGCGCCCGCGAACGCGCGGCCCAGCTCCGCCGGCTCCGGGGAGACCCGCATCGACCTGCGGCTGGACCGGCCGAGCGCACACGGCTTCCCGCTGGCCGAGTGGCGGGCGGCCTGGCGCCGGGCCGGGCTGCACCGGCCGCCGCTGGGCGGGCCGCCGCCCGCCGGCCTGCCGGCGCTGCGGGCCGCCATCGCCGCCCACCTGCGGGACACGCGCGGCCTGGAGCTCGACGGCCACGAGGTGATCGTCACTGCCGGGTACGCGGATGCGCTGCGGCTCCTCCTGCGCGCGCAGGGCGGCCACGACCCGGTGATCGCGCTGGAGGATCCCGCCCCGCCGAGGCTCAGGGCCGCGCTCGGCCGGCTCGGCACCGTGCTGCCCCTGCCGGCGGACGGCTGGGGCGCGCGCACGGACCGCATCCCGGCCGCCTGCGACGTCGTGGCGGTGCTGCCGGAGCGGGGCCTGCCGCTCGGCACGCGAATGCCGCTGGAGCGGCGCCAGGCGCTGGCCCGGTGGGCGGCCGACAGCGGCGGCCTGGTGCTGGAGCCGGCCTTCGACGGCCTCTTCCGCGACGGGCCCGGCCCGCTGCCCAGCGTGCTCGCCCTCGGCGACGCCTGGTCCACGGCCATGGTGGGCTCGCTCGCCGAGGTGCTGACGCCGTCGCTGCGGCTGGCGTTCGCGGTGGTGCCGCGCCGGCTGGCCGGGGAGATCGAGCAGGTCATGCCGGCCGGGCCGTCGATCACCTGCCAGCTCGCGGTGACCGAGCTGCTCGGGTCCGGCTGCGTGGCCGGCCGGGTGGCGGGGCTGTCCGCCCAGTACGAGGCCAAGCGGGCGCTCGTCCGCCAGACCTTGGAGGCGTACCCGCACATGCGGCTGCTCGGCGCGCGCACCGGCGCGGCGGCCACGCTGCTGCTGCCGGTGTCGGTGCCGGCCGGGTCGGTCGCCGCGGCGCTGCGGGCCCGGCGGGTCGAGGTGACCGAGCTGGCCGCCTACCACCATCCGGACGCGCAACCGGGCAACGGGATCGTGCTCGGCTTCGGCCACCTGGACGGCCTCTCGCTGCGCCGGGCGCTGCACGCGCTCACCCGCACCCTGGACGAGCACCGCCTGGCCCGCCGCACGGCCGCCTGACCCGGCGGGGTAGTGGCGGCAGCGGCGCGTGAGGCGCATCTTGCAGTGACCGGCTCTCCACCGGAAGAGGGGGATCACATGAACGCACTCCTCGCGCTGCTGCTCCTCGCCCCGCTCGCCCCGCCCGCCACCGCAGTTCCCGACGTGGACCCGGCCCGGGCGTGGAACGAGCAGGCCCTGCGGGTCGTACGCGCCGAGCGGGCCTCCGACGCGGACGCCGCCAGGACGTACGCGATGCTCAACGCCGGCATGTACGACGCCGTGAACGGCATCGCCACCGCCCGCGGCGACAGCCGGGCCAGGACACCCGCGCTGCGCGATCCCAGGGGCGCGCCCGCGCGCGGCGACCAGCAGGCCGCGGCCGTGGCGGCGGCCCACGCGGTGCTCACCCGCCTGTACCCCGGCCAGGAAGCCTCGCTCACCGAGCGGCTCGACGCGGACCTCGGCCGATTAGGGGCGGGGCCGCGCGTCGCCGCAGGACGAGCCTGGGGCGAGAGCGTGGGCAGGGACGTGCACGCGGCCAGGCAGGACGACGGCTCCTCGCCGGTCGAGACGCAGCCCGCGGGCTCGGGCCCGGGCGTGTTCGGGCAGGCGTGGTCCGGCGTGCAGTATCGCGGCATGCGGCCGTTCGGCATCGCCGACGCGGCCCCGTACGTCGGCGACGGCCCGCCGGCGCCGGCGAGCCTCGACTACGCGGCGGCGTTCGCCGAGGTCAGGCTGGTGGGAGACGCCGCCATCGCCGACGCGGGCAAGTCGGCCGTCTACCAGTACTGGTCGCTGCCCGCCGGCACGGCGCAGCCTCCGGGCGAGTGGGTCAAGATCGCGCTCGCCGTGGACCGGCCGCTGCCGCTGGCGGACGAGGCCCGGCTGTTCGCCCTGCTCGGCATGGCCCTGGCCGACACCTCGATCCCGACGGTCCGGACGAAGTTCGCCTTCCGCCACTGGCGGCCCCAGGCGGCGATCCAGCAGGCGGACACCGACGGCAACCCGTACACGGAGCCGGTGGCGGGCTGGCGGGCGCGGGCCGGCAGCGCGGGCAGCTCGCCCGAGTACATCTCGGGTCACAGCTCCTTCAGCGGCGCGGGCGCGGCCGTCCTGGCGGGCTTCTTCTGCGCCGACCGGATCCCGTTCACGCTGGTCACCGACAGCGCGCCGGTCGATCCCGCCACCGGGCAGCCGTGGCGGCGGAGCTTCCCCGGCTTCTCGGCCGCCGCGGCGGACGCTGGCCGCTCGCGCGTGGACGGCGGCCTGCACCTCTCCTTCAGCAACCTCGACGGGCTCGCGATGGGCGCCGGCGTCGCCGCGGAGATCCTCGCCGGACGCCTGCTGCTCAAGGCCGGGCCCACGCACACCGGCGAGTGTCCCCGCTGACGCGTGCCCGGTTGCCCGCCGGTCCCGATCATCCGGGACACTGGTGCTGGTCAGGCACTTACCAGTGAGGTGGACAGATGGAACAGCGGGTGTTGGGGCGTACCGGACGCCGGGTCGGGGTGGTCGGGCTCGGCGCCTGGCAGCTCGGCGCCGACTGGGGCGAGGTGTCCGAGGACGAGGCCGTCGCCACGCTGAGCGCGGCGGTGGAGTCGGGTGTGACCTTCATCGACACCGCCGACGTGTACGGCGACGGGCGCAGCGAGCAGATCGTCGGCCGCTTCGCCAAGGACCGCCCGGAGATCACCGTCGCGACCAAGATGGGCCGCCGTCTGGAGCAGGTCCCGGACAACTACGTGATGTCCAACTTCCGCGCCTGGAACGAGCGCTCGCGCCGCAACCTCGGCGTGGACACCATCGACCTGGTCCAGCTCCACTGCCCGCCGACGCCCGTCTACTCGACGGACGCCGTGTTCGACGCGCTGGACACGCTGGTGTCGGAGAAGAAGCTCGCCGCGTACGGGGTGAGCGTGGAGACCTGCGAGGAGGCCCTGACCGCCATCGCGCGCCCCGGCGTGGCGACGGTGCAGATCATCCTCAACGCGTTCCGGCTCAAGCCGCTGGAGGAGGTGCTGCCTGCGGCCCGCGCGGCCGGGGTGGGCATCATCGCCCGCGTCCCGCTGGCCAGCGGCCTGCTGTCGGGCAAGTACGACGAGCACACCACGTTCTCCGCCGACGACCATCGCACCTACAACCGGCGCGGGGAGGCGTTCGACGTCGGTGAGACGTTCTCGGGCGTGGACTTCGGCACCGGCCTGGAGGCGGTGCGCCGCCTGGCGCCGCTGGTGCCCGAGGGCGTCACCATGGCGCAGTTCGCGCTGCGCTGGATCCTGGACCAGGAGGGCTTGTCGGTGGTGATCCCGGGGGCCCGTAACCCGGCCCAGGCCCGGGCCAACGCCGCCGCCGACGCCGTGCCGCCGCTGGACGAGGCCACGCTGGCCGCCGTACGGGACGTCTACGACGAGCTCGTCCGCCCGCAGGTCCACCACCGCTGGTAGGGGAACCGCCAAGCGTCCCGCCCGGCCCAGCAGAGGCACCGTCAAGCGGCGGCAGGTCTGGTGGCCTCGCGGCCACCGCCACCCATCTCGCTGTCCGGGCGGGACAACCCGCCGGAGAATCCACTCCGGAGGTCTCGTGCTCGTGCGCGGCTGCGCACCTCCACCATGTGCCCCTGAACGGGTTCGGACAAGGGCCCCCGGCGTTCAGCAGGTGACGGTCTTGTCGTACGAGCCGAGCTTGAACGTCCATTCGCGCGACTGCCCGTTGGCGAGCGTCGCGCAGGGCCCGTCGGGGCCCCAGGAGATGACGACCTTGACCCGCATGGTCCTGCCGCACTCGTTGCGCAGCCAGACGATGAGGCCGTGCGGCTGCTCGTCGACCACGCGGGCGATGCAGCCCGGAGCGTTGCCCGCCCGCGCGGCGGCCGCGGCGGGCCCGCCCGTCCCGAGCACCAGCGCCGCCCCTGTCAGGGTGGCGAGCAGCGAGATGACGACGCGACGACTGACCATGGAGCGCCCCTTCCTTCGCACAGCCAGGACGCTACTACGGTGCGTGCTCGCTCGATAACCCTCGGCAACGCACTTGTCGCTCAGCGGACACCCGGCGGCCGGCCCGCCGGGCTCGGCTCCGGGGCCAGGCACGGCAGGTGCGCCCACCTGTAGAGGGCCACGATCATCGCCACGAGCGACCCGAACCAGCTGATGACCACGGTCCCGCCGAGGTCGCCGTAGCCGTAGTCGATCAGTAACGCGATCGTCCCCAGACCGGACACGGCCCAGCGCAGCACGTCGAGCAGGCCTGCCCTGAACTCCCGCGTGCTCGCCCGGAGCCGCGCGATCGCCACCTCGGCGACCAGCCAGACGGCGACCAGCCCGCCGCCGCCGTTCGCCAGCCCGATGACCTGCCGGGCCACGGATTCCCCGTCGGCCGCGACGGGGAACAGCCAGGCGGCGGCCGAGACCCAGGCCATGGCGACGGCGACGCGTGCGGCAAGCCCCGGCAGGTCGTCACCGGAGCGCCGCAACTGTCCCAGCCCCGTCGCGCAGCACATCCACCCGGCGGGGTCGAACAGCACGTCGAAGCCGTTCAGCCGGAAAACGCAGAAGGCCAGGAGCAGCCCGGTGGCGATCTTCGCGGCGGGGGTCATGCGGGGCTTCCGTCAGCGATCGCGTCGTCGCACACCTTCACGGCGAACGCCCGCTGCCAGGCGACCGGGACGCGCTCTCCCCTGGTGTTCGTCAGCGTCCACGAGTTCCAGACCACTTCGGACTCCCACTCCCCCAGCCAGGTCCGGTAGGTGAACCGGATCGGCTGGGGCTCGTGCGGGACCGCCGCGCAGTCGGTGATGACCATGCGTCTTCTCATGGTTCCCCCGGCGTCGTGGCCGACCGTCACGGTGGCGTCCTCTTTCCTCGTCACATCGGCCGGCAACAGACGCAGACCCGGTATGTCCATCGAAATGGCGGTGATGGTGAAGGTGGCGAGCCCTTTGTTTTCCAGTTCGATATCTAGGTTGCTGGAGAGCACCCCGTTCTCGTCCACGTCGGCGTTCACGAAGAAAACAAAGAGGCTCCAGTCAATACGCGGGTACAGCGCGCCCGTCTCCCACAGGAATGCCGCCACGGCGACCGACACCGCGCACACCCACACCGTGACCGGCAAACCGAATCGCCGGGCACGCCGGCCACCGATGCCGAACTGCCGCCATAAATCATCCGGAGTCACGGCGCGAAATCCTATATCGTGACACATCGTGACAGCACCCCCGGCGATTGCCTGGATCATCGTGGCGGTCATCGCGGCGGCGGCGATGCCGGTCACCCGGGAACGCCTCACCCGATTCGCCTCGGCGCTGGGCCTTTCCGTCACTGCCGCCAACGCCCGCCAGATCGTCGACCACGTCACGGACCTGCGCCGACGCCGCCTGATCTGCGTTATCTTGGCCGCGCCGCTGTCGTTGTGGACCGGCGATCCGTTCTATCTGGTGCTCGGCTGGTGCGTCTCCTATGTCTTCTCCGATAAACGCGCGCGACTTGCCGCAGAAGTGGAAATCCATCGCACCACTTGGTTGCTGGCTCTGGGCACCGCCACGTTCGCAGGCGGTTACCGGCTGATCAACCAGGGAGTCACCGCGGCGCTTCTCATCCATGCCGCCGCCGTGATTGCCGTGGCGATGGTCATGGCCCGACCCGCCCGGCCGTATGTCGCTCATCGAGAGCCCGCGATACTCCGGTCGTCGGCGCGGAACGCCTATTCTGCGGCCAGCGCGATCGCATTGTCGGGAGCACTGCTGGCCCCCGGCCCGGTGCCGGATCGCGAACTACCTGAATACACGATGCCCGTTCCGCCGGCCACTCGCACGGCAACGTTCGGCACGGTCGGCGAATTCAAGGGGCTCACCTGCCCGTGGGCGGACCAGCTGGACGATCCCTGCCGTTATTGGCTGGTCAACGGCGAGCCGTTTCCGCAGGCCGCGCCGTACGTCGTGGGAAGGGGTGGAGCGCCTGTCAGGGCGCCGTTCGTGCGCAGCCCGGACAAGCAGGTGGTCGTCTACCTGCACCGGCAGGAGCGCCGCCTGGTGTATCAGAAGGGCGATGACGTGCGCCCGCTCACCGGCGTGCTCGCCGACACCGAGGTCCCGGAGGTCACGTTCGCCGCCGGCCAGAGCCGGCAGGTCGCGCTCGCAGGCCACGACGTACGCGTCCTCGACCTCGAGGACGGGACCACGCGGGTCATCCCCGGCGCCCGGCAGGTGCACGATTTCAACGAGGGCGGCATCGTCGTCGAGACGGCCTCCCGCGTCGTCGTGCTCGACCGTCAGGGCAAGGAGCGGGGCGGCTTCCCCGTCAAGGAGCTCGGCGGTGCCGACTCGTACCACCTCCGGTGGGACGGACGCCGCCTGGTGACCTTCCGGCTCTACGAGGGACTCACCGAGACCTACGACACGAGGACCGGCAAGCGCCTGTCCAGCGTCGTGCCGGACTTTCCCGACGACGACTCGCCCGACACGGCCCTGGGGTGGACGAAACAGGGCGCCTTCCTGGTCAGGGGCACGGCCGACGACGTCTACCGCGTGGATCTGACGACCGGCAAGCTGAAGCTCCGCCCATGAGACGATCCCCTGCGCTTGATCACCGTCGCGGCCGTTCGGCATGATGTCGCGACGAGGGCGAGCCTGCCTGCCCTCCTCCCGGCTCCCGAGAGGCGAACTCGCGTGATCCTGGCAGTCTTACGGATGGCCGCCATCGCGGCAGGCGGCCTGAACGTCGCGCTCGGCCTCTACCTGCTGATCACGAACCGGTCCCCCCGGCTGTTCGGGCGCCGTCAGGATTGGGACCCTCGCCTGTTTGGAGGCGGGATGTCGCTCCTCGGCGCGGGCGTCGTCCTCATGACCGTGACCAACATGCTGCCCGGCCTCCCGCTCGGGCTGTCCCCGCCGTTGCTCGTCGTGAGCATCGGATGCTGCCTGTCCGGCCCGGCCCTGATGCTCTGGTCGGCCGCGACCTCGCGCGGCACCCCGGGCAACTGAAACCGCCGGCCTCCTCCGCGAGCGCGAAGGACGAGTCGGGTGCAGCCGCCCCGGACGCTAGCGCGACGCTAGCGCTGCTGCTTGAGACGCTGTGCTTCCTTGCGGGCCTCGGCCTGCACGGCCCGCTCGTGCTCCAGCCACTCCGGGTTCTCCGCCTTCAGCGCGTCGATCTCGGCGGTGGTGAGCGGCTCGGTGATGCCGGCCCTGGCCAGGCCGGAGATGGAGACGCCGAGCTTCGCGGCGACGACCTGCTTGGGGTGCGGGCCGTTGCGGCGCAGGTCGACGAGCCAGGCGGGCGGCGCGGACTGCAACGCGTTCAGCTCGTCCCTGGAGACGACTCCCGCCTGGAACTCGGCGGGAGTGGCCGAGCAGAGCACGCCCAGCTTCTTGGCCGCGGTCTCGGGCTTCATCGTCTGGATGCTCTTCGGCTTGGACGAGGTCATGACGCCAAGAGTAGTCAGTCGGGACGCTTTTCCTGACATCGGTACGCTGTGGAAGTGACTGATGGTGAGACCGGCAAGGTGTTCCGGCTGGCGTACGTGCCCGGGGTGACCCCCGCGAAATGGGTCAACATCTGGACCGAGCGGACACCCGACATACCGATCACCCTGACCTCGGCCCCCGCCTCCGAGGTGGTGGGGCTCCTGCGCGACGGCGGCGCCGACGCCGCGTTCGTCAGGCTGCCGGTCGACCGCGACGGCCTCAGCGTGATCCCGCTCTACGTGGAGACCACGGTCGTCGTGGTGCCCAAGGACCACGCGGTGGCCGCCGCCGACGAGGTGACCACCGCCGACCTGGCCGACGACGAGGTGTTCCAGCCGCTGGACGACACCATCGAGTGGCCGGCCCTCCCCGGCCTGCCCGCGTTCACCCATCCGGCCACGACGGCGGACGCGATCCAGCTGGTGGCGTCCGGCACCGGGCTGCTCCTGGTCCCGCAGTCGCTCGCGCGCCTCCACCACCGCAGGGACCTCACCTACCGCCCGGTGACGGACGCGCCGCAGTCGCAGATCGCGCTCGCCTGGCCCACGGACGCGACCACCGACCTGGTGGAGGACTTCATCGGCATCGTCCGCGGCCGGACCGTGAACAGCTCCCGGGGCCGCATTCCGGCCGCCCCCCGCGCGGACAAGCCGTCCCAGAAACCCGCACAGAACGGCTCACCCCGCCGCACCGCACGCCCCACCCGCCGAGGCAAGGGCCGCCGGCCCCGGTGACCGGCGGTCCTTGCCTTCATGCGATCTACAGATCCTTGCACCACATCCACTTGCCATCGACGTAGCACTTGTACCAGCCGTCGTTGGCCGGGTTCCAGGCGTGCGCGGGACTGCTCGCCACGCCGATCGTCAGAACCGTCGTGACGGACACCAGAACCAGAGCCATCGCCCGGCGCACACCCCGGGCCGCAACCATGTTTCTCATGCCCGCCATGCAACCCGCCGCCCCTTGGACCACTCTTGGACCTGGCTGCAACACCACTCAGGTGCCGCAGGTTTGCGGGTCGAGGCTCGGGCAGTTGCCGGTCATGGACGACGAGAAACCTCCCGAGGAGATGCCGCCCGCGGTCGGAAAGGTCTCCGGAGAGTCCGACACCCTCGCCGCACGCGCCGGAGTTCAGGTACGGGACACTCCGCGCCCGATCCCGGCCGAACCGGTCGAGCCGCCGCCCGATCCCGAGCAGAAGGCCGAGGAGGAGCGGCGGGAGGTGGCGGCCGACGCGGGCGAGGAGGCCGTGGAGCCCGACGTGGAGCCCACCGACTGAGGGACTGCCGCGTTCGTTCCCCATGCGGCAGAACGCCCACATCAAGTTCGGCAGAACGCCCACGCAAGCTTCGGCAGAACGCCCACAGCCACGACGTCACCTGGGGCTGCGCGATCTTCCAGACGCCCTGCCGGGCCGGACGGAGACCATCGAGCTGTGGCCGCTCTCCCAGGGGGAGATCGACGATGCTCCCGACGGATTCGTGGATCACGTCTTCACGCAGGATCTCGACACCACCATGCGTTCTTGTGCCCTCCGCAAGCACGACTACGTCGATCGAGCCTTGCGCGGCGGCTATCCGGAAGCGATGCGACGGGACCCTGGACGCAGACGGAACAGGTTCTTCGACTCGTACATCACCGATTTGATCACTTGAGACGTACGCCAGATCTCCGACATCGAACGCCAGCCCGCCCATGCGGGCGGCGATGACGCTCAGGAGCCTGCGCATCTCGGCCGGGCGTGGTCCTCGAATCTCACCCGGCGCGCCATCTCCACCCCGAAACTGATCACCACCGACAGCGGACTCGGCGGCCGCCTGATCGGTATGTCATCCGATCGCGCCAGGGATGTCACGGCCCCCGTCGGCCCCCTGCTCGAGAACTTCGCCACCGGCGAGGTGGCACGCCAGCTCACCTGGGCCAACGAGCCCGTCCAACTGTTCCACTACCGAGACCGGGACAAGGTCGAGGTCGACATCGTCCTGGAGCACGCGTCCGGTGAAGTGATCGGGATCGAGGCGAAAGCCGCGGAAACCGTGCGCAGCGACGATTTTCGCGGACTGCGCCACCTGGCCGACCGGCTCGGAGCCAGGTTCCGCGCCGGCTTCGTGCTCTACACCGGAGAGCAGGCGCTGGCCTTCGGCGAAAGGCTACGGGCGCTCCCCATGTCGGCCTTGTGGACGCTCGGGGCACTTCCGCGCGTGGACACCGCGAACCGAGGACAGTAGGTGGTGCTCCGCGGCGACCGGCTACTCCAGGTAGACACTCGATCCGATGCCCGCTACCCGATCTCGCGAGAGCGGCGAGGATCGCCAGGTATCCGGACACTCTCTGCATGAGATGAACGGCTGACGTCCGGAACCAGGCCGTTGACGAGGCCGAACACGCCCGGGTACGTCCCTCGCCCGTTCGGCGTCGGACTCTGGAACCTCACGTACATCGGTACTCCTGCCGCGATCGTCCTTCCGCGCGTTCTACCAGCTTCACTGCTCGCCGGCCCCATGAACAACAAAGTCGACGAGAGGACGACGAAGAAGGATTTTCAGGAGGGTGCTCGCCCGCGTGATCTCATGGCACGTCAATGGCACGACAGCCCCGTAGCATGATCGCTGCGCGGCTCCCTGATGCAGGTGGGCGGTACTGGGTTCGAACCAGTGACCCCTCGCTTGTAAGGCGAGTGCTCTACCGCTGAGCTAACCGCCCCTGATCGGCACTACACCTTACGACACCAACGGCCCCGATCGCACATCCACCGCCCACCCGGGCCCCAGCTCGGGCCGCCCAGCCGCGCGCCAGCCCAGCAGGGCCGCGCCGAGCATGCCGGCGTCCACCCCGAGGGCCGCCGGGACCAGCGGGGGTGCCTCGCGGAAGGCGAGGCGCTTGATCAGGCGGGTGCGGACCGGGTCGAACAGGGCCGGGCCCGCTTCCGCGAGGCCGCCGCCCAGGACGATGACCGAGGGGTCCAGCAGGAGCGTGTACGTGGCCAGTGCCAGCGACAGAGCCTCCACGGCCTCGTCCCAGACCTCGATGGCGATCGGGTCGTCCGAGGAGACCACCTGCTCCGCCTTGACGCCCTCCACGCCGGCCCGCTGGCTGTAGCGGCGGCCGACCGAGGCCGCCGAGGCGTACGTCTCCAGGCAGCCGAACTGGCCGCACGCGCACTGCTCGCCGTCGGGGAAGACCGGGGTATGGCCGATCTCGCCGGCCCAGCCGGAGGAGCCGCCGTACGGCTCGCCGCGGATGATCGAGGCGCCGGCGATGCCCGTGCCGATGGGCAGGAAGAGAAAGTCCGTCAGGCCGCGGCCCGCGCCGAGGATGCTCTCGGCCAGGCCGCCCGTGCGGACGTCGTGGCCGAGCATCACCGGGATGTCCAGGGTGGTGAAGCTGGATGCGGGGACGTCGCGCCAGCCGAGGTTCGCCGCGTACACGGCCGAGCTGTCCGTCACCAGGCCGGGTACGGCAAGGCCGACGCCGGCCGGGTTGCCGTCGCCGGAGGCGGCCAGGTGGCTGATGAAGCCGGAGATGGCCGCCACGACCGCCTCCGGGCCCTCGGCTCGGGGGGTCGGGCGCCGCTCGCTCAGCAGCACCGCGCCGGACTCGCTGACCAGGCCGCCCTTCATGGACGTGCCACCGACGTCGAGCGCGACGACGAACGAACTCATTGCGGACACGAAAGGAGACGATAGCGCAGCTCAGCAAATGTCCGGAAAGGGCGGGAGGTTGAACGCTCACAAGCCCCCCGGCCCCTCGTGAGGCCCTCAGGGCACGACGGACGCTCCCGTGCGCCCAGCACGGCCCCACCGGGCGATGCTCCCCCCACGGAGCCCAGCACGACCTCACCGGGCGCCAGATGCCCGCGGAGAGCCAGGCACAGCCTCACATGGCGAGTGGACACCCGCGGGACTCAGCACGGCCTCACAGGGCGGTGGACGCCCGTGGGGCCCAGGAACACGGCCTCACAGCGGCCGATGAACCACCCGTGAAGCCCCAGCCTCACAGAAGCCCTCAGGCCCGTCCCAGCACCCGGTTGAGTGCCGCCTCGACCTCGGCCGACAACCCGGGCGGTGGCGCCACGGGAGCCGGAGGGTCGAGCGCCTCGGACGAGCGGGCCAGCCGGACGGCCCCGCAGGACCGGCACTCCACCTCGCCCAGCCTGCAGATCAGCGCCGTGGACGCGCAGGTGGAGCAGGAGTCGAGGTCGAGGTCGTGCAGCCGTTGACAGTCCGGGCAGATCAGCACCTGGGACTCGTTGCGCACCCCGCGCTGCCACGGGCTGGCGCCGCGCACCGGGTCCGTCTGCCGGGCCCCGCAGCGGTAGCAGGGCATCCTTCCCTCCGAAAGTCACGAAGTCCGCGAAGTCATGAAATATCGGCGAGTGCCTTGACATAGTCGGCGACGTCGCGTGCCGAGGAGATCGGATTGACCACCGACCACCGGATCACGCCCTCGCCGTCGATGATGAAGGTCCCCCGCCGAGCGAGCCCCCTCGCATCATCGAACACACCGTACGCCTGCGCGACCTGTCCGTGTGGCCAGAAATCAGAGAGCAGGGAGAACGTGTAACCCTCGCGATCCGCCCACGCACGATGCGTGAAGACGGAGTCGACGGAGACGGTCAGCAGCCGCGCGCCCTCGATCGGGTGATCGCGCAGGGCGGACAGCTCGCTGGAACAGACCCCGCTGAACGCCAGCGGGTAGAAGACCAGCACGACCTTCTCGCCCCGGAGCCGAGCCAGGCTCACCGGGGTGCCGTGCTGGTCCTGCAGCTCGAAATCCGGAGCCAGGGCGCCGACCTCGGCAGGATGTGCGTTCACAGCCATCATCCTGCCGTACGGCAGGCGCTCAGGCTCCCTACCTCTTGCCCTTCGGCGGGACGAGCCTGGTCCCGGACCAGTCGGGTGCGGCGGAGATGCTGCTCGTCTGCGAGAGACCCGCGGTGGCGGCATCCTCCCCGATGTCGCTCGGCTCCACGTGGCCCTCGCGCCCCGCTTTGGGAGTCAGCAGCCAGATCTGGCCGCCATCGGCGAGTGATCGCATGGCGTTGGTGAGAGCGTCGAAGAGGTCCCCGTCGCCGTCGCGCCACCACAGCAGCACGACGTCCACGACGTCGTAACTGTCCTCGTCCAGCAGCTCGTTGCCGGTCAGGTCTTCGATGGACCCGCGAAGCTCGTCGTCGACGTCCTCGTCCCAACCGATCTCCTGCACCACCTGACCCGACTTGAGGCCGAGTCGTTCGGCCAGGCCGCGCTCGCCCTGCGCCTGACCCGCGGTCGCGCTCACGTTTATCCCTCCTGCTTGAGTGGCCCCGCTTATGCGGTTTATCGCTTCGGCACAGTCCACACGCTGTGACCCTCAGTCGTCAACGGTCGCCACGGGTACGGCCGTAGTCGGTCAGAATCAATCAGACAAAAACGACAGGCGAACCTGGCGTTGCGGGTTGTCGACGTTCAGATCGATCAGCGCGACAGACTGCCACGTGCCCAGCGCCATTCGCCCGCCCAGCACGGGGACGGTCGCGTACGGCGGGATCAGCGCGGGCATCACGTGCGACCTGCCGTGTCCTCTGGATCCGTGGGCATGACGCCAGCGGTCGTCGGCCGGCAGCAGGTCGCGCAGGGCCGCCAGCAGGTCGTCGTCGCTGCCCGACCCCAGCTCGAGCAGCGCGACACCCGCTGTCGCGTGCGGCACGAAGACGTGCAGCAGCCCGTCCGCACCCTGGGCCCGTACGAAATCGGCGCATTCGGCCGTGATGTCGTGCACCGTCTCTCGTGAACCCGTGGCCACAGAGATGATTTCAGATCTCACACGGAAATCCTACTTAGGCACGACCACGGCATCGGGGCCGGGAAACACCAGCCCAGTGTGCCCGTCGTCGAACCGCACCACGTACGGAGGCCCGCCGTCAGAGCCCTGCACCTCCGTGATTACGCCGCTCCGGTCCCTTTCGCCAACGGTATTCCCGTGCACCAGGAGCCGGTCGCCAACCGTCGCATTCATACCTCCCACATTGGTACGCGGATAGCCGGACGAAAAGAGTGATTCCGAACTTTTGCGGAGGCCGGAGAGAGAGATCAAATGATGACCGAATTGTTACCAGCCACGGGGCCGGCGAGGGGCCTCCGACGACGGCGCCGGAGAGAGCGGACACCCCCGACCGCCCACCACGGCAATAGAGGTGCCGCCCAGATGTGCCGTGTGCTGTGTCACACGCTCCCGCGCATGTACCACATCTCACCGCCACCTGTCACTTCAGGGGCATGCTGCCTGGTCTCCAGGGAGGGCGGCTAGACTCGCCCGCCGCGAGTGAGAAGGCTCCCCCACGGGGAGGCTACGAGCTACAGAGGGAGGCATCCCCGGCGCAACCAGGATTCGAGCGAAATTTCGTCCGTTTTCCTGTCTTGTTAAATTGTCCCAGGGATGTAACCTTTGGTGGCGATTCGTCCTACCATCGGTGGTCTAGGCCATCGCAGATGGCCCTGCCAGCAGGGACACTCTGGTTACCGGCCAGTAGAGATGCGTTTTCTACGGCTAGCGACCAGGATGGAAGGCGACCCAGACCAGACATCAGTCCATCTCGGAAGGCGAGACCCAGTGGCTTCCGGACGCCAGCGATTCTCGATCATCAGCGACGGCCTACCCAGCCAGCTGCCTGATGTCGACCCCAGCGAGACCAACGAGTGGCTCGAGTCTCTCGACAACGTCGTCAAGACCGAAGGCCGCACCAGAGCCCGCTACCTCATGCTCCGCATGCTGGAACGCGCCCGCGAGCACCAGGTCGGCGTGCCGGGCCTGCGCAGCACCGACTACATCAACACGATCCCGCCGGAGCGCGAGCCCTGGTTCCCTGGCGACGAGCACGTCGAGCGCCGCATCCGCGCCTATATCCGCTGGAACGCGGCCATCATGGTGTCCCGGGCGAACGCCCGCACCAACGTGGGCGGCCACATCGCCACCTACGCCTCGGCCGCCTCCCTGTACGAGGTGGGCTTCAACCACTTCTTCCGCGGCAAGGACCACGGCGAGTCGGGCGACCAGGTCTTCTTCCAGGGCCACGCGGCCCCGGGCATCTACGCCCGCGCCTTCCTCGAGGGGCGGCTCAACGAGGCGCAGCTCGACGCCTTCCGCCAGGAGCTGTCGCACGGCTTCCACGGCCTGCCCTCCTACCCGCACCCGCGCCTGATGCCGGACTTCTGGGAGTTCCCGACGGTCTCGATGGGCCTGGGCCCGATCGGCGCGATCTACCAGGCGCGGTTCAACCGCTACCTGCTCAACCGGCAGATCAAGGACACCAGCCGCAGCCACGTGTGGGCGTTCCTCGGCGACGGCGAGATGGACGAGCCCGAGTCGCTCGGCGCGATCGGCCTGGCCGCTCGTGAGGAGCTCGACAACCTCACGTTCGTGATCAACTGCAACCTGCAGCGGCTCGACGGCCCGGTACGCGGCAACGGCAAGATCATCCAGGAGCTGGAGTCGTACTTCCGCGGCGCCGGCTGGAACGTCATCAAGGTCGTGTGGGGCCGCGACTGGGACCCGCTGCTGGCGGCCGACGTCGACGGCGTGCTGGTCAACCAGATGAACACCACCCCCGACGGCCAGTTCCAGACGTACTCGGTCGAGTCGGGCGCCTACATCCGCGACAACTTCTTCGGCTCCGACCCGCGCCTGCGCAAGATGGTCGAGCACCTGACCGACGACGACATCCGCAAGCTGTCGCGCGGCGGCCACGACTACCGCAAGGTGTACGCGGCGTTCAAGGCGGCCCGCGAGCACGTCGGCCAGCCGACGGTGATCCTGGCCCAGACCATCAAGGGCTGGACGCTGGGCAAGGACTTCGAGGCGCGCAACGCCACCCACCAGATGAAGAAGCTCACCAAGGCCGAGCTGAAGGAGTTCAGGGACCGGCTCTACCTGCCGATCCCCGACTCGGCCCTGGAGGGCGACCTGCCCCCGTACTTCCACCCGGGCGAGAACGACCCCGAGATCCAGTACATGAAGGAGCGCCGCGCGGCGCTCGGCGGCGTGCTGCCCAAGCGGGTCATGCGCGCCAAGCCGGTCAAGCTGCCCGGCGACGAGGTCTACGGCACCTTCAGCAAGGGCTCCGGCAAGCAGCAGGTCGCCACCACCATGGCGTTCGTGCGGCTGCTGAAGGACCTCATGCGCGACAAGGAGATCGGCCACCGGTTCGTGCCGATCATCCCGGACGAGGCCCGCACGTTCGGTCTGGACGCGATGTTCCCGACGGCCAAGATCTACTCGCCGCACGGGCAGACGTACGAGGCCGTGGACCGCGAGCTGCTGCTGTCGTACAAGGAGTCCGTGCAGGGGCAGATCCTGCACGAGGGCATCAGCGAGTCGGGCTCGATGGCCTCGACCATCGCGGCCGGCACCGCGTACGCCACGCACGGCGAGCACATGATCCCGATCTACATCTTCTACTCGATGTTCGGGTGGCAGCGCACCGGCGACGCGATGTGGCAGATGGGCGACCAGATGGGCCGCGGCTTCCTGCTCGGCGCCACCGCGGGCCGCACCACGCTCAACGGCGAGGGCCTGCAGCACGAGGACGGCCACACGCCGCTCATCGCCTCGACGAACCCGGCCGCCGTCTCCTACGACCCGTCCTGGGCGTTCGAGGTGGCGCACATCGTCAAGGACGGCCTCAGGAGGATGTACGGCGACCAGCCGGAGGACATCTTCTACTACCTGACCGTCTACAACGAGCCCTACCTGCAGCCGGCCCAGCCGGCGGACATCGACGTGCAGGGCCTGCTCAAGGGCCTGTACAAGTTCGCCGACGGGCCGCAGACGCAGGGCCCGAAGGCCAACATCCTGTCCTCCGGGGTGGCGGGCCCGTGGGCGATGGAGGCGCAGCGGCTGCTGGCCGAGGACTGGGGCGTGTCGGCCACCGTGTGGTCGGCGACGTCGTGGTCCGAGCTGCGCCGCGAGGCCCTCGCGTGCGAGGAGCACAACCTGCTCAACCCCGAGGCCGAGCGCCGCGTCCCGTACGTCACCGAGGCGCTCTCGCAGGCCCAGGGCCCGTTCGTGGGCGTCAGCGACTACATGAAGGCCGTCCAGGACCAGATCGCGCAGTGGGTGCCGGGTGACTGGTCCTCGCTGGGCACCGACGGGTTCGGCCTGTCCGACACCCGCTCGGCGCTGCGCCGCCACTTCCACGTGGACGCCGCCTCGATCACGCTGGCCGTGCTGACCAGCCTGGTCAAGCGGGGCGAGCTCGACGGCGAGGTGCTGCGCGAGGCCATCGCCAAGTACCACCTCAAGAACGGCGTCACCGAGGCCGGCGGCGCGGAGAGCAACGACACCCAGTCCATGGGAGTCTGAGTCATCCAGTAGGGGCGCTCCCGCGAAAGATTCTTCGCGGGAGCGCCGTCATATCCGGCCGTCCGCGCCGTTTGGCCTAGTGAGGCGGCACGTTCAGGAGGGGTACGTGCCGCCTCACCCTGGTTTGGTGCACGGTCACGTATTGTGGGCACTACTTCCCCCTGAGAGATGTGAGGGGAAGTTTCGTCATGCGTCGCGTCACAGCCGCCGCCCTGCTCCTGGCGGCCACCGCCGGTTGCTCCACGGCACCCGCAGAGCCCGCCTCCGGGCCGTCAGCGGACTCCACAGCCGCTTCCGACCAGATCGCCTGGGGTCCCTGCACCGATATCAAGCGCCCTGACGGCGAGCCGCCGGCCCGCCAGGACGCCTCGGTACGGTGCGGCAAGCTCGCGGTGCCCCTCGACTACGCCAAGCCCGACGGCGAGAAGCTGGACCTGGCGCTGATCAAGCTGCCGGCGACCGGCGGCCAGAGCAAGCGGCTGGGCTCGGTGCTGTTCAACTTCGGCGGCCCCGGCGCGTCCGGCGTGGACACGCTCGACCAGGCCGCCAAGGCGCTCACCGCGCTGCGTGCCCGCTACGACCTGATCAGCTTCGACCCGCGCGGCGTCGAGCGCAGCTCGGGCGTGCGCTGCGGTGACGGCGCCGAGATGGACAAGTTCGTGGCGCTGGACACGCTGCCGCCGGACGACGAGACCGACAGGGAGGTCGCGGCGGCCAACAAGCGCTTCGCCGCGCTCTGCCAGCAGAACTCCGGCAAGATCCTGCCCTACGTCGGCACCGTGAACGCCGCCCGGGACATGGACCGCATGCGCGACGCCCTCGGCGACCCCAAGCTCAACTACGTCGGCATGTCGTACGGCACCCAGCTCGGCGGCGTCTACGCCACCCTGTTCCCCAAGAACGTGGGCCGCATGGTGCTGGACGCGCCGCTGGACCCGACGGTCACGTTCGAGCAGCGCACGCTGGCGCAGACGCGCGGCTTCCAGAAGGCGTACGAGAGTTTCCTGCGCGCCTGCGTGAAGGAGACCTGCGCGCTCGGCAAGGACCAGGCCACCGCCAACACCAACGTCGAGAACCTGCTGAACCAGCTCACCGCCCAGCCGCTGAAGGTCGGCAACCGCGAGCTGAGCCAGGGCCTGGCCTCCACGGGCGTGGCCGCCGCGCTGTACTCGGAGCTGACCTGGCCGTTCCTGGAGGAGGCGCTGGGCGCGGCGCTCAAGGGCAACGGGGAGGCGCTGCTGTACCTGGCCGACTCCTACACCGGCCGCAGCCCCGACGGCAGCTTCTCCACGCAGATGACCAGCTTCCCGGCCATCACCTGCGTGGACACCGCCGAACGGCCCGACGAGGCGACGCTGCGGCGCACCGAGCAGGCCGCGCTGAAGATCTCGCCGCTGTTCGGCAGCGAGGGCTCGGGCGGGCTGTGCCGGGTGTGGCCGGCCAAGGGCAGCGACGAGGCCCGGCACGTCAACGCCACCGGGTCCGCGCCGATCGTGGTGGTGGGCGGCAAGGGCGACCCGGCCACGCCGTACGAGTGGGCGCCCAAGCTGACGGCCCAGCTCAAGACCGCGACGCTGGTCACGTACGAGGGCGAGGGGCACGGGGCGTACCTGTCGGGCAGCAAGTGCGTGCAGGGCCTCGTGGACGCCTACCTGATCGACGGCAAGGTGCCCGCCAAGGGCGCGAGCTGCCCGGCGGCCTAGTCTGGGCGGCGTGACGGACTACCACTCCCAGATCGAGACGGAGGCCGCCCGCCTGGCGGCCCTGGCCGGCGACCTGTCCGTCCCGGTGCCGACGTGCCCGGGATGGACGATGGCCGAGCTGATCACGCATGTCGGCCAGACCCACCGCTGGACCGTGCACATGCTGCGCAACCGCGTCCAGGAGCGCCTCTGGTCGCGGCAGGTGCCCAGCGGGCTGGCCGAGGGGCAGAGCGGCGACGCGGCCTGGCTGGCGGCGGGCGCCGCGGAGCTGCTGGAAGTCCTGCGTGAGACCGACCCGGCCATGGAGGTGTGGACGTGGGGCCCGGACAAGCGGGCCTCGTGGTGGCCGCGCCGGATGCTCTTCGAGCTGGTGGTGCACCGGGCCGACGCCGAGCTCGCGCTCGGCGCCGACCCGGAGATCCCGGCGGGGACCGCGATCGACGGGGTCGAGGAGTTCCTCCACAACCTGCCGTCGGCCGCGTGGGTCACCAAGTCCCTGGCGGAGCTCGGCGCGGAGGGGGCCACGATCCACCTCCACGCCGGCGACGCCGACGGCGAATGGACCATCACGCAGGGCCCCGCCGGGAAGATCGAGTGGGCGCGCGGGCACGCCAAGGGCGACGTCGCCGTGCGGGGCCCGGTGAGCGACCTGCTGCTCCTGCTGTACGGCCGCCGCTCCCCCGACGCCCTCACCGTGCACGGCGACCGGGCCCTGCTGGACCGCTGGCTGTCTGCCGCCGCCTTCTGACCGGAGCCCTGGACGCGCCGCCGTTCGGCGATCGGCGGCGTGTCCAGAGCGAGGGGTGGACCGCTCCCTGGCTGGGACACGGCCCGCTCGCCTGCCGGGTGGTCGCGGGGAAGGCGCTGTCCCGGCGTACGAGCGATCTTCATTTTTCGAACAAGACAACGATCTACCGTATTGGCGACAACCCTATGTCGGTGTTTTCGGGTCATTAATCGAGCAGGGTGCCGTGCACGGCCATCTCCGGCACCTCGGTGGCGAAGCCTTCGAGCGGCCGGTCGGGGCAGCGCTCGGCGGTGACGGTGGCGGCGGCGATGCGATCGAGGCGGAAGACGCGGACGTCGTCGCGCAGCCGGCACCACGCCACGAGATACCAGAAGCCGCCCCGCCCGCCCAGGAACACCCCGGGCTCCACGTCACGCGAGGTGATCGCGCCCTTGGCGTCGGCGTACTCGAGCCTGAGCACCCGCCGCCGCAGCAGCGCCTCCTCGATGGCCCGGGAGATGCCCTCGGCGCCCAGCGGCTGGATCTCGCTGCCCTGCTCGGGCGGCAGGTGGACGAGCTGCACGCGCCGCGCCAGCTCCCTGGCCAGGTCGCCCTCGGGCCCCGGCATCGCGGCCACCACCTTGCGTAACGCGCTGCGCGCCTGCCGCCCGAACGGCTGGTCGCCGGCCTGGCTGAGCGCGACGGCGATGGCCACGGCCTCGGCGGGGGTGAAGTTGAGCGGGGGCAGCGACATCTTCTTGTCGATGGCGTAACCGCCCTTGCGGCCGGGCTCCGCGTAGATCGGCACCCCGGACTCCTGCAACGCCGCGATGTCACGCTCGATCGTGCGCACGCTCACCTCGAACCGCCGGGCGATCTCGCGGGCGGAGCGGCAGCGGGGCGCGATGGCGCGCAGGTCTTCGACGAGCGCGTAGAGCCGATCGGTACGGTTCACAGCCGGGACGCTACGCCCCGCCACCGACAATCGCGGGGCGCTCGGCAGCCACGGGCACACTCCCGTAACCGCGGGGCCACAGGAGTCTCACGCCTGGGCCACTGCCCCAGGCTCCTCTCCGGGGAGAGTACGCCGGAACGGGCTTTCCCGCCACGCAACGACGCGCCGTTTTTTCCTACCCCTGGCGGGTCCAGCCGACGAGCCGGTCGAGCGGCCAGGCGTTGACGATCCGCTCCGCCTCGATCCCGCACCTGGCGGCGCGCTCGCACCCGTACCGCTGCCAGTCGAGCTGCCCGGGCGCGTGCGCGTCGGAGTCGATCGCGAACACGCACCCCATCTCGTACGCCAGCCGCATCAGCCGCTTCGGCGGGTCCAGCCGGTCGGGCCTGGAGTTGATCTCGACCGCCACCCCGAACCGCCGGCACGCCTCGAAGACCAGCTCCGCCTCGAAGTCCGACTCCGGCCGCTTCACGCCGCGCTTCCCGCCGGCCTGCACGACGCGTCCCGTGCAGTGCCCGAGCACGTCCACGAGCGGGTTGGCGATGGCGGTGACCATGCGGCGGGTCATCTCCTCCCCGCCCATCCGCAGCTTGGAGTGCACGCTGGCGACCACCACGTCGAGCCGCTCCAGCAGTTCGGGCTCCTGGTCGAGCGAGCCGTCGAGGTTGATGTCCACCTCGATGCCGGTCAGGATCCTGAACGGCGCCATCCGCTCGTTCACCTTGGCCACCACGTCGAGCTGCCGTTCCAGCCGCTCCGCCGACAACCCCTTGGCCACGGTCAGGCGCGGCGAGTGGTCGGTCAGCGCCAGGTAGTCGTGCCCGAGCGCGACGGCCGCCTCGGCCATCTCCTCGATCGGCGAGCCTCCGTCGGACCAGTCGGAGTGGCTGTGCAGGTCGCCCTTGAGCGCCGCCCGCAGCTCCGCCGTCTCGGCGTCGAGCTCCACCCCGGCGGTCGCCCGCATCCTCCGCAAGTACGTCGGAACCTGCCCATCGAGGCTTTCGTTGACCACAAGAGCCGTGACTTTCCCAATTCCGGGCAAGTCGCCGAGCGCACCGCTGTGGGCCAGATGGGCGAGCTCGTCGGGGGACAGCTCGCCCACGACCGCGGCGGCACGCCGGAAGGCACGCACGCGGTACGTGGGCTCGCCCGCGCGCTCCAGGAGAAAGGCGATCTCGCGCAGGGCCTCGACCGGATCCATGGGTTCATTCATACCCAAGTGAACGACAAGAGCAGAGCACTACCAATTGAACGGGGACAAGGGCCGCCGCTAGGCTGATCGGCCCAGGAAAGCAGGAGTTTGATGGCAAAACCGCCGCAGGCGACCAATGAACCGCCGCGCAAATCGTCCAAGGTCGTCCCGCTGGTCGTTCTCGGGGTGCTGTCCGTGATGGTCGTCGGCTACTGTGCCGCCGTGTCGGATGACGACGACGAGGTCACCGCCGACTGCGTGATGCTGGTGGAGGACGACGACGCGACCCTCACCCCGTCGCCTTCTCCATCCCCGTCGCCGGGCGTCGTCACCTCCTCGCCCCCCGCCGGGTCGTACGTGGTGGTCGACGACTCCTACTGCGACGACGACAACCGCGGCGGCACGAGCTACTACTACGGGGGTTCGCGCGGAGCGTACGTCTGGTACTACGGCGGTAACCGGGTCGGCAACCGGGTCCAGGGCGGCACCACGCTCAAGCCCTCCGACGTGACCATCACCAGCCGCAGCGGCAAGGAGATCCAGCGCGGCGGCTTCGGCCGGAGCTGGACCGGCGGGAGCTGACCGTGCGCCGCGAACATTCCGCTCCCAGGAACGGCTGGGAGAAGACGATCGAGAGCCAGGGGCTGGCCTACCACCGCGCCGCCCACCCGTCCGGGCTGAGCAGGCCGTACTGGGACGAGTCCGTCCACTACGTCTTCTCGATGGAGGAGGTGGAGGAGCTGGAGCGGCAGGTCGAGGAGCTGCACCGGATGTGCCTGCGGGCCGTCGACCACGTGGTCGAGGCCGGCCGCTACGCCGACTTCGCCATCCCCGAGTGGGCCTGGGAGGAGGTCGCGCGCTCGTGGGAGCGCCGCGACGCCTACGTCTACGCCCGCTTCGACCTGCGCTACGACGGCACCGGCCCGGCCAAGCTGCTGGAGTACAACGCCGACACGCCCACCTCGCTGCTGGAGTCGTCGGTGGTGCAGTGGTTCTGGCTGCAGGACGTCTTCCCCGGGGACGACCAGTGGAACTCCGTCCACGAGCGGCTCATCGACCGCTGGCGGGAGCTGCGGCTGCCGCCGGGCCCCACGCACTTCGCGTTCACCAACGCCGACGAGACCGGCGAGGAGGCCATGACCGTGGCCTACCTCCAGGAGACCGCCGAGCAGGCGGGCCTGCCGACCGTGGCCGTGGCCATGGAGGACATCGGCTGGGACTCTCTCAACCGCCGCTTCGTGGACGTCGAGGAACGCGTGATCCGCTCGGTGTTCAAGCTCTACCCGTGGGAGTGGATGCTGTCGGACGACTTCGGCCGGCACGCCGTGCGGCACGCCACCTGGTTCGAGCCGCTGTGGAAGACGCTGCTGTCGAACAAGGCGCTGCTGGCGGTGTTGTGGGAGCTCAACCCGGGCCACCCCAACCTGCTGCCCGCCTACCTCGACGGCCCTCGCGACCTGACCTCCTACATCGCCAAGCCGCTGCTCGGCAGGGAGGGCGCCTCGATGCGCATCGTCACGCCCGAGGGCACCCAGGAGACGCCGGGGAGCTACGGCCGGGAAGGCTACGTCTTCCAGGGCTTCGAGGCCCTGCCCGTCTTCGAGGGGCAGCGGCCGGTGCTCGGCGCCTGGATGGTCGCCGACGAGTCCGCCGGCCTGGGCATCAGGGAGACGACCGGCCTCATCACCGACGACACCTCCTCCTTCGTCCCCCACCGCATTGCGCTTTGATCCCTACACCCCTGCACGAAATGGAACTGACGTGACCCTGCTCGAAACCCTCGCCCGCGGCTCGGGAGCCATCGCCGCCTACGCCGCCGTCGGCCTGATCCTGATGATCGTCGGCTTCTACGTGATCGACTGGGCCACCCCCGGCAAGCTGAGCGAGATCATCCGCAGCGAGCGGAACCCGAACGCCACCCTGCTGGCCACCTCCGCCCTGGCCGCCGTCGGCCTGATCGTGGCCGCCTCCATCTGGGCCTCCGGCGGCCGGCTCGCCGAGGGGCTGGCGGGCACGGCGGTGTTCGGGCTGGTGGGCATCGTGGTGCAGACGGTGGCGATGCTGGTGTTCGACCGGATCGTCGGGATCTCCGTACGGGACCTGGTCAAGGAGCCCGAGCTGCAGCCCGGCGCGCGGCTGCTCGCCGTGACCCACCTGGCGATCGGCCTGATCACCGCGGTCGCCGTGATCTAGCACCGGCCCGAACCACCGTTCCGGTCATCCGGAGGGACCTGGCACTCTAGGAGGCGTGACAGACCGGACCCGGGAGGACACCACCCGCAGGCTCGAGCGAGCCATGGGCTCGCTCGGCACCGCGGCCATGTCCCGGATGGACGAGCAGCTTCCCTGGTTCCGCGCGCTCAGCGCGGAGGACCGGTCGTGGGTCGGGCTCGTCGCCCAGGCCGGCATCGCCGCGTTCGTGGAGTGGTTCCAGCACGCGGGCAAGGACCGGCCCACGCCCAGCATCGAGTTCTTCGGCACCGCGCCGCGCGAGCTCAAGCGCTCCATCTCGTTGCAGCAGACCGTGGACATCGTCCGGGTCGTGGTCGAGGTGGTCGAGGCGCAGACCCACGAGCTGGCCGCGCCCGGCGGCGAGGACCAGCTCCAGCAGGCCATGCTGCGTTACACGCGCGACGTGGCCTTCGCCGCCGCGCACGTCTACGCCCGCGAGGCCGAGGCCAGGGGCTCGTGGGACGCCCGGCTGGAGGCCCTGATCGTCGACGCCCTCGTGCGCGGCGAGGTGGACGACGGCCTGCACTCCTGGGCGGCCGCGCTCGGCTGGACCTCCTCCCCCGTGGTCGTCATCGCCGGTCACGCCCCCGACGACGATCCGCGCGCCGTCATCGACGGGCTGCGCGAGAAGGGCCGCCGCATCGGCATGGACCTGCTGGCCGGGGTGCAGGCCGACCGGCTGATCGTGATCGTCGGCGGCGCCGGCAGCGTCGACGACGCGGCCAAGCAGGTCGTGGCCCGCTTCGGCGTGGGCCCCATCGTCATCGGCCCCGAGGTGCCCGACCTGCACGCCGCCGCCCGTTCCGCCAGGGCGGCCCTGGCCGGGCTGAAGGCGTCCTGCGGCTGGCCCGACGCGCCCAGGCCGGTGCACGCCGAGGACCTGCTGGCCGAGCGGGCGCTCGACGGCGACACCGACGCCAGGGAGCAGCTCATCGAGAACGTCTACCTGCCGCTCGCCGGCACCCCGCTGCTCGACACGCTCGCGACGTACCTGGAGCAGGGCACGTCGCTGGAGGCGACGGCGCGGCTGCTGTTCGTGCACCCCAACACCGTGCGCTACCGGCTGAAGAAGATCACCGAGCTGACCGGCTACCAGCCCACCGAGGGCAGGTCCGCGTTCACGCTGCAGGTGGGCCTGATCCTGGGAAGGCTGGCGGAAAGTGCTGAAACGTGGCGGGCTCTAACGTAATGCCGCCGAAATCCCCACTGTAGGGTTCCTACAAATCACCCAGGACAAAGTTCGTACGGATCTCCATCCGCGTGTCGAAGTTCTACAGGGCAAGGTGGTTTTTGTGCTTGTACTCGTCGCCCCGGGCCAAGGTGCCCAAACGCCGGGCTTCCTGACCCCATGGCTCGAACTGCCCGGCCTGGCCGACAGGCTGGGCTCCTGGTCGGAGGTAGCGGGGATCGACCTGGTCGCCTACGGCACCACCGCGGGCGCCGACGAGATCCGCGACACCGCCGTCGCGCAACCCCTGCTCGTGGCCGCCGCGCTGGCCGCCGCCGAGGCGCTCGGCGCGACCCCGGACCTGCTGGCCGGCCACAGCGTCGGCGAGTTCGCCGCCGCCGCGCTGGCCGGGGTGCTCACCCCCGAGCAGGCGCTCCACCTGGTACGTGAGCGCGCCCAGGCCATGGCCAAGGCCGCCGCCGTCACCGAGACCGGCATGACCGCCGTGCTCGGCGGCGTGGCGGAGGAGGTGCTGGCCGGCATCGAGAAGCACGGGCTCACCCCCGCCAACATCAACGGCGCCGGCCAGATCGTGGCCGGCGGCACCCTGGAGCAGCTGGCGGCGTTCAAGGACGACGCGCCGGCCCGCGCCCGCCTCATCCCGCTCTCCGTCGCGGGAGCCTTCCACACCCACCACATGGCCCCCGCCGTCGAGAGCCTGCGCGAAGCCGCCTGGAACGTCGTACCGGCGGACCCCGGCATCACCCTGCTGTCCAACTCCGACGGGCAGGCGGTCGCGACCGGCGCCGAGTTCCTCCAGAGACTGGTCAACCAGGTCAGCAGCCCCGTCAGGTGGGACGCCTGCATGGAGACCATGGCCGGGCTCGGCGTCACCAAGATGATCGAGTTGCTGCCCGGCGGCACGCTGACCGGCCTCGCCAAGCGCGGCCTGCGCGGCGTGCAGACCGTGGCGCTGAAGACCCCCGACGACCTCGACGCGGCCAGGGAGCTGATCAAGTGAGGATCCCCGACATCGCCCCAGGCGGCAGGGTGCTGGCCCTCGGCCACTACCAGCCGTCGAACGTCGTCACCAATGACGACCTGGCCAAGACCATGGAGACCAACGACGAGTGGATCCAGTCCCGGGTCGGCATCAAGGAGCGCAGGGTCGCCCCGGCAGGCGAGTCGCTCGAGGACATGGCCACCATCGCCGGCGGCAAGGCGCTGGCCGCCAGCGGCCTGACCGCTGACGACATCGACCTGGTCATCGTGGCCACCTGCACGCTCGAGACCCAGATCCCCAACGCCTCCGCCGTCGTGGCGCACCGCCTCGGCATCAAGTCGCCCGGCGCGTTCGACGTCAACGCCGCCTGTGCCGGGTTCTGCTACGCGCTCGGCACCGCCGACGCGGCCGTCCGTGCGGGGACGGCCCGCAACGTGCTGGTCATCGGCGCGGAGAAGCTGTCACAGTGGGTCGACTGGACCGACAGGTCCACCGCCGTGATCTTCGCCGACGGGGCCGGAGCGGCCGTGGTCGGCCCGTCCGAGACCCCCGGCATCGGCCCCGTGGTGTGGGGCAGCGCCGGCGACAAGGCCGACGCGATCGCCATCAAGGACCGCGACCACTTCCTCCACCAGGAGGGCCAGACGGTCTTCCGCTGGGCCACCACGGCCCTGCACCCGGTGGCGCTGGAGGCCTGCTCCCGCGCGGGCGTGGACCCGTCGGAGCTGGCCGCCTTCGTGCCGCACCAGGCCAACCTGCGCATCATCGAGGCCATCGCCCGCAAGCTGGGCGCCGGCAAGGCCGTCATCGCCCGCGACATCGTCAACGCCGGCAACACCTCGGCCGCCTCGATCCCGCTGGCGCTCTCGCGCATGCTGGAGCGCGGCGAGGTCCGGTCGGGCGAGCCGGCGCTGCTGCTCGGCTTCGGCGCGGGCCTGACGTACGCGGGCCAAGTGATCGAGATCCCCTAAGTGCTTCGATCGGTCCTGGTGGTGGCCCCGCACGGGGCTCCCCGTAGGATCCGATCGTCCTACAAGCTTGTGCGGCACCGATCGCACAGAAACCCGGAAGAACCAAAGGAGAACTAGCGACATGGCTGCCACCGAGCAGGACATCCTCGAGGGCCTCGGCAAGATCATCAACGAGATCACGGGCATCCCGGCGTCCGAGGTCACCCCCGAGAAGAGCTTCGTGGACGACCTCGACATCGACTCCCTGTCCATGGTCGAGATCGCCGTGGCCGCCCAGGACGAGTTCGGCGTCGAGATCCCCGACGACCAGCTCAAGAACCTGAAGACGGTCAAGGACGTCCTCAACTTCATCCAGAACTGAAGACGTCCAGAGATCCACACCCGCACTGATCAGTAAGGAGCGCGAAAACGTGAGTGCGAACCGGGTACGTGTCGTCGTCACCGGACTCGGCGCGACGACGCCCGTCGGTGGAGACGTCACCTCGACCTGGACGGCTCTCCTCGCCGGTCAGTCGGGTATCGAGACCCTCACCACGGACTGGATCGACGCCGTCCCCGTGAAGTTCGCGGGGACGGCGGCGGTCGATCCCACCGAGGTCCTGCCCAGGCCCGAGTCCCGCCGCCTCGACCGCAGCGAGCAGTTCGCCCTGGTCGCCGCCAGGGAGGCCTGGCAGGACGCGGGCACGCCCGAGGTGGCGCCCGAGCGGCTCGGCGTGGTGGTCTCCAGCGGCATCGGCGGCATCTCGACCACGCTCAGCGCGTACGACACGTGGAAGGAGCGCGGCTGGAACCGGCTGTCGCCCTTCACCGTGCCGATGCTCATGCCCAACGGCCCCGCCGCCTGGATCGGCCTCGATCTGGGCGCGCAGGCCGGCGTGCACGCCACGGTGTCGGCGTGCGCGTCCGGCGCCGAGGCCATCGGCTACGCGATGGACATGATCAGGGCCGGCCGCGCCGACGTGGTGGTCGCGGGCGGCACCGAGGCCGCCATCCACGGCCTCAACATGGCCGCCTTCGCCGCCGCGCGGGCCATGTCCCAGCGCAACGACGACCCGCAGGCCGCCTCCCGCCCCTGGGACCGCGACCGCGACGGGTTCGTGCTCGGCGAGGGCGCCGGCATCGTCGTGCTGGAGTCGGAGGAGCACGCCAGGGCGCGCGGCGCGCGGATCTACGCGTACTGCGCGGGCATCGGCTACTCCGCCGACGCCCACCACATCACCCAGCCCGAGCCCGAGGGCCGGGGCCAGATCATGGCGATGACGCAGGCGCTCACCGACGCCGGCCTCACCGGGCTCGACGTCAAGCACGTCAACGCGCACGCCACCTCGACCCCGTCGGGCGACGTCGGCGAGGTGGTGGCGGTGGCCAAGGCCATCGGCACGCACCCGCTGGTGACCTCGACCAAGTCCATGACCGGCCACCTGCTCGGCGGCGCGGGCGGCATCGAGTCCGTCTTCACCATCAAGGCGCTGCAGGAGCGGATCGTCCCCCGCACGATCAATCTCGACAACGTCGACGACGGCATCGAGGTGGACCTCGTCTACGGCGAGAACCGCACGCTGCCCGAGGGCGACATCGCCGCGGTCAACAACTCGTTCGGCTTCGGCGGCCACAACGTGACGGTCGTGTTCAAGGGAGCCTGATCCACCCTGCCCGGCGGGGTGGTGCCGTAGAGGCTCACCCCGGGGGGCGTGACCGTCCATGAACGGGTGCCGATCATCGGAATCCGGCACTCCGGCTGCGCGACTCGCCAACGGCGTCGAGTCGCCGCACGCCACCGGCCCGCTCGGCCACCAGGCCCGCGTCCACGCGGCCCAGGTCGCCGACGCGGGCTTCTCCATGCTTGCGCCCGGGTCGCCGGCAGCCCGCCGCGGTTCGACAGCTGCCCCGACGCCACGTACGCCGAGAAAGCCGCCCGCTTCGTACGTAAATGTGACGCTCTCGGGATGTCATTGGTTGTCCCCGGTTCAGTTGCCGGGCGCCTCGCCTCTTACGGGAGCAATTCCTAGACGGCCGCGTGCAGCCACCGCACCGGCGCGCCGTCGCCGGCGTACCTGAACGGCTCCAGCTCCTCGTCCCACGGCTTGCCGAGCATCTTGTCCAGCTCTTCCTCAAGCACGCACCGCCCCTGGGCGGCCATCATCATCGCGGCGCGCAGCCGGTCCTCGGGGATCATGATGTCGCCGGCGACGCCGATGACCGCCGTGAAGGCGCCCAGCGTCGGCGTGTAGGCATGCCGGGAACCGTCCACGCCCGGCGAGGCGTCCTCGGTGATCTCGAACCTGAGGCGCTGCCAGCCCATGAGGGAGGAGGCGATGGCCGCCGCGATGCCCGGCCGGCCCTCCCACTCCGCCTGTGCGCGCACGACGTTGGGCGCGGCGGGCTGCGGAGTCCACGTCAGATCTACGGGCACGCCAAGGACACCCGCGACTGCCCATTCGATGTGAGGGCACAGCGCGGGCTGAGCCGAGTGGACGTAAAGGACGCCACGAGCAGACACCGGACCTCCCGTTTCGGTACGAGGTGCGCCTTCCCCAACGGCCTCGAGCCCGGGATGATCACAAGTGACTAGGGAGAGACTACCGTCGGTCGCTACTCGACACCAGAGGGGGGCCATACCAAGTTGGTGCGTGAGTGGCGGGTGACGGCGGTCCCCCAGGGGAAACATACCCGCCCATGGAACTGCAATCTGCCGGCGAGGCGTTCATCCGGCCAGGTCAGGTGCTGACCGACCGGAGCGCGCTCGCCGCCGTGTCACGCTGGACCCAGGCGGTCTCGGAGGCCGACGGCGTCTGCGTCGTGCACCTGGCACCCGGCGTCGACCCCTGCGAGCTCACCGCCGAGCTCCGCGAGCAGGGCCTGCGGGCCTCGCCCAACCACGTGCTGCGCGGCCAGCCCCTGTTCTTCGGCGGCCCCGCGTCCAGGCCCTTCCCCGCCCCGCAGGTTCCCCACAAGCCGGGCCGGGCCAGGTCCGACGTGGTGGTGGGGCTGCTCGACACCGGCGTCGCCAAGCACCCCTGGTGGTCGGGCAGCGACTGGTACGCCCGGGTCGGCCCGGAGGACGCCGACGCCGCCGAGGGCTCGCAGGCGGGTCACGGCACGTTCATCGCGGGCCTGCTGACACGGCGGGCGCCCGGCGTGCGGCTGCGCGTGCACCGGGTGCTCGACGGTGACGGCCTCACCGACGAGGCCTCCGTCGTACGGACCCTCTACCGCATGCGCGAGCGGCCCCCGCAGGTGATCAACCTGTCCTTCGGCGGCCACACCTTCGACGACCGGCCGCCGCCCCTGCTGTCGGACGCCATCGGGGCGCTGGACGACACCGTGACGGTGGCCTGCGCCGGCAACACCGGCTCCGACCGGCCGTTCTGGCCCGCCGCGCTGCCCTGCGTGGTCGGGGTGGCGGCGGTGGACGCCACCCAGCAGCGCAGGGCCCCCTACTCCGGGTACGGCACCTGGGTCGACGCATGTGCCCGCGGCGACTGGCTGACCAGCAGCTATCTCGGCACCGGCGAGTACGCCGGCTACGCGGCGTGGAGCGGCACGTCCTTCGCCACGGCGCTGGTCTCCGGCGCCATCGCCGACGCGGCCAGGCACGAGCCGGCCAAGAAGTGGATCAGGAGCCTCCTTGACTCCGAGGAGACCCCGCAAATTCCCGATCTGGGGGTTCTCTTCCCGGCGAGTCTGTAGAGTTTACGCTCAGTCCCCGGACAAACACGAGGAGGAATGATCTCCTCCCTCGTGCCGGCGAAAGGAGGCCGTATGCGCGATCCGGCGGAGCTGCTCGCAGCCGCCGACGACGGCGATCGGACGGCCTGGGACGAGCTCGAATCCAGGTTCGGGCCGCGGATGTGGGCCGTGGCCCGCGCGTGCGGCCTGAGCCCGGCCGACGCGGCCGACGCGGTCCAGGGCACCTGGCTGCGCCTGCTGCAGAACCTCCGGAGCATCAGGGACCCGGCGGCGGTGGGGGGCTGGCTCATGACGACCGTGCGCCGCGAGGCCCTCCTGCTCCGGCGGCACGACCTGCCGGTGATCTCCTCCACGGAGGCGGTCAGCGAGCTCGACCCCGCGGCCGTCGTCCTGGAGGCCGACGACCGGCACCTGCTCTGGAAGACGGTCTCCACCCTCAACGAGCCCTGCCGCACGCTGCTCCAGCTGGTCGCCAACGATCTCGGCAACCAGCAGGTGGCCTCGCGGATGGGGATGCCCACCGGCAGCGTCGGCCCGACCAAGGCGCGCTGCCTGGAGAAACTGCGCACTCTGATCTCGCTACAGGAGACAGCGCAATGATCAACGACGAGTACTTCCTGGCGGCCCTCCGGCTGGCCTCCGGGAACGATCCGATCCCCAGCCAGGTGTCCGCCGCCGCGCGTGACGCCTGGCGGCTGCGGATCCCCCAGGCGGTGACCGCCGCCCACGAGGCCGCCACGATCCGGAGCGTGCGCGCCGACGACAGCTCGCACCTGGTGCGGTTCGTCGCGGCGGGCCTCACCTTCGACCTGGAGGTGACGGAGGGCGACGGGCTCATCGACGTCGCCGGGCACATCTCCCCCTATCCGGGAGAGGGCGCCCTCGTCGATGTGAGATCCCCGCACCTGACCCTGACCAGACGCATCGCCCACACCGGCCACTTCGTCGCCACCGGCCTGCCACCCGGCTGGCTCAGCGTGGTGTGTCACCGGCCCGGCCACGCGCCCATCCAGACCACCTGGGTGCGCATCCGCCCCTGACCGGCCACTGACTCGCCACTGATCCGCCAGTCCCCGGCCGGGAGGGTCGCGCCCCGCTCCCGGCCGTCTTCGATCGAGGCCGGCCATGAGTGCGACAGCCGACGGGCAGGGCCCGTCCGACGACCTCCACCCGCTCGTCAGAGCGGCCGAGGCCGCCTTGATGCGTGCCCTGGTCGACCCCGACCAGGCCCTGCGCGCGGGCCGCCTGATCACCGAGGCCGCGCGCCGCGGCCACTGCCCGGAGGCCGAGGTCATGGGGCTGCGGACGATGGCGCTGGCCTCCCGCGAGCTGGGCGACCTGGAGAAGGCCGAGCTGCACCTGCGCGAGGCCCTCGCCGTCCGCGGGGCGCCCGCCGCGCGCACCGCCCAGGTGCGGCTCTCCCTCGTCACGGTGCGCACCGAACGCGGCCATCCGCTCCAGGCCCTGCGCGTGGCCGCCCTGGCCTGGGCCTACCTGTGCCCGCTCGACCGGGCCAAGCTCGACACCCAGCGCGCGGTCGCCCTGGCCCACCTCGGCCGCCACCAGGAGGCCATCGCCTCCTGCGACCGCGCCCTGCTGGCCCTGGTGACCGCGCCGGGCAGCATCGACGACCGCCGGTTCCTGGCCGGCGGCCTGCTCAACCGCGGGCTCATCCACGCCTACCGCGGCGACTGGGACGCCGCCATGCGCGACCTCACCGCGTGCCTGCAGATCTCCCAGTACGCCGGGCTGTGGCACCTGGCCCGCCTGGCCGCCGCCAACCTGCCCTTCCTCGCGGTCCGCCGCGGGGACGTCGCCGGAGCGTTCCGCCACTACCGCGACGCCGAGGAGACCCTGTTCGGCTTCCCGGAACGGCTGGCCGCGATGCGGGCCGACTTCGCCGGTGCCCTGCTGGCGGCGCAGATGCCGGGCGAGGCGGGGACCATGCTGCGGATGGCCGTACCGGACCTGGAGGCGTCGGCCGCGCACGTCGCGCTGGCGGAGGCGCGGCTGAAGCTGGCCCAGGTGGAGCTGCTGACCGGGGACCCGCACCGGGCCAGGCAGGTCGCCGAGCAGGCGGCGGCCGAGCTGGCCGCGCAGGACAGGACGTCGTGGCTTCCGCTGGCCAGGGAGGTCGTCCTGCGCTCCCGGCTGGCGCTCGAACCCGTCACGCCCGAGCTGGTCGCGGAGCTGATCGCGTGCGCCGACGAGCTGGAGGACGGGTTCACGCACGCGGCGGGAGCGGCGGCGCTGCGGCTGGCGGCGGCCGAGGCGGCCCTGGCCGTGGACGACCACCCGACCGCCTCCGCCCAGCTCGCCAGGCTCACCCGGCACGCCGAGCGGCGCGAGCGGTGGATGCCCGCCGGCACCCGGCTGACCTCGCTGGCCTCCGAGCCGCAGGCCAGGCAGCTCGCGCAGGCGTCGCAGATCCCGGTGCCGGTGCGCCAGCACGCGCTCGCCCTGCAGGCGGCGCTGCAGGAGGACGTCACGGGCGCCTTCCGCGCTGTCCGCGACGGGCTGGCGGAGGTGAGCGGGCAGGTGGAGGCGTTCGAGGACCCGTCGCTGCGCGCCCACGCGGCCAGGGCCGGCGAACGGCTGGCGGCCTATGGGCTGGAGCTGGCGGTGCGCGACGGGTGCCCGAAGCAGGTGTTCGAGTGGGCGGAGCGGTGGCGGGCCGTGGCGGCCCCCGCGCACGCGTGCGCGCTGGTGGACCCCGACCGCATCCGCGCCGAGCTGGGTCGAGGAGCGCTGATCGAGTACGTGGCCGACAAGGACACGCTGCTGGCCGTGCTGCTGAGCGAGGACCGGGTGCTGCTGCGGCGCCTGGGCAGCCTCCGCCAGGTCATGGACGCCATCGTGCGCCTGCGGTACGCGCTGCGCCGCCTCAGCAGGCGGCACGACGTCGAGGCCGCCGCCGCGGAGCTCGAACGGCTGGTGCTGCGGCCCATGGCCGCCGAGCTGTCCGACCGGCCGCTGGTCGTGGTGCCGGTGGGGGCGCTGCACACGGTGCCGTGGGGCGCGCTGCCGTCCCTGCGCGAGCGGCCGGTCAGCGTCGCGGCCGGCGCCGCCGCCTGGCTGCGGGCCCGCACCGCCCGCGGCTCACGCCCCGGCGGCCGGCCCCAGGTGGTGGCGGCGGCCGGGCCCTCACTGTCGCACGCGCAGGCCGAGGTGGCGCACGTGCTCGCCTGCCATCCCGGCGGGCGGCAGGTGCCCGGCCGCGTCGGGCCGGTGCTGGAGGCGCTCGCCACGGCCGACATCCTGCACCTGGCCGCACACGGGACGTTCCACGCGCGCAGCCCGCTGGTGTCCGGGATCACGCTGGAGGACGGCCAGCTCATGGCCTACGACCTGCTGGACGTCTCCCGCTCGGCCGGGCTGGTGGTGCTGTCGGCGTGCAACGCCGGGATGTCGCGCGCGCCGGTGGAGGGGGCGCCGCTGGGGTTGCCGGGGACGTTCCTGGCCAAGGGGGCGGCTTGTGTGGTGGCGGGGATGGTGCCGGTGGGGGATGAGATGGCGCGGGCGGTGATGAGCACGTTCCACGAACTGCTGGCTGCCGGTCAGCCGCCCGACGCGGCGCTGGCTTGCGCAGCGGCCAAAACCGACGAACCCGGCTTCGTCTGCTTCGGCGCCGGCAACGAGCCGTACTGCTGATTTCTCCATTCGTTTACGTGCTCCATTCGTTACGGCAGAGCCGACGTCACCGCCACCCGCCGCACATGGCCGAGGGCCTCCAGGAGAACGCCCGCTGAACCCGCACGTGGCCGGGCGCCGTTACGTGCGCATGCTTGACCGGCTACGTGGTCATGGCATCACCGGGGCCGCGCATCACCACGCCGACGGCCCACATGGCGCGCGTCGCGGCGGGCGGCGCGTGAGCTGGAGGAGCGTCTCCCTGGACGGGGGCCGGCCACGTGCGGTGGGTGGGGTGACGTTGGCTTGCCGTAAGGGAAGGAAGGCTCAAAGACCGGTGGCGAGCGGGCGGGCGGGGTGACGTTGGCTGTGCCGTAAAGGAAGGAAGGCTCAAAGTCCGGTGGCGATCGGGCGGGTGGGGGTGGAGACCCAGTCGGACCAGGAGCCCACGTAGAGGGCGGCGGGGAGGCCGGCCAGTTCCAGGGCCAGCACCTCGTGTGCGGCCGTCACCCCGGAGCCGCAGTATGCGCCGGTCGGCACGCCTTCGCGCACGCCCAGGCCGGCGAACCGGGCGCGGAGGGCGTCGGCGGTGAGGAAGCGGCCGTCGGGGCCGACGTTCTCGGTCGTGGGTGCGCTGACCGCGCCGGGGACGTGCCCGGCCGCCGGATCGATCGGCTCCACCTCGCCCCGGTAGCGCTCCCCCGCCCGGGCGTCGAGCAGCACCCCCTGCCCGGCCAGCGCCGCCGCCTCGTCGGCCGTCAGCGCGGGCATCCCGCCCGGCCGCGCGGTGAAGTCGCCCTCCGCGGGCCGCGGGACCTCCTTCGTGGTCGGCAGGCCCGCCTCGATCCAGGCGGGCAGGCCGCCGTCGAGAACGCGCACGTCCTGGTGGCCGAAGTAGCGCAGTGTCCACCAGGCCCTGGCGGCGATGGTGGCGCCGGCGTCGTCGTAGACGACCACGGGCCGCCCGTCGGAGACGCCCAGCCGCCGCATGGCGCTCTGGAACGCCTCCGCCTCCGGCAGCGGGTGGCGTCCGCCGCCGCTGGGCGGGGCCGCGAGGTCGGTGTCGAGGTCACAGTAGACGGCGCCCTCGATGTGGCCTTCGCGGTAGAAGTCCAGCCCGGGCGGGCCGCCGAGCCGCCAGCGCACGTCGAGCACGGTGGGGCCGTCGAGGGCGGCCAGCTCGGCAGGGGTGATCAACGGGCTGGTCACGACTGAACCTCCAGAAGCGGGACGTACTGCTCGGCCGCCGTGAGCGAGCCGTGGTAACCGGTGAAGAGCGCCTCGATGCGGTGCGTCGACGGGGCGGTGATGGCCAGGTCGGCGTGCGGGACGGCCACGACGTCGCCGATGCGTTCGAGCCACGCGTCCCTGACGTGGGGGCCGAACCAGCCCGACTCCACCGCCTCCTGCCTCGACACCACCCACGCCTTGCCGCTCAGGGTCTCGCGCCACGCCTCCAGCACCTGCTTGGCGGCTCCCGGGCGGGCGTACACGTGCCTGGCCCTGGCCTCGCCGCCGAGCAGCGCCACCCCTTCGGTCAGCTCGGGGACGCTCTCCGCGTCGAGCTTCTCGGTGGCGTTGACCATGCCGTGGTCGGCGGTGACGTACAGGGCGGAGCCGGGCGGCAGCCCTTCGGCCAGCCGCTGCGCCATGTCGTCGACGATGCCGAGCTGGCGCAGCCACTCGTCGCTGCCCCAGCCGACCATGTGACCGGCCGCGTCGAGGTCGCCGTAGTAGACGGTCACGTACGCGGGGCGCCGCTCGCGCAGCGTCTCGTGGACGCGGGCCACCCGGTCGTCGACGGAGTCGGCGGGCACGTAACGCACGCCGCGGTAGACGGCCCTGGTCAGGCCGGTGCCCTCGAACTCGGCGGGCGCCACGTAGACGGGCTCGACCCCGGCCTCGGCGGCGCGCTGGTAGACGGTCGCGGCGGGCTGCCACACGTCGGGGTCCATGGTCAGGCCGTCGGGGAGCGTCCAGCGCAGGCAGTTGAACAGGTGGCCGGTGCCCGGCACGGCCAGCATCAGCCCGACCATGCCGTGCTCGCCCGGCGTCAGGCCCGTGCCCAGCGTGCACAGGCTCGTGACGGTGGTGGCGGGAAAACCGGCGGTGAGAGTCCTGCCACTCATGGCCGATAGGAAGGGTGCGGCCTCGGGGTGGGCGCGCAGCAACTCGGCGCCCAGGCCGTCCACCACGAACAGGCAGACGCGGTCGACGGGGTGGAGGGCCAGCGCGTTGGGCTCGCGCAGACCCAGGGCGGCCAGCAGCGACCGCGGCACATCCGCCAGCGACCCACTGCCGTATCCCGGCACCAGCATGTCCCTCAGTGTAGTCCTAGGGTGATCTCCGGCCTCGCGATGCTCTCGCCCCACGCGGCACACAGTCACCTTCCGAACGGGTGGTCGCCGCCCGTCCCTGCCGCGACGTGTACCCGGCCGCGCCGCACGACTCCCGCCGCCGCTCGAACGGGCACCTGCCACAGGACTCCCGCCACAATTCAAGCCGGCACCACCACACGACCCGTGCTGCCGCCACCTGAACCGGCCCTGCAACGGCCATGCACAGGCCGTCACGTGGATCGGGCTGTCGCGCAGGCCGGACCTTCACACAAGCCGGGCCATCGTGCGGGTCAGGCGGTGGCGCGGGCGGTGGCTTCCGAAAGGGCCTTGGCGAAGGCGAGGACGTGGGTGACCGCCTCCGGGCCGTCGGCGGCCTCGCTGACTCTCAGCGACAGGTCGTCGGCCGTGATGGCGCCCGTGTAGCCGTGGTCGGCCTCGCAGTTCTCGTCGCCGCACGTCGCCGGCTCCAGGTCCACGTGCGAGATGGCGCCCCAGCCGATCGTGAGCGTCACCTCCGTGGGAGGGACGCCTGGGACGTACGAGGCGGGGTCGGGCACGACGCGGGTGACGGCCACCGACTGGACGCGGCTCAGCCGGACCGCCTCGGTGGTGGTGGAGGCGTGGGACGCCGAGACACCCTCCACGGCCGGGTGCTCGTCGGTGTGGCAGACCAGCAGCCTCGTCGCCGACAGCACCAGGACGGTGACGTGACGGCGAACCTCCATCGCGGGATCGAAGGTCGCCTCGTGGTGGACCACGAACGCGGTCACGGCCTCCTTGCCCAGCGCGGATTCGACCGCATCGGTGACGAGGTCGGGGTAGTAGCCGCTGCGCTCGATCGCTTCACGCAGGCCCGCGGCTGAGACTCGGGTTTCCCTCATGGCTCCATCCTGCCAGGGCCGGGCAGTGCACTCACCCGCCGGATATAACGCTCTATAACGTCTTCTGTCTGGTCAACAGCGGGCACTTGGGTCACTTCATTCGCTGAGGGCGGATCCGCTGAGGGCATACGCCTGAGCAAGCATCCGCTCGGACCGGAAGGTTCGTGCCGGGGCGGCGGGAGCACGGGCGAGACGCCCCGGACCACGTACGTTGGGGTGTCCAGAGCATCGGCCGACGGTCCCGATCGCCTACGTTGAGGCAGACTGAAGCACGGGCTCGGACGGCCCCGTCTCTCCGCGTTGAGGGCGGGCCGGAGCGCGGGCCCGAACGGCCACGACCGTCCGGGTTGAGGCGGTCCGGGGCGCGGGCCGGGCGGCCGGACCGGATGTGTCGAGGTGGTCCGGGAGGCGGCGGGGGGCGGGTCAGGACAGTCTGCGGGGGCCGACGTCGAGGCGGGGGCCCGCCGGGGTGCGGAGGATGGCGCGGGCGCCGAGGATCATGACGTCGGACTCGCCCACGAGCACCTGGTCCAGGTCGAGCCGGGACACCTCCGGCAGGTCGTGGGCCAGCCGCCCGACCCGTACGAGGAGCTCCTCCAGGGCGTCCACCGCCACGGGCGGGTAGCCGTACTCGCCGAACAGCAGGGGCGCGGCGCGTACGGTCCGTACGAGGGCGGAGGCGTCCTCGCGGGTCAGGGGCGCCAGGCGGAAGCCCTGGTCCTGGAGGAGGCGCGCGGTCACCTCGCCCAGCCCGAACGACACCACCGGCCCGAACGCGGGGTCCTCGATGACGCCGACCACCGTGGGCACGGCGGGCTGCGGCGCCATCCGCTGGACGGCCAGCTCCACCCCCTCGCCGAACAGCTCGGCGAACTCGGTGTACGCGTGCCGCACCATCTCGGGGCCCGTCAGCCCCAGCCGTACGGTGCCGGCGCGGCGGGAGGCGCCCGGGTCGGCCACCTTGACCACCACCGGCCAGCCGAGGCGTTCGGCGGCGGCCACTGCCTCGTCGGCTGAGCGCACGACCTCGGCGGGCCAGACGGTCAGGCCGTAGCAGGACAGCAACTCGGTGGCGTCGATCTCCACCGGCGGCCCGGCCTGCGCAAACCCAGCCTGCGCAAACCCAGCCTGCGTAGATCCGGTCTGTGTGGATCTGAGCTGCGTGGATTCGCCGTGCGTGGATCCGCCCTGCGCGGCCTTGGGGTCGGGCACGCTGACGGACGGCGTCTCGGCGTGCGCGGCGTCGGTGCCGGACAGCGTCTCGTTCACGAGCGTTCTGGCGCGTGCCGTGTCGATGTCGTCGAGTTCCTGTGGCGGTGTAGCAGGCTGGGCCCGCCACGTGGCGTACCGGACCACGTGAGCCAGGGCCCGCACGGCCTCCTCCGGGGCCGCGTACGACGGGATGGAGCCGCGCGACGGCGCCGACGGGCCGGGCACGCGCAGGGCCGGGTGCATGCCCAGATGCCCGCGGAACGTCGCCAGCACCGGCTTGCCCGAGTCCTTCGACACCTTCAGCAGCTCGCCGGCGACCTCCTCGGTGTGTCCGGGGATGGGCGGCATGTAGATGACGACGGCCGCGTCCACGTCGGGGGAGGCCAGCTCGCCGGCGAGGGCGGGGCCGTAGTCGGCGGCGCCGGCGGCGGGGCCGAGGTTGACGGGGGTGCGCGGTTCGAGGCCGACGGCGCGGCAGGCGTGGGCGGCCAGCAGGCCGAGGGCGTCGGAGTTGGTGACGAGCGCGACTCTCGGTCCGGCGGGCAGCGGCTGGTAGGCGAGGAGCTGCCCCACGTCGAAGAGCTGGATGAGGTCGTCGACCCTGATCAGGCCCGCCTGCTCGAACAGGGAGCTGATCGCCGAGTCGGGCAGGCCCAGCTCCTCGGCCGAGTGCCCGGAGGGGGTGCCGCCGCTCTTGACCACCACGACGGGCTTGCTGCGCGCGATGCGCCTGGCCAGCCGGGTGAACTTGCGCGGGTTTCCGAGCGACTCCAGGTAGAGCAGGATGACCTCGGTGGAGTCGTCCTCCTCCCAGTACTGCAGCAGGTCGTTGCCCGAGACGTCGGCCCTGTTGCCCGCGGAGACGAACGACGAGATGCCCATGCCGCGCTGCGCCACCCGCTGCAGCAGCGCGGTGCCGAGCGCGCCCGACTGGCTGAAGAAGCCCACCCTTCCTCTGCCGGGCACGGTGGCGGCCAGGGTGGCGTTCAGCTTGACGGCCGGGTCGGTGTTGGCGATGCCGAGGCAGTTGGGGCCCACGACGCGCAGGCCGTAGGAGCGGGCGATGCGGGCCAGCTCGTCCTGCCTGGCCCTGCCCTGGTCGCCCGTCTCGCCGAAGCCGGAGGAGACCACGACCAGGCCGTGCACGCCCTTCTCCGCACACTCCTTGACGACGTCGAGCACGCCCTCGGCCGGCACGGCGACCACGGCGAGATCGACGTCTCCGTCGATCTCGCTCACGCTCGGGTACGCCCGCACGCCCGCCACCGCCCGCACCTCGCGGTGCACGGGGTAGACGGGGCCGGTGAAGTCGGCGGCCAGGAGGTTGCGCAGCACGGTCTGGCCCACGCCGCCCGGCTCGCGGGAGGCGCCGATGACCGCGACGGAGCCGGGGGTGAGGAGCCTGGCGATCGAACGGGACTCGGCGCGGTGCTCGCGGGCGATCGTCACCTCGGTTGAGGTGTCGGTGGGGGTGAGGTCGAGCGTCATGCGGACGACGCCGTCCTCGAACTGGCTCTGGGCCGTGTAGCCGGCCTGCCGCAGCAGCCCGGTCATGCGCATGTTGGCGGGCAGCACGTCGGCGATGAACCGTTCGATGCCGCGCTCGCGCGCCGTGGCCGCCAGGTGCTCCAGCAGGACGGAGGCCACGCCCCTGCCCTGGTGCGCGTCCTCGACGAGGAAGGCGACCTCGGCCTCGCCGGGGCCGGTGCGGTCGTAGCGGATCACGGCGACCATCTCGGCGCCGATGGTGGCGATCAGCGCGACGCGGCTGACGTAGTCGACGTTCGTGAACCGCTCGACCTCGCGGTCGGAGAGCCGGGGACGCGGCCCGAAGAACCGGAAATAGATCGACTCGTCGGACAGCCGCGAGTAGAAGGAACGGAGGCGGTCGGCGTCGGCGGGCCTGATCGGGCGGACGTGCGCGGTGCCGCCGTCGGCCAGGACGACATCGGCCTCCCAGTGAGCAGGATATTGTGCCTCCACAGTCTCGACTGTAAACCCGCATCCCATATGCCAAGACCAGGGGCCCTGTTGGGCAACGCTTGTGCATCGACTCCTGCCCGGTCTCAGGGGTACGCCCCACGAGCAGCCCGGAAGCTGTTACTTTTGCGGTGGCGTTTCGCCGTGGCCAGGCTCGATCTGAAGGCAGCAAGGTGGTGACATCATGACGCGGGTCGTCGTGGTGGGCGATCTCATGACCGACGCGGTCGCTCGCGCCCGTTATGCGCTCGCCCGGGCGAGCGACACCCCGGCGATCGTGACCATGCACGGCGGTGGCTCAGGGGCGAACATCTCCTCCTGGCTGGCCGTCGAGGGTGCCGAGGTGGCCTTCATCGGCCGCAGGGGCGCCGACATCACGGGGCGCAACCGCGACATGGAGCTGATGGGCTACGGCGTCGACGCCCGGCTCGTCATGGACCCCGAGCGGCCGACCGGCACCTGCGTGGTGCTGGTCACCCACAAGGGCGAGCGCACGATGCTCTCCGACCCCGGCGCGAACGCCGCGCTGTCCCCCGAGGACCTGCCGCGCGACCTGTTCACCCAGGGCGCGCACCTGCACCTGTCGGGCTACACGCTGATCAACGAGGGCTCGCGCGACGCCGGGCTCGCGGCGCTCGACATGGCCAGGCGCTCCGGGATGTCGATCTCGGTCGACTGCGCCTCGTCCGCGCCGCTGGAGCGCACGGGCGCCGAGCCGTTCCTCGAGTGGACCAACGGCGCCAAGCTGCTGTTCGCGAACGTGGACCAGGCGAAGGTGCTGACCGGCCGCGACGACGCCGAGGCCGCCGCCAAGGTGCTGACCGCGTGGTTCCCGCAGGTCGTGATCAAGATGAACGCCGAGGGCGCGCTCTGGTTCAGCAACGGCCGCCCCGATCCGGTGCGTGTGGCCGCCGACCCGGTCGACAAGATCGTCGACGGTACGGGGGCGGGGGACGCGTTCTGCGCCGGGTTCCTGCCTCCCTGGCTGGAGGGCAAGCCGCCGGCCGAGGCGCTGTCGTCCGGGTGCCGGCTGGCGGCCAAGGCGATCATGCACCTGGGTGCGCGGCCGCCGTTCTAGGCTTCTTCGCCGGGGTTAGGGTGGAAGATCCCTGACTGCGCGTGGATGAGGAGCCTGATGGCCGGCGTACGCCCGCTGCGTTCGAGTGATCCGTCCTCCATCGCCTCCTACGAGCTCACCGGGTTCCTCGGGGAGGGCGGGCAGGGCAGCGTCTACCTGGGGCTGTCGCCGTCCGGGGAGCAGGTCGCCGTCAAGCTGCTGCACACGAGGTTCGCCGAGGACGAGCGGGCCGTACGGCGGTTCCTGCGCGAGGCGGACTCCGCGCGGCGGGTGGCCGAGTTCTGCACGGCGCGGGTGCTGGACGTGGGCGAGGCCGATGGGCGGCCGTACATCGTCGGCGAGTACGTCGACGGGCCCTCCCTGCAGCAGCAGGTGAGCAACGAGGGGCCCCTGCGGGCGACGGCGCTGGTGCGGCTGGCCGTGGCCACCGCCACCGCGCTGGCCGCCATCCACCGGGCCGGGGTGATCCACCGGGACTTCAAGCCGGGCAACGTGCTGCTCGGGCCGGGCGGGCCGCGGGTGATCGACTTCGGGGTCGCGCGGGCGCTGGACGTGAGCCAGAGCGTGAGCACCAGTGTGGTGGGGACGCCGGCGTTCATGGCGCCCGAGCAGTTCCTGGGGGAGCCGGTGCCTGCCAGTGACGTGTTCGCGTGGGCCGGGACCATGGTGTTCGCGGCTACGGGGCGGGGGCCGTTCGGGTTCGGGGCGTTGCCGGTGGTGATGCATCGGATCATGAACGAGGAGCCTGACTTATCGGGGGTGCCCGGGTCTCTCAAGCCGTTGTTGCGGGCCGCCCTGTCCAAGGACCCGCGTCAGCGGCCTCCGGCCGACCGGTTGCTGCAGGAGCTCATCCGCTCCTCGGGGCCGGCGAACGTGCCGCCGTGGCCCCCGCAGGGCGGCCCGGCGGCTCCCGTGCCGGGCGGCGGCGGCGTGAGCGGGCCGGGGGTTGGCGGCTGGGACTCGCCGGGGCCCTCGCCTGCGCCGGGAGCGGTGCCGGGGGCTCAGTGGGAATCGCCGGGAGCGGCGTCAGGTGGCCGGTGGGAGCCGGCGGGATCCTCGCCTTCCCCGGGAGCCGTACCGGGGGCTCGGTGGGAGCCGGCGCCTGCGAGGGGTGGGCGGAGGGTGCTCGTAGCGGTGGGTGCGGCGGCGACGGCGCTGGTCGTGGGGCTCGCGGCCTGGGTGGTCGTGCGGCTGAACGATTCCGGGAGCCCGACGCCGACCCCCACGGCGAACCTCGCCAAGAACCCCGCGACGAACCCCGCGACGAGCCCGGCCGCCGGTTTCGGCAGCGCGCTCACCGCCGTCGTACGCCCGTCCCGCGAGAAGGGCGGCACGGTACGCGTGTCCTCCCAGCACCTGCTGGAATCCACCGACCCGGCGGACATGTTCTCGACGTACTCGCGGAACATGGTCCGCCTCTACGGCCGCTCGCTGACGATGTTCAAGCCCGCCCCGGGCCCAGCGGGTACGGAGATCGTCCCCGACCTGGCGGAGAGCCTCGGCCAGTCGAGCAACGGCGGCAAGACCTGGACCTACAAACTCCGACAAGGCGTGAAATTTCAGGACGGCACGCAGATCACCTCGCGGGACCTGAAGTACGCGGTGCTGCGCAGCATGGACCCGCGCTTCCTCCAGGGCGGGATGTTCTTCGACACCCTGCTCGACCTCCCCAGCGGCTACGAGGGCCCGTACAAGTCCCCGGACGCCGACACCGACCGGGCGATCGAGACCCCGGACGACCGGACGATCGTCTTCCACCTGCGCAAGCCGCTGGCCACGTTCGACCACGTCGTCCAGATGCCGGAGAGCATCCCGGTGCCGAAGGCGCGCGACACGCGCGAGAACTACAAGTCGGCCGTGGTGTCCTCGGGGCCGTACCAGATCGAGAGCACCAGGGAGGACTACGTCGCGCTGGTCCGCAACCCGCACTGGGACCCGGCCACCGACCCCAACCGCACGGCGCTCCCCGACCGCGTCGTGCTCACCTTCGGCATGGAGGCCGACCAGGTGACCGGCCTGCTGGAGGCGGGCGACACCGAGATGGGCGGGTTCCTGCCGGACGACGCGTACGCGCGGATCCTCGCCGACCCGGCGCTCAAGGCCCGCGCGGACGCACCCGTGACCTCCGTCCGCACCCTGGCGATCAACCCGCAGGTGCCGCCGCTCGACAAGCTGGAGTGCCGCCGCGCCGTGGTCCGCGCGCTCGAACTGGAGGCCGTGTCCTCGGCCTCCCGCGCGGTGCCGGAGCAGGTGCCCACGTCCCTGGTGCCGCCGGACCTGCCGGGCGAGCACTACCGTGACCCCGATCTGTCGCCCGCCGGTGACCAGGCCGGCGCGCGCGAGGCCCTGACGCGGTGCGGCCGTCCGGACGGCTTCGAAACCACGTACATCTACCGCGAGCTTCCCGGCGAGAAGGAGGCCGCGGAGGCCGTGCGGGACAGCCTGGCCAAGGTCGGGATCAAGGTCACGCTGGACCACGCGCCGGTGGAGAAGTTCCACCAGAAGTTCGGGGGTGTGCCGGCGAACCTGAAGAAGAACGGCGTCGGGCTCATCGCCAAGGCCTGGGCCCCCGACTGGCCCGACACCTACACCTACCTGCCCGGCCTGGTGGACAGCAGGGAGCTGGTGGAGGACGAGCCTTCGGTCAACCTCACCGTGCGCCTGCCCGCCGTGGACGAGCTGCTGGACAAGGCGGCCGCGGAGCCCGACCCGGAGACCAGGGCCGGGCTGTGGAGGCAGGCGGAGCAGCGGGTGGCCGAGGAGGCGGTGCTGGTTCCGACGACGTGGCGCCGCACGTTGCTGCTGCGCGGCACCACGGCCACGAACCTGCACGTCAGCCCGGTGTTCGGCGACTACGACCTGGCGACCATGGGCGTGGCCGCCACCGCCTCCTGACCGCCCGAGGACCATCCAGGGACCGCCCGAGCACCGCCCGGAAACCGGCTGAGGACCGCCCGACGACCGCCCGACGACCGCCAGGAGACCGTCAGCTCGTGACCGCCAGCGCCAGCGGAAGTACCGCCGGCGCGCCCGCGTGGCGGACCTGGGCGGCGGCGAGCGTCATCGTCCACCCGGTGTCCACGCGATCGTCCACCAGCAGCACCGGCCCGCCGCACTGGGCGATCGCCGCGCCCAGCTCCTTGGGCATGGCCAGGGTGCCCCTGATCGCCTGCACCCGCTTGGCGCTGTTGAACTGCTTGCCCGGCGTACCTGCCCGGTAGCCCAGCTCGCCCAGATACGTCAGCCGCCCCACCTGGGCCAGCCGCTCGGCGAACCCGCGCACCAGCAGCGGCCGCGACACCGACGGCACGTTCACCACGGCGACGGGCCGCTCGCGCCAGTCCCAGGCGGCCAGCACCTTGATCACGGCCGCGAACATGTCGTCCGGCACCGGCGCGTCCTCCCCCGCGAACAGCTCCCGGAGCCGGTTCCCCCACCCGATGTCGGTCAGCCGCCCGAGCGCCCTGCCGGGCTCGGCGCCCAGTTCGGGCTTGATCCGCCCGGACAGGTCGGGCATGCCCGTCGGCCACTGCCTGCGGGCCTCGATCTCGACGCCCGGCCTGCTCAGCCGCTCGCGGGCGGTCTCTACGGCCTGCGCGCCGATCTCCGGCGAGCGGTGCCGCCCGGTGCAGTTGTCGCAGCGGCCGCAGGGCGTGGCGGCGTCGTCGTCGAGGTGCCTGCGCAGGAACTGCTCGCGGCACTCGGTCGTGGTGAGGTAGGCGAGCATGGCCTCCTGCTCGGCCCGGCGCTCGGCGGCGATGCGCTGGTAGCGCTCGGTGTCGTACTCCCACGGCTCCCCGGTGGCCTCCCAGCCGCCCTTGACGCGGCGGACGGCGCCGTCCACGTCGAGGACCTTGAGCATCATCTCCAGCCGGCTGCGGCTCAGGTCGACGGCCGTCTCCAGGGCCGGGGTGGACATGAGGCCCCGCTCCTCCAGCGTCTGGAGGGTGGCGCGGACGACGGGCTCGGGCGGGAAGGCCAGCGAGGCGAAGTACGCCCAGATGTCGCGGTCCTCGGTGCCGGGCAGCAGGATGACCTCGGCCCGCTCGACCCCGCGGCCGGCCCGTCCGACCTGCTGGTAGTAGGCGACCGGCGACTGCGGCGCCCCGACGTGCACCACGAACCCCAGATCGGGCTTGTCGAACCCCATGCCGAGCGCGCTCGTCGCCACCAGCGCCTTGATCTTGTTGTTGAGCAGCGCCTCCTCGGCGGCCAGCCGCTCGGCCGGCTCGGTCTGCCCGGAGTAGGCGGCCACCTCCAGCCCCTGCTCGCGCAGGTAGCCGGCGATCTCGTGGGCGGCGGCCACGGTGAGGGTGTAGACGATGCCGGAGCCGGGCAGCTCGCGCAGGGTCTGGGCGAGCCAGGCCAGGCGCTGCTCGGCGCTGGGCAGCCGGACGACGCTCAGGTGCAGGCTCTCCCGCTCCAGCGGCCCGCGCAGGACGAGCGTGTCGTCGCCCTCGGGCCGCAGCTCGGGCGGCAGGCGCAGCTGCTCGGCCACGTCGCGGGTGACGCGCGCGTTGGCGGTGGCGGTGGTGGCCAGCACGGGGATGCCCGGCGGCAGGTCCGCGAACAGCGTGGACAGCCTGCGGTAGTCGGGCCTGAAGTCGTGGCCCCAGTCGGAGATGCAGTGGGCCTCGTCGACCACCACGAGCCCGGCGCTCTCGGCCAGCTCGGGCAGCACGTTGTCGCGGAAGTCGGGGTTGTTCAGCCGCTCGGGGCTGACCAGCAGCACGTCCACCATGCCCTCGGCGACCTGGCCGTAGATCTCCTCCCACGCCTCGGGGTTCGCGGAGTTGATCGTGACGGCCCTGATGCCCGCGCGCTCGGCGGCGGCGATCTGGTTGCGCATGAGCGCGAGCAGCGGCGAGACGATGACGGTGGGGCCCTCGCCGAGCTCGCGCAGCAGGGCGGTGGCCACGAAGTAGACGGCCGACTTGCCCCATCCGGTGCGCTGCACGACCAGCACCCTGCGCCGGTCGAGCACGAGCGCCTCGATGGCGGCCCACTGGTCGTCACGGAGGCGGGCGTGGTCGCCGGCGAGCGCCTGAAGGCGCTCTTCCGCCTCTTCCCGCAGCATCGCGGCATCGGGGGCATCAATCATGCTCCCCTTGTTACCAGACGCGCCTCCCGAAAATGCCCCCATCCTTTACGGCACAGCCAACCCCGCCGATATATGCCCCATCCGTTACGGCAAAGCCAGCGGCACCGCCACCCACCGCACGTGGCCGGCCTCTGTCCAGGGAAACGCTCCTCCGGCTCCCCGGCGGGCCGCCGCGACGCGCGCAACGTGGACCGTAGGCGTGGCAAGGTGCCGCCCGTCGGCGTGGCGAGGCGCCGGCCGTCGGCGTGGTGAGCGAGGCCACGGGGCCCTTGAACCACGTAGACGGTCAAGAATGCGCACGTAACGGCGCCCGGCCATGTGCGGGTTCAGCGGCCGTTTTCCTGGAGGCCCTCAGCCATGTGCGGCGGGTGGCGGTGACGTCGGCTCTGCCGTAACGAAAAAATCATTGATCCGCATGCTCAGGGAAGGCATTGATCGTGACGCGGTGCATCCGTCGGCGCTCGGTGTAATCGGCGACGGCGTAGTGCTGCGTCGGGCGGTTGTCCCAGAAGGCGAGCGTGCCGGGGCGCCACCGCAGGCGGAGCTGGAACTCCGGAGAGCGGATGTGGTCGATCAGGAACGGCAGCAGCGCCTCGTTCTCCCGGTCGCTCAGCCCGACCAGCCGCGTCGTGGAGGCCCGGTTGACGAACAGCGCCTTGCGGCCGGTCTCGGCGTGCACGCGCACCACGGGCCGCTCGATCGGCGGCCACTTCGCCTGGATCTCCGCCAGGTCGAACGGGTGCCCCTTGGAGATGGCCTTCTTCATCGACATCGTGATGTCGTGCACGGCCGTCAGCTCGTCGCACAGCCGCTGGATCGGCTTCGACAGCGTCTCGTAGGCCAGGTACGTGTTCGCCCAGCACGTGTCCCCGCCGACGCTGGGCAGTTGCACGCAGCGCAGCAGCGATCCCATGGGCGGTGTCGGCTCGAAGGTGTTGTCGCTGTGCCACTCGTCGCCGCCCTCCCCCTTGGGCGAGGTCTGGTCGAGAACGTGGATGGGGCTGGTGGAGTCCTTCTTGAAGGCGGGGTGGTTGAGCGTGCCGAAGTTCAGGGCGAACTGCAGGTGCTGCTCGTCGTCGATGGGCTGGTCGCGGAAGAACAGCACGAGGTGCTTGAGCCACCCTGCCCGCAGGGTCGCGACCTCTTCCTGCGACAGCGGCTTGCGCAGATCGACCCCGGTGACCTCGGCGCCGATGTGCTTGGTCACGGGATGGAACTCGATCATGACGCCTCCGGTGAACAGGTGGGGAACCCTCGGACAGAACGTACGACCCAAGCAATTGCTTGGTCAAGACGCGGTAACGCGACCTGCCCGTTGCTCGAACACATCTGCGATAAATCGAGTAGGATGCCGGAGCAGACGTTCTCATCGCACCTGTCGACCACATGCGGAAAGATCGTTACCGTGGCGTGAGCGTCGCCCTGGATATGCCACGCAAGACCCGGCTCGTGCCATCATCTCCAGGGGCACACACGTCGGATTCCCCGCGACGGGGGCAGGTTACGTCGACGCCTCGCACGCCGATCTGACGCTTCTCAGCGGGCTGACGGCTACGGTTACAGCACGAGAACAGAAGGAGGATGCGCTTCCCCTCGGCGCGACGGCCGAGGCAGCCGCGCAGCACAAGATGGCCCGACGCACGACTGCACCCCCGCCTGAGGACTTCGAGGAGCGGATCGTCGACATCGACGTCTCCGCCGAGATGCGCGCGAGCTACCTCGAGTACGCGTACTCAGTGATCTATCAGCGCGCCCTGCCCGACGCGCGCGACGGCCTCAAGCCCGTGCAGCGGCGCATCCTGTACTCGATGAGCGAGATGGGCCTGCGCCCCGACCGCGGGCACGTCAAGTCGTCCCGGGTCGTGGGCGACGTCATGGGCAAGCTCCACCCCCACGGCGACAGCGCCATCTACGACGCGCTGGTCCGCCTGGCGCAGCCGTTCTCCATGCGGCTGCCGCTGGTCGACGGCCACGGCAACTTCGGCTCGCCCGACGACCTGCCCGCCGCCATGCGGTACACCGAGGCCAGGCTGGCCCCGGCGGCCATGCTCATGGTCGAGTCGCTCGACGAGGACACCGTCGACTTCAAGCCCAACTACGACGGCCAGGAGACCGAGCCCACGGTCATGCCGTCGGCGTTCCCCAACCTCCTGGTCAACGGCACCAGCGGCATCGCGGTCGGCATGGCCACCAACATGGCGCCGCACAACCTCGTCGAGGTCGTGGCCGCCGCCCGCCACCTGATCAAGAAGCCCGACGCGACGCTCGACGAGCTGATGAAGTACGTGCCGGGGCCCGACCTGCCGACCGGCGGCTCGATCATCGGGCTGCAGGGCGTGCGCGACGCGTACGAGACGGGGCGCGGCACGTTCCGCATGCGGGCCAAGTGCACGGTCGAGCAGATCACGCCGCGGCGCAAGGGCATCATCGTCACCGAGCTGCCGTACAACGTGGGCCCCGAGCGCGTGGTCACCAAGATCAAGGAGCTGGTGACCAGCAAGCGGCTCCAGGGCATCGCCGACCTGAAGGACCTCACCGACCGGCACAAGGGCCTGCGGCTGGTCATCGAGATCAAGAACGGCTTCATCCCCGAGGCCGTGCTGGAGGAGCTCTACCGGCTGACGCCGATGGAGGAGACCTTCGGCATCAACAACGTCGCCCTGGTCGACGGCGAGCCGCGCACCCTCGGGCTGCGCGAGATGCTGCAGGTCTACGTCGACCACCGGCTGGAGGTCGTGCGCCGCAGGTCGGAGTTCAGGCGGCGCAAGCGCGAGGAGCGGCTGCACCTGGTCGACGGCCTGATCATCGCGCTGCTCAACATCGACGAGGTCATCCAGGTCATCCGGTCCTCCGACGACTCGGCTCAGGCGCGCACCCGCCTGATGGAGGTCTTCGACCTGACCGACATCCAGGCCGCCTACATCCTCGACACGCCGCTGCGCCGCCTGACCCGCTACGACAAGCTGGAGCTCGACCGCGAGAAGGAGACGCTGAGCGACGAGATCGCCAAGCTCACCGAGATCCTCTCCTCCGAGGCCAAGCTCCGCCAGGTGGTCTCGGGCGAGCTGGCCGACGTGGCCAAGAAGTACGGCACGCCGCGCCGCACGGTCCTGCTGGAGGCGCCCGGCGTCACCCGCACGCCCGTGGTGGACCTCCAGGTGGCCGACGACCCGTGCCTGGCCATGCTCTCCTCGACCGGCCTGCTGGCCCGCACCCCCGACGCCACGCCGCTGCCCGGCGAGGGCGAGCGCGCCGCACACGACGTGCTGCTCAGCGTGGTGCGGACGTCCGTGCGCGGCGAGGTCGGCGTGATCACCTCCCACGGCCGGCTGATCCGGGTGCAGGTCGTCGACCTGCCCACGCTGCCGCCGTCGGCCAACCCGCCGTCGTTGTCGGGCGGGCACCCGGTCTCCGAGTACGTGTCGCTGCAGCCCGACGAGAAGGTGGTCGGCCTCGGCTCCCTCGATCCCGACGGGCCGGGGCTGGCGCTGGGCACGGCCCAGGGCGTGGTCAAGCGGGTGGTGCCCGACTATCCGGCCAACCGCGACGACTTCGAAGTGATCACGTTGAAGGACGGCGACACCGTGGTGGGCGCGGCCGAGCTGGAGTCCGAGTCCCACGACCTGGTGTTCATCTCCTCCGACGCGCAGCTCCTGCGCTACTCCGCCTCGCTCGTGCGGCCCCAGGGGCGCCCGGCGGGCGGCATGGCCGGCATCCGGCTCGACGACGGGGCCAGGGTGATCTGGTTCGGCGTGGTCGATCCCGAGCGTCCCGCGCAGGTGGTCACCGTCGCCGGCTCCTCCACGGCGCTGCCCGGCACGCAGGTGGGCGGCGGCAAGCTGTCCGACTACGCCGAGTTCCCCGCCAAGGGGCGCGCGACCGGTGGCGTGCGGGCCCAGCGGTTCCTGAAGGGCGAGGACGAGCTGCTGCTGGCCTGGGCCGGCCCGGCACCCGCCAAGGCCGTCTCGGCGGTGGGCAAGCCGGTGCCGCTGCCGGACGAGGTCGGCCGCAGGGACGGCTCCGGCGTGCGGCTCACGCACACGATCGGCGCGGTCGGCGGCGCCCTCGGCTCAGGCCCCGAGCCCTCGGGCAGCGGCGGCGAGGCCCGGGCGGCCGACGACTCCCCGGACGAGTAGCCGCCGCGATGGACTCCCCGGGCGAGTAGGCGAGGCCCAGGACTCCGGACGAGTGGCCGCCGCGACGGCGTGACCCGTTGCGGCGGCCCGCCCGGGAGCAGTCCCCTATCGCCCGGCCCGGGCCGCCGCAGCGGGAGCCCTACACGTCCCGGCAGAGGCAGAACGGATGCCCCGCCGGGTCGAGGAACACCCGGAAGCTGTCGTCCTCGCTGGGCTGGTGCTCGTGCTTGGTGGCGCCGATCTTGAGCACCTGCCGCTCGGCCTCGTCCATGTCCGTGACCGTGACGTCGAGGTGGAACTGCTGCGGCCGGTCGCTGCTCGGCCACACGGGCGGCTGGTAGTCGGGAGCGAGCTGGAAGGCCAGCCGCTTGGGTGAGCCGCCGTCGCTGACCACCACCCAGTCGTCCTCGACCGAGGTGACCGGCCAGCCCAGGAGCTGGGCGTAGAACCCGGCCAGGGCCTGGGGGTCGGGGCAGTCAAGCACGACGGTTCTGAACTCGGCGATGCCGCCCATGCCTATCGGCTCCTTTCACGAGACAATGAGTGCCATGGCTGCCAACTCGTTCATGGTTCCGCTCGGCACTCCCGCGCCCGCGTTCGACCTGACCGCCATCGACGGCGGCAGCGTATCGCTTGAAGATCTCAAGGACTCTCCCGCCACTCTCGTGGTCTTCCTCTCCAACCACTGTCCTTACGTGCGGCACATCGAAGCCGGCCTCGGCGCCCTGGCGAGGGACTACGGGGCGAGGTTGTCGATCGTGGCCATCTGCAGCAACGACAGCGTGAACTACCCCGACGACGACCCCACACACCTCGCGGAGCAGGCCGCCCGGGCCGGGTTCACGTTCCCGTACCTGCTGGACGACACCCAGGACGTCGCCAAGGCCTACCGCGCGGCCTGCACCCCCGATTTCTTCCTGTACGACTCCCAGCTCCGGCTCGTCTACCGGGGCGAGTTCGACGGGGCACGGCCGGGCAACGACGTGCCGGTGACCGGGGCATCCCTGCGGCCGGCGATCGACGCCCTCCTCGACGGCGGGCCGGTGCCCGAGCAGCAGAATCCGTCGCTAGGGTGCGGCATCAAGTGGAAGCCGGGCAACGAACCTGGGTGATCTTCCTGGTCTCCTGTCGCTCCGTCGCTCTATGATCACCAGCAGTCCCGGGCGAGTCACCGACGACGCGAATGGAGACCCGCGATGGTCGCACCACGGACTGCCTTACCCGTACTGGCCCTGGTGGCCCTGCTCGCCGCCGGTTGTGTGAACCCCGCCGAGCAGCCGGGCGGCGGCGGGGGCGGCGCCACCCCGTCCGGCGGGGCGAGCCGGATCGGCTTCTTCGGCTTCGCCAAGGCGAACTCCTTCTCCGCGGCCACGTTCGCCGGGGTCGAGGAGTACGCCAGGGCCAACGGCGCCACGGCCGAGTTCCTCGACCCGAACTTCGACGCCCAGGCCCAGGTGCAGCAGCTCCAGGACGCGGTGACGGCCAAGCGGTTCGACGTGTTCGTCGTGCAGGCCAACGACGGGGCGGCCGTGGTGCCGGCGATCCAGTCCGCCGTGCGGGCGGGCATCACGGTCGTCGTGCAGTTCACGCCCGTCGGCACCCGGTACGATACCGCCGAGCCGCAGGTGGACGGCACGATCACGCTGATCGACGTGCCCACGCTGAACGGCGAGGGCCTCGGCAGGCTGGCGATCCAGGCCTGCCAGAGCAGGAAGCTGAACCCCTGCGAGGTCGCCTACCTGGAGGGTCTGAAGGCGCTGCCCCTGGACAACGCCCGCACCCAGGCGGCCGTGAGCGTGCTGGAGGCCGCACAGGGCGTCCGGGTCAAGGCACGGGCCGAGGGCGGCTACACGCAGGAGAGCGGGCGCAAGGCCATGCAGGACATCCTGCAGAAGGACCCCGGCATCGACGTGGTCATCGGCTCCTCGCAGGCCGTGCTCGGCGCCGAGGCCGTGGCCGGGGGCAAGGACATCCTGTACGTGGCCAACGGCGCGTCCCGCCAGACCGTCGAGGCGGTGAGGGAGGGCCGCTGGTTCGGCGCGTACTACCTGCCCGTCAAGACCCTCGGCGCCAGGGCCGCGGAGCTGGGCCTGGCCAAGGCGCGGGGCGGCAGCGTGCCCGCCACGAACGTGATGACCGACGTCGCGCCCGGGACGAGCATGGGCACCAAGGACGCGCTGGCCCAGGTGAGCGGCGAATACGACGAATGACCCGCGACCACGGCATCCTCGCCGGGGTCGCGGCCCTGGTGGTGCTGCTCTCGCTGGCCACGGACACGTTCCTGACGCCGGGGAACCTCGTCAACCTCCTCGACCAGGCCGTCGTGGTGGGGCTGCTGGCGTGCGGCATGACGCTGTGCGTGATCTGCGGCGTGTTCGACCTGTCGGCCGGCGCGGTGCTCGCCGTGAGCGCGATCGTCGCCGTGGTCGTCACCGAGCAGGCCGGCGTGCCCGCCGGTTACGCGGCGGCGGTCGCGACCGGGGCCCTGCTCGGCACGGTCAACGGCGTGGTCGTGGTGCTGTCGCGGGTGCACTCGTTCATCGTCACGCTGGCGCTCGGCCTGGTGCACCGGGGCCTGGCGCTGGTCGTCACGGGCGGCGCGATCGTCTACCCGGGGCCGTCCCGGCTGGCGGCGTTCCAGTCGCTGAGCTGGCCGACCGTGCTGGGCGGCGTCACCGCGGCCTCGCTGCTGCTGGTCGCGGTGGCCGTCGTCACGTCGGTGCTGCTGTCGGGCACCACGTTCGGCCGCCGGGTCTACGCGGTCGGCGGGAACCCCACGGCGGCCTGGCTGTCCGGGATCGGCGTGCCGTCGGTCCGCGTGGGCGTCTTCGCGATCAGCGGCGTCTGCGCCGCCCTGGCCGGGCTGGTGCTGGCCGCCCGGGGAGGCTCGGCGCAGTCGGACATGGGGACGCTGCTGGAGCTGACGGCCATCGCGGCGGCCGTGATCGGCGGGACGAGCATCCTCGGCGGGCAGGGCGCGATCTGGCGCGGCCTGGTGGGCGTGCTGATCCTGACCCTCATCGGGAACGGCTTCAACCTGCTCGGCTGGAACACCACCTACCGCCCGATCGTCGAGGGACTGCTGATCCTGGGGGCGGTGAGCCTTGATCATCGACTCAGACATCGGATGGTTTGACAGGAAAGATCCACAAACTTGTCACGAGCGCGTTACGATCTGTTCCATTCGTTTCGCGGAGTTCGAAGGGCGCAGATGACCAACCCCCCGCGCGTACCGAAGGGCATCAACCCCCACATCCCCAACGCCGCGCGCATGTACGACTACTATCTCGGCGGCAAGGACAACTTCGCGGCCGACCGCGCGGCCGCCGAGAAGATCATGGCGCTGGGGCCCAGCCGGGAGATCTGCCTGGCCAACCGGCGGTTCCTGGGCAGGGCCGTACGCCAGGTGGCCGGCCTGGGCATCGACCAGTTCATCGACCTCGGCACCGGCCTGCCCAACCAGAACAACGTGCACGAGGTCGCCCGCGAGATCCACCCGGACGCGCACGTCGTCTACGTCGACTACGACCCCGTGGTGATCGTCCACGCCCGCGCCCTGCTGGCGGGCACCGACTCGAACATCACGATCGTGCACGCCGACGTCCGCGAGCCCGCCACCATTCTCGACGCCCCGGAGACCGCCAAGCTCATCGACTTCAACCGGCCGGTGGGCGTGGTGTTCCTCGGCGTGCTGCACTGCCTGACCGACGCCGAGGACCCGTGGGGGGTCGTGGCCGCCTTCCGCGAGCGGCTGGCGCCCGGGAGCGCGCTCATCCTCTCCCACCTCACCGACGACGCCCATCCCGAGGTGGGCAAGGCGGCGCGGGAGGTGTACGACGAGGCGGACGCGCCCCTGATCCACCGCGGCCACGAGGCGGTCAGCCGCATGTTCGAGGGCTTCGACGTGCTGGAGCCCGGGGTGACGCACGTGGGCGACTGGCGGCCTGACGAGGCGTGGGAGACGCAGCTCGCGGGCGGCGAGTGGTGGTACGTCGGCGTCGGCCGCAAACCCTGACCCCGCCGCGCACCCCGACACCGCACCACGACACTGCGGCCCAACACCGCACCCCGTCACCGCACCACGACACTGCGGCCCAACACCGCACCCCGTCACCGCACCACGACACTGCGGCCCAACACCGCACCCGGTCACCGCACCCGGTCACCGCACCCGGTCACCGCGGCCCGTCACCGCGCCCCGTCATCGCGGCCTGACGACCACGGGTTGCAGACCGGAGACCGGGCACCCGGACGGGCAACCTGCGACCCGCGACCGACGGCGGGCGTCGGCGGCAGCAGGCGACCGGCGGCGGCAGACGACCGACAGCAGGCGGCGGGCAGCGGGCGACCGACGGCAGCGGGCAGCGGGAGGCTAGGTGCTGGCGGCGGCGATGGCGGCGGGCAGGGCGAGCAGCAGCTCGTGCGGCTCACCACCCTCCCAGTGCCGGATCAGCTGGTTGCCCGCCTCCCCCGGATCGAACCCCTCACACCCCAGCGGCCCGAAGCAGCCCGCCTGATCCAGCATGAGGATGAGCGGATCGTCGTCGGGAAGGCTGCCCGCATAGGCGGCGGCATCGAGAAGGGCGAGGGCACACCTGGCGTTGCGGCCGTCATCCCTGGTCTCCACCCGATCGAGGCGGCGCCGCGCCTGGGCGCGGAGGTACACGGCGAGCGATTCTGACCTACTCACGACAAACCTTCTTGGATAACGTACGTACGGCTACGACATCATCACTCAAGGTGAACGGTTTTCGTGGGAGGTTTGCCAACTCCAGCCTGTCGCCACCCCGCCATCGCGAGGCTTGAGGCATGAGAGATTATTTGTGACATGAGTGCGTTCGACGACCTGTATGCCGGCAACACGAAGTTCGCCGAGACCTTCGGCAACTCCGGCCTCACGGGCCGGGCAGCACGCGGCCTCGCCGTGGTGACCTGCATGGATTCCCGCATCGACCCCCTGGGCCTGCTCGGCCTGAACCCCGGCGACGCCAAGATCCTGCGCAACGCCGGTGCGCGCGTGACCGACGACGTGCTGCGCACGCTCGTCCTGGCCGTCGTGCTGCTCGGGGTGGAGCGGGTGCTGGTCATGCCGCACACGGACTGCGGGATGGCGAAGGTGACGGACGCGGACGTGCACGCCATGGCGAGCGAGCGCGGGATCGACACGCGCAGCCTGGAGTTCCACACGGTGCCCGACCAGAACGAGGCGCTCAAGCACGACCTGACCAGGATCAGGACGTTCCCGTTCCTGCCGTCGGGCATGCCGGTGGGCGGGGCGATCTACGACGTCCACACGGGCCGGCTCACCCCGTCCGACCACTGACCCAAGCCCGACCCCCGAACCGCCTGCGACGCCCCTCAGAGGCCCCAGCCCGTACGAGAAGGGCCGGGACGTGCACTGAGGGGCAGGAGGCGCGCACGAGCCTCCACGAGGCCCCACAGCCCCGCAGAGACCCCAGAACGCCCTTGTGACACCCGGGCCACCGCGACCCCAGTACCCTGAGCCCCTGCAGCCTGGGCCCGCCTCCCGCCACGCCCTCTGGGCCACCCGGAAGCGCGACCACCGGGCCGCACGGAGATGCGACCCGCAGGCGTTCGCCCCGCAACCGCCCGGTCAGCGGAGATGGCCGGCCAGGCGGTCACGCGGTCCCGCCCGCTCAGGCACCAGCCCGCTCAGACGGTCACGCGGTCCCGCCCGCTCAGGCACCAGCCCGCTCAGACGGTCACGCGGTCCCGCCCGCTCAGGCGGTCGACCTGCTCAAGCGTCGATGTGGTCGCGGTCCACCTCGGCCGCGCTGCTGACGATGAACTCCCGCCGCGGCGCGACCTCACTCCCCATCAGCAGGTTGAAGATCCCCTCGGCCCCTTCGGCGTCCTCGATCCGCACCCGCCGCAGGATCCGGTGGCGCGGGTCCATCGTGGTCTCCGCGAGCTGGTCGGCGTCCATCTCGCCCAGACCCTTGTAACGCTGCACCGGGTCCTTCCACCGCTTGCCCCGCCGCTCCAGGTCGCGCAGCACCTTCTGCAGCTCGGCGTCGGAGTAGCAGTAGATGTACTTGTCCTTGCCCCGCCCGGGGTTGGTCAGCTCGATGCGGTGCAGCGGCGGCACCGCGGCGAACACCCGCCCGGCCTCCACCATCGGCCGCATGTAGCGGTGGAAGAGGGTCAGCAGCAGGCAGCGGATGTGGGCACCGTCGACGTCGGCGTCGGCCATGAGGATGACCTTGCCGTAGCGGGCGGCCTCGATGTCGAACGAACGCCCGGAGCCGGCCCCGACGACCTGGATGATCGCGGCGCACTCGGCGTTCTTGAGCATGTCGCTCACGGACGCCTTCTGGACGTTGAGGATCTTGCCCCGGATGGGCAGCAGCGCCTGGAACTCCGAGTCGCGGGCCAGCTTCGCCGTGCCCAGGGCGGAGTCGCCCTCGACGATGAACAGCTCGCTGCGGTCGATGTCGTCGCTGCGGCAGTCGACCAGCTTCGCGGGCAGCGCGGAGCTCTCCAGGGCGCTCTTGCGGCGCTGGTTGTCGCGGTGCTCGCGGGCCGCGATGCGGGCCTTCGCCGCGGCCACGATCTTCTCCAGCACGGCCCGCAGCGGCTGCTTGTAGCCGCGCGGCGGGTTCGTGAACAGCTCCTTGAGCTCACGCGAGACCACGTGGGAGACGATGCGGGTGGCCGCGGAGGTGCCGAGCACCTCCTTGGTCTGCCCCTCGAACTGCGGCTCCGGCACCCTGACCGTGACCACGCCGGTCAGGCCCTCGGAGATGTCGTCCTTGGTGACGGGGTCGTCGCCGTTCTTCAGCAGACGGGTCTCGCGCAGCAGCTCGTTGATCGTGCGGACGAGGCCGCGCTCGAACCCGGTCAGGTGCGTGCCGCCCTTGGGCGTGGCGATCACGTTCACGAACGAGCGGACCGTGGACTCGTAGCCCTTGCCCCAGCGGATCGCCACGTCGACGCTGAGCTCGCGCTGCACCTCGGTGGGGGTCATGTGGCCCTGGTCGTCGAGGACCGGCACGGTCTCGTGGAAGTGGCCGACGCCCTGCAGGCGCAGCACGTCGCAGACGGGCTCGTCGCGGGCCAGGAACTCGGCGAACTCGGAGATGCCGCCCTCGAAGCGGAACTCCTCCTCGGTGCGCTCCTCGTGCCTGCTGTCGATCACGGCCAGGGTCAGGCCGGGCACCAGGAACGCGGTCTGCCGCAGGCGCACGTGGATCTCGTCGAGCGAGACCTCGGCGTCGGGCAGGAAGATCTGCTTGTCGGCCCAGAAGCGCACGCGGGTGCCGGTGACGTTCTTGGGGAGCTTGGCGCCCAGGCGCAGGCCGGACTTCTTCTTGAACTTGGCCGTCGGCCCCTCGCCGTCGAAGACGCCGGTGACGCCGCGGCGGAAGCTGATCTCGTGCACCACCCCGCCGTGGTCGACCTCCACGTCCAGGCGCGAGGACAGCGCGTTGACCACGGAGGCGCCGACGCCGTGCAGGCCGCCGGAGGCGCCGTAGGAGCCGCCGCCGAACTTCCCGCCCGCGTGCAGCTTGGTGTAGACGAGCTCCACCCCGGTCAGGCCGGTCTTGGGATGGACGTCCACCGGGATACCCCGGCCGTTGTCGCGGACCTCGATGGATCCGTCCGGGTAGAGCTCCACCTCGATCCGGTCGCAGTGACCGGCCAGCGCCTCGTCGACGCCGTTGTCCACGATCTCCCAGAGGCAGTGCATGAGCCCGCGACTGTCGGTGGACCCGATGTACATGCCCGGGCGTTTCCGCACGGCCTCCAGGCCCTCAAGCACCGAGAGGTGACGAGCCGTGTAACCCGCCTCCACAAGCGTCACTCCAGCTCCCCTGGTCTAGGCATCGAACACGTGTGCGTAGCCTACCGTTCTTCCCCTACGCGCGCGTACAAGCTTGCCATGGCGTCACGTTTGCCGTTACCAACCGGCTGATCCTCATTACTTGGGGACACATTCTGCTCTGGGCGTAGAGAGGGGGCGGTTGGGAACGTCCAGGTCCGGTTAGATGTTGTTCCAAGTGACTGACGCCAGATCCTCGCTTCGGCGGGGGTGACCCGAAAGGCGATACGTGACTGGAGCTCTCGCCCCCGTTAAGCCGCTGACGGCCCTCGACCGCTGCGACCGCTGCGGTGCCCAGGCCTACATTCGCGCGACCCTGCCTGTGGGTGGGGAGCTGCTGTTCTGCGCCCACCATGGGCGTCAGCACATCGCAGCGTTGCGTGAAAAGGGCGCCGACATCCTGGACGAGTCGGCTCGACTCAGCGAAACCCCTACGATTGCCCCCAACGACGAGCGCTGACCGCGCTGGTCGTGATGACATAACCACATATTGCATGACCAGTACGGCGACCCTGGGCCAGCCCGGGGTCGCCGTTCTGCTTCCACTCACGTGAATCCCGCCGCCCGAGGTCAGCGGACCCGGTAGTGGTACCGCCCGGCGATCTCGAAACCCTCGCTCCGGTAGAGCGCCTGAGCCCCCGCGTTCCCCGCCGTGACGACCAGGTACGCGGAGCCGAAGCCCTCGCCTGCCCGCGCCACCAGGGCCCGCAGCACCGTCCGTGCCAGCCCCCTGCGCCGGGCCTCGGGAAGGGTGGCCATGCAGTAGATCCCGAGCGTGTCGCCCTGCGGGACGGCCCGCCCGACGGCCAGCGGCACGCCGTCCTCCTCGTACGCCGCGTACCAGGCAGGCACCCCCGCGCAGATGCGCCCGGCCTCCTCCAGGCCGCTCCCGTACCGGCCGTCCACCGCCCACCAGGTCTCCAGCCAGCCGGGCCACGGCCGCTCCTCGACCCGCACCCCGCGCGCGAGCTCGCCCTTCGGCGTGCCGGCCATCACGAGGGTGGGATCGACCAGCTCGTACCCCCGGCGCTCCAGCTCCTCGCCCAGCCCGGCCGGCGCTCCCACGCCCACCGAGAAGACGCAGCGCTGCCCGCGCTCGCCGTAGAACGCCTCCGCCGCGCGGATCGCGCCGTCCAGGTCGGCCGGCGGGCTCGTGGCGAGCACGGAGTTGGCGCGCTTCGTCACCCCACCGGCCCAGCGGAGCACCCACCCGTCGTGGGCACGCTGCTCGTACGCGGGCCAGGCCTCATGAACAAGCCGGTCGAAATCCATCCGCGCAGACTAACCGCCCGCTGGGCAGCAGGGTCCGCCGGGTAGGGGGCTGGCCTGGGCCAATAGGCTATGGGGCTGTGTTGATTCTGTTGCCGCCGTCCGAAGGCAAGGCTGCGGAGGGCAGCGGGCCTCCCGTGGGCGAGCTGTCCTTCCCGGCCCTCGACAAGTCCCGCACGCGGGTGCTGAACGCGCTGGTCCGCGCGTCCAGGCGCCGCGACGCCCTCGACGTGCTCGGGCTGACGCCGGGGCTGGCGGGCGAGCTGGCCAAGAACGCGGCACTGAAGACCGCCCCCACCCTGCCCGCCGCCGCCCTCTACACCGGCGTGCTGTACGACAATCTCGGCCTGGGCACGCTGGACGAGGAGTCGAGGAGGCGGGCCGAGGAGTCGTTGCTGATCTTCTCGGGGCTGTGGGGTGTGGCGAAGATCACAGACTGGATTCCGCCGTACCGGCTCTCCATGGGCGTCACCCTGCCGCCGATCGGCGGGCTGGCCGCGTTCTGGCGCCCCAAGGTGGCGAAGGAGCTGGATCGGGTTCCGGGGCTGGTGGTGGATCTCCGCTCGGCCACGTACGCGGGGGCGTGGCAGCCCGGCTCGCGTTCGGTGACGGTACGGGTCTTCCGGGACGGCAAGGTCGTCAGCCACATGGCCAAGGCCACCCGGGGGGAGATCGCCCGCAGGCTGGTGTGTCAGGAGGTGGCTCCGGGGAGTCCTGACGAGCTGGCCAAGATCCTCGATGAGCTGGGCTACACCGTCGCCCTCGCCGAGCCCTCCCGCCCCAACCGCCCCTGGGTCCTGGACGTCCACGTCACCGACCCCACCCCTTGACCTGACCCTGACCTGAACGGCGCTCCGCCCGGGCGTGTCGCGCCGGTCGCCGTGCACCTTGCGCCGGGCTCCCCCGCACACCGTCCCACCGACGCGGTGCCAGGTCCGGAGAGCGCACCCGGTCGTGAAATGCCACGCGCCCCGCCGGAAAGTCCCGGCGGGGCGCGTGGTGTGAAGCGATCAGTCCAGGTAGTCCCGCAGGACCTGGGACCGCGACGGGTGGCGCAGCTTGGACATGGTCTTCGACTCGATCTGGCGGATGCGCTCACGGGTGACCCCGTAAACCTTGCCGATCTCGTCCAGCGTCTTCGGCTGACCGTCGGTGAGGCCGAACCGCATCGACACGACGCCCGCCTCGCGTTCCGACAGCGTGTCGAGAACGGAGTGCAGCTGCTCCTGCAGCAGCGTGAAGCTGACGGCGTCGGCCGGCACGATGGCCTCGGAGTCCTCGATGAGGTCGCCGAACTCGCTGTCTCCCTCCTCACCCAGCGGGGTGTGCAGGGAGATGGGCTCGCGCCCGTACTTCTGGACCTCGACGACCTTCTCGGGCGTCATGTCCAGCTCGCGGGCCAGCTCTTCCGGCGTGGGCTCGCGGCCGAGGTCCTGCAGCATCTGCCGCTGGACGCGGGCCAGCTTGTTGATCACTTCGACCATGTGGACCGGGATGCGGATGGTCCGCGCCTGGTCGGCCATGGCACGCGTGATCGCCTGCCGGATCCACCACGTGGCGTAGGTGGAGAACTTGTAGCCCTTGGTGTAGTCGAACTTCTCGACGGCCCTGATCAGGCCCAGGTTGCCTTCCTGGATCAGGTCGAGGAAGAGCATGCCGCGGCCGGTGTAGCGCTTGGCCAGCGAGACCACGAGCCGGAGGTTGGCCTCCAGCAGGTGGTTCTTGGCGCGGCGGCCGTCCTCGGCGATCCACTCCAGCTCGGCCTTGACGTCGACGGGCAGCCCGTCGGTCTCGCCGCCGCCGAGCTGCTCCTCGGCGAACAGGCCCGCCTCGATGCGCTTGGCCAGCTCGACCTCCTGCTCGGCGTTGAGCAGGGGGACCTTGCCGATCTGCTTGAGGTAGTCCTTCACCGGGTCGGCGGTGGCGCCGGCGGCGGCCACCTGGGCCACCGGAGCGTCATCGTCGTCGTCGGAGAGGATGAGGACCTCTTCCTCGGTCTTCTGCGCGGCGGCGACGTCGGCGGCCTTGGGCTCCTCGTCGGAGTCGTCGTCGTCGGAGTCGCCCTCGGAGTCGGACTCGTCCTCGGCGACGATCTCGTCCTCGACGTCGATGTCCTCGAGGTCCTCCAGCTCCACGTCGCCGTCGAGCTCGATGTCCTCGTCGTCGTCCGTCTCGCCCCGCGGGGCCTCGGGCGCCTTCGGCTTGGTGGTGTCGGCAGGCCCAGCGTTCTTCTGCTCGGCCTTCTTGGCGGCGGCGGGTGCCGCGGCCTTCTTCGCCGCCGGGGCGGCCTTCTTGGCAGGGGCCGCCTTCTTGGCGGCCGGCTCGGCTTCAGCGGTGCCCACGACCGCGGTCACGGTCTCGGGCTGCTGCTCTTTGGCGGCCGCCGCCGTCTTGGTCTTGACGGGGGCGGCGGTGCGGCGCTTTGCTGGACCACGAGACTTCTTCGGCGCAGCCGAATCCGCGGCGGTCACCACCACGGTCACGCCCTCTTTGCTGAGGTTCCGCAAGAACGCGGCGGCGTGCGACATGGGGATGTCCGCCTCCTCGAAGGCCTGACGGACATCCTCAGACTCGAGGAAACCCTGCGAGCGCCCACGCTCGAGCAGTCGCTGAATGACGGGCTCGTTCAGCTCTTGTGGCTTCGAGCGAGTCGAACTTGCAGGCGACACGAACACCTCTCGAACGAACGCGTGGCGACAATGGACCCAGATGCCCGCTGGGGGGCTGTTGCCTCTCTCGGAGATCGGTGAGGCCGTGCGGACCGCGACGGACCTGCACAGCATTGTGGCACGACCCCGCACTCCATACGGCCACCTCCCGGCGGTTGACCTCCACCCTAGGCCGACCGAGACAGTAGTGCGTACGTAAGCGGGCCACTGATACCCGAAAGCAACCGTTATGACTGTTTCATTCAGTCACTCTTCGTGGCTGGTGGGACATGGATTGCGAGCGCGGTAACGTCATCGTCCTGTTCATATCCAGACAACATCCGGTCAACCAGGAAGTCCAGCAGCATGTGAGGACTACTCACCACCTCAGGCGGCGCTTCGGTCACAACACTGCAAAGCTCTGCGAGCCCGGCGTCCAGCCCCCGCTTCCTGTTCTCGACGAGACCGTCGGAGTAGAGCACGGCGGTATGGCCGGGCGGCACCACGAACCGGAACTGCCTGCGGCTGGTCGGCCAGCCTAGCGGAGTACCGGGCTCGGCGTCGCAGAGGATCGCCGTGCCCTGTGGCGAGACCAGGACGGGCGGCGGGTGACCGGCCAGGGCCAGCGTGCCCTCGCCGGTGACGGGCTCGACCACCATGTACGCCAGCGTCGTGACCTGCTCTTCCTCCTCCGTGGCCTCGAAGACCCGGTCGAGACCGGTCAGCACGGCCGCGGGCGGCGGGTTGGTCAGCGCCAGGGCACGCATGGCGTTGCGGATGCGGCCCATCCCCGCGGCCGCCTTGACGCCCTTGCCCATGACGTCGCCGACCACGGCCGCGACCCGCCCGTCCTGCAGCACGAACGCGTCGTACCAGTCGCCGCCGACCTGCACGTGGCGGCTGCCGGAGCGGAAGCGCTGGGCCAGCACCAGGCCCTTGACCACCGGCAGGCGGTCGGGCAGCAGGCTGCGCTGCAGCGTCTCGGCGGTGCGGTGCTCACGCTCGAACAGCGTGGCCCGCTCCACCGCGAGCGCGCACTGGCCGGCCAGCGCCTCCAGGAAGACGCCGTCCTCCTGGGAGATCTTCTGCGGCCTGGTGAAGGAGAATCGGAGCGCTCCCAGGGCACGTCCCGCGGCGAGCAGCGGCAGGCCCACCCAGGCCCGCTCGTCGCCGTGCGCGAGGAACCCCGCCAGCACCTCCTCGTCGCCGCCCGCCTCCAGGAGCTGGGCCTTCAGCGACTCGGGCGACTCGGCGAACACGGGCCGGCGGCTGTTGACGGCCATGGTCATCACGTTGGAGTGGGACAGCGGGATCTCGTCGCCCGTCGCCCCGGACGCCTCCAGGATGCCCTCGCCGTTGATCAGCTTGAGCGCGGCGCGGTCGGTGTCGAGCAGCGCGACCGCCGAGCGGTCGGCGGCCAGCGCGGTGCGGCCGACGTCGATGATGACCTGCACCACCTGCTCGACCGTCAGCGCCTCCGCCAGCATGGCGGTGGCGCCCTGGAGCCGGGCGGTGCGCAGGGCGGCGGCGCCGAGCTGGTCGGTCAGCCGGCCGCGCATCTCCTCGGCCTCGCGCTGCGGCGTGACGTCGGTGTTGGCGCCGACCCACTCGACCACCCTGCCGTGGCGGATGATCGGCACGGCGCGCACCTCGAAGTGGCGGTAACCGCTGGCGCGGGTGCGCACGCGGTAGTTCCACTCGAACATGGTGCGCCCGCGCAGGGCCTCGCGCCACGCCTCCTCGGTCTGCTGGCGCTCCTCGGGGTGCACGACCTCCAGCCAGCCGTTGGCGAGGTACTCCTCCAGGCCCTGGCCGGTGATGGCGCGCCACTGCGGGGCGTCCTCGACGACGGCGCCGGTGGGCGAGGTGATCCAGACGAGCTGGGACTGCGCCTCGACCAGCGAGCGGTAGCGCTCCTCGCTGCGCCGCAGCGCCTCCTCGGTCTGGCGGCTCTCGGTCACGTCGAGGCCGACCAGCGCGATCGCGCGCAGCTCGCCGGCGTCGTCGTGGACCGGCGAGAACGACAGCGACCAGTGCCGGGTGTCGCCCTCGGCGGAGCGCACCCGCACGCGCCCCTCGGTCACGGGCGCGTCGGTCTCGATGACGGCCTGCACGGCGTGGGTGATGATCTGGCTGAGGTCGGCGGCCAGCGCCTCGACGGGCTGGCGGCCCACCAGGCGCTCCGCGGGCACGTTGACGACATCGCTGAACACGTCGTTGACCCGCTGGACGCGGCTGTCGGCGTCGAAGAACGCGAAGGCGAACTCCGCCTCCGACAACATGCCCTTGAAGAGGGCGGAGTCTGAGATGTCCACATCCGACTCCCGGGGACGGGGAACGGAGGTCTCGGCGCTCATGGTCCGCACCTCCGTCGCGTGCCAGGGTCTCCCACGCGGCACATCTCCATAACTGTGTATCGGCGTAGCGCAGCTCCGGGCGACCGGATCCTGCAGTACATCATCGACGATGGGCATGTACGGACGGAAGCCCCCGCCGCGGCCCGGTCGCCTCTAGGGTCTACGCATCCTGTCAAAGTCGCTCCACATTGCGCAGCAAGATCAGGTTACAGCGTCAGATCGCCGGGGCCGGATCGCCGGGGCGGACGCCCGTCAGGCTACTGTCCCTACTGGCTCTTCGCCGCCCGCTTGGCCTCCTGCTTGGCGGCCCGCACGCGGCCCAGGCTGTCGGTGTCGACCACGTCGGCGACCGACCGGTGTGACCCCTCCTCGCCGTAGAGCCCGGCCGCCTCACGCCAGCCTGACGGCTGCACCCCCAGCTGCTTGCCCAGCAATGCCAAAAAGATCTGGGCCTTCTGCTTGCCGTATCCCGGCAGGGCCATGAGTCGTTTCAGCAACTCTTTGCCGTCGGCGGCGTCGGCCCAGATCTTCTCCGGCTGCCCGTCGTAGTGCTCGACGAGATAGGCCGCGAGCTGCTGGACCCGGCCCGCCATGGACTTGGGGTAGCGGTGCACGGCCGGCTTCTCCGCCAGCAGCGCGACGAACGCCTCGGGGTCGTAGGAGGCGATCTCCTCCGCCGTGAGGTCGTGCCCGAGCCGCTGGGAGATCGTGTAGGGCCCCGTGAACGCCCACTCCATGGGGATCTGCTGGTCGAGCAGCATGCCGACGAGCAGGGCGAGCGGGCTGCGGCCGAGGAGCTCGTCTGCCTCGCTCCGCTGGGCGAGCTGGATGCGCATGGAGACAGCTTCGCACGAAAGCTCGCCGGGTGAAGTGAACACAGACGTCGCGGAGCCTTGACACTGGCCCGAGAAAAGGTGAAATGAGAGCGCAAGTCGCCCTGCAGACATTCCTGGGGGTTTGCCCCCGGGCCTCCAGAGGAATCTCACTCCTATGCTCGCTCTGGCCACACGGTTCCTGCGGGAGCCGGTCAGTCTCAGGCTGGCCGAAGAGTTCCTGACCGTACCCGTGGACACGATCGACCGCTGCGTGGCCGACGTGTGCGCGTGCGCACAGCACCTGGGCATCTCCGCCACGCCCGAGATCGTGGAACGCATCGCCCGCGAGCACCTGCTCGCGATCGTGAACTCCGCGCCTCCTCCCCGGAGCCTCCGCTAGGGCGCCCGGGGAAGGCGACGGTGCCCGCGCCCGCGTGCCCGCCGATAACATCGGGGTCACCGGGCCGTGTTCTCCGCACCGTTCGCGCCCGGAATACGAGAGAGTGAGGGTGTGCGCCGACACCGACGAGATCCCCGGGAGAGCACCCCGCCAGACGACGTGTTCAAGGAGATGGTGCAGGCGGCCCGCGAGCTGCTGGCCGTACGCACCCCTCTCGACGCGGAGCTGATGGTCTCCGACATGATCGGAGCCTGGTGGGGCAGGAGGGTCAGGGGCGGCGACGTCGAGCAGGTGCTCGGTGAGGGGCTGGTCGACTACGCGGCCAAGGCCGGCACGCCGGCCTCGCTGACGTTGCTGATCTGCCTGGCCTATCTCGGCACGGCCCGGCAGGGCGCCAAGGCCGAGGGCGCGGCGCTGGCGATGATGGAGTCGGGCGTGGCCAGGCCGGGCTGGGCCGACCGGGTGGGCGCGGTCAAGCCGGCCGGCTGCTACGTCTCGCGCGACGCGTACGGCGACCAGGACACCGTGATCTGCACCTTCGCCTACCGCTGGAACGACAGCGAGCAGCCGATCGACCGCCACGCGCTGGTCATGGTGGTCGACCACAACATGAGCGGCATGGCGCGCGACGCCTGGGTGTCCTCCCAGGTCGACAAGCTGCTGGAGCAGGCCAGGGCCGAGGCCGCGGGCAACCCGCTGCTGCTGTTCGAGGAGATCCAGCCGGAGCAGGCCAGGGCGCTGCTGGAGTCGGCGATGAAGGCCACCAGGGAGCCGAAGACGCCGCCGCCGGTGAGCGACAGCTACAGCGCCTACCACGCCTTCGCCCGCGCCAGGCTCAAGGCGCTGCCGCCGGGGCGCAAGCGGCCGGCGCCGCTGCACATCGAGGCCCCGTACAGCAGGGAGCGGCGGGCCATGCTGGCGGCGGAGTTCCTGGCCTCCGACGCGGCCGAGCACCTGTCCGACCCGTCGGCGGCCTCGCGCTGCGCCGACCACATCATCGACTACGGGTGCGAGCAGGACTTCAACCGGCCGCTGCGGGTGAGCCCGACCAAGTGCGAGACGTTCCTGCTCGACTGGCTGCCGCGCAAGGTGATGCTGAGCGTGGCCGAGCAGGAGGCGATGCCGCACGTGCTGTCGGCGTGGGTGCGCTTCGCCGCCCACCGCACGGGGCTGCCCGAGCAGGGGCTGAAGGCCACGCTCGACGCGGTGTGGGAGGCGATCGGGAAGTTCCCCGAGGCCTACCGGGATCCGACGTCGTTCGGGCTGGACCGGCCGCTGCTGGAGCGGCTGCTGCCCGACGGCGACCTGTCGGCGCTGGCCAGGCGGGCCTTCGCGTTCCCCTACCTGCAGGGCACGCACAACGGGATCGAGCTGGACAAGCTCGACCCGGCCGACCAGGCCGACCGCCGTACGTTACTCGAGATCGACCACGGCGGCGCGATCGACCAGGAGCACCTGGCCTGGCACGAGGAGATCGCGACGAGGTTGTGGGACGGCGATCCGCCGCAGCTCTGGGAGGCGGCGCAGCGCCTGCTCGACCTGGGGCACGACCGCCACGACGTGCTCCACGTACTGATCGAGATCGCCGAGCGGATCGGCGGCGATCCGGAGGAGCTGGCGGCGGCCCTCGACGACATCGCCGACATCCCGGACGAGTTCTGACCGTGGCCATGTACGAGCGGCTGAGCGAGGGCCGTTACCTGGCGTCGGAGCACACGCAGGGCCCGTGGGACCCGCGCAGCCAGCATATGGGCCCGGTCACCGCGCTGGTCGCGCACGAGCTGGCGCGGACCGCGCCGCGCCCGGGGCTGGAGCTGTCCAGGCTGGTGGTGGACGTGTTCGCCCCGGTACCCGTGGCCGAGCTGGAGGTGGCGACCGACGTCGTACGCGACGGCAAGCGGGTGCAGTGCCTGTCGGCGAGCGTGTCGTCGGGCGGCCGCGAGCTCGTCAGGGCCACCGCGTGGCGCATCCGCGAGGCCGGCACGCCGCCCACCCCGGTACGGCAGGCCCCGCCCGTCCCGCCGCGCGAGGAGCGGCACGGACGGTCGTGGCTGCAGTCCGGCTTCGGGTACGGCAAGGCGCTCGACTGGCGTTTCGTCACCGGCAGCGCGGAGGAGACGGGCCCGGCCACGGCGTGGGGCAGGCTCACGGTGCCGCTGGTGGCGGGCGAGGAGCCGGACGCGGTGGAGCGGGTCGCGGTGTTCGCCGACAGCGGCAACGGCATCAGCTCAGCCCTCGGCTTCGACACCCACGTGTTCGTCAACGTGGACCTGACGATCTCGTTGTTCCGCGCGCCGGTGGGCGAGTGGATCTGCATGGAGGCGGAGACGGTGATCGGCCCGTCGGGCCGCGGGCTGACCCGTTCGACGCTGTTCGACGTGGCGGGCGAGATCGGCGCGGCCACGCAGACGTTGTTCGTCGCGCCGAGGCAGGGGTAACCGCCATGATGGACGCATGGTGATCGACCTCAACGCGGACCTGGGCGAGGGTTTCGGCATCTGGAAGCTGGGCGACGACCTCGCCCTGCTCGACATCGTCACGAGCGCCAACGTGGCGTGCGGCTTCCACGCGGGCGATCCGGTGACGATCAGGCGCACGTGCGCGGCGGCCGTCGACCGGGGCGTGGCGATCGGGGCGCAGGTGTCCTACCGGGACCTGGCGCACTTCGGGCGCAGGGAGATGGACGTGGAGCCGGAGGAGCTGTGCGCCGAGGTGCTCTACCAGCTCGCCGCCGTCGACGGCATCGCCAGGGCGATGGGCGGCCGGGTCTCCTACGTCAAGCCGCACGGCGCCCTGTACAACCGGATCTGCCGCGACGAGGCCCAGGCGGCGGCGGTGATCGAGGCGGTGGCCGACTACGACCCGTCACTGCCGGTGCTCACGCTGCCGGGCTCCGTGGTGCACAAGGTGGCGGCGGCCGAGGGCGTGCCGACGGTGAGCGAGGCGTTCGCCGACCGCGCGTACACCCCGGCGGGGATGCTGGTGCCGCGGCGGGAGCAGGGCGCGGTGATCCACGACGCCGCCGCGGTGTCCGCCCGTGCCCGCCAGATGGCCGTGGAAGGCTCTGTGACGGCCGCTGACGGGAGTTCCGTACCGATTTCGGCGCGTTCCATCTGCGTCCACGGAGACACGCCTGACGCGGTCAGGCTGGCGCAGGGAGTGCGTGACGAGCTGCTGGCGGCCGGAGTGGTCCTGCAGGCGTTCGCGTGATCCGCACGGCCGGGGAGCACGCGCTGCTCGTGGAGACCGGGTCGCTGGAGCTGTCGCACCGGGTCGACGCGGCGCTGCGGGCCCGGCGGCCGGAGGGCGTCGCGGAGATCGTGCCGGGGCCCGAGACGGTGCTCGTGGTGGCTCCGGGGGCGGATCAGGCCGGGTTGCGGGCGCGGCTGGAGGAGGTCACGCGCCGGGAGCGGGACCAGGTCGTGGCGGGGGCCGGCGAGGACCACCCGCTGGTGACGATTCCCGTGGTCTATGACGGGGCGGATCTCGATTCCGTGGCGGAGCTGGCCGGGATCCCCGCCGGGGAGGTGGTCGCGCGGCACACCGGGCGGGAGCTGGTGGTGGGGTGGCTGGGGTTCGCCCCGGGGTTCGCCTACCTGACCGGGCTCGATCCGGTGCTGGAGACGCCTCGGCTGGACACGCCGCGCACGTCGGTGCCCGCCGGGTCGGTGGCGGTGGCGGGGCCGTACTCCGCGGTGTATCCGGCGGCCTCGCCCGGTGGGTGGCGGTTGATCGGGCGCACCGCGGTGCGGGTGTGGGACGTGGCGGGCGATCCGCCGTCGCTGTTCCGGCCGGGCATGCGGGTGCGGTTCGAGGCGGCATGATCGAGGTCGTCACGCCGGGGCCGTACGCGACCGTCCAGGACCTGGGGCGGCCCGGGCACGCCCATCTGGGGGTGCCGCGGTCGGGGGCGGCCGACGCGCCGAGCCTGCGGCTGGCCAACCGGCTGGTCGGCAACGCCGAGGGCCTGGCGGGGATCGAGCTGACGTTCGGCGGGGCGCGGCTGCGCTTCCTCGACGGGGCCTGGGCGGCGCTGGCCGGGGCGCCGCTCGCCGGGACGGGCATGGGGGCGCCGTTCTGGGTGCCCCCGGGCGGCGAGCTGCGGCTGGGCGCGCCCCTGTGGGGGCTGCGCACCTATCTGGCGGTGCGGGGCGGGATCGCGGTCGAGGCCGTGCTGGGCAGCCGCTCCACCGACTCGCTGTCGGGGCTGGGGCCCGAGCCGCTGCGGGCGGGCACGCTGCTGCCGGTGGGGCCGCCGGAGGGCGTGATCTCCGTCGATCTCGCGCCGCTGCCCGGGCCGCGGCCGGCGGTGCTGCGGGTGCTGCCCGGGCCGCGGCCGGCGGTGCTGCGGGTGCTGCCGGGGCCGCGGGACGACTGGTTCGTGCCGGAGGCGATGGCGGAGCTGTGCGGGCGGGCGTACACGGTGACGCAGGACAGCAACCGTGTCGGCGTGCGCCTGCGCGGCCCGCGGCTGGAGCGGGCCAAGGAGGGCGAGCTGCCCAGCGAGGGCATGGTGGCCGGGGCCGTGCAGGTGCCGCCGAGCGGGCAGCCCATCGTGTTCCTGGCCGACCATCCGCCGACGGGCGGCTATCCGGTGATCGGCGTGGTGCGCGGCGCCGACCTGCCCGTCCTCGCCCAGCTCAGGCCGGGCGAGGAGGTACGGTTCACAACTCGGCGTGACCCGTGACGCAGGTGATCACGTCGCCGCCCACCCAGACGGCGCCGCCGTCGCCGGCGGAGACGTGCACGCGGCCCTCGCGGCCGATCGCCGTGCCCTGCGCGGCCACGTACGGGGCCTTGGCGCGGCCCGTCCGCAGCAGCCACTGCGCCAGAGAGGCGTTCAGGCTGCCCGTCACCGGGTCCTCCACCGTGGCGCCCTGCAAGGGGAAGAACGCCCGCACCTCGAACGCGCACGGCGACCCCTCGGGGTGCGGCCCCACCACGCCGATGTCGTGCGGCACCGTCCCCGGGCGCAGCGCGAGCACGGCCTCGGCGTCCTTGAGCAGCAGGCCGACCCAGCCGGGCCCGTTGTCGGCCCACTCCGCGTCCACGACGTCGTCCCGGGTGATCCCGAGCGACGCGACGATCCGGCCCAGGAACTCCTCGTCCACGGGCCCCGAACGGAGCAGCGGCGGCGCCTGGAACGCGAGCCCCGCGTCCGTGGCGTCCACGCGCACGAGCCCGGCGCCGCACTCCTGCACCACCTCGCCCTCCTTGCGCGGCTCACCCCCGGCCTCCAGCCAGGCGTGGCAGGAGCCCAGCGTGGGGTGCCCGGCGAAGGGCAGCTCGGTGTCGGGGGTGAAGATGCGGACCCGGTAGTCGGCCTCACCGGTGGTCGGCGGCAGCAGGAAGGTGGTCTCCGACAGGTTCGTCCACCGGGCGAAGCGCTGCATCTCCTCCGTGCTCAGCCCGTCGCCGTCGATCACGACCGCGAGCGCGTTTCCCGTGTACGGGCGGCCGGCGGCGAACACGTCCACTTGGGTGAATCTTCGCAACATATTCCGGAGTCTCCCAGACGGGTCTTTCCCCGTTAACACGCCGCCCGCAGACTGGACGGTGTGGCGGACTTTGACGTTGTGGTCCTCGGCTCGGGACCAGGTGGGCAGAAGGCCGCGATAGCGGCGGCGAAACTCGGCAGGCGCGTCGCGGTGGTCGAGAAACGGCACATGATCGGCGGCGTCTGCATCAACACGGGCACGATCCCGTCGAAGACGCTGCGCGAGGCCGTCCTCTACCTCACGGGGCTCAACCAGCGGGAGCTGTACGGCGCCAGCTACCGCGTCAAGGACGAGATCACGGTCGCCGACCTCGGGATGCGCACCCAGCACGTGATCGGCCGCGAGATCCAGGTGATCCGCAGCCAGCTCGCCCGCAACCACGTGACGGTGCTGCACGGCACCGGCCGCTTCCTGGACGAGCACACGATCGGGATCACCGGCGAGGAGGAGAAGAAGGTCACCGCCGACAGGATCGTGATCGCCACGGGCACCTCGCCCGCCCGCCCGTCCAGCGTCGAGTTCGACGACAGGACGGTGATCGACTCTGACGCCATCCTGCATCTCGACAAGGTGCCCGAGACGCTGGTCGTGGTGGGCGCCGGGGTGATCGGCATCGAGTACGCCTCCATGTTCGCCGCGCTCGGCACCAAGGTGACGGTGGTGGAGCGGCGCGAGCGCATGCTGGAGTTCTGCGACCTGGAGATCGTCGAGGCGCTCAAGTACCACCTGCGCGACCTGGCGGTGACGTTCAGGTTCGGCGAGAACGTGGCGGCCGTCGAGCGCCGCCCGCGCGGCGCGCTGACCCTGCTGGAGAGCGGCAAGAAGATCCCGGCCGACTGCGTCATGTACTCGGCGGGCCGCCAGGGCAAGACGGCCGAGCTGAACCTGGAGGCCGCCGGGCTGGCCGCCGACGACCGGGGCCGGATCAAGGTGGACGAGAACTACGCCACCGAGGTGCCGCACATCTACGCCGTGGGCGACGTGATCGGCTTCCCCGCGCTGGCGGCCACGTCCATGGAGCAGGGGCGGCTGGCCGCGCAGCACGCCTGCGGCGAGCCGGCCGGCGACCTGCACGACCTGCCGCCGATCGGGATCTACACCATCCCCGAGATCAGCTTCGTCGGGAAGTCGGAGGACGAGCTGACCCGCGACAAGGTGCCGTTCGAGGTGGGCGTCTCGCGGTACAGGGAGCTCGCCAGGGGGCAGATCATCGGCGACTCGTACGGGATGCTCAAGCTGCTGGTGTCCTCGGAGGACCGGCGGCTGCTGGGCGTGCACGTGTTCGGCACGCAGGCGACGGAGCTGGTGCACATCGGGCAGACGGTCATGGGCTGCGGCGGGACCGTGGACTACCTGGTCAACGCGGTGTTCAACTATCCGACGCTGGCGGAGTCGTACAAGGTGGCGGCGCTGGACGCGATGAACAAGATGCGGACGGTGGCCCGGCTCACCGCGGAGATGTGAGCCGGGCTCCGGCGTCTTACGACAGGGTCCACTTCTGGTTGGCCGCGCCGGTGCAGGTCCACAGCTGCAGCGGGGTGCCGTCGGCGCTGGTGTTGCCGGTGACGTCGGCGCACTTGTCCGCCGCCGGGTTCACCAGGTCGCGGGCCGGGGTGTGGGTCCACTGCTGGTTGGCGGCGCCCGTACAGGACCAGAGCTGGAGGCGGCTGCCGTCGGCGGTGCCGTGGTCGCGGACGTCGAGGCACTTGCCGAGGGCGCGCAGCGTGCCGTCGCCCGGCCTCGTCCACTGCTGGGCGGCGGTGCCGTTGCAGGTGTAGAGCTGGACGGCGGTGCCGTCGGCGCTGCTGCCGCCCGCCACGTCCACGCACTTGCCCGCCAGCCCGGTGATCTGCCCGCCTGAGGACGTCGTTCCCGACCAGGTGAACGTGGCCGTGGTCCGCGCGGGCAGCGAGTAGACGAAGGACTGGCCGCCCCAGTTGACCCTGACGGACTGGGCGGAGGTGCCGCCGTTGTGCGCGATCAGGGCCTTGGAGCCGTCGGGGTTGCGGTAGGCCACGTTCTGGATCGTCGCGTTGGCGGTGGAGTCGATGCGGTACGCGCCGGGCCTGACGAACTTGGTCAGGTGGCCGGTCGTGTAGTACTCGATCGTGTAGTCCACCTGGCCGGCGCGGGAGCCGCCCTCCTGGACGGTGATCAGGCCGGTGCAGGTGCCGCAGCCGCCGTTGTGCGGGCCCATGTGCTGGTTGAGCGCCAGGCTCCACTTGACCAGGCTGCCGCTCCAGTTGCGGGCGTAGGTCACGATGTCGGCCATGTCCTCGTTGTGCTGGTTGGCGATCCAGGTGCCGCCCGAGTGCTCGGTGCTGAACTGCCGTACCGACGGGTACTGGTTGTGCACCTGGGTGCCGACGGCCGGGTCACCCCAGTAGCCGTGCCAGGCGATGCCGCCGAACAGCGGGTCGTTGCGCAGCGCGGCGTCGGCCAGGATGGGCTGGCCGATCTGGGCGTAGTCGCCGTAGTTCCAGTCGTGGACGAGGATCTTGGTGTTGATGCCGGCGGCCCGGAAGGCGGGGTAGACGAAGTTCTTGGTCAGCTCGATGAGGCCGGAGGCGTTCCAGGACATGCCGGGGTAGTTCATGGCGGTAGGGTTGCCCGCCTGGCAGCAGTTGGGCTCGTTCTGGACGGAGAGGTAGTCCACGGGCACGCCGGCGGCCTGGTAGCTCTGGATGTACTTGACCAGGTACTGGGCGTACATGCCGTAGTACTCCCACTTGAGCCAGCCCATCTGGTCCATCCGGCCGTTGTCCTTCATCCAGCCGGGCGCGCTCCACAGCACGCCCTTGACGCGCAGGGCCGGGTTGAGCTGCTTGGCCTGGACGGTGAGCAGGCGCACGTTCGTGTCGTAGCCGTTGGCGCCGAAGTCGTTCAGGTCGCAGCAGGTGTCGTCGAGCGAGACCATGCCGGGGCGCGACAGGTCGGAGGCGCCGATCGGGTTGCGGACGAACGACAGGCCGATCCCGTCGGTGGGGTGGAACAGCTTGCGCATGACCGCGTCGCGCGTGGCCGCGCTGACCGGGCCGCCGCGCAGCAGGTACGCGGTGGTGTCGGTGATCGACGCGCCGCCGCCCTCGAACTGCTGGTACGTGGTGCCCTCGTTGACGTTGATGGTGTGGTTCGCGGTGCCGCCGGCGGGGCCGAAGGCGATGGAGGCCTGCTGGGCGAGGCCGCGGGTGACGGTGCGGCCGCCGGAGTCGGAGGTGGTGGTGAGCCAGACGTTCACCGGCTCGTTCGCGGCGGCGGCCGGCAGGGGCGCGGCGCCCACCAGGGCGAGCGCGCAGGCGAGCGCCAGAAGGATTCTGGACACGGCAGAGGTCCTCTCAGGGCTGGGGGGTGATGCCCTTGAAACAAATGAAACAACGATGAAACACCGCCTTGCTTTGAGCAGCAGAGCATGAGTCAACAGGGCGAGTCAACCGATGTAACAAATGAAACAGTCAGCGCGGAGCCGGGCCCGTGGAGCCGCGGACGATCAGCTCGGTGCCCAGCGAGACGTGCAGCGCCTCCAGCGTGTGCCTGCTGAGCAGCCGCATCAGCAGGGTGACCGCCATCCGGCCCATCTCCTCCAGCGGCTGGCGCACGGTGGTCAGGGCGGGCGAGGCGGCCCGGCTGATGTCGATGTCGTCGAAGCCCGCCACCGACAGGTCGCCGGGCACGCTCAGCCCGCGTTCGGCCGCCGCGCGCAGCGCGCCGACCGCCATCTTGTCGTTGAACGCCACCAGCGCCGTCGGCCGGTCCGGCAGGCCGAGCAGCTCGCGGGCCGCCAGGTAGCCGTGCTCGATGTTCGGCTCCGGCACGTGGCGCAGCAGCTCCGGAGCGGGCAGCACGCCGGCGTCGGCCAGCGAGGCGGTGTAGCCGGCCAGCCTGGCCTCGCTGGGCAGCCACTTCACCGGGCCGCCGATGATCCCGACCCGCCGGTGGCCCAGCTCCACCACGTGCGCCATCATCTTGCGGCCGCCCGCGAAGTGCGCGGCCGACACGGCCACGATGTCCTTCGGCGGCGGCGTGCGCGGGTCGATCACCACGAACGGGAAGCCGCGGTCGCGCAGGCGTACCAGCTCCTCGCCCGGCTCGGGCGGCAGGATGAGGATCGCGCCCGCGACACCCGGCCGCTCCGGCAGGCCCGGCAGCACCGCGGTGCGCTGCGCCGACTCCCCCGGCCCGAGGATCATCTGCCTGCCGTGCAGCTCGATCGTCTCGCCCACCGAGGAGACGATCAGCCCGAAGTAGTCGGTCAGCACGTACGGGCAGCGCACGTACACCGCCCCGCCCTGGGCCCCGCCCTGGGCGCCGGGCGCGGCGCGCGGCCGTGGCGCCTGGTCGCCGAGCCGGCCGACCGCCTCCAGCACCAGCTCGCGGGTGTGCGGGGCGACGTTCGACTGGCCGTTGAGCACCCGGGAGACGGTGGCGATGGACAGGCCCGTCTCGGCCGCGACGTCCCTGACCGTCGCCCGCGCCCTGCCCGTCATCGCTGCCCCCTGCCCGGCTGTGCCGCCAGGATATTCACCGGGTGAAGCTGATCTCCACCCTGCGGTTCTTGGCCCGGCCCTTGGGGTTGTCGCCGCCGTCCGGCAGGGCGTTGGGGGCCACCGGATCGGCCTCGCCGTGCCCGGCGACGGTGAACGTGACGCCGGGGACGAGCTCGCCGAGCGCGTCGCGCACCGCCTGCGCCCGCCGCTGCGACAGCTCCAGGTTGTAGGAGCCGGAGCCCTTGGCGTCGGTGTACCCGTCGATCTTGACCTCCTTCCCCGCCGCCTCCTTCCGGAGCGACTCGGCCGCCTGCCGCAGGCGGCTCCTGGCCTTGCCGGTCAGCGTGGCCTTGTCGAAGGCGAACAGCACGTCGGCGGCGAAGATGATCCTGCGCTGGGTGCCCCTCGTCTCGTCGGTCACCGACTCGTCGAGGTTGGAGATCCGCTCGCCGATGTCCAGGACCTTGCCGTTGGCGTCCAGGACCTTGCCGCTGAGGTCGATGACCGGCGCGGTGACCGGCTCCCCGCCCTCCGGCGGCGGCTGCGTGGGACTGAGGAGACCGAGCAGCGCGGCCGCGGCACTAAGAGATCGGTACATTCGCCAGCGTCCCCACGTTCGGGATGTGCACGTCCACGGAGCCCACGTCGGCGGGCGGGGCGGCGAAGGTGGCCGAGAACACCGCCTTCTGGTCCTGCTTGAGGAACAGCGCCTCGATCCGGCTGCACACGCACCTGCCCTCGCTGTCCAGGGCCACGAGGTGCTTCTTGGCGTTCTTGACGTCCACCAGGAAGACGCCGTCCACGGTCGGGTTCTGCGAGGGGACGGCGGCGAAGGCGTTGTGCACCTGCCAGCCGAGACCGCCGCCGTCCTTGGTCACCGTGGCGGTGAAGGTGAGGTTGACGAAGCGCTCCCTGCGCAGGAGCTGGACGATCTCGACGTTGAACGTGTGCCCCCCGAGCGTGCCCTCCCTGGCGGCGAGGACCTTGTCCGGCGGCACGGTGGCCGGGGGCGCCGTGGTCGTCCCGGCGACCGGCTCGGACCGGGACGGCGCGTCCCTGGCGGCCGGGGCCGGCCCGGCGAACTGGCACCCCGCGGCCAACGCGGCGAGGGTCACGACGGTCAGGGCCTTCGTCAGCGTCATGGGTCGTGAAGTGTAGCGACGGATCGGGGGAAGATCCGGGCATTCGCCCCGATCCGTGCCGGTCTCCTTAGGAGCCTGGTCCGTGCCGGTCTCCTTAGGAGTCGGTCGAGGTGCGGCGCGTGCGGGCCGGCGGCTTCTTGCGGCCCGCCACCAGCGTGTCGCCGGGTGCGGGGCTCGGCGCGGGGTCCTCGTTGCGTTTCTGCTCCGCCTGCCCGCGGGGCCGGGGATGCGGCGCCGTGTCCTCGATGGGCGAGACCTCCTGCTCGGACGCCGCCGGCGGGGGCTGGTCCGGCTCCCTGAGCGAGGCGATGACCCGGTCGGCCTCGGTGTCGGCGGCGAACTCGCTCGCCGCCTCCGATTCCCTCCGCCGGATCACCACCATGTGGTCCACCGAGATGCGGCCCGCGCCGACCACGGCGAGCAGGAGGGAGGCGGCGCCGAGCAGGATGAGCTCGTTCGTGGTGATGGGGTTGAGCGGCGTGGCGACCAGGAAGACCGCCAGGGCCTCGGCGAAGAGGATCAGCCCCGTCGTGGAGACCGCGAGGCCGGCGATGAGCAGCGCGCCGCCGATGAGCTCGGCGAGCATGGTGACGGTGGCCCAGGCGCCGGGCGCGGGGGCGCCCTGCTCCAGGAACTTCGCCCCGGTGATCTTCAGCCCGTCTTCCAGCTTGGTCCACCCGTTGGCGAAGAAGATACCGCCCACAGCGATGCGGGCGACTAATGCGGCAAGGTCACGGAGGGCCTGTTTCACGGTAGTTGTCTGCCCTAATCGGGACATGGCACACCTCAATCACGGCTGAGCAGCATGGCCACCACGACGGCGGTCAGGCTGAGCAGGACGACGCTCACGACCACGGTCGTGTGCAGGGCGTTGACGAAGGCCCACCGGGCGGCGTCGAGCAGCGCGCCGCCCGCGGAGCCGCCGACCTCGTCCGCGACGTGCGCGGCGGCGGCCAGCGACTGCCTGGCCTTGTCCATGCCGCCCTCCGGCACTCCGGGCACGGACGGCAGGCCGGGGGCGTACACGATCGTGGTGATCGTGCCGAGCACGGCCACGCCCAGGCCGGCCCCCAGCTCGTACGCGGTCTCCTCGATGGCCGCGGCCCCGCCCGCCTGGGACTCGGGGGCGGCGGCCATGATCGTGTCGGAGGCGGCGAGCAGCGCCACCTGCACGCCGAACCCGATGCCCACGAAGCACACCGCCAGCATCACCGGATGGCCCTCGACGCCCCAGGTCAGGGTGGGGGTCAGGGCGAGCGCGACGAGGGCCAGGCCGCCGCTCATGGTGGCCCGCATGCCGACCCTGGGCAGGATGTGGGCGGCGGCGAGCCCGCCGGTGATGGCCGACAGGACCAGGGGCAGCATCCGCAGCGCCGCCCGCACGGGGCTGTCGCCGAGGACGAGCTGCAGGTACTGGGCGAGCATGAGCTGCAGGCCCACCAGGGCGAACACGCCGAGCAGCACGCCCGCGACGCCGGTCGTGAACTCCCGCCGCCTGAACAGGCCGATCTCCAGGAACGGCGCGGGCAGCCGGGTCTGCCGCCGTACGAACGCCACCAGCAGCCCGAGCCCGGCCAGGAACACCACGACCGACGCCCAGAACGGCATCAGGCTCCCTGAGCCCGCCTCCTTCAGCCCGAACGCCAGCGCCAGGATGCCGACCACCGACAGGACGGCGCTGGGCGCGTCCCACGGCCGGTGGCGGCGCTCGCGCGACTCGGGCAGCAGGCGCTTCGCGGCGGGCAGCAGCACCAGCAGGATCGGCACGTTGATGAGGAAGACCGCGCCCCACCAGACGCCGACGAGCACGCCGCCGATGAGCGGCCCGACGGCGGCGCCCGCCGCCGCGACGGCGCTCCAGACGCCCAGGGCGATGGCGCGCTCGCGCCGGTCGGTGAAGACCTGGCGGATCAGCGACAGCGTGGCCGGCATGATCATCGCGCCGCCGACGCCGAGCAGGGCCCTGGCCAGGATCAGCGTGAGCGGGGTGGGAGCGAACGCGGCTCCGGCCGAGGCGAGGCCGAACAGCACCATGCCCCAAAGGACCAGCCGCTTGCGGCCGTACTTGTCGCCGAGCGTGCCGAACATGATCAGCAGCGGCGCGACCACCAGCGAGTAGATGTCGATGATCCACAGCAGTTGCACCGCGGACGGTTCGAGCGCGGCCGTGAGCGCGGGCACCGCGATGTGCAGAACGGTGGCGTCGACCGTGATCAGCAGCAGGCTCAGGCAGAGCAGCACCAGAATGGACCAGCGGCGGTCCTGGGGGTCCCGGTCGGCAGCGCGTACGAAGGATGCGGCCTGTGTGACGGTCATGGGCCTCCTCGCAGGCCGATCCGCTTCACAGGGCCCGCACGTGCTGGTGGTCGGCGGCGGCGGAACCGCGGCTCGTCACTCGCTCCTCCCGAGCTCTGCGGCCTGATCCCGGCGCTCCCGGCTTGCGTGGCAGCTTAGGCCATGCCGGGGGGTTGTGATAGCGGTATCGGCCGATCCACGGCCACCGCACACCTCTCTAGAGAGATACAGCCATATGTCGGGATCTATCCAACAATCGCCCGCCAGCCGATCATGGGACGCGTGGGGACCGACGAAAGCGGCAAAACAGGCAACCTTCCCGACCGGTCCTCACGCGAATGGTGCGAGGAGGCCCTGACCAGGCTGAACGCCGGCCGCCCCGAATCCGCGCTGGACGCCGCCCGCCGCGCCGCCGACCTCGATCCCGGCTCCGAGTGGGCGCACCGGCTGATCAGCCTGGCCCACGAGCGGCTGGGCCGCGAGGCCGAGGCCGTGCCCGCCGCCGAGCGGGCCGTGGAGCTGGCCCGCGGCTCGTGGCAGGCCCGGCTGCGCCTGGCCGCGGTGCTGCGCCGCGTGCCGGGACGCTGGGCGGAGGCGGTGGAGCAGGCCGGGCTGGCCAGGAAGTTCGCGCCGGAGGAGCCGGCCCCCGAGGTCATGCTCGGCGACCTCGCCCTGCTGCGCGGCGAGCACGCGCGGGCCGAGCGCTCCTACCGGGCCGCGCTCGCCATCGACCCCGCCGACCCGCAGGCCCGCGTGAACCTGGGGCTGGCGCTGCTGCGCTGGGACCGGCCCCGGCCGCACCACGACCCTGCCTGGCCGGTCGACCCGCGCGAGACGGGCCGGGCCAGGCGCGCGCTGGAGGTCTGGTCCCGCCAGGTGCGCCTGCTGCTCGCCGTGGCCACGCTGGGGATCGCCGCGTGCGCGCTGCTGCTCGACCGGGGCGCCGAGGCCAGGCTCGCCGGTTGCGCGGTGCTCCTGCTGCTGGTCCCGCTCACGGTGCGGCAGGCGCGGCGGGTCGGCGTCTGGCCGTACGCGCGGGCGATGCTCGGGCGGGACCCCTGGCTGGGGGTGTCGGTGGTGTCGGCCGCCCTGTCGGTGGCGGCGTTCGCCGCGTGGCTGCTGCTCGGCGCGGTACGGGTGCTGCCGCCCTCGTTCGATCCCGTCTGGGCGGGGCTGGCGGGCATCGTCGTGCTGGGCTGGCCGGCGCTGGCCGCGGTGCGGGCGCTGGCGGAGTCGTGGCGGGGGCGGCCGCTGCGGGCGCTCGCCGTGACGGAGCCGGCGCGGGAGGGCGAGCGGACCGCCAGGCGCAACGCCGGGGTGGCCCTGTGGATCGTGCTCGGCAGGACCTGGTCGGTGCTGGTGACGCTGGTGGCGGGGGCGCTGGTGGTGGAGCCGCGGGCGGCGGTTGCCGCGGTGGCGGTGCCGTACCCGATGGTGCGGGGTTACCTGCGCGCCCGGCGGCGCGCGCATCACCGGGGGGATCCGTGGCTGGCCACGGCGACCTGGCTGGTGGTGGCGGCGGCCGTGGCCTGCGCGGCGGGCGGGCTGCTGGGGGCGGCTGGATGGGTGGCGGGGTCTACAGCGGGATGGGTGCCGGGGTGGGCGGCGTGGGCGTGGCGGGCCGGGCTCGGGGCGGTGGGCGCGGCGGCGCTGGTGTTCGCGCTGCGAGGGCTGCAGGCGTGGTGGCGTGGCGGGCCTGGGCCGTGGCGCTCGTCGCTGCTCATGTGCGACCTGCCCGTGGGGGCCGGGCCGTCGGTGGCGCTGAATCCCGAGGTGCGCCAGACGTTCTCCTACGCTCGCAGCATCGTGCTGTCGTACGGGGACGCGCTCGGGCCGCGGGTGGCCGGGGCGGTGGCGTCCGTCACCTCCTCGGGCGAGCTGCGGCTGATCGCCGAGACGGCGGCGTGGGCGGCGATCGAGGAGGACCCGAGGGTGGCGGTGTTCGCCACCGATCCGCTGCAGCGGCGGTTCTGGGTCGAGGTGCGCGGCGTCGCCAGGGCCGACTCCGACGTGCTGCGGGTGACGCCCAAGCAGGTGCTGTTCGGCGAGTTCCCCGGACGGCACCAGCGCCGCTGAACATGGCGCGGCGCCTCTGGCGCGGGGCGGCGGCAGCGGGTAGAACTTTGTTCTATGCGAATCCTGCGCACCCCGGACGATCGCTTCGCCGACCTGCCCGGCTTCCCCTACGAGCTCCGTTACGCCGAGGTCGGCGACGGCCTGCGCATGGCCTACGTCGAGGCCGGCCCCGCCGGCGGCGAGCCCGTCGTGCTGCTGCACGGCGAGCCGAGCTGGTCCTTCCTCTACCGGCACGTCATGCCCGAGCTGGCTGCGGCCGGGCTGCGCGCGATCGCGCCGGACCTGATCGGGTTCGGCCGCTCCGACAAGCCCGCCGACCTGGCCGACCACACCTATGCCCGGCACGTCGAGTGGACCCGCGCGCTGCTGCTCGACGCGCTCGGCCTGGACGGCATGACCGTGGTCGGCCAGGACTGGGGCGGGCTGATCGGGCTGCGGGTGGCCGCCGAGCACCCTGAGCGCGTGGCGCGGATCGTGGCCGCCAACACGGGCTTGCCGACGGGTGACATTCCCATGCCCGAGGTGTGGCACCGGTTCAGGAACGCGGTGCTCAAGGCCCCGGTGCTGGACGTCGGCAGGCTCGTCCAGGCCGGGTGCGCGAGCGAGCTGCCGAAGGAGGTGCGGGCGGCCTACGACGCGCCGTTCCCGGATGAGTCGTACAAGGCGGGGCCGCGGGCGATGCCCGGGCTGGTGCCGATCGCGCCCGGCGATCCCGCCGCGCCCGCCAACCGCGCTGCCTGGCAGGTTCTCACCACGCTCGACAGGCCGGTCCTGGTGGCCTTCTCCGACGGGGACCCCATCACGGGGGGCATGGCTCCCATATTGCGCAAATCGCTGCAAGGCGCGGCCGGCCTGCGACATCCTGTGATCAAGGGCGCCGGGCACTTCCTCCAGGAGGACGCGGGGCCGGAACTCGGCCGTCAGATAGCCCTTTTCGTGACCTCCACCTAGCGTGTCAGGACCGCCCAATAGTCGGTCCGGTGCGGTATAACCGGGGGCGGACCGGGGAGGCGTGATGCGTGAGTCCGGCAGGGCCCAGATCGCGGGGCGGGCCGCGGCGCGGGATCTGTTCGAGAAGGTTCGGCTGCGGTATTTCCAGATTCCCCCGGCCGTGCGCCGGGTGATCTACGTGGTCGTGCTCGTGGTCACCATGGGCGTGGGCGCCGCGCTCGGGTGGGACCTGCTCAAGACCTTCCCCCTCGTGCTCCTGCTGCTCGCGTTCGTCGCGCTGACCATGCGCTATCCCAGGGCCGCCGCCACCGCGCTGGTCGTGGCGGGCTGGATGGCTCTGGCGCTGCAGGTGTTCGGGCGGCTGTTCCCCGAGGGCGCCGCCACCGTGCACGTGATGGTCTTCCTCGCCCTGCCCGTCGCCGGAGCGGCGCACCTCATCCGCTGGGTGACGCCGTGGGTGAGCACGCTGATGGCGCTCGCCCCCGCCGGAGTGCTCGCCGCCGCGATCTCCCCCGTCTCCGACGGCACGGCCGTCTGGGTGGCCTGCGCCGCCGCCATGGCCGTGCTCGGCTACCGGTTCGTGCTGGCCAGGAAGGTCCGCGCGGAGAGCGTGGCCGCCGAGGAGCAGCAGGTGCGCGTCAGGGGCCGCGAGGGCAGGCCCGAGGCCCCCCACGACCGGTCGGGCGCGCCGCCGCAGATCTCCGTCGAGGACGCGCTCGCCGAGCTGGAGAGCATGATCGGGCTGGTCCCGGTCAAGGAGCAGGTGCGCTCGATCGCCGCCTCCATCGAGGCGTCACGCCTGCGGGCCGAGGCGGGTTACACCGCCGAGCGGCCCACCAGGCACTTCGTGTTCGTCGGCCCGCCCGGCACCGGCAAGACCAGCGTGGCCCGCGCGCTGGCCAAGATCTTCTACGCGTTCGGCCTGCTGGAGACGCCGTACGTGGTGGAGGCGCAGCGGGCCGACCTGGTGGGCGAGTTCCTGGGCGCGACCGCCATCAAGACCAACGAGCTGGTCGACAGGGCGCTGGGCGGCGTGCTGTTCATCGACGAGGCGTACGGGCTGGTCAACTCCTCCGACGGGCAGCCCGACCGGTTCGGCGCCGAGGCGGTGCAGACGCTGCTCAAGCGGGCCGAGGACGACCGCGACCGGCTGATCATCATCCTGGCCGGCTACGAGCAGGAGATGGGCTCGTTCCTGTCCAGCAACCCCGGGCTGGCCAGCAGGTTCGCCACGCGGGTGCGCTTTCCCGGCTACTCCCCCGCCGAGCTGGTCGAGGTCACCGGGCTGCTGCAGCGGCGCAGGGGCGACCAGATGGACGACGCCACCAAGCGGGTGCTGCTCGGCCTCTACGACGACGTGCACCGCCGCGGCCTGGTCGACGAGCTGGGCAACGCCCGGTTCGCGCGCAGCCTGGTGGAGGCCGCCGCGCAGGCCCGCGACGTACGCGTGGTGGGCGCCGGCGGCACGCCGAGCACGCAGGACCTCGTCACCACGACCACGCCCGACGTGACCAAGGCGTTCGAGGAGCTGACCGCCCGCTTCCGCGGCTACGTGGCCACGCCCACGCTGGAGGAGGCGCTGGCCGACCTCGACAGGATGGCCGGGCTGGCCCCGGTCAAGCGGCAGGTGCACGCGATCGCGGCGCAGCTCCAGGTGTCCAGGATGCGGCAGGAGCGCGGGCTGCCCACGCCGCAGCAGATGCGGCACTTCGTGTTCGTCGGCCCGCCGGGCACCGGCAAGACCACGGTCGCCCGCGTACTGGGCCGCATCTTCGCCGCGCTCGGCCTGCTGGCCAGGCCCGACGTGGTCGAGGCGCACCGGGCCGACCTGGTCGGCCAGCATCTCGGGGCGACCGCGATCAAGACCAACGAGCTGGTCGACAGGGCGCTGGGCGGCGTGCTGTTCATCGACGAGGCCTACAGCCTGGTCAACCCCGGCTACCAGGGCGGCGACGCGTTCGGCGCCGAGGCCGTGCAGACGCTGCTCAAGCGGGCCGAGGACGACCGCGACCGGCTGGTCGTCGTGCTGGCCGGCTACGAGCGCGAGATGGACGCGTTCCTGGCCACCAACCCCGGCCTGGCCAGCCGCTTCAACCAGCGCGTGGCCTTCCCCAGCTACTCCCCGCGCGAGCTGTCGCAGATCGCGGTGCTGCTGGCGGAGAAGTCGGGCGACTCCTTCGACGACGAGGCGCTGCAGCGGCTGGACGAGGTGTTCACCTGGGTGTGCGACGACCGGCTGATCGACGGCCTGGGCAACGGCCGCTTCGCCAGGTCCCTGTTCGAGCGGGCGGCCATGCGGCGCGACGTACGGCTGGCCGCCCACGCCTCGCGCGGCGGCTCGGCCAGCTCGGCCGACCTGACCACGATCACCAGCGAGGACGTGCGCACCGCGGTGGACGAACTCTCCGGACGCTGACCTTCTTCGCATGTTCCGTGCGCCGCGATGCTCACATGGTGTAGCAATGTGACTACGATGAGTCCGGTGGCTCGGTCGTGCGTGCGGGGCGTGCAGGAGGGGGAGCGATGGCGGGGTTCCTGGCCCGCAGGCTGCTCAACTACGCCGTGCTCGTGGTCGTGGCCGCCAGCCTGGCCTACCTTCTGGCGGCGACGGCCCTCGATCCCCGCTCCAACTACGCCGACCGCACCCCCAAGCCGCCGCCCGCCGTGGTCGACGCCCAGCTCACCGCGCTCAACCTCAACGACAGGACACCGCTGCTGCAGCGCTACGCCGTCTGGGCGGGCGGCGTGCTGCGCGGCGACTTCGGCCGCACGGTGGCCGGCGCGCCGGTCAACGAGGACCTCAAGCGCCGCATGGGCGTGACGTTCCGGCTGGTCATCCTGGGGCTGGTGTGCGGCAGCCTGCTCGGCGTGCTCGTGGGCGCGCTGGCGGCGGTCCGGCAGTACGGCTGGTTCGACCGGCTGTCCACCGGGCTGTCGTTCCTGGTGCTGGCGGTGCCGGTGGTGGTGCTGGCCAACATGCTGATCCTGATCGCGGCGTGGGCCAACCAGCACCTGTTCGGCCGCCAGGTGCTGCTGGTCAGCGGCGAGTACAGCGCCGACGTCGAGGGCCTGTGGAACCAGGTGGTGGACCGGCTGCAGCACCTGATCCTGCCGACGGTCTCGCTGTCGGTCGGCCTGATCGCGGTGTTCAGCCGCTACCAGCGCAACATGATGCTCGACGTGCTCGGCGCCGACTTCGTCCGTACGGCCAGGGCCAAGGGGCTGAGCAGGCGCAGGGCGCTGACCCGGCACGCGCTGCGCACCGCGATGATCCCGGTGGCGACCTACTTCGCGTTCACGTTCGGGGCGCTGCTGACGGGCGCCACGTTCACGGAGAAGATCTTCGGCTGGCACGGGCTGGGCGAGCAGCTCATCAACTCGATCTTCAGCAACGACGTCAACACCGTCGCCGCCATCTCGCTGCTGGCGGCCGTCTCCATCCTGTGCGCCTCGCTGGCCTCCGACCTGCTGCACGCCGCGCTCGACCCGAGGGTGCGGGCCTGATGACGCTGTCGCAGGAGGAGCAGGCCGAGGAGCTCGCCGGCGGCGTGCCGACCAGGGCGCCGTCCAGGGCGCGGATGGTCGCCGGGCGGTTCTTCCGCTCCGCGCAGGGGCTGATCGGGTTCGCGGTGCTGGCGCTGATGTTCCTGCTGGCCTTCGTGGGGCCGCTGTTCAGCCCGTGGACCTACACCGACAAGGACTTCACCGCGTTCATGCAGCCGCCGTCGGCACGGCACTGGTTCGGAACGCTCCAAACGGGCTCCGACGTGTTCGCCGTGACGCTGCGCGGCATGCAGAAGTCGCTGGTCGTCGGGCTGCTGGCGGCCCTGGTCTCCACGGCGCTGGCGGCGGTCGTGGGCGCGTTCGCGGGCTACTTCCTGGGCTGGACCGACCGGGTGCTGAGCTGGGTGACCGACCTGCTGCTCGTGCTGCCCGCGTTCCTGATCCTGGCGATCCTGTCGCCGCTGTTCGGGCCGGGGCAGTGGCCGCTGTTCGTGGTCATGCTGGCGCTGTTCCTGTGGATGGTGACCTCGAAGATCGTGCGGGGGATGGCGATCTCGGTGAAGGAGCGCGAGTTCGTCCAGGCGGCCCGCTACATGGGCGTGCCACCGGTGCGGATCATCTTCCGCCACGTGATCCCCAACCTGTCGTCGCTGCTCATCGTGGACGCCACGCTCAACGTCAGCAGCGCGATCCTCACCGAGACGTCGCTGTCGTACTTCGGGTTCGGCATCCAGCCGCCCGACGTGTCGTTCGGCACGCTCATCGCCGACGGCTCCAAGACCGCGGTGTACGCGCCGTGGACGTTCTGGTTCGTGGCCGGGCTGCTGGTGGTCACCGTGCTGGCGGTCAACCTCGTCGGCGACGCGCTGCGTGACGCGTTCGACCCCTCCTCCGGGAGGGCGTGATGGACAAGCCGGTGCTGGAGGTCACCGATCTCAACGTGTCGTTCGGCGACGTGCGGGCCGTGCGCGGGGTGAGCTATGCCGTACGCCCTGGCGAGGTGCTCGGCATCGTGGGCGAGTCGGGCTCGGGCAAGTCGGTCACCTCGGCCGCGGTGATGGGCCTGCTGCCCCCGGGGGCGCGCGTCACCGGCTCGGTACGCCTGCGCGGCAGGGAGCTGATCGGCGCGCCCGAGCGGGCCCTGAACTCCTTGCGCGGCAAATCCATGTCGATGGTCTTCCAGGACCCGCTGTCCGCGCTCACCCCGGTCTACCGGGTGGGCGACCAGATCGCCGAGGCCGTGCGCGTGCACCAGCGGGTCGGCAAGGAGACGGCCCTGGTCAAGGCGATCGAGCTGCTGGAGCTGGTGGGCATCCCGCGGCCGGCCGAGCGGGCGCTGGCCTTCCCGCACGAGTTCTCCGGCGGCATGCGGCAGCGCGTGGTGATCGCGATGGCCATCGCCAACGACCCCGACGTGATCATCTGCGACGAGCCGACCACCGCGCTCGACGTGACCATCCAGGCGCAGGTGCTGGAAGTGCTCAAGCGGGCGCAGGCCAAGACCGGCGCGGCCATCATCATGATCACGCACGATCTGGGGGTGGTGGCCGGGTTCGCCGACCGGGTGCTCGTCATGTACGCCGGGAGGCCCGTCGAGGTGGGCGGCGTGGACGACATCTACTACCGCTCGCGGATGCCGTACACCGCGGGGCTGCTCGGCTCCGTCCCGCGGGTCGACCGGGGCGGGCGGCAGCCGCTGACGCCCATCGAGGGCAATCCGCCCTCGCCGGCCGCGCTGCCGCCAGGCTGCCCGTTCGCGCCGCGCTGCCCGATGCGGATCGCCGCGTGCGACGAGGCGGAGCCGCCGCTGTTCGAGGTGGGCCCGGCGCACCGGGCGGCGTGCATCCGGTGGGAGGAGGCGCATCCGCGCGGCCCGGGCCGGCACGAGGCGCCGGCCGAGGGCCCCCGGCTACGCGTGCGCGGCGAGCGCCCCGTGCTGGAGGTGCACCACCTGGTCAAGGACTACCCCCTGCTCAAGGGCGCGGTGTTCAAGCGCCGGGTGGGCACCGTGCACGCGGTGGCCGGGGTCAGCTTCGACCTCCGGCAGGGCGAGACGCTGGGGCTGGTCGGCGAGTCGGGCAGCGGCAAGACGACCACGCTGACGCAGATCCTGGAGCTCGCCCCGCCCCAGGAGGGCGGCATCACCGTGCTCGGGCACGACATCGCCAGGCTGGGCAGGGCCGAGCGCAGGGAGATCCGGCGCGACATGCAGGTCGTCTTCCAGGACCCGCTGGCCTCGCTCGACCCGCGCATGACCGTGCACGACATCCTGGCCGAGCCGCTGCGTACGCACGGGCGGGGCGACTCTGGGCGGCGGGTGCGCGAGTTGCTCGCCCTGGTCGGCCTCGACCCCTCCCACGCCGCCCGCTACCCGCAGGACTTCTCCGGCGGGCAGCGGCAGCGCATCGGCATCGCCAGGGCGCTGGCGCTGGAGCCCCGGCTGCTGGTGCTCGACGAGCCGGTCTCCGCGCTCGACGTGTCGATCCAGGCCGGCGTGATCAACCTGCTCGGCTCGCTCAGGGCCAGGCTCGGGCTGTCCTACCTGTTCGTGGCGCACGACCTGGCGGTGGTGCGGTACATCGCCGACCGGGTGGCCGTGATGTACCTCGGCAGGATCGCCGAGATCGGCCAGGTGGACGCGGTCTACGACAGTCCGGCCCATCCGTACACCCAGGCGCTGCTCTCGGCGATCCCGCTGCCCGATCCGGCTCGCGAGCGTGCCCGCGAGCGGATCCTGCTCGAAGGCGACCTGCCCAGCCCGGCCAACCCTCCGACGGGCTGTCGATTCCGCACCAGGTGCCCCAAGTTCCGCACGGAGCTCACCGACCAGGAGCGCGAGCTCTGCGTCGGCGTCGAGCCCGAGGTGCGGCCCGTGGGCGAGGACCAGGGTGCGGCCTGCCATTACGCAGAGAGACGCGAAGTCGTCTAGACCTCGCTCGATCCAGGAGGAATTTCCCGCGATGAAAGCATCACGTCTGGTCGTGGCCGTCGCCGTGGCGGTTTCGCTGCTGCCCGCGGGCTGCGGCGGAGGCCAGGGAAGCGGCCCGGGAGGCCAGGACAGCGCCGGGGACGAGCGGACGATCAAGGCTTCCGACCTCAACCCGCAGCCACGCGAGAAGGTCAAGGACGGCGGGACACTGCGCTGGGGCATCAACGAGTTCCCCACCCAGTGGAACCGCAACCACGTCGACGGCAACCTGGCGATGGCGGCCGTGATCAGCAACGCGCTGCTGCCGTCGCCGTTCACGTCCAACGAGAAGGCCGAGATCTCGGTGGACCCCGACTACGTGCTCGACGCCAAGGTGACCGAGCAGCGGCCGAAGCAGGTCGTGACGTACACGCTGAACCCGAAGGCCAGGTGGTCCGACGGGAAGCCGATCACGTGGGCCGACTACCAGGCGCAGTGGCAGGCGCTCAGCGGGCGTGACCCTGCCTTCCACATCGTCTCCTCGACCGGCTACCAGGACATCGAGAAGGTGGCCAGGGGCAAGGACGACCACGAGGTGGTGGTGACGTTCCGCAAGCCGTTCGGTGACTGGCAGGCGCTGTTCGGGCCGCTGCTGCCGGCCGCCACCAACAGCAGCGCGCAGGCGTTCAACAACGCGTGGGTGAACAGGATCCCGGTGACGGCGGGGCCGTTCAAGTTCGGCGGGTTCGACCAGACGGCCAAGACGATCACGATCGTGCGGGACGCCGCGTGGTGGGGCGAGCGGGCCAAGCTGGACAAGATCATCTATCGGGCGTCGGAGCAGGACTCGCTGATCGGGGCGTTCAACAACGGCGAGCTCGACGTCATCGACGTCGGCACGTCCGCGCCGGACTACGCGCGCGCCAAGACCACGGCGGGCGCGCAGGTCCGCCAGGCGGCCGGCCCCGACTTCCGGCATATCACCTTCAACGGCTCCAGCGAGCTGCTCAAGGACCGCAACGTCCGGCAGGCCATCCAGCTCGGCATCAACCGCCAGGCCATCGCCCAGTCGGACCTCCAGGGGCTGGACTGGCCGATCGCGCTGCTCAACAACCACTTCTTCATGAACACCCAGGAGGGTTACCAGGACAACGCGGGAGCGCTGGGCGTCTACAACCCGGCCAGGGCCAAGCAGCTGCTCGACGCGGCCGGATGGAAGCTGAACGGCGCGGTCAGGCAGAAGGACGGCAAGCCCCTCGACCTGCGGTTCGTGGTGCCGTCCGGGGTGCAGATCAGCAAGGCGGAGGGCGAGCTGGTGCAGAGCATGCTCGGCCAGATCGGCGTCAAGATCACGATCAAGGCCGTGCCCAGCGACGACTTCTTCACCAAGTACGTGATCCCGGGGAACTTCGACCTCACCCCGTTCGCCTACATCGGCACCCCGTTCCCCGTCTCCAGCAGCTACGGCATCTACGCCAACGCCACCAACGGGCAGAACTGGAACGCCAACTTCGGCCGCACCGGGTCGCCGGCCATCGACGAGGCCATGAACAGGGCCGCGCAGAGCCTCGACCCCGTACGCGCCCGGGCAGCCACGCAGGCGGCCGACCGCCTCATCTGGCAGGAGGTGAACGTGCTGCCGCTCTACCAGCGACCCCAGATGGTGGCCGTACGGCAGGAGCTGGCGAACATCGGGGCCCGCGGCTTCGACGACCTGCGCTACCAGGACATCGGCTTCACGGACTGAACCTGTCCGCGATCGGGTGTAGAACTTGCCGGGTGAAAGTGACGTGGTCCCAGATCCTGGCCTGGCGGCTGAGCCGGCAGTTCGTGAGCGCGGCCGACGGCGCCGGCGCGGTGGCGGTCGCGCGGCGGCTGTGCGGGGTGCAGGCGCAGGTCGCCTCCTCGGCCCGGCTCGCGGTGGCGGTCAGGAGCGCCCGGCCCGATCCCGGGGAGATCGACCGGGCGCTGTGGAGCGAGCGCACGCTCGTCAAGACGTGGCTCATGCGGGGCGGCACCCTGCACCTGGTGCCGTCGGACCAGCTCGCCGACTACTGCTCGGCGCTGAGCACGCTGCGTTTCTGGGAGAAGGGCGCGTGGCTGCGCGGCCAGGGCGTCACCGCCGGGGAGATCGCGGCCGTCATCGACGCCGTGCCGGCCGCGCTCGGCGAGCGGTGCCTGACCAGGGAGGAGCTGGTCGACGCCGTGGTGGCGCGGACGGGCGACACGCACCTGCGGGAGGCCCTGGCCTCCGGCTGGGGCGCGCTGCTCAAGCCGCTGAGCCGGCTGGGCGAGCTGTGCTACGGGCCGCCGCGCGCGGGCAAGGTGACGTTCACCACGCCCCGGTCCTGGATCGCGGGCTGGCCCGCCTCGCTGCCGCCGCAGGAGGAGGCGGGGGTGCGCCTGGTGCGGGCGTTCCTGGGCGCGCACGGGCCGGCCACGCCGCGGATGTTCGACACGTGGCTGTTCGGGGGGACGGCGCCCAAGGCCGTGCTGAAGGGGTGGTTCCGGGAGCTGGCACCCGAGCTGACGGAGGTGGAGGCCGACGACGGCACCACGCTGCTCGCCCTGACCGAGCACCTAGGCTCGCTCGCCGCCACCGCGCCCTCGTCCGAGGTGCACCTGCTGCCCGGCTTCGACCAGTACATCCTGGGCGCGCCGCGTGACCTCGCGCCGCTGCTGCCGCCGGAGCTCAAGGCCAGGGTGAGCAGGCAGGCCGGCTGGATCTCGCCCGTCGTCGTCCACGAGGGGCGGGTGGCCGGGGTGTGGGAGGCCAAGGGCGGGGACCTCGCTGTCGAGCTCGCCGCCCCTGTGCCCCGGGCGCCGCTGGACGCGGCGGTTTCGCGCATGCGCGAACTGCTCGGCGCGTTCAGCGCCTAGCTTCGTGGTGCAAGGACCGCTCTCAGGCCCCGTCGTCAGGCCGTGGTACCGGCCATGACGCGGTCGACGATGCCCTTGGTGCCCTCCTCACGCGCGCAGTGGGCGCAGCAGTACCAGTGCTCGCCCGACTGCACGCCGTGCCCGATGACCTTGGTGCCGCAGTGCTCGCAGATGGGCGCCATCGCCTCGATCGCGCACTGGAAGCAGTCGAAGGTGTGCACCGATCCCTGCGCGTGCACCTCGAAGGCCATGTCGTAGTCGTTACCACAGGTCTCGCAGACAGCCATGGTGATCCCCTTCGCAGTCGATCCGCCCGGGGGGATACCCGGATCCGTGGTCTCTTTTCCCCAAGAAAGCACCATATTCAGGCTCGTGCACGCTCGAACGCGGCCCGGGCGACGAGGGGCAGGCCCAGCAGGCCCAGCGCGGCCAGGGCGGCGGGCAGCCCGAGCCACCCGCTCAGCCCCGCCACCAGCAGCGGGCTCACCACGAACCCCGTGTACGAGATCGTGGACACCCCCCACACCATCGTCCCGCTGGGGTCGTCGGCCGCGGCCCGGCTGAGCAGGGCGGGCACCACCGGCCCGAGCGCCAGCCCGGTGAGCCCGAACCCGGCCAGCGAGACCAGCGCTCCCCCGCCGAGCCCGGCCAGCGCGATCCCGGCGCCGCCGCCCGCGCCCGCCACCAGGAACAACACGTTCAGCGGCGTCCTGGGCAGCGCCTGGGCGACCAGCCGCCCGGCCGTCAGCGCCGCCATGTAGACCGCGGGCGCGGCGCTGGCGACCAGCGGCGTCGCTCCCCGGTGCTCCTCCAGCAGCAGGACCGACCACTGCTCCACCGAGTTCTCGATGATCAGGACGCAGGCGGCCAGCACCCCCAGGACGACCGCCGCGCCCCACAACCGCCGCCCGTCGCCCCTGCCCGGCTCCGGCAGCCCGCGCCCCAGGGGCAGGGCCAGGAGGGTGAGCGAGGTGGCGGCCACGATCACGGCGATGATCAGGAGCACGGTGGCGACGCCGAGCCCGTACGAGCGGGCCAGGCCGGTGAGCGGGGCCGCGGCGATGACCGCCACCGGGAAGGCGGCGTGCACCGGCTGGAAGAGGCGGCGGCCGGTCTCACGCTCGGCACGTCCCGTGGCCAGGTTCAGCGCGATGTCGAGGGCGCCGCTGGTGGCGCCGACGAGCAGCAGGGCCAGCGCGAGCTGCCAGGCGTCCTGGGCCAGCCCGATGGCGGCCACGGCGAGCGCGAACAGGATCATGGTCGCCGCCAGCGCGCCGCGTTCGCGTCCCCTGGCAAGCCGTCCGGCCAGCGTCATCGCCGGCAGGGCGCCCACCGGTACGGCACTGAGCGCCAGGCCGAGGTCGCCGGCCGTGAGGCCGAGCTCCAGCTTGATGGCGGGCAGCAGGGCCGACCACGACCCCCAGAACACGGCCCACGCCGCGCAGATCGCGATCAACGGCATCTACCAGCACTCCTTGAAATTCCGGTCAAGACACAGTAAAGATCAGCCTTGCCCACATACCCCTTCGAAAGGAAGCTCGTGCTCCTCCGCTCGGTCCTCGCGGCCACCCTCGTCGCCGCCGGCATCGCCGCCGTCCCGTCCTCCGCGTACGCCGCCTCGGCCGCGTACAGCCCCGAGCGCGTCTGCGGCAAGGGCTTCCACCGGGTCAAGGACGGGCACCGCGCGATGCGGACGCGCGACGGGGCCGTGTTCGGCCACGTGTACCTGATGTATAGCAAGCGCAGCGGCAAGAACTGCGTCGCCGCGATCAAGACGGCCTACGCCGGCAGGCGCACGGTCACCGGCGCCTACCTGGAGGTCCGGGGCGGCGGCCGCAGCGAGGACGTGCAGCGCTACAAGTACTACGCCGAGACCGGGCACCTCGAGGGCGCCTGGAAGTGCGTCAGGTACGAGGGCTGGACCCGCGACCCCGGCAACCGCGTCACGGCCTGGGGCGGGCGCAAGAGCTGGGGCAACTGCGACGGCTGATCGGGGGTAGGGGATCCTCTGACGGTCCAGCCGAACCTTTTTCGCCGTAACTGTCACAACGGGACGGGCTGTCCCGTCCTGCTCGTGCGTACGACGAAACCTAGGAGGTTCACATGACCCAGCGGATCAATGTCGCCCAGCATGTCCCCGAGCTCTACCACCACTTCCTGGCGGTCGAGAAGCTGCTGCACGACAGCGAGCTGCCGACCACCACGATCGAGCTGGTCAAGCTGCGTGCCAGCCAGATCAACGGCTGCGGCTACTGCGTGGACATGCACAGCCGTGACATGAAGAAGGCCGGTGAGAGCGACGAGCGGCTGTGGTCGGTGGTGACGTGGCGTGAGGCCACGGTGTTCACCCCGGCGGAGCGGGCCGCGCTGGCGCTGACGGAGGAGGCGACCAGGCTGCCCGACCGGGAGGCCGTGCCGGACGAGGTGTGGCGGCAGGCCGCCGAGCACTACAGCGACAAGCAGCTCGCGCTGCTCATCGCGGCCATCGCGATGATCAACGCCTGGAACCGGATCGGCGTCACCGCGCGCCTGACCCCCGGCCACTGACCGGGAGCCCCCGCTCGTCCGTAGAAATGCATTGAGCGGGCGCGCCTGCCCGGATTAGGTTGGCGCGCATGGCGGGCGTCCAGCGCCCGTCATGCCGCCTCCAAGCGGCGCGGACGCGCTTCGGAAGGGGGAGACCATGAAACGCGTCAGGATCGCCAGGCCCGCGGCCAAGCGGCGCACCTGGCCGGCCGAGCTGGATCTACGCTCGCCGGCGGGTCGCAGGCTTCCCTATTGACGTGCTCCTTACACAGAGCTTACGGGGGTATCGATAGATAACAGAGATAACAGGAACATCACGGGGGGCTCACGATGAAGAGGCTTGTGGTGGTGCCGCCACCCGTCGCGCGGCACAAGATCCGCGACATCCGTTCGGCCGGCCGCCGCAAGCCCCCCGCCGATCCCAAGGTGATCGATCTGCACGCCTACACCGGCAGGAACGTCATCCGCTTCCCCGGGGGGCCCACTCCGGCCGCCTGAGGGCCGGAGCGGGGGTGCGGGCGTCAGCCGTACAGGCGCTTGGCGTAGCTCTCGCCGTAGTAGCTCTCCAGCTGTTCGAGGCTCTCCTCGACCGGCTGCACCTCCTTGACCAGCCTGGCGTGCGACGGCAGCGTGTCGGGGGCCCAGGAGTCGGGCTTCCACAGGGCCGAGCGCAGGAACGCCTTGGCGCAGTGGAAGAAGATCTGCTCGATCTCGACCACGAGCGCGAGGTGCGGGCGGTGGCCCTTCACGATCAGCTCGTCGAAGAACGGGGCCTCGCGGACGAGCCGGGCCCGGCCGTTGATGCGCAGGGTCTCGTTCCTGCGGGGAATCATGAAGATCAACCCCACGTGCGGATTTTTCAGGATGTTGAGAAATCCGTCCGCCCTGCGGTTTCCCGGGCGGTCCGGGATCGCGATCGTGGTGTCGTCGATGACGTGCACGAAACCGGCCGGGTCACCCTTGGGCGAGACGTCGCAGTTGCCCGCCTCGTCCGAGGTGGCGATGAGGCAGAACGGCGAGGCCGCCAGCCACTCGCGGTCGCGCTCGTGCAGGCGCTGCCGTTCCTTGGTCGCGGCCCTCGGCATGACCTCGCCGAGCAGCTCGCGCAGCTCGGCCTCCGACCCGATCTCGGCCCAGCTCATGTGATCTCCCTTCGGGGGTAACACCCCATTTTGTCAGGGAATCGGGTCGAGCATCCGGTGTGGCGTCCGAAGGGCGAGACTGACCTGATCCTTGCGCGTGTCGGCGGCCAGGCCGGGGCCGGGCCGCATCTCGACGTCCTCCAGCTTGACGGTGCCGCCGCAGGTCGGGCAGTACGACGTGGGCTCCAGCCGGCCCCCGCAGATCACGTGGTGGAACACGCGGAGGGGGCCCCGCGTGGCGAGGTTCCGCTCGCCCCACTGGGCCAGCGCCAGCACGGGCAGCCAGAGCTCGTGGCCGACGGGGGTCAGGACGTACTCGTCTCGGGGTGGCGTCTCCTGGTAGCGGCGGCGTTCGAGCACGCCGGCCTCGACGAGTGCGGCCAGCCGCTGCGACAGCACCGCCTTCGGGATGTCGAGGTGGGCCTGGAAGTCGCCGAAGCGGCGCACGCCGTACATGGCGTCGCGGACGATGAGCAGCGTCCAGCGCTCGCCGATCACCTCCAGGGCGCTGGCCAGCGCGCAGCGCTGACCTTCGTAGTTCTTGCCGAGTGCCATGCGGTCCATGCTAGTTCATTCACCGAACCGTGCTAGTCTGCGCGCCATGAGTTCAATCACTGAACCGACTGTGCGCCCGTGGACGCTCGCCGTGGCCTCGTCGGTGCCGCTGCTCGTGCTGACCAACTTCACGCTGCCGATGGCGACGCTGCCGCAGACCGCCGCGTCGCTGGGAGCGGGGCCGACGGGGCCGGTGTGGATCCTGGGCTCGATCGCGCTCGGGCTGGCCTCCCTGTTGCTGGTGGCCGGCGGGCTGGCCGACGACCACGGGCGCAGGCGGGTGCTCGTGGCGGGGACCTCCGTGATGGGCGCCGCCGAGGTCGTGGCCGCGCTCAGCGCGAACGTGCCGGTGTTCGTGCTGGCCAGGCTGGTGCAGGGCGGGGCGGGGGCGGCCATGCTGGCCGCGAGCCTGGGCATCGTGGGGCACACCTACCCGACTGGCGCGCGGCGGGTGCGGGCGACCGCGCGGTACGGGGCCATGATCGGGCTGGGCACGGCCGTGGGGCCGCTGCTGTCCGGGGTCCTGGCCACGGTGGCGAGCTGGCGGTCGGCGTACTGGGTGATGGCGGCCGGCGCGCTGGTGCTGGCGGCCGCGTCGGCGCGGACCCTGGAGGAGTCTCGCTCGGCGGTGCCGCGCAGGTTCGACGTGCCCGGGGTGGTGCTGCTCAGCCTGGGCGTGGCGGCGCTGGTCGCCGGGGTGACCGAGGGGCGGGCCGGGTGGACGCGGCCGGTCGTGCTCGTGGCGTTCGTGCTGGCCGTGGTGCTGGTGGGGGCGTTCGTGGCGGTCGAGCGGCGGCGGGCCGAGCCGCTGCTGGACCTGGAGTTGTTCCGGCGGCCGGTGTTCCTGGTGGCGACCGGCGGGGCGGTGGTCGTGGGGGCGGCGGTGGTCGGGCTGCTCAGCTACCTGCCGACCGTGCTGCAGACGGTCCACGGGCTGACGCCGCTCGACACGGCGCTGCTGTTCTGCGTGTGGTCCGGGCTGTCGGTCGTGGCCTCGCTGATGGGCGGGCTCGTGCCGCTGCGGGCCGCCGGGCGGCTGGCCCTCGGGCTCGGGCTGAGCGCGGCCGGGTTCACCGGGCTGCTGGGGGTGGGCTTCTCGCTCTCGCTGCCGCTGGTCGTCGGCGGGCTGGCGGTGAGCGGGATCGGATCCGGGCTGATCAACTCCTCGATCACGCACCTGGCGATCGAGAGCGTGCCCGCGCATCGGGTGAGCATGGGCTCCGGGGCGAACAACACCGCCAGGTACATCGGGTCGTCGCTGGGGGCCGCCGGGGTCGCGGCGGTCGTCGGGGGCCTCGGGCCCGGGCAGGGGGCCGTGGTCGCGGTGGCCGGGTGCGTGGTGCTGACGGGCGTCACGGCGCTCGCCGCGCTGCTCGTCCGGGCTTGAGTCCCGCTTCTACCGGCCTTCTACCAGCGGCGGGCGCGGGCCATCGCGCCGAGGAGGGCGTCGCGTTCCATGGCGAACCTGCGCGGCTCCACGCCCTGCCGTTCGGCCCGCAGGTGCAGCATGGTCAGCTCGGTGGCCGCCTGCTGGTAATCGCTCATGGCCTGGCCGAGCCCCGCTCCCCTGGCCCACTTGCGGGCCGCCTTGCGCGCGGACAGCGTGGTGAGCATCCGTACGTCGGCGTCGCTGACCAGCCCCGTCTGGCCGTACGCGGGCAGGTAGAAGGCCATCCTGGCGATGAGGTGCCGGCGCTCGACGACCGTCACGACGATGAGCAGCACCAGGGCCGCCATGATGACCAGGTAGGCCACGCCCACCCACTCGAGCGAGCCGGTGGTGGCCGCGCCGTTCCAGAGGCCGTGCAGGAAGACCGCGCCCACGTAGCCGAACGGGATCGCGGCGTACCTGGCGGGGTTGCGGCGGGTCAGCGCGTACGCGACGCCGAGGCCGATCATGGAGGTGTAGATGGGATGGCCGAGCGGGTCGATCAGCCCGCGCAGCACGAAGAGCTGGACGGCCGCCCCCGCGCCGTCCTCGCCGAACGCCAGCAGGTAGTAGCCGACGTTCTCCACGGCGGCGAATCCGAGGCCGGCCATGGAGGCGTACACGATGCCGTCGGTCAGCCCGTCGATCTCGGCCCGCCGGCGCAGGAGCAGCAACAGGGCCGAGCCCTTGAGCGCCTCCTCCACGATCGGGGCGAGCACGACGGCGCCGATGTTCTCCACGGCGGTGGAGGTGTAGCCCGCCCTGACGAAGAACTCCTGGCCGACCAGCGTCAGCGCGATGCCCGCCACGATGGCCACCCCCGCGCCCCAGGCGAAGGCGAAGGCGAGGTGCAGCTTCGGCTCGGGTTCGAGCCTGTCGAGCGAGAGCACGGCCGCGAGCAGCACCGGCAGGGGCGCCACGGCCAGCAGCGCCGACAGGCCGAACCCGACGGGCCCGCCGGAGAACAGCATGATGGCCAGCACGGCCAGCGCGAGGACTCCGGAGACGACCAGGCCGATCAGCAGGGCCTTGCTGGGGCGCTGGGCGAGCGGGGGAGCAGTCATGGTGATGCCTCTCTTCCCGTTGGGTTCGCCCACTATGCGCGCCACGCATCTACAAGCGCTTAACGGTTGCTTGAATCGCGGTAGTAGGGATCCGCCACCACGGGCTCACCATCGGTGTACGCGTACACCTCCCGGCCGTTGATGAACACCTTCAGCGCCCGGCTCATGACGTCCAGCGGGTCACCGGACCAGATGACCACGTCACCGTCGAGCCCGGGCCGCAGCGCACCCACCCGGTCGTCCAGGCCCATGATCCGGGCGGGGTTGACGGTGATCGCGCGCAGCGCCGCCGCCGGGTCGAGCCCCTCCCTGACCGCGAACGTGGCCGAGTGCACCAGGAAGTGGATGGGCACCACGGGGTGGTCGGTGGTGATCGCCACCTCGACGCCCGCCCGGTCGAGGATGCCGGGGTTGCGCAGCGAGCGCTGCCGCAGCTCGACCTTCGACCGGCTGCCGAGCAGCGGGCCGATGATGACCGGCACGTTCCGCTCGGCCAGCGTGTCGGCCAGCAGGTGCCCCTCGGTGCCGTGGTTGATCACCAGGCGGTAGCCGAACTCGTCGGCCAGCCGCAGCGCGGTGGCGATGTCGTCGGCCCGGTGGGTGTGCTGGCACCAGGGCAGCTCGCCGTCCAGCACGCGGGCCAGGATCTCCAGCGTGCCGTCGCGGTCGAACGGCTTGCCCTCCTGCTCGGCGGCGGCCCTCCTGGCCCGGTAGTCCTGCGCCCTCATGAACGCGTCACGGATCACCGCGGCCACGCCCTGCCTGGTGGCGGGCAGCTTCTTCTGGTCGCCGTACACCCTCTTGGGGTTCTCACCGAGCGCGCTCTTGACGCTCACCGGCTCCTTGAGCAGCATCTCGTCCACCGACCTGCCCCAGCACTTGAGCGCCACGGTCTGGCCGCCGATCGGGTTGGCCGAGCCCGGCTTGATCACCGCGGTGGTGACCCCGCCGGCCAGCGCGTCGCCGAAGGCCAGGTCGGCCGGGTTGATGGCGTCGAGCGCGCGCAGCCGGGCGCCGTTGGGGTCGGTCATCTCGTTGGTGTCCTGACCGGCCCAGCCCTCGGCCTCCTCGTGCACGCCGAGATGGCCGTGGGCCTCCACGAAGCCGGGCAGCACCCAGGCGCCGGCGGCGTCCACGACCGGGGTGCCGTCCGGCACGGCCACGTCCAGGCCGACCGCGGCGATCTTCCCGTTCTGGATGAGCACGGTTCCGCCGTCGATGGGGTCGCCGTCGACGGGCACAACATATCCGCTGGTAATAGCAAGATTCATGACTCGTAACCTACCGGTGGATGGGTAGGGGGCCGAGATGATCTCGGATCTGTACAGACGATGGTTGCTCGAGCTCTGGAACGGTGAGTTCGAGCTGGCGTACGAGCTCGTCACCTCCGACTTCACCGGCCACTGGCCGGGCATGACGGTGTCGGGCCCCGACGGTCTGGTCGAGGCGCTGCGGCAGGGGCACGCGCCGTTCGACGACGTCAAGGTCACGCTGGACGTGGGGCCGATCGTGGACGGGGATCTGGTGTCGGCCAGGTGGACGTTCGCGGGCGCGTACCGGGGCGGGCTGCCCGGCGCGACGGCGGCGGAGGGCACCAGGATCGCGTTCAGCGGGCACGACATCCTGCGGGCCAGGGACGGGCGGTTCGCCGAGTACTGGGTGATCTCGGACGCGCAGACGTTCACTCGCCAGCTCGGTATAGGGTGATATTTCGCGATTTACAGGGGGATTCACGGGGGCAGGTGGATGGCGGAGAACCACGGTCCGGGCGCGGCCCCGGGCCCCGGGTCGCTGAGCGACGAGGAGCTGTCGAACCTGGTGGCCGAGCAGCGCTTCGGCGCGCTGGCCACGGTCAAGGCCGACGGGCGGCCGCAGTTGTCCACCGTGGCGTACACCTGGGAGCCGCGGCAGCGCGTGGTGCGGATCCCCACCATCGCCGACCGGCTCAAGGTGCGGCAGCTGCAGAAGGATCCGCGCTGCTCGCTCTACGTGGCCAGCGACGACTTCCGGTCGTTCGCGGTGGCCGAGGGCGAGGCGGAGCTGTCGCCCGTGAGCCTCGAACCGGGCGATGAGGTGGGGCTGGAGCTGCTGGGCATGCAGCCGCCGCTCGCCGACCCGATGCGCGAGCCGGCCTTTCTGCGGCAGATGGTGAGCGATCGGCGGCTGGTGATCCGGCTTCGGGTGTCACGCCTGTACGGGACCGCACTGGCCGTCAGCTGAGTCACGCCACCCGGCGAGCACCTGCGGCACCACCGCGCCAGTAGCGGCGGAGCCTTGTCCCGCCACCGTGTCGGGTGCGCGGCGGGGCCTTGCCAGGCGTGCGAGGCGGGCTTACGATCCGGCTAATTGTTAGGAAACTTTCTTTAATGAAAGGTCTCCGACGTGCGCCGATTAGCCACCCCCCTGATCGCCGTCCTCGTGATCATCGCCCTGTGCACCTTCCCGGCACAGGCCGCGAGCCGCCTCGTCGCCACGTTCACGCTGTCCGGCACCACCGGCACGTTCGTGGTGAGCAACCCGGGCACGACCGCCGTGACCGGCTGGTCGATCGTCTTCGAACTGCCCTCCGGAGTCACCGCCTCCAGCCCGCAGAACGCCACCATCAGGCAGAACGGCACCAAGGTCACCCTCACCCCCGCCTTCTACATCAACACCGTGCAACCGGGCCGGAACACCGAGCCGTACAGCCCCAGAATCACGCTCAGCTCCGCCGTCCAGCCGGTGAGCTGCCTGATCGACGGGGCGAACTGCGACGGCAGCGGCGGCGACCCGCCCGCCAAGCCGCCGGTCAGCGCCACGTACGACGTGAACGGGAGCGCGGCCAGGTTCGTGGTGGCCAACAACGGCACGGCCCCGCTCAACGGCTGGACGATCGTGTTCGACCTCCCGGCCGGGGTCACCGCGAGCAACGCCCAGCACGCCTCGCTCAGTCAGAGCGGCCACACGGTGACGCTCACGCCCGCGCACTACAACACGACCGTGAACGCGGGCGCGACCACCGAGCCGTACAGCCCGTCCTTCACCGTCAGCACCGCCGGCGCCGAGCCGGTGAGCTGCCGGATCAACGACGTCAACTGCGACGGCAGCCCCGACGCGCCGCCGGGCGCGCCCGGGAACCTGCGCTCCCCCGCCAGGACCACCAAGACCGTCACGCTGGCCTGGGACGCCGCCGCACCCGGCAGCCTGCCGATCACCGGGTACGAGGTCTACAACGGCTCCTCGGTCGCCGCCTCCGTCACCGGGACCACGGCGACCGTCTCCGGCCTGACGCCCTCGACCGCGTACACGTTCACCGTCAAGGCCAAGGACCGCAAGGGCACGCTGTCACCGGCGTCCACGCCGCTGGCGGTCACCACCCGTAACCCGTCCGACGACACGCAGCCGCCGGCCGCGCCGGGCGACCTGCGCAGCACGGCGAGAACGTCGTCCAGCGTCACGCTGACCTGGGCGGCCTCCTCCGACAATTCCGGCATCGCCAGCTATGACGTCTATGTCGGCTCATCCGTGGCGACGACCGTCTCCGGCACCACGGCGGTCGTCTCCGGGCTGTCGCCCTCCACCGAGTACACGTTCTCCGTGCGGGCCCGCGACCTGTACGACAACCTCTCGCCGGGCAGCGCGACGGTGAAGGTGACGACGGCGGACCTCGTCGAGAACGGCTACGCCCGCGTCGGATACTTCGTGCAATGGGGCATCTACGGCCGCCAGTACTTCGTCCGCAACCTCGACACCACCGGCGCGGCGGCGAAGCTGACCCACATCAACTACGCCTTCGCCAACATCGACCCGCAGAACCTCACCTGCCTGCAGGGCGTCACGAAGGGAACCAGCACCGACCCGCAGGACCCGAACCAGGGCGACGGCGCGGGCGACGCCGAGGCCGACTACGGCCGGCCGTTCAGCGCCGCGCAGTCGGTGGACGGCGTGGCGGACACCGGCTGGGAGAAGCTGCGCGGCAACTTCAACCAGCTCAAGAAGCTCAAGGCCAAGCACCCGCACCTCAAGGTGCTGATCTCGCTGGGCGGCTGGACGTACTCGAAGTACTTCTCCGACGTGGCGGCCACGGACGCGGCGCGCAAGAAGTTCGTGGCGTCCTGCATCGACATCTACATCAAGGGCAACCTGCCCGCCTACAACGGCGCGGGCGGCCCCGGCACGGCGGCGGGCGTCTTCGACGGCATCGACCTCGACTGGGAGTGGCCGGGCGCCGAGGGGCATCCGGGCAACCACGTCAGCCCGGCCGACAAGGCGAACAACACGCTGCTGATCGCCGAGTTCCGCCGCCAGCTCGACGCGCTGACGGCCACGACGGGCAGGCGATACCAGCTCACGGCGTTCACTCCGGCCGACCCGGCCAAGATCGCCGCCGGCTGGGACCTCCCCGAAGTCGCGAAATCTCTGGACATCTTCAATGTGCAGGGGTACGACTTCCACGGCGCCGGCAGCGACAACTCCTGGGAGCCGAACCGTACCGGCCACCAGGGCAACCTCCACCTCGACCCCGACAGCCCGTACGACCCGGACTTCAGCGTCGAGAAGGCCGTGGACGTCTACCTCCAGGCCGGGGTCCACCCCCGCAAGATGACCATCGGCCTGGCGTACTACGGCCGCGGCTGGCAGCGGGTGGCCGACGGCGGCAGGTACGGCGAGTGGCAGCAGGCGGGCGGCGCCGCGCCCGGCCAGTTCCAGGAGGAGGCCGGCACCCGCGGCTACACCAACCTGCTGGCCATGGTGCCCGGCTGCACGGTCAGGCATGACGAGCAGGCGGTGGCCACGTACTGCTTCACCGGTGACGGCGGGCAGTGGTGGACGTTCGACGACGCCTGGTCGATCGGCAAGAAGGCGGCCTGGCTGCGGAGCAAGGGGCTGCTCGGGGCGATGATCTGGGAGATGTCCGGCGACTCGGGCACCCTGACCACCGCACTCGACGCGGGCCTGCGCTAGCTCTCCAGCCGCCGGGGCGGGGCCGCCCACCAGCGCCCCGCCCCGGCATCCCCCTCTGCCGCCGCGCCGGGCCGGACCTGGCGGGGGTCCTGAGCGCCCTGGTCGGGGCGTTCGCGTGTCGAATGCTCACCCGCGCGGCGCCACAGCGTTACTCTGCTCTCAACTCCAAGTCACGCGATCTTGTCACCGTCGAGTCGTTGTCTCTCCCCAGCCGAGGAGACCCATGTTCAGGCGACTCGCCGTCCTCATCGCGACCTCCCTCTCCCTCACCATCCTCCCCCTCGCCACCCCCGCCGGCGCCGCGACCGTCCTCGACATCGCCCACCGGGGCGCCTCCGCCTACGCCCCGGAGAACACGATCGCCGCGTTCGAGCTGGCCGCCACGCAGGGCGCCGACCTGTTCGAGCTGGACGTCCAGGAGACCAAGGACCACGAGCTGGTCCTGATGCACGACACGACGCTGTCCCGCACCACGGACGCCGAGCAGGTCTTCCCCGGCCTGTCCCCGTGGAACGTCGGCGACCTCACGCTCGACCAGATCCGCGAGCTGGACGCCGGTTCCTGGCTGTCCGGCAAGTACGACGGCGAGCGCGTGCCCACCCTCGGCGAGGCGCTGCGCGAGATGAGCGGCTCCGGCCTGGGCCTGCTGCTGGAGATCAAGGCCCCGGAGCGCTACGCGGGGATCGAGGCCCGCATCGCCGCCGAGCTGCGCCGCCACCCCGCCTGGCTGGCGCCGGGCAAGCTGGTGGTGCAGTCGTTCGACTGGGACTCGATGCGCACGTTCGACCGGCTGCTGCCCGAGGTGCCGATCGGGCTGCTCGGCACGCCCTCGACCGGGGAGCTGCCCGGGCTGGCCGAGTTCGCCGACCAGATCAACCCGCCGTACACGACGCTCACGGCCTCGTACGTCCGCCGCGTGCACGCCCTCGGCCTGGACGTCCTCACCTGGACCGTCGACAGCCCGACGGCCATGCGCCGCATGATCGCCTACAAGGTGGACGGCATCATCACCAACCGCCCCGACGTGCTACGCGACGTCCTCGACTCCTGAGCTGCCGCGACCGGGCGCGGGAACCGGGGTGATGGCGGCCCGGTCCCACGCCCCCCGCAGCGCCAGCCAGAAGATCAGCGCGTACCCCGCGAACAGTCCCAGCATCGCCGCCATCAGTGCCATCTCCGGCAGCCCGGTCGCGTCCATCAGGTAGTCGATCACCGCCACGTAGTCCCGCTCCGCCCAGTGCCACACCGCGTACACGATGAGCTGCAACAACGGGCTCACCGCGAACGCGGTGCCGGCCAGCGTCGCCAGCACCCGGGCGGAGCCGCGCCGCGCCCCCAGCAGCCCGATGGCCACCCAGGCCACCACCTGCGTGGCGAGCACTCCGGACACGGCCACCAGCACGTTGCCCCACGGGTCCGGAGTGTTCCGGTGGTAGTCGAGGCAGCAGTCCAGCCCGACGATCATGCTCTCGTTGCCGATCAGCCGCGCGACGGCCACCATGGCCAGCCTGTGCACCCCGTACAGCATCGCTCCGAACACCACGGCGAGCACCGCGATCCGCCTCATAACGGGAGCATGACCGACCGGAGCGCGCCCGATCCATGCCGCTGTCCGCTACTGGACATCCCCGCGCAGGTGCCGGGCGGTCTCGGCGTCGGCGGGAAAGTACGCCTCCAGCGCGATCTCCTCCAGCGTCACGTCGAACGCCGCCCCGAACGTCGTGATCGTGTTGAAGAAGCAGAGCTCCCGTCCCCGGTGCTCGATCCTGATGGGCAGGGCGATGTCGGTGGGCGCGTCCGCCACGGGGCCGCCGTCGTCCCCGTACTCCCGTACCTCCTCCAGCAGCGCGCTCAGCTCCGGGTCGCCGGAACGCGCCACCTGCCGGGCCAGCCTCGGCAGCAGGAACCCGCGCACCTGCGCCAGGTTCCGCAGCCGCGGCGCGAACCCGCCCGGGTGCAGGCCCAGCCGCATCAGGTTGACCGGCGGCTCCAGCAGCGCCGGGTCGACCCCGTCCAGGAAGATCTCGATCGCCGAGTTCGCGAGCAGCAGGTTCCACCGGTCGTCCACGGCCAGCGCGGGGAACGGCTCGTGCGCCCGCAGCACCTGCTCCAGCGCTCCGCGTGCCGCCGCGAGGTCGGGGTCGTCGAGCGGCCGCTGCCGGTAGGCGGGCGCGTGCCCGGCCGCGACGAGCAGCCGGTTGCGCTCGCGCAGCGGTACGCCCAGGTGCTCGGCCAGGTGGATGACCATCGAACGGCTGGGAATCGTCCGGCCCGTCTCCACGAAGCTGACGTGACGGGCCGACACGTCCGCCTGGATGGCCAGGTCCAGCTGGCTCAGCTCGCGCCGGTGCCGCCACTCGCGCAGCAGCTCACCGACCGGTCGATCGTCCCGCATGCGTGCCGTTCTAACCCATCCCGCCCGGCCCGCGCCATTACATGCCATGTAATCGACGGTCCCGGGCGGCGTCCGCGAGGGTGACGGCCATGAACAAGGACACCATCCTGAACGCCTTCGCCGAGTTCGCCTCCGGCAACCACGACATCCTCCACCCGCTCCTGCGGGAGGACTTCGTCGAGCACAGCCCCGGCAACCCGTCGGGGCGGGACGCGTGGACCGCGTTCATCAGGACCTCGCCCATCGCCGCCGCCCGCCTCGACCTCAAGCGGGTTATCGCCGAAGGCGACCTCGTCATGCTGCACTACCACCTGATCCCGGCGGGCGAGGAGCGCGGCCTCGCCGTCGTGGACATCTGGCGGCTGGAGGACGGGCAGATCGCCGAGCACTGGGATGTCGTGCAGCCGGTGCCGGAGCCTGACCGGATCCCGAACGGCATGTTCTGACCCGCAGGACGGCCGAAGGGGGGCCCGGACCTGGATCCGGACCCCCCTTCTCAGGCAGCCGTCATGGGCGGCTCAGGCCCCGTTCAGCTGCAGCCGCTGGTCGAGCCGCAGCCCTCGCACACGTAGCAGCTCCCGGCAGGACGCATCTTCGTACCGCACGTCATGCAGAGCGGCGCGTCGGCGGTGAAGCGCTGGTGGCTCTCCAGCGTCAGCTCCTGGACGGCCGGCTGCGGGTCCTCCTTGGGCTGGGCGGCCTCGATCGGCGCCGACTGGGCCAGCGCCTCCCGGTCCACCGTCTCCTGCAGGGCCGCCGGGTCCTCGCCGCGCTGCTGCGCCGCCCGCTCGGCCGCCGAGAAGATGCCCAGCGCCGCCCGCTCCTCGTACGGCAGGTGGTCCAGCGCGAGGCGGCGGAAGATGTAGTCCATCACCGAGGTGGCCATGCGGATGTCCGGGTCGTCCGTCATGCCGGCCGGCTCGAAGCGCATGTTGACGAACTTGCTCATGTACGTCTCCAGCGGCACCCCGTACTGGAGCCCGATGGAGATCGCCACCGAGAACGCGTCCATGACGCCCGCCAGCGTCGAGCCCTGCTTGGACATCTTGAGGAAGACCTCGCCGAGCCCGTCGTCAGGGTAGGACGAGGCGGTCATGTAGCCCTTGGCGCCGCCCACCGTGAAGCGGGTGGTCATGCTCGGCCGCTGGTTCGGCATGCGCCGCCGGGTCGGCCGGTTGACCTCGATGACCTTGACCTCGGGCTCCTTCGGCTGCTCCTGCTGCTTCTTGGAGCCGTCGCCGGCCGACAGCGGTTGGCCGACCTTGCAGTTGTCGCGGTAGACGGCCAGCGCCTTGAGGCCGAGCTTCCAGCCCTCCAGGTAGACCTGCTCGATGTCGTCGATGGTGGCCGACTCGGGCAGGTTGACCGTCTTGGAGATGGCGCCGGACAGGAACGGCTGCGTGGCAGCCATCATGCGGACGTGACCCATGGGCGCGATCGCCCGCTCGCCCATCGCGCAGTCGAACACCTCGTAGTGCTCGGGGCGCAGGCCGGGCGCGTCGACGACGTGGCTGTGCTCGCCGATGTACTCGACGATGGCCTCGATCTGCTCCTGCTGGTAGCCGAGCTGCTTGAGCGCCCGCGGGATCGTCTGGTTGACGATCTGCATGGAGCCGCCGCCGACGAGCTTCTTGAACTTGACCAGCGCCAGGTCCGGCTCGATGCCGGTCGTGTCGCAGTCCATCATCAGGCCGATCGTGCCGGTGGGGGCGAGGAGGCTGGCCTGGGCGTTGCGGTAGCCGTTCTTCTCGCCCAGCTTCAGGCCCTCCGACCACTGGCGCGACGCCTCGGCGTGGATCTTGGCGTCCATCGAGCCGATCGTGCGCAGGTCGTCGTTGGCCGCGGCGTGCTTGCGCATGACGCGCTTGTGCGGCTCGGCGTTCCTGGCGTAGCCGTCGTACGCGCCGACGACCCCGGCCAGCTCGGCGCTGCGCCGGTAGGACACACCCGTCATCAGGGACGTGATCGCCCCTGCCACGGCCCGGCCGCCGTCGGAGTCGTAGGCGTGGCCGGTCGCCATGAGCAGCGCGCCCAGGTTGGCGTAGCCGATGCCGAGCTGGCGGTACGCGCGCGTCGTCTCGCCGATCTTCTCCGTCGGGAAGTCGGCGAACGTGATCGAGATGTCCATCGCGGTGATGATCAGCTCGGTCAGCTTGACGAAGTCGGCCACGTTGAAGGAGTTGTCGTCCTTCAGGAACTTCAGCAGGTTGATGCTGGCCAGGTTGCAGGAGGAGTTGTCGAGGTGGACGTACTCGCTGCAGGGGTTGCTGGCCGTGATCCGGCCCGTCTCGGGCGTGGTGTGCCAGTCGTTGATCGTGTCGTCGTACTGCACGCCGGGGTCGGCGCACTCCCACGCGGCCTTGGCCATCTTGCGGAACAGGTCCCTGGCGTCGACCTTCTCGATGACCTCGCCGGTCAGGCGGGCCCGCAGGCCGAAGTCGCCGCCCTGCTCCACCGCGCGCATGAACTCGTCGGAGACGCGCACGGAGTTGTTGGCGTTCTGGTACTGGACGGAGACGATGTCCTTGCCGCCCAGGTCCATGTCGAAACCGGCGTCACGCAGCGCGCGGACCTTGTCCTCCTCGCGCGCCTTGGTCTCGATGAACTCCTCGATGTCGGGGTGGTCGACGTCGAGCACGACCATCTTGGCCGCCCTGCGCGTCGCGCCGCCCGACTTGATCGTCCCGGCGCTGGCGTCGGCGCCGCGCATGAACGACACCGGCCCGCTGGCCGTGCCGCCGCTGGACAGCAGCTCCTTGGACGAACGGATCCGCGACAGGTTCACCCCCGACCCGGAACCGCCCTTGAAGATCACGCCCTCTTCCTTGTACCAATCCAGGATCGACTCCATCGTGTCGTCCACGGAGAGGATGAAACACGCGCTCACCTGCTGCGGCGACTGCGTGCCCACGTTGAACCACACCGGCGAGTTGAACGCGAACACCTGGTGCGCCAGCGCGTGCTTCAGCTCGTGGTCGAAGATCTCGGCGTCCTCTTCGCCGGCGAAGTAGCCGTTCTCGAGCCCCGTCCTGGTGTAGACGCCGACGACCCGGTCGATCAACTGCTTCAGGCTCCACTCGCGCTGCGGGGTGCCCACGGCGCCGCGGAAGTACTTGGTCGTCACGATGTTGGCCGCGTTGACCGACCAGAACTCGGGGAACTCGACGCCCCGCTGCTCAAAGTTGATGGAACCGTCGCGCCAGTTCGTCATGACGACGTCGCGGCGCTCCCACTGGATCTCGTCATACGGGTGCACGCCGGGCTTGGTGAAGATCCGCTTCATCTTCAGTCCCTTACGCGGACGCTTTCCCCCGCGCGCCACTGAACCGCTGGCCGTCTCCGTCATGACTCCCCCTTCTCCGCCTTCAACGATTTGATCTCGGCCTCGAAGTCCGCCAGGCTCTCGAAACCGCGATACACCGATGCGAACCGCAGGTAGGCCACCTCGTCCAGCTCCCGCAGCGGGCCCAGGATGGCCAGGCCCACCTCGTTGGAGGGGATCTCGGCCGCGCCCTTCGCCCTGATGGCCTCCTCCACCCGCTGCCCGAGCTGCGCCAGCGAGTCCTCGCTGACCGGCCTGCCCTGGCACGCCCGCCGCACGCCCGCGACGACCTTGTCCCGCGAGAACGGCTCCGTCACTCCGCTGCGCTTGCTCACCATCAGCAGTACGGTCTCCTGCGTGGTGAACCTGCGCCCGCACTCGGGACAGGTACGACGGCGCCTGATGGCCGCGCCGTCATCCGTGGAGCGGCTGTCGATGACCCTGGTGTCAGGGTGGCGACAGAACGGACAGTGCACGCTTTCGCCTCCAAGAACCTGTGGCCACCACACGCGCCCTCACCCGCCATGACGGGACGCTCGCGCACACTCCACAGCTGTCCATGGAGCGGTCACAGAAACACAAGGTGTGGTGAACTACATCGGTGTAACTACTAGATGTTGTGGTCCAACCGTAGAAGCGTGCGACCATGAACGCAAGTTGAGCGCGACCATCCTGCTGAAGTCGCTGATCAGCCCACCATCATCATCCGTCCCGGGCGTGTCGTCCGGGAGATCGCGATCTTCCCGCAGGTCGGGACGTCACATCGGTTGCTTGCAGCCTCGGTCGTGAACAAACCTCACAAAGGTACCCGAGGACACAGCCCACCCTTTCCGCGCCAGGGGACCTGCCACGCAACGGCCCCACCGCGTCCGGCGCACCACCTCGCCTCACGGGGTGTCTGTGATGGTTCGAACCTGTTGGCGGACCGGCACGGCGCAGCTCAAGTGGCGACGCCGCGGGGGGACCGTCGCCGCACACGGGGCGAACACTCCGCGCTCAGGGGCGAGGTCAGGGGGCGAGGCGATACCACACACAAGGAGGCGTCACCACACAGGACGGCCGATGCAGTGCATAGAGCCCCCGCGCAGGCGCGCCACCGTACAGGACAGGCGCCGTGACGTGCGAGGAAGCACCCCAGGACCGTGGAGGCCGCTCACCCGGCCCGCAAGAGGGCTGCTCGCCCTCCACCGCTCGTCCCGGCCGATGGGAGGGCTGATCACCCACCCGTCAACACCATCGCGGCCTCGGATGCGAGCGGTCAGCGTAAGGCCGCAGTGTCCTTCGGAACGTAGATGCGGGCGCCCGGCCGGATGAGCGAGTCGGGCAGGCCGTTCAGCCGCTTGATCTCCTCCACCAGCGCCCCCGGATCATCCCCCGCGGAGAGCGCGTCGGCGATCTCCCACAATGTGTCCCCCTGGTGCACCTCAACCCACGGCAGCCCAGCCTGCCCGGCCACCACGACCCGCACTTCCGCATGCCCGGCCGCCCGCGTCCCGAGCCAGAACCCACCCAGGGACAGCAACGCCACAGCCACCACCAGCACGACCCGCCCCCGCCGGGTCAACCGCACAGGAGCGGCGCCCCTCCCCGAAACACCACGCCCCCTCGGAACGCCTGCTCCCCCGAACACCCCTCGCCACCTGGACCGGCCTCGTTGCGTGAAGGCGCGCCGCCGCGACGCGACGCCCCGCCGCCCTGAGACGCGGCCCCTGCGACCAGAGCCGAGCCCGTAACGACTGGAGCCACCCCGACGAGCGGGGCTTCCACCGACCCCACCAGGGCCTTCGCCCATCCGGGTGGAGTACCCGCCGATCCGCACCAAGCCGCGGCCCGCCCCGGCCGAGACAGCGCCCCGGCGACCAACCGGGATGTCGCCTCGCCGCTCACCGGAATCGCCGTCGCGCGCCGGAGCGGCGGCTCGCGGTGCCGTCCCTCCGGGTCCGCCCTTGCTCTTACCCCCTCCGTTCCCAGCCCCTCGTCCCCCGCCCTTCGCGCCGGACCGCCGGCCCGCCACCGTGTCATCGCCGTCACCCCGCCCTTGCCGCCTCTTGCCCCTCCCCGGGGGCGGCGGGACGATGGTGTCCGGTTCGTCGGCCGCGCGCGGTGACGGGACGAGGCGCAAATGGGATCTTCCCCCATCACTCGAACGGGGCCCCAGCCTCTTGCCGGAATTCCCGCGAACAGCGGCCCCCACCCGCGTATTGTCGGCGCGTCGATCCTTACTCTGCGTGGCATCGGCGATCAGTGTGAGCCGGTTGACGTCTTCGCTGGTCGTGTCCGTATTTGTGGGCGTTCGCATGGATGACCTCCTGCCGTGTGGCCTGAGGAAAAGGCCAAATAAAGATCAGCAAATCGAACACGATGTCGATCGAACTCCCGTACGATGTTGTACACCACGCTGGCGACAATTTCGAGGAAGACTCGAACAATTGTTTGAAGATGATCTTCAACAGCGATACGGTCGCTGTGTGCGACATCAGGACCACGGACCGGGAGGTTCGCCGGTGAGGCGGGCCTCCAGGCGAGGAGGAAGAGCATGACCGAGCGGGATGACGCAAACGGGGTCAGCGACCTCGCGGTGCGCCGGCGAGACTCCCTGGGCCTGACGCCCAGGCAGCGCAAGATCCTCGAAGTGATCCGCGACTCGGTGCAGCAGCGCGGATATCCACCGTCCATGCGCGAGATCGGCGAGGCGGTGCAGCTGACCAGCACGTCCAGCGTGTCGCACCAGCTCACCGCGCTGCAGCGCAAGGGTTACCTGCGCCGCGACCCGCACCGGCCGCGCGCACTGGAGGTCCGCCTCCCGGGCGAGCCCGTGCTCTGGGTCGACCCCGACGCCACCGACGAGGAGCCCACGGTCAACCGCCCGACGGCCGCCTACGTTCCTCTCGTGGGCCGCATCGCCGCCGGTGGGCCGATCCTCGCCGAGGAGAGCGTCGAAGACGTCTTCGCCCTGCCCAAGCAGCTCGTCGGCGAGGGCACGCTGTTCCTCTTGCAGGTCGCCGGTGACTCGATGATCGAGGCCGCCATCGCCGACGGCGACTGGGTGGTCGTACGCCAGCAGCCCGTGGCGGAGAGCGGCGACATCGTGGCCGCGATGATCGAGGGCGAAGCCACGGTCAAGACCTTCAAGCGCAAGGACGGGCACGTGTGGCTCGTCCCCCACAACCCGAACTACGAGCCCATCCCCGGCGACGAGGCCAGCGTCCTGGGCAAGGTCGTAGCGGTCCTGCGCCGCCTCTAACCGCCGAGGAGGCAGGTCAGCACCTGGCCTGGTCGGCTTGGCCTGGCCCGGTTCGGCCTGAACGGTGGCACGTCTCCGCCTCCAATCGAGGGTGGGCCGCCATCTCCGCCTGAGGGGACCGCCGTCTCAAATGGAGAGGCGCTTCCGCCTCTGGGCAAGATGGACCGCCATCTCCGTCCTAGATGGGCCGCCATCCGGTCTTCGTCCAAGGTGGGCCGTCGTCCCGTCTTCGTCCGAGAGGGCTGCCGTGTCCAGGCAAGGGGGCTGCCGTCTCCGTCCGAGGCGGGTCGTCGTCTCCAACCGAGGCGGGTCGCGGTCTCTGGCCGAGGTGTCCCTGGCCGAGGCGCGATCTCCGACTCCGGCCCGGCCTAGGCGGGTGGCTGACCTCAGCCGAGACAGGTTGGGGTCCGGGCGCGCGTCCGACTGCCCGCGCCGTGAAGCGGCGCGCGCCGAATCACCCCCATGGGGATGCCGTCACCGCCATGGCCCTGGGGTGTTGAGTGCTGAGTCCGCTGGGTATCGCGTTGCGCGCCAGACGGCATTTTGGAACGTTCCCGAACGCTGGCTCGCGTGGATCGTTCTCCGTCGCTCCACGACGCGATGCGCTGGAGCGGCGTTTGTCATGCTTGTGGGGCATGATTCCAGGTCGCGTGGGTGGTGTCCGGATGTGACAGAACCGCGTCATGGCGGCCATCGGGGCATTCTGGCGACAATAGGGGCATGCCTGCTTCGCACCGTGTCGTTGTCGCCGTCTTCCCGGGCGTCGATCTTCTCGATGTCACCGGCCCCGCGGAGGTGTTCTCGGTCGCGAACCGGGAGATGGACGGCCGCACGCCCTACCAGGTGCTGCTGGCCGGGCCGGACGGCGGCCAGGTACGTACCAGTGCCGGGGTGCGGCTCGGCACCGACCTGACGTTCGACCAGGTCGGCGATCGGGTCGACACGCTGGTGGTGCCCGGTGCGGTCGACCGCCACGGCGTACCGGTGATCGATCCGGAGCTGGTCGGCTGGATCGCCGGCACCGCGCGGCATGCCCGCCGGGTCGCGTCCGTGTGCGTCGGGGCGCACCTGCTGGCCGCGGCCGGTCTGCTGGCGGGGCGGACGGCCACCACGCACTGGGCCACGGCCGACCGGCTGGCCACCGACCACCCCGACGTCACCGTCGACCCTGACCCGATCTACATCCGGTCGGGGAACGTGTGGACGGGCGCGGGCATCAGCTCCTGCATGGATCTGGCGCTCGCCCTGGTCGCCGAGGACCACGGCGAACGGCTCGCGCTGGCGGTCGCCCGGCAGCTCGTGATGTACCTCAAGCGGCAGGGCGGGCAGAGCCAGTTCAGCGTCCCGCTCTGGCAGGCGCCGACCGAGCGCCGCGACCTCGACGAACTGCGGGTGTGGATCACCGCGAACCTCACCGCCGACCTGTCGGCGGCGGCGCTCGCCGGACGGGTCTGCCTGAGCGAGCGGCACTTCGCCCGGGTCTTCCGCAAGGAGACCGGGTGCACTCCGGCCGCGTACGTCGAGTCGGCCCGGGTGGAGGCGGCGCGGCGGCTGCTGGAGGGCGGTGATGAGCCGCTCGACCGGGTCGCGGCGGCGTGCGGGCTGGGATCGGCGGAGACGTTGCACCGGGCGTTCCGGCGGCGCCTCGGCACCACCCCTGCCGCCTACCGGCGACGCTTCCGCACCGCCGCCGCCTGATCGACCACCCACAACCTCGGCAAGGGCTCCCGCCATCTGCCACGCCAGACCAGGTGGGGGCGCCCCCGCTACGCCGGACCAAACCGGGGGCATCCCCCGCTGCCCCGAACCAAACCGGGAAAACCGGGGGCGTCCCCGCTACCCCGGACCAAACCGGGGACGCCGCTACGCGAGACCTAACCGGGGACGTCCTCGCTACACCGGGTCCGATCGGGCCGAGTGCCAAGTGGAGGTGCCGGCCGCAACGCTCCCGCGGCCGGGTCAAGTGGGGCGAACCGCGTGTCACCACGGCCGTTGGTGGCTCTGCGGCCGGTGATCAGCCATGTCCAGTTTCCGTACTACTCCATAGGAGAACGAGATGACCGTTTCGACCACCCTGCGTGAAGTGAACGGCCTGAACGCCGCTCTGCCGTCGCTGTCCACCAGCACGCTGATCCTGATCGACTTCCAGAACACCTACCGCACCGGCGTCATGGCCCTCCCCGACGCCGACCGCGCCCTGAACGCCGCCGCCCGCCTCCTGGAGCGCGCTCGCGCCGCGGGAACGCCGGTGGTGCACGTCGTGCACGACGGCGGTGAAGGCACTCCGTACGACATCCGTGCCGAGATCGGCCGGGTCGACCCGCGCGTCGCCCCTCGGGACGGCGAGCCGGTGGTCGTCAAGGGCTTCCCGAACTCCTTCCACGAGACGGACCTGCTGGAGACGCTGCGCCGCCTGGAGGCCGGGCCGGATCTGGTGCTGGCGGGGTTCATGACGCACATGTGCGTGCAGTTCACCGCGCAGGGCGCGTTCAACCTCGGCTACCGCCCGACGGTCGTGGCGGAGGCGTGCGCGACCCGCCCGCTGGCGGGCCCGGACGGCACGCCGATCCCCGCGGACGTCCTGCACGCCGCCGCACTGACCACGATCGGCGACGTGTTCGGCCTCATCGCCATCCGGGTAACCGACCTGCCCGCCTGACCGAGCCACTCGCCTCCGACCGCACCGCTCGCGCCCGCCTGACCGCGTCGCTCGTGCCGACTCCACGCTCATGCCCGACCACTCCGGCCGTGCCGCCCGCCCGGCCGCGTCAGGCCGACCACCCTGGCCGCACCGCCCCGCCCGGCCGCGTCAGGCCGATCTCCCCGCCCGGCAGGTCACTCCAGGACGAAGCTCGCGCTCCCCCGGAACGCGCTCGACCCGTCATCCCGCTCCACCCACACCTCCCCCGCCCGATGCCGCAGGTAGTACCCAGGAAAGTTCACCGACTCCAACGACACGGTCCCGGCCCCGGCAAGCCCACCCCGCCGCACGAAGCTGGCGTCCGCGGCGAACAACGCGGACCCGTCCCGCCGCTCCACCCAGGCCTCGTGGTTACGATGCCGCAGGTAGTACCCGGGGAAGTTCACCGACTCCAGCGACACCGCCCCACTCCCCGACAGCCCGCCCACGAGCCGGAACTGCGAGTCCGCCAACGGCGTCACGTTGGATTCGACCCGGGCCCGGTAGTTCCAGTGCCGCACCGCCGCCCCCGGGGTGTCGTACGACATCAGGCGCACCGGCGTGACCCCGTCGGCGACCGGGATGCCGAAGTCGGGAGTGCCGTCCGCGCGCCAGTACACCTTCTGGACGCGCGTGCGCCGGTTCGGGTCGTTCAGCGGGTCGCCGGAGATGTCCCGGTAGGAGCGATCGTGGTAAACGAGGAGGTCGCTCTGCCCGTCCTCCGAGATCGTGAAGGAGTTGTGTCCTGGCCCGTACTGGCTGGTCGCGGTGTTGCTGGCGAAGACGGGGTTCTGGCTCTTGGTCCAGGACGAGGCCTGGAGGGGGTCGGCGGTGGCGGAGGCGGTGAGAAGGCCGAGGCAGTAGTTGGCGTCCGTGGCACTGGCCGAGTACGTCAGGAAGAGCCGCCCGTTGCGTTGCAGCACCGACGGCCCTTCGGCGACCTTGTACCCGCGTGTCTCCCAGGCCAGGGCCGGCACGGTCAGGCGGGTGGTGGGGCCGGTGATCGTCCACGGGTTCGCGCCCATCCGGGCGATGTACAGGTTGGAGTTCGTCGCGATCCCGGGCTCCTGCTGGGCCCAGAGCAGGTAGCGCACGCCTCCGGCGACGAAGGTGGTGGCGTCGAGGGAGAAGGTGTCCCAGGGGGTGGCGATGCGGCCGCGTTCGGTCCAGGTGCCGGTCAGGGGGTTGGCGGCGGCGTTCTCCAGGACGTACATGCGGATGCGCCAGACGTCGTCGGCGCGGCCGGCGGCGAAGTACACGTACCACTTGCCGTTGATGAAGTGGATCTCCGGTGCCCAGATGTGCGCGCCCATCTCGCCGCTGGTGTGCCTGCGCCAGATGACGCTCTCCGGCGCGCTGGCCAGGCCCTGGATGGTGGTGGCGCGGCGCAGCACGATCCGGTCGTACTCGGGGACGGTGGCGGTGAAGTAGTAGTAGCCGTCGGTGTGGCGGAAGATGTGCGGGTCGGCGCGCTGGGCGGCCAGCGGGTTGGTGTACTGCACCGCCGGCGAGGCGTGGGCGGCACCGGGCGACAGGAGATTGGCGGTCACGGTGAGCAGCGTAGCCAGAACGAGGAGGACCGCTCTCCCGCGGTGGAAGGGGCGCATGGCTGTCCTTTACGAGAGGGGGGACGTGACCGTGTAGGAGGCGTCGGCGGCGAACACCGAGCCGGACGCCCGCAGGTCCAGCCGCAGCTCGTAGTTGTAGTGCCGCAGGTACCGCCCGGGCAGGTTGTACGACTCGAACGACAGAGTTCCGCCGCCCGCCAGACCGGCCCGCCCGCAGAACGTGGCGTCGCCCTTGAACAGGGCCGAGCCGTCGTCACGCTGCAGCGCCAGCCGCAGGTTGTAGTGCCGCAGGTAGTAGCCGGGCTGGGTGGCGGACTGGAACGAGTAGCAGCCGGAGTGCGCCAGCCCGGCCGTGACGGTGAACGTGCCGGACTGCCGGTCGGCGAGCGGGCTGGCGGACGACAGCGGGTCGAGGTAGGCCAGGCCGCCTCGGTGGCGTACGTACCGGTCGGGGAAGTTGGCCGAGCGCAGCGAGCGGTTGCCGGTGGGCACGGCGGTCGGGTCGCCGGCGTCCTCGCGCAGCACGGTGAAGTGCCTGGCCGTCCCGGACAGGCCGGGCAGCTCGGTCTTGGCCCCGAACGACGACAGGTCGGCGCTGTCGGTGTAGTAGTAGCGCCCGCCGGTGTAGTTGTCGAAGTAGAGCCGCCAGCGGCCGTCCGGCAGCCGGGTCAGCGCGGGGCCCTCCAGGCCGGAGCCCCAGCCGGCCCAGTTCCCCGTGCCGGTGAACGTCCAAGGCCCGGTGAGAGCGGTGGCGGTGGCGTGCTCGATGTACTTGGTCGTCTCGTTCTTGAGGAAGTTGTGGTACGTCGAGCCGGTCTTGACCACGAAGCTGTCGATGTAGTTGGCCGGGATGCCCAGCGCGACCGGGGCGCTCCACGCGGACAGCGTGCTGTCGGTGGCGGTGATCCGGTACGGCCTGAACTGCCCTGCGGTGCCCGTCGTGGACGCGGAGTAGATCACGTGCACGCTGCCGTCGGAGTCCTTGAACCATTCGGGCGCCCAGGTGCTTCCGGTGGCGCCGTTCAGGCCGACGGTCACGTTGCGCAGGAACGTCCAGCTCACGGTGTCGGCGCTGCGGGCGAAGCCGATGGTGTCGCCGGTCCAGTTGGTGGTGTAGACGAGGTAGTAGTGGCCGTCCGTGTGCCGCATCACGCTGGGGTCGCGGATCAGCCCGGACGGCGGCCTGTAGGCGTTGGCCCTGATGAGGTGGTAGGTGCCGGCGTTGAAGGAGTCGTAGACGTACATGTTGGACTCGCTGGCGTTGGTGAACGCCGTCATCAGGTAGTGCGGCGCGGGCCCGGCGGCGTGCGCGGCCGTCACCGGCATCAGGACGGTGGCCAGCAGCACCAGGCATAACCCGACGAAACGTGTACGCATCCAGCGGCCCTCCGCTATGTTAGCGTTAACATTTCACCGCGCCGTGACGGGCGGCAGTGAGCGCATTCGTACCCCAGCAGCCAAGCGCCGTCAATATCAGCGCCGTCAGTATCAGCGCCGTCGATATCAGCGCCCGGCGTAAAGCGCGTGCCCCGCCGAGATCGCCTGGTCCGCGAAGCCGAGCACGTCCCGCCTGCGCTCGAACGGGGAGCCGTACAACGAGCGCCGCGGCGTGCCGAAGTGGTCGCCGAGCCCGGCGATCAGGCTCCCGGCCGACGGCAGCGCGCTCTCCTCCTCGCGCAGCCGCAGCGCCTCGTCCACCACGCGGTGCCAGCGCTCGGGGAAGGCCTCGCGCGCGTACCGTGCCGCCCCGGACTTGGAGGTGAGCTCGCCGGTGGCGAGCGTGTAGTGCAGCCGGGCGACGCCGGTGACGAGCCACACGGCGCCGTACCCGCCGAGGCAGATCAGCCCCCACGGGGTGAGCAGGCGCGAGGCGCGGGTCACCAGGCGGCGCCAGTAGAGGTCGAGGTTGCGATCGGTCCAGGCGGCCAGGGCGTCGGGATCGTTCCAGATCTTCAGGTCCTCCGGCTCGGGGCCGCGGCAGGTCAGCCCGTGGCGGGCCAGCGTGTGCCAGGTGACGGGGTTGACCGAGCCCCGGCGGTTGAGCCGCCCGGCGTGCGCCTGCGGGCGTTCGCCCAGCTCGGCGGGGTCGCGGCCGAGGTCGTCCCAGGTGAGGTAGACGCCGTCGAAGGGGTGGGCGCCGAGCATGGTGTGGATGCGTTCCAGCACCCTGGGCGGCGGCGGCTGCGACGTCACCGCGACGAAGTCGACGTCGCTGGTGCCGGGCCGGTAGTCGCCGAGCGCCGCGGAGCCTTCCAGGTAGAGCCCCTCCACCAGCCCCGGAGCCTCCGCGTCGGCCAGGCTGAGGTACGTCTCGACGATCGCGTCGATCTTCGGGTGGGGCGTCATGGCCGCCCAGCCTGCCATACTCCGCGCCACCGCCTCATCACAATCAAGAATCCTAGAATGGCCGAGTGAATGACGCATATACCCCTTTAACCCTTAAATCCACGCATGATGGGCTCAAGTGGGCGGCGGTCGAGCCGGGGGTGATCCCGGCCTGGGTGGCCGACATGGACCTGCCCACCGCGCCCGCGGTCGCCGAGGTCCTGCGCCGCCGGGCCGACGGCGACCTGGGCTACCCGGTGTGGCTGCTGGAGCAGAACGCGGGCCCGCTGGCCGAGGCGTTCGCCGAGCGCATGGCGGGCAGGTTCGGCTGGCAGGCCGACCCCGGGCTGGTCCGCCCGTTCAACGACCTCAACCAGGCGCTCCAGGTGCTCCTCCAGCTCTGGACGAAGCCCGGCGACGGGGTGGCGGTGCACGTCCCGGCGTACCACCCGTTCCTGGACACGCTGAACGTCATGAACCGCCCGCTGCGCCCCATCCGGATGGAGCCGGACGGCGACACGTGGCGCTTCGAGGTGCCCGACCTGTCGGGCTGCCGGGTGCTCCTGCTGGTGAACCCGCACAACCCGACCGGCCGCGCGTTCACCGAACGGGAGCTGACCGAGCTGGCCGAGCACGCCGAGCGGCAGGACCTGCTGGTCATCGCGGACGAGATCCACGCCGACCTGGTGTACGAGCCGCACCGGCACATCCCCTTCGCCACGATCCTCCCGGATCGCACGGTCACGCTGACCTCGGCCACGAAGGCGTTCAACCTGGGCGGCATCCGCTGCTCGGTGGCCCACTTCGGCCACGAGGGCGCGCGCGAGGCCCTGGAGGCGCAGCCGCCCTTCGTGTACGGCTCCCCCAGCGTGTTCGGCGTCGAGGCGACCGTGGCGGCCTGGCGGCACGGGGACGCCTGGCTGGCGGACACCGTGGCGCTGCTCGACCGCAACCGGCGCACCATCGCCTCCCGCCTGCCCGCCACGTTCGGCTACCGGGTCCCGGAGGCGACGTACCTGGCCTGGCTGGACGTGGGCAGGCCGGGCATGGCGGAGGTGTTCGAGCGCGAGGCGAGGGTACGGCTGAACGACGGCGCGGCGTTCGGCCCCGGCGGTGAGAGCTGCGTACGGCTCAACTTCGCCACCACCGAGGCCATCCTCGCGGAGATCCTCAGCCGGCTGGCTGGTTGAGCGGCGGCAGATCGGGGGGCGTGGCGGCCGGCTGCTCGTCCAGCGCGGCCAGCGCGAGCTCGATGGCCTTGTCGAGCTGCGGGTCGCGGCCCGCCACCCGGTCCTGCGGCGTGATCACCACCTCGATGTCGGGATCGACGCCGTGGTTCTCCACCCCCCACCCCGGCCCGTCGAGCCAGAACGAGTACCGGGGCTGCGTGACGCGGGTGCCGTCCACGAGCGAGTAGCGCGAGTCGATCCCGATCACCCCGCCCCACGTCCGCGTGCCCACCAGCGGCCCGATCCCGCGGGCCTTGATGCCCGCGCTCACGATGTCGCCGTCGGAGCCCGCGAACTCGTCCGTGACCGTCACCACCGGCCCGCGCGGCGAGTCGTCGGGGTAGCGCATCGGCTGGTACCAGCGGGCCCGCGCCCAGCCGGTGACCTTGCGCGACAGCTTCTCCAGCACCAGCTCCGACAGGTGCCCGCCGCTGTTCTCCCGCACGTCCACGACCAGCCCGTCATAGGCCATCTCGGTACGCAGGTCGCGGTGGAACTGCGCCCAGCCGGAGGCCACCATGTCGGGCACGTGCAGGTATCCCAGCCTGCCCTCCGACGCCTGCCTGACGTAGGCCCGGCGGTCCTCCACCCAGTCGTGGTAGCGCAGCTGCGTCTCGTCGGCGATCGGGCTGACCACGACCCGGCGCACGTCGCCGCCTGAGGAGTGCCGCACGGTCAGCTCGATGGGCTGGTTCGCGGTGCCGGCCAGCAGCGGGAGCGGCCCGCGTACGGGATCGACCGGGCGGCCGCCGACGGCGAGGATGGCGTCACCGGGGCGGACCGCGACGCCGGGCGCGAGCAGCGGCGAGCGGGCGGCGTGGTCGGACGACTCGCCGGGCAGGATGCGCTCGACCCGCCAGACCCCGTCGCCGTCCCTGGCCAGGTCGGCGCCGAGCAGCCCCTGGCGGCGCCTGGGGTCGACGCCGGAGCCGTTGGGCACGGCGTAGGCGTGGGAGGTGCCCAGCTCGCCCTGCGTCTCCCAGAGCAGGTCGATCAGCTCCGAGTGGGCGCCGATCCGCGCGACCAGCGGCTCGTAGCGGTCGAGCACGGCCTGCCAGTCGACGCCGTTCATGTCCTCGCGCCAGAAGTGGTCGCGCATGAGGCGGCCGGCCTCGCGGAAGCCCTGCCGCCACTCGGCGACCGGGTCGATCTGGACGGTGATCCGGTCGAGCTCGATGGCGACGACCTCGTCTCCCTCGCTCGCGGCGCGGGTCTGCAGGCCGTTCTTGCCGTTGGTGACGAGCCTGGAGCCGTCGCCGCTGACCTCGAACGCGCGGATCTCCTTGCCCAGCTCGGCCTTGGCGCGCTTCTTGAGGTCGTAGCGCTCCAGCACGGTCTCGGAGCTCTGCTCGCTGCCGTCGCCGAGCACGCCGCTGAGCGGGTGCCGCAGCCAGAGCAGCGCGTCCTTGGCCGTACGCAGGTTGCCGTAGCTTCCGGCGGGCACCGGCACGGGCACCACGCGGGCGGCCAGCCCGTCGGGGTCGACCTCGGTACGCGGCGGCGCGTCGTCCTTCTTGTCGTCCTTGGACGGCTTGTCGTCCTCGCCGTTGAACCCGCGCCCCTGCAGCGAGGGGTCGAACGGCGACGGCGTGGCGGCCTTCAGCGGCACGATGTACGGCTTGCACCCGTGCGGGAACGACAGGTCGAAGACGTGCGCGTCGTACACGGGGTCGAACGTGCGCACCGACAGGAACGCCAGGTGCTTGCCGTCCTTGGTGAACGCCGGGTCGTAGTCCACGAACCTCGGCGGCGTCACCTCGATCACCGACGTGCCGTCCACCCGGCCCATCCTGATCTGCGTCAGCCGCCTGTGGTGCGGGTGCTCCCAGGCCAGCCACGTGGAGTCGGGCGAGAACGCCAGCCCGCTCACGTCGCCCTCGTCGGTGCTGTCCAGCTCCCGAACGTTGTCGGTCTCGAGGTCGATGACCAGCAGCCGCCCGTCGTGCGTGGCCACGGCCACGTGCTTGCCGTCGGGCGCGGCGGCCAGCTCCAGCACCCGCCCGAGCCGCCCGGAGGCCAGGGTCCTGACCTCGCCGCCGGGGGTGCCGATCTCCAGCCCGTCCTCGCCTCCGGCGTCCGAGACCCACACGGCCCTGCCGTCGGCGTCGAGCACCCGCGGCAGGCGTACGCGCACGCCGGGCTCGGCCCGCAGCACGCCGGCGGGCCCATCGCGGTGGGTCACCCAGTGCGCGGTGCCCCTGATCTCCACCGCGCTGGCCCGCCCGGTGGCGTCCGGCGAGAACGCGCCCGCCCGCAGCGGCGCGGGCCGCCTGGCCCGCCCCGGCCGCGGCCCGCCGAGCCGCACGTCCAGCCGGTACGGCTCGGCGTCCAGGCTCTCCATCAGCCACAGGTCCCCGGCGTGGCTGTAGATCACCCGCTGCCCGTCGCTGGTGGCGTGGCGGGCGTAGAACTCCTCGTGCGAGCTGTGCCTGCGCAGGTCGGACCCGTCGGGCAGGGCGGAGTAGACGTTCCCGGTGCCGCCGGCGTCGGACAGGAACACGATCCGGTCTCCGACCCAGCTCACCGACCAGTACTGCGCCGTGCTGTCGGCGAACAGCCGGGCGAACTCGCCGTTCCCCTCGGCGTCCACCCAGATCTTGGCCGCCGTGCCGCCGCGGTACCGCTTCCACTGCGACGGCTCGCGCCACACCACCGACACGGTGGCGACCTTCTCCTCGCTGACGGCCGCCTCGCCGACCCATCCGTACGGCAGGCGCGTGGCCGGCCCGCCGTCGAGCGGCACCGCGTGGGCCCAGCGCCGGTTGTCGGACGCCTGCCCGGCGGCGGTGATCGCGAGCACGTCGCCGCCGGCGGTCCACCCGCGTACGGAGGTGGTGTGGTCGCCCCAGTGGGTCAGCCGTTCGCCTTCCGGCCCGTCGAGCTCGGCCGTGAACGCCTCGGGAGCGCCCTCCTTCGTGCTGGTCCACGCGATCCGGCCGCCGTCGGGCGAGAACCGCGGATGCGACACGGCCACGCGGTCGGCGGTGAACCGCCAGGCTCTGCCGCCGGTCAGCGGAGCGAGCCAGACGTCGTCGTCGGCGACGAAGGTGACCAGGTCACCGTGCAGGTGCGGGTATCTCAGGTATGCGCCATATGCCACCCCTGAACACTAAACCGCGGCACCAAGGGCGGCTCAAGATTTCCTCTGTCAGTGGACGGTCCGTTATGTGGGGGAAGGAGGGCGTAAGCCCGATTTCGGAATGAGGAAGCATGAAGATCTTCGCTCGCGCGCACCAGCTCCCGCCCCGCCTGGCCGCCGCCGCCGTCATCCTCAACTCCGGCGTGGACCTGGTCGACGCCGACGAGCAGCGGGCCGCCTCCACGCACGGCATGGCGGCGGGCGCCTACCCCTTCCTGCGCCGCATGGACCCGGAGCTCTTCACCCGGCTGCTGGCCAGGAGCGAGGTCGCGCTCGGCGCCGCCCTGCTGGCGCCGTTCGTGCCGTCGCTGCTGGCCGGGGCCGCGCTGACGGGCTTCGCGGCGGGACTGATCGGCCTGTACCTGCGCACGCCTGGCATGCACCACGAGGGCAGCGTGCGGCCGACGCAGCAGGGCATCGGCGTCGTGAAGGACGTCTGGCTGCTGGGCATCGGGCTCGGCCTGGTCGTCGAGGAGCTGCGCGACCGCCGCCAACATTGATCTCCGCTCCTTGGCAGCTAAGCTGGACAAAGTCGGGTAGCCGGGGCGCATGGTACAAATCGGCTACACCTTGATGTCCGAACAGACTCCGGCCCGCGAGCTGGTCGACTACGCCGCCGCCGCCGAACGGATCGGCTTCGACTACGCCGTCATCTCCGACCACTACTTCCCGTGGGTCGAGGAGATGGGGCACTCGCCCTACTGCTGGTCGGTGCTCGGCGCCGCGGCCCAGGTCACCGAGCAGTTGCCGCTGATGACGTACGTGACCTGTCCCATCATGCGTTACCACCCGGCGGTGGTGGCGCAGAAGGCGGCCACCATGGGCGTGCTGAGCCAGGGCAGGTTCACCCTCGGCCTGGGCGCGGGCGAGAACCTCAACGAGCACGTCATCGGCGAGGGCTGGCCGCCCGTGGACACCAGGCACCGCATGTTCGCCGAGGCCGTCCAGATCATCAGGAAGCTCTTCAGCGGCGAGTACGTCACCCACCAGGGCGAGTTCTTCGACGTGGACTCGGCCAAGCTGTACGACCTGCCCGAGCGGCCCGTCCCCATCGGCATCGCCGCCTCGGGCGGCCAGTCGGCCGAGCTGGCCGCGGAGTACGGCGACGTGCTGGTCATCAACGACCCGATGCCCGAGGTGGTGCAGCAGTTCAACGCCGCGGGCGGCGACGGCAAGCCGGTCTACGGCCAGCTCGCCCTCGCCTACGACACCGACGCCGAGGCCGCCAAGCAGCGCGCGCACGAGCTGTGGCGCTGGTCGAGCGTCGGCGGCTGGAAGGTCATGGCCGAGCTGCCCGGGCCGGTGAACTTCGCCGCCGCGGCCGGCACGGTGCGCCCCGACGACGTGGCGCAGAGCGTGCCGTGCGGCAGCGACGTGGACGCCGTCGTGCAGGGCGTCAAGAAGTTCGCCGACGCCGGGTACACGCACGTGGCGCTCGTCCAGATCGGGCACGACCAGCAGCAGCCGTTCTTCGACTGGGCGGAGAAGGAGCTGCTGCCGGCCCTGCGCTCCCTGTGATCAGGGGACGATGTTGACCAGCTTCGGCGCCCTGACGATCACCTTGCGGGGCATGCCCTGCACGTAGGGGGCGATCTTCTCCGAGGCCAGCGCCAGCGCGCGCAGCTCGTCCTCGCTGATGTCGGGCGAGACCTCCAGGCGGTCGCGCACCTTGCCCGCCACCTGCACCACGCACGTGACCGACTCCTGCACCAGCAGCGCGGGGTCGGCCACCGGCCAGCCGGCGAACGCGACGGACCCGGTACGGCCCAGCCGCTCCCAGCCCTCCTCGGCGGTGTACGGCGCCACCAGCGACAGCAGCACCGCCAGCGTCTCGGCGGCCTCGCGCACCGCCGGGTCGGCGGCGCCGGGGCCCGAGTCGATGGCCTTGCGCGCGGCGGAGGTCAGCTCCATCATGCGCGCCACCGCCACGTTGAAGCGCTGGGACTCGACCAGCTTGGTGGCCTCGTCGATCGTGTGGTGCGTCACCTTGCGCAGCTCGACGTCGCCGCCCTCGTACGCGGTGCCCGGCTCGCTGGTCACCTCGGACATCACGCGCAGCGCGCGGGCCAGGAACTTCTGCGAGGCGGCGGGAGAGACGTCGGCCCAGTCGATGTCGTCCTCGGGCGGGCCGGCGAACACCATGGTCAGGCGGACGGCGTCGACGCCGAAGTCGTCGATCTGCCGGCCCAGGTCCACGCCGTTGCCCAGGGACTTCGACATGGCCTTGCCGCCGTTGATCACCTGGCCCTGGTTCAGCATGCGCAGGAACGGCTCGGTGAAGTCCACCATGCCCATGTCGTGCAGGACCTTGGTGAAGAAGCGCGAGTACAGCAGGTGCAGCACCGCGTGCTCGATGCCGCCGACGTACTGGTCGATCGGGCCCCACTTGCGGACCTGCTCGGGGTCGAACGGGCCGTCGGTGTAGCCCGGCGAGCAGTAACGCAGGAAGTACCACGACGAGTCGACGAAGGTGTCCATCGTGTCGGTGTCGCGCTTGGCGGGGCCGGAGCACTTCGGGCACTCGACGTTGACCCAGTCGGTGGCGCTGGCCAGCGGCGACACGCCCTTGGGCGCCAGCGCCTCGCCGCGCAGGTCGGGCAGCGTGACCGGCAGCTGGTCGTCGGGGACGGGCACCTCGCCGCAGTCGGGGCAGTGGATGATCGGGATCGGCGTGCCCCAGTAGCGCTGGCGGGACAGCAGCCAGTCGCGCAGCCGGAAGTTGACCGCGCCGGCGCCCCTGCCCTGCGTCTCCAGGATCTCGATGATCTTGGCGATGGCCTCGGCCTTGTTCAGGCCGTCCAGCGGGCCGGAGTTGACCAGCGTGCCCTCGCCGGGCGTGGCCTCGCCGGTCTCGCCCGGGTCGGCCAGGCCGGTGTGCACGACGACCTTCACCGGCAGGTCGAACTTGCGCGCGAAGTCCAGGTCGCGCTGGTCGTGCGCGGGCACCGCCATGATGGCGCCGTGGCCGTAGTCGGACAGCACGTAGTCGGCCGCCCAGACCGGGATGCGCTCGCCGTTGACCGGGTTGATCGCGTAGCGGCCCAGGAAGACGCCGGTCTTCTCCTTGTCGGTGGCCAGCCGCTCGATGTCGCTCAGCTTGGCGACCTCGGCGCGGTAGGCCTCGAACGCCGACCGCTGCTCGTCGGTGACGATCTCCTCGGCCAGCGCGGCGTCGGCGGCGACGACGAAGAACGTGGCGCCGAACAGCGTGTCGGGGCGCGTGGTGTAGACGTGGACCGGCTCCTCGCGGCCCTCGATCTCGAACAGCACGTCGGCGCCCTCGGAGCGGCCGATCCAGTTGCGCTGCATGGTCAGCAGCCGCTCGGGCCAGCCGGTCAGCTGCTGCATGTCGTCCAGCAGGCGCTGCGCGTAGTCAGTGATCTTGAAGTACCACTGCGTCAGCTCGCGGCGGATGACGTCGGCGCCGCAGCGCTCGCACTTGCCGGCCACGACCTGCTCGTTGGCCAGCACCGTCTGGTCGTTGGGGCACCAGTTGACCAGGCCGCCCTTGCGGTAGGCCAGGCCGCGCTCGAAGAAGCGGTTGAACAGCCACTGGTTCCAGCGGAAGTAGTCGGGGTCGCTGGTGTGCAGGCGGCGCGACCAGTCGAAGGAGATGCCGTAGCGCCGGAACGAGGTGGCCTGCGTCTCGATGTTGGCGTAGGTCCACTCGGCCGGGTGCGCGTTGCGCTTGATCGCCGCGTTCTCCGCGGGCAGGCCGAAGGAGTCCCAGCCGATCGGGTGCAGGACGTTGTAACCCTTCTGCATCCAGTAGCGCGCGATGACGTCGCCCAGGGCGAACACCTCACCGTGGCCCATGTGCAGGTCGCCGGAAGGGTAGGGGAACATGTCGAGCATGTAGCGGCGCTCGCGGGGGTCCGCCGGGTCCTCACTGGCCCGGTAGGTCTCCTGCTCCTCCCATCGCTGCTGCCACTTGGCCTGCAGCGCCTGCGGATCGTACTCACTCACGGCTACTGTCCTTCTGGCTTGATTCGGACCCATAAGAAAACCCCTCGTGCACACAACGAGGGGTGGAGCCGCGACGGCGAAGATCTTCTAGGGCCGTCGCGGCCCGCTAAGAAGCAGGGTCGCGGAACGCATGTGTCAAGCCTAGCGCACCTCTTCGGCTGAATGCAGGCACTCGATCGTGGTCCGCATGCACAATGGACCCTTCGGGTCTGGCGAGACCTGATGGTGATGTATCCGTTGTGACCTCATTCGTCCCAGAAGAATAGCCTTGTCGCCGTGGTATACCCAGCTGAGCCTGATCGACCGGAGGGTGACCTGCCGATGCAGGATCCGCCCACCGATCCACATGGCTTCCCTCGTTTCGCTGCGGAACCACCTGAATCTCCTGGAAAATCCCATGAGATCATGCGTCAGACGCCAAATCCGGATATAACGGGACATCCGGACACACACTCGGGAGGGCCGGCAGCAATGGCAACGGAGAATTCCGGACCTCACCTGCCATCCTCCTGGCCGGAGGCGCCACGCCACGAGGCCGCCCGGAACGACGTCCCCTCCGAGGTTCCCACCTCCTGGCCCAGCGCGACCGCCGCCGAGGTCCCCACCTCCTGGCCGGAGACCCCGCGCCCGGCCCACCCCGAGCCGTCCTGGCCGGAGCCGCCGCGCAAGGACCCATCCTGGCCCGAACCGCCCGGCACCTCCCGCCCCGGCCCCGGTCCCGGTCCCGGTCCCCAGGCTCCCGCCGGACCGCCGCCCGGCGCCTCCTGGCCCGAGCCGCCCCGGCAGGAGCCGGGCCGGCCCGTGCCCGCGTCCTGGCCGGACAACACCTCCTCGCCGGACGTCCGCACGCCCTGGCCCGAGAACGCCTCCTCACCCGACGTCCGCACGTCGTGGTCCGAGAACGCCTCCTCACCCGACGTGCGGAACCCGTGGCCGGAGAACGCGTCGTCGCCCGACGTCCGGACCTCGTGGCCGGAGAACGCCTCCTCGCCCGACGTGCGCGCCGCCTGGCAGGACGGGCCGCCCCCGCAGAGCACGGCGGGGCCCGCCGCCTGGCCCGAGGTGTCGTCGAAGGGCGCCCCGCCCCCTTCCGCCGCGCCCCCTTCCGGGCAGGCGCCGGGCGCACCGGGACCCGGGCAGCCCGCCGACCCCGTTCCCGCGTGGGCGCAGCCGCCCGTGCCGTCCCCTGACGCGTGGTCCAACCTGTCCAGCCCCGCCCCGTGGCCGCCGGCCGACCGTCCGGCGCCCGCCGAGCAGGCGGCCGAGCGCACCACGGTCTACAACAACGCCGGCAACCCGCCGCCCGCCGCACACCCGGCGGACGAGCGTACGGTCACCTACGCCCAGCACACCCAGAACCTCCTGAACGAACACGCGGTCCCCGCCACGCCCATGGATTCAGCTCCCCGCACCGATGCCCCCCAGGGCGCGCCTCAGGGCACGCCCCCTGGCTTGCCCCCGGGCCAGCCGCCCGCCGACGACCAGCCCGGCCGCCCGGGCTCCAACCTGAGCCGCGACCCGTCCGACCCGGAGAACAGGTTCGTCACGGCCGGCCAGATCAGCGGCTCCCGCACCCCGCCGCCCGAGCGCCAGCAGGAGCTCTGGAACACCGTCTTCGGCGACAACTACCAGGCCATGGGCGACCAGGACGTCCTGGAGGACGACGAATCGGGCAAGCCCATCTGGATCTACGCGCTCGGCGGCTCGGTGGCGGTCGCGCTGGTGGCCGCGCTGCTGTGGGCGTTCCTGTGGGGCCCGCTGGCGGGCGACGACGCGCCGTCCAGCGCGAGCCTCGCCGCCCAGCAGTCCGAGTCGGCCGCGCCCAAGGCGAGCGCCACCAAGTCCTCGACCACGATCGGGCCGCTGCCGAAGTACACCGGCAAGGCCTCGCCGATCATCGGCCGGGTGCCCGACGCCGACGCCGGGATCTCGGTCCCGCGCCTGGGCGGCACCTGGCAGCTCGACGAGCGCGCCACGGTGAAGGGCACGTACGGCTTCAACACCCGCCAGTACGTGCAGGTGGCCCCCGAGCGGTACGCGACCGTCATGTCGGGCCCGCTGGCGCAGCGGTTGTCCTCCTACTACGAGGCGGACAACCTGGAGCCGGTGATCAAGCAGGTCGTGCTGAGCGCGCGGCGCAGCTTCTTCCCCGACGGCAACAAGGTCCGCAAGATCGCCCAGCAGCCGATCAAGGTGGGCGACCAGACGGGGCGGCTGATCGCGTACTCGCTGACGTCGGAGACCGAGAAGGCCACGATCGTGACGATGGCCGTGAACACCGGAGCCGAGGTCCCGGCCATCGTCTACATCTCGATCCCGTCGGAGAGCAAGCAGCTCCTGCCCGACATCCGCACGGTGATGAACCAGATCCGCCTGACCACCCAGTAGCGGGGCGCGCCTAGAAGGTGCACTCCATGTGCTTGATCCCGTTGATGAAGCTGGAGTGCAGCCGGTCGGGACTGCCGGCCTCGATCCCCGGGACGCGCCGCAGCAGCTCGCGGAACATCACCGTGATCTCCCGCCGGGCCAGGTGAGCCCCGAGGCAGAAGTGCGGGCCCGGGCCGCCGTAACCGACGTGCGGGTTGGGGTGGCGGGTGATGTCGAAGCGCAGCGGGTCGGGGAACACGCTCTCGTCCCTGTTGGCCGCCCAGTAGAACAGCACGACCTTCTGCCCCTTGCGGTAGAGGTGGCCGTTCATCTCGAAGTCCCTGGTGGCCTTGCGGCGCATGAAGTTCACCGGGGAGGCGAGCCGGACGATCTCCTCGACGGCCCCGGGAGCGCGGCCGTCGACGTCCTCCAGCCAGAGGGCGCGCTGGTCCGGGTTCTTGGTGAGCAGGCGCATGCCGTACGAGATGGCGTTGCGCGTGGTCTCGTTGCCCGCCACGACGAGCAGGATGAAGAACGAGCCGAGCTCCTGCATGGTCAGCCGCTCGCCGTCGATGTTCGCGTTGACCAGCGAGGAGGTGAGGTCGTTGGTGGGGTTGTCGGCGCGGTGGGCGGCCAGGTCCTGGACGAGCTGCTGCAGCTCCATGCCGGCGTTGAGGAGGCGCTCGGCGAGCTGGGTGAGGTCGTCGCCGGCGTACTCGGGGTCGAAGCCGCCCAGGATGATGTTGGAGCGGTCGAAGACGAATTGGTAGTCGCGCTCCGGGATGCCCATCATGTCGCAGATGATCTTCAGGGGCAGCCGCGCGGCCACCTCGGTCACGAAGTCGCAGCCGGGCCCCTTGGCGAGCAGGTCGTCCACGATGCCGACGGCCGCAGACTCCACGTCCGACTCGAACTGCTTGATCATCTTGGGCGTGAAGGCGCGGGAGACGATCCTGCGCAGGCGGGCGTGCCGCGGGTCGTCCATGTTGATCATCGAGCCGAAGTACTCGGCGAACTCCGCGGGCATGTCCGGGATGTTCGTCGCACCGCCGTCGCCCGAGCAGAACACCTCGGGGTTGCGGCTGGCCTCGAGGATGTCGGCGTGCTTGACCAGTGCGTAGTAGCCCGGCCCCTTGGGCATGTACGTCATCTCCATCTCCTCGAAGAAGGCCGGGGTATGGAGTGAGCGCAGCCGCTCGAACGCCTCCTCTCGCTCGCTCATGGGCTTGGCCCAGAAGTCACGATCCGACAGGTCGAAGTCCAGGACGCTCATGAGGCCATCATTGGAAAAGCGGCCACTTACGTCAATGGGTTGGACGTACACCGTACGTACGTGGCGGGAAAACCTGTGGCTCCCGACGCGCCGCGGGTCCTAGGGTGAGCTCCGTGTTCTTCTTCCGACGTTAGCGATCCGCCGGCGGGTCGCGGACGACCCACCGCCGGCGATGCGGGACGGCCGATCGACCGCCGTCCCGGGTCGCGACGTGGGAGAAAGACAGTTGCATACCTTTGCCGTGGCCAGGGCCGTGCGTGGCATCGAGCCCCTGGTGGCCATGGAGATCCGGCGTTCGCACACGGGCGTGGTGCGCGGGGTGCGCCACCGTGAGGTGTGGTTCGAGGCCCGGCCGGAGGCCGACCTGCTCGGCCTGCGTACGGCCGACGACGTGCTGCTCGCCGCCGCCGTCGTGGACGGGATCGGCCCGGCACGCTCCGCGCTGCTCCGGCTGGCGCGGGCGGCCCGCGAGGTGGACCCCCGGCTGATGGGCGCCCCCGGCAGCGGGGTGGAGGTGTCGGCGTCGTTCGTGGGGCGGCGCAACTACACCAGGTTCGAGATCGAGGACGCGGTGGGGGCCGAGCTGGCTCGGCCGCTGCGGGTGCCGTACCACTCCAGGCGGGACGGCCGGCGGCCGCCGGCCGGCGCGAGGTCGTGGCGGGTCACGATCGAGGACGATCAGGCCGTCATCGCGGTACGGGTGGCGGCGCGGCCGTTGCACCGGCGGGCGTACAAGACGGCCTCGGTCCGGGGCACGCTGCATCCGCCCGTGGCCGCCGCCATGGCGCAGCTCGCCCGGCTCGGCGGCACCGGGACGGTGGTCGATCCCTGCTGCGGCGCGGGCACCACCCTGATCGAGGCTCGCGCACTGGCGGGCGGGGGCGCGGACCCGGCGGGGATGCGCTTCCTCGGCTTCGACCACGACCCCGCCGCCGTAAAGGCCGCCACCCTCAACGCCGGCCCCGCCACACCCGGCCTGCCCGCCGCCCTCGACTCACCCGAGTCGCCCCGCCTGCCCGCCGCACCCGGGCTGCCCGCGGCGACCGGCCTGCCGGGCGCATCCGGCACCCAGGCCGCGGGTGGTGCGGGCGCAGGGGCTGCTCGGGTGCCGGTCGCGTGGGCGATGGCCGACGGCGGGCGGATCCCGGTGGGTGACGGGTGCGCGGACCGGGTGCTGGTGAACCCGCCGTGGGGACGCCAGGTGCCGCCCGCCGGCCTGCTCTCCCGCGGCCTGGCCCCGCTGTGGCGGGAGGTGCGGCGGGTGCTGGCTCCGGACGGGCTGGCCGTGGCGCTGGTGCACGACGGGATCCCCCGCGGGTTCGCGGTGGAGGAGGTGGTCGAGGTGAGCCTGTCGGGACAGCACCCGCTGATCGCCGTGCTGAGGCCCCGCTGATGCTGAGCAGGCCCGGCTGATCAGGAGGCCGGGCCGAGCCAGTCCAGGATGAGCCGGTTGACCTCGGCGGGCCGTTCCAGGTGGAGGAAGTGCCCGGCACCCGCCACCTGCTCGGCCCGCGACCCCTCGGGCAGGTGGTCCAGCGCCCCCTTGACCAGGTCGGCGCCCAGGCACCCGTCCTGCGAACCGTGCAGGTAGAGCACGGGCCCCGTGACGCCGCGCTCGACGGCGGGGTAGCGGCCGGAGGGCGGCGTGGTGCCGAGCATGGCGCGGTAGTAGCCGATGGCCGCGCTCAGGTTCGCGGGATCGCCGAGGCTGCGGCGGACGAACTCCAGGTCCTCGCTCGCGTCGTACCCGGGCGACCAGTCGCGCCACAGGTTGTCGATGAAGCCGGGCCTGGCGGCGGCCGTCTCGGCCAGCGCGGTCTGGAACAGGAAGATGTAGAACGAGCGCTTGAGCTGCTCGTAGTCGAGGAAGAGACCCGCCAGCGAGCCGGGCGGCGGCACGGCGAGCGTGACGGCCCGGCGGAAGCGCCCGGCGGTGGCGTAGGCGGGGAAGGCGCCCCAGTCGTGCCCGATGACGACGGCGTCGTCCCCGCCGCCGAGCTCCTCGTGCAGCGCGCGCACGTCGGCGACCAGCGCGGCGTCCTCGTAGGCGCCGTCGGCGGGGACCTCGGTGGGCGCGTAGCCGCGCAGGAAGGGTGCGACCGCGCGGTAGCCGCGCTCGGCCAGCGCGGGCATCAGGTGCCGCCAGGTGTGCGCGGTGTCGGGGAAGCCGTGCAGGCACAGCGCCAGCGGCCCCTCCCCCAACGATAGATACGCGAACTCCACCCCATTGGCGTGGATAGTCCTGATCTCCATGACTGCGAAACCTAGCACGCCGGATCTTCCACCACCGGACATCTCAGAACGCCCACCTCAGATGCTTGACGCCGTTGATGAAGTTGGACAGCAGGAAGTCGGGCTCCCCCACCGCCCTGACCTCCGGCAGCCGGGTGAACAGCTCGCGGAAGATCACGGTCATCTCCCTGCGTGCCAGGTGGGCGCCCAGGCAGTAGTGCGGGCCCGGACCGCCGAAGCCGACGTGCGGGTTGGGGTCGCGGGTGATGTCGAACGTGTCGGGGTCGCGGAAGACCGACTCGTCGCGGTTGGCCGAGTTGTAGAAGAGCAGCACCTTGTCGCCCTTCCGGTACGCGGTGCCGTTCAGCTCGTGGTCCCGCGTCACCGTGCGGCGGAACTGGATCACCGGCGTGGCGTAGCGCACGATCTCGTCGCAGGCCCCGACCACGCGCCCGTCGAAGTCCGCCAGCAGCAGCTCGCGCTGCTGGGGGTGGTCGGTGAAGAGCTTGAGCCCGTACGCGATGGCGTTGCGCGTGGTCTCGCTGCCCGCCACCACCAGCAGGATGAAGAACGAGCCGAGCTGCTGCGAGGTGAGCCGCTCCTCCCCGTTGACCAGCAGGCTGACCAGGTCGCCCGTCGGCCGCCTGCGCCGCTCGTCGCCGAGGCGGGCGGCCAGCCGGTTGAGCGAGTAGCCGGCGTGCAGCAGCCTGACCAGGCCGCGGGCGACGTTGACGCGGCTGAAGCCGGGCGAGATGCCGGTGTACTCCGGGTCGGCGTTGCCGAGGATGATGTTCGTCCGCCGCAGCACCATGTCATGAAATTTCGCGGGGATGCCCATCATGTCGCAGATGACTCGTACGGGAAGCCTGGCCGCCACCTGCGTGACGAAGTCGCCGGGCCCCTCCTCGATCGCCCGGTCCACGATCTCGGCGGCGGCCCGCGCCAGGTCCTCCTCCATCTTCGACAGGATGCGCGGCGTGAACGCCCGCGACACGATGCGCCTCAGCCGCGCGTGCCGCGGATCGTCCATGTTGATCATCGAGCCGAAGTAGACGCTCAGCCAGCGCGGCATGTCGGGGATGCTGTTGGAGCACGGCTCGCTGCTGAACACGGCCGCGTTCCTGCTGGCCTCGGTCACGTCGGCGTGGCGCACCAGGGCGTAGTAGCCGGGGCCGCCGCCGATGAACGGCACGGCCTGCTCCGGCACGAACACCGGACGCTCCAGCTCGCGCAGCTTGCGGAAGGCCGCCATGCGCTCGGCCTGCGACCGGGCCCAGAACGGGATCTGCGACAGGTCGAGGTCCGCCGGCAGAGTCATACCGTCGAGACTACGCAAGTGACCACTTACGTCAAGCCTTGCTCGCCCTGATCAGGTCGGCCCCCTTCTCCCCGATCATGATGGCGGGGGCGTGGGTGTGGCCGCGGTTCAGCGTCGGCATGATCGACGCGTCGGCCACCCTGAGCCCTTCGACGCCGCGCACGCGCAGCTCCGGGTCCACGACCGAGCCCTCGTCGGTGCCCATGCGGCAGCTCCCGACGGGGTGGTAGAGGGTCTCGCCGCGCTCGCGTACCCACTGGGCCAGCTCCTCGTCGCTCTCCGGCCCCCAGTACGGCGCCATCGGCCCGCCCGCGTACGGCTTCATCGCGGTCGTGGCGAACACGTGCTTGGCCGCCTTCAGCCCCTCGACCAGGCGCTTGACGTCGGCCTCGGCCGTCAGATAGCCGGGGTCGATCACCACGTCCCTGCCGCTCAGCCCGATCCTGCCGCGGCTCTCCGGCTGCAGCAGCACGACCCCGACGGTGAGCCCGTGGCCGGTCGGCGGCGCGAGCCCGTGGTCCACGAACGGCACCGGCGCGAAGATCAGCTCGATGTCGGGCGCGGGCTCCTCCGGCGAGGTCCTGATGAACGCCACGGCCTCCCCGACGTTCGTGGTGAGCATGCCGGAGCGCAGCACGATGTAGCGCAGCAGGTTGCCGATCGACTCGGCCTTGGTCAGCGTCACCGGCTGCTTGCACTCGACGAACACGCCGCTCGACAGGTGGTCCTGGAGGTTCTTGCCGACCTCGGGCAGCTCGTGCACGATCGGCACCCCGGCGTCGCGCAGCTCGTCGGGCGCACCCACGCCGGAGCGCAGCAGCAGGTACGGCGAGCCGATCGCGCCCGCCGCCAGGATGACCTCCAGCCTGGCCTTGATCGGGGCGCCGCCGCTGTGCTCGATGCCCGTCGCGCGCCTGCCGTCGAACGTCACCCTGTCGACCGTGGTGTTCGTGATCACGTGCAGGTTGGGCCGGGAGAGCGCCGGGCGCAGGTAGGCGTCGGCGGAGCTCCACCTCCTGCCCCTGTTCTGGGTGACGGGGGTGGCGCAGTAGCCCTCGTTGCTACGGCCGTTCAGCTCGGACAGCCGGGTGTAACCGAGCTCCTCGCACGCCTTGAGGAAGACGCCGGTGGTGACGTTGGGGCTGCGCAGCTCGGAGACGTAGAGCGGGCCGTCGGTGCCGTAGACGCCGCCCTGGTTGCTGCCGACGCGGCGCTCGGCCTTGGTGAAGTAGGGCAGCACGTCGTCGTAGGCCCAGCCGGGGATGCCCCACTGGTCATAGTCCTGCTGGCAGCCGCGTACCCACATCTGGGCATTGAGCGAGGAGGAGCCGCCCAGCACCCGGCCGCGGGGCCAGTAGAGCTCGCGGCCGGACATCTCGCTCTGCTTGGCCGTCTGGAAGGCCCAGTCGTACTCGGTCTTGAACAGCTTGGCGAAGCCGGCGGGCATGCGGATCTCGAGCTTGTCGTCCTTCCCGCCCGCCTCGACCAGCGCCACGGAAACGCCGGGGTCCTCCGACAACCTGCCGGCCAGCACGCAGCCGGCCGAACCCGCCCCGACGATCACATAGTCGAACTCCATGACACCCCTCCAAGGGGTAAGTAACTTTCCACTTGCTTACTTCACGCGGGGCGGGCGCGTCCATATGCACTTGTGACCTGAGTTACCTACCAGTCGGTATGCCCGTCCTGCGAAGATGGCGCGAAGCCGTTCTAGAGGGAGGAAGGCGTCATGCTCAACCTGTCGATCGTCCTGGAGGACAGCGCCAGGAACACCCCGGATGGCACCGCGATCGTCTTCGGCGACATGCGGCTGCCGTTCTCCATGATCGACACCGTAGCCAATCAGGTTGCGAACCTGCTGGTGACACGCGGCATCGGCAAGGGTGACAAGGTCGCGCTGGCCTGCCCGAACCTGCCGTATTTCCCGTTCGTCTACTACGGCATCCTGAAGGCCGGCGCCACGGTGGTGCCGCTGAACGTTCTCCTCCAGCCGCGTGAGATCGCCTACCACCTCGACGACAGCGACGCCAAGGCGCTGTTCTGCTTCGAGGGCACGCCGGAGCTGCCGCTGGGCGAGCGCGGCAAGGCCGGCTTCGAGGCCGCCGAGGGCTGCGAGCACTTCTTCGTGCTGCCCGCCACGCCGCTGGCCACCGAGTCGGAGTACGGCGAGTCGTTCTGGGCGGCGCTCGGCGGGATGGCGGCCGAGTTCGAGACCGTGCAGACCGCGGCCGACGACACCGCGGTGATCCTCTACACCTCGGGCACCACCGGCCAGCCCAAGGGCGCCGAGCTCAGCCACCAGAACATGCTGATGAACGCCATCATCAGCGACCGCATGTTCCCCCGCACCGAGGGCGGCGACACCTACCTCGCCGTGCTGCCGCTGTTCCACTCCTTCGGCCAGACGACCGTCATGAACACCGGCTTCCTGCGCGGCTCCACGGTCGTGCTGATGCCGCGCTTCGAGCCGGGCGAGGCGCTGGCGCTCATGGCGAAGGAGGGGGTCACGTACTTCGCGGGCGTGCCCACCATGTACTGGGCGATGCTCACGAAGATCCACAGCGAGGGCGCCGAGGTGCCGCGCTCGCTGAAGGTGGCCGTCGCCGGCGGCGCGTCCTCGCCGGTGGAGGTGCTCAAGGACTTCGAGCGCACGTTCGGCGTCGGCATCCTGGAGGGCTACGGCCTGTCGGAGACCTCTCCGGTGGCCTCCTTCAACCAGATCGGCAAGCCCGCCAAGCCCGGCACGATCGGCACCCCCATCTGGGGCGTGGAGATGAAGCTGGTCGACGGCGACTGGAAGACGATCGAGGGCGAGGGCCCCGGCGAGATCGCCATCCGCGGGCACAACGTCATGAAGGGCTACTACGGCCGGCCCGAGGCCACGGCCGAGGTGATGAAGGACGGCTGGTTCCGCACCGGCGACATCGCCACGCGTGACGCCGACGGCTACTACGCCATCATCGACCGGGCCAAGGACATGGTCATCCGGGGCGGGTTCAACGTCTACCCGCGCGAGGTCGAAGAGGTCCTCATGACCCACGACGCCGTCTCGCTGGCCGCCGTCGTCGGCGTCCCGCACGACTCGCACGGCGAGGAGGTCAAGGCGTACGTCATCCGCACCCCCGGGGCCACGATCACCGAGGACGAGCTGATCGCCTGGGCCAAGGAGAACCTGGCGGCCTACAAGTACCCGAGGATCGTCGAGTTCCGCGACGCCCTGCCGATGACGGCCACGGGCAAGATCCTCAAGCGCGAGCTCCGGTAACCTGAGCTGTTCGAGGCGCGGGCCCTCGTCCGCGCCTCTCGCGTCTCAGGATGGAGGCTCCGGTGCTCGCCCTCTTCGACCTGGACAACACGCTGATCGACCGGCTGGGCGCGTACCGGCGGTGGGCGGCCGAGTTCGCCGCGGAGCGGGCGCTGGGCGCCGGGGCCGTGCCCTGGCTGGTGGCCGCCGACGCCGACGGGTCGGTGCCGATGGAGCTGCTCTTCACCCGCATCCGGGACCGGTTCGGCCTGCCCGAGTCCGCCGGGGAGCTGTGGCACGCCTACCGGGCCCGGCTGCCGCACCTGATCCGGTGCCGGCCGGAGGTGCTGGACGGGCTGGAACGGCTGCGCGCGGCCGGCTGGACGGTCGGCATCGTGACGAACGGGATGACCGACAACCAGACCGGCAAGATCCAGCACAGCGGGCTGGCCACCCGGGTGAACGGGTGGGCGATCTCGGAGGCGGAGGGCGTGCGCAAGCCGGACGCCCGGCTGTTCGAGATCGGCGCCGCGCGGTGCGGCACGTCGCTGGGCGACGGCGGCTGGATGGTCGGCGACGACGCCGTGAACGACATCACGGGCGGGCGGGGCGCGGGCCTGCGCACGATCTGGATCGACCGCACCCGGGAGCTCGAACGGCACGGCCTCGCCCCCGCCCCCGCTCCCGGCCCCGGCTGCGATCGGGTCGTGACCGACGTCATGACCGCCATCGCCTTCCTGGCCGGGCTGCGCGGCCCGGGCGCGGGCCGGTAACTTGCCGCGTATGCGTGATCGACCGGACGACTTCGACGAAGAGCTGCTGCGCCCCGCGCTGAACGACTGGGGCATCGAGGCGGCCACGCTGGACTACGCGCCGGTCGGGTTCGGCGACTTCCACTGGATCGCGACCGGCGCGGGCGGGCGGCGCTGGTTCGTGACGGTCGCGGACGTGCGGCGGCAGAGCTACGACGGGCTCAGGCTGGCCATGGAGACGGCCGCGGCGCTGCGCGAGGAGGCGGGCCTGGCCTTCGTCGTGGCCCCGCTGCGCGCCGCCGACGGCAGCACGCTGCGCCGCCTCGACCGGCACCGGTACGCCATGAGCGTGTTCCCGTACGAGCGGGGCACGGGCGGCGACTTCGGCGACGAGCTGCCGCCCGCCGAACGCGGCCGCGTCATCGACCTGCTGGCCGAGCTGCACGCCACCCCGCCGCCGCTGTCCACCCCCGACCGGCCGGTGGCGCTGACCGGCAGGGCGGGGCTGGAGCAGGCGCTCGGCGACCCGGTCCTGCCCTGGCTCGGCGGCCCCTACTCGGAGCCCGCCCAGGACCTGATCGCCCGCCACGCCGGGATGTTGCGGCGCAGGCTGGCGGAGTTCGACCGCCTGGCGGCCAGGCCGGGCGAGCCGGTGCTCACGCACGGGGAGCCGCACCCGGGCAACCTCCTGCGGGCCGGCGAGCGCCGGCTGCTGATCGACTGGGACACGGTCGGGATGGCCGCCCGGGAGCGGGACCTGTGGCTGGTGGCCAGGGACGAGGACGACCTGGCCCGCTACACGAAGGCGACGGGGCGGGCGGTGGACCGCGAGCTGCTGGGGCTGTACCGGCTGCGCTGGGCGCTGAACGACGTGGCGGAGTTCGTGGAGTGGTTCCGCTCGCCGCACGGGCGCACGGCGGACGCCGAGCAGTCGTGGGAGGCGCTCACCGGCACGCTGGAGCAACTGGCGCGGTAGCCCGCCGAAAGTTTCATCGCTTTCCCCCTCTCCTTCCGGCCTCGGCGCAGCTCACAAGCGTCCCATCACATCCGCTCGCACCAGGCATATTGCCACGCCGAAATTTTCTGTGGACACTCGCAATATTTCGGCTGCCCTGCGAGAGGAACTCAATGAAGCTGAAAGCTCGCATAGCAAGCGCCATCCTCGCCGCCGCGGCCCTCGTGGCGGCCGCCCTGATCACCGCGCCCCCGGCCGCCTCGGCCCAGCTCACCGAGGTGACCGGCTTCGGCACGAACCCCACGAACCTGCGCATGCACCTGTACGTCCCCGACGGCGCCGGCACCAGGCCCGCCCTGCTCGTGGCCGTGCACTACTGCACCGGCTCCGGCCCGGCGTTCCACTCGGGCACCGAGTTCGCCTCGCTGGCCGACCGGCACAAGTTCATCGTCGTCTATCCGTCGGCGACCAGGAGCGGGTCCTGCTTCGACGTCTCCTCGCCGCAGTCGCTCACCCACAACGGCGGCAGCGACCCCGTGGGCATCGTCTCCATGGTCAGGTACGTCCAGCAGCGCTACAACGCCGACCCGGAGCGCACGTACGTGACCGGCGCCTCCTCCGGCGGCATGATGACCAACGTGCTGATCGGCGCGTACCCGGACGTGTTCAAGGCGGGGGCGTCGTTCATGGGCGTGCCGTTCGGCTGCTTCGCCACCACCGACGGCTCCAGCTGGAACAGCACCTGCGCCAACGGCCAGCTCATCAAGACCGCCCAGCAGTGGGGCGACCAGGTACGGGCGGCCTACCCCGGCTACGCCGGGCCGCGCCCGCGCATGCAGATCTGGCACGGCACCGAGGACAGCACGCTGCGTTACCCGAACTTCCAGGAGCAGATCAAGCAGTGGACCAACGTCCACGGCCTGAGCCAGACGCCCAGCCTCACCGACCAGCCCCGCTCCGGCTGGACCAGGACCCGCTACGGCGGCACGGGCACGAAGGCGCCGGTGGAGGCGATCAGCCTTCAGGGCGTGGGCCACAACCTGCCGCAGAGCGGGATGGCGGCCATGGCGATCGACTTCTTCGGCCTCTCCGAGGGCGGCACCGACCCGGACCCCACCATCACGCCCACGGTCACGCCCCCGCCGGGGAACTGCAAGGTCACGTACACGATGAACACGTGGAACACCGGCTTCACGGCCGCGGTCACGATCGCGAACACGAGCACGGCCCAGCTCTCCTCCTGGAGCCTGGCCTTCGCCCTGCCCGCCGGCCAGAGCGTCACCTCCGCCTGGAACGCCGCGATCTCCCCCAGCAGCGGCCAGGTGACGGCCAGGAACGTCGCCTACAACGCCACCATCGCCCCGGGAGCGTCGGTCTCGTTCGGCTTCCAGGCCACGCACGGCGGCAACACCGGCAAACCACCCGCCTTCACCCTGAACGGCACGGCCTGCACCACCTGAGATCGTCCCCGGCCGGTCGGACCTGCGGTAATTGCGGGGCCGCGAGCCGATCGGCCGGGGCACGCCCGCCCTGGAAAGTGCTTCACCTTTACCGCTTCCGCGCTTGCCCCGGCGCCGACTGTAGCCATACGGTCACTTTAAGCAGTCAGGACAGGGGAAGGAGAGCACCCGTGGGCAGGCACGCGAAGCCCCACAGCCCCAAGGAGCAGGAGCCGCAGGAGGATTCCGGCGGCGACGAGCATCGCCCGAGCAAGGGGCGGCACGCGAAGGACAGGCAGCGCCGCACCCCGGCCGAGCCGGCGCAGTCCCTGTCCGGGCCGGCCGGGTAGAGACGGAGCTCGCGCCGGCCGCAGGCTCCGTCCCGTTTCGAGCGAGGGGGTGGGTTCCCCGCGGCCCACCCCGTACCCGGCGGGCGTCAGGGCCAGTCGCGGGCCGGGCGCAGGGGCACGCCGGAGCGGCCGTTCTGGTCCAGCTTGACGCCGAGCACCTGGTGGAGCTGGACCTTGTTGCGTTCGAAGCCCACGATGCAGCCGGCCATGTACAGGGCCCACACCCGGGCCGTGCCCATGCCGACCTCCTGGACCGCGTCCTCCCAGTTGGCGTCCAGGTTGTCGCACCAGTGGCGCAGCGTCTTGGCGTAGTGCTCGCGCAGGTTCTCCTCGTGGCGGATCTCGAAGCCGAGGTCCTCCATCTGCCTGATCAGCCAGCCCACCGACTCCAGCTCGCCGTCGGGGAAGACGTACCGGTTGATGAAGCCGCCCTTGTTGAACGTCTTCTCCTTGCCGGTCGGCCGGGTGATGCAGTGGTTGAGGATGCGGCCGCCCGGCTTGAGCTTGCCGTACAGGAACTCGAAGTACGAGGGCACGTTCGCCTTGCCGATGTGCTCGGTCAGGCCGATGGAGCTGACCGCGTCGAAGCCGGACTCCTGGACGTCGCGGTAGTCCATGAAGCGGACCTCGGCCAGGTCCTGGAGGCCGGCGTCGGCGATCGCCTTCTGCGCGTACTCCGCCTGCTGGCGGCTGAGCGTGACGCCGAGGGCCTTGACGCCGTACTCCTTGGCGGCGTGCATGACCATGCCGCCCCAGCCGCAGCCGACGTCGAGCAGTCGCATGCCGGGCTTGAGGCCGAGCTTCCTGGCCACCAGGTCGAACTTGGCGTACTGCGCCTCCTCCAGCGTCGAGCTCTCCTCCGGGAAGCAGGCGCACGTGTAGGCCATGGACGGGCCCAGCACCCACTCGTAGAACCGGTTGGAGACGTCGTAGTGGTGATGGATGGCCTCGGCGTCACGCTGCTTGGCGTGCCGGGAGCCCAGCCTGGCCAGGGCGCTCTGGCGCATCTCCTGCGGAGGCGGCGGCACGCGCATGAGGAGCGGCTTGACGCCCAGGGCGCGCACGGCGTCGATCTTCTCGGAGGTGGTCAGGTCGTTGGTGGTGATGTTCCACATCCGGTCCAGCAGCGTGTACATGTCGCCGTGGACGTCGATGTGGCCGGAGATGTAGGCCCTGGCCAGCCCCAGCTCCCCCGGAGCCTGGGCCAGATAGCCCACGGCTATCGGGGATTTCACCTCGATGGCCAGGTCGGCGCCGTCCGGCCCCGCCTTGCTGCCGTCGTAGGCCATGAACGAGATGTTCGCGTTCGAGCCGACGATCTTCTCAAAGATGGATGCGAGAGCCATCTGCTTGCTCACCTTCCCCGTACACACTTTTCGTACAGGTCCAGCAGGCGCCCATTCGGGTCGTATTCCCGCTTGACCGGCCAATAGGCATCGCCGTTGTACAGCTGCCAGAACTGCTCACGGGCGTAGAACGAGGTCGAGTAAAGCGACTTGTGCCCGTCGAGGTCGTGCACCGCACGCTCGATGAGCCGGTTGTAGTAACCGTCGAACTGCCCCCGCGGCAGTGGCACCATTCCCCAGAAACCGAAGTTGACGTAGAGCTTGCCCGGCTCTAGCGGGTAGACCGGCCAGCGGGAGCTCGCCCGCAACGGGCACATCCACACCGGGGTCATGCCCACCTTGTCGTGGAAGAACTCCAGGAACTCCGCGCCGCGCTCGACCGGCGTCTCGACGTCCTGGATGACCGACTCGCTCACGGGCTGCCCGCGCCACCTGTCGACGCGGGCCGTCAGGCCGTGCCTGCGGTCGAGCGCCACCAGGCGCCGGTAGACGTCGGAGCGCATCCAGCGGCGCGGCATGAGCGAGCGGACGACCGGCTGCTGCACGCCGAAAGCCCGCGAGCACCAGAACCAGTCGGTGTCCCAGCGCCACAGGTAGTCGCGGACCGTCAGCCAGTCGCGGCTGCGCTGCCTGATCGACTGGTAGTAGATCCGCATCCCGGTGTAGTCGGAGATGTAGGGCGCGCGCTCGGCGAAGCGGCCCAGCGTCAGGTACATCTCCCCGGGCTCGAAGAACACGCCGTCCACGAAGTCGACGCGCTCGCCGTCGTACACCATGCTGTCGCAGATCTCCTGCATGGCCAGCATGCACTTGCCCGCGTCGGTGAACTTGACGTGCGTCAGGTGCACGTACGGCTGGACCTTGCGCAGCTTGATCCTGATGCGCAACGCGTAGCCGAGCGTGCCGTAGGAGTTGGGGAAGGCGCGGAACAGGTCGCGGTGCTCGTTGTCGTCGCGGGCCACGACGACGCGCCCGTCGCCGGTGAGGATCTCCAGCTCCTCCACCGACTCGTGCGGCAGCCCGTCCCTGAAGCTGGTGGACTCGATGCCGAGCCCCGTCACCGCACCGCCCAGCGTGATCGTCTTGAGCTGCGGCACCACGTACGGCATGAGCCCGTACGGCAGCGTGGCGTCGACCAGGTGCTCGTACGTCGTCATGCCCTGGACCTCGGCGGTCATGGTCTCGGGATCGACGCTGATGACCTCGTCGAGATCCCGGGCCGAGAGCTTGGCCGTCCTGCCGCCGTCGCGGAACCTGAACAGGTTGGACGTGGCCTTGGCCAGCCGGGGCGCGGCGTCGCCGGGAATCTCGGCGTACGACTGCCTGATCTGCTCTACTGCCCGCCGGTGTGTCGACATCGTCGTCGTCACGAAAGCACCCCCTTGAGCTGGTAGAGATCGTCCGTAAGACCGTATCTCCCAAGGGCGAGGTCGAACAGACCGGGGTCGTTAAAGACACGAAAACTGTTCATCGTGCCAGGTGGATTCCGCTATGCGATAGGCGATCGGGTAAACCTCCTGGAGATCACGGGCGATACGCCGTTCACCACGCCTTCCACCGCGCGCCCCTCGACGGCGGCGGCGAGGTTGCCGAGGACGGCGGTGACCAGGCGTCCGGTGGACTCCGGCGTGACGCCCGCGACGTGCGGGGAGAGCAGGACGTTCGGCAGGTCGCGCAGCGGGTCGCCGGCCGGGAGCGGCTCGACGTCGAAGACGTCCAGCGCGGCCCCGCCGAGGTGGCCGTCGCGCAGCGCCTCGACGAGCGCCCCCTGGTCGACCACGCCTCCTCTGGCCGCGTTGACGAGCAGGGCGCCCTGCTTCATGCGGCGGGGGTCGACCAGGCCGCGGGTCTCGTCCGACAGCGCGATCACCACGATCACCACGTCGCTGCCGGACACGAGCGCGTCGAGGTCCTGGTAGCCGGGGTCCTCGCGGGGTGTGCGGGTCCAGTAGGTCACCTCGCAGCCGAGCGCGCGGAACAGCCGCGCGCACATGGCGCCGATCGGGCCGTAGCCGATCACGCCGGCGCGGCGGCCGTGCAGCTCGTGCGGCAGCAGGCCCTGCTGGGGCCACTCGCCGGCGCGTACGGCCGCGTCGGCCGCGGCCAGCTTGCGTGACAGCGCCAGCGTGGCGGCCAGGCACCACTCCGAGACCGCGCCGGCGCTGACGCCGGGCGTGTTGGCCAGCGGCACCCCGGCCGCGGCCAGGGCCGCCAGGTCGTGGCCGTCCACACCCACCGACGGCTGCTGCACGAACGCCAGCCCGGGCGCCGCCGCGACCGCCTCCGCGTCCATGACGAGCGTGCCCGTCCAGTCACCGAGCACGATCTCCGCGCCGGGCAGCGCCGCCAGCAGCGCGTCCCTGTCGCGGGACGCCGGCAGGCGCAGCGTCACCCGGTCGCCGAGCGGGGCGAGCAGGTGGCGCATGGCCTGCTCGGGGAGCGGCGGGAGGGCGAGCAGGTTCCAGGGGCTCATCCCCCCACAGTAAAGCTGTTGATCACCTGCCGCATCAGTGGCCTGTTGCGCTGCCACTGCTCCTCGGTGACGGTCCACGACAGCACGTACGCGGTGTCGCCGATCGCCAGGGCCCGGCGGACCTCGTGGTAGCGGGTGCCGGGGCGTACCCAGGGGGCGTCGCCCGCCTCGCCCGCCGTCCAGGAGAACTCCCACTGCACGGCCTTGACGCCTTGGTGCGTGACCGTCCTGCGGCCGCGGTTGACCACGTTCTGCGCGTTCTGCCGCAGCGCCTCCTGGCCGTCGCGGATGATCTGGTGCGGGTCGAGGCTGGCGTACACGGCCTCGACGCCGAGGTGGGCGTTGCCGTCCCTGCGGGTCCACTCGGTGTACGCCTCGCCGAGCGCGCCGCGCCAGCCGGTGGGCCGCATGATCGACCAGCCGTCCCGCGACTGCCACGCCCGCACCGCGGGCGCCGCCCTGGTCGCGCTGGGCGACGGGGTGGCCGAGGGCGTCGCGCTCGGCGTCGGCGCCGCGGTGGGCGAGATCGCCTGGGTCGCGGCGGCCGGCTGGGTGGTGGCCCGCGGCGTGCCCTCGGCGGGCGAGGCGGTCCTGAAGTAGACGACCGCGCCGCCCGCGAGCACCAGCACCACCGTCGCGGCCGCCGCGAGCAGCGCCCGGCCGGGGCCCTGCCGCTGCTTCTTCTTCTCCGGGACGTCGAGGTCCTGGGCCGGGGGCCTGGCGGCGATGATGGCCGCGAGCAGCCGGTCGGCCTCCTCGGCGTCCAGGCGGTCCTGGGGCTCCTTCTGGAGCAGCCCCTTCAGGACCGGGTGCATGATCGGCGGGATCCTGCGGTAGTCCGGCTCCTCGGTGAGCAGCGCGTTGAGCGTGGCCATGGCGTCGCCGCGCTCGAACGGCGAGCGGCCGACCATGCACGCGTACAGGGTGGCGCCCAGCGACCACAGGTCGGACTCGGGGCCGGCGTTCTCGGCGCGTACCCGTTCAGGCGCCAGGAAGCTCGGCGAGCCGGTCACCATGCCGGTCCTGGTCAGCGAGACATCGCCCTCGACCGTGGCGATGCCGAAGTCCATGAGCACGGCCCGGCCGTCCTCGGACAGCAGGATGTTGCTCGGCTTGACGTCACGGTGCAGGATGCCCGCCGCGTGGGCGGTCCGCAGCGCCGACAGCACCTGCCTGCCCACGTCGGCCGCCTCCCGCACCGGGAGCGCGCCCGTGGTGAGCACGACCTGCTCGACCGTCGGATGGCTGACCAGCTCCATCACGATCCACGGCCGCCCGTCCTCCTCGATCACGTCGTACACGGCGACGACCGAGGGATGGTTGAGCTTGGCCGCGGTACGGGCCTCGCGGGCGGTCCTCAGCAGCTGCCGCTCCTGGTCGCCGGGCGACATCGTCTCCGGCAGGAGCACTTCCTTGATGGCCACCTGCCGGTTCAGCAAAGTGTCGTGGCCTTCCCAGACCACGCCCATCCCCCCGCGGCCCAGTTCGCGCAGCAACTGGTAGCGCCCTGCGATGAGCCGGTTGCTATCCGAAACCATTTCCTACCCCTGTTGACCACCCGACAGTGGGCAAGTTTCCCATACCTCCCAGATCTTCGCCGGAAGGTCGGTAAGGCCGCTTGCACCAGTTCACCGAATGTTGTTCTACTGGGGCAGGGTCCACAGCCGAGGAGGGGTCGATGCCTGAGGTTCGCCGAGGTCCGCTGTCCGGGGTGCGAGTGCTGGAGCTCGCCGGCCTCGCCCCTGGGCCGTTCGCGGGGATGATGCTAGCCGATCACGGGGCGGACGTCCTGCGGATCGACCGGGTCAAGGCGGTTTCCGACCGCCCGCGCACCGATGTCATGGATCGCGGCAAGCACACGATCGGGCTGGATCTGAAGGCGCCCGAGGGGGTGGCCACGTTCAAGGAGCTCGTCCGGCACGCCGACGTCGTGATCGAGGTGTTCCGGCCGGGGGTGGCCGAACGGCTCGGCATCGGGCCCGACGACCTGCACGCGATCAACGAGCGGCTGGTCTACGGCCGGATGACCGGCTGGGGGCAGGACGGGCCGCTGGCCCCGACCGCCGGGCACGACATCGACTACATCGCCGTGTCGGGCGTGCTGTCGATGCTGGGCCGCGAGGGGGACAAGCCGACCCCGCCGATCAACATCCTGGGCGACTTCGCCGGCGGCGGGCTCATGCTCGCGTACGGCGTGCTGCTGGCCCTGTTCGAGCGGGAGCGCACCGGCCTGGGCCGGGTGATCGACGCGGCCATGGTGGACGGCGCGGCGATCCTGTTCTCGATGTTCTACCAGGCGGTCCAGGGCGGGCACTGGGGGCCGCACGGCACGAACCTGCTCGACACCGGCGCCCCGCAGTACGACACGTACGAGACGGCCGACGGCAAGCACGTGGCCGTGGGCTCGCTGGAGCCGCAGTTCTGGGAGGCCATGGTCACCCTCATGGGCCCGACCGACCTGCCCGACAGGAACGACAGGGCCCAGTGGCCCGCGCTCAAGGCCCGCCTGGCCGAGGAGTTCAGGAAGCGGACGCGGGCCGAGTGGGAGGAGCTCTTCGACGGCTCCGACGCCTGCGTCTCGCCCGTGCTGTCGATGGCCGAGGCGCCCGCCCACCCGCACAACGCCGCCCGCGGCTCCTTCGTCCAGGTCGGCGGCGTCACCCACCCCGCGCCCGCGCCGCGCCTGCTCGGCGTGCCGGCGCAGGACCTCTCCCCCGCCACCCGCCTGGCCGACCTGTCCGGCTGGGGCCTGTCCCAGGAGGAGGCGGACAAGCTACGCAGCCAAGGGGTACTCGCATGATCGACTTACTCGACGGCGACCTCTACGCCGGTGACCCGTCCCCCGTCTACGCCTGGCTCCGCGAGCACGCGCCCGTCTACCGCGACGAGCCCAACGGCCTGTGGGGCGTCTCCCGCCACGCCGACATCTCGGCCATCGAGCGCGACCCCCGGCTGTGGACCAGCACCGCCGGCTACCGCCCCCAGCTCCCCTCGGAGCCGTCCATGATCGGCCTGGACGACCCCGAGCACGCCGAGCGCCGCCGCCTGGTCTACCGCCGTTTCACCCCCCGCCACGTGCACGCCCGCTACGCCGCCCGGGTCCGCGAGGTCGTCGTCGAGCTCATCGACCGCGCGCTGGAGCGGGGCACGGTGGACGCGGTGAACGAGCTGGCCGCGCCGCTGCCCGCCCGCATGATCGGCTGGCTGATCGGCTTCCCCGACGAGGACTGGCCCCGGCTCAAGCACTGGTCGGAGACCACGATCGTGGCCGGCGGCGGCCTGCGCTACGTCACGCACGAGGCCGCCGTGGCCGCCGGCGAGTACGGCCAGGCCGTGCTGGAGCTGGCCGCGGAGCGGCGCGCCCACCCGCGCGACGACCTGCTGTCCCTGTGGTGCGCCACCCCCGGCTACGACGACGAGTGCCTGGCCAACGATGCTCTGCTGCTGCTCGACGGCGGCGCCGAGACCACCAGGACGGTCATCGCCACCACCATCGACGCGCTGATCCGCCACCCGGACCAGTGGCGCCTGCTGCGCGCGGACCGGGGCCTGATGGAGGGGGCGGTGGAGGAGTTCATCCGCTGGACCACGCCCGTCCTGAACATGTGCAGGGCCGCCACCCGCGACACCACGCTGCACGGGCAGCAGATCCGCGAGGGGCAGCAGGTGCTGCTCATGTACGGGTCGGCGAACAGGGATCCCGAGGTGTTCGGCGACCCGGACGTCTTCGACGTGACCAGGAAGCCGGGCGGGCACATCGCGTTCGGCCTGGGCACGCACTTCTGCCTGGGCGCGGCCCTGGCCAGGCTGGAGTTGCGGATCTTCTTCGAGGAGTGGCTTGACCGGGTGGGGTCGGCCGAGTGGGCCGACTCCGGCGGGCCGCGCATCCTGCCCAACGCCTTCGTCAGGGGTGTGACGTCGTTTCCCGTGGTGCTGCGTAGCTCTTGAGCGCGATCGAGTCGTGCAGGCGCACCCCCTTGCTGCCGAGCTTGATCGCGGCCCTGGTCAGGGCGACGGGCAGGCGGTTGACCAGCCGCACGCCCTGGGTCATCGTCCACAGGTCGGACCGGCTGCCCGGCACGATCCGCTTCGCCGCGTTCATCGCGAAGGTGCGGCTGCGGCGCACGTACTCGCCGATCTCGGCCTCGTACGCCGGGTAGGCCCGCGTGTGGTCGCCGCCGTGTGCGGCCAGCTCCCCCGCCAGCACGTACGCCCCCACGACCGCCAGGCTCGTGCTGCCCCCGACGGCGGGCCCCGGGCAGTAGCCCGCGTCGCCGACGAGGGTCACCCGGCCGCTCGACCAGGTGTCGAGGCGGAGCTGGGTGATCGAGTCGAAGTAGAACGCGGGCGTGCGGTCCAGCTCCGCCAGCAGCCTGGGCACCTCCCAGCCGAGGCCGGCGAAGTGCTCGCGCAGCAGTTCCTTCTGCCGGGTGACGTCCCTGTGGTGGTAGTCGAGCGGCTGGGGCGTCCTGAAGAAGAACCCGGCCCGCGCGTCGTCCAGGTGCGCCGCGCCGTACATGACGGCCATCCTGCCCACCGCCGCGATGCCCTCCATGTGGTTGTCGAGCCCCAGGAAGTTGGGCACCGAGATGACCGCGAGGTAGGCGCCGACCCAGTGGGTGAAGCGCGACTCGGGGCCGAAGACCAGGCGGCGCACGTTGGAGTGCAGGCCGTCGGCGCCGATCACCAGGTCGAACCTGTCCGGCTCGCCGCGTTCGAAGGTGACCTCGCCCTCCTCGGAGATCGAGGTGATGGAGTCGCCGAAGACGTACTCGGCGTCGTGGCGGGTGGCCTCGTAGAAGATCTCGCTCAGGTCGTCGCGCATGATCTCGACGTGCCGGTCGGAGACCGCGCCCAGGATGCGCCGCAGCTCCAGGTCCACGCGGGCGCCGCGCTCGGTGTGCAGGGTGAGCCGCTCGGTGCCGGTCTTCCTGGCCACGACCTGCTCCAGCACGCCCATCCGCTCGACGATGTCCATGGCGGGCTTGAACAGGTCGACCGCGTGGCCGCCCGCCTTGCGCAGCGCCGGGGCCCGTTCGACGACGGTGACGGTGAAGCCGTACCTGGTCAGCCAGTACGCGAGCGCAGGCCCCGCCACGCTCGCCCCGGAGATGAGAACCCTCATGACCCCTCCTTACCTTCCGTTAAGTAAGGACGCTAGCACGCTGACTTACTTAACGGAAGGTAAGGACTATCCTTGATCCATGCCCAGTGACACCAAGGCGCGCATCCAGGCGGTCGCCCGCGAGCTGTTCGTGCGGCAGGGCGTGCAGAACACCAGCCTGCGCCAGATCTCCGACCGGCTGGGCATCACCAAGCCCGCGCTCTACTACCACTTCTCCTCACGCGACGACCTGGTGCGCAGCATCGTGCAGCCGCTGGTCGAGGACATCGAGGGGTTCCTGCGGGACCGGGCCGTGGAGAACGATCCCCGCGAGCTGCTCGGCGACTACTTCGAGCTGATCTGGCGGCACCGCGAGGTGATCGTGATGATGGTGCGCGACCTGTCCACGCTCGGCTTCCTCGACCTGGGCACGCGCATGTTCGAATGGCGGCGGGAGCTGGTCGCCAGGTTGCTGGGGCCGGAGCTCGCGCTGGAGCAGCAGATCCGCGCGACGGTGGCGCTGGGGGGCATGTCGGACTGCGCGGTCGAGTTCGCGCAGCTGACGCTGGAGGAGGTCAAGCCGACGGCCGTCGAGGCGGCGGCCGTCGCGCTCGGGTTCCGTCAGACGGCCACGTAGAGATCCACCCCGTCGGGGTGGTGCACCTCCAGATCCGTCGTGAAGGCACGCGCCGGCGTGCCACCGGACTCGGTGTGCTTCCACACCGCCTGCCACGACTCGACCAGGGCCTGCGGCATCGGGCCGCGGACCTCCAGCCTCAGCGCGTGAGCGGCCGGCACGCGTACGGCCACCATGCCCTCCGGCAGCCGCGGCACCGTGCGCACGCCCGTGCCGACGATCTGCGTGAAGGCCCCGTGATGGTCGCTCTCGTAATCGGTGAGCACCGCGTACAGGTTCTCGTCGACGCGGCCGGGCACGTGCGCGAAAGCCCCTGGCGCACCGGCCCGCTGCCACAACGCGGGCAGTTTGGCCCGAGCCGGATCCAGCTCGTCGGCATTGGTGGTGCGTACGGCGAAACCGACCACCACCAGTTCGGCCCGTTCGGTGACGTTCACAGGCCCTCCCTCCCCCAAAAGTGTCCCGGCCGATCATAAGGCCCCGCGAAACGGGGAAAAGCCTTGTTGACCTGTCAGCACATAAGATGGATGAACGTGAGATTTCTCAACGACCTCGAGCCGCATTACGACCTGACCTATAGCGACGTGTTCATGGTCCCGTCGCGTTCCGCGGTCGGTTCCCGGCTCGCAGTCGATCTTTCGACGAACGACGGCACCGGCACGACCATTCCGATCGTCGTGGCGAACATGACGGCCGTCGCCGGCAAGCGCATGGCCGAGACCGTCGCGCGGCGCGGCGGCATCACCGTGATCCCGCAGGACATCCCCCTCGACGTCGTGGCGAACGTCGTCGACTGGGTCAAGAACCGCGACCTCGTCCACGACACGCCCCTTACCCTGACCTCGCACGACACCGTCGGCGAGGCCCTGCAACTGCTGCCCAAGCGGGCACACGGCGCGATCATCGTCGTCGACTGGGAGAACCGCCCCGTCGGCGTCGTCACCGAGGCCGACTGCCGCGACATCGACCTGTACACGCAGCTCTCCCACGTCATGTCGAGCGAGCTGCTCACGCTCCCCGCCGGGCTCGACCCGCGCACCGCCTTCGACCGGCTGCACGAGGGCCGCCACCGCCTGGCGCCCATCGTGGACGCGGAAGGCCGGCTCGTCGGCATCCTCACCCGCACGGGCGCCCTGCGCGCCACCCTCTACGAGCCGGCCGTGGACGCCGAGGGCAGGCTGCGCATCGCCGCCGCCGTGGGCGTGAACGGCGACGTCGCCGCCAAGGCCAAGGAGCTGGTGGAGGCCGGAATCGACTGCCTGGTCGTCGACACCGCGCACGGCCACCAGGAGAAGATGGTCTCCGCCCTGCGCGCCGTCACGGCCCTCGACCCCGGCGTGCCGGTCGCGGCCGGCAACGTGGTGACCGCCGACGGCGTGCGCGACCTGGTGGACGCCGGTGCCGACATCCTCAAGGTCGGCGTCGGGCCCGGCGCCATGTGCACCACCCGGATGATGACCGGCGTCGGGCGGCCGCAGTTCTCCGCCGTGCTGGAGTGCTCCGCCGAGGCCCGCCGCCTGGGGCGGCACGTGTGGGCCGACGGGGGCGTGCGGCATCCGCGCGACGTGGCGCTGGCCCTGGCCGCCGGGGCGTCGAACGTGATGATCGGGTCGTGGTTCGCGGGCACGTACGAGTCGCCGGGCGACACCCATGTCGATGCGAACGGGCGCGCGTACAAGGAGAACTACGGCATGGCCTCGGCGCGGGCCGTGCGGTTGCGGACGGCCGAGGACTCCGCGTTCGAGCGGGCCAGGAAGGCGTTGTTCGAGGAGGGCATCTCGACGTCCAGGATGTACCTCGATCCGAAGCGGCCCAGTGTGGAGGACCAGATCGACGCCATCGTGGCCGGGCTGCGGTCGTCGTGCACGTACGCCGGGGCGTCGAACCTGGAGGAGTTCCACGCCAAGGCCGTCGTGGGGATCCAGAGCTCGTCGGGGTACGCCGAGGGCATGCCGCTGCATCAGAGCTGGTGAGCCACCGCCGCGGCCCCTGGGCCGTCGGCGCGGCTTTTGCCGTCGGCGCGGCCCCGTGCTCAGGGTTCGGGCGGTCTCATCACGTCCTGCGCCAGCCGCCCGCGGCATTGATCCCGCCGTCCACGTGCAGCGTCGTGCCCGTCACGAACCTGGCCAGGTCGCCGGCCAGGAACAGGGCCGCCGCGGCGGCGTCGCAGGGGTCGCCCAGGTGGCCGAGGGGCGGCACGCGTACCGGCTCGTAGGGGAGCGGGCGGGCCAGCATGCGCTCGCGCACGCCCGCCTCGCCCTCGGTCCTGATCGCGTCGGGGGCGATGGCGTTGACCCTGATGCCGCTGGGGGCCAGCTCCAGCGCCAGCGACTTCGTCAGGCTCGCCACGGCCGCCTTCATGGCCGCGTACACGGCGAACCCGGGCGCGGCCTGGTGCGCCTCGCTCGACGTCACGTTGATGATCGACGCGCCCGGGGACATCATCGGCAGCAGAATCCGAACCATGCCGGTGACCTGCGTGAAGTTCTCCTCGATGAGGATCTGCTCGCCGCGCGGCGAGGTGTCGGCGAACCCGGCGTGGAAGGTGCCGCCCGCGTTGTTGACCAGCACGTCCACGCGGCCCCACCGCTCGCGTACGGCCTGCGCGAACACCTCCACCGCCACGTGGTCCCGCACGTCGAGCGTCATCGCCAGCTCGCCGTCCGGCTTGTCGCGGTCGCAGACCGCGACGTGGGCGCCGAACGCCGCGAACGCCTCGGCGATCGCCAGGCCGATGCCCCTGGCCGCCCCGGTGACGACGGCCACGCGGCCGGTGAGCAGGAACGCGTCGGGAGAAAGGGCGGCCATGAACGTTGACCATATCCCGAGCGCATAGAGTCGTCGGGTCCATTCTCTTCAGAGAACAACCGTCAACAGGAGCACTTTCGTGGCACTCCAGAAGCCCGAGATCGATTTTCCGGGCGGCGAACCGCCCAAGGACCTCGAGATCGAGGACCTGACCGTCGGCGACGGCCCCGAGGCCAAGCCCGGCCAGAACGTCCGCGTCCACTACGTGGGCGTGTCGTTCTCGACCGGGGAGGAGTTCGACGCGTCGTGGAACCGCGGCGACGCGTTCGAGTTCCCGCTGGGCGCCGGGCGCGTCATCGGTGGCTGGGACCAGGGCGTCGCGGGCATGAAGGTCGGCGGCCGGCGCAAGCTGGTCATCCCGCCGCACCTCGGCTACGGCACCCGCGGCGCGCCTCCGCGCATCAAGCCGAACGAGACGCTCATCTTCGTCGTCGACCTGCTCGGCGTGAGCTGACACCTCCGCGAGGAGGCGCCGGGCCGCCGCCGGCAGCCCGCCGGCCCGGCGAGGCGCCGGTGTCCTGGTGGCCCGGCGCCTTCCCCGTTTTCGACACATCGCGTGGATATGCCGTTATCAAGTGGGGAAATGTCGCCGGCGTAAGGCACCATAGGCGTGTGCTTCTGATCGACGTGGTCCGGGTGTCCGAGGCGGTGACGCGCACGTCCGCGAGGCTCGGCAAGGTGGGTCACCTGGCGGAGCTGCTGGGCCGGGTCGGTCCGGAGGAGGCGGAGATCGCGATCTCCTACCTGTCCGGCGAGCTGCCCCAGCGCCAGGTCGGCGTGGGCTGGCGCACGCTGGAGGACATCCCGCAGCCCAAGCTGGCCGCCACCGCCACGCTCACCGACGCCGACCGGTTGCTGACCCGGATCAAGGCCGTCTCCGGCCCCGGCTCCCAGGCCGCGCGCAAGGCGCTGGTGGCCGAGCTGTTCGCCGGGCTGACCAGCCAGGAGCAGCAGTTCATGCGGCGGCTGCTGCACGGCGAGCTGCGCCAGGGCGCGCTCGACGGCGTCATGATCGAGGCGGTCGCCAAGGCGTCGGGCGCCCCGTCGGCGGACGTCCGCCGCGCGCTGACGCTGCGCGGCTGGCTCCCGGCCGTCGGCGCGGCCGCGCTGAGCGGCGGGGTGGCGGCGCTGCACGCGTTCAAGCTGGAGGTGGGGCGCGCGGTCGCGCCCATGCTGGCGGGCAGCGCGCCGAACGTGGCCGCCGCGCTGGAGAAGGCCGGCGCTCCGGCGGCGCTGGAGTGGAAGCTCGACGGCGTACGCGTCCAGGCCCACCGCTCCGGCCCGGAGGTGCGGGTGTTCACCCGTACGCTCGACGACATCACGCCGCAGGTGCCCGAGCTGGTCGAGGCGGTGCTGGAGATGCCGTCCGGCGACCTCGTGCTCGACGGCGAGGTGATCGCGCTGCGGCCCGACGGGCGGCCGCATCCGTTCCAGGTGACGGCCAGCCGCGTCTCCAGCAAGACGAACGTGGCCGCGCTGCGCTCGCAGACGCCGCTGAGCGTGTTCTTCTTCGACGCGCTGCGCGTGGACGGCGCCGACCTGCTCGACCTGCCGTACGCGCAGCGCCAGGAGGTCCTGGCCCGCACGGTCCCGCAGGGCCTGCTGACGCCCCGGCTGGTGACGGGGGAGGTCGCCGAGGCCGAGAAGTTCTTCATCGACGTGGTCAAGGCCGGTCACGAGGGCCTCGTGGTCAAGTCGCTCGCCTCCACGTACGCGGCCGGCCGGCGTGGGGCCGGCTGGATCAAGGTCAAGCCGCGTCACACGCTCGACCTGGTGGTCCTCGCGGCCGAGTGGGGGCACGGCCGCCGCGAGGGCAAGCTCTCCAACCTGCACCTGGGTGCGCGCGACCCGGAGGGCGGGTTCGTGATGCTCGGCAAGACGTTCAAGGGGCTGACGGACGAGCTGCTGGCCTGGCAGACCGAGCGCTTCCTGGAGCTGGCCGAGGGGCCGACGGACGAGTGGACGGTGCGGTTGCGGCCGGAGCTGGTCGTGGAGATCGCGTTCGACGGGGTGCAGCGCTCGCCCCGCTACCCGGGAGGCATGGCGCTGCGCTTCGCCCGGGTGCTGCGATACCGCCCGGACAAGCGCGTCGAGGACGCCGACACCGTCGAAACGGTGCGCTCCCTGATGATCTGATCGTTTCCGCGTTCTCCGGAAACGATCAGATCCACCGCGTATGGTCGGCCTTCAAGGCACCCCGTGCGGCATAAGTGAGAAATTTCACTGGATGTCCCATTAAGTTGCCTTTACCTGCTCTTTGTCGCATATGTTCGTGCCCATCGCGCGGGATCCCCCATCCCGCAGCGGGATCGGCCGCCGCACGCCCCCACCCCTCACGGCCCAGGCCTTTCCCTGCCCTATCCCCTACCTAGGACCGTGGTTTACCTTGGGCCAGCACACCCGCAAGCCGTCCCGACAGGATCGCAAGCCCTCTCCCCAGGCCCCCAAGCCACCTGCCCAGGACCGCGAGGCGTCTGCTCAGGACCGTGCGCGGTCAGGTCAGGGCCACAAGCTCACCGCGAACAAGCGCCGCTGGACCACCGTCGCCGTCAGCGCAGCCGTCCTCGCGGCCGCCTCCACCACCGCATGGGCCGCCATCGGCAACGACGACTCCCCCGCCCGGACCACGGCCCTCTCCCCGAAGCCGGCCTCATCCCCGGCCCCCGAACCCCCAGCGGCGGCCGCCCAGCCGGACACCACCCGGTCCCCACAGCCCGGCACACGCTCCCCCGCCCAGCCCGTGGATCCCTCCACAACCTCCTCACGATCGGACGAGACCTCGCGGCCCGCCCGAACGCCGGCCAAGCAGACGGAGTCGAAGACCGAGACCGAGACCGAGACCGAGACCGAGACCGAGACGGCGGAGGCGGAGGCAGAGGCGGAGGCGACGAAGCCGAGGTACCGCGTCCTGTCCTCCGGCCGCTGCGGCGCCTCCTACTACGGCGAGCCCCAGATGACGGCCAGCGGCGAACGCTTCAACCCCGCCGCCATGACCGCCGCCCACAAGACCCTTCCGCTGGGCAGCAAGGTCCGCGTCACCAACCCGGACAACGGCGAGTCCGTCACGGTCCGCATCAACGACCGGGGCCCGTACATCGGGGGACGCTGCCTGGACCTGTCCAGGGCCGCCTTCGCCGCCATCGGCAACATCAACGCCGGCGTGATGCGGGTCAAGTACGAGGTGCTGGGCCGCTGAGGCCATGGACAACTCCGACAGCAGGTCTCCGCAGGGCGGAAAGGGCATTTCGGTCCGGCTTGGCCGTCACTTCACCAGGCGGATTGTCAGCGGATAACGGAAATCGCCCTCCGACAGCGCCGAGACCCCGCCGACGACGGCGAGAACCACCGCCGCGACCCAGATGAACGGCACCAGCACGATGCCGACGAAGGTCAGCGGCAACAATACCGAGGCGCCTACGACCGTGATCTGGAAGTTGAGTGCCTCGAGGGCGTGCTTGCGGATGTAGGGCGAGGTCTTGCCGCCGGTGAGCAGCAGGAGCAGCGGGCCGAGGATCGGGAATCCGACGATCGGCAGCGCGTGGGCGAGGGCTCCGCCGAGACGTTCGTTGCTCTCCGCCGTGCCCGGCTGCGACGCCGGATGCGGGAGCGCGGCGGCGGCCCTGGGCACGGCCTGCGGGCCGTACAGCTCGTTCATGATGGGCACCAGGTCGCCGTGCGTGCGCGCCGTCATGGCGCGCTCCAGGCGGTCGTCGAATTCGAGCTTGTCGAAGCGGCCTTCCGCGTAGGCGGCTTTGACGTGCTCGACCACGTTCTCCCGGTCCTGGTTGGTGACGCGCAGATGAGCTGGCGGCACCTGTCCCGGCCCGGGGGTTTTCGGTACCCCAGCCATTGTCGTCATGCCTCTCCTTAGGGAATCGAACCGTCACCACCCATACTGCGTCGCGGATACCTCCGGTGCCATCGGGAGAATCCCGGATTCGTCCCCGAGATCATCCCCGACGCAAGCGCTCCAGACGGTATAAAAAGGATTCATGAGATGGCGAGACCGCTACGGCATTCGTCGACTGCGCGGCCGCAAGATCGCGAAGTTCGACCGAGAGGCGACAGACGCCGACATCGAGGCGCTCATCGCCTTTGCCCGTTCGCGGCGCGGTGTCGAGTTCTACGTCGAGCCAGAGACATTTGCCACCGATACGACCGCTGTGGCGGTGGCCGACGATGGCGAGTGGACCAGGCGCAGGGTCGGCTCGCCGGCTGTGATCCACAAGGTCGCCCGCGATCTTGCCTTGCCTGTCTACGACGTTCAGCTCACCGGGTACCCGCCGCGGATGCGTGCGTACAACGAGCGTCGCAGGAAGGAAGAAGGCAGCCTCTGACCCCTGCCGTTGTGGTTCAGGCTGACTCCGCTGTGCGGCCGGTCGCGTTCAGCGCGCCGGCCAGCTCGCGGCGTGAGGTCACGCCGAGCTTCATGAACACTTTGCGCAGGTGCCATTCGACGGTCCGCGGGCTGAGGAACAGCTGGGCGCCGATCTCGGGGTTGCTCCGCCCGGCGACGGCGAGCTGCGCGATCTCCGCCTCCTGGGCCGTCAGCTCGTCGAAGGCGTCCACCCTGCGCCGCCGCACTCGTTCCCCCGCCGCGGCCAGCTCCCGGCGCGCCCGCTCGGCGAACGCGTCCATGCGCATCTCGCCGAACAGCTCGAGCGCCTGCCGCAGCTGATCCCGCGCGGCCACGCGGTGGCCGGCGCGCCGCAGCCACTCACCGTAGAGCAGGTGCGCACGGGCCAGTTCCGGACGCACTCGCGTCGGCGACAGCCTCTCTATCGCCTCGCGGTACAGGCGATCGGCGTCCGCCCCGTCGCTCAGCAGCGCGCGCAGGCGCGTCTCGACGCCGAGTGCCCAGTCGGTGCCCGCGGCGGCAGTGCCCTGGCGAAGCCGGTCGAGCGCGGCGCGTGCCGCCTCCGGACGGCCGGCCCTGGTGGCCGCCTCGACCAGCTCGATCCTGGCCCAGTCCGAAACGAACAGCTCAGGGGTGTCGTCGGTAGCCTGCTGGGCCGCCACCAGCGCCTCCTCGTACCGGCCGAGGCCGTTGCAGAGCATGGCGGTGGCCGACCGGGCGTACTGCACGGCGCAGCCCTGCCCCGCGGCCTTGGCCTCCGAGATCGTCACGTTGATCAGCGTGCGGGCCTCGGCCTCACGTCCCCGCGCGCCCGCGAGCATGAGCCTCGCGTACGAAGCGATCCGCGACCCCGTCGCCTGGGTGACCGCGCCGGCTTCGGCGATCAGCAGGGCCGCGCCCCTGAGATCTCCGCCCACGCACAGAGCCTGGGCCAGGACGTCGAGGGCGACGGGCAGCACGCTGAGCGCGCCCGATTCACGAGCGATCCGGATCTGACGGGTCAGGGGGCCGGCCCAGGCCTCGTAGTCCCACACCATCACGGCCGCCGCAGTGGAACGAACGACCTCCTGGATCGTGGCCGCGCTGTCTCCGCCGAAGCTGTCCGCCGCCTGCCGGAGGAGGGACGCGGCCGCGTCACGCCCGCCGGTCACGGCGAGTGCGAGGCCGTCCAGGAGGAGATCGGCGGCCTCCGGAGGACCTTCAGGGCGCGGGCAGGCAAGGGCCTGGCCGGAGATCTCGGCCATGCTGGTGCCGCGCGTCATGGCACCCGCGAACAGCGCCGCGCTCCAGGCGTCGAGGTAGGTCTTGCGCGCCAGCCCAGGGTCGAGGGGCTCAAGCGTCCGCGCCGCTTGTAGCAGCAGCAGGGGGCCTTCGCTGCCGCGCGTCTGCCAGTACCTGGCCTGGGCGCGCAGCAGGTTCGCGCGGGCGCGTTGCAGGTCCCCGAGCGGCCCGGCCTCCGCCGTGGCCAGCAGCCCCAGCGCGACGTTGAAGACACCCGCCTGAACGCTCGCCCCCGCGGCGGTGAGCGCACGCTCCGCCCGCCGCACCGGATCCGCCGTCAGCGCCACCGCGCGTTGCAGGAACGAAGCCGCCGCCGCCAGGCCACCACGGGCCTGCGCCTGACCGGCGGAGCGTTCCAGCTCGGCCGCGACCTCCTCGTCCGGGCCTTCCGCGGCGGCGGCAAGATGCCAGGCCCGGCGAGCGGGATCGGTGTCCCGGTCCGTCGCCTCGGCCAGCGCCAGGTGCGCCGCCCGCCGGTCCTGCGCCTGGGCCGAGCGGTACACCACCGTACGCACGAGGGGGTGACGGAAGACGACGCGCTCGCCGATCGTCATCAGCCCGTCGGTGTACGCCGGGTCCGCCGCCGCGGGCCCGATGCCCAGCCGGTCCGCCGCGCGCCACAGCAGCAGCGGATCACCGAGTGGTTCCGCCGCCGCCACCAGCAGAAGCGCCTGGGCCGGGGCGGGGAGCGCCTCGACTCGGCGGCGGAAGCTCTCCTCGATGCCGGCTGAGACCTCCGGCCACCTGAACGGCCCGAAACCCCCCGCCAGCTCTTCGACCGGCAGCCCGCGCGGCAGCTCCAGCAGGGCGAGCGGATTCCCGCGCGTTTCGGCCACGAGCCGGTCGCGTACCTGCTCGTCCAGAGGACCGGGCTGAGCCCACTCCAGCAGTGCCCGCGCGTCGTCGGGCTCCAGGCCGTGCACCGTCAGCTCCGGCAGCGCGGCGAGGGTCTTGTCGTCGCCGGGCTCCCGCACGGCGAAGACCATCGCGACCGACTCGGCGACCAGCCGCCGGGCCACGAAGGCCAGCGTCTGCGCCGAGGCCCTATCCAGCCACTGCGCGTCGTCGATCACGCAGACGAGCGGCCGTTCCTCCGCCACCTTCGACAGCAGCGTCAGCACTGCCAGGCCGACCAGGAACCGATCGGGGGCGCCCCCGCCCCGCAGGCCGAAGGCGATCCGCAGCGCATCCGCCTGCGTGTCCGGCAGCGCGGGCAGGTGGTCCAGGAACGGTGCGCAGAGGAGGTGCAGGCCCGCGAACGCCAGCTCCATCTCCGACTCGACGCCCGCCGCCCGTGCCAACCGGCATCCGGAAGCACGGTCGCACAGCTGATTCAGCAAGGCGGTCTTGCCGATGCCGGCTTCCCCCCGCAGCACCAGGACCTCGCTCCGGCCGGTCCGTACGCCCTCCAGCAGGCGGTCCAGGGCTTCGCGTTCGCGGTGCCGGCCGCGCAGGTCAGGCAGGGGGTCTTCGCGCACCCGGCCAGGGTATCGGGCATCCTTTTCCGGCTTGCCGGCCGGCCCGGGGGGCTCACATCAGGGTGCGGGCGTACTCGGAGTTGGTGTAGTCGCGCCACTCCACGATGCGGCCGTCCCGCAGGCGGTAGATCGCCATGTTCTTGATCGGGGCGAGCGGGCGGCCGGGCAGGGCGAGTCCGTGGAGCTGTTCAGCGATCACGATGTCGCCGTCGACCGCCTGGTGGAGGGTGGTGAACTCGACGCGTTCCATGGCTGAGAAGACTCCGGCCCAGAGGCCGACCACGGCGTCCCGGCCCTTGATCTGGGGGCTGCCGTAGTTCTCGAAGACGATGTCCTGATCGAAGTAGGGGGCGAGCTTGGTGGCGTCCTTGAGGGCGAAGAGGTCGAGGAACTGCTTGATGGTGGTGTCGTTGTCGGTGGTTGCCGGGGTGGTGTTCATGGTTGTCGTTTCTGCCTGGTGAGGTGGACGCGCGGCTGAGGACGGGGTGGCGGTGGGTCTCCTGGTCTGGAAGCGGGAGACCCACCGGGCCACCTGGTCAGCGCAGCTTCCTGAAGGTCTCCCGGAGGTCGCCGGCGAAGGCTTCGGGGTTCTCGTAGTGGACGAAGTGTCCGCCCTTCATGTGGGCGTTGACGTTGATCACGTTGAAGGAGTCGCGCGTGGGGCCGTTCTCGAAGGCGGCGATCCGCTCCTCGACGGTGTTGACGCCGGGCGGGTAGGCGTCGCCGAGGAGGAAGGTGAAGCCGGCCGGCGGCTCGACGACGGGCCGGCGGTCGTGGGAGGGCACCCACGGGTAGCGCACCGCGTTGCGGTACATGCGGATGGAGGAGCCGATGGCCTGGTTCACCCAGAAGGCGGTGGCCTCGGCCAGGATGAAGTCGCGGGGGAAGTTCGCGGCGAAGTCGCCTCTCTTGTCGCTCCACTTCTTCCACCGCCGCAGCAGCCAGGCGAGCATGCCGATGGGCGAGTCGTTCAGGCCGTGGGTGAGGGTCGAGGCGTCGAGCATGTGCACCGCGACGTGCGAGACGTAGGTGCTGACGAGGTTCTCCAGGCCCGCGCGCAGCTCCGGTGTGGCGTCCTCGGGGATCTTGGCGCCGTCGGTCAGGTCCCAGAACCGCTCGTTGGCGAACTGGCCGGGCGGCAGGTCCTGGCCGTAGTGCAGGCCGATGATGCTGTCGGCGTACTTGTGGCCGAGCGCGCTGGTGACCAGGGCGCCGTAGTCGGAGCCCGCCGCGGCGTACTTGTCGTAGCCGAGCACCTCGGTCATCAGCTTGTGCATGATGTCGGCGATCTTCCAGTAGTTCAGGTCGCCCCTGCCGACGGGGGTGGACCAGGCGAATCCGGGCAGGTCGGGGATGACGAGGTCGAAGGAGTCGGCCGGGTCGCCGCCGTGGGCCGCCGGGTCCGTCAGCGGGCCGACGAGCGGGAGGCTGAACCCGCTGGACCACGGCCAGCCGGAGTGCACGGCGAGCGGGACGGGGTTCGGGCCCTTGCCGCGTACGTGGTAGAAGTGCACGGGCGTGCCGTCGATCTCGACCTTGTACTGGTCGTAGGTGTTCAGCCGCTGCTCCTGCGCACGCCAGTCGAAGCCGTCCGCCCAGTACTCGACGAGCGGCTTGAGGTAGGCGGTGCTGATTCCGTAGTACTCCTCCTCGTTGTCCAGGTCGTCGAAGAAGCGGGTCCTCCTCAGCCGGTCCCTGAGGTCGTCCAGGGCCTCCTGGGGAACATCGATCTTGTACGGCTCCAGGTTCATGACAAGGCTCTCTTTCTTGTGTGTCGGCGGGGTTCAGGCGGTGAAGTCGAGGCGGATCCGGGTCTGCTGAAGTTCGGCGATGTACCAGGTGCCGTCCGTCTTGACGAAGCGGGCGTGGTAGTGGCCGAAGCCGTGCATGCCTCTGAAGGGGATGTCGTCGGACACAGGGGCGTCCTCGGGCCTGGTGACGATGTCCTCCATCGCCCACACGCCGTGAGCGCCGGTCGCCGAGTCGACGTCGATCTCGTCGGAGAACAGGTGATGGACCAGGGTCACGCCGGGGCCCCCGCTCGCGCCTACCGTGGCCGCGATCCCTTCCCGGCCCTCCATGTGCAACCAGACCGATCCGTCAGGTTTGTACGGGGTGAACGTGCCGTCCGGCGTGAACAGATTCGCCAGGTCCTGCCAGCGTTGGTGGTCCGCGTAACGAACGTAGCGAGCCATCAGACGACGCAGCTCTTCGACAACGCTCAGACGCTCGATGGCATCCATGATCGATCATCCCCTCTACCGACGAGGCGCCCAGTGCTGCGGTACAGCCGGCTGGGGCCGTCGAACGGACTACTCTGCGATCCCACTTCTGGACTCAGCGGTCCACTCATCATGCGACTCGAAAAATGGACCCGCAAGTCCAAAAATGGGGACGCCGGCTCCTCGAACCCGGCCTCGACCACCCTCGCCGGAGCCGGCGCGGGCAGGACCAGGGTGAGTCACTGGCCGAGTCCCTGGCGCCGCACCCGGCCGCCGGGACGCGTGACCAGACCTGTGGCCGGGCCTGTGGCCGGACCTGTGGCCGGACCTGCGCCCGGTCATGCTCTGGGCCACGCGAACCCGCCCCTCCATCCGCACCCGCGAACCGAGGTCCCCGACTGGCCAGGGACGAGCCTCACCCCAGGGAGTCGACCAGTGATGCACCCGGGTCCTGCCGGCGGTCCCGCCCGGCGAAGCTGACCGGCATCGGCTGCGGGACCTGGGCGGTGAAGGGAGCGGGGCGTGGATTCAGCCACGACGACGTTGGTCGGCCGGGAGGGTGAGCAGGCGCGGCTGGCCGCCTTCGTGGAGGCCGCCGCGGGGCAGGCCCTCGTCGTACGGGGCGAGGCCGGGGTCGGCAAGAGCACTCTGCTCGACTACGCGGTGGGGCTCGCGCGGCAGAGTGGCCACCTCGTCATCCGGGCCACCGGCGTCGAGGCGGAATCCGAGCTGCCCTACGCCGGCCTTCACCAGCTGCTCCATCCGCTGCTCTCCGGTGCCGTGCGGCCGGACGACGGCTGCCGTGCGGTCTTCGACGCCGCCTTCGCCCAGCATGAAGGCAAGCCGCCGTCAGTCATGGCGCTCGGCGTCGCCATGCTCGGCCTGCTGTCCCGTGTGGCGGCGAAGCAGCCACTGCTGCTGGTCCTCGACGACGGCCAATGGCTGGACGACCCCAGCGCCGACGTCTGCGGGTTCGTGAGCCGCCGGATCGCCGACAGCCCGGTGAAGCTGCTGGTGGCCGTCCGCGCCGACATCGCCTCCCGCTTCGACACGGGGGCGCTGCCGGAGAGGCTGGTCGGCGCGCTCTCCGACGATGACGCGGCGCGCCTGCTGGATCGGCACCATCCGGCATTGGGCAAGCACGCCCGGCAGATGGTGCTGGACCAGGCCCAAGGTAATCCCCTGGCGCTCCTGGAGCTGCCCGCCCACGGTGCCGGCCACCCCGGCGACGAGCTGCCGCCAGGTGCCTCCGGCCGGCACGACGTGCCGCTGCCCCGGCGGCTCCAGCTCCTGTACGGCACCCGCATCGCCGCCCTCAGCGACACCGTCCGCGCGGAGCTGCTGATGGGCGCTCTCGACGGTGTCGGAGCACGCCCGGGCGACGCGGGCCCGGGTCCGCGCTACCGCATGCGCAACGTCGACGAGGCGGTGGCGTGCGGCCTGCTGGACACCGAGCCTGTCACCGACGACCTCACCTTCCGCCATCCGCTCGTACGGTCGAGCGTCGTGCAGCTGGCCACGCCCAACCAGCGCCGCGCGGCGCACACGGCGCTGGCGCAGGTGCACCGCGACAACCTCGAGCGGCGTGCCGTACACCTGGCGGCGGCCACCCTCGATCCCGACGAGGAGGTGGCCGAGGTGCTGGAGGCGGCGGCCGGTTCGGCGACCCGTCGTGGCGGCGCCATCGCGGCCGTGGCCTGGCTGACCCGCGCCGCCGAACTGAGCGAGAACCACGCCGACCGCTCCAGAAGGCTCGGTGACGCGGCGTTCGTCGCCGGGCACGCCGCGCTCCTCGGCCAGGCGCGCAAGCTCGTCCTGTACGGCACCGCACCCGACTCGGCCGGGTCCCCGGCCTCGGTCCTGGCCACGGCCCACCTGGCGCTGTACCAGGACGGCGACGTACGCTCCACCCACCGGCAGGTCACGGCGGCGATCGAACGCCTGCGCAGCTCTGCCCAGCCCGGCGAGGTGCTCGCCAGGCTGGTGATCCTCTTGCTCGCCATCAGCCAGTACGCCGCCGACCGCGCCCTGTGGCAGCGCGCCCATGAGCTGCTCGACTCCCTGGGTGACCTCGTCACGGAGCAACCACGCGTCTACAGCAACACCTGGAGCGACGTGGTCAGGCACGGGCAGGGCTGGTCAGAGCCGGTGGAGCGGGCGGCGGCCGACCTGCGGGGGCGGGAGCCCTGGGAGGTCACGCACCTGGCCGTGTCGGCGTACCACCTCGACCTCCTCACCCAGTACCGCCCCTACCTGCAGCGTGCCGTGGCCCGCGAGGTGGAGACCGGTGCGGTGTTCAGTGGGATGGCCATGCTGAACCTGACCATGCTGGACCAGATGGCGGTCGGGGAATGGGAGGCGGCCGAGCGCACCGGCATGCGGGCGCTGGCCCTGGAGATGGAGCACGGCCACGAGCTGTTCGCGCACCAGACGCGTGGCTACCTGGCGCAGCTCGCGGCGCTGCGCGGGCAGGTGGGAACGGCTCGGGACCTGCAGGCCGTGGTCGACGCCTGGGCTCGCCCGCGCGGGATCGGGTTCCTGACCCAGCTCGCCGACGCCGCCGGTGTGACGGCCGCGCTGAGCGCCGGCGACTACGAAACCGCATACCTCTACGCCATCGGCATCACGCCACCGGGAACGTTCGCGCCCTACGCCGACCAGGCCTCCCGGACCCTGCTCGACCTCGTCGAGGCCGCCATGCGCACCGGCCGCACGGACCAGGCCCGCCGCCACGCGCTGGCCGCCCGCGATGCCGGCCTCCCCGGGCTCTCCCCACGCTTGGCCCTGATCACCTACGGGGCGCTGGCGATGACCGCCGACGGGGACGAGGAAGCCGCCGAGATGTACGCGCGGGCCGAATCCCACGAGGCCGCGGCACGCTTCCCGTTCGAGCTGGCCCGGATCCGGCTCGCGCACGGGAACCGCCTGCGCCGCACCCAGGGCCGTGCGGCAGCACTGCGGCTCCTGGTCCTCGCGGCCGAGTCGTTCGATCGGCTCGGCGCCACCGGCTGGGCGGAGCGGGCACGAACCGAACTCCGGGGCACCGGGGCGGCGCCGCGCGTCTCCACGCTCAGCCTGGCCTCGTTGACGTGGCAGGAACGCCGGATCGCCGACCTGGCCGCCGGTGGCCTGACGAACAAGGAGATCGGTAAGCGGATGCACCTGTCGCCGCGTACCGTCAGCTCGCACCTGTACCGCGTCTTTCCCAAGCTGGGCATCACGACGCGCGCCGCACTACGCGACGCCCTGAGCAGGATGGACGAAGTCACGTCGCCGGTCTGACCGGGGTATCGGCAGCCGCTGCGGGCTCGGTGAACCTCCGGCATCCCTGCCCGGCCGCCACCCTCGCCCCAGCCACCAACCCGGCCGGGCGCCACCCTCCACCCAGAGCCCCAGCCGCCGCCCCGGCCAGGTACCACCCTCGCCGCAGAGATCCAGCCGCCGCCCTCGGACGAGATGTCGCTCTCGGCCGGGCAGGATCACCGTGCAGGTGTCGACCGCACCGGCATCAGACACGTAGAGCGCTGCGGAGGCGGGACCGCCGGCAACTGGCCGGCTCAGGGGCCGGCTCGTCGGCCGTGCCGTCATTCGAGAGCGGGGAGCGGGTCCTCCTCGTCGAGGAGGTTGATCAAGGGGAGCAGCCAGGAGGCGCAGGGTGGGCCCATGGTTTTGTCCAGCTCGGCCGGGGTCGGGAGGCGGCCTTGGAGGATGGTCGGGGAGAGCAGGTTCTGGAGGGCGTGCATGAGGAGGTTGGCCATCGAGTAGGCGGGGTCGGCGGTCAGGGCGCGTTCGAGGGCGATGGTGGCCTGGACGCTGTTACCCGAACGCCAGGCCGCCATCGCCAGCAGCGACGCGACCGGCGGGATGAAGCGTGGCTCCAGCCTGCGGGTCAGATCCTTCCAGAGCAGGGCGTGGGAGTCGTCCATCAGGGTCCACGCCTCGTCGCGGACTCTCATGACCGTCAGGTCCAGGCCCAGCCTGGCCGCTTCCGCGTCGTTGAGGCGGCCGCCGTCGGAATGGGTCTCCAGGGCCGAGTGAACCCTGGTCAGGGCTTCGGACACGAACTGCCCGGTGAAGGCGGTCAGGTCTGTGGCCGCCGTGACCCTGGCCTGGAAGTCCGCGATCGCCGCTGACGTGGCTCGGCGCATCGCCAGCCGTACGGGGCCGGTGACGGGGGCGAGCGTGCGTTCCAGGGCCTCCCTGTTGGGCAGGGCCACCAGGCCGCGTACCGTGGCCTCGGCCGCGATCTGGCTCGAGGACAGGTCGTACGGGGTGCCCTCCGCCGGGCAGCACGTCGCCAGATCGCAGACGTACGACCAGTAGCGGCCCTCGTGAGCCCGCAGCGCCTCGCCCACCCGGACCCCGTCCTTGGCCGCCAGCCGCCTGGCCTCGTCGACCGCCGGGGTGACCAGGTCTCCCGGGCCGTATCCGATGATGACGATCTCCGTGATGCCCTCGCGGCCGAACAGGGGCGACATCGCGTCGAGCGTGCCCGGCGGGAACGGCAGGCCCCAGCGGGCCACCATCTTCACCTGCCCCCGGGCCAGGCCTACGACGATGAGGCTGGCGGAGGGGTGGAATCCGACGAGGTACGGCACGGCGGCCAGGACGTCGGTGGGGCTGGTCAGGGTGAGGCAAGGCTCTGGGGTGAAGGGGGTGGTTGAGGGCGATGGCGTGGGCGGGGGACCGGAGGCCTGCTCGGACGCCTGCAAGGGCATCCGGGTGGCGGGCTGCTCGGGCAGTTGTGCGGGCAGTTGTGCGGGCATCGCATCGGTGGCTTCGAAAGAGCCCGGGGACGGGGACAGGGACAGGGTCGAAGGCGGGGGCAGGGCCGAGGGCAGGGTCGAGGGCGAGGGCACCCCGCCGGTGGCAGGGGCGGGGTGCGGGCGGTGGGGAGCGGGGGTGGGGCGGTTGCTCGTCATGGCTCCAGAGCGTGCCGGGTTTCGAGGGGCCGGAACGGCGTTGGGCGGCGTTCTGTGGATAACGGCGGGCGAGGATCGAGCGGGTTGTGGATAGACCGTCGAGCTGCCCGTCCGGTCCGGAGCGTCGGTCGGTCCATGGTTCGTCAGCTCACTGGCGGCTCCGTCCGCCGGACGTCAGCCGGCGAGCAGGAAGGCACATGCGTGCAGTGCCAGGGACGAAACGACGAAGAAGCCGAGCAGTTTCCGGGGGACGCGTGGCATCGTCAGCCAGGCCGCGGCGGGATATGCGAGGGCCCCGCTGAACAGGATGAGCGTTAGGGCGCCCAGCATCGACACGAGCAGCAGCGCGTCGGCGACCTGCCAGATCGCCGCCACGAAGACGCCGGCCACGATCGCTACGAGCCAGGAGGATGCACGTGCGGCGAGGATGCGCCTGACCCCCGATCGATCATGAGCGCATCGTGACACAGCGGACAGACACCTGGCTACGGCGCGATCTTCGCGCGGCGGCGCGACCTTCCGGGAGGCAGGGCAAGGCCGTGCCCGCCCGCGAGCGCAGGCGGGCACGGCCACAGATGCAGGATGCAGGCGGGCACGGCCACAGATGCAGGATGCAGGCGGGCACGGGCCACGCCCCAGGTCAGGAAATACTGGCAGGACCGCTCAGATGAGCGGGCCCGATCACCACGGCACCGGCCCCTCGGCGCTGAAGAAGCCACCGGTAGGCCCCTCCGCGTCCAGCGTGGCGAGCTGCACGAGCACCGCAGCCCCCTGAGCAGGAGTGAGGAAACCACTGTGGTTGTTGATGTCCGTGGCGACATAACCGGGAGCGGCGGCGTTGACGAGGACACCGTCCTTGCGCAGCTCGTTGGCATACTGCACGGTCAGAGCGTTCAGCGCCGTCTTGGAGGGCGAGTACGCGGCCGACGCCGGCAGGTCCGTCAGCGGGCCCTCCGGGTTGGCGGAGATGGCCAGGGAGCCGCCGCCGCTGCTGACGTTGACGATGCGGGGCGCGGATGAGCGGCGCAGCAGCGGGAGCATGGCGTTGGTCAGCGCGATCACCCCGAAGACGTTGGTCTCGAACACCGCCCTGACCATGTCGAGGTCGACGGTGCTGGGGATCTGGTCGACGGCGTCCTGGGGCGAGACCTGCCCGGAGCCGGTGATGGCGGCGTTGTTGACCAGCACGTCCAGGTGGCCGAAGCGTTCCTCGATCCACTTGGCGGCGTCCGCGATGGTGGCCGCGTCGGTGACGTCCAGGGTGAGCGCGTGGGCGTCGCCGCCCGCGGCCCGCACGGCCGCGGCGGCCTCCTCACCGCGCCGCGGATCTCTGGCGCCCATCAGGACGGTCATGCCCAGCGCGGCCAGTTGCTCGGCGGCCGCGCGGCCGATGCCCTTGTTCGCTCCGGTGATCAACACCACGGTCCGGTGTGCGGAGTGCTCGTTCACGATCAAGCTCCTGTCAGTGAGAGTCGGTCTCCCCCGGGACGAGACAGCCCTGCCGTTCTGTGACATCGGCTGAACGAGCCGGAGGGCCGTGTCACAGACGACCCCGCTGTCTCGTCTCGGGTAACGGACACAGGAACGTACGTCGGAAGGGTGACGGTCATGCGGGTGCGCGGAGGTTTCCACGATGCCGAGGAGGAGCGGGCGTGAGCCGGGCCGAGGAGTTCGAGGAGCTGCGGCCGTTGCTGTTCTCGATCGCCTACCGGATTCTCGGCAGCGTGAGCGAGGCCGAGGACGCGGTGCAGGAGACCTGGCTGCGCTACGAGTCCTTCCCGGCGCAGCCCGCGTCGGCCAAGGGGTTCCTGGCGGCCACGGTGTCCAGGATCGCGATCGACGTGCTGCGCTCGGCCCGCGTCCGGCGGGAGGAGTATGCCGGGCAGTGGTTCCCCGAGCCGCTGCTCGACGACCCGTACGAGGATCCGGAGCGGTCCGCGGAACTGGCCGACTCGGTGTCGATGGCGGCCCTGTTGCTGCTGGAGCGGCTCAGCCCGCTCGAACGCGCGGTGTTCGTGCTGCGCGAGGTGTTCGGGTTCGGGTTCGGCGAGGTGGCGTCAGCGGTGGGACGCTCGGAGGCGGCGTGCCGCCAGCTCGCGGTGCGGGCGCGCCGCCACATGGACGCGGGCCGCGCCCGGTTCGAGGCGGATCGCCGGGAACGGAAGGCACTCGCCGAACGCTTCTTCGACGCCTTCAGGGAAGGGGACGTGGACGGGCTGCGGGAGCTGCTGGCCGCCGACGTTCAGATGGTCGGCGACAGCGGGGGCAAGGCGCCGCTGTGGGGCAAGGGGGTGTTCGGCGCCGAGCACGTGGCCCGCGTGCTGGCCTCGTTCGTCACGCCGTTCGTACGGATCGGCGGCGTCGTGGAGACCCACGAGCTGAACGGCCAGCCCGGCGCGATCTTCCGCGACCGGGACGGCAGGGTCGTCAACATCCTGGCGCTCGACATCCTCGATGGGCAGGTCCAGACGATCCGTGCGGTGATCAATCCCGACAAGCTCGGGCATCTGGGGCCGGTCGCGGACGCCTGGACGGTCGTCCGCGAGACGAACCGGGCCCGCCGACGGCCCGAGGACCTGTGAGCCGTTCCGGAGAGGGTTAGGAGACCGGGGCCAGCCGGGTCCGTACGAGCAGGGCGGCCCCCGCCACCGCGGCCGGCATGGCGATCACGGCCACGAACGGCACCAGGAACAGCAGGAACACCGCCACCCCGAACCCCAGCGCACTGGCCTTGTTGGCGCGCAGCAGCGCGAAGCGCTGCTTGCGGGCCAGGCCGCGGCGTTCGAGGGCGAGCGTGGTGAGCTCGACTGTCAGGAAAAATCCGGACACGAGGGCGCCCAGCACCGGCACCACCGTCTGCCCGACCACCGGCACGAACCCCAGGAAGAACAGCGGGATCGTGAACAGCAGCACGAAGAAGAGCGTCACCAGGCTGTCACGGATCGACCGGGGCAGCGTGCGCCACCACGGCTGCTCCTCCTCGCTCTCCAGCGGGTCCGCCGCCGCCGACAGCTTCTCGTAGAACGGCTCCCCGATGGCCAGCGTCAGCGCCGCGAACGTCAGCACCGCCAGCACCAGCCCGCCGACGAACAGCGCGATGCCCACCAGCGTCCTGAACAGCTCCCGCCAGCCCCACGAGTCGGCGAACGGCGTCAGGAACTCGGCCACGGTGTACGCGTTCGTCCCGAAAAAGATCAGCACCCCGGCGTAGAGCGCGAACGCGATCAACGCGGGGATCAGCCCGAACAACCACCACCGGGTGTTCCTGGCGACCCATCCGAACCCTTGGAAGAAGAAGCCGACACCGGCCGTGAAGTCGCGCACTGATCGCATGCCCGGCAGGCTAGCGCCAGAACGATGTGACCGCGTAGCCCAGCTCGGCGAACAGCTCGCGCACCAGCGGGAGCGAGATGCCCAGCACGTTGCCGTGGTCGCCCTCGATGCCCTCGACGAACCAGCCGCCGCGCCCCTCGATGCTGAACGCCCCCGCCAGGCCGAGCGGCTCGTCGGTGCCGGCGTAGGCGGCGATCTCCTCCTCGGAGGGCTGGCCGAAGCGCACGACGGTGGTGGCGACCTCCGCCACCTGGCGGCCGGCGGCCACGTCGATCACGCAGTGGCCGGTGACCAGGCGGCCCGTGCGGCCCCGCATGAGGCGCCAGCGCTCGACGGCCTCCTCGCGGGTGGCGGGCTTGCCGTACGGGCGCCCGTCGAGCTCCAGGATCGAGTCGCAGCCGATGACCAGCCCCTCTTCGAGCCCGCTCGCGACCGCCTCGGCCTTGGCCGTGGCCAGCACCTTGCTGAGCGCGGCCGGCGAGTGGGCGGAGTAGGCGTCCTCGTCGACCCCGCTGACGATCACTTTCGGGTCGAGACCCGCGCTGCGCAGCAGGGCGAGGCGGGCGGGGGAAGCAGAGGCCAAGACGATCACTGGCACAGCCTACCGGTCACCAGTCGGGGTTCGACCTGCCCGGGGCCACCTGCCGCTCGCTGCGCATCGGATCGTGGTACGGGTCGTAGGGCCCCGCCTGCTTCGGCACCGCCGTGCCGCCGAAGATGCCGCCCAGCAGGGTCCCGAGCAGCTCCCCGAGCCCGCCGGGGATGGCCGACTCCTCGCGGTTCAGGTCGTCGGCCACGGCGCCGGCGTCCATGTCGCGGCTGGCGGCCCGGTTGGCCAGCAGCGACATGATCATGGGTGCGATGAGCGGCAGCAGCTTCATGATGGTCGCGGAGTTGACCCCGGCGAGCTGCGAGAGCTGCGCCGCCGCCTGCTCCGTGCCCTGCCCGCCCAGCACGTGGCCGAGGATGCTGTGCCCGTCGCGGGTCAGCGAGGCCACGTCGCCGTTGAACGGGTCGGCGTCCATGTGGTCGTCCAGGGCTCCGCGCAGGGCGTCGGCGCCCTCCGGATGAGTGGCGTTGCGGGCCATGCCGCCGACGATGGTGCCCGACACGGCCTCGATGACCTTGCGGGCGGTCAGCGTGTCCGTGCCGAGCATGCCGGCGATCTGTTCCACTCCTTGGTCTCCGAGTCCGGCGAGAAGCTCGTCATAAAGTGTCACGACGGTCCCCCGATCAGTCTGTCTCGGGTGACCTGCCCTCGCCGGGCCCGGAAGAACGTCCGAATTGCCCTAATTCTCGGAAAAGTGCGCCGGGACGGGGGCGGCCGCCGCCGGGCGGTCCTCGGCCGGCCTGGGCAGGCCCGCGGCCGTGTACGCGCCGAGCTCGTCGAGCGTCTCGTGCTCCAGCAGCGCCGTCACGATAGCGTCCAGCTTGTCGCGGTTCTCGGTGAGGATGCGGACGGCGCGCTCGTAGCACTCGTCCACGATCCGCCGGGCCTCCTCGTCCACCATGGCGAGCGTGACGGGCGAGGCCTGCGGCTGCTGGCCGTCGTTGGGCAGGATGGTCAGCGGCCCGACCTTCTCCGACATGCCCCACCGGCCCACCATGCCGCGGGCGATCATGGTGACCTGCTCCAGGTCGTTCTCGGCGCCGGTGGTGATGACGCCGTACACGACCTGCTCGGCCGCCATGCCGCCGAGCGCGCCGGTGATGCGCCCGCGCAGGTACTGCTCGTCGTAGGCGTACCGGTCGGTGTCGGGCGTGGACAGCGTGACGCCGAGCGCCCGGCCGCGCGGGATGATCGAGATCTTCCTGACCGGGTCGGCGCCCGGCTGGAGCATGCCGAGCAGCGCGTGGCCGGCCTCGTGGAAGGCCGTCCTGGTGCGCTCCTCCTCCGGCATCACGATGCTGCGCGCCGCGCCGAGCTGCAGCTTCTCCAGCGCGTCGGCGAAGTCGGCCGAGGTGACCTTCTCCTTGCCGCGCTTGGCGGCGAGCAGGGCGGCCTCGTTGACCAGGTTCGCCAGGTCGGCGCCCGTCATGCCGGGCGTGGTCTTGGCGATCTGCTCGGGGCTGACCTCGCCGTCGAGCGGCACGCCGCGCGTGTGCACGGACAGGATCGCCGCGCGCCCGGCCGCGTCGGGCAGGCCCACCTGCACCGTACGGTCGAAGCGCCCGGGACGCAGCAGCGCCGGGTCGAGGATCTCGGGCCGGTTCGTGGCCCCGATGACGATCACGCCCTCGGCCCCGGAGAAGCCGTCCATCTCGGTGAGGATCTGGTTCAGCGTCTGCTCGCGCTCGTCGTGGCCGCCGATGCCGCCCGCGCCGCCGCGAGCGCGGCCGATGGCGTCGATCTCGTCGATGAAGACGATCGACGGCGCCACCTTGCGCGCCTCCTCGAACAGGTCGCGGACCCGGGAGGCGCCCACACCGACGATCATCTCGATGAACTCGGAGGCGCTGGCCGAGAAGTACGGCACCTTGGCCTCACCGGCGACCGCCCTGGCCAGCAGCGTCTTGCCGGTGCCGGGAGGCCCCGCCAGCAGCACGCCCTTGGGCAGCTTCGCGCCCAGCTTGCGGTACTTGCCGGGGTCCTTGAGGTAGTCGACGATCTCGACGAGCTCGTTCTCGACCTCGTCGATGCCCGCCACGTCCTCGAACGTGACCCGCACCTTCCCGGCCTCGACCGGCTTGGCCGCCTTGGACTTGCCGAGCCCGCCCAGGCCGCCGCCCATCATGCTGGCGCCGCGCCGCATGATCCAGATCCACAGGCCGGCCAGCAGCAGCACGGGGAGCAGCGACAGCAGCAGGTTGGAGAAGAAGCCCCGGGTGATGGGCTGAGAGGTGATCTCGACCTGGCCGGTGGCGAGCTGCTGGTCGAGCTGGTCGGTGTTGGCGAACGCCGGGATCTCGGTGGCGAACTTCGTGTACTGCTCGCCGCTCTCCGGGTTCTTCGCCGCCGACCTGAGGTCGCCCTCGACCGACAGGCCCTGGGCGTAGATGTCCTTGACGTTCTTGGAGCTCACCTGCTTGGTGAACTCGGTGTACGAGATCGTCTCCACCGAGCCGCTGTCGACGAACGACGACACGACGAAGAAGCCCGCGTAGACGACGAGCAGGGTGACGATGAAGCGCCACCAGTTGATCTTGGGCTTGCCACCGGGCGTGCCCGGCAGGCCCTCAGAGCGCCAGGGCGGCTTGCCCTTGCCCTTGCCCGAGGCCTGCGGCGGTCCAGAGCGTTCCACGGCGTCACTCCCCAATATCGCCGCATTTATGATCTTTCTAGCCTAGAACACGCACCCCTGAGGCCACGCGGCCGATATCACGCCACTGCTTGCGCTGCGAGTCAGGCACTGTTACGAACGCCAGACCCGGTTTGCTCATTCCCCCGTCCACCACCACGACCGCGGCGCGCGAGGTGCGCTTGCCGTAGGTGACGCGGTAGACGAGCATCCAGCCGCGCCCGACCGGCTGCGAGGCCAGCCACGTGATCCGGGAGCCCTTGGGGTGGTGGTTGAGCGTCCAGCGGGCGGCCAGCAGGGCCGTGTCGCGCGGCGAGTCCTGCTCCATGATCGGCAGCGGGCAGGTGACGAACATGCCGCGCAGGCTCGTGCCGCGCTGCTTGGGCAGCACCTGCTTGGTGGTGAACGGCGCCGCCCCGTACGACTTCCACGGCCCCGGCAGCCTCACCACGGCCAGTCCCGTCCGCGGGTCCTTGACGAAGCGCTTGCCCGGGGAGAGGGGGGCCATGCGCTTCACCGCGCGGGTGAGCCTGGGGACGCGCGGGTCGGCGTACAGGGCCTCCATGGCCGTGTAGCCGGGTGCCAGAGAGGCGCCGGGGCTCGGCGTCCCCCTCGGGGCGGAGGACGACGCCGCCGCGGGGGTGGCGGGAGGCGCGGAGCCGGACGAGGGCGGCGCGGCCGGCGGCGCGGTTACCGGCCCCGCCACGACCTCGTCCGGCTCCGGCGGGAGCACCACGACCACCGCCACGGCGACGACCGCGGCGACGGCGGCGGCCACGGCCAGCCCCCGGTACACCACCCGCATGCGGATGTCACCGATGCGGGAGCGTTTGGGCGGAGAAGTCGGGACCCCACGCCTTGCGGCCGTTCTCACTCGGGAACCCTTGATCTCATCTTCCCCATGGAGCACGACGGGAGCGTACGACAAATCCCGCCATTGCGCCCCGGAAGCTACCGAAGTGCAATCATGGCGTGGTGGAACAGGTTGAGCTGCGATTCGACCACGCCTCGCGGGCGTCCCAGACGCACACGAATCTCTCTGCCCTCCGGCAGAGCTCCACCGGCCTCTGGGTGGCCGGCGACGAGACCGCCTCCTTCGAGCATCTGACGTGGACCGGTGACCACTACGGCGACCAGCGCACCTTCATGCTGGCCGACTACATCGCCCTGCCCGCCGGGCCGCAGGACGAGGCGGACATCGAGGGCCTGGCCCGGGCGAACGGGTACCTCTGGCTGGTCGGCTCGCACAGCCTGAAGCGCAGGAAGGTCAAGTCCAAGGACCCGGAGAAGGGCGCCGAGCGGCTGGCCACGGTGATCAGGGAGGAGAACCGCTTCATCCTGGCCCGGCTCCCCCTGGACCCGCGCACCGAGCTGCCCCAGCGGGGCTCGGTCCTGTCGGGCTCCCAGAGCCTCACCGCGCACCTGCGCAACGATCCACACCTCGCGCCGTTCCTGGCCCTGCCGGGCAAGGACAACGGGTTCGACGTCGAGGGCATCGCGGTCACGCCGGAGCACGTCTATGTAGGGCTGCGCGGCCCCGTCCTGCGCGGCTGGGCCGTGGTGCTGGAGCTGCGCGTCGAGGACGCGGGCAAGGGGCGGCTGCGGCTGAGCGAGCCGTACCGCAAGCACTTCCTGAACCTGGGCGGGCTCGGGGTGCGGGACATGTGCCCGGACGGGAACGCGCTGCTGCTCCTGGCCGGGCCCACCATGGACCTCGACGGCCCCGTGCGGGTGGTGCGCTGGCGGCCCGGCGGCAGGCGCCAGGGCGTCGTACCGGCCGACGAGCTGGAGACCGTGCTGGAGCTGCCGTACGGCGTGGGCTGCGACCACCCCGAAGGGCTGGCCCGCCTGTCGGACGGCCGGCTCATCGTGGTCTACGACAGCCCGTCGCCCGCCAGGATCACCCCGGCGGGCGGCGTCCTCGCGGACGTGTTCAAGGTCTAGCGACCCGACGCGGGCGCGTTCAGGGTCTGGCGACGCGGCCGGCCAGCCAGGGCGCGTCGGCCACGAACGTGCACGAGCCCGGCTCGATCTCGGTGAACCCCGCGTCGCGCACCACGGGCAGCCCAGCCGCCACCATGGCCTCGAAGCCGCCCTGGGAGGCGGCCGTGCGCACCGACACCGCCAGCCCCCGCTCCCGCCAGGCCGCCCGCTCCCCCGGGTCGCTGGCCCACCAGGCGAGCTGGGCGGCGTGCCCGGCCTGCGCCATGGCCTTGCCCGCCGACATCTCCAGCGCCGGGTTGGCCCACAGGACCGGCGGCCCGGCGGGCCCGGGCGGGGCGGGGTCGGTCAGCTCGGTGCCCGACACCTGGAGGCGGGCCAGGTCGCGCGGCCAGTCGTCGAGGGGCACGGGCGGGTGCACGCGCACCTCGGCGGTGCGGTGCTCGATCGTACGGCCGGGCAGCGCCACGGCCCGGCGCCACTCGGCGCCCCTGGCCCTGCGCACGACCTTGCGGATCTTCCCGGTGGACTGCCAGGCGCGCAGCTCCTCCGCGAACTCGCCCGGATCGTCCAGCAGGGTCAGCACGGCCATGGCGGCCGCCTCCAGGGCGTCGGTGCGCTCGGGAGGGGTGGCCCGCTCGATCCGCACGACCAGGGGCAGGACATAAAGCTCGTCGTTCATCGATTCCTAGCATGCCCGATGGCCAGGGACATGCCGGCGGCCAGGAGGCACAGGGCGCCGGCGGCGTACCAGGCCAGGTCGTAGGCGCCCAGGTGGTCGCGGGTGAGCCCGGCCCCGATGGCGGCGAACGCGGCGCCGACCTGGTGCGAGCCGAACACCCAGCCGAACACCACGGCCCCGTCGGCCCCGTAGATCCGCCGGCAGAGCGCCACCGTGGGCGGCACCGTCGCGACCCAGTCCAGGCCGTAGAAGATGATGAAGATCAGCATGCTGGGCTCGGTCGTGGCCGCGAACAGGCCGGGCAGCACCATCAGCGACAGCCCGCGCAGGCCGTAGTAGACGCCGAGCAGCACCTTGGGGTCGATCTTGTCGCTGAGCCAGCCCGAGGCGATCGTGCCCGCGATGTCGAAGATGCCGATGATCGCCAGCAGGCCCGCGGCGACGGGCTCGGCCATGCCGTGGTCGTGGGCGGCGGGGATGAAGTGGGTGCCGACCAGGCCGTTCGTGCTGGCCCCGCAGATCGCGAAGCCGCCCGCGAGCAGCCAGAAGGGCCGGGTCCGCGCCGCCGAGGCGAGCACGGTGACGGCCCGCAGCGCCGCGTTCGTCCTGGCGGGCTCGGTACGCACCTCGCCGGGCGGCGCGCCGAGCGCCGTCGTGCCCACGTCCTCGGGGCGGTCGCGCAGCAGCCACCACACGAACGGCACCACGGCCAGCGCCGCCACGGCCACGGTCAGCGAGGCGAAGCGCCACCCCGGCCCCTGCGCGAGCTGGGCGAGCACCGGCAGGAACACGAGCTGCCCGGTCGCCCCGGCGGCGGTGAGCACGCCGGTCACCAGGCCGCGGTGGCGTACGAACCAGCGGTCCACCACCGTCGCCGCGAACACCAGCGCCATCGACCCCGTGCCGAGCCCGACCAGCACGCCCCAGCAGAGCAGGAGCTGCCAGCTCGCCGTCATGAGCACCGTCAGCCCGCTGCCCGCCGCGATCAGCAGCAGCGCGATGGCCACCACGCGGCGCATGCCGAAGCGGTCCATGAGGGCGGCGGCGAAGGGGGCGGTCAGGCCGTAGAGCACCAGGTTGACGGAGACGGCCAGCGAGATGGTGCCGGCCGACCAGCCGAACTCCTCCTGCAGCGGCGTGATCAGCACGCCGGGGGTGGCGCGGAAGCCGGCCGACCCCAGGATCGCCACGAACGCGACGGCCGCGACGTACCAGGCCCGGTGCAGCCCGCGACGGGTGGGCGAGTTGGTGCTCACTGTCATGCGCCAATCCTGATTTATCCCCTTACAGAGCTACGAGTGGCCGGAAAGCCAATATGTGCAAGAATCCGGCCATGGAACGTCATCGTGTCGCCGTCGTGGTGCTCAACCACTTCGCCCCGATCGACCTCGGCGTGCCGGGCCAGGTGTTCTGGGCGGCGGAGACCCCGTCCGGCGAGAAGCTGTACGAGGTGGTGACCTGCTCGGAGGGCCGCATGCCGGTGCGGTGCAGCGCGGGCTACACCGTGCTGCCCGACCACGACCTCGACGTGCTCGACAGCGCCGACACCGTCGTGGTGCCCGGCATCCACGCGGGCCGGGCGCTGAAGGACGGCACGATCAAGGACACGCTGCGCGCGGCCCTGCAGGGACGGCCGCGGACGATGTCGATCTGCACGGGCTCGTTCGTGCTGGCGGCGGCGGGCCTGCTCGACGGCCGCCCCGCCACCACGCACTGGCGCGAGGCGGGCCGCTTCGCCGAGCTGTTCCCGCAGGTCAAGCTGGACCCGGACGTCCTGTTCGTGGACGACGGAGACGTGCTGACCTCGGCGGGCGTGGCCGCCGGCCTGGACCTGTGCCTGCACGTGATCAGGCGCGACCACGGCAGCGAGGTGGCCAACCGGGCGGCCAGGCGCTGCGTCATGCCGCCGTGGCGGGACGGCGGCCAGGCCCAGTACATCGACCGGCCCCTCCCGCTGAGCCTGGGCGGCGGCACGGCGGCCACCCGCGACTGGATGCTCGCCCACCTCGACGCCCCGCTCGACCTGAACGCGCTGGCCGGGCACGCCAGGATGAGCGTGCGCACGTTCACCAGGCGCTTCCGCGAGGAGACCGGCCAGAGCCCGGCCCGGTGGCTGAACGGCCAGCGCGTGCAGCACGCCAGGCACCTGCTGGAGACGACGGACCTCGGCGTGGAGGAGGTGGCCAGGCGGGCGGGGTTCGGCACGGCGGTCTCGCTGCGCCAGCACCTGCACGCGGCCGTCGGCGTGCCGCCGCTGGCCTACCGCCACACCTTCCGCCGCACGCCCTAGGATCCGGCCGGCACTCAACCGTCCGGCCCTCTCAGGTGTCCTTGGGGAGCGGAGGTGCGAGTGGACGATCCGACGTTCGAGAATTTCGTGGCGCAGCGGCTGCCTGCGCTCTTCCGCTACGCCATGGTCCTGACCCAGAACCGGCACGACGCCGAGGACCTGGTCCAGGAGGCGCTCACCCGCACCGGCCTGCGCTGGGCCGCCGTCAGGCGGAAGGACTCCCCCGAGGGGTACGTCCGCACGGCCATGATCCGCATCATGGCCAACCGCTGGCGGCGGCCCAGGCGGGAGGTCAGCGTGGCGGCGCCGCCCGAGCCCGCGGCCGAGGACCTCGGCCTGGAACGCCTGCTGGACGACGCCGGGGTGCGTTCCCGGGTCGCCGAGCTGCCACCGCGTACGCGGGCCGTGCTGGTGCTGCGCTACGTCGAGGAGCGCAGCGACGAGGAGATCGCCCGGCTGCTGGGCTGCAGCCGTGGCAGCGTCAAGAGCAAGGCGTCGCGGGGGCTGGCCCGGCTCCGCGAGGCCGCCGACCGCGCGGAGGTGGACCATGGATGACCTGGAGAGCCGGCTGGCCACGCTGCTCGGCGAGCCGGGCGCGGCGGACCCGCCGCCCGACCTGGCGGGCCGGATCCACCGGGCCGTGGCCACCAGGCGCAGGAACCGCCGCACGGCCTGGCTGGCGGCCCTGGCCTGCGTGACCGCCGTGCTGGTCGCGGTGCCGCTCACCCTGCGCGACGGGGGCGGCGACACCGCCGCGACGGTCGATCCCGCCCCGCGGCCCACCGTGACCGTGACCGTCATCGGGCCTCCCTCCGGCGGCCCGGAGCCCACCAGGACCGTCACGGCCGTCCCGGAGCGGCCCGCAGGCCAGGCTTTCGAGGAGCGGTTGCGCCACCTCGTGGCCGTGACCGGCATGGTGAAGGTCGGGACGCGCACGGCGTCCGGCGAGCCGTTCACGCCGTCGGCGCTCGGCCCGGACGGCACCGTGCTCGGGCTGACGCCCGGCGGCGTGGCGGCCGAGGCGCCCGCGACCGGCGGCACGCCCGGCAACGCCGGCTTCTCCGCGCAGTCGGGCCTGGGAGCGGCCGAGGGCCTGCGTACCTGGACGGAGAACGGCGAGCAGCGCTGCCGTACGGCCGGCGGCCCCACCCGCACGATCAGCCCGCAGGGCACCGACCCCCAGGCTCCCGTCTGGGTGGACGGCGGCGCGATCGCGGGCAGCGACGCCATGGGCCAGCCCTGGGTGGCCGCGGGCTGCGCGGAGACCGGCAGGACGGTCACGGACGGCCGCCCCGCCGCCGGGACGCCGGTGGCGTTCTCCTACCCCTACCTGTTCACCGTCGAGCCGGCCAACGACGGCAAGCTGCGGCTGGTGGACGTGCGGACGCTGACGGTGGCGGCCGAGCACCCGCTGCCCGAGGGGGTGCGGGCGCACACGATGGGGCAGCCGCGGCAGCAGTGGTACGCGGCCGCCACCGACACGGCGTTCGCCTGGGTGGCCGGGGGCGTGCTGCGTTCGGTTCCGCGTCACGGCTGGGAGCCGGAGAGGTCGTTCGGCCCGGTGCCGGAGCCCGGCGAGGGCGAGCGGGCCTGGATGACGGCCGGGGACCGGCTGGTCGCGTACACGACGGGAGACCTCTCGCTCGTGCACGATCCGGAGACCGGCGTCACGCTGAAGCAGCGCGGCCTCGTGCTGGCGGCCGGGCCGTGGCTGCTGTGGCAGGAGGGCGACGCCTACCGGCTGGCCCGGGTGAAGTAGGGCGCTCAGCCGGGCAGGTGCTTCTCGAACCAGTGGTGCGCGTATCGTTCGTCGCTGAACGCCGGCACCTCGGAGTATCCCGACGACCGGTACAGGGCGATGGCCTCGGTGAGCGCCCGGTTGGTCTCCAGGCGGAGCGTGCGCACGCCGTGCCCGGCGGCGCGCGACTCCGCCTCGGCGAGCAGCATGCGGCCCAGCCCCAGGCCCCGGGCGGACGGGGCCACCCACATCCGCTTGAGCTCGGCCGTCGCCGACCCGGGGTGCAGCTTCAGCGCCACGCAGCCCACCGGCTCGGCGTGCAGGGTGGCGACCAGCAACATCCCGGCGGGCGGCCGCAGCTCGTCGTCGGTGGCGGGCAGGCTGCGCGCCGGGTCGAACCCGGACTCGAAGCGGCGGCCCAGCTCGGCGACGTACGCCGCCAGGCAGTGGCGGGCGCCGGGATGGCCGGGGTCGAGCACGCCGATCTCCACCATGGAGGCGGCGAGCAGGCGCTCGACCTCGGACATCGCGGCCACCAGCCGCTCGCGCCGCTCGGTGGGCAGCCGCGCGAGCATCGACGCGGCCGCCTCGTCGGAGCGGCGGTCGAGCTCCTGCCACTCGGCGGCCCCCGCCGGGGTGAGCCTGGCCGTGCGGACCCGCCCGTCGGGCCCGGCGGCCTCGACCACCACCAGGCCGTCGGCCTCCAGGGCGCGCAGCAGCCTGCTCAGGTATCCGGAGTCGAGGTCCAGGCGGGCCCGCAGCGCGCGCAGCTCGCTGCCTTCCGTGCCGATCTCCCAGAGCAGCCGGGCCTGCCCGAGCGGCCGGTCGCGGCCCATGAAGGCGTCCTCCAGCGCTCCGATGCGCTGCGTCACGGTGCGCTGGAAGCGGCGCACCCGCGCGATCGCCGTGGCATCCATTCTCTGACTCTAGTCAGAGAATCTCAGGCCGGCCAGGGGCCGGCGATGGGAACCGTGCTGTAGTCCTCGCCGGCGACCGGGCGGATCTCCTCCCAGTGCACCCAGCGGGCGTTCGCCTCGTGGCGCACGCCGCCGTGCGCCTCCATCGTGCGAGGCGGCCACAGCAGGTATCCCCACCGCGCCCCCTGCGCGTCGTCACCCCAGGCCAGCAGGTAGCGCGCCGTACCGTCGGGGACCGCCGCCACGAGGGGCGGCCGCCAGATCTCAGGTAGCTCCACAGGGCTCATACGTACCATGATACGAACGCCAGTTCGATATGGCCATCGAACACGTCCGGGAAACACGGAAAAGCCCGCCCGATCAAGCTGATCGGACGGGCTTCGCTGTGGAGCTATGGGGATTCGAACCCCAGACCTCCTCCATGCCATGGAGGCGCGCTACCAACTGCGCCATAGCCCCTCGTTGCGTGTAAAAGTGTATCCGACTCCGGGACCACCTGAGCACGCCTCGGCCGAGGGGCCTGTGACGATCAGCCGACGGATTGGGCCTTTTCGATGAGGGTGGTCAGCTCGGAGACCATCGGATCCTCGGAGACGGAGGCCAGCCGGGCGGCCTGCTCGCGCAGCGCCGGCAGGTCCAGGCCGAACGCCTCCCGGTCCCGCAGGTACATCGCGAACGCCGCCACCACGACGTCCACCTGCAGCCGTACGGGCGCCTCGGACCAGATGCCTCCGGCCAGGTCGCCGGAGTCCAGCGACTCGCCGGCCTCCGAGGCGGTCCTGGTGTCGGGGTCCTGCCAGCGCACGGTGGCCTGGGCGAGCTGGCCGTCGGCGCCCGGCTTGAGCTTGAGCGCGTACAGGGCGGTGACGGAGTGGCCGGGGCCGATCTCGCCGCCGTCGCGGCTGTCGTCGCGGAACTCCTCCGTGGCGAGCGCGCGGTTCTCGTAGCCGACGAGCCGGTAGCTCTCCACGACCGAGGGGTTGAAGACGACCTGGGCCTTGGCGTCGCGGGCGCGCAGGTCGAGGGTGGCGGGCAGCTGCGTGGTGAAGAGCCTGGTGGCCTCCTCCTCGGTGCTGACGTACACGGCCAGGCCGTCGCCGGTGTCGGCGAGCCGCTCCATCAGCTCGTCGCCGTAGTCACGGCCGACGCCCACCGTGAGCAGCGTGACCTGCCTGGCGGCCTGCTCCTTGACCTTGGCCGAGAGGCTCTGCCACACGGTGTCGCCCTGGTTGGCCAGGCCGTCGGACAGCAGGATGACGCGGTTGGTGGCGGCGGGGCGGAACGCCCTGGACGCCTGCTCGTAGCCGGCGAGCACCCCGGCCTCCACGTTGGTCCCGCCGGCGACGGTCAGCCGCGACACCGCCTCGCGCAGCTCCTCCCTGGCGGTCAGCGGGGTCATGGAGGCCAGCACCTCGGCCTCCTCGCTGAAGGCGACGATCGAGACCTGGTCGCCGGGGGCGAGCTGGCCGAGCAGCTCCAGCAGGGCGGACTTGACCAGGTCCAGCCGGCCGGCCTCGGCCATCGAGCCGGACACGTCCACCACGAACGTCAGGTTCGCGGGCCGCCGCTGGGAGGAGTCGGAGGCGCGGGTCTGCAGGCCGACCCGCAGGACGGCCTCGTCCCGCTGGGGCAGCTTCGCGCCGTCCACGTGCACGGTGAACCCGTCGTCCGAGGGCTGGGCGTAGTCCTGGCGGAAGGCGTTCACCCACTCCTCGGGCCGGATCTCGCCGGGCGCGGGCCAGCGGCCCTCCTGGAGGGTACGGCGGGCGTAGCCGTACGAGGCGGTGTCCACGTCCAGGGCGAACGTGGAGATCTGCGCGGTCGTCGTGTCCTGCTCGCTGTCCTGGCGCGGTGACGCGGACGCCTCCGCCTCGGCCTGCCGGTCGGGGACGGCCGGTTGCCGGGGCGCGGCGGTCCCGGCGGGAGCGCTCTGGCTGCTGCTCTCGGTGCTGCCGGCACCACCACAGGCCGCCAGCCCCAGCAGGGCGACAAGGCCCACACCAGCCACCAAAGGGCGAAATCTCATCTCAACCACCTCCGAGTCGTACGACGGAATGCGCTCCACCACGGCCGGGCCGGTGACGCAAGCGAGCGCAAACCGCGATCGATACGTGATCAGTTGTGACGAATGAGAAAAATGAGGTAAGCCTGGTGCCGTGCGCGTCTATTTGGGCCTGGCCTCAAAGCGGCAGGACATTTCCCCAGCGGATCTGAATAGAGCCCGTTCCGTAATCGAATGGGCCTTTCCTGTGCCTCCAGAGGTGATTCGCGGCCAGGAATGGCACGGCCGGGGGGTGTCGCTGTTCGCCTGGACCAACGAGCCCGACGACTCCCGGCAGCCCCCGCTGATCTCCCGTCACGGCGACCGGGTCATCGGGCTCAACGGCCATCTGGCCGATCCCGCCGACGTGGCGGCGCTGCCGGACGACTCCGTGGGCGGCTGCTTCTCGGCCTGGTTCGCCCGTGACGGCGAGCTGGGCGCGAGCACCGCGATCAACCGGGTCTGCCCCGTCTTCCACGCCGAGACGCCGGAGCTGCACGTCGTCGGCAGCCGTGCCCTGCTCGTGCACCTCGCGGCCCGGCCGGACGACCGGATCGAGCACGACGTGCTCGCCCTGCAGTCGATGGTCAGGCAGGGGTTCTTCCTGTCGGACGAGACGCCGTACAAGGGGGTGTCGGCGCTGCGGCCCAGCTCGCGCCTGGTGGTGCGGGACGGCGTGCGCGCCATCACCGAGACCCCGCTGCCGGAGGCGGCGCCGGCGCCCACGTCGGCGCGGCACAAGCGGGCGGCGATCGGCGAGCTGGCGGACGCGCTGCTGGCGACCGTCGCCCCGCTGCGCGACCTGGGCGAGCCGGTGAACCTGGCGCTGACCGGCGGCCGCGACACCCGCATCCTGGCGGCGCTGCTGCACGCGGCGGGGGTGCCGTTCAGGACGACGACGAACGGGCTCGACACGCACCCGGACGTGATCCTCGCCCGCATGATCGCGGAGCGGCTCGGGGTGGAGCACACGGTCATCGCCCCGCCGCAGACCGCCGCCAAGGACGCGGTGCTGGTGGAGCATCCGCGCAGCCGCGCCTGGGAGACGCTGCGCACGTGCGAGGGCATGACCTCGGCGTACGAGTCGATCGTGAGCTACCTGCCCTACTCCGGCAAGCCCACGATGTCGGGCCAGAGCGGCGAGACGCTGCGCGCGGGCAGCCTGAACCTGCTGCAGAGCGACCTCAGCGACAAGGCCCTGCTGCGGCGCATCGACACGACGTTCCGCAAGGACGCCAAGCTGTTCACCGCCGAGGCCAACGAGCACGCCCGCGAGCTGGCGGAGCCGTGGCTGGCGCGGCCGAACCGGCTGGAGACGCTGGACCACCTCTACATCTGGTACAAGGTGGGGCGCTGGCAGGCCAGCGCCCGCGCGGGCTCGTTGCGGCGCGGCGACCCCGTGCGGCCGTTCCTGGACAACCGGGTGGTGCGGGCGGCGCTGAGCCTGGACCAGGGCTGGCGGCTCTCCGAAGAGGTCATCTATACGCTGATCTTGCGGTTCGCCCCGAAATTGCGGGATGTGCCGATCGAGGGCAAGCCGTGGCGGTTCACCGAAGGCGCGGCCCCGCAGCGCAGGTTCCCCTGGCCTGGCCGCCGGCCCGGCCCGCCCCCGCACCTGCCCACGACCAGGACCGGAGGCGGGTGGAGCTGGCGGACCAGCCCCGGCCCCGCGCTCACGGACGTGCTGCGCGAGCAGGTGCTCGGCAGCCTCGACGCCCTCGCCCCGATCGTCGAGCCGGACGAGGTGCGCGCCCTGTTCGCCGACCCGGTCGTGCGCAAGCCGGCGCAGGCCTGGCACCTCTACACGGTCAGCACCCTGCTGACCGGCCTGTATCCCGGCAAGGCACCCGAGGACCTGCCGCAGATCACGGTTTCCAGGCCGGATCCCGGCCGATGAGCCCGAGGAAGCGGTCGAGCGCCGGCGCGTCGTCCGGCACCGGCACCTCGGCGCCGAACGCCCCCTGCTCGCGGCCCCTGGGCGCCATCTTCGCGGCGAACGCGAGCAGCAGGGCGGCCGTCTCCTCGTCCACCTCCCAGTCGAGGCCCGTCGCCCTCGACAGGTCCCACCCGTGTGCCACGAGGTCGGTCAGCGCCATGTTGGCCAGCACGGCCCTGGGCAGGCCGCCCATGGCCTCGCTGACGCCCTCCCACGCCTCCGGGCGCTCGTAGACGGCGAGCATGCGCCCGGCCCGCTCGGGGAAGTCGCCGGTGTACTCCTGCTTCGGCGGCACGAAGGGGCCGCCGGCGGCGACGGACTCGAACAGGGAGGCACCCCACTCCATGTGGTTGAGCAGGGCCTTGACGTCGTACTCCGCGCACGGCGTGGGCAGCCCGAGGCGGTCGTCGCCGATGGCGCGCACGAGCTCGGTGGTGCTGCCCGCGGCGCGCCTCATCAGTGGCAGGATCTCGTTCATACGTTCTAGTCTGCCAGTGCGGCGTTCTCCACCCGTACCCGTACGGAGAGAAGTGCCGCATTCGTGATCGTGAACGCCAGGGCGGTCACCCAGGCCGTGTGCACGAGCGGCAGCGCGATGCCCTCGGCGACCACGGCGACGTAGTTCGGGTGCCGCAGCCACCGGTACGGCCCCCGGTGCACCAGCGGCAGCCCCGGCACCACCACGACCCGCGTGTTCCACTGGTGCCCCAGCGTGCGGATGCACCACCAGCGCAGCCCCTGGGCCAGGACGACGACGGCCAGCATGGGCCAGCCGAGCGCGGGCACGAACGGGCGGCCGAGCAGCCACACCTCGGCCGGCGCCGCGGCCAGGAGCGCCACGTGGGCCAGCACGATCCAGGGGTAGTGCCGCCTGCCGTACTCGACGCCGCCTCTGGCCCTGGCCCAGGCCAGGTTGCGCCTGGCCACGACGAGCTCGGCCAGCCGCTCGGCCACGACCAGGCCGATGAGCAGCGCGTACGCGGTCACCAGTGCAGCAGCAACAGCTCGGCGGAGAACCCCGGGCCCAGCGCCATGAGCAGGGCCGGGGCCCCGGGCCTGCCGCGGGTCTCCTGGAGCACGTGCAGGACCGAGACCGACGACAGGTTGCCGTGCTCGCGCAGCGAGCTCCACGTCACATCGAGGGCCTTGGCGGGCAGGCCGAGCGTCTCCACGATCTTCTCGATGACCTTCGGGCCGCCGGGATGGCAGACCCAGGTGGCCACCTGCTCCGGCGTCAGCCCGTAGTCGGCCAGGAACTCCTTGATGTCACCGGCCAGCACCTGCTCCACGAACCCCGTCAGGTCCGCGTCCAGCACGATGCGGAAGCCGTGGTCGCCCACCTCCCAGCCCATCAGGTGCTCGGTCCCCGGATAGAGCCGGCTGCGGGTGGCGACGACCTCGGGTCCGCTCCCGCGCCCCGTCGCGACGACGGCCGCCGCCCCGTCGCCGAACAGGCCGCTGGCCACGAGGTTGGCGATCGAGGTGTCGTCGCGCTGGATCGTCAGCGAGCACAGCTCCACGCACACCAGCACCGCCACGTGGTCGGGCCAGCCGCGCAGGTAGTCGTGCAGCCGGGAGAGCCCGGCGGCGCCCGCCGCGCAGCCCAGGCCGAACACCGGCAGCCTCTTCACGTCGGGCCGCAGCCCCATCCGCTGGGCCAGCTTGGCGTCCAGCGAGGGCGTGGCCAGGCCCGTGGTCGAGCAGAACAGCAGGTGGTCGATCTTCTCGGGGCGCACGCCCGCCTTGTGCAGGGCCCCCGCCAGGGCTCGCTCGCCGAGGTCCAGCGAGAGCTCGACGTAGGCGTCGTTGGCGCGGGCGAAGGAGTCGAGCTTGGCGTAGTCGGCCAGCGGCAGCGCCAGGTTGCGGCCTCGTACCCCGGTGGCCTCGTGGAATCGCCTCAGCAGTCCCTCGTCGCATTCGGTCAGCCGGGAGAACGCCTCGGTGATCTCCGCCTGCTCGTAGCGGTGATCGGGCAAAACGGTCTGTACTCCCGAAATATGCATATATCTCTCCTGCCGCGGAGAGGCTGCAGCTAACATGCGGGCATGCTGCTGCCCCTTCCGGCCAGGCCGCACCGGGTCGCCGTGCTGGCGTTCGACGGGATGGCGCCGTTCGAGCTGAGCTGCGTCGTCGAGCTGTTCGGCCTGCCCCGGCCCGAGCTGGAGATCCCCTGGTACGACCTCACGGTGTGCGCGGAGACGCTCGAACCGCTGCGCGTGGTCGGCGGGTTCACGATGACGGCGGCGCACGGGCTGGACACGCTGGCCGGCGCCGACACCGTGATCGTGCCCGGCGTGGCCGACGTCCGGGGGCCCGTCTCCGAGCGGACAGTGGTTGCGTTGCGGGAGGCGCACCAGCGGGGCGCGCGCATGGTGTCGATCTGCTCGGGTGCGTTCGCGCTGGCCGCGGCCGGGCTGCTCGACGGCCGCCCGGCCACCACGCACTGGCGCTACGCCGAGCTGCTCCAGGAACGTTTCCCCGCCGTCCTGGTCAACCCCTCCGTCCTGTACGTGGACGACGGCGACGTGCTCACCAGCGCGGGCAGCGCCGCCGGGCTCGACCTGCTGATCCACCTCGTACGCCGCGACCACGGCCCCGGCGTGGCCAACACCGTGGCCCGCCGCCTCGTCGTGCCGCCGCACAGGGAGGGCGGTCAGGCCCAGTTCATCCAGGCCGCGGTCACCCCCGTGGAGGACGACGACGCGGTGGCCAGGGCCATGGCGTGGGCCATGGAGCACCTGGCCGAGCCCATCACCGTGGCCGCCCTGGCCGGGGTGGCGCACATGGCCGAGCGCACGTTCATCAGGCGTTTCAAGCGCCAGACCGGCACCAGCCCGCTGCGCTGGGTCATCTCGCAGCGGGTGGCGGCCAGCCTGCCGCTGCTGGAGTCGACGGGCGCGCCGGTGGAGGAGATCGGGGCGGCGGTCGGGTTCGAGAGCCCGGTGACGTTCCGGCACCATTTCACCCGCGCCATGCGTACCTCGCCGTCGGCCTACCGCAGGGCGTTCAGCGCGTGAGCCGCCAGAGGGAGGTCACCTCCGCGGCCCTGGCCGCGTGCAGCGGATCGTCCTGATCGCCCGCCCGGCGGTGCCGCGGCGTGACGTCCATCCGCCCGGCCACCCTCAGCCCCGCCCCCGCGAACGCCTCCAGCAGCTCGCTCCGGCTGCGCAGCCCGAGCTGCTCGGCCAGGTCCGACAGGATGAGCCACCCCTCGCCCGCCGGCTCCAGGTGCTCGGCCAGCCCGCCCAGGAACCCCCGCAACATCCGCCCGTCCGGATCGTAGACGGCGTGGTCGAGCGGCGAGAACGCCTTGGCGGGCACCCACGGCGGGTTGCAGACGACCAGCGGCGCCCGCCCCTCCGGGAACAGGTCGGCCGTCACCACCTCCACCCGCCCGGACAGGCCCAGCCGATCGACGTTCGCCCGCGCGCACTCCACGGCCCGCGAGTCGAGGTCGGTCGCCACGACGTGCCGCACCCCGCGCCTGGCCAGCACCGCCGCCAGCACGCCCGTGCCGGTGCCGACGTCGAACGCCAGCCGGTCGCCGGGCAGCGGCGCCCGCGCCACCAGATCGACGTACTCGCCCCTGATCGGCGAGAACACCCCGTGATGCGGATGGATGCGCGCGTCCAGCGCCGGGACGTGCACCCCCTTGCGCCGCCACTCGTGCGCGCCGATCAGCCCGAGCAGCTCGCGGAGCGGCCCGACCGCGGGCGGCGCCTCGGGCCCGAACACCTCGGCGCACGCCTCCCGCACGTCGGGCGCCCTGCGCAGCGGCACCACGTGGCCCTCCGCGTACGGGACGAGCAGCATGCCGAGCGTGCGCGCCCGCTGGGACTGCGCCTGGCGGTAGCGGTGGAAGCCGCTGCCGGGCTCGGCCGGCTTGCAGCGCCGGCCCATGGCGGCCAGGAGCTGCCTGGCGCCCTGGAAGTCGCCGCGCCACAGCAGCGCGGTGCCCTCGCAGGCCAGGCGGTAGGCGGTGGCGGCGGTCATGCGGTCGTCGGCGACGACGACCCGCCTGGGCGGCGGCGCGCCGAGCGCGGAGCGCCAGGCCGCCGAACGCTCCTGCCCCGCCTCGGTCCACTGGATCATCGTCACCCGACCGTTTCACGGACGCGGCCGCACGGCCACCGGTTTTCCGGGGAGAAGACCGTTCAGGCAGCAGCGTGGCCGGCGCGGTGGGCGCGGCGGTGCTGTCGGGCGGGGCGCCGGGCTCACGCCTCCTGAGGGCGCCTGGCGCGCAGGGCGTCGAGCATCAGGTGGAAGTGGCGGCGCCACTGCCCGGGGTCCGCCTCGGCCACCCGCGAGTTGCCCATCACGAAAGGCCAGATCGGCCGGCCCGACGTCGGGCCGCAAGCCCCCTCCCGCTGGGCCCGCTGCACGAGCCGCTCGACCAGCCCGTTGACCTCGGCCCCGACGTCGAGGTGGGCCAGGCAGGCCAGCTCGGTGAAGGCCCGGTCGCGGGCCTGCAGCTCGCACGTCCGCTCCAGGAAGCACACCAGCCCTTCCCAGGCGTCCCCGACCTCCAGCGACTGCCTGGCCAGCTCGGTCCAGGCGGCCACCTTCCCGGCGAGGATCGCGTCGATCAGGTCGCCGCGCTCGGGAAAGTGCCGGTAGAGCGTGCCGATGGCCACGCCGGCGCGCTTGGCCACGACCTCGAGCGGGGCCTGCAGCCCCCGCTCGGCCAGCACCTGCTCGGCGGCGGCCACGAGGGCGTCGCGGTTGCGCTGCGCGTCGCGGCGGAGGGGGCGGTCCATACCCGCCATTCCAGTGAAGGTGAGGCATGCCCTCAGGCTCGCGCTAACCTGAGAAACACCCTCGACTTAAGGAGCGCCCGCCCACCCGGCCGACCTCGCGGACGAGGGCTCCCTGACCGAGGCGCTCGGCCGCATCGGCCCGGTGGACGTCCTCGTCCACAACGGCGGCGGCACCGCCAGGGGCCCACGCCCCTGTCATGGACGTCACCAGGCACAGCGCCCAGGACGCCTTCGACAGCGCGGTGCTCGCGGCGGTCACGGCGGTCAGGGCGGTGCTGCCGGGCATGCTGGAGCGCGGCTCGGGACCCTGCTGTTCACCTCGGGCATCTCCGCCGTGCACCCGCTGCCGTTCCTGGGCAACATCGGCCTCGCGGCGGCCGCCCTGCGCAACTACGCGCTGTCCCTGGCCGAGGTGCTGCGCGGGCGGGGCGTCCACGTGGGGCACGTGCCGATCTCCGCCGCCCTCGCGCCGGGCTCGCCCGCGTCCCCCGAGGCCGTGGCCGAGGCGCACTGGAGCCTGCACACCGGCCGCGACCGCCACGAGGTGATCCTCGGAGACCTGGCCGTCGTCCGGGCGGCGATCGCGGCCCATACCGTGGAGGCATGACCTTCCCCGGCACCCCTCGCCCGCGCCCCCGCTGGCACCACGCGGAGACCGACCTCGACGACTTCGCCATCGTGAGCTACCGGGTGGACCCCGACGCCCTGGCCAGGCACCTGCCCAGGGGGTTCGCGCCGATGAAGATGACGTTCGGTGACGGGCCCGGGGCCCTGGTCTCGGCCGTGGCCTTCCGCGACCGCGACTTCCACTTCCGGTTCCTGCCGCAGGTGGGCATCGACTGCGGCCAGATCAACTACCGCGCGTACGTCACCGCCCACGGCAGGCCCGGCGTCTGGTTCTTCGGCACCGCCCTGGACCACCCGGTGGTCGCGATCCCCCGGTACGTCTGGGGCATGCCGTGGCGCCGCGCCCGCATCGCGATCGAGGCCGACTGGGACGCCGCTCCGGCCCGCTGGGAGCTGCGGGCGGGGCAGGCGTACTGCGAGGCGGCCGAGCTTCCCGAGCCGCTCCCGCCGCTCGACGGCTTCGCGGGCGAGACCGACTGGCTGGAGCGGCTCACCCATCCGACGCTGGGCTGGTACCGGCGCGGGGACGGGCGGGTGGGCACGTACAGCATCTGGCATCCGGTCATGCGGCCCCGCCACCTCGCCGCCACGTCCGCGCGGTTCCCGGTCTTCGAACGGCTGGGCCTGATCACCCCCGGCACGGCGCCCCACTCCGTGCTGGCCCAGCCGAGCCTGCACTTCGACATCCACACCCCGCCGCGCCGCTTCCGCGCCTGAGACGGCGTTCCGATCAGAGCGATCCGGTCAGAGCGTGTAGTCGAAGGTGTAGGAGTGGCCCCCGTCGGGGCCGATGACGATGTCCATCTCGCCCCTGATGCCGCGCAGCTCGCCCGTCCCCGAGTCGGCCACGACCCTGATCCGCAGGCCCCGCTCACCGTTGTCGCTGGTGGCGTCGTGCTGGACGACGAAGCTGCCCGAGCGGCCGTCCAGGGTGCCCTCGATGCGCTCCAGCGCCACGTACGAGCGCGACTCCTCCACCGGGGTGGTGGCCACCAGCATGGTGACGAGGCTGGTGCCGGTCAGGTCGCCGGCGAAGGTCTTGGTCAGCGTCACCACGCCCAGCGTGACGCCGTCGCGGTCGTCGTACGGCGGCTGCGGGGTCCAGCCGGCGGTCTCGAAGGTTCCCTTTGCGGTCATGACCCTCATCCTGGCGGCCATACCTGTCAGATCCCGTCAGGTACCGGCGAGCCGTTCCACGACCGGGGCGAAGGCGTCCATGAACTGCGCGTTCACCGACACGTACGAGATCCCGAGATGATCGCGGCGGCGGCGCAGCGTGTCGGCCATCTCGGCCACCGTGCCGGTGAGGATGCCGGTGCCGGTGCGGCCGAAGCGGCTCAGCGCCCACTCGGGCGGCTCCGCCCCGGCGCAGGCCAGGTTCATGGCCAGCTCCAGCTCGTGGAAGCGGTCGCCGGCCAGCTCGTACAGCTCGTCGAGCTTGGCGGCGACCTGCTCCTCGGTGTAGTGCGGCGGCACGCCGAGCGCGACCGTGTCGGCCTTGCTCGCGGCCAGCCGCAGCAGCCTGGTGCCCGAGGCGGCCACCAGGATCCGCACGTCCCGGACGGCGTCGATGGTCCGGGAGAGCCGGTCGATGCGCTGGCTGGGCGTGCCGAAGCGCACGCCGAGCGCGGCCGCGTCGCTCTCCGCGTCGGGCCGCCCGGCGCCCAGGCCCAGCTCGAACCGGCCGCCGGTGAGCTTGTGCAGGGTGGCGCTCTCCCACGCGACGGCCTGCGGCGTGCGGTTGGGGACGCTGAGCACGTACGTGCCGACGCGCAGCGTCGTGGTGGCCGTGGCCGCCACCGCGGCGGCCGTGAACGGCGACAGCGTGCCGAGCGTGTCGGGCACGAGCAGGGTCGAGTAGCCCAGGCCCTCCGCCCGCCGGGCCAGTCCGGTCCACGCGCCGGCGTCGGGAGCCTGCCCGGCTACCGCGCCGAATCTGAACGGGTGATCGGTCATGGCCCCTACGATCGCCCACGGGCCGGGGGCGTGACATCGTCCCCCGGACCCGTGACCCGCTACATCCGCGGGAGCAGGCCCTCGCGGGGTGCTACTCCCCCAGCAGTACCCGGGTGAACTCGTTGGCGAACTTGCCCGCGGGGTCGAGCCGGCGGGCCAGCGCGCGGAAGGAGGCGGGGCACCCGGGCCACCGGGTGAACAGCTTGCCCCAGTGCGGGATCGGCTCGAACGGCGCCAGCGTCTCCTCCACCAGCTCCAGCACGGGCATCACCGCGGCCACGTCCTTGACCCAGGTGAAGTGGATGCCGACGCTGTCGCGGCCGTTGAACGGGCTCAGCCACAGGTCGTCGGCGGCGATGGAGCGCACCTCGGAGATCTGCAGCACCGGCCGGACGCGGTCGCCGATCGCGATTAGCGCGCGCAGCGCCTCGACGGCGTGCCGCCTGGGCACCAGCAGCTCCGACTGCAGCTCGTCGCCGGCGCCGCTGGGCGGGTAGTCGGCGCGGAAGTGCGGCAGCCGCTCGTACCAGGGGCCGGGCACGCCGAGCTGAGCGGTGCAGCTGTCGGCCGGCATGGCGGGCAGCGGGTGGCGGGGGCCGTCGGCGGGGGTGGTGCCGTACCAGTCGGGGCTGTCCAGCTCCTCCTCGCGCTTCAGCCAGACGCGGGTGTCGCGGTAGTCGGTGAAGAGGCTGACGCTGTAGCCGCTGGACATGATCTCGTCGAAGTGCGCGAGCGCGTCCTCGCGCAATCCCTCGCGGACGTATTGGCGCAGCTCGAAGGCGGGTACGAGGTCGAGCGTGAGCGAGGTGACGACGCCGAGTGCGCCGACCGACACCACGGCGCCGGGGAAGTCGGCGTCGCCGCGCGAGAGCGACAGCAGCGAGCCGTCGGCGGTGACGAGCTCGATCCCCGACACGGCGGCGGCCAGGCTCCGCACGGCGTCGCCCGAGCCGTGCGTGCCGGTCGCGACCGAGCCGCCGACGGAGATGTGCGGCAGCGAGGCCAGGTTCGCCAGCGCGAACCCGGCCCGGTGCAGCAGCGGCGCGAGCGTCGCGTACGTCGTGCGCGCCCCCACCCTCACCGTGGCCGCGGCGCTGTCGATCTCCACCTGGTCCGGCATCCGGTCGAGCACCACCAGGTCGCCGTCGGTGTCGGCGACGTGGTTGAAGGAGTGCGCGCTGCCGAGGGCCCGCACGGCGGCGCTGCGCGCGACGAGCCGTTGCAGCTCGTCGAGGGAGGTCGGATGGTGGAGGTCTTTCGCGTGGAATGTGGTGTTTCCAGCCCAATTGCTCAGCGTCACGGCCTTACCTTCCCACAGCTCCACCTTGTCAGCCCGTCCGGGTGCCGCTAGTTTCAGGTGCCGCCGACCGGAGGTGTGCCGTGCTTCTTCTGTCCCAGGCCGTCGGCCTGGTCACGCTCGTGCTCTGGCTCTATTGCCTGTTCGACGTGATCACCACACCCGACGTCGCGTGCCGCAACCTGCCGAAGATCGCCTGGGTGCTGATCGTGCTGCTGTTCCCGCTCATCGGGTCCGTCGCCTGGCTGGTGGCCGGCCGCCCGGAGCGCGCCGTCCAGGCCCGGCCGAGCGCCTACCCCGAGTACGACCGCCCCGGCCGCTTCGCCGCCACCAACCCTGACGACGACGAGGAGTTCCTGCGCCGCTGCCGCGAACGCGCCGAGGAGCAGCGCAGGAACGCCCCCAAGAAGTCTCCCGAGGGAGAGGCCTAGAAGCCCTGGGCCAGGCGGTAGTACGCCTGGTTCCAGCGCAGCTCCTTGGCGAACTGCTCGGTCGTGGTGCCGGCGTCGATGACCACCAGCTCCACGCCCAGCATGTCGGCCAGGTCGACCAGCTCCTCGCGGCCGACGGCCTTGGACAGCACGGTGTGGTGCGGGGCGCCGGCGGTCAGCCACGACTCGGTGGAGGTGCGCAGGTTCGGGCGCGGCTGCCACACGGCGCGGGCCACCGGCAGCTTGGGCAGCGGCTGCGGCGGGGTCACGACGTCGATCTCGTTGGCCACCAGGCGGAACCGGTCGCCCATGTCGGCCAGGCCGATCACGATGCCGGGACCGGGCTCGGCGTCGAACACCAGCCGGACCGGGTCCTCCCGGTTGCCGATGCCCAGCGGGTGGATCTCGCACGACGGCGTGCCGGAGGCGATCGACGGGCAGACCTCCAGCATGTGGGCGCCGAGGATGAGCTCGTTGCCCGGCGTCAGGTCGTAGGTGTAGTCCTCCATGAAGGAGGTGCCGCCCGGCGCCATGGCCTTGAGGGTGCGCAGGAGGACGGAGGTCTTCCAGTCGCCCTCGCCGCCGAAGCCGTACCCGTCGGCCATGAGCCGCTGCACGGCCAGGCCGGGGAGCTGGCGCAGGCCGCCGAGGTCCTCGAAGTTCGTGGTGAACGCCTTGAAGCCGCCCGACTCCAGGAAGCTGCGCAGGCCCAGCTCGATCCTGGCGGCGTAACGCAGCGAGTCGTTGCGCTCGCCGAGCAGCTCGGGGGCCACGGTGTACTGCTCGGCGTACTCCTTGACCAGCGCCGTCACGTCGGCGTCGGAGGCCGCGTCCACGGCCTCGACCAGGTCGTTGACGCCGTAGGTGTTGACCGAGACGCCGAAGCGGAGCTGCGCCTCGACCTTGTCGCCCTCGGTGACCGCCACGTCGCGCATGTTGTCGCCGAAGCGGGCCAGCTTGAGCGTGCGCACCTCGGCCAGGCCCTTGGCGGCGCGCAGCCAGGACAGGATGCGCTCGCCCACGGCCGGGTCGCTGACGTGCCCGGCCACGGTCTTGCGCGGCACGCCGAGCCGCGTCTGGATGTGCCCGAACTCGCGGTCGCCGTGCGCGGCCTGGTTCAGGTTCATGAAGTCCATGTCGATGGTGGCCCACGGCAGCTCGACGTTGGCCTGCGTGTGCAGGTGCAGCAGCGGCTTGCGCAGCGCGTCGAGCCCGGCGATCCACATCTTGGCCGGGGAGAACGTGTGCATCCACGCGATCACGCCGGCGCACGAGTCGTCGGCGTTGGCCTCCAGCATGATCCGCCGGATGGCCGCCGCGTCGGTCAGGACGGGCTTCCACTCCACCGGCATGGGCAGCTGCTCGGCGATCCGCTGGGACTGCTCGGCCACCTGACGCAGCGTGTCCTCGCCGTAGAGTCCCTGACTGCCGGTCAGAAACCAGATGTTCAACGCGGGCTCCTCTGTCCGTAGACGTTCTGATAGCGGTCGTACAGGCTGTCGATGTCGGCCTGCGCGATGGGCAGCGGATCGCCGAGCTGGCGGGCGACGTGGACCGTACGGGCCACGTCCTCGCACATCACGGCGGCCTTCACCGCGGCCTTGGCGTCCTTGCCGATGCTGAACACCCCGTGGTTCTGCATGAGGACGGCCTTGGAGCGGTGGCCCTTCAGCGTCTCCACGATGCCCTGCCCGATCGAGTCGTCGCCGATCAGCGCGAACGGGCCGATGGGGATCTCGCCGCCGAACTCGTCGGCCATCGCGGTCAGCACGCACGGGATGGCCTCGCCGCGGGCCGCCCAGGCGGAGGCGTAGGTGGAGTGGGTGTGCACGACGCCGCCCACCTCGGGCATGTTGCGGTAGACGTAGGCGTGCGCGGCGGTGTCGCTGGACGGCGCGTGCCCGCCCTCCACCAGGTTGCCGTCGAGGTCGCACACGACCATGTTCTCCGGCGTCAGCTCGTCGTAGGAGACCCCGGAGGGCTTGATGACGAACAGGTCCTCGCCGGGGACGCGGCCGGAGACGTTGCCGGCCGTCCAGACCACCAGGTTGTAGCGGACCAGCTCGGCGTGCAGGTCGGCGACGATCTTCCTCATGTCCATCAAGCCTGTGCCTCGTTCCTGATCGCACGCAGCGCGTGCAGCATCTGTCCGTCTCCGAAGAAGTCGTGGAGCCTGCGGTACTCGGCGTAGAGCCGGTCGTAGGCGTCGGCGCGGGCCTCGTCGGGCACGTACGCGTTCTCGGTGCGCTTGCCCATGGCCGCGGCGGCCTCCTCGATGGAGGCGTACTCGCCGGCGGCGACGGCCGCGTGGATGGCCGAGCCGAGGGCGGGGCCCTGGTCGGACGCGATGATCGACAGCGGGCGGCGCAGCACGTCGGCGTAGACCTGCATGAGGAAGCGGTTCTTCAGCAGGCCGCCGGCGACGATGAACTCCTCGACCGGCACGCCCGACTTCTCGAACGTCTCGACGATCATGCGGGCGCCGAACGCGGTGGACTCGATGAGCGCGCGGTAGACGTCCTCGGGCCTGGTGGCCAGGGTCTGGCCGATGATCACGCCGGAGAGGTTGTGGTCCACCAGCACCGAGCGGTTGCCGCCGAACCAGTCGAGGGCGACCAGCCCGTGCTGGCCCACGGCCTGCTTCTCGGCCAGCTCGGTCAGGCGCTCGTGCCCGTCGGTGCCGAAGTTCTCGACGAACCAGGCGAAGATGTCGCCCACCGCCGACTGCCCCGCCTCGTAGCCCCACAGGCCGGGGACGATGCCGTCGCGGACGACGCCGCACATGCCGGGCACCTCGGCGAGCTGGTCGCTGGGCATGATGTGGCAGGTGGAGGTGCCCATGATGGCCACCATCTGGCCGGGCCGCACGGCGTCGGCGGCGGCGGCCGTGACGTGCGCGTCCACGTTGCCGACGGCCACGGCGGTGCCCTCGGGGATGCCCGTCCACCCGGCGGCCCGCGCGGTCAGGCGCCCGGCCAGGCCGCCCAGCGGCGCCAGCGTCACGTCTCCCACCTTGTCGCCGACCTCGCCGGTGGCGAGCTTGCCGACGAATCCGGCGAAGCCCGGGTTCAGCTCGGCCAGGTACTCCTCGGACGGGTAGGCGCCGTCCTGGAAGACGCCCTTGTAGCCGACCGTGCAGATGTTGCGGCTCTCGGCGCCGGTGAGCTGCCAGATGATCCAGTCGGCGGCCTCGATCCAGCGCTCAGCCCTGGCGTAGACCTCGGGGGCCTCCTCCAGGACCTGCAGCCCCTTGGCGAACTCCCACTCGGAGGAGATCTTGCCGCCGTAGCGCGGCAGCCAGCTCTCGCCCCTGCGCGCGGCCAGCTCGTTGATCCGGTCGGCGTGCGGCTGGGCGGCGTGGTGCTTCCACAGCTTGGGCCAGGCGTGCGGCTCTTCAGGCGTCTCGAAGCAGAGCGGGGTGCCGTCGGCCGTGGTGGGCAGCACGGTGCAGGCGGTGAAGTCGGTGCCGATGCCGACGATCTCCCCGGCCGGCACGCCGGCGGCGGCGATGGCCTGGGGCACGGCGATCCGCATCACGTCGATCCAGTCCTGCGGCGACTGCAGCGCCCAGTCCGGGCCCAGGCGCACCTCGGTGCCCGGGAGGGTGTGCTCGATGACGCGGTGCTCGTACTCGTGGACGGCGCTGCCCAGCTCGGCGCCGTCGCTCACCCGTACGACGACGGCACGCCCCGAGAGCGTGCCGAAGTCCACTCCTACGACGTATTTGTTAGCGCTCACATTGAACTCCAGGGATTGTTCGGGGGCATGCACATCATCTACCGGGCGGGCTCATCTGACGGGCGCCGTGCTCGACCGGACGACGAAGCTGGGGCGGACGACCAGGCGCTCGTACGCGGCGTGGCCGAGGTCGATCTGCCGCAGCAGCACCTCGATGCAGTGCCGGCCCACCACGTCGAAGTCCTGCCTGACCGTGGTGAGCGGGGGCGAGAAGAACTCCGACTCGGGGATGTCGTCGAAGCCGACCACGCTGATCTGCTGCGGCACCTTCACGCCCTTCTCCGACAGGGCGCGCAGCACGCCCAGCGCCATCTGGTCGTTGGCGGCGAACACGGCCGTGACACCGTCCATCGCGGCCAGGCTCTTGCCCGCCTCGTAGCCGGCGCGCGGGCTCCAGTCGCCGGCCAGCGGCTCGGGCACCGGCCTGCCCGCCTCCTCCAGCGCGGCCCGCCAGCCTTCGAGCCGGCCCTCCGTCTCCAGCCAGTCGTGCGGGCCGCTGACGTGCCAGACCGTATCGTGGCCCTGGTCGAGCAGGTGCCGGGTGGCCAGCCTGGCCCCCTCGATCTGGTCGATGCACACGACCGACACGTCGGCCCTGTGCGTGCCCTCGACCGCCACCGCGGGCAGGCCCGAGGGCAGGCTCTCCAGCGCGAGCCCGGCCGAGCGTTGCGGGGCGACCACCACGACGCCGTCCACGCCCTGCTCGGCCAGGTAGTCGATGGCGTCGCGCACGTTGTCGGCGTCGATCGACTTCAGGCTGACGATGCTGACGAAGTAACCCGCGGTCCTGGCCGCCTGCTCGATGCCGTAGATGGTGCTGGCGGGGCCGTACAGCGTGGTGTCGAAGGACACCACGCCGAGGGTCCTCGAGCGCTTGGTGACCAGGGCGCGAGCCACGAGGTTGCGCCGGTAGCCCAGCCGGGTGATCGCCGCCTCCACCCGGGCGCGGGTGTCGGCCCGGACGTTCGGATGGTCGTTGAGCACCCGGGAGACCGTCTGGTGCGACACGCCCGCCTCCTTGGCCACGTCGGCCATGACCGGCAGGCGGCGCTTAGGTGTCGTCACGGTCTCTCCTTTTCGCTGGGCTCTGAGGATCTTACTTAGCGGGAGGCCCCTGCCCGGCGCTTGGTCCAGACGTCGAACGCGACGGCGGCCAGGAGCACGATGCCCTTGACGAGCATGACCCGCTCGCTGGGCGAGCCGATCAGGGACATGCCGTTGTTGATCACCGCCATGATCAGGCCGCCGGTGATGGCGCCCACGACCTTGCCGACGCCGCCCTGGACGGCCGCGCCGCCGATGAAGGCCGCCGCGATGGCGTCCAGCTCGAAGCTGTTACCCGCGGTGGGCCCCGCCTGGTTGAGGCGGCCGGCGAAGATGATGCCGGCGATGGCCGACAGCACGCCCATGTTCACGAAGATCCAGAAGACGACCGACTTGACCTTCACGCCGGACATGATCGCCGCCTGGAGGTTGCCGCCGATCGCGTAGATCTGGCGGCCGAAGACGGTGCGGTTGGCCATCATCGAGTAGGCCAGCACGAGAATCGCCAGCAGGACCAGCACCCACGGGAGGTTCTTGAACCGGGCGAGCTGGATGACCAGGAACATGATGATCGCCGCGCCCGCGATCATCTTCAGCCAGAACAGCGCCATCGGCTCGACCGACTGGCCGTAACCCTTGCGGGCGTTCCTGGTGCGCAGCTGGGCGGTGAACATGCCGGCGATCGCGACGACGCCGATCAGCAGGCTGAACAGGTCGGCGCCGCCGAGCGGGCCGAGGCCGATGTTGCCGAGGTAGCCGTCGGTGAAGCCGTTGGCCAGCGTACGGACCTGGTCGGGGAACGGCCCGATGCCCTGGTTGCCCAGGACGGTCATCGTCAGCGCCCGGAACAGCAGCATGCCGGCCAGGGTCACGATGAACGCCGGGATGCCGAAGTAGGCGATCCAGTACCCCTGCCAGGCTCCGATGAGCGCGCCGGCCACCAGCGTGGCCAGCAGGGCCAAGGGCCAGGGCCAGCCCATGTTCACCATGAGCACCGCCGCCAGCGCTCCCGTGACCGCCACCACCGAGCCGACCGACAGGTCGATGTGCCCGGCGATGATGATCAGGATCATCCCGATCGCGAGGATCAGGACGTAGGAGTTCTGGACGATGATGTTCGAGATGTTCTGCGGCGTGAGCAGCGCGCCGTCGGTCAGGATCGAGAACAGCACGATGATCGCCGCGAAGGCGATGTAGATGCCGCTGGATCGCAGGTTGAGCGAGACTCCGCCGAACGACACCCGGCCCGGCTGCTTGGGCGCTCCCCCGCCGTCCTGGGCGCCGACCTTCACGTCGGCAGGCGTAATGGAGCTCATCAGAGCTACTCCTGTCCCTTGGTCATGAGGTGCATGAGGCTTTCCTGGGTGGCCTCCTGGCGGGGAACCTCGCCGGTGATGCGACCTTCGGAGAGTGTGTAGATGCGGTCGCACAGGCCGAGCAGCTCAGGCAACTCACTGGAGATCACCAGCACGGCCTTGCCCTCGTCGGCGAGGCGGTTGATGATCGTGTAGATCTCGTACTTGGCGCCGACGTCGATGCCGCGGGTCGGCTCGTCGAGGATGAGCACGTCCGGCTCGGTCATGATCCACTTGGACAGCACGACCTTCTGCTGGTTGCCGCCACTGAGCTGGCCCACGATGCTGTTGACGCTCGGGGCCTTGATGTTCATGCTCTTGTGGAACTCCTCGGCGACCCGGTACTCCTCGTTGTCGTTCACCCAGCCGCGCTTGGCCAGGCCCTTGAGCCCGGCGGCGCTGATGTTGGTCTTGATGTCCTGGATGAGGTTGAGCCCGTACCGCTTGCGGTCCTCGGAGGCGTAGGCGATGCCGTGGTTGATCGCGTCCTGCACGTTGCGGATCTCGATCGGCTTGCCGTCCTTGAAGATCTTGCCGGAGATGTGCACGCCGTACGTGCGCCCGAACAGGCTCATCGCCAGCTCGGTACGCCCGGCGCCCATCAGCCCGGCCAGCCCGACGATCTCCCCGCGGCGCAGCGTCATCGCGGCCCCGTCCACGACCTTCCGGTCCGGCTGGCTGGGGCTGTAGACCGTCCAGTCCTCGATCCGCAGCGCCTCCTCGCCGATCGTCGGCTCGTGCGGCGGGTAGCGGTTGTCGAGGGCGCGGCCGACCATGCCGGCGATGATGCGGTCCTCGGTGACGTGGTCGGTGACCATGTCGAGCGTCTCGATCGTGCGGCCGTCACGGATGATCGTGACGGAGTCGGCGATCGCGGTCACCTCGTTGAGCTTGTGCGAGATGATCACGCAGGTGATGCCCTCGTCACGCAGCCCGCGCAGCAGGTCCAGCAGGTGCGCGGAGTCGTCGTCGTTGAGCGCCGCGGTCGGCTCGTCGAGGATGAGCAGCTTCACCCGCTTCGACAGGGCCTTGGCGATCTCGACGAGCTGCTGCTTGCCCACGCCGATCTCGGAGATGGGCGTCGTCGGGTTCTCGCGCAGGCCGACCCGCTTCATCAGCTCGGCGGCCTCGTAGTTGGTGCGGTTCCAGTCGATGACGCCGCGCCTGGCACGCTCGTTGCCGAGGAAGATGTTCTCCGCGATCGACAGCTGGGGGCTGAGCGCCAGCTCCTGGTGGATGATCACGATGCCGGCGTGCTCGCTGTCGCGGATGCCGCCGAACTCGCAGCGCTCGCCCTCGAAGAAGATCTCGCCCTCGTAGTCGCCGTGCGGGTAGACCCCGGACAGCACCTTCATCAGCGTCGACTTGCCGGCGCCGTTCTCGCCGCAGATGGCGTGGATCTCGCCCTGCCTGACCGACAGGTTGACGTCCTGCAGCGCCTTGACGCCGGGGAACGTCTTGGTGATCCCGCTCATCCGCAAGATGTGCTCGGTCATATCCCCTCGCTCAGGAAAAGCCCCGGGGAGCGTCGTCCCCGGGGCTGAACCCCTACTTGAGCTGGTCCTCGGTGTAGTAGTTGCCGCCGACGATGACTTCCTTGTAGTTGGTCTTGTCGACGATCACCGGGTCGAGCAGGTACGAGGGCACGACCTTGTTGCCGTTGTCGTAGTCCTTCGTGTTGTTCACCTCGGGCTGCTGCCCCTTGAGCACGGCGTCGGCCATCTTCACCGTCTGCTCGGCGAGCTTGCGGGTGTCCTTGAAGATGGTGGAGTACTGCTCGTCGGCGACGATCGACTTCACCGACTGCAGCTCCGCGTCCTGACCGGTCACGATCGGGTACGGCTTGCTGTAGCCGGAGCTCTTCAGCGCCGAGAGGATGCCGATCGACAGGCCGTCGTACGGGGACAGGACGCCGTCGACCTTGGTGCTGCCCGTGTAGGTCTTGGTGATGATGTCCTCCATGCGCTTCTGCGCCGTGGCGGGGTCCCACCGGAGGATGGCGGCCTGCTTGAAGTCGGTCTGGCCGCTGGCGACCTTCAGGGTGCCGTCGTCGATCTTCGGCTGGAGCACCGACATGGCGCCGTTCCAGAAGAACGTGGCGTTGTTGTCGTCGGGCGAGCCGCCGAACAGCTCGACGTTGAACGGGCCCTTCTTGCCGTCCTCGACGCCCAGGCCCTTCAGCAGCGAGGTCGCCTGCTGCACGCCGACCTTGAAGTTGTCGAAGGTGGCGTAGTAGTCGACGTTGGGGCTGTTGCGGATCAGCCGGTCGTAGGCGATGACCGGGATCTTGGCGTCGGCGGCCTGCTGGAGCTGCGAGGTGATCGCCGTGCCGTCGATCGAGGCCACGATCAGGAGCTTGGCTCCCTTGGTGATCTGGTTCTCGATCTGGTTGGCCTGCGTCGGGATGTCGTTCTCGGCGTACTGGAGGTCGACCTTGTAGCCGAGCTTCTCGAGCTGCTGCTTGACGTTGTCACCGTCGTGGATCCAGCGCTCGGAGGACTTGGTCGGCATGGTGACGCCGATGAGGGCACCGGCGTTCCCGGCGGCCGCGGAGGCGGAGGCCTCCTGGTCGACCGTCTTCGTGCTCGAGCCACAAGCCGTCATGGTCGCGGCGAGCGCGATGGCGGACACCACGCCCCCGATCCGTCCCAACCTCATGAGCATCCCTTTCCATGGGGGTCGCGGCAGACGCAGGACGCGGCGGCTGCCGGTGATAAATTGGGGGATTCGATCACAGAACGTGACGAATCAGAACAAAGTTCGCACTCGTTTCGCCTGATTGTTATCGCTAACAAAGTCTATGTCAACGCTCGGACATAACCTCACAGAAACGTTCAGGTAACTTCCACGCAGGTCAGCGGCCTGAGCGGGCCGAGAACAGGCGCTGCAGCAGGATGAAGACGAAGAGCAACATTCCGATGAAGATCTTGGTCCACCATGACGACAGGGTCCCTTCGAAACTGATGATCGTCTGAATCAGCCCCAGCACCAGCACGCCGAGCACGGTCCCCAGCAGGAAGCCGCTGCCGCCGGTCAGCAGTGTCCCGCCGATGACCACCGCGGCGATGGCGTCCAGCTCCATGCCCACCGCGTGCAGGCCGTACCCGGAGAGCATGTAGAACGACAGCAGGACACCGCCCAGAGCCGAGCAGAACCCGCTGATCGTGTAGACGGTGATCTTCGTCCGCCCCACGGGCAGGCCCATGAGCAACGCCGACTGCTCGCTGCCGCCCGTCGCGTAGACCGAACGGCCGAAGCGGGTGTAGTGCAGCACGTACGCCGCCACCACCACGACCAGAACCGCGATGATCACGCTCGGCGAGATCCACAGGTCGGCGAACAGGTCGATCCTGGTCTGCGCGAACGCCGTGAACGTGGCGTCCTCGATCGGGATCGAATCGGTCCCGATCGTGTAGCACAGCCCCCGCGCCAGGAACATGCCCGCCAGCGTCACGATGAACGGCTGGATGTCGAAGGCGTGCACGATGTACCCCATGACCAGCCCCAGCCCCGACCCGATGGCCAGCACCAGCGGCACCACCAGGTACGGCGGCCACCCGGGCCCCGCCATCAGGCTGGCCGAGATCATCGTCGACAGCGCCACCACCGACCCCACCGACAGGTCGATGCCCCCGGTGAGGATCACGAACGTCATCCCGACCGCCACCACCAGCAGGAAGGCGTTGTCGATGAAGACGTTCAGGATCACCTGCCCGCTGGCGAAGCCCTCGTAGCGGATCCCGCCGGCCACGAACATGGCCGCCAGCAGGCACCCGGTCACCAGGACGGGCAGGTACTTGGCCGGGATCGAGGCCCGGCCCACCGTCAGCGTCGTCACGTGGTCACCTTCACCTTCTCCTCGACGGCGGGGCTCGCGGGCGCCGCCCGCCCGCGCCCGCCGAAGACCTTCGCGCGGAACGACGGGGACTGGACGAGGCAGACCGCCGTCACCACCAGCGCCTTGAACAGCAGCGTCGTCTCCGGCGGCACCCCGATCGAGTAGATCGTCGTGGTCAGCGTCTGGATGATGAGCGCGCCCACCACGGTGCCGCCGAGCGAGAACCTGCCACCGGCCAGCGACGTGCCGCCGATCACCACGGCCAGGATCGCGTCCAGCTCGATCCACAGGCCCGCGTTGTTGCCGTCGGCGCTGGAGACGTTCGAGCTGATCATCAGCCCGGCCACGCCCGCGCACAGGGCGGCGAACGCGTACACCATGACGATGATCCCGCGCGCCCTGATCCCCGCCAGCCTGCTCGCCTCGGCGTTGCCGCCGACCGACTCGATCAGCATGCCCAGCGCCAGCCGCCTGGTCAGGAACGCGCTGATCGCCAGCACCCCGAGCACGATGAGGATGCCGAACGGCACGGTCAGCCAGTAGCCGCCGCCGATCACCTTGTACGCCGGGCTGTTGACAGTGATGATCTGCCCGTCGGTGATGAGCTGCGCCAGGCCGCGCCCCGCCACCATGAGGATGAGCGTGGCGATGATCGGCTGGATGCCGATGCCCGCGACCAGGAACCCGTTCCAGGCCCCCAGCACCAGGCAGAGCCCCAGCGCCAGCACCACGGCGGTGAACACGCTCGCGTCCTGGCTGATCTGCAGGCAGGCCAGCGCGCCCGAGATCGCCACCACCGAGCCGACCGACAGGTCGATGCCGCCGGTCGCGATGACCAGCGTCATGCCCAGCGAGACCAGGATCAGCGGGGCGCCGAAGCGCAGGATGTCGATCAGGCTGCCGTACAGGTGGCCGTCCTTGACCTCGATCGAGAAGAAGCTGGGGGTGAAGAACACGTTCAGCACCAGCAGCAGGGCCAGGACGGCCAGCGGCCACAACAGACGTCTCATGAGGTCCGCCCTCCGCTCGCGATCGTCTCCATCAGGACGTCGGTCGTGAGCGCCTCGTCGTTCGGCAGCTCGGCCACCAGCCGCCGGTCCCGCAGCACCTGCACCTTGTGGCTGAGCCGCAGCACCTCCTCCAGCTCGGCGGAGATGAACAGCACCGCCATGCCGCCGTCCGACAGCTCGGCCACCAGGCGCTGGATCTCGGTCTTGGCCCCGACGTCGATGCCCCGGGTGGGCTCGTCCAGGATGAGCAGGCGGGGCTCCAGGATCAGCCACCTGGCCAGCACCACCTTCTGCTGGTTGCCGCCGCTGAGGTTGCGCACCAGGTGCTCGGGGTTGGGCGGGCTGATCTTGAGCGCCTTGACGTACCTGGACACCAGCTCGTCCTGCTGCTCGCGCGGCACCGGCCTGGTCCAGCCCCTGGTGGCCTGCAGGGCCAGGATGATGTTCTCGCGCACGGTGAGGTCGGGGATGAGCCCGTCGGCCTTGCGGTTCTCCGAGCAGAACGCGATCTTCTGCGTCATCGCCGCGCGCGGCGTGCGCAACGACTGCGGCGTCCCGCCGACCGCGATCTCGCCCGTGCTCGCGTGGTCGGCGCCGAACAGCAGCCGGGCGATCTCCGTACGTCCCGAGCCGAGCAGCCCGGCCAGGCCCACGACCTCGCCCTCGTGGATCGTCAGGCTGAACGGCGCGATCGCCCCGGTCCTGCCGAGCCCGCGCGCCTCGACCAGCGGGCGGTCGAACACCTTGGCCTCGCCGTGCAGCCGCTCCAGCACGGCCAGCTCCTGGCCGATCATCTTGGCGACCAGCTCGACCTGCGGCAGCTCCGCGGTCGGGTACTCCCCGACCAGCCGCCCGTTGCGCAGGATCGTCATCCGGTCGGAGATCTCGTAGACCTGGTCGAGGAAGTGGGAGACGAACAGGATGGCGATGCCCTCCTCCTTCAGCCGCCTCATCACCCGGAAGAGCTGCTCGACCTCGTCGGCGTCCAGGCTGGAGGTGGGCTCGTCGAGGATCAGCACCCTGGCGTCGATGTCGATGGCCCGCGCGATGGCCACCATCTGCTGAATGGCCAGCGAGTACGACGACAGCGGCGCCGAGACGTCCAGGCTCAGCTCCAGCCGCGACAGCAGCTCGCCGGCCCTGGCCCGCATGCGTCTCCAGTCGATGCGGCCCCTCTTCCTGGGCTCACGGCCGAGCAGGATGTTCTCGGCCACCGACAGGTTCGTGCAGAGGTTGACCTCCTGGTAGACGGTGCTGATCCCGGCCTGCTGCGCCTCCAGGGGGCTGCCGAACGCCACCGGCGTGCCGCCGAGGTCGATGGTGCCCGCGTCGGCCGGGTGGACGCCGGTGAGCACCTTGATCAGAGTGGACTTGCCGGCGCCGTTCTCGCCCATCAGCGCGTGCACCTCGCCCGGCAGGAGCCGGAAGTCCACGCCGTCGAGCGCTTTCACGCCGGGGAACTGCTTGCTGATCCCGGTCATCGTCAAGACCGGGGCGGATACGGTCATGGACCCTCTCCAACGAGAAACCGGACCGGCCCCCGCCGGCCCGGCGTCTGTCCGATCAGTACTGGCGGGTGGACAGGACCTGCTTGGCCTGCTCCTGCGTGAACGTGGTCTCCTCGGTCACCACGCGGGCGGGCACCTGCTCGCCCTTGACGACCTTCTTGGCCAGGTCCATCAGCTGCGGGCCGAGCAGCGGGGAGCACTCGACAATGAAGTTGATCTTCCCGTCGGCGAGCGCCTGCATGCCGTCCTTCACCGCGTCCACGGTGATGATCTTGATGTCCTTGCCCGGCACCTTGCCTGCACCCTCGATGGCCTCGATCGCGCCCAGACCCATGTCGTCGTTGTGCGCGTACAGCACGTCGATGTCCGGGGTGGACTTCAGGAAGGCCTCCATGACCTCCTTGCCCTTGGCCCGGGTGAAGTCGCCGGTCTGCGAGGCGACGATCTTGAACTTCGGGTCGGCCTGGATGATCTCGGCGAAGCCCGCCTTGCGGTCGTTGGCCGGGGCCGAGCCCGTCGTGCCCTGCAGCTCGACGATGTTCACCGGGTCCTTGGTGTCCTTGTACTCATCCACCAGCCACTGCCCGGCCTTCTTGCCCTCCTCGATGAAGTCCGAGCCGAGGAAGGTCTTGTAGAGGGAGGTGTCCTTGGAGTCGACCGCGCGGTCGGTCAGGATGACCGGGATCTTCGCGTTCTGCGCCTCCTTCAGCACCGTGTCCCAGCCCGACTCCACCACCGGCGAGAAGGCGATGACGTCCACCTTCTGCTGGATGTAGGAGCGGATGGCCTTGATCTGGTTCTCCTGCTTCTGCTGGGCGTCGGAGAACTTGAGCGTGATGCCCGCGTTCTTCGCCGAGTCCTGCACGGACTTGGTGTTCGCGGTCCGCCAGCCGCTCTCCGCGCCGACCTGGGAGAAGCCCATGGTGATCGAGTCGTCACCGCCGCCGCCGCTCGTGCCTGCACTGGTGGTGCCGCCACCGCTGCCACACGAAGCCACCGCCATCGCGGTGAGACCGGCGAGCACCAACGCCGAGATCCTCTTGAACACGTGGGGGGTTCCCTTCTCATGTGAACGCTAACAACCCCAGCTGGGCGCCAGCGCGTCCTGCCTTGCCGTACGGCACTACGCCCGGGCCGTACTGACCCTGGGCACGAACGTGGGCGGCACCACGAGCCGCTCCCGCTCCTGCGGACCGCCTTCGAGCTGCCGTACGAGCACCTCGATGCTGTGCCTGCCCACCGCGTCGAAGTCCTGCCTGATGGTCGTGAGCGGCGGCGAGAAGAACTCCGACTCGGGGATGTCGTCGAAGCCGACCACGCTCACCCGCTCGGGCACTCTCACCCCCTGCTCGGTGAACGCCCGCAGCACTCCCAGCGCCATCTGGTCGTTGGCGACGAAGACCGCGGTCACGTTCCTCATGCTCGCCAGGCTGCGTCCCGCCTCGTATCCCGAGCGCGGGCTCCAGTCACCGGCCAGCGGTCGCGGGGCCTCGCGGCCCGCCTCCTCCAGCGCGGCCCGCCACCCGGCCACGCGCCCTTCCGCCTCCAGCCAGTCGGACGGCCCGCTGACGTGCCAGACCGTCTCGTGCCCCAGCGACAGCAGGTGCTCGGTGGCGACCCGGCCTCCCGCGACCTGGTCGACGCAGACCACGGACACGTCGCCCGCCTGCCCGCCCTCGACCGCGACGGTGGGCACGCCGAGCGGCAGGTCGGCCAGCGCCTGTGCGGCCGAGCGCTGCGGCGCGACCACCACGATGCCGTCCACGCCCTGGTCCGCCAGGTAGTCGAGGGCATCGCGCACGCCGGCCTTGTCGATCGACTTGAGGCTGACGATGCTGACGAAGTAGCCGGCCGCCCTGGCCGCCTGCTCGATGCCGTAGACGGTGCTGGCCGGGCCGTACAGGGTGGTGTCGAAGCTGACCACGCCGAGCGTTCTGGAGTGCTTGGTGACCAGGGCGCGGGCGACGAGGTTGCGGCGGTAGCCGAGCTTGTCGATCGCCTCGAGCACCCGCGTCCGGGTCTCGCTGCGCACGTTCGGATGGTCGTTGAGCACGCGGGAGACCGTCTGATGCGACACGCCGGCCTCCCTGGCCACGTCGGCCATGACCGGCAGGCGGCGCCCCAGGGTGGATCCCACAGCCGTGCTCCTTTCCTGGCTTGGCCCCGACTGTGAACGCTAACAAGACGTGTCGTCAATAGTTCGCCGCATTACGGTCGGGTTACACAGGACCCCCTTGACGGCCGCCCTGAGCACTCCTTACGTTGTCGCCGATCGCGGTTGTTAACGCTCACTTGATTGTTAACGCTAACAACACCTGAGGAGCCCCCCACTCATGTTGCGCATCGCCTTATCCGCCCTGCTTCTGGCCGGTCTGCTGACCGCGCCGGCGGCCGCGGCGGCGGATCCCATCCCCGAAGGCGCCGTCGTGGACCAGTTCGACGGCACCACGCTCGGCGAGGACTGGACGGTGCTCTCGCCGGACGACTCCCGCTGGAGCCTGTCGGGCAGCGCCCTGCGCCTGGACACCCTGACCGGCGACACCCACCAGGCCACCAACAACGCCAGGAACCTCTTCCTCGTGGACGTCCCCGACGGCGACTTCGAGGTGGTCACCAAGCTGAGCGCCCCCGTCTCGCTCGACTACCAGAGCGCGGGCCTGCTGGCCTGGCAGGACTGGGACAACTACGTCCGCGCCGGCCTGGCCCACGTCGGGTTCGCCGGCGGCCCGGTGATCGAGACGGCCACCGAGGTCGGCGCGGCCTTCACCTCGGCCTTCGCCGCCAGGCCCGGCTCCACGGCCGAGGTGCTCAAGCTGGCCAGGACCGGCGACGAGTTCACCTCCTCCTACTGGGACGGCACGGCCTGGGTGCAGGCGTCCAGGATGACCGCCGGCCTGAAGGTCGGGCAGGTCGGGCTGTTCGGGCTGTCGGCGCAGAACGGCACGTCCGTGCGGGCGGAGTTCGACTACTTCGCGATCAAGGCGGCCGAGGGGGCGGCCGTGGTGCCGGAGGGGCCGTTCACGCTGCGCGCGGAGGCGGCGCCGTACCTGTCGGCCGACCGCTCGGGTGTCGTGCGGGCCTCGGCGAAGGCGCCCATGACGGGCCTGGTCCTCACCGCCGAGCCCGGCGGCGCGCTCAAGGACGTCGAGAGCGGCAGGTACCTCCAGGCCACCACCCCCGTCCGGCTGGGCACGCAGGCCACGCCCTACCAGCTCAAGGACGCGGGCGGCGGCAAGGTCACGGTCTCCTCGGGCGGGCGGAACCTCGCGGTCAGCGACGGCAGGCTCGTCCTGGGCGCGGACGCGACCAGGTTCCGCGTCGAGGGCTACACCTCCGGCAAGCTGAGTGTGGACACCAGGGCGAAGGGCACGAAGGTCAGCCCCAACCTGTACGGCGTCTTCTACGAGGACATCAACCACGCCGCCGACGGCGGGCTCTACGCCGAGCTGGTGCAGAACCGCTCGTTCGAGTTCAACTCCGTCGACGAGCCCTCCTACACGGGCCTGACCGCGTGGAGCGAGACCGAGCGAGGCGCCACCGTCACGCCCGCCGTCACCGGCGAGGACCCGCTGAACACCAACAACCGCAACTACCTGCGGCTCGACGTGACGGGCGAGGGCACGGCCGGCGTGAGCAACGCCGGGTTCAACCGCGGCCTGCCGCTCGCCGGGGGTGAGCGCTACGACTTCTCCGTGTGGGCCAGGCGCGCCGAGGCGGGCCCGCTCACGATCACCGTCGAGGACGGCACGACCGTGCTCGGCAAGGTGACCGTGCGGGTCAAGGCGGGCGGCTGGGCCAAGTACCGGGCGTCGTTCACCGCCTCGGGCACCACCGACGCGGGCCGGCTCGTCGTGCAGGCCCCCGCCGGGCGGACCGACCTGGACATGGTCTCGCTGTTCCCCCGCGACACGTTCAAGGGGCACGGCATGCGGACCGACCTGGCCGAGCTGATCGCCGATCTTAAGCCGCGGTTCCTGCGCTTCCCCGGCGGCTGCGTGACCAACGTCGGCACCTACGACCCGTACGCGGAGACCGGCGACCGCCGCCGCATCTACCAGTGGAAGGAGACCATCGGCCCGGTCGAGGAGCGGCCGACGAACTTCAACTTCTGGGGCTACAACCAGAGCTACGGCATCGGCTACTACGAGTACTTCCAGTTCGCCGAGGACCTCGGGGCCGAGGCGCTGCCGGTGCTGTCGGTGGGCGTGAACGGCTGCGGCGAGAACCGCCCGCTGACCGACGAGGCCAAGCTGGCCCGGTGGGTGCAGGACACCCTCGACCTGATCGAGTTCGCCAACGGGCCGGTCACCTCCACCTGGGGCAAGAAGCGGGCGGCGCTGGGGCATCCGAAGCCGTTCGGGCTGGAGTACATCGGGCTCGGGAACGAGGAGATCTATCCGGAGTTCTTCACCAACTACCCGAAGTTCGCCGACGCGATCCGGGCGAAGTACCCCGACATCAAGATCATCAGTAACTCGGGTCAGACGTCGCAGGGCGCCTGGTTCGACCGCATGTGGCAGTTCGCCCGCGACCAGAAGGCCGACCTGGTCGACGAGCACTACTACAACAACCCCGACTGGTTCCTGGCCAACAACCACCGCTACGACACCTACGACCGCCAGGGGCCGAAGGTGTTCGTGGGCGAGTACGCCTCCAGGGGCAACACGTTCTACAACGCGCTGTCCGAGGCGTCGTACATGACCGGGCTGGAACGCAACTCCGACGTGGTGGAGCTGGCCTCGTACGCGCCGCTGCTGGCCAACGTGGACTACGTGGACTGGACGCCGGACCTGATCTGGTTCGACAACGACCAGGCGTACGGGTCGCCGAGCTACCACGTCCAGCGCCTGTTCTCCACGAACGTCGGCGAGCGCGTGGTGCCCAGCACGTTCGAGGGCGAGACCAGGCCCGTCGAGGACATCAAGGGCGCGATCGGCCTCGGCGCCTGGAACACCGCGGTCCGCTACGACGACGTCAAGGTCACCGCCGCCGACGGGACCGTGCTGCTGTCGGACGACTTCTCCGCCGGCGCCGGCGCCTGGACGCCCGGCCTGGGCACCTGGGCGGTGCAGGACGGCGCGTACGCGCAGACAGCGCAGGTCGAGGACGCCAGGTCCACGGCCGGCTCGGCCGACTGGTCGAACTACACGATCGAGCTCACCGCACGGAAGACCGCCGGCGCGGAGGGCTTCCTGGTGATGTTCGGCGTGCGTGACACCGGCAACTTCTACTGGTGGAACGTCGGCGGCTGGAACAACACCCAGTCCGCCATCGAGAAGGCCGTCAACGGCGGCAAGTCCTCGATCGCCACCTCGTCCACCACGGTCGAGACCGGCCGCGACCACCGCTTGAAGGTGCAGGTCAGCGGGCGGCGGATCACGACGTGGCTGGACGGGCAGCAGGTCAACGACTTCGTGGACAGCTCCCGGGTCGAGCCGCTGTACCAGGTGGTGTCCAGGGACGGCAGGTCGGTGACGCTGAAGGTCGTCAACGCGCAGGACACGGCCGTGCGGAGCAGCGTGGACCTCGGTTCTGCCCGGTTCCGGCCGTCGGCCACGGTGACCTCGCTGACCGGCGCGCCCTCGGACACGAACTCGATCGCCGACCCGGACCGCGTGGCTCCGGTACGGCGGCAGGTGAGCGGCTTCTCCTCGGTCTTCACCTACGACTTCCCCGCCCACTCGGTGACGTTCATCGAGCTCACCGAACGGTGACCCATGAGGGGGCGGGCACCCGGCCCGCCCCCTCTACGGGACGGCGCGGAAGTGCGTGGTCATCCGGCCCTCGTCGTCGAGCACGTGGAAGGCGATCAGCGGCGGCAGGGTGAAGTCGACGCAGTTGGCGAAGCTCGTCCCGCCCTCCCACGGCATCGTCAGCGTGGAGACCACACCCCCGCCGACCAGCAGCGGCCTGCCGGCGAACGTGGTGGCGGCGGCCGTGTGGGCGTGCCCGGCCAGCACGGCGGGCACGCCGGCGCGGCCGGCGAGCAGAGCCTCCAGCCGCCCGGTCTCGTGCATCCTGATCCCGTCGCCCGGCGGCGTGTGCAGCTTCACCGGCGGGTGGTGGAACGCCACGAACACCGGCAGGCCCGCGCTGTCGTCCAGCACGCCTTCCAGCCAGGCGAGCGTCTCGTCGTCCAGGTGCCCGTCGTCCCTGCCCGGGATGGAGGAGTCGCACATCGCGTAGACCGCGCGGCTGGTGCGCAGGACCTGGTTGACCGGGCCGTCCGCCGGCTCCTCGCCCAGCAGGGAGCGGCGGAACTCCCGCCTGACGTCGTGGTTGCCCGGACCCACCAGGACGGGGTGCCGCGAGGCGAGCAGCTTGGCGGCCGTCTCGTACTCCTCCTGCGCCCCGTGGTCGGCGATGTCGCCAGTGACGAGCACCGCGTCGAGGTCGCCGGGGATCGTGTCCAGGTAACGCATGACGGCGGTGGTGCGGGCGACGCTCTCGGGGGTGGCGCCGATGTGGATGTCGCTCAGGTGAGCGATCACGATCATGTGGCTCCCGTCCTTCCTGGTTCCGGCTGCTCACCACCGTAAGCCCGGGCACCGGACCAGGGGTAAGGTCCGGTTCCGTGCGCAAAGATTGGGCCGGTTCCGGGGTGGACCTGCATCTGGAGCTCGCCGCCGGGGGCGGGCGGCGGCGGGCGCTGGAGGAGGCGCTGCGGCAGGCCGTCAGGGACGGGCGGCTGCCGCGCGGCACCCGGCTGCCCTCCAGCCGCACGCTGGCCGCCGAGCTGCGCCTGTCACGGGGCACGGTGAGCGCGGCCTACGACCAGCTCGTCGCGGAGGGCTACCTGGCCACGCGCCCCGGCTCCGGCACGGAGGTCGCCACCACGCCGTCCGCCCCGGGCATGCCGCCGGGCGCGTTCCCCGCCGAGCCGACGCCCGGGCCCCTGCACGACCTGCGGCCCGGGCAGCCGGACGTGTCCGCCTTCCCCGCCCGCGCCTGGTTGCGCGCCACCCGCCATGTGCTGGCCACCGCGCCCGCCGCCGTCTTCGGCCCCTGCGACCCGCGCGGCCGGATCGAGCTGCGTACCGCGCTCGCCGGCTACCTCGCCAGGACCCGCGGCGTGCTCACCACGCCCGACCTGATCGTCGTCACCACCGGCTTCGTCCAGGCGGTCAACCTGCTCGCCACCGTGACCGGCGGCCCGTTCGCCATGGAGGACCCCGGTCACGACTTCTACCGCGAGGTGGTGAGAAGAGCGGGGCGCGAGGTCGTACCGCTGCCGGTGGACGAGCTGGGCGCGCGGACCGGCACCCTCACCCCTGACGTGGCCGCCGCCGTCGTCACGCCCGCCCACCAGTACCCCATGGGCGTCCCGCTGCACCCGTCCCGCCGCCTGGCGCTGCGCGCGTGGGGCGGGCTGGTCGTCGAGGACGACTACGACGGGGAGTTCCGCTACGATCGCCGGCCCGTCGGGGCGTTGCAGGGCACGGCGCCGGAGCAGGTCGTGTACTGCGGCACCACGTCGGAGTCCCTCGGCCCGGGGCTGCGCCTGGGCTGGATGGCGGTGCCGCCCGCGCTGATCGGCCCCGTCACCGAGGCCAAGCTGCACGCCGACGCCCATACCGAGGTGCTCGGCCAGCTCGTGCTGGCCAGGCTGATCGAGACGCACGACTACGACCGCCACATCCGCGCCGCCCGCCTGCGTTACCGCCACCGCCGCCAGCGGCTGCGCGCCCGCCTGTCCGGCGTGCTGCCCGGCGCGGCCCTGCCCGGCGTCGCGGCCGGCCTGCGTGCCCTCCTGCTGCTCCCCCCGGGCGGCCCGCCGGAGGCCGAGGTGCTGGCCGCCTGCGAGCGGGCCGGCATCGCCCTGCGCCCCTCCTCCCCCCTCTGGCACGGCGAGGGCCGCGACGGCCTGCTCATCGGGTACGCCGCCCCCTCGGAACGGGCCTACCCCCGCGCGCTCGAAGCCCTGGCGAGCACATTGGAGGGCACCTTGGCGGGCACCTTGGCGGGCCGGGAACCGCGGAGCCGTCCCGCACGTTCTTCTTCATGAGCGCACGATGGCGGAGGAGGGACATGGGCTGGCACTACCGCAAGTCAATCAAAGTGGGGCCGTTCCGGATCAACCTGTCACGGCACGGCGTCGGTCACAGTTTCGGCAATCGGCGCTTCCACGTCTCGACCACCCCCGACGGCCGCCGCTACGTGTCGGTGAACCTGCCCGGTGGCATCCACCTGAGCAAGGCCATCGGTGGCAAGCGCCACCGTCACTATCGTTACTGACACTCGGCGGTCGCGAGGCCGCTTGAGATAGAACGGGCCGGGGGCGAAAGCCTCCGGCCCGTCCCCTTTCCCCGGGCCCCGCCGCGGCGGCAGAGTGGTCGGATGAGCCCTCACATGAGCCCTGAGGAGTTCCGCCGCCACGGCAAGCAGGTCATCGACTGGATCGCGGACTACCTCGCCGGCATCGAGTCCCACCCCGTGATGTCCCAGGTCAAGCCGGGTGAGATCCGGCGTGCCCTGCCGGCGTCGCCGCCCGAGCACGGAGAGCCGTTCGAGAACGTGCTGTCGGATCTCGGGCAGGTGCTGCTGCCCGGCATCACGCACTGGCAGCACCCTGGCTTCTTCGCCTACTTCCCCTCCAACGCCAGCGGCCCCGCCATCCTGGGCGACCTGCTGTCCAGCGGGCTGGGCGTGCAGGGCATGTTGTGGGTGACCAGCCCGGCGTGCACGGAGCTGGAGACGGTGGTGGTCGACTGGCTGGCCGAGCTGATCGGGCTGCCGGAACGGTTCCGCACCGACGCGGCGGGCGGCGGCGTCATCCAGGACTCGGCGTCGAGCGCCTGCCTGGTCGCGCTGCTGGCGGCGCTGCACCGGGCGAGCGGCGGGCGGGTCGCGGCCGAGGGCATCGACCGGCGGTACACACTGTACGTGAGTTCCCAGACGCACTCCTCGCTGGAGAAGGCCGCGCGGATCGCCGGCCTGGGCGCGGCGGGCGTGCGGGTGGTGGACGTGGACCCGCGCACGCTGGCCATGGACCCCGCCCACCTGCGCGAGCTGCTGGCCGAGGACGAGGCGGCGGGCGCCGTACCCGCGATGGTGTGCGCCACCGTCGGCACGACCTCCACCACCGCCGTCGATCCGGTGCCCGCCATCGGCGAGGTGTGCCGGGAGCGCGGGGTCTGGCTGCACGTGGACGCCGCCTACGCCGGGGTCGCGGCGATCTGTCCCGAGTTCCGGTGGCTGAACGACGGCGTGGCCGAGTACGCGGACTCGTACGCGACGAACCCGCACAAATGGCTGCTGACCAACTTCGACTGCGGCGTGCTCTGGACGGCCGACCGCGGCCCGCTCCTCGGCGCGCTGTCGATCCTGCCCGAGTACCTCAGGAACACCGCCACCTCGACCGGCTCCGTCGTGGACTACCGGGACTGGCAGGTGCCGCTGGGCCGCCGGTTCAGGGCGCTGAAGCTGTGGTCGGTGATCCGCTGGTACGGGGCCGAGGGGCTGCGGGCGCACCTGCGCAAGTGCGTCGAGCTGGCGGCCGAGCTGGCCGGATGGATCGCCGCGGACCCGGGCTTCGAGCTGCACGAGCAGCATCCGCTCGGGCTGGTGTGCTTCCGCCCCCTGTGGCCCGGCCTGGACGACGCGGCGCAGGCGGACCGGGCCACGCTGAGGCTGATGGAGCTGCTCAACGCGAGCGGGTCGATGTACCTGACGCACACGAGGCTCGCCGGCCGGGTGGTGCTGCGGCTGGCCGTCGGGGCCGCGGCGACGGAGCGGCGGCACGTGGAGCAGGCGTGGGAGCAGATCCGCTGGGAACACGCGGCCCTGTCCACGACCATGCCGTGACTCAGCCATCGCTCGGTCTTGGCGTGCCTACTCGCCTTGGCTTGGCTAGCGGTAGCGCTCGACGAGTTCGGCGCCGATCCTGGCCAGCTCGGCGCGGACCTCGCCGGGCTCCTCGACCTCCACCCGCGCGCCCCACCCGGCGAGCTGCTCGGCGATCGTCAGCGCCATCGGCGCGGCCACCCGGGCCCGCACCCGCCCGTCCCCCGTCTCCCCCAGGCTCTCGAAGTGTCGCCCGAAGTGGTCGCGCAGGATGGGCAGGAGCCGGGCGGAGATCAGCACGGTCGCGGTGACGGTGGAGCGCCGCCGCTCCATCTCCTCGACCACCCCGGCCCAGGCCCGCGACAGCTCGAAGCCGTCCGGCCGCTCGAACTCCTCCTCCGTCACCTCGGCCGCGACGATCCGGTCGACCCGGAACGTGCGCTGCCCGCGCTCGGTCCCCGCCAGCAGGTACCAGACGTCGTCCTTGTCCACCAGCCCCCAGGGCTCGACCAGCCGCTCGGTGTGCTCGCCGTCGCGGCGGCCCGCGTACCCGAGCCTGACCCTGCGCCGGCGCACGGTGGCGCGTTGCAGGACGCGGACCAGCTCGGGCCGTTCCTTCTCCGGCTCGCCCCAGCGGGCGGGATCGACGACCACCGCGCCGGCCGCGGCCTCGGCCTCCTCCCTGAACGTCTGCGGCAGCGCCCGCAGCAGCTTGCGCAGCGCGGACCTGAGCTCGGGCGCGTCGGGCGCGGCCGGCCCGGCGAGCAGGAACAGCGCCTGGGCCTCGTGCGCGGTGAGCCCGGTCAGATCGGTACGAGCGCCGCCCAGCAACGACCAGCCACCACCGCGCCCCGGCTGCGGGTAGACGGGGATGCCCGCGGCGGACAGCGCTTCCAGGTCCCGCCGAGCGGTGGCCACCGACACCTCCAGCTTCTCGGCCAGCTCGGCGGCGGTCACCCGGCCGCGCGCCTGCATGAGCAGCAGCGCCGCCACCAGTCGGTCAGCTCGCATGCCCCCATTCTCCGCGCTGAAGTGCTCACCGGATGACCACTTATGCCAGGCGGGTCGATGCGACCGGCGCGAGGCGGGCGCGGGTCCGTGGTTCTCGGGGCGGGCCCGTTCTGCCATCCTGGTGCCGTGTCCAGGCCGCGCATCCTGCTCACCGCCCCGCCCCGCACGGGCAAGACCACCGTCGTCCGCCGCCTCGCCGACCTGCTGCGGGCGGCGCACGTGCCGATCTGCGGTTTCCTCACCGACGAGGTACGCGAGCGCGGCCGCCGGGCCGGCTTCACCGTGGCGGACTTCGCCGGCCACCAGGCCGTGATGGCCCACCTGTCGTGGGTCACCGGCCCCCGCGTCGGCAGGTACGGCGTGAACGTGCCCGCGTTCGAGCGCATCGCGCTACCGGCGATGCAGCAGGCGCTCACCACGCGCGGCGCCGTGGTGCTCATCGACGAGATCGGCCCCATGGAGCTGCTGTCGCCCGCGTTCATGCCGCGCTGCGTGGCGTTGTTCGAAGCCGGCGTGCCGATCGTGGCCACCGTCCACCAGCGCACCCACGCCTCGCTGAAGGCGCAGATCGACGCCGGCCTGATCACCGTGACACCGCAGAACCGCGACGAGCTCCCCGAGAGTCTCAGCCGCCTGTTCACCGGTTAGCGGCTCTTCACCGGCAGCCCGAACGCCGACAGCCCCTGCTCGTGATGCTCGATCAGGCCGAGGCGCCGGTAGAAGGCGTGGTTGGCGGGCCCGTCGGGTGTGGACTCGTGATCGGTGGTCAGCACGAAGTAGCGGCAGTGCGCGTACCGCTCCTTGAGGTGCTCCAGCAGCCGCCGCCCGACGCCCCGCCCCTGGAACTCCCTGCCGACCAGCAACTCCTGCACATAGCAGATCACCTCGTCGTCGGACACCGTCCTGGCCAGCCCGAGCAGCCGCCCGTCGCCGTCCCTGGCGGTGAGCACGAGGTGCGAGTTGGCCAGTGCCCTGCACACCTTGGCGATGTCACGGGTCCACACGGTCCAGCCGACGGAGTCGTAGAGCTCGAAGATCTCGGCCTCGTCGAACGAGGTCTCCTCAGCGATGATCATCATCTGTGTGACTCTACGACGTATCAAGGTGGAGCTATGGGGATTCGAACCCCAGACCTCCTCCATGCCATGGAGGCGCGCTACCAACTGCGCTATAGCCCCTTGCGATCAACAAGTGTAACGGAGTTCTGAACCCCTTGTGTCACACCGGGGCCTGCGTGGTACGTCTATGGTTTTATGTCGACATTTGAGGATCACCGGGGCGTGCTGGTCGCGGTCGCCTACCGGATCCTGGGCAGCGTGGCCGACGCCGAGGACGTTGTGCAGGAGGCGTGGCTGCGCTGGTCCAGGGTGGACGAGTCGGACGTGGAGGACCCCAAGGCGTTCCTGATCACGGTGACCTCGCGGCTGGCCATCGACCGGCTGCGGTGGGCGAAGTCGCGGCGCGAGTCGTACGTGGGTCCGTGGCTGCCCGAGCCGATCAGCACCGCGCCCGACGTGGCCGAGCACGCCGAGCTGGCCGACTCCGTGGAGATGGCGATGCTGGTCGTGCTGGAGACGTTGTCGCCGCTCGAGCGGGCGGTGTTCGTGTTGCGGGAGGCGTTCGACCTGCCGTTCTCGGAGATCGCGGAGATCATCGGGCGGGCGGAGCCGGCCACCAGGCAGCTCGCCCGGCGGGCCAGGGACCACGTGCGGGACAAGCGGCCCCGCTTCGACGTGGACCGGGACGAGCGCCGGCGGATCACCGAGCGGTTCATGGGCGCCTCCGCCGGCGGCGACCTGGACGCGCTGATCGAGATGTTCTCCGACCAGGTGTCGATCATCAGCGACGGCGGCGGCAAGGCCAGGGCGGCGCTGCGGGTCATCACCGGCGCCGAGAACGTGGGCCGCTACCTGACGTCGATCAACACCCCGGCGAACATCGCCAAGTTCATGGCCTCGATCGGCAGGGCGGAGCTCGCGGACCTGTCCTTCGCGGTGGAGACGCTGAACAACGCGCCCGCCATCGTCATCTCGGCGGGCGGCCAGGTGATCAGCGTCATCTCGCTGCTGGTCAGCGAGGGCAAGATCGAGACGATCTACGTGCTGGCCAACCCGGAGAAGATCGGCCACCTCCAGCCCTCCTGAGCTCAGCCGGCGCGGCCGGTGCGCATGGTCAGCGTGGCGTCGTCGAGCGACAGCTCGACGACGAGCCCGGCCAGCTCCCCCGTGCGGCTCACGTGGGTGCCGCCGCACGGGATGGACGCCTCTCCCTCCGGCAGCGAGCAGTGCCAGGTGCGGCGGGCCGTCAGCTCGGGGCCCGGCACCTCCACCCGGACCGGAGCGTCGGCCGCCACCCACGCCGCGAGCTGGTCGTTCACCTGCCGGGCGAGCTTCCCGGGGTCGAGGTCCTCGGCGGAGAAGCCCTTCTTGCGCAGCGACTTGCCCAGGCGGTAGACGTCCACGCTGCCGTGCGGGGTGATGCGGGAGGAGGTGATGGCCGCCTGGTCGAAGTCGGGGCGGCCGAGCGAGTCGGGCCGCGCCTCCTTGCGCCACCGGTCGGCCAGGGCGGCGTTGAGCGCGAGCGCGGCCAGGTGGCAGCCGGTGTGACCGGCGCAGAGCGCGGCGCGGAAGCCCGCGTCCACGTCCAGGCCGACCTCCGTGCCCACGGGCAGCGGCGTCTCGGTGACGTGGACGACCAGCCAGTCCCAGCCCTCGGCGCCGCGCCGGGCCGGGATGTCCGGGCCGAGGAAGATCTCGCCGGTCTCCGACCGCGCCCCCGTCAGGCAGTCGACGACCGGCAGGCCGCCGATCGTGCCCCGGTCGGCGGGCTGGTCGGGCCAGGTGTGGTCGAGGGGGTGGAACGGCGTCTCGGAGACGACGAGGCCGTGCCGCTCCCCCGCCGGCACGGCCTCGACGATCGTGGAGCGGCCACTGGTCAGGCCGCCGGGGAAGGTGACGAGGGTGGAGTTCACCCGGCCATTCTCTCGTCCTCCAGGTAGCGGTCGCGTCCGGCGTACAGGCCGGTCAGGAGCTGGACGGCGATCACCACGAAGATCAGCGTGTACGGCACCGCCCACCCCCCGGTAGCCTCCCGCAGCACGCCCACCAGCAGCGGGCCCGCGCCCGAGATGAGGTAGCCGGCGCTCTGCCCGAAGGCCGACAGGGCGGCCGTGGTCTCCGGCGTACGGGTGCGCAGCGCCAGCATCATCAGCGCCAGCGGGAACGACCCCATGCCCACGGCGACGAACACGACCCAGACCATGGCCGTGGAGGCGGGCGCGAACCACAGCCCGAGGAAGCCGATCACGTAGAACACGACGAGCCCGACCACGGTCGGACGCTGGTCGCGGAAGCGGGAGGCGATCATCGGCACGGCGATCGAGACGGGGATGTTCAGCGCGGTGAACACGCCGAGGATCAGCCCGGCCTCGGAAGTGGTGTAGCCGCCGTCGGTGAGGATGGTGGCGAGCCAGCCGAACATGATGTAGGCGATCATCGACTGGGTGCCGAAGTAGACCGCGATCATCCAGGCCAGCCTGCTCTTGACCATGCTGCGGATGCCCAGGTCCCGGCCGCCGGTGTCCCGCTCCGGCTCACTGCGCAGCAGCGCAAGCCACGGAATGGCGGCGACAGCGGCCAGGGCCGCCCACACGCCGAGCGCGATGTGCCAGTCCCCCGAGGCACGCTCGATCGGCACGGTCGCGGCGGCGGCCAGCATGGTGCCGGCGGCCAGGGCCGTGGTGTAGACGGTGGTCATGAGCCCGGTCCGGGCCGGGAAGTGACGCTTGATCAGCGTCGGGATCAGCACGTTGCCGACGGCGCCGCCGGACAGCGCGACCGCGCTGCTCAGCAGGAACACCGGCGCGGAGCCCACCAGCGACCTGACCAGCAGCCCGACGCCGAGCGTGACGAGGGCGAGCAGCAGCAGCCGGTGCTCGCCGACGCGCCTGGCCAGCGTCGGGGTGATGGCGCCCACGCTGGCGAAGGCCAGCACGGGCAGGGTGGTCAGCAGCCCGGTGCCGACACTCGACATGCCGAGGCCGGCGGCGAGCTGGTCGAGCAGGGGGCCGACGCTGGTGACGCCGGTGCGCAGGTTCAGTGCGGCGAGGACGATTCCCAGCACGAGGAGCCAGGCCAGCGGGGTGGTTCTGCCTCGGGACTCTTGGGCGAGCACGCTCATGGCGGGAACGGTCCTCCACTCATCAAATCATGGGACGAATGTCACCTTAACAGGACCGAAATATGCATTTATTCCTGGCGCGCCTCCCTCAGGCATGACAAAACCCCCGGAGCCGGGCTCCGGGGGTTTTGTGGCAGCTCACAGCACCGGGGGAGGTGGTTGCCCCGGCCCCTGGGGAGTCCCCGGACCGGGAGTACCGGGAGAGCCCGGAGGCACCGGCCCCGGAGGGGGCAGCGTGCCGCCCGGCGAGGCACCGCCGCCACCGGCAGGCGGGTAGTCGCCGCCCACCGTGCCCGGCGGCACGTTCCTGGCGCTGTCGCCGTAGGTCGAGCCCTGCTCGTGCTCGCGCTGGTGCGGCCCCGGCACGTCGCCGCGCCAGCCGCCGGTCTCGCCGCCGCGCGACTCGATGAAGGTCTTGAAGCGCTTCACGTCGCCGATCACGCGCATGCGTACGAGCTGCAGCTTGTCGCCCGCGGTCTCGAGGAAACCCTCGGGGTCGTACTCCATCTGGAGCGTGACCCTGGTGGTGCCCTCGTCGATCCGGTGGAAGGTCACCACCCCGGCCTGGTGCGGCTTGTCGACACTGCGCCAGGCGATGCGCTCGTCGGGGTGCTGCTCGGTGATCTCCGCCTCGAACTCGCGCCTGATGCCGGCGATCTCCGCCACCCAGGCCGTACGCGTGTCACTGAGCTGCTTGACCGACTCCACACCCTCCATGAACTCGGGGAAGCTCTCGAACTGCGTCCATTGGTTGTAGGCCACCTGTACGGGGACCCTGACGTCTTCGGAATGTTCGATCGTGCTCATGGGGTCTGCCACTGCCCCCGCACACCGGGCGTTAACGCCTGCGCCACAGCCAGAACAGGCCCACGAGAGGCAGCACGAGGGGGATGAACAGGTAGCCCCTGCCGTACGCCGACCACACGGTCTCGTCGGGGAACGCGGCCTGGTCCAGCAGGCTGAGCGTACCGATGATCAGCACGCCGGCCAGCTCGATGCCGAGCGCCACCAGCGCGAGGCGGCGCGCGCCGCGCCAGAGCGCGACCGTGAGCACGATGTAGACCAGCGCCGCGAACGCCGACAGCGAGTACGCCAGCGGCGCCTCGCCGAACCTGGTGGCGATCTGCACGCCCGCCCGCGCCCCCGCGGCCAGCGAGAACAGCCCGTAGACCGCGATCAGCGCGCGGCCTGGCCCCGAGCCGATGGCGGTCGTCACGCCGTGCCCTGCCAGATCTGCAGCAGCCTGCCCGTCATCACCGCGATCGCGAACCCGGCCACGGCCAGGATCGCCGGCCCCCACCTGCTGCGCTCGGCCAGCGCCAGGAACACACCCGCGGGCGGGATCAGCACCTCGCCGCCGACGTAGCCGAACAGCGTGACCTTGTCGTCGGGCCCCCGGCCGTCGGCCACCCCCGCGATCACGAACCCCGCCTGCACCAGCACGGCCACCTCCAGCAGGGCGAACCCGACCAGCAGCACCATGCCCATCGGCCGGTTGCGGATCGCGACGATCAGGCTCATCAGCATCAGCAGCAGCGAGCCGGAGATGACGATCGTGGAGACGGTGGTGTTCATCGGGGGTAAGGCTATCGCCCGGTATCGCCGCCCCCGATGGAGCCCTCGATCCCGTCGAGCACCCAGTTGAGCCCGCGCTCGAAGTTGTCGTCGGCCCCCCGCACGCCCTGCTCGATCATCGGCGCCAGCCGGGGGAACTCGCCGCCCTCGACCAGCTCCCTGATGTACGGCTCCGCCAGCGCGGCCCGCTCGGACTCGTCGATCCCCTGCTCCCTGGGCGAGCCGCGCTCCGCCGCCTGCCTGACCACGAACCCGGTCATGTAGTCGTTGAAGACCGCCAGGAACCGCCAGGCCGTCAGCCGGTCGATCCCGAGCCCGTCGAAGGCCGACAGCTTCTGCTCCACGTGCCGCAGCCCGTTGGGCCCGACGGCCACCCGGCGGGAGATCAGATCGACCCGCCACGGGTGCCGCCGCACCAGGTCCAGCTCGCGCCGGGCGAGCAGCAGCAGCGCCTCGCGCCAGTCGCCGGGCAGCGGCTCCTCGACCACCGCCTCCGCGGCGATCTCGTCGGCCATCAGCGCGAGCAGGTCCTCCTTGCGGTCGATGTAGGAGTACAGCGTCATCGCGCGGGCGCCCAGCTCGGTGGCCACGCGCCTGATCGAGACGGCGTCGAGCCCCTCGGCGTCGGCCACGGCGATGGCCGTGGCGACGATCGCCTCCCGGGTCAGCACCGGGCGGCGGGGCGGGGTCGGTCTCGACCAGATCGATGTCACGGCACCGATTCTAGACAGCGTACGAAAGTGATACGATGTACGACATGCGATACGGCGTACGAACCTCCTTCCGGACCACCGGCCTGGTCGTCCTGCTCGGCGTCGTCATGACGATGCTCGACACGACGATCGTCAACGTCGCGCTCGGCACCCTGGCCCGCGACTTCCACACCACGCTCGCCACCATCCAGTGGGCGGCCACCGGATACCTGCTGGCCATGTCCATGACCGTGCCGGTCACCGGCTGGGCGGTCGGCAGGTTCGGCGTGCGCAACGTCTGGCTCGGCTCGCTCGTGCTCTTCGTCGCCGGCTCCGCCCTCTGCGCCGCCGCCTGGTCCCTGTGGAGCCTGGTCGCCTTCCGCGTCGTGCAGGGGGTGGGCGGCGGGCTGCTCCAGCCGGTCGGGCAGATGATGCTGGCCCAGGCGGCGGGCAAGGAGCGGATGGGCCGGGCGATGGGCCTGATCTCGGTGCCCGCCATGCTGGTGCCCGTGCTCGGGCCGCCGCTCGGCGGGCTGCTCGTGCAGGGCCCGGGCTGGCGGTGGCTGTTCCTGGTGAACCTGCCGGTCTGCGCGGTGGCGCTGCTGGCCGCGCTCCTGCTGCTGCCCCGGGAGGGGGGCGCGGGGCAGCGGCAGCCCCTCGACGTGCTCGGCCTGGCCCTGCTGTCGCCCGGCCTGGCCGCCGTCATCTACGGCCTGTCGGAGGTGGGCAACGGGGCCTTGCTGCCGCATCCGGCGTTGTGGATCGGCATGGCGCTGGTGGCCGTCTTCGTGTGGCGGTCGCTGCGCGGCACGTCGCCGCACGGCACGTCCCTGCATGGCACGTCTCTGCGTGGCACGTCTCTGCGTGGCACGTCGCTGCTGGACCTGCGGCTGTTCGGTGATCGCACGTTCGCCGCCGCGGTGCTCGCCCTGGGGTGCTACTCGGCCGCGATGCTCGGCTTCACCGTGCTCGTGCCGCTCTACAGCCAGCTCGCCGAGGGCGGCACCGCGCTGGAGGCGGGGCTGCTGCTGGCGCCCATGGGGATCGGCGCGGCCATCACGATGCCGCTGGCCGGCAAGCTCACCGACAGCAGGGGGCCGCGCGGCACCGGGGCGACCGGGGTGGTGCTGGTGGTGGCGAGCATCGCGGCGTTCGTGCCGGCCGGCGGGGGGCCGGTGCCGATGTTCACGCTCGGGCTCGGCCACGGGCTGGTGGCCACGTCGGTGATGGCGGCCGCGTTCAGGACGCTGGAGCCCGCGGCCATCCCGGCGGCGACCACGCTGAGCACGATCGCGCTGCGGCTCGCCGGGCCGTTCGGGGTCGCGCTGGTGGCCGTGCTGCTGCAGGTGTTCACCAGGGCGGGCGTGGCGCAGGCGTACCCGTACACGTTCTGGATGGCCGCCGGGCTGGCCGGCGTCTCGCTGCTGCCGATCGCGCTCATAGGATCGGGTACGTGGAGAAGATCCTCGTCAGCGCCTGCCTGATGGGCCGCAGGGTGCGCTACGACGGCGGCGCGAAGACCAGCTCCGACGCCTGGCTCGCCGGGTGGCGGGAGGAGGGACGGCTGGTGCCGTTCTGCCCCGAGGTGGAGGGCGGGCTGCCGGTCCCGAGGCTCGCCGCCGAGATCGAGGGCGGCGCCGGCGGCGAGGCCGTGCTGGCCGGCGCGGCCCGCGTGCTGGCGACGGACGGGTCCGACGTGACGGCCGAGTTCCTGGCGGGCGCGCGGGGGGCGCTGGCCGTGGCGCGCGAGCACGGCATCCGGATGGCGGTGCTGAAGGAGGGCAGCCCCTCGTGCGGGGTCCTGGCCGTCTACGACGGCTCGTTCCAGGGACGCAGGGTCCCGGGGCGAGGGGTCACGACGGCGCTGCTGGAGCGGAACGGCATCCGCGTCTTCAGCGAGGACCGGCTGCCGGAGGCCGCCGGCTACCTGCGCACCCTGGAGACGTAGAAGGCGCCGCTCAGCCCCGAGGCGAGCGCGAGCGCCATGACGCTGTGGTACCAGGTGAGCAGCGCGCTGCCCGGCTCCGGGCCGAAGGCCAGCGCCAGGATGCCGAGCAGCACGCCGCCGAGCGCCGCCGCGTGCGTGTAGATGAGGCCGTCCCAGGCCCAGGACCGCCGGGCCAGCGCGCCGTACCCGCCGCCGATCAGCACCGCGCAGCACAGCGTCTCCACGATCGCGGCCGGCACGATCACCGGCTCGCGTACGGGCCCGAGCTCCGTTCCGGCGTGCAGCAGCGCGAACGTCGCGAAGACCAGCGCGTAGAGCAGCGACAGCCCGCCCAGCAATCTCCGGAGTGCGTCCATGCCACCACGCTGCCACGGCGCCGGGGCGGACGGAGTCGTCCCTAGGGAGTCGGCTCCGCTACGCCTCCGGATGTAGGCAGCAGCCGCCTCACCAGGCGAATGGTCTCGTCGATCGTCACCGTGGCGTCGAGGTCGGAGTCGCACGCGGCCACCTCGCGGCCCGCCTCGCCCATCATGGTCGTCAGCAGCACCACCAGCACCTGGCTCTCCCGCGAGTCGTCCAGGCCGAGCAGGCGCTTGTTGCCGCCGATCCAGTTCCAGCCGCGCTGCCTGCGCAGCGTGGTGAACTCGACCGGCCCGTCGTTCTCCAGGAACAGCCTGGCCACCTCGCGCTGCTCCCACGAGCCCTCCAGGTACGCGCGGGCCCCCGCCAGGAACTTCTCGGCCTCCCCCGCGCCCTTGACCGACTTCGCCGCGCGGGAGGTGCGCTCCTCCTGCCCGCGCATGAACTGCTCCCACAGGGCCAGGAACAGCCCTGGCTTGCCGCCGTAGTGGTGGTACAGGCTGCCGACGCTGATCCCGGACGCCTCCACGATGTCGGCGACCGTGGCGTCGGCGTACCCCTTGGCCAGGAAGACGTCGCGGGCCGCGCGCAGCAGCGTGTCGCGGGTGCCGCTCGACCGGCTCCAGCGTCGGCTCCTCATCAATACTCCCAGGTGTCGGTGCGCTGCTCGTGGCCGATGCAGAACACGCCCGTGCCGTGCTCGCCCCTGGCCAGGTCCACCCGGATCCAGCCGTCGGCGCGGGCGACCTTGGCGGTGTAGCCGCTGACCGGGGTGGCCGAGACCAGGCGGCAGCCGTCCGGGCCGAGCGTGAACGCCACCTCGCCGCCCTTCACCTTCACCACCTTGAGTGACGGGCTGCCCGGCTTCTTCGTCGCCGGAACCGGGGTGCGCCGCTGCTCCTCCGGCGTGCGGCGCGGGGCCGACGTGACAGGCGCGGACGTGACAGGCGCGGACGTGACAGGCGCCGGCGTGGCGGGCCGGCGTGTCACGGCCCGGTCGTCCGCCGCGATCGTCTGGGCGAGGAACGGCTCGACGTCCACGTCGTCCACGAACTCGTCGCGCAGCACATCCCGCACGCCGAACCACGAGACCGACACCGCGACCACGGTGGCACCGCACCAGATCGCGGCATATTTCAGGGCTCGACGCATGAGACGCATTATGTACGGTTGGGCCCCATGGCGACGGTTCTCGTAGTCGAAGACGACGAATTCGTCAGATCGGCGATCATTCACGAGCTGGGCCGGCGCGAGCACGCCGTCCGCAGCGCCGGCTGCGCCCTCGACGCGCTCAGGGAGATCTCGCAGTCCCCTCCCGACGCCGTCATCCTCGACCTCGGCCTGCCCGACCTGGACGGCTCGGAGGCGCTGCGCATGGTGCGCGGCATCTCCGACGTGCCGATCATCGTGGCCACCGCACGCGACGACGAGGCCGAGATCGTCAGGCTGCTGCGCGCGGGCGCCGACGACTACCTGGTCAAGCCGTTCTCCGGCGACCATCTCAGCGCCCGCCTGGACGCCGTGCTGCGCCGGGCCAGGTCCGCGCCCGAGCCGCGCGTGGTCGCGGTCGGCGGCCTGGTCGTGGACGTGGACCGGCGGGAGGCCGCGCTCGACGGCGGGCCGCTGGTGCTGACCAGGCGCGAGTTCGACCTGCTCGCCTACCTCGCCGCCCGCGCCGACCGGGTCGTCACGCGCAAGGAGCTGCTGGCCGAGGTCTGGCGGCTCGCCTACGGCGACGACCAGACGATCGACGTGCACCTGTCGTGGCTGCGCCGCAAGCTCGGCGAGAGCGCGTCCAGGCCCCGCTACCTGCACACCGTACGCGGCGTCGGGTTCATGTTGTCAGCGCCCCGATGAGGCGGACGCTCGCGGTGCTGATGGTCGCCGTCACCTCGATGGTCGCGCTGGCCTTCCTGGTGCCGCTGGCGCTGATCGTCAGGGAGACCGCGCAGAGCAGGGCCGTGGCGGGCGCCGAGCGGCAGGCGTCGGCGCTGGTGCCGGTGCTGGCGCTGACGACCAGCGGCGACGACCTCGGGCACGCGATGGCGCGGACCGAGGCGGGCCGGCGCGGCCTGCTGGCCGTGCACGTCGGCGGCGGCGCGACGGTCGGCACGTCGCGCGCGCCGGCCGCGCAGGTGGCCGTGGCCGCCGCCAGGACCAGGGCGAGCACGGTCGAGCTGGACGGCGGGTACGTGCTGCTGCGCCCGGTGGCGCTGGACGGCGACCGGGGCGCGGTGATCGAGGTGTTCGTGCCCGCCGACGACCTGAACCGGGGCGTGCTGTCCTCCTGGGCGGTGCTGACGGGCGTGGCCGTGGTGCTGGTGCTCGGCTCGGTGCTGGTCGGCGACCGGCTCGGGGCTCGGGTCGTACGGGCCTCGCGCCGCCTCGGCACGGCGGCCACCGCGCTCGGCTCCGGCGACCTGAGCGAGCGCATCCACCCCGACGGGCCGCCCGAGCTCAAGGCGGCGGCCAACGCCTTCAACACCATGGCCAACCGCGTCACCCACCTCCTCGCGGCGGAGCGGGAGCTGGCCGCCGACCTCTCGCACCGGCTGCGTACGCCGCTGACCGCGCTCAAGCTCAGCCTCGACCAGCTCGGCCCGCAGGCGGAGCCCAGCAGGCAGGCGCTGGCCCGGCTGGAGGGCGAGGTCACCACGATCATCTCGGCGGCCCGTCGCCCGGCACGCGCCGGCCAGTCGTTCGGCCAGTCGTTCGGCCAGTCGTTCGGCAGGTCGTGCGACGCGGCGGAGGTGCTGCGCGAGCGGCTGGCGTTCTGGTCGGCGCTGGCCGAGGACCAGGGGCGGCCGTGGCAGCTCGTCGGGGCGACGCTGCCGGTTCGGGCGCCCGTACCGGCCGGGGAGCTGACGGCGGTGGTGGACGCGCTGCTCGGGAACGTGTTCCGGCACACGGCGGAGGGCACGGCGTTCAGCGTCACGCTGCACGAGGGCCGCGGGGTGGTGGGCATCCTGGTCGCCGACGCGGGGCCGGGCATCCCCGACCCGGAGGCGGCCTTGGAGCGGGGTGCCAGCGGGAGCGGGTCCACCGGGCTCGGGCTGGACATCGCGCGGCGGCTGGCCGAGTCGACCGGCGGGTCGCTGCGGCTGGATCGTTCGTCGCTGGGCGGGGCTCAGGTGCAGGTGTGGTTGCGCCGTGAAAAGCTCTCTAAGCCAGCCTTAAAGGACACTTAAGCCCGATATTTCGGCATTAGCGGTGCCCCAAGGTGTTCTGCATGCAGATCAACCGCAAGGCGCTCGCCGCCGCCACCCTGGCCGTCCCCACCCTGCTCGTGCTCGCCGTCGCCCCCGGCACCGCCTCGGCCCACGGCACCATGAGCAACCCGCCCAGCCGCACGATGGTCTGCTACAGCGAGGGCCCGGAGAGCCCCAGGTCGGCCGCGTGCAAGCAGGCCGTGGCGACCGGCGGCACCCAGCCCCTGTACGACTGGAACGAGGTCAACATCGCCGACGCCGCCGGCCGGCACCGCCAGATCATCCCCGACGGCAAGCTGTGCAGCGCGGGCCGCGACAAGTACCGCGGCTTCGACCAGGCCCGCGCCGACTGGCCGGCGACGACCATGACGAGCGGCGCCACGCACACCTTCAAGTACCGGGCGACCGCGCCGCACAAGGGCGCCTTCGAGCTGTACATCACCAACGACAGCTACGACCCGGCCAAGCCGCTGAAGTGGTCGAACCTGGAGTCCACGCCCTTCCACACCGTGACGAACCCGACGGTGGCCGACGGCTACTACACGATGACCGCCAAGCTCCCGTCCCGCCAGGGCCGCCACCTGATCTACGCGATCTGGCAGCGCAGCGACAGCCCCGAGGCGTTCTACTCCTGCTCGGACGTGGTCTTCGGGCAGAGCAACCCCTCGCCCGCGCCGACCCCGACCGGCACGCCCACGGCGACCCCGAAGCCCACCCCGACGACCTCCACCCCCAGGCCCACCTCCACCGCCACGCCGCCTCCGGCCGGCGGCAACGACGCCCTGGCGGCGATCGACGCGGGCGTCGGCGTCTCCCCCGCCACCGCGGCCGCGGGCGCGCAGGTGAAGGTGACGGCCGTCTGCGGCGGCTCCCAGGTGCGCGAGGTCACCTCCGCCGCCTTCCGCCCGGCCAGGAACCTGCCCGCCGTGCCCACCGTGGCCTGGTCGCCGAGCCTGAAGGCGGCCAAGGCCGGCACGTACGCCGTGACCGTGCGTTGCAAGGACGGCGGCGTGGCGCGGACCTCGCTCACCGTCGGCTGATCGATCGGGAAATGCGGCCTATCCCTTTCCCGGAAACTTTCCCGCCGGCTCGCGAGTCGTACTGGTGGGGCGCGTCGGAAGACGGGGGATCGCTGGGGTGCGATTCCGCCGTGGCGCGTTCAGGGGGCCCGATTTCATCGGAAACGGGGAAGGGACACGGCAATGCCTGTCGACCTGAACAACGAACGACCCCTGGCCTGGGACTCGGCCACGCTCGACGCGGACACCAAGGCCATGCTCGACAACCTGCAGCCCAACATCCTGCGGGCTCACGTACGCGAGCACCTGTCCGTGCTGTTCGTCCGGTTCAACGACGTGGCCGAGGGCAGGGCGTTCCTGCGCTGGGTCGCGAGCACGAAGATGAAGTCGGCACGCAAGCACATGCAGGAGGTACGGGACTTCGCGGCAGGCCGCAGCCGCGGGACCCCGTACGTCGGCATCGGCATCAGCAAGGCCGGCTACCGCGACCTCGGCCACTCGGTGGAGGACGTGCGCAAGTTCGGCGACCCGGTCTTCCGCGACGGCATGAAGCGGCGGATCGCCGAGGTGAACGACCCTCCCGTGGAGGAGTGGGAGCGCGCCTACCAGCGCGAGATCCACGCCGTCATCCTGATCGGCGACGCGGAGGCGGAGCCGGTGGAGCGGCTGCGCGAGGAGATCCTGGGCGAGCTGCCCGAGAGCGCCCGGCTGCTCGGCGAGGAGCGGGGTCAGGGCATGCGCAACCCGGCCGGCGACGGCATCGAGCACTTCGGCTACGTGGACGGCCGCAGCCAGCCGCTGTTCCTGAAGGACGAGGTGGACAAGGAGCCGAAGAAGCACTGGGACCCGGCGTTCCCGCTGGGCAACGTCCTGGTGCCCGACCCGTTCGCACCGAACCCGGCCCGCCACCACGGCAGCTACCTGGTGTTCAGGAAGCTGGAGCAGAACGTGCGGGCGTTCAAGGAGATCGAGCGGGACCTGGCCGACAACCTGGGCCTGAGCGGGGTGGACCGCGATCGGGCGGGCGCCATGCTCGTCGGCCGCTTCAAGGACGGCACGCCCGTGACGCTCAAGCCCAAGCCTGGCGGCGGGCCGGTGGTCAACGACTTCACCTTCGACGGCGACGACGGCTCCAAGTGCCCGTTCTCCGGCCACGTCAGGAAGACCAACCCGCGCTCGTTCGGGCGCGAGGTGCTCATGGCGCGGCGCGGCCAGACCTACGGCGAGCGCACCGACGACCCGTGGGACGACTCGCCGCCGGAGAACCGGCCGAGCGGCGAGGTCGGGCTGCTGTTCATGGCGTTCAACAGCAGCCTGCTCGGCCAGTTCGAGTTCACCCAGCAGAGCTGGGCGAACAACCCGGACTTCGAGGTCCCGGCCACCGGCCACGACCCCGTCATCGGGCAGGGCGACCGCGACGTCAAGGTCGCCTTCCCCAAGGCTTGGGGCAAGCCCGAGCTGTCCGCGCCGCAGGCCCAGGTGGCCCAGACGGTCACCATGAAGGGCGGCGAGTACTTCTTCGCGCCGTCCCTGGCCTACCTGCGTAACCTGTAACAGTTTCAGCCCGCCTTGATGCCCGTGAGGCCGAGGATGCCGGCGACGAGCCGCTCCCTGAGCCTCACGGGCAGGCGGGTGAGCAGGCCGATCAGGCGCGCGTCGCCGGGGGCCACGTACAGGCGCCTGGGCCTGCGGGCCTCCAGCGCGGTCACGACCGTGCGGGCCACGGGGTCCACCGGCGCGAGCCGCTGCCTGGCCTGGGCCCGGCCGACGGCGGCCAGGTGGCGGGCGTAGAGCGCGCTCCTGCGCGGGTCGGCCAGCGCGAGCGAGGCCCGGGCCGCCGCCCCCGACTTGTCGAAGATCTCGGTCGCGGTGCTGCCCGGTTCGACGAGCACCACGGGGATGCCCCACGCGGCCAGCTCCATGCGCAGCGCCGTGGACATCGCGGCCAGGGCCGCCTTGCTGCCGGACAGCGGAGCCAGGAACGGCATCGGCTGCCTGGCCGTCGGTGCGCTGATGTTGATCAGCCGGCCACCGCCCGCCCGCAGCAGCGGCAGGAACGCCTGGGTGACGAACGCGGGCCCGTAGGTGTTGACCTCGAACTGGCGGCGCAGCTCGGCGTCGTTGCGCTACGGCCTGCTCGGGCTGCTCGCGGAGGGCCCGGCCAGCGGCTACGACCTCGCGCGGCGCTTCCACGAGGTGCTCGGCGCGCTGTGGCCCGCCCAGCAGCCCAAGATCTACGCCGAGCTCAACCGGCTGGCCGCCGAGGGGCTCATCGAGGTGGAGAGCGAGGGGCCGCGGCGGCGCAAGGCGTACCGGATCACCGATGAGGGCCTGGCGGCGGTACGGGGGTGGCTGACGTCGGGAGAGGTCGACCACACGCTGCGCATCCAGGCCGTGCTGCGCTCGGCGTTCTTCTGGCTGATGGAGCCCGAGGAGCTGCGCGCCCACCTGGAGGCCGAGCAGGCGCACTTCGCCCGCGAGGCCGAGCGGTACCGGCAGTTCGCGGCGGCCAAGGACCCGCGGCGACTTCGGCGACGGGCCCCAGACACGGTCGCTGCGCATCTCCGCCGAGGCCGGGCACCGCCTCTACCAGGCGCTCCCCGACTGGGCCGCCTGGAGTCTCGACAGGGAAGAGCTCTCCAAGTGAGCAGAAGGATGTACACCGGGTTCGGTCCGGCGAAGGAGGCGGGCACCCCGCCGCGTTCAGCATGATTTCCTCATGACCATCGCGCTGCTGCTCGCACTCGCGGGCCTGGCGGTGCTCGACAGCACGAGCTTCGGCACCCTCGCCATCCCCGTCTACCTCATGCTCGGCCTGGACCGCTCGCGGACCGCCCGGCTGCTGGTCTACCTCGCCACCATGACGGTGTTCTACTTCCTGGTGGGGGTCGCGCTCATGCTGGGGCTGACCACCGCGATGGACACCTTCGGCGACGCGCTCGACAGCAAGGCCGCCTACGCCGTGCAGCTCGTCCTCGGCGTGGGGCTGTTCGCGCTGAGCTGGCGCTTCGACCCCAAGTGGCGGGCCAAGCGGGGGCTGCCCGAGCGCACCTTCGAGCCCCGGATGGGCGGGCCGCGCACGATGGTGCTGGTGGGGCTGACCGCCGGGGTGCTGGAGGTGGCCACGATGGTGCCGTACCTGGCCGCGATCGGCATGATGACGACGGCGGAGCTGGCGGTGGCCCAGTGGGCGCCGCTGCTGGCCGGGTACGTGCTGATCATGATCCTGCCGGCGCTGGTCCTCATGGCGCTGCGCGCCGTGGCGGGCAGGCGGCTGGAGCCGAAGCTGGAGCGGCTGCGGGCCTGGCTGGTCAAGCACTCGTCGTCGATGCTGAGCTGGGCCCTGGCGATCGTCGGCTTCCTGCTGGCCAGGGACGCGGCCTTCTACCTGTTCTTCTAGCCGGGTGCGGCGCGGGAGCATCCGGGAGGCGCCTCTAGGATCAGATCTCCGGGGGGAGATCTACGATGTTGCGCGCGTTCCTGCGGACCGAGGCGGGCAGCACCAGCGTGCTGCTCGCCGCCACCGCGCTGGCCCTGCTCTGGGCGAACTCGCCGTGGGGTGACACCTACGAGGCGTTCTGGCACACCTCGATGGGCATCTCCTTCGGCGACGCGCAGTTCTCGCTGGACCTGCGCCACTGGGTCAACGACGGGCTCATGTCCGTCTTCTTCTTCCTCATCGGCCTGGAAGTCTCCTACGAGGTGCGGCTCGGGCAGCTCAGGGACCGGCGCCTGATCGCCGTGCCCGCCCTGGCCGCGTTCGGCGGCATGCTCGTGCCGGCCGGCGTCTACCTGCTGCTCAACTACGGCGGGCCCGGCGCGGGAGGCTGGGGCGTGCCGATCGCCACCGACACCGCGTTCGTGCTGGGCCTGCTCGCCGTGGTCGGCGCGCGCTGCCCCGACCCGCTGCGCGCGTTCCTGCTGACGCTGGCCATCGTGGACGACGTTCTGGCGATCATCATCATCGCGCTCTTCTACACGGAAGACCTGTCCGTCACCGCGCTGATCACCGCCGCGCTGCTGCTGGCGGCCATCGTGACGCTGCGGTGGCTGAAGATCTGGCGGGCTCCCGCGTACATCGTGCTGGGGTTCGCGCTGTGGGTGGCCACGCTGGAGAGCGGCATCCATCCGACGCTGATCGGCATCGCGCTGGGGATCCTCGTCTTCGTGTACGCCCCCACCGACCACAAGCTGCTGCTCGCCGGGGAGGCCGTGCAGGAGTTCACCAGCGAGCCGAGCGCGCGGGCCGCCAGGGAGGCCGCGCTGCGCGTCCAGCGGGCCGTCTCCGTGAACGAGCGCCTGCAGCTACGGCTGCACCCGTGGAGCAGCTACGTGATCGTGCCCGTTTTCGCGCTGGCCAACGCCGGTGTCCGCCTCGACGGGGAGACGCTGCGCGCCGCCGCCACCTCGCCGGTCGCCATCGGCGTGGCGCTGGGGCTGCTGCTGGGCAAGGTCGCCGGGATCTCGCTGGGCACCTGGCTGCCGCTGCGGCTGGGCTGGGGCGTGCTGCCGGGGAACCTGGTGTGGGGGCAGCTGCTGGGCGGGGCCGCCGTGTCGGGGATCGGGTTCACGGTGGCGCTGTTCATCGTGGACCTGGCGTTCCAGGATCCCGCGCTGCACGACCAGGCCAAGATCGGCATCCTGGCGGGCTCGCTGCTGTCCGCCGCGCTGGGCTGGCTGATCTTCCGCCTGGCGTGGGACCGGGGCGGGGTGTGCGCGCCGCCCGAGGCCGAGCCCGCCGAGGACCTGCCCACCACGCTGGCCGTCCCCGTCGGCCCCGGCGACCACGTACGCGGCCCCGCCGACGCCCGCGTCACGATCGTCGAGTACGGCGACTTCGAGTGCCCGTACTGCGGCCGGCTGCACCCGATCCTGGAGGAGATCCTCAGGAGGAACCCCGACGTGCGGCTGGTCTTCCGCCACTTCCCGCTGCGCACGCTGCACCCGCGCGCCGCCTCGGCCGCGCTCGTCGCGGAGGCCGCGGCCGACGAGGGCAGGTTCTGGGAGATGCACGACATCCTCTACGACAACCAGCGGTTCCTCACCGACGCCGACCTGGAGCACTACGCCGCCGAGCTGGGCGTCGTCCCCTGGTCCGACGTGGCCGGCCACGTCGCCAGGATCGGCGTGGACGAGGCGTCCGGCCGCGACAGCGGCGTGCGCGGCACGCCGACGCTGTTCGTGAACGGGGTGCGGTACGAGGGCGGGCACGATCTCGATTCGATCACCCGGGCGGTGGAAGAAAGCCGGGAGTCCGCGTAACGTCGTCGAGTCGCGTAACGATCCCCTGGAGCTTGTTAGATGCTTGCCAACATCCTCAACATCCTCAACCTGGTCGTGATGTTCGTCCTGCTCGTGGGCGGTGCCGTGTTGATGGGCATGCGCAGGGGCGAGCACGGCCGGGCGGCCGTGGCGGGCATCGTGGGGTGCGTCGTCCTGCTGCTCGCGGTGATCGTCAGCGCCGCCCTCGCCTTCCTGGCGCCCACCCTGGTCGAGTCGCTCGGCATCGGCGGATACCAGCCGGTGTTCATGCTGGTCAACGCGGCTTCCATGATCCTTCAGGCGGTGGGGACCGGGCTGCTGATCTGGGCGGTGGTCGCGCGCCGGAACCCGCCGCAGCAGGCCCGGCCCGGTCAGGGGGCGTGGCCGACGCAGCCGGAGTGGCAGCACGGGCAGCCCGAGTGGCAGCCCGGGCCCCAGCAGCCCGGACCCCAGCAGCCCTGGCCGCAGCAGCCTGGGCCGCAGCAGCCTGGGCCGCAGCAGCAGCCGCCTGGATGGCAGACGCCGCCGCAGCCGCCCTTCGGCCAGGGGCCGGGTCAGGGCTGAGCCTGGCGCAGGTACGCCTCCCAGGTGATCTCGCCGGCGGGCCTGGCGTTCGTGGTCAGGTGGCCGGCGCGGAAGGCCCGGCCGAGCCCGCCGGGCAGGCGCAGGCGCAGCACGGGCCTGCGCAGGCGCCGGGCCCGCAGCCAGCTCGCCGCGGCCTCGGCCATGGTCAGCGACTCGGGGCCGCCGTACTCCGCCACCTCGCCGGTCGGCCCCCGGCCCGCCAGCGCCGCCAGGTGCCCGGCCAGGTCCCGCACGTCCACGGGCTGCATCGTGATGCCCGGGTCGGCGATCAGGAACCCGAGCCTGGCCATGCCCCGCAACGCCTGCTCCACGAACTCGTGGAACTGCGTGGCCCGCACGATCGTCCACGGCACCGGGCCGTTCCGGACGAGACGCTCAGCCTGCACCTTCGTCCGGAAATATCCCCACGGCACCCGATCCACGCCCACGATCGAGACGTAGATCAGGTGCCGCACCCCGGCCTCCCGTGCCGCCGCGAGCAGCACCGACGTGCCGTCGAGCTCCACCCGCCGCGTGTAGCGGCCCCGGTAGGGCGCCGCGGCCAGGTGCACGATCACGTCCGCCCCCGCCACGGCCTCCGCCACGCCCCGGCCGGTGGTCAGGTCCGCGACCGCCCACCGCACGCCGCCGCCCGCGGGCCGGTCCCTGCGGCTGGTCGCCCGCACGTCGTACCCGGCTCCGGCCAGGCTCTCCAGAACGGCCCGGCCGAGGCGCCCGCTGCCGCCCGTCACAAGTACAGCTGTCATGAGGCATGGACGGGACAGCCCCGGTAAGTGTGACAATGTTGCCGTACCCGACACTCCGCAGCGTGTTCGAGGGAACCATGACGCGAGAGCCCGGCCCGCAGGATCCCGATCCCGACCAGACGATCCGATACCGCCACCCCGGGCAGCCGGACGAGCGGCGGCCTCCGGACGCGCCCAGCACGCGGCGGTTACCGTACACGCCGGACATGCTCCCGGACGTGCAGCACTACGAGGCCAGGCCGTCGAGGTCGGGCTGGTGGTGGGTGATCGTGGTCGGCGGGCTCGTGCTGCTCATCGCGGCCGTGGCCGTGGCGGCGATCCTGTGGGTGCGCTCGGCCTCCGCCACCGGGGCGTTCATGCTCGGGTGAAGTCCATGGTCCAGTTCGTCTCCCAGGTCTGTCCGTCGTCGTCGGAGAAGGCCTGCTCCCAGCGGGCGGTCTCGGAGCCGGCCGTCCAGACGAACCGGCAGCGCACCGGCCGGCCCTCGTGGCTCTCCTCTCCGTAGAACACGCCCCTCTCCCCGTCGAACGAGCCCACCATGGGCCTGGTGTCCAGCCGTCCGCTGGCGCTGCTGGCCCAGTAGATGGACCACTGCCGGGACGCCGGGTCGTACACGCGCACGGTCAGCCCGTTGAACCCCTTGGTGGGGAACTCGATCTCGTCGAAGCTGGCCGCGCCCCCGAAGTGCCGGGTGGCGGCGGACCGGCCGGGGAACTCGTCCCAGTCGTCGCTGCCGGACAGGGGCTTGACGAGGCGGCGGTTGACCACGTTCCAGTGACCGGCGAGGAAGTCGAAGTCGTTCATGCGGAGAACGTACGGCCGGGTCACTGACAGGTAGTGTCAGTGATGTGCGTGCCTCCCGCCTGGTCTCCATCCTCCTGATGTTGCAGACGCGCGGGCGGATGACCGCACGGGAGCTGGCCGATCGGCTGGAGGTCTCGGTACGCACCATCTACCGCGACGTCGAGTCCCTGCACGCCGCAGGCATCCCCCTCTACGGCGACGCGGGCCCGAGGGGCGGCTACCAGCTTCTCGACGGCTACCGGACCCGGCTCACGGGCCTGACGGCCGACGAGGCGGAGTCCCTGTTCCTGGCGGGGCTGCCCGGCCCCGCGGCCGAGCTGGGCCTGGGCACGGTGGTGGCGGCGGCGCAGCTCAAGCTGATGGCGGCGCTGCCGGTCGAGCTGAGGGACCGCGCGGGCCGCATCCAGGAGCGGTTCCTGCTCGACGCGCCCACCTGGTACCGCGACCAGGACCCGGCGACCTACCTGGCCGCCGTGGCCGACGCCGTCTGGAACGAGCGGCGCATCCAGATCAGGTACCGGCGGTGGAAGGAGCCGCAGGAGGTGGAGCGGCGGCTGGAGCCGTACGGGCTGGTCGTCAAGGCGGGGCGGTGGTATCTGGTGGCCCGGGCGGGCGAGGACGTGCGGACGTACCGCGTCTCGCAGATCCTCGACCTGCAGCCGCTGGCGGAGAAGTTCGCCCGGCAGGAGGGGTTCGATCTGGCCGCCTACTGGGCGGGGTACCTGGCGGAGTTCGAGGCCAGGCTGCGCTGGGGGGAGGCCGTGGTGCGGCTGTCGCCGCGCGGGGTGGAGCGGCTGGCCGATCTCATGACGCCCGGGGTGGTGGCGGCGGCCGACGAGAGCGCGTCGCCGCCCGACGGGGAGGGCTGGACGCGGGTGACGGTGCCGATCGAGTCGATCGAGCACGCGGCAGGGGAGTTCCTCAGGCTGGGGACGGATGCCGAGGTGCTGGCTCCCCTGGCGTTGCGCGAGCGGGTGGCGGCGACGGCGGACGAACTGTCCCGGCGTTACCGCGAGGCGGGACCAATTAATGGGGATATCTCGGGATAAGACACCCCTCGGCCCCAGGATGCGCGCGCCATGGACCTCCACGAGCGCCTGCTGGTCCAGGTCAGCGTCAGGGACGTCTACGACGCGGCGACGCTGGCCGGCCACCCCGGCTCCGGCCTGGTCTTCACCGGCCAGGCCGGCCACGACGCGGTGCGCATGGTGCGCAGGGCCGGCTACGACGGGCCGCTGCTCGCCGACCGCCGCCGGTACGCCGGCTCCGCCCGGGTACGGGGCACGGCGCGGCTGTCGGCCGACTGGATCGCGGACCAGGTGGAGGCGGGCGCGACGGCCCCGCTCACCGATTCCGGATATGTCGGGCCAGGGGATCACGAGGCCCTGCACGCCATCCTCGAACAGGCCCTCCAGTGGGACGGCGCCGTGGCGGTGCTGCCCGTACACGCCCGCTGGGTGATCGAGGACCGCGGCACCCTGCTCCGCACGGTCGCCGGCTACGGGTCGCCGGTGGCGCTGGTGGTCGAGGACGGGCCGCCGTACCGGCCGGTCCCGCTGCCGCTGCTCTCGGCCGGGGTGGCCGCGCTGGGGGCGCTGGCGTACGGGGCGGAGTGGGCCGCCATCGGCGTCCGCGAGGTGCTGCGGCACCTCTACCCGGAGCCGCACGAGGTGCGCGGCGGGTGGCGGCGCGGCGGGGCGCGCAGCGCGTTCGTGGTGGAGCGGCTGGAGTTCGTGCCGGTGGAGCGGCTCGGGGAGGGCACGTGCGGCTGCTCCACCTGCCACGGGCGGCCACTGCGGCACCTGGCCGGGGCTGAGGAGCTGCAGGTGAACACGCACAACGCCAAGGTCCTGCACGGGCTGCACAACCGGCTCGTACGAGCCACGCACCGGGAACGCTGGTGGCACACCCTGACGGAAACGGCCTCCTCCAACGCCACCCCCTGACGCTCCGGGCGCCTGCCGCCATGGTGCACCCCACCCTGAGGCTCCGGCACCTGCCGCCGTGGAGCACCCCACCCCCCTGCGACCCCGTCCGGGGGACGCGACTCATTCACAGGACAACCTGGACAGCCAACCCTCTTTCCACAGAACCGCATTCGGATCCTCGCCACCCGGCCCCGCAGAGCATCCTCATAGCCACCTCGACAACACAACCATCCACCACCACCGCACAACCAAGGAGCCACAGGATGCCCGGAGGCCCACCCACGCTCGGTTTCAGCCTGATCGTCTACGCCACGGTCGGCCTGGTGACCCTGATCGCGCTCAAGCTGAGGAGGCGACGCAGGTGACCACGCCCTCCTCCCCCGCACTCCCGCGGACGTCCCCGCCCCTGACCGTCACGGTCATCATCCCGGCCCACAACGAGGAGGCCGGCCTCCCCGCCACCCTCCGCTCCATCAAGTCCCAGTCCGTCCCCCCAGACAAGATCATCGTCGTGGACGACGGCTCCACCGACCACACCGGCGCCGTCGCCGCCTCCTACGGCGTCACGGTCCTGCGCCCACCCGGCAACCTGGGCAGCAAGGCCAAGGCCCAGAACCACGCGCTTCCCCACTGCGACACGGACCTGATCCTGGCGGTCGACGCCGACACCGTCCTGGCCCCCGACTACATCGAGCAGCTCAAGCCCGCTTTCGACGACCCGGCCGTGCAGGTGGCGGCCGGCAACGTACAGACCCGGTTCGCCCGCACCCCGTGGGAGCGCGGAAGGTCCACCGAATACCTCTTCGGCTTCCACTGGCACCGCCCGATCCAGCAGCTGGCGGACAGCCCCATGGTCTGCTCCGGCTGCTGCTCGATGTTCAGGCGCACAGCCCTGGAGGAGTCCGGCGGCTTCCCGGAACGCACCATCGTCGAGGACATGGACTTCACCTGGAGCCAGCAGGCGGCAGGCCGCCGGGCGGTCTACGTCTCCGACGCCGTGGCCTGGGCCGCCGACCCCGAGACCCTCACCTACCTCCGCAAGCAGGTGTGGCGCTGGATGGCCGGCTTCATGCAGAACGTCCGCCTCCACCTTCCCCGCCTGCTCACCCGCAAGCCCATGCTCGCCACCTGGGTCATCGTGGCCCTCCTGGAGATCCTGGCGGCCCCGCTGTGGTGGGCGGCCCCGGTGCTCCTCACCACGGCCTACCACGAGCCGGTGCCCCGCACGCTGGGCTGGTGGGCGGGCGCCGAGCTCTTCCTGACGATCCCCGCCCTCCTCTACGCGGCCAGACGCCGCCGCCTGCCCATCACCCAGGTCCTGCTCAACCTCCCCTTCGTGTACCTGAACAAGGCGGTGAACCTCTACTACGCCTGGAAGGCCCTCCTGGTGGAGCTGATCCTGGTCCCCCTCCGCCTCTCCCGGGGCCTGGTGATCTACGAGAAGGGCCGATGACTCCATTCTGTATCTGTTCAGTAACAGAGAGTAGTCATAGGATGTGGTGCCGATCGATCCGTCCATCCCATCCCGAAGGGACGTGCTCCGCCATGACCATACGCAGGACCGCCGCCACCCTGTCCTCCCTGACGCTGGCGCTGGCAGTGTCGCTGTGCACCCCCGCCCACGCCGCCACAGGAACGTTCACCTACACCTACCCGACCCCGAACGGCACGAGCATCGCCGACCTGACGGACCCCCACAGCGGAACCTGCATCAACATCCCCGAGGTCTACAACATCGAGGACAGCGCCCACTCCCCCGTCAACCACACCGATTCGACGGTCACCATGTTCACCGGCGTCGACTGCACGGGCGACTACTACTCCCTGCGCCCCGGCGGCCGCGCGAGCAGCCGCCTCCTGCTCAAGTCGGCCGTCTTCTCCTGACCCATCGGCAGGGCGGGACACCCACGTACCAGCCTCACGGTGTCCCGCCCTGCCGGCTCCGCCTCACCCGGGCCCCGTAGCATCATCGAGACACAACCCCTGATCAAGCTGAAGAGGCGAAAAGCGATGGCCGACCCCGAGCCGACAAGCGATCGGCTCCTCTTCCTCCCCCTGTCGGCAGCCGATGCCGAGGAGATGGTCCACGTCCTCAGCGCGGAAACCCTGTACACCTTCACCGGAGGCACCCCGCCCACCCTGGACGAGTTACGCGCCCGCTACATCCGCCAAGCCGCCGGCCGTTCCCCTGACGGAACCCAGGAATGGCGCAACTGGATCCTCCGCAGGAAACCGGCCGCCAAGGCCATCGGCTACGTCCAGGCCACCATCATGGACGAGGGTCGCCGAGCCGAGGTCGCCTGGGTGATCGGCACACCATGGCAAGGCCAGGGCTACGCCTCCGAAGCCGCCAAGGCCCTGCTCATCTGGCTCCGCGCGACGGGCGTCACCACCGTGCAGGCCCACATCCACCCCGCCCACACCGCCTCCGCCACCGTCGCCCGCAACGCCGGCCTCCTCCCCACCGCCCAGTTCAACGACGGCGAGCAACTCTGGCAACGCTCCTTCACCCAGCCCCCGGAACGTTCCCCCCACTGACGAGCGAGTGGCAGGGCCCGCCGCCCCTCCAGGCAGAGGGCCTGAGCCCCATGCGGCCCCCGGGCCGCACCTCCCCGGGCGCAACGCAAACGCCCCGACCCTGAAACCCAGGATCGGGGCGAATTGTCCGGTGGAGCTATGGGGATTCGAACCCCAGACCTCCTCCATGCCATGGAGGCGCGCTACCAACTGCGCTATAGCCCCTGGTCACCGCTCCGAGTCCACCCGTTGCGGCGCTCCGAGAGCATATAGCCATCCGCCCCCATTCACCTAATCGCGCCGCCCACCCCGCACCCTGGCCACCAACACCCCCACCCCATCGAGCTGCCGCCGCAGCCCGAACTCGAAGACCGAGTCGAGATCCAGGTCCAACCCCGGCTCCCCCACCACCTTGGCGAGCGTCGGATAGGCCCCGGAGGCGAACAGCGCCTCCAGTTCCCCTTCCCGCGCCAGCATCCAGTCATCCTCGGTGATCCCCGTCTCCGTACGCGCCTGCTCCTCAACCTCCAGGCTGACCGCCGCCCCGCGCACGTAACTCAGCAACGACATCACGGCGTGCATCATGGCGTTCGCGTCCAGCCCGAGCCCGTCCAGCGCACGCAGCAGCCGATCCGTGTGCGCCATGCCGTTGGGCACGAACTCGGGCCGGGTCAGTGAGACGGCCCGCGCCAGCCAGGAGTGCCGCCGGTGGATGCGCCACTGCTGCCGCAACGCCAGCTCCAGCTGCTCCCGCCACCCGCGCGGGATCCGTTCGGCCGGCGGATCGTCCCCGTACACCGCGTCCGCCATCAGGTGAACGAGCTCGTCCTTGCCCGCCACATGCCGGTACAGGGACATGGCGGAGACGCCCAGCTCGGCCGCGACCCGCCGCATGGAGACGGCCGCGAGACCTTCCTCGTCGGCGATCCTGACGGCCGCTCGCACGATGCGCTGCCTGGTCAGGTCCTGTACCTGCGTCCGCGCGCCCGCCACCACGGTGCCCACCCCCGGCACGGCCCGCGCCAGCCCCTCCTCCTGGAGCCTGCTCAGCACCTTGCTGGCGGTGGCCATCGCCACTCCCCACTCCTGGACGATCTGCCGCGTGGACGGCAGCCGATCACCCGCCGCCAGCTCCCCGCCGGCGATGCGCCGCCGCAACTCCTCCACGATCCGGAGGTACGGCGCACTTCCCCGATCCACCGAACCAACCCCCTCGATCGCACTAGTGCACCAGTCCGATTTCTACCAGACATCCCGAACGACCGCACTAGTGCAACAGGCAGCGATATTGCCGCGCCACCAGCCCGTCCTTAGAGTGCGCGTACACCGTAAACACCCACGGAAGGTCACCGCGATGCGCGACCTCGCCATCCTCATCTCCGGCGCAGGCATAGCCGGCCCCGCCCTGGCCCACTGGCTGGCCCGCCACGGCAACCACCCCACCATCGTCGAGCGCGCCCCCGACATCCGCCCGGGCGGCCAGGCGGTCGACTTCCGCGGCGCGCCCCAGCTGGAGGTCCTGTCCCGCATGGGCATCCTCGACCCGGTCCGCCAGGCCCAGACCCACATGGGCGACATCAGGATCGTCAACGAGCACGGCAGGCGCCTGTCGAGCCTGCCCTCGGAGGCGTTCAGCGGGGAGGTGGAGATCCTGCGCGGCACCCTGAGCCGCATCCTGCACGACGCCGCCCCCGCCGAGTACGTCTTCGGCGACTCCATCACCGCACTGACGGAAACCGCCGACGGCGTCCACGTCACCTTCGAACGATCCGCCCCCCGCACGTTCGACCTGGTCGTAGGGGCGGACGGCCTCCGCTCCAAGGTCCGCGAGCTGGCCTTCGGCGACACCTCCGGCAGGATCCACCACCTGGGCATGTACGGCGCGATCTTCTCCTTCCCCGGCACGTACGGCCTCGACCACGAGGGCGTCATGTACAGCGAGCCCGCGAGCTGCGCCACGATCGTCAGCACGGGCGGCCGGACGAGAGCCGCCCTGGACTTCGCCTCGCCCCCGCTCGCCTACGACCACCACGACAGGGCCCAGCAGGAGGCCCTGGTCGAGAAGGCGTTCGACGGGCTGGGCTGGGAGATCCCGCGCCTGCTCGCGCAGATGCGGGCGGCGGACGACTTCTACTTCGCCCCCGCGGCCCAGGTGGTCCTGTCGGCGTACTCGTCCGGCCGGGTGGCGCTGCTCGGCGACGCGGGTTACGCCCCCGGGCCGGGCGGCATGGGCACGGGCCTGGCGCTGATCGGCGCGTACGTGCTGGCGGGCGAGCTGGCCGAGGCCGGCGACCACGAGACCGCCTTCAGCCGGTACGAGAGCCGCATGAGGCCCTATGTCACCATCTGCCAGCGCCAGGCGCAGGGGGCCGACAAGTTCCTGGTTCCCCGGAAGAAGTCCCAGATCTGGCGGCGCAACCAGATGATGCGGCTGCTGCCGTACATGCCGGGCAAGAGCCTCATCAAGCGCATGACCGAACGCGCCGCCTCCGCCATCGACCTCACCTCGTACGCGACGCCCTGAGATCCTCGCGGCCCCCCTCAGACGGCTGTGGGGAACGGGCCGCGATTCCACGCCATGGCGTCCCCGAAGGCCGCTACCAGGTCCACGTCGGTGCGCGTCGCGTCGGCGTACGCGCGATGCAGGTTGAGCACGAGCCGTTCCGCGTCAGGCCAGCCCCCGAAGTCTCGCAGGTCGGCGCGGCGGGCCACGTCCAGAGGGCTCAGCCCGCGCCGGAGCCCGGCCACCGCGGTGCCGGCCACGAACCGGTAGTAACGCTCGTGATCGGCCAGGATGCCGGGCAGCGCCGCGGCGTCGGCGAGCGGCCCGTGCCCGGGCACGACGTGGTCGGCGCCGAACCCGGCCAGCCACTCCAGCGACCGCAGGGCCCCGTCGACCGACCCCATCAGCACCAGCGGCGTCACCCCGTGGAAAAGCAGGTCGCCGGTGAACAGCACGCGTTCCTCCGGCAGCCAGGCCACCACGTCACCGGCGGTATGCGCGGGATGTCCGGGATGCAGCAGATCGATCCGCCGCCCGCCGCTGTAGAAGGTCAGCTCGGAGCTGAACACGAGCGACGGTGGCCGCCGCGTCACCCCGCCCCAGTCGGGCACCGGCGACCAGAACGGCGGGCACCCGTCGATGACGAAGTCGGCCAGCACGCTCTCGCGAACACTCTCGTGCCCCACGATCACGGCCTCCTCCGGCAGCAGGCAGTTGCCGTGGGTGTGGTCGCCGTGCTGGTGCGTGTTCACCGCGGCCCTGACCGGGGAGTCGCCGGTGGCCGCGGCCAGCGCGCGGAGGAATCTCCGGGTACGTTCCTCGGTGGCGCAGGTGTCGACGACGATCGTGCCGTCGTCGCCCGTCACCGCGCCGGCGTTGTTGACCCACCAGGTGCCGTCGGGCTGCACCCACGCGTGCACCCCGGACACGATCTCCTGCAGCGCGGCCGAATCCGGCCTGATCCGCTGATGTCCCATGCCCTCGACTCCAGCACGGCACCGGGCGGGGCATCATCAGCGGGAAAGGTTGCGATCCCCCGCCGCCGAGATGTCACAGCCGGAGCGGACGGCCTCCGCCAGCCCGTCCACCGCCGCCAGCACCCTGCGGGCCTCCGCGACCAGCCGCTCCCCGGCCGGCGTGAGCACGACCCTCCGGCTCGTACGCTCGAACAGCCGCCGCCCGACCTCCCGCTCCAGGCGCTGGATGTGCCGCCCGAACGGCTGGGCCGCGATGAAATGCCGCTGCGCGGCCCGCCCGAAGTGCAGCTCCTCGGCGAGCGTGACCGCATAGCGAAGTGACCGAATCTCCATCGACGAACCTTCCCCGACGTCAGCGGCCCGCCCTCCCAGGCCGCCGCGGTCTCTGTCGCCGGGTTATTCGTCCGGGGCCGCCCCATGTATGTCCGTACGGCCCCCGAGCCGTACGAACCTCAGGCCTCGGCCTCGGGCTTGTCGTCGCTGTGCACCGGCTCGGGCAGGGTGCCGGCGTTGTGCTCCAGCAGCCGCCAACCCTTGCGCCCCTCCTGCAACACGGACCAGGAGCAGTTGCCCAGCCCGCCCAGCGCGGGCCACAGCTGCTCGGGCAGCCCGAGCAGCTCGCAGATGCCCAGCCGCAGCGCCGCGCCGTGCGAGACCACGACCACCAGCCCGTCGTCGTCGACGCGGGCCGCCCACCGGCGCATCGCGGTCGCCACCCTGGCGGCCACGTCGGTGACGGGCTCGCCGTCGGGCGCCTCCCAGGCGGCGTACTCGTCGGGCCAGCGCGCGGCGATCTCCTCACGGGTGAGCCCTTCCCACTGCCCGCCACCGCGCTCGCGGAAGTCCTTGTCGACCGCCACGTCGAGCCCGATCAGCCGCCCGAGGGCCAGGGCGGTGTCGTTGGCCCGCATGAGGTCGGAAGAGACGATCATGGTGGGCCGCAGCGAAGCCAGCAGCGAGGCCGCCCTGGCGGCCTGCGCGACGCCGGTCTCGTCGAGAGGGATGTCGGAGTGGCCCTGAAAACGCTGCTCGACGTTCCACAGAGTCTGCCCGTGACGCAGACACACGATCCGCCGGCTCATGCGGCGGCCTCGCGGAAACGCGGGAAGGAGGGGGTCACGCGCGGGCCCGCTGGAGGTTGGCCTGCATGACGCTCTCCGGCAGCGAGATGGCCGGGCAGTCCTTCCAGAGGCGTTCGAGCGCGTAGAACGTGCGGTCTTCCTCGTGCTGGACGTGGACGACGATGTCGATGTAGTCGAGCAGCACCCAGCGGCCCTCGCGCTCGCCTTCACGGCGTACGGGCTTGGCGCCGGCCTCGGTGCGCAGCCGCTCCTCGATCTCGTCGACGATGGCGCGTACCTGGCGGTCGTTGGTGGCGGAGCAGAGCAGGAACGCGTCGGTGATGACGAGCTGTTCGCTCACGTCGTAGGCGAGGATGTCATCGGCCAGCTTGTCGGCCGCGGCCTCCGCGGCGATGCGCACGAGCTGGACGGATCTGTCAGATGCGGTCACGATGCGGGTCTGTCCTCCTGTGTCGGCAGCATGCCCTTATGTTGAGGGTACCCTTCCAGCCCGAAACCCCTCACCTGTGTATCCGCGGGTCCCGTCAACCTGCCGCGTGGTACAGCCCGCGCTTGTTGATGTACTGGACGATTCCATCGGGCACCAGATACCAAATCGGCTCGCCCTTTGCCACGCGCTGACGGCACTCGGACGAGGAAATGGCCAGGGCGGGAATTTCCAGCAACGTCACGCGGCCTTCGGGCAGGCCGGGGTCGTGCAGCGTGTGCCCGGGGCGCGTGCAGCCGACGAAATGCGCCAGCTCGAACAGCTCGTCGGCCTGCTGCCAGTCGAGGATGGCGCCGAGCGCGTCGGCGCCGGTGATGAAGAACAGCTGTGCCTCAGGCCCGTAAATCTCGGAGATATCGCGCAAGGTGTCGATCGTGAACGTGGGCCCCGGGCGGTCCACGTCGACCCTGCTGACGGAGAAGCGGGGATTGGACGCCGTCGCGATCACCGTCATCAGGTAACGGTCCTCGGGCGCCGAGACCTCCCGCTCCGACTTCTGGTACGGCCGCCCCGTCGGCACGAAGACGACCTCGTCGAGCTGGAAGTGATGGGCCACCTCGCTGGCCGCGACCAGGTGGCCGTGGTGGATGGGGTCGAACGTCCCACCCATCACGCCCACTCGCCTCATCCCCTGCACACCAGGCGCATTCATCATGAAACGGACCTTACGCGGACGCATTCCCCCAACATGAATGGACCCCCCTTCGTGATGACCGCGCATCACTTCCGTTGCGGACGTAGCATGCCGGGCATGACGACCACCCCGGACCGCAACCGCGTCCAACTGCCCGGCATCTCGTCCCGAGCCTACGAACACCCCGCAGACCGGTCCGCCCTGGTCGCTCTGCGTAAGCTCAGTGGGTTCGACACGGTTCTCAAGCAGATGTCCGGTCTCATCAGTGAGCGGCGGCTGCGCCTGATGTACCTGGCGTCGGCCGTACGCGTGAGCGAGACCCAGTTCCGCTCCCTCTACGACATGGGCCGCGACGCCGCCTACACCCTCGACCTGCACCGGATCCCCGAGATCTACGTCCAGCAGGACCCGCAGGTCCAGGCCAAGGCCATCGGCTTCGACGACCCGTTCATCGTCGTGACCACCGGCCTGCTCAACCTCATGAACGAGGAGGAGCAGCGCTTCGTCATCGGCCACGAGACCTCGCACATCCTGTCGGGGCACGCGGTCTACCGGACGATGCTCGACATCCTCACCCGCCTCGCCACCCGCGTCGCCTGGATCCCGCTCGGCTACATCGGCCTGCGGGCGATCGTCGCGGGCCTGGAGGAGTGGTACCGCAAGTCCGAGCTGTCCTCCGACCGCGGCGGCCTGCTCGTCGGGCAGAACCCCGAGGCGGCCAAGCGCGCGCTGATGAAGCTCGCCGGCGGCGACTACACCCACGAGATGAACATCGAGGCGTTCCTGGAGCAGTACCAGGAATACGACACCGCGGGCGACCTTCGCGACGGCTTCCTCAAGGTCCTCAACCTCCTCGGCACCACCCACCCGTTCGCGGTGGTGCGCGTGGCGGAGCTGGACAGGTGGCAGCGCAGCGGCGAGTACGAGCGCATCCTCGGCGGCGACTACCCCCGCCGGGAGGACGACCCCAACGCCAGAGTGACCGACGAGATCAAGGCCGCGGCGGAGTCCTACCGCGCGTCCTGGCAGCAGTCGCAGGACCCGTTCATCGGCGTCCTGCGCGACGTGGCCGAGGGCGCGGTCAACGCGGGCGAGCGCATCTTCAACCGCTTCTCCCGCCGCGACGGCGGCCAGGGCTGAACCTCACGCGACGGATCGACGTGATCGGCCGCGCCGGCCCGCCGTGAGACGGCGGCGGGCCGTACAGCCCCGCTTCCTCGCAGCAGGAGGGCTCAGAGCAGGAGCGCTCACAGCAGGAGGGCGATCGCGCGTACGGCAGCCGCGCACAGGGCGACGAACCCGCCCAGCACGGCCAGTGCGCGCAGCCCCTCCCTGCGCAGGTCGGGCAGCCGGTGCCCGATCCGCTCGATCTCGCGCCCGGTGATACCGCCGCACAACATCCCGAACACCACCCCGGCCACCGTCACGGGCGCGGCCTGCTGCCACCAGTCGGAGTCGATCTGACCGCCGCCGGTGGCCCACAGCGCCCCGCCCGACGCGACCGCCACCGGCACCCCAGGCCACACGACGGCGGTGACCGCCGCCCCGGCCAGCGCCATCGGGAAGAGCAGCACGCGCAGCGTCACCCGCGTTCGCCGGGAGCTGCGCTTCCTGACCATCCAGTGGCTCATCCAGAGTGTCCTGGTCAGCACCACGAAGGCGGTCGTGATCGCGATCGAGGCGATCGGCCAGATCACCGAGGCCACCACGCACGGCACGGCCAGCACCGCGAGCATCAGCAGCGCGCCGTTGCCCGCGGGCAGGGTGGTGGCCGACTCGGCCTTCGACCTTGCCGTCGTCCTGCTCCTGACGGCCGCCGCCGTGCGCTGGCGTGAGGCGGTCAGCTTGGGCCGCGGGCCGGTGGTCTTCCCGTCGACGCTCGTACGGGCCCGCGGCGCGGGCACCTTCCCCTCGGCCCGGCTGCGCGCCACCGCCGCCGCGCCCTTCCCGTCGGGGACGGCCCTGCCTCCGGCCCGCCCGCTCCCGTCGGAGGCGGACCTGCTCCCGCTCCGCCCGCTCCCCTCGGGCACGGGCCTGTTTCCCGTACGCCCGCGCGGCGGCGGCACCTTGCCCTCGGCGGGCACCGCGTTGGGCCTGCTGCGTGCCTTGGCCTCGCCCCGCGCACCGGACTCCTCAGTCGTACGGCCGCGCGCCGCCGTGCCCTTGGGAGCCTCCTCGGCCACGTCACCGGCGCGCCCACCGGCCGCCGCCTGCTCGCTCTCAGCCGTGCCGGTGGCCGTGCCGGTGGCCGCGTTGGTGGCCGCGTTGGTCGCCCTGGCGAGCCTGGACAGGCGATCGGCCAGCAGTGCCGCCGTGGGCCGCTTGCCCGGCTCCCTGTTGAGCGCGGCGCGCACCAGCGGCAGCAGCTCCACGGGCACGCCCTTGAGGTCGGCCTGGCCGTTCAGCACCGCGTACATCTGCGCCTCGGCCGTGCCCCGCCCGAACGTGGGCCGGCCCGTCGCCGCGAACGCCACCGTGGCGGCCCAGGCGTGCACGTCGGCGGGTGAGTCGACCTGCTCGTCGGCGAAGATCTCGGGCGCCGTGTAACCAGGCGTGCCGAGGAACGTGCCGGTCATGGTCAGCCGGGTCGCGTCGAGCACCTGGGCGATGCCGAAGTCGATCAGCACCGGCCCGCGGCCGGCCATGATGATGTTGCCGGGCTTGACGTCGCGGTGCACGACCCCGGCCGCGTGGATGATCGCGAGCGCGGCGGCGATGCCCTGGGCCATGTCGACGAGCTGGGACACCTCGAGAGCGCCGCTCTGGCGTACCCGGTCGAGCAGCGTGGCGCCCTCGATGTGCTCCATGACGAGGTACGGCCGGGCACAGTTCAGGTCGGCGTCGAGCACCTTGGCGACGTACGGGCTCTCGACCCTGCGCAGCGCGCGGACCTCGCGCTCCAGCCGGATGCGCGCGGTCTCGTCCTCGGTCAGATCGCGCAGGACCTTGAGAGCGACCTGCTCGCCACGGCGGGTGGTGGCGAGGTAGACCTCACCCATTCCGCCCCGGCCGAGCCGCTCGACCAGGGTGTACGGCCCGACCTTGCCGAGCTTGCTCACCGTCCCTCCCCGCCCGGCGCGCCCATAAGGGACACAACCCTAGCGCCGGTACGCGAGTTACCGTGTGAGGCACGCCGAAGGATTATCGGCGTGTGTGATCGGAGAGCATGCTGTCGAGCCGGGCCGTGGGCTCGTCCGAGAGCTGCCTGCGGCCCTTCCTGCGCCAGTTGACGTGGCCGCGGCTCTCCAGCCAGAGCAGCAGCCGGTCGGCGCCGAAGAGCACCGCGGCCGAGAAGACCAGGGCGACGACTATTTCCATGCCCCCAGTCAAGCCGCGGCACCCCGCGCCGGTCAGGCCGACACGCCGGTCAACCGCACACCACCGTGCCCTCTGACGTGCGCAAATGCCCCTCACCCGTATAGACCCACTTGGTGGAGGTGAGCTCGGGCAGCCCCATCGGGCCGCGCGCGTGCAGCTTCTGCGTGGAGATGCCGATCTCCGCCCCGAACCCGAACTCCCCGCCGTCGGTGAACCGCGTCGAGGCGTTGACCGCCACGGCCGCCGAGTCGACGAGCGCCACGAACCTGCGGGCGGCCGGCTGCGACCGGGTGACGATGGCGTCGGTGTGGCCGGAGCCGTAGCGCCGGATGTGCGCCACCGCCTCCTCCAGCGACCCGACGACGGCGGCGGCGATGTCGAGCGAGAGGTACTCGGCGTAGAAGTCGTCGTCGGTGACGGGCACGACGCCGGCGCCGTAGCCGGCGATCCGCTCGTCGCCGTGCACGGTCACGCCCGCCTTGCCCAGCGCGGCCAGCGCCTTGGGCACGAACGCGTCGGCCACGTCGGCGTGCACCAGGAACGTCTCGGCGGCGTTGCACACCGACGGCCGCTGGGCCTTGGCGTTGACCAGGATCTGCACGGCCAGGTCGACGTCGGCCTCGGCGTCCACGTACACGTGGCAGTTGCCCACGCCGGTCTCGATCACCGGCACCGTGGACTCCTCCACCACCGAGTTGATCAGGGATGCGCCGCCGCGCGGGATCAGCACGTCGACCAGCCCGCGGGCCCGCATGAGCTCCTTGACCGAGTCGCGGGTCTGGCCCGGCACGAGCTGGACGGCGCCGGCGGGCACCTCGGTGGCCGCCAGCGCGTCCTGCATGATCCGCACCAGCGCGGTGTTGGAGGAGTAGGCGCTGGACGAGCCGCGCAGCAGCACCGCGTTGCCGCTCTTGAGGCAGAGCGCGGCGGCGTCGACGGTGACGTTCGGGCGGCCCTCGTAGATGATGCCGATCACGCCCAGCGGCACCCTGAGCTGGCGCAGCTCCAGCCCGTTGGGCAGCGTGGAGCCGCGGACGACCTCGCCGACCGGGTCGGGCAGGTCGGCCACCTGGCGCACGGCCTCGGCGATGGCGCCGATCCTGGCCTCGTCGAGCCGCAGCCGGTCGATCATGGCCTCGGAGGTGCCCTGGGCCCTGGCCCGCTCGACGTCCTCGCCGTTGGCCGCGACGATCTCGGCGGCGTGCGCGACCAGGGCGTCGGCGATCGTGCGCAGCGCCCGGTCCTTGGGCGCCCGCGGCAGCGGGGCCAGCTCGGCGGCGGCCTCTCGTGCCGCACGGGCGACCTTCAGGAACTCTTCGGACATCACGCGCTCCTTGCCGGGGCTGGTCTAGTTGTGGGCTTCCAGTATGACCATGTCGTCGCGGTGAATCAGCTCGCGTTCATATTCCGGACCGAGCGTGCTCGCCAGCTCCCTGGTGGAGCGGCCGAGCAGCCCGGGGATCTCGGTCGCGTCGAAGTTGACCAGGCCGCGGGCCACCACGAGCCCCTGAGGGCCGCACAGGTCCACCGGATCGCCCGCCGCGAACTCGCCCTCCACCGCCGTCACCCCGGCCGGCAGCAGCGACTTGCGGCGCCCCACGATGGCCTCGACGGCGCCCTGGTCGAGGTGGAGGCGGCCGCGCCCGGTGGTGGCGTGCGCGAGCCACAGCAGGCGCGTGCCGGGATGGCGGCCCCCGGGGTGGAAGTAGGTACCGACGTCGGCTCCGGCGAGCGCCTGGGCCGCGTGAGCGGCCGCTGTGAGCACCACGGGCACGCCCGCCCCGGTGGCGATCCTGGCCGCCTGTACCTTGGTGATCATGCCGCCGGTGCCGACGGCCGCGCCGTTCTTGCCCAGCTCGACCCCGACCAGGTCTTCAGGCCCGCGGATCTCGGCCAGCCTGCGCGAGCCGCTGCGGCTGGGCGGGCCGTCGTAGAGCGCGTCCACGTCCGACAGCAGCACCAGCGCGTCGGCGTGGATCAGATGGGCGACCAGCGCCGCGAGGCGGTCGTTGTCGCCGAAGCGGATCTCGTCGGTGGCCACCGTGTCGTTCTCGTTGACGATGGGCACGATGCCCAGCTCCAGCAGCCTGGCCAGGGTGCGCTGGGCGTTGGCGTGGTGCGCGCGCCGCATCATGTCGTCGGCGGTCAGCAGCACCTGGCCCACACGCAGCGCGTAGCGGGCGAAGGAGGAGGTGTAGCGGGCCACCAGCACGCCCTGCCCGACGGACGCGGCGGCCTGCTGGGTGGCCAGGTCGCGCGGTCGCGCGCTCAGCCCGAGCGGGCCCAGGCCCGCCGCGATCGCTCCGGAGGACACCAGGACGATCTGCGTGCCGGTGCGGCGCCTGGCCGCCAGCACGTCCACCAGGGCGTCCACCCGGTCCACGTCGATCATGCCCTGGGGGGTGGTGAGCGAGGAGGAGCCGACCTTGACGACCACCTTCGACGCTGCGCTGATCTGTTCCCGCACGTAAGGCAGCCTATCGGCTCGCCGTAGGGCCCTCGCTACCGAATTGATCCATTGGCTGCATTGACTGCATTACTACAACGAATGTAATTTTTCGCTCGTGGAAACTCGTACCTATGCCGTCACCGGCGCCGCCTCCGGCATCGGCGCGGCCACCGCCGCCCACCTCGCCTCGTCGGGAGCGAAGGTGATCCGCTGCGACGTGCGCGACGCGGACGTGCTGGCCGACCTGACCACCCCGCAGGGCCGCGACAGCCTCGTGTCGGGGGTCACGGCGGCCTCCGGCGGCAGGATCGACGGGGTCGTCGCCGTCGCCGGGCTCGCGCTGCCGTCCGAGCTGACCGTACGGCTCAACTTCTTCGGCACGATCGCCACCCTGGAGGGCCTGCGGCCGCTCCTTGCCGCGTCCCCGCAGCCCAGGGCGGTCGCCGTCTCCTCGCTGAGCGCCATCGTGGCGGCCGACGAGAGCCTCGTGGAGTCCTGCCTGACCATGGACGAGAACGCCGCCGCCGCGGCCGCCCGCGCGCTCGCCGAGTCCGGGCGGGGGCGCGCCGTCTACCCGTCGAGCAAGCTCGCCCTCAACCGGTGGCTGCGCCGCGCCGCCCTGTCCTGGGCCGGATCCGGCATCCCGCTCAACGCGGTGGCGCCGGGCGTGGTGGACACGCTGACGGCTCGTACGACGTTCCTGGACGACCCCGCGGCCCGCGCCCTCGTGGCCGCCGCCATGCCCCAGCCCCTGGGCTTCCCCGGCCCGGTCGACGCGATCGCGTCCCTGCTCGCCTGGACGGTCGGCGCCGCCAACTCGTTCATGACCGGCCAGATCCTGTACGCGGACGGCGGCGCGGAAGCAACCCTCCGCACCTGACCCCACCCCGCGAGGCGCGCGCGAAAGAAACCACGCGCGCCGTCACCCCTTCGTAGACGGACCGGGTGCTACCCGAGGCGCATGTCGCTGCCGCGCGGCCCCTGCCGCGCCGACTCGGCGTTCAGCGTCGGCTGCCAGTCGAAGACGTAACCGCCCTCCATGGGCCCGATGACCACCTCGGCCCCGGCCTTGGCACCCGCCTTGGCCAGCTCCACCTCGACCCCCAGCCGCTCCAGCCGGTCGGCCAGATACCCCACGGCCTCGTCGTTGCTGAAGTCGGTCTGCCTGATCCACCGCTCCGGCTTCTCACCGGTGATCTGGAACAGGTTGTCGTTGACCCGCCGCACCCTGAACCCGGCCTCCCCGAGCTGCTTGGGCCGGATCACCAGCCGCGTCGGCTCCTCGACCGGCTTGTTGGCCCTGGCCGCCGCGACCCACTCGCCCATCGCGTACGTCAGCTCCCGCAGCCCGTCGTGCGTGGCGGCGGAGATCGTGAACACCTGCAGCCCCTTGGCCTCGAACTCGGGCCTGACCATCTCGGCCAGCTCCCGCGCGTCGGGCACGTCGGCCTTGTTCAGCACGATCATCCGCGGCCGGTCCTCGAGCTTCCCGTACGCCCGCAGCTCGGCCTCGATCACCTCGTAGTCCGTGATCGGGTCGCGCCCCGGCTCCATGGTGGCGCAGTCGATGACGTGCACGAGCATGTCGCACCGCTCGACGTGCCGCAGGAACTCGTGGCCGAGCCCCTTGCCCTGCGAAGCCCCGGGGATCAGCCCGGGCACGTCGGCGACGGTGAACACGTTCTCCCCCGCGGTCACCACGCCCAGGTTCGGGATCAGGGTGGTGAACGGGTAGTCCGCGATCTTCGGCTTGGCCGCGCTCAGCGCCGCGATCAGCGAGCTCTTGCCGGCGCTCGGGAAGCCGACCAGCGCCACGTCGGCGACGCTCTTCAGCTCCAGGAGCACGTCGAGGCCGTCGCCCGGCTCGCCGAGCAGCGCGAAGCCCGGCGCCTTGCGCTTGGTGCTGGCCAGCGCGGCGTTGCCGAGCCCACCGTGACCGCCCTCGGCGATCACGTACCGCGTACCGGCGCCCACGAGGTCGACCAGCACCTCACCGGTGGCGGCGTCCTTCACCACGGTCCCGTTCGGCACCGGCAGGATCACGTCCTCGCCGTTGGCGCCGTCACGGTTGGAGCCCTGGCCCTGCTTGCCGTTCTCCGCCGCGCGGTGCGGGCGGCGGTGGTAGTCGAGCAGGGTGGCGGTGTTGGGGTCGACCTCGAGGATCACGTCGCCGCCCCGCCCCCCGTTGCCCCCGTCGGGGCCGCCGAGCGGCTTGAACTTCTCCCGGTGGATGGAGGCGCACCCGTTCCCCCCGTCACCGGCCCTGATGTGAAGGACCACCTGGTCCACGAAGTCCGGCATCCCCGTATTCCTCCATCACCCCGCCAGGGGGCATCTCATTTCCAGCCCCAGGGCCGTGAAAGCCCTGGAAACGCCAAGGGGTGGATCGACACCCGATCGAGTCGATCCACCCCTGAAGCAACAAACCCGAAGGTCGGAGAAGCAGGAAACCCTACTCCGCGACGGGAACGATGCTCACGGCCCGGCGGCCGCGCTTGACACCGAACTGCACGTGACCTGCGGCCAGCGCGAACAGCGTGTCATCGCCACCACGGCCGACGTTGTCGCCGGGGTGGAAGTGGGTGCCACGCTGACGGACGATGATCTCGCCCGCGTTGACCAGCTGGCCACCGAAGCGCTTGACGCCCAGACGCTGGGCGTTGGAGTCACGACCGTTCCGGGTGGACGACGCGCCCTTCTTGTGTGCCATCTCTCAAACTCCCGTTCAGGCCTGCTCGATACCGGTGATCTTCACCTGGGTGTACCGCTGGCGGTGACCCTGGCGCTTCTTGTAACCGGTCTTGTTCTTGTACTTGAGGATGCGGATCTTCGGGCCCTTGGTCTCACCGAGGATCTCGGCGTTGACCGTGAACTTGCCCGCCTCCGTGGTCACATCGCCGTCGTTGACGACGAGCACCGTCGGCAGCGAAACCGAAGAGCCGACCTCGCCGGCGACCTTGTCCACCTCGAGGACGTCACCGACGGAGACCTTCTGCTGCCTGCCGCCGCAACGAACGATCGCGTACACCGCGGAACCCTTCTACTGACTCACTGTTGTCTCGAACATCGGCCGCCTCACGAAGAGGCGGCCGCCGAATGCTGCGCCTGTCATTCGGCCTGTCTCAAACCGACGAACCGAGTAAGCGCGCCAACAGGGCACGTCACCTGACGCACCGGTTCACCAGGGTACCGGATTAACGGCCCCCTAGGCGAACCGGACGGATCGTCGGAAGTCCGCCGAGTGGCTACTCGGCCGACTTGGCTCGGCGGGAGCGTCGCCGCCCTCTGCCGGAAGTCTGGCTGGCCTGGTCGTCCTCGGCCGGGACGTCATCAAGCGCACCGGTCACGGTATCACGGCTGGAGGAGTCCTTGGCCGCGGAAACCTTGTCCTGAACCGCCTTCTCGACCGCCATCTTGCCCTGCGTGCCGCGCGGCTCCGGCTTGCTCTCCACCGGCTCCGTGGAGACCAGCAGGCCGCGCCCGTTGCAGCACTCGCACGGCGTCGAGAACGCCTCCAGCAGGCCCTGACCGACCCGCTTACGCGTCATCTGGACCAGCCCCAGCGAGGTGACCTCGGCCACCTGGTGCTTCGTCCTGTCGCGCGCCAGGCACTCCAGCAGCCGCCGCAGCACCAGGTCGCGGTTCGACTCCAGCACCATGTCGATGAAGTCGATCACGATGATGCCGCCGATGTCGCGCAGCCTGAGCTGCCGGACGATCTCCTCCGCCGCCTCCAGGTTGTTCCTGGTGACGGTCTCCTCCAGGTTGCCGCCCTGGCCGGTGAACTTGCCGGTGTTGACGTCCACGACGGTCATCGCCTCGGTACGGTCGATCACCAGCGAGCCGCCGCTCGGCAGCCACACCTTGCGCTCCATCGCCTTGGAGAGCTGCTCGTCGATCCGGTACGACTCGAACACGTCGCCGTGCTCGCCGTCGTCCCACTTCGACAGGCGCTCGGCCAGGTGCGGAGCGACGTACTTGACGTAGTCGTCCACCGTGTCCCACGCCTCGTCGCCCTGGACGACCAGGTTCGTGAAGTCCTCGTTGAAGACGTCACGCACGACCCTGATGGTCAGGTCGGGCTCGGCGGACAGCAGCTCCGGCGGGCTGGCCGACTTGGCCTTCTTCTGGATGCTCTCCCACTGCGCCGACAGCCTGGCCACGTCGCGGGCCAGCTCCTCCTCGGAGGCGCCCTCGGCCGCGGTACGCACGATCACACCGGCGTTCTCCGGCATGACCTTCTTCAGGATGCTCTTGAGCCGCGTGCGCTCCTTGTCGGGCAGCTTGCGGCTGATGCCGGTCATCGACCCGTCGGGGACGTACACGAGGTAACGCCCGGGAAGGCTGATCTGCGACGTCAGGCGGGCGCCCTTGTGCCCGATCGGGTCCTTCGTGACCTGCACGAGCACCGACTGGCCCGACTTCAGCGCCGACTCGATCCGCTTCGGCTGGCCCTCCAGCCCGGCGGTGTCGAAGTTCACCTCACCGGCGTACAGGACAGCATTCCTGCCCTTGCCGATGTCCACGAACGCCGCCTCCATCGAGGGCAGCACGTTCTGCACCTTGCCGAGGTAGACGTTGCCGACGTACGACTGGCTGGCCTCGCGGTTGACGTAGTGCTCGACGAGCACGCCGTCCTCCAGCACCGCGATCTGCGTACGGTCGCCCTGGCGGCGCACCACCATCATCCGGTCCACGGACTCGCGGCGGGCCAGGAACTCCGACTCGGTGATGATCGGCGGGCGCCGGCGGCCGAGCTCGCGCCCCTCGCGGCGGCGCTGCTTCTTGGCCTCCAGCCGGGTGGAGCCGCGCACGCTCTGCACGCCGTCGGTGGCGGTCTCGAGCGCCCCCGTACGGCCGGAGCGCGGCGCGCGGATGCGCACCACGGTGTTCGGCGGGTCGTCGCTGGCCGGCTCGGCGCCCTCGTCGGCACCCCGGCGGCGGCGACGGCGGCGACGCCGCGACGTGGAGGACTCCTCTTCCTGGGCCTCCTCCGCCTGCTCCTCGTCGCCCTCCTCCTCGGACTCCTCGCCGTCCTCGGCCTCGTCGCGCTCGCGCGTCTTGCCGCGGCCCCTGCCGCCCCTGCGCCGGCGCCTGCGGCGGCCGCCGCCCTCCTCCTCCTGCTCGTCGGAGGTGTCGAGGTCGGTCTCGTCCTCGGTCACGCTCTCGTCGACCGGCTCCTCGGCCTCCTCGGGCTCGGGAGCGGGCTGCGGCTCGGCCTTGCGCTGCACGACCGGCTTGGCCTGGCTGGGGTCGGGCGCCTGGAACAGCGGCGCGAAGATGGCCGCGGGCCGCTGGAACGCGGCGCCGCCCGGCTCGACGTCCCTGCGCGCCGTCAGCCCGAAGGGGTCGGCGAGCAGGCTCGGCCGCACGTTGTCCTCGTCGAGGTCCTCACCCGCGGGCTCGTCGTCGAGCGGCTCGTCCTCGGGCAGGATCTCCAGAATGTCCTCATCCGCCTCACTGGCACCAGCAGCCGCGGCACCCTCGCCGGCACCAGCACCCGCAGTGCCTGCACCAGCAGCCGCAGCGCCCTCGTCGGCACCAGCGCGCGCTGTGCCTGCGCCAGCCGCGGCACGGCCCCTTCGGGCGCCCGCGGCGCGGCCCTTACCGGCCGCCGCCTCGACGCCCGTAGCCTCGCCACCGGTCACGCCGGCATCGGCCAGGCCCTCACCGGCACCCGCCGCAGCACCGCCGGCCTCGCCCGCGGTCACCGCAGTACCGCCAGGCTCGCCCCCGGTCACCGCAGCGCCTTCGGCCTCGCCGGCGCCCGCCGCGACAGCCCCGGCCTTACCGGCCTTCGCCGTCGTCGCCTTACGCGTACGGCGTCTCGCCGTCCCTGCAGCGGCAGCCTCGCCGGCCGCAGGCCCGGCAACGCCCTCAGGCGCCTGTCCACCGGCACCCGCGACCGCCGCCTCGTCACCGAACGGCGCCACGACCTCACCACCACCGGAGGGCGCGACCACTTCGGCCCCCTCGGCGGCACCGGCCTCGACACCCCCGGCCCGCGCGGCGGAGTCCTCCACGGACCACGCCTCGGCACCGGCCGCCGGCGCCGCGGCCTCTTCGGCCTCGGCCTTCTTACGCGTCCTGCGCCGCTTCACGGGCGCCTCCGCGGCGGCCTCCCCGGCAGCCTCGGCTTCCGGAGCCGCCACCGCGGCTTCCGCCTCGGCCTCAGCGGCCTTCTTCGTCGTACGTCGCCGCGTGGTCGTCGCGGTCGACCGTGTCCTCGTGGCCCTCTTCGGCTTCTCGTCCACGGCCTCGGCGACAGCCTCAGCCACGGCGCCCTCCACAGGGCTCACCTCTCCGGCCTCGGCCGTACCGGCCGCAGCCCTCTCCGCGAGCAGCTCAGGCGCCGGCTCCCCGGCGGCCCGCTGCGCGGCGGTGCGCTGCACCGCCTGCACATCGGCCACGGACGGCGCGGCCTGCGCGGCGGCGACTGTGACCGGGGCGGAGGCCGGCTCCTCGGGCAGCTCCGGCGGAGGACCCGCGGGGCGGCTGGCGGAGCGGCGACGACTGGTCACCTCGGGCTGTTCAATTGTCTCCCCGTCAGGGCCAGTGGCCCCGGCGTTGGGCTCGTTGTCGAGCATGCGGGCGCTCTCCCGTCAGCTCCCGGGCGCGTCGCCGCGCCGCGCAGGAGCTCTCGTGTCTCGTTGTCCGCCGGCGCTCCCATGGAGAGCGCGCCGGCGCCAAGTCCTGTCAGCGGTCGTGCTCGGCTCATGCCGGGCACATCCTTAACCGGCGACGTGCTCACCCGCCGGTCCCGCCTCGCCGCCGCGCGTGGTGTCGCGGTCAAGGTCGAGCGGATCGGCAAGTGCACCGGTACTCGCGTCGAGCGGCCCCTGCGCCAGCCTGGTCACCTCGGGGGGAACCGGCGGCGCGAAGTCGGCCACAAGGCGCAGCCCTGTGAGCACATCGTCGGGTCGAACGGCAGGCGTCATGTGCCGAACAACCATGCGCAGTATGACACACGGCTCTCCCTGCACCTGAGCTGCGATTCTGTCTGCTCCCTCGGAAACCCTGAGCCCCAGGACGGCCTGCCGCGCGTCGAAGCGGCGGGGACCCTTCTTGGTCAGGCGCTCGACTTCCACGGTGCCTTCCGCGAGGAACTTCTCCACCGCCACCTCGGCGAGCTCGCGATCGGCACCCGGCAGCCGCACCTCCCAGTCGGAGACCTCCAAGCGGTCAGCCAGCCCACCCTGCCCCGCCTCCACGACGTCGAGCACATCGAGCCCGGAGGGCAACGACTCGTCCAGGCTCTGTCTGACCTGGGCGGGGTCGCACGGCGTGGTAACACCGATCTCGAGGTATTCGGCTTCGCTGGCGACGCCGGTCGGCGCCGCGCCCGCGTAGGAGATCTTCGGGTGGGGCGAGAAGCCCGCGCTGTAGGCCACCGGAATGCCGGCACGGCGGACCGCCCTCTCGACGGCCCGCGAGATGTCGCGGTGGCTGGTGAAGCGCAGGCGGCCGCGCTTGGCGTAACGCACACGCAGGCGCTGCACCGTGGGCGCGGGCGGAGGCCCTTCGGGAACAGGTTTCAGAGCTTGTCGTCCTTCCCTTGTAAGAGTTCCTTCGTCTCAGGATAAGCCGCTGCGGCGGATGAACGTGTACGCCGTGACACGGCTCGCCCACTGAGCGCGCTAGACCACCGTAAGAGGAAGGAGTTTCCGCCCCGTGGGGCCGATCTGAATTTCGGTGCCCATGGTCGGGCAGACCCCGCAGTCGTAGCACGGAGTCCAGCGGCAGTCTTCGACCTCACCGCCGGAGACGGCCTCCTGCCAGTCCTGCCACAGCCATTCGCGGTCGAGCCCGGCGTCGAGGTGGTCCCACGGCAGGACCTCGTTCTCCTCCCGCTCGCGGGTGGTGTACCAGTCGACGTCGACGCCCGCCTTCTCGGCGGCGGCCATCCAGCGCTCGTAGGAGAAGTGCTCGCTCCACCCGTCGAACCGGCCGCCGTCCTCCCAGACGGCTCTGATGACGGCGCCGACCCTGCGGTCGCCCCGCGACAGCAGCCCCTCCACGATGGACGGCTTGCCGTCGTGGTAGCGGAAACCGATGGCGCGGCCGTAGTTCTTGTCGCCTCTGAGCGAGTCGCGCAGCTGCTTGAGCCGCCGGTCGACCGTCTCGTGGTCGGCCTGGCCGGCCCACTGGAACGGCGTGTGCGGCTTGGGCACGAAACCGCCGATGGAGACCGTGCAGCGGATGTCGCGGCTGCCGGTCGCCTCGCGGCCCGCCTGGATGACCTTCTTGGCCAGGTCGGCGATGCCGAGCACGTCCTCGTCCTGCTCGGTGGGCAGCCCGCACATGAAGTAGAGCTTGACCTGGCGCCACCCCTGCGAATACGCCGTGGTGACGGTGCGGATCAGGTCTTCCTCGGTGACCATCTTGTTGATCACCTTGCGCATGCGCTCCGAGCCGCCCTCGGGCGCGAACGTCAGGCCCGAGCGCCTGCCGTTCCTGGAGAACTCGTTGGCCAGGTCGATGTTGAACGCGTCGACCCGGGTCGAGGGCAGCGACAGCGAGGTGTTGGTGCCTTCGTACCGGTCGGCCAGGCCCTTGGCGACCTCGCCGATCTCGGAGTGGTCGGCGGACGACAGCGACAGCAGGCCGACCTCGTTGAAGCCGGACTCCTTGATGCCGTTCTCCACCATCGCGCCGATCGTGGTGATGGAACGCTCGCGCACCGGGCGCGTGATCATGCCGGCCTGGCAGAAGCGGCAGCCGCGCGTGCAGCCGCGGAAGATCTCCACGCTGAACCGCTCGTGCACCGTCTCGGCCAGCGGCACCAGCGGTTTCTTCGGATAGGGCCACTCGTCGAGATCCATCACGGTGTGCTTGTGCACCCGCCACGGCACGTCGGCCCGGTTGGGCGCGACCCGCTTGATGCGGCCGTCGGGGTGGTACTCGACGTCGTAGAACCTGGGCACGTAGACCCCGCCGGACTCGGCGAGCCGCATCAGCAGCTCGTCACGACCGCCGGGGCTGCCCTCGCCCTTCCATTCGCGGATGACCTCGGAGATGGCGATGGAGATCTGCTCCCCGTCGCCGAGCACGGCCGCGTCGAGGAAGTCGGCGATCGGCTCCGGGTTGAAGGCCGCGTGGCCGCCGGCGAGCACGATCGGGTCGTCCTCGCCGCGGTCGGCGGCCAGCAGCGGGATGCCGGCCAGATCGAGCGCCGTCAGCAGGTTGGTGTAGCCGAGCTCGGTCGAGAACGACACGCCGAGCACGTCGAAGGCGCGCACCGGCCGGTGCGCGTCCACGGTGAACTGCGGGACGCCTTCGGCCCGCATGAGCTCCTCGAGATCGGGCCAGACCGCGTACGTACGCTCGGCCAGCGTGCCCGGAAGCTCGTTGAGAATCTCGTAGAGGATGGCCACGCCCTGGTTGGGCAGCCCGACCTCGTAGGCGTCCGGGTACATCAGCGCCCACCGCACGTCCGCCGAGTCCCAGTCCTTGACGGTCGAGTTGAGCTCACCCCCGACATACTGGATGGGCTTCTGCACCTTGGGCAGCAGCGCTTCCAGGCGGTGGAATATCGACTCGACAGGCATACCGTCAAGGGTAGCGGCGCTCAGACGGTGGCAGGTCCGGGGATGTCGATGTCGTTTCCACTGAGCACCAGGATGTGGTGCCCTTCGTAGCAGGTCAGCTCGACGGCGATGACCCCGCTGTCCAGATTGTGCACGGCGACGACGTGATTCGCGGGCAGCAGGAAGCGTTCGCCGCACTCATCGCAATATGCCAGGAACATACCCCTAATTAAACGACTGTCTTCGCACTCTGATGGCCTGCAGAAGCCCAATCGCAATGAGATTGGCGAACGTGGCGGTGCCGCCGTACGACACGAACGGCAGCGGCAACCCCGTGATCGGCATGATCCCGATCGTCATGCCCACGTTGATGAACGTCTGGAAGGCGAACCAGCACACGATCGTGCCCGCGACCAGCGTCCCGAACCGGTCCTCGCACTGCCTGGCGATCTTCAGCCCGCGCAGCAGCACCACCCCGAGCAGCAGCACCACGGTGACCGACCCGAGGAACCCGAACTCCTCCCCCGCCACGGTGAAGATGAAGTCGGTGTGCTGCTCCGGCACGAACCGCCCGGTCGTCTGCCCGCCGCCGAGCAGCCCCTTGCCCAGGAGCTGCCCCGAGCCGATCGCGATCATCGACTGCGTGCTGTTGTAACCCACCCCGCGCGGGTCCACGCTCGGGTCGACGAACGCCGTGAACCGCGCCACCTGGTACGGCTCCAGCATCTGGAAGTAGAACACCGAGAACATCCCGGCCCCCGCGACCAGCGTGAGCGCCCCGATCCACCGCTTGCGCATGCCCGCGATGATCAGCCCGGCCGCCGTGATCACCGCGAGCACCATCGCGGTGCCCAGGTCCGGCTGGAGCATCACCAGCCCCATCGTGATGCCCGAGGCGACGAGCGCCAGCGCCACGTCCAGCCCGCGCGGCCGATCGGTGCCCTCGGCCGGCTGGGCCAGCAACATCGCGATGATGAGCAGCAGCCCGACCTTGGCGAACTCCGACGGCTGCACCGCGAACCCGCCACCGAGCAGGATCCACGAGTGCGACCCGTTGATCGTCGCCCCCAGCGGCGTGATCACCAGCCCCAGCCCGACCAGCGACAGCAGGAACACCAGCGGCGCGTACGCCCGCATCGCCCGATGGTCCACCATCGCCACGATCCCGCACAGCACCACGCCGATCGTCTCGTTGAGCAGGTGCTTCTTCACCAGCCCCGTCGAGCCGGGCGCCCACGTCCTGGTGGACGACCACACCAGCAGCGTGCCGATCACGCACAGCCCGGCCACCGCGACCAGCATCAGCCCGTCGAGCCTGCGCACGGTGGAGTTCTCGGCGGTGATCCGCCGCAGCAACGAGGGCCGCCGCACGGCCGCTGTCCGCGCCATCACCCCCGCCCTCCCGTACGCCTGTTCATCCCCGGATCACCGTTCCGTCCGGGGCGAAGCGCGGCAGCCGCGTGGTCAGCCGCCCGCCGTTGGGCACGGCGGGCTTGCGCTTGATGCCGTAGATCCCCTCATAGATCTCCCGTACGGCCGGCGCCGCCGTCTGCGCGCCCATCCCGCCCTGCGAGACCATCGCGACCACCACGTACTGCGGGTTCTTCGTCGGCGCGAACGACGCGAACCACGAGGTGTCCTGCTTCCCCCAGACCTCGGCGGTGCCCGTCTTGCCGCCCACCCGCACCTTGTTCATCGGGAACCCGGCGAAGGCCCCCGCCGCCGTTCCGTCGGCGGCCACCTGGCTCAGCGCGTGCTTGATGTACAGGCGCTCCTTCTCGCTGAGCGGCAGCTTGCCCACCACCGGCACGGGGATGGTCCTGACCACCTTGCCGTCGGGCCGCACCTGCGCCCACCCGATGCGCGGGCTGCGCACCTTGCCGTCGCTCACCAGCGCCGCGTACGCCCTGGCCAGCTGCATCGGCGTGACCAGCACGTCGCCCTGCCCGATGGAGAAGTTGGCCGAGTCGCCCGGCCGCAGCAGGAACCCCTCGGTGCAGTTCTCCAGCGCCAGCCGCTTCAGGAACTCGGCCCGCGCCCTGTCCTTCTCCTCCGGATAGCCCTTGCGCGACCGCTCGCAGTTGATCGCGCTGGTCTTCTGCCACAGGTCCTTCTTCCAGGCGCGGTCGGGGATGCGGCCCCCGGACTCGCCCGGCAGGTCCACCCCGGTCGGGCTGCCGAACCCGAACGCCCGCGCGATGTTGGCGAACACCTCCTTGGGCTTCCGCTTCGGGAAGCGCCCGCCGTCCTTCAGATACTGCTCGTACGCCGCCCGGTAGAAGATCGTGTCGCACGACTTGACCAGCGCCGTATGCAGGGTGAGGGTGCCCAGGGGGATGCCGCGGAAGTTGTTGAAGGCCCGGCCGCCCACCGCGACCGAGCCCGGGCAGGAGTAGTGGCCGTTGAGCGGGTATCCCGCGCGCAGCATGGACGCCACCGACGAGATCTTGAACGTCGAACCCGGAGCGAACTGCCCGTTGATCGCCCGCGACACGAGCGGCTTGCCGGACTTCTCCGACAGCAGCCACTGGTAGCCACGCGCCGAGATCCCTCCCGCCCAGATCTCCGGGTCGTACCCGGGCGCGCTGGCCAGCGCCACGACCCGCCCCGTACGCGCGTCGAGCACCACCGCGGCGCCGCCGTCGGCCGACGGAGCCGACTTCATCGCCTTGTCGAGCGCCTTCTCGGTCACCGCCTGCACGCGGGAGTCGATGCTGGTCACCAGGTGGTCGCCGGGAACCGGGGTGATCTGCTCCTCGACGCCGAGCGCCTTGCCCATCCGGTCTACCTGCACCCTGCGCAGCCCGGACTTGCCCCGCAGCGCCTCGTCGTAGACGTACTCGAGCCCGTCACGCCCGGCCAGGTCCACCCCCGAGAAGCTGGCCTTGAGCCCCTCCCGCTTCTCGAGCTCGGCCTCGGTGACCGGCTGCAGGTAGCCGAGCATCTGCGCCCCGGCCCTGCCACCGGGATACTGCCGCACGGAGTGGATCTCCGCCGTCACGCCCGGAAACTCCTCCTGCCGCTCCAGGATCTGCAGCGCCTCGCGAGTGTCGACCTTCTCGTCCAGCGGCACCGGCTGGTACGGCGAGCCGGTCCAGCACGGCTTGCCCACGCCGGGCCCGCACGGCGTGATGCGCTGCTGCAGGTCCGACACCGGCCGCCCGAGCACCGCCGAGAGCTTGCGCAGCACCTTGACGCCGCCGTCCTTCATCCTCGACAGGCGGGTCCTGTCCACGGAGACGACCAGCGCGGTCTTGTTGCGGACCAGCGGCCGGCCCGAGGAGTCGAGGATCTGCCCGCGCACCGCCGGCACGATCACCGCCCGCGTCCTGGTCTCCGTCGCCCGCGTCACGAACTCCTGCCCGCGCACCACCTGCACCTGCCACAAGCGCACGGCCAGCACGACGAGCAGCGTCAGCACCAGGACGTGCAACACCAGCAGCCGGGCCCGCATTCTGGTCATGTCGCGAATCTCTTTCTGGTGGTCAGCCAGATCACGATCGGCGAGACCAGCAGGGTGTAGACGATCGTGACCGGCACCTGCTCGGTCAGCGTGGACATCGTCACCCGCGGATCGGAGATCAGCCCGCCCACGGCCGCCGCCAGCAGCGGCGCCATCAGCACGCAGAGCACGACGGTCGTCACGGGCCCGCCCGCGCCGCGCCCGGCGACGTAGCCGACCAGGGCGAGCACGAACGCGTACTGGCCCATGAGGTGAGCGGTCGGCGGCATCACGTCGACCAGCAGCCCGGCGAAGAACCCGAGCACCGCCCCCGGCGCGGGCCCTCTGACCAGCGCGGCCCCGATGACGGCCAGCAGCACCAGATCGGGCGCTCCGCCGGCGGGCAGCGGCATCCGGTTGACGAGCATCACCTGCGCCAGCAACGCCAGCACCACGGAAACACCCCCGATCACCGCGCTCCCTCCCCGTACGCCGACCCCATCCCCGCCCCGCCGATCACCACGACCACTCCACGCCCACCAGCCCCGCGCCCGCACCCGCACCGCGCCACCAACACCGCCCGGCAGGCGCCCGCGCATCTCCCCGTCCCGCAGGCACCCGCGCAGCTCCCCGCCTCGCAAGCGCCCGCGCGTCTCACCGCCCGGCAACCTCCTGCGCGTCTCACCGCCCGGCCGGCGCCCCTGCGCCAACGCCCTCCCCTCACCGCGAGCCCTCCTTGGAGGGCAGCACCGCGTCACGCGGGTCCCGCTTCGGCGCCTCCACCACCACGCCGACCACGTCGAGGGCCGTCAGGTCCGCGTACGGCCGCGCGTACGCGATGCGCGTCAGCTCCCCGGGAGTGGACTCCACCCGTTCGATGACCCCGATCGGCACCCCCGGCACGTACGGCCGCGCATGTTGCGAGCCGAAGCTGACGATCCGCCCGCCCCTGCTCATCGCCGCCGTGGAGTCGAGCAGCCGGAACTGCACGAGTCGCCCGTGCTCCCCCACCCCGTGCACGACGCCGATCTCCTTGCCGCCTTCCAGCCGCGCCCCTGCGGCCGAGGCGGGATCGCTGAGCAGCACCACCGTCGACGTACGGGAGGAGGCGTGCAGCACCCGCCCCACCAGCCCGTCGCCGTTGAGCACGGTCATCTCCGGCCGCACCCCGTCGTTGGTGCCGATGTCGATCTGCACCGCGTCCTCGAACCCGGGCTGCCCCCGCCTGGCGACCACGTTGCCGGGGACCACCTTGTACCCCCCGGCCCCGGCCAGCCCGACCAGCCGCTCCAGCTCCTTGGAGCGGTCGGCGTCGAGCTTGCCGGCCAGCAGCCCCGAGCGCAGCTTCGCGTTCTCCGCCTTGAGCGCCTCGATGCGCTCCCTGGCGGCGGGTGCGGTCAGGATCGCGTGCACGAACGTGCTGACGGGCCGCATCACCCCGCCGCCGAACTGCTCCGCCGTGCCGAACAGGTAGGACCCGGCCGCGCGCAACGGGCGCAGCGGTGAGCTCTCGCCGGTGCGGTGGTCGATGGTCAGGATGACCAGTGCCGCCGCCAGCAGCACTCCCAGGATCAGCCGGGCACGGCGTGAATCTCGCATCAGTGTCGCGACTCCGGCACCAGAACCTGCTGGAGGGCCTCGAACTCCTCGGCGCACTTGCCGGACCCGATGGCCACCGAGTCGAGGGCGTTGTCGACCAGGTGGACGGGCATGCCCGTCTCGGCCTTGACCCGCTCGTCGAGCCCCTTGAGCAGGGCGCCGCCGCCGGTGAGCGCGATGCCGCGGTCCATGATGTCGCCGGACAGCTCGGGCGGGCACTTGTCGAGCGTGGTCTTTACCGCGTCGACGATCGCGTTGACCGGCTCCTCGGTGGCCTTCCTGATCTCCTCGCTGGACACGATGATCGTCTTGGGCAGGCCACTGACCAGGTCGCGCCCGCGGACCTCCGCGTGCGCCTCCTCGCCGAACGGACAGGCCGAGCCGATGGCGATCTTGATCTCCTCGGCGGTGCGCTCGCCCAGCATCAACGAGAACTCCTTCTTGGCGAACGCGATCACCGCCTGGTCGAGCTCGTCGCCGCCGATCCTGATCGACTGGCTCGTGACCACGCCGCCCATCGAGATGATCGCCACCTCGGTGGTGCCGCCGCCGATGTCGACCACCATGTTGCCCGTCGGCTCGTGCACCGGCAGCCCGGCCCCGATGGCGGCGGCCATCGGCTCCTCGACGATGTAGACCTTCCTGGCCCCCGCCTGGTAGCCGGCCTCCTTCACCGCCCGCTGCTCAACGCTGGTGATGCCACTGGGCACCGCGATGATGATGCGCGGTTTGGCGAAATGTCGCCGTCGATGCACTCGTTGAATGAAATATCGCAACATCCGCTCAGTGACGTCGAAATCCGCGATCACACCGTCCTTGAGCGGACGGACCGCGATGATGTTGCCAGGTGTACGGCCGATCATCCTTTTGGCCTCGATGCCGACCGCCACGATTTTGCCGGTCGCCGTGTTGATCGCGACGACTGATGGCTCGTTGAGCACGATGCCACGGCCACGCACATAGACCAGCGTGTTGGCGGTGCCCAGGTCGACCGCCATGTCACGGCCGAGGAACGCGAGCTTGCTGCCCATGGGGAACGGAGCCCTCCGTAACGTCGTTCGCGAATGACTACGGATCGAATTCGAATCGTAACGTGACGTACCCACCGATGGGCGCAATGAGCCGTCGCGCCCATCAAAAATCTCCAGCCCCTACCTCAACCGCAATTTTGCCCGGATTGCACCACAACATCCGCTGAGAGTCTGGAACGATCCAACAACCAACCGCGAGAAACCTTACGGTAAGCCGCCGACAAAATTCTGCCGCGCCCCGGCATCCGTACAGAAGTAAAACGCGCGCCCCCGCGGCCGGAGCCGCGGAGACGCGCGCGAAAACCCGGACGGACTAGAACCGGTCCGGGAAGAAGATCTTGACCTCGCGGGCCGCCGACTCGGGCGAGTCGGAGCCGTGCACCACGTTCTCGCCGATCTCGAGGGCGTGGTCGCCGCGGATCGTCCCCGGAGCCGACTTGACCGGGTCGGTGGCGCCGGCCAGCGCGCGGAAGGCCTCGACGGCCCGCGGGCCCTCCAGCACCATGGCGACGAGCGGCCCCGAGGTGATGAACTCGACGAGCTCGCCGAAGAACGGCCGCTCGGAGTGCTCGGCGTAGTGCGCCTTGGCGGTGTCGGCGTCGAGGGTGCGCAGGTCCATCGCCACGACCTTGAGGCCCTTGCGCTCCACACGGGCGATCACGTCACCGATGAGGCCGCGCTTAACCCCGTCGGGCTTGATCAGGACAAGAGTGCGCTCGGACACTTGGAGTTCTCCTTCGAACAGAGTGGGGTCGCGACTGCAGGCATCCGGCCTGGCCGCGAAGACGCTTCGCGGGGCACGCGCCCACGCGTCGCCGTAGCAGGGCCCTCAGCTTACCGTCCCCGGCCGGGCCCTCGTTTTGCGCGGAGCCTACGAAGACGCGCCATCGTCCTCGGGAGAGTGCCCCTGAGGCGGCACAGCGGGCCCCTCGGACGCGACCCCGCCCTTGTCGAAGGCCCCTCGGGCCGCCACGGGCAGCACCACCCGGGGGATCGCGCCGGTCGGCCCCTCCTCCTCCTCGTCGTCGGCCCCGTCCGGCGCCGGCACGAGCAGCACGTCCGCCGGAGCAGCGGTGGGAATGCCCGCGCAGGGAGGCTCCACCGACGGGACGGGCTCCTCCGGCTCGGCGCCCGTCCCGGAACGCCGGGCCATCACGGACGCCAGCACGATGATCACCACCACGAGGAAGCCGCCGATCAACGCCCACCAGTGCAACGCCTCCACGAAGCTGTCGACCAGCTCCTGAGCGGACCGCACCCCGTCCAGCATGGCCATCTGCACCCCCGTACCGAGCAGGAACCCCGCCAGCACACCCGTGCAGCCCAGCGACAGCCCGAACACCGCCGCCCCGGCCCCCACCTCCTGCAGCGCCGCCGTCAGCGCCACCGCCGCGCCCACCGCGAGCAGGCTGAACGGCACCGTCAGCACCATCCCGTCGGCCGACGGCACCACGAGCCGCACCGAGCAGAGCCCGGCCACCATGGCCAGCAGCCCCAGGGGCGCCAGCCAGCGCCCGGCGGCCCGCGTGAGCAGCCGCACCGCCACCGAGGCGCCCACCGCGAGCACCCCCGCCACGGTGTACGGCACCCACAGCCCGCGCAGCCCGGGTCCGCCGAGACCGCCCATCTCCACCAGCGTGACCTGCGCCGCGCTCGGCAGCAGCACCACCCCGACCGCGACCATCGTGTACGCCATCGTGCGACCGCGCGCGGCCCCGATCGAGGCCAGCGCCAGCAGCCCGAGCACCGCCACCACCGCCAGCAGGATCACCGGCACGGCCCGCCAGCCCTCGCTCGCCGTGCTGATCGCCGCGACCGCGATGGCCGCGGCGGGCACGGCCGCCAGCAGCAGCCGCCCGCGCTCGCGCGGATCGGGGGCGGGAGTCTCTGGCCGCCCCAGCAACATCCACGCGACCAGGTGAACCGCGGCCAGGCCGAGCGCGACCCCCGTCACCATCGGGTACGGCTGCAGCGTCACCCGCCAGCTGCTCACCTCGTCCAGCGGCCACAGTGCGAACGCCTGCGCCGCGAGCAGGCTCAGGCCGAACACACCCACCCACAGGGCCCGCAGGACCGGCACGCGGTCCCACACGGCCGCCAGCGTGGTCGTGAGGACGAGCCCGGCACCGACGCCGCGCAGCACGCGCACCGCGCCCACGACGAGCTCGGTGTCCGCGTACCCGCCCGCGGCGTCGGACAGCGCCACCAGCGCCAGCCCGCCGACCAGCAGGTGAGCGGCAGGCACGCGGCGCAGCGCCACCCCCGCCAGCGGGACGGCCAGCATCAGCGCGGGCAGCGCGAGCCCGTGCGTGCGCATGAGCCCGGCGTGGTCGAGGCCGGGCGGCAGCAGCCCGGCGACGACGGACAGCGTGTTGGGGATCGCGACGACCGCCAGCGGCAGCGACGCCACGACGAGGAGCCCGAGCAACGTGTCGAGCAGCCAGGGATGTCTGAGGCGCGCCTGATGCGGCGGCCGCGTGCTTGGGGGGACGGCCATAGAGGCCGACTTTAGCGGGAAGTAGCGCCCTCGACACGGCGAGCGACGATAATCACCGTGATCCACAGCGCCGTGAAGATCGCGCCGAGGAAGAACATCGTCGTCACGAGGAAGCCCGTGCAGATCGCGAGCACCTGGACGACGCTGCCGAGCACGTACCCGAAAGGCCGCTTGAGCAGGCCCGCGGCGATCACGCACAGCACGGCCAGACCGATGCCGACCGTCACGGCGAGCGCCGGCTCGACACCGCCCACGCTGATCGCCACGGGCGTGATCAGCCCGGCCACGATCGCCTCCATGCCGAGCACGCTCGCGCCGAGCCTGCGCATGCCCGGGGTGACTTCGAAGTTCATCATGTGCCGTCCGCCTTGAGCAGCAATCTCGCGTCGCCCGCCGTCACGACGGACCCGGTGATGACCACGCCCGTGCCGCTGAACTCGCCCTCGGCATCGGCGATGCCGATCGCCCTGTCGATGGCGTCGTCGAGCCGCTCGACGACGTGGACGCGCTCCTCGCCGAACAGCGGCACGGCCAGGGCCGCCAGCTCCTCGGCGGTCATGGACCTGGGCGAGGAGTTGCGGGTCACGACGATCTCGTCGAGGACCGGCTCCAGCAGCTCCAGCAGCCCGTCCACGTCCTTGTCGTGCATGACCCCGACCACGCCGATCACCTTGGCGAAGTCGAACGCCTCGTGCAGCGCCTCCAGGGACGCCTGCATGCCGCCGGGGTTGTGCGCGGCGTCGATCACCACCGTCGGAGTCCGCCGCACGACCTCCATCCGCCCCGGCGAGGACGCCTGGGCGAACGCGGCGCGTACGAGCTCGACGTCGAGCGGATCGTCACCGCCGGTCAGCGCCTCGACGGCGGCCAGCGCGCAGACGGCGTTGCTGGCCTGGTGGGCGCCGTACAGCGGAAGGTAGACCTCGTCGTAGACGCCCTTGAGCCCGCGCAGCGTCAGCAGCTGCCCGCCGATCGCCACCTCCCGGCTCAGCACCCCGAACTCCAGCCCCTCGCGCGCCACGACCGCGCCCACGTCGGCCACACGCCGCATCAGCACCTCGGCCGCGGCCAGCTCCTGCTGGGCGAGGATGGTGGTCGCGCCGGCCTTGATGATGCCCGCCTTCTCACCGGCGATGGCCGGGATGTCGGGGCCGAGCCGGTCGGTGTGGTCGAGCGAGATGGGCGTGATCACCGACACGGTGCCGTCGGCGACGTTCGTCGCGTCCCACGACCCGCCCATGCCGGTCTCGACGACGGCGACGTCGACCGGCGTGTCGGCGAACGCCGCGAACGCCATGGCCGTCAGCAGCTCGAAGAACTGGATGCGCCGCCCCTGCGTGTCGGCCAGCTCGACGTACGGGATGACCTCCTCGTAGACCTGGGAGAACCGCTCCTCGCTCAGCGGATCACCGTCGACGGTGATCCGCTCGCGCATCGACACCAGGTGAGGGCTGGTGAACCGCCCCACCCGCAGGTTGCGCTCCCTGAGCAGCGCCTCGGTCAGCCGCGCCGTGCTCGTCTTGCCGTTGGTGCCGGCGATGTGTATGACCGGGTACGCCCGCTGCGGCGAGCCGAGCAGGTCAAGAAGGGCCGCGATCCGATCGAGCGTCGGCTCGAAATCCCACTCGACGCCACGATCCATGATCGCGCGTTCTACCGCACGAAAATCCACCCTTCAACCCTACTGACCGCCGGCAGCGGTCCGTACGCGGGGCGAACATATTGCCGGACATATAGAAAAGTGGAGGGTACTCACCCGGACGGCCACGGTGCCACCTTGGGAAACAGCCCGCTCCACCCCCCGGCGGGCCGCTCTTGAGGAGGCAATCGTGGACGGCGAGCACACTCGCGCGGAAAAGCAAGGCGGCATCAGCAGAAAGACGCTGTTCAAAGCGGCACTCATAGCGACACCGGTCCCCTTACTCGCCGCACAGGTGCCGGCCCTCGCCCGGCAGACGGCCGAGACCGGCGGGCCGCTCACCCCCACCCCGTACTGCGACGACGGCGACGACCCCACCATCCCGCAGACCGAGGGCCCCTACTTCAAGCCGAACTCCCCCCAGCGCACGGTCCTGCCCGGCGCCGGCACGCCGCTCACCGTCAGCGGGTACGTGTTCGGCCTCGCGTGCCAGCCCCTCGCCAACGTGCTGCTGGACTTCTGGCAGGCCGACAACAGCGGGGCGTACGACAACATCACGTACAACTTCCGCGGCCACCAGTACACCAACGCGCAGGGCGCCTTCAAGCTCACCACGATCGTGCCCGGCCTCTACCCGGGCCGCACCAGGCACCTCCACGTCAAGGCCCAGGCCCCCGGCCGGCCGATCCTGACGACGCAGCTCTACTTCCCCGGCGAGCCCCGCAACAACACCGACACCATCTTCGACCCCCGCCTCCTGATGACCGTCCGGACGGTGGGGACGGGAAGGGAGGCCACGTTCGACTTCGTGCTCAACGTCCCGGGCGTACCGCCCACGGACCCACCGACGAGTCCGCCTCCGGGCGGCGGCACCTGGCAGGTTGGGGTGACCTACCAGGCGGGTGACCGGGTCACCTATGGCGGCGCTGCCTACCGGTGTCTGCAGGGGCACCAGGCGCAGGCGGGCTGGGAACCACCCAACGTGCCCGCGCTGTGGCAACGCGCCTGACCCGCACGGTCCCCGAACGCAAGAGAGGGCCACTCCGGCTGCCGGGGATGGCCCTCGTTGCACCAAAAAAGAAAGGGCCCCGACGCTCGGCGTCGGGGCCCTTTCCTTATAAAGATTGTCCGGCGGTGACCTACTCTCCCACACCCTCCCGAGTGCAGTACCATCGGCGCAGAGAAGCTTAACTTCCGGGTTCGGAATGTAACCGGGTGTTTCCTTCCCGCCATAACCGCCGAAACCCTGCGAAACAGCACAGCTTGCTGTCTCAGAACTGCATAGTGGACGCGAGCAAAAGAAAGTCTGCTTTGTGGTCAAGTCCTCGGCCTATTAGTACCGGTCAGCTCCACACGTTACCGCGCTTCCACCTCCGGCCTATCAACCCGGTCGTCTACCGGGAGCCTTACCCCCTCACAGGGTGGGAGACCTCATCTCAAGGCGAGCTTCCCGCTTAGATGCTTTCAGCGGTTATCCCTTCCGAACGTAGCCAACCAGCCGTGCACCTGGCGGTACAACTGGCACACCAGAGGTTCGTCCGTCCCGGTCCTCTCGTACTAGGGACAGCCCCTTTCAAGTCTCCTACGCGCGCAGCGGATAGGGACCGAACTGTCTCGCGACGTTCTAAACCCAGCTCGCGTACCGCTTTAATGGGCGAACAGCCCAACCCTTGGGACCTACTCCAGCCCCAGGATGCGACGAGCCGACATCGAGGTGCCAAACCATCCCGTCGATATGGACTCTTGGGGAAGATCAGCCTGTTATCCCCGGGGTACCTTTTAGCCGTTGAGCGACACCGCTTCCACACGCCGATGCCGGATCACTAGTCCCAGCTTTCGCTCCTGCTCGACCCGTCAGTCTCACAGTCAAGCTCCCTTGTGCACTTACACTCAACACCTGATTGCCAACCAGGCTGAGGGAACCTTTGGGCGCCTCCGTTACTCTTTGGGAGGCAACCGCCCCAGTTAAACTACCCACCAGACACTGTCCCCGATCCGGATCACGGACCAGAGTTAGACGTTCAAAACGACCAGAGTGGTATTTCACCAATGACTCCACCCGAACTAGCGTCCGAGCTTCCCAGTCTCCCACCTATCCTACACAAGACGCTCCAAACGCCAATGTCAAGCTGTAGTGAAGGTCCCGGGGTCTTTCCGTCCTGCTGCGCGTAACGAGCATCTTTACTCGTAGTGCAATTTCGCCGGGTCTGCGGTTGAGACAGCGGGGAAGTCGTTACGCCATTCGTGCAGGTCGGAACTTACCCGACAAGGAATTTCGCTACCTTAGGATGGTTATAGTTACCACCGCCGTTTACCGGCGCTTAAGTTCTCACCTTCGCCCAGAAAACTGGACTAAGCGGTCCCCTTAACGTTCCGGCACCGGGCAGGCGTCAGTCCGTATACATCGTCTTACGACTTCGCACGGACCTGTGTTTTTAGTAAACAGTCGCTTCCCCCTGGCCACTGCGACCCCCACCAGCTCCGAGTGCAAGACTCATCACCAGCAGAGGTCCCCCTTCTCCCGAAGTTACGGGGGCAATTTGCCGAGTTCCTTAACCACAGTTCACCCGATCGCCTTAGTATTCTCTACCTGACCACCTGAGTCGGTTTAGGGTACGGGCCGCCACAACACTCACTAGAGGCTTTTCTCGGCAGCATAGGATCATCCACTTCACCACAATCGGCTCGGCATCACATCTCAGGATTAACGCGCGGCGGATTTGCCTACCGCACTCCCTACATGCTTACCCCAGGACAACCATCGCCTGGGCTGGACTACCTTCCTGCGTCACCCCATCGCTTACCTACTACCCGATCGGATCGAGCGTTCACTCTGACCCCAAGCCCGAAGGCTTTAGGCGAGCTAAGGACTCTTAGCATCACGAGGTTCAGTATGGGCGCATTGAAGCGGGTACGGGAATATCAACCCGTTGTCCATCGACTACGCCTGTCGGCCTCGCCTTAGGTCCCGACTTACCCTGGGCGGATTAGCCTGGCCCAGGAACCCTTGGTCATCCGGCGCGAGGGTTTCTCACCCTCGATTCGCTACTCATGCCTGCATTCTCACTCGCACAGCCTCCACAACTAGATCACTCTGCTGCTTCGCCGGCTGCACGACGCTCCCCTACCCACCCAGACCCAAAGGTCTGAGTGCCACGACTTCGGCGGTGTACTTGAGCCCCGCTACATTGTCGGCGCAGAATCACTTGACCAGTGAGCTATTACGCACTCTTTCAAGGGTGGCTGCTTCTAAGCCAACCTCCTGGTTGTCTTTGCGACTCCACATCCTTTCCCACTTAGCACACGCTTAGGGGCCTTAGTCGGTGATCTGGGCTGTTTCCCTCTCGACTACGAACCTTATCGCCCGCAGTCTCACTGCCACGCTCTCACTTACCGGCATTCGGAGTTTGGCTGACGTCAGTAACCTTGTCGGGCCCATCGGCCATCCAGTGCTCTACCTCCGGCAAGAAACACGCAACGCTGCACCTAAATGCATTTCGGGGAGAACCAGCTATCACGGAGTTTGATTGGCCTTTCACCCCTACACACAGATCATCCCCCAGGTTTTCAACCCTGGTGGGTTCGGTCCTCCACCCAGTCTTACCTGAGCTTCAACCTGCCCATGCGTAGATCACTCCGCTTCGGGTCTACAGCATGCGACTCAAACGCCCTCTTCAGACTCGCTTTCGCTACGGCTCCCCCACACGGGTTAACCTCGCCACACACCATAACTCGCAGGCTCATTCTTCAAAAGGCACGCAGTCACATCACAGCCGATCCGAAGATCAGCTAAGCTCCTACGGCTTGTAGGCACACGGTTTCAGGTACTATTTCACGACCCCTCACCGGGGCACTTTTCACCTTTCCCTCACGGTACTCGTGCACTATCGGTCATCAGGGAGTATTTAGGCTTACCAGGTGGTCCTGGCAGATTCACACAGGATTTCTCGGGCCCCGTGCTACTTGGGATCCCCTCCAGCAGTCGACAAGGTTTCGCCTACCCGGCTCTCACGGTCTACGGCAGCCCTTCCCAGAGCTTTCAACTACCCCATCGATTTATCACTGCTTGCGGTCCCGGCAGAGACCGCCAGAAGGTCCCACGACCCCGGACATGCAACGCCTGCCGGCTATCACACACGCCCGGTTTAGCCTCATCCGCTTTCGCTCACCACTACTCACGGAATCACTCTTGTTTTCTCTTCCTACGGGTACTGAGATGTTTCACTTCCCCGCGTTACCACCAACCGCCCTATACATTCAGGCGGAGGCAACACCACATGACTGGTGCTAGGTTTCCCCATTCGGACATCCCCGGATCAACGTCTGGTTGGCGACTCCCCGAGGCTTAACGCAGCCTCCCACGTCCTTCATCGGCTCCTGATGCCAAGGCATCCACCGTGTGCCCTAAAAAACTTGGCCACAAAGATGCTCGCGTCCACTATGCAAATCTCAAACAACAAACAGCAACCACCTCCAGACCGCGTGATGCGACCCTTCAGTGGCCCTGTACTGAGTCAAACGAGCGCTGCCCGTTTCCTCAGGACCCAACAGTGTGTCCGATGCTTCACGGCTCCTGGCCTGTCGTTCCCACTCCCCGAAGGGCGGTACTAACCAGGCAGCAACCACGCTGCACCGAATAGCCAGTGCTCCACTAGTGAGCTGTCACCCCACCGATCGTGCGCCGGTGACGGGTGAGAGTGCTCCTTAGAAAGGAGGTGATCCAGCCGCACCTTCCGGTACGGCTACCTTGTTACGACTTCGTCCCAATCGCCAGCCCCACCTTCGACCGCTCCCCCCCTTGCGGGTTGGGCCACGGGCTTCGGGTGTTGCCGACTTTCGTGACGTGACGGGCGGTGTGTACAAGGCCCGGGAACGTATTCACCGCAGCATTGCTGATCTGCGATTACTAGCGACTCCGACTTCATGGGGTCGAGTTGCAGACCCCAATCCGAACTGAGACCGGCTTTTAGGGATTCGCTCCACCTCACGGTATCGCAACCCTCTGTACCGGCCATTGTAGCATGTTTGCAGCCCAAGACATAAGGGGCATGATGACTTGACGTCATCCCCACCTTCCTCCGAGTTGACCCCGGCAGTCCCCCATGAGTCCCCAGCACGCCGAAGCGCCTGCTGGCAACATGGAGCAAGGGTTGCGCTCGTTGCGGGACTTAACCCAACATCTCACGACACGAGCTGACGACAGCCATGCACCACCTGTCACCCAGTCCGAAGAGGCCCACATCTCTGCAGGTTTCCGGGTGATGTCAAACCTTGGTAAGGTTCTTCGCGTTGCGTCGAATTAAGCAACATGCTCCGCCGCTTGTGCGGGCCCCCGTCAATTCCTTTGAGTTTTAGCCTTGCGGCCGTACTCCCCAGGCGGGGCGCTTAATGCGTTAGCTCCGGCACGGAGATCGTGGAAGATCCCCACACCTAGCGCCCAACGTTTACAGCGTGGACTACCAGGGTATCTAATCCTGTTCGCTCCCCACGCTTTCGCTCCTCAGCGTCAGGTAAGGCCCAGCAAGCCGCCTTCGCCACCGGTGTTCCTCCTGATATCTGCGCATTTCACCGCTACACCAGGAATTCCACTTGCCCCTACCTACCTCTAGCCGACCCGTATCCACCGCAGACCCGCAGTTAAGCTGCGGGCTTTCACGGCAGACGCGACCAGCCACCTACGAGCTCTTTACGCCCAATAATTCCGGACAACGCTTGCGCCCTACGTATTACCGCGGCTGCTGGCACGTAGTTAGCCGGCGCTTCTTCTGCAGGTACACGTCAACTTCGTCCCTGCTGAAAGAGGTTTACAACCCGAAGGCCGTCATCCCCCACGCGGCGTCGCTGCGTCAGGCTTCCGCCCATTGCGCAATATTCCCCACTGCTGCCTCCCGTAGGAGTCTGGGCCGTGTCTCAGTCCCAGTGTGGCCGGTCGCCCTCTCAGGCCGGCTACCCGTCGTCGCCTTGGTAGGCCACTACCCCACCAACAAGCTGATAGGCCGCGAGCCCATCCCCAACCGAAAAACTTTCCACCACCACCCGATGCCGGAGGCGGTCGTATCCGGTATTAGACCCAGTTTCCCGGGCTTATCCCAGAGTCAGGGGCAGGTTGCTCACGTGTTACTCACCCGTTCGCCGCTCGAGTACCCCGAAGGGCCTTTCCGCTCGACTTGCATGTGTTAAGCACGCCGCCAGCGTTCGTCCTGAGCCAGGATCAAACTCTCCAAACAATGTCTGGATTATCTATCCAAGCGTTTCATCAAGTATCACTTGACGAGGTGTTGCATGAAAATCATGCACTGGCTTTTAACACACTGTTGAGTTCTCAAGAAACGGACGCGTTCATCCGCACCCGAGCCCTTCTGGACCCCGGTGCGCGAGGCGCACATTTCATTTCCTTCATACTACCAGATCCGGACGATCCTTGTCAAACCGCCCGATCCGGGAGCTTCCGGACTTGCCTCTCTTCGAGGCAACCCTGCTAACTTACTCTAACTTTCGGCTCTTGTCCAACCGCGCGGCTGGAGCCACCCGAAAGTCGGGGTTCGTTCAGCGGGATGTCAGCGCCGATTGGCCCTGCGTTGAAAACTGTAGCAGCCTCGGAGACGTGGAAGGTCCATCTTCGGTAACGAATGGACCTTCCCCTCGTGCGGATGGTTCAAACACCCAGGGCGGCGAGCTGGGCTTCCAGCCGCTCGATGTCGGCCGACGCCTGCTCCGCCCTGCTCCTGACCTTGGCCACCACGTCCTCCGGCGCCTTGGCCATGAACTGCTCGTTGCCCAGCTTGCCCGCCACCTGGGCGGCCTCCTTGCGCGCGGCGGCCAGGTCCTTCTCCAGCCGCTTGCGCTCGGCGGCGACGTCGATGGCGCCCGCGGTGTCAATCTCCACGCTCACCGCCCCCACCGTGAACCGCGCGGTGGCGCTGAACGACTCCGGCGGATCCGTCAGCCGCAGCAGCGAGCGGATCGCCGTCTCCTGGCCGGCCAGCGGCGTGCCGCCCAGCCCGAGCCGCGCCGCCACCTTCTGGCCGGGCTTGAGCCCCTGGTCCGAGCGGAACCTCCGGACCTCCGTCACCAGCTCCTGCAGCGCCTCGATCTCCGCCTCGGCCGCCGGGTCGGCGTAACGCTCCTCTCGCAACGGCCACGGGGCCACCGCGATCGACTCGCCGCCCGTGACGGCCCGCCACAGCTCCTCGGTCACGAACGGCACCAGCGGATGCAGCAACCTCAGCAGCGCGTCGAGCACGTGCCCGAGCACCAGCCTGGTGTGCTCCAGGCCCTCACCGAGCTGGATCTTGGCCAGCTCCAGGTACCAGTCGCAGACCTCGTCCCACGCGAAGTGGTAGAGCAGATCGGACGCCTTGGCGAACTCGAACTCCTCCAGAGCGGCGTCGGTCGCCGCGATCACCGACTGCAGGCGTGAAAGGATCCACCGATCGGCCGCCGTCAGCTCGGCACCGTCGAGCGAGCCGACGGCGGCGCCGTTCATCAACGCGAACCGGGTGGCGTTCCAGATCTTGTTGCAGAAGTTGCGGGAGCCGGCCGCCCACTCCTCGCTCACCGCGACGTCGGCGCCGGGGTTGGCGCCGCGCAGCAGGGTGAAGCGGGTGGCGTCGGCGCCGAAGCGCTCGACCCAGTCGAGCGGGTCGACCACGTTGCCGAACGACTTCGACATCTTCTTGCCGTACTGGTCGCGGACCATGCCGTGCAGCGCGACGACGCGGAACGGCGGCTCGCCGTCCATGGCGTACAGGCCGAACATCATCATCCGCGCGACCCAGAAGAACAGGATGTCGTAGCCGGTGACCAGCACGGACGTCGGGTAGAAGCGCTCCAGCTCGTCCGTGCGGTCGGGCCAGCCCATGGTCGAGAACGGCCACAGCCCGGAGGAGAACCACGTGTCGAGGACGTCGGAGTCCTGCGTGTAGCCGGCCGGCGGCTCCTCGTCGGGGCCCACGCACACGACCTCGCCGTCGGGGCCGTACCAGACCGGGATGCGGTGACCCCACCAGAGCTGTCGGGAGATGCACCAGTCGTGCATGTCGTCGACCCAGTCGAAGTAGCGCTTGGCCAGCTCCGGCGGGTGGATGCGGGTACGCCCGTCGCGGACGGCGTCGCCGGCGGCCTTGGCCAGCGGCGAGACGTTGACGAACCACTGCAGTGACAGCCTCGGCTCCACCACCGTCTTGCAGCGCGAGCAGTGGCCGACGGAGTGCAGGTACGGGCGCTTCTCCGCGACGATCCTGCCTTCGGCGCGCAGCGCGGCGACGACGGCGGGGCGTGCCTCGAAGCGGTCGAGCCCCTGGAACGGCCCGTGCGCGGTGATGACGCCGCGCTCGTCCATGACGGTCAGCGACGGCAGGGAATGACGCCGCCCGATCTCGAAGTCGTTGGGGTCGTGGGCGGGGGTCACCTTGACCGCGCCGGTGCCGAACGCCGGATCGACGTGCTCGTCGGCGACGACCGGGATCATGCGGCCGGTGAGCGGCACCTCCACCATCGTGCCGATCAGGTGGGCGTAACGCTCGTCGGACGGGTGCACGGCCACGGCGGTGTCGCCGAGCATGGTCTCGGCGCGCGTGGTGGCCACCACGATCTCGTCGGAGTAGCGGATCGAGACGAGCTCGCCCTCGTCCTCGCTGTGCTCCACCTCGATGTCGGACAGCGCGGTCAGGCAGCGCGGGCACCAGTTGATGATGCGCTCGGCGCGGTAGATGAGCCCGTCGTCGAACAGTTTCTTGAAGATGGTCTGGACGGCCCGCGAGAGCCCGGGATCCATGGTGAACCGCTCGCGCGACCAGTCGACGCCGTCGCCGAGCTTGCGCATCTGGCCGAGGATCCGGCCGCCGGACTCCTCCTTCCACTCCCAGACGCGCTCGACGAACGCCTCGCGCCCGAGGTCGTGGCGGGACTTGCCCTCCTTGGCCAGCTCGCGCTCGACGACGTTCTGGGTGGCGATGCCGGCGTGGTCCATGCCGGGCAGCCAGAGCGTCTCGCGGCCCTGCATGCGGGCGCGGCGCGTGAGCGCGTCCTGGATGGAGTGGTCGAGCGCGTGCCCGATGTGCAGGACCCCCGTCACGTTGGGTGGCGGGAGGACGATGCTGTACGGCTCGCGCGAGCTGCCCGGGTCGGCGCGGAAGTAGCCTTCGGATACCCAGCGCTCGTAGCTGCGGGTCTCGACGTCGGCCGGTGTGTATTGAGTAGGCAGCTCTGGCGTTGTCACAGGAACCAATTCTAGGGAGGCGGGCAAGCGGAACGCCCCATGGTTTCCACCACGGGGCGTTCGGTTGCTCCCAAGAGCCTGCTCAGGCGGACTTCTCCTGCGGCGTGTGCTGCTGCTTGGCGGCGAGCTGGTCGCGCGGGACGAGCGTCGGGATCGCGTGCTCCAGCACCGACTCGCGGGTGATGACCACGCGGGCGACATCCTGCCTGGAGGGCACCTCGTACATGACGGACTGCAGCACCTCCTCCAGGATGGCGCGCAGCCCGCGGGCGCCGGTGCCTCGCAGGATGGCCTGGTCGGCGATGGCCTCCAGGGCTCCGTCGGTGAACTCCAGCTCCACGCCGTCGAGCTCGAGCAGCTTGCGGTACTGCTTGACCAGCGCGTTGCGCGGCTCGGTGAGGATCTGGATGAGCGCCTCACGGTCGAGGTTGTGCACCGAGGTGATGACCGGCAGGCGGCCCACGAACTCGGGGATCATGCCGAACTTCAGCAGGTCCTCGGGCATCACGTCGCCGAAGATGTCGGCCGTGTCGACCTCTTCCTTCGACCGGATGATGGCGTTGAAGCCGATGCCCTTCTTGCCGATGCGCGACTCGATGATCTTCTCGAGGCCGGCGAACGCGCCACCGCAGATGAACAGCACGTTGGTGGTGTCGATCTGGATGAACTCCTGGTGCGGGTGCTTGCGGCCGCCCTGCGGAGGAACCGACGCGGTGGTGCCCTCCAGAATCTTCAGCAGCGCCTGCTGCACGCCCTCACCGGAGACGTCGCGCGTGATCGACGGGTTCTCGCTCTTGCGGGCGATCTTGTCGACCTCGTCGATGTAGATGATGCCGGTCTCGGCCTTCTTGACGTCGTAGTCGGCGGCCTGGATGAGCTTGAGCAGGATGTTCTCCACATCCTCGCCGACGTAGCCCGCCTCGGTCAGCGCCGTGGCGTCGGCGATGGCGAAGGGCACGTTGAGCATCTTCGCCAGGGTCTGCGCCAGCAGCGTCTTGCCCGAACCGGTGGGCCCGAGCAGCAGGATGTTGCTCTTGGCCAGCTCCAGAACGTCGTCTCTGCCCCGGTCGCCCGACTGCACCCGCTTGTAGTGGTTGTACACCGCCACCGAGAGGGCCTTCTTCGCTTTGTCCTGACCGATGACGTAAGCGTCGAGGAACTCGTAGATCTCTCTTGGCTTGGGCAGGTTGTCCCACTTGAGCTCGGAGGACTCGGTGAGCTCCTCCTCGATGATCTCGTTGCAGAGATCGATGCACTCATCGCAGATGTAGACGCCTGGACCGGCAATGAGCTTCTTGACTTGCTTCTGACTCTTTCCACAGAAAGAGCACTTCAGCAGGTCTCCCCCGTCGCCGATGCGTGCCACCCCAGATACTCCTTTGCGTGGGACCGCCCTGCTCCCGCGAGCAGTGTCTCCGGACATCCTCCGGACTAGGCCGAACCGCTCAGGTTTCGACGTTACCGTCTTCTGGGCCCTCAGTGAGCCCCCTAGCGGCGAGTCGCACCGGAACGTGCCCTATTGGGCAGCGCTCCGGTGCGTCACGTCTCGTCTAGGAAGCTACGGCCTGAGCTCGTTTCTTCCTGGACGGGATGATGTCATCGATCAGACCATACGCCTTTGCCTCGTCCGCGTTGAGAATTTTGTCGCGTTCGATGTCCTTGCGGACTTCGGCGGATGACTTGCCGGTGTGCCGGGCCACGATGTCCTCCAGCAGCGTGCGCATGCGCAGGATCTCGCGGGCCTGGATCTCGATGTCGCTGCCCTGGCCGCCGCCCTCGGTGGACGGCTGGTGGATCAGCACCCGGGCGTTCGGCAGCGCGAAGCGCTTGCCCGGGGTGCCGCCGGCCAGCAGCACGGCCGCGGCGGACGCGGCCTGGCCGAGGCAGACGGTCTGGATCTCCGGCCGGACGAACTGCATCGTGTCGTAGATCGCCGTCATGGCGGTGAAGGAGCCACCCGGCGAGTTGATGTAGATGCTGATGTCACGGTCGGGGTCGAGCGACTCCAGCGTCAGCAGCTGGGCCATCACGTCGTTGGCCGACGCGTCGTCGATCTGCACTCCGAGGAAGATGATGCGGTCCTCGAAGAGCTTGTTGTACGGGTTCATCTCCTTCACGCCGTAGGACGTGCGCTCGACGAAGGAGGGGAGAACGTAACGGCTCTGGATGTTCATGTCAGCTCCCCCTAGGAAACCGGGCCCGCGGAGGGCACCTGACGCGCGCTGCGCACCACGTGATCGATGAACCCGTAGTCCTTGGCCTCCTCGGCCGTGAACCAGCGGTCACGGTCGGAGTCGGACTCGATCTGGTCCAGCGGCTGCCCCGTGTGGAAGGCGATCCGCTCGGCCAGCGTCTTCTTCACGTAGAGCATCTGCTCAGCCTGGATGGCGATGTCGGCGGCGGTACCGCCGATACCACCCGACGGCTGGTGCATCATCACCCGGGCGTGCGGCAGGCCGAAGCGCTTGCCGCGTGCCCCCGCGGTGAGCAGGAACTGCCCCATCGAGGCAGCCATACCCATCACCACGGTGGAGACGTCGTTAGGCACGTATTCCATCATGTCGTAAATCGCCATACCGGCACTCACCGAGCCCCCCGGCGAGTTGATGTAGAGCGTGATGTCGCGCTCGGGGTCATCGGCGGCGAGCAGGAGCAGCTCGGCGCAGATGCGGTTGGCGATCTCGTCGTTGACCTCCTGCCCGAGCACGATGATGCGCTCGCGGAGCAGGCGCTGGTAAAGCTGGTCCTCAAGCCGGAAGGCGGAGCCGTTCTCACGGCCTCGAGACTCAGGCTGATAGAAGGTCGGCGGGCTGGTCACAGCGTCACCTTCCGATGCGTCGTAATCGATTGGCTTTGCTTGTGACCTTAACGCGCGCCGCCCACAGGTCATGCCCGGTCCCCCGGACTGTTCGCTGACGGCGCAGGTTCGGATGGATCGGCTCCTGTTGCCCTTCGCGGCTTGGTGCGGCTTTCGTCCCGGTTGCGGATGGCGACCCGTCCCCCGGGCGGCTCCCCGTACTCCCCCACAGGGCTCTCAGACGGCGCTCGGGATGTCGCGTACGGACGCCGCCGCGCAAGAGTGCGTCCCGCGGCTGCTCTCCCGGCAGCGGCCATCTGAGCGCCGCGGGCGCCACGGCCTTCGCGGCAAACGTCGCGGGCGGGCCACACCTCACTGGCGGTGACGGCACACTTCCATGGACGGCGAGGCCCGCGAAACATGAGAAGCCCCCGGACCGTGAGTCCGGGGGCTCCTGTTACTTCTGAAGCGTCAGGCCTCGGCCTTGTCCTCGGCGGGCTTGTCACCGGCGTCGGCCTCGGCGGCCTCCTCCTCGACCGGCTCACCGTTGATCTCGGTGTAGATGGCCTTGAGGTCGACCTCGTTGCCGTCGGTGTCGACGACCTTGGCGGCGTCGCCGAGCACGGACTTGGCCTTGTCGCGCACGATCTCGACCATGGCCAGCGTGAGCTGGTCGTTGTCGGCGAGGTGCTTGGCCAGCTCGTTGGGCTGCACGCCCATCTCCATGGCGCGGCGGACCACGAAGTTGGTCAGCTCCTGCTCGGAGACGCCCAGCTCCTCGTTCTTGACGATCTTGTCGAGCACGAAGCCGACCTTGATCGCACGGGCGGAGTTCTTCTCGAACTCCTCGAAGCGCTCCTCCTCCGTCGTCTGGTACAGACGGAAGAAGGCGTCACGGCTGAGGCCGCTCTCGGCCACCTGGTGGTTGAGGTTGTGCTTGCGGGCGTCGACCTCGGCCTTGAGCGCGCTGTCCGGCAGCGGGATCTCGATCTGCTCGAGCAGCGCGTCGAGCGCCTTCTCGCGGGACTGCACGACCTGGTCGATGAGCTTGTTGCGGCGGGCCTGCTCGCGGATGCTGTTCTTCAGCTCGTCGAGCGTGTCGAACTCGCTGGCGAGCTGGGCGAACTCGTCGTCCAGCTCGGGCAGGACCTTCTCCTTGACCGACTTGACGTTGATGATGACGTCGGCTTCCTCGCCGGCGTTCTCACCACCGACCAGCTCGGTCTTGAAGCTCTTCTCCTCGCCCGCGGACATGCCCTCGAGCGCGGCGTCGAGGCCCTGCAGCACGGAGCCGGCGCCGACCTCGTAGGAGACCTCGCTGGCCTGCTGCTCCTCGATGTTCTCGCCGTTGATCTCGGCGCGCAGGTCCATGATCACGAAGTCGCCGGTGGCGGCGGGGCGCTCCACGCCGGTCAGCGTGGCGAAGCGCTGGCGCAGCGCGTCGAGCTGCGCGTTCACGTCCTCGTCGGAGACCTCGGCGGAGTCGACCGTGACCTCGATGCCCTGGTAGTCGGGGACCTCGAAGTTGGGCCGGATGTCGACCTCGGCGGTGAACTCGATCTGCTCACCGTCGTCGATCTTCGTGACCTCGATGTCAGGCTGGCTGACGGGGAACACGTCGGCCTCGTCGACGGCCTGGCCGTACAGCTTGGGCACCGCGTCGTTGAGGGTCTCCTCCAGCACTACCGCCCGGCCGAAGCGCTGTTCGATGATGCGGGCCGGAACCTTGCCAGGCCGGAACCCGGGGACGCGCACCTGCTGCGCGACCTTCTTGTACGCCGCATCCATGCTCGGGCGCAGCTCGTCGAACGGCACCTCGACAGTGAGCTTGACCCGGGTCGGGCTGAGCTCCTCGACAGCGGTCTTCACGGAATGGTCTCCTTGATCAAGCTACGAGTGATCGCGGGCGCGTCCAATCGGTACGGCTCACGCGCCGCGCCCACATGAGCGGTGTTGGGCATGCTCCGCAACGGCTGCATCCAACGCCGATGGCCAGTCTAGGGCAGATGCACACCCAACCACGACGCCGCCGCGGTCAGAACTCCTCCGCGATCGTCCTCAGCAGCTCGATCGTCTCATCCGGGGTGGTGCTCACGGCGCACAGCCGCTCCATCACCTCGGTGTATCGGTCCACGTCCTCACGCTTGTCCAGGTAGAGAGCGCTGGCGAGCTGCTCCACGTACACCACGTCGGGCAGGTCGTTGTCAGGGAAGCGCAGGACGCTGAACGCCCCGCCCTCCGCGCTGTGCCCGCCGAAGCTGAACGGCATGACCTGAATCGTGATGTTCGGCTGGCGCATCAGGTCGATGAGGTGCTCGATCTGCGCCCTCATCACCTCGGCCCCGCCGATCGGCCGCCTGAGCGCGGCCTCGTCGATCACGGCCCAGAAGACCGGCCCGTCAGGCCTGTCCAACATCCGCTGGCGCTCCAGCCGGAGATCCACCCTGCGGGCGATCTCCTCCGCCCCGATGCCCGCCGCTCCGGCGGTCACCACGGCCCTTGCGTACTCCTTGGTCTGCAACAGTCCTGGCACGAACTGGACCTCGTAGGTCCTGATCCTGACGGCGGCCTCTTCAAGGCCGACGTACGCCTGGAACCACGTGGGCAGGACATCGTTGAACCGGTGCCACCAGCCAGGCTCGTTGGCGGTGGCGACCAGATCGAGGACGGCGGAGCGTGCCTGCTGATCCACGACCCCGTACAGGGTCAGCAGGTCCGCCACGTCACGTTCTTTGAACCCCACCCGGCCGAGTTCCATTCGGCTGATCTTGGACTCCGACCCCCTGATGAGGTGGCCGGCCTCCTCACGAGTGACGTTCTTCGCTTCCCTGAGCTTGCGCAGCTGGGAGCCCAGGAGGATGCGCAGCGCCGTCGGCCCGGAACCCGGCTGGTTCTGCGTCACTTTGCCTCCTATCAAGGTCCGCACACACAGTGACACCACATTGCCGGGTATGACAAGGTCTCAACCTCGTGTCCGGATTCGGAGATTTATCCCCAAAACGTCGCTTGCTGCTGCACATTGCAACTGCACGTGCATTTGGGTCTTGCAGGTGCCGCGTTCGTGACCCATGATGGCTTAGTGCATATTGGGCCAAACATGCACTAACCAAGGCTGAACGGGGAGGTATCGGCGGCATGGTGGAGGATCCTCTGGCCACTGCCGATTGCCTGCAGATCACCCGGGAGGTCGGCTTCGACCGGCTCCTCACGGGTGGCAAGCCGTACACGACCTCGTGCCCCCTGCCCTTTCAGGCCGACTCGGTGAAGACCGCCAGGGACGTCACGCGCAGGACACTGCGCGGCTGGGGGTTGCACGATCTCAGCGACGACGCCGCGCTGGTGGTCTCCGAGCTGGTCACGAACGCGGTCAGGTACGCGATGTACGCGGCGGGCCGCAGGGAGATCGAGCTGCTGCTGATGCGGGTCGCGCCCCACGTGCTGCTCGCCGTGGCCGACCCCAGCGACGAGGTGCCCACGCCCAAGGAGCCCGACTTCGTCTCCGAGAACGGGCGGGGCCTCTACATCGTCGAGACCTACAGCCAGTGCTGGGGCTGGGACCCGCTGGCCCGCGGCGGCAAGGCCGTCTGGGCGCTGTTCCGCGCCGACGCCTGACGGTCCCGTCATCCGCTTCAGCGCTGACGCCTGGCGCCCGTCACTCGTTTCGGCGCCGACGTCTGACGCCTCTCATTCGCCGGTGACGCCGTCGATGCGCTCGCGCAGCAGGTCCGCGTGGCCGTTGTGGCGGGCGTACTCCTCGATCATGTGCACCAGGATCCACCGGTGCGTGCAGTCCTGCCCGTTACGGTCACCCACCGCGTCCAGCGGCTTGGCGGCGGAGATCGCGCGGGCGAGCCGGATCTCCTCCTCCCACGTGTCGAACGCCTCCTTCGCCGACGCGGTGTCCACCTCGGAGAAGTCGGCGTCGTTGTCGCGGTCCTTGTCCCACAGCTTGGGCAGGTCCTCGCCGTTCAGCACCCGCCTGAACCACGAGCGCTCGACGTGCGCCATGTGCCTGACCAGGCCCAGCAGGGACAGCGCCGAGGGCGGCGCGGAGCGCTCGCGCAGCTGCTCCTCCGACAGGCCCGCGCACTTGACGGCCAGGGTCCCGCGGTGCCATTCGAGCCAGTTGTTCAGCATGGCGCGCTCGTCGCCTGCGAAGGGGGGAGGGGTCCGGTTGTCTGTCACGAGCCCCGACCCTATCCCCCGCCGGCCGGGCGTCGGACTCGGCTCTCCCGCTGCAGCAGCAGGTACGCCGCCTCCCGTACGGTGTCGTCCCTGACACTGGCCACGAACTCCTCGGGCGTGCCCCCGCACAGGTGGCGCAGGGCCGCGGAGGCGTCCAGGAGGGACTGGATGAGCGCCGGCTGCGAGGTCAGGCGGCGGGGCCGGCCGTCCCCGCGGGCGGCGACGCAGCCGTGCCTGCCCTCGTACACGAAGGGCGGCGGGAGACTCGTGCCGTCCTCCAGGGTGACCGGGCGTTCGAGCGGTCGCCTGCGGTAGTTGGGCTCGGTGAGGTCGAGGGCGGCGAGCTGGAGCTCGTCCAGCCAGAGCACGAACAGCCTGGACGTCTCACCGGGTGTCTCGATGGGCGCGGCCGGCACGTACCCCCACTTGCTGACGTGCGCGGACACGCCGGGCGCGATCCCCGGTACCCGCGCGACCGTCATCGGGACGACCGGGCGTACCCCGTGATCGCGGAACTTCCTGCGCAGCTGGCCCGGCGCGGCGTTGGAGCCGACGGCGACGACGCGGTGGCGGGCGTCCAGCGGCGCCTGCCCCGCCGACGCCAGCAGCGCGGCGATCGCCGCGCCGCCCTCCCGCCACTCATGCGGTACGTACGCGTCGTCCACCAGGACGCCGGAGCCGGGCGGGATCCGGCCGGGGTACGTCAGCGGTAAGGCCATCGGGTCGTCCGCGAAGAGATCCACGCCTCCCAGGATGCCCGCCCGGCTTCCCGCCCGATTTCCCGCCAGGTTCAGGACGCCCGCCCGGCGACCGCCGACCACAGCCGTGCCGTGTTCTCCCAGCGCCCCCACGCGATCAGGAGGCAGAGCACGAGCAGGACCAGCGGCAGCAGTACGCCCCCTCCCCGGAACACGAACGCCTCGGTCAGCACCGCGCCCGCCATGAGCCCCGCCAGCGCCAGCCCTGCCGCCCCGGCCAGCCGTGGCACCAGCAGCGCCACCGCCCCCGCCACCTCCAGCACCCCGACCGCGACCCGGAACCAGTCGCCGAGCCCGATCGCCTCGAACGTGGAGGCCGACGGCTCGGCGCCCGCGAACTTCCCCAGGGCCGCCATCACGAAGAAGCCGGCCACGGGGATCTGCAGGATCCACATGACGATGCGCATGAGGGTTCTTCCTCCCTGTCGTCGATGTCTCCGACGCTAGGGACGCCGCGCGAGCCGGGGAATCGAGCTACCTGCCCGGTCGGGGTGTACCTGGATGCACCCTGGCGAAATGGACAGCGGGGCGCTTCCCAGGGCAGGCTGTAGAGCATGGCCGCCCAACCTGACCAGCGCCTGCGCGAGCTCGCCCTGCTGCGCCGGGTGCGCGACAGGATCGACCGCGACTACGCGCAGCCGCTGGACGTGGAGGCGCTGGCGCGTGGCGTGCACCTCTCGGCCGGACACCTGAGCCGGCTGTTCCGCGCCGCGTATGGAGAGTCGCCGTACAGCTATCTCATGACCCGGCGCATCGAACGTGCCATGACGCTGCTGCGGCGCGGCGACCTGTCGGTCACCGAGGTCTGCTTCGCGGTCGGCTGCTCGTCGCTCGGCACCTTCAGCACGCGCTTCTCCGAGCTGGTCGGCATGTCGCCGAGCACGTACCGGCGGCTGGCGGCCGGTGACGCGGCCGGTCTGCCCAGTTGCGTCGCCAAGCAGGTGATGCGGCCGATCAGGAACCAGGAGACGCCGGCCGCGGGCGCCCGCCTGTCGTAGGCGGCATTCGCCCCTCGGAGGAGGCGGCGACGGCGGTGTGCCGTGTGCGCGGGTCAGCAGATCGTGGTCAGGGAAACCTTGAAGGTGCCGTACGAATGGCGCGGGGTGGTGAAGGACTTCTCCAGCTGGTTAGGAGGAGTGGTCGTGTACCTGTGGCTGGTCCGCTTCGCTTGGGATCTTCACGGTAGAGAGCGCCGATATGTTCCTGGCATGCCACCGTGCCGCGCAGGCGGAACGGGCCCGAGCTCCGGGCGGCATGATCGAGCAGCTGGAGGTCGGCGGACTGGCAACGTCCGCTGACGTACGCCCGCGTTCGAGTCATTCACCGCGATTCAACCTGTTTCAGCAGCTCTCCCAGGCCCACCGAACGGGGACGAGGACGCTCCGAGTCAGCCCTCCTACGCGTTATGCAGGTGTGTTCTCGCGCCAGCCACCGGTCATCCATGGGCGCGCCCATGATGGCCTCCGCCGTCATCAGCGACGCCGTGCCGTAATTGTTCTGCCACCCCTCCAATCCGCCGGGCGTGGTGCTCATCCAGCGCTCCACCGTCTCCTGATCGGGCTTGGCGTCGTCCTCCCACCCAGTGCCGTCGAAGCTCACCACGACACGCCCCTTCTCCCTGTACGTGACGAAGGGTGGACCGAAATCGCTCCAGCCGACGTCCAGGCACACACCTGCCGGGGAGAGGCGAATCCGCTCGTCGGTTCCCACGCAAGGCAGCCCTGGTTCCATGAGAACGACCCCATGGCCGAGCGCACCAGCGAAGAGGACCGGCATCCCGTCCTCCATGCCGAGATGGGCCGCCTCGTCGGCCTCGCGGAAGGTGGCCGTCATCGGCAGGTTCCAGCCTGCGCCGTAGAGGGCGAGAACATCGTCCAGGGTCGCGTCCGTGAGCCAGGTGATCCAGGTGGTGTTCCCCAAGGCCTCGGCCACCTGCTCGTAGTCAGTCACGACGTGATCTTGCCGTTCACTGCGGCAGGCAGCAAGAGCTGGATTGTGAGACGAGGCATGGCAAAGGCCCCGACTCACGATGTGAATCAGGGCCCTGACCAGCAACCACCCGTCGGGGCGACAGGATTTGAACCTGCGGCTTCTTGCTCCCACATCCACTCAACCATGATCTCTACCAAGGCGAATAAGCCCTGTGACCTGCATCAGAAGTCTTTGAGAGTCCGTGAGCGTCCGCGATTGCTCGCAGCGATCGTCACTCAATACGTCACCCAGCAGGGCGCCTCAGCACATCGGGCAAGGATGCTGCCCGAGAGCCGCAGATATGTCTCTGACGCACGGGCTCGGCAAGATCCATTCCGAGGGCTATCGTACCGTCGTGACGCTCACAGACACCGATGTGGCCGGTCTTCTCGCACCTGCCGGTCTGCTGTTCATCAAGCGCATGGACCACGATAGTGTCCGGTTGCCTGCACTGCCCTCGGGGCACTCAGCCGCGAGTGCGCGCCCCGAGCACGGCCGATTCGACTCCTTACCTGACGAGGTAGCCGACGTCGAGGCCGACGATATGCCTGAAAAGGTCAACGCGGGCTGGTTCCGGATGGCAACCGAGTTTGGGCTCTTCAACGAAGATCGCGAGTTCCTGCTCTCGGTCTGCTACGCGAGGTACTGGGAAACCGGCACGGGGGACGATGACATCGCGTGGGTTCAGGTGCGACTTCTCAATGAGTGGGACCTCGCCGCAAGTGAAGTAGATCTGCTGAGAAGCTGGATGGCAGGGATGTTCACCGAGCGCTTCGTGCCGGAGTTCACGATGGCGTCTCTGGACGGGCAGATGAAGCTGAACACCACTGTCTGGGGCGACGGCACAGTCAGCACCATCGTCATACGCCCGGGTGCCGACCGCGCGAACTCCACCCACAGGAGGTGATCAGCCCTCAGCCACCCCTCTACGTTCAGGGCCGTGTGGCGATCACCTCGGTGCCGGAGCGCTCCCGCCGGAGGCATGCCTTGACCGCCAGGCTCAGTCCGGGACTCGGCATCCCCTGGTGCTGGTGAACGTCATAGTCAAGCAGATAGACAAGCAGAAGGCCCCACCCGAATTGGGTGGGGCCTTCTGGCTGGTCGGGGCGACAGGATTTGAACCTGCGACTTCTTGCTCCCAAAGCAAGCGCGCTGCCAAGCTGCGCCACGCCCCGTCTCGCCGAGTGCGCATGCGCTCCGGGACTCCGGTACGCTTACGCCCTGACGACCGGATGAAGTCTAGACCAGAGTTCGACCGGTTCGCGCGGACGTAGCTCAATGGTAGAGCCCTAGTCTTCCAAACTAGCTACGCGGGTTCGATTCCCGTCGTCCGCTCCAGTACAGCGCAGGGCCAGGTCAGGAGCCTGGCCCGAGGCTTTTCCAGGCCTCTGCGGTGGCCGAGGCCAGGGTGCGCATGCGTTCCCCGTACGCGGCGTGGCCGTCGAGGATGAAGCCGCCGTCGCCGTACGGCAGGTCGCTGAAGCTCGTGCGGAAGCGGGCGGGCGGGCCGCCCGCCGGGAGCGGCGGGTACGGCTCCAGCGGCGCCATGTCGTAGCTCGCCCTGGATCGGTGGTTGTTGCGGGCCACCTGGTGCGCCCGTAGCCGGAGCACCGCGTCGATGCCCTGGTCGAGGTAGAACTGCAGCCAGCGGAACTGGCTGTCGAGGTACTTCTCGTGACCGCGCGAGGGGTGTTGCAGGAGGTAGGCGCAGACCACCACCGCGTGCCACTTGTACATCTCGGGGTCGAGCTGCTCCTCCGCCAGGATCGTGTTGTAGTAGTCGGCGCACACGCCGAGCGGTCCCGCCGTCGCGCCGCAGTCGCACTGAGCCATGGCGGGCACCCTAGCGAGGCGGTCGCGGGAACGTCGACGACATTTCGGGCGTCGAGGGCCCGCAAAGGCCGGAGGGCTGTGGCCGGAAGGGGATGAACGCGGCGCTCGTAAGCTGTGATCGATGCGTGTGCGACCGATCTCCCGTGAGGCCCTCGTCGAGGAGCTGGCCGAGCTGATCTCCGGCCGCCCCCAGGGCGCGTGGGTGCGGGTGGCCGTGGACGGGGCGCCTCCCGCGCGGCCGGGGGCGCTGGCCGACGAGCTGGTGGCGCCGTTGCGGCTGCGCGGGCGGCCGGTGTTGCGGGTGTCGGCGGGCGATTTCCTGCGGCCCGCGTCGCTGCGGCTGGAGTACGGCAGGACCGACCCCGACGCCTTCCACGACGACTGGCTCGACGCCAAGGCGTTGCGCAGGGAGGTGCTGGAGCCGCTCGAACCGGGAGGCTCGGGGCGGGTGCTGCCGGCGCTGTGGGACAGCGGGATCGACCGGGCCTACCGGCTGCCGTACACGGAGCTGCCTCCGGGCGGGGTGGTGCTGGTGGACGGGGCGCTGCTGCTGGGGCGGGGGCTGGCGTTCGACGTGAGCGTGCACGTGTGGCTGTCGCCGGGCGCGCTGGAGCGGGGGACGCCGGAGGGCGAGCGGTGGACGTTGCCTGCCTACGAGCGGTACGAGCGGGAGGCGCGGCCCCAGGAGGCGGCCGACGTCGTGGTACGCGCCGATCACCCCGAACGGCCGGCGGTGCTGGTCCGGTGAACTCCGGCGGCGCAGACTGAGGCAATGATCCCCAGCAACTGGTACAACATCGTTCCCGATCTGCCCGCCCCGCCGCCTCCGCCGCTGCATCCCGGCACGCGCCGGCCCGTCGGTCCCGACGATCTGGCGCCGCTCTTCCCCATGGAGCTGATCGGGCAGGAGGTCAGCGGCGAGCGGTACGTCCCGATCCCGCAGGAGGTGCTGGACGTCTACCGGCTCTGGCGGCCGACGCCGCTGATCCGGGCGCACCGGCTGGAGCGGGCGCTGGGCACGCCGGCCAGGATCTACTACAAGTACGAGGGCGGCTCCCCCGCCGGGTCGCACAAGCCGAACACGGCCGTGCCGCAGGCGTACTACAACGCGCGCGAGGGGGTGCGGCTGCTCACCACCGAGACCGGCGCCGGTCAGTGGGGGTCGGCGCTGGCGTTCGCCTGCGCCCAGTTCGGCCTGGAGTGCCGGATCTGGATGGTACGGGCCTCGTACGACCAGAAGCCCTACCGCCGCTCCCTCATGCAGGTGTACGGCGCCACCGTGCACGCCAGCCCCTCCCCCGTGACCGGCGCGGGCAGCAAGATCCTCGCGGGCGATCCGGACTCTCCCGGCAGCCTGGGGATCGCGATCAGCGAGGCGGTCGAGGTGGCGGGCGCGACGCCCGACGCCAGGTACGCGCTCGGCTCCGTGCTCAACCACGTCCTGCTGCACCAGACGGTGATCGGCGAGGAGGCGCTCGCCCAGCTCCCGGAGATGCCGGACCTGGTCATCGGCTGCACCGGCGGCGGCTCGAACTTCGCCGGCCTGGCCTTCCCCTTCCTGCGGGAGAAGCTGGCGGGGCGCATCCGGACGGTGTTCCGCGCGGTGGAGCCGGCGGCCTGCCCGACGTTCACGCGCGGCGCGTACGCCTACGACTTCGGTGACACGGCCGGCTTCACGCCGCTGCTGAAGATGCACACGCTGGGGCACTCGTTCGTGCCGGACCCGATCCACGCGGGCGGGCTGCGCTATCACGGCATGTCGCCGCTGCTGTCGCACCTGTACGAGCTGGGCCTGTTCGAGGCGGTGACCCGCGCCCAGAACGAGTGCTTCGAGGCCGGCGTGCGCTTCGCCAGGACCGAGGGGATCGTGCCCGCGCCCGAGCCCACGCACGCGCTGGCCGAGACGATCGCCGAGGCGCTGCGCTGCAGGGAGAGCGGCGAGGAGAAGGTGATCCTGACGGCGTTGTGCGGTCATGGGCACTTCGATCTGGGGGCCTATGACCGGTATCTGGCGGGCGAGCTGGAGGACTACACGCTGCCGCAGGACCGCATCGACCAGGCACTGAGCGAACTGCCGTGACGAACAGCCGGGGGTGGCCGCCGGAACGGGGCGGCCACCCCCGGCCGCCCCACGTCATCGCGCCGTGGGGCGCTTGCCGTGGTTCGCCTTCTTCTTCTTGCGTGCCCTGCCCTTGCGTGCGCGCCTGGCCATAAGCTCGCCTCCGGTGATCGGTGAGCCCTCACCGTCTCCCGCCGCGCTGACCAGCGCAAGCGTTCCCGCGCTAACTAACATTCCCCAACAATTCCGTGTCATAATTTGGTGGAATCTGTTGGAAGGAGCGGGCGTGCTCGCACAGCAGCGTCAGCAGGCGATTCTCGAACGCGTGCGCAGCAACGGCGGCGTCCGGGTGGCCGATCTCGTACGCGAGCTCGGCGTCTCCGACATGACCATCCGCCGCGACCTCGAGGTGCTGGCCGAACGCGGGCTGCTGGAGAAGGTGCACGGCGGCGCGACGGCGCTCGGCCCCGGCTCCACAGAGGAGCCCGGCTTCACCGCCAAGTCCGCCCGCCAGCAGCAGGAGAAAGAGGCCATCGCGCGCCACGCCGCCACGCTCGTCCGCCCCGGCACGGCCGTGGCGCTGTCGGCGGGCACCACCACGTGGGCGCTGGCCCGGCACCTGGTCGGCGTGCCCGAGCTGACCGTGATCACCAACTCGATCCCGGTCGCCGACGTCTTCCACCGCAACCCGCGCGCCGACCGCACGGTCGTGCTGACCGGCGGCGTACGCACGCCGTCCGACGCCCTGGTGGGCCCCGTCGCCGTGGCCGCGATCCGCCGCCTGCACGTGGACACGCTCTTCCTGGGCGTGCACGGGATGAGCGTGCGGGCCGGGTTCACCACGCCCAACCTGCTGGAGTCCGAGACCGACAGAGAGCTGGTGACGGCCGCGACCCGGCTGGTCGTCCCCGCCGACCACACGAAGTGGAACACCGTCGGCATCAGCACCATCGCCGAGCTGAGCGAGGCCCACGTGGTCATCAGCGACGCGGGGCTGCCGGAGGACGCACGCACCGAGCTGGCCGAACGGGCCGGAGAACTGATCATCGCGGAGGGCTCGTCTTGAAGCGCACCATCACCCATCTGGCCGACGGCCGGGAGCTGATCTACTTCGACCGGCGTGACGACGCCGACAGGAGCGCGATCGACCGCCGGACCCTGGAGCCCCGCCCCGTGGCGTCCGAGCTGCGCTACGACCCGCTGACCGAGGAGTGGATCGCGATCGCCGGGCACCGGCAGACGCGCACGTTCCTGCCGACCGGCGGCACGGCCGAGTGCCCGCTGTGCCCGTCGTCGGACACGCGGTCGTCGGAGATCCCGGCCTACGACTACGACGTGGTGGTGTTCGAGAACCGCTTTCCCTCTTTCTCCACAAATTTCGGGACTTATGTGGAGCCGGGCGGGTTGAGTGACGTCCGTCCGGCGGTGGGGCGGTGCGAGGTGGTGTGCTTCACCTCCGATCACTCCTCCTCCTTCTCCAAGCTCTCCGACTCCCAGGTGGAGCTGGTCATGGAGGCGTGGGCCGACCGCACGGCCGAGCTGTCCCACATCGAGGGCGTGGAGCAGGTGTTCTGCTTCGAGAACCGGGGCGAGGAGATCGGCATCACGCTGGCCCACCCGCACGGCCAGATCTACGCCTACCCGTACGTGACGCCCAGGACGAAGCTGCAGCTGGCCGCCGCCGGGCGCTACACCAAGGGGAACCTGTTCGCCGACGTGCTGGCCGCCGAGCGGGAGGCCGGGACCCGGGTGGTGGCCGCCAACGAGCTGTGGACGGCCTTCGTGCCGGCCGCCGCGCGCTGGCCGTTCGAGGTGCATGTCTACCCGCACCGGCAGGTGCCCGACCTGGCGGCGCTGACGGAGGAGGAGCGGGCGGCGTTCGCGCCGCTGTACACCTCGGTGCTGCGGGCGTTCGACGGGCTGTTCGACATGACGATGCCGTACATCGCGGCCTGGCACCAGGCGCCGGTGCGGGCGGGCAGGGAGCTGGCGTACCTGCATCTGGAGCTGTTCAGCATCAGGCGGGCGGCGAACAAGCTCAAGTTCCTGGCGGGTTCGGAGTCCGCGATGGGGGCGTTCGTGAACGACGTGCTGCCCGAGGAGGCGGCACGCATGATTCGATCACAGATAGATCACTAATGGATTTCTAGTTAAGGTCGCATTACTCGTGATCTACCACTAATATCCCCATATGCACCGGCCGTAACGGCCGTAGCAACGCCTAATCCCGGGCGCCTCGCCCGGGAGCCGGGGACCCAAACCGCACCTGGGGTGAATCCGCTACGGCGGTAGGGAATCGCACCTCCCATGCCCGAACCCGTCAGCTAACCCGGCCGGCAGAGGGAGAGGAAACATCCACGTGGCGGCTTCGTCCCCCGCGATCCTTGCCATCGGCCTCATTACCGCCACCGCCGCCGCCCTGTCGGCGGCCCCCGCCACCGCCGTCGCCCGGTCGACGGCCCGCACCACCGCCGCCTCAGCGGCGCCGAAACCCACGGAAGCCGAGCTCCGCGCCCAGCTCAAGCAGCTCAACAACAAGGTCGACAAGCTCATCGAGCAGTACAACCTCAAGCGCGTCGAGCTGGCCAAGGCGCAGGAGTCCGCCAAGACGGCCGCCGCCAAGCTGGCGGCCGCCGAGCAGACGCTGGCCGGAGCCGAGCAGCGGGTCGCCGACATCGCCCGCCTGCGTTACCAGAACGGCGACCCCTCCTCGCTGCCCGGCTTCATGCTCCCGACGGACGCCGGCAGCGCCGCCCTGCTCGAACAGCTCACGGCCGAGCAGCAGGCGCTCGTCGCGATCGTGGCCAAGGCCCGCGACGACAAGCAGAAGGCCAGCGAGGAGGCCGCCGCGCTGACGGTCAAGATCAAGGCGGATGCCGCCAACGTGGACGAGCAGCGCGACGAGGCCGAGAAGGTCATCGACGACATCAAGGACAAGCTCGAAGACCTCGTGCCGTACGGGACGGGCCGCAACGCCAACGGCACCTGGGCCCCCGAGCTGCCCACGGGCTCCGACAACATCACCTCCCGTACGCGGCTGATGAAGGCCCAGGTGGAGAAGAACTTCTCGCTGCCGTTCACGGTGGGCTGCTTCCGCTCGGGCTCCAGCGGCGAGCACCCGCTGGGCCGGGCCTGCGACTTCATGATGAGCTCCGGCGGCTCGATGCCCTCGGCCGCGAACCTCGCGCTCGGCGACAGGATCGCGGACTGGGCGATCAAGAACCAGGACAAGCTGGGCGTCAAGTACGTGATCTGGAAGCAGCGGATCAACCAGGGGTCCGGCTGGCGCGCGATGTCCGACCGGGGCAGCATCACCGAGAACCACTTCGACCACGTGCACATCTCGATGAACTAGGAGTCACAGGCCGAAGGGCAGAACCTGACCTCCGGGTAGCGCGGGGACGGCTCGTCCAGGACCGGCCGCTCCTGCGCCTTGAGGTGCCGGTCGAGGAAGGCCGCCACGTACGTGCGGGTGAGCTCGGCGGATCGCTGCGCGGGCAGGGCGCCGTAGGCGGGCGTGATGCCGAGCGAGCCCTGCAGCAGCGGGCCGTCGGTGAAGGACTGGTGATCCGCGCCCGTCACCACGATCCAGCGTTTCCACCCGGTCAGCAGCTTCCAGTCGCGCTCCCACGACGGGTCCCGCCCGCCGGGGACGTGCTCGGGCGCGCCCACGAACAGGAACGGCCGGGAGAACCCGCTCTTCGGGATCCGGGCGTAGGTGGAGCCGTCCAGGTTGATCCCGGCGCGGAGCCGCGGGTCCCGCACCATGGCCGCCAGGGCGCTCGCCCCGCCGATCGACTGCCCCGCCATCGCGATCCTGGAGCGGTCGAGCACCGCGGAGCCGTCCCACGCGGACGGGAGCCGGTCGAGCACGAACGAGGCGTCCGCCGCCCGGATCCGGGCCACGCCCGTGCCGAAGCCCGGGTCCGTGTCGCTGTCGCACGCCAGGCACTCCGCGACCGTCCCGTCGGCCAGGGTCGTGGCGTAGCTCTCGTAGGGGTGGTCGATGCCGGCCACCACGTACCCTCGGCTGGCCAGGTCCTCGGCCAGCGACGTGAGCGTGCTGACCGGCTTGGTGAAGCCGGGCGAGAGCAGCACCAGCGGCAGCTCCCGGCCGGCGGGCTCGGCGTCCGCGACGGCGTTCGTGCGCGTCCTGCTGAGCGTGTCGGGCGGCACGTTCGCGCTCCTGAGCCCCTTCAGCACCAGCTCCGACTCCTTGGCCGACATGTACGGCGCCCGCGGCCCGCCCCGCTCCTCCGCCGGGTACCACAGCGTGACCTTGAGCTCCCTGGCCCCGGCGTCCAGGTTCCACGGGTCGGGGCGGGAGGTGTCCTTCAGATGCAGGACGGTGGTGCCGACCGGGTGCTCGCCCGTGGGGGCGGGCAGGGTGGCGGGGCCGGACGGCGGGGGCGCCACGGCGGCGGTTCTGGGCGGGGTGGGCGCGGTGCAGGCGGATGCCGCGAGAACGGCCAGCCCGGCGAGCGCCACCGCGATCGGTCTCATGTTCCCTCACTCGTGCAGCAGGGTCAGGGCCTTGGCCAGGACGGGATCGCGCCCCGCCGCCGCGTCACGCGGGGACGGGATCACGTGGTGGTCGGGCGGCACGCCGATCCGGTCGACCACCTCGCGGTCCGGGCCGAGGTGGTGCTTGGCGGGGAAGCTCAGCGTGGTGTTGTCCGCCAGCAGGTACGACTGCGCGGGGCCCGAGATGACGCCGGCCGTCCTGGTGCCGACGAGCTGCCCGATCCGCAGATCCTTCACCGCCGAGCTGACGTGCTCGCACGCCGAGGCGCAGCTGCGGTCGATCAGCACCGCCAGCGGCAGCCCCACCAGCTCGACGGTGTCGTCGGTGCGGAAGGCCTCGCACGTGCCGTCCACGGCGCACTGGTATCCGGTGACCTTGCCGTGGACGAACGCGCTCACCAGCCGCACCGCCTCGGCGGGGATGCCGCCGCCGTTGCCGCGCAGGTCCAGCACGACGCCGGTGAGCGTCCTGCCCTGGCGCATCCTGGCGATCGCGTTGAGCGCCCGTTTCGCCGAGTCGGGGGCGAACCCGGACAGGCGTACGTAGGCGACGCCGTCGTCCAGCAGCTTCGACCGCACCACCTGGAGGGTGGCGAGGTCCCGCTGGTAGAGGCCCGGTTCGAGCGTCACGGTCCAGCGGCGGCCGGTGCTCTCGCGCAGCAGCCGGAGCCGGACCGGGCGCGCTTCCGGGTAGTCGGGGTAGAGCGCGGCGATCGCGGAGGTGGCCCTGCCGTCGATGAAGGGCGCCGAGCCGTTGATCGACTCGATGACGTCGCCGGGACGAACCCCGGCCGCCTGTGCCGCGCCGCCCTGCACGGTGGTGACGAACAGGGGCGGGACGGCGGCGCCCGGGTTGCCGTCCACCTGGGGGCCGTTGACGCTGGCATGGAGGCCCAGGCCGTAGCCGTCGCCGTCGTAGTGGTCGGGGTGCCTCGCGGCGCCGTGCGCCCAGCGGGCGTGGTTGTCGCCGAGTGCGCCCACGAGGGCTTCGAGGGTGGCGACGGCGAGCTTGTCACGCAGGTCGGGGACCTGGTCGGTGGTCTTCCTGTAGACGGCCTCGAAGGCGGTCCAGTCGGTCTTCCTGTCGCCGCTCAGCGCGGGCATGGTGGCGTCGGGCACGTCGCGGCCGCTGCGGTTGAGCTCCTGGGTCAGGGCGACGAATCCGGCGGTGAGCAGGGAGCGGGCGTCGAGCGTGGTGGCGGCGTAGTAGTGGGTGAGTATGCAGAAGTAGGCCTGCTCGATGACGTCGATCGTGGTGGGCTTCTCCGGGCCGGGCGGGCCCTGGGGGCTCGCGCAGACCGTGCCGGCGGCGGTGACCGCCTGGCTGCGCGGCGGTGACGGGGCCGTGCAGGCCGCCGCCAGGAGGAGGGCGAGCCCGGCCGTCACCGTCCTGATGACGGTCATGACAGGCGCCTCCTGATCCACCAGAAGGACAGCCAGGTGAGGCCGAGGGTGAGCAGGGCGTAGATGCCGGTCTCGATCCACTGCAGCGGCCAGAACCGTTCGAGCGGCTGGTAGGTCGCCTGCTGGCGGTAGCCGAGCCGGTTGATCTCGACCATGCACGCGTTGCCGGCCTGGGGCCCGGCTCCCGACAGCGCGCAGGGCCCCGACGTGGTGGAGACCGGGATGACGCCCATCTCGCCGCTGGCGGCGATCTTGCGTCCTGACGGGTCGACGAGGTCGCTGGACAGGACCCAGGAGCCGGTGTGCCCGGGGATCGCCGCCGTGAGGTTCGCCGAGAAGACGCCCTCGCGGCTGATGCCGAGCCCGTCGATGTTCTCCCGGCTGAGCTCGAAGGTGGCCGTGACCGGCGGGATCAGGTGGGGCCTGACCAGCAGGGGCATGGCGATCTGGACGGCGGCGAAGACGGCCAGGGTGAGGGCCATGGCGGGCAGGGTGCGGCGTACCAGCATGCCCACGGTCACGCCGAGGGCGAAGGCGAAGGCCGCGTACCCGAGAGGGGCGATCCCGCGCGCGCTGAACACCAGCGGGTCCATCAGCGCGAACCCCTCGGGGGCGGACTGGTCCAGCGGCCCCGACCACCAGGTCACCGCCAGGCCGCTGACGCCGGCGGCGGCCGTGGCGACCAGGCCGGTGAACCCGAGCTTGATCATCAGCCATCGGGTCCTGGTGATGCTCTGGTTCCACACCAGCAGGTGCGTGCCCGCCTCCAGCTCGCGGGTGATCAGCGGCGCTCCCCAGAAGAGCCCGACCAGGGCGGGCAGGATCAGTACGACGAGGGTGCTCGCCAGGAACGGGAGCTGGTAGGCCTCGAAGAACCGGTTGTAGAAGCTCCCGCAGTCGTCGCCCCGCGTGCAGGAGGCGATCCCGGCGGTGTAGTCGGCGGCCAGCCCCGAGCCGGTCAGGAGCAGGACGGCGGCCAGCAGCGCGAGCAGGGCGGCCGTCATCGTGGCCGCGCCGCGGAACTGCCGCCAGGTCAGCCAGATCATCGCAGGGCCTCCAGGTCGGCGGCGGTGGAGTGGTCCATGTAGGCCAGGACGAGGTCTTCCATACCGAGCCCGCTGACCGTCCAGGCGGGGTCCATGGCCGGGGCGTCGCCGGCCACGACGAACGTGCTCTGCCGGTCGGTGTGCCGGGCCGAGACGACGCGCCCGGCGGTGGGCGGGGTGCCATCGGTGCGGCGCGGGCCGGTGAGCCGGTGGTGGGCGGCCAGCAACTCCTCGGTCCTGCCCGCGACCTGGACGCGCGAGTCGACGAGCACGATCAGGTAGTCGCAGGTGCGTTCCAGGTCGGAGACCAGGTGGGAGGAGAGCACCACGCTGAACCGGTGCTCGGCGGTGGCCTCCATGAGGCCCTGGAGGAAGTCGCGGCGGGCCAGCGGGTCGAGCGAGGCGACCGGCTCGTCCAGGATCAGCAGGTCGGGCCGCTTGGCCAGGCCGAGGGTGAGGGCGAGCTGGGCGCGCTGGCCGCCGGACAGCCTGCCCGCGCGGTGTGCGGGGTCGAGGCCGAGCCGCACGATCCGCTCCCGCGCCAGCGTGGCGTCCCAGCCGGGGTTGAGCCGGGCGCCGATGCGCAGGTGGTCGGCGACGGTCAGGGCGCTGTAGACGGGGGTGTCCTGGGCCACGAAGCCGACCCTGGCCAGCTGCGCGGGGCCGGCGGCCGGGCGGCCGCCCAGCACGCCGATGCCGCCCGTCGTGGGCTCCAGAACGCCGGTGGCCAGCTTCAGCAGCGTGGTCTTGCCGGCGCCGTTGGGGCCCACCAGGCCGACGACGTGGCCCTGAGGGATGTCGATGGTGCAGTCGCGCAGCGCCCAGCGCCTGCCGTACCTCTTGCCGAGCCCTTGTGCTTCTAAGACCGAAGTCACGCTTGGTCCTCCTGAGCAGCGTTTCTTCATTTATCTAGTGTCCTAGCACTTTAGGTAGGCGAATGTATGGGGCCGGTAAAGAGGCACGGGCGGGGCGGCTAGAACGGCAGCGTCGGGGCGGGCGGCGCGTCCGGCAGCAGGTCCGGCAGGGCATCCGGCAGCAGGTCCGGCAGGGCATCCGGCCGCACGGCTGACGGGGCGGACGGCGGGACCGGCAGCCGGGAGTGGGCGGGCAGCAGGGATTCGCACGCCCGCAGCGCCGCCCCGTACTTCTCGGACAGGACGTCCACGCGCTCGCCCTCGATCCGCAGGTTGATCAGCCCCTCCGAGGAGAACGTGACCTCGGGGAAGCCGGGCAGCCCGTGCGAGCGCATGCAGGCCGTGAACGCCTTGCCGCCGTCGCCGGCGGGCGCCGCGTCGGCGCTGGGGATCCAGCTCAGCCCGGCGGCGAGGACGACGCCTGCCAGGACCATCTTTCTGATCATCATGCCTCCGTTCGTTTCGGGTGCTCCCAGGCAAGCCGGTCAGCGGTTACACGGCGGTGACAGCAACGGTTACCCCGCTGTAACCCCGGTGGCGGGCATCCTGGGGATCATGAGGGTGTTGGTGGTCGAGGACCACGAGGAGCTGGCCCTGACGGTCGCCGCGGGCCTGCGCCGCGAGGGCATGGCCGTGGACGTGGTGCTGGACGGGGCGGACGCGCTCGAACGCGCCCAGGTCCATCACTACGACGTGGTCGTGCTCGACCGGGACCTGCCCGGGCTGCACGGCGACGAGGTGTGCCGGGCGCTGGCCGCCTCCGGGAACCCGGCGCGGATGCTGATGCTGACCGCCGCCGGGACGATCGACGACCGGGTGACCGGGCTCGGCATCGGCGCCGACGACTACCTGCCCAAGCCGTTCGCCTTCGCCGAGCTGGTCGCGCGGGTCCGGGCTCTGGCCAGGCGGTCGCAGCAGGCCCTGCCCACGGTGCTGGTCCACGGCGGCCTGCGGCTGGACCCGGCCACCCGGGTCGCCACCCGCGACGGGCGCCGGCTGCCGCTGAGCCCCAAGGAGTTCGCCGTGCTGGAGCTGCTGCTGGCCGCCCAGGGCGCGGTGGTCTCGGCCGAGCAGTTGCTGGAGCGCGGCTGGGACGAGTTCGCCGACCCGTTCACGCACACCGTGAAGGTGACGATCAGCCGGTTACGCCGCAAGCTCGGCGATCCGCCGCTGATCGAGACGGTTCCGCAGGCCGGGTACCGGATATGAGGCGGACCGTACGGTTGCGGCTGACCGCGCTCTACGGCGGCCTGTTCCTGACGGCCGGGGTGGTGCTGGTCGCGCTCATCTACCTGCTGGTCAGGTACTCGCCCTTCCCCGCGCCACCGCCCGCGCCCGCGCCGTTCGGCGGGCTCGCCGTGCCCGCCCCCGCGCCGCCGGCCGCCCAGGCGGAGACCCTGAACAGGCTGCTGGTCAACTCACTGATCGCGCTGGCCGTCATGGCGGGCGCGGCGATGGTGCTGGGCTGGCTGATGGCGGGGCGCGTGCTGCGGCCGCTGGGCGAGATGACGGCCACCGTACGACGCATCACGGCCGACCGGCTGGACCGGCGGCTGGCCGCGTCGGGGCCCGACGACGAGCTGAAGGGGCTGGCGGACACGTTCGACGAACTGCTGGACCGGCTGGAGGCCGCCTTCACCGCGCAGCGGCGCTTCGTCGCCAACGCCTCGCACGAGCTGCGTACGCCCCTGACCCTGCAACGCGCCATGGCCGAGGTCGCGCTGGCCGATCCGGAAGCCGACGCGGCGGCGCTGCGCGGCGTGCTGGAGCGCGTGGTCGCGTCCGGCCAGCACCAGGAACGCCTCATCGAGGCCCTGCTCGTGCTGGCCCGCAGCCAGCAGGGCCTGGCCCGGCGCGAACCCCTCGACCTGGCCGTGATCGCCGCACGGGCCCTCGACGAGCATCCGGGGATCAGCCTCGCCTCCGGTCTCTCCCCCGCGCCCGCGTCCGGCGACCCCGCCCTGATCGAGCGCCTGGTCACGAACCTGCTGGACAACGCCGTGCGCTACAACGTGCCCGGCGGCCGGGTCGAGGTGGAGACCGCCACGCGCGCGGGCCGCTCCGTGCTCAGGATCGCCAACAGCGGCCCGGTGATCGCGCCCGGCCAGGTCCACCTGCTCATGCAGCCGTTCCAGCGCCTGGAGAGCGGCAAGAAGGCGAGCGGGGACGGCCTGGGGCTCGGCCTGTCGATCGTGGCCGCCATCGTCGAGGCCCACCACGGCACGATCGACGCCCGCCCCCTTCCGGGCGGCGGGCTCGACGTCACCGTCACGCTGGAGCAGGCGTGAGGTGCCCGCTCAGTTCGTGAGCGTGAGCGGGTTGACGAGGTCGGCGTAGACGAGCAGGCCCGCCATGATCATCATCACGATCGCGATGGCGTACGTCAGCGGCAGCACCTTCGCGATGTCCACGTACTTCGGCTCCGGTCGCCGCATCACCCTGGCGAAGGCCCGCTTGACGCCCTCCCACAGGCCGCCGGCGATGTGCCCGCCGTCGAGCGGCAGCAGCGGGATGAGGTTGAACATGCCGATCGCCAGGTTGAAGCCGGCCAGCAGGTTGACGAAGATGGCGATCTTCTTCTCGGTGGACAGGTCGGAGGCCAGGATCTCGCCGCCCATGCGACCCGCGCCGACCACGCCGACCGGCCCCTCGGGGTCGCGTTCCTCGCCGGAGAAGGCGGCGTGCCAGACGCCGACCATCTTCTCCGGCAGGTTGAGCAGCGAGCTCGCCACCCGGCCCGTCAGCTCGCCCATGTAGCCGATGACCTGGCCGATGCTCTGCTGCTCCATGACCTCGGTGGGCAGCACGCCGAGGAAGCCGACGTTCTTGTCGATCTTCTCGGGGTCGTCGAGGTTGGGCCGGTCCTGGGCGATGAGCGTGACCGAGAGCGTCATCGGCTTGCCGTCACGGACGATGCCGAGCTGCACCGGGCCTGCGCCGTGGGAGCGGATCAGCCGGGTGGCGTCCTCCCAGGAGCCGATCTGCTTGCCGTTGAAGCTGACCATCTGGTCGCCGGGCTTCATGCCCGCCTGCGCGGCCGGGGTCGGCTTGTCGGTCGGCTTGCACTGGGCGCGCTGCTCGGAGATCGGGATCACGCACGTGTTGGTGTCGGGCGAGACGATCGGCGCCCAGGTCGGCAGGCCGATGCCGACCAGCAGGATGGTGAAGAAGATGAAGGCGAGCACGAAGTTCATCGCCGGGCCGCCGGACATGATGATGACCTTCTGCCACCACTTCTTGCGGTAGAAGACGCGGTCCTCGTCGCCCGGCCGCACCTCTTCCTGGGCGGCGTCGCGGGCCGACTCGATCAGGCCCTGCCACGGGCCGGTCGCCGTGCTCCTGACCGTGCCCGGCGCGTCACCGGGGCGGGGCGGCAGCATGCCGATCATGCGGATGTAGCCGCCGAACGGGATCCACTTGATGCCGTACTCGGTCTCGCCCTTGCGCCGCGACCACGCCGTGGAGCCGAAGCCCACCATGTACTGGGTCACCTTGACGCCGAAGATCTTGGCCGGCACGAGGTGGCCGAGCTCGTGCAGCGCGATGGAGACCATCAGGCCGAGGAGGAAGAGGATGATCCCCACGACGTAGAGCCAGTTCATCTAGGCGTGCTCCCCGGCAGACGACAAGGACAGACGAAAGGACCGACAGCCCCAGAGTAGTCGAACTCCCCACGGCTGATGGCTTACCGCTTTTCCTTGGCATTGACAGCCCGCGATCACACGATCACTCTGGGAGACGACGGAGGGGGACGTCTTGATCCGCATACTGATAGCCGAGCATCTGCCGTTGGTGCGCCGTGGCCTGCACGCCACCCTCGGAGCCGAGCCCGACCTGCGGGTGGTCGCCGAGGCCGTACGCGCGGAGGAGGTGGTGCGAGCCGCGTTGTCGTCCGAGGCCGACGTGGCCGTGGTCGATCTCGACCTGCCCGGGCCGGCCGTGACCGGCGACCTGGCCGAGCACGTGCCCCGGTGCGGGTTGCTGATCCTGTCGGCCGCGCCCAACCCCGGCCAGGTACGCGAGGCGCTGGCCGGGCCCGCGCTGGGGTTCATGAGCCTGTGCGTGCCGCCCGAGCGGCTGGCCGAGGGGGTGCGCCAGGTCGCGGCGGGGCGGCAGGCCATCGAGGCGGAGCTGGCCGTGGCCGCGCTGCAGTGCGCGTCCAACCCGCTGACCAGGCGGGAGCTGGACGTGTTGCGGATCGCGGCGGGCGGGGCGCGCTCGACGGAGATCGCCGACGAGCTGTTCCTGTCGGTGGGCACGGTGCGCAACCATCTGTCGCGCATCATGTGCAAGACGGGCGCGCGCAACCGGCTGGACGCCGTACGCATCGCCAGCGACAGCGGCTGGTTGTGAGGTATCCGGCTCTGGTGGGCCGGGTTTGAGGGGGCCGGTACTGGTGACGGGACCCGGAGGAGCCGCGCCGCTCCGCCGGGGCCCGAACACCTAGAGGATCTCAGCCGTGCAGGGCCGCTGCCAGTGACCGCCATCACGACCGGCCCGTGTGAAACGTCACGGGTTCGCGGGCTCGTTCACGGGGCTGTCACGGGCGCCAGATGAGCACCAGCGCGCAGTCGTCGTTGTGCCCGGAGGCCATGGCGTTGACCAGCGCCCTGGCGCCGTCGCGGAAGCCGGAGGGCAGCAGCCGCTCCGCCTCGCCGAGCAGCCGGTCGAGGCCGGCGTCGATGTCGCGCCCCGGCTGCTCGATCAGCCCGTCGGTGAACAGCAGCAGCGCGTCGCCCTTGCGCAGGGTGCCGCTGTCGGGCTCGCAGTGCAGGTCGGGCACCACGCCGAGGACCACGCCCTTGGCCGAGGCCACCTGCCAGTTGCCGGTGCCCGCGTCGAACTTGACCACCGGCGGATGCCCGGCCGAGGTGATCGTGTAGTCGCCCGTGGCCAGGTCGAGGCGCACGTGCACCGCGGTGACGAACCCCTCGTCGCCCCGCTGCCTGTGCAGGTAGGCGTTGCACGCGGGCAGGAAGTCGTCGACCGAGCCCAGCAACCCGCCGAACGTGCCCGACAGCAGCAGCGCCCTGGTGCCCGCGTCGACGCCCTTGCCCGACACGTCGACCAGGGCGATCTCGACGGAGTCGCCGTCGCGCATGGACACCAGGAAGTCGCCGCCGAACGACGACCCGCCCGCCTGCTTGAGCACCACCTTGCCGCCCCAGTCCTTGGGCAGCGGCGGCAGCTCGCCCTGGCTCCTGAGCCGGTCGCGCAGCTCCAGCAGCATGGCGTCGCCGCGCAGGCCCTGCACGCCCAGCTTGCCCCTGGTACGCGCCATGAGCACGGCGAGCACGGCGGTGAACACGATGGTCACGGTCAGCCCCAGCCCCACCCGGCCCGCGCCGAGGTTGGCGGCGACGTACGCCAGCGCGACCCCGACCCCCACCAGCAGCTTGACCAGGCTGGCCAGCCGGAGCTGGAGCCCGCCGACGAGGGTGACCAGGATGAGCAGGGACGGCGAGAACCACTCGTTGGAGACCTCGGCCGCGAGGAACCCGATGACGAGCGCCACCACGACCAGCGTGCCGAGCAGGTTGCGGTCGCGGGCCAGCATCCGCCGGACGAACCGCACGACAGGCACCAGACCAGGCACCCGCACCAGGGCCGCACGGACCCGTGGCGGGATCAGCGGCGCCGGTCGGGAACTCATGATGCGCCTGACTGTATCGGTCTGACCCGTGTTTGGGCAGCCCACTTGACCAACGCCTTGATCATTAAGGCGGTATATTGGGTGGCCGTCCCCCTTTGCCCGCTCATACCGTGGACGGATGACGTATCCCATCCGCCCGATTGACGAGGCCGAGTGGCCGGCGTTCTCCAGGGTGAACGAAGAGGCGTTCGGCTGGATGCCCCACCCCAAGCAGGCCGAGCGGTTCAAGGCGCAGACCGAGTTCGGCCGGACCCTCGCCGCCTTCGACGGCGAGCAGATCGTGGGAGTCACCGGCATCTTCAGCCTCCCGATGACGGTGCCCGGCGGGCGGCTGCCCGTCGCGGGCGTGACCGCCGTCAGCGTGCTGGCCTCGCACCGCCGCCGCGGCGTGCTGTCGTCGCTGATGCGCAGGCAGCTCGCCGACATCCGCGAGCGCGGCGAGTCCGTGGCCGCGCTCTACGCCTCCGAGTCGCTCATCTACGGCCGGTACGGCTACGGCAGGGCGGCCGCGGAGCTGGCGCTCAAGGTCGACACCCGCCACTCGGCGTTCGTCCCCGGCGCGCCGCAGGACCCCTCGCTCCGGCTCAGGGTCGCCAGGCCCGCCGACGTGCGTCCGGAGCTGGAGAAGCTGTTCGCCTCGATCGTCCCGCACCGGCCCGGCCGGTACGAGCGCAAGCCCGAGTTCTGGACGGCGGTGCTGGCCGACGAGGAGTACGACCAGCGCGGCAACGGGCCGCTGCGCTCGATCCTGGCCGAGGACGACCACGGCGTGCGCGGCTACGCCCTGTTCCGCATCAAGCCGTCCTGGGACGAGACGGCCATCCCCGACGGGACCCTGAAGCTGCAGGAGCTGGAGGCCGCCGACCCCGCGGCGTACGCGCTGCTCTGGCGCAGCGTGCTGGACCGCGACCTGGTCTCCACGGTCGAGGCCGGCAGGCCGGTGGACGACCCGCTGATCGCGCTGGTGGCCGACCAGCGCCGGCTGCGCGCGCGGTGGTTCGACGAGCTGTGGGTTCGCGTGGTCCAGGTCGACAAGGCGCTGACCGGGCGGGCGTACTCGGCGCCGGTGGACGTCGTGATCGAGGTCGAGGACGACGTGTGCCCGTGGAACGCCCGCCGCTGGCGGCTCACCGCCGACCTGACGGGCGCCGAGTGCAAGCCGGTGGACGAGGAGCCGGACGTGACGCTGCCGGTGGCCGCGCTCGGGTCGGCGTACCTGGGTGACGGCACGCTGGGCGAGCAGCTCGGCGCGGGCCTGCTGCGCGAGCACTCCTCCGGTGCCGTACGCAGGCTGGCCACCGCCATGTCGTGGAGCCCGAAGCCGTGGGCCGGGCTGACCTTCTGACGTAGGCTCGGCGGTATGGCGCTGCAGAGCTTGCAGATCACGGCGGTCGTCGCCATGCGCGCCCGCGACGTGTCGAGGCCGTCGAAGGAGCAGCAGGAGGCCGCCGACCGGCGGCCCCTGCGTGACGAGACGCCCAGGCGCGACTCCAAGCGCAAGGGCTGAGGGCCGGAGGGCCGCACGCCGGCGGGCCCTCCGGGGGTGGCTACGGCAGCGAGGGCAGCTGGCCGATCGTCTCGTACGTGGTCAGCTGCGCGATGCGCCTGCTGTGGCGCTCGCTGCCGGAGAACGACGTGCCCAGGAACACCTCCACGAACCGGGTGGACTCGTCGAGGGAGTGCATGCGGGCGCCGACGCTGACGACGTTGGCGTTGTTGTGCTCGCGGGCCAGGCTGGCCGTCTCCTCGCTCCACGCCAGGGCCGCGCGGATGCCGCGCACCTTGTTGGCGGCGATCTGCTCGCCGTTGCCCGATCCTCCGATGACCACCCCGAGGCTGCCGGGGTCGCCCGCGACGCCCTCGGCCGCCCGCAGGACGAACGCCGGATAGTCGTCCTCGGCGTCGTAGACGAAGGGACCGCAGTCGGTCACCTCGTGCCCGTGGTCCTTCAGCCAGGACACCAGGTGGTTCTTGAGCTCATAGCCGGCATGGTCGGCACCGATGTAGACACGCACCCGACCAGTCTTCCACAGCCCCGCCGATCGGGCTCGCCCGCTAGAGTAAGGGTCTGCATCGCAGTCCAGTCCTTACATCGCGAAAGCAGAGAGCCATGCGAGAGATCCGCGTCATCGGCGATCCCGTCCTGCGCACGCCCGCAGAGCCCGTGACGGACTTCGACCGGGAGCTGCGCCGGCTGATCGACGACATGTTCCAGGCCATGTACGCCGTCAACGGCGTCGGCCTCGCGGGCCCGCAGATCGGCGTGTCGCGGCGGCTGTTCGTCTACGACATCGCCGGGCGCAAGGGGCACGTGGTCAACCCGCTGCTGACCGTGGACGACCCCGAGGACGTGCTCGACGAGGAGGGCTGCCTGTCCGTGCCCGACCGCCGGACCCGCCAGCCGATCTACGCCACGGTCGCCCGCGCCGCCGGCGTGACCGTCGAGGGCCTGGACCGGCTTCAGCGTCCCGTACGCGTCAAGGCCCGCGGCTCGCTGGCCCGGTGCTTCCAGCACGAGACCGAGCACCTCGACGGCAAGCTGTACGTCGATCGCCTGCCGCGGAACGAAGCCCGGGAGATCATGCTCAAGGCATAGATTGACGGCATGAGCGTACTTTCCGGAAAGGGCGCAGTGGTTACCGGAGGCTCCCGGGGCATCGGCAAGGCCGTCGTGGAGCGACTGACCAGCGACGGCGCGGAAGTCGTCTTCTGTTACCAGAGCTCGGACGAGGCCGCCCAGCAGGTGGCCAAGGAGACCGGGGCGCACGCCGTACGCGCCGACCTCGGCAGCAGGGAAGACCTGGAGCGGCTGTTCGCCGAGGCGGAGGCCCGGCTGCCCGGGGTGGACATCCTCGTCAACAACGCCGCCACCGACCAGCCGAAGAAGCTCATCACCGACCTCACCGACGAGGAGTACGAGCGGGCGTTCGCGGTGAACACCAGGGCCGTCTTCCTGTCCCTGCAGTGGGCCGGCCGGGTGATGCGCGACGGCGGGCGCATCGTCAACATCTCGTCGCTGAACACGCAGGTGCCCGCGCCGACGCTGGCGCTCTACTGCGGCTCCAAGGGCGCGATGGAGCAGTTCACGAAGGTGGCGGCGCGGGAGCTGGGCCCGCGCGGGATCACCGTCAACACCGTCTCCTCCGGCGCCACCGACACCGACATGCTGCGCAACGCCAACCCGCCCGAGGTGCTGGAGCAGACACCCGCCATGACCGCGCTGCAACGGCTGGGCAGGCCCGACGACCTCGCCGCGGTGGTCGCGTTCCTCGCCGGGCCCGACGGGCGGTGGGTCACCGGGCAGAACGTGCTGGCGACCGGGGGCCTGTTCATCTAGGCGCCGCTTCGGGGGGCCGCCCGCCCCCCGAAGGACCGCCTACAGCTGCAGCGACTTGACCTCGAGGTACTCCTCCAGCCCGTGCTCGCCCAGCTCGCGGCCCACGCCCGACTGCTTGTAACCGCCGAACGGCGCCAGCGGGTTGAACCGGCCGCCGTTGATCGACACCTGCCCCGTGCGCAGCCGGCGGGCGACCCCGACCGCGTGCTCCTCGGTGCCCGCCCAGACGGCGCCGGCCAGGCCGTATTTGGTGTCGTTGGCGATCTCGACCGCGTTCTCCTCGGTCGTGTACGGGATCAGCGACAGCACCGGGCCGAAGATCTCCTCCTGCTCGATCGTCATCCCCGGCTCCACGGCCGCGAACACCGTGGGCTCGACGTAGTAGCCGCGCTCGTGCGGCCGCTCGGTGCCGCCCGCCACGAGCCTGGCGCCCTCCTCCTGGCCGCGGTTGACGTAGCGGATCACGCGGTCGCGCTGCGCCGCGGAGACCAGAGGGCCGATCTTGGTGGACTCGTCGAAGGGGTCGCCGACCCGGTAGCCGCGCGCGGCCTGGACGGCCAGGTGCACGGCCTCGTCGTACTGGTCGCGCTGGACGATCATGCGGCTCCACGCCGAGCAGGTCTGGCCCGCGTTGACGAAGCAGTTGGCCACCCCGACCTTGACGGCCAGCGCCAGGTCGGCGTCGGGCAGGATGATGTTGGCGGACTTGCCGCCCAGCTCCAGCGCGACCCGCTTGACGGACTCGGCGGCCAGCGCGGCCACCCTGCGGCCCGCGGCGGTGGAGCCGGTGAAGGAGACCATGTCCACCTCGGGATGGGTGGCCATGGCCTCGCCCACGACCGGGCCCCGGCCGCTGACCAGGTTGAACACGCCCGGCGGCAGGCCCACCTCGGCGAAGATCCCGGCCAGCGCGTACGCGGCCAGCGGCGCCACCTCGCTCGGCTTGAGCACCACCGTGCACCCGGCGGCGAGCGCGGGCGCGACCTTGCACACGATCTGGTGCAGCGGATAGTTCCACGGCGTGATCGCGGCGACGACGCCGATGGGCTCCTTGACCACCAGGGAGTTGCCCACGCGGGACTCGCGCGGGTGGCTCTCGGCGAGCTGGGCGAAGGAGGCCAGGACGGCCGCGGGCATGAGCGTCTGCACCTTGAGCGCGAAGCCGAGCGGCGCCCCCATGTCGGTGGCGATCGTCCTGGCTATCTCGTCGGAGCGCTGTTTCAGCAGGTCGGCCGCATGGGCGAGGAGCTTGCCGCGCTCGCCGGGGGCCGCCCGCGACCATTCCGGGAAGGCCTTTCTGGCCGCTGCCGCGGCCGCCTCGACGTCGTCGGGAGAGCCCGCGGGCACCCGGTCGATGATCTCCTCAGTGGCCGGGTTGACGACCTCGATGGGCTCGTCCGACGCCGAAGCGGTCCAGGAGCCGCCGATGTACAGCTGACGCATAGGGCCATCCTGACAGTGAGCCAGGCCACATGCGAGGGCTCACCCTGACTCGGGATGAGCCCTTTCCACCGCCACCGGCTTTCTTACTCCGGCGTATCAGTCGAACTGCGGGCGCTTGGTGCGGGTGCGCTTCAGCTCGAAGAAGTCGTCGTACTGGGTGACCATGAGCACGCCGTCCCAGAGCCTGCCCGCGTCCTCGCCCCGGAGGATCTTGGTGATCACGGGCCCGAAGAAGGCGTTCTCGCCGACGCGGATGATCGGGGTGCCGACCTCCTGGCCGACGAGGCCGATGCCCTCGTCGTGGGAGGCGCGGATGGCGGCGTCGTACTCCTCGGAGTGCATGGCCTCGGCCAGGCTCCGCTCGAGGCCCGCGTCGTCCAGGGCGCCCTCGATGACCTCGCGCAGGCGCTCGGGGTCCTTGATGCCCTGGTTGTGCAGACGGGTGCCGAGCCCGGTGTAGAGGGGGCCGACGACCTGCTCGCCGTGCTTGGCGGCGGCCGCGGCGACCGTCCTGATGGACCCCATGGCCTTGGCGGCCCGTTCGAGGTAGTCCGCGGGGACGTCCTTCTCCTCGTTGAGGAAGTAGAGCGACATCATCCGCCAGCGCGGCTCGATGGGGCGGACCTTCTCCACCTCCAGCAGCCAGCGCGAGGTCACCCACGCGAACGGACAGGAGGGGTCGAACCACAGGTCCACGGGAATCTTCTCAGTCATGTCTGCCCGTAACCTGAGGTGGTTCGGGTCCTATTCCCGGCATGGCAGGATACGGACAACCCCGACGAAGTGGTGAAAAGGAGCGCAACTTGGCAGGCAACCTGACCCGGGAAGAGGCTCGTGAGCGCGCCCGGCTGTTGAAGGTCGAGTCGTACGAAGTCGCACTCGACCTGACGGAGGGAGAGGAACGCTTCGAGAGCGTCACCACGGTCCGCTTCACCAGCGCCAGCCCGGGGGCGTCCACCTTCATCGACCTCCACGGCGCGAACGTCCGCAAGGTCACGCTCAACGGCACCGACCTCGACGTGTCGGCCTACGACGCCGACAAGGGCCGCTTCCCGATCACCTCCCTCGCCGCGTCCAACGAGCTGGTCGTGGACGCCGACTGCACCTACATGCGCACCGGCGAGGGGCTGCACCGCTTCGTCGACCCCGTGGACCAGAAGGTCTACCTGTACACCCAGTTCGAGACGGCCGACGCGCACCGCATGTACGCCTGCTTCGACCAGCCCGACCTCAAGGCCACCTTCCAGCTCACGGTGCTGGCCCCGGCCGGCTGGGAGGTCGTCTCCAACTCCGCCGCCACCGGCGTCGAGGAGCTGCCCGAGCAGGCGGGCAAGCACGGCACGATCCAGGCGGCCAGGCGGTGGGAGTTCGCCCCCACCCCGGTCATCTCCACTTACATCACCTCGCTGGTAGCAGGTCATTACCACAAGGTGACCTCCGAGCACGACGGCATCCCGCTCGGCATCTACTGCCGCTCGTCTCTGGCCGAGCACCTCGACGCCGACAACATCCTCGAGGTCACCCGCCAGGGCTTCGACTTCTTCCACCGCGTGTTCGGCGTTCGCTACCCGTTCGGCAAGTACGATCAGCTCTTCGTGCCCGAGTTCAACGCCGGCGCGATGGAGAACGCGGGCTGCGTGACGTTCCTGGAGGACTACGTCTTCCGCTCCCGCGTCACCGACGCCGTCGTCGAGCGCCGCGCCGAGACGATCCTGCACGAGATGGCGCACATGTGGTTCGGCGACCTCGTCACCATGCGCTGGTGGGACGACCTGTGGCTGAACGAGTCGTTCGCCACCTACATGTCCGTGCTCGCCCAGGCCGAGGCCACCCGGTGGAACAGGGCGTGGACCACGTTCGCGAACGTGGAGAAGTCCTGGGCCTACCGCCAGGACCAGCTCCCCTCCACCCACCCCATCGCCGCCGACATCCCCGACATGCAGGCGGTCGAGGTCAACTTCGACGGCATCACGTACGCCAAGGGCGCCTCGGTGCTCAAGCAGCTCGTGGCCTACGTCGGCCTGGACAACTTCCTGGCCGGCGTGCGCGACTACTTCGCCGAGCACGCATGGGGCAACACCGAGCTCGAGGACCTGCTCAACGCCCTGGAACGGACCTCGGGCCGCGACCTGTCCTCCTGGTCCAAGGAGTGGCTGGAGACCTCCTGGGTCAACACGCTGCGTCCCGAGTTCGAGGTTTCGGGGGGCCGTTTCACCAGCTTCGACGTGGTGCAGGAGGCGCCGGTCGAGCACCCGACGCTGCGCTCGCACCGCATCGCGATCGGCCTGTACTCGCTGGCCGACGGCAAGCTGACCCGGACCAGGCGGGTGGAGCTGGACGTGGTGGGCGCCCGTACGAGCGTGAGCCAGCTCATCGGCGAGGAGCAGCCCGACCTGGTGCTGCTCAACGACGACGACCTCACCTACGCCAAGGTCCGCCTCGACGAGGACTCGCTGCGGACGCTGGTGGACGGCGGCATCAACGCGTTCACCGAGTCCCTGCCGCGCGCCCTGTGCTGGACGGCGGCCTGGGACATGACCCGCGACGGCGAGATGTCCACCCGCGACTACGTCAAGCTGGTCGTCTCCGGAGTGGCCACGGTCAGCGACATCACCGTCCTGCAGACCGTGCTGCGGCAGGCACGCCTGGCCGTGCAGCAGTACGCCGACCCCGCCTGGCGGGCCGAGGGCCTGTCCTTGCTGGCCACCGAGCTGCGCGCGCTGCTCGGCTCGGCCGAGCCCGGCTCCGACCAGCAGCTGTCGTTCCTCCAGGCGTTCTCGGCCGTGGCCACCTCCGAGGAGGACCTGGACGTGCTGCAGGCCGTCCTCGACGGCACCTCGGTGCCCGAAGGGGTGGCCGTGGACGCCGACCTGCGCTGGACGCTCGTGCAGGCGCTCGTCTCCGGCGGTCGCCTGGCCGAGGACGGCATCCAGGCCGAGCTGGAGCGGGACCCTACGGCGAAGGGTGAGCGCTCGGCCGCGATGTGCCGGGCCTCGATCCCGACCGCCGAGGCCAAGCAGGCCGCGTGGGCGCAGATCGTCGGCGGAGAGCTGGCCAACGCCGTCGCCCGCGCCATGATCGGCGGCTTCCAGGACCCGCACCATCCCGAGCTGCTGGTGCCGTACCGGGAGAAGTACTTCGCCGAGGTGGGGCGGATCTACCAGGAGTGGACGTTCGACCAGGCCTCGACGTTCGCGGTCGGGTGCTTCCCCGCGCTGCTCATCGAGCCCACCACGGTGCGGTCGGCGCACGACTTCCTGTCCACCGCGCAGCCGCCGCAGGCGCTGCGCCGGCTGATCCTGGAAGGCGCCGACGGCGTCCGCCGCGCCCTGCGCAACAGGGAGACGGACGCCGCCTCCGCCTGACGGCCCCGCCGGCCCCCGCCACGACGGCGGGGGCCGGCTGCGCTGTCTTGACGTGGGCATCCGGGGTGCGGTGTTAGCCTCGAAACGTGCTAGGCCCGGGGTCCTCCCTCAACGACCGCTACGTGCTCGGCGCCCGCATCGGTGGCGGGGGCATGGGCGAGGTGTGGCGTGCCGACGACACGGTCCTCGGGCGTACGGTGGCGGTGAAGGTGCTGATGCCGGCGCTCAGCGAGGACCCCACGTTCGCCCAGCGCTTCCAGAACGAGGCCAGGGCCATGGCCACGCTCACCCACCCCGGCGTGGTCGACGTCTACGACTACGGCATCTGCGACGTCGCGGGCCGGCGCGTGAGCTTCCTGGTCATGGAGCACATCCAGGGCGAATCGCTCGACCGCGTGCTGCGGCGCGGGCCGCTCGGGGTCGCGGCCACCATGCGGCTGATCGCCGAGGTCGCCGACGCGCTGGCGGCCGCGCACGCGCAGGGCATCGTGCACCGCGACGTCAAACCGGCCAATCTCATGGTCAAGCCCGGCGGCAGCGTGGTGCTCACCGACTTCGGCATCGCCCACTCGGCCTCCGCCGGCCAGCTCACGGCCACCGGGACGATGCTCTGCTCGGCCGGCTACTGCGCGCCCGAGATGGCCACCTCCAACGAGGTGACGCCCGCGGTCGACGTGTACGCGCTGGGGGTGGTGGCGTACGAATGCCTGCTGGGGCATCTGCCGTTCCAGGGCGACACCCCCATCCAGATCATCTTCAAGCACCTCAACTCACCCGTTCCCCGGCTGCCCGATGACGTGCCCGCCGGCGTGCGGCAGGTGGTGGAGCGGGCCCTGGAGAAGGCGCCAGAGGCGCGGTGGCGGACTGCGCCGCAGATGGCCGAGGCGGCGCGCGCCGCCCTGACCGGTTCCGCCTTCGACGGGATCGGCTCTTCTGCCACCTTCGGGTCGCCTTCCTCGGCCGGTGCGCAGGGGCCGTCGGGCCCGTCGGGTCCGCACGGCGACAGTGCGCCGGGATCGGCTCCCGGGGCCGGCACGCTCGGGCTCGCTGGTCTGGCGGGGGCTCCCCCTGGCGGCGAGACGTCTTTCGGCGGAATGTCCAGCGGCAGCAAGACGCCTGCCGGCGGAGTGTCCGGCGCTGGCAGAACGCCTGCCGGCGGCGGGAAGCCGGGGGTGGTGACCGCGCCTGGCGGGACGGCGTCGTCGCGGCGGCGCCGGACGTTGCAGGTGGTGGTCACCATGGCGGCCGCCGTGCTCGTGTCGGCGGCCGTGGCCGGGTTCGTGTGGTTCCGGCCCACCCCGCAGGCGGTCAGGGAGGAAGCGCCGTCCATCCCGATCAGCGTCAGCAGCCCGGCGGACGTCGTCCCCACCACGCCGTCGGCAAGCAGCGGCAGGAAGCACACGGCAGAGCCGACCAAACGCGGGCCCACCCCCCGGGCGACGCGGGCGACGCCCGTGCCCTCCCCCAGCCCGACGGTCACCACGTCCAGCCCGGCGACCGAGAGCCCCACGGCCACGCCCACCACGTCCGAGCCGGAAGAGCCGACGCAGGAGCCCACCACGCCGGGCCCCGAGGAGCCGACGTCCGAGCCGACGATCACGGCCCCGCCCGGCGAGATCCAGTGCATCCGCGCCCCTTGCCCGTGACCGCCCCCCTGCCGGCAACGCCCGGCGCCGTGTCCCTGCCCGCGATCGCCCACCCCGCAGGTGCCCGGCGCCACGTCCAACCCCGTGACCACCCCGGCCTGCTCATGGCCGTGCCACCCGCCACGGGCCGGGTGTGCTTCCGGGGGGTTGGCCCGGAGGCGACACCCATGGGCCTCATGTCCGTAATCGCTCGCTGATCGTGAGAAAGTCATCGCGTGGACTCGACTCGTGACCTGTTCGTCGCCCTCGCCCGCCGTTACGCCTTCGCCGACCTCGGCGCGCTCGCGCCCGCCGCGGAGATCGCGGAGGTGTGCGAGTTCGGGCAGCGGCTGCTCTCGCTCGACGCGGAGGATTTCGCGGCCGAGGCGCGAGAGGTGCCCGCCGACCTGCGGCGGCGCGCCAGGGCCTGCCACATGCCGCAGACCCCGCGCGAGCAGCCACGGGGAGCGCTGGAGTCGCTGCGCCCGGCGTACGGGCTGCTGCTGGAGGTCATCGCCGTACGGTGGCACCGGCGCGAGCTGAGCCCCATGATCGCGGCGGTGCACATCGCCAGCGAGTACCTGCCGCTGCTGGCCTTCGAACCGCAGCTCGGCCACGCCGGCGACCCGGCGAGGTGGCCGGTGGGGCTGAGCGCGTCGGGAAGCAGGTTCGGCGTGATCGGCGATCGGGAGTGCGACCACACCAAGTCCGAGCAGTCCGCCACGAACCGGACGCTGCGGGTCTCGGCCGAGCCTTCCGAGGGCTGGCGGGCGTACTTCGACCGCCAGCACAGCCAGGTCGCCGGCGCGCTGGGCGTGTGCGTGGCCACCTGCCGCAACCCCTGCACGGCCATGGACTGGATCGAGCCGGAGCCGCGCGCCGACCTGCAGTCGCGCGCCCGCACGGCGCTGGCCTTCGCCGAGACCCCGCTCGTCCGGCTCCGCCACGCGGCGCCGGTGGGGCACGGGTTCGGGGTGCCGTCGCCCGAGGAGGTGCTCGACGCCTGGGAACGCAGCCGCGCGGTGCTCGACAAGAACCCGATCGGCACCGCGGCCCTCAAGGAGGACGGCTTCCCTCTCCCCGGCCTGCCCTCGCTCTTCTCGGCCATCGCCGACGCGTCCATCGAGCCGGCGACCCTCCTCAACGGCGTCAGCGAGCACATCGTCACCCTCCTCGAACGCCAGCCCTGACCGCACCGCCTCCGCATCGGGGCCGGGAGGGAAGCCGCCCACCGGCCATGGCGCCCCCGCCCGGCCAGCGCGTTGCGCGGCGCGGAGAGCCGCCCGGCCGGCGAAGGCGCGCCGCCGGGAGCCGCCCGCCCCAGCGTGCGGCCGCCGGTGGTGACGCACACCGTGGCGAGTCACGCGGCCGGCGTGCGACCGCGACGCACCAGCAGCGCCGCGAGCGGCGACGGATGGCGGGTGGCGGCGGTCAGCGGCGGGCGGTGGCTTGTTCGCCGAGGGCGCCGATGCCGTACAGCAGGCCGCCGATCAGATCGCCCGCGCTGAACGCCGTAGCCATCGACATGGCCGTCAGCCGGCAGGCGCTGTCGCTCAGCCGCCTGCGCGCGTTCTCGCCCGTCACGATCTCGATGGCCCGCCCGGCCGGGTCCACGAACACCACCACGGCGTCGCCGGCCTCCGAGCCCAGGGCGGCGTGCAGGCGTTCGGCGAAGTGCCGGCGCCCGCCCACAGGGTCGCCGAGGAACACGCCGAACCGCAGCCCGCTGCGCCGCTCCGCGGTGTGCAGGGCCTTGCGGACGTCGTCGCCCTGGGCGGCGGTCAGTCCCTTCATGGTCACCTCACCATCCCGCCGAGGCGCCGCCGACGTGCCTGCCGGGCTCCGCCGTCTCGGCGGCCGCCACCCAGTCGTGTTCGGGCACCTCGGCCCAGTGCGCCACCCTGTCGGCCAGTACGAGTCCGGACGTGCTCACCCCGCGCTCGCTCCTGGAGGGCCCTCCCAGCCACACGGGGCCCGCTTCGATCCGGCGTTGCGCCCCGCGCCCCGGCACCATGACGAGCAGGGTGATCAGCACGAACAGCCCCATGGACACGCCGATGAGAAAGAGCAGAATCTCCGCCGCGCTGTTCACACCAAGACCGTAAACCTCGTCAGCGGGCTCGGCCAGACCCGTCGTGCTCTCCCTGGGTTAAGATCTTTTTGCAGTGCGGGGCTTCTCTAGAGAAGAAGTAGACATACCCCGAAAACATGAGTGGAACACGATGAGCTGGGCCATAAAACTATGGACACGGCAACACTAGGAATCGATCGAAACCCCGGGCTACGGTGAGTTACGTGGACTCCGACAACCAGCGAGAAGACGGTCACAACGCGTCACCCATCTGGGTGAGCGACCGGCCAGAAAGCGAGCAGACCGCCGCCGCGAAGCCTTCGGCGCCCACCTCCACGTACGCGCCGGTCGAGCGCGCGTCCGTGCGTAGCCTGCTGCAGCAGCCCCGGTTCCGCCGCCTGCGCAACCGCTTGATCCTGGCGGTGGTGGTCGGCCTGGCTGTGGGCTTCCTTGTGCGCGACTGGCGGGTGGGCGTGACCGCGGGCGTGATCGCGGCCATCCTCGAGGCGGTCTACCGCGCTCGCTCCAGTTCGTCCGTGCCCGCGTGGCGGCGGACGTCCGTGGCAGAGCGCCGCACGGAGGCGCAGCTGCGCAGGCTCGAGCGCAGCGGCTACCGTACGCTGCACGCCAGGGCGATCCCGGGCAGTGAGGCCCAGATCGACCACCTCGTGGTGGGCCCGACAGGCGTGTACGCGGTCGACTCCGAGAAGTGGGACCGCCGGCTGCCCGTCCGGGTGCAGATGGGCAAGAAGCTGTTCCACGGCCCGTTCGACATGAAGCCTCGGCTGACCGAGGCCAAGTGGGAGGCGACGCAGGCCAGCGAGCTGATCAGCAAGTCGTTCGGCCGCGAGATCTCCGTCGTGCCCTCCCTGGCGATCTACGGCCCGCCGGTGCCATGGAAGATCATGAACATCCGCGGCGTGGACGTCTACCAGGGCGATCGGGCCCGGAAGTGGATCACCAAGCGGGAGCGGGCGCTGACGACCGCCGAGATCGACCGGATCTACGACATCGCCACGCAGGTGCTGCCCGCCCGCTACGGCGAGGGCTGATCCCCCGGTCCGCGGGCCGCCAGCCTCGTACCGAAGTCGTCGAGGCAGGCGGCCAGCTCCGCGCTCGGCGGCAGCGCTCGCGGCAGCCGCGAGTACACCGCCGCGCCGAACCCGGCCTGCCTGACGACGTGGTCGAGCAGCGCCTCCCTGTCGCGCGGCCACGGGAACGCCGGCTGGGCGATGAGCAGGGAGACGCAGCCGTGCACGGCCGACCAGAGGCCGAGCGCGAGCTCCTCGGGGTCGCCTTCGAGCACCCTGGTCGCCACGCAGGCCGACACGGCGTTCACCATGTGGCGGAAGGCGTCGGCGGCGGCGGGCGGCACGCCGGGGACCGCTGACGGCCGCATCATGAGCACCCTGTACTGCACGGGGTGGTCGAGCGCGAAGCGGGCGTAGGCGCGGGCGCACCTGCCCAGGGCGAGGAACGGGTCGCCGCCCTGGTTGTCGGCGAACAGGCGGCCCAGCTCGCCCCACACCCGCATGCAGACCGCCTCGACGAGCGCTTCCTTGTCGGCGAAGTGCAGGTAGACCGAGGGGGTGGACACGCCCGCCCGCAGCGCGACCGCGCGGACCGTCAGCGCGTCCTCGGTGCCGGACTCGGCCAGCAGCTCCTCGGCCGCGCGCAGGATCTCCTCGCGCAGCAGCGCGCCCTCTCCGCGCCTGGCTCGTACGCGTCTGGTGCTCATGTCCTCAGGTTGACGTCGTCAAGTTAACGGTGTCAAGCTGACCTTCCTGGGGAAGGGATGGCGAAAAATGGGGACTTTTCAGGAAGCAACGGCGTTGACCGCGTACGGCGACGGCGAGTTCGGCGCCACGCTGGACCCCCAGTGGAGCGTCGGCACCCGGCTGCACGGCGGCTACCTGCTGGCGGTGCTGGCCAGGGCCGCCTGCGAGAGCCCGGCGGGCGCCGCGCACCCCCACGTGACGGCCGTCAGCGGCACCTTCGTCGAGCCGCCCGAGCCGGGCGAGGCGGTCGCCCGCGTCGAGCCGCTGCGGGTGGGCAGGAGCGTGGCGCAGGTCAGGGCGGCGCTGGTGCAGGAGGGCCGCACGCGCGTCGAGGCGCACATCACGCTGGGCCTGCTGGACGACTCCGACCCGTGGTGGTCGGCGTCCGAGCCGGTCGCCCTCCCGCCCGAGCAGGACTGCTTCCTGGCGCCCGTCGACCCGCCGGGCGCGGACATGCACGTGCCGCTGATGGCGGTGATCGAGGAGCGCATCGACCCCGAGCACCTGGCCTTCGCCTTCGGCGCCCCGTCCAGGCGCGGCACGATCGCGTCCTGGCAGCGGCTGGCCGACGGCTCCGACTGGGACCCGCTGAGCCTGCTGGTGGCGCTCGACCCGGTGCCGCCGGTCTCGTTCGATCTGGGGCTGTCGGGGTGGGTGCCGACGATCCAGCTCTCGGCGTACCTCCGCCGGCTGCCCGCCCCCGGCCCGATCCGGGTGCGGCTGTCGGCGACGGACGTCGGCGGCGAGCGGATGGACGAGGTGGCCCATATCTGGGATGACAAGGGCCGCCTGGTGGGACAGGCCACCCAGCTCGCCGCCGTCAGGGTGCCGGGCTAGCGATACCGCGGGGGGATCGAGCCGCACCAGGGGAAGAGATCCTTCTCGGTGGCACCCTTGATGTTGCCGCAGGCGCCGACCTGGGTCGGCCGTTCCGCGCCCTTGGCGTAGAGGATCAGTACGGCCTTGTCCACGGGGTACTGCCGGGGCGAGTTCGTCCCGAAGTCCAGCGCCCCCGTGGCGCCTTCGATGGCGTGGCCGCCCGGGTCAGCGGTGTAGAGGGTGCCGAGCTGGCGCCAGACGGTGTAGGAGTTCACCGGCACGCGGTGGCGCATGCCGCCCAGCCGCCGGATGGCGGTGATCATCGTCTCGGTGGCGTCGTACGACAGCGCGGCGTGCCCGTCCAGGGTGCGGCCGGGGCCGGGCTCCTCGCATTCGAAGGGGAACGTGGTGAACAGCTCGGTGTAGAAGTCGTGCCGCTGCGGCTGGCCGCACTTGCTGGGCGCGACGGCGAACGACTCGTAGTAGTAGCCGATGCCGCCGACGGCCGACCTGAGGCTCACGTCGGCGACGTACCGGGTGACGTCGTCGCCCCCGAGGATGACCGGCGGCGCGGACGCGCACTTGTCGGCCACCCCCTTCACGAACTCGGCGAAGTCGGGGATGCCGCGGCCGGCGAAGTACACGAGCCCGTCGAAGCCGCAGGCCGACACCCCGGCGTCGCGCGGGTCGCCCGCGTACGGGTCCTCGCTGCGGTCCTCCGCACCCGGCTTGGCCGTGCCGATGGGCGTGAACCGGTGCGCCTCGACGGCGAACTGGTGCTCCTGGAGGCCGGCGACGACGCGGGACTTGAGGTTGGCGGCGTAGTAGTCGGTCTCGTCGTGGGAGTAGTAGACGCGGGCCTGGCGGGTCACCTCGCCCTTGCCGGCCAGCGAGCTCGCGAAGGCCGCGGCCATCCACGCCTGCCTGGAGTTCTGCGGCGCCACCTGGAAGTAGAACGGCGAATCCTTGACGAGGCGGTCGGCCGACAGCGTGGAGGCCACCATGGGCAGCCCGGCCTTGCCCAGCTCCTGGATGGCCGCGACCGTCTCCTGGCGGCTCTGGTCCAGGCCCACGACCCCCACGATGGGCGCCTGCCCGTCCTGGTAGCGCAGCAGCAGGCGGGCGATGCGGGAGCCGTGCTGCATGCGCCCGCCCGCGTTGGCCAGCAGGATTCGGACCAGCGGCTCGCTGGGGCCCGCCGCGCTGTTCTGCCGCTTCTGGGCGATGGCCACGCCCGCCAGGCCCTCCCGGGCGGCGGCCAGCGTGTCGTTGTCGGAGGAGGTCAGCGCCGCCAGGTAGACGAGCGTCACGTACGGCCGGCCGCTGCCCTCGCTCAGCTGCGCGGCCCGCTCGTTCTGCTGCTGGAGCACCGCCTGGACCTGCCGCATCTCCTCGTTGCCCGGCGCGAACAGGTAGTCGGGCTCGGCCACGCCCACGCACTCGGTGCCGGCGAGCTGCCTGCCGCTCTCCGTCCAGGGGGTCCACAGGCCCGTCGCGCAGGCGCTGCGGTGCCAGGCGGCGGTCTGGCCCGCGTACGCGCCCACGGCGCCCGCCAGGACCATCCAGAACAGTGTGATGGCGACCCAGGACGACCACCAGGGCGCCACGCGGGCGGGCGGCACCCAGGTGAGGTCGGCGACGTCGTACCTGGCCAGGCCGGGCGGCAGCGGTGGCGCGCTGATGACCAGCGGGGTGCCCAGCACCTGGTGCCAGGTCGCCGCGTCGTCGGCGGTGACGAGCTCCCTGCGCCAGCGGATGAGCGTCCACAGCGGCTCCTCGTCGTCCTCGACCAGGACGGCGTCCGGCGTGTAGGAGACCACCACGACCGGGTCGAACCTGTCGAGGTCGGCGCGCCGTTCCCGCATCAGCTCGACCAGCTCGCCGGCGTGCTCGTTGAGCAGCAGGAGGGGGTAGAAGACGTGGGCGGCGCCGCGCACGTGGGCCGGCGAGCGCCGGTACTGGCGGGCGAGGTCGTCCATGAACGCCCGCAGCAACAACCGCGAGACGCGCTGCTCGTCGGCCGGATCGAGGGCGGCCAGGAGGGCGGGCACGCCGGGCGCCGTACGGTCGTCCTGGGACAGCGCCCGCCGCAGCCAGCGGAACCTGCCGCCGAGGCCCGGCACGCGCCCGCTCAGCCGCAGGTCGTGCAGGAAGCCGGGCACCAGCCTCAGCAGCAGGTTGACCGGGAACGGCACGCTCTCGGCGCCCGTGTTCGCCGTGTCCACGCCCCAGCCCCAGTTGCGGTCGGCCTCGCGCAGGATGCGGCGGGCGCGTTCCTCGCCGCCGTGCGTCTCGGCGAGCTGCTCTGCCAGCAGCGCGGCCAGCCGGTAGCGCGGGAAGCGGAGCCGGTTGCTGCGCAGCTCGGCCACGATGCGGGCGAGGATCTTCGGCACCGGCTCGCCGGGCTGGATGTCCGGGTGGGCGCGCGGGATGTCGCGCGAGATGACGTGCGTGGCCGCCTTGTCCCTGGGAGCGAGCACCTCCGGCCAGGTGCCGGCCTCGCTGAGCCGGATCAGCGGGATGCCCTTGCGGTCGGTGTGCTGCCTGGCCTCGGCTCCCTCCCGCCATCCGGTCAGCAACGGCCGCCTGGCGACGTGCGGGGAGTCCTGCACGCCCTCGCCCCTGGCAGGTCTGCGGCATAAGCGGTCTATCGTATGAATGAAGTTGCCGACCCTTGCGGGGTCGTCCAGCATGGCTGCCCCATGACTCATTTGATCTCTGTAACACGAGTTCGCGTGTCAGTACCTCGGATTCCGGCACGATCAGGTAACCAACCGTCCGATGCATGGACAGGCGTCTCATTTACCGGGCGGTGGCCGTAACATGTGAAGACTCGCTAGCGATGGGAGATGCGCAATGCCCGCCCTCAGGTCACGTACAGTCACCCACGGCAGGAACATGGCCGGTGCCCGGGCCCTGCTCCGGGCGACCGGCGTAGCCGGGAGCGACTTCGGCAAACCCATCATCGCGGTGGCCAACAGCTTCACCCAGTTCGTGCCGGGTCACGTGCACCTGCGGGAAGTCGGCGACGTGGTCTCCGCGGCGATCAGGGAGGCCGGGGCCATCCCCCGCGAGTTCAACACGATCGCGGTTGACGACGGCATCGCGATGGGCCACGGCGGCATGCTCTACTCGCTGCCGTCGCGCGAGCTGATCGCCGACGCCGTGGAGTACATGGTCAACGCCCACTGCGCGGACGCGCTGATCTGCGTGTCCAACTGTGACAAGATCACACCGGGCATGCTGCTGGCCGCGTTCCGGCTGAACATTCCGACGATCTTCGTCTCCGGCGGCCCCATGGAGGCCGGCAAGACGCCGGGCAAGAAGCTCGACCTGATCGACCCCATGATCGCCTCCGCCGACGACTCGGTCTCCGACGCCGAGCTGCTGGAGATGGAGGAGAGCGCCTGCCCGACCTGCGGCTCGTGTTCCGGCATGTTCACCGCCAACTCCATGAACTGCCTGGCCGAGGCCATCGGCCTGGCGCTGCCGGGCAACGGCACGATCCTGGCCACGCACAAGGCGCGCAAGCAGCTCTTCGAGGACGCCGGCCGCCAGCTCGTCGAGATCACCCGCCGCTACTACGAGGACGGCGACGAGTCGGTGCTGCCGCGCTCGATCGCCACCCGCGAGGCGTTCGAGAACGCGATGACGCTCGACGTGGCCATGGGCGGCTCCACCAACACGATCCTGCACATCCTGGCCGCCGCCCGCGAGGCGCAGGTGGACTTCGGCCTCAAGGAGATCAACGAGATCTCGCTGCGGGTGCCCTGCCTGTGCAAGGTCGCCCCGGCCACGGCCAAGTACCACGTCGAGGACGTGCACCGCGCCGGCGGCATCCCCGCGATCCTGGGCGAGCTCGACCGGGCCGGGCTGCTGCACCGCGACGTGCCCACCGTGAACGGCGGCACGCTGGCCGACCTGCTGGCCCAGTGGGACGCCATGTCGCCGACGGTCAAGCCGGAGGCCATGGAGCTGTGGCACGCGGCGCCGGGCAACGTGCGCACGGTCAAGGCGTACTCGCAGGACAACCGCTGGGACGACCTCGACCTCGACCGCGAGAACGGCTGCATCCGCGACCGCGAGCACGCCTACACCGCCGACGGCGGCCTGGCCGTGCTCTACGGCAACATCTCGCGTGACGGCGCGGTCGTGAAGACGGCCGGAGTGGACGAGTCCATCTGGAAGTTCAGCGGGCCCGCAGTGGTGTTCGAGTCGCAGGAGCAGGCGGTCGAGGGCATCCTCGGCGGCAGGGTCAAGGCCGGCGACGTGGTCGTCATCCGCTACGAGGGCCCCAAGGGCGGCCCCGGCATGCAGGAGATGCTGTACCCGACGTCGTTCCTGAAGGGCAAGGGCCTGGGCAAGGTCTGCGCGCTGGTCACCGACGGGCGCTTCTCCGGCGGCACGTCCGGGCTGTCGATCGGCCACGCCTCCCCCGAGGCGGCCGAGGGCGGCACGATCGCGCTGGTCGAGGACGGCGACATCATCGACATCGACATCCCCGGCCGGTCGATGGAGCTGCGGGTGCCCGAGGCCGAGCTGGCCGCGCGGCGCGAGCGGCTGCTGGCCGACCTGGGCGGGTACCGGCCGCGTGACCGCGACCGGCAGGTGAGCGTGGCGTTGCAGGCGTACGCGGCCATGACGACGTCCGCCTCGACGGGCGCCTCGCGCGACCTGTCGCAGCTCTCGCGGTAGTCACCGTGCCCTGTGCGGCAGGCCGAGTGGGTTCTCGCCTGCCGCACAGGCACCTGTCTTCCCGGACAGACTTTCGAAAATTGTCGGTGGTCATCCCTATTGTTGGGGTATGACGACAGTCGTGAAGCACGATACTCGCCCGCTGACGACCGCCGAGATCGCCGCACTCGCCCTCTCCCTCGCCCACCTCGGAGCGGGGCCCCAGGCCGTCACCGCCAGGCGTGGCCTGCAGCACGCATTCGAGCACCTCGACCTCGACGACGACGTCATCGCCACCACGCTCACGACCCTCACCGAGCCGCTGCCCGTCGACGTCGCCTCCCGCGCCCGCCTGATGGCCGACGCCATCACCAGCCGCCTCATGATCCGCCTGCACTACCGCGACGCCTCGGGCCTCGTCACCTCTCGCGACGTCGAGCCGGTGACGTGCCTGGTGCACCGCGAATACTGGTACCTGGTCGGCGTGTGCAAGCTGCGCAGGGCGATCAGGGCGTTCAGGTTCGACCGGATCATCGCGGTCGAGCCCACGCTCACGCCGTCCAGGCCGCATCTGGCCGACCGGTTCCTGCCGTTCCAGCGCCGCAAGCGCCGGGCCGTCACGGCGGCCGAGACGGGTCAGCGCAGGCTGACCGCCTAGCCGCCGGAAACCGAGACCGCCGGTTGACCAACGGCCGCCCGGCCGTTGGCGCGGCGGATGGCAGGCTCCCGCACATGCGCGTACGGGAGTTCTCGCTCTTGGCCGTCCTGCTGCTCGTCCCGGCCGGCTGCGTGGCGCCTTCCGCGGGGGCGCCGCGCCCGGCTCCGCCCGCCAGACGGATGCCGGCGGCCGTGGCCTTGAGCGTGCTGCCGGAGGCCGAGCGGCGGGCCCTGGACCGGGCGCTGGAGCGGTTCCTGCGCGAGCGTCCTGGACGGGCGGCGCTGGCCGTCCACGACCGCACCACCGGCGCCAGGTACTCCTTCCGCGAGCACACCCCGTTCATGCTGGCCAGCGTGGCGAAGGTGGACATCCTGCTGGCGTTCCTGCTCGGCGAGCACGGCCGGCGGCTGAGCGCGTACGAGCGCGCCCTGGCCTCCCGCATGATCCGCAACAGCGACAACGACTGCGCCCACGAGCTGTACCTGACGATCGGCGGCCCGGACGGCCTGCGCCGGGCGCTGCGGCGGCTGGGCGTGCGCCACACGCGGCCCGGCTCCGGGCTGTCCTGGGGCGTCACCCACAGCAGGCCCTCCGACCAGGTCAAGGTGCTGGAGCGGCTCACCGACCCCGAGGGGCCGCTGCCCGCCAGGAGCCGGCGCTACGCGCTCGACCTCATGTCGTCGGTGGTGCCGTCGCAGGCGTGGGGCGTCAGCGCGGCCGCCTCGGGCGGTGAGGTGGCGCTCAAGAACGGCTGGCTGCCCGCCGAGGCGCACGACGGGCTGTGGACGGTCAACAGCGTCGGGCGGCTCGTCGTGAGCGGGCACGAGCTGCTGATCGCCGTGCTGTCGGAGCGCAACCCCGCCATGGAGGACGGGGTCGCCACCGTGGAGCGCATGGCCCGCCTCGCGGTCAGGACGCTGACCCGCGGGAGCGCCGCCGTCGGGGTCTAGGAGGAGCAGCACCCGCCGCCGCAGCACCCGCCACCACCGGCGGCGGCCCTGGGCGCGGCGGCGCCACCGGTCATGGCGACCGTGGACAGCAGCTTCACCGTGTCGCCGTGGCCCTCGGGGCAGGTCGCCGGGTCGTCGGAGGCCGACATGGGGCGGGACACCTCGAAGGTGGAGCCGCAGGCGCGGCACCGGAAGTCGTAACGCGGCATGGGCCAATCCTACGAGACGGGGCCGGGAGGCACAGCCCGCTAGCCGTAGGCGATGTGCTCGTAGTCGGAGACGGGCTCGTAGCCGATGGCCTGGTAGATGGCGTTGCTGGTGGGGTTGGCCAGGTCGGTGAAGAGTACGACCTGCTCGCAGCGCTCCGCCAGGCCGACCCGGCTGGCGTGCGCGGTGACGGCCGCGCCGTAGCCGCGCCTGCGGCGGGACGGCGGCGTGTAGACGGGGCCAATGCGGCAGACCCCGCCGGCCGCCGGGGAGAGCGCGGCCAGCGAGACCGGCGCGCCGTCCGCCTCCCACACGAACAGCTCCCGGCCCTCCAGCCGCCGCACCACCCGGTCGACGACGTCGCCCTCGCCCATGCCCGTCTCTTCGCCGAACGCCTGGTACCAGCTCACCAGCAGCGGGAGGTCGCCCGGCTCCGCGAGCCTGCCCCTGCCCGGCACGTCGGGCACGTTGAGCGTGCCGAGCCGGAAGAGCCGCTCGGAGACGACCCGCGACGGGGTGCCGAGCAGGCGCGTGGCCTCGCCGGTCACCTCCAGCGGGCCCACGAACATGGGCAGCCGGCCGTCGAGCGCCTTCACCAGCGGCGCGACGGCCTCGACGGGGACGGCGAACAGGCCGGCGGGATGCGGCGGCGTGTGGAAGACCGCCCCGCGCACCTCGCCGTCGACCGTCCACCAGCCGAACACGGGGTCCCGCACGGGCGTGCCGGCCCGCAGGTTGGCCAGGACGGTCAGTGGCACGGTGTTGCGCACCGGGTCGCCGAGCAGGAACGGCTCGGCGACCGCGGCGTACTCCTCAGCCGATGAGGTGAAGGTCCACATGCCTGCTCATGGTGTCAGGCGTGCGGCCTCGCGCTCAACGCGGTTTCAGGCTGCTGCTTCCAGGTAGGGCGCCCATTGCGGGTCACCGACGAGGGAGGCGCCGATGAGCCGCCAGTGGGCGCCCCGTGGCACGGCCGGGCTGACGCGCAGCGTCCACCCCAGCTCCTCCAGGTACTTGTCGGCCTTCCTGTGGTTGCAGGTGGTGCAGGAGGCGACGCAGTTCTCCCAGGTGTGCGTGCCGCCCCTGGATCGGGGGATGACGTGGTCGATGGTCTCGGCCTTCTGCCCGCAGTAGGCGCAGCGGTAGTCGTCGCGCCGCATGAGGGCGGCCCTGGTCAGGGGAATGCGGGACCGGTAGGGGATACGGACATATCTGCGAAGCCTGATCACCGAGGGCACGTCGAGCGTGCGGCTGGCGGACCGCAGCACCGCGCCCCGGCCGTCGCGGTGGACGACGTCGGCCTTCTCCCGCAGCACGAGCACGACGGCGCGGTGCAGCGAAAGGGTGGTCAGTGGCTCGTAAGTGGCATTCAGCAGCAGGACTTGGCGCATCATCGGGCCTCTCCCCGCTGCGCGCGTATCAAAGGGGACATGCCTTGGCATGTCCCTCCTGTCGGCCCCTCCTGGGGCACTCGTGCTTCCGTCACGTGGACCTCCGCCGGACGGTCCAGCGGATGGTCACCACGGCACCGTCCTGTCACCAAGTCTGGCGTTTGCACCGTGGTCCCCGCCACCCCAAAAACCTCCTGCCGGAATGACCAGAGGGACGCACGGTACGTTTTATGCCCGCTCTACCAGCGCTTTACGCATGCCCATTGGCAGTAGGGTTCCTGGCATGACGCGAGAGCCGTACCCGACAGCACGTCGCGAAGACATCGTCGACATCCTGCACGAAACGCCCGTCCCCGACCCCTACCGGTGGCTGGAGGACCCTGACAGCCCCGAGACCAAGGGATGGTTGCTCGCGCAGGCCGAGTTGTTCGGCAAGGAACGCGGGGAGCAGCGGTTCAAGGACCGCATCGCCGAGCTGCTCAGGTCCGGCTCGGTGGGCGTGCCCGCCTGGCGCGGCGAGCGGTACTTCTTCTCGCGGCGCACCCCCGACCAGGAGCACGCGGTCTACTACGTGGTCGAGCCCGACGGCACCGAGCGGGCCCTGGTCGACCCGATGGCGCTCGACCCGTCGGGGCTGACCACGCTCGACGCGGTGCAGCCCGACAAGGAGGGGCGCCTGCTGGCGTACCAGATCTCCGTGGGCGGCGACGAGGAGTCGATCCTCTACCTCGTCGACGTGGCCACGGGCGAGCGGGTCGAGGGGCCGATCGACCGCTGCCGCTACTCGCCGGTGGCGTGGCTGCCCGGTGGCGAGGCGTTCTACTACGTACGCAGGCTGCCGAGCACCGAGGTGCCGGAGAACGAGAGGCAGTTCCACCGCCGCGTCTACCTGCACCGCGTCGGCACCTCCACCGAGGACGACGTGATGATCTTCGGCGAGGGCCTGAAGATGACCAACTACTACGGTGTTTCGGTCTCGCGCGACGGCCGGTGGCTGCAGGTGTCGGCCCACGAGGGCACCGCCCCGCGCAACGACATCTGGGTGGCCGACCTGACCGCCTCGCCGATCGACCGGCCGGAGCTGAAGGTCGTCCAGGAGGGCGTGGACGCGCAGGTCGGGCTCTCGTTCGGGCGCGACGGCAGGCTCTACGTGCACACCGACCGCGACGCGCCGAGGGGCCGGGTGTGCGTCACCGACCCGTCGGAGCCGGGCTACGACACCTGGCGCGAGCTGATCCCCGAGGACGCCGAGGCGGTGCTGAGCGACTTCGCCATCCTCGACGACCTGGAGCGCCCGGTCATGCTGGTGGGCTGGACCCGCCACGCGATCAGCGAGATCACCGTGCACGACCTGGCGACCGGCGAGCGCGTCGGCGAGGTGCCGGCCCCCGGGCTCGGCTCGATCGGCGGCATCGCCGAGCGCCCCGAGGGCGGCTACGAGGCGTGGTTCGGCTACACCGACAACACCACGCCGCCCACCATCCAGCGCTACGACGCCCGCACGGGCGAGACCACGCTCTGGGCGGCCTCCCCCGGCTCGGTCGAGGTGCCCCCGGTACGCACCGAGCAGGTGGTCTACCGGTCCAAGGACGGCACCGACGTCCGCATGCTGGTCATCTCCCCCGCCGGCGAGTCGCCGGGCCCGCGCCCGACCATCCTGTACGGCTACGGCGGCTTCGGCTTGTCCATGACCCCCGGCTACTCGGCCTCGATCCTGGCCTGGGTGGAGGCCGGCGGCGTCTACGCCATCGCCAACCTGCGCGGCGGCGGCGAGGAGGGCGAGGACTGGCACCGCGCGGGCATGCTGGCCAACAAGCAGAACGTCTTCGACGACTTCCACGCCGCGGCCGAGCACCTCATCGCCACCGGCGTGACCACGCCGCAGCAGCTCGGCATCTCCGGCGGCTCCAACGGCGGCCTGCTGGTGGGCGCCGCGCTGACGCAGCGCCCCGAGCTGTACGCGGCCGTGGTCTGCTCCGCGCCGCTGCTCGACATGATCAGGTACGAGCAGTTCGGGCTCGGCGCCACCTGGAACGTCGAGTACGGCTCGGCCGAGGACCCCGAGCAGTTCGGCTGGCTGTGGGGATACTCGCCCTACCACCACGTCAAGGAGTCGGTGGCGTACCCGGCGACGCTCTTCACCGTCTTCCAGTCCGACACGCGGGTGCACCCGCTGCATGCGTGGAAGATGTGCGCGGCGCTGCAGCACGCCTCGACGGCCGACCGGCCGGTGCTGCTGCGCAACGAGACCGAGGTCGGCCACGGCGCCCGCTCGGTGAGCAGGTCGGTGGACCTGTCGGCCGACACGCTGACCTTCCTGGCCGCGCACACCGGTCTGTAATCTCGGAGGCATGACGACGCCGGGGCTGGCCATGCTGGAGGCCACCCCCAGCGCTGCCCTGCGGCCGTACGTGACCCGCCTGTGCGCCTACCGCGAGCACTACGCCGCGCCGGTGACCAGGTCGGAGATGGCGATGGCCGGCTCCGTGCTGATCCTGGCCTTCGGCACGCCGATGGAGGCGGGCGGGCAGCGGGTCACGGCGTTCGGCGGCGGTCTCGGCGACCGCTTCACCGTCACCCGCGTCGCCGGGCCGTCGGAGGGAGTGGAGGTGTTCCTCACCCCGTTCGGCGCCCGGCGCCTGTACGGCGTGCCGATGCGGCACCTGACGAACCGGGTGGTGCCCATCGCCGACCTGCTCGGCCCGCGGGCGGACCTGATGGTGGAGCGGCTGGCCGCGACGTCGTCCTGGCGGGCCAGGCTGGCGCTGGCCGACCGGCTGCTGTGCGAGCGGATCGCGGCGGGCCCCACGCTGGGGCCCGAGCTGCCGTGGGCGTGGGCGCGGCTGGTGGAGTCCGGCGGCCGGCTGGGCGTGTCGTCGCTGGCCGAGTCGCTGGGCTGGAGTCACCGCCATCTCGTCGCCCGCTTCCACGACCAGGTGGGGCTGCCGCCGAAGACGGCGGCCCGGGTCATCAGGTTCGGGCGGGCGCTGCGGCTGCTGCGCGCGGGCACGGCCCCGGCCGAGGCGGCGGCGGAGTGCGGCTTCTACGACCAGGCGCACATGAACCGCGAGTTCAGGGTGCTGGGCGACACCACGCCGGGTCAGATTTATCCAAGACCGGGCGGCGCCGCCGAGGCATCGTGAGTGTCATGACACGCACTGTTTACGCACTGACCCGCTACGAGGACTGCCAGGCCGCGATCGACTTTCTGACCAGCGCCTTCGGCTTCCGCGTGCACGAGGTCTCCAAGAACGACGAGGGCGTCGTCCACCACGCCGAGCTGCTCGCCGGCGACGACATGATCATGGTCGGTCAGGGCAGGCCCGGCGGGCCCGGCATCTACGTCGCCGTGGACGACGTCGACGCCCACCACGACCGCGCCAGGACGGCGGGCGCGAAGATCACCATGGACCTGGTCGACCAGCCGTACGGCTCGCGCGAGTACGGCTGCCAGGACCCCCAGGGCAACCCCTGGTTCTTCGGCACCTACCGGCCGTGACGCTCACCTCGGGAAGACGATGGTCTTGTGGCCGTCGAGCAGCACCCGCTGCTCGGCGTGCCACCTGACCGCCCTGGCCAGCGCCAGGCACTCCACGTCGCGCCCCATGGCCACCAGGTCCTCGGGAGAGTGGCTGTGGTTGACCCTGGCCACCTCCTGCTCGATGATCGGCCCCTCGTCGAGGTCGGCGGTCACGTAGTGGGCCGTGGCGCCGATGAGCTTGACCCCGCGGTTGTGGGCCTGGTGGTAGGGCTTGGCGCCCTTGAACGACGGCAGGAACGAGTGGTGGATGTTGATCGCCCGCCCCGCCAGCTTCTCGCACAGGTCCTCGGAGAGCACCTGCATGTAGCGGGCCAGCACTACCAGGTCGACCTGGTAGTGCTCGACTAGCGCCAGCACCTCGGCCTCCTGCTTCGGCTTGGTCTCCGGGGTGACCGGCAGGTGGTGGTAGTCGATGCCGTTGGACTGGGTGAGCGGCCGCAGGTCGGGGTGGTTGGACACGACTGCGGCGATCTCGATGTCGAGGGCTTTGGAGCGTACGCGGTAAAGCAGGTCGTTCAGGCAGTGGTCGAACTTGCTCACCATGATCAGCACGCGCGGCTTCCTGGCCACGTCGCGCAGCTTGAACTCCATGGCGAAGTCGGGCGCGAGCGCGGCGAAGGCGGCGTTGAGCTCGTCCTCCCCCGGCCCTCCCGCGAACTGCACGCGCATGAAGAAGCGCTGCCCCACCCTGTCGCCGAACTGCTGGCTCTCGATGATGTTGCATCCGTGCCCGGCGAGCAGGCCGGAGACGGCGGCCACGACACCGGGCCGGTCGGGACAGGACAGCGTCAGGATGTATTCGGCGGGGCTGGTCATGCCTTCACTCTCGCGGACGTCGACGTGCTCGAAGCTTGAGACGAGGGTACCCGCGACGAGGGGCCGGGGGCGCGTGACCGGGACCGCAGAGATCCTCTGTCCATTTTGGGTAGTTGTCGGGAGACGATCCCTGGAACGCACGTGTCCCGCCGGGGCGGGGCGGGATGGAGTGCATGCCGTTGGACGCCTTCGCGCTGGTCGTGGTGGCCGGCCTGTTCGCCGTCGTGGCGGGGATCAACGACGGGGGCGCGCTCCTGGCGACCGGGCTCAAGCTGCCCGCGGTGCGCCCGGTGACGGGGATCGCGGTGCTGGCCGGGTTCGTCGCGGTCGTGCCGCTGGTCACGCACCAGGTGGCGTTGACGTTCGTGACCCGGCTGGGCTCCTTCCAGGAGCCCGGCGGCCGGATCGCGACGGTCGTCGCGGTGGTCTCGGCGCTCGCCGTGGTGAGCGTGCTCAGCGCGAAGGGCCGCCCGACCAGCCTGACGCTGGCCGTGGTCGGCGGGCTCACCGGGGCCGGGCTGGGCTGGGGGCTGCGGGTCTCGCCCGGGTGGGTGGCGCTGGTGCTGGCGTTCGGGCTGGCGGCGCCGTTCGCCGGCGGGCTGCTGGCGTGGGTGCTCATCCGGGTGCTGGTGGCCACCACCACGGCACGGGGGCTGGCGCGCTGGCACTGGGCGGGCTTCCTGCTGCAGACGCTGGCGTACGCGGCCAACGACGCGCAGAAGATGCTGGCCGTGTTCATGATCGCGCTGGGTTTCACCGGCGCCCCGCCGCAGTACACGACGCTGGCGGCCGTGCTGTTCGCCTTCGGCATCCTGTACGGGCTGCCCAAGGCGGGCCGCACGCTGAGCCGCGAGATCATCGTCTCCCGGCCCCCGCACGGGGTCGCGGCCGAGCTGGCTTCGGGCGCCGCGGTGATCGGGTGCGCGGCGGCCGGCATGCCGGTGAGCATGACGCAGGCCATCGCCGGCGGCCTCATCGGCGCGGGCGTGGCGCAGGGCGGCGGCCGGGTCCGCTGGTACGCGGCCGGCCGGATCGCCGCCGCCTGGCTGCTGACGCTGCCCGCCAGCGGCCTGCTGGGCTGGGGGCTGGCCCTGCTGGTGAAGGGGTTCGCGAGCGTGAGGCTGTCATGAGGGGGGAGGCGGCGTGAAGCGGCTGCGGCGGATCAGGGATCTCATGTCCGGGCGCATGGACGGCGCGCTCACGGAAGCGCTGCTCGGGCAGCTCAAGGCCACCAAGGAAGGAGCGTGGCTGGCCATGGCCATGATCGGCGGAGAGGTCGGCAGGACGGGGGCGCACGAGCAGATGCGCTCGATCGAGCACCTGGGCGACGAGGAGCGCGCCCGGCTCATCGACGAGCTCAAGACCGCCCTGGTCACGCCGATCGACCGGGAGGACCTGTTCCGGCTGTCGCGCTCGATCGACGACGTGCTCGACTCGTTGCGGGACTTCGTCCGCGAGTCCCACCTGTACCGGGTGCCGGACCAGATCCGCTTCACCCCGATGCTCGACCAGGTCATCGTGGGCATCGAGGCGCTGGAGGAGGCCGTGCGCAGCCTGGCCTCGCGGCCGTCGGCGGTCTCCCACGACGCGCTGGAGGCGAAGAAGGCGGGCGGGGCCATCCGGCGGATGTACCAGTACGAGATCTCCCGCATCTTCTCCGGGGAGATCACCGCGGACGCGTTGAAGGAGAGGGAGCTGGTGCGGCGGCTGGAGATCGTGGGCGTGGCCATCGGCGAGGCGGCCGACGCCATCGCCGACGGGGCGATGAAGCGCTGAGGCCCCCGGGCGTCCCCGTGCCGTCCGTCCCGGGTAGCGTCTGCGAACGTGACTGACATGGACGACCGTCCCGCCGCGCGCGTGGTCTGCCTCGACCGCGACGGGCGGGTGCTGCTGATGCACTGGTACGACTCGGTCGACGACGCGGAGGTCTGGGAGCCGCCGGGCGGCAGGCTGGAGCCCGGTGAGACCCCCTTGGAGGCCGCCAGGCGGGAGCTGGGCGAGGAGACGGGGCTGCCCGGCGCGGCGGTGCTGGATCGCCACGTCGAGGTCGATCGGGACTTCCGGTGGCTGGGGACGCGGTTCCTGAAGCGGGAGCTGTTCTACCTGGCGAGGTTCGCCGGGGAGCGGCCGGAGGTGGTTCCCGGGGCGCTGACGGAGGAGGAGCGCGGGGCGTTCCGCGGTTACGTGTGGGCCGAGGAGCTGCCGGAGGGCGTCGAGCCGCCCGAGCTGGCCAAGGTCGTCGAGCGGCTCACGCGAGATCCACGGTGACACCGCGGCGGCCCATGCGAGGCTTGCGGTGACGACCGCGGCGGCTCAGGTGAGATCCACGGTGAGGCCCGCCGTGGCGACGGACAGGGTGCCCGGGTAGGACGCGGCAGCGGCGGCGAGTACGGGCTCGGCGGGGGTGTCGGGCCACAGGTGCGTGAGCAGCAGGCGGGCCGCTCCCGCCGACGCCGCGGTGCGGCCGGCGTCGCGGGCGCTGGAGAGGTAGGGGGCGTCCTCCTCCGGGACGCGCTCCGGGTAGGTCGCCTCGGCCAGCAGCAGGTCCGCGTCCTTGGCCAGGGAGACCAGCTCGGTGGACGGACCGGTGTCGCCGGTGTAGGCGATCACCCGGCCGGCCGCGGACGTCAGCCGCAGCCCGGCGTTCGGCACGTGGTGGGGCAGGTCGAAGACGTCCAGGCGGAACGGGCCGAGCTCGCACGGCCGGCCGGGCCGCAGGTCGTGGATCGTCAGGGCGGCGGCCAGCATGCGCGGCCTGTCCAGCGCCATGACCGCGTCGAGCGCGCCCGGCGGGGCGTGGACGGGCAGCGGCGGGGCCGGCTCGTCGGCCAGCGCGCGGGCCCGCAGCAGCGGGTTGAGGTCGGAGCAGTGGTCGGGGTGGCCGTGGGTGACCAGGACCGCGTCCACGTCGGCGGCGCCCATGAGTGCCAGCAGCCTGGGCAGGGTGGCGTACCCGGGGTCGATGAGCACCCGGAAGCCCTCGTCCTCGACGACGTAACCGCTGCACGCCTGACCGGCTCCCGGCCACGCCCCGCACCCGCCCAGCACGGTCATCCTCACGAGCCCGCCCTTTCCCTCCGCGCTCGCTTCACGAGCCTGCCACGTCTCCACGCCCGTCCACGAGATCGCTACCTCTCCGCGCCCGCCTCACGAGCCCAGCTCCTCCTGGGTCGTCGTCATCAGACCGCGTAGCAGCGTGCCGGACACCTTCTCGTGCTCCGCCTCCACGGGCAGGCCCTTGCCGACCCTCTCGCGGTAGACGTCGCGCTCGTGCGGGTCGGTGTAGGGCAGCGCGGTCATCGCGACGATCACGTTCACCCTCGTGCCGCCGCGCGGCTGGACGGCCACGGCGTGCGTACGCAGGACGGTCTCATCGGGCGCGCCGTACCAGCCGCACTTGACCGCGGACTCCGGCCAGCCCAGCGCCTCGCGCGCGCCGAACGCCTGCGGCTCGGCCACCTGCCCCATCCACTCCAGCACGGTGCCGGCCACCGGGTCGCCCGCGACGGCCGACTGGGCGAGCACGGCGTAGGCGGCGCTCACCTCGCTGGCCGTGACCTCGACGGAGCCGAACCTGGACGGGTCGCCGTTCGGCAACCCCCAGGCCACGCCCGTACGGTCGCGCAGGTCGTCGAGGATGACGCGGGGGCCGACCGCGAGCCACAGGCTGAGCGTGTCGGAGTTGGAGGAGATCACGACGGCGGGCTCCGCGTGGCGGCGCCACCGGTCGGCGTCGGGGATGCGGGCCGCGCTCACCCACGCGTACAGGGGCTTGAGCACGGAGGCGCAGCGCAGCCGGGTCATGCCGGCGGTGAAGCTCACCGCGCGCGCGGGCGGCCCGCCATAGCCGCGTCTGATGCCCGCTGCCTGGGCGGTGGCACTGTGATCAAGGTCGTCGAGCAGCTCGTTGAAGCCCACGCACCCCACCGTAGACCTACGGAGGGGTTCCCCAGCGCCGTTCGTACCACTCCATGGCGGGCGCCTCGCCCGGCAGCTCCGTCCGGCCGGGCGGGCGCAGGCCGTCGAGGGCGATGGCCAGCAGGCGCTGCTTGACGTGCTCGTGCTCCGGGCGGGGCGGCCCCGCCGCCGGGCGGCTGAACTGCTCCATGAGCAGCGAGATGTCCAGCATGGTGACGTCGTCCCTGAGCACGCCGGCCTCGTGCGCGCGGGTGACCAGCCGCTCGGCCGCCTCGTCCGCGCGGCGCGAGGTGCGCCACATCTCGTCGGTGACCTCGATCGTGCCCGCGACCGGCGCCAGCGCGCCGGCCCTGTTGGCCACGCAGGTGCGTACGTAGAGCGCCAGGCCCTCCCACGGATCGGGCTCCGCCAGCCCCGCCTCCGCCGCCTCCACCACCCGCTCCATGGCGATCAGGCACAGGCGCTGGAACAGCTCCTCCTTGGTGCGGTAGCGGCGGTAGAGGCTGCCCATGCCGATGCCCGCCTGCTTGGCGATGGCAGACACGGGCGCGTCGAAGCCCTGCGTGGTGAAGACCTCGTGCGCCGCGCGCAGCAGCCGCAGATCGTTGCGTGCCGCCTCGGCCTGCCTGCCGCGTGTGCCCATGCGGTACAGGATATTCAGGCCAGCGCGGCCTCGAACCTGGCGCGCAGCCCGGCCAGGCGCTCGACCGGCTCGTTGCTGAACACGAGGCGGACGAACCGCGCCGCCACCGTCTCGCCCCACGCCGTCATGGGGGTGGCGGCGACGCGGCCGCGTTCGAGCAGGCGGGCCGACAGGGCGCCGGCCGTCAGCCCCATGGCCTCGGCGTCCACCAGGCACGACCAGCCACCGCCTGCCCGTACCAGCGGCAGGCCGTCGAGCTGGGCGGCCACCGTCTCGTGGCGGGCCTGGTACTCGGCCACCGCCTCCGCCACGCCCGACGGGTCCCTGAGCGCGGCCGCGGCGCCGAGCTGGTGGAAGCCGCTGGCCACGGTGGTGTTGTAGATGGTCGCCACCATGACGCGGGACATGATGTCCGCGGGGCCGGCGACCCAGCCGATCCGCCAGCCGATCATGCGGTACTCCTTGGACATCGAGCCGATGATGATCGTGCGCTCGGCCAGGCCGCCGACCTGGCACGGGTTGATCCGCGGATGGCCGTCGAAGACGATGCGCTCCATGGCGGCGTCGTAGATCAGGTACGCGCCGGTGCGCTCGCACACCTGGGCGACCTGCGCCCAGTCCTCCCGGTCGAGGACGACGCCCGACGGCATCGACGGGCTCATCAGCAGCAGGGCCGCGGCGCCGCTCACCCCGGCCAGCGCCTCGCGGTCCAGCCGCCAGTGCCCGCCGTCCACGCGCAGCGGCACGAGATGGGGACGGGCGCCCGACAGCCGTACGCGCTGGAGCAGCCCCGCGTACGTGGGGTCGGTGAGCACCACCGGGTCCCCGGGCTCCGTGGTGGCCAGCAGCACGGGCATCACGGCCGACGTGCCGCCGGAGGTGATGGCGATCTGGCGCACCGGGTCGTAGTCGTGCCCGGTGCGGGCCCGCAGGTCGGCGGCCACCGCCGCGCACAGCTCGGGCAGGCCGGTGAACGGCAGCCAGCTGTTGCCCGTGCCCTCCTCAAGCGAGCGCCTGGTGGCCTCGACGGCCACGGGCGGGGGCGGCACGTCGGTGTCGAGGTTCTCCATGCGCAGCACGTCCGGGTCGGCTCCGGCCGCCGCGGCGACCCTGTCGATGTCGAACGGCTGGACGTGCGCGAAGCGGATGTTGGGTCGCATGACAAACACCTCCGAGAAGCGTTCCGTATATGGAACACTCCGCCGCCGCGTCTCCGCTGTCAAGGGAGCGGCCCGCAAGCGCGGGCGCAGAGAGGGAGGCACCTGGAGGCCCGAGCCCGGCGAGACCTCGCTCAGCGGCCGCGCCTGGCGAGACCTCGGTCAGAGGCCGCTCCCGGTGAGACCTCGGTCAGAGGCCGTGTCTGGTGAGGGAGGTGACGAGCGCGACCGGCAGCAGTGCCGCCACGGCGAGCGCGGTCCACACCCGCCTCCGCCTGGACGCCCCGGCCTCCGTCACGAACGCCGCCAACGCCCCCGCCCCCGCGAACACCGCCCCGGCCACGGCCGCGTCCGCGAGCGACGACGTCCAGGAGGGCAGCGACTCCCCCGCCAGCCGGAACACCACCAGCATCCCGGCCGCCGTCAGCGCCACCCGCCGCCCCGGCCGGACGGCGACCCGCTCCAGCGCGAGCGCGGATCCGGCGAGCAGCGCCAGGCTGATCACCACGACGACGCCGACGGCCGGCACCAGGCAGCCCCAGTCCTCGCAGCCGACCCCGGCCCAGGCCAGCCGCACAGTGGCCCACCACAGCACGCCGAGAGCGGCGCACACCGCGGCCGCTCGTCCTGTTCGCCCCCTCATACGCCAATGGTCCCATCAGCCGCGCCCGCCGCCCGATGGTCGTCCGCCTCCGCCTCGGCGCGACGGCCCAGGGCCCGCAGGGCGATCGCACGGTTGGCGTACAGGTCGGGCTGGGGGTGGAGCGCGATGGCGTGCGTCAGGTCGCCGACCGCGCCCTCCAGGTCGCCGGTCGCGTACCGGAGCGCGCCCCGGCTGGCCCAGGCCGACACCAGGTCCGGCGCCCGTTCCAGCGCCCGCGCCAGCGCCACCTCGGCCTCGGCGTACCGGCCCGCCGCCGTCTCGAGCTGGCCGAGCACCGTCAGCAGGTACGGGTTCTCCGGCGCCAGCCGGAGCCCGGTCTCGACGTCGGCCCTGGCCTCCTCGTCCCGCTCGTACCCGGCCAGCAGCCCGGCACGGTTGATGTAGGCGTCCAGGTAACCGGGGTCGAGCTCGATCACCCGCCCCAGGTCCTCCAGCGCCGCCCCGGCGTCCCCCCGCACGGCGTGCAGCTCCGCCCGGTTGTAGTACGCCTCGGGCAGCGGCGGCCCGGCCCGCATGGCCTGCTCGAAGTCCGCCATGGCCTCCTCGTGGCGGCCGAGCTTGAACAGCAGATTGCCACGTTCCAGGTACTGGTCGGGAAAGCCGGGATCGATCGCGATCGCCGCCCCGTAGTCCTCCAGCGCCTCCTTGGTCCTGCCCAGCCCGGCCAGGAGCTGGGCCCGGTTGGCCAGCAGCACCATCCGGTGCGGCCGGTGGCGCTCCCCCAGCTCGCGCGCCAGCTCGATGGCTGACTCCACCAGCGCCAGCGCGGCGTCCGGCCGGCCCTGCCGTAACTCGATCAGCGCCAGGCCGTTGCGGTCGAAGCCGAGCTTGAAGGCCCGCTCGGCGGGGTCGGGCAGGATGGTGGAGATCGCGATGGCCTCGTTGATCCAGGCCCTGGCCCTGGTCAGGTCGCGCTGGGCGGGGTCGGGGTGGCGGGCGTCGAGCATGGCGGTGCCGTACGCGGCGGCGGCGTGCATCGCCGGATCCTGGCTGACCAGGCGCACCCGGTCCCAGACGGCGCGGGCCTCGCCGGTACGCCCCAGGCCGCCGAGCGCGGTCGCGGTGCGCTGGGCGAAGTGCCACCAGCTCGGCTCGCCCGGGGGCGTGGCGGCCATGCCGAGCTCCCCCAGCTCCGCCACGGCGTGCAGGAAGCCCTCGCGGGTGCAGCGGTCCACGACGGCCCAGAGCTCGTCGGCGTCACGGGTGTCGGGCGGGGGCTCGGGGCCCCCGGAGTACGTCATGATCGTCAGAGTGCCGGGCGGGATCCGGCGCATCATGACGTCCAGCAGCTCGATGTCCGTCGGGTCGGCCGCGCCGGCGTTGCACACCGCGATCGCCCGCCCAGGCCGTACGGCGTCGCGGACGAACTCCGCGATCCCGTTGGCCAGCCGCAACGTACGGCGGGGCGCGGGCACGAGGATGCGCTCCTCGTCGGGCAGCTCCATGTCGATGGTCACCCGCCCGGCCCGTACGGTCCCGGCCAGCCCGGGGGCGGCCGCCAGGATCTCGATGTCGTGAGCGGCCACCAGCTCAGGGGAACGCCGCAGCACCGTCGGCACCAGCCTGCGTAGCAGCTCCGCGGCGAAGGAGTAGGGGCCGTGCGGCCGGCGATGCGCGTCGATCAACGGCGTCAGCAGCCGCACGGCCCCCCATCGGGCGGGTGGTTCGCCCTGGACCCTGAGGTGGGACCTCTCCTCAGTCACCCCTTGTGAATGACGCTGGAGGTCCCTGCCAGCCTCGCGGTTCCAGGCTTGCGGACGACGATGCGCTTCATGACGTACCTCTCCACTTGGGGTTGAACACCCATTATTGGGTCACCCCACCGAATATCAAGGTTTATCGCGAATAAGTGGGAGGCTAATGGATAAAATGCACTTGCCTTTTGTGGGGCACATCTAACCTATTAGGACCGAAACCAACGCTGCAATCGTGTGGTATGTACCTGCTCGGATTCCTCCATCAAGTCGCACAGGCACCTGCCCAGCAGCGTGACCGACTGGCAGCAGCCGGGCCCGGGCAGGTTCTTCGCCCGCACGATGTGGGTTGCCCGCTCGATCAACCGCTCCAGGCTCGGCTCCGCCCCTCCCTTGAGCGACCGGGTCTGCCAGGGACAGGAGGCCGAGTCCGCGCAGGCGCTCTTGGCGATGTACGGCGCCACGCCGCGCTGGAGGCGCAGCGGGTCCTCGCGTTTGATCCGGTGGCTTTCGAGCACCTTGGCCGCCCGGCGGGCGACGAACAGCAACCGGCGGCGTTCCTTACCCCTGGCCTCGCTCCTGCTGGGCAGCGCGAGCAGCGTCGCACCGCCCATCAGCAGCCCGCCCACGACCATGCTCCAGCCCATCTGCTCGTGGAACCAGATCACCGCGATCGCCGCCACCCAGAGCGGCTGGGTCGACATGAGGATCTGGCTGGGCACCGCCGGCAGGTGCGCCTGCGCGTGGGAACGTGCCAGAAAGCCCAGCGCGCACGAGATCACCGACAGGTGCAGCAGGATCGTCCAGTCGGACGGCCCGACCGGCACGGAGATCCCGTCGCGTACGGCGAAGCCACCCGTGAGCACCCCGATGGTGAAGAGCTGGATCACGGTCAGCGCGTACGCGGGAAAGCCGGTGGGCCGTTCGGACAGCCGCCCGAGCAGCAGGGTGTGGCCGGAGTAGAGCGCGGCGGCGGTGAGCGTGACGCCGAGCGCGAGCATCGAGATGCCGCGATCCTCCACCCCGCGCACCAGCGTGAAGACGGCCATGCCCGCCACCGCGAGGGCGACCCCGGCCCAGACGCGCCGCCGCACCGGGTCCTTGAACAGCACCAGCGACAGGATCGGCGTGATCACCACGCTGCACCCGACGGCGAACCCGGACACCGCGGACGGCAGGCTGCCGAGCGCCATGGCCTGGCCCACCTGCCCCACCCCGAACATCACACCGAGCAGGGCCCCGTTCAGCCACGTGTCGCGCGACAGCCCCCGCAGGCAGCCGGGCTTGATGAGGAACAGCGTCAGCGCGGCCAGCAGGTAACGCTCGGCGAGCAGGTCCTCCACTGGTAACCGGTGGATGAGATCTTTCATCAGCGGGAAGGCCGACCCCCAAGCGGCGCTGACGAACAACAGAAGCACGGCTCCCAGAAGGGGGCGGGGAGCGGCCACGACTGCCATAGGAAAAGCATGGCACTACTATTCGCAGCCTTAGATGTACAGGGAGCAGCCGGTGATGCTTGCTTACACCTGGGTGGTAAGAGCCTCACCCGCGGGTTCGTACATCCTTATCCGGGGAAGCCGCTTTACGACGTCTCCGACATATCGCTCATGGGGAATTAGGCGAAAGATGTCGGGTTCAGCGGCCCGGGAAGTGTCACCTATCGTGACGGCGAAGGCTCGGCGACGACGTCACGCCGAGCGGGCCCCGGGAAGGTCACCGGGGACGACGGAAGTGGCGGCCCCAGGAGGGGGAAGGGTGGGGCCGATCCGCGGTCTAGAACTCCAGGACCGCCGGCGGCAGCAGGCGTTTCTCGCCGTAGACGACCGTCAGGCCGCCCACCTGCTCCCTTGACAGCTCGCGCCAGCCCTGGCGTTCGTACAGCGCCAGCGCGGCTTCCTGGTTGAGTGTCGTGTCTCCTCTGACGCTGTGGAACCCGAGCTCCACCGCACGCCGTTCGAGCGCGATGAGCATGGCCGCGCCGTAGCCGCGCCGCTGGAACTCGGGATGCACTCTTAACCGGCAGATCTCCGCCGTGCCGGTGTCGACGGGTCTCAGCCCGCCCATGGCCACGACCCGCGAGCCGGTCTCGCCGACGAGGAAGTCGCCGCCGCAGGCCAGGTAGATCTCCTGGATGCGGGGGAAGTCGTCGTCGTAGTAGACGCCGTCACCGGGTACCAGGCCCACCTCCGCGAGGCAGATCCGGTGGAGTGCGAGGATGGTGTCGAGATCCGACCACCGATACCGTCTGATGGTCAGTGTCATCCATCGCCCCCTTTCATCTCGGGCTGTTTGGACCGCCGGAGGGCGGCCGAGAATCGGTCCAGTCCTGGAGCGCTCGCGTCCCGGGCGAGGATCGCCCGTTCGAGCTGCACCGCGGGCCGCATGATGAGGTCGGTCAGGTACTCGTCGCTGACCATGTTCAGCGCCCGCGTGGCGATGGACACCGCCTCCTGGACGTCTCCGTCGATCAGCCGGCACTGGGCCTGGTCGAGCCTGATCAGCGTCTGGTCGAGGATGTGGTCCTCGTACTTCTCCAGCGCCTGGTCGAGCACGACCTCGGCCTCGATCGTCTGGCCCAGCTTGGTGAGCACGTCACCCTGGTAGAAGTAGAGCTGCTTCTCGGTGTAGCCGAACGCCACGTCCTCCTGGTCCTCGGGGCGCATGTGCGCGAAGGCGTTCCTGGCCCGCGCCAGCGCCCGCTTGGCCTGGTCGACGATCTCCTTCTTGGTCTCGCCGTTCGACATCATGGCCAGCGCCCTGGCCTCGACGACCGGCGCCATGGCCTGGGCGGCGCACGGCGTGGAGCCGGCCATGTCGCGGCTCTTCTTGGCCAGGGTGAGCGCCTCGCGGGCGTCGCCGAAGTAGAGGGGCACGAGCGACTCGCGCGCCGCGATCCACGCGCGCAGCGCCCGGTCGCCGGTCTCGTCGGCGGCGGTGCGGCCCGTACGGAAGAACGACCGTGCCAGCCGGTGATCACCCAGGTTGATCATGATCATGCCGGCCAGCCCGGCGAGCTGGGCGGCCATCCTGCACAGGCGCTCCTGCAGGTCGATGGGCTGACGCCGGGACATCGCCGTGCGCACGGCGCTCAGCTCCAGCAGCACGTCGCACAGCAGCCGCAGCGGGGCCGCCGTGGTGTACTGGCGGCCAAAGCTGATCGTCGACTCCTCCCACTGGTCGAGCATCGCGGCGGACACGGAGGCCGAGACCAGCGTCTCGTCCATCCTGCGCCTGATGCCCTCGCACGCCCCGAGCACGGGGCCCTCCAGATCGGCGAGGTTGGCGTCGGCCTGGAGTGAGTTTAAAAGGGTGCGCCGGAGGATGTTCTCGTTCTCCTCGTCCTCCGGCTCCGTCTCCACCGGCTGGATCACCAGCTCGCGCTCGCGCTCCGCGGGCCGCTGCGCCCGTTCCTTGGACTCGATCGCGGCGAGCACCCCCGGCATCCGGTGGCCGTGGCCGCAGATGCAGGGCGAGTCGTAGCCGAGCGACACGGGCTCGACCCGGTAGACGGTGCACAGGTAGTGCAGGTACTCGGGCCCGGGCCGCTTGAGCCCGCTCTCGTACGCCGACAGGAGCGTTTCGCCGATGCCGGGCATCGCCTTGCTGTCACGCTCGAACAGGGCTCTGACCTGCTCGATGACGTCGGCCAGTGCGATGCCGTAGGCCAGCCGATGCGCCTTGATGCGGCTCGTGCTGAAGTGAGCCGCGCACGCTTCGTGAATCTCATCAGCTATCTGAGCCGACGTGCGCCCGGCGGCCAGGCCCTTGGCCCTGATCCGCCGGGCGATCTCCGTCTCTCGGTGCTGTCTGCCGGACATCCCGGCCCCTCTCACGCATGTCTCGACCGGTCCGCAACTGGTGACTCAGCGTAGCCCTCAAGTTGCCCTGCGCCTACCCATGACTATGAAGCAATGCCGAGATGATTGGAACGCCCTTGAGCAACCTACGGTTAAGGAACATCCTCCCCGGGACTATTCCTTACACCCCACGAAGGAGAAGCGACTCCCCGTGAGCGAATCCCCTCGTTGCGCGAACCCTTGACTTGGGCCATCTTTGGCCCACCAGCAACGATTCCCGAGGGAGGAACGAACGGTGGGGGACGACAACTTCGAGCACCTGGAGCGTCTCGTGGCAGAACTGGACGCCCGCGGGTTGCTCGCACGAGTGGTCCGGACCCAGAGCGGACGGACGTTCGTACGGGTCATCAACCCGAGCGCGACGAGCCTGTCCGAGAACGTCACCTGCCGGTCGGCAGCCGTCTCCGACATCCGCGACTGGTGGTACTGCTGGTCCTGGGGCGAGCGGATGCACACGGCCGACGACCCGGCCGGCGCCGCGACGAAGGTCGCCCGCGTGCTCGCCGTCGTGGGGGAGTGACGACCCGGTGAACCGGGTGGAGCGCAGCCACCACGGCTCACCGCAGCCCACGGCGGCCCATGGGAGCCGGCGGAGTGGCCGGTGCGGAGGGTTATCCGCTCGTCGGAGCCCTGGTCACTCCGCCGGTTCCGGCCCAGACGCGCGGCGCCGCGCGCCGCGCCCACAAGCCGCCCGCCCGGGTCAGCCGGGCGGGTGTTCGGGGGATCCCTCCCGGAACCGGCACGGGACACGCTTCCGGGTGCGTGCCCCGTTCCGAGCCGTCCGTCATCGGAGCGTCCGCTCTCTCCCTCCGCGGCCCAGAGAGCGGGCAACCCCGTCTTCCCCGGCGTGATGTGACGGCGGGCGGTTCGGTCAGCGGTATTTTTGGATCGAAACGGTCCATTTTCCTGACCGAACCGCTTCCGGAGGGGGATCCACCATAGTGTTACTGCTGGTGACGCCGTCGCCACCGCCGACGACTCCATCGGTGCTGCCCGATATTGACAAGGTGACCTCACAAGTGGCCGTGACCTGCCAAAACGACCCGGTGTGCTCGACGATCGCCGGGGTGTTCAACAACGCGGCCTGGGCACCACTGGCAGCCATGCTGGTCGTCGTCTTTCTGATCATCGTGTTCGCGTTCGTGCTCCGCAACGTCGCGCACCGGGTCATCACGCGGGTGGTCAACCGGGCGGCCACGGGTGGATCCCTTACCAGCCGGTTCCGCAAGGGCGCGGCGACCGACGGCATCGACGCGCTGCTGCACGAGCGGCGCAAGCAGCGGGCCGAGACGATGGGGTCGGTGCTCAAGCACGTCGCCTCCGTCGTCATCCTCGGCACCGCGGTGCTGACGGTGCTCGACAGGCTGACGATCCCCATCGCACCGCTGCTGACCAGCGTCGGCATTCTCGGCGTGGCCATCGGCTTCGGCGCGCAGGAGCTGGTGAAGGACTTCATCGCGGGCATGTTCATGCTGCTGGAGGACCAGTACGGAGTGGGCGACGTGATCGACGCGGGCCCCGCGGTCGGCACGGTCGAGGCTGTCACCCTGCGCGTCACGAGGCTGCGCGACGTGGACGGCCGCGTCTGGTACGTCCGCAACGGCACGATCACCCGGGTCGGCAACGAGTCGCAGGGCTGGTCGCGCGCGTTCATGGACGTGCCGGTGGCCTACGACGCCGACGTGGTCGCCGTGCGGGTGCTGCTGGAGCACGTCGCCGAGGAGGTCTGGGCCGACCCGGAGCTGCGCGAGTCCAAGATCGTGGAGGAGCCGCGGGTGTTCGGGGTGGAGCAGCTCTCCGACAGCTCGCTGGTGTTCCGCATCACGGCCAAGACGCTGCCCTCCGCGCAGGCGGAGGTGGCACGCGAGCTGAGGCTCAGGGTCAAGTCGGCACTCGATACCGCGGGCATCCCCATGGTTGCCACGGCCTAAGCTAGGAAACGTGACAGAGACCTCCTTTTACGACGCCGTCGGAGGCGAGGAGACCTTCCGCCGCCTCGTGCACCGCTTCTACGAGGGGGTCGCGGAAGACCCGACCCTGCGGCCGCTCTATCCGGAGTCCGATCTCACGGGCGCCGAGGACCGGCTGCGGGGCTTCCTGATCCAGTACTGGGGCGGCCCCAACACCTACAGCCAGCAGCGCGGCCATCCCCGGTTGCGCATGCGGCACATGCCGTTCGTGATCGGCGAGCCCGAGCGGGACGCCTGGCTGCGGCACATGCGTGACGCGGTCGACTCGCTCGACCTGCCCGACGAGCTGGAGACCAGGCTTTGGGACTATCTGGTCTACGCCGCCCACAGCCTGGTGAACTCTCCCGCATAACGGGGCATGACACGCCACATGGATATCCCCTGGTGGCGTGACGCAGTCGTCTACGAGATCTATGTCCGCAGCTTCGCCGACGCCTCGGGAGACGGCGTCGGCGATCTGGCGGGGGTGCGCGAACGCCTGCCGTACCTGCGGCGGCTGGGTGTCGACGCGATCTGGCTGACGCCGTTCTACCGCTCCCCCATGGCCGACGGCGGCTACGACGTGGCCGACTACCGCGACGTGGATCCGCTGTTCGGCTCGCTCGGCGACTTCGAGGCGCTGGTCGCCGACGCGCACGAGCACGATCTGCGGGTGATCGTGGACATCGTGCCCAACCACAGCTCCTCCGAGCATCGCTGGTTCCAGGCGGCGCTGCGCGGCGAGGGACGCGAGCGGTACATCTTCCGCGACACCGTCAACAACTGGCAGTCCACCTTCGGCGGGCCGGCGTGGACGCGGGTGGCCGACGGGCAGTACTACCTGCACCTGTTCGCGCCCGGGCAGCCCGACTTCAACTGGCGCAACCCCGAGGTGCACGCCGAGTTCCTCGACGTCCTGCGGTTCTGGCTGGACCGTGGCGTCGACGGCTTCCGCATCGACGTGGCGATGGGCCTGTACAAGGCGGAGGGGCTGCCCGACGTGGGCGACCAGTCGTTCAAGTCGGTCTCGCCGGTGTGGGGGCAGCCGGAGGTGCACGGCGTCTACCGCGACTGGCGGCGGGTGCTGGACGCCTATCCGGGCGAGCGCATGGCCGTGGGCGAGGTGTGGACCGACAGCCCGGAGGACCTCGCCCTCTACCTGCGGCCCGACGAGCTGCACCAGAGCTTCAACTTCGCCTGGCTGCAGGCGCCGTGGTCGCCGACGGCGTTCAGGAAGGTGATCGACGACACCGTGTCCACGGTGCCGTTCGCGACCTGGGTGCTGTCCAACCACGACGTCGTACGCCATCGCACCCGCTACGGCACGGCCGACCCCGGCACGGGCCTGGCGCGGGCCAGGGCGGCGCTGCTGGTGATGCTGGCGCTGCCCGGCTCCGCCTACCTCTACCAGGGTGAGGAGCTGGGGCTGCCCGAGGTGACCGACCTGCCGGACGAGGCCAGGCAGGACCCGGTGTTCTTCCAGTCCAAGGGCAAGCTGCCGGGGCGCGATGGGTGCCGGGTGCCGATCCCGTGGACGGTGGACCCGCCCTCCCACGGGTTCTCGCCCGGCGGGGTGGAGCCGTGGCTGCCGCAGCCGGAGTCGTTCGCGGAGCTGAGCGTCGAGAAGCAGGAGGGTGATGCGGACTCGACGCTGGAGTTCTACCGGCGGGCCCTGGCCTGCCGCCGTGAGCTGGTGCGGAGCATTCCTTACACGCTGGAGTGGCTGGATTCTCCCGAGGGAGCGCTTTTCTTCACCCGCGGGCCGCTGATCTGCGCCATCAACTGCGGCAGCGAGCCGGTACGGCTGCCGGAGCACGAGGAGGTGCTGCTGTCGAGCGCGCCGCTGAAGCGCGGGCTGCTGCCACCCGACGCGGCGGTGTGGCTCAGGAGCGCCTCGACCGCTCCCAGCGCCGGGGAATGACGGGCAGCGAGGCCACGGCGCAGGCCAGCCCCGCCGCGAAGCCGGCCCAGTAGCCGGCGCCGACGATCAGGGCTCCGGCCACCGGCGTGACGGCCAGGGAGACGGTGTTCTGGACCGTGTTGTGGGTGCCGAGCACCTTGCCCGCCCAGCCCGGCCCCGCCAGCTCGCCCGCCGCGAGGTAGGCCAGCCCGTTGCCCGACACCGTCATCACCGAGGCCAGCACGAGCGCCGCCACCCCGAGCCGGGTGGCGGTGAGCGTGCCGGCGACCAGCAGCGCCAGCACCGCGAGGTTGCCGAGGGTGAGGATCAGCAGGGGCCGCATGCGCAGGCCGACACGGTCGGACCAGCGCCCGGCCGCGACGCGGATCACGGCCCCGCCGATCGCGGCCACGCCGAAGAGCCGGCCGGCCGCCACGTCGTCCCAGCCGTAGGTCCTGACCAGGCAGTCCACGCCGTACGTGCTGACCACGACCTGGGGCACCACGTGCAGGGCGCTGGTGGCGTGCACCCGCCACAGAGCGGGCTGCCGGTACGGCGAGCCCGCTCGCTCCGCGCCCGGCCCGGAGATCGTACGCGGCGGCTCGGCCATGAACAGCGCGGCCAGCACGGCGGCCAGCAGGCTCACGCCGGAGCAGAGCAGCAGCACGCCCGGTAACCCGGACGACCGCGCCATGGGTGGCAGCGCGAAGGCGGCCACGGCCATGCCGAGGGTGAAGGAGACCTGGCGCACCCCCATGGCGACGCCGCGCTCCGCCGGCTCGAACCAGCGCAGCACGATGCGCCCGCCGCCCACCATCGCGGCCGAGCCGGCGGCGCCCGCCAGCGCCAGCAGCGTGATCACCGCCCAGGTGCTCCCCGCGAATGCCGTGGCGGCCAGCGACGCGGCGGCCAGGCCCACGCCGGCGCCCAGGACCAGCCGCTCGCCGTACCGGTCGGCGAGCGCGCCCCAGGCGACGAGGGCGAACATGACCCCGATGGCCGGGGCGTTGGCGATGAGGCCGCCTACGGGCAGCGAGACATTGAAATGTCGCAATATTTCGGGCATGACCAGGGGCAGGCCGAACAGCCCCAGGGTGACGCCGGCGTGCGCGTTGACGCCCAGCGCCAGCATCCACCAGCGTTTCATTCCGCCGCGTAGCGCTTCAGGATCGTCAGCTCGTTCTCGGTGAGCCTGCGCGGGGCGGCCCGTTCGACGTCGAAGGCCGCCATGACGGATTTGGCCGTCACGTAGAGGCCCTCGTCGTCGCGGATCTCGTACTGCAGGGTGAAACGCACCGCCCTGATCTCGGTCACCCAGGTCTCGACCCGCACCGGCTGCGCGCGGAAGCCCAGCGGGCGGCGGTAGTCGATCTCGTGCCGGGTCACGACCAGGCCCTTGAACGGCTCGTCGCCCGCGACGTACGGATCGAGGCTCAGCATGCCGAAGCGGGCGTCCTCGAGGTAGTCGAGGAAGCGCACGTTGTTCACATGCCCTTGGGAGTCGATGTCGCCGAATCTCACCGCGCGGGGGAAGATGTGCCGTTCGGGCGGGGTGCGTTCGGGCGGGGTGCCATCGGGCGGGGTGCCATCGGGCGGGGTGCTTTCAACCACGTCCGCCACCGTACCCGGCCGGGTCAGGTGGCTCGGCGGCGGGCCAGGCAGGACAGCACGGTCAGCACCGAGATCGCGGCCATGGAGCCCAGCGCCCAGCGGTAGCCGGTCACGAGTTGCTCGACCGCCCCGCCCTGGAGTTGCGCGAGCGTGCCGGCGAAGACGCTCTGGTGCAGCTCGGCGGGGAGCGGCGCGGTGATGATCGACAGGACCAGGCCGGTGCCGACGACGTTGCCGGTGTTCTGCAGCATGAGGCGCATGGCGTTGACGATGCCGAGCCGGTTGGAGGGCAGGCCGTCCAGGATGGCGGTGGTGTTGGAGGGCAGGAACACGCCCGAGCCGAGCCCGATGAGCACGAGCCCCGCCGCCACGGCCGCGTACGGCATGTCGGCCGACATCACCGACAGCATGACGACCAGCCCGCACGTGGTCGTCGCGGCGCCGGCCACGGCGAGCGTGCGCGCGCTCGTCAGGCGCTGCAGGAAGCCCGAGCCCACAGAGCCGATCATGGCGGCGACGGCCAGCGGCAGCACCTTCAGCCCCGCCTGTACGGGGTCGTCGCCGCGCACGGCCTGGAAGTAGAGCGCGACCAGGAAGACCATGCCCATGCGCGCCACGGCGTTGAGGAAGGAGGCCAGCGTGCCGAACGCGAAGGCCCGCTCCCTGAACAGGCTCAGGTCCACGACCGGATGCGCCGCCCGCGACTCCCTGAGCAGGAACAGCGGCAGCCCCGCCACGAACGCCGCCAGCCCGCCCAGCACCACCGGGTGATCCCAGCCGAGCCGGGTGAACTCCGACAGCGCCAGCAGCAGCCCCCCGAGGGTGGCCAGGACCAGGACGTTCCCCGGCCCGTCGAGCCCGCCCTCCCGCTCGGCCCTGGGCGGCCTGGGCAGCACCAGCACGCCCCACAGCAGGCAGACGAGGCCGACGGGCACGTTGAACCAGAACACCCACCGCCAGCCCAGGCTCTCGGCCAGCACGCCGCCCAGCGTCGGCCCGACCAGCCCGGCGATCGAGAACGAGGCCACGTACACGCCCATGCCCTCGCCCAGCCGCTCGCGCGGGAAGGCGTCGCTGATCAGGGCGGCGCTGTTGGTGAGCAGCATCGCGCCGCCCACCGCCTGCAGCGCCCGCATGACCACGATCACCCACGCGTTCGGCGCCAGGCCCGCGAGCAGGGCCGCCAGCGTGTACGTGGCCAGCCCCAGCAGGTACATCCTGCGCCTGCCGAACAGATCGGCCAGCCGGCCGAATACCACCATGAGCACGGTCGTGGTCAACTGGTAGCCCAGGAGGATCCAGCTCGCGGCCGTGGCTCCGGCCCCGGTGTGCCGGGCGATCTCGGGCAGCGCGACGTTGATGGCGCTGCCGCTGAGACCGGTCAGCACGCTCGCCAGGCTCACGACCGACAGTGTTCGCCAGGCGTCGCGGGTGGGGTTGGTCGTCGCCGGCAAGGGCTCTGTCCTTTCTAGATTTTAATACTAGAATCCAATTCAAATCGTCAGCCGGTCAAGGATCGAGGTGTCGGATGAGCGGGATCGTCGAAGGCCGCGTGGTGATCGTCACCGGTGCGGCCAGGGGCATCGGACGGGGACACGCGCTGGAGTTCGCCAGGCAGGGAGCGAAGGTGGTGGTCAACGACCTGGGCGCGGAGGTGGACGGCACCGGCTCGTCCGGCGCGGCCGCCGAGGTGGTGGCGGAGATCGAGGCCATGGGCGGGCAGGCCGTCGTCAACGGCGAGGACGTCTCCGACTTCGACGGCGCCGAGCGGCTCGTCCGCGCCGCCATCGACCACTTCGGAACCCTCGACGTGCTGGTCAACAACGCCGGCATCCTGCGTGACCGGATGCTCGTCAACATGACCGCCGACGAGTGGGACGCCGTCATCAGGGTGCACCTGCGCGGCACGTTCGCCCCGCTGCGCCACGCCGCCGCCTACTGGCGCTCCAAGGCCAAGGCGGGCGAGCGGGTGGACGCCCGGATCATCAACACCACCTCTTCCTCCGGCATCTACGGCAACCCGGGGCAGGGCAACTACGGCGCCGCCAAGGCCGGCATCGCGGGCCTGACGATCATCGCGGCCAGGGAGCTGGAGCGGTACGGCATCACCGTGAACGCCATCGCCCCCGCCGCGCTCACCCGCATGACCGAGAACCTCATGCCCGCCGGCGCCACCGGCGCCGACCCCGACGACATCGCGCCGCTGGTCGTCTGGCTCTCCAGCGCGGAGGCGCGCGGGATCACCGGGCGCGTGTTCAACGTGCGGGCCGGCAAGATCAGCGTGGCCGAGGGCTGGCACGCGGGGCCGGAGGCCGACAAGGGCAGCCGGTGGGACCCGGCCGAGCTGGGCTCCGTCATCCCCGCCCTGGTCGAGAAGGCCGCGCCGAACGCGCTGACCAACGGCCGCATCCCCGGACGGGAGGACTGACCCGCCATGGCACTCGACCACTCGCTGATCGGCGTCGAAGGGCCCGCGTACGAGCGCACGTGGACCGCGAAGGACACCATGCTGTACGCGCTCGGCGTCGGCGCGGGCACCTCGGAGCTGGAGTTCACCACCGAGAAGGAGCAGCGCGTGCTGCCCACGTTCGCCGTCCTGGCCGCCCAGGCGCCTGGGCGGCGGCTCGGCGACTACGACCCGGCCATGCTCGTCCACGCCGAACAGGGCTTCGAGCTGCACCGCGAGCTGCCGGCGGCCGGTGGCGTGCGGACCACGTCCCGCGTGACGGGGATCTACGACAAGGGCTCGGGCGCGCTGATCACCTCCGAGTCACGCGCCGTGGACCTGGCCGACGGGGAGCTCGTCATCGCCTCGCGCAGCTCGGTGTTCATCCGGGGCGAAGGCGGCTTCGGCGGGGACCGGGGGCCGCGCGACACCTGGACACCGCCCGACCGGGCGCCCGACCACAAGGTCACGTACTCGACCCTGCCCGAGCAGGCGCTGATCTACCGGCTGTCCGGCGACTACAACCCGCTGCACAGCGACCCGTCGTTCGCGGCCAGGGCGGGCTTCGACCGGCCCATCCTGCACGGGTTGTGCACGTACGGCGTGACGGGGCGGGCGCTGCTGCATGCCGTCGCGGGGTCCGACCCCGGGCGGTTCAAGGCCATGTCGGGGCGGTTCTCCAGCCCGGTCTTCCCCGGGGAGTCGCTCACGGTGTCGATCTGGGTGGACGGGACCGAGGTGCTGTTCAGGACCGCCAAGGACGACGGGACCGTGGTGATCGACCGGGGGCGCGCGACCATCGCCTGATACTCCGGCCCGGCGGGTCATCATCGGCCCGCCGGGCCCACTGGGCTCAGGTCTCGTCGAGGGCCCGGAGGGGGTCGAGGCGGTGGATCAGGGTCATGGCGGCCTCGATGACCTCCCGGGCCTCCTCCTCGGTGTCGGAGGTGGCGACCTCCCGGGCCGCCTCGCCGATGATGCTCGTCAGGACGGCCACCGTGAACCGATCAAGGGGGTCACCACCGGCACCCAGGAGCACCGCGTTCTGGCGGACCCACTCGCGCCCCCGCGTGCGGCGGATGAGCTCGAAGCCCGGCGGGCCGTCGCCGTCGATGAAGAGGCGGACCAGGTCGCGCCGCTCCCACGCCCCCGCGAGGTACGCCCTGGCCCCCGCGATCAGCAGCTCCACCGGGTCGGAGACCCCGTCCTTCCTGGCCTTGGCCACGCTGGAGGCCGAAGCCTGCTCGTGGGCGGCCTGGTGGTCCTCGTACAGGGCGAGGAAGAGCTCGGTCTTGCCGCCGAAGTGGTGGTAGAGGCTGCCGACGCTGGAGCCGGCGCGGGCGACGACCTCCGAGACGTTGGCCTCGGCGAAGCCGTGCTCGCCGAAGACCTCGCGCGCCGCCTGCAGCATGCTCTGGCGGGTCTGCGCCGTACGGCTCCACTCCCACGAGGACTTGCGTGCCATGGCAACCATCCTAGCCGCCGGAATTCTAGAATCAGATTCTTGACACAGAGCCGTAACAGTTGGAATGTCTTCCTAGAGAACGATTCTAGAAATAGCACCAGGAGGCGGCTGTGGACTTCTCGCTCACTCCCGAGGAACGCCAGATCCGCGACACCGTCCGCGCCTTCATCGAGAAGGAGGTCATGCCGCTGGAGCCCGAGGTCCTGCGCAACGAGCGCGAGGGCCGCCCGGGCCTGGACCCCGACGTGCTGCGCGATCTGCGCGCCAAGGCCAGGAAGTCCGGCTTCTGGGGGATCAACACCCCCGAGGAGTACGGCGGAGCCGCCCTCGGCCCGATCATGTCCGCGATCATCGCCATGGAGATCGGCCGGACGTTCGTGCCGTTCTCGTTCGGCGGCAGCGCCGACAACATCCTCTACGCCGGCACCGAGGAGCAGAAGCAGCGCTACCTGATCCCCACCATCGAGGGCGAGCGCCGTTCCTGCTTCGCGATCACCGAGCCCGGCGCCGGCTCCGACGCCCGCAACATCCGCACCAGGGCCGTCCGCGACGGCTCCGAGTGGGTGATCAGCGGCGAGAAGACGTTCATCACCGGCGGGAACGAGGCGGACTTCGTCATGGTCTTCGCCCTGGCCGGGGAGCACGGCGTCACCTGCTTCCTGGTGGACCGCGACATGGGCTGGAAGTCCGAGCCCATCCCCACCATGGGCCAGTGGGGCCCGGCCTCGCTCGTGTTCGAGGACGTACGGGTGCCGGAGGAGAACATCCTCGGCGAGCTCGGCAAGGGCTTCGAGCTGGCCATGCAGTGGATCGGCCAGGGCCGCTACATGATCCCGGCGCGCGCCATCGGCTCGGCGGAGCGCATGTTGCAGATGGCCGTCGACTACGCCAAGATCCGCAAGTCCATGGGCCAGACCATCTCCAATTACCAGGCCATCCAGTGGATGATCGCCGACTCCCAGGTGGAGATCGAGGCGGCCAAGTGGCTGACGCTGTACGCGGCCTGGCGGGTGGGCCAGGGCCTGGACGCCCGGCACGCCTCCTCGATCGCCAAGCTGAACGGCGCCGTCATGGCCAACCAGGTCGTGGACCGGGTGCTGCAGATCCACGGGGGCATGGGCTATACCAAGGAGCTGCCGATCGAGCGCTGGTACCGGGAGCTGCGCCTGCTGCGCATCTTCGAGGGCACCGACGAGATCCAGCGCCGTACGATCGCCCGCAACCTCATCAAGGGCCACGCCCGGCTCGGACTCATCGGGGAATGACGTACATGTCGGTTGGGGAGCTGTTCAATCCGCGCTCGATCGCCCTGGTGGGCGCCACGGACAAGTCGGGGTGGTCGATCAGCACGCTGGCCAACCTGCGTGCGCACGGCTTCCCCGGGCCCGTCCACCTGGTCAATCCGCGGGGCGGCGTGGTGCACGGCCAGGCCGCGTACCGGAGCCTGGCGGAGGTACCCGAGCGGGTGGACCTGGCGTACGTGATGGTGCCGACCGCGGCCGTGCTCGGCGTGCTGCGGGAGGGCGCCAAGCTGGGGATCCGGTGTTACGTGATCCTGACCGCCGGGTTCGGGGAGGCCGGGGAGGAGGGGGCGCGGCTGGAGGCGGAGATCGCGGCCTTCGCCGCCGAGAACGGGCTGACGATCCTCGGGCCGAACGGCAACGGCTACATCAACGCGGCCGCCGGCGTGACACCGTACGGGCTGCCCATCCCCCAGCCGCTGCTGCGCGGCGCTGTCGGCGTGGTGTTGCAGAGCGGGGCGCTGGCCAGCTCCGTGCTCGGGTTCGCGCAGGCCCGCAACGTGGGGGTCAGCCTCCTGACGTCCATGGGCAACGAGTCGGTCGTGACCGTCACGGACGTGATCGACTACCTGGTGGACGATCCGGCGACCAGGGTGATCGCGCTGTTCCTGGAGACGATCAGGAACCCGGCCGAGTTCTCCCGCGTGGCGCGGCGGGCCCTGGAGGCCGGCAAGCCGATCGTGGCGCTCAAGATCGGGCGCAGCAAGCTGGCCTCGCACACCGCGCAGGCGCACACGGGCGCGCTGGTGGGCGACGACGACGTCATCGACGCGGCGTTGCGGCAGCTCGGCGTGATCAGGGTGCGGTCGCTGGAGGACCTCATCATCACGGCCGGGCTGCTGGCGTCCTCGGGGCCGCTGCCGGGGCGGCGGGTCGGGGTCGTCACCCCGTCGGGCGGCGCCTCGGAGATCATCGCTGACCGGGCCGAGGACGAGGGGCTGGAATTGCCGCCGTTCGCGCCGGAGACGGTGGCGCGGCTGGCGGAGATCGTCCCGTCCTTCGGCACCGTGCAGAACCCGCTCGACGTCACCGGGTACGTGCTCATCGACCGGACCCTGCTCGGCCGGGCGCTGGAGGCGGTGACCGCGGACCCGGGGATCGACCTGATCATGCTGCTGTCGGAGCCGCCCAAGGTGGCGCCGCCCGACCCGGCTCCGGTGCTGGCCACGTACGCGGCCAGCGCGGGGAGGATCGCCGCCTCGCCGGTGCCGGTCGTGGTGGTGAGCAACGTGCTGACGGACGTGACCGAGTTCGGGCGGCGGGTGCAGGCGGAGACCGGGTTCCCTTACGTGGCGGGCGGGATCGAGCACGGGCTGCAGGCCATCGGGGCGGCCGTGCGCTGGTCGGAGCAGCGCGAGCGCGTCCTGTCCAGGCCCGCCGCTCCGCTCCCCCGCGCCGTGGCGCCGCCCGAGGGGGCGAGCGGGGTGTGGGCCGAGCATCGGGCCGCCGCACTGCTGGCCGCCGCCGGGCTGCCGGTGGTGCCGTCGGAGCTGGCCCGCGACGAATCGGCGGCGGTGGCGGCGGCCGAGCGGTTCGGCTCGCCCGTGGTGCTCAAGGCCGCCGCCGAGGGGCTCGGGCACAAGAGCGACGTCGGCGGGGTCCGGCTCGGGCTCGGCGGGGCGGAGGAGGTGCGGCAGGCGTACCGGGAGATCGTCGCCGCGGTGCCGTCGCTGGACGGCGTGCTCGTCCAGCCGCAGCGCCGTGGCGGGATCGAGCTGCTGGTCGGCGTCGTACGGGATCCGGCCTGGGGCCTCACGCTGGCCGTGGGGCTGGGCGGGGTCTGGGTGGAGGTGCTGCGTGACACGGCGCTGCGGGTGCTGCCGGTGGACGCCGGCGAGGTGCGTACGGCGCTCACGGAGCTGCGCGGCGCCGCGCTGCTGGACGGGGTCAGGGGCACCGAGCCCGCGGACCTGGACGCGGTGGCGGGCGTGGTGGCGCGGGTGGCGGCGTTCGCCGAGTCGCTGGGCGACGGGCTGGAGTCGCTGGAGATCAACCCGCTGCTGGTCAGCGGCTCCAGGGTCGAGGCCCTCGACGCGCTGATCACCTGGCGCTGAACCGGGACGGACGGCCCTTCGACGGCCCCGACGACAGGCAGAACACCTTCCCCGAGTCCGGGTCGAGCCAGGCGCGCTCGAAGTGCACCCCCTCCGCCTCCTCGATCGCGAGGTCACGCTCGTGGGCGGCACGGAGCTGCTCCTCCGTGACGCCCACGAACCCGCTGTGCACGTCCATGAACTTCGGCATGGCGCCTCCCTCCTCACCCGGAAGGCGTTCCATCCCGTTCCACGTCAGGGCAGGCGGTTGGCGAGCACCAGGGTGGCGGCCGAGGCGAACATCCCGCCGTTGCCCAGCACCACGCTGACCTCCACGTCCGGCACCTGGGCCGCCGCCTCGCCGCGGAGCTGGCGCACCGACTCCTGGATGGCGAACATGCCGTACATGCCGGTGTGCGTGTACGACAGGCCGCCGCCGTTGGTGTTCAGCGGCAGCCGCCCGCCGGGCGAGGTGTGCCCTTCCGCGATGAACGCGCCGGCCTCGCCCCGGCCGACGAAGCCCAGGTCCTCCAGGCCGTAGATGGGCACGTGGGCGAAGGCGTCGTACACCATGAGGTGGTCGACGTCCTCGTGCGTGATCTTGGCCTCGGCGAACGCGGCCTCGCCCGACAGGCGGAAGCCCTTGGAGGTGGTGAAGTCCTCCATCTGCGAGATGATCGGCGACTCGGCGGCCTCCCCCGAGCCCAGCAGGTGGACCGGGGAGCGGCGGGCACGCTCCGCCGAGGTGACGATCAGCGCGCCGCCGCCGTCGGTCACCAGGCAGCACTCCAGCAGGTGGAACGGGTAGGCGACCATCCGCGAGTCGAGCACGTCCTCGACCGTGATCAGGTCGCGGTACATGGCCCGCGGGTTGAGGTGCGCCCACCGCCGCTGCGCCACCGCGACCTCGGCGAGCTGCTCGTGCGTGAGCCCGGTCTCCTTCATGTACCGCAGCGCCGTGATGGTGAACGAGGTGGGCGGCCCGATCACCCCGTACGGCAGCTCGAACTGCCCCAGCAGCGAGTCGGCCCCCAGCCCGAACCGTCCGGCCCCCACCCGCGACCGCCCCGACTCGCCGTGCGTGATCAGCACGGTACGGCAGAGCCCGGCCTTGATCGCGGCGGCCGCGTGGCGGACGTGGAACAGGAACGACGAGCCGCCCACCCCCGTGCCGTCCAGCCAGGCGGGCGTGATGCCGAGGGCGTGGGCGATCTGGATCGGGCCGGGGGTGCCGACCGTGGCGACGCCGTCGATGTCGTGGATGGTCATGTCCGCGTCGGCGAGGGCGTTCCTGGCGGCCTCCAGATGCAGCTGCATCGTGGAGTGGCCGGGCAGGCGGCCCACCTCGTCGGTCTCGGCGGCGCCGGCGATCACGATGCTCATCGGGCGCCTCCTGCCGGCTCGAACAGCGGCACGCTGACGTCCCCGCGCCGCTCGAACACCACCTGGAGCTCCATATCGAGCTCCAGGTGCTCGGGGGTGTTCGGCACGCCGACGAGGTTCGTCATCATGCGCACGCCTTCCTCCAGCTCGACGACCGCGATGGCGTACGGGGCCTCGTCCTCGAAGCCGGGCGCCGGGCGGTGGTTGATCACGTAGGAGTACAGGGTCGCGCGACCGCTGGCGCGCACCCATTCGACCTCGTCACCGCCGCAGCGGGGACAGCTCGGCCGCGGGTAGAAGTAGTGCCGCGCGCACGGTTTGCAACGCTGGATCCTGAGCTCGCCCGCGGCCGTGCCGTCCCAGAACGGCTGGGTCTCCGGTGTGGGCTTAGGTGCCGGCTTCATCGGCCTCCCCAATCCTAGTTCTAGAATCCCACTCTAGATCTAGGTTCTGCCGGGGCTCAAGGGCTCGGGATGCCGTTGCCGTTCCTGCCCCGCCCCGCCAGCACCTCCTCCAGGCTCGGGCGCGACTCCCCCGCCTCGCGCGGCCCCGGCTGGGCGAGCTGGATCAGCACGCCGTGTGCCTCCTTGGGGTGCAGGAACACCTCCTGCCAGCGCACGTCGGAGCGGTTGAGCCCGTGCAGGCGGAAGCCGCGCTCGGTCAGCCTGGCCACGGCCGCATCCAGGTCGCCGACGTGGAAGTTCAGGTGGTGCACGCCGCCCCGGCCCCTCGTGAGCTCGAAGAAGCTGTCGAAGAACGTGGACCCGGCCAGCGGCTCCATCAGCTCGACCTTGTTGCCGTTGCCGTTGCCGTTGCCGTTGCCGTTGCCGTAGGTGAGCTGCAGGGTCCGGTAGCCGGCGACCCGGTTGTCGCCGCCACCGCCCAGATGCCGGCCACCGAGCAGATCGCGGTAGATCGGCAGCAGATCCCTGATCCGGGGCGCGGCCACGGCCGTGTGGTCGAAGTGCACTTCCAGCCCGTCCAGTTCCAGGTCCACGCGGGGGCTCCTCACACATTCGGAATCCTAGAATTTCATTCTAGCCGCTCACCCTTGACGGGTCCTCGCTGTGAGGAGCAGCATCACAGAAAGGAATTCTAGAGTTTGCTTCTAGAACGTACGGGGGTCCAGCCCGACCAGAAAGGCTAGCCATGAGGCTGTCCTACGTCCGTGAGCTCGACGAGTACCCGACCGGCGCCCGCCGCATGAAGATCCTCACGATGGCCGTGCTGGCCATCCTCATCGGCTCCTACGAAGGGCAGATCGCGCCCGTCGTCCCCCTGCTGCTCAAAGACCTCGACATGACGCTGACCATGTACGGCGCCGTGTCAGGCGCGGCGGCCGTGGCCGGCGCGATCGCCTCCATCCTCGGCGGCCGGCTCACCGACCGGCTCGGCCGCGTCCGGCTGCTCATCCCGCTCATGGCGCTGACGGCCGTGTGCTGCTTCGCCATGACCCTCGTGCACAGCCCGAGGGACCTGCTGATCGCCAGGATCGTGCTGGCGTTCGTGGACGGCGTGGCCATGGCCAGCACCGCGCCGCTGATCCGCGACTTCTCCCCGCGCCTGGGCCGGGCCCAGGCCTTCGGCTTCTGGACCTGGGGCCCCGTCGGCGCGAACTTCCTGGCCGCCGCCGTCGCCGGCTGGACCCTGCCGATCTTCAACGACTCGTGGCGCTCGCAGTTCGTCATCATGGGCTGCTTCTCGCTGGTCATCTCCGCGGTCATCGCGTTCAACATCGCGGACCTCTCACCCGAGCTGCGCGCCAGGATCCAGCACACCGAACGGGCCGGCACCGACGTGGTGGACCTGACGCAGCCGGCCCGCGTGCGCTCGCTGTTCATGCGGCGCAACATCTGGGCGCACGTCGTGGGGATCTCCCTGTGGCTGGTGCTCTACATCACGCTGTCGCTGTTCGGCCAGACGATGCTGGTCGGGGCGCTCGGCGTCAGCAGCGCCGAGGCGTCCACGATCATGGCGGCGTTCTGGAGCCTGAACCTGATCACGCTGATCGTGACCGGGCGGCTGTCGGACCGCACGCAGCTCCGCAAGCCGTTCTGCCTCGGCGGCACGGTGTCGGCCGTGATCGTCACCGGGTACCTGGCCGTCTCCCTCGGGCAGGAAGGCGTGTCCACCGGCACGCTCATGGTGGTGGGGGCGCTGCTCGGCGGGTCGCTCGGGGTCGCGTACGCGCCGTGGATGGCCAACTACTCCGAGGACGCGGAGGACGCCGACCCGCGGCTGCAGGGGACCGCTTGGGGGTTGTTCGGGTTCCTCAGCAAGGGGATCGCGGTGATCGGGCTGCTGGTCATCCCGCATGTGGTGGAGGCCACGAACTGGCAGACGTGGTTGTTCGTGGCGCTGGGGTGTCTCGTTCTGTTCGTTCCGGCGATCGTGATGTTCAACGGGCCGTGGCGGCGGCGGGCCGCTCCCGCGCCTGCCACCGTGGGTGCTGAGAGCTGATCTGGCCGGCACGGTCGTCCCGGCCGTGATCGTGTACCTGGCCGTGCGGTTCGACGAAGGGGCGCTGCCGCGTTCCGTTCATCTCGGAGAACGTGATGTTCGCCGGGATCCAGCGGCGGCGCCTGATCACCGGGTCTTCCAGCGGCGGGGCAAGATCGCCGGCTCCCCAGCCCCGACTCTCCAGCGCCGGCTCCCCAGCGCCGGCTCCCCAGCGCCGGCTCCCCAGCGGCGGACCCGAGCGTCGGCGCCCCCACCGCGTGGCCGACCCGCGCGTGCTCGCTCCCGCGCCGTCAACTCGGAAGGCGGAGGACTCTGCAGATGTCTTCGCTGCACAGCTCGCTGGTCGTATCGCGGGGGTCCGGAGCCTTGATGGACACCTTGCCGCCCCACTTGCTGTAGTGCGTGTCGATGTGGAGGGTCTTGCCCACCACCTCCTCCGGGCCGCCAGTGAGCGTGTACGTGCTCTGGACCCTGCTGACCAGCCCCGCCGGCGACAGCGTCAGGGTGTAGGAGATCTCGGTGTCGTCACCCCAGGAACTGTGGGCCGAGCCGTCGAACCAGACGGAGACTTCGCGGAGCTTCTTGAAGGTGATGCGACCGCTGACGATGCTCTCGCTTCTCTGCCCGTTCTTCAGCAGAGCCGCCAGAGTGGCCGGTTCCGTCGGGTTGACGAGCTGCAGATCGTCGCCGAGCAGCACGGTGTACCAGAGGTGCAGCTGGTGGGAGTCCTTCCACCACGTCTTGCCGCGGTGCTTGCGTAACTCCGCGACGAGACCGCCGGAGCGGTAGGCGGTACCGCCGATGTCATGGTTGAAGCCGATGACGCGTTCGCGCCCGTACTCGCCTCCGGTCGTGGTGATGTCCAGGGCCACGATCTCGCCCTTGGCGTTGAACCTGAGGTCTCCTTCGCGGCGGCGTTCCGCCCGTTCGTCGGTGCCCTCCATGAGGGTGGTCGTCTCGGTGATGTGCACGCCGCCCCCGGCCGCCAGAACGGCCTTCAACGCCCTGACGGGGTCCTTCGCCGCCACAGCCTGCACCGGGGCGGCGGCCGTCAGCAGGGCACCGCAGGCCACCAGCGCCGTGATCATCTTCCTCATGGTGCGATCCTGACGCGATCGGGTCACGTCCGGAGCACGGGGCAGCTGCGACCGGCGAAAGGTCCGTCAGAGGGCCGGTACGGACAAGGCCCGCGCCCAGCCGCACATGCCCAGCCCGCATGCCCTCAGCCGCCACGCTTCCACAGGCATGTTCTCTCAACGGCGGTGGTCCCAGCGGGCGCATTCTCATCCGCCGTGCTCCCGGCCTACGCGCCCCAGCTCATGTGTTTCAGCCACCGCGCTCCCAGCCTGCCCATTCTCAGTGGCGGCAGCGCTCTCAGCCGCGTATACGCAGCGACGGCACCGCTCTCAGCCCGCAGATGCGCAGCGGCGGTAGCGCTCTCAGTCTGCCTATGCGCAGCGACGGCCGCGCTCTCAGCCTGCGTATGCGCGGTGACCCTGCAGCCACACTCGTGCGCCCAGCGACCGTGCTCTCACATGCGGAAACCCATGGACCAGGCCGGGGATGGCGTGGTCCATGGGTTGTCAGCCGGCTACTCAGCCGATCAGTCGCGGTGCAGCTTGCGGTAGGTCACCCGGTGCGGACGCGCCGCATCGGCACCCAGCCGCTCGATCTTGTTCTTCTCGTAGTCCGCGAAGTTCCCCTCGAACCAGAACCAGTTGGACCCTTCCTCCCAGGCCAGGATGTGGGTCGCGATGCGGTCGAGGAACCACCGGTCGTGCGAGGTGATCACGGCACAGCCCGGGAAGTCGAGCAGCGCGTTCTCCAGTGACGACAGGGTCTCGGTGTCGAGGTCGTTGGTGGGCTCGTCCAGCAGCAGCACGTTGCCGCCCTGCTTGAGCGTGAGCGCCAGGTTGAGCCGGTTGCGCTCGCCGCCGGACAGCACGCCGGCCTTCTTCTGCTGGTCGGGGCCCTTGAACCCGAACGCCGCGATGTACGCCCGGGACGGCATCTCCACGTTGCCGACCTTGATGTGGTCGAGCCCGTCGGAGACGACCTCCCAGACGTTCTTGGTCGGGTCGATGCCGCCACGGCTCTGGTCGGCGTAGGAGATCTTCACGGTGTCACCGATCGTGATCGAGCCCGTGTCGGGGGTCTCCCCGCCGGTGATCATGCGGAACAGCGTGGTCTTGCCGACACCGTTCGGGCCGATGACGCCGACGATGCCGTTACGCGGCAGGTCGAACGTCAGGTTTTCCATGAGCAGCCGCTCGCCGAAGCCCTTGGTGAGCTCGTCCGCCTTGATCACCGTGGTGCCCAGGCGCGGGCCCGGCGGGATCTGGATCTCCTCGAAGTCCAGCTTGCGGAACTTGTCGGCCTCGGCGGCCATCTCCTCGTACCGCTGGAGTCGGGCCTTGCTCTTGGTCTGGCGAGCCTTGGGGTTCGACCGGACCCACTCCAGCTCCTCCTCCAGGCGCTTCTTGCGCTTGGCGTCCTTCTGTCCCTCGACCTTGAGCCGCTGCGCCTTCATGTCGAGGTAGGTGGAGTAGTTGCCCTCGTACGGGTAGCACCGGCCCCGGTCGAGCTCGAGGATCCAGGTGGCGACGTTGTCGAGGAAGTACCGGTCGTGGGTGACGGCCAGCACCGTGCCCGCGTACTTCTCCAGGTGCGACTCCAGCCACTGCACGCTCTCGGCGTCGAGGTGGTTGGTGGGCTCGTCGAGCAGCAGCAGGTCGGGCGCCTCAAGCAGCAGCTTGCACAGCGCGACCCGGCGTCGCTCACCACCGGACAGCTTGCTCACCTCGGCGTCGGGCGGCGGGCAGCGCAGCGCGTCCATGGCCTGCTCGAGCTGGCTGTCGAGATCCCACGCGTTGCGGTGCTCGAGCTGCTCCTGCAGCTTGCCCATCTCATCCAGCAACTCGTCGCTGTAGTCGGTGGCCATCTGCTCGGCGATGTCGTTGTAGCGCTGGAGCATCGCCATCGTCTCGGCGACGCCCTCCTGGACGTTACCGAGGACGGTCTTCTCCTCGTTGAGCGGCGGCTCCTGCTGGAGCATGCCCACCGTGAAGCCCGGCATGAGCTTGGCATCACCGTTGGACGGCTGCTCCAGGCCGGCCATCATCCGGAGCAGCGTCGACTTCCCGGTGCCGTTCGGCCCCAGGACACCGATCTTGGCTCCGGGCAGGAACGACAGCGTCACGTTGTCAAGCACAACCTTGTCGCCGTGCGCCTTGCGCACGCGCTGCAGCGTGTAGATGTACTCCGGCATGCTCTCTAGCTTAGGGGCTCCCAACCCAGGCTTCCGCCGCTCCTCCCCAGTCGCCGTCCTTCCACCTCCGCGAGACCTCGCCGGCGCACCGGAGAAGCGCTCCCCGCGTGTCTTGCCACGCCAAGGCCGGACAGCGCACGGATCCGCGGGATAGCACGACCAACCGATGCGAACGGCGCACAGCGCGAGGGTGACCCCTGGCGCACGGCGTGAGACCGACCCATGGCACCCAGCGCGAGAGTGACCCCTGGCGCACAGCGCGAGAGTGACCCCTGGCGCACAGCGCGAGGCCGACCTACGCGAACAGCACCGGGCAGAAGCGCCGCGCCGAAGATACGAAGAGGCACCTACCAGACAGAGAGGTCACAGAGAAGAGGACAGAGAAGCACCTACCCGGCAGAGGTGTCGCACGAAGGGGTCGTGGAGGCGCCTACGGGGTCGAGGGGTCGTTGGGGAGGGGGCGGGGTGGGGGTTGGACGGCGGGGATGCAGACGCGGTCCCGGCCCAGTTCCTTGGCCCGGTAGAGGGCCAGGTCGGCCGCCGTCAGCAGGTCGATCAGGTCGTCACCGTGGACGCTCAGCAACGCCACCCCGGCCGAGATCGTAACCCTGACCAGGGTGTCGTCCACGGGGATGGCCATGTGGCCGATGCGGACGCGCAGGCGTTCGGCCACCCGGCGGGCCTCGTCGATGTCGGCCCCCGGCAGCAGGACCACGAACTCCTCACCCCCGAACCGGCCCACCACGTCGTAGTCACGGAGCTGGCTGCGCAGCATGGAGGCCACCCCGACCAGCACCTGATCCCCGACGAGGTGGCCGTGGGCGTCGTTGACGCGTTTGAAGTGGTCGATGTCGATGATCAGGAGAGCCAGGGTGTCACCGGTGCGGCGGGCCCGGACGATCTCGGTGTCGGCCTCGCGCTGCCAGGCCGCCGCGTTGAGCAGCCCGGTCTTGGCGTCGGTACGGGCCGCGGCCTGGAGCTGCGCGTGCAGGAGGCTGCGCTGCAGCAGGACCACGGGCGGCAGCGCGAGAACCAGCAGGCCCAGGTTGAGGCCGCAGCCGATGGAGACAATGACGCCGAGGCAGAGCTCCACGACGTCGAGCATCACGCTCTCCCTGTCCCACAGCACCTCCCGCCAGGCGCTGTCAGGGTTGGCCGTGTGCGCGGCGATGGCGATGAGAGCGATGTTGAGCAGGGAGAACAGCACGGCGGCCAGCACCGCGGAGAGGATCGGCGGCCCGCTGCCCTGCGACAACACCCACGGATCGTCCACGAGGGCGTGGAACACGATGGACGCCGTACACCCGGCCAGGCCGATGGCCGCGGAGCTGAACACCCGGCGATAGAGCACCGTCGCCCGCACCCGCACCTGAAGCAGTACCTGCAACACAATAGGCGCGAAAAGCGCATAAACCGGAGGCAAGAGCAGCGCCACCGGCAACCACCAAGCCGACAACAGGTCACGTGACACGCCGGCGGGCATGCCCAGCCGCCTGCTCGCCTCGATGCACACCGCGCCGCAGCCCATGAGAGCGGCGAACGTGAGCACGTCCCGCCACTGAACGACCGTGGACGCCGAGAACGTCACGATCGCAACAAGATCGAGAGCGACTATCGCGCACAAGTAGATCACGAGCGGCCGATGTTGCCCTAGCAACGGCCAGCGGTCGGCCAGGGTTGACACACCGTCGCGAGACTTTATCGATGCGTGACTGGTCACCGCCATCTTGTCCCCTCTCCGACTAACGATGTGTAACACAATAATTGCGGAGTGTGCGTTGTGCGATGGGAACCGATACGTTGGCAGTGACCACACCTGCTCGCTTTATGAGCGGGCCGTGACAAGGAGCAGTGCTGGAAAGGAGCAGCCATGGTGCGGGGCGTGACCTGGACCTGACAGATGCTCTAGCCATCTGACGCGGGCAACACAACATCGGCCGCCCATCGGGGTGTCAACAGGACCCGGCCGGTGCCCCCCTCCCCCCTCCATCCCAGCTGTTCCCCAAGCCCTCCCCCTGCCTTCCTCCCCATCCCTGCGCTCTTTCGCCGCTGATCTCCCGCACTCTCCTGCCGCTGCTCCCTGCGCCCTCTCTGTGCTGCTTCGCTGCGCCCTCTCTGTGCTGCTTCGCTGCGCCCTCTCTGTGCTGCTTCGCTGCGCCCTCTCTGTGCTGCTTCGCTGCGCTCACCCCTTCCGTCGCCCTGCGCGCCCTCCCTCTCCATCGCCTGCGCTCTTCCGCCGCGGCTTTCCCGTGCCTGCCCTGCTGCCTCCCCTGCGCGCCTTCACTCCATCGCCTCGCGCTCTCCCCCGTCGCCCTGCGCACCCTCCCTCTCCATCGCCTCGTGTCCAGGAGGACCGCAGTGCTGGGAGGCACCGCAGTGGCGGGAGGCCACCGCAGTAGTGGGGGCACCGCAGTGGCGGGGGCACCGCAGTGGTTGTCGGTGCCCCCTGTGCGTGCTTGTCGCTAAGCCGCTGCCTTCTCCGCCATCGTCAGCCGCTTGCCCTCCCTGCCGGCCTTCCGGCCTCCCACGTCCCGTCCCTTCCCGCCGGTGTCGCCGTCCAGGAGGTGAGCCGTGTCATCCTCCGCTCCCACTGCTCGGACAGCACCGCTCTTCGGCCCTCGCTTCCGTACGGGGCTGTCCTCGGAACTCAGCGCCCGCGTGGTTTCGCCGCCCGAGCCGAGCGCACGGGTGGTGTCGTCGTCCGGGTCGAGTGCCCGCACGGCACCGTCGGCCGATCCCAGCACTCGTGCCGTGTCTTCGGCCGACCGACCGATGCCTTCCTCCGGCGCCAGCGGTCGCAGGGTGCTCGCGACCGAGCCCAGCGAGCGAGCCCCGTCAGTGTCCGACCTCAGGGTGCGGCTCGCGTCAGCGTCCGACCTCAGGGTGCGCGTCGAGTCAGCGTCCGGCCACAGGGTGTGAGCCGGGTCGGTGTCGGACCTCAGCTCGCGGGCCGTGTCGGCGGCCCGGTCTGGGGTGTGGGCGGCTGCCGGGTTGGACGTGCTCGCCGCTTCGTCGAACGGCTCCGGGGTGGATGCCGGGCCGTCGCCGGGGACGGGCGTGGGAGGAAGGGTGTCGTTGGCGTTGACAGGCCGTACCGTCTCTCCGGCGGCGTCGGCCGTGTGGAAGGGGTTGGGCTCGTCGCGGGAGCCGGAGCGGGACAGGGATCGCTGGGAGCGGGGGCCCATGGCCCAGTCGCGAGTCTCCTCGTCCAGGCGGTCGCGCATCTCCTTGCTCACCGCCCCACCCCCGCCCCGCTCCGGCTTGGTGAAGGCGCCGGTGCCCCAGCGCAGGTCGTGGCCTACCGCGCTCGCCTCGATCTCGGGCATGAAGCGGCGATCGCCCTCGGCGCCGAACTCGCGGATACGTAGCTTGCCCGACACCACCACGGGCTGGCCCGCTCGTACGGAGGCCGCGACGTTGTCCCCCAGCGCGCGCCAGCAGCGGACCGCGAAGCAGACCTTCTCCCCGTCCACCCACTGGCCTGTCTTCCTGTCGAAGTAGCGGTGCGTGGTGAGCACCCTCAGCGAAGTGACCTTGACGCCCTCGTCGAAGCTGTACTGCCTCGGCTCTGCCGCGACGTTGCCGGTGAGCGTGATGTAGATGTCGTTCATCCCATGCCTCCCATGTGGCGGGCCGGCTGCCCGCGGTCTGGGGAACACGGTGCCGTGGTGGGAGGGGGGCGAACGTAGCCGAGTGCGGTTCTGTGGATGAGTGGTGTCGGAGGGGGGCGAGGGCTGTGGATGAGAGCCGCGGTGGAAGCCGGCTTCCGGCCTTGTCAGGGAGGGCGGTGGGAGCGAGCGTCCGGCCTCGTGAGGGAGGGCGGACGCTCGGTGCTCGTCGCGGAGGCTACTTCGCCTTGGACGTCAGCGTGTCGGCGATGTGGCGGGCCATGGCGGTGTAGCCGGCGTCGTTGGGGTGGAGGTGGTCGCCGCTGTCGTAGGCGGGGTCGAGCACGTCGCCGTCGCCGGGGGCGGCCATGGCGCGGTCGAGGTCCACCACCGCGTCGTACTCGCCGGAGGTGCGGATCCACTGGTTGACGGCGTCGCTCACGGCGGCCGCGTGCGTGCCCCAGTGGTCGGAGCCCTTGAACGGGAGCAGCGTGGCCCCGACGACCTTGACGCCCTTGGCGTGGGCCTGGCGGATGAGCCGGCGGTATCCGGCGATCAGTTCTTCGGCGGAGACCACGGGTGCGGGCTTGTAGGTCGGCGTGTCGGATTCGCTGAAGCCGAGGTCGTTGACGCCCTGCAAAACAACCACCGTGCCGGCGCCCGGCTGGTCGAGCACGTCGCGGCGGAAGCGGGCCGCCGAGCGGTCGCCGTACCAGGCGGAGTCGTTCAGCACGAGGTTGCCGCCGATGCCCGCGTTCAGGACCGGCCGGGAGGCGCCCCGGGCGGCGAGTTGCTCGGCCAGCTCGTCGGGGTAGCGGCCGTTGGCGTCGTTGGCCGAGCCGAAGCCGTCGGTGATGGAGTCGCCGAAGGCCACCACGGCGCCTTCTTGCGGGTTCCCGCCGCCCGTGACGTCCACGCGGGACAGGTAGTACCAGGAGTGGGTGGCCTGGGTGAAGGCGGTGGCGGCGGTGTCCGCGGCGTGGTCACCCTGGGCTCGGTAGCTGGTGGCGTAGGCCTGGGAGTGGAAGGTCGCCGGGCCGGTGGTGCCGGAGAAGTGGAGCGTGACCGCCACGGACTGGAACGGCTGGACGGGCAGCCGTACCGGGTCGCTGGTCAGGGCGCCGTGCGCGGGGAGGTCCGCCGACCGGGCGCCGGCGAAGGTCAGGGGCCTGATCGAGCCCGTACGCACTGCGGCCCCCTGCCCGGCGTGGGCCACGGTGGCTGCGGTCAGGCGAACGGGAGAGGGTCCGTAGTCGTTCGACAGGCGAATGCGCAGCGATGAGCCGCCGGCGGTGAGCCGGACCACCTGGCGCACGCTCTGGCCGCTGAAGCCGTCCTCCGACCAGTTGGGCTCGAAACCGGTGCTGGCCCGCTGCGGCGCCGCCATCCAGGCCGCTTGCCAGCCGGCGGGCTGCCGGACGGGACCGGTCTGAGCGCGCATGACAGCGGTCCGTGCGGCAGGCTCAATGGCGGCCCGGGCAGGCACGGTCCTGGACTGAGCGGGCGCGGTGGTGGCCTCTGCAGGCGCGGTGGCCTGGGCGGGCGTGGTGGCCTGGGCGGGCGTGGTCGTCGCCTGAGCGGGCGCGCTGGCCGCCGCAGACGTGCTCACGGCGATCACCAGTGCGGCCAGCGCCGTGCTGGTCCTGGTGGCAAGGGGGTTCATCACAACTCCTGTTAGTGGAGAGCCTTGGCGAGGGTGTGCGAAGCGGCGGGCGGTCAGGTACGGGGCCGCAGGAAGAGCGCGGCGACGAGGACGCCGAGCAGGACGAGGGCGGCGTTGACCGCGATGGCGACGGTGACGCCGTGCAGGACGGCTCCCGCGGTCACCACGCCGCCCGTCGCCGCGGTGACGATCGCGGACATGATCGGGGTGCCCATGGTGATGCCGACCTGCTGGGACATCGAGGCCAGCCCGGTGGCCAGGCCCTGCTGGCGGTCGGGCAGGCCCGTGGTGGCGGTGACCATGAAGCCGACGATGACCAGCATGTTGCCGACGCCGCCCAGGAAGGTGGCGGGCAGCAGCAGTCCCATGGCGGCCGGGGTGTCGCCCAGGAGGAGCAGGACGGCGGTGGCGCCCGTCTGCAGCAGCCCGCCGCCGACCAGGACGGACACGGTGGAGGTGCGGGCGATCACCTTCGGGGCGAGCAGGCCGCCGGCCACGGTGCCGAGGCCGAGGACGCCGAAGGAGAGCCCGGCGGCGAGGGCGGAGAAGCCGAGGGTCTTCTGCAGGTACAGGGTGAGCAGGTACACCAGCGAGGTCTCGGTGACGAAGGCGAGCAGGCCGAGCAGGTTGCCCCAGGCCACGGTCGGCCTGCGCAGGACGTGCAGCGGCACGAGGGGCTGGGCGGCGCGGCGTTCGACGCGGTGGAAGACGACCAGCAGGGCGGCGCCGGCCAGCAGGCCGGTCAGGGCGAGAGGGTGGGTCCAGCCGTGCTCGCCGGCCTGGGTCAGGCCGTAGACGATGCCGAGCAGCCCGAGGGTCACGCTGAGCGCGCCGGGCACGTCGAGCCGGGGACGGCCGGCGGGGCGGGACTCGGCGATGACGGCGGGGGCGACGAGGAGGACGGCGAGGGCGACGGGCACGTTGATGAAGAACGCCCAGCGCCAGGAGAGCAGGTCGGTCAGGAGGCCGCCGAGGACGGCGCCGGCGGTGAACCCGGCGGACATGAGGGCGCCGTTGAGGCCCAGCGCCTTCTGCCGCAGCGGCCCTTCGGGGAAGGACGTGGTGAGCAGGGCGAGCCCGGCCGGGGTGGCGGCGGCCGTCGCCAGCCCCTGCGCGACCCGGGCCACGATGAGGATCTCGGGGGTCGGGGCGAGCCCTCCGGCGAGCGAGGCCACGCCGAGGAGCGCGAGGCTGCCGAGGAAGATGCGCTTGCGTCCGATCAGGTCGCCGATGCGGCCGAAGAACAGGGTGAACCCGGCCGCGCACAGGGCGAAGGCCGTGGCGATCCACTGGAGCCCGGCCAGGGAGAAGCCGAGGTCGTCGCCGATGGCGGGCAGGGCCACGTTCAGGATCGAGAAGTCGACGGCCAGCATGAACTGGGCGACCAGGAGCACCGCGAGGATGACGCGCAGGCGGCCGGTCAGGCGCCGCGGCGGTGCCTGGCGGGCGGACGCCGGCAGGGGTGTGGCGATGGTCATGACAGGACTTCCTCTCGGGCGTGCCGGACGGCATGCCGCTGCAAACGGGTCAAAAGTTCCGTTAAGGTGAGGTAACAGTAGCACCTGGAGACGCACTAAAGGAACTGTCGTCCCGATAAGTGAAGGAGCCGGTCATGGCCGCCGCCCCACCACCCGGAGCCGCCCGTCCCGGCGGGCGAACCGCCCGCGTCCGCGAGGCGGTCCTCCTGGCCGCCGGCGACACCCTGGCCGAGCAGGGCTTCTACGGGCTCGACCTCGGTGAGATCGCCCGCCTGGCGGGGGTCGGGAAGACCACCGTCTACCGCCGCTGGGGCACGCCAGGTGCGCTCGCCGCCGACCTGCTCAAGGACATGGCGGAACGCTCACTGCCCCGCGCCCGCACCGGGAGCGTGGAGGAGGATCTGCGCGAGAACGCCCGCCTGGTCGTCAGGACCCTCACCGACCCCCGCCAGGGTCGCCTGTTCAAGGCACTGATCGCCGCCTCGCTCTGCGACGAGGAGGCCGCGCGGGCGCTGCGCCGCTTCTACGCCGTACGCATCGAAGAGTGGTCCGGCTGCCTCACCGACGCCATCGCACGCGGCGAACTGCCGCCAGGCACCGACCCGGGCCGGCTGATCGCCGCCGTCTCCGCGCCCTTGTACTACGCCTGGCTCAACACCGGGGAAGCCCTCGACGAGGCCGCCGCCGACCGGGCCGCCGCGGCGGCGCTGGCGGCGGCCCGCACCCGGGTCATCTAAATGTGCGGTCTGGTGGACCGGGCCGCCGCCTTACACCGACAGATCGCGCAGAGCCGTGTAGAAGGCATGGTGACGGCTGAGCTCCCGCTCCACCGGCTCCACCACCATCGTGCCCGCCACCGCCGCCACCCTGCGGCGCATCTCGCGTTCGAGCCGCTCCCGCTCCCGGGACGCGCCGAGCTCGACGAAGTTGCGGGACGCGATGCCGGACAGCGCGCCGAGCCCGAGCACCGAGGCCATCATCAGCCCCACCCACGGCAGCGTGGCCGTGTCGCCCAGGAGCTCCAGGGACGGCGGAAGCCGGCCGGGCATGAGCAGCCCGACCGCCAGCCAGGCCAGCCCGGCCACGAACGCCACCACCAGGAAGTACTGCCACACCTTGAGCGCCCGCCACCAGCCCGGCACGCGGTCGAGCTGCGGCGCCACCTCCGCGAGGTCCTCGGTGAGGGCCTGCGGGAGCTGGCCGGCGCGGGACCTGGCCGCCTGGTGCACGGCCGTGCGCCACACCGGGTGCATGCCCATGGACAGCCCGTCGGCCAGCGCCTGGACCGCGTTGGAGACCTCGGCCGACTGGGCGCTCACCGAGGAGGTGGAGATGCCGCGGATCTCCTCGTTCACGTCGTCGAGCCGCAGGCTCTTCAGCGGGTCGCCGCGCAGCTTGCCGATCCAGCGCGGGTACGGCCAGCCGACCCACCGGCTCGACCGCTCCGCGTACACGTTCTCCATGGCCTCGCCCACGGCCGGCACGCCGACCGCGTCGCACAGCGCGTCCGTCAGCCCCATCCTGCGGGCCTCGTCGACCGCCGAGGGCGCCGACAGCGACTGCCCCAGCGGCATGGCCTGGCCGAGCTTCTGCTCCAGCCGATGCAGGTCGGCCTCGAGCTTCTGGATGGCGGCGCGCCGCCGGGCCACCGCGGTCGCGATGACGCTCTTGAGGCTCTCGATGCCGCGGCCGGTGACCGCGGAGGTCGGTACGACGCTCGGGTGCTCGACGCCCTCCCTGCGCAGCAGGTCGTTGAGGTCGATGACCAGCTCGGCCAGCTCCTCGGTGGTCAGCCGGTCGGCCTGGTTGAGCGCGAACACGGTGACCGCGTCATGCCCGGCCAGCTCCGTCACGTAGCGCCGATGCGTGGAGGCGTCGGCGTACTTCTGCGGGTCCAGCACCCACACCACCAGGTCGGCCAGCCCGATGAGCCGGTCGGCCTCCGTGTCGGTGAGCGCCCTGATCGAGTCGTGGTCGGGCAGGTCGAGCAGGATCAGCCCGTGGAGCTGGCTGTCGGCCTTGTCGAGCGCGCTGGCGCGGGAGAAGCGGTGACGCCACTGGATCTGCAGCCAGTCGAGCAGCGGCCCCGCGCCCTCCAGCCCCCACACGCAGGCGTGGGTGCGGGCGGTGGTCGGCCTGCGTACGCCGGTCGGCGACAGCTCCAGCCCCGACAGCGCGTTGAACAGGGACGACTTTCCGCTGCCCGTGCCGCCCGCGAGAGCGACGACGGTGTGCTCGGAGGAGAGCTTGAGCCGGTTGCCGGCCCGCTGCAGCAGCGTGCCGGCCTCGGTGAGCAGCTTCTTGTCCAGCCGCCCCGGGCCCAGCTCCACCACCTTGGTGAGCGCGGTCAGCCGCGGAGCGAGCCCCGGCCTGGTGGTCGTGGTGGTCATCGTGCGACCTCGAGGTTGTACGTTGCCTGGTAGAGCCGGGTCGCGACGGACTCGTCGGGAATGCCCGCGGAGTCGAGCGCGTGCACGTAACGCATGGCCTCCTCGTCGAACAGCATGCCGATCCTGGCCCGCAGATCGCTGAGCGCCTTGGCCCCGATGCCGCGCAGCGACTCGGCGCCGAGCAGGGCGTTGACCAGCCGGTGCGGCACCCCCTCGCCGTTCCCCCCGCTGAACATCGCGACCATGAAGATCAGGGCGAGCGAATCGGGATCGAACGAGACCAGCTTCGACACCGACCGCTTGGCCACGCCTTCCGTGCGTACGAGCTCGCCCAGGTGCTCCTGCCAGGACGCGATGGCCCGTCCGGTGTGCCGGATGAGCTCGTCGGACGGCCGGTCGAGGTCCTCCCCGAGCTTGGCCCCCAGCTCGGAACGGTGCCGCCAGCGCGCCACCACCTCCTCGGAGGCGCGGTTCGCGGCGGCGACGATGACCGACTCCAGGCCGGTGCGGATCGCCGCCTTGAACGCCAGCACCCGCTCCGGCGCCTGCCTGGCCGCCCGGCCGCGCTTGCGCAGCTGCAGCGAGCGTACGAGGTCGCCGGACCCGGCGAAGTCCTGCCACCGGGCGAGCACCTCGCCGTGCAGCAGGGAGCCGTTCCTGGACGCCTTGTCGATCTCGCTCAGCGCGCTCAGGAAGGCCGCCTCCACGTCACTGCGCAGCTCGGCCCTGAACGCGACCTGCGCCTCCAGGTGCTTGGCCAGCGCGGGTACGCGGGTGCGGAAGCTGTTGAGCACGCCGTTGAGCGTCTCGCGTACGGCCTGCGCCCGGCGCTCCTCGTCCACCGACAGCTCGGCCAGCCACAGCCGCAGGTCGGTCACCTCGGCGTCGGGCAGCCTGCCGTCGGTCACCTTCGCCTCGTGGATGACGAACCTGTCGATGTCGCCCAGACCGTACTCGGTGAGCATGCGGACGAAGTGCTTGAGCACCACGTCCGCGGAGCGCTGCTGCACCCGCGACAGGACGATGGCCAAGCGGGCGCCGCGCTCCTTGGCCAGGCGCAGCAGGTTCCACGCGGGGGCGTCGGCGTAGCGGGCGGCCGTGGTCACGAAGATCCACAGGTCGGCGGCGTCGAGCATGCGGTGGGCGATCTCGTGGTGCTCCTCGACCACCGAGTCGATGTCGGGGGTGTCGAGCAGCGCGACGCCCTGCGGGAGCTTCTCGGTCGCGACGATGACCAGGCTGCCCATGCCGGCCTCGGGGGACGCCTTGTCGAGGCGTTCGAGGCCGCCCAGCAGCTCGCCCTCCGCGAACCACTCGCGGTCGTCCGGGTGGCAGACCAGGACGGGGGCGCCGGTGGTCGGGCGGCGTACGCCGGTGCGCGAGACGTTCTTCTCGGCGAGGCTGTTGACCAGGGTGGACTTGCCTGCGCCGGTCGAGCCCGCGATCACGATGAGGGCCGGGGCCGTGCGGGTGCGCACCCGGGGCAGGACGTAGTTCTCGAGCTGGGCCAGCAGGTCGGACTGGGCCTGCCTCGCCTCGTCCGAGCCGGGCAGGTCGAGGCCGAAGCGCAGGTCGGCGACGCTGCCTCGCAGGGCGTCGAGGGCTGCCATGAGGGCTTCCGCGGCCTCCGCCGGCAGCTCCTCCAGGCTCTCCCCCGGCTGCGCCCGCTCCTCCGCCGGCTGCTCCTCGCCCGGCTCCTCGGATTCGGGCTCCGGCTCGGAGGCGGGGTCGAGCTCGGACGCGGGCTCGGTGCCGGACTCCGGCTCCGGGTCGGTTCCGGGGTGGGGCTCGGTGTCGGACTCCGGCTCCGGATCGGTTCCGGGGCGGGGCTCGGTGCCGGACTCCGGCTCGGGGACGGTGTCGGACGCGGGCTCAGGCTCGGGTGCGGAATCGGACTCGCCGGTGGGGCCGGGTTCAGAGACCGCCGCAGACTCAGCCGCCGCAGCCTCCGACTTGGACGCGGCTTCGGGGCCGAGGTCGGGATCAGGGCCGGGGTCGGCTGCGGCCTCGGGCTCTGACGTGGCCTGAGCCTCCGACGTGGGCTCAGCCTCCGACGTGGCCCGAGCCTCCGGGACGGGCTCAGCCTCCGACGTGGGCTCACGCTCCGACGTGGCCTCAGGCTCACCCGCACCGGCGGCCTCGCCGTCGGCGGCCTCGGCGTCTGACGACCCTTCGGAGGCGTTCGAGGACGGCACGTCCTCCGCTACCTTCGCGACCGGCGCCGCGCCGGGCCCGCCCAGCGCGGCCGGCTTCACGAAGAGGGAGGGCCGCTCGGAGGAGGGCTCGTCGGAGCCGGGCGGCGACGGCCGGAACGCCGAGGGCGGCCCGTCACCGGACGGGGGTTGCCGCAGGATGGCCGGCTTCTCGAAGAGGGAGGGCCGGCGAGCAGGCGGCTCCTCGCCCGCATCCTGGCCTTCCCACTGATCACCAGCCTCATCTCGCCCGCCGTCAGCATCGCCGCCGGGAGCACCACCGCGGCCACCCTCGGGACCGCCGCCACGATCACCGCCGACGCCACGGTCGGGGCCGCCGTCGTCCCGGGCCTCGGGGTCGAGGTCCTCGTCTGTCACCGCCCGGAAGCTCAACGTCTGCTCCCCGGGTGACTCCTGCCGCCCGTCATCCATGGCCGTGTTCACGGCAAGCGCTCCGCTCGTACCATCTCGACCTCCTGGCCGACCCGCACGACGTCTCCGACGATGACGATCGCCGGCGGCCGTATCCCAGCCGCGGACACGCGGTCGGCCACGGTGGAAAGCGAAGCGATGACCGCCCGCTGGGTCGGAAGGGTACCGTCCTGTACCACCATTACGGGAGTCTCCGGCGAACGTCCGTCGCGTACGAGCGTCTCGGCCACCTTCGCCAGCCGCTCGACGGCCATCATGAGCACCAGCGTGCCCTGGGAACGGGCCAGGCCGGGCCAGTCGACGGTGGACTTGGGGTCGTCGGGCGCCACGTGCACGGAGATGACGTGGAACTCCTGGCTGACGCCGCGGTGGGTGACCGGCACCCCGGCGGCGGCGGGCACCGCGACGGCGCTGGTGATGCCGGGCACGACGAGGACGGGGATGCCGGCCTCGGCGCAGGCGATCATCTCCTCGCCGCCGCGGCCGAACACGAACGAGTCGCCGCCCTTGAGCCGGACCACGAACTTGCCCTGCCTGGCGCGGTCCACGAGCAGCTCGTTGATCGTCTCCTGGGACAGGGACCGGCCGTAGGGCACCTTGGCGGCGTCGATGAGCTCGACGTCGGGGGCCAGCTCGTCGAGCAGGGCGCGGGGCGCGAGGCGGTCGGCGACGACCACGTCGGCCTGGGCGAGGAGCTGGCGGCCGCGCACCGTGATGAGGCCGGGGTCGCCGGGGCCGCCGCCGACGAGGGCGACGCCGACCGGCTTGGTGCGGTTGCGCCGGGCGTCGACGGTGCCGTCGCGCAGCGCCTCGACCACGGCGTCCCGGATGCCGGCGGCCCTGCGCGGGTCGCCGCCCGCGGTGACGGCCACGCCGATCTCGTCGACCCGCCCGGTGGCGGGTGTCCAGGCGGCCGAGGCGTCCTTGTCGTCGGCGCGCACGCACCACACCCGCTTGGCCTCCGCCTCGGCGGCGACCGCGGTGTTGACGGACCTGTCATCCGTGCAGGCCTGTACGAGCCAGGCCCCGTCGCAGTCGCCGACCTCGTAAGGCCGGGCGTGCCACGTGACCCTTCCTGCGGCGATCAGATCGTCGAGCGCCGGCGTGACGGACGGCGACACGACGGTGACCTCCGCACCGGCCTCTAGCAGCGCGGGCACGCGCCGCTGCGCGACGCGGCCGCCGCCCACGACGAGGACCCGGCGGCCGGAAAGCCGCAGGCCGAGGAGGTAGGGACCCATGGGGGGAATCTCCCGTTCGCGAAGGTTGTGTTAGGAGGTAAACCTACCGGCTCCGCATGTGTCATTTGCTGCGCACGGGTCAACGCCCGTCAAGAAGGGGCTGCCGCGGATCCCAGCGAGGCCCGCCCTCATCGTCCTTGCGGCGTCTGGCCATCGCTGACAAGGCCTCAAGGATAACCCGGTTCCCGAGGAACGCGGTGATGTCCGCGTGGTCGTACGGCGGCGCCACCTCGACCACCTCCATGCCGGCCACCGGCAGCTCGTAGCAGATCCGGCGCACCGCGTCGAGGAGCTGCCTGGCCGTCAGGCCGCCGGGCTCGGGTGTCCCGGTGCCGGGGGCGTGGCCGGGGTCGCAGACGTCGATGTCCACGGACAGGAAGATCTGGTCGCACTCGTCGAGCGCGATCCCGAACGACTCCGTCAGGCATTCGTCGAGCCCGCGGGCCACGATCTCCGTCATCTCGTAGGAACGCATGTTCTGCCGGGCCATCCAGCCGAGCGTCTCCGGCTCGGGCCAGTACCCCCGCAGGCCGATCTGCAGGAACCTGTCGCCCCTGATGGCCCCGGACTCGATGAGCCGCCGCATGGGCTGGCCGTGCCCGTACAGGTGACCGAAGGTGATGTCGCCCGTGTCGGCGTGCGCGTCGAAGTGGATCATGGAGGTGCGCCCGGCCGCGTACGCCCTGGCGGTGCCCCGCGCGTCCGGCAGCGCCACCGTGTGGTCGCCCCCGAGCACCAGCGGGATCGCCCCGGAGGACGCCACCCGGTGCACCGCCTCCTCGATGGCCGCCAGCGAGCCCTCGACGTCCCCCGAGTAGCACTCCACGTCACCGGCGTCCAGCACGCGCAGGTCGCGCAGCGCGTCCACGCGCAAAGCGAGGCTGGGCCTGGAGCCGTCGTGCGGCAGGTAGCAGGCCTGGCGCAGCGCCATGGGCCCGAACCTGGCGCCGGGCCTGTTCGACGTGCCGCCGTCGAACGGGGCACCGATGATCACCACGTCGGCGCCCGCGTAGCTCGCCGGGTCGTTCACGTCGCAGCGGTCCACCCCGAGGAACGTGATATCGGGGCCGAACATGGGTCCATAACGAGACACTGTGCTCCCTCCAGTGCCTCCATCATCACACGGTCTTTTCGGTCACTCCGGCCGAGTCGAACGTCGCCACGTCGTGCATCACGCGCACCGCCGCGCACACCATCGGGTGCGCCAGCAGGCCGCCCGTGCCCTCGCCGAGCCGCAGCTCCAGCTCCACCAGCGGGCGCAGCCCGAGGTGGGCCAGCGCGGCGGCGTGACCGGGCTCGGCGGAGCGGTGGCCCGCCACGCAGTGGTCGAGCGCGGCCGGGTCGAGCGCGGCGGCCACCAGGGCGGCGGCTCCGGCGATGACGCCGTCGAGGATCACCGGCACCCGCTGCGCCGCGCCGGCCAGGATGAACCCGGCGATGGCCGCGTGCTCGAACCCGCCGACGGCCGCCAGCGCCCGCAGCGCCTCGCTGGGCGAGGAGGAGGCGTCCGTGACCGCGTTCGTGCGCAGGGCCGCGCGCACGATGCCGACCTTGAGCTCGTACGTCTCGTCGTCGATGCCCGTGCCCCGCCCGGTCACCTCGGCCGGGTCCCTGCCGGTGAAGGCGGAGACGAGCGCGGCGGAGGCGGTGGTGTTGGCGATGCCCATGTCGCCGGTGATCAGGCAGCGCGCACCCTTGGCGACCAGGTCCCTGGCCACGACGATGCCTGCCTCAAGCGCCTGTACGGCCTGGTCCACGGTCATCGCGGGGCCCTGCGACAGGTCGGCGGTGCCGTACGCGATCTTGTGGTCGACCAGGTCAGGAGCTTCGGGCAGGTCGGCGGCGACGCCCACGTCCACCACGGTCACCGACGCCCCGGCCTGGGCGGCGAAGGCGTTGGCGACGGCGCCGCCGGCCAGGAAGTTGGCCACCATCTGCACCGTGACCTCCTGCGGCCACGGGCTGACGCCGCGCGCGTGCACGCCGTGGTCGGCGGCGAAGATGGCCAGGGCCGCCGGCTCGGGCATGGGCGGCGGGCTGACGCCGGCCGCGCCCGCCAGGCGTACCGCGACCTCCTCCAGCACGCCCAGCGAGCCGCGCGGCTTGGTGAGGCGGTCCTGGTGGGCGCGGGCCTCGGCGAGCGCCACCGGGTCGGCGGGACGGATCTCCGCCAGCGTCTCAGCGAACACGGAACCTCCAGGAACTAGGCGTCACGGGACGAGTTGGAGCGCTTCCTCGTAACGGTCGATCACCACGTCGGCCAGGGTCTCGCAGTCGCCGATCACCTCGGCGCAGCGGATGTCGAGGTCGGGGTGGCCGGCGCCGTACGCCAGCGCCTGCGCCCAGACCCGCTCCAGCATGCCGCCCGCGAACAGCAGGTACGGCACCACGATCACCCGCTTGGCCCCCAGGCGGCGGCAGCGCTCCAGCCCGCCGGGCACCCCGGGCGGGGTGACGGAGACGAACGCGGTCTCGACGGTCATGAAGTCGTAGGCGTGCGTCTCCCAGAACAGCCGGGAGACGCGGTGGACCTCGGCGTTGGCCGTGGCGTCGGTGGAGCCCTCGCCGACCAGCACGACGGCGGTCTCCCCCGGCTCGACGTGCGGGTGGTGGTCCTCGGCGGGCAGGGAGTCGACGGCACGCAGCCGGGGCCTGGCTCCCGCCAGCTCCAGCGCGCGCGGCCTGGACAGCTCGGCGGCGGCCTCGTTGAGCCGCTCGGCCAGCAGCGCCAGCACGCGCGGGTCGGGGCCGAGCGGGCGGCCGTAGTCGTACATCAGCGTGGGGTGGCGCTGCTGCTCCAGCGCCATCGCGGCGGGGAACTCCTCGCCCAGCCTGCTCAGGCTCAGCGGCAGCGCCACGAGCCGGTGGTGCCCGCGCGCGACCAGGGAGGCGACGGACTCGCTCAGCCGCGGCGTGGCCCGCTCCAGGTAACCCCCCGACACGTCGGCGCCGGACTGGTCGAGCCGGCAGCGCAGGCGGTGGACGAACCTGCCGAACTCGGCGGCGTAGGCGTCATCCTGGGAGCCCTGCCCGATCAGCAGGAGCGGCGGCTTCATCGTGAGGGATTCTCCGGTGCGGTGGACAAAGACACGCGAGGATAACCGATGCGCCCGTGTGCGGAACAGGTCACGCTGCGTGCGCGGGCGTCGCGTGCACGACGAAGACGGGGTCGGAGGCGGCCAGGCGGTGGGAGCCGTCGGGGTCGAGCACCAGCTTGGAGACCTGGATCTGGGTGCCCTCGCCGCGGTAGCCCTGCTCGCGCAGCCGCCCCAGCACGGCGGCGACCTGCTCGACCTTGCGCAGCACGCACACGAGCACGCGCGGGCCCCTGGCGGCGCAGGCGACGATCACGTCGAGGCCGCCGCCGCCCACGAAGACGGCGTCCGGGTCGGGCAGCGGCTCCAGCGCGGGCGGCGCCTGTCCCCTGGTCAGGGCCACCTTGACGCCGTGTTCGAGCACGTTGGCGCGCAGCCTGGCGCAGCGTTCCTCGTCGCGTTCGACGGCCACGACGGCCGCGCCCAGCCGGGCGCACTCGACGGCGATCTGGCCGGTGCCCGCGCCCACGTCCCACACCAGGTCGCCGAGGCGGGGGCCCAGCTTGGCCAGCACGTACGCCCGCGCCTCCGGCGGCATCCCGCCCTCGAACGGCAGCGCCCACTCCGACGGCCCCGGCTGCGCCCCCGCGACCCAGCTCGGCTCCTTCGGCTGGTGCAGCGGGTCGATGACGAGCACCACGTCGGGGTCCTTCCACGGCCTGGTCGTGGCCTCGCCCATGCGGCTGTGCGTGACGCGCTCGTCGGGCCCGCCGAGGTCCTCGCAGACGATCAGCGCGCGCGGCGTGGTGGGCGCCAGCTCCCTGGCCAGCTCGCCGGGGCCGACGCCGGGCGCGACCAGCAGCGCGACCTTGGGGTGGGCGCGGCAGGCGTTGACCGCCCTGTTGAGCTGGCGCGGGCCGGAAGGGGCGACGATCAGCGCGTCCTCCCAGTTGAGCCCGGCGCAGGCGAAGGCGCGGGTGACGAGCGAGGTGGCGGGCAGCACCTCGGGCTTGAGCCCGTGCGCGCGCAGCCTGCGTACGACGCCGAAGAAGCCGGGGTCGCCGGGCGCGAGCACGACGGCGGGGCCCTCGCCGTGTTCCAGGTGGTCGTCAAGGGCCTCCAGCAGCGCCCCGTCGGCCGCGGTCGCCGCGTTGAGCCGGAGCTGCCCGAGAACGGCGTCGGGGCCCACGACGAGCCTGGCCTCCCGCAGCTTGCCCACCGCCTTGGCCGAGAGCTCGGACCCGTCCCAGCCGACAACCGTGATCATGCGCCTCACCGTCCTCCACTCAAGGGTGACGGCTGCGGGGCGGTTTCACAAAGGGGTGCCGGGGCCAGTCCGGTGTGCCCTCAGGCCAGGTCCGAGGGGATGAGGCTGTAGACGACCAGGTCCTGGCCGCCGAGCGAGGAGCGGGCGACGCCTTCGCGGACGAACCCGGCCTTCTCCGCCACCCGCTGGGAGGCCGTGTTGCCGGGTGCGGCGCGGAGCTGGAGCCGCTCGAAGGCGTGCTGCTCCAACAGCCAGCGGGCGATCTCCCGCACGGCCTCGCCCGCGTACCCGTTGCCCCTGGCCCAGGGGGCGGTCATGTAGCCGACCTCGGCGGTCCTGCTGTGCCAGTCGATGTCGCGCAGGTCCACGTTGAGCACGAAGCGGCCGGTGGCCGGCTCCTCCCCCGTCCAGGCGGCGCCCAGGCCCCTCATCCGCATGCGCTCGGCGTGGGCGACGTAGCCCCGCGCGTGCTCCTCGTCGTAGCCGCGCGGCACCCCCGTGTACGCCTGGGTGAGCGGGTCCGCCCCGGTGACGGCCAGGTCGGGCACGTCCGCGGGCGTCTGCGGGCGCAGGAGCAGCCGCTGGGTGCGCAGCTCGGTCTTCGGCAGGGTGACGGCGGGCAGGCGCCTGTCGTGGCGCAGCAGGCCGAACATGACGAGGTCGTGCGCGCCGTCCTCGTCGAGCACCGCGTCACGCAGGACGCCTTCCCAGGTGAAGCCCGCTTTGCAGGCGACGCGGAGCGAGGCGAGGTTGTCCAGCCTGGCGGTCAGGTCGATCCTGCGCAGCCCCATGGTGTCGAGCGCCCAGGCCGTCAGGCCGCGCACCGCCTCGGTGGCGAAGCCGCGGCCCCGGTAGAGGGGGTGGACGCCGTACCCGACCTCGGTCGTGCCGGCGCTCCACGAGGTCTTGAAGAGGCTGATCGCCCCCACGATGACCCCGTCGGCGTCGGTCATGGCCAGGTGGACGCCCTGGCCGGAGCGGCGCAGCTCGTGCACGCCGTGCATCAGCCACGGGGCGATCCCCGGGATCCTGTCGGGCGCGCCCGGCGGGAGGAAGCGGGCTCCGGACTGCACGATGGAGCGGATGCGGAGGGTGTCCTTGGGGCCGAACGGCCGCAGCGTAAGCCGTTCCGTGGCGATGCTCACGTCGGGATCGAACACCCTGTGGAGGGTACACAGTCGCGATGTTTGCCCACGAAAGCGGGGGTAGGGGCGAATTGAGAGGAGTGAGGCTAATTATGGAACGTGGGAGCGACAAGCACGGACCCCGCCTCGACGACGAGCAGAAGCACGAGACCGAGGGCATGGTTCGCGGCGGCGGCACGACGCACGCCGAGGAGTGGAAGGAGCCCGAGGCCATGCCGGCGCCCGGTGAGGAGTCGCTTCACTCGTACTCACCAGGACGCGAGCCCGGCGCCCCGGAAGGCATGACGCGGCGGGACGTCGACGTCCGCAGCGACCTCGCCAAATGGCTGAGCGACACCCATTGGCCCTCGTCCAAGCGCGAGCTGCTGGCCCGCGCCCGCCGCGAGGGCGCGCCCGACCCGGTGATCGACATGGTCGAATCCCTGCCCGAGCGTGACTACACGAACATGGCCGACATCGCCAGGACGCTCGGCATCGGCGTGGAGAAGCGGAGGTGGTGAGCGGTGCGGCTCGACTTCATCCGGCCGCTGTACGAGCGGCACGGCCCGTACGCGTCGGTGTACCTGGGCGCGCTCACCGGGCCCGAACGGGCGAGCCACTGGCGCGGCGTGCGCGACCAGCTCGACGGCCAGTCAGGCCAGGCCGACAAGGCGACGCTGGACGCCCTGGAGGACGAGGCGCTGAGCGCCGCCGCCGGGCGGGCCCTGTTCGCCACGCACGGTGACGTGGTGCTGGCCGAGTCGCTGCGCGAGGCGCCGTACGAGCTGGCCACGTGGACGCCGCTGCCGCACGTCACGCCGCTGCTGATGCGGCGCGGCGAGAACGTGCCGCACATCAGGGTCATCGTGGACCACGCGGGGGCCGAGCTGACCGTGTTCGGCGGCGGCTCGCCGCGCAAGGCCACCGTCGAGGCCGCCTCGTGGCCGCTGCAGAAGACCGCCCAGGGCGGCTGGTCGCAGAAGCGGTACGAGCGCGCCGTGGACGAGGTCTGGGAGAAGAACGCCCTGGCCGTGGCCCAGGAGATCGACGAGCAGGTACGCAGGATCGGCGCCGAGCTGATCCTGGTCGCGGGCGAGCCGAAGTCGCGCTCGTACCTGCTGCACCACCTCGGCACCAAGGCGGCCGACCGGGTGACGATGGTGGAGCACGGCAGCCGCGACGACCACGGCCAGTTCGAGCAGGACGTGGAGCGGGCGCTCGACGAGTGGCTCGACCGCAGGCGCGCCGAGCTGCTCGAACGCCACCAGGAGGCCGCGGGCCCCACCGGGATGGCGCGGGTGTCGCAGGCGCTGCGCGAGGGCCGGGTGCACGCGGTGCTGCTGCCCGGTGAGCTGCCCGGCCCCGTCTGGATCGGCGAGGGCGGCACGCAGCTCGCCACCGACCGGGGCGAACTGCAGCGATGGGGCGTGGACGAGCCCATCCAGGAGCGCTCGGACTCCGCGCTGGCCAGGGCGGCCGCGATGACGGACGCCGAGCTGTGGTTCACCGACTCGGTGGCGGACGTCGCCGCGGTGCTCAGGTACTGATGATCACTTCCAGGGTGCGGGGGCCGTGCACGCCCTCGACCCGGTTCAGCTCGATGTCACTGGTGGCCGAGGGGCCGCTGATCCAGGTGAGGGGGCGGGCCGGGTCGAGCCGGGCGACGGCCTCCGGCACGCCCGGCACGATCTGGTCGGCCCGCACCACGCACAGGTGGTAGTCGGGGACCAGCGTCTGCGCCCTGGTGCCCTGGCCGGGGCCGTGGTCGAGGACGATGGTGCCGGTCTCGGCGATGGCCACGGCGCAGTTCGTGACCACGCCGTCGGCCGTGTTCACGTCGTGCCAGCCGCCCTCCCGGCCGAAGCCGTCCGGGACGATCATGCGGCGCTCGCCGAGGCATTCGTCGATCTTGCCGGGGACCTCGGCCGCCGGGACGACGTGCACGATCGCCCGGTAGTCGTCCACCCGCTCTGCGAACAGCTCCACCAGGTCGCCGCCCTGCCGGTCCGCCCGGTAGTGCCGGGGGATCTCCACGTCCCCGGCTCCGGCGACGGCCTTGCGGACCCTGGCGAGGATCTCCTCACGCGCGCTCATTCCGCTCCCACCAGTCTCTGAAGGATTCTTCGGGAATCTCGGGCAGGTCCCGGGTGTCCGTCCACGCCGACAGCGGGCCCGGCAGCCGCTTGGGCACCAGCTTCCGTACGCGGGTCGCGGCGCGCTGCGCCCTGGCCAGCCGCTCGTGGTCGTTGAGTATCCAGCCGGCCACCTTCATGCCGGCCTTCTCCGCCGCCGCGTGCGGCGCCTTGGCCCGCAGGTCCACCAGGACCTCGGGGATGTCGATGGCCACCGGGCAGGCCTCGTAGCAGGCGCCGCAGAGACTGGAGGCGAACGGCAGCGAGGCGTCCAGCTCGGAGGACATGCCTCTGAGCTGCGGGGTGAGGATCGCGCCGATGGGGCCGGGATAGACCGAGCCGTACGCGTGGCCGCCCGCGCGCTCGTACACGGGGCACACGTTCAGGCAGGCCGAGCAGCGGATGCAGCGCAGCGCCTGGCGGCCCACCTCGTCGGCGAGCACGTCGGTGCGGCCGTTGTCGAGCAGCACCAGGTGGAACTCCTGGCCTTCGACGGCGCCGGTCCACATGCTCGTGTAGGGGTTCATCCGCTCGCCCGTGGAGCTTCTGGGCAGGAGCTGGAGGAACACCTCCAGATCCCGCCAGGAGGGCAGCAGCTTCTCGATCCCGACGACGCTGATGAGGGTCTCGGGCAGGGTCAGGCACATGCGGCCGTTGCCCTCCGACTCCAGCACCACCAGCGTGCCGGTCTCGGCCACCATGAAGTTCGCGCCGGAGATCGCGACCTTGCTCCTGAGGAAGCGTTCGCGCAGGTGGAGCCGGGCGGCCTCGGTGAGGGCGGGCGGGTCGTCGGTGAGGTCGGCGGAGACGTGCGGCATCTTGTCGAGGAAGATCTCGCGGATCTCCGACCGGTTGCGGTGGATCGCGGGGACCAGGATGTGGCTGGGGAAGTCGTCGCCGAGCTGGACGATCAGCTCGGCCAGGTCCGTCTCGTACGCGGTGATGCCGTGCTCGGCCAGCGCCTGGTTGAGCTCGATCTCCTGGGTGGCCATCGACTTGACCTTGACCACCTCGGTCTCGCCGGTGGCCTTGACCAGGTCCGTCACGATGCGGTTGGCCTCGGCGGCGTCCCTGGCCCAGTGCACGGTGCCGCCCGCCTCCGTGACGGCCGCTTCGAGCTGGATCAGGTAGCGGTCGAGGTTGCGCAGCGTGTGGTCCTTGATGGCCTTGCCGGCCGCGCGCAGCTCCTGCCAGTCGGGCAGCTCGCCGACGACGCTCGCCCGCTTGTCGCGAATGGTGTGGGTGGCCTTGCGGAGGTTGAAGCGGAGCTGCGAGTTCTGTACGGCTTCCCGGGAGTTCTCCGGGAAGCTTCCTGGCATGCCGAGGAATGTCGCGCTCATTGGGCCTCCTCCGTCGATGCGAGGATCTCCGCCAGGTGCATGGTCCTGACGCCGGTCTGCTGGCGGCGCAGGGTGCCGCCGATGTGCATGAGGCAGGAGTTGTCGGCCGCGCAGAGCACCTCGGCGCCGGTGTCCATGATGGCGCGGGTCTTGTCGGCGCCCATCGCGGCGGAGACCGCCGGGTTCTTGACCGCGAACGTGCCGCCGAAGCCGCAGCACTCCTCGGCGCCCGGCAGCGGCACGAGCTCCAGGCCGCGCACGTTCCGCAGCAGCCTGGCGGGCCGGTCGCCCAGGTGGAGGCCGCGCAGCGAGTGGCACGTCGGGTGATATGTCACCCGATGCGGGAAATATGCGCCGACGTCCTCGACCTTCAGCACGTCGATCAGGAACTCCGACAGCTCGTACACCCTGGGCGCGACCTCCGCGATCGCCGCCGCTCCCCTGCTGCCCGGCCTGGCCAGCTTCGGGTACTGCTCGCGCACCATGGCCGCGCACGACCCCGACGGCGCGACGACCGCGTCGTACCCGGCGAACACCTCCGTGAAGTGCCGGGCCAGCCGCACGCCCTCCTCCCGGTAGCCGGTGTTGACGTGCATCTGCCCGCAGCACGTCTGGGCCACGGGGAAGTCCACGTCGCAGCCGAGCCTGCGCAGGAGCGACACCACGGCCTTGCCGGTGCCCGGGAAGAGCGTGTCGTTCACGCACGTGATGAACAGGGCGACTCGCACGGCTCTCCTTCCGAAGTATGGTCAGACCACAGTATGGTCAGACCATATCGAACCACAACGTTTCCGGCCAGCATGAGGAGGCTCCGGGTGGAGGACACCGGCTGGCGTCCCGTCAAGCGGACGCGGACGTTCGAGGACGTACTCGCTCAGATCGAGCGGCGCATCGCCGAGGACGGCCTCACCGTGGGCGACCGGCTGCCCGCCGAGCGCCAGCTCGCCGAGCAGCTCGGCGTCAGCCGCTCCTCGGTACGCGAGGCGATGCGCGTGCTGGAGACCCTCGGCGTGGTCTCCTCCCAGGTCGGCCGGGGGCCCGACGCGGGCGCCGTGCTCACCTCGCGCCCCGACTCCGCGCTGACCGACCTGCTCCGGCTGCACCTCGGCCTGGCCAGCCTGGAGATGCGCGAGGTCATCGACACCCGGCACATGATCGAGCAGTGGGCCGCCGCGCAGGCCGCCACGGCCCGGGCCGACACCTCCGCCCTGGCCGCCGCCCTGGCCGGCATGGACGGGGCACGGACGGCCGAGGAGTTCGTCGAGCACGACACGGCCTTCCACTGCGCGATCGCGGACGCCTCGGGCAACCGGCTCATCGCGGCCATCATGCGCTCGCTGCGCGACTCGATGCGCAGGTACTCGGTCGAAGCGGTGCAACGCCTCGGGGACACCTCCATCCTGCGCGCGGACCACGTACGGATCCTGGAGGCCATCGAACGGGGCGAGGCGGACGAGGCGACCCTGGCCGTGTCGGAGCATCTGGCGCACGCGTACCCGTCGCTGTTCCGCTAGCCCTGACTGTCGGCCTGGCGGCAGGCCGCCCCCGCGCACGCGGCCATCGCCGCCAACTGCCTGTCCAGCCGCGCCACCAGGGCCGGGTCGGCGGTCGCTGCCAGGTTGGCGAGCTGGTAGGGGTCGGTGTTCAGGTCGTAGAGCTGCCGCTCGCCCGTCTCGTACCGGACATAGGTGTACTGCTCCGTTCGCAACGCCCGATAGGCGGGCACAGGCGTCTGGGCGGCCGACGACGGGTCGGCCGGCCGGGTGAACTCCACCAGCACGTGCTTCCGCCATTCCGCGGGCGGCCTGCCGCGCAGCAGTGGCACCAGCGAGCGGCCCTCCGCGAACGGCGGCAGGACGGCCCCGCCCAGCTCGGCGAAGGTCGGGGCAAGGTCGATCGTGGCGCCCATCCGGTTGATCGTCGAGCCGGGGGCGATGCCGGGGCCGCGCACGACGAGCGGGACCCTGATCGTCTCCTCGAACGGGGTGGTCTTGCCCTGCTTGAGGCGATGCGTGCCGAGGTGGAAGCCGTTGTCCGAGGTGAAGAAGATGTACGTGTCGTCCAGCTTCCCGGCCTCCCGCAGGGCGCCGACCACCGAGCCGACGAGGTCGTCCACGCCGAGCATGGCCCGCAGCCGCCTGCGGTAGGTCTCGTCCACGTCGGCCTGGGCGTCCAGCGGGAGCGGGGGCCTGTTGCGCAGCCAGAACGGCTCGCGGCTCACGTCCGCCTGGTTGAACGACGGCGTGCGCGGCGCCATGGCCAGCGGGAAGGCGTGGGCGTGCCGGTGGGCCGGGTTGGCCGGGTTGTGCGGGCCGATCGGGGCGAGGAAGAGAAAGAACGGCTGGTCGGCGCCGGCGATGAAGTCGCGGGCCTTGCGGGCCAGCACGTCGGACAGGTAGTCCTGCTCCTCCCAGCCATAGTCGCGGGTCACGCCGTTCTCGTTGAGCCGGTAGCCGTACTCCTCGTAGAGCTTGCGCACCGGCACGTCCCACTCGTCCCAGCCCGGCGGCACGTACGTGCCCCCGGCCGTCTCGCCCGGATAGTGGTTGAGGAACTTGCCCATCAGGCCGGTGCGGTAGCCGGCCTCCCGCATCCAGGTGCCGACGGTGGAACGTTCCAGACCCTGGGTGTGGAAGCGGTCGAATCCCCCTTCCGGGGCGGTGTTGGTCAGCACGCCGTGGCTGTGGACGTGCTGGGAGCGCAGGATCGACGCCCTGGAGGGGCAGCACCAGGAGTTCGTCACGAAGAAGCGGTCGAACGAGGCGCCCTGCTGGACGAGGTGCCGCGTGATGTTGGGGAAGAGCGGCAGGGTGCCGGTCTCGAGGTCGTCGGCCAGGATGAGGACGACGTTGGGCCGGGAGTCGCCCGCCGCGATCGTCGGCTCTGCTGCGGGCAGGAGGAGCAGCAGGCACGCGAGTCGACAGAGAGCCTTGAGCACAGAGTGTGACTACCCCGGAAGATCCTCCATTGACACTTGGGACATCCCCGGACGTAATAGAACTTAATTCCGGAGGTGTCCCATGAAGCTCGGTCTGAACCTCGGCTACTGGCAGCGCAACGCCGACGACGCGACAGAATCGGTCCTGGCGGCCGAGCGGCTCGGCTACGACTCGGTGTGGACGGCCGAGGCGTACGGCAGCGACGTCTTCACGCCGCTGGCCTGGTACGGCGCGCGTACGTCCCGCATCAAGCTGGGCACCTCGATCGCCCAGATCTCGGCCAGACCTCCGGTCACCACCGCGATGACCGCCATGACCCTCGACCACCTCACCGGCGGCCGGCTGCTGCTGGGCGTGGGCGCCTCGGGGCCGCAGGTGGTGGAGGGCTGGTACGGCCAGCCGTTCGCCAGGCCGCTGGCCAGGACCCGCGAGTACGTCGAGATCATGCGCAAGGTGTGGCGCCGCGAGGAGCCGGTGACCAGCGACGGCGACCACTACCCGCTGCCGCTGCCCGGCGGGCTGGGCAAACCGCTGAAGTCCATCACCCATCCGCTCCGCCCCGACATCCCCCTCTATCTCGGGGCGGAAGGACCGAAGAACGTGGCGCTGGCCGCCGAGGTGGGGCAGGGCTGGCTGCCGCTGTTCGCGTTCCCCGAGAAGATCGAGGAGATGTACGGCGAGGCGCTGTCGGGCGCCGAGCCGGGCTTCGACGTGGCGGCCATGGTGATGGTGCTGATCTCCGACGACCTGCGGGCCGCGCTCGACGTGGTCAAGACGATGCTGACGCTGTACATCGGCGGCATGGGCGCCAAGCAGCGCAACTTCCACGCCGACATCATCGGCCGGATGGGCTACGCCGAGGCCGCCGAGCACATCCAGGCGCTGTACCTGGCGGGGCGCAGGGACGAGGCGTTCCGGGCGATCCCGGACGAGCTGGCCGACGGCATCTCGCTCGTCGGCCCGCCCGGCCGGATCAAGGAGCGGCTGGAGCTGTGGCATCGCAGCCCGGTCACCAGCCTGCTCGTCATGGGAGTGCGGGACGAGCCCTCGCTGAAGCTCGTCCGCGACCTCGTACTCGGTTAGCCGCACTCGGATAGCCGCACTCGGTCAGTCGGGGCGGGGCGCCGGGTCCTCGGTGACCGAGCGGAGCAGCGGGCGGCTCAGCGCGCCCGCCCCGACCACCCCGGCGAAGCCCGCCACGACGCAGCCCGCCAGCGTGAGCGCGCCGACCACGTTCATGCCCCCGATCATGAACGGCACCGCGCAGAACGCCCCGACCAGGATCGCCCCGCCGCCCATGACCGTCAGCGGGACCAGCGTCTCGGCGCGGCGGGCCCGGTCGAGCACCTCCAGCGGCGTGCCCGCCAGGCGCAGCAGCCCGTACGTCTGCCGCCGGTCCAGGATCGACGACGCGGCCGTGATCCCCGAGCTGGCGATGGCCACCAGGAACGACACCGACAGCACCACGATCGTGCCCACCCTGACGTCGGCCAGGAGCTGGACGCCGAACCGCTGGTCGTCACGTTCCGTGGTGGGCGTGCGGCCGGGCACCAGGCCGGCCATCGCGGTGCGGGCGCGGTCGAGGGTGGCGGTGTCGGCGGAGCTGCCCAGGGCCGCCACCACGACGTCCTTGACGGGCTTCACGGTGGCCTGCACGCCGGCCGCGCGCAGCCGCTCTCGGGCCTGCCCCACCACCTCCGCCACCTGCCCGGCGGGCGCGGTGACGCGGAGCTGCGGCGGGCCGGACGCGTCGCCGTCGAACGCCGCCGGGCTGAGCAGGCCGAGGAAGCCCGCCACGAAGCCGGTCAGCGCCACGCCGCTCACCGTGCGCCAGGCGGCGCGCGGGTCGTCCACCAGCCGCCGGCCTGCCAGCAGCCGGGCGGGGCCCCGCGCGCTCGCCGCCGTGATCCGGCCGATCACGCCGACCACCCACGGCCCCACCAGGTTGATGCACAGGAACGCCAGCGCGAGCGCCACCGCGATGACCGCGACGCTGGTGCCCCTGGTCAGCATCGGGAACACGGCCAGCACCGCCAGCAGGGCGAGCACCCGTACGAACCGCATGGCCGGCGGCGTCTCCCGCCTGGCCACGCCGAGCGGGCTCACCACGACCCGCCGCAGGCCGGCCACCGCGGAGAGCCCCACCAGCAGCGGCACCGCGACCAGCACCCCGGCCAGGACGAGCGGCCCGGGGAACAGGTCGGCGGCGAACCACGGCCCGCCCTGCATCTCGATCCCGGCCAGCAGCGGCACGGCCAGGGCGAAGGCGACGGCCCCCGCGAGCGCGCCGGCCAGCGCGACCATCACCGCCTCCGCCACGGTCATCGCGACGACCTGCCCGGGCGTGGCCCCGACCAGGCGCAGTGCGGCCAGCCGCTGGTCGCGCCTGGCCACCGTGAGCCGGGCCGCCGCGCCCCCGAACACCAGCAGCGGCACCACCATGAGCACGCTGGCGACGAGCGAGAGCATCCGGTACGCCTCCGCGTCCTCGCTCGGCTGCCCCGCCAGGCTCGCGACCTTGACGGGCGGCTTGGCGACGATCCAGTCGCCGGAGCGGGCCGCGGTCATCGCGGGACTGTCCGGCGCGTGGCCGACGACCGCGACCAGCTCGCCCGGATGCACCAGCCCCTCGTCGCCGAGCACCCCCTCCGGGCCGGGGTAACGGCCGGCCAGCTCGCCGGCGGGCAGCTCCCTGGCCAGCTCGGCCAGCGCGGGCGACAGCCACACCTCGCCGGGCGCGGGGAAGCGGGGCAGCCCCGGCGGCGGGGCCGGGCTCTTACCGGGGAGCGCGGCCAGGTCGATCACGGTGATGGCCTGGTCGCGGACGAAGTCGTAGCGGGACGCCTCGACGGCCACCGCGCCCGAGGTGGCCGGGACGGGGTTGCGCCAGGCGCCGCGCTCGGCCCTGGCCTGGAAGGCGGAGTTCGCGGCCACCGCGAACAGCAGCAGCGCCGTGGCCACCGCGACGGCGGCCAGCGTGAGCCAGGTGCCGAGCAGCCCCCTGCGGCCGCCGCCCCTGAGCAGCCGCCAGGTCAGGTCGAGGTTCACGCGAAGGCCCCGCTCACCAGCAGGCGGCCGTCACGGACCTCGACCGTGCGGTCGCACCAGGCGGCCACGTTCGGGTCGTGGGTGACGACGATCAGGCAGGCGTCGTTGTGCTTGGTGGCCTCCACCAGCAGCCGCATCGTCTCCTGCCCGGTCTGCTGGTCGAGCGCCCCCGTGGGCTCGTCGGCGAAGACCACGGCCGGCCTGGTGACCAGCGCCCTGGCGATGGCCACCCGCTGCGCCTGGCCGCCGGACAGCTCACCCGGCCGCCTGGACTCCATGGAGTGCAGGCCGAGCGGGGGGAACCACTCGCGGGCCTGCCGTACGGCCTGGGCCCTCGGCACCCCGCCCAGCATGAGCGGGAGCGCCACGTTCTCCTCGGCGGGCAGCTCGGGCAGGAGCTGGCCGAACTGGAAGACGAAGCCGAAGCGGGTGCGGCGCAGCGCGCTGCGCCTGCGCTCGCCCAGCGAGTCGATGCGCTGGCCGAGCAGGTGCACCTCGCCCCCGTCCGGCTTCATGATGCCGGCCAGGCAGTGCAGCAGCGTCGACTTGCCGGAACCGCTCGGCCCCATGATCGCCACGGCTTCGCCCGCCCGTACCGCGATGTCCACGCCGCCCAGGGCGACCGTCTGCCCGAACCGTTTGGCCAGGGCCCGTCCAACAAGCACGTCGTTCATGCCGTCCAGGCTCCCGCCGGAGGCGGTGCCGGGGGATCGGCCGTGCGTCCATATCCGCCTCGGCCGAACGGCTGATCCCTAGAGTTGAGGCCGTGACTATTCGGGTTCTCATCGCAGACGACCAGCAACTGGTGCGCACCGGCTTCCAGATGATTCTGGACGCCCAACCGGACATGGAGGTCGTGGCCGCGGTCTCGGACGGGGCCGAGGCCGTCGCGGAGGCCAGGCGGCTGCGGCCGGACGTGTGCCTGCTCGACATCAGGATGCCCAAGCTCGACGGGCTCGAGGTGACCCGCGTGCTGGCGGGTCCCGGCGTGGAGAACCCGATGCGGGTCGTCATCGTCACCACCTTCGACCTGGACGAGTACGTGTACGGAGCCCTGCGCTCCGGCGCCACCGGCTTCCTGCTCAAGGACAGCGGGCCCACCCTGCTGATCGAGGCGGTCAGGGCCGCGGCGGCCGGCGACGCGCTGGTGTCGCCGTCGATCACCGTGCGGCTGCTGCAGCACCTGGCCCAGCCCCGCCGCCGGGCCGCGCTGCCGGTGAACGACCCGCTGACGGACCGCGAGCTGGACGTCGTCCGCCTGGTGGCCAGGGGGCGGACGAACCAGGAGGTGGCCGGGGAGCTGTTCGTGTCACTGTCGACGGTGAAGACCCACCTGGGCAGCATCCAGGCCAAGCTCGGTGTCCGCAATCGGGTTGAAATCGCAGCTTGGGCGTGGGAATCCGGCGTGGTGAGCTGATTAACAGCGGGGCTGCCGGGATACAAGTGAATCAGAACCTCAGCGCATGGCCCGGGGGGAGATCAACGTGCGCTACACCCAGGCATCGCCCGCCAGAGCCGCCTCTGCCGTCTACGTGACGCTCACCGCCCAGATCCTCTCCCTCGGCGCTCTCGTGAGCTTCGAGCTGTCCCGCGGGCGCCGGCTCGCCGCCGAGCTGGCCGCCTTCGGCGGGCGCCCGCAGGGGGCCGACGCCGAGGCCGTGGTGGGGGCGGTGACGATGTTCGCGGTGCTGATGATGCTGGTGGCGGGCACCACGATCGCCGCCGCTGCCGCCTACGTCACCTGGCTGGTACGTGCCAGGCAGGCCAACGACCGCTCCGCCGCGGCCACCCCCGTCGCGGCGGCCTGGCTGCTTCCCGGCGTCAACCTCGTCGCGCCCGCGGTGCTGGTCGACGAGGTCTGGCGCGGCACCCGCCCGCCGGCCGGGCGGCGCGGGCGGTGGCTGGCGCTGCTGGCGGGGTGGTGGGCGGCCTGGCTGGCCACGCTCGCCCTGGTGACGATCCGGCTGCCGCTCGGCGCCTCCGCCGGCGACCTGACGGGGGTGGGGGTGCCGGAGCTGGCCTGCGCCTCGGTGGCCGCCCTGCTGTGCGGCTGCACCGTACGCGAGCTGACCCGCCTGCAGCGCGCGTCCCGCTCGGCCCGCGCCGTCGAGCCCGGCACCGTACGCACCTTCTCCCCGCAGCCGGCCCAGCCTGCGCCGGGGTCCACGGCGATGGGGCGCACGAGCTAGCGGCCCAGGATCACCCCGCGAACGGCCCACGATGCGCACGTCACGGCGGCCGGCCCTGTGAACCGGAGGAGCGTTTCCCTGGACGGGGGCCGGCCACGTGCGGTGGGTGGGGTGACGTTGGCTGTGCCGTAAAGAATGAATAGGGAGCGATCACGCCGCCGTGGGACCCGAGCTGCCCGGGCTGGCGTGCCAGAGCTGGCGGGGCGGGTTGGCGGTGATGGCCGGGCCGAGGTCGGAGTAGGGCGAGAGGCGGAAGCCGTTCGCGTACTCGATCTTGCGCCCGCCGACCCCCGCCAGCTCCTCCGGCGCCCGCTCGACGGCGGCGCGCACCGCCTCGATGCCGCGGGAGCGCCACAGCGCGTCGAGGTCGGCGAGGTTCCAGCAGTCGACCGCCCGCAGCGACACCGCCCGGGTCCCCGTGCGCCGGACCACCCCCCTGGCCAGCATCAGCCACGAGCCGAACACGATCGACGCGCACCGCCCCTGCACCGACTCGAAGAACGTCAGGTCGACCGGCCCCGTCGAGTCGTCGAGCGTGGTGAAGATGACGCGCTGGCCCGAGCGCACGGCCGGGGTCTGGGTGGCCACCTTGACCCCCGCGACCAGGATCTCCGCCCCGTTGCGCTGGGCGAGCAGGTCCCTGGAACGCACCACCCCCAGCGCGTCGAGCAGCTCGTCGTGGAAGCTGATGACGTGCCGGCTGACGTCGATGCCGAGGATCTCCAGCTCGGCCTCGACCATCTCCGTCTCCGTCATCTCGGGCAACTCCCCCGGCGACAGCCTCTCGCCGAACCCGAGCGGAAGCTGTACCGCCGGGGGAGCCGCGTTCCTGGAGAGATCCAGATGGGAGTGGTAGCGCTTGGACCTGCGCGGGCCCGCCTGCACGCCGATCGCCGAGGCCCGGTCGAGCACGCCGACCTGGGCGATCAGGTCGCGCCTGGTCAGCTCGCCGGGACGCCAGCGCCGGCGCCCGCCCGGGTGCAGGTCGTGCAGCGCGTCGAGGCCGCCCACCTGGACGATCCGCTCGATCGTGGGCCGCGAGGGCCGGGCGCGGTCCCAGAAGTCGGCCAGCGACGTGTACGGCTGCCCCGCCACCATCCGCTCGACCTCGGCCTCGCTCACCCCCTTGATCGCCGAGAACGGCACCCGCAGCGCGTACCCCTTGCCGATGTCGCCGATCTTGAAGTCCCTGACCCGCCGCCGCGCGTCGTCGGGGGCGCCGAGGGCGGCGGGCCGCACGCGGACCTGGACGCGCGGCCCGAGCCGCTCCACCTGCCAGTCCCTGCCCGACTTGTTGATGTCCAGCGGCAGGATCTTCACCCCGCACTGCCTGGCCTCGTCGATGATGACCCGCGGCGGGTACATGCCGGGCTCGTGCGTGAGCACCCCGGCGAAGAACGCCGCCGCGTGGTGCCGCTTGAGCCAGGCCGACTGGTACGTCGGCAGCGCGAACGCCGCCGCGTGCGCCTTGCAGAACCCGAACGAGCCGAACGCGTCCAGCACCTGCCAGGCCCGCTCCACGGCCGCGTCGTCGAACCCGTTGGCCTTGGACAGCGGCACGAACGCCCTGCGCACCCTGGCCCGCCCCTCGGGCGTGTCGAGCGTGCGCCGCAACATCTCGGCGTACGACAGGTCGCGCCCGGTCATCACCGAGATGATCTTCAGCACCTGCTCGTGGAAGACGACGACGCCGTGCGTCTCGCTCAGCGCCTCCCGCAGCCGCTCGTGCGGGTAGTACGGCTGCCGCCACCCGTGCCTGGCCTCCAGGTAGGGGGTGACCATGTCGGAGTTGACCGGCCCCGGCCGGAACAGCGAGATGTCCACGATCAGGTCGTGCATCCTGCGCGGCTCCAGCTTGGCCACCAGCTCGCGCTGCCCCGGCGACTCGATCTGGAAGCAGCCGAGGGTGCGGGAGGCGCAGATCATGTCGTAGGTGTCCTGGTCGTCGTGCGGCACGTACTGGACCTCGGGGTCGTCGCCCTGCTGCGTGTCGAGCTCGACCACGACGTCGTCCACCCGCTTGATCTCGCTCAGCGTGTACGCCATCGCGGACTGCATCCGCACGCCCAGCACGTCGAGCTTGAGCAGCCCGGCCTCCTCCACGTCGTCCTTGTCGAACTGCGACATCGGGAACTCCAGCAGGCTGCGCTCCACCGGCGTGCGGTCGTGCAGCCCGGCGTTGCCGATCAGCACGCCGCACGGGTGCAGCGCGATGTGCCTGGGCAGGCCGTCGAGCTTCTCCGCCAGCCGGAACACCCGGTCGAGCCCGGCCTCGCCGAGCCGGCTCTCGCGCAGCTCGGGCAGGTCCTCCAGCGACGCGGTGATCTGCCTGGCCCTGATGTGCGGGAAAGCCTTGGCGATGGCGTCGATCTCGTGCGGCGGCAGGCCCATCGCCCCGGCGACGTCGCGGATGGCGCTGCGGGCCCGGTAGGTCTCCATCATGGACACGCAGGCCACGCGGGACTCGCCGTAGCGGTCGAAGATGGCCTGGTAGCAGTCGAGGCGGCGGGCCGACTCGACGTCCACGTCGATGTCGGGCAGCCCGATGCGGCCCTCCGACAGGAACCGCTCCATGAGCAGGCCGTGGTCGAGCGGGTTCACCTCGCCGATGCCGATGAGGTAGTTGACCAGGCTGCCGGCGCCCGAGCCGCGGATGGCGCAGCGGATGCCCATGCCGCGGATCATGTCCGTGATGCCGGCCACGGCGACGAAGTAGCCGGACAGGCGCTTGCGCTCGATGATGGCCATCTCGTCCCCGAGCCGGCCCCTGGCGTCCGCGGAGCGGTCGAGGCCGCGCCGGATCAGGCCGTCCTCGACCCGGTGGCGCAGCAGCGGCACGGGGTCGCGGCCGATCTCCGGCAGGTGCAGGTCCGGCGGGTCGTTGCGGAGCGCGAGCAGGACGAGCGGGTCCATCGCGCACGCCTCGGCCAGCCGCCTGGTGGTGAACAGCAGCCTGGCCACCCGCTCCTGGTCCGCGCCGCACACCTTGGCCGCCACCTGCCGCATCTCCTTGGTGCTCTTGAGGTAGGCGTGGGAGGTGGTGCGTTCCAGGTGGCGCGGGTGCAGCGGGACGAGCTGGCGGGCCGCGTCGAGCACGTCGCCGACCTGGTGGTCGGCGGGGTCGAGGTAGCGCACGGCGTTGGTCAGGATCGCCGGCACCCCCGCGGACTCGGCCAGGCCGAGCATGCGCACGGCCGTGGTGGCGTCGCGGAAGCCGTACTGGTCGACCAGCTCGATCACCACGCCGGGCACCGCGGCCCGCCACAGGCCGAGCAGCGCCCTGGCGTGCTCGTCGCGCCGCGCGGCCACCGCGCGGCCCACGTCGGACCTGGGGCCGAGCAGCACCACGAGCCCGTCCTCCGCGCCGAACCCGTGATCTCCGCCGGGACCGCCCGCCCATGCGCCGACCAGCTCGCGGGTCACCTTGGGCGCGCCGCGCTCCCCCGCGCGGTGGGCGGCCGTGACCAGGCGGCACAGGCGGGACCAGCCCTTGCCGCGGGCCAGCACGGTGACGCGGTCCTCGGCGTCCGGGCCGGTGCGCGGGCGCGGCGCGCGGGCTCCCGGCACCGGGCTGAAGGCCGGGGCGGGGGTGTCGAGCGCCAGGTTCACGCCGAGCACCGGCGCGATGCCGGCCTCCGCGCACGCCTGGGCGTGCTTGACCGCGCCGTAGAGGCCGTCGCGGTCGGTCAGCGCGAGGATGTCCATCCCGTGCTCCACCGCCCGGTTCACCAGCGCTCGCGGGAACGCGGTGCCGTAACGCATGGAGTAGGCGGAGCACACGTCGAGGTGCGGGAACGGGGGCGCCATCAGTCCCACGCCCTCAGCAGCAGCCAGCCGTTGCTGGCGGTGTCGTAACGCAGCTCGTAGGAGCCCACCTCGCGGCCGGGGCTGGCCTCCACCCGCCAGAACTGGCGCTCGCCGGGGTCGCCCTCGCCGGTCTTCCACCACTCGCGCGCGACGACCCACTGGTCGAGGACGCGGCGGACGAGGTAGAGGCGGTCGCGCCAGACGAACTGGGTCGGCTCCCCGTCCCTGGTCCACACCTCTATCGGATCGCCATAGAGTCTGCTCAAGATCGCTTCTCCCCGCGGCTCTGGTCCTTGTGCTGAGCCACCCGGGGGAAGACGGGCGCTATGACTCGAACATATGTTCTCCGGCGCCGAAACGCAAGTCGCCCGCCTGCCGTACGAGCGGGTTGGCGCCGATCGAGTTGCGGATGCTGAAGGCCACGCTGCCTGCGCGGTAGCGGTCGTCGGACGTCTCCACGGGGCGGCCCTCGTGGGTGGTCGTGGTCCTGCGCTGGCGCAGCAGCGGGCTGCCCCGGCGCACCCCCAGCAGGCGGGCGTCCTCGGCCCCGGCGGGCACGGCGTCGATGAGGTGCTCGCCGTAGGCGAACACCAGGCCGATGGACTCGTACAGCGCCTCGGTGACCGACTCGCAGTCGGCGGGCAGCTTCTCGACGGCGCCGGCCACCCACTCGGCGTACACCGTCCGCTCCAGCAGCACGGGCTCGCCCTCCAGCGTGCGCACGCGCAGCACCTCCAGCACCTCCGGCGAGCCCAGCCTGCCGGGCTCGGGGCCGCGGGCGGCCCGGCGGCGCTGGGCGATCACCTGGCCGCCGTAGCGGTAGCCGTTCGCGCGCGCCCACTGGGCGAAGCTGTGCAGCTCGGCGAAGCTCTGGCTGCGCGTCTTGCCGAGCACGATGCGCCTGGCGCCCTGCCGGGAGCCGACCAGCCCCTCGGCCGCCAGCACGGCGATGGCCTGGCGTACGGTGCCGCGGGCCGCGCCGTGCCGTCCGGCCAGCTCGGCCTCGCTGGGGAGCTGGGAACCTACCGGATGCGCGCCGGACAGGATCTCGTCCCGCAGCTCATCGGCTATCCGTTCATAGCGCGCAACCATCCCCGATCCTTCCCATTCATGAAAGTGCAACATTGATGCGACTTACTGGGGCTCGCTTGTTTGTACAAGTTCTCCTACGTTCTTGACATACCCCCTGGAAAGTGGAGGCGTCGTGTTCACACCTCGCGCCCGAGCGGCCGGCATTGTCGCAGCCCTAACCGTAGTCACCGCGGCGTGCGGCGCCGCCCCGAGCACCCAGCAGACCACCCAGGCCTCGCAAGGCGGGGTGAACGCCGCCACCGCCACCTCCGCCGCGGACTTCGGCGGGCTCGACAAGCTGGTCGAGGCGGCCAAGAAGGAGGGCGCCCTGCACGTCATCGCCCTGCCGCCCGACTGGGCCAACTACGGCGAGATCATCGAGAAGTTCCAGACCAAGTACGGCATCAAGATCGAGAGCGAGACTCCCGACGCCGCCAGCGCCGACGAGATCAACGCCGTCAAGACGCGCAAGGGCCAGGACCGCGCCCCCGACGTGCTCGACCTCGGCCAGTCGTTCGCGATCAGCGGGGCCGCGGAGGGGCTGTTCGCGCCGTACAAGGTGCAGACGTTCGACAAGATCCCCGAGGGCCAGAAGGAGCCGACGGGGCTCTGGGTCAACGACTACGGCGGCTACGTGTCCATCGGCTGCGACGCCAAGAAGATCAAGACCTGCCCGGCGAGCTTCGCCGACCTGCTCAAGCCCGAGTACAAGGGGCAGGTCGCGATGAACGGCAACCCGACCGAGTCCGGCTCGGCCTTCGCCGGCGTGTACGCCGCCGCGATCGCCAGCGGCGGCTCCTTCGACGACATCCAGCCCGGCATCGACTTCTTCAAGAAGCTCAAGGAGGCGGGCAACTACAACCCGGTCGAGACCACGCCCGCCACCATCGAGAACGGCGAGACCAAGATCAGCATCGACTGGGACTACAACAACGCCGCCTACGCTCCCCAGCTGACCGCCAAGGGCATCGACTGGAAGGTGAACGTGCCGTCCGACGGCAAGTACTTCCAGATGTACGCCCAGGCCATCAACAAGGACGCCCCGCACCCGGCCGCCGCCCGCCTGTGGCAGGAGTACCTCTACAGCGACGAGGGCCAGAACCTCTACCTCAAGGGCTTCGCCCGGCCCGTCCTGCTGCCCGCGATGACCGCCGCCGGCACCGTGGACCAGGCGCTGGCCGCCAACCTGCCCGCGGTCGACGGCGAGCCCGCGTTCCCGACGACCGCCCAGGTGGACGCGGCCAAGGCCAAGCTGGCCGCCGGCTGGGACACCGCGATCTCGGGATGAGCCGCTCCGGTACGGAGGCGCGGCCCGGCTCCGGCACGGAGGCGCGGCCCGGCTCCGGTTCGCGAGGCTGGCTCGGGGCGCTGCCGCTGCTCGCGTTCTTCGCGCTCGTGTTCGGCGTCCCCGCCATCGTGCTGGTGGCGGGGGCGTTCACCGCGCAGGGGCGGCCCAGCCTGGCCAACCTGTCGCAGAGCCTCCAGGGCGGCTACCTCACCGCCATGCTCGGCAGCGTCCGGCTGTCGGCCGTGGTGGCGCTGCTGGGAGCCGTGCTCGGCACGTTCCTCGCGCACGCCATCGTCACCTCCCGCGGCACGATGTTGCGGGAGGCCGTGCTGACCGCGTCCGGCGTGCTGGCCAACTTCGGCGGGGTGCCGCTGGCGTTCTTCTGGATCGCCACGCTCGGCAACTCCGGCGTGGTCAGCGGCCTGATCGGGCTGCCCTCCGGCTCCCTGTACACGTTCTGGGGGCTGGTCGTCGTCTACCTGTACTTCTCGGTCCCGCTCATGGTGCTGGCCATGGCGCCCGCGCTGGACGGGCTGCGCCCGCAGTGGCGCGAGGCGGCGGCGAACAGCGGGGCCACCACCTGGCACTACTGGCGCTTCGTCGCGCTGCCCGTGCTGGCGCCGGCCATGCTGGGCGGGGTGGTGCTGCTGTTCGGCGGCGCCTTCTCCGCCTACGCCACCGCGAACGCCATGGTCGGCACCGTCGTCCCGCTCGTCACGCTGAAGATCGCCAGCGCGCTGACCGGCGACGTGCTGATCGGCTACGAGAACATCGCGCTGGCGCTCAGCCTCGACATGGTCGTCGTGGCCGGGCTCGTCATGGCGATCTACCTGCCGCTGCAGAGGAGGACCTCCCGATGGCTGCACTGACCGGCCTGGAACGGGTCTCAGGGGCCGCGCCGCGGCGGCCGGGCGCGTGGTGGCGCGGGCTGGTGTTCCTGCTGGCCGCGGCCTACTTCCTGGTCCCCCTGGGCACCGCCTTCTGGTACACGATCTACACGCCGACCGCCGGGGTGTCCCTGTCGGCGTACGGGGAGCTGCTCACGGCCGACGGCTTCGCCCGGTCGCTGTCGCTCTCGCTCGGGCTGGCCGTGGCCACGATCGTGGTCGTGCTGCTGCTGGCGCTGCCGGCGATGCTGGCCGTACGGCTCTTCGCGCCCCGGCTGCGGCCCGTCATGGAGGTGTTGTGCACGTTGCCGCTGGTGGTGCCGCCGATCACGTTCGTGGCGGGGATCGGGACGGCGCTGCGCGGCGGGACCGACCTGCTGGCTCCCACCCCGTTCTGGGCCACGCTGATCGCCGTGCAGGATCCGGCGTTCCCCGTGGTGCTGGTGCTGGCGTACGTGGTGCTGGTGCTGCCGTTCGTCTACCGGTCGCTGGACGCCGGGCTGCGCACCATGGACGTGCGGACGCTGGTGGAGGCGGCGCGCAACCTGGGCGCGTCGTGGCCGTACGTGCTGGTGCGGGTCATCGTGCCGAACCTGCGCTCGGCCCTGGCCAGCGCGTCGTTCCTGACGCTGGCGCTGGTGCTCGGCGAGTACACCGTGGCCAGCCTGCTCGGCTACGAGCCGTTCGCGGTGTGGATCGTGACGGTGTCGGGCTCCAAGGGACAGCTCTCGGTCGCGGTGTCGATCCTGAGCCTGCTGCTCATCTGGCTGCTCTTGCTGGCCGTGTCCACGGTCTTCAGTAGGGAGAAGGGGAAATGACCGCATCGGTGGAGTTCCGCGCGCTGCGGCGGACGTTCGGCAAGACGGTCGCGCTGGACGGCCTGGACCTGGTCGTCGCGCCCGGCGAGCTCATCGCCCTGCTCGGCCCCTCGGGCTGCGGCAAGACGACGGCGCTGCGCTGCGTGGCCGGGTTCGAGCGGCCGGACTCGGGGGCCGTGCTGGTGGACGGCAAGGACGTGACGAACGTCCCCGCCAACAAGCGGGACGCGGGCATGGTCTTCCAGTCCTACTCCCTCTTCCCGAACCTGAACGCCCGCGACAACGTCGCCTTCGGCCTGCGCGTGCGCAAGGTCCCGGTGGCCACCAGGCGGGCCAGGGCGGGCGAGCTCCTCGACCTCGTCGGCCTGCCGGCCCACGCCGACCGCTACCCGCACCAGCTCTCCGGCGGCCAGCAGCAGCGCGTCGCGCTGGCCCGCGCGCTCGCCCTGGAGCCGCGCGTGCTGCTCCTGGACGAGCCGCTGTCGGCGCTGGACGCCAAGGTACGGGTCGCGCTGCGCGAGGAGATCCGCCGCCTCCAGCTCGACCTGGGCATCACCACCGTCTTCGTCACCCACGACCAGGAGGAGGCCCTGTCGGTCGCCGACCGGGTCGCGGTGCTCCGCGACGGGCGCCTCGAACAGGTCGGCGCGCCGGCCGAGGTGTACGACCGGCCGGCCACGCCGTTCGTGGCCGAGTTCGTCGGCACCATGAACCACCTGGCCGGGCGGGTCTCCGGCGACCACGTGACGGTGCTCGGCCAGCTCCTTCCGGTGGACGGCCCCGTTCCTGCGGATCCGTCCGTGGACGTGCTGATCCGTCCGGAGGCCGTGCAGGTCGTCCCGGCCGACGACGGGCCCGCCGAGGTGCTGGCGGCCTCGTTCCGCGGCGCCTCCGTACGGCTCAGGCTCGCCGTCGAGGGCGGCGAGGTGCTCGCGGACGTCCCCGGCCACGAGGCCGCCCGCCTCGGCCCCGGCGCGCGCGTCACGGTACGCCTGGTGGAGCGGCCCGTCCTCGTCGCGGCCCGCACCGTGACGGTCCCCGCCCCCGTCGTGGCAGCCGATGCCGTCTGACCCGGCGGCCGTCCTGCTGGACATGGACGGCACCCTGGTGGACACCGAGCGGCTGTGGTGGCAGGCCGTCGCCTCCGTCGCGGGACGACCGCTCACGGCCGTGGACGTGCCGCACGTCCACGGCCGCACGATCGAGGACGTGGCCGCCTACCTCGGCTCGCCCGAGCTGACCGGCCCGCTCACCGACGCCTTCGCCGACCGGATCCACCGGGACCTGACGGTCGTGCGGGGCGCACCCGAGCTCCTGGCCGGCCTCGCCGCCGTCGCCGTCCCCACCGCGCTGGTCAGCGCCTCTCCCCGGAGCATCGTGGAGCTGGTGCTGCCCCGGCTGGGGCACGCGTTCGACCTGGTGATCGCCAACGAGGACACGGAGCGGGGCAAGCCGTGGCCGGACCCGTACCTGGAGGCGGCCCGGCGGCTCGGGGCCGCGCCCTCACGGTGCGTGGCCATCGAGGACAGCCCGGCGGGGGTCGCGGCGGCGCGGGCGGCGGGGTGCCGGGTGCTGGTGGTGTCGCCGGCGCAGGGGCTGCCGTCGGTGCAGGCCGTACGGGCTTGGCAGGCGTGACGCACAGGCTCGGCGCTGCTGTACGCGTGTCTTCGCGCCGGATCTGCGGCGGGGAGCGCTGTGTCGGTAAGCTAGCGCGCCGTGAGCGGTGAAACCTCCCACATCGGGCGCTACAGGCTGCTTGGCGTGCTCGGGCGGGGCGGGATGGGCACGGTGCATCTCGCCGAGGATGCCGCTGGGCAACGGGTCGCCGTCAAGGTGATCAACCCGGAGCTCAGCCAGCACGAGCAGTTCCGCATGCGCTTCCGCAGGGAGGCGGACGCGGCTCAGCGGGTGCGCAGGTTCTGCACGGCCGCCGTGATCGAGGCCGCGCTCGACGGCGGCCAGCTCTACGTGGTCACCGAGTACGTGCCGGGCCCCAACCTCGACGAGGCCGTCAGCCAGTCGGGCCCCCTGCGCGGCTCCAGCCTCGACGCGCTGGCCGTCAGCGTGGCCACCGCGCTCACCGCCATCCACGCCGCCGGGGTCGTGCACCGCGACCTCAAGCCGTCGAACGTGCTGCTGTCGCCCGTCGGCCCCCGCGTGATCGACTTCGGCATCGCGCGGGCGCTCGACACGCTCGGCGGCGTCACCGGCACCGGCGAGATCGTCGGCACGCCCCGCTACATGGCCCCCGAGGTGCTGCGGGGCGACCCCGTCTCCCCCGCCTGCGACGTGTTCTCGTGGGGCTGCCTGGTGGCGTTCGCGGCCAGCGGGCGGGCGCCGTTCGGCGGCGACACCCTGCCCGCCATCGTCTACCAGGTGCTCAACAACGAGCCGAACCTCGACGCCGTCGAGCCCGGCCTGCGCGAGCTGGTCGCGGCGGCGCTGCGCAAGGACCCCGCCACGCGGCCCACCGCACAGCAACTGCTCGACCACCTCGTCGGGCGGGCGGCGGCGCCGGAGCAGGCCGCGCACACCGCACAGGTGGCCTGGCAGACGACTCCCTTCACCTCCGCCTCGCCGGTCGCGGCCGCCGCGGTCGCCGGGAAGCGGACGCACCGGGGGCGGCTGTACGGGGCGCTGGCGGCCGGGGCCGCGGTCCTGGTGGCCGGGGGCGTGGCCGCGTGGGCCCTGCTCGTGCCCGGCGGGCCGCCCGACGACATGGGCGTGCTCTACCGCGAGGACTTCACGCAGACCTCCGGCGGCTGGACCGGCATGTACGACCCGGAGGACACCACCAGCCAGGGGTACCGCGCGGACGGCACGTACGGGCTGGACGCGGAGTGGGACGACGGCCGTGACGAACGCTGGGCCAAGGCCCCCGTCCCCTTCCTGGTCAGCACGCCCACGGGCACGCCCGAGCCGTCGGCCACCCCCACGCCGATGTTGCCCTCGTCCGTCGTCATCGGGGTCACCGCCGACGTCACGAAGTCCGTCGGGTCCGGCGAGTACGGCATCTACTGCCACAACTCCGACCGGGACGACACCTACTACGAGTTCGGGCTGGACACGAAGGGCAGTGCCAGGATCCGGCGCATCGTGGACGGGGCGGGCGGGACGCTGGCCCAGCCCGTACAGGTGAGCGACCTGGGCGGCAAGGCGCGGCTGGTGGCGGCTTGCGAGCAGGCGGGGTCGACCGTGCGGTTGCGGATGTGGGTGAACGACGAGCTGGTGCAGGACGTGGAGGATCCGAACGGGATCGGGAACGGGACGCTCGGGCTGTTCGCGCGTACCCCGCAGGATGGGCAGTCGTTGCTGAAGACGACGTTCGACGACTTCGAGCTGCGAGGTCACAAGGAGCCCTGACACCCGTTCACCGCCGGGCGTGAGGTGCGCGGACGGCGACGCCCAGAGGCTGCAGGCGGCGGCAGCGCTCGGTGGACGCCGGCACGGACAGTGACGTTCACAGGACGCCGGCACGGACAGTGACGTTCACAGGACGCCGGCGCGGGCGGCGGCCAGGGCCGCGTCGGCGGCGCGGTCGGCGTCGCGCTCGGTCACCGGCTCGTGCGCGACGAACAGCCGGTAGTAGACGGGCGCGACCGCCACCCTGATCACCTCGCTGGGATCCACCACGTCGGGCAGCTCACCGCGCGCCACAGCCCGCCGCACCACCTCGGCCGACTGCTCGTGCCTGGCCGCGAAGAACTCGTGCAGCGCCCGCGCGGCAGCGGCATCCTGTACGGCCGCCGCCACGAACGCCGTCGACACCGGCCCCAGCTCCGGATCGTCGAACCCGGTGCGTACGAGCTGCACGACCCCCCGCAGGTCCCCCTCGACCGAGCCGGTGTCGGGGATCGGCCACGGCTCGTCCCTGGCCAGCTCCAGCGCGTCGGAGATCAGCCCCTCGACCCCGCCCCAGCGCCGGTAGACGGTCGTCTTGTGCACGCCTGACCGCTCGGCGACGTTCTCCACCGTCAGTCCCTGGTAACCCCGCTCGGCCAGCTCGGCGAGCGTCGCCTGCCGCACGGCGTCACGAACCCGCGCGCTCCGCCCCCCAGGACGCTTACTCGTTTCCAAAAACTACTCCAGTTGCATTAACTTCTCCCACGTGGCACACTAACGCTACCTCAGTTGCGATTGGAGTTCCATCCTGATCAGTCTCCGCAAGGTCTTCAAGTCCTACGGCGAGCGCGCCGTCCTCACCGGCGTCTCCCTGTCCGTGGGGCCGGGCGAGCGCGTCGGCATCGTCGGCGAGAACGGCTCGGGCAAGTCCACCCTGATGCGCCTGCTGGCCGGCGTCGAGCGGCCCGACGACGGCGAGGTGCGGGTGTCCGGCGACTTCGGCTACCTCGGCCAGACGCTCGGGTTGCCCCTCACCCACACCGTTCAGCAGGCGGTCGATGCCGCGCTGGCCGGCCTGCGGGCCATGGAGCGCAGGATGCGACAGCTGGAGTCCGCGCTGACCGAGGAGGTCATGGACGAGTACGGCGAGCTGCTCACGGCGTACGAGCTGCGCGGCGGCTACGAGGCGGACGCCCGCGTGGACCGGGCGTTCCACGGCCTCGGGCTGGCCCACGTGGGCCGCGAGCGGCGGCTGTCCAGCCTGTCGGGCGGCGAGCAGGCGCGGCTCGGCCTGGCCTGCGTGCTGGCCGCCGCGCCGCGCACGCTGCTGCTCGACGAGCCGACCAACCACCTCGACGAGCCGGCGCTGACCTGGCTGGAGGGCCGGCTGCGCGAGCACAGGGGCGCGGTCGCCGTCGTCTCGCACGACCGCGTCTTCCTCGACCGGGTCGCCACGGCGATCGTCGAGGTCGAGCACGGCTCCGCCACCCGCTTCGGAGGCGGCTACACCGGCTTCCTCGCGGCCAAGGCGGCGGCCAGGGCGCGCTGGGAGCAGGCCTACGCGGCGTGGTGCGAGGAGGTGCGGCAGGTCCGCGAGTACGCGTCCACCACCGCGCACCGGGTGGCGGCCGGTCGGGTGATGCGCGACAACAACAAGATGGCCTACGACCGCAACGCGGGGCGGGTGCAGAGCTCGGTGGCGGGCCGCGTCCGCAACGCCCACGAGCGGCTCCGCCGCCTGGAGGCCGACCCGGTGCCCCGCCCACCGGCCCCACTTCGCTTCCGCGGCACCTTCGCCACAGGCTCAGCCCCTGAAGAGCCACCGGATGCGGCCGTTCTGGCGGGCGAGCGCGGCTTCGCCGGGGACGTGGCGGAGCAGCCCGCCCAGGGCACGGCCACCCACGCTCCCGCCGAACGCACGATCTCGCGTGAGGCACCGGGGGCAGCCGACTCGCGCACGGCCTGGCGTGAGGCCGCGGGCGAAGCTGCCCAGCGCACGGCCTTGTGTGACGCTGCAGGGGAAACTGCCCAGCGCACGTCCTCGCATGAGGCTGCGGGGGACGTCGCCGTGCGCACGACCCGTGACGCTGGCGGGGGCTCGGCGGCTCGCGTGCTCGTGGAGCTGCGCGACCTGCGGATCGGCGACCGGCTGCGGATCGACTCCCTGACGATCAGGCAGGGCGAGCGGCTCCTGGTCCGGGGCGCCAACGGGGCAGGCAAGTCCACGCTGCTCCAGGCCCTGGCCGACCGGGCCGACTGCAGGGTGGGCCACCTGCCGCAGGAAGTAACGTTCGATCCCGAACAGAGCGTGCTGGAGGCATATGACGAGGGTTACGCCGACGAGCGCCGCGCCGCGCTCCTGAACACCGGCCTCTTCAGAGCACACACCCTCGACCAGAAGATGGGCGCGCTGTCGGTCGGGCAGCGGCGCAGGCTGGCGCTGGCCCGGCTGCTGGCACGCGAGCACGACCTGCTGCTGCTCGACGAGCCGACCAACCACCTGTCACCGGTCCTGGCCGAGGAACTGGAACGGGCCCTCGACGCGTACCGGGGCGCACTCGTCCTGGTCTCGCACGACCGTGCGCTCATCCGCCGCTTCCGCGGATCCGAGCTGGAGCTGACCGGAGGGCGCGTACGTTGACCGAGACCCCGACCACCACCGACCGGCATTCATCCAGACCGACCATCATCGGGGGGACATCCATGTTGACCATGATCGAAGCGGGCGCGCCGTACGGCATCGCGACCGCGCCCGACGGAGCCCTCTGGTTCACACTCGTCCACCAGGGCTGCGTCGGCAGGCTGGTGCCCGGCGAGGAGCCCGTCATCCACCGGCTCGACCCGGCCGACGGGCTGCCGACGGTGATCGCGCCTGGGCCCGACGGGGCGATGTGGTTCACCGAGTACAAGGGCGGGCGCGTCGGCCGCATCACCGCCGACGGCCGGCTCACGGTCCACGAGACGACCACGCCGTACGGGATCACCGCCGGGCCGGACGGAGCGATGTGGTTCACCCAGCTCGAGGCCACCAAGATCGGCCGGATCGGGGCGGACGGGGCGTTGACCGAGTTCGAGGTGCCGGTGGAGGGCGGAATGCCGTCGTTCATCGCGGCGGGGCCCGACGACGCCCTCTGGTTCACCCTCAACCAGGGCAACGCGATCGGGCGCAGCTCGCTCACGGGCGAGATCACCGTGTTTCCGCTGCCCACCGAGGGGGCGGCACCAGTGGGGATCACGCTCGGGCCCGACGGCGCCCTCTGGTTCGTCGAGATCGGCGCGGGCCAGATCGGGCGCATCGACACCACCGGCAAGATCACCGAGCATCCGCTCCCGGACCGGGCGGCGCGACCCCACGCGATCGTCACCGGAGCCGACGGCGCGCTCTGGTTCACGGAGTGGGCGGCCGACCGCGTCGGACGCATCACCGTGAACGGCCTCATCGAGGAACATCCCCTGCCCAGCGTGCCGGGCAAGGGTGAAGACCAGGGGAAGAGCGAGCCGCACGGGTTGACGGTCGGACCGGACGGCGCGATCTGGGTCGCCCTGGAGGCCGGCGCACTGGCCCGCCTGGGCTGACGACCACCTGGCTGCGCGCACCACCAGCGGTCACCCTAGCCAGGCGGTCGCCGCAGCAGAGCGGCCGCCGTAGCCAGGTGGACGCACGACCAAGTGGTACCTGCCCAAGTCAGGGCCGTGGCCAAGCGGGCGTTCTGGTGGGGGTTGGAGGTGGGGCGGGGCCCGGGTGGCGTTGGTCCTGAGGGGAGGAGTTGACTAGGACCATGCATGCCATCATCGTCTCCGCCCCAGGCGGCCCAGAGGCTCTTGAATACGTCGAGCGGCCCGACCCAGTCCCCGGTGACGGGGAGGTCGTGGTCGACGTCGCCGCCAGCGGTGTGAACTTCATCGACATCTACCACCGCTCAGGCGCCTACCCCCTCCCCCTGCCCACCCCCATCGGCTCCGAAGGTGCGGGCACGGTGGCGGCCGTCGGGGCGGGTGTGCGGGACGTGGCCGTGGGCGACACCGTCGCGTGGGCCAACGTGCTCGGCAGTTATGCCGACAAGGCCGTGGTGCCGGCGCATCGGGTGGTGCCGGTGCCGGACGGAGTGTCGGCCGAGGTGGCGGCTGCGACGATGTTGCAGGGGATGACGGCCCACTACCTGACCCATTCCACGCATGAGGTCAAGGAGGGCGACCAGGTTCTGGTGCATGCCGGGGCGGGCGGCATGGGGCAGTTGCTGATCCAGCTGGCCAAGCTCAGGGGCGCCAAGGTGTACACCACGGTCTCCACCAGCGAGAAGGAGAAGCTGGCCAGGGAGGCGGGGGCGGACGAGGTGCTGCGGTACGACGACTTCGCCGAGGCGCTGCGCGGAAAGATCGACGTGGTGTACGACGGTGTCGGCAAGTCCACGTTCGACGGCGGGCTGGAGGCGCTGCGTCCGCGCGGCCTCATGGCCCTGTACGGTGCCGCCAGCGGGCCCGTCCCGCCGTTCGACCCCCAGACGCTCAACAAGCAGGGCTCGCTCTTCCTCACCAGGCCCACGCTGGTCCACTACATCGCCGATCGGCAGGAGCTGCTGCAGCGTGCCTCCGACCTGTTCGGGTGGATCACCGAGGGGCGGCTCGCGATCAACATCTCGCACCGGTATCCGCTGACCGAGGCTCGGCAGGCACACGAGGATCTGGCCGCCCGCCGCACGACCGGGAAGCTGCTCCTGATTCCCTGAGCACCGCCGAAGGACAGAGGCACCGAAGTGCCGGAGGGCCCGTGCGGCTGTACGGGCGTTGCGGGCATCAGGGGCGGAAGGCCCGTGCGGGCATGAGGACCGGACGAGCCGTGCGGGTGGCGGGACTGAGGGCCGCAAGGCCCGTACGGGCATGGGAACCGGACGGGCCGTGCGGATAGCCTCACATGCGTGGACATCGCAGCATCTATCTGGTCATTCGCCGCCGTGGTCGCCTTCCTCACCATCACCCCCGGCCTCGACACGGCCCTGATCCTGCGAACGTCCCTGCTGGCCGGGCGGCGCCCCGCCTGGGGTGTGACGATCGGCATCCAGCTCGGCACGCTCTGCTGGGGCGTGCTCACCGCCGCCGGGCTGTCGGCGTTGCTGGCCGCCTCTCAAGTGGCCTACGACGTGCTGCGCTGGGCCGGAGCGGCGTATCTCGTGTGGATGGGGCTGCGCATGCTGCTGACCAGACATGAGCAACTGCCTGAGACCCAGCCGCAGGAGGAGATGCGGTTCGGCAAGGGGTTGCGGCGGGGGCTGCTGACGAACCTGCTGAATCCCAAGGTGGGCGCGTTCTACGTGGCCATGTTGCCGCAGTTCATCCCGGCGGGGGCACCGCACGCGCTGATGGGGCTGGCGCTGGCCGGGGTGCACGTGGTGGAGGGGCTGGTGTGGAGTGCGCTGCTGATCGGGTTCGCGTCGTGGATGGGTGGGGTCCTGCGTTCGGCCGCCGTCCGGCGGTTCCTCGATCGGCTGACCGGGGTGGTGATCGTGGGGTTCGGGGTTCGGCTCGCCGTGAGCGACTGAGCCGAACGCGACCATGCTGACCCCCGTCCGAGCGGCTGAGCGCCGCCCTGTCACGGAACGTCAGTCGCAGGCGGGCCAAGCCAACGTCATTCGCCGGCGGGCCAGCCCAGGAGGCGGGCGCCGAGGACGGCTGTTTCCAGGGTGAAGCGCTGGGTCGGGTCGTCGGGTGAGAAGCCGGTCAGGCGGCGGATGCGTTCCAGCCGGTACGTCACCGCCCGCGGGCTCACCCCCAGCCGCCGGGCCGCGGCCGTCTGGTTGCCGTGGGAGGCGAAGATCGCCTCCAGGGTCTCCAGCAGCGGCTCGTGCCCGCCCCGCGCCTCCAGCAACGGGCTGAGCACGCTGTTCACCAGGTCCTCGATGGCGCTTCTGTCGCGGAGCAGTACGGGGAAGACCAGCAGGTCGGCGGCCTTGACCACGTCGATCTTGAGGCGGAGTCCGTCGGCCAGTTCCAGGGCCTGCGCCGCTTCCCGGTAGGAGGCCACCACTCCCCCGGGTCCCCGGTGCGCCCGGCCGACGCCGACGCGCCAGCCGGGCGGGAAGCGGGCGCGTACGTGGTGGGTGAACTCACCCACGGCGGCGGGCAGGGTGGCCGGGGCCACGCACACCAGCAGCCCGTCGCGCATGGCGACGAGCACGTTGTGGGAGCCGAACCGGGCGATCAGGTCACGCTCGATGCGGTCCTGGTCACGCTCGATACGGTCCAGGCCAGGCTCGATGCGGTCCCGAGCAGGCTCGATGCGGTCCGGCTGGGCAGGGTGGCCGGTGCGCAGGCCGCGGGCCACCGTCACCACGTACGACTCGGCCAGCCGCAGCCCGAAGTGCTCCGCCCGCTCCGCCAGCCGCTCGGCCCGCCCCTGCAGCAGATCGTCCACGAACTCCCTGCGCGCGCTCTCCTCACTCCGGATGGCCGCGAGCTGCGCCCCCTCGTACCCCTCCATCAGCGCGGAAACCACCCGGCGCAGCACGGGCAGCACCCCGGGCACCTCCTCACCGCCGGCGAGCGCGGCATCCACCAGGGCCCGCAGTGACAACCCCAGCTCGGCGGCCCGGGCACCGGCGGCACGGTACGCGTCCAGCGCCTCCCGGTCAGGTAACCGGCCGGTCGCCGCGTGGGAGGCCAGCCGCTGCCCGTGCCCCTTGAGCAGGTCGGCGGGCAGCTCGGAGATCGCCATCAGACTCCTACGTCGCGCCTGTCGAAGGCGAGCACCGCGGTGAGCGCGAGCACGGCCGTCGCCCCCGCGAGGACAAGGTAGTCCCCGACCGGCAGCCCGTCATAGAGCGGCCTGCCCTCGGCGTAGTAGTGGAACGGCGAGACCCACTTCAGCCAGGCGATGGCGTCCACGGACCGGCCCACGGTGACCACGGTGTATCCGGCCGCCGCCCACACGCCCACGACGGCGGAGGCGACGAGCCTGCGCCCGGTGGCGGCGCCGACGGCCAGGGCGACGGTGCCGGAGAACAGCCCGAGCAGGAGCACCCCGGTGTGCCCGGCGAGGATCCGGTCGAACGCCACCCCGGTCCCCATGAGCGCGCTCATGGACACGGCCACGACGAACGTCACGACGGCCACCAGGAGCAGGCTCAGGGCCAGCGCGGCCCACTTGTCGAGCACGAGCCGCCGCCGGTCCACCGGCAGCGTGACGACCAGCTCCAGCGTGCCGGTCTCCTCGGGCCCGGCCAGCGCCCGGTTGGCCAGCAGCGTCGCGCAGGCGATGAACAGCATGGGCACGAAGAGCTGGTAGACGACCGTCTGGAGGTATCCGGCACCGGACACCATGTCGGTCATACCGCCCATGAGGTCGCGCAGCGGGCCGGGGAACTTGGCGACGGCGGCGGGGCCGTAGACCTCCGGGTTCTCCTGGATGCTGCCGTAGACGGTCAGGTAGAGGGCGATGAAGGCGCTGATGCCGAGGCTCCACCAGGTCAGCATCCGCCGGTAGTCACGCAGGCTTCGGGTGATCATCGTGCTCCTCCTCGCCGCTGTAGTAGGTCAGGAAGATCTCCTCCAGGTCAGGCTCGGCGCTGACCAGATGGACGACCGTGAACTTCGCCGCCGCCTTGATCAGCGCGTCGGGGCGCCCGTCGATCGTGCAGCGCACGCCGGCCCCTTCGACGCGCAGGTCGCGTACGCCGGCCAGGTTCTCGAAGGCGGCGGGTGGGACGGGCGACTCGAAGTGCAGCTCGACCCTGCGCACCGCCTTCTCGCGCAGCGCGGCGACGTTCTCGACGGCGACGAGCCGTCCCGCGCGGACGATGCCGACCCGGTCGGAGACGCTCTCCACCTCGGCCAGCACGTGCGAGGACATCAGCACGGTACGGCCGGACGTGCGCACCTCCCGCACCAGCGCCAGGAACTCCTGCTGCACCAGCGGGTCCAGCCCCATGGTCGGCTCGTCGAGTATCACGAACTCCGGCTCGTGCATGAACGCCTGGATGAGCCCGATCTTCTGCTTGTTGCCCTTGGAGAGCTTGCGCATCGGCACGGTCAGGTCGGCGTCGAACCGCTCGGCCAGCGCCTCGATCCTGGAGGCCGGCACCCCGCCGCGTACCCGGCCGAGGAAGCGCAGGTAGTCGATGGCCCGGTCGCGGCTCTCCAGCACCAGCTCGCCCGGCAGGTAGCCGATCCTGGCGCGGGTGGCGGGCTCGCGCGGGGCGCCTCCGAGCACGCGTACGGTGCCGCGGGTGGGCCTGATCACGTCGAGCAGGAGCCGCAGGGTGGTGGTCTTGCCCGCGCCGTTGGGCCCCAGGTAGCCGAAGATCTCGCCCGGCTGGATCTCAAGGGTGAGGTCCTCCAGCCCCCGGCGCCTGCCGTAGTACTTGGTCAGCCCTTCGGCCTGCACTACTGCTGTCATGCCCCGTATCGTCCCGCCTGCCGTGGCCTGGCGTCATTGAGCGAGTACGGCAGCTTGCGCCCCGGTTCCCTTCCGGAGCCCGGCAAACATCATTCGAGGTTGCGGGGGTAGGGGCAAGGACCGGAGTCTGAAGGAACGGGGAATGGGTCATGAGCCGCATCGGAGAGTGGCTGAAGAAGGCGGAGAACCTTGCCAGAGGGCACTCCAAGCAGGCCGACCAGGTGCTCGACCGCGCCGAGCGGTATGTGAAGGAGCGCACCGGCCACAAGTACGACGACCAGATCAGCAAGGGCGCCGACGCCGTGCAGCGCCGTTACGGCGGTGGCGGGCCCGGTGAGCAACGGCCGCCGTACCCGCCCCAGCAGCCGGGCCAGCCGTACTCCCAGGAGGAGCGCGAACGGCGTACGCCGCCGCAGGGCTGAGAAGACGGCGAGGGGGCGTGGCCGCGCCACGCCCCCTCGAAGCACGCCCGCGGATCAGCGGCCCGCGTCCTCCATCACCTTGCGCGCGTCCCGCTCGAACGAGGCCCTGGCTCCCAGCGTGAGCAGGCCGCCGACGGCCATGGGGATGACCAGCACGTACATGCCGGTCAGCAGGGAGCCGGACTGGTCGGACACGATGCCGACGACCAGCGAGCCGAACGCGCTGCCGGCCGTGAGCAGCAGTTGCAGCACGGCGAACCCGAGGCCGCGCGAGGCGGCGGACACGACGTCGGCCAGGCAGGCCGTCATGTTCGGGATCGCGATCGACATCAGCGAGCAGGCGACGAGCACCAGGACCGTCAGCCCGCCGAGCGAGTCCATGGACAGCGCCGCGGCCAGCACCAGCGACCCGGCCACGATGCCGCTGCCGCCGGCCAGCAGCCTGCCGCCCTTGCGGGTGCCGTGCCACTTCCTGCCCAGCCACGAGCCGACCAGGGTGCCGATCAGCGTGCCGGCGATGGTGATCAGGCCGCTGATCGAGGCCGCCGTGCCGACACTCGCGCCGAAGCCGCGCACCATGAGGGTGGGCAGCCAGAAGAAGATGCCGGCCAGGCCGAGGCTGAGCAGCGCCAGGCCGACGCAGACGAAGAGCAGGGTCGGGATGGCCAGCACCTGGCGGAGCTGTGGCCAGAACGGCGGCTTGACCTGCGGTTGCGGCGTCTCCTCCGACGCCGCCTGTCCGGTCGCGACGAGCCGGTCCAGCTCGCCGCGGCGCGGCTCGCGCAGGAACCAGACGAGCAGCGCCGTGAGCACGCCGGGCACGACCATGATGAGGAACGCCGTGCGCCAGGAGAACGCCTCGGCCAGCACGCCGCCGAGCAGGGTGCCGACGCCGCCCAGGTACGTGGTCACCCGCGTCAGCCCGTACGCCTTGGCCCGGCTGACCGGCGGGTAGTAGTCGGCCAGGAGGCTGCCCGCGGCCGGGTTGTCGATGTTCTCGGCGGCGGCCAGGAACACGCGCATGAGGTAGAACATCGCGAAGCCGGTCGCCAGGCCGGAGCCGAGCGTGGCAATGGCCCAGCAGAAGACGACGATGGCGATGATCCGGGTACGGCTGAAACGGTCCGCCAGGTATCCGGCGGGCAGCGACACCACGACCGCGGCCAGGGCGGCCGCCGTGGGGATGGAGCCGGCGGCGGTGTCGCTGAAGCCCCATTCCTTCTGAATGAGCGGGAGCACGCCTGACAGGAGGTTGTGCTCGATCCGGTCCACTAGTCCGACGATGAAGAGCACCACGAGGGGTGCCCAGCCGAATGGCGCGCGGGACTGCGCGTCGATGGTGCCTGTACGCGGCGAACCGAACGTGCCGACCATGCCCACCCTTTCCGTAGGGAAATCTAGAATTGCGTTCTAGGGCAATGTTCTAGCCAGAGTGGCAGAAGTCACAGCGTTCGTAAATGGGGGATTACTGGGAATTTGCCGCCGTGTACCGTGATCCCATGGTCAAGGGGGCATTGCTGGTCGCGGGCACCACATCGGACGCGGGCAAGAGCGTGGTCACCGCGGGCATCTGCCGCTGGCTGGCCCGCCAGGGCGTCCGCGTGGCGCCCTACAAGGCGCAGAACATGTCGCTGAACTCGTACGTCACCGCCGAGGGCGCCGAGATCGGCCGGGCGCAGGCCATGCAGGCCCAGGCGTGCGGCCTCGAACCCGTCGCCGACATGAACCCGATCCTCCTCAAGCCGGGCAGCGACCGCCGCAGCCAGGTCGTGCTGATGGGCAGCCCGGTGGCGGACGTGGACGCCATGGAGTACGGCGCGCTGAAGGACCTGCTGCGCACCACGGCCCTGGAGGCGCTCGACCGGCTTCGCCGGCAGTACGACGTGGTGGTCTGCGAGGGGGCGGGCAGCCCCGCCGAGATCAACCTGCGCCGCGGCGACATCGCCAACATGGGCCTGGCCAGGGCCGCGAACCTGCCGGTGATCGTGGTCGGCGACATCGACAGGGGTGGGGTGTTCGCCGCCTTCTACGGCACGGTGGGCCTGCTGGACGCCGCCGACCAGTCGCACGTCGCCGGCTTCGTGGTGAACAAGTTCAGGGGCGCGAAGGAGCTGCTGGAGCCGGGGCTCGACCTGATCAGGGAGCTGACCGGGCGGGCGGTGTACGGGGTGCTGCCCTGGCTCGACGGGCTCTGGCTGGACGTGGAGGACTCACTGGCCCTCGACAACCGCCGGGTCGCCGTGCGCGGCCCGTACGGCAGGCAGACCCTCAGGGTGGCGGTCGTGCGGCTGCCCAGGATCTCCAACTTCACCGACGTGGACGCGCTGGCCGCCGAGCCGGGCGTGGTAGTGCGGTTCGCCACCGATCCGGCCGAGCTGGACGACGCCGACCTGGTCGTGCTGCCCGGCTCCCGCGCCACGGTCTCCGACCTGGCCTGGCTGCGCGAGAGCGGCCTGGCGGCGGCCATCCTCGACAGGAAGGGGCCCGTGCTCGGCATCTGCGGCGGCTTCCAGATGCTCGCCGGGGAGATCGTGGACGAGGTCGAGTCCGGGGCGGGGCGCGTCGACGGGCTGGGGATCCTGCCGGTACGGGTGACGTTCGGGCGCGAGAAGCGGCTGGCCAGGCCCGAGGGCACGGCCTACGGGCAGCCGGTGCGGGGCTACGAGATCCACCACGGGGTGGCCACGGTGGAGGGGGGCGAGCCGTTCCTCGACGGGTGCCGGACCGGCGACGTCTGGGGCACCACGTGGCACGGTGTCCTGGAGAACGACGGCTTCCGCCGCGCCTTCCTCACCGACGTGGCGGCGCGGGCCGGGCGCGACTTCGTCCCCGACCCCGCCACCGACTTCGCCGGGCTGCGCGAGCAGCGGCTCGACGCGCTCGGCGACCTGGTCGAGCGGCACCTGGACACGGACGCGCTGCTGCGTCTCATCGAGCAGGGCCCGCCCGCGCACCTGCCCCCGCTGCCGCCCGGCGCCCGGTGAGGGCTACGGCTTGCGGCCGACGACGCCGTACTGGAACACCTCGCGGTCGGTGAAGCTGGTGCCGGGCTCGGGCCGCCACTTCGGCAGCGACACCAGGCCGGGCTCCACGAGCTCCATGCCGTCGAAGAAGGCGAGCAGCTCCTCCTCCGTACGCAGGGTGAGCGGGGTCGCGCCGGAGGCGTTCCAGCGGGCGGCGGCCTCGTCCATCGGCGGGCACTTCAGGCTGTGGGCGATCGCCAGGTAGCTGCCCGGCGGCAGCGCCTTGAGCAGCGTACCCACCGAGGCGTGCGCCTGCCCGGCGTCGGGCACGAACTCCAGCACGCCCATCAGCATCAACGCGACCGGGCGGGAGAAGTCGAGCGTCCGCTCGGCCTGGCGCAGGATGTTCTCCGGCTCGCGCAGGTCGGCGTCGATGTAGTCGGTCTCGCCCTCGCCGGTGCCGATCAGCAGTGCCCGGGCGTGGACCAGGACGATCGGGTCGTTGTCGACGTACACGATGCGGGCCGCCGGGTTGACCGCCTGCGCCACCCCGTGGGTGTTGCTCTCCGTCGGGATGCCCGTGCCCACGTCGAGGAACTGGTCGATGCCGCACTCGCCGGCCAGGTGGCGTACGGCGCGGCCGATGAACTCCCGCTCGGCGCGGGCGTTGACCGGCAGGTCCGGCATGATCTTCACGATCTCGTCGCCGACCTCGCGGTCGGGCGCGTAGTTGTCCTTGCCGCCCAGCCAGTAGTCCCACACGCGGGCCGGGTGCGGGACGGAGGTGTCAATGCGGGCCAGCTCAGCGGCCTTCTCGCTGTTCTGGGATCCCTCGCCCATCAATGCCTCCCCGTCGGCATCCCTGTTCCTGGTGTCAGAGATCAACATAGACGCCCGAAGCCGGGCATGCAGGGCGAATCCCGTCAAGCTCCGGGATCAGCCGGGCCTGGCGGCCATGCGCTGGGCCGTGATCCACTCGTCGATGCGCTCCCAGTGGTCGTACAGCCAGCGGATCCGTTCCTCGCGATCGCGCGGGACGCTGGCGGCGGGCACGCGCCACCATTTCGCGGTGATGTGTGCGCGGATGGGCAGGTAGCGCCAGATGTCGTGCAGCGTGACCAGGTCGTCGAGGCCGGTGTGCGCGACGAAGACGACGTCCGCCGACGGGCACGCCTCGATGGCCGCGATGGCGCCGTTCGGGCGGGGCGGGAGCAGGTGGTCCATGCCGCGCGCCCGCTCCGCCTCGGCGCGCAGCCCCTTCTCCTCCAGGCGGGTGATCGCCTTCTGGCGGCGGCGCGGGGTGAAGTTCCCGCCCTCGGGGAAGATCACCAGGGCGTCGCTGCCGCTCATCGTGGCGGCCAGGCGGCGGATCTCCTCGATCACCAGGGTCTGGCCCGACTTGCGGGGGACGAACGCGTTCGGCAGCCGGTTGATGACCACGTCGAGCGAGGGGTCGTACTGGAGGGCGGCCTTCATGACGATGCGCGGCTGCCGCCCGTAGCGCTCCAGGAGATGGTGGATCAGCAGGAACGAGTCGCCGGGGCCCGCGTGCCGGGACAGCACGATGATCGGCTTGGCCGGCCCGCCCTCCCGCTCCACGGGATCCGGCTCCTCGATGTCCACGCGGAGCTGGAAGATGTGCACCGCGGTCGTGTACACCTTCTCCAGGAACCACTTGATCAGCGCGTAGTGGTGCTCCTGCCGCCGGGCCCCGCCCGCCACCCACAACCACGCGCAGGCGACCAGCACGGCGGACTCCAGCGTCAGCCACACCACCGCGAACCAGACGAACCGCGCGCTCCTGCGCTGCGGCGGCGGCAGCCTGAGCGCGGCGGCGGCCGCGACGACCAGCCAGAGCGGCAGCGTCACCACCATGAACACGGTCATCACGATGACCAGGGGCGCCAGCACGAGCCGGCGCACGATCCTAGGTGGGAGCACCCGGGCCTCCTTCAGGCTCTCCCTTCATCCTGCCCCGTTCCGCAGGTAGCTGGAAGACGCCTGGTAGGCCCGGTCGATGCAGGCGGAGATCTGCGACACGTCGCGATAGCGCAGCGTCGACAGCGGCTCGGTCACCCCCGCCGGCAGCACGTGCACCTCCACGCCCGGCGGCAGCGTGGCCAGGTCCTCGGCGAACCGGTGCCGGCGGGCGATCTCGAACGCCACCATGCCCACCTCCCAGAACCGCCTGGGCGGCGAGAGCGGGCGCTCGATCCGGCCGACGTGCAGGACGTAGACCCTGCTCGCGCCGAGCATGACGGCTCGCCCGATCGGGATGCTGTGCACCAGCCCGCCGTCGTAGAAGTGCTCGCCCCCGATCACGACGGGCGGCAGCAGCCCGGGCACCGCGCACGACGCCAGCACCGCGTCCACCAGCGGCCCGCCGGTGAACCAGTGCGCCGCCGCCCGCTCGACCGAGGCCGCCACGCACTGGAACGGCACGGCCAGCTCCTCGATCCGCGAGACCTGCACGGTCTTGCTCAGCACCGCGCGCAACGGGCCGATCGGATGCAGGTGGGTGCCCGTCCTGGCCAGCGTGGACAGCCGGGCCACCCAGGACCCGGCGAACGCCGTACGGACGACGTCGGACTGCCACAGGTCCGTCAGCCTGCCGACCGCGTCGGCGGGGTCGGCGGCGATGACGGCGCCGTTCAGCGCGCCCACGGACGTGCCCACGACCAGGTCGGGACGGATGCCCGCCTCGTCGAGCGCCCGCAGCATGCCCACCTCGTGCGCGCCGAGCACGCCGCCTCCGCCGAGCACGAACGCGGTCCCGCCCATGCTGGACGTCACCTGGGACAGGTCCGGCCCTCGTAGGCGGAGGCCACGGAGAGGATCGAGTCGAGCCTTTCGCGGGTCTTGACCAGGTCGTCGATCCGGTCCTCGATGCGCTGCCGCTCGGCCCGCAGCCGTTCCAGCAGCTCGGGCGTCACCTCGCCCGAGATCACGCACGGCATCAGCGGCTCGATCGACCGGCTCGGCAGCCCGGCCGCGTACAGGTGCTGGATCATCCACACCCGGTCCACCGCGCTGTCCGCGTACACCCGCTGGCCGCTGGGGCTGCGCTCCGAGGTCAGCAGCCGCTGCTCCTCGTAGTAGCGCAGCGCGCGCACGCTCACCCCCGTCTTGGCGGCGAGCTCGCCGATCCGCATGGTGATCCCCCTCACAACATTTGCCCCTGACGTCAACGTCAGGTTTTAGCTTATCCGCACATCACCTCGCTCAGGAGACAACCATGAACATTTCCGGATCCGTCGCCCTCGTCACCGGCGCCAACCGCGGCATCGGCCGCCACTTCGCCCGGCAGTTGCTGGAGCGGGGCGCGAAGAAGGTGTACGCGACCGCGCGCGACCCCCAGCGCATCGACCTGCCCGGCGTGGAGGCCCTGCGGCTGAACATCACTGACCCGGCGTCGGTCTCCGCGGCGGCGGAGGCGGCCGGGGACGTGACCCTGCTGATCAACAACGCCGGCGTCGCCACCTACACGAACCTCGTCACGGGCGACCTGGACCAGATCCGCCTGGAGCTGGACACCAACTTCTACGGCCCGCTCCGCATGATCCGCGCCTTCGCCCCCGTCCTGGGCGCGGGCGGCGGCGGCGCGATCGTGAACGTGCTGTCGGCGCTGTCCTGGTTCTCCTACGACGGCGCGAACGCCTACGCCGCCGCCAAGGCCGCCGCGTGGAGCCTGACCAACGGTGCCCGCCTGGAGCTGCGCGGCCAGGGCACGCAGATCACCGGCGTGCACCTGGGCGCCGCCGACACCGACATGATGGCCGGCTACGAGGGCGAGCTGCTCGACCCGGCGGACGTCGCGCGGGCGGCGCTCGACGGGGTCGAGGCGGGGGCGTACGAGGTCGTGGTGGACGCCTGGTCCGCGCACGTCAAGGCGTCGCTGTCCGGCGACCCGCGCGCGTTCTACGACGCCGCTTGAGTCTCCAGCAGGGGGAGACGGCAGAGTGAGCGCATGGACGGGGACACGCTCTACTCGATCGGCGACCTGGCCCGGCGCACCGGGCTGACGGTCAAGACCGTCAGGTTCTACTCCGACGCGGGGATCGTGCCGCCCACCCGCCGCAGCCCCGCCGGCTACCGCCTGTACGACCGCGCCGCCGCCGCCCGCCTCGACCTCGTGCGCACGCTGCGCGACCTCGGGCTCGACCTGCCCACGATCCGCAGGGTCGTGTCCCGGGAGGCGTCGCTGCCCGAGGTCGCGGCGGCGCACGCCGAGGCCCTTTCGGCTCAGATCCGCACGTTGCGGCTGCGGCGGGCGGTGCTGACGGTGGTGGCCGGGCGCGGCTCCACCCCGAAGGAGATGGAACTCATGCACGAGCTGGCCAAACTGTCGGAGGCCGAACGGCATCACCTGATCGGCGACTTCCTCGCCGCCGTGTTCGGCGACCTGGAGGGTGATCCCGGGTTCGCGGGGGTCATGACCTCGCTGACGCCCGAGCTGCCGGACGATCCCTCGCCCGAGCAGGTGGAGGCCTGGGTGGACCTGGCCTCGCTGTCCCGCGAACCGGGGTTTCGCGCCAGCATGCGCCGCATGGTCGAAACCCACGCCGCCGACCGCACCGGCGACACCGCCGGGGTCAGGACCGGGGGCGGGGCGGGTGGCCTTGGCGGGGGGCCTGTGTTGCGGCCCAGTCCCGCCGCGGTGGCGCGTGACCTCGCCGCCCCCGCGCTGGCGGCCGGCGTGGACCCGGCCGCTCCGGAGGCCGGGCCGTACGTCGCGGCGCTCCTCACCGCCTGCGGCGAGGACCGCGCCGAGCTGGCCGCCCGGCTGGAGGCGGCCGGCGACCCGCGCTGGGACCGGTACGTCCAGCTCCTGGCCGTGATCAACGGCTGGCCACCGCCGGAGCCGCTGGCCCCCGCTCTCGCCTGGTTCACCCAGGCGCTGCGCGCCCACTGACGCCCCCGCCGGCGCCCTCGCCGGCCTCCAAGCCGACAGCCCGGCTGACGCCCTCGCCGGCGTCCGAGCCGACAGCCCCGCCGACGCCCTCGCCGGCGTCCAAGCCGACGTCCCCACCGGCGTCCGCGCCGGCGATCCCGCTGGCGACGCGGCGCAGGAAGTCGTCCGCGAGCCGATCGGTGTACGCCCGCCCGACCGGCTCATCGGTGACCAGCACCCGGTAGTAGAGCGGCCCCACGAGCCGATCGGTCTCGGCCGCCACGTCGAGCCCGGCGGGCAGCTCGCCCCGCGCCACCGCCCGCTCCAGCGGCAGCCGGTCGCGCCGCCGCTGCTCGTCGAGGTAGCGGGCGCGGAAGTCGGCCCCGAACGCCGGGTCGTGCTGGGCCTGCGCGATCAGGGCCCTGAACACGGCCCCGGTGTCGGTCGCGCTCAGCACGTGGGCGAGCCGGCCCAGGTAGGCGGGCAGGTCGAGGGCGAGCGCGCCGTGGTCGGGCGGCGTCAGCTCCTCGGCCAGGTCCTCGACGAACGCGTCCACGAGCACCGCCGTCTTGCTGCTCCACCAGCGGTAGACGGTCTGCTTGGCGACCCCGGCCCGAGCCGCGATGCCCTCCATCGTGACGCCCGCGAAGCCCTTCTCGGCCAGCAGGTCGTCGGCCGCCTGCAACACCGCCTGCCTGGCCGCCTCGCTGCGCCCGTGCCGGTTGCCGTGGTGCCGCCGTTCCGTGTCCGCCATGCCGTGAGAATACCGCTAGCGTAGACGCAACGTACCGTCTACTCTAGGCGTCATGACACACACCAACACGCTCGCCGACCCGCGCGTGGCGGCGGCGCTGGAGCGCATGTTCGCCGAGGCCGGGCGCGACGCGGCCAGGGCCGTCCAGGGCGATCGGGGCACGATGACGGCCGGGGAGCTGGCCGACGCCATGGCGGAGATCTACATGCCGATCTCCGCCGAGGGCGGCCGGCTGCTCTACACCCTGGTCCGCGCCGCCCGCCCCGCCACGGTCGTCGAGTTCGGCACCTCGTTCGGCATCTCGACCCTCTACCTGGCCGCCGCCGTACGCGACAACGGCGCCGGCCGCGTCGTCACCACGGAGCTGAGCAAGGACAAGATCGCCGCCGCGCGCCGGACGTTCGCCGAGACCGGGCTGGACGACGTGATCACCGTGCTGGAGGGCGACGCCCGCGACACCCTCGCCGGCCTCTCGGAGCCGGTCGGCTTCGTGCTGCTGGACGGCTGGAAGGACCTCTACCTGCCCGTGCTGCGCCTGCTGGAGCCCCGGCTCGCCCCCGGCACCCTGGTCGCCGCCGACGACAGCACGTTCGACAGCGTCCGGCCCTACCTCGACCACGTCCGCGACCCGGCCAACGGCTACCAGAGCGTCTCGTTCCCGGTGGAGGACGGCATCGAGATCAGCTGCCGGCTCTAGTCGTACGGGCCGCCTACCATACGCGCATGACCACGCACGGATTCACGCTGACCGCCGAGGGCCCGTTCGACTTCGCCGACTCGCTGCGGTTCGTCCAGGACTGGCCGGCCACGAGCGCGCTGCCCTCCGACGGCCGGGCGCTGCGCTTCGCGTACTGCGCGGAGTCCGACTGGCGGCCGATCGGCGTGACCGTGACGGGCGCGCCCGGCGGGGTGGCGGTCACCACCACGCGCCCGGCCGGGCCCGGCATCCGCGGCGAGGTGGCGCGCATCCTCTCCCTCGACGTGGACGGCGCCGGCTTCGCCAAGCTCGGCGAGACCGACCCGGTGCTCGGCGACCTGCAGCGGCTGCGCCCCGGCCTGCGTCCCGTGTGCTTCTGGAGCCCGTGGGAGGCGGCGTGCTGGGCGGTGATCGTGCAGCGCTCCTCGATGCTCATCGCCTCCCGGATCAAGCAGCGCATCGCCGAGCGGTACGGCGCGCTGGTCGAGGTGGACGGGCAGCCGTGCACCGCCTTCCCGTCGCCGGTCTCGCTGCTCGACGCGGGCGGGCTCGGGCTGCCCGCGCAGAAGGAGGAGTGGGTGCGCGGCCTGGCCAGGGCGGCGCTCGACGGCCTGCTGACCACCGAGCACCTGCGCTCGCTCGCCCCCGAGGAGGCGCTGGCCGAGCTGCGGGCCCTGCCCGGCGTGGGGCCGTTCTCGGCCGGCCTGATCCTGATCCGCGGCGCGGGCGCGCCCGACGCGTTCCCCGGGGACGAGCCGCGGCTGTTCGCGATCCTGCGCGAGGCGTACGGGCTGCCGGAGGACGTGCCCCCGTCGGCGTACAGGAAGCTGGCCGGCTCGTGGCGGCCCTACCGTTCGTGGGCCTCGTTCCTGTTCAGGGCGACCGCGTACGGTGTCATGGACGATCGCGACTGAGCTCGTCCGGCTTCCTGTCGCCGGTCAGGTCGTGCTGGGTGAACATGTCGATCAGCAGGCTGATCGGCAGGCCGGCCTCGGTCGGGTAGCGGAAGTGCTGGTCCAGGTTGAGGCTGTAGCGGTTGCGCCGCCCCACCCTGTCGCGGTTGAGGTAGCCGCCCTCGTGCAGGTCGCGCACGATGTTCTGCACCGCGCGCTCGGTGATCCCGATGCCGGTGGCGATGTCGCGCAGCCGGATGTCGGGATCGCGGGCGATCTCCACGAGCACCCGGGCATGGTGGGTGAGGAACGTCCAGCTGGACGCTCGTTCGTCGGCTGTGCTCACGTCCTCCGCCTCTCACCCGATCCTGGCCCTCGACAGGCAGATGAATCACCTTTCATGAAGATCCTATGACGAAAAGTCTTTCAGGTATCTATCTACGGGCATAGAGTCTGCGACAACGGCAGGCATACCGCGGTAACCGTTCGCCCCACCCACCGGTCCGCCCCCACCGCCAGGAGTGCCCGTGAACCTCACCTGTCGCCATCTTCCGGGCGCCACGCTGATCGCCGTGGCCGGGGAGGTCGACACCACGACGTCCACCCACTTGGAGGATTACATCGACCAGCAGCGCGAGCGGCTGGACCAGCACCTCATCATCGACATGAGCGAGCTGTCCTTCCTGGACAGCTCCGGCCTGGCCGTGCTGCTCGCCGCCGCGACGCTGGCCCGCGCGCACGGCGTGGGCGTGCACCTGGCCGGGCTGCGGCCGATGCCGGCCCGGCTGCTGGAGATCACCGGCGCGCGGCGTGCCGTGACGGTGTACGACCATGTGGAGCAGGCCATCGCCTCGGTCGAGGCGCTCAACCTGGTCAACCCCTCGGAGCGGGCGTAGGGAGGCTACGCGGGCCGGCGGTGCACCCCCACCAGGTGACCGTTGTGCCGCACCTGCGCCTCGTCGTAGGGGCACAGGGGGCGCGTCACGTACGCCTCGGCGATGCTGTCGGCGTGGCCGCGGTCCACGCCCCAGCCGATCGTGTGCCAGCGCGCCTCGCCGTCGCCGCCCGTGGTGTCCAGAACGGCGATCTCGAACAGCTCGGCGGCGGCAGGAGGCGTGCAACGAACGCGTACGGGCCCGGGCCCGTCAACGGTGCGTACGTCCCTGCCGCCGAGGCCCCGCTGGTCCATTGTGGATCTCCTTCCGCTCCTGCAACCCTGGTGCGGAGATCCATGCCCCGATCGCCCGCCGGTCAGTCATGTCGCAGCACACGGGGCATGCCCCCGTCAGGCCTCCTGCACCGGCAGCCGGAGCACGAACCGGGCGCCGGTGTCGGAGTCCTCGATGGTCAGCGTGCCGAGGTGCGCCGTGGCGATCTCGCGGGCGATCGGCAGGCCGAGCCCGGTGCCTCCGGCGTCGCGGCTGCGCGAGGCGTCCAGGCGGGTGAAGCGCTCGAAGACCTTCTCGCGGTGCTCGGGCGCGATGCCCGTGCCGTCGTCCACCACTTCCAGGACCGCCTCGTCGCCCTGCCGCCGCACGGTCACGATGATCTGCGACTCGGCGTGCCGCTCGGCGTTGTCGAGGAGGTTCGTCAGCAGGCGGGCGAGCTGCAGCCGGTCGCCGTCGACGACCACGCCGGTCTGCAGCGTGGTGACGACGTGCTTGGAGCGCGGCCTGGCGGTCTCGGCGGCCACCAGCTCGGCCAGGTCCAGGGGCTCGCGCTCGTCGGGGGCGCCCGCGTCCAGCCTGCTCAGCGTGAGCAGGTCCGCCACGATCGCCTGCAGCCGTTCCAGGCTGGTCAGCACCTCGGCGCCGGTCTCCGCCCAGTCGGTGTCCTCGGGGTGGAGCAGGGCGTCCTCGACCTGGGCGCGCATCGCGGTGATGGGGCTGCGCAGGTCGTGGGAGGCGTCCGCGGCGAACTGGCGCTGCCGCTCCATCGCCACCTGCAGCTGCCGCAGCGCCGACTCCAGCCGCTCCAGCGTGCGGTTGCTGGTCTCGGCCAGGGCCCTGATCTCGTCGTCGGTCTCGGGCACGGGCACGCGCATCCCGCCGCCGCCCTCGCTGATCTCCGCCAGCCGCTTGGTGATGCTGCTGACCGGCTGCAACGTCCTGGCCACGACGCGGGAGACGCCGAACCAGGTCAGCGTGACCAGCGTGGCCGTCACGGCGACCTGGAACGCGATCACCTGCGGCACGACGTACCAGGGCACGGCCGGGTCGACGGCGTAGATCAGCCACTCCCCCTCCGGCTGGTACGCCACCAGCACCATGACGAGCTTGCACTGGCCGGGGAAGCGCGGCAGGTCGCAGAGCCTGGCGGCCTCGTTGGCCTGGCTGTGATGCGGGATCTCGCTCGTCAGGCGTGGCGCGCCGGCCAGGTTCGGCGTCCACGCGACCGGCCGGCCACTCGGGTCCACGACCTGGATGCCGTCGAGCCCGTGCTGCGGCAGCACCTGGGGCAGCCTGTCCCGCTTCACCATGAGCAGCACGCGCACGGCCTTGCCCGCCACGTCCCGCGCCTTGATGTCGGCCACTTCGCTCCGGATGCCGAACAGCACGAAGGCGCTGACGATGACGTTCAGCAGCAGCATCGCGATGCTCGCCCACAGCGCCAGCCGCGTTCGCAACGAACGGCCCAACCGTCTGCTCACGCCCCTCCCCCGAGGATCAGCAGAACACAACGGGTGTGTTCGCCGCCAACCTCGGGAGATTCCCCGACAAATGCGCCTACCGGCGTAGCCGCCTGAGCAGGGGGAAGAGCGCGACGGGCACGAGCAGGGCGCCGAGCAGGAAGATCCCGCCGGAAGAGCCGGGCTCGGCGCGCTCGCCGACCTTGAGCGTCGGGCTCTCGGCGACCAGGACCGCGGAGCCGCGCTCGCCGCCGACGTCGTACCGGACGAGCGTCTCCGTGCTGTGCACGAACGTCTCGGCGTCGGGGAACAGCGCGCTGGAGATCGCGTGCGTGCCCCCGGGCTCGCCCTGGCAGGCGAAGGCGAAGGTGAGCACGGCGTAGCTCTTCTTGTCGCGCGGGCGCACGTCGGCGTCGCCGGTCAGGGAGGGGGCGCACGGCCGGCCGTCGTAGGCGACGGCGAAGCGCTCCGTGACGTACGTGACCACGGCGTCGCGGTTGAGCCGGAGCTGGCGGAGCTGCTCGGCCCGCTCCTTGGCGTCGTAGGCGGTGGCGTAGAGCCAGGCCGACTTCATCAGCAGGTCGTACTCGAGGTCCAGCACCACCCGCACGTTCACCCCGGTGCCCGTCACCTCGGCGCGGGCGGTCGTGGTCGCGTCGTGAGCGGCGGCGGCGGGGGCGGGCAGCAGCAGGGCGCCGAGCAACACGAGGGCGGGCAGCCAGCGCAGCATGTCGGGTCTCCAGAGGGGAGGCCGCCCCGGGCCTGGCAGCCCGGGGCGGCGGGTCGTCCTAGCGGTTGAACCAGCGGTGCATGGGCGAGTCGGCGTCCCACCTGCCGGGGCGGCCGTGCGCGTCCTTGGTGACGAAGACGCTCGGCTCGGAGGCGGTCACGCCGCCGCCGGCGGAGCGGGCCGTGACGAACCAGGCGTAGGCCGTGTCGTCCTTGAGCCTGTCCCACTTCACCGAGGCCACCTCGCCCGAGGCGACCCTGTCCCGCCCGATGACCCGGGTGGGCTTGTAGATCGCCAGCGAGTCGGTCTGCAGGGTGGTCGTCCGCGAGGTGAGGTCGACCGGCAGCACCATGTTGTCCTCCAGGCCGTTGTAGCGGCGCAGCGGATCGTACTCGGTGGCGCCGAACTCGTTGAGCAGCGGCGAGAAGGTGTCGACGATCAGCTCGGAGCGCTTGACGTCGAACTGCAGCATCCGCAGGAAGCTCGCACCGAACTGGAGCTGGTCGGCCGGGTTGTAGCCGCCGATCTCGGTGAGCCCGAGGCGGTCGGCGGAGACCGTGTAGAACTGGTAGTCCGCCAGCAGCTCGACGACGCCCTTGCCGACCTGGCCCACCTTCGGCTTGACGTTGGTGCCCACGCCGTGCTCGTGGCCGGCGAGGATGAGGAAGACGTTCGCGTTCTTCTCCACGACCGTCTTGTACAACATCGAGCCGTCGGGGGCCGAGAAGCCGGCGCCGCGGCCGTCAGGGCTCGTGCTCGGCACGATGTAGTCGTGCGAGAGCAGGATGCCGTTGCGGTTGGGGTACTTCTTGAAGATCGAGTCGGCCCATTCGGCCTCGTCCCTCGTCACCCCGTACGACAGGCCGACCACCACGAAGTCCAGCCCGCCCGCGGAGAACAGGTCGTAGTGGTTCTGGTTGTCGCCCTCCTTCCACGGGCCGCCGTACTCCGCGTGCTGCCAGCCCTGCGAGGCCGTCTGGTAGCGCGAGGGGCCGTAGTACTGGTTGTAGAGGGCGCCGGGGCCCTCCTCGGTGCCCGACTGGTTGTCGTGGTTGCCGGCGATGACGCCGTTGGGGATGCCGGCGTCGTCCAGCACGCGCTGCTGCTTCGAGGAGACCTCGAACTCGCCCACGATCTGCCGCTGCATGGACTCGTCGGCGGGCTTGCGGATGTTGTTCTCGATGATGTCGCCGGTGTGCGCGACGTACGAGATCTTCCGCTGGTCCTTGTTGTCCTTGATCCAGTTGACGATGCCGGCGTAGGCGGACTCCCACACCGCGCGCTCCTCGGCCGTCTCCTGCTCCACCGCGCCCTCGCTGATGTACTGCGTGTCGGTGAAGTGCACGATCGAGAAGTCGTACGCCGAGGGGTCGGCGAAGCCGTTGGGGTCGCCCGGCTCGATGTCGTCGGCGAACGGGTCCTCACCCGTCACCATGACGTGGACCTTCTGCCGGTCGATGTACTTCGGGTCCACGACGGCCGTGAGGGCGGTCTTGCCCTCGGGGGCGCCGCGGGAGCTGGTCAGCAGGTCCCAGGCCTTGTCCCTGGTGTTCCAGACCCGCAACGACGCCAGCCGCTCGGGGTCGATCGAGCCCTCCCAGCGCAGAACGGGCGCGTCCGCGTGACCCTTCACCTGGACGTCGAAGCGCTGGTAGACGAGGTCCTGCCCGGCGGGCGCGTCGATCGTCCGGCCGTCGGCGGGGTCCAGCCCGCCGGTCCTGACCTTCTTCTCGCCCGGCACCTGGAGCGTGGTCGGCAGGGACTTGGCCGTACCCTGGTACACCTCGTTCGGGGTGAGGATCTCGGCCTGCGAGAACGTGGCCGTGACCTGGCCGCCGTCCGGCTCGGCCACCTCGGCCGAGAGGGTGGCGGGGTCCGACACGTCCACGGCGCCCAGCGCCGGGCTCAGCTCGGCGGGCGCGTCCGGGATGCCGGCCGACTCGAAGACGATCTCGCGCGTCGCGGTGTTGCCGAGCCCGTCGGCGCCGGTCACGGAGAGCGTGTGCTTCCCGGCCTTCAGCCCCGGGCCCACCTGGGCGCCGGGCTGGATCTCCTGGCCGTCGAGCTTGACGTCGGGGCCGGAGACCACGCCGGAGGCGTCCTCCAGCTTGACGTCCAGCACGACCGTGGCCTTGATCTTCTCGCCCGCGGCCGGGACGCTCCTGGACACCTTGGGCGCGGAGTTGTCGGTGATGAGCAGGCGGGTGGCGCTCTCGCCGGTGCTCGACTCGGCGGCCAGCGTGTGCTTGCCGTCCTTGACGGCCGTGGTGTCGAGGTCGGCGCGCAGGCCGCCGGCCGGGGCGTCCACCAGGAACTGGAGGTCGATCTCGGTCAGCGGGTTGACGGAGTCACCGCAGTTGCCGTCGCCCATGCTGTACGAGCTCTTCAGCATCTGGCCGGTGGCCGTGCCCTGCGCCGGGGTCAGCACGAAGTTCGAGATCGCGTAGTCGTCGCGGTTGTTGCCGCACGACGTGGGATACGTGCCGGTCACGAAGTCGATCGTGTTCCAGCCGGGCACCAGGTACTCGTTCGGGATCGTCAGGTCGACGCGCTTGCTGACGAAGTCGCCGTCCACGACGATCTTCTGGCCGTTGACGAGCAGGTAGCTCTGGTAGCGGGCCTCGATCGAGTTGCTGCCGACGTTGAAGCTGAGCTTCGCCTCGCCGGAGCCGAGCGTCTCGACGAGGTGCACGGCGGGGGCGTCGATCGTGTAGCGCAGCTCGGCCTCGGGCCTGGCCGCCTGGTTGTCGCCACAGGTGCCGTCGCCCATCGGGTACGACGGCTCGACGCCCTGGGCGGTCACCGTGGCGCCGTCGAGCGTCAGGGCCAGGTTGGAGATCGTGAAGTCGTCGCGGTCGTTGCCGCAGGACTCCTTGTAGTCGCCGGTGACGACCTTGATCGTGTTGTCGCCCGGCGTCAGGTAGCGGGCCGGCACGGCGACGGTGGCCCGGGCGTTGACGTACGTGCCGCCGAGGTCGATGCGCTTGCCGTTGACGAGCAGGAAGTTGTTGTACTTGTCGTCCAGCGCGTCGGGGCCCACGTCGAAGGCGAGCATCGCGGCGCCGTTGCCGAGGGTGGCCTTGGTGACGGGCGCCTCGCCGTCCACGGTGAGCCTCTTGACGCCGCCTGAGCCGCCCGCCGGGACGGTCGCGAAGACGGCCTTGGTGCCGGCGACCAGGGTGCCGTCCGTGGGCATCAGGCGTGGCGCGCCCGCCGGGGCGTTGTTGACGGTCACGTTGTGCTTGACCGTGACGCCCGCCGCGGTGGTGGCGCTGAGCACGTGCGTGCCGTTGGCCAGCTTGGTGGTGTCCACGTCCGCGGCGAGGCCGGTGGTGCCCTGTGGGTCCGACAGGGTGAAGAACGTGAGCGTGGCGCGCTTGAGCAGCGAGGTGTTCGTGCCGCAGCTTCCGTCTCCGAAGGAGAACGTGTACGGGTTGTCCTCGCCGTCGGCGACCTCGCCGAGCAGGTGGAGGCCCACGTCAGACAGCACGAAGTCGTCGTAGTTGGTGCCGCAGGACGACTGGATGGCGCCGACGACGATCTCGACGGTGTTCTCGCCCTTGACGAGGTGCTCGTTGGGGATGTCCAGCGTCGCCCGCTGGCTGACGTAGTTGCCGATCTCGACCTTGTAGGCGCCGTTGACCAGCACGTAGCTGTGGTACTGCGCCTCGGTGGAGTTCGAGCCGACGTCGAAGGAGAGCTGGGAGACGCCCACCGTGCGGGTGGCGTTGTCGATCGCGGCGTCGTCGATGGCGAGCTTCGTGACGCTGTCGCCGGCGGTCGCCGGGACCGCCGCGACCTTGACCGTGCCTTCGAGGTAGGAGCCGTCGGCGGGGGTGAGTGCCGGCGGGTTCTGGGAGGTGGTGGGGGTCGGCGACGGGGTCGGCCTGCCACGCTCCTGCTGCTCCGGGTCGGCGTGCGCCGCCGTCACCAGCGTGTTGACGAGCAGCGCGGTGAGCGTGGCGGCAATGGCCAGCCGCCCTCGCTTCCATAATCTTCGTGATGCCGTTGGCTGCATCGGGTGCAGTCCCTTCTCGAACGTTCGTGGGCGCCGGTCAGGCGGCCCCCGGGCACCTTGGGGGGCTTGTGTGAACGCTGAGCATGGTGTGACTGAAGAGAACAGGAAATGTCTACTCATTCTGGTCATTTGTCACGAACGAGTGACGGGACCCACCGACTCCCCCGGCACCAGCGTGCACGGGATGAGCGTGTGCGGCGGCGCGTCGGGGACACCTTCGAGCTGGTCGATGAGGGCGTCCACGGCCAGGCGGGCCAGCTCGGCGGCCGGCGCGGCCATGACGGTCAGCTCGGGCTCGATCATCTCGCCCAGCTCCCGCGTGGTGGACGCCGAGATGATGGACAGGTCGCCGGGGATGGCGCGGCCCGCGGCCCTGATCCCCTTGGCCAGCCCCGCCGAGGCGCCCTCGTTGACGAGGATGGCGGCCGTGCACCCGGGATGTTCCTCGCACAGCGCCCGCGCGGCCTCCCGCCCGCCCGCCGACGTGCTGTCCACCGCGATGATCACGGGCTGCCCGCCGAGCGGGGCGATCGCCTCGCGGTAGGCCGACTCGACCCGCATGATCCGGCCCGGCCCCGGCCCGCCCCTCGCCCGGTCGGTGATCAGCGCGATGCGCTCGTGGCCGTAGGAGCGCAGGTGGGCGACCGCCTCGTGGATCGTGGTGGCGAAGTCGATGTCGACGTACGGCAGGTCGTCGTTCTCCGTGCGGCCGATCAGGGCGAACGGGATGCCCGAGGCGACCAGCCGCTCGACCCGGGAGTCGCGGATCTGCACCTCCATGAGCAGCGCGCCGTCGACCAGCCCTCCCGCGAGCAGGTGCGACATCTGCTCGTCGTCGTTGACCGGCCACAACACCAGGTCGTAGCCGCGCTCGCGGGCGCCGTGCGCGGCACCCATGACGAACTGGATCACCGTGGCGTTCGCCCGCGACTCCAGGTCGGGATGGAGCAGGGCGAGGATGCGGGTGCGCGAGCTGGCCAGGGCGCGGGCCACGACGTTGCGCCGGTAGTTGAGCTCCTGGATGGCCGCCTCGATCCTGGCCCGGGTCTCCGGCGCGACCCGCTTGGTGCCGTTCAGCACGAAGGAGACCGTGGCGATGGAGACGTTCGCCCGTGCGGCGACGTCGCGCATCGTGACCATGGATGCCAGCTCTTTCCCTGAGGAGCACCGGAGCACTGCGACTATATCCCGCCGCCCCCTTCGGCAAAACGCTTAACTTGTTGTTGACATCACAGACGGATCAGCGCAACATACACAACAAGCAAACGCCGGTTAAGCGCTTTGACAGATCGGTGCCAGTCTGGCCCGTCAATACCGTCTCCCCTGCTCGCAGCCCTCCACGGCCGATTTCCGCGACCCGCGCCAACGGGACAGGAGTCTTCACATGGAGACAGCACGGAAGCGCCAGAAAAAGGCGCCCAAAGTGGCTGTCGCGGCGGCGGCACTCGCCCCTCTCACGCTCACCGCGTGCGCCGGGGCCGCCGCCTCCGGCACGGAATCCCCCAACACGCTGACCATCCAGGACTACTACGACGAGGCCCAGGACCCGATCTACCACTCGTGCGCCCGCAGCACCGGCGTCTCCATCGAGATCAGCCATGTCGCCGGGCCCGGGCTGATCCCCAAGGTGCTCCAGCAGAGCTCCTCCCGCACGCTGCCTGACGTGCTCATGCTCGACAACCCCGACGTGCAGCAGATCGCCGAGTCCGGCGCGCTCTCGCCGCTGTCCGACTACGGCGTCACGGGCGAGGGCATGGTGCCGGCCGTGGTGCAGGCCGGCACCTACGCGGGCAAGCTGTACGGGCTCGCCCCCGCCGTGAACACGCTGAGCATCTTCTACAACCAGGACCTGTTCCGGCAGGCCGGCATCACGACCCCGCCCAGGACCTGGGACGAGCTGCGCGCGGCCGCCAGGAGGCTGACCGGGCCCGGCCGCTACGGCTTCGCGATGAGCACCATCAACACCTACGAGGGCACCTGGCAGTTCCTGCCGTTCATGTGGGGCAACGGCGGCACGGAGCAGGACATCACGACGCCGGCGACCGAACAGGCGCTGCGGTTCCTCGTCGATCTGCAGAACGACGGGTCGATGTCGCGCAGCTCGATCATCTGGAGCCAGGACGACGTGATCGACCAGTTCATCGCGGGCAAGGCGGCGATGGTGGTCAACGGGCCGTGGCAGATCCCGGCGCTGCGGGAGCAGCAGGACGTGAAGTGGGGGGCGTTCACGATTCCCGAGCGGGACGCGGCGCAGGCCACGGTCGCCCCGCTCGGCGGTGAGGTCTTCACGGTGCCGCGCACCGGGAACCAGGCCAGGATGGCCAAGGCCGGGCAGTTCGTGAAATGCCTCGTCTCTCCGGAGAAACAGCTCGAGACGGCGAGGATCAAGCAGAACGTGCCGTCCAACCCCGAGGTCGCCGAGCAGGCCGGGAAGGAGAACCCGGCGCTCGCCCCGTTCGTCACGACCGTGCGGACCGCGCGCTCGCGTACGGCGCTGCTCGGCCCCGACTGGCCGAAGGCGGCGACCAAGATCTACAACGCCGTGCAGATCGCGCTGACGGGCAAGGCCGCTCCCGCCGAAGCCCTGCGCCAGGCGCAGGGCGAGCAGTAAGGAGCACCGCTGATGACCTCAGCCCATCTGAGCCTCTCCGTCGCGGCGGGCGAGCGGCGCGCGATCCTGTGGACGCGGCTGCTCCGGCGGGCCACGCCGTGGCTGTTCTCCCTGCCCGCGGTCGTGTTCGTGGCGATGTTCTTCGGCTACCCGATCGTCCAGAACGTCGTCATGAGCTTCCAGGAGTACACGACCTCGACCTTCTACAGCGGCGAGGCGCCCTGGGTCGGCCTGGCCAACTACGTGACGATCCTGTCCAGCTACCTGTTCACGACCACGCTGGTGAACACCGCGCTGTTCACGATCGGGTCGATCACCTTCCAGTTCGTGATCGGGCTCGCGCTGGCGCTGTTCTTCCGGCGCAACTTCCCGCTCGGCGGGTTCCTGCGCGCGATGTTGCTGCTGCCGTGGCTGATCCCGCTGATCGCCTCCAGCGCGGTCTGGAAATGGCTGCTCGACCAGGAGAGCGGCGCGCTCAACCAGTTCCTCGGCCTGTTCGGCGTCTCCGCCGTGCCCTGGCTGGTCGATCCCACGCTCGCGCTCGTGGGCGTGATCGGCGTGAACATCTGGCTCGGCATCCCGTTCAACGTCGCGATCCTCTACAGCGGCCTCCAGGCCGTGCCCAGGGAGCTGTACGAGGCGGGCTCGCTGGACGGCGCGACCGGCTGGAAGGCGTTCCGGCACATCACCTGGCCCAACCTGCGGCCCGTGGTGAGCGTCGTCATCGTGCTCGGCGTCGTCTACACGCTCAAGGTCGTCGACATCATCCTCGGCCTGACCGGCGGCGGGCCCGCCAACTCCACGCAGACGCTGGCCACGAACGCCTACAACAAGTCGTTCGTGGAGTTCAACTTCGGCGAGGGCGCCGCGATCAGCAACGTCCTCATCGTCGTCTCCCTCGCCTTCGCCCTGGTCTACCTGTACCTCTCGCGCCGGGAGCCGTCCGAATGAACCCGAACGTCCGCCGACTCCCCATGACCGCGCTGGGCGTGCTGTTCCTGGCCGTGATGCTCTTCCCCGTCTACTGGATGGTCAACAGCAGCCTGCAGTCCAGCTCCGGCGCCACCACCAGGGACTGGTTCCCGCTCGACGCGACACTCTCCGGGTACGCCAAGGCCATCACCGAGCAGGGGCAGAACTTCGTCACCAGCCTGCTCATCGCGCTCGGCACCGTGGTGCTGACCCTGGTCATCGCCACCCCTGCCGCCTACGGGCTGTCGCGCTTCCGCTCCCGCGGGGCGAGCGCCTTCGTGCTGGTGCTGCTGGTCACGCAGATGATCCCCGCCATGGTCATCGCCAACGCGCTCTACCCCCTGTTCAACTCCCTCTTCCTGATCAACAACGTCTTCGGCCTGATCCTCGCCAACACCGCCGCGGGCATCCCGTTCGCGGTGCTACTCATCCGGGCGTTCATGGGGTCCATCCCGCGGGCGCTCGTGGAGGCGGCCATGGTGGACGGGGCCGGGCAGTTGCGGGCGTTCGTCTCGATCGTCGTACCGATCAGCAAGAACGCGATCGTGACCGCCGCCCTGTTCACGTTCCTGTCGGCGTGGAGCGACTTCCTGTTCGCGCTGACCCTGACCAGCACGCCGGAAGTACGGCCCATCACCCTCGGCATCTACGACTACATCAGCGCGAACACGCAGGACTGGGACACGGTGATGGCCACGGCGGTGCTCGCGTCCGTCCCCGCCGCCCTGCTCCTGATCTTCGCGCAGCGTTACATCGCGGCAGGCGCCGTAGCCGGCGCCGTCAAGTAAGGAGATCCCCGAACATGACGATCCGAGTCCTGGTGTGGGGCGAGAACCGCCACGAACAGGCCGAGCCCGAGGTCGCCGAGATCTACCCGGACGGCATGCACAACGCCATCCGGCGCGGCATCGAGGCCCGGCTGGGCGAGCGGGCCACCGTACGGACCGCCACCCTCGACGAACCCGAGCACGGCCTGACGGAGGAGACGCTCGCGAACACCGACGTGCTCACCTGGTGGGGCCACGCCGCCCACGGAGAGGTGGCGGACGAGGTGGTGGAACGCGTGCACCGGCACGTGCTGTCGGGCATGGGGCTGCTGGTGCTGCACTCCGGGCACTGGTCGAAGATCTTCACCAAGCTGATGGGGACCACGTGCACCTTGCGCTGGCGCAGCCAGAACGATCGCGAGCTGGTCTGGACGGTGAACCCGACGCATCCCATCGCTCGCGGCATCCCGCATCCGATCGTGATTCCCGCCCAGGAGATGTACGGCGAGCAGTTCGACATCCCGACGCCCGACGAGCTGATCTTCATCAGCTCCTTCACCGGTGGGGAGGTGTTCCGGAGCGGGTGCACGTTCCGGCGGGGCAACGGGAAGATCTTCTACTTCAGTCCCGGTGATCAGGATTATCCCGTTTACCACCATCCGGACGTGTTGCAGGTCATCGCCAACGGGGTGGAGTGGGCGGCCGGGGATCCGGGGCGGCGGGAGATGCCTACCTTGCTGCGGTACGAGATGGGGGAGTTCTTCGACGGGCACGGGTATCGGGGGGCGATGCACAACAAGGAGGGCTCTCAGTGAGCGGGCGGCCGCTTCGGGTCGTGCAGGTGGGGGCGGGGTCCATGGGGGTGGCCTGGCTGCGGACGCTGGGCGCCGCCGAGGACGTCGAGCTGGTGGGGGTGGCCGATCTCGACGTGGCCCGGGCGGAGGCGGCCGTTCTTGAGGTCTTCGGCTCGGGCGGCTCGGGCGGCTCCGGCGGCGGCTCGGGTGGCTCGGGTGGCTTGCGCGGCGGCTCGGGCGGCTCGGGCGGCTCGGGCGGTGGCTCGATCGCGGTGGCCGGCTCGCTGGGCGAGTTGCTTGTGGCGACCCGGCCCGACGCCGTCGTGAACGTCACCGTCCCCGCGGCGCACAGCGCGGTGAACATCGAGGCGCTGTTCGCCGGGGTGCCCGTCCTGTGCGAGAAACCGGCCGCGCCGACCCTGGCCGAGGCGCTCGTCCAGGCCGCGGCGGCCGAGGCCACCGGCCGGCTGCTGATGATCAGCCAGTCGCGCCGGTACTTCGCCGCCCTGGCCGCCTTCCGGGAGCGGATCGCCGGACTCGGCACGCCCTGCCTGCTCACCACCGACTTCTTCCGCGCCCCGCACTTCGGCGGGTTCCGCGACGAGATGCCGCAACCGCTGCTGGTGGACATGGCCATCCACGCCTTCGACGCCGCCCGCCACCTGCTCGCGGAGGAGCCGGTCTCGGTCGTGTGCGAGAGCTGGAACCCCGCCTGGAGCTGGTACCGGGGTGACGCCTGCGCCACCGCCACCTTCCTGTTCTCCGGCGGGACCCGGTACGTGTTCACCGGGAGCTGGTGCGCGGAGGGCAGGGACACGTCCTGGAACGGCGAGTGGCGGGCCGTCGGCGCGGGCGGCACCGCGACGTGGGACGGGGAGCGGTGCGTCACGTCCAGCGTCGGCGGGCTGGTGGAGGAGGTGGCGCCTGCTGTGCACGAGCAGATCGCCGGGGCGCTCGCCGAGTTCGTGGCCGCCGTGCGGACCGGCGTGGAGCCGGATGGGGCGATCAAGGGCAACCTGCGGAGCCTGGCGATGGTCGAGGCGGCCGTCCGGTCGGCCGAGACGGGGGAACGGGTGGGGATCGGGGCGTTGCTGGAACGGGCGTATGAGGAGGCGCTGGCGTTGCCGGTGCGGGATGAGGTGCGGGAGCGGCTGAAGTCCTGGGGGGCGGCGGCCACCGTTCTGGGCTGAAGTTCATGATCGGTGGGCGCGGGTCACGGATTCCGAAAGAACCCGTGACCCGCGCGACCGGCGTGGCGCCCTGCCCTGATCACCGCGCTCAGCCGGCATGGCGCCCTGACGCCCGCGCTCAGCCGGCAAAGCGCTCATACACCCGAGGTCCGGTCAGCGGGTGTGCCGATCGGGGAGCATCGGATCGTCCGGAAGGGGTGACGCCCTTTCCGGGGCCCGCCGGGCCGGTGACACGTCCGCCCAGCGCAGCAACGTGGCCGTCGCCGCCGCCCGTTCCTCCTCGGGCAGCAACGCGATGGACGCTCCGTGGTTGGCGCCCGGCGCGACGTACAGGTAGGAGTCACGCCGGCTCGGGGTGAACTTCTCGGCACTCCACGGGTCGTTCTCGCCGTAGATGAACAACATGCGCTCCGAGCGCGTACGCACCCAGTGGTCCACGTCCAGCATCGGCCACGGATCGTGCCGCGAGCGCAGCTCGGCGGGGAGCACCGAGTTCGGCTGGTAGAGCCCGCGGTACCGGATCAGCCCGCGCAGGTGCCGGAAGGCGAGGTCGGGCCAGCCGAGCTGGGTGGCCGCCTGGTAGTAGTACGGCGCGTAGTACTCCATGCCCTGGTCGGTGTAGAAGGAGAAGGAGGCGACGTTGTCGATCCAGGCGTACAGCTCCTCGTCCGTCGCGGTCGCGGGCGGCACGGACGGGCAGTCGCTCACCGAGAGGTACTGCCAGAACGCCCACGCCGTGTCCAGGACCGTCATCTCGAACGACCGGTCGGCGCTGCCCAGCGTCCTGGCGAAGGTGTAGCCGTTGCGGGCGGCGTCCGCCTCCAGCATCGCCACCATCCGCTCGCGCCGCTCGAGCGCCTCGCGCTGCACGTTCTCCAGCGCGGTACGGCACGCCTCGGTGCCGACCCGAGCGAAGAACCGGTCGTAGGCGTGGTCGAGCGGGTTGATCGGATCGTTGGGCGCGACGTAGGCCACCACCGCGTCCACGTCGCCCGGGTAGAAGCGGCGGTGATAGACGGAGGTCATCCCGCCCTTGCTCACCCCCGTCTGGATCCACTTCCCCGAGTAGATCGTCTTGAGCGCCTGTACGATCCGGTGCTCGTCGGTCGCCTCCTGCCAGATGGTCAGGTCGTCCCAGTCGGCCGGGGACGGGCGCGAGGAGCGGAAGAAGCGGTGCTCGACGGAGACCTGGTTGCCGTCGATCAGGCGGGTCGGCTCGGTACGCGAGGCGGACGGGTTCACCGGGAGCCCGTAGCCGCCGGTGGCGAGCACGACGGGCGCCTGTTCCGAGCGGTGGAGCAGGGTGAAGCGCTGCTGGAAGGTGCCCTTGCCGGGGTTCCGGTGGTCGGCGGGCTGCGTGAGGGACAGGACGAAGAACCGGTAGCCGGACGGCTGGGTCTCCGACACGACGGTCAGTCCCGGGATGGCCCTGAGCCGTTCCAGCAGGTCGTCCCGGGCTGCTGCGGCGGTGGCCGGCGGAGCGGGCAGGACGAGAGCCAGCATGGCCGTCAGCGCGGCCAGAAACCGTAATCGCACGGTACGCGCCCCTTCGGAGGAGGAGGACCGGTATCGCCCGAACGTATACCGATCATGTCCCTCCGGCCACCCCAGCCGTTCACCTCGTCATCCAGCGTCATCCAGCGTCATCCAGCGTCATCCAGCATCGTCCAGTGTCATCCAGCGTCATCCGGCCTTCAACCGCCGGAGCCCGGCGAGCTCCAGCCCGGCATAGACGGCCACCACCAACGCCCCGGCCAGCATGAACGCGACCCCCAGCCCGGTCAGCGGGATCACCTCCGTGAACGCCAGGACCAGCAGCGCCACGCACGACAGCGCGTTCCCCGCCACGACGAACGCCACGTAGCGGGCGGGGATCCGCGGATGGCCGGCGATGAGACCGAGCGCCGCGGCCCCGCCCAGCATGGCCACGCCGAACGGGATGGACCACGCGGTCGGCAGGCCGAGCGGCCCGCTGAGAGGCTGCGCGGCCGCGAGCATCACCACGCCGAAGACGGCGGTGCTCCACCCGTCGATCCGCAGGATCGTGCGCAGCGGGCCCGTGGTGTCGGCTTGCGGGTGCCGGGCGGTCCCGGTCGGGGTGCTCATCCGAGGTCTCCTTCGCCTGAATGGTTCCTGTCCGGACAAGACCATGGCACCGCGCCGGTCATGTGCTCAATAACCTCCGAGGTCATGGCGCCGCCCACCTGCCCGTGTCCTATCCTCCTCGGCATGGACGCGGAACAACCGTCTCGGGTGGGCGCCTTGCTGCGGGAGTGGCGGCAGCGCCGCCGGCTCAGCCAGCTCGATCTCGCCAACCTGGCCGACACCTCGGCGCGGCACCTGTCGTACATGGAAAACGGCCGCGCCCGTCCGAGCCGCACGATGTTGCTACGCCTGTCGGCCGCACTCGACGTGCCCCTGCGCGAGCGCAACACGCTGCTCCTGGCCGCCGACTACGCCCCCGCCTACCGGGAGAGCAGCCTGGACGACGGTTACATGGCCTCGATCCGGTCCGCGCTGGACACCATGCTGGCGGCGCACGAGCCGTACCCCGCCGTCGTGGTGGACCGGGTCTGGAACGTGCTGCAGGGCAACCGCGCCATGGGCGTCCTGATGGACGGCATCCCGCCGCACCTGCTGCAGCCGCGGCCGAACGTGTTCCGGCTGGCCCTGCACCCCGACGGGCTGGCGGCGCGGCTGGCCAACCTGGAGGAGGTGCGAACCCTCTTCCTCGAACGGCTGTCACGCCAGGTCAACGCCACCGGAGACACCGAGCTCCAGCGGCTCCACGAGGAGGTGTCCCGCTACCCTCTCCCATCGAGCGGCGAGGAACCCCGCCATGACCCGGCCTCCGGGCACCGGCCGAGCCCGATCCAGGTGCCGCTGAGGATTCGCAGCCCGTTCGGGGAGCTGGCGATGTTCAGCACCATGGCCACGTTCGGCGCTCCGGCGGATGTGACGCTGGCCGAGCTGGCGATCGAGCTCTTCTACCCTCTCGACGACTTCACCGCCAACACCCTGCACGCCCTCTCCCGCGGCCAGCCCTGAGCGACCGTGCCCACCCACTCACGCAACCGGACCTGAGCCGACCCCGCACACCCACTCACGCAACCGGACCTGAGCCAACCCTGCACACCCACTCACGCAACCGGACCTGAGCCAACCCTGCACACCCACTCACGCAACCGGGCCCGAGCCAACCCTGCACACCCACTCACGCAACCGGACCTGAGCCAACCCTGCACACCCACTCACGTGACCGCACCCGAGCCGACCCCTCACACCCACTCACGTGACCGGGCCCGAGCCGACCCTGCACGCCCGATCCACCTGGGCACGAGCAGGCGCATCCACCACCACGGTCTCCCGCCCGCAGCATGTGCCCCAGCACGCGCCCCACCGCCACGAACCCCCACCCGCAGTGAGCGGCGGGATGCGTCCCTCATGCCCGCCGACTCCAGCACAGCCGGCCTTGGCGGAGCCGATCCCCGCTCTTCTAGGGATACTTGGCGGTGAAGCGGGACAGGAGCAGGGCGAGCCTCCTGTCATGACCGTCGCTGGGCAGCCGGCCCGCGCGCATGAGCGTGGCCAGCCCGTGCAGCGCGGCCCAGAACGTCTCCACCAGCAACCCCAGCTCCTCCTCCTCATCCGCGAACGGCCGCACGGCCTCCTCCAGCTCGCCGTACGCCGCCCACAGTTCACGCGGCGCTTCAGGATCGGCGAACGGCAGGTCCACCCTCTGGTGGAACATCGCGTCGTAGAGCGCCGGCCGCCAGCCCGCGAACGACGTGTACGCCTGCGCGACCCCCGCCAGCGCACCGGCCGCGTCCACCGCCTCCGTACGGGCAGCGCGCAGTTCCCCGGCCATGTCGGCGAACCCCTCCACCGCCACGGCCGCCACGATCGCGTCCTTGCCCTTGAAGTGGCTGTAGAGCACCGGCTGGCTGTATTCGACCCGCTCGGCCAGCCGCCGGGTCGTCACCGCCTCCCACCCCTCGGCCTCGGCCAGCTCCCTGGCCGCCGCGATGATCAGCTTCTCCCGCTCGGCACGCACGCGCTCCATGCGCGTCTGTTTCGACATGCACTCAAATCTAGCACCGCTAGAACTTCTGCCACCGCTAGTGCTAGCGTTGCTCGCATTCCTAGCACCGCTAGATTCAAGGAACGGACATGCTTACTTACCTTGCCTACGGCCTGGCCATCGCCCTCAACCTGATGGTGCTGTACATCGGCGCCCGCTTCCTGCTCGTACCGCGCCCGTCAGCCGCCGGCTACGGTGTCCCGGCCAAGGAGGACGGCGATCCGGCCTACCTCACGATCAAGGGGGTGCGCGACGGCACCTACGGCGTGCTCGGCCTAGCCCTGCTGGCCTTCGCCGGACCTACGGCCGAAGCCTGGTTCATGCTGGTCGTCGCCCTGGCGCCGTTGGGCGACACGGTGATCGTGCTGCGGCATGGGGGGACGAAGGCGGTGGCCCTCGGCATCCACTTCGCGACCGCCGTGGTCATGCTGATCAACGCCGCCTTGCTCTTCGCCGTGAGCTGACGGCCCCCTCCGCCCCGCCCCCACACCGCCCCGCCACTCCTCCGCCCCGCTGCTCCACCGTTCCACCGCCCTACTGCTCCACCGCTCCACCGCCTCACCGCTCCACCGCCCCGCTGCTCCACCGCCTCACCGCTCCACCGCCCCGCTGCTCCCACCGCCTCACCGCTCCGCCGCCTCACCGCCTCGCTGCTCCACCGCGACGATCTGGTTCGGTCCGCTCTGTCGGCGGGCACGAGGCCGGCGGTCAGGCGCAGGTCCTCCGGGTGGTCCCGCAGCCTGCGCCACACCGGCGGCCGAGCGGCTGGTGGCGAGCGGCTCATGGCGAGCGGCTCATGGCGAGCGGCGAGCGGCGGGCGGCGGGCGGCGGGTGGCGGGTGGCGGGTGGCGGGCGCACAACCGCGCTGATGCGGGCCGACCCATGCCGCTGATCGGCGCGACCCGAGTGCTGATCGGCGACCCGACGAACTGGTCTACGTGACCCGACGGGCTGGTCTACGCGACCCGACGGGCTGGTCGAGACGAACCAACGTACTGATCGGCGCGACCCAACGTCCTGATCGGCCCGACCCAACGTCCTGATCGCCGCCTTGGCAAGTTCGTCCCACCCCCACCAACCTCAGCAGCCCTCGCACACGGAGGCTGCGCGCACGGCCTCACCCCTCGGCGCGCCTCAACACGTGATCGGTGCCGCTGGACCGCGACACGTGCGCGATGGCGTCGAACGCATCGAACACCGGCATGTCCAGGAAGTAGTCCGCCATGCGCGAATGCTGGAAGGAAGCCGCATCGTCGATCTGCGGACGGGCCGCGCGCAGATCGGCGAGCGTCCACAGCCGATCCGTCGGGAACGCCGACTCGATGCTGCCCTCGACGGGCGGGGGCAGCGGCGCGTCGTACCAGGCGCCCTGGGGCCGTTCCGGGGTCGGGTCGCCGAGCGTGGTGGTACGGCCCAGGCTCGACGTGATGCCGATGGCCCGGTAGTCGTCGCCCAGGGCGGCCGCGAGGTGGACGCCCGTCGGCATGAGCAGGTTCCCCTGGCTGTCGGCCGCCGGCGTGCGCTGGATGTGCCAGTTGTGTGCGGCCAGCACCACGCGCGCGCCGCCCTCCAGGAGGCGCAGTACGGACTCGGCCATGTAGACGTCCCGGAACGTGGAGGCGGACTCGAAGCCCTCCTGGACGTTGGCGCGATGGAGGTGGTCGAGGTACCAGGCGCCGCGCAGGTGCCACATGGCCGTGTCGTGCTCGGCCCCGTAACCGTGGGCGTGCTGGACGAGGGTCAGGCGCTGCAGGTGCGCCATCAGCCGGCTCAGCGCACTGGTGAGCAGGTCCTGCTCGCCGGGGCCGAGGTTCTGGTAGCGGCCGAGCGCCGTGAAGATCACGGGGTCGTCGAAGCGCCGCGCCACGCCGGCCGCCTGTTCGAGCGCGGGAAGCGCCTCCGGGGCGGCCCAGCGTACGTAACCGGCCACCTCCTCCAGCGCGGGCAGAGGCGAGGCCGCGGCCCCGGGCAGGTCGGTGCCCAGGCAGCGCAGCGGCGGCTGCGCGGCGGCGTGGTTACGCTCCCTCATCCAGGCCAGCACCTCGTGCATTTCCCGGCACCGGCCCAGCGACAGGGCGATGCCGTCCGCCGCGACCTGCTCCACGGTGCCGGGGCCGCCGCGTACCCAGTCGTCCAGGACCTGGCCCTGGGTGAACGGGGCTTCCAGGGCGTACACCTCGAAACCGCACCGTTCGACCAGGAATCGCAGGATGCGGTGGCGTACCTGGTAGAACTCCCGGATGTGGTGGGAGCTCTCGCCGAGCGCCACGACCCGCGCGCCGCCGACGAGGTCCCGCAGGGGTTCGAGATCGTCCACGGCTCGCTGGAAGTCCAGGGATTCCAGGGCCACAGCATGTTCGCCGGCCCAGTCGGCGAAACTCGTCCGGCGGTTCGCTCTCACGTTCATGCCCGACAGCGTTTCGTGGCGGGCCGGCCGCGGTCGTCATGCCTGAGAAGGGACTTGCGGGTACGACCGGTGGAGCAGACACGTTCCTGATGACGACGTGGGAAGTATCGGGGGACAGGCCGCTCAGCTCGGGTGTGCCGCCGGCACGTCCGCGCCCATGTCGACCGCCACCGTCCCTCCCCCCGGAAGGGGCAGCACGACCACGTCACCGGGCTCGACGCGGACTGCGGGCGCGGGCGGGTCCTGCTCCGCCCCGGCCAGCCAGACCAGGCTGACGTAGAGCGCGGTGCCGCCCGGGTGGGACGCCGCGAACGCGTACGGGGTGGCGGAGTGGAGCCCGAAGGCGTTGGCACCCGTCGCGGTGACCAGCCCCGTGCCCGTGAAGCCATGCAGCGAGCGCACGGCGCTGGTCAGCCCGTCCGGGCGGGCGGCGAGCGCCAGGCCGTCCTGCTGCCGGAGCGCGGGCGCGGCCGGGGCGGCGAGGGCGTGGCCGCCGTCCCGTACCTGGTGCCCGGCCGGCGCCGTGACGCGGTGGATCCTGATCTCCGCGGCGCCGTCCACGACGGAGGCGGTCACCACGCGTACGGGACCGTCCTGGTAGGCCGAGGCGGCGAAGCCGTCGGAGACGGCGAGCGGTTCGATGAAGCGGCGCAGCGAGACGGTGCCGTCGGGTGCGACGACGGCCACGTGGTTGTCCACGCCCTGCGCCCGCTCCCCCACCTCGGGGCCCGTGTGGCTGCTGTAGGCGAGCTTGGTGTAGTACGGGTCGGGGGCGCCGTCCGGGGGCTGGACGCGGTCGCGGTCGCTGCCGTGGTTGATCAGGCGTACGACGCCGTCCGCGCTGGTGGAGCGCAGCAGCCAGCCGGGGGCGGGCATGGCCAGCGACCGGTCGGCCAGCTCGACGGGCGCGGGCTCCTCGGGTGCCGTCCAGACGGGGTGCTCGGGCGGGAGCAGCAGGCCGAGGAACGCCTTGCTCGCCCAGTACGGCGACGCCGGCCCCGAGTACGACTGCGCGATGGACGGGAACGGGCCGTACCAGCCGAGGGAGAGCAGCCCGCGCTCGTCCGGCGCGCCGCGCTCGGCGAAGTGGCGCAGCACCCGCCCGGCGATGCGCCGGGTGCGGCCGGGCGGCAGCGGCGAGGCGCCGGTGAGCGCGCCCAGCCACAGCGGCGCCACCGTCGCGAACCGGTACGTCAGCGAGCGCCCCTGGTGCACGGGCCCGCCGTCGGCGGCGAAGAAGTGCTGGTACTGCTCCAGGAAGCGGTGCAACCGGCCGGCGTACAGCTCCTGCCTGGCCGTGTCGCCGCTCATCCTGGCCCACAGCGACGGGTACAGGTGCAGCGCCCAGCCGCAGTAGTAGTCGAAGTTCTTGCCCTTGCCGTCGGAGTACCAGCCGTCGCCGGCGTACCACTCCTCGATGCGCTCCAGCCCGCCGCTGATCTCGCCCGGTTCGTACGGCCCGCCCACCCCGGCCAGGAACTGTTCGACGATCACCCGGAACAGCACCCAGTTGTTCTCCGGCGTGCGCCGCCCCACGAACCCGGCCAGCCACTCCACCACCCGCTCCTGCTGCCCGGGCGAGAGCCGGTCGAACAGCCACGGCCGCGTCTCGTGCAGCGCCAGCGCGATCGAGGCCGCCTCGACGAGCTGCTGCGACATGTCGGTCAGCGCCGGCCACGCGTACGGGTGCGCCGGGTCGGTGCCGGCGTTCAGGCCGCTCGCGTACCGCTCCAGCAGCCCGGGCGGCACGTCGCCGCCCGCCCCCGCGATCCTGAACGCGGCCAGCAGGAACGTGCGCGCGTACCCTTCGAGACCGTCGCTCACCGGCCCCGACCTGCTCGCTCTGCCGGGCAGGCGGTACTGGGCGAAACCGTCGGTCGCGTACGGCAGCACGGCGGCCAGCAGGTGGTCCGCCGCGGCCTCCCAGTGTTCACGAGGGTGCATCGACATAAAGCGGATACTAGGCCACTATGCCGGGAAAATGGAGACGGTGGGGGCGAGGTCGCGGTAAGCGTTTTACTCGCACGGTGATTTGACACCATGACAGCCGGGCGGAAACATTCCATGTAAGCGGTTTACCCACGTGTTTCACCGGGAGGTGGCATGGTCCGGCGAGCGGCGTCCGAAGGCGGAGAGCGGCGGCCGACGACGATCCGCGACGTGGCCGCGCACGCGGGCGTGTCCGTGGCCACCGTCTCCCGCATCCTGTCCGGCTCCTACCCCAGCGCCCCGGCCACCCGCAGCAAGGTCATGAAGGCGGTCCGCGAGCTCGACTACGTCGCCAACGCCAACGCCCGCAACCTCGCCGGCGCCAGCAGCCGCAGCGTCGCCATCATCGTCAACTCGGTCGTCTCCCCCCACTACGCCCACGTCGCCCAGGGGGTGCAGGCGCAGGCCGCACTTGAGGGCAAGCTGTGCATCGTCGGCACCACCGGCGGCGACCCGGAGCGCGAGCTGGCCACCGTGCAGCTCATGCGGCAGGAGCACGCCGAGTGCGTGATCCTCGTCGGCAACGTCGTCAACAACGACGCCTACCGCGAACGCATGGCCGACTACGCCCGCGCGCTGGCGGCGGCCGGCTCGCAGCTCGTCCTGTGCGGCCGGCCCACGCTGGGCCCCGACGTGCCCGCCCTCGTCGTCGAGTACGACAACACCGGCGGCGCCTACGCCATCACCAGCCACCTGCTCTCGGCGGGGCACCGGCGCATCCTGTTCCTCGGCCGGCACGAGGGCTACACCACCTCCGACAGCCGCATCACCGGCTACCGCAACGCGCTCGCCGACCACCGCGTCCCCCACGACCCCGGCCTGGAGGCCGACGGCACGATGGAGCGCAGTGAGGGCTACCGCATGATCCGCGAACGGCTCGCGGCCGGGCCGCCCGACTTCACCGCCGTCTTCGCCGGCAACGACCTCATCGCCGCCGGCGCCCGCCAGGCCCTGCGCGAGCACGGGCTGCGGGTGCCCGACGACGTCTCCATGGTCGGGTTCGACGACCTGCCGCCGGCCGCCGACATCGACCTCACCACCGTGCACGTGCCGCACGAGGAGCTGGGCCGCACCGCCGTGCGCCTGGCGCTCGAACGCGGCCAGGACAAGGCGGCGCCGGCCCAGCACGTGCTGCTCGGCACGCACATCATCGTCCGCGACTCCGTGCGGCCGATCCGGCCTGACCTGGGCTGACCTCCTCCGGCGGTCCTTTTGGACGGCCGCCCTGAGGTCAGCCGGGCTCCACGTCGCCCAGCCAGACGTAGCCGTCGTCCACGTTCAGCCAGGCGCTTTCCGAGGTGCTCGGGCCGATCGCGTTCGCGATCTGCTGGATGACGTACGCGGCCGGGTAGGTGGTCGTCGCCGCCTGGGCGGGGACGGCCGTCGAGGCGGCCGGCTCGTCGGCGGTCATCTCGCTGTACACGTCATGCGCGGCCGAGTCGCCGGAGGTGTTGTCACCGGTCGCCATCTCACCGGACGGCATGTCACTGGACGGCATCTGACCGGCGGGCATCTCACCGGTAGGCATCTCCGCGGACGGCATGTCGCCGGTTGCCATCTGGCCGGCCGCCATCTCGGCAGCCGCGGCCTCGGCCTCGGCAGCAGCCGCCATCTCGGCGGCCTCTTCGACCGTCGGCATGGCGGCGGGGATGTCCTCGCCGGCCATCAGCTCGGCGATCTGGGTCGCCTCCTCCTCGGTCATCTCGACGTAGCCGGTCGTCTCGTCGTACTGCACCGGCTCGCCGTAGTCCATGCGGCCGACGACTTCGTAGGCGGGGCCGGGGCCGGCACGCACGGGCGCGCCCTCGGGATCGGCCACGCGCAGGTCGTCGTCCTCCGGCATCGGCTGGACGGCCTGGACCCGCACCGGCCCGGCGACCACGTCGGCCTGGGTCCGTACTTGCCCCGTGGCCACGTCGGCCTGCGCGGTGGTCGCCGCGCCGAGCAGGCCCGTCGCGCCTGCGGCGCCGGCGATGGCGAGCTTGGTGATGGTGGTCCGCATCGCGGGTACCCCCGATTCCTGCTTCTTCGCGACCGCCGCTCCCCACGGAGAGCCGTCGCCTTGCAGTCACCTGTCGGGCTGCCCCGCGGCCGGGAGGTCCCATCCCGCCCCGGCGTCAAAACCGGCCCAACTGCCCCTGCGGCTCACCCGTAACGGCCGCCCCATCCGCCGCTTCACGGAGGAAGGGCAGGAGGTGGCCGAGGAGGGCGTCTGGGCTCTCCTCGGGGACGTAGTGGCCGCAACCGGGCAGTACGGCGGTGCTCAGCCGTTCGGTCACGGGGGCGAGCAGAGCGCCGAGGCGTTCGCCCTGGCCGCGGTCTCCGGAGACGCCGAGGACCGGCAGCGTGAGCGGGCGCTGCCTGCGGCGGTGGTTCTGGGCGATGTTGTCGTCCGTGGCCCGGTAGTAGTCGAAGCTGGCGCGCAGCGCTTCCGGGTCGCGGGCGATGCTCTCGACGTAGAAGGCGACGGCCTCGGCGGGGAGCGGGCGGGCGGCCTTGAGCTGGAACTGGTCGCCGTAGTAGATGTGCTCCCGGCCCCGGACCAGCAGCTCGTTGACGGAACGCCGCCGGTTGAACGAGAAGTGCCACAACAGGTCGTTCTGCGCCTCAGGGCCGAAGATCGGGATGTCGGGCGCGAGGCCGGGGATGGTGGCGTCGATCAGGACGAGGCGGTCGACGGCCGCCGGGTGGTCCGCCGCGAGGGCGTAGCCGATCCACATGCCCACGTCGTGGCCGGCCATGGTGAAGCGGTCGTGGCCCAGCGTGCGCATGAGGGCGACGAGTTCGGCGGCCACGGTGGCGGTGTCGTAGCCGCCGTGGGGCTTGTCGGAGCGGCCGACGCCGCGCGGGTCCGCCGCGATGACGCGGAAGTGCCCGGCCAGGCGGGGCATGACGTGGCGCCACACGTACCAGTTCTGCGGCCAGCCGCCGACCAGGAGCAGGGGGTGTCCGGCACCGCCCTGCACCGTGTGCAGCCGGACGTCGCCGACGCGGACCAGAGTGCTGTCGAAGACGTCCGCGAAGCCTTCGGGCAGCCAGGGGACGCCGGTCACGGTACCGAAGCCCGTGATGCGGTTGGAGTGGTTCACATGAACCTGTTTAAACGGTTCGCCGAGGTCATGTCAACCTGCCCGTGCGACCCTGCGCTTCCCGTAAGATGAACCATCATGACCGGTTCACCTGCTGCCATGGACGCTGCTCCGCGCGGCGCGGAGGGCTTCCGGCTGGGCAACGAGATCCTGGCGTTCCGCTTCGTCGCCACGCTCTCCGAGCGGCGCGGCGATCCGGTGGAACGCATCCCCACCCCGGAACGGCTGGGCGCCTGGCTGAGCGCCAACGCGCTCGGCGAGCCCGGCCTGCCGGTCTCCGAAGCCCTCCTCCGGGAGGCCCGCGACCTGCGCGAAGCCATCCACCGGGCCGGCACCGCCATCGCGGGCGGGGGCGTGCCGGATCCCTCCGACGAGGCACTGCTCAACCGGTGGAGCCTGCGTCACCGGGCCCGGCTCGTCCTCGACGGCGGGCGGGCGCGGTGGCGGCTCCCGGACACCGACCCGGCACGGGCCGCACTCGCCGTCGTCGCGCTCGACGCCATCGCGACGCTCGGAGGGCAGGGGGACGGTGTGATCAAGCGGTGCGAGCAGGCCACCTGCGGGGGGCTCTTCGTGGATGCCAGCCGTGGCGGGCGGCGGCGGTGGTGCTCGATGGCGACGTGCGGCAACAAGATGAAGAAGGCCAACCTCAAGTCGGCCCGGGCCAGGAGCGACGACCCGGCAGCACACAGCGGCGAACGCCCCTGAACGGCGAACGCCCCGACGGCATGGGCGTGCTGATCAGCGCGGGCGGCTGAGGGCGGCCTCGGCCAGGTCGGTCCAGGTCTCGGCCGAGGAGTGGGGCACGACCACCCAGTCCTTCATCACCCTGCCCTGCCCCGAGGGGTCGAACAATGACGCCCCGGCCAGCTGGAGCGCGGCCGCGTGCTCGGGAGTATCCCTCACCAGCCGGAACACCATCGCACCGTCACGCTGCAGGCTCGCGAACACCTTCCCCGCCTGATCCTTGAGCGCGGGACTCCCCATCATCCTGGAGATCCGCACCCCCAGATCGGCCAGCTCGTCGCCGACCCGCTTGAAGTCCTCTTCCGCACTCATCTTCACTCGCCCCCGAACTCGATGGCGGCATGGCCGGACAGCTCGTCGTGGCCGGGGCTCCTCCCGCGTGACACGATCGCCCGGCCCCGCCTTTCGCCAGAACGGCGATCAGGCTAGCCCTCCTGGCCACGCCGATCAAGCGCCGGTCAGGGACCGGAACAGCGTCAGCGGGCGGCCCGCCATGGCGTCGCCACCCTCTCGCCGTAGACGATCTCGCGGGCACCGGCGAACGCGGCCAGGCCGGTGATCGCCTCCGTGACGGCCCGGACGGTGCCCTGGCCGGTGGTGGTGCCGTCCTCAGGGAAGACACCCTCGATCTCCAGCACGCCGCGCCGCCTGTCCATGCGCGGGACGAGCCGCCCGATCAGCCGCTCCTCGTGCAGGATCGGCATGATGTAGTGGCCGTACTGCCGCTTGGCCTTGGGGACGTACATCTCCGTGCGGAACGCGAAGCCCCAGAGGCGCTGGGTGCGTTCGCGGTCGCAGATGAGGTTGTCGAACGGGGACAGCAGCGTGGTGTGCGGCTGCCAGGCGCCGCGTTCGAGGAGGGCGAGCGCGTCGGTGTGCGCGTACCAGACCTCGTCGCCGCCCTCGACCTCCACCTGTACGACGCGGCCCGCGTGGAGCAGGGCGGAGAGCGCGTCGGCCAGGCCCGGGTAGCGGGCGCGGGTGAAGTGGCGTTCGATGTCGGGGACGCGGGCCACGCCGAGGGCGCGCAGGGCGTACTCGGCGGCCCGGGCCACCGCCTCCTCCTGGGAGAGCCGCTCCGCCTGCGCCCAGTCGGGGAGCCAGCGCTCCGTCAGGTCCCAGTGGCGGGTGCGGCCCTGCCGGGACGCCACCGTGATGTGGCCCTGGGTCCACAGGAAGTCCAGCATGCGCTCGACGTTGCGGCCGTTGGTCCAGCCCGTCGACTTCCACGGCACCGCCGCGAGATCCTCGAACGCGCCCGGCGGGAGCGGGCCCTCGTCGCGCAGGCGGTCGAGCACGTGGCGGCGCAAGGCGTCGTTGGCCTCGATCCAGTCGCGTACGGTGCGGGCGTAGTCGGACTCGCCCGTGGCGTAGCGGCGCATCATGAGGTGGTGGATCGGGTAGTCCTCGGCCAGCACGATCGAGGCGGCGTGGGCCCAGTACTCGAACAGCCAGCGCTCCCGCCACAGCAGCGCGTCGAGGTCGGCGGGGTCGTAGTGACCTGCCCGGCTCCAGAGCACGAGCAGGTGGCTGCGGGCCACCGCGTTGACCGGGTCGAGCTGCAGGCAGCGCAGGCTGCGCAGGATGGTGCGCAGGCCCTCGAGGCCGGCGCCCGGGCGCGGGCCGGCCAGGTGCTGGCACATCACGGCCAGCCGCCGGGCCGACTCCAGGGTGAGGGTTAGGGCCACGAGGCAGGAGCGTAATCGAAAAGACGTTCGACGGCAAAGTGGGGTTCCGGTGGCCGGCTCGGGGCCGGCGGTTCAGGGATGACGTTCATGGCCTGGTGTCGATGAGGTTCTGGCGGGCGTCGCCGGGGAGCAGGTAGCCGGCCTTCACGTTGCGGGTGTCCGCACGGACGACCGCCGCCACGTAGTGGCCGTGCGTCGGGTACAGCCGGTCGAGTTGCGCCTGGTCGAACGGGAGGTGGGTGCCGAACAGCACGCAGAACGTCTCCCCCGAGTTGTCGCCCGTGTTCAGCGCGGTGGGCGCCGCCACCTGCGAGAGCCGGATGCCGCCGCGTGCCAGCCCCAGCTCGTCGCGCGCCTTGGTGCCGTCGGCGGCGAACTCCAGCGGCGGCGCGGAGGGCGGCGCGGTGCCGCGCCGGGCCCAGCGGGTCAGGTGGTCGTAGGCGGCGGCCAGGACGTGGTGCAGCGGGACGCGGCTGAACGGCGGCCTGGCGCACGTGTACGTCGGCGGGGCCCCGAGATCGCGGGCCAGCAGCGGGACACGGGCGCTGTAGCCGTGCCATCCGGAGTGCGCGCTGCCGGCCACCTCCCAGCGGCGGAACCGCTCGGTGTCCGGCGGCCGAACGGGCGAGCGCACGTCGGTCTCCGACAGCACCTGGAAGACCGGCTCCGCGCCGGCGCGGGTGGGGGCGGGGCCGACGATCTGGCCGTACCCGTCGAAGACGCTCTCGATGTGCGGCAGCACGGCGTCGTAGTAGACGGCCAGCCTGCCCGCCGACTGCGAGGCGCCGATGGCCAGGACGGTGCCGGCCCGCAGGCGGCCGAGGAGGGCCGGTGCGGCCGGGGCCCTGATGGCCTTGGCCGCCTGGGAGAACACGTCGTAGGAGAGCTGGTCCGTCATGAACTGGCCGCCGCCGGTGACGTCGAGGGTGCCGTAGCGGGCGGGGCTCCACTGGCGGAGCTGGTTCACGCCCACGCGCTGGGCGGAGATGCCGACCCACGCGTACCCGGCGCGGGTGAGCTGCTCGGTGCTCCAGAGGGCGTCCAGGTCGTATCCGGCGGTGACGTTCTGCCACTCCATCAGCACGGTTCCGTTGAACGCGGCCTGGCTCACCGGGCGGCGGACGATCACCCTGGTCCGGTACGGCACGTCGGCGGCGAGCAGCTCGCCCGTGGCGCTGTAGGCGTCTGCGTTGCCCGACAGGTGGAACTCCTGCTCGACGTAGCCGAGCGCGCGCAGGTCGGCGTCGGTGGCCAGCCACGGGTAGGTCTCCGGCAGCTCCGGCGAGGCGGGATCACCCGGCGGAGCCCCCGGCAGCGGCCCCTCGACCCGCGGAACGTCGACCGCGGTGGCGACGGCCTGCGCGGCCGGCGCGAACGACGCAGCCGACGCAGCCGGCGCGAACGACGCGGCCGACGCAAACGACGCGGACGACGCGGACGACGCGGACGAAGCGAACGACGTGGACGACACGGACGACGTGGGCGGCAGGGTCGCGACCACCAGCGCCGCGCCCGCGATCAGTGCCGCTCCAGGAAATACCGCCATGAACGCGATCTCCTTCCGGACCCCGGGAAGCCGGCCGCGCCGGGCACTCTCCCTCCCGGAACCCAACGGCCACGCCCGATGCTCCCCCGCCCGCCCCCGTCACGCATCGGCACAATCACCGGCCCGCTCAGGAAGGCGGCGTCGCCTCGATGCGATAGAGCGAGTGGAACAGCGGCCAGGTCAGCGCGGCCATCTCGGCCGGAGACCGGGGACACCCGCCCCGCAACCACTCGGCGGCCACCCCGATGAGCGCCCCCGCCGTGAACGCCGCGGGCACGTCCAGCGGCAGCTCCAGCACCGCCCTGGCCCGCTCGGGCACGCCGGCGCCCTCGACGGCCTCGCGCAGGCGCTCCTGGATGGCGACCGTGCTGCGGTGGCGGATGTGGTCGGCCACGCGCGCGCTGCCCTGCGGCCCCAGCAGCGCGCGGTAGAGCCCGGCGTGCTCGGCGAGGCTGGCGAAGAACGCCTCCAGCGACTGGGTGGCCTCCTCGGCGGGGTCGGCCACGTCGAAGTCGCCCGGCAGCGCCTCGATCAGGTTGTCGATCATTGCCGTGCAGGCGGCCTCGGCCAGCTCGTGCACGTCGCGGTAGTGGTCGTAGAAGGTCGAGCGGCTCACCCCGGCGAGCTCGGCGACGTCGGCGACGGTGATGCGGGACAGGTCCTGCTCCTCGACGAGCCGGAGCAGCGCCCGCGCCAGGGCGGCCTGGGTGCGGCGCACGCGCCGGTCGCCCGAGGCGGGGGTGCTGCTTGCTCTGCTCGTTGCCACGTCTTCACCCTACCGTCTACCTACATGTGCAGGTTTTCCTACAGATGTAGGGTAATGTATGGGCGAAACGAGGGAAGGACGACGACACATGCGGGTTCCTGCACGTAGCGCCACCTCTCGCCGGAGCGGATCGGCGTGACCGCGCCCGGCAGCGTCCTGATCGTCGGCGCATCGGCCGCCGGCCTGAGCACGGCCGAGGCGCTGCGGCGCCAGGGCCACCGGGGGCGGCTCACGCTGCTCGGCGCCGAGCCGCACCTGCCCTACGACCGGCCGCCGCTGTCGAAGCAGGTCCTGGCGGGCGACTGGGAGCCGGGCCGGGCCCAGCTCCGCACGCAGGCGCAGCTGGAAGCGCTGGACGCGGAGTTCGTCCGGGGCGAGCCGGCCGTCGCCTTCGACGCCGCGGCCCGCGAGGTGCGCACGGCCACCGGCCGGGTGCTGCGCGGCGACGCCGTCGTCATCGCGACGGGCCTGACCCCGTGCCGCCTGCCGGGGCAGCGCGGGCTCGCGGGGGTGCACGAGCTGCGCGGCCTGGACGACGCGCTCACCCTGCGCACCCACCTGACCGCCGCCAGGCGGCTGGTGGTCGTGGGCGAGGGCGTGCTGGGCGGCGAGATCGCCGCGACGGCCCGCAAGCTGGGCCTGGACGTCACGCTGGCCGGCCTCGGCCCGGCGATCCTCGCCGACCAGGTCGGCGGCCCGGTGTCCGAGCTGCTCACCCGCACGCACGCCGAACGCGGGGTTACGCTGCGGCTCGGCGTCGCGGTCGAGGAGCTGGCCTCGGCCGGCGGCCGGGTCACCGGCGTACGGCTGGCCACCGGCGAGCTGCTGCCCGCCGACGCGGTCGTGGTGGCCATCGGCTCCCGCCCGGCGACCGGCTGGCTGTCGGGCAGCGGGCTCCCGCTCGGCGACGGCGTGGAGTGCGACTCGCGCTGCCGCGCCGCCGAAGGCGTCTACGCCGTCGGCGACGTGGCGTCCTGGCTTCACGAGGGGTACGGCAGGCGGCTACGCCTGGAGAACCGCACCAACGCCACCGAGCAGGCCCAGGTCGTGGCCGCCAACGTCCTCGGCGCCGACCGCCCGTACGAGCCGATCCCGTACTTCTGGACCGACCAGTACGACATCAAGATCCAGGCCCACGGCCTGCCGTCGGCCACGGCCGAGGTGAGCATCGCGGAAGGCGACCCGGGGCAGGGCCGCTTCGCCGCGCTCTACCGGGAGAACGGCCAGGTCACCGGCGTGCTCGGCTGGAACATGCCGAAGCAGGCCCGCGTACTGAGACAGCAGCACCTCGCCACCCGGCCCGTCACCACCGCGTGACGGCAGCACCTCGCCCACCCGGGCCCGTCGCGACCGCGTGACAGGCCCTCACCAGCGATCCAGGCATGACACGGGCCGCCCGGGGGCGGCCGAACGATCCGCGCACGAGGAGAATGCCGAATGAGTGTGAACGAGCAGGTTCTGAGCTATCCGATCCCCAACGACGCGGCGCTGGACCCGCCCGCGGAGTGGGCCGAGCTGCGCAGCGGGTGCCCGGTGGCCCACGTGAAGCTGCCCAGCGGCGACTCGGCCAAGCTGATCACCCGCTACGAGGACGTCAAGCAGGTGCTGGCCGACCCGCGCTTCACCCGCCAGCTCACCGCCCCGGACGCGGCCCGGCTGACGGCCGACGGCACGGGGGTGTTCAACAGCGCCCTGGCCGAGATCATCCCTGACAGCGGCGACGGGCACCTGCACTGGCGGCGCCTGGTCGGCAAGTGGTTCACGGCCAAGCGCATGGCCGCCATGCGGCCTCAGATGGCGCAGATCGCCGAGGACCTGATCGACGACCTGGTCAAGCGGGGCGCCCCCGGTGACCTGCGGGCGGCGCTGGGCTTCCCGCTGCCGGTGTACGTGATCTGCGACATGCTCGGCGTGCCGGCCGAGGACCGGGACAGGTTCTCGTACTGGTCGGACACGCTGCTCAACCTGACCCGCTACGGCAAGGAGGAGATCGACGCCGCCCAGGCCGAGTTCTTCCAGTACATGTCCGACCTCATCGCCGCCAAGCGCGCCGAGCCGGGCGAGGACCTGCTGAGCGAGCTGCTGGCGGCCGGCGGCCCCGACGACGGCGGGCTGGCCGACCTCCAGATCATCGTCACCGGCATGGCGCTGCTGGTCGCGGGGCACGAGACCACCGCCAACATGATCGGCAAGATGGTCTCCATGCTGCTGGCCGACCGCGCCCGGTGGGAGGCGCTGCTGGCCGACCCGTCGCTGATCCGCGGCGCCGTCGAGGAGACGCTGCGCCTGGACGCCAACTCCGGCTTCGGCCTGCCCCGTTACCTGCCCGTGGAGGCGGAGATCGGCGGCGAGAGCCTGCCCAAGGGCACGACGGTGATCTGCAGCATGGCCGCGGCCAACCGTGACGAGAGCGCCTTCGAGGCCGCGGCCGAGATGGACCTGACCCGCAGCCCGAATGCGCACCTGGCCTTCGGCTCCGGCGCCCACTCCTGCCTGGGCCAGTCGCTGGCCCGTACCGAGCTGCAGGTCGTGCTGGAGGTGCTGCTGCGCAGGCTGCCGACTCTGGAGCTGGCGGTGCCGGTGGCGGAGCTGGAGCGGGTGGAGGGGCTGGCGGTCGGCGGCCTGCGTACGGTGCCGGTCCGCTGGTGACAGCGATCAACGAGGAGGGAACCCGGATATGAAGGTCACCGTCGACGAGGACAAGTGCTGCGGCGCGGGATCGTGCGTGCTGATCGCGCCCGAGGTGTTCGACCAGCGGGAGGATGACGGCATCGTGGTCCTGCTGAACGCCGAGCCGGGCGAGGACCAGCACGCGGCGGTCCGCGAGTCCGCCGCGGTCTGCCCCGGCGCCGCCATCGAGGTGAGCGAGTAACGCGAAGATCGGAGGGCGCACGTGCGAAGGACCGCACGTGCGCCCTTCGTCATGTCCTGCCGGTGAGGCGGGACCGGGTGCGCTCCGGCGCGTACGCGGGCAACTCGGCGAGGATGTCGGCGAGCGAGACCCCGGCGAGGCTGGCCCGCCACGCCCGGTGCGCGTCGGCCATCTTCTCCGCCAGGACGCAGACGCGCCGGCACTCCTCGGGCGGCAGCGCGCCCCGCCCCTGCTGGCGGATCTCGCGGCACTCGTACGGCATCGACGCGCCGTCCACCGCCTCGACGATCTGCAGCAGCGTGATCTCGGAAGCCGCCCGCGCCAGCCTGAACCCGCCCCTCGGCCCCGTGGTCGCCGCCAGCACCCCGGCCTTGACCAGCGACTGGAGCTGCTTGGCCAGGTAGGGCGCCGGGAGGTCGTAGTAGGCGGCGAGCTGCGCCGCCGACGCGGTGGCGCCCGGCTCCAGCTGGGCCAGCGACGTCGCGCAGTGCAACAGCCATTCGGTACTCACGGGCAGCTTCACGATCGACAGCATATCGCGGATATTGCGGATCTATTTAGTCCGAGATACGGTCGCAGTGATACGAGATCGCGAAGGAGACCATCATGCGGATCGCCGTTGCCGGCGCGACCGGGAACATCGGAGCCCTGACCACCACCGCCCTCGAACGGGACGGCCATGACGTGGTGCGCATCAGCCGCTCCCTGGGCGTGGACCTCGTGACCGGCGAGGGGCTCGACGCCGCGCTCGCCGGCGTGGACGCGGTGGTGGACACGATCAACGGCCAGGCGGCCTCGCCCGAGGAGACGGTGGCCTACTTCGCCGGCACCACGCGCAACCTGCTCGCCGCCGAGGAGCGGGCCGGCGTGCGCCACCACGTGCTGCTGTCGATCGTGGGGGTGCACCGGGTGGAGGGCAACGCCCACTACGCCGCCAAGCGCGAGCAGGAGCGCCTGGTGGAGGCGGGCCCGGTGCCGTGGACGATCGTGCCTGCCACGCAGTTCCACGACTTCGCCGCGATGGTGGCGAGCTGGACGGAGCGGGACGGCGTGGCCACGATCGCGCCGCTGCTCGTGCAGCCGATCGCGCCGGCCGACGTGGCCGAGGTGCTGGCCGAGATCGCGGTTGGCGACCCGAAGGGACGCTACGCCGACGTCGCCGGGCCCGAGCCGCAGGACCTGGTGGACATGGCCCGCCGCACGCACCAGGCGCGCGGGCGCGAGGTGAGGCTGGTGCCGTCGTGGTCGGCGATGTTCGGGCCGGAGATGGCCGGCAACGCGCTGCTGCCCGGCGAGGGCGCCCGCCTCGCGCCGACCACCTTCGAGGAGTGGCTCGCCACCCAGCGATAACATCGGGGAGCGTCGAACACGAAGGGCTGAGATGAGCGAGCTGGTGGACCTGTCACATGTCGTCGAGCACGGCATGATCACCTACCCCGGGCTGCCGGGCCCCGAGATCGGCGACCACCTCTCGCGGGAGGCGTCGCGCGGCAGCTACGCCCCCGGCACGGAGTTCCAGATCGGCCGCATCGGCATGGTGGCGAACACCGGCACCTACCTCGACGCGCCGTTCCACCGCTACCCGGACGGCATGGACCTGAGCGAGCTGCCCCTGTCGAGGCTGGCGGGCCTGGCGGGGGTGCTGGTGTCCGTCGGGGAGCCGAGGGCGATCGGGCGCGAGGCGTTCGACAAGCACGAGGTACGCGGCAGGGCGGTGCTGGTGCACACGGGCTGGGACCGCCACTGGCGCACCGAGCGGTACGGCCACCCCTCGCACCCGTTCCTGACCTCCGACGCCGTCGATTGGCTGGTCGAGCAGGGGGCCGCCCTCGTGGGCATCGACTCGCTGAACATCGACGACGTCGGCGACCCGTCCCGCCCGGCCCACACGAAGCTGCTGGCCGCCGGCATCCCGGTGGTGGAGCACCTGACCGGGCTGGAGCGGCTGGCGGGGCGCTCGTTCGACTTCCACGCCGTCCCGCCCGCCGTGCGGGGCATGGGCACCTTCACCGTACGGGCGTACGCGGTTCTGAACGGCTGACCAGGCCGCCGGGCCGAAGAGCGCCGGCGCGTAGAAGCCGCCGAGGGGCGTGCTCTCGCAGGCGTGCGCCAGCACGCCCTCGACGCCCAGCGCGGTCACGATGATGCCGGCGACGATCGGGAAGTGCCCGTAGGTGTAGGCCTCCACGACCATCTTCACCCGGGCGGCGCCGGTGTGGGCCGGCCGGTGCTCGGCCGCGAGCGCGACCGTGTCGAAGTAGAGCCGCCGCAGGCACACGGCGACGCCGATCCCGAGCACGGCGGCCATGAGCAGCGGGATGCTCACGGCGTGCGCGCCGGCGCCGGCGCCGATGGCGATGGCGATGATCGACTCGCCGATCGCCAGCAGGATGAACACGCCGTGCCGCTCGCTCCGGTGAGCGGCGCTGTGCACCCGCCAGTTGCCGCTGCGGGAGGCGAGATAGGTGCCCGCCCAGTCGACGAGCAAGCCCCCGCGAACAGCGCCGTCTGCGCCCACCCGCCCAGCAGCGCCCCCGCCACCAGGAACGGCGTGCCCGCCAGCAGGGACGCCCAGGACAGCAGGAGCTGCCGTCGCGACCGCGCTCCCGCCGCGCAGCACGCCCTGGCCGGCCCGGCCTGGTCGCCCAGCCAGGTGTAGGCCTCCCACGTCCCCCACAGCAGGGCCAGCAGCAACAGGCCCTGGAGCAGGCCGTGGGCGCTCCTCCTGACAGCCTCGGACCGCGCGGCCGCTCCCCCTGGTCGGCCGTGGCCGGCACTCCTTCTCAGGTCCCATGTGGCGATTCGCCGACCCGAGGGTATGGGGACCGGTTACGCGGGGCTCACTCGAGTCAGAAGTACTGCTTGACGCGGAACTCGCGGACGAAGAGCGGGGCCGAGGCGCGGCCGAGCACCTTGACCTTCCTGAGGTGGGTGGCCTTGTCGATGGTCACCTTGACGCACTTCATGTACACCTCGTGATGCCCGGGCGGCGCGTACCGGGAGATGATGATCCCCCGCCTGCCGAAGCCCCGCCCCGAGAGGCCCACGCCGACCTCGCGGTAGGCGAGCCAGGAGCCCTTCAGCGGGAACGCGGTGGAGCCGACGATCGCGTGGTTCGACTCGTCGGGGCAGTGCAGGAGCACCCGGATGACGTCGTTCTGGTGCGGCGCGTACGGCGTGACGAAGAAGGACGTGAGCTTGCGCCACGGCGGCGGGTCGGCGTGGGCGGTCCCCGGTGCGGCGGTGACGAGGACGGCCGCCGCCGCCATGCCGACGATGGCCCGCATTCGCCCTCCCCGCCCGCTGTGACCTGGCCTTTTCCCATTGTGACCAGGCCGCGGCCCTCTGGGCGTGACGCCACGCCGCGCGATCAGCGGCCGGGGCTGAGACGGCGGGCGACGTCGAGCCAGGCGGTGACATCGGAGGCGGTGTGGTGGCGGATGGCCCAGTCGACCAGCCGCAGGCTCAGGTGGGCCCAGCAGGCCGGTGCCGACTCCGTGTCGGGGACGTCCACGCGCAGGCCGGGGTCGCGGCGGGCCAGGTCGAAGCGGAGGGTGTGCAGGTCGAAGTCGGCGTCGCCGCGCGTGGCGCCGTCCCAGTCAATCACGCCGGTGACCGTGCCCGCCGCGTCCACCAGCACATTCTCGGGGTGGAAGTCGGTGTGCACCAGGTCGTCGCCCTCTAGGGCGTCGGGGAAGGCCCGGCCGATCTCCTCGACCTGGTCGAGCAGGTGACGGGTCCGGCTGTCGTACGTGCGCAGCGAGCCGTGCAGGCAGTAGCCGGGCCCATCGTCGCGCAGGTGGAGGCGGTGCGGCGGCAGGTCGGCGCGGCCGGCGAGCAGGCCGCGGCAGCGGGCGTTGATCTCGACCATGTGCCGCACCGTCGCCTCCGACGGCACGCGGGAGATCGTGCCGGGCAGCAGCTCCTGCACGATCACCGGCGAGCTGACCAGCTCGTACGCCGGCGCCGGGATGCCCGCCGCCCGCGCAACCTCCAGCAGGTGGCGCACGTCGGGCCCCCGGGTCAGGACCGAGCGGTGGCCGTCGGGCCAGCGTACGTACGCGGCACCGACCTCACCGCCCGGGCACGGCCCCGCGTAGGTCAGCGGTTCGGGGATGTCGTGGTGGACGTCGAGCTTGGGCACAGGAGGAAGCATCACGGGTTCCTTCATACTCCGAGCAGGAACGCGCCCACCACCGGAGCCAGGTACAGCAGGGGGAACGGGAGGTGGGCGTACGAGCGGGCCCTGGCGACGGTGACGACGGCGCCCGTGAAGTAGAGCACCAGGCCGATCGTGGCCAGGACGCCGATCACCGGCACGAACAGCCCCGCCAGCAGGCCCAGCGATCCGGCGGCCTTGGCGGCGCCGAGCCACGGCCACCAGCGGCGGGCGACGCCGTACTCGGCCAGGGGCTCCACGACCCACTTGGCGTGGATGAAGACCGACAGGGCCGAGAAGCCCACCCAGAGGGCGGCCAGGACGGTGACGATGGTGTAGGCGAGGTTCATCGGATGCTCCTTCGTGGTGCGTTTTCGAGGTCTTCATCGCCTTGACCCCCCGCACCGCGAAAGTGTGACTCAGAAGCGCGGCACGATTTCCATGCCGAGATCCGGCTGTCCCAGCCAGTCGAGCCGGACGGCCGCGGCCGCCGCCCGCTCGCCCAGCTTCAGCCGCACCTTGTACACGCTCAGCAGGAGGGCCTGCAGCGAGTCCACGCCGAACGACGCGCCCACGCCCTCCTCCCCCAGGCCCACGATCTGGTGCGGGCAGCACCAGTCGCCGCTCGTGCTCAGCTCGTCGGGGCGCGGCCTGCCGAACCTGACCGTCACCTGGCTGCGGGCGCCGTCCGCGGTCACGGCCTCGATCTGCCGTTCCGCCATGATCTCGCCGAGTTCGTACGTCATCGCCATGGTCATCAGTCTGACCGACGAACGGGCCCGGCGGTAAACTGCCCGATATGCGGCGTTTGAGCAGTACGGTGGTCGTGGTGGCGGGGGACGGCGCCGCCGGAGTGGTCGCGGGGCTGGACCAGCTGCACAACGTGCGGGCCATCGTCCGGGGCGAGCGCGGCGCGGCCGAGGTGATGGAGCTCGCAGGGCGGTCGGCGGCCACGTACGTCGTGCACGACGCCGACCCGCTGGCCGGGGTGGCGGCGGCGTGGGCCGGCTACTTCGACGGCACCGGCGTGGTGGGCGCTCTCGAAGTGGCCATCGAGCAGGCGCTGGGCGAGCTGCGGGCCGGTCGGCTGGTGCTGCCCGACTACTACCTGGTGCTGGAGCCCGACGAGCTGACCCAGACGTGGCGGCACTGGTGGCTGGGGGTGCTGGCGGGGGCGGCGCCCGTGCGGGTGGTGCCGGTGGGCGCCTCGTCGGCCGCGGTCGCGCAGGAGCTGGGGCGGCTGGCGGCCGGGCGGTGGTGGCCCGCCGACCTGGAGGGATGGCTGCGCGCCCTGCCCAAGGTGGTCCCCGACCAGGCCGGCCTGCCCGCCGCCGGCCGCGTCCAGGACCAGGCCGGCGCCGCGCTGACCTGAGCACCCGGCCCGTGCCCGCCTCGCTCTCCCCGCCGCCGGCACCGCGCCGGCCTGAGCGCCGGCCCGCGGCCGCCTCGCCGGCCTGAGCGCCCGGCACGCGGCCGGCACGCGGCCGGCACGCGCACGGGTCCATCGGGCCTGTTCTGAAGGACTTTGGTCCCTGCCTCGGGCGTGGCGGATCACGAGATCTTGGGTGCATGTCTGCTCATGTTCCCGTGACCGATCCGCCCGGCGCGCCGCCGTTCGCGACGCGTGCCGGGGTGCGCAGGGCGGTGTCCGCCGCCGTGGCCGCGCCGTCCGTGCACAACACCCAGCCCTGGCGCTTCCGCCGGGTCGACGACGCCACCATGGAGCTGTACGCGGACCTCGACCGGTTGCTGATCGTCACGGACCCGATGGGCCGCGGGCTCGGCATCAGCTGCGGGGCCGCGCTGTTCAACCTCAGGCTGGCGCTCCGGATGACCGGCCACGACGCCCGCGTCACGGCCCTGCCCGATCCGGGCGAGCGCCCCGACCTGCTGGCCACCGTGCGCGCCGTGCCGGGGGAGCCGCCGGAGGCCGGCGAGCGCCTGCTGTACGAGATGATCCCGCACCGGCGCACGAACCGGTTCCCGTTCGACGGGCAGCCGCTGCCCCGGGACGTCTTCGTCAAGCTGGTCCACGCCGCCCACGCCGAACGCGCGACGCTGGTGCCGGTGACGGGCAGGGCGGCGCGGCGGGTGCTCGACATGGTGGGCGCGGCCGAGGACACGCTGGCCGCCGACGAGTCTTACCGGGCCGAGCTGGCCCGATGGACCGGCTCGGGCGTGCGCTCCGACGGCGTGCCCGAGCACGCCTTCGGCCCGCGCCCGGTACGCGGCGCGCCACCCCTGCGGGACTTCGCCCCCGGCGCCGCCCGGCCGGACGCCGACTTCGAGAGGGAGCCGCGGCTGGCGGCCCTGTTCACCCGGCAGGACGGGCCGCGGGACTGGCTGCGTGCCGGGCAGGCGCTGCAGCGCGTGCTGCTCACCGCGACCGCGCACGGCGTGGCGGCGTCGCTGTTCAGCCAGCCGCTGGACCTGCGCGCCCCGCAGCACCGCGGCGACCGCCCAGGGCCGTTCGGGCACGTGCAGATGCTGGCCAGGTTCGGCTACGGGCCGGCGGTCGCGGAGGTGCCGCGGCGGCCGGTGTCCGAGGTCGTCGACCTGCGGGAGGCCCGGCGTGGCTGATCCGACCAGCGGGCCGAGGACCCGGCCGGTACTGATCCAGGGCGGGATGGGCGTGGGGGTGTCCGGGTGGCGGCTGGCGCGGGCCGTCGCGATGACCGGCCAGCTCGGCGTGGTGTCGGGCACCGCGCTGGACGTCACCCTGGCCAGGCGGCTGCAGCTCGGCGACCCCGGCGGCGACCTGCGCCGCGCGCTGGCGAGCTTCCCCGTGCCCGGGATCGCCGAGCGGGTGCTCGGCCGCTACTTCGTGCCGGGCGGCACCGCCGAGGGTGTCCCGTACCGGCCGGTGCCCAGGCTCGGCCTGCGCGGCAGCCGCGCGGGCGACGAGCTGACCGTGGTCGCCAACTTCGCCGAGGTGTTCCTCGCCAAGGAGGGGCACGAGGGCCCCGTCGGCGTCAACTACCTGGAGAAGATCCAGCTCGCCACGCCCGCCGCCGCCTACGGCGCGATGCTGGCCGGAGCCGACTACGTGCTGATGGGCGCGGGCATCCCGGCGGAGATCCCGCGCCTGCTCGACGACCTGGCCGGGCAGCGTCCCGGCCGGATCTCGGTCGCCGTGGCGGACGGCGAGGGGCACACGGCGGGGATCGACCCGGTGGCGCTGCTCGGCCGCCGGCTCGGGCCGCTGCCCAGGCCCCGGCTCCTGGCGATCGTGTCGTCGCACGTGCTGGCCGCGTACCTGGCCCGCGCTCCCCTGACGAGGCCCGACGGGTTCGTGATCGAGACGCCGGTCGCGGGCGGCCACAGCGCGCCGCCGCGCGGCCGGACGGTGCTCGACGCGGCGGGCGAGCCGGTGTACGGGCCGCGCGACGAGGCCGACCTGGCCAAGGTGGCCGCGCTCGGGCTGCCGTTCTGGCTGGCCGGCGGGTACGGCACTCCCGGCGGCCTGGAGCGGGCCCTGGCGGCGGGCGCCGACGGGATCCAGGTGGGGTCGGCGTTCGCACTGTGCCGCGAGTCCGGGCTCGATCCGGTGCTGCGCCGGCGGCTGCGCAGGCAGGCCGGGCTGGTGCGCAACGATCCGCGGGCCTCGCCCACCGGGTTCCCGTTCAAGGTCGCCGCCGTGCCGGGGACGCTGTCGGAGCAGGACGTGTACGAGACCCGGCCCCGCCTGTGCGACCTGGGCTACCTGCGGACACCGTACGAGAAGGGGGACGGCTCGGTCGGCTACCGCTGCGCCGCCGAGCCGGTGGACGTCTACGTGCGCAAGGGCCGCCCGGCCGAGGAGGCCGACGGCCGCCGCTGCCTGTGCAACGGCCTGCTGGCCGCGATCGGGCTCGGCCAGCACCGCGCCGGCGGCTACGCGGAACCGCCCCTGCTGACCCTGGGCCAGGACACCGGCTTCCTCGACGGCCTGCCCGACGACTACTCGGCCGCCGACGTCGTGTCCCACATCCTGTTGCAAGCCCACCTGTAAGCCAGGGCGCCGCCGTGCGGCGGCGCCCTGCCGTGTACCCCCTCAGCCGACCGGCAGCTCGGCGGTGCGGCGGGTGGCCGCCGCGCGGATCACGGTGACCGTCAGGGCCAGGGTGATCACGGCCGTGACCGCCAGCAGCGCCAGGCCCAGCCCGTACGACCCGAGCTCCCCGTAGATGAACCCCATGAGCAGCGGCGGCACGAACCCGCCGAGCCCGCCCGCGGCCCCCACCAGCCCCGTGACCGAGCCCACCTTGTCCGCCGGCGCGACCTGCGCGACCAGGGCGAACGTGGCGCCGCTGCCCGCTCCGAGCGCGGCGGCCATGGTCAGGAACGCGATCGTGCCCAGCGGCATCAGCCCCGGCGTGAGCGCCTGCACGCCCGCCATCACGGCGATCACCGCGAACCCGCCCGCCAGCACGGGCACCGGCCCGACCCGGTCCGACAGCCAGCCGCCGATCGGCCGCAGCAGCACCGCCAGCACCACGAACCCGGCCATCCGGTTGGCGGCGTCGGCCTGTTCGAGGCCGTACCCGGTCTGCAGGTAGGCGGGCAGGTAGACGGAGAAGGCCACGTACCCGCCGAACGCCACCGCGTACAGCACGCACGCCTGCCAGGTGATCGGCAGCCTCAGCGTGGCCGCCATGCGCGCCGCCAGCGGCTCGGTCGCCACCGTACGGCCGGGCGCGTCGCGCAGGACCAGCCAGGCGACGGCGGCGTAGCAGGCCAGGACGGCGGCGGTGATCAGGAACGGGGTGGCCGCGCCGCCCGTCCTGACCAGGCTCACCGTGGTCAGGGCGCTGATCGCGGTGCCGCCCATGCCGGCGCCGAACACGCCGACCGCGAACCCGCGCCGGTGCGGCGGGAACCAGGCGTTGACGAACGGCACGCCGACGGCGAAGACCGTCCCGCCGATGCCCAGGAAGAAGCCGCCGGCCAGCAGCGCGGCGAACGACGTCTGCCCCGCCACCCCGATGAACAGCACGGGCACGATGGTCGCGGCGGAGATCAGCGGGAACATCACGCGCCCGCCGAACCGGTCGGTGAGCGCGCCCACGGGGATGCGGCCCAGCGACCCGACGATCACCGGCACGGCCACCAGCAGCGCCTGCTGGGCGGCCGACAGGCCGAGGGACTCCTTGAAGCGGGGGCCGAGCGGGCTCAGCAGCGCCCAGGCCCAGAAGTTCACCGCGAAGCCCAGCGTCGCCAGGGCGAGCATCACCGCCGGTCGGCGGCCGGTGGGCGAAAGGTTCGTCATGTCTTCCTCACAGGGGTTGCGAGAGGTGGTGGGGCCGGCGCTCGGGGGATGCCCGTGCCGCCCAGCCCGAGCCGGGTGTGGAAGTCCTCGACGGCGGCGCGCACGCCGTCGGCGGTGCGGGGGGTGCAGCGGCCGGCCAGCGCGCGGTGGTAGGCCCGGGCGGCGCGGACGGCCGCGGTCATGTCGGCCAGCGGCTCCCCCGCCAGCCGCCCGCCGGCCACCTCCGACGCGATCCAGGCCAGGTAGCCGCGGGCACGCCGCAGGTAGACGGCCCTGCTGGAGTGAGCCAGGCGGGAGCCCGCCAGCGCGGCGGCGTACGCGCGCAACAGCCCGTCGTACGGCGCGGGAAGCTCACCCCCGCCACGCCCGGCGACCGGCTCGCGCACCGCGCGCCCGGCACGCGGCTCGCGCACCGCGCGTCCGGCGAGCGGATCGCACGAGGTGGCGGAAGGCGCTTCCACCGGACGTCACCCCGTGGTGGCGAGCAGGGCGCTCGCGGCGAGGAGCGCGGCGCCCGTCACGGTCAGCAGCGCGCCCAGGCCGATGACCAGGGTGGTGACCTGCCAGGCCTGGTAGGCGTTGAGCAGCGAGGCCCGCAGCATCTGGCCGGTGAAGGCGGTCTGCCGCAGCCGGGTCAGCGCCTCGTCGTCGCCTCCCGCCGCCATCAGCTCGGCGCTGACCTCCGCGTACGTGCGCCCGCCCGTGGCCGCGAGCACGTTGCGCCCGATCACCTCGGCGAAGGCCCTGGCCTGCGGCCCGGTCAGGACGTCCCGGCCCGGGGCCCCGGCGGGCGGCGCCTGGCCGGAGAGGCTGATCGCCTGGCCGGGGAAGCTGATCGCCTGGCCGCGCAGCTCCGCCCGGATGTCGGCACGGCCCCGCGCCCCCTTGAGCGCCATGACCGGCCCCGCCGCTACCATCGCGGCTCCGGCGGCTCCCAGCAGGATCGCGGCCGCGCCGCGCACGGCGCTCATTTCCCGGCCCCCGCGGGCACCGCACGCCGCCGGTAGACGACGTACGGCCGCCACAGGTAGGCGATCGGCGCCGACCAGACGTGCACGAGCCGGGTGAACGGCCAGATGGCGGCCAGCAGCCACGCCGACATCGCGTGCAACTGGAAGATCAGCGGCACGCCCGTCATGAGGTCGGGGTCGGGCCGGAAGGAGAGCACGCCGCGGAACCAGACGGCGATGGTGGCACGGTAGTCGTAGCCGCCGCCGAGCAGGTTCTTGCCCACGGTGGCGCTCATGCCGAGCAGGATCACCACCGCCAGCACCGTGAACAGCACCTTGTCGGCGCGGGTCGTGGTGCGGCGTACCCGTGGGCTGGTGAGGCGGCGGGCCAGCAGCAGCGCGAGCCCGGCCACCACCATGAGCCCGGCCACGGTGCCGGCGCTGACCGACACCAGGTGGTACAGGTGCTCGTCCACGCCGACGGCCGCGGTCCAGCTCTTGGGGACGAGCAGCCCCAGGACGTGCCCGCCGATCGCGGCGAACGCGCCGAGGTGGAACAGCGGCGACCCGAGCCGCAGCAGCCGGCTCTCCAGCACCTGCGTGGTGCGGGTGGTCCAGCCGAACTGGTCCACCCGCCAGCGCCAGACGTGCCCCACGACGAAGATCGTCAGGGCGATGTACGGGACGACGACCCAGAGCACGACGCTCACGGCCGTACCTCCATTTCGTTGAACGGCTGGCCGAGCGGCGGGCCGTACGGCGCGAGGCCGACCTCCTCGGCGGGCGGCCCGGCCAGGGCGAGGCCGGCGACGGCGGCGCGGTCGGCCGCGGACAGCTCGGGCAGCCCGGCGCAGAGCGCGTCGAGCACCAGCGAGTACGGCGACCCGGCGGAGCGCAGGGCGGAGCGGATCAGCTCCAGCCCCCTGCGGTGCTGCCGCAGCGGCGCCTCGCCCGTGACGGGCCCCGCCAGGGCGGCGAACTCGCAGACCACCGGCAGGAAGTCGGGCAGCTCGCCCTCCGGCGGGACCAGCCCGGCCACGCGGTAGCGCTGCTTGAGCGTGAGCAGGGCCATGCCGCGGCGGCGGGTGTCGCCGTGCAGGTAGTAGGTGAGGTAGAGGCTGGACCTGCGGCGCAGGTCGAACGTCTCGACGTAGGAGCGGGCCAGCGGCATCGGCTCGCACTCGCGGTACCAGCCGGTGAACGCGACCAGGTCGTCCCGCCCCGGCGAGACGGGCAGCGCGCCGGCGGCGCGGCACAGCTCGTCGCGGGCGGCCAGCAGGCCGTCGTCGGGGTACTGCAGGAGCAGCGACACCAGCCGCAGGAACGCCGCCCGCTCCCGCGGGCTCGCCTCAGGGGTGGTGTCGGGCCGCGTGCGGAGCTTCACGCCGCACCTCCCTTGCCGCCGGCGAACAGCTTCAGCCCGAGGCGCCCGTCGCCGCGCCTGCCGGTCAGCCCCTCCGGGTGGAAGCCGCCCATGCCCGGCCCGCCCTCCCCGTCGAGGCTGCACCCGTCCACCTGGGCCGACAGCGCGGCGGCGTCCTCGCGGTGCGCGGCGGGCACGACGTAACGCTCGTCGTACTTGGCGATGGCCAGCAGCCGGTACAGCTCCTCCAGGTCGGCCGCGGTCATCCCCACCGCCTCCAGCAGCTCTGCGGACTGGGTGCCGTCGATGGTCCTGGCCCGCATGTACGCCCGCATGGCCGACAGCTTCATCAGCACCCCGGCCACCACCTCGGTGTCCCCCGCCGAGAACAGGCTCGCCAGGTATTCGAGGGGGATCCGCAGGTCGGTGATGGCGTGGAAGACGTTGTCGGGGTCGTCGGCGTCCGCGCCAACGCCGGTGACGGCGTCCAGCACGGGAGACAGCGGCGGGATGTACCAGACCATGGGCATCGTCCGGTACTCCGGGTGCAGCGGCAGCGCCACCCGGTACTTCATCGCCAGCCGGTAGATCGGCGAGCGCCGGGCGGCCGCGATCCAGTCCTCGCTGATCCCGGCGGCACGGGCGGCGGCGACGACGGCCGGGTCGTCGGGGTCGAGGAAGACCCGGCGCTGCGCCTCCAGCAGGTCGCGCGGGTCCTCGACGCGGGCCGCGCCGAGCACGGCGTCGGCGTCGTACAGGATGAGCCCGAGGTAGCGCAGCCGGCCGACGCAGGTCTCGGCGCACACGGTCGGCTGCCCGGCCTCGATGCGCGGAAAGCAGAACGTGCACTTCTCGGCCTTGCCGGTCCTGTGGTTGACGTACACCTTCTTGTACGGGCACGACGACACGCACATGCGCCAGCCCCTGCACCGGTCCTGGTCCACCAGGACGATGCCGTCCTCCTCCCGCTTGTACATGGCCCCCGACGGGCAGGCGGCCACGCAGGCCGGGTTGAGGCAGTGCTCGCAGATGCGCGGCAGGTGGAACATGAACGTCCGGTCGAACTCCAGCCGCACCCGCTCCGCCATCGCGGCCAGGTTCGGGTCCGCCGGGGCGTGCTCGGGGGCGCCGCCCAGGTCGTCCTCCCAGTTCGCGCCCCAGGTGATGGCCAGGTCCTCGCCGGTGATGGCGGACTTGGGGCGGATGACCGGCGTGTGCGGCCCGGCAGGGGCGTTGAGCAGGGTGTCGTAGTCGTAGGTGGCCGGCTCGTAGTAGTCGTCCAGGGCGGGCAGGTCGGGGTTGGAGAAGAGGTTGACCAGCCGCTTGATCCGGCCGCCGGCGCGGAGCTTGAGCCGGCCGCGCCGGTCGAGCTGCCAGCCGCCGCGCCAGCGCTCCTGGTCCTCGTAGCGCTTGGGGTAGCCGACGCCTGGCTTGGTCTCGACGTTGTTGAACCAGACGTACTCGACGCCGTCCCGGTTGGTCCAGGTCTGCTTGCACGTGACGGAGCAGGTGTGGCAGCCGATGCACTTGTCCAGGTTCATCACCATGGCCACCTGTGCCATGACCCTCATCAGTAGGTCACCTCCTGGGTGCGGCGGCGGATCACGGTGACCTCGTCCCGCTGGTTGCCGGTCGGCCCGTAGTAGTTGAAGGCGTAGGTGAACTGCGCGTACCCGCCGATGAGGTGGCTGGGTTTGAGCAGCAGCCGGGTGAGGGAGTTGTGCACGCCGCCGCGCCGGCCCGACTTCTCGGTGAGCGGCACGTTCACGTTGCGGTCCTTGGCGTGGTACATGTACACGGTCCCGGCGGGCATGCGGTGGGAGACGACGGCCCTGGCCACGACCACGCCGTTGCGGTTGTACGCCTCGATCCAGTCGTTGTCGGCGACCCCGATCCGCGCGGCGTCCTCGACGCTCATCCAGATCGTGGGCCCGCCGCGCGACAGCGCCAGCATGTACGCGTTGTCCTGGTACTCGGAGTGGATGGACCACTTGGAGTGCGGGGTCAGGTAGCGGACCGTCACCTCGGCGGCGTCCCCCTCGCCCTGCTCGCCGTAGTGGCGCAGCAGGTTGAGCGGCGGCCGGTAGGCGGGCAGCTGCTCCCCCAGCTCGATGATCCAGTCGTGGTCGAGGAAGAACTGCTGCCGCCCTGTCAGCGTGTGCCACGGCTTGTCGCGCTCGACGTTGATCACGAACGCGGAGTAGCGGCGCCCGCCCGTCTCGGAGCCCGACCACTCGGGCGAGGTGATCACCGGTTGCGGCCTGGACTGCGTGTCCGCGAACGTGATGCGCTTGCCCTCGTGCTCGGCGGCCAGGTCAGCCAGCCGGGTCCCGGTGCGCCGCTCCAGCGTCTCGAAGCCCTGCGTGGCCAGGCGGCCGTTGGTGGTGCCCGACAGCGCGAGGATGGCCTCGCACATGCGGTCGGCCGTCTCCAGCGAGATCCGGCCCTCGGGGGTGCGGCCGTTCTTGCCGCGCAGGTGCACCAGCTCGGGCCCGACCTGGTAGGTGATGCCCTTGGTGGTCAGCCCGAGCTTGCCGAAGAGCGGCCCGATGCCGCGCATGCGCTCGGCGACGGCCGCGTAGTCGCGCTCGATCGTGACGATCCTCGGCATGGTCCTGCCGGGGATCGGCTCGCACTCGCCGCGCTTCCAGTCGAGCACCCGGCCGCCGGGCTGGGCCAGCTCGTCGGGGGTGTCGTGGGCGAGCGGCACGGCCAGCACGTCGGTACGGGTGCCGAGGTGGGCCGCGGCCAGCTTCGAGAACGCGTCGGCGAGGCCGAGGAAGGCATCGTAGTCGGAGCGGGTCTGCCAGGGCGGGGCGATGGCCGGGTTGAAGGCGTGCACGAACGGGTGCATGTCGGTGCTCGACAGGTCGTGCTTCTCGTACCAGGTGGCGGCGGGCAGCACGACGTCGGCGAACAGCGCCGTGGACGTCATCCGGAAGTCGATCGTGGTCAGCAGGTCGAGCTTGCCCTCGGCGGCCTCCTCGCGCCAGGTCACCTCGGCCGGGCGGGTGCCTTCCTCGTTGCGGGTCTCGGCGTCGGTGCCGAGCAGGTGCCGCAGGAAGTACTCGTTGCCCTTGCCGGACGAGCCGAGCAGGTTGGCCCGCCAGACGGTGAGCACGCGCGGGAAGTTGGCCGGGTCGCCGGGGTCCTCGGCGGCGAAGCGCAGGCGGCCCGCGGTCAGCTCGTTCACCACGTGCTCGGCGACCGGGACCCCCTTCAGCCCGGCCTCGTCGGCGAGGTCGAGCGGGTTGCGGTCGAACGTCGGGTGCGAGGGCAGCCAGCCCAGCCGGGCGGCCTGGGCGTTGCAGTCGGCGAACGAGCGGCCCTCGAACAGGCCCTCGCCCAGCGGGCTGGCCAGCTCGTCCGCGCCGATCCGCTCGTAACGCCACTGGTCGGTGGCCAGGTACCAGAACGCGGTGCCCGCCATGTGCCGGGTCGGGCGCTGCCAGTCGAAGGCGAAGGCCAGGTGCTGGAAGCCGGTGATCGGGCGGACCTTCTCCTGGCCGACGTAGTGGCCCCAGCCGCCGCCGTTGACGCCCTGGCAGCCGGTCAGCGTGGTCAGGGTCAGGAACGCGCGGTAGATCTGGTCGGAGTGGAACCAGTGGTTGGTGCCGGCGCCCATCGCGATCATCGAGCGGCCCTCGGTGACCTCGGCGTTGCGGGCGAACTCGCGGGCGATCCTGGCCGTCGTGGCGGCCGGCACGGAGGTGATCTCCTCGGCCCAGGCCGGCGTGTACGGCTGCGCGGCGTCGCCGTACCCGGCGGGCCACTGGCCGGGCAGGCCGTCGCGCGGCACCCCGTACTGGGCCATGAGCAGGTCGAACACGGTGGTGACGAGCTTGCCGCCCACCTCGGCGACGGGCACGCCGCGCCGCATGGCGGAGCCTCCCTCGGTGTCGCCCTGGTCGAAGCGCGGCAGGTCCACCTCCACCGCGCGCCCGCCGAGCAGCGTGAGCGCCGGGCGGGCGCCGTCCAGGTCGAGGTTCCAGCGCCCCTCGCCCTCCTGGCCCCACCGGAAGCCGAGCGAGCCGTTCGGCACGACGGGCGCGCCACTCGCCTCGTCCAGGAAGACGGTCTTGAACGCGGCGTTCTCACCGCCCTCGCTCTCATGTCCGGGCAGGTCGGCGGCGGTCAGGAAGCGGCGCGGGACGTAGGCGTCGCCGCGCGGCTCCAGCGTCACCAGGAACGGCAGGTCCGTATATTTCCGGGCATAGTCGGTGAAGTAGGGGACCTGGCGGTCGCGGAAGAACTCCGACAGCACCACGTGCCCCATGGCCATGGCCAGCGCGCCGTCCGTGCCCGGATGCGGCGACAGCCAGTCGTCGGCGAACTTGACGTTGTCGGCGTAGTCGGGGCTGACCGCGACGACCTTGGTGCCCTGGTAGCGGGCCTCGGTCATGAAGTGCGCGTCCGGCGTCCTGGTGACCGGGATGTTGGAGCCCCACATGATCAGGTAGCGGGAGTTCCACCAGTCGGCGGCCTCGGGCACGTCCGTCTGGTCGCCCCACACCTGCGGGGAGGCGATCGGCAGGTCGGCGTACCAGTCGTAGAAGGACAGCAGCGTGCCGCCGATCATCGACAGGAACCGGGTGCCGGCCGCGAACGACGCCATCGACATGGCGGGGATGGGCGAGAAGCCGACGACCCGGTCGGGACCGTACCGCTTGATGGTGTGCACGTGCGCGGCGGCCATCAGCTCCAGGACCTCGTCCCAGCTCGACCGCACGAACCCGCCCTTGCCGCGCGCCCTCTTGTACGCCCGCGCCCGCTCCGGGTCGCCGGTCAGCTCCGCCCACGCCAGCACGGGGTCACCCAGCCGGTCGCGGGCCTCCCGCCACATCTCCAGCAGCACCCCGCGCACGTACGGGTAGCGCACGCGGGACGGCGAGTAGGTGTACCAGGAGAACGACGCGCCACGCGGGCACCCGCGCGGCTCGTACTCGGGCGACTCCGGCCCCACCGACGGGTAGTCGGTGGCCTGGTGCTCCCAGGTGATCAGGCCGTCCTTGACGAACACCTGCCACGAGCACGAGCCCGTGCAGTTCACCCCATGGGTCGAGCGCACGACCTTGTCGTGCGCCCACCGGTCGCGGTAGAAGCGGTCCCACGCGCCTGGGTCGATCTGGTGCAGCGTACGGCCGTCGGCCGACACCTCGGCCTTGGTGAAGAACGTCCTGGCGGCAAGCAACGGCCCCATGCCGGGAACCGCGTCGATATCGGGCATGGGACCAGCCTCGCGGCCGGCCCAGGGCGGGAGGCAGGGACCAAAGTCCCTACTGAGAGGTCCGATGGACCCGTCGCGGCGGGCCGGTCACGGGTGCGGCCGGCCCGCCGGGACCGGTTACCAGGTGACCCAGACGTCCTGGAGGCCGCCGGCGATCAGGCCGGTGCGCAGCCGCAGGTGGTCGGGGTGGTCGCGCAGCCGCAGGCCGGGCAGGCGGCGGGTCAGCGTGCCGAGCACGACCTGGAGTTCGAGCCTGGCCAGCGGCTGGCCGAGGCAGTAGTGCGGGCCCGCGCCGAACGTCAGGTGCTGGGCGCCGTTCTCGCGGCGCGGGTCGAACCGGTCGGGGTCGGCGAACTTGACCCGGTCCCGGTTGGCGGCCGGGATGTGCGGGATCACCGTGCTGCCCGCGGGGACCATGGTCTCGCTCAGCTCGACGTCCTCGGTGCAGAACCTGGGGAGCCCGCCGAGCACCGACAGCGTGCTGTCCAGGCGCAGCACCTCCTCCACCGTGCCGGGGACCAGGTCGGGGTCGTCCACGACGTCCTCGTAGCGGCTCCTGTCGGCCAGCAGCATGGCCGTCATGATGGCGATCATGTTGGAGGTGGTCTCGTGGCCGGCCAGCAGCAGCGCGCGCACCGTGGCGACGAGCTCGTCCCGGCTGAGCCTGCCGTCCTCGGCGTCGCTGATCTGGGTCAGCTCGCTGAGCAGGTCGTCGCCGGGGTCGGCGCGGTTGCGGTCGATCAGGTCCGAGACGTAGCCGTTGAACTCCCGGTAGGCCTGGTCGACCTCCTCCTGGGTGTAGCGGGTCAGCGTCAGCATGACGCGCGACCAGTGCGCGAACCTGTCCTGGTCCTCGGCCGGCGCGCCGACCAGCGCGCAGATGACGCGTACGGGGAGCGGCAGGGCCAGGCCGGCCGACAGGTTGCCCGGCGGTCCCTTGGCCAGCATGGCGTCGAGCAGGTCGTCGGTCATCGCCTGGACCCGGGGCCGCCAGAGGTCCATCTTGCGCAGGGTGAACCAGCCGCTGAGCAGCCGCCGCCAGCGCAGGTGCCCCTGGCCCTCGCGGATCCGGGTGACGCCGGCCCTGCGGCGGTTGAAGAGCCCGCCGTCCTCGGTGGTGGACAGCCTGGCGGCGCCGTCCCTGGCGAGGTCGCGGCTGAACCGCGGGTCGGCCATCACCGCGCGGGCGTCGTCGTACCGGGTGACGACGGTGGCCACGTCGCCGCTCGGCAGTCGTACGTGGGCCACCGGGCAGTGCTCGCGCAGCTCCGCGAGCCGCGGCGGCGGCTCCAGAGCGGTGGGGCGGTCGAACGGGAAATCAGGGATCGCGTCAGCCATCACCTTTGTCCTCCGACTGGGGAGTCCGACCCCTCCGAATATAAGAAGATCATCTATTGCTGACAATCGTCTTGACTCGATGAGGACGGATCCGGCGCCGCCACCACTCGGAACCTCTAGTGAGCGGCTTCGTACTGCTCCACGACGGTGGAGGCGATGCGGCCCCGCTCGCTGACCGGCAGCCCCTGGGCCTTGGCCCAGCGCCGGATCTCCGTGGCCTTCTCGCGGCTGACGGCGCGCGAGGAGAGCGCGCCGACGCGGCGGCCGCGTACGCGGTCGGCACGGACCGCGCGGGCCTTGGTGATATAGGGGGCCAGTGCCTTCTCCAGCTTGTCCCTGTTCGAGCCCGACAGATCGATCTCGTAGTTCACTCCGTCGAGCGCGAACCTTGTCGTGCCCTCGGCCTCACTGCCGTCGATGTCATCGATAAAGGACTCAACAATACGCTTCGCCATAAGGGTGCTCCAATTAACGTCACGGGCTGCAGGTACTGTAGCCCGCTTCAGCACATCGTGCATCACCGAGGGGGGCCATACCTGCGCAAACGACTTTAGCGAACCGGCTCCGCACCGGGGCGCGACTTGAGCATGATGGAAGCAGACAGATGCTCGTCCGGGTCCACCCGCCCGCGTACGAGGACCGTGCCGAGCGGCCCGCGCCGCAGCTCGCACCGGCTCCGCGGGCAATGGCGGTGATTCCCCGGTATTGAAGTCGAATTCAAAGTTTCCCTTGCTGCATAGGGCTTTGCGGCAACGGCCGGCGGCGCGTCAGGAGTCTTCCGGCTCGCGCGCCGGGGTCTCGACCTGCCGCGCCGTTTCCCAGAGATAGTCGAACTGCTCGACCCAATAGGCGTACCAGCGCTCGTGCCGCTCGCGCGTGAGGTCCACGTGCATACGCGCGAAAGTGGACCGGCCCGCCCCGTGCAATTCGACGATGGCGCGCCCCTGCCAGTCGTCGGGATCGGTGAGCACGAGGCTGAAACCCGGGTTGTAGGGGAACAGGCGGTACTCCACCTTTCCCGGTGTCCCCCAGCCCCGCATTCGCGCGAGCCGTTCCAGCATCGCCCCGAGCGCGACGGGCAGGCTCTGGAGCTGGTGGTCGTCCGACTCGTCGAGCTGGCTACGCGCGATCCTGACCGCCTCCTCCTGGCCGGGGTCCAGCACCACGACGCGGACGGTGGCGTCCCGGCGCTGGAGCACGCTGGTGCGCAGGGTCTCGCAGACGTACGGGGAGAGCAGGTTGGCCGCGGACGGCGCGAAGACGCGCACGTCGCGGACGCCGTCGAAGAGCCTGGGCACGGGGGTGTCGTCGAAGCCGGCCCGGTCGCCGAGCACCTGGCGGCCGCCGCGCGGCTGCTCGGGCAGGGTGGCACGGTAGAGGAGCACGCCGAGGCCGGCCAGCACGGCCGCCCACTTGACCTCCTCCGGCACCACGTCGCTGATCACCGAGACGACGGCGAACAGGAGCAGGATGAGGGCCATCACGTAGGTCTCGATGTTCTTGCGCGCCCGCACGTCGGCCTTGACCCGCCGCAGGAACCTCACCGCGCCACCGCCTCACGTCGAGCCCGGCTCTGCCTCCATTCTGGAGCGCCGCCCGCCGGGCCGCCCGTGAAACTTTCATTCCGCCGACCAACGGCCGACCTGGGAGTAACGCAGTGTGGGCATCCGGATTTGCAAACGGTTGCAGCCGATGCTTCCCGCGGGCGATCCGGCTGTGGTTGACTCGCCCTCGCCTCGGGAAAGCGCTTACCCAACCTGGCTTCAGCACTCATTCTCGAAACGGAGTTCGGCGTGCGCGAAAAGGAACGTATCGGCAGAAGGCTCATGGTCGTGCTGGCCACCGGCCTCCTTGCGACCGGAGGGCTGGTGGCCGCGCTCAACAGCCCCGCCTCGGCCGCCCCGTCCAACGGCAACTACACGCTGGTCAACGCCGGGAGCGGACTCTGCGCCGCCGTACCGAACCAGAGCACCGGGGACGGCGTCCAGCTCGTGCAGAGCACCTGCTCGGGCGGCGCCGGGCAGGTCTTCACGCTCACCGCCACCAGCGGCGGCTTCCAGATCAAGGCCCAGCACAGCGGCAAGTGCGCGGGCGTGCGCGACGCCTCGACCTCGGCGGGCAAGGCCGTCCAGCAGGAGGGCTGCACCGGGGGCGCGTCGCAGACCTGGCAGCTCACCACGTCCGGGTCGGCGTACCGGGTGGTCAACGGCAACGGCGGCAAGTGCCTCAACGTCAAGGACAACTCCACGTCGTCCGGCGCCCTCCTCCAGCAGAACTCCTGCGACTCGGTCGCCACCAAGCAGTGGACGCTGCGGGCCGCCGGCGGCTCCGGCCCGGACCCCACGCCCACCCCCACGCCGACCATCACCCCGACCAGCGGCGGCGGGGACGGCAGCGGCGCGTGGCCGACCGCCACCGGCAGCGTCAAGCTCGCCGACACCCAGCAGGTCACCAACTTCGACGGTGGCATGAAGAGCTACTACGGCATCGGCGACGGCGGCCAGAGCGAGAGCCAGGACCCGATGTTCGAGGTCGCCAACGGCGGCACGATCCAGAACGTCATCATCGACGCCCCGGCCGGCGACGGCATCCACTGCCTGGGCTCCTGCACCATCCGCAACGTGTGGTGGAACGACGTCGGCGAGGACGCGGCCACGTTCATGAGCTCCAGCTCCTCGGCGACCTACCTGGTGGACGGCGGCGGCGCCAAGTCCGGCTCCGACAAGGTCTTCCAGCACAACGGCGCCGGCACGGTCACCATCAAGAACTTCCAGGTGCACAGCTCGGGCAAGCTCTACCGCGCCTGCGGCAACTGCTCCTCCTCCTACCAGCGCCACGTGGTGATGGACGGCGTGACCGCCCGCTCCACCAAGGTGCTGGCCGGCATCAACACCAACTGGGGCGACACCGCGCGCTTCCGCCGGATCACCGTGTACGGCAGCGCGGTCATCTGCGAGAAGTACAAGGGCGTGCCGAAGGGCAGTGAACCCACCAAGATCGGTGAAGGCGCCGACGGGGTGAACTGCCTCTACTCCCCGTCCGACATCACCTACCGGTAGGCCCCTGGAGCCCTCGGCCACCCTGACCGGCCGAGGGCTCCAGCCTTGTCAGTCGTCCCGGTCGTCCGGGATGGTGGCGAGCTTGTCCGGATTGCTGATGATGTAGACGTCGTCCACGTGCTCGCCGTCGGCCGCCAGGCCGAGCACCATCACGGCGACCGGCCCCTCCTCCGAGAACAGCACCAGCGAGGGCTCGCCGTTGACCTGCCGGTAACGCAGCTCCAGGTCCTCGTTGTGGCGGGTGCCCGCGACGATCGTGCGGGCCACCTTGTCCCGGCCGCGGATCGGGCGCGGCCCGCCCACCGCGGACTTGCCGCCACCGTCGGGCCACAGCGTGACGTCGGGCGCGAGCAGCTCCATCAGCCCGCCCAGGTCGCCGCCGAACGCGGCCGCCACGAACCGCTCGGTGACCGCCTGGTGCGTACGCCGGTCGATGCGGGCCCTCGGCCGCCGCGCCTGCACGTGCTCCCGGGCCCGGTGCGCGATCTGCCGGACCGCGGCCGGGCTCCGGTCGATCATGTCGGCGATCTCGGTGTGCCGGTAGGCGAACACCTCGTGCAGGACGAACACCGCCCGCTCCAGCGGGGTGAGCGTCTCCAGCACCACCAGCATCGCGATCGACACCGACTCCCCGCGTACGGCGGGCTCCGCCGCGTCGTCGGCCAGCGGCTCCGGCAGCCACGGGCCCAGGTAGGTCTCCTTGCGCCTGCGCAGCGCGCTCTGGTGGGCCAGGGCCTGGTTGACCGCGATGCGCGCCAGGTAGGCGCGGTGGTTCTCGATCCGCTCCAGGTCCTTGCCCGACCAGGCCAGCCACGTCTCCTGGAGCACGTCCTCGGTGTCGCCGACCGTGCCGAGCATGTTGTAGACGATGGAGAACAGCAGCTCGCGGTGGCGGGCGAACACCTCGGAGGCCCTGTCGTCCCGCTTCGTCCCGTCCCTCTCCGTCCCGGGCATCGTCATCCCAGCTCCCCCGTCTCGGTGTCTCCGGATCCGCGATCCAAGAGCTCGCCGGGGCCGCGAGTGTGACACGTCCGGGGAAGATGTGATCCGCGTCATAGGGACCCGCCCGACATGTCACAAATGCGCGCTCAGCAGCGTCTTAGAGAGTACCTGAGTGACAGCGAGGTGAATCATGGCCTGGCGGATCGCCATGGACGCCACCGAGGCGACGCTCTCGACGGGCACGTCCGACGAACCCCTCTACGCACTGCCCGGTCTCACCGGATCCTTCTACCTGCGCCCCGGCGGGGCGCTGGCGGGATTCGCGCTGCGGCTCCCGCTGCCCGCGCGCCGCGGCGAGCCGCAGGACCTGTGGTGGGAGGCCGCCGACCTGGACCGCGAAGGGCGGGCCTGGCTGCGGTCCGGGCGGCAGGAGGTGTGCCGGGCCGTGTCCGTGTTGTGCGCCGAGATTCCCGGTGAGCGGCCGTACGAGAAGATCGTCCTGGAGACGTCGTTCTCCTCCTGGAGCCTGCGGCTGCCCGGCGTGCCGCTGCTGTGGCCGCGCCGGCTGACGCTGCGGCTGTTCAGCGAGCTCCGCACGACGGAGAGCACGCCCCGCTGACCGGCACCCGTAAGAGGGTGGTGCTCAGCCGAAGTCGGCGCGGTGGTCGGCGGCCCACTGCGCGTACGTGCGGGCGGGCCGGCCGGTGAGCTCCTCGACCAGGGAGCCGACCGGCGCGGGCTTGCCCACCGTGGCCTCCATCAGGTCGAACAGCGCGTTGACGAAGGCCGGGTCCATGAATCGGCCCAGCTGCGCCCTGACCGGCCCGGCGTCGAGCTCCTCGAAGCGCAGCGGGCGGCCGAGCACCGTGCCGAGCACGCCCACCTGCTCGGCCTGGGTCATGGACTCGGGCCCGGTCAGCTCGTACACCTTGCCCGCGTGCGCGTCGCCGGTCAGCACCCGGGCCGCCACCGCGGCGACGTCGCCCTCGTGGATGGGGGCGCTGGTGGCACCGGCGTACGCGCCGCGCACGACGTCGGAGCCGCCGAGCTGCATGGCGTACGACAGGGAGTTGATGGCGGGGAAGAAGAGGCGCAGGAACGTCCACTCCGCACCGGTGGCCTTGACGGCCTGCTCGACCCCGTGATGGTAGGCGGCGATCACGTCGGGCTGCTCGCCGGCGCCGTCGACCACGGCCCCTGACGACAGGAACACGATCCGCCGGACGCCGGCCCGCCGCGTGGCCCGCAGCAGCGGGGCCGCGTCCATGCCGTACGGCAGCACGAGGAAGACCGCGTCCACCCCGCTCAGCGCGGGGGCCAGCGTCTCCTCCAGCGTCAGGTCACCGCGCACGACCTCGACGCCCGCGGGCAACCCGGCCTTCCCCGGCTCGCGGCTCAGGGCCCGGACCCGGTGGCCCTCGGCGGCGAGCGTTTCGACGGTCTGCCTGCCGAAGTGGGCCGTAGCCCCGACAACCAGGATCATTTCATCCTCCTCTGGTGAAGTTGGCTCCACCATATCAGAACGGAATGCTTTGTTCCATTCAATCACCTCTTCACGGTTTGCCTAAAGCCTTTAGGAAAATACATAATCGCTTACGGCAAATGGAGGGAGTGTTATGGCACGAGCGGGGCTGACCACGGAGCGCCTGGTGCGGGCGGGGGCCGAGCTGGCCGACGAGGTCGGGTTCGAGCAGGTGACGGTCTCGGCCGTGGCCAGGCGGTTCGACGTCAAGGTCGCCAGCCTGTACTCGCACCTGAAGAGCTCCCACGACCTCAAGACCAGGATCGCGCTGCTCGCCCTGGAGGAGCTGGCCGACCGGGCAGCCGAGGCCCTGGCGGGCCGCGCGGGCAAGGACGCCCTGATCGCCTTCGCGAACGTCTACCGCGACTACGCCCACGAGCATCCGGGCCGCTACGCCGCGGCCCAGCTCAGGCTCGACCCGGAGACGGCCGCCGCCAGCGCCGGCGTGCGGCACGCGCAGATGACGCGGGCGATCCTGCGCGGCTACGACCTGTCCGAGCCCGACCAGACCCACGCCGTACGGCTGCTGGGCAGCGTCTTCCACGGCTACGTCAGCCTGGAGCTGGGCGGCGGGTTCAGCCACAGCGCGCCCGACACCCAGCAGACCTGGTCCCGCACCATGGACGCCCTCGACGCCCTCCTCCGCAACTGGCCCGCCCCCGCGCCATGACCACCCCTCCGACCCCGGAAGCGATCGGCTGACACCATGCTCATCACCACGCCCATCACCGCCGCCCTCCTGCGCGGCGCCCTCGACCTGGAACGCACCGCGCACGGCCTGCTGCCGCACCGGCTGCCCGCCCGCGCCCGCGCCCAGTACACCGACGGCCAGCTCGCCATGGCGGAGTCACAACCCTCCGGCGTACGGCTGGCCCTCCGCACCCGGGCCACCACCGTCGAGCTGGACACGCTGCCCACCAAGCGGGTCTACGTGGGCGCGCCGCCACGCCCCGACGGCGTGTACGACCTGCTCATCGACGGCCGCCTCACCGGCCAGGCCACTCTCGGCGACGGCAACACGGTGACCATCGACCTGGCCACCGGCGCGGCCGAGCACCGCCCCGGCCCGACCGGCACCGTGCGCTTCTCGGGCCTGCCCGACCGGGTGAAGGACGTCGAGATCTGGCTGCCGCACAACGAGACCACCGAGCTCGTCGCGCTGCGTACGGACGCCCCGGCCGAGCCCGTGCCGGACCTCGGGCGCAGGGTGTGGCTGCACCACGGCAGCTCGATCAGCCACGGCTCCGACGCGGCGAGCCCCAGCACCACGTGGCCCGCGCTGGCCGCCTCCCTGTCCGGCCTGGAGCTGATCAACCTCGGCCTGGGCGGGAGCGCGCTGCTCGACCCGTTCACCGCCCGGGCCATGCGGGACACCCCGGCCGACGTGATCAGCGTCAAGCTCGGCATCAACGTGGTCAACGCCGACCTGATGCGGCTGCGCGCGTTCGGGCCGGCGGTGCACGGCTTCCTCGACACCATCCGCGAGGGCCATCCGGACGCGCCGCTGCTGGTCGTCTCCGCCCTCTACTGCCCCATCCACGAGGACACCCCCGGCCCGGGCGCCTTCGACCTCGCCGCGCTCAGCACCGGCAAGCTGCGCTTCCGCGCCACCGGCGACCCGGCCGAGCGCGCCGCGGGCAAGCTGACGCTGGGCGTCATCCGGGACGAGCTGGCCCGCATCGTCGAGCAGCGGCGGGCCGAGGACCCGAACCTGCGCTACCTCGACGGCCGCGACCTCTACGGCGAGGCCGACTACGCCGAGCTGCCGCTGCCCGACGAGCTCCACCCGGACGCCGCCACCCACCGCCTCATCGGCGAACGCTTCGCCAAGCTCGCCGCCTTCTGAGCCGAGGCCCCCTCAGCGGTCCGACGCCCCCTCAGCGGTCGCGCGCCCCGGCCAGCACGTCCGACGTCCCCTCGTCGTCCGAGGCGTCCTCGGCTGAGGCGTCGTCATCCGGGGCGTCGTCGTCGAGGTCGTCGTCGATCAGGAAGCCGCCCGACTGGTGCCGCCACAGCCGGGCGTACGGCCCCTGCGCCTGCAGCAGCTCGCTGTGGGTGCCCTGCTCGACGATGTGCCCCTTGTTGAGCACGACGAGCCGGTCCATCCGGACGACCGTGCTCAGCCGGTGGGCGACCACCAGCGCGGTCCGCCCCTCCATCAGCCGCCACAGGGCCTCCTGGACGAGGATCTCGCTCTCGGAGTCGAGGGCGCTGGTCGCCTCGTCCAGCAGCAGGATCGGCGCGTCACGCAGGATGGCGCGGGCCAGGGCGAGGCGCTGCCGCTGGCCGCCGGAGAGCTTGACGCCGCGCTCCCCCACCAGCGTGCCGAACCCGTCGGGCAGCGACTCGGCGAACTCGGTGACGTGCGCCGCCCGCGCCGCCCGCAGGATCTCGGCGTCGGTGGCGTCCGGCCGGGCGAAGGCGATGTTGTCGCGGATCGACCGGTGGAACATGGCCGGCTCCTGCGGCACGTACGCGATGAGGCTGCGCAGGTCGGCCTGGCGCAGGCGGGCGATGTCCTGGCCGCCGATGAGGATGCGGCCCCCGTCGATGTCCATCAGCCGCAGCAGCAGCCGGGTGAGCGTGCTCTTGCCGCCGCCGGACTGGCCCACCAGCCCGATCCTGGTGCCGCTGGGGATGTCGAGGTCGAGGCGGTCGAACAGGGGCGGGCCCTCGGCGTAGGCGAAGCGCACCCGTTCGAAGCGCACGCTCGCGTCGGCCGGCCGCAGCGGCTGCGGGTCGGGCGGGTCCACCACGGTGGGCGGTTCGAGCAGCAGCTCGGTGAACTGGGCGGCCTCGGTGAGCACGCTCTCCAGCCGCCGGTAGATCTGGTTGAACTCGAACATGATGCTGATCGTGTTCGTGTAGTAGGTGAAGGTCACGATGATGGCCTCCACGCCCAGGCCGCCGCGCAGCGCCACCGCCAGCAGCAGGCCCACGGCGCTGGTCAGGACCGACATCGGCGCGACGACGGTGTCGACCCGCAGGTTGCCGTAGTCCCATGAGCGCAGCGACAGCCTGGCCTGCTCGGCGATCCTGGCGCGGTGCTCGATGGCCTCGCGGTCCTCGGCGGCGAACGCGCGGACCGTGTCCATGTTGGACAGCACGTCGGCCACGTGCCCCGACACCCGGACCTTGGCGGCCTCGCGCTCGTCGACCAGCGCCTGCCTGCGCCTGATGAGCGGGGCGACGAGGAAGCCGGTGACGACGATGAGCCCCAGCAGCACGACGACCAGCAGCGGGTCGTAGCGCCACAGCACCACCGAGGCGAAGGCCAGCGGCACCAGCTTGGCCATGATGGAGAACGTCATCGTGTCGACGAAGTCCTCGAACCTGCTGGAGAAGCCCAGCACCCGCTTGGTCAGCGAGCCGGCGAAGTTGTCGTGGAAGAACGCGGCGTCCTTGACGAGCAGCTCGTCCATGCCGACCACGCCGAGCCGTTCGATGCCACGGGCGTCCGTGCGGTTGAGGAAGTGCAGGCCCAGCCGCCAGAACACCTCGCCCGCCAGCAGCAGGCCGCCGAAGCCGAGCACGTACGGCAGCAGCGCGCCGATCGCGCCGTCACCACCGCCGGCCAGGTGCCCCACGAGCCCGGCCACCGCGAGCGGCGCCAGGTAGAACAGGCAGACGTTGCCCAGCGCGGGAAGCGTCAGCGCGGGCGCGGCGACCCGCCACTGGCGCTTCAGCTCGCCGAAGTAGTAGCGCAGGACGAGCATGATCGACGATTTACGGGAGGACGGTGCGTCCCCGGAGCCCTCGCGTGTCCCGAGCACAGTCATCCGCCCTCCCCGGAAGCCGACACCCGCCGTCATCATGCTGCCGCAGTGCGTACCCGGGGGCGACTGATTTTTCGCGGGTACTCCAGCACACCGTTGTTGCTGTACGTAGTGCTATAACTACACTTCGTAATAATGGCCGCCCGGCGTTGACCGCCCGGGACGCCATCCCCCCACTCTCCGCGAAGGAGAACCACGTATGCGCTTGACGCGCGCAACGCTCGTCGCCGGCGGCACCGCACTCGCCGCGCTCCTGCTGTCCACCCAGCCGGCTCCCGCCGCGCCACCCGGCGGCGGCTGCCTGGCCCCGGGGCAGATCGGCAGCTACCTGTCCAAGGAGGGCAGCGCGAAGGCCACCTTCTCCCCGGAGTTCCTCGGCGAGCTGAACAGGGCCGGAATCAGGTTCGAGGCACTCGACCCCATCGAGTTGACCGACGGCGGCACCGTGGCCCGGATGCCCATCGGGGAGCGGTACGACAACATCGAGACACCGAGCGGCCGGGTCTGCTACCCGGGTGGATTCCGCCTCATCAACGAAGAGACGGGAGTGACGTACGAGATCGACACCTTCTGGGTGTTGTTCGCGGCCACGGGCGACAGCAAGTTCCTCGCCACCCCGGCCGTGAACGGGGAGCCGCGCCCCGGCGGCGAGCTGACCATGGTCAACTTCAGCGTTCCCCAGGCCCTGATGCCGGGCAACTTCGTCCCGCACAACGGCGGGATCGGCCCACTCAAGGTGATCCTGCGCCTTGACCGAGGGTGGGCCGAGGACCTCAACAAGGAGCTCGGCACCTCGTTCCACGGGGGCGCCCACTGGGCGGATCTCGACATCGCCTGGCGGGGCGCGCCGAGCCGGCCCGTCCCGTCCGGCACCTCGCTCGGCATGCTGGGCGTCCGCGTCATGAGCGACGCCATTCGCGGCGGCGGCGGCGATGCCCTGCCCATGCCGGGCGGCCTGTTCTAGACGGCGCCTTCCGCACCGCGGGGCGCCTCGCACGGCGGGGCGCCCCGCGGCCATGCCCGGCCACCTTCGAGACAAGATTTTTATGACCCCTTTACAGACAGTGATCAGATCACTACTTTAAGCGAGTCATTGCAGGTCAGAGGCAAACCGCGCCTCTCCCCACGAAAGGTCGATGGCCATGCGTGCCCTTGTTCGCGTCGCGCGGATTCTCGCGGTCGGTGCCGCGGTGTTCGCCGCCGCACCGGCTGCTCCGGCGAGTGCCGGCCCGTTCCCCCCGATTCCCGGCGTCCCTGGCGCCCCGTCGGTCCCGGCGCCGACCGCCTCGTGCTTCCAGTTCCCGTACTTCGGCCCGAAGGGGCACGCCAACTTCGACTTCGGCCCCGAGATCGTCCGGCTCCTCGACGAGCGCGGCGTGCGGGTGGAGGGCATCGCCCCGATCGAGGCCAAGCCCGGCAACAAGGGCATCTACATGCCGATCGGCTGGAAGCAGGACCACATCGACCCGTGCAACGGCGTCTACTACCCGGGCGGCTTCGTCCTCAACGACGTCGAGAGCGGGCACACGGCCGCCATCCACGACATCTACCTGCGTCCCGACGGCGCCCACGCGCAGGTGGAGATCGACGGTGAGCCGCAGGGCGAGCAGCTCGTGGCCACGTACCGGCTGGAGGAGTTCCTGCCGAACGTGCCCACTCCCCGCCCGCTCGAAGGCGGCATCGGGCCCCGGCACTGGCCGTTCTACACCAGCGCGTACCTCAGCCGGACGATCAGGGACCTGACCGGCATCCCGCTGAACGAGGGCGACTACCTCGCCAACCTCGACGCGGTCGTCCAGTACGTGCCGTAGAGCGCCGATCCCGAACCGAGTTCGCGGGGCCGTGCCGCGGGCGCGGCCCGGCCCCGCGACACGACGCGAAACGAGACACACATGCAACTGACCAGCGCTCGGAGCCGGTGGGCGTGGATCGCCGCCGGCGGCACCGCCATCGCCGTGCTGACCACCACCGTCCTGCTCGGCCCCGCGATGCGCCAGGGCACGGCGACCAGCCACTGGGACGCCCCCGCCACCACCGTGGACAAGCAGATCGACGCCACCGACCTGTACGCCTTCACCAGCCCTGAACGGCAGGACACGGTCACGATCGTGGCCAACTACATCCCCTTCCAGGCACCTCACAAGCCGTACCAGTTCGACACCGGCGCCCGTTACGAGGTGCACATCGACAACGCCGGCACCGGCAGGGCCGCGATCACCTACCGGTGGACCTTCGCCAACAAAGGGTTGCCGGTGCCCTCGTTCATCCGCAAGCGCGAGCATCAGGCGGGGCCGCTCGACAAGCTCGTCGAGCAGAGCTACACGCTGACCAGGCTGCGGGACGGCAAGTGGGAGACTCTGGTGCACGACGGGTACGTGGCGCCGACGGACATGGGCGGACCGGCCACGCCCGACTACCCCTCGCTGCGCCGCAAGGCCGTCCGTGACCTGCCAGGAGGCGGGAAGGTCTTCACCGGCACGGCCGCCGACCCGTTCTACTCCGACAACCACGCCGTCAGCCTGCTCCGGTTCGGGCTGCCGTTCTTCCCGGTCAAGACCGGGGTGCCGACGAACGTCAGCGCCCTCGCCCTCCAGCTCCCCAAGTCCGAGCTGGCTCTGCGCGGCGACGCCGCCGCCAACCCGGTGATCGGCGTGTGGACGACGGCCTCCCGCAAGTCGAGCGGCCTGCTCGGCTCCGGATCCGACGCCTACAAGCAGGTGTCGAGGCTGGGTAACCCCAACTTCAACGAAGTGATCATCCCGCTCAAGCAGCGCGACCGGTTCAACGGGCTGCGCCCCGAGGACGACGAGAGCGGCAAGCTCGTCGTGCCGTCCACCCTCGACCCCGACCAGGCCAGGGTCGTCGCCAAGCAGGCCAAGGTCAGCGCCCCCGCCGCTCCGCGCAAGGACTTGGAGCAGATCTACCTGACCGGGCTCACCACGCGCGGTGACGGCCCGATCCGGCGGGACCTCAACTCCCACCTGCTCAACCGCGACGTCTCCCGCGTCGCCAAGGCCGAGGAGCTGCGGCTCAACATGAGCACGCCCGTCCCCGCCACGCAGGACAAGTACGGGCTGCTCAAGGGTGACGAGCAGGGCTACCCCAACGGCCGCCGGCTCATCGACGACGTCGTGACGATCAACCTGCGGATGCTGCTCGGCGAACCCGCGGGCAAGGGCGCGCCCGGCCTGATCGCCGAGGACAACCCGGCCTTCCTGCTCAAGCCCATCACCGGCAGCTTCCCCTACCTCGCGCCGCCGGTCACCGCCGCCGGCTGACCACCGATCACCATCACCGAGGACATCCGATCAGATGAACCGCGTACGGCGACTGCTGCCCCTGCTGGGATGCGTGCTGCTGGGATGCGTCCTGCTGACCCTGTACGCCCCGGGAGGCGTCCTACGCAGGAACGAGCCGCCAGGGCCGCTCGCGTGGTCGCCGTTCGACCTGGCCGGATCGATCAATGACACCCAGAACCGGCTGCGCCGTCACCCCGACGACGCGGCCGTCTGGGCGAGCCTCGGTGACCTCTATCTGGAGCAGGCCCGCCGCACCGCCGACGCCGCCTACTACGCGAAGGCGCAGGGGGCTTTCGAGCGTTCCCTGCGGCTGCCCACGGGCGACGGCGAGCCGTACATCGACGCCGTGATCGGCATGGGCGCGCTGGCGAACGGCAGGCACGACTTCGCCGGCGCCGTCCGCTGGGGCGAGCGGGCCCGCAAGGCCGCCCCGTACCGCTGGCCGCTGTACGCCGTGCTCACCGACGCCTACCTCGAACTCGGCGAGTACGAGCAGGCCGAGAGCGCGTTGCGGCGCATGCTCGACGGCCGCCCCGGCCTCGCCTCCTTCACCAGGGCCGCGCGGCTGGAGCAGTTGCGGGGGCGGATCGAGCCCGCGCGCAAGCTGCTCCACCGCGCGTGCGAGATCGCCGGTGACCCCGGCGAGTACGCCTTCTGCCAGTGGCAGCTCGGCGAGCTCGCCTGGCACGACGGCGATCCGCGCGGCGCCCGCACCGCCTACGCCCAGGCGCTGGCCGCCGATCCCGAGCACGTGCCCTCGCGGGCGGGCAAGGCCAGGGCGGAGGCCGCGCTCGGCCGCATCGACCAGGCGCTGCGCGACTACGCCACCGCCGTCGCCCGTTCCCCCTCGTACGTCGTGGAGTACGGGGAACTGCTCGAACACCTCGGCGACCGGGACGGGGCCAGGCGGCAGTACGCCGTGTTCGCCGCGCACTCCAGGCTGCTCTCCGCGAGCGGAAAGCCCGACCGCCTGGCCGCGGGCGTGTTCGAGGCCGACCACGGCGACCCGGACGTCGCCGTCCGGCACCTGCGTGCCGAATGGCAGCGGCGGCGCAGCGTCGAGGTCGCCGACGCGCTGGGCTGGGCGCTGCACCGCGCGGGCCGCCACGCCGAGGCCGCCGCCTACGCCACCCGCGCCGACCAGGCCGGCGGGCGTAACGCGCTGTTCGCCTACCACCGGGGGGAGATCGAGCACGCGCTCGGCCGCGCCTCCGCCGCCTGCGCCCACCTGTCCAGGGCCCTGTCCATCAACCCGCACTTCTCGCCCGGCGGGGCGGCGCGGGCGCGGGCGTTGCTGGCGGCGGCATGAACGCGATCGTGCCCCTCCTCGCCGCCGCACTGGCCGCCCTCCCGCCGGGGACCGTCACCGACCACCCCGCCGCGCAGGCCGCCCGCCCACCGGCCACAACCGGCGCCCACCCCATCGCGCAAGCCGCCCGCCCACCAGCCGCAGCCGGCACCCGCCACATGGCGCTGGCGGCGCACCCGCTGGGTGACTTCAGCGTCAACCACTACGACGGGCTGACGATCCGCCCGGATCGGGCCGAGGTCGTCGCGATCGTCGACAGCGCCGAGATCCCCACGATGCAGCAGGGGCCGATCGGCTCCGCCGTCGCCCACGCCCGGCGCGGCTGCTCGTCACTGCGCGAAGCGATCCGCGCCCAGGCCGACGGACGGCCGCTGGCCTGGGACGTCACCGACGCCTCCTTCACCTACCTGCCGGGCGCCGCCGGGTTGCGGACCAGCAGGCTGACCTGCCGCCTGACCGCGCCTCTGCGGGTCGATCGGCCGCTCACCCTGACCTTCGCCGACGGCTACCTCACCGGCACCATCGGCTGGCGGGAGATCACCGCGAACGGGCACGGCGTACGGCTCAGCGCCTCCAGCGTGCCCGCGCACAGCGTGTCGCGCGAGCTGCGCGACTACCCCGCCGACCTGCTCAGCTCGCCGCTCGACATCCGGGAGGCGCGGATCACGGTGGAGCCGGGCGACGGCGGCACCGCCGCGCCCGCGTCCGCACCGGGTACGGGCATCGTGGACATCGCGGGCTCGCTCGCCGACCGGGTGGTGAGCGTCGTGACCCGCTGGACCGGGATGCTGGCCGACCGGCTCAACGGCCTGATCGGCGCCGACCGGCTGACCGTCCCGCTCGGGCTGCTGGCCCTGCTCTTGTCGCTGGTGCTGGGGGCCGTGCACGCCGCCATGCCCGGGCACGGCAAGACGATCATGGCCGCGTACCTGGCCGGGCGGCGCGGCCGGCTGCGGGACGCGGTCACCGTCGCGGCCACCGTCACCGGTACGCACACGGTGGGTGTGCTGGTCCTCGGCGCTCTGGTGACGGTCACCGCCTCGTTCGCGGGTGAGGCGGTTCTGGGCTGGCTGGGGGTGGTGAGCGGCCTGATCATCTTCTTGATCGGCGCGGCTCTGCTGCAATCCGCAGTACACCACCGCCGGGGGCACGGGCACGGGCATGGGCACGGGCACGGGCACGGGCACGGGCACGGGCACGGGCGATGGTCGGGGGGTGTGGCGGCGATGGCGGTGGCCGGGGGGCTGGTGCCGAGCCCGTCCGCCCTCGTGGTACTGCTGGGCGCCGTGGCCCTGGGCCGTACCGTCTTCGGCGTCATGACCGTGATCTGCTACGGCCTTGGCATGGCCCTGACGCTGCTGATCGCCGCGCTCGTCCTGCGGAGGCTGGGCGACCTCGCCTCCCTGGGGCGGCTGGGGCGGCTGCGCCCGTACAGCGCGGCGATGACCGCCGGGCTCGTCCTGCTCGTAGGCGCGGGCATGACGCTGCGCGCGGTCACCGCCCTGGCGTGAGGGTGCCGGGCAGGGTGGAGCGCCCCGCCCGGCGTCACAGCGTCAGAAGGCCAGCTCCTTCCAGGTCTTCACCTCGTCGGCGGTCAGCGTCCTGGCCAGGATGGCGGCGCGGTCCACGCCGCCGGTCAGGCGCTGGCCGCCGCCCTGGTCGGCGCCGAAGCGCAGCGGCCTGGCGGTGCAGCCGGTGATGCCGTCGGCGGTCACCTGGCCGGTCGCCGCGCGTTCGCCGTCCACGTAGAGGGCGAGCGCGCCGGTGCGGTCGAGGGTGACCACGAGGTCGAGCCAGCGGCCGGCGGGCAGGGTGGCGTCCAGGGTGACGTTCGCGCCGGCGCCGATGAAGCGCACCTTGTTCGCCGGGGTGACGTCGATGAGCACGCCGTCGGTGCCCGGGTCGCCGGACGGCTGGGAGTCGAACAGCCGCCGGTAGCCGCTGCCCGCGACCTTCACCTCGGCGGCGAACGTGGCCTCCCGTACCACGCCGAGCGTGGTGTTCGCGGTGGTCAGGTACGTGTTGCCGTCGAGCGTCAGCCCGCTGCCCGTCGGGGCGCCCTGGTCGTAGGAGGCGGTCCCCGTGACGGTGGCGTGGCGGCCGTTGCCCGAGGTGTCGGTGACCGTGCCGCCCTCCTTCGGGTCCCAGGCGACCAGGACCGATCCGGCGGGGGCCGGCGCGCAGGGTTCCAGGGCGAGCACGGCGGTGGCCGCGCCCTTCCAGGAGTCACCGGTCACCGAGGCGGCCAGCACGGCCCGCCGCGTGCCGTCGGACGGTCCGGGCGTGACGGTGAAGGTGGCCGTGCGCGACTGCCCGGGCGCGACCCCCGCGAGGTGCCGGGTCGCCGGCTCGGCGATCCAGCCCTGCGGCACGGTGAGCGTCACGTCGGAGGCGGGCACCGACCTGCGGCGGGTGGCGGTGACGGCGACCTTCGCCTCGAACGGCGTACCCGGCGTGGCGGTGGCGGGCGCGGCCAGGGTCACGGCGGCCTCGTTCTGGATCGTGTACGCCTTGCCGGCGCGGGCGTTCCAGCTCAGCGTGTCGCCGTCGCGGCGCGGGCCGACCTCGTGCCCCTGCTCGTCGAAGACGCGGTAGCGCCCGGCGATGAACGGCGACCTGACCTTGATCGTCCCGGTCCTGCCCGGCCGGACGGTGATCGTGTCGGCGGCGCCGTCCTTCCAGGCGGCGTCCACGGTGACGTCGCCGCGGGCGCGCAGCCCGGTGACCGAGCCGTCCCGCCACGCGCTGGGCAGCGCGGGCAGCACGTGCACCACGTCGTGCTGGCTCTGCAGCAACATCTCGGCGATGCCGGAGGTGGCGCCGAAGTTGCCGTCGATCTGGAACGGCGGGTGGGTGTCCCACAGGTTGTCCAGCGTGGAGCCCTTGAGCTGCTCGGCGAGCATCTTGTGCGCGTGGTCGCCGTCCAGCAGCCGCGCCCAGAAGTTGATCTTCCAGGCCTTGGACCAGCCGGTGCCGCCGTCACCGCGCGCGGTCAGCGAGACCTTGGCGGCCTCCGCCTCCGGGGTGCCGGGCAGGATCTGGTTGCCCGGGTGCAGGGCGTACAGGTGGGAGACGTGCCGGTGGGTGTCGGTCTTGGAGTCCCAGTCGCTCTTCCACTCCTGGAGCTGGCCCCAGGAGCCGACGCGCAGGCCCGGGTCGAGCCTGGCCAGGGCCGCGCCCACCTCGGCCTGGAAGTCCTCGTCCACCTTCAGCTTCTTGGCCGCCGCCAGGGCGTTGGTGAACACCTCGCGGACGATCTGCTGCGACATCGACGCGCCCGCCGAGAAGTCGCCGTGCTCGGGCGAGTAGCTCGGCGAGACGACCAGCCTGCCGTCACGCGGGTCGGTGTGCAGGAAGTCCAGCCAGAACTCCGCCGCGCCCTTGATCACCGGGTACGCGGTCTCGCGCAGGTAGCCGAGGTCGCCGGTGAAGCGGTAGGTGTCGTACAGGTGCTGGGTGGTCCAGGCCGCCGCCTCGGGGAACCAGAACGCGGTCGCCCAGTCGTGCAGGCCGGTGAACCCGAACGGGTTCGTCTCGTTGTTGACCACCCAGCCGCGCGCGCCGAACAGGTCCTGCGCGGTCTTGCGGCCCGGCGCCACCATCGAGGTGATGTAGCGGTCGTACGGTTCCGTGGTCTGGTGCAGGTTGGTCTGCTCGGCGAGCCAGTAGTTCATCTGCAGGTTGATGTTGACGTGGTAGTCGGCCGACCAGGGCGGGTTGGTGACGTTGTTCCACACGCCCTGGAGGTTGGCCGGGAGCAGGTCGTTCTCGCGGGAGGAGGAGATCAGCAGGTAGCGGCCGTACGCGAAGAACAGCGCCTCCAGCGCGCGGTCGCCGGCCGAGGCGCCACCGGTGTAGTTCCTGCGCAACCGGTCGGTGGGGATCGCCGGTGCCGTGCCGCCGAGGTCCAGCTTCACCCGGTCGAACAGCTCGCGGTAGTCGGCGACGTGCGCGCGCCTGAGGTCGTCGTAGCTCGTGGCGGCGGCCGCGTCCACCGCGGCGGTGACCTTGGCGTGCGGGTCCTCGCCCCGGTAGGCGGGGTAGGTGCCGGCGTAGTCGGTGCCGGCCGAGAGCACGATGACCGCGCTGTCGGCCCCGCTGACGGTGATCCTGTCCCCGTCGTCGGTGCGGGTGCCGCCCTCGCTGATCACCTGGACCTGCGCCTCGAACGTCATGCCGTTGTCCCGCAGGGCGCCGCGGATGGTGAGCCTGCCGTCGGCGGCCGTGACGGTCTTGTCGTCGCGCGGCGAGGTGTGCCGCAGCGTGAACGACACCTTGCCGCCCTGGTCGGCCGAGAGCCGGCCGACGATCACGTTGCCGGGATTGCTGGCGAAGAACTCGCGGGAGTAGCGCACGCCGCCGGCGGTGTAGCCGACCCGGGCGACGGCCTCGCGCAGGCCCAGCTCGCGCCGGTAGTCGGTGGGGTTCGCGTGGCCGAAGTCGAGGAACAGGTCGCCGAACGTCTGGTACGCCCCGAAGCCGGTCTTGGGCTGGCCCAGCTTGGCGGCCACGGCCTCGGGCGTCATCCTGCCGTCACGGTCGATCTGCTGCTGGACCTCGGCGATGGCGCCCGGCCGCGGGGTCTTCCAGTTGCCGAAGTCGTAGCCGGAGACGCCGGGCCCGCCGGTCCATAACGTCTTCTCGTTGAACTGGAGCTGCTCGGACGCCACCCCTCCGAAGACCATCGCGCCCAGGGGGCCGTTGCCGATGGGCAGGGCCTGGGTCTCCCAGTCGGTGGCGGGCCTGTCGTACCAGAGGGTCAAGTCATCGGGTGTCTGAGCAGTGCCGGCGGATGCGCTCAGCGGGACGGACAGGCCGGCGGCGAGAGTGAAGACGGCGACCAAGGCACTGCTGATGCGTCGTCGTGGGGGGTGCGGCACGAAATCCTCCGATCACAGGAGCCTTGATCCTAGGAGATAGCATCGAAACCCGAGCGTAACAAGACTTCCCATCCGATGTTTCTGGATGGAGACTCGGTGGAGCAGCACCGATCCCACACATCGGATCACCGGAGCGTTAAGCATCCGTCAACGATCTGTCGACATGCGTGCCCTATCATCGTGCGCCATGTCCACTGACCAGTTCGCGGTAGAACGCGCCGCTTCAGATACGCTCCCCGCGAGCGACGCCCCCTCCGCGGAAGAGGGTAACGGCGGCGTCCTCTACCTCCTAGAACGCATCGGATCCGTCATCGTGCCCATCGGCGTGACGCTCTATGCGGTGCTCTACCTCGGTGTCGAGGCGATGTACGACGTCTTCGGCATCAGCCCCCAGCAGGCGGGCATCGACCAGTCCGTCCTGCTGGGACGGCTCATGGGCACGCTGATCCTGATGCTGCTCGTCCTCATCCCCACGCTCGGTCTCGTCGTCGGCCTGTTCTGGGTGGCCGACAAGCTGACCAGGGGCACGTTCGGCCGGATGATCGAGGCCGTCCGGCGGCGGCCGTGGGCGGCCGCGCTGCTCGCCGCGTTGTGGTGCGGCGCGACGTACTGGGGGCTGTTCACCCTCTTCGGCGACCTCGACCTGTTCGTCATGGTGATCGTCGCCGTGGGACTCGGCGTGCTGACGTTCCTGGTGCCGTTCCGGCTGCTGCGCCGCAAGCCGGTCGGCCGCGCCGCGACGAAGGTGCTGCTCGGCGCCCTCACCGGGGTCGGGCTGGGCTTCCTGCTGATCCTGGCGATGGTGCAGGGCGCGCTGGAGGTCCAGGAGACCGGCCAGGCCAACGAGCTGCTCGGCTACGTCGGCTTCCAGGACCAGTGGGCGATCATCCACAACGCCGAGGACGACAAGCCGCTCTACGACGGCCGGTGGATGATGCTGCTCGGCGAGAGCGACGGCACCTACGTCTTCTACGACTGCGACAAGTACGAGACCTTCCGCCGCCCCATGGAGACGACGAACCTGGCCTCGATCCAGCTCGACCCGGAGCGCGAGAAGGGTTACACCTGCGGCTCGCTCGCCGAGCAGTAGACCGGCGGGTCCAGCCGGGACAGCAGGGCACGCACGTCGTCCGCGTCGGGCAGTCCCTTCTCCTCCATGATCGCGAGTGCCCGGGTCAGGCAGGCCCTGGCCCTGCCGCGCCGGCCGAGCGCGGTCAGCGCCCGGCCGAGCACGGCGAGCGCCTTGGCGCCCATCCAGCCCTGGTCCGCCTCCCGCAGCATGGCCAGCGCCTCCTCGGCGTGGTCCACGGCCCGGTCGGGGCGGCCCATGGCGAGGTAGGTCTCGGCCATCCGGCGCAGGGTCAGGCCCTCCCAGGTGTACTGCCCGAGCCGGCGGAACTCCGCACGGCTCCCGCCGAAGCCCGCGAGCGCCTCCTCAGGCCGCCCGGCGGCGCCCAGCGCGACGGCGAGCTGGTAGAGGATCTGCGGGTTGGGCCTGCCGCCGCCCAGCTCGCGGGTGACGCCGACGGCCAGCTCCGCGACCTCCACCCCTTCCTCGCCCCGGCCGGCCTCGGCCAGCACCATCGCCAGGTTGCCCCTGCAGATGGCCTCCTCCGAGCGGTGGCCGAGGGCACGCCAGATCTCGATCGCCTCGATGTACAGCGCGATCGCCTCGTCGTGGGCCCGCCTGTCGTGCGCGAGCATGGCGAGCAGGTTGACCGCGGAGGCGTGGTCGGCCGGGCGGGCCTCGGCGCACTCGCGCACGGCCCTGGCCTCCTCGGCCGCCGCCCCGGCGGCCCTGCGGGCGTAGAGGATCTCGCCGCGCTTGCGGCGGGCGTGCGCCTCGGCGATCCGGTCGCCACGCTCCGCCGCGGCCGTGACCAGCCGCTCCGCCACCTGCTCGTAGCCGGTGGGGCTCGACTCGAAGTCGAAGACCAGGCTCATCATGTCGAGCAGCGACACCGCGTCCCGCAGCGCCGCGCCCGGCGTCCCGGCGATCTGGCGCAGGCAGCCGAGCATGCCCTCCTCCTCGGCCTGCCCCCACGCGATCGCGGCGTCGAGATCCGCGAACGACGGCCGCGCGCCGGTCGTCGTGCCGAAGCCGAGCGCCGGGTCGCCGGGGTACATCACGTCCACGATCCACGCCATGGCCGCCAGGTAGTGGCCGAGCAGCCGGTCGAGCGCGGCCCGCCGGCTCTCCTCCTGCCCGTCCAGCCGGGCGCGGGCGTAGAGCTTGAGCAGGTCGTGGTGGCGGTAGCGGCCGGGCGCGGGCGACTCCATCAGGTGCACGTTCACCAGCGCCTCGCACAGCTCCTCCGCCTCCTCCTCCGCGACGCCCAGCACGGCCGCCGCGGCCGGGAGCGGCAGGTCGGCCGCGTTCGGCACCGCCAGCAGCCTGAACGCCGCCGCGTGCGCCTCGTCGAGCTGGTCGTACCCCAGGGCGAACGTCGCCTCGACGGCCAGGTCGTCCACGCGCAACTCGGACAGGCGGCGGCGCTCGTCGGCCATCCGGTCGCGCATCCTGGCCAGGCTCCAGCCGGGACGCGCCGCCAGCCGGGAGGCCACGATCCTGATCGCCAGCGGCAGGTACCCGCACGCCCGCATCAGCTCCTGCGCCGCCTCCCGCTCGGCGGCCACCCGCTCCTCGCCCACCACCTTGGCCAGCAGCGCCAGCGCCTCGTCCGGCCGCATCGCCGCCAGCCCCAGGTGCCGCGCGCCGGAGAGCCCGGCCAGCCGCGCCCGGCTGGTCACCAGCACCGCGCACCCGGCGGCGCCCGGCAGCAGCGGCCGCACCTGCGCCGCGCTCGCCGCGTTGTCCAGCAGCACCAGCACCCGCCGCTCCGCCAGCAGCGAACGGTAGAGCGCGGCGCGCTCCTCCAGGTCCTCGGAGACCTCCGCCAGGTCCACGCCGAGCGCCCGCAGGAACCCGCCCAGCACGTCCCGAGCCGCCGGCGGCCGCGGCCCCGCGCCCTGGAGGTCCACGAAGAGCTGGCCGTCGGGGTAGCGGGCGGCCAGCCGGTGCGCCACGTGCACGGCCAGGGTGGTCTTGCCCATGCCGCCCGCGCCCGCCACGGCCGAGATGACCAGCGCCGAGCCGTTCGCCTCGGTCAGGGCCCGCGTCACCTGGTCGATGTCCGGCTGCCTGCCGGTGAAGTCCGTCATGTCCGCGGGGAGCTGGCGCGGCACCGGCGTCGCGGCCCTGGCCCTCTCCCCCGGCTCCGCGCAGAGCCCGGGATCGGCGGTGATGATCCGCTGGTACAGCTCCGCCGGCTCCGGTGACGGGTCGACGCCCAGCTCCTCGGCCAGCAGCTTCCTCAGGTCGGTGAACACGCCGATCGCCTCGGCCTGCCTGCCCGAGCGGTACAGCGCCAGCATCAGCAGACAGGCCAGCCGCTCCCTGACCGGGTGCTCCGCGCAGAGCGTGGTCAGCTCGGTGACGACCTCCGCGTGCCTGCCCGCCTCGACGTCCTCGCTCAGCCTGCGCTCCAGCAGCGTGAGCCGCCGCTCCGCCAGCCGGGCGCGCTGCGCGTGCGCGTACCCGCCGTCCAGCCCGGCCAGCGACTCGCCCTGCCAGAGCGCCAGCGCCTCCCTGTGCCGTCCCTGCCGTGCCAGCTCGTCCAGCTCGGCGAGGTCGCTGGTGCCGGCGGTGAGGGCGTACCCGCTGCCGGTCGAGGCGATCACCTCGGCGCCGAGCGCGGCCCGCAGCCGGGACACGTACGTGCGCAGGGTGCCGACGGCGCTGCGCGGCCGGGACTCACCCCAGACCGCGTCGAGCAGCTGGTCCTGGCTCACCACCCTGCCACCGGCCACCAGCAGCACCGCCAGCACCAGCCGCTGCTGCGGCGAGCCGGCGTCCACCTCGACGCCGCCGCGCCACGCGCGCACCGGGCCCAGCACCGAGAACCGCAGCTCAGGATCACTCATCGGGCAACACGCGACGCGCTCGTCTCCTCTGGGCCGCTACCTGATCAAGGCCAGCATCATAGGGGACGGCCGCCACGCCGCGTGGCCGTTCCGCGACCCCCGGCCCAGGGCTTCCCCTGGCCGCCGGCGGGCTGCCACGGCGCGTACACATGAGCGTCACCGTCCTGCCGCAGGCTGCACGATGTGTTCGAGCACGTGTGCAAACGCTGGTTATCGCCGCTCGTCGTGGCGGCTCTCCTCCTCCTCGTCGGTACGGTCCCCGCACGGGCGTCCTCCTCCACTGCGGAGGGAACGCTGGCCGTCGCCTCGCCGGCCGTGCTCCGCGGCGAGCCGATCAGGCTGACCTACACCACCCCGGATCCTCACCCGGCCAACTGGCTCGGCCTCTACACCGACCCCGGCAACGGCCCGGTGGAGGAGCAGTACGTCGGCCCGTCGACGCGGTGGGTCTACATCACCGAAGGCAGCGGCGAGGCCACGCTGCCGACCGACGGGCTGGAGCCGGGCGACTACATCGTCTTCGCGCTGGCCCAGGACGGCTACCGGTGGCTGGCCGCACCGGTGAAGATACGGATCATGAGCGACGAGCCGCTGCACTTCATCACCGACGCCTTCGGCCTGCGTAACGCCCGCGCGCTCGCGCCGTACCGGGCGAAGGTGAACGGCCTGGTACGCGGGGACACGGAAGGGCTCACCTTCCGCAAGGTGAGCGGGCCGAAGTGGGCCAGGGTGTCGGCCGAGGGCGAGGTGACCGGGACGCCGCGGGTGCTCGACTCGCTGCGCCGGGAGCCCCTGCGCGTCGAGGCCCGCAACGCGCGCGGCCAGACCGGCACCGCGACGATCGGCATCGAGGTCCGCCGGCCGGGCCAGAGCCTGGTGCCCGAGCTCAGGGCGATGAGCTTCAACCTGTGGCACGGCGGCAGCCAGGTGGACGGCGGGCGGGAGAAGCAGCTGCGCTTCCTGCTCGAGTCCGGCGTGGACGTCGTGGGGCTGCAGGAGACCTCGGCCGTCTCCACCCGCGAGCTGGCCGAGGCGCTGGGCTGGGAGTACCACCAGGCGGGCACCGACCTGGGCGTGATCAGCAGGTACCCGATCACCGAGCGCAGGGAGCCGGTGGCCGGCGGGCCGCTGTCGGTGGCGACGAAGGTGCGGGTGCGGATCGGCGAGCGCCAGGAGGTCGTGGTGTGGAACGTGCACCTCGGCTACACCCCGTACGGACCGTACGACGCCTGCTTCGGCAGGATGACGCAGGAGGAGCTGCTGGCCAACGAGGCGCGCTCCGGGCGCACGCCGCAGATCGAGGCCGTGCTGGAGGCGATGAGGCCGGACCTGGACGCGGCGCGGCGCACGCCGGTGCTGCTGACGGGCGACTTCAACGCCCCGTCCCACCTGGACTGGACCCCGGCCGCGAACCGCTGCGGCTACACCTCCGTCCCGTGGCCGGCCTCGGTGCTGCCGGCGAAGGCGGGGCTGCGGGACTCCTACCGGGTGGCGCACCCGGACCCGGTGACGGCGCCGGGCCTCACCTGGTCGCCGGTCTACCCGGTGTTCACCGGCGGCTACGGCCACGACTCGCACAAGGGCGAGCCGGAGCCGCAGGACCGGATCGACTTCGTCTACTACGCGGGCCCGCTGCGCGTGACCGGGTCGCAGGCCCTGGTCGAGGGCACGCCGGCCGCGGTGCCGAACCATCGCGGCAACGAGTGGAGCTCCGACCACGCCGCCGTCCTGACCACGTTCCGCACCTCCTGGCCATGAGTCACGCCTGCTCCCCGCCCCCGTGACCTGATCCTCGACCCGGGTCCGGCCTGGAAGGGCCGGGCCGCCGCGGTCACCTTTCCCAGCGGCACGTCCGCCACGGTCGCTCGTGTCTGGTTCCCCTTCCTCAGACGCTGCGCAGGACCGAGACCACGATGCCCAGCACCACGGCCTCGTCGCCGTCGATGACGTCGTAGGCGGGGTTGCGCGGTTCGAGGAGGACGTGCCCGCCGCGCCGCCGGTACACCTTCACGGTCGCCTCCCCGTCGATCATCGCGGCGACGATCTGGCCGGAGTGCGCCTCGGGCTGCTGCCGGACCACGACGAGGTCGCCGTCGCAGATGGCGGCGTCGATCATCGAGTCGCCGCGCACCCGGAGGCCGAACACGGTGCCCCGCCCGGTGAGGTCGCGGGGCAGGGTCAGCGCCTCGTCCAGGTGCTCGTCCGCGAGGATCGGCGTGCCGGCGGCGATGTCGCCGACCACGGGCACGCTCACCAGGTCGCCGGCCGGCTCGGACGCCGCGGCCCGCAGGAACGGGCGCACGTCGATCGGCCTGGTCACGGCGGTGCTCCGGCGCAGCAGCCCCCGCTCCTCCAGGCTCCTGAGGTGCTTCGACACCGACGAGGACGATCTCAGCCCGACGGCGCGCCCGAGTTCGCGGGTGCTCGGCGGGTACCCGTACCTGGCGACCCAGTCCCGGATCGTGGCCAGGATCCGCTGCTGGCGCTGCGGCAGGGCCGAGAAGTCCACGTACTCGAACGCGTCATGATCGTCGTAGCTGGTCACCCGCGAAATGCTAGGCCCATCGCGGCCCGCCCGCGTGCCGGGCCGCGACCGCTCAGGGGACCAGGCTCCGCACCGAATCGGTCAGGGACCGCGCGGTACGGAACGTGCCGGGCTCGATCATTTCGTCCGGGAATTCGATGGAAAGGCGTTCCTCGAGCTCCGTCATCAATTCCACCATACGCAGGGACGTGAGCCCGGAGACGCTCAGGTCGGCGTCCGGGTCGAGCTCTTCGGCGTCCATTCCCAGGCACTTCTTGACGAGGCCCGCGACTATTTCATAAAGCTCGTCCACAATGCTACCCTCGATCGATCCATTACTTCCCGGCCTGCGTTGAAAAGGTATAATGAGCCGTGGACGACATCCCAGCAGAAGTGCATCGTCATCCGTCCGCTCCACCTGCGCGCACCAGCTTCGCCGAGTTTTTCGACGAGCATCTCCGAGTCCGTCCCGACGCGCCGTACATCACCGGTGACCCGGCCGTGGCGGGCGAGAGAATGACGCTTTCCTATCGGCGGCTCGACACCTGCAGCCGCCGGCTCGCGTACTGGCTGAAAGGCGAGCTCGGCGCCTGCGAAACCGTCGGGCTCATTCCGCGGAACGAGCTGACCTCGGTGGTGGCGATTTTCGCCGCGGTACGCGCGGGATACCGCGTGCTGTTCCTCAGCCCGGCGGACCCCGAGTCGCGGCTGCGCCGGCAGACGGAGGCGCTGGGCGTGACGGCCGTCCTGAGGTCCGCCGCCGTGCCCGAGGGCACCTTCGCCGGGGCGATCCCGATCCCCGAGCCGTACGACCTGCCCGACGCCGGGCCACTCGTGGCGCCCGTCGCGTCCCCTGGCGACGACGTGTTCTACTTCGGCACGTCCGGCTCCACCGCCGCCTCGAAGCTGGTCGCCCAGTCGCATCGCAACGTGGTGTCCAACGCCGAGGCGGTCCGCCGCCACCACGGGCTGGTCGCGGGCGACCGGCTGCTGGGCTGCCTGCCGATCCACCATGTCAACGGGGTGCACTTCTCGCTGATGGCCACGTTCATGGCGGGCGCGCACGTCGTCCTGGCCGGCGGGTTCGACCCGTTCGCCTACCCGCGCCTCATCGAGCGGTACCGCCCGCGGATCGCCAGCGTGGTGCCGAGCATCCTGGAGACGCTGACGACCACGTGGCGGCGCCCCTCGCTGCCCGCCGAGTTCGATTACTTCGTCTCCGCCGCCGCCCCGTTGCCCGCCGCGACCGCCCGCGCCGTCCGCGAACGGCTCGGCGCCCGCGTCCTGCAGGGGTACGGGCTCACCGAGACCACCAACTTCTCCACCACCATGCCGCCCGGCCTGCCGGAGGAGGACGTCGAGCGCTTCGTGACCGGGGCCGACGTCCCGTCGATCGGGGTCGCGGTGCACGGCAACGAGGTGGCCGTGCTGACCAGGGACGGCGAGCGGGCCGCCCCCGGCGAGACGGGAGAGCTCTGCATGCGCGGCCACAACGTCATGAACGGCTACGCGCGCAACCCGGCGGCGACGCGGGAGGCGTTCGAGGAGGGCTGGTTCCACTCGCAGGACCTCGGCTTCGAGCTGCGCGACTCCTCGGGCCGGGCCTTCTTCTTCGTCACCGGGCGGCTGAAGAACATCGCCAAGGTGGGCGGCGAGTCCGTCTCGCTGGAGGAGATGGAGAAGGTCCTGCGGGGGGTGCCGTACGTGCGGGACGCGGCCTGCGTGGCGGTCCCGCACCGCTTCCTCGGGGAGGAGATCGTCGCCGCGGTCGTCCACGCGGAGGGCGCGCCCGAGACGGTCAACGTGCGTCCGCACCTGCTCGCCGCCTTCGCCCAGAGTGTGGTTCCCAACCGCGTCGTCCGCCTCGACGCGATCCCCAGGACCGCGACGGGCAAGATCCGCCGGCCCGAGCTCGCCCACCTGCTCGCCTCCTCATGACCGGCTCCCGAGCGACCGGCTCGCGAATGATCGGCTCGCCAGTGCCACTGTCAACCCGGCCGCGCGCCGTGCGCCGCCCGCCGCGGTCATCCTGTCCCTGAGGGCCAGGCACGCCTCCCGGTACGACGGGTCGTCCAGCACCTGCCGCACGGCCAGGGCCAGCCGGTCGGCGGTCAGCGTGGCGAACACGTCGTGGAGGTCCCAGAGCGCCACCGCGGCGCCGCCCGAGATGGCGATCTCCGCGTTCGGAAGCTGGTCGCCGACGCCGGGCACCGAGACCATCGGGACACCCGCGAGGATGCTCTCGGTGGTGGAGTTCATGCCGTGGTGGGTGATGAACGCATCGGCGTACCCGTGCAGGAGCTCCCGTTGCGGGAGGAAGGCCCGCACCACGAAGTTCTCCGGCCACCGGGGCTCGCCGGCGGGCGGCGGCGCATCCGTCGCGACCACGACGAGCACGTCGTCGCGGTCGCCGAGCACGCGGACCAGGTGGCCGAGCAGGGCCGCGAGGTACGCGCGCCCGGTCGGCGCCCCGCCGACCGGCGAACCGGACCTGAAGCCGGTCAGCACGGTGCCGAGGGAGAACAGCACGATCGAGCGGCCCGCCCGCCGCGCCGCGTCCAGGCGCTCGTACGGGAAGCCCCGGCCGAGGCGGTCATGCGGCTCGAAGCCGAACCTGACGTCCCCCACCGACGGCCCCACGAACGCGCAGGTGCCGTCGTAGCGGGACAGCGCGGCGTGCAACCGCGGCATCGTCACCGCGTCCACCTCCCGGGACAACGACTCGACCGCCGTCACGATCGACAGGTCCGGCGACGGGAAGAGCACGGGCAGGAAATCCTCGCCCAGCAGGTCCAGCCCGTACAGCTCCCGGTAGCGCTCCCCGGCCGGGGCGAGCCGGTCGTACGCGGCGCCGTGCTGGATCGCGAAGTGCTCGCCGAGCGCGCCGTACCCGGGGAAGGTGACCAGCGAGGCCGACGGCAGGCCGAGGGCGCGGGCGGCGACCAGCCCGTGCACGCAGAACACGTCGTACAGCACGACGTCGGGGCGGAACCCGGCGGCGTGCGCCGTCATCCGCTCGGTGATCGCGAGCGGCAGGACGAAGCTCCTGTACGCCAGCTCCGACACTCCCGGTGGCGGCGGTGGCGGAGCGGCCGGGTCCTCGACGGGCACGTGGCACGCGCCCGCGGCGGTGAACGCCCGGGCGAGCCGGGCCGCTCCGAAGCTGCGCACCTCCGCCACCTCGGGATGCGCGGCCAGCGCCTGCACGATCGGCAGGAGCGGGTTGACGTGGCCGATCGCGTCGATCGGGAAGACCGCGACCCTGACGCCGCCCGGAGCCGGCGGGCTCATACGAGGGGAAGCGGTTTGCGGATCTGGATGGCGGGCTCGATCCTGGGCGTGCGGTAGTCGCGGCCGTTGCAGTAGCCGCACGCTCTGAGGTGCGTCGTCCTGCCGTACAGGCGCCGGATGCCGGCCCGCAGCGCGGCCCCCGACGTGTCCGACGTCAGGTCCACCACGTCGGCGGGGTCGTCCGGGATGGCGCCCAGGTTGGTGCCGTTGGCGGAGAACGGGCACCGGTAGAGCTTCCCGTTGAGCAGGGTCAGCACGTCGTTGACGCAGCAGTTGCGGAACATGTCGTCGAGCTCGGCGTCACTGCGCTCGACGAACCTGATGCGCCCGGAGTCGGTCCAGACCGGGATCTTCGACAGGTGGGTGACGCCGTTCTCCCGGAGCGTCGCGACCAGCTCGTCATGTTTCCTGGAATGGGCGCCGTAGTTGGTGATCTCCACGACCACCTTCTCGTGGCGCAGGCAGTCGAGATTGTCGCCCCGCGGAACGATGGTGGCGTTGGTGTAGATCACCACCTTCTGCACCTGCTCGTAGCCGGTCAGCTTCCTGATCACCCGATGCACGCGGGGATTGACGAACGGCTCGCCGCCCAGCACCCGGAACTCGTAGATGCCGTCGATGGCCGCCACGATGCGGTCCACCGCGCTGTCCAGCAGGTCGAGGTCGCTGTGCCGGGGCTTGGTGTAGTACTGCATCAGGTTCGAGCAGTCCTGGCATTTCATCGAGCACGCCTCGGTCACCACGACGTCGAGGTATTTCAGGACGAGCGGTTCTTCGGCTGATTCGCCGGCCTTCATGCACTCCCACTTGTGCAGCGCGATCTTGCGCTCGATCAGCACGAGGTCCATGCCCGTGTCGGAACCGCGGAAATCGAAACCGTCGAGGAGTGCCACGCAGTCGTGAATCTCGCTGAAGCCCATCGCGCGCAGCCGCGCGGTCATGGTGGTGAGGTAGTTCCCGCAGAGGAAGATGTGGGAGTCGGCGGGGAGCTCGGCCAGCCGTTCGGGTGCCCAGATGTCCAGGCCGCGCAGGGTCTGCCCCTGCTTGCTCTGCCGGCCGTCGGCGAAGCAGGTGACGCGCACGCCGAGCCGGGTCAGCGCCTCGTGCGCGAGCACGCCGATGTCACCCGCGCCGAAGAGCACGACGGCCCGGCCCGCGGCGGCGAGCTCGGCCACCAGGTCCGGCGCCACATAGGTCTTCATCGAAGTCGTCCCTCACTGCCGTAGGAACCTCTGGAGGTGGACGTAGCGCCTGCCGGTCTCGTCGGCGTGTACCGGGCCCTGCTGCTCGAAGCCGAGCCCCAGCAGCATGGTCCTGGTGCCGGCGAGGTCGGGGTTCGCCTCCGCGCGCAGCACGTCGGCTCCCGCGTCGGTGGCCAGCCTGATCGCCTTCCTGACGCAGCGCACGCCCGCGAACGAGCCCTCGGCCAGCAGCTCGGGCAGGACCGCCAGCCTGCTCAGATAGACGGGGTCGCGGGCGGCGGGAAAGGCGTCCGGGTCCAGGCCGGAAGGGGGCGACCCGCTGAGGGTGAACGACGCGACCGCCCTCCCGCCGTGCCTGAGCACGTGCACGAGCCCGCGCGACACCAGGGCCCTGGTCGTCTCGACGCGCCTGGCCGGAGCGGCCGTCCCCGACCGCTCGGCCTGGTAGGCGTCGCACAGGACGAGCAGCTCGTGCAGCTCGGCGGCTTCCTGGCCGTCCTCCCACGCCCAGTCCGCGCCGCCGGTCCGGGTCATGCCCGGTCCGCCGCCACGGCCTGCTTCACGACCGTCATGCGTCTCGTGGAGTCGAGGGGCATGTGCGGCACGCCGAACGAGAGCAGTTCGAGCGGCTCGCGTACCGCGTGGTTGGTCTTCACCCCGTGCGCGTAGTCGGCCGGCACGTAAACGGTGTCACCGGCGACCATCTCGTAGTCGATGCCGTCCACGTGGATGTAGCCACGGGAACTGAGCACGTAGAGGATATGCGCGCCCGGGTGCGTGTGGAGCTCGAATTCGGCGCCACATTCCATGGTGATGCGGTCGGCGCCGACTTCCATTCCGCGCTCGATCAGCTCGGCCGCGCCGGCCGTTCCGCGGATTCCTTTCAGTACGACACCGTCGGAGTCGTAGAGCAGACTTTCCGGGCCGGTGAAGACATTGCGAATGTGGGTGTCGGGATCGAAACGGACCTGATTTCCTCCCAGTTGAATGGGAGAATTCCCCGTTAGTGACATGAGCCGCATGCTAGTCGGCGCATTCAGCGGCCAACAACCGCCATCGTGCTCTGTCGGCTTCCGGCGGTGCGGAACTCGTGGACGGTCCGGTGCAGGTAGCTCTGCCCGGGGTCGAGGCGGGCCGAGGGGAAGTCGGGCCTGTTGGGCGCGTCGGGCCAGGCACCGGCCTCCAGGCAGAGCCCGGCCCTGGGCCTGTGGTAGTGGTCGGCCGAGTAGACGCCGAGGCCGGGCTGGTCGGTGGTCACCCGCATGATCCGGCCGCTGGCCTCGTGGGACAGCTCGGCGGCCCAGGCAGGGTCGTCGAGCACGAAGAAGTTGTCCAGCCTGGCCCCGGCCAGCAGCCGGGGCCCAGTGTGGTTCAGCGTGTAGTCGAGCGCGGTGCCGGTGACGTCACGCGGCGGGCCGGGCAGCGGGATGAGCTCGTCGTCGAACGCCACGGTGCGGCGCGCGTTGAGCGCCAGCCGGTGGCCGTCGATCGGCTCGGAGCCGCCGGACAGGTTCCAGAAGGCGTGGTTGGTGAGGCCGACGATGGTGGGCGCCGTGGTGACCGCGCCGAACTCGAAGGCCAGCCGCCCGCCGGGGCCGAGCTCGTAGCGCGCCTCGGCCGTGACGTCGCCGGGATATCCCTGGTCGCCGTCGGGGCTCTCCAGCGTCAGCCGCAGGACGAGCCGGTCGCCGCGGGTCTCCGCGTCGGCCTCCCAGACCTGGCGGTCGAAACCCAGCGTGCCGCCGTGCACGTGGTGCGCGCCCTCGTTGCGGTCCAGCTCGTGCACGACGCCGTCGAGCGGGAAACGGCCGCCGGAAACGCAGCGGCAATAGCGCCCGACCGTGGCGCCGACATAGGCGTTGCGCCGGCGGTCCTCATAGGAATCCAGATCGGGCAACCGGACCACCACATTGTCCACCCGGCCCGCCGCGTCCGGGACAAGGACCTCGACCAGCGTGGCGCCATAAGTCCACACGGTGACGGAGAAGCCATTTCCCGGGTCGAGCGTGTACGCGTGCACGTCGGCCGGCTCACGCCCGCTGGTCCGGCCGACCGGCGTGCGGACTATTTTCACGTGGACCTCCGGTCGGAATGTGGCCCGGCAGACTTTCGTGTGACACATTGGACCATTCCCACCCGCGCATCGCAAGCGACCACAATGGGGGAGTCATGCTCAGATTCGGCGTTCACTCGGGCCAGCAGTACAGCACTTTCGAAGAATGTCTCGACCTCTGGCAGCGGGCGGAACAATTAGGATTCGACTGGGTGTCGTTGTTCGACCACTATCGTCCGCCGCTCGGCGGGCCCGGCGGCCCGTGCTTCGACGGCCCCGCGCTGCTGGCCGCGCTCGCCGCCAGGACGAGCAGGGTGCGCTGCGCCATCCTGGTCTCCGCGGTCACCTGGCGCCACCCCGCGCTGGCCGCAACCCTCGCCGCCACCATCGACCACGTCTCCTCGGGCCGGCTGGAGTTCGGCGTCGGCGCGGCCGGGCCCGACCTCGGCTACGAGCAGTACGGCCTGCCCTTCCCCGACGCCGGCACCCGCCTGGACATGCTGGAGGAGTACTGCCAGATCCTGCGCAGGCTGTGGGACGGCGAGCGGGTCACCTTCCACGGCGAGCACTACCGGCTGACCGGCGCCCACCTGAGCCCGCGGCCGCTCCAGCGCCGCCTGCCGCTGGTGATCGGAGGCGGCGGTGAGCGGCGCACGCTGCGCATCGTGGCCAGGCACGCCGACGTCTGGAACACCCTGGCCGGCGACCTGGAGAGCTACCGCCGCAAGGCGGGCCTGCTGGCGAGCCACTGCGCGGAAGAGGGCCGCCGGCCGGGGGAGATCCGCCAGTCGATCACGTTCAGAGCCGTGCTCGCGCCGACCCCCGAGGACGCCGGGCGGCGCCGCGCCGAACGGCTCGCCCTGCTCCCGCCCGGCTCCCCCGACCTGGCCGAATACCTCACCTTCGGCACGCCCGAGCAGTGCGTCGCCGACCTCCTCCCGTACGCCGAGGCGGGCGTGCGGGATTTCCTGCTCGGCTGCCGCCCGCCGCTCGACTGGCAGACGATCGAGCTTTTCGCCACCCGGGTCGTGCCCGAACTCCGGGTGAAAGCGCACAACAGAAGAAATTGAGGAAGGCCCGCCCGGATAGCATGCAGTCGGGTTCACGGGGAGTGTGACATATGCATCATGGTGCATTCACAGAGAATTCGACCGACCGGCATGTGGCGTCCAGGCGGAACCTGCTCGACAGCGGCGCCATTCTTCCGCCGCCCGCGGCACCGGCCATTCACGCGACAGCCGCCGGATTTCTGGCCGGCCCGGTCCACGACGCATTGAATTGCCTGGCCTCGACCGGCTGCGCCGTCGTGCGACTGGACGAGCCATTGACCGCGCGGCAGTTTCTGGCCTTCGGCGCGCTGCTCGGTGAGGCGATGCCGGAAAAGGATCCGGCCGTCCTGCCCTACGTCGAGGAGGAGGTCATTCTCAACCTCCGCCGCGAGCACGCCACCACCGCGGACGTCTCCTTGCAGCCATTCGCGACGAATTCGCTGTCGCTGCACACGGAGAGCAGCGGCAGGAAGGCCGCGGAACAACCGCGGTACATCGTCCTGATGTGCGTCACCCCCGGAAACGATCCGACGGCCTCCCAGACGGTCCTGGTGCCCATGGCCGACGTGCAGCGCCGGATCGGGCCGGAGGCGGCGGCGACGCTGCGCCAGACCCGATACCGCCACAGTGCCGAGGGGCCCAGCCTCCTGCGTACGGTGGACGGCCGGCCGGTCTTCTCCTTCCGCGACTTCCAGTCCCAGCCCCTCCAGTGGACCCACCTCGGGCAGGACGCGGGCGGCGTCAACCAGGCCGTGCTCGGCCTGCTGGCCGCGATGTACGGCACGTCCGCCACGGGCGTCCACTGGGCCCGAGGCATGATCGTCGTCATCGACAACACCTTCTTCTTCCACGGCCGTACCGCGAGCCCACCGGCGGCCGCGGCCTCCGCCGCCCCGCGCCATCTCAAGCGGCTGCGCATCATGTGATCGCCGAGCCCGAAGGACACGTCATGCGGTTATTCGAATCCGTACGCCCGGCCCGCCTTCCCGAGGTGCCCGGTCCGCCTGCCTCCTTCGCCGGCCGGGACGGCTTCGCCGACGGTTTCGTGCCCGCCGTTGACGACCGGATGCTCGACGTCTACGCCCGCGCGCGCAACCCGGAGGACCCGCTGGAGCTGCGCGACCTGTGGCTCGGGCGGGTGGAGTGCGAGCTCGGCGCCGCCGCCCGGAGCCCAGGGGCGCACCGGGTGGCGCAGGCGGAGCGGTGGCGTTCGGCCGCCGTGCTGCGTACGGTCGGGCCCGCGGACGTGCTCGGCTCCAGGGCCACGGTCCGCTTCGTCAAGGAGCTGTTCAACTGGTACTTCCGCGACGACCTCTACGGCGAGCTGCGCCCGCAGGCCACGCACATCCTGTCCGGCGGGTCCATCGACGAGCAGGCGTGGGGCCTGCCGCAGACGTTGAAGGACTGCATCCGCTTCGCCCTCGACATGGACTGGTACGGCTACTCCGACTCCCGCGGCCGCCTGCCGGTGCGCGAGGCCGTGGCCGAGTACGAGAACGCCCGCATGGAGGCCCCCGCCTACCACGCGGGGAACGTGGCGATCACCATGGGCGGCACCTTCGCGGTCAGCTCGCTGGCGGACTTCGTCCTGCACGGCGCCTCGCCCACCGGCTCGCCCGCGCTGTGCGCGATCCCCAACTACCCGCCGCTCGTCGAGACCGTGGCACGCCGGTCGCAGGTGCGGCTCGTGCCGCTGCCCTCGCTGGACGGGCGCACCTCGCTGCAGCCGCTCATCGACGCGCTGACCCCGGACACCCCGATGGTGCTGCTCCAGACGGTGGGCAACCCGACCGGCGCCGCCGTCGTGGAGGCGGACCTGGTCCGGCTCATCAGGGCCGCCTCGCCGTCCACCATGATCGTGCTGGACGAGTGCCACGAATGGCTCGGCCCTGAGCGGCCGTGCTCCGGCGTCCGGGCCGCGCCGAACGTCGTCCGCGTCTCCAGCCTGTCGAAGACCTGGTCGGCTCCTGGCCTGAAGGTGGGCTGGCTGGTGGCGGACGAGCGGTTCGTGGCCGACTACTACGAGTACGCCTCCACCACCTTCGGCGGGCCGCCCTCGTTCTTCTACACGATCGTCGAGGTGCTGGCCAGGATGGAGCGCTGGCTGCTGACCGGCTTGGTCACGCCCACCGCGGCCGAGGTCGGCGAGTTCGAGCCGGCCTACGGCATGCGGCTCGGCCCGCTCATCGCGGCCTACCGCTCCTACCGGTCGGAGCGGCTGCGGCGCGAGGCGGGCCTGAAGGCCCTGCGCGACCAGGCGAGCGGCGAGCTGGCGCAGACCCCCGCGCGGGTGCTGGAGCCGCACTACTCCATCAACACCATGGTCGAGTTCACCGGCTGGGACGACTCCTACCTCTGCTTCCGCGACCTGCTGCACGGCAGCGGGGTGTCGGTCTTCCCCGGCATCCTCACCTTCTGCTTCTCCGGAGGCGTCGTCCGCATCACCAGCTCGCGCCGCGAGCAGGACCTGCGGGCCGCGCTCGGCCGGCTGAAGTCCGCCTTCACGCTGACCTCGCCCAGGTGACGCCATGGCGAAGCTGATCTTCGGCATGGTGCACCTCCAGCCGCTGCCCGGCACCCCGTACTACGAGGAAGGCAGCTTCCCGCGCACGCTCGACGTCGCGGTCGAGTCCGCCCGCGCGCTGTCCGACGGCGGCGCGGACGGCTGCCTGGTGCAGACGGTCGAGCGCGTCTACCGGGTGGACGACGAGTCGGACGCGGCCAGGACCGCCGCCATGACCCTCGTCGTGAACGCGATCGTCCAGGCCACGGGCCCCGGCTTCCAGGTCGGCGTCCAGCTCATGCGCAACGCGCTCAGGGCCTCGCTCGCCGTCGCCACGGTCACCGGCGCCTCCTTCATCAGGGCGGGCGCGCTGGTCGGCGCGACGCTCACCGAGCACGGCCTGGTCACGGCGGACCCGATGGGCGTCATGGAGTATCGCCGCCGCATCGGGGCGCGGGGCGTCCGGGTGCTCGCCGACGTCGACTCCAGCCACTTCACCTGGTACGGCGGCGGCAAGCCGACGGCCGAGGTGGCCAGGGCGGCCGTGAAGGTGGGCGCCGACGCGGTGGTGCTGGGTCACGCCGACGAGCGCAGGACCACGGAGCTGATCGCCTCGGTCCGTGAGGCCGTCCCCGGCGTGCAGGTCATCCTGGCCGGGCACACCGACCACGCCAACGCGGCCAGGCTGCTGGCCCGGGCCGACGGGGCGTTCGTGGGCGGCTGCCTGGAGCGCGGCGGCTGGGGCGGCAGCATCGACGTGGACCTGGTCAGGCGGTACGTCGAGATCGTCAGGGGGATCTCGTGAACCCCGAGGTCCTCATCCGGCAGGCCGAGCGGCTCGCCGACGACCTGCGCGAGCTGACCGGGACGTTCGCGCGGCGGGTGGCCGGGCTGCTGGGCGAGGCGGAGCGCGGCACGATCGAGCGCGTCCACCTGGTGGGCGACGGCGACTCACACCACGCCTCGTGCGCGGCCGAACCGGCCTTCGCCTCGATCGGCGGCGTGGCCTGCAGGGCGTCGAGCGCCTTCCGGTTCTCCGCCTACGACTCGCCCTGGGCGAACCGGCCGGGCGGTGGGCGGACGCTGGTGGTGGCGGCGACCGCGTCGGGGCGCACGCCCGCCGTGCTGACCGCGCTGGAACGGGCCGCGGCCGAGGGCGCGCTCACCCTGGTCGTGACCGGTACCGCCGGCTCGCCGGTGACGGAGATGGCCGAGCGGGTGCTGCTCGTGGACCTTCCCGGGCTGGAGCCGTCGCCGGGGGTGCGGACGTACCAGGCGAGCCTGCTCGGGCTGACGCTGATCGCGATGAGGCTGGGCGGGGCGGAGGCGCTGCACGCCGAGTTCGGCCCGCTCGCCGGCGCGGTGGCCGCGACGCACCGCGCCACCGGGGCGCGGGCCCATGAGGAGGCCGGGTGGCTGGCCGGGCACGCGTCCGCCGTCGTGCTGGGCAGCGGGCCGAGTCACGGCACGGCCATGTTCGCGGCGGCCAAGCTGGTGGAGTCGGCCGGGCTGCTCGCCGTGGGGCAGGACCTGGAGGAGTGGGCGCACGTCGAGCGGTGGGCCCGCCCGCGCGACATGCCCGTGTACGTGCTCGCCCCGCCCGGCCGCTCGCACGCGCACGCCTGGGCGATCGCCGCGCGGGCCCGCGAGCTCGGCAGGCACGTCGTCGTCGTGGCGGACGACGGTGACACGGAGGCGGCGGCGCACGCGACGTTCCCGGTGGCGGGCCGGGTGCGCGAGGAGCTCTCGCCGTTCCTGTACCACCTGTTCGGCGTGCACCTGGCGGCGCGGGTGACGGAGCGGCTGGGCAGGCGCCCGTTCCAGCGGGACGAGGCACCCGCATGAGCCCCGCAGCGCTACTGGAGCCGTACGGTGACCGTCTTGGGCCGCTGGTACTCGGCGAGCGCCAGCACGCTCAGGTCGGTGCCGTGCCCGGAGCTCCCGCGCCCGCCGTGCGGCAGCTCGGCGGTCTGCTCCAGATGGCAGTTCACCCACACCTCACCCGCGTTCAACGCGCCCGCGAGGTCGAGCACCGGCCCCACCTCGGCACCCCAGACGCTGGCCGCGAGCGCCTGCGGCAGGCCGTTGGCCAGCCGGACGGCCTCCTCCAGGTCCGCGGCGGCCTGCACGGTGAGCACGGGCCCGAACACCTCCTCGACCACGGCCGGCGCGCCGGGTTCCAGATCCGCCAGCACGCGGGCGGGCCGCCAGTAGCCGCCGGACTCGCCGGGCCCGGCCGTGACGGGGCCGGCGTGCTCCACGCCCGCGCCGCTCTCCGCGAGGATGCGGTCGTGCCGGGCGGCCTGGCCGGCGCTGTTCAGCGGGCCGAAGCCGGTGCCGGCCGCGCGCGCCGTCATCGCCTCGGCGAGGCGCTCGACGGTCTCCTTGTAGTTGTCGCGCAGGGTGATCACGCGGGCGGGCGCCGCGCAGCTCTGCCCCGCGTTGTACGTGCAGGCCGCGGCGAGCTCCGCGTACGTGTACGCGGGCGCGCCGGGCAGCACCACGGCCGGGCAGTTGCCGCCGAGCTCCAGGCTCACCCTGCGCAGCCCGGCCGCGGCGGCGACGTCGAGCCCGCCGGCCACGCTGCCGGTGAACGCCACCGCGTCCACCCCCGCGCGTACCAGCAGCCTGCCGGTCTCCCGGTCGCCCGGCACGACGGTCAGGACGCCGGGGCCCAGGGCCTCCTCCGCGTGACCGGCCAGCAGCGTGACGCTGTCGGGCGTGGTCTCCGCCGGCTTGAGCACCACGGTGTTGCCCGCCGCCAGGGCGGGCGCGAGCCGCCACATGGCCATGAGCAGCGGATAGTTCCACGGGACGACGGCCGCCACGACGCCCAGCGGCTCCCACCGCACCCAGCTCTCCCGCCCGGGCAGCCGCCTGCCGCCCGCGGGGGCGAGGTCGGCGCGCGCTGCTCCCGCGTAGAAGCGCAGCACGTCGGCGCTCTGCGCGACCTCCGCGACGGCGTCCGCGTGCGGCTTGCCGGTGCCCGCCCGCTCGGCCGCGGCGTAGTCGCCGGCCCGCGCCTCGATGATCTCGGCCAGGCCCAGCAGGGCGCGGGCCCGCTCGCCGGGTACCCGCGCCGACCACCGCGGCTGCGCCTCGCGCGCCGCCGCCACCGTCCCGGCCACCTCCTGCTCCCCCGCCGGCCGGTACGACAGGCGCGCCTCGCCCGTCCGCGGGTCGGCGGCGGTGACGAGTTCCGGCGAGGATTCGACTGCCCGGTCCGCAGAAAAGTGATGATCAGTCACACCGGCGATCGTAACGAATGGCGGTCGTTCCGGCGAGAGCGGAGATTTTCCCGGCAGGAAACAGGCGCATGCGCCCGCGATTTGTCATCCCATCAGGAGTGAAATTGAGCCCGACAATTTCCAGTCTTTTCGAGGAGCAGGCCGGCCGGACGCCCGGCGCGCCTGCGGTCCGGCACCCGGACGCGGGCCGCGAGCTGACCTATCGTGACCTGTCCCGCGAGGCCGGCCGGCTCGCCCAGGCGCTGGTCGCGCGCGGCCTGCCGGCGAGCGGCACGGTCGCGGTCTGCCTGCCCCAGGGCGTGGACCGCATCGCCGCCTTCCTCGCCGCGGGCAAGGCCGGCGCCGCATATGTGTCCATGGACCCGGCCCAGCCGAAGGCCCGCCACCAATTCATGGCCGAGGACAGCCGGGCCGATATCGTGATCACCGTGAAAGAGCTCGCCGAGCACTTTCCCGGGACACCGGCGCTGCTGGTCGACGCCGACCGCGCGGAAATAGCCGCGATGCCGCCTGTGCCGCCACCGGTTCAGCGTGCGAACGAGGTGGCCATCATTTATTACACCTCGGGGACGACCGGCACGCCGAAAGGCGTCCTCGTCTCCCATGACAGCGTCGCGCATTTCCTGCGCAGCCTGCGCGACCCGGCCCTGTCGCCGTCGGACCGCATGGCCCAGGTCAACAACCCGGCCTTCGACGCGAGCACGTTCGAGATCTACGGGCCGCTCACCAGCGGCGGCTGCCTCGTGATCGTCTCCAGGGACCTGCTCACCGACCCCGCCGAGTTCGGCGAGGCGATCAGGCGGCACGGCATCACCGCGTTGTTCCTGGCGACGTCGGTGTTCCACGAGATCGCGGCCGCGAACCCGGCGGCCTTCGCCCCGCTGCGCCTGCTGGTGACGGGCGGCGAGGCCCTGGACCCGCGCAGGGCCCGGGACGTGCTGGCCGCGGGCCCCGGCCACCTGCTCAACGCCTACGGCCCCACGGAGACGACCACGTTCGTCACCTGGCACGAGATCACCGCCGTGACCGGCGGCACCCGCTCGATCCCCATCGGCCTGCCGCTGGGAGAGGCCCGGATCCACGTCCTGGACCGGGACCTGCGGCCCGTGCCCGACGGCGAGCCGGGCGAGCTGTGCATCGCCGGCCCCTGCGTGGCCCGGGGTTACCTCAACCGTCCCGAGCTGACCGAGGCCGCCTTCGTGCCCGATCCCGCCGTGCCGGGCGAGCTGATGTACCGGACGGGTGACCTCGCCCGGCGCGGGCCCGGCGGGGTGCTCGAGTTCGTCGGGCGGCACGACAGGCAGGTGAAGCTGCGCGGCTACCGCATCGAGCTGGACGAGATCGAGGCTCGGGTGACCGCCCACCCGGACGTGGCCGGCGGCGTCGTCCTCGTCGAGGGCGAGGGTGACGGCAGGAGGCTGGCGGCGTACGTCGTTCCCGCCCGGGACGCGGCCGGTGACCTGGTGCCGCGGCTGCGCGCGTACCTGTCCGAGTGGCTGCCGCTGTGGATGGTGCCCGCGCTGACGGTGCTCGACCGGTTGCCGCTGACGTCCTCCGGCAAGATCGACAGGGCGGCGTTGTCCGTGCCCGCAGAGGAGCCGCGCGCCGAGGCGGGCCTGACCGGGCTGGCGCCGCTGGAGAGCTGGCTGGCAGGCGTCTGGACCGACCTGACGGGCATCGCCCCGAAGGGGCCCGACGACGACTTCTTCGTCATCGGCGGCCACTCCGTCCTGGTCGGCAGGCTGCGCGCGAGGGTCCGCTCCGTGCTCGGGACACAACCTCCGCTGCGCGACTACTTCACCCACAGCAGGCTCTCCGACCAGGCCGCGATGCTCCGCCGCCACGACGGGAGCGGGAACCTCGACGCGCTCGTCCGCGCGCTCCCTGACAGGCAGGCCCGCTGATGGAGACGACCGTTCTGTGCCGGGACGCCGCCGACTTCGCGGCCAGGGCCGGCGCGTGGGCGCCCGGCCGCCCGTTCCCGCTGCTGGCCTGCCCCGCGCTCGACAGGTACCGGTCGCTGTTCCCCGGCGGCCGGCTGCCCGAGGCCGAGCGGGCCGGGCGGCCCGGCGTGGTGGTGTCCGTCGGCGACGCGGCGCCGGCGGGCCGCATGCTGGCCGCCGCCACCGGCCGCGAGCACCACGAGGTGGAGCCCGAGCACCTGCTGAAGCGGCTGGCCGGGTACGCGGGCGAGCTCGTCGCCGTGGTGGGGCTGGCGGAGGACCTCACGGCGGCCGGCGACTGGCCGGGCGCGACCGGCGCGACCGTGGGCGTGCTGGCCACCCGCGACCTGCCGTCCCTGGCCTGCCTGGTCTACCGGAGCCTGACGGTCGGCGCGGTGGGCGAGGACCGGGTCTTCATCGCCTCCCACCCCATGCTGGAGGACTCGGAGTCGGCCGACACCGTCGAGTTCGCGGGCCTCGGCGTGCTCCGCGAGCGCAGGCTCAAGGTCGTGGTGGTGCGCAGCCTGGGCAAGGAGTGCTGCGTGGGGCTGCCCGACGGCATCATCTGCGGGCGCTCCGACCCGATCGACGGCCCGCTGCCGCCCTTCGAGCCGCACTACCGGCACATGCCCTGCATGAAGGGCGAAGGCTGCCACCGCGCCGACCTCACCGAGGACCAGCGGCTGCCCGCGGCCGACGTCCACGCCACCGTCGTCTTCACCCACAGCTGCGGATCCATCGGCGTCGGCGCCAACCTCTACCCCAACCACATCGCCCTCGCCCTCGGCTTCATGGAGGGGACGGCCGTGGCGGTGGTCGGCGCCATGGGCGTGCACATCGTGCAGCGCAGCGCGCAGGCCGAGTTCGAGTCGGCGCTGGCCGACGGGCTGCCGCTGGGCCGCGTCGTCGAGCGGCTGGCCGATCGGGTGCATCCCATCAACGGCTACCTCAACCGGTTCGGGCTGCTCGGCGACCCCGGCCTGGTCGTGCCGTGGCCGAGCGGGCGCGCCGCGCTCAGGAGCACGCCCGGCCCGCGGGCGGACGAGGCCGTCGTACGCCGGCTGGCCGAGCTCAACAACGTCATCCTCCCGCGCCTGGAACGGCTGCCCTGGCTGGAGCCCGTCGTGGACGCCGCCGAGATCACCGGCCTGCGCGAGCGGGTGCGCGACCTGTCCGCCGACCTGGTCGCGCCCGGGCTGGCCGGCGAGGTCACGCGGCTGGAGGACGAGATCGCCGACTTCCAGGTACGGACCGTCCGCCAGGTGGCCGCCAGCATCTACGTCTCCGGCTGGAACTACGGCGGCCCCTCCCTCGACGGGCTCCGCCAGGTCGCCCAGCACGACGAGACGTGCCCGAGCTGCCTGCGGGACACCGCCGTGCTGGTGACCCTGCGCCACGCCGTCCACGACGGCCTCACCGTACGGACGCTGCAGTGCCGCAGGTGCGGGGACATCTGGTGGAGCAGCGAGAGCGGGGAGCCCAGCGTGGTGCTGCACGGGCCGGTGGACGTGGACGCCGTGCGCGGCACCGTCGCCCGGCCCGCCAGGCAGATCCGCAACGGTGGCGGCGAGACGTTGCGCGGTGGCATCGGGTTCGCGTTCGCGCTGCGCAAGCGGTTCGGGCTGCCGCCCGAGACCTGCTCGCCCGTCACGGTCGCGCCGTACAGTACGGCGACGTACACGGCGGAGACCGACCTGGTCACCTACCGTCCCCGGCCGGACGTCCACACCTCCGTCTTCGTCGCGGTGCTCAACGGCCACTACCTCGCCTCGGCCATGATGCTGCGGCTGTCGTGACGGGCCTGGCCGCGATCGGTGCTGTCGCGGGCGCGGCTGTCGTGACGGCTCAGCGGGCGCGCAGGCCGGTCAGGAGGTTCGCCAGCTCGCTCACGACCTCGCGCCCCGAGCGATCGTCCACGACGTCCTCCCGCCACCGGGCGGCGACGGCCCAGCCGCCCTCCGGCTGCGGCTCCACCTCCACGATCAGCGGCGCGCTCGCCCGGGGCGCGCGGACGCGCACCGGCTCGACGGCGACCTCCGTGCCGCCGAACGAGCCCGCCTCCAGGGGCGCCTGCAGGGCGACCATCACCTCGTACAGGGGCAGGCGGCCGGCTCCCGGCCGCAGGGAGCGGACGAGCCGGTCGTACGGGGTGCGGGCGTGGCGCAGGGCCCGCAACGTCAGGCGGGCCGTCTCCTCGACCCGCTCCTCCGGACGGCCGTCCCGCACCGAGGCGAACGGCAGCACGACCGGGTTGACGAAGCAGCCGATGACGGGGTTGAACACGCTCTCGAAGCGGCCCGACGCGATGGTGGCCAGGTTCAGCCGGTCGGCGCCGAAGACGCGGCCCAGCGCGCGGGCCGTCCCGTACAGGACGCTCGCCAGGGGGACGGCTCCGCGCGTGCGTACCGCCGCCGACAGCTCCCCGACGGTGCGGGCGTCGAGCACGATCTCGTGCTCGTGACGCTTGGCCTGGTCGGCGAGTGGGGGCGCGGGCAGCAGCGGGGGCGGGGGATCCGCGTCGAGCAGCTCCCGCCAGAACGGGAGGTCGCGGTCCGCCCACCGCTCCACCAGGTCGTGCTCCCACTGCGCGTAGTGGTGGTAACCGGGCACGGCCGGCCAGCCCGGTTCCTGGCCCGCGGCGCGGGCGGCGTAGGCGGTGCCGAGGTCCTTGAGGAGGATCAGCTCTGAACGGCCGTCGAAGACGATGTGGTGCATGCTCAGGCAGAGCAGCCAGGACTCGGGGCCCAGCCGCGCCAGGCGGGCCCGGAGCGGGGGATGTTCCTCCAGGTCGAAGGGCTGATCCCACCAGCCGGCGCACAGCTCGGCCGCGACGTCGGCGGGACGACGGGCGGCGGGGCCGCTGGTGGTGGGACCGCTGGCGGCGGGGCGGGCGAGGCTGGGGCGTCCGGCGGCGGGGGCTGGGTGGGGGCCGGTCAGCGGTGACCGTTCGCGGTCCGGTGGCAGCACGCGCTGGAGCGGCCCGCGCTCGCCGTCCCAGTAGTGGACGGTGCGCAGGATCGGGTGCCGCGCCACCAGGTCGCCGTAGGCGGCGGCCAGCGCCTCGGGGTCGAGCGGGCCCGACAGCAGGTACGCCAGGACGACGTGGTTGTCGTCCTGGCCCGGCGCGAGCGTCTCGTCGAGCAGGAAGCGCTGCTGGCCGTGCGAGAGCGGGACCGGCACGCCCGCGCTCCCGCCGGGGGCGCCGGTGGCTGCCCGCTCGACCAGCTCGGGCAGCGAGCCGCCGGCGAGGACGTCGGGCACGCGCACGTCGGTGCCCAGCCGGGTGGACAGCCGCATGGCCAGCCGGAGCGCCTGCTCCGGTGTCAGCCCTGCGGGGTCCAGCCCACCGGCCGCCCCCAGGCGCCACCGGCCGGTCAGCTCGTCCAGCTCCGCGAGCAGCCCCGCAGTCGCCGCGCCCCATGGCTCGGCCGCGCCCGGCCCCGCGCCACGTGACTCAGCCTGGCCCGGCCCCGCTGTCACCGTGCCTCCTCGATCAGTCTGGCCCGGTCGAGCTTGCCGTTCGGCGTCAGGGGCAGCGCGTCCACGCGCCGCCAGGTAACCGGCACCATGTAGTCCGGCACCCTGGCCCCGACATGCGCCTTGAGCTCGGCGGAGGCGACCTCCTCCCCCACGTACACGGCCACGAGCTGCGCGTCCGCCACGACCACGGCCACTTCCTTCACCCCGTCATGACTGCGGGCCGCCGCCTCCACCTCGTCCGGCTCCACCCGGTAACCGCGCAGCTTGACCTGCCGGTCCAGCCGTCCCAGGTGGACCAGCGCACCGCTCTCCCATCGCACGCGATCCCCCGTGCGGTACCAGTCCCCCGGCTCCGGAAGCCCGTCCACCCCCTCGTACGGGCCGTCGCCCCGCAGGAACCGCCCGGCGTTGTCCGCCGGATCGACGTAACCCGAGAAGCGCTGGCCGCCGCGTACGCACAGCTCGCCCTCGCCCGCGACGACCCCGCCGGGGCCGAGCACCACGGAGTCGAGATGGCCGTAGACCCGGCCGATCGGGACCGTGCCGTTGCTGGTGGGGATCCAGTCCGCCGTGCGGGCGGGCAGCCGGTGGTTCGCGCACACGCCGGCCAGCTCCGACGGCCCGTAGTTGTTCTCGATGACGTTCGTGCCGACCGCGGAGCGCCAGGCGGCCGCGGCGGCGTAGGGGAGCTGCTCGCCGCTGAACATGCTCCATCGCAGGTCGGGCAGGCAGCCCTCGGTGAGGGTACGGGTCCGCTGGGCCAGGGCGATGATCGACGGCACGGTGTCGAGGTGGGAGATGCGCCGGTCCCGCAGGAACCGTACGGGGCTCATCCAGGTGCGCTGCCCGGCCACCACGAGCGTCGCCCCGGTGGCCCACGTCGCGAGGAGCTCGAACACCGACGCGTCGAACGTCAGCTCCGCCGCCTGGGCCATGCGGTCCCCCGGGCCCAGCTCGTACAGAGGGCACACGTGGCCGAGGTACCGGGCGAGCGCGCGGTGCGTGATCGGCACTCCCTTGGGAGTGCCCGTCGATCCCGACGTGTAGATGACGTAGGCGTCGTCGTCCAGGCGGGCGCCCGAGGCCGCGGCCCTGGTGCCCTCCGTGGGGACCGTCATGACGGGCACGCCGGCGGGCAGGTGCCGCGGAGCCGCGGCGGGTCCGTTCAGCAGCACCACGTCCGGCTCGGCGGCGCGCACCACGTCGGAGATCCGGGCGTCCGGCCAGCGCGGGCTCATGGGCAGCACCGCGCCGCCCGCCCTGAGCACGCCGAGGTAGGCGGCGTAGGTCAGGGCGGACCTGTCACCGCGGAGCGCGACCCGGCGGGTGCCGCCGAGCAGGGGCGCCAGGTGGCCGCTCACCACCCCGGACAGGTCCCACAGCTCGCCGTAGGTGAGGTCCCTGTCTTCGAGGCTGAGCGCGGTCAGGGAGCGGAAGCGGCCGGCCGTCTCCTCCAGCTGGGCGACGAGGTCGTGCATGGTCCTGCTCCGATCAGTTCGCCGGGGCCTGTTCGGGCTGTGGTGCGCGCAGCTCGCGTACGCTCGGATAGGCGAGGCTGACCAGCCGCGGCAGGGCGACCACGGCCGCCATCACGGCCAGCACGGCCGCCGCGGTGGCGCCGTCGGCGGCGGCCGCGGCGCCCAGCGCGTACCCGATCGGGCGCAGCGCCTGCGAGCTCAGCCAGTCGTACGACGAGACCTTCGACAGCGCGTCCTCCGGAACGTGCTGCTGCATGGTGGTGATCCAGAGCGAGTCGGCTGCCGTCATGCCGGCCCCCGCCAGCGCGATCGCCACCGCCTGCACGGGGGCGGGCACGCCGAGGGCGATGAGGATCAGCGCGGGCACGAGCAGCAGCTCGGCCAGCCTGGCGACCAGCAGGGGCCGTCTGGGCCGGTAGCCGGCGAGCAGCACCAGGTCGCCGAGCACGTCGCCGACGCCGAGCGCCGCGACGACGAGCGCCCAGCCGAGCGCGCCCCCCTGCTCCTGGAGTGCCAGTACCGGCCCCGTGACCAGGAACACGGCGATGGCCACGTGGGTGCAGGCGAAGCAGGCGACGCTCGTCCAGATCCACGGCGTGCGGGTGACCAGCCGGAAACCGTCGGACAGCTCCTTGACCAGGCCGCCGTCCGCGCGCGGCGGAGCCGCCGGCACCCTGATCCGGGAGGCGAGGAAGGCGCTGAGCAGGAACGTGCCGCCGTCCAGGAGCAGCGCCCAGCCGGCGCCGATCGTCGCCGCCAGCCCGCCGGCGATCAGCGGCCCGGCGATGCCGGACAGGCTCCTCGTGATCGACATCAGCGCGTTGGCCCGCTGCAGGTCCTCCTTCGGCACGGTGAACGCGGTCAGCCCGCCGGCGGCGGGCAGGTGGAACGCCTGCGCCGTGCCGAACACCACCTGCAGCCCGATCAGCAGCCCCAGGTTGACCTCCCCGGTGAGGATCATCGCGCCGAGGCCGAGCTGCACCACTCCGCGGACCAGGTCCATGCCGGCCATCACCAGGTGGCGCGGCAGCCGGTCCGCCCAGACGCCGCCGATCAGCAGGAAGACGACCAGCGGGATCGTGCTCGCCCCCAGCGCGAGGCCGGCCGCCGCGCCGGAGCCGGTGACCTCCAGCAGCCCCACCGTGAGGGCGACCAGGCTGAGCATGTTCCCGGTGACGGACACCGAGAAGCCCGCGAACTGGTACCTGAACGCCCGGTGCCGCAGCGGCGCCAGCGACTCCTTCCACCGCGTCACCGTTCCGCCCCCATCTCCCGCTCCAGGACCCGGAGCACCCGGGCCACCGCGGCGTCGAGCGCGGGCCGGTCCCCGGCGCGCAGCGTCACGTTGGCCATCCGGAACTGCGTGGCCGACTTGGGCGCGCCGTCCTCGGCCAGCTCGTCCACCGCGCACACGCCGGGCAGCGCGCGCAGCTCGCGCCGTCTCAGCGACGTGCGTACGGGGCCCGCCCTGTCGGCGAACGTGGGGAACACGCCGGCCGCCGCCCCGCGCATCGCGGTCAGGCCCGCCTCCGGCGCCTGGCCGGCCGCCACCCGCAGCGCCATCGCGACCAGGTCGGGCCCGTCGAGGAGGCGGAAGAGCCTGGCGGTGTGCCCGGCCAGGCGCCCGTTCACCTCCAGCAGCTCGAACCCCGTGGCCGTGATCAGCAGCTCTGTGTGGGTCAGCCGGGACCGCACGCCGAGCACGTCGAGGACCCGGCCGGTGTACTCCTCGGCCGCGCGGCGGCGCTCCTCCGGCAGGCAGGACGGGAGGAGGTCGCCCTGGACGTGCACCGCGTCCGCACCCGCGGACCCGGCGCCTCTGGTCACCGCGACCGGCAGCTTGTCGAGCACGCCGAGATGCACCCGCCCGGCGGGCGCCGACAGGGTCTCGACCGAGACCAGGCTGCCCAGCCAGGCCGGGCCCGTGGGATGCGGCGCCGGATCGATCCTCGTCTCCAGCATCAGCCCGGCCCAGCCGTGGCGCCGGCCGAGCTGCCGCCGCACGTCCCGCTCGTCGTCGAGGAAGGCGACGCCCTGGCCGCCGGCCGCCCGCCTGGGCTTGAGCACGCAAGGACGGCCGCCGAGCGCGGCGAACCCCTTGACCAGGTCTTCGGGCTCGTCGACCGGCACGGCGCCGACCGAGGTCAGGCCGTGCTCGCTGAGCAGGCGCCGCTGCACGAGCTTGTCCCAGGGACCGGCCACAGGACCCGTCGCAGGGTCCGTGGCCGCCGCGTTCAGCTCGTCGGCGAGCTCCAGCTCGTCGTCGTGGAACGTGGTCACGCCGCGCAGTCCGAGCGAGGCGACGAGCTCCCGGTACCCCCGCTCCGGCAGCACGTGACACTCGAAGAACCGCTCCGCGACCCGCATGACGTCCGGATGGGCCGCCGCGACCGCCGCCCGGACCAGCATCACCGCCTCGCACACGCCCTGGGCGGCGACGTAGACCTCACGCAGGTTGGCGGCGCCGTCCGGGCGGTGGCAGACGCCCAGCCTGGGCACGACGGGCTCGGGCATGCCGGCCCCGCTAGCGGGCACCGGCCGAGCGCGCGCCGTCGAGCAGCGTGCCCAACCGCCCGTCCATGAAGAACTGCTCAAGGGGCACCTCGACGCCCAGCCGCGACTCGATGCGCTCGATGAGCGTGACCGCGAGCAGGGAGTTGCCGCCCAGCTCGAAGAAGTCGTCGTCCGCCGAGGGCACGTCCACGTCGAGCACGTCGCACCATTCGGCCAGAACGACGTCGTCAGCCTTGTCCACGAGTCCTCCAGTCATGTTGCGGTCAGGTGAGTTTCACGGCCCAGACGGGGGAGAGCGTGGCGCCCCTGCGCGTCTTGGGCGTGTCGGCGTCGAGGCCGAGGTCGAGGCAGGTGAGGCGGCGGTCGAGAGCGTGCCTGAGCGGGGCGTGGATCAAGCTCTCCACGTACGCCTCGTGCCGGTGCGGGGTGTCGTCGGCGACGCCGGTCTCGTAGATCTCCAGCCGCCCGCCGATCGCGCAGCCGAACGTGACGGCCAGGCAGTCCGGCGTGCCGTCGGCGTACACGGCGAAGGCGACCCGCTCGCCCACCGGTTCGGCCGCCCACCGGGACAGGCGCATCCTGAGCAGCCGCGGGTGCTCCTCGATGCCGTGCCTGCGCTTCACCGCCGCGACGAGGTCCGCCCCCAGGCCCACGGCGTCCCGGGCAGGCATGGTCGTGCTCCGCAGCCCGGGGGCCCGGCGGTCCTTGAGCACGGTCCTGCGCTGGCTGTGGGTGAGCGCCGCGAGGAACCGCTCGTCATCGGGCGGGACGGCGAGCGTGGAGAGCCCGCCGATCCGCTCCCGCCGCGCATCATCACCGTCCGGGGCGAAGGCGGCGAGTTCCTCGTCCCGCACGTAGATGGCGGCCGCGATCAGGCCGCGGCGCCCGGCCTCGGCCCGCGCCCGGGCGACGAGCGCCCGCCGGACCTGCTCCGCCCGGCCTGCGGGGAGGGCGGCACTGGTCACGGCCCCGGCGACCAGGTCGGCGCAACCCCCGACGAAGAGGTACGACCGCGCGTCCTCGACCTCGCCGAACAGGCGCGGCGCCAGCGCGGCGGGATCGAAGACGGGGCTCGGCACGGCGCGGCTCCGCACCCGCTGCACGGGCAGCAGCCCCAGGATGCCGTCCTCCCCGGTGGCCAGCACGATCTCCGTCTCCCAGGAGGCCGACAGGTAGTGGCGGCCCAGCCTGCCGGGCAGCAGGCTCACGGAGGCCGCGTGCCACTCCCGGCCCGACAGACCGGCAGGAAGGTCGTCGACCCCGGCCACCTCCGTCGCGACGGGAAGCGCCTCGTGTCTGGTCACAGATAGTTTCGTCATCCGCCGTCACCTGGCCGGTACCGTCCCCGGAAAGCCCCCACTCGGGGAACGTAATCCACCGGCTCCGCGCGGAACGACTCATATCGTGCGGTCCTTGATGACCGTGCCCGCGTGAGGGCTCGCGGCGGCTGCGCATCGTACGAAGCCGACACATCGGCGCCCCTGAATGGACACGAAGTGTCAATGTTCAAGATTTCACGGCACGTCCACGCCTAATACAGGGTTTTTCACCGTATGTCGGTTTACGCTCCCCGGCATGCGTGTTACGTCCCGGGTCTCGGCGATCCTCGTCGTGGCCGGCCTCGCCGGCTCGATCGCCGCCCTGTCCTCACCCTCCATGGCCGCCGCGGCACCAGGCACCGTGGTCATCAGCCAGGTCTACGGCGGGGGCGGCAACTCCGGCGCCCCCTTCTCCAACGACTACGTCGAGCTGTTCAACCGCAGCTCCGCCCCCGTCTCGCTGGACGGCTGGTCCGTGCAGTACACCAGCGCCAGTGGCACCGGGAACTTCGCCGCCAACAGGGCCGCCCTGTCCGGCACCCTGGCGCCGGGCCAGTACCACCTCCTCCAGCTCGCCGCGGGCACCACGCCAAGCGGCGCGCTGCCCCAGCCCGACAGCGTCGGCTCCGTCAACATGAGCGGCACCGCGGGCAAGGTGGCGCTGGTCCGCTCGGCCGACGGCCTGGCCTGCAACGGCTCGACCACCCCCTGCACCGAGGACCAGCTCGCGCAGCTCGCCGACCTCGTCGGGTACGGCACCGCCAACTTCTCCGAGGGCACCCCCGCCCCCGCCCTCACCAACGCCACCGGCGGGTTCCGCAAGAGCGCCGGCTGCGCCGACACCGACGACAACGGCGCCGACTTCGAGACCGCCGCCCCGGCGCCGCGCAACAGCGCCACCACCCCGGCCCCCTGCGGCGGCGGCGAGCCGACCCCGACGCCCACGCCGACCCCGACGCCCACCGAGAGCTGCGACACCCCGGCCACGCACCAGATCCCCCAGGTGCAGGGCAACGGCGACGCCAGCCCGGTCGCGGGCCAGAACGTCCGGGTCGAGGGCGTCGTGACCGGCTCCTTCCAGGGCTCCGGCGGCCTCGGCGGCTTCTACCTCCAGGCCGCCCGGCCGGACGCCGACCCGGCGACCTCCGAGGGCCTGTTCGTGTTCTCCTCCTCGCCGGTCAAGGCCGGTGACCGGGTGCTCGTCTCCGGCAAGGCGATCGAGTACAACGGCCTCACCGAGATCTCGCCGGCCACCGCGGTGAACGTCTGCGGCACCGGCACGGTCCGGCGTACCGAGATCGACCTGCCGCTCAGGAAGGGCCTCACCTTCGAGCGCTACGAAGGCATGCTCGTCACCTTCGACGACGACCTCGCGATCTCCGAGACCTACAACCTGGCCCGGTACGGCGAGCTGCTCCTCGCCGAGGACGAGCGGCTGTACCAGCCGACCGACCGCAAGGGCGTGGACACCGAGAAGGACGCGCGGCGCAGGATCCTGCTCGACGACGGCTCCAGCGCGCAGAACCCGGCCACGCTGCCGTACCACACCCAGGGCTCGAACACCGTCCGCCTCGGCGACGAGGTGCGGGACCTGACCGGCGTCCTCACCTACGGCTTCGACGTCTACCGCGTCCAGCCGACCGAGCCGGTGGTCTTCCGCGCCACGAACCCGCGCCCCGTCCGCCCCGAGCGGGTCGGCGGCGACGTCCGGGTGGCCGGCCTCAACACGCTCAACTGGTTCACCACGCTCGGCTCGCGCGGCGCCACCACGGCCGAGGAGCGGGACCGCCAGCTCGCCAAGCTGGTCGCCAACATCACCACGCTCGACCCGGCCGTGGCCGGGCTGATGGAGGTCGAGCGCAACGGCGACGTGGCGCTCAACGCCCTGGTGGACGCGCTCAACGCCAAGGCCGGCGCGGGCACGTACCAGGCGATCTCGCACCCGAACCCGGGCACCGACCTCATCCAGACCGCGCTGATCTACCAGCCGGCCAAGGTCACCCCGATCGGCCCGGCGCGCTCCTCCGCCGACCCGATCTTCAACCGGCCGCCGCTGGTGCAGACGTTCGGCAAGGCCAGGGGGCACGGCAGCACGTTCACGGTGCTGGTGAACCACTTCAAGTCCAAGGGCTGCACCGACGCGGACGGCCCGGCCACCGGCCCGGACGCCGACCAGGGTGACGGGCAGAGCTGCTACAACGCCAAGCGCGTCAAGCAGGCCCAGGCCGTGCTGTCCCTGATCGGCGAGCTGAAGCTGAAGAACGCGCTCGTCCTCGGCGACATCAACGCCTACGGCGAGGAGGACCCGATCCACACCTTCGAGGACGCCGGGCTGACCAGCCCGAGCAAGAAGTACGTGGAGAAGGACGAGCGTTACAGCTACGTCTTCGAGGGCCTGTCCGGCGAGCTGGACCACGTGCTGGCCGACAAGGGCGCCCGCAAGCTGGTGACCGGTGCGACCATCTGGCACGTCAACTCCGACGAGGGCCGGTTCATGGACTACAACACCGAGTTCAACCCGCCCTACCTGTACGCGCCCGACCCCTTCCGCTCCTCCGACCACGACCCGCTGCTGGTGGGTCTGCGACTCTGAGAACACGCACACCGGCCGCGGCGGAGCTCCCCTCCGCCGCGGCCGGCGCGTTTCAGACGGCCTTCGCGTTGATGGTGACCGGGATGTTGCCGCGGGTCGCCTTGGAGTACGGGCAGAGCTGGTGGGCCGCCGCGCCCAGCTCCTCGGCCGTCTGCTGGTCCACGCCGCCGAGCTCCAGGTTGAGCACGGCGCTGAGGCTGAACTCGCCGTCGTCATGGTTCAGGGACGCCTCCACGGTGATGGCCGTGCTCTTCAGCGTGACCTTGCGCTGGGCCGCGGCCCGCCTGACCGCGCCGAGGAAACACGCGCCCCAGCCCGCGGCGAAGAGCTGCTCGGGGTTGGTGGCCCCGCCCGCGCCGCCGAGCTCCTTCGGGATGGCGAGCGTGGTGTCGAGCAGGCCGTCATCGGCCTGGACGCGCCCGCCGTTCCTGCCCTCTCCCGTGACGGTGACGACGCCGGTGTAGCTGACAGCCATGGCTGTATCCCTTCTGAACGGGTACGCCGGGAAGCACCAATCGCGTCACCGGCTTAACTGGTGACGATATTGGCAGACGGGGCGTCACCCGTCAAACCGGTGACGGCCCCGTCTCCAGCAGGCGCCCGCCGGACAGCTCCAGCCACCGCTCGATCCCGATCTCCGCCAGGAACCGCTCGTCGTGGCTGACCACCACGAACGCCCCCTCGTACGCCGCCAGGGCGCTCTCCAGCTGGGCCACGCTGACCAGGTCGAGGTTGTTGGTCGGCTCGTCCAGCAGCAGCAACTGGGGCGCGGGCTCGGCGCACAGCACGCACGCCAGCGTCGCGCGCAGCCGTTCCCCGCCGGACAGCACGCCCACCGGCAGGTGCGCCCGCTGGCCCCGGAACAGGAACCGGGCCAGCAGGTTCATCCGCTCGGCCGAGGCCATGCCGGGAGCCGCCGCGGCCAGGTTCTCGGCCACGGTGCGGTCCAGGTCGAGCAGGTCCAGCCGCTGCGACAGGTAGGCCACCCGGCCGTCGGCCCGGCGGGCGGTGCCGCCCTCCGGCTCCAGATCGCCGCTGATCATCCGGAGCAGCGTCGACTTGCCGGCGCCGTTCGGGCCGGTCAGCGCGATGCGCTCGGGCCCGCGCACGATCAGCTCCAGGCCCTCCCCTGCGAACAGGCCACGGGCCTGCAGCCGCTCGCCGTGGAAGACCGTGCGCCCGGCGGGCACGTGCGTGCCGGGCAGCTCCAGCGCGATCTTCTGGTCGTCGCGCAGCGCCCGCCCGGCCTCGTCGAGCCGGGCCTTGGCGTCGCTGACCCGGGCGGCGTGCAGCTGCCCCGACCGGCCGGCCGACTCCTGCGCGCCGCGCTTCATGTTGCCGGCGAAGATGCGCGGCAGGCCGGCGTTCTTCAGGTTGCGGGCGGCGTTGCTCGCCCGCCGCTCGGCCCGCTCGCGGGCCTGCTGCATCTCCCGCTTCTCGCGCTTGAGCTCCTGCTCGGCGCTGCGCACGTCCCGCTCGGCGGCCTCCTGCTCGACCCGCACGGCCTCCTCGTAGGCGGTGTAGCCGCCGCCGTAGAAGCGCAGCTCGCCGCGGTCGAGCTCGGCGATGCGGTCCATCCGGTCGAGCAGGGCGCGGTCGTGGCTGACCACCAGCAGGCAGCCGTTCCAGTCGCCGAGCAGGTCGTGCAGGCGGCGCCGGGCGGGCAGGTCGAGGTTGTTGGTGGGCTCGTCCAGCAGCAGCACGTCCGGCCGCTTGAGCAGCTGCGCGGCCAGGCCGAGCGAGACGACCTGGCCGCCGCTCAGCGTGCCGAGCGTGCGGTCGAACGCGAGCCCGGCCAGGCCGAGCCGGTCGAGCTGGGCACGGGTGCGCTCCTCGATGTCCCAGTCGGTGCCGATGGTGGTGAAGTGCTCCTCGCTGGCGTCGCCGGACTCGATGGCGTCCAGCGCGGCGATCACCGGGGCGATGCCCAGCACCTCGGCCACGGTCAGGTCCTGGGTGAGGGGCAGGCTCTGCGGCAGGTAGCCGAGCACGCCCTGGACCGACACGTCGCCGCCCGACGGGCGCAGCTCGCCGGCGATCAGCTTGAGCAGCGTGCTCTTGCCGGCGCCGTTCGGCGCGACCAGCCCGGTACGGCCGCCGCCCACGCTGAAGGACAGCCCGGAGAAGACGGGGGTGTCGTCGGGCCAGGAGAAGGACAGCCCGGAGCAGATGACGAATGCGTCAGACATGTGACAGACCTCGGAAAGGTGACCCGGGCCCGCGAGAAAGGGCAGCCCGGCAGGGGAAACAGGAACAAGGGAACGACGACCCTGGGCCGCACCGGCGACGGTCTACGCGCGTCGGGCCGGGGCCGGGTCAACCTCCGGTATCACCCGGAGATGTCGTCGTCGCCTGCCATGTCTGGTCTCCTAGCTGTCATGGATATGCACCTGCCACCTTAGCATCCACCTGCAACAGCTCCGGCCACGTCAGCCGCGCGCGTCCCGCGCCTCCTCCTCGGCCCACTGGGGATGCTCCTTCCTGGCCCACCTCCACGTCACCGACCCCGTGCGCATCCCGCGCCGCGCCTCCGGATCCCGGTACGCCAGCCGGATGTGCCCGGCCACGACCACGGCGATCGCCAGCGCCGTCACGTCGTGCACGAAGATCGCGCTCGTCCGGGAGATCCACGGCAGCGCCCCGGTGAACCACATCAGCAGCCCGGTGAACGCCATCACCGGCACGGCCCCGGCGATCCAGCCCGCCCAGATCTTCTGCCCCGCGTTGAACTTTCCGGCCGGCCGCGGCCCTGGCATGCCCCTGCGGGCCGCGCGCAGCCACTCCCTGTCGTACGGCGCCAGCCGGTTGAGCCTGCGCAGGTCCGCGCGGAACGACCGGGCGGCCAGCCCGATCAGGAACGGCACGGGCAGCAGCAGCCCCGACCACTCGTGCACGACGACCACCAGGTGGCGCCGGCCGACGAGCTGGGCGAGCGGCGCGAAGTAGAGGAACGCCGCCGACCCCGCGCACAGCAGCATGAGCGCGGCCGTGGCGCGGTGGACCAGGCGCTCGGCACGGGTGAAGCGCCGCAGCCGCTCAGGCGCTCTGGTCGAGCCAGCCGTCGACGTCATAGCCGTACTCCTCCCAATATCCCGGGACGACCTTCTCGGTGACGGAGATGCCGGACAGCCACTTGGCGGACTTGTAGAAGTACATCGGGGCGACGTAGAGCCGCACCGGGCCGCCGCGCTCGTGGGTGAGCGGCTTGTCCTGCATGTCCAGGGCCACCACCACGTCGGAGCGGCGGGCCTGGTCGAGCGTGAGGCTCTCGGTGTAGACGCCGTCGAAGCAGGTGAAGCGGAGCGCCTTGCCCTCCGGGCGCACGCCCGCCAGGTCGAGCAGGTGCGCGAGCGACACGCCCGAGAACGGGGTGCGCGGCACCCGCCAGCCGTCCGTGCACTCGACGTCGCCGACGACCCGGGTCTGCGGCATGGCGCGCAACTCGTCCAGCGTGTACGTCACGGGCCGCTCGACCAGGCCGCCGATCCGCAGCTGGTAGTCGGCCGCGGTCCGCTCCGGCACCGAGCCCGCCACGCTGAAGTAGCGGAAGCCGCCCGGGCCGGGCAGCAGCCCCGTCGGGTCGGTCGCGGCGAGCCGTTCCCAGCCGTTCTGCAGGAGCGGGGCCGCGGCGAGGGCGGCGGCGCCCGCGCCGAGCATCGAGAGCATCGTCCGGCGCGCGATCGGCGCGCCGGTCTCCTTCGGGTGTCGTTGATCGGTCACGCCTGCGATTCGAGCACCCGTGTCCCGCTTTCGTGAGAAATGACCGGATCCGGTAATACTTTCGTCACTCTTGTCCCGCACGGGACACCTCCTGACGCAGGAAGAGGTCCCGCTCCGCCCACAGTTCCTCGTCCAGATGGTGGTCACGCCACACCTCCGGCGGGTCGGCCAGCCAGTCGTGGCCGAAGATCGCGTACGGGTGACCCGCACCCGCGCGGGTCAGCTCGTCGTGGCCCAGGTACTCCATCAACGGCCGCCACAACGGCCCGTTGGCGACGATCAGGTACGACGCCGCCAGCCCCGGCTCGTGCAGCCAGCGGCGCAACATCCACGCCTGGAACACGTCCGTGATGGGCGACGGCTTGGCCTCGTAGGCGGGGCAGATCAGGTGCCGGGCGATCCCGACGTGCCCCTCCGGGGGCAGCGGCGTGCGCCGGCTCACGTCCCGCCAGATCTCCCCGACGACCGGATCGGCGTCCAGCTCCTCCCGCTCGGGGCGGCGCAGCGCCAGCCAGCTCATGAAGGCCCGCAGCCGGCCGCTCCCGCGGGAGCGCAGCAGCGTGAACGCCTCCGGCCTGCGCTCCAGCCAGAACCGGACGGACCCGGCCGCGGCCTCGCCCTGCGACTCGCGCGCCATGGCGACGAGCTCGTCGTGGGCGGCCGGGGTCACCGGGCACGCGCGCACGTCCTCCTCGCCCACCTGTGACACGTACCGGGCCAGGACTCCGCCGCGCCGGCGCAGCCGGCTGACCGTGCGCATCACCGCCACGCTCGCCTGCGGGTCGCGGGCGCCGCGCAGCAGCTCGTCCAGGACGTGGTGGCGGATCGCGCGGTGCATCCGCTCGTAGCCGGCGGGGTCGCGCCAGCGCAGGTGGTGGTCGAGGGCCTCGCGCAGCGCCCCGCCCACCTCCAGGCCGCGGGCGGCGGTCTCGACGTACGGCTGCGCCCTGAGCCAGTCGAACAGCTCCGCAGCCCGGCCTCCGGGCAGCACCGCGGCGAGCAGGTCCTCGGTGGTGTGGCGGGCGTGCGCGCACACGTGCAGCGCCCACCGGTGCAGGTCCGACGGCACGTCGCCGGCCAGCCGCGCGAGCACGCCGTCGACCACCTGCCTGGCCGCCTCGCGGCGCGACGGCTGGCCCGTGGCGGACCTGCTCCTGCCGACCTCGGCGGCCAGCGACAGGGCGAAGGGGTGGCCGGCGGCGAAGCCCGCGATGGAGGCGCGCAGGCCGGGCTCGACGCCGCGGGCTTCGAGCAGCGCGGCCGACTCCGCGGGGGTGAGGGCCTCGAGGTGCCTGATCACGATCGCTCCCGACCAGGCCGGGTCGGTGAGCCAGGCGGCGCTCGGCCCGCTCCTGCCCGCCACCACGACGACCGTGTCGCCGGGCAGGCGGGTGAGGTAGTCGTCGCGCAGCCACGGTTCGAGGTCGGCCAGCTCCTCGAAGGCGTCGAGGAGCAGGACCGGGCCCGCGGCGCCGGCCAGCTCCTCCGCGAACCGTTCGAGGCGTTCGCGGGGGCTGGGGGACGGGTGCGGGTGACGGGCCGGCCGGTTCCCGGGGCGCAGGTGCCGTACCTGGCGGCCCTCGGCGGTGGCGTCCTGGGCGAGCTGGTGCAGCAGCGCCGACTTCCCGATGCCGGCGGGCCCGCGGACGAAGAGCAGCGCGGGGCGGGCCTGCCCCAGCAGGTCCCGGAAGGCGGCACGTTCGCCGGCCCGGCCGACGAACCGCGCCGCGACAGGCCGCTCCGCCCACGAGGCCCGCGACGCGGGCGCCGCCGCTGGTGCCGACAACCCGGCCGACCCGGCCGATGCCGGCAATCCAGCCGGCCCGGACGAGGCCGCCGACCCGGACGACCCGGACGACGCTGCCCATGCCGACTCCCCCGACGACCCAGCCGATGCCGGCGAGTCAGACGACCCGGACGATGCCGGCCAGTCGGACGGCGCCGGCACGGGCTCGTCGCCCGGGTCGGCCTCGGCGCGCAGGATCCTGTCGTGGGCGGCGCGCAGCCGTGGCCCCGGGCTGACGCCCAGCTCCTTGCCCAGCAGGTCGTAGACCATCCGGTAGACCTCGAGCGCCTCCGCCCGGCGCCCGCTCCGGTACAGGGCGAGCAGGTAGATCTCGTACAGCGGCTCCTCGAGCCGGTTCCGCTCGATGAGCAGCGGCACCTCGGCCGCCACCTCGGCGTGCTCGCCGCGCTCCAGCCGCAGCCGCAGCAGCTCCTGGACGGCGGCCAGCCGCAGCCGCTCCAGCCGGAACCGCTCGCGTTCCGCCGCCTCGCCGGGAACCCCGGCCAGCGCCGTGCCCGTCCAGAGGGCCAGCGCCTGCTCCAGCAGCTTCACGGCCGCCGGGACCTGCCCGCCCTCGCGCTCCTGCCTGGCCGCCTCCAGCAGGTCGGCGAACTCGATGGCGTCCACCACGAACAGCTCGGGATCGAGCATGTACCCGCCGGACCTGGAGCTGATCACCGCGTCCAGCCCGTGCGCGGACAGCAGCCGCCTGATGCGCGAGACATACGTCCTGACGACCGCCTCACCGGTGGCCGGCGCGTGCTCGCCCCACAGGCCGTCGATCACCTCGCCGATCCGTACGAAGCTGCCGCTGTTGGCGAGCAGCAGCAGCAGGACGGCCTGCTGCTGGGGCGTGCCGAGGTCCAGGCGGGTGTCACCGCAGGCGAGACCGGGCGGTCCTAGGATGGTGAACCTGAAGGGAAGCGGAGACATGTCTCCGACGGTAGGTTCGGCCGGATCCGCGCCTCTAGCGTCGAATGACTCCCTTTGTGTACGTCATGTGTATGTCCCGCCGGGCCCGTCTCGCGACCGAGACCTTACAGACTGCGGACAAGCCCGGCAATACGCCAAAACCACGACGCGACGTCAGTAGGGTCGGTCAGGGAATCACGCGAAACAAGAGGTGGGGGAACCTCGATGGGCGGGGTGAGTTTCGGGCTGCTGGGCCCGGTCAGCGTCTGGAGCGGCGGGGAGGAGCTGGACGCGGGGTCCCCGCAGCAGCGCGGGGTGCTCGCCCTGCTGCTGCTCGGCGAGGGGCGCCAGGTCTCGCTCGGCGAGATCGTGAGCGCGTTGTGGGGTGACCGGGCGCCGCGCAGCGCCGTCGTGAGCACCCGTACGTACGTCTCGCGCCTGCGCCGGGTGCTGGCCGACGGCGGGGGCGCCGGGCTGGGCACCGAGGCGGAGATCAGGTCGGCGGGCGGCGGCTACCAGCTCGTCGTGGACCCGTGCGCGGTGGACGTGACGGTGTTCCGCCAGACAACCGCCGCCGCGCGCCAGGCCCGCGAGCGCGGCGACGTCGCGGAGGCGTCCCGGCTGCTGCGCGGCGCGCTGGCGCTGTGGCGCGGGCCGGCGTTCGACGGGCTGGGCGGGGGCTTCTTCGACGGCCGCCGTACCTGGCTGGAGCAGTTGCGCGCCTCCGCCATGGAGGAACGCTGGGCGCTGGACATCGAGCGGGGCGACGGCGGCGAGGCGATCGCCGAGCTGACGCTCGCGACGGCGGCGGAGCCGTACCGCGAGCGGTTGTGGGAGCTGCTGATGTGGGCGCTCGACCGCGACGGCCGCCCGGCGGACGCGCTGGCGGCCTACCGCCGCGTCGCCCGGTTGCTGGCCGAGGACCTCGGCCTGGACCCGGGCCCCGGCCTGCGCGGGATGTACGCCCGGATCGGCACGCCGGCCGGCGCTCCGCCGCGCCTCACCGCGCTTCACTCCTCCGGCCGGTAGGTCCTCAGTATCCGCGGGAGGTCGGCCCGGGAGCTCACCCCGAGCTTGGGGAAGATCCGGTGCAGGTGGGTGCCGACGGTGCGGTGGGACAGGTAGAGCCGCTGCCCGATCTCCCGGTTCGTCAGCCCCTCGGCGGCCAGCCGGGCGATGCTCAGCTCGTGCGGGGTGAGCCGGTCCCACGCGTCCGGGTTGCGGCTGGGGCTCGACTCGCCCGCGCCACGCAGCTCCTGCCGCGCCCGCTCGCCCCAGGCGGCCAGGCCCAGCGCGTCGAAGGACTCCCTGGCCGTACGCAGGTGCAGGCGGGACTCCACGGCCCGGCGACGGCGGCGCAGCCACTCGCCGAACGCCAGGTGCAGCCGCGCCCGCTCGGCGGGCCACCCGGACAGGTCCGCCCGCAACGCGGCCGCGAACAGCTCCTCCGCCACCTCACCCGGGGCGAGCACGGCACGCGCGTACCGCAAGCCGATGTGCAGCGCGGGTGACGGGCTCGACGCGGCCAGCGGCTCCAGGTCGCGCAGGACGTCCCGCATGGCGGCGGCGCGCCCGGCCCGCAGCGCGGCCTCCGCGAGCTCGGCGAGGAAGTAGGCGCGCAGGCCGAGCTGGAAGGCGGGGTCGCTGGGGTCGAGGATCCGGCTCAGGTCGGCGTACGCGTCGTCGAACCGTCCCTCGCTCATGGCCGCGAGGCCGCGGGCGAGCTGCACGGTGGCGAGCACCGGCCGGGCGCCGGCGGGCAGCGCGACCCGCTCGGCCTGGTCGGCCAGCGCTCTGGCCTGCTCGTTCTCGCCCCGCAGCGCGGCGATCTCGGCCTGGACGGCGGTGGCCAGCCCGAACATGAACGGCTGGCCGGTCTCCTCGGCGAGCCTGGCGGCCTCCTCGGCGGCGGGAACGGCCGTGGCCAGGTCGCCCAGCCTGGCCAGGCTCCACGACTGAACGGCCAGCGCCCTGGGGAGCAGCCCCAGCCTGCCCTGGGCGCGCAGCCCCGGCGCGGCCGCCGCGGAGAGCCGGCCCGCCAGGTCGAACGCCCCCACCTGGAGTGCCGCGCTGCCGAGGTACCGGTCCACCTCGGGGTCGGCGCCGGCGGCTCCGGCCAGCTCCCGGAGCCCGTCCAGCACGGTCGCGCCCCGCTCGAACGGCCCCGCGTACGCGGTGATCGCGACCACGCGCGGGTCGCCGGCGGGCAACGGCAGCCCGTCGGCCACGCTCAGCACCAGGCGGCGGGCGGCCTGGCCCGGCTCGGACCAGAAGCAGCGCATGGCCGCGCCCCACAGGATCCGGACGGCCGGCTCGACGTGCCCTTCCGCGGCGATCGACCCGGCCAGCCGGGCCAGCTCGGGCACCCGGGAGACGTCCTCGCGGACCCCGTCCTCGAACCCGCTGAGCAGCCAGGCGGCGGTGGCGCGCCGGCGCGGGGACAGGCCCAGCTCCCGCGCGTCGCGCACCAGGCGCTCGGCCGTGTCGCGGCTGCCGGACTCGACCGCCAGCTCGGCCGCGCGCAGCAGCCTCAGCGCCTTGCCCTCGCGCTCCTCGCTCAGCCGGGCCGCCTGCTCCAGCGCCGCCACCGCGGCCGCGACCGCGCCCCGGCGCCGCGCCCCGGCGGCGGCCCGATCCAGCTCCGCCGCCACCTCCTCGTCGGGCCCTGCCGTCGCGGCGGCCCGATGCCAGGCCCGCCGGTCGGGGTGCTCGCGCAGCGTCTCGGCCAGCGCCAGGTGCGCCCGCCGGCGCTCGCCGAGCTCGGCGGCAGCGGCGATGGCCGACCGCATCAGCGGATGCCCGAACCTGACCAGCCCGCCACAGATCTCGACCAGCCTCGCCTCGACGGCCGGTGCAAGGATCTCCAGCTCTGCCTGCACCTCGGGGACCAGGACCGCCTCCATGCCTGAGGTCGGCGCCGGTGACACCTCCGGGCTGGCGGTCGGGCCGGAGTCCGTGAGTGGCCGGGCGCGCAGGATCAGGTGTGTGGCCGCGAGCGTCTCCGCCACCGACTCGCTCTCGTTGAGCGCCGCGACCAGCAGGGCGGTGCGGGCCGGCAGCGGGAGGGCGGCGACCCGGGCGGTGAACGCGCGCTCGAGGCGTTCCCCCAGCGGCGCCGTCGGCCCGAGGCCGCCCTGGTCCGCCGTGACCCCGGGCAGCTCGATCAGCGCCAGCGGGTTTCCCGCCGCCTGTTCGAGGATCCGCTCCCGGGCCGCCGGGGCGAGGCCGGGGGCGGTCGAGTCGAGCAGCTCGGCGGCGGCCTGTCCGGAGAGCCTGCCGGCGGTCATCACCGGCAGCCCCGCCTCCCGCAGGGGCGAGGGCTCGCCCTCCCGCAGGGCCGCGATCATGACGATGGGCTCGGACTCGATCCGGCGCGCCACGAAGGCGAGGACGTCGGCGCTGGCGCGATCCAGCCAGTGCGCGTCCTCGGCGACGACCAGCAGCGGCCGGTCGGCGGCCACCTCCGCCAGCAGGGTCAGCGTGGCCAGCCCGACCACGTAGACGCCGCCTCCCGTCGTGTCGCCGGCTCCCGTCGTGTCGTCGGCGGCGGTCGTGTTGCCGGGCTGAGCGCTGGATTCGGACGGGTCGCCGGCCCGGGCGCCGGGTTCGGGCGGGCCGGCGAGGCCCAGTGCGGTGCGCAGGGCGGCGCGCTGGCGGGCGGGCAGCGCGTCCATACCCGCACGGACCGGATACAGCAGTTGGTGCAGCCCGGCGTAGGCGAGGTTCTGCTCGGCCGCCACGCCGGTCGTCGTGAGCACGCGCAGACCGGCGCCGGACGCCACCGACACGGCGGCCGCCACCAGCGCGGACTTGCCGATCCCGGCCTCGCCCTCGATGAGGACGCCACCGCGCTCCCTGAGGCCGTCGATGAGCCCCGCCAGGGCCTTCAGCTCGGCCTCCCGCCCGAAAAGCGGCATGGTGGTGCGACTCCTAACCTAGGCTGCGCGAGCCCTGGGACCATACCCGAACGAGCGCGCCACGCTGCAACAGAACGTATACATCGCGGACAGCCCTCCGCCCCGCACGCCGACCGTTCGTCAACGGAGTCTTCTCCCTCCGCTCCTACGCTGCCATGACATGTCCACCACCCCAGAGGCCGCGGCCGCCATCGAGAGCCGCCTCCCACCGGCGCGCCGCGCTCGCCGCCCGCGCGATCCCGGCGGGTCCAGCGAACACGGCGGGAGGCTGAGGCGGGCATGAATCCCGGACAGGCGATCGTGGGGCGGGACGGCGAGCGGGAGAAGCTGTCCGCCTTCCTGGCGGCACCCCAGGGCCAGGCCCTGGTCCTCAGAGGCGAGACCGGCGTCGGCAAGAGCGCCCTGCTCGACCACGCCGCCGCCCTGGCCACCCCCGCCCACGACGTGATCAGGGCCGCCGGTGTAGAGGCGGAATCGGAGCTGCCCTACGCCGGCCTGCACCAGCTCCTCCACCCCCTGCTCCCCCGCCTGTCCGGGCTCGACGACGGGCACCGCGCCGCCTTCGACGTCGCCTTCGGGCTGCGCCAGGGCGGGACGCCGTCGGTCATGTCCCTCGGCATCGCCGTCCTGGACCTGCTGTCCCTGGCCTCATCGGGCGGGCCGCTGCTGCTGTTGCTCGACGACGGCCAGTGGCTGGACGCGTCCAGCATCGAGGTGTGCGGGTTCGTGGGGCGCCGGCTCGCGGGCAGCGCGGTGAAGATGCTGATCGCCGTGCGGTCGGACGTCGGCTCGCGGTTCGACACGGCCGCGCTCCCGGAGCTCACGCTGCCGCCCCTCCCCGACGAGGCCGCCGGGCGGCTGCTGGACCTGCGCCATCCGGGGCTGAGCCCGCGCACCAGGCGCCTGGTCCTGGAGCACGCCATGGGCAACGCGCTGGCCCTCGTGGAGCTGCCGCCGTACGTCGAGGCGGCCGGCTTCGGCTCGGTCCCGCTGTCGCGCCGCCTCCAGCACGTGTACGGCCTGCGCATCGAACGCCTCGCCGCCCCCGTACGCGAGGAACTGCTGCGCGGCGCCCTCGACGGCGTCGGAGCCGGCCAGGGCGGGAACCGCTCCCCCGGCAGGCGCTACCGCATGCGCGACACCGGCGAGGCGATGGCGGCCGGCCTGCTGGACACCGATCCCGCCACCGGCGAGCTCGTCTTCCGGCACCCGCTGGTCCGCTCCACCGTCGTCCAGCTCTCCACGCCGAACCAGCGCCGCGCGGCGCACGCGGACCTCGCCCGGCTGCACGAGGGCGAGGTCGAGCGGCACGCGCGTCACCTGGCGGCCTCGCGGGTGGACCCCGACGAGGAGGTGGCGGCCACGCTGGAGGCGGCGGCCGAGTCGGCGACCCGGCGCGGCGGCGCGGTGGCGGCCGTGGCCTGGCTGACCCGGGCGGCGGAGCTGAGCGAGACCCCGGCCGACCGGTCCAGGCGGCTCGGCGACGCCGCGTTCATCGCGGGGCACGCCGCGCTCCTGGACCAGGCGCAGAGGCTCGTCCGCTCGGATCCGGCGCCGGGCCCGGCCGAGTCCCCCGCCACGGCCATCGCCGCGGCGTACGTGGCCCTGTACGAGGACGGCGACGTGCGTTCGGCGCACCACCGGGTGGCGGCGGCGATCGAGCACCTGGGGGACGACGGCCCCGAGGTGCTCACCCGGCTCGTGGACCTGCTGCTCGCCATCAGCCAGTACGCCGGCGACGCCGGCTCGTGGCACCGTACGGAGGAGCTGCTGCGCGCGCTGGGCGACCGCGTCCACCCGCGCTCGGCCGTCTACCGCGACGCGTGGAGCGACGTGGTCCGCCACGGAGGCGGGGTGGACGAGCGGGTCGAGCGGGCGTTCGCCGACGTGTCGGCCCTGGAGCCGTGGGACGTCTCCCGCCTGGCCGTGGCCGCCTACCACGTCGACACGCTGAGCAGGTACCGCCCGCACCTGCAGCGCGCGGTGGACCGCGAGGTGGAGACCGGCGCCGTGGCGAACGGCATGACCATGCTGCACCTGATCATGCTCGACCAGCTCGCCGCCGGCGAGTGGGACGACGCCGAGCGGACGGGGCGGCGCGCGCTGGAGCTGAACACCGCGCACGGCAACGTGCTGTTCGCCCACCACACCCGCGCCTACCTGGGGCTCCTCGCCGCCGTGCGCGGCCGGCTGGAGCGGGCCCGCGAGTTGCAGGCGGTCGTGGACGCCTGGGCCCGCCCGCGTGGCGTCGGGTTCCTGACCCAGCTCGCGGACGCGATCGGCACGGCGGCGGCCCTCAGCGAGGGCGACTACGAGGCCGCCTACCTGCACGCCATCGGCATCACCCCGCCGGGCTCGTTCGAGCCCTACGCGCACCAGGCCGCCCGCACGCTGCTCGACCTCGTCGAGTCGGCCGTGCACACGGGACGGCTGGAGCAGGCCCACCGGCACTCCCTGGCCGCGCTGGACGCCGGCCTGCCCGGCATCTCCCCCCGCCTGGCCCTGATCACGTACAGCGCGGCGGCGATGACGACCGGCGACGAGAAGGAGGCGGCGGACCTGTACGCGCGCGCCGAGGCCGCGCCGGGCGCCGCCGGCTTCCCGTTCGAGCTGGCCCGCATCCGCCTGGCCCGCGGCGTCCGGCTGAGGCACACCCAGGGGCCCCGGGCGGCACGGCCGTTGCTGGTCCTGGCCGCGGAGTCGTTCGACCGGCTGGGCGCCGTCGGCTGGGCGGAGCGGGCGCAGGCGGAGCTACGGGCCTCGGGCGCGCCCGCCGGCACCGCGCCGTCGCACCTGACGGAGCTGACCTGGCAGGAGCGCCGGATCGCGGAGCTGGCCGCCGGCGGGCTGACGAACAAGGAGATCGGCGAGCGGATGCGCCTGTCCCCGCGTACCGTCAGCTCGCACCTCTACCGGGTCTTCCCGAAGCTGGGCATCACGTCCAGGGCCGCCTTGCGCGACGCCCTGGGCAAGCTCCCCGGCTGACGGCCTGTCAGGCACCGAGGCCCCGTTCGGCGAGCCAGCGCAGGACGTAGTCCGCGACCGCCCGCCAGCCGCTGTCGAGAACCATGGAGTGGCCCCGGTCGGGGAACTGCTTGAGCCCGGTCACCGCCGTCGAGTCGCCGTACAGCTTGTACACCGCGCGGGTGACGGAGTCGGGCACCAGCCGGTCCTCCTGCCCCGAGATCAGCAGCAGCGGGCCGCGGCCGGTGTTGCCCGTGTTCACCTCGGCGCGCGGGTGCGGGCCGCCGCCCAGCTCGGCCAGCAGCCGGGCCGGCGCGGGAACGGCGTGCCGGGCGAAGAGGTGTGCCGATTCCTCCTGGGTGACCGCGTTGGCGAACAGCCGGCGGAACAGCGCCGCGTCGAGCGTCGCGGGCCACGGCTCGCGCGGGACCTGGTTCACGGGGACGGGCGCGATGGCGACCGCGGCCCGCCCGAGGTCGGTGCCGAGGAGGTGCTGCGCGATCAGCCCGCCCACCGAGTGACCGACCAGCACGGGCGGGGTGTCGAAGGAGCGTACGATGCCCGCGTAGTGCTCGGTGAGGGCGTCGAGCCCCAGCTCGCGCGAGCTTTCCGGCTGCCGGCGGGCCTCCGCCGGCGTGGCGGGCTCCCCCGGCCTGAGCGGCGCGGAGACGGCGTAGCCGAGACTGGAGAAGCGCTCCGCCCACGGCTTCCAGGACAGCGCGTGCAGCCACGCGCCGTGGATGAAGACGACGGGAGTGGGGTTCACGGAGCCTCCGGAACACTGGACGTGGCTTCTGACGGGGAAGCCGCGTCCCGGGGCCGCGGCTGGGCGGCCCCGGGACGCGGGACGGTCAGTGCCGGGGCTTCGCGCACCGGTAGCTCGCCGCGTCGGCCTGGTCGCCGTGGCCGGTGTAGCGGGAGACGGACGGGTACAGGCACAGGTTCCTGGTGACCGTCTTGCCGGAGGCGTCCTTGATGGCGGCGCTCAGCGTCCGCGGGGCCTTGCCCTGCTCGACCCAGGCGGTCAGGGCGGCCAGGGCGTCGGTGGGCACGGGGCCGGTGCTGGTGGCGTTGCCGCAGTGGTCGACACCCGGCGCGAGGAACAGCCGGTAGAAGTCGTCGACGCGGTGCGAGCCGCCCATCGCGCGGGCCACCCGCTCGCGGTAGTCCACGGTCCCCTGGGTGGGGATGAGCTGGTCGGACTGGCCGTGCCAGGACAGGAGCTTGCCGCCGGCCTTGCGGAACGCCGACAGGTCCGGGTCGTCGGTGCCGATGATCTGGTCGTATTCGGCCTGGGACTGGGCGAACAGCTTGGCGAAGTCGGCGTAGGTGATCGTGGTCAGGTCGAAGGTGGGCTGGCGCTTGAGCCAGGTGGTGACCCAGGCGGCCGGGACCGGGAACGGGGCGCCGACGCGGGTGCCGTCCGGGCCGGGCTGGGTGCCGGCCAGGTCGAAGCCGGCGCCGATGGGCAGGCCGGCCCAGAGCTTCTTGCCGGACGGGGTGCGCGGGCCGTCCCAGATCTTGCGGACGACGGTGGCGTCGGCGGCGGTGATGGTCTCCTGCTTGCCGTCGCATTCGACGGTCTTGCCGATGAGCTTGCGCGGGTCGTAGGTGCACCGGGCGGGCTCGCCGATGACGCCGTCGCGGACGCCGTCGAGCGGGTCGCAGGCCTTGATGGCGGCCTGGTTGAAGGCGGCGAGTTCGCACGGAGCGGGGTAGGTGTGCTCCTGGTTCATCACGACCTGGGGCCACAGGGTGGCGACTTCGAACTCGTCCCAGTTGATGGCCGGGGCGGTGGCCAGGATGCCGTCGTAGTCGCCGGGGTGGCGCTGGGCCTCCATGTAGCCCTGGCGGCCGCCGGTGGAGCAGCCGTTCCAGTAGGAGTAGGAGGCGGGCTTGCCGTAGACCGTGGCGATGACCTGCTTGGCGACCAGGGTCATCTCGTGCTGGGAGCGGTCGGCGAAGTTCTTCAGCAGGTCCTTGTTCACCTCGCCGTCGCTGGTCAGGGCCCAGGTGGTGTCGAGGTAGGTGCCGACGCCGGCGTCGGTGGTGGCGGCGGCGTAGCCGGTCTTGATCGCGCCGGCCAGGGCGGCGCCGTAGTCGCCGGCGGCGAAGGCGCTGCCGCCGACCGCCTGGAACCGGCCGGTCCAGCCCGTCTCGGGCAGCCAGACCTGCACCTTGGCGTGGTCGCCGACGCCGGGGTGGGTGAGGGTGACGGTGACCGCGCAGTGCGCCGGCACGCCCGGGACGTCCACGCCCGGCAGCGGCGGCACCGGCGGCACGTGCACCGTGCCCGCCTCGCGGCGCTGCGCCGTCACCGATTCCACCGTGGTGCCCGCCGGAGCCTTGACGGAGATGGACGGCGAGCAACTGAACGGCGCGGCGACCGCGGCGACCGCGGCGCTGGTCGGCAGGCAGATCGCCGCCGCCAGCGGCACACCGGCCGCCAGGACGGCCAGAAGTCTTTTCATGAATGTCCCATCACTGGAGTACGCGTGTCGCTGAGCAGCAGGTCCGGCCGGTCCCTGGTGCGGCCCCTACTCTGGCCCGCCAGGCGGGTGCGGCACATCAGTCACATGACGGCCAGAACCGTCGGGCCGGCCCGCCACGCCGCGGCGCCCCGGGGCCACCGGACCACCGTCAAGTGACTGAGGTGGCCGAGCCCGTCCGCGGACCGGAGCGGAAATTTCCTCCGGGTGATGTCGATTCCGGCGGCACGCGATCGACGCGTTGACGAAACCACCTTCGACCACGCTCAGGAGCTGTGATGGGTAACGTGATCATGCACAACGTCGTCTCGGTCGACGGCTTCATCGCCGACGCGAACGACGAGGTCGGCCCGCTGTTCGACTGGTACTACAACGGGACCGTCGACCTCGGCGGCATCGGCAAGGTCTCGCGGGCCTCGGCCGACTACGTCAACCCGGTCTGGTCCCGCATCGGGTCGATGGTCATCGGGCGGCACCTGTTCGACATGACCAACGGGTGGGACGGCAGGCCGCCCACGGGCGACCACGTGGTCGTGCTCTCGCACCGGCCCAAGCCCGAGGGCTGGCACCCCGAGGCGTCGTACCACTTCGTGGACGACGTGACGCGGGCGGTCGCGCTGGCCAGGGAGCTCGCGGGCGAGCGCAACGTCGCCGTCGCGGCGGGCGAGGCCGGCGGCCAGGCCTTCGCCCTCGGGCTGGTGGACGAGGTGGCGATGGACGTCGTGCCGGTGGTGCTCGGCTCGGGCAAGCGGTACTTCGGCTCCGTCGACGCCCAGCACCTGCTGGAGGACCCGCACGTGGTCGTCCGGGGCGACCGGGTCCTCCACCTGCTCTACCGCGTCCGGCGCTAGTCCTTCTCCCTGCGGAGGGGGAAGTGGCAGGCGACCTGGTGGGCGCCGCCCTCCAGGACGGGCTCGGTGGCGCAGACGTCCTGCGCCAGCGGGCAGCGGGTGCGGAAGCGGCAGCCGGTCGGCGGGTCGAGCGCGCTGGGCAGCTCGCCCCGGATGGTCGTGTCCGGGCTGGGCGTGTGGCCGGGGTCGGGCGAGGGCACGGCGTCCAGCAGGGCCTGCGTGTACGGGTGGCGCGGCGCGCGCACCACCTGGTGGGCGGGGCCCACCTCCACCAGCTTGCCCAGGTACATCACGCCGATGCGGTCGGCCATGTAGTCCACCACGGACAGGTCGTGGCTGATGAACACGTACGACAGGCCCAGCTCGCCCTGGAGGTCCCGCATCAGGTTGAGCACCTGCGCCTGCACCGACACGTCCAGCGCGCTGACCGGCTCGTCGGCCACGATCAGCCGTGGCCGCAGCGCCAGCGACCTGGCCAGCCCGATGCGCTGCAGCTGCCCGCCGGAGAACTCGTGCGGGTAGCGCTCCAGCGCCCGGCGCGGCAGCCCGACCTGGTCGAGCAGCTCGCTCACCCGGGCGCGGCGGGCGGCGGCGTCGCCGACCTGCTGGATCTCCAGCGGCTCCGTGAGGATGGAGTCGATGCGCATGCGCGGGTTCATGGCCGCGTAGCTGTCCTGGAACATGAGCTGCACCTTGCGGTGCACGCGGTGGCGCTCGCGCCGGTCCAGGCCGGCGAGGTCGGTGCCGTCCACGACGATCCGGCCGCCCGTGGGGGCTTCGAGGCCGGCGACGAGGCGGCCGACGGTGGACTTGCCGCAGCCGGACTCGCCCACGATGCCCAGCGTCTCGCCGGGCTTGACCTCGAAGGACACCCCGGCCACGGCGCTGACGCGGCCGGCGGTCCTGCGCAGCCCTGCGCCGCCGGCGTCGTACTCCTTGACCAGGTCCCGCACGGTCAGGATCGGCTCGGCGGCGCCGGAGGCGGCCCGCTCGGAGCCGGCCGAGGCCGTGATGGTGACGGGCTCGGTGACCGGGTGCAGGCAGGCGAACGCGTGCCCGTCCCCGGTGAGCGCGACGTCGGTGGTGCGGCACTCGTCGGTGGCGAAGCCGCAGCGGGGCGCGAAGCGGCAGCCGGTCAGCGGCCGTGACAGGTCCGGCGGCAGGCCGGGGATGCTGTAGAGGCGGCCTTCCGAAGCCGATTCCGGCAGGGCGCGCATGAGCGCCTCGGTGTAGCGGTGGCGCGGCGCGCGGAACAGCTCGGCGGTCGTGGCGGTCTCGACGACGCGGCCCGCGTACATGACGGCGACCCTGTCGGCGCGGCCGGCGATCACCCCGAGGTCGTGGGTGACCAGGATGACCGCCATCTTGAACTCCTCGCGCAGGTCGTCGATGAGTTCCAGGATCTGGCGCTGGGTGGTGACGTCCAGCGCCGTGGTGGGCTCGTCGGCGATGAGCAGGCGCGGGGAGCGGATGAGCGCCATGGCGATGACGACCCGCTGGCGCATGCCGCCGGAGAGCTGGTGCGGGTAGTCATCGACGATCTTGTCGGGGCGGGGCATGCCGACCCGGCGCAGGATCTCGATCGCCCGCTCGCGCGCCTGCGCCTTGCTCAGGCCCTGGTGCACCCGCAGCGGCTCGGCGACCTGGGCGCCGATGCGCATGGTGGGGTTGAGCGAGGTGAGCGGGTCCTGGAAGACCATGCCCATCTCGACGCCGCGCACCCGGCGCAGCTCGGCCGCCTCCATCGTGCGCAGGTCGCGGCCGTCGAAGAGGATCTCTCCGCCGACGACGCTGCCGCCGGTGGGCAGCAGCCCCATGACCGACAGCACGGTCATGGTCTTGCCGCTGCCCGACTCTCCCACGATGCCGAGCGTCTCGCCCTGGTGGACCTCCAGGTCGACGTGGTCGAGCGCGTGCACCGTGCCGCGCCGCAGCGCGATGTCGGTGCTGAGGCCGCGCAGCCGCAGCAGCGGCTCGCTGGGAACCTCCATGTACGAAACCTCCTGCTAGCGCCGCCGGAGGCGGACCTCGAAGACGTCCCTCAGCCCGTCGCCGATGAAGTTGAAGGCGAGCACGATGAGGATGATGGCGATGCCCGGCGGGTACAGCAGCCACCAGTGGCCGCTGAAGGTGTCCGACAGGCCGTCGGACAGCATGCCGCCCCAGTTCGCCGCGGGTGGCGGCACTCCCAGGCCGAGGAACGACAGGTAGGCCACGTACAGGATGGCGTCGGCGACCTGGAAGGTGGCGTTGACGATCACGGTGCCGATGGCGTTGGGGATGATGTGCCTGCGCACCGCGCGCCCGCCGGTGCCGCCCATGCCGCGCATCGCCAGGACGTACTCGCGGGTGCGCAGCGTCAGCGCCTCGCCGCGGACCAGCCGCGCGGGGCCGAGCCAGGCGAACGCGCCGATGATGACGATGAGCATCGGCACCGTGGGCGTCACGATCGAGGCCATGAGCATGAACAGGAACAGCGCCGGGATCGACATCATCGCGTCGACCACCCGCATCATCACCGCGTCCACCCAGCTCCCGGCGAACCCGGCGATGGCGCCCCACACGGTGCCCACGACGGTGGCGAGCAGGCCGGCGGCCAGGCCCACCACGATGGACGTCTGGCCGCCCAGCATCAGCCGCCCGAGCTGGTCGTAGCCGACGCCGTCGGTGCCGAGCGGGTGCCCGTCCGTGCCGGGCGTCAGGTAGACCTTGGTCAGGTCGGTGTGCACCTGGTCGGTCTGGTAGAACAGCGGCCCGAGGAAGGAGAAGGCCGCCAGCACCACGAACAGGCCCACGCCGACCAGGGCGAGCCGGTTCTCGCAGAAGACCTCCAGGCCCTGCCGCCACATCCCGCGGACGGGCTGCGCCTCTTCCTGAGTGGTCATGAACGGCCTGCCTTGAGTCGTACGCGCGGATCGACCGCGGCGTAGAGCACGTCCGCGACCAGCGCGCCGAGCACGGTGGCCACCGAGATCAGCAGCGTGACGCCGAGCAGGATCGGATAGTCCCGCTTGAGCGCCGCCTGCCAGAACAGCAGCCCCATGCCCGGGTAGTTGAACAGCCGCTCGACCACCAGGGCGCCGCTGAACAGCGCGGGCAGGTACATGCCGAGCAGGGTGATGACGGGGAACAGGCCGTTGCGCAGCGTGTGCCCGACGATCACCCGGCCCTCCGACAGGCCCTTGCTGCGGGCCGTGCGGACGTAGTTCTCGTTCAGGTTGTCGACCATGGACGAGCGGATGTAGCGGGAGTAGACCGCGACGGTGAGGATCGTCAGCGTCAGCGTGGGCAGCACCAGCCCGGCCGGGTCGGCCAGCACCTCCGCCATCGTGAAGCCCTGCGGGGCCTCGGGCGGCAGCACCGGCCACACCTGCGAGAACAGAATGATCATCATGAGACCCATGAAGAAGATGGGCGTGGCGTACGCCAGCAGCGCCAGCCCGTTGATGGTGTAGTCGGGCCAGCGGTTGCGCCGCACCGCCTGCACCACGCCCAGCGGGACGGCCACCACGACCGCCAGCAGCGTCGAGGCCAGCGACAGCAGCATGGTCTTGGGCAGCCGCTGCCCGATGGCCTCGGACACCGACTGGTTGAGCTGGAAGGAGTAGCCGAGGTCGCCCTGGACCAGCCGCTGCAGGTACATCGCGTACTGCTGCCACAGCGGCCGGTCGTACCCCATCTCGTGGTTGAAGGCGGCGATCTGCTGCAGCGTCGCTTCCTTGCCCAGGATGGCCCTGGCCGCGCCTCCCGGCAGCAGGTGCAGGATCACGAACGTGATCAGCGTCACCAGGATCACGATGACCAGGGCCTGCCCGAGGCGGGTGAGGAGGTACCGGGTCAACGGTCAGCTCTTCCAGGACCAGTCTTGGAAGTACATCAGGTTCATCGGGTCCTGCGGCTCGACGCCCTGCAGCCCCGACTTGTACGCCGAGATCTGGTAGACGGGGTTCGGCATCCACAACACCGGCAGGTCCTTGGCCAGGAAGTCGTTGTACTCCTGGAGGGCGGCGGCGTCGTCGGAGAACTGCGCCTTCTCGATCAGCTTGTCGGCCTCGGGGTTGCTGTAGCTGCCGAGGTTGACGGGGGCGTCGGTCTGGAACAGGCGCTCACCGGAGGCGAAGGCCGGGTAGTACCAGCTGCCCTGCGAGCCGAAGAACGACAGGTCCCAGTCGCACTTGGACTCCTCCGGCTTGCAGGCCGGGGTGACCGCGACGGAGTCGGGCACCTCCTTGATGGTGAGCTGCACGCCGACCTTGGCCATCGCCGACTTGATCTCGGCGAACATCTTGGTGGTCGCGGCGAAGCCGGACTGGCTGGTGACGGTGAAGCTCAGCGGGGTGTCCTTGGCGATGCCCTCGCCGCACAGGGCGGGGTCGGCACAGGTGGTCTGCCCGTCGGGCGTGACCTTCCAGCCGTGGCTCTCCAGCAGCTGCTTGGCCTTGGCCGGGTCGAACGGGTAGGCGCAGCCCTGGCCGGCGGGCGAGCCCTGCTTGGCGGGCACCGGGCCGCAGGTGGGCGCGGCCATGCCGGACCAGATGACCTTGCTGATCGTAGGCTGGTCGATGAGCATCTGCAGCGCCTGGCGCAGGTACGGCTGCTTGAACAGCACCCCGGTCTTGGGGTTGTTGAAGTTCAGCTGGAGGTAGGTGATCGACCACCCGTACCAGGGGGCGACCTTGTACCCCTTCGACTCCAGGTAGCCCTTCTGCGACAGGTTGGCCGGCGGGATGTAGCCGTAGTCGATCTGCCCGGCGCGCAGCACGTTGAACTCGGCGTCGTCGCCGGTGAACGGCCGCAGCACGATCTTGTTCAGCTTGGGCTTGTCGGTGCCCGAGTAGGTGTCCTGCTTGGCCAGCACGACCTCGCCGCTGGGCACGTAGCTCTGCAGCTTCCACGGGCCGCTGTTGGTCTTCCACAGCGGGTTGCTCGCGTACGACTTGGGGTCCTTGGAGGCGGCGGTCAGCTCCTCGAAGGTCTGCTTGGCGTCACCCTTGTCCCAGGCGTGCTGGGGCAGCGGGACGATGCGGTTGAGCTGGTTGCCGACGAACCAGGCCGTGTTGTACGGCTTGTTCGTGGTCAGGGAGAAGGTCTTGTCGTCCTTGACCTTGAAGCTGTCGATGTTGTCGGGGAAGCCGCCGGGCTTGTAGGACGCCCACTTGTCCTTGTTCGCGGTGACGAGGTCCCACCAGAACTGCACGTCCTTGGTGGTGATCGGCTTGCCGTCGGACCAGGTGTTGTCCTTGAGCGTGATGGTCAGCGTCTTGCCGCCGTCGCTGACGGCGGGCGGCTCGGCCAGCGAGCGCTCGGGGTCGACGTTGTCGGCGCTGGATCCGTCGAGCTTGTAGCTGTACAGCTTGCGGTACAGGGCGGTGGAGAAGATGTCGTTCTCGCCCTGGGTGAAGCCGGGTGCCGAGATCGGCAGGATCCAGTTGGGCGTGCGGAAGGCCACGGTCACGGTGTCCGTGCCCTGCGCGCCGCCGCCGCTCTGCTGCGCGCTGCCGCCGGCGCCTCCGCTGCAGGCGCTCAGACCCAGCCCGATGGCCACCACGCCGCACACGATGCGGGTTCTCGTCCCCATGTTTCTCCTCGTCGAGACGTGGGCTGCCCTCCAGGGGCCGTTCAGCCGGAGAATGTATAGAGGTACAAGTGGTAAGTCAATGCGAAAAATCTACTTTGTTCGTGACACTTATTTCGGGATAGAGTCCGCGGCGAAGGCATCTATCGGTGATCGTCTTCTTGCTCGATGATGGTCTTCCTTCCAGGGAGAGGAGAGGCATGCCGGAGGAGCCCGCCAATCTGCGTGAGCAGGCGTTGAGCCTGCTGGCCAGCGGTAAGGCCGTGTCACGCGCGGATCTGGTGGAGATCCTTCAGGTGGCTCCCTCCACCGTCTCCAGCGTGGTGCGGCGCCTGCTGGAGGACGGCACGATCCTGGAGGAGGGCGTGGGCGCCTCCACCGGCGGGCGCCGGCCCAGGATCCTGCGCCTGCGCGAGGACGGCGGCGTCCTCGCGGTGGCCGAGCTGGGCGCCCGCCACGCCCGCGTCGGCCTGTGCTCTCCCTCGGGAGCGCTGCTGACGGCCGAGGAGTTCGCCGTCGACATAGGAGCAGGCCCCGAGGCGATCTTCGACCAGGTCGCGGGGGCCTTCGACGGCGTAAGGTCCGCCCACGCGCCCGGCCGCCGGCTGCTCGCCGTCGGCATGGCGCTGCCCGGCCCGGTGGACTTCCCGCACGGCCGCCTCGTCGGCCCCGCCCGCATGCCGGGCTGGAGCGGCTACGACGTACGGAGCGACCTGCGCGAGCGGTTCCAGGTGACGGCCGTCGTCGACAACGACGCCAAGGCCGCCGCCATCGGCGAGCACGTCACCCGCCGCGACGCTGGCGACATGATCTACGTCAAGGCCGGCAGCGGCATCGGCGGCTGCCTGGTCAGCGGCGCCCGGATCTACCGCGGCGGGCGCGGCCTGAGCGGCGACCTGACCCACGTACGGGTGGCCGACAGCGGCGAGCGCGAGTGCTCCTGCGGCGGCAGCGGCTGCCTGGAGACCGTCGCCAGCGGCGCCGCGCTGGCCCGCGAGCTGGCCGGCCGCGGCCTGCCCGTGGCCGACATCCGCGACGTCATCGCCGCCACCATCAACGCCGACCCGGCCGTGGTCACCCTGGTACGCCAGGCCGGCCGGCTGCTCGGCGTCGCCCTGTCGGGCCTGGTCAACTTCCTCAACCCCGACAGCGTCGTCATCGGCGGCGCGCTGTCGAGCCTGGACGTCTACGTGGCGGCCGTCAAGGGCATGCTCTACGAGCGCTGCCTGCCGCCGCTGACCCAGTCGTTGTCCATCGAGGCGAGCATCGCCGGCCCCGACGCGGCCCTCATCGGACTGGGCCGGCTCCTCCGGGAGACGGCCGATCTCCGTCCCTCCTAGAAAGCCTCCTAGAAAGCACAGCGGTAACGTGTCCTTGCGCATCGCCATCTGCGGCATCCACATCGAGTCCAGCACCTTCTCGCCGCATCTCAGCGGCACCGCCGACTTCGAGGTCACCCGCGGCCAGGCCCTGCTCGGCAGGTACGGCTGGCTCGGCGAGCCGTGGGCGGCCGGGGTGGAATGGGTGCCGATCGTGCACGCCCGCGCCCTGCCCGGCGGCGCGGTCGAGGCCGCCGCGTACGACGCCTGGCGGGCCGAGATCGTCCAGGGCCTGTCCGACGGCGCCTTCGACGGCGTGCTGCTGGACATCCACGGCGCGATGAGCGTCGTCGGCCGCCAGGACGCGGAGGGCGACCTGATCACCGCCGTCCGCTCCGTGATCGGCCCCGAGCCGCTGGTCTCGGCGGCGATGGACCTGCACGGCAACGTCTCGCACACCCTGTTCGCCGGCTGCGACCTGCTGACCTGCTACCGCACCGCGCCCCACGTGGACGTCTGGGAGACCCGCGAGCGCGCCGCCCGCAACCTCGTCGAAGCACTCCACCGGGGCGAGCGCCCGCACAAGTCGCTGGTCCACGTGCCGATCCTGCTGCCGGGCGAGATGACCAGCACCCGCGTCGAGCCCGCCCGCGGCCTGTACGCCCGCATCCCGGACATCGAGGCCAGGCCCGGCGTGATCGACGCGGCCGTCTGGATCGGATTCGCCTGGGCCGACGAGCCGCGCTGCACCGGCGCCGTCGTCGCCACCGGCACCGACGCCGCCGCCACCGAGCGGGCGGCCCGCGAGCTGGGGCAGGCGTTCTGGGACGCGCGCGACGACTTCGCCTTCGTCGCCCCCACGGGCTCCATGGACGAGTGCCTGGACGCGGCGCTCAAGGAGGGCTCGGCCCGGCCGTACTTCATCAGCGACTCCGGCGACAACCCGGGCGCCGGTGGTGCCGACGACGTCACCTACGCCCTGGAGCGGATGCTGGCCAGGCCCGAGATCCGCGACGGCTCGGCCCGCGCCGTCTACGCCTCCCTGTTCGACCCGGAGGCGGTGGCGGCCGTCGCGCACCTCCCGGCCGGCTCGGCCGTCAGCGTGCGCGCCGGTGGCCGCGTGGACACCCGCCCGCCCGGGCCGCTGCTGCTGGAGGGCACGCTGGAGGCCGTGGCCGACGACCCCGACGGCGGGCGGGTGGTCAGCGTGCGCATCGGCGGGCTGAGCGTGTTCCTGACCTCGCGGCGGATGCAGTACCGGCTGCTGGAGTCGTACCGGCGGCTCGGGGTGGACGTGGCCGGGGTGGACGTGGTCGCGGTCAAGATCGGATACCTGGAGCCGGAGCTGTTCGAGGCGGCGGCCGACTGGATGCTGGCGCTCACGCCCGGGGGTGTGGACCAGGACCTGCACCGGCTGCCGTACCGGAACCTGAACCGGCCGATCTTCCCGCTGGACCCGGACGCCGCGCTGAAGGATTGACACCGTCGTTCCTGGGGCGATAAGCCCGTCGCTCGTGTCCTCCAGAATCGCCTTACCCGTCGTGTGCGCGCTGGCGCTGCTGACGCCGCTGGTTCCCGCGGTCATCGTGCCCAGAGCCGCGAACGTCGCCGCCGGCGCGGCCATCACCGCGTTCCTGATCGTGCCCGTCGTGGTGCTGCGGCGCAGGCGGTGGGCGCCACTGCTGGGCGCCGGGCTGCTGGCCCTGCTCGCCGTGGCCGCCGCCACGCCGCCGATCACCGGGCTGGGCATGCCCAGCGAGGAAGAGGTCCGGCAGGCGGTTGAGATGCATTACGCCGTGGGCGGGCTGGACGCCGTCCGAGCCTTCTCCGGCGACGCGCTGCGCTTCCTCCTCTGGGACGGCGACGAGCTGCTGCTGATCGCGCTCGCCTGCCTGGTCGCCGCGGGGCTGCTGCTGGCGCTCGACCGGATCGTCCGCCCCAGGGCGCCGCGTGAGCTTCTCCCGCTGCGCTGGCGGTGGCCGCTGGTCATGTGGGGCGCCGCCCTGGTGCTGGTGGGCGTCCCCCAGGCGATGCTGCTGGCGGTCCTGGCCGGCGGGCCGAGCGAGGTGGAGATCTCGATCGTGGACAGCTCCTGCTTCGGCAACGTGGCGGAGCTCATGACCGCGGCGGCCGTCCTGATGCTCCTCCCGCAGCCGCTCGTGGTCGCCGTGGGCTTCGGGCTGTGGGCGCTGCTGGCGCGCACCGGTCACCGGCCGGCGGCCCGGGTCGCCGGCTGGCTGACGGTGGTGCCCCTGGTGGTCAGGGACCTGATGGTGAACTGGCTGCCCGTGCTGGGATGCACGCTGGACGAGGAGCAGGTGACCAACCCCGTCACACCCCTATGGGTGCTGTACGCGCTGCTCCCCGTCGTCCTGATCCTCCTGGCGGTACGGCTGCGCCGCGCCCGCTAGCTCCCGGCCTCCCGCTGCCGCCACTGGCGGACCCAGGCCCGGCCGTAGTCGTTGCCGTGCGGGGTGCGCAGCACGGTGTGGACGTGGAACGGCTTGGGCGTGTCGTAGTCGAGGAACACCCCGCAGTGGTGGTCCAGCTCGGCGATGAGCACCGGCGACTGCAGCCGGTAGTAGAAGACGTCGCCGGCCCGGTGGCCGCCGATCCAGCAGAACCAGGTCTCGTCGAGGTGCCCGGCGATCTCCCGCATGCGGGCGGCGCGCGGCCCCTCCGGCAGCAGCCGGACGAACGACCCGGCGATGGCCAGCGCGTGCTCCCGGGCCTCGGCGGGCACCTCGGCGAGGCGCACCCCCTCGACGGGGATGACCCGGTTGTCCTGGAACGCCCCGGCCAGGTGGCGTTCGTCGCCCGGATGCACCCGGCCCTCCGGCATCGCGGGGTCGACCATCCGCTCGTACACGACGGCCTGCCGCCGCAGCTCCTCCGGCAGGGCGGCCATCAGCCGCAGCCCGGGCTCCACCCGGTCGGCGAACAGGTCGCGCAGGCCGGCGTGCGGCCCGGCGTCGATCTCGTCGGGCTCGGCACCGAGGAACACCGGCGACAGCACCATGCGCCCCTCGACGACCAGGCAGTTGACCGCGCAGTGGTGGCCGTAGAGCTGCCAGCCCCACGGGGCCCGCAGGTCGGGGGTGCCGTAGAGGGCGAGGTTGTAGCTGTACTCGTTGAGTATGGTCTCCAGGCCGACGACCTCGCCGAGGAAGCCGTTGACCAGCATCATCGCGTGCGCCAGCCGGAAACCCTCGGGCGAGAGCGAGGCCCGCACCAGGGCCAGAGCGCGCTCGCGCACGGCCTCCGGCTGCAGGTCCAGCCGCAGGCCGGTGTCGAACTGCATGAACTCCGGGTTGGCCCAGGTCTGCCACTCCGCGGCGTCCACGGCGTACGAGATCCGCTCGCGCCCCTGCTCGTCCAGGGCGGCGAGCAGGTCGTTCGCGGCGGCCACCATGGCCTCGACCGGCGCCTCCTCCCCCGGCTCCGCGGGCTCGAGCGGGTGGAGGCCCTCGCGCTGGACGCCGTTCTCCGTGACGCCGTGGAAGGCGTTCCCGTAGAGCGGCGTCCAGCCCTCGACCAGGCCGCCGGTGAACGTGCCCGGCTTCCTGGCGAACTCGCGGTAGGCGTACGGGTCCAGGCCCCGCACCTCGGCCAGCCTCGGGTGATCGTGCGGGAACAGGTACTGGCGGTACTCACCGGGCATGAGGGCCCCTTCTCACGTGGTGGTGTTGTGCCGGGCGACGGCGGCGCGGACCGCGGCCTCGTCACCGGCGGCGATCGCCTCGACCAGGTCGGCGTGCACCTGGTAACGCCCGGCGCGGTAGCCGGCGGCGGCGGCCGGGTCGTCGCCGAAGCGGGAGGACGCGGCGCCCAGGTGGCCGAGGGTGCCGGTGTAGACGGCCCGCGCCATCGTGTTCGGGCTGATCGCGGCGATCCGCTCGTGCAGCGCCCAGTTGGCGCGCATGAAGCCGTCCCAGTCGGGCGCGGCGCGCAGCCGCCGGAGCAGGCCGCGCAGGTCGGCGACGTCCTGGCCGGTGCGGTGCCGGGCGGCGCCGACGTCGATCAGCTCCTCGAGGTGGTCGCGCAGCTCGATGGCGTCGGCGACCGTGCCGGGCTCCTCCTCGACGCTCAGCAGCGTGTGCCGCAGCCGCACCACCGGCCCGCGCTCGGCGACGAACAGCCCGCCGCCGCGCCCCGGCCGGATCTCCAGCACGCCCCTGTCGCGCAGCAGCCGGACGGCCTCGCTGACCGTGGCGTAGGCGAGGCCGGTCTCCGCGCGCAGCGACTCCAGCGTGCCGACCGGCTCGCCGGGGGCCAGCCCGCGCGTGCGGATCCGGTCGTCGAGCAGCGCGGCCAGTCGCTCGGCCCGCGTACGCGCGCCCTGCCCCAGGCCGGTCAGGGCTTGTCCGGGCGAGGAACTCTGCGGCATAGTCCGTCATCTAAGCACAAACCTGCGAACCTTTAGAAGGGTTCGTACCTTCCGTACCAGGAGAGGTGGCCGATGAGGATCGTGGGCATCCGCCGGAGCGGCGGCCCGGTCGAGGTGGCGTCGTTGTCGGCCGACGGCAGCGAGGTCGCGGTGCTGGCGCCGCTGGAGCGGTTCTGGGCCGACGCGCCGGGCTTCCTGTCCCGGGAGCCGGACGGCGAGACGGCCGCCGCCGGGGAGGTCACGTTCGTGCCGCCGGTGCTGCCCGGCGCCCGGGTGATCTGCATCGGGCTGAACTACCTCAAGCACGTCGCCGAGGGCTCCTTCGCCGGCAAGGAGCTGCCGCCGCACCCGACGCTGTTCGCCCGGTGGACGCGGTCGCTGACCGTGGACGGCGCCCCGGTGCCCGTCCCGGCGAACGAGGACGGCCTCGACTGGGAGGGCGAGGTCGTCGCGTACGTCGGCGCGCCGCTGGTGGACGCCGGCCCCGAGCAGGCGCTGGCCGCCGTCGTCGGCTACTCGGCCTTCAACGACCTCACCTCGCGCAGGGCGCAGAAGCTGACCAGCCAGTGGATCCTCGGCAAGAACGGCGACGACTCCGGCCCGCTCGGCCCCATGGTGCCCGCTTCCGAGGTCGGCGACCTGCGTGACGGCCTGCGGGTGCGTACCCGGGTCAACGGCGAGGTCGTGCAGGACGGCAGCACCGACGAGATGGTCTACACCGTCGGCGACACGCTCTCGCTCATCTCGCGCACGTTCACGCTGCGCCCCGGCGACCTGCTCGCCACCGGCACCCCCGCCGGGGTCGGCTACGCCCGCACTCCCCCGTGGCTGCTGCGGCCGGGCGACGAGGTCGAGGTCGAGGTCGAACGCCTCGGCACGCTGCGCAACCCGATCGTCGGCAACGACGCCCGGCTGCGCCCCGCATGACCAGGCCGTCCGCCCGCGCCCTGATCGAGGCCACGGTCGATCCCGGGAGCTTCCTCTCCTGGGACGAGCCGATCGAGCGCGCCGCGTACGAGCCGGGGTATCTCGCCGTGCTCCGGCGCGCGGAGGAGCGGGCCGGCACCGACGAGGCGGTGCTCACCGGGCGGGCGTCGATCCGGGGGCACGCGGCGGCGCTCGTGGTCAGCGAGTTCGGCTTCCTCGGCGGCTCCATCGGCGTGGCCACGGCGGAGCGCATCATCGCCGCCGTCCGCCGGGCCACGCGCGAGCGGCTGCCGCTGATCGCCGCGCCCGCCTCGGGCGGGACCCGCATGCAGGAAGGCACGCCGGCGTTCGTCCGGATGGTCGAGATCAGCCGGGCCGTCGTGGCGCACAAGGCGGCCGGGCTGCCGTACCTCGTCTACCTGCGCCATCCCACGACCGGTGGCGTGTTCGCCTCGTGGGGGTCGCTCGGGCACGTCGCGGTCGCCGAGCCGGGGGCGCTCATCGGCTTCCTCGGGCCGGTCGTCTACCGGACGCTGCGCGGCGAGCCGTTCCCGGAAGGCGTCCAGGTGGCGGAGAACCTGGTCGACAAGGGCATCCTGGACGCGGTCGTGCCCGCGTCCGAGCTGGCCGCCGTCGCCGCCCGCGCCCTCGCCCTCCTCACCGGCACCCCCCGCCCGGCCACTCCCGAGCCCGGGCCGTCGCCCGCCGGCGACGACCCGAACCCCGCGTCCACCAGCGGCGACCCGCACTCCCCTCCCATCGGAGGCGACGCGGGATCCCCTCCCGCAAGGAACGACGCTGGATCCCTTCCCGCCGGGGGCGACGCGTGGTCGTCGATCGCGCTCACCCGGCGCGCCGACCGGCCCGGCGTGCGGGAGCTGCTGCGCCATGCCGCCGACGACGTCCTGCCGCTGCACGGCACCCAGCTCGGCGAGACCGACGACGCGCTCCTGCTGGCGCTCACCTCGTTCTCCGGCACCCCCTGCGTCCTCGTCGGCCAGGACCGCCGCACCCAGTCCCAGCTCCGCCCCCTGGGCCCGGCGGCGCTGCGGGGCGCCCGCCGCGGCATGCGCATCGCCCAGGAGCTGCGGCTGCCGCTGATCTGCGTCATCGACACCCCGGGAGCGGATCTCTCGGCGGCGGCCGAGGAGGGCGCGCTGGCCGGCGAGATCGCCCGCTGCCTGGCCGAGATGGTGGAGCTCACCGTCCCCACCGTCTCGGTGCTGCTGGGCGAGGGCACCGGCGGCGGCGCGCTGGCGCTGCTGCCGTCCCGCCGGGTGATCGCGGCGGGCAACGCGTGGTTGTCACCGCTCCCGCCGGAGGGCGCGAGCGCGATCCTGCACGGCGGCCCCGAGCAGGCGCCCGCGGTGGCCAGACGGCAGCGGGTACGCGCGGCCGACCTGCTCGCCGAGGGCATCGTGCACGCCGTCGTGCCCGAGCACGTGCCCGCGCACGAGGACCCGGCCGGGTTCGCCCGCCGCATCGCCGACGAGTGCGTCCGCCAGATCGCCCTCCAACGCTGAAGGGTTTACCACCTCAGGCCGGTCGTTGCAGGAGCTCGCCGATCTGGGCCAGCTCCGCCGCGCTCAGCGCCCCGTGCCGGAGCGCGCCCGCGTTCTCCTCGGCCTGCCCCACCGTCCTGATCCCGGGGATCGGCACCGTACGCTCGCTGCGCCCCAGCAGCCACCCCAGCGCCCCCTGCGCGAGGGTACGCCCCCCGGAGGTCAGAATGTCGCGAACCGCCTCCATCATGGCCAGGAACTCGGGAGCGGGCCGCCCGTCACGGAAGAGCGTCATCCACGCCGGCGAGTCCCCGCGCACGTCGTTCATCGGCAACCGGGACTCCGGCCCGTACTTCCCGGACAGCAGCCCCATCGCCAGCGGCCCCCGGTTGACCGACGCGAGCTCGTGCGTCTCGCACACGGCCACCATCGCCGGGGCGTCGCGCAGCACGCTGAGCTCGTGCTGCACCGCCGCGCAGTGCGGCCCCTTGGCGAAGGCCGCCGCCCGCTCGGGGTCGTCGGTGCTCCACCCGTACGCGCGGATCAGCCCGTCGTCCACGAGCCCCTCCAGCGTGGCGACCAGGTCGTCCACCTGCTCCAGCGGCGCGTCGCCGATGTGCAGCTGGTAGAGGTCGATGCGGTCGGTGCCCAGCCGTTCCAGCGACGCCTGGCACGCCCGCCGGACGTAGCCGGGCGAGAGGTCGCGGCCGGTGACGGTACGGGTGCCCGCGTCGAAGACGTTGCCGAACTTGGTGGCGATGACCACCTCGTCCCGCCGTCCGGCCAGCGCCCTGCCGAGCACGCGCTCGCTGTGGCCGGTGCCGTAGACGTCGGCGGTGTCGAAGAAGGTGATCCCGAGTTCGAGGGCGCGGCGCACCGCCGCGATGGACTCGTCGTCGTCCACCTCGCCCCATCCCGCGGGCTTGCCGCCGGACGTGAACGGCCCCCCGATGGCCCAGGCGCCGAACCCGATCGCGCTCACCTGGATGCCGCTCCGCCCCAGCTGCCGGACTGTCATGTAAGGCTCCCTCGTAGCCATGGCTGTTTCCGAGGACGACGCTGCCACCTGGAGCAGGCTCCAGGTCAAGTGACACTGGCGTCCGATATGTCATCGGGCGGAGCATTCAGGTCATGACCACCCGCGATGACGCCATTCTCGTCGGTACCCCCGACTTCAAGGCCGACGCCCACGCCCGCTACGCCGAGCTGCGCGAACGTGGTCCTATCCACCGCGTGCGCTCCGCCGACGGATCGGCCGTCTGGCTGGTCGTCGAGTACGAGCTGGGCCGGGAGGCGCTGGCCCACCCGAAGCTGAGCAAGGACCCGGAGCCGTTCGCCGAGCGATTGCGCGCCGCCGGGCAGCACATCATGCTGGCCGGCTCCGGTTTCGGCGGCAACATGCTGACCGCCGATCCCCCCGAGCACACCAGGCTGCGCCGCCTGGTCTCCAAGGCGTTCACCTCGGGCGCCGCCGAACGGCTCGCCCCGCGCATCGAGCAGCTCTCCCACCGGCTCGTGGACGCCTTCGCCGCCGACGGCCGGGCCGACCTGGTCGCCTCGTTCACCAGGCCGCTGCCGATGGCGGTGATCTGCGAGCTGCTCGGCGTCCCCGAGGAGCGCCGCGCCGACCTGCAACGCTGGACCCGCGAGGGCATGAGCAACCCGTCGGAGGCCCAGCGGGCGGCCCTGGTGGCGCTCAACTCCTACCTGCGCGGCCTCCTCGGCGACAAGCGCCGCACGCCCACCGGCGACCTGCTCTCCGAGCTCGCCCGCGTGCACGACGACGACCACGGCCGCCTGTCCGACACCGAGCTGCTCGGCACCGCCGTCCTGCTGGTCGTGGCGGGCCACGAGACCACCGTGAACCTGCTGGGCAACGCCCTGGCCGCCCTCCTCGACCACCCGGAGCAGGCCGCGTACCTCAGGGAACGGCCCCGGCTCGTCCCGGCGGCGGTGGAGGAGTTCCTGCGCTACGACGCCCCCGTCGAGACCACGCCGGCCCGCTTCGCCACCGAGGACCTCACCCTCGGCGGGCAGCACATCCGGGCCGGTCAGGCCGTCGCCGTCGCCCTCACCTCGGCCAGCCGCGACGCCCTCCCGCCGGACGAGGCCGCCCGGCTCGACGTGACCCGTCCCGAGCCGCGGCACCTGGCCTTCGGTCACGGCATCCACTACTGCCTGGGCGCCCCGCTGGCCCGCGTCGAGGCCGCCGTCGGGCTGCGCGTGCTGCTGGCCCGGCTGCCCGGGCTGGCCTGGGCCGACCCGTCGGCCGCGGTGCGCTGGCTGCCCGCGGGCATCACCCGCGGGCCCGTCGCCCTGCCCGTACGTTTCACCGCGTCCGTCATCCACCGGGCGGTCCCGGGCGAAGCAGGGACAAACGGCTGACGCCGCACACATATCAGGTGGTGGTCCCGGCGCGCGCGGGGTGGCCGGGACCCACCACCCGGGGGGACACATGAACTTCGGCACGAAACGGGGGAAGGCGCGCGTGGTCGCCACGGCCGCCCTGGCGCTGGCGATCACCGGAGCGGGGCAGCTCGTTCCCGGTTCTGGAACGGTCCAAGCCGCCGTCTTGCCCGGCGCCCCCGCCGGCTCGGCGGACGGCCGCTACACCCTCACGCTGCGGCGCGGGCTCGACGGCTACCGGATGTGGGCCACGTTCGTGGCTCTGGGGCCGGACGTCGCCGCGCACCCGTCCGTGCTGCGTGAGACCGTCGCCGGCCTGGCCGGGACGCTGGGCCGTCCGAGGAGTTCCTCGTTCAAGAGGCCGCTGACCCGGACGATCGACCGCTACCTCGGCGCCGTCCCCGGCGAGGTGGCGGTGTCGGTGCGGGACCTGTCGACCGGCCGGTCCTACTCCTACAACCCGGGGCTCAGGACGGCCACGGCCAGCATCGTCAAGGTCGACATCGTGATGGCGCTGCTGCTCAGGGCCCAGCGCCAGCGGCGCGGCCTGACCGCCGGGGAGCGGCGGGACGCCGCGCGGGCCATCCAGGTCAGCGACAACGCCGCCGCCTCGGCGCTGTGGTCGGCGATCGGCGGCGCGTCCGGGCTGGCCGCCGCGAACCGGCGGTTCGGCCTGCGCGAGACGAGGCCCGACCCGAGCGGGGCGTGGGGCTCGACCACCACCAGCGCCGCCGACCAGGTCCGGCTGCTGTCCGCGCTCACCTCGCCGCGGAGCCCGCTTTCCGGAAAGAACCGCCGGTACGTGCTGGGCCTCATGGGCGGCGTCACCCCTGGGCAGGTGTGGGGGGTGAGCGCGTCCGGGCGGCAGGGGGCGGACGTCGCGCTCAAGAACGGATGGCTTCCCCGGCCCCGGCACGGCGGGCGGTGGACGGTCAACAGCATCGGGCGGGTGCGTACGCGGGGGCACACGTACCTGATCGCCGTCATCTCCGACCGGCACGGCTCGATGGGCGCGGGCGTGCAGGCGGTGGGCAAGGTGAGCCGGCTCGTCACCGGCACCCTGGCCCGGCAGGATTGAGGGGCGCGAGACCGTCACTCAGCTCCGGCGCAACCGCCGCAACGTGGTCAGCAGCAGGGCCAGCACGACCGCCCCCGCCATCCCGGACGCGCCGTAGTGAATAGGATTCGCAATCTCGGTCAGCCGGCCATCGGCGCGAAGATCTGTCCCACGTCCGGCCTGGCCTTGAGGAACCCGAAGCCGTACATGAGGTCGGCCAGCTTCTGCACGCTCGCGCGGTCGGCCTCCATCGTGAACTCGCCGACCCGCATGGCCGCCGCCACGTCCGCGGGGATCTGCGTGTACGTCGGCACGACCTCGTCGATGGCCTTACGATCCGCGCCGGCGATCTGCTGTCCCTTGGCCAGCGCCCGGTGCAGGGCGGCGGCCGTCTTCGGGTACTTCGCCAGCCACTGCTCCGTGACACCCCACCCGTCGATCGGCACCCCCGCCGTGGGCCCGCCGATGGTGTCGACGATCTGGACGGCGCCGTCCTTCTTGGCCGCGCTCAGGAACGGCTCGGCCAGCCAGGCCGCGTCCACCTTCCCCGAGGCCAGGGCGCCGAGTTGGTCAGCGAAGGGCACGGCGACGAACTTGACGTCGTCCGGCTTGAGCCCGGCCTGCTGGAGGTGGGCGTTGACCACCGTGTGGCCGAGCGTCTTGAGCACGTTGACCGCGATGGTCTTGCCCTTGAGGTCGGCCACGGTCCTGATCGGCGACCCCTCGGCCACGACCACCGCGCAGAATCCCGGCGCGCCTCCCATCGTGTGCTGGAACAGCTTGAGCTTGGCCGCACCCGAGTCGTTGATCGTCATGAGCGAGACGTAGCTGGTCAGGAACGCGTCCATGCTGCCGTTGACGATCTTCGGCATGACGGCGGTGGGCGCCTGGATGATCTCCGTCTTGACGGTCAGCCCCTCCTCCTTGAAGAAGCCGCGCTGCTGAGCGATGAACAGCGAGGCGGACGACGCGACCGGCACCACGCCGATCAGCAGCTCACTCTTCTCCAGCCCTCCGGGGGACGCACCCCCCTGCGTCTCGCCGACGCCTCCACCTTGGCCCCCGCCTCCGCCCCCGCCCGCGCACGCGCCGAGCGCCAGCGCCACTGCCATGCCCGCGACAACGATCCTGGTCAGTCGCATCGCCACTGCCTTTCCGAGTCCGGTGGTGCTAGCGGAACGAGCCCGCCGGACTCCTGGCCCGGCAGGCGGTTTGCACAGGATCTTGACTGCCTTGACAGCGTACGCCGGAGCTGTTTCACACCGCATTCACCCATCAGGAGGCGAGACCTGATTCGCCCTTTCTTTCTGTACGCTTGGCGGCGTGGCGATCGAGAGCACACGCGAGGAAGTCACCCGGCCGCGACGGCTCGCCTGGGGGGCGCTCACGCTGTTCCTGGCCGCCTTCGCGGTCTTCGAGAGCGTCAAGTACGGCTTGCCGACCACGGCCGCCGCACTGGGCTTCTTCGTCCTCCCCGACGCGGCCCGACTCGCCGGCCCCCGGCTGCCGGGGCTGCTGCACCAGGCCGCGCACCGGGTGTGGATCCCGCTGGTGGTGCTGGTCGGCTACTCCTTCGGGCCGATCGTGTGGCCGCCGCTCTTCACCGCCGGGCTGGGCTGGCTCACCCGCATCGCCATCGACCGCACCTTCGGACACCGGCCGCCTTCCCTTCGACCCGCTTCCTCCTGACTTGGACGGGAGTCCCTTGAGGTAGGCGCGGGCCGTCTCATCCGATTACGCAATCTGACGTGGGCGAACACCCTGAACCGGTGTCCGCTCCTGCTTGATCATCCCGTGGTGGTCCCGCTTTCCATCGCCCTCGTGGGATCCGTCAGGGCCTGGCCCACGTGACTGCGTAGCTCCACGTCACCGCCTTGTTCCCTTACTGCCCATCAGCCAATACGGCGCCACAAGGGCTTGATCTTGCGGAGCTAGTCGCCAGGCAACCCAGCATCGGACGACCCGCCCCCATTCTCCAGGGGCCGGTAGGCCGCCGATGTGTCCAGCCACTCATGTGAAGATCGATCATCACACTCAGAGACACTCATCGCACTCACCGTCCCGAGCGTGGTGTGCGACCATCGAACTCTCCCGGTTAGAAAGGGTCTCCATTCGCGAGAGGAGGATGCATGAGCGTCGTTCTGGCGGTGCTCGGAGTCGTCGCCTCGATCGCCGGCATCGTCCAAACAGTGGTTGTCATCATCGAGAGGGCCGAACGCAAACGCCGAGAAGCGCAAACCGCCACATCGGAGCGTAGGCGAAACAGCATCAGCGGCCGGGCGGCACCTCGCCGCACAAACGCGGGGTCCGACATCGAGCCTCCCTGGAATCCGGACGTTGTCGGCACCTCATGGCGCTCCGCTCTCGCGTACCTTCTGGGGTTCGTTGGGGGTTTGGTCTTCCGTCGTGATCAACGGCCCGTCGTGCGCTTCCACGCCGTGCAGTCGATCCTCATCGATGTCGTGGCCGTCGTGTCCTTCTTGGTCACTCTGGTTCTGGTGGGCGTCTACGCCTCGCTTCGGTACCAGGGGGCTGCAACCGAGATCCCGTCGGACGACGTCGTCATGTGGACCTGGACGCTCGCATCCATACTGGGGCCGCCTGCCTTGCACCTTCTCCTGACTATCTTGGCACTCACCGGGCGGAGCCCTCGTGTCCCGGTCCTCTGGAAGGTGGCGGCGACCGTCACCGCTCGCCCCGCCGAGGACGCGGGCCGAATCCCTCACCCAGCGAGTCCTATCTCTTCTCGGCCACTGCCGAGGCAGCCCCAAGACACCGACCTCGCGGAAACCGGATCGAGTGCCCATGCCTTCGATCCTGTCTGGGGCCGTATCAGACGGTACGCGGGGGAGGCTTTCCGGCTACGGCGCGGCGGAACCTTCACATACCGGTTACGCGACAATGAGGTCTATCCCGACCGGACGAAGATTGGTATTCATAGGTCCAATTTCGTCCGCGCATGGGGCCGACGACCGCTGTCGGGGCCCGGACAGCTCAGCAAGGACATCATCGGTCCGTCGTACGTTTACGCGATCCTTACCGATCCACGGATCGCCGCAGAAGAAGGGTCCGTCGCGCGTCATATGTCAACCGAACTGATTGAGGAACGACCGTACGAATCAGCGCTACACCGTGGACGACGCGCGGCCGAAGGCGGTTGTTCCTGGCACGGCCGGACCTGCGAGGAATCAGTGGTCGCCAGTGTCCTGACACGGGATAAGGGCGGAGAGACGTGGCACGCCGTCTGCCAGCGCGCCTTGAGTGCGCTTCGCGGCAACTGATGGGACGGCCAATCAGCGACACGCAGGTGATTCGTCCGCAATCCCGGGGCGGTGGACTTCCCCGTTGCGGGGCCATCGGAGCTGTTCGCGGCCAGGCGCGGAGGACGTCTCGAACACGCCCTGGTCTGCTAGATCGTCCATAGACCCGAAACGCCTTCTGATCCACCTGCGTAACGTTATGCAGGATGCCTGAGGATGTGTAGGAGACTTCACGCGGAAGGGACTCATGGTGGATTGGGAACAGGGCGTCATCGTATGCCGAGCGGCACGCCAGGTAGTCCAAGGTGGTGTTCTGACCGGGGAGTCATTGTTTGCTCCCGGCCTGCGCGCATGGACGTCGGATGCCGCGGACGAGCTGTTCCGCCGGTTCGTGGAGAACTTCGACGAGTCCTCTGACGAGTTCCTGGTCAAGCTCAAACGGCAGATCTCCGAGGGCAGCGATGAGGCGATCGTGCTTGCCGCCGAATTGCTCTATCTCAATGTCATGCCGTTGAGCCCGGCCACAATCGGCGTCAATCGCAAATTCGAGATCCTGGGCAGTGTGCTGTCATGGGTATCTTTCGAGGTGAAGGTGCCCGAGGAGTTGGCTGCGGCGGCCTCACCGGGTTATATGAAAGGCGGCCAAGCGTTCCTCAACTACCGTTGGGCCCAGTTCGCGTTCCTCATCCGCCTCACGCAGCTGTTGGTGAAGCTACCGCTCGGCGAACGGGAATCGGCTCTGCAGGATCCGTGGCGCTTCCGAGACCTGGCCGAATCGGTGCTCACCGACTACGACGGCAAGTCGCGGGCCCGCGCCCAGTTCCACGTGCTGCTGTTTTTACTGTTTCCCGATGTGTTCGCCCCGGTCTCCGTCGAGCGTAACAAGCAGCTCATCCGGGATGCCTTCGCCGACCGGCTGGCCGAGCCAACAGGCGATCTCGATCGTGATATCCACGCCATACGCCAGCAGATAGAAGCTGAGCAGGGTGGACGGTTCAGCTTCTATGACGAGCCCTGGCGGTCTCGCTGGGAGCCGCCCCCGCCACCACGGCCGCAGAAGGGCTGGCTGGTGCGAGGGGCCAACGTCGACGGCGTCAACGCGATCCCCCAGTGGCTAGCCGGAGGCTTCTGCTCCGTCAGCTTTTCGGACATCAAACAGCTACCGGCCGGCGCGTCCCGACAGCAGGTCAAGGACGCTGTCGCTGCCGGGCTTCCCGACGCCAAACAGGGCAGGAAGGACGTCGCGGCCGGGCAGCTATGGCGTTTCCTCAGCGGCTTTCAACCTGGAGATCTCATCGCGACCGTCAACGACGATGCCGTCTACGTCGGCACCATCACCGGCGACGCGTATTACGACGATTCCGCCGGCCGTGGCCTGGCTCGTCGCCGCTCGGTCGAGTGGAACCCCAGCCCCATAAGCCGCCAGGCTCTCCCCGAGGAAGCCCAGGCCAAGCTCAAGACCGCGATGACGATCGGTGAGCTGACCAGTGTGATCGCGGCGCTGGCCACCGACGCCGGGCTGGAGGAACAGCTCACCGACGAGGTGCTGGCTCAGGACGAGACCCGTGACCTGATCGTGCCGGCACTCACCCAGGCGTTCGCCGACGACCTGCTCATGCCGCTCAGCTGGCTGCAGGAGACCGCCGACCTGCTGACCGCCAAACGGCAGATGATCCTTTACGGCCCGCCCGGCACCGGCAAGACCTACCTGGCCACCAGGCTCGGCGAGGCGCTGGCCGGTCCCGATCGCACCAGCCTGGTGCAGTTCCACCCTTCCTACGGGTATGAGGACTTCATCGAAGGCTTCCGCCCCCGGCTCGCCGAGAACGGCATGATCGGCTTCGACCTGGTGCCCGGCCCGTTCAAGAACGCCGTGGAGGCCGCCGAGAAGGAGCCGGACCGGCCGTATGTCCTGGTCATCGATGAGATCAACCGCGCGAATCTGGCCAAGGTGTTCGGCGAGTTGTACTTCTTGCTGGAGTACCGCAACCGTGAGATCACCCTGCAATACTCGCCGGACGAGCCCTTCAAGCTGCCCAAGAATGTCTTCGTCATCGGCACGATGAACACCATCGACCGCTCGGTGGCCTTGATCGACGCGGCCATGCGCCGCCGGTTCGTCTTCCGCGCCCTGGCCCCGGACCGGCTCCCGGTCGACGGGCTGCTACGCCGCTGGCTGGAGCGCGAGAAACTCCCCGTTCTACCCGCGCTCCTGCTGGAAGAGGTCAACCGCCGTCTGAACGACCCCGACCGCGCAGTCGGCCCTTCCTACCTGATGGCGCCCAACGTGGCCACCCGGCGCGGACTGGAACTCATCTGGGCGGCCGAGATCCTGCCCCTGCTGGAAGACCAGCTCTACGGCAAACTCAACGACATCGAGGCCGAGTACGGCCTGCCGGCCCTGCTCGCCGCGCTCGGCCACACTCTGCCATGACCCTGCATCTCCACCTCGCCGAGGCCACCGCCGGCCCGCCCCGGCCCCTGACTCCGGCGCAGGTCGCCACGCTGGCCACCGTCCCTGAGCTGGTCACCATGACCCCGACCGCCGGCGGACGGTGGCGGCTCGCGGGCCGCCAGCGCGTCGGGACCGTACGGCTCGGCCACAACGACGGCGCCATCGAGCTACGCATCCAGCCGAAACTGCCCGTCCGGCGGCTCCTCGGCCTGCTCGGTGACAACGACCACATCTGGCAACACCGCCAGATCACCGCCGCCACCGACGACCTGCTCGTGCCCGCACTGGCCACCGTGTTCACCCGCGCGGCAGAGCGCGTGCTTCGCCGCGGGGTTCTGCACGGCTATGTCTACCGCGAGGACGCTCTCACCGTCGTGCGGGGCCGGATTCGGACCAGCGCCCAGCTGAGCCGCCGGATGGGGCTGCCCACCGCGATCGAAGTCGCCTATGACGACTACCTGGCCGACATTCCCGAGAACCAGATACTGCTCGGCGCAATCGAGCTCGTCCAGACCCTGCCTGGCGTCGCGGACACCACGATCGCGCTGCTCCGCCATCTGAGCGGCAGGCTCGTCGGCGTCGTCCCCGTCCGACCCGGCGCACCGCTGCCGCGGTGGAGGCCAACCCGGCTCAACGAGCGCTATGTCCCCGCGCTCAAGTTGGCTGAACTGATCCTCTCTGGAGCCTCACTACAACAGGAGGGTTCGCAGGCGATAAAGATCGACGGGTTCATCCTGAACATGGCCCAGATCTTCGAACGTTTCCTCACCAGACAACTAGCCACTGGGCTTTCGCCGCACAGCCTTCGCTGCGTCGCCCAGCAGGGGCACCCGCTCGACCAGCAGAGGCGGGTGCTCTTCCAGCCCGACATCCTCATCTATCGCGACGGGCGGCCCGTCGTGATCGTGGACGCGAAGTATCGGACTCTGGACGGTGCTCCGCCAACGGGGCACCTGTTTCAGCTGATCTCCTACTGCACCGCTCTCGGCCTCACCGAGGGGCACCTCGTCTACGCCTCCGGGACGCCGTCGGCACAGCCTTACCGGATCAAGAACTCGGATATCAGCGTGCACGCGCATGTCCTGGATCTCAGCCAGAAGCCCGCTGATCTTGTAGTCGCCACAGCTTCGTTGGCCGACCGCCTCGCAGCCTGTTCCGGAGGGCCGGACATGGCGACCGTCCCTCTGCCAGGCACCGACGAGGTTGATTCATAACGCCAAGGGGCGGGATCCAATCCCGCTGTAGGAGAGCGGGAGGCTTCTCCTGTTCCAGGGCGGGAAACATCTGCCACCCTGCGGACGGAAGGCATCTCCCCTTCTCCGGCCCGAATGCCGCCCACTGAGCCTCCAGCCCTGTCGCCCATCCAGCCATCCCCACAGCCGCAGCCGCACCCCCTTGACAAGAGGCGCGCTCGGCGACCACGACGAAGCCACGCCATCCACCAGTTAGAGTCAACCGGCCCAACAGCAAGAGCCACCCGCTCAGCCGCAGCTAGACCGCCCAGCCGAGGGTGTCCGCGCAGTTGCACCTAACCACGCCTGCCGACCAGAGGCGTCCGCGCAGTCGCAGGCACGCCCCCTGACCCTAGGCGTCCGCGCAGCCGCAACTACGCCCCCCGAACGGGGGCATCCGCGCAGCCGCAACTACGCCTCCTTACCAGGGGCGCGCTTGGCGCGAATGGCGGAGCCGCGCCGTCGAGCAGCAGGTCGACGGCCTGCCGCGCCATGGCCGCGAGAGGCTGGCCGGTGACGGTCAACGACGGAGCGGTGTAGGCGCTGTCGGGGGTGCCGTCCAGAGCCATGACCGCCATCCGGCCAGGGACGGACAGGCCGGTGGCGCAGGCACCGGACAGCAACCCGATGGCCTGCTCATCCGTGGCCGCGATCACCGCACCCGGCACGTCTCCCGTCGACACCAGCCAGCGGATCAGCGTGTCAGCCGCGGCCCGGGCGTAACCGGAGCGCAGCAACACACCCCGCCCTCCGGTGGCCGCCTGCCAGACCTCCCGCCGCCGGCCCACCGGGCCGGTGTCCTGCGGCCCGGCCAGAAAGGCGATGTCTCGATGACCGTGTTCACGCAGGTGGGCGACCGCTTCCCGAACCGCCTGCCCGTTGTCGGCGGTGACCAGTGGCGTATCACCCGCGGCGGGCCCGTTGTGCAGGTACACGGCGGGCACACCGGCCGCCCGGGCGTGCGCGGCCACGTCATCGCCCGCATCAGCGGAGGCGATCACCAGACCGTCGACCCGGGCGTCGAGAAAACGCTCGACAAGATGCCGCTGGCGCTCGCCGGAGTAACCCGCATTACCGATGAGCATGAGCCTGCCGTGCCCCGCGAGCGCCTGCTCGACATGCCCGGCCAGCGCGCCGAAGTACGGGTTGAGCGCATCCGCCAGCACCAGCCCCACCACGCCCGTAGTGCGTGAACGCAGCGCGCGGGCGATGCGATTGGGGCGGTAACCAAGCTCTTCGGCCGCGGCCAGCACACGCTCCCGGGTCGCGGCGGCGACCGGTCGAGGACCGTTGTTCATGACGTAGCTGACGACCGCCGTCGAGGTACCGGCCAAGCGGGCCACATCGGCCACGGTGATCTGCCTGCTCATGGGCTTTACATTCTCGCATCTAATCGATTAGATGATGCATCCCGCAATCTAATCGATTAGACGAGGTAGCACGTGCCGGGATTTCCCCTCCTCATCGACACCGACACCGGCTCGGACGACGCGGTGGCCCTGCTACTGGCAGTCGCCGGCAGCACCATGCCCACGACCGGCGACAACGACGTACGCACGACTGGCGACTACGGCGTACGTATGACCAGCGACGACGACGTACGCGCGCCCGACGTCAGCGACATGCCCGCGCCCGGCGATGACGGCATGCCTCCGCTCACCGGCACCGATGCACCCGCAGCCAGCGACAACGACACGCGCCCAACCGGCGCCAACGACGTGCCTCCGGTCAGCGGCGGCGACGCGCATCCGGTGGGCAGGGACGCGCCTCGGGTGGGGCGCGACGACGTGGTCTCGGTCCCCAGCGGCGGCGTGCGTGCGGGCGGCGTGCCCGCAATCGGTGGCAGCGAGCGCCTGGGTGACGGGCCTGTGGGCGGCAGGCCTGTGGGTGGCAGGCTCGTAAGCGACCGGCCCGTAAGCGACCGACCCGTAAGCGACCGGCCTTCGGGCGGTGGCGGTGAGGTTCTTGCTGTGACCACCGTGGCGGGTAACGTGCCGCTGGCGACGGCCACCCGTAACGCTCTGATCACGTTGGAGATGGCTGGGCAGGCCGGCGTGCCCGTTCACCCCGGCTGCGACCGGCCGTTGACCCGGCCGCCGTCCACCGCGCAGCATGTTCACGGGCTCGACGGCATGGGCGACGTCGGTCTGCCCGAGCCGGCGCGCGGCCCCGCCGAAGGTCATGCGGTGGACGTCCTGTTGTCCCTGCCCCGGCGGCATCCGGGTGAGCTGACGCTCGTTACCCTGGGGCCGCTCACCAACCTCGCCGCCGCCCTGCTCCGGGACCGCGAGCTGCTGACCCGGTTCCGTCACGTCTACTGCATGGCGGGCGCGGCGGACATGCGCGGCAACGTCTCCCCGACCGCAGAGTTCAACGTCTGGGCAGACCCTGAGGCCGCCCGCGTGGTGCTGCAGGCGGCCACGCCCGACAGGGTCACCTGGATCGGCTGGGACGTCTCACGCAAGTACGCCGTCATGACCCCCGACGACCAGCGCCACCTGGAGAGCCTCGGCACTCCTCTGGCCGCCTTCGCCCACCGCATCAACCGGACCGTCGCCGATTGGGCCCGGAACGTCACGGGCCTGGCCGGGTACGACCTCCCGGACCCCGTTGCGATGGCGGTGGCCCTGCGTCCCGAGCTGGTTCTCGGTAGCGAGCAGGCCCATGTGGACGTGGCGGTCGGCGACGAGACCCGCGGCCAGCTCGTCATCGACCGCCGGCGCTCGGCACCCCCGCCCAACCTGACCCTGGTCCGCCGGGTCGACGAGCAGGGCTTCAAGCAGTTGCTCTTCGACGCCCTCACCGCCGCCACGCCCGTGCCCGCCCGCACCACCGCCACGCCTACGAAGACCCGCACCATCGCCACTCCTGCAGACGCCCGCTCCACCGCCACTCCTGCAGACGCCCGCTCCACCGCCACTCCTGCAGACGCCCGCTCCACCGCACACATCTGAACCTCCTCATCACCGCGCCCGTGAACGCTCGTCTCCCCCGCCCCCGCGTCCCTCATGTCGTTGAACGTCCTGATCACATTCCTCCCGAACCGCACACCCTTGGACGCCCCCGTGGTCACGTCCCTGACGGAAGAAGGACCTGCATGAACGGCCGCCATGACCTGCACTGTCACCTCGACGGCTCCGTACGCCCCGACACCATCGCCGACCTCGCCCGCGAGCAGGGCATCCCCGTGGACCGGCCGGTGGTGGAGCTGGTCACCGCGCCTCCCGAATGCGGCAGCCTGACCCGGTACCTCACCTACTTCGACCTTCCGCTCCGGGTCCTGCAGACCCCCGAGGCGCTGCGCCGGGCGGCGCGGGAGCTGGTGGAGGACTGGAGTGCCGACGGCGTCGTTCACGGTGAGGCGAGGTTCGCGCCGCAGCAGCACGGCCGGCTGGGCATGACGCTGGACGAGGGGGTGTCGGCGGTCGCCGCCGGGCTGGCGGAGGGACGGGCCGCGACGGGCGTCCGTACGGCACTGCTGCTGTGCTGCCTGCGTCACCAGAGCCCGGAGGAGAGTCTCGCCGTCGCCGACGCCGCAGTACGGCACCGCGGCGTGGTCAGCGGGCTCGACCTGGCCGGCGACGAGCGGCTGTACCCCGGGGCGCCGCACCGGCCCGCGTTCGACCTGGCGCATGGGGCGGGGCTGCCGTGCACCGTGCACGCGGGCGAGGCGGCGGGGGCCGAGAGCGTGTGGGAGGCGATCGACGTGCTCGGTGCCCGCCGGATCGGCCATGGCGTGCGTTGTGCCGAGGACGGCGCGCTGGTCGAACGCCTGCGCCGTGACCGCATCACGCTGGAGACGTGCCCGATCAGCAACGTGCAGACCGGAGCCGTTCCCAGCCTGGCCGCCCATCCCGCCACCCGGCTGCTGGCATCGGGCCTGGCCGTCACCGTCGGCACGGACGCGCGCACCACGTCCGCCACCTCGCTGGCGCGCGAGTTCGCCGCCCTGCGCGAGGCTGCCGGCTGGACCGGGGAGCAGGAGCGGCTCGTGCAGGAGCACGCCGCCGCCGGCGCCTTCAGCTGACCGCCGGCCCGGCAGACGCCGCCACCGGCATCAGCCGACCGCCAGCCCGACGACGAACGGCCACCACCGGCGCCGTCAGCCGACCGCCGGCCCGTTGACAGTCGGTCTCGTGACAGCTGGTCCGATGACAGCCGATCCAACAACAGCCGACCCGATGACAACCGCACTGACAACAGCCGGTCCGACCACGGCCGACCCAACGGCAACCGGCTCCACAACAGCAGGCCCGACAACAACAGGCCCCACAACAGCCGGCCCATCCACATCCCGGCCGACGACGACCACCCCGGTCACCGCTTCAGATCCGCTCGCCGCCGATAGACCCCATAGAGCCCCCCAGCCAAAGAAATCCCCATGATCCCCAGGAGCCTAATCCCATCAGACCCACCAGTCACATTCAGCTCCCCCACAGGATGAGTAAGGAACCCGGTAGCCAACGTCCACGCCAGAACCCCCGTCACAGCGGCAGCCCACAGATCGGCAGCAACCACGGCATACAGACAAGCCGCCACCCCCATAGCGGCGAACCGCACCTCGACCTGCGTATCTGGAACCAGCAGCGCAGTAACCGCGCATGCGGCGACCGCCACGAAGAACCCGACCCCGATCAGGAGTTCGGTGGGGCGCCGGCTGAAGGGCTTGGGGCTGCGGAGGAACATAAGTCCCCATTCAAGGGCCGTACGGAAGTTCGAGCAACTGCCCCCCAGGCGAGGAGGCCGGGTACACCCCAGCCCCCCGGGCGTCACTGGAACGAGACGGAGTCGATGGTGATGGCACTGTCGCCGCCGTACCAAAAGCCCATCACGAGCGGAGCGGGGAGCGGAGCAGGAGCTGGCGAACCTGATGACGCACCTGCCGGGTGAGCCGGCCATCGTGCGCAAGGACCGGTACGTGTTCGCCCGCGACGGCGGTGGGAGGTTGGACTTCGGCCCCGGCCGATGACGGGCAGTGGTACCCGATCCCCTGAGGTCGCATTACCCTTTTTGTCAAGAGCGCATCGTTAAGCAGGGGGGCGACGGTGACCGAGCAGGTCACGACCGGGACGGACGTGAGCCGGATGCGGGAGCTCAACGCGCTCAGCATCGTCAGGGCGCTGCGGGCCAACCCGCCGTCCACCGTCACGGAGCTGGCCGCCCGCACCGGGCTGTCCCGGCCCGGCACGGACGTCATCGTGCAGGGCCTGGTCGCCGACGGCTGGCTCACCGTGGTCGAGCCCGACGGCAGCAGCGTCGTCGGGCGCCCCGCCCGCCGCTACCGGTTCAACGCCGGCACCGGCCACGTGGTCGGCGTGGACGTCGGCGCCCACAAGGTGCTGGCGATGCTCGCCGACCTCGACGGCACGGTCGCGGCCACCAGCCGGTTGCCGGTCGATCCCGACGCCGGCCCGGCGGCGCGGCTGGCCGTCGTCGACGCGGCCATCGACGAGTGCCTGGCCGCGGCCGGCCTGCGGCCCGCCGGGATCTGGGCGATCACCGTCGGGGTGACGGGGCCGGTCGACGCCAGCGGCCGTACCGCGCTGTTCACGCCGCTGCCCGGGTGGGAGAGCGTGAGCCCGGCCGAGCATCTGGCCGCGCGGTTCTCCTGCCCCGTCCAGGTGGAGAACGACTGCAAGCTGGCCGCGCTCGCCGAACGTTGGCAGGGGGCGGCCCGCGACGCCGACGACATCGTCTACCTGCTGGCGGGCATGCGTACCGGCGCCGGCCTGATCATCGACGGCGCGCTGCGGCGCGGCTACGGCGGCGCCGCGGGCGAGATCGGCGCGCTGCGGGCCGTCCGCTGGCTCACCGCGCCCTCGCACCTGGAGAACTGCCCGAGCCTGCCCGCCGGCATCGGCACCGACGACGCGGCCGCCTGGGTGTTCAACGCCGCCCGCGCCGGCGACAAGGTGGCCAGGACGGCCGTCCGCCGCTACACCCGCGACCTCGCCGTCGGCACCGCCGCCCTGGTGCTCACCCTCGATCCGCAGGTCGTCGTCCTCGGCGGCGGCTTCTCCCGCTCCGCCGACCTCATCCTCGACCAGCTCGCCCGCGAGCTCGGCCGCACCTGCCTGCGCGTCCCCGAGATCCGCGCCTCCACGCTGGGCGCCGAGAGCGTCGCCCTGGGCGCGCTGCGCCTGGCGCTCGACGAGGTGGACGCCCGCCTGTTCGACGCGGGCCTGCCCGCGCCGGCCGCCCCACGCGCCTGACCGCGTCCGCTCAGGTCACCAGGCCGTTGCGGTACGCGTAGACCACCGCCTGCACGCGGTCGCGCAGGTCGAGCTTGGTGAGGATGCGCGACACGTACGTCTTGACGGTCTCCTGGCTGATCACCAGCGTGGCGGCGATCTCGCTGTTGGACAGGCCGTCGGCGATCAGGCGCAGCACCTCCAGCTCGCGCGGGGTCAGCGCCACGTCGTCCTGGGCGTGGTCGGTGGGACGGATGCGGGAAGCGTACCTGCCGACGAGCTGCCTGGTCACCTCGGGCGCCAGCAGCGCGGCGCCGGCCGCGACGGTGCGGATGCCGTGCAGGAGCTGCGCCGGCGGGGCGTCCTTGAGCAGGAACCCGCTGGCTCCCGCGCGCAGCGCCTCGTAGACGTACTCGTCCAGGTTGAACGTGGTCACCACGAGCACCTTGACGGGGTCCGCCACGCCGGCGCCGGCCAGGAGGCGGGTGGCCTCGATGCCGTCGAGCACCGGCATGCGCACGTCCATGACCACGATGTCGGGGCTCAGCCGGCCGGCGAGGTCCACGGCGGCGCGGCCGTCGCCGCACTCGCCCACCACCTCCAGGTCGGGCTGGGCGTCGATGATGGTGGCGAAGCCGGTGCGGATCAGCGCCTGGTCGTCGCAGACCAGCACCCGGACCGGCGCGCTCACGCCGCTCTCCCCGCGCAGCCGCCGCCGCGGCGAAGCGCGTCGGGCCTCCCGGGGAGGCTACCCAGGCGGATCGTGCCGGACCTCCCGCGGAGCCTACCCGGGCGGATCATGCCGGACCTCCCGGGGAGGCCGCCGCGGCGGATCATGCCGGGCTTCCCGCGGGGACGCGGGCCTTGACGAGGAAGCCGCCGCCCGGCTGGCGGCCGGCGCTGAACTCGCCGCCGAGGGCCTCGACCCGCTCCCGGAGCCCCGCCAGGCCGCGCCCGCTCCCGCCGGGAGAGGCGGTCCGGGATCCTGAGCCGTCGGTGCTGACCGCCACGCTGATCTCCTTCTCCCCGTAGCGCACGTGAACCACGGTGGGCCTGCCGTGGGCGTATTTGAGGGCATTCGTCAGAGCTTCCTGCACGACCCTATAGGTCACGAACTCCGCGCTGCCCGCCGATTCCGCACGGTCGCCCTCCTCCGCGAGCTCCACCGGCTGCCCGGCCTGGCGCGTCCGCTCCACGAGCGCGTGCAGGTCGCCCGCGGACGGTGTCCTGCCGTCGGTGTCGTGGCCGGGGTTGAGCAGGTCCAGCATGTGCCGCAGGTCGGTGATGGCCCGCCGGCCGGTGTCGGTGACGGCGGTCAGGGCCGCGTCGAGGCGGTCCGGCGCGGCGGTCAGGTAGCGGGCGGCCTCGGCCTGGACGACCATCGCCGTCACGTGGTGGGTCACGACGTCGTGGAGCTCGCGGGCGATGCGGGTGCGCTCGGCGGCGCGGGTGGCCTCGGCGACGTGGCGGCGGCGTTCCGCCTCGGTGGCCCGGCTGAAGCGCAGCCACGCGCCGATGCCCCAGGCGAAGGCCAGCGCCACGTAGAACACCACGTACCCTTCCGGCGGCTCGCTCGCGCCGAGCCGGCTGAGCACGACCGCCAGCAGCACGTACGCCGCGGTGAGCCCGGCCACGGCGATGCGCCGGCCGCGCTCCAGATGGACACCCGCGCTGATGAGCGCGAAGGGCATCGCGTTGCTCGCCAGCGGGTGGTACGCGAGAACCTGGTCGAGGGCGAACCCGAGCGACACCAGGACGAGGCAGACGGCCGGCCACCGCCGGCGCACCGCGAGCGGCAGGGACTGCAGAGCGATCACCAGGATCGCCAGCTCGTCCATGGGGCGGACCGGCAGGTCGCCGACCTGCGTCCCCTTGCCGTGGAGCGCCGGGAGCAGTGACACGACGGCCAGCGCCAGCCCGAACGGCAGGTCCCGGACCGTGACGTCGTACCGCTGCCACGGCTCCGCGATCCGCCGGAAGTCGATCATCGGGAGAGCGTAACGGGCACGCCGCTCCGGAGCCGGCCTGAGGCCGGGCTCCGGAGCTCGACTGAGGCCGGTCATCGGGAGAGCGTAGCGGCCGCGCGGCGCCGCAGCGGGACGAGGTTGCCGCGCCGGCGGGCCAGCGACATGAACACGACCGTCAGCAGCAGGCCGAACACCACCGCGTACGGGCTCGCCTCCGGCCCGAACCCGCCGCCGGTGAGCAGGGCCGGGCCGGACGTCACACCGTTCAGCAGGCCCTGGGACGCGCCGTTGCCCGAGACCTCGGTGGCGAAGATGCCGGCCGCGGCGAAGTTCCAGCCGAAGTGCAGGCCAATCGGCAGCCACAGGGTGCGGGTGGCGGCGTACGCGGCGGCGAGCATGCCGCCGGCCTCGATGGCGATGGCGATCGCGCCCCACAGGGTGGCGTGCGCGTTGAACAGGTGCATCACGCCGAACAGCACCGCTGTCAGCACCAGCGCGAGCCACGTGCCCAGGCGCTCCTCGACGATCCTGAACAGGATGCCGCGGAAGATCACCTCCTCGGTCACGGCGGCGGCGGCCATGAACCCGATCATCGCCACCGCGCCCGTCACCGAGCCCAGGCCGTCCACCCGGTAGCCGCCCAGGAAGGCGATGTTCAGGATGACGGCCGCGAACATCCCGGCGCCGATCAGCATCCCGCGGCCGGTCGCGGCCACGGCTCCCGCCGCGGCCACCTCCGCCGGCTCGCGGCGCTCGGACCAGCGCACCGTCCTGGCGTACACGAACAGCGCGAGCGCGGCCGTCGCGACGCCGAGGACCAGGGTGAGGTACGGATTTCCCCCCACCGCCTGCACGGCCGCGTTACCGGCGGCGGCGACCACCACGGCGGGCACGAGCTGCTTCAACAGACGCATGACGACTCCCTAGCGACCTCCCGCGGCCGGTGCGCCGCGGTCACGCCGAGAACGCTAGGGATCCCGCGGGCCGTAATCGTCACCGTCCGGTGGACAGTCGCGGGTAGCTCTCACGGGGGACACGCTTCCCGCGACCGCCCTGGTCCGGCGGCCGGCGAGAATCCGGCTGAATGGCCGAATTCGAGCTCCCGGCCGATCCCGATATAAAGCGCACCCGCCGGCGTCAATTCATTCCGTGCCGTAATTCCCGGGGAGCCATTCGACCCTGGGAGCGAGCGCCCGCGCGGCCTGTCGCCGGTACGCCCCCGGCGTGTACGCTGTGGAACGAAAAACGCAGAAGTCCGCGTCCGCCCGGAAGTCTCACGCCCGGGCGGAAAGGTCGAGGTGAGCGGAGGTCCGCCGCCACCACACCTTGACCTGCGAATTGCTCTCTGCCCCCAAACCCGTCACGGTGGGTAGTGTTCGCAACCGGGCGAGAATCCCGGCGAAGGAGCGATTGACATGGCGCGCCTCGGTGATCGTGCGGATCAGCTCAAGTGCTCGTTCTGCGGCAAGAGCCAGCGGCAGGTCAGAAGGCTCATCGCCGGCCCTGGCGTCTACATCTGCCAGGAATGCATCGTGATCTGCAACGAGATCATCGAGGAAGAGGCGGAGGAGACTTCCGAGGTCAGGCGCGACGACCTGCCCAAGCCGCACGAGATCTACGCCTTCCTCGACGCGCACGTCGTCGGCCAGGAGAAGGCCAAGAAGACGCTGTCGGTCACCGTCTACAACCACTACAAGCGCATCTTCTCCGGCCGCACCGGCTCGCGCGGCGACGACGTCGAGCTCGCCAAGTCCAACATCCTGCTGCTCGGGCCGTCGGGGTCGGGCAAGACGCTCCTGGCGCAGACCCTCGCCAAGCTGCTGGACCTGCCGTTCGCGATCGCCGACGCGACGGCGCTGACCGAGGCCGGCTACGTGGGCGAGGACGTCGAGAACATCCTGCTCAAGCTCATCCAGGCCGCCGACCACGACGTACGCAAGGCCGAGACCGGCATCGTCTACATCGACGAGATCGACAAGATCGCCCGCAAGAGCGAGAACCCGTCGATCACGCGCGACGTCTCCGGCGAGGGCGTGCAGCAGGCGTTGCTGCGCATCCTGGAGGGCACCACCGCGTCGGTGCCGCCCCAGGGCGGGCGCAAGCACCCGCAGCAGGAGTTCATCCAGCTCGACACCACCAACGTCCTGTTCATCTGCGGGGGCGCCTTCGCGGGCCTGGACCAGCTCATCGAGCAGCGCGTCGGGCACAGGAGAACGGGCTTCGACTCGGTGCTGCGCCCGGCGGGCGGGCAGCCCGGCGACGGCGGCTCGCTGGCGGCGCTCATGCCGGAGGACCTGGTCAAGTACGGGATGATCCCGGAGTTCGTCGGACGCCTGCCGGTCATCACGACGGTGCACGACCTCGACAGCACCGCGCTGATCCAGATCCTGACCGAGCCCAGGAACGCGCTCGTCAAGCAGTACGCGCGGCTGTTCGAGCTGGACGGCGTGGACCTCGAGTTCACCCGTGACGCTCTGGACGCGATCGCCGAGCTGGCGCTGCTGCGCGGCACCGGAGCGCGCGGGCTGCGGGCCATCATGGAGGAGGTGCTGCTGCCGGTGATGTACGACGTGCCCAGCCGCACCGACGTGGCCCGCGTGCTGATCAACGAGGACGCGGTGCTGCGGAACGTCAACCCGAGCCTGATCCCGCGCGGGCGCGCCGCCATGGCCAGGAAACACGGCCCCCAGGAGCAGTCGGCATAAATCCGTGGCCGTGTAATAGGCGTCAAGCCTTTACTCTGCGTAATAACCGGCCATAACTCGTGCACCACCTTCGCCATTGCGGCCGGCCGCCCGGCGAATAGGCCGGTAAACCGATACGGCCGCGCTCATGAAGATTGTTCGCGTCATTGACGGGTATTCGCATGACCATGCGACTCGGCGTTCTCGACATCGGCTCCAATGCCGCCCATCTGCGTATCGCCGACCTCACGGCGGGTTATCCGCCGCAACCGGTGGCCACGCTGAAACGCCAGATCCGCCTGGCCGAGGCGATCAGCCGGGACGGGGTCATCGGGCGGGCGGGGATCGACCGGCTGACCGACGCCGTCAGGGAGGCCGCCGACGTCGCGAGCCGGCACCGGGTGCACGAGCTGGTGCCGTACGCCACCTCGGCCGTGCGCGACGCCGCCAACCGCGACGCGATCCTGACGGAGATCCAGGCCACCTCGGGCGTCCGCGTCGGCTACCTGGACGCCGAACAGGAGGCCAGGCTGACCTTCCTGGCGGCACGGCACTGGTTCGGCTGGTCGGCCGGGCCGATCCTGCTGGCCGACATCGGCGGCGGCTCCATGGAGCTCGCCTACGGCAACGGCGAAACCCCTGACCTGGCGCTCTCCCTCCCTCTGGGCGCCGGCCGCCTGACCCGCCACCACCTGCCGGACCCCGAGCGGGTGAAGCGCAAGCACCGCAAGCGGCTGCGCGAGCACGTCGAATCGGTGCTCGCCAGGAACGTCGGCGACCTCTGCGCGCACCGCATCGGCCAGGCCACCGCGGTGGCGGCCTCCAGGACGTTCGCCCAGCTCGCCCGCCTGTGCGGGGGGCCGAAGGCGAAGGCGGGGCCCCATGTGGTCCGCGAGCTGCACCGGGTCGACCTGGGTGAGGCCATCGAGGTCCTGGCCGCCCGGACGCCCATGGAACGCGCGCAACTCCCGGGCGTCTCGGCGGCTCGCGCCCGCCAGATCCTCGCCGGCGCCATCGTCGCCGACGCCACCATGGCCGCACTGAACCTGGCGGTGGTGCGCATCTGCCCGTGGGCGTTGCGCGAGGGCATCCTGCTGGACCGGCTGCATCACTCGCCGGGGCACGGGCGACGTCTGTACGCGATCCAGGGCGAGAGCGCCTGAACCGGGGAACTCCCCGATCCGCGACGACCAGAGCGCCTGAACCGGGGGATTCCCCGATTGCGCGGGGCGGTGGCGGGCAGGGGTGCGGGATGCGTGCTCCACAGTCGCCCCGGGTCGCCTTGCCCGTGATGTACCAGCGGTGGTCGCGCATGACCTTCGTTCATTGGCGCTACCGGCCGGAGCAGGTGCAGGCGCTGCTCCCGGCCCAGCTCAGGGTGGAGACCTTCGACGGGGCGGCGTGGGTGGGGCTCACCTGCTTCCTCATGCGGGACGTACGGGTGCCCGGCGTTCCGGCGCTGCCGTGGCTGTCCACGTTCCCGGAGACGAACGTGCGGACGTACGTGCGCGATGCCCGCGGCCGTACCGGGATCTGGTTCTTCTCCCTCGATGCGGGACGCCTGCCCGCCGCACTCGGCGGGCGGGGCGGGTTCTGGCTGCCCTACTTCTGGTCCGACATGTCGGTCGACGGCGAGAACGGCCACACCCGGTACAGGTGCCGCCGTCGCCTGCCCGGGCCGGTCGGCGCGCGGTGCGACGTGGACGTGGAGGCCGGCGTGCCACTGGCGGAGCGGGAGCGCGACGAGCTGGCGCACTTCCTGACCGCCCGGTTCCGGCTGTTCAGCCTCGTGGCCGGCCGGCTCGCCGCCGCCCAGGTGGAGCATCCGCCGTGGCCGCTGCACCACGCCCGCCTGATCGGCCTGGACCAGAGCCTGGTGCAGGCCGCGGGACTGCCCGCCCCCGACGGGCAGCCCGTTCTGCACGCGTCTCCCGGGGTGCGGACGCGGGTGGGGATGTGGCGCTGGTGACGAGCAGCCGAGACGACGGCAACGCCCGCCGCGCGCCTGCGCCGCCCCGTGACGGCGGCTCAGAGACACCCGCTTGCCCCGCCCCGTGACAGCGCCTCACACCTGCACCACCGCTCCGGCGGCGCCCGTCAGGCGTGCGCCCGCATCGCTTCCTTGACGGCCTGGAACAGGCGGGCCGCCCGCATGTCCGGTACGCCGTCCCGGATGCGGTTCATCACGTAGCCGAACGCCAGCCCGGTGCTCGGGTCGGCGAAGCCGAGGGAGCCACCGAGGCCGCCGAAGCCGAAGGCCGTGGGCGAGTACCAGTAGGCGTCCGGGGTGGGCAGGCCGAAGCCGGTGCCGATGCGGACGGGCACGCGCAGGATGCGGTCGAGGCCGGCGACCTGCTCCGCGGTCGCGGCGGCCAGGGTGGCGCGGGTGAGGATGCGGTGCCCGTTCACCTCGCCGACGAGGGCGGCGTAGAAGGCGGCCAGGGCGCGTGCCGTGCAGATGCCGTTGGTGGCGGGCAGCTCGGCGGCCTGCTCCCTGGGGTCGTTGTGGTCCAGCAACGGCTGGACGACCATCATCGCGCGCACCGTCAGCGAGGCCGGGTCGGCGTAGGCGGCCATCATGTCCCGCATCGGCTCGGGAACGGTGGCCAGGTCGATGGCGGAGGGGTCGAAGCCGCCCGGGTCGGTGACGATGCGGCTGACCCGGTGGTGTTCCTGCTCGGGCAGCCCGATCCACAGGTCCAGGCCGAGCGGCCGGGCGATCTCCTCGGCGAGGAACGTGCCGAGGCTGCGACCGGAGACCCGGCGGACCACCTCGCCGACGAGCCATCCGTAGGTGTGCGCGTGGTAACCGTGCTCGGTGCCCGGTTCCCAGAACGGCCGCTGGGCCGCCAGCGCGTCCACCACGGGGTTCCAGGCGATGACCTCGGCCGGGGTGACCGGGTGGTCGAGGGTGGGCAGGCCCGCCTGGTGGGTGAGCAGCCATCGCACCGGCACCCGTTCCTTGCCGTTGGCCGCGAACTCGGGCCAGTAGCGGGCCACCGGCGCGTCGAGGTCGAGCTCGCCGCGCTGCGCCAGCAGCAGCGCGCACGCCGCCGTCACCGCCTTGGTGGTGGAGTAGACGACCTGCAGCGTGTCGCGCTCCCACGGGCGTCCCGTCTCCGGGACGGCGAGCCCGCCCCACAGATCGACCACCTTCCGTCCGCGCAGGTAGACGCTGACCGCCGCACCGACCTCCGCCCCGGAGGCCAGGTTGGCCGCGAACGCCTCGCGCACCACCTCGAACCCCGGCGCCGTCTCCCCGCTCACCACCGTCCCCGCCACCGTGCCCACCTGCGGACTCGCCTCTGTGCCCACCGCCGTGCCCGCGTGCGGGCTCACCTCTGGACCCACCCCTGTGCTCGCGTCTGGAGCGTTGTCGAGCATGCGTCATCGCCTTCTGTTCGTGATGCGAAAGAGAGCGGGCGTCAGCGGCGGAACTTCTCGATGAGCCAGGCGCACAGCTCGGGCTCGTTCATCTCGGGGAACTCGGCCTGGAACGTGGCCAGCGCGCGCAGCGCCTCGTCCCGGTCCAGGCCGCGTGCCATCGCCGCCTTGAGGTACTCCTGGCGCGCGGCGGTGGGACGACCGCCGCCGGCCCCGCGCCCGGGCAGGCCCGCACGCCATCGCGCGATCTCCCGCACCCGATCGGGCCGCCATCCGGGAGCCCCGTCCACCTCGACGTCCGGCTCGGGGAACGGATGCTCGGAACCATCGGGGTAGCGCGTGCGCCACTTGTGCACCGCGTGCCGGGTCACTCCCAGGGCCTCGGCCACGCCGAGGACACCGAGATAGCGCTCGGTCATGGGCGCACCAACTCGTCCTTCCGGCCTCCTTCGCGGATCTCCAGTAGTACCACGCCCGGCACCCCACCCTTCGAGGCGCCAAAAACATTGTCTCGATAAGAGACGATGTTTTCAACCCTCCGGCTCAAGAGAGCGCCCTGACGCGGGCGGCCTGCTCCTCCTGAACCCTTCGGGCGGTACGCAGGAAGTCGAGGATGATCGCGAGCGCGTCCGCCCCGTAAGCCCGCAGCGCCTCGGCGCCTGCCCGGCCGACGGGGACGAAGATCTCGGCCTCCGCCGAGCGGGCGGCGTCGGTCGCGGCGACCAGGACACGACGGCGGTTGCCCGGATCGGGAGACCGGGACACCATGCCCGCCCGCTCCAGCCGATCGATGACCGTGGTGGTGGCCGCCGGGCTCAGCTTCAGCGCGGCGCTGATCCGGCCCGCCGCCACCGGGCCCTCGCCCAGCACCACGTCAAGGCAGCGCAGGTCGGTGCGATTCAGGCCGAGCATGGCGGCGGCCGCCTCGTCGAAGGCGTCGAAGCTCTGCTGCAGCTGCCGGAGCTCCATGGCGATCTCTTCAATGACAGTACTTTTCGACATTCGAATCTTTCTGTTATCGTACATTTCGTTGCTCGAAACGACGATACCAGCTTCGGAGGCACCACCATGCGCTCGACCACTCTCACGCAGACCGCTGACACCGCTCGGATCGAGAAGCTGTTCGCCGACTTCATGGCGGCCTGGACGGCGAACGACGCCGAGGCGTTCGGGGCGCTGTTCACCGACGACTCCGACTACGTCTCCTACGACGGCACCATCGCCCGCGGCCGGACGCTGCACCAGCACAACCACGACCAGCTCTTCCGGGGCGTCCTGGCCGGCTCGGCCCTGGTCGGCGACCTGGAGTCGGTCCGCTACCTCACGCCGGACGTCGCCGTCGCGTACGGCACGGCCTCCGTCCTGATGCCGTGGCGATCCACGCTCCCCAAGCGGCGGCTGTCGCGGCAGACCATCGTCGTGGTGCGCACGGAGGCCGGGTGGAAGATCGGCGCCATCCACAACGGCCGCGTCCGGCCCGTCACCGTTCCCGCGCCCGACGCGTTCCCGTCGAAGATGTCCCAGCTCATGGCGCGGATCGCCCACCGGCTCGGCCTCGGGCGGCGCTGACGGTGCGAGGTGCCGGCAGCGTGCCTCACCCGAAGCCTGTTCGGGTCACCGGGCGGCAGTCCGGAGCTCCCGGTCATCCTAGGCGGGACGCGCGCCCGAGATCTCCTGCCGGTGAGCCACCGTCCAGACGCCCCGCACACCTCCTTAGTGCAGGTCCAGAGCCACCTCCAGGCGCAGGTACGCGTCCACCCAGGCCTGCTCGGCCGCCTCCTCGGAGCCGTCCGCCCGCGCCGCCGCGAACGCCGTGACGGCCTGCGCGGCACGCCGCAGCCCCAGTACGGTCAACCGCTGCGCGGCGGCGGCGAGCCGTTCGCCGTAGGTGGGCGGCAGGTGCGACAGGCCGTGATGGGCCGCCTCGGCGAGCAGCCCCCGGGCCTCGATCAGGACGGCGGCCAGCGGCTCGGGCCGCTCGTCCGCGCCGGCCTCGAGCCTGCCGCTCCCGCCCGCGGGCTGCAGGTCGGGAACGATCACCCGGTCGCCGGCCGCCAGCCCGAGCGGTTCGACGACCAGACCGCCCGCGGTGCGCCCCACCACGCCGCTGACGAACCGCGGCTCGCCGTGCTCCCCGGCGAGCACGTCCGCCAGCGAGTCGAGCCGCCCGGGCGCGGCGACGGTGTGGGTGGCCGTGACGGTGGCCGTGTGGCCCGCCTGGTCCGCGATGACGGCGTCGAGCCGCTGGTCGCCGGGGGCGTACCAGATGGCCTCCACGCGCGCGACGGCGAGGACCCGCACCAGCTCCGCCTCGATCCGCGGGCGGACGGGCCGCAGCGGCAGGGCGTCGAGCTCGCGGCCGAGCGCCGCGTAGTCGGTGACCAGCAGGGACGGCGGCAACCCGGCCCAGTCGCCCCGTGACGGGCTGACCGTCGTCCTGGAGACCCGCCCGGTGGCCAGCCGCACCGTACGGCTCGCGCTGCGCACGGCGGACTCCGTGACCACGTTCCCCGTGGCCAGGGTGGCCAGCGTGGACGTGGCGATCCGCCGCCGCGCCAGCGCCGCCCCGTCCTCCTCGCCGTCCCACTGGCGGCGCAGGACCAGCACCATGGCGTTGTCGCCGTGAGCCAGGTAGACCTCGGCGATCCGCTGGTCGCCCACGCCGCGGACACGGCAGCCGAGGCTCTCCAGCCGGGCCCGGCGCAGCGGGGTCTCGGCGGCCTCCGCGGTGCCGAGCACGCTGCTGCGCAGGGTGGCGTCCGGCCGGGTCACCGCGCGGTGCCGGGCGTGCAGCTCGGCGACGTGGCTCGCCAGCAGCTCGGGACGGTACTGGGTGCTGCGGTCGCGGTAGGAGGCGAGCTGCTCGGCGAGGTCGCCCACGGCCAGCAGCGGCCAGCGCAGCCCGGCCGCGTCCAGGTGGCGTTGCACGTCGGCGATGCCTGCTTCGAGGCCGTGGCCGAGGTGCGCCGCGCCCTCGCGCAGGACGGTGCCCGCCAGGCCCAGCGCCCGCTCCAGCCCGGACCCGGCGCCGTCCGCCACCTGCCCGCCGACGTCTACCCGCGCTTCTGGCACGCCGGGGTGCAGCTCGTCGGCCACCCGGAACGCCCACACCGCCAGCGCGATGACGTCGTCCCGGCTGCCGGCGACGCTGTCGGTGTGCACGAACCCGAGATCTCCTGGGATCAGGAATCGCACGGTGGCGGTGGCCAGCTCGACCTGCGGCACCGGGTCGGCGGGACTCGCGCGGCGGACCCGCGCGGTGTACCCGGCCCGCTCCGCGCGGCGGGCCGCGGCCATCAGCCGGGCACCGATCCTGGCCGTGAGCTCGTCATCGGTGATCTGCGCCGGCGACCACGCCACGGACTCCGCCCGCCCGGTGCCCGCCAAGCCCGCGGACGCATCGGCCCCGGCGGCCTGGGCGGAGCCCGCGGACAGGCCGGCCTCGGCGGGCGAAGCGGACGGAGCGGCGCCACCGGAGACGGCCGGCGAACCGGACGGGGCGGAGACCGCGGAGGCAGCAGGCGAGTCGGTGGAGGCGGCGGGTGAAGGGGCGGCGTCGGTGGGGGCTGGGGGCGGGGCGGGTTCGGCGTGCAGGTGCTGGTAGGTGAGGATGACCGCGATGACGTGCCGGCAGACGCCGGTGGCGCCGCAGGTGCAGCGGGCCACGTCCAGCCCCCCGGTCGGCAGGCTCGCGACCGGCCCGCCGGGGAACTCGCCGTGCACGGTGCTGTCAGCGTCGGTACGCAGCTCCGGCACCGTCTCCTTGGCGGCCCGCTTGACCAGGCCCCGGTTGGTGAGCGCGGCGAGGGAGTCGGCCGAGAGCCCGAGCAGATCCGTCCTCATCGGCCCACGTGCTCCGCCACGAAGGACGCCAGCTCGCCCGGCGTCATCGCCCCCACGTACGCCCCCACGTCGGCCAGCCGCTGGGCCAGCTCCCGGTCGAAGGCGGGGTTGGCCTGCTCGTCCAGGGCCGCCAGCCCCAGCACCTTGCTGCCCTGCCCCACCAGGTCGCGCACGATCCGTACCAGCCGTTGCGGATCACCGCCCTCGTAGAAGTCCGAGATCAGCACGACGATCGCCCGCCGCGGCTGATCCACCAGGCCCGCGCCGTACGCCGCCGCGCGGGCGATGTCGGTGCCGCCGCCGAGCTGGACCTTCATCAGCAGCTCCACGGGATCGTCCACGTCGGCCGTCAGGTCCACCACCTCCGTGTCGAACGCCACCAGGTGGGTGCGCACCCCGGGCAGCCCCCACAGGCAGGCCGCGGTGACGGCCGAGTGGATCACCGAGTCGACCATCGACCCGGACTGGTCGACGAGCAGGATCACCTGCCACTGCTCCAGGTGGCGGCGGGTGCGGGAGAAGAAGTACGGGGTCTCGATCACCACCTTGCCCGTCTCCGGCTGGTAGCGGCCGAGGTTCGCGCGCAGGGTCCTGACCATGTCGAAGTTGCGGGCCAGCCGGAACCGACCGGACCGCCGTACCTTGGTGCCGGTGAACGCGCTGCGCACCTCCGTGGCGAGCTTGTCCATGAGCTGGCGGACGACCTGCTCCACGATCCGCCTGGCCAGCCGGAGTACCTGCGGGTTCATCAGGTGCTTGGTCCGCAGCACCGCCTTGAGCAGGGCCGGGTTGGGCTCGATGCGGGCCAGGACGGCGGGGTCGGTCACCACGTCGTGGATCTCGTAGCGCTCGACCGCGTCCCGTTGCAGGCGTTCCACGGTCTCCTTGGGGAACAGCCGGGCGATGTCGTCGAGCCAGTCGAACGTGGTCAGCGTGGACGGCCCCGTGCCGCCCTGCCGTACGCCGCGCCGGCGCAGTTCCTCGTCGCGGCCGTAGAGCCAGTCGACGGCGGCGTCGCGGGCGGCGGCCTGGCCGTCGAGCTGCGCGCCGCCGAGGCACGCGCCGCCTGCCTCGCCGAGCAGCAGGCGCCACCGTTCGAGGGTGGGGTCGGTCATGACGTGATCAGTCCCTCCCGGCGCAGGGCCGCTTCGACCCGCTCGTCCAGTGCCATTCCGGCGGCGACCAGCTCCGGTGCCGCGTCCAGCCGCATCAGGTCCCAGCCGGAGCCGCCCCCGGCGCGCCGTTCGACCAGGCGGGTGGCGATGAGGTGCCGCTCTCGCGGCGGGAAGAAGCCGAACGCCTGGCGCAGGGCGGGCAGGGCCACCAGGAAGTCGTCCTCGGTCAGCGCCGCGACCAGCTCGTCGAGCAGCTCCAGCATGCCGTCGGCGTGCAGCACCTCCTCGCGGGCCAGCGCGAACAACCCGGCCAGCCAGTCCCCGGCCGTCGCCGGGACGAACGCCCCCCGCACCGCCCTGACCAGCTCGCCATCGCCCGCCGCACCGGACACCACTCCGCCAGGGTCGCCGGTGGTTGTGCCGCGTAGTGACCAGGCCAGGCCCAGCGACGCTCCCCGCAGGTCGGGCGGCGCGTCCTGGCAGGCCGCGATCCGGCCGGCGACGCCCAGCGCCAGCGCCGGGTCCAGGCCGAGTGCCGGACCGGCGTGCCGGAGCGCGTCGCGTACGGCGATCACGGCGTCGATGCGCGCCAGATCGGCCGGGGCGGGCCCGCCGCGCACCCCTTCGGCCAGCCAGAGCGCCCGTTCGGTGGCGGCCACGACGACCGTGCCCAGGGTGGTGCTGCCGCTGGTCCGGAACAGGTCGTCGTGCCGCCACATCGCCAGGGCCACGGTGAGGGTACGCCCCAGCGCCCCCAGATCGGCCGCCGCGCCGACAGCCCGCGCCAGATCGTCCAGCACCCGTCCGGCCAGCTCGCCGACGCCGCACAGCGCAGCGTCGAACAGGATGCCGGCCAGCTGGTCCAGATCGGCGCCCGTGACACGTTCCGCGAGGGCGGCCGCCGCCGCCTCCTGCGGGTCCACGCCGTACCCGCCGGCCTCGATCAGGGCGGGCAGCCGGTCCACCGCCTCGGTCAGCACCCACTGCTCCACCAGCTCCGCGCCGCCTCCCGGGCGGGGGCCCGAGCGGCGTTCCACGCCGGGGATGCCGAGCACGCGCAGCCGGTGCAGCAGCCGGCTGCGCTCCCGGCCGGCCTGCTTGCCGAGGTCGAGCCGTTCCTCGCCGGGATCGCCCAGCACCGCGAGGACGGCGTGCACCAGCGGCGGCAGCGGGGTCGAGGGGTGCAGGCGGCCCACCCGGTCACCGCTCAGCGCCGCGATCATCTCCACGATCACCGGATGGCTGCCTGCCTGCAGCGGCCCTCGGGTGGCCCACGGCAGCGGGGTCTCGATCGCCTCGCTGACCAGGGCGCTCGCCAGGCCGTCCAGCACGTCCACGCGGGCCGGATGCGGATGGCCGCGCATCAGCGCGATGCCGTCCGCGGTGGCGCGGGCGGCGATCAGGTCCGCGGTGGAGACCGGCTGGCGGCGGGCGCGCAGCCGGGCCGTCACCGCCTCGGCGAGCCCGCGGGCGGCCTCGGCGGGGCCGGACTCCCACAGGCGCTGGTAGTAGGCCGGTGACGGCATGCCCGACTGGTAGCCGTCGAACGCGTCCAGCCGCCGGAACGAGTACGGCACCAGGTAGCTGCCGACCGCCGCGCCCTCGGGCGGTCGCGGCACCTCCGGCCAGTCGCTGCCGCCCCGCTCGGCCAGCCGGATCAGCGCGGGCCGGTGGAAGCCGCCCGTGACCACGACCACCGGCCGGTCGCCGGCGTCGGCCGCGGCGGCCCGGATCCAGTGCGCCATGTACGCCTCGCGCGCCGCGTCGTCCGGCCCCGTCGGCGTGTCGCCGCGCACCAGGTCGAAGTAGGTGGCCAGCCGCTCGTCGAGCCGGTCGGCCGGCTCGATCTCGAACAGGTGGTCCCACAACGCGTCCACGTTGTCCACCGAGAAGGCCCGGCACAACCGCCGGGTCACCTCGTCGTAGCGGGCCTCGGCGTCGGCGTACCGGTTGCGGACGTCGGCCAGCGCCGGATGCCAGGCGGGCAGGTCGATGAAGCGCAGCTCGGCGCCGGCGTCCCGGCCGGCGGCCAGCGCGGTCCACTCCGGGGAGTAGTCGCACAGCGGGGTCCACGAGCCGTGCCGCCGTTCCGGATCCCGGTAGCTGGTGTAGACGGCGATCGGCAGCTCGTGGCCGAGCAGCAGCTCGTCCATCCGGTGGTTCATGTCCGCCGGGCCCTCGACCAGCACGTATGCCGGCCGTACGGAAGCGATGGTGTCGGCGACCAGCCGGGCGCAGGCCGGGCTGTGGTGCCGCACGCCGAGAAACGTGACCGCCATCGTCAGCCCGGCAGCAGGTGGCGGGACTCGTACAGGGCCCGCCACTGCTCGCCGTGCCGCCGCCGCTGCTCCAGGTACCTGCGCAGCTTCGCCAGGTCCTCCGGGTTGTCCTTGGCGGCGGTGCCGGCCAGGCAGGAGACCAGGTCGGCGGCCGTACCCGGCTCGCCGCGCAGGAACCAGCCGCGCAGCCCGACGGCGTGCGCGACCGAGACGGCCTCGGCGGTGCTCATCACCCCCGACAGCCGGTCGGTGGCGTCTCCGCGCGCGGTCTGGCCATCGCGCAGCTCCCTGAACGCGGTGACCAGGACCTCCAGCACGTCCCTGCGCGGCGGCGCGCCGACGCCCGAGCGCTTCAGCAGCGCGGTGGCCTCCGCCTCCACCAGCATCAGCTCGGTCTCGAAGTCGGCGATCGGGAAGACGGTCTCGAAGTTGAAGCGGCGCTTGAGCGCGGCGCTCATCTCGTTGACGCCGCGGTCGCGGGTGTTGGCGGTGGCGATGACGGTGAACCCCTCCCTGGCGAACACCATCGACTCCGGTCCGGTCAGCTCCGGTACGGCGAGCACCCGGTCCGACAGCGGCGACAGCAGGCAGTCCTGCACCTCCAGCGGGCACCGGGTGATCTCCTCGAAGCGCACCACCTTGCCCTCCGCCATGCCGCGCAGCAGCGGCGCGGCCACCAGCGACCGGGTGGACGGTCCCTCGGCGACCAGCAGCGCGTAGTTCCACGAGTACTTGATCTGGTCTTCCGTGGTGGCGGCGCCGCCCTGGATGGTCAGCGTCGAGGTGCCGCTCACCGCCGCGGCCAGCAGCTCCGACAGCAGCGACTTGGCGGTGCCGGGCTCGCCCACCAGCATCAGCCCGCGGTTGGTCGCCAGCGACACCAGGGACCGGTCGATCAGCGAGGGGTCGCCCACGAACTTGCGGCTGATGCCCAGCTTCTCGTCCCCGAGCACGAAGCGCCGGGCGGCCCGCAGGCTCAGCGCCCAGCCGGGCGGGCGGGGGTCGGTGTCGTCCTCCCGCAGCCGGGCCAGCTCGCCGGCGTAGCGGATCTCGGCCGGGGGCCGCTGCACGTGCTCGTTCATCGGGTGATCTCCCGCAGGTCCCGGATGATCTCGGAGGCGGTGATCGGGTCGAGCCCTTCGACCGAGACCCCTATCAGGCTCTGCTCCTCGGCGAAGTCGAGGTAGCCGATCGCGATGCCGGGGTCGAGGCTGATCGTGAGGGTCCTGCCGCCGGGCACGTCCCGCTCGATCCAGCCCTGGATGCCGGCGTCCTGCGGCGCGCCGCGCCGCCAGCCGCGCCGTTCCAGGCCGACGACCGCGCCGGTCGGGATCTTGGCGGCCTCGATCTCGGCGATCAGCGCCTGGTCCGGCTCGTACGTCTCCCTGCCGAGCTGCGGGAACGGCTGGAGGATCTCGTAGTCGGCGAACACCTCGGCCCAGGCGGGCAGGCTCTCCCCCAGCTCCAGCGGGTGCACCACCCCGACGGAGGCGCCATCGGGCAACGTCAGCGGGTCGTCCTCGACGTCGGCGAAGCTGCGGTCCTCGGCCACGCGCAGCGCGCCCGTGAGCTCGCCGGAGGAGTCGTAGATGCCCCAGACCAGCCGCCGTACGATGTGCCAGAGCAGCGGGTGGCCGACGAGCAGCCGCCCGAAGTCCTCGGCGTTCCAGCGGCGCCGGCCCACCATGGCCTGCTCCAGGCGGCGGATGTTGTCCGACGCCACGGCCCGCACGTCCTTCTTCAGCCCGGCGAACCGCTGGTAGGCGGCGGGCGCCAGCTCCGGATCGTCGTTGACGCCGGGCTTGGGCAGGTTCTTCAGCCGCTTGCCTGCCCCGTCGGCCACGTACGGCTTGAGCTGCTCGTCGAAGCCGACGACGAACCGCCTGCGGCCGTAGTCGAGCGTCAGGCTGCCGTCGGCGGACAGCCCGAAGTCCGGCACCAGCCGGTCGGCCAGCTCCTGCGGGGTCAGGCCGAGCTCGGCGGCCACCTCGTCCAGCTTCTGCCTGGCCCGGCTCTTGAGCCCGCTGTACTTGACCTTCTCTGCGATGCCGTGCAGGTGCATCAGCGCGACGTCGGAGCCGAGGCCGGCCAGCAGGTCCAGGCCGGTGACCGCACGCGCGTACGCGTTCTCGCCGGGCCAGACCCTGATCAGCGGGGTCAGCCGCCTGACGGTCTCGTCGTCGCCGATCAGCCCCAGGGCGTCCATCACCCAGCCCTCCCTGGACGGGTAACCGGCCGCCTGCCAGCGCTGGAACAGCGACCAGCCGAAGTTCGCCAGACTGTGAGGGTCGCAGGCCCGCTGGACCAGGGCGAGCCCGGCGTACGGCTGGCCCGGCCGGGAGAGCGCCAGCATCGTCATCACGTGCCGGACCGCCGCGGCCGGCAGCGCGCCCGCGTCGCCACGCAGGTGGATCGGCGTCAGGAGCGCGACGTCCGCCCACTTGGGCAGCGTGGGCATCTTGGCGGGCAGCGCGTCGAGCGGGTCGGCCGCGAGCAGGTCGGCGATCGCGGCCTCGGCGTCGGGACCGTAACCCGCGGCGGCCCGTGCCACGGTGTCGCGCTCGCCTCCGGCGGCCAGCGCCGTCAGCGCCTGCTCGGCCTGCCGCCTGGCCGCGCCGGGCTTGCCGAGGGCCGCCGGGATCAGCGCCCTGGCGGCGGCCTCGGGGTGGCGTGCCAGCCAGGCCAGCGCGATGGCGCGCACCGACTTCAGCCGGGCCAGCCAGTCGGCCATCAGCACGGCGATCTCCGGGCCGGCGAACGGGAGCAGCACCTGAGCGACCGTGGCGGGGCTGCGCCGGGCGCAGTCCAGGGCCACGGGCAGTGCCGCCAGCCCGAACCTGGCGATGATCGGCGGCAGCCACTCGGCGGCTCCCCACCGGTCGGCCGGGCGCCACGTGCCGATCAGCGGTGCGGCCAGCCTCTCGGGACCGGAGACGAACAGGGCGGCCTCGTTGCCCCAGTATCCCGAGGCGCCGCCGGTCTCGGCGATCTGGGCGGCGACCGCCTCCCACGTCTGGTTGTAGGTCCGCTCGTACCGGGCATGGCAGGAGCGCCAGTTGTCCCGCTCGCCCGGCGCCCACACCAGGGCCGGCTCGTCGTCACACGCCAGGCCGCTCACCTCGGCCTGCTTGCGGGCCTTACGGGAACGCGACCAGGGCGGGCTGACCAGCACCTCGGGCAGGGCCTCGACCGGGGCGGTGGCGACCGGCGCGGCGTTCGCGAGCTTGTCGATGCGTTCGGCGGCGGCGTCTCCGACAGTCGCGAGCACCTCGGGCACCAGGTCGGGATGGGAGTGCACGTGGGCGCGCAGCAGCAGGTCCGCGGTCTTGCCGCCGGTGGTGGCCAGCAGCCGCATCGCCCTGCGGGGGAAGCGGGCCGCCGCGCGCATGAACGCCGGCTGGGTGTACTTGCGGTCGAGGCGGTCGAGGAGTGCCCGCATCGCCGCGTCGGACGGCAGCTCGGCGAGCACGCCCAGCAGCCGCCGCTCGTTGTCCGCGCTGTAGGCGTCGTCCAGCAGTCCGGCCAGCAGCGGCAGGGCCTCCAGGCCCACGCCGTCGATGAGCGTGGCGGGCAGGGCGAGCGAGTGCAGCACCGAGTAGGCGTGCACGTGGCCCGCGATGAGCGCCAGCTGCTCCGGCGTGCTGATCGCGGCCATCAGGTGGAACGCGAGCCGCGGGTTCACGCTGTCCACCTCGGCGCAGTCGGCCGTGACCCAGGCGACCTCGGTCGGCGCCAGGAACGAGGCCGCCACCCGGTGGTGCAGCCCGGCCTCGCGACTGGCCGCCAGGGCCTCGACGGCCAGGGCGTACCCGGCGTCCGGCTCGGCTGCCAGGGCCGCGCGGACGCGCGTGTAGATCCCTATCCTGTCCCAGCCCCACCAATGTTGCGGGAACTCGTCGTCTGCCACGCGCCGCACTCGCCAGTCGTCCCTGTCATAGGCGAGTTCCAGCGAGGCCAGCTCGGTCACGGCCACCGCCGCGAACACGGGACCGTGCTCGGCCAGCCAGGCCTCGGCGATCAGGGGCCCCAGCTCGCGGTCGTGCTGCGCCAGGGACGCGACCACCACCGCGGCGCCCAGCGGCGTGGCGGCGGGCGCCCCCGCCAGGTACGCCGTCCCCGCCGCGGCCAGCTCCGGATCACGGACCTGCGCCAGCGAGTCCAGCAGCCGCTGCCTGTGCCCCTCCAGCCTGGTGGCGAGCTGCCCGGGCGCGGCCGGATCCGGCTGCTTCACCGCGACCTTCGTCCCGCCCCGCCGCGGGTACAGCGCCCGCAGCCAGGCGGCCGGCATCGTCAGCCGGTCCTCGTCCTCGGCGGCGACCGGCTCGTTCCCGGCGGCGCCGACCGGCTCCGGGGCAGCGACTGTCTCGTCCTCGGTGTAGCCCTTGCGTAACTTCTCCGCCACCAGCTTGCCGGCCGCCGCCGTGGCGGCCTCCGCGGTCTCGTACGCCTTGACCTGCGTCCGGCCGGTCGCTCCCATCTTCCCGTACCGGATGGTGAGGTCCGTGCCGTCCTGCCGCACCTCCCAGAACTTCGCCGAACCGTCGCCGGCAAGGGTGAGCATCCGATCTGCGCTCATGCCGAACACACCTCCACGCTGTGTCTGATGCGGGACTGGCCGGTCGAGCGACGAACGGACCGGCATCCTCGGTGATCGTTAGCGGCGAGTATGGCGGGCCCGACCGACAAAGTCGCGCCGGCGGCCGTTCAGGCGGTGCCGGGGGCTCTGAGCAGGGGGAGCCACACGTCGTCCACGATCTCCTCGATCGCCTCGTCCGGCACCGGGCGCATCGTCATGAACAGGTCGTGGCGCAGCAGGTCCAGCGGGAGGTTCAGGACGCGGGGCGGGCGCGGCACGTCGGGCAGCTCGCCGCGCCGGACCGCGCGGGCGACGATCGTCTCGAAGGCCGTCGGGTGGCCTGGCGGCAGGAGGGTGTCGCGGAGCTCGCCGAGGCTCGTACCGGTGTCCTGGAAGTAGTCCACGAGCTGCACGCTCATCAGCGTGATCATGCCCGCGCGGTCGGCGTCGGCGTTGCGCAGGAAGCCGATCGCGTCGTCGCGCAGGTTGCCGGTGTCGGGCAGCGCGATCGGGCGCCAGTAGCGGGTGAGGGTGGCCAGGAGCAGGGCGTCGCGGTGCGGCCAGCGGCGGTAGAGGACGGGGCGGCTCGTGCCGGCGCGGGTGGCGACGGCCTCGAAGGTGAAGCCGTGGTAGCCGTGTTCGAGGAGCACGTCCCAGGCGGCGTCGAGCAGCGCGTCCTCCAGCTTGGCACCCCGACGGCGGGACGCAGCGCTGTCATGAGACGCGGCGCTGCCGCCCGGCGCGGCGCGGTCTCCAGGCGCGGCACTGCCATCAGCCGCGACGCTGTCTCCAGGTGCGGCGCTGTCTCCAGGTGCGGCGCTGTCTCCAAGCGCGGTACTGCGATCAGCCGCGGTGCTGTCGCCGGGCGCGGCGGGCGCTTGGGGCTCGCCCGCGTTCCGCTCGTGCTCGCGACTCACCCGCGTACCTTATCGCGCCTTATCGCGGCGCCCCCGGCCCCACCGGGAAGCGGCACAGCGCCGATATGTGACCATGTTCCCCGAGCCCCCGAGCCGGCCGCCCGGCCTCGAACCGGCCCGAGGCCCACCGCGTCCGGCACCCCCGGAGAGAACATGCCGCACGCCCCCCGCGACCCGCTCCAGAGAGCACCCCGGCGGGTCGCCCTGATCGTGGCCGTGGCGTGGTTCATGCAGAACCTCGACACCACGATCATCAACACCTCACTCCCCCAGATGGCGCGGACGTTCGGCGTGGACGCCGTCAGCGTGAACATCGGCATCACCGCGTACGTCGTCGCGGGCGCGGCCTTCATCCCGCTCGGCGGCTGGCTGTCGGACAGGTACGGCGCCAAGCGGGTGTTCGCGACCGCGATCGTGGTGTTCGGCCTGGCCTCGATCGGCTGCGCGGCCTGTACGGAACTGTGGCAGTTCGTCCTGGCCCGGGTCGTCCAGGGCGTCGGCGGCGCGCTGATGATGCCGGTCGGCCGCATCATCGTGCTCAAGAACGCCGGCAAGGACGACCTGCTGCGCGCCACGGCGCTGATCACCTGGCCGGCCCTGATCGCGCCGGTCCTCGCCCCGGTCGTCGGCGGCGCCCTGACCACCTGGTACGGCTGGCAGTGGATCTTCCTGCTGAACGCCCCGCTCGCGCTGGCCGGCACCGCGCTGGTGCTGGCGTTCGTCCCCGGCGTGCGCGAGCCCGACCCCAGACCGCTGGACCGCACGGGAACGGTCCTGATCATCACGGCGCTGAGCCTGACGATCTACGGCCTGTCGGAGCTGGCGCATCCGTCGGCGGTGGGTCTGGACCTCGCCCTGCTCGCCGTCGGCTCGCTGGTGGGCGTGGCCGCCGTCCGGTGGTTCCGCCGGGCCGCCCATCCGCTGATCGATCTCGCGCCGCTGCGGGTGCCCACGTTCGCGGCCTCCACCCTGCACGCCGGGAACCTCATCCGGCTGGCGATCAGCGCGACCCCGTTCCTGCTCCCGCTCATGCTGCAGGAGGCGTGGCGGCTGACGCCGCTGGAGGCCGGGCAGGTCGTGCTCGTGTACTTCCTGGGGAACCTGGTCGTCAAGACGATCACCACGCCGCTGCTGCGGCGGCTCGGGTTCCGTACGGTGCTGATCGTCAACGGCGTGGGAGTGGCGCTGTCGATCGCGGCGCTCGGGCTGCTCGACGCCCGTACGGGGTTCGCCGTGGTGGCCGTGGTGGCCTTCGCCGCCGGGGTGACCCGGTCGATCGAGTTCACCGGCATCAACACGCTGTCGTTCGCGGACATCGGGCCGGCCGGCCGGGCCTCGGCCTCGACGTTCTTCAGCATGATGCAGCAGATCTCCATCGCGCTGGGCGTGGCCGCCGCCGCGATCGTTCTGCAGGTCGCGCACGGCCCGGCCGCCACCCCGCTCACCCAGGGCGACTTCACCCTCGCGTTCGTGCTGTCCGGCGCGGTCGCGCTGGCAGGCGCGCTGCTGATGGTACGGCTGCGTCCGGACGCCGGGCACGAGGTGACCGGGCACCGGCCGCGCACGAAGCTCCCCACCCGGACCTAGCCCGCTCCCGCTCAGCGGACCCGGTCGTAGACCAGGGCGAGCTCGCCCAGCTCGCCGCTTCGCTGGCGGGTGAGCGTCCACTTGGTGGCCGGCAGGCCGTCGTCGAACAGCCGCTGCCCGCCGCCGGCGATCTCGGGGACGACCAGGAGGTACAGCCGGTCGAGCAGGTCGGCCGCCAGGAGCGGCTTGATGACGCTCGCGCTGCTGTTGACGAGGATGTCGCCTTCACCGGTGGCCTTGAGGTCGGTGACGACGTCGGCGGCGGGGGCGTTCACCACGCGGGTGCGCTCCCACGGGGCCTCGGCCAGGGTGGAGGACAGGACCACCTTCTCCGTGTCGACCAGCCACTTGGCGTAGCCGCGATCGCGCGGATCGGCGCTCTCGTCCTCGGCGACCGACGGCCAGTAGCCCAGGAAGCCCTCGGCGTTGATCCGGCCGAGCAGCGCCGTCGTCGCGCTCTCCCAGATGAGGTTCATGTGGTCGCGCGCCACCTCGCTGATCACATAGGGGGCGAACGCGGCGAAGTCGCCAGGCCCGCCGGCACCGTGGTAACGCCCGTCGAGGGTGAGGCTGAGGTTCGCGGTCACCCTGCGGCCGGTCGGGTTCGTCATGTCGTGCTCCTTGTCGTGGTGTCGTGGGGGTGCGCGGCGAGGGTGGCCGCGAGCTTGTCGAGGCTCTGGCCGAAGCCGATCTCGATGCCCGCGATGAAGTCCGCGGAATTGATCGTGCTGTCGGTGACCTGGAAGTGAACGTCGAGCTCCGTGCCCGTCCCGGCGGGCCGGAGGTCGAGGCCGAGGTGGGCGGTGAAGGCGTGGCTGCCGTCGGCGAGCAGCGGGGAGAGCCGGTAGGCCAGCCGCTCGCCGGGGCGTACGTCCTCGACGACCCCCAGCGCGCGCCCCGCGACGCCGTCGGAGCCGTCGGTGTCCTCGGCGTCGCGGTACTCGTGGACGATCCGGCCGCCGGGCCGCGCCTCGAAGACGAGCTCGGAGACGCGCAGGTCATCCGGCGTCCACCAGCGGGCGAGCAGGGAGGCCTCGGTCAGGTGACGCCAGACCTCCTCCGGGCCCGCCGCCAGGGACCGGTGGAAGCGGAACGAGCGGCCGTCGGCCCAGCCCGGCTCCTTGGCGGCGAGCCGCTCGGCGTGGAGGCTGAGCCCGTAGCGGTCGTAGGTCTCCTGCGAGCCGCCGGCCTGCTCGGCCAGCCGGATGAGCGCCGCCGCCAGCTCCCGCAGCGGCTCGGCCCTGAGCGCGTAGACGCGGCGCTGGCCCGAGCGCTGGGAGGTGACGACGCCGGCCCGTTCGAGGGCCTGCAAATGCTTGGTCGTCTGCGGCTGGCGCGCCTCCGCGAGCTGGGCGAGCACCCCGACCGGCCGGGGCCGCTCGGCCAGCAGGCCCACCAGCCTCCAGCGGGCCGGGTCGGCCAGCGCGGTGAGTATTGCGTCCATGGGCAGAAGTATTCACCATGAAGAATATTCGCGTCAAGGAATATCTTTGAGGCGCTCTCGGGCGGAGCGCACCGATATCCTCGCGATGGCACATCACCCGGGGAGGAAGCGACAGTGCGCATAGGCATCGTGGGGGTCGGCGAGATCGGCCGGGCGATCGTGACCGGGCTGTGCGAGGGCGACGACAAGGCACCCGAGCTGTTCCTCTCCCCCCCCGCGGGGCGAGCACGGCCAAGGAGCTGTCCGAGCGCCACGAGAGCGTCCAGGTGTGCGCGAGCAACCAGGACGTGGTGAACCGCTCCGACGTGGTGATCATCGCCGTACGCCCCCAGGACCGGCACGAGGCGCTGACCGGCCTGCGCGTGGACGACGGCAAGATCGTGGTCAGCCTGATGGGCGGCGTCGCCAACGACGACCTGCGCCGCACGCTGGCCACCGCCGCGCCGCTGGTCCGCGCCATCCCCCTGCCCGCCATCCACGAACGCCGCTCGGTGACGGTGACCTGCCCGTCGCATCCCGTCGTGGACGCGCTCTTCGAGCCGCTGGGCGGGGTCCTCCCGGTCGCCGACGAGGCCGCCTTCAACGTCTTCTCGGCGCTGACCGCGACGCTGACGTCCCACTACTGGTACCTCGCCACGCTCACGTCCTGGGCCACCGGGCACGGCATGGCCCCCGAGGACGCGGACCGCTACGTCCGCGGCCTCTTCCAGGGCGTCGGCCGGAGCCTGAGCGACGAGTCCCGCCCCCTGGACAGGCTCGCCGCCGCCCACGAGACCCCGAACGGCCTCAACCACCGCATCCGCACCACCTGGTTCGACCAGGCCAACTCCGACGCGCTCCGCGCGGCACTCGACGCCCTGCTCGCCGATTTGAGGTGATCCCGGCTCAGGCCGGCTCCGTGCCCCAGATCCCGCGCAGCGGGCGCAACCCCTCCTCGACGTAGTCGGCGATGGGCCGGTCGCCGCCGTCGAGGTACCACTGCTCGAGGGCGGCGAAGTAGCCGAACGTCAGGGCGTTGGTCGCCACCCGGGCCTGCGTCTCGCTGAGCCGCCCGGCCGCCGCGACGAGCGGCGTGATGCGCTGGCTGGCCCGGTCGAGCGTGCCGCACACGGCCATGCGCACCGAGGGCTCGGCGAAGAAGTAACGAACCCGGCGCCACGGGCTCCTCCCCGCCCGAGGAGCGTCACCGCCCTCCGCCTGCGGGGCCTCGTACGCGCGCACCGCCCGGAGCAGGCTGCCGACGGGATCGGCCGGATCCAGGATGCCTTCGAGGGCCTCCGGGCTCATGCTGTCGAACTCGACGTCGGCGACCACGATCCCTTCCTTCGTGCCGAAGATGCGGTACACCGACGACGGCGACACCTCGGCCGCGGCCGCGATCTCCTCGATCGTGACGGCTCCGAACCCCTTCTCGTCGAACAGGTCGAGTGCGCGTTCCTGGATGGCGCGCATGGCCTTGAGCCGCCAGCGCTCGCGAAGCCCGGTCATGCGGGACAGCGTACCAGATAGTCACTTTCTCAAGCCGGTCACTGTCGTTCAGATATTGACTGTCTGAAAGCAGGCTCCTAGAGTCACTCGCTGGAGATAGTCACTGTCTGAAAGGGTTCAGGTCATGACGCTGGAGCAGCAGAGATCACGCAACCGGCCCGTCCTGGCGGCGCTGTGCCTGGGGGCGGCGCTCACCGTCCTCGCCACGCTCTTCCCGTTCGCTGACCGAGCGGTGCTGGCGGATCACCTCAGGGCGAGTTACCCGGGCTACGCACCCGGCGCGATAGACGCCGCCGTCTCCGCGTATCTGGTCATCCTGGCCACGGTGGGGGCGCTCGGGCTCGTCGGCTGGCTCGGCACGATCTGGGCGGCCCGCGGCGGCAAGCGCTGGACTCCCTGGCTGGCGATCGGGCTGCTGGTGACCGCGCTCTGCATCGCGGCCGCCGGGCTGACCGTCCGGGACGTCTCCGGAGACGTCGGCCTGGCACCGCTGCTGGGCTGGCTGCTGGTGCTGCCGTGCGTTCCGGGTGCCGCCGCGGTCGTGTTGTGGAGGAAGGCGGGATGAGCGAGGAGCGCCCGGGGGCGGAGGTACGAGGCGACGGTGGCGCCCTGGTGCGGGGGCTCGCGGCGCTCAAGCGGGCGATGTACCGGGGTGGGCGGCCGAACGCGTTCATGCGGTGGTGGAACCGGCTCGACGCCCTCGTCTACGGGGGTCGGTGGTTGTCACCGGGGCATGCCGCCGTGCTGAAGGTGGTGGGGCGCCGCAGCGGGAAGCTCACGTCGGTTCCGGTCGCGGTCACCCGCTACCGCGGCGCCGACTTTCTCGTCTCGATGCTCGGGCCTGGCGCGAGCTGGGTGTGCAACGTCCGGGCCGCGGGTGGCAGGGCGGTGCTGCGCCGCCAGGGGCGCGAGTCCTCGATCCGGCTCGAAGAGGTCCCGGCCGGGCATCGCGCCGAGATCCTGCGCCGCTACCTCGCCGGCGCGCCCGGCGCCCGGCCGCACCTCGGGCTGGGCCCCTCCTCGCCCCTGCCGGAGTTCCGCCGCATCGCCCCCGAGCACCCGGTCTTCCGCATCCACGAGCTCTAGACGGGCGCGCACACCGGACGGGCCCGGCGCCCACGCCTGCCAGGCAGGCCCGGCGCCCTCAGCGGAAGGCCGGCAGGACCAGCTCGACCAGCGCGTCCACGTCGGCGTCCACCATCGGCTCGCCCGTCATGCCGAGCCGGTGGAGCAGGGTCCCGACGATGACGTCGATGTAGAACAGGACGACGTGCTCGGGCTCGCCGAGCACGTCCTGGAGCATGATCCGGTAGGGGTCCTGGAACCGCGAGGAGAGGATCTCGCGCAGCTCCGGGTCGCTGACGGCGTCGCTGAACACGCCCGCGAACGCGTCGCCCACCCCCGGCTCGCCGATCTTCCCCGCGACCCACCGGATGGCGAACGACATGATCTCGGCCCGGCTGCCGCCCTCCAGCGGCACCGGGCCGAACGCGTCGAGGAGGCAGTCCACGATCAGCGCCCCCTTCGTCGGCCAGCGCCGGTAGATCGTCGTCTTCGCGATCCCGGCCGCGGCGGCGATGCGTTCCACGGTGGCGCGCGCGTAGCCCAGCTCGTGGACCGTGCTCAGCGTCGCGGCGAAGACCACGGCGTTGATGCCGGAACGCGGGCGGCCGGGCGGCCGGGCGGGTGTGGTCGAGCTCATGCCCACACGATACCCATTTGCGCTACCGTAGGTTTCGAAACCAGAGGTAGCGAAACTCGCCGATCAAGGAGAGCCATGAGCGACATCACCACCATGGACCGCCCGTCGGAGCCGGACTGGTCGACGCTGACGGCCGAGGAGCTGGCCGCCTACCGCGACGCCGAGAACCGCGTCCGCTCGTCCGCCGCGGCCCGCGTGATCACCGGCGAACCGGATCCGGGCGTCACCATCGACTGGCACCAGGTGGCCCTGCCCGGCCGAGAGCTGCCGGTCCGGGTGTACCGTCCCGCGGCCGGCGGCCCCCTGCCGCTCGTGCTGCACGTGCACGGCGGCGGCTTCGTGGGGACGGCGGTGCAGTGCGACTGGGTCAACAGCCACCTCGCCGCCCGCCTGCCCGCGGTCGTCGTCTCGGTCGAGCACCGGCTCCTCGACTTCGAGACCCCGCTGTCCGCCGCCGCGGACGACGGCTGGGACGTGCTCCGGCACGTGGTGGACCACGCCGGCGAGTGGGGCGTCGATCCGGCACGCACCGCCGTCTTCGGCGAGAGCTGCGGCGCCCTGATCAGCGCCCTGGCGGCGATCAGGGCCGGCCGAAGCGGGCTGCGCCTGCGGGCCCAGGTGCTGGTCAACCCGGCGCTGGACGTCACCTCGACGGCCTTCTCCTACGACTCGATGAGCAGGTTCGAGCGCACTCCCACGCTCACTCTGGCGCTGTTGCGGTTCTTCCAGCGGCTGGCCGTGCCGCACGGAAGCGACGCCCGCGCGCTGTCGCCCCTGCACGCCGGTGACCTGAACGGCCTGGCCCCGGCGCTCGTGGTGGTGCCGACCCACGACCCGCTGGCCGACCACGGCCGCCGCTACGCCGGCCGGCTCCAGGCGGCCGGGACGCCCGCGCGGCTCAGCGAGTACCAGGAAGCGGGACACGGGTTCCTCAGCATGCCCGGCGTCGCACCCCAGGCGGCGCCGGCCCGGGCGGAGATCCTCGAGTTCCTCCGCGAGGCCCTGGACAACGGAGTGCGCGATGACCACCGCTGACCTCGCCGAGGCGGAGCACACCACCGTGGCCGGGCTGCTGCGCCCGCACGCGGGAAGCTTCGCGGCCCTGGTGATCCTGCAGGTGATCGGTGCCGTGGCGGGCCTGGCGCCGCTGCTGGCCGTGGTGGAGCTGGGCAGGGAGTTGTTGTCGCCGGGCCCGGTCGATCGCGGTCACGTCTGGTTCGTGGTGCTCGCCGGTGCGGCCGGCCTGCTGGTCCGGTTGTTGTTCACCGCGGCCTCGTCGGGGATCGGGCACCTGCTCGACGGCCAGGTGCAGCTGGCGTTCCGCCGGCGGCTGGCCGCGCAGCTGGGGCGGGTGCCGATCGGGTGGTTGTCCCGGCGCCGGACGGGCGAGCTGGCCAAGGTGGTGGGTGAGGACGTGAGCGCGGTGCACCCGTTCATCGCGCACACGCCCGGCGAGCTGGTATCGGCGTTCGTGGTGCCGCTGGTGTCGCTGGTCTACCTGTTCGCCGTCGACTGGCGGCTCACGCTGATCACACTGATCCCGGTGGTGCTGGCGGTGGCGCTGGTCCCGTTGATGATGACCGCCGCCCGGCAGCGGGAGCAGCGCGAGTTCGACGCGGCCATGGGGCGGATCGCCGGCTCGGTCGTGGAGTTCGTGCAGGGCATCGCGGTGGTCAAGGCGTTCGGCGGGGCGGACCGTACGCACCGGAAGTTCCTGACGGCCACGGACGAGTTCGCGGACACGTTCCTGCGGTGGGCGCGCGGGCTGGCCCCGATCGCCGCCGGGATGCAGACGGTGCTGGCGCCGCCGTTCGTGCTGCTGGTCGTGCTGGCCGGGGGTGCCGTGCTGATCGGGAGCGGCGGGCTGGCGCCGGCGGACCTGCTGCCGTTCCTGCTGCTGGGGCTGGGGCTGACCGCGCCGGTGGCGGCGCTCGGCCACGGCTTCGACGACATGCAGGCGGCCTGGCGCGCGGTCGGCCGGATCCGGGACGTCGTCGCGGTCGAGCCGCTGCCCGAGCCCGCCCGCCCGCTCGTGCCGGACGGGCACCGGGTGGAGCTGCGGGGCGTGCGGTTCGGGTACGACGCGGACCGCGAGGTGCTGCGCGGCATCGACCTGGTGCTGGAGCCCGGTACGGTCACCGCGATCGTGGGCCCCTCAGGCAGCGGCAAGTCCACGCTGGTCCAGCTGCTGCCCCGGTTCTTCGACCCCACCGGCGGCTCGATCACCCTGGGCGGCGTCGACCTGCGGGAGCTGGGCAGCCGCCGGCTCTACCGCATGGTCTCGTTCGTCTTCCAGGACATCCGCCTGCTGCGGGCCTCGGTCGCCGACAACATCGCGCTGGCGGTCCCGCACGCCGGCCGCGACCAGGTCGTACGCGCCGCCCGGCTGGCCAACGTCCACGACCGGATCATGGAGCTGCCGCGCGGCTACGACACGGTGCTCGGCGAGGAGGCCGGGCTGTCACGCGGCGAGGCGCAGCGGATCGCCATCGCCCGCGCGCTGCTGGCCGACACCCCCGTGCTGGTGCTGGACGAGGCGACCGCGTTCGCCGACCCGCAGACGGAGCAGGCGGTACGGCACGCTCTGGCCACGTTGCAGGGCGACCGGACGATCGTGGTCATCGCACACCGGCTGGAGACCATCGCCGACGCCGACACCGTCGTGATGCTGGACGACGGCGCGATCGTCGAGCGCGGCATACCCGCCGAGCTGCTGAACAGGAACGGCAGATTCGCCGCCTTCTGGCGGTCCCACCGAGGAGACGAGCCCCGATGATCCGCATGCTGCTGCGCGTGCTGGGACACCAGTACGCCCGCCCGGTACGCCGCACCGTCGCCCTGATGACGGCCACCGGCATCCTCGAAGGCCTGTCGTACGCCCTGCTGGTCCCCGTGCTCGGGGCCCTGTTCGAGGGCGATGCCGCGGGCGCCCGCCCCTGGCTGATCGCGTTCGGCGTGGCGGTCGCGGTGTACGCCGCGCTCCGCTACGTCAGCGACCTGTCCGGTTTCCGCGCCGGCACCACCCTGCTGCGCGGCACGTACCGCCGGCTCGGCGACCACCTGGCCCGGCTGCCCATCGGCTGGTACGGCCCGGGCCGCGTCGGCGAGGTGTCGCTCCTGGCCAGCCGGGGCGTGCTGCAGGCGATGAGCGTGATCGCGCACCTGCTGACGCCGTACGTCTCCGCCGCCGTGACCCCGCTGACCATCGTCGCGGTGATGCTCGCCTTCGACTGGCGGCTGGGCCTGGCCGCGCTGCTGGCCGCGCCCGTCGTGGCGGCGATCCAGGTCTGGACGGGTCGTGCGACGGCGGCGGCCGACGCCGAACGCCACCGCCGCGACCAGCAGGCCACCGGCCGGGTCATCGAATACCTCCAGGCCCAGCCGGTGCTGCGGGCGGGCGGGCGTACCGCCGAGCGCTTCGGCCTGCTCGACGACTCGCTGCGGGAGCTCCAGCGGGCCTCCCGCCGCTCGACGCTGTCGGCGCTGCCGGGCGTCCTGGGGCTGTCCCTCACGGTGCAGGCGATCCTGACCGGGCTGCTGGTCCTGGGCACGTACCTGGCGCTCGGCGGCGGCATCGGCGCGGCCGAGGTGCTGGCGATCCTGGTGCTGGCCGCCCGCTGCGCCGATCCGCTGCTCTCCCTGGCCGACCTCGGCGGGCAGCTCCGCGGCGCCCGCGCCGAGCTGGCCAAGCTCGACACGCTCCTGCGCACCCCGCCGCTCCCCGAGCCCCGTGAGCCGGTCCGCCCGGACCGCCACGACCTGGAGTTCGACTCGGTCACCTTCCGCCACGGCGACCGCACGGTGATCGAGGACCTGTCGCTGGCGCTCCCGGAAGGGCAGCGGCTGGCCGTCGTCGGCCCGTCGGGCGCGGGCAAGAGCACCCTGCTGCAGCTCCTGGCCCGCTTCCACGACGTGGACGCCGGCGCGGTCCGCATCGGCGGCGCGGACGTCCGCGCCATCGACACGCCGGCCCTGATGGCGCGCATAGCCATCGTCTTCCAGGACGTCTACCTCTTCGACGGCACGATCGAGGACAACATCCGCCTCGGCCGCCCCGGCGCCACGGAGGCCGAGGTCTGCGCGGCGGCGACCGCCGCCCGCCTGGACGAGGTGATCGACCGCCTGCCGGACGGCTGGGCCACCGACGTCGGCGAGGGCGGCGCGCTGCTGTCAGGCGGCGAACGCCAGCGGGTGTCCATCGCCCGCGCCCTGCTGAAGGACGCCCCCATCGTCCTGCTGGACGAGGTGACCTCCGCCCTCGATCCCGTGAACGAGGCGGCGGTCCACGCGGGCATCGAGCGGCTGATGGCGGGCCGGACGGTCGTGATGGTGGCCCATCGCCTGCGTACCGTCCGGAACGCCGACCGCATCGCCTTCCTGGACGCCGGCCGCGTCGTGGAGGAGGGCACCCACGACGAACTGCTCCGCCGCGGCGGCCGCTACGCGGCCTTCTGGGAGATCTCCATGGCACCGGCCGCGAACACGTAGACGACGGCCCGTTCTGTCCCATCTACGATGTGATCGTGGAGACGGGGGTTCAACTGCTGTCGGGCGGACGGAACGCGGGGATGCGCGAATATCGGGTGTCCATATCCTCATGCGCATGGTGATCCACCCCCTCAGCCGGCGTTCCGCCCTGCTGGGCGCCGCCGCCACGGCCGGCCTCGCCCTGTGGGAGGGACCGGCCGAGGCGGCCGGGCCCGCTGAAGAGAGCGGCGCGGCCGCGTTCGACGCCGCGCGGGAGCGGTGGGTGAGCCTGCTGGCCGGCGGCGAGTACGACGCCGCCTACGCCGACAAGACGCAGGCGGTCGAGGGCTCGGCCAACGCGGTGCTGCGCAAGCTGCGCTTCTCCGCCGGCCGCCGCCCGAGCCTCTGGCCCGACCTGCCGCTCGACGACCCCCGTACGGGCAACTTCAACCGCGCCTACAACCGCATGCGCACGCTGGCGCTGGGCTGGGCGACGCCGGGTACCGCCATGCACGGGGACGACCGGGTCGCCGAAACGGCGGCGAAGGCGCTGGACTTCCTGTACGAGCACGCGTACCACGAGAGCCTCGACCCGCGCGGCAGCAACTGGTACTGGTGGGAGATCGGTGTCCCCCGCTCGCTGACCGACACCTGCGCCCTGCTCTACGACGGCCTGCCCGAGAAGCGCCTCAAGCGCTGGCTGCGCCCGTTGCGCCGCTGGTGCCCAGACCCGGAGCGCCGGGTCAGCCATCCCGGCGTGGTCGAGACCGGCGCCAACCGCGCGGGCAAGGCCATGGCGGTGGCCATGCGCGGGCTGCTCACCCACGACGCCCGCCTGGTCAGGCGGGCCAGGGACGCGGTCTCCGACCTGCTGCGGCCGACCAGGGGCCCGGGCGACGGCTTCTACCGGGACGGCTCCTTCATCCAGCACGACGTCCACCCCTACACCGGCGCGTACGGCGTGGACTACCTGGAGAGCGTGGCCAAGCTGATCGTCATGCTCGCGCGGTCGCCGTGGGAGATCTCCGGCATCGAGGAGGTCTACGACATCGTGGACCGCTCTTTCGTGCCGTTCGTCTTCGACGGGCTGATGATGGACTGCGTGCGCGGCCGGTCCATCTCGCGCCAGGGCCACCGCGACTACCACTCGGGGCAGAAGACGGTCGAGGCGATCCTGACCCTGCTGGACACGGCGCCCGAGCGCCATGCCCGGCGCTGGCGCCCGCTGGTGAAGGGCTGGCTGGCCCGCAACCAGGCCGTCCCGTACGAGACGATCGCCCCGCTGTCGAGCGTCGCCAAGGCCAGGGCCCTGCTGGAGGACCCGACGGTCGAGGCCGGCCCGCGGACGACGGGCACGTACGTCTTCGCCGACATGGACCGGGTGGTGCACCGCCGTCCCGGCTGGGCCTTCGCGATCGCGATGAGCTCGCGGCGCATCGGCGCGGCCGAGGCCATGAACAGGGAGAACCTGCACGGCTGGTACACCGGCGACGGCATGACCTACCTCTACACCGGCGACCTCACCCACTGGAACGACGAGCTGTGGCCGACGATCGACCCGTACCGGCTGCCGGGCACGACGGTCGACACCCGCAGGCGGGCCGACCTCGGGCACGGGCACCGCCGCCTGCCGCCCACCCCGTGGGCGGGCGGCGTGGCCCTCGACGGCGAGTACGGCGTGGCCGCCATGCAGCTGGTCGCCGGCGGCTCCTCGCTGCGGGCGAAGAAGGCGTGGTTCCTGCTCGACGACGTGGTGGTCGCCCTCGGCGCCGGCATCACCGCCTCGGACGGCCGCCGCGTCGAGACCATCGTGGAGAACCGCAACACCCACGACGGCCACCCGCCGCTGGCCCGGGGCGACGGCTGGATCCACCTGCCCGGCGTGGCCGGCTACGCGCTGCTCGACCACGGCAGCGCCGGCGCCAAGGTGATCCGCGAGAAGCGCACCGGCCGCTGGCGGGACATCGACAAGGGCGCCACCACCGGCGGCGACGGGACCCCGGTCACCCGGCACTACACGACGATCGTCATCGACCACGGCGTCGATCCGCGCAAGGCGGCCTACGCCTACGCCGTGCTGCCCGGCGCCTGCGCCGCGCGGACGGCGGCCTACGGCCTGCAGCTGAGGATCCTCGCCAACTCCTCCTCCGTGCAGGCCGTCTCCCGCGGCGACCTCCTGTTCGCCGTCTTCTGGCGCGCCGGGACCGTGGAGACCGCGCACGGGCCGCTCGCCGCCGACGGCCCCTGCACGCTGCTGGTCCGCCGCGACGACGAGCTGGTACGGCTCGCGGTCTCCGACCCGTCGAGAACGGCCGACGAGGTGAGGATCTCGCTGCCCTGGCCGGTGAGGTCGGTCAAGGAGGGCGACCGCGGCGTGCGCAGGGCCAAGCGCGCGATCAAGGTGGAGCTGGGCGGCAGCCGCGGCCACACCCGCACCGCCGTGGTCCGGATCTGACGGAACCGGAGCCCCGCGACCGCCGCCTGAGTCACCCGCCGCTACCGGCGGCCTCGTTCAGTATGACCACCATCCACTCGTGCAGCTCCAGCGCCGTCCGGCCCGCCGCCTCCTCCCAGACGCGCATCTGGTCGGCGGAGGTCCGCACGCTGATCCGCACGGTCTCCTGAAGGGTGGGGAGGGAGCGGCCCTGGACGGGCCTGATCATGGCGCGCAGGCGGTTGCGCGTCCATCCCCGCCGCTCCGCCTCGTCCAGCCACCGTTCCTGCTCTCCCTCGGGCAGCGAGGCGACCTCCGCGTGGTGCTGGAAGCTGAGCGCCGCGCGCCTGCGCTGGTGGCTGAACCGCCCGGCGACCCAGGCGTAGTTCCGCAATGTCTGATAGTCGAGCGCGGTCTCCGCCAACGCCCTGCGATAACGATCGGGATAACGATCACGGCCATAGTTGAGCCAGTCCCCGAGCCACCACGCCGACGAGTCGGATATTAAGAATATTTGTTGCCCGACGTGCTTCCATTCATCGAGCGTGACCTCTTCCGCGAGGCTCAGCGAGGTGGGTCTGGCGAGTACGGACCGGCCCAGCGGTGCCCGCCCGCCGGCATGGTCAGGTAAGTTTCGGCAGGTCGCCGACGTCTCCGAGTGTGACAAACGATCCCCCGTGCGATGTCCGGTACCTGATTGCCCCCCACGACCAGCATCAGCGCGACCGCCACATAAACTCCACACGTTCGCCGACCCAAAGAGGTCGAACACGACCCCTTAACGATTTCTTCCTACCCCTACTGAATTTTGCGATGCAATACTCCAAATGCTTTTAACGCATACCTGGGGGTGAACATTTCGATGGTCGCAGTTAAGTCGCAATACACATACGACGACTCCGTCGCGGCGACCTCTGTCTACACGCTCTTCGACGCCGAGGTCGTCGAGGAGCTGACGCACGATCATCTCGTCAGGCTCGCCGCGGGGGTCGTCGGCGCGCTCCAGATCAAGAACTTCTTCACCACGGCCGAGTGCACCGCCATCGTCGACGGCGTCAACGCGGCCGAGATGGGCAGCTACGCCTTCACGCCGCCGATCGCCAAGCTCGGTCCCGCCGCCTACGACTTCTACAAGACCGGCGAGCTCGGCGACGCCTACTTCGACAACGCGGAGCGTGACGCCAAGGCCAGGGCCACCCTGCTCGACGGCGAGGACCCGCTGGGGACCGCCATGGACCGGCTCTCCGCCGCCTGGGGCAACCGGGTCCAGCGGGCCACGTCCGGGGGCAGGCCGATGTACGCGGGGATGATCAGGGAGATCAACAACAGCGCCCTGATGCACTTCGACGAGATCGCCCGTGAATGCCCGACGGGCCTGGACCAGATCCCCGTGGCCCAGCTCGCGTTCAACTGCCACCTGTCCAAGCCCGACGGCGGCGGCGAGGCCGTGGTGTTCCGCCGCGGGTGGAAGCCGAGCGACGAGGCGCACCGGGACGGGTACGGCTACGCGACCTACCTGACCGAGAGCGAGCCCTCGGTGTCGGTGAATCCGGACGTCGGCGACGCGATCATGTTCGACCCGCGCAACTACCACCTGGTCACCCCGTGCACGGGTGGACGGCGCATCACGCTGTCGTTCTTCGTCGGCCTCACCGGTGCCGGCCCGCTCGTCGTCTGGTCCTGAGCATGCGAGCGTCCCAGGGGGTGGACATCCTCATCTCGGCCCTGGAGATCTGCGGGGTGTCCACCGTCTTCCACGGGCCGTGCACGGACGAGCTCGCGTCCTACTCGGGGACCCGGGTGCGCCACGTGCGCGCCTGCCACGAGCAGGGGGCGGGCCACGCGGCCGAGGGCTACGCCATGGCGACGGGCGAGGCCGGCGTCTGCGTCGTGGCCGCGGGCCCCGGCGCGACCAGCCTGGTGACCCCGGTGATCAACGCCTACAAGGACTCGACCCCGCTGGTGGCCATCGTGCTCGACCAGTACGGCCGGGCCGACGAGCGGCTGGCCGACATCTCGCTGGCGGAGCTGGCCATGTCGGGGATCAAGCACGCGTTCACGGTCACCGAGGTGTCGGAGCTGTCGGTCACGATCGCCGAGGCGTTCAGGCTCGCCACGGCGGGCCGGCCGGGGCCGGTGGTCGTCGAGATCGCCCGCGCCGCCCTCACCGGGTACGGCGACGTCGAGTGGCCCGCCCACCGGGCGCCGGCCTCGGCGGCGCCGCCGCCCGAGGCGCTCGACGCGGCCGCGCGGCTGATCAGGGAGAGCCGCCGCCCGGTGCTGTACGTCGGCGGCGGCGTGCAGCTGGCCGGGGCCACCGCCGGGCTCCGCGCCCTGGCCGAGCTGACCGGCGCGCCGGTGGTGACCACGCTGATGGCGCTGGGCTCGTTCCCCGGCTCCCACCCGCAGAACCTCGGGATGCCGGGCATGCACGGCTCCGTCGCCGCCGTCGGCGCGCTCCAGCAGGCCGACCTGGTCGTGGCGCTGGGGGCCCGCTTCGACGACAGGGTCACCGGCCAGGCGTCGTCGTTCGCGCCGCTGGCCAGGATCGTCCATGCCGACATCGACGAGAGCGAGATCTCCAAGATCGTCAAGGCGGACGTGGCGCTGCCCGGCGACTGCGGGACCACCATCACCGGGCTGCTCGGCCTGCTCGCCCGGGACGGCGGCGACCGCGAGCGGCTGGACCCGTGGTGGGCGCGGCTGCGCGCGTTGCAGCGCACGTACCCGCTCGGCTACAGCGCACCCGAGGACGGCTCGCTCAGCCCGCAGTACGTCGTCCAGACCCTCGGCCGGCTCGTCGGTCCGGAGGCCTGCTACGTCGCCGGGGTCGGGCAGCACCAGATGTGGGCCGCGCAGTTCGTCTCCTACGAGCACCCGCGCACGTTCATCAACTCCGGCGGCCTGGGCACGATGGGGTTCGCGATCCCGGCCGCGATGGGGGCGAGCCTGGCCCGTCCCGGCCGCCAGGTCTGGGTGATCGACGGTGACGGGTGCTTCCAGATGACGGGCAGGGAGCTGGCCACCTGCGCGCGCGAGCGGATCCCCATCAAGGTGGCCGTGATCAACAACGGGGGTCTCGGCATGGTCAGGCAGCTGCAGGACCTGTTCTACAGCCGCCGGTTCCACGGCAGTCACCTGGACTCCACGCGGGTTCCCGACCTCGTGGCCTACGCCGAGGCGCACGGCTGCGCCGGGCTGCGCTGCGATCGCGCCGAGGACGTGGAGGCCGTGGTGAGAAAGGCGGAGGCGTTCAGCGACGCGCCTGTCGTCATCGACTTCGTGGTCAGCGAGGACGCCCTCGTCTGGCCCATGGTCGCCGCCGGGACGTCGAACGACGACATCAAGGTCGCGAGAGATCTGGCTCCCATCTGGGACCGAGCAGACTAGATACTGCGTTACGAGGGGACCGCATGTCTGATCATGAGTTGCGCTGGTCCGCACCGATTCAGCGGGGCAGCGGCATGCCATTCCACCGGTACTCCGCCGCGCCCGCACTCGAGCTGCCCGACAGGACCTGGCCGGACAGGCCGATCGTCCGGGCCCCGCTGTGGTGCTCGGTGGACCTGCGGGACGGCAACCAGGCACTGGCCGAGCCCATGGACCTGCCGCGCAAGCACAAGATGTTCGCCCTGCTCTGCCGGATGGGCTTCAAGCAGATCGAGGTGGGCTTCCCGGCGGCGAGCCAGATCGACTTCGACTTCGTCCGCGAGCTGGTCGAGCTCGACCTCGTGCCGGACGACGTCACCATCCAGGTCATCACGCAGGCCCGCGCCGAGCTCATCGAGCGCACCTTCGAGGCCGTGGACGGGGCGCGGCAGGCCATCGTGCACCTGTACAACTCGACCTCGCCCCTGCAGCGCCGCGTGGTGTTCGACATCGACCGGGCGGGGGCGATCGACCTGGCCGTGAGCGGCACCCGGTTGTGTACCAAGCTCGCCGAGGACCACCGGGGCGGCGTGGTGTCGTTCGAGTACACGGCGGAGTCCTTCTCCTCCACCGAGCCGGACTTCGCCCTGGAGATCTGCGAGGCCGTCATGACGGTCTGGCAGCCCGCCCCCGACCGGCCGATCATCGTCAACCTGCCCGCCACCGTGGAGTGCGCCCCGCCGAACGTCTTCGCCGACCAGATCGAGTGGATGCACCGCAACCTCAGTCACCGCGAGTCGGTCTGCCTCTCCGTGCACCCCCACAACGACCGGGGCTCCGGGATCGCGGCGGCCGAGCTGGCCGTGATGGCGGGCGCCGACCGCGTCGAGGGCTGCCTGTTCGGCAACGGCGAGCGCACCGGGAACGTGTGCCTCGTGACGCTGGGCATGAACCTGTTCGCCCAGGGCATCGACCCCATGCTCGACCTCTCCGACCTCGGCGCGATCAGGCAGGTCGCCGAGGAGTGCACGCGCATCCCGGTGCATCCGCGCCACCCGTACGCGGGGGACCTGGTCTACACCGCCTTCTCGGGGTCGCACCAGGACGCGATCAAGAAGGGGTTCGAGTCCATGGAGCGGGAGGCGGCCAGGCTCGGGCGCAGCCCGCGTCAGGTGCCGTGGGCGGTGCCGTACCTGCCGATCGACCCGGCGGACGTGGGGCGCACGTACGAGGCGGTGATCCGGGTGAACAGCCAGTCGGGCAAGGGTGGGACCGCCTACCTGCTGCAGTCGCGCAGCGGCCTGGCGCTGCCGCGGCGGCTGCAGGTGGAGTTCGCGCGGACCGTCCAGCGCTACAGCGAGTCGCACAGCGCGGAGGTGGACACCGAGCGGATCTGGGAGCTGTTCGGGTCGGAGTACCTGCGGCCGGGGTCCAGGCTGACCGTCGCCGAGCACACGTCCCGGCCGGCGGCCGGCGGGCCCGTCGAGGTCACGGCGCTGGTCTCGCTGGACGGCGGCGAGCTGCGGGTCAGCGGCAGCGGGCCGGACGTCGCCGCCGCCTTCGCCGCCTCGCTGGCGGCGGGCGGGCTGGCCGTACGGACCTCGCACCTGGAGGAGCAGGTGGTCGGCGAGGACACCGCGGTGTACGCCGAGTGCGTCGTCGGCGGGGAGACCCTGTGGGGCGTGGGCCTGGCGGCCGACCCGGCCCGCGCGGCCGTGCTGGCCGTCGCCAGCGCCGTCAACCGGACCTCCGCCCAAGCCGTCTGAGCCGCCCTGAGGCCGCCTCCAGCCCAGGCCGCGCAAGGCCGGCGAAGGCGACCTCACGCCGCCTGATCCGCCCGATTCGTTCGATCGGGCGGATCCGTGGTGCGGCTACGCGTCGCGCACCTCGATCCTGATGCGCTTGTTCTCCTTGCCCTTGGACTCCATGCCGACCACGGCGACCGCACCCACCATCGAGGTGTCCGCCACGTGGGTCCCGCCGTCCGCCTGCCTGTCGACGCCGACGATGTCGATGACCCGCAGCGGATCGATCTCGGCGGGGATGAGGTTGGCGGCGGTGCGGATCAGGGCCGGGTCCAGGTCGGCCTCTGCCCTGCCGACGAACTCGACCATGACCTCCCTGGCCGCCTGGATCTCCTCGTTCATCCTCCGCTCGATGCGCTCGCCGAGGTCCTGCGAGAGCGAGGGCAGCGGGAAGTCCAGGCGGCCGCGGCCCGGCTCCATGTTGCCGCCGGTCACGGGGATCTCGAACTCCTTCCAGATGACGCCGCAGAGCACGTGCAGGGCGGTGTGGGTGCGCATCAGCAGGTGGCGGCGCTCCCAGTCGAGCTCGCCGAGCAGCTCCACGCCGGCCTGGGGCAGCTCGGCCGTCTCCAGCCAGTGCCAGATGCGCGCGCCTTCGCGTTTGACCCTGACGACCTCCGCCTTGCCGCCGTCCCAGCTCAGCAGGCCGAGATCGTGCGGCTGGCCGCCGCCTCCCGGGTAGAAGGCGGTTCTGGCCAGCCTGACCCGGTTCTGTTCCGGGTCGACCTCGGCCACCTCGCTCTCGAACGACCTGCGGTAGGCGTCGACGGCGAACAGCTCGGTGGCGGCCAGGTCCGTGGGAGCCTGTCGTCCTGGGACGGCCATGGGGGTCTCCTTCTCGAAGGTCAGGCGTCTTCGCCGGCGAAGACGTTCAGGTAGTCGTGGGCTGAGTCGTAGGCGAAGGTGAGGATCCTGGAGCCGGCCGGCAGCCGGCGCGCGCATTCGAGCGCGGCCACCACGTTCGCCGCCGAGGAGAGGCCGACGGCGAGCCCCTCGGTCCGCATGAGTCGCGCCATCATGGCCACGGCGTCGTCGTAATCCACCTCGATCTCGTCGTCGATGAGCTCGACCTGGAGGACGGCGGGCACCAGCCCGACCGCCAGCCCCTGGAGGTGGTGGATCACGAAGCGGTTCTTCAGCAGGGAGCAGTCGCGCGGCACGACAGCGGTGATGCGCAGGTCCTCGCGGAAGGCGCGCAGCGTCCGGCCGACGCCGGTGAGGTGGCCGCCGGTCCCGACGCCGGCGACCATCGCGTCGGGCACCTCGCCGCCGAAGTCGCGGTAGATCTCCAGCGCGGTGGCCCTGTCGTGGATCTGCGGGTTCGCCGGGTTGGCCTGCTGGTTGAGCAGGACCCAGTCAGGGTTCTCGAACAGCAGCTCCATGGCCCGCTCGCCGTGCGCGTTGCCGCCCAGGCGGTGATCGGCGAGCAGCACCTCGGCCCCGTACGCGCGCAACATCGCCTGCTTGGTCGGGCTGTAGTTGTCGGGCACCACGAGGACCAGCCGGTAGCCGAGGACGGCGGCGGCCATGGCCAGGCCGGTGCCGGTGTTCCCGCCGGTCGGCTCGATGATCGTCTGGCCTGATCCCCTGGTGAGCAGGCCCTCCCGCTCGGCCTCCAGCACCATGTTGAGCGCGATGCGCACCTTGTGGCTGCCGCCCGGGTTGAGCAGCTCCAGCTTGATGTAGACGTCCCTGTCCAGGTCGCGGGTCAGGCGGGCCAGCCGCACCATCGGGGTCGAGCCGATGACGTCGAGCACGGAGTCGCCGATCGCGCGGGTCACCGATCCCCCAGCCTGTCCGCCACGCTCTGCGCCTGCCTGGGGCGCGGCTCGCCGTACGCGCCGCTCTCGACGTAGCGGCCCTCCGCCTCGCTGAAGCGGAAGCGGCGGGCGCCCTTGGCGCGCTCGGCGGTGACGTCGATGACGAGGTGGTCGACGGGGTAGACGGGGAGGCCGTCGAAGACGGCGTGGCGCTGGTCCTCGTCGCTGAAGTACGCGCCGGCGTCCGGGTGCGAGTGGTAGATGAGCACGACCGGGTCGTCGCCGTCGAAGGAGCGCGACAGTTCGAGCAGGTCGGCGGGGCTGAAGACGTAACCGGTCGTGGCCGTCCTGTCGGAGACGGACTGCTGCTCGTCGATGACGTTGACGCACTCGCGAACCCCGGAGCGGCGCACGAAGCCGCAGCACTCGGCCGGGTAGGCCCGCTCGGCGGCCGCGTACAGCTGCCGGAGCTGCGCCGGGGTCGGCGGCTCCTCCGGCGCCGCGCGCCGTGCCCCCAGGCGCGGGGAGAGCTGGGTCCAGGCGAAGGCGCCCAGGATGAGGAACATGAGCAGGATGTCGAGCGGGGTGAACACCGTCTGCTCGACCGCGGCGGAGAACAACATCGCCACCACGGGGAAGATCACGAAGATGAACGACATCGTCACCGCGCTCAGCCGCTGCAGCAGCCAGAAGTAGCCGAGGAAGCCCAGCGCCGAGGCCACCAGCCCCAGGTAGAGGGTGGCCAGCACGGCCCTGGTGGTGAAGCCGGCGCTCGCTCCTGAGTCGGTCAGCAGGCCGGCGATCGTGAGCATCACCCCCGCCGCGGCCAGCGGCAGCGTGTTCAGCGTCAGCACGTGCACCTGGCCGCCGTGCTTCTTGATGTAGAGGTAGGCGTAGGAGTGCATGAAGGCGGCGCCCAGGATCGTCACCACGCCCCAGCCGTTGGTCACCGACACGTCCTGGATCCGCAGGACCAGCAGCACGAGCGCGGAGAACGCCACGACCACGCCGACGACCTGCCCGGCCGTCAGCCGCGTGCCGAGCATGGGCACGCTGAGCACGACGATCAGGATCGTCACCGTGGAGAAGCAGATCGCGGTCAGGCCGGAGGAGACGTACTGCTCGCCGACGTTCAGCAGCAGGTACGGGATGGCGAAGTAGCACAGGGTGACGAACGCGGCGAAGCCCAGGTGCGCCCGCGTGAACAGCACGGGCACCCGCCGGAACCAGCACAGCCCGAGCAGGATCGGGGTCGCGATCAGGAAGCGCAGCCCGGCGGCCAGCAGCGGCGGCAGGTCCGTCACCGCGAACTTGATGCCCAGCCAGGTCGTCCCCCAGATCAGGCAGACCACCACGTACAGCCCCACGATCGCCACCCAGGGGCGGGAGCGCAGCGGCTCAGACATGGCGCCCCCCTGCGTCGCGGGCCAGCCGGGCCCTGGGCAGGGCGACGGTCACGCTGGAGCCGCCCGGCCCGCTCAGCCGCAGCCGCGTCTCCGCCGCGGCCACGGTCTCGGGCAGCTCGACCAGCAGCCGCTCGCTGGCCCGTTCCAGGACCGCGGCCTGCGCCGAGCGGTCCCGGGTGAGCTGCTCGACGCGTAACTCGGGATCGTGCAGGCCCGCGCCGTGCACGAGGAAGCGGCCGACGCCCGCCGGCTCCACGCCGCTGACCGCGACCTCCGCCGAGCCGGTGACCACCTGGTACTGGTGCAGCACGCTGACGCAGGCGCCGTCGGGCACGTCGTGCTTGATGAACGCGTGCGCGCCGATCAGGACGTCGTCGCCGATCACGACCGGCCCCAGGATGCTGGCGAACGCCCCGACGCCCACGCGGTCGCCCAGCGTCGGGTGCCGCTTGCTCGACGGATTGTTGTGGATCTTGATGGAGCCCAGCACCACGCCCTGCAGCAGGTAGCAGTCGCTGCCGAGGACCGCGGTCTCCCCCACCACGGTCCCGTACCCGTGATCGACCATGAACCTGGGCCCGATCCGCGCCGCCGGGTGCAGCTCGACGCCCGTCTCCACCTTGGCCTGCTCCGACAGGCGCCTGGCCAGCGTCTCGGCCGGGCCCTCCCGCCCGCCGTGCTCCAGCAGGGCGTGCGCGAGGCGGTAGACGAGGACGGCCCGGTAGGCGCGGTAGGTCCTCAGCACCAGCTCCCAGGAGCCTCCGGCGGCGGGGTCCTGCGTGGCCAGCTCCAGCAGGTCGCCCACGGCCAGCTCGACGGGCTCGGCCAGGACCGTGTCCCACGGCGCGCGCCGGGTGACCGCGCGGACCTGGGGCAGCCACGGGCCCAGAATCTCGGCGGCCGTTTCCTCGACCGCCGCGTGCACTCCGTCGTCGAAATTCAAAATGATACCGCCTTCATGATTATTCCGGTGCCCTGAAGAATCGCACGCCGCGGCCGGCGCCCGGTAACAGCGATTTCTTTTCGGACGCGAAAGACTTGTTAACCGGCGGTGCGGCGGAGAAAGTCACCGACCGTGCGCAGGGCGTCGGCCGCCTGGCCGATGACGCCGGTGAAGCGGGCGAACCCGTGAATCTGCCCGGGGAAATGCGCGCGCTCGACGGGCACGCCGAGCGACTCCAGGCGCGCCGCGTACTCCTCGGCCTCACTGCGCAGCGGGTCGAATCCGGCGGTGAGCAGCAGGGTGGGCGGCGTACGCTCCAGCGGCCCGTCCAGCGGGCTGACCGGCTCCCCCGCCGCGCTGGGGTCGGCGGGCAGGTACTGGTCCCAGAACCAGCGCAGGGTCTCGGTCTCCAGGTAGTAGCCCTTGGCGTACGTCAGCGCCGACTCCCTGTTCAGCAGGGGGTCGATGACCGGGTAGATCAGCGCCTGCGCGCGGACCGACTCCGGCTCCGACTGGGCGAGCAGGGTTGCGAGATGGGCGCCCGAGCTGTCCCCCGCCACCGCCACCGGCTCTCCCCCGGCCTGCTCGCGCACGGCCCAGGCGAGGCAGGAGCGGGCCTGCCGCAGCTGCGTGGGGTGCCGCGCGCCGGGGGCGAGGGTGTAGGCGACCGAGATCACGGTCGTTCCCGAGCGGTTGGCCAGCGCGCGGCAGAGCGTGTCGTAGGTGTCGAGCGTGCCCAGGACCCAGCCGCCGCCGTGCAGGTAGAGCGTGACGCCCCGGGCGCCCGCCGGGCGGTAGAGGCGTACCGGCACCCCGGACACCGTGGTGTCATCGACCTCGGCGACCGGCTCGCCGGGGCCGGCGAGTGCGGGCGCCGAGCGGCAGTGCGCCTGCCTGGCCTGCTCGGGGGTGCCCGCGTGCGGCGGCGGCGCGCCCGCGGCCGCGATCCGCCGCAGCAGCGCCGCGGCGTCCGGGTCCAGGCCGGGGTCCAGGCTGGGGTCCAGATCAAGGTCCGGGTCCATGGGAGCCTCCGATCATGTCCTCGTGTGCGCGGCGTCGTAGCCGATGCGCAGGCGGCCGGACTTGGCCTTGATGGAGCGGATCGTGACCTCGGCCAGCATCCCGAGGTGCGGCACGTGGGTGCCGCCGCACAGGTCGGTGCCCAGGCCCCTGATCGTGACCGCGCGCTGGCCCTCGTGGCTGGAGCTGGTGACGGGCAGCTCCTCGCGGATCGCCGCCGCGATGCCCTCCTCCAGGAACTCCGCCAGGCCCTCCTTGGCCACCTCGCGGCCATCCAGCAGGTACTCGACCCGCGCCTGGCCGGGGAAGTGGCTGTTGCCGACGTGACACAGGCCGAACCGCCTGGCCAGCGCGTCGATGAGATGACCGGCCGTGTGGAGGGCGGCGTGCAGCCTGCGCAGGCCGGGGTCGATGGACACGGTGACCATGTCGCCGACGCGCGGCGCGTCCTCGGGAGCGCAGTCGAGGTCGAGCACCACGACGGAATCTCCGGCCCGGCGGGGCCGCGCGTTGACGCCGTCGACCGTACCCTGGTCACTGGGTTGGCCGCCGCCCTGCGGGTGGAAGATGTTGTCGTTCAGGGTCACCCACGGGGCGGACCTGTCGGCGTCCACAATCTGTGTGACGACGTCGAGCAGGTAGGTGTCGGAAAGATATAGCTGTTTCTGCATCGTTCTCCGCAAGATGTTGGCCCTTTGGAGGCGGCGCGCGGAATTGATGCCCGGGGGCAGTTGCGCGACGGCTTGATTATCGCAATGACAGGTTAAGCATGGCTGGCGAAAGGCTCCGAGCAGTACTTACAATCCCTTGCGACGCCCTATAAGGAGGGTTTATGCAGGATCTCAATCGGCTCGCCACGCTCATCGCTGTCTCCGAGACGGGATCTATCTCGAAGGCGGCGGCTCGCCTCGGGTACACGCCTCCGGCGCTGTCCCAGCACCTGGCGAAACTCGAGCGTGACGTGGGCATGGTCCTGCTCGTGCGATCCAGTCGTGGCGTCGAGTTGACCCAGGCGGGGCAGACCCTGCTCGTCTACGCGCGGCAGGTGATGCACATCCTGGACGAGGCCCGCAGCGCGCTCGCCGAGGTGGCCGGGCTGACCGAGGGCAGGATCCGCATCGGCAGTTTCACCACCGCGGGAGTCCACCTGTTACCGCAGGCGGTGCTGAGGTTCCGCCGCAACTATCCGAACATCCACACCAGCATCCACGAGTACGAGCCGCCCACGGGCGACACGGCGCTCATCAACGGCGAGATCGACGTGCTGCTGACCCACGTCTACGAGCACGGCCCGGTCAGCGAGCTGCCGCCGTCCCTGGAGTCGGAGACGGTGCTGGTGGAGGCCCTGTACGCGGTGATGTCCGCCGACCACGAGGCCGCCAGGGAGCCCGGCCCGCTCGCGCCGCGCGAGCTGGCCCGCTGGCCGCTGGTGACGGGGCCGCGCGGGTTCGCCAACCGGGAGGCGCTGGAGACGTACTTCGCGGCGGAGGGGATGGGCCCGCCGAAGATCGCGCTGGAGACCGGCAACTACGCGATGGCCACGTCGCTGGCGGTGTCGGGCTCGGCGCTGGCGCTCGTGCCCACGATGTCGCTGCCCACCGGCCACTCCTCGGAGATCGTGATCAGGAGGCTGGCGGAGCCGGGCCTGTCACGCCAGATCCTGCTGGTCTGGCGCTCCTTCGACACGCCGCCCGGCCTCGGCACGATCCGCCAGTTCATCCGCGATCGCTGCCGCGACTACGCCGAGGAGGGCTCTCCCGTCCCCTGAGTGCACGGCGCGCCCGGCTCGGGCGCGAGCTCCGGGTTCATCGTGAACCTGCGGATGAACTCGGGCAGCCGCTTGTCCGCGGCACCGTCCAGGACCAGCTGGCGGTTCCACGAGCTGACCACGACCTCGGCCGGCAGGCCGGGGTACGGGCTCAGCAGCAGGTAGTCCCTGGCTGCCAGCTTCTTCAGCAGCTCCAGCTCGGCCGGGGGCAGCCCCGGCCGGTAGGTGATCCAGACCGCCCCGTGCTCCAGCGTGTGCACCCCGTGCTCGTCGCCGATGGGCTGGTCGTAGATGCCGCAGTTCTGCCAGACGGGGTTGTGCGGGCCGCCGACCGGCGGGGTCTCCCGGTAGGCGATCTCGCCTTCGAGGTGCTGCCCGCCGGCGTAGTCGTAGACCCGCTCGCCCAGTGACGGCTCGGCCGCGCTCCTGGCGACGGCGAACGCCGCCACGGCCAGCACGGCGATCCCGCCCGCGGCCCACGCGATGACGCGCATCCGGCTCTCCTTCCCGGGCGTTGCGCCCGCACGTACGAGGCTCATGGCCGTCGGTCGTCGTCGAAGCCGGGTGCCGTCCCGGCGGGCGGGCACGGTGGCCTCGCCCGGGGGTCGGCGCCGGGCGGCAGCCATCGTGCGGCGTAGGCCCCGAGCGCCGCGGTGACCAGGTGTGGCTCGTCGGTCCCGAGCGCGTCGAGGACCAGGGCGAGCGCGCGGTCCCCCAGCTCGTCGCCGAGCAGCGCCAGCGCCAGCAGCACGGCCCGCTTCTCGTCGGCGCCGCCCGCCCGGTACAGGGCCTCCACCTCCGCCGCCAGGTCGTCGCCGGTGAGCGGGAGCGCGGCCACGAGCAGCACGCGGGTCACGTCCTCGACGCCCCAGCCCTCGAACAGCGACGGCCCTCCGCCCCAGCGGCGGGCCGCGGCCGGGAAGATCGACCTGATGGCGCCCGGCTCCCTGGCGATCGACTCGCACGCCTCGTCGAAGGAGGGGGCGCTGGGCGCCACCGCGGCGAACCTCCCGGAGATCATGCCGCCGCCCGGGTGCGATCAGTCGGCATGGCACTGCACGGCGGCCCTGTTGAGCATGGCCACGATCCAGTCGCCGAGGTCGTGCCTGGCCCGGCCCGCCGCGCTCTCCCAGCGGGTACGCTGCTCCGCGCTGATCTCGATCCGCACCTGGACCTCGGCGGCGAGCTCGGCGAGCTGACGCTCGGCTGTCTCCCTGATGTGGGCGCGCAGGCGGTTGCGCGACCAGCCCAGCTCCTGGGCCCGGTCGAGCCATTCGTCCTGGAGGGGTTCCGGCAGCGCCGCGACCTCGGCGTGGTGCTGGAGGCTGAGCGACGCGCGCCGGCGCCCGGGGCTGAACTTCCTGGCCACCCACGCGTAGTTGCGCAGGGTCTGGTAGTCGAGCGAGGTCTCCTCGATGGCCCGCTGGTACCTGTCGGGGAAGCGGCGCTGCCCGTAGACCAGCCAGTCGCCGAGCCACCAGGTCGAGGAGTCGGAGATGCGCCAGATCTGCTGGCCTACCTTCTTCCAGGCCTCGATCGACATTTTCTTGGGAAGCGTCAGTGACGTTCTCCTGGTTTGCACCACACCGTCGATCGTGAGCCCGTCGCGCCGTGGACCGTTATTCAAGGTGGACATTTTCATCGGCCCCATACCGCCCCCAGTCACGGCAATTGTCTGCCGGTTCACAGCCTGCGCAACGGCCGCAAAGAGACGCCATACGAGCGCCACATATAACACCTATGGCCAGCTCGTGAGGGGTGCCTGCCATACGATTCCCGACTGAACCAGTAGGTTAGATTCTGAATAACAATCGCTTTCCACTGTCTCCATTGACAGGAAGACAGGCATGCACAACGATCAAGAATGTGGTCCACTATGCACCGGAAACCGGATTCGCACCCAACCGAGAAGGACCAGAATTGAGCACGCCTCATATCGGCTTGCTCGGTTCCATCGTGATCTGGCATGACAGGAAGGAGTTCAATCCAGGCCCTCCCAAGCAACGCGCGCTGCTGGCCGTTCTGTCGATGCGACTGGGTGAGGTGATCTCCAGGGACGAGCTGATCGACGCGATCTGGGGCGACCGCCCGCCCGCCACCGCCAGGAGCAGCCTGCACACCTACGTGGCCAACCTGCGCAGGCGGCTCACCCCGCGCCGCTCCCCCGACGGCTGGTCGCAGCCGCTGACCAGCAACCGGTCCGGCTACGTGCTGGACCTGTCACCCGGCGGCCTGGACGCCTGGCGCTTCGAGGACCTGCTGGCCCAGGCCAGGCAGGGCCGGCGCGGCCACGACGCCCGGACGGCCCTGGCCGGCTACGACCGCAGCCTGTCGATGTGGCGGGGCACCGCCCTGCTGGGCGCGCCCGGCCCGTTCGCCGAGGTGGAGCGGACCAGGCTCGCCGAACTACGGCTCATCGCCATGCAGGAGCGCCTGCTGCTCCTGCTCGAACTGGGGCGCCGCGTGGAAGCCCTCAACGACGTCACCGCGCTGGTGCACCAGCATCCGCTGAACGAGCACCTGCGCATCATGCAAATGATCATTTTGTGCCGCAGCGGCCGCCAGGCCGACGCGTTCAGGGTTTTCGAGGAAACGCAGCGGGCGCTCGCCGCCGAGCTCGGCATCGCACCCAGTTACGAGCTGCGGCTCTGCCACGAATGGATGCTGCGCGGCAATCCCGAGCTCGAACTCCGGGTCACCTCCATGCACATACCCGGCGCGGGACGACCGGCCGGCCATTACGGGGGCGTGCTGGCCGGGCAGCAGGGTCGCTGTCACTGAAATTCACGGGGACGGGGACGGGGATGAACAGCGCTCTCGCGCCATCAGCTCGCGAAGCTTGCGGACGGCCAGCTCGTACGCCAGGAATTCGAGCCTCCCGGCGTCGAATCTGAAGAGCCTGTTGAAATGCAGGCGCAGCACCGCTCCCAGAATGTCGCGCTGCGCCTGCACCGCCTCGCGAAAGGATCCGAGCGCCTCCAGGGGACGCGGATCGGGAACCGCTCCCGCCAGGTACGCGTCCAGCGCCGCCCGATGCTCCCGGTGGAACCTGCCGATCCTGTTGTCCGGCGAGGCGCCCGACAGTCCGAGGCCCGCCTGCCGCTCCCGCAGGAAACCGTGCCGGTCCTCATGGCCGCCGAACCAGAGCGAGCACCAGGCAAGGGCCGTCGACACCGCTTCGTACAGGCGCGCCTCCTCTCCCGGCGACGTGGCCAGGAACCGGGCCACGGCCGCGCTGTCCGCGTGGAAGAGCTCCTCCGCCCGCGCCAGGCAGGCGGGCCCGCCGAAGCGGGCGACCTCGGGCACGTGATCGTCCGACATCACCCGGGTGACCAGGCCCTCGGCTCGCAGCTCCCGCCCCAGCCCCGCCAGAGCGGCCAGGACCGTGTCACGCCGTCCCTCGCCCTCCGGCCGTACCCTGATCCCCACGTGCTGCCCGCGGTCGTCGTCGCGGGTGAAGTACCAGCCCGCCGCCACCTTCCGGTCCATCAGCCCGCCGACGGCCCGCGCCGCCCGGCCCACCACGGCGTCGGCCGCCGCGGGCCCCGCGTAGTACCTGACGTACACCCAGGACGAGCCCGCCGAGGGATCGTGGACGGCGACGGGGCCAGGGCGGCGGAGCGGCGTCCGCCTGGCGCGCAACGGCACCACGACCTCGCTGACGTGCCGGCCATCAGGGCCGGTCGCCGCGGGCCGTTCCACCTGCGGCAGCTCCACGACCGTCACGCTGTCCCCGGCGGCCAGGCAGGCCCGGATCGACCGCGCCGACCAGGTGTCGACCGGCAGGAGCTGGTCCGACTCGCCCACCCCGACCCATCGGCGCTCGCCGAGGCCCGGCAACGCCCCGCGCAGCACGGCGTCCGGCTCGGCCGCGCCCAGGACGGCCTCCACCTCGCCACCGGTCAGCCGCCAGCGCTCGGCCGAGACGATGGTCCTGCCGCAGGTCACCCGCGGCAGGTGGGGCAGCTCCAGGAACGGCCCCCACCGCCAGGCGAGGCTCCCCGGCGAGACGACCGCGGCCAGGAACCGGTAGATCGGGTCCAGGCCGTGGCCGAGCACGTTGTGCGCCGAGCTCAGCTCCACGATCACCTCGCGGCCGGAGACCCGGTCACGCAGCCGCCAGGTGTCCCCGTCCAGGCCGACGAGCAGCCGGTCCAGCCGCAAGGAGCCGCCGGCGGCGCCGGTCAGCGAGATCTGCTCCTCGAACAGGCGCGGGCGCAGGAGCTGGTTGCCCACCCGGCCGCCGGGTGCGTACACCAGCTCGGCGTGGATCGGCGCGCCGGGATCGTCGTCGGCGACCCAGGCCCGCATCCGTGCGGTCAGCTCGTCGTCGCCCAGGGCGAACCGGCTGAGCACGGCGGTCGACGTCCTGCGGTACCCGGCCATCAGGAGGCTGCGGTACCCGCCCTCGCGCTCGTCCAGCAGCGCGGCGTGCACCGCCGACACGCTGCCGCGCGCCGCCGCCGGGTAGCCCGCCAGGTCCACCGGACGCCCCTCCTTCAGCCAGTCGCGCAGCGCCTCGAACTGGACAGGGGACGGCGCGGGGGGCTCCCCTGGGCCAGAGGATTCGACGCCCGCCATGCGTGCCAGCCGGGACGCGTAGCGGTCGGCGCCCGGCAGGATGCCGTTCTCCAGGTCGAGGGCTTCCAGCAGGGGCACCTCGGCGTCGCCGTACCGGCCGCGGAACGTCTCGCGCACGCCGGCCAGGGGGTCGGCGGCCGGGAACATCAGCTCCAGCCTGCGCAGCGCGCCGTCCAGCTCGTCCACCGTCGCCCGGTCGACGGACGCCGACGTGGTGGCGATCCCGAGGTCGAGCTGGAAGCGCCGGTTCTCCTCAAGGTCGCGCAGCGCGGGCACGTCGCGCGTGGCGGCCTCCCAGCCCTTGTTCAGCCGGTCGCCCAGCCCGGGGTCCAGCGGGTGGTCGCCGCAGACGTCCGCGGACAGGGCGGTGACCGCCCCGGCCCGCGCGCGGTCGCCGACCCGGCCGAGCACGGCCGAGGCGAGGGCGGCGGGCTCGGTGCCCGGCCCGATCAGCCCGGTGGCCCGGTGCAGGATCCCGCCGTCCACGAGCCGGGCCACGAACGTGTGCAGCGCCTCCGGGGACGCGGCCGGCATCCGGGCGGCGAGCGCGTCGGCCAGCTCCTCCGCCGACGCCACCCCGTCACCGAGCACCTCCAGCAGCGCCGTGATCGCGGGGACCTCGCGAACGGTCACCACGTCGGCGCCGGCCCCGCCCGCCTGGGCGAACCGCAGGCCGTCCCCGGCGCGGCGCAGCGTCGGGTTCCGCCTGAGCGGCCACGCCCTCCTGTCGGACTCCCGCACGGCCTCGTGGACCAGGAGGTCGAGGACGCCGAAGTCGACGCGCACGCGCACGTGATGGCGTGACCTCCGGTCCAGCTCGATCCGCCGCTCGTCGCCCACGGTGGCGCAGGCGGTGCCGGCGAACAGGCCGTAGGGGGTGGCCCGCCCGCCCATCCTGCTGACGTACCGCAGGACCGCGTTCCCGGCCCGCTCCTCGGCAGAGGCGCGTTCCAGGAGTTGCGGGCTGGCGGCGAACCTGATGCAGGTGGTCACGAGCGGGTCCTCGACGTTCCCGGCGGCCACCAGCCGCTCCGCCTCCGCCACGCTGAGCAGCGCGACCCGCAACATCCCGAACTCGGGGCCCGTCGGCATCGCGGCCTCACTCCTTCCGCAGGGACTCCACGATCGGCGCGGTGGCGCTGCGGCGCGCGGGCAGCACCCCGGCCGCCATCCCGACCAGGACGCCGAGGGCGGCGAACGCCGCGACGAACGCCCCGGAGACCGCGAACCTGGCCTCGGAGACGATGGCCAGCGAGCGCGACAGCGCCCAGCCGCAGACGATTCCGAGCACGATGCCCACCCCCACGCCGAGCATGGACATCACCACGCTCTCGGCCGTCAGGGTCCTGCGCAGCTGGTCGCGCGTCATGCCGAGCGCCCGCAGGAGCCCGAACTCGCCGCGCCGCTCGGCGACCGACAGCGACATCGTGTTGGCCAGGCTGAAGAACGCGATCACCACGGACAGCCCGAGCAGGGCCAGCAGCAGCGTGCGCAGGGTCTCGACCGAGGTGTTCCACTGCCTGGCCGCCACAACCCTGCTCAGCGCCGCCACCGACGGGTATCCGGCGACGGCGGCGTCCACGGCCGCGCGCAGCCGGGGCTCGGCGACGCCGTTCGCGCCGCGCAGCAGCAGCACGGAGACCGGCTTGTCCGGCGCGATCCGCACGAAGTCGGGCTCGGCCATGGCCACCGGGCCGATCGGCGACAGCCCGTCGAGCAGCGCGACGACGCGCAGCTCCATCGCGATCCCCGTGGCGTCGGCGCGCACGTCGAGCACGTCACCGACGTCGATGCGCATGCGCTCGGCCAGCTTGCGCTCCAGCGCGATGCTCCCCGGGCCGAACCCGGCCAGCGTCCCGCGGGTCACGGCGCCCGGCGCCAGCTCGGCGACCTTCGGGTGCACGCCCTGCGGCCGCAGCAGCTCGCCCTTGACGACGATGTCGGCCCGGACCCCGCCCTGGCGGATGGGCACCAGCCCGCCGACCTGGGGGCTGCTCTCCAGTGCCGACTGCACCTTCGGGGGGATGGGCGCGTTGCCGCCCTCGGCCACCAGCGTGTAGTCGAAGGGGGAGTGCTTGGCGTAGCCGGCCTCGATGGAGGCCGCCATCGACGAGGTGAGCACGCTGACCAGCGTCACCAGGGTGAGTCCGATGATCAGCGCGGCGGTGGTCGTGGCCGACCTGGACGGGTTGCGCCTGATGTTCTCGACCGCGAGCCGTCCTGGCGTGCCGGTCAGCCGGCGCGCGCCGCGGCCGATCGCCCCGGCCAGCGGCGGGAGGTAGCGCGGCCCGGCGGCGAGCACGGCGACCAGCACCAGCGCGGCTCCCGCTCCGGTGAACACCAGCTCGGTCTGGCTGTCGTCGCCGGTGTCCGCGATGGCCACGCCGTAGCCCGCCAGGGCCAGCCCGGCGACGCCGGCGACGACGGCCAGCACGGCCGAGCGCCTGCGCCGCCCGGAGGCGGGCGCGGCGTGCGCCTCGCGCAGGGCGGCGACGGGCAGCACCCGTCCGGCCCGCAGCGCGGGGATCGCGGCGGCCACCAGCGTCATGCCGAGCCCGGTCAGCACCGCGAGGACCAGCGTGCCGGGACGGATGTCCAGCGCCGTGCCCGCCAGGTCGATGCCGTCGGCCATGTCGATGACCGTCCCCATCGCCGCGTGGGCCAGGCCGACGCCGATCGCCAGCCCCGCCGCCGACGCGAACAGCCCCACCAGGGCCGACTCGGCCAGCGCGGTGCGCAGCACCTGCCGCCTGGTGGCTCCGACGCACCGCAGCAGCGCCGTCTCCCTGAAGCGCTGGACGACGAGGATGGAGAAGGTGTTGTAGACGACGAAGCCGGAGATCAGGACGGAGATGAGGGCGAAGATGACGAGGCTGGAGATGAAGGCGTCCAGCGCGCTCAGCGCCTCGTTGGCCTCCATCCTGCGCACCTCCTCGCCGGTCAGCACGCCGTAACCGGATCCGAGCGCGGCGCGCAGCCGCGTGACCAGCTCCTCGGGGGTGACGCCCGGCTGGGCGAGCACGTCGATGCGGCCGACGGCCACCGCGTTGAGCACCACGGCCGCCCGCTCGTACGGCATGCCGACGATGGCCGTCGTGCCGTACTTGGCCAGCTTCGGCCCCGGCTGGACCAGCCCGGAGATCACGTAGGGGTCGGTGCCGCCGGCGGGGTCGGGCAGGCTGACGGTGGAGCCGATGGCCAGCCCGTGGGCGCGCGCGGTGATCTGGTCGAGCACCACCTCGTTCCTGGCGCTCGCCGCGCGGCCCGCGACCAGCCGTACCGGGCTCAGCCGCTCGTCGGCGGGGATGCCGGCGAGCACGCCCCTGTCCCCCTCGGCCGACAGGCGGCGGCCGTCGGGGCCGAGGACGGTCATCGCGCCGTAGAGGTCGCCTTCCGCCACGGCCACTCCGGGGACGGCGCGTACCCGGTCCACCAGCTCGCGGGGGACGGTGCGGGCCTGGCCGAGCCGCATCACGGCCGCGCTGAGCTGCGACGGGCTCTGGCTCAGGCTGTCGATCAGCGCGGTGCGCATGGTGTCGGTCACGATGAAGGTGCCGCAGACGAACGCCACGGCCAGCGCGACGCCGAGCGCCGACATCGCCAGGCGCGACCTGCGGACGACGACGTTGGCCCAGGCCAGCCTCAGCATCAGGCGGTCTCCAGCTTCCTCAGCGCGTCGACGAGCACCTCGACGGTGGGGTCCGGCAGGTCGGCGACGACGGCGCCGTCGACCAGGAACAGCGCCCGGTCGGCGTGGGCGGCCGCGATCGGGTCGTGGGTGACCATGACGACCGTCTGGCCGAGGGAGTCGACCGACTCGCGCAGGAACGTCAGCACCTCGGCGCCCGAGCGGGTGTCGAGGTTGCCGGTGGGCTCGTCGGCGAAGATCACGTCGGGCTTGGTGAGCAGGGCGCGGGCGCACGCGACCCGCTGCTGCTGTCCGCCGGACAGCTGGCTGGGCCGGTGCCCGAGCCTGTCGCGCAGGCCGAGGCGGTCGACGACGAGGTCGAACCAGTCGCGGTCCGGTGCCGCGCCGTCGAGGTCGAAGGGCAGCAGGATATTCTGCTCGGCGGTGAGCGTGGGCATCAGGTTGAACGACTGGAAAACGAATCCGATTCTTTTTCTGCGGACCACGCTGAGCTCTTTGTCGGATAACGCGGTGAGCTCGATATCGCCCAGCCGGATTGTCCCCTCATCGACGTGGTCCAGCCCCGCCAGGCAATGCAGCAACGAGGATTTGCCCGATCCGGAAGGCCCCATGACCACGGTGAACGCACCCTTGCCCAGCTCGACGTCGACGCGGGCGAGCGCCGTGACGGACGCGTCCCCCACGCCGTAACGTTTCACCAGACCGGTGGCCGAAATAGCCATTGTGCTGCTCATGAAAAGGGTCTCCTTCGATGGGGGACGGGGCATCGGTGATCGTCCCAGGACTCGGATAAGGAGTCCGTCAGCCGGGCCAGACGGAGTAACGGCTGAGCCCTCTCAACAATGGCGTGGCCCGCCCGTCGCCGAGCCGTACTCCCGTCACCGCGCCGACCACGATGACGTGGTCGCCGCCCGGGTGGATCTCCCGCAGCTCGCACTCCGCCACGGCGTGCGCGTGCTCCCGCAACCACGGGAGCGACCACGGCCCCGTCGGATGCCACGGCACGGCGTCGAACCGTTCGGAGCGGGGCGTGGCGAAGATCTCGGCCACCTGCCTGCCGCTCTCGCCCAGCAGGTTGACCGCGAAGGCGCCGTGCGCGCGCAGCGCGCCGAGCGTTCCGCTGGCCCTGTTGACGCACACCAGCAGGAGGGGCGGCGCCAGCGACAGGCTGCACAGCGACGAGCAGGTGAACCCGAGGGGTTTGCCCGCCGCGTCCAGCGTCGTGACCACCGCGACCCCGGTCGGGAACGAGCTCATGAACGTCCTGAACTCGCCCCCGTCCAGCTCCTGCACGGCCGGCTGGATCTTCATCTCGGCTCCCCTGTCCGCCCGCGAGCCAGGTACTCGCGGAGCTTGCGCATGGCCAGCTCGCAGGCCAGGAACTCCAGCCGACGGGAGTCCACGGCCAGCAGCCTGTTGCAGTGCATGTGGAGGGTGGAGCTGGCCACCGCGAACAGCGCGGACCGCTCCGGTGCCGCCGCCGCGAGCGCGTCCCCGAACGCGGCCAGCCGCTCCCGCAGGACGGGATCGAAGGTGGCCTCCGCCAGGTACGCGTCGAGCCGGGCTCGGTGGTTGCGGAAGAAGACGCCCTGCGGGTTGCCCGTCTTCTCGAAGGAGAGCACCAGCCCGCTCTGCCGCCAGCGCAGGAAGTCGTGCGCGGTCCCGTCGTCGCCGAACAGGGTCCGCGACCAGGACAGCATGTCGGCCACGAGCTGGTAGAGCCGCTCGCTCTCGTCGGGCGCCGCGGCCGCGTGGCCGGCGACGGCGTCGCTGTCCGCGGTGAACAGCGCCTCGGCCGCCGGCAGGCAGGCGGCTCCGCCGTACCGGGTGACCTCGGGCACGTAGTCGTCCATCACGGACCTGACCACCAGGCCGCGCTCCCGCAGCGCGGTGGCGAGGCCGTCCATGGCGGAGATGACCGCCGCCCGGTGCTCCGCGCCGGCCGGCCGCATGCGGACGCGGACGTGGAAGCCCTCCTCGTGGTACCTGACGAAGAACCAGTCGGTGACGGCGCCGGCCTGCCTGAGCCGCGCCGACAGCGCGTGCGCCTCGGCGATGACCGCGTCGGCGGCCGAGGAGCCGCAGTAGTACTTGAAGTAGACCCACGACCTGCCGGCCCGCGGGTCGTGGGGCGCGGCCGCGCGGGCCGCCCTGCGGTACGGCGTGCCGGGCCGCAGCGGCACCACCAGCTCGGTGACGTGCCGTCCCGACGGCCCGCGCGAGGCGGGGCTCTCCACGTGCGGCATCTCGGTCAGCGCCACCTTGGCGTCGCGCGCGTACCGGGTGAGGCAGACCCGCACCGACTCGGCGGAGTCGAGGTCCACCGCCAGGACGCGGTCGTCGTCGCCGACGCCGACCCACCTGCGCTCGCCGAAGCCGTCGAGCAGGCGGCGGAGCTGCTCGCCCGGCCGGGGCGAGGCCAGCGCCCTGGACAGGTCGGCCCCGCCGACCGTCCACGTCTCCGGCGAGACCACCACCTTGCCGCAGGTCACCCTGGGCAGGTGGGACAGCCGTTGCAGCGCCCCCCACGACCAGCCGATCGCGCCGGGCGAGACGAGCATGCCGAGGAAGCTGTAGATGGGGTCCATGCCGCTGGCGGCGACGTTGTGCGCGGCGTTCATCTCCACGACGACGTCGCGGCCCGTCACCGAGTCGCGCAGCCGGATGGCGTCACCTTCGAGGCGGACGCGCAGCCGGTCGAGCGACAGGGAGCCGGTGCCCGCGCCCGACAGCGCGATCTCGTCCTCCAGCAGCTTGGGCCTGATCAGCACGTTGCTGATCCTGATGCCCGGCGAGTAGACGAGCTCGGCGTGGATGGGCGCCTCGCCGCCGTCCTGGTACGGCTCCGCCCAGGCGTGCAGGTCGGCCGTCCTGTCCTCGCGGCCGAAGGCGAACCGGCTGATCAGCGCCATCGAGCTGCGCTGGTAACCGGCCCGCAGCATGCTGTGGTAGCGGCCCTCGAAGTCGTCGAGCAGCGCGGCGAGCAGGCCGCGGGCCGAGCAGGCGGGCGCCATCGGCAGGTCGCTCAGGTCGACCACGCGCTCGCCGTTGATCCACCGGTTGAGCACCTTGTAGACCTCGACGGGCACCTCGGAGCCGCCGTGCCCGTGCGGACGCTGGATCCGCGCCGACTCCGCCAGCCGCGACGACTCGCGCTCGGCGGACCAGAGCACGCCGTTCTCCAGGTCGAGCACGTCGAGCAGGGGCGCCTCCGTGTCCTCGTACCGCTTGCGGAACGCGGCGCGGAACATCGGCAGGTACTCGTTGTCGGGGAAGACGAGCTGCAGCCGCCGTACGGCGTCGGTGAGGTCGGTGACGGTGGCCCGGTCGAGCGTGGCCTCGCGGGTGGCGATGTCGAGATCGAGGTGGAAGCGGCGGTTCTGCGGGAAGTCACGCAGCGCCGGCATGCGCTCGGCCGCCCGCTCCCACGCGGTGTTGAGCCTGCCGATGAGGCCGGTGTCGAGCGGCCGTTCGCCGCACGCCTCGGCCGAGAGCCCGGCGAGCACGTCGGCCGACTCCTGGTCGCCCATGCCGTCGAGGATCGACAGCGCGAGCGCGGCGGGCTCGTCGCCCGGCCTGATGAGGTCGATGGCCCGGTGCAGCACGTCGCCGTCGACGAGCTTGCCGACGAAGTCGCGCAGCGCCTCGCGGGAGGTGCCGGCGAAGTGCGCCTCCAGCCCGTCGAGCAGCTCGCCCGCCCGTACGCTCTTGTCGCCGACCGCGCCCAGCACGGCCTCGATGGCGGGAGTGGCCCGCAGCGTCACCACGTCGGAGGTGCTGTCGCCCGACTTGGTGTAGCGCAGCCCGCCCGCGCTCCTGCGCAGCGTGCGGTTGCGCCTGATGGGCCAGCCTTCCAGCCCCGCGGCCATCATCGCCTCGAGCACGATGCGCTGCAGCACCTCGAAGTCCAGCCTGACCTGCGCGCTGTGCTGATCCTTGCCCGCGATCTCCAGCTTCCGCTCCGCCCCGACGCGGGCGTGGGCGGTGCCCGCGAACAGCCCGTACGGGGTGGCCCTGCCGCCCATGCGGGTGATGTAGCGCAGCATGGTGTCGCGCGGCCGGTCGGCGGGGTCACTGGTGCCCGTCCCCGGCGAACCCCACGCCAGGTCCACGGCCATGGTCACCAGCGGGTCGTCGCCGTTCCCGGCGACCAGCGCGCCCGCCTCCTCCACGCTGAGCAGCGCCACGCGCAACATCCCGAACTCGTGGGCCATCTCAGCGCTCCAGCCCGGCCGTGGCCACCGCCTGCCCGGTGGTGGCCGCGGACACGATCGCGTGGATCTCCTTCAACGCCCTGAAATGGTCGTCGGGATCGCTCGACGTCTCGGCGATGACGACCTCGTCGGCGCCCGACATGCGCAGGGCGTTCAGCACGGTGGCCGCGCAGTCCTCCGGCGACCCGGCGGTCACGGCGAACGGCTGCCTGCGCGCGTCCGCCAGTGCCCTGGCAGGGTCGGTGTTGGCGGCCACGGCCAGCGCCACGGCCGTCGTGCCCGGCGAGGAGCCGGAGCGGTAGTCGTCCATGGCCCGCAGGCACACGTCGAGATCGGGCTTGAGGAACAGCGCGTGGCAGTAGGAGGCGCCCAGCTCGGCGGCCATCACCGCCGACCGCCCGCTCGTGCCGTGCAGCCACAGCTCGTACGGCGAGCCGAGCGGCTCCACCAGCTCGCAGCCGTCGCGCAGGATGCGGGCCAGCTCGCGCACGTCCCTGTCGAGCGCGTCGTCGTCCTTGAGCAGGTGGCGCAGCAGATCGGAGTTGGGCCCCACGGTGCCCCTGCCCAGCCCGACGTCCAGCCGGTCGCCGCAGAAGCCGGCGACGGTGAACAGGTCCTCGGCGGTCAGGTAGAGATCGCGCAGGCGCAGCAGCGTGACCGCCGTGCCCACGCGGATGCCGCTGGTGTGGCTGCCGAGCACGGCGACCGTGTGCAGCGGGCTGCGGCTGGGCGAGCCGACGCCGTGGTGCTCGGGCACCCAGACGCGGCGGTAGCCGAGGTCGTCGGCCAGCAGGGCCGCCTCGAAGGCCACGCGCTGGATCGGCCTGGCGGCGGCCATGCCCGCCAGGTCCAGGTACTCGATGAGCCCGAGCGGCGGCCTCACGCCGGCTCCTCGGCGAACGCGTCGGCCTGGAGCGAGTACATCTCGGCGTAGAGGCCGCGGGCGAGCATCAGGCTCTCGTGGGATCCCTGCTCCACGATTCTCCCTCCGTCGAAGACAAAGATCTGGTCGGCGTGCCGTACGTTGGAGAAGCGGTGGGAGATGACGACGGCGGTCCTGCCGCGCAGCAGCCCGCGCAGGTCGCGCAGCAGCGCGTGGTCGGCCACCGGGTCGAGCGCCGAGGTCGGCTCGTCCAGGATGACCAGCTCGCGGTCCCTGAAGAGCGCCCTGGCCAGTGCCAGGCGCTGGCTCTCCCCGCCCGACAGCGACGTGCCGTCGCCGAACTCGGGGCCCAGCTCGGTGGCGGCCCCGGCGGGCAGCCTGGCCACCATCTCCGCGGCGCCCGCCGCCTCGATCGCCCCCGTGACGGCCGCGTGGTCGCCGGCACGCGCGAGGTCGCCGAGCGAGACGTTCTCCTCGATGCTGAAGTGGTAGGTCATGTGGTCCTGGAAGACCGCGGTGACGTGGTCGCGCAGCGCCTTGTGGTCCAGGCCGGCGATGTCCTGGCCGTTCCAGCTCACCGTGCCGTCGCCCGGCCGGTAGAGGAAGGACAGGATCTTGGCCATGGTGGTCTTCCCCGAGCCGTTGGGCCCGACGAAGGCGACGAGCTGTCCGGCGCCGATCGTCATGTCCACGCCCGCGAGCGCGTCGCGTTCGGCGCCCGGGTAGCGGAAGGTGAGGTCGCGTACGCGCAGCTCGCGCAGGCGCTCGGGCAGCGCGCGGCCGCGCTCCAGCTCTTCGGCCCGCTTGAGCTGGTCGTAGAAGGCGGCCTGGTCGCCGAGGAAGAGCCCGGCCTCCGACAGCTCGGCCATCGGGCCGCCCAGCCCGCCGACCGCGCTGACCAGCCTGCTCAGCGCCACGACCGTCGTCAGCAGCGTCGGCACGTCCATGCGGCCGCTGGCGAAGAACCAGCCGAGCAGGCCGACGGCCGCGGTCAGCACCAGGCCGAACGAGACCTGGCTGACCAGCAGGTTGCGCCACTGCCCGCGCACCATGCGGCGCAGCTCGGCGTAGCGCTCGTCGGTCAGCTCGTCGTAGCGCCTGGCGAAGTCCCGCATGAGGCCGAACGAGCGCACCTCGGCGGCCGGCTCGCGGGAGGTCATCAGCCAGCCGACGTAGCGGCGCCGCCGTTCCAGCGGGGTCACCGCGTGGAAGAACCCGAACTGCTGGCCCGCCAGCTTGGACGAGACCAGCAGCACGGGTGCGGCGGCCAGCGCCATCATGGGCAGGAGCAGGGGCTGCAGGAAGACGAGCATCCCGGTGAACACCACGATCTGGAAACCGCTGGCGATCAGCGCGGTGATGCCGCGCACCACCTGGCGCGGCTTGAAGTCGGCCGTGGCCTCCGCCCTGCTGATGCGGTCGTGCACCTGGGAGTCGTCGAAGTCGACGAGCTCCAGCATGGCGATCGCCCGGTGCATGCGGCGGGCGCTGAACTGCCGCACCCGGTCCAGGAGCAGTTCCTGGACGGTGTGCCTGCTGTTCGCCATGAAGATCATGAACAGCGTGAGCACGATGGCGACGCCCAGCCACGGGATGATGCGTTCCACCGTCTCCCCGGGCACTGACGAGTTGCTCAGAAAGGCATCGGCGCCGCCGCGGAAGACGGCCAGCAGCGAGAGCGCGAGCAACCCCTCGGCCGCCGGTAACGCGACGACCACGAGCCAGAACAGGCCAGGACTGGCCTCCCGGCTGAGCCGCAGAGCGTCGATAATGTTGGCAGGAGCCGAACGTCTGGCTCCGGGGACCTTCAGTGCCACGGGGGCCTCCTAAAGCGCGGGCGGTGTCGCGTCACGGTCGCGACACCGCCCGACTGGTGCGGCCTGACTAGCAGGTGCATTCCGAGGTGTTGCAGTAGTCACACGTCCAGGGGCAGGTCCAGCAGGTGGTGGAGGTGGTCCAGCCACCCGCCACCGGCTCCTGGACGGACGTGAGAACGCCCTGCTCGCCACCGTTCGGCGTGGAGAAGACCTCCAGGTCCACGGAAAGGTCGAGAACGTCGCCCATCATTTCAGCCTTGGCCATCTTGATTTCACCTCCTCTGCTTCTGGATTGGCGCGGCCGGCTCGGCCGCACAGTCGAGGACTTTAAGCCAGGCAACCGGATCGGGCAATAGCCCCGGACTATCGCGAGTTTCGCCTCCCCGTGCCCGCCACGTCCCGCCGGCGAGACACGAGACCGCATCTGACCAGGCATTTCAGCATCGCTCTCTTGACATCACACTCCCCCTTCCCATCAATGGCGAGTGTTGTGCCCGATCCCGTGCATTGCCTGAGAGGGGAAAACCTTGCGCGACCTGGAATTAGCTCGATTGATTTACGCGGACGCCCGGACGGGTATTCAGGAAACGCCCAACATCGTGCTGCTGCTGGACCTTTCGCTGGCCGCGCTCGAGTTCGAACGGGCCATTGGCGAGGATTTTTCCGCGCGTGATCATTTCTTTGAGGCGCTCGACCTGCTGAGCGGCTTCCGAGGGGTGGAGCCGTGGCTGTTCGGCGGGGTCGCCCAGGTGGGCTGGACCGCCTTCCAGCTGTCCCGGTACACCGGCATGCAGCTCAAGGGCCTCGACAGGTTCGACGGCATGATCCTCGACTGGATCACCAACTTCCCCGACGACCATGACGTGGACCTGCCCAGCGGCCTGCTGGGGCTCGGCGTCTACGCGCTGTCCCATCCCGATCCCGCCGTGCGGGAGAAGATGACCGCGCAGCTCGTCACGGTCGTCGAGAGCCGGGCGGAGCACGACGAGCACGGCCTGTTCGTCCGGCTCGCGCCGTACGAGGCGAGGCTGCGCACCCGGCCCGAGGTCGTCGGGCACCGCGACCTGGGGGTGGCGCACGGCAGCGCCGGGCTGGTGTCCTTCCTGGCCTCGCTCGCCATGAGCGGGCTGCCGTCCGCCCAGCGCGGCGAGGAGCTGCTGCGCTCCGCGCTCGGCTGGCTGATGCACCACCGCCGGCCGCTGGAGGGCACCGTCTACCCGCACTCGGTCGAGAGCCGGTACGAGCCCTCGCGCAGCGCCTGGTGCTACGGCGACCCGGGGACGGCCATGGCCCTGGCCGTCGCCGCCCGCGCCACCGGGTCGGCCGAGGTCGCCGCCGAGGCGCGGGCGGTGGCGCGGGCCGCGCTCACCCGGCCGCCGGAGCGGGCCAAGGTGATGGACGCCTGCCTGTGCCACGGCGCGGCGGGGCTGGTGTGGTTCGGCTGCGCGGCGCGCGCGGAGTGGGAGCCGCCCGAGGCGGCCGACTTCGTCCACCACTGGTCGGGCTACATCCACCAGCAGCGCGCCGACGGCCCGCTGCACTACCTGGTGCGGGGCGGCTTCCACCGCGACCACTCCTTCCTCGAAGGCGATCTCGGGGCCGCCCTGGCGATGCTCACCCTGGCCACCGGCGTGCCGCCCGCGTGGGCGGGGCGCATGCTCGGCGCGGCCGTCCTGCCGCCGGAGCCACGTCCATGACGGACCGCACGTCACCGCCGCCCGCAGCGATGTCCCCCACGGAACTGGCGTCGGTGCTCTCCGGGGAGACCGCGAAGGGTTACTCGGACGGCACTCAGCGGACCGTTCCACCCGAGGAGACGCTCGCCCGCATCAGGACGTACCTGCCGCGCGCGGGGATCACCAGGCTGGCCGACATCACCGGCCTGGACAGCCTCGGCATCCCGGTCACGCTCGCGGTGCGCCCCAACGGCCGGGTGCTCAGCGTGAGCTCGGGCAAGGGGCTCACGACGGCGGCCGCGCTGGTCTCCGGCGCGATGGAGTCGATCGAGCTGCACCACGCCGAGGTGGAGTGGTCGCCGCGCACCGTCAGGCGCTCCTACGCCGAGATGCGCGCGGAGCACCTGGTGCCGGACGCGGCCGACCTGCCGCTCGCCAGGTCGGCCCCGTTCCCGCACGACTGGCCCTACCTGTGGACGTGGGGCTGGGACCTGGCCGGCGCGGCCGAGGTGGCGCTGCCGGTCTCCATGATCCACATGGGCAACCGGCACGCCCGCGTCTTCGACCTGTTCTCCTTCCAGGTCACCTCCAACGGCCTGGCCTCGGGCAACACCCTGGCGGAAGCGCTGCTGTCCGGGCTGCTGGAGGTGATCGAGCGGGACGCGGTCACCTGCCACACCGAGCGCTGGCGCAACGGGACCCCGCCGCCGCTGTTCGACCTCGACGCCGTCGCCTTCCCCTCGGTCGTCCCGCTGCTCGACCGGCTGGCCGCGGCCAAGGCCAGGGCCATCGTCTTCGACTGCACCCTCGACACCGGGGTTCCGGTCTACATGGCGCACGTCGTCGACGAGAGCGGCCTGATCTCCGGCACGTTCACCGGCTACGGCGCGCATCTCGACCCCGAGATCGCCCTGTCGCGGGCCATCACCGAGGCGGCGCAGGCCAGGACGGTCATCATCGCCGGGTCCCGCGACGACATCTACCGCCACCGCGACCTGGCCAGGCGCGTCAGCATGGAGCGCTGGCGGGAGTGGCAGGACGGCGCCGGCGACCTGCGCACCGTGCGGCCCGACCCGCTCTCGCGGTCCGGCGCGACGTTCGAGGAGGACATCAGGACGCTGCTCGCCCGGCTGCGCGCGGCCGGCCTGGAGCGCGTGGTGGCCGTCGACCTGAGCACGCCGCACTTCCCCGTCTCGGTGGTCAAGGTGGTCGTGCCCGGCCTGGAGGGCTACCGCATGGAGAACTACGCGCCGGGGCGCAGGGCCAGGAGAGCGGCATGAGCGTCGCGGTCTTCCTCGGGCCCAGCCTGCCTCTGGACGAGGCGCGCCGGCTGCTGCCCGGCGCCACGTACCTGCCGCCCGCGCGCCAGGCCGACCTGGTGTCCCTGCTGGACGACCCGCCGGCCGCCATCGGGCTGATCGACGGGGAGTTCCACCAGGCCCGATCCGTGTGGCACAAGGAGATCCTGCTCGCGCTGGAGCGGGGGGTGCACGTCTTCGGCGCCTCCAGCATGGGCGCGCTGCGCGCGGCGGAGCTCGAACGGTACGGGATGGTCGGCGTCGGCACGGTCTTCGAGCAGTACGCCTGCGGCCGCCTGACCGACGACGACGAGGTGGCGCTGCGCTACAGCCACGACGACGGCCGCTACGTGCCGCTGTCGGAGCCGATGGTCAACATCCGCGCCACGCTGCTGGCCGCCCGCGCGGCCGGACTGCCCGAGAGCCTGTGCGAACTGGCCGAGCGGGAGGCCAAGGCGCTCTACTACCCCGACCGCTGCCGGCGGGCGGTGCTGGACCGGCTGCGGGCCTCGGGGGCGGGCCCGGCCGAGGTGGCGGCGCTCGACGCCTTCTGGCGGGAGCACCCGGTGGACGCCAAGGCGGACGACGCCCGTGCCCTGCTCGACGTGCTCGCCGCGTTCGCCGCCGATCCCCCGCCGCCCAGGCCGCCGGGCGAGCCGGTGTTCCGCACCGCCGGGCTGGACACGCTGCACGACCGCGAGCGCCGGGTGCGCGTGGACGGGCGCGAGGTCGCGCTGGCCGACATCGCCGACGCCGCGCAGCTGTGGCACCGCGACGCCGCCACCGCCAACGCCGCCGCGCTGGACCGGGGCCTGGTACTGGTCCTGGCCGACCTGCTGCGCATCGAGCCCGCCGAGGAGGACGTCGGCAGGGAGATCGAGCGCTGGCGGATCAGGCACGGCCACACGTCCGACGACTCCTTCGCCGCGTGGCTGCGGCGCAACCACCTCGACCACGACGGGTTCCGCGACCTGGCCGCCGGCGCGGCGCGCCGCCGCCTGCTGTGGCGGTGGCTGCTCTACTCCCGTCACGTCGAGCGCAGCACCCGGCTCGTCATCGACCGGCTGCGCTGGGACGACGAGTACGAGCCGTGGGCCCGCGCCGCCGCCGAGGCCGGCGAGGCCGCGGAGATCGAAGAAGAGCTGCTGTTCAGCGCCGACCCCACCGCCCTGGCGCGCGAGCGCGGGCTGTCGATCGACACCGACCTCGCCACCTGGGCGGAGGAGGCCGGCTTCAACTCCCCCGAGCACCTGTTGCTCGCCCTGGCCAGAGAAGTGAGGCACCCATGACGCAGATCAACCGCCGCCAGGCCCTGCGGGCGGCGCTGGTCGCCGGCGCCGCCGTCGGAGCCGGCGCGCTCGCCGTCCAGCCGGCCCGCGCGGACGACGACCAGGCCGGGACGCTGGGCCACCACCTGCCGCCGGTCCCCGGCATGCACGGCGACCGGCGCGCCAACGAGCTGTGGTACGTCTACGAGCAGGACTTCTACCTGCAGCCCTCCCCCGAGGTCGTCGCCGCCTACCAGGCCGTCGGCGCGGTCGCCGGCGGCTCCATCGAGGGCGTGCTCTACCTCTACCGGGGCAGCAGGCAGTACGGCACCTACCCGGACAAGTTCGTCGAGCGGCTCGCCCCCGCCCGCGACGCGCTGGCGCTGCTGTCCGGCCTGCAGCTGGGCGTGCTGCACCGCTACTACCGCCACAGCCGGCTCGACGAGGGCTTCTACTACCTCGGCGAGGGCACCTGCTACGACCCGCGGATGCCGGACGGCGGCAAGGTCCACATGATGAACACCGGCCCGAACGGCGAGCCGGCGGTGAACTGGCACCTGTGGCACGCCATCGCCAGGGCCATGACGTTGCTCGACGTGGACGCCAGGGCGTGGACGTCGATCGACCCGATGATCGGGCTCGGCTGGGCGGCCCAGTCGGTGGCCCAGCCGAAGCCGGAGACGGTCAACCCGCCGCTGGAGCCGAGGGTGCGGCGGCGGCTCTTCCGGCAGTGGCGCGGCGTGGGCCCGGACGAGATGGACGTCCGGTTCGACTCCGTCCCCTACCCGCCCGAGATTCCGTGACCGGGGTCCTCGTCCGCGAGGTGTCCCTGCGGGACCCGGCCGCGGTGGAGTCGCTGGGCGCCGAGCGGCCGCCCGGCGCCTACCACCCGGCCGCCGTCGCGCGGCGGCCGCCCCCGCTGCCGCCGAACGTCAACAGGCACCTGATGACCCGGCGGCTCGCCGGCCGGATGCGGCGCCTGGCCCAGGCCGGCGGGATCGACGACCTGCACCTGCGGGTGATCAGCCACGCGTTGCGCCTGGACGGCCGCGAGGTGCCCGCGCCGCTGCACTTCGCGCTCGCCTTCCGCCACGAGGACCTGCGGGTGGCGGGACCGGTGTTCGTCTCGGTGCTGCACGAGGCGGGGCTGACCGTGCCGCCCGGCGTGCTGGCCGAGCCGTGGGCGGCGGGGCTGCGGGAGGTCGGCTCCCCGCTGGACGCGCTCGACCGCCGCCTGCTGCTGGAGCACTACCTGCGGGAGTACCGCGACGGGGCACGCGCGACGACCGACCTGACCGTGATCTGCGTGCCCGCCAGGCCGCCCGCCGCGCGCGCGGCGAGCCCGACGCACCAGGCGCTGCTCGCCCTGTCCGGAGCCGCGCCCCTCCCGGTCGGCTCGTGGGACGGCTACCCCGTCTGGCACGCCGGGCGGCCACGGCCGCTGCCGCCGCCCCTGCTGGACAGCCTCGACCTGCTCAGGCGGGAGTGGTCCGAGCAGACCCGCCTGGCCCACGAGAGGGGCGGCTCGAACCGGCAGAGCCACGTCGAGATCGCCGTCCTCGTCGACTGGATCCGTTCGTCCTGGCGTTCCGCCATGATCAGTAAAGGAGCAGTCCCATGATGACGAGCCCGAGCCTGGAGGCGCTCGCGGCCGGCCTGCCGTCCGAGGAGGCCGCGGCGGTACGCGCGTGGCTCGGCCATGGCGACGCGCTGACCCCGCGCCCGCTCGCCGTCGGCGCCGAGCACCTGGCGACCGGGATCAGCCGGCCGCGGCCCGGGGACGACGCCGCCGTGCGCCGGGTGGGCGTGATCGGCGGCGGGACCGCCGGCTACCTGACCGCGCTCGCGTTGAAGGCCAAGCGGCCGTGGCTGGAGGTCACGCTGGTCGAGTCGCCGGTGGTGCCCATCATCGGCGTCGGCGAGTCGACCACGCCGCTGATGGTCACCTTTCTCCACCACTACCTGGGCGTCGACCCCATGGACCTGTACCGGGAGGTCCGGCCGACGTGGAAGCTGGGCATCAAGTTCGACTGGGGGCCCGACCCCGACGGGTTCGCCGCGCCGTTCGACTGGGACACCAACTCCGTCGGCATTCGCGGCTCGCTGGCCGCCCAGGGCGACATCAACGCCGCGACGGTGCAGTCGCTGATGATGACGGCGGGCCGTACGCCCGTCTTCGACGTCGGCGGGCGGATCGTGTCGCTGATGAACCACCTGGCCTTCTCCTACCACCTCGACAACGGGCGCTTCGTGGCCTTCCTCACCAAGCTCGCGGCCGAGCGCGGGGTGCGGCACCTCGCCGCGCAGGTCGCCGACGTCGAGCTGGACGAGCGCGGGTGGGTCTCCAGGCTGCGCACCGGCGATGGGCAGGAGCTCGACTTCGACCTCTACGTTGACTGCAGCGGCTTCCGCTCGCTGCTGCTCGGCAAGGCGCTGGAGACGCCGTTCCACAGCTACGGCAGCAGCCTCTACACCGATTCGGCCGTGACGGGCAACGTCGAGCACGGCGGGCGGCTGAAGCCGTACACGACGGCGCGGACCATGAACGCGGGCTGGTGCTGGGCCATCCCCACGCGGGAGAGCGACCACCTCGGCTACGTCTACGCCTCCTCCGCGCTGTCCGACGACGACGCGGCGAACGAGCTGGCCAAACGTTTCCCCGGCGTGACGGAGCCGAAGTTCGTACGCTTCCGCTCGGGCAGGCACGCCGAGGCCTGGCGCGGCAACGTCATGGGCATCGGCAACTCCTACGCCTTCGTCGAGCCGCTGGAGTCCAGCGGCCTGCTCATGATCACGTGGGGCATCATCGCGCTGGTCAACCTGATGCCCTCGTCCTGGTCCGAGCCGTGCCCCCGCGACCTGGTCAACCAGGCGCTGGCGGACCGGTGGGACGCCATCCGCTGGTTCCTGGCGATCCACTACAAGTTCAACACCCGCCTGGACACGCCCTTCTGGAAGGAGGTGCGGGCCGGCGCCGACGTCACGGGCATGCAGCCCCTGCTCGACCTGTACGCCTCCGGCGCGCCCCTGCGGCTGCGCGACCCGCTCGCGCGCGGGTTCGCCGACGCGACCTCGCCCACCTTCTACGGCCTGGCGGGGGTGGACACGATCCTGCTCGGCCAGAAGGTGCCCGCCAGGCTGCTGCCGCCGGCCGAGCCGATGGCCCGCTGGCACGCGCGCAAGGCGGCGGCCGACGTCCTGGTCAAGCACGCCTTGCCGCAGCACCTGGCGTTGCGCGCGTACGACAGCGAGCCCCGGCTGCACGAGGAGCTGCTGCGGCAGCACGACAGCTGGGCGAGGGCGTCCGTCGCGGGTGCCGTGTTCTGACGTGGCGAGCCTGACACCTGGAGCCTTGCGATGCATTCCCTGAACACGACGGCTCGGACGCCGATCACCCACGTGCACACCCTCGGTCCGAGCGGGACCAACCTGGAGGCGGCCGCGCACGCATGGCTGACCCCCCAAGGGGGCGGCGAGGTGGTGCTGCACGCGAGCCTGGAGAGCGCGATCCCGCTGATCCCGCGAACCGGCACGCACGCGCTGCTGGCCTGCGCGGTCTACCCGGACCTGCACACCCTGGTCTTCTCCAACCTCGCCGCCCTGAACATGATCGACAGCTTTCTGATGCCGACGCACAACATGGTGCTGGCCAGCAGCGGGACCACGACTCCGAAGATCGTGGCCACCCACCAGGCTCCGTCCAGCCTCGTGCCCGACGAGACCGACAAACGCATCGTGCTGAGCAACGCCCAGGCCGCGATCGACTGCGCCGACGGCCTGGCCGACGGCTGCATCACCACGATCGTCGCGGCCAGGCAGCGGAACCTGAAGATCATCCATGACTTCGGGCCGGTACCGATGATCTTCACGGTGCACCAGGTGATGCCGGACGGCCAGGGAGGACGGGGATGAGACCGGATGACGTAGCGGAGCTGAACGGCGTGCTCGGCCGGCGGGTGATCCCGCTGGTGGACGCCTTCCGCGACCGCCAGGAGCTCGACGGAAGCCTCACCGGGCCGGACGAGGACGACACGCGCCTGCTGACCCGGATCAGGGACGAGGCGACCGCCGTCTACCTGGACCTCGGCCTGCCGCATCAGGCCGAGGCGCTGGCGCTGGACGTCGCCGGCTGGCTCGAGGCGGGGCTGTCGGAGCCGCCGGACTTCGCCCGCTCGCGCGACGCGCTGCGCTCCCCGGCGGAAGGCGAGCTCGCGCTCTTCCTCGCCCCCGTGCAGACGACGAACTCCACGCCGCCGGTCGGCCGCCGGATGGAGTGTTTCCTCGCCCGCCGGCGCGAACCCGTGACCTTCCACGACCTGGGCGAGAAGTTCCCGCATCCGAAGAACAACTGCCAGTCCATGGTGCTCCACGCGGCGAGCAAGGGCGTTCGCGAGGGCAACTGCCTGGTCTTCTTCCCGGAGAACGTCGCGGCCCGCGACCGGGTGACCGCGCAGGCGTACGCGATGTTCTTCTTCAGCAAGTTCCGGAAGATCCACGAGACGTACGCGATTCCCGCCGCCGTCTCCGTGCTCGGCTGCCGGCCCGGCGACCTGAGATCGTACGGGCTGGACCCGGACGAGTGCTACGAGGCCCGCGCCACGTGGGGCTACCTGCACGACTACTTCCACTACCAGGGCCGCTGGCCGTTCGACCAGAACATCTCGCTGAAGATGAACTGGTTCGTCGGCCTGCTCGAAGAGACCAAGGTCGACGCGAAGACCATCCTGCAGTGCGCGGGAGGCGGAGTCCCGCACGCCGAGCAGCAGATCGACATGATCCTGCTGGAGCGGATCTTCCGCTATCCCCTCGCGGACGACGCCACGCGCAACTTCGACTCGGGCACCGGCGTCTTCCTCTACTCGTGGCTGCGCGAGCACGGCGCGATCGGCACCGCCGGCGACCACCGCACGTTCTCCCACGCGGCGATCATCCAGGCGGTCCAGAAGTACGTGGACGTCATGGAGGACCTGGAACGCAGGGTGAACTCACCGGACGAGTACAAGGCCGAGGCGAAGGCGCTGGTACGGCAGTTCCTCGCCGAGGACCCGGAGGGCGGGGACCGCTTCGTGTTCTCGGCGGAGCAGCGGGTGCTGCTGCGGTCGCGGGCCGAGATCGACCGCGTTCCGCCCCTGACCTTCGTTCCAGGCGAGCTGTGAAGGAGATGCCCAGGATGGCCTTCCGGGACCGCGACGCCATGATCGCCGCGATTCGGCTCTACTTCGAGGGGTGCAACGAGGTGAGCGAGGAGAAACTGAGGCGCTGCCTGACCGCGGACGCCGTGCACTACCTGCCCGCCGGCATGGGGCCGCCGATCCACGGAGTCGAGGCGGTGCTGGCGCGCTGGGGCGCGGACGTCCGCGCCAACGGCTCCTCCTGGACGGTCCAGGAGGTGTTCGCCGACACCGAGGCGGGGATCGGCGTCGCGGAATGGACCGGGCTCAAGCCCGGTCTCGGCAAGGTGCTGCGCGGCGCGGAGCTCTACCGCTTCACCGAGGACGGGCTCATCGACGAGATCCGCATCTACTACGCCTCACCCCGCGACGACGGCCGCGCGGTGAACGAGCTCGACGGGTACGCCTACGCCGACAGGCCTCTCGTCGACGCTCTCGTGAGCGGGCACGTGGGCGGGCTCGTGGGCGGGCTCGTGGGCAGGGTGGTGAGCCGATGACGGGGGACTTCGCTCATCGGGAGGGCGTGATCTGGCTCGACGGCGAGTTCGTCCGCTGGCAGGACGCGACCCTGCACGTGCTGACCCACGCCCTGCACTACGCCAGCTCCGTCTTCGAGGGCATCCGGGTGTACGGGTCGAAGATCTTCCGGCTCACCGAGCACACCGAGCGGCTGGTCGCCTCGGCCGCCGAGCTCGGCTGCGTGCTGCCGTTCACCGTCCCGGAGCTGGACCGGGCGGCGTCGGAGCTGGCCGCCAGGAACGGCATGGTGGACGGCTACCTGCGGCCGGTCGCCTGGCGCGGCAGCGAGACGATGGGCATCGGCGCGCCGGGCACCTCGGCCCACGTGGCCATCGCGGCCTGGGAGTGGCCGGAGGTCTTCGAGCCGGGCGCCAAGCTCGACGGCATCTCGCTGCACGTCTCGCGGTGGCGCCGGCCGCCGCCCGAGTGCGCGCCGGTCCGCGCCAAGGGGGCGGGCCAGTACGCCATCGGCACCCTGGCCAGGAACGAGGCCGAGGCGGCGGGGGCGCAGGACGCGCTCCTGCTCGACCACCGCGGCCACCTCACCGAGGCCACGGGCGCCAACCTCTTCCTCGTCGTGGACGGCGAGCTGCACACCCCCGTACCCGACTGCTTCCTGGACGGGATCACCCGCAGGGTGGTCATCGGGCTCGCCCGCTCCTACGGGATCCGCGTCGTCGAGCGCCACATCCCGGTCGGCGAGCTGGAGTCGGCCTCGGAGGTGTTCCTCACGGGGACCGCGTACGAGGTGCAGCCGGTCCGGTCGATCGGCGGCCTCACCCACGCTTCCGCCTCCCGTCCGGGCGAGGTCACCCGGACGCTCGCCTTCCGGCCGGGCGAGGTCACCCGGACGCTCGCCGACGCCTACGCGAAGCTGGTGCGGTCTTGAAGGTCAGCCCTGCGGCGAGGCCGCTGATGGGCGGGGCGCGGGCGGCCGTCCCGTTCGCCGTCCCCGTCTTCGCCTTCGGCGTCTCGCTGGGCGTGCTGGCCAAGGGAGCCGGATACCCCTTCGCCGCCACGGTGCTGATGTCGTCGCTCACGTTCGTGGGGTCGTCGCAGTTCGCGACCGTCTCTGTCATGGCCGGTGGGGGCGGCCTGCTCATGGCGGTCCTGGCCGGGGCGCTGCTGAACCTGCGCTACCTCGTCATGGGGTTCGCGATCTCGCCCGCGCTGCGCGGCGGCAGGCTCCGCCGCGCGCGCGACTCCCAGCTCGTGATCGAGGAGTCGTGGGCCATCGCGGCGACACCGGGCGGCGGTTTCGACTACGCGCGGCTCATGGGCTCCGGCCTCGTGCTCTGGGCCGCGTGGAGCCTGGGCACCGCGATCGGCGCGGCGGGGCCGTTCAGCGGCGCCGACCTCGAACGGTTCGGCTTCGACGCGATCTCGCCCGCGCTGTTCTTCCTGCTCCTGACCTCCCACCTGGAGACCGGCGAGCAGCGCGCGGTCGCCGCCGCCGGCGGCCTGCTCTCGATCGGCTTCCTGGCCACCGGGCTCGTCAACTGGGCGATCTTCGGGGTCTGCGCCGCGGCGCTGTGGTGGACCTGGCGCCGCCCGTGACCGCGACCCTGGCGTGGGCGTCCGTCGCCGGCCTGGTGCTGGTCACGCTGCTGCTCAAGGCGTTCGGGCCCGTGGTGGCGGCCGGCAGGCGCCTGCCGGGCTGGTTCCCCGGGTTCGTGGGCCTCCTCACGCCCGCCCTGCTCGCCATGCTGGTGGTCACCCAGCTCCTGGGCTCGCCGGACGGGAACGTCGTGCTGGACGCGCGCCTCGCGGGCCTGGCCGCGGCCGTCGTCGCCTGGCGCCTCAAGGTCCCCACCCTGTGGATCGTCGTGATCGCCGCCGCCGCGACCGCGCTCACCAGGCTGATCAGCTGACCGGCGGCCCGAGCGGCTCTCCCGCGCACGCGAGGCCGCCCGTCCTCCACAATGGGGAGCGATGTCAGCTCACCTCCTCGCCCGGGCCGCCTCCTCCCTCCACGGCCTGGCTCTCGGCGACGCCTTCGGCTCCCAGTTCTTCGTCCCGGCCAACCGTCACGCCCTCGACTCCCGCCTCCTCCCGCCGGCCCCCTGGCAGTGGACGGACGACACCGAGATGGCCTGCTCCGTCTACCGCGTCCTGGCCGATCACGGCACCATCGACCAGGACGCGCTCGCCACGAGCTTCGCCACCCGCCACGACTTCGACCGCGGCTACGGCCCGGCGACGAACCGGCTGCTCCGGCTGGTACGCGAGGGAGGCGACTGGCGGGCGCTGTCGGCCGGGCTCTTCGACGGCAGGGGCTCGTGGGGCAACGGCGCGGCCATGCGGGTGGCGCCGCTGGGTGCCTGGTTCGCCGGCGACCTGGCCGAGGCCGTCCGCCAGTCCACCCTGTCGGCCCAGGTCACCCACACCCACCCCGAGGCCGTGGCCGGTGCCGTGGCCGTGGCGGTGGCGACGGCCGTGACCGCGACGGAGCCCGGCCTGCCCGCCGGGCATTTCCTCGATCGCGTCAGCGAGCACGTCCCGGACAGCCTGGTCCGCGACGGCCTCGCCGAAGCCCGGCAACTGCTCACCATCAGCGACCCCTCGCTGGCCGCCCGGATGCTCGGGAACGGCCGGCAGGTCACCGCGCACGACACGGTGCCGTTCGCGCTGTGGGTGGCGGCCCGTCATCGCCACGATCACGAGGCGGCGATGTGGACGACGGCGGCGGCCGGCGGGGACGTCGACACCACGTGCGCCATCGTCGGCGGCATCGTCGGCGCCGCCGAGTCCGGCCACCTGCCGCCGGAGTGGAGACGGCGCTGCGAACCCCTACCGTCCTGGTCCGGCGCCCCGCCCCTCGACCACCACGACCCCACCCCCTGACGCCCCCTGACCGTCACTCGGCCGTGAACGCGAGGATCTCCCGCACCACGGCCTCGGGGTTCTCCTCCGCGAGCCAGTGCCCCGACTCGGGGATCTCCGCCGCGCGCGTGATGTTGCGCAGCAGCGGCGCCACGGACGGCCGGGTGGCGGCGAGCGAGCCGGTGGCCGTGAGCAGGAGCGTGGGGGTGTCCACCGGGGTGGCCGCGACGTTGTCACGCTCGTCCTCGTCCAGGGTCCGGTAGAGCTCGAACCCCGCGCGCAGGACGTCCCGGCGGCTGTAGGTGCGGACGAACTCGTCGACCTCCGCGTCGGTGAACGGCGACCGCGTCCTCGTGCCGCCGAACGCCGCCCCGCCGTAGGCGACCTGCGGGTAGAACGCCGTGAGGTAGTCGCGCACGTCGCCCGGATCGTCGACGAGCCGCTCCGGTACGGCCTGCTGGCTGTTGAAGGCCATGTGCCAGGAGAAGGTCCGGTACTGCGCGGCAGGCAGCTTCGGCCCGGGGAGCGGATAGTCCAGATGCACGTACGACCTCACCTGCGCGGGGAACCGGGAGACGTACTGGAAGCCGACCCCGCCGCCGAGGTCGTGCGCGACCAGGTCGAAGCGGTCGAGCCCGATCCGGTCACGCAGCAGGCCGTGGACGTACCCGGCCAGGGTCTTCTTGTCGAAGCTCGCCGGGCGGCCCTGGCTGTCGCCGAGGCCGGGGAGGTCGAGGGCGTAGACCGTGTGACGCTCGGCGAGCGCCGGCATGACCTTCCGCCATTCGTACCAGGTCTGCGGCCAGCCGTGCAGCAGCACCAGCGCCGGCCCCTTGCCGCCGGTGACGTAGTGCATGCGCACGCCGCGGACGGTCGCGAACCGGTGCTTGAACGTCGCGTTGAACGCCGCGTCGTGCCTGGTGGCGGCGTCGTACGAGGTGGCCGGACCGTAGGGCGTCGAGGCGGCGGCGGCGGGAGGCGCCGCGTCGAGCACGTTCCATCCGGCGGCACCGCCCGCGGCGAGGGAGAGGGTGAGCGCGCCGGCTCCGAGAAGCAGGCGCTGTCGGCTTCGCATCAGTGTCATGCACCCAGCTTGAGCTGCGGACTTGCAGTTCGGCACACTTTTTTGCAGCATTGCAAGAACTGTCCGGGTGGGAGGTGGTCAGCCAGTGACGGAAGACGAAGCGGTCCTGCAGAGCGTCGGCCCGAGGCTGCGGCACTTCCGCAAGGCCCTCGGCCTCACCCTCGCCGACCTGGCGGAACGCACGGGGCTCACGCCGAGCACCATCTCCCGGCTCGAACGCGGGCACGTCCGCCCCACCCTCGAACAGCTCCTGCCGCTCGCCCGCGCCTACGCGGTGCCGCTGGACGAGCTCGTCGCGGCCCCGGCCATCGGCGATCCGCGGGTCCACCTGCGGCCCTTCACCAAGCACGGGCTGACGTTCGTGCCGCTGGGCGTGAAGACGGGGGGCGTGCAGGCGTACAAGGTGATCTATCCCCCCGTTTCGCAGCTCCCGCCACCGAAGTTCCACCGGCACCCCGGCCGGGAGTGGTTCTACGTGCTGCACGGGTCGGTCCAGCTCGTCCTCACCGGCACCCGGACGGTGCTGACGGCGGGCGAGGCGGCAGAGTTCGACACCAGCACCGCGCACTGGATCGGCAACGCCCGGGACGACCTGCCGGCCGAGACGATCGCCATCTACGGGCAGCAGGGCGAACGGGTGCACATCACGGAGGTCTGAGGGCGGATCAGGGCCAGCCATACACCTTCCTGACGGCGGCGGCGATCTCGGTGACCAGGCTGGTGCTGCTGCCGTTGGCCAGGACGGCGAAGCCCGCACCGAGCTTCGGGTAGCCGGTGAACACCGACTTGAAGCCGTAGTTGGAGCCGTCGTGGCTGTAGGAGAAGCCGTCGGTGCCCGCTCCGGAGAGGAACAGGCCGCGGCCCATGCCGGGCTGGGGCCCCTGGCTGAGCAGCGTACGGACCGAGGCTCTGGTGAGCGGGCCGGCGAGGTCGCCGGAGGCGGTGTAGGCCCGGTTGAGGTAGGACACCAGGCGGCACAGGTCCAGCACGTTGGTGTAGAGGCCGGCGGCGGCCGACTCGGGGTAGCGGTTGCGCCTGCCGGGGATCACCGCGCCGGTGGTGGTGTGGCCGGCGGCCGGCTCGAAGCCGGGGGTGAGGGCGTAGGAGCTGGTGGTCATGCCGAGCGGCGCGAACACCTCCTGCTGCATGTACTGGGCCAGCGTCATCCCGGTCTGCTGCTCCACCATCCGCTGCAGCAGCACGAACCCGGCTCCCGAGTAGTGGTACTCGGCGCCCGGCGCGGTGGTCAGCTCGATCTTCGGGGTGTTGCCCGCGCCGTTCATGATCTCCAGCAGCGTGGGCACGGTGGCGTCGGGGCCGTAGCCGGGGAAGCCGCCGCCGCCCGCGTCGAACCCGGTGCAGGCGCTCGCCGGGGTGGTCGAGCCGCGGCCGATCACGCCGGCGCGGTGGGTCAGCATCCGGTCGATCGTGGGCACCGCCGTGGACGTCACGCAGGAACGGCGGGGCAGGTTCCAGCCGAGGTAGGGACGGATGTCGGCGCCGAGCGCGATCTCGCGGGTCTGCAGCAGGCGCAGGACGCCGACCGCGGTGACGGCCTTGCTGATCGAGGCGGCCTGGAACGCCGTCTCGGGATGGGCCGCCGCGGCGCCGCCGGCCTCCAGCCACCCGTACCCGGTCGACCAGGCGATCTTGTTGCCGATGACCACCGCGACCGCGACCCCGGGCGTCCGGTACGCGTTCATCCGCTGCCAGATCGTCGAGCCGCCGACCGCGTTCTCGACCTGGCGCACCTTGTCGGCGGGCAGCGCCGGAGCCTTGCCGCGCGAGGCCAGCGCCCAGCCGCCGGACGGAGAGAAGGCCACGCTGTGCACCTGCCAGCCGCCGCCCGCCAGGGTGTTCATGCGATCGAAGCAGGCGCCGGGGATGCCGCGGGCGTGGAACTCGTCCTGGGCGACGACCGTCCAGCCGCCGGCGCGCGGGAAGGCGACGCGGGTGATGCGGCGCCCGCCCTGCGTGAGGTTGCGCATCATCTGGTAACACTCGTCGTCCACCCCCTTGGCGTGGAACCCGGCGGAGGCGGTCACCACCCAGCGGTCGCCGCCGGCCGGCGGGAAGGCGACGTCCACGACCTGCTGCCCGGCCTGGTAGAAGGACTCGGCGCGCTGCCGGCAGGCCTCGGGGATGCCGCGGGCCGTCACCCCGCGGTCGGTGGTGATCACCCACCGGTCGCCGCCCTCCGGCGGGAAGGCCACGCAGTGGATCTTCCTGCCGGCGGCGCTGAGCTTGCCGAGCTCGGTGAAGCAGGCGTCGGGGATGCCGCGGGCGAAGTACCGGCCGTCCTGGGTGACGACGACCCAGCCGCCGGACGGGGTGAAGGCGAGCGCCGTGACACCGTACGCGGCCAGCTCGCCCAGCTTGGTGTGCGCCTCGGCGGGGATGCCGGCGTCGTAGTGGGGGTAGCTCGCGGCCTGGGCGGGGGCGACGTGTCCGGCCGCGGCACCGAGGCCGGTGGCGCCTGCCAGGGCCAGGAAACGTCGGCGATCCATGCGGTGACTCCTCCTCGGGACGGGGCCCAACGATCTTAGACCCACGCCGGGACGGCCCCACGTCGAGGTCTTTGCCGCATTTGCCGTCATCGGCGGCCGGAGAGCGTCCCCGGCATGAAGCTTTCCAGCGGCTTCCTTGGTCAAGTCATGGGTGACCGGCTCCCCGTTGCGGAATCCTGGAGCGGGCGAGAACGAGTGCGATCGGCGGATCCGTGGAACAGCTGGAATACCGGAAGCTCATCAAGGTGCTGGAGCAGGTGGCCGGGGCCCGGCAGGGGGCGCTCTATCCGGTGCTGGCCGAGGCGCTGGCCGTGCACCTCGGGTGGGTCGACGCGTTCGTGGCCGAGAATCCCGCGTATCTGGCGGCGGGCGGCGACGGCGAGGAGCAGTACCTCACCACGTTCCGGCCGGACTTCGTGGAGGAGTACGTCGAGCGCTGGCGCTGGAACAATCCGTTCGCCTCGCACGACGGGGTCGCCTGCCTGACGCGCCACGGCGTGGCGACCCTCGGGCGGCTTCGCCTGCGGGCGACCGGCCCGGAGCGGGACTTCGCCGACCAGTTCCTGCGGCGCAACGGCATCGACGACATGCTGAAGATCGTCGTCAGGTCGGCGGCCACGGGCGCGGTCAGCACGCTGGGGGTGCCGTTCGACGGTGCTCGGCGGGCCATCGAGCCGCGCGACCGGCTGATGGCGGCCACGCTGGGCCCGCTGCTGAGCCCGTACTTCGGCGCGGCTCCCGGACCGCGCCGGTCCGCCGACGGGGCGAGGTGCGGGTCGGAGGTGGCCGGGCGCACCCCACCGCTCCCGCGCCTCGCCGTGCCGTCCGAGGTCGTGCGGGGTGGGGCTGGCTACCCGCCGGCCAGCCAGCCCCGGTAACGCCGCAGGAGCAGGGCGCGGCGGCGCGCGTCCAGGCGCAGCGCGGCGTCGGGGTCGGTGGTCTCGGGAGCGGTTCCGCGGGCGGCGGTCCGCCGCAGGATCCAGCGGACCGCCGCCTGCTTCGCGGCGGAGACCGTGGCCTTGTCGGACGACGGCGAGGCGGGCAGCGGCTCGGGGCCGGGACGTCCGGAGAGCCAGTCGCACGGAAGGGCGCGTCCTCCTGCTGGAAGCCGCCGCGCTGGAAGTCCGCCGTGTTGAGCTTGACGCCGAGCGCCGCGCGGGCGGGCATGGCCGCGCGTACTGCCCGCACGACCTCGACCAGCGCGCTGCGCTCCATCGGCTTCGGCGGCGTCACCGTCTTCGAGCTGATCGACCTCGAACCGCCGCTGCCACGCCTGCACGGCGACCTCGCCACCTTCGGGAAGCTGGGCTGGAGCGTCGAGCAATCGGGCGCGGTGCCCTGGCACCCGTCCAGTACCTGACCAGGAACTCTCAGTGAGCCGCGGCGGTCCTGATCCGATCGGCCAGTGGCGACAGCGACGACAGCGGCAGCTCCCGGTGCGTCCAGGCCCGCCTGAGATCTTCGGGGTCGTAGCGGGGCAGCAGGTGCAGGTGGAAGTGGAACACGCTCTGCCAGGCCGTGGCGCCGGTGGCGTGCCAGATGTTCATCCCGCCCGGCTCCAGCGCGCGCCGCAGCAGGGCGGCGGTGTGCACGGCACCCCGCATCAGCAGGCCCGCGCGGTCCGGGCCGATGTCGGTCAGGTCGCGGCAGTGCTCGCGGGGGACGACCAGGGTGTGACCGTGAGTCGCCTGCGAGATGTCGAGGAAGGCGACCGCGTGCTCGTCGGAGTAGACGATCTCCGCGGGGATCTCTCCGGCGATGATGCCGCAGAACGTGCAGGGTCCGGTCATGGCCACCTTTCGTCCACCTGATCGAGGCAGAGTGTAGCGACGCCGGGACCGATCCTGCCGCCCACCGAACCAAGAACATGTCCGCAACGTCTTCTATGACGTGATTACTCCAGACACGGTGCTGGCCGGCCGGTATCGCCTCCTGTCACGGCTCGGCAGCGGCGGGCACGGTGAAGTCTGGCGCGCGCAGGACACGCTGCTCGCCCGGGTCGTCGCGGTGAAGACGATCCGGGCGGCGCTGGCCGACGATCCCGAGTTCGCGACCCGGTTCCGTGCCGAGGCCCGCTCGATGGCCACCATCGACCATCGCGGCGTGGTGAGCGTGTTCGACTTCGGGATCGCCGAGACGGCCGGCGGGCGCACACCGTACCTGGTCATGCAGTTCCTCGACGGCGAGCCGCTGCACCTGCTGCTGGCCCGCCGGGGGCGGATCGCGCCGGGCGCGACGATGGACCTGGTCGCGCAGGCCGCCGAAGCGCTCCAGGCGGTGCACGAGGCAGGGGTCGTGCACCGGGACGTCAAGCCCGGCAACCTCATCATCCGGCCCGACGGGACGGTGGCGCTGACCGATTTCGGCATCGCCAGGGCGGCGGAGGGGCACAAGCTGACGGCCTCCGGGATCGTGCTGAGCACCGCCACCTACTGCGCCCCCGAACAGGCCGAGGGCTCCCCGCCCACGCCGGCGATGGACGTCTACGCGCTGGGCGTGGTCGCGTACGAGTGCCTGGCCGGGCGCGTGCCGTTCGAAGGGGACAACGCGGTCGCGATCGCGCTCCAGCACCTGCACGACCCGCCCCCGCCGCTCCCCGGCGACGTCCCGGGCGGTGTCGCGGAGGTCGTCATGCGGGCCATGGCCAAGGATCCGGCGAGCCGATGGCCGGACGCCGCCGCCCTGGCCGCGAGGGCCCGCGCGCTCGTGCACGACCTGGACGCGGAGCCCGGTTCGATCGCCCGTCCGGCCGCGGGGCGCAGTGCCGTCAGCGCGACGGAAGCCCGTCCGGCCACGGGCGGCGCGGAGCCCCGGGACGCGAGCGCCGCGCCACCGGATCCCGCTCCGGCCGCCGCGGGCTCGGGCGAGGACCGGAGCCGCGGCCAGGTCACCGAGTCGCGGCAGGCGCGCCGCCCTCGGCGAGCGGCGGTGCTGGCGGGGAGCACGATCGCCGCGGCGATCGCCGCGGCTCTGGCCTGGAACCTGCTGCAACCCGGCTCACTGACCCCGACGACGAACCAGGCACGCATCGGCCAGACACCGTCCAGTGCCGCTCCTTCTCCGAACCTCGTCACCCAGCCCGAGGACGACGCTTCCGCGAAACCCGACAAGTCGGCGAAGCCGGATGAATCGCCAAAGCCGGAGACCTCGGCGAAGCCTCAGGACCGCCCCACCACCCCGAAAACCGGCCTGATCGTCGGCGGCATCCTCCACGTCGGCGGCGCCTCTCCCGGGCCATCGGCCACCGACGGCTACCAGCCCGGCCTGGTCGAGGTCTTCACCGGCAAGAACAAGCGGGTCACGGGCAAACGTTCGGACCAGAGCGGTTTCCGCTTCGCCCTACCTCAAGGCGGCTACCGCCTCCAGACCCTGATCGGCAAGGAGACGTGCACGACCACGGCCGAGGTCAAGCAGGGCCGGACCACGCGGGCGGACCTGAAGTGCGACGTCTCCCAGCCTCCGCCACCGGGCTCGCAGAGCGCCTCCGTCCAGGACAAGCGGGGCGACGCCAAGGGCGGCCCGAACGCGGGCGAGGCGCCGCCGCACGCGGACCTCGTGAGCGCCGTCGTCAGGGGCGGCCCGAAGGGGGCGACCGCCGAGTTCACCACCGCCGGAACCATCCCTCCGAGTGCCCCGTCCGAGGGCAACAGCCGCAGCACCTGGACCGTCACGATCGAGCAGGGCGGCAGGACGGCCATCGTGTCGCTCACCGGCGCCAAGGGCGCGTGGACCCTGCGGTGGGCGGCCAGGAACGGCAAGACAGGCCTGCCCGACGAGAACGACCAGGTGACGGCCGCGGCCAAGCCCGCGATCTCCGGAGCGCGGATCTCCGTCGCGCTCGCCGCCCGCGCCCCGCTGAAGACGGCGCCGATCGACTTCGCGCAGCCGTACCGGATCGCCGGCGCCACCTCGAACGTGATCAACGTTTTCCACGGCTGGACGGACTCCGCCCCGTGACTCGATAAATGCCTTCTTGTCCGATTAGTGAGCTGATCACCCCCGATCGATGATCCCCTCCCTGGTCCACGAACCCGCAGGTCAGCAGGCTGGGTTCCATGACGAACACACTGAAGACCGCACACCGGCCGCTGCTCCACTGCACGGCCGCGATGCTGGCACTGGCACTCGTGAGCGGCATCGGACTCCTCATGGACGATCGGACCGTCCTGGGCGAGCCCGTCTGGCTCAAGCCGTTCAAGTTCTCCGTGTCCTTCGCGCTGTACGCCGTCACGCTGGCCTGGCTGATCGGCCAGGTGGACCGCTGGCGGCGGACGATGTGGTGGCTGGGCACCGTGATCGTCGCGGGCTTCGTCGTCCCCGAGATCTCCGCCATCACGTTCCAGGCCGCCCGCGGGGTGAGCAGCCACTTCAACCTCACTCCCGGGCTGGACGAGACCGCGTTCATGGTCATGGGCGGCGCCGCCTACCTCGGGTGGCTGTCGACGTTCGTGCTGGGCGTCCTCCTGATGTTCCAGCGCCGCGTGGACCGGGCCATGGCCTGGGCGATCCCGCTGGGCTTCGGCATCTCGCTGGCAGGCATGTCCGTCGGCTACCTGATGACCGCCCCGACCCCTGACCAGGCGCTGAGCCTGGCCGCCGGGATCGACCTGACCACCATCGGCGCGCACAGCGTCGGGGTTCCCGGCTCCGGCATGCCGCTGACGGGCTGGGAGACCGGCGCGGGCGACCTGCGCGTCGCGCACTTCGTCGGCATCCACGCCCTCCAGGTGCTGCCGCTGCTCGCCATCGTGCTGGGCCGCCTGTCGTGGCACGTTCTGGACGGCGCCAGGACCGGCCTCGTGGTCGTCGCCGCCGCGGGCTACGCGGGCCTCACCGGCCTGCTGCTCTGGCAGGCCCAGCGCGGCCAGGCCCTCATCCACCCGGACGCCCGCACCATCGCGGTGGCCGCGACGCTGGCCGCGTTCGTCGCCGTCGCCGCGGCGGCCGTCCTCCTCTTCTCCGCCCGGCGCGCCCCCGCCGTGGCGCCCACCGCCGGTTGACCACCTTCGCGGCCCAGCAACCCCGCATCCCGGCCGGACACCCGCCGCCCTGCCCGATCGACTCCTGGTCAGGGGTCGCCCACGCGGAGGGCCGCGTCGAGCTTGCGGCGGCGGGTCATGGTCGTGTGCACGTACGCCCCGAGCACCGCGCACAGTCCCAGCCCGGCCGCCAGCGCCACGGGCCTGAGCAGGCCGGGGGTGTGATCGGCGACGGGCAGGCCACCGGCGAAGGCGGACATGTCCACCCCCGGCCCGAGCGCGGCCGGCAGCCCCATGCCCAGCGCCACCCCCACCGGCGCCGTGACGAGGACGACGGGCAGCAGCTCCAGCAGGGTCAGCCGCCTGGCCTCCCGATCCGACAGCCCGAGGGTCCGCAGCAGCGCGACCGACCTCGCCCGCCCGGCCGCCCCTGCGACCAGCGACAGGACGATCGCGACCAGCGCGTACGCCCCCAGCGCCACCGTCACCACGACCATCGTCGTGCGGACCGTCCCGGTGAGCGGGTCGGCCTGGATGGCCGCCAGCGCCGCCTCCTGCGTCTCCACGGTGGCCGACGGGACCAGCCGCGCCAGCTCGGCGGGCGGGATGTCACCCTTGATCAGCAGGGCGTTGGCCGCGGGCCAGGGCAGCACCTCCCACGGCACCAGGAGGAACTGCCCGCTGGAGTAGAACCCGGGCACCGCGTCGATCACGCCCTGGCTGGTCAGCCGTACCGGCGACAGCCACCTGAGCTCGAAGGCGCCCCGCCCGCCCAGCGCGGGTGAGAGCAGCGCGGACGTGCTCCCGGACAGCGTGGGCAGGCTGATGGGCGCGCCCTCGTTGACCCGCCGCCACTGCGCGAGGTCCACGGCGACGGCGTACGGCCACTCCCCGGTTTCCCCGATCTGCACCCGGCCGGTCAGCGCGAGCGCCACCTGCTCCACCCCGGGCGCCCGGCGTACCCGCTCGACGGCGGCGGCCGGGAGGTTCCCGACCGACGTCAGCTTGATCGGCGCGCCCACCTTCTGCCAGGACGCCAGCCGCTGCGTCGTGCTGATCCCGTCGTGGACCACCGCGGCGAACACCGACAGGCTCAGCGCCGGCAGCAGGATCAGCACCGGCAGCGCGCCGGCGGACCGCTCCCTGGCCGCCCTGGTCAGCCCCAGGAACGGCACGGCCGCCCGCCCCCGCGCGGCCAGCCGGACGAGCAGCCGCAGCGGGTACGGATAGCACCGCAACGTGACCAGCGCCGCCGCGACCGTCAGCGCGACCGGGATCAGCAGCAGGAACGGATCCTGCTGCGCGGTGCCGGACGGCCCCCTGGCCCGCAGCAGGTACGCCCCGGCCAGCGCGAGCACGACGACCAGCGCCTCCACCGTCACCCGCCGCGCGGACGGCCGGGCGGCGACCAGGTCCGCCCGGTGCTCCCGCAACGGCGCGCGATGCGTGAGCACCAGGCGTGCCGCGGCGAAGCCCACCGCGACGACGGCCACGGCCGCCGGCCCGAGGTGCACGACCGGCAGCACGGGGCCCGGCAGCAGGAACGACAGGGCGTATCCGGCGAGGGCGGCGGGCCCCACCGTGAGCGCGGTCAGCGCGGCCCCGGCCGACACCACCTGCCGCAGGGAGGCGCCGCGCGCCCGCGCCAGGGCGAGCGTGCGCTCCATCCGGTCGGTCAGCAGCCGCACGCCCAGCACGATCACGCCGAGCCCGACCGCGAACAGGCCGCCGAGCACCAGGTACATGACGGTCTGCGCGGAGGACAGCACGGCCAGGAAGCCGGCGAGCAGCTGGGGCAGCCCGGTGACCAGGCGGTAGCTGGTGGCGCCGGTCCCCTGGACGTCCACCTGCCGCTGGAACTCGGCGACCGCGGCCTCGACGGCCGGCACGTCCAGGGCGCTCGCGGCCCGCCCGTCGAGCGGGAGCACCCAGTGGTAGGTCAGGGTGCGGGCCTTGTTGGCCAGCGCGCCCAGCCCTTCGTCCGGCATCAGCGCGGTGATGTGCAGCTCCTCCGGCGCGTCCGCCGGCAGGACCCTGGTGACGTGCAGGAGGTCGGCGTCGTGGCTCCAGGCACGATCGGCCGGGTCCCTGGGCTCGAAGACGCCGACGATCTTCACGGCCGTGTGCACGCTCTCGCCGAGCAGCCTGGTCCGGCCGACGTCCAGGCCCATCCGGGTCACGGCCTCCGCCACCACGCCCACCTCGATGACCGGGATCGTTTGGCCCCCGTACCGCATGGTGGACGGCGCGCCGGGGGCGCGGCCCCGCACCCACTGCACGCGCCGGTCGGCGTCGGACAGCCAGCCGAGGTTGACGAAGGAGCGGATGTCGCCCGTCTCGTTTACGGGCGTGCGGTGGGTCTTGGCGCTGATGTGGCCGCCGGACCCGATCAGGGGCCGCAGCGCCGCCGGGAGGAGCCGGCGCCAGTGGAGGTCGCCGCCCTCGAACTGCGCGCGCGAGTGCAGCTCACCGGCGGGCAGGACCGGAGCCCCGGCGACGGTCAGGTCGGCCCGCACCGCCTCCGCCCCGGACAGCGAGCGGCGCAGCGCCTCGTCGAACGACGCCTGCATCGTCCTGGGCAGCCCGGCGACGAGCAGGCAGGCGACCACCGTCAGCACGACGAGCAGCGCCGACGTGCCCGCGTGCGTCCGGGCACCCAGGGGGATCCTCACCGCTCCTCCAACGTCCGCCCCCGCCACATGCGCCGGGCCAGCCCGGCGACGATCGCGACCAGCACCAGCGTCACCAGCGCCAGCATCGCGGCCACGGACGCCCACGGGACGTGGAACAGCACGCCTGGCGTGACCGCCGACGCCTGCCCGGTCAGCACGATCCGCGGGACCACCAGGTTCCCGACGACCACGGCGAGCCCGGTGCCGGCCGCGAGCGACAGCCCGATGACGAACGCCTGCTCCGTGGCCAGCATCCCGAACAGCTGACGGGAGCCCGCGCCCAGCGCCCGCAGCACGGCGAACTCGGCCCGCCGTTCCCGCGCCGCGACCACGGCGTTCACCAGGAACCCGAGCACCGCGAACCCCAGCGCCGCGGCGAACCCCAGGGTCAGCCCGCCCTGCAGCGCCCCGGCCAGCGGGTCGTCGCGCAGCGTGGCCGCCAGCTCGCGCCGGTCCACCGCGGTCACGTCCCATTGGGGGTTGCTTCTCAGGATCTCCCGCGCGGCCGCTGAGCCGGTGGTGGCGAGCCACCATTCGGTGGCGGCCCGGGACGGCTGCGCCGCGGCCAGCTCGTACGCCTGCAGCGTCTCCCAGTCGGCGAGCACGCCCTGCTGGTCAGGGGCGCTCGTGGGCATGCTCGCCACGAGGCCCACCACCTCGATCCGGACGACCCGGCCGGCGAAGCGGACGGAGCCTTCCTGCCCGGGGTTCAGCTTGAGCGTGGCGGCCAGGCCGGAGGTGAGGACCACGGGCAACGACCGGGGCTCCCGCGCCGGCCCGAAGCCGACCACCCCGTGCGGCAGCGCGACGGCCCCGGTCACCGGCACATCCCGGCCATCCCCGTCCTGGCCATCCGCGCCCGGCACGTCCCGGCCGTCCACGCTCAGCCCGGTCAGCCTCAGGCCGGACTCGTCGCCCGCCACGAGACCCCGTACCGACAGCGGATAGGCGATCGTGCCCGCGCGCCCGGCCAGCGGGGTCAGGTCGAGCTCGATCCGGTTGCCGCCCAGCCGCAGCTCGCCGAGCGGCAGGTCGCGCCACACGCCCAGCGCGTCGGACAGCACCAGCCTGGCCGGCGCGGCGGCGCGGGACTCGGCCCGCACGGTGAGGGTGCGCGGCCGTCCCGGCAGCTCCAGCCGGCCCGCCCGGTCCCCGGGGAGCGCCGCGGAGAGCTGCGCGACCGTCAGCTCCGACAGGTCGCGGCGCAGGCGGAACAGCTCGGGGAGCCGGCCCGCGTCCAGGGCGAGCAGGAGCGCGCTCTGGCCGCCCACCTCGGTCGGCGCCCGGAACGCGGGCGAGGCGGCGGTGACGCCGGGCAGCGCCGTGAACGCCGTGCCCCGGCCGAGCGCCCCCAGCTCGGGCCCCTCGGACGGGCCCGACAGCCGCAGGTCGGCCGCCGCCTGGTGATCGGCCTGGTCGCGCTGCGAGTCCTGCCAGGTGGAGGTGGTGGCCATGGAGATGACGCCGATCGCGACGGCCAGGGTCAGCAGCAGCGCGGGGCCCGCGTACTTGAGCGGCCGCCTGCTGACCTGCCAGGCGCCCAGCGCGGGCGCGAGCGTGGGCCGGCGCGAGGTCAGCCGCTCGGCCAGCCGCGACACGCGCGGCACCAGCCGCAGCCCCAGCAGGCCGCCCGCGAGCAGCGCCAGGGCCGGGCCGGAGATGATCAGCGGGTCGATGCCGAGCCCGCCCGCCGCCGTCGCGGTGACGGGCCCGCCGTAGCGCTGGAGCTGCCAGATCGCCAGCCCGGCCACCGCCAGCAGCGCCAGATCCGCGCCCGCCCCCTGGATCAGGCCGCGCCGCCCGCCGCGCCCGCGCGCCGACTGCTCCTCCACGTACGTACGCCGCGCCCCCGCCACGGCCGGCAGCGCCAGCAGCACGGCCGCGGCCAGCGCCACCCCGAACGAGACGAGGTACGTCCCCGCGTCCGCCACCGGCGCCAGCCGCACCCCCGAGGACCTGATCCAGGGCAGCAGGCCGACCAGCGCGAGCAGCGGCGGCCCGAGCAGCGGCGCCACGACCGCGCACGGGACCGCGACCAGCAGCGCCTCGCTCCCCGCCAGCGCCGCCAGCCGGGCCGCGCCCGCGCCGCGCGAGCGCAGCAGCGCCACCTCCATCCGCCGGTGGTCGGCCAGCAGCCGCGCGGTGAGCATCAGCGCGTATCCGGCCAGCAGCAGCAGTTGCAGCACCGGGATCAGCATGGTGGAGCGTGCCACCAGGGACGCCGTGCCGAGCTGGGTGAGGAGTGCGGGCAGCTCGCCGGCGGTCAGGCAGTTCACGCAGCCGGCCGCCGCCAGCCGTTCGCCGACCCGGCCGACGGCCTGCGCCAGCGGGCCCAGCCGCTCGGGCGTCAGCGCGCCGAGGTCCGGCTCGGCCGCCCAGACGGCCCTGACGCCGGTGGCGAAGCGCGCGGCGAACGTCTCCTGCGTCACCATCAGCGGCCCGTACGTGGTGTACTCGCCGCGTTCCACGCCCCTGCTCAGCAGCTCCTCACCGGCCCAGCGCCCGCTCACGGGGTCGTCGAGCCGGAAGACGCCGACGACGCGGACCCGGACCGCGCTCCCGTCGAGCCGCGCCTTCGTCACGAACTCCCTGCCGGCCTCGAACCCGGTGGCCTCGGCCGCCCGCTCCGAGATCGCCGCCTCCACGACCTGTCCGCCGGTTCGCGGCCACGTGCCCTCGACCAGCCGGGCGTGCCGGTCGAGCCCGTCGTGGCTGCCGAACCGCAGCAGCTCGGGCAGCTCCTCGCCGTCCTGGCCCGGCATGACGTACGAGTCCGAGCGCAGGCTGGTGGTGACGCCCGGCGGCGCCCCGAAGGCGGCGGCGAGCTCGTCGCGCACCATCCGGTCGTAGGCGGGGAAGGTCCTGGCGTCGACCTGGGCGCTGATCGTGGTGGTCGTCTGGCGGTACGAGGCCGTCTCCAGCGCCCTGCGCACCCCGGCGCCGGCGATGGAGGAGGCGTACATCGTCAGCGCCACCAGCGTCGTCGTCGCCAGCAGGATCGACCCGAGCGCGGCCAGGAGCAGCAACGGCTCGTCAAGGGCCCGCTTGACGACCAGCGGCGCCCGCATTCCCGCTCTCCTTCCCCCGCTGACTAGACCATCGGGGGCGGGCGGGACCGGGGGCAAGGGCCGGAACGCAGCTGATACGCGCATGTGATCAACGCCGGACCGGGACGGTCATCTCACGGCTCCCCGCCCCCGGCGGTTCCGGGGACGGGCTCCGTGTTCATGGCACGAGCTGGCTGGGCCGGGGCCATTCCGTGCCGGCGGCGAAGTAGTCGTGCCACTTGACGGCATCCGCCCGGAAGCGCCCGCCGTCGGACGTGGCGACGTGGACGTCCGCCGCGTCGCCACGGGTGAAGGCGATCGCGTCGGCCCGGCCGTCACCGTTGACGTCCCCGACCCCGGGCAACCGGTCACCGGCCGCGAAGCCGTCGTGCCACTTCCACGAGCGCTGGACGAACGCGCCACCGTCCGACAGGGACACGTACACGTCGGCGGCGGTCCCGCCGGTGAACGTGGCGAGGTCGTCACGGCCGTCGCCGTCGAAGTCGCCGACCGCCGGGATCTCCTCGCCGACGGCGAAGTGGTCGTGCCACTTCCACGACTGCTGCACGAACCGCGTGCCGTCGGACAGGGACACGTACACGTCGGCGGCGGTGCCGCGGGTGAAGGTCACCGCGTCGTCGCGGCCGTCCCGGTCGAGGTCGGTACGGGTGGGCGTGCCGGCGCGGCCGGAGACGGCCGGGCCGACGTCGGCGGTGCGGCCGGACGGGTCCACCGCCACCACCCGGTAGTGCCAGGTGGCGCCGGCGGCGGTCGTGTACCAGCCGCCTGGCGCGGTGTCCATGGCGAACAGCAGCGACCGCGCCGGATGCTCGCCGAGCCCCGACCCGAAGAACTCGCCCACCGGCGAGTCGGCGGTGGTGCGGCCGTCGAAGGAGAGGCGCAGCCGCAGCCCGGCGAGGGTGTCGTCGGTGGCCTGCGCGTCCGGCACGCGGACGCGCAGCGCCGAGATCGCGCCCGAGCCGGTGAGCCGGGCCGTCTCGGCCTGCTGCCCGGCCGCCAGCGTCACCTCGCGGGTGGCGGTTACGGCGCCCGGCCGCGCGGGCTCGGGGTCGCGGGTGCCGGACGCGCGCAGCAGCGCGACGACGTCGGAGGCGTCCTCGTGGGGGTCGAACCGCGTGACGCCCTCGGCGTCCGGGAAGTGCCGGTACGTGACGTGGTGGAAGAGCGGGTTGTTCTGGACGGTGACCCGCATGGACTCCCGGTACGGCATCGGCACCTTGACGTAGACGCCGCCGGAGGTCTGGCCGGCGTTGGCCACCAGCGGGTACACGAACGGCGCGCCCAGGTCGCCGTTGACCAGCGCCTGCAGGGGCGCGCTGACGACGGTGACGCCGTCCAGCTCGACGGTGATCGTGCCGGTGGCCGACACGTCGCCCCCGTCCCTGGTGAACCAGATGGAGGAGATCTCGCCGGGGCCGCCGTCCTCGGCGATGACGCAGCCGGCGCCGGTCGTGCGCAGGCAGGAGTAGTGGCCGTCGAAGCCGTCGTGGAGGTTCCCGCCGGTCCGGTCGAAGCTGGAGAACTGGCGGGTCTGCGTGCCGGGGCTGAGGTACGGGAGGCGGTCGAGGCGGCGGAACACGTCCCAGCCGACGGGGCCCTTGACGGAGCCGGCCGCGGTGGCGGGGTGCGGGGCGGCGACGACCAGGGCCGCCGCCGCGAGCAGGCTCACCACCAGGGCGATGATCTTTTTCACAGGGTGGTCTCGCCGTTCAGGCCGAAGAAGTCATGCCATTTCGCGCCCGCGGCGAACGCCGTGCCGGTGGAGGGGGCCGCGTACACGTCCGCGCTGGAGCCGTGCGCGAAGGTGACGACGTCGTCCTTGCCGTCACCGGTGAAGTCGGCGGGCGAGCCGCCGAACACCTTGCCCGGCGTGCTCGTGTAGAAGACCTCCAGCTCACCGATCGAGGTGAACGTGCGGGTGCCGCCGGGCACGCCGATGACGCGTACGCCGTCGCCGTCGATCGGGTCGAAGCCCAGCTCGTACGTCTTGTTCGGCCCCGCCGTGTGGTCGTAGGGGTAGTCCGGCGTGATCCGGAGCCCGCTCACGTCCACCCATTGGTGGTCCCTGCGCACCTGCACCCGCAGGTCCCGGGCGAACCAGCCGCCGTCGGAGAACATCTGCCCGCTGGTGAAGGTGACCTTGTTCATCAGGTACTCGCGCGGCCAGGTGTAGCCCCACCAGCTCGCGCCCTTGCGCTCGTCGTTCCAGTCGTCCTCGCTGTGCGAGCGGTTGCCGTCGTGGTAGAAGCCGGGCGTGCCGAAGTGCATGGCGCGCTCGACGGGCACGGTGCCGGGCTCCCTGGCCAGGTTCCCGCCGCCGTCGGGCTGGTTGCCCGGCGTGGTGGCGGCGTGCGGCTCCAGGCGCAGCTTCCGCAGCGAGAACGTGTACGCCCAGTGCTCGCCCTCGGGGTAGCCGCCTCCGCACGGGCAGACGTTCGACTGCAGCCACATGGACTTGCCGTCGGCGCTGATGTACTTCGACGGGATCGTGGTGGCGTAGCCGCCGTGCTTGGTGCGCGTCCACGGGTAGCCGCCGAAGTCCTTGCTCGCGAAGTGCTTCCACGGGCCCCACGGGGTGGGCGACTCGTAGAACTCGAAGGTGTACTCGGTCCAGGAGGTGTAGATGTACCGGTCGAGCGGCTTGTTGTAGACGACGCCGCCCTGGCTGATCACGCTCAGGTTCTCCACCCGGCCGGCGGTGTACACGTCCGGGTAGAGGCGGCGGTCGTCGTGCAGGACGGCGACGCGGCGGCCGATGTCGGACGACCAGGTCGGCGTGCCCGAGGCGGTGAAGCCGCTGGCGAACTGCCAGGCGGACCGGTTCTGCACCTGGTCGCGGGGCACCCGGGCGAGCCAGACGTCCACGGGGTCGGGCACCCGGTCGGCGAAGGAGTCGCGCCAGTTGTGGTCGAGGCCGTAGGCGTAGACGTAGCCGTCGGGGGCGTTGGCGTACGCCTTCCCGTAGTCCAGGAACATGATCGTGGTGAACACGCCGTTGCCGAACATCGGCCCTGACCTGTCCCACGTCCACGTCCTGCCGTGGTCGGTGGACTTGGCGACGGTGGCGGCGGGGGCGTCGTCGAAGTCGAAGGCGAGGTCCTGGACGGCCAGGTAGAGGGTGCCGTCCACGCAGGCCATGCCGGTGGGCTTGCGGGTGTGGTTGGCGGTCCACACCTGGCCGACGTCGTCGCCGATGGGGAGCTGGGTGCCGGTCAGGTTGCCGGGCGTGCCGGAGATGCGGGCGACGCCGATGTCGCTGAAGGTGCCGGCGAAGCCGATGCCGTCACCGTAGGCGGTGTAGACGTGGTCGTCGTCGGACCAGCAGTTGGGCCACAGGTCGCCGTGGTTGCGGTTGTCGCCGGCAGCGGGGGCGCCGACCGTCGCGCCCGGGTCGAGCTGCACGGTCGAGAAGTACGTGCTGGGCGGCGGCGAGGCCGCGACGGCGGTCTGCGGCACCGCCAGCGTGGCTCCTGCCAGCAGGACGGCCAGCCCCGCGCCCAGGCGTCGTCGAAGGGTCGGATACATGACTTCTCCATGGCGTGGACGCCCCGTGAGCGCGTGGCAGTCAAGGGGCGGCGAGGGCGGGGGTGAAGGGAGAAGAGCTGTGAGCAATCGATTTCTCGATAAAAGTACAATCGGCTCCTGACAACCGTCAAGACCCGCCTTGTAGGGACTTCAGTTGCGCGTTCCGCTGCGAGAACGCCGGGCGCGGCGGGATCCTGGACCCCCGCGATGGTAGAAACTTGGTGCGATGCCCACCATCTACGATGTCGCCCGCGCGGCCGGTGTATCCGCGGCCACCGTCTCCCGCGTGCTCAACGGCCAGCGCACCGTCGACCCCGACATGGTCGCCCGGGTGCTCACCGCCGTCCGCGAGCTCGGCTACCGGCCCAACGCGGTGGCCAGGAACCTGCGGCGCAGCCGTACGACGTTGTGGGCGGTGATCATCTCCGACATCGGCAACCCGTTCTTCACCTCCATGGTGCGCGGGATCGAGGACGTCGCCCAGCAGGCCGGCTACTCGGTCGTGCTGTGCAACAGCGACGAGGACCCGGACAAGGAGGAGACGTACGTCGCCGCGGCGCTGAGCGAGCAGATGGCCGGAGTGATCATCTCCTCGTCGGGCAGCGTGAAGGCCGCCAGGTCGCTGCTCGACTCGCCCGTCCCGGTCGTGGCGGTGGATCGCGAGCTGCCGCGGGGCGAGGTGGACACCGTCGTCGTCGACAACGAGGCGGGGGCGCGCACGGCGACCGAGCACCTGCTCGCGGCCGGGTACCGGCGGATCGCGTGCATCACCGGCCCCGAGGGCGTGAGCACCGCCGACCACCGGCTCGCCGGCTACACCGCCGCCCTGCCCGCCGAACCGCTGGTCATCCGCACGGACTTCCGCGAGCAGGGCGGCTACGACGCCATGGCCGCGCTGTTGTCCGCCGCCGAACGCCCGGACGCGGTGTTCGTGGCCAACAACCTCATGACCGTGGGCGCCCTGCGCTGCCTGGCCGACCGGGGCGTGGACGTGCCCGGCGAGATGGGCCTCGTCGGCTTCGACGAGATCCCCTGGGCCGACCTGGTCCGCCCGTCCCTGACGACCGTGGCGCAGCCGACGTACGAGCTGGGCCGCATGGCGGCCCGCCTGCTGGTCGACCGCATCGCCACCCCGGCCGCCAAGCCGGCCACGGTCGTCCTGCCCGCCGAGCTGCGACCGCGCCAGAGCAGCACCCGCCCCTGACCCGCCCGCCGGGCGGGGCCGGTCAGGCCAGGGCATGGGAGATGTGGGACGTCGAGCGGTAGAGGTCGCGGTAGAGGCCGTACAGGCGGGTGTAGGTCTCGGCGGCCTCCGGATCGGGGGTCACCACGTGGGCCGGAGGGTTCCAGCCGTCCGGGGAGAGCCCGGCCGATCGGGCGGCCAGCATGGCGTCGCCGAAGGCGGCGCCGACGGTGTGGGACGGCACCACCTGCGGTTGCTGGAGGACGTCGGAGACGATCTGCGTCCACAGGCCGCCCCTGGTGCCGCCGCCCACCGCGACCAGGCGCTTGGCCGAGCCGCCCGCCGCGCGCACGGCCTCCAGGTTGTGCAGCACCCCGAAGGCGGTGGCCTCCAGCGCGGCCCGGTACAGGTGGCCGCGGCCGTGTCGCAGGGTGAGGCCGACGATCGTGCCCCGGGCGTCGGGGTCGAACAGCGGCGTGCGCTCGCCCGCGAAGTACGGCAGCATCAGCAGCCCCTCGGCCCCGCGACCGGCGGCGGCCGCCTCGGCCGTCAGCTCCTCGAACGAGGCGCCGGTCAGGTCCCGCAGCCACGCGGTGATCGCCCCCGACGTGGCCATCCCGGCGGCCAGGTTGTACGTCTCCGGATCCACCCCCACGGTCCCCCACAGCCGCGGCGAGGCGGCCCGCGAGGCGAGCACCTCGACGAGGAACATCGTGGTCCCGTACATGAGCATGACGTCGCCGGGCGAGGTGACGCCGACGCTCAGCGCCTCCGCCCACGCGTCGATGGTCCCCGCGACCACCGGGATCCCGGCGGGCAGCCCGGTGGCGGCCGCCGCCTCCGGCGTGATCGTGCCGGCGACGTCGCCGCTCCACAGCAGCTCGGGCCGTTCCAGCTCGGGGACGAGGTCCCAGTCGGTGATCCACGCGTTGGCCCGCGTGTCGTACAGCGGCGTGCACTGGCTGGCCGAGTGGTGGTCCAGCACGTACGCGCCGGTGAGGCGGTGGACGAGCCACGAGTGGGCCATGAACATCCGCCGGGTCCGCGCCCACACCTCCGGCTCGTGCGCCCGCAGCCACTCCAGCTTCGGGCCGGCGGCCTGGGAGGTGAGCGGCGAGCCGCACCGGTCGAGGATCGCCTCCGCGCCGTAGCGGGCGGTCTGGGCGGCGATCTCGGCGGTGGCGCGGGTGTCGACGCCGTACAGGATGGCGGGGCGGAGCGGGGCACCATCGGCGGTGCAGAGCAGCACGCACGGGCCGATGCCGCTCAGCCCGGCCGCGGCGATGCCCGGGCGGGCCAGCTCCGCGGCGATCGAGGCGAAGTCCGCCCACCACACCTGCTCGGCGTCGTGCTCGAACCAGCCGGGACGCGGGGTGGCGGTACGGTGCTCGCGTACCGCCGTGGCCACCACGGTGCCGTCGGGCGCGACGAGCACCCCCTTGGAGCTCGACGTCCCGATGTCGACGCCGAGGAACATCAGTTCTGCCCCGACAGGTCGAACTGCTTGTACAGGTCGGCGGCGTTGTCCTTGGTGACCTGCGTGGTGCCGAGCACCTGCTCCTTCTCGACCTGCTGACCGTGCAGGATCTTGTTCACGGTCTCGGCGGCCTCCTTCGCGCCCGTGGGATAGATGAACGTGGCCGAGAGCTGGCCGAGCTGCACGGCGCGGATGCCGCCGTCGGGGATGGCCAGGCCGTCGATGCCGAGGAACCTGATCTGCTCGGCCTTCCCCGCCGCCTTGGCCGCCAGGTACGCGCCCAGCGCCATCGGGTCGTTGTGCCCGTACACGAGGTCGATGTCGGGGTGCTGGGCGAGCCACTGCTGCATGATCGGCGTGGCCTGCTCCTTGAGCCACTTGGCCTCGCGGTCCGCGATGATCTTGATCTTGGGGTTGGCCGCGATGGCCTCGCGGAAGCCCTTGTCGCGGTCGATCTGCGGCTGGTTGGACAGGATGCCGCGCAGCTCGACGATGTTGCCGCCGTCCGGCAGCAGCTTGACCGCCTCCTCGCCGGCCTTGCGGCCGATGAGCACGTTGTCGCCGCCGATGAAGGCGGTGTAGCAGTCGGTGTTGACGGTACGGTCCAGGATGATCACCGGGATCTTGGCGTCGCACGCCTGCTGCACGGCCGCCGTCAGCGGCGCCGGCTCGGTGGGCGAGACGATGAGCGCGTCGACCTTCTGGGTGATGAAGTTCTGCACCTGCGACACCTGGGTGGCGCTCGACTGCCGGGCGTCGGCGATCGGCAGCAGCTCGATGTCCTGATACTGCTTCATGAAGTGCTGGAGCTGCAGGTTGAGCTGCGCCCGGTACGGCTCGGCGTTGTTCGACTGCGAGTAGCCGACGACGAACGTCTTCTTCTCACCGCCGCTCTCGGCCGACGTGGCGGGGGCGGGCGCCTTGGACGCGCACGCGGCGGCCAGCAGCGCGCACAGCGCCAGGGCGATGGTCTTCTTCATGATCGAGACCCTCCTCGGAAGAACGTGAAGAGATCGGGACGCTGCAGGACGACCGCCACGACGACGATCAGCCCCTTGATCACGAGCTGCCAGTTGTCACTGACCGCGTTGAGCCCCAGCACGTTGTCCAGGAGCGTGAGGATGAGCGCTCCGACGAACGTGCCGGCGATGGTGCCCTTGCCGCCGGCCAGCGAGGCCCCGCCGATGACGGCCGCGGCGATGGCGTCCAGCTCGTACGACTGCCCGGCCTGCGGGTCGGCCGAGGCGCTGTAGGCGGCGTCGATCGGGCCGGCGAACCCGGCGAGCAGGCCGGACAGCGTGAAGACCGCGATCGTGACGGCCGTGACGTTGACGCCGGACAGGCGGGCGGCGGTGGGGTTGCCGCCCACCGCGTACACGTGCCGGCCGAACCGGGTCTTGGTGAGGATCAGGTGGAAGACCACGCAGACCACGATGAAGGCCAGCACCGGGTAGTAGACGCGGCCGAACAGGTTGTGGCCGGGCGTGCCGAAGAGCTGGAACGCCTCCGCCTGCGGCGTGAGCTGCCCGTCCGGGCCGGTGATCTGGGTGCCCACGCTGACGTTGTCGCTCACCTGCCGGTCCAGGCCGCGGACGACCGACAGCATGGCCAGTGTCATGACGAACGACTGGATGCGCAGCCAGGTGGTGCCGGCGCCGTTCAGGAACCCGAAGAACGCCCCCACCACCATGCAGATCGGCACGATCTGCCACGGCTCCAGGGAGTGCTTGGACAGCATCATCGCGGCCGTCATGGACGCGATGCCGAGCAGCGAGCCGACGGACAGGTCGATGCCGCCGGTCAGGATCACCAGCGTGACGCCGACGGCGAGGATGCCGCGCGAGGCGAAGGCGCCGATCGCGTTGGTGAGGTTGGTCTCGTTGAGGAACATCTCGCCCTTGGTGGCGATCCCCACGGCGAGGACCAGCACCAGGCCGATGTACGCCTGCGCAGCGCCGAGCGCGGACAGCGTGCGCCGCAGCCCGCCGGGCGGGGCGGTGTCGAGTGTCATGTCGTGGTCACCTGTTGACGTGCCATGGCGGCTTCGAGGATGGCTTCCTGGGTGGCCCGGCCGCGCGGGAACTCGGCGGTGATCCGGCCCTCGCACAGCACGAGGATCCGGTCGCACATGGCCAGCAGCTCGGGCAGCTCCGACGAGGCCACCAGCACGGCCTTGCCCGCGGCGGCCAGCTCCGACATCAGCGCGTGGATCTCGGCCTTCGCGCCGACGTCGATGCCGCGGGTGGGCTCGTCCATGAGGATCAGCGAGGGCGCGGTGAGCAGCCACTTGGCCAGCACGACCTTCTGCTGGTTGCCGCCGGACAGGTTCCCGACGGTGAAGCGGGTGCCGGGGGCCTTGACGCGCAGCTCCCGTACCTGCTGCTCGACGGCGGCGTTCTCGCGGCGGCGGTCGATGACCCCGAGCCGCAGGAACCGCTTCAGCGAGGGCAGCCCGGCGTTGAAGCCGATCGTGTTGCCGAGCACGAGGCTCTGCCCCTTGCGGTCCTCCGCCACCAGCGCGACGCCGCGGGCGATGGCCTGCCGGGGGCTGCGCGGCCGGTACGGCCGGCCGTCCAGGGACATCCCGCCCCCGGACGGCCGGTACGCGCCGAAGATCGTCTCCAGCAGCTCGCTGCGGCCGGCGCCCATCAGACCGGCAACGCCGACGATCTCGCCCGACCGCACCGACAGGGACACCTCGCGCAGCGCGGTACGGCCCGAGCCGGCCTCGCCGGGCACCGACAGGCGCTCGACGCGGAGCAGCTCGGGGCCGTCGGAGCCGCCGTTCTTGCGCGGGAACAGCTCGCCGAGCGGCCGGCCGACCATGAGCTGGATGAGGTCGTCGCGGTCGACGGAGGTGCGCTCGCCGACGTACCGGCCGTCGCGCAGGACGACCACCCTGTCGGCGATCTCCTCCAGCTCCTCCAGCCGGTGCGAGATGTAGATGACGGCCACGCCGCGCCCGGTCAGGTCACGGATGACCTGGTAGAGCCGGTGCACCTCGGCGTCGGCCAGCGCCGAGGTGGGCTCGTCCATGACCAGGACGCGGACGTTCTGCGACAGCGCCTTGGCCACCTCGATGAGCTGGCGTTCGGCGATCTTGCACTGCTTGACGAGCGTGCGCGGCGACAGGTCGAGCCCGAGGCCGCGCAGCAGCCCGGCGGTCCGCGTCTCCATGTCCTTGCGGTCGAGGAGGACGCGCTCGCGGCCGAGGAAGATGTTGTCCGCGATGGACAGCTCGGGCACCAGGTTGAGCTCCTGGTGGATCATGGCGATGCCGTGCCTGCGCGCGTCCTTGGGCGAGTGGATGCGGGCGGGCTCGCCGCCGATCTCGATCTCGCCCTCGTAGTCCTTGAACACGCCGGCGAGGATGTTCATCAGCGTGGACTTGCCCGCGCCGTTCTCGCCGAGCAGGGCCACCACCTCGCCCTCCCCGACGGAGAGCGAGACGCCGTCGAGCGCCCGCACGCCGGGGAAGGACTTGCCGATGGCCCGCATCGCCAGAACCGTCGTCACCGGAGACTCCACGCCGTGTACGAGGCCGCCGACCAGGGGGTCTTCGGGACCAGCCGGACCGTGATCGTGCTCCTGCCGCGGGTGACGTCCGCCGGGATCTGGTAGACGTCCTCCAGCCACCTGCGGCTCTGGTTGCCCAGCGGCTGGACCCAGTCGGCCAGGCGTCGGCCGTTGACCGTCACCTCGGCGTGCTGGCCGGCCAGGCTCTGGTCACCCATGCGGCGCAGCTCGGCGCCCCGGTTCTGCCTGTCGAGCTTCAGGGTGAAGCTCACCGGGTCCGCGGTGACGCGGTGGACGGCCTGGTAGGGCGGGGTGTTGCGGAAGTCGCCCTCGAACGCCGAGTCCAGGGTGGCGGGCTCGCCGCCGCCGGTGTAGCCGTGCGCCCGCTCGCTGGCCGGGTCGCCGACGGTCAGGGTGTCGGTCCGCCGCGTGGCGGGGCGGTCCGTGCCGTACCAGTAGGCGGTGGAGCCGTACACGCCTTCGACGTCGTTGGTCCAGCCGTGCTCGATGTCGAAGGCGATCGACTCGGCGAACGGGACGGCGTCGCCGACCATCAGCCGGTACGCGGCCGTGCAGTCGCCGTCGGCGGGGCAGCCGGTGGCCGGGGCCAGGTGGGCGGGGTTGCCGTGGAACGGGGTGTTGAAGGTCTCCCGGTTGAAGTACCAGCCGGCCTGGTAGAAGTCCTCGGTGCCGGTGCCGTGGATCTGCGGGGTGCGGGAGCCGTCCACGTGGACGCGCTCGTCGCCTTCCAGGTAGTTGCGGTTCGTCGGGCCGCGCATGGTGTGGCTGACGCCGACGAACTTGCCGTGGCCGGTGGCGCGCAGGAACGTCCAGCTCTGGCCGGGGGTGGTGCCGCCGGCGCGGGACTGTGTCCGGAAGTATCCGGCGTTCGCCGGCATGGCGCGCTTGGCGGACGTGACGGACGCCTCGCCCTCGATCGTGCGGCCGGTGTCGTTGTGGAGCTCCACGGTCGCCCCGGTCCGGTACGGCATCGGCCACCAGGCCGACATCGTCCGGCTCTCCGCGTCGATGGCGTACATCAGGGACTTGACCGGCATCATCGCGTGGCCGCTGCCGAAGAACTCGCCGACCGGCGAGTCCACCGTGCGCTCGCCGTCGAAGCTGATCCGCAGCCGCAGTCCCTGAAGGATCTCCTGCGTCGCCCGCACCTTGGCGAGCTGGTCCGCCGGCAGCGGGAAGGCGAACGTGCGCTCGCCCTGCCACGTCTGCGCGACGATCCGGTACCCGTGCGCGGCCTCGCTCGCCGGGTCGCCGACGTCGACGGTGTCGGTGCGCTTCCCGGCGCTGTCCACCCAGTACGTGAACTCGTTGTAGTCCAGGTCGGACGAGACGAACACGTTCCTGATCGTGATCTTCGACTTGCCCTTGGTGGCGCTCGCCGGCAGGTCCACGACCTCCTCGGCCCACATGCCGGAGGCGCCGAGCCTGCTCGGTGCCCACTGGGCCGCCTCCTGGCCGTCCACCAGCACCTTGGCGACCTGGCGGCCGATGGCCGGGTCGATCCGCCGGGTGAGCCTGACGCCCTCGTTGGCCGGGTCGATCGCGACCGTGAACTCGCTGGAGCCGTTCCCGCCGAACGCCCGGCCCTCGTCGGCCAGGGTCTCCGGCAGGACCTGCTCGGCCTGCGGCAGCCGGAGGCTGATCTGCGACAGCAGGCCGGAGCCCGACGTGCTCGCCAGCCGTACCGACCGGCCGGGGGCCAGCGAGAGCCTGGCGTCCTGCGTGCGCGCGCCCGGCAGCGCGGGCTTGGGGTCGCCGCCCGCCTTGAGCCGGTCGATGACGTCCTGGGCCGGATCGGCCGGGTCGAACGTGCGCACGCCCTCGGCGTCGGCGAAGGTGCGGTAGCCGACGTGGTGGAAGTACGGGTTGTGCTCGGTGGTGACCCGCATCGACCGCGTGAACGGCATCGGCACCTGGATGTAGACGCCGCCGGAGCTCTGGTCGGCGTTGCCCACCATCGGGTACACGAACGGCGCGCCGAGCCTGCCGTTCACCACGTCCTGGAGGCTCGCCTCGACGACCTTGACGCCGTCCAGCTCGATGGTGATCCTGCCGGTGCGGGTGACGTCGCCGCCGTCCCTGGTGAACCAGATGGCCTGCAGCTCGCCCGCGCCGGTGTGCTCGGCGATCACGCAGCCCTCGGCGGTGGTGCGCAGGCAGGAGTAGGTGCCCTCGAACCCGTCGTTGTTGTCGCCGGTGCGGTCGAAGCTGGAGAACTGCTTGGTCTGGACGCCGACCGGCAGCTCGGGCAGCCGGTCGAGCCGGCGGTAGACGTCCCAGCCCACCGGGCCCTTGGCGGGGGCCGGGGCGGCGGCGGCCTGCGCCGGGGTGGTGAGGCAGGCGGCCAGGAGAACCCCGGCGAGCAGCGTTGACCTAGCGCGCGACATCCCCGAACCCTTCGAACTCGACACCGAGCTGCTTGCAGACCGCCTCCAGCTCGGTGACGTAGTCACCGGGCACGGCGTGGATGTGGTTGGAGCCGAACCGGCTCAGGAACTCCGTCGCCGGCACGTGCAGCCTGGTGAACGCGTGCGGCCACTCGAACGTCGACTGCCGGGCCATCGCCTCGTTGGTGGCGTCGTCGTACAGCTCGAAGTCGCCGCGCATCACGTGCATGCGGTACGTGCCGTCGCGGCGGGTCAGGCGGGCGAACGTGGCGGCGCCGGGCGCGGCCAGGTGGTGCACGCTGGCGCCGCCGGCCGGGAAGAAGAACACCTCGGGGTAGAAGTGGGTCCTGGCGAGGTTCTCGGCCGGGTCGTCGGAGCGGGCGGCGTACCAGGTGGCGTGCTGGCCGGAGTTGGCCAGGTCCCAGACGTCCTTGTCGGCGTGGTAGTGCCGGACGTCGGCGAACAGCACCGGGTCGCCGCTCAGCAGCTTGAGTATCTGCATGGTCAGCGCGCCGTCCATGTCGGCCTCGGTCGCGCAGACGTGCGTCTGCTTCGGGCCCTCCCAGTCGTACGGGTCGTTGAGGAACGCCTCGGCCAGGTCCATCGTGCAGAAGTGGGTGGTCAGCTCCGGCTGCCCCTTGATGCCGGAGAAGTCCAGGTTCCACTCGTCGATGAGCTCGCGCATCGCGTAGTACGTACGGATCTGGCGCTCGAAGAGCTCGGGCGTCAGCTGCTTGCCGTCGTAGTGCACGTTGCCCTTGGCCTCCAGCCACTGGCGGGCCTCGGTGACGCGGGCCTGGGAGGCGTGCTCGCTGCGGCGGACGATCTCCCACTGGTCGATCTCCTCGACGTCCACGCCGAAGGTCTTCATCCACTGGTCGGCGTTGGCGACCGCCGTGTACATGCCCATCGGGCGCCCGCCGATCCGGCCGAACGTCGAGCCGCGCAGCCCCCGGACGGCCTGCGCGGCCCGGACCTCGGTCAGCACCCGGCTCCTGACGTCGGCGTCCTCGATGTCGCCCCAGGCGCGGGCGTGCACGCGGCCGATCTGGTCCAGCGCGCCGCCGCCGGCCAGCATGCCGACCATGCCGGGCTGGGCGGGGTCGATGTTGGCCATGAGCAGCAGCGGGCCGGGGGTGGACTCGGCGGCCAGCATGGTGAAGTGCGGGAAGGCCCAGACGGCGTAGTTGAAGATCGTCAGGTCGGGGCGCTGGTCGGCGAGCCGGCGGGCCTGCGAGGTGGCCAGCTCGTTGGTCCACACGATCTCCGGGGCCACGATCACCTCGTGGCCCTCCTTCCGCAACGCCTCCGCCAGGGTGGTGGTGGCGGCGTTGATGTGGTCCACGAGATCGCGGGCGACGAAGTCTCGCCCGTCCGAGATGCTCAGGACTCCGATGCGTGCCACGGTCGTTGACCTCCAGAAAGCATGCTCGCTGAGAAATCGATTACTTAGAAATCGATTTCCCCAAGCTAGATCGGACCCTGGGGACCGTCAATGCCGGATCACATCACAGAATGGCAACGGCGCCCGGTCTCGTACGGTGCGCTCGTCGCCGCACGACCGATGGCCCGCCCGCCCGGTGCCGGGCAGGCAGGCCACAGGTCTGCGGGCGGGGTCAGCTCGTGCGGGTGCGGGAGCTCTCCCGGGGATGGAGTTCGGTCTGCAGGACCAGGCGCGCGGTGGGGCGGGCGGGGTTGTCGATGCGGTCGGCCAGGAGCTGGGCGGCGGCGCGGCCCAGCTCGTACGTGGGCTGGCGGACCGTGCTCAGCCCGGGGCGGAACAGGCGGGCCCAGGGGATGTCGTCGAAGCCGATCACGCCGACCCGGTCGGGGATGGGCACGCCGCGCTCGGTCAGGCACTCCACGGCGCCCACGGTCATGAGGTTGTTGGCGGCGAAGATGGCGTCGATCTCCACGCCCTCGTCGAGCAGGGAGGCCATGGCGGAGTAGCCGCCCTCCTCGCGGAAGTCGGCGTGGCGGATCAGGGCGCGGTCCTGCGGCAGGCCGGCGGAGCGCAGCGCGCGCTGGTAGCCGCGCAACCGCTGCATGGCCGTGGACATGCGGCGCGGCCCGGTGATGCAGGCGATGCGCCGGTAGCCGGACTCCAGCAGGTGGCCGGTCGCCATCTCGGCGCCCTTCTCGTTGTCCACCATGACGGCGTCGACCTCGGTCTCGGCCAGCTCACGGTCGATCGTCACCACGGCGGTGCCCGCCGCGACCAGAGCGCTTATGTCGGTGTTGTCGTCCGCCGGGGAGATGATCACGCCGGCCATGTTGTCGGCCAGGGCGACCGCGATGTACTCGGCCTCCCTGGCCCGGTTCTCGTCGGTGTTGCACAGCACGACGGAGTAGCCGAACTGCCGGCCCCCGTCCTCCACGCCGCGCACGAGCGAGGTGAAGAACGGGTTGCCGACGTCGGAGATCAGCACCGCCCAGAGCGTCGTCTGCCTGCGCCGGAGATTGCGCGCCACGCCGTTGGGCCGGTATCCCAGCTCCCGGACCGCGGCGTGCACGCGTGCCGCCAGCTCCGGATTGACCGTGGAACGGCCGTTGAGCACGCGTGAGACGGTCGCGGCGGAGACCCCCGCATGCCGCGCGACATCTTGAATTTTGAGCAAACTCGTCCCATCTAGTGGCAGGCAAACCGCGGTAACTGATCCGGGCGGGATTCTAGCCCGCCTGGAAATCGATTACCTTACTGGGAGGGGAAGGGCAGCCGCTCCTCCACCGGCGCGAGCCCGAACGGCCTCGACGGCAGGGTCTGGTACCAGTACGCCACCGACGAGAAGTCGTCCGAGCGCTTGTTGGCGTGACCGTGCTCGATCGTCACCCGGATCGACTCGGTGAAGGTGACCGGGTCCTCGACGTGGAAGCGGTAGAGGGAGATCTCCCCGCTCCAGTTGTCCCCGCCCGGCAGGGTGATCCCGTGGTACGGCGCGTGGTACGTCTGCGTCGGGCACCAGGCGGTGTTGAAGTAGTCCTCGGTGCCGGTGCCGTGCAGCGACGGCGGGAACTGCTCGCCGTCGATGAAGATCATGTCGTCGCCCTCGCCGTACCAGTTCCAGTCGCTGGTCTCGCGCAGGTTCCGGATGTTGAGCACGCAGCCCACATAGTGGCCACGGCCCTCGGCCTCCAGGATGACGTAGTTGCCGTCGCCGGTGTCGTTGATGCCCTCGACCTGGTACTCGCGGTTGCTCTGGGAGCCCTGCTCGACGCCGTCCGTCGGGCGCTCGCGCCGCCACTGGGCGTGGAAGTAACCGAGGTCGTCAGCCGGGGAGTCGAACAACTCGTAGTCGATGTAGTAGTAGAAGAACACCGGCTCCTGCGACAGCTCGCTGATCAGCTCCACCTTCGCCCGGCTCGCGAACGGCATGTGGAACCACGAGTTGAAGCCCTTGCCGTCCTGCGGGCTCATCTGCAGCGGCGCGGAGACGAAGTTCGCCGTCTTCGCGTGGCCCATGCCGAAGAAGTCGCCGAGCGGCACCAGCACGCTGGGGTGCTCCTGGTCGTCCCAGGTGATCTTCAGGACGAGCCTGCGCAGGTAGTCGACGTCCACCGCGTCCGGCACGTCCTTCATCGGCAGCGCCACGGTGCACCAGATGTGGTTGATCGACCCGGGGCCCTCGATGTCCGCGAGGGTGACGGTGGTGCCGGCCTGGACGGTCAGCCGGTCCTCGTTGCCGCCCGTGCGGTCGTAGCTGCTGACGCGCTTGCGCCTGGAGGTGCGGAGGCGGGGCAGGTCGCGCAGGCTGCTGCCGTACTGGCCATAGGTCATGCCGTTCATATCCTTACTTCAGTCCGGAGGTCTTGATCGCCTCGACCAGCCGGCGCTGGCCGATCACGAAAGCGATCAGGGTGGGCACGGCCGCGACGACCGTCGCGGCCAGGATGTAGTTCCAGGCGGAGCCGTACTGGCCCTGGAGGGTGGCGATCCCGACCTGCACCATGCGCAGTTCGGGGTCTCGGGTGGCGGTCAGCGGCCAGAGGAAGGCGTTCCAGTTGGCCAGGAAGAAGAGCACGGCGAGGGAGGCGAGGATGGGCCGGCTGAGGGGCAGGACGACCTGCCACCAGCGCCGGAAATATCCGCATCCATCCAGGTCGGCGGCCTCCTCCAGCTCCCGTGGGATCGACAGGTAGTACTGCCGCAGCAGGAAGATCCCGAACGCGTGGAAGATCGCCGGCAGGATGAGCCCCGCGTACGTGTCCAGCAGCCCCAGCTCCTTGACCACCAGGAACAGCGGCACGAGGATCACCGGCAGCGACACCAGCAGCGTCGACACGATCACCGAGAAGATCACCTGCCGCCCGGGGAACCGCAGCCGGGCCAGCGCGTACGCCGCCATCGAGTGCAGCACGAGCGCGATCGCCGTGACCGCCACGGACACGATCGCGCTGTTCAGCATGTACCTGCCGATGGGCACCTGCGTGAGCACGTACAGGAGGTTGTCCAGGGTGATCCTGCTCGGCAGGGCCACCTGGAACAGCTCGTCGGCGGGCTTGAGCACCGCCACCAGCAGCCAGATCAGCGGCGCCACCGTGATGGTGGCCAGCACGTACCCGGTCAGCGCGCGCAGCTTGGTCGTCATTCGAACCGGCCCCCCTTCGTGGCGCCGAACATCAGCCCCGTCGCCACCACCAGGAACCCGACGACCACCGTGGTCAGGGCCGCCGCGTAGCCGTAGTTGTTGAAGGTGAAGGCCTGCTGGTAGATGTAGAACACCACCGTGGAGGTGCTGCCCGCCGGGCCGCCCTTGGTCAGCACGTACACCAGGTCGAAGGCCTGCAGGCCGGTCACCGCGCCGACGGTCGAGTTGACCAGCACGAAGAAGCTGGTCGGGCGCAGCAGCGGCCAGATCACGTGGCGGAAGCGCTGCCAGGCGGAGGCGCCGTCGACCCGCGCCGCCTCCTCGTACTCCTTCGGGATGTCCTTCAGCCCGCCCAGCAGGATCAGCATCTGGTAGCCCATCAGGAACCAGATGCTGATCGCCACCAGCGAGCCGAGCGCCAGCGCCGGGTTGCCCAGGAACGACACGTCCCCCAGCCCGAACGGCCGCAGCAGCGCGGGCACCGCGCCCTGCTTGTCCACCAGCAGGAACTGCCAGGCGATGCCCACCACGACGAGACTGATCACGTGCGGCAGGAAGAACAGCGTGCGCACCAGGCCGACGCCGGGGAAGTGGTCGCGCACGAGCAGGGCCAGGCCGAGGCTGATGACGAACCCGAGCGGCACGAACGTCACCATGTAGGTGAGCGTGACCTTGATGCTCTCCCAGAGCTGGGTGTCGTCGGCCATCTGCTTGAAGTTGTCCAGGCCGGCGAACGTGTAGCCGCCGAACCCGTCCGCGCTGAACAGCGAGAGGCCGAGCGCCAGAACCATCGGCAGGCCGACGAAGACGATCAGGCCGATCAGGTCGGGCGCCACGAAGGCGTACCCGGCCAGCGCCTCGCGCCTGCGGCGGCTCAACGCCCGGCCCCCGGCGTCCGGCGGCTTCCTGACCGCCGTGCCCGGGTCGACCAAAGTGGCCATTGCTTATCGCCTTTCTCCGTTGGGGGGTACGGCGCCCGCCCGCCGTACGGGCGGGGACGCCGGGACGACGCCGCGGTCACAACATGGGCGCACCCTTGTAGCCCTTCAGGAACGTGTCGATCTTCCCGGCGGCGTCGGCCGCGGCCTGCGCCGCGTCGACCCCGCCGAGCTGGGCGGCCTGGATGGCGTCCGAGACCGCCTTGTACACCTCGGGGGTGTAGCGCGGCTCGCCCCGCCCGCCGGGCACGATCCGCTCCATGAAGATCTTCAGCTCCGGCGTGTCGAACGCCCCCGCCGACTTGGCCGCCTCCTGGACGGACTTGCGGGCGGGCAGGTTCGTCTTGACGACCGTGTTCCACTGCCGGCCGCGCTCGACGCCCTCGGCGTCGGTCGCGCCCAGCGCCCAGGCGATGAACTTGGCCGCCGCCTCGGGGTTGGCGCCCTTGGCGTTCGCCACGAAGGCCCAGCCGCCGATGTCGGTCGTGTACGTGCCGCCGTCCGGCGTCGGCAGCGGGAAGACGCCGTACTTGTAGTCCTTCTTCTCCGTCGCCATCGCCGACACGGCCCAGATGCCGCTCTGCTGCATGGCCACGTACCCGCTGGCCAGGTTCGCCGGCAGGTTGCCCGCGCCGTCGCCCTGGGGCTTGCGCGGCGCGACCTTGCTGTTGACCGCGTCCTGCCACAGCTTCAGCGCGTTGTGCACGGCCGGCGCGTTGAAGCCCGCGCCGCCGTTCTCCGGCACCGCCGAGCCGCCGCCCATCCACATGAACGGGTACCAGGTGAAGTTCTGGTAGTAGCCGGGGATGGTCTCGAACAGCACGCCGAACCGCTCGCCGGTGGTGGTCTTGGCGGCCACGTCCAGCAGCTGGTCCCACGTCTTGGGGAGGTCACCCTCCGACAGCTTGGCCTGCTCGAACGCCTCGACGCTGTAGAACATCGCCAGCGGCTCGGCCTCCATGGGCAGGCCGTAGACCTTGCCGTCGACCATGCGGGTGCCCAGCACGCCCTTGTCGAAGTCGGCGATCTGCTCCGGCTTCATGTGCGGCGTGAGGTCGGCCAGCACGCCCCCGTTGTAGTAGCGGAGGAAGTCGCCCGGGCTGAGCAGGAAGATGTCCGGCCCCTCGCCCGCGGAGAACGCGGTCTGCAGCGCCGTGCCGGCCAGGTACTCCGACACCGGGAGGTAGTGCAGCTTGATCTTGACGTCGTTGTTGGCGTTCCAGGCCGCCACCAGATCGGTGAACCACTTGCTCTGGGCGTTCGCCTGCGGGTTGGGTCCGTAGAAGTTCCAGAACGTCAGCTCCTTCGCGGAGGAGCTGCCGCCGTTACCCCCGCCCCCACACGCTGACAGCAGCGGCGCCGCCATGGCCGAACCTAACACGACGGCTCCGCCACGCAGCAGCGAGCGGCGGGTCACCCTCTCGAAGGCCGACATAACCATCCTCCTGATGTTGAGAGCTCAGGGGCGAGCAATCGATTTCTCAAGAATGTAGGAGTCGGCATGGCCCAGGTCAAGAAGATGCTGTTACAGCTTGCTAAAGGCGGGAATCGATATCTCCGGTTGACCCGGACCAGCGGCCAGGCGCAGCCCGGCCGGGCCGTGGACGGCCGGCCTTCGCCGGCTCGACCAGTTTCAGCAGCGGCCCGCAGGCCACGGTCGTGATCACGGCCATCGCGACCATCAGCGAGTACAGCCGGCCGTCCAGCAGCCCGACCTGCAGCCCGATCGTGAGCAGCACCAGCTCGGTGAGCCCTCGGGTGTTCATCAGCGTGGCCAGGGCGAAGGACGAGCGCCGGTCCAGGCGGACCAGCCTGGCCGCGCCGTAGACGCCCGCCAGCTTGCCGCCCATCGCCACCAGCAGGATCAGCGCGAGCTCCAGCAGCCCGGAGGCGTCGAGCCCCGACAGATCCACCTTGAACCCGGCCACCACGAAGTAGACCGGTAACAGCAGCATGGCCAGTTGCCCCACGCGCACGTCCAGGTCCCTGCGCAGTTCCTCCTGGCGGGGCATGATCAGGCCGAACAGGAACGCCCCGAAGATGAAGTGCAGCCCGATCCACTCGGTCACGCCGCCCGACACGAGCACGCCGACCACCACGATGGCCAGCCGCGACGCGCCCCTGGCCCGCGCCAGCAGCCGCGTCATCAAGCGCGGCACGACGGTGGCCATGAGAGCCAGGTAGGGCAGGGCCAGGGCGAGCAGCCAGGGGTGCCCGCCCGCTCCGCGCCAGGCCAGGATGACCGCCAGCAGCGTCCAGGCGACCACGTCGCCGACCGCGGCCGAGGCCAGGGCCAGCCCGCCGACCCTGGTCCTGCCCAGGTTCCTGTCGGCGATGATCCTGGCCAGCACCGGGAAGGCGGTCACCGCCATCGCGGTGCCCATGAACAGGACGAACCCGGTCCCGCCCGGGTGCCCGCCGCTCAGCCAGAGTGCCAGCAGCGCGCCCAGGCCGAAGGGCACCACGACCGAGCCGATCGAGACGGACACCACGGCCCGGCCCTCGCGGCCGATGACCCGCCGGTCGAGCTCCAGCCCTACCAGGAACATGAACAACGCGACCCCGAGGTTGGCCAGGGCGCTGAGCATGGGCCGAATTCCGTCCGGGAACAGCGTGTCGGCGACCCAGCCGTGGAAGAACGTCGGGCCGATGAGAATGCCGGCGACGATCTCGCCGATGACCGCGGGCACGTCCAGGCGGCGGGCAAGGGCCCCGAGCAATTGGCTGACCACGAATATCAGCGCCAGGCCGAACAGCAGGGACACGACGTCTTCGGACTTCACCGATGGTCCTCCGGGGTCGGGCCTTTCGCGGTCTTACCACTGCCGATCGAAGCACAGGCCGATATAGGAACTCTCCATATGCGCTGGTTGCCATCCAGCGGCCCGCCGGCTTGCCCGCCGGACGCCTCCGTCTCGACGCGGTGCGTGCAACCCCTGCCCAACCTGGCCGGCGACTTCCGCTGCCACGTCCACGACACGCTGGGCGCTGCTGCTGCGCACCGGAGGCCTGGTGCGCGGAAGGTAGTGCGGCGTTTCCGCTCGTCCGGATTCGCCCGGCGCGATTCCCGCGAATGGGAGTGAATCATTCTGGCCGGCGAGCCGCGGCCTAAAATGTGATCATCCAGGCTTCGTCACCGTCGACAGCCGCCGGCCCCGGACAGAGGGAAACGATGTGGTGAGCCTTCGCGCGCACAAATTACCGGACCAGGCTTTCATGGCCCTGGCGGCGGGTGACGGAGGAACCGACGCCGTCCGGCATCTCATCGCGGCGGAGTACAGCAAGCACGTGCTGTTCGTGCGCGGCATCGTGGACGAGACCCGGCGGCTCGGGCATCCTGACGCCGCTTACGTCCGGCGCGCGTACGACCTTCTGGCGACCGCCCAGGAGCATGACCTTCCGGCGGCCGAGAGCGTTCTGCGCTATCCGTCGGTCGGCGTCTGGGCGCGCAAGGTGTTGTGGGCGTTGCGCGATTCGAGGAGATCCGCCAAGGAGCCGCTCGGCCTGGCCGCGGTCGCGGCCGCCGCCGCCATCAAGGCGGGGCTTGCCTTCTCCCTGGAGATCACGCCGGCGGACGGAACGATCACGCTGCCTTCGCTGGGCCAGATCCTGCTGCCGGGCCGGCCCGGCGCGGTCACCGTCCGGTCGGCGGGCGACGGCGAGGTCCGCGTGCTCGCCGGAGGGGCAGAGATCCATGTCCCCGCCAAGGACGGCGAGGTGTGGCGAGGGCTGCGTCCGCTGAGCGCCTCGGCCGACGACAGGACGATCTCCCTGCTCGTGGACGACCTCGACCCCTACCGCATGCCGGCCGCGCCCGTCGCCGGGCGGCTGACGGAGGCCGAGCACGAGGCCTGGCAGCAGGCGCTGACCGACGCGTGGCTGCTGCTCGTACGCCATCACGAGACCACCGCCACCGAGATCCTGGCGATCTTGCGTGTCCTGACCCCGTTGCGGCGCCCGGCCACGGGCGTCAGCAGCGCGACGTCGCGCGACGCCTTCGGCTGCGCCGCGATGTCCACGCCCCCTGACGGCCTGGCCATGGCCGCCACGCTCGCGCACGAGGTGCAGCACGCCAAGCTGTCGGGGCTCCTGGACATGATCGCGCTGACCCGGATCGACGACGGGCGCCGGTACTACGCCCCCTGGCGGGACGACCCCCGGCCGATCAGCGGCCTGTTGCAGGGCACGTACGCCTATCTGGGGGTCACCGCGTTCTGGCGGCGTCAGCGCCTGCACGGGGAAGGGGCCGACGCCGTCCACGCCCACACCAGGTTCGCCCGCTGGCGGACGGCCGCGCTCTCGACCGCGGACGTCCTGCTGCGGAGCGGGGCGCTCACCGCCCGCGGCGAAGAGTTCGTCACGGAGATGCGCCGGACGCTGCGCGCGTGGGCGGACGAGCCCGTCCCGCCGCAGGCCCTGGCCGATGCCGACCGCGAGGCGGAGGAGCATCGGCGGGCCTGGCGCGAGCGCAACCCGCACGTGCCGGGTTAGAGCGGTGGCGGGTCGAAGTCGAAGTCGAGCTGGCGGCCCTCCTTCGCGGCCCGCGTGTCGGCGTGGGCCATGCCCAGCGTCCGCGCGTAGCGGTTGAGGGCGTCCTCGATGAGCTTGTCGGCCGCGTCCTCGCCGCCCTCGGTGGCCCGCAGGCTCAGCGAGAGGTTGGCGGCGCAGCCGACGGTCATGGGGTGGTCCTCCCCCAGCACCTGCTGGCAGCGCTCGTAGGTGTCCTTGCCCAGCTCGACCGAGCCCTCGTGGTCTCCGAGGACGAACAGGTCGGTCGCGAGGTTGACGGCGATCGTCAGCGAGTAGTGGTGGTTCTTGCCGAGCTTGTCGACCAGGCCGCTGAAGGCCTGCTGGTTGAGGTCCCTGGCTCCGGCGGCGTCTCCCTGCACTCTGCGGAGCAGGGCCAGGTTGCCCAGGCAGCCGTAGTTGTAGGGGTGGGTCTCGCCGTACAGCTTCGGGTAGCGCTCCATGGTGTCGGCGGCGATCTCGTACGCCTCGCCCTCCCGGCCGACTGTGCGCAGGATGTTGGCCAGCGACATCGCCGCCGCCAGGGTGTCGGGCGCGTGCGGGCCGAAGAGCCGCTTCGACCGGTCGAACACCTCGTGCGCCAGCTCCAGGGACTCGTCGTAGGCACCGGAGCGACGCTGGGCGTTGGACAGGTCTCGCGCCGCGACTATGGTGATGCGGTTCTCCGCGCCCAGCTCCTGGCGGCCGAAGTCGTAGGCGTCCTCCCCGAGGAACCTGGCCTCCGCGTAGTCGCCGCACAGGCGGACGGCGCGGGCGAGGTTGGTCCACGACGACAGCACGTCGGACTTGTTGGAGCCCTCGCTCTCGCTCTGCAGCATGAACGTGCGCTGGTGCAGGTCTCTGGCGGCGCGGTAGTCGCTGTTGAGTGCGTGGTCGAGCGCCAGGTTGTTGAGGATGTTGAGCGTACGCGCGTGCTGCTCGCCGAAGGCGGACTGGTAGAGGCGCAGCGCGGCCTCGTCGTGGTTGCGCGCCTCGGCGAACTCGCCGGCGGCCCTGAGGTCGGAGCCGAAGCTGCTGAAGATCGCCAGCGCGTTGGCGTCCTCCATGCCGAGGACCCGCTGCGCCCGGTCGATCGCGTCGCGGTTGACGTCGTAGGCGGCCTTGAACTCTCCGGCCAGCCGCATGAGGTGGGCGAGCTGCCACTGTGCCATCAGCACGTCGGGGTCGTCGGGCCCGGAGTCCTCGATCCAGTTGCTCAGGAACAGGTCGACGAACCGCCTGGCCGAGCGCGGGTCGCCGGATCGCTGGAGGTAGCGCACCATGTTGACGGCGAACTCGCGGACCTCGCGCACGCGGGTGGTGGCCACCTCGGTGGGGATCACGTGCGGGACCAGCTCGTTGAACCGCGGCCACTTGCTCTCGTCTGAGGCGTCGGCGGGAGCGGCGCCGCCCAGCAGCAGGTGAACCTCCTCGCGGAAGGCCTTACGGTCCTCCGCTGTCAGCTCCTCCTGCAGCAGCGCCTGCACCAGCCGGTGGATCTGGATCGTCCTGTTGACCGGGTCGATCCGGCCGAGGGCGAAACGCCCCAGTACGCGCACGGCCTGCGTACGCAGGATCGGATGCCCGAGCAGGTCGCGCAGCCGGGGGCCCGCGGCCGCGGCGCCCCGGCGGAAGACGTCGAGCGGGATCGGCTCGGGGCCGAAGAAGGCACACGCCTGCAGCAGCAGGACCGCCTCGGGGAGCTGCTCCCGCAGCTTCGACACCGACAGCTGCCAGGCCGCGGTCATCGTCGCCGGGTATTCCGACGCCCGCACCTGGCCGAGAATCGCCGCGGGCTGCTCGCTGAGCAGTTCGAGGTACTCCTCGGCCGACATGCCGGTCTCCGCCTGGAGCGCGCCCGCCTGCTCCAGGGCCAGCGGCAGGTCGCCGAGCCGCTCCGCCAGGCGGACGGTGTCCTGCGGGCTCAGCGAGTCGGGGACGCGGCGGTTGAGGAACTGCATGCTCTCGGTCCGGCTGAAGACGTCGACCTCGAGGGTGTCGACCACGCCCTTCCAGCGCTGATTACGCGACGTAATAAGGACGTGTCCGGAATGCGGTGGAATATATGGAGTTATTTCGGCGGGTTCGTCCGCATTGTCGAAGATGAGTAGCCAACGCGAAAAAGGCTCGCCCAGGCGCAACGCCTCCAGAACGGCCGCCGCCGCCTCCTCGATGCCGACCGCCTTCGCCGACGGCAGGTTGAGGTGCGGGGCGAGCGGAGCCAGTGAGGACGGGATCAGCGACGGCTGGTCGGCGGGCACCCACCAGATGAGGTCGTATTCACCTCGGCAGCGGTAGGCGTACTCGATCGCCACCTGGGTTTTTCCGACACCACCGATGCCGTGCAGTGCCTGCGGCAGCACCGCGGTGACCCGTTTGCCCGCATCGTCCTTGAGTACCCGAAGCAGATCCTCACGGCCCGTAAAGTTCCGGTTCCGGGGAGGAATTTTCCCCCACACACGGGGCGCGGGCCCTGCGGCCTCTACGTTTGTCACGTGCCCGCCTCCGGATTTCGGCATTGACGCATGAGCATCATCCTACGCATCCATGAGGTTCTGCTAGGTACTTGACCACACCGGGACCTGACATCGGCCAAACAAGGCACATCTGCGTTAAGTTGCCGTGGCGGGACATATCGGACTTCCCGTTGCGGCCTTTAGGGGTGGCTGAAAGGGAGTCGACAAGTATCCCGCGGTCGTGTATGTGTAGGGGCGAGGGATGAGTGATCTATCCCCGGTGGATCGGGTAGCGCTGTTTCTCGCCGGAAATGCTAAATGTTGACGGTGGACGACCGACTGGACGAGGATCATGATGCGCGGGGACGCCTCCGACCCGGACGACCAACTGGCCGACGTTACCGACCTGAGCCTTCGCGACCTGGACGACGTCGAGGAGACGACGCTGGCGCGCGCGGTCCGGCTGGCCTTGGGCCCACCTGCTCGTGACGCCGAAGTCAGCGCCACCGCCCAGAGCCCGTGACCCCGGCTCTGGATCGCTGAGCACACGACCGCCCTCAATCACAGGTGATGCCAATGCGAGCAGCGTCAGTAAGCGGTCACCGTAGCCGAGGGCCCAGGCATGTCGCAATCGGCGCTGGTGAACGTGTCTCTGACCGCACGCACAGTCGGGCTCGGTACGGTGTCCTACTGTGACATCCGATATTCTGCCTGGCAGCGTGGATGGCGGCCCCTATGCGGGGCCTCGGCCCTTTGCTACGCGGGACGCCCATCGATTCTTCGGGCGTTCCCCGTCGGTCGCCTGGGTGGCCAAGGCGTGGCAGGAGCGAAAACTCACCATATTGTCCGGTTCGTCCGGCGTTGGGAAGACTTCACTGATTCAGGCCGGCGTCCTGCCGCAGTTGTCCGCCGGCCGTTTCGACATTCTGCCGATGGGCCGGGTCTTCGACGGCCTCGCCTTTCCGGTGGCGGCCTTGCCCGACCACAATCCGTACACATTCGCGTTGCTGCGAGCCTGGCGGCCCACGGAGCCGCCGACCCGGCTGGCCGGTCTCACCGTCAGCGATTTTCTCCGGCGCAGGAAATCGCGCACCGACTGGTACGGAAATCCCGTCGCGACATTGGCGGCCATTGACCAGTTTGAACAACTCTTTCAGGGAACGATCGGCACCGCCGAACAACGCGACGCCTTCGTCGCCGAGCTCGCGGAGGCGCTCGACGCCCATCATGAATTCCATTTGCTCATTTCCGTAAGAGACGAACATCTACCCGACGTGGTCTCCTACAGCCGGCTCATGCACGACGCGGTGACGGACCGATTCCGGCTCCAGCCCTTCACGCCGGAGGCCGCGCTCGACGCGGTTCGCGGGCCGGTCACCGGCTCCGGCCGGTTCTTCGCGGAGGGCGTCCCCGAGGAGATCGTGCGCGAGTTGCGCGCCGGCCCCGCCGGCACGGTCTACGACACCGTGGAGCCCGCCCTGCTCCAGGCGGCGTGCTTCCATTCCTGGCGCGCCCTGCCCGGCGACCACGGCGCGATCACCACCGAGGACCTCGCCGTGAACAGGGCGCTGGCCGAGTTCGTCGGCGAGGCCGTGCTGGAGACGGCGCACGAACATTCCGTGCCGGCCGAGGGCCTGCTGAGCTGGCTCCGGAGCACGTTCGGCGGCGGCGGCTCCACCGTCGAGGAGAGGTCGGGACAGGTCGCGGGCCTGTCGGCCGTCGTGGTCCGGGCGCTGCAGAGCCGCCACGTGCTCAAGGCGGAGTGGCGTTCGGGAGCGCGGCACTACCGGCTCCAGCACGAGCGCCTGGCAGGGCCGCTCCGCTCCGCCACTGTCCCCTCTCCTGAGGCCCCGACCGCCGAGGACAGTCTGCGGGCGGCCGAGTACGTGCTGTTCGAAGGCGACCTCGGCCGCGCCCACGCGCACGCCGAGAGCGTCATGTCCAGCCCCGGCGAGATCCGGTTGCAGGGACAGGCCGCCAGCCTGCTGGGGAACATCGCCTACGCGCAGGGCCGCCTGGCGGAGGCCGAGACCCACTATCGCAAGGCCGCCGTGTGCTTCGAGGTCGTCCAGGACAACGTCGCGGTCGGCTGGCTGTTCGCCGTCATCGGGCGCGTCCTCGCCATGCGCCGCGACTGGAAGCCCGCGCTGGACGCCTTCGAGGCGGCGTTGAAGCGCTGCCCCGACGACCCGCAGGTGCGCACCGAGCTCGGCAGGACGCTGTGGCTGCTGGGCCGCCCGCGGGCGGCGTTGTCCATGCTCAACGACGTGCTCGACCGCACGGGCGACCACACGGAGGCGCTGCGGGTGCGGGGCCAGGTGCTCGCCGATCTCGGCCAGGCCAGGGACGCGCTGCGCGACCTCGACCGGGTGCCCGACCGGCCATGGCACCAGCGGTCGCCGGCCATCCGCGCCGCGCGGGCCGTCGCCCTGGCGGGCGTGGGCTCCTTCGACGCCGCACGCGAGGAGAGCAGCCAGGCGGTGGAGGACGAACCCGCCAACGGCCCGGTCCTGCTGTACGCGGCCGAGGTCGCCAGCCTGACCGGCGACGGCAGGTCCGCCCAGGAGCTGGTCAGGCGCGCCCTGGCCGCCGACCAGCCCGAGCTCCCGCCCCATCAGCGCGAGCGCGCCCTTCTCGTCCAGCGGCTGCCCGAACGCTGAACGTCCGCCTGCGTGACCGGCTCGAGCTCCTTGGCCGGTGCCGCTTCGGGGGCCACGCTCGTACAGAGCTCATCCAGAATCCTGTCGAACTCCCGGAAGTCCGGAGCCGCCTTTACAAAGCCACCGAGATACTGCATTTCGGGGCCGTTCACATGCCCCATCTCCGTATTTTTCACGACTTCGGCCGCCAGTGCGCTGGCGGCGGTCGCCAGCGACCTCGCCAGCGTGGCCGACGGCTTGGGGAGGTACATGGCGAGCTGCGTGGCCTCCACGCCGACGGAGACCGCGTGCTGCTGGATCGTGAGCACCCTGATGTCCATGTCCCGCCACTGGCGCTGGCAGGTGATCTCCAGCTCGACGCGGAGGGTGGCGGCCGCGGCGAGCATCCGCTGGTGCGTCTCCTCGCGAGCCGTGAGACGCCGGTCCCGGTGCCGCTGCTCTTCCTGCGCGAGGTCGCGGCGGAGCGTGCTTCGATGGGATATCAGCACTCCGCCGATCCCGCCCAACAATGCCCCGCTGGTGGAGATCAGCGTCGTCCAGAATGCAGGATCGGGCATATCGCGATTCTTCCACCCGACGCACGGCTATGTGGCGCTTCTGCGCATTTAGTGCACCATCGGATGGCCTCGGTTATGGTCTCGGCAATTTCCAGGCCCAAGGACGGTTCCTCCCCCGTGAGGCAGCGCGCCCGTTGCCACGTAGTCGCCGATGCAGTAGCCCGCCGCCGTTGCCCTTCCACCGGGCGATGCAGCCGTCCGAGGTGCGCACGCCGACGAGGTCGCCGGCGGCGGGGGCGGAACGGTCGTCTGGGCCGGCGGCGGCTCCCACGGCGGGTTCTGCAGCTGGGGCGGGTTGGGGCTGGCGTGCAACCGTAAACAATCGTTTATGCGCACGCGTTTCTCCTCGCTTTCGACGACGCCATCAGGAGTAGCAGAATGACTGCGAAATGGGCCACGTTGTTCGACGTCGTTCAAAGGAGTCGTTTTACGCAAGGCGTTCAGGTATCAGCAGCCTTCCGGGACGGTCCGTACAGAACGACAGGGGTCCGCCGTCCTTCTGGGACGAGCGGCTGGCACACGGGGAAAACGGGGAGATGGAGCGGATGCGCATTCATTTCACGCGCGCTGACCTGGCACGCACCCACGTGGCGAGCGGACCCGACGTGATGTGGGAGGTGGTCGGCAGCCTGCAGGCGCTGCAGACCGGCTACGGGAAGCAGGCGTTCGGGCAGTGGCGCCGGCAGGCCCGCCACGACCTGCATCGCGCGGGCCTGGCGCGGCAGGTGCACGACCGGCTCTTCCCGGTCGCGCCGCACGCCGCCTACTACCCCGACCTGCTCACTCCCGTGGAGGGCGCGCTCGCCCTGGACGAGGCCCTGGACACGATCCTGAGCACGCCGAGGCGCCGATTGGGCACGGAGATCGGCCGCCTCAAGGGCGGCCCCGGCCAGGGCGCCTGGCTCGACGACCTGCGCACGGCCAGGAAGGCCGCGCTGGCCGAACTCGCCGCCACCCTGCGCGCCTACCACCGGCTCTCGGTCGAGCCGCACTGGCCGGCCGTACGCGCCTGCGTCGACAGCGATCTCGCCCGCCGCCACCAGGCCCTGCGCCAAGGCGGCGTGCACCGGCTGCTCGACAGCTTCCGCCCGATGATGCGCTGGAACTCCCCGGTGCTGGAGATCCCCGCCCATCCCTCCGGACGGGACGTCCACCTGGGCGGGCGCGGGCTCCTGCTGATCCCCTCCTATTTCACCCATCTGCATCCGAACACCATCTTCGACGCCGGACTCCCCCAGGTCATCACCTACCCGGCGCTGCACCCCGCCGCGACCACCGCCGGGCACGACGCCGCCCTGGACCGGCTGCTCGGCGACACCCGCGCCGCGGCGCTGCGTGCCGTGGCCGCCGGCGGCACGACCAGCGAGGTGGCCCGGCGGGTCGGGGTGTCACTACCGACGATCAGCCATCACACCGCCATCCTGCGGGACGCGGGTTTGATCATCAGCCGGCGGACCGCCACCAGGATCCTGCACACGCTGAGCCCGCTGGGGGAGGCACTGCTCCTCGCCGGCCACCCCCGGCGAGATCGCGGACGTGAGGATCGTTAGGGGGAATTCCGCCGGCGGTCACGCGAGGGAGTCGAGACGCTCGCGCCCCTTGTCCGTCAACGACGCCAGATGTACCCCTACGCCGAAGGTGGTGAAGCCCGATCTGGCCGCTTTCGTGAACTCTGCGACCACCACGTCGGACGGATACTGCTTGACCAGGACGTCATAGGCTTCGAATCCGTGGTCACGGACGGCGGCGAGGATCATGTCCGTGTTCAGCTCGGGGTTTCCCACGATCTTCCTCCAGCAGGTCGCCTTGCCCTCCAGAGTCCCACCGTCCGCCGAGACCTGCCATCCCCAAACGACTTGCTCAGTAGCCAGTCCCAGCTTCATGCCGCGGGACGCGTCGTGTGGCCGATGCCGCCGCGGCATCGGCCACACACCACGTTCACCTCTTACATGTCTTCACGAAGAAGACCGGGCCCCAGTTCACGATGGGCCTCCCGCCGGACGCGATGCGGCGAATCACCTTCTGGTTCCTGTCGAGGAGGTGCACCCGCAACGATCCGTGATTGTGCGTGTGGTAGCGCCCCTGGAAATCGAGGAGCCTGAACGTGCCGCACCTGAACATCTTGTACGCCCGGTACGTATTCCTGGGCGGATAGTACTGGATGGTGCAGAACGAGTCGCCGCAGTTGCCGCGCCTGTGAACCCATTTCCCCGCACGGATGAGACCCTGACGGGTGTGCGGGAAGTCCGCGTGCCGTACCTCCCCGCCTCTGATGGGCTGGACGTGGGGAGTGCGGACCGCCTGGTTCTGCTGGGCCGGCTGCGCCGCCGCCGAATGGGCGCCGGCCGACAGGACCGAGAGGAGGGCGGCAGTCGCCGTCGCTCCCCTCAGAATCGCTGTGCGCATTTAACGAACTCCTTTCTTGCTGGCTTACGAAGGTCCGGCATAGCCGCCGGCTGTTTTCCTTTTCCTCCGAAGAGAACTTTTCTCGGTGTCGCTCGTTCCCTACGACAGCCACCTTCGCGACCGCGAAAGGCGCCTTGCAAGAAAGCGCGTCGAGATGGGATGGTGGGATGGGTTTCCGGCTGCTACCTGCGCTCTTCGCCCACCAGGTGGGATGCGGGTGGGACACCGGAAACGGAGGTGATGAGCAGGTCGCATGGTCGTACGGGGGTAACGTGATGCGATCAAAGGAAAGCGAGCGGTTCGCCGCCCGGATAAGAGCACTGAAAGATCGCGCCGAGATCAGTTTCGAAGAGCTGGCCAGGCGCACCGGAGTCAGTAGTTCGAGCCTTCACCGCTACTGCTCGGGAACCAAGATTCCGACCGGCTACGGCGCGGTCCACACATTCGGGAAGGCCTGTGGCGCGAGTAACGAGGAACTGCGGGAACTTCATCGGCTGTGGGCACTCGCCGATGCGTCACGATCGTCATTAACCGCGCCCGGCGAAGGAGCAGCAAACGTCGCTGCTCATGAGGAAGTCGCGCCATCGCCGGCATCGGACGCGGACACGCTCGTATCATCACACCGCCGTCGCCGGCTGGCGCTCGGGACCGCGGCGGTCACCGCCCTGACAGTTGCGGCCGCGGTCGTGACCGTCTCGCTGAATTCCGCTGACGGGCCTGACGCGTCCGTGGTCTCGGGCTCCGGCGTGACCGCCCGCCTGCGGGTCTTCAATATCGAGGAACGCTGCAGGAAACGCAGCGACAGAGCCCCGGGCTGCAGTATCGGCCTGGCGATCGATCCACGGCTGAACTATGACGCCAAGAATGTGGTGAGCCACCGCGTGTGGCATGACGACGTGTTGAACGCCGACTGCATTCTCTACGACGGCGACGAGGTCACCGACGAGATCGGCACCAAGAGCACCCGCTGGTACCGGGTCCGGCTGGACGACGTACCTCGCGGACACGCCTGGTTGTCCGGTATACGCACCCGCGGCAATCCGGCACTGCCGACCTGCGCCCCATGATCTCGCCGAGCTGACCGTCAGCGCCGCTGAGCCGCGAGACCGTCGAGAACGACGGCGAGCTGCCGTTCGAACCTGCGGTCACCGTCGTCGCGGAGGTGCCCGGCGGCCTTGACCAGATCGGCGCCTTCGCCCAGCCACGCGTCGCGCCCGGCGAGCGAGTACCTGGCCGGTTCGGCGCCGTCGGACTGGCTGCGCTCCTGCTCCTCGATCACGAAGCCGACCACGAACGCGGTGACCAGGTCGACGGCGTCGTCCGCCTCGGCCAGTGAGAAGCCGGCCGCGGTCAAGCGCTCGAGCCAGGGCTCCTTCGCCTTCACCACGTCGGGGTCGGAGAAGCGGGTGCCGCTGAAGATGCGGGCTCCGTCTCGGTGGAGCAGGTACTCCGAGCGCAGGACGCGGGCGTAGGCGGCCACGTCGTCACGCCAGCCGGCGCCGGGAGCGATCGCCGAGAGGGCGTCGATGACGCGGCGCATGACGAACGTGCTCATCTCGTCGAGCAGTTCCTGCTTGTTGCGGACGTGCCAGTACAGCGCGGGGGCTCCCACGCCGAGCCGGGAGGCGAGCGCGCGGACGGTGAGAGCGTCCATGCCCTTCTCGTTGAGCAACTCGAGTGCCACCGCCACGATCCGCTCCCGCGTGATGCCCTTTGCCACGGTTGACACCTTAACAAAGTTCAGGCACGGTGGGTGACGGCAAAATTGAACTTAGTTCAGGAGCGTGTCATGCGTGCTGCAGTCGTCAACTCCCCAGGATCGGCACCCGTCTGCGCGGACTTTCCCGACCCCGAACAGCGGCCGGGCCAGGCACCGCTGAGGCTCGTGGGCGCGGGTCTGCACCACATCGTCCGCGGGCTCGCCTCCGGCCGGCACTACGGCAGCGGCCAGGCCTACCCCCTCGTGCCGGGCATCGACGCCGTGGCCAGGACCGAGGACGGGCGGCTGGTCTACACGGGCCTGGCCCGGTCGCCGTGGGGAACGATGGCCGAACGGCTGGTCACCCCGTTCGAGGTGGAGCTGCCCGCCGGGGCCGATCCGCTCGCGGTCGCCGCGGGCATGAACCCCGCCATGGCGGGCTGGATGCCGCTGACCGCCCATCGCGAGGAGGTGGGCGAGCTCGGCACCGTACTGGTGCTCGGGGCGACCGGCATGTCGGGCGGCCTGGCCGTGCGGGCGGCGCTGTCCCTCGGCGCGAAGCAGGTCATCGCGGCCGGGCGCGATCACGAGGCGCTGGAACGGCTGCGCGGCCCCGGCACCGTCACCGTTCCGCTCGCGGCACCCGGCGCCGGAGCTACCGCCCTCGCCGCCGCCGTCGCAGAAGCGAGGCCCACGCTCGTGCTCGACTTCGTGTGGGGCCCCGTCGCCGAGGCCGCCTTCGCCGCACTGGGCACGGGCGACGGCGGAGCGGCGATCGACTACGTCCAGGTCGGCTCGCTCGCCGGAAGTGAGGCGGCGCTGCCCGCGGCCCTGCTGCGCAGCCGGCGGATCCGGATCAGCGGCAGTGGCGCGGGCTCGGTCTCGAAGGCCGAGATGATCGCCGGGTTTCCCGAGATCATCGCCCGGTTCGCCGACGGCACCTTCGACGCCCCGTACGCCGCCTACCCGCTCAGCCGCGTCGGCGAGGCCTGGGCGCATCAAGGGCACACCCGCGCTGTCATCATCCCGGGCTGACCGAGCGAACCGCGCTCAATGGCCCCGCTCGATAAGGAAGGAAACGGCGTCATGCAGAAACGCGCGTTGGTCGTCGGGCTCGGGATCGCCGGGATGTCCGCGGCGATCGGGCTGCGGCAGGCCGGATGGCAGCCCGTCATCGTCGAACGGGCCCCGGAACGCCGCATAGGCGGCTACTTCGTCGGCCTCATGCCGGAGGGCAGGCGGGCCGCCGCCGACCTGGGCATCGCCGGCCACCTGCCGGCCCGCAACCCGCCCGACGGCGGGAAGACGTGGTCGCTGACCCGGCGCGGGAGCCTTGAGCCCGGATTGGGCTTCCTGCACCTGCCGGGCGATCCCCTGGCGGTGATCCGCGGGGACCTCGAAGCCGCGCTCTGGCAAGGCACCCTCGGGGACGGGACGAGCGAGCCCGTCGACGTGCGGTTCGCGACGAAGCCCGTCGAGATCGACGACACCGGTGCCGACGTACGGGTGCTGCTCGAAGACACCGGTACCGGCACGTGGTACCGCGAGAGCTTCGACCTGGTCGTGGGCGCCGACGGGCTGCGATCGAGCGTGCGCCGCACGGTCTTCGGCCCGCACGAGAACCACATGACCACGTGGGACACGATGATCTGCGCGTTCGAGCTCCAGGAGCAGGTGCCGTCCTTCGCGCGGGCGGACAGCCTCATCAGCGCCCGCGCGGGCCGTGCCGCCTGGGTGTTCTCGTTCGCCGACCGGCCCCCGACCGCCATGCTGACCTACCGGACCGGGGACATCGAAGGACAGTTCACCGGATCCAGGGTCGAGCGGCTGCGCACCGTCTTCTCCGAGATGGACGACCCCGTGGTGCGGCACGCCCTGGACTCCGTGGAGCGGGCGCCGGATCTCCTGTTCGACTCGGTGCACCAGGTGAAGATGCCCCGGTGGAGCAGGGGGAAGGTCGTGCTCGTGGGCGATGCGGCGTGGTGCCTGAATCTCTTCTCGGGCATGGGGGCCACCTCCGGCCTCCTTGGTGGTGCCGAGCTCGGCCGGGCGTTGCGGGAGAACCCGGACGACCTCGGCGCCGCGCTGGCCTCCTGGGAGTCGCGGCTGCGCCCGTTCATCACGAAGCACCAGCGCATCGCCCGGCTGAAGCAGCAGATGTTCGTGCCGTCGAGCCGTCCCGCCGAAGCCCTTCGCTCGGTGGTCCTGCGCCTCGCCTGCACGGCGCGGGAGCGCAGGCTGGCGAGGACCCGTGCCGCGGAAGGAAGCGCATCGTGACGGTGACCGTCGCCGTGCCGCAACGGATCCCGATCCTGACGCGGCCCGGGTAAACGGCGCGTCAGCCGCGGCGGCCTCGCAAACGGCCGTCTCCGCACGTGCACGGGTGGGCGGGACGCGTCGGAAGGGCCACAGGTTCGCATACGACCGTGCAAGAAACCTTGATCGGACGACACGGGGCGGCGAGCGTCCCGGCGGGCTTCGCGACCTTACGTTTCGTTGTGGCTCCTATCCAGCCGTAACAAAGGGGGATTCCTCATGCTTCGTCGTGCTCTTGCGGGCTGCCTCATGCTCGCCGCCGCCGGCCTCGCCACCGTCGCGGCCCCTGCCGCCCATGCCGACTTCAAGGCCCCGTACGCGCGGGCCGCCGCGATCATCGACGCGGACGGCTCGCTCAACGAGAGCAAGAACGTCGTCAGGTCCTGGCGGGCGGGCACCGGCCGGTACTGCGTCCAGCTCGCCCACCACATCGACGCGCGCGAGGCGCTGATCCAGCTCACCCCGCGCCACATGCTGCGCCTGCCGTACATCGCCTACCGGCATCCATCGGCCACCTGCCGGGACGACAACACCATCACCGTCAACGTCTACAGCACGCACACCAGCCGCCTCGCCGACAGCGGCTTCGACCTGCTGGTCTCGTAGCCCGGCCGAAAGGACACGCAACCGACATGAACACCATCAGGCGATTCGCCACCGCGACGCTCGGCGCCACCGCCGTGGCGGCCGCCGGGCTCCTCGCTCCGGTGGCCGCGTCCGCGGAGACCCCGTTCGCGCAGGCCTCCGCGACGGTCGAGGCGGACGGCTCGGTGACGCACAGCAAGCACGTGGACGACGCCTGGCACCCGTCCCGAGGCGTCTACTGCGTCCTCGTGAACCAGCTCGTCGATCTGGACGGCGACGTGGCCATCCATGCCACGCCCATCGGCCGCTACGACCACCCGCGCTCGCTGTCGGTGGAGCGCGGCGCCCGCGTCTGCGTCCGGCGCGACCTGCACCGCAGCGCGGCCGACCGGACGATCGCCGTCCACAGCCAGGCGGGCTACCGGTTGCCCGCCGAGACCGCCTTCTATCTGACCGTCTCCTGATGTCCCCGGAGCGAGGCCGCGCGTGACCCGCGCGGCCTCGCCACCGTTCAGCACCTCCGGCGAACCGCCACGCGCCGTCCCACTGGACCCCGTCCCCACCCGGGCCGGGATGACGTTCGCACTCACTCCGCTGACAGTATGGCTTGAACGCTCGCCAGCAGCGTGTCGTCCTGATCGGCCGGAACCGCGCGCAGGTCGAGCAGGCACCGGCCGTTCTCCACGCGGGCGAGCACGGGCGGGCGGGCCCGGCGCAGCGTGGCGGCCACGCGCCCGTCCAGCGCGACGGCGGCGCTGGGCAGGGACACCCCGGGCGCCCCGCCGCCGCCGACCACGCTGCGGCTGTCGACGGCCTCGGCGTCGATCCCCTCGTCACGTAGCCGGGCCGCCAGGCGTTCGGCTCGGGACCTCAGTGTGGCCTGATCGGCGTGCAGGCTCTCCCAGGTCGGCGTCGGCGGCCCTGCGACCGTGGCTTCCAGCGCCGCCAGCGTCACCTTGTCCACCCGCAGCGCGCGAGCGAGGGGATGGCGGCGCAGCCGGTCCACGAGAGCGGCGCGGCCGAACAGCAGCCCGCATTGAGGGCCGCCGAGCAGTTTGTCCCCGCTGGCGGTGACGAGGTCCGCACCCTCCCGCAACCAGCTCGTCACGTCGGGCTCGCGGGGCAGCAGCGGCTCGGGAGCCAGCAGCCCGGAGCCGGCATCGGCGACGAGCGGGATGCCGCGCTCCCGGCACAGCTCCGACAGCCGCGCCACCGGGACGTCCGCCGTGAAGCCCTCGATCCGGTAGTTGGACGGGTGCGCCTTCAGCACCATGCCCGTCCGCGGCCCGATCGCGGCGGCGTAGTCCGTGATGGCGGTGCGGTTGGTCATGCCGACCTCGCGCAGCCGCGCCCCCGTGGAGACGAGCAGGTCGGGCAGGCGGAACCCGTCGCCGATCTCGATCAGCTCCCCCCGGCTGATCACGATCTCGGCCCCGGCCGCCAGCGTGGTGGCCGCCAGCGCGAGCGCGGCGGCGTTGTTGTTCACCACGTGCACCGCCTCGGCCGCGGGGACGGCGGCGGCCAGCGCGGCCAGCGCGGTACGCCCCCGCCTGCCACGGCCGCCCGTGCCGAGGTCGAGCTCGACGTCGGTGACCCCGGCGGCCAGCTCCACCGCCTGGCGGGCGGCGTCCGACAGCGGGGCGCGGCCCAGGTTGGTGTGCAGCAGCACGCCGGTGGCGTTGATCACCGGCCGCAGCCCGGAGGCGGAGCCGGGCAGCGCCGCCAGCACCTCGACCAGGACCTCTCCAGGCGCGAGCTCTCCGTCCCTGGCGCGCTGCTGCGCGGCGACGATCGCGGCCTTGACCCGCGCGTGGCCGAGCCGCCGCAGCGCCTCGGCCAGCCGGGGGTCGGCGAGCAGCGTGTCCGTCCGCGGGATGGAGCGGCGATGGTCGGCCACGCTAGGGACGTCCGATCAGCGTGCGGAGCACGAGCTCGCTCGTACGGGCCTGAACACGCATCATGGGATCACCGGCCTTCTGGCGACGAAGGTGTCCACCGCAGGGACCAACCGCAAAATCCAACCATGGCAGCCTTCGCCACCTTAGAGTGCGATTGTGAGGCTAACCCAGTACGCCCAGGGCGGCGGCTGCGCCTGCAAGATCCCCGCGGGAGACCTGGAACGGTTGCTGGGCAGCTCGGAGCTGCCTCTTCCGCGAGATTCCGCGGCAGAACTCCTCGTGGGCCTGGAATCCGGCGACGACGCCGCCGTGGTCCGCACCCAGGACGGGACCGTGATCATCAGCACGGCCGACTTCTTCACCCCGGTGGTCGACGACCCCTGCGACTGGGGCCGCATCGCCGCGGCCAACGCCCTCTCCGACGTCTACGCCATGGGCGGGCGCCCGCTGGTCGCGCTCAACCTCCTGTGCTGGCCCCCTGACCGCCTGCCCTACGAGCTGGCCGCCGAGGTGCTGCGGGGCGGCGCCGAGGTGGCCGCGCGGGCCGGCTGCCATCTGGCCGGCGGGCACAGCGTCATCGACGCCGAGCCCAAGTACGGCCTGGCCGTCACCGGCACCGCCGACCCCGGCCGGCTGCTCCGCAACGACGCCGGCCGCCCCGGCCTGCCGCTGTCGCTGACCAAGCCACTCGGCCTGGGCGTGCTCAACAACCGGCACAAGCGCACCGGCGAGGTCTTCCCGCACGCCGTGGAGACCATGACCAGGCTCAACGCGGACGCCTCCCGCGCGGCCCTGGCCGCCGGCATCCGCTGCGCCACCGACGTCACCGGCTTCGGCCTGCTCGGACACCTGCACAAGCTCGCCCGCGCCTCCGGGGTCACCGCCGTGATCCACGCCTCCGCCGTCCCCGTGCTGGACGGGGCGGCGCGGGCCGTACGGGAGGGGTTCGTCCCCGGGGGTTCCCGGCACAACCTCGACTGGGTGGCACCCCACCTCGGCCACGGCGACGTCCCGGAGGAGACGCTGCTGCTCCTCGCCGACGCGCAGACCTCGGGGGGACTGCTCGTCGCCGGGGAGATCCCAGGTGCTCCCGTGATCGGCGAACTGATGGAGCACACCGGACACACCGTCATCGTCCATCCTTGACCGGACGTGGTGACCCTCCTGGTCTTCAAGACCTCGGCGGTGGCGAGCAGCGCGTGACCGGGGGCGCGGTGCGGTGGGTGCCCCCGCAGCCCACCGCACCGATCGCCTCCCCTGCCGGGAAGCCTCCGCCGCCCTGGCGGTTCAGGGCAGGGTCGAGATCCAGGTTCGGAGGGCGGACGTGGTGGTCCCGATCCGGTCGGTGATGAGCTGGAAGTGGTGGCCGGGCACCTCGACGATGTCGACGGGCGGCGGCCACGCGGAGCCTCCTGGCGGGTGCTCGCCCAGGTAGGGAAGGGGGTCCTGGGCGCGCAGCAGCAGCGTCGGCGCGCCGGCCGGCCGTGGCTGCCAGCCGCGCAGGATCCGGGTGTAGGCCCCCATCGCGACCAGGGACGTGTCGTCGAAGAGCTCGTCGAAGAGCTCTCCCAGCTGTGCCGCCCGGTGGGCGGGCATGCCGAGGAGCCACTGCTCGGCCTCGTTCTCGCCTGTCACGTGGTAGGTGTCGATCATGGCGATGCCGGCGGGTGGTGTCCCGGCCTCGGTGAGCCGGGTGGCGACGGCCTGGGCGGTGCACCCGCCGACGGAATAGCCGGCGAGCACGACGGGGCGCTCGCCGAAGTGGCGCTGGATGGTCTCGGTGTGCAGGTCGATCAGGGTGTGCCAGTCCTCGGGCACGACACCTCCGCCCGACAGGCCCGGGTAGGGGATCTCGTACACGTCGCGTTCGCCCGCGAAGAGGTCGGCGAGCCTGCCGTAGATCCCCGTGGCGACCCGCGGGTAGAAGTCGGGGAAGCAGATCAGGGCGGTCCCGCCGGGCCCGGTCGCCAGCCGTTCGGGTGGCAGGGCGTGCGCTTGCCGAAGCTCGGACGGGAACGTCGGCAGGGCCATCGACGCGACGACCAGCATGCGCATCGCCTCCACCTCCTGACCGGCCTGCGACATCCTGCGGTAGAGAGGGGCGATCAGGGATTTCACGGGTCCGGGTTCCGGCTGCGGCAGGGCCTCGTGCTCCCGCTGTGGCAGGGCTTCGCCGAGCAGGTCGAGGAGGTGTCCGGCCAGTTGTTCCGTGCCGGGGTGGTCGAACGCCACGGTCGCGGGCAGCCGCAGCCCGGTGAGCGTGCTCAGCCTGTTGCGGAGCATGACGCCGGCGAGCGAGTCGAGGCCGAGCTCGGCGAACGACCGGTCGAGCCGCACCTCGTCCGCGCCGGCGTGGCCCAGGACGGTGGCCACCTCGGCTCGTACCGCCTCCACCAGCGCGGCAAGCCGCTCGCCGGGCGGCAGCGGGGCGAGCCTCCGGCGCCACGTCCCCGGCCCTTCCTCCTGCGATGTGGTGCCGGCGGTGGGGCGCGCCCGGCGCAGCAGGCCGCGGAGCAGCTCCGGTACGGGCCCGTTCCACGCGCGGTCGAGCAGGAGCGGAGCGAGCACGGGCTCCGGCGAGGCCAGCGCGGCATCGAACAGGCTCAGGCCCTGCTCGTCGGTCACCGGCGCCAGCGGACCGTGGCGTACGGCGCCCGCCATGCCGCCGGCGTGCAGCCACGGCCCCCAGACCAGCGACAGTGCGGGCAGTCCCCGCGCGGCACGATGCCGGGCCAGCGCGTCGAGGAAGGCGTTGGCCGCGGCGTAGTTGGCCTGCCCGGCGTTGCCCAGCAGGCCGGCCGCGGAGGAGAACAGCACGAACGACGACAGGCCGAGGTCGCGCGCCAGCTCGTGCAGGTGCCAGGCCGCGTCCACCTTGGGGCGCAGCACCTTCGCCATCCGCTGCGGGGTCAGCGCGTCCAGCACCCCGTCGTCCAGGACGCCCGCGGCGTGCACGATCGCGCTCAGCGGCGGGTCGGCGGCGGTCACCAGGGCGCGCACGGCCGCGCGGTCGGAGATGTCGCACGCGGCGACCCGCACGGACACCCCGAGGTCCGCCAGCTCGGCCCGCAGCGCGTCCACCCCATCGGCGGCCTCGCCACGCCGGCTCGCGAGCAGGAGGTGGCGCGCCGAGTGGTGGGTGGCCAGGTGCCGTGCCAGCACGGACCCGAGGGCGCCCGTGCCACCGGTCACCAGAACGGTGCCGCGCGTGTCGAGTGTCCCCACCGCCTCCCCGCCCGGACCACCCTCCTCCCGGCCGGTTTCGGTCAGGCGTGGGACCAGGATCGTGCCGGCGCGGATGGCCAGGACCGGCTCGCCGGACGCGCGTGCCGCCCGCAGCGCGGCGGCGGACTCCGGGCTGTCGTCGGCATCGGCCAGCACGATGTGGCCCGGATACTCCGCCTGGGCGACGCGTACGAGCCCCCACACCGCCGCGGCGGCCAGGTCGGGGTCCGGCGAGGTGGCGTCCCGCGTCACCACGACCAGGCGCCGGCCTTCCGCGAGACCGGACGCGCTCCAGGACCCCAGCATCTCAAGGGCCTCGGTGGTGGCGGCGTGCACCGCGGCCACCGGGTCGGAGCCCCGCGACCGGCCCTGGACGTGCACGACGACATCGTCCCGCGGGCCGGTGGGCTCACCGTTCTGCTCCGGCTCGACCCACCGCACACCGTAGAGGTTTCCGGCAGGCCGCCGAGGGGGGTGCTGCCCGGCCGGCCGCCGCAGCGTCACGGTTTCGATCCGGGCGACCGGTGAGCCGGCGCCGTCGGCGAGGTTCAGCCGGATCCGGCTGTCTCCCAGCTCCCGTACGTGGACCCGCAGTTCCGTGGCACCGGAGGCGAGCAGCCGCACGCCGGAGAAGGAGAAGGGCAACCGGGCCTCGGCGAGCTCGGGGGCGGCGACGAGGCTCGCGTGCAGCGCGGCGTCCAGCAACGCGGGGTGCATCACGTACCCTGCCGCGCTCTCCGCGTCGGGCAGCCGGACCTCGGCGAACAGATCTCCGTCACGCCGCCACACCGCCCGTACGCCGCGGAACGCGGGACCGTAGGCGAGGCCGGCCGCGGCCAGGACGTCGTAGGCGCCCTCGACGTGCACGGGTGTGGCGTCCGCGGGCGGCCACGCGGCGGTTTCGTCCGGCTTGCCGGGAGCGGTGACGCCGAGCGTCCCCGTCGCATGCCGGGTCCAGGGCTCACGGGTGCCCGCGTCGTCGGGACGGGAGTCGAGGTCGACGGTCCGCCTGCCCGTCTCGTCCGGTTCGCCGAGGGTGACCTGGAGGCGGACGCCGCCCGCGGCCGGGAGTTCGAGCGGGGCGACGATCGCCAGGTCCTCCAGGAGGTCGCAGTCGACCTCGTCGCCGGCGCGGACGGCCAGCTCGACCAGGACGGTCGCCGGCACCAGCGTGCGGCCCCCGGCCACGTGCCCGGCGAGCCACGGGTGCGTTCCGGCGGACAGGCGGCCCCGGCACAGGACCCGGTTCGTGCCGGGTTCGGGTTCGGCGCCGGTGAGCATCGGATGCCGCAGGGTGCCGCCGTGGACGGTGGAGTGGCGGCTCACCCAATATCGGCGGCGCTGGAAGGGATAGGTGGGCAGGTCGATGAGCCGCGCGCCGCTGCCGGCGAAGACGGCCCGCCAGTTCACCGGTACGCCGCCGGCGTGCAGCGCGGCCACGGCCTCGAGGAGCACGTCCACGTCGTCGCCGCGGGCCCGCCCGGTGGCCGCCACCGCCGGGTCCTCGGCGGCGAGGCAGTCACGTACCAGGGAGGTCAGCACCGCGTCCGGCCCCACCTCGAGGTAGGACCGCGCGCCCCGCTCCTCCGCCGCCCGTACGGCGGCCGCGAACCGGACCGGCTCGCGCACCTGCCGCACCCAGTATTCCGGCGAGCGCAGCTCCTCGGTCACCGGCAGGCCGGTCACCGTCGAGATCACCGGGATCGCCGGGGAACTCAGCGTGAGGTCCCCGAGCACGTCACCGTACTCGCCGAGCATCGGCTCCATCAGCGGGGAGTGGAACGCGTGGCTGACCCGCAGCCGGGTGGTCCGCCGTCCCCGCTCGGCGAACCCGGCCGCCACGGCGGAAACGGCGCTCTCCGCACCGGAGACGACCACCGAACGCGGGCCGTTGACCGAGGCGATGCCGGCCGCGCCGGCCCAGTCGCCGGCCCGGTCGCCGGACAGGTCGCCGGACAGCGCCGCGGCCACCTCCGTCTCCGTGGCCTGCACCGCCACCATCGCGCCGCCGGGGGGCAGGGCGCCCATCAACCGCCCGCGTGCCGCGACCAGCCGTGCCGCGTCCGGCAGGGTGAACACCCCGGCGACGTGCGCCGCCGCCAGCTCGCCGATGGAGTGCCCGACGAGGTGGTCCGGGCGGATCCCCCATGACTCCAGCAGCCGGAACATCGCCACCTCGAAGGCGAACAGGCCGGCCTGGGTGAAGTCCGTACGGTCGAGCAGCGCGGCGTCGTGGTCCATCACGTGCGCCAGCGCGGCCGGCAGGTGCGGGTCCAGGTGCCGGCACACCTCCTCGTACGCCGCGGCGAACGCGGGAAACGCCTGCCTCAGCCGTGCTCCCATGGCGGGTCGCTGAGCGCCCTGGCCGGTGAACAGCATGGCGAGCGGCGCCGGACGGGCGGTGCTCACCAGGACGTCCGGGTGGGGCTCGCCGCGTCCCAGCGCGTCCAGCGCCGCCCGGTCTCCCCTCGCGACGACGGCACGCAGCGGCAACGCGGAGCTGGACACGGCGAGCGAGTACGCCGCGTCCACGGCGTCGACCTCACCGAGGGCGGCCAGATCACGCGCCCTGGCGCGCAACGCGGCCTCGTCGGCGGCCGACAACAACCACGGCGGCCTGCACGCACCGGCCCCGTCCGGACCCGACGTCGCCGAACCAGCCGCCCAGGAACCCGGCGCCCCCGGAACGGGCTCCGGTTCGGGGGCCTGCTCCAGGATGACGTGCGCGTTCGTGCCGCTGATCCCGAAGGCGGACACGCCCGCCCGGCGTGGCCGCCCCGTCTCCGGCCAGGCCCGCGCCCCGGTCAGCAGCTCCACGGTCCCGCGCGACCAGTCCACATGCCCGCTGGGCGCGTCGACGTGCAGGGTGCGGGGCAGCAGGCCGTGCCGCAGGGCCTGGACCATCTTGATGACCCCCGCCACCCCGGCGGCGGCCTGGGTGTGGCCGAGGTTCGACTTCACGGAGCCCAGCAGGAGCGGTGGCGCCTCCGGCCGCCGCGAACCGTAGGTCGCGATCAGCGCCTGCGCCTCGATCGGGTCCCCCAGCATCGTTCCCGTCCCGTGCGCCTCCACCGCGTCCACGTCCTGCACCGCCAGGCCGGCCGCCGACAACGCCTCATGGATGACCTCCTGTTGCGCGGGGCCGCTGGGCGCGGCGAGCCCGTTGGACGGGCCGTCGGAATTGACGGCCGTCCCCCGGAGCAGGGCCAGCACCGGGTGCCCGTTGCGCCGGGCGTCCGACAACCGTTCCAGCAGCAGCAGCCCGGCCCCCTCCGACCATCCCGTGCCGTCGGCGGCGGCGGCGAACGACTTGCAGCGGCCGTCCGGGGCCAGTCCGCGCAGCCGGCTGAACGCGGTGAACGTGGAGGGTGTCGCCATCACGGTCACCCCGCCGGCCGCCGCCAGCGAGCACTCCCCGGCCCGCAGCGCCCGGGCCGCCAGGTGCAGCGCCACGAGCGACGACGAGCAGGCCGTGTCCAGCGTCATCGACGGGCCGCGCAGGCCCAGCGTGTACGAGATCCGGCCGGAGGCCACGCTGCCGGCCGACCCGAGCGCCAGGTGCGCCTCCAGCTCGTGGGGGTCGTTGATGAACCGCATGCCGTAGTCGTCGTACATCACGCCCACGAACACGCCGGTGTCGCTGCCCCGTACGGACACGGGGTCGATGCCGGCCCGCTCGAAGAGCTCCCACGACGTCTCCAGCAGCAACCGCTGCTGCGGGTCCGTGGCCAGTGCCTCCTTGGGGGACATCCCGAAGAACGCGGGGTCGAAATCTGCGGGATTGTCGAGGAACCCGCCGCGTAACGTCAGCGACTTGCCGGGCATGTCGGGATCGGGGTCGTACAACGCTTGCACGTCCCAGTCCCGGTCCTCGGGAAAGCCGGAGGTGGCGTCACGCTCGTCGAGCACCAGCCGCCACAGGTCCTCCGGTGAGGCGACGCCGCCCGGGTACCGGCAGGCCATCGACACGATGGCGATCGGGTCGTCATCGGCCGGGGCACGTTCCAGGGCGGCCCGCCCGCGCGGCCTCGCCTCGCCGCCGAGCCTGGCTCGCAGGTGGGCGGCCACCGAGGCGGGGGTCGGGTGGTCGAACACCAGGGTGCTGGGGAGCTCGACCCCGGTCCTGGCGCTGAGCCGGTCGCTCAGCACGATCCCCGCCATGGACGTCAGCCCGAGCTCGGCGAACGGCCGCCGCAGGTCGGCTTCCCCGGAATCCGGCCCGAGCACCGCCGTGACCTCGGCCAGCACCAGCCGTTCCAGGGAGGCCGCTCCGGCCCGCACCGATCCGCCGAGGCCGGCGGCCGTCAGCTCATGGCGCTTCGGCTTGCCGGTCGAGGTCCGCGGCACGGCGTCGATCACGTGCACCGCGTCGGGCACCTTGGCCTCGGTCAGCTCCGCCCGGCACGCGGCCAGCAGGGCCTCCGGGTCGAACCCCTCGGGGCCCGGGACGACGAACGCGACCGGCACCTCACCGAACACCTCGTGCGGCACGCCCGTCACGACCGCGTCGGACACCCCTGGGCAGCCCAGCAGAACCCGCTCGACCTCCTCGGGATGGATGTTCTCGCCACCCCGGATGATCAGCTCCTTGAACCGGCCGGTGAGCGCGAGGTGCCCGTGCGCCACCCGCCGCCCCAGGTCGCCGGTGCGGTACCACCCGTCCACGAAAGGCGACTCCCGGTCGCCGTGGTAGCCGAGCATGAGCCCGGGACCGCGGACCCAGACCTCGCCCTCCTCCTCGTCCGGGACGTCCTCGGCACTGTGCGGATCCACCAGCCGGATCTCCACCCCCGGCACCGGAGGCCCGCAGGAGCCGGCGACGCGCGGCCCCTCCGGCCGATTCGCCGCGATCATGCCGCACGTCTCCGTGCTGCCATAGGCGTCGAGCAGCGGCGCGCCGAGCACCTCCTCCGCCTCCGCGCACAAGCGCGGGGTGAGGGGTGCCCCCGCCGTGACGCACAGCCGCAGCCCGGACGGCTTCCGCCCGTCCCGCCGGGCGGACTCCACCAGCCGGTGGTAGACGGTCGGCACCCCCGCCAGCATGGTCGGCTCGTGCTCGTACAAGGCGTCGAGCAGGCTCTCCTCGCCGAGCACGTGGGCGCTCGCACCCGTCGCCACCACACCAAGCAGGCACAGCGAGTACGAGAAGGAGTGGAACAACGGCAGCGGCCACAGCAGCCGATCCCGCGCGGACAGCCCGAAGATCGGCGCATGGCAGGCGGCCGCGGACCACAGCCCGGCACGTTGCGTCGAGAGCACGCCCTTGGCCCGGCCCGTGGTCCCCGAGGTGTAGTGCAGCCAGGCGGGATCGTCGAGAGCCAGGTCGTCCGCCGCCCGGCAGGGCGCTTCCCGCCCGGCCAGGTCCTCGTACCGCAGGCAGCCGTCCGGAGCATCGTCGCCGTCCCCCACGAGGACGACGAGGGACGAGGAGGTCCGGCGCACCTGGGGCAGGCGGGAGGCGTCGGTGAAGATCACCTGGGCGGCGCTGTCCCCCAGCGCGTGGGCCAGCTCGGCGTCCGAGGATCTCGGGTTCAGCGGCACGCCCACCGCCGCCGCCCGGGTGATCGCGAGGGAGCTCTCGATGGCCTCCACCCGGTTCCCGAGGAGGATCGCCACCCGGTCACCCGCGGCGACCCCCGCGGCTCTCAGCCCACCCGCCAATCTCCTCGTCCGGACGTCCAGGGCCGCGTAGCCGACCGCCCGGGACGCGTCCGAGAAGGCGATCCGGTCCCCCTGGGCGGCCGCGTGCCGGGCCAGCAGCTCGGGCACCGTACGGATCAATTCACTGTGAGCCAAGGCCATCCCCTCGCCAGGTACGGAGCGAACTTCGTGCGGCGTGTCCACGCTCGCACGGAAACGGCCCCGGCGCGTCGATGCGCCGAGGCTCGTCCCTCTCAGGAACCGCTAGACGAGGTCGATCGCGTTGTCCCACCCCTGCCTGTGCACCTTCATCTTCTGGTCCCCCGTGGCCCCTGTGGTACGGCGAGCCCAGTGTCGGAGATCCGGCTGTCCATGTCCCAGGCCGTTAACTGTCCATTTTCCCGACACTGGGCCTGCCGGCCCGCAGCAGCGGATCATTCATGCGACGGCCGACCGGAGAGACAGCCCTCAGTCCTGGCGCTCTTCGGCCGGGCAGCGGGTGCCCTGCGCGGGCACGGTCAGCGAGATCAGATAGCCGTCCATGGCCGTCGTGATGCACGGGGTCTTGCCGTAGATGCCGTGGCCCCAGCCCTCGTAGGTGAACAGCGTGGCCTTGGAGCCCAACTGCTCGGCCACGTTGGCCGACCACTCGTACGGCGTGGAGGGGTCGTGCATGGAGGTGCTGACCAGGAGCGGAGCGCTGCCCTTGTACTCCAGCCGGTGCTGCGGGTTGGTGACCGGGTGGCCCTGGCAGATCGGCATGTCGCCCATCGGCATCGGGTTGTACCGCATGTCCGGGGCCGCCGCGCCGGCGCCGCTCATCACGTCGGCGTACTCGTCGTAGTCCCGCAGCGACAGGTCGAAGTCCGAGCAGAGGATCGCGGTGGGGAGTTCGGCGGTGTTCCCGCTCACGGGACCGTTACCCGGAGGGCCCGGCATGTTGTCCGGCACCGGCCCGCCGTCCAGGGCGTTGAGCACCTGGGCCTCCAGCCGCCAGTCGGGCGCCTCGTTGAGGATCACGCCCAGCCATCTGAGGTTGTGGGCGCTCACCGGGCGGCCGGTGACGCCCGGCCAGTACAGCTCGCCGCGGCTCGCCTTCTCCAGCAGTCCCTGCCACAGCGCGCGGACGTCGCGCCCGTGCAGGACGCACCCGGTGTCCCGTTCGCACCAGGCGACGAACTCGTCGAAGCCGTCCTGGACGGCGGCCGCCTCGCTCACCTGGAACGCCTTGGCGTCCAGGCTGTGGTCCATGCTGCCGTCCAGCACCATGGCCCGGATCCGGTCCGGGAACAGCTCGGCGTACATCTGCTGGGCGAGCGTGCCGTAGGAGACGCCGTACGAGGTCAGCTTGTCATCCCCGAGCGCCGCGCGGATGGCGTCCATGTCACGTGCCACGTTGAGCGAGTCGAGGTGGTCGTACAGGGGGCCGGTGCGCTTGCGGCAGTCCGCGTGCAGCCTCTTGTTGAAGGAGATCCACTTGTCGTAGTCGTCCTGGCTGGTCATGATCGGGCTCGGCATCTCGTTGTACACCGAGGCCGAGCAGGTCACCGAGCCGCTGCGGGCGACGCCGCGAGGGTCGTAGCCGACGATGTCGAAGTGCCGCTGGACTTCCGCGCTGAAGCCGGCGGGACGGAACATGCCGTTCACGCCGGAGTTACCGGGGCCGCCCGGGTTGATCAGCAGGGATCCGATCCGCGCGGAGGGATCGGTGGCCTTGCGCCGGGCAAGGGCCAGGTCGACCTTGGGGCCGTCCGGCTTGGACCAGTCGATCGGTACAGCCAGCCTGCCGCACTCGACGGCGGGCTCCTCCTCGCACGGCTCCCAGGTGATGCCGCCCTTCCCGCCGGCGCCTGGGGCCTCCTCTCCGGTCCCCGTCCCGCCGGCCCCGCACGACGTCGTGGCGGCCAGCAACGTCGCCATCGCCACGAGGACGAGGGCGAGCGGAGAAGTTCTTCTTGGCACATTGCTCCCATCGTTGATCGGCTCGCCGGGTGGCACGCGGCCGGTCCTCGACTCAGGATGCCCCGTGATCATCGGTTCGAATGCGACAGGCGACTCCACCGTTGACGGAAAGCATGTGCCTCCGGCGACAACGGGACCAGTCCGGTTTCCTGTCCACTCATTGGCCGTTGCCCGGCCCCGAGCCATTCCCGACGCCATGAGATCACATCGCGAGAGAGAGCGTGACACCGCTGTGTGTGACCGGGATCACATAATCAGGTCTGAACCCGGGAACAGCGCCCCGCATCGAATCCCGCAGAAGTGAAAATGCTTACTGCCGGCGCCATCAATGAAAACTGACAACGGGTGTGCCCAGTGACGTGATATCAGATCGGCGTGAATGCCGATGGCACAATAAGCCATCACGCCGAGATCACCTCAACGCCACAGAATGCATGATTCCTGCATCTACCGAATGAAAGCCCAGGTCGGTTCGATGAATGCTGCGACAATGCGCCACCTCACACTCTCGCAAGATTCGCAGGCAATAGTTGAGCGCATGCCGTCGGGAAGAAAGGGAAACTCCGAGTTACTGGGCCGGCGCCTGCAGGCGGCACGCGAGTCGGCGTTCGTGGGCCGCCGGGAAGAGCTCGCGATCTTCCGCGCCGCGCTGTCCGGGGGCCGGTGCAACGTTCTCTACCTTCATGGTCCCGGAGGAATCGGGAAGTCGGCGCTGCTGCGGCGGTTCGCCCGGGAGGCCGTGTCGGCCGGGCGCCCGGTCGTCCAGCTGGACGGCCGGACGCTGGGGCCCGCACCCGAGGCCGAGGCCGAGGCCCAGGCCCAGGCCGAGGCCGTGCTGCGCGACGAGCGGGCGGTGCTGTTCGTGGACACCGTGGAGCGTGTCCAGGGCCTGGAGGGGTGGCTGCGCGACAGGTTCCTGCCCCGCCTGCCGGTGGGCGCGCTCGTGGTGATCGCGGGACGACTCCCGCCGGACGTACTGTGGCGGGCCGACCCGGGATGGGCGGGGGCGCTGGAGGTGCTCGCGCTGCGTGACCTCCCCGCCCGGGACGCCGAGGCTCTCATGGACTGCTGCGGGGTCGCGGACGAGCTGCGCGAGCCGCTGCTGGCCTTCGCCGGCGGGCATCCGCTGGCGCTGCTGCTGGGAGCGGCGGTCGCGGTGCAGGACGGGGGCGCGAGCACGCGGTGGACGCCCAAGCACGACGTGGTGGCGACCTTGCTGGACCAGCTCGTGGGCGAGGTTCCCAGCCGGGCGCACCGGCACGCGCTGGAGATCTGCGCGCACGCGTACGTGACGACCGAGGACCTGCTGCGCGCCGCGCTGCCCGGAGACGCGGGACGGCTGTTCGACTGGCTACGGCGGCTGCCGTTCGTGGAGTCGAGCAGTCTCGGCCTGTATCCGCACGACGTGGTGCGGGAAGTGCTGAACGCCGACCTGCGCTGGCGCGACCCGCAGGGCTATGCGGCCATGCACGAGCGCATCCACACGGCCCTGGCGGAGAAGGTGTGCACGGCCGCGGAATCCGACGTGCTGAGCACCGTCACGGCGCTGTTCTACCTGTACCGCGGCAAGAACGCGATGATCGAGCCGCACAGCTGGTACGAGGAGGGCGAGATCCAGGAGGGCGCCTTACGGGCCGGGGACGCCGAGAAGCTGCTGCGGCTGGCCCGCATGGCGGAAGGAGAGGAGTCCGCCGCCTGTGCCGCGTTCTGGCTGGAACGCCGGCCCGCGGCCTTCCGCGTCTACCGGCGGGCCGGGACCGGGGAGCCGGTGGCCTGCCACGCGTGGCTGCGGCTGGAGACGCCGGACGACGAGGAGTGCGCCGCCGACCCGATCGTGGCCGCGGCGTGGGAGCACGCGCGCGCCACCTCGCCCTTGCGCGCGGGCGAGCACCTGGCCGTCGGCCGGTCATGGGTGCTGCCCGCCTACCGGGGCAACTCGCCGGTCACCGACCTGGTGCAGTGGCGGGTGATCGGTGACTGCCTGCGGTCGGAGCGGATGGCCTGGTCGTGCATAGCGGTTCGAGGCCCCGGCCGGGACCGGAGGGAGAGCTGCCGCCGGCATGGCATGCGCGAGATCCCGGATGTGGCCTGCATGGGCGGGCAGTCGTACACCTTGTTCGTGCACGATTGGCGTGCGGTGCCGCCTCGGTCGTGGCTGAGGCGGCTCAACCGGACGCCGGTGCCGGACCCGTCCGAGCCGCAGGCGGACGAGCTGGCGGTGCTGTCACAGGAGGAGTTCTCCGAGGCCGTCCGCCAGGCTCTGCGGCACCTGGCCCGCCCCGGGGCCCTGGCCGGCTCGCCGCTGACCCGTACCCGGCTGGTTGCCGAGCACCCCGGCGGCGATCCTGCCGAGGCGCTGCGCGAGCTGCTGGAGGGGACGATCGAAGCGCTCGATGGGGATCCCCGCTCCGCCAAGCTGCACCGCGCGCTGACCGCCACCTTCATGGGCGGCGCCCCGACACAGGAGCTGGCCGCCGAACGGCTCGGCCTGCCCTTCACCACCTACCGCCGCCACCTGACCGCGGGCGTCGAGCACGTTTGCCAGCATTTGTGGCAGCGGGAGCTCTACGGTGCGGCCGCGAGGGCCTGAGAGCCCGCACTGCAGCGACCTGCGCGGCCCCGGCGGTGCATCGCAGGCTTGCGAAATGATGATGGCCCAGAATTTCGGAGAAAGTCGTGATAAACGGTATGCGATCGGTGAACGACCAGGGTTCAGACCTGCTCGGGCAGCGGCTGCTGGCCGCGGGGAATGGGACGTTCGTCGGCCGTCAGGAGGAGCTCGCCGCCTTCGGCGCAGCGCTGCGGAGCGGTGGCAGGGTGCTGTTCGTGCACGGCCCTGGCGGGGTCGGAAAGTCGGCGCTGCTGCGCCGGCTGGCACAGGAGGCCCTGGCGGCCGAGCGCAGCGTCACGCTGCTGGACGGGCGCACGCTGGGCCCGTCCCCGGCCGCGTTCGAGTCCGCCGCCGAGGCGGTGTTCGCCGATGAGCGTGCCGTGCTGCTCGTCGACAGCTTCGAGGACATCCAGAGCCTGGAGGGCTGGCTGCGCGAGCGGTTCCTGCCCCGCATCCCGGTCGGCGCGCTGGTCGTGCTGGCCGGGCGCGTTCCGCCGGACCTGACGTGGCAGGCCGACCCCACCTGGGCGGGCACGCTGATGGTGCTGCCGCTGCGTGACCTCTCGCCCACGGACGCCGCGGCGCTGCTGGAGGCCCGTGGCGTGGCCGTCGGCGGCCTGCGCGAGTCGCTGCTGGCCTTCGCCGGCGGCCACCCGCTGGCCCTGTCCCTGGGCGCCGCGGTGGCGATCAAGGACGAGAGGGCGAGCTCGCGCTGGAAGCCGACCCAGAACGTGGTGGCCACCCTGCTCGACCAGCTCGTGGGGGAGGTGCCGAGTCCCGCGCACCGGCACGCGCTGGAGGTCTGCGCGCAGGCGTACGTCACGACCGAGGACCTGCTGCGCGCGGTGCTGCCCTACGACGACGCCGCCACCCTGTTCTCGTGGCTGCGGCGGCTGCCGTTCATGGAGTCGGGGACGCCGGGGCTGCACCCGCACGACGTGGTACGCGAGATCCTGCGGGCCGACCTGAGCTGGCGGGACCCGCAGCGCTACGCCGAGCTGCAGCAGCGCATCGGCGGTCACCTCATGGCCCAGGTCCGTACGGTGGCCGACACCGACGTGCTCCGGGTCGTCGGCTCCCTGTTCTACCTCCGCCACCATCGCAGGTCCCTGCCGGGGCGGGACTTCTGGCACCAGGAGGACGACGTGTACGAGGAGGCGTTCCGTCCCGGGGAGACCGGGAACACGGTGGCTCTGGTCGCCGAGGCCGACAGCGGGGAGTCGGCGGCCGCCGTCGCCTTCTGGGCCACCCGGCAGCCGGAGGCGTTCCACCTCTACCGGCACACCGCGACCGGCGAGCTGGCCGGCGTCTGCGTCTGGCTCCGCCTGGACCGGCCCAGCGACGAGGAGGCCAAGGCCGACCCGGTCGTCGCCGCCGCCTGGACCCATGCCCGGGCCGTCGCCCCGCTGAGGCCGGGCGAGCACCTGGGCGTCGGCCGGATCTGGGTACGCGACGCGAGCCGCGGCCTGTCCTCGGCGATGGAATGGCGCGGAGTCGGCCACTCCCTGCGCTCCGAACGCATGGCCTGGTCGTTCATGGCCGTGCCCGCCGACGACCCCAGGGTCGGCTACTACCGGCGCTACAGTCCGTACGAGCTCGACGAGCACACCTGGCTGGGAGACAGCGAATACACCCTGTTCGCCCACGACTGGCGGGCCCTGCCCGCACAGGTCTGGCTGGAGCGGCTGATGTCGGCCGACACACCCGCCGCCGCCTCCTCCGTACGAGAGCCCGAACTCGCGGTCCTGTCGCGGGCGGAGTTCACCGACGCCGTCCGCAAGGCCCTGCGGCACCTGTCACGTACCTCCGAGCTGGCCGCCAATCCCCTGGTGCGCGGCAGGCTGGTCGCCGGGCATCCCGACCCCGTCCAGGCCCTGCGCGAACGCCTGGAAGAGGCCATCCACAGGCTGGGCCGGGACCCGCGCGCGAGCAAGCTCCATCGTGCCCTGGACACCACCTACCTGCGCGGCGTCCCCAACCAGGAAGCCGCCGCCGAACGGCTCGGCCTGCCCTTCACCACCTACCGCCGCCATCTGACCACCGGCGTCGAACGCATCTGCGAGGACCTCTGGCAACGCGAACTGTACGGAACCAGCGACGGCTGACCTCGCAACGGCTCGCACCGTGCGCGCCTGAGATTTGCGTGTGTCCCGGACCGTCGCGTTGTCGGATCGGGGCAGCGGCGTTCGTAGTAGGGGTGAGACGCAGACCATGGCGCCCGAGGAAACAGGGCCCCGTCCCTACTGATGACGAGGACAGGAACGATGACCGATTCGACGGCAACCGGCGGAACCAGGCCCTTCCGATTCGGGGTCGTTGCCCCGCTCAGGACAGACCTGCCGACGTGGCGGGACCAGGTGCGCCGCCTCGCCGACAGCGGCTACTCCACGCTGCTGATGCCCGATGTCCCACGATGGCAGCCGGCGCCCGGCCCCACGCTGGCCGTCGCGGCTACCCTTACCGACCTGCGGGTGGGCACGTGGGTGTACGCCTCCCCGCTGCGCCCGGCGTGGAGCACCGCGTGGGAGGCGCACTCGCTGTCGGTGCTCACCGGCGGTCGCTTCGAGCTGGGCATCGGCACCGGCAGGCCCGGCATCGAAGACGAACTACGCGAGCTGGGGCTGCCCGCCGTGCCACCGGGCGAGCGGCTGGCCCAGGTGCGTGAGGCCGTCACGACGCTGCGCGATCTCGACGGCCCCGACGCACACACGCCGGTGGTGATGGCCGTACGCGGGCCCAGGGCCCAGGCGCTGGCGGCCGAGCTGGCGGACACGGTCGCCTTCGCACTGATGCCGGGAGAGGACCGGGGTGAGATCACACAGGTGGTACGCGGCTTCCGCGCCACCCGAGACGTGGAGCTCGCGCAGCACGTGGCGGTGATCGGCGACACCGTCGCGCCGTTCATGGCGTCCCCCGACACCGACCCTGCCGCACTTCACGCGGTGGACTCGCTGGCGGCCCTTCCGGCTGACCCGGCGGCGGCGGCCGAGGAGATCCAGCGGCGACGTGAGGAGATCGGCTTCTCCTACTTCGTCTTCGGCGCCGGCCACGCCGACGTGCTCGCTCCTGTCGTTGCCGAGCTCGCCGGACGTTGAGCCGCCGTAGCAGACGCGACGTGTGGTGACAGGCAGCGTTGCCTGAGTCCGTACGCAGCGAAACGAGGTGCGGGCCCGGCCGGGGAACGTGTCCGGTGCCGCGCGTGCCCGTGGTGGACGGGTCGCCGTCAAGCCAGGTAAGGCGAGTAGGCTGACCATGATCCCCTGCGACGGTGAAGGAGCCGCTCATGACCGCCGACCCCACGATGGCCCGGATCGGCCAGGGGGTGGAGTTGCATCACCACCAGGGCGAGCGTGAGGCCGCGCGCGAGTTGTTCGCGCAGATCTGGGACGACATCGGCGGCGAGCAGGGCGACCCGCTGCATGTCTGCGTTCTCGCCCACTCGATGGCCGATGTGCAGGACGACGTGGACCAGGAGCTGATGTGGGACCTGCGCGCGCTGGCCGCCGTCGGCCTGGTCACCGATGAGCGGGTGGCCCAGGCCGGGGTGCCGCTTTCGGTGGCCGGCCTGTATCCGTCGTTGCACCTGAACCTGAGCGAGTGCTATCGCAAGCTGGGCGATCTCGACCGCGCCCGTGAGCACCTCCAGCATGCGCGGGACGGGATCGGCGCCCTTGGCGACGACGACTATGGGCGGCTCATCAAGGGCGGGCTGGAGCGGCTGGCCGAACAGTTGGGTGAGCCCGTCTGACCGCGAGCACCCGGGTATGACTCATACGGCCTGCGGCTCCTCGTAGGGGATGCGGTTCAGGTGCAGGATCTCGCCGAGCGTCCCCCATTCGTCGCCGCCGAGCTTGGTCAGCGGACGCAGCCGCTCGGCGTCAGGCCGGCCGTTGACGATGTACTCTTCGTGCACCGCCGCGAGGAACACCCTGCCGAAGACGAGGGTGGAGTTGCCCATGCGCAAGGTGGTGTGCGAACGGCACTCCAGGACGACCGGAGAGGCGGCCACCCGGGGCGGCCGCACATGACGGCTGGGTTCGCGTTCGATTCCCGCGGTGCCGAACTCGCTGACAGTCCGCGGGAAATCGGTGGCGGTGTCGCGGATCAGGTGCAGCAGTGGTTCTGAGGAGAAATTGACGACGAACTCACCGGTGTCCTCGACATTGCGCAGGGAGTCCTTGCGGCCGATCGAGGTGAACTGCACGATCGGCGGATCAGTGCTGGCGATGCTGAAGAAGGAGTGCGGAGCGAGGTTGTCGACCGCTCCATCCGGGGTGACGGTGGACACCCACGCGATCGGACGTGGAACGACGACCGACGTCATGAACTTGAAGAAGGCCGCCCCGCCCAGGGCCGCGGGGTCGAAATCGACACGCATGTCGTTCAGTATCCCGTTCGATCACAGCGTGTAGTGGCCGCCACGCAGAGCTGCGGCGACGGGAGCGTTCCGCGGGTCAGCCGGGCATGCTCGGACGGGGCAGCGCGGGGCCGGCCACGTCCAGGCTGAGGCGGACGATGGTGGGCCGGTGACGCGAACCGAGCATTCCCAGGCTCGTCACGAGGAGACCGTCGTCGAGGACGGCGATCGCGGTGGGGCCGTCGAGTCCGTCCGCCTCGGTGGCAAGCGTGGTCATGGTGCCGTCCGGGGAGATCCGGACGACGGTGTCGCGCGGATGGACGGCGAGGTACAGCGTCCCCGAGCGATCGAAGGCGAAGTCGTCAGCGGGTATGCCGGTGTACACCGGTCTCACCTCGCCCGGGCGCCCTTGGTCGATGCCGATGCGCAGGACGGTGCCCTGGGCCGTGTTGGTCGCCCACAGGGCGCCGTCCCAGATCTTGAGGCCGTTCACGCCCGTGGACGACACCGGGTCGTCCGGCGACGTCGGCGCCAGGCGCTCGTCGGCGAGCCAGAGCCGGAGGGCGCGGTCACCGGGAGGGCAGCAGAGGATCTCGCCGTTGACGGAGTCGGCCGCGAACAGCGTGCCGTCCTCGGCGAAGGTGATGCCGTTGAGCCCTGCCCGGGCTTCCGCGGCGGCGAACCGTACCCAGCGGCGGGGAGCCTCGCGCCGCCAGATCCCCGCCACGGAGCCGGTCGCGCTGCGCACGGCGGCGTAGAGCCGGCTCTCGGCGTCCGAGGCGAGGCCCACCACCAGCACGTCTGTCTCTCCGGGGACCACCCGTTCCGGCTCGCCGTCGGACAGCCAGACGGTGCCCGCCAGCAGCAGCGTCGCGCAGATCGTGCCGTCCGCGAGCACGACGATGTTCTCCGGCGTCTCGCCCGCGCCGTGATCGAAGGTTGTGAGGATCATGGGATGCGCCGTCCAATCTTCAGCGGCCCCTGGCCGGGGGCAGGCGGGTTCACCAGGGTACGCGGGGGTCAGTTGTTCCCCGTGCGCCACCTGGGCATCGGATGGACTGTGAAGCGGTCACCGGAGCGCGGAAGCGTGGCCTCCCGCAGGAAGAGTCTCTGGAGAGCGCAGGAGAGAGCCATGAAGAATTCCCTCCGCAAGGTCGTTGCCACGGGAGCCGTCGCGCTGGCCGCCGTGGTCACGGTTCCGGCCGGTCCCGCGTACGCCATCAACGGGGTGGCGTGCCGCAACAATCCGTTGGTCGACGAGTTCCTCTACGTCAACGGACACTGCTTCGCCAACGGTGGCACGATGGGCGTGGCCATCTACGGTGTCGAAACCATCTGGTCGGGCAACAACCGGGTGGCCATCACCTACATCGACGACCTGGGCGGTCCGAGCGGCGGCATGCTTCTGGACAAGTGGAGGATGTGGGACTTCTCCGACGACGGCCACGACCGCATCCACAAGGTCACCTCCATCTCGATCTACTAGTTCCGGCACCAGGGACTTTCCCGGCCCTCATGGACGAGGTCCCCGGGCAGCGCCGGCGAGCACCTTGGCCAGGGCCTCGGCGATGTGCGCGGCGCCGGTGAGGTCGTCCATGAGCATGGGCTGGCGAACCCAGAGCACGTCGCGTGCCGCGGCCTCGGCCGACGGGCAGGGCTCGGGGCGGGCGCCCGCCTCCGTCAGGGCGGGCATCGTGCCGAGCGGTGGATAGCCGCCGTCGAGGGGGACCCCTTCCGCATCCATGGCCGCCAGCAGGAACGGCCGGTCGAAGGGGACGTGGACGCGCAGCATGAGCAGGTGGCGCGAGTCGCGCGTGGTGCCGGGTGGCTGCGGGACCACGCTCACCCGGTCCCCGGGCAGGTCGCGTTCGACGGCGGCGGCGAAGGTGTTCCTGCGGTCGATCTCGTCGTCGAGCCGGTCCAGCCAGGGCAGCAGCAGGGCGGCCTGGATCTCGGTCAGGCGCAGGTTCCAGCCGGCGCGCGGATGGCCGTACCAGGCGCCGTCGAGTGCGCGGCCGACGTTGCAGAGCGACCAGACGGCCTCGTGGACCTCGCCGGCGCGGCAGACGATCAGGCCGCCCTCCCCTGCCGTCATCGCCTTGCTGGACTGGAAGCTGTAGACCCCGGCGTCGCCCAGCCCGCCGACGGGGCGGTCGCGGTAGGCGGCGCCGTGCGCCTGGGCCGCGTCCTCGACGACGGCCAGGCCGTGCCGTGCCGCGAGGGCGTTCAGCGGGTCCATGTCGGCCGGGCTGCCCGCGAGGTGCACCGGCACGATCGCCGCGGTGCGGGGGGTGAGCGCCGCTTCCACCGCGGGCGCGGACAGGTGGAGGTCGGCGGCGTCGACGTCCACGATGACCGGGGTGGCGCCGGCGAGCAGGACCGCCGTCGCGGTGGCGACGAACGTGTACGCCGGCACGATCACCTCGTCGCCGGGCCCGACGCCGAGCCCGCGCAGCGCGGCGAACAGGCCGAGCGTGGCGTTGCCGACGGCGACGCCGTGCTCGACCCCGGAGCGGCGGGCGAACGCGGCCACCAGGTCGGCGCACGCCTGGCCTCCCTGGGTGGCGCCCCACTGGCCGCTGTCCAGCACGGCGGTGACGAGCGCGCGCTGGGCGTGGTCCATCGGGGGCGGCCACGCCGGCCAGGGGGCGGTGCGCACGGGGGTGCCGCCGTCGATCGCCAGGGTCATGGCTGATGTCCTTCCGCGAGGTCGCCGCCCAGGATGCGGGCGGGGTCGCCGCCCAGGATGCGGGCGAGGTTGCCGCCCTGGATGAGGGCCCGGTCGGCGTCGTCGAGCGGCGCCAGGGCGACGCGGCCGAAGCCGACCCGCAGGTCGAGGAAGCAGGCGTCGGAGCCGTACACGACACGATCGGCGCCGACCGCCTCCGCCAGCCGGGAGATCCACCGCCCGGTCATCTTGGAGCCGCAGATCTCCAGGTACAGGCTCGGATGGTCGCGGACGAGCCCGGCCGCGCGGGCGAACCCGTACGGCCAGAGCCCCGCGTGCCCGAGCAGCAGCGGAACCCCGGGATACCGGCGCGCCACGGTGACGAACCGCTCCGGGTCGCTCCAGGGCGAGTCCGTCTGGCCGTGGGCGAGCACGGGCAGGCCCAGCTCCCACACCGGGTCGTAGCGGCGGTCGTCGAGGGCGCACTGGTGCACGTCCGGATGGATCTTGACACCCCAGACGCCCCGCTCGGCGAGCCGGTTGCGCTGGTGCGGGTTGTACACCTGCCACACCCCGAACCGGCCGGGGTACCGCTCGGCGGCGGCGAAGGCGAGCCGGTTGCCCTCCTCCGCGCTGGGGCCGACGGCGAGCAGGTGGCTGATGCCGATGGCGTCGATGCCGAGGCGGTCCATGAGGGCGACCATGCCGCCGGCCGACGGGTCGGGGATGAGGAAGTCGGGCCACGGGCCGAGGTGGCCGTGCGCGTCGAGGATCACAGCAGGTCACCCCCCGAGGCGATCAGGGCGATGTCGTCCTCCGGCAGGTCGAGGTGGTCGAGGAGGAAGCGGGGGCCGCAGTCGTCCATGACGGGGGCGCCGGTGCCGAACACCAGCCGCCCGGCCCCGAAGTGCCCGGCCAGCCATTCGACACCGCGCTGGGTGTTCACGGTGCCGATCTCCAGCCACAGGTTCGGGATGGCGGCCATGAGCTCGGCGACGGCGCGCAGCCGCCGGTAGCCGGGGTTGAGCAGCAGGACGCGCTGCTCGGGCAGCTCCCGGGCGAGGGTGAGGAGCTGTCCCGGCGAGGTCTCGTCGAGATCGATGGCCGCCGTGACGCCGAGCTCCGCCAGCCAGCGCAGGGCGGTCGGCCCGGTCAGCTCGAAGCGGTGCCTGGCCGGGCAGAGCCGGACCACGGGCACGTCCCAGTGCGGCACGGGCTCGAACGGCTCGGGCAGCAGCACGGGCACCGGGACGAGCCGGGGGTCGCCGAGCGCGAGCAGCGCCTCGTTCCCGGCGCGGACGTCGGAGTAGAGGCTGAGGGTGTGGGTCACGTAGGCGCGGTCGATGCCCAGCCGGCCCATGTCCGGCCGCGGGTCCTCCGGCAGGTCGTCGAAGGGTACGGGGCCGATGAGCCGGTGGGCGTCCACGACGGGGTACGACATCAGAGCTGCCGCGGGGTGACGGTCAGCGGCGGGCAGCGCGGATCGAGGTCGATCCTGGCCAGGTGCCGGCCGCTCAGGGCCCACGCCTTCCAGGAGCCGGGCTCGAAGTGGAGCTGCGGGTTGGTGTACCACTCGTCGCCCAGGCCGGTGGCGAGCCGCGTGGCCTGCTCGCCCAGCTCGTAGGCGTTGCCCCCGCCGAAGAACGTGCTGGCGAACACCCTGCCGCGGTGCGTGGTCAGCTCGCCGTACCCGGACAGGGTGCCCTGGTGCTCGATCGTCCGGGTGGCCGGGTCCAGGGCGATCCAGGCGCCGGAGTTGCGCTTGTACACGCCGTAGAGCAGCCCGTCGTGGATCTTGACGTCCTGGAAGGTGCGGTATCCGGCGATCGGGTCCGTCTGCCACAGCACCGTACGGGTGCGCAGGTCGAAGGCCGCGACGGACGCCGACGCGTGCACCGGCGGGGTGCCGCCGCCGCCGAGCACGTCGCCGCCGAGGTACACGATGCCCTTGCCGGCGTCCAGCGACAGGCTCATCAGGCTCTGCCCGGGGATGACGCCCTTGTAGACGTCGATCTCGCCGGTGTCGGGGTCCACGACCGACAGGGCGCCCTCCAGCTCGGCGCCCAGCGGGGCGGAGGCGACCAGCAGCTTGTCGCGCACCGGGTCGTACTCGATGTCCCACGGGCGCTGCTGGCCCTGCCCCAGGTGGCCGAGGCTGCGGACGGCGTCGGTGCGCAGGTCGATGGAGATGATGTTCCCGCTGGGGTAGATGGCGGCGTAGATCTGGTTGCCGCGGCGCACGAGGTCCTTGGGCTCTCCGGGGACGCGGAAGCGGCGCTGCTCGCCGGTGCGCAGGTCGCGCACGTCCATGAAGAAGTGGCCGCCCACGTAGACGGCGCGTCCGGGCACCAGCAGCATGCTCTGGGGGCGTTCGGCGCCGGCGGGCAGTCCTGCCTCGATCAGGTCGGTGAACTCCCACTGCCCGGTGCCCAGGTCCAGCGACCACATGCCGCCGCTGCCGGAGAACCCGACCAGGGTGCCGTCATCGGTCAGCGCCAGCCGCCTGGTCTCGTCGTCCTGCGACGGAGGGCCGGCGACCCTGGTGGGGGCGCTGTCGCCGGTGCGGTAGCGGTGGACGGCGCCGTCGGGGCGCGAGGTGGCGTAGACCGTGCCGTCGGCGGCCACGGTCAGGGCGTCGAAGCTGCTCGTGCCGAGCGGGACCCGCCGGAGGTCGGTGCCGTCCTTGCGCACGTCGATGAGGGTCTGGCCGCTCGTCGCGAGGATCCGGTCACCGTGCTCGGCGACCACCCCGATGCCGGTCGTGCCCTGGGCCAGCTCGGTGACGGCGCCGGTGGTCCGGTTGATCGCGACGAGCTTGCCCTTGTCGAGCAGGCCCGCGTAGACGTTCTCGGCGTCGGCGGCGACCGCCCTGACGTACCGCTCGCCCGCGGCCAGCACGCCGAAGTCGCGCACGGCGCCGGTGGCCGGGACGTACTCCCTGACCCGGCCGTCCGGGTAGGTGCCCGCGTAGATCGTGCCGTCGGGGGCGGTGGCCAGCGCCCAGATGTAGCCGCCGTTCCTGCCGAACGAGGCCAGGTGCGCCACCTCGCCGGTGGCCGGGTCGAAGCGGTAGAGGTCGGGGACGGGGTAGGTGCCGACGTAGATCTTGCCGCCCGACACGGTGGTGGCCCAGCCGCCTTCCGGTTCCCCGGTGGCGGGGCCGTCGGGCAGCCGCACGCTTCTGACGACCTTGCGGGTGCTCAGGTCGATCTCGGCCAGTACGGGCGGCTTCTGGCCGCGCGTGACCACGTACGCCCTGCCCTCGTGCACCGTGGCGCCCACGATGGCCCCGGTCATCGACGCCGCCCCGAACGTCTCCACCCGCGGCCCGGCGCACGATGACGCCGGGGCCGCTTGAGCCGGGACGACCGGCAGGAGCAGCCCGGCGGCCAGGGCCGCGAGGACTGCGAGGGGTTTCCGCGGCACGGCCGCACCTCCACGTGAGCGTGTTGCCCAATTTTGGCCCAGACCGTAATGTGCTGAGCTTGATAAGTCAATGGAGGCGGTTGTGACGGCGTTCGACGCGAGCAAGCTGATCGGCGACCTTGAGGTGAGCCTCGACGTGGATGTCCTGGTCGGCGCCTATCCCGACCGCGACGGCCCGCCGGGCACGCCCCGGGCGGTGCTGGACACGCTGGCCGCGCACCGTGTCCGGGCGGGCGCGGTCGCGTCCCTGCGCGCCGCGCTGTTCGACGTGCGCGGCGGGAACGACGAGGTCCTGGGGCTGGACCCGCCGGTGGTCCCGGTAGGGACGGTGGACCTGCGCGACCCCATCGGTGCCGTACGGGAGATCGACCGGCTGGCGGGGCTGGGCGTCAGGGCCGTCAGGCTCTTCCCCGACGAGCAGGGCGTGGAGGCGGGCTTCCCCTCGGTCCGCCACGTGGCCAGGACGTGCGCGGGGCTCGGGCTCGCCGTGCTGACCGGGGGTGACGTGCGGCGCTTCTGGCAGCCGTTCGCCGGTCTGGACGCCACGGTGGTCTTTCTCGACACGCACTTCTACCACCTGGGCGACTTCCTGGTCGTGGCCGCCGACGAGCCGGGCTTCCACACCTCGACCCGCCTGCTGAACTCGCCCGACGCGCTGGAGACCGTACCGGCCGACCGGCTGCTGTACGGCTCCCGCACCCCCCACTACGAGCCGGTCGTCCCCCTGCTGCGCCTGGCGACCAGCGGCCTGAAGCCGGAGGAGATCGCCGCCGTGGCCGGCGGCAACGCGAGGAGGCTGCTCGGATGATCATCGACGTGCACGCGCACTGGGGCCCGTGGTTCTTCACCATGGACGTGGCCGGCGCGAACGTGGCCACCATGGACCGATACGGCATCGACCTGTCGATCGTCTCGGCCACCGAGGCGGTGATCTACGACGCCCCTGCCGGCAACCGGGCCCTGGCCGCCTGGCTGGAGGGCCAGGACCGCCACCTGGGCTACGTCACCGTCAACCCCCGCAGGCAGGCGGACGCCGAGCGGGACCTGCGCACGTACCTGCCCACCGGCAGGTTCGCCGGCGTCAAGATCCACACCGACTACACCCGCTCGCCCGTCTCCTCGCCCCAGACGCGCGAGGCGCTGGCCATGGTCGCGCAGGCCGGGGTGCCCGCGCTCGTGCACACGTGGGGCGCCACGGTGCTGGACCTGGCCCAGGTCTGCCTGGACACGCCCGGCCTGCGTGTGATCGCCGGGCACATGGGCGCCGACGGCCACGCCCACGCCATCGAGGCGGCCGGCGCCTGCGACCGCCTCTACCTCGAACCGTGCTACTCCCACGCCCCCGCCGGCCGCTTCGCGCAGGTGGCGGCGGCGGTGGACCGCACGCGGCTGCTCTTCGGCACCGACTCGACCCTCATCGACCCGGCCTCGGCGTTCGGCGCGGTGGCGGCGGCGGGCCTGGACGCGGAGACGGCCGAGCTGGTCGCGTGGCGGAACGCCGCACGGCTTTTCGATCTGGACATTACGGCCTAGTCCGTTATACCGTGCGGCCACCCTCACAAGGAGTGACCAGCGAATGATCCCCCGCCGCCGTTTCCTCCAAGCCGCAGCCATCTCCGCGGGCGCCGCCACCCTCCAGGCCGCTCCCGCGGCGGCCGGCACCCGTGAGCCGAAGGGCACGATCACCGACCTCGGCCCGGCCAGCGTGACCAGCCCCCTGGGCAACGCCGAGTTCGTCGGCGACGTGCTCTACCTCGGCTCGCGCGGCCTGGCGCCGAACGTCGTGGGCGCCTGGGACCTGGGCCAGGACCGGGTCACGGCACACTTCGACATCCCGACCGGCGTGGGCATCTGGGCGATGTGCAAGGTGGGCACCGACGTCTACGTCGGCACCCACAGCCGCTCCGACCTCTACAAGATCGACACGCTGACCGGCAGCACCACCCTGCTGGCCCAGTACCCCGACCCCTACATCTGGACCATGGCCGCCTCCCCCGACGGCAAGGTGTTCATGGGCACCTCCCAGCCCGGCCGCGTGCTGGAGTACGACCCCGCCACCGGCGCCACCCGCGACCTGGGCCAGCCCGCTCCGGGCGAGGCGTACGTCCGCAGCATCCAGGCCGACGACACGCACGTCTACGCGGGCGTCGGCGCCAACGCCCACCTGATCGCCATCGACCGGCGGACCGGCGAGAAGCGCGAGCTGCTGCCCGCCGAGGTGGCCGACCGCGACTGGGTGTCGAGCATGTCGATCAGCGACACGCACGTGGCGGGCGGCATGAACTCGCTGGCGGAGCTGCTCGTGCTGGAGAAGGCGGACCCGGCCGCGTACAAGGTGGTCAAGGCCACCGCCCCGGGCGAGAAGTACGTCGTCTCTGTGCTGATCCACGACGGCTGGGTGTACTTCGCCGGCCGTCCCTCCGGGACCTTCTACCGCTACGAGATCGCGACCGGCGCGTACGAGGTGCTCGGCGTGCCGTTCCCGGAGGCGCAGACCGTCCGCATCCTGGAGCACGGCGGCCGCATCTATGGCGTCCAGGAGCCGGGCATCTTCGTCTACGACCCCGCCACCGGCGACCTGAGCTATGTCAGCCACGTGCAGAAGGGGTTCAGGGCCGCCCCCGAGGAGCCCATGTCCGTGCACTGCGACGGCGAGCGCATCTACGTGGGCGGCAAGGGCGGCTGCGACCTGCACGACCTGGCCACGGGCCAGGTCACCCGGCTGCCCATCCCCGGCGAGCCGAAGACCATCATGACCGCGGGGACGACCACCTACCTCGGGGTCTACACCCAGGCCGCCCTCTACTCCCACCGCGCGGGCGACCCGGAGGCCAGGCTGCTCCTGCGCACCGGCCACAACCAGGACCGGCCGAAGGACCTCGTCCACGACAGGCTGACCGGCCTGATCGTGATGTCCACCCAGCCGGAGCCGGGGCACCAGAACGGCGCGCTCGACGTCTACGACCCGAGGACCGGCCGGGTGGACACCTACCGCCCGGTCGTCGAGCGCCAGACCGTGTTCTCGCTGGCCGCCCGGCTGGGCACCGTCTACCTGGGCACCAGCACGCAGGAGGGTCTCGGGTCGCCGCCGGTGACGTCCACGGCCCGGCTGGCGGCGTTCGACCTGCGTACCCGCGAGGTGAGGTGGGAGGTCGAGCCGGTGGCCGGCGCGAAGGCCGTCACGAGTCTCAAGCACGGCGCGCTCGCCCTGTACGGGATCACCGACGCGGGCGTGCTGTTCGAGTTCGACCTGCGCCGGCGCAAGGTCACGCGCACGCTGAAGGTGTGCGACCGGGGCGGCGACCTGGTGCTCGCCGGGCGGCATGCCTACACGAGCGACGAGGACGCGGTCTACGAGATCGACCTGGTCAAGCTCACCTCCCGCAAGCTCGTGGAGGGGCTGGCGAGCGACTGGTTCGGCGGCGGCTCCCGGATCAACATCGACCCGTCCCGCAAGGCGCTCTACGCGCTCAAGGGGCGCAACCTGATCCGGGTGGCCCTCTGAGCTACCAGGCCAGCACCCTGGCGCGCTCGCCGTCCGGAAGCGCGGGGCCGTACGGGTCGTGGGCCCGGTCCCCGGGGATGAGCCCCTCCGCGGCGGCGAGCCAGGCCATGCGCTGGACGTAGCCCTCCATCGGAGCGGTGAACGTGGCCGCCGCCAGCCGGTCCAGCCGCGAGGCGGCCTTCTCGAAACCGCGCAGGTCCTCGCCCTCGTACGCGCGCAGCACCGCCGCCGTCGTCTCCACCGACGCGGCCGCGATGCCCACCAGCGCCGCCTGCGCGCCCCACAGCAGCGAGGCGGCGAACATGCGGTCCTCCCCCGTGATCGCCAGCCTGCCGGCCTCGAGGGTCAGGGCGATCGTCTCCTGGCACGCCATCGCGTCAGACAGCAGCGCCGTCTTGAGGCCGGCGACCCCGGGCAGGCTCAGGATCCGGCGCAGCGTGGCGGGCGGGCACGGGTTCGTGTAGAGGTCGAAGGCGATCATCGGCAGCCCCGCGGCCGCCCACACCGCCTCGTGCAGCGCCACCCGGTCCCCCGCCTCGGGGAACACCAGCACCCCGTCGGCCCCCAGCTCGGCGGCCATCCGCGCGTCGGCGACCGCGCCCGCCTGGCCGCCGTCGCGCGTGCCGCCGATGCCGACGACGACGGGGACGCCCGCGCGGCGGGCACGGGCGATCACGCCGGCCCGCACCTCCGCGGGCAGGTAGGGCCCGCGCCCGGTGTGCGCGAGCACGGCCAGGACGCCGGCGCCCGAGGCGACCAGCCGGCGGAAGTACGACTCCGCGACGTCGAGATCCACCTCGCCCGCCCAGGTCATCGGCGTCAGCGCGGCGGCGGCCAGGCTCCCGCGCAGGCGGTCGCGCAACCCCGCGGCCCGCGCGTCGATCGGCGTGCCCATCCTCGCTCCCCTCACCGGACGTCCCGGGCGACAAGCGTAGGACGTCCCGCTCAGCCGGTCACTTCAGGCCCGTCATCGCGATGCTGTTGACCAGGTAGCGCTGCAGCAGGAAGAAGACGACCAGGCAGGGCACCGCCGAGACGGCCGCGGAGGACATCAGCAGCGACCACTGCATCTCCTCCGTCTTCAGCACGGTGAGCCCGACCGTCAGCGTCCGCGTGGCGTCGCTCTGCGAGATCACCAGCGGCCACAGGAAGTCGTTCCAGTGCCACAGGAAGACGAACACGCCGAGGGTGGCCAGGATCGGCTTGGTCAGCGGCACCACGATCGTCCAGTAGACGCGCAGCTCGGAGGCCCCGTCGACCTTGGCGGCGTCGAACAGCTCGTCCGGCAGCCCCAGGATGAACTGGCGCATCAGGAAGACCGCCTGGGAGTTGGCCAGCGTCGGCACGATCAGGCCCCAGAAGGTGTCGGCGCCGTCGAAGTCGGAGACGAGCACGTACAGCGGGATGAGCGTGGCCTGGAACGGCACCATCATGGTGGCCAGGAACGTCCACAACATGGTGTCGCGCCCGGGGAAGCGCTTCTTGGCGAACGCGTAGCCGGCCATCGACGCGGTGAGCAGGATGATCACCACGGAGACACCCGAGTAGATCAGCGAGTTCAGCGTCCACTCGGCGAACCCCGACGCCCTCAGGACCTGCACGACGTTGTCGAGGGTGAGCGAGCCGGGCCACTGCGCCGGCACGGTGGGCTCGCCGCGCGGCGACAGCGCCACGACGATCATCGCGGCGAACGGGCCGAGCGTCAGCAGCGACATGACCGCGAGCAGCGTGTAGAGCGGCCACCGCCGGCCGTGGCGGCGCGGCCTGGTGGCCTGCCGGTCACGGACGGCGGCGGGGCGCGTGGCCGTCATCGTCATGTGTTCTCCTTGCCGATGAACCGGCGCTGGATCAGCGAGACGACCAGCACGATGGCGAACAGCACCATCCCCCAGGTGGCCGCGTAGCCGAACTCCCAGAACCTGAAGCCGCGTTCGAAGATGCCGTAGATGAGGGTGTAGCTGGCCTTGGCGGGCCCGCCGCCGGTCATCACGTAGATCGTGTCGAAGACCTGGAACGAGGAGATGGTCTCGATCACCAGCACGAAGAAGATCGCCGGCTTCAGCAGGGGCAGGGTGATGCCGCGGAAGCGCTGCCACGGGCCGGCCCCGTCGACCTTGGCCGCCTCCAGGTAGGAGCCGGGGATGGCCTTCAGCCCCGCCAGCAGGATCAGCATGGAGTAGCCGAAGCCCTTCCAGCAGGAGACGACGGCCAGGGCGGGCAGCACCAGCTCCGCCCGCTCCATGAAGCCGACGGGCCCCAGGTCCAGCTTGGCCAGCACCCCGTTGATCAGGCCGTCGAACTCGTAGATCCAGCGCCAGATGAGGCCGGCGAAGACGAAGCTGGTCACGTACGGCAGGAAGAGGATGCCGCGGAACAGCCCGCGCAGGAAGACGATCGAGTTGAGCAGCAGGGCGGTGGCGAGCGAGACGGCCATGACGAGCGGCACGTAGATGACGGTGTAGACCAGCGTGGCCTGCAGGCTGGACCAGAAGTTCGGGTCGTTCACGAGCCGGGTGTAGTTGTCGGCGCCGATGAAGCTCCACTCGCCGCCGATGTTCCAGTTCGTCAGGCTCATGCCCGCCGCCCCGAGCGTGGGGAAGATCTTGAAGATCAGGAACAGCACGAGCATCGGGAGCACGAACAGCAGTCCCGTGATCGGGTCACGCAGGCGATGACGCACCGGATCTCACACCCTTCCGAGCAGGCGGGCCGCCCCCGAGACGGCCCTGGTCGTGTCAGCCACCGCTGGCCAGCAGGTCGTTGCCCTCCTTGGCGGCGGCGTCGAGTGCCGTCTTGGCGTCCTCCTTGCCGATCAGCGCCGCCTGGACGTGGGCCGCGACCATCGCCATCACCTGGCGGGCCTTGGGGTGGGTGTCGCCGGGGAAGGCGTACTGCAGCGACTTGGCGAACTCCTTGGACGTGGCCGACTGGCCGGGGATCGTCACGTCGGTACGCGCGGAGAAGAAGCCGGACTCCTTGGCCAGCGAGCCGGCGACCTCGGGCGAGGCGATGTAGGCGGCCAGCTTCCTGGCCGCGTCCTTGTTCTCGGAGTGCTTGGCCAGGACCAGGCCGCCGGGGATGCCGAACGCGACCCGCTTGGCGCCTTCCAGCGGCAGGCCGATGCCGACGTTCTCCGCGCCGATGGCGGCGCCGAGCTGGTCGGCGTTCAGGGCCGTGGCCGCGTGGTACATCGCGGTCCTGCCGCCGGCCAGCGGGCCGCCCTCGATGTCGTTGCCCTTGCTGGCGGCGTTCTCCGGCAGGCCGCCGACGGCCTTGAGGTCGAGCAGGAACTGGAGGCTGGCGATGCCCTCCTGGCTGTTGACGGTCACGCTCTTGCCGTCGGGGGAGAACACCGAGCCGCCGTTGGCCCACAGGATCGGGTAGAAGCTCTGGTTGAGCGAGACCTCCGGCTTGCCGGGATAGTCGAGCACCGCGACCTTCTTGGCGGCCAGCTTGGGTGCGGCCTCCTTCAGCTCGGCCAGCGTCTCCGGCACCTTGGTCACGCCCGCGTCGGCGAAGAGCTTCTTGTTGTAGATAGGGGCGGTGATCGTCTGGTAGATGGGCACGCCGTAGAGCTTGCCGTTCACGGTCAGCGCGGTGAGGGCGTTGGGCAGGTAGCCGCTCTTCTCGGCCGCGATCACGTCGTCCACGGCCTCCAGCGTGCCCTGCTCGGCGTACTGCGGGATCTGGTCGGGGCCGAGCACGACCAGGTCGAAGCCCTTCCTGGAGGCCAGCGCCGTGGTGATCTTCTCCTGGCGGCCGTCCCAGGGCTGCTGGTCGATCGTGACGTCGATCGCCGGGTTCTTGGCCTCGAAGTCCTTCTCGATTTTGTCCCAGAAGGCCTTGTTCTTGGCCTGGTCCGAGATCACGGGGTACATCCAGAGAGTCACCGCGCTCTTGTCCGAGCCCGAGCCACCGGAACCGCACCCGCCGATCACGACGCTGAGGGCGACCGCGATGCCTGCTGCCGCTTTGTTTCTCATCGGCGGCGTTCCTTTCCTGAATACCGGTCCTGACCGAAACCTAATGACCGGGGATGGTCCGGTCAATGCCTGATACATGAACGTGACTACGACCGGCCGGGGTATCCGGCGATCGCCTCCGCCACGGCTTTGACGTGCTCGGACGTGTAGTGCTCGTTCCAGTCGACGATGAGCAGGGTGGCGGCGACCAGGCGTTCGGCCTCGGGGCAGGGGGCCGGGCGGTAGCCCTCCAGGGGGTAGCGGGAGGAGCCGTAGATCGGCCCGTCCCACAGCGGGGCCCGGTTGAGCGGCTCCTTGAGGTAACCGGCCCGTGCCGGAATTCCGGCCGCGGCCAGGTGCGCGGCCAGCTCGGAGGCGTCGCCGCGGGGCAGGACGAGGGGGAACAGCCACCAGGCGTGCCCGCCGGGGCGCGGGAGCCCGATCCCGCCGCCGCCCTCGTCACGCCCGCTCTCATGGACCCCGTCGAGCCCGCGCAGGGCCTCGATGAGCTGCCGGGCCGTGCGGCGCCTGGACTCCACCACGCCGGGCAGCTTCGCGAGCTGGGCGCGGGCCACCGCGGCCTGCAGCTCGGTCATCCGGTAGTTCAGCCCCAGGCTCTCGTGCGAACGCCCGGCCGCCCGGTCCCAGCCCTTGTCCGCGAACAGCCGCATGCGCCTGGCCAGCTCGTCGTCGTCGGTGAGGGTCAGCCCGCCGTCCCCGCACGTGATGTGCTTCCACTGCTGCAGGCTCAGGGTGCCGACGTGGCTGGCCGTGCCCGCGTACCGGCCGCCGGGCAGCTCGGCCAGCCACGCCTGCGCGCAGTCCTCGATGAGCGTGAGACCGTGCCGGTCCGCCAGCCGGCGCAGCTCCTCCACCCTGGCGGGCGCGCCGAACAGGTGCACCGCCATGATGGCGCGGGTGCGCGGCCCGATGAGCGCGGCGACGGCGTCCGGGTCGAGGTTGCCGTCGGACGGGTCCACGTCGGCGAAGACAGGAACCGCGTTCTGCGCCAAGATGGGGGCCACGGTCCCGAAGTCCGTGATCGGCGTCGTGATGATCTCGTCACCGGGGTCCGGCGCCGCCGCCACGACCGACAGGTGGAGGGCCGCGGTGCCGGACGCGCAGGCGATCGCGTGGCGGGAGCCGTACAGCTCCGCGACCTCGCGTTCCAGCGCCCGCGCCTCGGTCCCCCACACGGAGTTGAGCATGCCGGAGCGGATGACGCGGTCCAGCGCGGCCACCTCCTCGTCACCGAGGGTGCGGCCCGCGGGTTCGGCCATGTTGGGAAAGTGCAGGGTCACCGGATAGCCTTTCGGTCTAGACCGTAAAGAAGGGGAAGGAGACGCGGGTGGGTTTCGTCATCGGAGTCGTCGGCCCGCACGATCTGGTCGACGACGTCGCGGCCACCTGCGAGGAGCAGCCCGGCGTGAGCGCGCTGCGGCTCGACTACGACCACGAGTCGCAGGCGCCCGCCATCGTCGAGGCGCACGCGAACTCGGTCGAGGGCTGGCTGTTCACCGGCATCGTGCCGTACATGCTGGCGCGCGGCGCCGACGTGCTCACCCGGCCCGCCGTGTTCGTCGACTACTCCGGCGCGACGCTGCTGAGCGCCCTGGTGCGCCTCCAGCACGAGGGTCAGGACATCACGCGCCTGTCCATCGACACGATCTCGCCCGCCGACGTCACCGCGACCTTCGACGAGGCCGGGCTGCCCACCGGCGACCTGCGCACGCTCGGCTACCGGCCGGAGACGACGTCCAAGAAGATCATCGCCTTCCACCGCCGCTCCCCCGACCATCCCGTGATCACCTGCCTCAGCTCCGTGCACGAGGCGTTGCGCGACGAGATGCAGGTGCTGCGGCTGGCGCCGTCCGAGCACTCCGTCCGCACGGCGCTGCGCCAGCTCCTGCTGACCGCCGAGGGGCAGGCCCAGGAGGACGCCCAGATCGCGCTCGGCCTGGTGGAGATGGACGGCGACGAGGGCCTGCTGCGCGAGGCCGGCGCGCTGGCCGGCACCCTGGCCGGGTTCCGCGGGGGCAAGCACCTGCTGGTGACCACCCGCGGGCCGCTCTACGAGGCCACGGGCGGCTTCACCGGGCTGCCCATGCTGGCGCGGCTGGCCGGTCACAGCAGCGTTGCGCGGGTGGGCTTCGGCCTCGGGCGCAGCGCCGCCGAGGCCGAGAGCCTGGCCCGCCGCGCCCTGGCCAGGGCCAGGCGCATCGGGAACGTGGCCGCCGTCCTGTCCCTGCGCGCCGACACCGACATCGTGCTGGAGTCGGTGATCAGCGCACCGGCCGGCGAGCAGAACCTGCCGCTGATCGCGCGGCGCGTGGGGCTGTCGGTGCCGACCCTGGAGAAGCTGCTGGAGGCCCGCGACGCGGCCGGCGGCGAGGCGCTGACGACCCGCGAGATCGCCGAGCGGCTCGCCGTCCAGCAGCGCACCGCCCGCCGCATGCTGCACCGGCTGGAGCTGGCCGGGCTGGCCGAACGCACGGGGAACCTGACCAGCGGCACCAGCGGCCGTCCGCTCACGCTCTATCGCCTCACCCTGTAGCCGGCCTTCCGCTCAGGCCAGCCATCGGTCCAGGCCCTGCGCGACGAAGTCGTCGTCGCGCAGCCACGGGTAGGCGGCCCAGACGCGGTCGATCTCGGCGAGCTGCCCCGGCGACAGGTCCTCCCCGGGGTCCAGGCACCATCGGCCGGCCAGCAGCCCCTGGCGGCGCAGCACCTCGTGGATGCCCGGGATGCACCCGTGGAAGCCGTTCGCCGAGTCGAAGATGGCCGCGTTGGCGTCGGTGAGGTGACCGTCCAGCCCGAGCAGCCGGCGCACCGCGGCGTCGTCGCCCGACCGCGCCAGCGTGGCCTCCTCCAGCAGTTCCACCGCCCGCCGCACCCAGACGGCCCACTGCCCGAGCAGGCCACCCACGAACTCGACCTCCACCTGCCGCCCGTCCACGACCACCCGGTGGGAGGTGATGAGATCGGCGAGGATGTGATCGTCGTTGCCCGTGTAGAGCGCCACCTCCCCGGCCCGCCCCGCCCGTACGACGCCGTGCAGCACGTCGAGGGTGCGGTACCGGTCGAAGGGCGCGACCTTGACGCCCACCACCGACTCGATGCCCGCCAGCCGCGTCCAGAAGTCGCGCGACAGGGGCCGCCCGCCGACCGCGGGCTGCAGATAGAAGCCGATCACGGGCAGCACCTCGCCCACGGCCCTGGCCCGCGCGATCAGCCCGTCCTCGTCGAGCTCCCGGTACGGGCTCAGCAGCACCATGTGGTAACCGAGCGACCGGGCCAGCTCCGCCTCGGCCACCGCCTGGCCGGTGGGCCCGGTCACGCCGGCGACCAGCACCACCTCGCGCTCGAACTCCTTCGCCGTTCCCGCGGCCAGTTCGAGCACGGGCGCGAGCAGGCCGGTGCCGTGGATGGCGAACTGCGTGGTGTGCACGCCCACCGCCAGCCCGCCCGCGCCCGCCTCGACGTAGTAGCGCGTCAGCGCGCGCTGGCGGCGCTCGTCCAGCCTCCTGTCCTCGGTCAGGGCCAGCGGATGCGCCGGGATCACCAGACCGCGCCTGAACAGGTCGCGTACGGACTCCTGTGCCTGTGGAGCCTGCGCCCCTGAAGCCGTGCCGAGCACGTGAGGTCCCCCTTTTCCGTGTGAGGTGAGCACGCACGCCTGCCGTGCGGAGCGAGCGCGTGCGCTCGCCGCCCGCCGTGCGATGCGAGCACGCGCGTCAGAAACGCCCGTCGCGGCGTTCGAACTTGGTGGGCTTGCCCAGCAGCGGCCCGCCGTCGGCGACCCAGCGCGCCGTGTGCTCGATCAGCTCGGCGGGCGTCAGCTCCGGATAGCCGAACAGGCGGTGGCAGCGGGAGGCGTTCGACAGCAGCGCCGTCGGCGCCTCCTCGCCGGTGAACACCGGCTCCTTGCCGAGCGCCTCACCGAGCGCCACCGCCGCCTGCCGCACCGAGATCAGCTCGGGGCCGGTGACGTTGAGCACGTACGGAGGCACGCCGGCGAGCAGCAGCGACCGCAGCGCCACCTCGTTGGCGTAGCCCTGCCAGACCACGTTCACCTGGCCCGTCGTCAGGTCGACGGGCTCCCCGGCGAGCACCTTCTGGGCGAGGTCGACCAGCACGCCGTAGCGCAGCTCGACCGCGTAGTTGAGGCGCAGCAGCGCCACGGGGGTGCCGTTCTTCGCGGCGAAGTACGTCAGCACGCGTTCGCGGCCGAGGCAGCTCATCGCGTAGTCGCCCACGGGCCCGGTGGGCGAGCCCTCGGTGCTGCCGCCGCTGGTGACGGGGACGAGGGGATAGACGTTCCCGGTGGACAGCGCGGCGATCCTGCTGCCCGCGAACCGGTCGGCGACCCGGCCCGGCAGGTAGGTGTTGGTGAACCAGGCGGCGTGCTCCTGGCCGCTGCTCGTGCCGAACTTGGCCCCGACCAGGAACACCACGTTCGGCGCGTCCGGCAGCTCGCGCAGGGCCCGCTCGTCGGCGACGTCGGCCGCGACCACCGTGGCGCCCTCCTCCTGGAGCGCCTGGGCCAGGCCCGGCTCGGAGAAGCGGGACACCGCGATGATCCGCCTGTCTCCGCCGGTGGCCTTCAGCGCCAGCCGTACGAGGCTCGGGCCGAGCTTGCCGCCTGCGCCCAGGATCATGATGTCGCCGTCGAGCCTGCCCAGATCGTCGACGAGCCCGGGGCTCGGCCGCGCGAGCCGCTCCTCGAGTTCCGCTGTCGTGCGCACGCGGTCTCCTCCGTCCTCGATTTACGGTCCAGACCGTAACTGGGCGAAGCTCCGGCTGTCAACGGCAGGGGAGGCCGGGGCCTGGGTGAACGCCGGGCACCCCTCCCCGGCCTCAGGCGTTCAGAAGTCCTCGCGCGCGCGGACCAGCACGTCGAGAACGGCCCTGGTCTCCGCCCACGGCACGGGGCTGGGCGCGCCGTTCACCATCGCGAGGAACGCCTCGATCGTCCCCTCGTACCCGAGCCCGCGGACCACGTCGTCCCCGCCCTCGATCACGATCGTCTCGCTGCCGTCGCGCGTGTGCAGCGTGACGCTGTAGGACTCCGACTCGGACACGCCGAGGACTTCGACGGTGCCGGTGATGCCATCGTCCCAGCGCAGCGCCATCACCCCGGTGTCCTCCGAGCGGAGCGTCGCGTAGTGCCGCCTCGCCCCCGCGGCGCCCACCAGCCTGACCTCGGGCCCGAGCAGCGCCACCAGCAGCTCCACCCCGTGGATTCCCATGGTGACCATCGTGCCGCCGCCCTCACCCGGCGTGTCCTGCCAGGCGTTGTAACCGGTCGCCCACATGCCCACGTCGTGCCGTACGGTCGCCCGCACCGCCAGCACCTCGTCACGATCGACCCGCGCGCCCGCGAACGCGGGGGCGAACCGCAGCACCGAGCCGGACAGCACCCGGTCGTGGATCGGCAGCCGGTCGAGCTGCTCCAGTTGCGCCCGGCTGGCGGCGGCGGGCTTGTTCACGAAGCAGGGCAGCCCCGTTTCCAGCACCTCGGCCAGCGCCGCCGGGACCTGCGGGTTGGGCACGGTCAGCACCACCCCGTCGAGCGGGCCCGCCAGCACCTCCGCCAGGCTGCCCGCCACCTTCGCGCGCGGGTGCTCGGCGGTGAACCTGCCGAGCCGCTCGGGATCCTGCTCCCACACCACGAGCTCGGCATGGCGGGACAGGGTGCGGGCGTCGGTGTAGGGGTGGCTGGTGGCGAGCCCGGCGAGTGCGATGCGCACGGTACGACCTTCCATGTCCGGCAACGGCTGCGGAAAGCGTAGCCATCGCCCGGCCCGTCACGCCCGCGCTCGCCTCCCCGTCAGTGCCGCATCCTTGTCAGTGCCATGGCACGAGGTCGTGGGCGGGATCGTCCTCGATCTTCAGCTCGCGCCGGCGTAGGCCGTAGGTCGTGCAAGAGTTCACGTGGTCACCCAGGTGGAGAGCGGTGATCGGCCCCTCGCTGATCAGGGTTTCGTCCGGTCCGATGGTGTACGTGGTGGTCACCACGTCGCCCCCCGGCCGTCGGCTGGTGATCGCGTCGAACCGGAAGTCGTCGTCCGAATCCGCCCAGTCTCCCGCGAGGTGGCACTCGTAGCGGAGCCGCAGAACCGCGGGCTCGGGGCAGTGCCAGCGGAAGCGGCCCACGTCCATTTCGCCGCCGAAGGTCGCCCATGCGCTCCAGCCCCGGCCGTCCGGCAGGAACGCCATCCAGCTCGTCTCCATGACGCCGTAGTCGTAGGGACCGCTGTCCCACAGGCCGAGCAGGGTCTCGTCGCGCATGGTCGTCCTGCCTTCCCCCCGATCGCCAGGTTCGGACCGAGACTAGGCGATTCCCGCCGGAGCTTCTTCTAGGCGATCGTCGCCGATGCAGGCAGCACCTGCCCGCGGACAGAGTGATACCGCGAGTCCCGCCGTCACCGGCCGCCCTGCGCCGATCGACGGTGGACGCGCCAGGCAGAGCCGCTCAGTCTTCACCGGAAGGACGACCATGGCGCCCACCACCACCGGCATCCGCTCCACCGCCGCCCGCAACCTGATCAACGGGCGGTGGAGTGACGCCGGCTCCGTACACGAGTCCATCAACCCCTCGACCGGCGACGTCGTCGGCACCTACGTCTCAGCGGGCCGGCCCGAGGCACAGGCCGCGGTCGCCTCCGCAGGCGCCGCGTTCGACACCACCGGCTGGTCCCGCCACGCGTCGCTGCGGGCCAGGGCACTCGACGAGCTGGCCGACCGGCTCGCCGAACGCGTCCCTGACCTGGGCCGTACTCTGGCCCGGGAGAACGGCAAGCTGCTCCAGCAGACGACCTGGGAGGTGGCGCTCTCCGTCGACTGGCTGCGTTACAGCGCCGCCTCCGCGCTGACCCAGATCGCGGGCCGGGCCGGCGAGCCCGAGCCGGGCGCCTACTTCCACTCGACCCCCGAGGCGATGGGGGTCGCCGGCATCATCGCGCCGTGGAACTCCCCGGTGATCCTGCTGGTCCGCGCCCTCGGGCCGGCGCTCGGCGCCGGCTGCACGACGGTGGTGAAGATGCCCGGGCAGACCGGGCTGACCAACGCGCTCTTCGCCGAAGCCGTCGCCGCCACGAAGTCCCTCCCCGCGGGCGTCGTCAACGTCCTCACCGAGGCAGGCAACGAGGTGGCACCGTTCCTCGTCGAGTCACCGGACGTCGACGTGCTCAGCTACACCGGCAGCACGCACGTCGGACGCGCCATCGCCGCCGCGGCCGCCCGGACGCTCAAGCGCGTCAACCTCGAACTGGGCGGCAAGACCCCGATGATCGTCTTCGACGACGCCGACCTGGACGTCGTGGTCCCGCAGCTGGTGACGAGCTGCATCCTGATGAACGGGCAGTACTGCTGCACCGGCTCGCGGGTGCTCGCCCAGCGCGGCATCGCCGATGAGCTGCGGGCCCGGCTGGCCGCCGCGCTGGAGGCCGTCAAGGTGGGGCCCGCGGAAGATCCTTCCAGCCAGCTGGGGCCGCTGATCGACAAGGCCGGCGTCGCCAGGGTCGACCACGTCGTCGAGGAGGCCGCCTCGTACGCCAAGGTCCTCGTCAGGGGCGGGCCCGTGACCGATCCCGAGCTGGCCGGCGGCGCGTTCTACCGCCCGTCGCTGGTCGAGGTGGAACAGCTCGATGTGCCCTTGGTGCAGCAGGAGGTGTTCGGTCCGGTCCAGACGTTCGAGGTCTTCGACGACGAGGCGGACGCGATCCACCGCGCGAACGCCACCCAGTTCGGCCTGGCCGCGTCCGTGTTCACCCGTAGCGACCTCCGGGCCCGCAGGGTAGGACGCGAGCTCCGCTTCGGTGGAGTCTGGTTCAACACCTGGGGCGTGCTCTCCGAGCACTTCGAGCAGGGTGGCTTCAAGCAGAGCGGGTACGGCCTCCTGTGCGGCCTCGCGGCCATCACCGAGTTCCAGAACCTCAAGACGTACGCGACCGCCGCCTCCCAGCTCGCATAGAACTCCGCGGCTTTCCTGAGTTGAGGGAAGCACCATGAGCATCCCGTACCTGGCCCAGCCCGGACAGCAGCAGAAACTGGAATGGCTGGGCGGCGGCCGTGAAAGCGCTCATCACCCGATCAGCAGGGGCCCCCAGAACGAGCCACACCCGTAGTACTTCGCCGGAAATCCCCTAGTCTTGGGCGGAAAGCCAGGTTTGCGGACACCGGATTGACGCCTGCGGGAGAACCAGACGATGCTTCGAGGCCGACGCGCCGAACGTGAGGTCGTCGAACGGTTGCTCGCCCGGGCGCGGGACGGGCGCAGCGGCGTGCTGGTCGTGCGCGGGGAGGCGGGCATCGGCAAGACCGCGCTGCTGGAGCATGCCCGCGACGCCGCGGCCGGGTACCGGGTCGAGCGCGCGACCGGGGTGGAGTCCGAGATGGAGTTCGCGTTCGCCGGGTTGCACCAGTTGTGCGCGCCGCTACTGGATCGGCTGGGGGCGCTGCCAGAACCGCAGCAGGCCGCTCTGGGCGTGGCGCTGGGACGACGCGCCGGCGACCCGCCGGACCGGTTCCTGGTCGGGCTGGCCGTGCTCGGCCTGCTGGCCGAGGCCGCCGAGGAGCGGCCGCTGCTGTGCCTGGTGGACGATGCGCAGTGGCTGGACGCGGCCTCCGTGCAGATCCTCGCGTTCGTGGCGCGGCGCGTGGAGGCGGAGCAGGTCGTGCTGGTCTTCGCCCTGCGCGACCCGGGCCCCGACAGGGGTGGCGCCGAGCTGCTGGCCGGGCTGCCGGAGCTGCGACTGAACGGGCTCGGTGAAGCCGACGCGCGGGCGTTGCTGGCCGCGGCTGTCCGAGCGCCGCTGGATGAGCGGGTACGCGACCGGATCATCGCCGAGGCTCGCGGCAACCCGCTGGCGCTGCTGGAGCTGCCCCACGGGGCGGAGCCGGCCGCGCCGGCGGAGCTGGCGGGCGGGTTCGCGCTGCCGGCAGCGTCGGCCGAGCTAGCGGGCGGGTTCGCGCTGCCGGACGCGCTGGGCGTGCCGCGCCGGGTCGAGGAGAGCTTCGAGCGCCGCTCCGGCAGCCTGCCCGCCGACACGCAGCTGCTGCTGCTGGTCGCGGCGGCCGAGCCGGTCGGCGACGCGGCGTTGCTGTGGCGCGCGGCCGAGCACCTGGGCATCGGCACCGAGGCCGCCCTACCGGCGGAGGCGGCCGGGTTGCTGGAGATCGGCACCAGGGTACGGTTCTCGCATCCGCTGGTGCGTTCGGCGGTTTACCGGGCCGCCGGGCCGTGGGATCGCCGCCGCGCGCACGGGGCGCTGGCCGAGGCCACCGACCCGCACACCGACCCCGACCGCCGCGCCTGGCACCGCGCGCAGGCCGTGCTCGGCACCGACGAGACGGTCGCCGCGGAGCTGGAGCGCTCGGCCGGCCGGGCCCGCTCGCGCGGCGGGCTGGCCGCGGCGGCCGCGTTCCTGGAACGAGCGGTGGCGCTGACGCCCGAGCCGGCGGAGCGGGCTCGCCGGGCGCTGGCCGCCGCGCACGCCAAGCACCAGGCCGGTACGCCCGATGCCGCCTCGGAGCTGCTGATGGTCGCGGAGGCCGGGCCGTTGGACGCGCTGCGACGCGCCAGGGTCGAGCTGCTGCGCGCGCAGATCGCGTTCGTGCAGACGCGCGGCAGCGACGTGCCGGGGATGCTGCTGGACGCGGCCAAGACGCTCGGTCCGCTGGATGCCGCACTGGCCCGCGAGACCTACCTGGATGCCATGGAGGCGTCCATCCACGCCGGCCCGCTCGGTCAGGGCCGTGGGGTCCTGGAGGTGGCCGACGCCGCCCGGGACGCGCCCGCGCCGTCGACGCCGCCGCGGCCGGTCGACCTCCTGCTCGACGGGCTAGTGACGAGGTTCACGCAAGGGTACGAGGCGAGCGTGCCCGGTCTGCGGCTGGCTCTGGAGTCGCTTGGCGGCCATGAGCCCCGAGCCGACGACGACAGCCGCCGCTGGCTGTGGCTCGCCTGCCACATCGCGGCGATGTTGTGGGACGACGAGGCGGTCTACGTGCTCGCCGGCCGCCACGTCCGCCTTGCGCGCCAAGCGGGCGCGCTGAACACGCTTCCCGGCGCCCTCAACACGCTCGCCGCCGTGCTCGTGCCCACCGGCGCGTTCGCCCACGCCGCCGAGCTGATCGCCGAGGAGGCCGCGATCACGCAGGCGACCGGCGGCGCGCCGCTGCCCAACGCCAGGCTCATGCTCGCCGCCTGGCGCGGCAGGCGGGCCGAGACCTCCGAGCTGTACGCGGCCGCCGTCCAGGAGGCGACCGGGCGGGGCGAGGGCATGGCGGTCACCCTTGCCCAGTACGAGCTGGCGGTGCTGCACAACGGCCTGGGCAACTACCCCGCCGCGCTCGCCGCCGCCGCGGACGCGGCCGGGTTCGACCTGCTGGCGCACAGCAGCCTGGCACTGCCGGAGCTGGTCGAGGCGGCCGTCCGTGCCGGCGAACCGGCCCGCGCGGCCGCCGCGCTGGAACGGCTCAGCCCCCGGGCCCGTGCCAGCGGTACCCCGTGGGCGCTCGGCCTGGAGGCACGCTCGCGGGCGCTGGTGAGCACCGGCCCGGCAGCCGAGGAGCTGTATCGCGAAGCGATCGAGCGGCTCGGCGACTGCCGGATGGTCACCCACCTGGCCCGCGCCCGCCTGGTCTACGGCGAGTGGCTGCGCCGCGAAGGCCGGCGCAAGGATGCGCGAGCGCAGCTCCGCACCGCCCACGAGCTGCTGTCGGGCATGGGCGCGGAGGGGTTCGCGGAGCGCGCCGCCCGTGAGCTGCGCGCCACCGGCGAGCAGCCGCGCAAGCGGACCGTTCAGCCGGCCGACGCGCTCACCGCCCACGAGCTGCTCATCGCGCGGCTGGTGGCCGGCGGGGCCACTTCCAAGGAGGCCGGCGCGCAGCTGTTCCTGAGCCCGCGCACGATCGACGCGCATTTGCGCAACATCTTCCGCAAGCTCGGCCTCACCTCCCGCCGGCAGCTCAGGAACCTGCGGCTTCCCTGACCTCCGACCGGACATCGCTGGACGACGTTCATAGGCGATGGTCGCCGACGCGACCGCGGCGCGAGGGCGGCCAGCATGAACGCGGCCTGCCGTATCGACATGGACGGAGAACACATGCGCGCTGTGCTGAACACCGACGACGGTATCCGCACCGTCGAGGTCGATGAACCTGGTGGAGCAGGGATCCGGCTTTCAGTGGCCGCTGTGGGAATCTGCGGCACCGATGTCATGTTCGCCGGCGGCGGCGTGACCGGATTCATCTATGGGCACGAGTTCGCTGGAGTCGACGACGCCGGTAACCGCTATTTCGTCGAACCGGCCATCTACGGTGGCGAATGCACGGAATGCCGCTCCGGTAACCCACAGCGGTGCACCGAACCCGGCCACGGAATCCTCGGGATCCACCGCGACGGCGGTCTGGCCGAAGCGGTGGTCGTGCCGGAGTACACGCTCCTGGCCCTGCCCTCGCAACTGGACGTGAAGGACGCGTGCCTGGTCGAGCCCGGCGCCGTCGCCTGGCACGCGGTGCGCCGCGCGCAGGCGCGGCCGGGAGAGCGCATGCTCGTGGTCGGCGGAGGGTCGATCGGGCTCCTGGCAGCCGCAGCGGCCCGGCATCAAGGACTGGACGCCGATGTGGACACCCGGCACGGCCATCAGCTGGCAGCGGCCGAGCGGCTGGGCTTCGGCCACCCGAGCGGAACCTACGACGTGGTGATAGACGCGGCCGGGAGCGAGTCGAGCCTGGCCCGATCCGCGGACTCCGCACGGCCGGGAGGCCGGATCGTCTCCTTGGGCGTGTACCGGAAGACGATGCCGATCCCCGGGACCGTGAGCCTGGTCAAGGAGCTGACCTACGTCAACAGCATCGCCTACGGCCGGCCTGAGGGGGTCCGCGAGGTCGAGGAGGTCGCCTCCATGCTGGCCAAGAAGCCGGACATCGCGCAGACGATCATCACGCACCGGTTCCCGATCGACGAGGCCCGGGAGGCGTTCCGCGTCGCGGGCGACCGCGGAGCCGGTGCGATCAAGGTGGTCATCGAGCCCTGATCCCGCTGTGGGTCTGCCTACCGGAACGCGCCCGCGGGCTCACGACGCGCCGGCGCCGTAGAGCTCGCGATGCCACAGGTCGGCGCAGACGCGTTCGATACCGGCCGTCAGGTGGCGGCGGTAGGTGGTGAACGGCAGGCCGAGCTGCTCCGCGGCCAGCTCCTGGGTGGGGGTGCCGCGCAGGAAGGTGGCGGACAGCGCCCGGTGGAACTTGCCCGTGCGCGGGTCCTCACCCAGGTCGGCGATCGCCCCGCGGAGCAGCTCGCCCAGCGCGGCCACCGGGTCCTGCCCGGCCCGCTCGGCGATCAGCCGGGTGCGCGTCAGCGGAGAGGCGGCCAGGGCGTCCGGCCGTGACAGGTGGCGCAACGCCTTGCGCACCGCCCCGGCGAACTCCGCCTGGGACAGCACCACCAGCCCCGGTGCGGCATCCGGGCCCTCGGCGGCACCCTCGGCGAGTGGCCGGTTCATCCACTCCAGCCACGTCTGTTGCGGCACCGCGCGCCAGTCATGGACGAACAGCGTGTACGAGTCGTCCCCCAGCCGCGGCCGCTCGGGGATGTCCAGCATCCCGTAACGCCGTAAGCACGTCACCCAGGCCCGGTGGTTCGGGTGCTGGATCGCGGTGTAGGACCACGCCATCCGCTCGGCCCGCAGGCAGTTGCCGATCATTCGCCACTGGATGAGATCCATCACCGTGGACCTCCCGCGATGCTCCGGCAGCACCCACAGCCGGCTGACCGCCAGATGCTCGCCGGCGCGCACCGGCGTGGTGGCGCGCGCGTGCGCCCACGCCGCGGCCACGACGGGATCGGCCGCCACCTCCTCCTCGTCCAGCTTCTCCAGGCGCAGCCAGGCCGAGAACGCCACGGGCTCGCCGGTCTCCGTCCGCCGGTACAGCCGGAACGCCTCCGGCCGGCGTCCGGCCCAGAAGGCGGCGCAGCCCGCGGACGCCGCGCCCTCGGCTGCCGTGGCCACCCGGACCAGTGTGCCGGTGTCCTCCTGCCTGAACGGCTCCTCCTGGAACTCGCCCTCGTCGCGGCAACGGTGGAAATCGGTCAGCGCCCCGTTGTCCCGATGCAGGTAGAGCAGCGCGGCCACCGCGCCGAGCACGTCCGCGTCGCCCGCCGTACGCACCTTCTCCGCCAGGTGCGCGTGGATGCGGTCGTGCATCACCGCATACCCCTCGGGGTCGCGCCACCGCAGGTCCGCCTCCAGCAGCTCGCGCACCACGTCGTGCGGGAACAGTCCGGAACTGCTCGACTCCACGAACGGCAGCCGCCGCAGCCACCGGAACAACGTCCCGGCGTCCTGCGGCAACGCCGCCCGCAGCAGGGCCTCCGTCGTCACGTGCGCATGCGCGCAGATCTCCAGCGCGTGCTGATGCGCCGCCGACGGCAGCTCGCCCACCAGCTGGTCCAGCAGCGTGGCCACCACGTCCTGGTCCGGCACCCACCGCCTGCTCGCCCCGCCGTCCTTGACCGCCACAGCCGCCCCCAGCAGCAGCGCCAGCGGATGACCGCCGGCGAAGGCCAGCAGCGGCTCGCGCAGCTCGTCCGGCACCCCGCACGAGTCAAGCAGGGCCTGGGCGTCGGCGGCCGGCAGGTCCCGCAGCGCCAGCACCTCCAGCGCTCCCGCCCATCCCGGATCGGCCTGCCAGCGCATGTCCGGCGGGTACCGGCCCGCGATCACCACCAGCGCTCCCACGGGCAGCCGCGGCAGGAACCGCTCACGCAGCCACCCCTCCAGGCCCTGGATGCGTTCGAAGTGGTCGATCAGCAGCACCGCGTCCGCGTCGCCGAGCGCCGGCTCGGCCTCGTCCCCGAACGTCGCCGGCGACGGCTCCATCGTGCGCCCGTCCACCATCGACACCGGCCGGCCCGCCACCGCGGCCTCGTGCGCGAGCCGCCGCAGCAGGGCCGACTTGCCGATGCCGCCCGGGCCGTGCACGTACAGCACGCTGCCACCGCCGCCGTACAGCGCCGTGTGGAAGACCGCGAGCTCCTCCTCCCGCCCCACGAACGCGAGCTCGCGTGCTGCTTCCAGGCGCGATCCCAGCAACCCGGACTTACCGCTGCTCCCCGATGACATCTCCCTGTTCCCCCTCCGAACCCCGGGCGCGCCGGCCGGATTCTCGGTGAACCATCCACAGAAGAATTCAACAGAATAGATCATGACATTTCCGAAACAAGGAAAGTGCGTCAGGCGACGACGATACCGCCCGCACTGCTCCACGGGTGCGAAATGCGGCACATACGCGCATATCAACTGCGGAAGACGAGACATCAGCCCTGGCCAACGGCGGTTACTCATCTGACGCATTCGGCATTTCCGCGCGCCGCTTCCGGCCGAAAATTAACATAAACTTTCCGCCGGAGTTCGGCTGGTTGCGAGCAGCCGCCCCGCCGTGATCCTCCTGCCGGACACCGCTGGAATCATCGCCACGCGCCGCATCGTCACCAAACCCGGCCGCATGGCAGACGATCTCCGCACTGGGGTGGTCGTCCTTGATCGGAACCGTGGCGGCAGGGGCGTGATAACGCGGAGGAAACTTCCGGCTGTGTTGTATGTGCGCCGCCACTTCCCATATCAATCTGACGGAGTCCATGCCGTGGAAAGCCTTCGATGGTCACGTCGATCCGCCCTGCGCCTGCTGGGCGTCGCACCCATCGCGGCCAGTGGGACCTTTGCGGCCGCGGGATCGCGCCGCTGCGGCAACGAGCGCCGCTACCGGGCGCGTACCCGCAGGCCTTCGGCCCGGTGGCGCGTTCGACAAGAACTGGACAAGCTCGCCGAGGATGGGGAAGCTTTCGGGAACCGTGCTGTTGACGCACCGGAAGCGGACGGTGCTGTCCCGCTCCTACGGCAAGGCCAACGAGCGCAAGTCGCTGCCCAACCGATCCGACACGATTTTCGCGCCCGCGTCGGTGGCCAAGCTCTTCACGGCCACCGCGATCATGCAGCAGCAACTCGGGCTTCTGCACCCTCGGCGCGATCGTGCAGGAAGTGTCCGGCCAGTCCTTCTACAACTACGTTACGCGAGCACGTCTTCGACGCCGCCGGCGTGTCGCGCACGGACCACTACACCCGCCCGCAGCAGCTCTCCAACGACGACATCACCCACCCGTACACGACCTCGCCCGCGGGCCGGCGGGTCGACACCCGGAAACTGATCACCACTGGCCGAGTAGCGGCGGCCGGGGGCCCGGCGTCCTGGCGCACGCGGCACTCCGCCACTTCCCACTCGTGCAAACGCTGCGGAAACGCCCGCCCGGTTACACCTGGACCTACCCGTCCGCGACGAAAAGGATCATGGAGTGAACCGAGCGTCAGCGATTTCCCGCCGCACCCTGCTGACCAGGGCAGCCGCGGTCGCCGCCGTGTCTCCTTTCACCGTTCCCGCGGCCTCCGCTCGCGGTGACTCCGCGCAGGCCACGCCGAACATCCTGCTGTTCACGGTCGACGACATGGGCGGCGACAGCCCCGGCTGTTTCGGCGGACGGGCCGATCTCACCCCGGCGATCGACCGGCTCCACCGGCAGGGCGCCAGTTTCCACCGCGCGCACGTGCCGGTGGCCATCTGCCAGCCGAGCCGCTCGGCGATGCTGACCGGCCGCTACCCGCACCGCAACGGCGCCGAGGGCTTCGAGCCGATCCGCGACGACGTCCCGGTCCTGAACGACCTGCTCCGCCCGCGCGGCTACCTGACCGGCATCCTCGGCAAGGCCGGCCACCTCACCCCCGTCGAACGGTTCGCCTGGGACCTGCGCGCCGACCCGGCCGACCTGGGCATGGGCCGCAACCCGGCCCGCTACGCCGAGGCGGCCACCACGCTGTTCGAACGCGCCAAGGCCGAGGGCAGGCCGTTCTTCCTGATGGCCAACGCCGAGGACCCGCACCGCCCCTACCACGGCAGCGCCGCCGAACAGATCGGCTTCACCCCCGAGCAGCGCGCCACCATGGCCACCCCGTCGCGGGTCTACGGCCCCGGCGAGGCCACCGTGCCCGGCTACCTGCCCGACCTGCCCGGCATCCGCCAGGAGTTGTCGGAGTACCTCAGCAGCGCCCGCCGCGCCGACGACACGCTCGCCGCCGTGCTCGCCGCGCTGGAGACCGCCGGGCTGGCCTCGTCCACGATCGTGATCTTCATGTCCGACAACGGCATCGCGGTGCCGTACGCGAAGGCCAACTGCTACCAGCACAGCACCCGCACCCCGCTGATCATCCGCTGGCCCGGCACCACCCGTCCCGGCCACGCCGACCACCGGCACTTCGTCTCCACCATGGACCTGTTCCCGCTGCTCTGCCGGGCGGCCGGCGCGCAGGTGCCGGACGGTCTCGACGGACGCGACCTCACCCCGCTCCTGGACGGCGGCAGCCAGACCGGCCGCGACTCGATCACCACCGTCTTCCACCAGTCCGCCTCCGACACCCGCTACGACATGCGCGGCGTGCACGGCCCACGCTGGAGCTACGTCTGGAACGCCTGGTCCGACGGCCAGGCCACCTACCAGGCGGAGAACATGTCCGGCCTGACCTGGCGCGCCATGGTCACCGCCGCCGCCACCGACCCCGCCGTCGCCGAACGCGTCACCTTCTACCAGCACCGCGTCCCCGAGGAGCTGTACGACCTCGCCCAGGACCCGCACGCCCTGCACAACCTGGCCCAGGACACCCGCCCGGAGACCGTCGCCGTGCTCACCGCCAAGCGGGCCGCCCTCGATACCTGGCTGCGCGACACCGGCGACCCGATCCGTGACCGATACCCCTGGCGCCCATGACAGCCGCCGTGTAACGGTCTGCACGGCGTGTCCACCGCGAGGTCAGGCGAAGGAGCACCCTCGGGCGAGGCCGTTGACCGTCTCGGGCTCACCGAGGCCGACCCGGAGGACCCGGCATACCGGGGATATACCCACGACGTCTACGGTCCACAGCCATGGCCAGAATGCTCACCCTCGTCCTGACCCTCATCCTGGCGGCCGGGGCGTGCAGCCCGCTGGACCTTTCGGACGTGCCGACCGACCACCAGGTAGGCCAGGCCGCACGGGCCGGCGTCAGCGGTGACGGTCCCGCCCTCGGGCTCCTCACGGCGGATTGGCAGGTCGAAGCCGACCTGACGGACGTGTCCACCGAGTTCCAGGTGGACGGCGGCACCCTGCTGGCCTTCGCCACCGACGGCGTGACGGGGTTCGACGCCACCACCGGGAAGAAGGCGTGGCACTACCGGGAGCCCGGGCGGACCACCACCTGGTCGAAGGTGACAGGTGGTGCGGTCCTCCTCAGGACGAAGGGCGAAGCAGGCGACAGGCTCGTCGCGCTCGACTCCGGTACCGGACGCCTGCTCTGGGAGCGCGACCCCGAGCCCAACACCGCCTATGTCGTCGCACGAGGGGTCCTGGTCCAAGAGGTCTACCGCTTGTCCGAGCACAAGAACGAATTCACCGCGTTCGACGCGCGTACCGGTGACGAGCTGTGGAACGGCGTGCCCAGTCTCGGGGCGGGATGCCAGGCCCACCTGCCCTGGGCGGGGCTGAGCGGCGACGGCAGCCTCGTGGTGATGGCCGAGGAGTGCTCCGGACGTACGGAACGCCTCCACGGCCTGGACCCCGCCGGCGGTGATCCGCTCTGGAGCCTCGACACCCCCTCCCCTTTCGACGTCCACGGGACGATCTCGGTGGTGGCGGGCAGCGTGGTCATCAGCCCGTCGTCCAGGAGCGTGATCGTCCTCGGCCGCGACGGGGTGCGGCAGGTCCCGGCGGCCGGATGTGACCGGTGCCGGCCCGTCGTCGCGGGCGATCAGGTCGCCTGGCGGGACAAGCACGACGCGCGACAGCCGCGCGTGACCGTCGTCAACGTCCGCACCGGGGCCGTGAAGGTCGTGAAATCGTCGGCGCCGTCCTGGGACCTGATCTCTGACGGGCGCCGGCTGTACGGCCGCCTGCAGTGGCTCGCGGGTGGAGCCGAAGGCACGCCGCGCCATTGGGCGACGGTCATCGATCCGATCACGGGCTCGTCCAGGGCCCTGCCCGTCCACAACGGGCCGGATCACGAGTTCCTGCATTGGGCGGGCACCGCGGGCGGTCGGTTGATCACGACGGAACGCCATCATGAGCAGCCGGCCAGGTTCCGGTTGACCGCCTACCGTTCGATCCCCGCGGCGGAGCCGCTCGAATACGGTGGCGTGGACCCCCGCGACTGGCCCGACTGCGCTGAACTGCTGGCCGCCGTGCCGGGCAAGCGGCGCCCCGGTTCGCCCGACACCAAGGCCCGGTCGGACGACAGCCTCCTCCGGGAGGCCATGTGGGTGCCGTTCACCTGCCGCGCCGACATCGCCGGCATCGGCCGCGTCCGCGTCACCGTCCTGTGGGTGACCAAACGGCCGCAGGAGGCCGATGCCCTGCTCGACGGGAAACCCGAAACGCCGCCGGACGCCGACGAGATCGCCGAGGACGTCATCCGGGTGGGCCGCGTGATCGTGCAGGTGGAGGGCTCGGACGAGGCCGAGCGAGCGGTGGTCAAGCGGCTTCGGTCCATGGAGTCGCCCTGACCGCCGCCGTCTGAAGGTCGAGTCCGGAGTCGTGAGCTCTGTCTCACAGGGCGTGACGAAAAGGATACATTCCCGAATCAGTGTTCAGTAGTCGCGCGGTTACCGTTCGTCTAACGTATGTGAGGCTGATCTCTCCCCCGAGAGGAGCCCGGCATGTACACCAGTCCCCCCGCAGCGGACCCGACGGCCACTCCACAGGTCCCCTTCGGCGCGGCCATGCGGAACGCGACCCGGTACATGGCGGTCGCGGCGTACCTCGATCCGTCGTTCCGCGAGACGGCGCTGCGCGAGCTCGTCCGCAACCGGCACCGGGGCGTGGCGCCCTCGCACGGCGGCTTCGACGTGGTCCCGGTGTTGCGGCACTGCCTGCGCGCACGATCGTTCCTGCTCGCGCGGGAGATCGTCCTGACCGTCGTGCTCGCCGGCGGCCTTCTCCTGCTCACCGAGGTCACGATCCAGTGGCTCGCCGTGGTGATCCCGTTCGCGCTGCTCACCGTGCGGCCGCTGCGCCGGCTCTCCCGCCCGTACAAGATCCTCGTCTGGTTCGTCATCTCGACGCTGGTGGCGATACCGGCCGCCTTCGCGGTCGTGGCCGTTGCCACCGCACGTGCGATCAGCTCCTTCCTCGAAGGGGGCGCGCCGCCGAGCGGTGCCGCGCTGTCGCTGCAGTTGCTCATCGTGGTGCTCCTGTCCCTCGGCGTGGCGGCCGGCTACCGGATCGCCGTGTTCCGCGTCATCGGTCGCGACCTGCGACCCGGAGCGCCGCCACCGCCGCCCGGCCCGGCCGCCGACGCGGCGACCGAGCAGCGGCTGCGCTGGATCGGCGCGGCGCAGCACGGGAACGTCACGCTCTACTCCGGCCGCAACGCGTTCCTCGGAGCCGGCGACACGGCCCGGGCCTGGACCATCGCGGTCGAGCTGGACCGCGCGCCGGGCCCGCGCGAAGGCTCGGGGCCGGCGCGGCCCCTGATCGAGATCGACCCGGTGGAGCTGCACGCGTTCGTACGGGAACGGCTGGCGCAGATGAGCGCGCAGTCCCACCCCGCTGGCATCATCAACCTGCACATCCGCGACCAGATCGTCGCCACCGGCCGCTTCAACCAGTTGCACGGCTGGAACGGCAAGGGCTCGGCGCTGCATCCACTGGTGGATCCCGGTCAGCTCTGCCCGTGGACGAACCTGCCGGAGCAGGTCGTCGCCGCGGTGATCCGTACCCCGCAGGCAGGCGCGCGGCACTACCAGCGGCTGGACATCAACTCCGAGGGCCCGCACGTCCTGGACCCGGCGGGCCGCACCGTCATCCCGGCCGTGGACCGGGGGACCTCCGTCACCGCGTTCGTGCACCTCGCGGTCGAGGGCCGGATGCTCTACACCGAGTTCGTCGTCACGGTGCTGCCGCCCGTGACCGGGGTGTACCGCTCGGTGGACGAGCTGCCGCTCTCCTCGCCCCCGCTCCTGGTCTACCACGCGCTGCGCGGGCGCTGGCTGTACCTGTTCCGCGACATCGTCGCCGCCCCGGTACGGCTGCTGCGCATGGCCTGGCAGGCGTTCCGGCAGGCCATCGGCGTGGACGACCCGCGGGCCTACACCGCCTACGACTACGGAGCCCGGCTGAGCCTGCGCGAGCTGGGCGCGGCCGAGCGGGCCGACACCCTCATCCAGGAGCTGGACACCTTCAAGTACACCAAGCTCGTCGAGGAGCGGCTGACCTCGGCCGTCCTCGACTTCCTGGAGGACAAGGGCGTCGACACCACCGCCTACCGGCGCCAGGCCACCGCGGTCTCGATCTCCAGCACGACCCACTACGAGTACAGCGGCAACTACCCGGGCGCGCAGTTCGGCGGCCCCGGCTCCCAGTTCGTCCAGAACGTCAACACGCAGCGGGGCGAGGCGAACTCATGACCGACGAGGACAAGTACACCTACAGCGGAACGTTCACCGGCAGCCAGTTCGGCGGCCCCGGCTCCCACTTCACCCAGAACGTCACGACGAGCGGCCCATCCGCGGACCCGAACCTGGTACAGCTCCAGGCGCTGCTCACCGACCTGATGGCCCGCGTCGCAGCCCACTCCACGGAGATCGACCACCCCGAACGGGCCGGCCGCGACGCGGAGGAGATCCTCACCGAGGCCGCCCGCCCAGCGGCGGAGCGGGACACGGGCCGCCTCGCCGACGCCTTTCGCCGGCTGCGCGACCGCCTGCGCCCGATCGCCGATTTCGCCGACTCGCTCAGCAAACTCGCCGACCTCCTGACCAAGTTCCTCCCCTCCTGAACGAACCTGGAGCCGTGCACGCCGAACGCCCCGTCCATCGACGCCTCGCCAGGCCGCCCGGTCGCGCGCTAGAGGATTCTGATCCGGTAAACCTTATGCAGGTTGCCATTGATATTCGGCGATCCGCCCCAGAGGTTCCACTTCGGAAGCAGCATGGCTCTGGCGGGCCCTCCCAAGTCATCGATGTATTCGATGGCCACATCGTTGTTCCCTGCGGAGATTTCGTCGACACCGTAGATGGCCACGTCCATCACGCCGCCGTTCGCAAAGCAGTGGCGGTCCCAGCCATTGAAGATCTGCAGGAATTCACGACTCCAGCTCACGCCGCAGTCTGCGTGGTTGATGGCGAATGCGGGGGCGGGGAGGGCCAGCATGACGGCCAGCGCGGCAGCGCAGCCGGCGAGGGCCTTACCGAGGTACGACTTCTTCATGGCCTTTTCCTTTGGAGGAAGATCTAGTGTCGGGGAGCGTATACCAGACCCTGAACCTGCAAACAGTCCACTTCGCTGCCCATTTCTTGCCCACCGGGACCCAACAGGGCCGAAACTTTCCCGGCGAGCCTCACACTGAGATCAACCCCAATTACGCATTCACAGCACACTGGTAAGCGACAGCCAGAGTTGAAGACAGTTGCCCCTTCCCGGATTACACACTCAGCGCCCGAGTGCCGGTAGGGGCTACGGCGTCCTGTGGCGGCTCACATCGGCGGGCGGCGGGAGCGGGCAGGCCGAAGAGCACCAGCAGGGTGTCGGCCGAACAATGCGGGCACCGTGGACGCGCCATCCTCACAGTATGGTCATCAACACCCCAGTCCGCGCCCTACGGCGAGACAGCCCGCAGATTCGCCATGATCTTCGCCAGGGAGGTCTCCTCGTACCTGAAGACACCGAACAGCAGACGCCGGCTGGCCGCCCGCGACGCCGTCGCCGAGACCATCCGCCGCGCGGCAAGGCGAGGCCGTCACCGTGGTGGCGCATTCACTGGGCAGCGTCGTGGTCTACGAGGTGCTGTGGGCGCACCCGGACTTGCGCGTCAACCGGCTTGTCACCCTCGGCAGCCCGCTCGGCATGCCAGGCGTCGTCTTCGACCGGCTCGACCCCGCGCCCGGCCAACGCGGCAGCCGCCCACCCGGTGTGAGCGAGTGGGTCAATTGGGACTTCCACATCGTACGGAGCTGCTTGAGCTGCGCCGACGTGGCAGAAGCGACCTGGCCAGGGAGGTGATGGCTCGTACCGCCTCACGGCGCTTTCCGTGTCGGGCAGTGCCCGTCGCCTGCCGCGTCCGGACCGGAGCAGCCCGTCCAGGCACCAGGCCCGCATCACCGGCGATCTGCCGCCGGGCATCCAGTTCGAACGCACGGCCCCGGTGCGACTTCCGCTGCCTCAGACGGCCCCAACGCTCGCGATGAACCCGAGGATCGCCTTCGCCAGCTCCTCCGGGGCCTCCATCGCGGCGTAGTGACCCACGCCGTCGAGCTGCACGGACCGGACCTCCACCGCCGCGGCCCGCTCCATGGTGGCGGCCGTGAACGGACCGCCGCCGGCGCCGACCGCGAGCACGGGCACCTTCAGCCCGCGCTCTTGCGCGAGGGCCTGGATGTCGGCACCCTCCCGCAGCATCGACCGGTAGAGGCCGATCGCGCCGCGCCAGCCGTCGGGACGTGAGTAGGTGCGGGCGAACTCCTCGACGTCGGTCTCGGTGAACGCGCCCGGGGCCGCGGTCATGGACGGGAACGCGTACTGTCCGAGGAACTCGCGTTCGCGGCCGGCGAGCAGCAGTTCCGGGATGCCGGGCGCGGCGAGGACCCCGATGTGCCAGGCCCCGCCGCGGGTGACGTCGGCCAGCGCTTCCAGGCCGAACCCGGGCAGCCCCATCTCGATGGCGGTGAGGCTGAGCACGTCCTCGGGATGGGTGGTGGCCAGACGGAACACGGTCGCGCCGCTGATGTCCTGCCCGGTGAGGTGGACAGGGCCGGCATCGAGGCGGGCGATCAGCTGGTGCAGGTCCTCGGCCGCGGTCGCACTGTCGTACTCGCCCGGGCCGTTGCCGGAGTCGCCGAACCCGCGCAGATCGACGGCGAAGACGCGGTGGTGGACGGCGAGCAGCGGGATGAGCTTGTGGAACGTCCACCAGGTCTCGGGGAACCCGTGCACCAGCAGGATCGGGGACCCTCCGGTTCCCGCGGCGGCGTAGTGCAGGGTCGTCCCGTTGACCTCGGCCCGGTGGTGGCCGCACCTGGTTCCCCGGTCCTGGTCGAGTCGCCCGCCTACCCCGGGGCCCTGGCCGCCGCGCGGGCCGCGGGGCTGCGCCCCGGTCCCCGTCCCCATGGACGACGACGGCCTGCGCCCCGACCTGCTGAGGGCCGCCGGCGCGTTCCTGATCGAGGACGACTACGCCCGGCTCCTGAGCCACGGCCGCCCCCTCCCCCGCCCGCTGCAGGAGGCGGCCGTCGAGCTGGTCAGCTCCCCGGCCTGGGACCGGCATCTGCGGGCCTTGTCGTCCTCCCTGCGCGAACGCTGCTCCGCCCTGGCCGACGCCCTGGCCCGGGACCTGCCGGGCCGGCGCCTGGCCCGCCGCCCGTCCGCCGGCCTGCACCTGTGGGCCGAACTGGCGGAAGCCGTGCGCCGCCTGGCCCGCCTCGGCTGACGACCCGCCCGGCCCGCAGCGGCTGCCGCCCATGGCCGGCCCGACGCCGCCCCGGCTCGAACCACCCCGCAACCAGCCGCCCGCTCGCCGCGTACACCGCCGAGCAGGGCCATGATTTTCGACGGGCAGGCCACCACCAGGCCGTACAGGTAGAGCGTGCCCGAGGTCTGGGCGACCGTGCCCAGCCCGAGCGCGACCCATGGAGATCTTCTCTGCACGTCGTGCGAGCGTGGCGACCGTCTCTCATTCAGAGATGAATCGCTTCAAACTGTGGGACGTCGATGGTCTCACGCGGGGTTGACGATGCGCGTCTTCTGGTACTCGAGGATCGCCAGGGCGAACGCTGAGCCCAGTCCGAGGATCCCCTGGGAGTTCGGGTGCGCCGCCGCGGGGGCGATGGAGCCCTGTTCCGTCAGCAGGGGCTCGATCCAGCGGCGGTACCCGGTCGCGCACATGTCATGGCCGATCGAGGGGGTGTAGAGGTCGATGTACTTGGCGCCGGTGTTCCGGGCCTGCTCGGCGATGGCCCTGTTGAGCCGGACGGTGGTGTCGCGCAGGTAGGCGAAGTCCCCGTCGGCGAACGGCACCTGCGCCGAGCGGCAGCTCTGGCCGCTGTCCGGCACCAGCGACGGGTAGCCGGTCAGGGCGACCATGGCCCTCGGGCTGCGCTTCTTGACCTCGGTCACCACCTTGGCGATCTCCGGCTTGATCGCGTCCAGCTTGAGCTGGAGCTTGTCCGAGCCGTCGGCGTTCCTGAAGCTCTGCCGGCACGGGTCGCCGGTCGGCTGGCGCTGGCTGACGGTGGCGCAGGTGACGGCGATGCTGGTGAAGCCGAGGTCGTTGCCGCCGATGCTCACCGTGACCAGGTTGGTGTCGGGCTTGAGGGCGTCGAGCTGCGCCGGCCGGCCGTTTCTCGCCTGCAGGACGTCCGCGGTGGTGGCGCCGGCGCAGGCGACGTTCTGGTAACTGTCCGCCTCGGTGGCGAGGTTCAGGATGTACGGCAGGTTCTTCTTGGCCCGGCCGCAGGCCGCGTCCACGATCGGTGTGGTGCCGTAGCCGGTGGCGTACGAGTCGCCGAGGGCGACGTAGTGCGTGCCGGTCGCGCCGGCCTCCGCGTTCGCGGCCGGGCCCGCGGCGGCGACCGAGGCGCAGGCACCGAGCAGGGCCGTCGCCGTCACGATCAGGCGCTGGACGCGGCGTAAGCGGACATTGCGCAGCATGGAAGCCTCCATTGGCATGTTCTCGGGGATGAGCGGACCTCACCTCGTTCCGGAGCAGCCTGGCGGCGGGCACTGACCACTTGCCAGTTCGTTTCTTGTCTATCCGCTCGCCTACGCGGCGTGAGGTCAGCTCAGGAGGAGAACGAGGGCAAATCCACGACACTCATGACGCCGGCGGCAACCGGGTCGCGGTCAAGGTGCTGCACGCGGCCGGCGACCGTGCGGGCCGCGACAGGTTCGTGAAGGAGACGACGGCCGCGCGGCGGGTGTGGTCGTTCCTCAATCCGGACAACGTGCTGCGCGGGCCCGACGGCCCACGGGTCATCGACTTCGGCATCGCGCACACGGTCCACCTGGATCTTTCCGGCCGCGGCATGCGTATTTCGCGCCGGCCGGCCGCGCGCACCCGGCGGGCCCTGCGCTCGGTACGGGGCGAGCACGACGCGGTGCGACTGGCCCGGCAGGTGGAGATCATCAATCGGGTGCCCGAGGCCGCCCCCTGAGGAGACGGTGGAGGCCGCGGAGAGCTGCTGGGCATCGCCGATGCCCGGGGCGCGGGTGAAACGGCGGCCACCAGTCCGGCAGGGGATAGTGCGTCCATGCGCAAGATGTGGTTGGCGATCTCGGTGGCCGGCTTCGCTCTCATGACGGGCGCGCTGATCTACTCGCGCATGACGCCGCCTGCGACGGACCGGCTGGTCGGCTCGTCGCTGATCCTGGCGGGATCTGCGGCAGGCCGGCAGGCCCCGAGCACTGCGACGGGCCGGCTCGCGGGCCGATACGATGCCGCTCCGGCTCCGGTCGCGATCATCATCTCAGGGGAACGTCGGCGTACGCGCCACGGCATCCCCCGTCCCAGGTGGGGGGCGGGCCGGGCGCCTCTGGGTGAGCGGTCTCACCAGTCGCCTCGGTAGAGCTGGCCGCGTACCGCGCCCCCGGGGAACTTCGCGTTGTGCAGGTTGGCGTACCAGTTCTTGGGGTTGTTCCAGATGCGGCGGGCGACGGCGGCGGACGTCACGGCACTGCCCGCGAGCCCGTTGACGCTGGCCGGCAGGCCGCCCTTGGCCTCGAAGAACGGCACCACGACGGGCCCGTTCCTGCCTTTCGGCGCTCGGTGGATATGTGCGGCCGTCGGGGCGCTGATCTTCTTCCAGGCGGCGGCGAACCACACCAGCCGCCCCTCCGGCTGCACCAGCCACGCGGCGCGCCCATCGCGGTCGCCGACCTTCGTGCCGGGTGCCGGGATCTCCTGCCGCCCGTCGGCCCGGGCGGTGAGCGTGTGGCCGAACCCGTGCGCCAGCACCGACTCCATGGACACCGGCCGGACGCGGTGCAGCTGAGCTCGTACGGCGCCGCCGCCGAACTCGGCGTTGTGCAGGTTGGCGTACCAGTTCTGCGGAGCGTTGAGTATGCGGCCGAGCAGGGCGCGGTCCTTGACGACGACCGTGCCCTTGACGGCGTGGAGCTGGGCGGGCAGCGCCGTGGCGAAGAACGGGATCCTGACCTCGCCGTTCTCGCCCGCCGCGCCCCGATGGATGTGGAACCCGCTGGGCGCCTTCACGTTCTGCCATCGCACCGCGTAGTCCACCCGCTGCCCGTGGATGCGGAACACGGCGAGCGCGCTCCCGTCCTTGTCGCCGGCCTTCGTGCCGGAGGCGGGGACCTCGTTCCCGCCCGTGAGAGAGGCGGCCAGGTACACGGGGGTGCTCGACGACGCGGCGACGGGGGTGACAGAGGTGGCGATCATGGCCGTGGCGACGGCCAGACCTGGAACAGCGAGGGTGCGGTTCTTCATGGCCGGCCCTTTCGTCTGCCTCATCGGTGAGGCCGAATTGCTTGCTCCTGGGAGGTACGGGCGGCGCCACGAGTCAGGTTCACCATCAGCCGCACCGACTTCCCGCAGGGTCGGCGGGCGGCGAGTCCTGCGTCCAGTAGATCTGGCCCAGCATGGACGGAATCAATGGCAGGCGCACTCCCGGGGCGCTCTGCTCCGGGCGCGGTGCCGAAAAGGTGGCCAAGGTGATCGACGCCATGGTCGGCCACCTGCATCCGGACGACCGGGAGGGACTTCGAGATCACCGTTGAGCCCGGCCCGCGGCGCCCTCGGTTGAAGTCGCGCCCTCCGTCCAAGCTGCTGCCCCCGGGCGGTCTCCGTCCCGGGGGCAGCGGCGCGCGGCGGTGGGGTCAGGTCGCCGCGGGCCGGCAGGTGCGGTCGCCGACGAACAGGTCGTCGACGGCCCACCAGCCGGACAGCTGGCCCCGGTAGTGGAGGCGGATCCGCACGTCGGCCTGCCCGGCCGCGTCCGGCAGCGGGACGACGTGGACGGCCGGTCCCGGAGCGCCGGGGAAGCCCTTGGCCGACCACACGGTCTTCCAGGTACGGCCCCCGTCCACGCTGAGGCCGACGCCGGTCGTGGAGTTGACCGCCGGCTTCAGGTCGTGGGCGAACTCCAGGGTCGCCGAGGTCCGGGCGGTCAGGTTGTAGGAGGGGCTGGTCAGGTAGGTGTCCTGGAGGTGGCCCTTGCCGGAGTGCAGGGAGTCGACGATGGCGAACCCGCCCGCGCCGCCGGTGTGGTTGCCGCGTCCGCCGGCGTCGGTGAAGACCCAGCCGGGCTGGTAGGCGTAGTTGGGGATGCGGGGGTCGACGTTGGTGACCGTCCAGCCCTTGGGCGCCGCGGCGCCGTCGAACGGCTCGGTGCTGCCGTCGCGGATCACCTCGTAGCCGCGGGCGACGCAGGACAGGGAGACGGTCAGGCCGAGGTCGAGCCGCCGGCCGGTCTCACCCATGGTGACCTGCTGGACGGACGGGTCGTAGCCGGGCTCCGTGGCCCGGGTGGTGAGGGTGTAGGTCGTCGACGGGAGCAGGGACAAGGTGTAGGCGCCGGTGGCGGGGTCGGACTCGGCGTTCCACGTGTGGCCCTTGCCGTCGTCGGCGGTGATGTTCGCGGCGAGCCCGCGCCCGAGGCCGGAGCCGTCGGAGACGGTGCCGGTCAGGTTGATCCGCTCGGTCTGCGGCAGGGCGACGTCCAGGGTGAGGGAGCCGTCCTTGGCCAGGGTGGCGGTCTTCGTCGTGGTCTGGTAGCCGAACGCCTCGGCCTTGAGCTGGTACTCCCCCGCGACGAGGGTGTAGCGGTAGGCGCCTTCGGCGCCGAGGGTGGAGGTGCGGGTCAGCGGGCCGGTGAGGGTGACGGTGGCGCCCTCGACCGGCCGGCCGGTGGTCGCGTCCGTGACGGTGCCGGCCAGCGTGGCGGTGCCGCGCGTTCCGGCCTCGACCAGGGCCAGGGCATCGAGGCGGCCTTCGCCGTAGACGGCGTTGTCGGCCGCGGTGCCGCCGCAGGTGGTGTCCTCGGTGTCGATGGCCGACAGGTCCAGCAGCAGGCGGGTGGCCGCGGTGTCGCGTATGTACTCGGGGCGGGCCGACCACAGCAGCGCGACCGCTCCCGCGACGTGCGGCGCCGCCATCGAGGTGCCGTTGTAGAACGCGTAGGCGCCGCCCGGTACCGAGGAGCGGACGTTCACGCCCGGTGCGGAGATGTTCGGCTTGATCTCGCCGTCCTGGCCGGGACCGCGGCTGGAGAAGCTCGCGATCCTGTTGTCGACGTCGTACGCGCCCACCGAGTAGTTGATGACGCGCCCGCCGGGCGTTCCGGAGGTCTGGCAGGCCGGGCCGTCGTTGCCGTTGGACCAGATGCCCATGATGCCGGAGGCCGCCCAGGCGAGCTGGATGTCCTCCATGAACGGCTGGGTGGTCAGCCTCGCGCCCCACGAGTTGTTGACGATGTGCGGGCGCCTGGACGCGTCGGGGTTGGCGCCGGTGGAGTCGGTGGGCGCGAGCATCCACTGCGAGGACGCGACGAGGGCCTCCTCCGAGCACTGGTCGGTGGTGCAGCCCTTGGCGGCGATCCAGCGCACGCCCGGGGCGACGCCGATCTGGTTGCCCTGGCCGTCGTCGCCGGCCATGGTGCCCATGGTGTGGGTGCCGTGGGAGTTGTTGTCGCACGGCGCGTCGCTCGGGCACTCGCTCAGCGGGTCGTACCAGTTGTAGTCGTGGGTGAAGGTGCCGTCTCCGTTGCTGCCCCGGTAGCTCCTGGCAAGGGCGGGGTGGTCGTACTGGACGCCGGAGTCGATGTTGGCGATGACGATGTCCTCGCCGCGGCGGCCGGTCTGCGCCCACACGTCGTCGGCGTTGATGTTGGACACGCCCCAGGTGAGGCCCGTCGCGGCGGCGGCCCCGGCGGGCGTGCTCCGGATCGGCTCGGGGATGCTGTACGTGACGGGCGCGCGGATCTCCTCGACCCCGGGTAACTTCGCGATCTTCTTGGCCAGCGCCTCCGAGGCGTTCTTCACGTAGACGGCGTTCGTGACCCAGAACGCCGTGGACTCCACTCTCTCCGCCTTGAGCAGCTTGCGCAGCGGCTCCTGGTCGCGGTCGGCTCTGGCGTGCAGCCGCTCGACCACGTCCCGGCCGCGGGCGGCGCCGCCGGCGATCTTCCTGGCGGGGGCGAGGTCGGCCTTGCCCGACATGCGCACCCAGAAGTCCGTGGTGGCGCGCGTGTCGAAGCTCGCCAGCACCTCCGGCGCGATCACCGGATCGTCCGCGGCGGCCCATGCGGGGACGGCGCCCGACAGGGCGGTGGCCAGCAGGGTCAGGGCGCACGCCAGCGCGGGCACCTTACGGGGTACTCTCACGTCACTCACTCCCGCAGCTCAGATGGGCGATCAGGCGGCGCGGCAGCAACTGCGGGTAGCCGATGTCGGAGGGCACCGTCCGGTTGGAGGTGCCGGTCACCCACACGTCGTCGGGGCCGCTGCCGTCCACGTCGTAGAAGATGAAGCCGAACGCCTCCGGCTGCTCGCCCTGAGGCTTGACCTCCTGCCAGGCGGCGCCGTCCCAATGCCGCACGTGGAACACGCCCGTGCTGGTGTCGTTGGTGAGGGCCCACAACTGGCCGGGGGCGGGGGCGTACAGCTTGAAGATGTCGCCGCCGTAGGGGCCCGGCTCGGGTGCGGGCATGGTGGTCCAGCTCCGGCCGTCCCAGTGGAGCAGGAGCGGCCTCGGGCTGCTCTGGCTGCCGGAGATGCCGGCGACCCAGACGTCGTCGGGGCCGGAGGCGTCGAGCGCGTACAACATGCCTTCCGCGCCGGGGTCCGGCAGCGCGACGTCTGCCCAGGCCGTCCCGTCGTGGCGCAGGACCATCGGCTGGTACGAGCCCGTCTGCTCGTTCTTCTGGAAGCCGGCGGCCCAGACGCCGCCGCCCGGCACGGCTTTCACCGAGCTCAGGTTGGCGGAGGCGCGCCGGGCCGCGGGGTGGTCGACCGTCGTCCACTCCGTGCCGTCCCAGCGCTGGATGAGCGCGCCGCCCGCGGGCCCCTCGACGCGGCCGACCGCCCACGCCTGGGAGGAGTCCACCGTGGCGACGTCCGCCAGCCAGGACGGGCCGGTCTCCGGGCTCTGCGACGCGCCCGCCGTCGTGAGCGTCCAGCGGCCGCCGTCGAGGCGGGCCAGCACGCCTGCCCCGTCCGGCTGGAAGGCGCCGTGCAGGCTGACCAGCGACCAGCCGCCGGTGACGCCGAACGAGCCGGCGCCCACCTGGAAGCGGCTCGCGGTGCGCGGGGGCACAGGGATCTGGGGGCCGTTCTCGACCAGCGAGCGGCCGTTCCAGCGCAGCGATCGGGCGCCCTCCTCGAGTTGCTCGGAGAAGCGCACGTTGTCACGCGAGATCACGTCGACGTCGACGACGCCCTCGCTCGCGGGCGCGTCGAGCATCGTCCAGGTCGGTACGCAGTCCGTCCCGGCGGTGGCGGGAGCCTGGGTGGCGGAGGTGGCGGCGGTGCTCAGCAGGGCGGTCAGGCCGGCCGCGGCGGTGGCCCGGCGCCACCGCATGCGGGGAGATCGTGGTGTTCGCATCAGGGTCCTCCTAGAAGGCGCCGGTGCCGTTGGGGGTGCCCATGCCGCTGGGCCCGTCGTAGCCGCGCACGGCGGTGCAGATCCTGCCGCCGCCGCAGGCGCCGTTGCTTCCGGCGACGATGTCGTTCAGGTACTGGGAGGCGGCGTAGAGGCGCTTGCCCGCCGGGGTGGCCGAATCGGTGCCGGCCAGGCCGTACACGCCGGCGATGAACGCCGCCGCGACGGGGGTGCCCGCGGCGGTGCCCCAGCCGCCCAGGCTGGTGCTGTAGACCTGGACCGGGGTGTCGGAGGAGGCCACCGCCGCGACGTCGGCCACGGTGCGCCGGCTCCCGCACGCTCCGGCCGGCTGCCAGGCCGGGCGCGGCGCGTACATCGAGCAGCCGGAGGCGGTGTCGCGCCAGGCGGACTCGTTCCAGCCGCGCGTGGTGGCGGGGTCCCGGTAGAGCTGGGTGCCGCCGACGGCGATCACCGACGGGTAGGCGGTGGGCAGGATCTGGCGGCCGCCGCTGTTGAAGCCCACGCCGGAGGGGGCGACGACGGTGGTCGGCGCGTGGTCGAAGTGGGCGGCCAGGGCGTTCTGGCCGTCGTACTCGGCCACGCCCCACATGGGCACGACCGCGGTGGCGCCCTGCGCGGCGGCCTGGTCCACGGCCGCCGCCATGCTGGCCAGGGACGGGTCGTCGGCCTGCACCAGCAGGAGCTTGCAGTTCGGGCAGGCCGCCGCGGCGAGCTGCAGCCCGACGCTGCTGTGCACCGCCCAGGCGGGGCTCGGGGCGGGCGGTGTGTCGCCGCCCCGCTGGTTGATCTTCTTGAAGCAGGGGAAGTCGGCGTCGCACGGGGGCATGCCGTTCGCCTTGCGGTACTCGGCCAGCTCGTCCCCGGCCTCGGGGTTGTCGTACGGGGTGACGACGGCCACGCTCTGGCCGCCGCCCAGCCAGTCCGAGGGCAGCCGGTAGGCCTCCTGGAGGTCCCTGGCGGTCAGCGGGCCGCGGCCGGCGGTGACGCGCGGCAGCGGCTGGTCGCCGCCTCCCGTGCCGGCGCGCAGGAGGCACGTCGCCGGCCCGGTGTCCTTGGCGTCCTTGGGGCAGGCCGGACTCGTGGCGGGCGGCGCGGCGAAGGTGGGCCCGGCAGAGGTGGCCCCGACAGAGGTGGCCCCGACAGAGGTGGCCCCGATAGAGGTGGCCGCGGCGGAAGTGGTGAGCAGGGTCAGGGGGGCGATCGTGGTGAGCAGCATCGCCACCACGCCCGCGAGCGTCGTCCATCGATGGGTGCGCATGTCAGGTCTCCCGGTCAGCCGGCGAGCCGGTAGGCACGGATGTTGGTCTGGGTGACGGTGCTGCCGTCACCGGCCCGCGCCTTGACCCGCAGCGACACCCAGCGGACCGGCTCGGAGTACTCCGGATGCGTGATCGGCGCAGTGAACGTGCCGTCGCGCCTGGCGGTGGCGGCCTTCGGAGCCGACCAGGTCCTGCCGTCGTCGTACGACACCTCGGCCGTGGCCCGCACGCCGGTGGGCCGGGCCTGGTGCTCCTGGCGCGAGACCCGGAACGCGACGTCGAACGGCTGCCCGGCCTGGGCCCGGGAGTCGAGGTCGAGCGACAGGTTCCAGTGCACGAACAGCAGCGGCAGGAAGGAGCACCGGCGCGTGGAGTCGGCGCACTGCACGGTACGGGGCAGCGCGGCGGCGGCGTCACGCGGGCCGCTGCGGAAGGTCCACTCGGTACGGCTCGGCGACTGGGAGTTCCCCTGGCCGGCGAAGTCCCACACCAGGCGGTAGTCGGCCGGGCGCGGCGCCAGCGGCAGCGACAACGGCATGGGCAGCTGGGGCGCGTAGCCGCCGGTGCCCAGGTCGAAGGCGAGCTTGCCGTCCTGGTAGAACGTCGTCCGCGACGCGGCGTACGCCTCCGACGTCGAGTGCAGCGGCGCCGAGTCGGCGAACCCGTTCAGGTAGACCGCGCCCAGCGAGCCCTGCCTGCACGCCAGGCACACCTGCAGCCACGGCTTGTCCACCCTGCTGCCCGGGCCTCCGAGCCCGAGAAGGGTCTCCTGCACGTAGGTGGCGGCCGCCGACGGCGTCCGGGGGCCGAGGTTCCACACCTCTCTGATCTCCTGGCCGGGGCGCAGCTTGCGGCGCTGCCCGAGGATGACCTCGTTGGTGTCGGCGTGCATGACGTGCTGCCAGTACGTCTCGCCGGGCCTGGTGCTGTAGACGTAGTCGACGCGCTCGCCGGCGGCCGGCAGGTAGCCGTGGCTCACGTCGGACCACCCCCACGGCAGGAACACGAAGGACGCCCGGCTCACCGGTCCTGGCGAGGCGGCGTCGGAGGCCGTGTTGTAGAGAGTGGAGCGCACCGCGGCCAGCTCCGACTTCCTGACGACCGGCGTCAGCCTGCCCGGCACGGCGTCGCCGTAGGCGAACACCAGCTTGTACGTCGCGCCCATCTCGGGGCCCGAGTCGGCGTTCTCGGCCAGCAGCGTGAAGCCCGTGAACTTGAAGTCGCCCTTCCTGACCGGCCTGGTCGGGGTGACGTAGAGGTCGGGGTTGCCGGTGACCGGATCGGAGTAGGTCTTCCAGGTGAAGCCCGCGAGCAACCCCGAGGGGCTGATGCCCGTCTCGTCTCCCGCGGCGCTGGTGCGTACGAACGACAGGGATTCGGAGCGGATCAGCGGCGCCTGCGGCGGCGAGGCCAGCGTCGGCCGGTAGCGGACCGCCTTCCTGGCGTCCAGCACCACGCTGGTGTCGGCGCCGACCCGCACCTCCGGCTCGATCACCAGTGCCGTCTCCGACGTGAGGTCGGTGGCCGGGACGGTGAGCACGCTGGCCATGATGCTGTAGGTGCCTTCCGGCACCATGAACGACTTCTTGCCCTCGCCCGGGTAGGTGAAGGCGAAGGTGGCCAGGGCCCCGTCACTGACGTTCTGGACGGCTCCGATCATCGTGCCGGGCGTGCCGTCCCTGGCGATGGAGTCGACGGTCAGCATGTAGTAGCTCAGCTCCCCGCCGGCCGCCTTGACGGCGGGCGCGTCGGCGGCCAGCGGCGAGGGCGGCGGCTCGGGAGCGCCCTTGGGGGCGGCCAGCTCGATCCGCTCGATTCCGGGCAGCGTGCCGACGGCGTCGCCCTTCGCGCCGCGCCAGGTCTCGGCCAGCAGCCTGCCGAGCGCCGGGGCCTCCTTCTTGGACACCGTCGCGGTGGCCGCGCTGCCCGCGGCGGCGGTGACGCTGGTGGCGGGCAGGGCCTCGGCCTGGGCACGACCGGCCCGAACGGTGACCGGGAGGGTGGCGCTGCGCTCGTCGTCCAGCTTGGCCCGCACCAGGTAGCCGACGTTGAACAGGCGCAGGTCGATGGTCCTGCCGAGGTAGGGCACCACTTCGGACGGCACGACGTAGGTGTCGCCGCCGAGGGTGAACTGCGAGAACGTTCCTCCGGCCGGGCCGCCGCCGGGGAGCCTGCTGACCTGCTGGCCGCCGCGCTCGTCGACGTCGACCTGGAAGCGGTCACCGGTCAGCAGGGTCACCGTCGAGGTGCTCGCCTCAGGCGCTCTGGTGGCGGGATCGGTGACGTGGGGGGTGGGGTCCAGCGGCGGGGCGGCCGCGGCGGGTGCGGCTCCCGCCGCCAGCGCCAGTGCCAGTGCCAGGCCGGCCGTGGCGAGGCGGGGAAGGCGTGCGGAGCCTAACCGGTGGTGGATTGTCATCTCTGTCCCGCTTTCTGACCGCGCCTGTACGGCAGGCGCACGACGTGCTGGTTCACAGCGGCTCGTGTGCGCCGTCGGGCGCCGCCTCACCCAGGAGTCCCTCCTCAGAAACGGCGTCCGGCTCGACGTCGGGTCCGGCATCGGGCCCAGCATCGGGCCCAGCATCGGGCGCTGCATCGGGCGCTGCGTCCGGCTCGACGTCCGGTTGATCGTTACGCATGAAGATCAGGATCAGGCGGGCCTGCCGACGTCGCGAGTCGGGAAATCACCCAATTAATGGGGAAAAGCGATCTATGTCGGTGTCTCGTCCAGCAGTCCGTCGGCGGCGGCCGTGGTGACCAGGGCAGTGCGCGTGGTGACCGACAGCTTGCGCATGGACGCGCTGAGGTGGCGCTCCACCGTACGCGGCGACAGCGTCAGGCTCTCCGCGATGCGCTTGTTGGTCCATCCGAGCGCCACCAGGCGGACGATCTCCAGCTCGCGCGGGGACAGGCGGTCGCCGTACCCCCTGCGCCCGCCGCGCCACGGCCTGGCCACCTCGACCCCCTGCTCGCGCAGCAGGTGAGCGACCCGGTCGGCGTCCCAGCGCGCGCCCAGCGCGGCCAGCTCCCGCTGGCTCTCCTCCAGCACGGCCAGCCCCCGCTCGCGCTCGCCCGCGTCGAGCAGGCGGCGGCCCTGGCGCTCGGCGGCGAGCAGCCCGTCGTAGGGGCGGGGCAGCGCCGCCCACATCGCCGCGGCCCGGCCGAACAGGCCCGCCGCCGCCTCCGGGTCGGCGGCGACCATGGCCTGGCAGGTCACGACCGCCGCGGCGGCGGCCGGAGCGTCACGTCCCGCCATCCCGGCGGCGAAGGCCGCCGCCAGGCCGGCCCGCTCCTCCGTCCGCCCGACGGCCGCCAGCACGTCCAGGTGGACCGGCAGCAGCTCCGTGGCCCACAGCCACACGTCCTTGCGGACGATCATCTCCAGCATCGGCTCGGTGATCTCCACCGCGGCCTCCGGCTCGCCGCGGGCGAGCAGGATCCGGGCCAGCGCCACGTCGGGGAAGATGAACGGGTCCGCGTGCCCGCGCTCCAGGCTGGCGGCGAGAACCTCGCGCAGCCGCTGCTCGGCCCGCTGCGGTACGCCGCGCGCCAGGTCCAGGCAGCCGAGGATCATCCGGGCCTCCAGGCGGGTCGCCTCGTCGGCCGTCTCCGAGCCGGCCAGCTCGGCCGCCACGTCGTCCAGGCCGTCCCAGTGCCCGTCGTGCCAGGCCAGGTGTGCCCGCGCCAGCCTCAGCACGTCCTCGATCCGGCGGTAGCCCGCCCGTTCCACCAGCGCCGCGGAAGAATCGAGGTAGGCGCGGGCGTCGTCGTGCCGGCCCCATAACGTACAGAACTGACCGGCCATCAGCCTCCCCCGGGCGATCTCCTGGCGCTCCAGGCGGCTGTCCCCATCGGTGGGAAGTGCGCGCGCCACGCGCCAGCCGTCCTCCTCGCCGAGGCAGAGCAGCGCCGCGGCCTGGTTGGACAGGAACGCGGCCCGCTCGACCGGCAGGCCGACCAGCGGGAAGAGCCGCTCCGCCCGGCCGGCCCACTCCAGGTGGCGGGCCCGCGGCCAGGCGCGGATCATCGGGTTGGCCAGCAGGAGCATGGCCTGGACGGCGAGCTCGGGCCGATCCTGCAGATCCGGCATGGCGGCCTCCAGGCCGGCCATCGCGGCCTCGAACTCGCCGAGGTGGAAGCGGAGCCGCCCCAGCCTCAGCCCGAGCTCTCCCCTGGCCTCGGCCGGCAGCCCGGGATGCGCGAGCGTCTCCTCCAGCGCGGCGCGCACCCGCTCCCCCAGCCCCAGCAGCGGCTCGGCGGTGGCGGAGACGGCCGCGCCGAGCCGCCTGGCCAGGCGGACCAGGCGCTCCACCGGGTGGTCGGCGGCGGTCAGCAGGTCCAGCATCATGGCGACCGTCGTGTGGCCGTCGCCAGCCTCCATGGCGAGCTCGGCCGCCGCCTCGGCGTAGCGGCACCACTCCTCGACGTCGCCGGACTCGCGGAAGTGGCGGCACAGCCGTACGACGGGAGGGTGCTCGCTCTCGCTCAGGGCCAGGGCCGCGCGGTGGTGCAGCCGGCGGCGCGACGGGATCGGGGTCGCCTCGGCGACCGCGCGCGAGGCCAGAACATGGTTGAAGCCGAACGCGCCCCGGCCGGCCTCGCGCAGCAGGCCGGAGGCGAGCGCGACGGCCAGACTGTCCTGGACGGCGGCCTCGTCGAGGCCCGCGACCGCCGCGATGAGCGCCTCGCCCGCAGGCGCCTCCAGCACGGCGGCGGCCTCCAGCACGGCGCGGGTGGGCGGGTCGAGCCGGGTCACGCGTTCCAGGACGGAGTCGCGCACCGTGGGCGGCACGCGCAGCTCCTCGGTGATGCGGCGGCGCCAGCCGCTCTCGGACCGGAAGATGTCGCGCCGGGCGCGCAGCAGGCGTACGGTCTCCTCCAGCGCGAGCGGGATGCCGCCGGTGTGCTCGTGCAGGAAGGCCGCGAAGTGGTCGGACACGTCGGCGGTCGCGAACATCGACTTCACCAGGGCGCCGGTCTGCGGCACGTCCAGCGGCTCCAGCGCGATGCGTTCCCAGGACATGTTCCTGGGCGGGCGCGAGGTCAGGCGCAGCAGCGGCGAGCCCTCGCCGACGTCGAGCGGCCGATAGGTGACCACGATCGAGCGCGCGGCGCCATGCGAGGTGGTGAGGGTGAGCAGCCAGTCGAGCGTGGCCGCGTCCGCCCAGTGCGCGTCCTCGACCACCAGCACGTCCACTCCGAGCGCGTCGATCAGCTCGCCGAGCGCGCGGAAGAGCCGGTGGCGTGTCTCCTGCGGGTCGGGCAGCGCCTCCAGCGCCGGCGGCAGCCACGACGCCCACTCGGGGAACAGCGTGCGCAGCGCACCGGCGAGCGGGCTCAGCGCCAGCTCGCCCAGGCGCTCGTGGAAGGCCCGCAGCCCGTCCACCACCGCGCCGAGCGGGAACGGTTCCCGCAGGGGCGGGCAGGCGGCCATCAGCACGGTACGGCCGCGTAAGGCGGGATCGGCCAGGCACTCGTCCAGCATGCGGGACTTGCCGATGCCTGACTCCCCCTCGACGAGCACGAGGGCGTGTTGTGACACCGCGGCGACCATTGCGGCCATGGCGTCGTCGCGGCCGATGAGCGCCGGCGGGAGCGCGTCCGAGGGCGCACTCCGCCGAACATGAGTTTCGTTCATCCCTTTATGGGTCTATATATCACGTCCGAACCCGCAAAGGACCGCCGCGATCGTAGACCTCGCCAGGCACGGCCGGCACATCAACGACGTCGCATGGCGCGACGCCCTTGGAGGCGCTCCGTGGAGGACCACGCTCTCCACGAGGTCCACGAAGCGGTCACCCAGCATGATCGCCGCGCCCTCCCCGGGCACCGTCCACGTGAGGCGAACCACGCGGACAACGCCGGAACAGACGCCGCTTTCAGAGCGCCGCCGCGGCTCTGATGTGATCGGCTGGTGCAGCGCCGATTCTGTGAGGAGCGCACCGACGGCCTTGAAAGCCGCCACCGGCCCGTAGGAGCACAAGCAGTGGATTTCGGGGCCGGGCCGATAATGGTCCGATGAAGGTACGTATCGGGGTCGCGCCGCCACCTGGAGACCACCCTGACCGCCTCGCCGGGCTCGCGGAGCGGGCCGAGGCTCTCGGGATCGACTCCCTGTGGCTGTCGGAGATCGTCCACGGGCCGTCCGTCGAGCCCATCGTCGGCATGGCCTACACGCTGGCCGCCACCCGCAGGCTGAAGGTCGGCACGGGGGTGGCGATCCTGCCGGGCCGCCACCCGGTGCGGGTGGCCAAGCAACTCGCATCGCTGGCCGCGCTCGCCCCCAAGCGCGTGCTGCCGGCCTTCGGACTGACGCCGGCCAGGCCCGCCGAACGGGAGGCGTTCCCCGTCCCCGGGCCACGCGGCGCGGTGTTCGACGAGTCGCTCGAACTGCTCAGGCTGCTCCTGCGGCAGGAAAAGGTGACCTTCCACGGCGAGTTCTTCACGGTCGAGAACGCCGGGGTCGGCCCGCTGCCGGCCAAGCCGCTCGACATCTGGGTCGGCGGCAGCGGGGAGCGCGCCCTGCGCCGCGCCGGCCGGCTCGCCGACGGCTGGCTGGCCAGCTTCCTCACCCCTGACCAGGCCGCCGCCGGCCGCACGGCGATCGCGGCGCACGCGGCCGAGGCCGGCCGCGAGATCGAGGCCGACCACTACGGCACCAGCCTCGCCGTGGCCGCGACCGAGATCCCCGCCACCACGATCGACGCCATCGCCCGGCGCAACCCCGGCGCAGACCCCACCGAGATCGTCCCGGTCGGCTGGGCCGCCGCCCGCGACCTGATCGGGCGCTTCGTCGAGGCCGGGATCACCAAATTCGTCGTACGGCCCGCCACACCCGTGTCTTCGGCCGAGCGCTGGCTCGACGAGTTCGCCGACCACCTCATGCCGCTGCAGAACTGAGCACAACCCTGACGAGTCTCCCGAACGAGGAGGACTCTGCTGGTGCCGGTTGCTCATCCGGTTCGCGGTGCAGGTGCGCGGACTGGACGGGCAGCGGCAGCGCATCCGCCAGGGAGGCCATGCCGATGCGGGCCCGCCGGCTGCGCACTGACCGGCCCGCCTTGAAGAGCATCAGGCCCTCCGTTCAGACCCACCACGAGCAAGCCGAGCCCTACCGACCGCAGATGCCCCATCCCACAGTCGCCCTACTACGAGCGACGACGGGGACATGACCCCGCCTTGCCGGGCTCCTTCTCCCCGTGGACATCAGTCATTGTGATACCCACCATCAGGCTGGTATCCGCCGGTCGGCGAGATGGGGGCAGCGGACGCCTCCCAGGGGAACTGCCGGGCAACGCCCGACGTCGCTGCCGTCCTCTCGATGCAGCTTCCCGTGCACGGAGCCGCCCACGCCGCCGTCCCACCGAACGTCGCCGCGGCCGTGGCCAGCAGACCCGCCGTCGTCATAGCGGTCACGATCTTCCTGATCATCTTTACCCCGTTTCCCGGTTGTCTCATTGCCCCGCCGGATAAGGCCGCGACCGCCGAATCGACCGGACGGCCGCGATGATGCCAGCGTCCTAAGGTGAGAGCCGCCGCAGCCACAGTCGCTCCCCACGTGCGGCACCCTCTGCCGGATTGTCTCCTGAACCTTACGGGGCCTGTCGTTGAGGAGGCTGTGACCGAGGACACTAATGGCGTTGAAGGGTTGCCTTGATGTCGTCGTCGACGGGCTTGGGTAGCGTCCGCAAAGGGACCCACCCACCGCTCCTGATCGCGTTCATGCGAGGAGCCTGAGGTGCGGTGAGCACCACGCGATTGCCCGCGGCCGTGAACACCTCATCGAACAGAGCGGTGTACTTGCTGTCCCGGTCTCTGACCAGAAAGCGGAAGGCGAGCGGCCCGGCTGGGTTACCCGAGCAGAGTAACCGCGCACCCGACCGGAGCATGGACGGTGCAGCAGGCCCGCAACCTGGTCATGGACCTGGGTGACCGCATCTCCGGGCTCCGGTTCTTGATCCACGATCGGGACCCGCTCTTCGCCGCATAGCCGCAGCTCAAGCCACGTAACTCGATATTCGAGCGGCACAGGATTCACGGTGAGCAGGATCCGTAGTACGGCCATGAGAGCTCTGCCGTGCCTATCCCCAGGAGGGTGTGGCTGGGTTATGAACCGGCCGCGAATACTGTGAGCCATGAACACGAGACGACAGCTCGGGGAGTTCCTTCAGTCAAGGCGTTCCCAGCTGCGGCCCGAGGATGTGGGGGTCACCACGTACGGTGGCCGGCGCCGGGTCCCCGGGCTGCGACGGGAGGAGCTGGCCCTGCTGGCCGGGGTGAGCGCGTCGTACTACTCGCGGCTGGAGCAGGGCCAGGCGTCCAACGCCTCCCCCGAGGTGTTGGAGGCACTGGCCGGGGCGCTGAACCTGAAGGAGGCGGAACGCCGGCACCTGCACGAACTGGCCGGCGGCCGCCGCCGGGGTGCCAGGCGACGGCCGGCGCCCGAACGGGTCAGCCCCGCGACGCGCCAGCTGATCGCGACGGTGGGCGACGTGCCCGCGGTGGTGCTCGGCCGGTACATCGACGTGCTGGCGTGGAACCCGCCGGGACACGCCTTGTACGCCGGCCACCTGGCCCCAGACGCTCCGGACACACCGCGGCAGCGGCCCAACATGGCACGCCTGCTGTTCCTGGACGCGCACACCCGTGACCTGTACGCCGACTGGACCGCCAAGGCACGTGCCGTGGTGGCGAACCTGCGGGTGGCCACGGGGCACCACCCGGACGACCCGCTCCTGGCCGCGCTGCTCGGGGAGCTGACGGTCAAGAGCCCGGAGTTCGCCACGATGTGGGCCGACTACCGGGTCAAGGCCGGCGGCGACGCGGTCTACGAGATGCGGCATCCGCTGGTGGGCACCATGCACGTGACCCAGCAGACGCTGCGGATCTCCGACGACCAGGTGGTGGTCGCCGCCACCACCGAACCCGGCTCTCCCTCCCACGCCGCGATGACGCTGCTCATCCACAACGCGCTCACCAGTCGCACCCCTGCCTCCCAGGACCCCCGGCACGATGCGCCGGTGCGGACATGACCGGCTGACTCCTTCCCACGCTTCTCCACGCTCTGCCCAGGCGCTCCGAGCCGAGCGCCTGATGTCGCATGCCCGCGAACCCCCTGTTCGCGCAGTCATCCTGAAAGGACCCAGCAGTGCGCAACAGCATGCTCACCCTCGCGTTCGCCGCCGGTATCGCTCTGGCGAGCGTACCTCCGGCGAACGCGGCGACGATCACCGCCGCATCGTCCCCCTCGGCCGCGCAGACCCGCCCGCCGGCGGTGACGTCACGGATCGCCGTGCACTTCGACCTGGCGAAGGGCCAGATGCCGGAGAACATCGCGCTCGGCCCGGACGGCACGGCCTACGTCACCTTCGCGGCCGCCCGCCAGGTCGCCGCGATCAGTCCGGCCGGCGCCACCCGAATTCTGGCGACCCTCCCCGCGCCCGCCGACGGCGGCGCGGCCACCCCGGTCCTCGGGTTCGCGCTCACCACCGGCATCGTCCGCACCGGCGACGGGACGCTGTACTTCCTGTACGCCAGCGGCGACGCCGCGACCACCGGCCTCTACCGCCTCTCCCCCGGGCGGGAGCCGCGGCGCATCGCCGCGCTGCCGGCCACCGGGCTGCCCAACGGCCTGGCCTACGACGAGCCGGCGAAGACCTTCTACCTCACCGACTCGGTGCACGGCACCATCACCACCGTGCCCCTGAACGGCGGCCACGCCCAGGTCTGGTCCTCGGCGCGAGAACTGTCCGCCACCACGTTCCTCGGCGCCAACGGCATCAAGGTGCGTCACGGCGCGGTGTGGGCCACGAACCTGGACCGGGGCACCCTGTTGCGGATCCCGATCGACCGAGGCCGTCCCGGACCCGTCAGGGTCAAGGCCGCCGGGCTGGCCGGCATCGACGACATCGCCTTCACCGGAACCGGGGACGACCAGGTCATCGCGACCCTCAACGTACCGAACAAGGTCGTGCGCATCAGCGGGGACGGCCGCGCGACGACACTACTGGCAAGCGCCGGACGAAGCCTGGCAAGAGCATCACGACCTGCTCGTTCCCGACCACCTCGGCACAGTGCTCGGACGTATGAGTACCGTCGAGGCGTGGCCGACCAGCGATGTCGAGTGCTGAGCTGAGGCACGCGCGAACGACTTGCTCACCTTCCTCTGGCGGCACTTCGGCAGGCGCCTCGCCGGAGCCCATCGCATCCAGGCGCCTCTGCCCTAGCGAGCCGTCGCGTTGCCGTGGTCGCAAGGTCTCAGCTCACTGGGGCCGGCTCGAACCCGGCCCGCCAGCCGGACCGCGCTCCCCGAACCGACCGGTAATCGCGCTGTCCCTGCTCAGCAGCTCTCCCTGCTCAGCAGCTCTCCCTGCTCAGCAGCTCTCGCTGCTCAGAGCAGATCTGCCCCAGGCAGATCGTGTCGACTCCGGTCCGGATCGCCTCACAAGATGGACGCATGAGCGAAGAATCGAAACTTCCGCTGTTCAACCCACGAATGAGACGCGAACTCTACGAGCAGCGTGTGCTCGTTCTCGACGGCCCTCTCGACGACGACAACGGAACACTGCTGGCCACTCAGCTGATGGCACTCGCCACGCAGGATGCGTCGTCCGATATCGCCTTGTGGATTCATTCCCCAGGTGGCTCGGTCCCGTCGATGCTTGCGATCCGCGACGTCATGCGCATCATTCCCTGTGACGTATCCACTCTCGTCCTGGGTATCGCTTACAGCGCCGGGCAGTTCTTGCTGTCGTCGGGGGCCCGTGGGAAACGCCGTGCTCTGCCGCACTCACGAGTCCTGATGCACCAAGGCTCGGCGGGAATCGGTGGCACCGCGGTCGACATCGAACTGCAGGCCGGCGACCTTCGGCATACGCGCGACACGGTGCTCGGTCTGATTGCCGAGGACACAGGTCAGCCTGTCGAGCGCATATTCGAGGATTCTCTGCACGATCGTTGGTACACGGCACAGGAAGCACTGGACTACGGCTTCATCGACGCCATCGTGCAGAACTTCGACGAAATCGCGCCACAAAACCGCCCACGGCTCGGATTCGGCGTCACCCAAGGAGTCGGCCAGTGACCACATATACGATCCCGAACGTCATCGCCTCGAACCCTCGTGGCGAGCGGATCATGGATGTCTACTCGCACCTGCTCACCGAGCGGATCGTCTACCTGGGCACCGCAATCGACGCGGGCGTCGCGAATGCTCTCATCGCGCAGCTGATTTTTCTGGAATCAGACAACCCCGAGGCGGAGATCCAGTTCTATATCAACTGCGAAGGCGGAGATCCGAGCGCGATGCTCGCGATCTACGACACCATGCGCCATATCCGCCCGCGGGTTTCGACGACCTGTGTGGGACAGGCCGTCGCGGTGGGTGCCGTACTTCTCGCCGCGGGCGCCGAAGGCAAACGTGCCGCTCTCCCACACGCACGGATCATCCTGCACCAGCCGGCAGCCCAGGGGCGCGGAGCAATCCCGGATCTCATCTTGCAGGCCGACGAGGTCGTACGTGTCCGGGCGGACATCGAGCGCATACTTTCACGGCACACCGGCCAGACGGTCGAGACGCTGCGCGCCGACACCGATCACGATCGCGTGTTCACCGCTACCGCGGCCTTGGAGTACGGGCTCCTCGACCAGATCATCGAGGAGCGTTCATAGCCCCGTGGACAACCCCGGCAAGCCGCGCTACGCGGCCAGGGCATACGCGGCCGAGCAGGTGGCACCTCTCGACGCGCCCTGCTGAGCAGGCCGCAAACTCTCGGCAACGGCAAGGGTCAGATCGACCAGGGTTACATCCAGCGCCCCGGCGACCGCGGCGATCATTTCGCTCGACGGCTCCTTGACGCCTCGTTCGATCTCGGAGAGATATTGCGGCGAGACTCCGGCGCGGCTTGCCGTCTCGCTCAACTTCTCGCCCCGCTCATGGCGAAGCCCTCTCAAGCGCTCGCCGAGCACCTGCCGCCACAGCGGCTCGCGAGCCGGGGACGGCTCGGGGGCGGTCCGATTGATCGCTGGACGCGACGGCATGGATGAGGCCATACCTCACCATAGGTCGATGGCGCGTTCGAGTTCTGTCAGCTTCGCGCAGAGCAGAACCGTCTCCGCCTACCCTCGCCCAGCCTCAGTCCGTTCGCCGCGCGCTCACCGAGCGGTCGCCGCGGCGGCGACCGCTCGGTGAAGCCGAAGACCGGCCACGTGAGCGCCGCTTGCGCAGGTGGTGTTCCTTCATGCACGCTGGGCAGCTGGGCGAACCGGCATCGGATCGCGCATGCCCAGGACGAGCAGCCGGTCTCCGGGCCGGACCGGATCCGGATCCGGATGTTGGAGCGGGAGAACGCCGAGCCGCGCGAGAAGTTGATCTTCCCGAAGAAGCGGCGCCTTCCTCGCGTCCGAGACTCGATGGCGCTCGCCACGTACGAGCTCATCGACGCGAAGAAGGCCCGTCACTCGATCGTGAAGATGTGCGCCTGGCTGGATGTGTCCCGTTCGGGCTACTACGAGTGGCGCGAGCGGCCGGCCTCGGCCACCGCGCGACGCCGCACGCTGCTGACCGCGTCGGTCGCCGAGACCTTCGCCGGTGCCGAGCGGCCGGGCATCAAGCTGGTCGGCGACATCACCTACGTCCGCACCGACGAGACCGGCCCGGCGGAGTCCTCCGCGAATACTCACAAGCGGCTTGCACTGCACGGATTGAATTTCCGGCAGGCGCAAGACCACCACGGCTGGTTGTCGCTCCAGAAACCCTGCGCCGGAAGGCACCTTTGAACGCCTTCCAGATCGCCTTCGAAGGCCACCTCACCCCTGCCAGCCTCTGACCACTTCAACAACCGAGATCAGCCGTTGAGTCGACACTCCCCCGTGGAGGCCGTGGGATCAACCAGGGCTGTGTTCGGCCTGGCACCGGACGAGTCGGGCCACGTCATGCAGCCTGGTGAAGGCAATGTCCAGGCGGGGCTCGTGCGCCTTCGGGGTGATGGCGAGTTCGTGGGTGGAGTACTCGCCGAACCGCATGATGTGCTCGTCAGGTAGGGGAAGACCTCGGCCAGGTCCTCGGGTGCGATCTTCCAACCCTCGGCCTGCGACTGCAGGACCACGTCGGCGATGTCGCGCGTGTCGTGAAAGATCACTGCCCACCTCGGGGGACAGCTCGGAGTCGCACGCCCGGTGAATCTCGTAGTGGTGCCGGCCCGCTGCCATTTACCCGGTTCAGCTTGTCGGCGTGACGGAGATTGTCTTGCATGGTCGTTATCGACACATGACGAGAGGGCGGACTCGTGATCAGCGGAGGCGAGGCGGCGCTCTGGGGCTTGCTGGGCAGCGCCTGTATCGAGCTGTTGGAGATCGTCGCAGCGATTCGCCGGACGAGCGGTTGGCCGTGGCAGCAGGAAGGCGAAGCGCCGGCCTCCGCGCTGGTGGCCTCGGTCGTCATCCGGGTCGGCGTGGGCGCCGCGGTCGCGGCGGCCCTGGGAACGGCGGGGCAACTCAGCGGGGTGCTCGGTGCCTTTGCGGCAGGCATAGGTGCCCCGTTGTTCGTCGAGCAGTTATCGCGGCAGGCCCGGCGCTCCAGTCAGGCACTGACCGAGACGGAGGCGGGGCGAGGGAGCGGCAGTGCGACTTGACGACCTCCTGGCCGCGCTGGCTCGGGACACAGCCGCCTTCGGAGGAGTCGCCGATCCGCGCGCACCCTCACTGATCAAGGCACTGGCGCGGAACACTCGGGCGTTCGCCTTCCGGCAAGAGCCCCCGGAAACGGCCCCGTCGGCGCTTTGGCGCACACCCATCATCCGTGACGGCCTTCTGCATCTCCCGCGCTTCAGCCCTGTCTCCGCCCGCAGCCATGCCGCCACCCACGAGGCCCGGCCGACCCCGGCCGAATGGCGCATCGCGGAGTGGGGGCTGACCTGTCACCTCATCGAGGCGGGGCGGGGCAGAATGCGTTTCACAGTGGAGGCCGAAGACCTCGGCAATGAGCCTTTCCTGCCTGTCACAGTGACGACGGAGGCGGGCGAACGGGCGTACGTCATGATCTTCACAGCTGATCCTTCCGGGCTCTGGGCGGGGCAACTGCTCGTCCCCGACGTGTCTGCCTGGGCCGACGTGACGATCCGGGGGTTCGAAGCACAGCCCGGTGCGGTGGAAACCGTCAGACTCTCGGTACTCGCCTCTCCCCCGCCGTGGCGGCGGGCATGGTTGGAGGTGGCCACGCGGCTGTCACCAGATGATCCAGTACGGCAGGCGATCGAGAACCCGGCATGACCCGGGCGGACGCGACCAGACTCGGCACCCTCTTCGACGAGCTGACTCTCGGGCCTGGCACCTGGTTCGAGCGGTGCCGCCGCGCGGCCCTCGGCACGGATGTCGAGCCGAGTCTCGACGGGGACGAGGGCAAGGCGCTGGCCATGTTCGAGCCAAGCTGGCCAGATGAGCCGCGGACCGGCGCATCCGCGTCCGAGGGCCCGGCCAGCAGTGCCGCCCGCGCCGTCTTGGACGTGGTCAAGGCGCTGGGTGAGCCTGCGGGCGCGGAGCCGTACCTGATCCGTTCCATCCAGCACTGGCGGCAGGCGAACGTGCTGCCCTCCACCCTGACGGCCACCTTCGAACCATCGACGAGCATCCTGCCCGCCGCTGACATGAAGCTCGCCTCCGTCCTCCATCGCCTCGCCGACCTCCAGCCCGATCCTGGCCCGGGAGCTCTGGTCGCCCTGCTGGCATGCGCCCTGAAGGACTCACTGCCCGCCGTCGCAGGCCAGGTGGAGCTGCCGGTGTTGTTCGACCGGCTGGCGGCCGGCGGGCACGCGAGTCTGCGTCTGGAACTGCTTCGAGACGCTCCGCCTGGCCTGTATCCCATGCCGGGGCGCATGACGTTCCTGGTTGCCGACCATGCGTTCGCCGATGCGCTGGACGCCGCTTGGCAAGCCATCCCCCGGCTGCACGAGCGCTGCGTCCTGTGGTCCCTTACGGATGGACGCCATCCATGCAACGACGTGATCCAGGGCTCGCTCGCTGCTTCGTTCGCCCTCGGCCTGGACGAACTGCACCGGCAATCGCGCAAGCTGGGCAGATATCGGCTGCGCCGCCTGGACCACCGGTGTGCCGTGACCGGCGGGCTCGACGACGAGGGGCGACTCCTGCCCGTCGGTGGCTACCGGGCCAAACTCCAGGAGGCCGTCAGGCAGCGCTGGCGCGTCGTCCTACCCGTGCTCCGGCCCGCGGACCAGGTTCCGCCCGAGCTGCTACGCGAAGCCCGGGCGCGACAAGCCCGCGACCTGACTCAGGCCATCAGGCTGACCCGGACCCGGCTGAACGAACGGTTCGTGGGAGCCGCGACAGCGGTGATCCTGGGCATGTCCTCCGGCGGCGTCGTGGCCGCCCGAGCCATCGACGCCGCCGAACGGGCGCACCGCCAGGCACTGGCCGGCAGGCTGATCGGCGAAGCGGGCGACCTGCTCAACCGCGAACCCCGGCTGGCCCTACGGCTGGGCCTGGCCGCCGTACGGCTCGGCGGCGCAGAAGGAGCACGCGCCGCCCTCCTCAAGAACCTGCTGACCACCCGCTACGCAGGCGAACTGCCCCTGTTCGGCCTGTCCCATCCGGCATTCTCCCCCGACGGCCGGATGCTCTCGACCACCTCCGAGGACGGCGGCGTGATCCTGTGGGACACGGCCACGCGCACCGCGATCACCACCATCGACGTCCCGAAACCGGATCCACGCAGGAGCGCCTTCTCCCGAGACAGAAGCATGATCGCCATACCGGAGAACAGAGGAGACATCACCCTCTGGAACCTGGCCGACCCGCGCACGCCCAGGAAGGTCGGCGTCATCCCTGGTCTCTTCGCAAACCAGGGGTACGCAGGCGATGAGATCAGCGCACTGGTGTTCTCGCCGGACGGCCGCTTTCTTACCGTGGTCCGGGATGCGGACGTCCTGGAGCACTGGGAGATCACCATCCCCGAGAATCCGCGCCTGCGGCACAGCGAGCCGAGCGAGCGGGGACGAGTGGGAGCGGAAGGACTCGCGCTCTCGGAGGACGGCCGGATCCTCGCCTCCCTCGGCAACCAGCGGCTCACCCTGTGGGACGCCTCCGGCGGGGCGGCCTTGCGGAAGCTCGGCACGGTACTGGATGACAAGGCCGGCTCCATCAGAGCCATCGCACTCTCCCGGGACGGCCGTACGCTTGCCGCCCTGCACACCGGCGGAATCATCCTGCTCGACATCACCAACCCTGTCGCGCCGACGCAGTTGGCCATCGCCAGGCGCTCCGTGGAGATACCCGGCAGCGCGAATCAGCTGGCCTTCGGTCTGGATGATCGCTACCTGGTCACCGACCGGGGAGTGAGTGGCGAAGTCTGGGACATCACCCGCCCCTCGGAGCCGTCCTTCGTGGACGGCGCCACCGACGAAGCCCGTCAGATGGTCCACCTCGGGGCATCGCCTCATCTGCCGTTCCTGGTCACGGTGGACGGGAGCCCCAGAGCCAAGTTATGGCGACTGACCAGTCTCAGCCGTCCGGCACCCGTGGCCATCGTGCCCGGCCGCGACGGGCGGACCACGTCGGCGGCCTTCTCCCCCGACGCCGGCCTCACCACCGTTTCCTCGGCGGGAGAAGTGCTGGTGTGGGAGATGAGCGACCCGGCCCATCCCGTAGTGATCGGCCGGGCCCCGCCGACTCAGCGCCACAGGAGCGAGACCAGCAGCCGCCTCTTCTCCGGCAAGGACGGCATCGTGGCAGTGGGCCGAGGGCAGGACTCGACCGAGCTGTGGGATCTCTCGGATCGGCGTCGGCCCCGCCAGATGGCAGGCGTCGACGGCAAGTCCCCCGTGGCGATCGGCTCCAGCGGACGGCTCCTGGCAGTCACCGACCGAAGGAAGCGGACGCTGGAGTTGTGGCAACTGCCCGCCACCACCCCGCTCGCCGGCCTCGACGGCTGGCAGGGCGAGCTGAGGTCCGCCGCGATCTCACCGAACGGACGACTGCTGGCGTTGCTGGACAGTGACCGGACGGTCGAGATCTGGGACATCGCCGACGCCCACCGGCCCCGGCGCCTCGCCAAGGTCCAGGAGACCACCGGCGGACGGCGGGGGCAGATCACCTTCACTCCCGATGGACACCGGCTGATCACTACCACCTCGGAGACTCCGGGAACCATCTGGGATCTCGCCGACCCCACCCGCCCCCGGCCGCTCGACCGGCGGGACGGTCAGATCGCCAGCGACAACAGCGCCATCGTCACGCCCGACGGACACGGGCTCATCCAGTCCCTGCTCGGGGTCACGACCGTGTGGGAGATCACGGACCGTCCCACACATCTGTTCACCTTCAACGTGGCGAGCGGGATCTTCCACCCGGCCGCTCTGTCCACATCCGGAGTCCTGATCACCCCGCTCTTCGACGGGGTGTCACCCTACGACTGGGCAGGCCAAATGGTGGTATGGGACTTCGCCACACACCTGAGATACCTGGGCGATCCCTCCAAGGCGGCCTGCGAGCTGGCCGGCCCCCTGACCGATCATCAGTGGGCACAACGTGTCAGAGAGCTCCCCTTCGAACGCACCTGCTGAACAGTCTTCCGCCACCTGCGGCAAGCCCTGGGCGAGAACGAACACGTCCACAACCAGCGCCGAGCCCATCAATTCCTGATATCTGCGCACCGTCCCCGATCCGGTTTACTGCATGGTGCCCGTTCTACCTGGTGCCCTTATCGGGCATCGCCGTACCGGGTGGCACGGGCGCGGCTGCGGACGGCAGCGGCCTGACCGCTGCTTCAGAGGAGGCCGTGCCCGGTCACCGGGGTCAGTCCCACGTGGGCAGCATGCCTTCGGGGTAGCGGGCGCCGAAGCCGCCGGTCGGGAGGATCTCGGCGATGCGCTTCAGGTCGGCGTCGTCGAGGGTGAGGTCGGCGGCGGCCACGTTCTCCTCCAGCCGCTGGATGCTGCGGGTGCCGGGGATGGGGACGATGTCGTCGCCCTGGGCCAGGAGCCAGGCCAGGGCGAGCTGGGCGACGGTGGCGTCCTTTGCCGCGGCCAGGCCGGCGAGCCGCTGGGTGGCTTCCAGGTTCTTCTCGTAGTTGCCGGGCTGGAAGCGGGCGTCCCAGCTGCGCATGTCGGTGGGGTCGTACTCGGCGCCGGGCTTGGCCTGTCCGGTGAGGAAACCCCGGCCGAGCGGCGAGTAGGCGACGAACCCGATCCCGAGCTCGCGCAGGACGGGGAAGAGGGTCTCGGCGTCCCGCTCGAACAGGGAGTATTCGGTCTGCAGGACCGAGACGGGCTGTACGGCGTGCGCGCGACGGACGGTGTTCGCCCCCGCCTCGCTCAGCCCGAAGTAGCGGACCTTCCCGGCGTCGATGAACTCCTTGACCGTCCCGGCCACATCCTCGATCGGCACGTTGGGGTCGACGCGGTGCTGGTAGAGCACGTCGATGACGTCGACGCCGAGGTAACGCAGGCTGTTGTCGACGACCTCGCGGATGTGCTCGGGACGGCTGTCGACACCGCCCTCTCTGGTGCCGGTGAAGTCGAAGCCGAACTTGGTCGCGATGACGACCTCGTCGCGTATCGGGGCGAGCGCGGCGCCGACGATCCGCTCGTTCTCGCCCTGCCCGTACAGCTCGGCCGTGTCGAAGAACGTCATGCCCAGCTCGTGGGCCCGGCGGATCGTCGCGATCCCCTCGTTCTCATCCGACGGCCCATAGGCCAGGGAGATGCCCATCGCGCCGTATCCCAGCGCCGACGTCGCCAGCCCCTGCCGTCCGAGGGTCCGTTGCTCCATGATGCGTCCTCATTCCTGCAGATGTAAGAGTGCTCTAACATTAAGTAAGAGTACTCTAACATTGGGAAGGGGGCAGAATCGTTGGCCGTGAGCAGACCCACGCCGCCGAAACGCGGCTACCACCACGGCGACCTACGTCCCGAGCTGATCCGCGAGGGTCTCGCGCTGCTGGCCGAATCGGGCGTCACCGGCTTCTCCGTGGCGAAGGTCGCCGCCCGCGTCGGCGTGTCGTCGGCCGCGCCGTACCGCCACTTCCCCGATCGTGAGGCACTGCTCGCCGCCTGCGCGGCCGCCATCATCAGCGACATCACCGACGTTCTCGTCGAGGCGGCCGAGCGAGCGGGGCCCGATCCCGTGGACCGGCTCGCCGCCACCGCGGGCGCCTACACCCGCTTCGTCCTGGAGCACCGCGCCGGCCTCGACCTCGTCTACTCCTATGACTTCGCCGAACCCCACCGTCCGACCGTCCAGGAGCAGAGCCGCCACCTCACGGCCGCCCTCATGCGCCTGGCCGCGGACGTGCTGCCCGCCGACACCTCCTGGCCCGAGATCGCCGATTTCGTCTACGTGCACCTGTCCACCACGCACGGCTACGCCACGCTGCTCTGCAAGGGCACCCGCCCACCACAAGGCATCGACGATCACGCTGTTCGCGCTGTCACCGCGGCCCGTGACCACATCACCGGGCATCTCCTGCGGCTGCGTCACGCCCGCTGACGAAACCGGCGACGCTCACTGGGCCGGCGGGTGTGCAGCCTGGCGATCGGCCGACTTCGATGACGCGAGCGCCGCTATTTCGACACCTATCGAAGTGAAAGCGCCCAGATAAGGCGCAGGCTCCACTGTCATCTCCGCTGCGTCCAGACACTCGCCACCGCAGGCGTCCGTCTCGCTTGACCTCTTGCGCGTCAGTCCGGCAGCCAGCGCAGCTCGTGCGCCAGGGTTTTGGCGACGGCACGGACGCGGCGGTGTAGCGGCGACTGCTCGCGTGGGAGGACCAGGTGGATCGTCAGGCTGGGCGCGCCCCGCAGCGGTCGCCAGGTGAGACCGGCCGGTGCTGCCGTGAGCGCGGCTTCTCCGGCCGGGGCGAGGGTGACCCCGTCGCGCAGGTCGCGCTGGGACAGGTCGAAAGAGACTGCGGGCGTGTGGAACCGGGGGTGTGGTCGGGTGTCCCGGAACAGTGCGGACAGCTGATCGTGGATCACCGGGTTGGCCGCACGGTCCGGGAGTCGCAGCGGATACGCGGCCGCGTCGGCGATCTCGATCTCCGGGTGTTCGGCCAGCGGATGGTGCTGCGCCAGCTGGACCCCCACGCGCATACGCCGCAGCAGGAACCGGCGCACGCCACGGCCCGGCTGCTCACCGCGGGTGATCCCGGCATCGATGCGGCCGTCGGCGACCGCGGGGGAGATCTCCGGTGTCGCCATCGGGACCGCGCCGACCTCAAGTCCGGGACTCTTGCGCATCAGCCTGTCCACCAGGGCCGGTACCGTCTCGGCCCCGGCGCTGAGGCTGTATCCGATGCGCAGCGTGCCCAGTTCACCGGCCGCCGCGCTCCGGGCGGTGTCCCATGCCCGGTCCAGCGCCGCCAGCGCGGGCGGCGCGGACTCCGCCAGAGCCGCACCGGCCGTGGTCAATACGACGCTACGCGTGTTGCGGACCAGCAGGGCCGTACCGAGTTCCGCCTCCAACCGGCGCATCCGGGCGCTGAGTGCGGGCTGTGCGATACCGATCCGTGCGGCCGCGCGGGTGAAGTTCAACTCCTGCGCCAGCACCAGGAAGTACCGCAGGCTCACCGTGTCCGGCGCCACGTGCCCTCCCTGCCGATTGATAACGATCCGTTCTGAGTCTATCCCGTATCGATCTTTCCCTCGACCGCACATGAGGCCCTAACCTGCGCCTATGACGATTCAACTGACCGCAGTACCCGTCGCCGGGATCGATCGATCCGAGTGTCAATGCGAAGCCGGACGCGTCCGGCCCAATACAGGAGGTTTCCATGGCTAAGGGCTACTGGGTCAGTGTCTACCCCGCCATTTCCGACCCTGAGAGGCTGACTGCCTACGACAAGCTGGCCGGTCCGGCTGTCCAGGCCGGGGGCGGGCGCGTCCTGTCCCGGATCCCGTCCCGTGGTGGTCGAGTCGTCGCCCACGAGGCCGGAATCACGCAGCGCGTCGTTCTGATCGAGTTCGACAGCTTTGAACAGGCCGTCGCGGCATACGAGAGCGAGGCATACCAGAAGGCGCTGGTGGCCCTCCCCGACGGCTTCGAGCGCGACTTCCGCATCGTGGAAGGCATCGACTGACAGTGGACATCTGGTTGAGCTGCTGTGACCCACCTGAGCCCCTGCCTGTCCGCTCTGGATCTCGGCCTTCACCCACAAGCCGCCGCGCCTCACCGCCGTGTGACATCCGGTGATCGTGGCGCATGTCACACGGCGGCGCTGTCACGGGGAAGGGGGTCGCCGGCGCCTCATGTTCGGTCAGGACGCCGCGCGAACGTTCCGCGCGGCACAGATCTCCATGAGTGATCGCCCCGGCCTCGCGCGCGGTGACCGCCGCACGACTACCGCGGCCCGGGCGGGAACGGAAGGACATCATGAGCAAGGTCTGGTTCATCACCGGCTCCTCGCGCGGGCTCGGCCGTAACTTCGTCGAGGCGGCCCTGTCCCGGGGCGACCGGGTCGCCGCGACCGCCCGCACCACGGCGAGCCTGGACGACCTGGTCACCGCCTACGGCGACGCGGTGCTGCCGCTAGAGCTGGACGTGACCGACAAGCCGGCCGTCTTCGGCACCGTGAAGCAGGCCAAGGAGCACTTCGGCCGCCTGGACGTCATCGTGAACAACGCCGGCTTCACCCAGATCGGCGCGATCGAGGAGCTGAGCGAGCAGGAACTGCGCGACCAGATGGAGACCAACCTGTTCGGCGCGGTGTGGGTGATCCAGGCCGCCCTGCCGCACCTGCGCGAGCAGCGCTCCGGGCACATCATCCAGCTCTCCTCGGTGGCCGGGATCGTCGCCATGCCGCTCGTCGGCGCCTACCACGCCTCCAAATGGGCCCTGGAAGGCCTCAACGAGGCCCTCGCCGGAGAGGTCGCCGCGTTCGGCGTCAAGGTGACCATCATCGAGCCGGACGCCTTCGCCACCCGGGATGCCAACAACCCTCTCGACTACGGCCACATGGCGCGGACGAACCCGGCCTACGACGAGCTGCGCCAGCGTCTCGGGGCCACCGCGCAGCAACCGACGGGCGACCCGGCCGCCGCCGCCCAGGCGCTGCTCACCCTCGCAGACACCGACGACGCGCCCCTGCGCGTGCTGTTCGGTCATGGCTTCTACCCCATGATCCAGCAGGCGTACGCGGACCGGCTCAAGACCTGGGCCGACTGGCAGGACCTGTCGGCCCAGGCGCACGGCCCGCTTGGCGCCTGACGTCCATGGCCTTCCTGCGCCGCCGTGCCCGCCGTGGCCGGCGCGAGAGGTCCGGTGCGGGCGCGCCGGGGCCATGATCCCGGCCAGGACCGCGATCTTGACGGGCGCGACGCCCTCCCCCATGCCGATCGCCAGCTCGCCGATGAGCAGCGAGACGGTGCAGCCGATCCCGGACAGAACGGCCAGCCCGACCATGTTGACCAGGCCGGCCCCCGTCCCGGATCGGCCTGCCTCAAGGAAGCTGTCAGTGCGCCACGGAAAGCACTGTTTGTCCGCATGGAGGTGGAAGGCCACCGTCGCCCGGCCGTCGTAGCGGTGGGGTGAAGGAGGAGGCAGCCTGATCCGGGGATCACCGGGGAGGGCGGGAGCAGCCTCGACAAAGTCGGGTCGGTCCAGCACTACCGGATGGGCTGGTCAGAGGTATGCACCCTGCCGGTGAAGCCGCGTTGTCGCAGGGAGTCCGCGGCACCGATGCCCGCCGCGGACGCGCCCACGATGACAATCTTTGTCCACTATGGTGATCCCTCGATCGAGATCGCCTGTCCTGGACACACCATGGCTGCTTCATGAACGGATTCGTATTGCTCCGAATCCGCGCATGGATGAAGCAGAATCGCGATCCCGTCCTCCTCTCGCTGGTCGAAGAGCTCAGGGGCGGTAAGCACACATTGGCCTGAACCGCAGCATTTTTCCTCGTCCAATGTGATCTTCATGAAGGCGTCTCTTTCGGTTACCAGGTCGCCGGCAGCCGGTGGACGCCGTAGACGAGTGCGTCGCTCTTGAACGGCAGGCGCTCTACCGGGTCCGCCAGTGCCAGGTTCGGGATCCGTGCGAACAGCGTGTTCAGCACGACCTCCAGCTCCAGCCGGGCCAGGTTCTGTCCGAGGCACTGGTGGATCCCGAAACCGAAGGCAAGGTGGTGCCGTGCACCGCGATCGACGTCGATCTGATCCGGCCGCGTGAACACGTCCGGGTCGTGGTTGGCGGCCGCGGCCGCCACGATGACGCCGTCGCCGGCGCGGAAGGTGACGCCGTCCAGTTCGAAATCCTCGACGACCACCCGGGAAGTGGCGTTGTCGACGATGGAGTGAAAGCGCAACAGCTCTTCGACCAGCTGCGGCGTCCGCTCGGGCCGCTCCCGCAACCCGGCCAGCAGTTCCGGATCGTCCAGAAGCGAGGCCACGCTCAGCGAGATCATGTTGGCGGTGGTCTCGTGACCGCCGACCAGCAGCAGCAGCCCGATCCCGGTCAGGGTCTCGCGGTCATAGGCGTCGATGTCGCGGTACTTGTCGATCAGCCGGCTCAGCAGGTCCTCGCCCGGCTCGGTCTCCTTGCCCACGACCAGGCCGTTGATGTACTGGCGCAACCACAATGCGGTGTCACGTCGCTGTTCGCTTGTCGAGTTGCGACTGAGAATGATCTTGGTTCTGCCCTGGAATCGGCCGCGATCGGCGTAGGGCACTCCCAGCAGCTCGCAGATCACCAGCGACGGTACCGGCAGCGACAAGGCCTCCACCAGGTCGGCCGGCCGCGGTCCTGCCAACATCTCGTCGATGGATCGGTCGGTGATCCGCTGGATCTCGGGCCGCATCTGCTTGACTCGCTTGACGGTGAACTCATTGGTGATCATGCGCCGGTGCTGGGAATGCTCCGGCGGGTCCATGGCAACGATCGTGCCCTTCAGCGGCACCGAGGCCACCCCGGGAATCAGCTGAGGAAAACCGGGGTTCGCGCGGTTCGAGCTGATCTTGTCACTGGACAGGAATTGTCGCGCGAAGGCGTGCCCGGTGATCAGCCACGCTTGCTTGCCGTCTTGCAGGGTCACCCGCGAAATCGGCGCCTCCCGTCTGGCTTGCGCGTACTGCGGCGGCGGACCGAATGGGCAGGAGCGGGGCATCGGGAATGCCGGTGGAGTCTGGGTGGCGGCGTTCGTCATGTGTCACCTCTCGAAATAAGGAACTCTTAGTTCCTTATGCTCAGGCTAAGCTCGGCGATCAGGGAACGCAAGGTTTCTTGGGAGTTGTGATGCCGAACACGCCGAGTACGGGCCCATCTGCAGGCGAGACCATGTCGCGCCGCCGGGGAGCCGCGCTCGAAGACGCCATTCTGGACGCGGCTCGCGAGGAACTGGCCGAGCTGGGTTACGCGAAGTCCACCATGAGCGGTATCGCAAACCGAGCCGGTACCAGCAAGGCCGTGTTGTACCGCCGCTGGAGCAGCCTGCCGGAGCTCGTGCTGGACACGCTGCGGAGCCGGTTCGCCAACGTGCCGGTCCCCGACACCGGTGATCTGCGCGACGACGTGCTGCACCTCCTGCGTCAGGCACAGACGAACCTCGGCGACACCCGCCGCGACACGGTGTCCGGGCTGATCGCGGACACGGTTCACGACCCGCGGCTGGCACAGCGATTGCGGGACCTCATCGCCAACTCTGCCCTGTCCGACGCCATGTCCACGGTGCTGAAGCGCGCGGCCGAGCGCGGTCAGATCCCGCCCGGCCCCTGGCCGCTGCGGGTGATCACCCTGCCGATCAGCCTGCTGCGGGACGACTTCGTGGTCTTCGGGATCTTGCCATCCGATGCCGACCTGGCCGCCGTCACCGACGAGGTCTTCCTTCCGCTGCTGGGTTACGCGTAGGGGCATGAGGAACCGTGCTGTGCCATCTCCAGCCAAGGCCGGTGTACGCGATCAGGGCTCGGCTCTGCCGGTTGCCCATGCCCAGGCCGCGATGGCGACGCGGTTTCTGGCGCCGGTCTTGCGCTGGATGGCCGCGATGTGGTTCTTGACCGTGCCCGGAGAGATGAAGAGTTCCGCGGCGATCTCGGCGTTGGTCCTGCCGTGCGCGAGCAGTGCCACGATGTCGTCTTCCCGCTCGGTGAGGACGACGGTCGGTGTCTCGTGCGGCAGGCCCTGTTGGCGTAGCAGCCGGACGGTTAGCTGCGGGCTGATGAGCATATCGCCGTTCATCGCGGCCCTGATGGCCTCGATGAGCAGAGTGGGGCCGGAGCGTTTGAGGATGAACCCGGCGGCGCCGTGCCGCAGTGCCGCGTGGACGTACTCGTCGAGATGGAAGGTGGTGACGATCACCACGTGGATGTCGGTGTCGGCCAGGGCACGGGCCACCTCGATGCCGTCGGCTCCGGGCATCCGGATGTCGGCGAGCACGACGTCGGGTTTGATCGCCTTGGCGGTGTCGATCGCGGTGCGGCCGTCGGCGGCCTCGGCCACGACCGTCATGTCGGGCTGGGCGTCGAGGATCATGCGGAAGGCGCTTCGGATGCCTTCCTGGTCGTCGGCGATGAGGATGCGGGTGGACACTCCGGCGATTGTGCCAGCGGCAGGTGCGCGGTCATCGACCACCCATCCGATACGGCCTGCGTCACCAGTTCGCCGCCCTGTTCCTCCACGAGGGCGGTCAGGCCTGGCAGGCCGGACCCGCCGCGTCGGCCGCTTCGCGCTCGTCTCACGCCATCGTTGGTCATCGTGATCTCCAGGAGGCCGGCCCCAGCGCAGATGCTCAGGTCGACGCGGCTGGCCTGCGGCGCGTGCCGCCGGACGTTGGTGAGTCCTTCGATCACGATCCGGTAGGCCAGGGCCGCGGTCTCCGCCGGGACCGTCACCTCCGGGTCCATGCGCAGGTGGACCGGCGCGGGACCAGCGGCGGAGAAGCGTTCGGCCGCCTCGCGTATGCCGCTGAGGTCACCGGTAGAGTTGGGGAGCCGGTTGTGGTGGAGCATGTCCAGGGTGCGGTCCAGCATCGACATGGCGCGCTGGCCTGCCGCTTCGACGCGTTCGAGCGCCTGCACCGGGTCGCCCGCGACCTTGCCGGCTTGGGCGTGCGCCACCATTTCGCTGATGTCATGGGCGACGAAGTCGTGTAGGTCTCTGGCCAGCTGCAGCCGCAACGCGGTGCGGGTGTCGGCCACGGCGCGGGTCTGCCGTACATCGAGAAAACGCAGGTAACCTCCCACAACGGCGGCCAGGAGCGCACCCAACCCCCAGAACACGCACGCGCCCAGCCCTTCCAGCGGCGAGGCAGGAGCGAAGAAACGCAGCAGCCACGTGGCCGCGGCCATGCCTGCCGCAGACGCGGCCACAGTCGCCCGCCGTGCCGGCGCGTACCGGATGACCAGGCCGACCAGCGCCATGAGCGCCAGGCTCTCGATCATCCCCAGTGCGGCGGCGCCCGGCTCGGGCTGTGCAGGGCTGATGACGTGAGCCAGCGTGACGGCCAGCGACCCGGCCGCGGCCACACACGTCAGCGCAGGCAGACGCGACCCCAACGACGGCCGCGACAGCACCGCGGCCGCCACTGCTACGGGAACCAGCAGCGATATCGACACGGCAATCCACATCCAGCTCACCGGACCGACGATACGTCCATACTGAAATCCGGCCGCAGGTGCCGTTCGGCACCTTTGCCGGCGGCCGGAGGTGCCGAACGGCATCTGGTCCGCAGGGCTGTCACCCGGCGACGCTGATCACATGAAACCCATCACTTCTGCCTGGCGAGGCTACGCGGCGGCGCTGTGGGCGCTGGCCTATGGCGTGCTCGGCTCAGCGTGGGCGCTCGGGCTGCCCGGCTTCCCCTGGGGCGCTTCAGACCCGGACCCGGACGGGGCGCTGTCGGTCCTGGCCGGGACGACGCCCCGCTTCGGCTGGTGGATTGCCACATTCAGCCTGCTCACCGCAGTGACGGCGCTGGCACTTACCCGCAGGAGCGATCGTCGTACTCCGTTGTTCCTGGCCTGGCCGATCGCCGTCATCCTGGTCCTGGTTGTTCCGGACTCGCGGCTGATGATGGGCGTCGCCTACACGCCGCTGCTGCTGGTGGCGCCGGTCTTCGGCTGGAGCCTGGGGGGCGCCACTTTCGCCGATGCCTGGCCATGGCCCGTCCTGAATCAGCTCGTCTGCGTGCTGGGCGGACTGCTGCTGGGCGCCGCGGCGCTGGCGTATGGCCGTAGTCAGGTCCGTACGCGCTGGTTCACCCCGCAGCGGGGGCGCACAGCCGTGTACGTGGCCGTCGTGGTGCCTCTGGTGTACTGCGCCACCCGGTGGGCGTGGGCGCTGGGCATCCCGCTCGGCGTGAGCCCGGAGTTCCTGGCCGAAGGCGAGGACGGCCTGTGGCTGGCGGGCGCCTATCTGGCGACCTTCGGCGCATTCGGCGGCGTGCTCACCCTTGGGCTGACTCAGCGGTGGGGGGAGATCTTTCCACGCTGGATTCCCGGCCTGCGCGGCAGGCGGGTACCGCCCCTGCTGGCGGTCATCCCGGCCGCATTCGTCTCGATCATCGTTACTGTGGCCGGGCTGACCTACATTCGGTGGACGATCGCAGGCCGGTTCGCCGTGTCCGAATGGGGTGCCTGGCTGCCGGAGTGCTTCTGGCCGATCTGGGGCGCCGCGCTGGCCACCGCCACCGTCTCCTACCACCTGCGCCGCAAGGACGACGCAAACGGGCAGATGCCGCTGCTCGTCGCGACGTGAGGCCGCAGCAGAAGCTGATCGCGGTGCCGGCGCCCGGTGGGCCTCGGCGAGCACCGCCGGCAACCGCTCAGGCGAGATGTGAAGGGTCGTCTACAGGCAAGGATGCAGCCCACTTGTCCACGAGCTGGCCCCGGGTATCGATGGTTGGCAAGCGGGAAACGATCAGGCCTACGGGGGCGACCTCTAAGCTTCAGTCAACGGGGGCATCAAGCCAGGAGCCGTTGAGCATGAGGGTACGGCCGCTGAACTCTGCCAGAGAATTCCACGCGAGTATCCGCTTGGGGACGAGGCGGATGTACAGGAACATGTCCGGGGCGTTGCGTGGGTCCGTCGATACCTCTGCGTACGCCTCGGCTGAGGCGACGTCGATGTTGGGTACGTCGAGCAGAATCGTGTAGGCATCGATCAGGACGACGTCGGCGGTGTCCCCGATCGCCAGCCGCGCCGTTGGCCTCGCCCGCAGGTTCGAGACCGTGCGACTGCGGCGGAAGGTCGCGGTAGTCAAGGCCGAGCCGTTCCAGACGTAGGCGACTGGAATCAGATGTGCCCCGTGACCGTCGCTTCCGGTGGCCAGCCACATTTGGAATCCGCTGCTCAGACGGTCAAGGGTGTCGGCTCGTCGCTGGGGGAGGTTACGTGCCGGCGGCAGGGTTGCCGAGGACATGGCTACTCCTTCATGAGGGCTCATATCCTGAAGACGAAGGGGCGGGGGACAGATTCGACCATGTCGGCCCGAGTTCTGTTCGCCAGACTCGCGGGCGAACCCGCCGACGTGCTCGGCGGACGCGGTAGCCATGGCGGTGGCCTGCCGCTCGATCTCGTCGTTGGAAGTGCGCCCATCGGCGGGCCAGACCGTCCCCATCACAGTCATCGATGCGCGTCGTCTCGAGCTCTCTCGTGCTGATCACCATCACCCGAGGCAGTCGCCACGCGTGAGGGCGGCACGCCACCGGCATGGCGCGAGGTCGCAAAGCGCCTCACGCCTACCCCTTCAGCGGTTAGAGACTGCGGTCGCGCTTTCCGAGAACCTAGATCGTCCACTCGGCTGCGGGGTTCAGCAACAACCTCTGGTTCTGTAGGCGAGTTGCGACAGCGTTTGTAGGTCAGCCGTGACAGCGGGGGTCGTGAGCGCTCGGGTGTGTCGATGAGAAATGACAGCGTCCGATTGGTTGCGGTAAGAGTATCGAGGTGCTGCAGCCCGTAAGGGAGCCGTCGTGCCTCGCATGTCGAAGATCGAGCTGTACGCGGCCATCCGCCCTGGACGCGCCACGCAAGCAACGCCACACCACCAAGCGGATCTTCGACCGCCTGCTGAGCGAGCACGACGCGGTGGAGGTGTCGTGTCAGATGGTTCGCGCCTATGTCGCACAGCGCCGCCCGGAGATCCGGATCGAGGCGGCCCGCGGTCCGGTGGAGGCGTGCATCACCCAGTCGCATCGCCCGGGTGTCGAGGCAGAGGTCGACTTCGGTGACATCGCCGCGGGTGGACCGCGACAGCCAGATCACGGTGCGCACCAACCGCTACTCGGTGCCCGCTCGCCTGATCGGCCTGCAGCAGCCGAGGGGCGGAATTGGGTTGCAGTGGCGGCCGCCGGGCCGGGAGAGTGCCACGATGACGGAGATTCTTCTGTTGCCCGGCGGTGGGCGGAGGTCCACGGACTGGCGGCTCGCTGCGCCGCTGCTGGAGGCAGCGGGGTTACGCACGGTGGCGGTCGACTTGCCGGATCTGGGCTCGTGGTCTTGGGCCGGAGCCGTCGAGTCCGTGGAGCAGGCGATCAACGACCACGGCATGGAGCATCCGGCAGTGGCCGGGCACTCGCTGGGCGGCATCGTCGCCGCCCTGTGGGCCTCAGAGCATCCCGAGTGCCCGCTCGCGGTCAATCTGGACGGGCATACCAATCCCACGGGGCCCTTCGACGGAGTCGACCCGGTCGGCGCCGAGCACACGATGCGCGCGTTCCTCGCCGAACAGACGGCGGGCGATCCGGAGATGACCCACTTCATCGCGCAGATGGACGCGCTCGACCTCATCGCCGTCTACCGGGCGGCCCGCTGTCCCCTTCTCGTCGTCTCCTCCAGCGGCTCGGACCTGAGTGCGATGTTGCCCCCGGCCGTCTCGGTGGCCTTCGACGCCTACGTCCGCGGCTTTGCTCGCGAACTCAAGACAGCCGCCGCGCATACTCCGCTGCTCTCCCTCGCCGACCTGACCACCGGCCACGACATGCACCTGGAGGCTCCGCGCGAAGTGGCGCGCCTCATCCTCGGCCACCTGAGCTCCGGCCACCGTCCGACCCCGTAATCGTCGGCTCCCTCCCACCACGGCTGAAGACCATCCAGCGCCCGCTTCCGCGTGATCACGGCGGAGCGGGCGCTGTCATTTCTCACCAACATTTCGCCTCGTGTTGATCTCCAACCACTGTCAGAGCTCACCTACAAGCGCTGCCCGTGGAGACCAACAAAATGAAACCTCTGTCTTCTGATCGGCGGGGTCCTCTTGGGTGATGCGCTGGACCGTCCCCCGAACCCTGCGATAGTCGCGATCAGACCAGGATCCGGTGTGACAGGAGCCGGGGGCAAGAAGCAGTCTGGTTCTGGCGATCAGCGCCGCCGCAGTCGCCAGAACGGGCAGTCCCACCAACGCGCCGAGCCCGGCGATGTAGAGAGCCTGGCCGGCCACGACCATCCGCAATGTTCCCGGTGAGGCGCCGATGGCCATCATCGTGGAGCGCTCAGGTCGCATGTCGGCAGGCCGGTGGCTGCCAGCGTGCCACCGACGAGGACAGGAGCACTCACAAGCCGGCTCCACAAGCCGGGATCGGGCACATTGCGATGGCCCTCCTCGGAGGCGACCGTGACGCGGTAGGTCACCTTGGCTAGATCTCGCCCCAGCGTGGAGTCGGCCGGCGGCCGGTACATGGCGTAGAGCTGGCGGCGCTTGCCCACGCGGCCGTGAACTGGGCGGACGCAATTATCGGCAGGCACAGTGGCGGGCAACGCGCTTCGTCGTCTGGCGCGCCGCCACTGACGGGGAACTCGGATTCTTTGCCACCAAGTGCGCGAGTACGGCCGGAAGCCGCAAACTCGGTAGTCGTGGTCAGAGCCTCCACGGCGATCCTTTCCGAGGAGGCTCTGACCACTGCTGACGGATTGGTCGGCTAGCTCATAGGCGCGGGTCCTCCTGGACCTTCAGGGCATTGAGGATCGGGTCGCGCTCGCCGGTCTCGCGGCGAAACTCGACCTTCAGATCGCCACCGGCGTGCTCGACGGTGACCGTGTTCACGTCCGCGGTCAGCGCACCCGCCCTCGCCTGCACGTCGTGGTCGTGGAGCAGGGCTTTGCCGTCGACCACAACATCGAAGGCACGCTTGCCGGCCTTGACATTCTCGATCTCCGCAAAGTCGAGGCCGATTCGGTAAGTCCCGGCGGGCGCGTTCTTGAACACGTAGGCGAACGTCTCGCCGGTCCGCTGGGTGCGGAACAGGTCGTCGTCCTCCGTGCCGCCGATGTCGGCCTTGGTGGCACGCGCCCTGCCGCCGACGTAGCCCCACGGCCGCGAGCCGAGTTCCTGGTCGGGTGACCAGACGAAGCCGTCGGCACCGACGTGCCCGGACCCGCCCGCGTCGACGCCCCTCCAGTAGGCCGAGGTCGCCAGGCGGACCGGCCTGAGCTGGGCTTCGCCCTTGCCGGCGTTCGACGCCACGAGCACGTCCCCGACGAGCACGCCGGGCTCGACGGCAGTGTTGTCGGCCGTTGCCGTGACCGTGGTGGACTCGCCGGCCGCGAGCTTGACCGTGCCGGCCGCGGCCGCGCCCGTGAGGGTCAGCCACGGAAGGTCGGCGGCCTCGTGCCCGCCGTCGCTGGTGCGTTTCTGCTCGCTGAGCCGCACCTCGAGCGGGGCGGAGCCGGTGTTGGTCACGGTCACGTCGGCGGTCGCCTTCTGGTCCGGGCCGAGGAGCCAGTCGAGGTCACCTCCCGTGACGGTTGCGACGCCCGTGGTCAACTTCGCGTCGACCACCTCGGCCTGATCCTTCTTGGCGATGGTCACGGGGTGGCTGGCCGTGACATAGTTCGGCGCCCAGACCTGCACGGTGTTCTCGCCGACCAGCGCCTGGGCCTTCCACCGGCCCTTCTCGTCGGCGATGATGACCCGTTCACCGTTCGGCCCCCTGAGCGTGACGATCGCGCCCGCGATCGGCTTGCCGTCGTTCGCGTCGGTGACCGTGCCCTCGATCGTGCCCGCAGCCGGGAGGGTGTACTCCAGCCCGAGACCGGCCGTCAGGATGGGCTGGTTGAAGGAGTACTGGCTCGCGGGGTTGCGCGTCAGGCTCTCCAGGCCGACCGTTGCCGACGACCCGCGGGTGAGGGGGTTGTCGCCGCCGATGCCGTCGCCGTACCCGATCTGGATGCGGCCGTCCGCGATCAGGGTGACCGAGAAGCTCACCCGGGCCGCCCTGTCGCTGTCGAAGGTGGCGTTGCGCCACTCGATGACCTCAGCGGCCAGGCCGTCCACCTCGGTGGTGCCGAAGTAGATGCCCGCCTGGTCGTCGACGACCAGGTCGTCCCAGAACGGATAGATCGCGTCGAACGCGTATCGCGACGGCAGCGCCGTGTTGCTCCCCAAGGCGCTGGCCCGGTCGAAGATCAGCGCGCCGTTCGTCGTCACACACACGCCGTCCCAGGCCGTGTCGTAGAACGGGAACAGGAAGCTGGAGTCGAACCACAGCACGCCGCAGACGTCATCGCCGTGCCACCCGGAATCCTCCGTGCCCTGGCGGTAGAGCCCGTCGGTCACCTTCATCGAGTACGAGCGACCGGCGGGGGCCACCGGCACGGGGCCCGGCTCCGGCTGCTCGGGCTGGGGCTCCGGCTCCGCCTCGTCTCCGCGCGGATCGAGCGTCACGCGCAGCGCCGCGATGCTCGGGGCCCGCAGGCCCTTCCCGCCCCGCAGCTCCACGGTCAGCGGACCGCCGTCGTGCTGCACGACGGCGGTGTGCCAGTCGGCGGCGTTCGGGCCGACGGCTCCCACGACGTCGTAGGCGTACTGCGTCAGCTCGCCGTCGACGAGGACGTCGAACACCCGCTTGCCCCGGTTCACCCGCTCGATCTCCGCGAACCCGAGGTCGACGGCGTAGGTGCCCTTCGGCGCGTCGGGGAACCTGTAGACCAGGTCCTTGCCCGGCGTGGTGCGCTGGGACTGGAACAGGGCGTCGTCCTCGGTGCCCTCGATCGCGGCGCTCGCGGAGATCGTCTTGCCCTTCCCGGCGTAGCCCCACGCCCCGTCACCGGCCGCCTGGTCGCCAGACCAGGTGAAGCCGGCGGCGTCGGTGAGCGAGGGGCCGCCGGCGTTGACGCCGACCTGGTACTTCGTGGTCGTGAGCGTCACCGGGACGTAGGTCTTGGGCTGCCGTCCGGAGTCGGACAACACGACGATGTTCGCGCCGAGAGTGCCCGGGTCGGCGTCCTTCGAGGAGATCGAGACCTTGACCGTCGCCGACTCGCCCGGGGCCAGGGTGCCGCCGGTCGAGGAGAGCGACAGCCAGGGCAGGTCGGTGAGCAGGTCGTCCTCGACATCGACCAGCACGACGTCATCGGCGATCTGGTCCGCCGCCCACAGCGCCCCGGTCGAGTCGGTCTCGAGGCCACCACCCTGGCCCGCCTTCTGACCCGGGAACCACCACGCGTTGACGAGCGAGCAGTCGTCGGGGTCGACCTGCAGCAGGCGGGTGGGCCTGTTCGAGGTGAGGTCGGTGTACCAGATGGTGTCGGAGGCCTGGTTGTAGGCCAGGCCCATCACCTCGGGCAGCGGCGGGGCGCAGAAGGACAGCAGCGCACCCGCGTTGTCGTGCGACGTCCCGGCGACGGTTCCGATCAGGCCGTTCGCCCGGCCGCCGACGTAGAACACGTCCTCGGCCGGGTTGTAGGCGAGTCCGGTCAGCTGCAGCGTGGACCAGTCACCCTTGATCTGCCGGGTTTCCTTTCCGGTCTCCCGGTCGAAGCAGTGGATGTAGCTGGCCGGGCTGTCCTCCATCTGGCACATGTCACCGGTCTTGGTGTCGAGCGCCATGTCGAACGCCCGGTACTTGGGGTTCCACGAGGCGTCGAAGACCTTGCCGGTCCGCTTGCCCGTCACGGCGTAGGCGGTGTTGGTCCGCGCGTTGTAGTCGTGGACCCAGACGTCGCCGTCGTACCCGATGCCGGAGGGCTCCTTCTCCGCGATCGTGCCCGGGATCTCGATGCGGGTGATGACGTCGCCGCCGGAGGTCGTGCCGACCTTGTCGGCCGCCTGTGCTTCCGCGGCGCTCGCCGTCGCGGCCTTGCCGTCGACGTTCGACGGCTTCATGCCGCTCGCACCGGCCTTCCACGCGGTGAGGTCGATCGTGCTGTCCGCACCCGTCCCGGTGCGCGTGGTGGCGCCGGCGGCGTCGAGCTCGGGGTGGCGCGCGGCCTCGCCCAGGTCGTACGTGAGCGGGGCGGAACCGTTGTTGGTCAGCGTCAGCGAGCCCACACCGTTCTGGTCGGTTCCCATCACGGCGTCGAGGCCGCTCACCTTCAGGCCGGCGGCGCCCGTGGTGAGGCGCGCGTCGACCGTCGCCTTCGCGTAGAGCTTGTCGAGGGTGAAGTCGTACGACCCCGTCACGTAGTTCGGCGCCTCGACGGTCATCGTGTAGCCGGCGACCGGCAGCTGGCGATGCACGATGCCCGTCCCGTTGGTCGTGACGCTCTCGACGAGGCCGTTCTCGTCGGAGAGCGAGACCTTGGCCCCGGACACCGGCAGCCCGTCGTTCTTGTCGACGACGGTCGCGTCGAGGTATCCCCAGTCCGGAAGATCGTAGGTGACGATCATCCCGTCGTGGAGCACCGGGACGTTGTCGGAGTACCGGATGCCGTCCACACCGGCCCAGCCCTGGATGCCGGTGATGGTGCGGGCCCCGCCGGTCACCGGGTCGTCGGTCCCGATGCCGTCGCCGTACCCGAAGATCACCTTGCCCGAGCGGGTGAGCGTGGCCGAGAAGTTGACCGGCTCCGTGTACTCGGACCGGATCGGGTAGGCCCAGATCTTGGCGTTGCGGAACTCGATGACGAACGCGTCCTCGCCGTCGACCTTGGTGGCCGCCGTGAAGACTCCCCCGCCGGGGGCGAACTCGACGGGGGACGGGACGGAGAACGGGAAGACGCCCGCACCGCCGGTGCCGGGTCCGGTGGAGGTGTCCGGGGAGATCACGCCGCGCAGGCTGATTCCGAGGGTGTCGTGGCTGCCGTTGTAGAGCGCGATCGGGAACGGCAGGTTCACCGTCGCCCACACGCCGCTCGTGAACGCGACCGGGTCGGTGCCGCGCAGGTACTCCCCCTCGGAGACGGAGCAGCTGTAGCCGCCCTTGTCGACGACGAGCCCGATCGGGATCTCCAGCGGCTTGTTCTCGGCACCGACGGTCAGCGGGACGAGCGTCGGCGAGAAGCAGGCGTTGGGCGTGACGGCGAGCCCGTACTGGCCCTCCGGCACACCGGCGATCGTGAACGCGCCGTTGGCGTCCGTGCGCACGGCGTCCAGCGGCGTGTCCTTGACGGAGACCTCGGCGTTCGGGACGGGCTGCTTCTTGTCGTCGATGACCCTGCCGCTGATGTCGTGGCGCGCGGCGGCGGTGAGGGGAACCTCGACCGAGGTGTTCTGGCCGAGGGTGATCGTGGCGCTCGCGGTCGCCGTCAGGTACCCGAAGACCTTGGTGCTGATCTGGTAGTCGCCGACCGGGAGATTTACCGTGAACCGGCCGTCCTTGTCGGTCCCGACGGACCGGCTGAACGGTCCGCTGATCGTCACGTCGGCGGCGGGGACCGGGTCGCCGTCGGCGGTGACGACACCGGTGAGGGTGCCGCCCTGCCGGGGTGCGAGCTCGAGCAGGCGGACGAGGTCGAGCCGGCCTTCCCCGTACTTGTTGTTGAGGTCGGCGGTGCCGCCGCACTCGGTGTCGTCGACGTCGACGGCCGACTCGGCCAGCAGGCGGCGGGTCTCCTCGACCTGCCCGATGAGGGTCGGGTCGTAGCTCCACAGGCCGGCGACGGCCCCGGCGACGTGGGGAGCCGCCATCGATGTGCCGGACATCTCGGTGTAACCGCCGTTCAGGTAGGACGAACGGACGGCGACGCCCGGAGCGGAGATCTCGGGCTTGATCCGGCCACCTTCACCCTCGCCCTTGCGGGAGAATAACGCGAGCTTGCCGTCCGACGCGTAGGCGCCGACCGAGTAGGCACTCTCGGCGGAGCCGGGCGAGGAGACGGTGTCGCAGGCCGCGTACGGCGTGGTGTTGCCCGATGACCAGACGCTGAAAATGCCCGCGGCGCTCCAGGCCTCGTCGATGGCCTTGAAGAAGTCGTCGAAGTTGTGCTCGGCGTTCTGGCCCCACGAGTTGTTGATGACGTGGGGGCGCTTGGACGGGTCGGGGTTGTTCCCGTTGACGTCGGTCGGGGCGAGCAACCACCAGCCGGACTTGAGCAGCGACTCGACGCCGGTGCTGTCGCAGCAGCCGTTCGTCGCGATCCACTTCGCGTCCGGGGCGACGCCAACGTGGTTGGTGCCGTCGTCGCCGACCATGGTGCCCATGGTGTGCGTGCCGTGTCCGTCGTCGTCGCACGGTACGCCGGTGCACGTACCCCGGGTGCCCATCCAGTTGTAGTTGTGGTCGACGGTGCCGTCGGGCTTCGTGCCGCGGTACTGGTGCATCAGGGCGGGGTGGTCGAACTGAACGCCCGAGTCGAGGTTGGACACGGTGATGCCCGCACCGGTGGCCCCCATGGCCCAGGCCTGGGGGGCGTGAATGGCGTCCAGACCCCACGAGACGGTGCCGTCCTCGGCGGTGGTGGAGGGGCGGACGGCCTGGTCGGGCGGCGTCTTCTCGTCCACGGGCTCGACCAGCGCGACCTGTGGCGACGCCTGGATCTCGGCGACCTGCCCGACCGAGGCGACGTCGAGCGCGAGCTCCTGCGTGCCGCCCTTGACGAGCACGGCGTTGACGAGCGGGTAGGAGGTGTACTTCACGCCCGCCGCGTCGAGCTGGGCGGAGACGGACGCCGCGGAGGCCTTGGCCGAGGCCTTCAGCGCGTCGTAGACGAACTGACCGCGAGCGGCCCAGTCGGCGATCTTCTTCGCCGGCGCGAGGTCGGCCTTGGTGTCGAACGTGATCCAGAAGTCGGAGACCGGCTCCGTGCGGAAGCGGCCCTTCAGGTCTGACGCGATCTTGCCGGCGGGCGCACCGGGATCCGGCTCAGCGGCCGACGCCGGTAATGGCGGGATCATGCTCAGGCCGACCGCTACGGTCAGCGAAGCGACGAGGGCTTTCAGTCTCACGTGGGGGGTCCTCCGGCCTACAGGGGTTGGTAGGGGTCGTGGCTCTCGTCGTCGTCGTCGGCATCGCCGGCATCCCGGGCGTCGGGGGCGTCGGGGGCACCAGGGGCGTCGGGAGTGCTGACGCGTGGCTCGCACGACAGCTCAAGTGGTTGCTGGTGCTCGATGACGGAGTCGTCACGCGCGATAGGTCGCTCAGGCATGCACTGCCCTAAAGCCATGGATCATGAAGTCATGCTCGGGGTGACGAGCGACCTTCGCTATCCGGCGGATACGTCAATTTTCACGACGGGTCGTCGAGGGAATCCTCTTCTGCGAACACTCCGGCCTCTACCGCCTTGACCGCGAGCGCGGTCCGGGAACTCACCTTCAGCTTGCGCATCGCCGCACGCAGCTGCTGATCCACCGTGGCCGGTGACTTGGCCAGAATCCGGCTGATCTCCCGGTTCGTCTTGCCGGCGACGACCAGCCGGACCACGTCGAGCTCACGAGGTGAGAGCCGGTCGCCGTACCCCCGTCGGCCGCCGCGCCACAATCGCGGAACCTCGGCGCCGTGTTCGCGAAGCCGCTGTGCGACCCGGTCCGCATCGCCGCGGGCTCCGAGCCTGAACAGTTGTTCGTACTGTGCGGCCAGCAGCTCTCGGCCCTGTTCGATCTGGCCTTGCGCCATGAGCGCCTCGGCTTGACGCTCGCGGGCGAGCATGGCGTCGTAGGGGCGCGGCAACGCGTCCCAGGCGCGTGCCGCCCGGTCGTACGCCCTCGCCGCGCGGGCGTGGTCTCCGGCCGCGGCGAGCAGCAGAGCGCGGCATACGGTGAGGGCGGCGCGGGGCGCAGGCGCTGTACGGCCACGCAGTCCTCTGGCGAACTGGTCACTCAGGCGTGTCGCGGCCTTCAGGTCGCCCGCGACGAGGTACGCCTCGATCCGGGCGGGGACGAGGTCCGCCGCCCAGACCCAGATGCCCTTTCTCTGGACTGTGCCCATCGGCTCGTCCGTGATCTGCAGCGCCCGGCCGCTGTTACCGTCCGTCAGCCACAGTCTGGCCAGCGCAGCGGCGGCCTCCATCGTGTCGTCGGCTGCGCCGAGACGGGCAGACTCCTCAAGGACCAGCCGGAACTGCTCCCCCGCGGCGCGCCGCCGTCCGGCTGCGGCTGCCAGCCGGGCCGCGAGGCGAATGCTGCCGAGGTAGTACGCCGGCCGGTCTCGGTCGGCATCGGCGAGTGCCGCGCTCCTCTCCGCGAGACCCTCCCAGCGGCCGGTGAACCACGCCAGGTTGGCCTGTTCGAGCCGGACGTTGTGTTGCAGCCGGGACGCCTGCTCGGCCTCGGCAAGGCGCATGGCCACGGCGAGGTGTTCTTCCGCGTCGGCGTACCGACCCCAGATCAGCGCGCCGGTCCCGACATTCACGTGGATGCGGGCCACGTCGAGACGCTCCGCCGAGGCCGCGCCGTCGATGGGCAGGTCAGCGACGACGTCCCAGGCCTCCTCTTCGCCGAGCATGAGCAACGCAGCGGCTCGGTTGCCGGCCAGATTCAGCCGCTCTGCGGGAGAATCGACTTCGGCGGTGAGCTCGGCGGCGCGATCCAGCCAGCGCCGATGGGTCGACGCCGGCCACGGTCCCGCATAGGCCCATCCCAGATAGGTCATGGCCCGAGCCGCCTCGACCGGGTCATGGTCGAGGTTGGCCACCGCTTGCTCGAGCTCGCTGAGTGCGGCCTGCGCCTCACCCCCGATGATCAGGAGCCGACCCAGGGGGTTTCGGATCTCCGCCTGCTGGCGGGCGGAGAGACCGGGGGTCTCCAGCACCGAGCGCAAGGTACGGATCACGCGGTGGTAGACCTCGTCGACCGGTTCGCGACGGCCCAGTGCGGCTACTCCGGCGATGCGCGCGACCCGTGCCCGATCCGCCGGCGCCAGCTCGGACCACGAGAACAGATCGACCAGCAAGTCGACCGCCTTGGTGTGGTCACCCGAGGCCATGGCCAACTCGGCACCCTGCTCGGCGTACCGGGCCCAGGACCGCGTCTCGCCCGCCTCACGGAAGTGGTGGGCAAGGCGTGCGACAGGCGGCGGATGGATGTCCTCCAAGGCCCGGCCGGCCAGCAGGTGGAAGTGCCTGCGGTCGGTCAGCTGGATCGCTTCGTAGACAGCCGTGGCGGCCAGCACATGCCGGAATCGCCACTGGCCGCGGCCGTCTCCGTCCAGGAGGCCGGCGTCGGCCGCCTCCGCGATGGCGCCTCGGCACACAGCCGGTGACAGACCGGCGGTCATCGCGATCGTGGCCACCGATGACCGCTCAGCCAACGTAGCCGCGGCTCGCAACACCTGCTGCGCCGTCGGCGACAGACGGCCCACCCGCTCCCGGGTGGAGTCGCGCACCGTCGGCGGCACCTGTAGCTTGCGCAGCTTCAGCCGGACCCACTGCCCGTCGCGGAAGACGAGGTCGGCACGGTCGCACATGAGGCGAACCGACTCCTCCAGCACCAGAGGAACGCCACCGGTCCGCTCGTGCATGAACGTCGTGAACTCCTGCGATATCGGGTTGCCGTCCAGCATCGAGGACACCAGCGCCGCCGTGTCGTCGGGTCGCATCGGCGCCAGGGCGATCCTCAGCTGGGTCACGCCGGCAGGCAACCGGGACGTCAGCCGCAGCAACAGCGATCCGGCGTCCACCTCCTCCGGCCGATAGGAGATCACGAGGCTTGGCCCGTCCGATTGCTGCCGGGAGGCGACGAACAGCAGGAACTCCAAGGTCACCTCGTCGGCCCAGTGAGCGTCCTCGAGCACGAGAACGTCGACCCGCAGAGCCCGCAGCAGCTCGTCCAGGGCGCGGAACAGGCGATGCCGTGCCGCCTTCGCATCGTCCAAAGGCGGCAATGCGGGCGGCAGGTCCGAGGACCATTCAGGGAACAGGGGCCGTAACGCACCCGCGAGCTCGGTGAGCCGCAATCGCGACACCGGGCGGCCGATCCCACGGAACGCGTCGACGATCGGCCCCAACGTCAGCGACTCGCGAAGCGGTGGGCACACCGAGACCAAGGCAGTGCGCTGGTCCGGCGCGGCCAACCACTCTCGCAGCAGCCGGCTCTTCCCGATCCCCGCCTCGCCCTCTACCAGCACGATCGCCGGCGGCCGGGCCAAGGCGACCCGAAGCGCCGCCATCTCCCGATCACGACCCACGAAATGCGGCGTAGAAACCGCCGGTGAAGTCCCGTCGTCCTCGGGCAAGGGGTCGAGCATGCGTGATGATCTCGCTTTTCGATGCTCGGCCGCAACTACCCGCCCGTTGGGATCCTGTGGGTGCCGAGAGCTCGGCCGCCCCATGCGACCTGCGCGTATTCGTGAATCAGCCCGCCGAGGCGATCACGCCGAATGACCTTGATATCTGCCGCATTCTGGGCTGGCTGCCCCTGCTGGCTCGTAGCGACGCGACCATATGGAGATCCTCGTACTGCGGCACGAGGTCGCGGTGCTCCGCCGTCAGGTTGGCCGTCCGAGGCTGTCGTAGGCGGACCGAGCGGTGCTGTCCGCGCTGGCCCGAGGACTGCCGGCGGTGCTACGCGCCCTGTGCCGTGCCAAACTCGTCCATGGCATCTGGCCTGGCCTTCTATCCTCGGCACTCGTTTTCTACGCCTGCTGGATCTGCGGATGGTCCGGTTGTTCGGCAGGTTGACGCTACTCACGCGGGACGACACCTCCAAGGACGTGGAGATCTTGGCGCTGCGCCATGAAGTCGCCGTCCTGCGTCGTCAAGTCTCCCGACCACGACCGGACCGGGCCGACCGGGCGCTGCCGGCCGCACTGGCGCGACTGCCACCCGCGCGGCTTCGCCGCCATCGAATCGTGACACCGGGCACCTTGCTGTCCTGGCACCGCCGGATGGTCAGCCAACGCTGGACGCACCCGAACGCGACCGGACGTCCACCGATCCCGAACGAACTGCGTGAGCCGGCGATCCGGCTGGCCGGAGAGAACCCACGACGGAGGCACCGGCGGATCCAGGGCCGCCGCCGGCGTCCGAGTCATCAAGACCCCCGTACGGTCACCAAGGGCGAACGCCTTGGCACCGCACAGGTCGAGCAGATCACGCAGCTCCTCGAGAACCATGATCCGCATCCAAACACCGGGAGTTCAATCCCGGTGTTCACCTGCCTGCGCGTCCCCGAGATCCGCGCCTCCACGCTGGGCGCCGAGAGGGTCGCCCTGGGCGCCCGCCTGTTCGGGGTGGGCCTGCCGGCCCCGGTCGTGCCGCGCGCCTGACCCCGGTGCGCTGGGGCGGCGGTGCCTGCTCTTGGAAGCGGTCTTCATCCGGCGTCCAGGGTGCGGGTGAGCCATCCGGTACGGGTCTCGCGGGCGGCGGCCGACAACCCGGCCTGCGGGAAGAGGGCGTCGAAGCCGTGGAAGCCGCCCGCCCAGACGTGCAGCTCGGCCTGCCCGCCCGCGGCCCAGATGCGGGTGGCGTAGTCCACGTCCTCGTCGCGGAAGACCTCGGCGGACCCGGCGTCGATGTAGGTGGCGGGCAGGCCCGACAGGTCCTCGGCGGTGGCGGGCGAGACGTAGGCGGGAACCCGGTCGCCGTCGAGGCCGCCGAGTACGGCGTTCCAGGCGAACTCGTTGCTCTCGCGGGTCCACACGCCGGGCTCGCCGGCGTACTGGCGGCTGGAGGTGGTGGTGTTGCGGTGGTCGAGCATGGGGCAGATCAGCACCTGGGCGGCGATCGGCGGCGTGCCGCGGTCGCGGGCCATGAGCGTGACGCCCGCGGCCAGGCCGCCGCCGGCGCTGGCGCCGGCCACGACGACGCGGCCGGGGTCGATGCCGAGGTCGCCGGCGTGGCCGGCGATCCACTGCAGGCCCCGGTAGCAGTCCTCGACGGGGGTGGCGCCGCCGGCCTCGGGCGCGAGCCGGTAGTCGACGGTGACCACGACGGCGCCGAGCAGGTCGAGCCATTCGAGGGGGATGTCGAGCTGCGAGAACCGGTCCCCCATGATCAGGCCGCCGCCGTGCATCCAGTACACGCACGGCGCACCGGGACCGGCGCCGGCCGGGGCGAGGACCGTCATCGGGATCCCGGCGCCGTCAGGGGCGGGCACGGTGACCTCGCGGCGCTCGACGGCGCGGCCCTCCAGCAGGGCTTCGACCGGCGTCGAGGGCATGCCGCGCAGCTGGGTGAGGAGTTCCGGGGTGATCCGCGGGACGAGCGGCACGTCGGCGAGCAGGGCGTTCAGCTCGGGGTCGAGGGCGGGGCGGGCAAGGGATGACATGAACGTGTTCCTTTCGAATCTCAGAACGCGGCCTTGCCGCCGACCGGCACGTAGTCGGTGTACGGGGACTCCGCGGCGACCAGCTCCTGAACCTGGGTGACCAGCGCCTGCGCGGCCTCGCCCGCGAAGACCCGGTGGTGCTCCTCCTCGCTGGTCCAGCCCTCGGTCACGTGGACGACGTCGGGGTCGGACGCCGACCGGCAGACGAGATAGACCACGCAGTGCTCGCTCGCGGCCGGGCTGCCCTCGTCCAGGCCGGTCAGCAGCAGCCCGGCCAGTTGCTCCCCCTGGCCGGGCTTGGCGGTCAAGGTGGCGTTGAACCCGTAGCGGACCTTCACGGCAGTGTTCCTCTTCCTTAGGATGGTCATGCACGATCCCCCTTCTTCGGTGATCCCTCGCCGATCGGGGTAACACCATTTCACCGCCTCACACTGGGGTGACGGTAGAACAAACCTGCTCCGCTCTTGCATAATCCTGCCCATGGAGGAATCGCTGAGATTCGACGAGCTCCGCGCGGCACTGGCCCGGCACGTCCGGCCCCAGGAGAGCACCGCCATCGACGGCCTCTACATCGCGCAGATCGAACAGCCCGGGCCGCCCGCGCCCTCGATGACCGGCACCGTGCTGGCGGTCCTCGCCCAGGGCGCCAAACGGCTCGCGGCGGGCGACCGGGTCCTCGAATACCGTCCCGGCGACTACCTCGTGGCCTCCGTCGACCTCCCCGTCACCGGCCACTTCTTCGACGTCGAACCCGGACGCCCCGCGCTCGGGCTGGCACTTACCCTGGAGCCGGGCGCCGTCGCCGACCTCCTCCTGCACCCCGCCCCCGCCGACCTGCCCCGCCCCCGGGCGGGAGCGCTGCCCGGCCTCGCCGTCGCCACCATGACGGCCGACCTCCTCGACGCGCTCACCCGCCTGGTCCGCCTGCTGGACAGTCCCCGCGACCAGGCGGTGCTGGCGCCGCTGGTCAAACGCGAGATCCTGTGGCGGCTGCTCACCGGGGAGCAGGGCGCCTCCGTACGCCAGCTCGGCCTGGCCGGCAGCAGCCTCAGCCACGTCGCCAGGGCCGTCCGCTGGATCCAGGACCACTACGCCGAGCCCTTCCGCGTGGAGGACCTGGCGCGGCTGGCCGGCATGAGCCCGTCGGCGTTCCACCGCCACTTCCAGACCGTCACGGCGCTGAGCCCCATCCAGTTCCAGAAGCAGCTCCGCCTCCAGCAGGCCCGGCTCCTGCTGGCCGCCCGCCCCGGCGACATCACGGGCGTCGCGCACCGCGTCGGCTACGACAGCCCGTCGCAGTTCAGCCGCGAGTACCGCCGCCAGTACGGCCACCCACCCAGCCACGCCGCCCGCCCCGGCTCCCCGGTCGCGGCGGCTGCGAAGGAAGGAGCGGCGCCTTGAGCGACCACCAGCGCGACTCCGGGTCGTGTACTGGTGGAGTCGCCTGTTCAGCTGTTGATTACCAGCCGTCCCACCCTCGGCAACCCCACCGGCTGACCGGTCAGATGCCGGAGACCGTATTCGTAGTCGCCGGCGCGCGGTTGACCGTGAGTAGCCCAAGTGCCGCCGGAAGCAGGGACCGGAAGATCCACTTACGGGGCTTATGCGTCCGGCACGAACTTCCCGTGGCCCAGCTCTCGCAGGGCGGTCCGCAATTGCTCCGCGGCGTCGTCGAGCTCGACCGGGTCGTTCACCGGCTTGACTTTTGTGAAGTCGAGGTCGTCCATGCTCCAGGTCGGGCTGACGTGCACGTGGCAGTGCGGCACCTCGAACCCCGCGATGGCCAGCCCCGATCGCGGCGCACTCCACGCGCGCTCGACGCCTTGGCCGATCACCTGAGCCACACTCATCACCCGGCCCAGCAGTTCAGCCGGCAGCTCCGTCCAACTGTCGAACTCACGCCGCGGCACGACCAGTGTGTGACCTGGCCGGAGCGGCGCGATGGACAAGAAGCACACCACGTCAACGTCCTTCCAGACAAAACGGCCCGGCAGCTCTCCGTTGATGATCTGGGAAAATACGCTGGCCATCTTCTTCTCCTTGCTGATGGGAACATCTTCGTTGACGGTCACGCAAAAACGGGACGGCTGCCCGAGCACACTCTGCTTGGCGCAGCGGGTTCGGCTTTGCTCAGTTCACTGGAGAGCGGGTTGGCTCCACCGGTCCCGCCAAACCGTCCACCGCGGTGTCCGCTGGGCGTGCCCAGACAAATCGCGAGGTCGCGCCCGTCCGGGTATCGTCCGGCGTGCTGGTGTGCAGGAACTGTGAAACGGGATCATGACGAGATGCATGGGCGGGCGCCTTCTCCCTGAGACTCAATACAACGTGCACGACAGCGCGCAGTTGCACAGTGGTGTGCAATTTACTTGATTGCACAGGGGTGCGCAAGGTCACGGAAGGCTGGACGGCGGATCGGGCACCACCAAGCGAGGGAAGAATGGGCGCATGCCTTCGCGTGACACCAGCCGCGCCGCCGCCAACCGTCGCCGCATTCTCGACGTCGCCTTCGCTGAACTGCTCCGCGACCCAGACGCGTCGATGGACCAGATCGCCCGTGCGGCGGGCGTCGTCCGCCGCACGGTGTACGGGCATTTCCCGACCCGCGAGGCACTGGTCAGCGCCATCCTTGACGATGCCGTGGAGATGGTCGCGGCGGCCAGGGCGTCGGGCATGGAAGGCGCGACGGATCCGGCGGAGTCACTCGCCCGCGCGACTCTCGCGGCCTGGCAGGTCGCCGACCGATACCGGCTCCTGCTTGCGCTCGCCCAGCGCAGCGTCACCGTGCAAGGCATCCGCGAGCGTCTCGCCCCCGTCCGCGAAGCCTCGTTGGAGATGCTTCAACGCGGTCTCGATCAGGGCCTGTTCACATCCTCGCTGTCGGCACCGGCTCTGATGTTCCTCCACGAGCAGATGCTCATGGCCCTCATGGACGCGGTGAACAACGGCCTGCTGGCGTCCGACACGGCCGGCCCCGCCGCCGCCGTCGCCGTCCTGACCGTGTCGGGCGTGCCCGCTCCCCAGGCCACCGACCTCGTCTCGAAGCTGGGCTCCGGAGACGACGGGCGCAGCGCGGACAGCGGGTAGAACTCTCGCTTCGAGCACGCCGGTCAGAATTTCGGTTCCCGGCCGAGGCTCCCGGGCAGCCCGTTCCAGCTCCCCGAAGCGGTGGGACTGGGGACGCTACCTCGTGTGCCGTGGGTACGGCACCAAGCACCAGCGAGCTCCCCTCGTCGGGGAGCTCGCCCTCGACTGCGACGTGTGGGACAGCCCCGGCGGCAGCGGTCAGCGCCTCATGGTCCTCACCGCCGAACCCCGGCTCCCCCTCCCCCGAGGTCCTCCGCATCCTGACCTCCTGAACCGCCGTACCGGTGCTCGAGGACGCGGTGAGCCGGCCATGATGGACGCCATGGAGGACGCACCGCTGACCAGGGCCGCGCAGGCGGGCGACGCCGCGGCCCTCGGGCTGCTGCTGGAACGGCACCGCGCCGGCATGCGCGCCGTGGCACTGAGCATCCTGGGCCCCGGCCCCGACGTGGACGACGTCCTGCAGGACGCGGCGCTCACCGCCCTGCGCCGCATCGGCGGCGTCCGGGACCCTGGGGCGATCGGCCCGTGGCTGCGGATGATCGTCCGCAACGGCTGCCGCGACGTGCTGCGAGCCTCCCAGCGGGTCGAGCCGGTCGCCGAGCCCGCACCCCACGCCCCCGTCGGCGACGACCCGGCGGCCGTGCTGGAACGGCACGCGATGCGCGACTGGGTGTGGGCGGCCGTCGAGGAGCTCTCGCCCGCGCTGCGGCTGCCGCTGGTGCTGCGCCACTTCACCGAGGGCGTGACCGGATACGACCGCATCGCCCAGGTCTGCGGCGTCCCGGTGGGCACGGTACGCAGTCGCCTGAACCAGGCACGCGCCAAGCTCGCCGAAGCCCTGGACGCGACGGCGGCCACCACCCACAGCGACACCCGGCTGCGCACGGAGGCCAGCTGGGAGGAGGCCCGCCACACCCTGTCGGCCGCCGAGGCCGGGGAGTTCGGCAAGCTGCTCAAGGAGTGCTGGTCCACCGACGTCACCCTGATGAGCGGGGCCACCCGCATGGGCGGGGCCGCGATACTGGAGCGCGTCATGAACGGCGACCTCGCCGCCGGCGTGCGCCAGCGACCGATCAACGTGGCCGCCGGCCACTCCCTGACCGTCTGGGAGATGGACATCCTCAACCCCGCCGACAACCCCGCCCACTGCCCGCCGTCGGTCGCGTGGATCATGACGCTCCGCGGCGGCCGGGTGGCCCAGCTGCGCCTGTTCCACCCGGCTAGGCTGAGACGCACCGCCGTCCCGCCGGAACTGCGAGAGGTCTGGCCACACGAACTCGTGTGACACACGCCACACCTCCCGGATCGAACTCCGGCCCCGCGCTCCCGTCCTGCCGGTGTCATGTACCCGAGTCAACGAGGAGCCTTACGGTGACCACCCCTGCCGATCCCCTGCTGCCCGGCAGCCATACCATCACCATCGGGGGCATACCCCAGCGTTACCACGTCGCCGGCACGGGCCCCGCCGTGTGCCTCGTCCACTCGGGAGGCCCCGGGCTGAGCTGGGAGTACCTGCGGATGCCCGACCTGGAACAGCACCTGACACTCGTCTACCTGGAACCGATCGGCACCGGCGAATCAGGACGCCTTCCCCACCCCGACGACTACCGCATCGACGCCTACGCCCGGTTCGTCCACGGCGTGGTGGAGCATCTGAACGCGCCGGCCACGTTCCTGCTCGGCCACTCGCACGGCGGTTTCGTCGCCCAGCGCTACGTCCTGACCCACCCCACCGCCCTGACGGGCCTGATCCTGTACGCCACCTCGCCCCGCACCGGCGAGCAGTTCTGGGCCGAGGCGCTGGCCAACCTCGACCGCCTCCCGGAACGGCATCCCGGCCGGGCGGAGGTGGCCGGCATCCGGGAGACCTTCCAGCGGACGCTGTCCGCCACCGACGACGAGACCGGCACCGAGGGCCTGCGCGCCATCCTGCCCGCCTACTTCGCCGACTACTGGTCCCACGAGTCCGAGCTGGCTCCGATGCGGGCGGGCCTGCGCGTGTGGACGGACCCCATGCGCGCCGCCGGACCTCCCTTCGACGTCCGCGACGAGCTGACCACCGTCACCACCCCCACCCTGATCGTCAGCGGCGCCCACGACTTCATCTGCGCCCCGCACTGGGGAGAGATGCTGCACGAGGCCATCCCCCACTCCCGCTACACCCTTTTCAAGGACAGCGGTCACCTGGCACACATCGAGGAACCCGCCGCCTTCACCTCCGCCATCGCCACCTTCACCCAGGACGTCACCCTAGGAGAGCTGTCACGATGACCACCGCCGACCTGGACCGGCAACTGGCCAACGCCCGCGACTACTGGCTGGGCTGGGGCGCGGCCGACCGCTCGGACGGCGCCCTGACCCTCTACCGCAGCAGCGTGGCCCACCCCCAGCTCAACGGCGTCCTCAGGGTGAGCCCGCACCACTCGCCGCAGGACGCCATGGCAGAGGCGGAAGATCGGCTCGCCGGCGTGCCGCACCTGTGGTGGGCAGGCCCCGACAGCCGCCCCGACCTGGCCGACCACCTGCTGGCCGCGGGCCTGACCGAGTCGGGCACCGTGCCCATCATGTCCCGCGACCTGACCCGCCCCATCCAGGAGACTCCCCCGCCCGGTCTGCGCATCCACCAGCTCACGGACCTGGACCCCCTTTCCGGGTGGGTGCACACCTACGCGCCCTCCTTCGGCGTCACCCCCGACCAGTACGACCAGGTCCTGCAGGTCGAACACGACCGCCCGGACAAACCAGGCGCCCTCGTCCGCTTCGCCGCCCACTGGAACGGCCGCCTGGTCGGCACCTCGGCCCTGTTCGACGCGCACGGCGTCGCCGGAATCTACGTCGTCACCACGCAGGAGACCCACCGGCGCCGCGGCATCGGCACCGCCCTGACCGCCGCGGCCATGCGCGAGGGCCGCGACCGCGACCTCGACACGGCCACCCTTCAGGCCAGCGCCGCCGGCGTCCCGGTGTACCAGCGGCTGGGCTTCGAAACGGTGGCGACGTACCGCATGTTCAGCGGCTGAGGCCAACGGCCCGCCCGCCTCCCACGACACCAGGCCGTGCCCGAGCGAACGTCGGACGTGGGGTCGGAGCAGGCGGCGCCCAAGTGGCGCGGCGCAGGTCCGCAGGTGTTCCCCGGCCCAGGCAGGCCCGGCGGGGGATGCCAGGACGAGGTTGCGGGTCACCTCCACGCGCGCGGTCCCGAGCCTCGCGCGCCGCGCCAGGACCGGGGTGCCGGTAGGCAGGTCGAGCAGCTCGGCGCTCTCCTCGCTCTCCACGTCGGCGCCGCCACCGGCGACCCCGGAGACGCCGGCACCGTCACCGGCGCGGCGGTTGCCGACGGCTTCCTGGCGACGGCTTCCTGGCGACGGCTTCCTGCCGGAGGCCGTCACCGACGCGATCAGGGCCGGGCAGCAGCGCGGCGGCCCGGTCGGACGGGATGATCACCGCTGCGCCTCGGTATGACGATCCAGGATGTTGGGCAGCGACATGGCGCCCACCATCACCGTGCTCGCCTCGCGCCCGAGCCCGTCCCGTTCGCCCAGGAAGAGCCTGCCGTCGCAGGCGTCGAGCAGGTCGGCGCGCGCAGGGAGGAGGTCTCCGGCAGCATGAACACCGGGTCGGGTGGTCGATCACGAACGGCCCGGGGCGGCCCTGGTGACGACGACCGCGAGCCCGCGGGCGTGATGCCGGGCCAGGACAACTCGATCGCGGCGGCGATCTGCGAGGGCGTTCTGGTCCGCCCGCTCACCACGTTGACCACGGGCGCTCCGAGATCCGCGGCCAGCCGGGGCGTTGACCTCGAACTCCGTCGGCGCCCCCACATCGGTGTAGTCGGTGCCGACCACCACCACCGCGTCAGGCTGCCCGGCGAGGGCGCGATAGCGGGCCACGACGTCCCCGGCCGCGCGTTTCGCGTCGGCATGCACCTCGTCAAAGGTGACGCACGCACACATTTCATACCGGCTGCCATCCTCGACGACCCCGTCTGGTAACAGTCACTGTGGTCGGCACCCGTTCTCGCCCTACTCGTGTCAGTTTGGGAATAGTAGTCCCGTATATCTCACTTGAGCTTGGCGCAGAGGGCCACCGCTGCGCGAACAGCGTTGAGGATGACGCGGCGGAGTGAACGACGCGCTCCGTCAGTTTTGATCCTGAGTAGCGGCCCTCTTCGATGAGTTGCAGGACGAGGATGGCCTGCACGATCGTGGTGGCGCGGTGCGGGCAGCAGCGCACCCGGGCCAGGACCTTCCAGGTCTTCAAGGTGGAAATGGCGCGTTCGCCGCAGGCGCAGATGCGGGCGTGGCTGACGCGGGCCGCGAGATCGAGGCCGACCACTACGGCACCAGCCTCGCGGTGGCCGCGACCGAGATCCCCGCCACCACGATCGACGCCATCGCCCGGCGCAGACCCCACCGAGATCGTCCCGGTCGGCTGGGGCGCCGCCCGCGACCTGATCGGGCGCTTCGTCGAGGCCGGGCTCACCAACGGGGGCAGTCCCGGGTGCGGCACCGGGCGATGGATCCATGGAGCTCCCATGGCGCCCGTGCAGTCGCGGTGATCAGGTGGCCTTGCCGCGGGCGATGTAGAGGTTCATGCCGGTGAAGTCGACGGTGATGTTGTACGGCTTCCAGAAGCAGTGGGCGAACCAGCCCATCGAGTCGAACCCCGTCCCATAGGGCCAGGGCACGTTGACCGGCTGGTTGGGGTTCGTGTAGCAGTAGACATCCTTGGCGACGGCGTCGCCGATGCGGATGTCCTTCGGGTAGCAGGGGTAGACGACGGCCGGGTGGCTTTGGGCGAAAGTCCCGATCTGGCGGTCGTAGTCGGTGCGGATCCCCAGCTGCTCGGCCGTTTTCCCCCGCACGCCCGCGGCGATCTCGCCGACTCCGCCGAAGTTCACGCCCACCACTCCTGTGCCGGAGCCGGCGGCGCCGGCGAAGCTGCCTGTGCTGTGCAGATACTGCTCACGGGCCAGCCACACCGGCAGGGGCTTCACGCCCGCCCGCGCCGCGGCGGCGCGGGCCTTCGTGGCGGTTTCGGCGGTGCGGCGGCGCAGGATCAGCTGCCGGCCCGCGTAGTCGAAGGTGGGCAGGAGGTGGTAGAAGACCCACGTGCCGATCAGGCCGTCGTTGTCGGTGCCGACGTCTTCGCCCGGCATCGTTTCCGCCCAGCTCACGGGGATGTTACGCAGTTCCATGCCGCCCAGCGTGAAGGAGTCCAGGATGCCCCAGTGCGCCCGTACGGGGCCCATCCCGAAATCGGTCTCCTGACTGAAGACGGGGCGCAGCCCGGCCTCCTCGGCCACCGACGCGCGCATACTCAGATTCGGGGCGCCGGTGTAGAACAGGAACCGCTTCGCCGGTCCGCCGTTGACCGAGGCCTCCACCAGCGGCATCGGGTCCATCTGCTGGAACGGCACCCGCGCGGTCTCGCCGTGGACCCGATACGCCTCGCCGCGGACCGCCGCGAACCACTTGGCGTAGCTTTCATCACCGGCCGCTTCCCAGTGGGGTACGGACAGGGCGAACTTGTCCTGCCGGATGTAGCAGTCGCCCAGCAACGAATGGGCTTCCTTGTCGCCGGGCGCCAGCTCGACGGCCAGCTTGAGGTATTTCTCGGCGTCGGGGAACCGGTTGGACAACAGCCCGACGTACCCGCGCCGGCGGGCCGCGTGCAGATTCTCGGGGTCATTTCTGAGGATCTCCTCGTACGCGCGGCCGGCCTGCTCGAACTTGCCGGCCTTGAACAGCGCGTCCGCGTCACCACCACCGGCCAGCGCGGTGGCCTCCCCGCCCAGCAGCGGCGCGGTCGCCGCGGCACCGGCCAGAGCGGCAGCGCCCCGCAGGAGCGAACGCCGGTCCCATTGCCTGCCATCAGCCACGCCTTCTCCTTTTTCGTGATCACTTTGCCGTGGTCCCTGCCGGCGGACGGGCACAACACCTCCTGAGGGCGATGCCGAAGGCGCCGGACTCGCCCGCCGGCCGACCCGGTCCAGTGTCAGCCGGCCATGTCCCCGCCTCATCCGCGCCGCGTCATGGTCGTGTCACGGCGGCAACCGACGGTGGCGGCCGACGGTGGCGGCCGTCGACAAACCGAGACATGCGGCAGACGATTGTGATCATCTGAGGAGATGAACCCGGCATGGGACGAGGTGTCCCGCGTTGCCCCTCCCCGGGGACTTCCATGGCGTGGTAGTTGAGCGCGTCGGCGACGACCGTGCACGCGGACGACGCGTCGATGGTGGCCACCTCCGGGGAGAATCAGCTCTGCCCGGCACCCGCCGCCGCCCGGCAGCGGGCGCTACTCGCCGCCGACCTCCACGATCATGAACTTGGCCGTGCCCACCGACATGTTCCCGGCCTTGTCGGTGGCCCGGTACGACAGGGTGTGCGCGCCGGGCTGGTTGACCGACAGCGGCCGCGTGTACGCCGCGAACGGCTGACCGTCGAGCGAATACTCCACGGTGTCCAGCCCGGAGCCGACATCGCTCGCCGTCAGCTTCACCGTCGCCGAGCCGACGTAGTTCCAGGCCCAGTCCTGGGTGCCGGTGATCGCGGCCGACACCTGCGGCAGCGTGGTGTCGTCCTCCGGAGCCACCACGGTGAACCTCAGAGTCGCCACCGGCGTGGTGTTCCCGGCCTTGTCGGTGGCCCGGTACGACAGAGTGTGCGCCCCCGCCTGGGTGACCGACACGGGGGACGGATACTCGGTGTAGGGCCCGCCGTCGAGCGAGTACTCCACCGTGGCGACCCCCGACTCGGTGTCGCTCACCGAGATCATCACGGTCGCCGAGCCGACGTAGTTGCCCGCAGAGTCCTGCTGGCCCGAGAGCTGCGCCGAGACCTGCGGAGGGGTGGTGTCCTCCTCCTGCGGGGCCGTCACCGTGAACGTCACCGAGCCCACCGGCGAGGTGTTGCCCGCCTTGTCGGTGGCCCGGAAGGTCACCGTGTGCGCGCCAGGCTGGTTGACCGACAGCGGCTGCGTGTACGCCGCGAACGGCTGGCCGTCGAACGAATACTCCACGGTGTCCACCCCAGAGCCGGCGTCGCTCGCCGTGATCGTCACCGTCGCCGCGCCCACGTAGTTGCCGTCCGCGTCCTGGTCACCGGTAACCTTCCCGGTGACCTCGGGCGGAGTGGTGTCCTCCTCCTGCGGAGCCACCACCGTGAACTCCACCGAGCCCACCGGCGAGGTGTTGCCCGCCTTGTCGGTGGCCCGGAAGGTCACCGTGTGCGCCCCCACCTGGTTGACCGACACCGGGGCCGAGTAGGCCACGAACTCGCCGCCGTCGAGCGCGTACTCCACGGTGTCCACCCCTGACTCGGTGTCGCTCGCCGAGACCGTGACCGTCGCCGCGCCCACGTAGTTGCCGTCCGCGTCCTGGTCACCTGCCACCTGCGCGGAGACCTGCGGTGCGGTCGTGTCCTCGTTCCCGCCTTCGGTGACGACGAATTCGCCGGTCATCTGGCCGTGACCGGGGATCACGCAGGTGTAGCGGTACTTGCCGGGAGTGAGGTTGACCTGCGCGATGTGCCGGCCGCCGTCGGCGTCGAAGGGGCTGGCGATGATGTTGAGGCTGACGTCGTGGTTGTAGCCGGGGGTGGAGGTGTCGAACGTCAGCGTGTGCGTCATGCCGGTGGTGTTGCCGGTGGCCGCGCTGTTCTCGAAGACGATGGTGGTGGGGCCGGCCGTCGCCGATTCCGGCGCCGACCTGTACGCGGTCATGCTGTCGTCGGCGGTCCAGGTGAGCACCTGGTCCGCCGCCTGCGCGGCGGTGAGCTGCGTACGGGGCCGCGCGTCGGCCTGGACCGACGACAGGAAGAGCGCGGGAAGCGCCACGGCGAGCAGCAAGAAGGCGAGGCGAGGCGCGGACGCCCGCCGTAAGGCTCTGGTCACGAGGGAAGGGAGAGATCCGGCATGCATGTGTCTATGCACCTTTCCGAGCTGGGGTGGAGTGCCGGGCGCGGGGAACGCTCCCCGGCCCGGCACCCGGCCGGCGTACCGTCCTAGAGTTCGCGCACGCGGATGTTGCGGAAGTCGATCACGTCGTTGCCGCCGTGGTTCTGCAGCCCGACGAACCCGCTGATGAACTGGCGCAGGTCGGTGGGCGGGTCACCGGCGCGGGACGACGCCTTGCCCGGCGTGTTGTCGAACTCGCTGATCACCGTGCCGTTGCGAATGATCGTGTAGTGCTGGCCGACCACTCGGACCTCGTAGTCGTTCCACTGGCCCTTCGGGGTCACCCCGGCCCGGTTCAGGCCGTTGGGCGCGAAGTTGTAGATGGAGCCCGTCTTCTGCGGCTCGCCGGTGTCACCGTCGTAGATCTGGATCTCGTGGCCACAGAAGATCGCGACCCACGCGGGTGAGGTGCGCGCCGCACCGACCGTGCCGCAGCTTCCGGCGGGACGCTGCTCCAGCGGAGTCCTCGGGTCCGGGAACCGGACGAAGACGCCGCTGTTGGCGCGGTGCGGGTCGGGCGAGCTGTCACGGAACTGCAGCCGGACCGAGAAGTCCGCGTACGCCTGGTCGGAGTACCACAGCATGCCCAGGCCACCGGAGCTGCGGATCGTACCGTCCGGCCGGAGGTCGAAGCGCCCGGACGGGGCCTGGCTCCAGCCCAGCAGCGACGATGCCGTGCCGTCGAAGATGGGCTGGTAGCCCTTCACCGTCCCGACCTCCGACTCGGCGCCGGCCGCACGCAGCGCCTCGGCCTCCTGGGCGGTGATGACGCCGTCCTTGAGAAGCCGGCTCACGACGGCGCCGAGGTGCTTGACGAACTGGTTGCGGTTCTTCCAGTCGCGCTCGTCGTCGATCAGGTCGTTGATCGTGCAGCCGCCGCCGGCCGCCTTGTTGCGCACGCCGGTGAAGGCGTCGAGGAACTGCACCGTCGGCCGGGCGTCGGGCGCGGCGCAGCCGACCGTGACAGCGATCTTCCCGGTGGCCTGCTCGCCGTCGGCGTAGGTGACCTTCAGCGTCGCCTGGTAGGTGCCGAAGCCGGCGTAGGTGTGCGTCGGGGCGGCCTGGTTCGACGGCGCGCTGCCGTCGCCGAAGTCCCACTCCCACGCCACGCCGCCGGCCTTGGCGCTGGAGAACGTCATCGTCCTGGGATCGGCGTTCTGCCGGGCGGGACGCGCCACGGCGGCGTCCGGGTCCGGCGTCGCCGGACCGCCCTTGTAGGCGACGCGGACCAGCTTCTGGTTGGCGTGCAGGCTGAAGAAGCCGTTGCCGTAGTCGAGCAGGTAGAGCGCGCCGTCGGGACCGAACTTCGCGTCCATCCACGACTGGAGCTGGTTGGCGCCGACGCCACCCGGGATGATGTGCCGCAGGTCCTCGGCGAACGCCGGCCGGCCCGCGTCCCGGGCGGTCTCCGGGTCGACGGTCACGGCTATGCGGTTGTTGCCGTTGGCCTCGTCACCGATCAGCCACTTGTTGTCCCAGTATTCCGGCCACGCGACCCCGCTGCCGGTGTCGATCTGGGAGCGGTGGTAGGTCGGGCCCGACATGACCGCCTGGCCGCCGCCCTTGAGGTAGGGCATGGTGAAGGTCTCCTCGCCCTGCTTGTACGTCGGGACACCGCTGCCGTCCTGCCGCTTCGGGTAGACGGGGCCGCCGCCCTGCGGCGAGTACCAGATCATGTTGTCGCGCGCCGGCGGGATGTCGACGAGGCCGGTGTTGCGCGGCGAGGTGTTCTTCAGGTTGTCGCAGTCGTACCACTCGGCGGGCTGGGTGGCGTCGCTGTTGCTGCGGTCGCGGTAAGGCTGCTTGTTGCCCATGCAGTACGGCCAGCCCTGGTTGCCGGCGGAGGTGAGGACCGTCACGGTCTCGTACTTCGCCGGTCCCCACGTCTCGCTCGGGCCGGTGGCGTCGGGGCCGACCCAGCCGGCCGTGATCCAGTCGTTCTCCTTGTCCCACTGCAACCGCGCGATGTTGCGGACGCCCATCACCCAGATCTCCGCGCGGGTCTTGCCGCCGCCCTCTTCCTCGCCGGTGAACAGGTTGCCCTTGGGGATCGTGTACGTGCCGTCGGGCTCCGGGTGGATGCGGAGGATCTTGCCGTTGAGGTCGTTGGTGTTGCCGGAGGTACGGCGGGCGTCCTGGAACGAGGTGCCCTTGTAGTCCTGGGTCCAGTTGTTCCCGGAGTAACCGCCGGATCCCCCGGAGGAGTTGCTGTCACCGGTGCCGATGTAGAGGTTGCCGTCCTCGTCGAAGGTCATGCCTCCGCCCGCGTGACAGCAGCTGTGGATCTGGGTGTCCCACTGCAGGAGGTCCTTGCGGCTGCTCTGGTCGATCGTCTGGGTACGCGAGTCGTAGTCGAACCGGGAGACCGTCCGCTTGCCGATGCGCCTGTCCCGGTCGATCGACGCGTGCGGCATCCAGTACACGTAGATCCAGCCGTTCTCCGCGAAGTCCGGGTCGAGGGTGATGCCGACCAGGCCCTCCTCGTTCTTGACCAGCTCGTCGCCGCTGCCGCGGTTGCCCATGACGGGCAGCGTGGTCAGCAGCTTGACCTGCTTGGTCCGCGGGTCCCACTGGTGGATGGTGCCGCAGCCGAGGCCCACCTTCGGGTCGTTCCAGTCGGGGATGGGGCCGGTGGCGCAGGCCGCCTTGCCGATGTAGAACACCTTGCCGTTCGGCGCGATGGTCAGGCCGTGCGGCTCGCCGATCTGGTCGAGCTGGCCCTGCGTGTTCGGCGCGGTCAGCCGTTCGACGGTGTAGTTGGCCGCGATGGTCGCCTGGCAGTCGCCCCGGACGATGCCGGTCGCCCACCGGATGGCGCCCGCGAGGTGCGTGCGGAACTGCTTGTCGCTGGTGTAGCTCGCCGCGGTGCCGCCCATGCCGGTGTAGAAGGACCGGCCGCCGTCGTAGTCGCGGCACCAGGAGACCGGATGGAACGGGCCGTTGCCGTTCATGCTCGGGTTGTAGGTCCACTCCTCGACCTGCGCGATCGTGTGGACCTTGCCCACCGGATTGGGATTCCAGCTCAGCCACTTGTCGGTCCGTGACAGGGTGAGCGGAAGCCCTTCGTTCGCCGGATGCCGGCGGTCGACGATGTCCACGACGGCCTTCTGCTCCTTCGGCGCGGGGGGCGGCGCGGAGTCGGGGCCGAACAGCCGCAGCTCGGCGAGCTGGGTCAGGGGCTCACCGCTGTTCGCGGTGATGTCGAGCCGGTAGTACTGGTACGCCGTGGTGTTCTCGAACTTGTACTCCTTGCTCTGGAACCGCTGAGGGAAGGTCTCCCCGCTGCGCTTGTCGAGATCCGTCCAGGTCGTCCCGTTCTGCGAACCCTGGAGGGCCCAGTCCTTCGGATCCCGGCCGGCGGAGTCGTTGGCCGACGTCAGCGCGTAGTGCGCCACCGCGACGGGCTTGTCCAGCTTGCCCTGCACCCACGCGGTCGGCGTCCGGGCCAGCCATTTGGTGTCGTTGTCCCCGTCGAAAACCTTGTCCTTGGTCTCGTTCGGCGGGTTCTCCGCGCTCGCCGCGGTCTCCACCACCTTCTCCGCGATGGGGAGGGCGCCGACGGGACGGGTGCCGATCAGCTCGGTGAACCAGGCCGAGTCCACCTGCGCGCGGGCGGCGTCCCGGATGCCGACGAACCCGCCGCCGCCCCTGATGAACGCCTGGAAGGCGGCGAGCTGCGCTTCGTCCAAGCTCACACCCTTGGCGGACAGGAACACCACGCCGCGGAACCGCGCCAGGTTGCCGGCGGTGAAGACCGCCGGATCCTGGGCCTCCTCAACGGAGAACCCGTTCTTCTTGCTCAGTTCCCTGATCGCCGTCGCGGCCGCCCGCACCGGGTCGTCCTGCTGAGCGGCCTGACCGCTGAAGACCAGCACGTTGACGGCGGCCTTCTTGGCGGCCGGGGCGGGGGCCTGCGCCTGGGCCGGCACGGCGGGCGGGGTCGCCAGTCCGAGCACCAGGACGGCACTCGACATCGTGATCAGTACGCGTCGCCAGGCGGATGATCGGGACGGTAAATGGCCTTTTCGACCCATCATTGCTCCTTGGGATCGAGGGTGGTTCGGGACCATTCGCGGGCGAGTTCGGGGGTCGGCCGCGGTCCGGGGTTGTCGACGTCTGCGTAGGGCTGTGCTCGTACGGCGTTCCGGTCTCGGGGGCGCCCGGGGCCGCGCGGCCGTCAGTGGCCCGTGTGGTCGCCGCCCGGGTGATCGCCGCCCGGTCGGCCCGGCACGTTCCCGGCCGCGTCCGTCACCGTGAAAATGCCGGCCATCCCCATGTCGGAGTGGCTCTGGACGTGGCAGTGGTACATCCACGCCCCCGGGCCGACGCGCTCGCCCGCGATCAGCTGGAAGCCGAACGACTCGGCGGGCCCGGTGATCTTGGTGTCGATGATCCGGCTCTGGTCCTCAAGGCTCTCCAGCATGCCGGTGCGGTTGTCGGCCCAGCGGTGCCCGTGAATGTGGAACGTGTGATAGAACTCGCCGTGGGTGATCACGATCCACTCCACCCGCTCACCGACCTTGGCGACGAACTCCGGCGCGTCGTGCCCGGGACGATTGTTGATCATCATGTCGTTGAAGACGACGGTGAACGTCTTGTCCGGCCTGACGTCCTTCTTCCGCCGGACCACCAGCGGGCCGTACAGCCCTTGACGAATGCCGCCCGTGCCGTGATCGGTCCCCACCACGTGGTCGTGGTAGTGCCAGTAGCCCGCGCTGCCAGGCTCGATGCCGGCACCGCCCGCGCGCCTGCCCTGCGCGTGGGTGCGCCAGATGTAGGTGCGCCGGCCGCCTGGCTCGACCACGCTCTCGTTCAGCCTCGTACCGTCGCTGGCCACGTCGTAGTCCACCCCGTGGACGTGCAGGCTCGCCGTCACGTCCAGGTTGTTGACCATCTCGATCTCGAGCGTGTCGCCCTCGACCATCTCGATGAGCGGCCCGGGAATCGTGGCCATGCCCGGCTCCAGGCCGTAGCCCAGCTGGCCGTTCTCCAGCCGCTCGGCGTACAGGGTGATGCGGCGGACCGCGCCCATGGTCGTGCCGGCCTGGGTCGACGCGGCCGTCTGATTCGCTGCGACCAACGGCGCCAACGCGGCAGCCGCCGCGGACGTGGTGAAGGCACGCCGGGAGAGCAGGCTTTCCGCCACGCCTCTGCCTACCTCGGTCATGGTTCCCCAATCGATGACGCTTGCGTGAGGGTGTCTTGCGGGTGCTCGGGACGCTGCCTTCGCGCGCGATGCGGGTCTAGGGCTGGACCGGCCGCGTCGTGATCGGTGGTGTCGTAGAGGGGAAGTTAGATCGACTTTCGATCGAAGTACGCGCCATTTTCAGCGAAATGTCAACAAGTAGCGGCGAAAGAGTCAGAACTTCCGCCTGTATCTGGTCAAAGCCTGATACGGCTGTTACGTTGACGACAAGATCCGACCTTGCGTCCGCCAGCAATGACATCCACCCAGGTCATGGGCCATGTATGCCTTCGCCGCGCTACGGTTGCCGCCCATCGGCGCTCGGGACAAGGGCGTCGAGACTCTCGCCCTGCGCCACCAGATCACCGTCCCGCACCGGCACCGCGATCTGACGAGGCAACGTCACGCTCGTATCTGCCGGCCGAAGCGGCCCAGGCGCCGCCCATCCACAGTCCACTCCATCCGCGCCCACATTCTGCGCCTGGTTCGAGAGAACCCCGGCTGGGGCTACCGGCAAGCTCACCACGCTCGGTATCAAGGTCGCGCCGTCCACGGTGTGGAGATCCTCGAACAGGCCGGCCTTGATCCGGCGCCCGAGCGAGCGTCCCGCCGACTTCCCGCGCTCGCACACCGACACCCTCCTGGCCTGCGACTTCATCGAGACCATCACCCTGGACGGGCAACGCCAGTACATCCCGGCCATCATCGAGCACGCCACCGGACCCGTCCGCGTGCTCGGCACCACCGCGCACCCGACCGCCGGTCACCCAGGCGATCAGGAACTTCGTACAGGCTCCCCTCCGCCCGCCCTTGCACAACCCACCCTGGTGATCGACACGGCCTCTCGGATCCACGGTCGAGGATCAGTTTCTCGTCGTCGGCCAGGACGACCCGGATCACAGCGGCAGCCTCGCCTGTACGCGCCACGTCCCGCCCGTCTCCTCCCAGGTGCACGTCCCGCCGGCCAGGCCGGCCCGCATGCGCATGCCGGTCAGACCGCCCCCCCCCTGCCTACCGGAGCTGCCTGCGGTCGCATTGTCCATCAGGACCAGGTCGGTGCCGACGGCCACGTCAAGCGTGACCGGGCCGCGCCCGTGACGCAGGGCGTTGGTGAGCGCCTCCCGTGCGATGGCGAAGGCCGCGCGCGAGGTCGGGGGCCGGGATCTTGTCGAGGTGCCCGACGCTCGCGTGCACGTCGAGGCCGCGGGTGAGCGTGTCGAGCGCCTCCAGCGTGTGGCTCCCGGTGGTGATGCCGTCGTCGAGCACGCTCAGCAGCACGTCGAGGTCCTGCTGGGCGTGGCGGGCGGTGGCCGTCAGCTGATCGAGCGACTGTGCGGCGAGCGTGGGCTCGGTCCGCCGCGGCGCCGCCTGGGCGGCCATGGCCTGCACGAGGACGACGCTCAGGGCGTGGCCGACGGAGTCGTGCAGTTCCCTAGGGCAGGGGTCTGGCGGCGGCCGAGTTCGTCGATCACCCGTGACGGCTCGCTGCGCAGCAGCCGGCGCGCTGCCCAGCGCTGGCCGAATCCGGCGGAGACCATCGCGGCCAGTACGGTGGCGGCGAGCAGGAGTGCCTCGACCGGCTCACCGGGCCCCTCATGCGTCAGTCCGCCGAGCGGGATCAGTCCGGGAGACAGCGCCAGCAGGCCCGCGCTGAGCGTGGCGCCGCCGTACAGGTGCAGGCTGGTCAGGGCCACCAGGTAGACGCGGTCGGCCCGCTTGGGCACGTCGACGTCAAGCAGTTCCGACAGCGCGGCCATCTCCAGACGCCGGCATCACGGGCGTCATGGCGAGCAGCACTGAGGCGGGCAGGCACGCCGCCCACAACACCAGCACGCGCCCCGGCGTCAGCGTTTCTAGCGTGAGCGGCATGACGACAACTGATCAGACGGTCCGTACGGCGCCATCGCCCACGGTGACCGCCGGACCACAAGGATCAACCGGGGCTACTCCGCTTGGTTCGCCGGCGACCATCGGGCGGCTGCGTCGCGCGTGGAGGGCCGCGCATGCCCCGGTGACCGGGGTTCCCCGCTGGGCACGAATCGCCGTCTATGCCATCCCGGTCGCCGTACTGCCGTCCAGCCTCTGGCGACTCCCGGCCGCGTTCAGCGACGGGATGGGGGTGGGCGAGCGAGCCTACATCGTCTTCCTGTCGGTTCTGTCGGAGCTGGTGGCGTTTACTGCGTTCGGGCTGGTCGCCACCTGGGGCGAGCGATTTCCACGCTGGGTTCCCGGGCTGCGTGGCCGTAGGGTGCCGCCGCCCGCCGCTGTCATCCCCGCCGCCCTCGGCGCCGGGATCCTGACGGTCTTGTGGACCGCCTGCTTCGTCGCTCAACTTGTCCGGCCGCACAGGAACCGGCGCGGGGATCCGGCCCAGCAGGATCGCTCCTCTGCACCGTTCACTCTCGCGACCGAACCATGAGGAGTGACACCATGAGATTCGACGGCCATCGCGTCGCCACCACCGCTGCGGGCCGCGACTTCGGGAGGCCTCCCTCTCCGCACAGAGTCTCGCCGCCGCCGAGCGGGTCCGCGATGAGATTCGCGATCGTGGCCATCAGCAGGTCCACGCCTTTGCCTGCGAGCTGACAGACCCCGCCTCAATCCGCGACTTCGCTGCCGGCGTTGCCCGGCACACCGGCCACGTCGGCATCCTGATCAACAACGGTTCCCGCCTTCTCCATGGGCCAGACCTCCAGCCAGCCTCCGACGCCGATATCGTCGCCACCATCTCATCCGGCGCCACCGGCACTGTCCTGACCATGAAGCACTTCCTGCCTCTCCTTCTCAACTCGGACAAGCCGGACGTGGTGACGATGGTCTCCGCCTGCGGAACGGCCGGCCATCACCGCTCGGACGCGCACGACGGCTTCTACGCAACCAAGAGCGCCCAGGCAGGGTTCTCCGAGATCCTCTCCAAGCGTCTGCGACCACAAGGAGTCCGGGCGATATCGCTCTACCCGCCCGATTTCGACAGCCCCGATCCGCTCTCCGAGGAGCCGGACACCACCCCGCGCGGTTCCAAGGACGCCCTCACCGCGCACTCGCTCGTGGACTGCATCCTCTTCGCGGTCGCCCAGCCCCGCGACTGCTTCATCAAGGCGTTTCACTTCGAACAAGTCTGACCAGCGCCCTCGCGAATCAACATACGAGCAACTGGCGCCGTGTCCAGCAGGGCGGCGAGCGAGACGGAGAGGAGCGATCAACCAGTGAACACGGGAACCTCCCCGGCTTCGCTCGTCACCCGCGCGGGCGACCAGGGCTGGGCATCGTCGGTCGATCAGGGAGCAGGCGGAAGGCCGGGGCCCTGCCGGGGGCGTAGGGGCCGGGGAGCTTCAGCGGGCGGGCTGCCGGGGACGCCGTCCAACTCCGGGTGGCGGCTCACGGCCAGAGCCGGACCAGAGTACGACGTCGCCGCCGAACCGGTGCACCAAGCGCGTGGCGGTGGATGCGATGCGATGCGTTGAACAGTTGCACGACAACCAATACATCTGTATAGACTCTTGTACGTGCGACCAATATCGGAAGAAGACCTGACCACGCGCGCCCGCATCCGCGACGCCGCGATGGCGTTGTTCGCCGAGCAAGGGGTCAAGGCCACCACGATCCGCGGGATCGCCGAGACCGCCAGAGTCTCGCCAGGCCTGGTGCAGCACCACTTCGGCACCAAGGAAGCGCTGAGACAGGCTTGTGACGAGTACGTCCTCAGCTACATGCGTGAGCAGGTCAACGTAGGCGTCACCGACCGCAACCTGGCCAAGCCCGAGTTCATCGAGAACGTTCACCGCACCGCGCCGCCCCTGATGAAGTACCTCGGTCGCGCGCTCGTGGACGGCTCGCCCGCGGCCGCCGCCATGTTCGACGAACTCGTCAGCGTGACGGAGGGGCACCTCGCCCGCGGCGAGCACTCCGAGGCCGACCACCGCGCCCGCGCGACCGTACTGACGGCGATGAAGCTGGGCATCACGGTGCTGCACGAGCACGTCTCCCGCGCCCTCGGCACGGACCTCTACGCCCAGCAGGGCGCGCTGCGCGTCGGCAAGGCCCAGCTCGACCTGATCAGACCGGAATTCCTCGGCCGCGAGCTGTTCGACCAGGCGCGGACGGGCCTGGAGAAAGTCGAGGGACAACAATGACCGCCGCGGTGCACGCCGACGGCCTGGTCAAGACCTTCGGCCGGACCAGGGCACTGGACGAGCTCGACCTCACCGTCGCAACCGGCGAGGTGCACGGCTTCCTCGGCCCCAACGGCGCGGGCAAGACCACCACGATCCGTATCCTGCTGGGTCAGATGCGCGCCGACGGCGGCCGGATCACGTTACTCGGCGGCGATCCCTGGCACGACGCCACGCAACTGCACCGGAGGCTCGCCTACGTGCCCGGCGACGTCACCCTGTGGCCCTCGCTGACCGGCGGCGAGGTCATCGACCTGCTCGGCAGGGTACGCGGCGGCCTCGACCCCGGACGCCGCGCCGACCTGCTCGAACGCTTCGAGCTCGACCCGCGCAAGAAGTGCCGCACCTACTCCAAGGGCAACCGGCAGAAGGTCGCGCTCGTGGCCGCCTTCGCCTCCGATGTCGAACTGCTGGTCTTGGACGAGCCGACCTCGGGCCTCGACCCGCTGATGGAGGCGGTCTTCAACGAGTGCGTCATGCAGGAGAAGCGCGACGGCCGCACCGTGCTGCTGTCCAGCCACATCCTGTCGGAGGTGGAGACGCTGTGCGACCGCGTCAGCATCATCCGCGCCGGCCGTACCGTCGAGACCGGCAGCCTGGCCGACCTGCGCCACCTCACCCGCACCTCGGTGACGGCCGAGCTGATCGGGCCCGCCCCGGGCCTGGCCGCCCTGCCCGGCGTACACGACGTGACCATGGACGGCGCGCGGCTGCGCTGCCAGGTGGACGCTGACGCGCTCACCGCGGTGCTCGCCGAGCTGGCCGCGGCGGGCGTACGCACCTTGGTCACGCAGCCGCCGACGCTGGAGGAGCTGTTCCTGCGCCACTACGAGGGAGCCGCCAGATGACCGGCACCTGGACCCAGATCCGGCTCATCCTGCGCCGGGATCGGGTGCTGCTGCCGGTGTGGATCGCGATCACGGCGCTGCTGCCGGCGAGCATCGCCTCTGCCACCACAGACCTGTACGCCGATCAGGCCGCCCGCGACGCCTTCGCGGCGGCTTCGGCGAGCAATCCCGCGCAGCTGGCCATGCGAGGCCCCATCCACGACGCGAGCGTCGGCGGTCTGACCGCCTGGACGCTCGGCTCCTCCCTCGCGCTGATCGGCGGGCTGATCAGCATCCTGCTGGTGATCAGGCACACCCGGCTCGAGGAAGAGACCGGCCGGCGCGAGCTGCTGTCCTCGGGCGTCATCGGCCGTCACGCCCCGCTGGCCGCCGCACTCACGGTCGTGCTGGCCGCCAACCTGCTGCTGGGTCTGCTGTCCGTACCCGCCCTGGTCACGAGCGGCCTGCCCGCGGGATCTTCGCTGCTGTTCGGCCTGTCCACCGCCGCGGGGGGCTGGGCGTTCGCAGCCGTCGCAGCCATCACCGCGCAGCTCACCGCGTCATCCGGCACGGCGCGCGGCATCGCGATCGCCATCGGCGGCCTGCTGTTCGCACTGCGCTCGCTGGCCGACACCGGCGGTGCCGGCTGGCTGGCCTGGCTGTCGCCGTTCGGCTGGGTCCGGCTGACCAGACCCTACGCCGACGACCGATGGTGGGTGCTGGGGCTGATCGCGGTGTTCGTCGCCGCCCTGGCGGCGGTCGCGTTCGCCCTGTCCACGTGCCGTGACGTGGCCGGCGGCCTGATCCCCGCCCGCCCCGGACCCGCCACCGGGACGCTGCCGGGCGCGTTCGGCCTGACCGCCCGGCTGCACCGGAGCACACTCGCGGGCTTCGCGATCGGTTTCGGTGCGCTCGGCGCCCTGCTCGGCGTGGCGGCCCGCGGGCTGGACGCCCAGTTGGACACCCCGCAGTTCCAGCAGCTGGCCGCGACCATCGGCGGCGCCGGCGCACCGATCTCGGATGTGTTCTTCACCTTCGTGATGTACGTGCTCAGCCAGCTCGTCGCCGGGGCGGCGCTGGTGTCGGCGCTGCGCGCCCGCGGCGAGGAGGCGGCGGGCCGGGCCGAGCTGCTGCTGTCCACCCCCATCGGCCGGCTGCGCTGGGCACTGAGCCACCTGCTGTTCGCCTTCCTGAGCCCGGTTCTGCTGCTGACCGCGCTGGGGGCGGCGGCGGGGCTCACCTACGACGGCGACGTGGCCCGCGTCACCGGGGCCACGCTGGCCTACCTGCCCGCGGTCTGGACCGTGGCCGGGCTCGCCACCCTGCTGTTCGGCCTGATGCCACGGCTGGCGACCGCCGTGAGCTGGACCGCGCTCGGCCTCTTCCTGGTCGTGGATCTGCTGGCGGAGTTCAAGCTGGCCACAGGGATCGTCCTGGACCTCTCGCCGTTCGTGCACGTGCCGGCGATGTTGCTGGGCGGCTCCTCCTCACCGGTGGCGCCCCTGCTGGGGCTGACCGTGCTGTCCGTCACCCTGGGCGCGGCGGGGCTGGCGTTGCTGCGCCGCCGCGACCTGATGCCCTCCGGCTGAAGCGGCTCAGCAAGGCGCTGATGACGACATCGATCGCACGGAATCTTCAGGCGTGGCGGCGGCGCCGGTGGTAGGCGTAGGCCAGGGCGAGCACGGTCGGGCCCCACAGCGCGAGCGGGGTGATGCAGACCATGGCCAGCGCCTGCCACCAGCCGTTCTCGTACGCCATACGCTCGGAGAAGCCGAGCCAGGTGAGCACCATCCACACCGAGACCGCGCTCAGCACCAGTCCACCGGTCACGGCAGGAACGACCGCCGCCATCGGTGGCACGCGGCGGCCGCCGATGACCGGGATCCAACTCGGGACCACCTCGCCCCACCGGCGCACCAGACCGATGCTGAGCAGCGCCGCCAATTCCGTGAGCACACTGAGCCCGAACACGTACGGGATGGTGATCCACAACGGCGACACAGGCGCGTCGTCGAGCTGACCCATCTCGAAGTGAAAGGCGAACGGCAACCTCCACAGGCACGAAGGCAGCAGCAGCCAGGGAAGCGCGTAGGCGGCACGCATCGCCCAGCGGGGGACGGGCTGTTCGGTGTCGCTGGCGGCCGGAGCCTTGTGCAGCAGATTGATCGTCATCGTCGCCTCCTGATTTCTAGGGTCGGGACCCAGACTGCGCTCACGCGGGCAGGAAGACATCTGCCGATCGGCCGATTCGCCGGCGCGGGCCGCTGCCCTAAGGTGCCGCCATGAGGTTCCTTGCAGGCGGGCTGGTGGCAGCCGGTGCGTTCGCGCTCGCACTCGCGCTCCGGCCGCTCCCCAGCCCGCTCGTCGTCGTGCCCGCGATGCTCACGGCCGCGGCCATGTCGCTTGTCTGGTGGCCGAGGGCGCGCCCCCGCCTCGCGGCGATCACGGCGGCCACCGGTGTGGCCGGCGCGACGTGCACGCTCGCCTGGCTTGCCGATCCCGGCATCGCCGGCGGCCCGTCGACCTACGTCCACACGGTCGCCGTGCTCACGCTCATCACGCTGACCGTGCGCTGGGCCGCCGCGCGGCAGGCAGTCCCTGCGGTGGGGGTGGCGGCGATCTCCGAGGCGCTGCTGGCGTTGCAGATCACTCAGCCGCCGCCCTCAGGCCTCGACGCGGTCGCCCTCACCCTCTTCTGGTCTGTCGGCACGGGAGGCGCGATCGGCCTCGGCGCCTATCTCCGCACCCTCGACCGGCGCCGAATCGACGCGGTCAGGCAAGCCCGCCGCACCCAGCGCCTGCAGCTCGCCCGCGACCTGCACGACTTCGTCGCCCACGACGTCAGCGCCATGGTCATCCAGGCCCAGGCGGCGCAGATCCTGCTCGACCGCGATCCGGCCGAGGCCGCGGCCGCACTGCGGGCGATCGAGGAGGACGGCGCGCGGGCGCTGGCGTCGATGGACCGGACCGTGCGGATGCTGCGCGAACTGGAGGGCGAGAGCGCCTCCGCCGAGCCGCTGCCCGGGCTCGACGGCCTGCCCGAGCTGGTACGGCGTTTCGCCGACGCGGGGTTCCCCGGCACCGAGCTGCGTGTCGAGCCCTCCGGCCCGGTGCCGCGCGAGGTCGCGACCACGATCTACCGCATCGTCGTCGAAGCGCTCACCAACGTCAGAAAGCACGCGCCGGCCGGGTCCAGCGTGGCCATCCAGGTAACCGACGAGACGGGGACAGTCGTCGTGACCGTGGCCGACCATGCGCGCGACCAGGCCCCGCCGCGCCTGCCGTCCGCCGGACGCACCGGCGTCGGCCTGGCCGGGCTGGCCGAGCGGGTGCAGGCACTGGGCGGCGAGTTCACCTCTGGCCGCGGCGCCGGCGGCGGCTGGGTCGTGAAGGCGGTGTTCCCATGACCATCCGGGTTCTGATCGCCGACGACCAGCCGGCCATCCGGCGCAGCTTCCGCACCATTCTCGATGTCCAGCCGGACCTGGAAGTGGCGGGCGAGGCGCCGGACGGCGTGACCGCGCTCGGCCTCGCCCGCGAGCTCCGGCCGGACGTGGTCGTCGCCGACATCCGCATGCCGCGCATGGACGGGCTCGAACTCACCCGGCGCCTGGCCGGCCCCGAGGCGGCGGCGCCGATGCGAGTGATCGTCGTGACCACCTACGACCTCGACGAGTACGTGCACGCCGCGCTCCGCGCAGGAGCCTGCGGCTTCCTGCTCAAACACGCGGGGCCGGTGCTCCTCGTGGAGGGCATCAGAGCGGCGGCCGCAGGCGATGCCTTGATCAGCCCCTCGGTGACCGTACGCCTGCTGCGCCACCTCACCCCATCACCCACCCGCACCGGCGCGCCGGGCGAACAGCCCCTGAGCGACCGCGAGCTGGAGATCGTCAAACTGGTCGCCGCAGGCAAGTCCAACCCCGAGATCGGCGCCGAGCTGTTCATCTCGGCCGGCACCGCCAAGACCCACGTGGCCAACGTCCAGCGCAAGCTCGGGGTGCGCAACCGCGTGGGCATCGCCGCCTGGGCCTGGGAACACGGCCACGCGTGAACCTTGAGCAGGCGCCTCGGTGACGCCGTTCGACTGCCTCGACGACGGTCTGGGCGCCGCGCGCGTCGCGTGCGGCGGTCGTGCCGAGGGAGCCGACCTTGTCCGCGGCGATCACGCCGGTCCGAGCACGGTGGAGGAAGTGGCGTCCATTGTCTGCCGGATTCCTATCGTGTGGCGGCCAGCCATCGGCTGACAGCGGCCATCGCCGTACCCTCGCTGTCGGCGTCGATGCGGGCGGCGAGGTCGGCGATCGTGACCTGGCGCAAGGCGTCCGCCCAGGCCTCCTCGGCCGCGGCCATGGCGCGCGCGATCGCGCACGGCCGCTCGCATCGCTCGGCCGGGAGGGCGAGCGGGCCTCGCTGCCGGATCTCGGTGCACCGGTAGGCGGGCTCGCCGCCGTCGATGGCCCGTACCACCTCCAGCGCCGAGATCTGGGCGGCGGGCCGAGTCAGCTCATATCCGCCCACTTGCCCGGCCGTGGAGTGCACGATGCCCGCGCGCGACAGCGCCTGCAGGTGCTTGGCCAGGTAGGCGGGAGGGGTGCCGTGCAGCTCGGCGAGCCTGGCCGCGGGGACGGGCTCGCGGCTCTGGCTGAGGGTGACGCAGCTGTGCAGCGCCCACTCCACCCCGTTGGACAACTTCATGGTCACCAGCCTACCCAACTCGGATGTTTATTATCCGAGTTGTGGTACAACTCGGATAGAGATTGTCCGAGATCATTGGAGTGTCCATGATGTTGACCTCTTCGCCACCCGACAAGCAGGTGCTCGGCGCGGCAGGGCTGGCGATGTTCGTGGCGGCGGCCAACCTGCGGCCGGCGATCGCCGCGGTCTCGCCGCTGGTGGACCGCATCCGCGCCGACCTGGATCTGACCGCGACCGGCGTGGCGCTGCTGACGACCGTTCCCACGCTGGCCATGGGGTTGTGCGCGCCGTTGGCCGCCGTGGCGGGCCGCCGGTTAGGGCTCCATCGCGGGGTCCTGCTCGGCCTGGTCGTCATCGCCGTGGCCACCGCCGCCCGCCTCGCCGGGGGATCCACCTGGCTGCAACTGAGCTGCGCGGCGGTCGTCGGGGCCGGCATCGCCATCGCTCAGACGCTGCTGCCCGCCGTCGTCAAGAGCCGCTTCGCCGACCAGGCCGGCCTGGCCACCGGTATCTACACCGCCGGGCTCGGCGCGGGCGGCGCCGTCGCGGCCGGAGTCAGCGCACCGCTGGCCGGCTTCCTCGGCTCCTGGCCGGGGGCGCTGGCCTCCTGGTCGGTGCTCGCGCTGGCCGGGGCGATGGCGTGGGCGGCATCCCGGCGTTCCCTGGCCCTGGACCGGGTGGCGGCCCCCGCGGGGCCACTCACCACGGGGCTGCCCTGGCGTAGCGGGGTGGCCTGGCGGGTGACCGCGCTATCGGCGGTCAACTCCGCCCTGTACTACTGTGAACTGGCCTGGATCGTGCCCCTGCTTCAGGAGAACGGGCCCGGAGCCGGAGCCGGGACGTTGCTCACCGTGATGATCGGCATCCAGGTGGTCGCGATGCTGGCCGTCCCTGCCGTGCTCGGCGAACAGCGCGACCTGCGCGTGGGGCTCGCGCTGACGGCCGCGCTGACCGCGCTCGGCTTCGCCGCCCTGGCCCCCATGCTCGTGGGCATCCTGCGCGACGCCACGGCCGATTTCCGCCTCGCCTTCATCCTCCTCGCCGCAGCGGCCACGCTGACCATCGTGCCCATCACGCGGCTCCAGAAGGCGGCGCATTCATGACACGGCTCAATCCCACTGAAATCATCGCCCTGTACCGCCGCTGCTACGCCGACCCACCCTGGTCGGAGACTCCCGAGCAACTCGACGCCTACGCCGATCGCCTGGCGGAAGCCCTGGAACATCCCTTCTTCAGGGCGTGGGTCGAACGCGATCGCGACGGGCGGTTGCTCGGCATCTGCTATGGCTGGCCGACCCCCGCCGATCTGTCGGGCAGCCGGATCTACGACCTGCTCAAGAGCTCCTTCGGTGCACCCGCCGTCTCCAGGATGACCTCGGGCTCCTTCGAGGTCGTCGACCTGTTCGTCCACCCCGAGGTCCGCGGGAAAGGAATCGCCTCCGCGTTGCTGTCCCAGGCCGTCGCCGGCTGGCCCAAGGCCTGGCTGATCACCTCTTCGCAAGCACCCGCCGCCCGGCTGTATCACCGCCTGGGCTGGCGGGAGGCCGGTCCGCTCGTGGGCCTGGATGAGCCGCCGCTCGGGCTGTTCACACTCGAAGGCGATCAGCGGATCGCGCGGGAGCAATAAGCTGGCATCAAGATCGCGATCACCGGCATCCGGATGCCGCGCATGAACGGCGCGACCATCGGAGTGCACAGTCGATGGCACAAGACTTCCTACGCTGGCGCCACCGAAGCGTGAGACGCCGCGTTCGGTACATATTGAGCAAGGCATTAGCATCGCGGCGCTGTCGATAAGTCAAGCGTTGGCGATCAGCACGAACGAACATAAATACTAGATCAAGCGTCATCTCGACTCGTCTCGAAGTCGCAGTCATCGGATTTACGAGCACGCAGGCCATCGAATTAGAAGTAGGGCCGCACCGTGTCCTCGGGTGATGGTTCGTGCCACCTCAGCACGTTATGTGTGTCAGGCGGAGCCAGATCCTGACGGCACGTGATAGAGCGTACGAGCACGCACCGAGCACGATCGGGCCCTCACCCTAGCCACCATCGTTGCGACCGTCCACTCAAGCCACGCCTTCAGAGCCGCATCGATACCACCTGACGAGACTGCACCGGCAGGTCAGCCTTGTGCGCGTACAACGGCGACGGCTATCTCCCCGTTAACCGCATAGGACGCGACCGTGGGAGCGACGACGCCGTCGACGACGACGGTTGCCAGGCCCGCCGAACCTGCCGAGTAACTCACGCTGTCGACCAGCGCGTCCTCCACGACAACCGTGGCCTCCTCAGGGCCGCTCCTGCGACCGGACACGTGGATGAGCTGGACATGTTCTCCACGCCGCAGGTCATAGGGCGCCTGGCCGGCTTGAGGGCCAACCCCACTTCGACAGGCTTCCCTCGACTGCTCCGTCTCCGCCGACGGCGGCCATCGGCCCGGTGAGCAAGGTGCCAGGAAGCACCGTAACTGTGGCTACGGCGGCCGCAACCTCCTCACGCTGGGACCAGGACCACGGCCCCGTGGACGCCCACGCGGACGGGGACATCAACAACGCGCACGCCAACGTCCCAGTACACCTGCAGCACCGGCACCCCCTCCGTCAACCCATGCCATCACCAAAAGTAGCCCTATTACACCTGAGAGTAGTCGCACAACTTGAGAACGCTCCCCTTCTTCTGCACGCAGCCGACCGCTCGGGCCGGAGGAGCCCTCCATTCGAAGCTCAAGGTCGCCGGAAGCCCGTGGCCGTGAAGGTCCTCTCACCGGTCCGACCAGCCCTTGTGCCGTGCCAAACTCGTCCATGGCATCTGGCCTGGCCTTCTATCCTCGGCACTCGTTTTTCTACGCCTGCTGTATCTGCTGATGGTCCGGTTGTTCGGCTGGTTGACGCTACTCACGCGGGACGACACCTCCAAGGACGTGGAGATCTTGGCGCTGCGTCATGAAGTCGCCGTCCTGCGTCGTCAAGTCTCCCGACCACGACCGGACCGGGCCGACCGGGCGCTGCCGGCCGCACTGGCGCGACTGCCACCCGCGCGGCTTCGCCGCCATCGAATCGTGACACCGGGCACCTTGTTGTCCTGGCACCGCCGGATGGTCAGCCAACGCTGGACGCACCCGAACGCGACCGGACGTCCAGCGATCCCCACTGAACTGTTCCCCTGTCTGCGGCCTGCGGCGCCTGCCGCGTTCGGACAGCGCGGTAGCGGCTTCGGCGCAGCCGGAGACAGGTGCGCCGAGGTCCTGCTCCTGTCCCGCGCCACCGAAAGAGGTCTCACCGCGAAGGACCTTGGACGGGTACGTCCGGCCGATCGGCACCAACGCATGGCCGACCCGCGTACGCAGCGACGCGATCGCCGTGTGCGGCCTGTCGAGCTTCACCCGGTGACCTGCGCGACGCCCGACTTCACCACCCTCATGGACGGGACCCGCTTCTCGCCCTTTGCCAGCGTCCTCGCCTCGGAGACCGTGGTGAGCACGTCACGGTCTTGGACGTTGGACCAGGTGAACGTACACGACTCCTGGGAGACGGCGGCTGTCACGGCACAGGCGGACGAACAGATGAAGATGCCGGATCCGGCGATGGCCGCAGTAGCGATCTTCAGCATGACACGTAGGACGCGAAGAACATCCCAGAAGTTCTCAGCACGCCGGGGACGACGGGATGTCACCGATGGGTACTACGGTGGGCGGTCCATCCGAGGACGGCGTACCAGGCCAGGACCCAGGTGAGCCACAGGCGCTGGGTCAGGCCGGCGATGCCGTCGTTGCCGGCGGTGGTCGCCTCGTCGAAGGTGCTGAAGTAGACCGCCATGAGGATCAGCGTGATCGGCGCGGCCACGTAGAGCAGCAGGTTCGCCAGCCGCCGGCCGGAGACATCTCGCAGGAACAGGCCCACGGCCACGAAGGTCAGGATCGGTAGCTGGAAGGCCAGCGTCACGCCGGCGAAGTGCAGGGCGGGCGATTCGAGATCGAACAGCCCGATGAGCGCCAGGCCGATCGGTACGAGGCCGAGGCCGATCGAGGCCGGCACGCGCCTGATCGTGCGTCCTCCCTCGACGGCCCGGAAGAAGCCCAGGAAGCCGGCCCCGAACAGCAGCCCGCTGAGGACGAACGCGGCGTTCATGTACGGGGCGGTGTCGCCCATGCCGAGCCCGCTGATGGGCTGGGTGAGGTTGGAATACGGCGCGATGTGGTCGCCGCCGATGGTGTACCCGTCGCTGACGAAGCTGAGCACGATCCAGGCGACGGTGAACAGAACGGCGCCGGCGACCGTGCCCAGCGCGAGCCGTCCCCAGAGTACGGTTCGCGAAGTGACGGTATCGGCTGGGGCGGTGTTGGCGGTGGGCATCAGGTTCCTTTCACTCCCCCGTGTCGCGATTAAGAAGAGGATCAAGGACGGCACCCGGAGCTGGATAGGACAAATCACGTCAACTGGGTGGTAATCCGCGCCACCGTGCTGCCACGCTTAGCCTGTGGACGGGTTGGATCTTGCTCTTCTTCCCAGGCTCATCATTAGCGGTTCAGGTCTGGACCCCGAACCGATAGCACGACAGGCCGGCATTCCCGTGTGGGTGCTCCATACCGACCACGCGAGAATCGCCGGCGACCGCTACCTGCGAGCATGGGAGCTCGTCGAGCACGGTGCGGAACGTGACGACATCGCCCTGTTGATCGCCGAACGCTACGTGGTCGGCGCGCTCGGCCTCTACGACTACCTGTTCATCACCGCGTCCACACTTTGGGACGGCATGGCGGCCACCGGCAGCTACATGACCACCATCAGCACCAACTGGCGGTTCGAACCCGCCGAGGAGACCGATCGAGAGATCTCCTTCACCGTCCATCTCAACACCGGCGAAGGGCGCGGCGCCGACCTGGCCATGCAGTTCGGGATCGCCGGCGCCTTCAGCCGCGCCCGCACGGCCACCGGTCGTCCCGTCAACCCGGTGCGGGTCGCCCTCCGGCAGCCCGCACCGCGACATCACGCCGCGTTCCACACCTTCTTCCAGACCGGCCAGGTGGACTTCGACGCTCCCGCCGACACCGTCACCATGCGCAAGTCCGACCTGGAGCTGCCCCTCCTCGGAGCCGACTCGCTCCTGGCTAAGATCCTGCGCCACCAGGCCGAGAACCTTCCGCCCCTGCCGGTGAGAAACACATGGCTGGACGAGTTCCGCCGGCTCTTACGGGACTCGTTGATGACAGGCCCCACCATCGAGACCGTTGCCGCGCATCTCGCGACCAGCCCTCGCACCCTGCAACGGCGGCTCGCCGCCCACGGCACCACCTGGCGCGAAGAACTCGATCGTGTACGGCGATCGGAGTACCACCGCATGCGGCCCGCCGGCCTCAACAGCCTCGCGCGGCGTCTCGGCTACTCGGACGCCCGCTCACTCTCCCGCGCGAACCGCCGCTGGCAGACCGGATGAGGCACTCCCCGGCACTGGCTCGCAGCCGCCTCCGCCTGTGGGTGCCAGATATCGTGTCTCCTCATGCGAACTGGGCGTATTCGTGTAGGAGGCCGCCGAGCCGGTCTCGTCGGGAGACCTCGATGTCGGTGTCGACTGGATCGGGTAGCGCCCGCAGAGGGCTGGCCTGCTTCAGGGCTCGGTGCGGACGATGCCTGTTGAAGTGGGTCTCGTACTCGGCGAGGACCTTGCGCAGGTGACGTTCGTTCAGGAAGAGGACCCGGTCGAGTAGCTCGCGGCGCACGCTGCCGACCCACCGCCCCATGACCGCGTTCATCCGAGGAGCCTGAGGTGCGGTGAGCAGCACGCGGATACCCTCGGTCGTGAACACCTCATCGAACAGAGCGGGTGAACTTGCTGTCCCGGTCTCTGATCAGGAATCGGAAGTCGCTGATCCGATCGCCCAGGTCGAGCATCAGGTTGGCGGGCTTGCTGGGCTACCCGGCCGGCGGTGGGGCGCGCCGTGACACCGAGCACGTGGACCCGCGGGTGGCGTGCTCGACCACGGCGAAGCAGTACAGTCGCGCGAGCATGACCGTCTCGACGTTGAAGAAGTCGCAGGCCAAGATCCCGGACGCCTGGGCCTTGAGGAACTGGGCCCAGGTCGGACCGCTGCGCCGGGGAGCTGGATCGACGCCGGCCTTCTTCAAGATCGCCCACACGGTGGCCGGGGACACCTTCCGACCCAGGTCGGCGTGCCAGCGCAGGAGCGTCCGCGGTGTGACGAACAGGTGACATCGGCGGCGTCGGGACAGGAGTCGCGCGAGCGCGGAAATGATGGCCCGGTCCGCCCACGACGGCCGAGGCACGGCCACCTGGCGGCAGAGCACAGCCAGCTGATGCCGCAACACCAAGATCTCCGCATCCTTGGACGCCTGTGATCGCGCAAGCAGCGCGATCCAGCCGAATACCCGTACGACGATCGAGTACAGCAGCCGCAGAGCCGCACTGCGATCTTGCCAAAGCCGAGCCCGCGAACACAGCAAACCCCAGATCAAACCCTGTGACGCAATATTCGGCACCCACAGGCCCTGGCCGGGTTCGCAGGCTCACACCGGGTGTCCTCTCGCGTTCCCGATGCGACCGGGCAGTCCGCAGCCAGCCGCGCGCCCCTTCACGGGTCGAGCCGAGCCGGCCCTCTACTTGGGCTCAAAGGCCCAGACTGTGCTGGCGTCGGTCGCGCCGGTGTTCCATTTCACCTCGCCCGCCGAAGTCGCGTACATGTAGTCGCGGCTGACATGGCCGTTGGTCAGGCGGTGGCCTCCAGGGGCCGACTCGAATCCCCAGAGCGAATCGGCGATGATTTCACCCGAGTTCCAGATGACGGCGTTGTTCGTCGCGTCGCTGTCCAGGTAATACCTCCCTGTTCTGGCGTTCCTGATCGTCCACGCGCCGGAGGATTGCTGCGTGACGACCCAGTCCTGGTCGTCGTAGGAACTCGGGGCCGCGACGATCAGCGCGCCGTTCGCCTCGGAGTCCAGGTACCTGCCCGTTGCCACGTTCCGGATCTTGTAGGTGGCGCCGCTCACGATCGGCGCGTCCGCCGCTTTGCGGTAGGCACGGAAATAATCGACGACGAATTCTCTCGGCCTGGGGTCCGCGGGATCGACGTTTCCGGTCCAGCCGGCGTTCTCGTAGATGCCCAGCAAGAACACCGCACCGTAGGCGGGAGACGCGTTGATGGTTCTCGTCAGGACATTGTCCACATACAGCTTGAGTTGCGTCGGTGTCCACTCGAGACCGTAGATGTGCATCTCGGTCGTCATGTCGAATCCAACGGAGATCGTGTTGCTGGTTTCCACCAAGTTGGGATCGGACCACTTGTGCAGGCTGTAGAGAAAGCTGCGCCCCATTTGACCCGGGTGCTCCATGACGTCGATCTCCCCGGTCTGGGTCGACGTGTCCTGCCTGCCTGCCGTCCAGAACGCGGTGTGGATCCCGCTTCTCGCCGAGCTTTTCGCGCGGATCTCGAAGTACCCGTACCGCGGGGTGTACTTCATGATGGTGGGGATCGAGTGATGGAAGGGAGAGGTCTTGTGCAGACCGGTCCTCTGCCCGGTCTGGATGCTGGAGACCTTCATCGGGTTGCCGTCGGCGTAATAGGCCGGCTGGTCGTCGTCGATGCGCAGAACGAGGGCGTTGTCGCGGAATCCGTACCGCGCCCTGGATCTTTCCTCGGTCGTCCGCGACTCGAAGTAGTTGGTGATCCACAGGCTCGTGTCGAGGCTGCCGTTGAACTCGTCGTTCCGATCGAGAATCCAACCAGGTTTCTCCAGCGGGTTCGGCGGAATATCAGCTGCTTGGGCGGGTTGCGCGGCCGTGGCGTTGAAGACGAGAGCCGAGGCCAGCAGCGAGAGGATGATCCCTGATCGGGTAAGTCGTTGAATGCCTAAGTGCGTACTCACCATGGGTTGCGACCGCCTTTCGATGGTCAAACGGCTGCGCAGCGAATCACCTGGACATGCGCGTTGCTGCAGTAGCCGTGTGGCCAGGGACTCCGGGAAATCTTTCGCCGCCTGGGGCGGAGCGTGCTCTCAACCGCGTTGGGCGTGAGCGAAAAGGCGTTGGATGGCTCGCCCGCAGAGGCGGCGGACAACGTCTCTGCAAGTGCCGCATCGGACCGGTCAACAGCTCGGAAAACGCATTCCGCATTGTGCAAACAGACAGCGGCGATGTCAAGAGCCGACGTTGCCGACAGACGGCATGGCCGATCCGACCAGCGATAGCAGGGGCGCCAGGCTTCCTGGGAAGGCTGCTGGCACCTCCGGCGCGCCATACCGGCGAGAGGCGCCTGAAGAGCAGTCTTTGGGAGCGTTCACAGAGCAGAAAGTGGCTCTTTCATCGGCTGCATGCCCGCTATCAGGGCTTTTACTGCGAATCCAAGAGTGGGCCTTTCGATACGTCGGCCCGTGCGTTACTGTGCACGTTCACAGAGCCTCATTCAGCCTGTGAGGAGGACATGTGGCCGCGCTGCCAGCCCATCTGCGGCTTCGCACGAGATCACCGCCACGCCCGCCGCGGGGCATGCGGCGACACTCCATCCACCTGACTGCGACCGTCGGTACGGCCGGCGCAGGGCGACAAGAGAGCGGCTCGTGCGGACACGCCGCTCCCGAGGTACGGGCACAACCGAGCTGTCCGCCTTGCCCGCAATCGGCGGAACACCCCCCGCGCATAGTCAGCCACGAGTACGGCACGCCGGTCAGCCCGGATCTCTCTCAAAAGAAAGCCCCACGACGCGTATAGCCCATCGAAGTCCGACCCTCGCGGCCGGCCGACGTCGCGATATTTGCGATTAAAACGATATAACGACCGCGAGACACGCGCGTTAGCGTCCAGCCCGCCAAGGAGCCTCGCATCCCAGTGGCGCGTGGATGCTCACGCCGGCAAGGGATAAGTCGCTGGGAACGTTCACAGACCCTCATCAGACCTGTGAGGAGGACACGTGGCCTCACCCTCACCCCTGCCTGCGGCTTCCCAGCCGATCCCGGTCACGCCGCATCGCAGACCACGTAGTGTCATGGCCTCCGCTCGACCGTGACCGTCGACACCGGCCCTCCGGCACAGCGACACCAGGGCTGCTCGAGCGGACTGATCACCCGCTCGTGGCGCAGAGCGCTAGCGCCAACGGGTCGTCTGTTATGCCCGTCCTCCGCCCCTGAGCACGACCTCCTTGGAGGGTTCCATGAAAAAGATCTCGGTGGCGTTTGCGTTACTCGCCGCCGCGACCGTTCTCCACCACAACTGGAGCGAGCACTGTGAACGCTCATAGCGAATTCCCACTGGTTGGCGGAGGGAAGCCCATGTTTTACGGACGTATCAGCCGACGCCGCCTCCTGAGCAGCTCGGCCCTACTTGCTGCCGGCGCCGCGGCGGCGACACCATTGCTCGGAGCGTGCAGCGCCAGCTCAGGCCGCTCGGGCGGCCCGTCCGGCAACAGCAAGACCGTGACGCTCACCGTCATGTACAAAACCGACGAGCTGACGAAGGCGCACATCGCCGACTTCGAGTCCAAGAACCCCGGAATTAAGATCAACTTTGTTGAGTACGACAGCACGCGGCTCAACGCGATGCTCGCCTCGAACGAGCCACCGGACTTCGTGCGCGCGGTGGCGGTCGGCAGCTCGAGCGCCAACGCCCAGGAGCTGTACACCGCGCTGGACCCGTACATGGCGAAGAGCAGCGTGTTGAAGCCGGAGCACCTGCTGTCGGTCAACGACAGCTTCCGATGGGACGGCACGCGGAGCGGCCAGGGCCCGTACTACGGAATCGTCAAGGACTGGAGCCAGGACGCCACGCTCTGGTACAACCGAGCACTTTTCGAGGGCGCAAAGATCCAGCCGCTGAGCACGACCGAGCCGATCTCGTACGACGAACTGTTGGAGATCGGGAAGAAGCTGACCAAGAAGAGCGGCGGCAAGACCCAGGTCTACGGCCTCGGGGTGGAGTGGGCCTGGGGCCTGTCGGCGCCGATCATGATGATGATCCTGCAGCAGGGTGGCCAGGTGTACAGCGCGGACCTGACCGAGACCGACATGACCACACCGGAGGCGTTGCGAGCACTGAGGTGGTACGTCGACTTCGCCCAGGCCGGCGTGGGGCCCACCGCGCTCGACCCGGCTCCGGACGGTGCCGACCTGTCACTCTTCCTCGCCAAGCGGATGGCGATCACCCAGGACGGCTACTGGTACGGCGGCAACTTCGTCGAAGAGTCCGACGAGATCAAGAACAACGTCGCGATGGCGCCCGCGCCGGTGATGGGCGACAAGCGCATCAGTCCCACCTACGTGGGCTGGGGTGCGGCCATCCCCTCGAAGGCCAAGCACAAGGACGAGGCGTGGAAACTCATGGAGTACTTCATGGCCGGCCCGCCATCCGAGGAACGGGCGAAGAGCGGCTGGGGCATTCCGGCCTTGAAAGCGCAGCTGACGATGTTGCCGCAGGAGCTGCCGTACCAGAAGCAGGCGTACCAGACCCAGCAGGCCGAACTTCAGTACGCCGGCCAGTTGCCCGACTCTCCCTACATGGTCGCATCCGACGGCTGGAACACCGTGCTCGACAAGCAGCTTCAGCGGGCCATCAAGAAGGAGATCACCGTCGAGCAGGCCGGCAAGGCGATCACCGATGAGGTCAACAAGCTGCTGAAGCAAGGCAAGGACCAGATCGGCTAGTGGTCGCCATGGCAACGGAAAGGGCGAGGCGTGGGCGGCCCAGCTGGAAGCGGCATTCCAGCGGGACGTTCTACCTGTTCGTCTCGCCCTGGGTACTCGGCTTCGCGCTGCTCACCGCGCTACCGCTCGGCTACGCGCTCGCGATCAGCCTGACCAACTTCAACGGCCGCAGCGACCGTTGGCGCTGGGTCGGCTTGCGCAACTATGCCGAGCTCATGGGTGACGCGGAGGCCATCGCCAGCCTGGTCCGCACGCTCGCATACACCGCGATCGCGGTGCCGCTCATGGTGGCCGGCGGGCTCGGCCTGGCGGTGCTGCTCAACCAGCGGCTGAAGGCAGTCGGCCTGTTCCGGACGATCTTCTTCCTGCCCTCGGTCGTCCCGATCGTCGCCATGGCGATCATGTGGAAGCTCATCTTCAACCGAGACGCCGGCATCCTCAACGCCATCCTCGAGAAGATCAGCATCGGCCCGATCGCCTGGCTGGTCGACCCGAACGCGTTCTACGCGCTGATCATCCTCACCCTGTGGGGACTCGGCGGCGGGATGGTGATCATGCTTGCCGCCCTGCAGGGCGTCCCAGCCGAACTGGAAGAGGCGGCGCGCGTCGACGGCGCCACCCGCTGGCACGTGTTCCGCCACGTCACCGTGCCGATCATCTCCCCCGTCATCTTCTTCCAAGTGGTGACCGGCATCATCGCCTCCCTGCAGATCATCATCCAGCCGCTGCTGCTGGCCCAGACGGGCCAGGTCGGCAACGTGGGCGAGGTGCCAGAAACCACACACCTGTACATGGTGCAGGTCTATCAGGAGTTCTTCGTCAACAGCCGGTATGGCTATGGCTCCGCGATGCTCTTTGTGTTCTTCCTGGTCATCCTGGCCATCACGCTCTTCGTGCAGCGGTCGAGCCGGCTATGGGTCCACTACACGGTCGACAGAGAGGCCGACCGATGACCATCACGAAGATCCCCACCCCAGCGCCCACAGTCAGCACGCGGCGGCGGGCCCGGCGCCCTCGGCGGCCCGCCAAGACGGCCGGCGCCTACCTGCTGCTGATGACGCTCGCGATACTGTTCGCCGGGCCGTTCGCCTGGCTTGTGCTGGCCGCCTTGAAGACCAAGGCGGAGTGGGTGTCGATCCCAGCCAAGCTCCTGCCCGAGGCGCCGCAGTGGGACAACTTCACCCAGGCTCTCACCGAAATCAACTTCGCGGCGTACCTGGGGAACTCGATGTTCCTCTCGTTCCTGTACGCGATCCTGGTGACTTTCTCCAGCGCGGCGGTCGGCTTCGGTTTCGCCCGCCTGCGCGGGCGCGGCAAACGCCCGCTGTTCGTGCTGTTGCTGTCCACCATGATGCTGCCGCAGATTCTGACGCTGATCCCTACGTACGTGCTGTTCGCCCGAGTCGGGCTGATCAACACGTACTGGCCATGGGTGCTGTGGGGCCTGGCCGCCTCACCCTTCCTGGTGTTCCTGTTCCGCCAGTTCTTCGCCGGCATCCCAGCCGAACTGGAAGACGCGGCGATCATCGACGGTTGCGGGTACGGCCGCATCTTCCTGCAGATCTTCCTGCCGCTGTCCCGGCCGGTGCTGTTGACCTCCTTCCTGCTCTCGTTCACCTGGATCTGGGGCGACTACCTCGGACCGGCCCTGTTCCTCGACCCCGACCAAACCACACTGTCCGTCGCCATCTCCGCCTTCTACCTCGACCCGCATGGCAACCCCGACTCCACGGTGCAGGCGGCGGCGGCCGCCCTTTACGTGGTGCCCGTTCTAGTGATCTTCCTGTTCGCCCAGCGTTACTTCATCCGCGGCGTTGTCAGTTCGGGTTTGAAGGGATAACCCACGACGCGCCTCACTTCGCTTCTGGTGGCGACGATGACGGCCGCTGCCATGACCGCGCCGTCGCCGGCTTGTGGTCACACGTAGGGGCTGGTGCTCGTGCCGATGACGGTCAACGGCATGAGCACCTCACCGCAACCCCACATCTACGTCCGCTGAACACCAAACGGTGAGGGTGCCTGGGGCCGCCCCACCTCCGCTACCCCCCCCACGGAGGCATCATGTCCATGCCACGACGTATCTTTCTCACGCTGAGCGCCGCAGCAGCGGGCGTTACCCTGCTCGGTTCCAGAACGGCACACGCAGATCCCGCGCCAAGCACGCCGTTCGCGGTCGGCGTGCGCCGGTATGGCTGGACCCGGGGCAGCCGCCCGTGTACCACCTACGTTACTACCGCTTCACGAAGGACGAGCGAAGCACATCGCAGACCCCGTGCGGCTAGTTCATCCTCGCCGAGAAGTCGGCGACCATGCTCAACCGCACCTACTCCTTCGTCGCAGACTGCCTCGGGAACAACGCGATCGGCCAGGGCGAGGGCCCGCTGGTCTTCAAATCGAACACCGACGAGCGCTGGTACATGTTCATCGACGAGTACGGAGGCCGGGGCTACGTACCGTTCACGACCACCGACCTGAACACCCGGCAATGGTCACCCGTCTCCAGCTACACCATGCCCGGCCGGCCGCGCCACGGCACCGTCCTGCCGATCACCCAGGCCGAGTACGACCGGCTACTGCAACACTGGGGCTGAGCCGCCGGCCGCTCGGCACGCCGAGCGCCCCACCTGCCTGATCACCCGGCAACGGCTCGAGCAGCTTGGCGGCGCGATCGCCGCTTGTTGCAATGAGATTTCCCGACTTCTACAGTGTGCCTATCGCAGCATTTCCCCTGCTGTCGAAATGCCGTCGAAGCGCTTCGACTAGATGAGACGTTAGCAGGCAAGCCTTGCTAAGAACAGCACGTATTCGGTGTTGGCTTCCGCCGCGATCGTCGGCCCGATCCCGCGCCTGCCACTCCGGCCAACCGCCCCCTCCATGCCGCGCGTTGCGCAAAACTCACAAGCTCGATGAGAAGAGTCCGACACCACCGATCGAGAGGTTTGCCTGGACGAAACTGCTCCTGGGCACACCAAGCCTGAAAGAGAGGAAGTACCCATGGTTCCAACAGCAAGGAAGATCAGGGCCATTCTCCTGGCCTGCATGCTGTCGGCCGCCCTATCGGTGTCCGGCTTGACCACGCATGCGTCGGCCGACACCACGACACAGCTCAACGCTTCGCAGATCGTCGCCGACATGGGAGTGGGCTGGAATCTGGGGAACCAGCTGGAAGCCAACGTCGACGGATATCCCAGCGAAACGGCGTGGGGCAATCCGACCGTAACACAGGCTCTCATCGACAAGGTGAAGTCGACAGGCTTCAATACGATCCGGATCCCGGTCTCGTATTTACGGCATATCGGGGCCGGCCCGGACTACACGATCAACCCTTCCTGGCTGAACAGAATTCAGGAAGTCGTCAACTATGCGTACAACCGAGGCATGTATGTGGTGCTCAACATACATGGAGACGGCTACAAAACCATCCCATACGCCTGGCTGATCTGCGATTCCTCCAACCAAACAGAGATCAAAGCCAAGTATCAGAAGATCTGGCAACAACTCGCGTCCAGGTTTCAAAATTACGACCAACGCCTGATCTTCGAATCCATGAACGAAGAATTCGACGGACAGTACGGCAATCCCACTCAACCGTGCTACTCAAACATCAACAGCTACAACCAAATCTTCGTGGACACCACAAGACGAGCTGGCGGAAACAACAGTTCACGATGGCTGCTTGTTCCTGGCTGGAACACGAACATCGATTACACCACCGGAAACTACGGCTTCGTGATTCCGACGGACAACTACCGATCGCCCTCCATCCCCAGCAATGAGCAGAGAATCATGATCTCCGTTCACTATTATGCTCCGTGGGACTTCGTCGGAGAGGAAAACGGCACGATCACGCAGTGGGGACCGGCAGCAACCAACCCATCGAGAACATCCACCTGGGGACAGGATGATTACATGGATTCGCAGCTGAAGAAGACGTACGACAGTTTCGTCGTCAGAGGATACCCGGTAGTCGTCGGCGAATACGGCTCGATCGACAAGTCATCCTTTGATTCGTCGAACAACAGGTACCGTGCGGACTTCGCGCACACCATGGTGGCCACCGCCAAGAAGTACGGAGCAGCCACTATTTACTGGGACAATGGCGTCAACGGCCAATACGGTTTTGGGCTGTTCAATCGAAGCACCAACGCGGTGACCCAGCCAGGAATCATCGGCCCCATTATGAGCGCCATCGGCGGTCCTGGGTCGGCCACCCGCTACGAGGCGGAAGCTTCGCCGGCGGTGTGCACTGGCACCATCGACTCCAACTGGTCGGGCTACTCAGGTACCGGCTTCTGCAACGGCACCAACGCGGTGGGGGCCTACGCTCAGTTCACCGTCAACGCGAGCACGGCGGGCACCGCGACGCTGCTGGTCCGGTTCGCCAACGGTGTCGCCACCACGCGGCCGGCCTCGCTGCTCGTCAACGGCTCGGCGGTGCAGACCCCGTCGTTCGAGGGCACCGGCGCGTGGAGTACATGGGTCACCAAGACCTTGACCGTCACGCTGAACGCGGGCGGCAACACCGTCAGGCTCAACCCCACGACGGCCAGCGGCCTGCCCAACATCGACTACCTCGAAGTCACGACGCCCTAGAACCCGGCGGGCCTGGCGGGCTTCGCTGGGCTCGCCCCATGTCGTTATCGGCTAGGGCAACCAGGTATTCGGCGTCACAGGCTTCGGCATGAGCACGATCAGTCGCGTGGCCTCGATGCCCAGATCATCCGGCGGAGAGAAGTGCATGCGGTGCAGCCGCATGCACTTTCTCCCGCGAGGATGCATGCACATCACGCTGCCGCGCGTGTCCATTGCTGGTTCGTGCCGGTGGTCCCGCAGGGCGGCCCGGGGCGCTCACCGATTCGAAGCTCACTGCGGCCGAGTCGGACTGGCCTGGCCGCCCGGTGAAGCTCGCGCCGTTCCTGAACCCCGTCGTGCCGTCGTTTCTGTCCAGCCAGATCTCGTAGTTTCGGTTCCGCAGGTAGGAGCCGGGGTTGCTGGTCGACTCCAGCGACACCGTGCCGCTCCCGGCCAGCCCGATGACGATGCGGAACTGCGACTCGGCCAGGTTCGTCATGTCCGCGTCGATCCGCCCGCGGAACGGGACCTGCCGGATGAACCGGTCCGGGAAGGTGTACGACCTGAACCGGTACGGCGTCGCGCCGTCCGGCACCGGGATGCCGAAGTTCGGGGTGCCGCCGGCGTTCCAGTACAGCTTCTGGATTCGGGTGCGCCGGTTCGCGTCGTTCAGCGGATCGCCGCTGATATCCCTGTAGTTGCGGTCGTGGTAAACCAGGATGTCGCTCTGCCCGTCCTCGGAGACCGTGAACGAGTTGTGGCCCGGGCCGTACTGGCTCGTCGCGGCGTTGGACCTGAACACCGGCTGCTGCTTCTTGCTCCACGACGCCGGGTTCATCAGGTTGCTGGACGCCGACGCGGTCAGCATCCCCATGCAGTAGTTGCTGTCCGTGGCGCCGGCCGAGTAGGTCATGAACACCTTGCCGTTGCGGATGAGCACCGACAGGCCTTCGTTGACCTTGTAGCCGACCGTCTCCCACGACAGCGTCGGGACGCTCAGCCGTGCCGGAGTCCCGGAGATCGTCCACGGGTGGCTCATCGGCGCCAGGTACAGGTTGGTGTTACCGCCGATCGCCGGGTCCTGCTGTGCCCAGGACAGGTAGCGGGTGCCGTTGTGCGTGAACGTGGTCGCGTCCAGCGAGAACGTGTCCAGGTGGGTGACGATGCGTCCCTTCTCGACCCACGTGCCGGTGAACGGGTCGGCGCTGCTGTTCTCCAGCACCCACATCCGGATCCGCCAGACGTCGTTGCTGCGGCCCGCGGCGAAGTAGATGTACCACTTGCCGCTGATGAAGTGGATCTCCGGGCGCCCAGATGTGCCGTCGTCGCCCGGCGCAGGATGATCCGGTCGTACTCCGGCACCGTGGCGGTGAGGTAGTAGTAGCCGTCGGTGTGCCGGACGATGTGCGGGTCGGCCCGCTGCGCGATCAGCGGGCTGGTGTACGTCACCGCCGGTGACGCCGCCGCTGGGGATGCGTCCAGCAGCGTCGCCGCCGCGCCCGGTGCGGGGATCGCGAGGAAGTACGTCTACGCATCGATTACCCCTCCTTTGGACGGGCAGCAGCTGCCACTGCTGGCAGTTGTTGTTCAGCCACGACCACTGCTGGATGTTGGCGCCGTCGGCGGAGCCGCAGGCGTTGACGTCGAGTACCTTGCCGCTACGGACGTTGACCAGCCGGCGCTCTCCAGCACGTGGGTGCGCTGAGTGTCACAGCAAGGGGCGCCGACCTGGGCGCCGGAGTAGTACAGGTACCACCGGTTGTCGATGAAATGGATCTCGGGGGCCCAGAAGTTCGTCCCGCGCGATGACGTGCTGTCCTCCCAGACCTGCACGCTCGGCGCGGTGGCGAGCCCGGCCAGCGTCGGCGACTTGCGCATCAGCAGCTTGTTGGTGAACGTGGTCGTGATCAGGTAGTAGTTGCCGTTGTAGTACTCGAGCCAGGGATCGGCCCCCTTCTGAGACTTGATCGGATTGGCGTACGGAAGGCCCGGTGCGGCGGAGGCCGGCTGCGCGACGCCGGCGGACAGCGCGTGCACAGCGCCGTCACAGCGGCAAGTAAGACCCGATGGCTAGCACGGGACATGTCGGAGTCCTTTCGACAGCGGTCGTTTGGTCCTTGCACGGGCACCTCTTTGTTAGCGTTAACAGTCCGCCAGGTGCCGCTGACCGGCGAGGCTCCCTAGGCGGAGGACAACTCGCCATCGGCACAGGTCACGGTCTGGCGGCCCGATGGATGCCGGGCCGCCAGACCGCTGGCGGGTCAGCGGACGTAGATGTCGGGCTGCGGTGGGGTGTTCATGCCGTCGCCGAGGAAGAAGCTCGGGTGTGGCGGCTGGTTGTAGGCGGTGTTCTGCCAGGCGATGGCGACGCGGTACTGGGTGTCGTGCATCAGCGTGTAGATCCGCCGGTCGGTCTGGATCGGAGTGGCGTAGATGCGCAGCGCGGCGTTGTCGTCCCGGGGCAGGATGATTTCCTCGCGCCAGTCGCCGAACAGGTCGCCGGACAGGGACGGGGTGGCCTTGGTGCCGTTGATGGAGTGTGCTCCGGAGGCGGTGAGCAGGCGGGTGTCGCCGCCGGTGCCGTATTTGTCGACGTGGTTGCCGTCCAGCAGTTCGCGCACCGGGTCGCCGTCCCACCAGGCCAGGAAGTTGTAGCTGCTGGGGTTGCGCCCGACGTTGCCGCCGGAGGCGTTGAAGAGGTTGCCCAGGCCGGTGCCGGACCCCCAGAACTCGCCGCCGGCGTTGCCGGTGTGGATGTCGCCGGCCACGCCGCGTGCCGGGCCCTCGCAGTTACAGGTGTTGTTCTTCTGCATGATGATCGAGCCGTTGCCCGCGTCCCGGAGGGTGGCGGCGGCGCCGGAGCTCTGCTCGTGGATCATCCAGATCTCCTTGCCGGTACGGCTGGGCACGAAGTCTCCGACGTGCAGGGCGTCGCCGTGGGCGTAGAAGCTGGTGGTGTAGCGGCCGGTGCCGTTGGCGTTGATGGTCATGCCGCCGTAGACGACCTCGTCGGTGCCGTTGCCGTCGACGTCGGCGATGGACAGCGAGTGTGCGCCGCGTCCGGTCCACTGGCTGCCGGCGCTGCTGGAGTCGAACTTCCAGCGCCGGGTGAGCCGGCCGTCGCGGAAGTCCCAGGCCGCGATCGCGCTCTTGGCGTAGTAGCCGCGGCCCATGATGAGGCTGGGGCGCTGACCGTCCAGGTAGGCCGTGCCGGCCAGGAACCGGTCGCCGCGGTTGCCGTAGTTGTCGCCCCAGTCGTTGATGTTGCCGCGGGCCGGGTCGAAGTTCACCGTGGACATGGCGGCGCCGGTGAGCCCGTTGAACATGGTCAGGTACTCGGGTCCGGTGATGATGTAGCCGGAGGAGTTGCGGTGGTCGGCGCCCGCGTTGCCGATCGTCTGCCCGGTGCCGGAGACGGTGCCGTCGCCGGTCTTGACCGCCAGCTCGGCCCGGCCGTCGCCGTCGTAGTCGTAGACCTGGAACTGCGTGTAGTGCGCGCCGGCCCGGATGTTGCGGCCCAGGTCGATGCGCCACAGCCGCTGGCCGTTGAGCCGGTAGGCGTCGATGTAGACGTTGCTGGTGACCCCGGACTGGGAGTTGTCCTTCTGGTCGCTGGGGTCCCACTTGAGGAAGATCTCGTACTGGCCGTCGCCGTCCGCGTCGCCGACGCTCGCGTCTCCGGCGGTGTAGGTGCTTCCCGGCCGGGAGATCGGCACGTCGAGGTAGTTGCCGCCGGCAAAGCGCAGCGACGGCCCGGACGCGGCCTGCTCCACGCCGTTCACGACCGCTCGGACGGTGTAGGAGGCGTCCGCCGGCGCGCCGTTGTCCAGGTAGTTGGTGGCGCCGGTGAGCGGCGAGGGGTTCAGCTTGGCCGAGCCCCGGTAGAGGTTGAATCCGGTGCTCGCGCTCTCGGTGCCCAGCAGCCGCCAGGACACCAGGTTGCCCGACCCGGAACGCACGCTGATCAGGCCGCGGTCGAGATCCTCCATCTGCCGGCCGGTCGGGTTCGGGTCCGGGCCGCCCTGGTCCGTCTCGAGGTAGTCGATGTTGGCCAGGCCGTCGGCGGTGGTCGGGCTCAACCGGATGATGTTGTCGCCCGCGTTCAGCGACACGGCCAGCGTCTTGGTCCCCCAGCTCGTCCAGGCGCCGGTGGGGTCGAACGCACTGGCGGCATGTGCGACCGCGCCGTTGACCAGCACGTCCGCGGGACGGCCCGCGGTCGCGCCGTTGGCGTACCGGATCGCGATGGTGGCCGCGCCGGCCGCCGATGCGGTCACGGTGAACTGTGCCGCCGCGCCGGCCGCGTTGGTGCCGTTGCAGAATCCACTGCCCGAGAAGCCGGCGTGGTTGGACTCGATGAGCCCGTCGCACGTGGCCGGGGCGCTTTCCGCCTCGTAACGGGTCGCCGCGGATGCTTCCGCGGCCATGACGACACCGGTGACGGCCATCGTCAGCGCGACGCCGGCCGACAGCAGCGCGGTGCGCGGTCTACGTAAGGACATGAGGAACTCCAGCAGGTAGGGCGGGGGTGGTTATCGCAGGTACGGCACCGGCGACAGGTTCAGCTCGCGCATGCGCTGCAGGACGAGCTTGGCCATCTCGTTCGCGCCGTGCGCGGAGAAGTGTGTGTTGTCATTCAGCTCAGTCAGGTAGAGCGCGGCCGAGGCGTTCGGGCCGAGCCCCTCCACCAACGCCTCGCTCGCAGCGGTCAGGTCGATGAGCGACGTGTTCTGCGCGGCCGCTACCTGCCGCATCGTCGCCGGGAGATTGGCGCCCACACCGTTGACGTGCAACGCCGTCGAAGTCAGCGTGCCGTCGGCAGCGAACAGCCGACGCACCGGAGGCGTGACCAGCACCGGCGTCCCACCCTGCGACCGCACCTGGGTCACCAGGCTGGTCAGGTTCGAGGCGAACGCCGAGGCCGTCGTCGACTTGTCGTTGTGCCCGAACTGGATCAGCACCATGTCGCCGCTCCGGATCAGCGGCTTCATCGCGGGGAACAGCGCCGCGTTGGACAAGAAGCTGCCCGAGCTCTCGCCCGAGTCGCCGTAGTTGGCCACCGACAGGCCCAGCTTGAAGTACTGCGGGAGCCGCTGCCCCCACCCGGTGTACGGCGCGACCGGCTGGTCGCAGACGGTCGAGTCGCCCGCGAGATACAGCACCGGCCCGCTCCCCTGGGCCAGCCCGATCCCGTTCAGCTTCGGCGTCTGCCCGGAAAAGACCAGGTCAAGCCCGGGCCTCCCGGTGCCGCCCTGCCCGGTCGGCTGCCCTTCCGGCTGGCGCACGTTCAGCGTGAACGAATACCGCGCATACGAGCCCGCCACCGTCGATACGGCAGGCAACACCGTACGGCGGGCCTCCGCCTGCACGCTGGTCACGCCCGGGCTGGCCGGGTCGCCCAGGACCACGGTCACGTCGTAGTTGCCCGGCTGGACGTCGAAGTGGCAGGTGACCGGCGAGGTGCCGGTGCACCTGGAACGCAGTGCCGGATCCGGCTCCGGCCCCTGCCGGGTGCCGGTGTCGGCGCCGAAGACCTTGAAGTCGGTGATACTCGCCCACGTCGACGCGACGAGCCCGGTCACCGTGATCCGCACGTACCGCGCGGTCGCGGTGAAGGCGTCGCTCTGCACCTGGGCGGCGGTCGTGCCGGCCGTCCGGTCGGCCACCCGCGTCCAGGCCGTGCCGTCGGTGGAGACCGAGACGTGGTACCTGTAGGTGCGGGCGAACTCCCAGCGCACCTCGGTGCCACTCAGCGTCGCCGCGCTTCCGAGGTCGACCTGCCACCAGTGGCCGGTCCTGCCGTCGGCGGCGCACCAGCGGGTGGCGGTGTCGCCGTCGTTGGCCAGGGACGGTCCGCGACCGGACTGGCTGGAGTCGGCACTCGCGGCCTTGCCCAGCGCCAAATCCGTCACCGCTCCGGCCGGCGTCGCGAGCGGTACGGCCAGCAGGCCGACTAGGAGTGTGAGGAAGGCGAGAACGACGAGTTTCGAAGAACCCGGCGGTCTGGGCACGCGGCGACCTGACCGAGATGAGCCCATGCTGATTCATGCTTTCTCGTGAGGGCGGTGGAGACGGACGCGGAGGGCCGGCTAGATCGTCACCAGCGCGGCAAGGGGCTGCGCGGGCGCGAGTGCCACACCGCTCCCGACGGGGTGGCGGGTCTGGGCTTGCCCAGCACGTCCGTGTGAGGTGTCCCCTCAGGTGCGATGGACGGAGCTGCCGGGAGCGGGTGCCCGGCAGGAGCTGCTTCGCTCCGGCCTACGGGGTCCACCGGACGTGGGGGTTGATGTGACCGGTCCAGTTGAAGACGGCCATGTTGTCCCACTCGTTACCGCTGCTCGCGATGTTCGCCGGGTCCCAGCCGTTGCCGGGCACGGCGTACCAGGTCGGCTCCCAATAGAAGACCCCGATCGCACCCGCGTTACGAGTGGTGCTCTGCACCGCCGCGAACTGCGCGCCCTGACCCTGCCAGGTCATCCGGTACCCCGAGCAGCCCGAGGTCACCACGTTGCGCGTGGAGTCGGCGTTGTCGGCGGTGAAGGGGTAGGCGGTCTCGGCGATCACCACGTCCTTGCCGTACCGGGCCCGCATGTCGGCGATGACCGTGGACAGATTCGACGTCGTGCCGTGCCACATGCAGTAGTACGACAGGGCGGTGATGTCCCAGGACACGCCCTTGGCCCGGATCCCGTCGTAGAACCAGCGGGCAGAGGACAGGCTCTCTGCCAATGCCGTGTGGATGATCACCTGGGTGCCGGGGTTGCACGCCTTGGTCGCGTTGTAACCGGCCTTGAGCAGGAGGCTCAGGTTCGTGAAGTCGTTGTTGGTCACCCTGCCGTCGTTCCACAGCATGCCGGTGTTGATCTCGTTGCCGATCTGGACGCTGTCCGGGACGGTGCCCTGCGCCTTGAGGCTGGTGCACACGTCGTAGGTGTAGTTGTAGACGTCGGTCTGCAGCTGGCTGATGCCGTGGCCGGCCCAGGCGGCTGGCTTGTACTGCTTGCCGGGGTCGGCCCAGGTGTCGGAGTAGTGGAAGTCGACCATCAGCTTCAGCCCTTTGGCCTTGACCGCCCTGGCCTGCTGCAGCACCTTGGCCTTGTTGTTGTAGCCGCTGATCGGGTTGTTCCAGATCCGCAGGCGGGCGTAGTTGACGCCGACCCCCTTGAGGATGTCCAGCGGATCTCGCTCCACGCCACCGGCGTCGTAGTACTTCGCGCCCAGATCCAGCGCTCGTTGCAAGGAGGAGACGTCTGCGCCGAGCATGCTGAGCGATGCGGCGGCGGCGTGGGCCGGTTGCCCGGCGGGGACGGTCGCGGCGGCGCATAACGCCAATGCCACCAAGATCCTTTTCATGGAGTCCTCCGATGGTCAGGGCGGAGATCAGAAACGGGGATCACAGCAGTTGCCGAAGCAGGCGGCGCGGCCGGTCGCGCACGGGGCCGGTGCCGCCGGCTGAGGCCGTCTGTTGGACGGGCATGACAGACAGACCCGCTGGCGCTCGCGTCCTGGGGCTCGAGTGGGCGGTCAGTCCGCTTGAGCCGTCCTGGTGTCGCTGCGCCGGGAGCCGGTGTCGACGGTCGCGGTCAGGCGGAGGTCGTGTCGCCGCAAGTTCTGCGGCGGGGGTGACGGGGGGTCGGGTGCGAAGCCGCAGGCAGGGTGGGGGGTGAGGCCACGCGTCCTCCTCACAGGCTTGATGAGGCTCTGTGAACGTGCACAGTAACGCACAACGCTGCGCGCTGAAAGTGCCCATGAGAAGTCCGAGGTAAAAGCCCAGACAGCGAGCATGCAATAGCCGCTGGCGGTGACAAGGCCCTTTTTCACCCTGTGAACGCTCCCAGAGCTTTCCGGGCATACCCCGGAGCGGTCTGAAAGTTTCACGCGTTGGGACCGACGTCGCGGCAATGATGGCGAGTACTGCAAGCGTATCAGCGGCGGACGCCGTACCCGGGAACGCCACTCGAAGTCTTGACGCACCGATGCTAACGCTCCTACGCTCACAGTCGTTATATCGATTCAATTGGCTCCGACCCCCCTAGGAGCTTCCCGTGCGCCCCGCCCGCTTACCCCATACAGTCACGGCCGCCCTCGTGTGCGCTCTACCGGCCCCGCCCGCCGCCGCCGTACCCCACATCAAGACGGAGCGCCTCGACCGTGGCCTTGTCGCCACGACGGCACCGAGAGGCGTCTTCCTGAGCTGGTGTTTCATCGGGACGGAGGTGACCGAAGCAGGTCCAAGCGGAAGACTCGGCGCCGACTTCCGCGTCTACCGCGACGGCCGCCTGACCGCCACGGTCACCGACAGCACGAACTGCCTCGACCCCGCCGGCACGCCCACCTCCCCGTTCGGCGTCGCGCCGATCGGGGGCCATAGGAGCGCTTCCATCAGCGCTTTACGTGAATCGTTTTACGACGTTTCTCTGCGCAAACCGGCCGACGGCGTCACCCCGGCGGGCGAGGCCTACACCTACGCCGCCAACGACATGAGCGTCGGCGACGCAAACGGCGACGGCCGCTACCAGCTGGTGGTCAAATGGGAACCGTCCAACGCCAAGGACGTCTCCCAGCACGGCTACACCGGCCCCACCTGCCTCGACACCTACACGCTCGACGGCACGCTGCTGTGGCGGCTGGACCTGGGCGTCAACATCAGGTCGGGCGCGCACTACGCCCAGTTCCTGGTCTACGACTTCGACGGCGACGGCCGCTCGGAGGTGATGCTGAAGACCGCTCCGGGCACCAGCGTCATCTGCTATGACGCCGCCGGAAACCCGAAGCAGGAGCGGTTCGTCACCATGCCGCGGCCGGGCTACGCGCACACCGACGACTACCGGCTGAGCGCCGCCGGCTACTTCGACCACGTCGTGGAGGTGTTCACGAAGTGGCACAAGCATCCCGAGGTGGTCGCCGGTCGCTGGCCCGCCACACTGGAGCAGGCCTTCGGCATCACCCCGATGCTCAGCTACCCGCTCTCGCGCGAGGCGGCGACCGAGCTGGCCACCCACTTCGTCGACGTCTACGCACGAGCCCGCAGCGGCAACAACCGCCTGCGGGAGTTCGCCGGCTTCGTCATCATCGGCCCCGAGTACCCTGTCCGTCTTCGACGGCGCCACCGGCAAAGAGCTGCACACCATCGGCTACAAGCCCGGCCGGGGCGACGCCGGCCTGCTGTGGGGCGACTAAGCGATGGCCCGCATCGAACCGGGCAACCGCGTCGACCCCTTCCTGTCCTCGGTGGACTACCTCGACGCAAACGCCTCTCAGCGATCTTCGCCCGCGGCTACTACACCCGCACCACCCTCATCGCCTACGACCGGAACGGCCACAAGCGTGCATCCGCCACGCGCGGCCGCCCAGGTCGCCGTGTTCGCCGGTCACAAGCCACTCGGGGACAGAAATGAGAAACAAGGAATGACGCATCCCATCCGCAGGATATTAGGCATCACCACCGCAATCTCTCTGGCTTGCGGCGCAGCAGTATTCGGGCCGGCCCTCCCGGCCTCCGCACTCTACGGCGATGTGCAGATCAAGCCGATCGAGAGCAACATCAGCGCCAAGTCATGGGCCAGCGTCAAGGTCAGCAGCGGGGCATCCACCGCCGACCTGGCGATCGACCAGGACGACCAGACGGCGTGGATCGCCGAGGGCACGCCTTCGAGCCAATGGCTGACGCTTGATCTCGGCGGGGCCTACGACAACGTGAGGAAAGTCGGGGTCGTCTTCCCGGACCCGGGAGCGGTCTACCAGTACGTGATCGAGTCGTCAGCGAACGGCGCCGGCTGGCACGTCATCGCCGACCATTCGGCCAACCACCGACCAGGCCGCGGCTCGATCGACCTCTTCACCCAGCCGGGGACAAGGTACGTACGGGTGAGGATCACGGGAACGTCGCCCGGCGCGACCGTGGGGATCAGTGAACTCAGCGTTTACAACTACCTGCGCGAGGAGTTGGTGCTCGGCTCCGACGCCTCCTGGGTCGACAACGACGTCGCCGAAGGGCGCAACTACTGGGTGAACCCCTTGGAGGCGGATCGAGGCGCGGGGCCCCACCTGCTCGACGTGCTCAAGGATCGTGGCTTCGAATACACCCGGCTGCGCATCTTCAACGAACCCCGCAGCGAGGGCACGGGGGATCTGCTGGCCACGCCGTACCAGGGCCCGGAGCGATCGGCCGAGGTGGCCAAGTGGGTCAAGGCACGGAACATGGGCCTGGGCGTCGACTTCCACTACGCCGACTCGTGGGCCGATCCGTCGAAGCAGCCCAAACCGCGGGCCTGGGCCCAGCTCGAGTTCGGTGACCTGACCAAAGCGGTGTACGACTACACCTACGCCTACATCGAGCGGCTGATCGAGCAGGGCACGACACCCGACAAGGTGGCCGTCGGCAACGAGATCGCGAACGGCTTCATGTTCGGCAGCGAGGCCGCGCTGGCCGGTGTGACCAACCCGGCGTACTTCCGGAACGAGCCAGAGATCTACCAGTCGCAACCCGGCGGCGGCCTGCTCTGGAACTACTGGCGCTCCACCGACCCGGACCAGCAGCGGCTGTACGACGAGGCGTGGGACCGCTTCGCCACGCTCTCCGCGGCGGGTATCCGCGCGGTCCGGGACGTGTCGGCCGCCCACGGCAAGGACATCAAGGTCGAGACGCACATCGTCACCAGCGGCGTCGAGGGCAAGACGCTGGAGTTCTGGAACCAGTACCTGACCCGGATCAAGGCCAAGGGCGCCGACACGGACGTCATCGCCCACTCGTACTACCCGCAATGGCACGGGTCGCCGGAGTACTACGAGTCCATCATCAACGCCGTGGCGGCAGCGCACCCCAAGTACAAGATCGAGGTTGCCGAGACGTCGTACCCGGCCTCGGGTGGCGGAGGAACCCCGCTTCCCAACTCGCCGTATCCGCGAACCGTCCAGGGGCAGGCGGACGCCCTGCAGCGCGTGTTCCAGATCGCCAACGACATCCCGAACAACCAGGGACTGGGCGTGCTGGCGTGGGAGCCGGCGAGATGGGAATCCTTGTTCCGCGCTGTTCCCGGAATGACGCGTACGTATGAGCCGAACGCGTCGATCGATGTCTTCACCAAGAGTCACGCATCGCACGTGGTGGAGGACACCGTGTACTCGGCCGCGTTGGTCGGCGATGAGATCGCGCTACCGGATTCGGTACGGGTGCTGACCATGGCGGATGGTTCGGCCAAGCCGGTCCCGGTGGTGTGGGACGCGGTACCGGACGGCGGAACCGGTGCGGCCGGCCGGCTCACGATCCGCGGTTCCACTACGTTCGGATCGGTGACGGCGGTGGTCGACGTGGTCGATGCGTACGCCGGCCTCCACTGCGACCGGACGATCACCGGCCAGTACTCCGGGCAGCTGAAGGTGACCGGCGGCGTGACGTGCCTGGACGGAGCGAGGATGTCGGGCCCGGTGTCGGTGCAGGCCGGAGCCTCACTGCAGGTGAACGACGCGGTGATCAGTGGCGGGGTGAACGCGGAAGGCGCTGGTACCGTCGTGGTCTGCGGCACCCAGATCTTCGGCCCGGTGAGCGTATCCGGGATTTCGTCGCTGACGTTCGGCAACCCACGGCTGGGTTGTGCCCGGAACACGATCATCGGTCGGTTGGCGGTGACCGGGACGCAATGGTGGAACGTGATCGCCGGGAACGCGATCAACGGCCCGTTGTCGTGCAGCAGCAACGCCGTACCGCCCGTGAACAACGGATTCACCAACGCCGTGACGGGCCCGAAGTCAGGACAATGCAGCACGCTGTAGCGATCAACGGCCACCGCGCCTTCATCGCCCGCCGCCGAGCTTGCGCCCCAGCGACGAATACAGGGCACCACCGACGAGGACTGGGAGGAGTTCCTCGGCCACGTCGAACGCCGCAAGGTCGCTCTCGTCGGCTGCGGCCGAGCCTGCGGACGCAACTGCATCCACAAGCACAGCCGCTTTACCGAACTGATCTTGGTTGAGCTTCCCCCGTTCGCCGGACACTTGACCTGAGGTCATCCTTGATCATCAGGGATGGATGACCTCCATGTCCGCACCTCACCCTCCCGAGTTCCGGCACCGCGCGGGCGAGCTCGCGCGGTGCCGACCGGCTCATCGACTTCAACCCCGGCCGCTACCAGCGCGCCAGCCAACCTGGCCCTGCGGATGCGCTGAGCCTTCAGTGCCGGCCGAGCGCGGCGGCCACCTGCTCCACCAGCGTGTCGAGTCGCCGGGAGAACTCGGGGGAGCCGTCGGCCACCAGCACCACGTGCGCGAGTCGGCTGAGGCCGGTCAATACGGGCGGGCTGGCGTACCCGCTGATCAGGACTGAGGTGAAAGCCGCGCGGCCGTCCTTGCGGCCGGCCTCGGCGAACCGGTGGTCGTCGGCGTAGAGAGCCTTGCTCAAAGTGATGAGCACTTGCGGGTCGCGGCTGTCCGGTAGGCCGAACGACACGAACTCCTCCCCGTTCCCCGAGCGTTCCACAACGAGACCGGCCGCCAGCAGCCGGGCCTCCAGCAGCATGGCCAGCTCGGTCAGTTCCGGACAACGGGCGCTGCCCGGCACGGAGCGGGCGATCGTCTCCACCCCGATGGGGGCGCGGGAAAACCCTCGCTCGTAGCCCAGCCAGCTGAGCTGGAGGAAGCGCCGGACGTTGCCGCCACTCTGTCGGAGCAGTTCGCGTACGGCGTCGTCGGTGAAGAGCCCGCGCGCCGCCCCGGTGTAGGCGGTGAGCAGGAGTTCGGCCTCGTGCGGCGTGAGCAGTGGCAGCCGATGGGCCGCGGAGGCAAGGCGCTGGCGCAGGTCGGGCGGCATGAGGTCCCAGCCGGCCAGATTGCACACCAGGAGCAGCAGCCCGCCGGCCAGCGGGATCGTCTCGGCCAGGTTCTGCAGCAGGGTGCTGTTGCGGGGAAGCAGGGTCCCGTCATGCAGGAGGAACTTCTCGCACTGGTCGAGCACGAGCACGAACGGAGCGCCGCCCCTGGTCGTCAGGGCGGCTAGGAGCTGGAGGGCGTACCGGCAGCGCTGGGGGTCGTCGAGCTGCGGGTCGACGCCCATCGCGAGGGCGTTCCCGGGACTGATCGCCCGGCCGCACAGCCAGTCGTAGGCCGCATGGGAGAACTCGGGTCGTAACAGGAACGACAGTGCGCGCTGGAACTGGGCGCCGTCCCCCACCGCAATGCTGATCTCTCTGGCCTGCGCTTCCAGCACTGCGTTGTAGTCGGCGTCGCCCGCGTCGAACAGCTCGAGCACCATCGAGGGCTCGTTGCGAATCGCCGCGTGCACCTCTTCCAGTTGAGCGGCACTGCCGTGCTGCTCGGCCCACTCGACGGCGAGCACGCCCAGGTAGCGCAGGCACAAGTCGGTCAGGGCGTCCTGGGTCAGCGACGAGGCCAGGCGGCGGTAGGCGGTCACGAAGTCGTCGTTGTCGAACCTCAGGTAGAACTGGACCGCCCGCCGGTCCACGGCGTCGATGCTCGCCATCATCCGGCAGGCGGCGTGCGTCTTGCCCGCGCCGTGCGCGCCATACAAGCAGCCCAGTGCGCCGTCGCGGCCAAAGTCGCGGATGTAGTCGTCGGCCAGCCTGAGTGCTCCCTGGACGCCGGAAAGCCGGGCGGTGGGTTGGTAGCGGGACCACTGGCGCCGCGCATGGGGCAGGAAGCTCTCTCCCAGCTCGCACGTGCCGCGCGCGGGAAAGGGATTACGGGCGGGGATGGAGGTCATCGTAATCTGCTCCACCGCTCGCCCTGCCACATCTTGATCCGTAGCCAGCGACTCGACATGCGCAGATCGTCAGTCGGCCAGAGGTCCTCGCCTTCGTACTCCACGAGCCGGAGGTCGAGCAAAACTTCGAGGTGGCGCAGAGCCTGCCCGATGGTGAAGCGCCTGCTGTCGAAAACCGCCTGCAGGTCATCCGGGTCGAACGGGACGGGTGGCGTGCCAGTCCAGCGCTGTTCGGCCAGGCAGGCGATCTGACGGGTGGTCAGGAGCGGCAGATCGATGATGGTGCCGCGCCTGGCGAAGTCGCTCCGGTCCGCCTCGGTGAGCTGGGCGGCATTGGCGTGCTGGTAGGCGTCCACGGTGAAGACCACGACGGCGGGAGTGTTCTCGAACACCCTGGTGCTCAGGGTGATGAGGTCCTTGGTCGCGACACCCTCGTAGACCACGCCGAACGCGGCGTCACTGGCGGCAAACGTAGCCGCGAGGAATTCCGCGATCTCCTGCAGGTCGTACTCGTCCATGGGGTCGACGGAGCCTCTCCGGCTCAGCTCTGAAAAGCGGCCTCGCAGGCCCGGGGGCATCTCGATGGTCATTAGGCCCATCTTGTTGCGCAGCGACAGCAGCGTGGAGCGCACCTGCGCGTAGGCGTCGTGGGTCATGTCGTAGCCGTCCATGCGATGAGTCGCGAGGCGGTGCTGAGGCCCATGTGCCTGGTGGTAGAGGTACAGCAAGTGGTTGGCCAGCGAGGTCCTGCCGCTCATGCCGACGCCGGTGATGAGGAAAAGTGCGGGTCCCCTGCGGGTGACGGCCGCTTCTATGGCTTCCTGCAGCTTCGGCAGGCGGACGAATCCCTCCAGCTCCAGGAGGAGGCTGCGATCGAGCTCCTGCTCCAGGGAGTTCAGCGGGCGCGTGGTGTAGGGGTTACCCGCCATCAGGCCGTACAGCTCGTAGCGGACGTCGCTCACTTCCACGTCTCAGCCGCCGATCATCGTCAGGTACACGGACAACTCATCGGCGGACGCGGCGAAGGCGGACTTCGCGAAGAGCAGGGCGAGGAAGTCGTACTTCGTGGTGTAGACGTCGCTCAGCTCCCGCAGACGGTCCGCCTGTTCACCGAATCGATCGTGCCAGTCCGGTGGGTATTTCAGTTTGTGCTGGTGGACCAGTTCGATCGCGTGCAGGAGCGTGGGCAGGCGGGCCACCTCCGCGTACAGGTCCGGGCTCTGTACGCGGAGCACGACGAGGCGGGCGATCAGGTCGGTGTGCAGGTCGGCCAGGCGGGGAGTGGCGTCGATGATCGCCTCGGTGAGGCGGAGCAGGTTCAGTACGCGCTTGATCTTGCGGGGGTTGGGCGTGACCGTCTGCTCCAGGATCGCGACGTGCTGCTGGGCGAGCTTGCCGGGGCCGGACTCGCGGATGAAGCGGCCCACCTCGGCGGGGCCCAGCGGGTAAAGGTGCACCGGCAACTGGATCATCTTGTCCAGATAGTCGTCGCCGATGTGAACCGTGGCGGGGAACTTGAACGCCTCGTATCGCACTGACACTCCGCGATCGACCACGTCCTTGGACAGAGCGATCACGACGAAGACGTTCCGCAGGTCCAGGAAGAGCTTGATGGACTCAAGCAGATCGATGATCTGGTCGGGGCCACATCTGTCGAGGTCGTCCACGAAGAAAACGATCTTCCGGTTCTCCTTGGCCAGGTGGTCGGCCTGCTCCTGCAGGGCCTCGCGCAGGCGGCCGGTCTGGCTGTCGATCTGGCCGCGCATCTCGGCATACTGCTGGGCCAGCTTGCCGATCTTCTCGACGCTGACGGCGCCCAGGTTGAGCTTTTTCAGCAGTTCGTCGGCGGCCAGGTTCATGGTGATGACGCCGAGCTTCTTCACCATCTCGGTGAAGCGGTGCTTGGGATCGGCGGAGACCGTGTTGTGCAGGGCGTTCAGCAGGGGGAGCAGCATCTCGGGCTCGCGGCGGTGCACCCAGGGGTTGAAGTGCACGCGGACGAACTCCTCGGCGTGCCGCTCGGCCAATCGCTGGTCGACCATCTCCAGCAGCGTCGTCTTCCCGCTGCCCCAGTCGCCGTACACGCCGATGGTGAACGGGGTCTGCGTGTCCTGGCTGGTGATGATCGACATCAGCGGATCGACGTATCGGCGGAACTGGAGCAGATCCCGGCGCCAGCTCACCGGCGCGTCAGAGAGCATCGCGATATCCGGCATGTGTCCCCCTTCACTCCGAGCATCCCTCGTGTGGAGTGGGGGGTAAGGGGGGTTATGCAAACGTGATGTCGACGAGCCTGCTCCGCACCTCCTGCACGCTCGGGTTGACCAGGGCCGAGCCGTCGGGGAAGACGACGGTGGGAATCAGCTAGGAGCCGCTGTTCAGCTCGCTGATGTGCTCGATGGCGCCGGGGGTTTCGTTCACGTTCAGCTCGGTGTACGGGATGCCCTCCTGGGAGAGCTGGCCCAATCAGCGCTCTCTTCATCGCCGTACAGAAGACCGGTGAGGTCCTCGCCCAGCGTCCGCAACTCGATGAACTCCCCCGGCTCCAGGACGATGCCGGCGTTGAGAACGTCCAGGTCCTCGGGGCTTTCGCTGACCGCGATGAACCGCTGGTCCTTGATGTAGTGGCGGACGAGATCGAAAACGGGCGGCAGGTTCTCCCGCGGAGGTCCCACGCCCGTACGGAGTTCGAAGGGAACCAGTTCCCCGTGGATCATCCGCCAGCCGGCCTCTTGTGCGAGCAGGAGCTTGCGTTCGTCGAGAAGCATGAAGGCGCGGCTGGCCAGGTTGGAGGTGCCGTGCACCTTGCGGAGATTGTCGAAGAACTCCCTGGCCGTGTCACCGGTGCTGGTCAGCTCGTGCTCGAACACCCTCGTCACGAGCCCGACGGATTCGCCGGTGTTGGTGACGATCACCACGCCCACCTGGACCTTCGTACCGCTAAGGAGGGGTACGGCGGCAAGCGTCCCATCGGAGGCGGCGACGATCCCGGTGCGCGCAAGATGCTTGGCCCATTGCATCTTCTCCGGGGACGGGCGGCGGATCTGGGCGCTTAAATCCTGATTTTCTGCCAATATCTCGGCACGGAGCTGCTCACGCCGCCCGTGTGAGGCCAGAACGGCCACATCGACCCGATCCCTCAGGTGATCGACATACTTTTCGAGCTCCACCCATGGCGCAACCGACAGGATGTCGGCAAGGCTTTGTGCGTCACGCTGTTCCACTGGACCTCCAGCTCCTCCAGTGACGCTGCGCAACCGATCACCACACTCTGTTGCAGAGTAGCCACGAGACCAGCGGAGTGCCAGGTCTTATGAGCACCAGGTCACTGTCGAAGGAAGCCGCACGCACGAGTGCTTGAGCTCGCCTATTCGGGGTCGTCCAAGGCGGCCGAGAGGTTCCCTGTGCGTAGCTCCCGCTGATCGACCCATTTCTTTCCTTCGGCGGCGATCGCTTCCAGGACATGAAGGGTGTGAGGCAGTCCTGCGGCGTCCAGCGACACTTCGGACACCGCTCCGGGGCGCTCTCCCTGCTGTAGTTCTTCCACCCCCGAGTTCACCTCGACACTGATCTCATTGCCGTTGACGAGCGCGAGCTGGAAATCGCGCCCGCCGTCGTCCGACTGCTTGACGCTTACGGACGCGACCGCTTCGAAGCGGTAGTTGAGCCGCTGCCGGTCGTGGAAGGTGCCTTTCAAGAAGTCGAGGGTGACGGTGAACTGGCGCACCCCTTCCTCAGTGACGAGGAAGACCAGGAGCTGGTACTTCTTGTAGCGCCACGGACCTCCACGTAGCCGTGCGCGTTCGCTCCCCCGGGCGGGAGCCTCGATGAAGGCGTGCGCGATGACACCGCTCATGGTCAGCCTGTAATGCCGCAATGCCTCCTCCAGGAGCACCTTGCGGTCGCAGTCCAGCCAGGCTGCCATTTCCTCGTCATCAGGCTTGTCCTCCAGCCTTGCTCGCCACCTCGCCAGCGCCTCCAGATCACCCTGGTACGCCGAGAGGTTCTCAGCCCGGTCGGCGGCGTACCGGCGACGCTCCAGGACGATGCGCAGCCAGGTGCGGGCGCAGAACCACCCGGCGATCAGTAGGAGGAGAATGGTGCCGATCGCAGGCAGAGGCTCGATCGGCACGATGCCGACAGCGGCCCAGCCGCCTGCACCTGCGAGGATGAGCAGTCCGAGTGTCGCCCGCGCTTTCGTCCCGAAGGGAGTGGCAAGCTCCCGGCGGTAGCTCCACAGCGTGCCTTTCCTGCGGCGCGTGGCGGCCTTGCCTGCCCGGTGCCGGATAAGCCAGGCGATCTTCTCGACTCCGACTCGGGTCTCGCCGTAGACCTCCGTGAGCTCGTCGCGCAGGCTCCGGCGTATGCCTTCCGTTTCGGCGTCCCACTGGTCGCGGTCCATGCCGGGAGGAACGTACTTGGCGAAATAGTGGTCGATCCGGTGCTCGGCCTTCTTCGCGAAATTGCCCCGCTGCACCTTCGTCTTGCGTTTCGGGGCCTTCTTGGTGCGGCGGCCGACGCCTACCCGCTCATTCTCTGTTCTGCGTACCCGGTACTCCCTGTCCTTGGCACGGCGGCGTACGACGCGGTGGCGCCAGCGCGCGGTGTCTCGCACGCCGACCGAGGCGCCGGCGAGGCCCAGCACGTAGGCGGCCATCAGAAGCGCGCGGCCGCTCTGCAGGATCAGATAGCCCAGATTGGCTGTCGCCGCGATCAGGACGACCGTCGATACGGCCGCTCGGGCCCAGCATGTCGCCGGTGTATCAGGTCGCTGAGGCTCCCGCAGCAGAGGCCTGGCCGGTAACGGGTGGAAGAACTTCCAGATCCGGTCCTCGCGCCGCTCGGCCATCTGATCCGCCTTGGCCTGAGACAGCGCCCGGTGCCACAGGTGGTCCTCGATGGGGCCGTCGAGGTACAGCTCCAGGTGTTCCAGGATCAGGCTGCGTTGCGGTTCGCGGAGCGCGTCGAGGTCCTTGACCACGACGCGGATGTCGTCCTCCGCCTTGCCCGCCGACTCCAGGAGGCGGTCGATGATGCGCACTCCCTCCCGCCATGGATCCTCGCCCCGCAGCTGCATGGTGGCGTGCCTGTCTCGCAGCTGGCCGGTCTCGTCCTTGGTGAGCTCGTGCCGCGTCCGGCGGCTCACCATGGCGAGCAACCAGTAGAAGTAGACCTCGTTGGTGGTGTAGCCGACCATGGCGTCGTTGATCAGCCGGCGGGCCGGCCCCGGCATGCGGCCCTTCAGAAACGAGACACCCTTGCGAAACGTGGTCTCGGGCGAGTCTCGCGGATCCCTCTCGTAGACGTTGAGGTTGTGCACCGTGCCCGCCTGCACTCCGATGTGGGAGTCCGTGGCCACGTTCTCGACACGGTGCCCTGGCTCTGTCATGACAGGGATTGGGCTAGGGCGATGATGGCGGTGAGCTCTGCCGCCAGCGCGGCCACATCACCGACAAGCCCGCGCAGCTTCTTCAGCGCCAGCGTCAGCGCGTTCCTCCTATCCGGCATCTCGCCTTCCAGAGCCTGGTCGGCCGCGCTGAGCTCCGCCTCCGCCGCCTTGTACGTCGCCTCGTCCAGGTGCCCGTCCGCCCATGCCTGCCACAGCCGGGAGCGGAACCCCACCAGCGCCTCCGGCAGGTCCTCCGGCCGGGACGTCTCAGGAGTGATCCGGACGCCGCCGTGCACGATGCCGGCCTGCACTCCCACGTGCGCGTTCCCCTTGGCGATGTTCCTGTTCGTCTCGGGCATGGCAGAGCTCCTTGTCGTGGATCCTTCGGCGGACAGCTCCTCGGCCAGAGCCGCGGCGAACGTGGCCGCGCTGGCCACGGCGCGCGGCTGCCACTGCTCGCGGTCCGTGGCTTCCTTGGTGCCGTCGGCCCGGTCACTGATACCGCGGATGACGACCACAGGCAGCGCCCGGTTCAGGTGGCCGGCCTGTGCCACTCCGGCGCCTTCCATCTCGATCGCACGTGCGTCGTTGTAGTGCTCGCGAATCCAGTGGGCGTGCTCGGAGAGCCGGGAGTTCAGCACCACCTCCCCCGCGGCGATCGGCCCGAAATGCACCTGCGGCCGAGGGTCGAGGTCCCCGGCCCAGGCGCCGGTGCGGTGCAGGTGCTGGGCGATCTGGTCGGCGACGTGCGAGGTCTCCCAGACTCGGGGACGGCTCTTGAAACCGTCGTCCTGGCTGGTCCCGCCGTGGAACGCGTACACGTGCGTGGCCACCACGACGTCGCCGAGCGCGATGTGCGCGTGCAGCGCGCCGGCCACTCCCACGAAGAGCAGCGCGGCCGGCCGGAACTCGGCAATGGCGCGTTCCGCCAGCACCGCCGCGGAAAGATTGCCCTTGCCGACGTGCGCCAGGACCACCTGGCACCGACCATCCACCAGCCGGCCCACCTCGAAGAGGGTGCCTTGGGAGTGCCGGTGCAGCCGCAGGCCGGCCAGCTTTTCGCGGACCGCCTGGTATTCCAGGTCGAGTGCGGTGAGGATCACAACAGGGCTCACTGCGCCGGCTCCTTTCCGTTCGGCGAGTTTTCGGCGGGGCGGATCATCGGGGGGTACAGGACTTCGCGCGGGCCTGCCCGGAACAGCCGGGCCGGTCGCCCGGTCGCGGCCTTGCGCGCCGAACCGGCAGGGAGGATGAAGCCATCGGTTTTCTTGATCTTCCGGTAGAAGTTCCGGGGATCGAGCGGCATCCCCCACACCGCCTCGTACACGTCCTGAAGATCGGTGATCGTGAACGTCGGCCCGCAGAAGGCCGTGGCGAGTGCGGAGTGTTCGAGCTTGGCGCGGGCACGCTCGACGCCGTCGGTGACGATGCACCGGTGATCGAACGCGAGGTCCAGCTCACCGGAGAGCACCCGGTCGGTGGGCTGCCAAGTGGCGTCGGCGGCATCGGTGCCGGCGGTCGGCTCGGGCAGCCTCGGGGCGATGGCCAGGAAGGCGACGCTCACCACCCGGCCGCGAGGGTCCCGCCCTGGGTCGTCGTAGACACCGAGCTGTTCCAGCCGGAGCGTCCCGACGCTCAGGTCGGTCTCCTCCGCCAGTTCTCGATGAGCCGCGACGAGGAGACTTTCTTGTGAGTGTTGCAGGAAGCCGCCCGGCAGCGCCTGGGCGCCCTTGTACGGCTCGATGCCGCGCTCGACGAGCAGCACGTGGAGGCGGGAATCGCGCAGGGTGAGGATCACCAGGTCAACGGCGAGCAAGATGGCGGGCGGCTCCCATCGATCGTCGCTCATGCGCCCGACTCTAGGTTTTTGTCAAAATGACAAAAAGTAGCGGCGCGGTTAGCTTCGCCATCCCCTCGCATGACGCCTGTCCGCTTGCACAGCATTCCTAGGCGGGCATGCCAGTGACGGTACGCCGCCATTGCGACAATTTGGTGTCAGGCGTCGCGGACGTTCGGCTCGTGAGTCGGCCGACTGCGCGTCCAGATCTCGCAGCCAGTGACCTTAACCTCGGGCGGGCGTGCGGAACACCTGGTGGTTGTGCCAGCCGATGTGGTCCTGCTCGACTTCGTCCAGGCCGGGCTGGGGCTGTCGGGCAGGCCTGCCCGCCAGGGAGAGCACCATGTCCCGGGACGACTGCGAGCGGCCGACGAACCGGGCCGAGACGGCGATGGTGCGCTCCGCGGTCAGTCCGATGACGCCCTTGTCGAACAGTATGTGGTGGATGGCGCACAGGCACAGCCCGTTCGCCACGTCGTCGGGCCCGTCGAAGGCCCACCAGCGCACGTGCGCGGCGTCCAGCCCCACCACCGCCCCGTCCAGCCAGCCGTCGTAGGAGCAGAACGCGCAGCAGTACTCGTACGCCATGAGCACCCGGTCACGGAAACCCCGGTCACGCTGCTTCTTGATCTCCGTGAGGGTTTCCAGCGTCTCCAGGTCCAGGCCGGCCAGCAGGCACAGGTCGGTGTGCAGGGACGGCGCGAAGTTGGCGTCCAGGAGGTAGCGGGCCATCCGCCCCAGCAGGCCGGGCTCCTCCGCCAGCGCGCGGGCCAGATCGGGATGCAGACGGCCGGCGGCCTGGCCGTCGCGCAGGCGGCCCAGCTCCGGGCCCGGGCTGCCGGGGCCATGCCGGGTGTCGACCAGCCAGAGGCCGTCGTTCGTCAGGTGATGGAAGGGGTAGCCGGGGCTGGTGTCACGCGGCGGGCCGTACTCCTTGAGCAGTTTCCTCAGCTCGGCCTCGGCGGCGCTGAACGGGATGGGGCCGTTGCCGTGCCGCTGGAAGTGGCCCAGGGCGTACAGGAGGAGGAGTGGCTTGTGCGGGGCGCGCTCGCCGCCCCTGCTCCAGCGCCGGATCTCGGCCACCCGCTCGATCCAGTCCACGATCGGCCAGTGTAGGGGGATTCCGGCCTGTCGCGGGGGCCGGCCGCGCCCTATAGTCGCCGGGTGAGCGATCTCCAGCCGGGCGTCTATCAGCATCTGGTCACGCGTGAGCTGGATGGCCTGCTGCGTACGGTGTCCGATCGTGATCTGATCGACCGGCGTTCCCTGGACCTCGCCGACTCCCACGAGACCCTCGTCCGGCATCTGGCCGCGCTCACCCGGCGGGCTCTGCGTTCGGTGCGGGGTGAGAACGACGCGGTGCGGCTGGCCCGGCAGGTGGAGATCGTCAATCGGGTCGCCGATCTCCTTGGCGACCTGGTACCCGAGGCCGCCTCCCCCGAGGAGATGGTGGAGGGCCGCGGAAGAGCTGCTTTGGATTGCCAAGGGCCGGGACGCCGGTGGCCAGGTGCGCTTTCCGCCCCGACCGGCGGTCCCCCTCACCGGCAGTGCGCTGCTGGTCAACGGGCGCCGGGCAGCCAGAGATCGGCCATGAGCTGAAGCGAGAGCTGGCCTCCGCCGACCATGTCGACCTGCTGTGCCCGTTCGTGAAGTGGAACGGTGTGCGGGTGCTGGCCGAGGCGATCGAGGAGTTCCTCCAGCGCGGCGGCCGGCTGAGGGTGGTGACCACCACCTACATCGGCGCCACCGACCGCCTGGCCCTGGACCGGCTGGCGGCGATGGGTGTCGAGATCCGCGTCTCCTACGACACCCGGATGACCAGGCTGCATGCGAAGACCTGGCTGTTCCGCCGGGATAACGGGTTGTCCACGGCTACGTGGGCTCGTCCAACCTGTCGCGCACCGCGCTCAGCCACGGACTGGAGTGGAACGTCCGGCTCGCCCAGGCCGAGCAGCCGCACCTGATCGACACATTCGCCGCCACCTTCGACGACTACTGGGGCGATCCGTCGTTCGAGCCCTACGACCCGGCGCACGACGCCGAGCGGCTCGACCGCGCTCTGTCCACCGAGCGGTCGGGCGGCAACGGCCTGGTGCTCGACTTCGCGCACGTGGACGTACGCCCGTATTCCTACCAGCGCGAGATCCTGGACGAGCTCGCCGCCGAGCGGGAGATCCACAACAGGTGGCGCAACCTCGTCGTCATGGCCACCGGCACCGGCAAGGCCGTGGTCGCCGCGCTCGACTACCGCCGGCTGCGGATGGCGGGACAGGCGGAGTCGGTGCTATTCGTAGCCCACCGCAAGGAGATTCTGCGACAGAGCCTGCTGACGTTCCGGCAGGTGCTGCGGGACGAGACGTTCGGCGAGTTGTACGTGGACGGCGCCCGCCCCGAGCATTGGCGGCACGTGTTCGCCTCGATCCAGAGCTTGGACACCAACCCGCTCCCCGAGCCGGACCGCTCTGACATGGTGATCGTGGACGAGTTCCACCACGCCGAGGCCGCCACCTATCGCAAGCTGCTCACCGGAGTGCGGCCCAAGGTGCTCCTGGGCTTGACCGCGACGCCGGAACGCGCCGACGGGCAGGACGTCAAGCACTGGTTCGACGGCCGGATCGCCGCCGAGCTGCGCTTGTGGGAGGCGCTGGAGCGGGGACTACTGGCCCCGTTCCAGTATTTCGGGGTACATGACGGCACCGACCTGCGCCAGATCGGCTGGCGCAGAGGCCAGGGATATGACCTCGGCCGCTCTCGAACGTCTACACCGGCAACGACCGTCGCGCCGCCGTGATTCTCGAGACGCTGCACCGCAAAGTGGGCGATGTGGGACGGATGCGGGCCCTCGGCTTCTGCGTGAGCATCGACCACGCCCGCTTCATGGCCGACCGCTTCACCGGGCCGGACTGCCGTCCGTCGCCGTCACCACGAACAGCTCGCGTGACGAACGGGATCAGGCACTGCGCGACCTGCGGGAACGGAAGATCAACGCGGTGTTCACCGTCGACCTCTTCAACGAAGGCGTCGACGTCCCGGAGATCGACACCGTGCTGTTCCTGCGGCCCACCGACAGCGCCACCGTCTTCCTGCAGCAGTTCGGCCGCGGCCTGCGGCTCGCCGACGACAAGCCGTGCCTGACCGTGCTCGACTTCGTCGGCCACCAGTACAAACAGTTCCGCTTCGACCGCCGCTACCGAGCGCTCACCGGCGCCAGCCGTACCGGCATCGCCAGGGAGATCGAGCACGGCTTCCCGACACTGCCCGCCGGCTGCGTCATCGACGTGGACCGCGACGTACGCCGGCTCGTTCTCGAAAACGTCCGGCAGGCGCTCAACTTGAACTGGCGGGATCTGGCACACGAGCTGCGCGACCTCGGCGACGTCGACCTGCCCACCTTCCTACGGGAGACCGGGCTGGACGTGGAGGATCTGTACCGGGATCGTCAGGGCTGGGCCTCCCTGCGGCACGCCGCAGGCTTCGGCGCCGCTCCGGGTGACAAAGCACTCGGACGGGCCTTCGGCCGGATGTTGCACATCGACGACGTCGAGCGTCTCACCTTCCTGACCGAGCTGCTGGCCGGAAGAGTTCCAGAATCCCCGCGCGAGCTACGCCTGATGGCCATGCTGGACGTGATGTTGTGGGGCGGCACCGGGCCGGTCTCCGAGATGGCGGCCCGGTTCGCCCGCCTCACGGGTGCTCGTGCTGCAGAGCTGAGAGAGCTTGCGGGGGTGCTGCGCTCGGGCCTGCGCCACGTGGCTCCACCGCTGGACGCTGTGGTGCCGCTGCATGTGCACGCCCGCCACAGCAAGAACGAGGTACTGGCTGCTTTCGGTGTCGACAAGCCTGTGCACAAGAGGGAAGGCGTCAGGTACGTTCAAGCGCATCAGGCAGACCTGTTCTTCGCCACGATTGACAAGTCTGAGGGCCGTTACTCTCCCACCACGCTCTACCTCAATCGAGCGATTAGCGAAGAGCTCTTCCTGTGGGAGTCGCAGAGCATGCTGCGGTCGTCGACCCCCACCGCGCGGCGCTACGTGACAGGTGACTCTACGGTTCACCTGTACGTCAGGCGTTCCAAGCGCGAGGGCCCGCGAGGGAGGGAAGGACTCGGCGCTCCGCCATTCACGTACGCAGGGCCTGTGCAGTACGTGAGCCACGAGGGCGAGCGGCTCATCCGGTTCGTCTGGCGCCTGAAGCATGCGCTCCCACCTGAGGTGTTCCACGAGCAATTGTCAATTTCTGTGGATCGGGTGGGTGGTCAGTCTCGGTAGCGGGGGTATCCGCCGTGGTCGGGAAGTTCGTCTTCGTAGTCGCAGGCAGCGACTGCGTCATGGCCTGCCTGCCAGGCGCAGGTGAGGATCTTGGACACCGTCTCGATGACCTGGTGGCTGGGGGCGTTCCCTCTTTCGATCTCCATCTTGATCGGCCAGGTGGGGAAGTCGGTCCCATCGTGGGTGAAGGTGTCGTTGCGCCGGATCTCGATCTCGATGGTGTCGATGCGCAGCAGGCAGCCATCGCGTGTCGCGCCGGTGGCATGGGCGGTCAGCTCGATCGCGGCCTCTTGGCCGGCGCCGCGTAGGTAGAGCCCGCAGTAGTCGTAGCGGCCGGGAGTGGTCATGCGGCGTCTTTGCTCTCGTGACGTTCCAGCAGGACGCCGCGTTCGAAGCGGGCGCCCGCACGGACGAGGGCGACCAGGTGTGGGGCATTGACCGCCCGCCAGCGAGCCTGGGCCGATTCGATGAGCTTGAAGGCCATCGCCAGGCCGGCCGCGCGTGAGCCCGGCCATTTGGTGACCTTGGTGCGGTGACGGACCGTGGCGAAGGTCGACTCGATCGGGTTGGTGGTGCGCAGATGCACCCAAGGCTCGGCGGGGTAGTCGTAGAAGGCGAGCAGCTCATCCAGGTCGTCGGCCACCTTGGCGACGGCCTTGGGATACTTGGCGCCGTAGGCGGCCTGAAAATCGGCCACCGCTGCTTGGGCGTGCTCTTTGTCCTCGGCGTTCCAGATCTGCGCCAGGTGCTTCTTGGCGGCCGGGTGAGCCGACTTCGGCAACGCCCCCAGCACGTTGGCGATTTTGTGAACCCAGCACCTTTGCTCCCTGGCCTGCGGAAATACCTCCCGCAGCGCCGACCAGAAGCCAAGCGCGCCATCGCCGATCGCCAGCACGGGGGCGCGCATCCCGCGCCGCTTACAGTCGCGGAGCAGGTCGGCCCATGACTCGGTGGACTCACGATAGCCATCGGTCAAGGCGACGAGCTCTTTGCGACCGTCCGCGCGCACGCCGATCATCACCAGCAGGCACAGCTTGTGCTCCTCCAGCCGGATGTTGACGTGGATGCCGTCTACCCACAGGTAGACGTAGTCGACGCCGGACAGGTCACGATCAGCGAAGACACGCTGCTCGGCCTTCCACTGTTCGGTGAGCCTGGTGATGGCCGAGGCGGACAGGCCGCTGGCCGAGCCGAGGAACTGCCCCAACGCGGGGGCGAAATCTCCTGACGACAGCCCATGCAGATACAGCAGCGGCAGCACCTCGCTGATCTGCGGCGTCTTGCGAGCCCAGGCGGGCAGGATCGCGGAGGAGAACCGTCTGCGCTCGCCGGTTTCCGCATCGATGCGCTTGTCGTTGACGCGCGGAGCCTTGACCTCGATCGCGCCGGCCGCGGTCAGCAGTTCGCGGGGCTGGTGGTAGCCGCTGCGCATGACCAGGCGACGATCGGCCTCGTCACGCTCGTCGGCGAAAGCGGCGATGTAGGCGTCCGCCTCGGCTTGCAACGCGACGGCGAGCATCTTGCGGGCTCCCTCGCGGACGATCTGATCGATCAGCGAAGCCGACGCGGGCATCGGGCTGTCGTCAGCGGGCGGCTCGGGCACTACGGTGAGCGGCACGGGTGTGCCTTCCCGACCGACGCTGCAACGTCGGCCTTATCTCGAAACCATCATCGGATGATCCGGGAAGGTACACCCCTTCCCGGCAGATCCACAGATTTCGATCATTGCTCCGTTCCAAACGCGAGGAAGGACTCGGCGCTCCGCCATTCACGTACGCAGGGCCTGTGCAGTACGTGAGCCACGAGGGCGAGCGGCCCATCCGGTTTGTCTGGCGCCTGAAGCATGCGCTCCCACCCGAGGTGTTCCACTACGCCAAGGCAACCGCCGGCTGAGCCGACTGCAACAGGAGTACCTCTGTGAAGACACCCGCATCTGAAGAGCGGGACCCCCTTGTAAGGCTCTCGCCCGGGAGCATCGCTTTCACCAGCGTAAACACCCGCCCAGCGATGGACAGCGAGGAGGTCCTTGCTGAGGAGCCGAGGCAGGCCGAGCAACAATCACATATGACCCGTCAGTAGAGAAACCGGACGCCGTTCGACTCGAGCTCTCCTAAAGCGGGTGCCGCAGGTTCGAATCCTGCCGGGGGCACTTACCTAGATCAGCGTTTTCAGCCCCTGACCTGCGGTTTCACAGCCGCAGGTCTTTTGTTTTGTGACCTTGATAGGCAACCAGCGGTGCCCGCATGCAACCGTAAGACCATGATCAGGGGATATGCGCGGGATGATCTTGGAAGCGTTTCCCCAGCTCAGGGGCCTAATTCTCCGCCATCCCGGCCACCGGTACCCGCCACGACCGCCTGCACATTGGCCCAACGCCACCGGTGACCATGCCAAATGCGTGCGCAAACCTGCGCTGCAGGCGCACCTTCGTCTACCAAGTACACGTCCCGCCCCAAGGAGAGCCCTAGCCACCAGAGTACAGGAGGCTACGACCAGACCGCAGGAGAGCCACTGCGAACGCCGCCCCCGCATCCGACTCGCCCCTTCAGCTCTGGGTCAACTGAAGGGCACGTCAACCGGATCACCCTCCTGGATGCCAGGTTGCGTCCGCGGAAGTGGTGTACGAGTTTGACCTGGTCAGCAGGTGTGGCGTCGTGAAATGAGAACGGTCATCGCGTGATCCTTCGTAGCAACGATTCCAAGAAGGAGAACGGCGATGACCGCGGACAACAGTGTGTCGCCTGAGCGGTGGCTGGCGCAGCAGATCGAGACCGGTGACCCGGATCTGTTGCGATCCATGGTGAAGACCATGGCCGAGACGTTGATGTCGGCCGAGGCCGACAGCCTGTGCGGGGCCGCCTACGGGCAGCGCAGCGACGAGCGGACCAACTCCCGTAACGGCTACCGGGCGCGCGAGTGGGACACCCGGGCGGGCACGATCGAGCTGGCGATTCCGAAGCTGCGCTCGGGCTCGTACTACCCGGACTGGCTGCTGGAGCGACGGCGGCGGGCCGAGCAGGCGCTGATCAGCGTGGTGGCCACCAGCTACCTGCTCGGCGTCTCCACCCGGCGGGTGGACAAGCTGGTCGAGCAGCTCGGCATCAAGCACATCTCCAAGAGCCAGGTCTCGCAGATGGCCAAGGTGCTGGATGAGCAGGTCGAAGCCTTCCGCACACGCGCCCTGGACGCCGGCCCGTACACCTTCGTCTGGATCGACGCCTTGACCCAGAAGGTGCGTGAGGGCGGCCGCACGATCAACGTGCACGCGCTGGTGGCCACCGGCGTCAACGCCAACGGCCAGCGCGAGGTGCTCGGCCTGGAGGTCACCTCGGCCGAGGACGGCGCCGGTTGGCTGGCGTTCCTGCGCGGCCTGGTCGCCCGCGGCCTGTCCGGGGTGCAGCTGGTCATCTCCGACGCGCACCGCGGCCTGGTCGAGGCGATCGGCGCCGCCCTGCCGGGCGCGTGCTGGCAGCGCTGCCGCACCCACTGGAGCCGTAAAAAATCAAGGTGTCGATTCTGTGACTGCTGGGTTGTCGTCGTGTGGTGTGAGGGCGTTCAGGAGCGCGTCGGCGCTGGAGTAGCGGGTTGCGGCTCGGGTGACGGTGTAGTCGGTCTCCTCCAGCAGCGGGCGGACCCAGATCTGCGCGTTTCCGATGGTTCGCCGGCTCACCTGAAACAGCTCGGCCACGACTTGCCAGGTGCAGACCTTGCGCATGCCAAGGATGACCGCCAGGACGCGCTCGGCGTCGGTGATCTTCTCCTGGAAGATGCCTCCACGAGCGCTGGCCTGCCGGTCACCGCCGCGCTGGCGATGCTTGCGCTGCTCGGCCTCGGCGGCCTGCCGCAGCGACAGGCGCTCGGTCAGCGCGGCCAGTTCCGGGCGGCTCATCCCGGTCAGTGCCGGATCGGCGAGCAGCGCCAGCCGGTTCGGCCGTGCCGGGACGGTGTTGCTGTCCAGGAAGTCGCGCAGCGCACCGGCGCTGGTGAAGCGCAGCACGGTGGGCTTGATCGTGAGTTTGCGGGCGGCCAGGAGCTTGCCGGTCTCGGTGATCGCCTGACCGATCGGCGGCTGGCTGATCTCGAGCATCTCCGACAGGACGCGCTGGGAGCAGATCTGGCGGAGATAGACAATGGCGATCAGGGTCTTGTCGGCGTCGGTGAGCAGGGGGCGTCCGTGGTTAGCCTTGGCCTGCCGGCGTGGGCCACCACGGATTTCGAAGTTGCGCTGCTCGGCCAGGGCCGCCTGACCCGGAGCCAGGCATGCGGCCAGCTCGTTCAGCTCCTGGCGGCTCATCCCAGTCAGCCGGGGATCGGCCAGAGCATGCAGGCTTTCGGACCGGATGCGCGCCTGGTCATCGCATGGGGACAGGGGCGGGTGGCCGTCTGCCGGGCTGATTGTGTAGTTCCAGGCGCCGCGCTCGGTATGCGGGACGATGGGCAGCATGCTCATCCGCTCGGCCGACACCGACACGCCCAGCGGGTAGGCGTTGGTGTCCAGTTCGGCCGTGACGGTCAGCCCGGTGTGGGTGCGGGTCGCGGCGATGCTGTTGACCACGACCTCGTGGCTGGTCAGCGGCCTGCCGCGCCAGTTCATGGTGATGTGCGAGAACAGCCGGTGCTCTATCTTGTTCCACTTGCTGGTGCTCGGCGGGAAGTGGCAGACGGTCACCGTCAGCCCGGTCTCGGCGGCGAAGCCAGCCAGCTCGGCCTTCCATAACCGGAAGCGATAGCTGTTGGAGCCTCCGCAGTCCGCCGTGATGAGCAGCCGGTTCGCGTTCGGGTAGTCCAGGCTGCCGCGGCCGCGCCACCAGCGCCGGATCGATTCCACCGCGAACGCCGAGGTGTCGTGGTCGATCCCGACGTTCACCCAGCCCGTGTTGCGGGCCATGTCGTAGATTCCGTACGGGATCGCGTGCGGCACGTGCGGACCGGTGAAGAAGAAGCTGTGGTCCTCAACCCGGACCGGGTCGCCCTTGGGCCTCCATTGTCGGCCGGGGTTCGGCAGATCGCCCAGATACTCCTTCTTCTTCGTGTCCACGCTGATCACCGGCTCACCGTCCGCCTGATGAGCCTTGACCTGCTCGTTGATGTAACGAAATTGCGCGTCCCGGTCCGGATGCTGCTTGCCTTCCAGCGTCTTGGCATTGGCCTGCAAACTGAAGCCTTGGTCCTTCAACAGCCGGCCCACCGTCGGAGCCGAGACCGGACGGCCCTGCCGGGTCAGTTCCTGGGCCAGATCACGCAGCGACCTGGTAGTCCAGCGCAGCGGCGAGGCCGGATCCCCGCGCTCATCCGGCTCCACCAGCGCCAGCAGTGCCAGCACCAGATCCGGGTCCTGAGCTTCAGCCGTCTTGCGACCGCCACCACGACGACGGACACGGCCATCCGGCAGCGGATCCTCACCGGCCTCCAGCTCGAACACGCCGGCACGGACCGTCGTTTCGGACACTCTGGCCACTGCCGCCACCGCCCGCACCCCACCATGTCCGAGCAGCCGAGCCTCCTGGCCCATCACCAGACGCCGCTGCCGCTCGTTCAAATGCGGAAACAGCACCCTGAACCGCAAGGAAAGCTGATCGCGGACTTCGTCCGGTATGCCCATACCAGGCCAACGAGTTCAAGATCGAAAAGCAACGCCTTATTTCTTGACGGCTCCACTACCTGCGCAATCTGCTCACCACCGTGCCCAAGTCGGCCCAGCCGTGGGTGGCCACCCTGGTGCGCACCATCTTCGACCAGCCTGCCGCCGAGCAAGTTCGCGCCCAGCACGCCTGGGTCATCGACGCCCTGGAGGCGAAGTATCCGGCCGCATGTGAACATCTGGACGCCGCCCGCGAGGACCTGCTCGCCTTCGCTGCCTTCCCGCGTGAGACCTGGCGGCAGATCTGGTCGAACAATCCGCAGGAACGGTTGAACAAAGAGATCCGCCGCCGCACCGACGTGGTGGGCATCTTCCCCGACCGGCCCTCGATCATCCGGCTGGTCGGCGCGGTGCTGGCCGAACAGACCGACGAATGGACCGAAGCCCGCCGCTACATGGGCCTGGACATCCTCGCCAAAGCCCGCGTCCGGCTGATCACCGGCGACACACCGACCCCAAATCCACTTCCGCACACACTTACCGCTTAACCTGCAGAAACAGGATCACGCGAAGATCGATTCATACACCACGTCCGTGGACGTGGCCGGATGCCAGTAACCAGGTGGGCCCTACGGCCTGGCGGAACGTATCGGCTAGCTGGTTCCGCGATAAACCTGGACAATCGCCTACCGCGATGGGAATCTCCGGCTTCCAACCGGCCTTCCTCGTCGGACTCGAAGCCGTCCGCCAGGCACACGGACCGGCTCTGGCCGCGCTTGCAGGCAGGCGTCTGACGGGGTTCGCACTCGTACGTTTCGCCGAAGATGGGGACTGGTTCGCCGACTGCCCCGTCGTCCTGGACTTCGACGGCATCCAGGCGGAGATCTGCCACTGGAAGTTCGACGAGCTGTCGATCGGGTGGAACACCATCGACACGACGGCCGCGATCAGCGGATGGGAGTACATCGAGCAGACACCGGCATGGTCCAGCACCGACGAGCGGCTCGAACCGTTCGTCGGCCAGGAACTCCACGAGGTCGCCCTGCTCGAATGGCGGCCATCATCACGTCATGACCTGGTGGACGGCACCCTCGCCGTGGAGTTCGTCTTCGATACCGGTCGGTTCGGCGTGATCCTGCTGCACCGCCACAGCGGACGCTCGCCCTGACCCTTTTCAGACACCCTCTATCTGGTCCTTGTGGGCTGGGCCGTTCACGATCTCCCGTCGTCTTGCGGAGCTGTTCGAGGACAGTGCCGATGCGGTCGATATCCCTTTGGATGAGAGCTCTGGGCGGCACATGCGTGCCTTGACCTCCCTCAGCGCCCTAGGGCGCATACGATCACGGGCACGCAACGGCGTCGCAGTAACCTAAGAGACGGAAATTCGAATTACCAGAAAAACGCCTCTCGAAGGCTCAAGCATTGGCGCACAATCGCCTACCTGCACATACAGAGCTTATTCACCAGGATTTTCGGCTCGACACATACCCTGCGTCACGTAGGCTGTCAAGATCTTGTATCGAACCATGACATCAAGCAGGGTATGTGGGCGGTTCTCGAGACCGAGTTCAAAGCCACGGACGGGATTCCTGGCGAGGTCGCCCGCCCGTGGCGCACCTTCGATGCAGCAGGGAGTCTAACCTCATGTCCGCACGACAAGCATTACGGGCTGCCTTGGGCGGCGTCTTAACCATCGTCACCATGGCTGCCGGCGCAACGCCGTCCGTCGCAACCGTGGAGCCGGAGCACCGGCTCAGCAGCGTACAGCAGCCCAACAAAGCTTTGGCGGAGCAAGCAACAGAGGCACTCCGCGCAGGACAAAGCAGCAGCTCCTTGGTGGCCGGAGCGCTGTACGACCCGGAAGGCCAGCCGCTGGCAGACACGCCGCTGCGGATCGACCTGGAACCGGCCGCCTCTGTCATCGCAGCGGCCGGCACCGCGGTCGGGCTGGAATACATCAAGGTCAGCGAGACTCACACCGCCGCGGACGGAACCTTCTCCTTCACCGCACCCTCTTTCGACGACCTTCGGGGATACGCCGACGAACACGGCGTGGTGTCAGCCCTTATCACCTCGTCCGGTGGGCAGGACAGCGTCTGGCGGCGCATCTACCTGAAGGCGCCCGCTGCGTCGAAGGGCCGGTGGATGCTCGCCGAACCCACTCCGGCACGCAGGTCGGTGTCGGAGGAGCTACGCAAGATAGACGGCTCCCGAACCGCCGCCGAGGTCACCGTAGACCATTTCCCCGAAGACGCGTCCTCCCTTCGCCTGCTGGGCTACCCATCCGGCTCATCGGGGCAGACCACTCAGTCAATTCCCAATCCCGCTCAATACTGCAACAGCAACGAAGGCTATTACTTCGCCATGTCCGACCTGCCTATCAAGCGCAGCCTGGTCACCGTACGGGCACACGCGACAGGTCCGAACACCACCGCTACCTACGCCTGGAGCACCACCAACACGACACAGATCGAAGCAGCGGCCAACATTGCCGCCGGTGGAGCGCTGGCCAAAGCGGGCTTCACCAACGTGCAGAGCAATTCCGCCGGAATCAACTTCGAGATCGGCCACTACCGGCCCGCACACTTCCAAGCGGAATTCGAATTCCGCACCTGGGATCTGTGGTGTGAGCACCACATCACCCTGGAGAAGAGGCTCTCCGGAAAGTACGAGTGGCGACCGTACCGGTTCACCGGTGGCAACGACATCATTCCCGGCGGAGGCAATCAGGGCGTGTGCCCGGACCCTGACACCGTCGTCCCCATCTCCTCCCCGACCTGGGTCGCCCGGGACACCACATGGACCCGTTACGGCGGCGTCGATTTCAGCACGGTGAAACTCGACTCCAGGACGACGAACGGCGAGAGTTGGAAACTGACCGTGACACCTGTCCGATCAGCGCACATCTGCGGGCTGGAAGACGTTCCCGTCTATGCGTCATACGTCATGGAGCAGTACTAGGTGACCCCGATGCCTCAACGGCCCGGCCCGCGCACCCGTGTGCGGGCCGTCGGCCTCTTCCTCTGCCTGCCCCTCGCGGCGTGTACGAGCGCACCCGGTCCTGCGTCTGTCGCCACCCCTGGCGACGACGGACGGGTGGATGCCTCCCGCCGGGTCGGCCAGGGACCACTGAAATCGGCCCCTCCCACGGGGTACGCACTGCGCTACGACCGAGGAACGGTGTTCACCGACGGCTGGGTGGTGCTCTACAACTTCGGCGACGCACCGGTCACCATCACCCGGGTCACGACCGTCCTCGAGGGGAACGGGCTGCGCCAAGTCGGTGCCCGGATCGCGGGATACGCGCGCAAATACACCATGCAGCAGGCGTTGACCGGCTTTCCGCCGCGCACAGAGGGTCTGGGCCCGCTTTCCCCGGCCGAGGGTTACGTGCTGCCCGCCGAGCAGGGCCGCCCTCGCAAGAAGGGACACGAACTGCTGATCGGGCTGCGCGTCACCCAAGCCACCGGCCGAACCAGTCGCACGCACGTGGAGGTCGCATACACCTACAAGGGCCACACTTACACCGACCGATGGGTGAACACCATCGCTGTATGCAGCCCACGGCACGGCCCAGACTGCCCACAGCAATACGTCCAATGATCCATCCCACACGAGCACCTTCATACGGACCATCAACGCCTCACAGCGCGCGTCTCGCCGGCGACATACTTTGCCGCCCGGCGTAGGATGTCGCGCTCCAGCTCCAGCTCCCGGATCCGGGCGTTGAACTGCTTGCTCTCCTCTTCCAGCACGTCGTCGGACGATAGCCGACCCCGCACCGGCCGCTTGACCAGGACCGTCTTTCTTGGCCTCTGCCGTTCCGTTCGCGCGGGCCTCCTTCACCCGCACGCGCAGGGTCTTGCGGTTGATGCCCAAGTCCCGGCGTCCGGCTCGGTGTGCCGCTCGGCCGAGGGCCCACATGGGGTGAGCGCATCGTGACGCTTGGGGCGGCCGTTCGAGACGGCGGTGTCGAGGTCGCTGATCATCTGCAGGAGCGCCTCGGCAGGTGATGCGTCTTGGTATGGGCGGACCAGGAAACCGAGGTGGCCGAGGACCCTGCCGACCATGCGGCCCCTCCGGAGAACTCCGTTGCGCGAAGCGCGTGCCCGTTGACGCCGCAAAGAGCCACGCCGGCGATCGCCTTGGAGCCGTAGCGGCGTCCGTTGTGGATGATGAAGTAGGGGTGGCTTGGAGCGCTGCCCGTAACGAGGGGCCGCCGCTCACGAACGGCGGACGCAGGCGAGTCGCCCCGTGTTCAGGTGCGGCACAGCAGAAGAGTTGTCCGGATCGTCGTAGCGGCCGATGCGCTGGCTCCTACCAGGTCGCTTTCTGTTTGCCGGGGGACGAGGCGATGGTGCCCGGCCCGGAGGGTCACACACGCACGAAGCCATATAGCCGCAAAGGGGTCATCGGGCCTGTTCGGCATTGGAACTCGATGACGTTCGAGCCGGAATGGGGCTACTCTCCTTAAGGTCAGGAGTGTCCGCCGGTTCGCGAGCCGCGCCAAGGGTATGTCGATGGAGGAGTGCGTGGAGATTTGGGAGCGCTCGTCGATCAGGTTCATGCTCAACTCGAAACTCGATGAGCTTCATGGCGAAGCGTTCGAGGAGTTCTTCCATCGAGTTATGAGCACATCAGATCCGAGCTTTCTCAACGTTCGTACCGCTGGCCGACTTGGCGACCAGGGCGCCGACGGTCTTCTCCTCTGTGGCAGCAAGCTCTACGCGTGTTACGCGCCGCAGACGGTGGTGCCGAGACATATCTCGGATAAATTCGAAGACGATCTGAGCAAGGCCATCAAGAAGCGCGCGGAGGAGTTCAGTACATTCGTCTTCGTCCACAACGACCGGAGGGGCCTCCACCCGCAGGTGGCGAGCCTGCTCGCTGCGGCGCGGAACGACCATCCGCAGCTGGCCTTCGAGAACTTCGGGCGTAACCACTTCTACACACAGTTCTGCAGGATGGAGAAGTGGCAGGTCGAAGACTTTCTAGGCCCGTTTCCGGCGCAGTCGGTGGTTGTCGGCGTTGTGCTGGAGGAACTAGTTCCCTTGCTGGATCATCTCGCACAGTATCGCCGTCCACTCGAAGACCTGCCGCCCCTCCCCCGGCCACCGCTGACGAAGATGGACTACAACGGGTTCTCCTGGGACGTGAGGCATCGCATGCGGCTTGCCCTGCCATATGTCAGCCACGTGGAGGACTACTACCGCGGGCGGCGAGACCCCAACGAGCGAGACGAGGTCGCGGCGGGCTTTCGCGCGCACTACGAGATGATCATCGAGACCCTGGGCCCTGCGGACGACATCCTGTGGGAGCTGGAACGACACATCCTCGGCAACGCCTCGCAACGATCCCCTATGGAGCTGAACGCACTCGTCGTCCTGATGTACTTCTTCGGAGAGTGTGACATCTTCAAGGAGCGCTTTTCATCCTGCGTAGCGGCCCTCTTCGATGAGTTGCAGGACGAGGATGGCCTGCACGATGGTGGTGGCGCGGTGCGGGCAGCAGCGCAGGCGGGTCAGGACTTTCCAGGTCTTCAAGGTGGCGACGGCGCGTTCGCCGCAGGCGCGGATGCGGGCGTGTGCGCGGTTGACCGAGCGCTGATGGCGTGACAGCGGTGGCCGCAGTCGATGGCCTTTGAACGGCGTGCGGATGCTGCCGCCTGCGCCTTGGTATCCCTTGTCGGCGAAGGTCTGTACGCCTGTGGTGGTCAGCGCGTCGATCAGGCCGGTGGCGCGTGCCGCGGTCAAGTCATGCGTGGCGCCGGGCATCGCAGGTGAGGCCCAGACGAGGCGGCCGGCCGGATCGGCCAGGACCTGCACGTTCACGCCGTGGCATCGGTGTTTGCCGGAGTAGTACGGCCGTTCGTCGGCCAGCCGGTCGATCGGGATCAGGGTGCCGTCCAGGATGGCGTAGGCCAGCCGGCCGGCGCGTAAGGCGGCGGCGTGCACATCGTCGGCGAGCATGGCGAGCAGGTCGGTCGCCTCACGGACGTAGCGCCAGGCGGTGCTGGTGCCGATGGCGAAGCCCGAGGCCAGACGCGCGTAGGTGTCGCCGTTGCGCAGATGGGCGAGCACGAGCAGGGCTTGCCGGGATGGGTCCAGGCGCCGCCACCGGCAGCGGCGCTCGGCACGCCGGGCGCGGATCAGTTCGGCCAGCCGGATCAGGGTGTGATTGGACAGCGGAATCGCGGCAGGGTAAGACAGCAACGAGGCTCTCCGGTAGAGGCATCGGATCTTGGTCGACTGCTGTCTTACCGAGAGCCTCTTCTCATGCCAACCCGTCCTCGCGCCGCCCCCGCTGACCAGCGCGATCAGGTTGGAAAAGCCTCACTGTAGTTCTACCGCGACGCCCTCCGGAGCCGCCGCCCCTCACCGCGACCGCCACCGGCATGCTCCGCCAGGCGCAAGAGGAGGACAACGGAGGACAACCTCGGAACGGTGGGCTACGTCGGAGCCGCACGGCTGGCCGCCAGCGAGACTCTGTGGGACAGACAGCACTCTCTCGCCGAACTGCTGTCTGCCGAGTGGGCCCGGTGGCCGGCATCCTGGAGTCCCTGGGCAGCCGGCCGAAACTGGCCCCGCTCACCACGCTCGTACGACGGGGCCGGTGCACCACCACCGACGTCCTGGAGTCCCTCGGCGGCGAGCAGACCGGCGGCCAGTTCTACCATCACCTGCGCCCACTGCACAGCGCCAGGCTGATCACACAACGGCGGTGCGGCGAGTACGAGCTGGCGCCGCAGGTCATGATCCAAGTCCTCACCATCCTCGCCGCCGACTTGGACCTGGCCAACGACTCCCCACTCGGCCCACCCACCGATCCCCCCAACTCGGAACGACCAAGCAGGCACGGCGGTCCCCACCAGGTGGACGTCGGCAATGACGGTCTTGAACCGGCTACATGAGTCTTCGGCCATACACGACGGACAGCACCGGACTCGCCGATCCCCGCTCTGAATACACCCCTGGGGCCCATCCGGTCTGCCCGAACTTGCAATCAATCGAGATGTTCATCCGAACAGGTCCGGATGGAGTGCCGAACCCACCGTTGGCGGATTGTGCTTGAGGGCGAAGCGCCGTGCACCCAGCCGTGCGAAAGTCTGGAGCGAACGTCATGGATCTCCTGCTCGCCCTTCTTCCTCTGGCCGTGGCCACTCTCAACCTGGTCGCTGCTCTCATCGCCGCCCGGCGTCCAGTTGTATCTCATCCACCTCGGGGGGAAAGCAAGCCTGCCGATGAATGCGCAGAGGGTGAGCGACCGGCGTGATCTTCACCAGCGGGTGATACTGCAAGACAGGACGTCCGCCGCTCCCGACTGTCTTGTGGCAAACGCACGCAGGCGGGAACTGACCAGCCGGAGCCTACAATGGCCGTTACACCTGACCCAGTCACGGTCGAGACGTTGAGCGAGCTTGCCCAAGCCCTTGATCAGCTGCGGGAGAGCCGCTCCTACAGCGAGTTGGCCAAGGCAGCGAGACCGGACACGCTCCCGTCGAGCACTCTGAACAATCTCCTGTCAGGTGCGACGCTGCCGACGCAGGAGACGCTGGAGCGATACCTGCGCGCGTGCGGCGTGGTGCGCGATCAGCGAGCGGCCTGGCACGCCGCTCGGCAGCGAGTCGCGTCGAGCGCTCCCCAGGGCCTGCCGGACGCAGTGCGGGTGAACCGTGCGGATCAGCGCCGACTCGGCGTACATGCCGCGATCAGGGTAGATGACGCGGTCGGCGACCTGCCTGCTTACGTGGCGCGTGATGTCGACCTCAGCCCCGATGGCGTGCGCGCCCTGGTGAGCAAAGCGGCCGCGAGGGGTGGGATGGTCCTCCTGGTAGGCGGCTCCTCTGTGGGTAAGACCCGCTGCGCCATTGAGGCGCTGCAGGCGGTCGTGCCGCAGTGGTGGCTGTGGCATCCGGCGGATGCGGCGCAGATCCGGCAGGCCGCCACAGCACCCCCTGGTCGCCTGGTGGTATGGCTGGACGAACTGCAGCGTTATCTAGGTGGATCGACCGGTCTGCAGGCCGCGACCGTACGCACGTTGCTGCACGCTCGGACAGTGATGATCGCCACCTTGTGGCCCGAGCGCTACACCACCTACACAGCGTTCCCGGCATCTCACCGGTCCGATCCATACGCGACCGAACGCGAACTGCTCGATCTGGCCGATGTCGTCCACCTCCCGGCCTCATTCGGCGTCGCCGAGCAGGCAAGAGCACAGGCTGCCGCGGATGCCGGGGACCGGCGCATCGCAGTTGCCCTGCAATCGGCAGACTACGGGCTCACCCAGACGATAGCTGCGGCTCCGCAACTGGTGGACCGCTGGAGCGCGGCTGACCCCTACGCCGCCGCCGTCCTGAACGCCGCGATCGATGCCACCCGTCTCGGCGTCATCTCACCCATCAGCGAGGGCCTGTTACGAGCCGCCGCGCCCGGCTACTGCGATCCTCGCCAGCGCGCCGCAGCACCAGCCGGCTGGTTCGAAACAGCGCTGGCCTATGCCACAACCACCCTCAGTGGTGCCGCCGCCGCACTCGCCCCGGTCTCCGACCAGACCACCATGGGGCATATCAGCGGCTATCTGGTCGCCGACTACCTGCAACAACACGCCGAACAGCAGCGCCGTCTTCTCCAAGTGCCCGCCACCTGTTGGCAGGCCATGATCGACCACCTCACCGACTCCAGCGATCAGTCCCGGACGGCCTACTCCGCGCAAACCCGCCTCCTGGACCAGTACGCCGAACTCCTCTACCGCCAGGCCATCAACAACAGCAACAGCCAGGCGATCAGCCTCCTGAGCACTCTGCTGATCAGCCAAGGTCGCAAGCAGGAAGCCGTGGCGATATGGCGTGATCGAGCGGAAGCAGGCGACCGGTCCGCTGTCGCGGCGCTGGCAGACATGCAAGGCGAGCAAGACAGGACCGCGGCAACAGTCACCATGTGGCGCCGCCAGGCAGAAGCAGGCGACCGGTCCGCCGCCGTACGATTGACGGGACTGCTCATCGGTCAGGGCCAAGCCGAGGAAGCACAGGCGCTGTGGCACCACACATCCGGAGCCGACGTTGCGCGGACTTTCACGACAGATGTTGCTCAAGCGCTGACTTCGGCCATGCAGCTCAAAGACCCTTACCTCCGCCATCACAGCGAACGTATGTCTCGGCTCGTCGCCATGATCGTGCAACAACTCAGGATGACGCCCGACGACGTCGAGGCAGCACGCCTCGCCGCCCTGCTTCACGACATCGGCAAGCTCGCGCTTCCCAGTGCCGTCTACCTGAAGGCTGGGGCCCTCACCGAAGAGGAGTTCACCATCATCAAGATGCACGTCACGCATGGAGCGAGCATTGTCCGCCGGCTGTCGCGCCTTTTCGAGGGTACGTGCCACCCCACTGTCGACCATCCCCACATCGCCAGGGCCATTGAGGGCATCCTCCACCACCACGAACGTTTCGACGGCCGGGGATATCCCCTGGGGCTGGCGGGCGAGGAGATCCCGCAGATCGCCCGCGCCATTACCGTTGCCGACGCGTTCGACTCGATGACGACCGACCGCACCTACCGGAGCCCACGCTCCATTCACGAAGCTGTGGTGGAACTCCGCAAGGGGGCGGGCAGCTCCTTTGATCCTCAGATCGTCGAGGCGTTCGTGAGCACCCTCCAGTCCCGCATCAAAAAGTAGTGCAAATCCATCATTTCGGGCATGGGTTTGATGGCCCAACCCGTATCCCCCGAACAGGAAAACGGTGGCCAGAAAGACCATTCGGCGACCGTCGTGACCCGCAAGGATCTCGCGTACTGACCTCAGGGGCCGAGCTCGAGTGACCGGTCCCGCGTTCCCCTCCAGCAGACCTTCCCCAGCAATGGGCTGAGATCATTGGTCGTTTGCACGTGGCGCCTGGTCATGGCTGAGCGCAGCAACGATTGGAGCACATGTTGCGCGAGCCTGTTATTCGTTGGACCGTGCCATTACGATCGGCTAAGCGCATCGCAAAGGGTCTGTACGGGGATGGAATCACTCTGCGGTGGCACGGTCACGTCTCATTCGTCGTGGAGGATTCGCCATGTCCAATCCCTACGGGCAGCAGTACGACCCGAACAGAGTGCACCCCTCTGCGCATGGCGCACCGCCTCCCGGCTACGGAACGGTGCCTCCTCATCACCATCAGCAGATGCGCAACGGATTAGGCATCGCCGCGCTGGTCATCGGCATCATCGGAGTGCTGACCGGGGTGATTCCGATCCTGTTCTTCGCCTCCGGCACCCTTGGCCTTCTAGCGGTGATCTTTGGTTTCGTCGGTCGCGCCCGGGCAAGCCGCGGCACCGCCTCCAACGGTGGCTTGGCATTGTCGGGAGCCATCCTCGGCCTCATTTCCATGGGACTCGCAACGTGGGGACTGGTCGTCACGGTGAGCGCCGTGGGCGACGCGGCAACGCGGCTCGACAAGGCGCTCGCCTCCGCCACCGCGTCCCCTGAAGGCGCCGATCCCAGCCCGACGAAGAGCCAGGCACGCAAACCGATCCCGCTGGGTGCTGTCACAAAGGAGCCTCCATTCTCGTTGAAGGTCGTGTCCGTCAGCCGTGAGCAGACCGTGAGCAGTTCCATCGACAGCCACAAAGCCCAGGGCTCCTACGTCGTCGTACGGGTCCTGGTGAAGAACACCGGCAACAGCCCTGCCTCGTTCGACGGCACCGACTCAGGCCTCCTGGACAGCGACAGCAAGCAGTACAACGTGGACTCGAACGCGACGATCAGTCAGAATCTGGAGACGGGCCAGGGCTTGTACGACGAGATCAACCCCGGCCAAAAGGTCACCAGAGTACTGGTGTTCGACCTTCCGAAGAAGGCGAAGCCCGTCGTGATCGCCATGTTCGGCGCCGAGGGCTCCGACGGAGCGTTCATGTACCTGGTCAAAAACAGCGAGCTGGCCTCCCCGGCGTGATGCGGGCCTTCCCGACCGACCCCGCTCTCAAAGTATGCCGGTCTTGCTCACAGGTGTGCCGTCACGCGAGATGAAATGCCCCGCGACCGCCTCACGGCAGCACGAGCGCACCGCGTCCACCCGGGAGGTGCACCGTGCGCCTGCGGCAGCGGCAGCGGCAGCGGCGGCGAGTACGACCGAGGGGCCTCGGTGAATCCGGACAGCTATCTGGTTGATAGGGACTCACGGCTTGAGAGAAAAGGCAAGTCCATCGGCCTCGCCGTAAACCTGGATGAGGGAGCATTTCGAGGGTGAGCGTCCTTTCTGGGCTGAGCATGAGCCGTCAGGAAGTGGGCCGGATGCACGAGTGCTAGGCCTCGAACCACTCGGCGGCGATGTCGGTTCCCGTGAAGCGCCCGATCAAGGCCAAGAGGGTGGAGGCCGGAAGGTCGTGCAGATAGGTCGGTGACTGCATGGCCGCCTCTCGAACGACAGGAGGCATCCAAAGGTGGGTTACGGGTTGCTTCGAGCCCATGCCCACGGCAGCCTTCCGCACTTCCTGAGCTCGGCCGCGCGTCGCGTTGCCCTGATCGTCATCATGGTGCGATCAGGCAAATGCGCACAACCTGTTGAACTCCGCGATGTCCGTATTGATATCTGCGATCACCTGGTTGGGGTCGCCGCCGGTCATGCCGTTCAGACGGAAGTTCAGTTCCTGGAACTCGGCGGCCAGTCGTCTGATCGTCGCCCCCACCGCTCCCTGCGCGTTGAGGGCTGCGCCCATCAGGTCGCGGTACGTCTGCTGAGCCGTGGCCGCCTGGCCGCTGCGGCTGGTTCCGGCATTCCTCCGGTAGGAGGTCAGGGCGGCCGCCGCCTCGTCGCAGCCGACGGACCGGACCTCCGGCAGCGGAGAAGGGGAATCCTGGACCACCGGCGTGCGGCTCGGTGCTCGCGACGTGCTGGACTCGGGCGATGAATCCGCAGGCGATGGTGAGGGCCGGGTGATGACCCGATCCGGTGAGGATGCAGGCGGGGACGAACTGGAAACTGCTGTGCTGGGCGGGGTGGTGGGCGGCATCAGGTAAGCGAAGATCGCGACCACGGCTGCGATCGTACCTGCCAGAGCACTCACTGCCGTCCAGTTCAGGCGCGAGCCTGCACCCCCACCGCCCGCCCGCGCTGATCCGCTTCCAGTCATGTTCTGATGGTGGCCGAGCCGCCGAACTCGGTCCAGGATGATTCCTGCAGATGTTCTTGAACTGCGGACAGCCCCGGCGCCGGCTACGCCCTGGCCGCGGACCATTCCGACCGGGCGGCCACTATCCCGCTGCTCCTCCCCTGCTGACGAGCCGACTACGCTCCCCACATCGGCGATATCGTCATCTACCCCACACCACAAGGCTGGTCCGGCACCACAGCGGGTGACGAGCGCGTCGGGCGAGTCATCGGCACACCGGAAGGCGCAGTGAAATGCTACGACACCGAGGGACGGCTTGAGCTGAACGGTAATGCGCTGAACGAGCCCTACTTGGCACTCCCTCCCGCGTCTCACACGACATTCGACATTCAGGTACTGCGCGGCCAACTGTGGATCATGAACGACAACTGCCACGTCACCCTTGACTCCTGCGCCTACCCGGACACTCCCGGTGGCGGAACCATCGGGACCGCGGACGTAACGGCTGTGGTCGATGCACCACCGCGGGAAGCTCACCGACCGACCGGACCGCCGACCTGGCCGAGTCGCCGGTAGGCGGGCACCTCGTGACTTCTGCGATGTTGATGCGATGGACAGATAGGACGGTCGTCTAAGCGATCGTGCGTTTTGTCGAGGACGGGGACAGGTTTCAGCAGCCGTGGTTGCGCCGCGTCCATGACCGGGCGAACGACCGTCCGTAACATGGACTCGTTCTCATGGATATCAGGCATCGAACCCTGCCATGAAGCGCGATCGTATGGAGCAGGATATGCGCGGGGACTGGCACCAATGCGGCCTCAATGGCCTCACATGCCGAATGTACCTCATAAACCTCTGGCATCACTGCTTCTGGAGTCGTGTCCGCATCAGGCCACGAGGAGACCCATTGATGTTCCGCCACGACTCATTATGATAAGTCCGGGGCGGGAAGGTAGGGGCGATGAACGACAACCTGCAACATCCTTTTCCGTTCGCGTATGCGTACGCGGCCAAGGAGGTTCAGACCATCGCCGCTCCACTGCTGACCGCGGCCGCCCTTTCGCTCGCCGGCGTGGTAGCCGGGGCGAGCTCTAAAACTTTTCTCTGGCCAGGGCCCACTCTGCTGCTACTCGTCGCAGCATCCCTCCTGTTGGTCGCCAGCATCCAACTGCACTACCACTCGCGCCAATATCTCTACACGTGTGCCGATATCGAAGAATGGGTGCCAGAAGATATTTCACCCGCCGTTCGCGCAAAGCTGTACGAGTGGCAAGGCGACGACTTTAGCACTTGGATGGTATTTCACAATCGGGCGGTTCATTGCTTCAATACTGGCACTGTTTTCTTAGGGATAGGAGTAGCTGCCGCATTGTGGCCTCCAGAAGAGGGAACGCAGGCCACTTGGAGAACAGTGGCAGCCATTATGGTGCTATTGGGCGTTGCTGTAGAGGTGGGCTGGATGGCTCATCTGTACTCCAGAAGCGGAAGCCTGGAGGAGAAGCGCAGGAGAGAGCTCAGCAAAATTTCATGAGCAGTCACACACGAAGACACAGGAGACTCAAATGACTGTACATGACATGACCCTACCTGGATTTCTACCGCTGAAGCGCTTCTGTCGAGAGAAATATTGCTCGGCACGCATCAAGGTGCGGAGGGGAGATAAGTACGCCGAATGGAATGCAACGCTGACTCGGGGCGATAAAGCAATTACAGAATACCTCAAGAAGTACAACAAGGCTCAGCACAGAGATGGCTGCCGATACAAAGATCTGCCACCGTCCGTCCACGTCTGGTGCCGGAAGGGCGACCGAAGCGAGTTCGAGGCCCTCGCGAAAGAGCTGATCCGCCTGGAAACGGCGCGCCAGAGCTCCTAGCATGGCCTGCGTGATCGACATATCCCGCCGAAGACGTCACCTGAAAGCCTTGTTCGGACTGCTCAGCATCACATTCGGCTGCCTCTTGGCCTGGTTGTCGATACACAACAGAATGCTTCCGGTCGAGAGCTGGGCCGCAGTCACATGGCCCTGGACACTCCTCACGCTGGCGACCGTCAACTTCGCACGGTCGGCCTTGAAGGCCGGCAGCCTGATCGGGCCCGGCCTGCTGGCGTCAACCGCCTGCGGTGCACTTGTGACAGGAGTGGGAGTAAGCCGTTCTCCGCTCACCATCGTGGTCCTGGCCTGTGCGGCCATCCTGACTGGTGTCGTCCTCATTCGGTCTTCAAGGAGCAGATCTCAGGCAGGCTGGACCAGGGTCATGACCACGGGTCGTGTTCGGGCGCCGGTAGCTGTCGGCCAACACACGCCCCACCCGCGGTTGACGCTCCGCGCCATCGCTGGCGAAGTAAGGGCCGACTTCGGTGGATCGAATCTCGACGGCTCCCTGGCCGTATGGGTGACGGCGATCTCGGGACACGTCCATCTGACGGTGCCCCGTACATGGCCAGTCGTGGTGCGCTCGGCCGGCATCGCCCTGACTCGCGTCACCGATACGCACAATCCACGCGACACTCACGCAGAGGACGCCCACTCTCTCGGACTGCACCTCCTGGGGCTATGTGCAGCGATCACGCTCGTTCGGGCCTGATGTCCCGTGATCATAAGGCAGGGTGACCTCCTGATCAGCCAGGTCATCCGAGATACGTTGGAAAAGCTCCCATTCATCTTCACGGCGCGGCAACCTATAGTGCAGGGCCTTGACAAGGTCGAAGCGGTGCAGGTCATACACCACATGTATGAGCTGTGCATAGGCCTGAGCTGCTGTCACCGCACCCTTGTACGCCAGCCCAGCGATTGCCAACGCCGCAGCAGGTAACCACCATTTATCTGATTCGTCATACACGGCAAAACCCATGGTCGCCGCGCAAGCCAGAAAGCTGTAGCAAAGGTTGACCGCCGTATCCAGGGCATCCCTGGCAGCGGCCAGCGCCTTCGCCAAGGGCTGGGAGAGTTGTGGAAAGATGCGCGGCCATGACGTCAGTGTGGTCAATCCGTAGCGTTCCCCGGCCCGTATTTCGCCAGCGCGCAGGGCGTTGCCCAATGCCGTGGGCATCAACGCGTTCGCAGGTGGCATCCTAGCCAGACGTTGCCTGATGTTCTCACCTGCTCGCTCCGCGGCGGCATCCAGATCTCGTAACTGCTCGGACAACGACAAGTCTGCGGGGCTACGATCCTCCCGCCCGTCATCATCGACTTCTTGGGCCGCCTCGCTCGCGGCCTGCCATCTGCGGCGTTGGTATTCCACGAGCACGTCCGCGAGCCGAGCGGTAGACAACCACCGGTCCCAGTAACCCTCGAGCACCCGTACTGCCCGCACTTGAAAGGGCTGCAGGAGCAAACCGAGTACAGCCGCGCAGGCACAGATGCCGACTACAGTCCCTCCTAGACCAGCCGGTGTCTGCGGTAAGACCTCGTGCCAGCGACTGCGGCCCGAGAAGCCATCAGCCCGAATCAGCCCCCAGAGGCATGCGACGAAGATCGCGTTCGGCGCGAAGCCCACCGAGAGCACTCGCCGCATCCGCAACCTTTCTCCCAAACCTCACGCTGAGAGACAAGTATGGCTATAACTGATCAAGTGGCAAGTGGTGTGCCCCGGGTTGAGTGGAGGTGGATTTCTGGATTCTTGTGCCGCTTGATGAGAGGAAAGTGGCATGGGACGACGGGGCTACCCGCCGGAGTTCCGGCGCAGGTACTGGACCTGCTCGCAGCAGGCCGCGCGGCCACCGAACTGGCGCATGACCTGGACGTCAGCACGCAGACGATCTACACCTGGCACCGCCAAGACCGTATCGACCGCGGCCTGACACCCGGCCTGACCAGCGGCGAGAAGGCTGAGCTGGCCGCTGCCAAACGGCGCATCGCCGAGCTGGAGAGCGAGCTGCAGGCTACCCGGCGGGCCATCGAGCTCATCCGCGAGGCGGCACCCCCAAAAGACGGTTCGAAGCCATCGCGGTGATGGCCGGCGACGGCATTCCGGTCGAGGTCGCCTGCCGCGTCCTGAACGTGTCGGTGTCCGGCTACTACGCCTGGCAGGACCGGCCGCCCTCGCCGCGGGCCATCCGGCACGCCTGGCTGACCGACCTGATCCGGCAGATTAACCAGGATTCCCGCGGCAGCTACGGCGCCCGCCGCGTGCGCGCCGAACTGACCCTCGGCCACCAGGTCACGGTCAGCCGTGGAGCGGTGGAGCTGCTCATGCGCCGGGCCGGGCTGGAAGGCCTCAGCGGCCGGCCCAGTGGCGGCGCGCCAAGCCGGGCCAGATCGCCATCGACCTGGTCGATCGGGCCTTCATCCGGACCGGGCCCGACCAGCTGTGGATCACCGACATCACCGAGCACCCGACCCGGGAGGGCAAGGTGTTCTGCTGCGTGGTGCTGGACGCCTACTCGCGCCGGGTGGTGGGCGGCTGTTGCGTTCGCGCTCAACCCCAGGCCGAGAAAGACCCTCGGATGGAGAACCCCCGCAGAAGCCTTCAGCGAGTATCTAGACTCGCTGCTGAACAGCAGTGTTGCGACGACTAATTGAATCCGAGCAGTTCGGGTCCTGGGCCTTCACCCAGCGGGCCAAGGACTCCGGCCTGCTGCCCTCGATGGGCAGCGTCGGCGATTGCTCGACTGTGAGAATGGGATCACGTCACCGGGGCGGCTTGACTCGTGTTACGACTGACCCTGCGGGTGTCCTTGCTGTTGATCTGTCGGTCGCCTCGGTGCCGGTTGGATGCGAGCCGTCGGTCGTGTGGATGGTGACCCGATAGCCTGCTGCCTCGTGAAGAAGGCGCTCGTCACAGTCCTGTCCCTTGCGCGCGACCGGCGGTGGTACACAGTCGACCCATTGATCGTCGATGTCGCGATCAAGCTGAAACTGCCGCGGCGCGCGGCGGAAGTCGCACTCGCGACCGCGCTTCAGGAAAGCCACCTCGACAACGCGGCCGTCTCGCAAGATGGAAACCTTCGGCCTGTTCCAGCAGACACCCTCGGCCGACTGGGGCACCCGCCAGCAGGTCACCACGCCTGACCACGTCACCCGTTCCTTCTACGAGCGGCTGGTACGGGTCCGCGGGTGGGCGACCATGCCGCTGACGAAAGCCGCCGCGATCGTGCAACGACCGCGTGAGGACCTGCGTGGCGAGTACGCGAAGCACGAGCCTCTCGCCAAGAAGCTCGTGGCCACCCTTTGGACAAAGCCACTTTCGCCGGCCGACGCGAGCACGAAGGACCTGAAGCTGACGGCTGACGAACAGACCCACGTCCGAACCGGTATCGAAACCGCCGCCGGCCTCGGAATCCCGCGGGACACGATCGTCTCGCGTCCGTTCTGCGCCAGAAGTACGATGCCGCACAAGCGGATCCCGCCGTACGGAAGCAAGCCGAACGCATCGTGAACACCATCGCCAGGCAGCTGTGCGCGGAGCTCGGCGGCCTCTCCATCGCCGCCGGCTCCGCTCGCGCCGCCATCACGGTGACCGCAGCGTTGGCGCAGCAAGGCATCCCGTACTCATGGGGCGGGGGCGAGCCCGCCGGCCCCAGCTACGGCATCGGACGCGGCGCGAACACCAGTGGATTCGACTGCAGCGGCCTCACGGAGTACGCATGGAGCAAGGCAGGGACCCGGATCGGCGGCACCACGTACGAACAGATCAACTCAGCCCCGAAAGATCCCACGGGCACAGATCCAGCCGGGTGACCTGGTCTTCTACGAAACCGACTCCACTCGTTCAGGCCCTGACCATGTGGGCCTGGCTCTTAACGACGCCGAGATGGTGAACGCGCCCCACACCGGCGCCCTCGTCCGATCCCATCGACAGGCGAGGCTACGCCGGAGCGGTGCGCCCGTCCTGAATCATCGCATGCGCTGATCACGCAGCCATTAGAGCGCTACCTGAGAGTAACAAGCCTCTGAGGTCCCGATCTTCCATCGCGCGCCCCAGGCGACACCTCCCGGGCCGTCTTCTTCCTGTACGACGGCACGATCTACAAGATCAGGACGTCCGTACGCACTAGCCGGAGCTGTACTGACCCGAACCCGCAACCGACCGCCCGCGCCCGCTCCCCGGACCTGGTCCGGGGGGCGGGCGTCGGCCGTTGCCAACCCGCGATAAGCCGCATTTGACGTAAATGGGGTCCTTGGGCTTCTTGGCGAGTCACGCAGTGCGCGCTGATCAAGGTCGCGTCAGGAGACCTTTCCGTGTACGGATCGCGTTAATGGATCTCCGAGAGGATCCGCCGGGACCCCCGATCGCGAACTCGACGCCGGCGGGGTTTGCATATGCCGTAGCGGCATGTGGTCCAGTGGACGGTGAGCACGACGTTGAGAGGTTTCCTTCATGCACCTGCCTGCGATGCCCCGCTGGGTTAAGATCGGCGACGCTGCCGCATTCACCGGGACCACCCCCCGAGCCATCCGCCACTACCACGCCATCGGGCTGCTTGCCGAACCGGAGCGGGGCGCCGACAACCGCCGCCGCTACGGCTACGGCGACATGATCCGCCTGCTGTGGATCCGCAAAATGGCGGACGCCGGTATCCCCTTGGACGACATCCGCACCGCCTTCGAGGGCACCATCGACATCGAGCAGTCGCTCGCCCGACTGGAGGAATGTCTCACCGCCAAGGCGGCCGCCATCGAACACCAGCGGACCGCCGTCCGCCACCTGCGCGAGTCCGGCAACCCCCTTGGCCTGCTCTCCCCGTTGGTCACCGGCCGACTGCGCCACGTGCCGCCCGGGGCCCTGCGCCCTGCTGACCTCGATACCCTCCTGGTCACCGAGCGCATTTTCGGCCCGCTCGGCGCTGCCGTCCAGGCCGACCGGTTCATCGTCCTGGCCGCCCGGCCCGACCTGCGGGCCGAGGACGACCGCCTGGCGGAGGCCGAGGCGGCCCTGGACGACAGTGTCTCCCCCGACGACCCCCGCGTGGACGCCCTCGCCATCCAGCGGTGCGCACACGAGACCGCGTTGCTCGCCGCCATCGAGGACGCCGGACTGGAGGAAACGCACGACGACCTCTTTGAGCAGTACGACGAGACTGCGGACAAGGACGAGAGCGAGACGACGATGAGCGCGTCGGAGGCCATCGGCAATATGCCGTACGACTTCTCCCCGGCCCGCATCCGGTACGAAGAACGCGCCTTCGAACTGCTACACGCCCAGCAGAACGGCGACACGCCCCACAGACCAACTGATCAGCCCTCAACAGCCTCCGCCGACAACGCCGACGACCACAATCGATGATCTGGTGGGAAGAGGGGTTCTGTACCCGGCTCGCACTCGCCGAGGCGGGTCGCCAGGTCGTGCGTTACGACCACCGCGACCGCCGTGATGATTCACCCCCGCTGCTGCCGACCGCTCCTTTCCGTCCTGATAGGCGGGTGTTCTTTCGCACGCTGGAGCTACTGGCGCCGATTCGGCAGCCGTGGTTGCGCCGCATCTACGACCAGGTCGAAGACCGTCCGTACAGGCACCCGTTCTCGTAGCCGCAGGGACTCGAACCCACGGGAGGCGGCAGCGCGTCCCAGCCGAGCCGGAAGGGACCGCTGACGGTGACGGCGGCCGCCTGGCCTACGCGACCACCTTCGCGATGAAGCCGGCCAAATTGTCCCGCGTGCGGGCTACCCGCTCCTCCACCGTCAGGGTCTCCTCGAAGTCGCCCCCCGCAGTCTCCTTCCTGCCCCGCGTGTACAGGGAACAGGCCAGGTCGGAGCACAGGTACTGGCCCACGGTGTTGCCCAGCCTCCCCGCCTCCCCGGTGCGCCGCGCGCTCATCAGCGCCACCCCGCCCCCGGTGCGCACGGTCAGGCACAACGAGCACATGCTGCGCGAGGCGAAGCCCCGCGCAGCCCCCTTGACCGCCCGCAAGGCGATCCCCACCAGGCCGCCGTCCTCGCGCTCGGCCACCATGTAGCCACGGTCAGGCGCCCCGGGATCGCGCCAGCCGAGGAAGTCGAGGTCCTGCCACGGTTGCTCGGCGAGATCTGCCGGCAGGCCCAGCCTCTTGGCCTCGCCTTTGGAACAGTTCACGAACGAACTGCGGATATCGCTCTCTGTTATCGGTCTCATGTCCCGCACGCTATGTCAGGCTAATATAATTAGGCAAACCGTTAATTTACTTAGTGGAGGTCGTCGTGGCACGTGCGGGCATCACCGCTGAACGACTCACCCGCACGGCGGCCGAGGTCGCCGATGAACTCGGCTTCGACCACGTAACCGGCTCCGCGGTCGCGCGCCGTCTCGGCGTGAAGGAGCCCAGCCTGTACGCCCACATCCGCAACGCCCGCGAGCTGAAAGTACGGGTGGCGCTGCTGGCTCTGCAGGAGATGGCCGACCAGACCGCCACCGCGATCGCCGGCCGCGCCGGCAAGGACGCCCTGACCGCCCTGGCGGGCGTCTACCGCGACTACGCCAGAACCCACCCCGGCCGCTACGCCGCCTCCCGCCACGAACTCGATCCCGAAACCGCCGCCGGCAGCGCCGGCCCCCGCCACAGCGAGATGCTGCGCGCCCTGCTGCGCGGCTACGACCTGCCCGAACCCGGCCAGACCGACGCCGTACGCTTCCTCGGCGCCGCCATCCACGGATATGTCAGCCTGGAAGCGGCCGGCTCCTTCAGCCACACCCCGCGTGACACCGACGCCTCCTGGGCCTGGATGATCGACACCCTCGACCTCGCCCTGCGAGCCCGCTCCGCCAACCCCGCCTGACAGTCCGCCCCGGCGTGCATCGCGCGTTCAAGGTGCCGCCACGCTCAGGTGGCGTTGATGGCGTGCTCGGTGAAATGGCCGCAGGAGCGGAAGCCTAGGCGGCGGTAGACGGGCTCGCCGGCCGCGGAGGCCTGCAGGACCGCGATGCGATGGCCTCGGTCGCGGGCGGCGTGGAGTGCGGCGAGGGTGATGGCGGTTCCGTAGCCGCGCCGGCGGTGGGCGGACAGGGTGGTGATGTTGTAGATGCCGGCGACGCCCGCGTGGTGGAAGACCTCGGCGGAGCAGACCGGCCGACCCGCCGCGTAACCGACCAGGTAGCGGGCCGGGCTGTCGGCGGCCAGTGCCTGCGGAGCGGCCCGTGAGAAGAAGCGGCGAACCGTGTCGGCGGGCGGGGACCAGTTCGCCGCCAGGATCTCGGCGTAGTCGGCGAGTTGCCCGTGCTCGGTCACCGTACGGATGTCCAGTCCTTCCGCGGCGGGCGGCGGCAGGGTGTCGTCGAGTTCGGCCCACATGGCGGTTTCCCGCTCGGTCGCCGGCAGGCCGGCCGCCGACAGCAGCGCGCTCAGGTCCGGCGGTGCCGAGGCGGGTCCCACCCACCAGGAGAATCGGCGGCCGGTGGAGGCCAGTGTCCGGACGGTCTCGGCGATGCGTGCCGGTGCGGTGGCGGGGGTGAAGCGGGCCGCGGCGACGATGTTGAAGGTGTCGTCGTTCAGGCCGCTGTCAGCGATCAGGAGGTCGTCGGTCTCCAGGACGGTCGCGCCTGCCAAGCTTCGGTGCAGATGACAGGCGTGTCCGGCCAGGTTGAGCTCCATCCTGGCAGGTAGGTCGGGTACAGGGATGGACACGAGCCAGACTATAGAGCATCACGCGCAATCGTGAAAAAGTACGCACCCTCCTGACTCGCCGCGTTCATCGTTCAGGTGGCGTGGAGGATGGGCACGCTGAGCGCCCGCAGCGTGGCGTGGCCGGGGTCGACGTCGGTGACGATTCCCGCGACCTCCGTCAGCGGGAGGACGGCGAACCGGGAGGCGGCGCCGATCTTCTCCGCGCTGCCCAGCACGTACGTGTCCGCCGCCTGCCTGGCCAGGGCGCGCTTCATGGCGGCCTCGTCGGCGTCGTCGGTGGTCAGCCCCATCTCGGGATGCACGCCGGTCACGCCGAGCAGGAAGAGGTCGGCGTTCAGCCCGCGTGCGGCCTCCGCCGCGGCGGCGCCGCAGGCGACCATGGAGTGCTTGAACAGCCGGCCGCCGATCAGGTACACCTCCACGTCGTGATGCTCGGCCAGCGCGCTGGCCACGGTGGGGCTGTGCGTGATGACGGTGGCGCGCAGGTCGAGCGGCAGGGCGCGGACGACCGCGAGCGCGGTGGTGCCGCCGTCCAGGATCGCGGTGCTGCCCGGCCTGATCAGCGCCGCCGCGGCGGCGGCCACGCGTTGTTTGCCGGGCACCTCGACGCCCTGGCGGGTGGCGTAGTCGGCGATCGCGGGCGAGACGGGCAGCGCGCCGCCGTACACCCGCTGACACAGACCCGCCGCCGCCAGATCGCGCAGGTCGCGGCGGATGCTGTCCTCGGAGATGCCGAGTTCGGCGGCGAGGTCCTTGGCGATGATCCGGCCGTTCAGCTGGAGGCGTTCCAGGAGGAGCTCACGGCGTTGGGCGGCCAGCATGCACGATTCTCCTTGTTGTTTCCGGTTTCTGCCTATTATAGTTCCGCAACGTGATGATCCTGATCGCGGGTCCCTACCGTTCTGGCACGGGTGACGACCCCGCACTGATGGCGAACAATCTGGCCCGGCTGGAGGAGGCCGCATGGCCGATCTTCCGCAGCGGCCATGTCCCGATGATCGGCGAATGGGTGGCCCTGCCCGTCCTGCGCGGCGCGGGCGGCACCGGGCCGGCCGACCCGGTCGCCGAGCAGATCATGTACCCCACCGCGGAACGCCTGTTGCGGCACTGCGACGCGGTCCTGCGCCTGCCCGGGGCGTCGACCGGCGCGGATGAGGACGTGCGGATCGCCACCGAGCGCGGCCTGCCGGTTTACTACCGCGTCGAGGACATCCCTGGCTACCAGGCCGCCGCCTGACCGCCCACCTGCGACGACGCCGAGCCTCGTGATCGCCCTGAGGGCGATCACGATCGCAGACCTGGCCATGGTCCGCAGCGGCGAGATCGTCGACGCGAAGGACGCGTACGAGCAGGTCGTGGCCCAGGTCGGGCTGGAACCCGGCATCTGGGGGTGCTCGTGCAGGTCCAGCACGGTCCGATGATCCAGTCACGGCTCAGCGACCGGCTGCGGGCTCGACGCCGGGGCCGCTCACGCCCATCGCGTTGCGTACGCGGACGACGCCGCGGCCAGGCTCCTGTCCGACGTCCTGGTACGCATGCCCACCACCTGGACGGCCGACGCCCACGTCCGCGCGGGTGGCCGTACCTGGCTGTACGACTTCGCCTGGCGAGGACCGGCCGGCGCGACCCACGGCATCGACGTCCCCTTCGTGTTCGGCCTTCCGGTGACACGGGCTGGCCTCGTACGAGCCGGAGCTCGGCACCACCCGGATCTGGGACACCGATCCCGCCACCGCCCATCCGCTGCCCGAGTCCCGGCCCCGCGCGGGCGTCGCGGCTGCCCAGGGACACACCCCTGGCTCGGGCTACAGCCGGATGATGTCGTAGTGGTCGAGACGGTCGACGGTCATTCGCAATTTGCCGTACTGGCAGGAGAAGGCCGGCGACTTCGCGTGCGGGAAATCCGGCGAGACCAGCGAGACGCGACGCGGGCAGGAGCCGAGGTCGGCCTCCACGGTGAACCCCGACTGGGGTGTGATGCCCTGGTCGTAGTTGTGGTTGACGAGGTGGAGGGAGCGCTTTCCGGTGCCACGCTGCACGAGCAGGCTCGCCGCGACGTGGGCCACGCTGACCCGTACCGCCCGGGTGCTGATCACGTTGTCGCTGAAGAGCGCGCGATGATCCTTGTAGAAGCGGGTGTAGGTCTTGAAGAAGTCCATCATGCCGAGGTCCGTGGCGGTGGGACTGCCGACGGTGTCCTTCAGGTGGAAGGCGGGGAAGATGCCGTTGGCGTACGCCTCGGCGCCGAAGATCCGCCAGTAGTCCTTCCTCTCCTCCAGCGGCAGGTTGAGGTAGCTGGTCATCATGTCGTTCGGCCAGTCGATGAACACGACGACAGGCACGTGGCCCGCGATTCGGGCGCTCTGCTCCTTCAGGTAGCGGTACTGCGACTGGAGTGACTTGGCGCCGTTGAGGTGACCCTCCACCACCGGTACGTAGTCGGCGCCTCGGAAGTCGGGGGTCTGCTCGTCCGGGTTCCACGGGTACATGCCGACGCTGTTGAAGTCCACATACGGCCACAGCCCGTTCGAGGAGATGAGGACGCCGCGGTGCCGGGTGCGCCAGGAATACGCTCGCGTCCTGTCGACAAGCTCTTTCCAGTACCGGCGGAGGTACGTGGCGGTGAACGAGGTGTCCTCGGCGTACATGCGGTTGGCGACCACCCGGCCCCACTCGCGGGCGAGGGGGTTCGCCGCGTTCAGGGGGTCGCGGTTCCAGCCGCCGGCCCGCAGGTAAGCACGGTAGTTGAAGTTGGCCGCCAGGTCGCCGGCCGGCACGTCGCGACGGAGGATGTTGTCGTCGGTCATGCCGAAGCGCGACTTCCAGTCGGCGGCGGTGAAGGCCGGATACTTCTCCAGGAGGTACCGGTTGAAGTCGGCGATCGCGTAGTCGTCGAAGCCCTCGTTGCCGTTGAAACCGTATTTCGACCCGCCGCTGAATCCGGCGTTGACCTCGTCGAAGTTGAGCCCGTCGACACCGCCGTCCACCTGGATGCGTGCCCAGGACAGGAGGTATTCGCGGTATCGGGGATTGAAGAGGTTGCCCCGCCGCGCCGGCTCCGGAAAACCGAACTCGTCATGAGGGACCGGATCGCCGTCCGCGTCGCGCGTCGACATGTCGTCGAAGATCTCGGCGGTGGCGAAGTCCTTCGGGAAGATCACGCTCGCCGTGCCGCTGCCCATGAAGGTGATGCCCTTCGCGTGATAGCGGTCGATCTGCGCGAAGTTGTAGTCAGCCGCCTCGTCCCCTGCCGTGGACCACTTCCCGATCGCGCGGATGGTGGTGTCCGGGTCGAGCTCGTAGACCTGCGGGTCCTCCTCGTGCACGTCCGACTGGCTGAACGCGTACACGACGAAGTCCTTGACCGGGCCTGCGGCCGGTGCCGGTTGTCCCCACGCCGCGAGCGCCGCCGCCATCATGCCCGCTGACCAGCGCAGTAACCCGGATCGCCGTGGCATCTTGTCCCCCTGGGAGCTGCTACATCGGCAACTTTTGGAAGCGTATGTCCGGGTCCTCGATAGGGGAAGCGCGCCGTCCGGCTCGGCCGTAGGGGCCGGCTCAGGCAAGACCCGGGGGCAATGCCGTTCAGCGGCTCAGTGTGGCATCGCCCGGGCGTGCCGCGCCGCGAGCTCCGCCCATCGCCCGGCGGTACCGTCCTCGGGCAACCCGGTGGAAGGCCTGCTCACCCGCACAGCCCCGCCTCCACGCTGCCCGAGCACCAGCGCCGTGGCGATGAAGCCCTCCATGAGGGCGTGCAGGCTCGAATGGTTCGTACGCTCGCAGCGCTCGACCAGGGCGCTCACGAAGGCGGTGAGGTTTCCAGGTCGATCTGGCATTCGTCGTCCCGCATCGGCCCGAGCCCCGTCGGCAGGCCCGCCTCCGGTGCGAGGGCCTGGGAGGATCGCAGGAACAGCGCGGAGACGCCGTTCGAAGGGTCCACAGGACTTGATCACCGACCTGGTAGTACTGGCTCACCGTGCCCACCTCCCATCGTCATCCTGTCAGCGGCCGCGTCAGGGCGGCGACGGCCCGGTATCAGAGCGAACGGCGATCGTAACTGCCATGAGCGGTTCAGCAAGGGGCCGTCATCGATCTCCGAAGGAGCACACCACCATGTCGATCACCCTCACCGCCCAGGACATCCAGACCCTGCGGATCGCCGGCTGGGGCGCCATCTCGCTGATGTCCGCCGCCGGTGCCGCCGGCTCGGCGCACAAGGTCGCCACCGAGGGCTCCATCGCCCTGACCTCCGCGACCGGTCAGGTCGGCCACGTTCTCGCGAAGGCGCCCAAGGGCGTCAAGTACGGCAAGACCGTCGCCGCCCTCGCCGACCAGGTGCTGCCTGCCCTGACCGCGTCCATGAGCCTGCTCCAGCAGCAGGACCCCGCCGAGGCCGACAACTTCCGCCGCACCGTCACCGTCGCCCTCGAAGCCGCCACCCGGAACCAGAAGGGCCGGCCGAGCCCCACCCTGACCGAGATGGCCCGCAAGATCACCGAGGCTCTCGACGCCGCTTGATTGACATGCCGCCGCAGCCCATCACGGGGTCCTTTTGTCCCTGAACCACATCACGCGAAAAGCGGCGACGGCCCGCCTTATTCGATGCGGCGCAGGTCCATGCTGTCGGATCCGTCCCACCGATTGTTCGCGGCTGCCTGGCGGGATCGCTCTGCCAGTTCGCCGGTCAGGCCGGTGCGCTCGATGCACCATTCGACCCACTGCGGCAGCAGATCGAGTACGGCCTCGGCGTACTTTTCGATGTACCCGTCCGCGACGAGGACCACGGCGTGCTCGATCCGATGCGGGGAGCAGGCATAGTAGCCGGGCCCGGACAGGCGCGACCAATTGTCGGCGAGCGTGGCGACGTCTTCCCGTTCGGGGCTGCGGTCATCTCGATCGCGTAGCCAGGCGGCGAAGTCGTCGATGATCGGGTTCAGGTTGTGCTGAGGTTTGGGTTCGGGAGCGACGGTGAACGAGTCGCAGAGCGCGCGGGCGCGCTGGCGCATGCGGAAATGCTCGGCGATGAGCTGCTGCGACTCGATGCCGAGCAGCATGGCATCCAGGAAGTCAGAACGGCACAGCGGATCCAGCAGGTCGCGGGCGGTGGTTTGGTCGCACGGCACCGGCTGGGCGGAGGCGGGTGCCGCGTGGGACCCCACGGCGGCTCGCCACTCGGCGAGCGCTTCCCGGGGTGAGGCGAAGACGCCGGCGTGCACGACCCGGTCTCCGGTGCAGCGGTCGATGTCCCAGCAGTACCAGTGCGGGTTCTGCTCACCCCAGGCAAAGGGGGCCAGTAGCGCGCACCGCGAGCCGTACGCGTCGGTCAGCAGCAGTGGCTCCCCGGCCGGAGCGGCCCGGAGAATCTCGCTGGGCCACCCGGGAGCGATGCCGGCTTTGGTCAAGGCCGTCGTGGTGTCCTTGATGGCCTCGCGGACGGCGAGATCGGGGTCGCGGCGCAGCATCTCCCCGCTGGGCGGCGGGGTCATCGCGGCGAGCCCGTGCAGCAGTCGCCACAGGTCGTCCATCTGCCCGCCGGTGCGCGTTGCGATCTGGATCTCGTCGCGGACGAGGTCAGCCAGCGAGGCCAGGTACTGGTTCCAGTGGAAACCCATGGTCTCGATCTGGGTGCGCGTCCACATTTCCTCGCCGACCAGGTCGACGACGGCGTTCTCCAGCCGCAGCGGCGAGTGGGCGGGCAGGTCAGGCATGCCACCGATGATCGATTCCTGGGAGTCCGGCCACCACTGATCCCCAGCGGTCCCCAGCAGCGACTCCAACAGCCCGGAACGAGGGTCGGGTGCGGACTGACGGGCGGCGAGCTGCTCCGCGCGCCGGGCAGGATTGCCACTGACTCCCCGCGTGGGGCTCGCCTTCGCTCTCCGCTTCTTCGCCACGGCACCCGATCCTACGGGTGTCCATGGGCCAGGAAGGGCTTGTTCGCGCGGCGCGGGCGGCCAAGGCCGAACGCTGCGCCATACGCTGAACGCCATGCAAGAGGAGTTGCGAGCGTTCACCGAGTGGGTGGGCGAAGGCCGGAAACTGACTCAGACGGGGAACCTGACGCTGTCGGACGCGCGGACGCTGGTGGCGCTGCTGAAGACCGGCGACGAGATCGACCCGAAGATCGGCGACCGGGTGTTCCGGACGAAGAGCAGCACCGAATTGCCCGGATTGAACCTGATCGTGGAATGGGCCAAAGCGACGGGGCTGGTCAGGGTGGTCAAGGGACGGCTGCTGCCGGTGAAGAAGGCGGCGCCACTGTTGAACGACCCGAAGCGGTTGTGGGAGGCGTCGTTCACGGCGTTGGGGAAGATGAGCCAGGCGCTCTTCCCCAAGAATTACTGGTACTCGTCCCTGGTCGGCGAGGAGTTCGCGCTCATCTGGCCGGCGCTGCAGCGTAGGTTGTACGGCGGACCGGTGCCCGTCGCGGATCTGCGAGAGCTGGCCTGGCAGATCGCATCGCCGTACTACGAGATGCGCGACCCGCGAGCGCAACGGCGAATGGCCGATCAGGACATCGATCGGCTGCTGACCGTCCTGGCCCGGCTGGGCGTGGTGGAGCTCACGGAAGAGACGGCGACCCTGACCCCGGCCGCGGTGACCACCGTACGGCGCAGCCTGGGCGAAGCCGCACCGGGAGAGCCGATCTACCAGATCCGGGTGACGCTCCAGGGGAGCGCGGACCCGGTGATCTGGCGGCGCCTGCTCGTCTCCCCCGGGATCACGCTCGCCAGGCTGCACCACATCCTGGTCACGGCGATGGGCTGGCAGGACAGTCATCTCCACCTGTTCAGGGTCGGCGGTGTCCTGTACGGCCAACCGTCCCGCGAGTGGGATCTGGACGTCGTGGACGAGGGGAAGACCTCTCTGGCGGAGGTGCTTGCACAGGTCAGGGCAGCCATCGAGTACGAATACGACCTGGGTGACAGCTGGCGGCACGACATCGTGCTGGAGGAGATCCTCACGGCGGAGGAAGGAGTCCGTTACCCGGTGCTGATGGACGGGGAAGGTGCCTGCCCGCCAGAGGACGTCGGCGGCATCGGAGGCTACGCATACTTCCGTCTGGTGCTGGCCGATCCCGAGCACGACGAGCATGATGAATATGTCCGCTGGGCCGGTCTGGACACCGCGCAGAAATTCGACCCGGCCAAGTTCGCCGTTGAAGCCGCTCGCCGAGCGCTGGCCTCGGCCGGATGATCAGACGCGCATCTCAGATGCAGCCCGCGGGCCTCCCCGCCGCAGCACTCGCCCCGCACGCCAACAACCCCTGGTCTGCCCGGTTGGGACTTATCGCGGCAACACCGACCGCCGCACCACGGAGCCTCCCCGTCCTTCGGACACTTGACCTGGGGCATCCCTGGTCGGAGGCGAGCCCTACCTGAAGCGTCTGTCGTCGCACACCGTGAGGGGCGGAGGTGGCGCAGATGGCAGACTCGGGTGCAGGTCAGCAGACGATGCGGCTGTGTGGATACGGCAACGGGACGTCAGCGAGGCGTGACGTGTCCGCGTCTACCGATAGATGACGATCACGGCAGCTGGTACTTCGCGGTGCAGGTACGTGGCCTGGACGGGCAGCGGCAGCGTATCCGCCAAGGTGGTTACGCCGATCCCGAGGAGGCGCATGCGGCAGGCCGGGCTTTGGCCACCGCCGACCGCGACGGCGCAGGAGCCGGATGCACCGTCGGTGAGTGGCTGGCACGCTGGCTGGCTACCAAGGACGCTCTACGTCCGTCGACCCGGCAGGGCTACGCCACGCATATCCGCCTCTACCTCGTCCCGCGGCTGGGACGGATGCTGCTGCACCAACTGACCTCGCGCGATGTCAACGGACTGCTCGCGACGCTGGCGTCCCGTCCCTCGCCGACCGGCCGCGGTTGTCGCCCGCGACCGTGGTGCGGATCCACGCCACCTTGCGGACCGCGGTGAACGCGGCGGTGCGCGCCCGGCTGATGCCCATCAACCCGGCCAACGGAGCGGCGCTGCCCCGGCCGCGCCGACCGCATCCGGTCGTCTGGACCGCCGGGCGGACCGCCCGCTGGCGGCAAACGGGAGAACGTCCAGCAGTAGCGGTCTGGACCGGACAACAGCTCGCGGCGTTCCTGGCCGGCATCGCGCAGGATCGTTTATATGCCGCGTGGTGGCTGGCCGCGCTGCGCGGGTTGCGCCGCGGTGAGCTGGCCGGGCTGCGCCGGACGGACGTCGACCTGCAGGCCGCAGAGCAGACGGTGACGCAGCAGCGGGTGCACGCCGACGGCCGGGTCATGGTCGGGCCGCCGAAGAGTGCCGCCGGCTGCCGGGTGGTCGCCCTGGACGCGGAGACCGTGCGGGTGCTGAGCCGGCACCGCGAGCGGCAGGAGAAGCTGAGCGCGGCGGCGGGCACCCGCTGGCAGGACTCGGGCTACGTGTTCACCACCGCGGACGGTGCGCCGCTACGGCCGGACTACCTCACCGGCCGGTTCCGCCGGCTGGTGACCGCCTCCGGGCAACCTCCGGTCCGGCTGCACGACCTGCGGCACGGTGCCGCGACGCTGGCGCTGGCCGCGCACACCGATCTGAAGGTGGTGCAGGCCATGCTCGGGCACGCCACTATCGTGCTGACCGCCGACACCTACGTCTCGGTGCTGCCCGAGGTGGCCCACCACGCCGCCCAGGAAACGGCCCGGCTCGTGCTCAGCACCGCATCCGCGCTAGGGCAGCCGCTCGGCGGCTGACTCAGCTTTGCCTCATATCTGCCCCATGCCGCGCCAGCGAGCGGGCGCGGCTGCGGTATCCGCTGGTGGAGTAGCGCGCCCTGCAGGATTCGAACCTGCGACCGTCGGATTAGAAGTCTGCGGGTGCTTTGTGTGCCCGGCCGTGCCCAACCCTGACGGAGCGTGTCCGGGGCGAGCGAGCACGCACCGAGCACCGTGGATCCCCTAATCGATCATTGCATAGTGGATTCGCAGGACGATCCCGTACTTCAGGACCACGCCAGCGCTACGCTGGGCGACGGCCACTGTGCTCGGCGCGTGCTCCGGCGCCCTGACGCGCCGCGCGGTGCCCCGGAGCGGCGCACCGCAACCGGCCTGCCCGGCGGAGCGCCTCCCCATCACCGACCGAAACCAGGTAGCCGGCGACATGGGGTCACGAGCGATGTCCTACACGCTCATTGTCCTGCCTCGGGCCAGGACAGCGAGGCGGACGATCGCGCATGCCAGCCGCTCGGCGTCGGGCAGCGCCGTCCCGTTGTCACCGTATTCATGGAACCAGATCTGCGCATCATCGCCATCGTGGGTGAGCCATGCCCCTTCTATGGCACCGCTGTCACACACATCCTCTGGCCAGTGGCGAGTGCACCATGGTCGGCAGCCTGTCCTCTCGCTGATGACCGACTGCGGTTCCGGAACCGCGGACCGGTCGCGTCCCGCCGAGACGAGCACGAGAAGGTGAAGGGCGATCTCCTGGGCCTCGTCGAGGGTCATGTAGTAGCTGGCGTGATCTCCGGTGTCTCCGAAGCAGATGCGCGGCTCGGCCTCGCGATAATGCTGCACCAGATCCGTCATGATGCCGGTCGGCTTGTACTCCGGCTTGTCCCCATGCCCGTAATTGATGTATGGCATCGTCTGCAGCGCAGTGTTCAAGTACAGGCTGTTGTGCTCCCGGTCATCCGGATGATCGGAGCCGCTGTGCTCATCGCGGCACCAAGCCGGGCAGGGGCTCACAGTGAGCCATTCGGCTGGGCTGGCGGCGAGACGGCGTTCCTGTTGATGCGTGTAGCACTCGACCACCTTGACGTCCAGCAGAGTGCCTGCAGGTGCTAGATGCCGCTCCTCGCTCCCACATTGGATGCATGCGCGGCCTTCGAGCTGAGCCGCGGTCAGGGACTGACGCGGGCTATCCGGGTCGATGCGCTTGTCACTCATGGACGAGCTTTGGGGCGCCTCCGCGTCGGCGGGGTGGCGCTGGGCCGGGACTGAGCGGGTCTGAAGATTGACTCCCGCGTCGGCGGCTGAACTGGTGTCAGCGTTGATGCTCATCGGGGATACGCACCTCTCGATCTAAGCCGGTTACTTTCTGAGCGTGGGTGCGTTGCACGCTCTCAACCAGTCATACGCCGGATACGCAAGTCAGTAAAGGGGCTATCGATACTTGTGAGAGATGGAGTGAGCGAAGTTCCGATTGAGAACAAAGGTATTGAAGGTGCACCTGAAGCACCCCGATGGCATTCGAGTCCCGATTCATCGCAATTTCGGCTAGCCCAAATACGGTGGATGGTGCAGAATGAACCGATCTCGCGGAGTCTCCGGAATATTGTCAGACCTGGTAGCCACACTTTGCCGATGAGGCTCGGGACCACGGTGGTCCTTAGGAGGTAAACGTGGAGCAGCCCCGGCGATGGTGGCAAGCGGTTCTTCCTGCTGACTGGACAGTGTTCGCCCTACCCGACGATCTGGCGCGGGAACGGTACACGGCGCTCTTGGCCGCTCTCGAAGAGCTGTCGACCCGAGGGCCCATGTCAAGCCCGGAGGAGATCACGGCGCAGGTGCGCAGCGTCGGATTTCACGATCCGCTGCCGGAGCCGGAGTTGCGGGAGACGCTGGATCAGCTCGCCAAGTGGGGGTTCGCCGAGCCGTTTCGCGACTACACGGCACCCGTGCGCAACTACCAGGGCCTGATCGTCCGGCAGGAGGCATGGGCGCTGACGCGCAAGGGACGGGGCATTGTGGCCGCGGTCCGGGCGGCTGTGGTCGATACGCGGCGAGCGCTACAGCTTCCGAGCAGGTTGCTCGACAGCGTCGAGTTGACCATTCGCAAACTTATCGATCATCTGACAGATCAGAGTGGCATCCTGCCCATGGATCTGGACGACGTGCGGACTCGAATTGAGGAGCTTCAGCGGGTCACCGCCGACTTCTACACCGCATTGGCGCAGATGGTGCAGTCAGACGTAACCGACGATGAACTGTTCGGCGACAACCGGGACCGAGTGATCGAGGCTCTTCGACAGTTCCCGCGCGAATACGAACGCGCCTTGCGGCGAGTGGAGATGGCGCTGATCGACCTGCGCGGCACAGGGCATCGACGGATTGTCGAGGCGGCCGTCGCACACGCGGGACTGATCGACGTACGGGACCAGCAGTATTGGGTCGAGGAGCGGGTGCGCTGGATATCGGACCTTGAGGCTTGGTTCGCGCCGGACGGCACCGTTCACCGGCTGATCTCCTCCGCGACCGGGGCGGTGTACACGTTGCTGGTGGCCATCGAGCGCCGCTATTCAGCACGCCGCCGCGGCTCGGATCTCGGGCTGGACTTCCATGTGCTCGCTCGGAGTCTGTTCCGCCAGCCGAGCGACGAGGAGGCCAGGCGTGTCTTCGCGGCGGCCTTCGGCGACTGGCCGGCGTGGCACGTGATGGCCGGGGGCGTGGAGGAGGATGTGGCCCACGGCACGGCAGCGGTCGCAGGTGACTTCCCGTACCGAGTCGAGGTGACGTTGCGTGAGCACGAGCGGCAGGGGCGCGCCAGCGGGCGCCCGCGCAAGGTGGCCGACACGTCGGCGGCACGCGCGGCCGCGGTGACCGAAGCCGCCGCCGAGGCTGCCCGGCGCCGCCGCCTGGCCGCGCTCCTGATCACGGATGGAGAGGTGGGGCTGGATCATTTCGCGGGTCTGGATTCGGAGACTGCCGCCGTGCTGCTGGGGGCGATCGAGACCGCACTCGCGCAGTTCGACCGCAAGGCAGGTCGTGGGATCGTGCCTGTTGACGGCGCGAGCGTCCTGGTCGAGGTGCGGCCGGGTGTCGCCGGCCGTACTGTGACGGTCGAATTGGCCGATGGACGCTTGACAGGTCCAGATCTGAGGGTGCGTGTCACCTCTATCGAATCCCGCACTGCGGCTGGAGCGTTCCGTTCGACGGCCGAGCGGGACGGAATGGTCGCATGAGCGGACTCTATCTCGACCCCGACCTGCGTGAAGCGGCTCGGACGCTGGTCGCGACCGGGCGGCTTCGCGCCGAGTGCGATCCCGAGTGCTACCGGGCGGCTGTCAAGGGGCGCCGTGATCTGGCCGAGTTCTTCCGGCTCCAGTTCGGTTGGACCCTGGAGGTCTTGGAGGTTGCCGAACTGGTCCGCCTGCACAAGCGACGTGTGGATGTTCCCGCTGATCGAGGACCACGGGTACAGCGTGGACGCGGCGATGGCCCCTTGGCGCCCAAAGATGTTCTCGTTTGCGTCGCGCTGGTGTGCGAACAACTCTGGCGACGCTCCCGGATGAGCCTACGGGAGTTGCTCCAGGCAATCGCGCACGTCTGCGCATCGGAGGCGCCACAGGGCACGCTCCCCGAGTTCCAGGTCGTTGCGCCGGACGGTGTCGGCAAGCAGGCGGCACGGCGGAACCGGCAGCACCTTGTGGATGCGCTCAAGCTGCTGGTGGCCGAAGGGACAATTGCGGTGGACGCCGACCTCGACCATGCCGTGGACGACGAGGACAGTGATCTGGTGGTCACCGCCGCCCGGGATCGCTTGGCCGCCAAGTTCTCCTCTCTGTCCCCGGTGTTGCTGGGGCTGGACGCTCTCCCGCCCGAGCGGCATGTCAACGCTCTGTCGGCGCGATCCCTGCTGGATCGTGAGCATGTCACAGATGCAGGTACGCCGCCGACCTTGGAGGATCGCAGGTTGCGAATGATGCGTCGGCTCGTCGATGACCCGGCGACCGATCCCAGCGATGATCAGACCGAGGGTTCGCCGTACCTGCACACGCTGTCGGGTCGGGAACGCGCCCTGAATGTCATCGGATCCCTCGGTTACGCAGCCACGGTCAGGCGGGACTGGTGGCAGGTCGCCGACCCGACTGGAGTCGGAACCGGCACCATGTTCCCGAACGGTCGCCGCACCGAACGGCAGGCCGCACTCGCACTGCTTGCGGCTCTCCCTTACCGCGTCGATGCCATGGCGCCGCTCCCCATCAGCGAAGTGCTGGGTTTGCTGGAAAAGGCTCGTGAAGCGCTGCCGCGGTGGGCCGCGGCCTATTCCGGGCGGCTGCCGGTCCTCGCCCGCGCCGCGGCCGCTGAACTGGTCGCAGTAGGGCTGCTCCGCGAGGCCCGGGAAGATCAAGACATCTGGCATCCAACCCCCGGGATTCACCTGTGGCGAGTACGAGTCCGCCCCAATGCCACCACGAAGGCGCAGGGCGAACCGTCCGGTGCCGTGCTCGCTCAGGATCCCCTTCCTCTCACTGCCGAAAATCCAGGAAACCCATGATGACGAAGACGGAGCACCCAGCACGCCTGCTCGCCGCGGGCGACATAGCGACGCTCGGAGTCCCGGGCGCCGATGACCGTTGGCAACCCACGCGCGCCGGCGTGGTCAACTCCTGGGCATGGGCGGACGAAACGCTGCTGTTCGCCGATGGGTGGCTCGCCCTCGCCGGTCCCAACGGCTCCGGAAAGTCCTTGACCGCGTCCATGCTGATCACCGTGTTGCTCGACGCCGAAACCTCCCAGACGGCTCTGTCGGTTTCGGGCAAGGCAAGCGGGACTCTCACCAGCAGGCACACCGATCGGAACGAGCGTGAGGACCGGACGGGGGCGTGGTGGCTGGAGTACGGCCTGCGCGACAGCCTGAGCGGTCAGACGTCGTACCTGACGACCGGTCTGTGGCTGCGGGCGACCGTCAGCGAACTGCAACGTGCCTTCTTCATCGTGCCCGGCCGGGTGGGCCATGACCTGATCCTGCAGCGCGATCGCGAGGCGATCAGGATCGCTGACCTGGCGGAACAACTCGCCACGCTTCAAGGAGAGCTGTTCACCTCGTCATCGGCCTTGCGCCCGCAGGCGACAGCACATCTGCAATCCGTCGGCGACGAGCGGAGCTACCGGCAGGCGGTCCGGACCCGGCTGTTCACCCCTCTGGACGAGGTCCAGTTCGAGGCGCTCATCAGCGTGCTTCGGAGCCTGCGTAGCGTCCGTACGGCCGAAGCGATCTCACCGGTGAAGATGCGTGAGGTCCTCACCGACGCCTTGCCCGCCCTCGAACCCGATCAACTCAAGCTCATTGCCGAGGCAATGGAACGCATCGCTGAACTCGAGAACCAGCTCGATCGTGCGCGCAGCGAAGCCCGCCTCCTGAAGGACGCGCACCGCCTTTACGGCCGCTATCTGAACGCCGTCAGCCAGCTTCAGGCAGCTGAGCTGTCATCGGCAAACAACGCCTATGACGACCAGACGCGACGTGCCAGGGAAGCGACCGAGCAGCTGAAGAAGGCGGAAAGCGCCAAAGCCTCGGCCGGGACCAGATTGGAAGCGACCCGCACCGCGATCTCTCGGCTGGAGGGCGAGCTCGGAGCCGCCGACCAGGTCCTCGGCGAACACGTCGGCGCGAAGCTGCCGCTCCTGCAGGAAAGAGCCGACGAGCTCACCGTGGCGGCGAGAGAGGCGGACACCCGGGCTGAGCAGGCCACTAACAGCGCATCCGAGGCCGCCGACCAGGCTCAGGAATCAGCCAGTTCCGCCGCCGAGGCGCAGCGCCACCTCAACGACCTCGCCGATCAACTACGGCGCGACTCGTCCGTGGCAGGAGCGGAATCGGCTTTCGATCGACTCTTGGCCGCCCTCCACGACCTTGCGATTGGCGAGCCGACAGTTTCCGCTCCATCGTTGGACCTGCCGCAGCTATGCGCGACACCGCTCGCATGGGTCGAGGCCCGCACCAGGCAAATTCGCCAGGTTCAGGACGCTCTCCATCAGCACAGCGAGGCACAGCACACCGAAAGGGCAATGGCCGACATCAGGCGCCGTGCCGAGGAGGACGAGGACAAGGCCCGCGGGGCAGTCGAGGATGCCTCGCGAGCCGGTCGGCAGGCCGAATCCGGGTTCACCGACGAACTCGCCATCTGGTCTGCGGCTCTCCGCCACATCGAGCCCCCGCCCCCTGAACTCGGTACTCCCGACCCCACCTCGGCAGATGGACGCTTGTCACCCGGCAAGGTGAGCGCATGGCTGGAGTTGGCCGCCTCCAGGACTCGCGACCGCATAGATGTGGCAGGGCGCCGGGAACGCGCCACGACCGATGCGGCGCTGGCCCGCCAGGCCACCAAGGTTGCGGCCGACGCCCGCGCCTCGCACAGAGCCGAGTCCGTCCGAGCGGAGAAGGCCGCTGTACGGCTTCAAGAGGTCAGCGTCGAGATCGAGAGTGAGTCCACGGCGGACGAGCAGGCGCGTTCGCAAGCTTACGAAGACCACACAGCAGAACTGGCCACCGTTCAAGACGAGGTGGCCGCCGCCCGGCAGCGCCGTTCCGACAGTGCGGCCGCTGCCGTCCTGGCCGCACGCGACTGGCTCACGAAGACGCACCGCTGGCGAAGTTCTCTGGTGTTCCTCGACCCGAGCACCATTGCCCTGCCAGGCCCTGCGGAACACCTCCCGTCCGCACAACTCGACGCGCTGGATCCCACCACGGTCTACCTGGCCGCGCACAACGCTTATGCCCACGCTGTCCCCGATCTCCACGATCGGGTGTCTGCTGTTCACAACCGGATGGAGCAGATCGCTGATCACATCGACACCGTCGAAACTGAGCTGGCACAGGTTCGGCAGGCAGCCCCCGTTCCGCCCGCGCCGGTGTGGCGGAACCGGCGCCCCGAGGACGGCGTCCCGCTGTGGGCTCTGGTCGACTTCGCCGATCACCTGGTTCCGCAGAAAGCCGACCGGCTGGAGGGCGCGCTGCTGGTGTCCGGCCTCCTCGATGCATTGGTCACTTCTGATGGCCGATTGGTGACCGGAGACCTCGTCATCACCGCACGCACACCGGCCGCCGGACGGACGCTCGCGGACCTGCTCAGTCCGGAAAGCCACCCGGATCTGTCAGCCGACCAGATCGCACACGTGCTGCGCGCCATCCCGGTCGACGCATGCGAAGCCGGCCAGGTCCCCAGCACGTTGACGCATGGCGTGCTCACCTCCTCTTGCCCATCCGGCTACCGCGCGGCCTATATCGGGCGGACGGCTCGTGAGCGCGCCCGCCGTCAGCGCGTCGCAGAACTTGAGCAGAAGCTGGCGCGGCTCGAGGGTGAGTTCGCCGAGGCCCAAGAAGAGCTGGCGGCACGGAACCGGGATGTGGAAGCCGCCGCCAAGGAGCGGGACGGCGTCCCACCGGACGGCCCACTCAGCGCCGCCCGCCAGCAGCGAGCCGAGCTCACCACAGCCCTGGCCAGCGCCGAGCAGGCGGCCGTCCGCCGTACCACTCAAGCCGACCGAGTGCTTGCCGGGGTCCTGGCAGGTCTGGAGGCCAAAGCCGCGCAGCGCTCCGCACGACTGGCCGCGGCGCAACGAGACATGCAGCATGCCGAGCAAACCGCGCTCGCGGCGGACACCCGTGCCACCGAAGCGGAGAGGGAAGCGACGGAACTTGCCCAGATCGCGGCCGTAAGCGATACCGCGCATGCGGAGGCCACCCGTGCGCAGGAGGAGGCCGACGCGGAACGGTCGGCGTTCCCCCACCTCTTGCTGGCCGCCGTGGTAGAGGCACACCGGGTCGAAGACAGCGCCGACGCCACCCTGATCGGAGCGCGCGCGAGCGTCATCGACGCCTCCGGACGACACACCCAAGCCACGGGTGCCGTCAAGAGGGCACTCCGCACGCTGAACCAGGCGGCGGCCCTGCCTGACGGATCCCTCTTGCCCACCTCACGGGACACGCTTGACAAGCATCTCCATGCGGTCTCGTCCCTCGACCGTGCCATCGACGGCTGCTCCGCCGCCGCCCGGCGCTGCGGTGAGCTGATCCAGCTCGTCCAACGCGATGCCCGCAACGCCGCCGCCCTGCAAACCGCCGCCGCCAAGGCCACCGAGGCCGCCATGAAAGCGGGGCTCGCGGCGACGAAGATGGTCGCGCATGTCGCGAAGATTCGTGAGCTGTACGGCACCGAATACCAGGAATTGTTCGAGGAACGTCAGAATCTGGCCAGTCAGCTTCAGCAAGCCAAGGACGCGGCGGAAACGCTGCTTACCGAACGGCAGACCGCTGAGGTGGACGCGGTGCGGGCCCGCTCCACCCTGGAGGGCATCGAACCGCATCGCGCCGAGGCCGAGCGTCGTCGAGACCACTCTCTACGCCTGCTCGGCCGCTTGGTCGACGAACGCCTTGCTACGCTGCCGGACGATCTGCCGGCCGACGAATCGGGCCGCCCTGCAAACCTGACCGCCGGCCTCTCCTGGGCCTACCGCTTGCTCGCCGGCAAACCCTCCGGCCCCGAACGCCTGAACACCCTCGTCCAGAACCGCAACCGAGCACTCGTCGCGCTGGAGAACAGCGTCCGCACCGCCAGCGCTGCCCTCGCCCGCTTCAACCGCCAGGTCGTCCTCGTCACTGTGGAGGACACCGAATGGCGACGGGCCATCATCGCCGAACCGGACGCCACCCGGGGTGACGACCTCGATCTCGCGCTTCAAGCCCTGCACGCGAGCATCGCCCAACTCGAAGAAGACCTGCGTGACGATGTCAAACAGACCATGAAGACCGGCATGTTCACCAAACTGCGGCGCGATATCCAGGTGCGCCGGGATGCCGCGCGTGAGCTGGTCCGGCAGATCCGGGGAACCCTTCGGGAAGTCCGTACCGGGGTGGCCAACGTGGGCGTACAGGTCGACTGGGATGTCCGCAAGGACGAAGACGCCCAACACATGATCAAACTCATCACTCAGCCACCCTCCGAGGCCACCTTCGAGCAGATGTACACGGTCCTGCGACAGCGGATGGACGAAACGGTCGGCGAACCGTGGCCCGACCGCGTCGCTCATACCTTCGACTATCGGGCCTGGCATGAGTGGGACATCTCCGTCACCCACTCTTCCTTCGGCGACGGCAGCAGTGAAGCGTTCCGAAAGGTCTCCTCCCGCTCCAACCCGCTGGAATCGCTGTCTACCGGGGAGCGCCGACTCGCCACCATGTTGCCGCTTCTGGCCGCCGCCTGGTCGATGTACTCCGGCGACACCTATCGCGGACCCCGGCTACTGTCGATCGACGAGATCGACGCCGCCTTCGACGAGCCGAACCTCCGCCAAGTCCTCGGACTGCTTCGATCATGGAAGTTCGACGTGCTGGCTACCACGCCGTCCATATCCCCCATGATCAAGCGAGAATCCGGCCGCACCATGGTCCACGAGGTCATCGCGGCAGGACGGCAACGCATCACTGTCCCTTGGCTGTGGGAAGGACACGGCGATCCGCGACCTCTCACCCTCGAGCTGAACAGCCCGTCATGAGCCACGGCCTCGACCTGATCGTGGACGATCCCGACTTCGCCCCGCTGTGGGCCGCCCTCCACGACCGCCTGTGCTCGGGAGACGAAAGCGATGCCATCGCCACGCTCAAGGTGCGCGATCTTCCGCCGTCCGCGATCGCCGAACTGCGGTCCTGGTTGGACACCACTACCCGGCGCCGCCGCAGCCGATCAGCCGTGGCCATGACGGGCACAATCGCGCACGTCCCCATCCGGGAACTGCTGTCGGTGCTCGAGATCTCTCCGCACGAGCTGATCCCTCTCGTAGAGAAGGCCACCGGTAAGCAGATCGTGAACCGAGCGGCCGCCCGCAGGGATGCGGCAACGCTGCGCGAGGACCTCTGGGCGTACGCTACCGACCAACTCCCCCAGCTACCACGCTTGGTCGCGCGCATGCGCTCAGCCGGGGTCAGCGACGACGAACCCGCGCTCCGCCGACTGATCACTGCCCTGGCCGAAGTCATCAAGCAACTTCCCGTCCGGCCTCCCGTCAGCCTGCCCAAACTCGCCCACGACAGCGCCGGCGACCCCCACTACTTCGACCTGAACACCCCCAACGGCGCACGACTCGTCTCTGCCGTCGCCGAATTCGCCGGGCAGCCAGAACCCGGCCGGCCCGATCTTGTCCGCACCCTGCTCTCGAACGTCGGCATCGTCGCGGACCGGCTATCGGCCACAGTTCTCCTGTACCGGGTCAAGGTCGTCGGAGACGGCGTCATGGACCGGCGGCTTCGGGAGGCGACGACGCCGGTGGCGGTAACCCTCCTCGATCTCGTCCTGCACCCACCCATCTTGGCCCAACAAACACTGACCGTCGTCGAGAATCCGTCCGTTCTCGAAGCGGCCATGGCCTTGGACAGCGACCTTCCCCTCGTCTGTACCAGCGGCCATCTAAGGGGCGTCGATCACGCCCTGCTCCAGCTCGCCTTCGACCAGAACATCGCCCTGCGGTACGCGGGTGACCTCGATACCGACGGCTTTCAGGTCGCCAACTACATTGCTCAGCATTACGGCGCCGAACTCGTAGCGATGGACGCGGAGATCATCGCCGAGGTCGGATCGGCACCCTCCGCGGTGCCATTCGGCCCTCACACTGATCCGACGTTAAAAGCAGCACATGGACTGCCCGAGTACGTCCTCTTCCAGGAACACGACGCCGTTCTCCGGCGCATCTTGACCGACCAGGAGTCGCCCATGAGATCGGAACCGACATGAGCGCTGCACCGCGTCAAGAGCAACTACGACAGCTCCGACCTGTGGTTGACGAGTTTCGTACCCGCAGTGAAACCATTCGGGCGGTCATCGGGAGAGCGCCCGACGGTGGCGGTCTGGACCGAACAGCAGCTCGCGACCTTCCTGGCCAGCATCGCGCAGAACCGCCTGTACGCCGCTTGGTGGTTGGCTGCGCTGCGCCATCTGCAGCGGGGCGAGCCGGGCGGACTGTGCTGGACGGACATCGACCTACGGGCGGCGGAGGTGACGGTGCCACAGCAGCGGGTGCACGCCGACGGCCAGGTCGTGGTCGGCCCGCGGCCAGTGTTCCACGCCTCCGGAGCATGCCTATTCGTCCACGACATAGCCATACCTGGCGATCTCCACGAACTCGAAGACTCTTGCCAGGTCGCCTAGATTCTCAACCGCCTGCGCACTCGAGCAACCTCCTTGGTGAACGCCTTCAATCTGCGTTCGTCTACAGATATTTCTAAAGTGATCTCGATATGCCGCGGCGGCGGGTTGGGCGTCGCAAGCCACGCGGGAATATTTCCAAATTCCCGGATGACTCGATCCATGAAGAAAAGAATTTGACCTATGGGTTGCCCAAGGATCGCCGATAACATATCCGCGGCCTGACGAAACTCGTCCGCATAGACCGTTCCTCGAACCTCACTTGCAAGATTGAGAAGGTCTTCGCAAGTGGAGACTATGCGGCCAGCGAATTGCACGATGGTACCGACATCACCAGCGAATCCCGGCGACCCAAAGGCGCGGACATTTATGTCGGACGCAAAGATTGCATTTAGTCCTTTCGCTATCAGAAGTCCGTCATTTAACACCCCCTCAAGCTGGGCCAGAGATGACGGTCGGTCTAGATACCTGCCAGTCCGGCGCCCATAACCATTCTGATAGTCGCGCCACCTTAGATCTAGAGCGACACGCCCTTGCAAGAGCACACCGGCGAAGAGTAGGTATTCCCAGGCGCGTGGCATCTGCTCGATCAGTGCCCGCTGCTCATCCGGGTTTCTGGGCACCCAGTTTATTGCCAGCGGCTTCTGCGGGGCGAGTGAATCCAAGCGCCTCATGACATCGTCAAGCTTCTCGGCGACCTCGTTAGCCATGAGATTCGGGAAGAGCTCTCGCAAGCCCTTGAATCGCTGAAGTCTATCCGCAAAATACTCCGGCCCTCGCCAACTGACTTCAATACCAGCGGCATTACCAGCTTGCACCATACTGGCGGCGATATGTTCCGGCATGGGATAGTTCGAAAGGAAGGTCCAGCGGTTTATATCCCAAGCCCGATCTTGCTTGAGCTGGATCGCCTTCTTCAGGTCGCCAGCCATCTTCGTCCTGATCTCGGCGTCAATGCTGCGGTTCTGCGCTCGCTTGAAACAGTGTGCAGCAAACATTCTCCGCTCGGACTTCAAGAAGCCGTCGTTTCCCCTATCGGCCCGGTCATCATCAATCGGAAGGAAGTCGTCCCCATGTTCTGCCTGCAGAACCGCATTACACAGCCGGACAAAGTCCTGCGGGTTGGTAATGAGCTCAATCTGCGCCTGCAAGTTCACAGGCGGAATTGTACTAACTGAGCCACCAAAGATCTACATCGTTGGGATTTGCGACGCTTGTTCTGCTCGAGAGCACGGTTTCGCGCTGCGATCTGGGGTTTGCTGTGCGATCAGAGCGGCGGCCGCGACCATCGTCAGGCATTGCTGTCGCTTGTCTACCGGCGGGTGAAGGTCTTGTTCGGCCTGCTTACGGTGCTGGTACGCGCTGATCTGTCCTAGGACGTTGTGGGGCTCAAGAACTCGAGTACAGCAAACGCAGAGCCTTTCGCCCCGTGGAAGGAAGGGCTCTGGGGCGCCGCATGGCTGGTCCGGACCACCTGGGACCATGTTCCGTGATCTTTCCTATAGTGGACGCCGTCACCCAGCGTCTGTTGGCTGAGGTGCCCACCTCCCGCTCATGCTGAAACGCCGGTAGCGCTGAGCCCTGACCGCCCTGCCCAACATCGAACCCGTCATTCTGGAGGCCATCGAAGTCTGCCCACCGCCTGGCCACCACTCAAAATTCGGCACGACGAGCCGCGCTCCATCTCACCCGGGCGAAGCGCCTGCGCAACACCCTCCAGCGCCAGAACGCCTAATGTCTGTCAGCAGGCTGTGGATCTGTACGGCGAGCTGACCTGGCTCACTCTGAGTTCCCCCGCACTCCCAACACTTGACCTCAGGTCATCGCCCGATCCAATGCAAGCCCTAGCTGGCACATCTGTCGTCGCCCACCGTGAAGGGTGGAGGGTCATGTCCCGCGGAGTGGTGTAGTTCGGTTCTCGCGTGAGGCTCTGCTGGTTCGACTATGCCGTCATGAGTTCGGTGTGCGCCACCCCCTGTGGATTGGTGGTGGGTGGGGTGAGCAGGGCCATGGAGCTTTCCGACAAGTAGCGACGGTCGGCGACTTGCCATTCGTCGTGGGCTTCGACCAGCACCGCACCGGCCAGGCGGAGCAGCGCTTCTGGGTTGGGGAAGACGCCGACGACGTCGGTGCGGCGTTTGATCTCTTTATTCAGCCGTTCGAGAGGGTTGGTCGACCAGATCTTCTTCCAGTGCCCGGGCGGGAACGCGGCGAAGGCCAGAATGTCGTCGGCGGCCTCGTGCAGCATCGCCTGCACCTTGGGGAACTGGCGGCCGAGCATGCCCGCGATCACGCCGAGTTGGTCGCGCACCATGTCCGGGGTGGGCTGGGCGAAGATGGTGCGGATGGCGGCGGCGACCATCTCGGCCGACCCCTTCGGGACGGTCGCCAGGACATTTCGCAGGAAGTGGAGCCGTCAAGAAATAAGGCGTTGCTTTTCGATCTTGAACTCGTTGGCCTGGTATGGGCATACCGGACGAAGTCCGCGATCAGCTTTCCTTGCGGTTCAGGGTGCTGTTTCCGCATTTGAACGAGCGGCAGCGGCGTCTGGTGATGGGCCAGGAGGCTCGGCTGCTCGGACATGGTGGGGTGCGGGCGGTGGCGGCAGTGGCCAGAGTGTCCGAAACGACGGTCCGTGCCGGCGTGTTCGAGCTGGAGGCCGGTGAGGATCCGCTGCCGGATGGCCGTGTCCGTCGTCGTGGTGGCGGTCGCAAGACGGCTGAAGCTCAGGACCCGGATCTGGTGCTGGCACTGCTGGCGCTGGTGGAGCCGGATGAGCGCGGGGATCCGGCCTCGCCGCTGCGCTGGACTACCAGGTCGCTGCGTGATCTGGCCCAGGAACTGACCCGGCAGGGCCGTCCGGTCTCGGCTCCGACGGTGGGCCGGCTGTTGAAGGACCAAGGCTTCAGTTTGCAGGCCAATGCCAAGACGCTGGAAGGCAAGCAGCATCCGGACCGGGACGCGCAATTTCGTTACATCAACGAGCAGGTCAAGGCTCATCAGGCGGACGGTGAGCCGGTGATCAGCGTGGACACGAAGAAGAAGGAGTATCTGGGCGATCTGCCGAACCCCGGCCGACAATGGAGGCCCAAGGGCGACCCGGTCCGGGTTGAGGACCACAGCTTCTTCTTCACCGGTCCGCACGTGCCGCACGCGATCCCGTACGGAATCTACGACATGGCCCGCAACACGGGCTGGGTGAACGTCGGGATCGACCACGACACCTCGGCGTTCGCGGTGGAATCGATCCGGCGCTGGTGGCGCGGCCGCGGCAGCCTGGACTACCCGAACGCGAACCGGCTGCTCATCACGGCGGACTGCGGAGGCTCCAACAGCTATCGCTTCCGGTTATGGAAGGCCGAGCTGGCTGGCTTCGCCGCCGAGACCGGGCTGACGGTGACCGTCTGCCACTTCCCGCCGAGCACCAGCAAGTGGAACAAGATAGAGCACCGGCTGTTCTCGCACATCACCATGAACTGGCGCGGCAGGCCGCTGACCAGCCACGAGGTCGTGGTCAACAGCATCGCCGCGACCCGCACCCACACCGGGCTGACCGTCACGGCCGAACTGGACACCAACGCCTACCCGCTGGGCGTGTCGGTGTCGGCCGAGCGGATGAGCATGCTGCCCATCGTCCCGCATACCGAGCGCGGCGCCTGGAACTACACAATCAGCCCGGCAGACGGCCACCCGCCCCTGTCCCCATGCGATGACCAGGCGCGCATCCGGTCCGAAAGCCTGCATGCTCTGGCCGATCCCCGGCTGACTGGGATGAGCCGCCAGGAGCTGAACGAGCTGGCCGCATGCCTGGCTCCGGGTCAGGCGGCCCTGGCCGAGCAGCGCAACTTCGAAATCCGTGGTGGCCCACGCCGGCAGGCCAAGGCTAACCACGGACGCCCCCTGCTCACCGACGCCGACAAGACCCTGATCGCCATTGTCTATCTCCGCCAGATCTGCTCCCAGCGCGTCCTGTCGGAGATGCTCGAGATCAGCCAGCCGCCGATCGGTCAGGCGATCACCGAGACCGGCAAGCTCCTGGCCGCCCGCAAACTCACGATCAAGCCCACCGTGCTGCGCTTCACCAGCGCCGGTGCGCTGCGCGACTTCCTGGACAGCAACACCGTCCCGGCACGGCCGAACCGGCTGGCGCTGCTCGCCGATCCGGCACTGACCGGGATGAGCCGCCCGGAACTGGCCGCGCTGACCGAGCGCCTGTCGCTGCGGCAGGCCGCCGAGGCCGAGCAGCGCAAGCATCGCCAGCGCGGCGGTGACCGGCAGGCCAGCGCTCGTGGAGGCATCTTCCAGGAGAAGATCACCGACGCCGAGCGCGTCCTGGCGGTCATCCTTGGCATGCGCAAGGTCTGCACCTGGCAAGTCGTGGCCGAGCTGTTTCAGGTGAGCCGGCGAACCATCGGAAACGCGCAGATCTGGGTCCGCCCGCTGCTGGAGGAGACCGACTACACCGTCACCCGAGCCGCAACCCGCTACTCCAGCGCCGACGCGCTCCTGAACGCCCTCACACCACACGACGACAACCCAGCAGTCACAGAATCGACACCTTGATTTTTTACGGCTCCAGTGCACGCGACACCTCTGCCAGGCCGCGCCGAGCAGCACTGCGCCGATGGAGGCGACCAGGCCGGCGTGCGCGTCGGAGATGACCAGCTGCACTCCGGCCAGGCCGCGCGCCTTGAGCGAGCGCAGGAACGCGGTCCAGAAGGCGCCGTCTTCGCTGTCACCCACGGCGAAGCCGATGACTTCGCGGCGGCCGTCGGCGCTGACGCCGGTGGCCACGATGACGGCCTGGGAGACCACCCGCCGGTTCACTCGCGCCTTGCAGTAGGTGGCGTCCAGGAACAGGTAGGGGAACCTCTGCTCGGCGAGCGAGCGGTCGCGGAAGGCGGATACTTCCTCGTCCAGGTCGGCGCAGATCCGTGAGACCTCGCTCTTGGAGATGCCGGTGTCGGCGCCGAGGGCTTTGACCAGGTCGTCGACCTTGCGGGTGGACACGCCGTGCAGGTAGGCCTCCATCACCACGGCGAACAAGGCCTGGTCCACGCGGCGGCGGCGTTCCAGCAGCGAGGGGAAGAACGAGCCGGTGCGCAGCTTGGGAACCTGCAGCTCCAGATCACCCGCGGTGGTGGTCAGCGTGCGGGGGCGGTGCCCGTTGCGCTGCGCTACCCGGGTCGGGGTGCGCTCGTTCGGGGCGGCGCCGATCACCGCGGTCAGCTCGGCCTCGATGAGGGCTTGGTAGATGGTCTCGGCGGCGTGCCGGATACGTTCGCTCGCCTCGGAGTTCTTCAGTACCGAAAGGACTTCTAACAGGGCAGACTGGTCCAGGGCCATCGTGTGCTTCTCCTCTGCGTGTCACTTGGCGGTTTCACACAGAGACTCACGCGATGGCCCTCTGTCGTTAAAGGCGACGCGCCGATGAGGGCCGGTTCTACACCACTCGACGGGACGTGACCGGGTGGAGGTGGGACAGATGGCACAGACTCGTGTGCAGGTCAGCAGGCGATGCGGTTGCGTGGATGCAGAAACGGGACGTCAGCGAGGGGTGGCGTGTCCGCGTCTGCTGGCGGATGACGATCACGGCAGCTGGTATTTCGCGGTGCAAGTACGCGGCCTGGACGGGCAGCGGCAGCGCGTCCGCCAGGGCGGTTACGCCGACCCCGAGGAAGCGCAGACGGCAGGCCGTGCCCTGATAGCTGCCGACCGCGAGGGCGCGGGAGCCGCCGGATGCACACTCGGGCAGTGGCTGGCACGCTGGCTCACCAGCAAGAAGACCCTGCGTCCGTCGACCCGGCAGGGCTACGCCACGCACATCCGCCTCTACCTCATCCCGCAGCTGGGACGGATCCTGCTCCACCAGCTCACCTCGCGCGATGTCAACGGCCTCCTCGCGATGCTGGCGTCCCGTCCCTCGCCGACCGGCCGCCATCTGTCGCCCGCGACCATGGTGCGGATCCACGCCACCTTGCGGACCGCGCTGAACGCCGCGGTGCGTGCCCGGCTGATCCCGGTCAACCCGGCCAACGGCGCCGAGCTGCCCCATCCACGGCGGCCGCATCCGGTCGTCTGGACCGCCGGGCGGACCGCTCGCTGGCAGCAAACAGCCGAACGTCCGGCGGTGGCGGTCTGGACCGAACAACAGCTCGCAGCCTTCCTGGCCAGCGTCGCGCAGGATCACCTGTACGCCGCCTGGTGGCTGGCCGCTCTGCGCGGACTACGCCGCGGCGAGCTGGCCGGGCTACGCTGGACGGACGTCGACCTGCAGGCCGCCGAGCTGACAGTGACGCAGCAGCGAGTGCACGCCGACGGCCAGGTCGTGGTCGGTCCGCCGAAGAGCGCCACCAGCTGCCGAGTGGTCGCCTTGGACGCGCAGACCGTACGGGTGCTGACCCGACACCGCGAGCGGCAAGAGAAGCTGAGCGCGACGGCGGGCACCCGCTGGCAGAACTCGGGATACGTGTTCACCACCGCGACGGGTGCGCCGCTGCGGCCGGACTACCTCACCGGCCGATTCCGCCGGCTGGTGGCGGCCTCCGGGCAACCGCCGATCCGGCTGCACGACCTGCGGCATGGCGCCGCCACGCTGGCCCTGGCCGCGCACACCGACCTGAAGGTGGTGCAGGCAATGCTGGGGCATGCCAGCATCGTGCTGACCGCCGATACCTACGTCTCGGTGCTGCCGGAGGTGGCCCACCAGGCGGCCCGGGAAACGGCCCGGCTGGTGCTGGAAGCCGCGTTCGCGCTGGGGCGGCCGCTCGGCGGCTGACTCAGGTTTGCCTCACATTTGCCTGTGCGGTGCCAAAACTCGTCCATGGCATCTGGCCTGGCCTTCTATCCTCGTCACTCGTTTTTCTACGCCTGCTGTATTTGCTGATGGTCCGGTTGTTCGGCTGGTTGACGCTACTCGCGCGGGGCGACACCTCCAAGGACGTGGAGATCTTGGTGCTGCGTCATGAGGCCGCCGTCTTGCGTCGTCAGGTCGCCCGGCCGCGACCGGACTGGGCCGACCGGGCGCTGCTGGCCGCCCTGGCTCGACTGCTGCCCACGCGGCTTCGGCGCCATCGGATCGTGACGCCGGGCACCTTGTTGTCCTGGCACCGCCGACTGGTCAGCCAACGCTGGACCTACCCGAACGCGGCCGGACGTCCACCGATTGCGGATGAGCTGCGTAATTTGGTGATCCGGCTGGCCAGAGAGAACCCACGATGGGGGCACCGGCGGATCCAGGGGGAACTGCTCGGCCTCGGCCATCAGATCGGGGAGGGCACCATCCGCCGCATCCTCACCGCGGCCGGCCTCGGCCCAGCGCCACGCCAGACCTCTCCGACCTGGCGACAGTTCCTCACCTCGCAAGCCTCCGGCATCCTGGCGTGCGACTTCATGCACGTCGACACCGTATTCCTCAGACGCCTGTACGTCCTGTTCGTCATGGAGATCGAGACACGCCGCGTGCACCTGCTGGGCCTCACCTCCAACCCGACCGGCGCGTGGACCACCCAGCAAGCCCGGAACCTGCTGATCGATCTGGGCGAGCGCGCCGCCGCCTTCAGGTTTCTCATCCGGGACCGTGACGGCAAGTTCTCCCGCTCGTTCGATGAAATGTTCACCGCCGCTGGCGTGCGGGTCATCAAGACGCCCGTCCGGTCTCCACGGGCGAACGCGTTCGCCGAACGGTTCGTGGGAACGCTACGCCGTGAGTGCCTCGATCACCTGCTCATCCATGGCGAGCGGCACCTGCGTAAGGTCCTGACCGAGTACGAACGCCATTTCAACCATCATCGCCCGCATCTGGGCCGTTCACTCCGCCCGCCATTGCACGATCCCAGCGAGGTGATCGACATGACTTCCCGGATTCACCGTCGAGGGACCGTCACAGGACTGATCAACGAGTACCGCAGAGCAGCCTGATCACCCGGCAAACGCCGAGCTCAGCAGTAGTGTCCGCGTTTTGGCACCGCACAGGTGTCGGAACCTGACAGCGTGTGACGGGGCGTGCGAGCACGCACCGAGCACGGCGAAACCCTACTTGATCAGTACATCGCTGCTCGCAGAAACGAGTCTGTGCCTCAGACCACGCTGGTGCTACACGCGACAACGGCCGCAGTGGTCGGCGCGTGCTCCAAGCCTCCACGATCCTGCGGGTGCCCCCAGACAGGCCATCCTCCAGCCTGCTTGGAGGAGCGCCATCCTCACTGGCCCGAAGTTCACCGGCTCAGATGTCGCCCGCGCGGATGACCTCGCTCAGTCGTCGGCGGCGGCGTAGCGCCGACTCGACGGGCACCACGACGGCGACCGCCACCAGGAACACGACCGCCACCAGGCCGAGCCCCCACCACGGCAGCGCCAAGGCCGGGTCGGCGCCGGTGAGCAGGCGCAGGGCGAGCGAGCCGAACGTCAGGCGGGTGAGTAGCACCCCGAGCAGCGGACCGCCCACAGCGGCGACCAACGCCGGCGGCAGCAGTTCTCCCGCGGCGACCCAGCGAGCCTCCCGGGGCCGCAGCCCGAGGGTGCGCAGCCGGGTCAGGGTCTGCCACCGCTCGGGCGCGCCAACGGCCGCGCCGAGAGCAAGTCCCAGCAAGCCCAGAATCGGCAGGATCACAGCCGAGACCCACGCCAGCCGTAGCAGCCCTAAGGACAGCGGCCCATCCGCAGTCCCGTGGCCGACAGCGGCAGTAAGGGTGAGCGCGTACGAGGCCAAGGCCACGGAGGTCACGAGCACCATCAGCGGTAGCACCCGGGCCGAGGTGGCCGACGCCCTCGCGGCCCCGAACACCGCCAGCGGCCGGCGCGATCGCAGGAGCCGTTTGAGCACGAAGCGCGTCCCGAGAGGTAGCGCTCGCGCCAGCACGAGCGCACCCGCGAGCGCGCCAAGGGCGGGCGCGCTCGCGGGCAGCATCCCGCCACCGATTCCCCTCTGGTACAGAGCGACGATGGCGCCGGACGCGGCCACCAGCACCCCGGTCTCAAGAGCGGCCCGCCGCAGCCGTACGGTGTTACGCACCCACCGCCGCGCACTCCGGTTGGCCGGGACGCGGCGATCCCTGGTGGCGCGGGCGGCGGCGAGCGTGCCGAACGCCGGTCCGGCGGCAACGGCGGTGACCACCACGGGAACCATCCACTTCCAGGAGACCCCCGGCGCGAAGGCCCGCGCCAGGCCGAGCCCGGCCGCCGCGGCCAGCAGCGTCATCACGGCGGATTCGAGCAGCAACTCGCCACCGATCACCGGCAGCGACATCCCTCTCTGCCGGGCGGCGGCCAAGGCTGGGGCGCGGCGGTGTACCAGCAGGTCGGCGGCGAGCAGCAGGACCAGGACCGCGACGGCGAGCAGGGTGACGAGCAGGACGGACGCTTGCGCGGACGCGGCATCGACCTGGGCGCTCACGTCCCGCAACACCCCGTCGAGCCGGGTCTCCCACTTCAGCGAGCCGTCCCGGGCGCCGGAGGAGCCGGAGGCCGCCTTGAGCGCGACCACCTTCGCGACGATCGACGGGACCGCGTCCCAGATGAGCCTGGACGGTTCGGGCGTGAACCAGACGGTCCGCCGCAACTCGTCCTGGCCGAAGGCGAGCCGGGCATCGGGCAGCGAGTCGCGTGACAGCAGCCCGGCGAACCGGGTGGTTCCCATGCCGCCCGCGCCGGTGACGGGAGCCAGCAGCGAGGGGAGGAGCCGCCAGGCGGGATCGGCGCTGTCCCGAGGCCGGAAGATGCCGCTGACCTGGACCTTCTTAACATTTCCCTGATCGTCGGCCAGCGGGATGCGGGCGCCGGGACGGACCTGGAGAGCGGCGGCGTCCGCCTCCGACAGGCCCACCTGCACCGGCCACGGCGGCGCGCCGTAGGGAACCTCCGCCGTCTCAGAGGCGGTGGGCCGGGGCGGGTCGCCCGCGATCCAGGTCACGTCTGGCCCGCCGTCGCGGGACAGATAGGCGAGCTGGAACGTACGCAGCACGCTGCCGTCGGTGATCTTGAGGGTGGGGCTGGTGACGGTGGTGACGGGTGGGCGCAGGGCGGCGCGCAGGCCGGGGCCGAGTTCGTCCGTCGCCCTGGCTCGGAAGTCGTCGACGTCCTCGGCGAGGCGGGGATGGCGGATGCGGCTGCCGGCCGGCCCGTCGTCGGCCTCCATGCGGGCGTGGACCTGGAGGTCGGCGCCGGTCCTGCGTACCGCGTCCCGTACGGCGGCGTCGGCGGTCGCGGACAACATCGGCGGCACCGCGCCGGCGAGCAGCGTGACGACCACCACCACGACGGCGGCCAGGAGCAACGGCCCGGCGTCCGCGCGGGCGCGGCCGACGACGCTGGGCCAGTGCGGTGCCGGGATCCTCATGACGCCACCCGCAGATACGCGGCATCGGCACGCCGGGCCTGGACGGCGACCACCGCGCTCACCGCCAGCACGCACCCGGCCAGCAGCCCGGCGAGCAGGGCGACCTCGGCGGCCCACGGCCAGACGGGCAGAACCTCGGGAACGGGAGCCGCGCCGGTATCGGAGCGGACGAGCAGAGGCGCGACGACGCGGGTGGCCAGCGCGCCGACGACCGCGCCCGCCGCGAGCAACGGCAGCAGGATGCCGACGTGCTGGCCGAGCAGCACGGTACGGATCTCGCGCCGGGTCATCCCCAGACCCCGCAGTCGCGCCACCTCGACCGCGCGGGCCCGCAGATCGAACGTCACGTGCAGCACGATCCCGGCGATCAACAACAGCACCGCGGCCGGTACGAGCAGCCGGAGCACGGTCGGCAGCCCGGCCCGCAGCGGACCGCCGGTGAGCCGGGTGGTCTCGGACGCGCGCGTGGTGACGCTGCCGAGGCGGAGATCGGCCGCATCGCCTTTGGTGGGATGGCCGACCCACCACGCGTCCACGGGCACGTCGAAGTCGCCACTGACGGCGAGGGCGCGGGAGAGGGCGTCGAAGTCGGCCAGGACGGCCGCAGCGCCCGAGGCGGACGGCACGGCCGGCAGCACCTCGGCCACGCGGACCTGTACGGGGGTGAGGCCGACGGTGAGGTCGAGCCGGGAGCCGCGCCGGGAGCCCACCTCATCGGCGAAGCGGGCGGAGACGGCGACGGGCACCGGTCCCGGGGCCGGGAAAGCGGTGGCGACCAGGTTCCTGGCGGCGTCCGGCGGGCCCTTCAGCGCGACGTTCGTGGTCATCCTCAGCTCAGTGCCCGAGGAGGTGCCGGCCAGGGCGACGGCCGGATCGCCGAGTTGCCCGGGGGCCGGCCCGGCTGAGGTGGCGGTCCAGGGCGATGCCCCAGAGGCTGTTCCCGGCACGGTGAGCGTCACGGCCACGCGACTGTCCCCCGCCGGGGACTCCGCCAGGGCATCGGAGTGGCCGGTGCCCACGTTCCCCGTCGCGATCGCGAACGGAAGGGACACCGCGACCAACCGGAGCCCTTCGGCCGACGCGCAGTCCGGCAGCGGATGCGCTTTGCCGTCGAGCGGGATGGGCTGAAAGGTGCAAGGAGTACGCAGCCCTGTCGCATCCTGAAACAGCAGCCGGGGCATCACGGTGAGCGGCGTCGTACCAGTCGCGTTCCCGACCAGGGAGAGCGCGGCTCCAGCCAGGACGGGAACACCGGCGACGCGCGTCGGCGGCGCGAGAGCGGCGCCGACAGCGTTCCAGGTGCGACCATCGTTCAGCCGCCCGCGCAGCAGCGCCTCGGCACGAGTGGTGTCCACGGCGATCAGCCGCGGCGGGTCACCGGCGCCGCCGAGCCACTGCCCGACCGCGATGCCACGATCGGTGGCCGGGCTCGCTTCTCCCCCGGTGGCCGCCCCGACCACCGGGCCCTGCCCGGCGGCGGGCGGGGCGGTGAGGGTGAGCACGAGATCGGTCCCGACGGACAGATCTGCCTGGTCCTGCTGGGAGCGCTGCCACGTGGCGTCGAACCCGATCCCGTACGTGGCCGCCGCGCAACCCAGCGAGATCAGCAGCCCCGCCGCGACCGCCTGTGGCCTGCGGGCGGCTTCGAAGGCGGCCAGCGGAATCATCAACCCGCGAGCCCGGCGAGCCAGCCGTTCCACAACGCGCAACGCGGGCCACACCAGACGCAGCGCCACCGCGGATCCGGCGATGAGCAGCAGCGCGGGAGCGAGCACCCGTACGGCGTCGACTGGAGAGCCTGAACCGGCCGGCTGATCGCGCAACTGCCACCAGCCGACGGCGGCAAGCGCCACGAGCAGCAGGTCGGTGCCGGACCGGGCGAGCAGTTCCCGCCGCCCGCGCACACCTTCGGAGGAGGTCCGCAGCGAGGGCACGACGAGCACCACCGCCAGCGCCAGCGCGCCACCGGCGACGGACAGCACCTGTACGGCGTTCACGCCGGGAGGCACGGCGAGCCCCGCCCCGGCCAAAGGCGGCAGCCGGGTCAGCCCGGCGTGCAGGGCGGACGAAGCCGGGATCGCGACCGCGGTGGCGAGCACGGCGAGCGCGCCGGCCTCGACAAGCGCGGCGGTGGCGAGTTGGCTGCGGCCGATGCCCAGCGCGGACAGCAGGGCGGTCTCGTCGCCGCGCACACCGGCGCTGAGCCGACCGGCGAGGGCGAGGGCGGTCGCGGTCAGGACGAGGCCGATGGCGGCGACGGCGAGCACGGCGGCCGTGGTGACCCGCTGCTGATCGTGGGCGGCCAGCAGGGTCGAGGGCAATTGGGAGGCGACGCGCTGGATCCGTACCCGGTCGCCGAGCGTCTGCCCCAGCCGGCGGTCGGCGCCGAGCACGGCCTGGGTGACGGTGTTGAGGTCACGACCGGCGGGGGCGGACAGGTCGGGGTGGGCGGTGATCTCCAGCCGGTCGAGGGTGGAATCGCCGCCGAGCAGGTCGGCGAGATCGACGATGAACGGCCCGTACGCGTGAACCGGCTGTGCGGAGCGGCCGTCGTGGTAGGCCAGGTCGTATCCGGCGCCGGCGAGGGGGTCACGGTCCCAGCCGGTGCCCGGCAGCGGGCGTACGACGCCGACTACGCTCACCTCGACCCCTTGGTCGGGATCGTCGGCCAACTCCATGCCGAGGCGGACCCGGCTGCCGACAGTGAGGCCGAACTGCCGCGCGGTGCTTTCCAGGACCACGGCCTGTGCCGGCACGGCACCCGCCCGCGGCAGGCGTCCGGCGGCCAGTTGGGTGCGGACCGGCAGGTCCTCCACCCCTGACAGGTACGCCACAGCCGGGACACCGGCGCCGGGGAGCGATCGCATCACGGACGACGCACGCGCGACCGTCGTTGTCGCGAACGGAGCGAGGGCCGAGGTCAGCACGCCGCGGGTGTCGTCGGCGACGGATTTCGCGTGCTCGCCGCGCACGGTGACGGTGTAGGCGGTGACGTCGATCTGATCGGAGGTGGCGCGGGAGGCGGCGGTCTCCAGCGCCTGCTCGGCGGTACGGGTGAGCAGGAGGGCGCAGGCGCCCAGCAGCGTGGGGCCGACTACGGCGACGGCCAGGAGGACTCCCAGCAACGGCCATTGCGCGCGGGCTCGCCGGGCGACCAGCCTCAGCACGGACAGCTCTTACTGATCACGAATCGCCCCGACCGTTCGAGCGCCCGCCGAGCTGCCCATCAGGCCGCGTGCCCGGGTGCTCGTCGAGATGCCCATCGTTGATGCGGATCACCCGATCCGCCAGCGCGAGCATCGTCGGATCATGCGTGGAGACCAGTGCCGTCACTCCCTCGGACTCCACCACCCCGCGCAGCAGCGCCATCACCGACAGACCGGTCTCGGCGTCCAACTGCCCGGTCGGCTCGTCCGCGATCAGCAGCCGGGGCGAGGCGGCCAGCGCCCGGGCGATCGCCACCCGCTGCTGCTGCCCGCCGGACAGCTCACCGGGAAGCTGTTCAGCATGGGCGGCCAGTCCGACCAGCTCCAGCAGCAGCGCGACCCGCCGCTCACGCTCCGCCGACGGCATGCGGGCCAGCCGCAGCGGGGCGCCCACGTTCTCCGCGGCCGACAACACCGGGATCAGGCCGAAGGTCTGGAAGACGTAGGAGACCCTCTCCCGCCTCAGCAGGGACAGGCCGTCCTCGTCGAGGGCGGTGACGTCCGTTCCGTCGACGAGGACCGTACCGGAGTCCGGGCGGTCCAGGCCGCCGATGATGTTGAGCAGCGTGGTCTTGCCGGAGCCGGACCGCCCGACGAGGGCGGTCATGGTGCCGGCCGCGAGCTCGAACGTCACGTCCCGCAACGCGTGCACGGCGGTCGCCCCGCTGCCATAGCGACGATGAACGCCACGCACACTGACCAGCGGCCCGCCGTTCATCCGGCCCCGCCGCCGTCGGGACGGATCGCGACGTGATCGGCCTCCAGCACCAGCCGAACCCGTCGCGTCAACGCCAGCGCCTCCCGGTAGTCGCGCGGAACCTGAATCCGCCCCGCCCGGTCCATCACCGCGTATTCCTCGGCAATTACCTGCGGGTCACCGTCATCTCCGGTGGCGGTACGCCGCAACACCTCGCTGCTCGTGCGCCCGTCGCGAATCGCCACCGTTCGCTCCACCTGCCCGCTGACCGCGGGGTCGTGGGTCACGATGACGACGGTGACCCCCAGCCGCCGGTTGATCTCCCGCAACAGCCCGAACACCGCGGCCGACGTGGCGCTGTCCAGTTCCCCGGTCGGCTCATCGGCCAGCAGCACCCTGGGCTCGTTGGCCAGGGCCACCGCGATGGCCACCCGCATCTGCTGCCCGCCGGACAGCTGCGCGGGTCGCCGCTCGGCGCACTCGGCGACGCCGAGCAGGTCCAGCAACTCGGCGGCACGCCTGCGACGTATCCGGCCGGGAGTGCGGGCCGCCGTCATCGGCAGGTCGACCATCTGCCGCGCGGTCAGGTACGGGATAAGGTTGGCGGCCGCCTGCTGGCGTACGAGTCCCACGGTGTGCCGCCGGTACCGGACACGATCGGCCCGCGACATGTCCAGCAGATTCCACCGATCGACCCGCACCCGCCCAGCCGTGGGAGCATCGACCCCGGCCAGGATGGACAACAACGTCGACTTCCCCGACCCGGAAGCTCCGACGACGGCCACCATCTCCCCGCTGTCCACGACCAGGTCCAGCCCCTGCAGTGCCTGCACCTCGACCGACCCGGACTGGTAGATCCGCACCAGGCTCTCGCACACGATCAGCGCGTCCCGCCCGAACTCCGGCGCCTTCGCAGGAGGCTGCGGCAGCGACAAGGGCGTGATGGACATCCCCCTCCTCAACCCCGACACCGCTCTGAGCTGTGGCCAAACTCTATAGTCCCGGCAAACCGGACCCCAAGACCCTTTCACACCTCGGATCTCCCGTGCGCTCGCCCTCGTCGAGAACTCTTCGATGCCGAGGACCCGCAGCAGCTCCAGCCGTTCACGGGTATCGGTGTCCTCCGGGGTGAGCACCAGCAGTTGAAGAGGTCTCGCAGTCCATCGTCAGCCGGCCCACCTGCGGGTGCAGCAGGGTCTTGCGGTCGGCGCGCCGTACCGCCGCGTCATGCTCGCCCAGAGCCTGCGGATGCCGACGCTCGCGGCCCGCAGCCGCTCGACGGGCGCGGCGACCGCCAGAGCCCTGGACCGGCGGCCGGCGGACGCGCAGCTCGGCCACGAGCTGACGGGCGTGATGCTCCTGCTCCTCGGGCGGATGGACGGCTCCGGTGGCGGGCGGCGGCGCCCTGTCACCCTGCGATCTCCGGTACTCCACCGCGATCGGCAACAACAGCAGCAGCAGCAGCAAGACTCCGGCGACAAGCCAAAGGCCCGTCTGGTTGAGATCCCACCTTGTCAGTGACTACCGGAGTAGCGCGATGAGATCATCCGTACGGATGATCAGCAAGCCGAGCGCGACGACAGGCTACCCCGTGATCGCCGTCACCCTGATGGCGGCCGGGTTGGTCACGTCGATGTACTCGACCTGCAGCAGAGGGGTGCCCGGCCCGGCAGACGCCGGTGCCTCATGGCGTGTTCGCATGAAGCCGTTTGTTCAGGCGAGGGCGGCCACCGGTGCCTCAACCATCGCAGAGAACGGATACTCATCAGGCAGGCGGGAGCCAGAAGTTCAGGGCGTACTGGAGCTCCGTGCCACTCAGTGCTGGTCATAATGGCCTGCGGCGATGTCCTCCAGGAGCGTGGGCCCGTTGGGCTCCCACGCCAGCAACTCGCGGGTGATGGCGCTCGAAGCGGGAAGTCGGCGGTCATGAACCGGCCGACGAACGGCATCTCGTGGGCGATCTGCTCGGCGGCGACGGACTCGGCCGGGATGCCGAGCCGGGCGGCGAGTGCGTGAAACGTGTGGGTGCCGAATATCGTGTCTCCTCATGCGACCTGCGCGTATTCGTGTAGGAGGCCGCCGAGCCGGTCTCGTCGCGAGACTTCGATGTCGGCGTCGACCGACTCCGGTAGCGCCTGCAGTGGGCTGGCCTGCTTCAAGGATCGGTGCGGACGATGCCTATTGAAGTAGGTCTCGTACTCGGCGAGGACCTTGCGCAGGTGGCGTTCGTTCATGATGAGGATCCGGTCGAGTAACTCGCGGCGTACGCTGCCCACCCATCGCTCCGTGATCGCGTTCATTCGAGGAGCTTGTGGTGCGGTGAGCAGCACGCGGATGCCCTCGGTCGTGAACACCTCATCGAACAGAGCGGTGAACTTGCTGTCACGGTCTCTGATCAGGAATCGGAAGTCGCCGATCCGATCGCCCAGGTCGAGGATCAGGTTGCGGGCTTGCTGGGCGACCCAGCCAGCGGTCGGGTTCGCCGTGACCCCCAGCACATGGACCCGCCGGCTGGCGTGCTCGACCACAGCGAAGCAGTACAAACGTGTGAGCATGACCGTCTCCACGCTGAAGAAATCGCAGGCCAAGATCCCGGACGCCTGAGTCTTGAGGAACTGAGCCCAGGTCGGACCACCGCGCCGGGGAGCTGGATCGAAGCCGGCCCTTTTCAAGATCGCCCACACGGTGGCCGGGGACACCTTCCGGCCCAGGCCGGCGATCTGCCCGGCGATACGCCGATATCCCCAGTCCGGATTCTCGGCGGCCAAGCGCAGCACCAGGGCTCGGATGGTAGGCCGGATCGGTGGCCGTCCCGGCACGTGCTTAGGGTAGGTCCAACGTCGCTTCACCAGGTCGGCACGCCAGCGCAGGAGCGTCCGCGGTGTGACGAACAAGTGACATCGACGGCGTCGAGACAGGAGTCGCGCGAGCGCGGAAATGATGGCCCGGTCCGCCCACGACGGCCGGGGAACCGCCACCTGGCGCCGGAGCACAGCCACCTGATGCCGCAACACCAAGATCTCCGCATCCTTGGACGCCTGTGATCGCGTAAGCAGCGCGATCCAGCCAAATGCCCGTAAGACGATCAAGTACAGCAGCCTCAGAGCCACCCTGCGATCCTGCCGGAGCCGAACCATCGAACACAGCAAAACCCCAGATCAAACCCTGTGACGCAATTTTCGGCACCCACAAGAGCCGATGGCCTTGCGGTGGCGGCGGATGAGGCCGGCCACGTAGTTCAGCGTTGACCGCGACAAATCGACGGCAGCACGATAGAAAAGCATCCGAGCCCCTGGTGGTGACGGTGTTGATTGTGGTGATCCACCCGTCTACCAGGGGCTCTCTACGTCCTCAGGCGAACGCCGGACTCGCGATCATGCTGTGATCAGCATCCTCCCGACTGAGGATGAAAAGAGCTCAGTCTATAATTTCGCCCAGGGTGGCGTGATCGCCAAGGGGATTACCAGCGGCGCCAACGCGGTGAAGTACACGCCGAGCGCCGACAAGCCGTGCGTCCACACCTACACAGACATCGCGGGCGCTGTCCGTGCTTCCGGATACGAGATAAGAAAGCACTAGGCGAATGGACAGCAGCAGGACGGGAACGCGACGGGTGCTCGTGGCAGCGGCTCTGGTCCTGCTGCTCCTGTCCGCATGCACCAAGTACCGAGCACCCGATTCCATGGCAGCGATTCACCGCGTTGAAGCATCTCCCGGATCCAGGACGCTGGTAGTGACAGTCTTCGGCGATGCCACGCAGGATGGAAAGCTCTGCACCGCCGTGGCCTCCGCGAAAGCTGACGAGGCACCGAACCGGGTCGACGTGAAGATCGTACTGCGTGATGTGTGCCCCGTGACACTTCCCATCTGGGAGGCGAACCGTCGCGGCTTCGGTTCGACCGCTCTTCAAGAAGTAGAGGTCGTCCTCCAGCATCCCCTGGGAGGTCGTGAGGTGTTCGACGCTCAGGGGAGCAGAATCTTCAACGTCGTCCGCGGCAAGGGTGTGGGTGCCAAATATTGTGTCTCTTCATGCGACCTGGGCGTATTCGTGGAGGAGGCCGCCGAGTCGGTCTCGTCGGGTGACCTTGATGTCGGCGTTGACTGGATCGGGTGGCGCCCACTCACGTAATTGACCAGGTCCCGGTCTGATTTCTGTTCTATCCCGTGTTCGTCTTGCTGGGGGTCACGGCGCGCCCAGGACGTTGGTTCGGGCGGTAGCTTGGCCCGTTCATGAAGACCTGGTGGCTGTTGTTGATCAACCTGTCCAGGAGCGACTCGGCGACGACGGGCTTGAGAAACAGCAGATACCAGTCCATCGGCACGCTACCGCGGACACCAAGGATGAACGCCATCTGACCTGCGTGCTCTTGGACTATCTGATCCACTACAACGGGCACCGTCCACGCCGGCCCCCGAAACAACGTCCCCGGACATCGCAACGCGACATGCCTGCGACCTCAACGACCTACGGTCCATCCACCGAAAATCCGCCGCCACAGACATGATCAACAAATACCACAACTCCGCCTTCGACCATCAATGGGACGTTCCGTATACAACTTCACAAATACCCATATCGGGCACATGATGTGAATTGAGCCATACTCCCCACATCGACAAGCTAACATGCGCACGTGAGCCGCACCCCTGCCACCCCTTCGGAGAAGGGGCAGAACTCAACCAAGATCGCTTGGATCGGACTTGCGGGAGCCCTTTTGGCTGCCCTATTAACTGCTGCCGCGACAATATTGTCGTCACAGATTCAGGCGGGAGCGGCAAAGCCAAGCGAACCGGAAAACCAGTCACCCAACGCGACCGGCGCTCACAACTCCCCCCTCCAGAGTTCGCCATTACCAAACCCTTCACAACCGGATACTTCGGTCGACAAGTCACCAGAATCCAGCGATCCACGGTCTACGATGATCAAGGATCTAGTCCCCATCGAGCAGGACATATGGGACACCCCGTGGGAGATAGTAGAGGCGCAAATAGACGGAGAGGTCTACCCTGACACCCTATGGGCAACAAACTGCTCCATAATTCAAACTGGCCGACAAGTTTATGTCATCGGCAAGGATTACACGAGATTCAAGTCGATAGCCGGCGTCGGCGACTTTTCGAAAAGAGCTTCGCCGGTATATTTCAGCATCATTGGCGATGGAGAAACTATCTACAAACGTAAGGTCCGCCCCGGAACTCCAGCATCAATCAACATACCTGTTTCTGGCGTCATCCAGCTCACATTGAAAATCGAAATAGACGATTATAATTCAGACTGCGACAAGACGCTTGCGCTGTGGGCCAAGGCGCGCCTAGAGCGATGACCTGGCGGCGACCCACCAAGCGCGTCGAGCCACTGCCCCTGCCCGCTCCCACGGTCCCCGCGCTGAACGCCTGCCGGGTACGCACCATGAAGAACGTACTGGATCGGCTGGAGCCTTCCACCAACTCACCTGCCGACGTCACCGCAGTACCGGCCGGTAGCAGTGCCGCAACGCACCGCCACGCCCGGCTGCTGCGTGATCGCGCCATCGTACACACCGTGCTGGACACCAGGTTGCGCCGCGCCGAGATCGCCGTCCTGGACCTGGCCCGGCACATGGCCCCGGAACGTGTGCGTCGGCAGTCTGGGCGGACGGCGCTGGGCGAAACCCGGCCGAGCGGGCCGCCCAGCGCTGCCGGCCGGCCTGCTCGCTGAGCGCCTTCCGATCGATCGGTGCACGGGATCTGCCGTTCTGGTTTTCGGCAAGATTGCCCAGCTACAGGCCATGAGCACTGCAGTGTCCGGCGTGTTTGTCGGCGAATGCTGCGGTTGCGCCTCATGCTCGGCAAGAGATCGGACTGTGACTGTCTGGAGCAGATTGCTGGCTCGTCCGGGGCCGAACATGAGGGGAGCGTCTGATGGCCGAGCGGGGACGTGTGCGGTGGAAGCGCTTCGGTCTGATCCTCGCTCCGGTGGCGGCGATGACGTCGCTGCTGGTGGGGGCCACGACTCAGGGGGTCATCGGCGCCACGTTCGTGGTGTCCGGCAGCGCCTTCAAATTGTTCGCCGGTGAACTGCGTGGCCAGGGCTTCACTCTGGCCACGAACGTGGACGAGACGAAGAAGGGGCGGCTGATCCCGGTCATCGTGGCCGGCGTGCGGCGGGCCGCGGTCACCGGGCTGTGTTCGAGCGCGCTGGTGAAGACGCCCGTGGGCACGGTGACACTGCGGCTCACCGGCGGCCAGGGCGGCAACGAGGTGGACATCGACGACCTGGTGATCGATGTGGTGGCCGGGCAGACGGCCGCCTCTATCCGTGACCTCGAACTGGGCCGGGACGCCAGCACCCTGGACGAGGTTCCCGCAGGCAGGGGGCCGGCCGGCACCTTCGGCGGCCAGGCCCGAGTGGTGACGCTGCGCAACGTCAGGCTGGGCGCCCGGGCCGTCACGGCGGCGACGTTCAGCCTGCCCGACCTCGGTCTCAAGATCTCGCGGGGCGCGCACGAGTGCTGGTGAGGCGGGGACTTGCCCCGTCCGCTCCGATGGCGGGGCGGGCTCGGCGTGGAATGGAAGGGTGGACGATCATGAAGTCGTGGCGGCGTTCCCGGCCGTTCTGGGGTGGGTTGTTCATCGTGGTGGCCGGGCTGGAGCTGCTGTCCATTCCGCTCGCCCTTGATGCGCTGCCGGTGGCCGTGGTGTTCGGCGCTGTGGGAGCCAGCTATCTGATTGCGCTGGTGATGGTGATCGCGGGCGTGCTGGTCTGGTTGCAGCCCGGTCAGCGGGTGTTCCTCGGCCTGATCGCGGTGTTGCTGTCGCTGGCGTCGTTCGTCTACTCCAACCTGGGCGGTTTTCTGCTCGGCATGATCCTGGGCCTGCTGGGTGGCATGCTGGCGGTGGCCTGGACCCCTGACAGCCGAGCCGGTGACGGCTTCGACATCGTCAACGTCCGCGGCGCCGTCATCGATGCGCGAGCCTGCATGTCCCGCGTGAGCGGGCGGGGCTGGGCGGCGCTCGCGGCTCTGGCACATCGCTGCCGGCGGAGCAGCTCCAGGAGGAATCAGGGTCGCGCCGAGATCGGCCCCTCTTCGGTGGACACGGGACGCGTCGCCAAGCAGCGAGAGGCGGCAGGCTGACGGCCTCCCGGTTGTCGCCGGGACCTGGGCGGCATGCTCCCTCCTCCTGCCCATGGCGCATAGCCGGTTGCGTAGCCACGGTCAACTACTGGGCAGGAACAGCCGGTCGACGAGCAGGTGCAGGTGTGTGCGGAACTGACGGCGGGCACCGGCATCGCGTGGCTCTGTGAGCCGGCCGCCCGGCGTGGGCGTGCTGCCCAGGGCGAAGCCGCGGATGCACCAGATCAGGGTCCACAGCGCCCCGTCGAGATCGACGCCGGGGGCGAGAAGATCCTGTAGCTCGTCGGCCAGGCGGTCGAGCACGGGTTGGAGATAGCGGGCCTCCACTCCCGTGATGTCGGCGGCATCCCCAGCCAGCGGTGGATCCACAGTTCGGGCACCTCGGGATGGGTCATGCAGAAGTCCAGGTGGTGGTCAGCGAGCCGGCGCACACCCGCCTGGTCGTGGGTGAACGCGGCGAAGGCCGCATCCTGGCTGGCCTTCAGGGTCAGGTAGGCCTGCTCCATCACTTTGAGATAGAGGTCGCTCTTGTCGCCCACGAGCTCGGTGATGGTGTCGCCGTTGAGCCCGGTCGCGTCGGCGATCATGTGAGATGGAGTCGCGTCGTAGCCGAGGGACGCAAACAGCCGGGTGGCCGTCTCGATGATGCGCTTCTGCGTCTGCGGCGGAGAGGTGTGGGTGTGCCTGTTCTCTGACATGGTTCGCGCCCGACCGGGGTCCGTTTATGAGCCTGCCTGGGCGGCTTGTGCTGTGGCTCGTACGGCGGCCTCCTCCAGCGTGATGAGGTTCTCCTGCCGTATCTGGGCCAGGCGGTGGTGCACGGTGAGAGCTGTGCCGGTGCCGCGGGTGGGCGTTGGCGATGAGGTGCTCATGGACGATGTCTCCTTGCAGGGTGGTCAGGGTGTGACCGAAGCCCGGTGTGGGCTTCGGCAGGACGGTGGTCAGCCGTTGCAGGACGGTCGGGTGGCCGTGGTGGTCGAGCCTCGGGCGGAGGGCCGGTGTTCGCGGGTGCGGGTCTGGCCGGGCCTGCCGCAGGCTGATCAGTCGCGGGCGAGCATGGCCAGGCCTTCGAGGTCGTGGTCGACGTAGTGCTCTCCGCTGACGTTGACGGTCACCTTGTTGATGGTGCCGCCGGTGAACGGGAACGGTGCGCTGTAGTCGCTGCTGACCGGGTCGGCGGAGTCGCGTCCCACGCACAGACCCTCGCCCGCGAGGGCGAACTTGCCGGGCTGGGTACGCATCGGACCTTCCGCGACCACCTGGTCCCCGACGAACAGGCGCAGCCTGCCACGCGCCACCCCTTCCGGCTCTTCGCCTTCCTTGGCGAATTCCACGCCGAGGGAGAGAGCGCCCGCGGCAAGCGGCCGGTCGGAGACGAAGACCTGCTCCTCGGCGCCAAGAAAGTTGTAGCAATAGCGAAGTGCGCCGTCCTTGACGAACAAGGTGTGTCCGCCGAATCTGGACCCCTGCGCGAAGATCACGCCGTCAGGGGAGTGGGCGTCCAGCTTGGCGGTGATGGAGTAGGAGCGGTTGCGGATGTTGACGGCCACGCCTTCGGGCACGTCGGAGGTGCCCGGGTAGTAGACGTAGACGTCGCGCGGTTTGGCGGGCAGCGGTCGCGGCAGGGCGAGCTGTTCGCGCGAGGTGCGGTCGTCCAGCGGGAAGACGCCGTTGGCGCCGGCTTCGGCGAACCAGATGCCGACCAGCTGGCGCACCTTGTCCGGGTGTTCGGCCGCCAGGTCGCGGGTTTCGGCGCGGTCCTCGGCCACGTGGTAGAGCTCCCAGGAGTCGGCCATGAAGTCGCCCTTGCCGCTGAGCGCTCCGTGGCGGGCCACGACCTTCCACCCGTCGTGGTAGAGGGCGCGGGTGCCGAGCATCGCGTAGTACTGGGTGGTGCGCCGGCTCGGGGCGTGTGACGAGGTGAAGGTGTAGGCCATGGACGTGCCGTGCATCGGCGACTGGGTGTGCCCCTTGATCTGCCCGGGCGGCTCGACGCCCACGAGGTCGAGCACGGTGGGCACGATGTCGATCGCGTGGTGGTACTGGTCGCGTACCTGGCCGCCGACGTCCTTCATCCGGGCGGGCCAGCTGATGATCAGCGGGTCGGCGATGCCGCCTTCGAGGGTGTAGCGCTTGAACATCTTGTACGGCGTGTTGAACGCCCAGGCCCAGCCGGTCGGGTAGTGGTTGTAGGTGTCCGGCCCGCCGAGCTGGTCCAGCTTGGCCAGGTTTTCGGCGGGGTCCTCCGGCCAGCCGTTGAAGAACTTGTTCTCGTTGACCGAGCCGTCCGGCGAGCCTTCGCCGCTGGCGCCGTTGTCGGAGACGACGACCACGATGGTGTTGTCGAGCTGCCCGGACTCTTCCAGGTAGTCCAGGAGGCGGCCGATCTGGTGGTCGGTGTAGGCGCAGAAGCCGGCGAACACCTCGGCCATCCGGCAGAACAGGCGGCGCTCGTCCTCGGTGAGCGAGTCCCACGGCTTGACCTGGTCGCCGGGGGCGATGACGTCGGCCGGCCAGGGGTTGATCGGCGAGAGCCGGGTGCCGTCCGGTACGAGCCCCCGCTCTTTCATGCGGTCGAGCACGATCTCGCGGTAGCGCTCGTAGCCCATGTCGAAGGCGCCCTGGTACTGGTCGATCCATTCCTTGGGCGCGTGGTGCGGGGCGTGGTTGGCGCCGGGCGCGAAGTAGCAGAACCACGGCTTGTCCGGGTCTACCTGGCGGATGTCACGGATGAACTCGATCGCGCGGTCGGCCAGGTCCTTGGACAGGTGGTAGCCCTGCTGCGGGGTGTACGGCTGCTCGATGAAGTGCTGGTCGTAGGTGAGGTCGGGGAACCACTGGTTGGTCTCGCCGCCCAGGAAGCCGTAGTAGCGCTCGAAGCCGCGGCTGGTCGGCCAGGTCCTGCGCGAGCCGGCCATGCTGGACTCGGTCTCCGGGGTGAGATGCCACTTGCCGATGCACAGGGTGGAGTAGCCGTGTTCGAGGAGGATCTCGGCGAGGGTGCCGTTCTCCGGCGGGATGACCGCGCTGAGGCCGGGAAAGCCGTTGGCTCCCTCCACGATGCAGGCCATGCCGTTGCTGTGGGCGTTGCGGCCGGTCAGCAGGCTGGACCGGGTCGGTGAGCAGAGGGCGGTGGTGTGCCAGTTGGTGAAGCGCAGGCCGGAGTTGGCCAGCCGGGTCATGTTCGGCGTCTGCACCAGGCCGCCGAAGGTGTCCCAGGTCGCGATGCCGGTGTCGTCCCAGACAAGGTAGAGCACATTGGGTGAGCCTTCGGGCGCCCGTGGGGGCAGGAAAGGCTCCCAGTCCGGAACGGAGTCGCGAACGTCGAGATTGATCACACCGTTGAATGTCCGGGTCACGTGTTCCTCCGCATCGCCGCCTGATGGCTCGCCTTCCCGCGGGCCGTTCGAGCCGAACGCGGCGTCCGCTCAACGGATGGTCAAGGCAGGAGCGCCCGAACCGGAGTGCGGGTGCGGGCGAGCGCCCTACGCGCAGCACGTCAGCGTTGGCGAAGTTGACGTCGTCGATGCCGGCCCATTTGAGGTGCTGGAAGCGGTGGCCCTCGTTGAGGGCGGGCACGTACGTGTGCGTCGATGCGGTAGTCGGCGTTGGAGCGGCAGTTGGACGGAGACGGTCCGGGCTGAGGCGAGGTCGAGCGGGAGGCCGATGAGGATGAGCGGGGCGACGCCGGAGCTCATCTTCAGGGTCCGATGCAGAGGGTGCTTCAAGGCCGTAGAAGAGCTTGATGGAGTGCTGGACGGCATGGAAGCCCCATGGGCACCGATCTCGTGGCTGGCATTATCGGTCAGGGTGATGCGGAGATCGGCGATCAGGATGGCGGCCAGGACCTGCAGCGCGAAGGCCGTGCCGCAGCCACAGGTCGGTGACGGTGATGGTGGCCAGCAGCGGGATGGCGGTGCCGTTGACACCGAGCAGCATGTACGGCATGCAGCCAGGGCGGATCACTGGTGGGATCAGGAAGCGGTACATGCCATCCAGCGTCGCGGCGGTCGGACGCCGAGGGCGTGGACGGATCCTCAGGCATCACCCATGTCATTGACCGCCTTCCAAAGGCGCCGGCACAGGTCGGCAGCTGCGCGCCCCTGACGCCCGCGACAAGGGAACCTGGACGAGGACGACTCCTGGTGAACGTCGTCCCGGTCGGCTGGTTCAGCCTGGCGTGTCCATGCGCTGGGTGCCGATCACGGAGACCAGCCGTAGCGCCTCCTCGGCGGGAGAGCCCGGGTCGGCGGTGTAGATGACTACTTGCTGGTCGCGGTCGGCGATTTCGAGTGCGTGGCAGTTCAGGGGGATGGGGCCGACGAGCCGATGGTGCAGGGTCTTGCGCAGGCTCGGCCCTGGCGACACGTCGTGCGAGGCCCATAGGCGGGCGAACTGCGCGCTTCCCTCCTGGAGCTCGGACACCAGTTCCGCTACTTCCGGGGAGTCCGGGTAACGGGCGGCGGCGGCCCGCAGCCGCCGGGCCGCCTCGTGGGCGAACGCGGCCCGGTCCGCCTCGGCCAGGACGGGCGGCCGGGGCCCGTTCAGGAAGGCGTACCGGACCAGGTTGCGGTCGCGCGGGGCCAGCGCGGAGAAGTCGGTCATCAGGGCGGCCGCCAGGTCGTTCCAGGCGATCACCTCGTAGGTCGCCGACAGCACGGTCACGGCGGCCTGCGGCAGCCGGTCCAGCAGGTCGAGGACGTTGCGGTGCACCTCGCGGCACGGGCCGGGCGGCGGGCCCGGCGGCGCGCCTGCCAGGTGGTGCAGGTGGACGCGTTCGGCGTCCGACAGGCGCAGCGCCCTGGTCAGGGCGGCCAGCACCTCGCGCGACGGGCGCGGGGCACGGCCCTGTTCCAGGCGCGTGTAGTACTCCGTCGAGATGTACGCCAGCTGGGCCACCTCCTCGCGGCGCAGCCCGGGAGTGCGGCGCCGCCGTCCGGCCGGCAGGCCCACGTCGGCGCTGGAGATCCGCTCACGCCTGCTGCGCAGGAAGGCGGCCAGTTCCTGTCTGTCCACGCCTCCACTATGCGTGCCAGGCGCGGTGCTCAGCCAGGTACAGCCGATGCCTGGCTGAGCACCGCCGCCGCGGACCAGCCTGATTGCCATGACTGATGACACGAACACGGGCCTGCTGGCCGGCAAGGTCGCCTTCGTCACCGGCGCCGGGAGCGGCATCGGCGCCGCCGCGGCACGGCTGTTCGCCCGGGAGGGCGCCACGGTGCTGCTCGCCGCCCGGACCGAGAGCCGGCTCAAGGCCGTGACCGAGGAGATCCGCGCGGCGGGCGGCACCGCCGACCACGTCGTGTGCGACCTGGCCGACCCGGCCGGCGTCCGCGCCGCCGTGGCGCGGGCCGTGGACCTGTACGGCCGGCTCGACGTCGCCTTCAACAACGGCGCGACGGCGGTGCCCCCGGCCCCGATGGACCAGATGCCGGAGGCCGACTTCGACCTGATGTACACCGTGAACTTCAAGGGCCAGTGGGTCGCCATCTCCGCGGAGGTGGCCGCGATCAGGGCCACCGCCGGGACCGGGGCGATCGTCAACACCTCCACCGTCGGCAGCTGGGGGCCGAACCCGCTGCTGCCCGCCTACGGCGCGATGAAGCGGGCGCTCAACAGCCTCACCGAGTCGGCCGCCGCCACGTACGGACCGGAAGGCATCCGGGTCAACGGCATCGCCCCCGGCACCACGCTGACCGCGATGGTCGACGCCTGGGAGGCCGTCTCGCCCGGCATCGTCGAGCAGCTCACCGCGCGCGCCTCGCTGCGGCGCGCGGCCGCGCCGGAGGAGGTGGCCGAGGCCGCCGCCTGGCTGCTCAGCGACCGCGCCTCGTACGTGACCGGCGCGGTGCTGCGGGTGGACGGCGGCCTGAATTGAGCAGGTTTGAGATCGTTCGGGGGGAGTTGCTATGTTCTCGTGGCTAGGGCATCTCGCCTTCGTGCGCAGACGCGCCTTGCTGATCGCGGCCGCCTTGTTCGTGGTGCTCGCCGGCGTCTGGGGCAGCGGGGTCTTCGGCGCCTTGAGCACCGGCGGGCTGGAGTCCCCCAGCGCGGAGTCCTACCGGGCCACCGAGCTGCTGGAGAGCCACTTCGGGCACCGGCCGGCGCAGGCGGACGCGGTGGCGATCTACAGTGACCCCACCGGCAGGCTGTCGGCGGACGATCCCGCCTTCGAGCAGGCGGTGACGGCGGCGCTCCGCAGCCTGCCGCAGTCCGAGGTGGCCTCCTGGACCAGCTACTGGAGCCCCAGGCTGACCGAGGAGCAGCGCGCGGGCTACGTCTCCAAGGACGGGCGCGCCACGCTGGCGACGATCGTCCTGCGCGGCGCGGACGACCAGGAGCGCCTGGCCTCCTACGGCGAGATCGAGCAGCGCGTGCGCGCCGAGGGACTGCAGACCCACATCGCCGGCGGCTCCACCAGCGTGTTCCACCTCCAGCGGCTCGCCACCGAGAACCTGGCCACCGCCAACATGATCTCGCTGCCGATCCTGCTGATCCTGCTGCTGGTGATCTTCCGGGGCGTGGTGGCCGCCGCCATCCCGCTCGCCCTGGGCATCGTGGCCATCCTCGGCTCGCTGGTGATGCTGCGCGCCCTGACCTACGTCACCAACATCTCGATCTTCGCCATGGAGATCGCCATGCTGCTCGGTCTCGGCCTCGCGATCGACTACGGGCTCTTCATGGTCAGCCGGTTCCGCGAGGAGCTCACGCGTACCGCCGGTGACGTGCGGCAGTCGCTGGTGGCGACGATGAACACCGCCGGGCACACGGTCGCCTTCTCCGGGCTCACCGTCGTCATCGGGCTGTGCGGGCTGATGTTCTTCCCGCAGCCGATCTCCCGCGCGTTCGGCTTCGGCGGCATCGCGGTCGTCCTGTTCGACCTGCTCGCCGCGTTGGTCGTGCTGCCCGCCGTGCTGGCGGTGCTCGGCCCCCGGATCAACGCGCTGAGCCTGCCCTGGCCACGCCGCCGGCCCGGTGCCGCCACCCGGGAGGAGCGGACGTGGCGGTGGCTGGCCACGTCCGTCACCCGCCGGCCGCTGCCGTGGCTGACCGGTGGTCTGCTGGTGCTGCTGGTCGCCGCCGCCCCGCTGTTCTCGCTGCAGCAGGGCCTGACCAACCACCGCTACCTGCCCGCCGACAACGAGGGCCAGGTGGTCCCCGCGATGCTGCGGGAGGACTTCCCCCAGAACGGCCCGGCCGCCACGCGGATGGACATCGCCGTCGCCGGCTCCGTGGACCGAACCGCCCTCGACGGCTACCTGAGCTCCGTCCAGAACCTCCCGAGCGCCGGCACAGCCGGCGTGCATCTCACCGACCCCGAGCTGACCTGGGCCACCGTCACCTACCAGGGCGAGGCCGACGATCCGGCGAACCTGGACCTGGTCCGGCAGATCAGGGCGCTGGAGCCCCCGGCCGGCGCCACCGAGGTCCTCATCGGCGGCCCCGGCGGACCGGCGGTCAGCCTGGACAACAGCGACGCGACGACCGGGGCGCTGCCGTGGGCCCTGGCCTTCATCGGCCTGTCGACCCTGGTCCTGCTCTTCTTCGCGTTCCGATCCGTGCTTGTCCCCATCAAGGCCGTCGCCGTCGCCTTCCTCTCCTTGGCGGCCTCCTGCGGCATCATCGTCTGGGGGTTCCAGGAGGGCGGCCTGGCCGGGCTGATGGACTTCTCCGTGGTCGGCACCACCGACGTGTGGGCACTGGGACTCATCATCACGATCGCCTTCGGCCTGGTGACCGACTATGAGATGTTCCTGGTGAGCCGCATCAACGAGGAGTACCTGGCCACCGGTGACAACCGGCGCGCGATCATCACGGGCCTGCGCAGCACCGGCTCCCTCATCACCCGGGCCGGGCTGCTGATGGTCATCGTCCTGGCCACGATGGGCTTCACCGCCACCTCGCTGTTCCTGATCACCATCGGGGTCGGCCTCACCCTCTCTGTAGTGATCGACGCCACCCTGGTCCGCTCGATCGTCGTGCCCGCCGCGATGCAACTGCTCGGCGGCGCCAACTGGTGGCCCTCCCGGCCACGACGACCGAGCCACCGCCCCGACATCCCCGACCAGGCGCGGCCCGACCCGTGGACGGAGGTCACCAGCGGACCGGCCAGCCACGCCTGATCGACCGGGCCGTGGCAGCACGCCACGGCTCCCAACGCGCCGGGAACGGCGTGGCACGAGACGCCGCAGCAGAGCGGGCAGTAGCTGGCAGCTTGGCCCAGGGCGAACGCGGGCCACCGCTTCACAGGCGCTGACCTACCGCCTACACCAGCCCTCATCCGCATGCTGACGGATCTCTCGCACCTGGCCTCGTTCACGGGAGCCTCTCCCTACCGGCTCTGACCGGCATCATTTAGCGAAAGGCAGCTACATGCGCAAGCACGCGTTCCTCTCCACCGTCACGGGCGCTCTGGCGCTGAGCATCGCGGCGACGATCGGCCTCACCCCCTCGGCCTCCGCCGATGCGGCACCCGAGCGGCGAACCGCAGAGCAGACCCGTGCACTCCTGGCCGCGTTCGAACGCAAGGACCTGAAGGCCATCAGCGCAAGGATCGATGAGAAGGCCACGTTCACGATCCCGCTGTCGTTCTCCGGCGGACCAGAACCCGCAGACCATTTCGTGGGCAAGAAGCAGATTCTCGGCTACGTCACCAATGTGCTCACGAACTTCCAGAAGATCCGGTTCACCGATATGCGCATCAGCGTGACCGAGCACGGAAACACCTCTTTCGTGCAGGCCAACGGCGACTTCACCACGGCCGACAACCGTTCGTACCGCAACGTGTACGTCTACCGGTTCGACTGGAAGAACGGCCGCATGGTGCACACCGACGAGTACGCCAACCCCGTCACACTCTGCAACACCTTCACAAACCTGGCCTGCTGAGACAGCGTCCCCAAACGCCAACGGCGTCCCTGGGATGTCCTTGGCGATGTGCTTGAGGTCGGTCAACGGATGAGTGGTCGGCCACCAGCGGCCGAGGACGGTCAGGTCGCGTTGGTGTGGTCGGGCCAGGAGCCGAGACCGGGACCACCGTGCCGGCGGCTGCGTGCAAGGCCGACTGCAGGCATATTCCGTGGCCTGGGCGTGGCACGGCCACGTCGATGAAGGTGTGGGCCAGCGCTCTGGCCGGCGATCTTGCCCCGTGCTCGCGGGTGAACGCCGCAACCCGCGGGCGCGGGCGCTCCGATCACCCGGGCCATCGTCTTGGCAGAGGCCACGGTCACAACGCCTCCGATGAAGATCGCGTCATTCGGGGAACGTGGTGGATCTACACGGTCGCCTGGCAAGCGGTGGCTGTGTAACCCGGCCCTGGGACGGCCGCGAAATCACTGATTGAACGCGGACACCTCGGTGGTGGTTGCCCAGCCCTGGATGCGCCAGCGTGATCTCAACCAGGGAAACCGCGTGGCCGCTGAGGAGCGACGCCCAGGCCATACAGCCCCGGCGAAAGCGCCGACAGTGAGTCGGATGCGGCTCAGACGACGGTGATGTCGTAGCGACGGTCCCCGTACAGATCACTAGAACATGCCGGACGACGATCTGGTGGTTACCAGCACGAAGTACCTCCGGCAACGCCCGGCCCATCACCACCTCTCTACCGGGCATTCCCGAAGCCCTCCGCCCGCCGTCGCGGTCCTCATGGCCCGCCGGAGCAACCCCATGCGCTCACCACGATCAGCGCCACGATGCCAGCCGCAGACGCCGACGACGAAGAAGATCGTCCATGCCCATGACGTAGCACCTGGCCTCCGTGATCGGAAGGGGCAGGGCAGCCTGCCCGGGACGCTCGCAAGACCGGATAAGGCCCGGCGATGTGGCGTCGGGCGGCAACAAACGGCGAAGTCGATCGGCTGTCCCGACGGTCAGGCCGCGACCTCGCTGCCCCGCTAGCGGAACGCAGACGCACGGCGATTTCCGCCTTTTACCTGGAGAGCGATGTGATCGAGAACGACCCGAATGCCACGCTGACCCTGGCGGCGCCATGCTGGGGCCTATCCTGCGGCGCGGACGGGTCCAGTGCCTGCGCGAACCCCCAGGGAGAGGTCTGCGCCGTGGAGCGGGACGTTCTGCTCGGCGCGCTGCGCCTGGGGGTGCGGCGGTTTCCGCCGCTGCGCGTGCGGGCCGCCCTCCGGCCGTCCCAGACGCTCGACCCGGGCGATCATTATCACCTGCTCGTACCCCTACAGGGCAAGATCCGGCTCGTCTGGGACGGCCGACACACTCTCGCGGGGGTGGGCCAGGTCTTCGTCCACGACGTCACCCGCTTGCAGGAGGCGGATTTCGGCGCAGGAGACTCCACCTTCCGAACGGCCACCGTCGCCGTGCCCCGGTCGCTGCTGTCGGTTGACCCCGGCCAGGCGGAGCTGGCCCTCGGCCGCCGTCTGGCCGAGGACGGCGTCGGCGGGCTGCTGGCCGGGTTCGTCGCACACCTGACCGACAGTCTGGACGCGTGCGGGCCGTCCGATGCACCCCGGCTGGGTATGGCGCTACTGGAACTGGTGAACGCGGCATTCGCGCACCTGGGTGGGTCGGCCGCAAGGACGGCGCCCTCACCCAGGCACGCCCTGACCCTGCAGATCCAGGCGTTCATCCAGCGCCATCTCAGCGAAACCGGCCTGAACCCGCGCCAAGTGGCCGCCGCTCACCACATTTCGGTCAGCTACCTGCACCGGCTCTTCCACAAGCAGGGCTACACGGTCTCCGGCTGGATCAGAAGCCAGCGCCTCATACGCACCCGGTGCGACCTGGTCGATCCGGCGCTACGGGACGCGCCCGTCCACGTCATCGCCGCGCGTTGGGGATTCTCCGATCCCGCGGTGTTCAGCCGAGCCTTCCGCGCCGCCTACGGCATCGCGCCCAGCGCTTTCAGGAACGGCCCGCGTTGAGCCGTTTTCAGCCCCCTGCGGTGGGCTGCTGATCACAGCATGATCGCAAGGTCGGCATTCGCCTGATGGCATGGCGGTCGGGTCGCCCGGAGGAGTCTCACCTCCGGGCTCCCACAGATCCCGGTGTGGCGAGTCTCCCGTCACCGGGCTCTTCTCAACCTCACCGTCAGAACTCGGAAACCCACCGCCAGTGTGCGAAGAAGCGCGGGTATTGGCGTGGTGGTTCGGTCCCAGGCCGCGAGGGCCTTCTTGTGGGTCCTCAGCCGCTTGTATTTCTTCCTCATCCAGCGCACCAGGTAGGCGTTGATGCGCCGCCGCAGCGGATGAAGCTCCGACCGGTAGAACCGGCCGTAGTAGTTCATCCAGCCCGACACGATGGGGTTGATCCACCGTGCCAGGTCCCGCTCGGAGGCGGGATACGCGGACCTGCTGGAGTGGATGTGTTCCTTCGGCCGGTTGCATGCGGTGGGGAGGGTACCGACTCCTACAGTGCCGCCCTGGCTCGCCACCTGAGCAGCGCGGAGGTCAAGGTGGTCGAGGTCAATCGCCCGGACCAGCAGCAGCGCAGGGCCAAGGGCCAGTCTAATCCGCTGGACGCCTATCCGTGGCCGAGGCCGTGCTGGCAGACAGGGGCTCATGCTGTCCCGAAGAGCGGAACGGGGTGGGCTAGCCGATCCGGGTGTTGCATCTGGTCCTCACCGGCGCGGTGAAGGCGCGCACCGCCTGCCTCAACGAACTCTAGGCGCTGCTCGTCACTGCCTTGCCCGCGCTCCTCTAGCTGTATTGACCACGAGCGTTGTTAACAGAGGGACTTGATCAAAAGAGAAGCCTCCGATGTGGTGAAGGTGTCGAATCTGCACCGCACGGAGGCTTCATGTCCCACCGTAACGCCCGGCTGACCGTCCATGCCCGCCGACTGCTCGTCGATCGTGTTCAAGCGGGACGTCCAGTCGCGCATGTGGCCGCGGAGATGGGCGTCTCCCGGCCCACCGCCTACAAGTGGATCCGCCGCTGGCGTACCGAGGGCGAGGCCGGGCTGCTCGATCGCCCCAGCCGCCCGCACACCGTGCCGCACCGCACTCCCGCCGCAATCGAGGCCGAGGTCTGCCGGCTGCGCACCGGCCGCAAGCTTGGCCCGGCCCGCATCGGCCCGATTCTCGGCCTGCCCGCCTCCACCGTGCACCGCATCCTGACCCGCCACGGCCTGCACCGCCTGGCATGGCTGGATCGGCCCACCGGCCAGCCCATCCGCCGCTACGAACGCGCCCGGCCCGGCGAGCTGGTGCACGTCGACGTCAAGAAACTCGGCCGCATCCCCGACGGCGGCGGCTGGCGCATCCACGGCCGCGACCAGCGCAGCCACCACCCCAGCCGCACCATCGGCTTCGACTACATCCACTCGGCCGTCGACGACCACTCCCGGCTGGCCTACAGCGAAGTCCTGCCCGACGAAAAAGCCGCCACCTGCGCCGCCTTCCTCCGCCGCGCCGCCACCCACTTCGCCGGCCTGGGCATCACCCGCATCCACCGCGTACTCACCGACAACGCCCTGGCCTACCGCCGCGGCACCGCCTGGCACCAAGCCCTGGCCGACCTCGGCGCCACCGGCAAACACACCCGCCCCTACCGCCCCCAGACCAACGGCAAGGCCGAACGCTTCAACCGCACCCTGCTGGAGGAATGGGCCTACGCCCGGCCCTACGCCAGCAACAACGACCGCACCACCGCTCTGCCAGACTTCCTGCACACCTACAACCACCACCGATGCCACACCGCACTCGGCGGCCAGCCACCGATCACCCGTGTCAACAACCCAACGGGTCAATACATCTAGCAGCTGGCCGGCGTGAAGAAGGCGCTGATGTCTCACGCCTCTGCGCCAAGCAAGTTGAGCTGTCAGTTCAGGGATGGGGGCGCGTGGGGGTGGCAAGCCGCACCCTCATCCCATTCACCAGCGCCGCCAGTCAGATGCCCCAGCCTGGTATGACGATCCCCGGCGATCCGCACCAGCAGCCCGCCGACATCAAACAGCTCAATGCCTGGACCTTGGCTGACATCGAGCAGGTGCGGAACCACATCCTCGACAAGGACAACGACTTCCGGGACGACACGTTCTCCGTCCCTGTCGGCGCCAGGACCAAGCGCCGTCGCCCGAGGAGCCGCCGCCCGGCAAGCTGGTGAAACGTATCGCACCGGGCTGCCCCACTCTCAGTCTCAGCTGGCCTGGCCCATCCGCCGAGCTGTGACAGGTTCGCCTGGTGACGTCAGCCCTAGCACCGGGCCATGAATGGAGAACTTACGAGCGGGCCGTTCCGTGACACCGACACCGCTCCCGCTTGTGTCCGGAGTGAGGTCCGCCACAACCTCCGTCGAGCGCGTCACCATCCATGCCCTCCGGCCCTCTCAGGATGTGTCAAAGCCGAGCAGGAGCCGACCACCGTGGTACGGGCTTCCCTGCCCGGCATTCACTCCCTCAGGAGGTTCAGCCATGCGTGCATCGCTGGTTCGACGATCGGTGACATCGATGACCGCGGTACTGTCGCTGTCCGGAGTTCTGGTCGGCGCATCCCTGGCAGCGGCCTCTCCAGCCGCCGCCACCACCAACTGCTCGACCTGGGCCAAGAAGACCATCGCCCTACCGGGCAAGCCGGACCTTCTGGTCGAGGCCAGGACGTGCGTGCTCACGGACGGGAACTATCGAAAGGGCCGTGTCCAAGTTAAATGGTCACAGGACGGCCTTACCTACGGTAACCGGTTCGACAAGTTCGTGGTCCAGGCCCGGCTCGAACGCAGCATCGTCCATGCGACGACCAACTGCGACTACAGGCACGAGGTGAACAGCCAGGGCGGTGGTTCGGAGACCTGTGACACGCCCTTCAAGTACAGTTCCGTCGACGGCAGCTGGATCGGCGACGGAAAGATCGTCTACAACGTCAACAACGATGGCAAGGGCGACTACACGTGGGGGCTGAAGGGCTCCCCGTCGTTGCTGAGCGCTCCTGGCGAGGAGGACGACACCGTCGAGAACCCGGCTCCGGATCCCGCCGACACACCTGAGCCGACCACCTGATCTGCACCATGGCCTAGCGCGGCCATGACCCCCTCGGCGCCTCCGCCCTGCGGCATCAGGGCGCGGCAGGTGGTTGCGGCTCTCCTGGCTGCTGGGCCGGGTAGACCTCAGGATCGTCCAGGGTCACCTTCAGACAGGCGATCATCTGCCGTGGCCGGTGGTGGGCGGCGAGACTGAGCTCATCGCCGTCCGCGGCTTCAGCGGCGGCGATGGGCTCCAGCAGCCGGGGTAGCTCCGCCTGTGCGGAGTTCGGATCTTCAGGCCGGTAGCAAGCTGCGGACCCACAAGACGGCTCCCCGGAGATGAAGACCGGCCAGGTGACTGTCGGGGTCTTGTCCAAGCGGGAGGCCCGCCCACGCCACTCCTTGACACGTTTGACGCACCGCTCCACGGTGTTGCGCTCCTTGTGTGGACGGCGCGGGCTATGAGGTCGCTGTGGTAGGCGCCCCGGGTGTGCGCGGAGGCGCCGGCGGTGGCCAGATCGGCGCGGGATTCGTCGAGGTGCAAGACGAGTGGGTGGGCTGCGAAGGCATGGAATCCGGCGTTAACCACGTCTTGAAGACCGCGATGGCAGGGTAACCTTGACCTGCGGAAATCCCGTTACGCCGGATACCGTCCAAATCTCTCTGACCCCGGCCCGACGGGCGGGCCGTCGTCGTCGGATCCCCACCCGGCGGAGGCCGCCGGGTCGTAGGAGCTCAGTGGGTGCCGCCGATTTCCACGCCGTCGACCAGGACCAGGAACTCGATTCGTCCCGGGATGGGACGTCCATCATGCCTGCCACAATCAGTCGTTTCTGTGTCTAAGCGCGACGGGTACCATCCGTGATCTGCTGAAGTATGGATGTGTAGTTCTGGAAGGCGTCCCGCCCTTCGTCGGTCAAGGCCAGCCAGGTTCGGGGGCGCTTGCCGACGAAGCCCTTCGTGGCCCGCACGTAGCCTGCCTTCTCCAGCGTGTTGATGTGCTTGGACAGTAGCGAGTCGCTGACCTCGATCGTGTCCCTCAAGAAGCCGAACTCAACCGCTTCCGCGGCCGCGAGCATGGCCATGATGGACAGCCGCACCGGAGCGTGGATGATCTCGTCGAGCGCGTGCCGTGGATGGCTCACTGGTCCTCCGCGGAGCGAAAGATGCGCACCGCGCCATACAGCAGTGGGGCGCCTGCGATCAGTGCCACCAGTACATCGGCCATCACCCACAGCGGGCTCGGGTCCCGCGGGTGCAGGAACATGTTGTAGACCGCCCCGATCACGGTCGTCCCTACGAACGCGTAGGTGACGGAACGCGAGAGCCGGGACTGCAACCGGCCGTAGACCCGCTGGCGGGCCAGGTAGAGGGCGCCTGCCACGACGAGGGCGATGGGAACCCAGATGGCGTAGTCCCTGACCGCTTCTGGGCCGAGCAGCGTGATCAGCCAGTAGGCGGTGTTCCCGAGCCACATTCCCAGGAAGAACCACGCGCCCTGGCGGCTGGACTTCCGTACGGTGTCCCGCGCGCGGCCCACTTCACGAAGAGCGGCCTCTGCTGACAAGTCGTCATGTTCCGACATCTTTCCTCCTGGTCATATATTTTACTGCTAGTAGAGTACTCAACCATCGTTCAAGTGTCCAAGAGCAAATCAGTAACTCCAAGTGGGAGCCCGCCATCATCTGCAGCCCGGAGTTGAGAGCGCGGTGCGGCCGGAAGGATGCCGGAGGATCGAGCAGCTCCTCCAGCACCGGTGCCCGCATGCCGGGCGCTCGAGACAGCAGCCAGTGCAGCAGGGTGGTGCCATTGTGGGGGCAGACCGGCGACGAAGATCGGCTGGTGCGGCGGGCGGTGAGCGAGCGTCTCTGGCCAGCCAGTGACGTGCTCGGCGATTCGCAGGCGGATCGCCGGCCTGTGGACGATGTCGTGGCGCAGCGTCAGGCGGCCGATGGGTGCCAAGCCGGGTGCGGTGGAGAAGGCGCGCCACAGCACGGTCATGCCGTCCCGGAAGGCGGCATCGACGCACCGGCCGGTCTCCTCCAGAGGTCTGGCCTGTTCCGCCAGCTCGGCGATCGGCTCGGCGGGCCGGTCAGTCGGCGGTGGAACGCCAATGGCCTTGTTGACCAGCGGGACGCAGGCCGCTTGCCGGTTCGTGCACGCTCCCCTTCCGGGTTGCCCAAGGGGTGCTGTCGCGGTGGGGCCGCTCAGGCGAAGGTGATGGCGCCCACGGTGTAAATGCCGGCGACGGTCCCGAGACCGAGTGTGCAGGTGAGGATGTCGGTGGCCGGGCCGGTCTGGTTACTCACCACGCTGTCGCCGGCGAACAGGCCGGAGGAGACAACGCCGGTCACCACCGAGGTGTACACACCGGCGACGATCTGGGTGGTGAAGTTCAGGGTTAGCGTGCTGGTCTGGCCCGTGTTCCAGGTGATGTGCGAGGTGGAGGTGCCTGTTCCGGCCAGGGTCAGGCAACTGCGGTTCGGTACCGGGAAGGTGCCGGAGGTGGTGCCGGACGTTATGGCAGGCACGCTGGTGGAGGTGCACGGTCCGAACAGGTTGGTCGAGGTGACCGTCACGGTCTGTGGCATGGTGGTGAGTGGCGGGTCGAAGGTGACGGTTGAGCTGGTGGGCGGCAGGCACACCAGATCGCCGGGGGCGGCCTGCGCCGAGGAGGGCACTAGGACGAGACCGACGGCGACCGTCATCGCGGTCAGCAGGGTGATGGCGGAACGGATCACAACGGCTCCTTGTCCAGGTAGGGATCTTCTCGGCGGGGGAAGCGTCCTCCCGACGTCACCCCGAGCCGCGTCCGCGCATGACAGCGGATCATCGCCGAACCGTGATAGTGGTCATGTGCTCTGCGGTGGGCGGCGAAGCGGCCGGGTCCGGATGGTGCCCGGCGTCGTCCCGTGGCATGGGGAGGGTCCATTCGATGGTCCCGGTTCTCCGGTCTCCTGGTTCGGCTCCTCAGGGGTAAGCCACCTCGTTTCCGGTGTGGCGTCGGCACCGACATCACGGACCGGCCCGCCTGCTGTCAACCTGGTGGCGAAGGGATGCCAGACGACGATCGACCTTCAGCATCCGCTCGTGAAGCAGGGCTGTCACCCGTCACGCGATGTCCGCATCCGGCCAGTTCACTGCAGGCGCCGTAAGCTGCGGTGTGGTGACGCGTTCGATGCGAAGAGACGGCGTGAGGCCCCGAAAAGAGATGGTCATGAGCGGGTGAAAGTACCGGCTGCGGCCGGGCGGCAGCACTCACCACAGGGAAGGTCGCTTTCATGGCAGATCTTCCTTTTGGTGACCGGTCGGACTTCGAGGCCGCCGACCGTGGATTCGTGGCCGCGTTGAGCCCCGCGGTGGTCAGGGCCGACGGCCGTGTCGTGTGGGACAGCGACTCCTTTGGCTTCCTGGCGCAGGAGTGCCCTGACAGTGCGCATCCCAGCTTGTGGCGGCAGGGGCAGTTGTGCGTCAAGCAGGGGCTGTATGAGGTGAGCGACGGCATTTACCAGGTACGTGGCCTGGATCTGTCGAACATGACGCTGATCGAGGGCGAGCGCGGGGTCATTGTGGTCGATCCGCTGCTGTCGGTCGAGTGCGCGGCGGCGGGGCTGAAGTTGTATCGCGAGCAGCGTGGCGAGCGTCCAGTCACCGCGGTGATCTATACCCATTCGCACGCCGACCACTTCGGCGGGGTGCGTGGCGTTACCGATGGCAGCGTGCCGATCGTGGCCCCGGCCGGGTTTATGGAGCACGCGGTGTCGGAGAACGTCTACGCCGGTACCGCGATGAACCGTCGTGCCACTTACATGTACGGGCCGGCCCTGCCCCGTTCGCCGGAAGGGCAGATCGGGGCCGGGCTGGGCCTGACCACCTCGACCGGCACGATTTCCCTCATCCCGCCGAGCAAGGACATCACGCGCACCGGGCAGGAGGAGACGCTGGATGGGGTGCGGATCGTCTTCCAGCTCACCCCGGGCACCGAGGCGCCGGCGGAGATGAACTTCCTCATCCCCGGCCGCCGGGCGTTGTGTATGGCCGAGAACGCCACGCACAACCTGCACAACGTGCTCACCCTGCGCGGCGCGCTGGTCCGCGACACGCGCGTCTGGTCCCGCTATCTGACCGAGGCGATCGCTCTGTTCGCCGGCCAGGCCGACGTCGTGTTCGCCTCACACCACTGGCCCACCTGGGGCAACGAGAACATCGTCACCTTCCTGTCGCAGCAGCGCGACATGTACGCCTACCTGCACGATCAGACGCTGCGGATGCTGAACAAGGGCATGACCGGCACCGAGATCGCCGAGGCCATGCGGATGCCGCCCGCGCTGGAGCAGGCCTGGCACACCCACGGCTACTACGGCTCGGTCAGCCACAACGTCAAGGCGATCTACCAGCGCTATCTGGGCTGGTTCGACGGCAACCCGGCCCACCTGTGGGAGCATCCGCCGGTCGAGCAGGCGCGCCGCTACGTCGAGTGCATGGGCGGGCGCGAGGGCGTCCTGGCCTTCGCCCGCCGCTACCTCGACGACGGCGACCTGCGGTTCGCCGCCTCGCTGCTCAACCACGCCGTCTTCGCCGACGAGCACGACGAGCAGGCGCGCGCGATGCTCGCCGAGGTCTACACCCGGCTCGGCCACGGCGCCGAGAACGGCACCTGGCGTAACTTCTACCTGGTCGGCGCGCTGGAGCTGACGGGCGGCGTCGTGCCCGCCGACATCGACACCACCTCGCCGGAGATGATCGCGGCCCTGACCGTCGAGCAGGTCTTCGACTCCCTGGCCATCCGCGTCGACGGTCCCAAGGCGTGGAACGAGACTCTGGCCATCGACTGGCGGTTGACTGACCTGAACCAGCGCCATCGCACCACGCTGTCCAACGGCGTGCTCATCCACCAGCCCGATCCGCGGCCGCAGCCGGTGGACCTGACGCTCACGCTCACCCAGGGGCAGCTGATCGGCCTGCTCACCGGCCGATCAGCCGACGGCATCGAGCACGAGGGCGACATGGACGTCCTGCGCCGCCTGAGGGCCGTGCTGGAGGATCCGGATCCCGCGTTCGCGATCGTGACGCCGTAACCCCTCAGGCGAGCAGGCCGCGCAGGCCCTTGGCGAGGAACAGCAGGCCGAAGACCAGGATCAGCAGCAGGGTGAGGGCCCCGTTGTGCTGGATCAGCCAGCCGCGCATGCGGTGCAGTCGCTGATCGCCGCCCGCGCTGAGCGCGGTGGCGTAGGGGGCGAGCACCCCGATGCTGCCGATGATCACGAACACGGCGGCCAGGACGAGCTGCCTGCCGAACGGCAATGGCTCCTGACCGGCGGCGATGGCGCCGCCGGCCAGCGAGGCGAAGTTGACCGGGTTGGCCACGATGAGCAGCGCCGCCACGCCGATGATCTTGGGTGGGGTCATGGTGTCCATCGCGGCGATCCAGCGGGGCACCTCAGGAGTCTTACCCGCCGTGCGGCGGGCGGCCCTGCGGATGCCGGCCACGGCCATCAGCAGCAGGAGCACGCCGATGACCAGGGCCAGCCAGGAGACCCAGGCGGGCCTGGCATGGCCGGTGACGCCAAGGGCGCCCAGCAGGGCGATGAGCGCGATCAGTACCACCCAGCTCGTGACCAGCCAGGTGACCACGAACAGCAGAGCCTTGGCGCGGCCGTTGGCGCTGATCAGCAGGGCGATGACGGCCACGACCGGGAACGGTGAGACGATCAGCCCCAGGGTGTAGGGCAGCATGTCGGCGAACGCCTTACCCATGATCACTCTCCCGGTAGGCGGCGGCCGCGGCCTCGTTGGAGTCGTAGAAGGTCAGATCGGTCAGGCCGTAGTGCGCCAGCAGGTCGCGCAGGCCGGTGGTGGCTCGCGAGATGGCGAAGACGACGCCGCGTTCACGCAGCATGTCCGTGATTTCGCGCAGGGCTTGGGCGCCGGTGGTGTCGACGTCGCTGATCGCCTCGGCGTCCAGGACGATCCATTGAGCGCCCCGGTGGGCCAGGCTGGTGACCTCACGTTTGAACGTGTCGGCGTTGGCGAAGAACAGCTGGCTTTCGAATCGGTACACCACGAACGGGCTGTCGGCGGGGCCCTGGATGTAGCGGCCGTGCTCGCCCGGGCCCAGGGTGGCGGTGCTGGGCCGGGAGGCCCGCCGCACCACGTCCACGGCCGAGAGCAGGAACGCGATGACCACGGCGGTCAGGGAGCCGAACACGGGCACGCCGAGCAGGCACACCACGGCGATCCAGAACTCCGAGCGGCGCAGCCGCCACAGCTCGGCTAGCTTACGCACATCGATGAGCCGGATCACGGCGACGGCGACGATGCCGGCCAGGGCGGTATTGGGCAGATAGGCGAGCACGCCGGAGAAGAAGGCGACCAGAACGGCGACCACGATCGCGCAGATGAGGCTGGGGAGCTGGGAGCGGGAGCCGGCGGCGTCCATCGCGGCGGTACGCGAGGCGCTGGAGCCGACGGTCATCGACTGCGTGAACCCGGCGGCGACGTTGGCCAGCCCGAAGGCCCGCAGCTCGGTGTTGGCATCCAGCCGGTAGTGGTGCTGCTCGGCGTAACGGCGCGCGGTGAGCAGGCCATCGGCCAGCGTGACCGCGCAGATGGCGATCGCGCCGGGGACGAGCGCGGCCCACTGGCCGAGCGTGATGGCCGGCCAGTGCAGGACCGGCAGCCCGGACGGCACGTGGCCGAGGACGGAGACGCCGTGGGTGTCGAGCCCGGCCCAGGCCACCACCGCCGTGGCGATGACGAGCGCGATCAGCGGGCCGGGCAGCGCGGGGGCGAGCCGGCGCAGCGCGACGATCACCAGCATGGTCGCGACGCCGACGACGACGCTCCACCCATGGGCCTGCGGGATCTTGGTGATGATCTCCCACAGCTCGCCGAAGAACCGCTCGGCCGTGGTGTGGATGCCGAGGATCTTCTTCACCTGGCTGGTGAGGATCTCGACCGCCAGCCCGGCGATGAACCCGACCAGGACCGGCTCGGACAGGAAGTTCGCCAGGAACCCCAGCTTGAAGGCGTAGAAGAGCAGGAACACCACCGCGCAGACGAGCGCCTGGGCGTAGGCGAGCTCGACGTACTGCGGACTGCCCGGCCGGGCGACGATCGCGACCAGCAGCGAGGCGATGAGCGCGGCGATCGGCGCGTCCGGGCTGGCCACCAGCTGACGCGAAGAGCACACCAGCGCGAACACCAGCATCGGCACGATCGCCGCGTACAACCCGGCGATCGGCGGCAACCCGGCGATCTGCGCGTAGCCGATGTTGAGCGGGATGGCCAGCGCCGCCAGCGTGACCCCAGCACTGATCTCCCTGGGCCAGCGCAGCGGGCCGCGGATCCCCACAGCGAACCAGGTCACAGCGGCCCGCCGAGCGCCTTGCCGGTCAGCACCACGCCGGTGACCGCCGACGACGCGGGCATCACCGTTGTGGCCTGGATCGGGCTGATCACTGCACCCGGCGCGACAGGCGGTGGCCCGCCCAGATCCGCGTTCATCCTTCTCCTCCCGTCGCGGGCTGGCTTACCCCCTTTGAACAGGGATGATGCTTGGCGATCTGCCAGGCTTCGCCTTGCTGCGGCCGGGCTATGGCACCAGGCAGGAGAATCTCCGGTGAGGGAAGGGGGCTGGGTGGGCTGGTCCGCCGTTCCCGGGTGGGCGGCGCTGCGCGGCTACCGGCGCGCGTGGCTGCGCCCGGATCTGCTCGCGGCGCTGTCGCTGTGGGCGGTGCTGGTGCCGCAGGCGTTCGCCTACGCCCAACTGGCCGGGCTGCCCGCGGCAGCGGGCCTGTACACCGCGCTCGGCGCGATGATCGGCTACGCGTTCTTCGGCGGCAGCCGATTGCTGAACGTCGGCCCCGAGTCGTCGGTCGCGATCGTGGTCGCCAGCGCGCTCGCCGCCGCCCCGGGCCGGGACCAGCCGGCCGCAGCAGCCCAGCTCGCCCTGCTGGTCGCGATCTTCCTGCTGATCGGGTACATGGTCCGCGCGGGCGTGCTGATGCGGCTGCTGTCCACTCCCGTACTGACCGGCTACCTGGCGGGCTCCGGCGTGGTGATCATCGCCAGCCAGCTGGGCAAGGTGACCGGCATCAGCGCGAACGGCACACCCCTGGCCAAGACCGGCGCCGTGCTGAGCCACCTCGCGGACCTGAACCCATGGGCGCTCGGGTACGCGGTCGGGACCGCCGCGGCCGTGCTGCTGATCGGTCACTACGCCAAGCGCCTGCCTGGCCCGCTGATCGCCCTGGCCGTGGCGACCGCCGTCGTCGCGCTGGCCGGGCTCGGCGACCGGCTGGACGTCCTCGGCCCGGCCGAGGGCGGCCTGCCGATCCCGCGCCTGCCCTGGAACGGTCCACCGGCCGGCACGCCGGCCGACATGGTGCACCTGATCGGCCCTGCCCTGAGCATCGCCCTGCTGGTGTATGCGAGCAGCGTGCTCACCGCCCGCTCCCTGGCAGCCAAGCAGGGCAAGGACGCCGACGCGCAGCAGGAGTTCCTCGGACTGGCCGCCGCCAACGCCGGAGCGGCGCTGCTGGGCGGCTTCCCCGCCAACGGCAGCGACTCGCGCAGCGCCCTGCTGGCCGGATCGGGCGCACGCAGCCGGATGGCGGGGCTGGGCGCCGCCGTCGCCGTGGTGGTCACCCTGCTGGTGCTGATGCCGCTGATCCGGGACATGCCGCAGGCCGCGCTCGGCGCTGTGATCATTCTCACCGCCGCCCGGCTGGTCGATGTGCCAGCCTTCCGCAGGTTGTGGCGGATCCGCCGCGCCGACTTCGTGCTCGCGGCCCTTACCGCGCTCGGCGTGCTGACGTTCGGCGTGCTGCAGGGCATCGGAGTCGGCGTGCTCGTCTCGCTGCTGGAGGTTCTCCGCCGCGCGGTCATGCCCTACACCGCGGTCCTCGGCCGCACCGGAGAGACCCACGCCTACCGCGACATCGCCCACTACCGCGACGCCGAAACCCTACCCGGACTGGTCGTCTACCGCTTCGACGCGCCGCTGTTCTTCGCCAACGCCGACGTGCTGCGCACCGAACTACGCCGCCTGATGACCGGCGCGGACCCACCGGTACGCCAGATCGTCCTGGACACCGAGGCCATCTACGACATGGACACCACCGGCGCCGAGGTCCTGCACCGCGTCGCCGACGACTGCGACCAGGCAGGCGTGCGGCTGTCCCTAGCCCGCACCCGCACCCCCGTGCGCACCCTCATGCGCGACACCGGCCTGGACGAACGCATCCGCTTCTTCCACCACGTGGCCGACGCGGTCGCCGCCTACCGCGCCGAACACCCCGGCCTGGAGCCAGGGCAACGGCCGACGCATCCACACCGCCGAAGCCTCCTCGACCGGCTGCGCGCCCTGCTGAACCGGCCGCCATCAGGCGCCTCATGAACAGTGGACTTGATCCAGTTTGACGGACATCCGAGATCAGGGGTTCGTCCCCGGGAGGAATCTCAATGACTGTGTCAAGCCGTCTGGGCGAGTGGTGAGGCAGGGGTGTAGCACCGCTTGTCTCGCACGATCGCCCATAGCACGTCCACTCGGCACGTCACGATCGGGCTGCCCGACCTCCGTGACCATCACCGTCATCATTAGGCCGAACGTGTCCACGACCAGGTGACGCTTCCTACCCCCTACCTTCTTACCCGCATCGTACGAGCGTGAGCGTCCGGTCTCAGTGGCCGCGGCGCGCACCGATTGAGAATCGATAACGCCGGCGACCGGGTTGGGGCAGCGACCCGCACGCAGCCGGACAGCGCGACGGAGCTCGTCACGGATCCGGTTGAAGACCCCAGCCCTGGTCCAGCGACCAAGTGAACCCGAACACAGTGTGAAGGCGGGGGTATCCGTGGCAACGCCCTCCATTTCGTGGCGTTGTCCATGATGCACCTGATCGCGTCGCACACGTCACGGCGGTGATGCTTCTCCGGGCGACCATCCCTGGGCGTCCGACATGCGGGAACCGGCAACAAAGGCTCGATCAAGGCCCGCTCTGCGTCGGAAGCGGCGGAGGGATAAAACCGCGGCTCACGACCGTAAACGGGAGTATTGACACCCTTCACCTTAGATCCCGGGGGTCAGCACAGCTTCTTTTCGGGCCGATCTACTCAACGCGCGTTAGCACGACGACCGCCTCCGTCTGCGCGTCATTAGCCTTGGGGCCACCGCCCCTCCAACGCCCTTGGACAGGCGGTGGACCAAGACGTCGGGCTTCCACCGAACGAGGATCTGAATGTCCTCCGCGGCCGGATGGCCGAACTCGAGAGGCTCGTCCAAAGTCTGCGTGATCAGGTCTTTGGCCTCACTGACGACGTCCACGCCGCCAGCGTGACCAATCGAGAGCTAACGGTACGCCTCAATGATCGACTGTGAACTTGGCGATGAGTTTTCGATCTTGGATCGTGCAGGGCTGAATCGGCCATGCCGAACGGAGTACGGGATACATCTGGACGATCCATACGTCTACAGATATCAACTCATCAACTACCATGTATTGGACATATCGCCCTAGGTCCTCTTAGCGTTCGTCGGGTGACGGAGCGACGCGCGATCCTCAGCGGATCGGCCTTCGAGGAACAAATCGAGTACACCAGGGCCGTCGTCGACGGCGACCGTGTGCACGCACCGGGGACCGCCGGATTCGATCACTCGACCACGACGATCTCGGCCATAATCAGGGAACTCCATGCGAACGAGGAGTTCGAGCAGGTCGACGAATTGTTCCGGCGAATCTGGGGGTTTGAGCCAGGCAGCCGGCCGATCACCGCAGGGCTAATGCGGGCGCTGACACACGCGGGCAACTACGTCTCCGGCGCCTTCGACGGCGATCGGATGATCGGGGCGTCGGTGGGCTTCTTCGGGCAGGACTCGACCCTGCACTCGCAGAACACGGGCACGGCAGCGGGCCAGGGCATCGGCTTCGAGCTGAAGCTGCACCAGCGGCTGTGGGCGCTAGACCGCGGGATCTCCCGGATCACCTGGACCTACGACCCGCTGGTCCGCCGCAACGCGCACTTCAACCTGGCCAAGCTGGGCGCGCGGCCGGCAAAGTACCTGCCGAACTTCTACGGCGTGATGGCCGACGCCATCAACCACGGCGACGAGTCCGACCGGATCCTGGCCGTGTGGCCGCTGACAGATCCCAGGGTCGAGGCAGCGGCACGGCGGGAGCCGTGCCTGCCGTCGGTGCCTGAGGACGCCGTGGTGGGGCTGGCGGACGACGGCGACCGCCCGGTCGAGGGCCGTACCGACGGGCGCGTGGTGCTAGTCGCCGTCCCCGAAGACATCGAGCGGCTGCGCGGGGTGGACACCGGCGCCGCCAGGGCGTGGCGGCACGCCGTACGCGACGTGCTGGGCGCCCTCATGGAGGAGGGCGCCACGGTGACCGGCTTCCATCGCAAGACCTACTACGTGGTCGAGAGGAACATATGAAGATCACTGGGGTGGAGCTGCGGCGGATAGCGATGTCGTTAGTCGCGTTCCGGACGTCGTTCGACACCGTGACGACACATGACGTGCTGCTGGTACGCGTGGTCACCTCGACGCCAAGGGATGGGCTGAGTCCGCGTTGGAAGGCGAGATCACCGATCACCTCGGCTCATGACCAGCACGACGCGGCCGGGAAGAACAGCGGCAACAGCCGCACCGACTACCTGGTAACCGACGTGGGCCCGGCGGAGGTGCGAGCGCCGCGTAGGCCAGCGCGAGACGTTCCCGCGCTGTCTTCGGATTCGGGGAGCGGCTTTGCCAACGTTGGCGGCCTTGCGCGTCGCCCGGTTCGCCTTGAACGTTGATAGCCGCCACGACGCACGTGGCCATGGCCATACTGACGTGATAAATGCGACGACCTCGGCTCCCGTCAGCCCGGTCGTGGAGTGACGGCGAAGGTCGCCGCCCCGAGGACGGGGGACGTAACGGCCGCGACGAGGAGAACAAAGTACTGCCTGAGCCAGCCGTCCCCTTTCGGGGCCCACCCATCGGGTCATCGGCGGGCTCCGAATGCCTGTCGCCGAGTCCGTTCACCCATACGCGCCCGGCCGGAGTTCAGCTCGACTAACCACACCGGCTGCAGGGCACCTTTATCCCCACACCTTGGCGTCGTCGCATTCGGTTGTCCTGCGTTCGGCCTCATCGGTCGGCGGCTCCCCGGCCGCCACCGCGTTCCGCTGGCCGTTGGCCAGTGGAAGGTCGTCGGAGATCCCTGCCGGCCAGGTGGTCAGCGTCTCCGCCTCGCCGCCCTCCGGGGGTATCCGATACAGCTGGATGGCGCCTGGCGTGCCTGCAGCATCAGATGGCCCGGCAAGCAGGATCCAGCCGGTCGGCGGTCCATCTGAGCGAGTACGCCAGCCGGTGACGGACCCCTCTCGCCGGCCGGCCCGCCCCGTACGGCCGGCGCGGCGCCCCCGGCAGCGCCTCTTCCAAGGACTCCCGGTACCCCATCACGGTCTGATGAGCGAGCACTTGCATGGCATCCATATGACTCTCCTTAATCAATTAAGAGCTTAATCAATTAAGAACGGTGGTGCAAGGCTTTTCGATACGGTGGGGCCATGGCCAAGGTCACGCTCCAGACGATCGCCGACCGCCTCGGTGTGTCCCGGGCCACCGTGTCCTACGCCTTCTCCCGCCCCGACCAGCTCAGCGACGGGCTCCGGCAGCGAATCCTCCAGGTGGCCGACGAACTCGGCTACGCCGGCCCCAATCCCACCGCGCGTTCCCTTAGGCTCGGCCGGGCGGGCGCGCTCGGCCTGCTGTTCAGCGAGACGCTGGCGTACGCGTTCGCCGACCCGTACGCGATCGGCTTCTTTCAGGGGCTGGCCACCGCGGCAGAAGACGCGGGCGTGGGCCTGCTCATCCTGCCGCTGCCGCACGGCGACCGGCGCAGCGACACGGTCAGGGACGCGGTGGTCGATGCGTTCTGCGTGATGTCACTGCCCGACGGGCATCCGGCTCTGGCGGAGGTGCTGGCCAGAAAGCTGCCCGTCGTGGTGGTGGACGAGCCGTACGTGCCGGGGCATCCCTTCCTCGGCATCGACGAGCCGGCGGCAGGCGCGGCGGCGGCGCGGCACGTGCTGGAGCTCGGGCACCGGCGCCTGGGGGTCGCCATGGTCGGGCTGCACGAGGACGGCTACACCGGCTGGGCCGACCAGGAGCGGCAGCGGGGCGCGGCGTTCGAGGCCATGCGGGCGCGGCGCGGCGGCTACCAGACGGCCTGCGAGCAGGCCGGTCTCGACTGGGCCGGAGTGCCGTTCTACGAGGTGGCGCGCAACTCGCGCGAGGCGGGACGGCGGGCGGGGCACGCGCTGCTCGGCCGGGAGCCGCGGCCGACCGCGATCCTCACCAACACCGACGTACTGGCGCTCGGCATCCTGGACGCTGCCGCCGACCTGGGGCTGGAGGTGCCCGGACAGCTGTCGATAGTGGGGTTCTCCGACAGCGCCGCCGAGGAAGCCGGGCTCACCACGATCCGGCAGGCCAAGCAGGAGATCGGGGAGACGGCCGGTCGACTCCTGCTATCGGGGAGCGCGGCCACGCCCGAGCGGCGGCTGTTCCCGCACGAGCTGGTCGTCCGCTCCTCCACCGCCCCGCCAACCCGCTGACCAGGCCAGCGGCGATCGCGAGGGCAGTGGGCCTCATGGCGGCGACGAGAGGCATTCCACGGTCCGCGCGACGTGGACCTCGCCGGCGAGAGCGTGACCATCAGCGTCACGAACGCCTTCGCCGCGCTGCGGTTGCTCCCCATGAGTGATCGGGACAAGGACGTGGAGATTCTCGTCTTGCGTCATCAGACCACCGTCTTGAACGCCAACTCGGCGCTGACACCAGAGTAAGATTCGCGCCCGAGGACAGGCCCTTCTCGCCGCGCCCTTGACCTCACTGCCGCGCGAGGTCCTGCGCCAGCTGCGGCTCCTCGTCCGTCGGGACACCCTCCTACGCTGGTAACGCGACCCGACGAAACGTCGTCACGCCCATGCATGTCAGCCGAAGCGGCCCGGGCGCCCACCCACGGTCTGCCCCATCAGCGCCTTCATTGTGCGCCTGGTTCGGGAGAACCCCGGCTGGGGCTACCGGCGAATCCACGGCGAGCTCACCACACTCGGCATCAAGGTCTCGCCGTCCACCGTCTGCGAGATCCTCAAACAGGCAGGCCTCGGCCCGGCACCCGAGCGGCGTTCACCACCTGGGCCGACTTCCTGCGCTCGCAAGCCGACGCCCTGCTGGCCTGCGACTTCATCGAGACCGTCACTTCCAGCGGACAACGCCAGTACATCCTGACCATCATCGAACACGCCACCAGACGCATCCGCGTGCTCGGCACCACCGCTCACCCCACCGGGGATTGGGCCACCCAGGCGATCAAACCTGGTGATGGACCTGGACGATGAAGGCTGCCGAGCGCGCTTCCTGCTCCGAGACAGGGGACGGAAGTTCCCGGCCCTCATGGAGGAGGTCCTCGCCGAGACCGCATCACGACGGTGCTCACCGGCATTCGGAGGCCGCAGACGAACTCCATCATGGAGCGATGGGCGCAGACCTGCCGCCACGAACTTCTCATACGCCGACCAGACCGGCTCGGCGGCATCCTCCATGAATACTCACACGCCGCTTGACCAGCATGGATGGAATTGTCGGCAGGCTCACAGTCGGCGTGCTTGACGTCCGGTGCGTGCCCGTCAGCGGCCGCATCGGCCCTCTCGGCCCCCCTCTTCGGTGGAGCCCGCTGGGGTGCCCCAGGTTGAGTGGAGGTGGATTACCGATTCTTGTGCCGCTTGATGAGAGGAAAGTGGCATGGGACCACGGCGCTAACCGCCGGAGTTACGGCGCAAGGTGGGGCCGACCCAGGTCTGCCACTTGACCAACTGGGTATCGGAGTCCCACCACCAGTGCGACGGCCAGTGCTGCGCGCCGACTACGAACACGCGGAGCTGGCCGCGGTGCCTGAACGACGTCGGGCCCCCCGCACGGTCCCCACCCAGATTTCCGGCCGGATGCCAGGCCCCTTGGTCCACCACATGTGGTGCAGTCCGCCGTCGGTTCCCACGGCCCAGACATGCTGCTAGTCGCCGAAGACCACCACGACCGGGTGGCCGGCCAGGTCAGCTGCCGGCGGGGAATTCGTACTGGAGTCCCACCAGGTATGACGACCAGCCGTCTGGCGCGCGGACGAAGGCGTGTTGCTGGCCCGGCGTGATGATGGCCGCGGGCTCGTCGGCCACACTGTCAGCGGGCGGCCAGGTCTTCTGAATCAACCCGCCGCGGCCCTCGACGTAGCCTGCCGCGATGCCGCAGGGCGGGTTGCTGTGGATCTTGACATTGCGGTCGTTGGCGTGGGTGAGTCGATGCTCCAGTTCGGCGCGGTTGTGGCCGGTGGCTTGCGACAACTAGAAGGCGACGGTGTCGCGGGCGTCGTGCGGGCGCCGGACGCCGAATCTGAGGCCGGGGCGGACAACTGAGCCACGTCGAGCCGAGAATCACAAAGCGTTGGTCCACCTGCGCATGTCTCCCTTCCCTGTTCGCGGACGACCTCACCGTCCATGGGGTGCCCGATAGCGGCCGAGGCCAGTTTCGAGGTGACTATGCACCAATCGGACGCCGCTACGCGGACATGAGTGGCGCGGTACGCAGGACTTTCGGGGTCCACCGGCCTGTCTTGACCGCGGTCAGTGCCGACCTCCACGACAGTCGGTGGCTGCTGGAGAACGAGGTGATCGCCGTGTGCCGATGGTGATTTCTGAAGGAGGGACCACCGTCCTCCCCAGCACGCAAATGGGGCCCTAGGTCCCTCGCGATGATCCTCCCCGCGATCGAAGAACCAGATCATGACGAGCGGCACGCTGGGATGCATGGATCGACGAGCTGGAGGTGGCGAGAGATGACGTGGTTGGCGTGGCGGACGCTGCGATGGCATCCGGGGAGCCTGATCGGCACGCTGATCACGCTGGTCGTCGCGGCGACCGCGGTCGGCTCTCTGTGGTTCGTCGTCGACGCCACGGACCGGCAGGAGGTCCCCGTGGAGCGGTACGCGGGTGTCCCGCTGGTGGTCGGCACGACCGGAGGGGCGATCTCACCCGGTCTGGTGGCGGCCGTGAAGGCGCTCCCCGAGGTGGCGGCGACGGTGCCCGAGCACAGCTTCCCCGCCGGCCTGTCCGCTCGCGGGACTCCGGTGCGGGTGCCCGGGGACCAGAACCCATGGCCGTGGGGACATGGCTGGTCGAGCGCCAGGCTGACGCCGTTCCAGCTCCGCGACGGGCGGCCGCCGCGGGCCCGCGGCGAGGTGGTCGTCGACGCGCGCCTGGCCGCTGCCGCACAGATGGGGATCGGGGACCGGGTCGAGATCACTGTGGCGGGAACCATCCGTCCCCACAAAGTGGTCGGCGTGGCGGCGGCCGGCACGGCCTGGCGTTATCAGTCGGCGCTGTTCTTCGCCGACGGCCACGTCGCGGAGCTGATCGGAGGCCGGCGCGGCGCCGACGCGCTCGGGGTTCACCCCCGGCCGGGCGTCGGCACGGAAGCGCTGCGGGTGGCCGTGGCGAAGGCAGTGGAGCCGTACAACACGCCTGGCCTGCGGGTCATCAGCGTCGCCGTGGGCGCGGGCCGCGGCGAGCAGGAGAACAACATCCTGTCCCCTGAGGGTTTCAACACCATGTGGTTCTCGGTGTGGATCACGGCCCTGGTCTCGACGGGCATGATCGCCGCTGCCATGGGCATGTCGATCCGGCGCCGCGGCACGGAGATCGCCGTTTTGCGAGCCATCGGCGCCCGCCCCGGGCAGATCCGCCGCATGCTGCTCGCGGAGGGAATGCTGCTCTCCGTCGTGGCCTGTGCCGTAGCGATCCCGCTCGGCATGCTCCTCGCGCCGGTCGTCGCGGTCCGCTTCCGCGACTTCGGCGCCGTGAGCGTGGCGTTCGAGGTCGGGTACCGCCCGGCGCCCGGGTTGTGGACGCTCGCATTCACCCTCGCCATGGCTCTGACGGCGAACCTGATCTCGGTACGGCGCGCGCTGCGCATCCGGCCGGGCGACGCGCTGGGCGAGACCCCGGCGCAGGGCCGACGACTCGGCATGGGACGGCTGCTGACCGGCCTGGCGCTGCTGGCAGGGGCCGGGGCCTTGTCCGCAGCACTGCTGTGGGAGGTGATCCCGCCGGAGGCACCTAGCCTGACGCTCCTCCAGGTCGTCACGGTGTGCCTGGCTGTGGCGGCGGTCGGGCTGCTCGCGCCGTGGGTTGTGCTGGTCGCGGGCAAGCTGGTGCGGCCCGGGATCACCCACGCGTCACGGGTGGGTGGCTACCTCGCGGTCGCCAGCGTGGTCTTCAACCACCGCAGGTACGCCGGCGCTGTGGCGTCACTGACGCTCGGCGTGACACTGGTCGGCGTGGTCGCGGGCACACAGCTCTTCTACAACTGGAGAAGGGCCTCGGACGCCGTCAGGGACCTCCGCGCCGACCACGTGCTGCGACCCGCCGCCGGCGCCAGCGCGCTGTCGGAAGAACTGCGACGCCGCATCCTGGCACACGACGGCACGTCCGCCGCAGTCGGAATCGGCTCGATACCGGCGGCTGTGTCAGTGGAGGGCCGACCGCTCGCTCCGAACCCGCCGCCCTTCTCCGCCACCATGTTCACCGGCGACATCACCCAGGCCCTCGATTTGTCGATACGCGGCCGGCCGCCCCGCGACCTGGGCGAAGGCGAGATCGCCATCGACGACTCGCTGGCAGCTCGTTATGGGGCCGGGCTCGGGTCGCGCCTGCGGATCCGCTTCCCCGGAGTGGCCGAGGGCTCTTCCTACACGGTGACCACTATCTACACTTCTGCTCCCGAAGTGAAGTCGATGCTGTTGCCCGCCAAGGCCATCTCCGCCACCCATCTGACGTCGGAGCTGCACGAGCTGATCTACGTGCGGGGCGCCGACCCCAGCGAGATCGTGGACGCCCGTTCGGCCGTCGAGTCCTTCACCAAGCAGGAGTACATGTGGCGCAGGAGCCAGGAGCATGCCGCGCAGAACCGCTTCATGCCCTACGTCTCCGTGCTGGTCGCGCTGTTCTGCCTGGTGGCCGCGGTCAACAGTCTGTGCCTGACGCTCGTGGACCGCAGGCGGGAGTTCACCGGCATGCGCCACCTCGGCATGCGGCGGGGCCAGGTGATGAGGATGGTCTGCTGGGAGAGCGCGCTCACCGTCGTGCCCGTCCTTGTGCTGTCCCTGGCCACGACCGCTTGGATGGCGCTCGTGCACGCCGTGAGCGAGCCCGGCGGACTGGCCGGGACGTTGTCCTTCATCCCCTTTGACTGGCTTGCCGCGCTCGGCGGCGGCGCGCTCCTGGCCGCCCTGGCGGGGTCGCTGCTGGTCGTCCGCGTCGCCATGAGAAACGAGAGGCAGGGTTTGGCATGAACGGGACACATTCTGGCGTGAGCGGCCTGGAGCCCGCGGTGCGCTTGGACTGCGTCGGCAAGGTATATGGCGCGGGGCCTTCGGCGGTGACCGCTCTGCGCGAAGTCAGCCATGCCTTCGCGCGCGGCTCGTTCACGGCGGTGATGGGGCCGTCCGGCTCGGGCAAGACCACGTTGCTGCAGTGTGCCGCCGGGCTCACCCGGCCCACCTCGGGCTCGGTCCATGTGGGCGGCGCCGACCTCACGACGTTGACCGGGGCCGAGCTGTCCGAGCTGCACGGGCAGCGGATCGGGTTCGTCTTCCAGGCGTTCAATCTGCTGCCCGCGCTCACCGCGAGGGAGAATATCGAGCTTCCGCTGCGGCTGGCCAGGACGAAGGCGGCTCCCGGCTGGGTGGAGGAACTGGTGAACCGGACGGGTGTCGCCGATCATGCGCACCGGCGGCCACACGAACTGTCAGGCGGGCAGCAGCAACGGGTGGCCATCTGCCGCGCGCTCGTGGCGGGGCCTGAGGTGGTCTTCGCCGACGAGCCGACGGGCAATCTCGACACCAGATCAGGACGGGAGGTCCTGGACCTGCTGCGGCTCGTGGTCGACGTCCTGGGGCAGACGGTCATCATGGTCACCCATGACCCGGCCGTCGCCTCGCGCGCCGACAGGGTTCTCGTCCTAAGTGACGGGCGGCTGGTGGACGTCATGGAGGCACCGACGACCGAGGAGGTCGTCGCCGGCATCGCGAACCGGGGCTGACCGCGCCCGGCCGGGCCGGCGTGGGCTCAGCGTAGGTGATCGCCAGGAATCACGAGCCCGGCCTCATAGGCGACGATCACCGCCTGGGCCCGGTCCCGTAACTCCAGCTTGGCGAACACGTCGGTGACGCGGTTCTTCACCGTCGAGACCGCGAGCCCGGTCTCGGCGGCGATCTCATGGTTGGACAGCCCGCGGGCGATGAGCTCGAGCACCTGCCGCTCCCGGTCGCTGAGCCCGGCCAGCTCCGTGGGCACCGGGACCGCCCGCGTCCGGGTGGGCCGGACAAACGTACCGATCAGGCCTAGCAGCAGCCGGGGCGCCACCGTCGCCTCGCCCCGGTGGACGATCCTGATGCCGTCGATCAGCTCCTCCGGCGAGACGTCCTTGGGCAGGAACCCCGACGCGCCCGCCCGCAGTGCCGCCACCACGTGCTCCTCCAGGTCGAACGTGCTCAACGCCAGCACCTTCGTGCTCGGCAGCTCGGTGACGATGCGCCTCGTGGCCGCTACCCCGTCCATGCCCGGCAGGTGCAGGTCCATCAGCACCACGTCCGGCCGCAGGACATGGGACTGCCGCACCGCGTCCAGCCCGTCGGCAGCCTCCCCCACGGTCATCAGCCCGGGCCCGGTGTCGAGCAGCAGGCGCAGTCCAGCCCGGACCACGGCGTGGTCGTCCACGAGCAGTACTTTGATCACATCTTCTCCGTCAGCGGAAGGCGAGCATGTACCACGAATCCTCCCTCGGGCGCAGGCCCCGCACGCAGCTCTCCTCCGCACAACGACACCCGTTCGGCCATCCCTGCCAGCCCGAGCCCCAGACCGCCGCCGCCCGGACGCGGCCGCCCGTCGTCGGTGACCTCAACCTCCAAAAGGCCGGGCAGGTAGGCCAGCCGGACCGTGGAGCGGGCACCCGCCGCGTGCTTGCGGGTGTTCGTGAGCGCCTCTTGGACGAGGCGATAGACCGTGTGGTCCACGGCCGTCGGCAGCTCGACAGCGGCCCCTGAAATCTCCAGCACCGCGTCGCCGGACTCCTCGACCAACGCTGGCAGCCCGGGCGCCCCGGCACCCGCCTGGCTCTCGATCGGCTCGCCGTCGGTACGCAGCACGTCCAGCAGGTGGCGCAATTCCGTCATCGCCTGGCGGGCCGTGTCCTCGCCGGTGAGCAGAGCCTGCCGGGCCCGCTCCGGATCGGCGGGGATTGTCCTCCTGGCCACGCCCATGTACAGGTTCACCACGCTGACATGATGGGCGATCACGTCGTGCAGCTCGCGAGCGAGGCGGCGACGCTCGGCACGCACCGCGTTCTCCGCCGCCTGCTGCTCCCTGCGCTGGCCCAGCTCCTTGCGCAGGCGCACGACGTGCCCTGCCGCCACGGGCAGGGCGGGCGGCAGCGAGAGACCTAGCGTCATCGAGACGTCGTACTCCCAGCTCAACCTGTGGACGAGGGCACCAACGACGACGGCGGCCGTGGCTACAGCGGTCGAGGGCAGCACGGCGGTGTGCCGGCCCACGGAGTAGAGTGCGATGAGCATGGCGCTGACTGGCGCGTCGGGCACTGGCATCTGGTAGGCAATCACGTACAGGGCACCGACGAGCACCGCCACGACCACCGGATGGCGTCGTCGCAGCAGCATGAGGCCCGCCGCGGCGACCGTCGTCAGCACAGGTCCGGTGCCTGGCCACTGGATGAACGGGCCGAGCTCCGCCACCAGTACCACAACCGCCAGCCCGGCATCGCCAGCCCAAGCGCGGGTCATCCACCCACGCAAGATCGACAACTTCACGCCACCAGGGCACCACACCCGTGCCTACCACGCAAACGCCTGTTGCGCCGCCGGAGTGAAGGATGCAGACGACCCGCCATGACCATCGCCGAGCGCATGGCCGGATTCCTGCGCCGCAACGCAGTCGCGACGTCGAGGGTGACCGTGCCGACGAGACACACGCGGGCGGGGAACCTCGCTTGGGCGACCTTCCGAGGATGGCCGAACTCCACCAGAGGCACGCGCCGCCGACAACACGGTGATCGCTAGCCTCACGAAGCTGCAGTTGGGGCACATCACAGGGAAGGTGGCGACCAGTCCACCCAACGCGCGGTCTGACGGCGCCACAGTGAACGTGGCAGTAGCCGGGCTGCAGAAGTCATGGCCCAGAAGTTCGCCTGCGTCAGCTTGGCTTGACGTTGCGCCGCTTGGGCGATGGTCTGTGTGCGTGGACGTCGCTCCTGGTCGTACCGCTCTAACGCCGAATCGAGATCGTGTTCGGTCGCCAGCGCTGATGCGAGAACGACCGCATCTTCGATGGCTTGGCAGGCGCCTTGCCCTAGGTCGGGAGACTGAGCGTGGGCGGCATCGCCGAGCAGCACCACCCGCCCGCTTACATAGGTCTCCAGGGGTGCGAGAGTCGTGATGTCATGATGCAACACCGCGCTGGGTGCGGTGACGGCCAAAATACCGGGGATCGGGTCGTGCCAGTGGCCCACGCGGCGTCGGACCTCGCCCAACTCGTCGTCGTAACGGATCCCTTGCCTTTCGACCGCGGCCGTGAGGAACCAGTAGAGGCGGCCGTTGGGTAGTGGTAGCAAGCCGAATTGCTGATCCCGTGCCAACGTGATGGCTTCCTCGGCTGGTTCGAGAATGCCGTCGGTGACGGCACGCCAGGTCGAACGGCCATCGAAGCACGCCTTCGTGGTTTCGGGCCATAGCTGCTGTCGGACCGTGGAATGCACACCGTCGGCAGCCACGACCAGCTCGGCCTCCTTCTGCCGGATACCGTCGTGAGTCCGGTACATCACGTCGACGCCGCCTGTGGCTTGCTTGACTTCTGTGACGGTGGCGTTGGTGCGCACACAGTCGGCGGGCAGCGCGTCAAGCAGCGTTCGGTGCAGGTCGGCGCGGTGCACCATCAGTACAGGGATGTCATCGGGGTGCCGGTGCCGCAGCCACTGCCCGGACGGGCGACGCAGTCCACCGCGTGACACGGCGGAGACTCCGGCTGCTCGGACCGCCTCTCCGACGCCAAGCTCGTCCAACGCACGTAGCGCATTCGGCCACAGAGACAAGCCCGCACCGACCTCGCCGAGAGTGGTGGCCTTTTCAATAACGCTTACCGAACGACCAATCCGCCTGAGTCCTATGGCTGCGGTAAGGCCGCCGATCCCCGCCCCCACGATCAAGATTTCGGGCATTTGCTTCTCCGTTCCTTCTGAAGGGCTCATGACGATGCTGGGGGCATGTCAGACGCGGCGTGCGGTACACAACATGGTCACGTTTTACACGAACCGCTCAAGGCCGGCCAACCAAGATCACGCCCTGCAAGACCATGATGGGAATGGGGAAAGCGTGGCGGGTGACGAGCAGAAGGAGGCTGAACCCCGTGCTCGCACAAGTTCCCTTGCGTCACAGGTACGGTTTCTAGGTTGCCATTTGGAACACTAGCCGCCGACCAGCGAGTTTGCCAGCATATTGATCGGACAAGAACCCCGCTTTTTCAGCTCGGCGCATTGGCCTTAATTGAGGGACAATCGGCCCTACTTCCGGCTGTGCACCTTCTCCGACACCCCTCCGCATGCAGGATATGCCGCCCGCGACGCGCCCGTTCTGGCCCGGATGTGTACCGAGTTGCCGGAGCGGGACACGCGCTCGATACAGATGCCGGCCAGGTGAGGCAGGAAGACGTCCAGCAGCTCCGAGACGATCACCAAAATGATCAACAAGCCACGAGCCGGATCCGCGGAAGATCACGGAATATGTGCCAGAACCCATTTTCAGACGTCGTTGACACCCACCTGGTCGGGGCGGACGGGGTGCACAGCACCATCCTGTCAGCGATCGGCTTGTCCTTCCCCACCGAGTCGATTCTCGCATCGGCACTCCGCCCCTTGCGGGTTCTGCCCGCTTGGGATCCTCCCTCTCGCCGCCGGTCTACCAGGCCGACTCCGGCATCGGGGTGGTTCGCTCTCGATCGCTTCCTGCCCCACACCTGTCACGATCACAGCCGCGCGTTGTCCGCAGCGCTAACCACGACCGGCACGTAGCCGGCGCCGACTGCCGTGGATTGGAACCTTGCCCTGCAAGGGCGATCCCGGTGGTCCTACCTCCATCTCTCGCACAGCACTGCTTCCAAGGGTCTACATCGACGCCTACTTCAGCGTTCGTGGCGCACGACATGTGATTTCAGGCTGAGACGAGCCCAATGACGTCTCGTGGGTGCTGGGCCGTCAAGTCCGAGCATGCGCGGACGGTGCCGACAAGGCTCCAGGACGCGTGAATGCCTCGTGCTCCTGCTCGGCGGGCGCAGTGGAGGTCTACCTCTGCGTCGCCGACATAGACGGCAGCGGTCGCCTCTACTCCGAGTAAGCGGCAGGCGAGTTCCAGTCCCTCGGGCGAGGGTTTGGGGTGGCTAACTTCGTCGCCGCACACCACTACCGAAAACAGCCCTTTCAGGCCTGCGTTGGCGAGCATGAGTGTGGCGGCACGCCTGGTTGCGCTGGTGAAGACTCCGAGTGGATGTCCGGCCCGGCTCAGAGCACCGAGCAGGTCGACCACACCGGGGAAGGCATGGACGTTTGCGGCCGCAACATCCAGATGACGATAAAAGCACTCCAGGTCCTCAGCCGAAGCCGAGCGGCCGAGGAAATGGGCCAGTACCGCTGGCGTCGGGCCGAGGTTCCAGGCGGCCACTACATCCTGGGGTGAGATGACGGGGCCGTCGAGTGCGCCAATCGTGTCCGCGTATGCGGTGGGTACAGACATCATCGTGTCAACCAGAGTGCCGTCGAGATCGAACACGACGGCAGCCGCGCGCACGCGTGACGCCCCGCTCACCCGCGTTCTCCGATCCGGTTGCGCGGTCCCTTCTGTGCGCGCCGACCGCCGAGCACAGAAGGGGGACTGAAGGACAGAAACCGCAACTTCCCTGTGAAGACGCTGGTTCTCTGGTCCAGCGTGTTCGAGGCGGTCTCATTGCTGAAACTTGGGTTGCCGGCCGGGCCCAGGAAGGGGTTTATGGGCTTGTGCTGTGTCGGTTGGTGCATCGAATACTCTGCCTTCCAGGTACTGGCTGGTCAGTGGCGATGGCGGCCGAGATCATGCTCAGCCAGTGCGTGGCGACAGGCTGGGTCTGCTGGGCTGGAGTAGAGTCATGATTGTGTCGATCTTCATCTGCCGTCACAGCTGGTCGAGCAGGTAGACGCCGCCGTAGACGGCCGAGCCGACGAAGGTCAACTCCGCACCCGAGGCGAGGACGGTAGCGCGGTAGATCTAACCTTGGTACCCGGAGTTGTGCAGGACCTTCGTCTCACCAGTGAATTTCCGCCGTTTCTGCCAGGCCAGACTGTACTGACCTGCGGCTTCAGATCCGAATATGGCCTTCGATCACGAATTGACCGCTGAACGTGGGCACGAGCACATGCGCCCGCCTCCTTCTCTACGCCTTCTCGGGAATGCCATCGAACGCCTTAACCTACCCCGCAGCGTAGTTGTTCGCAACATATACGTCGAGGTAACAATTGCGGCCGAGTTCGATGTGGGCATTGCCGGGACGCTACCTGGGCGCTCGGCGCAGCCAGTATGGCTATACTCCGCGCCGTTGAGCCCACCAGGAAACCAGCCTTTGTTTTACGAATCATGACGCCATCCCTTCGATGCCCAATACCTCGTTACGCGACTGTCTCCGATTGGGTTTTTGATTTTTGTGGACACCCACTTCCCCGCAGACGCTCCGAATTCTAGTAAGCGGACCACGAGATGGCCAGGTCGAGAACCCCACGCTTTCGGACAAGCGCCTTCACCAGGGCGATTTCGGGGAACAAGGTCTGACCAAAAGCGAGGACTTCCATGCCTTGCATCCGATTTAATTCAAGTGCACGCTCAAGCTATATTGAGCAATCACTCGGCCCGAACTCACCTCGATTCTTCAGCGAGCTGTGCCGCCAGGCCAGGACGAATGCTTGGGCCCAGCGCCAGTTGCGTTCGATGCGCAACGAAGTGGCGGACGTGAGCGGGCATGACAGACACCAAGGCAACACCGAGCAGGTAGGCGGCTCGAACAGCCCATCGTTGCCGGACGCGCCGACTCCGGCACCGCCGCGCCACGTTGGGCGCGAACGAGCCCTGCCCGGTGACGGCCGTAGCGGAGATGAGTCTCGGGAGATGAGCAGCACCAGAGGAGCAATTCCGTGACCGGCGTCAGCCGACGGCACCGTAGCGGTCACCAGGCTCGCCAGTGCGACGCCCGACTTAGCGGACAGCACCAAGGACAGCGAAGCCGCACCCCCCGTCCTATCAGGTGGGGTCTTTGTCCAGTATCTGCCTGGTGCTAAGAAATTTCCTTCGGCAGGATCGCTGAGAGCTGATCAGGAAGAAGGGGGACAGCCCTCATGCGGATCTTCACTGTGGCGGGCTTCAGGCGCCTGTTGTGGACGGTGATGGCGCTCCTCATCACCACCGCTGCGCTGCCGGCGGCTCCCACGTCGGCAGCCTCCGCGGCCGCGACGTACAAGATCTGGCATTGGAACATGGCCGGGCATCATTCGCACCTGGGCTCGACTACGAACGGAATCATTCAGGCGATCGCCGGATCGATCAGCTACCGCAATCCGGACTTCGTGTCGATCAACGAGATCTGTCGCAACCAGTACGGCGCCGTAATCGACGCCTTGCAGGGCATGGGCTGGCCGCAGAATCTCACGAACTTCGCCCGCTATGAGCCGATGACGGCGGCGGGCGACCCCGGCTACTGCGCCGGGCACGGCATCGGCATCGCGATCTTCAGCCGTTTCGCGCTGGGCGGCACACTACGGCAGACTCTGCGTTACGACGGGTCGGGCAAGCAGCGCAAACTCCTCTGCGCGCCCGTCGCCGCGCAGCCCAGGATCAGGTTTTGCACCACCCATCTGACGACCGTCGCCGCCTACAAGTTCGCTCAGCTGGGCCAGGTGCACAGCGTCCTGGAGTCCTACCGCTCCAGGGGTGACATCCCGATCATCGCGGGCGACTTCAACGTGCAGCCGGACTCACCGCTGCTGAACACCTGGTACGACCCCTCGGTCAACAACGACGCCAACCATGGCAACATCGGCCGCTATCACGAGCTCGACGACCGCGAGGCCATGTGCCCCGGCTGGGGCGAGCAGACCACCGAGAGTAATAAGCTCGGAGCCTGCGGCCAGTCGGGCAAGGTCGATCTCCTCTTCGTTCCCGCCGAGCGGCTGACCAGCTACAGCGCCGACGCCCATCCGATCGGGCACGTCTGCGGCCGCAACCGCGACAAGCCCTGTTCCGACCACCGCATCGTCGACGCCACCGCCTCGGTCACGACCGGGGCGTGAGAGGCGACCTCGCTGAGCAACCTCAGGCACATCTCCTTGGTTCGTCATGCCCGAAATCCGTTGGGCACCACTGAAACAGAAAGGCAAGCAGTGAAACTCGCGAAGAAGGCCGCCATCGCCCTGCTGATCGTCGGAGCCTGTGTCGCTGGAACGTCCAGTGCCGCCTCCGCCACGCCCGAACCCGCCGAACTCCCAGGTGTTGTCTCGATCGAGACCGGCGACGCGCCGGTGGCCACTGCGGTGGCCGGCAGCCTCTGCGTCTATCAGGCCCAGGAGTACACGTCAGGACGCTTCTGCCTCAGCACCGGCGATGGTGATCTACGCAACAACCGCTACCACATCGGCACCGCGTCCGTTAATGACACTGTGAGTTCGTTCGTCAACCGGACCAACTATGCCGTCGAGTTCTGTAACGTGGTCGGCTTCGGAACGCCCTGTGTGCTTGTTCCCCCGATGAGCATGGCGCCGGACCTCGCTAACTGGGATAACAGGTTCTCCTCCATCCGGTTCCACCGGGTCTGACCCCGCAAGCTGTCCGGCCTGGACCGCTCACCTGCGGTCCAGGCCGGACAGCTGTGCCAGGCGGCGTACGGCTGGAGTCGGCCGGCGATCCCCGGCACCACGTTGCGCAGCGGGCGGAGAACCGCTCTCATAATCGCCCGTGCCGTGCGCCTGCGGGCGCCGACTATCGCGTCTCCTCGTGCGACCTGGGCGGACTCATGGAGGCGATCTCGTGGGGAGACCTCGATGGCGGCGTCGACCGGATGGGCAGCGGCCGCAACGGCTGGCCTGCTTCTGGGCTCGGTGCGGACGATGCGTAGTGAAGCAGGTGTGTGACCGATCCGACGTGGACCCCGCCAGGTGATGTGCTCTGCCACTGCGCAGCAGTACAGCCCCACAAGCATGACCGTCCCAAGCGCCAAGCGCCATTCCTCTCAGCGGCGGTCCACGTGCAGACCCTTCTCCAGAGCCGTCAGGGTCTTGTCCAGCAGGTCGCCCAGTGGCTCCACGTAGTTCGTGGCATGCCAGTGCCGAAGTGTCCCGATTATCCCGCCGTACAGCGCCCCGCACATGATCTGGACCTCGAGATCATGCGCGGGGCGGCCCATCTGCCCGGCGAGATACTCCGCGACCGCCGAAGTGTCGCTGAAGAAGCGACGAGCCACCGCCGCCTGGACGGACGGCACCTCCATCAGGTAACGCACCCGCCGCCGGTCGAGAGTGCCGCCGTCGCCCGATGTGGCGACGAACACCGCGATCGTACGGCGTAGCGCCTCGATCATCGGGTGTCCTTCGGCTGACAGCTCTCGCAGTTCCCTGATCAGCCCCTCGTCGGGGCGGGACAGGATGATCCCTTCCTTGGTACCGAAGTAGCGGTAGACCGAGCTTGGTGATACGTCGGCCGCCGCCGCGACCTGCTCGATCGTGACGGCGGCGAAGCCGTGCTCGTCGAACAGGTCCAGCGCCACCGCCTGGACATGGCGTATCGCTGCTCTACGCTTCCGCTCCCGCCGCCGGGGCTCCTCAGTCATGGCAACAGCCTAGCCGAGAATCTGGGAGTGACTTTCAGATAGTAGTTACATGCACTACAGTAAAAGTGAAAGCCACTGTCACGAGCTGGAGGTGTCATGAAGGATCTTGCAGGCCGGACCGTGTTCATCACCGGGGGTGCCCAAGGCATCGGGCTCGGCATGGCCCGCGCGTTCGCCAGGGCAGGCGCCCGTCTCGCGCTGGCCGACCTCGACGAGGAGCGACTGCAATCGGCGAAGCGGGAACTGGCGGCGCTCACGGGCGACGATTCAGCGGTGGCGGTCTTCCCGCTCAACGTCCGCGATCGCGAGGCCTTCGCCCGCGTCGTCGACGCCGCGGAGGACCGCCTCGGCCCGATCGCCGTGCTCTGCAACAACGCGGGACTCGGTTTCCTCACACCGATCACGGCTCTGCGATACGAGCAGTGGGACCATGTGCTCGACGTCAACCTCGGCGGCGTGATCAACGGCGTGCAGACCGTACTGCCGCGCATGCTCGATCGAGGCGGGCCGGGACACATCGTCAACACCGCGTCCGGGGCGGGGCTGATCGCGACTACCAACGTCACGTACGTGACGTCGAAATTCGCCGTGGTCGGGATGTCGGAGTCGCTGCGGATTCAGCCAGAGCTCATCGCGAACGGCATCGGGGTGACGGTCGTGTGCCCGGGTTTGGTGCGAACGAACGTCACCCTCAACAGCGCTCGAGCCGAGGAGCGGCAGGACCAGGCCGCCAGGGAGGGGCACGCCGTGCTCCAACGCTACGGGCTCGACCCTGACGTGGTCGGTGAGCAGGTGCTGGAGGCGGTTCTCGCGAACAGGCTGTACGTGCACACCGACCGTTATGTGGCTCCGCTGATCGAGGAGCGCATGCGGTCACTCCTGGAGGCGCTGCCGGCGGAAACCGAGCGAGACCGGGAACTGGCACCGCTGCTGCGCGCCCGGCTGGCCGCTCAGAGCGAGCGGGCCTAGGTACACGACGACAGATTGCACATGGTGTGAAGTTCGGGGGTGGGTGGTGAACGGTGTCATCGACGTGTCCGGCGTTGCCGGTGGTGAGCGGGGGGTGCTGTTCGTGGTGTATGACGGGGTTCAGTTGATGGATGTGGCCGGGCCGGCGGATGCGTTCGCCAGTGCCGCGCGGATGGCGGGTGGCGGGTATCGGGTATGGCTGGCCTCGGCCGGGGGGCGGGATGTGCGGACCTCGTGCGGGATGCGCATGGGGGTGGATGTGGATGTGGCGGATGTCGCGGGTCCGGTGGACACGCTCATGGTGGCCGGGGGGCTGAGCCGTCGGCAGGCGATGCTGGAGCGTGAGCTGGTCGGGCATGTCCGGCGTCTGTCGCATCGGGCCAGGCGGGTGGGGGCGATGTGCACCGGCGCGTTCGTGCTGGCCGAGGGCGGCCTGCTGGACGGCCATCACGTCACCACGCACTGGCGATTTCGCGAGGAGTTGGCCGCGGCCTACCCCGCCGTGACGGTCGAGGCCGATGCGATCTTCGTGCAGGATCCGCCGATCGTGACCGCGGCGGGCGTGAGCGCCGGGGTGGATCTGGCCTTGTCTCTCATCGAGCAGGACCACGGAGCGGAACTGGCGCGGCAGGTGGCCCGGTGGCTGGTGGTGTTCATGCAACGGCCGGGCGGCCAGTCCCAGTTCAGCGTCTGGCAGCAGACCCAGACGGTACGCAACCAGGCGCTACGCCGGCTGCTGTGCGACATCGCCGCCGACCCCGCCGCCGACCACACGGTGCCTGCCATGGCCGCCCGCCTGTCCACCAGCACCCGCAACTTCACCCGGATCTTCAGCCGCGAAGTCGGTCTCAGCCCCGGCAAGTACGTCGAACGCGCCCGCGTCGAAGCCGCCCGCCTGCTCCTGGAAACCACCACCGAAGGCCTGGAAGTCGTGGCCCGCCACAGCGGATTCGGCACCGCCGAAACCATGCGCCGCGCCTTCATGCGCCAACTCGGTATCCCACCCAGCACCCACCGCCAACGCTCCCGCCCGATTCCGGCGTGAGATGCGTTTCGCTGTAGATCCGGAGCTGGTCGGTGCATCCGCGTTGAAAGTCTCCGGTCCAGCGTTCGACGCTCGTGTTCGCACGTGGTGCGAATCGAAACCTTGATGATCCGGGATGCTGAGTGAGCCCTTTCATCCTGAGTAGCGACCCTCTTCGATGAGCTGCAGGACGAGAATGGCCTACACGAATGCGGTCGCTCGATGTGGGCAGCACGCAACTTGGCCAGCACCTTCCAGCCCTTCAAGGTCGCGACGGCACGTGCTCCGATGGCGCGGATGCGGGCGTGGGCGCGGTTGACGTCTTGCCCGCGAGACAGCCAAGGCCAATGGCGAGACCGCGTGAACAGTGTCCGAATCGTGCCGCCCGCACCTTGAAAGCCCTTCTCCGCGAAGGTCTTGACGTCGGCGTCGGCTAGGGCGTCGATCAGACCGACCGTCCGAGCTGCGGTCACGTCGTGCGCTGCGCCCGGCAGCGCCGGCAACGCCCACACCAGCCGACCCATCGGGTCGGCCAGCAGTGGAAGCCGAAGTACGCGTCGAGGTCGCCGTTCGCCTGCCCGGCGCGGAGCTTGAGGACTTACCGTTGTCGTCGTCATACAGGTTGCAGACGATAGTCAGGCGAGGCTCGGGGCGAATCGGATACGGACGCAGTGCCCGTTGTTGCCAGCGTTAATCAGGCCGAAGGTCGCGGTCCCCGCCATGCTCGCGGCTGGGTCGTGCTCGGTGCCGGCGCCCGCCACCAGCTCGACCTCATCCGCGCCTAGGCCATCCGCCACGGTTCGGCCATCAATATCGTCATCGATTTCGTTCACGTCATCGAAGAGCTAGGGGCCAGCGCGTGGTGCCTACACCGACCAGCCGATCCCGCGGCCGAGGACTGGGGGGCCACCCACATCCACGCCTAATCCCTGCTGGCCGGACACACACGCCAGGTCATCACCGATCTCGACACCCAGGCGGCGCACCTGCCCGCCGACCTGCGAGATGGCATCGACACCTGCATCCGCTACCTGACCGACCGCGCAGAGTTCCTCCGCTACGACCAGGTGATGGCCGCTGGATGGCCTATCGCGACCGGCGTCATCGAAGGCGCCTGCCGCCACCTCATCGGCGACCGCCTCGACATCCCGGCGTCCGCCGGGGCCTTGCCAGAGCCGAAGCCATCCGATCAGCCCGGACCTTACGGAGCCGTTGATCCACCGCAAGCTGATGCCGACAGCCGCGGAACGGGTGATCTGGGGAACCGGTGACGGCTCGACAATGCCTGTGCTGCCCCTCCGCACAACGGGGAGCGGCTCCACGGCGGGCGACGTGTACGGCGTCGGCTCGGCGATCTGCTGGGAGAACTACATGCCGCTGTTCCGCGCGGCGATGTATGCCAAGGGCGTGGACATCTGGTGCGCCCCCACGGTCGATGATCGTGACTCCTGGCTCGCGACGATGCGGCACATCGCCTTGGAAGGACGATGCTTCATGCTGAGCGCATGCCAGTACCTGGAACGCGACGGCTTGCCTCCGGACGTTCATCCGATTCAGGGCGACGCACCAGGGACCGTTCTTATCTCGGGCGGCAGCGTGATCGTGTCTCCGCTCGGCGAGGTCATCGCGGGTCCGCTGCGCGAGGGCGAAGGCATGCTGACAGCCCGGCTCGACCTTCGGGAGCTCGCGCAGGCCCGGATGGACCTCGACGTCATGGGACACTAGGCGCGATCGGACATCTTCCAGCTCGCCGTCGACGAGCGTCCCCAAGTCGTGGTAAGGCGGCTGACCCGTTGAACACCACCACGGCAATGCCCCTCGAACGCATCCGCGAAGCCGAATCGGCGGTGAGTGCCCGGCTGGCGGTCACCCCGCTCGTGGAGTTGCGCGGCCTTACCACACCTGAAGGCAGGACGATCCTGATCAAGGCCGAAGGCCTCCAGCCGACGGGTTCGTTCAAGGTGCGCGGGGCTCTCAACCGCATCGTGAGGCTCAGCGAGGCGGAGCGTGCTGCCGGCGTCGTCGCTTACTCCACAGGCAACCATGCGCAGGCCGTCGCATGGGCGGCGCGGGCGTTCGGGATCGCCGCGGCAGTGGTGATGTCGCCAGAGGTCCCGCACAACAAGGTGGAGGCGACGCGCCGACTGGGCGCGGACGTCGTGATGGCCGCTGCGACCTCCGACGCTCGAAGAGCAATGGCTGAACGGCTCGCCCACGAACGCGGGGCGGCGCTGGTGGCACCCTACGACGACCTGAACGTGATCGCTGGCCAGGCCACCGTCGCCACCGAGATCCTGCGCCAGACGCACCACGAGCCGCCAGCAGCCCCCTCTACGTGCCGATCGGTGGAGGCGGGCTGCTGGCCGGCATCGCTGCCGCTGTCAAGCACCTGCATCCAGCCGCACAGGTCATCGGTGTCGAGCCGGAACTGGAGGCGGACGCATGGCGCAGCTTCCGGACAGGAGTACTGTCCCGGCTCGACCGGCCAAGCGAGTCCATCGCGGACGCCATCAAGATCCAGGAGCTTGGACGCCTGACCTGGCCACTGATACACCGGCATGCCGACGATGTGGTGACGGTTTCCGAAGCACAGATCGCCCATGCCTGCCGCGTCACCGTCGACCTGGCAAACATCGTCATCGAGCCGGGCGGGGCCGTCGGGCTCGCCGCGGCCCTGCAGGACCACCGCCACCTCGACCGTGGTGGGCCGGTCGTGGCTGTGGCCGGAGGCGGAAATGTCGACCTCGCCGCTCTCGCAAAGATCACGGAGATCGGTGAGTCGGCACATGGCTGATCTGCCGGTCTTCACCCGGCAAGAGATCGACGCGGCGTTGCGTCTGTAGGATGTGTTCGAACCGGTCCGGACCGCGCTGATCGCCTACAGCGACGCAGCCACGCAAGCCATCCCGATCGGCCTGCTGGACCTGCCCGGGCGGGCAGAGGTCCATGTCAAGGCGGGTTACGTGCCAGGGCTACCGGTGTTCGCGGTCAAGGTGGCGACGATGTTCCCGGTGCTCAGAACCTCCGGCCTGAACGGTTCCAACGGCCTCGTGATCGCGTGCGACGTCGCCACCTGCGAGCCGCTTGCCGTACTGCACGACCGCAAGCTGCTCACCGATCTGTGCACCGCTGCCGTCGGTGGGCTGGCCACCGACGCTCTCGCCCGCACCGACGCGACCACGGTCTCGGTGTTCGGTACGGGGGACAGGCACGAGTGCAGGTCATCGCCGCATGTCACGTACGACCGATAACCCAGGTGAGGGTGTGGGGACGAAATCGCGAACGCGCGGATCTTCTGGCGTCCCGGCTGCGTGACGACCTGCCAGAAGTCGAGATCCTCGCTGAGGACGATCACCAGCGGTCAGCCCGCAACGCGGACATTCTGATCACGGCCACGGCCAGTCGCCAGCCATTTCTGCGGGGCTCATGGTTGAGCGAGGGCCAGCATGTGACCGCCATCGGAGCTGACGACGCCGACAAGCGAGAACTGGACTCCGGATGCTACGCGCGCGCCGACAGGGTCGTCATTGACAGCCGCGTACTCAACCAGCAGTGCGGTGATCTTCCCCCAGCGCTGAAGCAGCTGAAGATCCAGCCCGATGAACTGGGATAGGTGCTCGCCGGAACCGCAGCGGGGCGCCGGTCAGAACGCGAGATCACCATATCCAAGCACATCGGCATCGGAATCGAGGACGCCGCGGTGACAGCCGCGGCACTACAGGCACTCGGGCTGGGGAGTTGAGTTCCCGTCTGTCGGACCCACCTGCGGGCTTCTTCTGGAAGTGCCACGTCGCCCAGAAAAACGGGGCGCTGGGTCACCACCGCGATGCCGCGAGGCTCTCCCGGCCGGGAACCTGAGTTACGGTCAGTGCTCTGTCCAGCAGGTAAGGCCACAGATAACGCATTTGCGGACAAACTATCGCAGACTTCACACGCTGCTGCCACGCTTCGTCAGTGGACAAGCATCGGGTGACATGCACGTGGTGGGGCGGCGGGCTGGCACTGTGCGGGACGGCGCTGACGGCCTGGGCTTACTTCCTTTACCGCTCGGTGGCATCTCGCCCGGACCCGCCCGAGCTCATCGTAGGGTCTCTCATCGCGGCGGCGCTGCTGTTCGCCTTGCTGATCGTCGCGCAGGTCCAGGCGGCCTGCAGGACCGTGAAGTTTGTGCGGTCCGAAGCTTCGGAGGCGAGCCTGGCTTGGGAAGCGCTGAACGCGGCAAACCGTGCCGTACGTCACTGGGCATGGATGTGTGCGGCAGCGCTGGCGATACCAGTGCTCGAAGGGGGATGGCAGGCCTTCGAGGCGATCGACTCAGGATTTCCTGTGTTCGGGGACTTCGCCTTTGCCGTGAGCTCGGCGATCACGCTGATAGGGCTGGCGCTGCACGGGAGCGGCGATTCCGTTCCCGGCTCGGCCACCAGGAAGATCGTGGGAGCGGGGGCGGGCCTGGTCACAGCGGCGGCGGTGATGGCGGCGACCTTTGCCGTGGCCGCGACGCCCCTGTGGGCGGACGCCACGACGGCGACGGCGCCCGGGCGCCCCGCGGCGGCGGTCCCGGAGACGGTGGGGAAGATCGCGTGGCGGTGGAAATCGCCAAACAGCGTCCGCGAGCCCGATGTCGTCACCGCCAGCGGCGGGATAGTCGTGCAGGTCCGCGACGGTGTCGTAGCACTGGACAGCACGACCGGCCGCGAGCGGTGGCGCCATCGCCGGCCTGGAGCGGTGGCGTACGAGGTAAGGGCCTCTCCCGACGGCCGCACGGTAACCGTCGCATTCTGGCCAGGTGAGGGAGCGACGGACCAGGCCGACCGCCTCGCAGTACTGGACGCGGCGACCGGCGAAGTGCGGGCCGTACACGCGGACGCCTGGGGAGGCGTTGGCTACACAAGCGACAACGTAGCGGATGGTGTGCGGAGGTGGCAGAGTCTGTTCGCGCTGGGGCGGGACACCGCCGTCACCTGGTCCGAAGACGGGTCCGCCGTCACCGGATGGGACGTGGAAACGTCGCAGACGCGGTGGCGCCACACGCTGCCCGAGAACTGCACCATGGCGGCGCGCACGGATACTGAGGCCGCGCCTGTCATGCTACGTGACGTGGTCGCCGTGGCCGCGTTCTGCGGGCAGGACCTCGATGACGCGCTCCGCCACCGCCGTGACCCAATCGAGCTGCAGGTCGTCATGCTCGGACTGGACCCGCTCACCGGTTCGGAGGTCTGGCGGCACCAGAGCATGGCGAAGGTGGACCTGCGGCGGGTCACCGTACACGCGGCGGTGGATGCTCAGGCGGTGGCCGTGATCTGGCGCGGGAAGAACCTGCTGGAGGACTATCGATTGGTGCTGGCTCACGCGGACGGGCACGTTCTCAACAACGACCACGCCGCGCTCGACGGCTGGGACCTTCGGAGTGCACCGTTCACAGGTGAGGGATGGCTGCGCTACCCGCGCAGCGAGGCTTTATCGGACTACGGCTGGGAGCCGTTTCAGCGGGGTGAGCCGCAAACAGCCTCCGTATCGCTCGACGGCCTGCCGCGTAAATATTTCCATCCCAGAATGAACTTGCCACTGACACGAGCTCTGGTCACAACGAGGCCAGAGCTCTCCGGCTCGGGCGACGTGGCCCTCATCACGCCTTGGGGCACCAGGGACACCCAGCGCTTCCCCTTGGGCTTCGCGTCGCCGGGCGGTCAGGTGTCGCTGTTCCCCGCACCGGGAGCGGTCGTGGCTGTTTCGACGAGGGACACGATGGTCGTGGGTCTGAACTGATCAGGCCGCACCGGGCCCCGCCTGCGTGGCTGACGCCACTCGCGTCCGGCGAGTTTCGGCACCTGCCGCCCATTCGGTCCCGGTTTCGGCGACCCTCCGGGCTCGACGAACCGGGCTCCCGCCCGTCACCACGACGTGGGCACGGCCACCGAACGCGTGGAATCGCGCAGCGGTCAACGTCACCCTTCGATCGGGACGTCGGCCAATGATCGAGAACCTGGTCAGGTGGCTACGCCGACCAAGATCGGCCCGTCGGCACCCTTCACGACCGTTCACATATTGCTTGAGCTGCATGGATGGAGCTTCGTCGGCAGGAGCGGAGGACGCTGGCCAGCGCAGCGTCGTTCCGATGCTGGCCCAGCCGCTGACCGCGGCCAGGAACATTACCAAGCCGGGTTGGACAGTCCGGCCCCTGCAAGGGTGTGATGTGCAGCCGGAAGAACTCGCCGATGCGCCGTTCCACGTCCAGCACCGCCGCCGGGTCCGTGGTCATGAGCCGGTACCAGGCAACGGCGCCTCTCGGCGACATCGCGGCGATGTTGGAGTAGCTGCCATCGGCGCCGCGGGCCAGGCCGGTGGCCAGGAGGTGGCCGGGAACGAAGATCGACGGTCTTGGCACGGCGGCGGTCATCTCCACGTACCAGGCGTGGTCGCCGCCGGCCATCTTCACGCCGATCAGCTGCGGCACCTCGCGGAGGGCCCGGGCAAGAAGCCGGGGCGGCACCTGCGTCTTGGCGTGCGGCGGATTTTGCAGCACCAGTGGCACGCCCCTGGCGACCTCAGCGGCGCCGGTGAGGAAGCGGATCACCTCGTCGTCGTTGAGCGACGCCCAGTCCGGCAGGGATCATCTGGATCGTACCCGGCTCCAGCGCCGCGGCCCGGCGCACCCGGCCGAGCATCACGGCCACGGCCGGATGCAACCCGCCGATCTGGAACTGCAGGCCCGCGGCCTTGCAGCGTTCCGCTAGCAGCGTGTTGACCTGGTCGAACTCGTCCTCTTCGAGGGCATGGAACTCGCCTGCGGTCCCGTGCGCGTAGATCCGTCCACGCCGCTGGCGGCCAGCCCGTCGATCTGGGCGCCGAGCCGTCCCCAGTCGATCGCGCCGTCCCCGGCGAAGGGAAGCAGGAGCGTTCCCCACACCCCACGCACGTCCCAGCGGTTAGTGCCTTCATTTTTACCAGCCTCCTTCAGGTCGTCCGCCGGTCAGTCCTGGGAGCCGCCCACGGTGCAGTCGGTGTCGGAGGTGAATTGGGTGGCCTCGACGTACAGGAGGCCGCCGCCGTCCGCGTGGAGTGCGCCGCCGCCCATGGGCAGGTGGTTGGGGACGATGCCGTCCAGGCCGGAGTTGCCGAAACATGCGCCGGCGTATAGGTCGCCTCCCTCGAGCTTATCCTCGAGCCTGGGTCGAAGGTGTTCAGGGCAATCAGCGCCAAGGCGCCGCTGGTGACGATGAGCCACTGCTCGCCCGTGCAGGCGACGGTGTTGCCGACGCACTGGTTCTCCGGTCCTTCGAAGCGGCTGGCGCAGGGCAACCAAAGGGCGCCCCAGACGTCGAAGCGGTTGTGGTGGGATGACAGTTCTGGGGCCATTGACGCGGAAGGCGGCGGCGGTAAGGCGGGAGCCGGTGAGAGTCAGCCCTTCCGCAGCGGGTGCCGCGTTGAGCACGAACGACCCCACGCTCTCGCGTACTTCCAACCCGGAGATCGTGACGTTGAGGGCAGTGACGAAGACGGCTTCCTGGGCAGCGGCGTTGAGATGCGCCACAGAGCTGTCGGCGGTGGCGCCGAGGGTGGCGCCGACGTAGAAGTCGCGCACAGAGCAGGTGCGTACGTCGGCGTCGAAGAAGATCACGCGGCGGCGGGTGTTCCCGCCGCGGACGCCGCGGAGGTGGCTGTCGCCGACGAGCCTGGTGAAGATGACGAAGGAGCCAGCTCCTACCGTGTCGCCGAAGGTGATGTCGTGGAAGTTCACCCGTAGGCGTTGGAGACACGATGCCGTTGTAGCCGGCGACGGCGCAGTGCACCCTGCTGAAGCGGATGTCGGAGATATGGGCGCCGTACAGGTCGGCGGCGCTCTCGGTAGGCCGCCTGACGGCAGACTGCCGAGCACCACCATCACCGCCCAGGCGGTGCCTGGCCTCACCGGCAGATGTCACCCACGTGGCGTTTGGAGTACCGTGGTGACCCTGAGTGCCCATTCACTGCCATAGTGCAGCCCGTTGTCGTCCGTCCAGGCGATCACCGGGTTGCCCTGGCCGTCCAGAGTCATGGCCAGGCCGGCGCCGAGGCCGTAACGGATCCTGCCCACGGCGGCGCTGTCGCACCGACCGTCGGAACAGGCGGCCAGCATGATCTGGCGGGCGGCGGGGTCCTGGTAGGCCACCAGCACCCGCCCGACGGCGTCGGTCACCACGGCGGGAAGCGTGCTGGCGTGAGACGGGCCCGCCAGCGCGATCGGATCGATTTGGGCGCAGCCACGGTCGCGGCAGTCGAGCAGTTGGACCGAGCCGTCCCCGATGTCGCGGTGGACGATGATCGGGCGCCCGTCGGCACGCATGGCCATGGACACACCCCCGCGTTCACGGCTCTGGTACATGGGGTCCATGTCCCGGCCGTGCTGGGCCGTCGTCACGCGCGACCTCGTGCAGGCCGCATCAGCGCATGTGATCATGGACAGGGCACCGTTCTCGGAGTTGAGCCGCGCGGCCACCGGACGGTCATCCGCCCCGACCGCCACCGCCAAGCTGCGATAATTGCCGTTGTCGAAGACCGACTCGAGTTCGGCGGAGATCCTCCGCTCGGGTCGCGAACAAGCCGGATCGTCGCAGAATGTGAAGGAAACCGTCTCCGACTCGGGGTCGGGTTGGCCCGCCGGGCCCTCGTTTTTGCGCGTCTCCACGACGATCAGGCCGCCGTTCGGGCGTACGGCAAGGGCCACGGAGCTGCCAGATGGGTGAAAGGTGGGCTCGGACAGCGGTTTGCCCCCTGCCGGAACCAGGCACCCGTTACCGTCGCAGATCAGCAGGCCGAGCCGGACGGCGTTCCCCAGGCGGCTGTGCTGGACCTTGGGGTCCTCAAGCCACGTGGTCAGGACCAGGCGGCCGTCAGCCAGCTGGACGCTGGCATCAACGGGATCCGCCCGGGCGCGCTCCCGCCTTGCCCACACCAAAGAGGCATCCCGACAGGCGGCGTCCACGCAGACAAGTAGCCTGGGCGAGCTGTACACGCTGTCCATGACCATGAGCGGCTGGTCGGCGCCGGGGTATATGGCGCGCAGGTCGACGGCGGACAGCGAGGGTGCGTCGCCGCTGCCGTCCGAGCCCCGTGACTCGCGCGTCCATCCCTCGGTCACGTTCGTCTCGGAGATCTCCACCCAGCCGAGCGGGTTCGTCAGGGCGATGCCACCGTACAGCAGACCCGGCAGCGCCAGCGCCACGACCACCCGGACAGGCCTGGCGGGAACAGGACGGCCGTCGGGCAGCAGGCGCAAGACCTTCTCGGACAGCCTTTCCTGCTCGCGCTCGTATGGCAAGAACAGGAAGGTGCTAGCCAGCACGACCGCCTGGAAGACAGTGGCCAGCACGCCCGCCATGCCGTATCCCACACCCGTGACGGCCGCCACGATCGAGTCGGGCAACAGCGGCACGAGTTGGTCCAGTCCCTGCCAGGCCAGCACGGGCACCCCCAGCACGGGCACCCCCAGCACGCCCACGACCAGCGTGACCGTGGCGTACCCCAGTCGGTCGCCGGGCAGGCAATAACCGCGGCCGAGCGCCCGCCATCCCGAATACCCTTCCAATATCACGGCCGGTACAGCCAGGAGAAACGGCGCCCCGAGCGCCGCCAACCCCACCATGACGAGGATCGACAACCATAACTGAGCAGTCACCCACACCACGCCGAGCCCGGCGGCCACGATCGCTGCCGTTCCGAGCAGCATGATCGAACCGGCCGCGAGCGTGGCAGGCGCGCGCCTTAGCGCGGTCCGCAGCACGACGGACGGCGACAGGGAGCGGCCGAGCATCAGACTCGCCGCCATCAGTACCGTCGCGGGTAGCACCACGGCGTGCGTGAGCATCGAGATGAGCACCATCGCGACCGTCCAGCCCACCAACGGCACAGGAGGCGCGGACAGCAGTGCGAACTGCCCGTTGACCAAGCTGCCCGCATCCTCGACCAGGAGCATGGCCGCGAGGTACAGCACGATGGCCGCCGGTAACGACGCTAGGAGGGCGGGCGCCGCAAGGCGTATCAGGTGCCGTCCTGTCCATCGGATGCTCTGCAACAGGACACTGGTCCACCACCAACGACCAACGGTGTCAGATAGTGTCATCCTGAAGTTTCCTCTCAGCCGAAGTTCCATTCGCTCAATGCCCCGGCCCACGCAGAGCCGGAAAGAACGATGAACCCGCCGTAACGTTGAGGAGCCGACCGCGGCACACTTACCGAAATCACCAGCGGCTGCTGAGACTCGCGGTCGCCTGTGACCCTTGGCCAGCGCGGCAGCGGCGCCAGCACCTTAAATGAGAATCTTGCGACCTTCGCGTGCTGGGGGATCACGACGACTCGCCGCTTTGGTCATGGCGTGATCGTCGGCTGGCTGCCGGAAGCCCACCGCCTGATGTGAAGCGGGCCCTGCCCAAACAGGGGCAGAGCCCATCGGCGAACGTGGCGCCACGCCCGTCTCTGAGAACCCACTCTTCCGGTCGCAGGGCGGCAGATCAGCTGCAGTGACCCCACGGGATGCTGGCCCTGCGTGAGGCGCCCTTGTATTCGAGGGCCGCCCAAGCCCTCACGCACTGGCCTTTGCCTGACACGTAGACGGGTCCAGCGTATTTCGAGTACAACGACCCGGGACCACCGTCGGTGTCGATTCTCCCGGATTTGTTCTCTATTCCGACGATGCTGATCTTGTGACTGGGGCCGTAGGCCGATCCGAGATGGATGGCAACGGCACAATTCTTGCCACTGGTTCGGCTGTAGAGCAGATAGAGCCTTACGTATGTGCTAGCCGCCGAGTCGATCACACCATACCCGGAGCCGCAGATGCTCGCCGGACTCGGTGCCGCGGTAGCCGGCGTGGCCGACAGGACAGCACCGGTCATGCTGGCCACCGCAACGAGGACTGCCGCTCGCAGTTTCTTCACGAGATTTCCTTCCACTTTATGATGAGGCGGATGTTGCCCATGGTCTTCTACACGCCGACCAAAGGGTGGAAATATGACCCCCTCCCAGCAATTGGCCGAGAGGATACTCAGACGTCAAGTAATTTGGCGACCGGAATCAAGGCCAAACATCCCACGCATTAGGTCACATCTCGCAGGCCGCTATCCCTTTGAATGACATACCAGGACCCTCAATGTCGAGCGGCAGGCCATTCGACGCTAGTCAGGTCAGCTGCGCCAGCTGGCCGCTGGTTACTCCGGGGCTACGTCAGCTTTACCGGGAGCGTTGGCGGTGGGTGCTGGGTGGGATACCGAGTTGGCGCATGAAGGCGCGGCGCATGGTTTCGGCGGTGCCGAATCCGCTGTGGCGGGCCACGACTTCCAGGCCTTCGGTGGTGGTTTCCAGGAGCAGGCGGGCGGCTTCGACGCGGGCGCGTTCGACGTACTTGCCGGGGCTGAGACCGACTTCGCGGCTGAAGATCCGGGTGAAGTTGCGGGTGCTGGTGGACAGGCGGGCGGCCATGGCAGGCACCGTGTGGTCGGCGGCGGGGTCGGCGGCGATGTCGCACAGCAGCCGGCGTAGCGCCTGGTTGCGTACCGTCTGGGTCTGCTGCCAGACGCTGAACTGGGACTGGCCGCCCGGCCGTTGCATGAACACCACCAGCCACCGGGCCACCTGCCGCGCCAGTTCCGCTCCGTGGTCCTGCTCGATGAGAGACAAGGCCAGATCCACCCCGGCGCTCACGCCCGCCGCGGTCACGATCGGCGGATCCTGCACGAAGATCGCATCGGCCTCGACCGTCACGGCGGGGTAGGCCGCGGCCAACTCCTCGCGAAATCGCCAGTGCGTGGTGACGTGATGGCCGTCCAGCAGGCCGCCCTCGGCCAGCACGAACGCGCCGGTGCACATCGCCCCCACCCGCCTGGCCCGATGCGACAGACGCCGGACATGCCCGACCAGCTCACGCTCCAGCATCGCCTGCCGACGGCTCAGCCCCCCGGCCACCATGAGCGTGTCCACCGGACCCGCGACATCCGCCACATCCACATCCACCCCCATGCGCATCCCGCACGAGGTCCGCACATCCCGCCCCCCGGCCGAGGCCAGCCATACCCGATACCCGCCACCCGCCATCCGCGCGGCACTGGCGAACGCATCCGCCGGCCCGGCCACATCCATCAACTGAACCCCGTCATACACCACGAACAGCACCCCCCGCTCACCACCGGCAACGCCGGACACGTCGATGACACCGTTCACCACCCACCCCCGAACTTCACACCATGTGCAGTTAGTAAACTACACGCGATGAGTAATTCGCGAACAGAGGTGGCCATGGCGCCGGCGATCGAAGACCCGCACAATGCGCGCAGCCGACGCACGCGCGACGCCCTGCTCGCTGCGACCCGGGAGATCCTTGAGTGCGACGGCTTCGAGGCCCTGACCATGGCCGAGGTCGCCGCCCGAGCCGGCGTCTCGCGACGAGCGGTCTACTTGCACTTCCGCTCGCGCACCGACTTGGTCACAGCGCTGTTCGGATACGTGGCGGACCGCGAGGGCCTGGCCGAATCGCTGGCGAGAGTCTGGGAGGCCACCAACTCGGTGGAGGCTCTGCGGGAGTGGGTGCGCCACCTGGCTCGGTATCACCCGCGCCTGACCGTGATGAATCACGCGTTGGCGCGCGTCGATCCCTCTGATGCTGACGCCGCCAGACACAAACGCACGGTCGCCGCCGCCCAGCTGGACAACTGTCGGCGGATCGCTGGCCGACTGGCGGAGGAGGGCCGGCTCGCGGCGCCCTGGACCGCCGACACGGCGGCCGACATGCTTTGGAGCCTGATCTCGACGGACCTGTTCGACCGGATCATGACCGAACGCGACTGGCCCCAGGAGCAGGTCGAGGAGCATCTGCTGGCGCTCTACGAGTCGACCTTCGTGCACCCGGCTTCAGGCGAGGGCCACTGATCGACTGCAGTTTGCCGCATGAAATTGTCGGCCGACGCCAGCCCTTTGCAAATGCTGAGCCATAGGTTCGGCCTGTCAATGTGACAGCGAAATACCCCGTTCGCATGTGAGGGTTCGGCATATTCCTGGCGCCATCGACGGCCGTTCTGGGACTCGCTCTCTATTCCCGCGCCACTGATCCGTGGGCAGCCCCTCGGCGCCACGGTTTCCTCGTCATGTTCTCCTCATGTCTCGTGAGGGATGCTGGTATCAGACGGAGTAATTCACCGCCGGCCAGCGGCAACAGCTCGACACAATATTTCAAGCCTCCGACGACGACGCGATAGATATGCGGCCAGAGTCCCCTCGCTTTCGGCCATTCGAGCCAGCCTCTGCGATTTCCCCTTGTGCGAAACTGTCATGCTGTGTACTTTCCGAGCCGCATACGTCGTGAAGTTTTGTGGGGTGGATTCAGGATGGAGGGCATGCGGAATCGTTGGTTGCTCGTGGGTGCGAGCGGGGTGGCCGTGTTCATGGCACAGCTCGACGCTACGGCCATCAACGTCGCGCTTCCTACTATTCAGCGCGATCTCGGCATCGGTCCGGGCCTCGCGCAGTGGGCGGTGCTGGGGTACGCACTGCCCCTTATCGCGCTCACCGTGCCGAGCGGCCGCTGGCTTGATGGGGCGGCGGCCCGTACCGCTCTGGTGTTGTCCATCTCCGGCTTCGGATGCGCAAGCATTCTGGTCGGGCTCGCCCCTGACATCGCCTGGCTGATCGCTGCTCGTGCCGTACAGGGCACGTTCGGCGCTGTCCTGCTCACCCTGATCTCGCTGCTGGCCACAATCGCGGTACGCGACGAGGCCCGCGGCCGGGCGATGTCCCTGGTGCTCATCCTTGGCTCGCTGGGCGGGATGAGCGGGCCGGTGCTCGGCGGCCTGCTGATCGAAGCTCTGGGATGGCCCTGGATCTTCTATCTCAACGTGCCGGTGAGCGTTCTCGTGATCGCAATCGGCGTGGCACAGCTACCGCCGGGCGGCCGGCCGCGCCTGCCCGATCGCGCTTGGGCCCTTGAGGCCGGGCTGCTCGGCGCCGCCGCTGTGGCGGTGATGCTCGCCCTGTCACTCGCCGCGGGCGAAGGCGCGGGGTGGATCGTGCTGGCGGTGGTCGCCGTGCCGTTCATGCTGATGTGGCGTCGGCTGCCGGGCAGTCGCCCAGTCATCGACCTGCTGCGCGCTCAGCGCGTCGCCGCCCCGCACCTTGCACTGCTCGCGGAGATGACAGCGGTCATGGCCGCGCTGTTCGTGATCCCGTTCTACCTACAGGGTGTCGCGGCCGTCCTGCCCACCCAGACAGGCCTGGCGATGCTCGCCTTTCCCACAGCGATGATGCTGACCGGACTGGCCGCTGGGATTCTCGCCGACCGCTGGGACGCCCGGCGCGTGGCCCAGATCGGGACAGTGACGGTGACCATCGGTCTGGTGCTGATCATCCCGATGGGAACGGGCTGGGGTCCTGCCGACCTGGCCTGGAGGCTGGCCGTCGCTGGAGCGGGTGCCGGGTTGTTCGCCGGGCCCAACCAGGCCATGGCCATGACCAATACCCCGCGGCACCTGCTCGGCACCGCCGCCGCAACGACAAGCCTCGCCCGCCAGCTCGGCGTGGCCTTGGGCCCGGCGCTCGCGACATGCGTCTGGTCCTTCGGCGGCTACGGTCTCCAGGGAATGCGCATAGCCGTCGTGCTCGCCGCAGCGATGGCCGCCGCTAGCATGCTGGCCCTGACCTGGTACAGAAACCCTGCCGATCGTCCACCCGCCGCTTCCACGAAAGGAGGAAGACGATGCCCGAACCCGTGAGAACGTCCGCGGTGCTCTTGTTGGGCTCATCAACCCAGTGTCCTCGAGCTCTCGTCCCCGGCTGAAGGCGGGACTCACTCTCCCAGGCACAAGTCGGCGGTTGCGGCACCGTTCGCGTGATCAGGTGCAGATGACGGCCGGCGTTGCTGCGAGCCGTCGATAATGGACGCGTCGAACCAGGCGCGGACGGGACCACCCCACTTGACCAGGGCTGTCGATGCAGTTAAGCCCGTTGTCGCGCGGCAGCGGCGCATGCCGACCAGGCCCACGAGTCCAGACCGAGGAGCAATCGTGACCGACCAGAATTCTTTGTCCCTGCAGCAGGAGATCGCTCGAGATCTCCAGGTGAGCGCGTCCTTTGATGTGTGGCAGGAGATTGAGCGCCGTGTGGCCTTCCTCAGCGACCAGTTGCTCTCCACGAGGCGGCGCTCGCTGGTCCTGGGCATCAGCGGCGGTGTGGACTCCATGACCGCGGGCCGGCTGTGTCAACTTGCGGTCGAGCGGGTCCGTGATGCCGGGCGGGAAGCGACGTTCTTCGCGATGCGACTACCGTACGGAGCTCAGGCTGATGAGAAGGATGCGCAGCTGGCGCTCGAGTTCATCCAGCCCGACCGAGTGCTGACCGTGGATGTGCAGCCTGCCAGTGACGCCGCACTAAATGCGGTGCTAGCCAGCGGCATGGCATTCCGGGACGCACTCCAGCAGGACTTCCTGCACGGCAACATGAAGGCCCGACAACGCATGATCGCTCAATATGCGGTGGCGGGAGCGTACGACGGCCTGGTGGTGGGTACCGATCATGCTGCCGAGGCGGTCTCTGGCTTCTTCACCAAGTTCGGCGATGGCGCGGCCGACGTGGTCCCGCTCACCGGCCTCACCAAGCGCCGCGTACGGGCCATGTCGCAGGCACTCGGTGCGCCGCCCGCACTGATCCACAAGGCCCCGACTGCAGACCTGGAGACACTGAACCCGGGCAGGCCCGATGAGGAAGCCCTCGGCGTCACTTACGACGACATCGACGACCTTCTGGAAGGCAAGCCGGTTGGTGAGGCCGCTTTCGAGGTCATCGTCCACCGCTATGGGCTCACCGAGCACAAGCGACAGCTGCCGACCGCCCCAGACGTCCGGACGCTGTGAGCTCCTCCCCCGTCAACGCAGGGATCCGGCCCGTCTTTCGCGCGGGCCCGCGCTCCGGCCAAGAGTGTCGACGGCGAGTCTGCCCCCGCCCTTCACCGACCGCACGACTCGCCGGATCCTTCATCACCTGGTGTGGGAAGGGGCTGGCCTGAACACCGTGGTCCTGGAAAGTCGGGTTCAAGACAGTGGAGGGGCCCGCCGAGTGTCGCAGCGTGACTCCCTCGGCGTGGCGCATTGGTCGGGATGGTAGGACGGATCTTGCGGCGCATTGCGCGACGCCGAACCTGATTGTTGGCATGAGTCCTCGCATCGAGCTGGACGGCCACATTCAACACGTCCACGCCGCCAACCATCCAGCAGGGACACAATCCTTCATCAGGACTCGACATCCAGGAGCCGAGAGGCTCACCTGCTGGCGACCACGATCCACCAGGGAGTCCGCCGGATGGCGATACGCCCAGGACTGTTAGCACTTCTTCGGCCTCGCCAGTCACAGGTACGCCTCTATGAGACGTACCTGTGACACCTCGTCCGCGTCATGGCCGCCCTGGCGAGCTATGCAGTCAGCGCCACTGGCCATCCACAACGCGGCCTCAACTTCACGTTCCGCGTTGGTCAGGACGCCGGACCGATCAAACTCTTGTTGTCAGGCTCGTTCCGATTTCGGCGGGAAGCGTCTTACCGGCTTCGGCCGGCCCTGAGCGCCGCGGCGGTCTCGACGACGCGCTGCGCCTGGTAGCGGCCGCTCTCGAGCGTAAGCTCGCCCGGCTCGCCCTTGCCATCGAGATGGGTGGTGCCGTAGGGCGTGCCAACCTGGAATTGCACGAGGTCGGTGTATCCCGGCGGGACGATGATCCCACCCCAGTGGTAGAAGATCGTATGCAGGGACAGCAGTGTGCTCTCGTGACCGCCGTGCGCTGTGGCCGCCGAGCCGAAGGCGCCGTAGACCTTGTCGGCCAGCAGTCCCTGTTGCCATGCGGGTCCGGTCGTGTCGATGAACTGCTTGAGCTGGCTGGCCATGGTCCCGTACCTGGTGGGTGTGCCCAGCAGCACAGCGTCGGCCCACAACAGGTCGTCTATGCTCGCCTCGGCCATCTCGCGCGTGCTCTCTGCATGCTGGGCCCATTGTTGGTTGCTCGCGATGGCCTGTGGCGGCGCCAGTTCGGCGACCTTGCGCAGGCGTACGTCGGCGCCAGCCTTCCGCGCTCCTTCCGCCAGCGTGGTGGCGAGCGTGTGCACGTTACCGGTCGCGCTGTAGTAGATCACGGATAGCTTCACGGGTTCCAACTGAATCTCTCCTTAGTTGTTGAACGGTGAGCGGGCCCGGCCATCCCCCAGCCTGGGCTCACCACCCTGACGGCGACCAGCGTGGTGGCGAGCGCGACGGATAAACACCTTCCAGCGAAACCGCATTACCCGGGACGATCAGGATGCCGGAGGCCGATTCGTCGCCGCGAGGGGTCATGAATAGCGGCTTCTTTATGTTTTCCTGCTTACACTTCACCCGGAAGAGCGATGTCGCGTCGATACACTCACATGGCAGAGAACGATGATATTCCGCCATTTGCCGCCAATAATTCATCACAATACTCAGACACCGCCAAGTGTACGACCGCTTGCAAGGCCAACGATCCCTCACTTTCGGCCACCTTTTTCAGTTTCCGCCATCAAGCTTGGATGCAACAGGCTTGGCCGCTCGGGGTACGGTCCCGCCCCGCTGATTGACCCGCGAAATGCTCGGTACACTAGAACCATTTCACCAATTGGGGGCCAACGATTGGCGCGCATCCCTTTGTGTGCGGACATCAACGGCTATCCCGTCGGCAGGTAGATCTTCAGGCCAATACGCTGCACCGAACGAAGGTCCATCAGGAGTATTTATGCGCAAATAAAAAAGAGGCTGCGGTCGCGTTCGCGACTGTGACGGCGCTTGCCGGAACCATATCGCCATCGCCCGGCGATCCCAGCATCTCCTTTGTCGCCTGCTCCTCCGCCTATCGAGGCGTTTGACCGTACCCACTGGAGAGGCCCCGAGCATGGTCCACCCCTCCAGCGGGCATCTAATTAGCAGAAGATTGCGGGTCACGCGCGCTCGCGGAGTGCGCCCGCCCAGGTGGTCAGTGCGGCGCGGAGAGCGTTCGCGTCATCGTGCTTCTCTGTTGCCCAGCAGAAGTAGCCGTCGGGGCGGATGAGTGCGGTGGTACGGCGCTCGCCGGTCCAGTGTGCTTGCAGCACATGGTCGGGGACAGGCACGTCCGTGTTCTGGTCAGCGGGGGTGATCAGCACGAATCTCCCGCCGCGTTGCAGTTCGTTCAGGCGCCCCTCTGCCAGTTGGACGTCAGGGGCGCGCTTCCCAGTCAGTGTGTGGGCGCCATGTGGGGCTTGGTAGGAGATGCCGATGCCGGAGATCATGGCGGCCGCCTTGTCGGCCAGTGGGCGTACGTTGCTGAGGATGGTTCCTGCGGTGGCACGTAGCAGCCGGGCGGTGATCCCGTGGAGCAGTGCGGCGCGGACGAGGAGTCCGCTCATCCGCAGGACGATCTTGCCGACGGCGTGCCGTTCGGTTTGGTAGGTGTCCAGGAGGTGGTCGTCTGCTCCGTCGCGGAGTACGGCCACGAGTTTCCAGCTGAGGTTGGCGGCGTCCTGCAGGCCGGTGTTCATGCCCATGGCTCCTGCCGGCGAGTGCACGTGCGCGGCGTCACCGGCCAGGAAGACCCGGCCGACGCGGTACGCGGGCGCCTGTCGTTCGTCGCTGTGGAAGCGCGACTTCCAGCGAATGTCGGTGATGCCGTAGTCGGTGCCGAAATTGAGCTGCAGCAGTTCCCTGATCTCTTCGGCATCGAGTGGTGCGTCGTCGGGTAGCTGGTGGTGCCGATTCCAGCCGGTCAGCCGGTAGGTGTCATCGCCCATCTCGGTGAGCAGCGCGAATCCGTCCGGCACGGCGTTGACGGTGAACGGCCGATCCGGTTTCCGGTCGAGCTTGAGGTCGGCGAGGATCAATGAGCTGAGAACGGACTTCCCGGGGAATGGTAGTCCGAGCGCTGAGCGGACGGTGCTGTGCACCCCGTCAGTGCCGACCAGGTAAGAAGCGTGGAACTTGGCGGACGGCCCACCCGGATCGGCGTCCTTGCCGGCGACCACGTAGGCAGTGACACGGTTCCCGTCCTGGTCAATGCCTACGACCTTGGTGCTGTGGACGAAGGTGACTCCAGCTTCACGGGCCCGCCGTTCCAGCACGCGTTCCACTTCGTATTGCGGGAGAAACAGGACGAACGGGTATCGGCTGGGCAGCCGGGAGGGGTTGAGTTCACCCCGTTCGAACAGTGCCAGCCGATCGATGGGGTGTCCCAACTTGACCACCTCGTCCGCGATCCCACGGGCGTCGAACTGCTCCAGGACACGGGCGTGAACGACCAGAGCGCGGGACAGGTTGCTGATCTTGCGTGGACGGGCCTCGACAAGAATCACCGACAAGCCTGCTTCGGCGAGGTCTCCGGCGAGCAGCAGGCCGGTAGGGCCGGCGCCGACAACCAGGACGTCCGCGGAATGCGCGCCGTTAGAGTTTGAGATGTCGACCACGACAGCCTCCTCGAATGGAAGGCCAGCCCGTTGGTCGATTCCTGCCGGAACGAACGCTGCTCAACATATGCTGGCCATCTACTATTTGCTTAACGAAGGTGAAAGACCGGCACCCCGGCAATAATCCGGCAAGCTACTCCGGCACTCGTGGACGGCGACACCGCTCATCGGGGGAAGCAACCGAATAATCCTGCGGCTCCCTGACACAACGCCGACGCACTGCTGCGTGTCCTGGAGTGCCTCGAAGGCGAAGTGTCGTCGCGTCGCTTCAACGTCAGCACATTCAACAGCACGACGACCTCAACCTCTTCGGCATTGACGCCGACCAGGATCGTACGCATCTTCGCCAGCCGCCTTTGTCCCCTCCAACCTGTCAAAAGCCTTGCGCCAGGCGACTTAGTAGGCAAACCACCGCCGGACGAGCAGAAAATACATGATCTGACGCCATCCCTGAGATCTTTATCGATTCATCGATGCAATTCACCGTGCGGCACCTGACCATCGATATTTTCTAATATTAGGCGTTCCTTGAGGACGTGACCAGTGAGTTGAGGGCCAGAGATCCCACTGATTTGGCCAGCGTGATTTCCGCGATAATTCAACGGAGGTCGATGGAGCCGATTGCACCCGTCTCTTCGGCGTAGCGGAATGTCGGAACCGTCAATCGCAGAAGATAACCCGGCAAGCGAACCACTCGACCGTTCTCTCGGCCGGCCGCCGGGCCGGCCGCTGACGACTGCGATTGTCTCAGGTGTCGCGGAACTCTGAGGTCGCCGCTGCTGATCGCGCCGCAGAACGAACGCAGTGACCTGCGGTGTACCAGTGATCGCAGCGTAGTAGCCGTCGGCCGTCATTCTGCCCGCCGAGCCGGATGGCCAGCGATCCGGCCGCGGTCATTGCGCCCGTCGCCCGGTCCGGCTGACAACTAGGATCGTCATCAGGAAGAGGGCGGCTCCGACCCACAGCACACCGGTGACCGCGACGCCGTCCATGAGTCGTCCACCGATCAGCGCCCCAAGCGCGATGGCAAGGTTGAACAGTGACGTATTGAGCGCAGTGGCCGCCTCGGCGTGGTCGGGCGCCCCCTTCAGAATCCAGGTCTGTACGGCCACCGGCACGCCGCCGTAGGCAAGGCCCCACAAAATCAGCAGCGCGACGCCGGTGGCGGGAGCCGTACCCACCACCGGGAACGTCAGCAGAGTCACCGCGAGCACGACACTGAGCCCGAGCACGGTCCGCCGGACGTCACGGCCCGCGAGGGAACCGGTGACGAAGGTGCCGATCACCCCAGCCACGCCAAAGACCAGGAGCAGTGGCGAGATCAGCGACCCCGGCACGTTGGAGATGTCGCGGAGAACAGGACCGACGAAGGTGAAGGCCGCGAAATGACCGCTCACCAACAGAAACGTGGTGATCACCGCAGCTCGCACCACAGGATTGCGCAACTGACCAGCCAAGGTGGAGAGCCGAACCTGATCACTCACCGGCATTCTCGGCAGCAGCATGAACAGCCCGATCACAACGGCAAGGCCAAGCGCACCCACGGCACCGAAGGCGACCCGCCAATCGGTGAGCCCACCGAGCAGCGTTCCGGCAGGGACACCGATCACGTTGGCCGCGGTGGCACCGCCGAACGCCACCGACGTGGCCCTGGGCACGTACCGCTCGGGGACCATGCGAATCGCGATCCCAGCGGCCAGCGCCCAGAAGCCGCCGATGCCGACACCGACGAGGAAGCGGGAGACAAGCAGCACACCGAAGTTCGGTGCGAGTGTGGACAGCAGGTTGGCCAGCACCATCAGCGACAGCAGCACGAGAAGGACAGTCCGCCTGTCGGCCCCGCGGATGGCCGGTGGGAGCAGAGGGGCTGTCACCGAGGCGACCAGTCCGGGAAGGGTGACCATCAGGCCGACCAGCCCTTCGGAAACGCCGAGCGCGCCACCGATCGGAGTGAGCAGGCCGACGGGAAGCTGCTCAACGGTGACAACGCAGAATGTGCCCACGGCGACGGCGATCACGGCGAGCCAGCGCTTGAGCGGCACCCGCTCCTGCAGAACTGTGGCAGACATCGAACTCCTAAAGATTCAACGGCTAATCTCGATGGCCCTGGATCGGGCGACGGTAGCGAATGTCAGCTGAAACTCGCCATGACACAAGCGGACGGAGAACTCGCTCGTTCATCATCAAAGTCACGCCGCTGACGACCGATCGGAGAGCGCTCTGTTTCAATAACGTTCGTCAACAGTCATGCCGACACGAATCGACCGCTTCACCGATCGTGCTGCGTATTAGCGTCAGAGCGCAAGGTCGAGCATCCCACCGTTCCGGACAAGATCTCCGGCCGCACTTCGCTCGTCTTTCCGTGGCTGAAACACTGGGATTCGAGTCCCTCTAACGAGTGGCTAAAGTCGGTCAATACCAGCTTTTGCTCGGCGATCAAGAGGCTGTTTGCTGTGCGCCGCCGTCGGCGACCTTAGACCGTGACTCATTTGGGTGTTGATCGTTGGATCGAACGTGGATGTGTTTCTCCAGTGGTACCGCCGGCGCCGACTCGGCCGCAGGGCGGTGGACGGCACCGCGTGGAGGATCGAGTGATCCTGGCCGCCATCGTGTACGTGGCCACCACCGGGTGCGCCTGGCGGCAGTTGCCGCCGGTCTTCGGCGCCTCCTGACAGACGGTGCACCGCCGCTTCACCGAATGGAGCGCCGCGCGAGTGTGGGCCAAGCTGTACCGGATCTTGCTGGACGAGCTTGGCGCGCGGGTGGGCTGGACTGGTCGCGGTGCGGTTGACTCGGTCAGCGTGCGGGCGATGAAAGGGGGGAGCTGACAGGTCCGAATCCTGTCGATCGCGTCAAGAAGAGGTCGCAGATCCGCCTCATCACCGAACGGACCGGTCTACCGCTGGCTGTCGCGATCAGCGCTGCCAACGTCCATGACAGTCTGGCGCTGGAGCCGCTGGTTCGCAGCATCCCGCCGATCCGCTCCCGCCGCGGGCCTCGGCGACGGCGACCGGCGAAATTCCACGGCGACAAGGGCTATGGCCATCCCCATCTGCGGACCTTCTTGCGCGGCCGGGGCATCGTCCCGAGTATCGCCCGCCGGGGTGTGGAGTCCAGCCAGCCCCTGGGACGGCACCGCTGGGTGATCGAGCGAACCGGCCCTGCACACGCCAGCACGATCCTCGCCCGGACCGCGACCCGCGATGACTCCGCTGACATGCCGATCGGCTGAGCCCGCTGGCTCTCCGATAAGTGGATTTCCACTGCGGACGGTGCTGGATGCGCCACAACCAACACCATACGGACGTATCTACGAATTTCAGGCGGATGACATTCGCCGACCATCGCGGTGCGGACCGCGCTGCACTTCGCTCCCCACAGAGATCCGCGGGGCACGCGTTCAGGCAGCAGCAGGTCTGGAACGCCCTGGGCGACCGCGTTGAGGGCCGCCTCCCAGTCGTCGACGCTACGGCTCCACCGGGGTTTGTTCGCGACCCGTTCGGCCGTCTACCTGCATCTCCTGCAAACGGGAGGGCGAGAAGCACCCATGCCGATGCCGAGCGTGCTCAATCATCGTGATCCGCCCTTGCCGTCACCAGGGGATGTTGCGCCGAGATCATCTCACGGTCGCTGGTTCCGTCTGGGAGCAGGCTCCCAGACGGAATCCTTCAAGAGGCCGAAGAAATCTTGAGCACGGGAAACCAAGCTTGGAGGCATGATCGCAAAAGCCCTGGGACTCGTACTGACCGCGGCTCTGCTGCCCGGCACACCGACCCCTCCGACCGGCCTGCATAAGTGCGCGAACGCGAGCACCCCCTGTGACGGCACCATCGACGTCCCCCTCGACTGGGAGAATGCTTCCTCCAAACGGCTCTCCGTGGCCTTCACTTGGATCCCGGCCAAGGACGCCGACGGGACGGTAGTGGCCAATCGTGGCGGGCCGCTGGCGGCTCTGCCAACCGTGCCCGACCTACAAAAGACTCTCGGGCCCGTGCTCACGCGAAAGAATCTCCTGGTCATGGACCCGCGCGGGCTCGGGAAGTCCTCGCCGCCGCCGTGTGAGGGGGTCGATTTCTTCAAGCCCGAGACCGTCGCCGCCTGTGCCAGAAGCGTGGGATCGCAGGGCGCCTACTTCACCGCCGACCAGGCGTCACACGATCTCGACGCGATACGGCGAGCGCTCGGCCTGGGCAAGGTCAGCTTCTTCGGCAACTCCTACGGCACCCTGTACGCCCAGGCATACGCGGCCCGGTACCCCCACAGCCTGGACGCGGTGTTCCTGGACAGCACCACGGTCGTAGAGCCCAACGGGTACGCGAGCTGGCAGTATCGCTCCCAGCTCCACTATCTCGATCAACTCTGCGAGCAGTCGAAGGCGTGCGACGCCTTGCCGGGCAGCGCCTCCGGCACCTGGACACGGCTGGTGAACCGGCTGCGGGAAAGGCCGGACCCGGAGGTGACGCTGTATCGGACCTTCACGATGAGAATCCCGGAGGAGCCGGTGCTCGGCCGAGAGATCAACGCGGCCGCGGCCGCTTACCTGCGCGGCGACCCGGCTCCGCTGCGTCGCCTAGCCCGATTGGGGCCCAACACCTCTCCGCCGGGCATCCACCCGAATCCTGCCGGATACCTGGCCTATCGCTGCGGCGACGGCGCCTTCCCGTTCGACCGGCTGGCCTCGGCGTCCGAACGTGAGGAACAAGCCGAGCGGTACAACAAACAGGTACGTCCGCTGGCGCCGTATCAGATCGCGGACCTTGTCTCCACCGGCGTCAGCGGCCTGGAGTGGTGCATCAACTGGCCGACTCCACGCCACAGCCCGCCCCGCCCGCCTGGGCAGGCGCTGCCCAAGGTGCCCGTCTTGGTGATGGCGGGGGATTTCGACGTCAGCAACAGCCCCGCCGAAGTGGAGCGTTCGCTGCGGGCCTTCCCGAACGCCACTGTCGTCCGGGTCCCGTTCGGGTGGCATGCGATGTCCTTCCGTCCAGGACCGTTGGGCGATTGCGTACGGGGCACGCTGCGTACCTTCCTGACCACCAAGCAGGTCCGTGACCAGAAATGCACCGGCGAGAACTACCGCGCCATCGGCGCCTTCCCCCAGAAGATCGCAGACGTACCGCCACAACCGGCCCACAACCTCAGCACCGTCCAGCGGCAGATCCTCGCGGCCACCTTCGCTACCGCGGCGGACGCCACCGCCCGCCGCAACCCCAATGGCTACCTGTACGCAACGATGCAGCACGAGCCGGGACTGCGCGGCGGCCAGGTCGCCTTCGACCAGGACATCACCCTGGACAAGGCTCAATTCGTACGCGACCTGCGGGTCAGCGGCCCAATCAAGCTCGCCCCGGACGGTCGCGCCACCGCCACGCTCCGCGCCGAGAACGGCGGGCGCACTCACGAGGTGACGCTGATCTGGACGGCCTTCTCCACCCACCCGTCTCTGTCGGGCACCTTCGACGGCATCCCCTTCGGCTAGTTTTCCTGCCCGTGACTCTGCCGGCTTCAGGACAATCCCAAGCGGTGCTCGGCCAGGACACGCTTCAAGCGCCGGATGAGGTCGTCACAGGTGGTGAAGTGGGTGCGGTGCCCGGCCAGGCCGATGGCGATCATGGTCTTGCCGACGCTGGGCCGCCCGATGAAGACCACGTCGGTGGCGCCGTCCAGGAACGCAACGAAGCCAGCTCACGGACGACAGCCTCGTCCAGGCCGGGCTGAGCGGAGAAATGGCGGGTGCAGTCGCACGGCCACTGTTCCCAACGTCTGGCGGACGTGGCGGGCTGAGGCACGTCGCCGAGAGGGAGGGCACGTCCGAACTGGGCACAGCACGGTGTGGCGGGCGTCTGACGCTCTCATGCCCTCCCCGGAAGATTCCGGCGACTCCCTGACCCGGCGGCCTCCCGTGAGAGAACCAGACGGCGGCTTGACCTGACCGGTTGACCTGTCGGCACCCGCATGGTGTGCGCGAGCGGGCGGCCCGCTCAAGTTCAGAGACGCGAGATGTCGCGCATGCCGAAGCCCGTCTGGAACGCGCCGGCGAGCGTCGTCACGGCGATGGTGTGCCTGCCACCGGTCGGCTTCGAGGGGTCGAAAATGGTGACCGTGCCCTTCACGCTGTTGTAGCCGTAGGCAACAATCAGGTGACCGGTGTTGCCGGGGAATTCCTTGCCCTTGTTCCAGGGCAGCTTCTCCGGCCATACCGCGAGATCGGTTGCCCGGCGGAGGACACCAATGTCGTGGGACAAGCGGCTCATCAGGGTCAGCGGCCGCTTGGTGACATCCGTGGCCAGAGTGAACTTGTAGCCCCGGGGCTTGACGTACGCGTTGAGCGTGTTCATGGAACCTTCCCACGAGGTGCCCGAGGTGGTGGTCCCCATCTTCTTGGCCAGAGTAGCCTGGTCAACCTTGATGCCGAAGGTCGACAGGATCATCTGCGCCGCGGCTGGGGCGCAGTGGTTTCTTTTGATCATGTACTGCCCCTTGAACGGCAGCGTATGCGCCAGCGGGGGGATGGCAGCACTACCCGCCTGGGGCACAGCCACAAACCCGGCGGCGGCGTGCGCCAGGTTCTGAGGTGCGACCTGCGCGCCAGCCGTGAACGCCATCGATACGGCTAGGGCTGCGGTGCACTTCATGATCCACTGCTTCACTACCGAACTCCTCGAAGCCTCGGGCGGAATCGCTCGCCACCGTTGTTCCTCGCGCTCTTCACGCTGTTCCGCAAGACGTCATTAGACGGCGGAAAGAACACGGGAACAGCTTGAGGTCGGACGCTTTCCGGCGCAATGCCAGAAAGCCCACGGATTCGGCCACCGCCAGCGCGTAGGTCGGTGTCTGTCCAAGTCCGGGAGCGGGCGATCACTCTCTGAATTCAGAGGAAGGCTCGGAAGATTCAGAAAGATAGGCGTCGGGACTCGAACTCCGAACCTACGTTCAGAAGTAAGCATGAAGGCGTGCTGGCTGGAAGAGTGGGATTTCTGGCCTGTTTCTCGCTGGCTGGACCTCAGAGGCTTTGGCTAGCATTTCCAACCATTTCCTAGGCGATCAGATGTCGCCTCGCGATGCATGTCGACGAACGAAAATGATTCCCGGAAGTAACGTGGCAGGAGTTCCTCGATATGGCCTATCCGCCCGGACCGCAACATGCAGGGACGCCTCTGCTCCGTCCGGCTCGGTCCCCCCGGCCCATGCGCAGCCCAGCAAGAGTCGTTGCCGGCGTGCTCATCGGCGCGTTCGGCTGCCTGCCCGCGTTGGCTGGCGGCGCGATCACGTTGAAGGCCATGGCCAACAGTAAACAGGTGGTCCGCAACCATGAGTATTCAGCGAATCTGTGGCGGAATGTCCCGGTCGAGAGGTTGTTCCCGGACATGATGGGCATCCGGGAGGCGCACGCGAGGGAGCGGCGGCCGCAGGATGGGCGGGGCTGGCGCCGGATGGCGGTCTCTGAAGAGACGGCCTGCGGTAGAGCGCTGAGTGGACAACTCGGTGAGCTGGCCGCCGCACACGGTTGCCGGTCTGCGGTCCGCGCCACCTACCTCGACGTCAGCGGTGGAACGGCCGCGACCGTCGCCATTGTGACCTTCAAGGACACCGACGGCGTGAAGGAGCTCGAGCACATCCTGGAGGAGGCCCAGAGCAACGAGGCCGACTACGGCGTACGCGCGCTGCCAGCCCGCGGCACCCAATGGAAGGACGCCGCGCGCGCAGGAAGCGGAGGCACGTTCTGTCTCGACCGCCACACGCCCGTGTTCGTCGCAGTGACCGCGGGCCCCGCCGACGGCCGCAAAGCCGGCAAACTCCCCTTTCCGTGGGGGAAGAGGGACTGGGATCAGCGGGCGGACCGCTCCCCCTGGGGTTACTCCGCGGTGGGGCTGGCCCAAGAGGTTGCCGCCCAGCTTGTCCGCGAAAGCCGGGCGGCACAGGCGTGAGACGCGCCATGAGAAGCAGCGCGATGGCGTGCGCGGCCGCCCTCATCCTGGGCGTGACCGCCCCCGTGCAGGCCGAAAGTGCCCGCGGGTGGGAGGCCGATGTCATGGATGTACCCGAAGCGCACCGCAGTGCGCGGGGCAAGGGAGTAAAGGTCGCCGTTCTCGACACCGGAGTCGTCGATCGGCATCCGGCACTGCGGGGGCGCGTCATTCAAGGCCCGGACCTCATCGGCGGAGGCGCGAAGCCCGGCCAGTCGTACTGGGGCGGGCACGGCACCGCCATGGCGTACAACGTGCTGTCCGTCGCGCCCGAGGCGCGCGTCCTGTCCGTGCGAGCCCTCTGGGAGAACGAGGACCCGGCTCGGGAGCGGCAAATTGAAGCCATCCGCAAGTTCTACGAGACAGGCAAGGCGGACGCGCAGACCATGAGAGCCGTGACGGCCCTGCCCCGGGCCATCAGGTACGCCGCTGACCAGGGGGCCGACATCGTCTCCATGTCCATCGGCTCGGACGAGTGGGAAGGCCTGCGCGACTACGAACACGATGTGGCGGCCGCCGTCAACTACGCTCTGGGCAAGGGAGTAGTCCTCATCGCCGCGGCGGGCAACGGCGGCTCAACCGACCGCATGGACACCGACGCGAACAACACAGTGTCCTATCCAGCGGCCTACCCGGGAATCATCGCGGTGGCCGCCATGTCGCGTGAGGGCCGCAGAGCGCAGTTCTCCCAGGTACACGCCTACAACACGGTCGCCGCTCCCGGAACGGAGATCTACAGCGCCGACATCAAGGGCGGTCTGCGCCCCGTCCAAGGGACTTCGCCCGCTTGCGCGCTGACCGCCGGCGTCGTGGCGCTGATGTTGTCGCGTAATCCGGACCTGTCTCCCGGCCAGGTCCGTCAGATCCTCACGACCACAGCGCGCAAACCACCGAACGGATACACCATCTTCCTCGGCTTCGGACTGGTCAATGCGGCGGCCGCAGTACGGGCGGCCGGCTCGATGAAAGGCGCCGAAGCCGCAGCCGCGCCGTACAACGGGAAGGACTTCTTCGACGGAGGGCCGACCGATCAACCAGGCACCAATCCCCCGATTGACGGCCAATACCTGTTCTTCGGCGGCATCGGGCTCGGCGTGGCCTCACTGTGCTGGCTTGTCGCATTCCTGCTACTTCGCCGCCCACGGAGGACGAGACAGTCGTGACCGGCAAGTGTTGACATCAATGAGAAAGTGTACGGAGCCAGATCATGGAGTACTTGCTCGTCCGGCGGCGCTTCACCGGCTACGGCCTGTGGCGCAAGGCGTTCGGCAGCCTGGATGAGGCGAGGGCGGCCAGCGGCATGCCCCATCTCAGAACCCTTGAGGCGCCGGGCAGCCCGGCTCTCGCCCGCCCATGATGCAGCGCTTTGGGCCCGGCCCCTACCCGCTCATGCCACCCGCTCCCCAGAAGAAGAAGCGGAACAACACGGTAGTGATCGTCACCCTGGTCGTAGGCGTGGTCGTGCTGCTGTTAGGTGGCGGAGCGATCGGCGCATACGTCTACGTGAACGAGCAACGTCAAGCCCTGGCGCCCGCCTTCCCGAGCACCGCGCCGACCATGCAACCACCACCGTCCACCCCTCCCTCCGCTCTGGCGACGCTCTCCCCACCGAGTCCCGTGCCGTCTCCGACCACCCCTGGTCGGGGAGGCGCCAGCACTCCGCTCGTTCATGAGGAGTTCCAGGATTGGGACCATGCGCGAGACAGCGCGACGTTCAGCGCGCGCAAGGTCGCCGGGTGGACGTACGAATCGTGCGACCCCCTGGACGCCGAGGGCGTACTGGCCGACCACGATTGCGAGCGGGCGGTCCAGCTCGCCTACTCGGCTAAGAGCGGACACGTCAAGATCCTCCAGATCATGGCGTCGTTCCCCACCGAGCAGGACGCCAAGAGCACCGCCACACGCCTCCTGCAGGGCCGCCGCACCGACCGGGCGTTCACCTGGAAAACTTCCTACATCCATGGCTACTACGGAAGAGTGCTGCCAGTCTGGTCGAAGAGCTACCTCATCGTCACGGTCGTCAGCACAGACAAGACGGGCAAGCCCGACGCCATGAAGTTTCTGGCGTACCTGATGAGCGACCGCTTGCGCTACTTCGGGCAGCGCGACCGGATCGCATGAAGCTGACGGATACCGGGAAGCCTCGCCCGAGCAAGCGGCGACCGAGGGACCGTGACTTGACACACGGCCAGGCTGAAGAACTGGTCGTCATCACCGAAGGGCGGATGCTGGACCCTCGGCAATCGCTGCGGGCACATGCGGGGCCGGCGCGTCGAGTCGGGAGCATCGGCCGAGTCGGTCGGCGGGAACACGGGTGGTGGTCACCTCCATGCCCGGTGACCCGGCTGGGACCGATCGCTGGTTGGTGGTGCTGGACGCGCGCAAACTGGTGTGAGCCGAGCACAGCGAGCAGGGGCTTGTCCGGAGTTCGCGGTATCGGTGGTTGCGGTACGTCTTCCGAGTCGCCATCGATCCGGTTCGTAGGACGGACGATCGCTGACAGGGGAAGGCCTCCCCCGGATGGGCCTTCGATTCGTCGCGGGCCTCTGAAGTCGCCGCCCGCCGGGGCTGGGGTACCAATGCACGGTCGCCGGCGAAGCGGAAGCGTTCGAGGACCAGGCCTCGAACGATCTCAGCGCCGTGGTCGCGACCGCGTCCCGCGCTCTGGGGACATTACGGACACCGTCTCGGATCGGCTGCCCGTGCCCTTCATCGAAGACATCGATGAGGACCTGTACTTGCGGCTACTTACGGCTGCTCCGGCTCCTGGCGCGATCGCCATGGTCCACAGCCAGTGTCCGACGACCGTCGGACTGGTCTGACCGCTCACCTGTTGGTCGTGACGTCGTTCACAGAAGTGAAAGGAGAGCCACGATGCTCTCACCTGAGCCCCAGCCCTCCTCGGCCGGCCACCCCACGCCACGTGCGGCGAAGCCGGAGGAGCTACCCGTCGGCTGGGGGCGGACCATGGCGATCGCCGCCCCAACGGCGATCGCGGTGGCCTGTCTCCAGGTCCTGCTGAATCTGATGGTGTCGCATGAACATTCGTACAAGGACCTCCGCGGATATCTCATCCACGCGAGTGAGTATCCGTACTTCCTCATCATCACCCAGCAGGCATTTCCGCCGGGAGTTGCCGTCTCCGGGTCTGTGTGGGCGGCGCTGGGGCTTGCCGTAACCGTGGCCGGCGTGTTCACGCCGCTGGTGCTCGGCCTCCGTGCCATACGTTCCACGGGCGGCACCTTCGGGGTCGCACTGCTCGGCTGGGGCTGCACCGCGCTCGGCGTAGGCGCGGGGGTGCCCCTCTTCACGTTTCAGAACGCAATACCCAGCCGCTATCTGGAGGCCATGTTCCTGAACCTGGCAGAGTTCGGGCCGGTATGGATTCTCCTGTGGGCGTGGGTGGGTGCGCTCGTGGCAGCCGCGCTCTACCGCCTGACGGCGTTGCGCGAGGCTACGCCCGCTGCGGCGGACCGTCGCAAAACATGCAGGACGTACAAGACGGCCGCGATCGCCGCGGCTCCCCTCGTGCTGCTCATGCTGACGCTGACGCTGTTCGTGTTGGATCATCCCAAAGATCTGGCCTTCTTCCCCGATCCCCTCAGTTACTCGCGGATGACCGATCCGGGTAGGGGGACGTGGGTGTGGGGCGGTTGGGACCTTGTTGGGCTGTTCGTGCTTCAGGCGGCCTACGTTCTGCTGGTGGTGCTGACACTGGGATCGGCGCTGCGCGCCGTCCGGCCGCGTCGCGCCGGTGCGGGTGTCTTCGCCCTCGGCTGGAGCTGCGCGGTGCTCGCTTGTGGTGGCGTCGGGTTGCTACGCGAAGCGATCTTCAACGCCGTAGGAACAGATCCAGACGTTGAGCAGATCTCCTGGGGCTACTACCCGCCGCTCTTCGCCGAGGGGATCGGAGTCGGCATCTTCTTCGGGTGGCTCGTGGGGATCGCCGCGGTGCTCTCCCACAGAAACTTGGCACCGGTTGTGTCTGAACAGAACGAGGCCCGTACATGAGGAGGCCGGCGCCATCCCGGCCCCGCGTAGGTTTGTCGCCGATGACCTCCTGTGGAGCACGCCGGCCTCTGGCGACCGTACCGGCGAGGTGGAGACGGGGTGTCGCGCTCGGTCGCATCAGGCGATCGCGCGGCCTCGCGAACTGGTCAGCGGGTTCGTCGCTCTGGAAATCTGGCATGACACTGGTGGACGCCCAGGCACATGCCGACCGCGCGACCGTCCACTCCCCCGCCGTCGCCGCCGTTCGTGGTCCATGGTCGCCGGGGCGGTCGTTGCCGAGGCTGTCGGCGGGGGCGAGGATCGCGCAGATGTACACGGAGGCTTTTCCAACCTGATCGCGCTGGTCAGCGGGGGCGGCGCGAGGACGGGTTGGCATGAGAAGAGGCTCTCGGTAAGACAGCAGTCGACCAAGATCCGATGCCTCTACCGGAGAGCCTCGTTGCTGTCTTACCCTGCCGCGATTCCGCTGTCCAATCACACCCTGATCCGGCTGGCCGAACTGATCCGCGCCCGGCGTGCCGAGCGCCGCTGCCGGTGGCGGCGCCTGGACCCATCCCGGCAAGCCCTGCTCGTGCTCGCCCATCTGCGCAACGGCGACACCTACGCGCGTCTGGCCTCGGGCTTCGCCATCGGCACCAGCACCGCCTGGCGCTACGTCCGTGAGGCGACCGACCTGCTCGCCATGCTCGCCGACGATGTGCACGCCGCCGCCTTACGCGCCGGCCGGCTGGCCTACGCCATCCTGGACGGCACCCTGATCCCGATCGACCGGCTGGCCGACGAACGGCCGTACTACTCCGGCAAACACCGATGCCACGGCGTGAACGTGCAGGTCCTGGCCGATCCGGCCGGCCGCCTCGTCTGGGCCTCACCTGCGATGCCCGGCGCCACGCATGACTTGACCGCGGCACGCGCCACCGGCCTGATCGACGCGCTGACCACCACAGGCGTACAGACCTTCGCCGACAAGGGATACCAAGGCGCAGGCGGCAGCATCCGCACGCCGTTCAAAGGCCATCGACTGCGGCCACCGCTGTCACGCCATCAGCGCTCGGTCAACCGCGCACACGCCCGCATCCGCGCCTGCGGCGAACGCGCCGTCGCCACCTTGAAGACCTGGAAAGTCCTGACCCGCCTGCGCTGCTGCCCGCACCGCGCCACCACCATCGTGCAGGCCATCCTCGTCCTGCAACTCATCGAAGAGGGCCGCTACGCAGGATGAAAAGCGCTCACGCATAGCGGAAGGCGACGGTATGTCCATGGACCGCCAATGATCCGGCACGATACTCAGGCTCCGCCCAGTGCGCGAGCGAACGCGAGGCCAACGATTCCCTGCCTTCATTGAAGCCTTCCGGCCCTCGATATGTTCTTGCCCGGAAGTATCATGTAATGTCGCTGCCCGGCCCGGAATTGACAAGATTTGAGCGGGTATGAAAATTCTAGTTCTGGGTGGCACCCGTTTCGTGGGCCGCACCGTCGTCGAGGTCTTGTTGCGCGATCACGAGGTGTTCGTACTCAACCGGACTACTCAGCCGCTGTGGGACAGCAGGCTGATGCAGTTGTTCGCCGACCGGAATGACGCGGTACAGATGCGTCAAGCACTCGGTGCCGCCTCCTACGATGCCGTCGTGGATGTGTCGGGGACCGAACCTGTGCACATCTCAAATGTGATTCGCGCGCTCCCACAGCGGGAGAGCCTGCGCTATGTCTACATCAGCCCGGCTGCGGTCCACAATCAGCTGTCCGCCGATCCCCCTTTTCGGAGAAGGATAGGGCTGATGGCGATGCGATCTGGGACGGCTACGGGGAGGCGAAAGCCGCCTGCGAAGCGTTGCTGCGTGACCGCTTCCCCCTGGTGCCCTGACGATCCTGCGCCCCCCTTATGTCTACGGACCTCGCAACGCTGAGCAGCGGGAGCTGCTTCCCTGGGCACGCATGCTCTCCGGCCGACCAGTTTTCGTCCCAGGGGACGGCAGCACCCGCATCCAGTTCGTCGACGCCAGGATGCTGGCGCGCATTGTCGTCACCGCATGCGAGGGACGACTCGTACCGGATGTGTATAACGTGGGAGAGCACACCACCTACTCATTCCTCGAATACCTGCACATTTTGGGACATGTGGCGGAGGTTGCGCCTCGGCTGGCGATGGTCACGGATACTTCGGTCCGTCCACGTGACTACTTCCCATTCCGTGACGCGGAACTGACACTCAACGTGAACAAATTGGCAGCCGCGGGCGTCGAGGAAGATTCGGTCCTCACCAAGGGCCTGGCAGATACTCCTGCCTGGTTTCGGCGGCACGGCGACCTGACGTACATTCCCACATCTCAGGAGCGGGAGTGGTTGACATCGCGCCGCAGGTAGCCCTGATCAATGGCCGCTCCCACCTGCTGAAGCTCGGAGAGGACTTGGCGGCTGAACCTTCCTCCTCCAGGTTCCACCCATGAGGCTCGAAAACGTCGATCCACGCGATGGCCTGCGGCCCCTCGCGGTTGTGCAGATGCTGGCTGTCATCACTTGAGCGGGCAGTCACATAGGATGGGCGATCACTCAATCGAAACGTCGGGGATTCAGCGTTGCTGTGAATCTGCAGATCACATACACGACTGCTTATTCAGGCCCCACACCTCCAGCGATCGCGACGCCGGCCTCTGGTGGGAGCTGTCCATGCGGCAGATCGGACCCGCTCGCGTTGCTGACCTCGATGTGAACAGCTCCCCGATGTGCGCTACCCGAACGGTGAAAGTCTCATCGTTGCCGGAGCCGGAAGGCTTGAGTGGCGTTCGCGGCAAGTTCGGCGACTACGGTGACTGTTCGTCCACGGATGGGTGGCCAGGAAGTACCTCACGTAGCGGACTTCGGGCGGACGTGCACTGAATCGGCGCGCCAAGAACGCCTTCAGGTCGAGCACATCCAGGATGAACTCCGTCCGCGACCAGGGTGCCGGCTCGTCGAAGAGTCCTGGCCGGTTCTCTTTCGAGACCTACTCTGCCGAGGCCTGCCATCGATTCCCTGTCGGGCTCATTGGTGGCGCTGTCGGTTCGCTCGGGACCCGGAACACCAGGCAGCAGGCCCTCGATGACTGGAGGGGCGGGGCGATGTTCCTAATCGCCCCGCCCCTCGAAGGGGTCAAGCAGAGAGGGCAACTCACGTGAGACCCCACCGAAGCTCCTGCAAGCAATCCCGTGCGGACGCCACAACAATGGGACTCTATGTTGCGTCAGCCGCAGTTACCCCAATAGGAACGCCCGCCGCGCGCCGCTTTGGTCCCTCCGACGTTGTGGATCTCGCCGGAGTACATCACGCACTTGCCCGTGGCCAAGCGAGTGACCGTCACGTAGGACTTGGCGTTGCCGGACACGCTCTTGCCGCCCGATCCCTGGACGGTGAGGGTGGCCTTAACATAGGTGCTCACGCGAGTGTTGGCGCTCTTGATGACAGCAAGGCAGTTCTTGCCGGTCGAGTTGTTGTAAAGCAGGTAGGCACGGCCGTACACGGCACTGCCCGACTTGATCTCGCGAGTCCCGTCGCTCACCCGAGAGTACCCCGAGCCACAGGCCGCCTCGGGCGAGACGCTGGCAGCCGCCTGCGACGCGGAGGCGCTGCCCACGGTAAGGCCGGCAGCGGCGAGAAATCCCACGATGACGCTCATTGTGATGCTTCTAGACATGAATGTCCTTCTTGGTTGTGTCCGTGTGTATAAATACCTCTGACGCGTGGCGCAGTATCACTTCGTTTCGGCGAGAGAGTGGTGCGAGTCGAGTGATGGATCTGGTTGCGGTCGGCGGGCTGAAATCGTCTCCCTACTGATCGCGTTGCGCTGGACTCCGACGACAACTACGCCGATCCTGGCCTTGATGCGGGGAATTCACTGGAAGCCACCAACGCACGGAGCGGTTACTCAAACCCCTGCCAACGTCTGGGGCCTGACCTGACACAGCGCGGCATACGTTCCTGCGGGTCGCCCGCCCTGGGGCATGACTGGACTATCGCGCTGTGATGTGGCTTGCTTGGTCAGGTTCACGCACAGCGAGTGGTCATCCGGTGGACGCTTCGCAGCCAGCGACCTGCACCGCCGACCGTGCCATAAACGTGGATGCATTTGCCCGGAGCCTTGGTGTACACCTGACCAGCGTAGAACTCGCACCATCCGTGGTCCTCTACTGAAGTGCCACCGGAAGGCTTGATCGCCGCTGTCGTGCAGTTCTCCGCGTTGGCGAAACTGCCGTACCGTAAGGTAAGGCGCAGCTCTTTCGGAGCCGGAGTTAATAGTTGACCTCGATCATGCCATGCCCGGCGGCATCCCCGTTGATGGCCTAGACGCCGCCCCTGAAGTAGCCGATGCCGCGTGGGGTCTACCGCACTGGCTGATGGGACACCGACTTTCAGCCAGGTGGAGGCCAGAGCCACACCGGCCATGACTAATCCGACTGTTCTTCGGATACACAAGTGCTTCCTTTCGGTGATGGCTAGGGCGTCCTTGCGGAATCATCGGGATGTTGTGGACGCCGTTCAGAAACTCTAGAGTCCTACGCTTGCTCAGAGCTGGCATTTCGCATGGATGTCCTAGAAGGAGGGATCTATGGCCGAGCATCCAAGGCGTCGCCCAGGCCGTCGGCATAGTGGCGTTACAACGGTTAAATGCGCTGGGTTGGTGCCCTGCTTGCCGGGGTGTCGAGAGCGAGTCCGGTCTGAGCCAGGCAGGAATTGAGCAGGTGGGACTGGTATTTAGTGTTGATTCCTCGCCGTCAATGCTCGCCACTTACGATGCGTACTGGCTGCCTACGAGACCCACTTCAATGAGCACCGCCCACATCGCCCCTGGGCCAGACTGCTCTGCTGCGAGCCCTTCCCAACCCGGTCGAGGGCAATATCAAGGTCATCCGACATGACCGCCTCGGCGGGCTGATCCACGAATACCCCGCAAGTCGCCTAGGGCGGCCGAGTTCTTGGCAGCCACAGCCCCGAGTGGCGCCCTAGCCGACTCTGATCGCCTTCGGCGAGCGCGTGGCTCGCGTATGTGATGTACAGGGGGCATCCGTGGTGGTTGCACGAACGGGTCGAGGAAGTCTCCGCTGACGAGTTGGGTCTCCGGTTCGCCGAACCCGCCAGCCTGGAGGCCATGGCGCACGTCCAGCGCACCCTTCGGCAGGAGTTGGAGGGTGCCGGCACGGACAGTTGATCGAGATGGCCTGTGACGTCTCCGAGGGACGGTCGACCGCATTCCCCGCTGTGGCCGGCCCGTCACGGCTCAGCGGTGATTCTCCCGAACAGAGCCCGGCTCCCTTCCTAGCGAGCAGCTCCGGCTCATCGTCGCTTGGGCGGGCAAGCGGCGGGTTGGACCGACGCCGCGGCCTGGCGAATGATCTCGGCGAACGCGCGGACTCGGGCGGTCTCGCGGCTGGCCCGCCACAGCAGCCCGTACTCGATCGGTGGCGCGTCGTGGAAGGGGACCATCACGACGCCCGGATGTGAGAAGTACTGCGCCGCCCGGAGAGACGCGGGTGAGACGCCCTTGCCCGCACCGACCAGCGAGAGCGTCTCCTGCCAGTAAGTGGCGCCCGGGCCGTGCGGGATGGGGAGCCCGGACGGGGTCCGGCGGGGGTACATGGCGTCCAGCCAGTACTGCGGGATGTGCTCGCCGGTCATGGGGATCAGCGTGGTCTGGGTGAGGTCCTCCACCGACACTGAGAGGCGTTCTGCGAACGGATGTCGCGCCGGGACCATGAGCCCGCGCGGTTCGGTGAACACCACGGCTCCGACAGTGATGTCGGGCTCGCGAATGGGGAACTCGGTGAGCTGCAGATCGACCTCGTCGGCGCGCATCGGTCCCAATGGGTCGTTGAGCTGCACTTCCCTGATGTGCACCTCAGCGTCGGGATGGCGATCTTGGAAGAGGTCGGCGGCCTTGATGACGGCCTCGCCTGACCACGAGGCGGAGAAGCCGACCCGGATCGGGCCGGTAAAGCCACGTGCGGCGCTGCGTGCCTGGTCGACCACCCGCTGGATCTGCCGGTGTGCGGGGAGCAGGCCGTCGTGGAGCTGCTGCCCGATCGGGGTGAGCGCAACGCGGCGGCTGGTGCGGTCGAAGAGGGAGGCGCCGATCCGGCGTTCCAGCTTCTTGATGATCTGGCTGACGCGGCCTTGGGCCAGCCCGAGCCGTTCGGCGGTGCGCCGGAAGTGAAGTTCCTCGGCCAGCGTCAGGAACGTCTCGATCTCATGCCGTTCCATCGCGCCCGCCCCCATCGGTGAGCCAGGCTCACCGAACCTGGACGACCTCGGTCTTGATGCGGACATTCTCAACCATTGATTCTGGACACGTCCAATCCCGACACCACCCACGATGGGACGATCATGATGAAAATCTCCATGTTCCTGCTCGTCTTGAAATCTGCTGTGGAGGACTTCGGATTCACGATCCCGCGATGAGCGTCCCCGCTCATGTCGCTGTGCTCATGCGGCACTTCGCCGACTTGCGCGAGCGTACTCACGGCCACGCCCCCGCCCCGACCGTGCGCGACCGGCCGGGTAAGGACGTGCTCTTCTTGTGTACGGTGCCGCTACTGGACCCGTACGCCTGGCAGGCGCTGGAGGAGCTGAACGGCCCCCTGCTCCTGGGCACCGGACAGATCACCGCCTCCGGCGTGCGCCGCACCGCCGAGCGGGGATTGGAAGCGTTGTGGGAGTTGTCCTGGCCCGAGCAGCGACTGGCCGGCATCGCAGCCGTCCGCCTGCACGCCTTCTACGGTGCCGGATCCCATCATCCCCACCTGCAGGGCGGGACTGTCGGCCGATGGCCGCTGAACGTCTTCACCCCTGAGCAGGCCGCCGCCGAGTTGCCCACCCTGCGCGTGATCGCGACCGCTGACCTGCACAACGTGGCCGCCCAGCGCGATCACCGCATCATCCCTGCGATGAAGCAGTGATGGGTGGTGCCGGAACCGCCTGTTCAACCTGTTCTGACATACCTGCTGCGAGTGGTCCCTCCGCTCGCGGCGGCCTCTACCACTGGAGTGACCATGACCTTTTTCACCGTGCAACGCAACGGCCGGCCGGCGACCACCGCAGACCTGGCACCGCTGGCGTTCGCCGGCTACGCCCACTTCACCGCGACGCAGGTGCGCGAGGGCCGGATCCGGGGTCTCGACCTCCACCTGGAGCGCCTGCGCGGCGCTTCGATGGTGCTGTTCGGTCAGGCGCTGCCCGACGACCGGGTTCGTTCCCACCTGCGGGCCGCGATCGAGGCGGGCCCCGCTGATGTCTCGCTGACGGCGACGGTGTACTCACCGGCCGGCGAGTTCACCGCTGCCGGGGACGACCTCGGACTCGACGTGCTTATCCGTACCGGGCCTGCCTCGTCCGGCCCGGCGGGACCTCTGGCGCTGGCAGTGGTCGAGCACGAGCGGACGCTCGCGGCCCTCAAGCATGTCGGCGAAGTGGCGAAGACGTACTACCTGCGCCAGGCCGTCAGCCAGGGCTTCCACGACGCTGCCTTCGTTGACCGCGCCGGCCGGTTCAGTGAGGCCACGATCTGGAATCTGGCCTTCTGGGATGGCACCGCTGTGGTGTGGCCAGAGGCCGAGATGTTGGGCGGCACGATGATGGGCATCGTCAGGAGGCAACTGGACCGCCTCGGGGTCCCTCAGCTCGTCCGGAAGATCACGCCCACCGACCTGCCGGACCTGTCCGGCGGGGTGGTCATGAACTCGTGGACGCCGGGCATCGCGGTGCACCGGATTGGCACGGTGCCGCTGCCCGAAGCGCCGTCCTTCGTGGAACTGCTGCACAGCGCGTACCATGCCGAACCGCTCACCGTACCGTAACAAGAGCTTCGGGACACGGCGAAGGCCGGTAGTCCTGCCGGTAGTCTCCCGTCGGGAATCGGGGACGTGGATGGTGGTCGAGTGCGAGACCCCATTGCTCGTCGCCAGCCACCTGGCCGACGAGGTCATCCTGCTCAGCAGCCCTGTGGCTTTTCCCCGCACCGGCGACACGGCACGCGACCCGGTTGGCTCAAGGTCTGCGGCACACCCGAGCTGGTCGCCTCAACGCCGGTTCCCGAGCACGCCGCGACGACCTCGCCGAAATGACGGCGATCTACCATGCCTCCGGCGCCGCGACCAAGGGAATGCCGCACTTCACGCCGCGGTCCAACGACAATCCGCCTCTCTTCTCCAGTCGCTTCCGGCCGAGATGAGCCTGCCTAGCAGTGTCACGTGTCACCGTAGGCCGGACACCGTCTGGGAGAGCACGCTCCAGACCGGCACCACGGTGATGTCCTACTCGGGCGGGCTCATGGAGCGCGGGCACATCCGGCAAGTGAGGAACACGGCGGTGGCCGCGGATGCCCTCGATGGAGACGCCGGCGTTGATAGGTTCGGTGGCATGGGCGTGGCGCAGCTGATCGATGTCGATCTCGACGCCAGCCTGCGCGCGGTAGCCCTGCCAGCGGTGGTGGGCGGCGTCGTAGGACAGGGTCCTCCGCAGCCGTTGATGGAGGCGCGGAACAGCGGCCCAGCTGGGTAGCCGGCGCGGGCCAGGTAGAGCTTGAACAGGGTGACGTAGCCGCGGTCGTCCAGCAGGACGGTACGTACGCTGCGCCCTTGCCGTGGATGCAGACGTGTTCGTCGTCCAGGCGCAGGTCGGGGTCCTCCACGACAGGCTCACAGACTTCGGAGGCGCGGGCGCCACACACATAGGTCCTCTCGAATAGCAGCCGATCCTGCGGCAGGTCCTTTCGCGGCCGCCGTCAGCAGATCACCGCCAGCACCTGGCGACTCGGCGGCCGCAGCCAGGCGCGGCGGGCTCTTTGGGCACCTTGATGGGGTCGATCCGGTTCATCGGGTTGGACTGCAGGAGGTCGTGCCCACTTGGCGAAGGAAGCGACGGCGGCGCGTTTGCGCTTACGGCTGGCCGGTGACAGGTCGATGAGCTCGGCCAGGAACGCGCGAACCGGCGCGGCAGACGGGGGCACCGATGTCCTCGCCGTGGTCGGCGGCTAAGGCGATCAGGTCGCCGTGGTAGGCGCGCCGGGCATGGGTGGGGAGCCGGCGTAGGTCAAGTCGGTGAGGAGTCGTCGAAATGGCGGGCGAGTTGCTCGGCGATGACGGGATCCACCGTACCGACCTCCACTTCAACGGATTGGGGAGCCCGCTTGACCTGAGATTCGGCGCTAGGCAGATCCTTGTCACGGGTGCGACCGGGCGACGCGCGGACGCATGATGAGTGCGGCAACATGGTACGTGCAGGAGACCAGGCCGGGGTTGACGTAACCGTGTTCGGCGTCGGCGGCGAAGTAGGCCGAGTCTCCTTCGCTCAGTTCGACGGTCTGATCCGCAACGGCTAGCCGGAGCGTGCCGGACTCAACCACGACGTACTCGTGCGAGCCCTGAGCATAGGCCGGAAACCGGCCGACGTCGCAGCCCGGGGGCAGGGTGGTACGAATCCACTCAAAGTTCACGCCGGGCACTACGGGTGTGAGTATCGATCGGCGCCATCCGCCAGGCTCTTCGACGGTGTCCTGCTCAGCGGCACGGCGGACGATGACGCGGCGGTCCTCCGGCGCGGCGACCAGTTCGGCGAGGGCCACGCCGAGACCATCGGCGATGCGGGCGAGCACGACCACGGTCGGCGCCTTATGGCCGCGTTCGACCGAGGACAGCATGCTCACGCTGACGTCGGCCGCGCCGGCCATCTGCTGAAGGGTCATGCCGCGCTGATGCCTAAGTTTCTGCACACGCTGCCCCAGTGCGACCAGGTCGATCATTCCACTATAATGGCATAGATTTTCTCTATAGAGAAAGGATCTTCTCGTGGAAAGCCTGCCCACCATCCGCGCTGCGGCATCCGAGGATTTGAAGGTCGTGACCGAGATCAACGCCCACTACGTCACCAAAAGCGTGGCCACCTTCGACGAGACGGCTCGCACGTTCGATGACTGGCAGCGCTGGCTGGAAGAGCTCACCGAACGCGGTCTGCCGTTCCTCGTCGCCGACTTGTCTGGCGAAGTGGCCGGCTACGCGTACGCCGGTCCCTGGCGTCCCAAAGCCGCCTACCGGCACACCGTCGAGGACACGATCTACATCGCCCCCGGCCACCTCGGACGCGGGCTCGGCAAGGCATTGCTCGGCACTCTCCTGACGGAGTCTGCCAAAGCCGGAATGCGCCACATGATCGCCGTCATTGCAGACACAGGCGACGGCGCCTCCGCCGCACTGCACCGCCGCTTCGGCTTCGCTGAGGCAGGTCGGCTGACCGGCGTCGGCTACAAGCACGACCGCTGGATCGACACCCTGCTCATGCAGCGCCCACTGATGGGATGACCGAGCCTGCACGCCCGGCCGCAGCGCCCACCCGTCGTGGGGCGCGGCCGCGCCTTGTCTGCCTTATGCGTCACCGGGCTCATCAGCGATCACCAGCGCAGGAAGGCCGTCGGGCAGGACGGACGATCAGCCCCCCGAGTTCGCCGTCAGAACGATGATCGTCGGCCTGTACACCGATCCGCCCACCGACGCAGTCGAGGTGTGTACCGACGAGCCGGGGCCGATCCTTCCCCGCTCCTTCGCGCCCGGGCCAACCTGGTCGCCCGATGGCCGCCGGATCAAAGCGCCGCTGTACTATGCCCGAGGACCAGACAAGGCCTGGGTGTACGGCGCGCTGCGCATCGCCGACGGCACCGCGCTGATGATGGCCGCTCGTCCCGCAACAGCGCCATGGCGGTGGTACTGGAAGACAAGCGGCAGGTCATTGCTCGATATGAGCAGGCGTTGGAGTGGTTACGGGTCTGAGCCGACCTGAAGGTTCTGAACCGGACCTAATCTAGACGCAAGGCCGCTAAGTTAAGCCGCTGACGGGAGCCCATGCGTACTCCCGCGTGAATACACGAGTGCTCGTGACGTCGTCTCAGCGCAGGACGTCACCAGCGCCCGAACCCCACCCACATCTGCCCTTGAGCCAGTTCTTGAGCTGAAGCGGGTAATCGGTGGCGATCCGGGATTCACCCCTGTCCAATGCCTGCTTCCAGGCGCCTACGTTACGGCGCCATGACGGCGGCGGCTCTTCCCATTCGGTGACGTCGGGCCAGCTCGGACGCCCGGCCAGTACGGACTCCATCCCTGCTGCCGCCACCCGTCGCTTGAGTTCGGCGAGCAACTGCGGGTAGTGGGAGTAGAGGATCACCGTCTGTGAGCGATAGGTCTCTTTGACCGGATCCAGCACTTCCCGCCACGCGCGCTCACGAGTGACAGCTGACGGGTTGAGCAGAGACTGCCGGGCCTCCGGCTTGATCTCGACCAGGCCGATCATTCTGTTCGCGCGCATGGCGGCGAGCCACTCGCGGAAGGTGTAGACGGTTTCGCCCTTGAAGATACCGCGGGTGATCGTGCGCCCCTTGAGTCTGTTCGAACCCGCAGCCCACCACAGTTGGCTGACGTTCGCTTTTGGGCCGCTCAATCCCCAGGTCGAGGTGTTATGCCACATGACAGCCTTGGTGCCGTCCCTGGTCAACTGCAGGTCCGCCTCAACGCCTGAGGCCCCCCAACCCTTATATCTGCGTATCGCAGTGGGATTGTTGGGCTGGCGCACCTGGTCTCGGTTCCAGGTGTCGGCGCCCAGAGCGCCGCTCGGATAACCGCCATGCCCGAAGATCAGCGGGCACGGGCGTGACACAGATGCCTCCACCGGGGTCGCGACGACAAGGCTTGCGGCTAGCGTAACGGCCGGCATGAGAGCCGGTACTGTGCGCTGCACAGTCTTCCTCCTTGATCTTGCTGCGAGTGATACGGACAGAAATTGCCAAAGTCGGCTTGTCGTTCCACCAATTGGCCGAGAGAGAGAGGGGAAGCCGTCCGACGGTGAACGGATGCCACCCGTGGCACGTGCTCTTGAAACGGTGTCCGGGAATGCAGATTCAGATAACGTGTTTCCGGTCTTCCACCGGAACCCCTCGAACCTCACATCGACATTCAACGATCATGTGTACTGACCGGCATCAGCTCACCGCCCGTACAGTGACCCTCACGGAGTTCTAATGATCCTGACGCTCTTCAGCCGGGCAGCGAATGCCCTGCGCGGGCACGGTCAGGGAGATCAGGTAGCTGTCCATCGCGGTCGTGATGCACTGGGTCCTGCCGTAGATGCCGTGGCCCCAGCCCTCGTACGTCAGCAGCGTGGCCTTGGAGCCGAGCTGCTTGGCCACGTTGGCCGACCATTCGTACGGCGTGGAGGGGTCATGCAGTGAGGTGGCCACCAGCAGCGGGGCACTGCCCGTGTAGCGCAGCGGGTGCTGCGGGTTGGTGACCGGGTGACCCTGGCAGATCGGCATGTCGCCCATCGGCATCGGGTTGTACCGCATGTCCGGCGCCACCGAGTTGGCACCGCGCATCACGTCGATGTACTCGTCGTAGTCCCGCAGCGACAGGTCGAAGTCCTCGCACAGGATCGCGGTGGGGAGTTCGGCGGTCTCCCCGTGCACGGGCTTGATCCCGGGAGGGTCCGGCATGTCCTTCGGCACCGGCCCGCCGTCCAGGGCGTTGAGCACCTTGGCCTCCAACGGCCAGTCGGGCGTCTCGTTGAGCATCACGCCCAGCCAGAGGAGATTGTGAGCGCTCACGGGGCGGTCTTTGACACCCGGCCAGAACAGCTCCTCGCTCTCCGCCTTCTCCAGCAGTCCCTTCCACAGCGCCCGGACGTCGCGCCCGTGCAGGACGCACTCGGTGTCCCGTTCGCACCAGGCGACGAACTCGTCGAAGCTGTCCTGAACTGCGGACGCCTCGCTCACCTGGAACATCCCGGCGTCCAGGCTGTGGTCCATGTTGCCGTCCAGCACCATGGCCCGGATCCGGTCCGGGAACAGCTCGGCGTACATCTGCTGGGCGAGTGTGCCGTAGGAGACGCCGTAGGAGGTCAGCTTGTCATCGCCGAGCGCCGCGCGGATGGCGTCCATGTCACGCGCCACGTTGAGCGAGTCGAGGTGGTCGTACAGGGGGCCGGTGCGCTTGCGGCAGTCCGCATGCAGTTCCTTGTTGAAGGCGATCCACTTGTCGTAGTCGTCCCGGGCGGTCATGACCGGGGACGGCATCTGGTTGTACACCGCAGCCGAGCAGGTCACCGAGCCACTGCGGGCGACGCCCCGGGGGTCGTAGCCGACGATGTCGAACCGCCGTTGGACTTCCTCGCTGAAGCTCGGGGCACGAAGGATGTCGTTCACGCCGGAGTTGCCGGGACCCCCCGGGTTGGTCAGCAGGGATCCGATCCGCGCGGCGGGGTCGGTGGCCTTGCGCCGGGCCAGGGCCAGATCGACGGTGGGTCCGTCCGGCTTGGACCAGTCGATCGGCACCCTCACCATGCCGCACTCGACGGCGGGCTCATCCTCACACGGCCCCCAGGCGATGCCGCGCTCTCCGGCAGCGCTCGGAGCTCCCTTTCCGGTGCCGGCAGCACCCGGGCCCCCCTCTCCGCTTGCCGTCTTGATGGCTCCGCAGGACGTCGTGGCGGCCAGCAACGTCGCCATCGCCGCCAGGACGAGGGCGCGCGGAGACGTTCTTCTCGGCATCTTGTTCCTTATCGTTCTCGATCGGCGGGCCGGACTGCTCACGCGGGACTCAACCGGTCTGACCTTGCAGCGCCGATCGGCAGCGAGAGCCAGGTCAGAGTCGGTTGAGGGATATCGCTCATGTCACTGGTACGCCTAATCAGTTTCGTTTGATGGTTCGGTCCCGGCACCGCGGCTGGCCTCCGACTTCCTGCCTGATGCCGAATGCCGGCGCAAGGACAATGCAACCATCACGAGGCATTGCTATGGGGGCAGCCATGGAGGCTTGTCCTGAATGGAGGGCTATGTGTCACTCAAGTGGCTTTTTGCGTTGACCGATCCGTAGTTTCCGGAGGCCATTTGCGCTGGGACAGGTGCAGCCAGTTCCCGCTGCCATGGGCCGGCTCTTCGTGGAACAGGGGCTCTGCGACCCGAAATCTATCCCGCTCAGGGCGTGGCGGCAGCCTTGGCCACCGTGCCCTCGACACCTTTCACACCGGGTGAACGCTGACGATCTCCTACGAGTCGCACGAGGCGCCGACCGCCAAGATCAACAGCAATGGTCTGACGTCAGCTCTGCATCCACCGTCCTTTTGGAGGCGGTCATACTGGAAGAGACTCACATCGAATCTCGGGCCTCAATCCATCCTTGTCCGCCGGAATGAGTGACAGGACGAGAAAGGCGGCAACGCCCGCTAAGCCACGAGCGCATCTGGTTCGGCAGCGTCAGTAGCGGATTGGGTCTGACGAGATTTGGATGGCGCGATATGCAAGCACCGCGGTGATTCCCACGAGCCATCCCACGAACATGCCGAACCCAGTACCACGCCGGCGCCCTTCGCGTGCCATCGGACAAACCTGGATCGCCATTGCGGCCTCTGCGTCGACTGGGGCGAGGCGTATCAGCCGCTGCCGGAAAGCGCCCGCGCGCACATGGCAACCGCTCTGGACTCCCTGCTCGTCCACCCTCCCACCCAAGGTCGCAAGGTCATCGACGACTTCATGGCCCACGTGACCGAGCCGCTGTTTTCGACCAGCCCGGCCTATCTTCTGGCAACCTTCTTCGCTCGGGTCCGGCCCACCGCCCGACGTAAGATTGTTGACCTGGCAGCCAAGCACGCCTTGGCCGAACTTCCCGGCCCGCCCGAGATCTCCCCCATTCTGCTGGCCGATCGCACGGCGGAATGCCTGCACGCCTTCACCACCGGTGACTCAGCCATGGTGGCGGCCTCGCTGAACATGTCCCTGGACCGGCTAGGCAAGGTCGATGGGCAGCAGCAACTACGCGCCGCTGCGCGCTTGGCCGAGCTGGATGCCTTCTGGGACCTGCTGGATGCGCCGCTCACCGCCCGGCTCGACGAGCTGATCGCCGGCTTGGCTCCTTCCCCTCAATGGGAGCTGTTGGCACCGGACAATGCCGAGGCGCTGTCGATGGTGGGTGTGTCCCAGGCGCGTGCTGCACTGCCTCGGCTGGAGTCCACCTTTGGCGCCTTGTCCGCAGTGAACCGTGCTCAGGTGATGGCCCGTCACATGGCCCCCTACTTCGTTTCCTACGAAGCGCGCGGGTTCACGGATTCCTCATCCTGTAGTCAGGGAAACCCGCGCGTGGTGGAGGCTCCGGGTATCTGACGCGGGCGAGTTCGTGACGGTCCGGCGGGCAAGGAACGGTGTCTGCATCGGCTGGTATGCAACTCCTGAAGACCGGAGGGCGCGAGCATCGTCTCGAAGCGGACGCCGAGCGTGAGCCTGGTTGCACCCTCACCATGAGCAGGGGTGATGAGCCGAGGTCATCCCATGGTCGCTGACAGCTCTGGGAGCAAGACCCCGGGGTGGAATCCTCCGACAGACCGACGAAATCCGGAGCACGGATAACAAAGCTTGGGGGCATGATCGTAAAAGCTTTAGGGTTCGCACTGGCCGCCGCCCTGTTGCCCGGCACCCCAACTCCTTCGACCCCCCTGCATGACTGCGCGAACGCGACCACACGTTGCGACGGCAGCATCGATGTCCCCCTCGACTGGGAGAACCCCTCCTCCGAACGCATTTCCGTGGCCTTCGCCTGGATTCCGGCCAAGGACGCCGGCGGGACCGTGGTAGCCAATCTCGGGGGGCCAGCGCAGACGCTGCCGACCATACCCGAGATACAGCGAGTTCTCGGACCTGTGCTCGAACACAAGAACCTGCTGGTCATGGATCCGCGCGGGATGGGGAAGTCCTCGCCGCTGCTCTGCCAAGGAGCCGGCATCGACAAGCCTGAGACCATCGCGGCTTGCGCTAAGAGCGTGGGGCCGCGGGGCGCGTACTTCACCGCCGACCAGGCCTCGCACGATCTCGACGCGATCCGACGGGCGCTTGGTGTCGGCAAGGTGAGTTACTACGGCAATTCCTACGGCACCTTGTACGCCCAGGCGTACGCCGCTCGGTATCCAGGCCGCCTGGACGCGATATTCCTGGACAGCTCTGTGATCGTGGACCGCGACGGGTACGCGAGCTGGGAGAACTACTGGTCCTGGCGCCGCCAGTTTGATCTCGTCTGCGAACGGTCGGCGGCGTGCGACGCGCTACCGGGCAGCGCCTCCGGCACCTGGACTCGTCTGGTGGACAGGCTGCGGGAGCAGCCCGATTCGGAAGTGTCGGTGTTCCAGACCTCAGCGCTCAAGAGGATGTCTGAGCCGGTGTTCGGTCGGGAGGCCACTGCGGCCGCGAACGCCTACCTGCGCGGCGACCCGGCTCCATTGCACCGCCTGGCACGGCTGATTCCCCCAACGCTTCCACCGGCCAACGATCCGTATGTTGCCGGCTATCTGGGCTTTCGCTGCGGCGACGGTACCTTCCCCTTCGACCGGCTGGCCTCGGCGACCGAACGCCAGGCTCAGGCCAAGCGCTACTACGAGCGGGTACGCCCACTGGCGCCCTATCAGATCAGCGACATCTTCCCCGGGATCGGCACTGTGGAGCCATGCATCAACTGGCCGACTCCGCGCCACAGCCCGCCGCGCCCGCCTGAACAGGCGCTGCCTGCCGTGCCCGTCCTGGTGATGGCGGGGGAGCTTGACATGAACAGCCCCGCCGAAGTGGCCCGATCGCTGCGAGCTTTTCCGAACGCAACCGTCGTGCGAGTCCCGTTCGGGCCGCATGCACTGACGTCTCCCGCCTCGCTGATGGGTGATTGCGTGCGCGGCATGCTGCGCACGTTCCTGACCACCAGGCAGGTGACCGACCAGAAGTGCACCGGCGAGAACTACCGCGCCCTCGACACCTTCCCACAGGACGTAGGAGACGTGCCGCCGCACCCGGCCCGCAAGCTCAGCACCGCCCAGCAGCGGGTGCTCGCGGCCACCTTCGCCACCGCCTCGGACGCCACCGCCCGCCGCAACCCCAACAGCACCGTCTATACGAGGGTGCAGAACGAGCCAGGGCTGCGCGGTGGCCAGGTCACCTTCGGCCAGGACGTCACACTCGACGAGGTGCGGTTCGTGCGCGACCTGCGGGTCAGCGGACCGATCAAGCTCACGCTGGACGGTCACGCCACCGCCACACTCCGCGCCGAGACTGGCGGACGCACCCACGAGGTGACGCTGACCTGGAAGGCGTTCTCCACCCGCCCGTCCCTGTCAGGCACCTTCGACGGCATCCCCTTCGACTAGCCCCGTTTCCCGCACATGCCGCATCGTCACAGGTCAGCCGCTAAGCACCTACCGTAATCGGTGCAGTTCAGGGCTGGTGACGTGCGGAAAACGAGGCTAGCTCATGACGCCCTGTAGCCATCGTTGTGCCCAACGCCGGAGCTCGACGATGGCTACATCCGCCAGCATCGGTGCCGGAACCAGCACACGGGCCAGGCCGGGATACCCACACCCACAGCCGGCGTAAGAGTATGCGCGAAAGGGTTCGCGAGTTTCGTGTGAGGCCGCCCAAATGTTGATCAAACCACGACATCACGGCTCTCACCTGCGCGGTCAAAGGACGTGACAGAACAACAATGGCACCGTTCTGACCCTCTCGCCCGAACGGAACGCCCATGTTCGCTCGCCGCGCCGTCGTGGCCGCCACCCTCACCATCATGCTGACGCCTGCACCCTCCGCCTCTGCCCAGCCCGTGAGCGACTGGCGCGACGATGCCGGGTGGGGCTCGGTCACCGTGTCGGCCGACCGCAAGAGCATCACGGTGTGCGACTTGAGCGATGACGGTCGCGCTGTCCGGGTGGAGTACGCCACCACCTACCTGCAACAGTGGACCGTCGTCGACTCCAACGGCGCACGCTGGGGCTGCGGTTCCGACTCCGCGTTCTTCAGCCGCATCACCGTCTTCAAACTGTGTGAAGGCGCGAAATACGGCCCCTGCCGCCCGTCCGTCTGGGTCTCCCGCGCCGGCTACCTGGGATGACCCGTCGAGGTCACGTCATAAAGGGCGCCACCTGGCAGAGGTCCCGTCGATCAATGATCCCAGGCGGCGTTGAAGTTCGGCGCGGATGTCGGGCCGGTCACCGGAGCGCATGTAGGCGGCCAGGGATCGGATCTCGCGAGCGGCTCTCAGGATGTGTGCGGCGGGGTGATTCTCAATGTCGGGGTCGATGCCGTAGGCCCAGCAGAACGAGGTCCACGAGGTGCGGGGGCGGCCGAAGCGGCGATGCCCCATCATCGTGGGGACGAGGTCCTGCAGGCGGGGGCCGTAGGCGATGGAGTCCCAGTCTCCCAACAGCCAGGAGGTTCGGTCAGCGAACAGGTTGCCGGTGTGGGCGTCACCGTGGATCAGCCCATACCCCAGCGGCGGATCAAGCTCGCTATATGCAGCCTCGACAGAGGAGCAGCGGTCTAGCAACCAAGCCCGTTGCACTGCGGTGAGCACGCTATCGGCCTGGCCATGGTGGCCGTGGGCGGCGAGGTCAGCGCGGAGGGTGCCAAGGAGCTGGATGGTGGGCGCGATCATCGGCGCGTTCATGCGATGTAGGTGGCGCAGGATCTGGGCCAAGTGATGCGGGCGGGACCGGGTTTCGTTGGTGCTGGTGACATAGTGCCAGGCGGTGGATATCCAGCCGTCGACGCTGATGGGCTGGTTGAGGGCGGCCGGCTTGGTGGTGGGGAAGCCGTGCTCGCTGAGCCAGGCGGTGATCCGTATGGCGGCGCGAGCCCGTTCAAGGACGGCCGCGTTACCAGGGGCGTGGCGCAGCCGCACCACGAGGTTGGGGCGGGGCAGGTGGTAGACCGCGTTGGCCCGCAGGTGAAGGAGCCGTGCGTCGCGCGCGTCCAGGCCGAAGAGGGTGCAGGCGTGGGCGAGCGGAGGGGAAGACATGGCAAATGGCCTTCGGCTAGGTGCCAAGTTCGCGGCGCAGGTAGTCAGTGAACTCCCGCGCCTCGGCATTGTGGGGGTGACGTTGGGTCAGCCGGGTGGCGAAATCACGTACCTGCGCCACGGCGCGGGCGGAGGTGAGTTCCTTGGCCGCACCAACGGCCGGGCGGGCGTGGGCCAGGGCGCCATCGAGGTCGCCCAGGTCGAGTCGGGCTTGGGCGGCGTGAACCCGATTGAACTGGATCGAGCGTATAAACCCCGAGGCGAAGCTGGCTAGGGCTTGCTCGGCGTGCTCGACGCCGCACTGGTGCTCGCCGATGCGCTGCCAGCAATAGCCCGCCTCAGCGGTCAGTTCAGCGGGGCCGAAGGCCGCGATCCAGGCAGGGTCGTTATCACCGGTGGTGGGCGTGTAAGTGTCTTCGGCTTCGGCGATCAAGTTGCTCACCTGGCGGCGAGTGTACGGGTCGGGTTGCTCGGTACCAGCGGCTACGGCGAAGGCGCGGGCCTGGCGAAGGTGCAGCGACGACATCACCTTGGGCGAAGCGTGGCCGCGCTGGCCCGCCTCGGCGGCGGCACCGGCCAGGCGGATGGCCCAGCGGCCGTGCTCCAGGTCGCAGGCCTGCTGGGCGAGGGCGGCCAGGATCCATGCGCAGGTCAGGTCGTCGTCGGCCTGTTTGGCGAGCTTGAGTGCTTGGCCGAGGTGCTGCTGGGCCTGACCGTGAGCGCCGAGGTCGAAGGCCATCCAGCCGGCGGTCCGTGACAGGCGTGCGGCGGCGCTCATCAGCGCGCGGCCGACGTCGTCGCTGTAGCGGCTGCGCAGCAGCGGGGCGAGCGTGGTGTTCATGAAGTCGGTCACGGCCGGGCGGACGAGACCGGCACCGAACTGGTGGTCCATCTGGACGAATGCCCGGTGTGCCTCATGCACGCGCTGGACGTCGGACCAGCCCACCCGGGCACCGTCTGGAGTTGCCATCCTGCCGAGCGCCACGCCGGGAGTGGCGTCGTAGCGCCAGGCCAGCAACCACTCCCCCAGCAGCCCGGACACGAACGGCAGCGTCGCGAGCAGGTGACGCCGCGAGGCATCCATCTCCCACCTCCATAGTCGATCCGTGGCGTCGGTCCTGTCGAAGACCGCCAGATCAACGTCATCGATGCGTTCCTCGTCGGGGACGTCGTGCGCTGGTGGTGTGGCCTCCAGCCAGCGCTCCACCTCGGCCGCTGCAACCTGCCATGCCTGGGCCAGGCGGGCGCGGTAGACGGGGCGCATGCGTTGCTCGCCGCGCTCCCACCGCGACCACGTCGTCGTGGCCACCCCGATCAGCTCGGCGGCCTGCTCCTGGGTGAGGTCTTGCCGGATGCGGGCGCGCACCAGTTCCGGACGACCGTCCTGGCGGTGCCGTTGGGGCTGGTTCACCGCGTGCCACGCTCCCTCGGTGTCTAGGGGACCACACAGTGTGTATCGCCACCACCCATGACTCCAGTCCCCTGCCGAAACGACCAGGAAACGACCAGCCAGCACGCGCCGCAGGCATGTCGGCACGGCAAACGCTCAGGTCACGACGTTCACAACCGTCCCGCCTGGCCGATTGCATGGATGTCGTCACAGCGCGTAACCCTCACGGGTTGCCACACCCCGCGCTGTGATCAACGGGGAATCCTCGCCCGGCCGTTCCTGCCGCATCCTGCGGCCGGGCGAGTTCTCCTGCCCCTTGATGAGATTCCGGAGCTGGCGGCACAGGTGCTCGGACGGGACACGGCATGGAAGGAGCACCGGATGCCGCCCATGGCTGGCCAGGGAGGAGGGAGGCAGCGGCATGACCTTCCCGGCCACTGCCCTCCCCCACGCCACGGACGGACACCGCTCTGCGCGGTCACGCATCTGCGCGTCTGCCCGCCCTGGCCAGCCTTTTCACGATGGCCGCTTCCAGTCCAGAGCTCGGCACCGAATCGCCATAGCCGAACGCTCGGGCGCGGGCCCCTCCTCAGCAACGCCCACGGTCGAGGCGGAACCCAGTGATCCGGTGGGAGCCCTATCGAAGCTCCACGGGCAAACCCCCTCGGATCAGGGACATCAGCTGCTGTGACGCCTTCCAGTTCGCCTGCCAGGCTGGGCAGTATCTGATCCTGCGCCGCAACGGCGTCGGCGAGCTTGAGGAGGCCGCCCGTGGCCGTTATCCCCGGGCACGCGCGCTCTGGGACCACCTGCTTCTCGAGCATGCCGCCACATGCCAGGAAGGCAATGCGCTCAAAGACATCTGGCGATGCAGGTCATAGCCATGAAGGAGTGGGCCCTGCGAGGCTCCTGGCGGGCCCACTCCTTCCGTGACGGGCAGGACCGGGTCAGCCCATGGGATGCAGCCTCTCCTCCTCCGTTCCCTCTTCGCGGTCGTGGCCGTGTGACTCGCCGTTGTGATGGTCGGCATAACCCAGCAGGGCCCGCAGCCCGCGTTGCGGAACTGCGTACCGGCCGCCGATCCGGATCACCAGGCATGGGAAGGTGCCGGTCTTGGCCAGCCGGTAAGCCGTAGTCCGGCCAATACCGAGCAGCCGGGCGGCTTCCATCAACCCCAAGACGAGCTTCCGTTCAGGCACGCCGACTGCCTCGCGCGGGATCGGCCGTGACGCGGTCCCGAGGCCGGCCTCGGGCGTGCGTGTCAGATCGGTCATTGACCATCTCCCGCAGCGAGCGGTGCCTGCGAGGACGGGACGGATCGGCTTCGTGCTTGCACCGGCCGGTTGTGCGCTTGTCCAGTGACGCTGACCGTCTGAGAGCGGCGAAACACCAGCAGGTCCTCATGGGCTACGGCGTGAATCGGCGTGCCTCGCGCCCACGCCTTGCGCGCCTCGTGGAGCTGGAAGAACGACGCCCGGTTCAGGAGCCGACCATCGCCGAGCCCGCACAGCAGGCAGACGATCCGATCCACGAACACCAGGCCGGCCTTCTCCGCCAGGCGGTGAACATGACCAGGTAGGTCGATCAGCTCGCCACGTACCCGGTACGGGCGCACGGTGATCGCCGTGACGCCGCCCGGCCGCAGCAGCTCCACGCAGCCGGCCAGGATGCGGCCGAACCCGTCGAGCAGTTCCGGAAGCTGCTGGTGGGCGAGGTTGGCGCGGTCGGTGGAGTAGCGCTGGTTCCATTTGCGTACGCCTGGCTCGCCGGTGTCGCGGGTGGAGCGGATGTGCCCGTGCGTGGCCGCGCCGTACGGGGGTGAGGTGAGCACCAGCGCCGCCCGCCCGACCAGATCCGGCAGCAGCCGGGCGATGTGCCGGGAGTCGCCGACCATCACCCGTCCGAACCCGGGCGCCCCGTTCTTCTTGGCGTGGGCGAGGTTGGCGACGGTCAGGCGCGCCCATTTGTCTTCGTACTCCACGCCCGCGGCGTGCCTGCCGAGGTGAGTGGCTTCGACGAGAGTGGTGCCGATCCCGCACATCGGATCGACCACCAGCTCGCCCGGCTCGGTGTAGGTCTCGATCACTCGGGCGGCAATCGAGGGCAGCATCTTGCCCGGATGCCGCATCGACTCCGGCACGTACCGGCCCTTGCGCTGTACCCGGGACGGCTGCTGCCCGGTCGCCCACACCGACGTCGTCACCTCGGCCATCAGCCTTCACCCCGCTCCCGCTCGACGGAGTCGGCACTGGTCGAGATGCTGGGGTCGTCGCTGGATGGCATAGCCGGGTCGCCAGGCGGTGAGGACCTGCGCCTAGCGAAGATGAGCACGTCACTGTGCACGCGGGCACTCACCGGCAACCCGGCGCACTCCGACAGTTCACCGGTCGCGGCCACGGCACGGCGGGAAAGACCCGTGTCGACCCTCTCGCCGCGCACGGGATGCCGCAGGGCGATGATGTGCTGCAGATACACCAGCCCGGCGTCGCGAGCCCGGGCGATGATCTCCGATACCGGGTCGGCCACACCGCCTTCAAGGTGCAGGCCAGTGACGACCACCAGATGCCCGTCCTGCTTGACCAGCCCCGCCGCACTGGCAAGGTCGAATACCTCGGCTTCGACGTCAGGATGGCCGATGAAGTCGCGGTGGCAAGTCTGCTCGGCCACGACCAGCCCCGCGCTGCCTTCGAGGTCGGCCAGCAGCGAGGAGTCCTCGCCAGGATCGGTGATGCGCAGCTCGGTGACCTCCAGGTCGTCGTTGGAGTGGATGCGGGCCAGGCAGGTCCAGGACACGCCCGCCCTAGTGGCGTCGGTGAAGACGGCCACCGGCAGGCAGCCCGCCGTCAGCGCGGCCGAAACGAGCTGATGATCGCTCGCGCCGAGGTGGACCACGGTCTCGCCCAGCCGCGTGCACGCCGCGACCAGGTGGCGGGCCAGCGGGCCGCTGATCGGATGGCAGCACCCTGCCGGACAGGTAGCGGGTGATTCGGTGTCAGCTGCTGCTGGCCATACCGACAGCGGCAGATGTCCCCCGTCCGTGTCCTGGGCCTGGCGACCCAGCCGGAGGGAAGGGCTGCGGAAGCGGGTGTCCGGTTCGGCCGCGGTGGACGAGGTGCAAGTGCTGGTGGATGCGAGTGCGGAAGCGGTTGAGGTAGGCGTCGTGGGTTCGGTCATGTGGGTGTGGCCCGAAGTGCCGGACCACCGGCCCCTGTCACTGTTCCAAATACCTGCCGTACGACCCGAGTTTGGACAAGCCGTCTAGCAAAGCTTCGGCAAGATCACCGGCCACATGCCCGCCGGGCTTCGTCGCTTGGCGGCCCCCGGCTTCTCGTCCACAGCCTGTGGGCAGACTGCGCTGAGGTCGGCGCTCATCTGGGTCAACACCTTCCGCGCCATCCCGTCATTCATCATTCGCCTTCGGACGGCATGCCGACGATGCTCCCGACCTGCGCTCCCTCGGCCCCAAGGTCACCACACCCACGAAAGATGTTTCTGCAGGTCACAGCGTTTTCGTACACGTCTCGGACAAGATCCGTCACTGACTCCCGCACGAGTGACACCATCTCCGTTGACCGGTGCGACCTACCCTGTAAAGAACACACCCCGAGTGTGAGCGAGGCGATCTGCATGCCGAGCCAGAGGGATGAACTGGCCGAACGCCGCTTCGCCAAGCTCGTCGATCAGGTCATGGCAATGATGTCCGCCAGCCTCAAGCCGGAGTACCGAGGCTTCCAAGGCCAGCTCATCCTCACCGAGGCAACGGTCGCAGAACTGGGCGAGCCCGCTGACGTTCGTCGAGCCGCGCGGGCGGCGGGACGCCGCCTCGGCTGGCGGGTCCGAACCCACGCCCCCGACGACGGCACGCTCTTCATCATCGATGACCGCGACCCGCCCCAGGAGGTCCGCGAGCTGGCGGCCCGCCGTTCTGCTGACGCCGTCTCAGCTGTGATCGCCAGCGTTCGAGCTAAGGCCCGCATGCGCCGCACCATTGCAGCAGGCAGGCTTCCCAGCGGTCCGCACGGCCCGGGCGAGCGCCTCTGAACGACTGCTCCGCGGCCTGACAGGCGAGCCCAGTACTGCAGGAGCGGTCCCAACCGCCAGGGGTCCAGGCTCCGGTCCATCGCTTTGGCGCAAGCTTGACCCGCGACTTTCGGTCGCGCCTCATTACCGCAGGCCAGAAGGGCTTTTCAGCAGGGAGCCGCTGCTCCCGCCTTCGTATCTTCTGCCGGGCACATTCCGCACTTCTCGACGTTTCCGCAGGTCATCCATGGTTCCGGAGCGTTATCCGGACGTGGCGTGATCATTGCCGTGTCCGAAGACTGATCATTTAATGCCCGGTTCCTGGCCGCGCTCTCTGGCGACATGGCGACGTCCGAACCGACCACGCCTTTCGGAGCGTCGCCATGTCTCACTCTTCGGTCCAGCTGTCCACGAACGCCACCACCAACTCGATCACCACAAGCCAACCCGCCAACCGCACCGCCCGGGGCGGCTCGCCCGTGACCCGCCTGGCCTCCACCGAGACGGTGTCCACCGCGGATCTCGACGCGGAGAACGCCCCCACCGGCAAGGGGCTCGGCGACTGCAGGGGATCGGGAGGGTCACTGCCGCTGGATGTGGCCGAGCGCGCCTTCGATCTGCTCATGCGCGGCCCCGAGCCGCTGTCGGTGGACGGCGCACGGCTCGGGCACGGGCTGCCGGCCAGGCCGATCCCGCTCAGCGAGCTGCGCGAGATGCTGCTGCACCCCTCCTGCTCACGCGCCACCCGTGACCACGTGTGGCGGCACCTGATCCACGAGGCACGCGATCGCCGAGGCGCATGGATGGTCGCCGCCGTCACCCTGGCGATCCCGATGCTGCGCCGTCTCATCATCGCGCTCGTCGGCGTGATCCCGGCCCAGCGGGTTGACCGCGAGGACCTGGAGTCCGAGGTCCTGACGGCCTACCTGGAAGCCCTCCATGAGGTGAATCTGGCCTGGTCACATCCGCTGCTCCGGCTCTCGCGGCTGACCCACGCCACCGTTCTTCGTGCGCACGCCGCCGATCACCCCAGTCTGCTGGCCGATCCCGACCTCACCGACCGGGCCGACAGCGGCATGCAGACCCTGGCCTACCCGGCTGGTCATCCCGATCAGCTTCTCGATCAAGCCGTCGCTCAAGGGATCATCACTGCGGCGGAGGCCCAGCTGATCGTCTGCACCCGGCTGGAGGGCATCCCGCTCAGTTCCTACTGCCGCCGCGACGGGCTGCTCTACTGCACCGCGATCAAGCGCCGCCAACGCGCCGAAACCGCTCTCCACCAGGCAATCCAACGCGGCGACCTGTAGCGATCGCAACCGGCGCGGCCAGCAAAGGGTTCACAAAATCCGCTGGCCCTCATGTCCTAACTCGGCCGTTCACCCAGGTCTTTTAGCAGGTGAGAAGGCAGCGCGGAGGGCGCCGGCCCGGCAGCGAGACCCGTACCTGGTCACCGGTCCCTGTCACCCGGCCCAGCCCATCCAGCCCCGCCCACTGAAGGAGGACGCCCACCCGGTCTCGCAACCGGCCGGCACCTCCGCGCCGCCCTCACCACCCGCCGTCATCCGACCCGCACCCGCCACCGTCTGGGAGGCAGCACATGACATCCCGCCAGCGCCGCACCACCGCATCGTCCCAAGCCCACAGCCTCAAGATCGTGCTCATCGCCTTGACCATCCTCGGCGGCATCGTCCTGGGCACCCTGCTCGAATACGCCCTGGCCCACGCCGTCACCGCCGCAAGCTCCGTGCCCGCCGCCATCACTGCTCCCGTCACGGGCGCGGTTCTGGCCGCGCCGGCCTCGCTGAATGCGGTGATCGACAACCTGCGCAACGTCATCGTCGGCCTGCTGGTCGCCCTGGCCACCCTGTTCCTGACCGTCGGCGGGGTCCGCTACATCCTGGCCGGCGGCGACCCGGGCGAGGTCGAGGCGGCCAAGAAGACCCTGCGCTACGCCGCGCTCGGCTACGGCATCGCCGTGCTCGCACCGCTGCTGGTCAGCGTGCTCAAGGGCATCGTGGGTTCCTGACCGTGACCCGCCACCCGCCGCCTTGTCCGCCCACGGCGAGCACGCTCCTGACCGTCCAGCGCTGCCTGGCGCACATCCTCGCCATCATCGCCATCACGCTCACCGTCACCGCCACTCAAGCCACCGCCGAGCCAGATCCGCCACCAGCGCCCTCACCAACCTCGAACCCGCAGCCCACATCGCCCGCCACACCTGCTGCGAGATCGACGCCGTCGACGCCGACCGGGCCAATGCTCACGCCACCACCGCACCCGCAGCCGAGTTCAAGGCCCACCACTCCGGCATCGGAACCGCAGCCTGCCTCCGAGCCGACGCCGCAGCCGGACGGCGGGGCGGAGGAGTGCGGCTGGCTGGACTTCGGCTGCAAGATCAACCGGGCGCTGAACGGCTGGTTCAACTCGATCGTCACCGAGGCGATCCAGCCGGCCTTCCAGACCGTGGGCACGCTGCTGCTATCCGCGCCGCCGCCGGACATGGTGGAACGGGTGCAGGAGCTGTCCGCGCACGTGCGGGTGGTGGCCAACGCGCTGCTGGTGCTGTTCGTGCTGGCAGGCGGAGTGATTGTGATGGCGTACGGCAGCGTGCAGACCTCCACTACCGCCGCCGAGGTCGCACCCCGTCTGGTGGTCGCCGCCATCACGCTCAACTTCTCGCTCACCCTCTGCCAGTACGCCATCGAGCTGGCCAACGGCCTGGTCGCCGCACTGCTCGGCGACGGCGTCGACGCGGGCCGGGCGGGCGACCTGATCGCCAACAAGCTCGCCAACCCGGTCGGCCAGCTGGCGGCTCCGCAGATGTTCTTCATCTGGATGGTCGCGATCGCGGTGGTGATGGGCCTCATCCTGGCCTTCATCGCGGTCGTACGGATCGCGCTGCTGCTGTTCCTGATGATCGCGGCGCCGCTCGCGCTGCTGTGTCACGCGCTGCCGCAAACCGAGCACATCGCCCGGCTGTGGTGGCGCGCCTTCACCGGCGTCCTGGTCATGCAGGTACTGCAGGCACTCGTGCTGATTCTGGCGTTCAAGGTGTACTTCACCGACGCCACCGACGCCTTCACCACCGGCCCCGACCAGCCGGTCCTGGCAGCGGTGAAACCGATCGTCATGCGCGTCATCGACACCCTGGTGCTGATCGGCCTGCTGTTCATCCTGATCAAGATTCCCGGCTGGGTGGCCCGCTCCGTCTGGCAGCCCGCCCAACCCCAGCTGCTCAATCGCCTGGTCAAGGCGCTGATTGTCTACAAGACCCTCGGCCTGGCCAAGACCGCGCTGGGAAAGGGCGGCCGAGCCGCCCGTACCACTGCCAAGGCCAAGACCGCGCACCGGCCCGGCCGACCGCCCGGCACCCCTGGCAGCAGACGGCGGGGCCCTGCAGGGCCCCGGCCGCGTGGCGGACCAGGCGCACAGCCCACCGGCGCACCCACCACGACAGGAGGAACACCACCGGTGAACACACCCAACCCGGTCGGACCACGCGCACACCAGCAGCTCCAGTTGCCGCTCAACCTCTCGCCCACCACCACGGGCCCGGGATCGCGGCGGCCAGGCACATCCACCGCGCGGGGACGCCAGCTCGCCCTGCCGTTTCCGGTCACCCGCGTGCCCCGCCCACCCGCGCCCTCTGTCCCGGCCACGTCGACGGGCCCGTGGATCCGCCCGAAACCGCCCTGGACCCAGCCGATGCTGCCCGGCATGCCCACCCGGCCGCCCCGGCCCCGGCAACTCCAGCTCCGCCTTGATCCTCCGCCCCGCCGGAAGGACGGCCAGTGAACGAGCCCGAACCGCTGATCACGAACATACCCGCCGACCTCAACCGCCCTGACAAGATCGCCTACGGGCTGAACCTCCGCCAGATCCTCATCATCGCCCTGACCGGTGGCATCGCCGCCGCCGTCTACTACCTGTTCCACCATCTCCTGCCGATCGTCATCCTCGCCGCCATCGTCCTGCCGCTGCTGGCCCTCGGCCTGGCCATCGCGCTCGGCCGCCGTGACGGGCTCAGCCTCGACCGCTTCACCCTGGCCGCCCTGCTCCACACCCGCGCCAGCAAACGACTGGTAGCCGCGCCCGAGGGAATCATCGAACCGCCCCAGTGGTGCCGGTTGCGCGGAACGCTGCCTGCCCCGCTCCGCCTGCCGGTGCGGGCGATCCGCACCGACGGTGCTCTCGAGCTCGCCGACGGAGGCGTAGCTGTCCTGGTCGAGACGAGCACCCTGTCCTTCCATCTACGCACTACCGGCGAGCAGGCGGCCCTGGTGGGGGCGTTCGGCCGGTGGCTGAACTCGCTGGAGGCACCCGTGCAGATCCTCGCCCGGGCTCGCCCCGCCGACCTGTCCGGCTTGGCCCAGACCGTCGAGCAACAAGCGCAGGTGCTGCCGCACCCTGCGCTGGCCCACGCCGCCCGCGAGCACGCCGAGTATCTGGCCGAGCTGAACAGCTCCAGCAAGCTGCTGTGCCGGCAGGTGCTCGTCGTGCTCCGCGAGCACCCGGCCAGCAACAAGGGACGCCGCTCGGTACGCCGGGACACCTGCGCCGCCGTCGTCCTGCGGCACGCCGCCGAAGCCGAGCGCAGCCTGGCCGCGCTCGGCGTGGCCGCCCGGGTGCTCGACGCCGATGCGGCCAGCCAAGCACTGGCCGAATGCCTCGACCCCGGTGGCCGGCACCCCGCTGGCCAGGTCCTGCCCGACGAACTGATCACCTCAACCACGGGGAGTACGCCGTGAAGCTACGCCGCCGCCAGCGCGACCACCAGCCCAGCGTCCTCGCCCATCCGGGGTCGGCGCACGTCGGCGTCAGAACCCTGACCTTGCCCAGCGCCGTCTGCGCGTCGTTCGCCATCACCGGCTATCCGCGCGAGGTCGGCGCGGGGTGGCTGGAACCCTTGCTGACCTACCCCGGCCACCTGGACGTGTCCCTGCACATCGAACCGATCCCGCAGCAGGTCGCCGCGATGCGGCTGCGCCGGCAGCTCGCCCGTCTGGAATCGGCCAGCCGCTCCGACGCCGCTCAGGGCCGACTGCAAGATTTCGCCGCCGAAGCCGCCGCCGACGACGCCACCCAGTTGGCCGACCAGCTGGCCCGAGGCCACGGCCGCCTGTTCAAGGTCGGCCTCTACCTGACGGTCACCGCTCCATCGGAGCCAGAGCTGGCCGCCGAGGTGGAGCGGGTCCGGGCGCTGGCGTCGTCCCTGCTGCTCGATGCCCAACCGGCGACGTTTCGGGTCTTGCAGGGGTGGACGACCAGCCTCCCGTTGGGGGTTGATTCCCTGCGCGTGACGCGGACGTTCGACACCACCGCGCTGGCGGCGGCCTTCCCGTTCGCCTCCCCCGACCTCCCGGCGGACGCCGGTGAGAGCGCAGTGCTGTACGGGTTGAGCGCCACCGGCTCCGGCGTCATTGTGTGGGATCGCTTCGCCCAGGACAACCACAACTCCGTCGTCCTGGCCCGTTCCGGCGCGGGCAAGAGCTTCTTCACCAAACTCGAAGCCCTGCGCCTGCTCTATCAGGGAGTCGAGGTCGCCGTCGTCGACCCCGAAGACGAATACGCCCGCCTGGCGCACGCCGTCGGCGGCACGCACCTGCGGCTCGGCGCCTCTGGAGTGCGGTGGAACCCGCTCGATCTGCCCGTCAGCCACGGAGCACGTGATGACGTGCTGTCCCGGCGGTCCATGTTCCTTCAAACCCTCATCGCCACCATGCTCGGCGGCACTCCGCTCACCCCGCAGGCGCGAGCGACCCTGGATGCCGCGATCATCGCCACTTACGAGGCCGCCGGGATCACCCGCGATCCCACCACCTGGACGCGTCCGGCGCCGCTTCTCGCTGATCTGGTCACCACGCTTACCGGAAAGACGAGCGGTCAGACGGGGACGGACCTGGCCGCGCAGCTCGCCCCGTACGTCACCGGCTCCTACCGGGAGCTGTTCGACGGCCCCACCACCACCCACCCGGCCGGGCATCTGACCGTCTTCTCCCTGCGGAACCTGCCCGAGGAGATGAAGGCAGTCGGCACCCTGCTCGCTCTCGATGCGATCTGGCGGCGCATTGCCAACCCGCACGACCGCCGAAAGCGCCTTGTCGTCGTGGACGAGGCATGGCTGCTGATGAAGGAACCGGAAGGCGCCCGCTTCCTGTTCCGAATGGCCAAGGCGGCGCGCAAGCACTGGGCCGGACTCGCCGTCGTCACCCAGGACGCCGCAGACCTGCTCGGCTCCGAGCTCGGCCAGGCGATCGTGGCCAACGCCGCCAGCCAGGTCCTGCTCCGCCAAGCACCGCAAGCCATCGGCGCGGTCGGGGACGCCTTCGACCTGACCGACGGCGAACGCCAGTTCCTGCTCGCCGCCGAAAGAGGCGAAGCGCTCCTGGTCGCCGACCCCGCCAACCGGATCGCCCTGAGCATCGTCGCTTCACCTGCCGAGGCGGCGCTAGCGACAACAGACCCAAAGATCCTCGCCCAACTCGACCAGCACGATCCACACCACCCGCTCCCAGCACCAGCAGCGCAACCGCCAGGCCCGCCAGGCTTCACCGAGAACACCGGCGGCCCAGACGAGGACGAGGAAGGCGACCCGCTATGACCGCCACCCCATCGGCCCTCCAGGAGGGGCCGTGCCTGCTGTGCGACATCGACGACCACAATGTCCAGACCGCCCTCGACTTTCTCGCCGAGTTGCCCACCCGCCTGCCTGAACTCGCCCTTACCTACGGGCCTAGCCTCGCAGCGGCCGCTTCCGCACTATGGGCGGTGACGGCTGCCGTACGCTACGTGCTCGGCTGGCTCCAGCAGGCCGGCATGACGCCCGACGCCCGCCTGATCGAAATCTCCAGCCCGCCGCGCAGCGATCCGGAAGGCGCCGTGGTGTTGTGGCGGCAGCTCGTCGGCCTGCTCCGGCCCGCGTGGAAACGCGCCTTGGCCGGCCAGCCGCACCTGGTGTGGGAGTATTGCGGCAGCGACGCGGGCGTCCGGATCCGGCTGTGGGTGCCCGGCACCATCCCGCCGGGCATCGTGGAGAAGGCCGTCCAAGCCGCCTGGCCGGGAGCCACCACCACGACCGGCCCCGCCAGCTCGCCCCTGCCGGTGGAAGCCGAGGTCGCGGGCGGTCGGCTGATGCTGGCCGCGCCCGAGCATCTCCCGCTCAAGACCGACCACGATCACGACCCCGTCCGCTCGCTGCTGGAAGCCATGGGCGGACTGCGCGAGGGCGAGCACGCCGTGGTGCAGGTGCTGGCCCGTCCGACGACAGGCAGGCGGCTGCGGCACGCCTACCGGGCAGCCGCTCACCTGCGCGGCGGAGGGAGCCGCCGCCTCTTCGGCCGCGTCTTCGACGAGGTCCTCCCCTTGCCCGACGCTCGCGATCACCACCGTCCCGGCGACCTGGCCCGCGACTTCCCCGAACGCGCCGAACAAGTCCGCGCCATCCTCGCCAAGGCGGGCCAGTCGCGCTACACCGTGGCCCTTCGCTACGCCGTCGCCACCAGCCGCGAACCCCTCTCCACGGCGCCAGTCCGCCGGGAGCCTGCTGATCTGGCTCGTGGCTGGCTGCGCGGCCATGCGCACGCGTTGGCCGGCGTCTTCGCCTTGTACACCGACAGTCACCAGTACCTGCGCCGAGCCCGTCTCTGGCGCGCCCGACGCGTGGTCACCTCGCGGCGCCTGGACTCCGGCTACCTGCTGTCGGTGGCCGAACTGGCCGCGCTCGCCCACCTGCCGTGGGACATCGACGCCCCCGGCATCACCCGCGCCGGAGCCCGCCCGGTAGCGCCGTCCCCGGCCGTACCCCGCACCACGGCGGGCGGAACCGCCCGCATCCTGGGCGACGCCGACAGCGGCCCACCGCGCCCCGTAGCGCTACCCGTGGCCGACGCACGCCACCACACCCATGTCCTCGGCGGCACCGGCGTCGGCAAATCCACCCTGCTCGCCAACATGGTCCTGGCTGACGCGGCAGCGGGCCGAGGCGCCCTGGTCATCGACCCGAAGGGTGACCTGGTCACCGACATCCTCAACCGGCTCCCGCAACGAGCGGTCGGCAAGACGGTCGTGTTCGACCCGCAAGACCCCGCGCCGCCGCCCTCGATCAACATCCTCGCCGGGCGCGATCCGGCCTTCGCCGTCGACTCCGTCGTCACCATCTTTCACCGCTGCTTCTCCTCCGCCTGGGGGCCGCGGGTGGATGACCTGCTCCGCTCCACCTGCCTGACCTTGACCAGCGTCCTAGGCCGCAAGGCCACCCTGGCCGACGTGCCCCGGCTGCTGACCGATGCGGCGTTCCGTGCCCGCACCACGGCTGAGCTGCGTGATGAGCTGCTGGCCGGCTTCTGGGACTCCTACGAAGCCCTCACCCCAGCCGGGCAGGCGACCGTCATCGGCCCGGTGATGAACAAGCTCCGCGCTGTCCTGCTCCGCCCGTTCGTGCGGCAGGCGCTGCCAGCCCGGACACCACCGTGCCCATTGGCCGGCTCCTCGACCGAGGCGGCCTCATCCTGGCCCGCCTGCCCAAAGGCATCTTGGGCGATGACGCCGCCCGGCTGTTCGGCTCCATCCTGCTCGCGCACACCTGGCAAGCCGCTACCCGCCGCTCCACCCTGGCCGAGCCGGACAGGCCGGATGCCTCGCTCGTGATCGATGAGTGCCACAACTTCCTGAACCTGCCTGGCCACGTCAATGACGTGCTCGCCGAGGCACGCGGCTACCGCCTCTCCCTCGTACTGGCCCACCAGCACCTCGACCAGCTCCCTGCCGACCTTCGCGAAGCGCTCTCAGCCGACGCCCGCAACAAGATCTACTTCAACGCCTCTCCCAAGGACGCGAACGAGTTGAAGCACCACACCGCCCCGCTGATCAGCCCGCACGACCTCACCCACCTCGGCGCCTACCAAGCCGCCGCCCGCCTCATCATCGACGGCCAGCAGACCTCCGCCTTCACCCTGCGCACCCGGCCCCTTCCTGCCCTGGTCGAGGGCCGCGCAGAAGCGGTCCGCCAAGCATCTTGCCAGCGGTTCACGGGAACGGTGGTTGCCCGGCGAGCAGGCCAGGCACCCGAATCAACCGCAGGCAGAGCGTCCGGCCATGCCTCTCGTGAGGGTGACCCCGGCGCGCCCTCAGCCTCCAGCCGCTCTTGATCCGATCCCACGCCCTTGTCCGACCACGTCACGGAGGTTCGCCATGTCCGATAAGCCCTGCGGTTGCTCGTGCACCTGCCAGCCGGCCCAGCAGCCCGCCACCCGCCGAGCGGCAGCTCGCAAGCTGCCCCGGTTCGCGATCCAGCCCATCCCGGCAGCCCAGCCCAGGCTCGATCACACCGCGTTGATGACGCTCTCCGCGCGGCTGACGGAGCGCGACTACCAGATCCTCGACCATCTGCACCGCCACCGCGTCCTGACCACCCACCAGCTGCAGCGCATGTTCTTCACCATCGCCCAAGCCACCCGCGCCCGCATGACCATCCTGTTCCAGCTCAACGCCGTCACCCGCTTCCGCCCCTGGGCCGGATACGGCGCAGGCTCGGCTCCCATCCACTGGGCCCTCGGCAAGGCCGGAGCCGCCGCCCTGGCCGCCCGCCACGGCATCCCTCTCAAAGAACTCGGCTACAACCCCGACATCCCCGTCGCCGTCTCCTCACGCCTGAACCACCAGGTCGGCGTCAACGACTTCTTCTCCCACCTGCACAGCCTCGCCCGCCACACCCCGCACGCCGCCCTGCGAGCCTGGCTGTCAGAAAAGCAGTGCGCCGAAAGGTGGGGTGACCTGGCCCGCCCTGACGCCTACGGCTGCTGGTCGGAGAGCGGCCACCAGATCGACTTCTTCCTCGAACACGACACTGGCACCGAAACCCTCAAACGTGTCGCCGACAAGCTCCACGACTACCGCGACCTCGCCGATGCCACCGGCATCACCACCCCGCTGCTGTTCTGGCTGCCCAATCCCACCCGCGAGACCAACCTGCGCAAACTCCTCACCAGCAGCGACCTTCCGATCGCCACCGCCGTGCACACCACCCACGGCGACGGACCCGCCGGACCCGTCTGGCTGCCCATCCCCACCGAGCCGGGACAGGCACGCCTGCGGCTGGCCGACCTCGACAACGGCTGGCCACATCTCACCCTCGGCCAAGACCCCGAACAGAACACCGCCACCGACGACAACGACGACGAGTTCCTCGACCGCATCTTCCAGGACGAGACCGAGAGCAGGTGAAGGCCGCCGCGGCCGGCGCCGCCCTCCTGCTGCTCCTCATCTGCGCGTTCATCGCGGCCGCCACCAGCATCCTCACCGGCTCCGGGACACCCGGCGGCCTGGCCTGCGCAATCACACCCGCGACGACCAGCAGCCCAACGAGCAGCACAGCGGGCGGGTCGGTCGCGGCCGACGCATCGACCAGCGTGGCCTCCACGTTGGCCTTGGACGTCGAGCAGCAGACGCACACCGCCCTCATCGTCCAGGTCGCTTTGGAGCGCGGCCTGCCCGCGCGGGCAGCCGTCATCGCGGTCGCCACCGCTCTGCAGGAGTCGCAGCTGCGTAACCTGCGCTACGGCCACCTCGACAGCCTGGGCCTGTTCCAGCAGCGCCCCTCGCAGGGCTGGGGAACCACGGAGCAGATCCTCGATCCCCGGTACGCCACCAGCACCTTCTACGAGCGCCTGGCCAAGGTGCCCCGCTGGGAGCAGCTCCCGCTCACCCGAGCTGCCCAAGCCGTCCAACGCTCAGCCTTCCCCGACGCCTACGCGCAGTGGGAGCCCCTCGCCCAGCACACCGTCGATACCCTGACCGGGGCCTGCGTCCCGCTCGTGCCGGGCGAGCAGGTCGCCGCCATCCTCACGTATGCGCACGCCCAACTCGACAAACGGTACATATGGGGCGCCGAAGGCCCCGACGCGTTCGACTGCTCCGGCTTGACCATGCGCGCCTACCAAGCAGCCGGCATCACCATCCCCCGCGTCGCCGCCGACCAATGGAGACACGGACCACCCATCCCAGCCGGTCAAGAGCAACCAGGCGACCTCGCCTTCTTCAACATGCAAGCCGACGGCCCCGGACACGTCGGCATCGTCCTCGGAGGCGGCCAGATGATCCACGCCCCCAACCGCCGAACCGTGGTAAAGATCGACAGTTATCAACGGCGGGACTTGATCGGTTCACCCGTCCCACCGCCCACGCCGTCACCGGCCAACCCGATCCCCGCTAACCCACCGCCACACCCGCTGCAACGCCACTACGGCACCGCTCAGCACCGACCCTGAGGAACACCCTGCGGCCGCCGTACGGCCCCCACAGGCTTGGGGGACGCCCCACCGCATCCCCGGCCGCAGCCACGACTGATCACGCGACTGACAGCCTAACCACGACCGTCACAGCGCCAGCCAGAACGCCACCAGCATGGCACCTATCCGGCGGTGAGCTGCTCGTTTCTTCCTGAAACCCGCAGTCACGCAGAGGCATGTATCCGATACTGTCCGGGAGATCTCCGTAGGTTCGCAGGTAAAGGAGGCACCTCGTGTGCGCGATGCGGTTTGCCCCGTCCCAGCTCGTGGTCAGCCTCTCCCACGACCTCAACAACCCGATCAAGATCCGCGCCAAGCACAAGGTCGCCGGCATGCTCCTGCTCGACCGCGACCACGCCAACCGCCTCGAAAAAGGCTGGAACGTCCCCGGCGCCTACATCCTGCTCGACCGGCCCAACCCGCAGGGGCGGTGGGGAGCCTACGTCGGCAAAGCCACCAACCCCGGACTACGCCATCGCGTGCTGCAGCAGCTCAAGGACCGCGCGCACTGGTATCGGGCGTTGCTCATCCGCTACGAGTCCAACGAGGACGAGACGCTCAACAGCAGCGAGGCCGGGTGGCTGGAAGGACAGCTCTACGACCATCTCGCCAAGGCCGGACAAGTCGACCTGCACAACCGCAACCGGCCGGACGACCCCACCCTGTCAGACGACGACGAGACCAGCCTCATCGACTACCTACTGCCCATCGAGTCCGTACTCCGGCTCATCGGGCACACCCTCCACCCCCGCCCAGCAGGCGCCCCCGACGGCGGCGGACCTCTCGCCAGAGAAATCAGGCCCAGGCCCGAGGCGAGCAAGCCCCCCTCCCGCCTCAGCCCGGTCGGATCGGCCCCCGACGCCAGCCCGCCGTTGGGCCCGCCAAAGGATGTCAAGAAGATCATCGCGCAGATCAAGGCGGGCACCTTCGTCTATCAGGGACCGCTCAGCCGCTAACGTCATGAGACCCGGTGGCGGAGGAGGTGTGCCCCGGCCAGCGCACTTTCTCTGTGCTGGACGGGGCGCACCCCCTACGCCACCGGATCAGGCGCTACCGAACATATCCTCGTCCGCCGTGTCCCCCTCCCTTTCTCCCTCCGCCTCGTCCTCGTCGTCCTCCTCTTTGTCGTCGAAGATCCGGCAGGCGAGCTCCTCCTCTTCCGTAAGGACCACGGCGAACAGCTCCTCAACCTCAAGGGCCAGAGCTTTGCACAGGCGGTGCCAGCCGTCGATGATCAGCATGCCGCCGTTCGGTACCGTGGCCATGATCAACGGCTCGGACAGGTCCACCTGGGTCGCGTGCTCGGCGTCGATGGCGATCAACTGAATCATGGCCGCCCACCGCTCAGGGACGATCCATCCATCCGGGGCCCGGCCTTGAGTGAGCTTCTTGGCCTTGGTGATGTCCCAGCGCCAGCCGAGCATCTGGAAGACCTCCACACCTGTGCTATCCGACCGGTCCGATCTGGACGTGGCGTCGCCGGTGCGGTGGGGGTTGGGGTGGGGGTGGGTCATGCCGTGGCCTCCTGCCCGGGAGAAGCGTCGGGGGTCTGCTGGTGGGAGCAGGCCGGCGCGAGTGTCTCGGCTTGGGTGAGGAAGGCGCGGGCGGCGTTCTGCCGGATGAGCGCCAGGCTGCGCTCGAGCTGGTCGAGGGCGGCGCCGCGCTCGCTGTCCGCCCCGGATGCCGGTGCCTGCGTCGCGGGTTCGGGTGGGGTGGGGTCGGTGGCGTAGGGGGCGATCCAGGAGATGAACCTGGCGATGGTCTGGGACCGGCGCAAGCCGCCGCTGTCGGCGTACTCGATGTGCCGGGCCACCAGCAGCCACCAGGTACACACGGTGTGCGCGTGCAGGGTGTCGTAGATCTGCTCGGCGCTCAGCCGCTCGCCCCGGCCCAGACGCCGGAAGGTGTCCTCGGTGTGATGCTGGCGGGCGCTGCGGGCCTGCTCGATGATCGCCTCCAGCGAAGCCGGGACCGCTGGGGTCGGCGTGCCGGTGGCGGGGGGCTGCTGAGCGTCGTTCATGACGGTGCTGTCCTTTCCTGCGGGGTTCGCGCCAGCGCCGGGATGCGCTCGCGTGGTCGGCTGCTCGGTCACGGCGCCACCACCGTCGGTGCGGGCGGGGTGGGGTGGACCGGTCGAGGGTGATCGTGTTCTGCGGGTGTGGCGGAGGGGGCCGCCGGATGGGCTGCCTGGTGGATGAGGTGCTGGGTGAGCAGGTGGCCGCTGTCGTTGAGGAAGTCGCGGGCGGCCATGCGGGCGGCGTGGGCGAGGGCGTGATCGAACAGCGTGCCCGGCCGGGCGGCCGGAGGTTCGGCGGTGAGGTAGTGGCGGGCCCAGGAGCGCACCCGCCGCAGGGCGTGATCGGAGCTCAGTTGCTTGCTGGTGATCTCCTCCTGCACCAGGTCCCACCAGGCGCGTGCTGCCTGGGCGTGGGCGGTGACGAACAGCTGCTCGCCGGTCAGCCGTTGGCCGTTCTGCAAGGCGAAGATCGCTTTGGCTGCCGCGGTGTAGCAGGTGTGACGGACAGTGGTGATCTTCTCGGTGGTCAGCTGATCGCATGAGGGCCACGCTTGTTCGTGATGGCCGGTGGTGGTGTCCCGCGCGGCGGTGATGCTGACCGGGCGACGGGGTGGCGGCAGGGTGCCGGGCTGGCAGGGGTCATCCATCGGTGGTCGTCCTTTCGCTGAGTTGCAGGGATGGGTGAGGGGTGGGTCATGGGGTGAGCGCCCGGCTGGCGGCTCGACGCCGCGCCCGCCGGGCGCGGCGTCACGGACGGCGGCCCTCGGCCGGGGCCTGTTCGGTCGCGGGCGTGATCCCTTCGGCCGGGCGGGTGTCGTGATCGGAGAGGAGAGCGAGCGCGTCGGCGAGTTTCTCGGTCGCGTCGAGAAAGGCGCGCGCGCCGCCCCGGCGGGCCTCGGCCATCGCCAGGACGAACAAGCCGCCGTTGTTCACCGGGCGGGCGTTGATCAGCAGGTCCTGGGCGCGTTGCCGCACGGTGAGCAACGCGGTCGCACCGTCCACGGTGTCCTCGCGGCCGTGGGTCAGGTCGGTGACCTGCTGCCACCACGACATCCGCTGGTAGGCGTAGGCGATCCGGGCCAGGTCCTTGTCGTGCAACGTGCCCTCGTCGTCCAGGGTGGCGATGCGGTTGAGCGCCTGGCTCAGTTCCCAGCGGGCGGCGTTGGCGTAGTGAACGGCTAGATCTTCGAGTCGTCCCATGACGGTCTCCTTCGGTGAGCGGTTGATGACGTACGCGGCGTGAGGCCTGGCGTGGCCCGCCCGGCAGCCCGGGGCCGGGCGCAGCCGAGGTCACGCCGGACGGTCTGTGCGGCGGGTTCGGGGGTGGTGTCCGGTACGGCCCCCGGGCTGGGGCCTGTACCGGATGCCACGGGCTGTGGGTCAGGCGGTGGACAGGAGCCGGAACGCGCGGGTCTTGATCTTGGCGTGCTCGTGGTCGTCGAGCAGGGCCCGCTCCGCGCGCACGGCCGCCACGTCCCGGCTGCCGAACACGGGGCTGCGGTGGTCCAGCCGCTCGGTCACCGCGTTGTAGGCGGCCCAGCGGGTGTTGCGGATCGGCTCTTGGGTGGGCGCGTGGGCGAACAGGTGCTCCAGCTGGCGCAGGGTCAGTTCGCGGTTCTTGCGCGCCAGATCCTTCGCGCCCGGCGGGATCGGGTACAGGACGTTGGTGAACTGACGGAACTCGGAAAATGTCATCGGGGTCGCGAGGAGCTTCTCGGCTTCGGCGGCGAACGCCTGACCGTGCCGCCAGGTCAGCTTCAGCGCGTCGCGGGCCTCGGCGATGCGCCCGGCCATCCGGCCGGTGTGCCGGACGGTGAACTTCGAGGCGTGGTTGGCCAGCGCCGCCCGTTCGGTGTTCGCACAGACGACCCGGACCGGGGTCGCCACGGTCACGAACGACCCCCACCCGTCATGCCGGGAGAACGCCGCCAGGTACAGGTCCACCTGATCGAACCCGCCCACCATGAGCGGCTCGGGCAGCCGCATGGTGACGAAGATGCGCCGCCCGTTGTTCAGCGACCCGCCGGTGTCGAACACCGCCCCCGACTCATCCACCAGGGTCTGCAGGAACGCGGTCACCTCCTCGTTCTGCAACACCTCGTACTCCTTGCCGACACGGCCGAGCCGTTCCGGCACCCCGGTGACCGGGTTGGTGCGCACCACCAGGAAGTCCTCATCCGTGGTGACCGGCTGTCCGGTGACGGGGTCGGTCACCTGACCGACCGGCACCTTGCGCACGTTCCATCCAGCGAGCTGGGCGTTGACCAGCAGGTCCTCGGCGGTCATCGGGCCAGGCGCGGTGTAGCCGAGCCCGTGCCAGCCGGGCTTACCGGCGGCGGCGAACCCGGCCGAACCGTTGGCGAAGATCTCGATTTCGTGAGCCATGACAGGGCCTTTCTGATGTGTGGGCAGGCGAAACAGACGCGATGACGAACAGATGTGGGGGTTGGCCCCTCAGCGTCAGGGCCAGTGGAGCGGGGATCGATGGAGGTGGCCCGGGGTGGCCGGACGGTGTTACCGCCCGGCGTGTGAGCTGGGGGTGGGCCGTGGGTTGCGGTGGGCGTCGGTAGGGCGACCGGCCGGGCTACGGGGTCCGGGGCGGGCCGACATGGGATAGCCCGCCCTGACCCTCGTTCAGCCGGTGTAGGTGTCCGCCGCGCTGGCCTCGGACGGGGCGCCGGTCGGGGCGTCGGTGGGGGTGAGGGCGAACCGGCGGGGCCGCTCACAGGTCAGCACCGCCAGGCCGAGGTTGACCAGCCGGTCCAACGCGTTGGCCACCGCACCGGATGAGGCGTCCAGCACCTTGCCGATCTCGTACGGGGTGAAGTCCTTGCCCGGGTACTCGATCAGGTGCGCGTACACCCGATCCCGCAGCGCCCCCGGCCGCACCCCACCGGGGGCGCTGCCACTGGTTCCCGGACGGACGGCGGTCCCACCTCGGGCCGGGGCGGGGTCGGTGCCGGTCAGCACCGCGCGCGCGTTACGGTGCGCCGTAGCGACCTTCGCCATCGCCATCTCCAGGCACCCCAACGCCATCACGGCGTTGCCGTCATCCTGTGCCGAGATCACCCCGCCGAACAATTCGATCAGTTCCGTCAGGTCCGCCCGCGCCCGCACCCATGCCGGATCATCGGCCACCGACTCCGACACCACCTCGGACATGTCGGCGTCGGGAACCGAGCTGTCTCCGCCGCCCAGCTGATCCGGACCGTGACCGGCCGGGTCGTCGACGCTCAGACCCTCCGGCTGGCCACCCGGCGCCTCGGCCAGGCCCGCCTCGCCGGTCGGCTCGTCCGCCATGGCCGGGTCGGCCGACACAATGGCGGAGGGGACCACCTCCTCATCCGAGGCGAGTACCACGTCGGCGTTCGGGGTTTCCGCCTCCGGCACGGTGATCGCGCCGGGCGCGCCATCCGACGGCTCCAGGACCGGGCCCAACGCGTCAGCGGCGCCGGTCGGTACGGAGGTGTCAGCGATGATCGGGAACCACCGGTCAGCGGCGCGGCCCCGCGTCTGACCGTCGCTCACGCCCGGCTCACGGCGGGCGCGCCCCTCGGCCTCGAACTGGTTGAGGATCTTGCCCGCCACCATCCGGCTCAGCCCGGCCGCCGCCCCGATCACCGTGGCCGACGAACCCGGCTCGGCGTTCAGCGCCACCCACACCGCCGCCACGCGCCCGTCCGCGTCCAGGGCATTGCCGGTGTCCGGGGCGGCGGCGTCGGGGCCGTCAGGGGCCGCCAGGGGCGCGGCGTCGGCGGGAATGACGGCGGCGGTTTCCGCGTCAGCGGGGGCGGTGTCGGTAGCGGTCATTTCCGCGATGTGAATAGCCATTTCGTGACGCCCTTTCCGGTCGCTACACCGGCCCCGTCCGGCCGGTGTTTTTTCGTTTGCGTCACGACCATCCCTCGCACATAACGCAGACAGCAAGTCGACCGGCCAACAAATTTAGTCACCCCAACGGCTGGAGAGGCTAACCTAACAAACCAACCGGCGACCTGGCGAAACACCTCACAGGAAACTCACGGGATTGGCTTGACATCCGGCGCACGTCCAGCTCTTCACCTATTTCACCGGACGACGGCGAACGGTACCCGATTACCCGAATATCGCGCGAAAGAATCTGCGAGGTTAATACGCATCCCGGTTGACAAACATACGCGGGTCGAGCGTCCATTGAATTAGGCGGTAAACACCGCCGACACGGCACCGGAATAAACGCCGGGGACATCGAAAGGCACACCCACATGACACACCGCATGACACTCGCCACCACGGCCGCCCGCCGCCGCATGGTCAGCCCCGCGCACGCCCGCGCGCTAGCCAACTACGGCCCCGGATGGGCGATCATGTGGGACGACCGCCACGCGCAACCCGTCATCGTCCGCGCCGAACGCGGCGACGACGGCAGCCTCCTCGAGATCTGCACCTACGAGGACATGTTCACCCTCGGAGGCAAGTGCGACCCCGGCGAAGACACCTCCACCTGCCCGGCATGCACGCCGGGCGCACCGCCCGACTTCTACCTGATCGCCGCCCACATGACCGACATCCTCGGCGACTACTACCACGACCGCGCCGACATCGCCGCGTGCATGCCCCTCACGCTGCCCTACACCCGCGCCCTGACCCAACACGGCTACCAACGCCACGCCCAGGGCAACCGGCACCACCGCAACGAAAACCGGCCATGCGACACCTTCGACCAGCTCTACCGCTCACCGGACCACCACCTCGTCCAACTGATCATCACGCTGCCCCCGGCCGATGCCGCCACCGATGCCGCCCCCCTCGCGCCACCGCTCACGATCGAATGGACCTACCTCGGCCACACCGGCCCCGATGGCACCTACCCCGTCACCGACATCCCCGCTGACACCCCGCCCGCCGACGTAGCCGAACTGATCGCCGCCCACGTCGCCCTCCACCCACCCACCACCACGCCGGACGGCACGAACGACACGAACACGCCTGACAGCGCCGACATGCCCGCCACCGCGTAAGCCCGCGTAAGTCCGCCCCGGTAACCCCACGGCTCCGGTACCGCCCCCATGGCGGCACTGGGGCCGTACGCGTCCCCCCCGGCGGTCAGCCAACCGTCAGCGACCGCGTGTCCGGCCGCACCATCCCCGCGCCGCCAGCCCGACACCCGCCTCGACGGGTCCCCGGCCACGCATCGCACCCGTCACCCGCTCCACCCAGGCCGGCTCACGGCCAGCCGCGAGCCGGGCGAGGGGTCGGCAGTCCAGGAAGATCCAAGGGATACAAGGCGGCCGGCGAGCAGGACACGAGCATGGTCAGCCCCTCAACGCATGCGCACACATATTCAAAGGACTCGTCTTTAGACGAGTCGGGCCGTCCAGCGCACTGTCCGAAACCGGGAAGACCTGCGAAAACAACACCTGCGCGGGGTAGCGGCCTTAATCGCGAGAGGGAACACCACCCCTATTTCCAGGAGGGAGATCTGCCCCCATCTGACAGACCTCCGCTGCCGCCCATGCCCGCACAGTGCACCCGGGGAACCGAGGTTGACACGGCCTTCTGCGTGGCCCCAGGCGAGTTCGCCTCGCCGCCGACGCGAGGCGACCCCCCTCCAGGTCCTGAGTCCAGCACCACTGCCCCCGGATGGGCGGACTGGTATCAACGCCCACCTGCACCCCAGGTGTCAAGCCGGTACACCCCCGCCCATCACACGCGGGCACCTCACCGTTCAGGCGGCAACAGCAGCGGCCAGCACCGCTGCGGCAGGCTTCGACCGGACCCGGCGGCGACGACGCCCTCGCTCCGGCTCGCCCCGGCCAGCCGGGCGAACCTGTTTCCCGACATGCGCCGCTGAACAAGATCGGTCCCGACGCTTGCCCCACGGCCACAACGACCATCCATTCGGCCACTGACGCGCCCGCGTCACATCAGCGGCAGCAACAGCCCACGTGCCCGTCCCCGACCGATCAGCGGCCAACACCCCTGGCAGCGGCGCAACCGCCGCCACGATGCCGCTCAGCCCCATACCGGCACCCCCACACACCCCATCGCCGCCGGGGCCTGTCGTACACTCCGAGCCCAATCGTGGCGCGCCACCTACCCCCGCCCCACCCACATCAGGTCCTCCCACCAACAGCTCGGCCACCAGCGGCAGCACCGGGCCAGGTTCTGACACTCCACCCTCAGCCAGGCCCGGCACAGCCGATCCGGACCCCGGCAACAGCCCGGTCACGTTCGGCCCTGCTGGGATGGATAGCAGGGCCTGACGGAGTTCCTGCGGCCCAGCCGCACTGATCACCACCTGCTTGCCGCGCATCGCGATCCACCGGCACCGCACCACCAGGAACGCCCAGCCCGGCCAGTCCTCGCGCAGCCCAGCCAGCTCCTGCCGCGCCCACGACTCCTGACCGAACGCCGACACCTGACCCGCCGCCTGCCCCGACACCCCTCCCGCAAGCGGCCGGAAGGGTCCGGGCCAACCACCCTCCTCCCAATCCGGGTCCGGTGCGTTGCCCGCTCCACCGGCCGATACCGGCGGACCACCCACCCCTCCACCCAGGTCCTCACCGGAGATTCCTCCACAGCCCACCGGCGACAAGCCGCCACAGACCACCACGAGTCCCGCTTCCTCGGTGACCGTCCCGCAGGCCACCGGCATTGCCTCGACCCCACCGTCCGGCTCCGACTCTCCCGCACCAGCACCGGCCGCATCACCCACTTCTACCGCCGTGGTCGCCGCACTCGCCTCCTCGGGGAGGGCCAGCTCAACCCACACCGCATGCCCGGTACTCGCATCACCTGCCACCCCGAATCGGACCGCCAGCTCAGCCACCCCGACCAGCCCCCGCCCATGCTCGGCCAGCTCCGGCACTGAACCCGGCGTCCGAGCGAAGTCCGGAACCGAACCCCCGCCCAGGTCATTGACCACGATCCGGGCCACGCCCACGCCGCGCAGGACCTCCACCACAAAGAACCCCCGTGCCTGCCCCGAACAGGAGTGACCCGAAAGCGAGTGCTGCAGCGCGTTTGCGACCAGCTCGGCCGTCACCCACTCCGCGTCCTGCCTCCGGCCGGTGTCCGCCAGCAGCTGGCCCACCATGCGGCGCGCGGGCGCCGACTGATCGTCCCGTCCCGGGAACGCCTGCCGCCAGGCCATCCCGCCCCACACCGTCCGGGAGCGGAAGGTCGACATCACCAGCCCCGGCGCCAGATCCGGGAACTCCTCCCCACCCGGCTGCCCGTGCGTCCGCGGCGCGAGGAGCTGCCTCGGCTCGCCCGAGAGGTGCTGCGTTCGGTTATCCATGCTGGCGGGTCCCTTCGGGTCACGTCCCCGGCACGTCCGGGAGCGACCAGCACGATCACTCACCTCGCCGCCCGAATCACACCCCCAACCCGCAACCCCGCCCCCACCCCGCCCCGACCTGCGGCCATGCCCCGCACCACCCACCGACGGCCCTCATGTCCGTCCGATCGATCCCCCCACGGGAGACTGGAGCCCCTCCCGAGAGTCCGCCTACCGTCCCTGGACCATGCGCCGCCCGCGCGCCACAGGAAGGGGACGTCAACGCATGTCCGGAAGCGGATACCAGACGCTGCTCGACTGCCGCCGCCGCAGCCGCTACCTGCGCCAGCACGGTTTCACCATCGACCAGATCGCCATCGTCCTGCACCTTGACCATCCCGCCACCCCACTCCGGCTCTACCGCCACGCCGTCGGCCTCACCGCTGCGCAGGTGGTCAACGCCTTCCACCGGCTCGCCAACACCGCTGGAGCGGGACTGCGCGAATCGCGCCTCTACGAGTACGAGAACTGGCCGAAGACAGGCCGGCGCCCCTCCCCTTACACCCTGCGCCTCTTGGCCCGCATCTACGGCACCCAACCTGTCTGCCTGCTCACCCCCGCCATGCTGGCCACCTATGCCCTTCGTGACCAGTACGAGCTACGCCGAACAGACGCATGAGCCCCCGCAGGGCCAGGGCTCCTCTGTCGCCTGGTTTTCACCCACAGGACTGGCTGGCTAACGCACCCATCGCTCATAAACCTGCCGCGCCTGCGGGCTCGGCACCGCGTCGATCTCCGCCAGCCGCTCCCTCAACAGCTCGAACGAACGCCGTACCGCGGGCAGGCGCCCGAGTTCGCCTTGAACCGTCATCAGCAGACACCACAACGTCTCGCTGTACGGATCGATGCACTCGACCGCCAGCCTCAGTACGTCCACGGCCCGCCCTGGATCGTCGGCTCGCATCAGCTCGGCCAGCCGCTCGGCGGCGTCCGCCGCCTGCCGCTGGGCAGCCTGCCGCAATGGGAGCACCCATAGATCGTCACACCCGGCCAGCAGCGGCCCTCGGTACAAGGCCAGCACCTCGTGCAACGCCGCCGCCCGCACGGTGTCCTCGGCCGCGATCGAGGCCCGCTTGCACGCGTTCTCGAACCGCCAGAAGTCCGTATCGAAGGATGCCGCGGGCAGTAGTCGCCGCTCCCCGGACTTGAGCACGAACCGTACGCCGGCCGCGCAACCAACCGCCTGCCGCATCGCCCGGTTGATCTCCCGTACCGCCGAATCCAACCGGCGCCCGCCGACTTCCCCCGGCCACAGCGTCTCGGCGATCGCCTCCGCCGAAACGCCATCCCGTGACACCGCAAGCAACGCCAGCAACTCCCGGGCCTCGGCACGAGCGAAACAGATCTCCGCCCCGCCGTACGACAGCCGCGGCACCCCCAGCACCTCGACCTTCGCCTTACCCGCCACCGCTACGAACCCCGACCCCAGCCCGGCTGAAGCGCTCGATTTGAAGGGCGCCTCAGCCTCCGTATCTGCAACCGCCGGGCGGAAGCCGGGCTGGTCAGGCTGAGACGTAGTCGCCACCACGTGCTCACTACGGTCAGGCTCGGCAACCGACTCCGCCATCTCGCAGGTGACGGCAGGCGCCTGCACCCCAGCGGATGACGGGACAACCGCCGAGGATGCTTCAGCGTCCTCACAGTTGCGATCATCGATCCCGCGTGGACAAGCAGCACCGCCAGACAGGCCCGCAGCAAACGAGCGCGCGCCCGCCTGCGCCGGCCAGGGCCGTAGCCGACCGATGAGCGCAGTGGTCAGGACCATGAGCATGAGCCCGAACGCCAGCGCGCCGCTCAGCGGGCCCATCGCCTCAGGGAGATGCTGCGACCGCGGCCTCATCGCATCGACCAGTGCGGGCGCAGGGGAACCCGCTGCGGGCAAAGGAGAAGGTGTCGGGGCCGTTGCCAAGGGCGTTTCCGATGGAGCCGATGATGGGGGAACCGTCTTGGACGATGGCTTCCTACCGTCCTTACGCGGGTGCTGCTGACGATGGGCCCTTGTCTGACGATCTCGGCTCAAAACCCCAGCCCGGCGAGCTTCTCCTCTGCTTTGAACAGGCGGGCGCGGCTCGGGAGCCGTCCTGCGAAATTGAGCTGGGTCGGCTATGGGCTGCTTTCTCGTCGATATCGCATCGCGTGGCTTCGACACCTTCTGCGGCTTAGAAGTAAGCGTGGTATACGCCGGGTTGCGCTGCGACCGCGCCAGATACTCCAGGAGATCCGAGAGGGCTGGCATTCGGCCTTCCACCAGGTCGCCATACACCAACGCGCAGACCTTCTTGATGTCGTACACCTGATGCGGAATTTGGCCCACGGACGGGCAGTAAGCCCCCGCGTTAACCAGCGCGCTGGCTGGCGAACTCGCGGCCCACATCATGGACGCCGCAACCACTGCGCCCAGCTTCTTCACCACGTCTCCGACGAGCTGCCGCCGCATAGTGCCTCCCTGCCGCTCTTGAGCCTTCGCACTGATCAGACCGCGCGAGGCCCTGCAACAGGGGCGGTGAAACCCTCCACGGCAGCTACTGACCGAGGCCGCCGCGTCCAGGCCGGCGAGAACCCCTACGACAGCGGGCCTCTGGCACAACGCGCGCGATGGTGAGAAGTCACCATCGCGCGGAACCACTCATCACCCGACACGACAAGAAGGACCATCACAGAGAGCGCCTGCGCCACTACTCTCTGATCGGAGGTGGCGGTGGACGAACAGGATCAGGTCAAAGCGCAGCGCCTACTGGAAGGCGTCGTCCCGAATGAGATCTTCGTGTCGTACTCCATCCTGCTCACGGAGGGCAGCTGCCCGGAGGACGACGCCGCTGCCCTGCTGGGAAGCAAGGAGCAGGTCGCGGAGCTTACGGCCCGCGGGATGGCGCATCGCCGGCCGGACGGTCCCGCGATGCCGCCACGCCTCGTGCCCGCTCCCCCAGAACTCGCGCTGCAGGGCGTCCTGACGGATCTCTCACGGCGTCTCGTCAGCGATCAGGAGCGGCTGCTGGCAGGACACAAGCGCCTGAGCGAGTTCCACCAGACGCCGGCCTTGGCATCCTCGAACTCGGCGATGGACCGGCTCGTGCGCATCGTCACCGACCGGGACGAAATCAGTTCCCTGTCCTACGCCCTTATCAACGCCGCGCGGCACGACTGGCTCACGCTGGACAACTACGTCCTGGAAGCGCCGGTCGAGGACTCCACCGGGTACGCACCGCTACCGGTCTTCGAGGGCCAGGTGCGATGCCGGGCGATCTACGAGACCCGCTGCGCAGAACATCCGATCGGCGCCAAGACGATCGAGGCTGCGGTCGAAGCCGGGGAGCAGGCGCGGCTCCTGCCCCGCATCGGGATGAAGATGAAGCTCGCCGACGAGACAGTCGCGCTCGTCCCCTTGACACCGACGGGCATGGGAGGCGCACTGCTCGTGCGCTCCCCCGTCATCGTGGGAGCGCTACGGGAGTACTTCGAGCTGCTGTGGGAGAAGGCGATCCCGTTCGGCAGCGCGAAGGCCACCGCGCCGCTCACGCCCGCGCAGTTGCAGGTGCTCCAGCTGCTCAACCAGGGACTGTCCGACGAGGCGATCGCCCGGCGGATGGACATCAGCGTCAACACCATGCGCCGGCACTGGACCGCCATCCGCGAACAGCTGGGCGTGGAGACCCGCTTCGCCGCCGGAGCCGCAGCAGTACGCCGCAGCTGGATCGACTGAACCCGAAAGGTCTTTGTCATGCCCGGATACCTGGACTTTGTTCCCCAGCAACGATTCCAGCCCACCCTCGCGCTGTCCCCGGACGGCCACCTGATCGCCTACTCCAGCCACGTCTCCGGGCACTACGACCTGTGGGTGGCTCCCGTCGCCGGTGGCGAGCCGCGCCGCGTGGCGGGCTTCGACGACCGGACCGTCCGCCAGATCGCCTGGACACCCTGCGGCGAGCGGCTGGTCTTCACCGCCGACGAGAACGGAGACGAGCAGTTCCGCCTCTACCTCGTAGCTGCAGATGGCAGCGGCCTGACCGAGATCAGCTCCGGCCCGGACTGCCAGCGCGTCCTGGCCACCTCGCCGTTCGACCCGACCGGCCGCTTCCTGGCCTACACCGCCAACGACCGCGACCCCGCCGCCCAGGACCTCATCATCCACGACCTGCAGACCGGCGAGCTGCGCCGCTTCACACCCCCCGACGGGGTCGCCTTCGAGGCCGTCAGCCTCTCCCCCGACGGCCGCTGGCTGCTGGCGACCGGGTTCCGTTCCAACACCGACATAGCCATCTACCTCACCGATCTGAGCGACCCGGACGCCACTCCGGTCTGCCTGACGACCGCCCTGGGCGAGGGGGTCTTCGAGCCCGGAGCCTGGGCGCCGGACGCCAGCGGCTTCCACCTGCTCACCGACCACTGGAGCGAGTTCACCGCCGCCGCCTTCTACGACCTCGCAGCCCGTTCCCTGCAGGCCATCGCACGCCCGAACTGGGACGTCGAGGTCCTCGACGCCGCCGCAGGAGTCCGCATCTGGTCCGTCAACGAAGGCGGCAGCTCCCGCCTGCACGCCGACCGCGACGGCAGCCCCATCCCGCTGCCCGACATCCCGCCCGGCGTCATCTCCGCGCTGTCCCTGGCGCCCGACGCCTCCTTCGCGGTCATCCTGATCAACTCCGCGGCCAGGCCAGCGGAGATAGCGGTCGTGGACCTGGCCCGCCACGAGTTCCGCTACCTCACCGACACCCGCCCCCCGGCCCTGCACGTCATCGACCCCATCGCCCCCGAGCTGATCACCTACCCGGCCCGCGACGGACGCGACGTCCACGCCCTGCTCTACCGCCCGGACGGCCCCGGCCCGCACCCGGTCCTGCTGTTCATCCACGGCGGCCCGGAATCCCAGGAACGCCCCATCTACGCCCGCTCCGGCCTCTACCAGCATCTTCTCCACCAGGGCATCGCCATCCTGGCCCCCAACTTCGCCGGCTCCACCGGCTACGGCACCGCCCACCAGAAGCTCATCTACTGCGACTGGGGCGGCATCGACCTCGACGACCTGGACCACGCCGTCCAATACCTCCACACCCTCGACTGGACCGACCCGAACCGCCTGGCCGTCATGGGATCCTCCTACGGCGGCTTCGCCGCCCTGTCCTGCCTGGCCCGCCTCCCCTACCCCTGGGCCGCAGGCGTCTCCATGTGCGGCCCGAGCAACCTCCTCACCCTGGCCAAGGCCTCACCCCCCACCTGGAAGACCTTCGTCGCCACCGTCCTCGGCGACCCCGACACCCGCGCCGAACACCTCCTGCAACGCAGCCCCGTCACCCACGCCGACAACATCACCGCCCCCCTGTTCGTTCTCCAGGGAGCCCATGACCCGCGCGTTCCCCAGGCCGAATCCGACCAGATCGTCGCCCGGCTACGCGAACGCGGTGTCCAGGTCCGCTACGACATCTATCCCGACGAGGGCCACGGCTTCACCAACCGCGCCAACGAACTGACCGCATACGAAGCCATCAGCGCCTTCCTCCACACCCACCTGATCGCCACCACCGCCGACCACCCCGAACCACTCCAAGTGGGCTGAACGCCCCACTCAAGAGGGCATTTGAGCAGATTGCGGCTTACGCCCTCGTAGGTGCCTCGCGAGGTTGGAGTGGTCTCGTCCGTTAGTCGCTTAGTGAGGTCGTCGATCGATGCAAGGTAGATCACGCTTCGGAGCTGGGAGGGTTTCATAATCGCGAGTTAGCGCGGTATAGCATGAGCCAGCCCAGGCTTCGTTCGACGACCCAGCGCCAACATGGACAATGCCGAGTTTCGACAATTTCTGGGCGATTCCGGTGCGGTTGATGCACAGGGTCGCATGAAGACGTCCCGTAGGGTGACGGAAGCCGACTGGTTGACGAGTCGGCGGTCGAGTCGGGCCTGTCGCCAGCCGGTTTAGGCAGGATCGATGAGGGCCCAGCATGTATCGGATATATCGCTCGGGTACGGCTTTCGCTCGCTCACGGCCGGGCCTTTACCCGTAACACGCGAATGATAATGATCCTCGGCTGACCAAGAGCGTCTACCTCATCTCTAGACCCAACGGAATTCGAGAGACTTATGCTCGTCAAACAGCAACTTTCGTGATCGCGACGGAACGCGCAGATGTCCCATAAGAGGGCAAACCAGCCCGAAAGCCTCTAGTCGCAAGATCGGCGCATCTACATGGAGTATAGAAGATGCCCTCTCAGAACTGGGTGGTCGAATCAACGAAGGCTACCGTTCGTATTTGCTGGCCCGTTATTCCATGAATATCTCGCAGATCCGCGCCACGCAGGTCAGCGCCGCCCACGTATGCGCCATCCAAGTAAGCACCTCGCAAGTCCACGCCGACTAGGTTTGCGTTGCTAAGATATGCGCCGCTCAGGTCTGCGCCACTGAGGTACCCGTCGCGCAGGTTCGCTTCCCGAAGGTCCGCGTTCGCCAGATTCGCCAAGCGCAGATCCGCGCCACCCAAGTCTGTTCCCCGTAAGTCCGATTCACGGAGGTCCGCGAGGCGAAGATCCGCCACGCGTAGATCAGCGTTGGGTATATATGCATTACTTAAGTTGGCATAGCGTAAATCTGCACCGTTTAGGTGAGCGCCGCGCAGGTTCGTGTCGGGCAAGTACGCGCCGAGCAGATCTGCTCGCGGAAAACGTACCCATGAGTAATCGGCAAGTCCGGCGATGAGGATGTTACTGTCGGTGGCCTGCTTGGCGAAAGTGGGGGCGATGGTGAGGGCTGCATAGACATCAGCCCCAGGTCTGCTGAGCGGGATTGCGACGAGAGCTTGTCGATCCGTAACAGTGCAGGCCTTGGAGAGCCTCACCTGCCCCGTCGGCGCGATGCAAAAGTCGCGGTTGCGGACAAAGGCGGCGAGCACATTGCGGATGGTTTCCTTATCACGAGGAGAGTCGGCGGCCAGGCGCTGAAGCGCGTAGATGCCGCCCAGTCGTACATCTTCTTTGGCGGATCCGAGTTGTTCAACGGCCTTGGTATACCGGTCGGTGATCTGGCTTTCCTGAGCGGTCTCCACAGTGCGAGCGGTGTACCAGAGGCCGAGTGCGGTGAAGGCGACACCACCGATGACGACGAGGCCGGTGGCGGCTTGTATGAGCGTGTGGCGGGCGGAGCTGAGAGCTTCGATACGTTCAGTGACAGTCATCTGGTTGCGTTCGGCCTCGGTGAGGCGTGCTCGTTCCCCTGATAGGTATCGGGCGGCTGGACCGATGAGGAATGCGACGACCATGCATGCGGCTACAGCCACTGCAACACCAGCCAGAACGTAACGTGCCCAGGTCGGCCCTCCTTCCCAGAGAACTGCAACGCATGTGGTGGCGGCGATCACGATAAGGAGGGTGCTTAGCAAGAGCAGTCGCCGAATCCACTGCCCGCGCCGTTGCGGAGCTGGTGCCGCCTCTTCAACGGATCTCGGCGGGGGAATCGACGCCTGCGGACCAGATGGACGTGGGGATGGCGATGTGGTTCGGGCGGATGCTAGGGCAGCGCCTGCAGCGGCTGAGGCGAGAAGCGAGGCCGCCATCAGGGCCACGCTTAGTACTCGAGGGCGTCGGACCGTCATATTCTCATTGCACTGCTTTACCCGTCTGCGCGGCAGGAATAGTTACCCTTAGGCAGCGTTCTGTGAGCCTCCGTCCAGTCTGGCTTGGACAGCGGCTTCTATGCGTCGTGACCGATCGGGGTAGCATGAGCAGCCCGGGTTCGGGTTCGCTGAGAATGGCCCGAGCGACGAGGCGCTTGAGTTGGGCGCGCAGGCTCTCGGTGTGCTTGGGCTCCATTCCCAGGTTCAGCATCCGGCAGATGTCCTTGGCACGCAGCCCGTCCGGCGCCTGCGCCACGATCGCCAGGATCAGCCGGTAGACGGGCGAGAGCATCGGCGCTCCCGCGGTCGTCCCGCCGGCTCGGCGGTCATCTCCAGGATCGTCTTGCGGGGGACACCCAGCCGGGCCAGCAGGTGTTTAGCGCCGCCCAGGCGCGGTGAGATGCCGTCGCTGCTGGAGATGCAGTGTGACGAGATGTTCCCCACACAAGTCGGACTTTCGGCTGCGTAACATCGCGCGCCATCGCCTTGGGCGCCTGAATACCCATGAGCATCGCGTGTTGCCGTCTCCGGTTGTTGCGGCCCGATCTGCGCGGCTGGTCGGGTTGCAGGGGTCAGCTCCACGTTCCGTTCACACGTTCCAGGGTGGCGAGTCTGCCGTCTGCCACCCGGCGAAAGACCTCTTCCCATTCGCGGAGCACCCGCCGCCTCCCGTCGGGGATGGATGGCCAGTTAGCCCGGGTCACCGGCTTGCCCGCGTAGATGGGCTCCCAGCCGATGGCGTAGAAGGCGCCGATGTCGTGGAGCAGGGTCTTGAGTATGTGAACGGTACGGCGGTGGTACCACTTCGAAACCGTCGTGATCGTCAGTCCGACCTGAAGTGCTTCATGAAGGTGCGCAAGCGAGAATTCGACGTTCTGCCAGGTGTTGGCGGACCGGTCCTCGCAGCGGATCACACCCTCGGGGATGCCTCGGTCCATCAGTTGACGCTGGAATGTCCGGCCTTCGACGATGCCGCTGTGCCGGTTCACACCGCCGGTGACGATGATCAAAGGTGCCAGGCCCGCGTGGTAGCGCTCGGCGGCGATCTCTGCGGGCGGCGCCTGGTTGGTGCCGAACAGGAAAAGAGCGGTCGCCCGGTCAGCTGGCGGTGGAGCCTGGATGTCCACGAACGCGGTGATTTCAGCTACTTGCTCAGGGCTGGTTTCGTCGGTCATTCGCGGTCCTCAACAGCGTGCGGAAACTGCAATTGGTGTGCTGTGGAGCTATCGATTACAGGCGTGTACTCGGCTGCCTGGGGATCGGCCAATCGCTGAGCAAGCACCGTGTCGAGCTTGCCAGCCAGGACCATGGTCGGCCATGCCAGCGCCTACCGGAAGGTGCGGCGTGGCCAGCCGCCACAGTTTCGTCCAGCCGGCCCAGTGCGGCCTGAGCCAGCGTTGAAGCAGGCGAATGGCCATGCAACCCAAGGCCAGCGCGGCGTACCTCCTGTCGGGGCCGAACCGTAGTAGCCGCCGTCAGGGCTTGAAGGAAGATTCATCGTGTATTCCGGAGCTCGATGAGGGGCCGTCCTGGCTGAGCAGCGCTCGCAGCTGGTCTTCGGCATGATCCACAGCCGCGACCATGGCGTGCTCATGAACCTGGGGGAGACGCCCGGCTCCGAGCCCGGCAGCAGTGATCACGGCGTCGAGGTTCTGCTGGTGCCGGTCAGTCATGTGGCAGCGCATCCCCTGATGGCCGAGGACGTCTCGTGCGGCGTAGGCGTCAGTGGAAGCCACCTCGACGAGCGCTGTGCCCAGTCGGGAGGTCGATCCGGCGGCCAGGTCGAGCGCGGTCAGGCCAAGTCGGGCCCGGAATGCCGCTGTCGTCGGTTCGTGGTGGGTGATCAGAGGCAGTGCCTTCTGCACGACATGGTGTAGTTCCTCCGGTGGAGTGGTGGTACCGGGCGGGCGGCAGGCTATGCGCAACAGCGCCGCGACGGTGTCCTCCCACGGTTCCACAGGGACGGTGTCGTCGATCACGGCGGCGGCCTCGTCGGGGAGTCCCTGTTCCATCAGTGCCATGATCTTGAGTTGGCGTCCGTCGAGCAGCCGTTCTCCGATGCCGCGGTGGGCGGCCATGGCGTCGGCGGCTTCGCTCCAGCGGCCTTGCTGGGCGAGGGCTCGGGCGCCGTCGATGAGCAGGGCCATCCACAACTCCGTGCAGACCGCACGGTGGTCGTCGTGGCTGTGGATCAGGGGCGTCAGGTTGACGTCGTGGCCGTGGATCACGGTGGCGGTGCGCTGCTGGGCGGCGCGGTAGAGCTGGTCGAGCACCTCGTAGGCGGCTTTGCCGTCGCCTTCGCGGATCAGCAGCCGGGCGATGTTGATCAGCGGCATCAGCGACATGACCGCGATCTCCTGGTCGAGGCTCCCGCTCTTGGCGAAGATCGTGTGCTGTCTCCAGCACAAGTTTGCGGCCAGGTCGGGCAGTCCGGCGTCGGAGGCGATGAGCGCGGAGATGTTGAGGACCCCGCAGGCGCGGGCCACCAAGTCATGGTGGTCGGCGCCTGCGGGTTCGATGGTAAGCGCGGTGAGATCGGCGATGCGTGCTGCCAGGGGCTTGCCGGGTGGTTTGGTACGGCAGACCAGCGGGATGCGGGCGGCGATCGCGGGGTTCATCACGACGCTTGTGTCCCTTCTATGGCCAGTCGATGACGAGTCGGCTGGCGGGCTTGTCGATGATGAAGCGCGGGTCGGCCGCCTTGAGCTGGTCGCGGTTGTCGCCGGTGGCCATGCGGAAGCCGGGGGCGGGAGCGTGGTTGCCGTGGTCGCGGTCCCATTCCTCGATCGCGGTGGCGACCTGCTCGGCGAGGACGGCGGAGCGTGGGCCGTGGCCAATGACGCCGATGGCCCAGAAGCGTCCTTCGGTGTCCTGTCCTTCGCGGAGGGTGAGGTAGGCCAGGGTGTCGCGGTCGAGCGCGGCCATCGAACCCCACGCGAAGTGGGGGGTGAACCCGGCTCGCTGGCCGGGCATCCGCGACAGCCCGTTCGGCAGGACGCATGCCAGCCACAGGTACACCCACTGCCACGGGTCGCCTTGCCGGAACTTCACGCCCGTATAGATGGGGTGGGCGGGGGTGTCCAGGATCGTCCGCATCGCTTTGCGGTCGACGAGCTGTTCGCTGAAGGTCTCCAGGTGGACATCGCCTTCCCCGGCGATCTGGACGCGCGTGTAGATGTCGTCGCAGATGCCCTTGCGTAGCGGCACGAAGGTCGCCATCTCACACGACACGGTTCTCCAGGTGTCGCCGTCGCGTTCGAAGGCGAAGGAGCGGGAGATGCTGCCGCGGATGCGCATCGGGATGACCAGGCGGCCGTCGGGGGCGAGCTGGTCGAGCACCGTGGTGGGGATGTCGCCGGTACCCACGGTGAACTGGATGCGGTCGAAGGGGGCGTGATCCGGCAGCCCGGCCGCGCCGTCGCCGAGTACGGCGGTCACGTTGCCGACTCTGGCGGCTGCCAGATGTGTGCGGGCGGTGTCGACGAGGTCTTGATCGACGTCGATCGTCCACACGCGGCCGGTCGGGGCGACCAGGTGGCCGAGGAGCGCGGCGTTGTAGCCGGTGGCTGCCCCGGCCTCCAGGATGTTGTGGCCGGGGCGGGCGCCTACCTGCTCCAGTTGGGTGGCGACGATGGACGGCGCGGAGATGCAGGAGACCATCTCACCACCGGTGTCGTGCTTGATCGGCACGGCGTCGTCGACGTAGGCGGCCTCCACATCGGCGTCGGGGACGAACGTGTGGCGCTCGACCGTACGGAAGGCCTCGATGATCTCCTGGGTGCGCAGGTGGCCGGTGTCGATGTACCTGGCCACCATGGCCTCGCGCAGCTTGGTGGGATCGGCGGGGGTGCTGATGGCGGTCTCCATCCTGGTGAAGGTAGGGGTTGCTGGTGGCGACTGGCTGGTAGAGGCGGCCGCCGGTCCGGAATCTCCGAAGGCGGCCTGCCAACCGAGCCACGCAGCCGCGGCTTGCTCGGCTACGGGCGTGTTGTTCCGGTTGAACGCGAAGATCGCGTGGTGGGCGAGGACGGCGCGCAGACCTCGCTTCAAGTGCCCCTCCTTCGCGAGGCGGGCAAGGTGGCGGCCGGCGTTCTCGAACGCGGCGACGCGCTGGACCCAGCCCGGTTCGGGGTGGGACCGTTTGGCGGCGTCGGCGTTCATGAGGCGCCGCATCGTGGTGATCGCCGCCGCCCGGCGGTCCTCGGCGGGTGCGTCGATCGGCGGGCGGAGGTCGCCGATCTTCGCCCACACGTCGCCGACCTCGAACGGATCGAGCCCGGCTGCCCGGTACATCGAGGACAGCAGCAGGATGCACCGCTCCCTGTTGTCGCGGCTACCGGTCTCGGCCAAGGCGGCGGGGCTGTCGGCGCAAAACAGCGCGTGGGCGATGGCCATGCCCTGCGGGCCACCGAATGCGTCGGTCTCGGCCTCGTATATGCCGCTCACCCACCCGGCCGCTACCTCGTCGGCGACAAGTTGGTCGAGCAGGGTGTCCACGGGGCGGTCCGTACGCAGCCGTAGCCCTCCCTCCTTGCGCAGGAAGTGGAAGCGCCGTCCGGTCCCAGTCAGTGCGGCCGAGAGCTTGGCCGCCGCTTCGGGGCTCACCTCGGCATCTCCGGGGAAGCGGATTGTGGCGTGCCACCACTCCGGCTCGGCCGGTGGGGCGACATTGTCCTCGTAGTTGTCCATGTCGTCGTTGTTGCTCCTGCATCGGTTCGATACGGCGTGTACGGCGGGGTCAGTGGATCAGCAGGGCGTTGGTCCAGCCGGTGGTGTTGGAGCCGTCCAGCGCCAGTTGCGCCCCGGCGCGCCCTTCAAGAAACCCGGCTTTGGGCAGCTCGTTGATTCCTGCGGCCAGTTGCTGGCGAGCGTGCTGGGTGCTCGTCGTGAACCGGTCGGGGGTGGCGCTGTCGGCGGCGAGGGCGGTGGTGACGGTCAGGATTCCGGCCCAGCCGTGGCAGAGGGAGGCATCGTTCACCCGGTCGAGACGGTCGGGGTCGGCAAGTGCCACCAGAGCGATGCCCTCGGCCTTCTGCCCACGAGCAGGGTCGCCGTGCGCGAGCGCGGCCAGCTGCAGGGCTCGGGCAATCCCCAGGTCCCCGTAGCACCAGGACGGCCGCAAGGGCGGCACCTGCGAGGGCTCGTCGGCGGTGAGCTGGTCGAGGGTGATCCAGTAGGAGCTGCCGAATTGTTCCAGCCAGGTCGCGAACGTGGTGATGGCGTTGTTCTGGCCGTCGACGCGAATGCCGCGGCGGGCGGCCAGGGACAGCAGCGCCAGCGGTCCGGCGATGCCGTGCGCCATGCCGTTGTTGCTGTGGCCGCCGGGGATGTCCACCTCGTGTGTGGGGCTGTCCGGCGACCACCACCCGGGCAGCGTACGGCCCTTGGCTTCGACCGGGCACGCCAGCGACACCAGATGGCTCAGGACGTCGTCGAGCAGCGGCGAGGGGCCTCGACGGGCCAGGAGGAGTGCCCCTAGTCCGGTCAGTCCGCGGATGAGGTCGAATTCCGCGAGCGTCGGCAAGTGGCGGGCCAGCCTTCGCTGGCGGGCGGCGGCCAGGCGGGCGGTCACGACCCGGTCGACGCCTGCCTGAACTTCGCGGTCGATGCGGCCGGCACGGCCGAGAACGAATTCCAGGGCCGGGGCTCCGTGAAAGAGGCTGGCGTTGGAGCCGGTACTGACCCCATCTGCAACCGCCTCCTGCAGCAGGGGGCGCGCGGCCGCCAGGTCGGCGCGCTCGATGTGCAGCAGCGCCGCACCGAGCGCACCCTCGGCCAGGGCTTGCGGTGCGAGGGCGCTCATCGGCTCGACTTCAGGGAGACGACCATGCTGTGCGCCCGCCCGTCGATCCACCCATCGGCGTCCCGTGGCGGTGCCTCGAACAACACCGCGACCGGTGTCCCGCCCAGGTGCGCGCGCAGCAGGTCCACGTCCATCTCCCGGGTCAGGTCCAGCGGCAGATGCTGGTCATCGACGGCCAGCAGCACCCGCTCAGGCACCCCGGCACGGCGTCGCCAGGCGTGCAGGCGCCCGGCCCACTCCTGCAGGTGCGCCGTACGGCCGGGCAGCGTCCGGGCGTAGAGCTGCCAGCGGGCGGCGACCAGGACGGTGCGCCGGTAGTGCAGGGCTGGGGTGAACGGCAACGTCCACGCGGCGCCCCAGTCGAACCACGTCACCTGCGCTGCGGCGGCGCGGCTGATCTCGGCCAGGAACCGGACCAGTGGGGGCGTGTAGTTGTTCCAGAGGAAGTTGATCGCCGTGGGTGCCAGCAGCTCCAGGCGTTCCCCGGTCGCGGCCACCGCCAGATACAGGTGGCCGTCACGGGCGCCGACGACCAGATCACGCGGATGCAGCACGTCCTCTTGCCCGCTGTCTCGGTACTCGCCGACGCTGACCAGCTTCGGCACGACCTGTGGTGCCCGCGTGAGCAGGTCGGCCTCGGCCCGCGTGGGGTGGAAGGACAACTGCGCCAGCACGGCACCGGCCGCGACGGTGGGCAGAGCGACATACCCCGCAGCCAGATCCGGCAGCAGATGCCAGAACCGTCCGGACATGGCGCCGGCCGCGCGGGAGACGGTATGAACTCGCAGCCGGAAGTCGCCCGCGTCCAGAGCGGCGATCGAGCGAGCCTGAACCTGGGCGCACAGCTCAAAGTGGGGCGCGGGCGCGAGGTTGGTGAACGGCTCAGCCGCAGCGGCTTCCAGCTCCTCAACCATCGCCTCCGGCAAGATCACCGCTCGATTGCCCTGGACGGCGGCGGTCCCGGCGAGATCCAGCAGCAGCCGATCACGGCGCGACATCGGTCTCGGCGGCTCCGACAGCAGGCCGAACCCGTCCGGCAGCCCCAATCCGCGGACGGAGTCAGTGACCTGCTCCACAGGAACCTCGGCCCCCTCGCCGAAACGGTCGACGAACCGTTCGGCGTAGCGCCGCCAGGCCGGCGTACCAGCCGGATGAGTCGCGAGCCGAGCCAGCACAGTCGCCGCCGTCTCCACCTCGAGCGCCACCGTTTCCGGCAGCCGCACCTCGGTGTCCAACCGCACATCCACCGCTGTGCGTTCGCACGTGGCAAGTAGTGCGGGCGGTAGGACGGCGGCCGGGTCGGTGACGGTGGCGGCGGCACGCAGCCGGGAACGCAGCAAACGCGTGCGCAGCAGCTCAGCGACCAGCTCGGCCCGGCGGCAGGGTTCGACGTGCGGGAACTCGGCGGCCAGCTTTCCCAGCAGGGCCGCATGCGGAATCGGAGAGCCGGCCGCCTGCAGCACCAGCTCCACCGCCGCCGTCAATGCCAGGGAGAACTCATCCGCGCCCTCGGCCGGAACATGGACGCGGCCGTCGCGCACGCGGGCAAGGTTGTTGACGCACACCTCAACGTCGGCCATCCGTTCCCGTTCTCCGCCGGTCTCCCACGCGATGATCGCCGCGTCCAGGGCTGCCGGGTCGGGCCGGGTGACGGCCTCGTGCGCATCCCCGACGTGCACGAGGGACCTGTCGCCAAACTCGACCAGGGCGACACCGGCGAACAAGCCGAACGGTGTGGATCGGTGCGCGTAACGCAGGGCGTATCGCGCGACGGCAAGCGCGGCGCGCCGGGCCCGGCGAGGGTTGTCCACCTGCCCGTCGAGCACGGCCCGGACCTGGCGGGCCAGGTCCGGGCTGGCATGGGTGACCGCCTGCCGGAAGGGCTCATCCACCCACACCGGGGACAGCCACGACCGCCACTGCTCGATCGAGCAGCCAGGCTTCGGCCAATCCGGAAGCGTAGGAGGAGACAGATGCACTGAGGCGCGCAGCATCCCGGCGCCGGTGCGCCGATACCGTCTGATCCGCGTCCGCGTCATCGTGTTCACTCCGTTCCTGTTCACCATCCGGGAGGGCGCAAGGCCCGGTTCGGCCGATAGGGACCGGGCCGATGGGGTTATGACGTGGTGCAGGCGCTCGGGCAGGAGCTCCCGCACGTGTCGCCGGTGCCGCACCTCAGCGACGTGTTGGCCGCCGGAGTGTTCTCCACGAGCTTGATGTCGAGGTTGAACGGGTCGAACGCTGCTTCCGCGCTGGTGACCTCGTTCACCTGTTCGGTGCCCTGCTCGATGGTTGAAGTGCTCATGGCTTCTGCTCCTATCCGGGTTGGTGTTCCTGAAGGGAGGGGGTTCACGTTGGCGGCGGGACTTTCGTCCCATAAGCTGCCACCGCTGCGTGACGTCACCATCGGCACCGCCGTGCCCACTGCGAAGAAGGAATGACGCATGCGCGGGAGTTGCCGGTAATCACGGACAGGTCCCCTCTTCGTGGTTGTGATGGGCAACTGGTCGATGGTGGATGTTGGCGGGCTGCCTCACGTTCAGCCGCGCTGTCCTCTTCGCGCGAGGAAGGTGTCGGGCTCCGGCGTTTCTCCGCGGCGTATGTGCTCGGCGTTGTGCGTCTCGGCGAGAGCGATGTAGACGTCGAGGGCATAGCGGTAACGGCCGCGCCCGGTCTCCTGGTAGCCGTCTCCCGTAGAACGCAACACGAAGAAGCTCCCACCCTCGCGGCCCCACTCGTACCGGCCGCAGCAGGAGGTGTGCGACACCCGGAGCGTGCCACCGGACGGCCTGTACGGCGCCCACTCGAACGCGGGCCCCTGCTCGTGGCCCATCGTCTGCGGTTCTTGCGCCCTGGCCGTCATCTGTTCTCTCCGCTTGAGGTGCGTTCTGGTCAGCCGCTCTGGGACGTGAAGAGCTGCTGCGTAACCTGCCGATAGGCGTCGTGGTCTCACGCTGGTCGTGATCATCGGCTGGCGTCTTCGACGGGAAACACAGGCGGCATGCCGGGCGCATCGACGGCCGAGGATGGCCTAGCCGTGAGAGGCGGAAGGGAACCTGCCTGCCAGTTCGGCGGTGCAACACGACTCATGAGCTGCCACAACTCGGCCGGCGTGGCCGCCCGCAGGATGATGCCGTGATCGCATTCGCCCATATAGATGGCCACAAAGCGGCGCCAGTAGAGCGAGTACATCAGCAGGAACAGCCCACAAGCACGTTGTTGAAGGTCCATGACATGCCTTTCGGCCACCGCATCAGCGGCAGTATCGGCCTGGCCCGCCGGCAAGACCTCCTCCGTCGCAAGCGTGGGCCGCTGATGGCGCCGTCCGAGGTTCTTCGCGGTAGGGCCGCCATCCGTGCCTTGGGTGCGGCGGCGAGCAGATGGTGAGCCGCCGCATGCCCACCAGACGGCGGACGCCGCTCGGACAAGGCGCTGCATACCTGCCCAGCGGGCTGCCACTGAGATCGTCATGGACGATCCCACCCGTCAGAGGACGCTCCCACCACGGCAAGAGAGCCCGGAACGAACCCAGAGGGCAGCACACAGCTCGTCACGGGATCGCCTAGCACGCGATACATCAGACGAGATCCTCGAAACTCGCAGCGCCCATGCAACATGCGCCAGTTGTCCAGCAGATAGCCCTGTCCGGGCCGCAGCGGGAGTTCGCGCACATGCCTGCTGATCATCGCGCGTAGCACCGGAACGGCTTCGTCAACGGGCTCGGTAAAGTGCTCCAGACCGTCAAGACGGAGTCGAACCGTCATCCGGCCATCCGCCGTCGGCTCAAACACCGACCCCCAGTAACCAGGATCGCCAAATCGGACCGTTCCAGGCCGTTTCAACGCCTGCAAGAGACCAGGCGCATGAGTGGCCAGGTCCGCGTAGACGGCGGCCCCGTCCACCACAGAGGACTCGCCCCCGCAATCGGCAGGTTGGACGCACACCAGCATCACCAGCCTGGGCGGCCGGGCCAGCGCGGAAGAGTCCGTATGAGGACCCAACTCCCTGTGCCCGAATCCGGCATAGCCGAGACGATCCGCCACGGAACCCCGATCGGCGATCATCGTCACACCGTCCGCCCCAGCGTCCCGGTGCTCCCGCATGGTCAGCAGCCGCGAGGCGAGATCGACTACCGACCGCCGGTCGTGAACCCCGTCGAACGTGACCAGGCCATCGCGCGCCAACATCTCGACGGCTCGTACCGGCCCATCACTGCTCGTCAGGCTCACGTAGTGGCTGGCGAAAACCTCGTGGTCCACCGTCATCACCTCCGATAGCTGCCCGGACACGGGAGTCACGGCTTCAGCGTCCGGTAGACCCTGCGGATTGGACAAGTGACAGATTGTCAACCTCCGGAACCCCGGCCAGCAGCGATTGATCGTGTTAGGTTCCAGGCACAGCCATCAACCCAGAGAGGCCGCTGCTGATGAATTACCGCCCCCACACCTTTCCCGTGTCGGTGAAGGGCGTGATCGTCCGCGATGGCAAGGTGCTGCTGCTGCGCAACGAACGCGACGAATGGGAACTGCCCGGCGGCAAACTGGAGCTCGGCGAAGACCCGCCGGCCCGCCTTGAGCGCGAGATCAGCGAGGAAACTGGCTGGGATGCGCAGATCGGGCCGATCCTGGACTCCTGGCAGTACCACATCCGCGACGGCGTCGACGTGCTGATCGTGACGTACGGCGCGACCGTAACCACCGACAAGCCGCCCGTGGTTAGCCACGAGCACAAACAGGTCGGCTTGTTCGCCGAGCATGAGGTAGAGAACCTGCGGATGCCGCAAGGCTACAAGCGGTCGATCGCCGACTGGTTCTCCAGGCTGCGTGATCCAGTGAGGTAGAGCCCATGCTGTGCGCCGCGTGCGCAACCACCGTCGATGACGGATGGAACGCCTCCCATCTGTGCCCAGCGTGTCACGCCATCAGCGGCGCACCACTGCCCAGCCTCACCTCCGCAGGCTCACCGATCTGGCTGTGGACATCTCCGTCCGCAAGCCCCGCGCTCGCCTCCGGCAACCTGGCAGTGATCATCAAAGCGTACCGACGCACCGCCCGAATCACCCAGTCCGCCCTTGCCACGGCGCTGGGCTACGACACGACCTACATCTCGATGCTCGAGAACGGGCGGCGAGCCATCACGGACGTGCCCACCCTTCGACGGGTGGCCCAATACATGGGCCTACCCCCACACGTTCTCGGCGTGACCGACCCCACGGATGCCGACTTCATCTCCATGATCAAGTTCGGCGAATCCACCATCCGCCTGGCCTCCATCGCTCGCGAGTCAGGACACAGCGCCGAGGCCATCAACGAACTGTGGCCCCTCGTCTGGCGTCTCGAAGCACGACTCGCCGACGGGCACGCCGACCGTGCCGCCGCACAACTCCTCGGACAAGCCCGCGCCATGCTAGGTGTCGCCCTCGGCGACGTCCTTCCCGAGGAAAGCCTCGCCTCCGCCGCGCGCTGGACCGGCCGCGCCCTCCTCATCGCCCACCGCCTCGACGACGTAGCCCTTCTCACCCGCGCTCTACGCGTTCACGGCAACGAACTACGCAAGATTGGAAAGAAGCCGGCAGCCGCTGCTCGTCTCCAACGAGCCTCCGACATCGCGCCACCCTCCGAACGTGGTGCAGTCCTCATCCCCCTGGCTCGTACGCTCGCCGAACTCGGCAACGCCGAGTACTTCGACACCACGATCACCGACCTGCAACGCTTCGTGGACTCTCACCACGGCACACCGCTGGTCAACCCCTTCGTGGTGCGAGAGGTACACCTCCGGGGCTTGCTCGCCACAGGCCGTCTCCAGGACGCGACACGTCTCGCAGGAGCGGACACACCAGATGCGGCTGGTGTCGCGCCGCAATGGCAGACGATCGAACGCGTCACGGTCGCCGAGGTCTTCCGCGCCAACGGCGACGAGGCCGCAGCCTCCCACGCACTTCTGCAGTCGATCGCGACCGCGGAGAGCACACGGCTACCTCATCAGATCCAACGCGCCATGCGAGCCGCACGAGGAGCCCTGCCAGAAGTCGAGGAGGCCGGCGCAGCAGCTCTCCAACGCCTGTACCTCACGTTGCCAACGGCCTAATCACTCACCGGAGCGTTCGCCGCGAGAGGGCTTATGGTCGCCATGCTGTTTGCGTGGCCAGATCGACGACGGGGCTTGGCGTCGTGGGTCGAAAGTCGTGTACCTCGGCTCGGCGCGTAGAGGCGGCACGACAACGATCCGCTGACCATCGGCCTGCTCCAGCTCGTTGATGATCCCTCGGATACTGTGGATGATCGCGCCAGCGGCCGCCGCCAGCGAGCGTAACCCCCCGCTGCTCGTCTCAATGAAGACAACGTGTCGTCCCGAGCGCTGGATGGCGCGGCAGATGTCGGGGTCGAGAAGTTGCTGACTGTCGTTCGAGATGACGACGTCATAGCCCTTGCGTTTTGCTTTGTCGTACAGCTGCCGATCTTTGATGCCCTTCCACTGCGCGTTGACGTGGGTCATCTCGTGCTTGCGCACCAGCAGCCATGACAACGGCTCCGCGAGTGGCTCCGGAACGTTTTCATCGAGGAGGATCTTCATTCAGTCGCTCAGCCAACCTGGTCCTGAACATCGAATCTGCGGACGTAGTCCGCGAACTGTTGCGCAGCGAGGGCCGCCTCAGCGCCGACGGATGGGAAGAACCGCGAGATTTCCTCAGCGGGCACATCATCGTCCATGAGGCTGGCGACCTGGTCGTAGCCAATCCTGGTGCCCTTGACCACAGGGAAGCCGGAAAGGACCTCGGGGTCGACTACTACACCGGGCACGGGCTGTTGGAATGGCAGGACGCGGCCCATTCGGCCGTCGAACTCTCCGAAGATGTCCACCAGGTCTGCCAGCATCGCGTTGCCCGGCGCTCGCAGGAGGTCGATGGCTTCGTCCCCGTCTACGAGGACGATGGTGTTGCCGCTACGAACGAGCTTGTACTCAGACAGGTGCTCGATCTTGCCCATGGCTCTCAAGTTCTTGATCGACTTCCGGATGTCCTGCAGCGACGTAACGTCCTTCTGCCGCAGATAAGTGATCGATCGGAGCGCCACAACATCTCTGTACGAGTAGAGGACCTTGTGAGGTGTCTGATACTCGGGCGCGAACACTGGGGGCTGACGCCGCCAGTACCTCAACTGCCCCACGGAGGCGCCAGAGAGCGCAGCCGCGAGCACGGTGCTGTACATGTTGCGCCCCTCTCTCTAACTCGTTCCTCAGCTAGACGTTAACGTCTCGACTTTGGTTTACATATGGCGATTTGCTCACAATTGACTCAACCGTCCGGGCAGGAACGTCTCGCACGCCTTCTTCTACCTACGGTACTCAGAGCATCACGGAATGCACGCAACATTGCCAATGCGGCAACCTCTAGCGAGCCCACACGCTGTATGGCTCCGATCACCGGCCGCTTGTACCCACGCAGTCGCCCCACACGGTCAGCCCGCCCGAGCAGGCACCAGCCACGAACGCACCACCGGCCGCACCTTCGATCACGGCGAGGACTTCTTCACCGCGCTGAGCGACTTCTGCCGCATGCCGGCGTATGGCAGGGATACATGCCCATGTTCCTGGCCGACCTCGCCGAGGCGGACATCGTCAGCACCTGCGAGAAACCTCCCAATCCTCAGGCACCGGTCTGGTCAAGGTCCATCTGGCCAACATCGAGGCCCTCGGCTGCGGCACCATCGCCTGGGATGCTGAGGCCAACCAGATCCTTCCGCACATCCACGTCGCTGTCGGGCTCAAGCAGCACTCTGCCGACGGCTACACCAGCCACCTACTCGCAGCCAACGTCCAGTTCCTCACCGAACTCCTCATCGTCGAAGTCAGCGCCCCCGCCATGCGTCGCCCCGCAAACCGACCTCTACAACGTGCCCTGCTGACATTCGGCGAGTGAGGTTACCGCTGGACTGAGGGCTCGGAGATTCCGGACCGCACCTGGCGGCCTCATTTAGGCTGCGTACTGCCGGATCACGGACCGGTGTCTTCGGCCTTGGCGGGTCTGATTTCTCCTTCCTGAATGCACGCGCCGACCGGCAGCCTCCGGCTGATCCGGTCAGACGGCACGCGCAATGCGGTGCCCGACAAGGCGCTCGGCCTCTACAAGCGGATACCAGGCAGCCCCCCTCACCTCGGATTCCTGGATGCGCCCCACCTCCGCTGCCGTCACGAAGGAGTACCCGATGCGCGATCAGCTCGCGGTCGGCCCTGCTCGGGCCGGATCTGGGCTTGGACCTCATCTTCGTCCTCACAACTCCGCGAGGTGACCCTGAATCGCAAAATTCGTCTCTGGCTCACTGGACTCCACGGTTTCCGTGCCGCATCGGCGCGGCCCCGGGACCGGTGAAGGAAAGGGCTGGTGCAATGAGTTGCGGACGTGGGGTGCGGCCAGGCGATGGCCGCCGACGGATCAGGGTGTGGTCCTGCTGGGTGATCACACCAGGGGCGATCGTCTGCCTGCCCGCCGGCCGAATCGCTGTACTGCTCGTGGCTGCGGGGCTGGCGCTCATGCTGGCCGTGGCCGCCGCCGTTGTCCTGGGTGCGGCGTTTGCTTCCCGCCACGGTGTACGCCGCGCGGCGGCCCGTACCCTTGATCAATTGCTGAGACTCATCCCTTGGTCGCTGCCGCGGTAGATGGGCAGCGAGACCAGCGTCAGGCGGTACGACACCACAAGGACGCGATGGAGATGCCCCGCGAATCGGGCGGGGGGCGCCGGTACCCTTCGCCTTTTCGTGGACAACTGCCGATACGTCCGTCGTCGAGGCATGCGATGTGCCTCAATAGAGGCATGGAGCCTGTTGCGGCTGGAACTCGAGTTGCAGAAGACGCGGCGGCGGATGTCGCCGCGTCTTCCCGCCGTATCGGCGGCGTTTACGCTGAGCGGCCTGCGTGCGTCTACGTCATGCATCACGACGAACTCGGCGCGGTCAAGGTCGGAATCACAGGAGCGAAGTCGTCACGCCTGGAGGTCTTTCGCCGGCGCGGATGGACGCTCGTCGGAGCTCTGCCCGTTGCGTCCGGCGACCACGCCTGGGAGCTTGAGCAAGTGGTTCTCCGGCATCTGCGGCAGCTGGGTTTGACGTTCTTCCTCTCGCGGGCACAGGTGCCGAGCGGCCGCTTGGAGACGTTCAATGCCGATCAGATGCCGCCCGGGCGGCTGTGGCAACTCGTGCAGGAGGCGCCGACCTGGTTGGCAGAACGGGACGCCCAGGAGGCCGAGGCGCATCGGCGCGCCCGGGGGGCACTTGACGCGATGGTCGAAATGGCCGCGGCTGAGGCGAAGGCCGCACCTCCGTTGGCCATGCGGGAGGATTTGACGCGCGGGCAACTGTTCGCGCTGTTCGGGCGCAACGGGGTGAAGTGGCATCGCGCTCTGTTGATCGCCCGATTCGATGACGGTGACGTACGCCTTCGCAACGGGCCGATCATGCTCGGCGCCATCGCCGTCGATCCTGCCACCTTGACTGTTACGGGGAGGTACCGGGTGTTCCTGATACGGAGACCGTTCAGTTCGGCCTACTTCGAGGTGCCGCTCGCCCAGGGTGTGATCCCAGCCGACCCGGTGAATGAACGACGTCGTCGGCTTCCGCCTGCTGGCCCACGTCCTGTCCGCTGAGATCGTGCCCGCCACGAGCGACTGCTGGGGCAGCTTTCCCTGAGGACAATCCGAGGGTCACGGGCACCGGTGAGCTTGTGTCCTCTTCTCTCAGCAGGACACCTTCAGGAGGACGCTGCCAGAATCGTCGCCTGGCGGCTCTGCGCTTGCCGATAATTCCATCCATGCTGATCAAGCGGCAGGTGAGTACTCGTGGAGGATGCCGCCGAGCCGGTCTCGTCGGCGTACATTCAGGCGATTCGCTCTGGACCCGTGATCGGATGGGGGACGGCGCGCAGCGGGGCTGCTTGGTTCAGGGCTTGGTGGGCTCGGTGCTGGTTGTAGAAGTGTTCGTATTCGCGCAGGGCGTGCCGAAGATGGTTTTCGTTCCATATGAGGCAGCGGTCGAGGAGCTCGTGACGGCAGAACTGCACCTACCGTTCCATGATGGAGTTCATACGCGGCCTCGGAGTGCCGGTGAGCACCATCGTGATGCCGACCTCTGTAAGGAGCTCGTTCATAAGGGCCGGGAACTTCCCGTCCCGATCTCGGAGCAGAAAGCGCGCCCGGCAGCCCACATTGTCCAGGTCCATCACCAGGTTCCTGATCACTTGGATGACCCAGGCTGCGCTCGGGTGAGCGGTGGTGCCGAGCACACGGACGCGCCTGGTGGCGTGCTCGATGACCGCCAGGACATACTGACGTTGCCCGCCAAGGGTGGCGGTTTCGATGAAGTCGCAGGCCAGGATGGCGTCGGCTTGCGAACGCCGGAAGTCGGCCCACGTGGTGGACGCCCGCTCGCGCGCTGGATCAAGACCTGCCTGCTTGAGAATCTCCCAGACCGTGGACGGCGCGACCTTGATGCCAAGCATGGCGAGCTCACCATGCACCCGTCGATAGCCCCAGCCAGGGTTCTCCCGAACCAGGCGCAGGACGAGTGTGCGGATGGAGCGGACCGTGGGCGGTCGCCCTCGCCGCTTCGGCCGACAGATACGGGCGTGACGACGTCTCATCAGATCACGGTGCCAGCGCAAGACAGTGTCAGGACGGATGAGAAGCCGCAACTGGCGCAGGACCTCGTGGGGCAGCGATGTCAGGAGAGCGGCAAGGTAGGCCCGGTCCTCAGGCGCAAATCGCACTTTGGTATCAGCGCCGAGTTGGCGTTCAAGGACGGTGATCTGATGACGCAGGACGAGAATCTCCACGTCTTTGTCCCGATCGCCCATAGGCAGCAACCGCAGCGCGGCGAACGCGTTCGTAACGGCGAGGTAGGCCAGGCGAAGGAGCACAACGGATCATCCTGCCGTACGCACTTCCGCCTTCCGAGTGGGCGGAGCTCGTGTACGCCACGCGAAGTCCCCGCAGAGCCATGACCTGGCCGGATGCAATTATCCGCAGGCGCACTGCCGAACCTGCTGGCTTCGTTGCTGACAATCGAGGATGAGGCGCTGACGACCGACCTCCGGTGGCTGGCTAGCCAGGTGATTCGGCAGGTCTGCCGGTCTGAGGTAGTTTCCGGTCATCCTGCCGAAGATCCAACCCGCGTTCAAAGGGGGTTTGGGATCGATAGTCCGGAAATTGTCACACCCTCCAGGTAGAAATGAGGGGTGACTTCCAGTAGCGGCAATCCCACCGAGGACGAGACCTGCAAGCGGTTCGTCCTGCCCGCTCTCGTCCGGACCGGTTGGAATGTAGAAGACCAGGTCAAGAGCCAGTACCGGATCAACCGCGGCCGGATCCAGCCGACCGCCCGCCGCCACCATCAGCAACGCCCACTGATCGCCGATTACGTGCTGGAGCACTCCGACGGCCTACCGCTCGCCGTCGTCGAGGCCAAACGCTCCCGCATTGATCCCGCTGAGGGTTTCGAGCAGGCCAAACGCTACGCCGAGCTACTGGACGTCCCATTCGCCTACTCGACGAACGGCACCCGCACCATCGAGATCGACTACCGGACTGGCCTGATCTCAGAGATCTCAGAGTTCCCCACACCGGAGCAGCTCTGGGCCCGGTACCGCGATGACCGATCCCTCGCCGACGACGCTCATGCCGACTTGGCATCCGCGCCGTTCATACTGACCCGCAACTGGGACGGCACTCCGAAGGACCCCCGCTACTACCAGCGCAACGCGATCAACCGAGCCGTCCAGTCCATCGCCAAGGGGCAACGACGGTTGCTCCTCGTGCTGGCCACCGGCACGGGCAAAACTCTGGTCTCGGCGCAGATCGTCGCGAAACTGTGGAACGCAAACTGGCCAGAAAAGGGGCGGCGGCCCCGTGTCCTGTATCTCGCCGACCGGAACATCCTCATCGACCAGCCCAAGGACGACTACTTCACCGAGATGTTCGGCGAGGCCGTCCACCGGCTCGGCCAGGGCAGAGTGCAGAAGAGCCGCAACATCTACTTCGCGCTGTATCAGTCACTGTCACAGCCTGGCGGGGCGCAGGACTTCTACACGAGGTTCGACCGGCACTTCTTCGACCTCATCATCGTCGACGAGTGCCATCGGGGCAGCGCCGCGGAGGGCTCGCAGTGGCGCGAGATCTTGGAGTACTTCGAGCCCGCCGTCCAACTGGGACTGACGGCCACGCCGATCAGCCGTAAGGACGTCGACACCTACCACTACTTCGGCGACGCGATCTACCAATACTCCCTCGCCCAGGGCATTCGCGACGGTTTCCTCGCCCCTTACCGGGTCCGCAACGTCCGGATCGACATTGACTTGTACGGCTGGCGGCCGGACACAGGTCAGCTCGACATGTACGGCAGGGAGATCCCCGACGAGCTGTACGGGCCGAAGGACTTCGAGCGGGTCGTGGCGATCCTCGACCGCACCGACGAGGTAGCCCGCTACCTGACGGAGTATCTACACAAGACCGGCCGCATGCACAAGACGATCGTGTTCTGCCAGACCAACGACCACGCGATGCGCATGGTCGAGGCGCTGACCCGCGCAAACGCCGACCTGTCGCAGCGGTACGGCCACAAGTGGGTCTGCCGGATCACCGGAGACGACCACGAGGCCGGCCGAGAGCGTCTGGATGAATTCCGCGACGACGCCTCCGAGGTCCCGGTCATTGCGGTGACGTCGCGGATGCTGTCGACGGGCGTCGACATCCCGACCGTCCGCAACATCGTGTTGTTTCGGGTGATCCGCTCGATGCCGGAGTTCAAGCAGACGATCGGTCGCGGCACCCGCCTGTCGCCCGAGACCGGCAAGTTCGCGTTCGACATCATCGACTTCGTGGACGCGACCCGCTTGTTCTACGACCCCAAGTTCGATGGCCCGCCGCTCCGACGGCTCCGCGACGAGGCAGACCCGGACGGCAGCTTCATCACCTTTCCCGAGGACCTCGACATCGAGCCCGACCCGGACCCCGACGAGGCGGCCGAGCCCGAGGCTGGGTATGAAAGTAACGACGGCGGTGACCTTCCGCCGATGATCACCGACGGCGAGGAGATCGACGACATCCGCGCCGAGGGCCGCACCCTCTATATAGACGACGTCGAGGTGAACATCCTCGGTTCGGCCGTCTACATCACCGAGGCTGACGGAACGGGCCTGCGGCTGCGCCTCGTGCGGCTGGAGCAGTTCATCAAGGACAAACTGCACGAGCTCGACCTGTCCCCGCACCAGCTGCTTGCCCAGTGGGCGCACAGCCAGAGTCGTAAAGAGCTGCGGGAGCGCCTGGAGGACATCGGGATCAGCACAGCCGACCTTGGTGAGCTGACGGGCCGTCCCGACGCCGACGCCATCGACCTGCTGATCTATCTCGGCTGGGGCCTCCCCGTGCTGTCGCGCTCCGAACGCGCCCTCCGCTTCAAGCTCCAGCACCGTGAGTTCCTGGAGTCGTTCGCCCTTGAGGCCCGCGCGATCCTCGAACGCGTGCTGGCACAGTATTCCGCACACGATGAGAGCGAACTGGAAGTTCAGTCCATGGACTCCCCTGCCTACCAGGAGTTCGGCACGGTCGTCGAGATCGCAGAGCTCTTCGGTGACCGCTCCGGCGCCGGGCTGCGCACCGCCGTCGACCACCTGCGCACTCAGCTGTACGAAGCCTCCTAAGTTCTTTTGGGGCGGACCAGACGAGATCCGCATCGTGCACAAAACTAAAAGCGACTATAAGTTTCATATGCGCTAGCCTTGTGGCCGTGAGGCAGCGGGAAGAGGAACCCCGGACCCGGCTCTGGCGCCGGGCCGCCCGTCAGCGCGGCTTCTTCACGGCGGCCCAGGCGCTGCTCGACGGCTACTCCTATCAGTCGCAGTACTTCCACGTCCGCCGGGGCAATTGGACGCGCATCGACCGGGGCCTGTACCGCTTCCGCGAATACGCCGACCTCCCGCCGAGCGACCTCGACCATCTGGTCCGCTGGTCCCTGTGGAGCCTAGACCGCGCGGTCTTCTCCCACGAGACAGCCCTGAGCGTCCACGGCCTCGCGCCGGTCGACCCGGCTGTCGTGCACATGACGGTTCCGCCCGGATTCCGCCAGCGGGACCCGGCCGTGCTCACCCACCGCGCCGACCTGTCCCCCGCCGACGTCGAACACCGCGATGGCTTCCGCGTGACGACTCTCGCCCGCACCCTCATCGATCTGAACATCCAGCCGACGAAGAAGGATCTCTGACGACAATGGCCTCACCCGCGAAGAAGCAGGACGCGACCTCCCGCGCCCGTCTGTCGGCCGTCATCAAGTCGGCCCGCGACATCATGCGCAAGGACGCGGGCCTCAACGGCGACCTGGACCGCCTGCCTCTACTGTCCTGGCTGCTGTTCCTGCGCTCCTTCGACGCGCTGGAGGCCGAACGCGAGGTGTTCGGCGAAGACCCGATCATCAAACCGGAGTACCAGTGGCGGGCCTGGGCCGACGACGAGACGTTCACTGGCGCGGAACTGCTGGCGTTCGTCAATGGCAAGCTTCTGCCCGAACTCGCGAGCATGCGCAGTGACGTGCCTGGCGACCCGCGCAACGTCCTCGGCCAGGTATTCGCCGGCGTCCAGAACCGCATGCTGTCGGGTTACCTGTTCCGCGACCTGGTCAATCAGATCCGCGGCATCGACTTCAACAGCAGCGACGACATCCACACGATGGCGTTCCTGTATGAGGACCTGCTGAAGCAGATGCGCGACGCCGCGGGCGACTCCGGCGAGTTCTACACCCCGCGACCCGTCATCCGCTTCATGGTCGAACAGACCTTCCTAAAGCTCGGCGAGTCGATCATGGACCCGGCGTGCGGCACCGGCGGCTTCCTCGTCGAGGCATACACCGAGCTGATCCCGCAGGCCACCAGCAGGGTCCTCCAACAGCAGCTATTCAACAACATCCGCGGCATCGAGAAGAAGCCCCTGCCGTTCCTGCTCTGCATGATGAACCTGACCCTGCACGGCATCCCCTCCCCGAAGGTCCTCCACGCCAACTCCCTCCGTGTGATGATCGACGAGAAGGGTCCCGGCTCCCAGGTCGACGTCATCCTCACCAACCCGCCCTTCGGCGGCGAAGAGGAGGACTCGATCGCCAAAAGCTTCCCCTCCGGCTACCAGACCCGCGAAACGGCCTGGCTCTTCCTCCACGCCGTCATCAAGAAACTGAAGCAGGGCGGCCGCTGCGCCATCGTCCTTCCCAACGGCGCCCTCTTCGGCGAGGGCATCGGCGCCAAGATCCGCAAACAACTCCTCGAGGAGTGCGACCTCCACACCGTTGTCCGCCTCCCCCAAGGCGTCTTCGCGCCCTACACCCAGATCCCCGCCAACCTCCTCTTCTTCGACAAGACCAGCCCCACCAAGGAAACCTGGTTCTACGAGATCACCCCACCCGAGGGCAGCCGCGGCTACGCCAAGACCAGGCCCATGCGCTACGAGGAATTCGAGTCCACCGCCGCATGGTGGGGCGGCCCGGAGCGCGCCGACCGCACCGAGAACGACCGCGCCTGGCGCGTTCCGATCGCCGACCTCCTGGCCTCCGGCTTCAACCTCGACCTCACCAACCCGAACACCATCGACAACCTGTTGCACCGGTCGCCAACCGAACTCCTTGCCGAGCTGATCGAAACCGAGCAGGAGGTCCTCAGCCTTCTCACCTCTCTCCAGAAAGACGTGGAGGACCGCTGATGGCGCTTCCGGAACGCCCCCTCGGTGAGGCCATCACGCTCGCGCGTTGCTCGGTCTCTGTGAATGCCGACCACGAATACCGCATCGCGGGCATCTACAGCTTCGGCAAGGGCCTGATCAAACGCCCGACCATCACCGGCAACGAAACCGCCTACAAGGCGCTCAGCCGTCTCACCACCGGTCAGCTCGTGATGAGCAAACTCAACGCCTGGGAAGGGGCACTGGCCGTCGTCCCCGAAGAGTTCTCCGGAGCGCACGTCTCCCCGGAATACCCGGTCTTCGACATTATCGAGGCGGAAGCCGACGTCCGCTACATCTCCCACCTCGTCAGCTGGCCCCCACTATGGGACCGCCTCACCCCGCGCGGCTCCATGGTGCGCCGCAAACGCACCACCCCCGCCACCCTCATGTCCACCCCAGTCCCCCTGCCAGACCTGGACGAGCAGCGCCGCATCGCCGCCCGCCTCGACGCGGCCACGGCGAAGCTTGGTGAGCTTGCCAAGCTTCGCTCTCGCGCGGAAGCTCTCCGCGTCGCAATTCGCGATTCCGTGTTCCATGAAGAGCAAGGCAATGCGCCGACTCGTCTGGGGAACGTGCTAAGCCTCGAGCGGATCCCTGTGACACCTCAACCAGACGCGCAGTACTCGCAGATTGGAATCCGCTCATTCGGAAAAGGCATATTCCATCGCCCGCCAGTTCTCGGCAGCGAGCTCAGCAAGCTCAAGTACTTCGAGATCCATCCAGACCGTCTGATAGTAAGCAACATAATGGCTTGGGAGGGCGCAATTGCCATCTCCGGCACCAACGAGTCAGGATTCATCGGGTCGCACCGCTTTTTGACCTACCGCCCGTCGGATGCAGTTGATATCCGATACCTCAATTACTTCTTTCAGACTCGCGCGGGCCGCGACCTCATCCGGAGCACATCCACGGGAACGGTACTTCGGAACCAGACCCTCTCGATGAAGGACTTCGAGTCTCTCTCGGTTGCTCTTCCCAGCAAAAGGCGGCAGGAGGAAATCGCGCAAATGCTGGACCGGCTTGGGGACACGCAAAACCGTTCAAACCAGCAGGCGGACCTGGGCGTTACTCTAACCAATTCGCTGCTGAATGCGGCGTTCAGTGGGCGGTTGTGAGTGGGGGCGCAGCTTGCCCGACCTCGCACGGATCGTTCGTTAGGGCCGGTGGGCGCAGATCGCGACGAAGAGCGAATGGGAGTCGGTGTCCGTGACATTCAGAGGCCCTCGCCGGGTTTCCTGGCATCGCGGACCAGGATGTGGTGCCGGAGAGAGGCGAGCTCGACGCATGCGGCGCTGGAACCGCTGTAACTGATCTTTCGCCACTCCAGGTCTGCGACCTCGCGAGTCACTCGTTGTCCTTCCGTTAACTTCATCCAAGTGACGGCCTTGAGCTGCGAGAGGAGCTCACCGAACGGGAGTGCGAGGGAGTCCGTCGATGGAGCCTCGTCTACGGACTCCTGGCGTGTGGGCTTGGTGCGGGCGTGCGACGGGCAGCTGGTGGCCTATCTGCCGGGGCCGCCCAACAGGCTCGTCGAGGCCGGCGACCGGATGGGCTTGTGCGAGCCGTCCCCACCGGTTGGACCGGCACCGGTGCGATGGTCACGGGATCCTGGCCCACGAAGTCTCGGTGACGATGACGTGGTCGAGCAGGCGGAGCCCGACCGTGGTCGCGGCCTCGCGGAGGCGGGCGGTCACTCGGACATCCGCCTCGCTCGGTTCCGTCCGGCCGCTCGGATGGTTGTGCGCTACTGCGAAACGGGCGCCGCCCAGAGCGAGGACCAGGCTCAGGACGTCGCGGACTGGGATCTGGGTGCGATCCGCCGCGCCATCAGTGAGCGTGGCCGTCTTCAGGATCCGGCCGCCGGCGTCGCAGACGACCACGACCGCCCTCTCGTGCCGGAGACCACGCAGCAGCGGTGCGGCGGCGACCGCTATGTCCTCGGTGGCCGTGATCCGGCCGAGGCGCGGCGGCGTGGCCGCGCGTCGCGCCAGCTCGAACACCGCCGTCAGCCGGGCCGCCCTGGCCGGGCCTATCCCCGCCGACCGCTGGAGCGCGCCCGGATCGGCCGCCGCCACCGCGGCCAGCCCGCCATGGTCGGCGAGCAACCGGGACGCCAGCTCGATGACGTCCACGCCGGGACGGCCCTCACCCAGCACCAGCGCCAGCAGCTCCCGCTCGGCAAGCGCACGCGGGCCGTGCTCAAGCAGCCGTTCCCTGGGCCGATCGGCCTCGGGCAGATCAGTGACGCGCATCGGACTCACCTCCCGCCACTAGGAGACCATCCGGCACCGACAGAACGTGACCGGCCCGGACACCGCCGCCCGGACCTCAGTCGTCGGTGTCCTCGTCCACGACCTCGACCTCGTTCGCGAGCCGCAGGCTCTCCTCGTCGAGCTCAACCGGCGCGGCCTCCGTCGCCAGGCCGCGCTGGATGAGATCCCTAGCCCAATCCAGCAGGGTCTCCGACCGGGCGGCGAGAAACGCCTTGTAGTCGCCACGCATGGCCGCGTCGAAAGCGGGCGCGGAGACGAGGCAGGTGTCGAGCCGCTCGCGGATCGTCCGTTCGTCACTGAAGTCGATTTCGGCCTTCAGGTAGGCGGACGGCGGCAGGTCGGAGATCTTCTGGTTGCTGATCGCGGTCAGCATGACGATGTTCGCGAGGACGTTGGCCTGCTCGAACCTGATGCCGTCGCGTAGGAGGGCCGCTTTGGGAAAGAAGTGGTGGAACTGCAGGTAGTTGTCCCCGGCCAGCGTCTTTCCCACGTCGATTGCTGCCCCGGTGATCAGGTCGACGGGGCCCCGTGCCGCGAGCATGAGCGCGAACGTCTTCTGCGGCGCGGTGCCCCGATCGTACTTACCCGCCCACAGCCGCGTGCTGGGCGGCGGAACGTCCACCTCGATGCCCTTGGTCTCGCCCTTCGCGAACGCCGTCACCGCCGCGAGGTCCGCCGCCATCTTCCGGGGATTCCAGCCCTCGTAGTAGCCGCCGAGGACCGTCCGCCAGAACCAGCTGCGGAGCTGGGCGAACTGCTTGCCGTTCGGCCTCGGGATCTGCCGGAAGATCTCGATGACGACGGCGAGCTGGTTGGCGTGGGGAAGCGCGGCGGCCGTCGGAGTGCCTATCTCGGTGGTGAGGAAGTCCACGGCCTTCTTTGCGGCCTCCTCGGTCTCCTCGATGGCCGCCAGGAGACGTTCATGGCCAACGGACGGCAGCTGCTCCATGTCGGACTTGGCGAACCCGAGCCCGGCCGCCGCCGAGATCGCGCGGAGTAGCAGCATCTGGTCGATCAAGCCGTAGTTCTTGGCCGCGAGCACGTCGCGGACGCCGTCGATGGCGTCGAGGAGATCGAAGTCGCTGCGCCAAGTCACCGCGCGGATGACCTGGACCGCCGTCAGCGGTGTGCCGCGAGTGTTGACCCGTTCGAAAATCCGGCCGACCTCAGTGATCGAGGCCGTCTTCAGCGTCACGACCGAGGTCTCGTAGTTCGAGAAGTTGTCGAACAGCTGCCCCGCCGCCTCCTCGAACTCATCAGGAAGCCGTTTCGAAGCCCACTTGGCGTACTGGTAGGGCTGGGCGAGCAGCCTCAGCGGAATCTGGTGCGCGGGCGGCTCGTCGAAGTCCTTCCGGTGCGCGAAACGCTCCTCCTCGAAGTCATAGACCAGGTTCCAGAGGCTCTTCGGATCACCCTTCGGCTCCCAGTACAGTGCCCCGCAGATAGTCGACAGACGCTGGCAGCCGTCGAGCAGGTAGGCAGTACGTTCACGGTTCGGCGCCTGGTCGATCTCGATGCCCGCGATGTCGTGGTCGCTCGCCAGCCGCAACTCGCTGTCCCACAGCAACAGGCTGCCGATCGGGTAGTTCCGTGAGATCGAGTCGAGGAGATCGAGGACCTGGTGGCCCTTCCACACGAACTGCCGCTGGAACTTCGGAAGCCTGATCTCCCCCGCTTTGACCCGCGACGCGAGCTCGGTGATCTTCTCTAACTGGGGGCGGTGAGCGCGCTCATGGGGGATCGGCGACATACCCCAAGATTTTCACGAACGCCCCGCCGTTGTCACCCGAAGCACCGGAGGGGTGACCTGTCCGGCTTCGTCGGAACCGTCGGGGTGACCACGATCATCTGGCGTGAGGACTACTGGAGCGACGGCAACCTGCCGACCGCTCTCGACCGTTTGCGGAGCTGACAAAGGTCATAGCCCCTCGCGACATCGTCATCCGAAGGGCACAAGCTATTCCAGGATGTATCTGCTCGGCTCCGTGAGGGGCGGCAGCAGGTCACGGGCGCGTGAGTTCAGGGGATTGAGCCTGCCCGTCGCGGGGTTGAGGCCGTACACGAATGCTTTGGCCTTGTCCGCGAACTCCGCTGCTGGTCCGCTGATCCTGCCATTGGTGATCACGATCAGCCTTTTCGGCAGGTCTTCGCCAGCCGCTGCGGCCAGGCCGTTCAGCCGCTGGATCTCGGACGTCGACAGGTCCTTGGTCCGGCCGCTCCAATCGACGTGATAGGTGTCGGAGTGAATCAGGCTGTCCGGTCCGCCTTCGCGGATGTCTCCGAAGCCGAAGGTCGCGAGCTGCTCCAGAACGGCGTCCAGGTGTTCCCTTGCGCCTGCCGGCCGTAGGGCCGGCTCGGTGAGGAACAGAGATTCCTCTACGTCGGACCACGTCTCGGCGGATGCTCGCGACGGCTTGGACGTCTCCCAGGGAACGCCGCTCTCGACCCACGCCTTCGGCCCGTCGCAGATTAGGTCGGCGATCCGACTCACAGGGACGTCGGCGCGCGGCATGCCCGGCGTCGGGAGTTTCCCGCGCCCTAGGGAACCGCCGAGATCGACACGCGTCCAAGCTTCACGCTCCGGGTCGTATATGTCGACCAGCCAGCCGACGCTGGCCTTGATGGAGACCCGGACGAAGATGTCGGAGAGCCTGGCCTCGACGTAGGCTCCTTCGTGCCCGTCTGCGATGTGGAGCTTGGGCTCGTAGCGCGGTCCATAGGCGAAGTATCGGTTCCCGGCCGCCACCCGTTGGACGTGTACTCCTCGTTCGGACAGGAGGTCGGCGAGCTCGGTCATGTCCGACGGTTCGCTCTCGTGCCAGCGCCAAGGCGACGCTACCGGCACTCCGGCGAGGCGGGCAGTAGCGTGGGCGTGAATGGCGTCGACGAGCACCTCGCTGGATGTGTCCAGCGGCCAGATGGAGGGCTCACTCCCTAGCACTGGATCGACGATCAGCCATACCAATGCGTGGCCGAGCCTTGACTGGCTCAGCACGACCCCTCGGTCTCCTGGCAGTTTGACCATCAGGTACGGCTGGGATCCGGTGGAGTTGAGGTGGACTCGGTCGCCCAGATCGAGGTGGCGTTCATGCAGCAACCGCTCCAGTCTCTGGAAGTGCAGGTGCGTGCCGACGGCGGCGCCCATGTCACCGGGAGGGAAAGACAAGGAAAGAACGCTCCTCTGAAGTGGCCGTGCGATCCGCGATGCAATCATCTGCGAAAAGTGTAGAGCGGACTGACTTTCTTGATCAACGCCCCTTTTAATCCGTAGGTTCCGGGTTCGAGCCCCGGGCACCCTCCCACTCCAACCTGCAGGTTCACCCACCACCTCGTTCGCAGAGTCAAGAGGTGGGTCATAACTGGGTCACTTCTGGGAAAAACAGCACCACCAGGCCTTTCCGGCAAAGCAGTCAGCGTAGCGGCTGGTTCGTGGGACGACGCCGAAGCTGGATCGCTATCTTTTGCAACCTATGACCTGTTTTTCGCACTGTGGTGAGGACCAGGCGTGCCGTGGCCTCAGCTGCCTCGTGATGGAGTTCGGGCAGGACCGAGGTGTAGGTGTCAGCACGGCTGCTGCCTGCTGCCGATTGATACAGCTCCGCCCGTCGTGTACAGGAATCACCGGTCGCAGCAGAGCAGCCGACCGCATATCGCGCAAAGTGACCGTGCGGTAACACCGTCGGAGTTATTGTCAGGCATGGAGGTTGGAGAAGAGTGGGCTTATCGCGAGCGGCCGAGGGCGCTGGGCGATCCCGTGCACCGCGTCACGATCGTGAAGATTCGGGATAGCGACGACTCGATCAGGATTCGCCGGCTGGACGGCGACGACGCTGGGCTACAGGAATGGGTCTCCTACACCTCTCTGCTCGACCGCTGGACCGACATCGAACCGCGGCTCAACGACGAGCGGCGCCTTTTGGCCGTCAGAGAAGCATCGTCTGCTGCTGGCGACACGGTGGAGTACGAAGCCGCGTTGCTCGTCGTGAAGGTCTGTGGGCTTGGCCGACGGGTGATCCTCGGACGAAGCAAGACCGAGACGGGGGTCCTGCGGATCGACAAGCCTGCTGGGGTAGCTGATCGTCTGGGACTCACCGTCGAAGAACTAGCCGACGACCCTCTCGCCTTCCATGATCGTCATGGGACGCTGATCAGCCCTTGGCGGGCAGCACGGCGGCTGATGCCGACGATTGCTACGACCTTCTCCGAAGGGATCATAGAAGCGATCCACCGGGAAGAAGCGGAACTGCGTTCGGAGAACCTCTACGGGTACCCTTACCGGCCGTCCTGGGCGGACGCCCGGGAGGAACGCAAGGTACGGCTGCGCGAGCGCGAACCTGTGCACGCCTTGGTGCGGCAGTGGTGCGGGCAGGAAGCCGTTGAGCGGTTCGATGAGCTGATCGCCTTGCGCAATGAGGTTGTGCGGCTTGGCAAGCTCCTGGACCGGGCGGTCGAGGCACTACGCAAGCGCGGGGCTACGGCTACCGCCGCCACCATTGAGAGCGACCTGGGCGTCCCCATTGCCATGCTGATGGGTAGAGATCGTCGTACCTGACGCCGGCGGGTTCTTCTGGTCGTGGTTCTCGTTCGCCTCGACTTTCCTCCCGCAGGTAGCGGTGCAGGGCCTCCGGCGTCGGTTCGATGTCGAAGTTCGCCTCGGTCAGCACGCTCGGCGTGTGCAAGGGATCCATGTGATCTGCCTGTGCTCGCGCCCACGTCACCCACTGCGTAATCGTTGCCTCCTGTGCAGGCAGAGTCGCCGCAAGTGCTTCCAGCCCCCGGCAGAATTCGCGGATCTCCGCGGCGCGGGCCCATCCCTCTAGTGCCTGGCCGAAGACTCGCCGTCGATGCTCCTCCCTTGCCTGGTCGGCGGCCTGCGCACGTTCCTTATCGCGCGCTGCTTGCCGCTCCGCCTCCCGTCGATGCCGTTCCTCCTCCTGGCGTCGCCACTTCTCAGCGCGTTCGCGCTCAGCCTTCTCTCGCGCCAGGCGTGCCTGCTGGTCAGCCTCAGCGCGCCGCTCAATCTCCTTGACGGCCGCTCGTATCTTGTCCTCCACGCGTGAACGCTTGTCGTCCGCCCAGCACTGCAGACCGCGTCCTTCCCCCAGCTCAAGCCTGAGCCGGCCCGAAGGGACCTCGTCGTACTCGGGCGTGACCCGTTGCCAGGTGTAGAGCTTTCGGCTCCGGAGTTCCTCTTCGGTGTACACGTGAGGAACGCGGTCGAGTTCCTCCTTGATGTGCAGCGCGTACTGGTGCCCACGCGCGTGCGCGTAGAGGCCCCGTGGTTTGCCCCGCCTGGATATGCCGATGCAATGGCCCCGCTTCAACAGGTCCTCTGCTAAGGCGCGTACCACTTCCAACGCGCGGCCGAACATCGCGTCGGTGACGTCGATCGAACGACGATCTTCCCTAAGCCAGTCCGCAAGCTCGTGAGGATCGGTGATCAGGTCACGGGCGCTCAATCGGATGCGGTTCCACTCCGTATCATCGGGATGTGTAGCATCCTCCAGCCGAAGGATGAGATCCCCGCGGTCGCGACCGGTATGCAGGAGGCGGAAGCCTTCAGGGATCAATCCCTGGCGCTTGGCCGCGTCCAATGCCCGTCGATGAAGCGCCCTGGTGGCCTCGTCCGGGTCACGGACATGCAGCGTCCCCCCTTCGTCCTGCAAGCGCTTAATCAGTTCAGCCGCCAAAACGTGAGGTGATGGCGGCCCCGGGCTGGCAGTTCGTCTTCCGCCCTTGGAAGTCACGGTGGGAGATGTCAGAGCCGCAGCGCCCTGATAGTAGCCATGCTCGAGGTAGAAGCGTCCTGCCTCGGTTACCTCGGCGATCCAGACCCCGTCTCGCCGTGGGGTCGAAACCAGTCCCCTGTCCCGGAGTGCATACACGGTACGAGCTAAATCACTGTCCTTGGCGGTGATCGATTCGCCCTCCGCGATGCGGCGCAGGGTCGCCATCTGGCGCTCGTTCAGCTTCGCCCACCGACGCATATCACCAGATGACATCAGGCCGCCACCGTACGCAACTAGATTTCGCGACAACGGGTTCCCAACTCGAGGTTTCACGATCAACCACGCTGTTGTTGACGCTCTCTTGTCCCCGATCTGGTCGACGGGTGTCTTACCGGGAACCTCCCATCACCCGCCACCGCTCTGTGCACACCTACCGTGACCAGCCTCATCAGGATTAAAGAGCTCATGGAACGCTTCGCAAGGGAAGAGGTTGACTTGGTCGATTCTTCGCATTTCACCAAGCAGGGTAACAGTTACCCATAATCGTCGAGCTACAAGAAATATCTCCCCACAGGACATAAGAGACCATTTGAGGAATATTCATGTCCAGTGCGACAAGAGGCAGTCATATCGGTGTAGCTTTGTCGTCTTGTGTATTCGAGGTATAACTACTCGTAGCGCGTACGCACCCGCGCCTTAGTCGGCAACCGGTTCCAACCGAGAGGTGCGTAACTAGATGAGTATCAGCACGAGCGCCCGCACGCGAGTTGACGACGCCTCCGCCGTTAGCCCGGCGGGCTGGCTCTCGGTGAGTATGTGCCCCGCCTGGTGCAGCGACAGCCACAACGGCATGGACTACCCGGAGGACCGAGAGCACGGCTGCCGCTACCTCGAGACCGATCTGCAGACGATGCCGTACGACAACTACGGCACGGACGGCAACCCGAGGTACAGGCCCTGTCAGGCCATGGCCAACCTCGTACAGCATTATCGTGAGGGCGAACCTCGTGTCTGCTTCGCGGACAGCAGCGACAAGGCCACGTACTACATGACCCTCGACGAGGCACAGGAGATCGCTTTCCACCTGCTGACCTTGGTCGCGGCTGGACGTAACCGAGCCGAGATCGGCGAGATTCCGCAATCGGTCAGTGTGGCGGAGGGCTGTCAGCCTTGGTGTAACCGCCACCGGCCTGGCGACTGCTGCGCCAGCGGCAACGTCGATGGGGCGTGGCTGACCTACGACGACGAACAAGACGGCGCCTTGATCTGGTTCCACACCTCCGGCGATGGAGGGCTGCCAGTGAGTGAGGCTGAGAGGCTCGCGCTCGCAATCTCCCGCGCCGCTGTCCTGGCCCGGCGCAGCCGACTGGTCGAGTCAACGAGCGGCCACTAGCAAAGTCGCGGGAGCTTCACGTTCGACAAGACCGGGCAGACATCCCTGGACAATTCGACCCTGCCTGCAAGGCAGAAGAAGGCGATTGATCATGACTAGCAGTCCGCGAGGTGTGCTTGACCTGCCCACTCCTCTCGCTCGACTCTATGGCATGGCCATGGAGGGCGGCATCGAGGTTTCGGACTTCGAGTGCATCGACGGCCCATGGCCGGATGACGACATCACGGCACTGGTCGCCCCCAACCGGATCGTGTTCAATCCCTCACTCGAGGACGACGATCTGCGAGCGGACGTGCTCGCCTTCGCTGCCGCGTTGTGCTGTTCTTTGGTGCTGAGCGATTCGGCACCTGCCGGCCACGTGGCAGCGCCTGGCGGTCTCGTTCTCATTGGGCGGGAAAAGCTTCCGGAGCCGCCTACGGGTCCTGGGCGGCTGGCGGGAATGTTCGCTCGTAGATGTGGCAAAGACACAACGTCGGCCACCTTCAAGATTTACATCCCCTAGGAGTTGCTGGTGACTCGCATGCTGGGGTTGCTCGCGCACCCCCGATGAGCGCCGGGGCAGATGCTAACAACAGCACCAAAGCAGCCAGGATCGTCCCCGCATCCTTCGATAGTCCTGCCATCCTTAAAGAGGACAATGTCAGCTCCCTAGCGCCTCGACTACGGCCTCTGGGCTGACATCAGGTTAAAGAACCGAAGATGCAAGAAACTGTCAACGGACGCGATCCACCCCTGCGGTTGCTCGGTGGATGCTCGTCAGCACGCGATACGGCGCAGTGCCGACTGGCATTCTTGGGCATTTCTAGGGATGACAATGGTGACTGCAGTGGTACATTCAAATACAGAATGATAGTGCACGGCACTTTAGCTGCCGACTTTTAATTCGCAGGTCGCGTCAGCTTCTCACCATCACCGCCCGCATCCTGCACGCCGCCATGCCTGCGGCGTCTACGACCAGGGGCGGTCCCCGTCCGTCCGCGGGCACGACGTGCACCGAATACGAGTGCTTTGTCCGGTAATGATAGTCAAACCTTTGCTCTGCCTGCTGTCCAAAATCGGGCCTGACCGCAGGTATTTATAAAGGTGACAGGGACCAGGTGGCCCAGGTAATCGGGCCGCACCCACATGGCTTCACCGCAGAGCAACGCGACATCACCAACCACATCATCCTCCGTACCAGGCAAACGGCGAAACCGTACCGCTCAGCACGACCGACGCCTCCCGACTGCCGCGAAAGGTGTCCATCGAGCCGGCAGCGACGACACACGCCATCCCCGGCCGGCGTGCTGGAAACGGCTTCTCATCTCGCTCGCACGCGTGGGTGCGCTCCCGCGCACGGGAGTTGTCCTTAACTCTGTGGTGCTTCAAGCGATGCAGCGGCGGCGAAGCGGTGCGGAAACCGCCAGCACCCGGGACCGGTGTTGACCGTCGGATTCGGCCTTGACCAACGCCATCCAGGTGGGCGTCGATACGCCCTGCCCGGCACGGCCATCGATGCGGCGGGGTGACGACCACCGGCGTGCTCGCCCGGCCCACACCCACCGCATCGGCCGCGCCGGGCGGGAACACGACGACCCGGCGCCCCACGCCGTACCGACGGCGCCAGGGGGCGACAGGGCCGCTGTGCGCCCGTGCCCAGCGACCCCCGGGGCCGCGACCGAGCGGGACATCGCGGGACGAGTGCTCGGAACCGGACTTATCCAGCTCCGCAGGTGGGCGAGGGGCGGCCAGCGCCTTCGCCAGCCATCAGGAACTGAGCGCAGCAACCCCGCGCCGAACTCCATCCGCTTCCCTGCTCACCGTCACAGCAGCCCCACCCAACAGCACCGAAGAGAAGAGGACGACACACATCATGGCCGAGGGACGCACCTTCAAACGCTGCTCCTGCCGCAACAGCGACGGCAAGGCACTCGGGCAGCAATGCCCCAAGCTGCGCCGCGCCGACGGCGGATGGAGCTACCGGCACGGCATTTGGAACTACCAGATCGAACTCCCACCCGGCAGCGACGGTAAGCGGCGCGGGCCGCTGCGGCGCGGTGGCTTCGCCACCCAGGACGCCGCCAAGGCCGAGCTTGGGCAAGTGCGTGACCTGCTCGCGCTGGCCGACCCGCGTGAGCCCGCCACTCGCATCCAGATCGCTGACCTGATCAAGCGGACGCTGGCCGAGACCGACACCCTCCCGGACGCGGAAACGGTCCGACGCAAGATCAAGACCGGGCAGCATCTGACCCAGGAGATCACCGTCGCGCAGTGGCTGGCCGAGTTCCTCAACCGCAAACGGAAGATCGAAGAGACCACCCGCCGCTCCTACGAAGGCCACATCCGCCTCTACCTCACCCCCTACCTGGGGCGGCTGCGGCTGGATCAGCTCAAGGTCAGCGACATCGCGTTGATGTTCGAGCAGATCGAGGAGTTCAACGACACCATCGCCGAACGCCGCGCCCACCCCGACCCGCAGATACGGGCCACGGTGAAGTACCGGCGGCCGATCAGCATCGCCACCATGCACCGCATCCGCGCCACCCTCCGGCACGCACTTAACGTGGCCATGCGGCAAGACCGGCTGATCGACTTCAACCCTGCCGCTGTCTTGGAGATGGCCGCCTACACCCGGCCCAAGCCTCTGGTGTGGACTGACGACCGGGTCCGCGCCTGGCAACAGGACTTCCGCGGCTACCGGGAGAGGGAGAAGCAGCGACGAGGCGGGCGGCGGGTCGATCCCATCGACGCCTACACCAGCGCGCCCCGCCCCTCCCCGGTCATGGTCTGGACGCCCGCCCAGACTCGACTGTTCCTCGAAGAAGCACGACGCCACCGCCTGTTCGCCCTCTACCAGCTGATCGCACTGCGTGGGCTGCGCCGAGGCGAGGCGTGCGGGCTGCGGTGGAAGGAGGTCGATCTCGACGGCCAGACCTTGACCATCAACTGGCAGCTCGTGCAGCTGGCCTGGGACGTTCGTGAGGGCACCCCGAAGACTGACGCCTCGGTGCGGACCATCGCCCTGGACACCGACACCGCCCGGGTGCTGCGCGCCCACCGGCAGCAGCAGCTCCAGGAACGCTTGGCCATGGGCGAGGCATGGGCGGACACCGGATTCGTGTTCACCCAGCCCGACGGCAACCGGCTGCATCCCCAGCACATCTCCGACCAGTTTCTCTGGCTGGCCTACCTCGCCGGCCTGCCACCCATCCGCCTGCACGATCTCCGCCACGGCGCGGCCTCACTGATGCTGGCGGCCGGGGTGGAGATGAAGGTGGTGCAGGAAACGCTGGGGCACACCTCCAGCGCGTTCACCGCCGACACCTACACCTCCGTCTATCCGCAGGTGGCCATGGCCGCGGCCGAGAAGACCGCGGCTCTGCTGTTCGGCAAGGAAGACCAGACCGCGCCCGGGCAAGTCATCTCGCTGAGGAGCTGAACAGTCGGATTAAGCATCCGGCCCCGCATTCGCCGCCTGCTCGCGGCGAGGCGGGGCCGCTGCTCTTGTACCGAGTGGGAGGATGACAAATGGATCATGGTGTGTGCGGGGTTGGTGCGGGCGAGCACGTATGGAGCGCGCAGCCGCTAGACGAAAATTCTAGAACGAGTCCGATCCCGCAAAGCCGCAGGTCAGAACATGATCAAAGCGCGCCCTGCAGGATTCGAACCTGCGACCGTCGGATTAGAAGTCCGGTGCTCTATCCAGCTGAGCTAAGGGCGCTCCCGCCTTATTGTGCATGATCCGGCGACATGTCACGTACACGTTTTCCCCGTGTCAGCCTGTCAACCCGATCACACCCCACATGAACAACGTTCCCAGCACGGTCGCCGTCAACGTCCATCTCGTCGCCCGTCTGGGCGTGTGGGCCTCAGGGAGGATATCGGACGTGGCGAGGTAGAGGAGGAATCCGGCGAAAAGGCCGAGGTACGCGCCCAGGGCGGCGTCGGGGATGGTGACGAGGGTGGTGATGGTGGCGCCGGCTACGGGGGCGAGGGCGTCGAGGGTGAGGAGGGTGAGGAGGATGAGGGCGCGGCGGCGGGCGTTGCCGTAGAGGGAGGTGACGGTGTAGGTGTTGAAGCCGTCCGTGAAGTCGTGCGCGATGGCGTCTAGGGCTACGGCCACCGCGAGGGAGGTGTCCGTCTGGTAGGCGGCGCCGATCGCGGCGCCGTCCAGGAGGCTGTGGATGACGAGGGCCGAGCCGGCGGTGAGGCCGACGCCCGCACGGGCGTGCCGGTGGGTGGCGTAGTCCGTTTCGTGGGTGTCGTGCATGCCCATCGAGCGCTCCACGATGTGATGCCGAGGAAGGCGACGGCGAGCGTGAGCATGGGCAGGGGGACGCCGTGCACGCGCAGGGGTTCGAGGGCCAGGGCCTCCGGGAGGAGGTCGAAGGCGACCACGCCGAGCATGACGCCGGCCGCGAAGCCGGGGACGAGGTGGCGGCGCCTGCCGACGCGGCCGGCGACAAACCCACCGAGCAGCCTGCCGACGCGGCCACCGACGAAGCCACCGAGCAGCCTGCCGACGCGGCCGGCGACGAAGCCGCCAAGCAGCGTCGTCACGAACGCGGCCGGCGACAGCAGGATCGGCATGAAGGTGCAGGCTAGCGGGCCGCGGTGGCAACTTCCTGAGTTGAAAAAGGCCAGGCGGGGGTGGGGCATATAGGTCTAAGCTGTCTGGGCATGGTCGCGACGCTCCTGCATGAGATTCCGCTGCAGGGCGGGGACGTGACAGACGGGGTGGTGCGCGTCGGTGACACCGTGCGCAGACCGGCCAGTAGGTCCACGCCCGCCGTTCATGCCCTGCTCAGACACCTTGAGGCCGTCGGGTTCGACGGGGCGCCGAGGGTGGTGGGGATGGATGAGTTCGGCCGGGAGATTCTCACCTATGTCCCTGGTACGACCGGGTTGCGGCTGGAGAGCGTGACCGATGAGGCGTTGGCCCAGCTTGCCGGGTTGTTGCGGCGGTTTCATGATGCGACCGCCGGGTTTCCGCTGACGGAGTTGGGGTGGGAAGGGGGGTCGAATGATGATCGGTCGCCGGAAGTGATCGGGCATTGTGATTTAACGCCTGAGAACGTGATATTTCGGCATTGCTCGGGTGGCCGCTCGGGCAGTCGCTCAGGCAGTCGCTCGGGTGGTCGTTCCGGGGACGCAGGGGGTGGCGAGGCCGGTCCGTACGCGTTGATTGATTTTGATCTGGCCCGGCCGACCACCAGGCTCTTCGACATCGTGACCACGCTGCGCCACTGGGCCCCCATCTCCGACCCCGTCGATCGCGCGCCCCTCCTCCGCTCCGTGGACGTCGGCGCCCGGCTCCGCCTGTTCTGCGACGCGTACGGCGTGCTGCCCCGCGACCGCCGCCGCCTCCTCGAACTGGCCAGGCTCCGCTTCCACCGCTCCTACACGGTCATGCGCACCCGCGCCACCGTCGGCGGCAACTGGGCCAAGATGTGGGCGGGCGGCGCCGGTGAGCGCATCCGGCGGGCCGCCGCGTGGCTGGATGTGCACGAAGATGAGCTTCATGCCCATTTGGTATGACCCTCTGGGGCTCGCCCTCGGCGTCGCCCTCGACCGGCTCCTCGCCGACCCGCAGAGCCCCGCCCACCCGGTCGCGGTGTTCGGGCGCGGGGCGGCGCGGCTGGAGCAGGTCCTGTACGCGGACGACAGGCGCCGCGGCGTGCTGCACGTGGCCGTGTGCGTCGGCGGCACGGCCACGCTCGGCGTGCTGGCGGTGCGGGCGACCTCGCGCAGCAGAGTCCTCCGTACGACCCTGACGGCCCTGACCACCTGGGCCGTGCTCGGCGGCACCACCCTGGCCAGGGAGGGCGCGTACATGTCCGACGCCCTGGAGCGCGGCGACCTGGAACGCGCCAGGGCCCGGCTCCCCCACCTGTGCGGCCGGGACCCCAGCGGGCTGGAAGCCCCCGAGCTGGCCAGGGCCACGGTCGAGTCGCTGGCCGAGAACACCTCCGACGCCGTCGTGGCCCCCCTGTTCTGGGGCGCGGTGGCGGGGGTGCCGGGGATGCTGGCGTACCGGGCGATCAACACGCTGGACGCCATGGTCGGGCATCGATCCGCCCGTTACGAGAGGTTCGGCTGGGCCGCCGCCCGGCTCGACGACGTGGCGAACTACGTGCCGGCGCGGCTGACCGGCGTGCTCACCGTGCTGACCGCGCCCGATCCGGGCGCGGCGCGGGCCATGCTGCGCAGGGACGGGCATCGCCATCCCAGCCCGAACGCCGGGCGGTGCGAGGCCGCGTTCGCCGGCGCCCTCGGGGTCACGCTCGGCGGGAAGAACGTCTACGGGGGGAGGGTGGAGGAGCGGCCGACGATGGGTGACGGGCCTTCGCCTCGGGTGGGTGACATCCCCCGTGCGGTACGGCTGACGCGGGCCGTGAGCCTGGCCGCCGCCTGTGTGGCGGGGGTGGCCATGGCCGGGATGTCGTCGTTCGCGGGCGCCTGGATACGCCGCCGCCTGGCCGGGGGATAGGAGCGTGGTGCGCCGTACGGCCCCGCCCAAGTGCCGTACAGCGCGCCCCGCCTACATGATGCGGTTGAGGTTGAGCACGAGCCAGATCACGAAGATCACCACCAGGGTGACCCCGATCATCGACTTGGTGGCGTTGTGCGCCGTCGTCCTCCGCGCCGTCACCTGCCTGGCGCTCTGCTTGTACACCTGCCGCATGATGATCATCGCCTGGAACCGGCGTCCCAGGGCGAACACGGCGAGCCCGATCAGGATGAATAAGATGACGCGGCCGTCTGCAGATTCCACGGGAATCCCCCCTGTGGTCCTCTGAAGTTGCTTACAGCCCCCGAAACTGTGAGAACACACGATACTCGGACGACAGCGATTTGTGACTATATTTATGTGTCCAGGTCAACCACGATCGGCGCGTGATCCGACGGCCCCTTCCCCTTGCGGGCCTCCCGGTCCACGTACGCGGACCGCACCCGCCCGGCCACGTCCCCGCTCGCGTACACGAGGTCGATCCGCATCCCCTTGTTCTGGTGGAACATCCCGGCCCGGTAGTCCCAGTACGTGAACGGATGCGGCCCCTTCATCGGCGTGGGCACCACGTCGTGCAGCCCGAGGGCGCGCAGCTCGGCCAGCGCCTGGCGTTCTGCGGGCGTGACGTGGGTGGCTCCGGCGAAGAGGGCGGGATCCCACACGTCGGCGTCCGTCGGCGCCACGTTGTAGTCGCCGCAGGCCACCACGGGCCCGGCGGCCACCTCGGCGGCCAGCGCGTCGCGCAGCGCGGCGAACCAGTCGAGCTTGTAGGCGTAGTGGGGCGAGTCGGGCGTGCGGCCGTTGGGCGCGTACAGGGACCAGACGCGCATCCCGCCGCAGGTCGCGCCGATGGCGCGGGCTTCGGGGCGGGCGGCGCCGACCCCTTCGAGCTCTCCGAAGCCGGGCTCGCCGGGGAAGCTGAACGTCACCTCCGACAGCCCGGCCCTGGACAGCAGCGCGACACCGTTCCAGCGGCCGTCGCCGTGGGCCGCGGCGGCGTAGCCGAGTGCCTCCACCTCCGCCACCGGGAACGCCTCCGCGGGGCATTTGGTCTCCTGCAGGCACACGATGTCGGGCGCGGTCTCCGCCAGCCAGTCGAGCAGCCGGGGCAGCCGTGCCTTGACGGAGTTCACGTTCCAGGTAGCCAGGCGCATCCCCCCAGCCTGCCACCACGGCCCACAGGAGACCCGCAAGTACGGGCCGGAACGGTTGCCCGGCCCGTCACGCGGCCGTGGTCAGCGGCTGGTCCAGAGGGGCTTGTTGTCCTTGGAGTAGATGATGACCCGGCCGTCGTTGCTGACCGCGAGCCAGGCGCCGGGGTTGCCGGCGGTCTTGGTGCTCCACAGCGCCCTGTTGTTACGGTCGACCACCACCCAGTTGCCCTCGGCCTGCATGATCGAGCGGGCGCCCGGGTGCCCGGCCGTCGGCGTGGTGAACAGGCTGCGCTGCCCGTCGTACAGGACCGCGTTGCCCTCCTCCTGCTGGATCAGCTTGTAGCGCCCGTTGGCCGACTGGATCGACTGGCCGGCCCGCAGCACGTCCCCTGAGGGCAGCTTGCCGCCGAGGTACGCCTTCGACGACCACAGCGGCTTGTTGTCCTTGGAGTAGATCACCAGGTTGCCGCTCTGCTTGGGCAGCAGCAGGTACGCGCCGGGGTTGCCGGCGGTCGGCGTGGACCACAGGGCCTTGTTGGAGGCGCTGTAGATGACGAGGTTCCCCTCCTTCTGCATGGTCGCCTTGGCGCCGGGGTTGCCCGCGGTGGGCGAGGTCCACAGGGCCTTGGTGCCGTCGTAGAAGACGAGGTTCCCCTGCGACTGCTGGACGAGCTTGAACCGGCCCCCGACCGAGGTCAGCGACTGCCCGGACAGCAGCCACTCGCCCGGGGTGAGCCGGTCGTCGGCGGCGACGGCGACAGCGGCGTTGCCCGGCTGCGCCATGGCCGTGAGGGCGACCGGGCCCGCGAGGAGCGAGCCTGCCATGGCGGCGATCGCGGCCTTCTTCGTGATCAACTTTCGTCTCTTCCTGATAGGCGAAGATCGTGAGGCAAAGACCCTGACAGAGCCCGTTGGCGTTCTGTTGGCGCAGCGGGCAGGGTGCCGCCGGCCCGGCTGAACAAACCGAACCGACGCACCGCCGGCCCGGCTTAACAGACCGGACCCACGCGCCGCCGGCCCGGCCTCATTTAGCCGGGTTTTAGCGTGCTGCGGCATCCTGTGACGGGTGGATCACTTGGAGTTTCGCCTGCTCGGGTCCATTGACGCCTGTGTCGGGGGACGCCGCCTGGAGCTCGGGCCGCGTAAGCGTCGTTACGTGCTGGCCGCCCTGCTGCTGGACCTGAACCGTCCGGTAGCGGTGGAGCGGCTGATCGACGCCGTGTGGGAAGGCGACCCCCCGGACAGTGCGCGGATGACCGTGCAGGGACATGTGTACAGGCTGCGCCGCACCCTGGTGGGCGCGCAGGTGGAGACCGATGCGTCCGGCTACGTGCTGCGGGCGGACCCCGAGCAGGTGGACGTGCTGCGTTTCCGCCGGCTCGCGGCCGAGGCCGCCGTGGCGGGGGACGAGGCCGGCGCCGCCCTGCTGGAGGAGGCGCTGGAGCTGTGGCTCGGGCCGGCGCTGGGCGAGCCGGGGGGCGGCACGTCGCTGGCGGTGGCGGCGGTCGAGCTGGAGGAGGCGCGGCTGGCGGCCGTCGAGGAGCTGGCCCGCCGGCGGCTGCGGCTGGGCCAGCCGGAGCGGGCCGTCGCGCCGCTGCGCGCGATCGTTACCGCCGCGCCGCACCACGAGCGGCTGGTGTCGCTGCTGATGACGGCCTTCTTCCGGGTGGGGAGGCAGGCTGAGGCGCTGGAGCTGTACGAGCGCACCCGCCGGCTGCTGGCCGACCAGCTCGGGGTGAGCCCGGGGCGGGAGCTCCAGGCCACGTTCGAGTCCGTGCTCACGGCTCGGGTCTGATTGAGCGAAAGGCCCGTTCGTCAGTGACGGCTCAGGGCCGGTCGAGGAGCCGGTCCAGTACGGCCTGCGCCGCCGCCTCGTCCAGCCGGTGCCCGAACTCGCGGTGCAGCTCCACGGCTCTCCGCGCGTCATGGATGCCGTCGGGGCACGCCCTGGCCAGCACGGTCAGCGCCTGCCCTTCGAGCCGCCGCATGCCGTACCGGACGGCCGCGTCGCGGGCCTGGCGGGCGTGGCGGGCGGCCTCGACCGGTCGCCCGCCCTCCACGAGCACCTCCGCCAGCCACACGCGGGCCCGGGTGTCGAGGAAGGGGTAGGCCCTGTCGCGGTAGGCGGCCAGCACGTCCTCCAGCAGCCGGACGCGCTCGTCGAGGCCGAGCGAGACGTCCACGCGGGCGAGCGTGCCGCTGGCCTCGTCGTACCCGCTGCTCGGCCGGCGGTCCTCGCCCGCGGCCCGCACGGCCAGGCGGGCGAGATCTGCGGCGCGCGCGGCGTCGCCCTTGAGGTACCAGGCCAGGGCGGCGCCCGCCAGCGTGCGGGCCACCTGAGAGCCACCGGCCGCCGGACGCCCCGCCGCCCGGTCCTGCCCGGAGCCGCCGGACGCCGCCTCCAAGCCCCGGTCGAAGGCGTCGATGGCGGCCTCGACGTTCCCCAGCGTCAGATGGATGTCGCCGAGCACGGTGTGGGCCCTGGCCTGCCCGCCGGGCGGCTCGGCCAGCGCCTGCCGGACGCGGAGGGAGCGGAGCTGCCGGTCCAGCGCGTCGCCGGCGCGGCCGGCCCACAGCAGGGTGATCGCGTAGTTCTCCAGCGCCATGGCCAGCTTGGTCGTGGGCTCGAACGCCTCCCACAGCCGGATGATGCGCTCGTGGTTGGCCAGGCTCTCGTGCAGGTTGCCGAGGCTGGTGGTGCCCATGACCAGGTTGCTCAGCGCGAGCAGGGTGCCGGTCTTCCAGCCGATCTCGTCGTAGAGGCGGGCGGCGAGCTGGGAGTGGCGGATGGCGGGGCGCGGCTCGTTCAGCATGAACCAGGCGTTGGCCAGCGTGTGGCGCATCGCGGCCTGCCCGGCGCGGTCGTCCGCCCGCTCGGCCTCGGCCAGGGCGCGGCCGGCCAGCGCGATGATCACGTCGGGCTGGTAGCCGTCGTACATGAAGGCCCGCAGGCTCTCCACCAGCCGCCACAGCAGCCGGCCTCGGGCGTGGTCGATCACGGCGAGCAGGTTGAGCTGCTCGGCGCGGAACCAGGTGCTCGCGGCCTCGGCGCCGGCGAACCGTTCGGCGTCGTCCGGCGGGTCCTCGGGGGTCAGCGGGAGCAGCTCGACGGAGGGGGCGAGCAGCCGCCCCGCGGCCCGTACGGTGTGCAGGTAGTACGCGTGCAGCGGCGCGGGATCGTCGTCCCCCTCGGTGCAGTGCTCGCGGGCGTACAGGGCGACCAGGTCGTGCAGCCGGTAGCGGCCGGGCGCGTGCTCCTCCACGAGGTGGGCCGAGGCGAGCCTGGACAGCAGCCGCCTGGCCGTGCCCGGGTCGCCGCCGGCCAGCCGGGCGGCGGAGGCGGCGGTGAAGTCGCAGCCGGGCACCAGCCCGAAGCGCCGGAACAGCACCTGGGCGTCCGGCGGGAGCGCCGCGTACGAGCCGGCGAACGCCGTGGCCACCGTGGCCTGCGCGTCGCCCTCGACGGCCAGCGTGCTCCAGCGGTCGGCGTGCAGCTCCTGGATGTAGTCGCGCAGGCCGGCCCGGCCGAGGAGGTTCGCGCCGGCGATGGCCAGGGCCAGCGGCAGGTGGCCGCAGAGCTCGGCCAGCTCGGCGGCGGCCTCGGGGTCGGCCTGGACGGGCTCGCTGCCGACCAGGCCGGCCAGCAGGTCGCGGGCCTCTTCAGGGCTGAGCGTGCCGAGCCGTACACTCTGCGCCCCTTGCAGGGCGAGGCCCCGGAGCGCGTCGCGGCTGGTGACGATCACGCCGCAGGTGTCGCCGCCCGGCAGCAGGGGGCGTACCTGCTCGGCGGAGGCGGCGTTGTCGAGGACGAGGAGCACGCGGCGGCCGGCCAGCGTGGACCGGTAGAGGCCGAGCTGCTCGGCGGCGCCGTTGGGCGCGGGCACGCCGAGCGCGCCGAGCAGGCGGGGCAGCACCCGCTCGGGCGGCAGCGGCTCGCCCTGGCCGTGGCCGCCCAGGTCCACGTGCAGCTGGCCGTCGGGGTAGCAGGGGGCGACCTGGTAGCCGACGCGCACGGCCAGCGCGGACTTGCCGATGCCGGCCGCCCCGGTCACCACGGCGACGCGCCCGTCGCGCAGCAGGCACCGCAGCCGTTCGGCCTCGGCCCGCCTGCCGACGAACCCGGCCACGTCCCTGGGGAGCTGGCGCGGCACCATCGGCCGGTGCCCCTGAACGATGCGCTGGTGCAGGTCGCGCAGGCGGGGGCCTGGATCGACGCCCAGCTCCCTGGCCAGCAGCCGCTGCACGTCGTGGAAGAGCTCCAGCGCCTCGGCGGTGCGGCCGTCGTGCCACAGCGCCGTCATGGCCAGCGCGTGCGGCGTCTCCCTGAGCGGCTCCTCGTGCCTGACGCCCTGCAGCAGCGTGGGCACCTCGCGGTGGCGGCCCAGCTCGATGAGGGCGGCGGCCAGCTCCTCCAGCAGGTCCCACAGCTCGCGCAGCAGCGGCATGCGGACGCGCTGCTCGACCCAGCCGGTGCCGACGCCCTGCAGCGGCTGGCCGCGCCACTGCTCCAGCGCCCGTTCCCAGGCGGCCACCGCGAGCTCGGGCCGGCCTGCCGCGTGCCCCTCGGCTGCAAGGCGGCGGAAGCGGACCAGGTCCACCTCCTCCGCGGGGACGGCCAGGGAGTAGCCGGCCGTCGTGCTGGCGATGCGCTCGCCGAGCGTCTTACGGAGCTGGGAGACCTTGAGCTGGACGATGGTCTTGGCGGTCTTGGGCGGGTCCTCCTCCCACAGGGCGTCGATGAGCCGGTCCACCGGCACGTACGCCCCGTGGTGGGCCGCCAGCATCCCCAGCACGCACTGCTGCTGCGCGCCCTCGACCGGAACCTGGGCGCCGCCCTCGCTGACCTCGACCGGGCCGAGCACGCGGATGTCCATCCCGGCCGAGCATAACGGGTCAGACCGCCTTCATCAGCGCACCCGACACCTCCTCCAGCAGCCCGCCGACGCCCAGGTCCATGGCCTGCCTGGCGTGCCGCGCGGCGTCCAGGGCGTTGCCCGCGGCGCTGGGCGAGTCCTCGACGACCAGGCGCAGCTCCAGCTCCAGCGGGGATCCGCCGAACCCCTCGCCGTCCAGCCTGATGTAGGCGACCTTGCGGTCGTCCATGAACGGGACGTACTGGGCGCCGACGTGGATGGACGCGCCCGCGCCCGTCGCCTTGGTCGCCTGCTTGCTCGCCATCCGCCCGGGGTCCTCCAGATTGACGAAGTCCATGTTGCCGCCGCCGAGGAGCTGGTGCCCTCCGGTGAGGCGGACCCCGCTGCCGGTCAGGGCGTCGACCAGCGCGCGGTGCACCAGCGTGGCGCCGAACGAGCTCTTCAGGTCGTCGCCGACCAGCGGCAGCCCGGCGGCGGCGAAGCGGGCGCGCCATTCGGGCGAGCGGGCCAGCACGGCCGGCATGCAGTTCACGAACGCGCACCCGGCCTCGATCGCGGCCTGCGCGTAGAGTTCGGCCGCCCGCTGCGCGCCGGTCGGCAGGAAGTTGAGCACCACGTGGCTGCCTGTCTCCCGCAGGTGGGCGGCGACCTCGGCGGGCGTGGCGCCGCCGCGCGGGTCGACCAGGCCGGCCGACCCGGGGCCGACGCCGTCGGCCAGGATGCCCTCCACCACGGGAACGCCCAGGTGCGGCACGTCGGCGAACCTGCGGGCGTTGTTCGGCGCGGTCCAGATGGCCTGCGACAGGTCCTGGCCGAGCTTGGCCCGGCCGACGTCGAAGGCGGCGGTGAAGCGGACCTGGGAGATCGCGTAGCCGGCGCAGATGGGGTTGGGCAGGCCGGGGGCGTCGCCGTCACGGTAGTGCTCGACGCCCTGCACCAGCGCGGACACGCAGTTCCCTACGCCGATCACGGCGAGGTTCACAGAGTTCATGCCCGGATTAGATCAGGCCCGTACGCCGGGCCCGCGCGACGGCCTCCACCCGGGAGGACGCGCCCAGCTTGCCCATGATGTTCGAAACGTGCACGCCCGACGTCCTGGCCGAGATGAACAGCCGCTCGGCGATCTGCCGGTTGCTCAGCCCCTCGGCCACGAGCACGAGCACCTCCCGCTCCCTGGCCGACAGGAGCGGCTCGTCGCCGAGTGGCACCCGCAGCGTGGCCGCCGCCGCCTCGGCCGCGTGCCGCAGCGGCTCCGAGCCGAGGCCGCCGGCGATCGCGACCGCCTCGCGCAGCCGCTCGCGGGCCTGCCCGGGGTCCTGCTCGGCCGCCCGCACCAGGGTCTGGCCCAGCGCGTACGGCTGCCCGACCGCCCGCCAGGACGCCACGGCCGCCTCCCAGAGACCGCCGCACTCGGCCTCGAACGTGGCCCGGTGCGCCTGCTGGACCCGCCCGGTCGTGGCCACGCCCCCGGGCGCCTCGCGGACCCGCCCGAGAGAGGCCGCCAGCGCCAGCAGCGGCCAGGCGTAGCGGCGGCTCAGCGTGAGGTCGTGCTCGGCCAGCACGTGGTCCACCACGCGCCCGGCCCGTCGCTGATCGCCGCCGGCCAGGGCGAGCCGGCATTCCAGCAGGTCGGGCTCCAGGCAGGAGTCGTAGCCCCGCGACCGGCCGCGCATGAGCGGCCTGACCCGGCCCACGATCTCCTCTGCCTCGCCGAGCGCGCCCTCCCAGACGGCGACGGTGCCGAGCACCATGAGGATCCAGGCGCGGTGGATGGGCGGCGGGTCGAGCGCGAGCGCGGTCCGCATCACCTCGCGGGCCTCCTTCCAGCGGCCCATGGACGCCAGGGGCTCGGCCAGGTTGGCCGCCAGGTGGCCGCCCCTCGACCTGGCCAGGCCCAGGCGGCGGGCCCTGGCGATGCCCTCCCTGGCGACGGATTCGGCCCTGGCGTGCTCTCCGGCCGCCTCCAGCACGTCGGCCTCGCTGGCGTAGGTGATGAGCAGGCTGTCGTCGTCGGGCGCGGTCGCCCTGGCCTCGGCGTACAGGCTGGACGCGGTCCCGAGGTCGCCGTCCAGGGCGGTGAGGGCGGCCAGGGTGGTCAGGGATCTGGTGTCGCCGAGCGCGAGCGCCTCCTCGGCGTGGGCCCTGGCCTCGGCGTCCTGGCCGTTCCAGGCGAGCACGGTGGCCAGGGAGCCGATCAGCCTGGACTCGCGCGGTGCCAGCCGTACGGCCGCGCGCAGGTCGTCCAGGCCCTCCTCGCCGAGCAGGTCGCGGATGGCGACGCGCAACTCCAGCAGGCGCGCCGCGCGCAACGGATCGGAGTGCGGGCCGCCCGCCTCCTCCAGCGCGCGGGTGGCCAGCTCCTCCGCGCGCTCGGTGTCGCCCTCGCCCAGGGCGTCGCGGGCGGCCAGCTCCAGGACCTGTACGTGATCGGTTCCGCTCTCGGCCTGGTCCCACAGCTCCAGCACCCGTTCCCAGCGCCGGGCGGCCCAGGCGGACTCGAAGGCGCGCCGCCGGTCCCCCGCCGCGTACCAGTGGTCGGCGGCCAGCTCGGGGTGGGCCTCGGCGCAGCGGGCGTGCAGCCGCCGCCGTTCGCCCGGCAGCAGGTCGTCGTAGACGGCGTCGCGGATGAGCGCGTGCCGGAAGGTGTAGCCGTCGCCGTCCACGAGCAGCAGCCGGGCGCGTACGACGGGCCGCAGCGCCTCGTCCAGCGCCAGGTCGTCGAGCCCGGCGACGGCGCGCAGCACGTCGTGCGGCGTCCTGCGCCCGGCCACGGCGGCGATCCGCAGCACGTCCAGCCCCTCGGCGGGCAGCCGCTCGGCCCCGGCGAGCAGCAGCTCCCGCAGCGAGGCGGGCGTGGCGGCGCCGGCGTCGGCGAGCGCCTCGGCGAACAGCGGGTTGCCCTCGCTGCGCGTCACGATCAGGTCGAGGTCCTGCGGCTGGTGCTCCTGCCCGAGCAGGCGGGCCACCTCGTCCCGCCCGAGCGGCGGCACCCTGATCACCTCGGCGCCCGGCAGCCGCAGCGGCTCGCGCGAGGTCGCGACGACGAGCACGCCGGGGGCCATCAGGTTGCGCGCCAGGAAGACCAGCAGGTCGACGCTGGCCTGGTCGGCCCAGTGCAGGTCCTCCAGCACGAGGACGAGGGGCCGCCGCTCGGCCGACCGCTCGACCAGCAGCAGCACCTCCTCGAACAGCCGGGCCCGCCCCAGGTCCGGCAGTTCCTCGACCTCTCCCAGCTCGGGCAGCAGCCGGGCCAGGCCCCGGCGCCCGCCGCCCGGCACGAGGCCGGCGCCGTACTGCCTGACCAGGCCGCGCAGCACCGGGACGAACGGCGCGTACGCCACGCAACCCGGATCGGCCCCGCCTTCGGCCACGAACGCGTCCACCCCGGAGGCGAACTCGCCGACCAGCCGCGTCTTGCCGATGCCCGCCTCGCCGACGACCAGCACGACGCCCGGAGCACGCTCCCGCGCCGCCGTCAGCCGGGCCAGCTCCGCCGCACGTCCCACGAACACCACCCCATTATGAAGAGGCGGCCCCGTTATGAAGAGGCGGCTACGCATCATGCCCGATGTGCCGGGAACGCGCTTCCGCGACCGTCGAAGGCATGATGACGCGCGAGATGAACCTGATGATGGCCGCCTCGACGGCCGGCCTGCTCGGCTTCTACCTCCTCTTCTCCTCCGCACCGCTGTACGCCGCGACCGGCGGCGGTGGCGGGCTCGGCGCCGGGTCCGTCACCGGCGCCATGATGCTCGCCACGGTCGCGGCGGAGCTGGCGGTCCCGTGGCTGCTGTCCCGGCTCGGCTATCGGGCGGTGATGGGGCTCGGGCTGGTGCTGCTCGGCCTGCCCGCGCTGCTGCTGCCGCTGTCGGCGGAGCTGAGCTGGGTGCTGGGGATCAGCGTGCTGCGCGGCGCCGGGCTGGGCGTGCTGGTGGTCGCGGGCACCGCGCTCACCGCCGAGCTGGTGCCCGAGGAGCGCCGCGGCGAGGGTCTGGGCCTGTACGGCGTGGCCGTCGGCATCCCGTCGGTGCTCGGGCTGCCGCTGGGGTTGTGGGCGAGCGACGCGCTGGGGTTCGGGCCGGTGTTCGCCGTGGCGGGGCTGGTGCCGCTGGCCGGGCTGCCGGCCGTGCTGGGACTGCCCGCCACCAGGCCCGCGTACGGCACGAAGCCCGCGTCGGCGGCGGGGCCCGCGGCGGGCGGGCTCGCGAGCCTCGCGCTGGTCTTCGCGGCGGTGACGACCGCGACGGGCGTCCTGGTGACGTTCCTGCCGCTGGCGGGCTCGCCGGAGCTGGCCTCGGTGGCGCTGCTCGTGCAGTCGCTGGCCACGCCCGCGGCCCGCTGGTGGGCGGGCAGGCACGGGGACCGGCACGGCTCGGCCGGGCTGCTTGTACCCGGCGTGCTCGCCACCGCCGCCGGTGTCGCGCTGCAGGTCTGGGCCGGCAGCCCGGTCGCGGTGGTGGCCGGGATGGCGCTGTTCGGGGCGGGGTTCGGGGTGCTGCAGAACGCGACGCTGGCGCTGATGTTCGAGCGGGGCGGCGCCGCCAGGGTGAGCGCGCTGTGGAACCTGGCCTACGACGCGGGCATGGGCGCGGGGGCGATGGGGTTCGGGCTGGTGCTGGGGCACACCGGGTACGCCGCGGGGTTCGGGCTGGTGGCCCTGCTCGTCCTGGCGACGCTGCCGCTGGCCAGGGTCAGGACCGCCGCCGGGTACGCTCCACTCCCACGGTGATCTCGTTGCCGAGGCGGCGGCCCAGGAGCAGCTCCAGGTCGTCGCCGCTCCAGAACCTGCCGGGGTCGTACCAGTTGGGGCGGCGCCCGCCGGGCAGCAGCCCCATCGCCTCGTAGGTGACGGCCACCACCTCGGCGCAGTAGGCGCTCTCCAGGGTCTGCTCCTTGCGGCTCCTGCGCGGGACCCGGCCCCGCATCCAGCGCGCGGCCAGCCGGGCGGTGGAGGGGAACGGGGTGCCGTCGAGCCTGGCCACCGTGCGCAGGGCGGCGTCCTCCATCTCGGGGGTGGCCTCGGGGTCGAGCTGGCGCAGCCAGGCCCGCTGGTCGTAGCGGTCGGCCCACACGGTCACGGCGGCACGCAGGTCGTGGAGCTGCACGCCGCGCTGGTGGGTGCCGGACCACAGGTCGAGCAGGGACTTGCCGAGCTCGGCGTGCCACATCATCGGCGGCATGTCCTCGATCACGATGGCCATGCCCACGTGGTTGACCGGGCTGTTGGTCATGGTCTGGATGGCGCGGTCGGGCACGGAGCGGCCGCGGAAGATCCACAGGTCGCCGGTCCTCGTCAACTTGACGGCCTCGTCGAGAGTCAGCACAGGGCTAGCCTAGGCAACATGCGCTGGTGGAAGATGCTCGGATTGGCCGGAATCATGGGTGTGGCGGCCACGGGAGTGGTGATCGCGCGGGCGGAGCGGCGGCGCCGCGCGTACACGCCCGAGGAGATCAGGGCGCGGCTGCGCGAACGGGTGGCGGACGATCAGCCCGAGGGCCGCAGGTCGTAGCCGAAGACCACGTCCGGGTAGGCGGGGTTGTCCTCGTAGCCCTGGATGCCGCCCAGGTAGGCCCGCCGCGCCTTGACCACCCAGGGCAGCGCGGCGGCCGCCCGCTGGTCCAGCACGCGCGTCGTGGCCTGCTCGTACGCCCGCTGCGCCGCCGGCTTGTCGGTCACCGTCAGCTCCGGCACCGTGCCGAGCAGCGCGTCGAGGGTCCGGTCGTTGAGGTAGGACAGGTTGAACACGGGCGGGTTCGCGCTGTGGAAGACCTGGCCGAAGTAGGAGTAGCCGTCGGCGTAGTCGGGCCACCAGTACATGACGAAGATGTCCTGGCCGCGCTTCTTGCCCAGCTCCCACTGGGCGTTCCAGTGCATGCCCCGGGCTTCGAGGGTGACGTTCAGCTTGCGCAGCGTGGCCCGTAGCCGCCGGGCGAGCACCTGCTCGTCGGCCTCGCCCTCGCCGTAGGTCAGCCGCAGGCGCAGCGGCCGGCCGCCGGGGCCGTAGCCGGCCTGCTGGAGCAGCCGGGTGGCGCCGGCGAGGTCCTGCTCGGGGATCCGGCCGGGCACGTGGCCGAGCAGCCCTTCCGGCACGACGCCGCTGGCCGGCATCACCGAGCCCTTGAGCGCCTTGACCAGGCCCTGGTAGTCGACGGCCTTCTGGACGGCCTTGCGGATCCTGATGTCCTTCATCGGCCCGGAGGCCGTGTTGAACAACATCATGGCCGTCGTGAACGACGGCCGGTCGGAGGTGCGCAGCCCGGGCGCGGCGGAGGCGCGGGCGAACAGCCGCGGGTCGAGCCGGTCGACGAAGCTGGCCTCGCCGCTCTGCAACATCCGGTACGCCCGCTCGGTGTCGGGCACGACCTTGTACTTGATCGTGTTGTAGTGCGGGCGCCGCCAGCCGCCCCAGTACCCGTCGTACGCCGAGAGCGTGAGCTCGTCCTCCTTGCCCTGGTTCCACTTCGTCACCGTGTACGGGCCGGACCCGGCGTCCCTGCCCTGCCGGAAGAAGGCGGCCAGGTCGGGGGCGGCCTTGGTGTCGTAGATGTAGGCCGCGTACCCGGCGGAGGCCACCAGGTCCAGCGGCACGGGGTACTTCAGCGCGAACGTCACCGTGAGCGGCCCCTCGACCCTGATGGAGGAGACGGCGTCCCAGATGTAGGAGGCGCCGGTCTTGGCCCTCATCGTGCGCTCGATGGACGCCTTGACCGCCTCGGCGTCCAGCGGCCTGCCGGTGTGGAAGGTGACGCCGGAGCGCAGGGAGAAGGTCCAGGTACGGCCGTCGGCGGAGGAGCGCCAGGACGTGGCCAGGCGGGGGGCGGACTTCTTGGTGACGGGGTTCCAGAGCGTGAGGGTCTCGTAGACGTTCTGGAAGGCGATGATCTCGTTGGAGTAGGAGCGGCTGGGGTCCCACTCGGTGACGATGTCGGTGTTCTTGACGTAGACGAAGGGTGACTCCCCCGCCGGCGCCCGCTGCGGCTCTTGGGGGGTCGAGCAGGCCGCCAGGAGGACGAGCGCGGCGGCCGCTACGAGTCGACGGCGCAACGCAGGCTCCCTCTGTGGCCGATGTGATTCCCGGGAAACCTACTCCAAGATCCCGTAGAGGCGTGACACGTGTCCAAAAGTCCCGAAAAATTGGGCATTCAGGTGATCGAATTGCTATTCTCGGGGCTTGTCCCGTCCGGGGTTGCCAGCTTGGGACCGACCGGAGTGAGGTGCCATGGGTCGTAGCCGAACGATCCGCATGAAGATCATCGGACTACTACTGGTGCCGCTGACCTCCATGGTGGTGTTGTGGGGGGTCATCACCGCCGTCACCGCCGGTGAGAGCCTGGAGCTGCGTCAATACAAGACGGTCTGGACGAACCTCCGCCTGCCCGCGTACAAACTGATCAGCGAGATCCAACGCGAACGTCTCAGCTCGGCCCAGCTCCTGCGTAACGTGGCGGACGAATCCACCGTCGCCGCGCAGCGCACCAGGACCGACGCCGCCCGCGACTCCTTCACCCAGCTCTCCAGCACCTCCAAGGACAGATCGGAAGAGATCCGCACACAGGTGGACGCGGTGTACACGCAACTCGACAGGCTCGACTCGGTCCGTGGGGAGATCGACGCGGGCCTGTCGGACCGTCTGCACAGCGTGGAGGCGTACAACGCGATCGTCGACTCCCTGTACGGCCTGCACCGCAAGGTCGCGCTGATCGACGACATCCCGATCTACGAGCAGTCGCGCGTGGTCATCGACATGGGCTACGCCAGGGAGCTGCTGAGCAGGGAGCAGGCCATCGGCCTCGGCCCGGTCAACGCGGCCGAGCGCAGGCTGTTCACCCAGATCGCGGGCAACCGGCGCTTCCTCATCGACCAGGGGCTCGCGGAGCTCGACCCGGCGCTGCGCGACCCCCAGGTCGCCCTCATCAGCTCTCCCGCCTACCAGCGGATGCGGATGATGGAGGACCAGATCATCGCCGGGGGCACGCCGCAGGGCTGGCTGAGTACCACCGAGGGGCTGGCCAAGTCGTTCAACGAGGCCCAGCTGAAGGCCAGCACGCTGCTGAACGAGCGGGCCGAACCGGTGGCCGACGAGGTGCTGTCGCGGGCGTTCCTGCTGGCGGGCACGGCGCTCGCGCTGGTGATCGTGTCGATCGCGTTCTCCCTGCGCATGGGCGACCGCCTGTCGAAGGAGCTCGGCGCGCTGCGGCTGGCGGCGCTGGAGGTGTCGCAGGAGCGGCTGCCGCACGTGGTCGCCAAGCTGCGTAGGGGCGAGAAGGTCGAGATGCCCGAGCTGTCCCTGGCCAGCACCACGGTCGAGATCGACGACGTGGGCCAGGCGTTCTCCACCGTGCAGCAGACGGCGGTGGAGGCCGCGGTCGGCCAGGCGCAGCTCAGCGAGGGTGTGGGGCACGTCTTCCGCAACCTGGCCAGGCGCAGCCAGACGCTGCTGCACCGCCAGCGCATCCAGCTCGCCGACATGCAGCACCGGGCCACCGACCCCGAGCAGCTCGACGACCTGTTCAAACTGGACCACCTGACGACGCGCATGCGCCGCCACGCGGAAGGCCTGATCATCCTGTCGGGCGCCACGCCGGGACGCGGCTGGAGCCGGCCGGTGCCGCTGCTGGACGTGGCCCGCGGCGCCGCCGCCGAGGTGGAGGACTACCAGCGCGTCGTCGTCGAGCCGATGTCCGGCCAGCGCCTGGCCGGCGCCGTGGTCGGCGACGTGATCCACCTCATCGCCGAGCTGATAGAGAACGCCACCGTCTACTCCCCCGCGCACACCTCGGTCATCGTGCGCGGTGAGGGGACGGCCCGGGGCTTCGCCTTCGAGGTCGAGGACCGGGGATTCGGGATGGAACCAGAAGAGCTGGCCGACTACAACGAGCGGCTGGCCAGCCCGCCGGAGTTCGACCTGGCCGACAGTGACCGGCTCGGCCTCTTCGTCGTCTCCCGCCTGGCCGCCAGGCACGACATCCGCGTGACGTTGCGCGGTTCACCATATGGAGGGACCACCGCGATCGTGTTGATCCCGGAAGAGCACGTGGCAGAGCCGGAGCCAGAAGCCCCGGCGATCGCCGTGCAGAAGGAGCCCGCCGCTCGCCCCATGCGGGTGGTGCGAAGTGACTGAAGAGCGCTGGCTGGACGAGGACGCCGGTCCGATCGTCCCCGCCTACCTGCTGACCAGGGGCCGCACGGTGCCCGCGAGCGAGGCCATCGACCTCATCGCGGTCATCATCACCGCCGGCGGCCTCACGCCGCCCCGCGGCCTCGACCCCGAACACCTCATCATCCTGCAGAAGTGCACCCAGCCCACGCGGCTGGTGGACGTGGCGGCCGAGCTGAACCTGCCCATCGGCGTGGTCCGGGTGCTGGTCGGCGACCTGCACGCCCAGCAACTCGTGCAGGTCGAGCTGCCGCCGCCGGCCCCGGACGCCAAGGTGCTGCTGGAAGTGATCAGTGGCCTGAAGGCGCTGTGACCGGCCTGCGGTTGAGATAGCCGTACCCGGCCGCGAACAGCGCGGCCACGACGCCCGCTCCGGCGGCTGCCCCGAAGACCCAGGGGTAGCCGCCGCCCGCGGCGAGCACGGCGGCGATCGCGGCGCCGGCCACGCTGCCGCCCACGATGCGCACCAGCGCGTTCACCCCCGCCGCCACGGCGGTCCTCTCCGGAGCCACGTGCTCCACGGCCATGGTGCCCAGCGCCGCGTAGCCGACGCCGAGGCCCACGCCCATCAGCGAGGACGCCACGTACAGGTGCGCCGGGGCCGTGTGCTGGATCACCAGCCAGAGCCCGGCCAGCGCGGTGACGCCCGAGCCGATCGCCACCATGGCGGCCGCCGGGAGCCTGCGCATGATCCGGCCCGCGAACAGCGAGATCACCAGCATGAAGAGCGTGCTCGGCAGCAGGTAGACGCCGACCTGGAGGGTGGTGGCCGCGAGCCCGCCCGCCGCCTCGGACGCCTGGGCGAAGCCGGACATGCCGGTCAGCAGGGTGAAGAACGAGAACCCGAGCAGGAACGAGGACACCGTCGCGCCGACCGTTCCCCTGTGCACCAGCATCGCCATCTCCACCAGCGGCTCGGCCACCCTGCGCTCGACCAGCACCCAGACGACCGCCAGCACGACCGCGGCGCCGAAGAGCCCGAGCACGCCCGGCGAGGTCCAGCCCCATGAGCCGCCCTCGCTGACGGCCAGCAGCAGCGCGACCAGCCACGCGGTCAGCAGCGCCGCGCCGAGCAGGTCGGGGCGGCCCTTGACCGGCGGGGCCGAGTCACGCACGAGGAAGGCCACGACGATGCCCGCCACCAGCGAGATGCCGCCGGTGATCCAGAAGACCAGGTGGTAGTCGCCGGAGGCGAGCCCGGCCAGGATCATCCCGCCTCCGCTGCCGAACCCCATGGTCGCGCTCAGCACCCCGATGCCGGTGGCGAGCTGCTGCCTGGGCAGGGAGTCGCGGACCACCCCGATCGACAGCGGCACCAGCGCGGAGACGAAGCCCTGCAGCACCCGCGCCACGATCAGCCAGGTGAGCGAGGTCGCCAGCGCGGCCATGACCGAGCCGATCACCAGGAGCGTCAGGGCGGCGAGGATCATGCGGCGCCTGCCGTACATGTCGCCGAAGCGCGACAACAACGGCGTGGACACCGCGCCCACCAGCAGGCTCAGCGTGAGTGTCCAGCTCACGGCGCTCAACGAGGTGTTCAGCTCCCGTTGCAGCACGGGAAGCAGCGGAACCACCGCGGTGTTCTGCAGAGCGGCGATGGAGGCGGCGAAGGCCAGTGAGATCACCGCGGGCCAAGGGTTCCGGCTGGTCGTTGCCCGCGACGCGGGCACGACGACTGTCGCCATGTCGGCTCCTTTAGATAACTTGGGTAAGTAACCGAGAACCGATAATACATACGTAAGTTAGGTAATCAAGCGGATGGACGAGAATCTGCACCGAACGGTCGACTCCTATCGCCGGCTCGCGACCTCACTCAACCGTGCCAAGACGCACGAGCGGCTGACCCAGGCCGCGGGCATCCGCCTGGACCGGCCGGACGTCCAGATCCTCGTCGACCTGCTGGACGCGGACGAGCCGCGCAGGATCGGGAAGATCGCCGAGAGCCTTCAGGTGGAGAGCCCGCACGTGACGCGGCACGTGGCCGCGCTGGAGCGGCGCGGGCTGGTCGAGCGGGTACGCGACCCCGACGACGGGCGGGCCTGGCGCATCGCGCTCACCGAGGACGGCGGCCGGGCGGCGCTCGCCTGCCGCCGGGCCGCCTCCCAGTGGTTCGAGGCCGTGCTGGCCGACTGGCCCGAGCAGGAGCGGGCGGACCTGGCCCGGCTGATGGAGAAGCTCGCCGACGACATGTGCGGTTACCTGAAGAGTCAGGTGGAGAGCAGCACGTCCTCCGCCCGGTGACAGGCCACCTGGCGGCCTGCCACGTCCCGCGTCGCGGGCGCCCGCTCGCACTCGGGGACGGCTAGCGGGCAGCGCAGCCTGAACGGGCAGCCCGTCGCCGCCGGGACCGCCTCCGTCCTGCCCCTGGCCTGCGGAGGCGGCCCCCCGAGCTTCGGCACGGCGTCGCGCAGCGCCCTGGTGTACGGGTGGGCCGGGTTCGCCAGGAGCTGCGCGGTGGGGCCCGACTCGACCACGCGGCCCGCGAAGAGCACGTGGGAGGTACGGCAGAGCCGCTCCACGACGGCCAGGTTGTGGGTGATGAGCAGGCGCTCGGTCTCCAGCGAGGCCAGCAGGTCGAGGATCCTGGCCTGGACGGTGACGTCGAGCGCGCTGGTGGGCTCGTCGAGGATGAGCAGGCGGGGGCCGACGGCCAGCGCCCTGGCGATCACCACGCGCTGGCGCTGGCCACCCGAGAGCTCGTGCGGGCGGCGGCCGGCCAGCTCGGGATCGAGGCCGACCTGTTCCATCAGCTCGCCGACGCGGGCGCGGGCGGAGCGCGGGAGCGCCTCGGCGATCGAGTGGCCGACGCGCATGCGGGGGTCGAGGGCCTCGGCCTGGAAGACGGGCTGCACGTCCTTCCTGAACGCCCTCAGGTCCGCCTTCTTGAGATCCTGGTCGCCGTACCAGATATTTCCGGACATGGGGCTCAGGAGGCCCAGGAACGCGCGCGCCAGCGTCGTCTTGCCCGAGCCGCTCTCCCCGATCAGGCCCACGCCGCCCTCGGTGATGTCCAGGCTGACCTCGTGCACGACGGGGCGGCGGCCGTACCCGAGCGTCACCCGCTCGGCCCTCAGCGTGGTCACGGCAGCGCCTCCAGCAGCTCTCGGGTGTAGGGGTGGGACGGCTCGGCCAGCACCTCGGCGGCGGGCCCCGACTCCACGACCGCGCCGTCCTTCATGACGAGCACCCGGTCGGCGATCGTCGAGACGAGGGCCAGGTCGTGGGAGACCAGCAGGAGCGCCAGGTCCCGCTCGGCCCGCAGCCGCCGCAGCACGCCGACCACCTCGGCCTGCACGGTCACGTCCAGCGCGCTGGTGGGCTCGTCGGCCAGGACGACCTCGGCGCCCAGGGCGATGGCCAGCGCGATGGCGAAGCGCTGGGCCTGGCCGCCGGAGATCTCGTGGGGGTAGCGGCGCAGGATCTCGCGGTCGAGCACGACCTCCTCCAGGGCCCGCGCCATGGCCTCGTCCGTGGCCTGCCTGCCGTGCAGCTTGAGCGCGCGGCGCATGAGCGTGCCGAGGCGGGTGGCGGGGCTGAGGGCGGCCTGCGGCGACTGCATGACCAGGGCCGCGCGGGCGCCGCGGATCTCGCGCAGCGCCTTCTGGGAGGCGGTGAGCACGTCCACGCCACATACCCGCACTTGTCCCGAAATTTCGGCATTCTCGGTGAGGCCGAGGAGCGAGAGCAGCGTCGTGGACTTGCCCGACCCGCTCTCCCCCACGATCGCCACGCACTCCCCCGCGCCCACGTCCAGCTCGGGCACGTCGGCGACGAGCCGGCCGCCGTACCGCACCTGGAGGTCGCGCACCTCGATCACTTGACCACCCTGCGTGCTCATGGTCGCGGCCGCTTCGGCATCCGTTGGCTCCTTCGTCGCTCTCTCCTGCCGAGCTCCTCCGCTCGGGGATCCAGCGCGTTGCGCAGCCCCTCACCGAGCACGTTGAACGCGAACGCCGTCACCAGGATCGCCAGCCCGGGAAAGGCCACCACCCACCAGTTCGTGGTGAACAGCGTCTGCCCCTGCTGCACCATCAGCCCCCACTCCGCCGTCGGCTCCTGCGCGCCCAGCCCCAGGTACGACAGCGCCGCCGAGGTGAGGATCACCCCGCCCGCGTCCAGCGAGAGCTGCACCAGGACGGGGGTGAGCGAGTTCGGCAGCACGTGCCGCAGGATGATCAGCGGGGCGGGCACGCCGAGGCAGCGGGCGGCGTCCACGTACGGGCGGGTGGCGATCGAGGCCGCCGTGGAGGCGGCCAGCCGGGTGTACCACGGCCACCAGGTCACCGCGATGGCCAGGATCACGGTGTTCACGCTGGGCTGCAGCACGACGGCCAGCGCCAGGGAGAGCAGCAGCGCGGGGAAGGCCAGGAACACGTCCGTGACCCGCATGATCACGTCCCTGAGCCAGCCGCCCGCGTAGCCGGCGACCACGCCCAGCGTCACCCCGACGGCCGCCGAGATGCCCAGCACGGCCACGGCGATGGTCAGCGAGGTGCGCCCGCCGTACAGGATGCGGGTGAGCACGTCGCGCCCGACCTGGTCGGTGCCGAACCAGTGGGCGCCGCTCGGCGGCAGCAGCCGCTCCAGCGGGCGCGGCTCGTCCAGCGGGTACGGCGCCAGCCACGGCGCCAGCAGCGCCGCCAGCACGACGACGGCGAGCAGCACCGCCCCGAACACGGCGAACCGGTCGGGGACGCGGGGCAGGAGGCCGCGGCGCAGCGGTTGCACATCCGTCGTCATCGGGACCTCGTACGGGGATCGACGAAGCCCTGGAGGATGTCCACGACCAGGTTGGCCAGGACGTACACCAGGGCGACCAGCAGGGTGACGCCCGCGATGCCCGGGGTGTCCAGCGAGCGGATCGACTCGGCGGCGTACCGGCCCAGGCCCGGCCAGTTGAAGACGGCCTCGACGAGGAAGCCGTTGACGATCGCGTACGCGAAGACCAGCGCGATCAGCGACAGCACCGGGCCCAGCGCGGGCCGCAGCGCGAACCTGGTCAGGATCGACGTCTCGCCGAACCCGAGCGCCCGCTCCAGCCTGGCGTGGTCCTGGCCCGACTCCTCGATCAGCGCGGCCCTGGTCATCTGGGCGATCACGCCCGTGGGGTAGGCGGCCACGACCAGGGCGGGCAGCACCAGGTGTTCGAGGGTGCTGGTGAAGATGGGCCAGTTGCCGGTGATGAGGGCGTCGACGATGGTGATGTTCGTCCAGAGGGTGAGCGGGCTGGTGGTGTCGAGCGAGGTGTCGTACTCGCCGGCGATCGGGAACCAGCCGAGGTTGCCGGCGAACACCGTCTGCAGCGCCAGGGCCAGCCAGAAGACCGGTACGGAGACGGCCAGCATGCTGCCCAGCCGTACGCCGAAGTCCGGCAGCCGCCTCTTGTGGCGGGCGGCGAGCACCCCGAGCGGGATGCCCAGCGCGATCGCCACCAGCAGCGCCGCCCCGACCAGCTCCAGCGAGGCGGGGAAGGCCAGGTAGAGGTCGTCGCGCACGGGCTGCCTGGTGCGCAGGCTGGTCCCCCAGTCGCCGGTGACCAGGTCGCGCGCGTAGTTCAGCAGCTGCACGGGCAGCGGGTCGTCCAGGCCGAACCGCGCGCGGGCCTCGGCGAGCTGTTCAGGCGTGGCCTTCGGCCCGGCGAACGCGACCGCCGGGTCGCCGGGCACCAGCCGCATGATCGCGAACGTGAGCACGACCACGCCGGCCACGACCAGGAGCGCCTGGCCGAGCCGGCGAGCCAGATAGCGGAGCACGGCCTAGCCGGCGCGCGTGAGCTCGTAGAAGAAGACCACGCTGGGATAGGCCGGGTTGTCCTGGTAGCCCTGGACGTCCGCCGACAGCGCGCGCTGGTAGCGCTGCACGTACGGCACCGCGACCGCCGCCTCCTCCTGGATGATCTGCTGCTGGAGCTTCCTGTACTCCTCCTCGGCCGCCGCCCGGTCCGTGGCCGTCAGCTCGGGCAGCTTGTCGATGGCCGCGTCGATCTCCGCGTTCTTCAGGTACGACAGGTTGAACTGCGGCTTGTCGGCGCTCTTGAACACGTTGAGGAACCAGGAGTAGGCGTCCGGATAGTCGGGGTACCAGTACATGACGAAGAGGTCCTGGCCGCCCTTCTTGCCCAGGTCCCACTGCGCGCTCCAGCTCATGGGCTTGGCCCGCAGCGTCACGTTGAGCTGCTTCAGCGTCGAGCTGAGCAGCGTCACCAGCAGCTTCTGGTCCTCGTCGCCGATGGCGTAGGTCAGGTCGAGCTCCAGCTCCTCCAGGTCGGGGCCGTACCCGGCGTCGGCGAGCAGCTGCTGGGCCCTGGGCAGGTCCTGCTTGGGCTCCATGCCGTCCACGTGGCCGAGCAGGCCCTGCGGCACCAGGCCGCTGGCCTTCACGCCCGAGCCCTCCAGCGCCGCCGCCAGGCCGTCGTAGTCGATCGCGAGCTGCAGCGCCTGCCGCACCTTGACGTCCTTGGTGGGCCCGTCGGCGGTGTTGAACAGCACCAGCAGGTTCTGGAACGACTGCGCCTGCGCGCTCTGCACGCCCGGCGTGGTGCCGGCCTGGGCGAAGAGCTGCGGGTTCAGGCGCCTGACGAAGTTCACCTCGCCCTTCTGCAGCAGCTGCCAGGCGGTGGTGATCTCCGGCGTGACGCGGAAGGTCACCTTCTTGTACTGCTCGGGCTTCCAGCCGCCCCAGTAGTCCTCGTACGCCTTCAGCGCGAGCTCGTTCTCCTCGCCCTTCTTCCACGAGTCGATCGTGTACGGACCGGTGCCGGCGGTGGTCTTGCCGTCGGCGTCCACGGCGTCCACGTCGTAGATCCAGGCGGCGTAGCCGGAGGAGGAGATCAGGTCGAGCGGGGCGGGGTACTTGAGGGTGAACTTGAGCGTGCCCGCGTCCACCGCCTCGATCTCGTCCACCGGGTCCCAGATGTAGGCTGCGCCGCCCTTCTTCTCGATCGTCCGCTCGATCGCCTTCTTGGCGGCCTCGGCGTCCATCGGGTCGCCGGTGTGGAACTTCACGCCCTGCCGCAGCTTGAACGTCCACTCCTTGCCGTCGTCCGAGGAGGTCCACTCGGTCGCCAGGCGCGGCTCGGCCTGCTTGGTCTGGGAGTCGTACCTGGTGAGGCCCTCGTAGATGTTCGCCAGGGCGACGATCTCGTTGGAGTAGGAGGTCGCCGGGTCCCAGTCGGTGACCACGTCGGAGTTCGGCGCGTAGACGAACGTGCTGTCGTTGGCCTGCCCGCCTGTCTGATCTGCCGGACTGCCGCTGCTCGCCTGTGGCCGGGGCGTCCCGCCGGCGCCGCGCACCTGGCCGCCCGCGCACGCGGAGGCGGTCAGGGCGAGGACACCGGCTACCCCGGCGACGAGCAGACGCTTGTGCCAGCGCATGGTGGGGGGTCCTTTCGATGTGTCACCGGGCGAGGGGTCCGGCTGCTTTGACGTGCACCCGCACGGCGGGCTCCGAGAGATAGCTCAGCGGCACCTCGAGGAGGTCCACGATCTCGACTCCGGCGGGGTCGGCCCCCGCCGCCACGGCTCGCGCCCGCGCCTCCTCCTTGGCGCTCTCGATCGCCGCCGCCCGGCTGTCTCCCGCTGGCAAGATCGTATCGACTCTGCCGCTCGCGAGGGCGATGGCGGCGCCCACGGCGTTGGCCACCTCGGCGTGCTCGGGCCTGATCACGCGGCTCACCCCGGGGATGTGATCGGGCAGCAGGAACGCCCCGCCCCCCACCGCCACCAGGGGCCGGTCAGTCCTGCCGAGCGTCATCCGGTCCACGGCGTCGATCACCATCCGGTCGGCCCGGGTAACCGCGCTTTCCAGAATGTCTGCGTTTTCTTCCGACATGTCACCCTGCCTGCCTCCCTGGAGGCGGTCGCGCCAGTCCTCGGCGCCCGGCGGGATGCGGCCCGCCGCGACGGCCGCGTCCGTCATCGTCGCCGTCGCCCCGCCGAACACCAGCGCCTCGCGCACGATCCGGTAGCCGACCGAGTCGGGGCCGAGGCCGTGCGGGCGCACGACGGTGCCGCCGCCGAGGGCGATGGCCAGGATGTCGGGCATGCGGAAGTTCGTCAGCACCCCGCCGATCTCCACCGCCGCCGCCGACTCCCGGGGGAAGCCGCCTGCCAGCACCCCGAGGTCCGTGGACGTGCCGCCCACGTCCACCACGACCGCGTCGGCCACTCCCGACAGGTACGCGGCTCCGCGCAGGGAGTTCGCCGGGCCCGAGCCGATCGTGGAGACGGGCAGCCGGGCGGCGTGCTCCAGCGTCATGAGCGTGCCGTCGTTCTGCGCCAGGTACGGCCGCGCCCCCTGCCCCCGCGCGCCCTGCGCCCCCTGCCCTCGCGCGCCCTGCGCCCCCTGCCCTCGCGCGCCCTGCGCCCCCTGGCCCTGCTCACGTCGGCCCTGCTCACGTCGGCCCCGCTCTCCCAGGCCGCGCTCGGCCAGTGCCGTGACCAGGGCGTCGGTGACGTGGGCCGCGACGCCGTAGAGCGCGGCGTTCAGCACGGTCGCGTTCTCGCGCTCCAGCAGGCCCAGCGAGCCGATCTCGCTGCTCACCGAGACCGGCAGGCCGTACTCGGCCCTGACCAGCTCCTCGACCCGCCGCTCGTGCCCGTCGTCCGCGGGGCTGAACACGCTGGTGACGGCCACGGCGTCGGCGCGCACGCCGTCCAGGAAGCGGCGGACGGCGTCCAGGTCGAGCGGGCTGATCTCGCGCCCGTCCACGTAGTGGCCGCCGGGCACGATGGCCTCGCCCGCGGAGACGGCCTTGCGCAGGTCGTCAGGCCAGTCGGAGAGCGGGGGCACGGCGGTGGTGGCGGGCGCGCCCAGCCGTACCACGGCCACCCGGCCGAGGCCGCGCCGCTCCAGGATGGCGTTCGTGGCGTGCGTGGTGCCGAGCATGACGCGGGTGACGTGCTCGCGGCCGTTGCCTAGCTCAGCGAGCACGGCGTCGAGTGCCGCCCGCAGGCCCTCGGTCACCTCGGGGGTGGTCGGCCGCTTGGCCTTGGCGATCACCCGGCCGTCGGCGTCCAGCACGACCGCGTCGGTGTTCGTGCCGCCGACGTCGATCCCGATGCGCAGGTCAGCCATGCGACAGCTCCTCCACGGGCACGTAGCCCAGGTCGTAGCCGAACGCCCGCGGCCCGGCCGTCTCCAAACCCTTCGGGGTGCGCCAGAGCGGGTCGCAGGGCCAGGCGAGGACCGTGACGCGCTGGCCGTACCGCAGGGCCTCGGTCTGGATGGCGGCGGCGGTCTCGGTGTCCACGACCGTGATGAGGTCGGGCACCATGGCGCGGATCCGGCCGCCCTCGTCCGCGACCAGGTTCTCGTTCTGCAGCTCCAGGGTCAGGCGGCGGCCGCGGTCGTCGCCGGTGCCCTCGATCGTGGCCGTGCCCCTGACGAAGCCGCCCGTGGTGCGCCGCGCCACGTCGGTCAGCTTGCCGGTGATGAGCCTGGTGGCGCCGAGGCGGTCACGCAGGGCGGCCAGCGGGTCCGCCGCGCCCTCGGTGGCCCGGCCGATCTCCAGGGCGCGGGTGACCGTACCCTCGATGACCGCGCCCCTGGCCCGGTCGGCGGTCAGCAGGTAGTCGGACATCAGCGCGTGCGAGCCCGCCGCCACGCAGACGGCCCGCGCGATGCGCTCGGACCACAGCCCGTCGACCGGGCGGATCGTCACCACGTTGCCCGCCACGTCGGACATGATCACGAGGTCGGCCGGGATCCCCGCCACGTACATCGAGACCATCTGGACCTCGGGGAAGGCCCGGCCCATGCCGTCGGCGTCGAGCAGCGGCACCCCGAGCTGGGCGGCCCAGGCGACGGGCGCGACGCCGTTGGCGCCCCCGATCTCCGAGGACATGATCGCGCTCGGCGGGCGGCCGAAGATGCGCTCGGCCTCCTCGGCGATGCGCTTCGGCTCGTCCTCGCCGTGGATCATCTCGTGGCTGACGGTCGGCGCGCCGATGCCGGACAGCGGCAGGATCAGCGCGTCGCCCGGCAGGTCGTCGAGTTTCAGCAGGGGTACGGGGCCGTACTCGCGGATGGCTCTGATCGCGGCCAGCGATCCCGTACGCACGTCTCCCCCGCCGCCGGTGCCCAGCACGGCGCAGCCGCGGGCGAGGGCCGGAATGTCGTTCATTTCAAGTCGCATATGTCGCCACAACCAAGCACATAAGGCCTTCTGACGCCAGTCTCACGGCCGCGTGCCACCTCTACCCTGGAAGGTGAAGGAGGAGGGACGCATGCGGATTTCGGTGGCTGCCGACAGCAGGGACGGCGTGGCGGAGCGGGTCGTGTCCGAGCTGCGCCGGCGGGGGCACGAGGTCGTGACCCACGGCGCGCTCGACGACGGCGAGCGCGACGACTGGGCGTGGGCCTGCGAGCTGGCCGCCAGGGACGTCAGCGAGGGCCGCGCCGAGCAGGCGGTCGTCTGCTGCTGGACCGGCACGGGCGCGTCGATCGCCGCGAACAAGGTGCCCGGCGTGCGCGCGGCCCTGTGCGTGGACGCCTACACCGCCGACGGCGCCCGCAAGTGGAACGACGCCAACGTGCTGGCGCTCAGCCTCCGGCTCACCTCGGAGGTGGTGCTGGACGAGATCCTGGACGCCTGGCTGGCGGGGCGCCCGAGCACCGACCCGGCCGACGTGGCGAACGTCGCCCACCTCGACGCCATCTGATCAGCGCCGCGGCACGCGCCGTTCAGGGCCCCGGCACGCGCTGCTCAGGGCCTCGGCACGCGCTGCTCAGGGCCTCAGCACGCGGGCGAGCGTCTCGTCGACGGCGGCCCTGACGGTGGCGGGGTCGTCGAGGTCGAAGCCGACCACGAGGCCGTCCCTGACCAGCAGCAGCACGTCGGCCGTGCGCTCGGGGTCCGGGTGGCCGTCGGCGGCCAGGAGGTCGCGGTAGAGGTCGCGGTTCCAGCGCCGGTGCTCGGCGATGGCCTGGCGGACGGGATGCGCGGGGTCGGGATACTCGGCCGCCGTGTTGACGAACGCGCAGCCCCGGTAGGCGGGGCCGGCGCCGAACTCGCACATGAACGCGAAGACGGCCAGCAGCCGCTCCCGCGGTGATCCCTCGCGCATGCTCTCCGCCAGGCCGCGCTGCCTCGCGCTCTGATCGAGAATGTAGGCCCTGACCAGCTCGTCCTTGCTCGGGAAGTGGTGGTAGAAGGTCGCCTTCGCGACGCCCGCCTCCGCGATGATCCGGTCGACGCCCACCGCGTGGACGCCCTCGCCGTAGAACAGGCGGGCGGCGGTCTCCAGCACCCGGGTCCGCGCCGGGCTCCGCGTTTCTGCGCTCACCTGTTGACGGTACCAGACAGACCTGTCTAGTCTCAGATGCACAGACAGGTCTGTCTATCTAGGGAGCCGGGATCATGTACACCGCAATCGCCACCTCGTCCGGCCGCGACGCCCGCGCGGTCTCCTCCGACGGAAAGCTCGACGTCAAGCTCGCCCTCCAGAAGGAGCTGGGCGGCGACGGCGAGGGCACCAACCCCGAGCAGCTGTTCGCCGCCGGTTACGCCGCCTGCTTCGCCTCGGCGCTGCGGCTCGTGGCCGGGAGCAAGCAGATCGACGTCTCCGACGCCGCCGTCACGGCCGAGATCGGCCTGTCGCCCAACGGCAAGGGCGGCTTCCAGCTCGACGCCACGCTCAGGGTGGAGCTGCCGGACGACCTCGCGCCGGAGGTCGCGCGGGAGCTCGTCGAGGCCACCCACCAGGTGTGCCCGTACTCCAACGCCACCCGCGGCAACATCCCCGTCAAGCTGGTCGTCGAGTAGGTCTTCAGAACCGTCACACCAGAGGCAGCGAAATCGTCGGTCCCGCCCTTTAGGGTGCTGGGCATGACCGACGTGCTGCTGCGCGGCGGGCTCCCCTGGGGGCTCGGAGCGCCTGCCGACATCCTGGTCCGCGACGGCCGCATCGACCGGGTCTCACTCGGCCCGATCGACGCACCCGGCGCCCGGGTCCTCGACGTGGCGGGGCAGCTCGTCCTGCCCGGCCTCGTCGAGGCCCACTGCCATCTCGACAAGACCCTCTACGGCGGGCCGTGGGTGCCCCACTCCGCCGACGACACGCTCTCCGGCCGCATCTCCAACGACCTCGGCCGCCGCGCCGAGCTGGGCGTGCCGAGCGTGACCAGGATCGCCGCGCTGCTGGAGCGCATGAGCGCGGCCGGCACCACGCACGTGCGCACCCACACCGACATCGACCCGGAAGCGGGGTTGCGGGGGGTGGAGGCCGTGCGCGAGGCCGCGGCGGGCTCCCCGATCGACGTGCGCCAGGTCGCCTTCCCCCAGCACGGCGTGCTCACCAACCCGGGCACGGCCGAGCTGCTGGAGGAGGCGCTGAAGAGCGGCGTGGAGGCGGTCGGCGGGCTCGACCCGGCGGGCATCGACCGCGACCCGGTGCGCCACCTCGACCTGGTCTTCGGCCTGGCCGGGCGCTACGGCACCCATCTCGACCTCCACCTGCACGACGGGGGCTCGCTGGGCGGGTGGGAGCTGGAGCTGATCATCGAGCGGACGAAGGTGCTCGGGCTGGGCGGCAGGGTCGCGGTCAGCCACGCGTACGCGCTGGGCCAGCTCGACGACGCCTACCAGGACCGTCTGGCCGAGAGCCTGGCCGAGGCCGGCGTCGCGGTGGTGACGGCGGCCGTCTACAGCTTCCCCGTGCCGCCCGTCAAGAAGCTGCGGGCCGCCGGGGTCACGGTCGCGTGCGGGCACGACGGCATCCGCGACCTGTGGGGCCCGTACGGCAGCGGCGACATGCTGGAGCGGGCCATGCACCTCGCCTATCGCAGCACGTTCCGCAGGGACGACGACATCGAGCTGGCGCTGGAGGCCGCCACCGTCGGCGGCGCGCGGGCGCTGGGGCTCGACGACTACGGCCTGGCTCCCGGCGACCGGGCCGACCTCGTCGTGGTGCCCGCCGGGAGCCCGGCGGAGGCGGTGGTCGTTCACCCTGCGCGCACTCTGGTCATGAAGGACGGCGTCGTCCTGCACAATTGACCGGCGGGACCATCGAAAGGCAGGCAAGTGCTCTCTATTCACCAGCGGATCGCCGCAGAGCTCGGCGTACGCGAAGGGCAGGTGCAGGCGGCCGTCGACCTGCTCGACGGCGGCGCGACCGTGCCGTTCATCGCGCGATACCGCAAAGAGGCCACCGGCACCCTCGACGACGCGCAACTGCGCACGCTGGAGGAGCGGCTGCGTTACCTGCGCGAGCTCGAGGAGCGCAGGGCGGCGATCCTGGAGTCCATCGAGTCTCAGGGCAAGCTCGACGACGAGCTGCGCGAGCAGATCATGGCCGCCGAGACCAAGGCCAGGCTCGAGGACATCTACCTGCCGTACAAGCCCAAGCGGCGCACCAAGGCGCAGATCGCCCGCGAGCTGGGGCTGGAGCCGCTGGCCGACCAGCTCCTCGCCGACCCCACGCTCGACCCGGCGGCCACCGCCGAGGGCTTCGTCACCGAGGGCGTCGCCGACGCGGGCGCCGCGCTCGAAGGGGCCAGAGCCATCCTGATCGAGCGCTTCGCGGAGGACGCCGACCTCATCGGCGGGCTGCGCGAGCAGTTCTGGAGCCACGGGCGGCTGGTGTCGAAGGTGCGCGAGGGCAAGGAGGAGGCGGGGGCCAAGTTCTCCGACTACTTCGAGTTCGGCGAGCCGTTCACCAAGCTGCCCTCGCACCGGATCCTGGCCATGTTCAGGGGCGAGAAGGAGGAGATCCTCTCCGTCACCCTGGAGCCCGACGACAGCCCCGACTACGAGCTGCGCATCGCCTCCCGGTTCGGCGTCTCCGACCAGGGCCGGCCGGCCGACAAGTGGCTGAGCGAGACCGTGCGCTGGGCCTGGCGCACCCGCATCCTCGTGCACCTGGGCATCGACCTGCGCATGCGGCTGTGGCAGGCGGCCGAGGACGAGGCGGTGCGGGTGTTCGCGACCAACCTGCGCGACCTGCTGCTCGCCGCTCCGGCCGGCGCGCGGCCGACGATGGGGCTCGACCCCGGCTTGCGTACGGGCGTCAAGGTCGCCGTGGTCGACGCCACCGGCAAGGTCGTCGAGACGGCCACCATCTACCCCCACGAGCCCAAGCGGCAGTGGGACCAGTCGCTGGCGGTGCTGGGCGCGCTCGCGCAGCGGCACGGCGTCGAGCTGGTCGCCATCGGCAACGGCACGGCCTCGCGCGAGACCGACAAGCTGGCCGGCGAGCTGATCCAGCACATGCCCGGGCTCACCAAGATCGTGGTCTCGGAGGCGGGCGCCTCGGTCTACTCGGCCTCCCCCTACGCCTCGCAGGAGCTGCCCGAGCTCGACGTGTCGCTGCGCGGCGCGGTCTCCATCGCCCGGCGCCTTCAGGACCCGCTGGCCGAGCTGGTCAAGATCGATCCCAAGTCGATCGGCGTCGGCCAGTACCAGCACGACCTGGCCGAGTCCAAGCTCTCCCGCTCGCTCGACGCGGTCGTCGAGGACGCCGTCAACGCCGTCGGCGTCGACGTCAACACCGCCTCGGCGCCCCTGCTCACCCGCGTGTCCGGCATCGGCTCCACGCTGGCGGAGAGCATCGTCCGGCACCGCGACGCCAACGGCCCCTTCCGCACCCGCGCGGCGCTCAAGAGCGTGCCGCGCCTCGGGCCGAAGGCGTTCGAGCAGTGCGCGGGCTTCCTGCGCATCCGCGGCGGCGACGACCCGCTCGACATGTCGAGCGTGCACCCCGAGTCCTACCCCGTGGTGCGGCGCATCCTGACCTCCGCCAAGACCGACCTCAAGGCGCTGATCGGCAACACGGCGGCGCTGCGCACGCTGCGGCCCGACGACTTCACCGACGAGACCTTCGGCCTGCCGACGGTCACCGACATCCTGCGCGAGCTGGAGAAGCCGGGCCGCGACCCGCGTCCCGCCTTCAAGACCGCCACCTTCAAGGAGGGCGTGGAGAAGATCTCCGACCTCACGTCCGGCATGATCCTGGAAGGCGTGGTCACCAACGTGGCGGCGTTCGGCGCGTTCGTCGACGTCGGCGTGCACCAGGACGGGCTCGTGCACGTGTCGGCCATGTCGCGCAACTACGTCAAGGACCCGCGTGACGTGGTCAAGCCCGGTGACATCGTCCGCGTGAAGGTGCTCGACGTGGACATCCCGCGCAAGCGCATCTCCCTGACGTTGCGGCTGGAGGACGAGACCGCGGCCCAGCAGGGCGGCGAGGGGCCTCGCAAGGGCGCCGGCCGCCAAGGGCGCGGCGACGGCCAGCCTGGGCGCGGCCAGGGGGCGCGTGGTGACGGCGGTCGCGGGAGCGGCCGAGGTGACGGTGGTCGCGGTGATGGCGGTCGCGGTGATGGCGGGCGCGGGAACGGTGGCCGCGGTGACGGTGGCCGCGGTGACGGTGGTCGTGGCAGGGGCGATGGTCAGCGCAATGGCGACGGTGGCCAGCGCGGGCGCGGTGACGGCCGGGGCGGCCAGCGCCGTCAGGACCGGCCCGCACCGACCGGCGCCATGGCCGAGGCCCTGCGCAAGGCGGGCCTGACCGGCGACAACCGCTAGCACGAACGCACAACGGCCCGGGCCCTGCGCGCACCCCTGCGCGCAGGGCCCGGGCTGCGGCATGCACGAGACCGGGGTCGCGTGGACGTGCCGACAGGTGTGCGGGACGCCGTGCACGCGGGACGCCGTGCACGCGGGACGCCATGCACGCGGGACGCCATGCGGGCGCCGTGCGCCTCGCCGTGCGGACGCCACGCCGGTGCCGTGCGGGCGCCGTGCGCCCCGCCGGGCGCAGGCCTTGCACTAGTGCACAGCCCGGTGATGTTCCGCGTGGCGCCGGGGTGGGGCGCCGTGGTTCGTACGGTGCTCGCATGAAGTACCTGGAAGGGGCCTTCGCCCCCGTCACCGAAGAGGTCACCGCCTTCGACCTCCCCGTCACCGGCCGGATCCCCGCCGAGCTGAACGGCCGCTACCTGCGCAACGGCCCGAACCCGCTGAACGTCGAGGACCCCGCCGTGCACATCTGGGGCATGGGCCAGGGCATGGTCCACGGCGTGCGGCTGCGGGACGGCCGGGCCGAGTGGTACAGGAACCGGTTCGTACGGACGCCGGGCTTCGCGCCCATGGTGCACGTGTTCGAGCACGCCCGGCGCGTCTTCGCCCTGGCCGAGGGTGGCCTGCCGCCCGCCGAGCTGGACGCGGAGCTGAACACGGTGGGCCCGTGCGACCTGGGCGGCACGGCCCAGGGGTTCACGGCGGGGGCGCACTCCAAGCACGACCCGCTCACCGGCGAGCTGCACTCGCTGTCGTACATGCCGGGCCACGATTTCGTCCAGCACATCGTGACCGACACCGGCGGGAACGTCGCCAGGACCACCACCATCCCCATGACCAGGACACCGTTCCTGCACGACTTCGCGCTCACCGAGTCGCACGTGGTGTTGTGGGACACTCCGCTGGGGTTCGACGGGTTCGAGTGCCGGTGGCTGCCCGGGCACCCGACGCGGGTGGGCGTGATGCCGCGGGCCGGTGGTGAGGTGCGCTGGGTGGACGTCGAGCCCGTGCACGTCAGCCACACGCTCAACGCCTACGACGACGGCGACGGCGTCGTGGTCGATGTGGTCACGGCCGAGGGGCCGTTCGATCCCGCCGACCCCGGGGCGATCCGGCCCGCGCTGGACCGCTGGACGATCACGCCGGACGGCATCCGGCAGCGGCGGCTCGACGACCGGCCCCAGGACTTCCCCCGCGTGAACGAGGCGCGGGCCACCCTGCCGTACCGGTACGGCTATGCGGCCGCGACCGCCCTGTACGGGATCCCGTTCACGCCCGAGGGAAAACCGTCCGACGACGCCTTCACCAACGCCCTGGTCAAGCACGACCTGGAGCGGGGGACGGCCGAGGTGCACGGGTTCGGCAGGGATGCGGCGGTCGGGGAGGCCGTGTTCGCGGGTACGGGTGCGGGTGAGGACGAGGGGTTCCTGCTGACGTACGTGCACGACGCCGAGCGCGGGGCCGCCGACCTGGTGATCCTCTCGGCGCAGGACTTCACCGGCGAGCCCGTCGCGCGGGTCCACCTCCCGGCCAGGGTGCCCCTCGGCCTGCACGGCAACTGGCTGCCCGATCACTGAGCCCGATCGCCGGGGCATGGCAGCATGGCGGCGTGAATGATCCGCGACCGCCGTACCTGCGCATCGTGGCCGACATCGAGCGCCGCATCGCCGAGGGAGAGCTGCGGCCGGGCGATCCGGTCCCCACGACCAGGGCGATCATGAGCGAGTGGGGCGTCGCGATGGCGACGGCGACCAAGGCGCTGGCCGCGCTCAAGCAGGCGGGCGCCATCGAGTCCACGTCCCGGGTCGGTGCCGTGATCGCCTCGCGGAGGCTGCCGTCGCGTTCCGCCGGAGGGCTGGAACGTGACCGCGTCGTCCGCGCGGCCCTGGAGATCGCCGACGCCGACGGCCTAGCGGCGCTGTCCATGCGGGCGGTGGCGGCCAAGCTCGGGGTCGCCACCATGACCCTCCACCGGCATCTCGACGCCAGGGCCGAGCTCACCCAGCTGATCGCGGACGCCGCGTTCGCCGAGATCGAGTATCCGGAGCCGCCGCCGGGATGGCGTTCCCATCTGAGGGTGGCCGCTCAGCTGCAGTGGGCCGCCTACCATCGCCATCCCTGGTTGCCGCGGCTGGTGTCCATCACCCGGCCGGTCGCGCTGCCTGGGCTGCTGGCGTACGGGCAGTGGACCTTACGCGCGCTCGACGAGGTCGGCCTGGACCCGGGCACCCGGCTGCACGTCTACGGCACGCTGGTCAACTTCGTGCGGGGAACGGCGATCAACATCGAGAGCGAGGCGGGCGCCGAGCTGGACACGGGGCTGACCAGCAAGCAGTGGGTCGCGGCGCGGCTCCCGTTCGAGGGGCCGCTGATCGCCCGGATCACCGAGCCGGGCGCGGAGCTGGACCTGGAGTCGCTGTTCGCCTTCGGCCTGGAACGCCTGCTGGACGGCCTGGCCACCGTGATCACCCCGCGGGGCCTCCGGCGGTGACGACCGCCGCCGGTACGCCGTGACGATACGGTCTAAGGGTGAGCACGACTGCGTTCGACACGGCGATCACCCAGGCCCGCGACCTGCTCAGATGGTGTTCCCCGCTGCGCACCGAGCTGTGGGCGGCCGGGCTCGCGGCCGAGCTGGAGGCGTCGGAGCAGGCGGAGGCGTTCCTGCGGCGGTCGGAGGAGGACAGCGGCCGGGAGGCGCGCCTCGCCCTGGCCGCCCTGGCGGCGGTCGGCGGTCCGGGCCCCGAAGACCCGCACGCGGTGATCGAGAGCCTGCCCGGATGGGTGCGCCGGATGGGCCGCGTCACCTGCGACGGCGGCTGGTACGGCAAGGCCGACCCCTACGGCGAGCAGGTCCTGGCGGCCCTCTCCTTCCGGTACGACAACGGCAAGGAGCCGCACGTCCTCGTCGTCGGCATCGACCAGCCCAGCGGCGGCCTGGCCGTGGACGCGGTGGTCGAGGAGGCCAAGTTCCTCGACGAGCTGGACCTGCGGCCGACGCCGCCCGAGAGCGTGGCGGCGCGGATCCTGGACGCCTTCGAGCTGACCGACCGCGTCATGGGGGCACAGGTCGCCGACACGCTGCCCGCCGTGCGCCCGTTCGCCATCGCCCGCGCCCGCGCCGCCCTCACCCGCACGCACGACACCACGCCGGAACCCCGGGCCTCCGAGCCTGGTGAGCCCGGCCGCGCCCGTGACACGGCCACCGAGATCGTGCTGCCCGACGAGCCCGGGGCCCAGGAGGCGTTCGGGAAGCTGGTCGAGTTCGTCGGGGACCGCCCGCTGTGGTGGAGCCCCGCCAGGGCCGCGCAGTTCCTGACCCAGTGGCTGCCCAGGGAGGCGATCCTGTCGGAGGCGGCGATCGCGGCCATGCCCGACGTCGTCCGCGCCTGGACCCGTCATCAGGGCGGCCACCCCGCCGTGCTGCGCCAGATCGACCAGGACGCGCCCCGCCTGCCCGCCCTCATGGCCGACGACTCCCTGGCCTCGCTGCACAAGCGCCTGGCGCGCGACCGCTAGACCTCGTAAGGGGCGGGCTGGTCGAGTGGACAGGCGTACGCGGTCCTGGAGGCGAGCTGCCAGGTCTCGACGGGCGTGCCGCAGCGCCGGCAGCGCTCGCGCTTGTAGACCCAGCGCTCGTCGGGCGCGGCCGGGTCGCTGACCACCTGCCCCGCGTCCCGGCCCAGGGCGAGGTACGTGACCGCCGCCTCCCACAACCGCAGCGCCGTCTCCGCGTCGAGGCCACGCGTGCCGGGATGGAGCCCCAGGAGGAAGAGCAGCTCCGCCCGCCAGGCGTTCCCGAGGCCCGCCCACACCCCCTGGTCGAGCACCCCGGCCCCGATCGGCCCCCGGAACGCGGTCAGCCGCCGCACCGCCTCGGGCGCGGACGCGTCCTCGCGCAGCGGGTCGGGCCCGAGCGAGGCGAACAGCGCGCCGACGCCGGGCGCGCCGAGGGGCTCGCACCGGGAGGGGGCGATGAGGTCGTACGCCACCTCCCCCGTGGCCAGCCGCAGCCGGGTGCCGCGCCGGGGCTCGGCGGCCGGATCGTCGTAGCGCAGGAAGATCCCCCGCATGCCCAGGTGCACGTGGATCGCCGGCAGGCCGTCCTCGAAGTGGTAGAGCAGGTGCTTGCCGACCGCCTCCACCCCGGCCAGCGCCCGCCCGTCGTACGGCCGGGCGTCGAAGCGGCCCTGCGGGCCGGCGGCGCGCACGACGTGGCCGGCCAGGGCCGCGTGCTGCTCGCGGGCGTGGCGGTGGATCAGGTGACCTTCCGGCATGCCCGGGGGTCTACCCCGCGAGCTGGGCCGCCGCGCTGGCGAGCAGCAGGTCGAGCGCCGTCGGGTACGCGCTGTCGTTCATCCTGGCGACCAGCAGCGGCGCGGTGGCGGCGATGTTGGGGTGGGTGCTGGCCGGCAGCCGCGCGTACGTGTCGCGCCACACCTCCTCGTCGGCCTCCCTGGCGGCCTTCGGCAGGGCGAGGGTGGCGGCGTCGAGGATGGCGAAGGCCAGGCTCTGATCGATGAACGCGTGGTAGATCCGCACCGCGTCCCTGTCGGGGAACCCGGCGCCGCGCAGGATCCCGATGATCGTCTCGTCGCTGGCCACCTCGTTCGGCCGGCCGGTGACCCGGCTGGCGGTCAGCACGGCGGCCTGCGGGTGGGCCAGGTACGCGTTGTGGATGCGCGTGCCCAGCTCGCGCAGGTCGGCCCGCCAGTCGCCGGTGGGCCGGAACGAGGCCATGGCCCGGCCGAACAGCTCGTCCGCGATGGCCAGGAGCAGGTCGTCCATGCCGCGGAAGTACCGGTAGACGGTGCTGGCGTCGGCGCCGAGCGCCAGGCCGAGGCGGCGGGCGGTGAGCCCGGCGGCCCCGTGCTCGCGCAGCATGCGCAGCGCCGTCTCCACGATGAGCGCGTGGCTGAGCACCTGCCCCTGCTTGGTGGGACGCCGCCGCCGGCGCGCCGCCTCCGGCACCACCCGCTTGGCCATGGAACGCCTCCCTTATGCCAACACCATTGACGTTGATGAGCATACGAGCGTTTGATGTACGACACACCCCCCAAAAAAGCCATAAAAGGGGATCTATCGTCATGCGTATCCTTCTCGTAGGAGCAGGCGGTGTGGGAACCGCCATCACCCGGATCGCCGCCCGCCGACATTTCTTCGACCACATGGTGGTCGCCGACTACGACCTCCCCCGCGCCAAGGCGGCCGTCGCGGCGCTCGGCGACGAGGCCGCCAGATTCACCCCCGCCAGGATCGACGCCGCCGACACCGGCGCCGTCACCGCGCTGCTGGCCGAGCACCGCTGCGACGTCCTGCTGAACGCGACCGACCCCCGGTTCGTGCTGCCGCTGTTCGAGGCCGCCCTCGCGGCCGACGTGCACTACCTCGACATGGCCATGTCGATGTCCAAGCCGCACCCCGACCGCCCGTACCAGGAGGTGGGCGTCAAGCTGGGCGACGAGCAGTTCGCCCGCGCGCCCGAGTGGGCCGCCAAGGGGCGGCTGGCGCTGGTCGGCATGGGCGTCGAGCCCGGCCTGGCCGACGTCTTCGCCCGGTACGCCGCCGACGAGCTCTTCGACGAGATCGAGGAGATCGGGATCAGGGACGGCGCGAACCTGACCGTGGACGGCTACGACTTCGCCCCCTCCTTCTCCATCTGGACCACGATCGAGGAGTGCCTCAACCCGCCGCTCATCTACGAGAAGGGCCGCGGCTGGTACACCACGGAGCCGTTCAGCGAGCCCGAGATCTTCGACTTCCCCGACGGGATCGGCCCCGTGGAGTGCGTGAACGTCGAGCACGAAGAGGTCGTGCTGGTGCCCAGGTGGATCCCGGCGCAGCGGGTGACGTTCAAGTACGGGCTGGGCGAGGAGTTCATCGGCACCCTGAAGACCCTGCACGCGCTGGGCGTGGACCGTACCGAGCCGGTCGCGGTCAGGACCGACCAGGGCACCGCCAGGGTGTCACCGCGCGACGTGGTCGCCGCCGTGCTGCCCGACCCGGCCGAGCTGGGCGAGCGCATGCACGGCAAGACGTGCGCCGGCACCTGGGTGAAGGGCGTCAAGGACGGCAGGCCCCGCGAGGTGTACCTCTACCACGTGGTGGACAACCAGTGGTCTATGCGCGAGTACGGCTCGCAGGCCGTGGTCTGGCAGACCGCCGTCAACCCGGTGATCGCGCTGGAACTGCTGGCCGGCGGGGTCTGGCGCGGTGCTGGCGTGCTGGGGCCCGAGGCGTTCGAGCCGCGCCCGTTCCTGGATCTGCTGGTCGAGTACGGCTCTCCCTGGGGCCTGCGCGAGCAGTGAGGGGGGCGGGCGCCGCCACCGGATCCGGACCTTGGATCATTGAGGTGCCGAGACCCGTACACCGGAGGAACCCTCTTGAGCATCGCCGACGATCCCGACCGCGCACCGGCCCGCTCCCACCTGTACGCCATGGGCCTGTCGGAGGAGGAGATGCGCCGCCCCGTGGTGGGCATCGCCTCCACCTGGACCGGCACCATGCCGTGCAACCTGACCCACCGCGAGCTGGCCGCCGAGGTGGCCGAGGGCGTGCGGGCGGCGGGCGGGCTGCCGATGGAGTTCAACACCATCGCGGTCTCCGACAACCTCACCATGCACACGCCCGGCATGCGGACCTCGCTGATCAGCCGGGAGGTCATCGCCGACTCGATCGAGCTGATGGGCCGGGCCCACCAGTTCGACGCGCTGGTGGCGATCGTCGGCTGCGACAAGACGGTGCCTGCGGCGATCATGGCGCTGGCCCGCCTCGACGTGCCGTCGGTGGTGCTCTACAGCGGCAGCATGATGCCGGGCCGCTGGCGCGGCCGTGACGTGACCATCCAGGACATGTGGGAGGCGCTCGGCGAGCGCGAGGTGGGCCGGATGGACCAGGCCGACCTGGACGACCTGGCCAGGCACGCCTGCCCGGGCGCCGGCACCTGCGCCGCCCAGTACACCGCCAACACCATGGGCACGGTCGCCGAGTTCCTGGGCCTGGCCCCGTTCGGCATCGGTGACATCCCCGCGGTGGCCGAGGAGAAGGACGCCGCGGCCCGCCGCATCGGCGAGCTCGCCATGCAGGCGCTGGCCCGCGACGCCCGCCCCTCGCGGGTGCTGACCGAGGACGCGCTGCACAACGCGATCGTGTCGGTGGCGGCCATGGGCGGCTCCACGAACGCGGTGCTGCACCTGCTGGCCATCGCGCGCGAGGCCGGGCTGCCGCTGGAGATCGACCGGATCGGCGAGGTCTGCCGCCAGGTCCCGATCATCACCGGGCTCAAGCCGAGCGGCGGCGACGCCACCGCGCTGGACCTGTGGCGGGCCGGCGGCACCTCGCTGGTGGTGCGCCGCCTGCTGGAGGCGGGGCTGCTGCGCGAGAACGTCACGCTGGTGGACGGCCGCTCGCTGTCCGACGTGGCGGCGCAGGCGCGGGAGACGCCGGGGCAGCAGGTGGTGGCGAGCGCGGAGCGGCCGTTCAAGCAGCGTGGCGCGCTGGCCATCCTGCGCGGCTCGCTGGCGCCCGACGGGTGCGTGCTCAAGCTTGGCGGCAAGGACGACTTCCGGCACGAGGGCCCCGCGAGGGTATTCGACTCGGAGAGCGACTGCTACGTCGCCATCCAGGAGGGCCGGATCGTGGCCGGGGACGTCATCGTGGTCCGGTACGAGGGCCCGGCGGGCGGCCCCGGCATGCGCGAGATGCTCTCCATCACCGGCCCGCTGGTCGGCCGGGGCCTGGGCGGCTCCGTGGCGCTGGTCACCGACGGCCGTTTCAGCGGGGTCTCGCACGGGCTGGTGATCGGGCACGTGGCGCCGGAGGCGTACCACGGCGGGCCGATCGCGCTGGTGCGCGACGGCGACCCGGTGGTCATCGACAGCGCGGCCGGCACCCTCGACCTGCTGGTGCCCGAGGCGGAGCTGGCCGAGCGGCGGGCCGCCTGGGTGCGGCCCGAGCGGGCGGTCGAGCGGGGGGTGCTGGCCAAGTACGTGGCGACCGTCGGCTCCGCCTCCGACGGGGCCGTGACGGCGTGAGGCCGGCCGATCGAGCAGCGGGCGGGCCGTGACGGCGTGAGGGCGGCGGATCGAGCAGCGGGCGGGGGCGGCTATGCTGCGCATTGACGTTTGCCCCGCCCCCTGATGCGAAGGAGACCTGCGCGATGTACAAGGAGTTCGCCGGCGAGGTCGTGATGTGGCTCGTCCCGGTCGTGGTGCTGATCGGAGTGGCGCTCCTCGTCACCGCGTGAGCCTCGGAGGGGCCGGGCGTCCCGGCCCCTTCAGCCGTCGTCAGCGGTAGTACCTGGTCGTCAGCGGTAGTACCTGTACGACACGCGCGTGCTGGCGTAGAGGTCGAAGTCCCTGCGCCCGTCGGCGTAGGCGTCCCACGCGTCGGACAGCCGCTCGGTACGCACGGTGCAGCCCACGTGGCGTACCTTGCGCGCCGCGATGCGGCCCACGTTGGTGGAGCAGGAGCCGACCTTGCGGCCGTTCACCTTCAGGTTGACGTTGAGCTTGACGCTGAACAGGTTCTTGCGGGAGATGTTGGTGATCCGCACCTTGACGCGGCAGGTGTCCTCACACTTGCCCCAGTAGACCTTGGTCCGGATGAGCTGCGCGCTGGTGGCTTCCGCGGGTGCCGCCATGAGCGTGGTCGCGGCGGCGGCCACTAAGGCCGCGGCAGCAAGGCGTCTGAACATTTCGCCCCCATCGTCGAGACAGTCGCTTCCCCCTGTGGCAGCGACATGTCGGTGTCCCGACTACTACCCGACAGACCACTTAGTCGGACTTGCCGGGCATGATGTGATACGAAACGGTTATCCCTTTATGTCGGGCTTATCTGCCCCTGACCTGGCCTGGTCAAGACGCCCACGCCAGCAGCGGCCCGCCTTGCCTGAGCCGTCTCAGCGCCTGCTTCTCCAGTTGCCTGATGCGCTCCCTCGTGAGGCCGAGATGTTGTGCGATCTCCGTGTAGGTGCGGACCTCCTCTCCGGTCAGCCCGTACCTGAGCCTGATCACGAACGCCTCCCGCGGCGGCAGGGTCGTGACCACCTGGCGCAGCTCGGCGCTGAGCGCGCGGCGCTCGGTCAGCTCCTGCACCTGCAGCCCGTCCTCATCGGCGATCATGTCGCCGATGCGGCCCTCGCCGTGCTCGCCGACGGGAACGTCGAGGCTGACCAGGTCCTGACCGAGCCTGCGTAACGCGGCGACCTGGCCGATCGAGCGCTCGGCCGCCTCGGCCAGCTCCGTGTCGGTGGGCTCGTGGCCCAGCGCCGCCGAGAGCTGCCGCTCCACCCTGATCAGCCGCGACAGCTCCTCGGCGACGTGGATCGGCAGCCGCACGGTACGGCTCTTGTCGTGGATGCCCCGCTCGATGGCCTGGCGGATCCACCACATCCCATACGTGGAGAACTTGTATCCCCGCGTGTAGTCGAACTTCTCCACCGCCCTGATCAGCCCTAGGTTGCCCTCCTGGATGAGGTCGAGGAGCGGGAGCCCCCGGTAGGAGTACCGCCTGGCGGCGGACACCACGAGCCGGAGGTTGGACCTGATCAGCAGGTCCTTGGCGCGCTTGCCATCGAGCGCGACGAGTTCGAGTTCTGGCGTGCCCTTACCACGCTCGATGAGATGGCCCGCGTACAGGCCTGCCTCGATCCGCCGGGCGAGCTCCACTTCGTCCGCGGCGGAGAGCAAGGGGGTCTTTCCGATCTGCTCGAGGTACGTACCGAGCAGATCGGGCTCTTCGGCCGACATGAACGGGCACTACCCGGTAAACGGCGGCGAATTCCCCTCTTCGTTGAGCTCGGCGATGGCCAGCTCCGCCGTACTGCGGATATCGAAGAACTTGTCCAGCGCGGTGATCGCGAACAGATGCTTGCACCGGCCGTTCAGCCCCGACAGCAGCAGCCGCCCGCCCGAGGCCGTGACCGCCTTGTGCAGGTAGACCAGCACGGAGAGCCCGGAGGAGTCGCACACGCTGACGGCCTGCATGTCGATGACGAGCATCGGGGGCTGCGTGAGATCGAGCGCCTTGGTGACGCGGTCGCGCACCTCGGCCGCGGACCCGAAGTCGAAATCCCCCGTCAACCGCGCGATGACGCAGGGTCCCTGGAGCCCGAGGCTGATCGACAAGGCCTGCTCCGAAGTCACCCAGCTCCACCTACCCGCGTCGCTCTCCCGATCCACCCACTTTACGAGAAGTAGCGCTTCGGGTTGAACACCAGCATCTGCTCAATCTGGTCATCGGTCACACCCGAGTCCAGCAGGGCGGCCAAGACGTCGTCGTGAATGTGATCGTAGCGCCAGTTCGGCGCCAGCGTGGGGCGGGCCTCGTCCCAGGCGCCGCCGAAGTAGTCCATGAAGCAGGCGGCGTCGTGGCTGAGGACCATCCGGTCGGCGTATCCGCGCCGGCAGAGGGCCGCGATCGTGGCCACGCGCTGCGGCGTCGGGTTGTAGAGGTCCAGACCGAATCGGTCCATCCCGAGGATCGCGCCCGTGTCGGCCATCCGCATGAGGTAGTCGAGGTCGTTGCTGTCGCCGGCGTGCCCGACGACGACCTTCTCCAGGTTCACGCCCTCCTTGGCGAACAGGTCGAGCGCGAGCGGGCCGCTCTGCGTGAACGAGTTCGTGTGGACGGTGATCGGCGCGCCGGTGCGTACGTGCGCCTGGGCGACGGCCCGGCAGATGCGCTCGACGCCGGGCGTGAGCCCCTTGGCCTCGACCACGCACTTGAGGAAGGCCGCCTTGACCCCCGTGTCGGCGATGCCCACGGTGAGATCGCGGACGAAGTCGTCGATCATCGGGTCGGGGACGTCGATGACCAGGCCGGGGCCGCGGTGCTCGTACTGGTGGGGCAGCTCCTCGAAGGAGTAGATGCCGGTGGCGGCGATGATGTGCAGGCCGGGCACCTGCTCGGCGATCCGCTGGACGCGCGGGATGTAGCGGCCCAGGCCCCACACCGTCGGGTCCACGATCGTGCGCACGCCCTTCGCGGCCGCCGCGCTCAGCTTGGCGACCGCGTCCGCCACCCGGAACTCCTCGTCCCACCAGGCGCCCCTGCCGTAGTTGTCCAGGTGCTCGGTGGCCACCACGAAGACGTGCTCGTGCATCAGCGTCTGCCCGAGCTCGCCGACGTCCACAGGGCCGCGCAGGGTTTCGACGGTGGGCATGCACGCCTCCATACCGGCTGGTCGGTGTGGCGCAAACCTAGGCTCTCACCCGGCCTCCGTCAACCGGCGCGGGCTCTCCGTACCGCGTAGATCGCCAGCCCGGCCGCGAACACCGCCAGGCCCGCCACCACCGACGCCATCGGCAGCGTGGCCGCCAGCACCAGGCACAGCGCCAGCCCCAGCACGGGGACGGCGCGGGGCGGCGCGCCCTCGTCGCGGCCGAGTGTGAATGCGCAGGCGTTGGCGACGGCGTAGTAGACGAGCACCCCGAACGAGGAGAAGCCGATCGCCTCCCGCAGGTCGGCCACGAGCAGCAGCACGATCACCGCGCCGCCGACCGCCAGCTCGGCCCGCCTCGGCACCTGCCGCACCGGGTCCACGGCGGCCAGCACGCCGGGCAGGTCGCGCTCGCGCGCCATGGCCAGCACCGTACGCGAGACGCCCAGCAGCAGCGCCAGCAGCGCGCCCAGCGCCGCCACCGCCGCCCCGGCCCCCACCACCGGCACCAGCCATCCGAACCCCGCCTGCCTGACCACGTCGGCCAGCGGCGCACGGGACGTGGCCAGCAGCTCGGGCTGCAGCGTACGCAGCGCGGCCACGGCGACCAGCGTGTAGACGGCCAGCGTGATGCCCAGCGCGATGCCGACGGCCCGGGGGATGGTGCGGGCGGGATCGCGGACCTCCTCGCCGAGGGTGGCGATCCTGGCGTATCCGGCGAACGCGAAGAACAGCAGCCCCGCGCCCTGCATCACCCCCCAGCCGCCGGCCTGGGCCGGGTCCGCCGCGTTCCGCAGGAACACCTCCGCCCCGGGCGTGTAGGCGAACCAGCCGAAGCCGGCCGAGCCGTCGCCCGCCAGCCCGGCCAGGATCACGACGACCAGCACGGCCAGCACGAACGCCACGATGATCCGCGCCAGGCCCGCCGAGCGCTGCACCCCGAACAGGTTGAGCACGGTCAGCACGGCCACCGCGGCGATCGCGAGCGGCCGTTCGAGGCCGGGCAGGGCGTAGGAGCCGAACGTGAGCGCCATGGCCGCGCAGGAGGCGGTCTTGCCGATCGTGAAGCCCCAGCCCGCCAGGTACCCCCACAGGGGGCCGAGGCGGCGCCTGCCGTAGACGTAGGTGCCGCCCGACTCGGGGTAGAGAGCGGCCAGGCGGGCCGAGGAGGTGGCGTTGCAGTAGGCGACGACGGCGGCCAGCGCCAGCGAGGCCAGCAGCCAGTGGCCGGCCGCCGCCGCGGCCGGGGCGAAGGCGGCGAACACGCCCGCGCCGATCATCGCGCTCAGCCCCACGACGACCGCGTCGGTGGTCCCCAGCCGCCTCGCCAGCTCGTCCGGCACCGTCGGGCCTCCTCTCACGCTTCCAGGAGGCACCCACTCTGCCGCACAGCACCGGCGTCCCGCATCAACGCCCAGGTGAACGCCTGGGGCGGCCGGTCAGTCGCCCTTGCCGTCCGGACCCGGGACCACCAGCACCGGCCGGTGCGCGTGGTGCAGCACGCGGTCCGACGTGCTGCCCAGCAGCAGCGACCGCACCCCGCCCAGCCCTCTGGTGCCGGTCACGATGAGCTGGGCGTCGAGCTCGTCGGCGACGTCCACGATGGTCGACCAGACGGCCACGGAGTCCACGTCGCACCGCGGCGTCGCGTCCAGCCCCGCCTGGCGGGCCTGCTCGGCCCCGCGCCTGGCCAGCTCGGTCATCGCCTCCCTGATGGCTTCGTCCTCGGCCCCTGACTGGTCGAGCGCCACCATGAGCCCCGCCGACGCCCTGGCGGAGGTCATCGCCAGCCGCTCCCACACCGTCAGCACGACCGCCCGCTGGCCGCGGAACAGCTCGCCCGCGAAGGCGATGGCGGCCTTGGAGTCGTCAGAACCGTCGTACGCGATCAAAATCGTCATCTCAGCCACTCCTGGAAACGAGGTAGGGGCCCTTCCCCTTTCCAGAGCCGCGCAGTTCAAGCCTGGTGGGAGCTCACGCCATGACCGGCGACACCGCGCGCCGGGCCGACGGGTTGAGCAGCGACAGCCCGGCCAGTGCCAGCACGGCCAGCTCGGTCACGACCACGGCCCGCTGGGTCACCCCCGCCGGGATGTCGTCGTTGCTCAGCGGGATGCCGAACATGCGCACCACGTACGGGATCACGACCAGCACCAGCGCGGCCAGGGCCAGCCCGCTGAGCACCCGCATCGCCCCGGCGTACCGGATCTTCGCCCTGGCCAGCAGCAACCCGGCCACCGGCATCACCAGGAAGGCGGCGAAAGCGGCGTAGCGGTGGATGCCGCCCGACAGCGACAGCGGCACGCCCGGCCGGTCGGTGGGGAAGGCCCCGATCAGGAACATGCTCGCCCCCCACACCAGCAGCAGCGCGACGATCCAGCGGCTCAGGCCGGCCCGCCGCATCGCCTCGGCGATCAGCGCGGCGCCCGCGGCGAACAGCGTCAGCGAGGCAGGCAGCAGCCAGCCGGCCGACTGCCAGACATACTCGCTGATCACGCTGTGGAACGGGTCCAGGTCGGATCCGGCGTGCAGGCTGAGCATCGCGCCGCTCCCGGCGGCGATGGCCGCGAAACCACTGACAAGCAATCCCTTCATGCCTCCAAGCTCGTGGAACGCGGACTTTGCGAACATCGGAGATCGGCCCGAACGTGCCCTGAAGTACCCCCTAATACCTTGGTCTGACCGACCCCTAGCCGGGGCCGGTGACCTGCCCTTTCATGACCCCCGGTAGGGACAGCCCCCTCAGGGTGGCGACGGTTGCCCCGACGGCGATTTGACTTCGAGCGCGCTCTAAGGGCCAACCTGGACACATGACGATCCAGGAGGCCGCGCAGCGGTCCGGCCTGAGCGCTCACACGCTGCGGTATTACGAGCGGATCGGGCTGATCCACTCCGTGGGACGCAACACCAGCGGCCACCGCGACTACGCGGAGGAGGACCTCCAGTGGCTGGAGTTCCTCACCAAGCTGCGCACGACCGGCATGCCGATCGCCGACATGTGCCGGTACGCGGAGCTGCGCCGGATGGGGCCGCACACCGCCGGCGAGCGCAGGCAGATGCTGGAGCTGCACCGTGAGCGCGTCAGCGCCAGGATCGCCCAGCTCGGCCAGGACCTGAAGGTGCTGGACTACAAGATCGACAACTACCGCAGGGGGCAAGTGGCATGAACACCCGTACTCTCGGCAGGGAAGGCCTCCAGGTCTCCGCGCTCGGGCTCGGCTGCATGGGCATGTCCGAGTTCTACGGCCAGGGGGACGAGAAGGAGTCGATCGCGGTCATTCACCGCGCCCTCGACCTTGGCATGAATTTTCTGGACACCGCCGACATGTACGGCCGCGGCGCCAACGAGGAGCTGGTCGGCCGCGCCATCAGGGACCGGCGCGCCGAGGTCGTGCTGGCCACCAAGTTCGGCATCAAGCGCGACGGCGCCACCCGCACCGTCGAGAACAGCCCCGAATACATCAGGGCCGCGTGCGACGCCTCGCTCCGGCGCCTCGGCGTCGACCACATCGACCTGTACTACATGCACCGCCGCAACCCCGCCGTCCCCGTCGAGGAGTCGGTCGGCGCCATGGCCGAGCTGGTACGGCAGGGCAAGGTACGGCATCTCGGCCTGTCGGAGGTGAACGCCGACACCCTGCGCAAGGCCGTCGCCGTGCATCCGATCGCGGCCCTGCAGAGCGAGTACTCGCTGTTCACCAGGGGCCTGGAGGCGGAGATCCTGCCGGCGGCCAGGGAGCTGGGGATCGGGCTGGTGGCGTACTCGCCGATCAGCCGCGGCCTGCTGTCGGCCACGATGCCCAGCGCCGACGAGCTGCCCGCCGACGACTTCCGCCGCAACCTGCCGCGCAACACCGGCGAGAACGCCGAGCACAACCGGGCGCTGGCGGCCGAGATCAAGAAGATCGCGGACGCGGCCGGGGTGACGGCCGCCCAGCTCTCCCTGGCCTGGCTGCTCGCCCAGGGCGAGGACATCGTGCCGATCCCCGGCACCAAGCGGCTGAAGTACCTGGAGGAGAACGCCGCCGCCGCGGACGTCACGCTCACGCCCGAGCAGCTCGGCGCGCTGGCCGCCGCCGTGCCCGCGGACGCGGTGCGCGGCGCCCGTTACCCCAGCATGCAGGAGATCGAGCTCTAGGGCAGGTCGAAGTAGACGCGTACGGTGGTCGCGCCCACGCGGCTGTGCACGCGTACGAGATCGCTGAGGAGGTTGACGATGAGCAGGCCGCGCGAGCCCGCGTCACGCGGATCGACCGGCCTGCGGCCCACCAGCGGGTCGGTGATGTGCCCGGCGTCGCTGACCTCGCACACCAGCCGGTCGTCCGCCGCCCACACCCGCAGCACGCCGGAGCCGCCGCCGTGGTCGAGGCTGTTGGCGCCGAGCTCGGCCACCGCGAGCCGGATGTCGTCGAGCCGGTCGCCCTGGAAGCCCAGCGCGGCGGCCTCCCGGGCGGCCAGCCCCCGCACCGCCGACAGGTTGGTGCGGTCGAAGCGCAGCGCGGCGAACCGCTCCGGCTCGCCGAACGGCCGGTTGTGCCCGTCGACCACGAGCTGGGGCGCGTAGAGGTCGCTGACCCGCTCCCCCGCCGTGTCGCGCAGCACGGGGTGGGTGCGCGCCGCCTCGCGGATGACCTCGGCGGTCAGCCCCGCGAGGTCGTACGGGCACAGGATCGTCACCCTCCGCCCCGTGAACGACAGGTTGATCAGCGCCTCGTGCTGGGCGCAGGCCGGATACTCCGTCTCGGTGCGCCCCGGCCAGATCGGCTCGCCGATGATCCGCACGTGGTGGTCGGGATGCCGGTCGGCGAAGTCTCGCAGCACACCGGGGATGATCCGCCCCGGATTGCGGCCGGCCAGCGTCATGTCGAGCAGCAGCACGTCGCCGGCCTGCGCGCCGAGCTCCGCCTCGATCAGCGCGAGGTTCCACGGCGGGACGGCCACGGCGACGGGCTCTCCGGCCGCCAGCCCCTCGCGGACGAAGGCGGTCGTGGCAGACACGTACTCGCCGGCGCCCCGGTAGAAGAGCGCCGGATGCACGAACGGTTCTGCCGACATCGGGTCCACGCTACCCAACGTTGATGACTTCACGGCAATCTGTTGGGTACCTATTGAGATGTGAAGAGAGTCCAGCTCATCCGCCGCCCCCGACCCGAACGCCGTCCTCTCCCCCTCGACCTCCGTACCCCTTCCGGGCGACGCCTCCCGTTCTGACCCTGCCGCGCCTATGCTCGGGACATGTCGGAATTGCAGATGCGGGTCTCCGACGAGGACCGGGAGCGCACCGCGCAGCAGCTCCAGCAGGCGTTCTCCGAGGGCCGGCTGACCCAGCCGGAGCTCGAGGACCGGCTGGAGGTGGCGCTGTCCGCGAGGACGTACGGCGACCTGCTCGGCCTGATCACCGACCTGCCGAGCACGCAGCCGCAGGTCGACGACGTGGTGGAGCTGGGGTCGAAGAACGGCAACGTCAAGCGCGCGGGCGACTGGGCCGTCCCGCGCCGGCTGCGGATCGCCTCCAAGTACGGCAGCGTCGATCTGGACTTCACCGAGGCCGTCGTCCCCCACCAGGTCGTGGACGTCGAGCTGGACCTCACGTACGGATCCGCCAGGATCATCCTGCCCGAGGGCGCGGTGGCGAACGTGGACGGCTTCCAGAGCGACTGGGGCCAGCCGACGTCCAAGGTGCCGAGCAGGCCCCGCCCCGGCGTGCTCTGCGTGGTGATCACCGGCCGGGCCAAGTACGGCGGCCTCACCGTGCGCTATCCGCGCAGGCGCTGGTTCACCCACTGATGGAACTGGGCGATGTGGTGCTCGCTCGGCACGAGCACCCCGCCCTCCCGGTACGCCCGTGACGACATGCCCGGCTGGGTCCGCTCGCAGGCGTCGAAGTCCTGCTCGTTCACCCGGTGGAACAGCTCCACCGACAGCGTCAGGTCGGCCCCCGAGTCCACCACGTCGGGGTGGTAGAGCCAGTCGCACTCCACCACGGTGCGGTCCGCGGCCATGGGGAACATCCGGTGCAGGATCACGTGGTCGGGCACCAGGTTCACGAACACCTGGGGCTTGACGGTGATCGCGTAGTAGCGGCGGTCCTGGTCCTCCGACACGTCGGGCAGCCTGCCGAACCCGGCGCTGCCGTCCACCGTGAACCCCTCGGCCCGCTCGGCGAACTCGGCGCCGTGGCCCACGTAGTACTGCGCCGCGTAACCGCCGGCGAACTCGGGCAGCACCGCCGTCAGCTCCGGGTGGATGGTGGCGCAGTGGTAGCACTCCATGAAGTTCTCGACCAGGAGCTTCCAGTTGGCCTGGACGTCGTAGACGATGCGGCGGCCGAGGGCGAGCCGGTCCACGTGGTAGTGCTCGATGGCGGCGGGGTCGCCGAGTCGCTCGGTGGCCGCGTACGTCACGCTCTCCTCGAACGAGGGCGGCTCGGCGGCCAGGCACACCCACGCGTACCCGAGCCACTCGCGCAGGTGCACGGGCACCAGCCCGTACTGGACACGGTCGATGTCGGGCATCCTGGCCAGGTTGGGCGCGGCGGCCAGCCGGCCGTCGAGGTCGTAGGACCAGGCGTGGTAGGCGCATCTGATCGTCCGCCTGACCTCGCCCGACTCCTCCCTGCACAGGCGGGCGCCGCGGTGGCGGCAGACGTTGAGGAAGGCCCGCAGCAGGCCGTCGCGCCCGCGCACCACGATCACGCTCTCGCGGCCGACCTGGACCGTCCTGAACGCGCCAGGGCCCGGCAGGTCGCCGGATCTGACGGCGCAGAACCAGAGGCTCTCGAAGATCTTGGCCTGCTCCTCGGCGAAGATCTCGGGGTCGGTGTAGGCACGGCCGGGAAGCGTGGTGATCAAGCTCGACGTGGTGGTCAACCGACACCCCTTGTTGCGTATTACGCACCGAGTTGTCCTATATGCGACATCGTCAGGCGGCCTCAGGAGGCTGTCAAGAGGTAGTTGCTGTAGCCACGCAGCATCGAGGCGTACAGCCGCGTCGCGACCCCGTCGGGGATCAACCGCACGATCGGCCCCTGCCTGTCGGTGAGCTCCGTGCCCGCCATCCTGGCGGGCCTGCGCACCACCTTCGACCTGGCCCGTTCGTACGCGCGCAGGTCCCCGAGCGACCGGGCGAGCAGCCAGGCGTCCTCCAGCGCCTGGTTGGCGCCCTGGGCCATGGTGGGCGGCATGGTGTGGGCCGAGTCGCCGGCCAGCGTCGTCGGGCCCCTGCCCCACACGTCGGGGATCGGCTGCTTGTGGTGCGGGAAGAAGTCGACGTCGCTCATCGTGTCGAGGATGCCGGGCACCGGGTCCGCCCAGCCGCGGAACCGCTCCCGCAGCCGCGCCACCACGTGCGGGTCGTCGGCCCAGAAGGGCTCCCCGGGAGCCGACCTGACGTCGAACCACCACAGCAGCCGCCCCCGCCCCGCCGGGATCAGCCCGCACAGCCCCTGCCTGCCCGCGATCATCACCGCCCGGTGGTCCTCCGTCAGCGCGGTCGGCTCGGTGGTGAACCCCTGCCAGGTGACCCAGCCGCTCAGCTTGGCCCGGTCGTTCCCCATCAGGGCCTCGCGCACCACCGAGCGGCGACCGTCGGCGCCCACCAGCACGTCGCCGCGCACGGTGCGGCCGTCCGACAGCCGTACCTCGGCCCGCTCGGGCACCACGTGCTCGGCGCGCGCGCCGTACGTCACCGGCACGCCGTCGGCGAGCAGCTCGACCAGCTCGCGCCTGCCCACGTGCACGACGGGATGGCCGTAGCGGCGCTCGGGCACGGTGAGGTCGACGGTGAGCAGCCGCCGCCCGTCGGCGGCCCACGACTCCAGGGTCTCCAGCCGCCGGCCGAGGCCGGTGTAGTCGGCCTTCAGCTCCCTCAGGATGGCCGTGCTGCCGGGCCAGAGCGAGACGGAGCCGCCGGCGGTGCGCAGCTCGGGCGCCTCCTCGTACACCTCGGCCTCGTGCCCGGCGTTGAGCAGGCCGCGCGCCAGGGCGAGCCCCGCGACGCCCGCGCCGACGACGATTACCCTCATTACGTCTCCTCATACTGAGACCCTGAATATCAGATACTAGGAGTATCACAATGTCTGCGCGCGGCCGCAAGCCCGACCCCACGGTCGACCACCGCATCAGGCAGGCCGCTGCCGGGCTGGTGCTCTCCCACGGCCTCGACTTCACCATGGACGACGTCGCCGCGGCGGCAGGCGTGGGCAGGGCGAGCGTGTTCCGCCGCTACGCCTCCAAACGCGACATGCTCCTCGAAACCCTCACAGGCCTGATGAACGCGCACGTCTCCATCCCCGACACCGGCTCGCTGGAAGGCGACCTGCGCGTGGTGGTCGCCGACACGCTCGCCCTCTGGCACCAGCCGGGCGTCGCCCGCATGGCGAGGCAGGTGTACGGCGAGGCGGGCCGCGACCCCGCGGTGGCCGAGCTCATCCGCACCTCGATGCGCACCCGGATGGAGCGCTCGTGGGTCGTCTACGAGCGCGCGATCGAGCGCGGCGAGCTCCCGCCGAACGCCGACCTGTGGATGCTGACGGACCTGTTCGCCGGCCTCGTCGCCTACCGGGGGCTCCTGGATCTTCCGCTGCCCGAGCCGGAGGAGGTCGTGCAGGTCCTGCTGCACGGCTTTACACCCGCTTGACACTCCTGGTGTTAGTGGGGTGCAAGCGGCGATCAAGTCGTGACCCATAATGTTCCCTTCGTTCGCTAAACCTACGAAGGGCACGGAACATGACTCCCCCTCGTCGTCGCCTCGCCGTTGCGGCCGCGACGCTGACTCTTGCCGCCCTCACCACCTCCTGTGGTGCGATCGGCCAGGCTGTTGACTGCACGCAGGTCAGCCAGGAGATCACCAAGATCACCAATGAGTACAGCAGCTCGCTGAGCAGTGCCGCCACCGACCCGAAGGCCATCGAGAAGGCGAGCCAGGAGACCGCCGACAAGCTCAAGACCCTCGCCGGCAAGTACGACGGCGACCTCGCGGGCGCGGTGAACGACATGGCGACCGTCTTCGAGAGCATCAAGGTCGACGACATGTCCGGCGCCACCGAGGCGATGGGCAAGCTCCCCGAGATCCAGGCCAAGGCCGTCGCGGCCTGCGGCTGATCGGCTCGCGGCCGTCGCGCGACCGCCTGTGGGGGGCAGGTCGGAGCGTACGGCCGCGTCGTGGCGGGTGGGACGGTGGTGGCGCACATGGGGGGCGCCATCTCCGAGGTCGTGGCGCAGCTTGGGGGGCGCGCCATTTCCGGGGTCGTGGCGCAGCTTGGGGGGCGCGCCACCTCCTCCCCCGCCACCGGCTTCGCGGCCACCGCGTGCGAGCACGACGCTCGCGCGCGGTGGCCGTCCGCGTTTCCGGAGGTCCGCGCCGGCCCTCTATCAAGGCACTAGCGGGTGCCTGAGGAGCTCCGCCGGTCGCGGGCCAGCTCGTACGCCTGGTCGAACCCCTCCAGCACGGTCGGCCACGACCCCGCGGCGGGCAGGGTCGCGCGGTTGTGCGCCGCGATCGACTCGCGCAGCTCCGCGTCCGTGCACAGTCGCGCCACCGCTCCGGCCAGGTCGCCGAGCGTGCGGCCGAGCAGCCCCTCGGTGCCGTCCTTGACGAAGTCGGCGACCCCGCTCTGCGCCCTGGCCACCACCGGCAGCCCGGCGGCCCGCGCCTCCAGCGCCGCGATGCCGAACGACTCGCGCGGCGCCGGCGCCACGAACACGTCGGCCGACTCCAGCACCTTCGCGATCTCCTCGCGCGTGTGCCGCCCGGGCAGGGACACCCAGCCGGTCATGCCGTGCCGGTCGAGGAAGCGCTCCATCTGCCCCCGAGCCGGCCCGTCGCCGACGATCGTGGCCCGCATGGGGATCCGGGAGGGCACGCGCGCGCGGGCCGCCTGGAGCAGCTTCAGCAGGCGCACCGGCTGCTTGCGCGGCGCCAGCCTGCCCACGGCCACGATGTGCACGCCGTCACGGGTACCGGGCTCCCGGCCGCCGGGAGGCGCCGCCCAGCCCGAGAGGTCGAGGCCGTTGGAGACCACCCGCACCGGCACCTCCGGCCCCGCCACGGCCCTGATCGGAGCCGCCGCCGCGGTGCTGACCGTGGTGGCCACCAGCCGCCACCGCTGCCAGCCGTACGCGAGCCGCAGCAGCCGGTACATCGCCCGCGTCACCGGATCCCACATGCTGTGGACGGTCACCACGCACGGCACCCCGGCACGGAACGCGGCCCGCACCCCCATCCACGCGAACGGCGAGACCGCCCCCGCGTGCACGTGCACCACGTCGGGACGCGCCGAGGTGACGCGGCGTGTGAGATGACCCACGCCGAACGGGTGCACGGGCAGGTCGAACGGCATCTTCGCGACGATCCTGTGCACCCCGGGCAGCGGCTCACCCCTGGTCGCGGTGGCCACCGACACCTCGTGCCCCGCCTCCCGCTGCATCCGCACGAGATCGGCGACCTGGACCTCGATCCCCCCGAGTCGCGGCAGGTAACAGTCACTCACGTGAAAGATCCGCACCCCTCCCAGACTAATCTGGGCGTGTGCCTCCACGTACCGCTGTGTTCTTCCACGCCCATCCCGACGACGAGGCCCTGCTGACGGCCGGCACCATGGCGATGCTCGCGGCCGAGGGACACCGCGTCGTGCTCGTGGTGGCCACGGCGGGCGAGCGCGGCCTGGCCGAGATGGAGCCGGGCGAGGCGCTGGGCGAGACCCGGCTCAAGGAGCTGTACAGGTCGGCCGCGCTGCTGGGCTGCGCCCGCGTCGAGTGCCTCGGCTACGGCGACTCGGGGCTGAGCCCCAAGGGCGGCAGCGCCGAGGAGCGGCCCGACAACGCGTTCATCGACGCCGACACCGAGGCGGCGGCCAAGGCGCTGGCCGCCATCCTCCAGGAGGAGCAGGCCGACCTGCTGGCGATCTACGATCCGGCGGGCGGCTACGGGCACCCCGACCACGTCCAGGTGCACCGGGTGGGCAAACGGGCGGCGAAGATCGCGGGAACGGAGATCGTCCTGGAGGCGACGGTCAACCGCGACCCGCTGCTGTGGCTGCTGCGGGTGGCCGGCCGGTTCTACAAGTTCCCGCCGGAGTTCGACGTACGGACGTTCGAGAGCGCGTACTCGGCGGGCGAGACGATCACCCACCGCGTGAACGTCAGGAGGTACACCAGGCAGAAGCGGGCCTCCATGGCCGCGCACGCCTCCCAGGCCAGCGGCGGCGACAGCGACCGCACGCTGGCTGTCATGCTGAAGGTCCCCCGCCCCCTCTACCGCTTCGTCTTCGGCACCGAGTGGTACGTCCGCCGCGACCTGCCCCCCGGCGCCCGCCTCACTCATCCCTTCGACCGGTGGCCCAGCTAGTACTTCAGAACGACGAGGCCGCCCGCCGCAACCCGGCAGACTGGACCCCGATGAAGAACAAGTGGCTGCAGATCGCCCTGTCCGTGCTGTCGCTCGGACTGGCCGTGCTGCTCGTGGTCTACCTCCCCCAGATCGTGCAGGCGCTCACCGGCAAGCCGGTCTCCTGGGCGGAGATCGGCAGGGTGTTCGGCACGCTCGACGCGGGCGAGATCGCGCTGATGGCCGGGTTGTGGCTGCTGAGCCTGCTGGCGTACACGTTCGTGCTGACCAACTCCCTGCCGGGGCTGAACAACCTGCAGGGGCTGACGCTCAACGCGGCGGGCAGCGCGGTCAGCAACCTGCTGCCGTTCGGCGGCGCGGTGGGCGTGGCTCTGTCGTGGGCGATGACCAAGGGCTGGGGCTTCACCAGCCGCGCCTTCGTGGTCATGACGCTGGTCAGCGGCGTGTGGAACACGTTGTTCAGGTTCGTCCTGCCGGCCGTCGGGATCATCGCGCTGCTCATGGCCGGGCAGGCGCCGAACGCGACCGTCGCCAACGCGGGCTGGACGGGCGCGGTCTCGATCATCGTGCTCTGCGTGGTGGTGGCCGTCGCGCTCTACTGGGAGCGGGCGGCCGTCTGGCTCGGCAAGGGCCTCGACGGGGTGACGCGGCTGCTGCGGCTGAAGATCCACGCGTCCGAGGCGTTCCACCGGCTGCGGGCCGACACCGCGGGGGTGGTGCGCACGCGGTGGCCCGGGCTGTCGCTCGGCATGATCTTCTTCCTCGGCTTCCAGTGGGCGATCATGGCGGTCTGCATGCAGGTGACCGGCGCCTGGCCCGGCCTGGCGCAGTCGATCGCCGTCTTCGCGCTGTCGCGCGTGCTCACCAGCGCCCTGATCACGCCCAGCGGGGCGGGGATCATGGAGGGCGGCGTGGTGCTCCTGCTGACCTCGGCCTTCGGCGTGCCGGCCGCTCCGGCGACCGCGACCGCACTGCTTTTCGGCTTCTGGACTTACACTATCGAGATCCCGTTCGGCGGCCTGGCACTGGGCGCATGGGCGCTGCTGCGCAGGCGCAACGGCCGGAACGCCGGCGCGGAGCCCCCGTCCGCGATCTCGAAGGCCACCCAGTGACAATCCCAAACCCATCGCGTGCTAATCGACCACGGGCCTTGTGCGTGATTCGCAGGCCCGCATAGCGTGGCGGCTGACATGGTGGCGTTCCGAGTTCTGGGGCCAGTCGAGGCGTACGAACACGACGACGAACTCGACCTCGGCGGGTTGCGGCAGCGGGCCGTCCTCGCCCGGCTTCTCGTGGCCAGAGGTCAGGTCGTGCCGGTTGACACGCTTCTTTACGATCTGTGGGACGACGACGCGGCCAAGGGCGCGCAGTCGGGCCTGCAGGTCTACATCTCGCGCCTGCGGCGGGTGCTGGAGCCCGGCCGCCCGCGCGGCGGGCCCAACCGGTTGCTGGTGACGGTCGCGTCCGGCTACGCCCTGCGCGTGGCGCCCGACCAGGTCGACGCGCTGCGGTTCGAGCAGCTTGTACGGGCGGCCGGCGAGCACCTCGAAGAGGGCGATCCGCAGTCGGCGCGCGACCGCCTGGAGAAGGCGCTGGGGTTGTGGCGCGGCACTCCGTACTCCGACTTCGCCGACCAGGCGTGGGCCGAGGCCGAGGTCAACCGGCTGACGGAGCTGCGCCTGGTGTCCAGGGAGCGGCACGCCGACACCGGGCTGCGGCTCGGCCTGCACGCCGAGACCGTGCCCGACCTGGAGGCGCTCACCACCGAGCACCCGCTGCGCGAGGAGGGCTGGCGGCTGCTGGCGCTCGGCCTCTACCGCTGCGGCCGGCAGGGCGACGCGCTGGCCGCGCTGCGCCGCGCCAGGAACATCCTCGCCGACGAGCTCGGCATCGACCCCGGGCCTGCGCTGCGCAAGCTGGAGTCCGACATCCTGGCCCAGGCGCCCGAGCTGGAGCTGGCACCCGCCCCCGCGCGTGCCCCGCGGCCGGCGGCGCCGGTCAGCGACACCTGGCCGCCGCGCCCCGCCACGCCGATCGAGCCGCCGCCGCTGGAGCCCGAGCCGTTCGTCGGCCGCGACGCCGAGCTGACCAGGCTGACCACGGCCGCCTCGCGCACCGGCCGGTTCCAGGTCGCGATCGTGGCCGGGGTCGCGGGCGCGGGCAAGACCACGCTGCTGCGCCAGCTCGAGAGCAGGCTGGGCGCCGACGGCTGGACCACCGCCTCCGGCGCCTGCCCCGACTCCAGCGCCACCCCGCCCGGCTGGGCCTGGGTGGAGATCCTGCGCACGCTCATCGACATGACGGGCGCCGGCGAGTACGCCCAGCTCCTCGCGCCGCTGCTCGACGACGCCGCCCCCGACCCCGACGAGGACGAGGCGTCCGGCGGGTTCAGGCTGCACCGCGCGGTCGGCGGCTACCTGGCGGGCGTGGCCCGGCGCAACCCCGTCCTGCTGACGCTGGAGGACCTGCACTGGGCCGACGACCAGACGCTCGCCCTGCTGCGCGCGCTGCCGAGCCTGCTGGCGACCAGCCGGGTGCTGCTCGTGGTGACGTGCAGGGAGAGCGAGCTGGACGACCGCCAGTCCGACGTGCTGGCCGCCCTGGCGAGACTCGGCCCCGTGCGCGTGGGGCTGTCAGGGCTCGACCCGAAGGCCGTGGCCGAGCTGGTCAAGGCCACCTGCGTACGCGAGATCGACGAGGACGCGGTCGAGTCGATCGTCGAGCGCACGGGCGGCAACCCGTTCTTCGTCCGCGAGACCGTGCGGCTGCTCGACTCCGAGGGCGCGGCCGACCGGGCCAGCGCCACCGAGGTGCTCTCGCAGGTGCCCTCGGGCGTGCGGGACGTGCTGCGGCGGCGCATCTCGCGGCTGCCCGCGGGGGCGCAGCAGATCCTGCTGCAGGCCGCGGTGATCGGCCGCGACGTCGACCTCGACGTGCTGGTCGCGGTGGCCGTGGACGAGGAGTCGGTGATCGAGGCCGTCGAGGCCGCGCTGCTGGCGGGGCTGGTGACCGAGCCGGGCCCCGGGCTGCTGCGCTTCGACCACGACCTGGTGCGCGACACGATCTACTCCGACGCCTCCAGGCTGCGCCGCACCCGGCTGCACGCCGCCGTGGCGTCGGTCATCGAGCAGCGCACGCCGTCCGACGTGGCGGCGCTGGCCCACCACTACTTCCTGGCCGACGCCGCCGACAAGGCGGTCCACTACGCGGGCCTGGCGGCCGAGCAGGCCGAGCGGCGCTTCGCGCACCGCGAGGCGGCCTCGCTGTGGGAGCAGGCCATCGCCGCGTTCGACCGTTCCCGCAGCGACGAGCAGAGCGGCGAGCAGCGGCCCGAGCGGGCCAAGGAACGCCTGCGGCTGATGCTGCGCCAGATCAGGGCCCTGGCGCTGTGCGGCGACATGCACGCCGCGCGGCTGCTGCGGCGCCAGGCCATGGACGCCGCGCTGCCGCTGGGCGACCTGGAGATCACCGCGAAGGTGGCGGCGTCGCTGGCCGTGCCGCACAAGGGCATGGCGCGCGACTTCACCCGCACCGCGTGGGAGATCGTGGACGTCACCGAGAAGGCGCTCATGGAGCTGCCGGCGGGCGAGCAGCGGCTGCGGGCGAGCCTGCTGACCACGCTGGCCCTGGAGCTGGAGGGCTCCTCCTCGCCGGAGCGGGGGCGCCAGGCGTCGCTGGAGGCGCTGGAGCTGGCCCGGCAGAGCGGCGATCCCGCGCTGATCGCGGCGGCGCTGAGCGGGCGGCTGCGGCAGTCGTACGACATCCCCGCGGTCGACTCCCGCGAGAGCATCGGCAGGGAGCTGCTGGAGGTCGCCCAGCGCTCGGGCCAGATGGCCACGCAGGCGCTGGCCCACCTGGTGCTGCTGGAGTGCGCGGCGGCCCGCGGCGAGTTCACCGTGGCCGACGAGCACGCGGCCGCTGCCGACCGCCTGGCCAAGCAGTACGACCTGTCGGCGCCCGCCGCGGTCGTCGTCTGGTACCGGGGCCAGCGGATGATGATCGCCGGCGACTACGAGGGCGCCGAGCGTGCCTACGGCGAGGCGGCCAGGATGACCGCGCGGGCGGGCATGCTGGAGGGCCGCCAGGACCTGCCGCTGATCACGAGGTTCTGCCTGCACCTGGTGGCCGGGCGGGCGGCCGACATGGTCGACCCGCTGGCCGAGGCGCACATGCGGGGCGCCAAGTGGACGCTCGACGCGTACGCGCTGGCCCTGGCCTCGGCCGGGCACCAGAAGGACGCCAGGGCCGTGGCCGCGACCCGGCCGCCGGTGCGGCCCGACTTCCTGTACGAGCTGGCGATGACCTGGCGGGCGCTGGCCGGGATGCTGCTCGACGACCGGGAGCGGATGGTCGACTGCTACGACAAGCTCAAGCCGTTCGCCGACCGGGTGGCGGGCGCGGGCACCGGCGTGGTGGCGCTGTGGCCGGTGGCGCTGACGCTCGGCGACCTGGCCATCCGGCTGGGGCAGCCTGATGCCGCGCGGGAGCACTACGAGAAGGCTCTGGAGGTGGCCGAGCGGGTGGGCGTGCCTCGCTGGGTGGAGGCGGCGCGCCAGTCGGTGGGCAGCTCGCTCGGGAACGGCCGCCCCTGATCAGCCGGTGGGCCGCTCGCTCGTGATCGGTCAGCAGCTCGCCTGGAAGCGGTCGCTCGCGATCGGGTCGGCGCCCTCGACCGTCAGCTCGACGCGGTACCAGCCCGGGTTCCCCGAGACCCGGGGGCGCCACTCGACCGTGCGCTCGGGGGCGGCGAAACCGTCGTGGTCGGCCAGGTACGTGCGCCACTCCCTGGCCGACGGGCTCCAGCGGGCCAGCCTCCAGCGGTAGGAGACGGCCGCGTCCGGGCCCGGGTTGACCACGAGGCTGCGGGCGACGTACGACTTGGCGCAGCCGGGGCCGCCGTCGGTCAGCACGCTCACGGTCACCTTGCCCGCCGTGGCGAGCTCCTCGGCCGGGGCGGTGACGGGCAGCTCGCGGGCCGACAGGGTGACCGGGGTGGCGGGCTGGGGTGTGGAGCTGGCGTTACTGTAGGCGGAGAAGCCGACGTACGCGCTGGTGAACGCCAGGGCCGCCACGAACAGCTTGGCTGCGTTGGCGGTCCCGCTGGTCAGGACGGCTGCGCTTCTCGTCGGCATCTTCAACACCCCTCTTGGCTCACCCCTAGAGTGGGCCGGGGTGGTTGAGCGCTGGTTGTCGGCCGGTTGCACCCTTTGCGGGAGCCTTGCAACCCGGTGTGGCCATCGCTTGCACCCGAGGGGTAAGGTAAGCCTGGCCTAAGGTTTGTGGAGGGGTGGTGGGCCGGACATGTGGCATGCAGCGATCGCCGTCCCCGCGCCGACCGAGCCGTTCTGGCTGGGGCTGCCGTACTGGCTCGTGGGAGCCGTCCTGATCCTGGCGCTGTTCGGGGCGTTCCAGGTGTACTACTGGGTCGGGCGCAGGCTCGGCGAGAAGCTGTACGACTCGCGCGTCGGCGTCAAGGTGGGGCGCGAGCGGATCCAGAAGATCGAGAGCGTCGTCGAGCGGTGGGGGGCGCTGGCCGTCTACGGCTGCTTCTGGGTGCCGATGCTGCGGCACACGCTGCCGTGGGTGGCGGGGGCGCTGCGCGTGTCCTACCCCTGGTACGTCGTCGCCAGCGCCCTGGGGTGCCTGACGTGGGCACCGTTGTGGTGGTTCGGTGGCACGGCGGCGGTGTTCGGGTGGCTGGAGCTGGCCAGGCGGTCGCCTGTCACGGCAGCCGTCGTGGCCGTGGTCGTGGTCGGGCTCGTCGGCTGGCTCGTGATCCGGCGCCGGCTGAAGCGCCGGCGCGCCACCGACGACAAGGCCCTGACCTCCTGACGCCCCGCCCGTCCCGCCACACGTAACGGGTGTTGCCGCCCCCTCCCATCCCCAAGGGACCCCGCCGCGTGCGGTGGGGAAGGGGCGGGCGCCCGGTCAGGTGGCGATGTAGTCGGCCAGGTGCTGCCCCGTCAGGGTGGAGCGGGCGTTCACCAGATCGGCCGGGGTGCCCTCGAAGACGATCCGGCCGCCGTCGTGCCCCGCACCGGGCCCCAGGTCGATGATCCAGTCGGCATGCGCCATGACCGCCTGGTGATGCTCGATCACGATGACCGACTTCCCGGCGTCCACGAGCCGATCCAGCAACCCGAGCAACTGCTCCACATCGGCCAGGTGCAACCCGTTCGTCGGCTCGTCGAGGACGTAGACGCCGCCCTTGTCGGCCATGTGGGTGGCCAGCTTGAGCCGCTGCCGCTCGCCGCCCGACAGCGTGGTCAGCGGCTGGCCGATGGTGAGGTAGCCGAGCCCGACGTCGGCGAGCCGTTCGAGGATGGCGTGCGCGGCCGGCGTACGGGCCTCGCCCGCGCCGAAGAACTCCTCGGCCTCCGTCACCGGCATCGCCAGCACCTCGGCGATGCTGCGCCCGCCGAGCTTGTAGTCGAGCACCGCCGCCTGGAACCGCCTGCCCTCGCACTCCTCGCAGGTGCTGGACACGCTGGCCATGATCCCCAGGTCCGTGTAGACGACGCCGGCGCCGTTGCAGGCGGGGCAGGCGCCCTCGGAGTTGGCGCTGAACAGCGCCGGCTTGACGCCGTTGGCCTTGGCGAACGCCTTGCGGATCGGCTCCAGCAGCCCCGTGTACGTGGCCGGGTTGCTCCGCCGGGAGCCCCGGATCGGGCTCTGGTCGACCGACACCACGCCCGCCCCCTTGGGGATGGACCCGTGCACGAGCGAGCTCTTGCCCGAGCCGGCGACCCCGGTGATGACGGCGAGCACCCCGAGCGGGATGTCCACGTCCACGTCCTGGAGGTTGTGCGTGGTCGCGCCGCGGATCTCCAGCGTGCCGGTGGGCTTGCGCACCGCCTGCTTCAGCGCGGCCCGGTCGTCGAGGTGGCGTCCGGTGATGGTGCCGGCGGCGCGGAGCTTCTCGACGGTGCCTTCGAAGCAGACGGTGCCGCCTGCCGCGCCGGCGCCGGGGCCGAGGTCGACGACGTGGTCGGCGATCGCGATCACCTCCGGCTTGTGCTCGACGACCAGCACCGTGTTGCCCTTGTCCCGCAGTCGCAGCAGCAGGTCGTTCATGCGCTGGATGTCGTGGGGGTGCAGGCCGGCGGTGGGCTCGTCGAAGACGTAGGTGACGTCGGTGAGCGAGGAGCCGAGGTGCCTGATCATCTTGGTGCGCTGGGCCTCGCCGCCCGACAGCGTGCCGGCGGGCCGGTCGAGCGACAGGTAGCCGAGCCCGATCTCCACGAACGACTCGAGCGTCCGCAGCAGCGCGGTGAGCAGCGGCCGCACCGACGGCTCCTCCAGACCGCGGACCCAGCCGACCAGGTCGCTGATCTGCATGGCGCAGGCGTCGGCGATGTTGATCCCGGCGATCCGCGACGACCTGGCCGCCTCGCTGAGCCGCGTGCCCTCGCACTCGGGGCAGGTCATGAACGTGACCGCCCGGTCCACGAACTCGCGGATGTGCGGCTGCATCCCCTCGCGGTCCTTGGACAGGAACGACTTCTGGATCCTCGGGATCAGCCCCTCGTAGGTGAGGTTCGAGCCTTCGACCTTCACCTTGGTCGGCTCCCGGTACAGGAAGTCCTGCATCTCCTGCTTGGTGAAGTCGCGGATGGGCTTGTTCGGGTCGAGGAAGCCCGACGCGGCGTAGGTCCGTACCGTCCACCAGCTGTCCGACTTCCAGCCGGGGATGGTGAACGCGCCCTCCGCGATCGACTTGGAGTCGTCGTAGAGCTGGGTGAGGTCGATGTCGGAGACCGTGCCGCGCCCCTCGCAGCGCGGGCACATGCCGCCCAGCCGCGTGTACGTCGCCCGCTCCGCCTTCTTGTTGCCGCGCTCGACGGTGATCGCGCCGCTGGCCCGTACCGTCGGGACGTTGAAGGAGAACGCGTTGGGCGAGCCGATGTGCGGCTGGCCGAGCCGGCTGAACAGGATGCGCAGCATCGCGTTGGCGTCGGTGGCGGTGCCGACCGTGGAGCGCGGGTCGGCGCCCATCCGCTGCTGGTCGACGATGATCGCGGTCGTCAGCCCGTCGAGCACGTCGACCTCGGGCCGCGCCAGCGTCGGCATGAAGCCCTGGACGAAGGCGCTGTACGTCTCGTTGATCATCCGCTGCGACTCGGCGGCGATGGTGTTGAACACCAGCGAGCTCTTGCCCGAACCGGACACGCCGGTGAACACGGTCAGCCTGCGCTTCGGGATCTCGATGCTGACGTCCTTGAGGTTGTTCTCGCGCGCGCCGTGCACGCGGATCAAGCCGTGGCTGTCGGCAACGTGCGGCGTGGCCGGTGGGGTGTCCGTGGTCGCATCCATGCTCATCGTGTCTCCATCCATCGGGCCCGGCCGGGGAGGCGGGCCGCTTTCACGGGCTCCGTCGGTGCTCAGCGGTCCTGGAGCACGCCGAGGACGTTGCCGTCGGGGTCGGTGAAGGTGGCCACCACGCGGCCGCCGCCCACCTCCCGCGGCTTGTCCTTGACCGTGGCGCCCGCGGCGGTCACCTCGGCCAGCTTGGCCTCGATGTCCTCGACCTGCCAGTACGCCACCGGCGCGGCCATGCCCTGCGCCGCGCCGCCCGGTACCAGCCCGATGTGCTGACCCTCGGCCTCGAACCCGACATAGTAGGACTCGTCGGTCTGGGGCGGGAAGCCGAGGAGCGCGGTGTAGACCGCCTTGGCCGCCTCGAGGTCGGATACGGGGTGCAGCACGGTCTTGATGCCCTGGGTGGTGGAAGAGTCCGCCATGGTTCACTCCTGCAGTCGGGGGCCGGTCCGGCCCGGGGTGCGGCGCCGGGCCACGAATGCCCGGCGAACGATGTATCTGCAGGTTAGGCGGGTTCCGGCGAGGGTCGCTTCTCGATTCCTGACCGGTTCGCGCCCGGTGGTGGACGAGCGGCTGTCAGTCCGCGTCCGGCGGTGCTTGCGGGCCGCTCCGGTCGTCGATGGGCGCGTCGGGGGCGTTCCTGCGTACGGTCTCGATGCCGTTCACGCAGGCCGGCTTGTTCGGGAAACCCTCGCCGACCGCCAGCGTCTGCCCGTTGTTCGCGACGAGCGCGAAGCGGTAGCCACCCTGCCCGTCCTCGCTGATGATGAATCTTCCTGCCATGGCCGTCGCCCCCCGCCATATCGGATCTATCAATGATTTACCCCCATCTGAGGGCGGCACGTGGCCCAGTCAGGCAAATGGCGCGTCCGGCTCTGTCAACATGATGGGCATGCGTATTGGGCGTTTGATGGGCTCTGTCGTGATCGCCTTGCTCGTGGGGGTCTCTTCCCCCGCCATGGCCGCCGACGAGCCGACCGTGGGGGCCAAGGCGGCGTACGTCATCGACTCCGCAGGAACGATCCACTTCGGCAAGCGGGAGACGAAGCGGGTGCCGGTGGCCAGCCTGGTCAAGATCATGACCGCGTACGTCGTGCTCAGCGAGGGCCGGCTGACCGACACGATCACGATCACCGAGACCGACGTCAAGTACGCCGCCAGGGGCGGCGCCGCCACGGCGGGACTGCGCAAGGGCGAGCGCTTCACGACCAGGGACCTGCTGTACGCGCTCATGCTGCCCTCCGGCGCCGACGCGGCCAACGCCCTGGCCCGCCACTACGGGCCCGGCAAGCCGGCGTTCATCGCCAAGATGAACCGCACGGCCCGCGCACTCGGCCTCACCGACACCCGCTACACGAACGCCGACGGCATGCCCACCCCGGCCGGCGGTTACTCCACGGCCGTCGACCAGGCCAGGCTGGCGCAGCTCGCGTTGCGGAGCAGCGTGTTCACCACCGTGGTCGGGAGCAAGGCGCACAAGGTGACCAAGACCAAGGTGCACCGGGCGCACACCTGGCGGAACACGAACAAGCTGCTCACGCGGGCCGACGACGTGCTGGGCGTGAAGACCGGCTACACGGACGCGGCCGGGTACTGCCTGCTGTTCGCCGCCGAGCGCAACGGGCTCCAGGTCGTGGGCGTGCTGCTGGACGACGGCAACGAGCGCCGCTTCTCCACGGCCGAGAAGCTGCTGGACTACGCGGGCGACCAGATCGGCCTCGCCTGACGAGGCCGCGCGTGTCCGCAGGTCAGCCGAACACGATGTCAGCCGAACACGATGCGGCCGCTTCCCGGGAGGGTGGCCATGCCCTGGGTGGCGCAGCCGAGGAGGGCCGTGGCGGGGCTGATGCCGCCCCTGACCCGCTCCTTGGCCAGCCATCCCGCCGACACGCTGCCGGTGAGCAGCGTGTCGGCGGGGCGCTGGGCCACGAGCCGGTCGGCTCTGACCCGTAGCCTCGAGGTGCCGACGGGGCGCCCGTTCGCCCCGAACCAGGTGATCACCGCGCTGCCGCGCACCTGGCGGGCGCTGGTGCAGGACGCCCGGGCGGTGGCCCGTACGCTGCCCCACCCGGAGCGCAGGAACGTGGCCGTGCCGTCGGGCGAGGTGCATCCGGTGAGCTCCAGGTGCCCGCGCGCCTGGACCGGGCGAGGCGTGAGCCCGACCTTGGGCTCGAACACCAGCGGCCGCGCCGCGGGAGTGGCGACGGCACAGCTCAGCGCGGCGGGCGCCGGTGCACCCCCGGCACTCAAGGATCCCGCCGTGGCGGTCAACGCGATGATCCAGGCCACGTTCATGGAGCCCCCGCTGCACGTGTTTCTGTAATCGATCGCTCACATTCTGCATCATCGGGCGCCCCGGCACACCGGATCCAGCCGGCCGGGTCCGTACGAGAACGGCCACAACGCCCCTGACCTGCGCACCAGCACCCGCGACCCGAACCAACCGGGAAATCCCCCGCGAAATCCGGCCTCTCACTCGTTTCCGCAGGTAGGGTGAGGCCCACACCCCTCCACAAAGGACAACCCCATGGCGGAATTCGTCGAGATCCGCATGACGATCGGGAGTCACGAGAGGGCGGCCGAGCTGGCGCACGGCATCCTCCTCGCGGGCCTGGCCACGTCGATCGACATCGCGGAAGCCCCCGGCCAGGCCGTACTCCGCGATGAGCTCGCCTGGCAGCTCACCCTCATCACGACGGACGAGCAGGTCCCGACGCTGGAGCGGCACGTCAGGGCCGCCGGAGCCGACGCCCCCGTCGACTGCCGCCCGGTGATCCACGACTTCGACGGCCACCCCGACTGGCTCACGGACGACCAGCAGTGACGGCGCCCGCCCGCCTCAGCGGCCCCGGTGCTGGAAGGTCTGCGCGCCGGCGCGGTGCACGGCGGCCTTGACCAGCCCGAAGATCGCTCCCTGCAGGGCCGCGGCGACGAGCACCTCGGTCCAGCCGCGTTCGAGGTCGTCGGCGTCCGGGGCGTCGTCCTGACCGGACGCCAGCTTCCAGGCCCGCTTGAACAGCGCGGACGCCAGCGCGCCGCCCAGCAGGCCCATCCCCAGCGACGTGGCTTTCTCTACCGGTTGCATGGCATCTCCTTACCGTGACGTGGTGTCTGCCAATGCCCCGAGCCAGCCGCCTAAACCCCGATCACCCGGCCCGGCGCATCAGACCGTGGCAGGCGATGGCCGCGGCGGCCACCACGTTCAGCGAGTCCACCCCGGCGGCCATGGCCTGCGCGCTCATCGGGATGCACACCGCCTGGTCCGCCTCCTGCAGCCAGTGGGACGACAGGCCGTCGCCCTCCGCCCCGAGCAGCAGCGCCACCCGGTCGCCCGGGTCGACGCCGTCGATGGGGGCGGCGCTCTGGTCGGGGGTGAGGGCCAGGGTGCGGTAGCCGGCGGCGCGGAGCCGGTCGAGGCCGGTGAACCAGTCGTCCATCCGCGCGTACGGGATCGAGAAGACCGCGCCCATCGAGACCTTCACCGCCCGCCGGTACAGGGGATCGGCGCACCGGGGGGACAGGATGATCGCGTCCACCCCGAGTGCCGCCGCCGACCTGAAGATGGCGCCGACGTTGCTGTGGTCGACCAGGTCCTCCAGGACCAGGAGGCGGCCGGTACCGCTCTTCAGCAAGGCTTCCATGGGCGGCAGCGGCAGGCGCTCCATCGAGGCCAGCGCTCCCCTGTGCACCTGGAAGCCCGCGATGCCCGACATGATCTCGTCGCTCACGACGTAGACGGTGGCCTCGCCGAGGACGTCCTCCAGCGAGGCCAGCCAGCGGCGGGTGGTCAGGACCGAGCGGATGGGGTAGCCGGCGCCGATGGCCCGCCTGATGACCTTCTCGCCCTCGGCGAGGAAGAGGCCGCGCTCGGCTTCGAGGCTCTTGCGCAGTTCGACGTCCCTGAGCCGGGTGTAGTCGGACAGGCGGGGGTCGGCGGCGTCGGTGACGTACTCAAGCACCTTCCGATACTGCCACGCGCCGCCTGACCTGCCAGACCACGGCGTAGCAGAGGAGGACCGCGGCCAGGCCGATCACCGTGCCCGCGCCGGTCTTGGTGATCACGGCGGCGAGGCCGAACTTCGGGTTGGGCTCGTCGATCAAGGGCCAGAACAGGGCGCCGGCCAGAACGCCGGCGCCGGCCGCCGCCAGCACGGCCCAGCGGGCGCGGCCGGTCATGCGCAACCGCTCCGGTACGGGCGCCGCCGCCAGCCGGGACAGCCCGCGCCAGCCCCACCACACCACCACGGCCAGGCCGATCGCGGAGGAGCCGTACTGCAGGAGGCGGAAGAGCCTGATCACCCCGAAGACGGACACCGACAGCCACGCGCCCCACTCGGCGGGGCCGGTGGAGTGGGTGAAGGAGTCCCAGAACACGTGGGTGGCGGCGCCGATCACGGCGCCGGCCAGCATCGGGAGCAGGCGCAGCCGGTCGGGCACGAGCAGCGCCGCGCGTCCGGCCAGGCCGGGCGGGAGCAGGGCGATCAGGGGGTCGCGCAGGACGGCGTGGAAGAGCGGCAGCAGGATCAGGACCGCGAGCGGGTCGATCGTGATCACGCCCACCCACGAGTGCGTGTCGGTGTAGTCCGGCATGAACGGCAGGAAGACCGGCAGGTCGGGCACCATGGCCCCCAGCGCGAGCGCCCACGGGTCGACGAACCTGCGGATCCGCCGCGAGCCGATCATCGGCAGCACGGCGGCGACATGGCTGGGCGTGAACGGCACGGCGTCTCCCCCTCGTGGACATCCCCCAGCGATCATTATGCGGCCCGAATTTGACCTTGCTTTGCCGGCGTACTACGAGGTCACGGGTGGTAGTGGGTACCTTACGTATCGCTGTCGACGGCCGGATAGCCGGGAGTTCGGGGGTTCATGGTGCCTGATCAGCGGATTCAGGAGCATCCGGCCGCGTCAGCCGAATGGTTGCGTGACGCGCGCACCGCGCGCTCGCTCTCCGTGGCGACGCTGGCCTGGCTGGGCGTGGAGAGCACGCTCGGCCTGGCCGCGGGCCTGGCGGCGCACTCGGTGGCGCTGATCGGGTGGGGGCTGGCGGCGTTCGTGGAGGCGGCGGCCAGCCTGATCGTGGTGTGGCGGTTCACCGGGGCGCGCACGTTGTCGCCGAGCGCGGAGAGCACCGCCAGGAAGGCGGTGGCGGTGAGCTTCTGGCTGCTGGCGCCGTATCTCGTGATTCACGTCGCGCACGACCTGGACGCGGGGCACCGGGCCGCACCGAGCGTGCTGGGGATCGTGGTGACGACGTTCAGCCTGGTCAGCATGCCGGTGCTGGGGGTGGCCAAGCGCAGGCTCGGGGCACGGCTGGCCTCGGCGGCGACCTCGGGCGAGGGCACGCAGAATCTCATCTGCGCCGCGATGGCGGCGGGGGTGCTGGCCGGGTTGTGGCTCAACACGGTCGGCTGGTGGTGGGTGGATCCGCTGGTCGCGGTGCTGCTGGCGGCCGTCGCCGTACGGGAGGGCGGGCGCGCCTGGCACGGTCACGACTGCTGCCATTGACAGAAGATCACCATCACGCTCACCGCACTTCGCGGCCACACCAGGTAATCGTCGCACCAAAAGGGCGGTTTTGCCACATAGACCGCACCGAGTATCGTTCCCGAAGTATTGCGGAGCATCTCCCGCTAGGGTCTCCGGAAGGTCACGAGAACACCTAAGAGGACATCGTGGGGCGACACCGCACAGACGATCTCGACGGCGGATACAGGGCCAGCGAACCACCACCACCGCGCAGGCGAGCCCGGCGCGGTCGCGGCAGAGTGCTCGTACCGCTCGCCGGAGCCGTCGCCCTGGCCGTGCTCCTCGGCGTGGCCGCGTTCGTCATCTTCAACCGGGACCACGACTGCTCGGGCGGCAAGCTGCCGCTGCGCGTGGTCGCCACCCCCGACATCCAGCCGGCCCTGAACAAGATCGCCGGCAACTACAACAAGGCCCTGCACTCGATCGACACCAAGTGCGTCGAGGTGACGGTGGCCAAGGAGGCGGCGGCCAGGACGGCGAACGCGCTGGCGGCGGGCAAGACCGGCGCCGACTTCTGGGTGGCCGACTCCAGCCTGCTCATGGAGAGCATCCGCAGTACCGGGGCCGGAGACGCGCTGCCGCAGGTGGAGGGGTCGATCGCGACCTCCCCCGTGGTGCTGGCGGCGGCCAAGTCGGCCGCGGCCAAGCTGTCCGGCACGCTCCAGCCGAGCTGGGTCTCCATGATCTCGGCGGCGAACGTGGCCAACGTGGACGGCCCCGGCAGGAAGGTGCGGGTGCTCGCCCTCGACCCGCAGAAGAACTCGGCGGGCCTGGCGGCCCTGCTGGCCGCGGCCGGCACCGCCAGGGAGGCCAAGCAGGACAAGGCCCTGGTCGGCGCGCTGAAGGAGCTGTCGGGCCAGCTCGCCTCCGACTCGACCGCGCTGCTGGCCAGCCTCACCGTCAAGTCGGGCAGCAGGGTGCCGGTCGGCGTCACCTCCGAGCAGGCCATCTACGCGCACAACACGAAGAAGCCCGAGTCGCCGGTCGTCGCCCTCTACCCCAAGGAGGGCACGCTCAGCCTGGACTACCCGGTCACGATCCTGACCAAGGACCCCCAGGTGCAGAAGGCCGCGGCCGACTTCAAGCAGGCCCTGACCACCGAGTCGGCCAAGAAGACCCTGCGTGACGCCGGCTTCCGCAGCACCGACGGCAAGGCGGGCGACGCGCTGACCGAGGACAAGGGCTTCACCCCCGAGACCCCGGCCGCGCTGGACCCGCCGGACGGGGCGACCGTGGCCCGCATGGTGCAGACCTGGACCCGGCTGAACCTCGGCACCCGCCTGCTCACCCTGCTCGACGTCTCCGGCACGATGGCGCTGCCCGTGCCCGGCACGAACATGACCCGCATGCAGGCCATCAACCGGATCGCCACCGAGGGCCTGGGGCTCTTCCCCCCGGGCTCCGAGATGGGCCTGTGGTCGTTCTCCACACACCTGGACGGGCAGGACAAGGACTGGAAGGAGCTCGTCTCGGTCGGGCCGCTCAGCGAGTCGATCGACGGGGCGACGCGCAAGGAGATGCTGGTCAGGACGTTCGCCACGCTCCAGGCCAAGTCCACCGGCGACACCGGCCTGAACGACACGATCAAGGCGGCCTACACGGAGCTGACCAAGACGTTCCAGGAGGACAAGGTCAACACCCTCCTGATCCTCACCGACGGCGCGGGCAACGACGATCCGGACGGCGGCGTCAAGAACGCCGAGCTCCTGGAGTTCCTGAAGAAGACCTACAACCCGAAGCGGCCGCTCACCATCCTGCTGATCGCGTTCGGCCCCGACGCCAAGAAGGGCAAGTCGCAGATGGAGGCGGTGGCCAAGGCCACGGGCGGCGAGGCGTACATCGCCGAGAACATCCTCCAGGTCCGCGACTTCTTCCTGCAGGGCATGGAGCGACGCCTCTGCATGCCGAACTGCGACGGCTGACAGCACCGGGCCCGCCATGCTCGTTGGGCATGGCGGGCGAACCTGGCCGATCGAGGCGGCGTCCTCTCCGCGTGGGGCTTGAGTGAGCGTCCTACCTGCGGGGAGGGAAATCCGTGCCTGGATGGCCGACCGTCGATCGTGCGGGCGATCAGGAGCTGGTCGAAGCTCTGCGGCGCGCGGAGACCGCCGCTACCGCCACGCTCTACGACTCCTACGCCGAACGGCTGCACGACTACGCGTACTCCCTGTCGGGCCGGAGCGACGTGGCGTCCGACTCCGTACACGACGCGCTGGTCACCGCGCAGGGCTGCGTGGCCAGGCTCAGGGAGCCCGGCCGGCTGCGCGCCTGGCTGTACGCGCTGACCAGGTTCCAGGTACGGGCCAGGATGGCACGCCGCCCCGGCACCCCGTCGGGCGGCATGCCGCTGCCCGAGCTGCCTGAGCTCGGCGAGCACGGCGACCGGGAGCTGGCCGACCTGGTCCACGAGGCGCTGGGCGAGCTGAGCGGCGGCCAGCGCGAGGTGCTGAAGCTGTCGCTGCGCCACGGCCTGACCCCGGCGGAGGTCGGCGCGGTGCTCGGGCTGACCTCCAGGCAGTCGGCCGCCAGGCTGGGCCGGGCCCGCGACCATCTGGAGATCGCCGCCGCGGCCGTGCTGCTGGCCAGGACCGGGCGGGCGCACTGCCCCGACCTGTCGGCGATGCTGGACTCCTGGGAGGGGCCGCTCACCCCGCTGCTGCGGCGCCGGTTGTCCGGGCACATCGGCGGGTGCGAGGTGTGCACCGAGGGCAGGCGCCGCAAGGTGTCGGCGGCGAAGCTGCTCGACCTGGTGCCGGTCTCCCATCCGCCGATCTCGCTGCGCCGCCGGGTGATCGACACCTGCGTCAAGCCCGAGCTGGACGACACCCGCGTCCTGATCACGGACCGGGGTGAAAGCTTCGACCGGTCGGGGTTCCCGGTGCCGGCCGACCGCCGCTCGCGCCGGCGGCCGCGGCGGCTGGCGCCGCTCATGCTGGCGGGCGCGTGCCTGCTGGCCGCTACGGGCACGGTCGTGGTGCTGAACGGCGCCGGCAGCTCGGGGACGACCACGCTGCGGCCTGTCCCCTCCCCCAGCACCTCCCTGGAGGAGGACCCCACGCCGGAGCCGGTGATCGAGGAGGAGCCCAGTTCGACCCCGTCGCCGAGCCCGAGCCGTACCCCGTCGCCCAGGATCACCTCGCCCCGGATCACGCCGCCGGCGGCCGCCCCGCGCAGGAGCAGCAGGCAGGCGCCCGCGCCCACGGCGTCGCGGCGCAGGCCCGCGCCGGACGCCCGGCTGCGGGTCACGTGCCCGCAGGCGATCGTCGGCGTCGCACGCATCGGGCTCGGCGCGCGCAACGCCGCCGTCTCCTGGGTGGCGACGGCCTCGCAGGGCCTCGACGTGCACCCGGCGAGCGGTTCGGTGCGGACGGGCGCCTCGGCCACGGTGGTGGTGACGGTCGTCGAGCCGAACGCCTCCGGCAGCGGCCGCATCACCTTCACCTCGAACGGCGGCACCGCCACGTGCTCCCTGTCCTGGCAGGGCGACGACTCCCCCGAGCAGCCGACCGACCCCCCGCCGGCCACCGAGGAGCCGACCGAGTCGCCGAGTGCCGGCGTCGCCACCACCTCGGCCCGCGAACCCGTGGAGGAGCCGGACGCGGAGTCACAGTAACTCACAGTTTTAACACGACAAACGTATATAAATCGGACCCTGACTCGTGAACCCTAGGCTACATAGGGCATTCTGGTGTGCTTGGGGACCGCGCCGGGGCATGCCGATCTCTTGACCGTGTGTCGAAGGTCACACGAGAAACCTCGGCATGCCTGTAAACCGGAGCGCGTCGCCAAGCGTCGGCATTGACGTGTCATAGCGTGGATTGGTCCCATGAATGCGATCAATCGCGCAACAACCAGCAAGAGCAGGAGAGAGACAGGAGATGCTCAAGCAGCACCGCAGAGCGCTGGCCTGGCTGGTCGCGCTCGCCTGCATCGCGGGAGCGGTCATCGCGCTGTTCGATATCGAGACACCGCTGCGCCCGTTCCTGATCTCCTTGTTCCTTCTGGTCGTGCCAGGAGCGGCAGTGGTGGGACTGTTGCGTGATCGTGACCCCCTCGCCGCGCTATCCGTAGGAGCCGCGGCGAGTCTCGTACTCAACGTGCTCCTCGCCGAGGCCATGCTGCTCTTCAACGCGTGGTCGCCCCGAGCCGGTGTCGCGACGGTCGCCGTGCTCGGAGGGTTCATGTACGTGCTTCGGGTGTTGTACCGGGGGAAGAGCATGCAGACCGAACAGGGGGCCAGGGCAAGGTGAACATCCAGGTAGTCCGGCCGGGAGAGCTCGGGGACTCCGAGCGGGCCCGATGGCGTGAGCTGCAGAAGGCCGACCGCAGTCTGGACAACCCGTTCCTGTCGGTCGAGTTCGCCGTGGCGATGGACCGCTTGCGCGACTACGTGAGGGTGGCGGTCATCTCCGACGGGAGGGGCATCCAGGGGTTCTTCCCCTACGAGCGGCACAGCTTCGGCATCGGCAAGCCGCTCGGCGGATTCCTCACCACGTGTCACGGCCTGATCTCGGTCCCCGAGCTGAAGCTCGACGCCAAGGCACTGCTGCGCGCCTGCAAGCTCAGCGTCTTCGACTTCGACCACCTGGTGGCGGGGCAGCCGACGTTCGCCGAGTACGAGTCGGACGTCCGGCCCGCGCCGGTCATGGACTTCACCGCGGGCTTCGAGGCCTGGATCGAGCAGGTCAAGGCCAACTCGCCGAAGAATCTCAAGACCGTCCGCTACAAGGAACGCAAGATGGGGCGGGAGCAGGGCGACCTGCGCCTGGAGTGGGCCTCGGCCGACCCCGAGGTGCTGCGCACGCTGCTCGCCTGGAAGTCCGACCAGTACCAGAGAACTGGCCGGGTGGACAGGTTCGCCCAGCCGTGGATCGTCGAATTGACGGACATGATGCATGCCGAGAACTCATCGGACTTCGCGGGTGTCCTGACCATGCTTTATGCCGGTGACGTACCAGTTGCCGGGCATTTCGGCCTTCGGACGGCGACCACGCTTGTAGGGTGGTTCCCCGCCTACGACACCGAGTACGCCCGCTACTCGCCGGGCATCGTCCACCACCTCCAGATGGCCGAGGCCGCCGCGAACGCGGGTCTGCACATGGTCGACATGGGCAAGGGCGGCAAGGAGTACAAGGACTGGCTGAAGAGCGGGACCCTGTACGTCGCCGAAGGCCGCGTCTCGCGTCCGTCCGCCTCCGCGGCCGTTCACTGGATGGGCCGAACTCCTTTCAACAAGGCCCGAACAATTGTCATGGATCGGCCGTCTCTCTATAAGGCGGCCGACCGTGTCCTGAAGGGCTTCGGTCGGGTGCGCACCTCGATTCAACGTCAGGAGCCATCCAACGCAGTAACCCAGGAACCAACGGGAGCGCGCTGAGCGATCCCGGAGCACACCCCCCGGCACCAGCACCAACACCCTCACACTCCACACAGGACCCTTCGATGCACCGTTCGCCGGCTTCGCCGTTCCCGCAGCACCCGGGGGTGGTTCCGTCCGGCCCGCAGAGCAGGGTCCCGGAAGGATTTCCCTCGCCATGAGTCCCGAGATAACCAAGCACAACGGCAAGGTTCACTCCTCGCCTCTGCGGTCGATGCCGCCGCCCTCGAGCTTCACCCCGGTGACGCCGCACCTGGCCATCTCCCCGACGGTCAGCGTGGTCGTGCCGGCGATGAACGAGGCGGAGAACCTGCCGCACGTCTTTGCCACCATCCCGCAGTGGGTTGACGAGATCGTGCTGGTCGACGGCAACTCCGTCGACGACACGGTGGCCGTGGCCAAGCGGCTGCGGCCGAACGTCAAAGTGGTGACCCAGACGGGCAAGGGCAAGGGCGACGCCCTGTCCGCGGGCTTCGCCGCGTGCACCAGCGACATCATCGTGATGATCGACGCCGACGGCTCGACCGACGGCCGCGAGATCATCAACTTTGTGGGCGCGCTGGTGACCGGTGCCGACTTCGTCAAGGGTTCGCGCTACGCCGCCGGGGGCGGCAGTGACGACCTGACGCTGAACCGGCGTCTTGGCAACAAGGTGCTCACGGGCATCGTGAACGTGATGTACCGCACCCAGTACACCGACCTCTGCTACGGCTACAACGCCTTCTGGGCGCGCCACCTTGATGTGCTCGACCTCGACTGCGACGGCTTCGAGGTGGAGACGCTGATGAACGTGCGCGCGGCCAAGGCCGGGCTGAAGGTGCACGAGGTGCCCAGCCACGAGCGCAACCGCATCCACGGCGAAAGCAACCTGCACGTCGTACGAGATGGCTTCCGCGTGCTCAAGACCATCCTGAAGGAGTGGCGTCGCCAGCCCACTCCGCCTCAGCCTGAGCCCGCCGCCACTCCCGCCGCTGACCGAGGCGTCGCATAAAAAAGGGATCGTTGTGAACACGTCTGTTGTCATCTGCGTCTACACCGAGGAACGGTGGGAGGACATCAGGCAGGCAGTCGAGTCGGTCGAGAACCAGACGCGCCCGGCACACGAGCTGATCCTGGTGGTCGACCACAACCCCGACCTGCACCTCAAGCTGAAGCACGAGTACCCGCAGGCCATCGTGGTGGAGAACACGCACGAGCAGGGGTTGTCCGGTGGCAAGAACACCGGCGTGGCCACGGCCAACGGTGAGATCGTCGCCTTTCTCGACGACGACGCGGTCGCCGACCCCGGGTGGCTGGAGGCTTTGGAGGAGGGCTTCCAGGAAACCGGTGTCGTCGGCGTGGGCGGCCGTACCGACCCCATCTGGGCGTCGGGGCGGCGGCCTGGCTGGTTCCCGTACGAGTTCGACTGGACGGTCGGCTGCACCTACCGCGGCATGCCCGCGGTCAGGGCGCCGATCCGCAACGTCATGGGCGGCAACGCCGCCTTCCTGCGTGACGCCGTGTCCGAGGTGGGCGGCTTCCACAGCGGCATCGGCCGCAGCGTGCAGGGACGCAAGTCGCGCCCTCTCGGGTGCGAGGAGACCGAGTTCTGCATCAGGCTGAGCCAGCGCAAGCCGGGCTCGGTCATGCTGTTCGAGCCGCGCGCGGTGATCGGGCACAAGGTGTCGAAGCAGCGCGAGCGGTTCGCCTACTTCAGGTCCAGGTGTTACGCGGAGGGCCTGTCGAAGGCCCTGGTGACGCGGGAGGTCGGCACCCAGGACGGGCTGTCCAGCGAGCGCGCGCACGCGATCAAGACGCTGCCGCTCGGCGCGCTGCGCGGGGTCGGTGAGGCCCTGCGCGGCGACGTGGGCGGGCTCGGCAGGGCCGCCGCGATCGTGATCGGGCTGGCCTGGACGACCTGGGGTTACGTCGTGGGTTCCGTACGGCTGAAGGCGGCACGATCATGATCCGCGTACCGATCCTGATGTACCACTCGGTCACCGACGCGCCCAACGACGAGACCAAGCCGCACGCCGTACGGCCCTCCGACCTGGAGGAGCAGCTCGCCTACCTGGCGGAGAGCGGCTTCACGCCGCTCACGCTGGGTGACCTGGTGGCCAGGTTCAACAAGAACAACGGGCTGTCACTGCCGGACAAGCCGATCGTGGTGACGTTCGACGACGGCTACGCCGACTTCCACAGCCGCGCGCTGCCGCTGCTGGAACGACACAACTTCCCGGCCACGGTCTTCCTGACCAGCGGCTGGGTGTCCGACGCGGGCAGGGACGCGGCGGGCCGGCCCCTCGACGACATGCTGTCGTGGGGCCAGGCCCGCGAGGCCGCGCAGACCGGCGTCGAGATCGGCGGCCACAGCCACAGCCACCCCCAGCTCGACCAGCTCCGCACCGAGGAGCTGCGGCAGGAGCTGCGCAGGAACAAGGGCCTGCTGGAGGAGAAGATCGGCACGCCGGTCGCCACCATGGCCTACCCGTACGGGTACTCCAGCGCCAGGGTCCGCCGCGAAGTGCGCAAGGCCGGATACTTCGCCGCCTGCGCCGTGAGCAACACGATCGCCGCCGATCGCCATGACATGCTCGCCATCCCCCGGTTGACGGTCGGCAAGAACACGACCATCAACATGTTCAAGCGCGCCGTCGAAGGCAACGCCGTACCTCTCATCTACATGCGCGAGCGCATCCTCACCAAGGGGTACGCGGTCGTCCGCAGGACGAGGTACGGGCTGCAGCGGGTGCGCGGAAATGTCTAGCCTCTGGGGGAAGGTGCTGCGCGACCTGCGTAACCCGCTGTTCCTGCAGGGTTACGCGCTCATGGTGAACACCGTGATCACCGGTGTGCTCGGCATGGGCTACTGGTTGCTGGCCGCGCACTTCTACTCGCCCGAGGAGTTCGGCCGCGGGCAGGCCGTGATCACGGCGATGCGGCTGTTCGCGTCGCTGACCGCGCTCGGCTTCGTGGGCGCGCTGGCCCGGTTCCTGCCGGTGGCGGGCCGCCGCACGCCCGAGCTCATCCTGCGCGGGTACGGCCTGGCCGCCGCCACGGGCGGGGTCGCGGCCCTGGGGTTCCTGCTGACGCTGCCCATGTGGGGGAAGACGTACTCGGTGCTGGCCGGGTTCGGGCCCGGGCTGTTCTTCCTGGCGTCCGTGGTGGTGTGGGCCGTGTTCACGCTGCAGGACGTGGTGCTGACCGGGCTGCGCAGGGCCACGTTCGTGCCGATGAACAACCTGGTCTTCGGCCTGGTCAAGATGGGGCTCCTGGTCGCCGTGGCCGGGGCGCTGCCGTCCGGCGGGATCTTCGTCTCGTGGGTGATCCCGACCGCGCTGGCGCTCATCCCGGTCAACTGGCTGATCTTCGGCGTCGTCGTGCCGCGGCACGTCAAGCGGGCCGATCCCGTACAGGAGCCGCCGAAGCTGCGCGAGGTCGGCCGCTTCCTGGCCGGCGACTTCCCCGGCACGCTGTCGATCCTGGCGATCGTCTACCTGGTGCCCGTGGTGGTCGCCACGCAGGTGGGCGAGGCCACGTTCGGGCGGTTCTCGATGGCGCACACGCTGGCCAGCATGATCGAGCTGCTGGCCATGAACATGGCGGTGTCGCTGACCGTCGAGGGCTCCTTCGACCGTGCCAGGCTGGCCGAGAACTGCCGGCGGGCGTTGCGGCGCGCCTTCATGATCGTCACTCCGATCATCGCGGTGGCGATACTCGGGGCGCCGCTGATCCTGACCATCTTCGGCTCGGCCTTCGCCGAGGAGGGCACGACGCTGCTGCGGCTGATGGCGCTGGCGGTGCTGCCCCGGGTGCTGATCGAGGTGTACCTGAGCGCGCTGCGGGCGCAGAGCAGGGCGCGGACGCTGGCGATCGTCCAGATCGGGCTGGCGGTGCTCGTGCTGGTGTCCACCGTGGCACTGTTCCCTCACTTCGGGGTGAACGCCGTGGGGTACGGATTGCTCTTCAGCGAGGTACTTGTCGCACTTTTGATCTTTGGAAATCTACGTAAAATTCTCAAATTCGACGAAAGCGGTAGGTCGACTGTCACCCAGGGGTCGTCCGGGGCTTCATGATGGTCAACGTGAGGCAACGGGACGGCGATGGCATGCAAACGGGGATCACGGGCTCCTCGGACGTGCGTGGGGACAAGGAGGAGTCAGACGTGCCCTTCGATCCGGAAGCTACGGGAGTCATCCCCAAGCTGACGTTCCCGCCCGCGGGCGAGGAGGCCGGCTCGGCCGAGGACTCCCCGCAGACCTCCGGCGGCGAGGAGCAGTCCCCGCCGGAGGCGGAACGCACGACGGCCATCCGGCTGCCCGCGCCCCTGCACATCGGGCATCCGCCCACGGCCGGCCCTGCCGCCGACCCCTCGGCGGCCGGCACGGTCTCCATGCCTGTGCAACCGGCGGCCGAAGGCTCCGAAGCCTCGGACGACGGCGACACCTCCCCCGGCCTCCGGCCCCAGCCCGCCAGCGGGCCTCAGCCTGCGGGCGGCACCGGCGCCAAGCCCGGCACTGGCGCCCAGCCTGCGGGCGGCACCGGCGCGAAGCCCGGCACGGGTGCTCAGCCTGCTAGCGGCACCAAGCCTGGCACCGGCGCTCAGCCTGTCTCCGGCGCCCGGCCTGCTGCGGGTGCCCAGCCCGCCAGTGGGGCGCAGCCTGCCGGTGGACAGGGTCAGCCAGGCGCCGCGCCTGCGAAGCCCGGCGCTACTCCCGCTAAGCCCGGCTCTGCCGCCGCACCTGGTGCTGGTGGCGCTGCCGCCGCCGGCGCGCCCGCCAAGGGCACGTCCGGTGGGACGTCGCCCAAGGGCACCGGCGCGTCCCCGAGTGAGGCGCGGCCGAGCAGCGGCGCGCCCGGCAAGGCACCCTCCGCAGGGGCCACTCCGACCAGCACGCCTCCCAGCGGGGCGCCGTCCGCAGGAGCGGCACCGGTGAGAGGGGCGGCCGCCGGAGCCGCCGGCGCCGGGACGCAGCCCATGAGCGCGCATCCCACGGGAGCGCCCACTACGAGCACTCCCACCACCGGCGGACCCGGTGCCGGCGCGCCGGCCACCGGTGGACCTGGCGCTGGCGGGCCCGGTACAGGCGCGCCCGGTGCCGGTGGGCCCGGTGGTGGAGGGCGGCCGGTTGGTGGGTCGCAGGGGCTGGCGAATCTTGTGCAGCCGGCCCCCGGCACCGCGCCCAGTAACGCGCCCGGGATCGCGCCGCAGGGTCCGTCGGGGCCGCAGAGGGCGCCCGAGCAGGGGCAGCAGGTCGCGTTCCAGCAGGCCCCGCCGAGGCAGGCGACGCCTGGGCAGGCACCCGCAGCGCAGGCGCCCGTAGCGCAGCGGCCCGGTAAGCCCCGCACGTTCAGGGGCAGGGTCGGGGCGCTGGTGGCGAGTGCGCCGACGTGGCTGCCCGTGCTGCTGGTCTTCGAGGGCCTGATCATGTACATCCTCGCCCTCAAGGTCCCCCCGGGCCCGCTGCGCGGCGTGGATCCGGCCGACATCGACGGCCTGGGCCTGATCTCGGCGCTGCCGACGACGGCGTTCATCGCCATCCTGATCATGATCGTGTCGTTCTTCATCACGGTCACCCAGAGCACCGACCGCAAGTTCCTGCTGCTGTTCCAGATCGCCGCCATCACGTTCGCCCTGCACGGCGCGGGCGCGCTGGTGGCCGACGAGCCGCGCTTCCCGACCGCGTACATCCATGCCGGTTTCGTGGAGTTCATCGGCAGGACCGGCGAGACGGCGATCAACATCGACGCCCGCATGGGCTGGCCGGGCTTCTTCGCGTTGTTCGCGTTCGTGACGAAGGCCGCCGGGATCACCGACCTGACGCCGATCCTGCAGTGGACGCCGCTGCTGTCGAACCTGCTCTACCTGCTGCCGTTCGTGCTGATCCTGCGCCAGGTGGTGGCGACCACGCGGGCGCGGTGGTTCGCGGCGCTGCTGTTCGTGCTGGTGCAGTGGATCGGGCAGGACTACTTCTCGCCACAGGGCTTCACGTTCGCGCTGTATCTGGCGTTCGTGGCGATCCTGCTGAGATGGTTCGGACGGGTGGAGACGCGGACGAAGCCGATCCCGCCCAAGGGGCTGCGCAAGCTGATCGGCAAGCTGGACGCGATGACGCCGGGCGAGCTGGCGAACACCGGTACGTTCAGGGCCGACAAGCTGCTCATGCTGATGATGCTGGTGGCGCTGTTCGTGGCGTCGGTGGCCTCGCACCAGATCACGCCGTTCATGATGCTGGGCGTGGTGACGGCGTTCCTGATCTTCAAGCGGACCACGCTGACCTGGGCGCTGCCGTTCTTCCTCGGGCTGGTGGTGCTGGCCTGGATCAGCTACATGACGGTGGGCTTCTGGGCCAGCCAGATCGACACGATCTTCGGCGGCCTGGGCAACATCTGGCAGAACCTGCAGACCAACACCGGCGACCGCATCGAGGGCACCGACCCCGCGCACGCGATGGTGCTGCAGGCCCGGCTGGGCATCCTCGCGGTGATCCTGGCGTGCGCGGCGGTGGGCATCTTCCGCCGGTTCCGGCGCGGGGTGTTCGACCGGTCGGCGCTGATCCTGCTGTGCGTGCCGGTGCTGGCGCTGGGGCTGCAGAGCTACGGCGGCGAGATCGGGCTGCGGATCTACATGTTCGCGCTGCCCGGCGCCTGCCTGCTGGCCGCGTACGCGTTCTTCCCGAACCTGCCGGCCGACAGCGCGGACGTGCGCGAGGAGACCGTGCCGCTGCGCAAGCGGAACGTGCGCTTCAACCCCGAGCTGACCAAGCGGATCTCGATCGTGCTGGCGGCGTGCTTCGCGGTCGTGTTCGCGTTCGCGTTCCTGCTGGCCAGGTACGGCAACGAGAAGTTCGAGCGGGTCACCACCGGCGAGGTGGCCGCCCTGCACTACGTCTACGACCACGACAAGCCCAGCGCCCGGGTGCTCTACCTGGTGCCCAAGGAGGGCCCGGAGGTCACGCCGACCCTGCCGTGGGGCGAGCGGGACGTGGAGAAGGTCAGCTTCAACCTGCAGGCGCTGGTGCACAAGGATCCGGCGCAGATCTCCGACGCGGTGCAGGCGCTGAAGGAGGCGTCCAGGAACTCGTACCTGATGGTGAGCCGGGGCCAGGTCAGCTACCTGCAGCTCAACGAGGGCTTCCCGGCCGACTGGGGCGAGAAGTTCCGGGCGGCGCTGGACAAGTCGCCCGACCTGAAGCGGGTCTACTCCAACGAGGACGCGGCGCTCTACACCTGGAAGACGTTCGTCAGAGGCACGGAGATCCCCGAGCCGAACCCCTACAAGGGCCGTGGCGACCCCACCTCGCCGTTGACGCCGGTGGGTGTCGGCGCGCTGGCCGTGACCTGGGTCGCGCTCTTCGGGTACGAGATCATCCGGCTGAACGGCCCGAACCGGGCGCCGAAGGCCCGCAAGCGCCTGCTGTTCCTGGCGATCCCGGCCTTCGCGGTGGCGCTAGCAGTGATCATCGAGCGATTCATCTATATCGCACAAAATAACTGAATTCCCAGGAAACACTCAGCTTGTGCGGGATGATGCTCTCCGATGAGGACACAGGAGACACATCCCGCCAGGCCAGACGTACGCCTCGCCACAGCGCGAATCGCCTCCGTCGACGCCTTACGGGGTTTCTCCCTGCTGGGCATCCTCGTCGTGAACATCGCCTACCTGGCCTCCGGCTACCGGATGGCCGGGATGGCGGAGCCCGCGTTCGGCTCGTCCCTGGACTGGGGCGTGCGGTGGTTCGTGACGCTGTTCCTGGAGAACAAGTTCTACCTGCTGTTCTCGTTCCTGTTCGGGTACAGCTTCACGCTGCAGGTCGACTCGGCCGGGCGGCGGGGGCGGCCGTTCGTGCCGATGTTCCTGCGGCGGCTGGCCGGGCTGTTCCTGCTCGGGCTGGCGCACGCCGTGCTGCTGTTCCCCGGGGACATCCTGACGACGTACGCCGCCGTGGGGCTGGCGCTGCTGATCTTCCGCCGGGTCCGGCCGAGGACGGCGGTGCTGCTGGCCATCGCGCTCACGTTGCTGCTGGCCCTGGCCTTCGTGCTGCTCGCGCTGCTGGCCACGGCGGGCCTGGACGTGTCGGGCCGGGTCGCCGACGGTCAGGCGCAGGCCGCCGCGTCGAACTCGGCACTCGGCGGGGTGTTCTGGCAGATCGTCTCCGAGCACCTCAGGAAGCTGTCGCTGATCATCGTGGCGCGGGTCTTCTTCCAGGGCCCCGCGGTGCTGGCGGCGTGCCTGATCGGGCTGGCGGTCGGCAAGCTGGGCGCGCTGCGCGACGTGTCCGCGTACACGGGGACGCTGCGCGCGCTGCAGTGGACCGGGTTCACGGTCGGGCTGGGCGGCGCGGTCTTCTACACGGCCTCGGTCTGGAACGGCTCGGTGCACAAGTTCTGGGGCGAGGCGGTGGACCTGGTGACGGCGCCGCTGCTGGCGGCGGCGTACGCGGCCACGTTCCTGCGCGTGCTGCCGCACGTGCCGCGGCTGGCGCGGGCGCTGGCGGCGCCCGGCAGGATGGCGCTGTCCAACTACCTGGCGCAGTCGCTGATCTGCTCGCTCATCTTCACCGGGTACGGCCTGGCGCTCGTGGACCGGGTCAGCCCGCCGCTGGAGATGCTGATCGCGCTCGGCATCTTCGTGCTCCAGGCCGGCTACAGCCGCTGGTGGCTCGGCGGGCACCGGTACGGGCCGGTGGAGTGGCTGCTGCGCTTCCTGACGTACTGGCGAAGGCCCAAAATAACCAGGTGAGGCGGGCGGCGCGGCCGGGAACAATGGGCAGGCATGCGCAACTGGCCCGTACACGACCTGCGGCTGACCACGCCCCGCCTCACGCTCCGGCTCCCCACCTTCGACGACCTCGACGAGCTGGCCGACCGTGCCGTGGAGGGCGTGCACGACCCCGGCCGGATGCCGTTCGGCGTGCCCTGGACGGACGCGCCCGCCGCCGAGCTGCCCGCGAAGGTGGTGCTCTACCACCTCGGGGTCATGGCGCGATGGCGGCCTGACGCCTGGTGCTGCAACTTCGCCGTCGTCCACGAGGGCCGGGTGATCGGCACCCAGGACGTCAAGGGGGTCGAGTTCGCGGTCACCCGCGAGGTGCACACGGGCTCGTGGCTGGGCCGCGCGTACCAGGGCATGGGGCTCGGCACGGAGATGCGCGCCGCCGTGCTGCACCTGGCGTTCGCCGGGCTCGGGGCGCTGACGGCCGTCTCCAGCGCCTTCCTGGACAACCCGGCCTCGCTCGGCGTCTCGCGCAAGCTCGGCTACCGGCCCGACGGGACGACGGTCCAGTCGATCCGCGGGCGGCGGGCGACGCAGCAGCGGCTCCGGCTCGGCCGCGAGGACTTCGACTGCCCGGTGCCGGTGGAGATCCACGGCCTGGCGGCCTGCCTGCCGCACTTCGGGCTGGAGTGACCTCGTAGTACTTCAGAGCTACGTCAAGGATCCACTCCCAGGTGGGACGCCGACGACGGGGCGCGATCCGTAGGTTCGCCGCATGTCCACCCGTTCGCCCCGCCCCACCGCGTTCACCCGGCTGCGCCGGAAACTGTTCACCGCCGTCCTGGCCGCGTCCGTGGTCGTGCCCCTGTCCGGCTCCGAGGTGCCCGCTCCCGCGCCGAACCGGCCGCCCCGGGGTATGACCGAGGCCCGGTACGCCGCCGTCCGCCAGGACATCCTGGCGGCCGAGCGGATGGCCACCGGGCACGGCCAGTCGCGCCGGGCCGCGGCGCTGCGCGCGATGGCGGAGCCGGGGCGGCGGTTCCTGTTCTTCGACGGGCGTGACGGCGGCCGCTCCGCGGAGGTCTTCGGCGACCTGGCCGGGGCCGCGCGGGTGGCCGTGCTGGTGCCCGGCTCGGACACCGGCCTCGGCACGTACGGGCGGCTGCGCGCCGGCGCGCTGGCGCTCCAGCGGGAGCTGGGCGACCGGGCCGCCGTCGTCGCCTGGCTCGGCTACCGGACCCCGGGAACGCTGGGCGCCGCCGTCCTGACCACCGGCCGCGCGGACGGGGCCGTGCCGGGGCTGCGATCGTTCGTCCACGAGCTGGGCCCCGGCAGGGTGTCGCTGCTGTGCCACTCCTACGGCGCCGTCGTCTGCGGTCGGGCCGCGGCCGGGCTGGGCGACGTGGCGAACATCGTCCTGTACGGCGCCCCCGGCACGGGCACGAGCGGCCCGCTGCGCACCTCCGCCCCCGTCTGGGCCGCCCGCGGCACCGGGGACTGGATCGCGAACGTGCCTCACGTGCGGCTCCGGCTGCCGTTCCTCACCGTGGGGCTCGGCCTGGACCCGGTCTCCCCGTCGTCCGGCGCCCGCGTCTTCGCGGCGGGCGACGGCGGCCACAGCGACTACCTGCGGCCGGGCTCCCTGTTCCTGCGCAACGTCGCCGCCATCGTGTCGGGGCGGGCCCCGCATGCGTGACCTGGTCGAACGCGTCGGCAAGGCGACCCCGGCGGATCGCGACCGCGGGCTGGACGGGCTGCGCGCGCTGTCCATCCTCGGCGTGGTGCTGGGGCACTGGCTGGTGACGGCCCTGGTGACCGACAGCGGCACCGTGCGCGCCGCCAGCCCGCTGCGGGAGCTGCCCGGGCTCGCGCCGGTCTCCTGGCTGTTCCAGACGCTGGCGGTCTTCTTCCTGGTGGGCGGGATGGTGGCGGCCCGTGGCGGGGCCGGAGCCGGCTACCGGGTGTGGCTCGGGCGGCGGCTGGCCCGCCTGTTCCGGCCGGTGGCCGCCGTGGTGCCGGTGTGGGCGGTGATCGCGGTCGCGATGCTCGCCGCCGGGGTGGGGCCGGGCACCGTGACCTCGCTGGCCAGGCTGGTGTGGTCGCCGCTGTGGTTCCTGCTGGTCCTCGCCGTGCTGACGGCCGCGACCCCGCTGGCGGCCAGATTGCGCCCGGCGTGGCCGCTCGCCGTCGTCGCGCTGGTGGACCTCGTCCGGTACGGCCTGGACGGCCCCGCCTGGCTCGGCGGCGTGAACGTGGTGGCGGGCTGGGCGGTGCCCTACTGCCTGGGTCTGTCCTGGGGCCGGAACGGCGGCCCGCCGGGGCGCGGGACCGGCTGGGCGCTGCTGCTCGGCGGGACGGGCGCCACCGCCGGGCTCGTCCTGTGGGCGGGCTACCCGGCGGCCATGGTGGGCGTGCCCGGCGCGGAGATCTCCAACCTGGACCCGCCCACCCTCGCCGCCGTCACCTTCGGCCTGGCCCAGTGCGGAGCGGCCGTGCTGCTGCTCGGCCCGCTGCGCCGGGTCCTGCGGCGACCGGCTGCCTGGGCGGCCGTCGCGCTGGCGAACCTCGCCGCGATCACGATCTTCCTCTGGCACCAGACCGCCATGATCGCCGTCACCGCCCTCGGCCTGCTCTCCGGCCAGGCCCTGCCCGGCCTGCACACCGCCCCGGACTCGGGCGGCTGGGTGGTGGCCAGGCTGGCCTGGTTGCCGGTGTTCGCCGTGGCGCTGGCGGCGTGCTGCGCGGCCTTCCGCGGCCACGAGCGGCCGCGCCGCGGCTCACGGGCTCAGGCGCCGCCGCGCCCCGACCACTTGATCTCGTAGGGCCGCAACGTGACCTGACGCCCGTCGACGGTGGCGGAGACGTCCTGGTCGGAGGTGTTCACCATCACGACCTGGCTGGCCTGGCCCAGCGCCTTCACCTTGGGGTCGGAGCTCTGCACCTCCTGCACCTCCACCCCGGCGGGGAACCACTTGGTGAACCCGCTGAGCAGCCCCGCCATGGGCAGCTCGCCGCCCACCTTGGGCGACCAGAGGCACCCGGCGCACTCCCCCTCGCCCTTCTGCTGCGGGTTCCAGTAGAGGGCGGTGGTGACCCCGCTCCTGGCGAACTCCATGAGCGCGGTGGCCTGGACGGCGGTGCGCTTGTCCTCGCTCCACTGCGCGTTCTCGGGCTCGACGTACCACTCGGCCCACCACACCGGCAGGTCGCCGCTCTCCTCGCGCAGCCACGTGGTGATGGCGCCGAACTTGGCCTGGGCGGCGAAGTCGTTGGGCACGTTGCCCTTGTCGTTGGTCATCGAGGCGCCGTCCACGACGATGAAGTCGGCGCCCTTCTTGTGCTCGATCCAGTACTTGACGGCGTCCAGCGCCCGCTGGTCCACCGTGCCCCAGGGGCCGCTCAGCTCGGACGGGCCCTCGGCGCGCGCGTTGCTCCCGATCGGCACGTACGGGCCGCCGACCTGGATGTCCTTGTTGACCTTCTTCAGCGCCGTGTACACCTTGTTGTACATCTCGGTGTACGCCTGGGCGTCCCACCGGTTGGTCGCCGGGTCCCAGAAGCCCTTGAACTCGTTCCACACCATGTAGTGCTTGACCGTGGGGTACTGCTTGGCCACCCGCACCGCGAGCTTGGCGAAGTCGTCGAAGTGCTCCCGCTCGGGGGCGACCGTGTGGTTCTTGCTCCAGTCCGTACGCCCGGCCTGCCCGCCCTTCATCCAGTCGGGCGCGCAGCAGAGCGTGATCACCGGCACGCCTCGCGAGGACGAGATGAACGTCATCCGGCGGTCGAGGTCGACGAAGTTGAGCTGCCCCGGGCTGGGCTCCGGATTGCCGACGCCCCAGCCCATGATGTGCTGGTTCTGCAGCATGGGGACCCGGCCGAGCACGCCCCTGGCCTCCTCCACGACCGCCTGCGGCTCGTTGTCGGCGCTGTACTGCGTGTGGGTGACGCCCCAGCGCGGCCAGTTCTCCAGTGCCGGGGGCTCCGAGAGCTGGGGCGCGGGCTCGGTGGGCACCTTCGTGGCCACCTCGCTGCCCTTGAACACGCTGCGCTCCTTCGTCCGGATCGCGGCGTACACCATGATGCCCGCCACCAGTACGACCGCGAGGATGCCGGCTCCAAGTGCGATCGGCCATGGCGATCGTCGGCGCGCGTGTCGGCCGTCGGTCGGAATCACTGAAGGCTCCTCATCCTCGCGAGACGTTGGGGGAACCACGAACCTACAAGGTTCGCGAACGTACAAGGGCTGGACAGCAGTCCAGCCCTCTTTACGCTAATCGTCCCGCTTGCAAGCGACTTGCGGTCAATCTTGTGGCGGCCGCTGCCCTCCGGCCGGTCCGGGAACGCCGGCGTAGCGGTAGGGGACAGGCTGCCGGCCCGGCTGCACGATGAGGAGCGTGCCGGGGGTCTCGGCGTAGAAGGCGGACTCGACGGCGGCGGCCACGTCCTCGGCGGTGAGCAGCGGGAAGCCGGCGTTGACGAACATGTCCCTGGCGTCGGCCACCAGCGGCGTGTCGGTGAAGCCGGGGCAGACCGCGCCGATGCGTACGTTCTGCGCGGCCAGCGGCTCGGCCAGCGCCCTGACCAGGCCGACGACGGCGTGCTTGGTCATCGTGTAGACCGGGTCGCCGGAGAAGGCGGTGAGCCCGGCCAGCGACGAGGTGACGACGATCGCGCCGCCGCCCGAGCGCAGGAGCAGCGGCATGGTGGCCCGTACGCCGAAGACGACGCCGTCCATGTTCACCCCGACGACCTTGCGGTAGCGGGCGAGGTCGAAGTCGGCCAGGTCCACCCGGCCGGAGATGCCGGCGTTGAGGTGGACGAGGTCGAGCCGCCCGTACCGCTGCTCGGCCAGCGCGACGGCCTCCAGCGAGGCCTCCTCGGTGCTGACGTCGGCGGCCAGCCACGCGCCGTCCAGCTCCTTGGCCAGCCGCTCGGCTCCCTCGCCGTCCAGGTCGACGAGGACGCACTTGACGCCCCCCGCCGACAGGCGCCGGGCCACGGCGGCGCCGATGCCGCTCGCGGCTCCGGTGATCAGTGCAACAGTGCTCATGACGCTCCTTGCGGGGGATGGAGAGGTCGAGTGGTCAGTGCTGGTCGAGCATCCGGTGCGCGCGGGCGATCAGGGTGGGCACGGCCGCGCCGATGCGGTCGAACCCCTCTCCAACGGTCTTACCCTGCCGGAAGCGGGCGTGGATACCCTCCACGATGACGGCGAGCTTGAAGTTGCCGAAGGCCACGTAGAACCCGAGGTCTGAAATGTCCCGTCCGGACACCTTGGTGTAGTGGGCGGCGAACTCCGCCGCGTTCATGAACCCGGGCGCCACCGTCACGTCCCCCGCCACCGGGATGCTCGCCCGCTCGTCGTCCCCGCGGTCGTGCCAGTACGTCAGCGTCAGCCCCAGGTCGGCCAGCGGGTCGCCGAGCGTGGACATCTCCCAGTCGACCACGGCCGCGATCTCCAGGTCCCCGAGCCGCAGCAGCGTGTTGTCCAGCCGGTAGTCGCCGTGCACCAGCGTGCCCGCCGCCTCGGCGGGCAGCCGCTCCCGCAGCCGCGCCACGAGCCGGTCGTAGTCGGGCAGGTCCGCCGTCTTCGACCGCTCCCACTGCTGGCACCACCGGTCGAGCTGCCTGGCCATGTACCCCTGGGGCCGTCCGAAGTCGCCGAGCCCCACCTCGCGGTAGTCCACGGCGTGGATGCCCGCCAGCACCTCGGCCAGCCGTTCCGACAGCCGCCGCGTCTGCTCGGGCGTCCGGTCGCCGAGCTGCTCCCTGCTCCGTACGGCCTCCCCCTCGACGTGCCCCATGAGGTAGAACGGCGCGCCGATCACGTCCTCGTCGCCGCAGAACGCGACGGGTTCCGGCACCGGCACGGGCGTCGGCGCGAGCGCCGAGATGACCCGCCACTCCCGGCGCATGTCGTGGGCCGTCGGGAGCACGTGGCCCAGGGGCGGGCGGCGCAGCACCAGCCGGCGCTCCCTGGCCTCGACCAGATAGGTCAGGTTCGACCGGCCGCCGGAGATCAGCGAGACGGACAGGGGCTCGCCGGCGTCGGGCACGTTCCGGCCCATCCAGGCGACCAGCTGGGGATGGTCGATGCCAGGTACGGTCATGGTCACACATTAGAACGTCACTCGGTCCTGAAGACATACTGGGAGTTCTGTAACGTTCCGGAGCTGCGGCTTTGGCATCGCGTGAGATCCTTTAGTGTGGTAGTACACCCTGGCCCTCGGCTTGCCCAGAGAGTGTGCTGACAGTAGGAGCCCATGCACGTCACCCTTGCCCTACCCCGTGAGCTGGGCGAACCCGAAGTGTGCCGCTGGCGTGCCCTGCAAGAAGCGGACACCGCCTTCGACAACCCCTTCCTGTCCCCAGAATTCACCCTTACGGTGGGCGAACTCCGAGATGTCGTACGCGTCGCCGTCATCCACGACGGCCCGGAGATCGTGGGATTCTTCCCCTTCGAGCGACATCCTCTCGGCATCGGCAAGCCGGTGGCCGCCGGGCTCACGGACGCGCAGGGGCTCGTGCACGCCAAGGACGCACGGATCCACCCGCAGTGGCTGCTGAAGCAGTGCGGGCTGGCGGTGTACGAGTTCGACCACCTCGTCTCCGGGCAGCCGCTGCTGGGAGCGCGCCACGAGCGTTACCCGTCCCCGATCATCGATCTTCGTGACGGCTGGGACAACTACACAGAGTCACTTCGCAGGCACTCGGGCAAGACGTACAAGAGCACCCTGGCCAAGTCGCGCAAGCTGCAGCGCGAGGCGGGCCCGCTGCGCCACGACTACGCGACCACCGAGGTGGAGCCCCTGCGCACGCTGCTGGGCTGGAAGACCGACCAGTACCGCCGCACCGGCCGCGCCGACCGGTTCGCGCACCCGTGGATCGTGGAGCTGGTCGAGCGGCTGCTGGCCACCCAGTCCGACAGCTTCGCCGGGGTGCTCGACATGGTGTACGTGGACGGCAGCCCGGTGGCCGGGCACTTCGGGCTGCGTACGCGGACGACGCTGGCCGGCTGGTTCCCCGCCTACGACACCCGGTTCGCCAAGTACTCCCCCGGCCTCATCCACCACCTGGCGATGGCCGAGCAGGCGGCCAAGTCCGGCATCGAGGTCATCGACATGGGGCGCGGCCAGAAGGAGTACAAGGACAAGCTCAAGAACGGCGAGCTGGAGGTGGCCGAGGGCCGGGTGGCCAGGCTCGGCCCGGCGGCGGGCGTGCACTGGGTGATGCGGGTGCCGGTACGCAAGACGCGCGCCACGGTCATGGCGAACCCGCTACTGCTCAAAACGGCGGACAAGACCTTGAAAACGTATGGAAGACTGCGTACCGTCCTACAACGGTGAAACACATCGCAGAGCGAACGGGGCGTCACTGCCTGTCGCTACCGTCCAACAGGCTCGGCCTCTACCTGGCACTACGCCACTGGTGCCTGCCCGGGCAGCGGCTGCTGATGTCACCGATCTCCGCCGACGAGATCCTCTTCCTCGTGCTGGCCGCCGGGCTGCGCCCGGTGATCGCGCCGCTGTCCCCGCGTGACGGCAACATCGACGTCTCCCGGGTGGACCTCGGCACGGTGGACGCCGTCCTGACCACCAACCTGTACGGCCTGCCCGACGACGCCCCCGCCTTCGCCGGCAAGATCCTCATCGAGGACGTGGCGCACGCCATGGAGAGCGACCTCGGCGGCCGACCGCTCGGCACGTTCGGGCACGCCTCGGTCTTCAGCCTGTCCAAGCACCCGAGCGCGGGCTCGGGCGGGGTGCTCGCCGTCGAGGACGAGTCCGACCTGCGGGCCCTGACCCGCGCCCGCGACGAGCTGCTGACCCGGGGCTCCCCCTGGGCCGACGGGTGGAGCGTGGCCACCTCCATGGCCCGCCAGGCGGCGCTGAAGCTCGACCTCGTCCGCCCCGCGCTCAAGCTCATGCGCCGCCTCGGCATGCAGGAGCCGCGCGAGGGCTACCGCATCCCGGTGCGCGCCGACGAGCTGGAGCTGGCGCTCAAGCAGGCCCCCGCGCTGCCGCCCTTCGACCCCTGGGTACGCGCCGACCTGCACCACTACCGCGCCCGCCGCGGCCGCCTGGTCCGCTGGTACCAGGAGCGGCGCGTGGCCCGGGTGCCCCGCGACCGGGCGCGGCGGCTGGCCGGCGTGCAGCGCCTGGCCGAGCTGCCCACGGTCGCCCCCGCCGTGCTCGACGACCTGAACCGGCCGCTGTTCCGGGTCCCGCTGCTGGTCCGCGACAGGGACGCGGCCATCGAGGAGCTCGAACGGCACGGCGTGTCCACGGGTTACCTGTACGACCCCGCCTACGACGACTACGCCCCCGCCTACACCGAGCACTCCCCCGACCCCGGCCCGGCCCGCTGGTGGGCCAGGCACGTGCTGCCGGTCGACCCGATGTACACCGCCCGCTCGCTGCCCATCCTGCGCCGGCTGGAGCCGCCTACGAGCGGGCCTCGCGGATGAGCCCGGCGACGATCTCGCAGCCCCGGCGGACGTCGGGCAGCGAGGCGGAGCCGTACCCGATCACCAGGCCGTGCAGCCGGGTGCGGCCGTGGTGGTGGTGCTCGGTGGAGTCGAGCACGACCCCGCGCCGGGCGGCACCCTCGACCACGCCGGGCACCAGCGCGGCGGGCAGCTCGGCCAGGACGTGCAGCCCGGCCGTGTCGCCGCGCAGGCGGCACACGGGGCCGAGGATCTCGACGACGGCCGCGCGGCGGCGCGCGTACTCCAGGCGCATCCGGCGCAGGTGCCGGTCGAGGTCGCCGCGCTCCAGGAGGGTGGCGACGGCCTGCTGGACGGGGCCGCTGGTGCGGTCGGCCACCGCCCAGCGCAGGGCGGCGATCCTGCTCACCAGCTCCGGCTCGCCCACCAGCCAGCCCACGCCCACGTCCGGGGCGAGGATCTTGGACAGCGTGCCGAGCAGCACCACCCGCGAGGGGTCGAGGCCGTAGAGCGCGGGCAGCGGGGCGACGTCGTAGCGGAACTCGGCGTCGTAGTCGTCCTCCACGATCGTCGCGCCCGTGCTGCCCGCCCAGGCCAGCAGCCGCTCCCTGCGCGGGATCGGCAGCCGGCCGCCCAGCGGGAACTGGTGGGCGGGCGTGGTGTAGAGCACGCTCAGATCCCCCGGCAGGCCGTCCACGATCACGCCGTCCTCGTCCACCGGGCACGGCACCACCTCGGCGCCCCTGGCCGCGAACACCGTGCGCGCCACCCGGTAACCCGGGTCCTCCACCCCGGCCCTGGCGCCCGGCCCGAGCAGGGCCATCGCGCAGAGGTCGAGCCCGTTGCCCGTGCCCCGGGTGACCAGGATGTTCTCGGGGCCGACGGCCATGCCCCTGGCGCGTCTGAGGTGGTCGGCGAGCAGCTCGCGCAGGCGCGGCAGTCCGTACATGTCGGGCGAGTCGCCGGGCGGCAGGTCGGCGGCCCTGCGCCAGGCCCGCCTCCACGCCGCCCGGTCGTAGTCGCGTACCCAGGGGGCGCCGGACGTGAGGTTGATCAGGTTCGCGGGTGGCGGCGTCGCCGGCACGTACGCGCCCCTGGCGGGCGGCCTGGGCGTCTGTTCCGTGCCCGCCTTGATGTCGGCCACGAACGTGCCCGATCCGTGCCGGCCGTCCAGCCAGCCCTCGGCGTAGAGCTGCTGGTACGCCTCCGTCACCACGGTCCTGCTCACCCCGAGCTGGGCGGCCAGGGCCCGCGACGACGGGAGCCGCTCCCCGGACGCGAGCGTGCCGTCCAGCATGGCGCCGCGCAGCCAGCCGGCGAGCTGCGCGGTGAGCGGTTCGGCCGAGTCGCGCTTGAGGGAGACCGGCAGGTCAACATGGGTACGCATGGAAGTGGTCTCTTGAAAGGGGCTGGTAGTGGCCCTACAGGATAGGTCCACTTCGTCGTTACCGTCGAATCATGCTCTCCACCACTCCACGCACCACGCTGGGCCGCTCGAAGGAACGCGGCAGCAGCGACAGGGACGACCTGTACGAGGTACTCGACACGGGCCTGATCTGCCACCTGGGCGTGGTGGTGAACGGCCATCCCATGGTCGTGCCCACCGGCTACGGGCGCATCGGCGACACCCTCTACCTGCACGGCTCCACCGGCGCGGCCTCCCTGCGGGCCGGCGGCGGCACCGACGTCTGCGTCACGGTCACCCACCTGGACGGCATCGTGCTGGCCCGCTCGATCTTCCACCACTCCGTCAACTACCGCTCCGCCATGATCTACGGCACGGCCCGCCTGGTGACCGACCCCGACGAGCGCATGGCGGGGCTGCGCGCCCTGGCCGAGCAGCTCGCGCCCGGCCAGTGGGACTACGTGCGCAAGCCGTCGCGCAAGGAGCTGGCCGCCACGGCCGTGCTGGCGCTGCCGCTGGAGGAGGCGTCGGTCAAGATCAGGCGCGGCGCGCCGAAGGACGAGGAGGAGGACTACGACCTTCCGGTGTGGGCCGGGGTGCTGCCCCTGGTCACGAGCTGGGGCACGCCCGAGCCGGATTCGGTGCTCCCAGAAGGTATCGAGGCACCCGTTCACATCCTCCATCGGGAGTAGTTCCATAAATCCGGAACCACCTGGAAAACCTGACTCCTTGATCGTACGTCTCATCAGGTGGGCCGGCTCCTGATGGGAGAGGCAAATGGAGTGGAGCGCTCCCGGTTATACGGAAATCAAGCAGCTCGGGACGGGCGCGAGCGGGCGCGTCGTGCTCGCCGTGCACGACGAGACCGGCGTCAAGGTCGCGATCAAGTACCTGTCCCAGGAGCTGCTGCGGGATCCTTCCGCCCTGGCCAGGTTCCAGTCGGAGGCCCGGCTGCTCACCACGCTGCGCGATCCGAACATCGCCACGATGTGGGAGTACATCCAGGACGGCGGCGGCGCGGCCATCGTGATGGAGCTGGTCAACGGCGTCTCGCTGCGCGCCCTGTTACGCGAGAGCGGGACGACCGAGCCAGAGGCCGCGCTCGTCGTGCTCAAGGGCTCGCTGCTGGGCCTGGCCAGGGCGCACGCCATGGGCCTGGTGCACCGGGACTACAAGCCCGAGAACGTGCTCGTCAGGGACGACGGGGTCAGCAAGCTCGTCGACTTCGGCATCGCGGTACGCCAGGGCACCGCCGCCCATCCGATGGGCACGCCGCCGTACATGGCGCCCGAGCTGTGGGAGGGCCGGCCCGCCTCCCCCGCCACCGACGTGTACGCGGCCACGGCCGTCTTCTTCGAGTGCCTGACCGGGCACCGGCCGTACCGGTCCACCGAGCCCAGCGTCCTGGGGTACCAGCACGTCCACGCCCCGGTGCCCTTCCACGACGCGCCCGAGCCCGTACGTGAGCTGATCAGGCGCGGGCTGGCCAAGGACCCGGCGCGGCGGCCCAACGGAGCGCTGACGTTCGTGGCGGAGCTGGAGGCCGTGGCAGCGGCGGCGTACGGGGAGGACTGGGAGGAGCGGGGCAAGCGGCGGCTGGCCGCGCTCGTGGCCCTGCTGGCCCTGCTGCTGCCCACGCCCCAGCCGCCCCAGCCCGAGACCGCCACGTCGCTGGCCAGGACCGTGTTCGACCGTGTGCGCGGCAGGACGGGCGAGACCGCGCGGCGCATGGTGCGGACGAACGCCCGGCGGCTGGCCATGGGCGGCGCGGTGAGCGCGGTGGCCGCCGCGGCGGTGGTGGTCGTCCTGACCAACAGGCAGCCGCCCGAGCAGCCGGTCGGGGCAGCGGCGGCCGTTCCGCCGAGCCGCATCGCGACCGCGCCCGTCGCGGGGACGCCGAGCACGGAGGAATCCGTTCCGCCCGAATCCTCGCCTCCCCCGGCCTCCGACCCCGAGCCCGGGATCACACCCCAGGCCGTGCCGCAGACCTCGCCGGAAGCGGACCCGCCCGGGCGGGACGAGGAGAACTCCCGTCCGCAGCCCCCGGCCGGCACCACCCGCCCCGCCACGAACCGGCCCACCACCAGTGCGCCCACCACTCCTCCCACCACACCGGTCACCACACCGCCCACCACGCCACCCACCACACCGCCGACCACGCCGCCCACCACGCCTTCGACGACGCCTCCGACCACACCGTCCACCACGCCGCCCACGACACCTCCGACCACGCCCACCACCGAGGAGCCGCCGCCGGTCACCTCGGTGCTGGCGGTGACCGTGGGCGAGATCACGATCGGCGAGAACGGCGTGGCCGCCGCCACGATCGGCCTGCGCACCAGCGGCACCGGCGCCGTCACCGCCATCGCGACCTGGACGGCGACCGGCGAGGACGGCCGCACCGAGCGCCTGCGGCTCAGCGGCGCCGGCACCTACAGTCAGCGGCTGACCTGGTCGCTGGGCGAGCGCCCGTGCGGCAAGACGGTCACGCTGACCGTCACCACCTCCCCCGCGCCCGCCGGCGGCCCCCGCTCGGCCTCCCTGACCCTGCCGGCCTGCCCGACCAGGGTGACCGCGCTGAACGTCACGCTCAACCTGCCCGCCGCCCCCGCCCGCACCGCCACCGCGCGGGTCCGGCTCGCGGCGAGCGGCACCGGCGACATCCCGGTCAGCGCCCGGTTCGCGGTCAACGGCGACCCGGTCTCCACCCGGTCCGCGACGTTGTCGGGGCGCACGTCGTACAACGAGACGTTCAGGCACGTCTTCAGGACCCGTCCGTGCGGCTCGACGCTGTCGGTGCAGGTGAGCGCGGGTGACAGGACCGACACCGCGCGCTTCTCCGTGCCCTGCCCGCCGCAGGTGCGGCGGGTCGCGATCGGCGAGGTCGGCACGAGGGGCGGGCTCAGCGCGCCGATCAGCGTCACCGCGGGCAACACCCAGCCGGTACGGCTCACCGTCAGGTTCCGGGCCGGCGAGTCCACGAACACCCGGACGGTCACCCTGTCCGGCGAGACCACCTACAACCGGACCCTCGGCTACGAGGTGCGGCTGCCCTGCGGCACGAGCTGGTCCGTGACGGCCTCCACCACGCCCACAGCGGCCAACGGCACCGCCACCCGCAGCGGCACCACGCCGAAGTGCCCGGCGGAGGAGCCCACCAAGGAGCCCACCAAGGAGCCCACCAAGGAGCCGACGAAGGAGCCCACTGAGGAGCCGACGAGGGAGCCGACGAAGGAGCCGAGCCCGGACTCCCCTGGCACCGTTGAGTGATATTTCGCCAGTTGTCGTATACCAGTAGCGGGAAAGCGGTTCCGTCTGGTTAAGCTACGGACCGTTTGATGAGGGTGGGGGCCCACAGAACTCCAGAGGAGTCCGTTATGTACGGGAATGGGCCATGGGGGGTCCCCGGCTACACCGAGGTGCGCGAGCTGGGCTCGGGCGCGGCCGGTCGGGTGGTCCTCGCCAGGCGTGACTACGACGGCGCGGAAGTCGCCATCAAGTACCTCAGCGACGAGCTGAGGGCCGACGTCGGATTCGTCGCACGGTTCCGGCACGAGGCCCGCTTATTGGCCACGCTGCAGAGCCAGCACCACGCCCGGCTGATCGACTACGTCGAGGCCGGGCAGGGCGCGGCCATCATCATGGAGCTGATCAACGGCGTCTCGCTGCGCGAGCTCCTCAGGTCGGAGGGCCCCACGGGGCCCGAGGCGGCGCTGGCCGTGCTCAAGGGCTCGCTGCTCGGCCTGGCCTCCGCGCACGCGATCGGGGTCGTGCACCGCGACTTCAAGCCCGAGAACGTCATGGTGCGCGCCGACGGCACCAGCAAGCTCGTGGACTTCGGCATCGCCGTCCGGGTCGGGGAGGACGCCAACGCCGCGGGCACGCCGCCGTACATGGCGCCCGAGCAGTGGTCGGGCGCGCCATCCGGGCCCTCCACCGACGTGTACGCGGCCACCGTCGTCTTCTTCGAGTGCCTGACCGGCATGCGGCCCTTCCGCGCGCCCAACATGGCGGCGCTGGCCCGCCAGCACCAGAGCGCGCCGCCGCCGGTCGAGGAGGTTCCCGGGCCGCTGCAGGGGCTCGTCGAGCGCGGCCTGGCCAAGGACCCGGCCGAGCGGCCGCCGTCGGCGGAGGCGTTCCTGACCGAGCTGGAGGCCGTCGCGGCCGAGGCGTACGGTCCCGACTGGGAGGAGCGCGGGCGGCGGCGCCTGGCGGCGCTGGCGGGCCTGCTGGTGCTGCTCTTCCCCAGCGCGCTGGAGGAGCCGGCCGAGACGCAGACCTCGCTCGCCGAGACCCGCTTCCCCGAGCCCACCAGGCTGCTGAGCAAGCTGCCCGCCAAGCTCGCCCTGGCGGGGGTGGGCGTCGGCGTGCTGGTCGCGGCGGTCGTGGTCATCCTCACCTCCGGGTCGGCCGAGCCGGTGCTCCAGGCGGGCACCAGCACGGTCACGCCGACCACGACGGAGGCGTTCACGCCCGAGCCCGAGGAGACGGTGCCCGAGGAGACGGGGCCCGAGGAGACCACCGAGCCCACCCTCGACCAGACCACTCCCGAACCCACCACCCCGGCGGACACGGCCACCGCCGCACCGCCGGTCGTCCAGCCGACGACCGCCAAGCCCACCAAGACGGCCACCCCCACCCCGGTGAAGACGCCGCCCAAGACGAAGAAGCCCACCCCGAGCAGCACGCCCACGCCCACGCCGACCCCCGAGCCAGAGATGAGCGGCGACGTGGAGGACCGCAAGCCCTCCACCAGGCCGAGCACCCCGAGCGCGACCCCGACCCCGGTCCCGGTGACGCCGACCCCCGCCCCGACGCGCACCAGGCCCTCGCCTTCGCAGACCCCCACGACAGAGGAGCCCGGCGGCGGGGAGGAGCCCACGTTCACGCCCGAGCAGCCGCAGGTGACCGCCGCCGGCGCAGTGCTCGCGCTGGGCCTGGTGACGACGGGCGCGCTACCGGTCACACTTGCGGTGAGGCGCCGCATGGCGGGACGCCACAGAAGGAAGCGCTAGACGCGGCCGGGGGGCAACGGCGATGGACAACCCTGGAAACGGTATCGCCGGATTCCGGCTCACCGAGCACACCTGGATGACCGAGCTCGGCAACTGGATCGACGCCATCTCGCCCGACGGCCGCAGGGCCGGCGCCCTGCTGTTCGACCCCAAGATCATCGGCCTGCCCGGCGTGCGCGACCGCGTCGTTCAGGCGGTGATGACCGATCAGCGGCTCGTGCTGGCCGGGCTGACCGGGCTGATCCCCGTGGCCGACGTGGTCGCCGCCGGCGACCAGGTGTGGCTGCTCACCGCGCAGGCGGTCAGCCCCACGCTGGCCGACCTGATGTCCGCCTCGCCCATCGACCCGAACGGCGCGGTGTCCCTGCTGGTGGAGACCGCCCAGACGCTGCTCGCGCTGCATGCGGCCGGGGTCACGCACGGCTCGGTGCACCCGGGCACGGTGGTGATCACCGCGGAGGGCGTCTCGCTGCTGTCGGAGCGCGGCCTGTCCGACGCCATCCGCGCCCGGGTCTCCCCGCGCGAGCGGGACGCGGCGGGCTGGGCCTCGCTGGCCCGTGGCCTGGCCGCCTCCTTCGGGCACACCGCGCCCGAGTCGGCCGAGCTGCTCGAACGGGGCGCGGCCACCGCCCAGACCCTGGGCCTGGGCACCGCACGCGACCTGCTGGTCAACGAGCGGGGACGGCTGCCCGGCGGCAGGATCAGCAGGGACGGCCTGGCCAGGGCGGCACGCGGGCGGTCGGCGTTCGCGCAGCCGCCGTCGTACGCGCGGCCCCCGGTCCCGACGCCGCAGGACGAGGGCGACATCGTCACGCTCCTGCGCGTACCGGGCCAGTCGGCGGGGCCACTCCGGTCCGGAGCCGGCACGCAGCTGCAGGAGCCGTTCCCCTCCGGAGCCGGCACGCAGCCGCAGGGGCAGCCGGCGGGGCCGCTCCAGTTCGGGCCCGGCGTCGGCACGCAGCCGCAGGAGCCGGAGACGCCCGCCCAGCGGATCTGGCGGGAGGGGCGCGGCGAGGCCGCCACCGTGCACCGCCCCGGTGGGCGCCTGGCCAAGGCGTCGCGGGCGCGGCGGCGCCGGACGATCCTGGCCACCGCCGTGTTCGCCGTGATCATGGCGGGGGCGATCCTGGCCTGGTTCAGGCTGGGGAGCGCGCCGGACCTGGCGGTGAAGTCGATCGACGTGGTGGCGCCGAAGAAGACGCAGGGCTGCGGCAGCGCGGTCCTGATCACCGGCACGGTCGTCACGAACGGGTCGCCCGGGCAGATCACCTATGAATGGCGTAAGAACCTGGACAAGGAAGTCGTCAAGGGCACGCTGCGCACGAAGGCCGACCAGACGTCGTACAGCGTGCCGCTGAGGTGGACCTTGGAGGGCAGGAGCAACGTCAAGGCCACCGCGACGCTGCGGATCCTCACGCCGGGGCCGGTGATCACCGACAAGGCGAGCTTCACGTACAAGTGCTGATCGCCGGCTCCGCCCATGCATACCAAAGCGGTTTCTTACTAATCTGGCGAACATGACCACGCAGACCCCCGCGGGCTGGTACCCGGACCCCTACGGAGAGCCCCAGCTCCGCTGGTGGGACGGCAACCAGTGGACGGACGCCACCCATGTGCAGGAGCAGGGTGCGGCCCAGCCCCAGCCGTCCTCCGGGCCCCAGCCCCCGTCACAACAGCAGCCGCAACAGCAGCCGCAACTCCAGCCCCAGTCCGGCCCCGGCTGGTCGGCGACGCCGGCGAACCCCACGGCCCAGTTCGGCCAGCCGACGTACGGGCAGGGCGCCTACGGCGCGCCCACGGCGCCCACCCAGCAGCAGCCGCAGTGGGGCGGCGCGCCCCTGCCCGGCCCCGGCTACGGGCCGCCGCCCAAGCAGGGCAACCCGCTGCCCTGGGTGTTCGGCGGGCTGGCGGCGCTGCTCGTGGTCGCGTTGATCGTGGTCGCCGGGATCTTCTTCGTCAACAGCGGCGACTCGGGCAACACGGCGCAGCCGAGGCAGTCCGACACGTTCGAGCCGCAGCAGCCGCCCACGAACGAGCCCCCGACGCGGCCGCAGCCTCAGCCCAGCCAGGGCGGCGAGTTCCCCCAGCCGGCCGACGGCACCGTCACCGACCCGCGCGCCGGCGTCTCCTTCCTCGTGCCGGACGACTGGACCGTCGCGGCTCCCGGCGACGTCAACAGCGGCAGCCCCGCCGACCAGCAGTGGACCGCCGGGGTGAAGGCCGTCTCGCACGACAACTACCAGGGCGAGGACGACTGGATCGGCAACGTCTACACGGGCGTGCTGAACGAGCTCTACCCGTACAGCGGCGTCTCGGGCATGGGCGACACGGCCAAGGCCGTCTTCGTGCACTTCTCCACGCAGTACTACCAGCTCGCGCACGAGAGCAAGGTCGTCGCCGACAAGGCCATGAAGATCGGCGACCGGGACGCGTGGGTGCTGCAGTTCGAGCTCGACTTCACCAAGATCTCCGAAGAGAACGACTTCAAGTGGAAGAAGGAGAACGGGGCGATCGTGCTGATGGATCGCGGCGAGGGCCAGAGCCCGGCGATCATCTACGTGAGCGTTCCCGACAATCTCGGCACGGACGTCGTCGGCAAGGTCCTCAGCTCGCTCAAGCCCGCCTGACCGGTGGCACTAGGCTGGTGGGGTAACAAGCGGGCGGATTGCTCCGAGCCGCTGGGCGAGGAGATCGTATGAGTGACTTGCTGGTCTGGATCGACTGCGAGATGACCGGGCTCGACCTGAGCCGCGACGCGCTCGTCGAGGTGGCGTGCGTCATCACCGACAGCGAGCTCAATCAGCTGGACGAGGGCGTCGACGTGGTCATCAAGCCGCCGCCCGAGTCGCTGGAGCAGATGTCGCAGGTCGTACGCGAGATGCACACCGCCTCGGGCCTGTTGCCCGAGCTGGCGGGCGGCGTGACGCTGTCCGAGGCGGAGTCGCTCGTGCTCGACTACATCCGCCGCCACGTGCCCGAGCCGAAGAAGGCGCCGCTGTGCGGCAACTCGATCGGCACGGACCGCACGTTCATCTCGCGCGACATGCCCGGGGTGGATGCGTATTTGCACTACCGGATGATCGACGTCTCGTCGATCAAGGAGCTGGTACGCCGGTGGTACCCCCGGGTCTACTTCGCCGCGCCCGAAAAGCAAGGCGGGCACCGGGCTCTGGCCGACATCACGGAGAGCATCAGGGAGCTTCGCTACTACCGTGCGGCCATCTTCGTCGGGCAGCCAGGACCCGATTCGACCACGGCCAGAGCCCTGGCTGAGCGTGTCAGCGGTTAATCGGGTGGCGTAAAGACTCCCGAATCCCGCTACACTTTTCCTGTGCCGCCACACAGCGGGCGGCCGTGGTGGGTGTAGCTCAGTTGGCAGAGCGCCAGGTTGTGGTCCTGGATGTCGAGGGTTCAAGTCCCTTCACTCACCCCACGGCGAACGGCCGGTCCCTCAGGACCGGCCGTTCGCGTTTTCTCCCGGGCAACGGCCCCAAATCATGACAATGCGGGTTATGCTCGCTGTCTAACGCTAACGCCGGCAGCACGGGGGCCATCGGCGATCTTGACAGTCTGCGCGCCCCCGGAGGCCGGATGAGAGTCGACGACGCAGCTTTCGATAGCGTGTTCACGTCCTTGAGCAAGCGCGAGGCCGAGGTCATGGACCTGATCGCCACCGGTCAGTCCAACGGGCAGATCGCGCAGCGGCTGTTTCTCAGCGAGAAAACGGTCAAGAACCACGTCAACCGGATCTACGCCAAGCTGGGTGTGGACTCCAGGGTCACGGCCATCGGGCTCTGGCGGTCGCGGCGGCAGTAGCGATCGGTGACGGCATTCACCACTCCTCGGGCACCCGACCGGCCACGAGGCCACCTCACCACGCCCCGCCGGCGCGGCGCCAGGAGGGCCCACGCGTGACGGAGAGCCGCACGCGGCCGTGGCCGGAGCGGGGCCCGCCCAGTGCGGCGCGAGTGGGTCAGCCTGGCTGGATGCGGCGGCCCGTGAGGCGGGTGGGGATGATTTTGAGGTACTGCTGCCGCTCCCCACCCGCCCACGGCTCCACCCCGGTGGCCGCCGCGGCCGCGCGTTCGTCCTCCTCCGTGACATGGTGCAGGGAGCCCTGCGCCAGCACGCTCCACCCGCCCCGGGTCAGTTCCTCGATGCGGTCCACCTCGAAGGCGACCTTGTACTCCACGTCCCGCATCCCCGTACGCAGGTCCTGGTCGGTGGTGCCGCCCGGTTCGGTGCGGAAGACGATCGCGCCGTCGCTGAGCCGGAAGTTGACCGGCAGCACCGTGGGCCCGAAGCGGCCCTCGAAGGCGATGCGGCCCACTCCTCCGGGCTCCAGCAGGCGCAGGCAGTCGGACTCGGACAGGGTGACGAGCGTGGGGTGCGGCGAGGCGGGGCCGGCGCCGGACGGGGTTTCGGTGACCTCGCCGAGCAGGCCTTCCACGGTGGTGTCCAGGGCGGCGGCGAGCCGGGTGATGGCCTCGCGGATCGAGGGCCCGTCCTCGAGGTAGGCGACGTAACCGGCGTCGATGCCGGTGCGTGCCGCGAGGTCCTCGCGTGTGAGGCCCAGTTCGTCGCGCCGCTGGGCGATGCGGCGGCCGAGGCGTTCGATGGTGGTCACTTGCTGAGACATGCGGCGATCTCCCCCTTTCCGGGTCACGGTAACCGCGTTTCGCCGCCGCGTACGGGACCGGACGTTCTGGGCGCTTCCGGCCCGGGCGTGTTTAAGAGAAGCTGGCGGTGCCATTGACATCCATGAGCCCGTTGAGGGGGAAGGAGAGATCATGGTGCAGAGAGCGCGGGTCGTCGTGGTGGGCGCGGGTTTCGCCGGGCTGGCCGCGACGAAGGAGCTGGCCAGGAGCGGGGCGCTGGTGACGCTGGTCGACCGCAACCCGTACGCGACCTTCCAGCCCCTCCTCTACCAGGTGGCGACGGCCGGGATGGGCACGGCGGACGTGTCCTACCCGATCAGGACGTTCGCCGCGAAGTGGCCGAACGTGCGGGCCCGCCGGGCGGCGTTGAGCGGGATCCTGCCGGACAAGCGGCGGGTGGAGTTCGACGACGGTGGCGCGCTCGACTACGACTATCTCGTGCTCGCCACGGGCGTCACCACCAACTGGCTGAACGTGCCGGGCGCGCCGGAGAACGCGCTGCCGATCTACTCGCTGGGCGACGCGGCGGGCCTGCGCCGGCGGCTGCAGCACTACCTGGAGGACACCGCGGCCGGGCGGCGTGAGAGCACGCACGTCGTGGTGGTCGGGGCCGGGGCGACCGGGGTCGAGACGGCGGGCACGCTGGCCGAGCTGCGGCGCAACACGCTGCCGCTGACGCATCCCGAGGTGCGGCCGGACCAGACGAGCGTGACGCTGGTCGAGCGCTTCGACTACGTGCTGGCGCCGTACAAGCCACGGCTGCGGGACGCGGCGGCGCACGCGCTGCGCAAGCGGGGCGTGGACCTGCGGCTGGGCGCCACCGTGGCCGCCGTGGAGCCGGACGCGGTACTGCTGGAGGACGGCACGCGGCTGGACAGCGACGTGACCGTGTGGGCGCTGGGCGTCACCGCGCCGCCCGAGGTGGGCTCGTGGGGCCTGGAGCAGGGCAAGGGCGGCCGGATCAAGGTGACGGACGCGCTGAACGTGCCGGGACACCCGGAGATCTTCGTGGTGGGCGACCTGGCCGGCGCGCCCCACGCGCTGCCGCAGCTCGCGCAGCCGGCGATCCAGATGGGCAAGCACGTGGGCAGGCAGATCGCCGCGATGGCCAAGGGCGGGCAGCCGCGGCCGTTCTCGTACCGGGATCCGGGGATCATGGCGACGGTCGGGAAGGCCGAGGCGGTGCTGCAGCTGGAGAACGGGCTGACGATGCGCGGGCTGCCCGCCTGGCTGGTGTGGATCTTCATCCACGTGGCATACCTGCTGGGCGGGCGCAACCGGGTCAGCGTGCTGCTGAACTTCTTCTGGCGGTACGCCGGCCCGCACCGCAGCAGGGCCAGCGTCACCCAGTAGCGCCTACAGAGCCGCCTACAGAGCCGCCTACAGAGCCGCCGACAGCGCGGCCAGGCCGTGGTCGAGGTCGGCCTCGGGGATGTTGAGCGCGGGCCGCAGCCGTACGGATCTGGGGCCGCAGGGCAGCACCAGCACGCCGTGCTCCTCCCGGAGCCGGGTCACCAGGGCGTCGCGGGCGGCCTGGTCGGGCAGGTCGAAGGCGCACATCATGCCGCGGCCCCGCACGTTCGACAGCGACTGGGGGTGCTCGGCCTCCAGCTTGGACAGGCCTTCGAGCAGCGCGTCGCCCGCGGTGGCGGCGCGGGCGATCAGCCCGTCACGCTCGATGATCTCCAGGATGCCCCGGCTGCGCACCATGTCCACCAGGCCGCCGCCCCACGTGGAGTTGATCCGGCCGCTCTGCTGGAACACGTTGTCGGGCACCTGGTCCACCCTGCGCCCCGCCATGATCCCGCCGACCTGCACCTTCTTCGCGAACGCCACGACGTCGGGCTCCAGCCCGAGCTGCTGGTACGCCCACGCGGTGCCGGTCGTGCCGCCGCCGGTCTGCACCTCGTCGAGGATGAACAGCGCGTCGTGCTGGTGGCACAGGCGCTGCATGGCCTGCAAGAACTGGGGGCGCATGTGGTTGTCGCCGCCCTCGCCCTGGATGGGCTCGGCGATGAAGCAGGCGATGTCGTACGGGTGCCGTTCGAACGCCTCCCGCGCCTGCGCCAGCGCCCGCTCCTCGGCGGCCTCGACGTCGCCGAAGTGGATGGCGGGCACGTCGATCCGCGGCCAGTCGAACTTGGGGAAGCGGTCGGTCTTGCCGGGCTCGGTGTTGGTCAGGCTCAGGGTGTAGCCGCTGCGGCCGTGGAAGGCCTTGGTCAGGTGCATGACCTTGGTGCCCAGGTCGCGCGACCTGCCCGCGGCCTCGTTGTGGCGGCTCTTCCAGTCGAAGGCGGTCTTGAGGGCGTTCTCGACGGCCAGCGCGCCGCCCTCGACGAAGAACAGGTGCGGCAGGTCGGGGTCGCCGAGCACGCGGACGAAGGTGTCGACGAAGTCCGCCAGGTGCTCGGTGTAGATGTCGGGGTTGGCCGGTTTGTTGCGGGCCACCTGGCCCAGCAGCCGGACGTGGTCGGGGTCGAAGGGCGGGTTCACGCCGAGCGGGGCCGAGGCGAAGAACGTGTAGAAGTCCAGGTAGCGGCGCCCGTCGCGGGCGTCGACCAGCCAGGAGCCGCGGCTGAGCTCAAGGTCGAGCACGAGGCGGTATCCGTCGACGAGCAGGTGGCGGGCAAGGCGGGTGTGTACGTCCATGGCACCTCCACAATGGATGTGAGCCTGGCATTCCTCTTGAGGAACACGGCCATATACATAAAATTTACGGCACACCTGCCCTTGGCGTGAAGTTCTTCACGCGCAGGGACAAGGCAATCATGGCGAGGCCGTAGAGGATCACGAAGGCGCCGATGAGCCAGACGAGGCTGAGCATGCCCGCGCCCGGCCAGATGAGCAGCAGCACACCGAAGATCACCGACAGCGCGCCGCCGACGATGAACATCCACTCGTTGTCGATGAGCTTGCGCAGGTGGATGCCGGCCACGATCTCGGAGACGCCGGTGAAGATCGCCCAGAAGGCCACGACGTAGAGCAGCGCCAGAGAGGTGATGCCCGGCCAGACGAGGGCCACGATGCCGGCGAGGATGCCGATGAGGCCGGAGATGATGAGCCAGGCCCGCGATCGCGTGCCGTGCCGGAAACCGGCGAACAGCTCGAAGAGGCCGCTGACGAGGGCGTACGCGCCGAAGAAGATCACCAGGACGAGCAGCGTGATGCCCGGCCAGATGAGGGCCAGGACGCCGAAGACGACTGCCGCCAGCCCTCTGACCAGCAGCAGCCACCATGATTGCGAGAGTTCCCCCATGCTGGTCTGCTTTCCGGCTCTTACCCGGAAAGAGACCAGCATCGGGTCAAATGTCGGTGATCCGTACGGCCACGGTGCCGGTGTCGCCCCGCCGGAGCGTGCTTCAGGATCCCGCGGCCAGCCCGAAGGCGGCACGCGCCACCCCGAGCTGCTCGTCGGTCGCCGACGGCTTGAGCGGCGCGCCGGGGTCGGACGCCGTCGTGGTGACGAAGTACGCCTTCCCCTGCGCGGTACGCGCGAGGAAGCTCACGGCCGACAGCCCCGGCTCCGACCCGCCCTTGTACCAGCGCGTCGGCCACTGCGCCGGGTCCAGCCCGATCCCGGCGTCATTGATCGACAGGACCTCGCCGATCCGCCGGTCGCCCAGCTTCACCAGGCCCGCGTACGCCCGGCAGAGCTCGTTCGGCGAGGCGAACCACTCCAGCGTGTCCAGCTCGCGCGGCTGCGGCCACGCCTGGATCTCCGACAGCGGCACCTTCGCCACGACCTTCTCCAGGTAGGCCCGCTGCCTGGCGTCGTTCAGCGACAGGTACCGCTTGGCGTGGCGCGGATACCCGGCGCCCTTGAGCACGAACAGGTCGCGCGTCGTCATGAGCGGCACGTTGCGCTCGTCGCGGACGCCCCAGGCGCGCATCGTGCGCTCGACCGCCTTGCGCCCCACCTTGTGGATCAGCAGGTCGGTGGCCGTGTTGTCGCTGATGGAGATCATCAGCCTGGCGGCCTCCAGGACCGTCACCTTGCTGCCGTCGGGACGGTCCTGGAGCTGCCCCGACGGCATGCTCTTCAGCTCCGGCGTGATCGTGAGCTCGGTGTCCCAGCGCAGGGCGCCGCTCCTGACGCGCTCGGCCACCGCCCCCAGCACGTACAGCTTGATCATGGATCCGAGAGGCCGCCGCTCGCCGGCGGCGACGGCGTGCGCGGGGCGGCACGTGCCGTCGGCGGTCAGCTCGGCCGCCAGGAAGGCGGGCCGCGGGGAGAGCTGACGCAGCCGCGTGTCCACCTCGGCCCAGGTCCGCGGGTCCGGCGCGCTGAACAGCAGGCGGGCGATCAGGCCGGCGGCGTCCACGCTGATCGAGACGTTGAACGACTCGGCGCCCACCGCGGCCTGGGCGACCAGGGAGGCGTTCCGGGACGACAGCACGCGCTCCAGCTTCATGCCCTTGAGCCCGGCCAGGGTCTGGTTGATCTGCGCGGGCGGCACGGTCTTGAGGAAGTCGGCGGTGAAGTGCCGGCCCAGCTCGCTCTCCGGGATCGGCGCGCGGGTGGCCGCGTCGAGCAGCCAGCCGAGCTGCCGGCCCGCCGGGGTGGCGGGGACCTCGGGAGCGGCGCTGACGGCGGCCTCCGTGGCCAGGGCCGGGACCGGCCCGCTGACGCAGGCCGTCATGGCGATCGCCGCCGCGGCCGCCGCGAGGATCCGGACGGGCTTCGACGGAGTGTGCATGAGAGGGGCTCCATTCACAGAGATCGGCTTCGTCTCCCCAGCGAACCCCGCCGGGCGAGTTCGCCACCACCGGGTGAGCCGCCGTTCCCGCCGGTGCGGCTGGCCGCAGGAAATATGCGGATAACCTCATAGACGCTTCCCCTGAACGCTCGTCACGATGGGGCCCTATGAGTTCCAGGCTGGTGGCCGGGCCACTGGCGTTGATCGCCGCCGGCGGGGTGGTGGCCGGCCCGCTGCTGGAGACAGGGCTGCCCGCCCCGCCCCAGCAGTGGGTGTTCATCGTGCTCGTCCTGCCGCTGCCCGTGCTGGGCTGGCTGCTGGCCGTCCGGCGGCCCGAGCTGCGCTACGGCTGGTTGCTGCTGGCCGCGGCCCTGGCGCTGGGGCTCAGCGTGTTCGGCACCGGCCTGTCGGCCCGGGGCGAGGCACACGTGGTCACCACCGCCCTCGGCTCGCTGGGCGCGGTGTTCTACGGGCTCACCTGGATCTTCGTGCCCCTGCTGTTCCCCGACGGGCGGCTGCCGTCACGCCGGTGGCGGCCGGTGGCGTGGATCTCGGGGGGCGCGATCGCCCTGCACGCCGGGGGAATCCTGGTGCTCGGCTACAACCCGTACCACCCGCCCAGCGGGCCGCCGTCGGCCACGGAGCTGGCCGGCGCGCTCGCCGGCGCCGCCGGGCAGTTCGTCACGTGGATCATGGCGGTGATCGTCTTCTGCGGCCTGGTGGTCCGGTGGCGGCGCAGCGGCCGGGCGGAGCGCGGGCAGTACGCCTGGATGGTCGGCGGCATGGTGGCGACCGCGGCGGGAGCGGTGCTGCTGTCCCTGTTCCAGTTCGGCGGGCCCCAGTACGGGGCCGCCGGGGTGGTCGGGCTCCTGGCCGTGGTGGGATCGCTTCCGGCCGCGATCGGGGTGGCGGTGGTGCGGCACCGGCTGCTCGACGTCCGCGTCGGGCTGCGCGGCTCGCGTCTGCACCTGGTGTTCGACCTGCGGCCGACGGTGGACGAGGTGCTGTCCGATCTAGGCACGGCGCTGGAGGATACGCCCGAGCCGGTGGAGCAGCTCGCCCGGCTGGCGGCGGCCGTGCGTACCGGGCTGGACCTGCGGTGGGCGGCGGTGACGCTGGCGGACGGCACCCGCGTGGTCTCGGGCGAGCAGCAGGGGCCGGCGGTGCTGGAGCTGCCGGTACGCGGCGGGCGCATCGAGTGCGGGCCCCGCGACACCGGCCCGCTGACCCGCGTGGACAGGAGGCTGCTGGAGGCGCTGGCCGTACCGGCCGGGCTGGCCATCCAGAGCGCCGGCCTGGTCACCAGGCTGGTCAACGCCCAGGAGGCCGAGCGCCGCCGCATCGAGCGCAACATCCACGACGGCGTGCAGCAGCAGCTCGTCGCCCTGATCGCCGGCCTGGAGCTGGCCAGGGCGACCGGCGCCGGCCCCGCCGTGCTCGCCGGCCTGCGCGAGCAGGCCCGCCAGACCCTCGCCGACCTGCGGGAGCTGGCCGCGGGCATCCACCCGTCCGCGCTCAGCCAGGGCGGCCTGGTGGAGGCCGTGGAGGAGCGCTGCTCGCGCCTGCCCGTACGGACGACGGTGACCTCTCCCCCGTCGCTGCGGGCCAGGCGCTTCGCCGACCAGGTCGAGGGCGCGATGTACTTCACGGTGAGCGAGGCGGTGGCGAACGCGCTCAAGCACGCGGCCGCGGCCACCATCGAGGTACGCCTGGAGCAGGACGGCGGCCGCCTGCGGGCCACCGTGGCCGACGACGGCAAGGGCTTCGACCCGGGCGCGCCGGCCCGCAGGGGGCTGGCCACGCTCGCGGACCGGCTCGACGCGCTCGGCGGGAGCCTGACGGTGGACAGCGAGCCGGGAAAGGGGACACGGGTGAACGCGTGGGTGCCGGTCGATGGGTGAGCTGATCCGTACGGTGGTGGCGGACGACCACTACCTGGTGCGCGAGGGCACCCGGCAGTTGCTGGAGATGTCGGGCGAGGTGGCGGTCGTGGGCGCGGTGGGCGACGCCGACGAGCTGCTCGACGCCGTGCGCAGGCTCGGCCCCGACGTGGTGATCACCGACATCCGGATGCCCGGAGGGGAGTGGCGGCAGGGCTTCGAGGGCATCGACGCCGCCCACCGCATCCGCTCCGCGCATCCGGGGGTGGGGGTGGTGGTGCTGTCGCAGTTCTCGGACGCGCTGTTCGCGTTCGAGCTGTTCAAGCACGGCACCGAGGGGTTCGCGTACCTGCTCAAGGACCGGGTCGGCGACCTCGACGAGCTGCTCGGGGCGATCAGGGCGGTCGCCTCCGGCGGCTCGGTCATCGACCCGAAGGTGGTCGAGGGCCTGCTGGCCAGGCGTGACGTACGGGGCCAGCAGGAGGCCCTGACCGCCAGGGAGCGGGACGTGCTGCGCGAGATGGCCCACGGCCGGACGAACTCCGCCATCGCCCGCGCCCTGCACCTGTCGATCTCCTCGGTGGAGAAGCACGTGAACTCCATCTTCACCAAGCTCGGTTTGGAGAACAGCGGCGACGTGCACCGGCGGGTGGCGGCGGTCCTGGCCTACCTGGGGCCGGATCCGTCGTGAGTCAGCGGTAGGCCAGGCGGCGCAGCAGGATCTCGGCCGGGCCCCGGTAGCCGACGCGGCGCATCAGGTCGGCGAGCAGCAGGGAGACCACCCACGTGCCGATCGCCACCAGCGTGGCGCCGGCCAGCCCGAGGTCGTCCTGAAGGCCCAGCCCGTACGGGTAGAAGATCACGAGGAACGCGATCGACTGGAAGAGGTACAGGCTCATCGAGCGCTGGCCGAGCGCCTCGACCATGGTGGTGAGCCGGTTGCGGCGCCGCCCGGCGCGGATCGCGACGAGGGCGACCAGGGCCGCCATGCCGATGCCGCCCGCGTACCCGGTGAGGGGCTGCGCCAGCACGGCCGCCCACACCGCCGCCGATGACGGGTCTGCCCACACGCCGGCCTGGATGAGGGCGGCGGGCAGGGAGCCCGCGACGGACCCGGAGATGGTGATCACGGTGGCGCGGACGAGGAAGGGGCGGTGCCGTTCGGGCTCCTCCAGGTAGCCGCGGCGCGCCGCCCACATGCCCAGCACGATGCCGGGGACGACCGCGAGGCCGCCCACGACCAGGCCGAAGGGCCAGACAGTGAGCCGCTCGGCGGCCATGGTCCAGAAGTCCTGGCCGGTCGCGGCGATGCTGCCCTTGGTCAGGGTGGAGATGCCCTGCGACATCGGGAACCACATGCCCACCCCGACGATGGCGGTGGCGGGGACGAACGTGAGCCCGGCCGTCCACAGCAGGGCCGCGTCGCGGCGCCGCAGCAGGCCCACCAGCACGACGGAGGCGAAGCCGTAGATGGCCAGGATGTCGATGGGGACCAGCAGCGCCACGTGCACGAGCCCGATCGCCACCAGCCACCATCCGCGCCGCCGCAGCAGCTTGCGGGCCGCCACCCAGTCGCCGCCCGAGCGGTCGAGCTGCCGGTTGAGCAGTTGCACCAGCGCGTACCCGAACAGGAAGGCGAACATCGGCCGCGCGTGGTTGTTGACGAAGAGGAAGTGGAAGACGTCGGTGATCGCGTTGAGCACCGCGGGACCGCGACGCACGTCGGTCAGGAACAGCGGCGCGTGCGCGAACGCGATGGCCAGCAGCATCGCGCCGCGTGCCAGGTCAGGGGCGAGGGCTCGCCCGGCGGTGGCGCGCGGGCGGGCCGGCGCCTCGTTCAGCGTGGTCATGTGTCCCCCTCGTGATAACGACATGTGCGTCAACCTCCCGCGGCCGAGCTCCTGGCCGCCTCGACGCTCTTGCGCAGCGCGGTGGCGATGGGCTCGACGGGCACCGAGAGCTGCTCGATCCGGTTCTGGTGCCTGCGCGCCTCGCCGGACCCCACGACCCCCTTCATGCGAGCCGCGCCGGCCAGCGCCGCCAGGACGCGCAGGTCCCGCTCCATCCGCCCGACCGGCTGGCCCCCGCGGATGGCCCGCCCGACGCGCTCGGCGAGCCTGCGTGACAGGTACGCCTTGCGCGGGACGATCCGCTCCACCGGGATGAACAGCACCCGGTGCCGCTCCACCCGGATCAGCCGGTCGGCGGCCAGCTCGTCACGTACCACGCGGACCGCCTTCGCGTGGTCCTTGCCGATCCAGCGCCGCCACGAGCGCGGTGGCGAGCCGGAGATCTGCTCCCAGACGATCGCCCGCAGCGAGCCCGTGCCCGCGTCGGCGGGCTCCGCCACGGCCCTGGCCTTGCCCGACTCGTCGGCCAGGCTTCCCTCCAGCAGCAGCTCGGCCAGGGCGGCGGCGCGCAGCAGGTAACCCAGCTCGCTCCGGTTCGTCAGCCGCTCCTTGCGCAGGTCGAAGGCCAGCAGGAAGGCCGAGCGCGTCAGCGTCTCATCCTGGGTCACCGGCGTCTCCATCCGCTTGCTCCTCTTCTTCTCCCTCTGAGTCCTTGCGCGGCCGGCCGCGCGGGCGCATCCGCCCCACCCCCTCGGGCAGCCGCCCCGCCTCTGACAGCGCCCTGCGCAGCAGGAACTCGATCTGGGAGTTCGTACTGCGCAGCTCGTCGGACGCCCATCTGGCCAGCGCGTCGTGGACCACCGGGTCGAGCCGCAGCAGAAGCTTCTTCCGTTCGGCCATCACTGGTAGAGCGTGCCCGTGTTCACCACGGGCTGGGTGTCGCGATCACCCACCAGCACCACGAGCAGGTTGCTGACCATGGCCGCCTTGCGCTCCTCGTCCAGCTCCACCACGTCGTGCTCGGCGAGCTTGGCCAGCGCCATCTCCACCATGCCGACGGCGCCCTCGACGATCCGCTGCCGGGCCGCCACGACCGCGCCGGCCTGCTGGCGGCGGAGCATCGCGTGGGCGATCTCCGGCGCGTACGCCAGGTGGATGATGCGCGACTCGATGACCTTCACCCCGGCCGAGGCGACCCTGGCCGCGATCTCGGTGGAGAGCTGGTCGTTGATCTCGTCGGCGTTGTCGCGCAGCGACAGCCTCGGCTCGCCGTGGGCGTCGTACGGGTAGCTGCCGGCGATGTGCCGCACCGCCGTCTCGGCCTGGATGGCCACGAACTCCACGAAGTCGTCCACCTCGAACACGGCCTGCGCGGTGTCCTGCACCTGCCAGACCACCACGGTCGCGATCTGGATGGGGTTGCCGTCGGCGTCGTTGACCTTGGTGACGTCGGTCTCGTGGTTGCGGATCCTGGTGGAGACCCGGCGGCGCACGGTGATCGGGTTGACCCATTGGAAGCCGGGGGTGCGCAGGGTGCCGACGTACCGGCCGAGGAGCTGCACCACCCTGGCCTCGCCCGGGGCCACCGCGGTGAGCCCGAACAGCATGACGAACCCGATCACGATCGCCAGCACGCCTGCGATGAGCGCCGCGAGCCCGGCCGCCACCGACCCGCCGGCCAGCAGGGCGATGCCCAGCACGAGCAGCGCGACGCCGGCCAGCCCGATCAGCGTGGCCACGCCCAGCATCGCGAAGCCGTTGGCGGCCTTGACCGGGCGCTCGTTGGTGTGGGGAGCGGGCATGTCGACCACGCCGCCGTCGAGCACGCCCCCGCTCGATGTGTCCACCATCGCCTTCCCTCCGCTATGTGTGACTTCATCTTGCTAGCAAAGTGATATCACTTTTCGGGCCGCGAGGGAAGGGGGTAGGGCTGGCACTACCGGGCATCAGGGTGGCGGCGGCAATGCCGTGCCGCGCCCGCGAACCTAGGGTTGCTGCCATGCAGAGAACGGCTTTGATCGCGGGCCTGCTGGGGCTCGCCGTCGTGCTGACCGGCTGCGGCGTCGGCGAGCACAGCGAGGACACCGTGTCGTACGACGTCACGGACCAGGTGGCGGCCCTGCACGTCGAGGCCGACTCCGGCACCGTCGAGGTGGTCGAGTCCGACCGCAGCGGCATCCGCGTGAGCGAGCGGCTGGTCTGGCGCAAGAACCAGCCCAAGGCCACCCACGAGGTACGGGGCGACACGCTGGAGCTGGCGTTCACCTGCCCCGCCACCTGGGGGTTCGGCGCGATCGGGGTGTCCTGCGAGGTGAGCTACCACGTCGAGGTGCCCAAGGGCCTGCGCGTGAAGGTGGGCAGCGACTCAGGAGACCTGACGCTGAAGAACCTGTCGGGCGAGCTGGAGGCACGCAGCGACTCGGGCGCCATCGAGGCCGGCGGGCTGACGGGCAGGCAGGTCGTCGCGCGGACGGACTCGGGCGACATGACGCTGACCTTCACCGGTCAGCCCGACAAGGTGACGACCTCCACGGACTCGGGGCGGACCGAGATCCACGTGCCGCAGGGGCCGTACGCCATCGAGGCGAGGACGGAATCGGGGGGCAAGGAGATCACCGCGAAGGCCGACCCCTCGGCCCCGCGCTCGATCGAGCTGACCAGCGACTCGGGCGACCTGGAGGTCGCGACGCCCTGACGACGGATCAGCCGTGGGAGTAGACCACGATCGACACCGCGATGTACTGCACCAGGTAGGCGGCGATCGTGAACGCGTGGAAGACCTCGTGGAAGCCGAACCAGCGGGGTGACGGGTCGGGGCGGCGCAGGCCGTAGACGAGGGCGCCGGCCGAGTAGAAGACGCCGCCCACCGCCACCAGCACGACGGCCGCCACCCCCGCGCCTTCGAGCAACTGCGGCATCACGAAGATCGCGGTCCAGCCCAGCGCCAGGTAGAGCACCGTGTAGAGCCAGCGCGGCGCGTTCATCCACAACACCCGGAACAGCACCCCGGCCAGCGCCCCGCCCCAGATCACGGACAACACCGCCACCCGGGGCGCCCCGTCGAGCGCCAGCAGGGCGAACGGGGTGTAGGTGCCCGCGATGATCAGATAGATGTTCGCATGATCGATCCTGCGCAGGAACTCCGCCAGCCGCGGGCCCAGCGTGCTGCGGTGATAGGTGGCGGAGATGCCGAACAGCAAGGCAGACGTGATGGCGTAGATCGTCGAGGCCAGGCGTGCCTGCAGGGTCGGGCCGAGCGCCACGAGCACGAAGCCGGCGATCAAGGTCACGGGCAGCGCTCCGGCGTGCAACCAGCCTCGCAGCCGCGGCTTGACGGTGATGGTCGTCATGAAACCTACGGTACCGTAGGTTGCAAAAGCCGCGAACCTGTGCCGAACGCCGGCCGGCAGAGGTTACAGCCCCTTGAAGAAGCGAGCGGCGATGGGGACGGCGGTGGACCTTCCGGACCCGCCGTGCCGGACGAAGACGCAGAAGGCCAGGTCGTCGCGGTAGCCGATGAACCAGGCATGCGACGTCTCGCCCTCCACCTCGGCCGTCCCCGTCTTGCCCGCGACGCCCTCGGGAAGCCCGGCGCCGCTGGCCGTCCCGTAGCCGGTGACGGCCGTCATCATGTCCCTGAGCGCGGCCACGACCCCCTCGTCCATCTGGACGTCCCCGTGCGGGATGCCGTCGATGCGGCGTACCTGCCCGTGGGACAGCAGCCGCGGCGAGCGCCAGGTGCCGCTCTGGACGGCGGCGGCGAGAGCGGCCATGCAGAGCGGGGTGGCGACGACCTCGCCCTGGCCGATGGCGTCGGCGGCCAGCATGTCGAGATCGTCCGTCACGGGCACGGTGCCGCAGGTGCCGCCGATCCCGGTCGCGATCGGCCGGCCGAACCCCCACTCGTCGGCCGTCCTGCTCAGCTCCTCCCCCGTCAGCCTGGTGGTCGCCTGCTCGACGAACGTGGTGTTGCAGGAGTGGGCGAAGGCGTCGGTGAAGGTGACGACGCCGCGGTCCACCTCGCCGTCGTTGCTGAAGGGCCGGTGGAACGGGATCTGGTACGTGCCGGGGCAGCCGACCTGGGCCGCCGGGTCGAGCCCGCCCTTGAGCAGCGCCGCCGCGGTGATCGTCTTGAAGGTGGAGCCGGGCGGGAACACGTCGCGCACGGCGCTGTAGTTCTCCCCCAGGCGGTCGGCCAGCGCGAGGATCTCGCCGGTGCTCGGCCGGATGACGATGATCGTGGAGTCCTCCACGCCGTCCAGCGCCCGCGCCGCCGCCGCCTGGACGGCCCGCGAGAGCGTGGTGCGCTCGACGTTCGCCTTGGGCTCGCGGTGCAGTAACGTCCGCTCCGGCTGGCCCGGCACCCTGGACACCAGCGCCCAGCCGTAGTTGACCTCCTCGAACTCGGGCTTGAGCGGGTTCAGGTACGCCTCGGCGTAGCTGTCGTTCGGGATCTTGTCGCCCTCACTGGTGACCAGCTCGGCCGCCGACGTCTCCACCTCTTCCAGCTCCAGCGTGCCGCCGTCCTTGAGCAGCGGGTGCAGCGTCTCGGGCGCCCATAACACCTTCCACGAACGGTCCCGCACGGCCAGCCGCAGCAGGCCGTCGAACGGCCAGTCGCCCAGCTCGGCGAGCCTGCGCACCCCCGAGAACGGCACCTCGGCCGCCTCGTCGCCCAGGCTGCGCACCTGGCCGGGGGCGAGCTGCAGCGACTCGACGTGCAGCTCGTCGCTCAGCTTCCTGTGCCGTACGGAGAAGTCGGACGGAGCCTGGTACACCAGCCGCTCCATCGCCGTCACGTTCCCCCGGCGCCAGGCGTCGAAGTACGCCTGGGCCGTCTCGGCGGCGCTGCCCTTGACCCGGTTCGACGCCGCGATGGCGAAGGCACCCGCCCCGACTACCGCGGCTAGCGCGATAACGAGCACAATCAGCCTTCGCCGTGCCATACGGTACTCCCAGGGAGGGGATCAGACGTGGCTCGTGGACAGCGTGAACCGATGCCTGGCCTGTACCCGGTGACGTTCGGCGAGGTCGAGCTGCTCCGGGATCTGGACAGGCAGGACGGCTGGGTGCTGTCCAAGGATGGCGTACCTCAGTCGTACGTAGATCTTCAAGACCCGACATTTCTGGAATTCGAGTATGTACGACTCATGGCGGATGTGATCGACCTTTTGCCAGATGGGCCGCTGAGCTGCGTCCACGTGGGCGGCGGCGCCTGCACGATCCCCCGCTACGTCTCCGCCACCCGCGCGGGCTCCAGGCACATCGTCGTCGAGCCCGACGGCCTGCTGGTCAACCTCGTACGCGAGCAGCTCGACCTGCGCTCGGTGCCCCGGCTCAAGGTCATCGTCGCCGGCGGCAGGGAGGGCACGGCCAAGGTCTGGGACGAGACGGCCGACCTGGTGGTGCTCGACGCGTTCACGGGCGCGACGATGCCTGTGGAGCTGGCGACGGCCGAGTACATGGGCGACCTCGCCAGGATCCTCCGCCCCGGCGGCACCCTCCTGATCAACCTGGCCGACGGCAAGGGGCTGGCGTTCGCCAAGCGCCTGCTGGCCACGGTGACGGGCACGTTCGGGCACGTGGCCCTGATGGCCGAGCCCGGCATCATGCGGGGCCGCCGCTTCGGCAACCTGATCGTGGCCGCGTCGCGGACGGAGCTCCCGCTGGAGCTGCTGTCCAGGCGGGCTGCGGGCGGCCTCACGCAGGCCCGGTGCGTGCACGGGGAGGCGCTGACCAACTTCATCGCCGGCGCCGCACCCATCAGGGACGGCGACGCGATCATCGCGCCCGTCCCGCCTCCCGCCGTCTTCGGCTGATCACCGCACTGCGGAATAGTTGAATTCTCAACTTGGTTGAGCCGGGCAGACCCGCTGGAAGGAGCGCGACATGCCCGCCGTGACCGTAGAGAACCCCCTCACCCTCCCCCGGTTGCCCGAGCCGCAGCCCGGGACGCCCGGGCGCAAGGTGCTCGCCGTCGAGACCGCGCCCAGCGGGTTCGAGGGCGAGGGCTTCCCCGTACGCCGGGCGCTGGCGGCGATCAAGCCGGAGTACCTGGACCCGTTCGTGATGATGGACCAGATGGGCGAGGTCGACTACGCGGCGGGCGAGCCCAAGGGCACGCCGTGGCACCCGCACCGGGGCTTCGAGACGGTCACGTACATGATCGACGGCGTGATGGAGCACCTCGACTCCAACGGCGGCGGCGGCACCATCACCAACGGCGACACGCAGTGGATGACCGCCGGGGCCGGGATCCTGCACAAGGAGGCGCCGCCGGAGTGGCTCGTGCAGCAGGGCGGGCTGTTCCACGGGATCCAGCTCTGGGTGAACCTGCCGGGCGCCAAGAAGATGATCGCGCCCCAGTACCAGGACATCGGCGGCTCCAGCGTCGTGCTGCTGAGCAGCCACGACGGCGGGGCGCTGGTCCGGCTCATCGCCGGGGACCTGGCCGGGCACGTGGGCCCGGGGAGCACGCAGACGCCGATCACGCTGCTGCACGCCACCGTCTCGCCGGGGGCGCGGCTGGTGCTGCCGTGGCGGCAGGACTTCAACGCCCTGGCGTACGTGCTGTCCGGGCGGGGCACCGCGGGCGCGGAGCGGCGGCCGCTGGGCGGCGGGCAGCTCGCCGTGTTCGAGGGGTTCGGGAACCGGCCGGGGCTGGCGACGCAGGCCGGGAGCATCACCCTGTCGGCGGCCAAGGAGCCGCTGGAGGTGATCGTGCTCGGCGGCGAGCCCATCGGGGAGCCGGTGGCACACTACGGGCCGTTCGTCATGAACACCAAGGCCGAGCTGGTGCAGGCGTTCGAGGACTTCAAGGCGGGTCGGCTGGGGAGCATTCCCGCCCAGCACGCCTGACCACGTCCTCCGCCCGGGGCCCGCGCGTTCTCTCCACGCGCGGGCCCTTTCCTTGTCAGGGAAGCAGGGCGTTCGAGGCGGCGGCCGTGCGGACCGCGCACCAGAGTGCCGAACGCATGCGGGCCCACGGCAGCGAGGGGCGGGGGGTGAGCGGTCCGATGAGCACGCGCGAGGTCGTCAGGGGCTACCACGACGCCCGGTACCGCGGGGACGCGGCCGCGGCGGCGGCGCTGGTGTCGGACGCCGCGATCAGGTAGGCGGGCGGCCTACTTGAGGGTCAGGCAGGCCACCCTGTCGCCGGCCTGGCCGACCTCGGGCCCCGAGGTGACGGTCGGCTTGGCGTGGATGACGAGGGAGCCGGGCAGCTTGGCACGTTCCAGCGCCCAGTCGTTGCGGGAGCTGGAGCGGCCCGCGCCCTCCTTGTCGGTGGTGAAGTCGAGCCAGACCTCGCTGGCCGCGTCGATCTGGCCGGGGTGGTGCTGGTAGTGCGGGCCGGCGTCGTCTGGCCGCTTGCCGCACGGCTTGGCGTGCAGGTGGGCACCGTAGCGGCGGTTGGGGAGCAGGCCCTCGACGACGAGCGAGGTGCGGGTCTGGCCGTCGCTGGACTCGACGGTCACGCTGGCCTGGGCGCCCTCGGGGGCCAGCTTGCGGTCGTAGGCGATGGCGCCGGGGTCCTCGGTGCCGAACTCGCCGGCGGCGTTGAGGTTGACCGTCTCGTCCGGCGCGGTCTTGACGTTCTGGACCGGGGCCGGCGGCCCCGCGCAGGCTCCCGCCAGCACGGTCGTCGCGGTCATGAGGACGAGCAGGGACGCGGGCACGCGCATGGGACCTCCCACAGGTCGAGCCCCTCCGGCAACGGGGACTCCGAGAGGGCACCCACTCTAACGAGTGATCGGCCCGCTACGTACCGTCATTCGGCTTGCGCGCCGTGTTTTGCCGCGATGTCATCGATCACGGCCGCCAGCGTGAAGTCGAGGTCGGTCAGGCCGCCCTGGTCGTGGGTGGTCAGGGTCAGGTGCAGGGCGCGCCACCGGATGTCGATGTCGGGATGGTGGTTGAGCTCCTCCGCCTTGACCGCGATCTCGTCGACGATGCGGATGGCCGTGGGGAAGTCGGGCGCGGTGACCGTGCGCTTGATCTCGTCGCCCTCGCGCCGCCATCGGGGCAGGTCGTTGAGCTTGCTCTCGACGTCCATGCCTCCCACGTTACTTCAGGGCGCCCGAGCTGAGCCCGGACTGGATCTGCCGCTGGAAGATGATGTACACGATCATGACCGGGAGGATGGTGATGGACAGGGCGGCGAACAGGCCCGGCCAGTCCGCCTCGTAGCCGGCCAGCGTGGAGATGCGGGCGATGCCCTGGGTGAGCACCCACTTGTCGGGCGCGCCCGCGAGCAGGACGAGGGGCAGCAGGTACTGGTTCCACTGGCCGAGCACGTTAAAGATGGTGATGCTGATCAGGCCCGGCCTGGCCATCGGCACCATGATCTGGAAGAACGTGCGGGTGTGCGAGGCGCCGTCGATCAGCGCGGCCTCGGCGACCGCCTCCGGCAGCGTACGGAAGAACGCCGCCAGGAAGAACACCGTGAACGGCAGCGAGTAGGCGATGTAGACCAGCACCAGCCCGACGTGGCTGTTGAGCAGCCCCACCTGCTTGACCACGAAGAACAGCGGCCCGAGCGCCAGGAAGACGGGGAACGCCAGCCCGGCCACGAAGTAGTAGTAGACGAGCCTGCTGCCGGCGAACCGGTAGCGGGCCAGCACGTACGCCGCCATCGAGCCGAACAACATCGTGCCCGCCGTGCCGAAGACGACCACGACGACGGTGTTCAGCATGTACTGCCCGATGTGCGCCTTGTCCCAGGCCCGGCCCCACGCGTCCAGCCGCAGCGCGCCGGGCAGTTGCAGCGGGTCGCCGAAGATCTCGGTGTTGCTCTTGAACGAGGCCAGGAACGTCCACAGCAGCGGCGCGATGATCAGCAGGGCCCAGACGGCCAGCGCCACGTGGGAGAGCCCGGCCAGCACGCCCGGCCGCTCCGTTTTCCTCGCGGTCACAACTCAACCCTCTCGCGCCTGGTCGTCCGCAACGTCAGCACCGCGAACGTCACGGTGAGGAAGAACAGCGCCACGCCCATCGCGGACGCGTACCCGACCTTCTGGTAGGAGAAGGCGGTGTTGTAGATCGTGATCGGCAGGATGGTCGTGGCCCCGTCGGGCTCACCCTTGTCGCCCGCCAGCACCTGGATGAGCGCGAACCCGTCGAAGGCCGCGATGCCCAGGTAGATCCAGCCGACCTGCACGGTGTCGCGCAGCAGCGGCAGCGTGATCGAGAAGAACAGCCGGACGCGGCCCGCCCCGTCGAGCGCGGCCGCCTCGAAGTAGTCCTTGGGGATGGCGGCCATGCCCGCGGAGAACAGCACCACGTAGAAGCCGACCGCCTGCCAGACCATCACCGCGATGATCGACCACAGGGCCAGGTCCGGCTCGATGAGCCAGCCGACGGGATCGAGGCCGAACCTGGCCAGCACGCCGTTGATGACGCCGTCCGCGTCGGGCCGGTAGACGGCCTGGAACAGCACGCCGACCACGGCCACGGCCAGGACCTGGGGGAAGAAGAACACCACGCGGTAGAACCCCGACCCCCAGACCCCCTGCATGCCGGCGCCGCGCGTGCCGCCGCCCAGGTTGAGCAGGAAGGCGAACAGCAGCGCGATGACGATGGTCACGAGCGGCAGCACCAGCAGCAGGATCCCGTGGTTGCGCAGGGCCCGCCAGAAGACCTCGTCCTCGAACAGCCGGCCGAAGTTGTCCAGCCCCACGTAGCGGACGATCGAGCTGTATCCGTTCCAGCTCGTCAGCGAGAGCTGGAACGCCTGCACGTAGGGGCTGATGACGAAGACCGTGTAGAGCGTGAGGGGAACGGCGAGGAATCCGGCGACGAAACCGTACTTGCGCAACCGCTCCATCTGTCACTGGCTCCGCGTCTGCTTGGCGATCGAGTCGTCCCGCTTGACGTCGTCGGCCTTCTTCTGCAGGTTGGCGCAGAACTCCTCGGGGGTGATCCGGCCGGCCATGACCACGTTGATCTGCTCGGTGCCGTAGTCGAAGAGCTCCTTGTACCAGCCTTCGAAGCGGGCCTCGGTGATGATGTTCTGGCCTGCCCTGTCCTGGGCGCGGGCGGCGCTGAGGAGGCCGGCGGGCAGGTCGACGCCCTCGGCGGCGCCGTTGACGACCGTGACGTTCTTGGTCTTCTCCGTGAAGCTGCGCGCGCCCTCCTTGGAGAGCATGATGCGCAGGTATTCGAGGCCGCCCTGCGGGTTCTTGCCCTTGGCCGCGACCACGAAGTTCTCGCCGACGCCGACCTGGATGGCGCCGTACGGCATCTTGTCGGAGCCGGTGACCTCGGGGATGGGGGCGATGGCGTACTCGAAGTCCTGCGGCTTGTCCTTGGCCATCTCGTTCTCGATCCAGGAGCCGACCGGGTAGAACAGCACCTTGTTCTGGAGCTGCTTGATCTGGGTCTGCGTGTGGTCGAGGCCGAAGTACGCCTTGTCGCCGTACCTGGTCTGGATGTCCACCCAGACGGTGACCGCCCGCTTCATCGGCTCGGCGTTCCAGGCGTTGTCCACGAGGTTGTCGAGATCGAGGATGACCTGGTTCCCGCCGATCTTCGCGGCGGTGTAGAGGACGTTCCAGAGCTGGTAGTACGGGCCCTTCTGCCCCGGGTACGCGAACAGCAGGATGCCCTCCCGCTTGGCCGTCTCGCCGAGCGCGGTGAACTCCTCCCAGGTCGCCGGCACCTTCCAGCCCTTGTCGGCGAAGAGCGCGGCGTTGTACCAGAGCGCGCGGTGCGACACGGTGTAGTTGAGCACCAGGTCCTTGCCGGACACGTTGGCGTTGACGATCACGGCCGGCGTGACCGTGTCGCGCACCTTCTTGGCGGGGTCGTCGATCGAGGGGGCGTCGAACAGCGGGGCCAGGTCGGCCAGGTGCCCCTCGGCGGCCAGCGCGGCCAGGTCCATCGACTTGGGGCCCGAGTTGTTGATCACGTCAGGGGGGTCGCCGGCTACCAGGCGCGGGCGGAGCTGGGTGCCGATCTCCTGGGTGGCCGTGTGGGTGATCGTGACGCCGGGGAACGCCTTCTTGTAGAGCTCCTCGTGCAGGTCCTTGGCGTAGGAGTCGCCGTACGCGCCGCTGAAGATGGCCACTTCGAGCGGCTTCTTGGCGTCCACGCCGAACGGGTTCCTGGGGTTCGCGGAGGCCGGGAGCGAGGTGGCGGGGGCGGCGGAGGGCTCGCCCCCTCCCGCGGTGGCGCAGGCGCTGAGCAGGCCCGCGCCAGGGCCGGCGACGAACGCGGTCATGCCGATCCGGCGTATCAGCTGGCGCCTGGTGATCTCGCCCGGGTGGGTCATGGCGGCTCCTGAATTAGGAAAGTTTCCTAAACGATTCCCCGCAACGTACGAATGTGCTCCGACAGCCGTCAAGGGGCCCCATCGAGACGTGACCTTGCCGTGACGCCTTGCCTAGAACGCCGTTCTAGAAGCAGAGTGGGTCGCATGATCGAGGAGTACGCCGACCAGGTGTGGCAGGGCGAGGCGGACGACAGCATCGTCGACGCGGGCATGACGGGGAAGGGCGTCCTGACCGTCGCCGAGGGGGTGGGCTGGTGGTCGGGATTCGGAAATGTCATCACCTTCGAAACCGGGGGTGAATTGCTGCTGTTCGACACCAGCAGCCCGTTCTCGGCGGCCCGGCTGCACGAGGACGTGCGCAAGTGGACCCGCGCGCCCCTGACCACCGCCTTCTACTCGCACGGGCACATCGACCACGTTTTCGGAACGGCACCGTTCGAGGAGGAGGGACGCCGAGCCACCATTTACGCGCATAAAGCCGTCGTCGATCGCTTCGAACGATATTTGCTGACCAACGGCTACAACTCGGTGATCAATCAGCGGCAGTTCCAGGCCCCGAACCTACGCTGGCCCGACTCCTACCGCCACCCCGACGTGACCTACACCGACACGCTGACCGTGCGGCGCGGCGACCTCACCTTCGACCTGGTGCACGCCAAGGGCGAGACCGACGACGCGACCATCGGCTACGTGCCCGAGCACCGGCTGCTGCTGCCCGGCGACCTGTTCATCTGGGTGACGCCCAACTGCGGGAACCCGCAGAAGGTGCAGCGTTACCCCCGGGAATGGGTGCACGCGCTGCGGCTGATGGCGGCCAGGGACGCCGAGATCATGCTGCCCAGCCACGGCGCCCCGATCTTCGGCCGCGACCGCATCAGGCAGGCGCTGCTGGAGACGGCGGAATGGCTCGACTCGCTCGTCACGCAGACCCTGGAACTGCTCAACGCCGGGGCCCGGCTGGACGAGATCGTGCATTCCGTACGGCCGCCCGAGCACCTTTCCGACCGGCCCTATCTGCGGGCCCGATACGACGAGCCGGAATTCGTCGTCCGCAATCTGTGGCGGCTCTACGGCGGCTGGTACGACGGAAATCCGGCGAATCTCAAACCCGCGCCCGAGGCCGTCCTGGCGAAATCCGTGGCCGAACTCGCGGGCGGCCCCGCCGCGCTCGCGGACGCCGCGCTGCGGGCCCTTTCCGACGGGGACGGGCGGCTCGCGGGACATCTCGCGGAACTCGCCGCCCTGGCGGCCCCGGACGACGCGGGCGTGCACCGCGTACGCGCGCAGGTCTTCTCCGCCAGGGCGGCGGGCGAGCTCTCGCTCATGGCCAAGGGCGTCTTCACCTGGGCGGCGGAGGAGTCGAAACGGCGCTCCTAGTCCTTCCACCAGGCGGGACGGCTCGGCCCGTCGATCTTGGGCAGCGAGTCCCTGGGCACGCCGGCGGGCGCGGCGACGTGGACGGTCACGGCGTCGGACGCGATCCGCCACGCGCCCTCGACGGGCCAGTCGTCCTTCACGTGCGCGGCGTCGACGTCGTAGCCGCCGCCGCTGCCGTCCGGGTTGAGCCACATCACCACGTAGGAGATCTTCTTGATCCCGGCCCGCTCGTAGGTGGCCCTGACCTGCGCCACCGGCTTGCCCCGGGGGTTGTAACCCTGGACCACTCCCCCGTCGGCGTAGAAGTCGGCCTGCACCGGCGTGGACCACAGCTCTCCGGGCGCGGCGGGCCGGCCGATCCCGAAGACGACCTTCCCGGTGAGGCCGACGGGCATGGAGACCCTGCCGCACCAGGCGGAGCGGCAGCCCTCCTGCCGCGTGTGGATGGTGATGCCCGTGCCCGGCGGGAACTCGCCCTCGGTGTGCGGGCCGACCAGCTTGCCCACGTCCTGCGGCGCGACGGGGGCGTTGCGCACCTCGGCGTCCAGCCCGACGGCGCGGAACGCCTCGGTGAACTTCGCGGCGTCGGCCTCCGGGTCGTTGATCTCGACCTCGATGAAGTCCTCGCCGGTCCTGAGCGAGACGGCGGCGTTGGCGTACTCGGTGGCGGGCCCGCCGAGGGGCGTCCAGACCACCAGCGCGGCGGCCAGCCCTGCCGCCAGCACGCCGAGCCCGGCGGCGCGCCGCAGCGGGACGCGCCCGCGCCTGGCGGGCTCGCGCCCGGTCGCCATGATCGACTCCATCAGCGCCCGCGCCCCCGCGCCGGACGCCTGCCCCGCGGGCTCCCCTGCCAGGTCCTCGTCCCGCACGCGGGCGAGATCGGCGATGTTCACAGCCTGCTCCCTTCGAACGCGACGGCACGCGAGTGGTGGACGCCCGCCTCGGCCAGCCTCCGGGCGAACCTCCTGCGGGCGCGATAAAGCCTGACTCGTACGACATTTGCTGATGTGCCGAGCACCTTGGCGATCTCGCCGGGGCTCAGCCGCTCCCAGGCGACCAGCGCCAGCAGCTCCCTGTCGCCCTCGGGCAGGGCCCTGAACACCTGCCCGAGCTGGGAAGGCTCCTCCCCGGGCAGCTCCGCGACGAGCGGCGAGGCGGCGAGCTGCGCGCGCAGGGCGGCGGTGCGCCGCTCGTGCCTGAGCTCGCCGCGCCGGTGGTTGGCCAGCACCTTCCTGGCCACGCCGAAGAGCCACAGCCTGGCCTCGTCCCCCCGGGGGACCGCCTCGATCCGGCGCCAGGCGACCATGAACGTCTCGGCCACGACGTCCGCCGCGTCGTCCGGGTCCGGACAGCGGCGCAGCGCGTACCCGAGCAGGAGGCGGTAGGAGGACTCGTAGAGCTCCTCGAATCGCCTCTCGGGATCTGCTCCCACTTGGGCTCCTCACTTGGGGCGTTCAACACTCAACCCCATGTCCGGAATGCCGGGAGCATTACGGGGTGGGGGAAGATTCGCCTCCGCCGAACTCGAGGTCGAGGATCGCCAGGAAGGCCGCGTAGGCCTCGGGGGACCAGTCGGTGTTCACGTGGCAGGCGACCAGGTGCGTGCCGTCGCGGCTGCCCAGGACGAGGGTGAAGGTGCCGTAGTCCGCGCCGCCGTTGCCCCACACGTGCACGCCGCTGCCGAGCTTCTGCTCGACCCACACGCCGAGCCCGTAGCGGGTGCCGGGCAGCCAGCCCGAGCCGTCGGTCGGCTCGGTGGTGAACAGCTCCGCCTGCTCTGCCGGCCGCAGTAACCGGCCGGAGAGCAGGGCCGAGAAGAACGTGAGCAGGTCGCCGGTCGTGGAGATCATGCCGCCCGCGCTCCAGCCGGTCGTCGTGTTCGACTCGGCGGCGTCGTGGAGCGGGGCCGCCGGGTCGTCGGCGTACAGCCGGGAGTAGTGCACCGGGTGCGGGCCCGGGATGACCGTCTCCGTCGTGGGCAGCGAGGTGCCGGTCAGCTCCAGCGGCCGGAGGACGAGCCGGTCCAGCACCTCGCCGTACGGCTCGCCGGTGGCCTGCTCCACCATCATGGCGGCCAGGTAGTAGTGGGTGTTGGAGTACCTGAACGCCTCGCCGGGGGCGTTGAAGGGCGGGTGCCGCAGGGCGATCCGTACCAGCTCTTCGGGGGTGAAGGTCCGGAACCGGCGCTCGTACCAGGCCTCGCCCTGGCCGCCGGCGAAGAAGTCCGGGTCCATGCTGAAGTTGAACAGGCCGGCGGTCTGGTTGAGCAGCTGCCGCAACGTGATCGCGCGGGCGTCGTACGGGCTGCCGTCGAGCAGGCCGGGCAGCCATCGCTCAAGCGTGTCGTCGAGGCCGAGCACGCCTTCGCCGGCGAGCTTGAGCGCGGTGGCGGCGGTGAACGCCTTGGCGGCGCTGCCGATCCGGAACAGCTCTCCCGGCCCGCGCTCGCGGCCGGTGCCGAGATCGGCCTTGCCCGCGACGGCGAACGAGCGGGAGCCGTCCCGCAGGACCTCGACGACGATGCCCGGTGCCACGCCCGAGGACACCGTGCCGTCCAGCACGCGCCGCACCGCCTCGTTGACTGTCATGGTGGGTGCCTCCTTTCACAGATCACAAACGCTACGTTGCGTTTGTAAAACAGTCAACGATAAATACGCTGGTAGAGCACATTGTTGCGCTGGCTATGGCGATGAACGCAACGGTCGTTGCACTGGTTGTGGTTGAATGCACACGACGAGAGGGGGCGGCAGGTGGCGGAAGGCCGGTTGACGCGTGAGGATCGCGAACAGATCGCCCGGGGCCTCGCGGAGGGCCTCGGGTTCGCCGAGATCTCCCGGCGGCTGGGCAGGCCGACGTCCACGATCAGCCGCGAGGTGAACCGCAACGGCGGCGCCGGCGGCTACCGCGCCGAGCAGGCGCACGAGGCGACGCGCGAGCGCGCCCGGCGCCCGCGCCCCAGACCGGCCGCCACCCCGGAGGCTCCGCGGGCCGGGATCCGGGAGACGGAGGACAGCCTCACCGGCGTGCTCGTCGCCTCCGGGCTGACGAGGATGTCCGCTCGGGTGCTCGCCTGCCTCTGCGTCACCGACAGCGGCGGACTCACCGCCGCCGAGCTCGTCCAGCGCCTGCGGGTGAGCCCGGCGTCGGTGTCCAAGGCGGTCGCCGAGCTGGAGGTGATGAGCCTGATCGGCCGCGAGCGGGACGAACGGCGTCGGCGGGACCGCTACGTCGTCGACAACGAGATCTGGTACCGGTCACTCCTGGCCAGCGCCCGGTTCAACACCGACATCGCCGAGGTCGCCCGCCAGGGCGCCGACGCGCTCGGCCGCGCGACCCCGGCCGGAGCCAGGATGCGCGCGATGAGCGAGTTCTTCGAGCAGGTGGGCCGCGAGACCGTCGCCGCCGCCCAGCGTTACCGCCACCTCCTCGACCTCTGAAGGGTCCCGCGGGTCAGCCGAAGTGCGCCCTGGTCTCGGCGAAGGCCTGGTCGGTGCCCTCCAGGGCAGCCGCCACGTCCGCCTCGGTGTGGGCGGCCGACATGAACCAGTTGTGCCAGGGGTGGACGTAGACGCCGTGGCGCAGGCAGGCGTCGCTCCAGTGCATGGCCACCGACAGGTCCGCGTCGCCGTCGAAGCTGAGCCACGGGATCGTCACGGGGCCCGTCTGGTTCACCGTGAAGCCGTGGGCCTTGGCCTGGGCGTACAGGCCCTCGCGCAGCTGCGAGCCGGCCCGTTCCATGGCGCCGATGCCGTCCTCGTCCCGCAGGGTCTCGATGGTGGCCTTGGCGGCGGCCATGGCCACCGCGGAGAACCAGAACGAGCCGGTCGAGTACAGCGTCTGGGCGGGGCCCCTGAGGGCGTCGGTGCCCGTGACGGCGGCGATCGGGTAGCCGTTGGCCATGGCCTTGGACCAGGCCGTCAGGTCGGGGCGGACGCCGTACGGCTCCCAGGAGCCGCGCAGGTTGATGCGGAAGCCCGCCCGCACGTCGTCGATCACCAGCGCCGCCCCGAGGCGGTCGGCCAGCGCCCGGGCGCCGCGCGCGAAGGCGGGCTCCACCAGCTCCTGGTCCTCGAACGAGTCGTGCTTGAACGGGGTGACGATGATCGCGGCCACGTCGCCCTCGACGGTCGCCGCCGCGGCCTCCAGGGACTCCAGGGAGTTGTAGGTGAACTCCACCAGGTCGGCCCGCTCGTTCGGCGTCGTGCCCGCCGGGGACGGCGTGCACCACGGGTCCGCCCCGTGGTAGGCCCCGTGCGCCATCAGCACCTTCGTCCGGCCCGTCGCGGCCCTGGCGACCATGAGGGCCTGCGTGGTGGCGTCCGTGCCGTTCTTGGAGAACATCGCCCAGTCGGCGCTCGGCACGGTGTCCACCAGCAGCTCGGCCAGCTCCACCATGATCGCGCCGGGGCCGTTGAGGCAGTCGCCGAGCGCGGCCTGGCGGGCGGCGGCCTCCTCGACGCGCGGGTGCCGGTGGCCGAGCACGACCGGGCCCCAGCTGCACATGAAGTCGAGGTACGAGCGGCCGTTGACGTCCCACTGCCGGCAGCCCTCGCCGCGTTCGAAGAACTGGGGGTAGCCGGGGGCGAAGATGGCGGCGTTGAGGTGGCCGTACATGCCGCCGGGGACGACTTTCGCGGCGCGCTGGCGGAGGTCGGCGTCTGTGGTCATGAAGCTGGGTCCTAAGTGAGGAGGTCGAGGGTGGTGGGCAGGTCGGTGAGGCCGGCGTCGGAGCCGAGGCCGGTGGCGACGCGGGCGGCGGCGGCCGTGCCCCAGCGGGCGGCCGCCGGCACGTCCTGGCCGTGCAGGAGGCCGGTGAGGAAGCCCGCGCAGTAGGCGTCGCCGCAGCCCGTGGTGTCGGAGACGTCCGTCTTGATCGCCGGTACGTGCTCCGCGCCGGCCTCGGTGACCACCAGGCTGCCCGCGGCGCCGAGCGTGACCAGCACGCCGCGCGGGCCGTCGGCCAGGAGGGCGCGGGCGGCGCTCTCGACGTCCGCGGCGCCGGTCATGAGCAGGGCCTGCGACTCGTTCGGCAGCACGTAGTCCACGTGCGGCAGGAACGCGCGGGCCAGGCCCAGCAGGTCGGGCATCTCCGAGAGCAGGTCCATCGTGACGACGGCGCCGGACGAGCGGACCTCGTCCAGCAGGGCGAAGAAGGCCGGGTCGCCGAGGCCGAACGTGACGTCCATCCCGCCCAGGTGGATGGCGCGGGCCGAGCGGAGCAGGCCCTGGTCGAGGTCGGCGAGCGTGACGCCGAGGTTCGCGCCGGGGACGTGGAAGCTGGGGCGGCCGCCGTCGGGCCGGATGGGCAGGATCGAGGCCGCCGTCTGCTCGCCCGCCCTGCGTACCAGGCGGGAGGTGTCCACGCCGCGCTTGGCCAGGATCATCAGCAGGAAGTCGCCGAGCTCGTCGTCGCCGATCGCGCCCATGGTGACCACGTCGTTGCCCAGCTTGACCAGGTCCACCGCGGTCCCGGCGGCGGCGCCCGCCGCGGTGAGGCGGATCTGGTCGACCAGCACCGTGTCCTGGCCCTGGGGGATGTGCTCGACGGGTCTGGCGAGGATGTCGACGATGTGGACGCCGACTGTGACGACGGTCATGCTCTTAAATAGACAGACGTCCGAATAAAACGTCAAGAGGTGTCCTATGCCGAAGATCGTTGATCACGATGAGCGCAGGCGTGAGGTGCTGTCGGCGGCCAGCCGGGTGATCGTCAGGGACGGCATCGACGCCGCCACCACCCGGGCCATCGCCAAGGAGGCCGGCTACTCCAACGGCGTGCTCGCGCACTACTTCGCCGACAAGGACGAGATCCTGCTGTCGGCGCTGCGGCACTCGCACCGGCGCATCAGGGAGCGGCTGACGGGCAAGGTGGCGGGGATGACGGGGCTGGCGGCGCTGCGCGAGGTGCTGCTGGACAACCTGCCGCTGGATGCCGAGCGGGCCGTTGAGACGCGGCTGGAGGTGAGCTTCTGGAGCCGGAGCCTGGCAGCCGAGCGGCTGGCCGAGGTGCAGCGGGCGGAGGCGGGCGAGCTGCGGTCGGCCGTACGTGAGCTGCTCGGGCAGGCCAGTGAGGCCGGGGAGCTGGCGGCGGACGACGACCTGGACGACGTGACCGAGCGGCTGCTCGCCCTGGTGGACGGCCTCAGCCTGCACCTCCTGCTCTACCCCGACCGGCTGGGCAGGGACGTGGCGGAACGCCTGATGCTGCAGACGCTGGAACGGCTGTAGCCTCGGGCGCATGAGCCTTCGCGAGCAGTTGTGCGAATACGGCCGGCGAGCCGTCGAGCTCGGCCTGGTCATCGGCACCTCGGGCAACCTCAGCGTCCGCGAGGGCGACCTGGTGACGGTGACGCCGTCGGGCGCCCCGCTGGACCGGCTGACGCCCGAGCTGTGCCCGGTCGTGGACCTGACGACCGGCAGACGGGTGGCGGGCGAGCTGCGGCCGTCCAGCGAGACGCCGATGCACCTGGCGATCTACCAGACCACCGACGCGCGGGCGATCGTGCACACGCACTCCGTGTTCGGCACGGTGGTGGCCACGACCATGACCGAGCTGCCGCCCGTGCACTACAACGCGCTGATGCTCGGCGGGGTGGTGAAGGTGGCCGAGTACGCCACGTACGGCACCCCCGAGCTGGCCGCGAACGTGCGCCGGGCGCTGGACGGCAAGCGGGCCGCCCTGATGGCCAACCACGGCGGGGTCACCATCGGGGCGACGCTGGAGGAGGCGTTCGAGGCCACGCGCCTGCTGGAGTGGCTGTGCGAGGTGTACGTGCGGGGGCTGAGCGTCGGCAAGCCGAACATCCTGACGGAGGATCAGCTCGCGGCCGTGATCGAGCGGACGCTCAACCCCCCTCCGCTATGACCCGGCGAGCGCGGCCTGCTCGGCCAGCCCGAGCGGGAGCCCGCCCGACCCGGCGATCCGGTCGTGGAACTCCTTGAGCGAGCCCTGGAACGACTCCCGGATGCGGTCGATCTCGATCGCGCCCGTGAGGTAGGAGGGCGCCTGCGTGGGCCAGGCGCAGTAGCGGTTCACCTCGCCCTGCGCCGTGCCGGGCGACAGCGACGCCTTGGTGGCCATGAACGTCTCGGCCTGCTCGATCGTCATGTCCTCGCAGTGCAGCGCGGTGTCCACGACGATGCGGGCGGCGCGGAAGATCCGGCAGTCGAGGTGGGCCAGCTCGGTGGCCGGGGTGTCGAAGTAGCCCTGCTCGTGCAGCATCTTCTCGACGTACAGGGCCCAGCCCTCGGTGAAGTACGGCGTCCTGAAGACCTTCCTGACCGTACGCGGATTGCCCGCCATGTACGACAGGTGCCAGTGGTGCCCCGGATAGGCCTCGTGCACGGCGATCGAGGGCATCTGGGCCCGTGAGTTCGTGCGCAGGCGCTGGCGTACCTGCTCGGGGGTGAAGTCGTCCGGCGTGTAGGGCACGAAGAAGATGCCGGTCCGCGAGGTGCTGAGCGGCGGCGGCGACAGGTAGTGGGCGACGGACAGGACCGGGCGGGTGTACTCGGCCGACGGCAGCACGTGGCACTCCTCGCCGCCGGCGAACGTCACCAGGTCGCGCTCCCTGACGAACTCGCGGGCCCGCAGCGTCTCGGCCTCGTACTCGGCGCGCATGTCGGCCAGCGTCGCCGGGTGGTCGTCCATGAGCTGCTCCATGGCGGCCCGCCAGTCCTGGGTGCCGTTGACCTGGAGCGCCACCTCGCGCATGCGCGCGTCCAGCTCCGCCCAGGCGGCCTCGCCCTTCTGGTGCAGCTCGGCGGCGCCGTACCCGAGCAGCTCGCGCTCGCGCAGCAGCGTGGAGTAGAGCCGCTCCCCCATCCGCCAGGTGCCGCCGCACTCGAAGCCGTCGAGGAAGGTGACGAGCTCGTCGAACGCCCGGGCGGCGGGCTCGGCGGCCGCGGCCAGCTCGGCGCGCAGGTTCTCGTCCTCGACCATGGACGGGATCGTGCGGGTCAGGAAGTTGCGGCCGGTGCGCGCCTGGCCGAGCCCTCGCTGGACGAGCAGCGGAGCGGCCAGGTCGGGGTCCAGGTTCGCGCGGCAGGCGGCCAGCACGCCGGGCACCTCGGCCAGGCGGAGCAGCGCCGAGGCGACCAGCTCGGGCTCGGGCTTGAGCCGGCGCTGGAACGGCGCGTACATGGAGGTGAAGATCGCTCCGAGGTAGACGCTCGGGTCGCGCCGCCACTCGGGCCAGGACGCGAGCGCGATCGAGCCTCTGAGCTGCGACAGGACGAGATCTCTGTCGATCGCGTCGTCCAGGGTGGGGGCCTCGGCGGCGGACAGGCGGTCGAGCCAGAGCACCTGCTCGCGCTCGCGGGCCTGCCAGGCGGAGGCGGTGAAATCGCCGAGGGTGTGATCGTAACCGTCGGCTCCGAGGGAGGCCGCGACGACCGGACGGTCGGAAAAGTACCACTTGAGAAACTCGTCCACCGATGCACCATATCCTGAGCAAATGCCCCTGCAGATCACTGGCGCGCTAGGCGACCCTGACCTGATCCGCCTCCCGTGGGAGACCCCTCTCGAAGACTGGCCGCAACACCATCTGGTCGATCTGCCGCGCGGTATCTCGCGGCACGTGGTGCGCTTCGCCCGGCTGTCCGGCAAGGTGTACGCGATCAAGGAGATCAGCGAGCGCTACGCCAAGCGGGAGTACCAGCTCCTGTGGGACCTGGCCAGGCTCGACGCCCCCGCCGTGGAGCCGGTCGCGTACGTCACCGGCCGCGAGAACGGGCTGGACGCGGCGCTGATCACCCGGCACCTGCAGTTCTCGCTGCCCTACCGCGCGGTCATGTCGGGCACCCTGCGCCCCGACACGCTCACCCGCCTGCTGGACGCGCTGGCCGTGCTGCTGGTGCGGCTGCACCTGAACGGGTTCTACTGGGGCGACTGCTCGCTGTCCAACACGCTGTTCCGGCGTGACGCGGGGGCGTTCGCGGCCTACCTGGTGGACGCCGAGACCGGCGAGATGCACCCGATGATCAGCGAGGGGCAGCGGCTGACCGACATCGACAACGCGCACACGAACATCTTCGGCGAGATGCTCGACCTGGAGGCCGGCGGGCTGCTGCACCCGTCTATCGACCCCATGGAGACCGCCGAGGACATCGTCGCCCGTTACCACCGCCTGTGGAACGAGATCAACGAGAGCGAGATCATCGAGGAGGTGGACTGGCACCGCGTCGAGCAGCGCATCAGGCGCCTGAACCTGCTGGGCTTCGACGTGGCCGAGATGATGGTGCGGCGCAAGGTCGGCACGGGCCGCCTGATCGTCCGCCCCAAGGTCGTGGACGCCGGTCACCACCAGCGGCGCCTGCTCCGCCTGACCGGCCTCGACGTCGAGGAGAACCAGGCCAGGCGGCTGCTCAACGACCTCGACGGGTTCCGGGTGGCCAAGGGGCTGCGGCACGAGGACGAGGCGATCGTGGCGCACCGGTGGCTGGCCGAGGTGTTCCAGCCGACCGTGGACGCCATCCCCGCCGAGCTGCGCGGGAAGCTGGAGCCCGCGCAGCTCTTCCACGAGCTCCTCGACCACCGCTGGTTCCTGTCGGAGCAGGAGGGGGCCGACGTCGGGCTGGCCGCGGCGGTGAAGTCGTACGTGGACAACGTGCTGGTGCACAAGCCCGACGAGCGGGCGCTGCTGCCCGAGGAGGCCGATCAGTAGGCCACGCTGACGCGCTGCCGGGGGTGGGCGTCCTTGTCCACCTCGTCGGCGATGGCGACGGCGAAGTCCTCGGCGGTGATGAAGCTGCGGCCCTCGGCGTCGGTCATGAGCATGTCGCCGCCGAGCCGGAAGACCCCGGTGCGCTCCCCCGGCGCGATCTCCGCCGCCGGGGAGACGAACGTCCAGTCCAGGTCCTCGACCTCGCGGAACAGGCGCAGCAGCGAGCGGCCGGCCAGCGCCTCCTTCTTGTAGGCGTCCGGGAAGCCGGGCGTGTCGACCAGGTCCTGCCCCGGGGCGACCTGGAGGCTGCCCGCGCCGCCCACGACGATCACCCGCCGCACCCCCGACGCCCGCGCGCCGTCGACGAGCGCGCGGTAGGCCGCCAGGAAGGGCGGCTCGGGGTCGCTGCCGTCGCGCGGCGGGGCGATCGCGGAGACGATCGCGTCGTGGCCCTCGGCCAGCGCGGCGGTGTCGTGGACGTCGCCCTTGACAGGGCCCTTGCGGCTGATTCCGGTGACCTCGTGGCCACGGTCGCGCAGCTCGGTGGCGATGCGGCTGCCGACCATGCCGGTCGCGCCGAACAGAAGGATCTTCATGCCGGCCACAGTATCCAACGGATACTGGTTACTTCATCGTGCTATAAGTACCTTATGGATACCGGTGATGTCTTCGACCCTAATTGCCCGACCAGGGTGGTCCTGGATCGGATCGGGGACAAATGGTCGGCACTGGTGCTGCTCTGCCTCGACGGCGGGCCCATGCGCTTCACCCGGCTCAGGACGCGGATCGGCGGGGTCACGCCCAAGGTGCTGACGCAGACGTTGCGCGCCATGGAGCAGGACGGGCTGGTGACGCGGGAGGTGTTCGCCGAGGTGCCGCCGCGGGTCGAGTACGCGCTGACGGACCTCGGGCGCTCGCTGCACGGGCCGATCTCCGTGGTGGCCGACTGGGCCGAGCGAAATGTCGCCGAGATCATGCGCTGCCGCGAGAAATTCTCATAAATCGTACGTTTTTCCGTACCAGTGGTGTTTTTCTACTCCGCGGCCGTATAAAACCTCCACACCTGTGACCGCCCGTCACGTGGACTCATCCCCGTCGCCCTACGCTGTCTGCGTTCCACCACGGTGAGGGAGGTCACGTGCTGGGAATCGACGGCTGCCTGGCGGAGGTCATGTCCATCCCGGGCGCGCTGGACGCCATGCTGGTGGACCACACGAGCGGCATGGCGGTGGCCTTCAGCACGGCCGTGGGCGTGGACGCCGACCGGTCGGCCGCCGCGCTGACCGAGGCCCTGCGCGCCACCACCGACGGCCTGGCCCGCACCTGCCCGGGCGACGTCGTCCGCATCGACGACATGCTCGTCACCACGGACAAGGGTCACCATCTGCTCCGGCTGCTGGAGACGGTGTTCGAGGGGCCGCTGGTCATCTACGTACGCCTTGACCTGGAACGATCCAACCTCGCCCTGGCCAGGCACCGCCTGCGCACCATCTCCAGCCGGCTCACGGCGTGACCCATGGCCAACAAGCTCGACACACTCCTGGCCGGGCTCGCCCGCGAGCGCTCCACGGGCGCGCTGCAGGTGGGCAGGAGCGGCACGATCTTCCTCTCGGACGGGCGCGTGACGTACATGGAGTGCGCCCAGACCCCCAGCGTGGAGCGGCTGCTCGCGGCCAGGGGGCTGATGAGCGAGGCGGCGCTGCGGCGGCTGCAGGCCGACGGCGGCTGCGAGCGACTGCTCGCCGAGGGGCCGCTCACGCCGGGCGAGCTGCAGTACGCGGTGCTCGGCGGGGTCCTGGACGCGGCCTTCTTCCTGCTGCCGGCCGGTGGGGCACGCCCCAAGTTCCGCCCGGGCGAGCGGCACTGGCTGGGCGGGCAGTGGTTCTTCGACGTGCCGGGACTGGTGCGGGAGTGCGCGCGGCGGCGGGCGCAGCTCGCCCGGATCTGGCCCTCCGCCGACGTGGACACCCTCCCGGTACGGCCGCTGCCGCGGCTGCCCGGCCACGGGGTGACGCTGAGCCGCGTCCAGTGGGAGGTCATCGTCAGGGCAGACCAGAAGGCGACCCCGCTGGAGCTGGCCAAGCAGATCGGCCGGCCGGCGTACCCGGTGCTGCTGGCGGTGCGCCGGCTGGCCGCCTCGGGGCTGCTCGCCGCACCCGACCTGCCGCAGCGGCGGGAGCACGGCGAGCGCGCGCCGCACGACCTGCCACAACGGCGGAAGCCCGGCGGGCGTCCGCCGCACGACCCGCTGGCGCCGGCCCAGCCGCTGGGCCCGCCCATGACGGGCGACCCCACCGATCTGGCGCTGCTGATGCGGCTGAAGAAGGCGCTCGAGGAGCTGTCGTGAGGTTCCCCTCACTCAGGAGGAGGCCACCTGTGGAGCTACGGCAAGAGGTTCTGGAGGAGATGGCGCTCCTGCGTGAGCGCACCCCGGACGTCCAGGGCAGCGTCGCCTGCACCGTGGACGGCCTGCAACTCGCCTGCGACCTGCCCGGGGAGCAGGGCGAGCAGGCGGCGGCGCTGGCGGCGGCGCTGCTCGCGATGAGCAGGCGGATGCTGGCCATCACCGGCCACGGGACGCTGGAGGAGACGCTCGTCTCCGGCACCGCCGGTTTCACGGCCTTCTACGCCGCCGGCCCCACCATCGTCCTCACGGTCCTGGCCGGACCCGGCGCGAACGTCGGGCTGCTGCGGCTGGAGGGCAGGAAGACGGCTGCCGCGCTGGCCGCCGTCTCGGCACGCAAGCACTGATGACAAGGAGGAAGACCATGGCCGGCATGGACGTGTCACTCAAGGAGATGATGAGCATCGACGGCTCCATCGGAGCCGCGATCGTCGATCACGGCAGCGGCATGGCGCTCGGCGCCCTCGGCGGCTCCAAGGACCTGGACCTGCAGATCGCCGCGGCCGGCAACACCGAGGTGGTCAAGGCCAAGCTGCGCACGATGGACTCGCTGGGCCTCAAGGACAACATCGAGGACATCCTGATCACGCTGAGCGGCCAGTACCACATCATCCGCCCGATCACCGGGCGCGGCGGCAAGGGCCTGTTCCTGTATCTGGCGCTCGACCGCAACCGCGCCAACCTGGCGCTGGCCCGCCACCAGCTCCGGGGCATCGAGGAGAAGCTGGAGGTCTGACGCGCGTTCCGGTGGCCCGGCCCCACCATGGGGCGGGGCCACCGGCGGCGTCAGGCGGAGGTCAGCTTGGTGATCTCGGCGACGAAGGCCGGCCAGAGCTCGCGCGGCAGGTCGTGGCCCATCCCCGGGTACGTCACCAGCCGCGCCCCCGGGATGGCCGCGGCCGTGGCCCGGCCGCCCACCACCGGGATGAGCGGGTCCGCCTCCCCGTGCAGCACCAGCGTGGGCACCTTGACCTGGCCGAGCAGCTCCGTACGGTCGCCCGACGCCATGATCGCGGCGAGCTGCCTGGCCGTGCCCGCCGGGTCGAAGCAGCGGTCGTAGGCCAGCCCGGCCATCGCCTTGATCCTGTCCTGGTCCAGCTCGTACCCCGGCGAGCCGATGGTGGACCAGGTCAGCACCGCCTGCTCCAGCACCGCCTCGCGGCTCTCGGCCGGCCGGCCCATCAGGATCGCGGCGGCGGCCTGCGTGGGCGGGGCCACGGAGGGGCCAGGCGTGGACATGACGGAGGTCAGCGTCAGCACCCGGGCGGGGTGCCTGATGGCCAGCGTCTGGGCGACCATGCCGCCCATCGAGGCTCCCACGACGTGCGCCGCCGGCCAGCCGAGCACGTCCATGAGGGCCGCGGTGTCGTCGGCCAGGTCGTCCAGCAGGTACGGCGGCGCGGCACCCCTCGCGGGCACGCCGTGCTCGTGGAAGTGCGTGGACAGGCCCGCGTCGCGGTTGTCGAACCGTACGACGTGGTGTCCCTGCTCCGCCAGGAGCTCGCAGAGCCCCTCGTCCCACTGGATGAGCTGGGCGCCGAGCCCCATGATGAGGAGCAGCGGGCGCCCGTCGGGTGAGCCGAAGCTCTCGTAGGCGATGTCGATGCCGTTCGCGGCTGCGCGGGTGGTCACGACGACCAGAATGACATTCTGGTGCTCGCTACGTAAAGAGCGGCTCGATGCTCGGGGTCAGCGTACGAGGAGCATGCGCAGGCGCTCGCCGCCGAGCAGCACGCCGCCGCCCGCGATGGCCAGCGCGCCGGCCGCCAGCAGCGTGCCGCCGGCCGTGCCCGACTCCTGCTGCTCGCCCGCGGGGGTGTCGGGGAGGCTGCCGCCGGCGGAGGTGTCCTCCTCGGCCTGCGGCGGGGTCGCCGGGTTCCTGTCACGTTCGGCCCAGGCGCCGGTCGAGAACGGCACCGGGTAGTTCTTCTTGCCCACGCCGTCACCCCACTTGGTGATGACGTAGTCGACCTCGATGTGGCCCTGGCCGCCGATGCCGTCCACGCCCAGCGTGGAGGAGTTGAACTCGCCGCCGGTCAGCTCGGCGAACGTCTTGGCGTCGAGGTCCAGCATGATGCCGCGGTTGGAGGGCGTGCCCGGCCCGCGGTCACCCACGAAGAAGGGCATCTTCTTGCCCTTGTAGACCACGTAACCCTCGGTCAGCAGCGGCCAGCTCGGGCTGGCGGCCAGCCCCTTCTGCATCGGCTTGCCACTGGCCGGCAGGCCCGTGTCGCCGGCGCGGCCGGAGGCGTCGTCCCAGAAGTACGAGGCTGTGGTCGAGCCCTTGAGCAGGATCTTCTCACCGGTGTCGGTGTCGGTGTCAGCGTGGGCGGCGGTGGTGGCGATGCTCAGCGCGCAGGTGGTGGAGGCGGTCAGCACGGCGAGGGAGCGCAGGCCAAAACGGGCAGACATGAAACAGCAAACCCTTCACTGGGGGACAGGGAGGTTGCACTCAGGGGATGAGGGCGCAGCGGGGCAGAGCGCCGCGAGGGTCGCTACGCGGAGCGCAAGATACGAGCCTTTGGGGAAGGGGGCCGCTCAGCGGGCGGCCGTCAAGACGCGGTCCGGGGGTACGACGCGCTGATGCATGGGGTAAGTTGTCCTCTCCATCACGCCTACCGGGTTAGCTGACGGGTTCGGGCGGTGGAGTTGCCCTACCGGCACGTGCCGGATTCACCCCAACGGAGGTGGTTCCCCGGTTCCCGATCGCTCGGGATTCGGCGCCAACCGGCCGTCCTTCTGGGGTAAGGACCGGGTAACCGGCTGGTAATGGCGATTACAGTAGCCACGGAAACGGACATCTGCAAACAATTCTTCATGAATCGGGCGAAAGATCTACCTCCCCGGGCAAAGTAAAAGGGGGCACGGCATGCCGTACCCCCGCGGAATTCCAGCCTCAGCCGCCGCTCTTGCGCCTGAACGATCTTTTACTCGCAGCCGGACCGTGCGCCCCGTGGATCTTGGATGGGTCGCCGCCCCTGCCACCCGCGCCCGAGCCCGCGTGCTGGTTGCGCTTGCGCTCCAGCGCCTCGCGGAACTTGCGCTTCAGCTCGTCCTCGGGAGTTTCGCTGACTTCCGGCTCCGGTGTATCCGCCATGAGGACCTCCATGGTGTTGGGGACAGTTCACAGCTTCGCACGGCCCCGCTTATGACGCGAAACCGGGCTCACTGTGAAGTGAACGACAGCAAGCGGAACACCGGGTCGGGACCGCCCGGACGGCCCTGCCCGTGGCCGACGAACCGCGACTCCCCGGCCGGCCGCAGCCCGTGCCCGGCCAGCTCGGCGACGACGAGCTCGGGCCGGTCGGCGGACTCCCCGGCGCCCGCGTGCCCGTGCGCGGCCCGCTTGTCAACGGTCGTGACGAACACTCCCCCCGGACGCAGCACGCGGGCGGCCTCGGCGAGCACCGGGCGGGCGTCGTCGAGCAGGTGCAGCAGCCAGATCGTGGTGACCGCGTCCACCGAACGGTCGCGTATCGGAAGCCTGCGCCCGTCGCCCAGCACCACGCGCACCCGCCCCGCGGCGATCCGCGCCATCCCGGCGGAGGCGTCCACGCCGAGCACCCGCAGGCCGTGACCGGCCAGCTCCCTGGTGACCAGGCCCGTGCCGCAGGCGAGGTCGAGCAGCGTGCCGGACGCGGGCACCAGGTCGAGAACGGCCCGCGCCGCCGCCTCCGCCCGCGGAAGCCCGCCGCGGGTCTCGTCGTAACGTCCGGCTTCGAGGTCGTAGTCGAGCACAGTCCCAGTAGTAACAGGTAAAGGGGATCCGTTCCGTTCGTGGTGTTGGGTTGGGACGGATCAGGAAACCAATTCCGCGATGAGACTCCTCGGTCGTGACCTGGCAATGGATCTGGGAGCGGCGAGCACGCGCATCTACGTCAAGCGCAAGGGCATCGTGCTCGACGAGCCCTCGGTCGTCATGTGCGACGACCGCACAGGCAAGATCGTCGGGTACGGCGCGGAGGCCGTCGCCGACTCGGGCGGGCGCACGCACTGGCCGGTCAGCGGCGGGCTGCCCGCCGACGCCGAACTCGCCCGGCGCATGATCAGGTACTTCCTGCGCAAGGTGCACTGGCATCCGTACGCCCGGCCGCGCCTGGTCATGGCGCTGCCCGGCGACTCCACGCCGATGGACCGCGAGGCGCTGCAGGACATCGCGTACGAGGCGGACGCCCGGACCGTGCACCTGGTCCCGCACGCGCTGGCCGCCGCGCTCGGCGCGGGCCTCTCCCCCGCCGACCGCACCGGGCACATGGTGATCGACATCGGCCGCGACGCCGCGCGGATCGCCGTGCTGTCCGGCGAGTCCGTGGTGGCGACCGGCTCGGTGCCGTACGGCGGGCAGGCCATGAACAGGGCCATCGCCCGCTTCGTGGAGCGCGAGCACGGGCTGCAGCTCGACGACGGCGAGGCCGAGTCGGCCAAGCGGCACGCGCACGACGGGCACGTGGTCGTGCGGGCCCGCGACCCCGGCACCGGCCGCGAGCGGGAGCTGACGCTGCCCGTCCAGCACATCTTCGAGGCCACCGGGCAGCCGGTCGAGTCGATCGCGCGGGCGGCGATGGAGACGGTCGAACGCTGCCCGGCCGAGCTGGCCGCCGACCTCGGGGAGCGCGGCGCGGTGCTGGTCGGCGGCGGAGCGCTGCTGCGCGGGCTCGGGCGGCGGCTGCGGGAGACGCTGTGCATGCCCGTCCGCAGGGCCGAGCGCCCGCTGGAGTGCGTGGCGCTGGGGCTGGGCCGGTGCATGGGCGAACTGGGCCTGATCGGGAGGCTCCGTGGCGGCCGTACATGATCGACGACCTGTTCCACACCGGGGTCTCGCTCGCCGACAAGGCCGTCAGGACCATCGCGGTGTACGTGGCCGTGGCGGCGCTGCTGCGCATCGGCGGCAAGCGGGGCATCGCCCAGCTCAACAACTTCGACTTCGTGGTCATGCTGCTGATGAGCAACGTCGTGCAGAACGCGATCATCGGGCCTGACAACTCGCTGGCCGGCGGCCTGGCCGGGCTGGTGATCCTGATGTCGGTGAACGCGCTCGTGGTGCGGCTGGCGGCGACGGTGCCGGCGATCGGCATGCTCGTCGAGGGCAGCCCGATCGTGCTGGCCCGCGACGGCGGTTACGTGCGCTCGGCGCTGCGGCGGCTGGGCGTGCGGCAGGCCGACGTCGACGTGGCGATCCAGCTCAGAGGCGGTACGAGCGTGGCCGACACGAGCCTGGTGCGGCTGGAGCCCGGCGGCGCCGTGCTCGTCAGGCTGCGGCCTGACGAGGAGAACGCCGAGCGGGGTGACGTGGCGGAGCTGCGTACCCGGCTCGACCGCATCGAGCGCAAGCTCGACGCTCTGGCCAGAGCAGGAGGCAGCGCATGACCGTCCGCGGCATCGACCACGTCGGGGTGACGGTGCCCGACCTCGACGCGGCCACGGAGTTCTTCGCCCGTGCGTTCGGCGCCGAAGTGCTCTACGACACCCTCCCCCGCGCGCAGGGCCCCAAGGGCGGCTGGGCCACCGAGCGGCGGCTCGGGGTGCCGCAGGGCACGGCGGAGGTCGCCGTGCGCATGCTGCGCCTGCCCAACGGGCCGGGGATCGAGCTGTTCGAGTTCAGCGGGCCGCGGCAGGGCGGGGCCGCGCTGCCGTGCGACCTGGGATGGCAGCACGTCGCCCTGTACGTGGACGACCTGGACGAGGCGCTGCGGCTGGTCGCGGAGGCGGGCGGGGTCCGGCTGTCGGAGCCGGTGCCGCTGCCGGGGCCGGAGGCGGGCGAGCGCAACCGGTTCGCCTACTGCCGGACGCCCTGGGGCGGGACGGTGGAGCTGCTGACGTATCCGGACGCGCAGCCGTACGAGAAGGACACGGACCTGCGACGCTGGCGGCCCTGAACCTGCGCGTCAGAGGCACACGCGCACGCCGGGAGCCTGGTCCCAGCCCGTCAGGGCGAGGACGCGGCGGACCACCGGGGAGACAGGGCCGAGGACCAGCTCGCGGTCCGGGGATAATCGGGCGGCGGCGACGATGATGAGGCGCATTCCCGCCACATCGATGAACGTCAGGCCGGACAGGTCCAGCCGGATGTCGTGGCTGCCCGCCAGGAGGGCCCAGTCGAGGGCGCCGCCGAGCAGGTGACGGTTGCCGCGGTCGACCTCTCCTGTGATGCGCAAGCCGAAGGGGTGCGGAACGAGGGTGACGCGTGCTCGGTCATCTGTTTCGAAGGTCATCCAGCTCCGTGGGGGCGGCCTGCCGTACAGTGTGGCTGTCTGCCCTATTAGAACCGGTTTATGCCGATGCGGGGTTGACACTCCCGTGCTTTTCGCGTGATTCACTCGTTAGCGAGCGGTGATCTTAGGTAGGGTCCACTCGTGCGCGCCCGCCGACACGCCCTGTCCGCGATGCTCATCTGTGTCGCGGCGGTTACGGCGTGCGCCGCCCCGTCCCAGCCGCCCACCCTGGAAGCGGCCAGCAGGCAGCTCGACGCCGACGCCGGTGAGCTGATCAGGGCCACCGAGCTGCGGCTGTCGGCCGTGCGGAGTGCCGACGACGACACCTGCGTGCCGGGGCAGCTACGCCATTTCGTCCAGGCGGAAAGCGATTTCGCACAGGCGGCGGACGGGTTGCTGGCGCGGTTGCGGGCCCTCGGGTACGACCAGGTCGTCGACGATCTCGACCTGCGGGACGACGACCAGGGCGTGGCGGTGCTGCGCAATCCCAGGACCCGGCTGGAGTTCGAGCTGACCGTGCTGTCCGGGGAGAAGCCCGCGGTGCGGGTGGTGGGCAAGACGACCTGCTACACGGCCGAATAGCCGCCCGGGCGGACCCGGGCGGCCTCGGAACCCGCCGGCTACGGCGTGCGCAGCCGCTCTACGGCGTGTGCAGACGCCCTACACCGTGGAGACACCCCCCTACAGCGTGGACAGCCCCTACAGCGTGGACAGCCCCCTACGGCGTGGACAGGGCCTCGGTCGGGGAGAGGCGGGAGGCGCGGATGGCCGGGTAGAGGCCGGCGACGGCGCCGATGAGCAGGGTCGCGGCGAGGCCGCCGACCGTGGCCCAGGCCGGGACGACCGAGGGCCAGCCGCTGTAGAGCGCGTACCCCATCGTCACCGCCGTCCCCAGCAGGACGCCGCCGGTGCCCCCCAGCGCCGACAGCAGCAGCGACTCGGCCAGGAACTGCGTCCTGATCTGCCCCCTGGTAGCCCCCAGCGAGCGGCGCAGGCCGATCTCGGCGCGCCGTTCCAGGACCGAGATGACCATCGTGTTGGCCACCCCGACCCCGCCCACGAGCAGGGCCACCGCGCCCACGCCCAGGAGCAGGTTGGCGAACGCCTGGCTGGTGGCCTGCTTGGCGGCCAGCGCGTCGGACGGGCGGGAGATGTCCACCTCGTTCGGCGCCTCGGGGTTGGCCGTGCCCGCCAGCACCTGGCGTACGGACTCCAGCTTGGCCTCCTCCGAGCGGGTGTAGAGCGTGGTCGGGTGACCGTCGAAGCCCAGCCGCTCCTCCGCCACCGGCCAGCCGACGAGCACGCCGCTGTCCAGGTCCGAAGCCAGCGCCACGGGCTCCAGGACGCCGACGACCGTGAACCGTACCCCGCCGACGATGATCTGGGTGTCCGGGCTCGCCGCGCCGATGCCGAGCCGCTGAGCGGTCAGGGAGCCGATCACGGCGGCGGGATAGCGTTCGGTGGCCGCGTTCAGCCAGGTCCCGCTGCGCAGGGTCGCCCCCACGGTGGCCGGCAGGTCGAGCTGGGCCGCGTACGTGGTGATCCCGCCCGTCTGGGCCTCCGGGATCTGCTCCGAGCGGTACACCTTGGCCTCGCCCACCTTGCCGATGGACGACACCGCCTCGACCGGCCCGATGCGATCGATCATCGCCTCCGCGTCCTTCGGCATCTGGGCCGCCTCGCCGGTGATCGTGGATCCCGCGGAGAGGGTGAGCAGGTTCGTGCCCAGCGCGGAGAGCTGGCGGTCGAGCTCGGCCCCCGAGGACGACGACAGCCCGACCACGCCCACCATGGCCGCGATGCCGATGGCGATGCCCAGCGCGGACAGGAACGCCCGCAGCGGCCGGGTACGCAGGCCGACCGCGCCCACCCGCATCACGTCGGCCGGCCGCATCCGGGCCGGGGAAAGGCGTGGCCGCTCGATGACCGTCATCACGCCACCCCGGATTCCGCGGGCTCTCGCGCCGAGTCGGAGATGATCTCGCCGTCGCGCATCCGTACCTGCCGGGGCAGGCTGGCGGCGATCTCCCTGTCATGCGTGATGATCACGATGGTGGTGCCGCCCGCGTTCAGCTCGTGCAGCAGCTCCATCACCCCCGCGCCCGAGACGGAGTCCAGGGCGCCCGTCGGCTCGTCGGCCAGGAGCAGCGGCGGGTCGCCCGCCACCGCCCTGGCGATGGCCACGCGCTGCCGTTCACCGCCTGACAGCTCGTGCGGCTCGTGGTCCATGCGATGCTCCAGCCCCACCCTCTTGAGCGCGCCGGCCGCGCGGCGGCGGCGCTCGGCCCTGCTCAGGCCGGTGTAGATGAGCCCGTCGGCCACGTTGTCCAGCGCCGGGACCTTCGCGGCCAGGTGGAAGGACTGGAAGACGAACCCGATCGTGGTCGCCCGCAGCGCCGAGAGCTGGTTGTCCGACAGCTTCGAGACGTCGTACCCGTCGATCTGGATGGTCCCCGACGACGGGCGGTCGAGGGTGCCGACGACGTTCAGCATGGTCGACTTCCCCGACCCGGACGGGCCGACGATGGCGACGAGCTCGCCGTGACCGATCCGCAGCGACACCGACCTCAGCGCCGCCACCCCGCCCGGATACGTCCTCGACACGTCCGTCAGAGCGATCATGGGGTACGTCATTTCGGCATCCCCACGGTCATGCCCTCGGTGAGCCCGTCCCCGGAGACCTCGACCTTGCCGCCGGCGAACAGGCCCGTCTCGACCGCGATGTACCGGGAGCTGCCACCCTCGATGACCTCCAGGCCGAACCCGCCCTCCTGCAGCGCCACCAGCGCCGCCACCGGCACCGTCAGCACGTTCTTGCGCTGCGACGCCGTGAACGTCACGTCCACCGACGCCTTGTCCAGCCCCTTGGCCGACTTGGCGTTCCCGATCGAGACCAGCGCCTCGACCCGCGTGTCCGGCTCCTCCTGCCCCTCGCCGGGCACGATGACCGTGGCCACCTCGGTGATCTTGCCGTTCACGCTCTTGCCGTCGGGCAGCGTGACCTCGACCTTGGCGCCCTTCTTGGCCATCCGCTGGTCCTCGGCCTCCAGCTGCACCGTGATCACCTTGGACGTGCCCGTGTACGTCAGCACCTTCTGGCCCGGCTGGGCCGGCTGGCCCTCCTCGGCCTCGATGCTCTCCACGCGCACCTTGCCGTCGGCGAAGACGACCTGGCCCAGCTTGACGACGCCCGTCTCGTCCAGGCCGCGGTCCTCCTGCCACTCCACGACGGCCTCGTAGGTGTCGTAGGTGAACTCGTCGTCCACCGTGAAGCCGTCGTAGCCGAGCTTGTCCAGGTTGCGCTCCAGGTTCTCGACGTCCTTGCCCTCCGAGCCGATCTTCAGGTCGCGGTAGGCGGGCGTGTCGCCGTACATGAGCGTGACGGGGTCGTTGTCCAGCCGGTAGAGCGACTTCCCGCGCGTGACCGTCGCGCCGCTCTCGGGCAGCCAGGTGATCGTGCCGGGCGCGCGGCTCACGGCCGTGGTCACCGGGCCGTAGCCGAGCTCGCCGTCGGCGTCCCTGGTGTCGTTCAGCGTCTGCCTGCTCACCGTGGCGGTGGCCGGGGGCAGGGCGCTGGCCGACCTGGTCGGGCCTGCGCCGCCCTCCAGCAGGCCCGTGCTGTTGACCGCGACGAACCCACCACCCGCCGCCGCCACTGCGATCAGGAGCCCGGCCACCAGCTTGCCCCTGCCGCGGCGGCGGCGCTGCCGGGGAGGCGTGGCCTCCGGCTCCGCCTTTCCGTCGATGGTGGACCTCTCCGTCATTGGGCCCATCAAGAACCTCCCATGCCGGCCTCAGCGGACTCCTTCTGGCACTTCTCCTGGGCGCTCTTGAAGTCGGGGTCCTCGCCGACCTCGGGGGTGATGCGCATCATGTTGCCCTCGGGGTCGGGGTAGGCCTCGACGCCGTTGTCGCGCATGCACTGGGCGAGCTTGCGCATCCGCTCCGCCTGCTTCGGGTCGCCGCCGCCCTGCCGGGTGCCGCTCGGGGCGTACTGCTTGCACGCCTCCTGGGCCGCCTGGACCTTCTCCTGCGGCGTGTTCTTGTCGAAGCGCATCGTCACCCTGCCGCCTTCCGGGTCCGGCATGTCGATGCCGTTCTCCCGCATGCACTGGGCGAACTTCAGCCCCATCGCCTGCGGATCCTCGCTCGGCGACGCGCTGGCGGCGGGCTGGTTGCCGGTGCCGGTCACGGAGGCCACGTCCGAACCGCCGCTGTCGCCCGAGCCGCAGCCCGTCAGGATCAGGGTGAGCGCGAACGGTGCCGTGACCAGCGCTCCGAAGACTCGTCGTCGCATGAAGCTCTCCTCGTCGAATGAACCGTTGGATGAACGTCGTTCGATGGGAGATGCAATAGGGGGAGGTGTTTCCTCAGCGTTTCCACCTCCACGGCCGTGGCGCGCTCGTTCTCCGCGGCCGAGGCGGGCTTATTCGGAGCAAATGCCGCCTCCGCCACACTCGGCTCTGTAAGCGGATGGAAAGGCCTGAGGTGCGCCATGCGGGTGCTGGTGGTTGAGGACGAGCCGATGCTCGCCGACGCGATTGCCGAGTGGCTGCGCGAGGAGACGCACGCGGTCGATCTGGCACACGACGGCGAGGCGGCTCTGGAGCGGATCGCGGTCAACGACTACGACGTGGTCGTGCTGGACCGGGACCTGCCGCGTGTGCACGGCGACGAGGTCTGCCGGGAGATGGTGGCCTCGGAGTGCGACGCGCGGGTGCTGATGCTCACCGCCGCCGCACAGCTCGACGACCGGGTGACCGGCCTGTCCATGGGGGCCGACGACTACCTGACCAAGCCGTTCGCCTTCCCCGAGCTGGCCGCCAGGGTGCTGGCGCTGGGCCGGCGCTCGCGGCCCGCCGCGCCGCCCGTGCTGCGCCGGGCCGGCATCACGCTCGACCCCGCGCGGCGGGAGGTGTTCAGGAACGGGCGGTTCGTCCCGCTGTCGAAGAAGGAGTTCGCCGTCCTGGCCGAGCTGCTGCGGGCCGGCGGCAACGTCGTCTCCGCCGAGCAGCTCCTGGAGAAGGCGTGGGACGAGAACGCCGACCCGTTCACCGGAGCGGTCCGGCTCACGATACTCAAGCTGCGCCGCAAGCTGGCCGACCCGCCGGTCGTGGAGACCGTGGCGGGAGTGGGGTACAGGATCGCGTGAACCTCCTGCCGCCGTCGCTGAGCAGCCGCGTCCGTCCCACGCTGCGGCTCCGGCTCACGCTGGTGTACGGGGCCGTCTTCTTCCTGGCCGGGCTGGTGCTGCTCGGCGTCACGTACCTGCTGTTCAACCAGCAGCTCGTGCGGACCTTCGACGACCGGTACACCGCCCCCTCCGAGCCCGGCCGGATCAAGCAGCTCTTCATCAAGCAGGACGGCGTCACCCTGTACGGCGACGCCGCGATGGAGTGGCTGTGGCGGCAGCAGCAGGAGCTGCGCGACGCCGCCGTGACCTCGCTGCTCGCCCAGGGGGCGATCGCGCTCGTCGTGGTCGGCGGCGCCGCCGTGGGGCTGGGCTGGTGGGTGGCCGGCCGGGTGCTGGCCCCGCTGCACCTGGTCACCGCCACCGCCCGCAAGATCGCCGCCGCCCCCATGGCCGAGCGCGGCCTGCACGAGCGGATCGCGCTGTCCGGACCCGCGGACGAGGTCAAGGACCTGGCCGACACGTTCGACACCATGGTGGAGCGGCTCGACCACTCCTTCGACGGGCAGCGCCGCTTCGTGGCCAACGCCTCCCATGAGCTGCGCACGCCGCTGACGCTCAACCGGGCGCTGGTCGAGCTGGCCATGCACCGCCGTACGGCCTCCCCCGACGTCAAGGAGCTGGGCGAGAGCCTGCTGGAGATCAACGCCCGCCACGAGCGCCTCATCAGCGGCCTGCTGCTGCTCGCCAGGTCCGAGCAGGAGGTCGCCGAACGCTCGCCCGTCGACCTGGCCGACATCGTCACCCACGTGGCCGCCCAGGCCGCCGACCAGGCCGCCGACGCCAAGGTCACCCTGTACGAGGTCGTCGCCCCCGCCCCCACCACCGGCGACGCGCTGCTGCTCGAACGGCTCGTGCACAACCTGGTCGAGAACGGCATCCGGTACAACCTCGACGACGGCACCGGGTGGGTGCGGGTCGTCAGCCGTACCGTGTCGGGGGACAAGGTGGAGGTGGAGGTGGGCAACACCGGTCCGGCCGTGCCGCCGTACGACGTGCCGCTGCTGTTCAAGCCGTTCCACCGGCAGGCGGGCGAGCGGGCCGTGACCGGGACCAGCGCCGGGCTGGGGCTGTCGATCGTCCGGTCGGTGGCCGTCGCCCACGGCGGCGACGTACGGGCGCGGCCCCGGGAGGGCGGCGGCCTGATCGTGGCCGTGTCGCTGCCGCGGGTCACCGATCGTTCCTGGTGAGCAGCTCCCGCAGGCTCTCGTGCAGCCGGCCGGGGTCCACGGTGACGATCTCGTACGCCGCCACGCCCGCCACCGCGAACGGGTCCTCCGCCGCCACCCGCTCCACCCGCTCCCGCGGCCCCGTGGCCAGGATGACGCCGCCGAGGTCGTCGGGGACGGTCTGGCCCGACAGCAGGAACGTACCGTCGGCGTGGTGCCGCTCCAGGTAGGCCACGTGACCCGGCACGTGCGGGGTCACCGCGTCGGGCCGGGCGGTGTAGCGGACGAGCAGCACGTGCAGCATGTCGTCATTTCTCCTTATATATAGAGGCGTCATAGAGAGAGGTGTCCGGGAAGGGTCCCGCGCTCATGCCGGCAGGGTTCGTCGTGACAGGCGGTACTCCCATCGATGCGCAGGAGAACGAGGCCATGCATCTCACGGTTTCCTCCCGTTATGGCGCGGCGCTGGCCGGAGTCGGCGCCGGGGTCGTGCTGCTGGTGGCGGGCTGCGGCGGCACCGGCACGCAGGCGTCATCCCCCACACCCCCGCCCACCACCACCTCCCCCACCCCCACCCCTTCACCCTCGCCGTCCGCCTCCCCTTCACCCTCGCCTTCCTCCTCCCCGGCCCCGAAGGTCACGAAGGCCGCGGACGGGCGGAAGTTGTCGGCGTGCCGGGACCTGCGGTGCGAGGTCGAGGTGAAGGGCGGGGACACGATCCGGTTCGCCGCCAAGTACGACCTCCAGGCGTTCCACGTGCAGCAGATCGCCAAGCAGACGCTGTACTTCGCCACGGCCGACAGCGAGGGCAGCGGGATAAGTGGCTACGTGGGCGGCTCGGGATCCGTCAGCACGGCGGACGCCCACATCGAGATCACGCCGCTGGGCAGCAAGCGCATGATCCTCAAGATCCGCCCGAGGTGACAGCTCCTTCCCCGCCCGCCTTCTTACTCGGACGCGCATCCCCTTCCGCAGCGGATCCCCCCGAACGCGCGACGCCCTCGGCACCGAGCGTGCCCGCACGCGCGGCCCCTTCCGCAACCGGTGTGCCCGGACGTGAACCCCCTGCCTCCGGGCCCTCTGCCACCGGCGTCCCTGCCACCGGCGTCCCTGCCACCGGCGTCCCTGCCACCGGCGTCCCTGCCGCCGGCGTCCCTGCCGCCGGCGTCCGTGCGGCCGGCGTCCGTGCGGCCGGTCGGGGGTCCGCGCGGATGCGCCAGACGGACGGCACCGACAGCGTGGCGACGCTCAGCAGCACGGTGAACACCGCGCACACCACCAGCACGGGCCGGCTGCCGAACGCGGCCGCCGCCGGGCCGGCCAGTGCCATGCCGAGCGGCGCGGCCACCAGCGAGCCGAGCAGCACCACCGACGTCGCCCGCGCCACGAACTCCTCAGGCACGTGCCGCTGGACCACAGTGGTCTGCAACACGTTGTGAACCACGACCTGCAGCCCCGCCGCGGCGCCCGCCACCACCAGCAGCCACAGATCGGCCGGACCGGCCAGCAGCGCCGGGAGCGGCGCCATGAGCAGGAAGAACACCAGAGCCGCCACCATCGGACGCGCGGGACGCCACCGGGCACCGAGCAGCCCTCCGGCCAGCCCGCCCACGGCGTACGCGATGCCGATCGCCGACCAGGCCGGCGCGCCACCCAGCTGCCGGTCGGCGACGTAGGGGCCGAGCACCAGAATCGGCGAGATCACGATCATGTTGCCCAGGGCCACGTGCACGATCCACACCCACAGCCACGTACGCCCGCGCACCTCCGCGAGTCCTCCACCGATGCTCGCCAGCAACCCGCCACCCGACTGCGATCGGCCACCCGACCCCGACCCACCGCTACCCTGCGCCCCCTCGCCCGACTCCGACCCGCCGCTCGGCTGCGGCCGGTCGCTGGTGATCGTGCGCGGCAGTGAGTACAGGTAGAACGCGCTCACCAGGAACGTCAGCGCGTCGATCAGCACCGCCCACCCCGCCCCGACCAGCGCCACCAGCGCCCCTGCCACCCCCAGCGCGACGATCGAGGCGGCGCTGCGGGAGATCGAGATGAGGGAGTTGGCCGCCTGGAGGTGCTCCCTGCCCGCCAGCGAGCCGATGAGCCCCACGGCCGCCGGATTGAAGAACGCCGACCCGGCACCGGCGACGAGCTGCAGCACCACGAGCATCCAGATCTGCGCGGTGCCCGTGATCAGCAGCACCGCCGTGGCGCCGTGCGCCGCGAAGCGGAGCAGGTCGGCGACCAGCATGATGGTACGCCGCGAGAACCGGTCGCCGGCCGCGCCGCCCACCAGGGTCAGCACGATGACGGGCAGCCGGGTGCTGAGCACGACGATCCCGAGGTCCGCCGGGGACCCTGTGAGATGCAGGACGGCGAACGCGAGCGCGAGCGGGGTCAGCGAATCACCGAACGCCGAGGCCGTCTGCCCCAGGTAGTAACGGCGGAAATCACGGATCGCCAGTGGCGAGAAGATCTCGGCGCCCCCTTCCGGCTCGCGGCCCTCCGGCCCGCGCGCCCCCGCGGGAGGGGACGCGGGCCGAGGAAGGCCACCTTGCCAGGCCCCACCGACAGAATCGGCTCACGGCCGGTCGCGAACGCAGGCTCACCGCCGGTCCCGGACGCGGGATCACCGCCAGTCGCGGACGCGGGCTCACGGCCGGTCGCGGACGTAGTAGTGGCCGAGCGTGTCGTCGTACCGGCCGGTGGGGCGGCAGCAGCGGCGGAAAGCGGCGCCCGGAGCCGCAGGGGCACGGGTCGTTGCCGCCGAGCTTCTCGATCAGCTCCTTGTCGCGGCCGATGCTGCGGTCGCCGCGCTTGACCTGCGTCTCGCTAGAGGGAACCCCCGGCGGCGCTTGCTGGTCGGCTCAAAAGGACATCTCGTCGCGGTGCATGGCGGGCCTCCTAGGTCCGTGGTGAACGCCAGGTCACGATAGGCCGCCGGTACGCCGGGACGCGACCGGTTTTTCCTGCGCGTAGTAGGAGTCGACGGCGGGCTGGCCGGTGTAGTTGGGGCCGGCCTGGTCGTCGGCGCCGAGGTAGCGGTAGGGGAGGTCGAGGGTGCGGGGGCCGGTGCAGCGGATTCTCTTCGTACGGGCGTCGTACGTAAGACCCTGCGAGCGGAGGGCGGCGGTGAGGCGGCGGCCGGCCGGAGCGCCGTCCTCCAGCCGGATGCTCGCTGTGTCGAAGTTGGCGACGAAGAGGCCGTCCTCCGCCAGCCAGGTGACGATCCTGGTCAGGAGGGTGAGTTTGTCGCCGATGTAGTGGAGGCCGTGGACGCAGGTGATGAGGTCGAAGGGCTCGTCCGGGTGCCAGGTGGTGGCGGAGGCCGTGATGAGGCGGAGGCGCGGGGGGTCGGGGCGGCAGGCGAAGAAGTCCACGAGGTCCATGCCGACGATCTCGGCGTCCCGGCCGAGGAGGTGGGTGGCCTCGCCGAGGGCGTACGCGGCTCCGCAGCACAGGTCGAGCCAGCGGGCGGGCCCGTTGGTCGCGGTGCGGCGCAGGACGGCCGGGATGTCGAGGCCGAGCTCGCGGTTGTAGCCGGGGAGGCGGCGTTCGCGGTTCATGAGGGTGTTGGCGACCACCGTCGACTGTTCCAGTTCGGCGTCCGTGGTCAGGCGCATTGCTGGCTCCTCGCTGCCGGGGCGCCGGACTGCCGGAGGATTTCGGACAAGTACTCGACTTCACTACAAATCCTGATACGGGTCGCTATCGTACGTAAAGATCCACCGCACCCGTCTCAGGAGTCACTTCTCTCATGGCGCACTCGGAACCGCTGCGGGAGGACGATCCGACGGCGGCAGGACCCTATCGGCTGCTCGGCAGGCTCGGCTCCGGCGGGCAGGGCACCGTCTACCTCGGGCAGGCGCCCGACGGGCGGGCGGTGGCGGTCAAGGTGCTGCGTGAGGGGCAGGCGGGGTTCGGCGAGCGGCTGGCCAAGGAGATCGAGGCGGCCAGGCGGGTGGAGCCGTTCTGCATCGCGCAGGTGCTCGACGCCTCGCTGGGCGGGCCCCGGCCGTACATCGTGACCGAGTACGTCGAAGGGCCGTCACTCCAGCAGGCCGGCCTGCACACGGGGGCGGACCTGCAACGCCTGGCCGTCGCCACGGCCACCGCGCTGGCCGCCATCCACCAGGCGGGCATCGTGCACCGCGACTTCAAGCCCGCGAACGTGCTGCTCGGTCCCGGCGGGCCGCGCGTCATCGACTTCGGCATCGCCAGGGCCCTGGACGATGGCGTCACGCACACCAGCGGTGTCGTGGGGACGCCCGCGTACATGGCGCCCGAGCAGCTCGCCGGGCAGGCCGTGGGTCCGGCGGCGGACGTGTTCGCGTGGGCGTCCGTCATGGTGTGGGCGGGCACGGGGACGCCGCCGTTCGGGCAGGACACGTTGCCCGCGATCATCAACCGGATCCTGCACAACGAACCCCGGCTCGGTGAGCTGGCGCAGCCGCTCCGGTCGATCGTGTACGAGTGCCTGGCCAAGGATCCGCACCGGCGGCCGAGCATGCGCGACGTGCTCCTGCGGCTGCTGAGCGGCCAGAACGCGACTCCTGGACCCGGAACGCCCCATCAGGGACCGGCCTTCGGCCCGGCACCCGGCTCCGGGCCGAGATCCGCGCCGGGTGCGGGCCTGCCGCCTGGACCACACGCGGCGCCCATGCCTGGACCGCACGCTGTGCCGATGCCGGGGCCTCACGCCGGGCCCATGCCGGGGCCTCACGCCGGGCCCATGCCGGGACCGCACGGCGTGCCCATGCCGGGGCCGTACCCAGGGCCGGGGCGGAGCGGCGGGGCGGGGCGGGGGCGGCGGGACTCGCCGCAGGGGGCGCTGGGGCGCGTCGGTGTGCCGGTGGCCGTCGCGGTGGCCGTGGTCATGGTGGTGGCGCTGGTCGGCGGGGTCGTGTGGCTGTCGCCGTGGACGGGCGAGCCGCGCTCCCAGTCGCTCGCCGCCGTCTCCCCCGAAGCGTCCGCGCCCCGAAGCCCGTCGCCCACCTCCACGAAGAAGCCGACGACACCCACCCCCCGCAAGTCCGCGCGCAAGACGCAGAGACCCACGCGCACCCCCACGCCGGAGAGCACCCCGAAGGAGACGACCGCGCCGACGACGGCCGCGAAGAGCCCCACCCCCACCCGGACCACCAAGAAGCCGGTCACCACCGCCAAGGCCAGCATCCTGGAGATCGAGCTGTTCGGCGGCCCCGGCCAGTCGAGCGCCGACGGCTGCTACATGCCGCCGATCCACTTCCAGACCAGGGTGGAATCCACCAAGCCCGGCATCTGGGTCTCCTATGCCTGGGTGGTGGACGGCAAGACCCGCGAGAGCCGCAGGTCCTGGGTCCCCGAGGACGACTACACGGCGTTCGTGACGGCCGGCCAGTACATGCTGGACGCGGGCAGCCACACGATCACCCTGCGCGTCACCTCGCCCTCCGCCACCAGCAAGAGCGTCACGATCGACGTCTGCTCCCTGGACGACTACTCATGACACCCCAGGCCATCGGCCCGTACCGGGTGGTGGAGCAGCTCGGGGAGGGCGGCCAGGGAGTGGTGTACCTGGGCGTGGCCCCCGACGGCACGCGGGTCGCCATCAAGGTGCTGCGTGACGGTGTGGCCGGTGACGGGCGTTTCGCGAAGGAGGTCGCCGCCGCGCGGCGGGTGGAGCCGTTCTGCATCGCGCAGGTGGTGGACGCCTCGCTGGGCGGGCGGCCGTACATCGTGACCGAGTACGTCGAGGGCCCCTCCCTGGCGAAGGCCGGTGTGCACGCCGGGGCGGACCTGCAGCGCCTGGCCGTCGCCACGGCCACCGCGCTGGCGGCCATCCACCGCGCCGGGGTCGTGCACCGCGACTTCAAGCCCGCGAACGTGCTGCTCGGCCGCGACGGGCCGCGCGTCATCGACTTCGGCATCGCGCGGGCCATGGACGACGCGGTGACCCGGACCAGCACGATCGTGGGGACGCCCGCGTACATGGCGCCCGAGCAGTTCCTGGGCGCGCCGGCCGGGCCGGCGGTGGACGTGTTCGCGTGGGGCTCGGTGATGGTGTACGCGGCCACCGGCGCGCCGCCGTTCGGCAACGACTCGCTGCCCGCGGTGCTCAGGAGGATCCAGTACGAGGAGCCGCGCCTGGAGGGCGTGCCGGAGCCGCTGCGGTCGATCGTGCACGCCTGCCTGGCCAAGGACCCCGCCACCCGGCCCGCCATGCAGGACGTCCTCTTCCGCCTCATCGGCGCCCCGGCCCCGAACGGCCCAAGTCAGCCACTTGAGGCGGGCGGTCCCGGCCAGGCGCCCGCCCCGGGCGGTGCCGCGCGTGGCGGCGGCTTCGCCACCGAAGCCACCCGGGAGCCGCCAGCCTGGAACGGCGGGTCGCCCGTCTCCCACGCCCGCACCGGCCCCGTCCGCGGAACCTCCCGAGACCGCCTGATCACCGGGCTCCTGGCCGGTGGCACGGCGGTAGTCGTGACCGGAGGCGCGGCGACGGCATGGTTCCTGCTGCCCGCCTCCCCCGAACCCGGCACCAGCACCGCCGCGATCACCACCACGGACGCCACCCCCACCACCCCTCACCCGGCCGGCAAGGCGAAGAAGTCGGCCAAGCCCCTGAATCCCGCCAAGACCTCGACGCCCCCCACCGTACGCACGAAGACCCCAACCGCCGGGCCCACGACGCCGAGACCGACCACCCCCCGGCCGACCACCACGAAGCAGCCCACCACCGGCGGCGTGCGGTCGGTGGCGTTCACCTACGAGGGCATCAGGCTCGGCGACTGCTGGCGATCCGACACGAACATCTGGGCCAAGGTCACCGCCTCCGGCACCTACAGCTACCGCTGGCTGGTCAACGGCCAGAACCAGGGCAGGCAGCAGGGCACCTCGTCCTCCAAGCCCCTCCTCCCGTCGATCACCTGGAAGCAGGGCGGCACGTACCAGGTGGTGTTCGAGGTCGTCACCCCCAACCCCAGCCGCAAGAGCGTCACGGTCGAGATCTGCGACTTCGACGAGGGCTGGTGACAAGGCGCCCGGCGTACGGACGCGACCTCCCGGGTACTCAAGTGATCACCGACCCCGGAAGGACCCCAGCATGGATCTCCCCCGCTTCCACCTCGCCGTCCCCGTGGACGACCTGGACGCCGCCCGCCACTTCTACGGCGAGCTGATCGGCTGTGCGCAGGGCCGCAGCTCCGACCGCTGGATCGACTGGAACCTGCACGGCCACCAGTTCGTCACCCACCTCGCCCCGGCACGCGCCGAGCGGGTGCACAACCCGGTGGACGGCCACGACGTGCCGGTCCCGCACTTCGGGCTGATCCTGACAATTCCGGAATTCCACAAACTGGCCGACCGGTTCCGCGAGGCGGGCACCGCGTTCGTCATCGAGCCGTACCTGCGCTTCGAGGGCCTGCCCGGCGAGCAGTGGACGATGTTCCTGCTGGACCCGGCGGGGAACGCGCTGGAGTTCAAGGCGTTCGCCGACGATTCACAGGTGTTCGCGGTCTAGGAGTTCCGCCAGGCTGGTGGCCGGATGCCCGGTGAGTGCGGGGATATCGCCGGTGACCCCTTCGAGCTCCCCTGCCGCGATCGCCAGGTACGTCGACACCCACGCCTCCACCTGCCATCCGGGCGCGCCGAAGATCTCCCGGGACGCGTACGCCTCCGGCACCGTCTCGGCGTGATAGGTGACGTCCCGCCCGGTCGCCGCGCCGATCGTGGCGGCGACCTCGTCCAGCGTCAACGCCTGCGGCCCGGTCAGGTGGTAGGTGACCCCTTCGTGCTCCTTCGGCCCCAGCAGCACGCCGGCCGCCGCCTCCGCGATGTCGTCCTGCGCCACGGCCGCCACCCGGCCCTGCCCGGCCGGTCCCCTGATCACGCCGTCGTTGCCCGCCATGCCGGGCAGGAAGTCGGCGTACAGGTTGTCGCGCAGGAAGGTGAAGGTCAGGCCGCTCTCGCGGATGTACTGCTCGGTCGCCCAGTGGTCGCGTGCCAGCGTGAACGTCGCCTCAGGGGACGCGCCGTAGAACGAGACGTACACGAGATGGGAGACGCGGGCGTCGCGGGCGGCGTCCACGAACGTACGGTGCTGGCCGAGGCGGTCGGCGCTCTCCGACGCCGACACGAACAGCACGGTCGAGGCCCCGTCGAGCGCCTGCCGCATCGCCGCGCGATCCCCGTACGAGGCGTCGGCGGCCGTGGCGCGGTCGAGGCGCGGGGCGCGCCCGGTGGCGTGCCGGGAGACGAGCCGCTGCTCGGCACCGGCGGCGGCGAGCAGCGCGGCGACCCGGCCGCCCAGCCGCCCGGTGGCGCCGGTGGTGACGATGAACGACATAACGGCACCCTAGCCGGGGCACCACTCAGAGCCCGAATGCCGCGCGCGTCCAGCGGTACTGGGCGTCCAGGAGCTCGCCCAGCAGGTCGTAGAGCGTTCCCTCGGGGGACTCGCCCACCCGTTCGGGGCGGGCGTGCTCGCCGGACGGGCACCGCTCGGCCAGGAGGATCACGCGGCTGTCCGCCCGGTCAACCCCCAGCCCCACCAGCGCCTCCCGCGCGCCCGCGCACGCCTCCGCGTCGCCCTCGCGGTAGTAGCCCTCGGCGAGGTTCTCCCACAGGGCGCGGGCGGGCGCGCTCTGCTCGGGGCTGAAGGCCCGGCCCGCGAAGACGACCACCATGGCGTCCACCCGCAGCACCGCCGCGCTGCGCCGGTGCACGTCGTCGTACGTGCCCTCGGGCGGCACCGGCTGCGCCCGCAACGACTCGGCGAGGAAGCGCAGCACGGTGCCGAGGTCGTGCTCCGCCACCCTGGGGTCCATCTCGTACTCGATGAACCCGGCCAGGGGGAACGGCGGATCGGGCAGCGTGTTGTAACCGAGGAAGAGCCTGGGCAGGCCGGGCGCCTCGCCGGGGTCGAGCGGTGCCGTCAGCGCTCCGTGCGCCACCCTGCCGAGCGCGCCGCACCCGTGATCGGGCAGACCGTCGGCCGACCGAAACATACTCATGAGCGTAGTGTGGCAGCCGCATTACTCACCGTATAGAGACGCCTGCGAAACTGCGATCGGCAGGAGCGGTCACGAGGGGGCGATCACCGCCACCGCCTCGACCTCGACGAGCTGGTCGCTGTAGCCGAGCACGGTGACGCCGAGCAGCGTGCTCGGGACGTCGTGCTCCCCCATGTACTCCCGGTACACCTGCCACGCCTTCACCAGGTCTTCCTGGCGGGTGGAGGCCACGTACACGGTGGTCTTGACGAGGTCGGTCAGCGAGGCGCCGGCGCCTTCGAGTGCCGTGACGAGGTTGCGCATCACCTGGTGCGCCTGGCCTGCGTAGTCGCCTACGGCGACCGTCTTGCCGTCGAGGTCGAGGGGGCAGGCGCCCGCGACCCAGATCGAGCGTACGGGGGCGTCCACGGTGGCGGCATATGCGTACTCGACCTGTGCGAGCTGGTCGTTGCGGATGAGTCGAACACCTGATGTCATGGCTGTTCTTCCTATCACTCAGCAAGCTGGGAAGCTTCCGGTTTTTTCGCCACTTACGCCGGCGCCGATACCATCCTTGATGCACCCCCAGCCCGAGGGAGAGCCGCCGTGCGTGTCCACCTGGCCGCCTTAGCCGCCGCCACGATCCTCCCGTTCGCCGCCTCACCCGCCGAGGCGGCCGCCACCGTGGTGTACGAGTGCACCACCACGGCCACGAGCGAGAAGCAGGAGGTCAGCCTCGACGTCGAGCTGACCGTGCCCGCGCAGGCCACCGTGGACCAGCAGCTGACGATCGGGTGGAGCGGCGCGTTCGTCACGGGCAAGGAGCTGGTGGCCCCCGCCACGGGCATGGAGGGCGAGCTCAAGATGTACGTGTACGCCGGCATCAGCGGCATCGACGACCTGACCTCGGCCACCGGCGTCGCCGACCTCGGCATGGTCATCCCCGGCGAGCCCGTCGCGATCCCCCCGACGGCCACGATGACGACCACCCCCCGCAAGCCCGGCAGCGGCACGGTGCACGCGGCCTCCATCAACTTCGGCCTGACGCCCCAGGACCGCCTCGTCGAGTGCGTGGTGAAGGGTTCGGCCACGGAGTACCCGCTCACCGTCACCGGCGCCGACGGCTCGACCCCCTCCGACAGCACGACCCCGACAGGCAGCACGACCCCGACCGACAGCACCACCCCGGAGGACGACGGCTCGGACGGGAACGAGCCGGACAGCACGCCCACGACCACCTCCAGCGACATCCCGTCCGGCGGCGTCGACACCGGTGCCGGCGGGATGGCGGGCCCTGACGGCCGGGCCCTGATGCTGACCGGCCTCGTGGTCATGCTCGCCGCCATCGTGGGTCTCCGCCTGCGCAGGCCCCGCTCCCGGGCGTAAGGAGCCCCACCGCGCCCCTGCGGCGTGCACTGGTCAAACCATTGAACTCTGGCGTCTCCGGCATTACGGTGCCACAGAAGCGACTTTCCGCCTGTCTGTAATATTGTATCGATTGCCACTGACGAGGTCTGCCCCAGCATGCCAAGAAAAGCGATGATCCCCCTGCTGGCAGCGGCTCTGACGGCCGGCGTCAGCACGTACCCGGCCGCCGCCGCCCCACCCGCCAAGAACATCGTGTACGTCGCCAAGACCGGCGACGACCAGGCGACCGGGACGGAGAAGGACCCGTTCGCCACGATTGAACGCGCCCGCGACGCGCTCGCGGGCAGGACCAGCGCGCGCAACCCCGGCACCGTCTACATCCGCGAGGGCGTGTACCAGACGTCCAGGACGATCGAGGTGACCGGCGCGGCCCAGTCGTACGTCACCTACGCCGCCTACCCCGGCGAGCAGGTGGAGCTGGCCGGGGTCACCACGCTCGCCCCGGACCGGTTCCGCAGGCTCGGTGACGTCCCGGCGGGCGAGGCCAAGTGGTCGTCGAAGTCCCGCGTCCCGGCCGCCGCCGCGCCCAGCGTCTTCGTGTACGACTTAGGCGCGGAGAACATCCCCGCCGGAACGCTCAACAAGAACGGCTTCAACTGGAAGCCGCAGCCCTACGCCCCCGCCCTGATCACCGACGACGTCACGCAGACGCTCGCGCAGTACCCCAACGGTGACGCGAAGCTCGGCCGCGACCACCTCACCGTGAAGGAAGCCCCCAAGGGCGCCCGCGACTACTTCTCGGACAAGACCGCCGACGGCACGACCATGCCGTACGAGGAGATGCTCAAGCTCCCCGGCCCCGTCTACACGGTCAAGGACCCCGAGCTGGCCGCCCGCTACGAGAAGTGGGCCGGCACCGACCACACCACCGCGGAGACCGACGGCTGGCTGTCCGGATATTTCGGCAACAACTACGCCAACGACCGCCTGCGCATCGACGCGGTCGGCGGCGGCGACATCAGGACCGGCTACCCGACCATGTACGTCGCCACCGACAAGTGGTCGTCGTTCGTGGCCCAGAACGTGCTGAGCGAGCTGGACGCCGAGGGCGAGTACTACATCGACCGCCACCAGGGCCACAACACGCTCTACTACTACCCGCCCGGCGGCACCGTCGAGGGCAAGGAGATCAGCCTCACCTCCTTCGACGCCCCGTTCTTCGAGCTGGAGAACGTCAGGAACGTCACCCTCAAGGGCCTGAAGCTGAACGGCACGACGGGCACCGGCGTGCGCCTGCTGGACGCGGAGTCGTGCACCATCGACGGCCTGGAGATCCTCAACGTCAGCATGGACGCGGTCGCGATCGGCCAGGCCAACGACGCCATCACGGCCATCGCCGAGTACCGCACCAGCCGCGGCGGCCACCGCAACCGCGTGGTCGACAGCAGGCTGCACGACCTGGGCGGCGGCGGCGTCTTCACGGCCGGAGGCGACCGCGACTCGCTCGAACGCGGCGGCCACGTGGTCGAGCACAACGAGATCTACGACTTCTCGAAGCTGGCCACGTACACGCCGGCGGGGTACATGTACGGCGTCGGCAACACCTTCCGCCGCAACCACGTCCATGACGCGCCGCACATGGCGATCCAGATCATGGGCAACGACATGGAGATCAGCCACAACAGGTTCGAGCGGCTGGTGACGCACGCCTCCGACCAGGGCGTGATCTACTCGGGCCGCGACTACACGTATCTGAACAACGTGGTGGCGTACAACCTGTTCAAGGACATCGGCGCGGACGGCAACCAGGCCATCTACATGGACGACGGGATGACCGGCATGGTCGTCCACCACAACGTCTTCGACAACGTCCAGCACGGCCTGTTCTACCAGTCCGGTCACAGCAACGTCGCCTCGGACAACGTGTTCAAGGACGTCAAGTACCTCGGCCACGACAAGCTCTACCACGAGGGCGGCAAGCGGCTTCCCGTGGCGAACCAGAAGGTCGTGGTCGAGCGCTTCAACGACATGCTGAAGGCCGGCGACGGCACCGGCTTCACCAACACCCGCGAGAACATCGACAGGTGGTACCGCCGCTACGGCAAGCAGTACCCGAACATCCGCGACTGGTACGTCCCGGCCGACTCCCAGGGCCGGCCGTGCACGGCGGTCGGCACCACGGAGTGCACCGACGAGTACGTCTGGAGCAACCCGAACTCCGTCTACGTCCCCGCGAACAACGTGCTGACGCGGTCGGTGAGCATCGGCACGGGCGACTTCGCCTACACCGACGACGCGGGCGGGCTGAGCAACCAGACCTTCAACCCGGACTTCGACTCCTACAACGTCAAGCGGGCCACTCCCGCCGAGTTCGCCTTCGACCCGGCCACGGGCAGGTTCGACGCGCGGGCCACGCCGCTCAACGACGCGGAGGGCTTCGGGCGCACGTGGGTGAAGGAGTGGAACAGGAACTTCGGCCTGGAGGGGATCGGGCCGCGGAAGTGAGCTGAAAGACGTCGGGCACCCTCGCCGAGGGTGCCCGATCGTGAAGTGCGCCGCCAGGGACTCGAACCCCGGACCCGCTGATCAAGAGTGGCTCTCGTGTCGGATGCTCACGGAATGTGCCCGACGGTAATGACGAGCCTTGCCGCGGCCCACCGTTAAGAACGTGCCCACGCCGTTGGCGTGCGGTAAGCGCTGAACAGGTCCTCCCACCCAGTCCTGCGCGAAGTGTTCACGCTGCCCAGAATCGAGCGGCGCCGCGTGATCGCCGGCACGTGGATCGCGATCCGACCCCGCCCTCGGGGCTCGTACGCGTCGCTGTGCGGGTCGCTGCCGGCGGCCGCGGGCGTGCTCGCCACCGCCGTGCCGGTGTGCGGGGTGGTGAGCTCGGCGGTCAGCCGAGCGAGCTGGTCGACGTCGGGGGCAGGCGACGCTGCAGGCACCTGCAGCCGGCGCTGCAACTTTTCCCTCTCCCAGCCGGCGAACGAGGCCGACATTCTTGGCCGCATGGAACGATTCGACGTCATCGACACCTGTGTCAGGATGGCTTGGCACGCCGATCAGCGGCAGTGGGCCGAGCTGGCCGAGGTGTTCGCCGACAAGGTGACCCTGGACTACACCAGCCTCGACGGGGGCGAGCCCGTCACGCTCACCCCGGCGCAGATCATCGACGGCTGGCAGGCCGTGCTCGGCGGCTACGCGGCCACCCAGCACCTGCTGGGCTACCCCCTGGTCGCCCTCGACGGCGACACCGCGTCGTGCACCGCCCCCTTCCAGGCCACCCATCTCAAGAGCGATGACACCTCATGGACGCTGGGCGGCACGTACCGCTTCGAGCTGGCCCGCACCGACGACAGCTGGCGGATCACCGCGGTCGTGATGATCGCGGGCTGGAACGACGGCGTCCGATGAAGACGGGTCTCGCCATCGCAGGTACGGCGGCGGCCGTCCTGGCCGCGGGCGTGATCGTGGTCGTGGCCGGCGGCGGCTTCCCGCGTGCGGGCGCCGGAGCGACCGCGGACGGCGGCGACTTGCCGGCCGCGGACACCACCGGCTCCACCCGGCCACTGCCCCCACCGGCCGCCTCGACCGGTTCGCTGGCCCCGGCGGCGCGGCGCTACCTGGACGCGGCGGCGGCCGGGGACGCCGACGCGCTGGCCGCCGCCTTCGCGCCCGACGGCCTGGTCATCGACGTCGGCAGGGAGATCCGCGGTCGCGACGCCATCCGCCGGTGGGCGGCCGGCGAGGTCATCGGGGGCGTGTACGAGCTGCTCGGCCACACGTCGCGCGCGGGCGGCGTAAGCATGCTGGTCCACTTCCAGCCCGGAGGCGTGGGCGGTTTCCGCGCGAACTACCACTTCGACATCACCGATGGACTGATCACCAGAGCGACCTTGGAGTACGCGTGAACGTGAGTTTCGACAGCGACGGCGTCACCCTCGCGGGCAACCTGTTCCTGCCCGAAGGGGTGGAGCGGGCGCCGGGCGTGGTGGTGGCGGGCACCTGGACCAGCGTCAAGGAGCTGATGGCCGACCGTTACGCCCAACGCCTGGCCGAACGCGGCTTCGCGGCGCTGTCGTTCGACTTCACCGGCTTCGGCGCATCGGGCGGCGAGCCGCGGGAGGTGGAGAACCCGGCGCGCAAGGTCCGCGACATCCGCCACGCGGCCGGCTTCCTGGCCGCCCATCCGGCCGTCGAGGGCGACGGGGTGGGTGCTCTGGGCATCTGCGCGGCCGCGATGTACATGGCCGACGCCGCCGCCCACGATCCCCTCATCACCTCGCTGGCGCTGGTGGCGCCCTGGCTGCACGACGCCGCCATCTGCGAGGCCGCCTACGGGGGCACGGAGGCGGTGGCCGGGAAAATCAAGATCGGGCGGGAGGCTCGTTCACGCTACGACGAGACCGGCGAGATCGACTACGTGCCGGTGGTGAGCGCCACGGACCCCCGCGCGGCCATGCCGTACGCCATCGACTTCTACCTCAACCCCGCCCGCGGGGGCATCCCGGCCTGGCCCAACCGGTTCGCGGTGATGGCCTGGCCGGACTGGCTCACCTACGACTCCATCGCGCTGGCCCCGCGGATCACCCGGCCCACCCTGCTCGTGCACAGCCAGGACGCCGCGATCCCCGACGGCGCGCGCCGCTTCCACGCCGGGCTGGCCGGGCCCAAGGACATCCTGTGGACCCAGGGCACCCAGTTCGACTTCTACGACCAGGAGCCGCAGGTGACGGTCTCGGCCGACACCGTGGCCGCGCACTTCCGCAGGACGCTGCGGTGATTCTCGTCACCGGAGCCACCGGGAACGTCGGCCGCGAGGTGGTCGCGGAGCTCACCGCGGCCGGCGCCCCGTTCGCGCCCTGTCGCGGACCGCCGGAACCGACCTGAACGAACCCGCCTCGCTGCGTCCCGCGCTGGACGGGGTACGAGCGGTGTTCCTGCTGCCCGGCTATCGCGATATGCGAGGGCTGGCCGCCGAGTTCGCCAGGGCCGGCGTCGAGCGGGTGGTGCTGTTGTCCGGTCAGGCCGCCGTGGCCACCGACACCGGCAACGCCATCTCGGCCTACATGATCGACTCTGAGACGGCCGTCCGCGAGTCCGGCCTGGCCTGGACGTTCCTGCCGCCGGCCGCCTTCATGTCCACCACCCTGCGCTGGCTGCCTCAGCTGCGGACGGGCGACGTCGTGCGTGACGCCTTCGGCGACGTGCCGATCGCCGGCATCGACCCGGCCGACATCGCGGCGGTGGGCGCCAGGGCGCTGCTGGAGCCAGGGCACGAGGGACGCGCCTACTCCCTCAGCGGACCCGAGACACTGTTGCCCGCCGACCGCCTCCGTATCCTCGGTCGTGAGGGCGTTCTTCAGCTTCTACCGCGACCACACCATTGGATCGGCAAGACCGGTGGCCGCTTCCTGCAGGAGACCACCGAAGGCACCCTCGGCGGCAAGCCGTACTACCGCCTGGGCGTCCTCGGCTTCTCCAACATCGACCGTCGCTACGAATGGACGACCTTCGACAACGTCACCCCGACCGCCATGACCTACCGAGGCGACCCGATCAAGGGCAAGGCCACGAAACTGTCCATCCCGGGCGAATTCACCGACCCCGGCATCCTGGGCCCGAAATACCAGGGCAAGTCCATCCCGATGCGCACTGTCATCACGAGGTCTGCGTCTCTTGCGCGTCCGGGTGGTTCAGGCCGGCCGGTAGGCCAGGTCGGCGACGCCGGTGGTGAACACGGCGGAGCCGGTGAGTTCGAGGGGGGCACCGGGCCGGTGTCCCCGGCGAAGAGCTGCCGCCCGCTGCTGCTGCTTGAGGCCGGCCAGGGTGTCGACGACGTCGCTCTTGATGAGGGCCGAGTTGTTCCACTTGGCCGGCCGGTTCGCCTGTCTGATGCGGCCAGACTGCGGCGAAGGCCTCATAGGTGGCCCGTCCCAGCAGTACGGACAGTTCTGTGGCCTGCCGCATGAGCGACTTCGCGCTCCGCCCGCAGATCACCGATGGCGCACTCATGGTCGGCATCGGCCCGCACCCCTCCCCCGGCCTCATCATCGAACGGCTGGCTACGGAGCTGAGTCGCCCAAGATGCCGAGCCACCGTCACTCGAACTTCGATGAGAATCGCTCAACCTTCACTGCGATGGGACATCCGAGGTCTTGGGGCCACTGAACGGGCACTCCGTCAGGCCGATCGGCTGCATGATCATCGGCGCCGTAGCTCGGGTCGGGACCGGTGTTCCCGCACCCTTCTCGGGCGGCTGACGCACCCTCAAGGCGTTCGATGTCGTGCCGGCCGTTCAATACCCGCTGCGGCGAGGGGCGGCGGTGGGGCGGCGGGAGGGATTGGTCCGGCCCGTGGGCTTGAGATCGCGCGCCGGGTGTTCGTGCTGGTGCGGCGATCGGGTCTGGCGGCCGTACCTGGCCTGGTTGATCGAGGCTGGGAGTTTGATATGCATGCTTCTCCTTGTGGTTCTACGCCGTGGTTCTACGCCGTGGCTCTAAGCCCTGGTGAGCCAGGTGACCTGGGCGCCGTTGTCGAAGGACTCGCGCCGGGTGGGGGTGAACAGGGTCGGCTGGAACCGCCCGGAGAACATGGGGATGCCCGCGCCCGCCACCACGGGGTAGCTCTTGAGGATGATCTCGTCGATCTCCGGGAGCAGCGAGGCGGCCAGCTTGCCGCCGCCGCACAGGTAGATGTCCATGCCGGTGTCCTCGGCCTTGAGCCGCCGGACGAGCTCGGCCGGGTCGCCGGCCTCCACCCGCACCGTGGGGTCGTCGATGGTCAGCGTGCTGGAGACGACGTACTGGCGCAGGTGGGAGTACGGGCTGGTGGTGGGGACGTCCAGGGCGGGCTCGTAGGTGCCGCGGCCCATCACCAGGGTGTCGAAGACCTGGTTGGGCACGCCGTCGAGGCCCACGAGCTTGCGGATGTGGGTGGGCAGCGTCTCGGGGTAACGCGCGTTGATCCAGGCGGCCATCTGGTCCGACAGGGGGTAGAAGTCGAACTCGGCGTTGGGGCCGGCGATGTAGCCGTCGAGCGAGACACCGACGTAGTAGACAAGCTTTCGCATACGAACTCCTGATGTAGTACTCTGCTTGGAGTGGTCTGAACGTAGTACTACAAGCGGAGTGGTGTCAAGTGCGGAGAAATCCCGAACGGCGGCAGGCGCTGATCGACGCGGCCATCGAGGTGCTGGCCAGGGAAGGAGCCAGAGGGCTGACCTTCCGGGCCGTCGACACGGAGGCGGCCGTGCCCCCGGGCACGGCCTCCAACTACTTTGCCAACCGCGACGACCTGTTCACCCAGGTCGGCGGGCGGATCTACGAGCGGCTGCTGCCCGACGAGGCCACGATCGCCCGCAACCAGGAGGGCGTGCAGGACCAGACCCGCTACGCCGAGCTCATGCACGAGCTGGTGGACCGGGTCTCCTCCTTCAACTCCGGCTACCTGGCCCTGCTGGAGCTGCGGCTCGAATCCACCCGGCGCCCCGAGCTGCGCGCCGTGCTGACCAAGCGCATCCGCCAGGACATCGACGCCAACATCGGCTACCACGCCGCCTCGGGCCTGCCCGGCGACTCGACCTCGGTGGTGCTCCTCTATCTCGCCCTGAACTGGCTCATCGTGGAACGGCTGACGCTGCCCGGCATCTTCACCGAGCAGGAGATGCACGAGCTGGTGGACGCCGCCGTGCAAAGATCGCTGAATGCCTGACGCGTGAGGCCACCCAACGGTTGCAGAAAACGATCACTCGTCGTGCTCGCGGTCGGGCAGTGGCGGTTGCGCACGGCCCGTGCGCCCGGTCAAGGCCGCCAGAGTCGGCGCGGGCAGCGGCCGCAGGTGACCGAGTGGAAGGTGCCCCGCCGGTGTGAGCCGCGGTGGCGCCATCGAGCAACCAATGCCCCACCTCGGTCTATCCGGAGGCGGGCGCAGGCCCTTCAAAAACCGAGAAGCCCCGGCTCAGCACGCTGAGCCGGGGCTTCTCCATGGTGCGCCGCCAGGGACTCGAACCCCGGACCCGCTGATTAAGAGTCAGCTGCTCTGACCAACTGAGCTAGCGGCGCGCCGACAGAGAGGAATATACCGGTGATCCGCATCCTGGTCGAATCGGTATCCGAGGCACATCACCGGCTAGAATAAAGTTCGGCTCACAGGCTCCGGCAGACAGGATCATGCATGTTCGACTCGCCCGCCGACGTGACGGAGCGGCTCGCCGCCGTGGACTACCTCTCCGACGACGCCATCTCCACCTCGGTGTTCCTGGCCGCCGCGCTCGGCAAGCCGCTGCTGGTCGAGGGCCCGGCGGGCGTCGGCAAGACGCAGCTCGCCAAGGCGGTGGCCATGACCACCGGGGCCGAGCTGATCAGGTTGCAGTGTTACGAGGGGCTCGACGAGGCCAGGGCCCTGTACGAGTGGAACTACAAGAAGCAGCTCCTCAGGATCCAGGCCACCAGCGACGACGACGACATCTTCACCGAGGAGTTCCTGCTGGAGCGGCCCCTGCTGAAGGCCATCAGGGCCGATGGGCCGACCGTGCTGCTCATCGACGAGACCGACAAGGCCGACGTCGAGGTGGAAGGGCTGCTGCTGGAGCTGCTGTCCGACTTCCAGGTGACGATCCCCGAGCTGGGCACGATCGCCGCCACGCGCAGGCCGTACGTGGTGCTGACCTCCAACGCCACCCGCGAGCTGTCGGAGGCGCTCAAGCGGCGCTGCCTCTACCTGCACATCGAGTACCCCACCCCGGAACGCGAGCGGGACATCGTGCTGGCCCAGGTGCCCGGCCTCCGGGCCGAGCTGGCCGAGCAGCTCGCCAGGACGGTGGCGACGCTGCGGGCGCTGGAGCTGAAGAAGGCGCCGTCCGTGGCCGAGACCGTCGACTGGGCCAACACGCTGCTGGCGCTGGGGCGGGAGGAGCTGGACGAGGCGACCGTGGCCGGGACGCTGGGCGTGGTGCTCAAGCACGCCTCCGACCACGAGCGGGCGGCCAAGGAGCTGGGGCTCCCGGATGCCTGAGCCGCGGGGGTCGCTCGTCGACCGGCATGTCGGGTTCGTGCACGCGCTGCGGGCGGCCGGGGTGCCGGTGTCGGTCGCCGAGGGTCTGGACGCGGCCGGCGCGATGCGTGTGATCGAGCTGGCCGACCGCGAGTCGCTGCGGGCCGCGTACGCGGCGACGCTGGTGAAGAAGCCGGCGTACCGGCCGGGGTTCGACGTGCTGTTCGACCTGTGGTTCCCGGCCAGCACGACCGGGCTGGCGGCCGTCCGCACGGACAGCCGGATCGATCCGGCGACGGCCGAGCTCAAGGAGCTGCGCGAGCACCTCGCCGGCCTGCTCACCAGCTCCACCGACCAGGAGCTGCGCGAGTTCGCCCAGGCCATGGTGGAGCGGTTCGGCAGGCAGGAGGCGGGGCCCGGCCGGCAGAACTGGTTCTCCTACAGCGTCATGCGCGCGCTGTCGCCCGAGACGCTGATGGCCTCCATCCTGCGCAACGTCCTCCAGGGCCGCGAGCGCGGCGGGCTGGCGGAGAAGACCGTGCGCCAGCAGGTCAACACCGGGATCAGGCGCTTCGAGGACGCCGTGGCCACGGACGTGCGCCGCCGCATCGCCGAGGAGTCGGGGATCGAACGGATCGCCCGTTCCGCCGTGCGCCCGCCGCTCGACCAGATCGACTTCCTGCGCATCACCAAGGCCGACCTGGCCAGGCTGCGCAGGGAGGTGTACCCGCTGGCCAGGCGGCTGGCCGCGCGCCTGACGATCAAGCATCGCAAGGGCAGGCGGGGCAGGCTCGACTTCCGCAAGACCATGCGGGCCTCGCTGCAGAGCGGCGGCGTGCCGCTGACCACCCACTTCAAGCCGCCCCGCCCGCACAAGCCGGAGCTGGTCATCCTCTGCGACACCAGCGACTCGGTCTCGTCGTTCGCGCACTTCACGCTGCTGCTGACGTACGCGCTGCGCGAGCAGTTCACGAAGGTGCGGGCGTTCGGGTTCGTGGACACGGTGGATGAGATCACCCGGTTCTTCCTGCCGGGCTCGGACGTGGTCGAGGCCATGACCAGGCTGGCGAACGAGGCGGACATGGTGCGCTTCGGCCGTACCAACTACGGGCACAGCCTGGAGCGCTTCGCCGAGCGGTACGCCGACGCGCTCGGCCCGAAGACGTCCCTGCTGATCCTGGGCGACGCCCGCTCCAACTACCAGCCACCCGCCCTGGACGTGCTGAAGTCGCTGGTGTCGAGGACCCGCTCCGCCTACTGGCTCAACCCCGAGCCGCGCCAGCAGTGGGACACGGGCGACTCGGTCGCGAGCGAGTACGGCACGGTCGTCCCCATGTCGGAGTGCCGGAACGTCTCCCAGCTCACCGCGTTCATCGAGACCCTGGCCTGACCCTCAGCGCCTGACTCTCAGACGCGCTGGAGCTCCCGCGCCGCGGTGCGGGCCAGCAGCTCGATCTGCGAGTCGTTCAGCACGCCCGCGTCGGCCCCCTTGATCAGGCGGGCCGCCGTGCGCGGCTTGAGCAGGGTGAGGCCCTCGGCGGCCACCACGCCGTTCCTGGGCAGCACCCCGCAGTGGACCGCGATCATGGGGTTGATCGCGACCGGGACGCCGGTCTCCCGCGTGAGCAGGTCGGCGAACGCCTCGGCCTTCTCCACCAGCGCCTTGGCGGTCTTGCTGCCGTACTTCTCGCCGAAGAACAGCCGGCCCACGTAGCACGCGATCTCGACGTCGGGCGCCCAGGACTCGTTGTCGACGATCCACACGCCGCCCGGGCCGATCACGAGATGGTCGATGGAGGCCTGGCCGCGGATGGCCCGGCCGTCGAGCACCTGGTAACCGTGGCGGCGCAGCGACCGGCGCAGGACGCGACCGGTGATCGCCTCGCCGCGCCTGGCACCACGCCACACGGCCGTGCGGTGGAAGGAGTACCAGTCGAGGAACCAGTCCCCGCCGTAGACGAGCCCCGCGAGCAGCAGGCCGGTCAGCGCCGATGCGCCGGAGAGGTCGAACCTCAGGCCGAGCGCCACGCCGATGATGAACCCCACTCCGGCCTTCACATAACGGTACTTACGCCGGTTCGGCGCGTCCTCGCGCCAGAACTTCTCGTACCACCACTGCGGGGAAGATCCTGTGTACTTCTCGTTGGGCTGCACGTAGATAGAGCCACCGGGCACGGCAAACTCCCCGAATGAGTAGATGTTGTGCAGGATCTGCCACGCCGAAGATCCCTCGCCGGTCAAGAGATACCCGCTTCCCAACCAAGGCGAGCCTAAGGTGACGGAATTAGTACCCGCAAGACCATCAACCGACCAGTCGGTATGCTAAGGCGGTGACAAAGGGGGACGATGTGAAAGACGAACCGGTCAGACAGCGGCTGCTGGCCGAGGCGACCAGGCTGTTCGCCGAGCGGGGCTTCGAGAGCACCTCGGTGCAGGAGGTCGTCGTGGCGGCGGGTGTCACCAAGGGCGCCATGTACCACTATTTCGACTCCAAGGATGATCTGCTGCACGAGATCTACGCCCGGGTCCTGCGCATGCAGATGGACCGGCTGACGCAGATCGCCGACGGCCCCGGCACCGTCCAGCAGCGGCTGCACAGGGCCGCGGCCGACGTCGTGGAGACGACGGCCGCCAACCTCGACGACTCGAAGATCTTCTTCAGGTCGAACCACCTGCTCGCGCCCGAGACGCAGAAGACCGTGCGCGCCGAGCGCCGCCGCTACCACGAGCGCTTCCGCGGGCTCGTGGCCGAGGGGCAGCGCACCGGCGTCTTCAGCGACCGGGTGCCGGCGGAGCTGGTCGTGGACTTCTTCTTCGGCTCGGTGCACCACCTGGGCTCCTGGTTCCACGCGGAAGGCCCGCTGACCGGCGCCCAGGTGGGCAGGCACTTCGCCGACCTGCTCCTGACGTCCCTCGACGCCCCGCTGTCAGGAGGGTCCGGGCACGTCGACGAGTGAGGCCAGCGCCTCCCGGTGGTCGCCTGGCGTGCCCAGCGCGAGCTCCGTCGCCTTGGCCCGCTTGAGATACAGGTGCACGGGATGCTCCCAGGTCATCCCGATCCCGCCGTGCAACTGCAGGGCCTCCTCGGCCGCGTGCACGGCCACCCCCGCGTTCCACGACTGTGCCACGGCCACCGAGATCGACGAGGCGTCGGCGACGGCGTTCCTGGCGGCGGCCCTGGCCCGCACCACGTCCAGCCAGAGATCGGCCAGCCGGTGCTTGATCGACTGGAACGAGCCGACCGGCCGGGCGAACTGGTGCCGCTCCTTGACGTAGGCCAGCGTCGTCTCCAGGCACCACTCGGCCACCCCGAGCTGCTCGGAGGCCAGCAGCCCGGCCCCGAACCCGAGCACCGCGGCCAGGTCGCACCCGCCGACGCGCCGCCCCTGCGCCTGCTCGAACGTGACCGTGGCCACCGGCCTGGTCAGGTCCAGCGAGGGCACGACCTCGACCGAGGCGCCCTCCACCGCGTACAGGTCGCCGCCGACGGGCACCAGCAGCACGTCGGCCACCTCCGCCCCGGCCACGCCGGTGACGGTGCCCGACAGCCGCCCGTCGCCGTCCACGGTCACGGACGAGCCGCGCCCGGGCGCGTACGGGGAGGCGGTGAACGACACGGCCAGCGCCGCCGTCTTCCGCCCCTCGGCCAGCTCGCCGAGCAGCGCGTCACGGGTCGGCAGCAGCGCCTGGGTGGCCAGCACCGCGCTGGTGAAGAACGGCACCGGCGCCACCGCCCTGCCCAGCTCCTCCAGCACCACGGCCGCCTCGCTGGCCGACGCGCCCGCGCCGCCCAGCTCCTCGGGGATCAGCAGCCCGGCCACGCCGATCTCGCCGGCCAGCGTCTTCCACAGGTCCAGGTCGTAGGGCTCGGACTCGACGCGCTTGAGCACCGCCGCGGGCGGGCAGCGGTCGGCGAGCAGCCCCCGTACGGAGGACCTGAGCTCCTCCTCGACCTCGGAGTACAGCAGGGTCATCGCGGCAGGTCCTTCCAGGGCACGTCCTTGTCGACACGGGGTTCCGAGGGCAGGCCGAGCACCCGCTCGGAGATGATGTTGCGCAGGATCTCGGAGGTGCCGCCCTCGATGGAGTTGCCCTTGGCCCGCAGGTAGCGGTAGCCGGGGCCGCGGCCGTAGAAGTCGACGTCCTCCGAGCGGCGGAAGGCCCAGTCGTCGTAGCCCAGGTCGCGCCGCAGCTCGACGTCCAGCCCGGTCAGGGCCTGGTTGAGCCGGGCGAACGAGAGCTTCATCCCCGACCCCTCCGGCCCCGGCTGCCCGGCGGCAAGCTGCTCGCGCAGGCGTGCCCCCGACAGGCGGGTGACCTCGGCCTCCACCCACAGCGACAACAAGCGGCCGTGCAGGTCGTGGGTGCGCAGCTCGGGGTGCTCGCGCCAGGCCGACAGCACGGTGGCCATCACGCCGCCCCCGCGCCGCGTGGGCGCCCCGCCGATGGCGACGCGCTCGTTCATCAGCGTGGTCTGCGCGACCCGCCACCCGTCGCCGACCTCGCCCAGCCGCAGGTCGTCGGAGAGCCGCACGCCGGTCAGGAACACCTCGTTGAACTCGGCCTCACCGGTGATCTGCCGCAGCGGCCGCACCTCGACGCCGGGCGCCTGCATGTCGCAGACGAAGTACGTCAGGCCGCGGTGCTTGGGCACGTCCGGGTCGGTACGGGTGACGAGGATGGCCCACCGGGAGTGGTGCGCGCCGGACGTCCACACCTTCTGGCCGTCCACCACCCACTCGTCGCCGTCCCTGACGGCCCGCGTCGCCAGCGTGGCCAGGTCGGAGCCGGCGCCGGGCTCGCTGAAGAGCTGGCACCAGATCTCCTCGCCCGTCCACAGCGGTCGCAGGAACCGGCGCTTCTGCTCCTCCGTCCCGAACGCCAGGATCGTCGGCGCCGCCATGCCCAGGCCGATGCCCTGCTTGCCGCCGTTGATCTGTGGCGTGTCGGCCAGCTCCCGCTCGACCACCTGCTGCAGCTCGCGGGGAGCCGCCAGCCCGCCTAGCCCTTCGGGGAACCACACCCACGCCAGCCCGGCGTCGAACCTGGCCCGCAGGAACTCCAGCCGGTCCCCGCTCGGGTCGTGCTCGCCGAGGAACGCCGCAACGCGCTCCTTGATCTCCGCTTCGTTCACATCCACCTCTTGAGCTCGCGATAGGCCAGCGACCGCTTGTGCACCTCGTCGGGGCCGTCGGCCAGGCGCAGGGAACGCGCCCCCGCCCAGAGGCCGGCCAGGGGGAAGTCCTGGGAGACGCCGCCCGCGCCGTGCACCTGTACGGCCTTGTCGAGGATCCACTCCACGGTGATGGGAGTGGAGATCTTGATGGCCTGGATCTCGGTGTGGGCGCCCTGGTTGCCCACCGTGTCCATGAGCCAGGCCGTCTTCAGCACGAGCAGGCGCGCCTGCTCGATCCTGATCCTGGACTCGGCGATCCAGTCCTGGACCACGCCCTGCTGCGCGACGGGCTTGCCGAACGTCGTCCTGGCCAGGGCCCGCTTGCACATCAGCTCCACCGCGCGCTCGGCCATGCCGATCAGGCGCATGCAGTGGTGGATGCGGCCGGGGCCGAGCCTGGCCTGCGCGATGGCGAAGCCGCCGCCCTCTTCGCCGATGAGGTTGCCCGCCGGGACGCGGACGTCCTCTAACACGATCTCGGCATGGCCCCCGTGGTCGGCGTCGGTGTAGCCGAAGACGTGCATGCCGCGCTTGATGTTCAGGCCCGGGGTGTCGCGGGGCACGAGGATCATGCTCTGCTGGCGGTGCTTGGGCGCGTCCGGGTTCGTCTTGCCCATGACGATGAAGATCTTGCAGTCGGGGTTCATGGCGCCGGAGATGAACCACTTGCGGCCGTTGATGACGTACTCGTCGCCGTCGCGGGTGATGGAGGTGGCGATGTTGGTGGCGTCGGAGGAGGCCACGTCGGGCTCGGTCATCGCGAACGCGGAGCGGATCTCGCCGTCGAGCAGCGGCTGGAGCCACTCCTTGCGCTGCCACTCGTTGCCGAACATGGACAGCACTTCCATGTTGCCCGTGTCGGGGGCCGCGCAGTTGGTGGCGACCGGGGCGATGGAGGGACTCCGGCCCATGATCTCGGCCAGCGGGGCGTACTGGAGGTTCGTCAGGCCGGCGCCGTGCTCGCCCGGCAGGAACAGGTTCCACAGGCCGCGCTTCCTGGCCTCGTCCTTGAGGTCGCTCAGCAGGGGTGGCGGGCTCCACCCGCTGGTCTGGGCCTGTTCCTCGAACGCCGGCTCTGCCGGGTAGACGCATTCGTCCATGAAGCGGAGCAGGCGCTCGCGCAGGTCCTCGGTGACGGTGTCGAAGGCGAAGTCCATGGGCGTGAGCCTACCGACCGGCCGGTATGAGTGTCGACAGGTGGTTCCCCGCAAAAAGGGGCATGTGGCCATAAAAGTGGTACATGGGGTCTCATAGGGTTTCGCCATGACCGCGAAGCTGCCTGCGCCTGTGGTGCTCGAGAACGGCGTCGTCCGCCTCGAGCCCCTCACCATGGATCACGTACCCGACCTGTTCGCCGCCGGTGGCGGTGACGAGGAGCTGTGGCGCTGGCTGCCCATCGACGCCCCGCGTACCGAGGAGGAGCTGGGCAAGGTCGCCAGGAAGCTGATCGACGACGACGTGCACGTGCCGCACGCCGTGGTGCTGAAGGAGAGCGGGCGGGCCGTCGGCTGGACCACCTACGCCGACGTGCCCGGCTTCGACCTGAGCGTCGAGATCGGCTGGACCTGGTACGGCAGGGCCGTCTGGCGCACGGCCGTGAACACGAGCTGCAAGCTGCTCCTCATCGACCACGCCTTCTCCCTGGGCTACAACCGCGTCCTGCTCAAGACGGACAACCTCAACCTCCGCTCGCAGAACGCCATCAAGCGCATCGGCGGCGTGCACGAGGGCACCCTGCGCCGTCACCGCAAGCGATCGGACGGAACCTGGCGCGATACCGTCTGTTTCGGCATCCTCGAAGAGGAGTGGCCGCAGCACCGGGATCGGCTGGCGGCCCGCTTGAACCTTTCGTAGAAGGGCGGCGTCTCACCCCGCATGACCGACCGGCTGGGGGGCTACTGGCTCGGCGCCCGGCTCGACGGCGGCGGGCAGGTCGTCGTGCGCGAGGCGTACGACGAGTCGGGCGCCCGCCACGCGCTGGGCGTGCCGTGGCTGCCCGACGCCGACGCGCGGGCCAGGCTGGCCGCCTCGGCGGAGGCCGCGGAGCACGTCCGCTCGCTGTCGGTGGCCAAGCTGACCGCGGTCTGCCTGGACGGGGAGCCGCCCTACCTGGTCAGCGAGTACATCGAGGGGCCGACGCTGCGCCAGGTCGTGGAGCGGCACGGGCCGTACGCGGGCGACGACCTCTACCGGCTGGCCGCCGCCACCGCCACCGCGCTGGCGGCCGTGCACGAGGCGGGCGCGGTGCACGGGGCGCTCACGCCGGAGAAGGTCGTCCTGGGGGGCGAGGGGCCCCGGCTGGTCGGGCTGGGGCTGGCCGGCGACGGCGGCGGGCCGCCCGCGGACGTGCACGCCTGGGGCCGCCTCCTCGTCTTCGCCGCCTACGGGCCGGACGCCGGTCGATTAGACGGCGGCGTGCGACTAGACGGTGGTGAGCGTTTCGAGCGGCCGTTGCGGGGGCTCGTGGCCGCCGCGCTGCGCCCGGACCCGGAGCGCCGGCCGAGCGCCCGCCAGCTCCTGATGTCCCTCCTGGACGTGCCGCAGTCGCAGCAGGGCCGCCTGCTGCCTCCCGAGCCCATCGACGACCCGCCGCTCGGAGCCCGCGCCGAGGCCGTGTACGCCGCGCTCAGCCCGGCCGAGCAGGACCTGGTGCCGGACGTGTTCCTGCGCCTGGTGGGCCTCGACGCCGAGGGCGCCGACGCGGTCGTGAGCGCCGGCAGGGACGAGCTGGTCGCCGGGCGCGGGCCCGACGAGGTGGCGGCGATCGACGGGGTGCTGGCGGCGTACGGGGAAGCAGGGCTGATCGGAGAGCCCCCGGCGATCACGCACGGCGCGCTGCTGCGGGCCTGGCCGCGGCTGCGGGAGTGGCTGGACGGCGAGCGGGCCGGGCTGGCCGTGCACAGGGAGCTGGCGGAGGCGGCCCGGCGGTGGGAGGCGGGCGGGCGCAGGGAGTCGCAGCTCTTCCAGGGCGAGCCGCTGGACAGGGCGCTGGCGTGGGCGGCCGGCGCGCGGCGGCGGGTGACGCTCAGCGCGGGCGAGCAGACCTTCCTGGACGAGGGGCTCGCGAACACCAGGAGGCGCGCCCGCAGGCGGCGCACGGTCATGGCGGCGCTGCTGTCGGCCGCCATGGCGGCCGTGCTGCTCGCGCTCTGGCAGCGCGGCGTGGCCGACGAGCGGCTGGACGAGACCATGGCCAGGGTGGCGGCCTCGCGGGCCGAGGCGCTGCGGGTGGCCGACCCGGTGACGGCCCGCAAGCTCGGCCTGGCCGCGTGGTCGCTGGCGCCGATCCCCGAGAGCAGGCGGGCGCTGGCGGCGCACGACCCGGCGGTGGAGGTGTTCGCCGACCCGCACGCGGGGCCGCGCACGCTGCACGCCATCACCGCCGACGGGGCCACGCTGGCCGCCCTGGACGAGGGCACGCTGCGGCTGTACGACCTGAACGCCGGCGGCCGCCCGCTGGCCACCACGGGAGGCCCCGCGCAGAGCGTGCGGGCGATGGCCTGGTCACCGGACGGCCGGACGCTGGCGCTGGTCGGGGTGGACCGCTCGTACCTGTACGACCTGCGTACCGGGATCCTGGGCCGTCCCTTCGGCCGGGGGCTGGGCACGCCAGGGGAGCAGTCGGCCTGGTTCAGCCCGGGAGGCGGGCTGCTGTTCGCGGCGGCCAGGCAGTCGGGCGAGCGGTGGGCGTGGGACCTGCGGGCGGGGCGGGCCGCGTACGTGGGCGAGTACGCGGTGATCGGCCCGGGCGACCGGGTGGCGCTGGTGTTCGACGGGAAGGACTCGCAGATCAGGCGGCCCGGCCGCGCGTCGCCCGCGCCGTGGCTAGACAGGATGCCGTGGGAGTACACGACGTTCGCGCCCGACGGCGTGCGGGTGGCCATCGCCGAGGAGACCGGCATCCAGATCTACGGCCTGGACGGCGTGCCCACCCACAACAGCCGTTACCGCCCCTCCCCCGGCCACCTGCGGTTCAGCTGGGACGGGCGGCTGCTGGTCAGCACCGACAGCGACCGCGTGCGGGTCTGGCGGCTCGACCACGGCACCCGGATCGCCGACCGGCAGGTGCCCGCCGCCGCCGACCGGCACGCGCAGGCGGCGATCTCGGCGGACGGCCGCTGGCTGCGCGTGCTGGCCGGGCGCGGCACCGTCCTGACCATCGACCTGGCGGCGCCGTCCGCGCCCGCGCGGCCGGAGTCGTGGGTGTGCGAGCGGTACGGCCCGCTCTCGGCCGCGGAGTGGCGGCGGCACCTGCCCGAGGTGCCCTACCAGGAGACGTGCTGAGGGGCCTACTCCCCGGCCGACTTCATCAGCTTCGCGTAGGCGAGCTGCAGCCAGTCCGACACCGCCACCGCCGTCATCGTCGCCCCCACGAGCCTGGTCACCCGGGGGGCCAGCACGAGCCCGGCCGCGTACGCGGTGGCCACCCACTGGGCCAGGCAGAACGGGCAGGCCAGCAGCTCGCCCAGCGCCCCGCGCGGCTTCTCCTGCACCTCCGACGGGCCGCCCTGCCCCTCGTACTGCGTGAACGGGGCCCGCAGCGGGCTGGTGACGGGGTCCTTGGCCAGGCGACGCGACACCTTGTGCGTGCAGGCCGCCATCAGCGCCAGGTCCATCACGCCGACGTGGTCGGGCGCCTTGCGCCCCGCCAGCATCGCCACGGCGGCGGCCACGCCCACCGTTCCGCCGTACGCGCTGAGGAGTCCGACGTAGCCCCCGAGCGGCCGGTCGTGCCCGTTCTCGTACGCCCGTTCCGTCTTTTCCAGAATGTCGGTCATAGCTTCCCGGGCTACCCGGAGCCCCCGACATCCAACGTCTAGTTGACGATCGTTTGGGTAGCCCGTTCACATGAGTAGCCACGGTCACGCGGTCACCGACGCCATCCTCGACACGCTCAAGCGTGCCAGCTCGGGGCTGAAGGAGGCCGGAGTGAAGTTCGCGCTGGCGGGCGGGTGCGCGGCGTACGCGCGGGGCGCGGCTCCCTCACTGCATGACGTGGACTTCGTCCTCACCGAGCACGACGTGCCGGCCGCGCTGGAGGCCCTGCGCGGGCTGGGGTTCCAGACGGCCAAGCCGCCGGAGGACTGGCTGGTCAAGGCGTACGACGACGGGCGGCTGGTGGACCTGATCTTCCGGGTCTCCGACCTGGCGATCACCGACACGCTGCTCGACCGGGCGGAGCCCCTGAAGGCGTCCGCGGTAATCGTCCCCGTGCTGGAGGCCACCGACCTGGTCATCTCCTGGCTGCTGCCGCTGTCGGAGCACGCCTGCGACTACGGGGCCCTGCTGGCGCAGGTGCGGGCGCTGCGCGAGCAGGTGGACTGGCCGCGGGTGGCCGCCGTGACGGCCGACTCGCCGTACGCGACCACGTTCATCACCCTGCTGGAGCGGCTGGGCGTGCTGAGCGGGCCGGTCGTGCCGTCCGGCGACCCCAAGTGGCCCTGACCCCCGAGCGGCCCTGACCCCCGAGCGGCGCTGATCAGCCCCTTCGGGTGGCCGCCGTGACGCGCTTGAGGATGCGGTCCCATTCGGTGCCGAACGGGTTGTCCTGCACCAGGTACGTCCACGTCGCCGTGGGCCGCTTCAGATCCGGCTCCGGCGCCTCGAACGACTCCAGCGAGCGCTTCTCCACCTCGGCCAGCAGCGACTTGTACTCCGCCACCGCCTCCCGGTGGAACTCGTCGATCGGGCTCATCCGGCCCAGCGCCCGCAGGTGGATGCCCTCGCGCAGGTCCGTCAGGAACGCCAGGTGCTCGGTCCAGCAGCGGTCGATGGCGTGCAGCACGATCTGGCGGGCCGTCTCGTCCCTGGTGTCCTCGGGCATCGACGCCCAGCGCTCGGGGTCGGCCTCGGCCAGCGCCTTCGCGGCGGCGTCGCCGTGCAGCACCTTGTCGCGCCACTCCAGGATGAGCTCGCGCTGGTGCTCCAGCAGCCGGGTGTAGCGCCACGTGTTGCGGTGGATCTCCAGGTTGACGCCCTCGGCGACGCGCTGCGCGTGGCCCACGAGGTACGCGCCGCGCCGGTGGCGTACGATCCCGTCGGCGTCGGCGGCGGGCGGCCGCTCGTCGGGGACGAACTGCGTGATCAGGTCGTCCTTCGTGCTCACGAAGAAGACCGAGCCGCCCGGATCGCCCTGGCGGCCGGCGCGGCCGCGGAGCTGGTCGTCGAGGCGGCTGCTGGCGTGGCGGCCGGAGCCGATCACGTAGAGGCCGCCGAGCTCGGCCACGCCCTCGCCGAGGCGGATGTCGGTGCCGCGGCCGGCCATCTGGGTGGAGACGGTGATGGCGGAGCGCTCGCCCGCCTTGGCGATGATCGCGGCCTCTTCGGCGTCGTTCTTGGCGTTGAGCACGACCGGCTCCAGGCCGCGCCGCTGCAGCAGCTTGGCGAGGTTCTCCGACTCGGCCACGTCGAGCGTGCCGATGAGGATGGGCCGGCCGGTCTCGTGCACCGACTGGATCTCCTCCACCAGCGCCGCGTCCTTGTCGGGCACGGTCGGGTAGATGCGGTCGGGCTCGTCCACCCGCACGCACGGCCGGTTCGGCGGGATGACCGCGACCTTGAGCCCGTAGAACTCGCCGAGCTGCTCGCTGACGGCCACGGCCGTGCCGGTCATGCCGCAGATCTGCGGGTAGCGGCGGATCAGGCCCTGCACGGTGATCGAGTCGAGGATCTCGCCCTTCTCGCTGGGCGCCAGCGCCTCCTTGGCCTCCACGGCCGCCTGCAGGCCGTTGGGCCAGCGCTGGAGCAGCGCCACGCGGCCGCGGGAGGGGTTGATGAGCTGCACCTTGCCGTCGCGCACGATGTAGTCGACGTCGCGGGTCAGCAGCGCGTGGGCGTGCAGGGCCAGGTTGAGCTCGATGAGCGTGCCGGGCTCGTGCTCGTCGTAGAGGTCGACGCTCAGCAGGTTCTCGACGCTGTCGGCGCCCTTGGGGGTGAGGTAGACGTTGCGGGCCTGCTCGTCGATCTCGTAGTGGTAGCCGCGGACGAGCTGCCGCACCAGCGCCGCCATCTCCGGCACCGCGTTGCCGGGGTCGGCCGCCCCCGCCATGACCAGCGGCACGCGGGCCTCGTCCACGAGCACGGAGTCGGCCTCGTCGATCAGGGCCACCTCGGGCGCGGGCACGATGATCTCGCTCGCGTCCGTGCGCAGCCGGTCGCGCAGCACGTCGAAGCCGATCTCGCTGACCGGCCCGTACGTCACGTCCTTCGCGTACGCCTCGCGCCGCTCCTCCGGCGTGGAGTTCTGGTCGATCCAGCCCACGCTGACGCCGAGCGCCTCGTAGAAGGGGCCCATCCACTCGGCGTCGCGCCTGGCCAGGTAGTCGTTGACCGAGATGACGTGTACGCGCTTGCCCTGCAACGCGTACCCGGCCGCCGCCATGGCCCCCGACAGGGTCTTGCCCTCACCGGTGGCCATCTCGGCGATCTTGCCGTCGAGCAGCGCGAGCGTGCCCAGCAGCTGCACGTCGTACGGCCGCAGCCCCAGGGTCCGGTCGGCGGCCTCGCGCGCGACGGCACAGAACTCGGCCAGATCGCTCATGTCCGGCCTGGGCAGCTCGTCGAGCTTGCCGATCCGCTCCGCCCGGCCGTCCGCCGCCTTGACGGTCTTCTGGTAGGGCGTCAGAGGGACACCTCCCGGACGGTCCAGGAGGTTCCTCAGTATTCCCTTAAACGAGGCCACAGTTCCTCCAACGCACGCTTCGCCGACACCGTTCCCTTCATTCGTCGGGGCCCGTCGCTTGGCCTTGGGGCCGGGGAGCGGAGCGACGATTCGGCAAGCGTCGCCGTACCGGACCTTAACTCATCCGGCGGCCAGGACCGTCACATCACGCGGTTTCGGCTCGTGCGGCGAGCACCGCGACCGCCGCCAGCAGCAGCACGCAGCCCGACCAGGCCAGGGGCGTGAGCCGTTCGCCGAAGAGCAACACGCCCAGCAGCGCCGCACCCACCGCCTCGCCCAGCGAGATGATCGACACGGTGGTGGCCCGCAGGGCGGTCAGGGCGCGGAAGAACAGGCCGTAGGCGAGCGCGGTCGGCACCGCGCCCAGGTAGACCAGCAGCGCCACGGAGGACCAGCTCACCTCGGGCACCACCCCTTCCGCCAGCGCGAACGGCGCCAGGCACACCGCGCCGACCACGAACCCGCCGACCGCCGTGGCCCGCGGGTCGTCGTCCCTGCCCTGCCGGGACAGCAGCGTGACCCCGGCGTACCCGGCGGCCGAGACCAGCGCGAAGGCGAGGCCGGCGGACGAGCGGGCCTGCAGCGCGGCCTCGCCGGTGAGCAGGAGCAGCCCGGCCAGCGCGGCGGCCAGGGCGCACAGCGCCAGCCTGCCGAGCCGTTCGCGCAGCAGGAAGCGGCTGCCGAGGGCGGTGAAGATCGGGGTGGCGCCCATCGTGACGACGGTGGCGACGGCCACGCCGGAGTGGGCGATCGCGGCGAAGTACGCGGTCTGGTAGACGGCCATCCCGGCGCCGACGAGCACCGTCCTGCCGTTCCAGGCAATCGTGGTGCCTCTCGGCAGCGGGCCTCGCGACAGCGGGCCTCGCGACAGCAGGCCTCGCGACAGGAAGAGGAGGAAGGCGGCGCCGAGGAGGTAGCGCCACAGGGAGACGCCGACGGGGCCGAGGCCGCCGGTGTCGAAGAGGAGGGATCCGGCTGCGCCGCCGGTGCCCCAGGCGGTCGCGGCCACGGAGACGTACAGGGCGCCCCGCCGGGCGGAGACATGGGTCATGACAGGAGTTCTCCGGGTGGAGTGGTCGGAATGGGCCCGGTGTGCGGGCAGCAACCACCCCCGGATCGGTAGGACCCGGAGATCTCAGAAAACGCCGCCCGCTAGCGGGCGGTGGGCGGGGAGCAGATCAGACGTCTCGGCACGGGTGACAGCTTACGGGCCTGGCGAGCCGGGCTCCCACCGGATTACGGCTTGCGGGCGACGCCACCCAGCAGCACTTCCTCCCAGGACGCGAGCGGGCCGGGGATGCGCTCGTCCGGATGCCACTCGGGGAGGTGCACCACGCCGGGTTCCACCAGCTCCAGGCCGTCGAAGAAGCGCTCGATCGCCGGGCGGTCGCGGAAGTGGCCGGTGCCCATCGTGGCCTGGAGCATCACCTCCAGCGCCTTGGCCTTGGGGTTCTCGGAGGATAGGAAGTTGGAGACGGCCAGGTAGCTGCCGCGCGGCAGCGCGTCCGCGTAGGCCCTGATCAGCGCGTGCGGGTTCTCCCTGTCGGAGAACAGGTGCAGCAGGCCGATCGCGATGACCGCCGTGGGCTGCGACAGGTCGATCAGGCGGCGCACCGCCGGGTGATCGAGCACGCCCGCCACGTCGCGGGCGTCGGCGGTGATGGCGTCGGCGCGGGGGTTGCCGCTGAGTATCGCGCGGGCGTGCGGCTCGACCATGGGGTCGAGGTCCACGTACACCACTCTGGAGTCGGGGGCGGCGAACTGGGCGACCTCGTGGGTGTTCTCCACCGTGGGCAGCCCGGCGCCGAGGTCGATGATCTGCCTGATGCCGGCCTCCCGTACGAGGAAGTCGACGACCCGCCCGATGAAGGCGCGGTTGCACCAGACGAGATCCACCACCTCGGGCACCGCGATCTTGAGCTTGCGCGCCACGGAGCGGTCGGCGGCGAAGTTCTCCATGCCGCCCAGCAGCGCGTCGTGCACCCGTGCCACGCTCGCCTGCTTCGGATCCACCCCTGGAGGCGCCCACTCAACGCTCATCCGACCTCCTCGCGCGGATCGTATCCACACCCGGGGCTCCAGCGCCCCGGCTGGCGGGCGGTTGTCAGGAGAGTCAGACCGGCATGTCGGGCAAGGATCGCCCAAGCCAGTCTCACAGGTTTATCCCGAAAGCGATGGGTAGTTGAGGGCCTGCCCGAGAAGACGGAAGAAGAGAGGAAGAGAGCCCAATGGAGCTCTGGGACTATCGACCTGACGTCTACAACCGCGGGCAGGCTCTGGACTTGGCGGGATACCACGTCCAGGCCACCGACGGCAAGATCGGGTCCGTCGACGAGGCGACGTACGAGGTCGGCGAGAGCTACATCATCGTCGACACCGGTCCGTGGATCTTCGGTAAGAAGGTCATGCTCCCGGCACGAGTGGTCACGCGCATCGATCCCCAGGAACGCAACGTGTACGTGGCCCGCACCAAGGCCGAGATCAAGGACGCGCCCGAGTTCGACGAGGGCACGTTCAAGGAGCCCGAGTACCGGACGCGGCTGGGGGACTACTACGGCCGCCTCCCCGGGTGACTTGACGCCGTAAGCGGAGGGCCGCGCCGCAGAGGTGCGGCCCTCTGGCGTACCTGACAGAAGGTGGCAGGTACGGGTGGGAGGCTCTTTCACATGACGACGAGAGCAAGCCTCATGGCCTTCACCATCGACTGCGACGACCCCAGGGCGCTGGCCGCCTTCTACCACGAGGTGACCGGGATGGAGGTGACGTACGCGGAGGACGAGTACGCCGCCATCTCGGACGGGACCGTCAACATCTACTTCGGCCGCGTCCCCGACCGCAAGCCGGTCTCGTGGCCGAGCCCCGACAAGCAGTTCCACCTCGACCTGCAGGTGCCGGACGTGGAGCGGGCCGCGGAGGAGTACGTCGCGCTGGGGGCCACCAGGCCCGAGTTCCAGCCCGGCATCACCGAGGAGGGCACGCGGTGGATCGTGCTCCAGGATCCGCAGGGGCACCTGTTCTGCGTCTGCCGCAAGTCGTAGGCCGCGGGCCGCGGACTCCCCGCCGCGCGTGTCGCGGGCGTCGTGCTGAGCGTGTCGCGGGCGTTGTGCTGAGCGTGTCGCGAAAGCGCGGACGCCTCGGCGCCGGCCACCGTCGGCTCAAGGATGCGCCACATGTTCGTGCAGGTCGGAAGCAACATATGCGGACTTTTCGGCCGAAAGGATGATTCTGGAGGGTCTGCTGCCTCTTAAGCTGGAGCAATGCTCCTGAAAGGATCCCTGCTCCTGCGCGGGCCGCGATGACCTGGGTCGGCATGCTGATCGCCCTGGCCGGAGCGCTGGGATACGCGCTCGGCGCGGCGATGCAACAGTTCGAGGTCGCGGCCGAGGGCGCCTCGCTCAGCCTGGTGAGACGCCCTCGCTGGTGGGTCGGCGGCATCATCTCCTTCAGCGGTGCCTGCCTGCACGCCGTCGCGCTGAGCTTCGCCCCGCTGGTCGCCGTGCAGCCGATCAGCGTCGCGACGCTGGTGTTCGCCGTGCCGCTGGCCGCGTTCATGTACGGGCGCAGGCCGTACCGGGCCGAGATCCTCGGCTCGATCGCGGTGGCCGTCGGCCTGCTCTGGCTCATGCTGCTGGTGCCGGCGCACAACGTGACACCCGTGCTGAGCGACGGCGCGGCGCTGGCCTTCATCGCCGTGATCGCGGCGATCGCGCTGGTCACGCAGGTCATCGCGAGCCGGGTGCACGGGCCGGCGAAGGCCATGCTGCTCTCCGTGGGAGCGGGGGCCGTGACGGCGAGCGTGTCCACGTTCGTACGGGTGGTCGGCGGCGGGATGCAGGGTGACTGGGGGCGGTTGATCCACTGGTTCAGCCTGGCCGTGCCCGTGCTGCTGGTCTGCGCGGTGGTGCTGCTGCAACGCTCGTACGCCGTGGGCTACTTCGGCATCGCCTACGCCGGAGTGCAGGTCATCGACCCCATCACCTCCGTGCTGGCAGGAGCGATCCTGCTCGGCGAGCCGCTGCCGACCTCGCCCTCGACGGCCGTGCCCGCCATACTGGCCGCCGCGCTGACGATCGGCGGCACGATCACGCTCGGCCGGCTCGCGCCCGACCATCACCCCAAACCGGCACCGGCAGGGTCGCCCAAGCCGCCGGTCCCGCTGGAGCGCCCGGCGGCGGAGCCGGTCAGCGTGCAGGCGAGCCTTCAGACCACCACGCAGGTCACCGTCCAGCCTCCGCCGGTGGACGCCAGCCCAGCACCTCGTCCATCGACCGCAACATCAGATCTGGGCTGAGCCGCGCCGCGGCCGACAGCCCGAAGTCGCGCAGCCCCACCGCCAGCGGATTGCGGAGCTTGCTCATGCGGCACAGGGTCCAGGAGCGCTGGACGATCTTCGCGGTCCGCTCCACGCGCGCGGCGCTGTAGGCCGCCAGCGCGCCCCCGGGCAGCGCGCCGCCCGAGGCGTGACCGGCGTGGTGGCCCGCGTGGTGGGCCAGGACCACCCCGTCCTCGATCGCCTGGCAGGCGCCCTGCCCGAGGTTCGGCGTCATCGCGTGCGCGGCGTCGCCGACCAGGGCGACACTCCCCCGGTGGAAGGCGGGCAGCGGCTCGGCGTTGTAGTGGACGTCGTTGCGGATGATGCGGGCCGGATCGGCCGCCCGCAGCAGGGCCGGGATCGGGTCGTGCCAGTCTCCGAACCTGCGCAGCAGCTCCGCGCGCTCGTCCGCGTGCACGGTGCCGGCGGGCAGCACGTCGGTGGCGTAGAAGTAGACGACGTCGCCGGCCAGCAGGTGGATGCCGAACACCGTGCCCCGGCCCCAGCTCTCGGAGCGCGGGATCTCCAGCCCGCCGCGCGGGACGAGCCCGCGCCAGGCCGTCACCCCCGAGTACACCGGCCCCGGGTGCGCGGGGAAGAGCGTGCGCCGGACGGCCGAGTTGATCCCGTCGGCGCCCACGACGAGGTCGGCGTCCAGATCGCCCGCGTCGGTCCGTACGAGGCCCTTGTCCGGGTCCACCTCGGTGACGGTCGTGCCCAGGTGCAGGTGCTCGCGGCCGAACGCGTCCATGAGCACCTCCATCAGCGTGGCCCGCGACATGAGCACCACCGAGTCGCCGTACTTGGCGTCCGCGACGGCCTCGGTGGTGTGCGTCAGCCACCTCCCGTCCGACCGGCGCAGGCCGAACCGGCCCTCCACGGTGGCCAGCTCCCTGACCCGGTCCCCGACACCGATGACGTCGAGCGCCTTGAGCGCGTTGGCCGCGATCGCCAGCCCCGACCCGACCGGCTCGATCACGGGAGCGCGCTCCAGCACGGTCACCTCCCACCCCTTGCGCCGCAGCGCCGCCCCGGCGGCCAGCCCGCCGACGCCTCCGCCGATCACCACAGCCCTTGCCATCTCGGCCTCTCCTTCACTACGTCTGTAGTGTCACCATACTACGCCTGTAGTTCGGTATCACTACCGCTGTAGTATCGGGTTCCGTGAAGCGCTCCGACCTCGTCGCCGACACGGCCATCACCCTGCTCGCCGAGCGGGGCATGCGCGGGCTCACCCACCGGGCCGTGGACGAGGCGGCGGACCTGCCGCCCGGCTCCACGTCCAACCTCGCCCGCACCCGCGCGGCGCTGCTGGAGCTGACGCTGTCCCGGCTCACCGAGCTGGAGACCCTGGCCCTGGCCGGGGCGTACGGCAGCGGCCCCGACGAGCCGGACCTGCCCGCGCGCATGGCGCAGGCGCTGCACGTCCAGCTCACGGACCGGCGCCGCACGCTGGCCCGCTACGAGCTGGCCCTGGAGGCGACCAGGCGGCCGGAGCTGCGCAGGATCTACGACGAGGCCGGGCGGCGCTTCCGCGACCCGGCCGTCGCCATGCTGGCGGCCCTGGGCTCCACCGACCCGGTACGGCACGCGCGCACCCTGGTGGCGTTCGCGGACGGGCTGCTGTTCGACGCCATCGCCGGGGCGGGCAGCGTGCCCACGCCGGAGGAGCTGGAGGTCGCGCTGAGGGAGCTGCTGGCGGGCATGCTGCGGCCCGGCGGTCAGCGGACCAGCGGCAGGACCTCGCGCCGGTAGAAGTCGAAGAACGCGTCCTGCCCGGTCCCGATCTGGTTGACGTAGACCTCGTCGAACCCGGCGTCCACGTACTCCCTGATGGCCTGGGCGTGCACCTCGGGGTCGGGGCCGACCGGGCTGCCGGCGACGGCCTCGTCCTCCGTCACCATTCCCGCGAGCTGCTCGAAGTGCCGGGGCAGCGGCAGGAGCTGCGACGCCTCGCCCTTGACGCCCTGCGTGGGCCACAGGCGGTGCACGGTCCTGCGGGCCTCGGCCTCGTCGGGGGCGTAGCAGGCCTTGAGCCCGCCGAGCGCGGGCTTGCCGGCGCCGCCCGCGTCGCGGAAGGCGCGTACGGCATGGGCGTCCGGCGCGACCGAGACGTACCCGTCGCCCAGCCGCCCGGCCAGCGACGTGGACTTCTCGCCCAGCCCCGACACCAGGATGGGCGCCGGCTCGTCGGGCAGCGTGTAGAGCCTGGCGGTGTCCACGCGGTAGTGGCGGCCCCGGTGGGTGACCAGCTTCCCCGTGAACAGCTCGCGCATCAGCCCGATCGCCTCCTCCAGCATCTCCAGCCGCTCGCTCAGCGGCGGCCAGCGGGATTCGATCACGTGCTCGTTGAGCGCCTCTCCGGTGCCCACGCCGAGCCGGAACCGGCCGCCGGTGAGCGCGGCCGTGGTGGCGGCGGCGTGGGCGATCACCACCGGATGCGTACGGATCAGGGGGCAGGTCACGGCGGTGGTGATGGGCAGGGACGTGGCCTCGGCCAGCGCGCCGATCACCGACCAGACGAACGGCGCCTCCCCCTGCGCGTCCAGCCAGGGGTGGAAGTGGTCGGAGATCCACAGGGCCTCGAAGCCGGCGCGTTCGGCGGCCTTGGCCTGACGCACCAGCTCTCCGGGGCCGTGTTCCTCGCACGACAGGAAATAACCGAAGGTCGTCATGAACTTTTCCTGCCCTGAACGCTTATGTTATGCGGCGCTTCCTGAGGGCAGATGCCAGCGCATGGCTACTTTGCTCTGGATCATCGCAGTAATTCTCGTCATCTCCGGGATCTATGTGATCCTGGCCCGGCGCGACCTGCTCTGGGGGATCGTGCTCATCGTCCTCGGTTTCCTGGTCGGGCCTGGCGGGGTCAGTATCTTCAATGTCTAGGGGCGCCGTTCGATCCGTTCATCGCCCCTTCTCCGCCGCTGGGCCGATCCCCGAGAACGGTCCAGCGGCCGCTACGTTTTGCTGAAATATCGCCGGTGACGCTCCTCGATTCCCGCCCGCCGGGCATGAGGAGCGTGTGAGTAGATTTCCGCCGTTCAGCCGCTACGAGTCAGGCGCTGTCTCGGCGAGGCTGCGCGACCTGCTCGTACGGCTGCGCCTGCACATGCGTGACGAGGCCATCCTCGACGAGGCCGTCGCCCGGCTCGCCACGGAGCTGAACGTGCGGCCGGGCGAGGCGGCCGAGCGGCTCTCCAGGATGGCCCGGCACAGCGGCCTGGACCTCGTCGAGGTGGCCAAGGGCATCGAGCGCCCCCCTGACGAGCCCAGGCAGCCGCTGCACGTGCCCGGCTGGGTGACCGGCATGCTGGAGGCCGTCCACGCCTCCGCGCTCTACCTCACCCCCGTCAAGGACGCCACGGGCCGCGTCGTGGACTTCCTGATCCTCGCCGCCAACCGGCACGCCAGGACGGTGGCCGGGCGTACCGCCTCCGAGCTGGCCGGGCACCGGCTCCTGGCGGCCAGCCCCGGCATGGCCGGCTCGGGACTGCTGGACGACTACATCGGCGTCTTCGAGTCCGGCGAGCCCATCCACCGGGAGGGGCTGGAGTTCGTGGAGGTGCTCGACTACCTGGTCTGGCCGGCCACGCTCAACGTGCGCGCGGCCCGCGTGGACGAAGGGCTGCTGGTGAGCTGGCGCGCCATGGACGACGAGGAGCTGCTCGTCTCCGGCTGGCAGCGCGCGCAGCGCCTGGCCCAGCTCGGCTGGGGCGAGTGGAACCTGGCCACGCAGCGCGCGTTGTGGACTCCCGAGATGTACGAGATGTTCGGCCGCGAACGCGACGCGGGGCCGATGCCGCTGGAGGAGCTGCCGGCCGTGGTGGTGCCGGACGACCTGCCGATCGTCGAGGACCAGATCCGTTCCCTGCTGGAGCACAGGGAGGCGGTCGAGACGGAGTTCAGGATCCAGCACCGGTACGGGGTGCGGCACCTGTGCGTGTTCGGCGAGCCGATACTCGACGCCGACGGCGTGCCGGTCAAGGTGCGCTGCCTGGCCCAGGACGTGACGAAGAACCGGCGCAGGGAACGCGCCCTGGCGGTGGCGCACGAGCAGGCGACCAGGCAGCGCGAGCGGGCCGAGGAGGAGCACCGGGTCACCGTCCAGCTCCAGAACACGATCCTGCCGATCCGCCGCGGCCTCATCCACCTGCCCGGGCTGACCGTCGGCGTGCGTTACCTGCCCGGCGAGGAGCTGATCCGGCTCGGCGGCGACTGGTTCAAGGCCCGCCTCATCCCCGACGGCAGGGTGCTGCTCGCCATCGGCGACGCCATGGGCCATGGGCTGACCGCCACCGGCATCATGTTGCAGATGCGCTCGGGGCTGGCCGGGCTGGCCTACACGCAGGCCTCCGCCGACCGGCTCGCCACCTGGCTGAACGACCTGATCGTGCACTCCAACGAGGGCATCACCGTGACCGGGACCGCCGTCATCGGCCACTTCGACCCGCAGGACTGCACGTTCCGCTGGACGAACGCCGGCCATCCCGCCCCGCTGCTGATCAGGGACGGCCGGGCGGAGCAGATCGACGGCGCGCAGGGGATGATGCTCGGCGCGTTCGACGTGACCGAGTACCAGCTGACGACCACGCGGCTCCGGTCGGGCGACGTCCTGCTGCTCTACACCGACGGGATCGTCGAGCGGCGCGGGCGGGACCTGGAGGCGGGGGTGGAGGCCCTGGTCCAGGCCACGGACTTCTGCGCCGACGACGACCCGGAGCAGATGATCAACTGCCTGCTCACCCGGCTGGGCGGCGACGCGGCCGAGGACGACGTGTGCGTGCTCGCCGTACGGGTGCTCTAGCGGGGCCCGCGGCTAGTGCTCGTGCAGCAGCATGTCGTCGGAGCAGTTGAGGCAGTACACGCTGTACGCCCTGCCGAGCACCGGCAGCGCCACGTTGCGCACCCGGATGCCGCCGGGCGTCATGCCCTTCTCGCTGCCCTTGTGTGCGTGCCCGTGCAGGATCAGGTCGGCGCCGGCCGTGTCGACCGCCTCCGCCAGCAGGTAGCTGCCGAGGAAGGGGTAGATCTCGTGCGGCTCGCCCTCCAGCGTCTCCTTGATCGGTGAGTAGTGCGACAGCACCACCCGGTGGTCGGCGACGATCTCCTTCAGCGCCACCTTCCACGCCTCGGCGATGTAGCGCGTGTGGGAGACGAAGTTCTTGATCTCGCGCTCGCCGAACTCGCTGGCGCACTTGCCCGCGAACCCGCCGCCGAACCCCTTCCCGCCGACGACGCCCAGCTTCTTGTCGCCGCACTGGACCACGACGCCGTCGTCGTCGAGCACGATGACGCCGGCGTCACGCAGCTCGCCGGCGATCTCGTACTGCAGGTCGGAGTGATAGTCGTGGTTGCCGAGCACCGCGACGACCGGGATCGGCAGCCCGCGCACCTCGTCGGCCACCACCCGGCCCTCCTCCAGCGTGCCGTGCCTGGTGAGGTCCCCCGCCAGCATGAACACGTCCGCGCGGTCCTCGATGCCTTCGAGCTTCTTCCTGTACTGGCCTCTGACGTCCTCGCCGAGGTGGATGTCCCCCACGGCGGCTATGCGCAGGTCAGTCAAGATGCTCATCCTCCCCTGGCGCGGTCGCCTCAACGACGTTGATCTCGTTGTGCACATGGAGCTCGGGCGCGACCTCGTGCGCCACCTGGCCGAGCCGCTCGCGCTGCTCGGCCCCGCTCACCTGTCCGCGCAGGAAAAGCTGGTCGCCTCTGATGTCGACGCGAATTCCGAGCTCGTGCGTGCGTCCGTCCTCGGCCAGCGCCTGCTGGACACGGGCCGCGACGTACTGCGGAGCTTCCATCGCTCGCCTCCTTCTTCTGTCGGCGCATGCCCGGGTTCGAACAGCTCAAACGGCACGAATCAGCTCGATGACCGCCCGTTCGACGGGGCCCGCCGTGGCGAGCTGCCCGAAATCCGCATCCGCCCCGAGCTCCGTCAGGGCCGCCGCGATCGTCCTGTCCTGGTCGTACGCCTCCACCACGCGCGGATCCACGTACGACGCCCGCGCCACCGTCGGCGTGTTGCCGAGATACTCGGACACCTCGCGCATCACCCGCGTGACGGCGCGTTTCTTGCTGGTGACGCCCGCGCGCGCCGGCCGGGACACCGCGAGGCCCACCGCCGCCAGGACGGTGGCGTGCCAGGTGCGGAAGTCCTTGGCCGTGACCTCGTAGCCGATGATCTCGCGCAGATAGTCGTTGATGTCCTCGCTCCTGATGTCGCTCCACCCGCCCTGGTGCCGGTAACGCAGCAGCTCGCCGTCCACGCCCAGCGCCTTGAGCGAGCGCAGCACCTTGCACGCGGCCGGGTCGGCCACCTCCACCTCGCGCGCCACGTCGCCCTTGGCCTGGTAGGAGCAGACGACCAGGCCGCCCGAGCAGGTGACGTGCTCCATCCTGAGCGTGGCCAGGCCGTAGGTGTCGTAGCTCTCGCCGCCGATGCGGAAGAAGCCGATGTCGAGCAGCCTGGCCGCGGCGGCCAGCACCCGCTGCCTGGTCAGCCCGCGGCCCTGGAGCTGGTCGTCCACGGCCTTCCTGAACGCGGGCAGCCGCTCGGCCACCTCCAGCACCCGGTCGAACTTGGCCCGGTCCTGCTGCTCGCGCCACAGGTCGTGGTAGCGGTACTGCCGCCGGCCCGCGGAGTCCGTGCCGACGGCCTGGAGGTGCCCTCTGGGCGACGTGCAGATCCACACGTCCTGCCAGGCAGGGGGGATCGCCAGCGCCCTGATCCGGGCGAGCGTGGCCGCGTCGCGCACCGGGCGCCCGTCGGGGCGCTCGTAACCGAACCCGCGCCCGCGCCGCCGCCGCACGATGCCCGGCTCGCTCTGGTCGCTGGGGTGCAACTCCTCGTCCGTACGTCGATCTCGCTCGGGCACGCAGGCGGGCTACCCCGGACGTTAGGCGGCAAACGGTACGGGCAGGTGAGCCGCATGTCTGACAACGGAGAATGGCGAGAGGAACGGGATCGCAGCGGCCACGCCATGGTGCCCGCCACCCCGCGTGACTACATGCACATCAGGGTGGGCTCCTTCATCCTGGTGTTCCTGTTCGCGTTCGCGGTCCTGGGGCTCCTCACCGGGGCGGTGCTCATGACGGTCATCGCCGTCGGGCTGGCCATCGCCACGGCGGTCGACATCGTCCTGGCCGTACGGCGCCAGAAGCAGCGGCGAGGACCGGACAGAGAGGCGGGCTGATCACGACATGGCACCACTTCGTGGACGCGTGGTAGTGGTGACGGGCGCGAGCGGCGGGGTCGGGCGCGCGGTGGTACGCGAGCTCGGCGCGCAGGGAGCCAAGGTGGCGCTGATCGCCCGCGGCACGGCCGGCCTGGGCGCGGCCGCCGTGGACGTCGGGGTGGAGGGCGGCACGGGGCAGGTGTACGAGGCCGACGTGGCCGACTACGAGCAGGTACGCGCCGCGGCCGAGCGCATCGAGAAGGAGATGGGGCCGATATCCGTCTGGATAAACACCGCCTTCTCCTCTGTCTTCGCCAAATTCACTGATATTTCCCCAGATGAGTACGAACGCACCACCGCTGTGACCTACCTCGGCTACGTCTGGGGCACCAAGGTCGCCCTCGACCTGATGCGGCCGCGCAACGCCGGCGCCATCGTCCAGACCGGATCCGCCCTGTCACAGCGCGGCATCCCCCTGCAATCGGCCTACTGCGGGGCCAAGCACGCCATCAAGGGCTTCACCGAGTCGGTGCGCACCGAGCTCATGTCCGACGGCAGCGGCGTCCGGATCACCCTCGTCCAGCTCCCGGCGGTCAACACCCCCCAGTTCGACTGGGTCCTGAGCAAGCTGCGCCGGCACCCCCAGCCGGTCCCTCCCATCTACCAGCCCGAGGTGGCGGCGCGGGCGATCGTGTACGCCGCCACGCATCCGGAGCGCAAGGAGTACTGGGTCGGCACCAGCACGGTGGCCACCCTGCTCGCCCAGCGCGTCGCGCCCGCCCTGGTGGACCGGTATCTGGCCAGGACGGGCACGCAGTCGCAGGTGACGGACGAGAAGGCGCCCACCGGCGTGGCAAACCTGTGGGAGCCCGCCGACGACAGCTCCGACTACGGGGCGCACGGGTCGTTCGACCACCGCTCGCACGGGCGCAGCCCGCAGGTCTGGCTCTCGCAGCACCGGCTGCCCGTCCTGCTCGGCCTCGCCGGCGGCGCCGCCGCGGCGGCGCTCACCGCCGTACGGCGGGCCCGCCGGGCCTGACCTCCCAGCCCCGCCCGCCCCGGCGCGGCCCGCGTTAAGCGGCTTCGCCGGGGTAGACGGGGCTGAAACCATCTCAGGGGAGGTCATGATGCCTGACCGCGATCTTCAGTACCTGGCCGAACTGGCGGCGCAGTTGCGGGTGGACTCCGTACGGGCGGCGGCGGAAGCAGGTTCCGGCCACCCGACCTCGTCCATGTCCGCGGCCGACCTGATGGCCGTGCTGTTCGCGTGCCACCTCCGCTACGACTTCGACGACCCGGACAACCCGGCCAACGACCACCTGATCTTCTCCAAGGGACACGCCTCGCCTCTGCTCTACTCGCTCTACAAGGCGGCCGGCGTGATCAGCGACGAGGAGCTGCTGTCGTTCAGGCGAAGAGGCAGCCGCCTGGAGGGCCATCCCACGCCCCGGCTGCCCTGGGTGGACGTCGCCACCGGGTCGCTGGGGCAGGGGTTGCCCGTTGGGGTGGGGGTGGCGATGGCCGGGCGGCTGGAACGCATGCCGTACCGGGTCTGGGTGTTGTGCGGCGACAGCGAGCTGGCCGAGGGCTCCATCTGGGAGGCGGCCGAGCACGCGGGCGGCGAGGGGCTGGCGAACCTGACCGCCATCGTGGACGTGAACCGCCTCGGCCAGCGCGGCCCCACCAGGCACGGCTGGGACACCGGGGCGTACGCGCGCAGGTTCGGCGCGTTCGGCTGGCACACGATCGAGATCGACGGGCACGACCCCGGCCAGATCGACTACGCCCTGGGCGACGCCTGCAACACGCGGCGGCGGCCGACCGTGATCCTGGCCAAGACCCGCAAGGGCGAAGGGGTCCTGGAGGTGGAGAACCGCGAGGGCGCCCATGGCAAAGCGCTGAAGGACCCGGGCAAGGCCGTCGAGGAGCTGGGCGGGGCCAGGAGCGTGCGGGTCGAGGTGCACAGGCCGGAGCCGGGCGCGGCGCCGTTCCGGTTCGGGAGCAACGGGATGAAGGCGCCGTCGTACCCGGTGGGTGAGAAGGTGGCGACGCGGACGGCGTACGGGGCGGCGCTGGCGGCGCTCGGCTCGGCGCGCGGGGACGTGGTGGCGCTGGACGGCGAGGTGGCGGACTCGACGAAGACGGAGACGTTCGGCAAGGAGCATCCCGAGCGGTTCTTCGAGATGTACATCGCCGAGCAGCAGCTCGTCGCGGCGGCCGTCGGGCTGCAGGTGCGAGGCTGGAAGCCGTACGCGGCCACGTTCGCGGCGTTCCTGACCAGGGCGCACGACTTCATCAGGATGGCGGGCGTGAGCGGGGCGGACATCCGGCTGGTCGGCTCGCACGCCGGGGTGGCGATCGGCGAGGACGGGCCCTCCCAGATGGGCCTGGAGGACCTGGCGATGATGCGGACGGTGCACGGCAGCACCGTGCTCTACCCGTGCGACGCCAACCAGACGGCGGCCCTGATCGGCGAGATGGCGGACCTGGAGGGCGTGTCCTACCTGCGGACCACGCGGGGCGACACGCCGGTGATCTACCAGCCGGGTGAGCGGTTCTCGGTGGGCGGGTCGCGGGTGCTGCGGCACACGCCCGGCGACCGGGCCACGATCGTGGCGGCGGGCGTCACCGTGCACGAGGCGCTGGCGGCGGCCGACGGTCTCCAGGCGGACGGCATCCCCGTGGGGGTGATCGACCTGTACTCCATCAAGCCCGTCGACACGGCGGCGCTGGTCGAGGCGGCGACCACCACCGGCAACCTGATCACGGTGGAGGACCACCGGATCGAGGGCGGGCTGGGCGACGCGGTGATGGACGCGGTGAGCGAGCTGGGGCCGCGGGTGGTGAAGCTGGCCGTGACCGACCTGCCCGGGTCCGCGACGCCGCAGGAGCAGCTGGCCGACGCCCGGATCGACCGCCACGCCATCGCCGACGCCGTCAAGCGGCTGGTGTGAGGCGGGGGTGGCGGGCATGAGTGAGGGCCGGCGATCCGGATAGATCGGCGGCCCTCTGGTCGGTGGCGGATGTGGCCCCGTCCTGTCAGCGGGACTTCCTCGCCGTGGAGCTCTTCTTGGAAGCGGACTTCGTCCTGGACGCCGATTTGGGCGCCGGCTTCGACTTGGAGGCCGACTTGGGCGCCGACTTCACCTTGGACGTCGTCCTGGTGCCGGACCTCGACGAGGTGGCCGCCCTCGTACCGGACTTGGTACCCGACTTGGTGCCCGACTTGGTGCCCGAAGACTTCGTGCTCGAAGACTTCGTGGCCGTGGACCTGGTGCTCGAAGACCTCGTGCTCGAAGACTTCGCGGCCGAGGACCTCGTGCTCGTGGACTTCGTGCCGTTGGACTTCGTGCCGTTGGACTTCGTGCCGTTGGACTTCGCGCTCGGGCGGGACTTCGCCGTGGCGGTCCTGTTGGCCTTCTTGATGGCGCCGACCAGTTCCTGCTTGGTCATCTTCGACCGGCCGGTCACCCCCAGCTTCGCGGCCACCTTCTGCAGGTGTTCCTTGCTGGCGTTGGCGTCCACGCCCTCGGCCGTCCGGCCGGAGCGGTCGGTGGCGCCCTTGTCGGAAGGGCCCTTGCCGTTCTTCGACTCCCAGTGGTCTCCCACCTTCTCGAAGGAGTGTTTCAGCGCGGCGAACGCGGTCATGTGGGCGCGCCGCCCCTCGCCGTACTCCTTGACGGCCGAGTCGTGCGCCTTGATCCACGTGTTCTGCGCCTTCTTCGGAGAACGCTTGATGGTCGACGGCAGCTCTTCAACAGCTGGCATGTCGGTTCACCTCCTACAGCGGTGGTTCGTCGTAGTGGCGGCGCTCCTCGTAGACCGTGGTCCTACGGGCCTCGGGCTCCTCGTAGACCTCGTGACGGTGCACCGGCTCGTCGATCGGGCCGACCGCCCGGCGCGTGACGGTGATCCTGTATATGCCGAACAGGAGCCCGACCAGGCCACCGAGCATGAGGATGACGCCCACTACGTTGATGTCGAGGCCGGCGAGGTCGAACTCGACGGCCCAGGTGAGGATCGCACCGAGCATGATGAGGATGATGCTTCCGGCGATGGTCATCAGATTTACCTCCTTGACACGAAGGAACCTCTATCCACATGTCGAAAAACAAACCAGTCGTGATGATCGGGCTCATGGGCGCGGGTAAGACGACGTCCGGCCGCTTGATCGCGGAGGCGCTCGGGCTGCCGTTCACCGACAGCGACGGGTACCTCCAGGACAAGTACGGCGCCCCCTCCGCGCCGATCGCCGCCCGCGAGGGCAGGGAAGCGCTGCACCGGTACGAGGCCGAGCACGTGCTGGAGGGGCTGGCGGGCGAGCCGAAGGTGATCGCCGCGGCGGCCAGCGTGATGGAGAACGCCGAGGTGCGCGCGGCGTTGCGCCAGGCGTTCGTGGTCTGGGTGGACGCCGACGACGAGGTGCTGGCCGAGCGCATGCGCACCAGCAAGCACCGGCCCGACTACGACCCGAAGGAGATGCGGGCCCGCCGCGAGGCGTACTTCCGCGAGGCGGCGGACGTCATCTGCGACGTCGGCGTGCTCACCCCGGAGCAGGTACGCGACGCGGTGCTGCGCAAAATGGGTTTGCCCCGCGTTGATCGAGACTGATAGCCAGAAAGGATGTTCGCCGAGAAACCCACACTGAAGGGTGCGCGCGTGACGCTGCGCCCGGTCGGTCCCGAGCACGTCGAGGGACTGCTGGAACTGGTCTCCGACCCTGACGTGCGCCGGCTGACGGGCTCGCACGCCGGGTTCGACCCCGACCAGCTCCGCGTGTGGTACGCCACGCGCGGCGACCACCCCGACCGGCTCGACCTGGCGATCATGGCGGACGACGAGTACGTCGGCGAGGTGGTGCTCAACGAGCTGGACACCGCCAACCTGTCGTGCAACCTGCGCATCGGCCTGATCGGCCCCCGCGTGTTCGGCAAGGGCTACGGCAGCGAGGCGATCGAGCTGGTGCTCCGCCACGCCTTCGAGACCACGCCGCTGCACCGGATCAGGCTGGGCGTCTACGCCTTCAACGAGCGGGCGCGGCACGTCTACAAGAAGCTGGGGTTCGTGGAGGAGGGCGTCGAGCGCGACGCGCTCCTGTGGGACGGGGAGTGGCACGACTGCGTGCTCATGGCCGTGCTCCGGCACGATTGGCGGGCCGCTTCGCGAAGCCTGGCATAATGATCATGACGCGCGGGTCCCCCGAGGCGCGCGGGGGACCTGTGGCGTCCCTCCCGGAAACGTGGTCCCGGACAACCAATGGGCGGTGTCGTGCATCTAAGCTCCAGTGACGATGCGCTTGGTGCCCGGTGACCCAGAAAGGCTTGGCGGCTATTGGCCGGCCGCCAGGCTGGGCGCCGGCGGGCGCGGTGTCGTCTACGACGCCTACGACGACGAGGGCCGCAGGTTCGCGGTCACGGTGCCGCGGGGCGAGGTCGGGCACCGGTACGAGCGGGTGACCTGCCGCCATCTGGCGGAGGTGGTCGCCGTCGGGTCCGACGGAGGCGTCCCGTACGTGGTGAGCGAGTTCGTCGACGGGCCCGACCTGCGGCAGGCCGTCGCGCTGCACGGGCCGTACACGGGTGACGAGCTGGTCGCGCTGGCCGGGGCGCTGGCGGAGGTGCTGCGCGCGCTGCACGAGGCGGGGCTGACCCATCGGGGGCTGAACCCGGAGAGCGTGCTGCTGGCCGACGACGGGCCCAAGGTGATCGAGCTGGGGCTGCCGGTGTCCGGGCCGGTGGGCGCGTACACGTACCAGGCGCCCGAAATGCTGACCGGCCAGGCGGCCGGGTCGGCGGCGGACGTGTTCGCGTGGGGCGCGGTGGTGCTGTTCGCGGCGACCGGGCACGACCCGTTCCGCGGGGAGAGCCTCGGCGGCATCATGCACCGGCTGCTGACCGTCGATCCCGACGTGAGCTGCCTGCCCGACTCCCTGTGCGAGCTGGTCGGGCGGGCGCTGGCCAAGGACCCCGCCGACCGTCCCACGGCGGCCGAGCTGCTGGTGGACGGCGGCGCCGAGCTGCGCCCGCCGCCCGCGTACGTGCGGCAGCGGTCGCTGGGCGAGGTGGCCGAGGAGGTGTACGCGGGGCTCACGCCCGCGCAGCAGCAGGAGGTGCCCGGCCTGCTGCTGCGCCTGCTCGACGGCGACACCCCGCACGACGAGGGCGACGTGCTGCGGCCGCTCATGGAGGCCGGGCTGCTGGTACGCCGCAGCGTACGCGTGCCGGGGGTGGAGACCGCCGTCGGCAGGCTCGTGGCCGTCAGCGACGACCGGGTCGCGCCGGCCAGCGCCGCGCTCTACCGGGCCTGGCCGCGGCTGCGCGGCTGGGTGGCCGACGAGCGCGAGGGCATGCTGGTGCACCGCCGCATCCGCGAGGCCGCCAGGCACTGGTCGGAGCACCGGCGCGGGCGTGGCCACCTGCTGCGCGGGCAGGAGCTCGACACGGCGCTCGGCTGGGCCGCGACCAAGCGCCGCCACGTGCGGCTGAACCAGCTAGAACGCGACTTCGTCAACGAGAGCGTGGCCCTGTCCAAGCAGCGCAGGAAGCTGCTCGTGCCGTCGCTGGCGACGGTGGCGGCGGTGCTGGCGGTGGCGGTCACGATGACCGTCGTGGCCGTTCACGGGCAGAACGACCTGCGCGAGCGCCTTCTCGAGGCCGACGCCCGCGCCGTGGCCGCCAGGGCGGAGTCGCTGCGCACCTCCGACCCGCGTACCGCGATGCGGCTGAGCGTGGCCGCGTGGCGGCTGGCGCCGGTCTTCGAGGCGCGGGCGGCGCTGCAGGCCTCGCTGGTGCAGCCGGAGCTGGCCGTGTTCACCGATCCCGGGGCCGACGCGCGGGCCCGGTACCTGCTGCGCGGCGACACGCTGGTCAGGTGGGACACCGGTGCGCTCACCGTCTGGGACGTGCGGTCGAGGCGGCGGGCGGTGACGTACGCGCTGCCTGCCGGGGTGACGGCGCTGAGCGACGACGGGCTGTACGCGGACGTGAGCGGCGCCGGGCCGATCGACGTGACCACCGGGCGCGCGCCCGCCGCCGGCGTCTACACGATCAGCCGGGGGAACAGGACGCGGGTCTACCAGGGGACGCGCGTGCTGTTCGACGTGACGGACGCGAAGGTGGCGCTGTCGCCCGACGGGACGCGGGCGGCCGTCTCGCGGCCGGCCGGGCGGGTCGAGCTGTGGAACCTGGCTGCGCGCCGCACCAGGACCGGGGTGGTCGAGGTCGAGCCGCTCACGGGCGCTGACGCGGCCGCCCCCGCCGTGGCCTTCAGCCCCGACGGGCGCATGCTGGCGGTGGCGGGGCGCGACGGGGTGACGCTGGTGGGGGCCGGGGGCAGTCGGTCGCGTACGGGGGCCGAGGAGACGTTCGGCGCGGCCGTGGAGCCGGGCCCCGACACCCCCGCCGACCTCGCCGGCAGCCCGGCGCCCGCGCCGACCACCGCCGCGCAGAGCCCGGGCGTGCTCGCGCTCCCCACCCCCGCCCAGACCTCGGCCCCGTCCCCCGCGACTACCGCCTCGCAGGCCCCCGCGGCGGGCACGCCCGAGAGCACGACCGGGCCTGACCGGGTCGAGACCTTCAGCACCGACGGCGGCCGGACCACCGAGCCGCAACCCCGCACGACCGCCCAAACGGGCACCACGCAACCGCAGTCCCGCACGACCGCCCAAACGGGCACCACGCAACCGCAGTCCCGCGCAACCTCCGGGGCGGGCACCGCTCAACCACAGGTCCGCACGACCGCCCAGGCGGGCACCGCTCAACCACAGGCCAGCATGACCGCCGGGGCGGGCACCGCTCAGCCGCAGGCCCGCGCGACCGGAGCGCAGCGGGGGGACGCCGACGAGGCGGGTGCCGGGCGGCCCGGCAGCGGTGATCCGCAGTCAGGGCAAGCCCGTGACGGCGAGGCGACGCGGACCGGCCAGGCTGCCCGGCCGGGCGACGGCACCGGGGACGCGCCGGGCACGGGCCGGGAGCGCGAGGCCGGGCAGCCCGAGGACGGGGCCGGTCCGCCGGAGGACGGGGCGTGGGGTGTCGAGGTCGTGGACGGGCTGGAGACGACCCCGGGCGCGTCGGCGGGCCCGCTGGTCTTCAGCCCCGACGGCCGCCTGCTGGCACTCCCCGGCGACGGCGAGGTACGCGTCTGGAACGTCGCCGAGCGCCGCCTGGCCGGTTCCTACCCCCTCCAGGACCCCGGCCACGGCCTGGCCTTCTCCTCGGACGGCCGCCAGCTGCGCTACCTCAGCGGCACCGGCTCCGTCGTCTCGCTCGACGTGTCCGGCCTGCCGGCGCCGTCCGACGACGGGCACGTCGCCGCGTTCTCCGGCAACGGCCGGGTCGCCGCCAAGGAGGTCGGCAACGCCATCGAGCTCACCGACACCGAGGAACGCAGGAAGCTGGGCCGCATCGCGGCGGCCGGCGACCTGGCGTTCGACGCGGGCGGGCGGCTGCTGGCGGTGGCGGGCGACCCGGTGACCGTATGGGAGGTGGCCGGAGGCAGGCAGGTGTCCGCGATCGACGCGGGCGGCGACGTGCCCGCCGTGGCGCTCTCCCCCGACGGCGGCACCCTGGCCACCGCCCGCAGGACGCTGCTGGAGACGTGGGAGGTGCGCACCGGGCGCCGGATCAAGGCGTACGCGGGCGCGGGCGACCTGGCGCTGGCCTTCAGCCCCGACGGCTCCACGCTGGCCGCCGGCCCGAACCTGCTCGACCTGCCCACCGGCCGGATCACCCCGCTCGACCTGGCCGATGGAGCCGCCCCGACGGCGCTGGCCTTCTCCCCCGACGGCGGCAGGCTGGCGATCGCGCTGGACGCCGGCCGGGTGCTGCTGTGGGACGTGCACGAGCGCGAGCCCATCGGCACGATCGAGACCGGCTCCGCCCCGGTGGACGAGCTGCGCTTCTCCCCCGGCGGCGACCTGCTGGCCGTGGACGCCGGCCGTACCTCGCTCTGGGACACCGCGGCGCTGCGCGAGGTCGGCCAGGTCGGTTCGTGGGCCTCCGGGCCAGCCTTCAGCCAGGACGGCAGGCGGCTGCGCGGGGTCACGCTCGACGGGACCGTACGGGAGGTCGCGGTGGACCCGGGGCTGACGGCGCGCGAGGTGTGCGCGCGGGCGGGCGGTGCGCTGAGCAGGGCGGAGTGGGCGCGCCTCATCCCGGAGAGCGGCTACCAGGAGAGTTGCTGACCCCGATCCGGCTCGCTCAGCTGACGACCTTGAGCACCCGCCCCTGAGGGGAGGCCACCAGGTAACCGCCGCGCCCGTACTCGTCGGAGCCGTAGACCAGCAGGACCTGCTTCGTCGAGGTGAACGAGTAGTTCGGCTCCACGATCAGGTGGTGGGAGATCGGCGGGCGCGCGCCGAGGTCCTGCTTCGCCTTCTTGAGCAGGTTCGGCAGGGCGTTCCAGTTGAACTTGGCCAGGTCCACGAGGGGGGTGTCGAACGTGCTGCCCTTCCTGGGGCCGGTGACCTCGCCGTCGCGGTAGTCGTAGCTGTCGTAGACCTCCGGGTCGTCCTTGCGGGGGACGTCCACGGAGGCGTGGGTGGGATGGATCGTCATTCTGACGATCTTGGTTCCGCCGATGATCCGCTTCAGGTCGACGATCATGCCGCGCATGCCGGTGGGGGTCAGCAGGTCACTCGGGGTGGGCTTCTCCGTGGGCTCCTCCGTGGGCTCCCCTGTGGGCTCTTCGGCCTGGTCGTCGGCCGGTTTCGTGGTGGCGGTGGGATCGTTCCCGAGGCTCAGGGCGGTGGGTCGCGGGTCGCCCTGGGTGGCCGGCGGGAGGAACCGCCACACCAGCACGCCCACCACCACGATCGCCGCCACGGACACCGCCGCCGCCACCGCCGCTCCCCTGGCACCGCGACGGCTGCGGCGCGTGTTCGCGGTGTCCGCGTTCGGAACCGGCCCCGGGCCCCACGGCGGCTGCTGCGGCGCCTTCCCGTACCCGGGCGGGACGGTCTGCCCACCGCCGGGCGGATAGGCGGGCGCGGGCGGCAGGGTCTGCCCACCACCGGGCGGGAAGACGGGCTGCCCGGTGGCGTACCCAGCACCGGGCGGGAAGGCGGGGGCCATGGGCTGGGGGATCGCGGGGCCGCCGGCGTACGGGCCGGGTGGCGGGGGTGTGCGGCCGGCTTCGGCGTCCGCGAACATCCGGTCCAGGGTCTCGGGGTCCGGCCGGGCGGACGGATCGCGGACGAGCAGGGCGCTCAGCACGGGCGTGAGCGCCCCGGCGCGCTCCGCGGGCGGCACGTCCTGGTTGAGCACCGCGGCGAGCGTCGCCAGCGTGGTGCCGCGGCGCAGCGGGTGCCGCCCCTCCACCGCGACGTACAGCAGCATGCCCAGCGACCACAGGTCGGAGGCGGGATCGCCCTCGACCCCGTTGATCCGCTCGGGCGCCATGTACTCGGGCGAGCCGATGAACGACCCGGTGGCCGTGAGGCTCGTGGACTCGCGCATCGCCGCGATGCCGAAGTCCGTCAGCACCGAGCGGCCGTCCTCGCGCAGCAGCACGTTGGCGGGTTTGACGTCGCGGTGCTGGATGCCGACCGCGTGGGCGGCCCGCAGCCCGGACAGCACCTCCCGCCCCAGCCGCGCCGCCTCCCTGACCGGTAAGGGGCCGTGCTGGAGGTGGTCCTGGAGCGAGCCGCCGGTGACCAGCTCCATGACGATCCAGGGATAGCCCTGCTCGCCCGGGTCCACGATGTGGTGGATGGTGGCCACGTGCGGGTGGTTCAGCCGGGCCAGGGCGCGGGCCTCGCGCAGCACCCTGGAGCGCAGCTCGCGGGCGAGGGTGGGGTCGTGCTCCTCGATGGCGGGGTCGGGCGGGCGTACCTCCTTGAGCGCGACCTCCCGGTGCAGGGCCACGTCCCAGGCGCGCCACACCAGGCCCATGCCCCCGCCGCCGAGCCGCTCCACGAGCTCGAAGCGGCCGTCGATCACCCTCTTGTCCATGCGGAGAGCGTAGGGCCGGGCCGCGGGGGCCCGCTACGCGCCCGGCCTGTCCTCCAGGCGCGGGAAGAGGATCGCGCCCTTGGTGATCACCGAGCCGGCCGGGAGCCTGCCCCACTCGCCGGCGTCCTGGACCCGCTGGCCGGCGAGGGCGCCGAGGCCGGGCTCCGCGCCGAGCGACTCCCAGAGCCGCTGGGAGCTCTCGGGCATGAACGGGTTCAGCAGCACCGCGACCGCGCGCAGGGACTCGGCGGCGGTGTAGAGGATGGTCGCCAGGCGGGCCCGGCCCTCCGGGGAGCCGTCCTTGGCCACCTTCCACGGCTCCTGCTCGGAGATGTAGCCGTTGACCTGCTTGACGAAGTCGAAGATGGCCACGATGCCGGCCTGGAAGTCCACGTCGTCGCCGATCTTCCTGTCGGCGTCGGCGACCGTCTTGGCCAGGGCGTCCTGGACGGCCTGCTCGGCCCCGCCGTCGGCGGTCGCCTCGGGCAGGACACCGTCGAAGTACCTGCCGACCATGGCGGCCACGCGGGAGGCGAGGTTGCCGTAGTCGTTGGCCAGCTCCGAGGTGTAGCGGGCGGCGAGGTCCTCCCAGGAGAACGAGCCGTCCTGGCCGTAGGCGATCGCGCGCAGCAGGTACCAGCGGAAGGCGTCCACCCCGAAGTGGGAGGTGATGTCGCGCGGGCTGATGCCGGTCAGGTTCGACTTCGACATCTTCTCGCCGCCGACCAGCAGCCAGCCGTTCGCGACGACGCGGCCGGGCAGCCGCAGCCCGTTGGCCATGAGCAGCGCCGGCCAGATGACCGCGTGGAAGCGGAGGATGTCCTTGCCGATGAGGTGCACGTCGGCCGGGAAGCGGGACTCGAACGTGTCCTGGTTCTGGTTGTAGCCGGCCGCCGTGGCGTAGTTGAGCAGCGCGTCCACCCAGACGTAGATGACGTGCCGGTCGTCCCACGGGACGGGCACGCCCCAGTCGAAGGTCGAGCGGGAGATGGACAGGTCCTGCAGGCCCTGCCGGACGAAGTTGACCACCTCGTTGCGGGCCGACTCGGGCTGGATGAAGTCCGGGTGGGCCTCGTAGTGGGCGAGCAGCCTGTCGCCGTACTCGCTCAGCTTGAAGAAGTAGTTCTCCTCCTTGAGGATCTCCACCGGCCGCTTGTGGATCGGGCAGAGCTGCCTGCCCGCGTACTCGCCCTCGCCGGCGATCAGCTCGCCGGGCAGCTTGTACTCCTCGCAGCCCACGCAGTACGGGCCCTCGTAGCCGCCCTGGTAGATCTCCCCCTTGTCGTAGAGATCCTGGACGAACTCCCGCACCCGGTCGGTGTGCCGCTGCTCCGTGGTGCGGATGAAGTCGTCGTGGGCGATCTCCAGATGCCGCCAGAGGGGCTTCCACGCCTCCTCCACGAGCCTGTCGCACCACTCCTGCGGGCTCACCCCGTTGGCCTCGGCGGTGCGCAGGACCTTCTGGCCGTGCTCGTCGGTGCCCGTCAGGAACCACACCCGCTCGCCGCGCTGCCGGTGCCAGCGCGTGAGCACGTCGCCCGCGACGGTCGTGTAGGCATGGCCCAGGTGCGGCGCGTCGTTGACGTAGTAAATGGGAGTGGTGACGTAGTACGCCTTCCCACTCCCGGATCCGGTGGCCACCATGGGCGAGATCCTACTGGCCTGGTGACAGCCGGTTCACGCGAATAACGGGACGGCGGTCTCACCTCGGGAGAGGGGAGATCCGGCTCTCAGGCGAGCGTGGCCAGCTCCTCCGCCGCCACGCCGTGCGCGAACGGCAGGCCCCGGGCGTACCTGTCCAGCTCGTCCACGGCCAGGTCGGCGATGCGGGCCAGCTCGCCGCCCAGCGAGCCGGCGATGTGCGGGGTGAGCAGGACGTTCGGCAGGTCGTACAGGGGCGAGTCCGCGGGCAGCGGGTCGGGCTCGGTGACGTCGATGACCGCGTACAGCCGCCCGGAGGCCAGCTCGGCGACGAGCGCGTCCTGGTCGACGAGCGAGCCGCGGGCCGTGTTGATCAGCGTGGCGCCGTCGCGCATGCGGGCCAGGCGGGCGGAGCTGACGAGGTGGTGGGTCTCGGGCAGCTCGGGCGCGTGCACGCTGACCACGTCGCACCGCTCGAACAGCTCGTCCAGCCCGACGTGCGGCACGCCGAGGTCATCGGTCAGGTACGGGTCCGCGACCAGCACGTCCAGCTCGAACGGCCGCAGCAGCTCGATCACCCGCCGCCCGATCTTGGACGCGCCGATGATCCCGACCGTGCGCCGGTAGTTGCCGAACCCGGGGAACATCCGGTCGAGGTCGAGCCGCACCCCCCGCTGCTCCCGGTAGAGCCGGGCGATGTCGGTCACCCGCTTGTTGGCGAACAGGATCGCGGCCAGCGTGTACTCGGCGACGGGCTCGGCGTTGGCCGCCGCCGCGGAGGAGACGAGCAGGCCGCGCTCCCAGCACGCCTCGGTGACGTGGTGCTTCACCGAGCCGGCCGCGTGCACGACGGCCCGCAGCCGCGGCGCCGCGGCCAGCACCTCGGCGGTGATGGGCGGGCACCACCAGCTCGTGTAGAGCACCTCCGCCTCGGCCAGCGCCCCGGCCACGGCCGGGTCGGCGAAGTCGGCGGCCACCAGGCCGGGGTCCACGTCGGCGATCGTGACCAGGCGTTCGCGCACCGGGCCCGTGACGAGCCGGGCGGCGATGTGCGGTGCCATCGCGAGCAGGGTCTTCGGCCGCGAAACGGTCATCACGCTCCCCCGAACGACAATACGGTCAATGCGATCATAACGATCACTCACCGAGATCGCTCAGCTTCCCGATCAGCGCCGTGCGGGAGGTGATGCCGAGCTTGGTGTAGATGTGGCTGAGGTGGTACTCGACCGTCTTGACGCTCAGCACCAGCTTGCGTGCCGCCTGCCGGTTGGTCAGCCCCCTGCTGATCAGCACCGCCACCGTGTGCTCCTGAGGTGTCAGGCCGAGCCTGGCGGTGTCCTGCGGGCGCAGCACCGCCCGCCCGCTCGCGGCCAGCTCCAGGTCGCACTGCTCCAGGTACGGCAGCGCGCCCAGTCTGGAGAGCGTGAGCTGGGCCGCTTCGAGCTGCTCCGCGGCGGCCGAGCGGCGGCCCCTGCGGCGCAGGAAAGTTCCGTACGCGAGCTGGATCCTGGCCTCCTCGAACGGCGTCTCGATCTTCGCCGTGTGCTCCAGCGCCACCTGGTAGCAGGCCTCCGCCTCGACCGGCTCGTGCCTGGCGGCGTGCAGCCCCGCCCTGGCGCGCGCGGCGGCGGCCAGCACGCTGCGCCGTTCCCTGTCCAGGGCCAGCAGCTCGCACGGTACGAGCACCTTCTCGGCCTCCTCCGGCCTGCCGGCGTTGACCAGCGCGTCGGCCAGGAGCGTGCGCCAGAGCACGGCGGCCGGCTCGTCGGGCAGGTCCGTCCTGGTGAGCGGGGTGAGCGCGGTGACGACCGCGTCGTGGTCGCCGCGGGCCGTGGCCACCAGGGCCTCGGCGGCGGCCGTGCTGACCTGGGCGGAGACGTTGCCGGGCGCGCAGGCGGCGCGCGCGGCGCGTACGTGGGCGGCGGCCCGCTCCCACTCGCCGCGCGCGGCCGGCACGAGGGCGGCCACGGCGTGCGCGTAGCCGGCCAGCCACGCCTGGCCGAAGTCGTCGGCCGTCGAGGCGCCGAGCTCGGCGTGCCCGGCGGCGTCGTCCCACCTGCCGAGCCGGTACTCCGACTGGGCGAGCGTGCTCGCCACCAGGAGCTGGAACGGCGCCGACCTGCCGGCGCCCACGGCGAGCAGGCCGAGCAGGTCCGCCTGCGCGCCTGCCAGGTCGTCGGCCCACAGGCGCAGGGTGGCGCGGCCGAGCAGCGCGTCCAGCTCGCCCGCCGTGGCCTGCGCCGGGGCCGGCAGCTCCGCGCTCTCCGCCGGCCCTCTCCCGACGTCCCCCGCCAGCCCCGGCCCGACCAGCCGGGCGAACCGCACGAACTCCCGCCCGCCGCCGTCCGGCGCCGTCGTGGCGCGCTCCGCCCAGCGGGCCGCGTCCCCGCCACAGCCGCGCAGCAGGCCCGCCATCGCCTGGCGGGCGGCGACGGCCGAGGCGAGCCATCCGTCGCCACCCCCCTGCCCGCCCGCGTGGGTCCAGGCGTTGTCGAGCAGCCGGGCCGCCTCCGCCACCCGCCCCGCCACCAGCGCCACCGACCCCTGCACGTACCCGTGCACTTCGGGGTCCCCGCCGGGCGACACGCGGGCTGCCAGGGCCCCGGCGTCCCCTGGCCGGCCGGCGGCCAGCAGGGCCTCCACCGCCTCGGCGATCAGCCTGTCCCGGTCCGGCCCTCCCTCCGTGAGCTGCACGGCCCGGGTCAGGCATCCGCACGCCTTGGCCCACTGCCCGGCCGCCGCCTGCCGCCGCCCCATCAGGGCGACCTCGCGGACGAGCTCGTCGTCCACCTGGTCGGCGGCGGCGAGCCGGTGGTGCAGCCGGTGCACCACGTCGTCCACCAGGGACGCGGCCAGCAGGTGCAGCCGCCGCCGGGTGGCGGGCCCGAGGTCGTGGTAGACGGCGGCCCTGACCAGCGGGTTCGGAAAGCCCACCGAGACCCCGGCCCCCGTACGCCACTCCACGAGCAGCCCGGCGGCGGTGAGCTGCTCCAGCGCGGGCAGCGGCTCGGCCAGCTCGGCCATGCGGGCCACGAGGTGCAGCGGCGCGGGCGTGCCGAGCACGGCGGCGGCCGTGAGCAGCCGCTGCGCGGTGGCCTCGCATCCGCCGAGCCGCCCACGCACCAGCGTGGCGTACGCGCGCGGCGCCGGCAGCGGGGCGTCCACGTCGGCCAGGGTCTCGGCGCGCACCTGCTGGAGCAGCGCCCGCGCGTGCAGCGGCACGCCCTTGGTGTGCTCGTGCAGCCGCTCGGCGGCCTGGGGCGTCAGCCGTACGGGACCGAGCCGGGCGCTGAGCGCCTGCAGCTCGCGCGCGCTCAGCCCGCCCAGCGGCAGCCGCAGCGCCGCGCTGCTGCGCAGCAGCCGCCGCAGCCCGTCGGGCAGCCTGGGGTGGTCGCTCTCCCTGACGATCACGATGGCGAGCACCCGGTCGGTACGCAGCCGCCGCAGCGCGAACGTCAGCGCCTGCAACGAGGGCAGGTCCGCCCAGTCCGCCCCGTCGATGGCGACGACCACGGGCGTGCCGAGCTGGAGCTGGGCCAGCAGCTCCAGCAGCGCGGCCCCCACGGCCAGCGGGTCGGGGACGGCCCCGGCGGCCAGCCCGGCGAGCGTCTCCGGCACGTGTTGTGCCTGCGGTCCGAGCTGCGCCAGCACCCCGTACGGCAGCTCGGACTCGCCGTCGTCCCCGCTGACCTCCAGCACGACCGCGTTCTCGATCGCGGACAGGAACTCCCCTGCCAGCGCCGTCTTGCCGATCCCGGCCGGCCCCTCCAGCACGACGAGGCTCGACCGTCCTTCACAGACCCGCCCGAGCTGGGCGTGGAGCACCGCCAGTTCCCGGCACCGGCCGACGAACTGTTCGTCCCGGGAGCGCTCGGGTCCCTTGCGAAGGGCGCGGGCTGCCATCGGACTCACCCCCTCGCCGGATGTTCCCTAGGCCAAAGTTCATCGTGTGCCTTGGCCCGGCGGGCGTCCAGTGTCCTTGACCCGAGTCAGCTCTTTCGGTCATTAGGGAAACGCCCCGGGGTTATCCCCAGGGCGTTCCCTGATGCTCGCGGCAAGACCCGTTCATAGCGTCCAACGTGGACGAATGCCGCAAATAGCCGGGAGAACATCATGCCGTCCTACATCGCAGAGGAGCAGCGGGGAGCGGAGGCACGGATTCTCAACGTGCTGTTCCCCACGATCCTCCAGGGACTACAGCTGACCCACCAGGCAGCGGACCAGTTCGGCGCACGTCCGCAACAGGCTCACCTGCTGCCGATGGGACCGCGCATGGAGCACCGGCCCGTGGAGTACCAGCAGCCACGCCACGCAGGTCCGGAGATCTTCGCCCAGCTCGCCGCCGACCGGTCGTTCATGGACGTGGCCGCCGTCCTCATGCCGGTCGTGCAGGCCATCATCCCGCCGCTGGTGGAGCAGCTCCTGTCCTTCGGCCCCGCCAAGGCCGACACGGACCAGAACGAGGAGGACCGCTTCCTGCAGTTCGTGCCGCAACTGCTCGGCACGGTCACCCCGATCATGATGCAGGTGCTGCCCGGCCTCCTCCAGGCCATGAACGGCACCCGGGCCGAGCATCCCGTACGCGTGACCGACCGTGAGCTCAACCAGCGCTACTTCGGCCCCATCGTGCAGGCCACGCTGCCCGCCATCGTCTCGCAGCTGCCCGAACTGCTGGCCATCGTGCACGGCGACCAGCGCTCCCCCATCCGGTACGAGCGCATGCCGGGCCGCGGCCCGATCCAGCTCATGCGGATCACCAGGACAGAGCTCGTCAACGCCCACCGGCTGCGCGACGGCGACGTCCTGCACCTGACCGAGACCCCGGCCCAGCCCGGCACCACCGAGATCCGCATCTCGACGGCGCCGCACAGCAGCTGGTGGAAGGGCATCCAGGTCACCGACGAGACCGACAGGCAGCTCTGCTTCGTCGAGATCGACGGCGACCGCCACGCCGTCTTCGAGTCCAGGGCCGTGCAGGCCGGCGGCTCGATCGTGCTGTGGAAGGCGCGGATGTTCGGCGAGCACGCGCCGATGTACGTCATCCCGATCGGCGACCTGTCGCCCGACGGCAAGTGCTTCGACTTCCACTGGGCCGCCGACTGATGGCCGGGCCCACGCCGCGGCCCACGTTGCGGCCCACGATGCGGCCCACGTTGCGGCTCGGCAGCAGAGGGGAAGAGGTCAGGCGGCTCCAGGAGCTGCTGCGCGCCCGCGGCCACCGGGTACGGGCCGACGGGTACTTCGGCGGCACCACCTACGGCGCCGTGCTGAGCGTCCAGCAGCGCGCGGGGCTGCCGGCCGACGGCGTGGCGGGCCCTGCCACGTGGCGGGCGCTCGGCCGGACCGGGACGGCCACGGCGGACGAGCCCCGCCCGGACGAGCCGGCCGACTGGAACGTCATGATCTACATGGCGGGCAACAACAACCTGTCCGACGCCGCGGGACGCGACCTGGAGGAGCTGCGCGCGGTCCAGTCGTACAACGGCGTCCGGGTCACCTGCTTCGTCAAGCGGCAGGACGCCGGCGGCCGGGCCCAGCACCTGGAGATCAGGGCGGGCGGCGCGCCCGACGTGGTCGAGGAGCTGCACCCGCCCGTCGACTCCGGCCACCCGCAGACGCTCCTGGACTTCGTCCGCTGGTCCGTCGCCCGCGCGCCCGCCAGGCGGTACGCGCTGGTGATCTGGAACCACGGCGGCGGCTGGACCCCCGACGACCTCGACCAGATCTACACCCAGGTCAGGGGCCGCGCGGTCCGGCGCGACGTGGAGAGCGGCTACGTCCGCAGGGCCCCGCGCGCGTCGATGGCCGACGGCGAGCCGGCCTTCTCCGAGCTGTCCAGGCTGACGGAGTCGCAGGAGATCACCAAGGCGCTGTTCACCACGTCGCTGACCGAGGTGCTCCGCCTGCCGACCGGGCACGACCGGGCGATCGCCAGTGACGACGGCACGCTGCACTCGCTGGACACCATCGAGCTGTGCAACGTCATGCGGGCCGTCCACCAGGACCTGGGCCGGCCGGTCGACCTGCTCGGCATGGACGCCTGCCTGATGAGCAACCTCGAGGTCTGCTACGAACTCCGGGAGCACGCCGGGGTCGTGGTGGGCTCGGAGGAGCTCGAACCCAACGAGGGCTGGCCGTACACCGAGATCCTCACCGCCGTGGCGGCCGACCCGCGCATGGACGCGCGCGAGCTCGGGCGGATCGTGGTGGACGAGTACGTCAAGTCCTACCGCGGCACGCACCAGACCGTCACCCAGTGCGCGGTGGACGCGACGCGCATCGAGGAGTTCATGCGCGAGTTCCAGACGCTGGCCGAAGGCATGCGCCGGCAGGTGCAGGTCAACCGGTCCGTGGTGGACAGCGTGCAGTCGGTCGCGACCCGCTTCCACCTCGACCGGTCGCTGACGGACCTGCGCACGATCTGCCTGGCGCTGGTGGCCGACTCGCGGACCGACCCGACGCTGGCCTCGGTGGCCGACAAGCTGCTGGCCATCCACGGGCCCGGCGGCTTCGTGGTCAACGAGGGGCATCTGGGCGAGAAGGTGGAGGAGTGCGGCGGGCTGAGCGCGTACTTCCCGATGGAGCGCACGATCTCGCGCTACTACGGGGACCTCCAGATCGCCCAGCACACCGAGTGGGACGAATTTCTCAGGGAGTACGCGAAGGCGCGTACCATCAGGCGGTAAGAGGCCACATGCCGGCGTTCCGCCGGCGTCGCTGGGGCTATTGCGGCCCGGGACCGGCCGCAATAGCCCCTACCTTTACTGTCATGGATCCCCTCATCAGCCGCAGGGCGCTCAACCGGGCCACGCTGGAGCGGCAGCACCTGCTGCGCCGCACCGGCCGTACCGTGATCGAGGTCGTCGAGGACCTCGGCGGGCTGCAGGCGCAGACCCCGCACACCTGGTACACCGGCCTGTGGAACCGCATCGCGGGCTTCCAGCCCGCCGACGCGGCGGAGCTGCTGCTCTCGCGCGGGCTCGTCCGCATCGCGCTGCAGCGCTCCACCATCCACCTGGTCTCCGCCCGCGACTGCCTGGCCATGCGGCCGCTGCTGCAGGTGGTGACCGAGCGGATGACCCGCACGACGTTCGGCAAGCGGCTGGCGGGGGTGGACCTCGACGAGCTGGCGGCGGCGGGGCGGGCGCTGCTGGAGGAACGGCCGATGACGTTCGCCGACCTGGGGCGGGCGCTGGCCGAGCGCTGGCCGGGCAACGACCCGCACGCGCTGGGCCAGGGCGTGCGGTGCCTGGTGCCGCTCGTCCAGGTGCCGCCGCGCGGCGTGTGGGGGAAGAGCGGGCCGATCGCCCACACGAGCGCGGAGTCCTGGATCGGGTTCGACGTGCCGCCGATGACGCCGGCGGAGCTGGTGCGGCGTTACCTGGCCGCGTTCGGTCCCGCGTCGGTGCAGGACGTGCAGACGTGGTCGGGGCTGACCCGGCTGGCCGAGGTGGTCGAGCCGATGGACCTGGTCAGGTTCAGGGACGAGGCCGGCAGGACCCTGTACGACCTGCCGGACGCGCCCAGGCCCGGCGAGGACGTGCCCGCCCCGGTACGGCTCATGTACGACTTCGACAACCTCTTCCTCTCCTACGCCGACCGTTCCAGGGCGATCACCGAGACCGGGGCGGCGGCGCTCCAGGGCTTCATGGGCACGAACGTCATGCCCCGCGCGATCCTGGTCGACGGCGTCACGGCCGGCGACTGGACGGTCACCAGGGCCAGGGGCGTCTCCACCCTCAACGTGCACCAGTGGGAGCCGATCAAGGTCCTGGACGAGGTCGAGGAGGAGGGCCGGCGGCTGCTGGAGTTCCTGGCCCCGGGTGACGAGCACGACATCTCAATCCTTGACCGCCCCTCCAAGCCCTGACACCAGCCGCCGCTGCACGGCCACGAAGAAGATCAGCACCGGGATCGTCATCAGCGTCGAGGCGGCCATGATCCCGCCCCAGTCGTTCTCGTCCGGCTTGAAGAAGACGAGCAGCGCCGCGGGCAGGGTCTGGTTGTCCTTGGCGGAGATGATGAAGGTCCTGGCGAAGACGAAGTCGTTCCAGGCGGTGATGAAGGAGAACACGCTGGTCGCCACCAGGCCGGGCGCGACCAGCGGGAACAGGATCCGCCACAGCACGGTCGCCCGCCCGGCCCCGTCGATCATCGCCGCCTCCTCCAGCGCCTCGGGTACGGCGGCGACGAACCCGCGCATCATCCAGATCGCGAACGGCAGCGTGAACGCGAGCTGCACGACGACCAGCGAGGCCAGCGTGTTCAGCAGCCCCAGGTCCCGCACCACGAAGAAGAGCGGGATCGTCAGCGCCTCGACCGGCACCATCTGCGCGATCAGGAACATGATCAGCACGGTCGTCCTGAACCGGAACCGGAACCTGGTCACCGCCACGGCCGCGAGGAACGCCACCGCGGCCGACAGCACGACCACGCTCAGCGCCACGCCCGCGCTGTTGAGCAGGTACCGCCCGAAACCCTCCCCGGTCAGCACCCGGACGAAGTTGTCCAGGGTCGGGTGGAGCGTCCACAGCCTGACGTCCAGCGACTGGATCTCGCCGTCGGGCTTGAGCGCCGACAGCACCATCCAGTACAGCGGGAACGCGGTCAGGAACGCGACCACGCAGGCCACCGTGTTGGGGACGATTCTCCTCATAGCCGTTCCCCTCCGCGATGCAGCGCCCGGATGTAGAGCAGGGTGAACACGAGCAGCACGAGCGTCATGACCACGGCGATGGCCGAGCCGAGCCCGTACTCGGAGGAGCCGAACGCGGTCTGGTAGGCGTAGACGTTCAGCACGGTGTTCTGCCCGGCGACGCCGCCGCCGTTGGTCATCACGTAGATCTGGGTGAACACCTTGAAGTCCCAGATCACCGACTGGATGACGACGATGGTGACCAGGGGCCGCAACATCGGCACGATCACCCTCCAGAACGTGTGCCAGGCCGAGGCTCCGTCGAGCGCCGCCGCCTCCAGCACCGAGCCGGGGATGGCCTGGATGCCCGCGTACAGCGTGAGCATGACCAGCGGGAACGAGTGCCACACGATCGTCGCCCCGACCACCAGGAAGGTGACCCACCGGTCGTAGAACCAGTTGAAGCCGTCCAGCCCGAGCACCTGGTTGACCAGCCCGAGATCGGCGTCGAACAGGAACATCCACACGGTCGAGCCGGTCATCGCGGGCGCCGCCCAGGCGCCCAGCGCGGCCAGCGACAGCGCGGCCCTCGGCAGCGGCCCCGTGCGGGTCAGCAGCACCGCCAGTGCCGCCCCGACCGCCAGCGTGGCCAGCACCAGCGCCGCCGCGAACCCGATGGTCTGCAGCAGCACCTCCCAGAACCGGCCGTCGCCCAGCAGCGTCGCGTAGTTCCCGAACCCGACGAACGTGCTCGGCTGCCCGCCGCTGACCTGGGCCTGCCGGTAGTCGAAGACCGACAGCAGGCCCAGCATGTAGAGCGGGTAGCCGAACAGCGGCACGAGCACGGCCGCGGCGGGCAGCAGGTAGAGCCACGGCCGGCGGCCGGACCGGGCTCTCACGAGCGGCCGAAGGCCGTCTTGACGGCGGCGGCCGCCTCGGTGGTGGCGGCGTCCACGGTGGCCTGGCCGGTGGCGATCTTCTGCAGCATCGTGGGGATGACCTTGCCGTTGTCGATCTTCACCCAGGCGGGGTCGATCGGCACGAACTTCGTGCCCCTGGCGACCGTGTCGAGGAACGGCTTCAGGAACGGGTCCCTGGCCGCCAGCTCGTCCCGCGCGGAAGTGAGCGTCGGCAGGTTGCCCATGGCCTCGTACATCTTGGCCTGGTACGCCTTGCCGCCCAGCAGCTCGACGAACTCCACGGCCAGCGTGCGGTGCCTGGCGTGCCTCATGACGCCCAGGTTGTTGCCCCCGGCGAAGGCCGGCGCGATCGAGCCCTCGGCCGAGCCGGGCAGCGGGACGACCGCGTACTTGCCCGCCGCCGCCCCGGCGTCCACGGCCGAGCGGTTGAAGTTGCCCAGGATGCCCATCGCGGCCTTGCCGCTCGCGAACAGCTCGACGGTCTTGCCTCCGGTGAGCGACACGCAGGACTGGGGCGGGCAGATGTCGTCCTTCAGCAGGTCCGTGTACGCCTTGACGCCCTTGCGCGAGGCCGGGGAGTCGAGGGCGGTGATGTCGCCGCCGGCGTCCCAGACGAAGGGCAGGGCGCCGAAGGTGTACTCGCCGCCGACGGCGATGCCGTACAGGCCGGGCTTCTTCGCGCGGATCGTCCGGGCGGTCTCGGTCAGCTCGGCGATCGACGACGGCGGCTCCAGCTTCAGCTCGTCGAAGACGTCGGTTCGGTAGTACAGGGCGCGGACGCCGATGAACCAGGGCAGGCCGTACTGCTTTCCGTTCACGGTGGCCGACTCGACCAGGTCGGGCGTCAGGTCCTGGGCCGGGAGGGCGAGCTCGGCGAACCCGCCGGCGGCGGCGTACTCGGCCAGGTCGGTGTTGCCGTACTCGGCCACGTCGGGCGAGCTGGCCGGGTCGTTGAAGGCGCCCTTGAACTTCTCGTGCCTGGCCGGCGTGGTCGGGATGTAGGTCACCTCGACCTGGACGCCGGCGTGCGCGGCGGTGAACTCCTTGACGGCCTCGCCGACGACCCGCTCCTTGGGGGCGCGGTTCGGCTCGTCGAAGAGCCAGACGCGCAGCGTGCCGGTCTTCTCGTCGGCGCCGCCGGAAGCGGGGGCGGTCGAGGGGGCGCAGGCGGCCAGCGCGAGCAGGGCGGCGCCGGCGGCAACATAGTTAAGAAACTTCACTATTACCTCCCGAGCGCGACCCTAGAAAGCCCCGCGCGGCACGGAAAGCACTCCCGCACGTTGTTGTGCAATGCACAACAGCATGTTGCAAAAAGGATTCGCCGGTAGGGTGGTCCACGTGCAGGAACGCAACCAGTCCGCCTCGCTCAGGCGTGCGCTGACCGTGCTCGACCACGTACGCGAGCACTCGGGCCTGACGCTCACCCAGCTCGCCGAGGCGGTCGGCCTGTCCAAGAGCACGGTGCTGCGGCTGACCGTGCCGCTCGTCGAGGCCAAGCTGCTCGACCGCGACCGCAGGACGGGCGTCTACCGCCTGGGCCACGGCACGCTCAGGCTCGGGCAGGCCTACCTCGCCACGCTCAACCTGCGCGCCGTGGCGGCCGAGGAGTCGCACCGGCTGATGAGCGAGGTGCGCGAGACCGTGCACCTGGTCGTCCACGACCACCCGCACGTCGTCTACATCGACAAGGTGGAGAACGAGGCGAACGTGCGCATGGCCTCGCGCATCGGCAGCCGCGGCCCCCTGCACTCCACCGCCGTCGGCAAGGCCATCCTGGCCTGGCTGCCCGAGGAGCTGCTGGCCGAGCTGGCCCTGGAGCCCAGGACCAGGCACACGATCATCGACGCCGACCGGCTGCGCGCGGAGCTGGCGCACATCAGGCGCCGCGGCTACGCCGTGGACGACCGCGAGAACGAACCCGAGGTGCGCTGCGTCGCGGCGCCGATCTTCAACCACCACGACGCCGTCGCCGCGGCCATCTCCGTCTCCGGCCTCACCTCGCGCATCACCGCCGCGCGGGTACGGGAGCTGGGGCCGCTGGTGGCCGGGGCGGCGGCGCGCATTTCGAGAAAGCTGGGTAGCACGAGCCGATGACTGAGCTGGTGACCTTCGGCGAGACCATGGCCCTGTTCGCCGCCCGCCGCACGGGCCCGCTGCGCTTCGCCCGCGACTTCGACCTGGGCCTGGGCGGCGCCGAGTCGAACGTCGCGATCGGCGTGGCCCGGCTCGGCCACGACGTGACGTGGATCGGCAGGGTGGGGGCCGACGAGTTCGGCGACCTGATCAGGGCCACGCTGGCGGGCGAGGGCGTGCACGCGCGCGCGATCCCCGATCCGGGCGCGCCCACCGGGCTGATGATCAAGGGCAGGCGCACGGCCGACCTCATCGACGTGCGGTACTACCGCAGGGACAGCGCGGGCTCCCGGCTCACCGCCGCCGATCTCGACCCGGAGCTCATCCGCTCGGCCCGGCTGCTGCACGTCTCCGCCATCACGCCCGCGCTGTCGGAGTCGGCGCGGGAGGCCGTCCACCACGCGATCTCCGTGGCGCGCTCCGCCGGGGTGACCGTCTCGCTCGACGTCAACTACCGGCGCGCGTTGTGGACGCCCGAGGAGGCCGGGGCGTGGCTGCGGGAGGTGGTCGGCGAGGTGGACGTGCTGTTCGCGACCGAGGCGGAGGGCCGGCTGATCGCCGACGTCGAGGGGGCCGAGGCGCTGGCCGGGGCGCTGGCGCGGCTGGGGCCGCGGCACGTGCTGATCAAGTTCGGTGCCGAGGGGGCGATGGAGCTGTCCGGCGGCGTGGTGCTGCGGGCGGAGCCGTACCGGGTGACGGAGGTCGACTCGGTGGGCGCGGGAGACGCCTTCGCGGCCGGCTGGCTGGCCGACTGGCTGGCGGGGGCGGAGCCCGAGCAGCGGCTGGCCACGGCGTGCGCGGCGGGCGCTTTCGCCGTCACCAGCCAGGGCGACTGGGAGAGCCTGCCGCGCCGCGGCGACCTCGACCTGCTCCGCCGCCCCGCCGACGGCGTCAGCCGCTGATCGCCGCACGCCACGCCCTGATATGTCGTAGCCTGCCGGAATGCTTGATCACCATCTCGACGCGCTCTTCCAGGCGGCCGCCGACCGTGACCCCGACCGGCTGTTCGGCCACGCCTCGCAGCTCTACGCCGCCACGGAGGACGCCGACGAGGCGACCCTGTCGGCCGTGGCGGCCCGCTTCGGCGAGGTCTTCGACCTGGTGCCGCCCGGCATCGGCGCCCGCCTGGGCATCGTGGCCGGCGCGCTGGCCGAGCGCGGCGCCGACCCGGCCCCGCTGGCCGAGCCCCTGGTCGGCCAGCTCACCGGGCTGCTGGAGCAGTCGGCCGCGTTCGCCGCGGCCTGGCGGTCCGCCACCGGCGAGGCGCCGCCCGAGCCCGACGACGACGATCCCGACTGGCTGCGGAACACGGCCGGACGCCTGACCGGCCTGCCGGAGCACGAGGCGTTCGAGCTGGCCGACGCGTGGGCGAGCGTCTACATGGCGCACATGCCGATCCTGTCCATCCTGCAGCTCTCCCCGAAGCTGCGGGCCGCACTGCCCGGCCGCGAGCGCCTGGTGGCGGCCCTGTCGGCGGTGTCCGGCGACCGCGACGACCTGGAGTGGCTGGCCGGCCTGCTCGCGGTGCTGGAGGACGAGCACCTGATCGTCCTGCACCGTGAGACCGGCCGCGGCTACGAGGTCGTCATCGGCGGGATCGGCGACAACTTCCAGCTCCACACCCTGCTGGCCGACGTGGTGAGCGGCCCGGAAGACCACGGGCTGATCGAGGGCGTGCAGCCGGACCCCGGCTGGGTCATGGCCGCCTCCGACGGCGACGTGGACCCGGAGGACGGCCCGGTCCACGGCCAGTTCAACCTGGTGGACGCCTACGGCAAGTGGATCTGGAACGAGGGCGTGCCCGCCGACGTCCCCAAGCTGGACGGGGTACGGGTCGTCGTCCTCGACCCGCCGCCGTACGCCCGGTCGTGGAGCCCCGGCAGGCGCTACCCCATGATGCCGGGCACCATCCGGCTGGAACGGATCCTGCCGGCCGGCGAGGCCGCGGCCTGGATGGCCAGGATCGCCCCCGAGGGCGGCTCCGAGTAATCCGCCCCGATCGGCGCAGAGGGCCGGGCGGGGCTCAGCCCTTACCATGTGGGGCATGAAGCGCCCGCTCGGAGAGCTCGAAGCCACGATCATGGACAGGATGTGGTCCTACCGCAGGCCCGCCTCCGTCCGTGACGTGCTCGAGGACCTCCGTACGGAGCGCGAGATCGCCTACACCACGGTCATGACCGTGATGGACAAGCTGCACACCAAGGGCCTGCTGCGGCGCGAGCCGGTCGGCCGGGCCTACGTCTACGAGCCGGTGGCCACGAAGGAGGCGTACACGGCCGAGCTGATGCGGCACGCGCTGGCCGCCAGCGGCAACCAGGCCGCCACCCTGGTCCACTTCCTCGAACGCCTCACCCCGGAGGAGGCCACCGCCCTGGAGGCCGCGCTCCAGGTCGTCCCGCCCGGCAGCCGCCGCCCGTAGGGAGCAACCTTTGCCCGTTTCCGCTCCGGCCTTGAGGGCAGGCGGGGAAGATCTCGTCCGGGGGAAGGAACGGTGCGATGACAGACGTTTCGGGCATGGGTTCGGGTCCTGAGGACCAGCGCGAGGTGCTCACCAACCGGCAGGGGCATCCTGTCTACGACAACCAGAACCAGCGCACGATCGGCCCGCGGGGCCCGGCGACGCTGGAGAACTACCAGTTCCTGGAGAAGATCAGCCACTTCGACCGGGAGCGCATCCCCGAGCGCGTGGTGCACGCCAGGGGCACGCTCAGCTACGGCTACTTCGAGGCGTACGGCAGGCTCGGCGACGAGCCGATCGACCGCTACACCCGCGCCAAGCTCTTCCAGCAGGAGGGCAAGCGCACGGAGGTCGCGGTGCGCTTCTCCACCGTGATCGGCGGCCGCGACTCGGCCGAGACCGCCCGCGACCCGCGCGGCTTCGCCATCAAGTTCTACACCGAGGACGGCAACTGGGACCTGGTCGGCAACAACCTGGCGGTCTTCTTCATCAGGGACGCGATCAAGTTCCCCGACGTCATCCACGCGCTCAAGCCGGACCCGGTCACCTTCCGGCAGGACCCGAACCGGATCTTCGACTTCATGTCGCAGACCCCCGAGTCCCTCCACATGCTGGTCAACCTGTTCAGCCCGCGCGGCATCCCGGCCGACTACCGGCACATGCAGGGCTTCGGGGTGAACACCTACAAGTGGGTCAACAAGGACGGCCAGTCGTTCCTGGTGAAGTACCACTGGATGCCGAAGCAGGGCGTACGCAGCATGACCGAGGCGGACGCGGCGGCCGTGCAGGCGCACGACCTCGGCCACGCCACCAAGGACCTGCACGACGCGATCGAGCGCGGCGACTACCCGGAATGGGAGCTGCTGGTCCAGCTCATGAGCGACGACGAGCACCCCGAGCTGGACTTCGACCCGCTCGACGACACCAAGGTGTGGCCGGAGAACGACTTCCCCGCGCTGCCGGTGGGGCGGCTGGTGCTGAACCGCAACGTGGAGAACCAGTTCGCCGAGAACGAGCAGTCCGCGTTCGGCACCGGCGTGCTGGTGGACGGGCTCGACTTCTCCGACGACAAGATGCTGGTCGGGCGGACGTTCTCCTACAGCGACACGCAGCGTTACCGGGTCGGCCCGAACTACCTGCAGCTGCCGGTCAACCAGACGAAGGCGCCGTGCCGTACCAACCAGCGGGACGGCCAGATGACGTACTTCGTCGACACGGCCGGCGAGAGCCCGCACATCAACTACGAGCCCTCGGTCCGCGACGGGCTGCGGGAGGCCCACTACCCGCACCCGGACGAGGTGGGCCCGGTCGTCACCGGCCGCCTCACCCGCAAGCGCCTTCCGCGTACCAACGACTACGTGCAGGCGGGCCAGCGTTACCTGCTCATGGAGGAGTGGGAGCGCGACGACCTCGTCCACAACCTCGTCACCAACCTCAAGCAGTGCGACCGGGTCATCCAGGAGCGCATGGTGTGGCACTTCCTGCTCGCCGAAGACGACCTGGGGCTGCGCGTCGGCGAGGGGCTGGGCATCACGCCGGACGACGTGGCGGGGCTGGAGCCGCTGCGCAGCCAGGACCTGACGGACGAGGACCGCGGCCGGCTGTCCAAGCTGGGCAGGAACGGCCCCCGCGACGTCGACAATCTCAGGATGACCCACTGCGTGCCGAATGAGCGCGCGGCCCACGGCGACCGCTGACCGCTCACCTTTACGCCGGCCCCTCCGAGAGAGAGGCTGGAGGTAGGGAGGTGGTCGTCATGGAGTACAAGCAGTGGAACGTGCAGATCTGGATCAGCGAGGATGACGACGACGCTCTGACCACGGCCACGGCCGTGCTGTTCACGCCCGACGGTAAACGCCACGAGAGCGTGGCGCACGCCCGCCGCAACCCGGGTGACCGGCCCGTGCCCGGCATCGGGGACGAGCTGGCCGCCGGGCGGGCACTGTCGGACCTGGCCTCGAAACTGATCGAGGACGGCGCCAAGGACGTGGCCGAGCTGGCGAGTCCCGTCTGACCCAGAAGGTCCCGTGGGATCAGAGGAGCCCGGCGGCGGCGAGCAGCTTGCCGATCCGGGCGACCTCGTCCTCGTTCAGCGGGATCTGCGGCAGCGCGGTGATCGGGCAGTCGATGACGCCGCGCAGGTGCAGCGCGGCCTTGAACGCCCCGAGGCCCGACGAGCTGCCGCCCATGCGGCCGCCGCCCACGTGGACGATCTCGAACAGCCTGACCAGGCGCTCCTGCTCGGCCCTGGCCGCCTCCCAGTCGCCCTGGGAGGCGCAGCGGTACAGCTCGGCGTACCCCTGCGGGTCCACGTTGCCCAGCCCGGGGACCACGCCGTCGGCGCCCATCCACAGTGCGGAGTCGACGGTCACCTCGGAGCCGGTGAGCACGCTGAACGGTGCCTCGCGGCCCATGACGACCGCGCGCAGGCCGCCGTCGTCGCCGCTGGAGTCCTTCAGCCCGGCCAGCACCCCCTCTGCGGCCAGCTCCAGCACCAGCCCGGCGCTGAGCTTGGTGTGCACGGACACCGGCAGGTCGTAGGCGTAGACGGGCAGCCCGGCACGCTGGGCGATCGTCCGGAAATGGGTGCGGATCTCGTCGGGATGCGTGCGCGTGTAGAACGGCGCCGTCGCCACCAGCCCGGACGCCCCGGCCTCGGCCGCGACGCGCGCGTGTTCGAGCACCCGGGGCGTGGTCATGTCGATCACCCCGGCCAGCACCGGCACCTGGCCGCCCACGTGCCCGGCCACGGTGTCCAGCACCGTCCGCCGCTGCGCGTCCGTCAGATACGCCACCTCCGACGAGGAGCCCAGCACGAACAGCGCGTCCACCCCGCCATCGATCAGATGATCGACCAGCCGCACCAGTGACGCTGTGTCCACGTCGTATTCGGGGGTCATCGGGGTGCACACCGGTGGGATCACACCGGACAAACTCATACTCGCTCCTGGATCAGTTCGATGTCGGTCGCCCCGGCCGCCACCGGATGGTGGCAGTGGAACAGGTGGTCGCCCTCGACCGTCGCCTCGGGCATCTCGGCCGCGCACACCTCGTCCGCGCGCCAGCACCGCGTGCGGAACGGGCAGCCGCTCGGCGGCCTGGTGGCCGACGGCACGACGCCCACCAGCGGGATCGGGTTGATCGGCGAGATCAGCCCGGGCGTGGCCGAGAACAGCGCCCTGGTGTACGGGTGCCGCGCGCCCAGCGGCACCGACGGCGCGGGCGTGCGCTCCACGATCCTGCCCAGATACATGGTGACCACGCGGTCGCTCATCCGGCGGACCGTCTGGATGTCGTGCGAGACGAACACCAGCGCCAGCCCGAGCCGCTCCTTCAGATCCAGCAGCAGGTTGAGTATCTGCGCCCGCACCGACACGTCGAGCGCGCTGGTCGGCTCGTCGGCCACGACGAGGTCGGGTTCGAGTGCCAGCGCCCTGGCCACGGCCACGCGCTGCCGCTGGCCGCCGGAGAGCTGACCGGGCAGCGCGTCGGCCGCTCCCGCGGGCAGCCCGACCAGGTCGAGCAGCTCCCGTACGCGGGCGTCGCGCTGGGCGGGGGTGCCGCGGCCGTGCACGTTGAGCGGGTCGCGCAGCACCTGCCTGACGGGCAGCCGCCGGTTGAGCGCCGTGGACGGGTCCTGGAAGATCATTCCCACGCTGGAACCGACCAGCTCGCGCCGCTCGGACTCCCTCATCCCCCACAGGTCCCTGCCGCGGAAGGTCACGGTGCCCGCGGTCGGCCTCTGCAGCCCCACGAGCACCTTGGCCAGCGTGGACTTGCCGCATCCCGACTCGCCCACCACGCCGACGGTCTCGCCGGGGCTCACGGTGAGGTTCGCGGCGGTCAGCGCGTACACGCGGTCGCGCCCGAGCAGGCCGCCCGAGCGGGCCTTGTGCACGACGTGCACGTCCTTCAGCTCAAGCATGCTGCTCGCTCCTCACCGGCGTCTGCGCGGGATGGTGGCAGGCCACCTGGTGCGTGGCCGTCCCTTCCAGCACCGGTTTCTCGGTACGGCACACGTCCGTGGCCATCGGGCACCGGTCGGCGAAGCGGCAGCCGGGCGGGAAGTCGGCCGGCGCCGGCACCACGCCGCGGATCTGCGTGAGCCGCTCGGCCCCCGACTCCAGCGACAACACCGAGCCGAGCAGGCCGCGGGCGTAGTGGTGGGCGGGCCTGCCGACCAGGGACGCGGTGACGCCGGTCTCGACGATCTGGCCGCCGTACATGACGACCACGCGATCGGTCACGTCGGCCACCAGCGCCAGGTCGTGCGAGACGAGGATCAGCGCGAACCCCAGCTCCTCGCGCAGCTTCAGCAGCAGCTCGATGACCTGCGCCTGCACGGTCACGTCGAGCGCGGTGGTGGGCTCGTCGGCGACGATCAGCTTGGGGTCGCGCGAGAGCGCCATCGCGATCAGCACGCGCTGCCGCTGCCCGCCCGACAGCTCGTGCGGGTAGGCCGACAGAGTGCGGCGGGCGTCGAGGCCGACGAGTTCGAGCAGCTCGGCGGGGGTGCGCCGGCCGCCTCGCCGGGTGAGCTGCTTGAGCTGGGCCTTGATGGTCATGGCCGGGTTCAGCGAGGAGAGGGCGTCCTGGTAGATCATCGCCATCTCGTGGCCGAGCAGGCGGCGGCGGGCGCGCCTGGACTCGGCGAGCAGCTCCCGCTGGTCGAAGCGGACGTGGCCGCTGACCCGGGCGTCGCGGGGCTGCAGGCCCATGATGGTCAGCGCGGTCAGCGACTTGCCGCAGCCGGACTCGCCGACCAGGCCGAGCACCTCGCCGGGGCGCACCTCGAAGCCGATGCCGTCCACGATGTCCACGCCTTCGGTGAACCCGATCCGCAGCCGCTCGACGGCGAGGATCGGCGGGCCCTGCGGCAGCGGGCGGGCCCGCTCGGCGAGCCTGCGCGCGGCCTCCTCCAGCCCCGGCAGCTCGACGACCTCGCCGGAGCCCGGCTGGGCCTGCTCGAACGCGTCGTCGTCCCTGCGCACCTGCGCCTTGCGCGCCGCCGGGGCGGCCCAGGCGTCGGAGATGCCCTCGGACAGGATGTTGAGCGCCAGCACCGTGATGAGGATGAGCAGGCCGGGGAAGACCGTGGCCCACCAGCCGCCGAGCAGCACCAGATTCTTGCCGTCGGCGATGACGCTGCCCCAGGACGGGTTCGGCGGGCGCACGCCGGCGCCGATGAACGACAGCGACGCCTCGAACACGATCGCGTCGGCCACCATCACCGTGCAGAACACCAGGACGGGCGCGGCGCAGTTGATCGCGACGTGCTTGACGACGATGTGCGGCGTGCGGGCGCCGATGATGCGCTCGGCCGCCACGTAGTCCTCGCCGTACTGCGCGATCACGTTGGCCCGCACGACCCGGGCCACGGACGGCATGTAGAGGAACGCCATGGCCATCACCAGCACCGGGATGCTGCCGCCGAACACGGCCACGAGCACCGCGGCCAGCGCGATGCCGGGGAAGGCCATGATGACGTCGAGCACCCGCATCAGGGTCTCGTCCACGGCCCTGCGCGAGGTCGCCGCGACGGCGCCGATGACCGCGCCGGCCACCAGGGCCAGCCCGGTGGCGCCGAGCCCGATGATGAGCGACCAGCGGGCCCCGTACAGCAGCCGGGACAGGATGTCCCGGTTGGCGCTGTCGAGCCCCATCCAGTGCTCGGCCGAAGGGCCTCCGCCCGCCGCCGTGCCTCCTGTCGCCGGGTCCGCGACGACCTGGTAGTACGGCGAGTGCGGCGCGATCCACGGCGCCAGCAGCGCGGCCACCACGACGACCACGATGATGCCCACCGCGATCCACGACAGCGGCTTCAACCGGCGGAAGCCGAGCCCGGGCCGCGAGAGGCGCTCTGTCAGTCCACGTCTCATGTGGCACTCCTGAGGCGGGGGTTGACCAGCAGGTACAGGATGTCGACGACCAGGTTGACGACCATGAAGCCGATCGCGATGGTCAGCACCACGCCCTGGACGACGGCCGGGTCGCCGTCGCGCACGGCGTTGATCATGAGCTGGCCCATGCCGGGCAGCCCGTAGATCGTCTCGATCACGACCGTGCCGCCGATCAGGTAGCCGATGCGCAGGCCCAGCACGGTCAACGGGTTGATCAGGGCGTTGCGCAGCACGTTCCGGCCGACGACCACGATCATGGGCAGGCCGCTGCCGATCGCGGTGCGTACGTAGTCGCGGTCCAGCTCCTCCACCATCGACGTGCGGATGATCCGGGTGAGCTGGGCGGCGATCGGCAGAGACAGCGACAGGGCGGGCAGCGTCATCGACTGCAGCCAGCCGGCCAGCGAGTCGGCCGGGTTGATGTAGCCGCCGGTCGGGAAGAGCCCCTCGCCGACGGCCAGCCACTGGATCATCAGCAGCGCCAGCCAGAACGCCGGAGCCGCCACCCCGATCAGCGACACCATGCGGATCACCTGGTCGGGCCACCGGTCGCGGAACAGCGCCGCCGTCACGCCGAACACCAGCGACAGCACCACCGCCACGGCCAGGCCGAGGAACGTGAGCTGCAATGTCAGCGGCAGCGCCGTCGTCACGGACTCCAGGACCGGCTTCTTGGTCAGCACGCTGGTGCCCAGGTCCCCCTGCGCCAGGTCGGCGACGAAGCGCACGTAGCGGACGGGCAGCGGGTCCAGCAGGCCGTTCTCGACCTGGAACTGGCGGATCTGCTCGGGGGTCGGGTTCGCGCCCTGGAAGTAGGCGTACTCCGGCTTGACGCCGGAGAAGCGCATCACGATGAACACGAACGCGATCACGCCGAGCACCAGCGGGATCAGGATGAGGAGCCGCCGCAGCAGCATCCGGGCGACGAGCGTCATGTCCTCTTGGCCTGCAGCAGGTTGATGCCGGGGTACGGCTGGGCGCGGATGCCCGAGAGCTTCTTCGGGTCGTAGGCCGTCATCAGCTCGTTGTGCACGACCGGGTAGAGGATCGCCTGCTCGGCCACGAAGTCCAGATATTTGTGGATCAGCTCCGTGCGCCGGGCCTTGTCCGTCTCCTTGGCGGCCTCGTCCATCATCGCGAACAGCTTCTCGGCGTCGTCGGTGCCGTCCCAGTGGGCGTACTTCATCCACAGGCCGCCGGGCACGTAGTTGTAGTGCAGGATCAGGTCGGCGTCCATGCCGAACTGGTTGGGGTTCGAGGCCGCCGCGACGACCTGGTACTCCTGGAACTGGTCCATCTTCGTGAACAGCGCGGCGGTGTCCTGCGGCTCCAGCGTCGTCTTGATGCCGACGGCCTCCCAGGAGGAGGCGATGGTGGGCAGGCAGTCGGCGATCCAGCTCACGTTGACGGCCATGAGGTTGATCGTCAGGTTGCCGACGCCGGCCTCCTTCAGCAGCGCCTTGGCCTTCTCCGGGTCGTAGTCGTAGACGACGGAGGCCCGCTTGTGGTCGGGGTGCCCCTCGTTGAGGAAGGAGCTGGAGGCGGTGCCGTGGCCCTTGAGCGCCACGTCGATCATCTTCTGCTTGTCGATGGCGTAGTGCAGGGCCTGGCGCACCCGTACGTCGTCGAACGGCTTGGTGGCCGTGTTGAACATCAGGAACATGTGGTTCATGCCCTTGCCGCCCTCGACCGTCAGCCCCTGCTGCTTGAGCTGGTCGACGTTGGCGTACGGGATGTTGTCGGCGATCTGCGCCTCGGCGGACCCGCCGGAGATCTTGGCCACGCGGGCGGCGGCGTCCACGATCGTCAGCCAGTTCATCTGCTTGACGGTGGCGGGCCGCGGGCCGTTGTAGCCGTCGAACGCCTCGAACGAGGTGTTGGACTTGGGGTTGTGCGCGGTCAGCTTGTACGGCCCCGACCCCACCGCCTTCCCGCCCTTGGCCTGGTCCCACGCGCCGGCCTGGCTGAAGACGTGCTTCGGCATGATCTTCGCGATCGTCAGGCGGGGCGCCGCGTCCGGGAACGGGAACTTGAACACCAGCTCCACGTTCCTGTCGTCCACCTTCTTCACCTCCTGCAGCCAGGACTTGAAGAAGTTGCCGGTCAGCACGTTGTCGGGGCCCAGGATCCGCTCGAAGGTGAAGACCACGTCGTCGGCCGTGACGGGCTGCCCGTCGTGCCACTTGGCGCCGTCCCTGAGGGTGAACTTCCACGTGGTGGCGTTCGGGTCGGCGGGCAGCGCGGTGGCGAGCGCGGGGTAGGGCTCGCGCGTGATCGGGTCGGTGTCCAGCAGACCCTCGTAGACGTGGTTGATGCCGGCCATGGCGAAGGCCGAGGCGGTCTGCGTCGGGTCCCAGCTCTGGTCGTTGCCGTACCCGATGACGGCGGTGATGAGGTCCTTGTTGGATCCGGCGCCGACCGAGCCCGTCGAGGCCGGGCCTCCGGAGCAAGCGGAGAGCGTGGCCGCGACGAACGCCGCCGCACCGGTCGCCCCGGTGTAACGCAGGAAGTCGCGGCGACTGAACTCAGAGCTCACGGTTGCCTCCTGAAGAGGGGATAGGACGTGGGACATCCCATGTCCTACGATGTGCGTAAAGTGGACGCTAATTGCCACCCCGGCTTGAGGTCAACGGAAGATTTCCGGATTGTTACCTGTGATGAAAGGATTCTTCATGACCACAGTCCCGCGTCCGGCGCGCCCGAGCCGCGCCGTCGAGGCCCAGGAGGGCGTCAAGGACCTCATCGTCAGACGCGGGCTGGTGGCGGGCGACCCCCTGCCCACCGAGTCGGAGCTCATGGAGGAGCTCCAGGTCAGCCGCAACTCGGTCAGGGAGGCGCTGAAGGCCCTCCAGGCGGTGGGCATCGTGGACATCCGCCACGGCTTCGGCATGTTCGTCGGCCGCATGTCCCTGGCCGGGCTGGTGGACGAGCTGACCTTCCACAGCCGCATCACCCTCCAGAACGGCGCGAACCACCTCGCCCACCTCGTCGAGATCCGCGAGATCCTGGAGAGCGGCCTCGTCCAGCGCCTGATCGAGCTGGGCCCCGAGGTGGACCTGGCGCCGGTCGCCGACGTCATGGCCAGGATGGAGAGCGAGGCGCAGGCCGGGCTGGTCTCCCCCGAGACCGACCGGCTCTTCCACGACGTCCTCTACCGCCCGCTGGGCAACCCCCTGGTGAGCCGGCTGCTGGGCGCGTTCTGGGACGTCTACTACCAGCTCCGCGACGCGCTCGGCGCCCCCGACGAGCCGCCCGCCGACGTCGCCAGGCGGCACCGCGACATCTACACCGCCGTGCTCAAGGGCGACGTGGACGCCGCCGTGGCCGCCGTGCACGCCCACTTCGAGGGCGTACGCAACCGGACGGCCAGAATCGGCGGCTGACTCACGACGCCGGCCAGCGCTCGACGCGCCGCCACCGCCCGCGCCACTCGGCGAACCACTCGGCGAACCACGGATGCCCCCCGGCCAGCGGCATGACGTACGCCACGGTCTCCAGGTAGTAGCGCCGCTGGAACCGCCACGCCATCCGGTGCAGCTCCTGCACGTTGCTGACCCGATCCGACAGCTTCACCAGGATGGCCCGCGGCGGCGCCTTGACCAGCGAGGCCAGGTAGTCGGCCTTCGAGCCGCCGCGGGGCTTGGTCACCCACCGCACGAGCGCCGCCACCTCGGGCCCGAAGCGCCGCGCGACCTCGCCCTCGGTGCACGGCGTGTCCTCCAGCACGTCGTGCAGCACGGTCGCCACCAGCACCTCCCTGTCGCTCAGCCCCGCGCCGGACACCGCCACCTCCAGCGCCTCCAGCAGGTGCTCGACGTACGGCCGCCCGGTCGGCCGCTGCTGCGAGCCGTGCATGCGCCGGGCGAAGGCGACCGCGTCGCGCAGGGAGGCCACGGTGGGCGCCGGGAGCGCCCGGGTCAGCGGGCCTTCCGCGTGCGCCCAGGACGGCCAGCTCGTGAAGATCTGCATCCCGCTCCTTCGCATGGGTGGTGCCGCGAGCGTGTCCTAGGCTGAGAATATGGCCGAGATCGCTGTCCCAGACGGGTCATGGACGTTCAATGGGGAAATGCTGCGGATCGTCCCCGGTAGCGACAAGGACATCGACGAGCTGCGCAGGACCCTCGGCGAGGTCCGGGTGCCGCTGGAGGCGATCGCCGGCGTGGCCTTCGAGCCCGCGCGCAAGGGCGGCCACCTCCGCCTGCGGCTGCGCAAGGGGGCCGACGCGCTGTTCGACGTGGCGGCCGGAGCGCTCGGCCCGCCCGCGGACCCGTACCGGCTGGCCGTGCCGAAGGCCCGTACGGGCGCGGCCGAGTACTTCGCCGACGAGATCCGCGACACCATGGCCGTCTACCAGACGCCGAGCGGCCCCTGCGACGGCTACCTCCTGCCCGTCCCCGACGTGCCGATCTCGGCGACGGCCGGCGACGGCGCGGCGCTCTTCGACGGCGAGCGCGTCCGGCTGGAGTGGACCGGATGGGCGAGCACGGAGAAGGAGAAGGCGGGCCCGCAGGAGTTCCCGCTGTCCGACATCTCCGGCGTGGAGTGGAAGCCGCAGTCCGGCATGGGGTACGGCACGCTGCGCTTCCGGATCAAGGGCGAGGCGCCGAGCGCCAGGTCGCCGCAGAAGGACCTGCGCTGCGTGTCCTGGGGCATCCAGCGCTTCGGCGGCGCGACGGCCCTGGTCGCCGCGGCCGTGCTGGCCCGCCTGCCGCGCGAGCAGCCCGAGCTCCCCGCCGCCGCTCCCCCGCCGGTCGCCGACGACGTGCACGACGCGGTCCTGCGCCGCCTGGCCGAGCTGGGCCAGCTGCACCGCAGCGGGGTGCTGACGGACGAGGAGTTCGCCACGGCCAAGCAGGCGATGATCCGCCGGCTCCAGGAGTCGTAATCCGCTTTTCCTGTCGCCACTTCTTGCGTACGCTCGACCACGCAGAGTGACTTCGGGAGGGGCAATGATCGGAAGCTCACACCTCGCGGCGGCCGCGGCAGGGGCGGCCTTCGCACTCACGTCGGCGGGGCTGCCGACCTCGGCGTCGGCGGCGGCCACGGTGCTGCGGTGCGACACCTACGTGCACGCCAACGACAACGACCTCGGCATCGCCGCCTGCAGCAACCCCACGGGCCAGACCTGGATCTTCCGGGCCGTGGTGGTCTGCGGCCGGGCGCCGGACGTGGTGGGCGAGTGGGTGACGCTCCCGCCGGGCGGCTACGGGGAGTCGCAAGGGTACTGCGGCGGCATCTTCACCAGCGGGGTCGGGGCCGTCGGCGTGGACGAGCGGCCCGCCTGAGCGGAAAGACGAAGGGCACCGTCATCGGACGGTGCCCTTGTCATGGATGGTGCGCCGCCAGGGACTCGAACCCCGGACCCGCTGATTAAGAGTCAGCTGCTCTGACCAACTGAGCTAGCGGCGCAACAAGAGAAACTCTATCAGCCGCCGGGCAGTGGTCGCGCCGGGTCATCCGAGCCGGGTGGCCAGCTTCTCGTACGCCCCGATCACCAGGTCCCAGAACGCGGGCACGTCCACGGCCGTCGCCACCAGCGCGTTCGGCTCCCGGCCCGCCACCTTGAAGTCGGTCACGGTCATGCCCCGGGTGAACTCCCCGGCCGTCTCGACGTTCACCACGGCCGGCACGCAGGTGAACAGCGCCGGGTCCAGCACGTACGCCACCGCGCACGCGTCGTGGATGGCCGGGCCGCCCTCCGCCGTCACCGTCCCGTAGAACTGCGCGGCCGGCACCAGCAGGTCGGCCAGCCGGCCGAGCGGCCGCATCCGGTCCAGCACCGCGGAGTTGACCACGGCCTTCAGCGTCACGTCCAGGCCGAGCATCGTGACCGTCCACCCGGCCTCGAACACGATCGCGGCCGCCTCGGGGTCGGCCAGCATGTTGAACTCGGCCGCCGGGTTGTGGTTGCCGCGGGTGTAGGAGCCGCCCATGATGACCAGGTCGCGGGCCCACTCCACGACGCGCGGCTCCCGGCGTACGGCGAGGGCGACGTTCGACAGCGGGCCCACGGCCACCAGCGTGATCTCGCCGGGAGCGGCCTTGAGCGTCTCCACGATGAAGTCGACCGCGTGCCCTTCGGACGGCCCCCGCGCCGGCACGGGCAGCACCACGTCGCCGAGTCCGGTGGTGCCGTGCACGGTGGCCCTGACCGTGCGGCGCAGCAGCGCGCCCGCGCTGCCCGGCGTCACGGGCACGTCCCCTAGCTGGAGGAAGTCGCGCAGGGCCAGCGCGTTCGCGGTGGTCAGCTCCAGGTCGACGTTGCCGCCGACCGTGGTGACGCCGACGAGGTCGAGGGAGTCGGCGGATCCGGCCGCCAGGGCGAGGGCGAGGGCGTCGTCGATGCCGGGGTCGCAGTCGATGAGAACTTTCTTCACGTAACCGGAGGATACGCATGGATCGGGCCGGGCAGTTCCCCCAAAGCTGCCCGGCCCGATCACTGGCGGTCCAGGCCGGCGCTTTCCCCCAAAAGCGCCGGCGGTCCCGCACTTGCGAACCGCGGTCCCCCTCCGCGTCCGCATCGGTGAAGGTCCTTCGGCCAGTAGCAGAGCTCCTGACCTGCTACAACGCTACCGAGACGAATGCAACGCTCGCGTCATAACGGGGTCGAATATCTGTCTTATCCGCCTACGGAAGCTCCAACCGCACCTCAGTGCCCTCCTCCAGCGACCGGCTGACCGTGCAGTACTTCTCGTGCACCCGGCCCGCCACCGCCCTGAACACCTCGTCGGCCTCGTCGGAGGGCAGCTCCACGTCGTACGTGATCGTCACCGGGCCGAGCTTGTTCGGCTCGACCTTCTCCGCCTGCACCGTCATCGCCAGGCGCACGAGGCGATGCCCGCGCTTGGCGGTGAGCGGCTCGACGGTCACGATGTTGCACCCGCCCACCGCCGCCAGCAGCAACTCGACCGGGGTGAACACCCCGTCCTCGTCGCCGCCCCCGATGAGCACCTCGGCGCCACGGGCGTTGGTGGCCCGGAATCCGCCCTCTTCAGTCCGCTCGACACGTACGTTAGCCATGTTTCAGACCTTACTCAGGAAGCTTTAATGTTCGTTCAGGATCGTGAAGTCATGGCTAGCGAGGTGAATGTTCGTCAGGGCCCGATCCTCTTCTGGAGCGGGGTCGCGGTGGCCGAGTTCGGCGCGATCGGGCCTGGTTTCGGTTACCCGTGGTCCCCGGCAGCCCTGGCGGCGGCGGCGCTGCTCGTGGCGCTGGGCTTCCTCAGCGTCAAGGCCGCCGACTACCTGCGCACCGAGGAGGCCAGGCAGCGCCTGCGGCTCGGCGGTTACCTCGCGGGCGCGCTGCTGGTGGCGCACCAGTTCAGCTCCACGGCCCACGTGACCAGCCTGAGCCGGGTGGGCTCGCTGCTGCTGTACGCCATGGCGGCGGTCATGGTCGTCTGGAGCCACCAGGTCCCCCAGGAGACGCGGCCGGCCCTGCTGATCGCGGCCGGGCTGGACCCGGGCTCGCTGCGGGAGCGCCTGGCCGGCGCGACGGACACCGTGGCCGTCTACCGCGCCGAGCGCGTCACCGACGAGCTGCGCGACCTGGAGCGGCACTACGGCGTCATCCTCGTGGTGGGCGACGAGCACGACCCTCGGGCCAAGGAGCGCGTGAGCGCCTCCGGGCTGAGCCGCGAGATCCCCGACATCGCCGAGCGCGAGGTGGTCGTGGCGGGACCGCGGCGGTTCAAGCGGTACGTGGGAGGCGCGTTGTCACGCCTTGCCATCCCCAAGTCACAGATTCATTTCAAATCAGGGCAAAAGGTTTAGGCTCACCATACGCCTCACCTGACAGCGTGGGTCACAGGACAAGGAGGCAAGGTGACGACTACTCAGATCGCCCAGTCCGCGACGACGTTCCCAGGCAGCACCCGGGTCGAGATGATCATGGGCCGGCCTGTCAGCGTGGACATCCGTACGGCGCTGCCTGCTCGTGAGCTCACCCCCCTGCTCGATGACGCGTTCGCCTGGCTGAGGTGGGTGGACGACACCTTCAGCCCGGCCAGGCCCGACAGCCAGATCTCCCGGCTCAACCGCGGCGGGACGATCAGGCAGGTGCCCGAGCTGATCGAGGTCCTGCACCGCTGCGACGAGCTCAGCGAGGCCACCGGCGGCTGGTTCGAGCCCCGCATCGGCGGCGTGATCGACCCGTCGGGCTACATCAAGGGCTGGGCGCTGGAGCGGCTGTCGCGGGCCCTGTCCAACGCCGGCGCCGGCGATCACCGCATCACCGCGGGCAACGACATCAGGGTGCGCGGCTCCTCCGCGCCCGGCAGGCGCTGGCGTGTCGGCATCCGCGACCCGCGCACCGACGCCGTACGCAAGGTCGTCTTCGCCCACGACCTGGGCGTCGCCACCTCGGGCGGCTCGGCCGTCGTCGACCCGCACACGGGGCGGCTCGCCGACGGGCCCGGCTCGGTCACCGTGATCGGCCCCGACCTCGGCCTGGCCGACGGCTACGCCACCGCCATCTACGCCATGGGGCCCGTCCGGGGCCGCCGGTTCGCCGCCGACCTCGCGGGGGCGGGGCCGTACGAGACGATGATCATCACCAGGGACGGGCAGGAGATCACCACGCCCGGCTTCCTCGGCCACAGCGGCACGCAGGCCCGCCTCGCCGGCTGACCTCCGCCCGGCCGGCGCTAGGCGTCGGGATGCTTGCGCAGGTAGTCGATGTAGACCGGCCGCAAGGCCTCGCCCAGCTTGCCCTCGCCCGCCGCGATGGCGTCGCTGAGCAGCGCGGAGACCTTGCTGAGGTCGTTGGCGGTCTCGTTGGTGTGACCGCTGGCGGCCTCGGCCGCCGGGATCACCTTCAGCAGCTCCCACAGGAACCCCAGGTCCCCATGGCGTACGGCGTACCGCACCGCCCGCTCGTGCAACTCGTTGGCCGGCAGCGACTCGAGCCCGTTCGCGTCCATTTCGCTCCCTCCCCTGCACGCCTGTTCCCCCGTTGGCGCGACGATAACCGGGACTACGCACAGTGACGGCCGGGCATCGTTCTGACTGCGCCCTCTATCGAGCGCCGATCTCAAGTGGGAGGATCAACCAGCGTGAGATTCATCATCAGAACCCTCGCCGCCGCGGTGGCACTGTGGGTGGCCGTCCAGTTCATCGAGGGCATCGACGTCGACGCCCCCACCAACTCGGCCAGGTACTGGGGCGTACTGCTGCTCGTGGCGTTGATCTTCGGCATCGTCAACGCCATCGTCAAGCCCATCGTGAAGGCACTCGGCTGCGCGGTCATCGTGCTGACCCTGGGCCTGTTCCTCCTCGTGATCAACGCGGCCATGCTGTACCTGACGAGCTGGATCGCCGGCGAGTTCGACATCCCGTTCCACGTCGACAACTTCTACCCGGCGGCGTTCTGGGGCGCCGTCATCGTCAGCCTGGTGAGCTGGCTGCTCGGCCTGTTCATCCCCGACAAGGACTGACCGTCCCTCCATGGAGCTCGACGGTGCCGGCCTGACCTGCGCGCAGGTCCACGAGGTCGCGTACGGCGGGGCCCGGGTCACGATCGCCTCCCTCGATCGGGCCCGGGCCGCGTGGGCCACCGCCAGGGAGCTGACCGGCCCCGTGTACGGCAGGAGCACCGGCGTGGGCGCCAACCGCGACGTCGTGGTGGCGGGCGCGGGCCTCGACCTCGTGCGCAGCCACGCGATCGCCGCCGGGCCGCCCGTCCCGCCCGCCCGGGCCAGGGCCATGCTGGTGGTCCGGCTCAACCAGCTCCTCGCGGGCGGCTCCGGCGTGGACCCGGCCGTGTGCCTCGCGCTGGCCCGGGCGATCAACGACGGCTGCACCCCGCCCCTGCACACGTACGGCGCCATCGGCACCGGCGACCTGACCGCCCTGGCCACCACGGCGCTGTGCCTCCTGGGCGAGCTGCCCTGGCACCACGAACCCTCCGCCGGACCGCTCCCGCCCGGCCCTCGCCACGCCCTCACCTCGGACGACGCGCTGCCGTTCATCAGCTCGGGCGCCGCCACCCTCGCCGACGCCGCCCTCGCCTGTCACCGCCTGGGCCATCTCCTCGACGCGGCCATGGACGTGGCCGTGCTGTCGTTCACCGCCGTGGACGCCTCGCCCGAGCCGCTGGCCGCCGTCGTCCAGGAGGCCCGCCCGCAACCGGGCCAGGCCGCCGTGGCCGCCCGGCTGCGCGGCCAGCTCGCCCACGAGCCCACCATCCGCATCCAGGACCCGTACGGCTTCCGCGCCTTCGCCCAGGTGCACGGCGCCGCCCTCGACACGCTCGGCAGGGCCGTCACCACGATCGAGACCGACCTCAACGCCGCCACCGAGAACCCGCTCTTCGCCGCCTCCCTCGCCTGGCACAACGGCAACTTCCACTCGGCCCCCGTCGCACTGGCGCTCGACGCGCTGCGGGCCGCGCTCGTGCAGACGGCGCAGCTCAGCACGGCCCGCCTGGCCACGCTCATGGACCCGGCCTACACCGGCCGCCTGCCGTTCCTCGCCGACCGGCCGGGCGCCTCGGGCGCGCTGATCCTCGAGTACGTGGCCCAGGACGCCCTGGCCACCCTGCGCCACCTCGCCAACCCGGTGACCACGGGCACGGCGACGATCTCGCGCGGCGTGGAGGACCACGCGGGTTTCGCCACCCAGGCCGCCCGGCACGCCCTGCGCTGCGTGGAGCCCCTGGAGCTCGTCCTGGCCTGCGAGCGCACCGCCGCCATGCGCTCCCTGCACGACCCGGCCCCCGACCGCCCCCTCACGGCGGACCTGGAGGACTCCCGCGCCGCGCTGTCACCCGGCTAGCGGGGCCTCAGGGGACCCGCGCCACCGAGCCGCGCTCCCTGAGCGTGGGCTTCTGCATGACGCGCCGACGCCGGGCCCCGCCGTCGGCCGCCGCCGAGATGAGCCGCACCGCCGCCCGCACGATCCCGTCGATGTCCCAGTCGACGGTGGTGAGCCCCGGTGACAGCAGCCCCGACATCGGGTGATCGTCGTAGCCCATGACGGACACGTCGCCGGGGATCGACAGCCCCAGCTCCTGCGCCGCCGCGTACACGCCGTAGGCGATCGAGTCGGCGAAGCAGAACACGGCGCTCGGCTTGTCGCCGCTGAGCAGCTCGTGGGCGGCCGCGGTGGCCCCTGCCAGCCCGAGAGGGGCGGTGGTGACCTCGATGTCCAGCTCCAGCCGGTCGGCCTCGGCCGTGACGTACACGTCGGCGGGCCGGTCGGGCGTGCTGGCCTGGGTGGAGGTGAGCACGGCGACGCGGCGGTGGCCGAGCGCGCGCAGGTGCTCCAGGGCGAGCGTCACCCCGCTGCGGTTGTCGAAGACGACCTCGCCGGCCGTGCCCGCGATCGAGTCGCCGATCGCCACCACCGGCAGCGACTCGCACAGCTCGGGCCAGAACGCGGCTGCCGGGTCGATCGGCTGCACGATCATGCCGTCGACCCGCTGGTCGCGGAGCTGCTGGGCCAGGGCCCGCTCCCTGGCGGGGTCGCCGAACGCGTCGAGGATGAGGGCGTAGCGGTCCTTCTCCCGCAGCCCCCTGCTGATGCCGACCGCCAGGGACTGCTGCCAGAGATCCTCCAGCGAGCCGCACAGCAGGCCGATCATGCCGGTGCGCCCGCTGGCCAAGGCCCTGGCGATGGGATCGGCCTCGTAGCCGAGCTCGGCGGCGGCGGCGCGCACCCGCTCCATGGTCTCCTCCGACACCTGCAGGCCGCGTAGCGCGTAGGAGACGGCCGCCGGGGACAGGCCTGTGGCCTGGGCCACCTCACGGATCGTCGCTCTCTTGCGAGGCATTACGCCAGCCTATTGCGTGAGACCGACAGAAGCGGTTTCCCTGTCATCGATTTGTCAGGTTTGCCGTCATAAGAAATCCGCGGGCCGCCGCGCCGCGCCGGCCCGTGGCAGCCCTCCGCGAGCGGCACCCGTTGACAAGGGCGTTGTGAAGCGGTTCACTGAACCGTATCACTGAAACGGTTCACAGCATGAACGTCGCAGCACAGGGCGTTTACATGTATTGTGAGTAGGAAATAGCGGAAGGAGGCGGCCGCCGGTGAGCGTGGACGTGCATCAGCACCTGTGGACGAGCGCGTTCGTCGATGCCCTGCGCGCCCGCGACACGCCTCCGTACCTCGACGGGTGGACGCTGGTCCTCGACGGCGAGCCGCCGTACGAGGTGGATCCCGCCGATCACGAGCGGCGCGACACCACCGGGCTGGAGCTGGCGCTGGTGTCGCTGTCGAGCCCGCTCGGCATCGAGTTCCTGCCGCCCGAGGAGTGCTGGCCGCTGCTCGACGCCTACCACGACGGCGCCCTGGCGCTGGGCGAGCCGTACGGGGCGTGGGCGGCCACCTGCCACAGCGAGCCCGACCCCGACCGCCTGGCCAGGGATCTCGACCGCGGGTTCGCGGGGCTGCAGATCCCGGCCACGGCCGCGCCCGACGACGAGCTGCTGGAGGTGCTGACCGGCCGCGACCTGCCGCTGTTCGTGCATCCCGGCCCGGCCGGGCCCGCGATCGGCACCCCGCCGTTCCCGCGCCACGCGCACGCGCCCGCCACGCCGCCGTGGTGGCCCGCCCTGGTGCCGTACGTGCAGCAGATGCACGCGTCGTGGCACTACTTCCACGCCGTCGTCCGCCCCAGGCACCCGCGCCTGCGGGTCTGCTTCGCGCTGCTCGCGGGGCTGGCGCCGCTGCACTCCGAGCGCCTGATCGCCAGGGGCGGCGGCGGGCGCGGCCTGGTCGACCCGGGCTTCTTCGTCGAGACCTCCTCGTACGGCCCCCGCGCCATCGACGCGATCGTCCGCGAGCTGGGCATCGACGTCGTCGTCAACGGCTCCGACGCCCCCTACGCCACAGCACCGGAACCCGGCCTCGGCGCGGCCGCCGACCACGCCATCAAGGTCGTCAACCCCCGTCGCCTCATCAGCGGAAAGGAGACTCGTACGTGAACACTGAGCAGATCCAGGACGGGGGCACCTGTGCCAGGCTTCCCGAGCGCGTGCTCGACCGGCGCGAGCTGCGCGACCTGGTGAACGAGCTGGCCGCGCACCCCGAGGAGTGGCGCGAGCAGGTGGACTTCCCCGCCGACGGCGGCCGTCACTACGCCTCGCTCTACCGCGACGCGTACGTGGACGTGTGGCTGCTGTGCTGGCGCCCCGAGGACGACACGGGCTGGCACGACCACGACATCTCCTCGGGAGCCGTGCACGTGGTCCAGGGCGCGCTGAAGGAGTGCAACCCGCGCATCGGGGGCGAGCACCTGGAGACGGTGGTTCCCGAGGGGCAGTCGTTCTCGTTCGGGCCCGACCACATCCACCGGCTCACCGGGGCGGTGGAGCACAGCGTGTCGATCCACGCGTACTCGCCGCCGCTGTGGCGGCTGGGCCAGTACTCGATCGACGGCACCGGAGTCATGCGCCGGGTCTCGGTGAGCTACGCCGACGAGCTGCGGCCGATGGACAGCGGCCCCGAGCCGGTCGCCCCCGAGCCGGCGGGCGCGGCGGCGGTCAGCCCCGAGCCGGTCGGGTCCGTGGCCTGAGCACGCAGCAGCTCCCGCAGGGCTCCACGCCGGGCAGGGCGATCCACAGGCAGCAGGTCCTGCGGAAGTAGCCGTCGCCGGCGGGCTCCACCAGCCCGTCGAGCGGCGGCCCGAGCTCCTTCAGCAGCTTCATGTAGTCGCCGGGGACGATCGAGGTCAGCGGCTGCGCGATCGCCTCGGCCGTGGAGCCCCACAGCGTGCGCTCGCCCACCCTGGCCAGCGAGCCGATCACCTCGACCAGCGGCCGCTGCGACTCCTCCAGCGACTCGCGGATCGCGCCCGCGCCGGAGCCCCAGCTCACGCGCGTGGCCGCCAGCGTCACCCCGGCGCCGGACACCTTGAAGTACGTCTCCGCCGGCCGCATGACCGGCACCCGCCCGTCCAGCGCCCACCCGAGCGCCATGGGCAGCGTGTGCCAGTAGCCGTAGGTCTTCCAGAACAGCGCCGCGCCGACGTGCCATGGCGCGTTCCAGCGCGCGGCCGTCTCGTCCACCAGCCGCCGGAGCAGCGCGTACGGCTCCCGCAGCAGCTCGCTCACGGGTGTCCAGCTCTCGTCGGGCTCGATGACGAGGCCGGGCTCCACCCCCAGCACCCCGCCGCGCCCGTCGGCCATCCGCTGGAGCGTCTCGGTCAGCACGCTGCAACTCCTGGAGGATCTAGGGGCCGACTCTGCCCAACGTAGCAGGGCGCCCGGCGAACCAGCCCGCCACGAGCTGCCCGGCGAGCACCCCCAGCCCGGCCAGCAGCGGCACCGTCCACCCGCCCGAGACCTGCCGCAGGAACCCGAACAGCAGCGGCCCGAGTGCCGCGATCACGTATCCCACGGACTGCGCCACGGCCGACAGCGCCGTCACCTCTGCGGGATCGGACGGGCGCAGCGCGATGATCAGCAGCGCCAGCGCGAACGAGGCCCCCTGCCCGATGCCGAGAACGATCATCCACAGCCACGGCAGGGTCGTCGGGGCCAGCAGCATGCCCAGGTAGCCGAGCACGGTCAGCACGCCGGCCCCGACCACGTACGGGACCTGCGAGGCTCGCCGGCCGGCCAGGACGGGGACGGCCAGCGAGGTGCCGACCTGGACCGCGTTCGTCAGGCTGAGCAGGTAGCCGGCCTGGTCGGCGGCCAGTCCGGCCTCCAGGAAGATCGTGGGCAGCCAGGCCAGCATGACGTAGAAGGTCAGGGACTGCAGGCCCATGAGGGCGGTGACGTACCAGGTGACGCGGCTGCGCAGCACGGTGCCGAACGGCCGGGGCCCGTTCTGCCCGGCCGGCTGCCTGCGCAGGGCCTGCGGGAGCCAGAGCAGCGCCGCGAGCAGGGCGGGCACGGCGAGCAGGGCGGAGACGCCGCGCCAGCCGTAGCCGGTGGCGTGCTCGATCGGGATGACCAGGGCGGACGCGGCCGCGGCGCCGGCCACCACGCAGGAGACGTAGACGCCGGTCAGGAGGTTGACCCGGGTGGGGAAGTGCTGCTTGACGACGCCGGGCATGGAGACGTTCATGACGGCGATGGCGGTGGCGGCCAGGGCGGAGCCGAGGTAGAGGACGGGCGCGCCGTCCAGGCCGCGCAGCGCGACGCCCGCGGCGATGACCAGCAGGCCCGCCATCAGCGTGCGGTCGAGCCCGATCCGCCGCGCGAGCAGCGGCGTGACCGGCCCGAACACGCCCAGGCAGACCACCATGACCGTGGTGATCGCGCCGCCGCCCGCGGGCGAGAGGCCGACGTCGCTCATGATCTCGTCGAGGAGGGGGGAGATGCCCGCGATGGCCGGGCGGAGGTTGAGCGCGGCCAGGGCGAACCCGGCCACGAGCAAGGCGGATCTCAACGACATAGGGGACCACTCTCGCACAACGCCTTGACAACGTTGTCTGCCCCTCCCGCATGAGACATGATCCAGGCGTGAGACCGACGATGAAGGACGTCGCCTCGGCGGCGGGCGTGGCGCTCAAGACCGTCTCGCGGGTCGTGAACGGCGAGCCCGGCGTGCACCCCGCCACCGCCGAGCGGGTGCGCGCGGCCATCGACCGGCTGGGTTACAGCCGCAACGAGAGCGCTCGGGTGCTGCGCAGGGGCAGGACCGCCACGATCGGGCTGGTCATCGAGGACGTCGCCGACCCGTTCTACTCCGGGCTGAGCCGGGCCGTGGAGGGCGTGGTCATCGACCACGGCTGCCTGCTGCTGAGCGGCTCGTCCGGGGAGGAGCCCGGCAGGGAGCGGGAGCTGGTCGAGACGTTCTGCGCGCGCCGCGTGGACGGGCTGATCATGGTGCCCGCCGGCGACGACCACACGTACCTGCGGCCGGAGCTGGAGGCGGGCACGCCGGTGGTGTTCGCCGACCGGCCGCCGGGCGCGGGGATCGACGTGGACACCGTGCTCACCGACAACGTGGGCGGGGCCAGGCAGGCGGTCCGCCACCTGATGACGCACGGCCATCGCCGGATCGCCTTCCTCGGCGACGACCCGGCCATCTTCACCGCCGCCCAGCGGCTGCGCGGCTACCGCGAGGAGCTGGGCGGGCTGTTCGACGAGCGGCTGGTGTCGATGCGGCCGCCCGCGATGGAGGCCGGCCGCGAGGACCTGGCGCGCATGTTCGCCCTGGACGACCCGCCGACGGCGCTGTTCACCGGCAACGGCCGCCACACCGTGACCACCCTGCGGGCCCTGGAGGGGCGGCGGGTGGCGCTGGTCGGGTTCGACGACTTCGAGCTGGCCGACCTGCTCAGTCCGGGGGTGAGCGTGGTGGCTCAGGATCCGTCCTGGATGGGGCGGGTCTCGGCCGAGCTGCTGTTCCGCCGCCTGCGCGGCGACGGCGGCCCGTCCGAGCACCTCGAGCTCCCGGTACGGCTCATCCCCCGCGGCTCCGGCGAGCTCCCCCCGGAAGACCGGGGAACGGGCTAGGCCCCGACCCGGTCCGGCGCCGGACGCAGCACGCGGGCCAGCGCGAGCGCGACCAGGATCCCCGCCGCGCCCGACACCGCGATGGCCTGCCCCGGCGCGATCACCTCGCCCAGCCCTCCGATCAGCGCCGCCCCCACCGCCTGCCCGGTCATGAGCCCCGCCGACTGCAGCCCGAAAGCCTGTCCGCGCACGTCCTCGGGCACCGCGTCCACGAACCGCCGCTGCAACCCGAGCTGGTACGCCAGCCCCGCCGCCCCCACCGCCGCCAGCGCGGCCGCCCAGCCGATCCCCGGCGAGACGGCGAACCCCAGCCACGGCACCCCCAGCAGCACCGCCAGCGGCAACGACAGCCGCTCCCGCAGCGCGGGCGCCGCGAACCGCCCCACCACGAACTCGCCGGCCGCCATCCCTCCGGCCGCCGCCGCGAGCACCACCCCGGCCTCCCCCTGCCCGCCCAGGTACGGCACCACCATGGCCTCCGCCCCCGCCAGGCACACGCACGGCAGCCAACCGGCCAGGAGCAGCCCCCGCACCCGCCCGTCGGCCAGCAGCCGCCGGTTGACCTGCAGCGTCTGCCGCACCGCCCCTTGGTCACCGGCCTTCCTGGCCGCCCGGTACGGCAGCCCGAACCGCAGCACCAGCGCCGCCACCACCGACAGCCCGGCCGTGACGGCCAGCGCCCCCGGCGGCCCGGCGAAGGTCAGGAACGTGCCCCCGGCGGCCAGCCCCACGATCTGCGCCCCGGCCGAGGCCACGTTCAGGACCGACCGCCCCAGCACGAACGCGTCACCCGGCAGCACTTCCGGCAACATCGCCGCCCGCGCCGCGAAGAACACCGGCGAGAACAGCCCCGTGGCCACCACCAGCGCCAGCATGCCCCACACGGGCAGCCCGGCATAGGCGAGCAGCAGGCAGGTGACCGCCCTGATCAGCTCCCCCGCGATCATCAGCGCCCGCGGCGACAGCCGGTCGGCCAGGGAGAGCAGGAACAGCCCGCCCAGGAAGAACGGCAGCCACCCGGCCATGTACGCCGCGGCCGACAGCCCCGGCGACCCGGTCCGCTCGTACACCAGCACGGACAGGGCGAGCATCTTGATCCCGTCCCCGGCGATCAGCAGCACGAAGCTGCCGAAGATCACCTTGAACTCCCTGACGGCGAACACCTCGCCGAACGTCGCACCCTTCACGCTCACGATGCTGGGTCCGGCCCCTGCTCCGGAGCGACTTCTTCGGATATAACCGAAAGATGCTGGTGACGATCGACGTCGTGCCGCAGGATCTGATGGCGAGCAGGTTCGCGATCTCGCCCCTGATCGAGACCATGCACGCGCAGTGGGTGCTGACGGGCCGCTACCGGGCGGGCGCGCACGGCCCGTGGGTGGCGCGGTGGCGCGAGACGTACCGGGAGCTGGTGCGGCGCCACCCCGTGCTGCGGGCCGCCGGCGCGGTCAGCGGCAACAGGGGGGACGCGAACGTCGACTTCATCGCGCCACCGCCGACCGCCGTGGACGTGCCGTTCGAGGCGGAGCTGGCGGCCATGCGGGCGACCCCGCCGGCGCAGGCGCACGCGGAGGTCGAGCGGGTGCTGGCCAAGCGGCCCCCGGTGGCCCGCTGGGTCAGGCAGCTGCTGCTGGGGCCCGAGGTGGTGGCGCGGTTCGCCGACGCGTACGAGGCGCTGTGGACGGAGATCCTCGCCCACGACTGGCCGCGCCTGCGGGCGATCCTGCAGCGGGACGTGGCCTACCGGGCCGGGCGGCTGGCCGCGTACGGCTGGCAGGCGGCGCTGGAGGACCTCAGCCCGAAGGTGCACTGGCGGGCCGGCGGCCGGATCGAGATCGAGATGAGCTCCTCGGGCACCCACCGGCTCGGCGGCAAGGGGCTGCTCTTCCTTCCGTCGGCGTTCATGGAGACCATCGGCACCTACCTGGAGGACGACTGGCCGTACGCGATGGTCTATCCCGCCAGGGGCATCGCGGCGGCGCCCGCCCCGCCGCCGCGGGACCTGGCCGCGCTGATCGGCCGCAGCCGGGCCCGCATCCTGGCCGAGCTGGCCGAGCCCGCCACCACCACCCAGCTCGCCGCCCTGCTCGGGCAGAGCGTGGGCACCGCGGGCGAGCACATCGCGGCGCTGCGCAGGACGGGGCTGATCACGGGCACGCGTACGGGCCGCAGCGTGTTGTACGCGCGCACGCCTCTCGGCGACGCCTTGCTCAACGGCTAGCCTGTGCTCCGGGAAGCACGAAGCTATAGTTGTTGCGCATCAGTTCTGCAAAAATGTTCACGCACCGCAACCAGGAGCGCGCGAATGAATGCCGCCGACGTCGCACCCGAGGCTCAGGCCAGGTTCCCGCACGAGCTGATGTACGCGGCGGCCCAGCAGTACTACCTGGAGGACGCCACCCAGGGCGACATCGCCAAACGCCTGGGCGTCAGCAGGGCGACCGTGAGCCGGCTGCTCACCGAGGCCCGCAAGCAGGGCATCGTCGAGATCAGGGTGCACCGCCCGGCCGCGCTCGGCGACGGCCCGCTGGCCGCCGAGGTGGCGCGGGCGCTCGGCCTGGACCGCGTCCACCTGGTCCCCAAGGTCAGCGGCCCCGCGCTGGGCCCGTGGCTGGCCCCAGGGGTGGCCCGCGCGCTGGCCACCGTCGGCCTGGAGTCCGGCGACGTCGTGCTGGTCTCCTCCGGCACCACGGTGTACGAGTGCGCCCGCGAGGGCCTCGGCCACTACCCGGGCGTCACGATCGCGCCCGCCGTGGGCGGCCAGGAGGAGCCGCAGCCCTGGTTCCAGACCAACGAGACCACCCGCATCCTGGCCGAGCGCATCGGCGGCGTGCCCGCCTACCTCTACGCGCCCGCGCTGCCGGGCCCGGAGCTGTTCTACTCGCTCCAGCACGAGCCGTCCGTGCGCCGCGTGATGGACCTGTGGGCGCACGCCAAGTGCGCGGTGGTGGGCGTCGGCTCACCCCCGCTGACCAGGCAGATGGTGCCGTCCCTGATGCCCCGCGACGCCGAGGGCCTGCGCCAGGCGGTGGGCGACGTGTGCATGCGCACCTACGACCGCGACGGCGCCGCCGTCACCTACCCGGGCAGCGAGCGGCTGGTGGCCGCGAAGCCGGAGGAGCTGCGCCGCATCCCGCACACGATCGCCGTGGCGGTCGGCGCGGAGAAGGTGCTCTCGATCGTGGCCGGCGCGAAGGGCGGCTACTTCAACCAGCTCGTCACGGACACGCCGACCGCGGAGGGCCTGCTGGCAGCCGCCCACCAACTCTGAACACTTTTGCTGGACAAAGTTTCTGAACGCGCGCTAACGTGAGCCGCACCACAGGGTGTGCGCTCGCGTGAAGGCGTTCCCTGTGTCGGGGGCAGGTTGCGTTCAGACCCGGCGTAAGTGAGGAAGAAACCCGTGAACAGAGCTCAGATGCGGACCTCCGCGTTCGCCGCAGTGGCAGTGCTCGCAGGCTCCGTGCTGGCGGCCTGCGGCTCAGGCTCGGACGCAGGCGGGGGCACCGCCGGTGGCGACGGCGGCGTGCAGAACGCCAAGGTCGCCTTCCTCATGCCCGACCTCGCCTCCACCCGGTACGAGCTGCAGGACAAGCCGCTGTTCGAGGCCAAAATGAAGCAGCTCTGCCCGACCTGCGAGGTCATCTACCAGAACGCCGACTCCGACGCCGCCAAGCAGCAGCAACAGGCCAACTCCGCGCTCGCCCAGGGCGTCAAGGCCATCGTGATCGACCCGGTCGACTCCGCCGCCGCGGCCACCATCGTCAAGTCCGCGCAGGCGCAGCAGGTGCCGATCATCGCCTACGACCGGCCCATCCCGGCCACCCCGGCCGACTACTACATCTCCTTCGACAACGAGAAGATCGGCTCGCTGATCGCCCAGTCGCTGGTCGACCACCTCAAGGCGGAGAACGCCGAGGGCGGCATCCTCCAGGTCAACGGCTCGCCCACGGACGCGGCGGCCGGGCTGATCAAGAAGGGCATCCACAGCGCGGTGGACCCGAGCGGGTTCAAGCTGCTGGCCGAGTACGACACCCCCGACTGGCAGCCGGAGAAGGCGCAGACCTGGGTCAGCGGCCAGATCACCCAGTTCAAGGACCAGATCGTCGGCGTGGTCGCGGCCAACGACGGCACCGGCGGCGGCACGATCGCCGCGTTCAAGGCCGCCGGGGTGAAGGTGCCGCCGGTCACCGGCAACGACGCCGAGGTGGCCGCCGCCCAGCGCATCGTCTCGGGCGACCAGTACAACACGATCTCCAAGCCCATCAAGATCGTCGCCGAGGCGTCGGCCAACGTGGCCTGGGAGTTCATGCAGGGCAAGAAGCCCGCCGGCAAGACCCAGCTCTACAACACGCCGTCCGAGCTGTTCGTCCCCACGGTCGTGACCAAGGAGAACATCAAGGAAGTGCTGTTCGACAGCGGCATCATGAAGGCCGCCGACGTCTGCACCGGAGAGTACGCCAAGGGCTGCGAAGAGCTCGGGATCAAGTGATGACCGTCCTGTCCCTGCGCGGGATCAGCAAGACCTTCGGCGCCGTGGCCGCGCTCACCGACATCGAGCTCGATGTCGCGGCCGGCCAGGTCGTCGCCATCGTGGGCGACAACGGCGCGGGCAAGTCGACGCTGGTCAAGATCCTCTCCGGGGTGCACCCGCCGGACGGCGGCACGATCACGTTCGAGGGCCGCGAGGTGGACATCCCCACCCCGGCCGCCGCCCACAAGCTGGGCATCGCCACCGTCTTCCAGGACCTGGCGCTCTGCGAGAACCTCAACGTCATCCAGAACCTGTTCCTCGGCCAGGAGATCCGCCCCCTGCGGCTGAACGACGTGGCGATGGAGACCCGCTCGTGGGAGCTGCTCCGCCAGCTCTCCGCCAAGATCCCCAGCGTACGGGTGCCGGTGGCGGCGCTGTCGGGCGGCCAGAGGCAGACGGTGGCCATCGCCAGGTCGCTGCTCGGCGACCCGAAGGTCATCATCCTGGACGAGCCCACCGCCGCGCTCGGCGTGGCGCAGACGGCCGAGGTGCTCAACCTCGTCGAGCGGCTGCGCGAGAACGGCCTGGGCGTCATCATGATCAGCCACAACATGGCGGACGTGAAGGCCGTCGCCGACACCGTCGCGGTGCTGCGGCTCGGCCGCAACAACGGGCTCTTCGACGTGGGCAGCGTCTCCACCGAGGACCTCGTCGCCGCCATCACCGGCGCCACCGACAACGTGGTGTCCCGGCGTGCCCAGAAAGGACCGAGGTCGTGACGACAACGGCGACCGACCGCCAGGACGAGCGGCTGCAGAGCCGGGACGGGCTGCGCGGCGCGCTGACCGACGTGGTCGAGCGGGCCCGCGGCGGCGACCTGGGCGTCATCCCCGTCGTGGTGGGGCTCATCGTCATCTGGTCGGTGTTCCAGATCCTGAACCCGATCTTCCTGTCCAGCGCGAACCTGGTGAACCTCACCCTGGAGTCCGCCGCCGTCGGCGTCATCGCGCTCGGCATCGTCTGCGTGCTGCTCGTCGGCCAGATCGACCTGTCCGTCGGCTCCGTCAGCGGCCTTTCGGGGGCGGTGCTGGCGGTGCTGTTCGTGAGCGAGGGGCTGCCGGTCTGGCTGGCCATCCTGGCGTCGGTGCTCATGGGCGCGGTCGTCGGCTGGCTGTACGGGCAGCTCTTCAACCGGTTCGGCGTGCCCAGCTTCGTCATCACGCTGGCCGGGCTGCTGGCCTTCCTCGGGCTCCAGCTCTACGTGCTGGGCACCAAGGGCTCGATCAACCTGCCGTTCGACTCGGGGCTGGTGAACTTCGCCCAGCTCGACTTCGTACCGGCGTGGCTGTCGTACACGTTCGCCGTGATCGCGGCCGGCTGGCTGTTCGCCAGCGGGTACCTGCACGCGCGGGAGCGGCGCCGCGCCGGGCTGTCGGCCCGCGGCGTCTCCACGCTGGCCGTCAGGAGCGTGGCGCTGCTGGCGGTGCTGGCGTTCGTGGTCTGGTACCTCGGGCAGACGCGCGGCGTGGGCTGGATGTTCGTCTTCTTCGTGGCGCTGGTGCTGATCATGCACTACCTGCTGTCGCGGACGAAGTGGGGCCGCGCCGTCTACGCCGTGGGCGGCAACGTGGAGGCCGCGCGCCGGGCGGGCATCAACGTCAGGGCGATCTACACCTCCGTCTTCGTGCTCTGCTCAACGTTCGCCGCGGTCGGCGGCATCCTGGCCGCGGCCCGGCTGGCGGCGGCCAACCAGAGCAGCGGCGCGGGCGACGTCAACCTCAACGCCATCGCGGCGGCCGTGATCGGCGGCACCAGCCTGTTCGGCGGGCGCGGCACCGCGTTCGGCGCGCTGCTCGGCATCATCGTGATCCAGTCCATCTCCAGCGGCCTGACCCTGCTCAACCTCGACTCCTCGATCCGGTTCGTGGTCACCGGGGCGGTGCTGCTGCTCGCCGTCATCGTCGACTCCGTGTCGCGCCGGTCCAGGACCTCCCACGGCAGGGCCTGATGGCGATCATCTGCGTGGACGCGGGCACCACGGTCATCAAGGCCGTCGGGTACGACTCCACCGGCGCCGAAGCGGCCGTGGCCAGGCGCGGGACCGTCGTCACCAGGCCCGCGCCCGGCCACGCCGAGCAGGACATGCACGCCGTCTGGGACGCCGTCGCCGCCACCGTGCGCGAGGTCGCCGCCCGGGTCGGCGGCGCCGACCTCGTCGCGATCACCGCGCAGGGCGACGGCTGCTGGCTGGTGGACGCCGATGGCGAGCCCACCGGGCCCGCCATCCTCTGGAACGACGCCAGGGCCGCCTCCATCGTGGACAGGTGGACCCGCGACGGGCTGGCCGCCGAGGCGTTCCGGATCAACGGCTCCTCGGCGGCGTCCGGGCTGCCGCATGCCGTACTGGCCTGGCTGGGCGAGCACGGGCCCGGGCGGCTGGCGCGGTCGAGCACCATGCTGACCTGCGGCGGGTGGATCTTCTCCCGGATGACCGGGGAGCAGGTGGCCGACGAGTCCGACGCGTCGGCGCCGTTCATGGACCTGCGGGCGCGGGCGTACGCGCCGGAGCTGCTGTCCATGTTCGGGCTGACCTGGGCCGAGCGGCTGCTGCCCCAGGTCCGGCCCTGCCCCGTCGCCGGGCTCACCGCCGGGGCCGCCGCCGCGCTCGGGCTGGCCGCCGGCACGCCGGTCGTGATGGCCCCGTACGACATCGCCTCGACCGCGCTCGGCGCGGGGGCGGTGCAGCCGGGGCAGGCGTGCGGCATCCTCGGCACGACGCTCTGCACCGAGGTCGTCGTCGGCTCCCCCGACCTGGACGGCGAGCCGATCGGCATCACGATCGCGCTGCCCGGCGGCTACCTGCGGGCGTTCCCGACGTTCGCCGGGACCGAGGTGGTGCAGTGGACGTGCCGGCTGCTGGGGCTCTCGGAGCCCGACGAGCTGGGCGAGCTGGCCAGGTCGAGCCGGCCGGGGGCGGGCGGGCTGGCGTTCCTGCCGTACCTGTCGCCGGCGGGCGAGCGGGCGCCGTTCTCCGACCCGCTGGCCAGCGGGGCGCTGCTGGGCATGTCGTTCGAGCACGGCCGCGCGGACGTGGCCAGGGCGGTGCTCGAAGGGCTCACGATGGTCATCCGCGACTGCCTGGAGGCCACCGGGGCCGCGCCGACCGAGCTGCGCGTCTGCGGCGGCGGCTCGGCCAGCGCCACCTGGCTCGCGCTGATCGCCGACGTCACCGGGCTGCCCGTGCGGCGCCCGGCCGACGCCGAAGTGGGGGCGCGGGGGGCGTACCTGGTGGGGCTGGCCGCCACGGGCGCCGCGCCGTCCGTCGCCGCGGCCGCGGCCGAGCACGTACGACTGCGCGACGCCGTCGAGCCCGACCCCGCCCGCCGGGCCTTCTACGACCGGCTCTACGCGGACTTCCGCACGCTGCGCGGCGACACCGCCCGCTCGTGGCCGCTGCTGGGCGAGCTGCGGAGCCGTACATGAGCGCGTGGGTCGGCATCGATCTCGGGACGCAGAGCGTGCGGGCCATGGCCGTCGCGGGCGACGGCCGGGTGCTCGGCACCGGCAGCCGGCCGCTCACCAGCCACCGCGACGGGCCCCGGCACGAGCAGGACCCCGAGCAGTGGTGGCGCGAGCTGGCCGCCGCCACCCGCGAGGCGGTGAGCTCGGTCTCCGGGCCCGTCGAGGGCGTGGCGGTGGCCGCGACCTCTGGAACGATCCTGCTCGCGGACGCCTCGGGCCGCCCGCTGACGCCCGCCCTCATGTACGACGACCGCCGCGCCGACGCCTCGCTCGCCAACGAGGTGGGCGCGCCGGTGTGGGAGCGTCTCGGCTACCGGCGCATGCAGCCGAACTGGGCGCTGCCGAAGCTGCTGTGGCTGCTGCGCGACGCGCCCGCCGGGGCCCGGCTCGCCCACCAGAGCGACTTCGTCAACCGGCGCCTGACCGGGCACGCCGTCGCGACCGACCTGAGCAACGCGCTCAAGACCGGCGTGGACCTCATCGAGGAGCGCTGGCCGCTGGAGGTGTTCGACGCGCTGGGCGTTCCCGGCGCGATGTTGCCCGAGGTCGTGCGGCCCGGCACCTGGCTGGGCGTGGTGTGCGCCGAGGCGGCCGAGGCGACCGGCCTTCCGGCCGGCACCCCGGTGATCGCCGGCACCACGGACGGCTGCGCGGCCCAGCTCGGCGCCGGAGCCCTGCGGCCGGGGAGCTGGAACTCGGTGCTGGGCACGACGCTCGTGCTGAAGGGCGTGACGAAGGAGCTGATCCACGACCCGCTGGGCGTCGTGTACTCGCACCGCGCTCCGGACGGGTCATGGCTGCCGGGCGGCGCGTCGAGCACGGGGGCCGGCGCGCTGACCCGCGACCTGCCCGGACGCGACCTCGACGCCCTGAGCGCCGAGGCGGCGGCCCGCTACGGCCCCGGCACGCGCCGCCCGCCTGACGCGCTCGCGCCGCTCCCGGATCGCACACCCCCCGTCGTGACCTATCCGCTCGTGTCGCGGGGGGAGCGGTTCCCGTTCGACGCGCCCGGCGCCGAGGGCTTCACGCTCGGCGAGCCGGCCGACGACGTCGAGCGGTACGCCGCCATCCTGCTCGGGGCGGCCTTCGTCGAGCGCCTGTGCTTCGACTACCTCGACCTCCTCGGCGCCCCCGTGGACGGCGAGCTCGTCCTGACCGGTGGCGCCACCCGGAGCGCGTACTGGACCCGGCTCAGGGCCGACGTCCTGGAGCGGCCCGTGACGCTGCGGGAGAACGCCGAGCCCGCGCTGGGCATGGCCGTCCTGGCGGGCGGCGACCCGGCGAGGATGATCAGGACCAGCGCGGTCGTCGAGCCGTCGGGGACCGACCTGCGCGAGCCGTACCTGCGGTTCGTCGCCGAGCTGGAACGGCGCGGCTGGCTCGACGCGACCGCCGCCGCACACGCCCGCGAGAGGACCACCACCCGATGACCGACCTCGTGCTCGTCCGCCACGGCGAGACCGTCTGGCACGCCGAGAACCGCTACGCCGGGATCACCGACGTCGAGCTGACCCCGCGCGGCCTCGCCCAGGCCGCGCGGTTGGCAGACTGGGCGGCGGGAGCGGGCCTGGCGGCGATCTGGGCCTCCCCCCTCAGCCGCGCCCGCATCACCGCCGAAACCGCCGCCGCCAAGGCCGCTCCACCCGCCTCCCGCACCGCGATCCCGACCGCCGCCGAGGCGGGGCCGGCGGTACAGGTCGATGAGCGGCTGCGGGAGCTGGACTTCGGTCAGGGTGACGGCCTCACCTCGGCCGAGATGAAGGCCCGCTTCCCCGAGGCCCGCGCCGCGTTCGAGGCCGACCCCGCCGCCCACCCCCTCCCCGGGGGCGAGGACCCGCACCGGGCCGCCGACCGCTTCGTCGCCGCGCTGCACGACATCGCGGCCGCACACCCCGGCGGCCGCGTGCTGGTGGTGGCGCACACGACCGCCATCAGGCTGGCCCTGTGCCGGCTCATCGGGGTGCCGCTCGGCGAGTACCGCCGGCTGTTCCCGCGCCTGGACAACTGCGCCCTGACCGAGCTGCGCCTCCGCGACGGGCAGGTGGCGATGCTGCAGTACAACTCCCCGATTGGAGCCGTTCGTTGACCATCCGAGTCCTTGCCGCGGGCGATCACTTCGTCCAGAACCGCCTGCTCATCGACGCCATCCGGCACGCGGTCCCCGGAGAGGTGGACATCCGCGAGCTGACGCTGCCGTGGCCGGTGGTGCCGTTCGGCCGGGTGGGCGAGGTGGACGAGGCCTCCGACGTGGAGGAGGAGCTGATCGAGGCGCTGCGCGGCGTCGAGGTGTGCGTGACCCAGATGGCCCCGCTCACCAAGCGTGTCCTGGACGCCTCGCCCGACCTGCGGCTGTTCTGCGTGAGCAGGGGCGGCCCGGTCAACGCCAACCTGGAGGCCGCCGCGCGGGCCGGGGTGGCGGTGACGTTCGCGCCGGGCCGCAACGCGGTGGCGACCGCCGAGCACACCCTGGCCATGCTGCTGGCCGCCACCCGCCGCATCCCCCGCACGCACGCCGACCTGGCGGCGGGCGTGTGGCGCGGCGACTACTACATGTACGACCACGTCGGCCCCGAACTGGAGGGCAACACGGTCGGCTTGGTCGGCTACGGCGCGATCGGCCGCCGCGTGGCCCGCATGCTGGCGGGCTTCGGCGCGAACGTCCTCGTCCACGACCCGTACGTGGACGCGCCGAACGGCGTCGGGCTGCCCGAGCTGCTCGAACGGTCCCTCTTCGTCTCCCTGCACGCCCGCGCCACCCCGGAGACCGCCGGCCTGATCGGCGCCGCCGAGCTCGCCGCCATGCCGGAGGGCTCGGTCCTGGTCAACTGCGCCAGGGGCGCGCTGCTCGACTACGACGCCCTGTGCGACGCGCTCGACTCCGGCCACCTGTTCGGCGCCGCGATGGACGTCTTCCCCGAGGAGCCGATCCCCCAGGGCTCACGCCTGCTCACGACGCCGAACCTGGTCATGACCCCGCACCTGGCGGGCGCCAGCAAGGAGACGGCGATGAAGGCCGCCGCGATCGTGGCCGCCGACGTGGCCCGCTACGTACGCGGCGAGCCCCTGGCACACGTGGCCAATCCGTGAGGGCTACCCCTTGAGTGCTCCGGCCATGAGCCCGCGCATGAAGAACCGGCCCAGCAGGACGTAGATCAGCATCGTCGGGATGGACGCGAGGATCGCCGCCGCCATCTGCTGGCTGTACGGGGTGGCCTGCGCGCCCGCGATGTTGTTCAGCATCACGGTCGTGGGCCAGCTCGTCGGCCCGGTCAGGAAGACGGCGAACAGGAAGTCGTTCCAGAGCGAGGTGAACTGCCAGATGATCACCACGGCGATGGCGGGCCCCGACACGGGCAGCACCACCGACCAGTACGCCCGCAACATCCCCGCCCCGTCCACCCGCGAAGCCTCGATCAGCTCGTCCGGGATCGTCACGTAGTAGTTGCGGAAGATCAGCGTGCAGATCGGGATGCCGTAGACGACGTGCGCCAGCACCAACCCGGGAATGCCGCCGTAGAACACCCCCTGCAACCCGGCGAACTGGTCGATCGACACCAGGAGCTGCACCAGCGGGATCATCACCCCCTGGTACGGGATGAACATCCCGAACAGGAACAGCGTGAACAGCACGTCCGCCCCGGGAAAGCGCCACTTGGACAGCACGTACCCGTTCATGGAGCCCAGCGCGCACGACAGCAGCGACCCGGGGACGGCGAGCAGCACGCTGTTCCACAGGCCGGGGGCGAGCTTCTCCCAGGCCACCCGCCACGCCTCGGTCGTCCAGGTCTGCGGCAGGTTCCACGCCTGGCTCGGGTCGGCCTCGGTGAGCGGCTTGAAGCTGGTGACGAGCAGCACGTAGATGGGGATCAGGAAGACCACCACGAAGAGCACGAGCAGCCCGAACCTGGCCCACCCGAAGACGGCCGCCCTACGCCCCGCCACCGCCGTCATGAGCGCCGCTCCTTACGCACCGACCAGATCAGGTACGGGATCACGAAGATCGCCACACTGAGCACGATGTACGAGGCGATCGTGGCCCCCTTGGCCGGGTCGTTGGAGTCGAACACCGCCACCCACATGAACACCGCCGGCACGTCGGTGATGATCTGCTTGCCGGACACCGCCACGATCAGGTCGAACACCTTGAGCGAGATGTGCCCCAGGATGATCAGCGCGGAGAGGGTGACCGGCCGGAGCAGCGGCAGCACGACGTGCCGGTAGACGCCCCACTCGGTGCAGCCGTCCACCCGCGCGGCCTCCCGCAGCTCCTCGGGCACCCCCCGGAAACCGGCCAGGAAGAGTGCCATGACATATCCGGACATCTGCCAGATAGCCGGCAGCGCCATCGCCGCCATCCCCCAGTCCGGATCCCGGAACCACTGCCACTGCGGCAGCCCGATCCAGTCGAAGAGCCGGTTCAGCCCGACCGCCCGCTCGCCCGTGCCCGAGTTCATCAGCCACCGCCACACGATGCCGGTCGCCACGAACGAGATGGCCATCGGGAAGAGATAGATCGCCCGGAACGTCCCCTCGCCCCTGATCCCCTTCTCCATGAGGAACGCCAGCAACCACCCGAGCACCAGCGCGCCCACCACGAACACGATCGTGAACACGATGGCGTGATTCACCGAGAGGTGCCACCGCTGCTGGTCCCAGATGTCGATGAAGTTCTGCAGCCCGACGAACTCCCCCTCGGACACCGCGTCGTGCTGGTCGGTCATGGCGACCCTGAAGTTCCAGCCGAGCATGCCGTACACGAACACGCCGATCAGGATGATCGACGGCGCGACGAGGAGCAGTCCGGGCAGCCACGTGCGTGCCCGCCTCACAAGCCTTTCCCTCCCGGGGGACGGCCGCGGCCGTCCCCCGTTTGCCGGATTACTGGGCGTTGGCCGTGGCCGCGTCGGCCAGCCCCTGCTGCAAGCCCTTGACGTCCTTGCTGCCGATGTAGAGCCCGACCGCCTCGTTGATCGCGGCCAGCCACGGCTGGTTCACCGCGACGCCGTGCTGGATCGACCCGGCGAGCTTGTTGCTCGACCAGTCCTTCAGCGCGTCGGCCAGGTAGTCGGTGTAGAGCGACTGGTCGGCGTCCTTGCGGGCGGGGATGGAGCCCTTCTTCGGGTTGAAGGCGTCCTGGCCCTCCTTGCTGGCCGCGACCTTCAGCCAGGCCATCGCCCCGTCACGGTTCTTCGCGCCCTTGGGCAGGGTGAAGCTGTCGGACAGCCACAGGTACGTGCCCTCGGTGCCCGGCGCGGGCGCCCAGTCGAAGTCCGTCTTCGACTGCTTGCCCAGGCCGCCCTCCGGCGGGTTGTGGAAGTAGCCGTACGCCCAGTCGCCCATGATGTTGAACGCCGCCTGGCCGTCGGCCACCTGCTTGGCCGCGGGCTGCCAGTCGTCCTGCGGGTCGCCCGCGTACTCCATGATCTTGGCGAAGTTGTTCAGCGCCGTGGTCACCTGCGCGCTGTTCCAGTCGGCGCCCGGCTTGAACAGGGCGTTGTACGCGTCGGCGCCGAGCGTGCCGAGCAGGACGCTCTCCATCAGGTGGGTGACCGTCCACTCCGACCCGATCGACAGCGGGATCTTGCCCTTGGCCTTGACCTTCTCCAGTGCCGCGATGAACTCCTCGATCGTCTTCGGCGCGGCGGCGACCCCGGCCTCCTTGAGCACGGCGGGGTTGAACCACAGAACGTTCGAGCGGTGGATGTTCACCGGCACGGAGTAGATCTTGCCGTCGACGCTGATCTGCTCGACGAGCTGGGCGGGGAAGACGTCCTTGAGCTTGAGCTCGTCGTAGAGCGGGGTGAGGTCCTCCAGGTTGCCTGCCTTGATGTAGCCCTGCAGCTCGGCGCCCGCGTGGCCCTGGAAGGTGTCGGGCGGGGTGTTCGCCTGGAGCTTCGACTGCAACAGCGCCTTGGCCTTGTCGCCGGAGCCGCCGGCCACCGCCGCGTCGAAGAAGGTGAGGTTCGGGTTCTGTTCCTCGAAGATCTTCCTCATCGCCTGCAGGCCGTCGGCCTCACCCGGACCCGTCCACCAGGAGAAGACCTCAACCTGCTGTTTCCCGCCGCCGCTCGCGGCGGGTGCCTGGGTGGCCTGTCCTCCGCCACCGCCTCCGCAGGCCGCAAGGCCGAGCACGCTCGCCATCGTGATCGATACGGCCGCTAACCACCGTCGCATTCCACACCATCCCTTCGAAATCCCCCGAAGTTGGTGATTTGACAACGTTGTCAACAACGGCTATCAACCCACTTCGGGCCGCGCGTCGTCAAGGGATGGGCGGTAACAGCTCCGCATATTCGAGAGAGCGCTCTCGAACGGGCGAGCTCAGCCGACGCGCTCCAGCGTGCCGTCGGCGCCCGTCACGACCGTGACGCCGAAGTCGTGGGCGGTGCCGGCGAGATCGGCGCCGTCCGCGGCCACCACCAGCGCGCCCTTCGACACGCCGAGCCCGACCAGAGCGAGCAGGCCGCAGCCGCCGTCCGGCAGCCACGTGGTCAGCACCACGTCCGTCTCGGCCAGGCGTACCGGGAGGTCGAGCGCCGCCATCCTGGCCATCAGGTCCGCGTGGGACAGGCGGGCGCCGTCGGCGAGCAGCACGGCGAGCTGGCGCTTGGCGTCGAGCGCGGGCAGCGCGGTGGGCTCCAGCGAGAGCAGGCAGCGGAAGTCGATCGTGTCGAGCGCCGGCCCCAGCGACACGACCTGGCGCACCCGCGACTCCTCCGCCGCCAGGGTCGCCGTCTCCGCCAGATCCGGCGTGGTGATCAGGACCCGCGCGTCGCACTCCCGCAGCCACGCCGCCATCTCGTACGCGCCCAGCCCCCGATCGACCGGCGCCGCCACCCCGCCCGCGGCCAGCACCGTGTGCACGGCCAGCGTCTGGGCGCCCACCGTGGACACGTGGACGCCCACCACCTGGTCACGCCGGGCGCCCCTGCGCACGAGCCCGGAAGCCGCCCTGGTCACCTCGGTCACCAGCCGGCGATAGCCGTAGACGTGGCCACCGCGCAGGTCGATGAGGGCGGGACGGTCACCGCGCTCGTAGGCCCGGCGGAACACTTCATGGATCACGGTGCCGGTGGTCGAGGCGGTGGGTCTCATGCCCGCCAACGTACGGCTGCCGGGGCTGCCGGAGCATCCACCGATGTATGTAGGCCGCTGTGCATTCCCCGGCCGGTGCCGTGCACTCCCTTCGCGAGGTGGGCGGGCCCGAGCCCTGCGCGACTCGAGCCCGCTGTCACACGTCCGGAGCAGGACCCCCACCCCTCCGAGAAGGCCCAGCCCCATGCGGACGCGTGACGTCCCCGACCGATCGGCCGTGGCGCCCCCGTCGCGAGGGGCGAGGAACGCGCGGTGCGGTCGATCACGTAACGAACGTTAGGCGTGCACACGGCTCCCGCACATGCGCTGACATGGCCATTCGACGATGTACGCGCGATGTGTAGAAACGCTCAGCGACTGCCGATCACCCATGCGGCGATCTGTGTACGCGTGGCGAACCCCAGCTTCGCCAGGATGTTGGCCACGTGCCTGGCCACGGTCGCCGGGCTGATGACGAGCTCGTCGGCGATCCCCCGGTTGCTGAGCCCCCTGGCGACCAGCTCGGCGATCTCCTGCTCCCTGGCCGTGAGCCTGCTGTCCTGGCGGACCGGCGCGACCGGCACGACCGGCGCCTGGGGCAGGTCACCTTCGAGCGCGCAGGCCACGGCCTGGTCGGCGGTGAACCGGGTGCCCTCCGCCCACAACACGCCGGCGACGGCCTCGCCGAGGCTCTCGCGGGCCGGGCGCAGCACGTCCTCGGTGCGGGCGTCCGGCTGCCGCCCGCCCAGCGTCACCGCCGCCGCCACCAGCAGGACCGCGCGCCGGTGGTCGCCCTCGGCCGTGACCAGCGCGGCCCACGCGTCCAGCCGGCGGGCGATGCCGGCCCGCAGGCCCGCGTCGCGGCTGAGCACCAGCGCCTCGGTCAGCCTGACCCTGGCCTCGGCCAGGTCGCCCTCGTCCAGCGCCACCCGGCCGAGCCCTGCCAGGCAGCTCACGATCTGCTGCCTGGCGTCCACGTGCTTGAGCAGGCTCAGCCCCGACTCGTAGTGCCGCCTGGCGGTGCCGAGGTCGCCCGAGCGCCTGGCCACCTGCGCCAGGCCGATGTGGCCGAAGGTCTGGCCGTAGTGGTTGTCGAGCTCCTCGCTGATCGACAGCACCTCCTGGTAGGCGCGCTGCGCCTCGTGCAGGCGGCCCTGGTGCAGGCCGTAGCGTGCCCTCGTGGCCTGGGCCAGCGACTCCAGGACGAGATCGCCCGACTGCCTGGCCGTGCCGAGCGCCCGGTCGATCGCCGACTGCTCGCCGGTGAGCTGGGCCAGCGCGATCGTGCCGAGGGCGGTGCCGTACACGTCCTCGGCGGCCGAGCACAGCTCCAGCCCGGCGCGTACGTGCCGCAGCGCCGGCTCGAAGTCGCCCGCGGCCAGCGCCAGCTCCCCGCGCACGATCGTGGCCCGCCCGCGCAGCCCCTGCGGCACCTGGGGGGCGTCGAGGGCGAGCAGCCGGTCGAGCCGGTCGGTCGAGTCGAGCTTGCGGCCGCTGCCGATCAGCAGGAAGCGGATGTCGGTCAGCAGGGTGAGCGCGGTGTCCGGCATGCCGATGGCGATCGACCAGTCGCAGGCGGAGTTCACCTCGGCCTTGAGGCCGTCGAAGAGGTTGACGTAGCGCTCGACCACCGGCCACGACGTGCGCACCCCCGGGGCCAGCGACTCCTTGAACCTGGCGGCCAGCCCGGCCAGCGCCGTCAGGTGGCGGCGGCGCAGCTCGGCCTCCTCGCCGGACTCGGCGAGCTGCTCCAGCGCGTACTCGCGGACGGTCTCCAGCAGCCGGTAACGCGCGTGCCCCGCCACCTCGCCGTCGAGCACGACCAGCGACTTGTCCACCAGGTCGCAGAGCCGGGGCAGCACCTCCTCCTCCGCGAGCCCGGGGCCCGCGCAGACCCATTCGGCCAGGTCCAGCGTCCAGGAGGAGCGGAAGGCGGCCGTACGGCGCAGCAGCAGCCGCTCCTGCGGGCTGAGCAGCCGGTAGCTCCAGTCCACCGCCGCCCTGAGCGTACGGTGCCGCGCCGGAGCCGTGCGGGCGCCGCCCGCCAGCAGCCTGAACCGGTCGTCCAGCCGCTCGACGAGCTGCCCCACGGACAACACCCGGACCATGGCGGCGGCCAGCTCGATCGCCAGCGGCAGCCCGTCGAGCGCCCGGCACAGCTCCCCCACCAGCGGCCGCGTCTCCCCGGTCAGCTCGAAGCCGGGCCGCGCCGCCGTGGCCCTGGCCACGAACAGCCGCACCGCCTCGCTCTCGACGCCCTCCACCGGCTCGCCCACCGACAGCGGCGGCACCCGCCACAGCGTCTCGCCCGGCACCCGCAGCGGCTCCCTGCTGGTCGCCAGCACCGTCACTCCCGGGCAGGCCCGCAGCAGGTCGCGGCAGAGCTCGGCGCACTCCCCGATGACCGGCTCGCAGTTGTCGAGCAGCAGCAGCACGCGCCGGTCGCCGATCGTCTCCACCAGGTCGCCCGAGATGCCGAGCGCGGCCGCGACGTGGGCTCTGAGCTGCCCCTTCTCCAGGTCGGCCAGCTCGCTCAGGCACACGCCGCCCGCGTCCGCGCAGGCCAGCCTGACGGCGAGCCGCAGGGCCAGCCGGGTCTTCCCGATGCCGCCCGCCCCGCACAGCGTCACGACCCGGGAGACGCGCATCAGGTGGACGAGCTCGTCGACATCGGCCTCCCGGCCCACGAACGGGTTCGGCTCCGCCGGGAGGCTGCTGAGGTCCGCGAATCGCTGCATCACTGTGAGTGTGTCACCAACCACGCTCCGCGCCCAGACTTAATTGGATGGAGAAGTGCCGCCCCGCGTGGGCACACTCACACCATGGCCGATGAGCCGCTCGAGCTCGGCGAGATGTCCTTCTCCGAGTGGTACGCCCACACCGACAAGATGGCGGAGGTCGGCTTCCTGACCATCGCCAGAAAGCTGCCGTCCCTCATCGGGCAGGCGATGCGGATGGCCTGGCGGGCCAGCCCCCGCGACACGGCGGCCACGATCGTGCTCAACCTGCTCGGCGGCGTCTTCACCGCGTTCGGCCTGCTGGCCACCACCGGCGTGCTGACCGCCCTGTTCAGCGAGGGCCCCACGCCCGACCGCGTCATGGCCGCCCTGCCCAGCCTCGCCCTGGTCGCCGGGGCGGCCGTGCTGCGCACGACCACGCAGGCCGGCGCGGGCTGGGCCCAGTCACGCCTCGACCCGCAGGTCACCCGCCTCACCGAGGAGCGCCTGTACGGCCTGACCAGCCGCGTGAACCTGGTGGCCTACGACGACCCCGACTTCCACGACGCCCTGCAACGCGCCAGGCTGCGCGGGGCGGCCATGGCCGACTCGGTGGTCACCTGCACCATCGACGTGGTCACCGCCGCCGTCGGCATCGCCGCCGTCGCGGGCGTGCTCGGCGTCCTGCACCCCGTCCTCCTGCCGCTCCTCCTCCTGGCCGTCCTGCCCGACGCGTGGGCCGCCGTCCGCAGCGCCCGCATGCAGTACGCCACCATGTACTCCCTCATCCCCGCCAACCGCCGCAAGTGGATCATCGGCCAGCTCCTGGCCGAACGGGAGCCCGCGGCCGAGGTCCGCGCGTTCACCATGCGCGGCTTCCTGCTGCGCATGTACGACGCGGTGGCCAAGGCCGAGCAGGACGTCATGCTGCGCCTGGCCCGCCGCCAGACCATGGCCCGCCTGGCCGGCGAGGCCCTGGGCGGCCTCGGCGCCGCACTCGTCTACGTCGCGCTCGGCGTCCTGCTCGCCGTCGCCGCCATCCCGCTGGCCGTGGCCGGCACCGCCGTCCTGGCCATCCGCTCGGCCCAGGGATCGCTCGGCCGGCTCATGTACGCCACCAACCGCCTCTACGAGGAGGGCCTCTACTTCACCGACTTCCTCGACTTCTGCGCCGACGCCGAAGGCCGCATCCCCGGGCCCCGCCACTCCCCCATCCCGGAGAGCTTCGAACGCATCACCGCCACCGGCGTCACCTTCACCTACCCCGGCGCTCCCGCCCCCGCTCTGCGGGGCGTCTCGATCGAGATCAAGCAGGGCGAGGTGATCGCGTTCGTCGGCGAGAACGGCTCCGGCAAGACCACCCTGGCCAAGATCCTGTCCGGCCTGTACGAACCCGACACCGGCACCGTCCACTGGGACGACACCGACCTGCGCCAGGTCAGCCCCGAAGCCCTCCGCTCCCGCACCGCCGTCATCGCCCAGGACCACACCCGCTGGCCGCTGACCGCCCGCTACAACATCACCATGGGCACCGGCAAGGGCGAACCCGCCCTGCACGCCGCCGCCGCGGTCGCCGGCGCCGACGAGGTCATCGCCGCCCTCCCGCACGGCTACCGCACCCTGCTCGACCGCCGCTTCAAGGACGGCCACGAACTGTCCGGCGGCCAATGGCAGCGCATCGCCGTCGCCCGCGGCTTCCACCGCGACGCCGACCTGCTCATCTGCGACGAACCCACCGCCGCCCTCGACGCCCGCGCCGAACACGCCCTCTTCGAACGCATCCGCCACCACGCCGACGGCCGCACCGTCCTGCTCATCACCCACCGCCTGGCCAGCGTCCGCTACGCCGACCGCATCTACGTCCTCGACCACGGCACCATCACCGAACAGGGCGACCACGACACCCTCATGTCCCTCGACGGCCTCTACGCCGACCTCTACACCCTCCAGGCCACCGCCTACCGCTGAACCGGGCGGGGGGACGGCGCCGTCCCGAGCCCGGCTCACCTCAGGGCGGCCGCGATGACGGCGCGGGCGATGGTGGCCACGGCGTCCACCCGATCCCCCGGCCGTTCCAGCACCACCCCCACAGCCACCTCGGGCGCCTCCGCCGGCGCGAAGGCCGTGATCACGGCGTGCTCCCCCGGCACCCCGTCCGACGCGGCCGTCTTGGCCGCCATCCGCACCCCTGGCACCCCCGTCACGTCGGAGACCCCGGGCGCCTTGGACAACCCAGGAGCCTCCGCCCCCTTCCCCCGATCAGGGGAGACGGCCGTCATCATGGCCGCCAGGTACCGCGCCAGCATGGGCGGCACAGCCGTCCGGTACGGCACGGGCGAGGCCCGGTTGATCACCGCCCCGTCCGGCAGCCGCGCCTCCTCCACCAGGTAAGGCCGCATCAGCACCCCGTTGTTCGCCACGGCCGCCGACAACATGGCCACCATCAGCGGCGTCACCCGGTTGTCGTGGTGCCCGATGGCCGCCAGCGCCATCTGCGTCCTGTCCTCGACCGGCGGATACCGGCTGGGCGTCGCGAGCAGCGGGATCCGCAACTGCCCGGCGTTGAACCCGAACGCCTCCGCCTGCTCCCGCAGCAGGTCCTGCCCGAGCTGCAGCCCGATGGCGGCGAAGGCGGTGTCGCAGGACGCCTGGAACGCGTACGCGAGCGTCGGCCGCCCGTTCCCGCACCGCCCGGTCTCCAGGTACGCCGGCGCCCCTGGCAGCCGCAGCCGGGCGGGCGCGTGCACCGCGCCCGTCGGCGTGTACTCGCCGGACGCGATCGCCGCCGCCGCGGTGACGAGCTTGAACGTGGATCCGGGCGGATAGAGCTGGTTCAGCGCCCGGTTGAGCAGGGGCTGCGAGGGCGTCTGCCGCAACCGCCGGGCGGTGTCGGCCAGCAGCTTCCCGTCGAAGGTGGTCAGCGTGTTCGGATCGTACGTCGGGTACGTGGCCAGCCCCAGGACCGCCCCGGTCGCGGGGTCGAGCGCCACCACCGCTCCCGGAAGGCCCGCCGCCCGCAGCCCCTGGTACGCCGCCCGCTGCACCCGGTCACGGATGGTCAGCCGGAGGTCGGCCCCTTCGACGGTCCCGTCCCCGACCAGCGACCTGACCCTGACCTTGGCGTCGTCGCCGGACAGCACCGCGTCCTGCGCCTGTTCGATGCCGGTCGTGCGGTGCAGCGACACGTGCCCGGTGACGGCCGCGTACTCCTCGCCCCGGGGGTAGGCGCGCCGGTACCGGTACGGGCCGCCGATGGGCAGGCTGGTGGCGATGGGGGTGCCGTCGTAGGTGAGGATGTCGCCGCGCGGGCGGCCGTACCTGTCGATCAGCGTGCGCTCGTTCCTGCGGTCGGCGTTGAGCGCGTGCGAGCCGAACGCCTGGATGAGCGTGACGTGCGCGAGCAGCACGAACAGCATCGCGGCGCACAGTCGGGCGACGCGGCTCAGCGGGACGTCGAGCCACCCCCCTCTCGATCCGGCCATGGATCGAGGTGTAGCAACCGGGCCGCAAAGGCAGGGCTACATGAGGCTGCGGTAGTAGGAAATCTTGTGGTGGATGTAGCTCTGGCGCTCGGCGAGGTTCGCGATCTGGGCCTGGACCTGCCGGTCGTGCTCTTCCAGGAGCTCGATGCGGTCGGGGATCGTGTGGTCGCCCGCGCGTACGAGCTCGGCGAAGCGCAACATCGTGGCGATGGGCATGCCGGTGTCGCGCAGGCAGCGGACCATGCCCAGCCAGCCGACGTCCTCCTGGCTGAACCGGCGCTGCCCGGCCGCGTTGCGGTCGACGCGCTCCAGCAGGCCGATCTTCTCGTAGTAGCGGAGGGTGTCGATGGTGAACCCGGTCTCCTCGACGACTTCCGCGGGTGTGTACACGCTCACGTGTCCCAGAATCTCACCTGGAGTCCACTCCAGGTCAACCGGTTTGACATGGAGTGCGCTCCAGGTTCCAGAGTCTGCGCCATGAACATCGCACTGGGCACGATCCCGTTCGGCACCGCCGTCGATCCGGACACCACGTTCGCCATCCTGGACCGGTTCGTGGAGGCCGGCGGCACCAGGATCGACACGGCCAACAACTACCCGTTCTGGGTGGAAGGCCGCACGGGCGACGAGAGCGAGCTGGCCATCGGCGCGTGGCTGGCCGCGCGGGGCAACCGGGACGAGGTCGTCATCAGCACGAAGGTCGGCGCCCGCCCCACCGTCCCCGGTGCCGTCACCCTGGACTCGGCGGAGGGCCTGTCCGCGGCCGCGATCGCCAAGGGCGCGGAGGGCAGCCTCACGAGGTTGGGGACGGACTACATCGATGTGTATTGGTCGCACATCGAGGATCGTTCCGTCCCGTTCGAGGAGACTTTGCGGGCGTTCGACGAGCTGGCCCAGGCAGGCAAGGTGCGGGCCATCGGAGCCAGCAACATGCCGGCCTGGCGGCTGGAGCGGGCCAGGAACGTCTCCGCGGCCCGCGGCTGGATCCCCTACACCCACGTGCAGCATCGCCACACCTACCTGCGGCCGCGCCCGGGCACCAGGCTCCCCGAGTCGGGGCACACGCTGGTGACGGACGACCTGCTGGGTTACCTGGCCGCCGAGCCGGACCTGACGCTGTGGGCGTACAACACGCTGATGTTCGGTGCCTACACGCGGCCCGACCGGACCATCCCCGAGATCTACGACCACCCGGGTACGACGCGGCGCCTGGAGGTGCTGCGCGAGGTGGCCGCCGAGCTGGGCGCGACCCGGAACCAGGTGGTGCTGGCCTGGCTGATGGCCGACGGGATCGTGCCGATCGTGGGGGTCTCCACGATGGAGCAGCTGGAGGAGGCGATCGGGGCGGCGGAGATCGAGCTGGACGACGAGCTGCGCGCCCGCATGGACGCCGCCGCGTAGGCGAGGGTCAGGGCAGGTGGTCCGCCAGGTAGCGGCGGACCAGCTGCTTGCACTCGGCGATGAGCTCGGGGTCGCCGCCGGGATCGGCGCGGAAGGCCAGCTTGAGCACGGCGTCGGTGGCCTCGACCGCCACCAGCAGCGCCCGGTCGAGCCCGGGGCCGACGGGTGCGTCGAGCAGCTCCGTCGACAGGGCGCGCAGGCGTTCGGCCACGACGACGTTGTTCTCCTGCGTCTCGTCGAGCGAGCGCTTGCCTCCGTCGCCGGGGGCGCCGAGCACCTCGCCGAAGTCCACCACGGCGAAGCCGGGGGTGGTGCGTTTCATGTCGACGAACTCGTCGATGGCCAGATCGACCAGGTCCGTCCAGTGGCCCAGGTCGGCCGCGGGGATGAGCTCGATGATGCGCTGGAGGAACGCCTCGAGGTTGCGCCGCGCCAGCGCCCGCACCAGCCCCTGCTTGTCATGGAAGAACTGGTAGAAGGTGCCGATGGGCACCTCGGCCCGGCGCGCGACCTCTTTCGTGGTCAGCGCCTCGTAGCCGACCTCGTCGAGCAGGAGCGCGCACTCGTCGAGCATCCGCTCCACGCGCTCGACGCTCCGGCGCTGAGCGGGTCGGCGGCGCAGGGTACTGGTCATGCCCCCATCCTTGCGCATTCCCGCCACGATGAGTCAGAGTCTTTGACCTCGGATAAACATGAGCCACCCTCGCGTAGGAGGCGGGAATGTTCTTGTGGGGCACGGCGACGGCGGCCTACCAGATCGAAGGCGCGACAGACGAGGACGGCAGGGGCGCCTCCATCTGGGACACCTTCGCCCACGAGCCCGGCCGCACCAGCCGGGGGCAGACCGGCGACGTGGCGTGCGACCACTACCACCGCTGGCCCGAGGACGTCGCCCTGATGGCGGGGCTCGGCGTGAACGCCTACCGCTTCTCGATCGCGTGGCCGCGCGTGCAGCCCCTGGGCTCGGGCCAGGTGAACGCGCCGGGCCTGGACTTCTACGACCGGCTGGTGGACGCCCTGCTGGGCATCGGGATCCAGCCGGTGCCGACGCTGTTCCACTGGGACCTGCCCCAGGCGCTGGAGGAGCGCGGCGGCTGGCTGGACCGCGACGTCTGCGAGCGGTTCGCCGACTACGCCGCCGTGACCGCCGAACGGCTGGCCGACCGCGTCCCGCTGTGGATCACGCTGAACGAGCCGTTCGTGCACATGGCGTACGGCTACGCGATGGGCGTGCACGCCCCCGGGCGGGCCCTGCTGACCGGCGCCCTGCCCGCCGCCCACCACCAGCTCCTCGGCCACGGGCTGGCCGTCCAGGCGCTCAGGGCGGCCGGCGCGGGCCAGGTGGCGCTCACGAACAACTGCACGCCCGTCTGGCCCGCCTCCCAGGACGAGCCGGACCTGCGGGCCGCCGACGCGTACGACATCCTCCACAACCGCCTGTTCAACGACCCCGTACTTCTCGGGAAATATCCGGACCTGTCGGCGTACACGGCCGAGCTGGACTTCATCCGCGACGGCGACCTGGCGACCATCGCCACCCCGCTGGACGCCCTCGGCGTCAACTACTACAACCCCACCCGCATCGCCGCCCCGACCGGCGACGCGCTCCCGTTCGACGACGCCGGCGTCAGCGGCTACCCGACCACGGCGTTCGGCTGGCCGGTCGTCCCCGACGGCCTGCGCGAGCTGCTCACCGGCCTCAGGTCCCGGTACGGCACCGCGCTCCCCCCGATCCTGATCACCGAGAACGGCTGCTCACAGGAGGACGTCCCGGCCGAGGACGGCACGATCGACGATGCCGCCCGCGTCGACTTCCTCGACCGGCACATCTCGGCCATGCGCGAGGCCATGGCCGAAGGGGTGGACGTGCGCGGCTACTTCGTCTGGTCGCTGCTGGACAACTTCGAGTGGGCCGAGGGTTACGACCAGCGCTTCGGCCTGGTCCACGTGGACTTCGACACCCAGCGCCGCACGCCGAAGCGCTCCTACCACTGGTTCGCGGAGTTCCTCAGGGGTCAGAACACCGACACGTGAACGTGGTCGTAGTGGTTGGCGGTCACCCCGCCGCGGTCCGACATCGGGTCCCAGCCGCCGCCCGAGCGGATGTCGTAGTAACGCTGCTTCCAGATGATGTACATGACGCCCAGCCGGGGGCCGTTCTTGATCAGCCAGGCGGCCAGCGCGTCGCCGTTGGCCGCGTCGGAGCCCCCGGCCATCCTGCCGCCGCTCGACATCATGAAGTCGCAGGCCCGGCCCTTGCCGTGCTCGCCCGGGTCGCCGGGGCGCAGGCAGCCGACGCCGTACTTCATGGGGAAGTTGGCCATGATCTCGGCGCGCACGTTGATCATGCGCGGCGTCAGGCCCTCGGCGCCGCCGGGCTGCTGGAAGCCGTACTTCTGGAGCAGCTTCTGGATGTCGTCCTTCTTGTTCTCGAGAGCCTTGATCTCCTTGCGCAGCTTCTCGATCTTCTCGTTGGCGTTGACCTTGGCGTCGTCGGACCTGTCGATGAGCTTCTGGATGCTCCTGACGCGTTCGGCCCGCTCGTTGGCCATGTAGGTCAGGTTGGCGGCGCCGCCGAGCATCGCGTACGGGTCGCTGCTGGGCGTGAGGAGCCGGACGCCGTCGAGCGGCCCCAGCATGTACGAGCTCTGGGCGATCCTGCTCACCTCGGCCTGGGCGGCCCTGAGCTGTGCCTCCAGGTTGCCCGAGGTGTCGGTGGCCTTCTTGGCCTGGATCCTGATCTCCTCCAGGCTCTGGATCTGGCCGCGGTAGAGCTCGTTCAGCCGGGCGGCCTGCTTGGTGAGCTTGCGCAGCTCGGCTGGGCTGGGGTCGGCCAGGGCCGGTGCGGGTGCAGGCAGTCCGAGCAGCCCGGAGAGTACGGCGACGAGAACGGCGAGCCGCCAGATTCTCACACCCGTCCCCTCCCCTCATAGACGGACCGAAACTATAGAAGATGATCTTGATCTCTGTCATCCGAACGACCGAACTGCTGCACCTTTGGCGAAATTTGTAGCAGTTTGTCCGGAATCAGGGAGACAGTCGGCCCGGCTGCACGGCGCCGTCCGTTCCGGGCCGCCGCGACGGGCGCGAGGACTCTTGCGTGGGCGGACAGAACATGATTCGGTCGCCTTGGGACATGCCGAAGACAAGCAAGCATTCGGTCAAGCAGGAGGCTCACGACATGCGCCAGCACGACAAGCTGTTCATCGGGGGCGAATGGGTGGCCCCAGCGGGCACCGGGACGATAGACGTCATCTCCCCCCACACCGAGGAGATCGTCGGCCGCGTGCCCGACGGCACCGCCGAGGACATGGAGCGCGCGGTCGCCGCCGCCAGGGAGGCCTTCGACCACGGGCCGTGGCCGCGGATGACGTTCGCCGAGCGGGCCGAGGTGATCGGCCGGCTGGCCGCCGTCTACAACGAGCGGCAGGGCGAGATGGCCCAGCTCATCACCGAGGAGATGGGCTCCCCGATCACGTTCTCCAACCTCGCGCAGGCGCCGCAGCCGCTCGGCATGCTGCAGTACTACGCCGAGCTCGGCAAGACGTTCCAGCAGGAGGAGCAGCGGCCGGGGCTGTTCGGCCCGATCACCGTGCGCCGGGAGCCGGTGGGCGTGGTCGCGGCCGTGGTGCCGTGGAACGTGCCCCAGTTCGTGACCATGACCAAGGTCGCGCCCGCGCTGCTGGCGGGCTGCACGATCGTGCTCAAGCCGGCTCCCGAGACGCCGCTGGACGCGTACCTGCTGGCCGAGTGGGCGGCCGAGGCCGGCGTGCCCGCGGGCGTGCTCAACATCGTCGTCGCAGGCCGCGAGGTCGGCGAGCACCTGGTCTCGCACAAGGGTGTGGACAAGGTGGCCTTCACCGGGTCCACCGCCGCCGGCCGGCGCATCGCCGCCGTCTGCGGCGAGCAGCTCAAGCGGGTCAGCCTGGAGCTGGGCGGCAAGTCGGCCGCGATCATCCTGGACGACGCCGACCTGGCCGCCAGCATGGGCTTCCTGTCGATGGCCTCCCTCATGAACAACGGCCAGGCGTGCGTCGCGCAGACCCGCATCCTGGCCTCCCGCAACCGCTACGACGAGGTCGTGGACGCGATCGCGGGCATGGTGAGCTCCCAGGCCGTCGGCGACCCCGCCGACGCCACGACCGGCATCGGCCCGCTGGTGGCCAAGCGGCAGCAGGAGCGGGTGGAGGGCTACATCAAGCTCGGCATGGACGAGGGCGCCAAGATCGTGGTGGGCGGGCTCGACCGGCCGTACGACAGGGGCTGGTACGTCGCGCCCACCGTGTTCTCGGGCGTCAGCAACGACATGCGCATCGCCCGCGAGGAGATCTTCGGCCCCGTCCTGGCCGTGATCCCGTACGAGGACGAGGCCGACGCCGTACGCATCGCCAACGACAGCGACTACGGCCTGGCCGGCACGGTCTGGACGGCCGACACCGAGCACGGCATGGAGGTGGCCCGCCAGGTCCGCACGGGCACGTACGGCGTGAACTGCTTCATGCTGGAGACCAACGCGCCCTTCGGCGGCTACAAGGCCAGCGGCGTCGGCCGCGAGCTGGGCCCCGAGGGCCTCAACTCCTACCTGGAGTACAAGACGATCTCCCGCCTCGGCTGAAGGCGCAGAACGAGAAAGGGCCCCGCCATCCCCGGCGGGGCCCTTCGCGGATGGTCACCCAGCGCGCCCCCGCGACGCTGGGCTACCGCCCGACTACAGCAGTATGTCCCACGTCCACCGCATCGGCGGTTTCCTTCCCCAGGGACTTTCTCCCGGCGGTTTCCTTCCATCCGCCCTAGGTAGACGTGTTTTACTCAGGAAAAGTTCGAGGAGATCCATTTGCCGATCCGGCGGACGAGTTCGGGGGTCGCCGCGGCCTCCGCGTGCCCGAATCCGGGCTCGATCCAGAGCTCCTTCGGCTCGTTGGCTCCGTCGTAGAGTTGCCGAGCGTGATCCAGCGGGAAGAACGCGTCCGCGTCCCCGTGCACGATCAGCAGCGGCGCGGGCGAGACGAGCCCGGCGGCCTCGTGCGGCGGCATCGGGATCGGGTCCCACTTCCCCCGCGCGATCCGCGTCCGCTTGGCCACCCGCGCCGCCCACCGCCCGAACGGCTGCTCGATGGCCCAGTGCACCTGCCGCATCGGCTTGGTCCCCCGGTAGTACCAGCGGGCCGGACCGCTCACCGCGACCACCGCGTCCACCCCGCCGCGCAGCCCGGCGTGCCGAACGGCCACCGCCGCGCCCATGGAGAAGCCGACGACCGCGATCCTGGAGTAGCCGACCACGCGGGCGTGCCTCACCGCGGCCTGCACGTCGAGGATCTCCAGGTCGCCCACCGTGGTCTCGCCGCCGGACCTGCCGTGCCCGCGGAAGTCGAACGCGATCACCCCGCCGTACCCGCTCAGCACGTGCACGATGCGGCGCGCGGCACGATCCCGCCACGACCCGGTGAAGCCGTGCGCCACCACGATGCCCACACCGGTGCCCACGCCGGTGCGGGCTGAGGGGGTGTGCGCGGCGTCGATGCGGACCCCGTCCTCGGTCCTGAGCATGACGGGAAAGCTGGGCGCGAGAGGCATGGACACGAGGTTATGTCCGCCGCACGCCGATCTCGCGCCCGGCCGCCCGCACTCAGGTGCGCTGCGCGTCGATCCCGCGCTCGGCCGCCCACACCGCGATCTGCGAGCGGGCGTCGAAGCCCAGCTTGTCCATGATGTTGGCGATGTGCCGGGCCACGGTGGCCGAGCTGATCACCAGCTCCTCGGCAATCGCCCGGTTGCTCATCCCCCTGGTGAGCATCGCCGCGATCTCCCGCTCCCTCGGCGTCAGCCCGGCGCACCGCGGGCGCGGCCGGGCGGGCAGCGCCTCCTGCCCGGCCGCGCCGCCGAGCACCCGCCTGGCCACCTCGTCGGGCGGCCACTCCATGCCCCTGGCCCACAGCAGGGCCACTCGCCCCTCGCCGAGCCCGTCGCGGGCCACCGCCAGCAGCTCCTGCAGCCGCCCCGGCGTGCCGTACTGCCCGATCGACTCGCGCAGCGCCGTGGCGGCCGCCCCGGCCAGCACCGCGCCTTCCAGGTCCCCCTGCGCCTGCGCCAGCGCCGACAGGGCCGACAGCGCCCGTACGATGCCCCTGCGCTGCCCCGCCTTCCTGCTCAGCTCCAGCCCCGCGGCCACGTGCTTCTTGGCGGCGACGTGATCGCCCAGCCCCGCCGCGACCCGGCCGAGCTGGGCGTGGCAGCGCGCCAGCTCGACCCGGTTGTCCATGCCCTCCAGCAGCGGCAGCGCGCCGGCGTGGCACGACATGGCCGTCTCCAGGTCGCCCGCCGCCTCGGCCACCGCGCCGAGATGGGTCAGCGCCCTGGCCTGGGTCCAGTGGTGACCCGCCTCCCTGCCGAGCGCGAGCGCCTGCTCGCCGTACCGCTGGGCCTGACGGAGCCGGCCCTGGAACAGCGCCAGGTTGAGCTGGGCGATCCGGACCGTGGCCAGGTTGAACAGGTCGTCGTGGGCGGTCGCCGCCGCCTCCAGCTCCTCCAGGTAACGCAGCGCCCGCCCGGTCTGTCCCGTACGGAAGAACACGGTCAGCGCCACGCCGTACGTGATGCCCAGCCAGTGCGTGTACGGGTGCCGCTTCTGCTCCTCCACCCCCTGCACGATCAGCTCCTCGGCGCGTACCAGCTCATCGGCCTGCTCCAGCCCGTACGCCAGCGCGCCCGCGGCCACCGCGACGACGTCGTCGGGCACGTCGGCCAGGTTCAGCGCGAGCAGCCGCTGGTGCCAGCCGATGCTCTCGCCCAGGTCGCCGCGGACGGCCAGGATCGCCAGCGCCGCCCGCGCCAGCCGCAGCCCCACGACCGCCTGGCGCGACTCCACCGCCCAGTCGATCGCGATCCTGCAGTCGTCGAGCAGCGCGCGCCCCCGGGTGAAGTGCGCGAACCGGGCCGGCCACGGCATCCGCGGCTCCAGCGAGCCGCCCTCGTAGCAGCGCTCCATCTCCTCGCAGATCACCCGCAGGTGCCGGTCGCGCAGCCGGGCGACCTCGCCCACCTCCGCCAGCCGGTCGGCGGCGTACTGGCGGATGGTCTCCAGCAGGTGGTACCGCCCCGAGCCGCCCTGGTGCAGCACCAGCGACTTGTCCACCAGGCCGCCGAGCAGGTCGAGCAGCTCGGCCCTGCGCACGATCCCGCCGTCGGCGCACACCCGCTCGGCCAGCCCCAGGTCGAACAGCCCCGCGAACACCGACAGCCGCCGCAGCAGCACCCGCTCCTTGGGCCTGAGCAGGTCGTGGCTCCAGTCGACGGCCGCCAGCAGCGTGCGCTGCCGGGCAGGCGCCGTACGGTGGCCGGTGGTGAGCAGCGTGAACCGGTCGCCGATGCGGTCGGCGATGCGGCCGGGGCTCAGCAGGCTCGTACGAGCCGCCGCCAGCTCCAGCGCCAGCGGCAGGCCGTCGAGCGCCCGGCACAGCCGTACGACGTCGGGCAGGTGCTCCGTCACCCCGCGCGCCCCGGCCGCCAGCGCCCGCTCCACGAACAGCAGCACCGACTCGGCGTCGGGATGCTCCTCGTCGGGCAGCTCCAGCGGCGGCACCCGCCAGACCAGCTCCTCCTGGATGTGCAGCGGCTCCCGGCTGGTGAGCAGGAACCGCAGGCCGCGGCACTCGGCGACGAGCCCGGCCACCAGCTCCGCGCAGCACTCGACCAGGTGCTCGCAGTTGTCGAGCAGGATCAGCGTGCTGGCGTCGCGCAGCCGCACGCGCAGGCCGTCGAGCAGCCGCCCGGGGAGCTCGTCGCGGACCCCGAGCACGCCCGCCAGCTCGCCGGCCACCAGCGCGGGATCACCGACGCGGGCCAGCTCGACCAGCCACACGCCGTCGGCGAACCGGGGCCGCGCCCGCGCCGCCACGCGTAACGACAGCCGGGTCTTGCCGATGCCGCCCACCCCGCACAGCGTGATCACGCGTTCCTCGCGGACCAGCTCGCTCAGCTCGCACACGTCGCGTTCGCGGCCGATGAAGCGGTTGGGCTCTACGGGGAGATTGTGGGGGGTTCGCACGGTCATGTCGAGGCCAAGGGTGGTCGTGGGAGGCACTCCTACGAGCTAAGTCTTCCCCTCACCGGGGCCCTGTGCGATCACTTTGCGTGCAGAGTCAGCAACCGGTCGGATACGAATGTGAGGCGCTCAGGTCTGCGACGCTCATGATGATCCGCACGCGGGACTCGTCGGCCGCGTCGAGCGCCTGGCGGACGTTGGAGATCATCACGCGGGCGCCGCTCTCCTGGATGCGGTCGCGCAGCGTGGTGGTGTCGAGATCGGGCGGCAGCGGCCAGACGACGCCGCCCGCCGCGATCACCGCGTTGGCCGACACCAGCAGGTCGGGCCCGACGGGCAGGCAGATGAGCACGGTGTCTCCAGCGCGCACTCCCCTGCGTCGCAACTGGACGGTCGCGACCGCGGACCTCTCGTCCAGCTGCTCCTCGGTGAGCTTCAGGCCCGTGCCCGAGTCCACCATCACGATGCGCTCATCCATGGGGCCCACCGTAGGGAGGGCATCTCGTGCACACATGGGGCGGAATATGCAGATCCCTATGCAGAACTCGGCGCGGCTACGGGGCGCCCTTCTGACGCTCGGTGGCCCACACCGCGATCTGCGCCCGGGACGTGTAGCCGAGCTTCTCCATGATGTTGGCGATGTGGCGGGCGACCGTCGCGGGGCTGATCACCAGCTCCTCGGCGATGGCCCGGTTGGACAGCCCGCGCGTGAGCAGCCCGGCGATCTCCAGCTCGCGCGAGGTCAGCAGCGAGTGCTTGACCGGCTCTGCCGCGACCGGGGCCCGCGGCGTGAACCGTTCGCCCTCCAGGACGTGGCGGGCGGCGTCGTCGGAGCTCATCGTCCGGCCGCGCGACCACAGCGAGGTGGTCCGGCCCTCGCCCAGCTTGGTGCGGGCCCGGCCGAGCAGCTCCTCGAACCTGGTCGTGGCCGAATGCTGGCCGATCGACTCGCGCAGCCCCGCAGCCGCGGCCGCCGCCAGCACCGCGCCCTCCAGGTCGCCCTGGCACTCGGCCAGCACCGACAGCCCCACCAGGCAGCGGGCGATGCCCTGCCGCTGGCCGGTGGCCCGCGCCAGCTCCAGGCTGGCCGCCAGCTGCTCGCGGGCGGCGCCGAACTCGTGCAGCATCGCCGCCACCCTGCCGATCCTGGCCAGGCACCGGGTCAGCTCGGGGTCGCTGCCCAGCTCGCTCAGCCAGGGCACGGCCATCTCGTACAGGGTCCTGGCGGTCATCAGGTCGCCGCGGGCCTCGGCCACCGAGCCGAGCTGGACCGCCGTCCTGGCCATCAGCCAGCGGTGGCCGTGCTCGCGCGCCCGCGCCAGCGCCTCCTCGCCGTGCCGCTGCGCCTCGCGCAGCCTGCCGCGTACGAGCGCCACCGCCGACAGGCCGAGCAGGCCCGCCGCCTGGTTCCAGGTGTCACCGGTGCGGGCGGCCAGGGCCAGGCCCTCCTCGGCGTGGTGCACCGCGTCGTCGGCGCGCCCCATCCGCAGCAGCACGGTGACGACGAGGCTGTGCATGACGCAGCGCGGGAACACGTCCTCGCGCGACATCCTGGACAGGCTCTCCTCCGCCACCTCCAGTGCCCGGCTCAGCTCGTCGCGCGCCTCCAGCCCGTAGGCGAGGTACGCCCTGGCGTGCGCGAGCTGGCCCTCGGGCACCCCGGCCGGATCGAGCGAGAGCAGCCGCTCCAGCCGGCCGACGATCTCCAGCACGTTCCCGGCCAGGGGCAGCAGCCCCGTGCTGGTCCTGCACAGGCGCAGGCCCGCCGCCACGTTGCCGGACTCGACCGCCCAGTCGAGCGCCACCCGCTGGTCGTCGATGAGGTCGCGGCTGGCGGTCAGCGCCTCCAGCCGCGCCTGCCACGGCGCGTCCGGCCGTACCATCTCGGTCGTGAAGTGGCGCTCCTGCAGCTCGCACAGCACGTCGAGGTGCCGCTCGCGCAGGACCTCGCGCTCGCCGGCCTGTTCGAGGCGTTCGAGGGCGTAACGCTTGATCGTCTCCAGCAGCCAGTAGCGCCTGCGGCTCTCGTCGCACAGCACGAGCGACTTGTCCACCAGCCCGCCGAGCAGATCGACGATCTCCCCTCCGGGGATGGGCCGCTCGGCGCAGACCTGCTCGGCCAGTTCGAGGTCGAAATCACCGGCGAACACCGACAGCCGCCGCAGCAGCACCTGCTCCTTGGCCGAGAGCAGGTCGTAGCTCCACTCGACGGCCGCCAGCAGCGTGCGCTGGCGGGGCGGAGCCGTACGGCCGCCGGTCGTCAGCAGCGAGAACCGGTCGTCGATGCGGTCGGCGATCTGGCCGGGGCTCAGCAGGCTCGTACGGGCCGCCGCCAGCTCCAGCGCCAGCGGCAGGCCGTCGAGCGCCCGGCACAGCCGTACCACGTCGGGCAGGCTCTCCGGCCCCAGCCGGGTGCCCGCGGCCGCCGCGCGGTCCATGAAGAGCTGCACGGACTCGGCGTCGGCCGTGACCCTGTCGGGCAGGTCGAGCGGCGGCACCCGCCAGATCAGCTCGCTGGCGATGCGCAGCGGCTCCCTGCTGGTGGCCAGGACGCGCAGCGACGGGCACGCCGCCACCAGCGCGGCGGCCACCTCGGCGCACCTGTCGACCAGGTGTTCGCAGTTGTCCAGCAGCAGCAGGCAGCGCTGGTCGCGCAGCCGGGCCGTCATGGTGTCGAGCAGCGGCCTGCCGGCCTCCTCGCGCACGCCGAGCACGCCGGCCACCTCCTGCTCGACGAGCTCGGGCCGGCCGAGCCTGGCCAGCTCCACCAGCCACACGCCGTCGGGGAACGACGGCACCAGCCCGGCCGCCACCTGGAGGGCCAGCCGCGTCTTGCCGATGCCGCCGACCCCGCACAGCGTCACCACCCGCGTCTCGCCGAACAGGTCGTGCAGGTCATCGAGGTCGCGCTCGCGTCCGACGAACCGGTTGGGCTCTGCCGGAAGGTTGTGCCGGGGGGTATTTGGCATGTGCTCACCCTGCGTCGCGGAAGGATCACACTCTCCCACAGTGTCGCACTTTTCACAGGCCAAGCGAGCTCACGACCGCCCTTTCATCGACGACACGCAGGATGGGATCCCCGAGCAGCCTCCTGGCCAGGTCGTACGGCGCCACGACCATGGTGGCCCGCCGCTCCTGGGCCAGCACGCGGCAGCCGACCAGGCTCGGCTCGTGGGCGACCACGACGTGGGCGCCGGCCGTCATCGCCAAATCGATCACCCGCAGCCCCCTGAACGGCTCGCTCACCGCGCTGATCACCACGTCGTCCTTGCCGACCACCAGCCGGGTGGCGATCCTGCGCAGGTCGGCCGCCAGCTCGGTGTTGTCGAACACGCGCGCGCCGTCGAGCGTGAGCGCGGGCCCGGCCAGCGGTCCGAACTCGACCGCGCCGGCGGTCAGCAGCTCGGTGAACGACCTGGCCCCCGGCGTGGGCCGGAAGGCGAAGACCTGGTCCACCTTCACGGCGGCGGGGTCGTAGTGGTCCTGGGCGATCATCAGGCGGGCGCTGCCGGTGGCCGAGAGCACCGAAACCCCGCCGGCCCAGGCGACGGCGTGGACGGCCACGGGCATGGTGGCGCCGAGGGGGACGTTGACGAGCACGTGGTCGCCGTACCGCAGGCCCTGGGCGCGCAGCCCCGCGGCGGCGCGGGTGACCCGTCTGGCGAAGGAGGCGTAGGACAGCACCTCTCCGGTCCTGACATCGCTCACCGCCGGCTGCTCGCCCTGCGTCGGTGCCGCCGCCATCACGAGCTCTGTCCAGGTCATGACCACAATCTAGGGACCAGGGCCAAGATTGCCATGCGCACAATTGTGCAAGCCCCTATGTAGGTGCGGCCCGGCCAGCCGGAATGTACCGTCGCTTCACCCGCGCGTACGCTCACCGCCACCTTGTCCCGCTCTTGCCATCAGAGGGGATCAACTAGACTTAGTAGGTCGCGACTTCGCGCGGCCGCCCCCACGACACAGAGCGAGACGTCATCATGCCTTTGAACAGCCGCGACGACCTGCGGAACATCGCGATCATCGCGCACGTCGACCATGGCAAGACCACGCTGGTCGACGCCATGCTCTGGCAGTCCGGGGCATTCCGCGCCAACCAGGACGTCGACGACCGCGTCATGGACTCCAATGACCTGGAGCGCGAGAAGGGGATCACCATTCTCGCGAAGAACACCGCCGTCCAGCACGGCGGCATGACCCTCAACATCATCGACACGCCCGGCCACGCCGACTTCGGCGGCGAGGTCGAGCGCGGCCTGTCGATGGTCGACGGTGTCGTGCTGCTGGTCGACGCCTCGGAGGGCCCGCTGCCGCAGACGCGGTTCGTGCTGCGCAAGGCGTTCGCCGCCAAGATGCCGGTCATCCTGTGCATCAACAAGGTCGACCGGCCCGACGCCCGCATCAAGGAGGTCGTCGACGAGGTCTACGAGCTGTTCATGGACCTCGACGCCACCGAGGAGCAGATCGACTTCCCGATCGTCTACGCCTCGGCGAAGGCGGGCCGGGCCTCCCTGGAGCGCCCCGCCGACGGCGGCATGCCCGACTCGGAGGACCTGGAGCCGCTGTTCGACATCATCAAGTCGACGATCCCGGCGCCCACCTACGACCCCAACGCGCCGCTGCAGGCCCACGTCACCAACCTCGACGCGTCCTCCTACCTGGGCCGCATCGCGCTGTGCCGGATCCACCAGGGCGTGCTGCGCAAGGGCCAGCAGGTGGCCTGGTGCCGTACCGACGGGTCGATCCAGAAGGTCAAGATCACCGAGCTGCTCATGACCGAGGCGCTGGAGCGCAAGCCCGCCGAGGAGGCCGGGCCCGGCGACATCATCGCCATCGCCGGCATCCCCGACATCATGATCGGCGAGACGCTGGCCGACCCCGAGGACCCGCGCCCGCTGCCGCTCATCACGGTCGACGAGCCGGCCATCTCGATGACCATCGGCACCAACACCTCGCCCCTGGTCGGCAAGGCCAAGGGGTCGAAGGTGACCGCCCGCATGGTCAAGGACCGCCTCGACAAGGAGCTGGTCGGCAACGTCTCGCTGCGGGTGCTGCCCACCGACCGGCCCGACGCCTGGGAGGTGCAGGGCCGCGGCGAGCTGGCGCTGGCCATCCTGGTGGAGCAGATGCGCCGCGAGGGCTACGAGCTGACGGTCGGCAAGCCGCAGGTGGTCACCAAGGTCATTGACGGCAAGGTGCACGAGCCGGTCGAGCGGCTGACGGTCGACTGCCCCGAGGAGTACCTCGGCGCGGTCACCCAGCTCCTGGCGGTGCGCAAGGGCCGCATGGAGCACATGACCAACCACGGCACCGGCTGGATCCGGATGGAGTTCGTGGTGCCGGCGCGCGGCCTGATCGGCTTCCGCACCGAGTTCCTGACCGAGACGCGCGGCACGGGCCTGGTGCACCACGTGTTCGACTCCTACGAGCCGTGGTTCGGCGAGCTGCGCACCCGCAACAACGGCTCGCTGGTGGCCGACAGGTCGGGCCCGGTGACCGCGTTCGCCATGCTCAACCTCCAGGAGCGCGGCGTGCTGTTCGTCTCCCCGACGACCGAGGTCTACGAGGGCATGATCATCGGCGAGAACTCCCGCTCCGATGACATGGACGTGAACATCACCAAGGAGAAGAAGCTCACCAACATGCGCTCCTCCACCAGCGAGGAGACGGAGAAGCTGATCCCGCCGCGCGTCCTGTCGCTGGAGCAGGCCCTGGAGTTCATCCGGGAGGACGAGTGCGTGGAGATCACTCCTGAGGCCGTGCGCATCCGCAAGGTCGTGCTCGACGCCGCCACCCGGGGCCGCGCCGCGGCCCGCGCCAAGCGGAGCTGACGGAAATCTTCATACCGGGCCGCGTTTTGCTCGCTTTTCGCGAACAAAGCGCGGCTTTCCGGTTAGTACGGGAAGTAAGCCTCCCGCCCCGGCCACGTGCGATGGATGGAATCTCCCGGGTCACGCCGTAAAGAAAAGTTGTTATGGGAGCAGCTGTAATCACACCGTGACCCTGAGAGATAGAACAAACCCCCATGCCGGAGAATCATCCAAATTGTGGGAAAGCTCCGGATGGCAATCGCGTTCGGGCTGGCGCTGGTGTCGTTGGGGGCGATCGTTTGGTGCACCGTTGCAGCCAGACCGGTAGCGGAGCCTGCTCCGCCGAAAGGCACCGCAGGTCCCAACCCGTGGGTGGCCGCGGCCACCCGCGCCGATCCCGACGTGCGCTGGGCCCGCAGGGCCGAGACCACGGTGATGATCTCCAGGGCGGGCGCCGCCGACCTGGAACCGGTCCCTGACGGCCGGCTCGATCCCCGGCAGCGCCACGTCAAGGTGACCGTCGAGCACCGGCTCCACCTCGCCGGCCGGGACACCCTCATCGAGGCGTTACGCCAGGGCAGCGGCTTCCCCGGCACGCTGCAGCAGGTCACCGACGCCGCGTTCGGCGCGATCAAGGTGGACGGCCCCGCCCTGGCGCCCACCACGCGCCTGGCGCCGGTCCTCACCTCTCAGGGCGGGCGCACCACGGCCCGGTTCACGGTGACGGTGCTGCGCCAGCTGCGGCCCGACCAGCTGCTCAAGCTGGATTTCGAGGCGCCCAGGGCCTTCCCTCTCATCGTGACCGGCCGGTCCATCGCCGTGCTGCCCGCGGAGTGGACCGTGCTGCGGCTGGAGGGCATCACGCCGGAGCAGGAGCAGCCGGAGCGGCTGGCGTTCACCGTCGGGGCGTACCCGGTGAGCATGACGCTGGCCCACGACTCCTTCGGCTTCGCCGACGTGGTCGTCGAGGAGGACTTCTCGTGGGCCACCGCGCTGGGCGTGCTCACCGCGATCGCGCTGATGGTCTTCCTGGTGCGCTCGCTCGGCGAGGGCTGGTGGGCGCGGCTGGCCAACAGGGAGCTGTTCGTCGGGCTGGCGCTGGCCGCGCCCACGCTGCTGATCCCGCTGTTCGCGGAGGACTGGTCGGCGGTGGCGTACGTGATCCTGTTCATCGCGGTGCCCCTGCTCGCGCTGCGGCACGCCGGCCGGGTGCTGCCCACCAGCCCGCCGTGGGACACCCGCGACCTGCTGGTGGTGACCGGCGTGGGGGTGGTGATCGGGCTCGGCATGCTCAGCTGGTCGTGGCTGCACGGGCAGCTGTCCGGGCAGGCCCTGCTGGCGGGCGGGGCGGTGGCGGCCGTCGCGGCGGCGGGCGCGGCCGTGGCGTTCAGCGTGGACCTGGGCGTACGGCCGGTCGTCGTGCGCCTGGCGGTGCTGTCGGCCGAGGCGGCGATCGGGCTGCTGGCGCTGGCGCTGTGGCTGCGGGCGCTGGCCGGCGGCGTGTACCCGCCCGACAGCGTACGGCTGGTGTTCGCGCTGAGCTGGGCGCTGATCCCGATCGCCGCCATGGCCGTGGCGACCAAGCGGTGGAGCCGCCAGGCCGTCGTGGGCGCCGTGTTCATCAGCCTGCTCGTGCAGGGGTGGCCGACCGAGTGGCTGGACGCGGGGTCGTGGAGCCTGGCCGTCACGCAGGAGGAGCCGCGGATCGGCAGCCTCGTGCTGACCCCGATCGTGCGCGGGGTGATGGGGCTGCTGCTGCTCGGGTTCGTGATGCTGGTGCTGCGGCTGCGGCGGCTCGGCGGTCAGCTGTCCGCGGTCGACAGCCCGGTGGCCGAGTCGACGATGATCTGCGTGCTGATGGTGCTCTACATCACGCCCAGCGGCAGCACCACGCTGGCCGACATCGACGTGCCGCTGCCCCTGCTGGCCATCACCTCGCTCGTGGCCTGGGCGACCGCCCAGTGGCTGCTCACGGGCCCGCGCATGGCCATCCCCGAGCCGATGGACCTGGAGGAGCACCGGGCCCTGGTCAGGGCCGCCCTGCACAAGCGGCTGCTGCTCGTCTCCGAGCAGGAGCTGTACCGGATCGGGCGGGGCAGGATCGGCGCGGGCGAGCTGACCATGGCCGACTTCGACCAGCAGCGCGACACGCTGGAAGCGGCTCTGAACCGGCACGGCAGGCACCCGGAGACCGCGTTCGCCACGTCCGCCGGCTGCACGCCCTGGTACAACGGCCTCCACGCGTTCACCGTCAGCCTGCTGCTGAGCCTGCCGTTCGCCCTGGTCTACGGCTGGCCCGAGGGGGTGGACCTGACCAGCTTCATCTTCGACGGGCGTTACCTGATCACGCTGCCCGCCTTCGGGTTCCTGTTCGGCTACTTCTACCCGCGCATCCGGGGCACCCAGCCGATGACCAAGGCCCTGCACCTGACGGCCGCCGCCCTGCTCACGGAGCTGTCGGGCTACCTGTCGACGCTCGCCGAGCCGGACATCGGGGCGATGGACAAGGCGCAGGTCGTGGCCATCGTGGTGGGGCAGGTCATGATGGTGTGCGTCGGGCTCGGGCTGTTCTGGGAGTGGCGCATCATGCACCTGGCCGGGGAGCCGTGGGCGCGGGTGCGCAACCTGCGCAGCGTCCGCAGCCTCGCGGCGCCGACGCTCGCGCTGGTGCTGGCCGCGGGCACCACGGCGGCGTCCTCGGCCGCCGGGCAGACGGTGGACCGCATACTGAAGGGCGACCAGATCGTGACGATCCAGGCGCCGCGCTGAGGTGCCGGCTCGGGCTCAGCGGCGGGGCAGCTCGCTCCCGCGTACGTGCGTGCACAGCCACTCCACCAGCGGCCCGAACGCCCGCCAGGCGTGCTCCACCCGCCCGCGCACCCGCGCCGTGTGCACCCACGCCTGCGGCTCGAACCGTTTCCCGGCGAAGAGCGACCGGTGCCGCAGCAGCCCGATGCGCGGATGGTCCTCCTCGAACCCCCGGGGCCGGGTCTTGAGCCGGTCGCCCAGCAGCTCGTACCCCTCGGCCACCAGCGCCTCCGTGATCGACTCCAGCGGCTTGCCCGACAGGTCCTCGTCGACGGCGGCCCGGTAGCGGGCCACCTGGTCGGAGGCCGTGGAGTAGACGCCGCCCGCGACGAACAGCCCCTCCGCGCTGACCTCCACGTAGAGTCCGATCCCCGGCAGCGCCTCCACGAACGCGCCCTGGTGCGTCTTGTAGGGCGCCTTGTCCTTGGAGAAGCGCACGTCGCGGTAGGGCCGGAAGAGGTGGGCGGGCCCGAACTCGGCGGCCAGCTCGTCGGTCAGCGCCAGCATGGGCGCCCGCACCGCCTCCTCGTAGAGCTGCTTGTGCCGGCCGAAGTACGTCTTGGAGTTGTCCGCCTCGAGCCCTTCGTAGAAGAGGAACGCCTCGTCGGGGAAGCCGCTGAAACCCATGCCGACAAGAGTGCCACGCCGCACCGACAGGTCAGCGGGCGGTGTACGTCAGGCCCGGCGCGGGCGTCTTGCCGTACAGCTCCGACACGGTGACGAACGTGTACCCCTTCTTGCCGAGCGTGTCGAGCATCGCCGGGACGGCGTCCACCGTGCTGCGGTGGATGTCGTGCAGCAGGACGATCGAGCCGGGTTTGGCGGCGCCCGCCCGCTTGGCCACGGTGGCGGCGACCCGGTCCTGCCAGTCGAGGGTGTCGACGTTCCACAGGATCTGGGCCAGGCCCTCGCGGCGCGTCTCGGCCGCGACGTCCTCGTCGGTGGACCCGTACGGCGGCCGCATCACCCGCATCCGCACCCCGGTGAGCCGCTGCACGATGTCCTCGGTGTGCTTGAGCTCCTTCTTGAGCTCCTCGTGCGGCAGCTCGGCGAGCGGCGGGTGGCTCCAGGAGTGGTTGCCGATCTCGTGGCCCTCGTCCACGATGCGCCGGACCGTGTGCCCGCCCTTGTCGGCGGCGACCATCTGCCCGATGACGAAGAACGTGGCCCGCACGTCCCGCCGGCTCAGCATGTCCAGCAGCCGCCCGGTGTGCTCCCCTGGGCCGTCGTCGAAGGTCAGAGCCACGCACTTGAGCCGGGCGCAGTCGAACTTGCGGCTGGCCGGCCAGCCCGGCTGCATCGCTCTCAGCCGTTTGGCGAGCGCCACGGGATCGACGACGACCGGCCTCGGCGGCACGATCTGCACCCTGGCCTGCTGCTGGCGGCGCGGCACCGACTGTGTCACGCAGCTCACCAGGGCGACTAGGGCCAGCGGCAAGGCCCATACGCGCATGCTTCCCCCCGAAACGCCGCATGCGGGGGCCTACGGATAATCCTGGACCGGTACCCCCCGCAGCTCCCTGGCCAGGTCATCCCACCAGAGTGGGATATCCGCCTGCAATTCCTGGTAGCGGCGCGCCACGCGCATGGCACATCCGACCGGATCCGTACCCAGATGCCGACGTTTCACCGGCCCTTCCTGCCACCGGTAAAAACCATCCCTGTAGCGGACGACCAGGCCGATCCATACGGAGATGGTCTCGTCGTCGCCCATCTCGTACGCGCTGGTGACGCCCAGACCATGAAGCTCCGCGTGGAGTTTCTCCGTCGCCGCTCGGGCCTCACTCACCCGCCACCCCCTGCCGACGTGCCGCAGCAACGCGGTGATCGTCGCTGGCGTTCACCGCACACAAGGGATGTACCCAGCAACGGGCATCAGCCGTCCAAGACATGGAGTAATCATGAAACTCCGGGGGGTGATCAGGGGGGCTTTCGCGCTTATTGGTCACGCGACTCCTGCGAGTCCAGAGGATAGCGGGAGTCGTGTGGCTCGCGCGGCTCGGCCACCACCATCACGAACCTGAGCTCGACCTCTCCCCTGTTCGCGTACCGGTGGGGGCGGTCGGCGGTGAAGAGCACGGCATCGTCCTTGCCTATCACGTGACTCTTGCCGTACACCGTGAGCGTCAGCTCCCCCTCCAGCACCGTCAGCATCTCGCGGGTGCCGGCCGGGTGGGCGTCGCCGTCGTGGTGCTCGCCCGGCGCCAGCCGCCAGTCCCACAGCTCCAGGATCATCGGCACGTCCGCGCCGACCAGCAGCCGCGCCTCGCCGTTCCCCTGGCGGAACGCGACCACGTCCGCCTTGTCCACCACCCGCACCATCGGCACGTCGGCCACCTCGACCAGCCTCGCCACGGTGACGCCGAGCGCCGAGGCGATCCGGGTCAGCGTGGAGACGCTGGGGTTCGTCCGCCCCTGCTCGACCTGGACCAGCATGCCCCTGCTCACGCCCGACCTGGCGGCCAGCGCGTCGAGCGTCAGCCCGCGGTGCGCGCGCTGGGCGCGGACGTTGTTCGCGATGGCCTGCGTGATCAGCTCCGGATCTTCCATGGGAGTGCAGTCTAGTGAAATGGATTTGCAGTGGAATGTACTCTTTGTGTTGTACTGGCAGTGCACTCCATTGAACCGAGGGGAGATCAACGGTGACGGTGCTCCTGGCCACCGCCTGCGCGATCGTGTACGGCACGGCGGACTTCTTCGGCGGCCTGGCCACGCGGCGCACGCAGGTGCTCTCCGTCGTCGTGCTCTCGCAGCTCGCCGGCCTGGCCCTGATCCTCGGCCTGCTGCCGCTGCTGCCCGGCGCCTACAGCGACCCGGCGCTGGCCTGGGGCTTGGCCGCGGGGCTGTCGGGGGCCGCCGGCCTGGTGCTGTTCTACCGGTCCCTGGCCACGGGCGTCATGTCGGTGGTGGCCCCGACGACCGCCGTCACCTCGGCCGCGCTGCCCGTGCTGTTCGGGCTGGCGACGGGCGAGCGGCCGCAGGTCTGGGCCCTGGTGGGAGTTCTGCTCGCGCTCGGCGCGGTGCTGCTGATCAGCCAGGACAGCTCGGGCGGCGGGCACGGCTCGCTCTCCTCGGTGCTGACCGCGCTGGCCGCGGGCGCCGGGTTCGGCGGCTTCTACATCCTGCTGGCCATGGCGCCGCACGAGGCGGGCCTGTGGCCGCTGGTCGGCGCGCGGCTGTCGTCGGTGTCCACGGTGGCCCTGCTGGCGCTGCTGACCCGGCGCGCGCTCAAGCCCGGCGCCGGCTCGCTGCGGATCATCGTGGCGGCCGGTGTGCTCGACATGGCGGCGAACGTGCTCTTCCTCCTGGCGCAGCGTGACGGGTTGCTCAGCCTGGTCGCCGTGCTGGTCTCGCTCTACCCCGCCAGCACGCTGCTGCTGGCCAACCGCGTGCTCGGGGAGCGGCTGCGGGCCGTCCAGGTGATCGGCGTGGTATGCGCGCTCGCCGCAGTGGCGCTCATAGCCGTTGCGCAGCACCTCTAGCGCTTGCTACGTTTCGCCCGTGCGCCCTGTGCGGGCACGTTCCGATGGTGAGTCGTTGAAGCACGTGGCCGTGCCGTACGACTCTGATGAGTGCTTTCTGGATCTTGCCGTGCCGCGGGTGCGGGCCGCGCTGGACGAGGGCAGGCGGGTGCTGGTGGTCACCGGCGCCGCCAGGCTGGCCCAGCTGCGCGAGGCGCTCGGGCGCGACTTCGAGGACGTCGACAGCCGGGTGCCCGCCTCCTGGTACGACCATCCGTACCGGATGCTGGCCGCCTACCACGAGTACACCCGCGGCCGCCGCACCCTGGTGATCGGCGAACCGAGCTGGACGGGCATGAGCCGGCGCCAGGTCAGGGAGCTCATCCGCTGCGACTCCGTGATCAACGCCGCGCTCCGCGCGACGGCGGTCGTCATGCTCTGCCTGTACGACCTGCGCCACGTCCCGGAGACCGTGCTCCACTACGGCCCGGTCAACCACCCCGTGCTGCTCGGCTCCGACGGCGAGATGACCAGCAGCCGGTTCGTCGAGCCGCACGAGCTGGTGCTGCACGACGACAGGGCCCCGCTGCCCGAGCCGCCCGGCGACGCCGGCACCTTCCGCTTCACCGCCAGGGAGCTGAAGCGGCTGCGCCAGAGCGTCGGCGACTACGCCAGAGCCGCCGGCATGGACCGCAACCTCATCACCTCGCTGGTGATCAGCGTGTCCGAGATCGCCGCCAACAGCGTCGAGCACGGGGCCGGGTACGGCACGATCACGATGTGGACCGGCGACGGCGAGCTGGTGTGCGAGATCGCCGACCCGGGAGGCGCGCTCGACGACCCGTTACCCGGCTACATACCACCAGAGCCCGAATCCCCACGGGGATACGGGCTCTGGATCAGCAGGCAGCTCTGCGACCTGGTGGAGTTACGGGCGGAGGACGGGCTGCTGCGCGTCCGCCTCCATCTCAGCATGGGGGACTAGGCGGCACGCTGCGCGGGCAGGCGCACGGCGCCCTCCTCGCGGGCGTACTCCTCCAGCATGCCCCTGAGCTGGCGGCGGCCACGGTGCAGCCGCGACATCACGGTGCCGATGGGCGTGCCCATGCGCTCGGCGATCTCCTTGTAGGCGAACCCCTCGACGTCGGCCAGGTAGACGGCCACGCGGAAGTCCTCGGGGAGCGAGCGGAGGGCGTTCATCACGACGCTGTCGGGCAGCCGGTCGAGCGCCTCGGTCTCGGCCGACCGCAGGCCCGTCGAGCTGTGCGACTCGGCGGCGTGCAGCTGCCAGTCCTCGATGTCCTCGGCGGCGGACAGCTTCGGCGAGCGCTGCTTCTTGCGGTAGTCGTTGATGAAGTTGTTGGTCAGGATCCGGTGGAGCCACGCCTTGAGGTTGGTGCCCTCGCGGAACTGGTGGTACGACGTGTAGGCCTTGGCCACCGTCTCCTGCACCAGGTCCTCGGCGTCGGCTGTGTTACGGGTCAGGCGCATGGCGGAGGCGAACAGCTGCGACGTCACGGGCACGACATCGCGCTCGAACCAGTCCTGGCGCTGCTCATCGGTCATAGTGATCAATTCATTCCCCCTTGCGCTATCCCCCGTAATCGGCACAAGCCGCCTGACAGCGGTTCTATCTTCGCAAGTCCCAGGTAAGGGACGCGTTAGAGACTCCGCCTTGGTCAGAAGGGGTTGATCGTCCATCTGCTCGCGGCGTGCGTGGTCACGTCCACGGCCGGACAAGTCTCATTATCATAACACTACCCACCCAATTTTGTAGGAATAGTGGCGAGAGTCACATGGGATAGCGTATGAGGATGAGATTCGTGGACCGGCACCATTCGGGTACACGCCGCTGGGTGGCTGAGGCCATACGCAAGGTCGAGGCCGATGCCAACCGTAGTTGCGACACACATCTGCACGTCTTTCCGCTTCCCTCGCACTGGGGCGTAAACCTCTACTTGAAAGACGAGTCGGTGCACCCAACAGGTTCACTGAAACACCGGCTGGCCCGCTCCCTATTCCTGTACGGTCTCGCGAACGGCTGGATCGGCCCGTCCACGACGATCGTGGAGGCCTCCAGCGGCTCCACGGCCGTCAGCGAGGCGTACTTCGCCCGCCTGCTCGGCCTGCCGTTCATCGCGGTCATGCCGGCGGCCACGTCGCCGGAGAAGATCCACCTCATCGAGTTCTACGGCGGCAAGTGTCACCTGGTCGACGACCCGCGTGCCATCTACGACGAGTCCCACCGCCTGGCCGCCGAGACCGGCGGCCACTTCATGGACCAGTTCACCTACGCCGAGCGGGCCACCGACTGGCGCGGCAACAACAACATCGCCGAGTCCATCTTCTCCCAGCTCTCCCTCGAACCCCACCCGGAACCTGCCTGGATCGTGGTCGGCGCCGGCACCGGCGGCACCTCCTCCACCATCGGCCGCTACATCCGCTACCGCCGCCACGCCACCCGCCTGGCGGTCGTGGATCCGGAAGGCTCGGCCTTCTACCCGGGCTGGACCTCGGGCGACGCCACCGTGACCGCGCGCGGCTCGCGGATCGAGGGCATCGGCCGCCCCCGCGTGGAGCCCTCGTTCCAGCCCATGGTCATCGACCGCATGATCGCCGTGCCGGACGCCCGCTCGATCGCCGCCATGCACTGGGCCCGCGAGGTGACCGGCCTGGACGTCGGCGGCTCCACGGGCACGAACCTGGCGGCCTGCGTGGACCTCGTCCAGGAGCTGCGCGAGGCGGGCGAGCAGGGCAGCATCGTGACCCTGGTGTGCGACAGCGGCGACCGGTACAGGGGCACGTACGGCAACCCCCAGTGGCTGGCGGACCAGGGCCTGGACATCGAGCCCCACCTGGCGGACCTGCGCAGTTTCCTGCACTCGAATTAGGTAAGGCGAGCCTAAGCTGTCATACTTCAGCGGAACGAGGCACAGCTGAGGAGGACCTGGGTGAGCGCAACCGCCGTCGCCCCTCGTCTGCATGGCCTCCGTCACCGCCGCGTCACCGTGCTGCTCGCGCTGCTCGCCTGCGTGGCGGTGGCGATCGTGCTGAGCGTCACGATCGGCTCCAAGTCCGTGCCGCTCGCCGACGCCTGGCACGCGCTCACCTCCCCCACCGGCACCGAGAACGACCTCGTCATCCGCTCCCTGCGCCTGCCCAGGACCGCCCTGGGCGTCCTGGCGGGGATCGCGCTCGGCGTGGCGGGCGCGCTCATGCAGGGCCACACGCGCAACCCGCTCGCCGACCCCGGCCTGCTCGGCGTCACGCAGGGGGCGGCGTTCGCGATGGTGGCCTCGATCATCCTGCTCGGCGCCTCCAGCCTGCTCGCCTACATCTGGTACGGCCTGGCGGGCGCCCTGGTCGCCAGCGTGGCCGTGTTCGCGCTCGGCATGGTAGGCGGCAGGAGCGGCCCCACCCCGGTCACCCTCGCGCTCGCGGGCACCGCCGTCAGCGCCCTGCTCTACGCCCTGACCTCGACCATCGTGCTGCTGGACGAGCAGGCGATGGACGTGTTCCGCTTCTGGCAGGCCGGCTCGATCGCCTCCAGGGGCGCCGACGTGGTCTGGCAGGTGCTCCCCTTCGTGCTCGCCGGGCTGGTGCTCGCGCTGGTGAACGCCCCCGGGCTCAACGCGCTCTCCCTCGGCGAGGACGTGGCCCGCAGCCTCGGCCAGAACATCGCCAGGACCAGGACCATCGGCGTCGCCGCCGTCACGCTGCTGTCGGGCGCGGCCGTCGCCGCGTGCGGCTCGCTGGCGTTCGTCGGGCTCATCGTGCCGCACCTGGCGCGCCCCCTGTCGGGCAACGACCACCGGTGGCTGCTGCCGTACTCGGGGCTGGTCGGCGCGGGTCTGCTGCTGATCGCCGACGTCATCGGCCGCGTCGTCGCCCCGCCGGGCGAGCTGGAGGTCGGCGTGGTGCTCGCGCTGCTCGGCGCCCCGTTCTTCGTCGCCCTGGTCCGCCGCAGAAAGCCCGTACGCCTGTGACGACCCTACGGATGTCCGCCGTCTCCTGGCGGGTACGGCCACGCGGTGTCACGCTCACCGTGGCGGGGCTCGCCCTGCTGGTCCTGCTCATGGCCCTGAACATGCGCATCGGCGAGATCGAGCTGACGCTGCCCGAGGTGCTCTCCGGCACGTTCGACGCCGACGCCGCCGCCCACTTCGTCATCATGGAGCTGCGCCTGCCCCGCGCGCTCACCGGCGCCCTGGTCGGCGCCGCGCTCGCGCTGTCGGGCGCGATCATCCAGTCGATCGCCCGCAACCCGCTGGCCAGCCCCGAGATCCTCGGCGTCACCACCGGCGCCTCCGTCACCGTGGTGGCCGGGCTGGTGGCCGCCGGCACCGCGTACGGCACCGCCGGCGGCCTGCTGGCCACCCTCGGCATCCCGCTGCTCGCCCTGCTCGGCGGCCTGGCCGGCGCCGCGATCGTGTACGGCCTGGCGTGGCGGCGCGGCCTGGACGGCTACCGCCTGGTGCTGGTCGGCATCGGCGTGGCCGCCGTGTTCACCAACGTCAAGTTCTGGCTGCTGACCATCGGCGACGTCAACGACACCGCCAGGGCCATGGTCTGGATCAGCGGCTCGCTCAACGGGCGCGGCTGGGAGCACGTGACGCCCACGGCGCTGGCCCTGGCCGTCCTGGTGCCGCTGACCCTGCTCGGCACCCGCTCGCTCGACGCCCTGCGCTTCGGCGACGACACGGTCACCGGGCTCGGCATCCGCCTGAACCTGTCCCGCGCCCTGCTGATCCTGGCCGCCGTGCTGCTGGCCGCCGTGGCCGTCGCGTCCGCCGGGCCGGTCGCGTTCGTGGCCCTGGCCTCGCCGCAGATCGCGCTGCGCCTGGTGCGCTCGGGCCGGCCGCCGCTGCTGAGCTCGGCGGTCGTCGGCGCCGTGCTGACCACGGCCGCCGACCTGATCGCCAGGACCGCCTTCTCCCCCATCGAGCTGCCCGTCGGCATCGTCACGGCCGTGCTGGGCGCCCCGTACCTGATCCACCTGATCTGGAGGTCGCGAAAGTGAGACTGCAGGCAGCCGGCGTCAAGCTCGGGTACGGCGACCGCGTCATCGTGGACGGGCTCGACCTCGGCATCGAGGCCGGCACGGTGACCACCATCATCGGCCCGAACGGCTGCGGCAAGTCCACGCTGCTGCGCGCCCTCGGCCGGCTGCTCAAGCCCCAGGGCGGCGAGGTGCTGCTGGACGGCAAGCGCATCGACAGGATCCCCACCCGTGAGGTGGCCAAGATCCTCGGCGTGCTCCCGCAGTCGCCCTCCGCGCCCGAGGGCCTGACCGTCGCCGACCTGGTCGCGCGCGGGCGGCACCCGCACCAGACGTGGTACCGGCAGTGGTCCTCCGACGACGAGGGCGCGGTCGCGGCGGCGCTCGACATGACGGGCCTGTCCGACCTGGCCGAGCGGCCGCTGGAGGAGCTGTCGGGCGGGCAGCGGCAGCGGGCGTGGATCTCCATGGCCCTGGCCCAGGGCACGGACCTGCTGCTGCTCGACGAGCCGACCACGTTCCTGGACCTGGCGCACCAGGTGGAGGTGCTGGAGCTCGTCCGGCATCTGCACGAGGAGGCCGGCCGTACGGTGGTCATGGTCCTGCACGACCTCAACCTGGCCGCGCGCTACGCCGACCGCCTGGTCGCCATGCGCGACGGCCGGGTGATCGCCTCCGGCACCCCGCACGAGGTGCTCACCGAGAACCTGCTGCGGGAGGTGTTCGAGCTGGACGCCAAGGTCATCGCCGACCCGGTGGCCGGCACGCCGCTGGTCGTCCCGATCGGCCCGCTCCACGCCTCCCGCGCCCACGGCTAGGACGGGCCGCGCTGGGAGAGGGCCCGCCGGACGTCCTCGTCCTCGGGAGCCAGCTCCGCGGCCCTCAGCAGGTCCTCCCGCTCCTGCGCCTCCAGGCCGGCCGCCCGGTACACCAGCGACCGGTTGAACAGCAGCTCCGCCGACTCCTCCAGCTTCAGCGCCCGCGTCAGGTCCGCCAGCGCCGCCTCGTGGTCACCCCGCTCGAACGCCAGCTCTGCCCGGCCCGCCCAGGCGGGCACCAGCTCGGGATCGAGCTCCAGCGCCTGGTCGAAGGCCATGCGCGCCTCCGGGTAACACTCCTCGGCCAGCTCCACCTGGCCGAGCACGCACAGCAGGTACGCGTCGCCGGGCGTCAGCGCCAGGCCACGCTCCACGTCCCGCCTGGCCCTGGCGTAGTCGCCGGCCGCCGCGTGGATGCCGCAGCGGTTGACGTACGCGGGGGCGAAGCCCGGATCCAGCTCCAGCGTGTGGTCCAGGTCCGCGAGGGCCCCTTCGAGGTCGCCGGCGGCGTACCGCACCTCCGACCGGTTGTAGTACGCCTCAGGGAAGGGCGGGCTGAGCCGCATGACCGCCTCGTAGTCGGCCAGCGCCTCCTCGTCGCGGCCCAGCTCGTGCAGCAGGTTCCCCCGGTCGAGGTAGTAGTCGGGGTAGCCGGGGTCGGCCTCGACGGCGCGCGTGTAGTCGGCCAGCGCCGCCTCCCGCAGCCCGGCCATGGCCAGGAGCTGGGCCCGGTTGGCGTACAGCACGAGCCGGTGGATCGGGTGCTCGTCCGCCAGGTGCGTCTCGGCCAGCTCGATGGCCTGCCCCACCAGCTCCATGGCGGCGTCCCTGCGGCCCCTGCGCAGCTCGACCAGGGCCTTGCCGTTGAGGTCGAACCCCAGGTGGAAGGCGCGTTCTCCCGGGTCGGGCAGCAGCGAGGTGATCGTGACCGCCTCGTTGATCCAGGCCATCGCCTGCTCGGGGTCGCGCCGGGCGGGGTCGTGGTGGCGTACCAGGATCATGGCCGTGGCGTACGCGGCCGTGGCGCGATGCTTGGGGTCGGTGCTCAGGCGCCTGGTGCGGTCGTAGAGCTCGCGGGCCTCCTCCTCGCGCCCGACGGCCTCCAGGGCCGCGGCGACCCGCTGCAGCAGCCGCTGCCAGCGTTCGGGGTCGTCCTCGTACGCCAGCCCGCGCAGCACCTCCAGGCCCGACTCGGCCATGGCGTGGTGGAAGCCCTCGTCGCGGTAGCGGTCGAAGTCGGCGGGCAGCGGCCCGGAGCCGGGTCGGGACGGCCCCTCCTCGATGGTCAGCAGGCCGGGTTCGAGCCTGCGCCGCAGCACGGTCACCAGCTCGGTGTCGGTGTGGTCGGCCTCGCCGAGGTTCGTCACGTACGCGGTGAGCGGCCCTGAGCGGCTCAGGCAGCCGCGGACGAACTCCGCCAGCCCGTTCGCGATCCGCAGGCTCCGGCGCACCCCCGGCACCAGCACCCGCTGCTCCCTGGGCAGCTCGCCGGCCAGCGACCGCCGCCGGACGGGCACCACGCCGCGCAACCGCGGCGCCGCCGTCCTGATCTCGATGTCGTGTGCCGCGACCAGCTCAGGCCGGTGCTCCAGCTCTGCCGGGACCAGGTGCCCGAGCAGCGCGGCGGCAAGCGTGTACGGTCCGCCGATGCGGCGATCGGCGTCGATGAAGATCGTGTCCAAGCGGTCCTTCTCCCGTGGTCCGACCCGGCCGTCGCCCCCTCGCGGCCCACCCCTCCGCGCCCGGCCGTGGCCACGGCCGGCGCCCTGTCACGGCACCAGCTTGAACCCATGACCCCGCCACGGCCATCCCCCGGCAGGCCACGTCCCTCCCCGAGGACCCCCGCCCGAGCACGGCGGGCAGGGGCGGGGAGGGACGCGGGCCCGCACGGCGGGCTACGAGCGGATCAGGCGCTGTGCCTGGGCGCGGCTCCGGCAGTCGGCTTCACGGTGCCGGGCTTGTGAACAACGATCTTCTTCATGGACGGCCTTTCACGTTCCCACGGGACCGAACGATCAAATGACCGATACATGTCAACACATTGAAAAGTCGCCGATCAAGGTTTTATCTGGTAAAGGGCCGTTTCGGAGAGATTTTGGACGAACCCGAAAGCTCACTCCGCGCCGAGGATCGCGTCCACGAACACCTCGGGATCGAACGGCGCCAGATCGTCGGGCCCCTCGCCCAGCCCCGCGAGCTTGACCGGGACCCCCAGCTCCCGCTGCACCGAGATCACGATGCCGCCCTTGGCGGTGCCGTCGAGCTTGGTCAGCGCGATGCCTGTGATGTTCACCACTTCGGCGAACACCTGCGCCTGCCGCATCCCGTTCTGCCCCGTGGTCGCGTCGAGGACCAGCAGCACCTCGTCGACCGTGGCCTTCTTCTCGATGACCCGCTTGACCTTGCCCAGCTCGTCCATGAGCCCGGTCTTGGTGTGCAGCCGCCCGGCGGTGTCGACGATCACGACGTCGACCTTCTCCTCGATGCCCTTGGCCACCGCGTCGAACGCCACGGACGCCGGGTCGCCGCCCTCGGGCCCGCGCACCGTGTCGGCGCCCACCCGCTCGCCCCACGTCTGGAGCTGGTCGGCGGCGGCGGCGCGGAAGGTGTCGGCCGCGCCGAGCACCACCTTCTTGCCGTCGCCGATCAGGGAGCGGGCCAGCTTGCCTGTGGTGGTGGTCTTGCCGGTGCCGTTCACGCCCACGACGAGCACGACCGCGGGCCGCTCGCCGTGCTTGTGCACATGCAGCGTGCGGTCGAGGTCGGGGTTGACCTGGGCCAGGAGCTGCTCCCTGAGCAGGCCGCGGACCTCGGCCTGGGTGCGGCTGCCCAGCACCTTCACCTTGGTGCGCAGCTCCTCCACCATCGCGCGGGTCGGCGCGACCCCCACGTCGGCGGTGATCAGGCTCTCCTCGATCTCGTCCCACACCTCGTCGTCGAGCCGGTCGCGGGACAGCAGCTCCAGCAGCCCGCGCCCGAGCGCGTTCTGCGAGCGGGCCAGGCGCGAGCGCAGCCGCACCATCCGGCCCGCGGACGGCGGCGGAACCTCGACCTCCGGCACGACCACCATCGGCTCGGCGGGCTTGACCGGCGGCGGCAGCGTGGTGGTCGCGCCCTCGGCCTCCTCACCCGGGCCGGCGGGCCGCTTCTGCTCCTCGGGAAGCACGGGGGCCTCTGGCGGCTTGACCGGCGGTGCCGCCTTGCGACCCGGCCTGAACAGCAGGAAGAGACCGCCGGCCGCCAGCAGGGCGACGACGGCCACGATCACGATGACGCCGAGGTAACCATCCACAAGATGTCAGTTTTCCAGATCGACCACCATGGTCACGCCCAAGGCCACACCGATCAGGCCGATTCGCGTTCCCTGAGCCGCTGGCTGACGACCTGTGTCACGCCGTCACCGCGCATGGACACGCCGTAGAGCGCGTCGGCGATCTCCATCGTGCGCTTGTTGTGGGTGATGACGATGAGCTGTGAGCTCTGTCTCAGCTCCTCGAACAGCATGAGCAGCCGCTGCGTGTTCGTGTCGTCGAGTGCCGCCTCGACCTCGTCCATCACGTAGAACGGCGACGGCCGCGCCTTGAAGATCGAGATCAGGAACGCCACCGCCGTCAGCGACCGCTCGCCGCCCGACAGCAGCGACAGCCGCTTGACCTTCTTGCCCGGCGGCCTGGCCTCGACCTCGATGCCGGTGGTCAGCATGTCGTTGGGATCGGTCAGCACCAGCCGGCCGTCGCCGCCGGGGAACACCCGGCCGAAGATCTGCTCGAACTCGCGGGCCACGTCCTCGTACGCCGAGGCGAACATCTGCTCCACCCGGTCGTCGACCTCCTTGACCACGGTCAGCAGGTCGCGCCTGGTCTTCTTGAGGTCCTCGAGCTGGGAGTTGAGGAAGGAGTGCCGCTCCTCCAGGGCCGCGAACTCCTCCAGCGCGAGCGGGTTGACCTTGCCGAGCTGGTTCATCTGCCGCTCGGCCGCCCTGGCCCGCTTCTCCTGCTCCTCGCGCACGTACGGCACGGGCGGCTCGCCCGGCACCGGCGCCTCGGGGCCGTACTCGGCGACCAGCGACTCGGCCTCGACCCCGAACTCCTCCAGCGCCCGCTGCTCCATCTGCTCCAGCCGCAGCCGCTGCTCGGTACGCGCCACCTCGTTGCCGTGCACCCGGTTGACCAGCTTGTCCAGCTCCTGGCCCAGCTCGCGGACGCGCAGGCGCACCTGCTTGAGCTCGGCGTCCACGGCCACCCTGGTCAGGTCGGCCTCGTCGCGCTCCCTGGAGGCCAGCTCGACGGAGGCGGCGAGCGCTCGCAGCACCTGCTTGGCGCCCTTGCTGACGGCCTCGGCCAGCGCGGCCTGGCGCCTGCGCCTGGCGCGCTGAGCGGCCGCCTGGGCGCGTTCCTCGCGCTCCCGCCTGGCCGCCCGCAGCAGGCCGTCGGCGCGGCCCTCGATGCCCTTGACGCGCTCCTCGGCGGTGCGCACCTGGAGGCGGGTCTCCATCTCGCGCTGCCTGGCGGTCTCCACGGTGGCCGCCAGCTCGTCGCGCAGGTCGGTGGTGGGCTCGGACTCCAGCTCCTGGGCGTACTCAGCCTCGGCCAGGCGGATCTCCAGCTCCGCCAGCTCCTCCTGGCGCTCGGTGCGGGCCTCCTCCGCCTTGGCCACGCTCCTGGCCAGGCGCTCGGCCTCGTCGCGGGCCGCGTTGGCGGCGGCCTCGATCTGGGCCAGCCGCTTCGCCGCCGCGGCGTTGCGCTGGTCGGACTCCCGCTGGCGGGCCCTGACCTGGTCGAGGCCGCCCTGGGCCGCGCTCACCCCTGCCTGGGCGGTGGTGACGGCGGTCTGGGCCTCGCTGACGTGCGCCTGGGCCGCCTCCAGGGCGGCCTGTGCCGCCTGCTCGGCCTCGGCCGCCGCGTCCAGGGCTACGGCGCTGGCCTCCGCCCTGGCCTCGGCCTCCTCCAGGTCCCTGACGGCCTCGTCGAGCGCGGCGCGTACCTGGAGGACGGACGTGCCGCCCTCGGCGCCGCCCGCGGCCAGGTGGGCGCTGACGAGGTCGCCGGCCTCGGTGACCGCTCTGAGGTGGGGGTGGCGTTCGGCGACGGCGCGGGCGCTCTCCAGGTCGTCCACGAGCACGACGTCCGCCAGCACGTGCTCCAGGGCGGGGCGGAGGTGGTCGGGCACGGTCACGAGGTCGGCCACCCACCGGCCGCCGCCGGGAGCCGCCGCCCGCGCACCCCGGGCCCCACCGTGCTCCTCGCCGCCCGCGTCGTGGTTGAAGCCGTTGCCCGTCACCAGCAGCGTCGCCTGGCCCGACCCCTGCGAGCGCAGCAGCTCCAGCGCCTCGACGGCCGTGTCCAGGGTCTTGACCGCGATCGCCTCGGCGGCCGGGCCCAGCACGGCGACCACGGCCGACTCGGCGCCGGGCGTCACCTGCATCGACGCGGCCAGCGGCCCCAGCACCCCGGCCAGGTCGGCGTCGAGCACCGCCGTGCCGCCGTCGCCCTTGGCCAGGCCCAGCTCCAGGGCATCGCGGCGGGCGGCGAGGGCGGCGACGGAGCGCTGCGCCTCCTGGTCGGCGGCCCGGGCCGTGCCCACGCCCGACCTGGCGGCCTGCAGCGCCGCGCGCGGCGCGTCGAGACCGGACTTGGCCTCTTCGAGTACGGCACGCGCCTCGTCGGCCACCGCCCCGGCCTCCTCGACCATGGCCTGCGCGGCGGCCAGCTCCTCGGCCAGCCCGGGATCGGCGGCGGGCTCCTCCAGCCGCTGGGCCTCCAGGTCCTCCCTGGCCTGCCGCTCGCGCTCGCCGGCGTCGGCCACGGCCTGCTGGAGGCGCCCGATCTCCTCCCCGGCGGCCCGGGCGCGGCTGCGTACGGAGTCGACCTGGCCGCGCAGCTTGGCCAGGCCCTCGCGGCGGTCGGCGGCGGCCCTGGCGGCCAGCGCGAGCCGCTGCTCCTCGGCGCTCAGCCCGGCCTCGGCCTCGGCGCGCCGCTGGACGGCGTCCTCCAGCAGCTCCTGGGCCTGCTCCAGCTCGGCCTTGAGGATGAGCTCCCGCTCGCGCACCTCGGCGGCCTCGCGTTCGAGGTCTTCCGGGTCGCGGCCGCGGCGCTCGATGGCGGCGGCGTCGAGGGCGTGGCGGTGACGCTCGGCGGCGAGCTGCTCCAGGCCGGTGATGCGCTCGCGCAGCGAGGACAGCCTGAAGTAGGTCTCCTGGGCGGCGGCCAGCCGGGGCTGGGCCTCGGCCTCGGCGGCCTCCAGCGCGCCCTCGCGCTGCTGCGCCTGGGCCAGCTCGGTCTCCACCTGCTGCCGCCTGGCCGTGATCGCGGCCTCGTCGGCGGCCTCGCGCTCCAGCGTGGCCCGCAGGATGCACACGTCGTCGGCCAGCAGCCGGAGCCGGGCGTCGCGCAGGTCGGCCTGGATGACGGCGGCCTTGCGGGCGATCTCGGCCTGGCGGCCCAGCGGCTTGAGCTGGCGGCGCAGCTCGGTGGCGAGGTCCTGGACGCGGGTCAGGTTGGCCTGCATCGCGTCGAGCTTGCGCAGCGCCTTCTCCTTGCGCTTGCGGTGCTTGAGCACGCCCGCGGCCTCTTCGATGAAGGCCCGCCGGTCCTCGGGGCCCGCGTGCAGCACGGCGTCGAGCTGGCCCTGCCCGACGATCACGTGCATCTCGCGGCCGATGCCCGAGTCGGACAGCAGTTCCTGGATGTCGAGGAGGCGGCAGGTGTCGCCGTTGATCGCGTACTCGCTCTGCCCCGACCTGAACATCAGCCGGCTGATCGTGACCTCGGTGTAGTCGATCGGCAGCGCGCCGTCGGAGTTGTCGATGGTCAGCGTCACCTCGGCGCGGCCCAGCGGGGGCCGGGAGGAGGTGCCGGCGAAGATGACGTCCTCCATCTTGCCGCCGCGCAGCGACTTGGCGCTGTGCTCGCCCATGACCCAGGCGAGAGCGTCGACGACGTTGGACTTGCCGGAACCGTTGGGGCCGACCACGCAGGTGATGCCGGGCTCGAAGCGCAGTGCGGTGGCCGAGGCGAAGGACTTGAAGCCGCGCAGGGTGAGGGTCTTCAGGTACAAGCGCGACCCCCTTCTCCTGAACGGACCTTGAACAGACCTCGGAAAAGCCTACTGGTCCTAGCTGCCCCAGGTGGGCATCTACAGTCGGGTCCGCGCCCTGCCAGGAGTTTCAGGGCAAATAACAAGGGACGCCTCTCCGAGACGTCCCTGGGTCTTGCGCTCCGATCACTCTCAGGTGAGTGCCGGCTCGCGCTCCTGCACGCGGCTTAGCGCCTCGTCGCGGGTTTGCGCTGCAAGAGCGTCATTCGTGGCCTGAAGTCGGATGAGTTCTGCCTCCAGATCCCGGATACGCTGCTGCAGGCGGCGCATCTCCGAGACCATCCGAGGGTCAGGACCGCCGACGTGGCCGAGTAGAGCCTTCGCCATGGTAAAGGGTCCTCCACGCTGAGTGACCAGACTGGTTCGCGCACTTCTATTCCGCGGGAGGGGTGCGCGTGGTACCTAACAAGAGTCGCACCGGCAGTGTGGGCGGTCAAGTCGAACGAACCGCTGAGCCCTACTGATGGGCACTCCCGACATACAACTATACCCTATTTGGGCGGTTTGACGAAACGCCCTACCTCTCGACGAATCCGCCCAAACTACCTCGGGGTTCGCTCCAGCGTTCCACTACTCCATCCACCCTGCCCGGCGTGTCGCAACCTCTGAGCAGCTCCAGGAGCTTGACGCACGCCTCGCGCTCCCCCTCCGCGACCACCTCGACGCGGCCGTCATCGGTGTTGCGCGCCCAGCCCACCAGGCCGAGCTCCAGCGCACGCGCCCGGGTCCACCAGCGGAAGCCCACCCCCTGGACCCTGCCCCGCACCCAGGCCGTCAGCCGGACGTTCTCGCCGCTCTCCGACATCCCATTCCCCTCACGCGACCAGTGCCATGGCCGACTCGCGGACCGCCGCCTCGTTGAACGCCCTGATCGCGGCCGTCTCCCTGGCGCGTACCCAGGCCAGGCCCAAGATCGACGCGGGCAGCCCGGTGACGGGCACGAAACTGAGATCGGGGCGGGCGAGCTGGAGCGCCGTGGGCGTGCAGAACAACATGCCGCCCCTGTTGAGCGCCACCTGAGTCAGGCCCTCCTGCGTGGTCGCCACCTTACCGGCCCGGGGAATCGGACGTCCGGAAGGGGTTACGGAGGGTGCGATCCGCTCGTGCCACGAGCGCGGCGCCGGCCCGTCGAGACCGATCAGCGGAACGGAGGCCAGCTCCTCCACCCCCATGCCCGTCCGGCCCGCCAGCGGGTGCCTGACGGAGACGCCGAGCAGGTGGGAGACGTGGTTCAGCCCCTCACCGGTCACCAGGTCCGGCTCGTCCACCGGCAGCAGCGTGAACGCGATGTCCACCAGCCCCGCCCGCAGCTTGCTGAAGGGGTCGGAGAGCGGGATCTCCACCAGCTCGACCGCGCACCCGGGGTTGCGGCGCTCGAAGGCGCGCACGCTGCCCGTCACGACGTCCGTCGGCGTGGCCAGGAACCCGACCCTGATCACCCCGGTCACCTCGCGCGCCGCCGCCCTGGCCCTGGTCACGGCCTGCGCCATGCCGTCGTAGGCGGGCCGCAGGTCGGCCAGGAAACGTTCGCCGAGCGGCGTCAGCCGCACGCGCCTGCTCGTCCGGTCGAAGAGGCGGCCGCCGATCCTGGTCTCCAGGGAGCGCATGAGCTGGCTCACCCGGCCGGGCGACAGGTAGAGCCGCTCCGCCGTACGGGCGAAGTGCAGCTCCTCGCTGAGCACGATGAAGCACTCCAGCTCCCTGAACTCCATGCCCCGCCCCCGGCTCGATCGCTTAGCCCACCTAAACCAAGCCTTCGGGCTTCGTCATTGTTCCCGCTCGCGGGCGGCAAGAGGCTGGGCCGCATGACTGTGACAGCTGTTTCCGTACAGGCGCGCTGGCTCGCCGTGACCTCGGTGGCGGTGGGCACGTTCACCGTGGTGACCAGCGAGATGTTACCGGTGGGCCTGCTCACCTCGATGGCCGTCGACCTGGGGGTCTCGGCGGGCACGGCCGGGTTGACGATGACGGCGCCCGGGCTGGTGGCCGCGGCGGCCGCGCCCCTCCTGGCGATCGCCGCGCGCCGGGCCGACCGGCGGCACGTCCTGCTGGGGCTGATGGCGCTGCTGGCGGTGGCGAACCTGATGGCAGCGGCGGCGCCCGCCTATCCCGTCCTGCTGGCCGCCAGGGTGCTGACCGGGGTGAGCATCGGCGGGTTCTGGGCGTTCGCGGCTGGGCTGGGGCCCCGGCTGGTCCCGGAACGGGCCGTCGGGCGGGCCACGTCGATCATCCTGGGCGGGGTCTCCGTGGCGTCGGTGCTGGGGGTGCCCGCGGCGACGTTCGTCTCGTCGTTCGCGGGGTGGCGCAGCGCGTTCGCCGCCGCGGGGGTGCTGGCGCTGGCCCTGCTCGCGTTGCTGGCCGCGTCGCTGCCGCCGCTGAAGCCCCTGCCGGAGCCTGAGCCGCTGCCGGGCCCTGAATCGTCACCCGTGCCGGAAAAGCGCTCCTCGTGGCTCTCAGGGCCGCTCAAGCTCGTCCTGGTCCTGACGGCCCTGACCGTCTCCGGCCACTTCGTGGCCTACACCTACGTCCGCCCGTTTCTGGAGGAGGTCCCGCACGCCGGCCCCGCCCTCGTGAGCACCGCACTCCTCCTGTACGGCGCCGCGGGCGTCGCGGGCAACTTCGCCGCCGGCGCCCGCGCGGCCAGGAACCCCCGGCTGACCCTGATCACGCTGGTCACACTCATGGCGGCGGCCATGGCGGCGCTGGTGCTGACCGGCGTGCCCGCGCTGATCCCGCTCGTGGTCTGGGGTGTGGGCTACGGCGGTGTCGGGGTGACGCTGCAGCTGTGGATCATGCGCTCGGGCGGCGGCGAGCTGGGCACGGCGCTGTTCGTCGGCGCCTTCAACGTCTCGATCGCGCTCGGCGCGCTGGCCGGCGGCCGGATCGCCGACGGGCTGTCGGTCTCGGCGGTGATGGGGGCGGGAGCGGCGCTCGCCGTGATCAGCGCGGCCGTCGCTGGCATCGGGGGCAGGAGTAGGACGAGCGGTTCATGAACGCCTCGCGCCTGATGGCGGTGCCGCAGCGGGAACAGGGCAGGTCGCGCCGCCCGTACACCTCCAGCGAGCGCTCGAAGTAGCCGCTCTCGCCGTTGACGTCCACGTACAGGCTGTCGAACGAGGTGCCGCCCTGTTCGAGGGCGGCCCCCATGACGGTGCGCACGGCCGTCAGCAGCTCGGCCACCTTGGGCCTGGTCAGCGTCTCCGTCGGCCGGGCCCAGTGCAGCCTGGCGATCCACAGGGCCTCGTCGGCGTAGATGTTGCCGACGCCGCTGATCAGCGACTGGTCGAGCAGCGCCCGCTTGATCTCGGTGCGCTTGGCCCTGAGCCTGCGGGTGAACTCGGCCTCGTCGAACGCCGCCTCGAACGGGTCGGGGGCGATGTGCGCGATCGGCTCCGGCACGCCGCCCGCCAGAGGGCTGAGCATGACGTGGCCGAACGTGCGCTGGTCCACGAAGCGCAGGTCGGGGCCGCCGTCCTCGAAGCGCAGGCGTACCCGCAGGTGCTTCTCCAGTGGCGAGTCGGGCTGCACGACCAGGAGCTGGCCGCTCATCCCCAGGTGGGCCATGAGCGCCTCGCCCGCGCCCGACAGCGGCAGCCACAGGTACTTGCCGCGGCGTTCGGCCGACAGCACCGTGCGGCCCTTGAGGCGCGCGGCGAACTCGTCGGCCCCGGGCACGTGCCGCCTGATCGCGCGGGGGTGCAGCACCTCCGCCGAGGCGATCTCGCGCCCGGTCACCCATTGCGCGAGGCCGCGCCTGACGACCTCGACCTCCGGCAGCTCAGGCACCTCTGACCTCTTCCGAACGGGGTTACACAACTCTCACCCTGCGGTCAACGCCGGGAGGCCTGCGTGCCTTCCCCGGCGGGCTCAGCCCGCGGGCTGGCTCTCGCGCTGGTCGCGGCGGGCCCTGATGCGGGTCCACGCCGCCTCGGCCGCCTGCTGCTCGGCCTCCTTCTTGCTGCGCCCGGTGCCCGACCCGTACGACTCGCCGCCGACCCGCACCATGGCCGTGAACGACTTGGCGTGGTCGGGCCCGCTCTCCTCGACGTGGTACTCGGGCACCCCGAGCGCCTCGGAGGCGGTCAGCTCCTGCAGCGAGGTCTTCCAGTCGAGCCCGGCGCCGAGTGAGGCCGAGCGGACGATCAGCGGGTCGAACAGCAGGTGCACCACCCGGAACGCCTCGTCGAGGCCCTTGTCGACGTAGATCGCGCCGATCAGCGCCTCGAGGGTGTCGGCCAGGATGGAGGACTTGTCGCGCCCGCCGGTGCCCTCCTCGCCCCTGCCGAGCCGCAGGAACCGGCCCAGGCCGAGGCCCCTGGCCACGTCGGCCAGCGCACGCATGTTGACCACCGCGGCACGCAGCTTCGCGAGCTGGCCTTCCGGCAGGTCGGGGTGGTTGCGGTAGAGGGTGTCGGTGACCACCAGGCCCAGCACCGAGTCGCCGAGGAACTCCAGGCGCTCGTTGGTGGGCAGGCCGCCGTTCTCGTACGCGTAGGAGCGGTGCGTCAGCGCCCGCTCCAGGATGTCGGGGTCCAGGCCGACCGAAAGGACCCGCTCCAGTTCGTCTCTGGCGACCTCGACGGCCACCGGCTTAGGACCTGCGCCCACGTGCTTCCTCCTCGGACATCTTCCTATGGCGCGCCGGCTGCGGAAGATGCCCGAAAACGTGGTGGGCGTCGGGGTAACGCGTTAGCCCCGGCGTCCACCACGGCCGCGGGCGAACCGCCGCCGCACGCATCTGAGACGTTAACGCCGACCGAGGCACTTTGGCACCCGGTCGGCATCACGTCAACTGCTACGAGATCAGGCGGACGGCTCGATGACCTGACGACGGTTGTAGGTGCCGCAGGTGGGGCACGCGATGTGCGGCTGCTTGGGCGAACGGCACTGCGGGCAGCTCACCAGGGCGACAGCAGTCGTCTTCCACTGGGAGCGACGGGCGCGGGTGTTGCTCCGCGACATCTTTCGCTTCGGGACGGCCACGTCACTTCTCCTGATCGTTATCTTTGTCGGTAATCAGACCTTGCAACGACGCCCACCGGGCGTCGATCTTCTCGTGCCGGTGATCGTCGCCGGCCTCGGCCAGCTTGATCCCGCACTCCGTGCAGAGCCCCTCGCAGTCCTCGCGGCACACGGGGCTCAACGGCAGTGCGAGCACCACCGCGTCGCGGAACGTCGGCTCGAGATCGAACAGCTCGCCGTCGAGCAGCGAGTCCTCCTCCGAGGCGTCCTCGTCGGAGTAGAAGAACAGCTCCTGCATGCCGACCTCGATCTCCGAGGAGACCGGGTCGAGGCACCGCGCGCACTCCCCGGCGAGCGGGGCCTGCGCCGTGCCTGAGACGAGCACGCCTTCCATCACTGCTTCGAGCCGGAGATCCAGCTCGACTTCGGCGTCTTTGGGGACACCGATCATGTCGACGCCGAGGTCCGCCGGAGCCGGGAGCGTCAGGGTCATCTGGCGCATCGTCCCCGGTCGCTTACCCAGGTCATGAGTGGAGATCACCCACGGGGAGCGGGGGTCGAGGTGCTGAGTCATCCTGCTCTCGCTAGGCATGGCGAAAACAATCGCCGTCGTACAAGGCCGAAATGAAAGGATAGCAGCTCGCGGTCAGCCTCTGAGCCGCTCGATGAGCAGCTTGTGCACCAGATCGGGCACCAGACCCGAGACGTCCCCACCATATCGGGCGATCTCCTTCACCCGGGAGGAGGACAGGAACGAGTACTCGGGGTTCGTGGGCATGAACAGGGTCTCGACCCCCGACAGTCGGTAGTTGAGCTGCGCCATCTGCAGCTCGTAGTCGAAGTCGCTGACCACCCTGATGCCCTTGACGATGGCGGGGATGTCCTGCTGCCTGCAGAAGTCGACCAGCAGGCCGTGGAACTTCTGCACCTTGACGTTCGGGTACTCCTTGGTCACGGTCTGCAGGATCTCGATCCGTTCGTCAACCGTGAACAGGCTGCTCTTCTCGACGTTGATGAGGACTGCCACGGTCACCTCGTCGTACAGCCGTGCGGAACGGCCGATGATGTCGAGGTGGCCATTGGTGATGGGGTCGAACGACCCCGGGCAGACTACGCGGCGCAAGACGCCTCCCAGGTCTACGGGTTCCCGGCGGCGCGACCGTACCAAACGGACGCTTCGCCATAACGACGGACCCTCTCCTCAACGTAACCTTCCGGCCACATCAAGGGCTTTCCCCTGGTTTCCCTCTCGAACGCCACCAAAGCCTCGTCCGCCAGCCAGCCGTTGTCCCGCAGCAGCGCCAGCACCGTCTGGACCTCCTCGTCCGGCACCGCGTAGGGCGGATCGGCGAACACGATCCCGAACGGCGCCTCCGGAGGCTTGCCCAGCAGCCGCTCCACCTTGTCGGCCACAACCCGGGCACCCTCCAGGCCGATCGCGGCGACGTTCGCCCTGATCGTGCGGACCGCCTTCGGGTCGGACTCGACCAGCACCGCCTCGGCCGCGCCCCGCGACAGGGACTCCAGGCCGATCGCGCCCGAGCCGGCGTACAGGTCGAGGACGCGGGCGTCGCGCAGCCCGTACAGTGAATCGAGCGTCAAGAAGATCCCTTCTCGAGCCCTGTCGCTGGTCGGCCTCGTGCCGCGCCCCGGCGGCACGGCCAACCGCCGCCCACCTGCCACGCCTGCGATGATCCGCGTCATGTGACCCATTGTTCCGCATGTTCACGCAGGTCAAGAGTGGACAAGTGTCTGCCTCGAGTGCGCAAGGGTGATTGGCATCGGGGGGCCTGGCCCGCAAGATGATGACTGCGGCCTTCAAGGTGACCCACGTGAAGGCCGACCGGCGTGATCGTGAGCCCTTCCGCACGCCGGTTCCCTCGGCACCTGACCCGAGGGTGGGCCCAGCCGGGGACGGCATTCGGGGGGAGGCCGTCCCCGCGGCTGGGTGTTCTTCTTTCTTGATCTTTTACGGCACGGCCTCACTTGGCCGCCACCCGCCGCACGTGGCTGAGGGCCTCCAGGGGGACGCTTCTAGACCCGCACCTGGCCGGCCGCCGCTACGGCGCCCGCTCGACCGTCCTCGTGGCCCGCCGCCTCCCCTGGCTCACGGCTCTCCGCCCGGCCGGCGCGACTCCCCGCTCGGCCGCCGCACACCTTGCGCCGAGCCCTGCCGTACACCGACCCGCCGCACCGGCGCCCGAACACCCGCTGCGCCCCGCACCCCGTGGAGCGGCGGGTCAGGTCTTTTCCAGGTACTCCGCGCGCTCGTCCGCCAGCAGTCGTTCGATCTCCGCTCGCAGCCCCTCGTGCCGCACCAGCTCCGGGTCCGAGTCCAGCAGGGCGGCCGCCTCGTCCCGGGCCGTGGCGATCACGTCCTCGTCGCGCAGCAACTGCAGCAGCTTGAGCGACGAGCGCTTGCCCGACTGGGCCGCCCCGAGCACGTCGCCCTCGCGCCGCTGCTCCAGGTCCACCCGCGACAGCTCGAAGCCGTCCAGAGTGGCCGCCACCGCGTCCAGGCGGGCGCGGGCGGGGGTGCCCTCGGGGAAGTCGGAGACCAGGAGGCAGAGGCCGGGCAGGCCGCCGCGGCCGACGCGGCCGCGGAGCTGGTGGAGCTGGGAGACGCCGAAGCGGTCGGCGTCCATGATGATCATGACGGAGGAGTTGGGCACGTCGACTCCGACCTCGATGACGGTCGTGGCCACCAGGACGTCGAGCTCGCCGCGGGTGAACGCGCGCATGATCGCGTCCTTCTCCTCCGGCGGGAGCTTGCCGTGCAGGGTGGCGACGCGCAGGTCGTGGAAGGGGCCCTGGGTGAGCAGGTCGGCCACGTCCAGGACGGCCAGCGGCGGCCGGCGCTCGTCGTCGGTGGCCGCGCCCGCCAGGTCACCCTCGTCGCCCTCCAGGTCGCCGATGCGGGGGCACACGATGTACGCCTGCCGGCCCAGCGCCACCTCCTCCCTGACCCGCTGCCAGGTGCGCTCCAGGTAGTGGGGCTTCTCGGCGGCCGGCACGACGTGGGTGGTGATCGGCGCGCGGCCCGACGGGAGCTGGGAGAGCGTGGAGACCTCCAGGTCGCCGAAGACGGTCATGGCGACCGTGCGCGGGATCGGGGTCGCGGTCATGACCAGGACGTGCGGCCGCCCGCCGCCCGCCTTCTCGCGCAGCGCGTCCCGCTGCTCCACCCCGAACCTGTGCTGCTCGTCCACCACGACCAGCCCCAGATCGGCGAACTGCACGTGCTCCTGCAGCAGCGCGTGCGTGCCGACGACGATGCCCGCCGTACCCGAGGCCGCGTCGAGCAGGGCCGAACGGCGGGCGGCGGCGCCCATCGAGCCGGTCAGCAGCGTGACCGCGGTGCCGCCGAACATGCCGCCCTGCGCCAGGTCGCCCAGCATGTTCGTGATCGAGCGGTGGTGCTGCTGGGCCAGCACCTCCGTGGGCGCCAGCAGGGCCGCCTGGCCGCCGGCGTCCACGACCTGGAGCATCGCCCGCAGCGCCACGACCGTCTTGCCCGCGCCGACCTCGCCCTGCAGCAGCCGGTGCATGGGGTGCTCGCGCGCCAGGTCGTCGGCGATCTCCTCGCCGACCTGCGCCTGCCCCTCGGTCAGCGAGAACGGCAGCCGCGCGTCGAAGTCGGCCAGCATCCCGTCGGCGCGCCGCGGCCTCGGCTTGGCCGGCCAGGCGGTGGCCGCCTGGCGCCGCTGGAGCAGCACGGCCTGCAGCACGAACGCCTCGTCGAACTTCAGCCGGTTGCGCGCCCGCCCCACCTCCGCGAAGTCCTTCGGCCGGTGGATGGCCACCAGCGCCTCCCCGAGGTCCTGCAGCTTGTGGCGGGCCCGCAGGCTCGCCGGCAGCGGGTCGTCGAGGGGACCGAGCGTGTCGAGCACCATGCCGATCGCCCGCCTGATCGCCCACGGTGTCAGGTCCTTGCCCGCCGGGTAGATCGGCACCGGCGCCGCCGCGAACTCCTCCGCGCTCGCCTCGCTCTCCTCGAACAGCTCGAACTCCGGGTGCGCGAGCTGCCAGCGCGGGGTCGCCCGGGCTCCGAACAGCCCCACCTTGCCGGCGAACATCCCGCGCCTGCCCGGCTTGAGCCGCGACTCCGCCACGTGGGAGCCCTTGCCGAAGAACGACAGGTAGATCTTGCTGCCGTTGCCGTCGACGACCTCGACCTCCAGCCAGGTGCCGCCGCGGTTGCGCATGGGTTTGCGCATGAGCCTGGTCACCTCGCCCACCACGGTGACGTGCTCGTCGACCTCCAGCGCGTCCAGCGAGGTCAGCTCGCCGCGCTCGGCGTAGCGTCGCGGGTAGTGGCGCAGCAGGTCGCCGACCGTCTCCAGGCCGAGCACGCTGTGCAGCAGCTTGGCGGTCTTCGGGTCGAGCGCCTTCGTCAGAGGCTCGTCGAAACGGCTCACGGCAATAAGTTCTACCGCCTGGGGCCGACAGGAATCCCCGATGACGCCCTTCATGAAGGGTCCGGGGTCACTCCACGCCGATCAGGAGCGGGTAGCCGCCCTGCTCCCCGTCGTACACCACCAGGTCCACGTCCGGCCGCGCACGCCGCAGGTGCTCCTCCAGCCCGCCCGCCAGCCCTTCCGGCGCCTGCGCGCCCGTGACCAGCGTGACCAGCTCGCCGCCGCCCGCCAGCATCCGGTCCACGACGACGGTGGCCACGCCGTCAACCGAGCCGCCGATCACCGCCACGTCCCCGTCGATCAGGCCGAGCACGTCACCCGGCCGGCACACCCCGGCGCTCGTGAACGCCGCCCTGTCCGCCACCGTCACGTGCCCGTACCGGGTGTGCCCGGCCGCGTCCGTCATCGCCACCACGTCGTCGTCGAAGCGGCGCAGCGGGTCGTGCACGGCCAGCGCCGCCAGCCCCTGCACGGTCGCCTTCGTGGGCAGCACGCTGACCGTCACGCCGTCCTCGCGGGCGATCTCGGCCGCCGCGGCGGCGACGGAACGCACGCCGTCGTCGTTCGGCAGGACGGCGACCTCGCTGCCCGCCTCCCTGATCGCTGCCAGCATCGCGGGGAGCGAGGGCCGGGTGCCCGGCGCGCGCCGCACCACGACCGCACCGCACTCCTCGAACAGCGCCGCGATCCCGTCGCCCGCCGCGACCGCCACGACGCCCCGCCCCGCCTGGCCGCGGTGGACGCGCTCGGCCAGGTACGTGATCCGGATCCGGTGCGGCCTGCCCGCGCGGATCCCCGCCTCGACGGCGGGCCCTGCCTCGGGAACGTGGACGTGCACGTTCCACAGCCCGTCACCGCCGACGACGACCAGCGAGTCGCCCATGGCGTCGAGCTCCCCGCGCAGCCACGCCACCGCCCCGTCGTCGGCCTCCAGCAGGTACATCACCTCGTACCCGGCCCCCACCTCCGTCATCGGCGACACCCTGGAGGTGGGCGCGGGCACGTCGTAGTGGCCCGTGGAAGAGCCGCTGATCACCTCGGCGAGGGTCTCCAGCACGATCGCCGCTCCCGCGCCGCCCGCGTCCACGACGCCGCTGCGGGCCAGCACCTCGAGCTGGCCTGGCGTGCGGCGCAGCGCCGCCCGCGCCTCCCCGGCCGCCTGCGTGGCCACCTCGCACAGATCGCCTTCCACGTCCTGTACGGCCCGCGCCGCCGACTCCAGCACGCTCAGCACCGTGCCCTCGACCGGCCTGGCCACGGCCTCCCTGGCGAGCACGGCCGCCCTGAGCAGCCCGGCCCGCAGGTCGGGACCGTCCTTCAGCACCTCGGCGAGCCCGCGCAGCGCCTGGCTGACGATCACCCCCGAGTTGCCGCGCGCGCCGACCAGCGCGCCGTACGAGAGCGTCTGCCACACCACGGCCACGTCCACGTCGTCGGGCAGCGACTCCACGGCCTCGGCGGCGGACAGCATGGTCAGGTGCAGGTTCGTGCCGGTGTCGCCGTCGGCGACGGGGAACACGTTGAGCGCGTCGATCTCCGTCCTGGCCTGGCCGAGCGCGTCGGCGGCCAGGCGGGCCCAGCGCCGCACGGCGGGTGGTTCGAGGATCTTCATACGACCTCCCACCCAGCCAGGATGCGCTACCGTTGTCCGTGGAGAATATCGCCGCCCGGAATCCGGTCCAGCTGCTCTGGTTCGCGTCCATCGGCGTGGATCAGATATTCTCGTCTGGCTGGCCGGTTGTCCCGGCATGCCCTCCGCCCGGAAAGCATCAGCGGACAGGGCTACATCGACTGTTTTAAGGAGCGATACCGTGGCTTCCGTCTGCGATGTCTGCCGCAAGGGGCCGACCTTCGGCAACAACGTGTCCCACTCGCACCGCCGCACCCGCCGTCGTTGGAACCCCAACATCCAGACGGTCCGCGCGGTCGTGGGCGGCACGCCCAAGAAGCTGAACGTGTGCACGTCGTGCATCAAGGCGGGCAAGGTCACCCGCTAGTTCGTACTGCGACGAAGGCCCGCGCCTCCTGTTCGAGGGGGTGGCGGGCCTTCGTCATGCCCTGAGGGGGACGATGTACGGGGCTCGGCACGCACGCATGCGGACGCCTGCGCCCACACACGCGCCTCCGGCGCGGCGCAGCCCTGGGGGCACCCGGCGCCCCGGCATGAGGCCCTTCAACGCCTGTACGAGGCTCTCAGCGCATGCGGGCGGCCGTCAGCGCACGACTGCGTGGCCGCGCACAACTGTGGACACGCACGACTGTGCGGCTCAGGCTCAGGTGACGACGCACTCCCCCGCGACCAGGCCGCAGTTCTGCGCCTCCGAGCCCCTGCCCGTGGCCGTGAACGTGACCTCCACCGAGGCCCCGGCCTCGATCGACGCCGTCAGGTCGAGGATCAGCAGGTCGCCGTCCTGCGTCCACTCGGCGGCCCCGTCCACGTCCGTGACGCGGCCGTCCACCGGGACGGAGATGGTGGGGTTCTGGAGCGTCTCGGGAGAGGTGTTCGAGAGCGTCAGGTCGGCCGAGTAGGTGGCGATGCGCTGCTTGATCGTCTGCTTCACGTTGACCGAGCTGCCCGCGCCCGACGAGCTCACCGTGCCCGAGGAGGTGGGTGCGGGGGTGTTGCCGCTGGGCGAGCCCTCGCCCGTGTCGGTGTGGGAGTCGTCCAGCGTCGAGACCTCCTCGCTCGGGGTCTCCGACACGCTCTCCTCGACCGGCGGCTGCTCCGTCTCCTCGTCCGCGGGCTCCGCCGGCTTCTTCGTCTTGCTCTTGCTCGGCGTGGGCGTCGGGGAGCTGGTCGTACGGGGCGGCGTGCGGACGTTGTAGGAGGCGGTCGGCGTCGGCGTCTCGGCGGGCCCGCTCTCCTCGGCGGCCTCCTCCGCGGGCTCGTCCTCTACCGGGGCCTCGGACTCCTCGTCGGCGGGCTCGGACACCGACGGGCCCGGATTGCTGCTGGTGACCTGTACGGCCGCGCACGTCGTGCCCTCGCACTTGGCCGGGTCGCCCGACGAGCTCATGAACTTGACGCCCGCCACGGTCCCCCCGAGCACGACCGCCACGGCGGCCACGGACAGCAGGGCCACCCGGCCCTTGCCCGCGCCCGAGGGGGCGGCCGGCACGTCGTCGCCGCCACCGCCACCGCCGCGGCCCGACTTGCGGCGTCCCCGGCGGCCACGGGGCTCGTCGTCCGGCGCGTCGGAGTCGTTCGACCAGCCGGAGCCGAGGAAGCCGGTCTCGGCGCTCGCCCAGGCCGGGGCCATCGCGGCTGTCGGCTCGCCGGCCACCTTGACGTCACCGGGCTCGGGCGGGCCGCCGTAGACGCTGTTGGGACCCGACGGCGAGTCGAACCTGGCCGTGCGCTCGGGGTCGTCACCGACCTGACCGAACGGACCCGAGCCGTCACCGGCCTGACCGAACGGACCCGAGCCGTCGCCAGGCCCGCCGAAGGAACCCGTCCCGTCACCAGGCCGGCCGAAAGGCCCGTCACCAGGCGGACCGAAGGGCCCTTCACCAGGCTGACCGAAAGGACTGGGCCCGCCTGTGGGCTGGCCGAAGGGGCCGGGCGCCTCGCCGGGCCCATCGAACGGCCCAGGACGCCCAGGAGGCGGGCCGTCGAACTGCCCGGGCGGCGGCCCGTCGGGCGTGCCCATGCGGTCGGCGGGCCCGTCGAAGAACGCGGTGCGCTCGGCGGGCATGTCGAAGAAGCTGGTGCGTTCGGCGGCGGCGTCGAGCGGGCTCGGCCGGTCGAAGGGCCCCTGCGCCGTCTGCTCGGGCCCGCGGAAGGGCGGCTCGCCAGGCCCGTTCGGGCCCGCGGGGAAGTCACCGGTAGAGGGGCCGGAGAAGTGGCCGGCAGGCTGGTCCCACTCGGCCGGCCGGGCGAAGGCGCCCGTCGTCTCGAACGGGCCCACCTCGTCCTCCCTGGGCCCCCTGTGCGGCGGGAGGGCACCCGCAGGGTCGTTGGCAGGGGGGAAGCCGCCGGCGAGGTCGTTGGGCAGCGCGAAGGCCCCGGTGGTCTCGAACGGTTCCGGCTGCGGCCCACGCGGCGGCGGCGCGTCGGTGCGCCGCGGCATGGGGGCCCACTGCCCCGTCACCTCCGGTCGGTCCGGCAGCGATGGCCAGCCTGGCGGCTCGGCCTGCTCGTCAGGACCCCAAAAAGCGCTGTCCCCCCGTTCGTCCCCGTCGTCGGATCCACCTGTGCCGTGGCGGCCCATGGCTGCCCTTTCTTCCGGTTACAGTGGCCGCCAATCTTCATAACACCTTTGCTACGCCGTTGTCACAGCAATCCCACGAGTCATACCCCAAACACGGAAAATATCACTTAAATCGGGACAGATCATCACCCAAAGTGATCCCATCCACGACGCCCGATTTCTCGCCCATACACCACCACGCCCTCCCCTTCGACCACCCGGCCCACCACGTGCCATTCGGCCGGCAGCCGTACGTCCGGAGGGAACATGGCCGCCAGGGCGTGATCCTCACCACCCGACAGCACCCACTCCAGCGGATCGGCCCCCAGCTCCTTGGCCGCCGCCGCGACGGGATCCCCCACGGGGAACGCCCCGGGGTCCAGCTCCACGCGTACGCCACTGGCCTCGGCGACGTGCCCCAGGTCCTGCAGCAGCCCGTCGCTGACGTCCAGCATCGCGCTCGCCCCCAGCCCGGCCGCCACGGGCCCCATCGCGTACGGCGGGCACGGCGCGCGATGGCCGGCCACGGCCTCCCGCAGGGCACCGCTGTCCGCCGGCACGCCCGCCTCCAGCAGCGCCCATCCGGCGGCGGCGTACCCGAGCCGGCCCGCCACCGCCACCACGTGCCCCGGCCGGGCTCCCGAGCGCAGCACGGGAGCCCGGCCGCCGAGGTCGCCCAGCGCGGTCACCCCGATGACGACCAGGTCGCACCGGGTCACGTCACCTCCCGCCACGCTGGCGCCGATCGTCGCGCACTCGTCGGCGAGGCCGTCGGTCAGCGCGTCGAGCCAGCTCAGCGGCAGGTCGGCGGGCAGGCCGAGGCCGACCACGAGCGAGGTCGGGGTCGCGCCCATGGCGGCGACGTCGGCCAGGTTCTGGGCGGCGGCCTTGCGGCCCACGTCGTAGCCGGTGGACCAGTCGCGGCGGAAGTGCCTGCCTTCGAGCAGCAGGTCGGTCGAGACGACCACGCGACCGTCGGGCGCGCCGATGATGGCGGCGTCGTCACCCGGGCCGAGCATTACCGCCTCACCTTGGGGCAGACGAGCGGTAATACGATTTACCACACCGAATTCGCCGAGATCTCCGACTGTGATGACGCACCTCCTGACGCACACAGGGTACGGTGGGCGTTCGGCGTGATCCAATCGCCCGGGAGGACGTGATGGTGCAGGCCTACATCCTTATCCAGACCGAGGTCGGCAAGGCCGCAGCCGTGGCCCGCGAGATCTCCGGGATTCCGGGGGTCACTCAAGCGGAGGACGTCACGGGGCCTTACGACGTGATCGTTCGCGCGGAGGCGAGGAACGTCGATGAGCTGGGCAAGCTCGTCGTCGCGCAGATTCAGGCGGTGAACGGGATCACGCGTACGCTTACCTGTCCGATCGTTCATATCTAGAGGTAGTCGTCGCATGCGTGCCGCCGCCGTCCTGCTCGTTCTCCTAGCACTCGCCGGTTGCGGCGGCACCGTACAGGTCGAACCGCCCGTCCCCGAAGGGGAGGCGGTCGCGGCCTGCGACAAGCTCGCCACCCTGCTGCCGCAGACCGTCGGCGGCGACGAGCGCGGCACGTCCACGCCCGAGTCGCCGTACGTCGCCGTCTGGGGCTCGGGGGCCGTCGCGCTGCGCTGCGGCGTGCCCCGGCCCGCCAGGATGGCGCCCACCGACACGCTCCAGGAGATCGGCGGGGTGGGCTGGTTCCCCGATCCCGACAGGCCCGCGCTGTTCACGGCGGTGACCGGCGTCGCCTACGTGGAGGTCACGGTCGGCGGCGAGCACGTGGCCGCCGAGGTCCTGTCGGACCTCTCGAAGCCGATCGGGCAGCTCGCACCCCAGGCCGGGTGAGCACCGCAGGCCGGGTGAGCACCGCAGGCCGGGTGAGCACCGCAGGCCGGTTGGGCACGCCCGATGGGCCCCGCAGCCTCACCGCAGGCCGGGTGAGCGTGACAGGGCGAGCTGGATGAGCCGGTCCACCAGCGCCGGGTAGGACAGGCCCGAGGCAGCCCAGAGCTGCGGCGCCACCGACAACGACGTGAACCCGGGCATGGTGTTGATCTCGTTGAAGACCAGCTTGCCGTCGGGCGTGTAGAAGAAGTCCACCCGGGCGAGCCCCTCGCACTCCAGCGCCTCGAACGCGCGCACGGCCATCGCCCGCAGCTCCTCGGCCGTCTCCTGCGGGATGTCGGCGGGCACGGTCAGCGACATCTGGTCGGGGTAGTACTTGGCCTCGAAGTCGAAGAACTCCTGCCCGCCCTCGACCTTCACCTCTCCCGGCATCGACGCGGCCGCCGGCTCGTCGCCGAGCGACTGCAGCACCGCGCACTCGATCTCGCGCCCGGCGATCGCCGCCTCGACGAGCACCTTGGGGTCGTGCTGCCTGGCGAACTCGACCGCCGCCTCCAGCTCGGCCCTGTCGGAGGCCTTGGAGATGCCCTGGGACGAGCCCGCCCTGGCCGGCTTGACGAAGACCGGGTAGCCGAGCTCCTCGGCCTCCTTGAGCACCTGCTCGCGGTTGAGCCGCCAGTCGCGGTCGCGGATGACCGCGTAGGGGCCGGTCGGCAGCCCGGCGGCGGCGATCACGGTCTTCATGTACGCCTTGTCCATGCCGACGGCGCTGGCCAGCACGCCGGAGCCGACGTACCGCACCCCCGCCATCTCCAGCAGCCCCTGGATCGTGCCGTCCTCGGCGAAGGGCCCGTGCATGACGGGGAACACCACGTCCACCGAGCCGAGCTCGACGGGGATGCTGCCGGGGTCGTAGGCGACCAGCGAGCCGGAGCCCGAGGGCAGCGCCAGCGCCGCGCCGGTGGTGTCGACGACCGGCAGCTCCCCGGCCTCGATGGCGAACCGCTGGTCGGAAGCGGCCAGCACCCACCTGCCGTCCTGGGCGATCCCGATCGGGACCACTTCGTACTTGCTCCTGTCGATCGCATCCAGCACGCTGCCCGCGCCCATCAGGGACACGGCGTGCTCGGAATTGCGGCCTCCGAAAACGACGGCGACGCGTGGCTTGCTCATGGTGTCCGAATCTACCGGGGTGTCCCTGTCACAGCGAGTCGAGCACGCCGTATTCAGGTCATCTCACACTCCGTAACGCTCCGGCTTGGGCGAGCGGGACATGAGCAGCATGCCCGCCTCCGACGGGGACATGCCGTCGTGCACGACGCCCACGACCACTTCGGTGATCGGCATCTCGACGTCGTGCTTCCTGGCCAGCTCCAGCACGGACTCGCAGGACTTCACGCCCTCCGCGGTCTGCTTGGTGACCGCGACGACCTCCGCCAGCGTCATGCCGCGGCCCAGGTTCTCGCCGAACGTGCGGTTGCGCGACAGCGGGGACGTGCACGTGGCCACCAGGTCGCCCATGCCGGCCAGGCCCGCGAACGTGTGCGCGTCGGCCCCGAGCGCCGCCCCCAGGCGGGAGATCTCGGCCAGGCCCCTGGTGATGAGCATGGCGCTGACGTTGTCGCCCATGCCCATGCCGGCGGAGACGCCGACGGCCAGGGCGATCACGTTCTTCACCGCGCCGCCCAGCTCGACCCCGACCACGTCCGGGTTGGTGTACGGGCGGAACCACGGCGGCAGGTGGCAGATCGCCTGCAGCCGCTCGGCCACCGACAGGTCGGCGGAGGCCACGACGGTGGCGGCGGGCTGGCGCGCGGCGATCTCGGGCACCAGGTTCGGCCCGGAGACGACGGCGACCCGTTCCGCCGGGACCTCGGCCACCTCGCGGATGACCTCGCTCATCCGCTTGGTGGTGCCGGCCTCGATGCCCTTCATCAGGCTGACGAGCACCGCCCCGTCAGGGATCAGCCCGCGCCAGCCCGTCAGGTTGGCGCGCAGCGTCTGCGACGGCACGGCGAGCACCACGAACTCGGCCCCGTCCAGGGCCTCGGCGGGATCCGTCGTCGCCCGCAGCCCGGCGGGCAGCGTCACGCCGGGCAGGTAGTCGGCGTTGGCGTGGTCGCGGTTGATCGCGTCGACCACCTCCTGCCTGCGGCCCCACAGCGTCGTGCGGCTGCCGGCCTCCGCCAGGATCATCGCGAACGTGGTGCCCCACGAACCCGCGCCGAAAACGGCCACCTTCGTCATTCCATCACCGTCCGGCCGGGTCGTAGGGAGTCGCAGGCGCCGTCTCGCCGCGCAGCTCGGCCAGCTGCTCGGTGATCGCGGCCATGATGTCGGCTGTGGCGTCGCGCAGCACGTCGCCGTGCGCCGGCTTGCCCGCGTACTTGGACAGGTCCACCGGCGGCCCCACGCTCACGTGGAACGTCTTGCGCGGGAACAACCTGGGTTTCTTCTCACCGTACGGCAGCAGCTCCTGCGCCCCCCAGTGGGCCACCGGGATGACCGGCGCACCGCTCTCCAGCGCCAGCCGGGCCGCGCCCGTCTTGCCCACCATGGGCCACAGGTCGGGATCGCGGGTGCAGGTGCCCTCGGGGTAGAACAGGATCGCGCACCCGTCGCCGAGCCGCTCGGCGGACAGGCGCAGCGACCTGGCCGCCTCGCTGCTGCCCCGCTCGACCGGGATCGCCAGCAGCGCGGTCACCGCCCGCCCCAGGAACGGCACCTTGAACAACCCCGACTTCGCGAGAATCACCGGCCACCGGCCGTTGTTGTAGAGGAAGTGCGACAGCAGGACGGGGTCGGTCCACGACAGGTGGTTGGCGGCGATGATCACGCCACCGGTCCTCGGGATGCGGTCACCCTTGCGCCAGTCGCGCTTCACCAGGAGCCGCGACAACGGCTTGACCACGACGACGGCGAAGGTCTCCCAGAAACGCGACGGTCGCGTGGGGCGGCTCATGGTCTCCTCCAACACGTACGGGATGAAGCCCCAAGTCTCCCGGTTGGCCGCTCGGGATGTCGAGGCACGATGTTGCGGGGTGCGTTGACATCCCGGTCGTGCACCGTACCGCAGGCTGGGGCCCGCTCCCGCACGTGCGAGGGCCTGGGACGGGCCGGCGTCGCCGTGCCGTGGCTCTCGTGGCTCCTGGTCGCGGACCCGGCCGAACTTCCGGGCCGCCTCGCGGGCTCGCTCGCGGGTCGGGTAGAAGCGGTAGGTGTACGCCCGCTTCACAAGCAACGCCACCAACACATTCTAGTGCACGATCGATCACGTTTCGTGCACACGTTCGATCCCGCCGCGCCGCTTTCGCCGCTCCCCCGCCCTGAGGCTGAAGGACGGGTTCCACGCTCAAGGAGACTTGATGAGCATCCGCTGGTCCCTGGTCATTCCGGTGAAGACGCTGGTCGCGGCGAAGACCCGGCTGGCCGCCGCGACGGGCCCGCACCGCACCCGCCTGGCCGTGGCCGTGGCCAGTGACACCGTGGCGGCGGCGCTCTCGTGCCCGCCGGTCGCGCGGGTGATCGTCGTGACGGCCGATCCCGCCGCCGCGGGGCCGCTCGCCGCGCTCGGTGCCGACGTGGTGCCCGACCCCGACCGCGGGCTGAACACGGCGCTGCGTACGGGGGCCGCGCATGCCGTACGCGTGGCGCCGGGGGACGCGGTGGGCGCGCTCCAGGCCGACCTGCCCACCCTGCGGCCGGCCGAGCTGGCGGTGGCGCTGGAGGCGGCGGCCGAGTTCGACCAGGCGTTCGTGCCCGACGCGCTGGACGTCGGCACGACGTTCTACGGGGTACGGCCCGGCAGGCCGTTCGCGCCCAGGTTCGGCGGGGAGTCGCGGGCCAAGCACCTGGCCGGCGGGGCCAAAGAGCTGGGCGTGCCCGGGATCGACTCGGTCAGGCGGGACGTGGACACTCCGGACGACCTGCGCGCGGCCATCGCCCTGGGCCTGGGCCGCCACACGGCCGCGGTCGTCGCGGACCTGTGGCCGGACGCCGGCGTCACCGCGCCTCCGAATCGGCCCGCCTGATCACGAGGACGAGCGCGCCGCGCGCTTGGCCGCGAGACAAGCGTCACCTCGCCTCCGCACCCGCCCGCCTGATGGCGGGGGTGGTGACGATCGCGAGGTACGACAGGCCGAGCAGGGCCACGCCGGCGGCGAAGACGCCGTAACCGCCCAGCCACTCCCCCAGCACGCCGCCCGCCAGGCCGCCCAGCGGGGTCGTGCCCCACATGAGGAAGCGCATGCTGGCGTTCACGCGGCCCAGGAGGTGCTCGGGCGTGATGCGCTGGCGGTAGCTGAGCTGCGCCACGTTGAAGATCACCCCGGCGACGGCGGCCAGGGCCGAGGCGACGGGGAAGATCAGCAGCCGCCACCCGGGGCCGGTGGCCAGGGCGGGAAGCTGGAAGAGCAGGACGAGCGCCGCGGAGCCGTACAGGGTGGGGCCGACGCCGTGGCGGAGCGTCACCCTGGCCACCAGCGGCGCGCCCACGAGGGCGCCGACGGCCGGGGCCGACAGCAGCAGGCCGTAGGCGGTGGCGCCGACGCCCAGGTCGACGACGAGGTAGAGCGGGTAGCCGACGGCGCAGACGCCGAGGGCGATCCGGGTGAGCGCGCCGCCGAGCGCGACCCGGTTCAGCACCGGCTCCCTGATCACGAACGTGAGGCCCTCGCGTACGTCCGCCCACAGCCGCCGCCGCTCCGGCGGGCGGGGCCGCTCCTCCACCCGCACCCCCGACAGCAGCAGCCCCGACACGAGGTAGCCGATGGCGTCGGCCAGCAGCGCGAACGGCGCCGTCAGCACGCTCACCAGCCAGCCGCCCGCCCCCGGCCCCGCCAGCACGGACACCTGCCGGGTGACCTCCAGGCGCCCGTTGGCCTGCTCCAGCCGTTCCTTGGGCACGACCGCCGGCAGGAAGCTCATGTGGGCCACGTCGGAGAACACGGCCCCCACGCCGAGCACGAGCGCGACGGCGTACAGGTGCGGCAGCGTGAGCACGCCCAGCCAGGCGGCGGCGGGCACGGTGAGCAGCAGCGCGCCCCTGACCAGGTCGGCGCGGACGAGGATCGGGCGGCGGCGCAGCCGGTCCACCCACACCCCCGCGGGCAGGCCGATCAGCAGGAACGCTGCCGACTGCACGGCCGACAGCAGGCCGAGCTCGAAGGCGCCGGCCTGCAGGGTGAGCACGGCGGTCAGCGGCAGGGCGACGGTCGTGACCTGGGTGCCGAAGCTGGAGATCCCGTTGGACCACACCAGGCGCCCGAAGTTCCCCCGAGGACCCATGCCGCGATCGTGCGTGCTCGTCCGCCCGGAGGGCAACCGATTACTCTGGACGCGTGCAGGCGACAGTACGGAGTTTCGACGAGACCACGCGCTCGGGCACGGTGTTCCTCGACGACGGGACCGTGCTGGAGTTCGGCACCTCCGCCTTCGACGCGGGGCCGCTGCGGCTGCTGCGCTCCGGTCAGCGGGTCAACCTCGGCATGTCGGGCGAGCGGATCGCCTACGTCACGCTGTCCACATTTCCCGTTCCCGGGGATTTCCAGGGGGCGTGACAAACGTCACGCCCGGGCCGGGGCCCGGGCGTGCTGGTCAGCCGTCGGCCGGATTACTTCCTCTTGCCGATTTTCTTGCCGCCCTCGTTCACGAGGTCTTTGAAATCGGATCCGGGACGGAACTTCGGTGCCCAGCTCTCCGCGACGTTGATTTCCGCGCCGGTCGACGGGTTGCGGGCCGTGCGAGCGGGCTTGTTCACCATCTCGAACGCGCCGAAGCCCGTGATCGAGACCTTGTCGCCGCCGGCCACGGCCTTCTGGATGGCGTCGATGACGGCGTTGACGGCCTCGGTGGCCGTCTTCCTGTCGCCCACCCGATCCGCGATGGCCTCGACGAGTTCACGCTTGTTCATGAAAGTCCTGCTCCCCCAGTTACGGCGCGGGGTTCCAGCTCACGACTTCGACGTAGAAACCCCTTACGCGCTCGAAAGTAGGCGGGATCGCGGGGGAACTCAATCACCCAGCGTGTTTTCCCCCTCGCGTGGCGTGTCGAACGGCCCTGGAAGGAGCTCGTCAAGGGCCGCCAGAAACACCTCCAGGCGGGCGGCGGCCCTTTCCGGATCGCGCTTCGCCAGATCGCAGATCGTGAGAAAGCGGCGCGCGCTGCGTTCCTTGTCGGCGGCGGGGAGCATGCGGACGCGGCGGTGCGCATCGCGCAACCGCCGCGCCAGTTCGTCGTCTTCTAGACGGTCGTCGGCAGCCATGGCTGCCGACCATTCTCGTACGAGGCCACCTCGGCGGCGTGACGCAGGGTCAGCCCGATGTCGTCGAGGCCCTCCATCAGCCGCCAGCGGGTGTAGTCGTCGATCTCGAAGGGCACGACCTCATCGGCCCACCTGACCTGGCGTTCGACCAGGTCGACGGTGACTTCCAGCTTCGGGTCCGCCTCGACGGCCGACTGCAGGGCCTCGACCCTGTCGTCCGGCAGGATCACCGGCAGCAGGCCCATCTTCGTGGAGTTGTTGCGGAAGATGTCGCCGAAGCGGGCGGCGATCACGACGCGGAACCCGTACTGCTGCAGCGCCCACACGGCGTGCTCGCGGGAGGAGCCGGTGCCGAAGTCGGGGCCGGAGATCAGGATCGAGCCGCCCTCGTAGGCCGGGTCGTTCAGCACGAACGCCGGGTCCTCGCGCCAGGCGGCGAACAGGCCCTTCTCGAAGCCGGTGCGGCTGACCTGCTTGAGCCAGACGGCCGGGATGATCTGGTCGGTGTCGACGTTGCTGCGGCGCAGCGGCACCGCCGTACCGGTGTGGGTGGTGAAGGCTTCCATGGAACGTGGTCTCCCTTACAGGTCGGCGGGCGCGGTCAGGCGGCCGGTGACGGCGGTCGCGGCGGCGACCTGCGGCGACACCAGGTGGGTGCGGCCACCCTTGCCCTGGCGGCCCTCGAAGTTGCGGTTGGAGGTGGAGGCGCTGCGCTCGCCGGGCTGGAGCGTGTCGGGGTTCATGCCCAGGCACATCGAGCAGCCGGCCTCGCGCCACTCGGCGCCGGCGGCCTTGAACACCTCGTGCAGGCCCTCCTCCTCGGCCTGTTTCTTGACCATCATCGAGCCGGGCACGATGAGCGTGCGGGTCCTGACCTGGCGGCCGCGCAGGATCTCGGCGGCGGAGCGCAGGTCCTCGATGCGGCCGTTGGTGCACGAGCCGACGAACACCGTGTCGACCTCGATCTCGCGCAGCGGCGTGCCGGCGGTCAGGCCCATGTACTCCAGCGCGCGCTCGGCGGCGGAGCGGGCGACCGGGTCGTCGAACGACTCGGGGCTCGGGACGGACTCGCCCAGCGGCAGGCCCTGGCCCGGGTTGGTGCCCCACGTGACGAACGGGGTCAGCGTCGAGGCGTCGATCTCCACGACCTTGTCGAACACGGCGTCGTCGTCGGTGCGCAGCGACTTCCAGTACTCGACCGCCTGGTCCCACGCCTCGCCCTCGGGGGCGTGCTTGCGGCCCTTGAGGTAGGCGAACGTGGTCTCGTCCGGCGCGATCATGCCCGCGCGGGCGCCGGCCTCGATCGACATGTTGCAGATCGTCATGCGGCCCTCCATGGAGAGCTTGCGCACGGCCTCGCCGCGGTACTCGACGATGTACCCCTGGCCGCCGCCGGTGCCGATCTTGGCGATGATGGCCAGGATCAGGTCCTTGGCCGTGACGCCGACCGGCAGCTCGCCGGAGACCTCGATGGCCATCGTCTTGGGCCGGTAGGCGGGCAGCGTCTGCGTGGCCAGCACGTGCTCGACCTCGGAGGTGCCGATGCCGAACGCGATGCCGCCGAACGCGCCGTGCGTGGAGGTGTGAGAGTCGCCACACACGATGGTCATGCCCGGCTGGGTCAGGCCGAACTGCGGGCCGATGATGTGGACCACGCCCTGACCGGCGTCGCCCATCGGATGCAGCCGGATGCCGAACTCGGCGGCGTTCTTGCGCAGCGTCTCGACCTGCGTCTTCGACACCGGGTCGGCGATCGGGCCGAGCACGGTCGGGACGTTGTGGTCCTCGGTGGCGATGGTGAGATCGGGCCGCCGCACCTTCCGGCCGGCGAGACGGAGCCCGTCGAACGCCTGCGGGCTGGTCACCTCGTGGATGAGGTGCAGGTCGATATAGAGCAGGTCCGGCTCGCCCTCCGCGCGACGGACTACGTGTTGCTCCCAGACCTTCTCGGCCAGTGTGCGGCCCATGATCTCCTCCTTGAGAATCCTCCGACTTGCTTTCTCATATGTCGAGACTGCAGTATCGGTGTATGGACAACTCTAGCGGAGTCGGAGTACTCGACAAGGCAGTTCTTGTACTCAATGCCCTGGAAGCGGGCCCCGCTTCACTGGCTCAGCTCGTTCAGGCCACCGGCCTGGCCCGACCCACTGCCCACCGGCTGGCCGTCGCTCTGGAGCATCACCGCATCGTGAGCCGTGACACGCAGGGCCGGTTCGTGCTCGGCCCGCGGCTGTCCGAGTTGTCCACCGCGGCCGGCGAGGACCGGCTGCTGGCGGTGGCCGCACCGGTTTTGATGCAGCTCAGGGACCTCACCGGGGAGAGTGCGCAACTCTACCGCCGCCAGGGTGACGAACGGGTCTGCGTGGCCGCGGCCGAACGGGCCAGCGGCCTGCGTGACACCGTTCCCGTGGGCTCCGCGCTGCCCATGACGGCCGGTTCGGCGGCGCAGATATTGCTGGCCTGGGAGGAGCCCGACAGGCTGCACCGCGGGTTGCGCGGCGCCAAGTTCACCGCCGCCACGCTCGCCTCCGTGCGCCGCCGCGGTTGGGCTCACAGCGTGGGCGAGCGGGAGCAGGGGGTGGCGAGCGTCTCGGCGCCGATAAGGGGCAGCGGTGGCAAGGTGATCGCGGCCGTGTCCGTCTCCGGGCCCATCGAACGGCTCACGCGGGCGCCTGGAAGGCTCCACGCCGTACCCGTCATGGCGGCCGCAGAACGCATCACCGAGGCGATGCGCCGCACGTCATGATCGGGAAAAGGATGTATTTGGGGAGCCGAGTGCCTCCCCGGCGCACTAGCCTGAGTGCGTGACAGATCGCATCGAGGTAGCCGCCACTGAGCTGCGACCCCTGCTCGAAGAGTTCATCATGTGGGCGCGCGCGAACGCCCCTGGGAGCGACCCCGAGCTCGTGGGGCCGGCCGCACTGTGGCACCGTCTCGCCTTCTCGCAGGACCTCGGCACGTGGAAGCGCGCCGACCTGCGTAACCTGCTGCTCGACCGCATGCCCAAGGTCGTGGAGGATCCCGACGCCGCCGCCGACGGGATGCTCCCGGCCGTGGACGCGTACCTGACGTTCCTCTCCCAGACCGGCCGGCTGAACAAGGGCTCGGACAGCCTCTCCGATCTGCAGGCAGAGCTGGACGACGTCGAGGACGAGTTCGTCGATCTCATGGAGGAGCTGCTCGACGACACCGAGGGCGACGACGAGGAGGGCGAGGCCGGCGACCTGGGCGACTTCGAGCTTTTCGCCGACGAGCTGGCCGAGCTCGACACGATCAGGCTGCGGCCCGACTCCGAGCTGGCCGAGGCGGCTCGCCGGGCGCCGCTGATCGCCAAGGCCCGCGATCTGGCCGTGTGGGTGGGTTCAGGGCGCAAGGTGGGCGAGGACACCCTGCTCACCGACGCCGAGGTCGAGGAGGCGCTGACGGCCGTCGGCCTGCCCCGGCCGGAGACCGAAGGCCCCATCGCCGAGGCCGTCCCCCAGCTCTGGAACATCTGGAACCTCGCCGTGGACCTCGAGTTCCTCGAACCGGGCGAGGCCGGCACGGTGGCCGTCCAGGACGACACCGCCGAGTGGCCGTTCGACGACGACGAGGACGTGCTCGACGCCTGGATGCTCGGGCTCCACTCGGTCGACTACGGCGACCCCGAGCTGGAGGACGACGACCTCACGATGGCCCTGGCGGGCCTGACGCGGGGGATGCTCATCCGGCTGCTGCTGGCGGGCGGCTCGCGCGAGCGCGCCGACCTGGCACGCGACCTCTCCGAGGCCGCGTCCGACCTCGACGAGCTGGGCTCCGACGCGTGGGAGGCGGCGGGCGACCCGCTCGCGCCCGCGATCGACTGGCTGATCGGGTACGGCATGGTCGAGCTCGACGGCGACACCGTGCGCCTCACCCCGCTCGGCACCGAGGGCGTCGTCCACCTCATCGACGACGCCGACATCGAGGTCGACGCGCGGCCCGCCATCGAGTCCATGAGCGCCCACGAGCTGCTCGCGCTCAGCGCCGAGCTGCCCGAGGAGGAGGCCGACGCCGAGTTCGCCGCCTGGATGCAGCTCCGCGAGCCCGGCAAGGCCGCCGAGGAGCTGCTGGACGCGGCGGCGGAGGACGACAGCGACGCGCTGATCAGGGTGCAGGCGGCCAGCGTCGTCGGCACGCTCGGCGAGGCCGCCGTCCCGGCCTGGCAGGCGGCGCTCAAGCAGCCGTCGCTGCGCCCGTACGCGGCCACGCACCTGAGCCAGCTGGAGGTGGAGGGCGCGCCGGAGCCGACGCAGGACGACACGCACTGGCTCATCCTCGACATGTGGACGATCTCGGCGGGCCTGGGCCGCTCGGAGTTCGTCAGCAGCCTGCGCGACATCGGCCCCGAGATGGTCAACAACCTGCTGGAAGTGATCTGGAAGATCCCCCACGCCCACGTGGAGGAGCTGCTGGACCTCATCTCCCAGGTCCACCCCGACAAGCAGGTCGCCAAGGCCGCCCGCAGGGCCCTGTTCAAGGCCCGCTCGGTCTGACACGTGACACGCGCCCCCTCCGGCAACGGCGGGGGCGCGCTCGTCCGGTCAACAGCGCGCACGTAACGGCGGTCGGCTCGGGAACCGGAGGAGCGTTCCCCTGGACAGGCCCCGGCCACGTGCGGCGGGTGGGGTCGCCCATCGCTTGCCGTAAAAACGAAAAAGGCCCGCACCCGAAGGCACGAGCCACAGAGCAGAAAAGCAGGCAAAAACATAGAAGGCGTAGTCCCGACCGGATTCGAACCGGCGCTACCGCCTTGAGAGGGCGGCGTCCTGGGCCACTAGACGACGGGACCTTCGCGGGCTTGTGGCAGTGGTAGTCCCGACCGGATTCGAACCGGCGCTACCGCCTTGAGAGGGCGGCGTCCTGGGCCACTAGACGACGGGACCTTGCCCACAAGCTGCTCTGCCGGGTCTCCCCGGCAACGCACGTAACTCTACCGCACCCGGAAGACCACACCAAACCGCTTATCCGCCGATGAGATCGGCCCTGTAGTGCCGCACCCAGTCGCCCATGGGGCCGCGCTGCCACTGCGGGTCCAGCTCCCCGAGCGGGATCGTCACCTCGGGCCGCCCCGTGGCCGGATCCACGGGCACGCGGGCCAGGCGCTCGCGCATCCAGCCGGGGATGCGCGGCGGCACCGTACGCTCGCCCCAGCCGACGAGCCCCGGCCGACGAGCCCCGGCGAGCGCAGCGGCCCCACCCTGGCCCGCGCCCCTCCCGGGCGGCCGACGCGGCGCGGGGCGGCGAGCTGGGTCTCGACCACGTCGATCCTGGTGATGTCGGGCCAGCGCAGCCGGACGCGGAAGCCGAGCGCGTCGGACAGCTCGACCCCGTCGGCGGAGAAGCGCACGACGGTGCCCGTGGCCAGGCGGCGGTGCTTGACGGCGAGGACGGCGACCAGCACGCCGGTGGCCGCCGCGGCGATGACGGCGCCCAGCGGGGTGCTGTTGGTGAGGATGGCGCCGAGCAGGAGCATGACGGCGAAGAACAGGACGAGCGGGGCGAGGAACGGGGCGAGGAAGCGCGGGAATCCACCCGCGCGCATGCGAAATTCAGCCATAGATGGGGTCGGACACTACCCGATGCCCCGCTGACCTCGCATTACTCTGCGGGCCCGGCCGCCGCCGGCACCAAGACCACGCCAAGACGGCACCAATCACCCCGTGAGCAACCCCCTGCGGAAGGCCTCGGCGACGGCGGCGGCGCGGTCGCGCACGTCGAGCTTGGCGTAGATGTGCAGCAGGTGCGTCTTCACGCTGGCCTCGCTGATGAACAGGCTCGCCGCCGCCTGTTTGTTCGTCGCTCCGCCGGCCACCAGGCGCAGCACCTCCAGCTCCCGCTTGCTCAGCTTCCCCCTGGCGGGCCTGCGCAGGTGCTCGGCCAGCCGCCCCGCCACGGCCGGGGCGAGCACGGTCTCTCCGCGGTGGGTGGCCCTCACGGCGCGGACCAGTTCCTCCGGCGGGGCGTCCTTGAGCAGGTAGCCGCTGGCCCCCGCTTCGAGCGCCGGCAGCACGTCGGTGTCGAACGTGGTCAGCACCAGCACCCGCGGCCCGGTGCCGCGCAGCAGGCGGATGGCGCTGACCCCGTCGAGGCCCGGCATGCGCAGGTCCATGAGGACGACGTCGGGGGCCAGCTCCGCGGCCAGGCGCACGGCCTCCGCCCCGTCGGCCGCCTCGCCGACGATCTCCAGGTCGGGCTCGCCGCCGAGCGCCGCCCGCAGGCCGTCACGCACGATCGGGTGGTCGTCGGCGATCAGCAAGCGCAGTGGCATCAGTCCAGCCTCTCATCGTCCGGGATGGCGGGCACGGCGACGGCGACGGTGGTGCCCTGGCCAGGCTCCGACTCGACGTCCAGGGTGCCGCCCACGCCGCGGGCCCGCTGCCGCATGCCGTCCAGCCCGAAGCCGTCAGCGGGCCGCTGCGGGTCGAAGCCGGTCCCGTCGTCCCGGACGTCGAGGAGCACCGTTTCGTCCGTGTACGACAGGGTGAGGGCCGTCCTGGTGGCCCCGGCGTGCTTCGCCACGTTCGCCAGGGCCTCCTGAGCCACGCGGAACAGCGCCGCCTCCACCTCGGCGGCCAGGGCGACCGGGGTGCCGGTGACCTCGAACCTGAGCTCCACGCCGGCCGCCTCCGCCCACGACCTGGCCATGTGGCCGATCGCGTCCGGCAGCTCCGCGTCCTCCAGCGGCCCGGGCCGCAGGGCCCGTACGGATCTGCGGGTCTCGGACAGGCCGCGGCGGGCCAGCTCGGCCGCCCGGTCGAGGTGGCGGCGGCGGGAGTCCTCGTGCGGGGCGCGGTCGGCGGCGGAGAGCTGGCCGATCAGCGCGACGAGGTCCTGCGCGAGCGTGTCGTGGATCTCTCCGGCCACGCGGTGCCTCTCGTCCAGCACGCCCGCCCGCCTGGCCTGGTCGAGGAGCCTGGCGTTGAGCTCGGCGTTCTCCTCCATGGCGGCGCGCAGGCGCTCGACGAGCCGGCGGCGCCTGTCGTGCTCGGCGGAGACGTACCAGCCGGCCACGACCAGCGGCACGGCCACGCCGGCGATGACCGTGAGCAGGGTCGTCCCGGCGCCGGGGCCCGCCTGGGTGGTCACGTTGACGAGCGCGGTGAGCGTGACGCCGGCCAGGACGAGGCGGCCCGGGAGCATCGCGATGGCCAGCGGGTAACCGGCCGAGACGAACAGCACGAAGGGCAGGCTCGTGGCGGCCAGGGCCGCGGCGAGGGCCATGAGGAGGAGGTAGTGGGCCACGACGAGCGTCCTGTGCGTGTCGCGGCGCGGGTAGAGCCAGGGGACGGGGGCCAGCCAGCCGGCCGCCACCAGGGCCGCCACCGGCCACGGCACCCCGGCCAGGAGCGCGGCGGCCCACGCGCTGCCCGGCCCCGCGCCCACGCCGGCGCCCGCGCCCTGCCAGGCCGCCGTGATCGCGGAGATCGCGAGCAGCGCGTACGCCAGCGCCGCGTAGACCCACCTCTCGCGCCCGTCGATCCAGCTCATGCCCCCAAGCCTGGCATGACGTCAACCGATCGGTGGATGGCCGCCGTCAACCGCTTCTCCGCCCGGCCGGGCGATGTGGCCCGCATGCGGCCTCGGCGAGCATCGAGGCATGACCGATCTGACTCGCAGAACCGCCTTCCAGCTCGCCACTGCCGCCGGTGCGGGAGCCGCCGCCACGTCCATGACCAAGCGGAAGGAGGTCGCCACGTTCGTCTTCGTGACCGGCTCGAACGGCGTGGCGAGCGGCGACGCCGAGCTGGTGCTGCGCGGCCACCGCACCGTGGGCGTGAGCCTGCCCGGGCACGGCCCCGAGGACCAGCTCCACCTGGCCTACCAGGCTCCCCAGGACCTGGCGAAGCTGGCCGTGCTCCCCTCCCCCATGGCCGGCGTGACGCTGGACGACTACGTCGAGGCCACGGTGGACGTCGTGCGCCGGGTCTCCCGGTACGGCCCGGTGATCCTCGTCGGCGGCAGCCTGGGCGGCTCGACCATCACCAAGGCCGCCGACGCGGTGCCCCACCTGATCGACCGCCTCGTCTACATCGGCGCCTACTGCTGCACGAAGCTGCGCTCCCCCGCCGAGTACCTGGAGACGCCGGAGGGTAAGACGAGCCTGGGCGCCGCCATCCTGCCGGGGGTCGTCGGGGATCCGCGGGTGCTCAAGGCGATCCGGGTCAACTGGCGGACGAACGACAGGAAGTTCCTGGACGCGGCCAAGGCGGCGTTCATGGCCGAGGGGACCGAGGGGGAGTTCCTGGCGCTGCTCAACTCGTCGCTGCCGGACGAGAGCCTCCAGGTGTCGAGCGCCGACGCCCGCGGCCGCAAGGACGCCTGGGGCCGGGTACGGCGCGTGTACGTGAGGCAGTCGCTGGACCGGGTGATCCCGCCCGCGCTGCAGGATCGCATGATCAGGGAGGCGGACGAGGCGACGCCGGGCAACCGGTTCGAGGTCTTCACGGTGAAGACGCCGCACGCGCCGACGCGCGGGGCCTACCGGGAGATCACGAAAATCCTCGACGGGCTCGCGAAATGAAAAAACGGACATCTCCCGTGGAGACATCCGTTTGAGAATGGCTGGGGTACCAGGACTCGAACCTAGACTAACTGAACCAGAATCAGTCGTGCTGCCAATTACACCATACCCCACCGCTGCGATCTCCTCGCGGAGCGCTTTGGCGACGTCCGAAAGAATAGCCCAGCTCCGGGGCTAAGACCAAAACGATTAGCCCGGCCGCCCTCCGAAGCCCCCACCACGTGCCCGGTCGTGCCAAGCTGAAGGGGACAAAACACCACGTGGAGGAGCCCGAGCGTTGGCCGAGAATCCGTTCTTCGCCCCAAGCGACCTGCCGTACGAGCTGCCGCCCTTCGCGGACGTCCGTGAGGAGCACTACCTGCCGGCGTTCGAGCGCGGCATGGCGGAGCAGCTCGCCGAGGTCGAGGCGATCGCGAGCAGCACCGAGACCCCGACGTTCGAGAACACGATCATCGCGCTCGAACGGTCGGGCCGGATCCTCGACCGCACGGCCACCGTCTTCTTCAGCGTCGCCGCGTCGAACACGACCGACACGATCATGGAGATCGAGAAGGAGATCTCCCCCCAGCTCACCCGGCACGGCGACGCCATCCGCCTGAACCGGGCGCTGTGGGCCAGGATCAAGCAGGTCGGCACGGCGGACGCCGAGGAGTCCTGGCTGCTGGAGAAGTACCGCGACGACTTCATCAGGGCCGGCGCCGACCTGTCCGAGCCGGACCAGGACCGGCTGCGCGAGCTGAACGAGGAGCTGTCGAAGCTCTCCACGCAGTTCGCGCAGAGCCTGCTGAAGGCCTCCACCGAGTCGGCGCTGGTGGTGACCGACCCGAAGGAGCTCGACGGCTTCGACGAGGCCAAGATCGAGTCGCTGCGCCAGGACGACGGCACGTACGTCCTGCCGCTGCTCAACTTCACCTGCCAGCCCGGCCTGGCCCAGCTCACCGACCGCGAGGTGCGCCGCCGCCTGTACGAGCTGAGCGTCGGCCGGGCCCCCGGCAACTTCGAGGTGGCGGCCAGGATGGCGGCGCTGCGGGCCGAGCGGGCGGCGCTGCTCGGGTTCCCCACGCACGCGGCGTACACGGTGGCCGACCAGACGGCCAAGACCGTCGAGGCGGTCGAGGAGATGCTCGGCCAGCTCGTCGGCCCCGCCGTCCGCAACGCCCGGCGGGAGGCCGAGGCGCTGGCGGAGCAGGCCGGGTTCCCGATCGAGCCGTGGGACTGGTCGTACTACTCCGAGAAGGTGCGCCAGGCCCGCTACGACTTCGACGGCGCCGCCATGCGGCCCTACTTCGAGCTCGGCCGGGTCTACCGCGACGGCATCTTCTTCGCGGCCACCAAGCTGTACGGGATCACCTTCACCGAGCGGCCCGAGCTGGGCGGCTACCACCCCGACCTCACCGTGTTCGAGGTGTTCAACGAGGACGGGAGCCCGCTGGGGCTGTTCGTGCTCGACCCCTACGCCAGGTCCGGCAAGCGCGGCGGCGCGTGGATGAACCACCTGGTCGACCAGTCGTTGCTGTTCGGGCAGCGGCCGGTGGTGATGAACAACCTCAACGTCACCAAGCCCGCCTCGGGGCCGACGCTGCTGACGTACGACGAGGTGAACACGGCCTTCCACGAGTTCGGGCACGCGCTGCACGGGCTCTTCTCCAGCGTGCGCTTCCCGCGCGTCTCCGGCACCAAGGTGCCGCGCGACTTCGTCGAGTACCCGTCGCAGGTCAACGAGATGTGGGTGACCTGGCCCGAGGTGCTGGCCAACTACGCCAAGCACCACGAGACGGGCGAGCCGATGCCGGCCGAGCTGGTGGAGAAGCTGCAGGCGGCCGAGAAGTTCAACCAGGGCTTCCAGACCGTCGAGTACCTCGCCGCCACGCTGCTCGACTGGGCCTGGCACAAGCTGGCCCCCGGCGAGACCGTGGCCGACCCCGAGGCGTTCGAGGCGGCCGCGCTGGACGCCGCCGGGATCGCGTTCCCGCTGGTCCGGCCGCGTTACCGGACGAACTACTTCGCGCACATCTTCGCCGGCGGCTACAGCGCGGGCTACTACTCCTACATCTGGAGCGAGGTGCTCGACGCCGAGAGCGTGGAGTGGTTCAAGGAGAACGGCGGGCTCACCCGGGCCAACGGCGACCACTTCCGCCGGGAGCTGCTGTCCAGGGGCGGCAGCCTCGACCCGCTGACCGCCTTCCGCAACTTCCGCGGGCGCGAGCCCAGCATCCAGCCGCTGCTCAAGCGCCGCGGCCTGGACTGAACGCCCCGGCGTGCTCCGCGGCCCACCGCGCGAACGTGCGCGGTGGCCGCCCCGTCACCTGCTCGACCGTGGGCGTGACCTGGTAGGCGCCCTCCGGCACGTTGCCGAAGACCTCGATCTGGAACTCGATCATGTGCTCCGGCACGCCCTGGGCCCGGTAGCGTTCGCGCATCTCGTCCACGGTCAGCTCCCTGAAGGCGATCTCGCGGCCGATCGCCTCCGACAGGATCCGCACCTTGGCGGGTACGTCGAGCAGCTCCGGGCCGGTGAGGCCGTAGGAGTGGCCCTCGTGCCCGTCCTCGGTGAGCGCGGTGGCGATGACGGCGCCGATGTCGGCCTCGTGCACCATGGCCGTCCTGGTGGCCGCGAACGGCTCCTCGATCACGCCCCTCGTCCGTACGGGCTCGGCCCACGCCAGCGCGTTGGCCATGAACTCGGTCGGCTGCACGTGCGTCCAGGCCAGGTCGCTGCCGGTGACGGCGGCCTCCAGCGTGCCCGGCGACCAGCCGCTGAGCAGCGTCACCCTGCGCACCCCCGCGTCCCGGAGCGCCGCGACGATCTCGGCGCCGTTCTGGAGCGGCGCGTACGCGGAGTCGGCGGCGTCGATGAGGTGCACGCCCTCGACGCCCTCCAGGGCGGGCACCAGGCTCTCGGCGCGGCTGAGGTCCCCCTGGACGACCTCGGCCCCTTCGGGCAGCCTGGCCCTCGATGGATCCCGGGTGAGGGCGCGGACGCGGTGGCCCGCTTCGAGGAGGTGCGCGACGACGTGCCTGCCTACGGAGCCCGTGGCTCCCGTCACCAAGAAGGTCATGGAGGCGACGTTAGGCATTATTGCGGAACGTTCAGTTCCGCGATGCGCTGGCGGAGCCACTCTTTCTCCGCCCGGCTGGAGGCGCGGGCGATCAGCAGCATGCCGCGGCGGTACGGGTCCGGCTCGTCCCGTGCCCTGACCGGCCTGCCGTCCTCGTAGAAGAAGCTCGCGGGCGCCTCCAGGAAGGCCAGCCTGCGGCTGAGCACCTTCACCTGGTCGGCCGGGTCGGGCAGCGCCGACAGGAACGTCAGCAGCGCGAAGAACCTGGTCTGGTCGCTGATGTCGAGGTCGGCGGGGTCACGCAGGCGCCGCAGCAGCTCCTCGCGGCCGGCCTCGGTGAGCGTCAGCACCTGCCGGCGCGCGGCCGCCGCGCCCGCCTCCTCGTGCCGCTCCACCAGGCCCTTGGCCTCCAGCCTGGCGATCGCCGGGTAGAGCGCGCCGTCGCTGACCGGGCGCAGGTGGCCGGTCAGCGCGGCGAGGCGGGACTTGAGCTCGTAGCCGTGCATGGGGTGCTCGTTGAGGAAGCCCAGGATCGTGAGAGCGAGGTCGCCGCCGCTTGCCATGGGATGCATCGTAACGCTATACCTCGTTTAGATGTATAGCGAAAAGAGGTATCGATGATCAGGCTGGCGCTGCCGATCTACGTGGAACTGCTCACCGCGGTGGTCGCGGTCGGCGTGATCGACCTGCTCTGGGTGTCCGGGCTGGGCGAGGCGGCGATCGCGGCTGTCACCGTGGGCACGACGGCCGAGTACCTGGCCTACGGGCTGTTCCTGGCGGTGCCGACGGGGGTGACCGTGCTGGTCGGGCGGCGTGACGGGCACGCGCCGCTGGGGCCGGTCGTCAGGGCGGGATGGGTGTGGTGGGCGGTCTTCTCGGTGGCCGTCGCGGTGCCCGGGGTGCTGCTGCGGGAGCCGCTGGCGGCGCTGTTCACCGACTCGCCCGGGCTGACGGCGGAGTTCTTCCTGGTCTCGCTGGGCGGGCTGCCGGTGTACTTCGCGCAGACGGTGGTGGACGGGGCGCTGAAGGGGCTGGGGGATACGAGGCGGCCGATGCGGCACGCGATCATCTGCAACGTGCTCGTGGTGGGGCTGGATCCGCTGTTCATCTACGGGGCCGGGATGGGGGTGCAGGGGGCGGCGCTGGCCACGGTGATCGCGCGGGCGATCACGCTGGCGGTGGCGCTCCGGTCCCTGACCCGCCTGCGCGACGCGTCCGGGGCACGGTTGGGCGACGGTCGTGCGGCAGCGAGCGGGCCCGGTGACCGCGGCGCGGGCGGCGGTCGTGCGGCGGCGAGCGGGCCCGGTGACGGCGAGCCGGGCCGCGGCGGCCGTGGGCGGGTGGCCGGTGAAGTGATCCTTACCGGGCTGCCCATGTCCGGAGATTTCCTGGCACGGGCGCTGGTGGGGATGGCGCTGGTGGAGATCGTGGCCGGGTTCGGGACGGCGGCGGTGGCGGGTTACGGGATCGGGCAGAAGATCATGCTGGCCGGCGTGATGGTGTTCTACGCGCTGCGGCAGGCGGCGATGATCCGCACCGCCCGGTCCGAGGCCGTGAGGTCGCCTCTGGCCCTCGGGCTCGGGGCGGGTGCGGTGATCGCGGTGGTGCTGAACGTGCCGGCCGTGCCGGTCGCCGGGCTGTTCACCGGCGATCCGGCGGTGGCCGTGGAGTTCCTGCGGTGGATGACGCTCTACCTGGTGCCGTTCGGCGGGCTGATCGCCGTGGGCGGGGTGTTGCAGGCGAGCGGGAGGGGCAGCCGGCTGCTCGCCGCCACGCTGGCGGGGTTCGCGGTGCAGCTGCCCCTCGCGTACGGGCTGAGCGCGTGGCTCGGCATCACGGGCGTGTGGCTGTCGATGGCCGCGGGAGCCGCGATCAGCCTCACCGGCGCGCTGGTGGTGCAGCGCGCCGGCGGTCACAGCCCGGCGGCCACGCCGGCGCCCGGCCCCGCGGACACGCCGGCGGAAGCAGCGGCGCCGGCTGTGGGGCTCAGCCCTTCAGGCGGGTCAGGGCGGCGCGGAGGCGGTCCTGGGCGCGTTCCCGGCCCAGCACCTCGATCGACTCGAACAGCGGCAGACCCACCGTCCGGCCCGTGATCGCCACCCGCACCGGTGCCTGGGCCTTGCCGAGCTTGAGCCCGTGGGCCGTGCCGACCTCCTCCAGCGCCTGCTTGAGCGACTCAGGGTCCCAGCTCACGGTCTCCAGGCGCTCCAGGAAGCCGGTGAGGATCTCCTCGGGGGCGTTCTTCATGGCCTTGTCCCACGACACCTGGTCGAAGACCGGCTCCTCCAGGAAGAGGAAGTCGACGTTCTGCCGGATCTCCGACAGCACCGCGATGCGCGTCTGGGCCAGCACCGCGACCTTGCTGAACAGCTCGCGGTCCCAGGCGGCGTCGAGGTAGGGCGCGCAGCGCTCCTCGAACGTCTCCAGCGGCAGCGCCCGGATGTACTCGCCGTTGAAGGCCCGCAGCTTCTTCTCGTCGAAGAACGCGTTGGAGGCGTTGACGTCCTCGAACCGGAACAGCGGCACCATCTCCGACCACGGCATGAGCTCGCGGTCCTCGCCGGGCCCCCAGCCGAGCAGCATGAGGTAGTTGACGATCGCCTCGGGCAGGTAGCCCTCCGCGCGGTAGTCCTCCAGCGCCACCTTGTCGCGGCGCTTGGACAGCTTCTTGCGCTGCTCGTTGACGATCACCGGGAGGTGCGCCCAGACCGGCGGCGTGGCGCCCAGCGCGGGCCAGAGCAGCTCCTGCCTGGCGGCGTTGGGCAGGTGCTCCTCGCCGCGGGCCACGTGGGTGATGCCCTGGGTGATGTCGTCCACGGCGTTGGCCAGCACGTACAGGGGCGAGCCGTCGCTGCGGGCGATGACGAAGTCCTCCTGCGCGTTGTTGGGGAACTCCACCCGGCCGCGCACCAGGTCGTCGACCACCGTGACGCCCTCGTCGGGCGTGCGGAAGCGCACCGCGCCCGCCGTCAGCCCGCGCTCGCGGCAGTAGCCGTCGTAGCCCTTGTCCTTGGAGCCGGTGCGCTCCTGGACCTGCTCGCGGGTGCAGTCGCAGTAGTACGCCTTGCCGTCGGCCAGCAGCTTGGCCACGGCCTCGCGGTGCTGCGGCTCGTACGCCGACTGGAAGTAGGGGCCCTCGAACACCGGGTTGGTGCCGTTGATGCCGATCCAGTCGAGCGCCGAGATGATGCCCTCGGTCCATTCGGGCCGGTTGCGGGTGGCATCGGTGTCCTCGATGCGCAGGATGAACCGCCCCTTGGACTGCTCCGCCACAGCCCAGTTGAACAGCGCGGCGCGGGCGCTGCCCACGTGGAACATGCCGGTTGGAGACGGGGCGAACCGCACCCGTACGTCAGTCACGGGAGACCACCTTGTTCGTGAGTGTGCCGATGCCTTCGATGCCGACGCTGACCTCGTCACCGATCTCGAGCGGGCCGACGCCCGCCGGCGTGCCGGTCAGGATGACGTCGCCGGGGATCAGCGTCATGACCGCGCTGACGTACGCCACCAGCGCGGGGATGTCGTTGATGAGCTGGCTCGTGCGCCCGCTCTGCCGGATCTCGCCGTTGACCGTGGTCGTCAGCGCCAGGTCGCTCGCGTCGAGATCGGTCTGGATCCACGGGCCGAGCGGGCAGAACGTGTCGAACCCCTTGGCCCGGGTGAACTGCACGTCCTTCTTCTGCAGGTCGCGTGCGGTCACGTCGTTGGCGCAGGTGTAGCCGAAGATGACGTCCTTCACCCGCTCGACCGGGACCTCCCGGCAGAGCCTGCCGATCACCACGGCCAGCTCGCCCTCGTAGTCGACGCGGTCGGACAGCGACGTGGGGTAGGCGATGCTCTCGCCGTGGCCGATCACCGTGGTGGACGGCTTCATGAAGATGAGGGGCTCTTCCGGCACCTCGTTGCCCATCTCGGCGGCGTGCTCCGCGTAGTTCCTGCCGATGGCGATCACCTTGCTCGGCAGCATCGGGGCCAGCAGCTTCACCTGGGACAGCGGGAGGCGCTCGCCGGTGAACTGCACCTGGCCGAACGGGTGGCCGGAGATCGCGGAGATGAACTCCTCGCCGGGCCCGCCCTCGACCACGCCGAACGAGACGCCTTCGCCTGTGGAGAACCTCGCTATACGCACCTGACAAGGCTATCGCCGCCGCCGGAGGGGTCCGTCACCTTTTTCGCGCGCCACCCCGCACGAGTCAGGGGCTGTCCATTTTTGTACCCAGAGTCCGTTTTGCAGTGCTTCGAGGGTGTAACAGCGGTTATCTCTGCCCTGGGAGAAGACACCTAAGGGGGTGACGGATCGTGTCGGACACGATGTCCAATCGGCCCACGGGGGCCGGCGCGACGGGAACCGTGCCGCGGGCCAGGACCCAGGAGAGCACGACCGCGCTGGTCACGGAGAAGGGCACCACGAGCATCGACGACGGGGTCGTCGCCAAGATAGCCGGGCTGGCTGCCAGCGAGGTCTCCGGCGTGTACGCCATGGGCGGAGGCGCGGCACGGGCACTCGGGAGCATGCGCGGCATCGTCGGCGGGGACAGGAACGTGGCCCAGGGCGTATCGGTCGAGGTGGGCGAGCGGCAGGCGGCCGTGGACCTGGACCTGGTGGCCGAGTACGGCACCGCGATCCCCGACCTGGCGGCGGCCGTCAGGAAGAACGTGATCGGCGCGGTCGAGCGGATGTGCGGGCTCGAGGTGACCGAGGTCAACATCCGGGTGGACGACGTGCACCTGCCGGACCAGGACCGCGGCGACCGTGACCGGCAGAGCGACGGGCAGCGCGGGGACATGCAGCCGGAGCCCCGGGTCCAATGACCGCCGCCGCCCCGACCGGCCCTGGCGGCCCGCCGAACTCCGGCGGCCCGGCCACCTCTCGCGGCCCGACCGGCCCCGGCAGCCCGACGAGCCCTGGTGGGGCGGCGGTGTCCGGTGGCGCGGCGAGCGTCGGCGGTGGGGCGGGTTCCGGTGCGGCCACCGAGGAGCGGCTGATCGCGGATCGGGCGCTGGGCTGCCGTGGTGTGGCCCGGTTGTCCGGTGGGCCGTTCGGGACGGTGGCCACGTATCTGCCCGGTGAGCGCCTCACGGGCGTGTCCGCGGACGAGCGCGCGGTGGAGATCGCCATCGTCGCCACGCTGGAGCGCCCGCTGCCGCAGACCGCCGACGAGGTGCGCGGCGCCGTGGCGGACCTGGCCGGGGACCGTCCGGTGCACGTGCGCATCGACGACATCATCGTGGAGGGATCATGAACAACATCCAGTGGATGCCGGTCATCGGCATGGCCGTCGGCATCGTGCTCGGGCTGGCCGGGGCGTTCGGAGGGCTGGGCGCGTTCCTGCTCGTGCTGGTCCTGGGCGCGGTCGGTTTCCTGGTCGGGCGGATCGCCGAGACCGGCGAGATCAACCTGTCCGGGCTGTCCGTGAGGCGTAAATGACCATGACGGTGCCCGCCCAGCGGCGCGCTCCCCTGCCCTCGCCCGAGCGGCGCGGGCGCACGGAGATCGCCGACCGGGTGGTCAGCAAGATCGCCTGCGTGGCCGCCGCGGAGGTGCCCGAGGTGCGCGACGTGCAGCCGCGCGGCCTGCCGTGGACGCCGTCGGCCGGCGAGGTGCACGGTGACCAGGCCGTCGTGCGGCTCAACGTGAGCGTGGCCTACCCGTCTCCGCTGCCCGCCGTGGCGGCGCGGCTGCGGGAGCACGTGATCCGCCGCGTCGCCGCCCAGACGGGCCTGCACGTCACCCGCCTGGACATCACCATGACCGACGTGGGCGGAGACCTGCCATGACAACGCACGAGACCACACAGCACGGTGCGGACGAGCCGTCGGGCGCGCATCGGGCGCCCGTGCCGCCGCAGCGGTCCAGAGCCGCCGAGAGGGCCGCCGACCGGGCCGCGGTGCGGGCCTTCCGGCCGTCGCGGCGGATCCCGGCCGTCGTGGTCGCCGCGCTGCTCGCGCTGCTGAGCCTGCTCGTGCTCGCCGAGACGATCTCGGCGCTGGCCGGGCGGCCGCTGCGCTGGATCCCGTACGACCGCATGCTGGCCTGGGCGGGCTCGACGTGGTGGTCGGACCCGCGGGTGCTGATCGGCGCGGCGGTCGTGACGCTGGCCGGGCTGGGGTTGCTGGCCGTCGCGCTGGTGCCGGGGCGGCCGAGGATGGTGCCCGTACGCAGCGGCGATCCCGACCTGATCATCGGGCTGCGCCCCAGGAGCGTCACCAGGGCCCTGGCGCACGCGGCCGAGCAGGTGCCGGGCGTGCGCTCGGCCCGGGCCACGAGGCGGGGGCACACGTTCGCCGTCACGCCGACGACGTGCGGGCGGGACGTGGACGGGTTCGGCCAGGACGTGCGCGGCGCCGTGCTCTCCAGGCTGGCCGCGCTGGACCTCGTGGAGCCGTACCGGGTGTCCGTGAACGTCAGGGAGCAGCGGTGAGCGGGGAAACGCACGTCAGGGGGCAGCGGTGAACGAGGGAACGCGCGTCAGGGGGCAGCGGTGAGCAGGAAGACGGGGCGGGGCAACCGGTGGGGGCTGGCGCTGGTCGGGCTGGCGCTGACCCTCCTGGGCGGGTCGGCGCTGGCCCGGGGGCTGGGCGCGTTCTCGCCGGACTGGGCCTCCGCGCGCACGACGCTCGTGGACGGCAACGTGGTCACCTTCTTCACGCGGACCAGCCCGTGGATCTGGTGGCTGATCGCGCTGGCCGCGCTGGTCGTGGCGGTGCTGGCGTTGCGGTGGCTGCTGGTGCAGGGGCGCAGGGACGCGCGGCACGTGCTGCGCATCGAGGACGGCCCGACCGGGGTCACGGAGGTGTCGGAGTCGGGGATGGCGCACGCGGTGGCCGCCGACGTGGAGTCGAGCCCGGCCGTGTTCCACGCCGCGGCGCACCTGGTGGGGCCGCGCCCCGAGGTACGGCTGCGCGTGGTCGCCGACGAGTCGGTGCCCATGGGCGAGCTGAGCCGGCACCTCTCGACGGTGGCGCTGCCGCACGTGCGGGACGCGCTGGACCGGGATCGGGTGCCGGCGGTGGCCCGCGTTAGCCTGGAGCCCTCACCTTCGCCGCACCGAGTCGTGCGCTGACGAGAGGGGTTCCTCCGGTGTCCGTCGTGAAGATCAACGTGCTGACCGTGCCGGCCGAGATGCGGGAAGAGCTCGAACGGCGCTTCTCCAACCGCGCCGGGATGGTGGAGTCGGCCGACGGGTTCGAGTGGTTCGAGCTGCTGCGGCCGGTGGAGGGCACGGAGCGGTACCTCGTCTACACGCGCTGGCGCTCGGAGGAGGACTTCCAGAAGTGGCAGCAGGGCCAGGCGTTCCAGCGCGGCCACGCCCAGGCGGCAGCTCAGGGAGGGCAGGGTCACGGGCAGGGTCACGAGCAGGGTCACGGGCACGGGCAGGGGCCCGCGGCGACGGGGTCCGAGGTGTGGACGTTCGAGGTCGCCGAGAGCACCGGCCCCAAGGCCTGACCAGGAGCAGGACCGGTCAGCCGTCCAGCGGGTTGCGGATGATACGGTCGACGATGCCGTTGCGCACGAACCGCGCCGCGAAGCTCGACGGCTTGCGCGCGCCCTGGTCGGCGATGCAGACGCTGAACTCCTTGGCGATCTCCAGCCGCGGGTGCCGCTCCAGCACCTCCCGCCGCACCTCGGCGGGGATCTCGTCCGTGCGGCGGCCCGAGATGTCCATGCCGGTCGACAGCTCCAGCAGGTGTCCCTCGGGGTCCTCCTCCAGGGGCACCTCCTCCCACATGTGCCGGATGATCACTTCGCAGGCGCGGGCGCGGCGCTCGGGCGACCAGCCGGCCCCGGCGCAGAAGGCCCAGGCGACGTGCCCGCCGGCCTCCTCGTACGGCACCGTGTGGCTGTCGAACTCGGCCGCCAGCCCGATGTCGTGCAGCATGGCCGAGACGTACAGCAGCTCCGCGTCGAAGGCGATGCCGTTGTCCTGCGCGTAGGCGGCGGCCCACAGGTAGGCGCGCAGCGAGTGGTTGAGCAGCGAAGGCGTGTGGTACTGGGCTGCCACCTCCAGCGCGCCGCGGGCGGCGGGCGTGTCGGGGATCACCAGGTCGTCGTATCTCACAGGCACCAGCATCTCATCGGGCGGCTAACGAATCGGGCACTCAACTTGACCAGTTGATCGAGATTCCGAAAGCATGTCCCGCCTTCACCTTTTTGTCCCGAAAGGAACCCGGCGTGCGCCGCCTCGCGATCCCTCTTGCCCTCATGCTCGCCACCGGTGCCATCGCGGGGCCCGCGCAGGCGGCCGACAAGGTGACGCGCACCGCCGAGTGCCAGGGCGACTGGCTGCCCGGCACGCCGACGGCCGAGGACGTCATGAAAGGTGAGATCTCGCTGGTCGGGCTGCCCGCGTACAAGCTGGGCAAGACCATCAACTGGGACGCCAGCCCGTACAAGAACCGGTCGTGGGAGTTCGTCTTCCAGTCGCTGCGCTGGATGGGCACGCTCGTCGTCGAGTACGAGAACACCGGCGAGCAGCGCTACCTGGACCGCGCCACCGAGATCACCAAGGACTGGGTGGAGCACAACAAGTACGGCGCCAGGGGCACCCAGCCGTACGTCTGGAAGGACCACCCGGTCTCGCTGCGCACCCAGCCGCTGCTCTGCCTCAGCAGGCACGTGAACGCGAGCTGGCTGAAGGACAGCCTGGCCGCGCACGCCAAGCTGCTGTCGAACCCGAGCCTGTACAAGAAGGGCCACAACCACGGCATCGACCAGGACATCGCGCTCATGGGCATCGGCTGCAGGTACGGCCGCAAGGACTGGGCGAACCTGGCCTCCAGCCGCCTGACGAGCACGGTGAAGCTGGACGTGGACTCCCAGGGCGCGCTCATGGAGCAGGCGCCGAGGTACGCGGTCTACGTGTACGGCCGCCTCCAGGTCGCCATGACGAACATGAAGGCGTGCGACCGCAAGGTGCCCGGCGCGATCTCCGAGCGGGCCGAGGCGCTGAAGACCTTCATCGCCCACTCGACCATGCCCAACGGCTACATGGTGCCCATCGGCGACGGCAGCGCCGAGACCGAGCCCAAGATGGAGACGGGCACGCCGAAGGAGGAGGTCAAGGCGTACCGGGCCGGCTACGTCTTCGGCCGCACCGCCTGGGGCAAGCCGGAGTCGGCGTACTACTCGATCAGGTTCGGGCCCGGCATGAAGTTCCACGGCCACGAGGACCACCTGGGCGTGACGTACTACGCCGAGGGCCGCGACATCCTGGTGGACGGCGGGTTCCACTCCTACGAGAAGAGCTCCTACCGCTACTGGACGCTCTCGCCCGAGGCGCACAACGTACCGACCGTGGTGGGGGCGAAGTTCCGGCCGAGGACGGCCAGCAAGCTCGTCGAGACCGAGTACGGCAAGGGCCGGCAGGCGTTCAAGGTGACCGACAAGGCGTACGGGGTCAGCCGTACCAGGTCGGTGCTGGTCAACCACGGTGACGACGTGATGGCGGTGCTGGACAAGGCGTCGGGCGGCAAGAAGGTCAGGAACATCTGGCGGTTCGCGCCGTCGCTCAAGGTCGTCTCCAGCGGAGGCGGCAAGGTCGTGCTGGGCGACGGCAAGTTCAAGGTCACCCTGCTGCAGTTCTCGTCGTGCGACAGGATCGGCGGGCAGAAGGTGGAGCGGGGCGGCAAGCTGGGCTGGGTCTCCCCCACGTACCTGTCGAAGCAGGCCACGAACGTGGTGGTGTCCCCGGCGGCGACGTCGCTGCTGACGGTGATCGTGCCGGGGACGGACTCGCCCGAGGTGTCGTGCTCCGGCGGGAAGGTCACCGTGGACGGCGTGTCCTTCTCCGCCGGGCTGATCTGAGCCGGCTGGTCCGGGCTAGTTGCAGTCGCGGCCCGCGCGGAGCAGGCCGTACGTGACCGCCTGCTCCAGCGCCTGCCAGGAGGCGTCGATGATGTTCTCGGCCACCCCGACCGTGGCCCACTCGGCCGTGTCGTCGCTGGAGGTGATGAGCACCCGGGTGATGGCTCCGGTGCCGTGGGTGCCTTCGAGGATGCGGACCTTGTAGTCGACCAGCTCCAGCTTGGCCAGCTCGGGGTAGAGCTTCTCCAGCGCCTGGCGGACGGCCTTGTCGAGGGCGTTGACCGGGCCGTTGCCCTCGCCGGTGGCCACGATGCGCTCGCCCTTGGCGTGCAGCTTGACCGTGGCCTCGCTGACCAGCTCGCCGCCCTTGGTGCGCTCGACGATCACGCGCCAGGACTCGACCTCGAAGTGGCGCCTGCGCTCCCCGTGCACGGTGTCGCGCAGCAGCAGCTCGAACGAGGCGTCGGCGGCCTCGAAGGTGAAGCCCCTGGACTCCAGGTCCTTGACCCGCTCGACCAGCGACTTGGTGTGCTCGGGGGTCAGCTCGTAGCCGAGCTCGCGGCCCTTGAGCTCCACCGACGCGCGGCCCGCCATGTCGGAGACGAGCATGCGCATGTCGTTGCCCACCTGGGCGGGGTCGATGTGCTGGTAGAGGTTGGGGTCGACCTTGATGGCGCTGGCGTGCAGCCCGGCCTTGTGCGCGAAGGCGGACATGCCGACGTAGGGCGCGTGGGAGTTGGGGGTGACGTTGGTGACCTCGGTGATCGCGTGGGCGATGCGGGTCATCTCGGCCAGCGACTCCTGGGGCACGAGGTCGTAGCCGCGCTTGAGCTGGAGGTTGGCCACGACGGTGAAGAGGTTGGCGTTGCCGGAGCGCTCGCCGTAGCCGTTGGCGCAGCCCTGGACGTGGGTGGCGCCGGCCTTGACGGCCGCCAGGGTGTTGGCCACGGCGCAGCCGGTGTCGTCGTGGCAGTGGATGCCGACGCGGGCGCTGGTGCGTACGGCGTCCTGGACGATCTCGGCGAGCTCGTCGGGCAGCATGCCGCCGTTGGTGTCGCACAGGGCGATGACGTCGGCCCCGGCCTCGGCGGCGGTCCTGACGACCTCCAGCGCGTAGGCTGGGTTGGACTTGTAGCCGTCGAAGAAGTGCTCGGCGTCGAGGAAGACTCGCTGTCCCTCCGCACGAAGATGAGAGACCGTGTCGCGGATCATCGCGAGGTTCTCCTGGAGAGTCGTGCGGAGGGCCAGCTCCACGTGCCGGTCGTGACTCTTGGCGACAAGGGTCACGACCGGCGCGCCGGATTCGCGCAAGGCGGCCACCAGTGGGTCGTCGGCGGCCTGCACACCGGCCCGGCGGGTCGCGCCGAACGCGGCTAGTCGCGCGTGCTTCAGGTCGAGCTCTGTTCGAGCGCGCCTGAAGAACTCTGTGTCCTTGGGGTTGGCGCCCGGCCAGCCCCCTTCGATGAAACCGACGCCCAGACCGTCCAGGTGCCGCGCGACGGCGAGCTTGTCGGCGACGGTGAGGTTGAGCCCCTCCTGTTGTGCGCCGTCACGCAGCGTCGTGTCGTAGACGTGGAAGCGGTCGTCGGCCATGAGTCTCTCTTCTCTGCGGAAGTCCGGATGCGTTCGGGAAAACAAAAAGACCCCTCACGGACGTGAGAGGTCTGCGCGCTGGCGGTGTCCCTGCGTCAGCCAGCGCGCCTGCCGATAATGAGCAGACCGTAGAACATGGTGCCGCCCAGTCTGCCATACGCATTCACCATTCGGCACACCGGTCTCACCACCTGGGACACCGCAGCTCACACCTGCACGCCGACACCTCCGGTGATGAGGCGCTCCAGCGCGGCCGGGTCGAACGCCTCGTTGCCCAGCAGTTGCCCGTCGAGCACCACGGTCGGGGTGCCCTGCAGCGGGATCTTGGCCGTCTCCGCCAGGTGCGCCTCGGCGTACGTCTGCGACGTGACGCACGAGTCGACCGCCGCGCCCGCCTTGCGCGCGGCCCCGGCCAGCTCCTCGACGGTGAACCCGGAGGCCGTGCCGTGCGGCGCGGGCTGCATGGCGTACACCTCGTCCCTGAACGCCAGCCAGTTCGCCGCCGGCACGCAGCGGGCGGCCGCGGCGGCACGGATGGAGTTGGAGCGCATGGGCTCGTCCCCGAAGATCGTCACGGTGTGGAAGACGACCTTGACCTTGCCCTCCTGCGCGAGTTTCCTGATCGTGGCGTCCACCTTGGAGTGCATGTCCTTGCAGACGGGACAGTCGAAGTCCTCGTACACGTCCAGCACGGGAGCGTCGCCCCCCAGGTCGGCCAGGACCATCGAGCCGTCCGCCTGCCGGGTGAGGGTCACCTCGCCGGACGACGACGCGCCCGCCTGGGTGAACGCCAGCACCCCGAGTACGGCGATCGCCACGCACGCCAGCGCGACCGCCACCAACCGCTTCTTCATCAGCCCACTCTCACCTCATTGATCGCGCAGACCCTACCTGAAACGGAAACAATGGCCGCATGAAGGCATACCTCCTCGACGCCGCCGTCGCGCGGTACGTATCCGAGCACACCACCGCGCCCGACGCCCTGCTCGCGGCCCTGGAGCGGGAGACCGCCGAGGTCGCGGGCGAGGACGCGGCCATGCAGATCTCGTTCGACCAGGGCCGGCTGCTGACGATGATCACGCAGCTGATGGCGCCGCGGGTGGCCGTGGAGGTGGGAACGTTCACCGGATATTCGTCCATCTGCATCGCGCGCGGGCTGTCCGGCGGCACGTTGCACTGCTTCGACGTGAGCGAGAAGTGGACGGCGATCGCCCGCCGCTACTGGCACGAGGCGGGCCTGGACCACAGCGTGACGCTCACCATCGGGCCGGCCGCCGACACCCTCGCCACCTTCGACGAGCAGATCGACCTGGCCTTCCTGGACGCCGACAAGCACAACTACCCGGTCTACTACGAGCTGCTGATGGACCGGCTGCGGCCGGGCGGGCTGATCCTGGTGGACAACACGCTGCGCCGGGGCTGGGTGGCCGATCCCGCGCACGACGAGCCGGTGACCGTGGCGATGCGGCAGTTCAACGACCTGGTGATGGAGGATCCCCGGGTGACCGTCGTGACCCTGCCCGTGGCCGACGGGATGATGCTCGTCAGAAAGAACTAGCGCCGCACGCCCTGTATTCACACCCCCGTTCCGGCATACGCTCGGTCACTCCGCCGCCAGAAAGGACGGAGTGCATGGCCGCGCCCCTCGAAGAGCGATTCCGTACCGTGCGTGAATTGCACCCCGAATATCGGGTGGAAACGATGAGCGGCCGGATCGTGGTGAACGAGGCGGGCACCTGGCAGCACAACACCTGCCTTTTCCGGGTGCTGCGCGGGCTGCTCGCCCCGGCGGTCGAGCGGGGCTGGCAGATCTGGCCGAACATCACCGTCTACCTGGGCCGTCAGGCCGATCGGTACGTGCCCGACCTGACGGTGGTGCCGCGCGCGCCGCGGTTTCACAAGGATTACGCGGTGCACGGGGATTCGACGCTGCTGCTCGTCGACATCGTTTCTTCGGGCAGTTCCTACGACGACCACTACGTCAAGCCGCGCAGTTACTCGCCGGCCGGGGTGCCGCTTTATCTGCTGGTGGATCCGGCACAGCGGACGGTGCGGCTCTTCAGCGAGCCGGAGGGCCGCGCGTACGGCCGGGAAACGGTCGCGGCGCTCGACGGGCCGCTGTTCCTGCCGGCGCCGTGGGAATTGTCGCTGAATACCGGGGAATGGTGGTGAGCCCTCCCCGGAGCGCTCACCACCAACGGGTTCAGCCGATCTTGTGGATCCAGTTGTGGGTGTCGGGGCGGGCGCCGTACTGGATGCCGACGAGCTCCTCGCGCACCCGCATCGTCACCGGGCCCGGCGTGCCGTCGGCCACGGTCCACGAGCGGTCGGCGCCCTTGACGGTGCCGACCGGCGTGACCACGGCCGCGGTGCCGCACGCGAACACCTCGGTGAGGTCGCCGGACGCGCTCGCCTCCTGCCACTCGTCCACCGTGATGAGCCGCTCCTCGGTCTCCAGCCCCAGGTCGCCGGCCAGCTCCAGGATCGACTCCCGGGTGATGCCGGGCAGCAGGGTGCCGGTGAGGGCGGGGGTGACGAGCTTGTCGCCGAAAACGAAGAACAGGTTCATCCCGCCCATCTCCTCGACGTACCGGTGCTCCTGCGCGTCCAGCCAGACGACCTGGTCGCAGCCGTTCTCCACCGCCTGCCGCTGCGCCACGAACGCGGCGGCGTAGTTGCCGCCGCACTTGGCGAAGCCGGTGCCGCCGGGGGCCGCGCGCGTGTACTCGGTGGACAGCCAGACGGAGACGGGCTTGATGCCGCCGGTGAAGTAGGAGGCCGCCGGCGAGGCGATGACCATGTACTTGTAGGTCTTCGACGGGTAGTTGACCCCGAGCCCCGCCTGGGTGGCGATCATGAAGGGGCGCAGGTAAAGGCTGTGGCCCTCGGTGGTGGGCACCCACTCCTTGTCGGTCTGGACGAGCAGCTCCAGCGACTCGACGAACGTCTCCTCCGGCAGCTCGGGCATGGCCATGCGCGCGGCCGAGCGGTTGAAGCGGCCGGCGTTGGCGTACGGGCGGAAGGTGACGATCGAGCCGCCGATCTGCCGGTAGGCCTTCAGGCCCTCGAACAGCTCCTGCGCGTAGTGGAAGACCGAGGTGGCGGGGTCGAGCGAGAGCGGACCGTACGGCATGAGCCTGGCGTCGTGCCAGCCCTCGCCCTCGGTGTAGTCGATCGAGATCATGTGATCGGTGAACGTCTGCCCGAATCCCGGGTTCGCCAGTACCTGCTCCCGCTCGGCTGCGGTGCGAGCGTGGTCGGATAGCTGCACGTCGAAGCTGAGCTTCTGAGCGATGGTCATGACGGCGGTCCTTCTCTCTACGGTCTACCGAAATCTACCGGAACCCGGTCACCCCTCCGGGAGCTGTCACGCTCGCGAGGGCGGTCCGTACTTCCTATTGTCTCGCTATATGGGATGGCAAGCGGTTGATGGGCGGTTAGACCCGGTTACCGCCGCGACCTGGGTACACGAAAACGCGCCTGGCGGTCCTTTCGGACCGCCAGGCGCGTACGGGGCTAGGCGGTCCTAGCCGGATACTCGCGCGGTGATGTCGTCACCGATCTCGCTGGTGCCGCGGCCGGCGCCACGCTCGGCGATGTCGGCGGCGACCGCCTGCTCGACCCTGGCGGCCTCGTCGTGCAGGCCGAGGTGGTCGAGGAGCATGGAGACCGACAGGATGGTCGCGGTGGGGTCGGCCTTGCCCTGGCCGGCGATGTCGGGGGCGCTGCCGTGCACCGGCTCGAACATGCTGGGCGCCGCACCCTCGGGGTTGATGTTGCCGCTGGCGGCCAGGCCGATGCCGCCGGCGATGGCCGCGCCGAGGTCGGTGATGATGTCGCCGAACAGGTTGTCGGTGACGACCACGTCGAAGCGCTCGGGCTGGGTGACGAAGAACATCGAGGCCGCGTCGATGTGGCAGTAGTCGGTGGTGACCTCGGGGTACTCCTCGGCCACCCGGTTGACCGTGCGCTGCCACAGGTCGCCGGCGAAGGTGAGCACGTTCGTCTTGTGGACGAGGGTCAGCTTCCTGCGCGGGCGGGACCTGGCCTTCTCGAACGCGTAACGCACCACGCGCTCGACGCCGTGGGCGGTGTTGAGCGACTCCTGGGTGGCGATCTCGTGCGGCGTGCCGCGCCGCATGACGCCGCCCGTGCCGGCGTAGAGGCCCTCGGTGCCCTCCCGCACGACGATCATGTCGATGTTCTCCGTCGGCGTGCCGGCCAGCGGGGTGGCCACGCCGGGGAACAGCTTCACCGGCCGCAGGTTGACGTAGTGGTCGAAGGCGAAGCGGAGCCGCAGCAGGAGGTCGCGCTCCAGGATGCCGGGCGGCACGCTCGGGTCGCCGATGGCGCCGAGCAGGATCGCGTCGTAGCCGCGCAGCTCGTCGAGCACCGAGTCGGGGAGCGTCTCGCCGGTACGGTGGTAGCGTGCGGCTCCCAGGTCGTAGTGCGTGGGCTCGATCTTCGTGCCCACTGCCTCCAGGACCTTGAGCCCTTCGGCGACGACCTCGGTGCCGATGCCATCCCCAGGGATGACGGCCAGGCGGATGTTACGCGACTCCATGACGGCAACCATACCGGCTCGTCTCGTCTGACGAACACACCATCTCATTTTCCGGACGTCCGGTTTGGGGGGATTGCGACCTTTTGACCGTTTCGTTAGAGTCCGTCGAGCCTAATCCACGCAGCCGCTGCGTGGAGCCGGGGACCCACTTTCCCCCCAGGGGCGAATCGGCGGTCATCGCCGTAGGGCTGTCTTCCAGGCCCGAGCCCGTCAGCTAACCCGGTCGGCCGCATGGAAGGACAGTCCCCTGTCTCGCATCGCCATCGTCCTGGCAGCGGCTTCTGCCGGACTCATCCTGGCCACCCCCGCCGCCCAGGCCGCCACCGCCGCCCGGGCCACCCCCGCCGCCACCGGCGACGACGTCGCCACCCGGTCCGTCACCGACACGGACACCACCACCCTCACCGGCGCCGAGATCCGGCGCATCAGACTGGCCCAGGCACCCAGGCCCGCCTGGAAGATCGCTCTCAACTTCGCCATGAACAAACGCGGCATCCCGTACGTCTGGGGCGGAACCAGCGATCGAGGGTACGACTGCTCGGGGCTCATGCTCAGGGCGTACGAGAAGGCGGGCATCGACCTGCCGCGAACCGCCCGCGAACAGTACGGGGCCTTCTCCAGGAAGATCTCCTGGAACGATCTAGAGCCCGGCGACCTGGTGTTCTTCAGCAACCTGGGCCATGTCGGGATGATCTCCAAGCCCGGTTACATGGTGCACGCGCCGCACTCGGGCGACGTGGTGAAGGAGGAGAAGCTGTCCGACTGGCGCAGGCAGGCCTTCGTCGGCGCCGTCCGGCCGGACCCCAAGGGCGTACGCCAGTGGGAGAAGCAGCTCGAACAGCGCCGCGAGCCCATCTCCGCCAATCTGACCGCCACCCTCTGAAGAAGCCAGGGCGGCCCCGCTTTCCCCCGCGGGGCCGCCCGTCCCTCCTCAGCGGGCCGTCAGGGCACGATCGGGGCGGCGAGCTGTGCCACGAAGCACGGGTTCGGGTAGTCCTCGGCGAAGTCCTTCGGCTCGCCCCGGTAGTCGCCGGAGATCTCGACGTGCACCGGGTCGAAGATCCTCGGGCAGGGCACGTCCGGCCGGAACCTGATCTGGTCCAGGTCGCCGCCGATCTCGTCCAGCCTGTCGCAGGCGGCGACCGGATCGGGATGGATGCCGCCGTCCGGACGGCAGGTCAGGAACCACTGCGCGGTGTCGCCACCGTGGTAGGTGGTGATGCGCAGGTAGGACTCCTGCGCCTGGGCGGGGGCGGCGAGCAGCGCCGCCGTGGTCAGAGCGGGCAGGGCGATGGTCGCGGCACGACGGATCACAGCGCGCATGGGGGAACCTCCTGCTTGGATGAATACGCAGAGCGACGTTACCAACACTCTCCGTATCCGAAAGGGCAGGTGTTCGTACCACCGGCGTAGCGTGTCGGATATGCCATCCGAGAAGGTGCATCTGACCGAGGAGAAGGCGACCCTCCTCGCCACCCTGTACGGCAGAGCGCTCGACGCGAACTCCCCGCACCCGATTCTCGGCGACCGGATGGCGGCGGAGACGATCGAGCGGATCGACCACGATTTCCGCACGACCGGGCTGGACGCCAGGATGGCCAGGGCCGTGGCCCTGCGGGCCCGCTTCATCGACAGGTGGGCGGGCGAGTTCCTCGGCGCCCATCCGGGGGCGACCGTGCTGCACCTGGGCTGCGGCCTGGACACTCGCGTCTACCGCATGGACCCGCCACCGGAGGCACGCTGGTACGACGTGGACTACCCGGAGGTCGTCGAGCTGCGCCGGCGGCTGTTCCCCGAGCGGCCGGGCCACGACCTGATCGGCACCTCGGTCACCGACCTCGGCTGGCTGGAGCGGGTGCCCGCGGACGCTCCCGCACTGGTCGTCGCGGAGGGCCTGCTCTACTACCTCGACGCGAGCGGGGGGCCCGCACTGCTGCGGGCGATCGTGGACCGCTTCCCGGGCGGCGGGTTCGTCTTCGACGCCCTGAGCCCGCTCGGGCTGCGGCTCCAGCGGCTCAACAAACCCGTGCAGAAGGCGGGGGCCACGATGCACTGGGCGATCGACGGCCCCGCCGCACTGCCGGCCGTCCATCCGGGGCTGCGCGTGCTGGAGGCGGTGAGCGCGTTCGACCTCGACGGGTTCGACCGTCTGTCGGCCGTGCACCGGATGGTGGCCTCGATCGTCAAGCTGGTGCCCGCCATGAGGCGGACGGCCGTGTTCTACCGGCTGGAGTTCTGAGGGGCGCCGCCGTTGTCGCGGCGGTCCAGCGCGGTCTGCAGGGCCTCGGCGGCCTCGTCCTGCTGCTCTTCGGTGCGGTTCCAGGCGTACATGTCGTACATGTGACTCAGCTCATTTCGCGGACGTGTTCCAGTGGGAAGCCGGACTCCGGTCGCGAATCCGACCGGGCCTGATCTCGTGGCCCGGGTCACGGACCGGACGAATGGGACTTACTGGCCGACACAACGCCGCTCACCGCGGCGGGTCGTCGACCTGCCCTAACAGGCCCCGCCGCGGCAGGCAATGAGTACGAACACCTGGCGCATTAGCAGCCACAGTACCCGAGGATCTGCTCGGAAGTCCTAGTATCTTGCATGCTGAGACAAGAAGGGCCGCCACCCGGACGGGTGACGGCCCTTCAGGCGTACGCGGAGTGTCAGTCCTCCAGGTCCACCGAGCGGCCGCTCTCGGCGCCGATCTCGGACCCGATCTGCTCGACGACCTCGGCGGGGATGGCGGAGTCGACGGTCAGGGCGATCAGCGCCTTGCCGCCCTTGACGTCACGGGCCACCTGCATCGAGGCGATGTTGATGCTGTGCTCGCCGAGCAGCCTGCCCACCACGCCGACGATGCCGGGGCGGTCGGTGTAGGTGTAGAAGCACAGGTGGGCCGTCGGCTCGATCTCCATCTCGTAGCCGTTGACCTCGACGATCTTGGTGATCTGGCGGGGGCCGGAGAGCGTGCCGGAGACCGACACGGTGCGGCCGTCGGCGAGCACGCCGCGCACGGTCACCACGTTGCGCCAGTCGGGGCTCTCGGAGCTGGTGACCAGCTCGACGGTGATGCCGCGGTCCTTGGCCAGCAGCGGCGCGTTGACGTAGGTGACCTGCTCCTCGACCACGTCGGCGAAGACGCCCTTGAGCGCGGCCAGCTCGACCACCCGGACGTCCTGGGCGGCGATCTCGCCGCGCACCTCGACGTCGAGCTTGGTGGCCACCTCGCCGGCCAGCGCGGTGAAGACGCGGCCCAGCTTCTCGGCCAGCGGCAGGCCCGGCTTGACGTCCTCGGCCACGGCGCCGCCCTGGACGTTGACCGCGTCCGGCACGAACTCGCCCGCCAGCGCCAGCTTCACGCTCCGCGCGACCTGGGTGCCTGCCTTCTCCTGGGCCTCGTGCGTGGAGGCGCCGAGGTGCGGCGTGACGACGACCTGGTCCAGCTCGAACAGCGGGCTGTCGGTGCACGGCTCCTTGGAGAAGACGTCCAGGCCGGCTCCCGCGACCCGGCCCTCCTTGATCGCCGAGTAGAGCGCGCTCTCGTCCACGATGCCGCCTCGGGCCACGTTGACGATGCGGACGCTCGGCTTGACCTGGTGCAGCTCCTTGTCACCGATGAGCCCGATCGTCTCCTTGGACTTGGGCAGGTGCACGGTGAGGAAGTCGGCCTGCTTGAGCACCTCTTCGAGGCTGAGCAGCTTGACGCCCATCTGCGCGGCGCGGGCCGGCGGCAGGTAGGGGTCGTAGGCGATCAGCTCGACGCCGAAGGGCTGCAGGCGCTGCGCCACGAGCTGGCCGATCTTGCCCAGGCCGAGGATGCCGATGACCTTCTCGTCGAGCTCGACGCCGGTGTACTTCGAGCGCTTCCACTCACCGTTCTTCAGCGCGGCGTGAGCCTGGGCCGTGTTGCGCGCGCTGGCCAGGATGAGGGCGATCGTCTGCTCGGCGGCGCTGGTGATGTTGGAGGTCGGGGCGTTCACGACCATGACACCCGCCTTGGTGGCCGCATCGACGTCGACGTTGTCGAGCCCGACGCCGGCGCGGGCGACCACGCGCAGCTTCGGGGCCGCGGCGATGGCCTCGGCGTCGACCTGGGTGGCGGAGCGCACGATGAGCGCGTCCACGTCGGCGAGAGCGGGCAGGAACTGGGAACGGTCGGCGCCGTCGGTGTGGCGGACCTCGAAATCAGCACCGAGTACGGCGAGGCCAGCCTCGGACAGCTCCTCTGCGACCAGAACGACGGGCTTGTTCACGTCTGTGCATCCTTAAGGCACGGCGGAGGGGGGTCACCGTCCACGGAACCCCCCAGCGGTCCCACCGAGTGTATCCGCAGCTTGTGAACGCATTCACGAGGGGCCAGCATGTGAGACGGGTTCCGGCGTACCCAGCCGGCCGCAAACTCATCCACTCCGCGCACATCTTTGTCTTGATCGGGAGATTTATTCGCCATTAGCCTGATAAGCCGTGGCCGACTACCTATGGTTCGTCATATGAGCATCGGGAATCCTGCGCTTGCCGACGTGCTCGCACAGCATGGCACGCCCCATCGCCTGCTGGGCGCTCTTGCCGACGGTGGAGTCCTGGTGGCAGTGCGACCAGATCGTTCCGTCGTCCTGGGGACGACACAGGCGGGTGACCGGGTTCTGCTCGGGTACACCAGCCCTGCGACCTATGCCAGACACCGGGGCAGCCATTCCCTGTCGGCCTGCGACGCCGACACCATCCTGGACATCCAGCGCGTCACCGGGGTGCGCGAGATCGTCATCGACGCGGCCGGACCAGCCGCCGCGGCCGTGCCCATCGACGATCTCCAGCACTTCATGACCACGACACGCAGCGGGCACACGCCCGTCCTGTCGGGGGCGGTTCCGGCCGCCTACGCCACGGGCGCGATGGCCACCGTGTCGCGGGGTGCCGCGCTGGCCCAGGTGGCCCCGCCGAGCCCGCAGGCCCCCTCGCTGCCCTGGGTGCCCGCGCCCCGGCCGCACCTGTCGGGGCCGATGCAGCAGGTGGATCCGGGCTACCGCCGGTGCACGCACCCGATCCTGCCCGCGCTGCGGCAGGCGATCGCGTACCTGCTCATGGACTTCCCGCTGGTGCACCACGTCTGGATCTCCGAGGCCGGGACCGCGTCGGGGGCGACCGGGATCATGCTGCACGTGAAGGTGCACATGTCGGCCGCCGAGGACGTCGTACGCGACCTGCACCGCCTGGTACGCGCCCGGCTGCCGCAGTTCGCCGCCTCCGGGGCGCCGATCCTCATGGCCAGGGTGGCCGACGCGCGCAGCGAGCGGCGCATGATCGAGATCGGCGCGCACGTGGTCTGCGCGAACGTCTCCGACTAGGCCGGGACCAGCCCAGTGGCGGAGGGCCCGGGAAAACTGGGCCCTCCCAAACAAGCCCTCGCTCAGTTGTAATGAGGGGATGATCACACCGGTGGGCACGGCCACCGTCCCGAAGGGCGTGCGCCTCGGTTACGGGGTGGGCTCGTTCTGCACCGCCACCTTCAACGGCGTGCCCGGGCTGCTGCTGCTGTTCTACATGACGAACTTCCTGGCCGTGCCCGCGTGGCTGGCCGGTGTCGTGGTCGCGGCGCCGAAGGTCTGGGACCTGGTCCTCAACCCCCTGGTCGGGCGCTGGTCCGACCGGACGGTCTCGCGCTGGGGGCCGCGCAGGCCCTGGCTGCTGGCCGGGGCGTGCACGCTGCCGATCGCGTTCTTCCTGGTGTTCGCGGGGCCGCCGCTGACCGGGGTGCCGGCGGCGCTGTACGTGGGGGGCTGCTTCCTGGCCGCGGCGACGGCGTACGCGCTGTTCGAGGTGCCGTACAAGGCGATGCCCGGCGAGATGACGCACGACTACCACGAGCGCACGTCGCTGCTGCAGTGGCGGATGGTGTTCGTCGGGGCGGCCACCGCCATCAGCGGCATCCTGGCGCCGGTCCTGGCCACGAGCGAGGGCGGGGAGGGCACGCTGGGCAGTTACCGGGTGATGGCGATCACGATCGCGGGCATCCTGCTGCTCTCCATGCTGGGCTCGTTCTTCGGCACCGCCCGCGCGCCCATGACGGGCGCCCCCGAGCCGGACCGCGGCGGGTGGCGCGAGCAGTTCGCCGCGATCAAGGGCAACTCGGCGTTCCTGTGGCTGACGGTGCTGGCCTGCGTGCAGATGCTGGCCGTCAGCATGATGCTGGCCGCGGCGCCGTACTTCGCCACGTACACGCTGGGCTCGGCCGCGGCCACGCAGACGCTCTTCGCCGTGCTGGTCGGCCCGATCCTGCTGACGATGCCGCTGTGGGTGCGGGTGGCCAGGCGCTTCGACAAGCGCGGCGCTATGATCCTGGCGGTGGTGCTGTTCGGCGGCGGCACGACGGCCGCCATGGCCACGCCGCTGTTCGGCCCGCTGTGGGCGCACGCGATGATCCTGCTGGTCGGCGTCGGGTACGCCGGGCTGCAGCTCATGCAGTTCTCCATGCTCGCGGACGTGATCGCGGCGGACGCGGCCACGACGGGCAAGCGGCGGGCCGGGGTGCTGACCGGCCTGTGGACGGCCATCGAGAGCGGGGTCAGCTCGTTCGGCGCGCTGTTCTTCGGGATCATCCTGTCGATCGGCGGCTTCATCGAGTCCGAGCCGAGCACGCCCGTGCAGCAGCCGGACAGCGCGGTGACCGCGGTCCTGATCGGTCAGACCGCGATCCCCGCACTGATCATCTTCGCTTCCGCGCTGATCACGCTGAAGTACCGGCTCACGCCACCCGTCGTGCCAGCTCCATCCGCGTCCGGGTGAACAGGCCCGACAGCAGCGCCGCCAGCAGCGGCAGGCCGAGCACGAGCAGGGCCAGGAACGCCCACGGCACGACGATCGGGCTGTCGCCCCACCTCGACGCCATGGACTGCGACAGCGCGCTCCCGGTGACCGCCCCCGCGACCAGGCCGATCACGGCGCCCAGCCCGGCGATGTAGCCGGCCTGGGCCGCCACCACCAGCTTGCGGGTTCGCGGCCTGCCGCCCACGGCCGACAGGGTGTCGAGGTCGCGGCGCATGTCGGCGACGGCCAGCCCCGTCGCGGCGAACGTGCCGCCGAGCACGAGGACCACCGCCGCGGCCAGCGCCACCGCCAGCAGGACCGTGAGCTTGAAACCGGTGCGGTCCTCGGCCACGTAGGCGTACGCGGAGCTCGTCACCGTCTGCAGCTCACGGGTGAAGCGCTCCACGTCCAGGTCCACGCCGTCCGGGACGGACCGGAGGAAGAGCCGGCGCTCGGCCGTCCCGAACCCGGCCGCCGTCAGCACCGAGGCGGGCAGCACGGCGCCGCCCTGGTCGGGCTGGGCTCCCCGCGCCACCACGGCCGGCACCCGGAACGTCCGCGGGGCCGTCCCGTCGCCGGTCCTGTTCCGCACCGTCACGCTCACGGTGCCGTCGACGACCAGCCGGGCGTCGAACACCACGGCCTTGCCGGCCGCGAGAGCGGCCGCCGCCTGCGGATCACCGCGTCCCTGGAGCAGGGCGAGCAGCCGGGCGTCCCCGATCGGCACGTCGAAGTAGGACAGGCCGAACATCGTGCAGGCACCGGGACAGCTCTGTTCGAGCTGGATCATGGTGTCCAGGCTTCGCCCGTCACCGTCCTGGACCCCCAGCCCCGGCACGAGCTGCGCGCCGGGCAGCCTCTCCTGCGTGACGGCGCGGACCCTGGCCCAGGTCTCGTCGTTCACCCCGAAGGCGGTCACGGACAGGGTGCCTTCCGGGGCGTCGAGCCGGTTCCTCTCCTGCTCGGCGGTGTAGGCGCTGGTGTAGGCCATGCCGGCGGTGACCGCGCCCATGGTGGCGGCCATGACGGCGGCCACCGCCGAGACGGTGCGGGCCCGATGGCGGACGGCGTCCCTGACCGACAGGCGGGCCGGCAGCGGCAGGCGCCCGGCCAGCGGCGCGGTACGCCGGACCAGCCAGGGCATCAGCACGATCAGCCCGAACAGGACCACGGTGGACGCCGCCACCACGCCCAGCTCGCTCCCCGGCGAGAAGAGGATCGCGGCGCCCAGGCCGAGCACGAGCAGCACGAGGCCGATCAGCGGGCGGCTGGCCCGGTCGCGTACCTCGTCGGGGCGGTTGGCGAGCACCCGCGCGGGGCTCTGCCGGGCCGCCTGGATCGCCGGGACCACGGCCGCGGCCAGCGCGCTGAGGAGGCCGAGCGCGGCGACGCCGAGCACCTGCGCCCACGGCACGTCGACCGGGCCGCTGCGCCAGTCCAGCAACCGCGCCGCGATCGACTCCGCCAGCGCTCCCGCGCCGATGCCCAGCGCGGTGCCGAGCAGAGCCGCCACGCCGCCCAGCACCAGGCCGTCGGCCAGCACGATCGCCCGCAGGTGCGCGGGAGAGCCGCCCTGCGCGGCGATGGTGGCCAGCTCCCGCCTGCGCCGGCGCAGGCCGACGGCGAACGCGGGGCCCGCCAGCAGAACCGTCTCGGTGACGACGAGGAGCACGGCGATGGCGAGCCAGAGCACCTGGTCGGTCCGGCTGGGCACGTCGTTCAGGTTCGCCGCGCGCGGGCCCTCGATCACGGCGCGGGAGGCCACGCGGAGCCCCGCCTGGTTCAGCTCGCGCACCTTCTTCCAGGTGACCGGCGACGGGGTGTCGACCAGCCAGCCGTTGCCCTGCGGGTCGTGCTTGTCGCCCACGACCGCGCCGTACAGGCCGACCACCTCCTGGACGCCCGGCCGGGTCGGGTCCACGACGACGCCGACCACGCGCCTCGGCTCGGCGCGCTTGGTGAGCTGGAGCGTGCCGCCGACGCTCACCCCCCGGTCGAGCAGCGCGGGCGTGACCGCGATCTCCTGCGGCGAGGCCGGGAGCCGGCCCTCGGCCAGCGTCCTCAGGCCGGCGCCGAGCGGGTCGCGCAGGTCGGTCTCCAGCAGGTCCACCCGGTCGGAGCCGTCCTGGAACCGGGCGTCGGTGGAGTAGTCGTAGAACGGGATCGCCCTGCCGCCGATCAGCCTGGCCACCTCCGCGGTCGTCCATCGGGGCGGTTGACCGGTCTTGTCCGGGTCCTGGCTGCCGAACCGGCCCGCCGGATCCTGGTCGATGGGGAGCGTGGTCACGTGGGCGTAGACGGCCGCGTCGGCCACCGAGCCCAGCCGGGAGGGCAGCTCCTCGCGCACCGTCAGGTTCGTGGTCTCCGACAGCGTCAGGAGCGCGGTGATGACGAGCACGGGCAGGCCGATCATGACCATGACGAGGGCGGTGCGGCCCCTGGCGCGCACGGCGTCCCTGCGGGAGATGCGCAGCGCGGCGCGGAAGGCGCTCATCTGGCACTCTCCAGCCGCACGGCGCTCGACTCGGCGACGAGCCCGTCGCGCAGGTAGATCACCCGGTCGGCCCAGGCGGCGTAGCGCGGCTCGTGGGTGACGAGCAGCACCGCCGCGCCGGCGTCGCAGCGGGCGCGCAGCAGCTCCAGGATCTCGTCGCCGGTGGCCGTGTCGAGCGCGCCTGTCGGCTCGTCGGCCAGCAGCAGCCGCCGCTCGCCGACCAGGGCCCTGGCGATGGCGACGCGCTGGCGCTGCCCTCCGGACAGCTCCTCGGGGAAGCGGCCGGCGATCTCCTCGACGCCGACCTCCGCCAGCACGGCCAGCGCCTCGGTACGGGCCTGCCCGGTGCGTACGCCGTCGAGCTCCCTCGGCAGCATGACGTTCTCGGCGGCGGTCAGGGACGGGATCAGGTTCAGGTCCTGGAAGACGTACCCGACGTGGCCGCGCCTGAGTGCGGCCACGTCCTTGACCCTGGACAGGTCCTCGCCCTCGATCGTCACCACGCCCGAGGTGGGCCGGTCGAGGCCGCCCGCCAGGTTGAGCAGCGTGGACTTGCCCGAGCCCGACGGCCCCATGACCGCGACCAGCTCGCCCGCCGAGACCTCCAGGCTCACCCCCCTCAGCGCGTGCACCTGCCCGTGCTCGCGGGTGACGTCCCGCAGCTCCACCACACTCATCGGTTCTTCTCCTTGGAAACGGCCTCGCAGTGGTCCAGCCAGCGCTGTTCCGCCTCGGCCTTGAAGATCAACGAATCCAGGACCAGCCGCTGGGCGAGCCCGCCGGCGGCGGCTCGTTTGGCCCTCGTGAGCTCCTGCAGGGCGCGCATGGTCGCGGCGCGCTGCGTGTGGATGACCTCGGCGACGTCCACGCCGCCCGCCACGGCCATCGCGATCTTGATCGCGAGCTCGTCCCGGGGCCGGTCGGTCTGGGCGACGGGGGTGCTGAACCATCGCCCCAGTTCCTCCCGACCGGCCTCGGTGATCGTGTAGACCGCGCGGCCCTGCTCGTCGGCGCCGCCGGGCGCGACGAACCCGTCGCGCTCCAGGCGGGAGAGCGTCGTGTAGACCTGGCCGATGTTCAACGGCCAGGTCGCCCCCGTGGACGCCTCGAACTCCACCCGTAGCTGATAGCCGTACCGCGGTCCGCTGCTCAGCAGTGCCAGCAGCCCGTGCCTGATCGACATGGATACTGAGTATGCATACTGAGTATGCCTAGGGCAACCTGATCCGCGTATTCTGGACACAAGCCGAGGTTGAGGCCGATACTCGCTCTATGAGCTCCACGCATCCGCCCTTTCGCGCCTCAGATGGGGAACGTGACCGTGCGATCGACGAGCTCAGGGAACGCGCCGTAGAGGGCCGGATCTCGCACGACACCTTCGTGGGCCGGGTGGACCAGGCGTTGCGGGCGCGCAACAGGGGCGAGCTCGACGAACTGGTCGCGGACCTGCCGCGGCGGCCCACGTTCCGGCAGCGGCTGACCGACGCCGTCTCCTCGGTCTCGGAGTTCACCACCAAGCTGCAGTCCGCCTGGCGGCGGCCCCGGTTGCCCCGGCTGGCGCTGCCCGACGACGACCGCCTGCGTTACGTGGTGGGCCGCGGGTCGGCCTGCGACCTCGTGCTGTCGGACCTGACGGTCTCCCGCGTCCACGCCGAGCTGCGCCGCGAGGGCGACGGCGGGTGGATGCTGGTCGATCTCGGCTCGCTGAACGGCACCCGGCTCAACGGCTGGCGGCTGGTGGGCCCGGCCCGGGTGAAGTCGGGCGACGAGGTCTCGTTCGGCGACTGCGGGTTCATGGTGACGTCGCAGCAGCCGACCTAACCCGCCCCACAAATACGGATATTTGCGGATTACAGGCTGACTGCGGTGATCCATGCTCTCATGCGATCCCCCAGTCACCTGGAGACCCCATGCGGCGCACCTCAGCCTCCCTCGTCGCGGGCACGCTCGTCGCGGCCCTCGCGTGGGCGTCCGGACCCTCCACTCCCGCCGTCGCGCTCGACCCCTCCGTGGGCGTGGCGGACCTGACCCAGGACATCAACCAGATCCTCAGCGACTCGCGGCTCACGATCGCCAGGGCGGGCGTCGTGGTCAAGAGCGCCCAGACCGGCGAGGAGCTGTACGCCACCGACGCCGGCAAGCTCCTCATCCCGGCCTCCAACACCAAGCTGTTCACCTCGGCCGCCGCGGCGGAGACGCTCGGCCTCGACTACCGCTTCCCCACCACCGTGCTCGGCACCGGCCGCAAGGCCGGCTCCCTGCTGACCGGCGACCTGGTGCTGCGCGGCACCGGCGACCCGACCATGCTGGCCGAGGACTACGACGCGCTGGCGGCCAAGGTGGCAGGCGCGGGTGTCAAGGTCGTCACCGGCAAGCTGGTGGCCGACGACACCTGGTTCGACTCCCAGCGGCTCGGCAACGACTGGGCCTGGGACGACGAGACCGCCTACTACGCGGCGCCGATCTCGGCACTGACGGCCTCGCCCGACAGGGACTACGACGCCGGCTCGGTGATCGTGTCCGTGGCGGCCGACGGGGACAAGGTCAAGGTCTCCACCACGCCCGAGACCGACTACCTGAAGATCGTGAACAGGGCCACGGTGGGCGCCGAGACGGACGTGCTCATCGAGCGGCAGCACGGCACGCGCACGGTGGTGATCACCGGCACGGTCGCGGACCCGTACCAGGAGTGGGTGGCGGTGGACGACCCCACCGCGTACGTCTCCTCGCTGTTCCGCAAGTCGCTGGCCAAGCACGGCGTCAAGGTGCTCGGGCCGACGACCACCGGCGGCGCGCCCTCGGGGGCCAGGGAGCTGGCCAGGCACGAGTCGATGACGCTGGGCGAGCTGCTGGTGCCGTTCATGAAGCTGAGCAACAACATCCACGCCGAGATCCTCACCAAGGCCATGGGCCGCAAGGTGTCGGACCAGGGCACGTGGTCGGCCGGGCTCAAGGTCAGCACCGACTTCGCCAGGGCCAACGGCGTCCAGGTGATCAACATGCGGGACGGCTCCGGCCTGTCGCGCCGCGACGGCTTCTCGCCGGGCTCGATCGTGCAGCTCCTGTCGGCCGTACGCGGCAAGCCGTGGTTCTCCACCTGGTACGACTCCCTGCCCATCGCGGGCAACGCGGACCGGTTCACCGGCGGCACCCTGCGCAGCCGGATGCGCGGCACGCCCGCCGAGAACAACGTGCACGCCAAGACCGGCTCGCTCACCGGCGTCACCTCGCTGTCCGGCTACGTCACGAGCGCCGACGGCGAGCCGCTGATCTTCTCGATCATGCTCAACCAGTACCTGTCGGCCTCGCCGAAGGACATCGAGGACAAGATCGCCGTACGGCTCGCGCAGTTCTCGCGGTCGGCGGCCGCGGGGGACGCCGCCGGGCTCCGCGCGGCGACCGGGGGCGCGACGGGCGACCTGGAGTGCTCGTGGCTCAAGCCCGCCCAGTGCTAGCCACCGGCTGAGGTAAAGATCTCGCGGCCCCCTGACGCTCAGGGGGCCGCTGTGGTTTACCGAGATCAGAGCGGGTGATATTACAATTCAGCCACTTGGAGCTCCAAGTTAGGTCGCTAATTTCCGTACATAGCCGACTTGGGGGGACCAGAATGCGGGTTCGACGCACAGTCAAACCCCTCATCGGAGGACGGTATGCGTAGAGAGCTCCAGGCGATGGCCTGTGTCGGATGTCTGACGGCACTGAGCCTCCCCGCGCCCGCCGCCTCCGCCCAGCAGACGGCGGACCGGCAGGCGTGCCGCGTGCTCGCGCCCAAGCCGTCCGCCGGCCACGGCACGGTCCGCGCGCGCCCGGTGAAGCCGTCGTGCGCGCGCCCGGCCGCCTCCAGGGGCTTCGCCTCCGCCGCCGAGACCGCGGTCGTCACGCTCACCAACCGGGCCAGGGCCGCGAACGGCTGCCGTCCCCTCACCCACGACTCCAGGCTGCACCGCGCCGCCACGCGCCATTCAGCGGACATGGCGCGCGGGAACTACTTCTCGCACACCTCGCGCGACGGCCGCACGTTCGGCCAGCGGATCAAGGCCACCGGCTTCGCCTACCGCCGGGCCGGCGAGAACATCGCCAAGGGCCAGGGCACCGCCTCCGCCGTGGTCAAGGGCTGGCTCGACAGCCCGGGGCACCGGGCCAACATGCTGGACTGCGCGTTCACCCACGTCGGGGTCGGGCACCACGCCAGGGGCCCCCACTGGACACAGGACTTCGCCTCCCGCTAGAGCACCACTCCCCCGACCAAGGGAGCGTCGGGCTTTCGCCGGCCCCACCCCGAGCCGGTTCCCACCGCACGCCCAAGCGCTCCCCTCCGGGCGGACCCGGCCGCGCCTCCCCCCGCACACAGGACCGCGGCCGGGTCCGCACAACCAGCCTTCTCAAGACCGCGACCGGCTCCGCACGACCAGCCTTTCAGGACCGCTGTCCAGCGGCTAGCAGGGCCGCGCGCAGCCGGTCGTAGCCGGGCGCGAGCCGACGCAGCCCCGCCGCCGCGGCCTCGTCGTCGCCCGTGGCCAGCGGATGTTGCAGGGCCCCGAGCACCCGCGCCTGCTCCCACGCGACCGCCGCCGGCTCCGGCAGGCCCAGCCTCTCCAGCCAGGCCGCGGCGTCGGCCAGCCGCCGCACGCCCACCCGTACGGCGAAGTACACGAGCATCCCGCGCACCCCCTCCGCGAGCCCGCTTTCCACCTGCTCGGCCAGCCGCAGCGCCGCCGTGCCCCCGCCCAGTGTCCCCGGCGGCACCGGCACGTCGTCCCGCCCCTCCAGCCAGCGCACGGCGGCGGGCAGCGAGTCGCGCAACGCCTGCTCCACCGGCGTCTCACGCACCCGTACGAAGCCGGTGCGCATGACGTACGACGTGTCGAGGTACTCCACCGCCTCGGCCCGCCAGGCGGCCACGAAGTCGGCGGCGGGCAGCGTGGCGAAGGGATGCCCGTGCGGGTCGTGCAGCACGACGGTGTCGCCCTCCACGGCGAGCACCACCACGTAGTGATCGCCGTCCCCACCCGGCGAGTACGGCAGCAGCGCGAAGTCCACGGGCCCCACCAGGGCGGGGCAGGCGGCCCGCAGCCGCTCCAGCGCCTCCTCCGGCGTCCCCCCGTGGCTGCGCTCGCACCGCCAGCCGAGCAGGTGGACGGCGGCGTCGAGCCCCAGCTCGGGATCCCACCCGAGAGGGTCGAAGAACGGCTGGGCACCGCCGGCGAGCTGCATCCCGAACGGCGAGCCCGTCAGCGTCTCGATCGCCCCCGCCTCGGGCGCGGCGGGGCCGAGCATCATGGCCAGCGAGTTGGCGTAACAGTAGGGTCCTGAACCGGTGTAGGCCAGCATGGCGCCCAGCGAAGCGCCTGACACGGTGTCAGGCGCAAGTCAGTGCGGCCGCTGGTCCGAGAAGCGGGCCAGGACGAGCGACTCGACGACGCCGACCACCGCGTACGCCAGGATCGACACGCCCGTGACGACCACGATGTCCGCCCACACCTCGTCGTAGCGGAACCCGCCGATCGCCCGCAGGATCTCGGCGCCGATGCCCTCGCCGGTGGCCAGCCACTCGGCGATCAGCGCCCCGATGATGGAGGCGGGCACGGAGATCCTGGCCGAGGCGAACACCGAGGGCATCGCCGTCGGCACCGCCACCTTGCGCAGGACGGTGAGGCGGGTGCCGCCGTACGCCATGATCAGGTCGGTGGCCTGCGGCGAGGCGGAGCGCAGGCCGAAGACGATGTTCACCAGCGCGGGGAAGAACACCACGATGCCGCCGATGACGGCCACGCCGACGAGGTCGCGGCCGAAGACCAGCGTGATCAGCGGGGTCATCACCACGAGCGGCACCGAGCGCAGCAGCATGGCGACCGGCATGAACGTCTGCTCGACGGTCCGCATCAGCACGAACGCGACGGCGACGGCGATCGCGGCCGCCATGCCCGCGACGAAGCCGATGGCCGCGTCCCTGATCGTGATGCCCAGCGCGCCGAACACGGCCTCGCGGTGCGCCTGCGACGACACCAGGTACTCCCAGACCTGCGGCGGGCGCTTGCCGACGAGCGGGCTGATCCCGAACGCCTCCAGCGCCAGCCACCACGCGGCCACGACGATGACGACGGAGGGCACCAGCGGCCCCACGATCCGCAGCACGGTACGGCCGATCACTGGGCCTCCCCTCTCGACCACGGCGTGACCACGCGGGCGACGAGCGCGACGATCGCGTACCCGAGGCCCGCGATCAGGCCGGACACCAGCGCGAGCCCCCACGTGCGCGGCACCTGGAACTGCTGCTGGGAGATCATCAGAGAGACGCCGAGCCCCTGGTCGTTGCTGCCGAGGTACTCGCCGATGATGGCGCCGAGCAGCGCCGACGGGGCCGAGATCTTCAGGCCGGCGAACGTGCTGGGCAGGGCGGAGATGATCTGGACGTAGCGGAGCCTGGCCAGGCGGCCGCCGCCGTACACGGTGACGAGGTCGAGGCTGGCGCGGTCGGCGGAGCGCAGCCCGAGCAGGGCGCCGATGAGCGTGGTGAAGAAGACCGAGATGGCCGCCAGGAACACCACGGTGGCGTCGCCGCCGAAGACGACCAGCACGATCGGCCCGATGGCCAGCAGCGGGATGCAGTAGCTGATCACCGCGAGCTGCGTGGCGACGGCTTCCAGCCGGGGCACGAGCAGCACCAGCAGCGCCACGCCGATGGCCAGCCCGTTGCCCCACAGGAAACCCTGGACGGCGGCGGACAGCGTGGCGGAGGCGTTGGGGCCGTAGAAGGCCCAGCCGTCGGAGCCCATCGACCGCAGCACGGCCACCGGGGTGGGCACCGCGCCGCCGTCGGCGAACACCGTCGCCGCCAGCAGCCACCAGATCGCCACGAGCGCGACGACCCCGGCCAGGCCCTGCAGCCGTCTCATGAGCCGTGCCCGAACAGCAGGTCGCTGAGGTGGTCGTGGAGGGCGTGGAACTCGGGCGTACGCATCATCTCCGGCGTACGCGGGCGGGGCAGGTCGATCTCCACCAGCTCCACCACCCGGCCGGGGCGCGGGCTCATCACGGCGACCAGGTCGGAGAGGAAGATGGCCTCGCCGATGCCGTGGGTGACCATGAGGGTGGTGGCGGGCTTCTCCGTCCAGATGCGCAGCAGCTCCAGGTTGAGCCGCTGGCGGGTCATGTCGTCCAGGGCGCCGAACGGCTCGTCGAGCAGCAGCACGCTGGGCTTGACCACCAGGGCGCGGGCGATCGAGACCCGCTGGCGCATGCCGCCGGACAGCTCGGCCGGGCGGGCCTTCTCGAATCCCTCCAGGCCGACCAGCTTGATCAGGTCCTCGATCACGCCGGGCTCCGGCCTGATGCCGGCCACCTCCAGCGGCAGCCGGATGTTGGCCGCGACGCTGCGCCAGGCCAGCAGCGCCGAGTCCTGGAAGGCGATGCCGAGGTGGTGGCTCCTGCGCAGCTCCTGCGGCGTCTCGCCGTTGACCAGGATCTCGCCGGTGGTGGGCTCCTCCAGGCCGGCCAGGATGCGCAGCACCGTGGACTTGCCGCAGCCGGACGGACCGAGCAGCGACAGGAACGAGCCCTTCGGCGTGCTCAGGTCCACGTTCTCGACGGCGGTCAGGCCCTTGCCGAAGGTCTTGCTCAGCCCGGAGATGCCGATCCCGCTCATGAGAGCTTCAGGCTCGGGTCGGCCTGGTAGATCTCGTTCAGGATCGACAGGTCGAAGAGCTGCTCGGCCTTGATGCTCAGCCCGGCCTTGGCCAGCGACTCGATGTTCTGCTGGATCAGCTCGGGCGTCATCGTGAACAGGCCGTTGGCCCTGGCGTCGTCGGTGACGACGAGCTCGTTCTGCATCTTGGCCTCCTCGGTCTGCTCCTTGACGTCGAGGTTCTGGTCCTTGCCGTAGACGGTGGCGGCCAGCTCGGCGGCCTTGGCCGGGTCGGCCACGGCGTCCTTCCAGCCCTTGATCTCGGCGGTCAGGAACGCCTTGAGCTTGTCGCGCTCGTTGTCGATGGTCTCCTGCGTGACCGTGAACGTCTCGGCGACCAGCGGCAGGCCGGCGTCGGCGAGCAGCAGGTACGCCGGGTCGTGCCCCTTCATGCGCAGGTTGACCGGGCCGCTGGTGACGAAGCCCACGTAGCCGTCGAGCTGCCCGGAGGTGAGCATCGACGGGTCCGACTGGAACGGCACCCTGGTCACCTGGGCGGCGTCGAGGCCGTTGGCCTTGAGCAGCGCGTTCCAGACCAGCTCGTTGGAGTCCTGGACGCCGATCTTCTTGCCGGCCAGGTCCTCGGCCTTCTCGATCGGGTTCTTGCTCAGGGAGATGATGGCGAACGGGTTCTTCTGGAACGTGGCTCCGACGATCTTCAGTGGCGCGCCCTGGAGCACGGCCGGCGCGGTGATGGTCGGCGCCGACAGGCCCGCCCAGCAACGCCCGGTGGCCAGGCCCGACTCGACCGAGGTGCCGGAGCCGCCGCCGGACAGCAGCTCGACCTGCGAGAACCCGGCGGCCTTGAAGTACCCGTTGGTGTCGGCGAAGTACTCGCCGGCGAACTCGACGTTCTTCTTCCAGGAGAGCTGCAGCTTGACCGACCCGAACCCGCCGCCGCTGCCACCGCCGGAAGTCGTCGTGCCGCCGTCGCCACAGGCGGCCAGACCGAGCGCCAGACCGGCCAGACCGGTCGTCCGCAGGAACGCGCGACGGTCGAGGGTAGCCATTAATTCTCCTTGAACGGCCGAGAATGTGCAGGTCAGGACGGTATCCCTCGATTATTACCATCGTGTGACGATGGTTTCGGACAGTGCGGCCCGGGGAACGGCCGCATGCCGGGAAACCGGGAAAACCGCTGGCGGCCCCTGTAGGTCCCTACGAGAGCGCCGCGCGAGGACCGTAGATCCCTCCAGCCGCCCAGGGGCTCCGGTAGCGTCGAGCGGGAGATGAGACTCGACGGAATCCCCCTATGGGACGGTACCGAATTCCGCGGCCCGGTCGATCTGGCCTGGGAGCCCGACCGGATCACCGGCGTCACCCCGGCCGCCCAGGACGGGCACGACGGCCTGTGCGTGCTGCCCGGCCTGGTGGACACGCACGTGCACCTGGTCGGCTACGCGGGGCCCGGCGACCCGCCCGACTTCGCGACCTGGCCGCTGACCACCACCCGCGACGAGCAGGTGCTGCACGGCGCCGCGCACGCCCAGCGGGCCATGCGGCACGGCGTCACGACGCTGCGCGACCTGGCCGGCGACGAGGCGCAGATCGCGCTGCGCCGCGTCTTCGACGCCGGGGTGCTGCCGGGGCCGCGCATCCAGGTGCACGGCGTGGTGGGGATGACGGCCGGGCACAACGACCTGTTCGTGCCGCCCGCGTTCCCGGTCAGGAAGCCCACGGCCGACGGGCCGGACGAGTGCCGCAAGCTCGTACGCACCTGGGCCAGGGCCGGCATGGACGGCATCAAGCTCACGACCAGCGGCGGCGTGCTGTCCATCGGCGACAAGAACGTCTGGCGCAACTACACCCGCGACGAGATCAGGGCGGTCGTGGACGAGGCGCACGCGCTCGGCATGCTCGTCGCCTCCCACGCGCACTCCGAGGACGGCATCCGCGTCGCCGTCGAGGAGGGCGTCGACTCCATCGAGCACGGCACGCTGATGAGCCGGGACCTGGCCGAGACGCTGGCCGCCCGCCGCACGCCCGTCGCGCCGACCCTGCTGATCAACGAGGCCATCGCGCAGGGCCGCGTCCCCGTCACGGCCGAGGCGATGGCCAAGGCCGCCGAGCTGGTCGCCACCCGCGACGTGCTGCTGGCCCAGGCCGCGGCGCTGGGCGTGCGGTTCGTGCTGGGCACCGACGCCAACGGCCACCACGTGCAGTTCGGCGACCAGCTCGCCGAGGTCGTGCACATGACGCGGATCCTCGGCCTGGACGCCGAGTCGGCGCTGCGCGCGGCCACCTCCGACGCGGCCGACTCGATCGGCATGCCCGTGGGCCGCGTCGCCGTCGGGCTGGGCGCCGACCTGGTCGTGCTGCGCGGCCGCCCGTGGGAACGCATCGAGGACCTGGCCACGGAGAACATCGTGGCCGTCGTCTCACGTGGCCGGCTCGTCGCGGGCCGCCTGCCCTGACCTGAGCGCCAGGTAGAGGTCCGTACGGTCGCGCATCGACGACATCCGGCGGCCGGTGAGCTCCTCGATGCGCTGCATCCGGTAGCGCAACGTGTTGACGTGCACGTACAGCTCGTCGGCCGTGCGCTGCCAGGAGCCGCACGTCTCCAGGAACGTGTCGAGCGTGCGCAGCAGCTCGGAGCCGTGCCGCGCGTCGTACTCCTCCACGGGGCCGAGCAGGTGGTCGCGGAAGGAGCGGCGCATGCTCGACGGGAGCGAGGCCAGCAGCAGGTCGAAGCTGTCGATGTCGGCCACCGACATGATCGACACGGGCCCGGGGCCGCCGCGCGCCGACTCCATGCCGCGCCTGGCCGTCTCCAGGGCCTCGCCGAGCTGCGACACGCTGGCCACCATCTCGCTGATCCCGGCCGCGATGCTCAACCCGCGCCTGCCGGCGGCGCTCACAGCCTGCGGTCCCGCGGCGTCCGTCGCGCGGTGCCCCGCGATCAGCGCGCGCAGCTCGTCGGCCAGGCTCTTGCGTGAGGCGCGGCCGTTGACCAGCACGGTCGCCTCGGCGGGCGTGCCGCCCACGATCAGGTGGCGGCCCTTCCTCGCCAGGCCCTCGTGCAGCAGCTCGGGCAGGTCGAGCTCGGGCCCGCCGGTCCGGGCGACCGCCATCGCGGCGGTCGGCAGGCCGGGGTCGGCGCCGAGCAGCCGCAGGTGCGCCGACACCTCGCCGGGCGGGATCTGGCCGAGCACGTCGAGCAGCGTCTGCGCCCTGACCCGCTCGGCCCTGCGCTGCTCGGCGGCGAAGCCCTCGGCGGTCACCACCTCGCTGATCGCGCCGAACGCCTGGTCGGGCGCGGCCAGCAGCAGCGGCAGCCGCCTGCGCTCGCACGCCTGGACCAGCTCCGCCGGCAGCTCGCCGAGCACGATCAGGCCGACCACGAGACCCGCGACGTCCGCCGCCCACAACGCGTCGGCGAACCGCTCGCAGTCGGACGGCCGGCCGTACCAGACGCCGCTGGTCAGCACGAGGTCGCCGGAGCGCAGGTAGCGGCGGGGGTCGGGCAGGTCCGTCGGGTACGCCCGCAGCACCTCCCGGTCCAGGGCCTCGGCACCCGTCACCAGCGTCAGCCGTAGGTCGTCGCGGGCGAGCAGATCCGACAGCCTCATGAAATCTGATGTTATGCCAGCTCAGAGCATGCGAGTTCAGAGGTTCGCACGATACCTCCACTCGCCGGGGTCCGGTTTACTTCATGCATGCGTCCCAAAGCGGAACTCCACCTGCACATCGAGGGCACCCTGGAGCCCGAGCTCGTCGTCGAGCTGGCCCGGCGTAACCGGATCGACCTGCCCACCCTCGACGTGGAGGCCATCCGCGCGCGCTACTCCTTCGCGAACCTGCAGTCGTTCCTGGACGTGTACTACGAGAACATGGCCGTCCTGCGCACCGAGGCGGACTTCTACGACCTGGCCACCGCGTACCTGCGGCGGGCCGCCGGGCAGGGGGTGCGGCACGCGGAGATCTTCTTCGACCCGCAGGCGCACCTGAGCAGGGGCGTGCCGTTGCAGGTGGTGTTCGACGGGCTGTCGGCGGCGCTGAAGGAGAGCGGGCTGTCGGCCGCGCTGATCCTGTGCTTCCTGCGTGACCGGGGCGCCGAGGAGGCCGAGCAGGTGCTGCGGGCGGCGCTGCCGTTCCGGGATCGCTTCATCGGGGTGGGCCTGGACTCGGCGGAGGTGGGGTATCCGCCGTCGTTGTTCCGGCGGGTCTTCGAGATGGCCGCCGCCGAAGGGCTGCACCGGGTGGCGCACGCCGGCGAGGAGGGCGGGCCCGACTACGTGTGGGAGGCGCTGGACATCCTGCGCGTCGAGCGGGTGGACCACGGCATCAGGGCGATGGAAGATCCGCAGCTCGTGGCCCGGCTGCGGGCCGAGCGGATCCCGCTGACCGTGTGCCCGCTGTCGAACGTGCGGCTGCGCGCGGTGCCGTCCCTGCGTGACCACATCCTGCCCGCGATGCTGGACGAGGGCCTGGTCGTGACCGTCAACTCCGACGACCCCGCCTACTTCGGCGGCTACGTGGACGACAACTACGAGGCGCTGCGGCGCGAGCTGGGGATGACGGACGAGCAGCTCGACCGGATCGCGCGGCACTCGTTCGACGCGTCCTTCGCCTACGACCCGGCCTGACACGAGCCCGGACAGGCGGATGGGGCCCGCCCTCACCGGGCGGGCCCCATCAGGACGTCTCGTCAGCCGCTCAGGACACTGCTGAGCAGCTCGTTCAGGAGGTCCAGGTCGAGGATGTCGTTGTCCTCACCGAAGTTGTTCCACTCACCGAAGTCCCACTTCGTCTCGTCGTCCTTGCCGTGGTTGGGGCCGGGAAGGATGTGCGACTCGGCAGTGACGGTGGGCGCCGCGGCGAGAGCGGTGCCACCGAACATGACCATCCCGCCGACGAGCCCGGCGAGGACGAGTCCGCTTCTGTACATTGTGTTCTCCCTGATACCTCTCGACTACTCTCCGTAGCTATCGGTGGGAAATCTCCCCCTCGCCTCAGGCAGACAAACACCGACATTTTCGCCCTTGACCTGCAAAAATGCTGGGTCTAAGCAAACGGTGACGAAGATCGTGCTACTTGACGCATATGTGTCCGCCAGTGCACAACGACCGACCTTTTCCTGCCCGTCCCATGACCATGGGTCGCGGCCTACGGCAGGGTCAGGATGACCGGTCCGTCCTCGGTGATGGCCACGGTGTGCTCGACGTGCACGCTCCTGCTGCCGTCGCCCGAGCACACCGACCAGCCGTCGGAGGACATGTAGTACCGGTCGCCGCCACCGGCCATCAGGCTGGGCTCGATGGCGATCACCAGACCGGGCCGCAGCCGCAGCCCGCGCCCGGCGCGCGCCTCGTTGGGCACGAACGGCTCCTCGTGCATGGCCCGCCCGATGCCGTGGCCGCCGAAGTCGTTCTGCATGCCGTAGCCGGCGCCGCGCCCGACGGTGGACATCGCGTGCCCGATGTCACCCATCCGGCCCCCGGGCAGGGCCGCCTCGATGCCCGCCGCGAGCGTCTCCTCCGCGACCCTGATCAGCTTGAGGTCCTCCGCGCGGGGCTCCCCGACGGTGAAGCTGACCGTGCCGTCGGCGTGCCACCCGTCGATGTACGCCGCACAGTCGACGCTGATCAGGTCACCGCCCCGCAGCCGGTACGGCGACGGCAACCCGTGCAACATGACGCCGTTGACCGAGGTGCAGATCACGCCAGGGTACGGCATGGCCCCGAACGACGGGTGGTACCCGAGGAACGACGCGTTCGCCTTCGCCTCCGCGATGACGGTCCTGGCCACCTCGTCCAGTTCCTTGAGCGACACCCCGATGGCCGCCTGCTCCCGCACGGCGGCGTGGACGGCGGCGACGACCTTGCCGGACTCCCGCATCGCGGCGATCTCCCCGGCTGACTTGTACTCGAGCACAGGCCCCTCCTTGCCGATAACTATACCGGTATTATTATCACGGATCATGGGGCGCATGGAGGGGCCCCTACCCGGCTCAGTCCATCCCTTTCCTTCCCGGGGTCCAGAACGGCTTCGTCCGCACGTCCCTGCGCTGCCAGCCGCGCTCGCCGACCAGATGGGCGCGCACGGCCTGGATCGTCCGCGCCTCCCCCGCCAGGTAGGCCACCCCGGGCCCGTCGGGCAGCTCCAGCTCCCTGACCGCGTCCACCAGCACCTCCGACCCGGCCGCGGACGCGCCGCCCCGGCACACCCGCACCAGGCCGCCGGGCAGGTCCAGGTGGTCCTCCGGCGAGCCGGCCTCCACCGCGCCGTACACGCTCGCGCCCTCGGGCAGCGCGCCCAGCATCGCGCCGAAGGCCACCGACGCCGTCTCCTCACCCGCGAACAGGTGGTAGGGCGCCTCCCGCGACAGCACGAAGCTCCCCTCGGGCCGCATGAAGGAGACCTCCTGGCCGGGCCGCGCGCCCCTGATCCACGAGACGCCGGGCGAGTCGCCGCCGTGGTCGAACCCGATCACGTCCAGGGCCTCCCACGCGGGGTCGTACCGCCAGACCGAGTACGTACGCAGGACACCGCCGCGTTTCGGGGCTGGTCCGTCCTGAGGCCGCCCGGTTCCGGTGCCGGACACAGCCGCAGCTCGGCCACCAGGCGCGTCGCCACGGGACCGTCGAGCACGGCCTCACCCTCGTTCGCCTTCCTGATGCCCGCCACCAGTCCTCGGGGCACCTCCGCGTGCAGCCCGAACCCCGCCGCCGCCTCCTCAGTGTCCGCCGCCTCCTCAGTGTCCGTCGCGCCCGCTGGGGTCCGGCGCTCCCCGGCCGTCGTCGCCGATGGCCAGGGCCAGGCCTGCAGCACCTGTTCTCGCAGAGCGCCGCGTCGGGACCGGCGAGAGGGCGCTGTTCATCGTTGCAGGCGATCGCGCTCTTCCTGCCGTGCGGGGCCACCAGGGAGCGTACGGGGGCGATCTGGACGGCGGTCGGCGTGCACACCGCGGTCTACCTGGGCCGGCTCATCCCGATCAAGCCCACCGACTACGGCGTGCAGCTCGCCTTCCAGACCGTCACGCTGGCACTGGCCGCCGCCCTGGTCCTCGCCGCCCCCAGGCTCGGATCCGCCCCCCGAGCGGCCAGCCCGGATCTCAGACAGTGATCACGACCTTACCCTTCGCGTGGCCCCGCTCCACGTGCGCGATGGCCTCGGGCACCTCGCTCAGCGGGTGCGTACGCGAGACGACCGGGGACAGCTTGCCCGCCTCGATCAGCTCGCGCAGCGTGTCGAGGTCGTCGGCGTTCTCGCGGGTGACGAAGGACGGGAGCGTGTGCCGGACGAACAGGTTCAGCACGTTCAGCTTGATGATGCGGCCCATCGGCCCCAGCCAGCGGCCGCCCGCGCCGCTGTTGTGGAGGTAGGTCCCCGCAGGCGTCAGCAGGCGCCGGCAGTCGGCCACCGAGCGGTTGCCCACGTTGTCGAGGACGACGTCGTAGTGGCGGCCGGTGCGGGTGAAGTCCTCCCGGGTGTAGTCGATCACGTGGTCGGCCCCGATCGAGCGCACCAGGTCCACGTTCGCGCTGCCGCACACGCCGGTGACCTCGGCGCCGTACGCCTTGGCGAGCTGCACCGCGAACGTGCCGATCCCGCCCGCCGCCCCGTTGATCAGCACCCGCTGCCCGGGCTTCAGCCGCGCCCGGTCGCGTAAGGCCTGTAGCGCGGTCAGCGCCGAGGTCGGCACGGCCGCGGCCTGCTCGAACGTCAGCCCGGCCGGTTTCCCGGCCAGTGGGCTGGTCTCGGGGACGACGACGTACTCGGCGAACGCGCCGGGGGCGCAGCCGTACACCTCGTCGCCGGGCGCGAACCGGCTGACGCCCTTGCCCACCGCCTCGACGACCCCGGCGAGGTCGGCCCCCAGCCCGTGCGCCTTCGGCCGGATCGGCCCCGCCACGGCGCGGAAGAGGTACGGGCTGCCCCGCAGCAGGTGCCAGTCGCCCGGGTTGACCGCGGCCGCCCGTACGCGGACGAGCACGCCGTCGTCGCCGGGCTCGGGCTTGGCGGTCTCCTCCAGCTCGATGACGTCAGGCGAGCCGTAAGCGTAGTACCGGATGGCTTTCATCGCAGCTCCTCTGACACGTGAAAGAAAATGCTGACATATGAAAACCATACCTCGCGCTACCCTTCCGCGAGCACCCCGGCGAAGGGATCCCCGCCCTCGCCCGCGAACGAGTACGCCCCGCCCTCGATCCGCTCGATCAGCCCCCGCGTCCACTCGGCGCCGGCCTCGGCCGAGTGCACCCACAGGCGCATGATCTCGCCGAGGTGGCCCTCGGGAGTGCCGTAATCGGTCACGGACTCCCGCCAGCCGCGCAGGTGCTCGATCCGCTGCCGCAGCAGGGCCAGCACCTCCGCGCGCGGCAGGTCCGCCATGAAGCCGAGGCCGGCCGACAGCAGGTCCAGCCGGTCGTGCGTGGTGAGCGCGCCGCGCAGCAGCGAGAAGTACTCGGCCGTGCCCTTCTCCGTGAGCTCGTACTCGGTGCGCGGCGGGCCGCCGACCGTGCTCGGCGCGATGTCGTAGGCGTGCAGGAAGCCCTGCTTGGCCAGTTGTTTCAGCGCGTGGTAGATCGAGCCGGGCTTGGTGTTGGACCACTCGTCCGCGCCCCAGAACTCCAGGTCGTTGCGTACCTGGTAGCCGTGGGCGCGCCCGTGCCGCCGTACCGCGCCGAGGACCAGCAAGCGAATCGCCGACAATCTATTCAACCTTGACTAGTTGGGGAAAGGCGGCGGGCGGGGAGCAGGCCCCGCCCGCCGGTCGGACTGGTCAGGCCTTGAGCCAGCTCATCATCGGGCGGAGCTTGGCGCCGGTCTTCTCGATCGGGTTCTCGGCCAGCTCCTCGCGGTAGCGCTGGAACTCCTTCTGGCCGCTGTCGAACTCCTCGACGAGCTGGCGGGCGAAGGTGCCGTCCTGGACCTCGGCGAGGATGCGGCGCATCTCCTGGCGCGACTCCTCGTTGATGACGCGCGGGCCGCGGGTGTAGCCGCCGTACTCGGCCGTGTCGGAGACCGACCAGTACATCTTCGAGATGCCGCCCTCGTACATGAGGTCGACGATGAGCTTCATCTCGTGCAGGCACTCGAAGTAGGCGACCTCGGGCTGGTAGCCGGCCTCGATCAGGGTCTCGAAGCCCGCCTTGATCAGCTCGGAGACGCCGCCGCACAGCACGGCCTGCTCACCGAACAGGTCGGTCTCCGTCTCCTCCTTGAACGTGGTGCGCAGCGCGCCGGCGCGGGTGCCGCCGATGCCCTTGGCGTAGGAGAGCGCGAGGTCGAGCGCCTTGCCCGAGGCGTCCTTCTCGACGGCCACGAGACACGGCACGCCGCGGCCGGCCTCGAACTGGCGGCGGACGAGGTGGCCCGGGCCCTTGGGGGCGACCATGCAGACGTCCACGCCCTCCGGGGCCTCGATGAGGCCGTAGCGGATGTTCAGGCCGTGGCCGAAGAAGAGCGCGTCGCCCTCGACGAGGTTCGGGGCCACGTGCTCGGCGTACAGGTGGCGCTGGATGTGGTCCGGCGCCAGGATCATCGTGAGGTTGGCCTCCTCCACCGCCTCGGACGGGGTGAGCACGCGCAGGCCGTCGTTCTCGGCCTTCTCACGGCTCTTGGAGCCCTCGGGCAGGCCGACGCGCACGTCCACGCCGGAGTCACGCAGGGAGAGCGCATGGGCGTGGCCCTGGCTGCCGTACCCCAGCACGGCCACGTGGCGTCCCTGAATGATCGACAGGTCGGCCTGGTCGTCGTAGTAGATCTCGGTCACTTGCTCAAAACCTTTCAGGCGGTACGGTCCAGTGCCCTGAGGGACCGGTCGGTGATGGAGCGGGCACCGCGGCCGATGGCCACCATGCCCGACTGGACGAGTTCCTTGATCCCGAACGGCTCGAGGACCTTGACGAAGGCCTCCAGCTTGTCGGGGGTGCCGGTGACCTCGATGGTCACGGCGTCGGCCGCCACGTCGACGCAGCGGGCGCGGAAGAGGTTGACGAGCTCCAGCACGTGGGAGCGGCTCTCGGCGTCGGCCTTGACCTTGATCAGCATCAGCTCGCGCTGCACCGACTGGGACGGGTCCAGCTCGACGATCTTGAGCACGTTCACCAGCTTGTTGAGCTGCTTGGTGACCTGCTCCAGCGGCAGCTCCTCGACGCTGACCACGATCGTCATGCGGGAGATGTCGTCGTGCTCGGTGGGCCCGACGGCCAGCGAGTCGATGTTGAACCCGCGGCGGCTGAACAGCGCCGACACGCGTGCGAGGACACCCGGCTTGTTCTCGACAAGCACGGACAACGTGTGTCTACTCATCCTCGTTCTCCCACCTCGGCGCCATGTCACGGGCGATCTTGATGTCGTCGTTGCTGGTGCCCGCCGCGACCATGGGCCAGACCATGGCGTCCTCGTGGACGACGAAGTCGACCACGACAGGCACGTCGTTGATCTCCATGGCCTTCTTGATCACGGCATCCACGTCCTCGGGACGCTCGCACCGCAGGCCCACACAACCATAGGCCTCCGCGAGCTTGACGAAGTCAGGGATGCGGCGGGGGGCCTGCAGGTTGGTGTTGGAGTAGCGCTCCTCGTAGAACAGCGTCTGCCACTGGCGGACCATGCCGAGGTTACCGTTGTTGATGACGGCGATCTTGATCGGCACGCCCTCCAGGGCGCAGGTGGCCAGCTCCTGGTTGGTCATCTGGAAGCAGCCGTCGCCGTCGATGGCCCACACGGTGGCCTCGGGGCAGCCCATCTTGGCGCCCATCGCGGCCGGCACGGCGAAGCCCATCGTGCCCGCGCCGCCGGAGTTGATGAACGTGCCCGGGTTCTCGTAGTCGATGAACTGCGAGGCCCACATCTGGTGCTGCCCGACCCCGGCCACGTAGTAGGCGTCGGGGCCGGCGATCGCGCTCAGCCGCTCCATGACGTACTGCGGGGCCAGCGAGCCGTCGTCGAACGTCTCGTACCCGAGCGGGTAGGTCTGCTTGTAGCCGTTGAGGGTCGTCCACCACTCGTCGTAGTCGCCCTTCTGGCCGGACGCCTGGACGGCGGCGACGAGGTCGGTGATGACCTCCTTGCAGTCGCCCACGATCGGCACGTCGGCGTGGCGGTTCTTGGAGATCTCGGCCGGGTCGATGTCGGCGTGCACGACCTTCGCGTACGGGGCGAACGACGACAGGTCACCGGTCACCCGGTCGTCGAAGCGCACGCCCAGGCCGATGATCAGGTCCGACTGCTGCAGCGCGCCCACGGCGGAGACGCTGCCGTGCATGCCGGGCATGCCCATGTGCTGCGGGTGGCTGTCGGGGAACGTGCCGCGGGCCATCAGGGTGGTGATGACCGGGATGTTCGTCAGCTCGGCGAGCTGCAGCAGCTCGGCGGAGGCGTGCGCCTTGTGGACGCCGCCGCCGACGTACAGGACCGGCCGCCTGGACTCGGCGATCAGCTTGGCGGCCTCGCGGATCTGCTTGGAGTGCGGCCTGGTGACCGGGCGGTAGCCCGGGAGCTGCATGGTGGGCGGCCAGCTGAACGTGGTCTCGGCCTGCAGCGCGTCCTTCGAGATGTCCACCAGGACCGGCCCGGGACGGCCGGTGGAGGCGATGTGGAACGCCTCCATGATCGTACGGGCGATGTCACCGGCGTCGGTGACCAGGAAGTTGTGCTTCGTGATCGGCATGGTGATGCCGGAGATGTCGGCCTCCTGGAAGGCGTCCGTGCCGATCATCGGCGAGGCCACCTGCCCGGTGATCGCCACGATCGGCACCGAGTCCATGAAGGCGTCGGCAATCGGGGTCACCAGGTTGGTGGCGCCGGGACCGCTGGTCGCCATGCACACCCCGACCTTGCCCGTGGCCTGCGCGTAGCCCTCGGCCGCGTGACCTGCGCCCTGCTCGTGCCGTACGAGCACGTGCCGGACCTTGGTCGAGTCGTAGAGAGGATCGTAGGCCGGCAGAATGGCACCGCCCGGGATCCCGAACACTGTGTCGACTCCAACGTGCTCCAGCGCCCTGACCAGGGCCTGTGCACCTGTCATCCGTTCGGTCATCGGCTCGTTCCTTGCGTGGCTACTCGCTTAAGGACATAAAAAAGGCCCCTTCCCACCAGGCGGCGGGTCTGGGGCGGCGCGCAGGTCGTCGTGCTTCGCTATCGGCCTGCGCGCCGGCGAAGTACTACGAGAATCTCACTGCGAAGCATGGCCTACACCATAGCCGCTCCGAACGCCATCGCGCCAACTTCGTGGACACAAGTCTCAAACCGTGAGACTCGTACGCATCAGCGAGTCGACCCCGCGCGCCGCCATCGGCCGCGCCACCAGGAAGCCCTGCCCCCTCGTGCAGCCCATCTGCTTGAGCAGTTCGAGCTGCTCGGGACGCTCGATCCCCTCGGCCACCACGATAAGCCCGAGGTCGTGCCCGAGTCGCACGATCGTGCGCGTGAGCAGGGTCAGCGTGTCGTCCTTGCCGAGCCCCGAGACGAACGACGGATCGATCTTGATCATGTCCACGGGCAGCTGCCTGAGGAAGGCCAGCGAGGCGTAACCGGTGCCGAAGTCGTCGATCGCCAGCCGCACGCCGAGCGCCCGCAGCTCCGACAGCCGCTTGATCGTCTCCTCGGCGTCCTCGACCAGCATCTCCTCGATCACTTCGAGGGTGAGCACGGAGGCGGGCAGCCCGCTCTCGGTCAGCGCCTCCTCGACCGTCTCGACGAACCTGGGCGCCATGATCTGGCGTGCCGACAGGTTCAGCGACAGCCCGATGTCCCAGGACGAGGCCCGCCAGGCGGCCACCTCGCGGCACGCCTCGCGCAGGATCCACTCGCTCAGCGGCACGATCAGCCCGGTGTCCTCGGCCGCGCCGAGGAACTGCTCCGGCGGCACGAACACCGACCCGCGCCACCACCGCACCAGCGCCTCCACCGCGGTCACCCGGGAGGTCGCCAGGTCCACCACCGGCTGGTACTCGATCGCGAACTGCTGCTCGATCAGCGCCCGCTGCAGGTCGGCCGCCAGCTCCAGGCGGCGCATCACGTCGGCGTGCATCTGCGCGGCGAACACCTCCACGCGCCGCCCGCCCAGCTCCTTGGAGCGCGCCATGGCCACGTCGGCGTTGCGCATGAGGTCGCCCGCCGGCACGTCGTCCTCGGCGAAGGCGACGCCCACGCTCGCGGTCAGCGCCACGTCGCGGTCGGCGACCCGGAACGGCTCCTGCGAGACCGCGCGCACCAGCCGCTCGGCCAGGTCCACCGCGAGCTGCGCGTCGCCGCCGGTCTCCACGAGCACCGCGAACTCGTCGCCGCCCCACCGGGCCAGCGTGTCGTCGGCGCGTACGGCGCCGCGCAGCCGGCGGGCCGCCTGCCCGAGCAGGTAGTCGCCGCTGGCGTGCCCGACCGAGTCGTTGACCGAGGTGAACCCGTCGAGATCGAGGAAGATCACCGCGACGTTCGCCGTGCGGCCCGACAGCACCTCGCGGGTGCGCTCCTCGAAGTAGGCGCGGTTGGGCAGCCCGGTGACGCCGTCGTGGAAGGTCAGGTGGGCGACCTGGTTGCGCAGCGCCTCCTCGTCGCTGACGTCCCTGGTCGTCACGAGCATCAGGTCCTCGCCACCGGCCCGGCGGGTGGCCACGGACTCGGTGGGGCGCCAGGTGCCGTCGGCCGCGCGGACGCGGCAGGCGATCAGGCAGGCTCCGGGCGCGGTGTTGTCCTCCTCGAGGTTCATCGCGCGCATGGCCACCTGGATGCCCGGCACGTCCTCGGGGTGGATGTAGTCGAAGATCGACCCGCCGACCAGCTCCTCCTGGCTGTAGCCGTACGTGACCTCGACGCCCGCGCCGATCTCGCGTACGACACCCTCGTAGTCGCAGGTGAACACCACGTCGCCGGTGCTCTCCGCCAGGTCCCTGAGCTGGCGCTCGCTCAGCTTGACCAGGCCGCGCAGGCGCGCGTTCGTCGCCGAGACCACGAACAGCCGCACCAGCAGGAGCAGCACCACGGAGACCCCGAGCACCACGACGCCGGTGACGGGCGGCCCGGTGCGCCCGCCCGCCTGGTGCACGAGCAGCGTGCCGGCGGCCACGGCCACCAGCGCCAGGGGCACGAGCGCGACCACGTGGCCGACCGCCGGCCGGTTCGCCGGCTTGACCCGCGGCCCCCACGGGACCGCGGCCAGCAGCAGGAACGCGACAGGCGCGAGCATCACGCCCCAGAGCTGCGGCTCGGCGTCCATCAGCCGGGCCACCGCCGTGGACATCCCGGCCACGGTCATCGCGGCCAGCGCGCCCACGCCCGCCAGGCCGAGCAGCCAGGACGACGACCTGCTGGTCAGCACCGACGGGATCACGGCGAACGTCACCAGCAGCCCCACCAGCGGCGGCAGCATGACCAGCGTGAACACGGCCGCGTCGGCCGTCTCGGCGTAGACGTGGCGCAACGCCACCATCCAGCCGATCAGGAAGAGCGAGGCCGCGCACAGGTAGGCGTCGGTGAGATGCCGTAAAGCGGCCCTGGCCGGGAACCTGCGGTCGGCGGCCACCAGCGCGCCGCTCGCCGTGATGACCGTGCCGAGCAGCATGAACATGTCCGCGAAGCTGTCGACGAAGCTCTCGGTGAACGGCCGCAGCGCCACCCCGGCGGTCCAGATGATGGCGCCGCCGCCCATCCAGCGCGCGCCCATCGCGGCCGGGCGGTGCGTGGCCGCCTGCTTCACCGAGGCGATCAGCAAGGAGGCGGCGGCGATCAGCGCCGCGATCCCTCCGGCGACCGCTCCGGTGACCAAGGCCGGGCTCTCCGTCAGGAGGGCGGCGGCGAACGCCATCGCGCCGGCCGCCGCGGCGGCGGCCGGCGGCACCCGGGGATCACGCCAGCGGATCACAGTCGTTGCCCATCCCGTCTAGAACTCTGCACCCATGACCGCCGAAGCCCGGTCGATCACCTCGCCAGTGTGTGCCGTCGTGGGTGCGCGGGTGGTGACAACGCCGATGTCGTCACCGATCTGATAACCAGACAGACCAATTGCCGCCAAGAATTCCTTGACAGTGAGTCAGGAACTCCCTGCAAACGTAACCGTACGCACCGAAGGTCACGGACCAGCCACGTTCCGGGATCCTCTCAGTACGAGTCGGTGATGACGTTCTCCAACGGCGCGCCGGCCAGGTATCTCTCCACCTGGGCGCGGACGAGCCGGAGCGTGCGCCGTACGGAGGCGGGGGTGCTGCCGGCCACGTGCGGGGTGATCAGCACGCCCGGCGCGCTCCACAGAGGGTGACCTTCGGGCAGCGGCTCGGGGGCGGTCACGTCGAGGGCGGCGCGCAGCCGGCCGGTCTTGAGCTCGGCGACCAGCGCGTCGGTGTCGACGACCCCGCCCCTGGCGGCGTTCACCAGCACGGCGCCGTCCTTCATCCGGGCCAGGAACGCGGCGTCGACCATCCCTGCCGTGGCGGCGGTGGCGGGCACGAGCAGCACGACCACGTCCGCCTCCGGCAGCAGCGCGGGCAGCTCGTCCATGGCGTGCACGCCGTCGCGGGCGCTCCTGGCCACGCGGACGATCTCCACCTCGAACCCGTCGAGGCGCCGCTCCAGCGCGGTGCCGATGGAGCCGTACCCGACGATCAGCACGGTCGAGTCGGCCAGCACGCCGGTGTGGTGGTAGGTCCACTCACCCCTGCGCTGCGCGTCCACGAATCCCGGGAACTCCCTGAGCACCGCGATCATGGCGCCCACCGCCCACTCGGCGGTGCCCGCCTCGTGCACGCCGCGCGCGTTGCACAACACCGCGCCCTCGGGCACGTGCGGCCGGTACGGCTCCACGCCCGCGGTCACGGTCTGCAGCAGCCGCAGCGAGCTCATCCTGGCCAGGGTCCCCGGCACGTCGGGCACGGTGACCAACGGGGGGATCCACACCTCCACATCCTCCACCCCATCCGGCATCGCGGACGTGCCGTCATAGACGGCACATTCGACGCCGGGAAGCTCGGACAGTACATCGGCCACCGAATCGGACGGAACCCAGGTCTTCATGCCGAGAACCTTACGACTACGGGGGAAGTATGGAACACATGAGGAAGCTCTGGACGATCATGCTACTGACCGCACTCACGGCATGCTCCGGGCTCACGGCCTGCTCCAGCCGCGGCGGAGAGGTGCGCCCCACGGCGGCCGTGTCGGTGGGCGACGCCCCGAGTGCCCCCGAGGACGTGGCGACCGGGCTGGCCGTGCCGTGGGGGATCGCGTTCCTGCCCGGCGGGGACGCCGTGGTCACCGAACGCGACACGGCCCGGGTGCTCCGGGTCACCCCGACCGGCCAGGTGACCGAACTGGCCAAGATCGAGGACGCCAGGCCCGACGGCGAGGGCGGCCTCATGGGCGTGGCCACCAAGGAGGACCAGGTCTTCCTCTACTACACCGCCGAGCAGGACAACCGGATCGTCCGCTACCGGCTCACCGACGGCGGCCTCACCGACCAGCAGCTCCTGGTGCAGAGCATCCCCAAGGGCGGCATCCACAACGGCGGCCGGCTCGCCTTCGGCCCCGACGGCTTCCTGTACGCCACCACCGGCGAGACCGGTGACCGCGACCTGGCCCAGCGGCGCGACTCGCTCGGGGGCAAGATCCTGCGCATGACCGTGGACGGGGCGCCCGCGCCCGGCAACCCGTTCGGCACGCTGGTCTACAGCTACGGCCACCGCAACGTCCAGGGCCTGGCCTGGGACGGCTCAGGCCGCCTGTACGCCTCGGAGTTCGGCGCGAACACCTACGACGAGGTCAACCGGATCGAGCCGGGAGGCAACTACGGGTGGCCGGACGTCGAGGGCCGGGGCAGCGACCAGAGCTACATCAACCCCATCCTCACCTGGCCCACGGAGGACGCCTCACCGTCGGGCCTGGCGTACGCGAACGGGTCCCTGTGGATGGCGGCCCTGAGGGGGGCGCGCCTGTGGCAGATCCCGCTGGGCGAGGACGGCTCCGCCGGCACCCCGGTGGCCCACTTCGCCGACCGCTACGGCCGGCTCCGCGCGGTCGCCACCGCCCCGGACGGCAAGCTGTGGATCGGCACCAGCAACAAGGACGGCCGCGGCAACCCCCGGCCAGGCGACGACCGCCTCATGTCCCTGACCCCGTCCTGACCACCGCGCCCGGGGCACTTACTGGGACACGGCGGTGCAGGTCGTCTGGGTCTGCGGCCGGTACTTGGTGGTCAGCTTCTTGTCCTTCTTGACCACCTTGCCGTCCTGGTGGAACACCCGGGTCACATCGATCGTGAACCCCTGCTCCCCCACCGTCGGCAGGCAACCGGCCGCCGCGCTGGTCTCCCGCCGGAACGGGGTCAGGTCCCGCCGCTCCGACTCCACGGCCTCCACCCGGTCGTACCGCTTGGTGCCCCACAGCGCCACCGTCACCGTCGTGCCGGTGACCGTGGTCTTGATCAGCACCCCGGTCTCGGAGTCGTTGCGCCACTTCAGGTCCAGGTCCGGGTACAGCAGCGCGACGTCCCTGCCTGCCGGGTAGCGCGGCGCGTAGTAGTCCATCGGCTGGTGCTCCACGTCGTCGAACCCGCCGAAGAACGCCGCGTTGTACATGGTGGTCGCGAACTGCGAGCCGCCGCCGCCGACGATGTTCACCATCCGGCCGCCGACGATCTGCCCGGCCTCGACGTACCCGTCCTCGACCGTCCGCTCGCCGACCACCTCGTTGATGGAGAACGTCTCCCCCGGCTTGACGAGGTACCCGTCGACCTCCTGCGCCATCCGCTCGATGTTCTTCACCCGGGGCTGGCAGCAGTCGAACGTCGTGGTGAACTCGCTGACCAGCTCCTTGATGCCGAGGCCCTGGATCTGCGTGGTGTCCACGGCGGGCGCGACGGTGCCGAGCCGGACCGGGATCGTGCGCTCCCCGCCCTCGGCGAACACCTTCTCCGCGTCCCTGGCCAGCAGCTTGTCGTTGACCCCACGGCCTGCGCGGGCTGCCACCAGGACGGGCTTGCCGTTCACGATCTCGTACGAGGCGTCCCGCGGCTGCTGCGCCGCGTCAACCAGGCCGCTCTCGACGGAGGCCAGCACCCGCTCGGCGTCGAACTGGGGCACGAGCGCGCCGTCCCCGTCGGCGTTGAAGGTGAGGTTCGCCGCGATCATGGCCGGCGGGATCTGCACCTGCTTGTCGTCGAGCGTCAGCGTCAGGGGGGCGGCCACGGCGGCCTTGGCCTTGGCCACCGCCGCGGTGACGGCCTCGGGGGTGGTGGTGGGCTTGGCGGGCCTGAGCGTGAGGACGACGGGGCCGCCGCCGTTCAGGAAGGTCTGGCTGACCCTGCGTACGGCGTCGTCCCGGTCGAGCAGCACCCCGTCCTCGGGGCGGCGGGCCCTGGGCTGCAGCCCCGAGAAGGTCACCCGGCCCTCGACGGCGGGCTTGTCGATGCTCTCCGCCAGCCCCTCGACGGTCCTGGTGAGCTGGGAGGAGTCGACGCTGATCCTGGGCTGGAGCTCGGTCGTGCCGACCAGCCCCCGCCACACCTCCGCCGGGCTGGGGAACCCGCTGGGCGCCTGCCCGATGGTGGCGACCACGTCGAGCTCGAGCCCGGCCTCGTCGGGCTGGATGGTGTCCTTCTTCCCGCCGATGTCGGCCACGACGGGCTTGCTGAGCTTGGCGCCCAGTTCGCTGCGGAGCTTGTCGGCCGCCTGCGTCACGGTCAGCCCGCCGATGTCCACGCCGGCCACGCGCGTGCCGCGCAGGACGGAGCCGGACATGAGCACGGCCGGCACCACGTACGCCAGAGCCGCCAGCACCAGCACGAACACGATGAGGCCCGGCAGCAGCCGGCGGCGCCGGGGCGGCTCTGGCTCGAACGGCGAGGGCCGTTCCGGCGTGCCGAACGCGGTGGCGGGCCGGCCCGCCGGCTCCTTCTCCGCGGCCATGGGCCAGGGCTGCGCGGGCGGCACCGGTGGCAGCGTGCCCTTGCCCGACGGACCGCCCGGGGCGCTCGGACCCTGGGCCGGCTGTGGCTCCTGCTTCTCCGGCGGGCCGAAGATCTCCCGGGAGACGCCCGGAGGCAGTCCTTCGATCCGCGGTCTTCTGGTGACAGCCGACGTCGGTAAGGGCACCGAGGCGAACGGGTCGGTCGGTGATTCGATCGGTCCGGCGTTTCGCACGCCTCAATCTCCTCCCGGTCCGCAGCCAAGTCTCAGGCAACAGTAAGGCACGCGGATCCGCATATGTCACGGGAAATGGCTACGGAAATGTGTCAACCTAGCCACCGGTAGCGATGTTCCGGCCGACCGGCCGTGCCGTAACGCGGCCGGAACTCGGCCTGCCCCGCCGCGCACAGGTGTTCCAGATAGCGGCGGGCGCTGACCCGCGACAGGCCCGTGAGCTCGGCAGCCTCGGCGGCTGACAGGTCGCGGCCCGCTTCCCGGAGGGTATCGGCGACCAGCGCGCAGGTGGCCGCCGACAACCCTTTCGGCATGGGGACGGCGGTCTTGGGCGTGCCGAAGAGCCGGTCCACGTCGTCCTGGCGGGCCTCGGGGCCGATGGAGGTCAGGCGGTTGCGGGTGTCGGCGTACTGCCGGAGGCGCTCGGCCAGGGCGGCGGCGGTGAACGGCTTGATGAGGTAGTTGACCGCGCCGCCCCGCATGGCCTCCCTGACGGTGGGCACGTCGCGGGCGGCGCTGACCATGAGGACGTCCACGTCGTGCAGCGCCTTGAGCACGTCCAGGCCGGACATGTCGGGCAGGTAGATGTCGAGCAGCACGAGGTCGGGCCGCAGCACGGCGGCCGCCGCCAGCGCGTCGGCGCCGCTGTGCGCGACGGAGACCACGCTGAAGCCCGGCACCCTGCTCACGTAGCCGCTGTGGATGCGGGCGACCATGAAGTCGTCGTCGACGACCAGCACGCGGATCACGAGGTGCCCGCCCGCACCGGGAGCAGCGCGGTGAAGACCGCCCCGCCCGCGTTCCGCACGCGCACCCAGCCGCCCCTGCGCAGGCACACCTGCCGGGTCAGCGCCAGCCCGAGCCCGCGCGGCCCCGCCTTCGCGGCCTTCGTCGTGAACCCCTCCCTGAAGACCTCCTCCACCAGGTCGGGCGCGATGCCGGGCCCGGAGTCGCCGACCCGTACGCGCAGCCCGCGCGCGTCGGCCTGCACCGAGACCTCGATCGTGCCCTGCGCGCCGTCGAGCGCGTCGATGGCGTTGGCGACCAGGTTGCCGACCACGAGGACCGCGTCGCGGGGATCGCCGAGCAGGCCCTCGGGCACCGAGGAGTCCTCGGCGAGCACGAGCTCGGCCCCGCGCTCGGCCGCCTCGGCGGACTTGGCCAGCAGCAGGGCGGCGAGCGTGGGGTCCTGGATGCGCTCGCGCAGGCCGGTGGCGTAGGCGCCGTGGGTGGTGCGGGTGATGAAGCCGATGGCCGCCTCGTGCTCGCCCAGCTCCAGCAGGCCGACCACGGTGTGCATGCGGTTGGCGAACTCGTGCGCCTGGGCCCGCAGCGCGTCGGTGGCGCTGCTGGCGTCGTCCAGCTCGCGGGCCAGCCGGATCAGCTCGGTGCGGTCCCGCAGGGTGACCACCCAGCCGCGGTGGCGCCCGCGTACCCAGACGGGGGTGCGGTTGAGCACCAGCACGCGGTCGCCGTGCAGCACGATGCGGTCCTCACCGGGGTCGGCGCCGCCGAGCACGTCGCGCATGCGCTCGGAGACCGGCATCCGCGTCAGGTCCGCGCCCACGTCCCCGAGCAGCTCGCGGGCGGCGTCGTTGACCAGGGTCACCCTGCCTTCCAGGTCGAGCGCGAGCACGCCCTCCTTGACGCCGTGCAGCACCCCCTCGCGCTGCTCCAGCAGCGCGGCGATCTCGCGCGGCTCCAGCCCGAACGTCTGCCTGCGCACCCGCGCGGTGATCAGCACGGCCAGCGCGAGCCCGGCCAGCAGCACGGCCAGCGCGGTCCAGACGAGCGGCGGCAGCGCCTGGAAGACCTGGCTGATGACCGTCGTCTCCAGCACGCCGACCGAGACGAGGCCGATGACCGTGCCGTACTCGTCGCGGATGGGGGCCTTGCCCCTGACCGTGGTGCCGATGGTGCCGGTCTCGGTGCCGACCCAGCTGCGGCCCGTACGCAGGACCGTGCTGCCGTCGGTGGACAGCCGCTTGCCGATCAGGGAGGCGTTGGGATGGGCGTAGCGCTCCTGCTCGGTGTTGGCGATCACCACGTAGTCGGCGCCGGTCTCCTGCTGCACGCTCATGGCCAGCGGCTGCAGCACGCTCTCGGGCCGTGCCAGCCCGAATGCCCGCCTGACCTCGGGCAGCCCGGCCACCGACTGCGCGATGGCCAGCGCCCGCTGCTGGTGCAGCTCGTCGAGCTGGTCGCGCGTGTGCTCGGCCCACACGCCTCCGGTGCCGCCGACGGCGAGCAGCACGATCACCATCTGGAGGACGAACAGCTGCGTCCCCAGGGAGGCGTCCCGAACCCGTCTCACCCGGCCCATGGAAACAAACCCAGGTCACGTCCGGGTCGCGACCAATACGACCACTACGACGGCAAGCGTGCAAAGGCTCGACGGGCCGCGCCCCGGACTTCACGATGCCAGTTCCATAACGGTGAAAATCCCCCTGGAGTGATCATGCGCTTGCGCGTACTCGCCGCTCTCGCGGCACTCTCCCTCGGCGCGCTGACGGCGTGCGGCCAGTCCGGCGGCGGCACCTCCGCCGCCGGACCCCTGCGGATCATGGCCCCGGCTGCGCCCGGCGGCGGCTGGGACCAGACCTCCCGCACGGCGGAGCAGGCGTTCAAGGCGGCCGACCCGCAGCGCAAGGTCGAGGTGTACAACGTGCCCGGCGCCGGCGGCACGATCGGCCTCGCGCAGCTCGCCGGCGAGAAGGGCAACGGCAACCTGCTGATGACCATGGGCCTGGTCATGGTGGGCGCCATCGAGCAGAACAAGTCGAAGGTCACGCTGGCCGAGACCACGCCCATCGCCAAGCTGACCGAGGAGTACGAGCTGGTCGTGGTGCCGGCGGCGTCCCCGTTCAAGTCGGTGGCCGATCTCGTGGCGGCCTGGAAGGCCGACCCGGCGAAGGTGTCGATCTCGGGCGGCTCCGCGGGCGGCACCGACCACATCGTGGCCGGCCTGATGGCCAAGGCCGCGGGCGTGGACCCCAAGCAGGTCAACTACATCGCGCACTCGGGCGGCGGCGAGGCGCTGAACGAGCTGCTCGGCAACAAGGTCAGCGCGGGCATCTCGGGCGTGGCCGAGTTCGCCGAGCACGTGAAGTCCGGCAAGCTTCGCGCCCTGGGCGTGACCTCCGCCGAGCGGCTGCCCGGCCTGGACGCCCCCACGCTCAAGGAGGCCGGGCTGGACGTCGTGCTGGCCAACTGGCGCGGCTTCGTCGCCCCCGGCGGGCTCTCCGAGGCCGACAAGAAGGCCCTGACGGACGCGGTCACCAAGATGCACGACTCGCAGCCGTGGAAGGACGCGGTCGCCAAGAACGGCTGGATCGACTCCTTCCAGACCGGGCAGCAGTTCGCCGACTACCTCAACTCCGAGCAGACCCGGGTCAAGGCCATCATCGCCGAGATGGGGCTCGTCTCCTGATGAACCGCCGTTCGTGGTCGTGGCGGCCCGAGCTCGGGCTGGCGCTCGTGGTGCTGGTGCTGGGCGTGCTCGTCGTGGTCGGCACGCTCGACGTGTCGGCGGCGGCCTCCCAGCTCGGCATCGGGCCGCGCTTCTTCCCCGTGCTGGTGGGCGGCGCCATGGTGCTCATCGGCCTGTTCTACGTGGCCGACGTGCTGCGCGGTGGCCACGGCGACCCCGAGGAGAGCGAGGACGTGGACGCCGAGGCGCCCACGGACTGGCGCAGCCTCGGCCTGGTCAGCGGCATCTTCCTGGCCTTCGCCGCGCTGCTCGACCTGCTCGGCTGGATCGTCGGCGCGAGCCTGCTGTTCTTCGGCCTGTCGGTGGCGCTCGGGGCCGGGAACAAGCTGCAGGCCGCCGTGATCGCCGTGGTCATGGGCGTGGCGACGTACCTGCTGTTCGTCAACGGGCTGGGCGTGCGCCTGCCGGGCGGGGTGCTTCCGCTGTGACCTCCTTCCAGCTCCTGCTCGACGGCTTCGCCGCCGCGCTCACCCCCGTCAACCTCCTGTACGCGCTCATCGGCGTCACGCTCGGCACCCTCGTCGGCGTGCTGCCCGGCATCGGGCCCGCGATGACCGTGGCGCTGCTGCTGCCGATCACGTTCACGGTGCCGCCGGCCAGCGCGTTCATCATGTTCGCCGGGATCTACTACGGCGGCATGTACGGCGGCTCCACCACCTCCATCCTGCTCAACACGCCCGGCGAGTCCGCGTCGATGATCACGGCGCTGGAGGGCAACAAGATGGCCAGGCGCGGGCGGGCCGCCCAGGCGCTGGCCACGGCCGCGATCGGCTCGTTCGTGGCCGGCACCATCGCCACGGCCCTCCTGGTCGTGGCGGCGCCCGCGGTGGTGAGCTTCGCGATCGCGTTCGGCCCCGAGGACTACTTCGCGCTGGCGATCCTGGCCTTCACGGCCGTGTCGTCGGTGCTGTCGCGCTCGATCGTGCGCGGCCTGGCCTCGCTCGGCCTCGGCCTGGTGATCGGCCTGATCGGCATCGACCAGCAGACCGGCCAGGCCCGGCTCACGCTGGGCATCCCGCAGCTCCTCGACGGCATCGACGTGGTGATCGTCGCGGTCGGCCTCTTCGCCCTCGGCGAGGCCCTGTACGTGGCCTCCCGCCTGCGTCACGCGCCTCCCGAGGTGGTGCCGGTCGGCCGGGCGTGGATGGGCCGCTCCGACTGGCGCCGCTCCTGGGCGCCCTGGCTGCGCGGCACCGCCCTGGGCTTCCCGTTCGGCGCGCTGCCGGGCGGCGGGGCCGAGATCCCCACGTTCCTGTCGTACGCGGCCGAGAAGCGCCTGGCCCGCGGCGTGGCCCGCGAGGAGTACGGCCAGGGCGCCATCGAGGGCGTCGCGGGCCCCGAGGCGGCCAACAACGCCTCCGCGGCCGGCACCCTGGTCCCGCTGCTCACGCTGGGCCTGCCCACCTCGGCCACGGCCGCCATCCTGCTGGCCGCCTTCCAGCAGTACGGCCTGCAGCCCGGGCCGCAGCTCTTCGACCACAACCCGGCACTGGTCTGGGGCATGATCGCGTCGCTGTTCATCGGCAACGCGATGCTGCTGGTGCTGAACCTGCCCATGGCCCCGCTCTGGGCCCGCGTCCTGCGCGTCCCCCGGCCGTACCTGTACGCCGGGATCGTGCTCTTCGCCGCCCTCGGCGTCTACGCGCTGAACGGCTCCGTGGTGGACCTGTTCGTCCTGTACGTGCTCGGCCTGCTCGGCTACGCCATGCGGCGCTTCGGCCTGCCCGTCGCGCCCGCCGTGATCGGCATGATCCTGGGCCCGATGGCGGAGATCCAGCTCCGCCGGGCGCTGGCCATCGGGGCGGGGGACGTGAGCGTGCTCGTCCGCAGCCCGATCGCGGCCGTGCTGCTCGGGCTGTCGGTGCTGGCGCTGCTGACGCCCCTGTTCAGGAAGCTCCTGGCCCGGCGCGGCCTCGCCCCCGCACCACGCGGGGACTGAGCTCCCGCCCCGGGCGTCGCCTCCTCCCCGCACCACGCGGGGAGGAGTGACCGCGGCCCGGGCCGGGAATCGTTCATCGTGGTTCTTGGAGCGGCCCCGCCGATCTGTCCGGATCGACGGGGCCGGCCCGGGCCTACTCGGAGACGCCGAGCTTCTCCAGGATGAGCTGCCGGGCCCTGGCCGCGTCGGCCTTGCCCTTGCTGGCCCGCATGACGCCGCCCACGAGCGCGCCCGCCGCGGCGATCTTCCCGGACCGTACCTTCTCGGCCGCGTCGGCGTTGTCGGCCAGCACCTGGTCGATGATCGCCGAGAGCTCGCCCTCGTCGTTGACGATCTTCAGCCCGCGCCGCTCGACCACCTCGTCCGGGGTGCCCTCGCCGGCCAGCACGCCTTCGAGCACCTCGCGCGCCAGCTTGTCGTTGAGCGCGCCCGACGCCACCAGCTCGGTCACCCTGGCGATCTGCTCGGGCGTGATCGGCAGGTCGGCCAGCGGCGTGCCCGTCTCGTTGGACTTGCGCGCCAGCTCGCCCATCCACCACTTGCGCGCGTCGGCCGCCGGCGCGCCGGCCGTGACCGTGGCCTCGACCAGGTCGATGGCGTCGGCGTTGTGCATGGCCTGCATGTCGAGGTCGGACAGCCCCCACTCGGCCTGCAGCCGCTTGCGCTTGACCGACGGCAGCTCGGGCAGGGCCGCCTTCAGCTCGGCCACCCACGCCGGGTCGGGCGCGATCGGCACCAGGTCGGGCTCGGGGAAGTAGCGGTAGTCCTGCGCCTCCTCCTTGGAGCGGCCGGACGTGGTGGTGCCGGTGTCCTCGTGGAAGTGCCGGGTCTCCTGGACGATCTTCCCGCCACCGGCGAGCACGGCGGCCTGCCGCTCGATCTCGCTCCGCACGGCCCGCTCGACGCTGCGCAGCGAGTTGACGTTCTTGGTCTCCGTACGGGTGCCCCACTCGGACGAGCCGCGCGGCATCAGCGAGACGTTGACGTCACACCGCAGCGAGCCCTCCTCCATGCGCACGTCGGAGACGCCCAGCGAGCGCATGATCTCGCGCAGCTCGGTGACGTACGCCCTGGCCACCTCGGGCGCGAGCCGGTCGGTGCCCGGGATGGGCTTGGTCACGATCTCGACCAGCGGGATGCCCGCGCGGTTGTAGTCGACGATCGAGTAGTCGGCCCCGTGGATGCGCCCGGTCGCGCCGCCCACGTGGGTGGACTTGCCGGTGTCCTCCTCCAGGTGCACGCGCTCGATCTCGATCCGCACGGTCTCGCCGTCGACCTCGACGTCGATGTAGCCGTCGAAGCAGAGCGGCTCGTCGTACTGAGAGATCTGGTAGTTCTTCGGCATGTCCGGATAGAAGTAGTTCTTCCGGGCCATGCGGCACCACTCGGCGATCGAGCAGTTGAGCGCCAGGCCGATGCGGATCGTCGACTCGATGGCCTGGGCGTTGGCCACCGGCAGCGCGCCGGGGAAGGCCAGGCAGGTCGGGCAGACCTGCGTGTTGGGCGGGGCGCCGAAGGTCGTCTTGCAACCGCAGAACATCTTCGACCGGGTGCCCAGCTCGACATGCGTCTCGAGACCGAGCACCGGCTCGAACCGCTCGAGCGCTTCGTCGTACGGCATGATCGTGCCGGCAGTCATCGTGAGGTCCTTCGTTCGGATCGTCGCATGTGCATCGCCCTACAGCTCCGGCGCCTTGGACAGCAGGCTGCCGCCCCAGCGGCTCTCCAGGGCCTGCTCCACGGCCGCGCCCACGCGGTAGCAGCGGTCGTCGGCCAGGACCGGGGCCATGATCTGCAGCCCGACCGGCAGGCCGTCCTCGTCGGCCAGGCCGCACGGCACCGACATGGCCGCGTTGCCCGCGAGGTTGGACGGGATCGTGCACAGGTCGGCGAGGTACATCGCCATCGGGTCGTCGGCGCGCTCGCCGATCGCGAACGCCGTGGTCGGCGTCGTCGGCGACACCAGCACGTCGACCTGCTGGTAGGCGGCCTCGAACTCGCGCGCGATGACCGTGCGCACCTTCTGGGCCTGGCCGTAGTAGGCGTCGTAGTAGCCGCTCGACAGCGCGTACGTGCCCAGCATGATGCGCCGCTTGACCTCGGGGCCGAACCCGGCGGCCCTGGTCAGCGCCATGACCTCCTCGGCGCTGCGGGTGCCGTCGTCGCCGACGCGCAGGCCGTAGCGCATGGCGTCGAAGCGCGCCAGGTTGGACGAGCACTCCGAGGGCGCGATCAGGTAGTACGCGGGCAGCGCGGTCGTGAACGACGGGCAGGAGACCTCGACGACCTTGGCCCCGAGCGACTCCAGGAGCTGGACGGCCTCGTGGTAGCGGGCCAGGACGCCCGCCTGGTAACCCTCGCCGGCGAACTCCTTGACGACGCCGATCCGCATGCCGGCGATGTCGGGGTTCTTCGCGGCCTCGACGACCGAGGGCACCGGCGCGTCGATGGAGGTGGAGTCCATCGGGTCGTGGCCGGAGAACGCCTCGTGCAGCAGCGCCGCGTCGAGCACGTTGCGGGCGAACGGCCCCGGCGTGTCGAGCGAGCTGGCGAAGGCGATCAGGCCGTACCGGGACGAGCCGCCGTAGGTGGGCTTCATGCCCACGATGCCGGTCACCGAGGCGGGCTGCCGGATGGAGCCGCCGGTGTCGGTGCCCGTGGACAGCGGCGCCTCGTACGCGGCCACCGCCGCGCTGGAGCCGCCCGACGAGCCGCCGGGGATCTTCGTCAGGTCCCACGGGTTGGAGGTGGCGTGGTAGGCGGAGTTCTCCGTCGAGGAGCCCATGGCGAACTCGTCGAGGTTCGTCTTGCCCAGGATGACCAGCCCGGCCTCGCGCAGGCGGGCGGTGACGGTCGCGTCGTACGGGGGCCGCCAGCCCTCCAGGATCTTGGAGGCGGCCGTCGTCGGCATGTCGCGGGTGGTGAAGATGTCCTTGTGCGCGATCGGCACGCCGGCCAGCGGCCCGAGCCTCTCACCGGCCCGCAGCCTGGTGTCCACGGCGCGCGCCTGCTCCAGCGTGACCTCGCGATCGACGTGCAGGAACGCCTTGACCTTGGGCTCCACCTCGGCCATGCGGTCGAGGTGCGCCTCGGCCACCTCCACGGCCGACACCTCGCCGGCGGCGATCATCGACCCCAGCTCGGCGGCGGTCTTGCGGATCAAACTCATGCCTCCTCCCCGAGGATGCGCGGCACCCGGAAGCGGTCGTCCTCGACGGCGGGGGCGCCGGCGAGCGCCTGGTCGGGCGTCAGGGACTGTCGCACCTCGTCGGCACGGAAGACATTGGTCAGCGGAAGCGCGTGCGACGAAGGCGGCACGTCCTCGGCGGCGACCTCGGCCACCTTCGCGACCGACTCGATGATGGCATCGAGCTGGGTGGCGTAGTGATCGAGCTCATCGTCGGTGAGCGCCAGCCTGGACAACCGGGCCAGGTGTGCGACCTCGTCGCGGGTTATGGCGGACATGAGTCGTTGAACCCGTTTCGTGGATGGAGTCTTTGGACACTGCCATCCTAGGGGGCTTGACCAACAAGCCCCGAACCATTAAGCCTCAGGCCGAGCTGCTGACCTCAGGCTGGTACCCGTACTCCACGGCGCCGCCCGCCCGGTCGCGCAGCCACTCCGCGGCCTCCTCGGCCGGCATCGGGTGGCAGAACAGCCAGCCCTGCCCCACGTCGCAGCCCATCTCCACCAGCCGCATCGCCACGTCGTCCGACTCCACGCCCTCCGCGACCGAGCGCAGCCCGAGCGAGCGGACCAGGTCCACGATGGAGCGCACGATGCGGTAGTCGTCCTCCGACTCCGCGATCCGGCGGACGAACGAGGCGTCGATCTTGACCTCCGACACCGCCAGCCGCTGGAGCCGGATCAGCGAGGAGTAGCCGGTGCCGAAGTCGTCCAGGGCGAGCGGCACGCCGAGCGTGGCCAGGGCCTTGATGGTCTCCTGGGTGTAGGCCTGGTCGCCGGTCAGGATGCGCTCGGTGACCTCCAGCTGGATGGCGGCGGGCGGCAGGCCGTACCTGGCCAGGCCGACCTCCAGCTGCTCGGGCAGCGCGGAGGCGAGCAGGTCGCGGGCGGAGATGTTCACCGAGATCTGCACCCGCAGCCCCGTGTGCCACCAGGCCGCCGCCTGCTCCAGCGCCTCCTCGATCACGTACGCCGTGAGCTGCCGCATCAGGTACGACTGCTCGGCCAGCGGCACGAAGTCCGACGGCGCGATCGGCCCGTGCACCGGGTGCCGCCAGCGCAGCAGCGCCTCGACCCCCTGGATGTCGCCGCCGCCCAGCCCCACCTTGGGCTGGTAGTGCAGGCGCAGCTCGCGGTTGTCGATGGCGCGGCGCAGGTCGCCGAGCAGGGTGAGGCGCTCGGGCGAGTTGCGGTCCTTGTCCGGCTGGTAGAGCTCCACGCCGGTACGCCCCTCCTTGGCCAGGTACATGGCCACGTCGGCGCGTTGCAGCAGCAGCTCGAAGTCGGGGGCGTGGTCGGGGTAGAGGGCGATGCCGACGGAGGCGTCGAGGTCGAACGTCATGCCCTCCAGGCGTACGGGCTCGGTCAGGGCCGCGCGCAGCCTGGCGGCCACCTCCCTGGCCGCGTGGGCGTCCCTGATCGAGGGCAGCAGCACGGCGAACTCGTCGCCGCCCAGCCTGGCCACGACGTCGCCGGGCCGTACGGAGTGGGTGAGCCGGTGCGCGATCAGTTGCAGCAGCCGGTCGCCCACCGGGTGCCCCAGCGTGTCGTTGACCTCCTTGAACCGGTCGAGGTCGAGCAGGAACAGCCCGACCCGCTCGTCCTGGCGCGCCTCGGCCAGCGCCTCCTCGGTGCTGACGATGAGCAGCTTGCGGTTGGGCAGGCCGGTCAGCTCGTCGTGCAGGGCCTGGTGGTCGCGGCGCATGGAGAGCGTGGCGGTGAAGTAGACGGCGGCCAGCGGGGCGACGAAGAGCGGCACGAGGCCGGGCGAGTGGCTCATGACCACCACGACCAGGGGCGCCAGGCCCAGCAGGCCGGTGTAGACGAGGCTCTGCGGGCCCACGGTGACCTTCAGCACGCGCATGATCGAGCGCCGCTCGTGCAGCGCGACCGCGCCGCTCACGAGGGTGGCCCTGGTGGCGAAGTACGCGATGCCGGCCAGCGCGATCGCCAGCAGGTCGCCCCCGCCGGGCACCCACGGCGCGGCCGGGCTCGGCACGATGCCGAACGTGCTCAGCACCACGGCAGCGGCGGTGAGCGCGAGCGTGGACTGGGCGATGTTGAACATGACCCGGTGCCACGACCTGCGCGTCACCACGCCATTGATCACGACGGCCACGGCCTGCATCAGCACCGCCACGGGCAGCCCCAGGTGGAGCAGCACGGCGAAGGTGAACATGGTGGACGGGTACGTGCCGCCGACGGCCGTCGCGGACGACACCATCACCGGACGGAGCTCCCCCAGGATCACCAGCACCGCGAGCACCCAGAACAGCGGCGTGCGGGCCAGGCCCGCCACCCCGGTCGCGTCCAGCCTGAGCATGGCCACCACCAGAGCGGTGAAGCCGATCACAGTGATGCCCGCGAGGTATCCCCACAAGGGTGTGCCGACGCGTGGTCCGGTGTCGCGGGTGTCGGTTGGGTCAGTCATCGGTAACAGAACCCCCATTAGGTCACTATGGGAGGGTACGACCTTCACCCCACTTCGCGAAACCAAGCGCGTACGTTCCGTCACTTCTCCTTCCCGACATATACCCAAAAAGCACCCTCAGTAGCAAACCGAGCACACAATGACGAAGGGGCCCGCCCTTTCCGGGCAGACCCCTTCCAGCAGCCGGACGCTATCCCTCCGGCCTGACCGCCACCCCGGCGGCCGCCTCAGGCCCCTCGTCGAGCAGGACCCCGAACCCTGCCAGGTCGAGGATCGGCACCCCGAGGCTGACCGCCTTGTCATACTTCGACCCGGCGTTCTCCCCCGCCACCAGGAACGACGTCTTCTTCGACACCGAGCCGGACACCTTCCCGCCCCGGCTGGTCAGCGCCTCGGCGGCCGTGTCACGCGTGTAACCCTCCAGCGTGCCCGTCACCACGAACGTCAGCCCCTCCAGCGTCTGGGGCCCCTTCTCGGGCGCCGGCTCGTCCTCCATCCGGACCCCGGCAGCCCGCCACCGCTCGACGATCTCCCGGTGCCAGTCGACCTCGAACCACTCCTTGATCGTGGCCGCCACCCTGGGCCCGATGCCCTCGACCGCGGCCAGCTCCTCCTCCGAGGCGTTCATCACGGCGTCGATCGAGCGCATGGCGTCGGCCAGGTCGCGGGCGGTGGGCGGGCCGACGTGCCGGATCGACAGCGCGACCAGGATCTGCGCGAGCGGCACCTGCTTGGCCCGCTCCAGCTCCTCGATGAGCAGCCGGGCGCCGGCGCTGGGCTGGCCGTCGAGGTTGGAGAAGAAGGTGACGACCTTCTCCTCGCCGGTCTTCGGGTCCAGCTTGGGCAGGCCGGTCTCCAGGTCGCGGACCACCGACCTGATCGGCAGCAGCTTCTCCAGGGTCAGGTCGAACAGGTCGGCCTCGGTGCGCACCACCGGCTCCTGCGGCGGCAGCGGCTGGGTGAGCGCCGTGGCCGCGACGTAGCCCAGCCCGTCGATGTCGAGCGCGCGCCGCCCCGCCGCGAAGTAGATGCGCTCGCGGATCTGGGCGGGACAGCTCCGGGCGTTCGGGCAGCGCAGGTCGGCGTCGCCCTCCTTCTCGTACGCCAGCTCGGTGCCGCACTCCGGGCAGTGCGTGGGCATGACGAACTCCCGCTCAGACCCGTCGCGCAGCGCGGCGACCGGCCCGACGATCTCGGGAATGACGTCGCCCGCCTTGCGCAGCACCACGGTGTCGCCGATGAGCACGCCCTTCTTGACCACGATGGCCGCGTTGTGCAGCGTGGCCCGCTCCACGGTCGAGCCGGACACCACGACGGGCTCCATCACCGCGTACGGCGTGACCCGCCCCGTCCGCCCCACGCCCACCTGGATGTCGAGCAGCTTGGTGTTGACCTCCTCCGGCGGGTACTTGTACGCGATCGCCCAGCGCGGCGCCCGCGAGGTCGAGCCCAGCTCCCGCTGCGTGCGGAAGTCGTCGACCTTCACCACGACCCCGTCGATCTCGTAGGCGGGGTCGTGCCGGTGCACCCGGTAGTGCTCGATGAACTCGTCGACCTCCGCGAGCCCCGGCACCACCTTGACCAGGTCGCTGACCGGCAGCCCGAACTCCCGCAGCCGGTCGTAGCAGTGCGACTGCGCCCGCGGCTCCTCCGTGCCCTCCCAGACGCCGATGCCGTGCACCAGCATCCGCAGCGGGCGCTGCGCCGTGATGCGCGGGTCCTTCTGCCGCAACGTGCCCGCCGCGGCGTTGCGCGGGTTGGCGAACGGGGGCTTGCCCTGCTCCACGAGCTGCTCGTTGAGCTGCTTGAAGTCCTCGACCGGGATGTAGACCTCACCGCGGATCTCCACCAGGCTCGGGACGTCGTCGCCCTTGAGCCGGTGCGGGACACCCTTGATCGTGCGGACGTTGGCCGTCACGTCGTCACCCGTGCGCCCGTCGCCCCGGGTCGCGCCGCGCTCCAGCCTGCCGTCACGGTAGACCAGCGCCACGGCCAGCCCGTCGATCTTCAGCTCGCACAGGTAGGGGCCGGGATCGCCCTCGGCCAGCCGCTCGACCCGCGCCTGCCAGCCCGCCATGTCCTCGGCGTTGAAGGCGTTGTCGAGGCTCTCCATCCGGTTGAGGTGCTGGACCTTGGCGAAGTCGCCCGACGGCGCCGCGCCCACCTTCTGCGTGGGCGAGTCGGGCGTCTGGAGCGTCGGATGCGCCTCCTCCAGCGCCAGCAGCTCCCTGAACCACCCGTCGAACTCGGCGTCGCTCACCGTCGGCTGGTCGAGCACGTAGTAGCGCCAGCGGGCCTCCTCGACCAGCTCGCTGAGCTCGGCATGCCGCTTGAGCGCGCTCACCGGGACACCCTCGACCTCATCCACGTGAGCCTCCTTCCGTACGACGACCTGTGCAAACGCTACCGTCGAGCACCGTCACCACCACGACTCAACCCTCTCGCGGATCGTCCCTGAGCACCCGCGCCGCCTTGCGGCAGGCCGCCAGCGCCGCCCGCGCGTACGCCGGGGAGGCCCCCGCCAGCCCGCAGGCCGGGGTCAGCACCACCTTCGAGGCCAGCCCGTCGGGCGCGAACCCCAGCCGCCGCCACAACCCCAGCGCCGGCCTGGCCACCACGCCGGGATCGGCCAGGCGCGTGTCCCTGCCCGGCACGACCCCCATGAACAGCGCCATCCCGGCCTCGAACAGCTCTCCCAGCTCCTCGTCGTCCCTGCGCCGCAGCAGCGCCGCGTCCACCGACACGCCCCGCACCTCCGCCCTGCGCAGCAGCGCGTACGGCACGCCGGGCGCGCAGCAGTGCACCACCGGAGCCTCGAACGAGCGCAGCGACTCCTCCACCCGCCACTCCTCGACGGCCGCCAGCCGCCCGAACCCGGAGGCGGTCGGCACCGTCCCCGCCAGCACCCCGGGCAGCCCCGGCTCGTCGAGCTGCAGCACGATCTCGGTAACTCCGGGCAGCCGCCTGCGCACCTCGGCGCAGTGCTCGGCCACGCCCTGGGCCAGCGAGGCGGTCAGGTCGCGCACGGCCCCCTGGTCGGAGAGCATCTTGTCCCCGAACTTGAGCTCGATCGCCCCGGCCAGCGTCCACGGCCCGCAGACCTGCAGTTTCAGCGGCCCCGTGTAGTCGTGACCGATCTCCTCCAGCCCGTCGAGGTCGCGCCGCAGATGGTCGACGGCCCGCTGGTGGTCGCGCCCCGGCCGGTCGGACAGCCGCCATCCGGACGGCTGCACCTCGACGGGCAGGTCGACGAGCAGCGCCGCCGTCCGGCCCACCATGTCCGCGCCGACGCCTCTGGCAGGCAGCTCCGGCAGGTACGGCAGCCCTGGCACCTCGCCGAACACGACCCTGATCGCCTCAAGATGATCCTCACCCGGATGCGAACCGACTCCGGTGGCTTCCCACGTAGACATGGGCACCAGCGTAGGCTCTGCCGAATGAAGCTCACGAAATTCGGCCACGCCTGTGTCCGCGTGGAGAAGGACGGCAAGGTCCTGGTCATCGACCCGGGCACGTTCACGGACGGCTCCGCCCTCGACGGCGCCGACACCGTGCTCATCACCCACGAGCACGCCGACCACGTGGACGTCGGCAAGCTCAAGGCGGCCTCGCCCGACCTGGAGATCTGGACCTGCGAGGGCGTCGCGGCGGACCTGACCGAGGTGCCGGCCAAGGTGCAGGTGGTCCGGCACGGCGACGACTTCGAGACGGCCGGGTTCCAGGTGAAGGTGTTCGGCGAGTGGCACGCCAGGAATCACCCTGACATGCCCGTCGTGCAGAACGTCGGGTTCCTGCTCGACGACGAGCTGTTCTACCCGGGCGACGCGCTCACCGTCCCCCAGGCGGAGGTGGGCACGCTGCTGGTGCCGACCGGGGCGCCGTGGATGAAGCTGTCGGAGATGGTGGAGTACCTGCGTACGATCCGCCCGGCGCGGGCGTACTCCACGCACGACGCCCTCTACAGCGAGGTCGGCCTCGGCCTGGTGGACAACTGGCTGCGCATGGAGGCGCAGAAGCAGGGCGCCGACATCCGCCGCATCCCGGTCGGCGGGTCGGCCACGCTCAGCTAGCCGAGACGATGGTGGCCGAGCCGATCACCGTCGCACCGGAGTAGAGCACCGCGGCCTGGCCCGCCGCGACGCCCGTGGCGGGCCGGTCGAGCTCGATCGTCAGCCCGCCCCCGTGCTCGGCGAACCGGCACGCGTAGACCTCGCCGTGCGCCCTGAGCTGCACCGTCAGGTCGTCACGGCCGGACGGGCCGTTCCAGACCGGGGTGCCGCAGGTGATCGTGGTGACCTCCAGCGCGGAGCGCGGGCCGACCGTCACCGTGTTGGACACCGGCTCGATCGACAGCACGTAACGCGGCCTGCCGTCGGGCGCCGGGCGGTCGATGCGCAGGCCCTTGCGCTGCCCGACCGTGAACCCGTGAGCCCCCTGGTGGCTGCCCACGACCTCGCCGCTCTGGTCGACGATCGGCCCCTCGGCCGCGCCGAGCCGCCCGGCCAGGAAGCCGCGCGTGTCGCCGTCGGCGATGAAGCAGATGTCGTGGCTGTCGGGCTTGTCGGCGACGGTCAGGCCGCGCCTGGCGGCCTCCTCGCGCACCTCGGCCTTGGTCGAGTCGCCCAGCGGGAAGATCGCGTGCCCGAGCTGCTCGCGGGTGAGCACGCCGAGCACGTACGACTGGTCCTTGCCCTGGTCGACGCTCCTCGACAGGACCCCGTCGACCAGCTTGGCGTGGTGGCCGGTGGCGACGGCGTCGAAGCCCAGGGCCAGCGCCCGGTCCAGCACCGCGGCAAACTTGATCTTCTCGTTGCAGCGCAGGCAGGGATTGGGGGTGCGGCCCGCGGCGTACTCGGACACGAAGTCCTCGACCACGTCACGCTGGAATCGCTCCGCCATGTCCCAGATGTAGAAGGGGATGCCGATGACGTCGGCGGCGCGCCGCGCGTCGCGCGAGTCCTCGATCGTGCAGCAGCCCCTGGCCCCCGTGCGGTGCGATTGGGGGTTGACGGAGAGCGCGAGATGGACACCAGTGACGTCGTGACCGGCCTCGGCGATCCGAGCGGCGGCCACGGCGGAGTCGACGCCGCCCGACATGGCGGCAAGCACACGCAGTCCCATGACCGTTCCAGCGTACTGTCCGCATGGGAGTGCGCGACCATGCCCTCCGTCTGGGAGTATTCGACCATGCGACTGTTCGGGCGCAAGGACGCAGACGAAGGGGCCGTCGGGCCGGCCGAGGCCATCGCCGAATTCTGGGCGTGGTGGCAGGAGGCCAGGCCGCGGGTCGACGCCCTGCTGGGAGCGGGCGACGCCGAAGGGCTGGAGACGCTGCTCACCCCGTCGGTCGCCGCGATCGACCCCGGGCTGATCTACGAGGTGGCTCCCGGCAAGGAGGCCGCGCACGCCCTGGTGGTGACCGCGGCGGGCGACGCCGAGCTGCGCTCGCTCGCGCACCGCTGGGCCATGGCGGCGCCGCCGCCCGACCTGCTGTGGGAGTTCCACCCGTCGCGCCAGGCCAACCCGCAGGCGACGGAGCTGAGGCTCGACGTGGGCGGCTTCGTGTTCGAGCTCGACAAGCTCACCCTCGGCCTGCGCGTGCCGCGCAACCAGCCCAGGGTCGACGTGGCCGCCTACCACCCGATCTTCGGCGAGCTCGACGAGGACACCCGGATGGAGACCACGCTGCTGGCCCTCGACTGGCTGCTCGGCGAGGACGACGTGGCCAGGTGGGTGGGCGAGATCACGGCGGTCACGTTCGAGCCGATCGACTCCGTGGCGGCCGTGCACCTGCCGGCCGTGGTCGCCGACGTGGCCTCGGGCTACTCCGAGGAGGAGTGGCTGCTCCTCGAAGGCCAGACCGGCACCGGCGCGCCGCTGGTCGCCACGGCCCGCCACCCGCTGCGGCCGGTGGACCACCCGCTCTTCGACCAGCACATCGCGATCACGCTCCCGTACGCGCACCGCGACGAGAACGGCCTGCCGGTCGGCGACTCCCTGGCCGCGCTGCGCTCCTTCGAGGAACGCCTGGCCGCCCGCCTCCTCAAGCTGCGCGACGACGCCGTGCTGGCCGCGCACCTCAGCGCCGAGGGGCACCGGATCATCCACGTGTACGCCGACCCGACGGGCGAGGCCGCGATCCACGCCAAGGAGCTGATCGTGGGCTGGGAGGAGGGCGAGCCCCGGGTGGACGTGAGCTCCGACCCGGCGTGGACCGCGGTGGCGCCGTTCCTGACCTGAGCGGAGGGCTCGGGCCTCTGGCGGAGGCCCGCCGAGACCTCGGTCAGCCCAGCCCGGCGCGCCGGGCGCGCTCCACCGCGCCGGGGAGCACCTCGATCAACCTGTCCACGTCGTCGCGCGTGGAGGTGTGCCCGAGCGTGAAGCGGAGCGAGCCGCGCGCCGCCGCCGCGTCGGCCCCCATGGCCAGCAGCACGTGCGACGGCTGCGCGACGCCGGCCGAGCAGGCCGACCCGGTCGAGCACTCCACCCCCTTGGCGTCGAGCAGCATCAGCAGCGCGTCGCCCTCGCAACCGGGGAAGGAGAAGTGCGCGTTGCCGGGCAGCCGGTTGACGGGGTCGCCGTTGAGCACCACGTCGGGCACCGCCTCGCGGACGCGCCGGATGAGCTCGTCGCGCAGCTCCACCAGCCGCCGCTCCAGCGCCTCCTGCTCCCGCACGGCGCTGCTGACGGCGGCGGCGAGCCCCGCGATGGCGGGCGCGTCGAGCGTGCCGGAGCGCACGTCGCGCTCCTGCCCTCCGCCATGCTGCACGGAGACCGGCGTCAGCCCTCTGGCCAGCAGCAACGCCCCGACTCCCATCGGCCCGCCGATCTTGTGGCCGGTGAGCGTGAGCGCGTCGGCCCCCGAGCCGGAGAACGACACGGGCAGCTGCCCGACCGCCTGAACGGCGTCGGTGTGGAACGGGATGCCGTGGTCGTGCGCGATGGCGGCCAGCACGTGGACCGGCTGGACGGTGCCCACCTCGTTGTTGGCCCACATGATGCTGATCATGGCGACGCTGCCGGGGTCGCGCTCGATGGCGGCGCGCAGCGTGTCGGGATGCACCCGGCCGTGCTCGTCCACCTCCAGCAGCTCCACCTCGGCGCCCTGGCTGTCGGCCAGCCACTGGGCGGGGTCGAGTGCGGCGTGGTGCTCCACCGAGCTGATCAGCACGCGCCCGCGCGGGCGGCGCGCCCAGTAGAGGCCCTTGATCGCGAGGTTGTCGGCCTCGGTGCCGCCCGAGGTGAACACGACCTCGCTGGGCCTGGCCCCGAGCGCGCCGGCGATCGTCTCGCGCGACTCCTCGACCACCCTGCGCACCTGGCGACCGGCCGCATGCAGGGAGGAAGCATTTCCGACGCGTTTGAGTTGATCCGTCATGGCCTCGATCGCTTCGGGCAGCATGGGGGTGGTCGCCGCATGATCAAGGTAGGCCGACGGTCTGGTCACGTGCTCAGGGTATCTCGTTTGCAACTGTACCGTCCGGACGGTACAGTTGAGGCATGCGAAGGGACGAGCTGTTGGACGCCGCGGAGGATCTCCTCTGCGACCAGGGCTCGGCCGCGCTCACCCTGGCGGCCGTGGCCGACCGGGCGGGCGTGAGCAAGGGCGGGCTGCTCTATCACTACGGCTCCAAAGAAGCCCTGATCAAGGGCATGGTGGAGCGGTTGATCGAAGACTTCGACGCACTGATGGCGGCCCAGCCCGGCGACACGTACACCGAGCGCTACCTGGGCGCCACCCTGGCCGCCGTCCGCTCCGGCAGGCTGCGGCGATGGGCGGTCGTCACGGGGGCGTCGGGCAACCTCTTCCTGCTCGCGCCGCTGCGTGAGGCCATGACCCGATGGCATCGCGAGGAGCTGCGGGAAGAGCCCGACCCGGTGGCCTCGCAGATCGTACGCCTCGCGTGCGAGGGGCTGTGGGACGTGGCCAGCCACGACCCTGAGCTGAACACGGAAGCCGACCTCCAGGTCCTGGAGCAGCGCCTCAAAGCGCTCATCCGGCCCGCGTCCGCCTAGCTCCCGCCCCTCTCCGTCCCGGGCCGCCGCCCGGCCGGCCCGTCTCCCACCGGTGTGCCCGCGCGCCGCTCCGATCCGGTACGGCCCCCGCGCACCGAGCCACGACCGGCCTCCGGCAGGCCGTCATCCCCCTTCAAGCACCCCCACCTTCAAGACGGCCCGGCCGCCTCCCAGACGGCCCGGCGGTCTCCCTGTGCTGCCCCGCAGCACACCCACCATGCCCGATTTATCACGAAAAACTACGACCTTCAGTGAGGTAGCCCTATGACCCGCGAGCTGAGGAGCGCCCGTTACGGGGCGGTCCTCACCTTTGTCCTTGCCGGCCTGATGGTGGGCACGATGACCGTGCGCATCCCCGCCCTGACCGACAAACTAGGCCTGTCCGAGGCCATGGTCGGGACGATCCTGCTGGTGTGGGGCCTGGGCGCTCTGGTGACCATGCAGTCCATGCGCCGCGTGATGGCGCGCGTGGGCAGCAGGACACTCCTGCGGGCAGGCGGCCCCCTGACGGCACTCGGCCTGCTCGGCGTGGCCCTGGCACCCGACCTGCCCCTGCTCCTGGTGGCCGTGGCGCTCTTCGGCATGGCCTTCGGCACCGTGGACGTCGCCATGAACGCCCAGGGTTCGGCCGTCGAGCAGGCGTACGGGCGCCCGCTGATGAACGGCATGCACGCCGGCTGGTGCGTGGGCGCCATCTCGGCGGGCGGGCTGGGCAGCCTGGCGATCGCCGCGGGGCTGCCGTTCACCGTGAACGTGGCGCTGATCGCGCTGGTCTCGCTGCCGGTGATGGTGCTGCTCGGCCGTACGTACCTGCCGGAGCCCCCGGCGGCGGCGGGGACCGCGCGGCAGGGCCGCCGGCGCATGCCGCCGATCGTCTACCTGCTCGGCACGATCATGTTCTTCGCGTTCATGGTCGAGGGCACCGTGGCCGACTGGAACGGCCTGTACCTGCGCGACGAGCTGGGCGCGCCCGAGGCCGTGGCGGCGCTCGGTTACCCGGTCTTCGAGGTGGGCATGCTGGTCGCCCGGCTCACGGGTGACCGGCTGCGCGTCAGGTTCGGGGTGCGCGGGATGCTGACCGTGTCCGGGGTGGCCACGGCCGGGTTCTTCGCGGTCGTGCTGCTGGCGCCGTCCGCGCTGGTGGCGGTGTCCGCGATGTTCTTCGTCGGGCTCGGCGTGGCGACGATCTCGCCGCTCACGCTGTCGCTGGCGGGCACCGCGACGGACACTCCCGGACCCGCGATCGCCCAGGCCGGCGCCATGGGATACGCCGGGCTGCTGCTCGGCCCCGTGGTGATCGGGTTCCTGTCGGACGCGACCTCCCTGCGTACGGCGCTCGGCGTCGGCGTCCTGCTCGGCGTGCTGATCGCGCTGGCCGGACGGCTGCTCCCGCGCCGCGAGCCGGCGGCCGAGCTCGGCTCCCTGCCCGCGCGTGAGGCCGTGGAGGCCGCGGCCTGACATCATCAGGTGATGGATCTTGAGCGGAAAGTGCCCTTCGACGTCGCCGCCTACGTGGAACGCGTGAAGTCACGCCCCTGCTTCATCTGCGCCATCGTGGCCGGCGACCCGGATCACGCCCTCGAACAGATCGTCTACGAGGACGACCGGCACCTGGCGTTCCTGCCGCGCTACCCCACCGTCCCCGGCTACGTGCTGGTCAGCCCGAAGCGGCACGTCGAGCACGTCGTACGCGACCTCGACGAGCCCGCCTTCCACGCGATCATGGAGGTGGTCAGGAAGGTGGCGCTGGCGGTGGAGGCGGTGGTGCCGTCGGAGCGCACGTACGTGCTCTCGCTCGGCAGCCAGCAGGGCAACGCGCACCTGCACTGGCACATCGCCGCGCTGCCGCCCGGCACCCCGTACGAGGAGCAGCAGTTCCACGCGCTGATGTCGGAGAACGGCGTGCTGCCCTGGACCCAGGAGCACGCCGAGGAGCTGGCCGCCCGCCTGAGGGCGGCGCTCTCCTGAGACATTCCTGTGGATCCGGTGCGGGCCCGCCGCGCACCCCCCGCGTGGCGGCCCCATCTTCACAGGGAACTCACAGAACCGCCCAGAGCCCCTCCAACCACCCGCCGCACGCTGGACGTCATGATCCAGCTCAGCGGACTGACCAAACGTTACGGCGAGAAGCTCGTCGTGGACGATCTCACCTTCACGGTACGGCCGGGCCTCGTCACCGGCTTCCTGGGCCCGAACGGCGCCGGCAAGAGCACGACCATGCGCATGATCCTCGGCCTGGACCTGCCCACCGCCGGCACGGTCACCGTCAACGGCCGCCCCTACCACGAGCTGCTGCACCCGCTGCGCGTGATCGGCTCGATGCTGGACTCGCGGGCCGTGCACCCGTGGCGCAGCGCGTACAAGCACCTGCTCTACCTGGCCCAGTCGAACGACCTGCCGGCCTCCCGCGTGGACGAGGTGCTGCACCGGGTCGGGCTGGCGGACGTGGCCAGGAGGCGGGCCGGCGCGTTCTCGCTGGGGATGAGCCAGCGGCTGGGCCTGGCAGCGGCGCTGCTCGGGGACCCGCCGGTGTTGCTGCTGGACGAGCCGGTCAACGGGCTGGACCCGGAGGGGGTGCGGTGGATCCGCACGCTCATCCGGGGGCTGGCCGCCGAGGGCCGTACGGTGCTGGTGTCCAGCCATCTGATGAGCGAGATGGCGCTGACCGCCGACCGGCTGGTGGTCATCGGCAAGGGGCGGTTGATCGCGGAGGGCGAGCTCGGCGAGTTCACCGAGACGGGCGCGGCCGTGGTCGTCCGCACGCCCGACGCGGCGGCGTTCGCCCGGCGGCTGGAGCTGGCGGGCGCCCACGTGCGGCCGGGAGAGGGCGGCGAGCTGCTGGTCACCGGGCTGGGCATGCCCGACGTCGGCCGGCTGGCCTGCGCGGAGAGTGTGCCCCTGTACGAGCTGGCCACGCGGCGCGTGTCGCTGGAGGAGGCGTTCATGGACCTGACCCGCGACGCCGTCGAGTACGGAGCGGCCCGATGATCGCCGCGGGGGCTCTCAGGGCGGAGTGGACCAAGTTCAGCAGCATCAGGGCCACCATGGTGCTCTCGCTGGCGACCGTCGTCGTGTCGGGGCTGTTCGGGTGGCTGTTCGGCAACGCGGCGGCCGGGGATTACGCGATCGCCACGCCGCAGGAGCGGCTGGACTTCGATCCGCTGGCCGCGGGCATGCGCGGAATCTTCATCGGCCAGCTCCTGATCTCCGCGCTGGGCGTGCTGGTCGCCTCCTCCGAGTACGGCTCGGGCACCATGCACGCCACCCTGGCCGCCGCGGGCAGGCGCGGCCGGCTGCTCGCCGCCAAGGCCGCGATCACCGTGCTGACGGCCCTGCCGGTGAGCGTGGCCTCGGTGTGGCTGATGTACACCCTCAGCCAGAGCACGCTGGCGGCGAGCGGGGCCCCGTCCGTCATGCCGGGCGACCCGGCCGCGCTGGCGATGTTGCTGCTCGGGCCGGTCGTGCTCGCGCTGCTGGCGCTGTTCGGGCTGGCGCTGGGCTTCCTGCTGCGCGGCACGGCCGCCGCCGTGAACGTCAGCACCGCCTTCCTCCTGCTGCCCACCCTCGCCTCGTCCTCGCCCGGCATCCTGCGCGACCTCATCGAGAACTACTGGCCGAGCACCGCCGCCCTCCAGGCGCTCTACGGGACGACCGAGCTGCCACCGGTGGCGGCGTTCGGGCTGTTCGTCACCTTCGTCGCGATCATGCTGATCGCGGCCTTCGTCAAGTTCAACCATCGGGACGCCTGATTACGCTGGACACCGGGGAGGTGCCTCACTTGGGCGAACGGCTGCTGGTGGTCGACGACGAACCCACCGTCAAGGAGTTGCTGTCGGCGACCCTGCGCTTCGCGGGCTTCACCGTGAGCTCGGCCGACAGCGGCACCCAGGCGCTGGAGGCGGCCCGGCTCGACCCGCCCGACCTGGTGCTGCTCGACGTCATGCTGCCGGACCTCGACGGCTTCGAGGTGCTCCGCCGCCTGCGCGGCCTGCCCAGGGCCGGCGGGCGGCCCGGCCCGGTGCCCGTGCTGTTCCTGACGGCCCGCGACGCCACCGCCGACAAGATCAACGGGCTCAGGCTCGGCGGCGACGACTACGTGACCAAGCCGTTCGACCTGGAGGAGCTGCTGGCCCGCATCCGGGCGATCCTGCGGCGCACCGGCGCGATCCCCGACGAGCACACGCTCGTCGTCGGTGACCTGGAGGTCGATCCCGACGCCCACCAGGTGACCAGGGCGGGGCGGCCGGTGCGGCTGTCTCCCACCGAGTTCAGGCTGCTGCACCACCTGGTGCTGAACGCGGGGCGGGTGGTGCCGAAGCCGCAGATCCTGGAGCACGTGTGGCGCTACGACTTCGCCGGCGACACCAGCATCGTGGACACGTACGTGAGCTACCTGCGGCGCAAGGTGGACACCACCGAGCCCAAGCTGATCCACACCGTGCACGGGGTCGGCTACCTGCTGCGCAGACCGCGATCATGAGGCTGTCGCTGCGGGCGCGGCTGCTGTCGATCACGGTGGCCCTGCTGGCCGTCGGGCTGGTGGTGATCGGCTCCGTCGTCGTACGGCAGCTCGAGCACCAGCTCCTGACCCGGGTGGACGCCCAGCTCGCCCCCATGAGCAGGGCGCTGTCCACGATGCCGCCCGAGCTGCTGGACCGGCTGCGGGCCAGGACGGGCCAGGAGCCGCTGGGCCGGCTGCCGACCGGAGCGGACCAGGGGTCGCCGGCCGCGGACCCGCTCGACCTGATCACGAAGGGATACGCGGGTTACCTGTCCGCCGGCGGCGCCGTGCTGCACTCCTTCGGCGACCCGGCGGGCCCCGGCCTGCCCCGCCTCGACGCCGCCGCGGTGACGGCCCGCGCCGGCGAGCCGTTCACCGTGGAGGGCGACGATGGGCAGGAGTGGCGGGCCGTGGTGCTGCCCGCGCAGGGCGCCACCGGCCACTCGGGGGTGGTCGCCGCGGTGTCGCTGGAGGCCCTCCAGGCGACGGTCAACCGGGTGCGCGCGGCCTGCCTGGTGGCGGGCTCGGTCCTGCTGGCCGTGCTGGCGCTGGTCGGCGGGATCGCGATCAGGGCCGGGCTGGCCCCGCTGCGCCGCGTGGAGGAGACGGCCGCGGCCATCGCCGGCGGCGACCTCAGCAGGCGCGTGCCGGAACCCGCCGCCCCCGGCACGGAGGTGGGGCGGCTGGCCCGCTCGCTCAACACGATGCTCGCGCAGATCGAGCAGGGCGTGGCGGCGAAGGTGGAGTCGGAGGCCCGGATGCGCCGGTTCGTCGCCGACGTCAGCCATGAGCTGCGCACCCCGCTGTTCGGGATCAAGGGCTTCTCGGAGCTGTACCGCATGGGCGGCACCGAGGCCGGGCCCGCCATGGCCCGCATCGAGAGCGAATCCGGCCGCCTGGCCGAGCTGGTGGACGACCTGCTGCTGCTCGCCGGGCTCGACGAGAGCGACGGCCCCGGGCTCGACCTGACCCCGATGGACCTGCGTACGCTGGCCGCCGACGCCCGTCACGACTTCGCCGCCCTGGACCCGTCCAGGCCCATCGCCTTCACCGGCCCCTCCGGCGGCCCGGCCGCCAGCGCTCCCGTGCTGGGCGACGAGGCCCGGCTGCGGCAGGTGGTCAGCAACCTCGTCGGCAACGCCGTCACCCACACGCCCGCCGGCACCCCGGTCAGGATCGGGGTGGGCACGGACGGCGGCGAGGCGGTACTGGTCATCGCCGACGAGGGGCCCGGGCTGGCACCCGAGGAGGCGTCGAGGGTCTTCGACCGCTTCTACCGGGCGGACGGCTCCCGTGCCCGCGCCACGGGCGGGGCCGGGCTCGGGCTGGCCATCGTACGGTCGATCGTGGCCGCGCACGGCGGGCGGGTGGAGCTGCGGTCGGCGCCGGGCCGGGGCGCGGCCTTCGAGATCAGGCTTCCCGCCGCCGCCTCCTGAGCCGGGCCGCTCAGCCCTCCTGCGAGAAATCCCCGTACGTCGGCTTGCCCGCCGGCTGGTAGATGCCGACGATGCAGCCGCTCCCCGTCGTCCTGGACTCGACCAGGCGCATCGCCGTCGCCGTACGCCCCGGCTCGAACAGCCGCTTGCCGCTGCCCAGGACGACCGGGTACGTCCACAACCGCAGCTCGTCGATCATCCCGTGGTCCAGCAGCGTCCTGGCCAGCGCACCGCTGCCGTGGATCTGCAGCTCGCGGCCGGGACGCTCGCGCAGCTCGGCGATCTGCTTGAGCACGTCGGTCCTGATGATCGTCGTGTTGTGCCAGTCGGCCCTGTCCAGGGTCGTCGAGACGACGTACTTGGGCAGGTTGTTCAGGCTGGTCGCGATCACGTCGTCCGCGTCGGTGACGGTCGGCCAGAACGCCGCGAAGATCTCGTACGTCCTGCGCCCCAGCAGGAACGCGTCCGCCTCGCCGAACCACTGCTCGGAGTAGGTGCCCAGCTCCTCGTCCGCGTAGGGGAACTGCCAGCCGCCGTGCTCGAAGCCCCCGCTGGGGTCCTCGGTGGGCGTTCCCGGCCCCTGCATGACACCGTCCAGCGAGAGGTACGTGGCCAAGGTGATCTTCATGATCGTGCTCCCATCGGTCGCCGGGGTCTGTGCCGATGATGACCTGCCCGACCGACAGAACTCATCGTCAGCTCTGCTGGGCGGTGGGCATGATCGTGACCTGCTGGAGGTTCGCCCGCGGCGGCAGGCTCGCCAGGAACCCGATCGTCTGCGCTACGTCCTGCGGCGTGAGCCACTCCACCGTCTGCTTGGAGCCCTCCAGCCACGCCCGCGCGCCCTCGTCGGTGACGTGGCTCTGCAGCTCGGTGCCGACGATGCCCGGCTCGATCGCCGAGACCCGCACGTTCTTGGGGCCCAGCTCGGCCCGCAGGTGCCGCGACAGGTGCGTGACGAACGCCTTGGTCCCGGAGTAGACGGCGAAGTTCGGGAAGATGTTCTGCGCCGCGATCGACGAGGTGTTGATCAGGTCGGCCACGCCGCGCTCGCCGGCGGACCCGACGAGCTGCGGGACGAACGCGCCGATCACGTTCATCAGGCCCGTGACGTTCAGGTCGATCTGGTGCTGCCACTGGTCGGCTGCCAGCTCCTCGACCGGGGCGGGCAGCATCACGCCCGCGTTGTTGAACAGCAGGTCGGCGCCGCCCAGCTCGGCCGCCACCCGCTCGGCCGCGGCCCGGACCGCCGCCGCGTCGGTGACGTCGGCCGCCAGCGCCAGCGCCCGGCCGCCGGCCCGCTCGATGCGGGAGACCAGGCCGTCCAGCCGCTCGGCGCGCCGCGCCAGAACGGCCACCCGCGCGCCCAGCCCGGCCAGGTGCTCGGCCGTGGCCTCGCCGATCCCGCTGGAGGCACCGGTGATGACGGCCACGCGGCCAGAAAGAGAGGTGTTCATGGTGTGTGCGCCCTTCGACGTCCTGCGCGGCCGGTCGCCGCGCTCCTCCAACAGCACACCACCCGCGACCCCCCTCACGGGGTGCCCGAGACTGCCCTGACCAGGCAGGTAACCGCGAGACTGGTACTGGCAGGGCCACCCCTGCGGCCCCGCCGGCACGCGGGCGGGGCCACACTGGGGACATGGACCGCAGTCGCGAGCTCGCCGACTTCCTGCGCACCCGCCGCGCCCGGATCACGCCGGACCGTACGGGGCTGCCCGCCGACGGCCGCCCCCGCCGCGTGCCCGGCCTGCGCCGCGACGAGGTGGCCAGGCTGGCCGGGGTCAGCACCGAGTACTACACGCGGCTGGAGCAGGGCCGCGCCGGCAACCCCTCGCCCGAGGTGACCGAGGCGCTCGCCCGGGCGCTCCAGCTCGACCCCGCCGAGCGGGAGCACCTCACGAACCTGCTGACCCGCCCCAGCCGCCACGCCCCCATCAGCCCCCAGCGGGTCAGGCCGGGGCTGCGCCTGATGTTGCAGACCCTCGACCACGTACCGGCCTTCATCCTCGGCCGCCGCACCGACGTCCTGGCAGCCAACCGCCTGGCCCGCGAGGTGCTGACCGACTTCGACGCCCTGCCCGCCACCCAGCGCAACCTGGCCAGGTACTACCTGCTCGACCCCGAGGCCCGCACCCGTACCGGCGACTGGGAGCGCATCGCCGCGGAGACCGTCGCCGTGCTCCGCCTCGAAGCCGGCCGCTACCCCGACGACCGCCGCCTCGCCGAGCTCGTCGGCGAGCTCACCCTGCGCTCGCCGGAGTTCGGCACCTGGTGGAACGACCACCGCGTGCTGCGCCGCACGCACGGCGCCAAGCACTACCACCATCCGCTCGTCGGCGAGCTGCACTTCGAGTACGAGTCGCTCCAGCCTCCCGGCGACCCCGACCAGACGTTGTGCGTCTACAACGTCGAGCCCGGTTCCCCGACCGCCGACGCCCTGCGCCTCCTGAGCAGCTGGACGGCCTCCGCCGCCTCCTCCTAGCCCGTTCAGCCGCCGCCCGGCGACCATGATCGGTAATGTGCCAGGATGAGCGGAACGTTCCCCCGGCACGTGTTGTGCGTGCTCGGCTCCGGCCTGGAACTTTCGGAGATGCAACAGATCGCGGCCGGCTTCGGCGGGCTCGTCCTTGATCGCGAGTACTCCGAGGCCGCACCCGATCCCCGGATGCCGGACGCGTTCCAGGCCGGCACTGGCCGACGACGCAGCCGGGGTCATGGACGAGAGACTGGCCGCCACGCTCGTCACCGCCTGGGTCAAGCGACCCGTCTACGACGGTCAGGTGCTCTACAGCTCTGGCATGCACCTGCTCGGCGCGCCCGAGGTGGAGATCGAGACCGGGACGGAGCCGCCCGCGCCGGCCGGATGACCGAGGACGCGCCCCGCTGGGTGCTGCGCACCGGCCCGTGCGACCGTTACGACGAGGACGACCTGTTCTTCAACCCGTACGGATACGTCCGCCTCACCCGCGAGAAGTGACGGCCCGCTGCCGGAGGATCTCCGCCGTGGCCTCATCAGCAGGCAGGAACGCCTCCAGCCGCAGCTCGGACAGCGTCACGTCCACAGCGGTCGCGAACGACGTCAACGTGCTGATCAGCCGCAACTCCCCCTCCGGCACCCGCAACCGCAGCGGCACGGCGAACCCGAGATGCCCGGCCGGCGCATCCAGCTCCGGCAGGTACCCGTCCAGCTCAGCGATGAACGCGTCGAGCCCCGGATGCGGACTGCGCAGCGCCTGCTCCCGCAGACTCCCGGTGATGTGCCGCCCCCACTCGGCCAGGTTCTCCACCCGGCGCGCCATCCCCTCCGGATGCAGAGCGACACGCAGCACGTTGACCGGCGGCTCCAGCAACGCCGGCGCCACCCCCTCCCCCAGCACCCCGAACGCCGCGTTGGCGGCGACCAGCTCCCCGTAAGGCCGGACGACCACCGCCGGATACGGCAGATGCCCCTCGAGAATCCGCTCCAGCGCCTCCCGCACCGGTCCGAGCTCGGGCGCGTCCAGCCCAGACTCCGCATAGACAGGGGCGAACCCGGCGGCAAGCAGCAGCCCGTTCCGCTCCCGCAACGACAGCTCCAGCGACTCGGCCAGCCGCACGACCATGGCCCGCCCCGGCCGCGACCGGCCCTGCTCCAGAAAGCTCAGATGGCGCTGGGTCGTGTCGGCCCTGATCGCCAGATCGAGCTGGCTGAAGCGCCGGCGCGTCCGCCACCGCCGCAGCTCACTGGCGAACCGATCAGTCCCCGTCGACACCGTCATGCCCCCTTCATACTGCACCGCCGCGCCCGCGCGATTCCCTGCGGGGAATCGCGGCGATGCCCTGCCTGACCCCAGACTGCCGGACATGAGCAACGCCTTCGATGTGCAGGAGCGGGCCGGCCGTTACGTCGCCCAGTGGAACGAACCCGACCCGGCGACGCGCAGCGCCCTCATCCGCGAACTGTGGGCCGCCGATGCCGTCCACGCCCTGGTGCACCCGCCCGAGGCGATCCGCGACGCCGCCGCGGCCCTCGCCTTCCCCGCGCCGCCGCTGGAGGCCCGCGGTCACGAGGCCCTGGAGGCGCGGGTGACCCGTGCCTACGAGATGTTCGTGGAGCCGGGCGAGCACGTCTTCGAGGCGGCCGGGGAGGCGGTGGTGCTGATGCCGCGGGTGATCGGTGTCCGGTGGTCGATGGTGTCGGTCCGTACGGGGGAGGTCGTCGGTGGTGGTCTGGACGTCCTGGCCCTGGACGGCGACGGCCGGGTGCTGACGGATCACCAGTTCATCGGGTGAGCCGGTACGGGTTCACGAAGATCGTTCGCACCGGACAGGCAGGCTTGAGGGTGTCGCGATGATGTCTTTATCCAGTCACGAGCCGCGTGCTTTGACTACTTGAACTAAACACCGGGCGAGATGAGTATCCCGGCCAGTTCTCTCTCCAGCAACACGGACCTTCCCTAACACAAAGGGCATCTCAAACGCTCACAGCGAAGCCTTGCGCAACCACGATTGCAAGAACGCAGGTTTCCAGCAATAATCGCTGCCATGATGGACGATGAAGCTGGTCAGCTCTCGATGCTTCTGGCGTTCCGGGCAGAAAATACCTACTCGTTCTATGACGAGTTGGACTTCTCGCTGGAAGCGACCGCTCAGGCGGAGAAGGGTGTACCACGGACCGTCCAATGGCATCAGAAGGGCGGCAGGCCACTTCGGGTGCTACCTGCGGCAGGCGTGTTCGGCGCCAACGCGTCGGGCAAGACCAACCTGCTCAAGGCTCTGAGCGATCTCAGGGAACATGTCCTGTTCTCCTTCCGGTCCGGAGATCCTTCCGGCGGCATCCGCCGACCCAGCTTCCGTCTCACCCCTGAAGCAGCAGAGAAGACGACCCGTTACGAGGTCGATGTCGTTCTGAACGGCGTCCGCCACGAATACGGCGTCGCGATGAACGACCAGTATGTTCTTCATGAATGGGCCTATCGCTATCCGCACGGCCGCGCCGCCCTGCTATTCGAACGCCGGCACGGAAAGCCGGTGGACCTGCCGGTCGGCAAGCGTTCGATCGGCCGCGCGATCGAGCGGATAGCCAGGCCGAATTCACTGTTCTTGTCGGCTGCCGCTGCCGGCAACCATCCAGACCTACTGCCGATCTATGAGTGGTTCGGGCAGAACCTGATGCTCGCAGAAGCATCGAGCAGGCAAGCGCGCTGGGCCTTCACCGCACAACTGCTACGTGAGGACTCCAGTCGCGAGCAGGTCCTGGCACTCCTCCGCGCCGCAGATCTCGGGATCGCGGATGTCAAGATCCGGCCACCGGATCCCAAGGTCATGGAGCGGGTTCGCCGCGCCGCCCTCATCCTTGCCGGCCGCGAGGACGACGCCGAAGGATTCCCTGACATCGAACTCACTGAACTGGGTTTAGTGCTGAGCCACCAAGGCGCCAAGGAGGACGTCGAGTTCAACGTGTCAGAGGAATCTCTCGGCACCCTTGTCTGGCTCGGGCTCGTGGGTCCCGTCTTCGATGCCCTCCGATCGGGCAGCGTCCTGCTGGTCGATGAACTGGAATCGAGCCTTCATCCCATACTGGCCGCACGAGTGATCGGGCTGTTCCAGGATTCGGAAGCCAACCCGAAGGGTGCTCAGCTCATTTTCAGCTCGCATGCCCCGACGCTGCTGGGCAACGCGTCTCACGCACGCCCTCTGGGGCGTGACCAGATCTGGTTCACCGAGAAGCTCACGGATGGGCGGAGCCGCCTCTACCCGTTGTCGGATCTGTCGCCACGGCAGGAGGAGGCCATCGGGAAGCGGTATCTGAGCGGGCGCTACGGAGCGACCCCCATCGTGAGCCATGAGGAGTTCGTCGAGGTGGCGCGGCTCATAGCCACCGGGAGCCGCAGATGACCAGGAAGCCGCGCAGCCGCTCCCAGCAGTCGTCCGCACGAATATCCGAGAGGCGGACGCTACACGTCTACACCGAAGGGACCAAGACCGAGGTCATCTACCTCCAGCATTGGCATCGGATCCATAGACACAACACCATCGTCACTATCGACGACTTCCATGGAGCCCCCTTCTCTCTCGTGCGTGCCGCTGTTGATCGCAAGCGGAACGACCAGCGGGAAGAGAAGCGTGGCCGTGGCCGGGCGTTCAATGAGTACTGGTGCATGTTCGACGTCGACGAGTTTCCGAACCTTCCGGAGACCTATCAGCTGGCCGCCCAGCACGACATCAAGATCGCTGTATCGAACCCCTGTGTTGAGCTGTGGTTCTTACTTCATTTTCAGGACCAGACGGCCGCCCTCGAACGAGGTCCAGCTCAAACACTCGCCAAGAGATATCTTTCGTGCGGAAAGTCATTGACACCCGATGCGCTGGACCAACTGGTCCAGCATCATGGTGTGGCCATGGAGCGCGCGGAGAAGCTGGACAACAAGCATGAAGGGGACGGGTCTCCTGCGCGCTCGAATCCGAGCTCAAGCGTCTGGCGGCTGGTCGAACGCATCCGGAACCAGTGATCTGGTTTCCCTCTGAGAGGGGTCGCTGACCACAACCCGCTACTGCCGTCGGCACGGTTCCAGCCGGACATGGTCACACGATTCCGCTGTTGAGCTTCGGCTCCCACGCCCCAGCAACGTCATCGGCCAGCGCGGCGGCGCAGCGGCATTTGAGCGGGGGTTTGGGGGGCTGCGCCCCCCGATGTCACAGCCCGACCCCCGAGGCGCGAAGCGCCCGATCGGGAGGACCACGCTTGTAGAGCCGGGGGTTCGGGGGGCCGCGCCCCCCGATGTCACGGCCTGAGCCCCATGCGCGAAGCGCCGGCTGGGAAGACCATGCGTTCACCCCCGGGAACTACCTCTACTTGCGCTTGTTGATCTCCTCGGTGAGCTGGGGGACGACCTGGTGGAGGTCGCCCACCACGCCGTAGTCCGCCAGCTCGAAGATCGGGGCCTCAGGGTCCTTGTTGATGGCCACGATCGTCTTGGCCGTCTGCATGCCGGCCCGGTGCTGGATGGCGCCCGAGATCCCGGCCGCGATGTACAGCTGCGGCGACACCGTCTTGCCCGTCTGGCCCACCTGGAACTGGTGCGGGTACCAGCCGGCGTCCGTGGCGGCGCGGGAGGCGCCCACCGCGGCGCCGAGGGAGTCGGCCAGGCCCTCGATGACCGAGAAGTTCTCGGCCGAGCCGACGCCGCGGCCTCCGGAGACGACGATGGCGGCCTCCGTCAGCTCCGGCCGGGCGCCCTTCTCCTGCTTGACCCGCTCGACCACGCGGGCGGCCTTGGCGGCGTCGGAGAGGGTGACCGAGACCTCCTCCTCCGCACCGGCGCCCGCGGCGGCGACGGGGGCGGTGGAGTTGGGGCGTACGGCGACGATGGGCGTGCCCTTGCGCACCCGGGAGTGCACGTTGACGCCGCCGCCGAAGATGGACTGGTCGGCGACGAAGCCCTCGCTCAGGCCGACGGCGTCGGTGATGACACCGGAGTCGGTCTTGATGGCCAGGCGGCCCGCGATCTCCTTGCCTTCGGCCGTGGCGGCCACCAGCACCGCCGCGGGCGACTTGCCGGCGACGAGCTGGGCGAGCAGCTCGGCCTTGGGCGCGACCACGTGGTCGACGATGTCGCCGTCGCCGGCGACGTAGATCTTCTCGGCGCCGTACTCGGCCAGGCGGGCCTTGGCCTCGGGCGTGATGCCGGGGCCTGCCCAGACGGCGGAGGGCGTGCCAAGGGAGCGGGCCAGGGTCAGCAGCTCGAGCGTGACCTTCTTGACCTCGCCTTCGGCGTGCTCAACAAGAACGAGAATTTCCGACATTTCCGTATAACCCCCGTTCTCAGATGAACTTCTTGGACGCCAGGAAGTCGGCGGCCTTCTCGCCACCGTCGCCCTCGTCCTTGACGATCGTGCCGGCCGCGCGCGGCGGGGCCGCGGCGAAGTCGACCACCTCGGACCAGGCGGCGGCCAGGCCGACCTGGGCCGCGTCGATGGAGGCGTCGCCGATGGCGAGCGTCTCGACCGGCTTCTTCTTGGCCGCCATGATGCCCTTGAACGAGGGGTAGCGGGGCTCGTTGATCTTCTCCACCACGGAGACGACGGCGGGCAGCGGAGCCTCGACGAGGTCGTAGCCGTAGTCGGTCAGCCGCTGGATCGTGATCGCGCCCTGGCCGACCTCGACCTTGTTGGCCAGCGTGAGCTGGGACGCGCCGAGCCGCTCGGCCAGCATCGCGGCCAGCACACCGGTGCGCGCGTCGGTCGACTCGGAGCCCAGGATGACCAGGTCGAACCCGATCTTCTTGAGCACCTGGGCCATCGCGTACGAGGTGGACAGCGCGTCGGAGCCGTGCAGCGCGTCGTCGCTGAGGTGGACGGCCTTGTCGGCGCCCATGGCCAGTGCCTTGCGGATGGTGTCGGTCGCCTTGCCGGGGCCCATGGTCAGGACGGTCACCTCTCCGCCCTGGGCCTCCTTGATCTTCAGCGCCTCTTCGACCGCGTACTCGTCAAGCTCGTTGACCACGCCGTCGGCGGCGTCGCGGTCGAGCGTGTTGTCATCGGACCGCAGCTTGCGCTCGGTCGCCGTGTCGGGGACCTGCTTCACGCAGACGACGATGTTCATGGCCGGTGGCCGACCTCCCGTAGTTCGCGTGCGCCCCCGCCTCGCTGCGGTGGGCGCCGAAATGCATCTGTCCAGACTGCCAGGTGCCCGCCGGGCATCCGACAGAGGGTCTGCCGTGGTTTCGCCGTTATGTTACCCATGGGTAGCTTACGCGCAAACCAGCGGCGCGTACGCAACCATCCCCACCATACCGAACTTTATTCGGTTGCTGCTCACGCGGACAGCAGGAACACGACGCCCACCACCAGAGCGGTGCCCGCGAACAGTGCCAGGGTGAACGTGGTGAACATCGCCGCCAGCCCGAAGCAGAGCCCCACCGCCCCGGCCACGCTGACCAGATCCGCGATCATGCGGCCCCGCCTGAACGGGCTCCGGGAGAACAGCGCCACCCCGGCGTCGGACACCACCCCCAGCGCGTACGCCGCCAGCAGGAAGAGGGACACCTCCGGCAGCGGCTCGCGGGCGGCGGCCGCCAGCAGCGACACGAACAGCCCTGAGCCGATCAGCCAGCGCCTGCGCACCTTCTCCCGGTGCCTGGCGCGCGACTCCTCCACCGAGCGGCGGTAACGCTCCTTGCCGGGCCGCCACTCCCTGGTGTTCATGTCGTCCATGGCCGGCCGGGCACGGACGGGCGGCACGTGCGGGACCGGCACGACGTCCAGCCTGGCGCAGATCTGCTCGGCCGTGGGCCGCGCGGCCGGATCCGTGGACAGGCACTCCCGTAACAACGGCTCCAGCCACTCCGGCGCGCCCTCCAGGTCGGGCGGATGGTGCACGACCCGGTAGGCGACCGCGGAGGCGGGCCCCTGCCCGTACGGCTGCCGCCCGGTGGCCGCGTACGCCAGCGTCGCCCCGAAGGCGAACACGTCGGCCTCCACGCCCACGGCCCGCCCTTCGAGCACCTCGGGGGCCAGGTAGCCGGGCGTGCCCACCACGGCGCCGGAGGCGGTGACGGACAGCGAGTCGAGCGCGCTGGCGATGCCGAAGTCGATTACGACCGGCTCGCCCTCGGTCATCATCACGTTGGCGGGCTTGAGATCCCGGTGCACGACCCCGGCCCGGTGCATCGCGAGCAGCGCGTCGGCCAGCCCCGAGGCCAGCCGCCGCAGGTCGTCCACGGGCAGGGGGACCGAGCTGAGCGGGCGGCCCTGCACGTACCGGGTGACGAGGTAGGGCCTCGGGCCCTCCAGGGAGGCGTCGAGCACCTCCGCGACGTGCGGCCCGCCGACCATGCGCATGGTCTCCACCTCGCGCGCCAGCCGCGCCAGCGCCGCCCCGTCGGCCGCGACGTGCGGATGCAGCACCTTGACCGCGACCGTACGGCCCTCAGGGTCGAGCGCCAGGTGCACCTCGCCGAACCCGCCGGCCCCCAGACGGGAGAGAAGCTCGTACGGGCCGAGGCGCTCGCTCATACCTCATCTCTCCCCCGCGGCGGCGGCGGGGACACTCAGGACCAGGGATTCAGCCACCCCAGCCCCAGCCCCTTGAGCAGATCGCCGATCAGGCCCGTGATCAGGCCGATCGTGCTCTGCTTCGCGTCGCTCGCCAGATCGTTGATCACCGACTCCGGTGCCCGCCACGGCGCCCACGAGGTGTCCTGTCCCAGCGCGAACATCACCGCGAACAGTGCCGCCGTGCCCACCAGCACGACCGCCACCAGGGCGGCGCCGGGGCTGCGCAGCACGCCGGTGAGCGTGCGCGTGACGGCCTTGCGCGGCGCGCCGCCGCCGGGCAGCACGAACAGGCCGGCGGCGAAGGCGCCCGCCGCGTACGCCGCGGCCTCGTTCACGCTCAACTGCCCGGCCCAGTACAGAACGCCCCAGACGCAGACGCCGAACAGCAGCGCCAGCGGTGCGTGCACCACGGTCACGAGCGCGGACTTGACCAGCGCCCAGGGCGTGCCGACCAGGGCGAGCAGCGGGTCCGCCGCGCTGCTGCCGCGCACCTGGCGGCGCTTGACCAGGTCGCCGAAGAGGTACTCGCCGATCCGCAGCACGAACGCGAGCGCGACCGCCACCGCTCCGGCCATGACCGGCATCATGACGGTCAGCGCCACCAGCGTGACCAGCAGCAGCAGCCCGACGACCTGGCTGCCGAACAGGTACCGCTTCCGCTCCGACGGAGGCGTGTACTGCGGCGGCGGGGTGTAGGGCCGCACCTGCGAAGGCGAGGTGGGTGCGGGGACCAGCCGCCGGTCGGGCGGCGGGTAGCCGGCCACGCGCTGGTCGGGATGGGGCGCGGGCCTGGCGGGCATCGGCGCGGGCACGTACGGCGGCGGCCGCTCCTCGCGCCGCTTGGGCCGCTCCTCGTGCCGCGTCGGCGTCGGCGCGGGCGGCGGCGCGGCCTTGCGGTACTCGACCGGCGGCAGCAGGTCGGAGAACGTGTCCATGGTCCGGGTACGGCCCACCGGCTTCGTCCCCGTCGGCCCCTCGTTGAACGTGGTCACCGCCGGGTCCAGCGCCTTGGCCATCCGCAGCAGCTCGTGGGCGCCGGGCCGGGCCGACGGCTCGACCTGCAGCGCCCGGCTGAGCCAGCCGCGCAGCCACGCGGGCGCCTTGTCGATCTGCGCCCGCCCTTCCATGATGTTGAAGCAGACGGACTCGAACGTGCCCGTGCCGAACGGCGGCGCGCCGGTCGCGGCGAAGAACACCGTCGAGGCCAGCGCGTGCACGTCGGCCGCCTGCGTGATGTCGGAGTCGCGGATGATCTCGGGCGCCAGGTAGCCCGGCGTGCCCACGAACATGCCCGTCTGCGTCAGCCGGGTGGCGTTGACCAGGTGGGCGATGCCGAAGTCGATGACCAGCGGCCGCTCGTCCACCAGCATGACGTTGGACGGCTTGAAGTCGCGGTGGATCACGTCGGCCGCGTGGATGGCCACCAGCGCCTGGCAGAGCCCCTGGGCGAGCTGGATGACCTGGCGGGCCTCCAGCGGGCCCTCGGCCAGCACGGTGTCCTCCAGGGTCCGGCCGGGGGCGAACCTGGTCACCACGTACGGCTGGCTCCCGACGAGCTCGGCGTCGATCACCTCCGCGACGAACGGGGAGCGCACCCTCCGCATCGTCTCGACCTCGCGAGTGAGCCGGTCGCGCGCCTTGAGGTCGGCGGCCACGTGGGGATGCAGCACCTTGATGGCGACTTCGCGTCCCTCACCGTCGAGACCGAGGTGAACGACGCCCATGCCGCCCTCGCCGATCTTCCTGACGAGGCGATACGGGCCGAGGCGTTCTGGTGCTTGGGTGCTCATCGCCACCTTCCCCGCGTCATCCCCCGGAATTCCCCCCTAGCTGGTTGAGCTGCTTCGCCACTTCTTCGACGTTCAGCGGAGTCCATACGGCCTCCCCCTCAGGCTTGTCCCCGAACGTGCTGGATGCGAGGCCCAGCGAGAGCGCGGCACCCGCCGCGAGTACTCCCGCCATCACCATCGCCGCTGTTCTCGAGGGTACGAGCGATGAGAGCGTTCTGCGCATCTGTTTGCCCGGACCTTCGACTCCGGGACCTGCGCAGACCGTCCACAACGCGATCGCCGCGCCCCAGGCCAGGGCGTAGTAGGAGTCCATCCCGGCCACCACGGTGAGCAGCAGCGTGACGGGCAGCCCCAGGATGAGCGCGTACAGCACCAGCGCCAGCGTGATGCCCGCCGACTTGGCCAGCGCGGCGGGGACCGCGAACACCCTGACCACGTCGAGTGCCGCCGCTCCCGCCGCCCGCCGGGCGGCGAGCTGGGGCTGCGCCAGGTCGGCCGCGCGCAGCAGGATCGCGACGGGGACCGCCACGATCGCCACCAGCACGGGCTTGAACACGGCCGCCACGATCATCAGGATCAGCAACATGGCGCCGGCCACGCCGTACGCCCTGGAACGCTGCAGCGGCTTGCCCGGCTGCGCGCCCGGGATGTACGGCTCCCGCTTGGTGCTCAGCCGGTCCGGCTGGGCGGGCGGGAACTGCGGCTGGGCCGGGATGTAGGGCGGCGGCTGCGCCGGGATCGGGTTGGGCCGGCCGTAGTCGGGTGCCTCCGGCCGACCGTCGGGGCCGACGACGGGCCTGCCGGGGTTGGGACCGGACTGCGGGCCCTGGTTCATCCTGCGGTAGTCGGCCGAGTCGGAGCGCACCCGCCTCGTGGGCACGTCGGTCTCGCCGTGCGCGGGCGCGGCAGGGCCGTTGCCGGCGGCCTGCGGTGTCTGCGGCGGGTAGACGCCGGCCTCGCGCTGGATCTGCCGCAGCTCCTCCGGCGACACCCTGCGGGTCGGCCACGGGTCGGGCTGGTTGGGCAGCAGCGAGACGTACTGCTGCTCCTGCGGCTGCGGCGGCGCGGGCGGCCGCTCCTGGTTCTCCAGCAGCCGCTTGGGCGTGACCGGAGGCGTGGAGATGTCGTACGACGGCCGCTCCGCCGGCCTGGGCGGCGCGACCGGCTCGGGGCGCGGCACGGTGGAGATCTCGTCGGGCGAAGACGACCCCTGGGCCTGCTTGGGCAACATCCTGGCCGTCTGCTCGGCCAGCTCGGCGGCCTTGGGCCGCTTGCTGGGGTTGCGCTGGAAGGCCGCCTTGAGCAGCGGCTGCAGCTCGGCGGGGGCGGCGCTGATGTCGGCCTTGCCCGCGGTGATGTTGTAGAAGATCATCTCCAGCGTGCCCTTGCCGAAGGGCGGCTGGCCCGTGCCCGCGTACAGCAGCGTGCCGGCCCACGCGTGGATGTCGACCTCGGGGCCCGCCTCCTGGCCCTCGATGATCTCGGGCGCGAGGTAGCCGGGCGTGCCGATGAACATGCCGGTCTGCGTCAGCCGGGTCGCGTCGACCGCCTGGGCGATGCCGAAGTCGATGAGGACCGGCTCGCCGTCGAGTATCAGCACGTTGCCGGGCTTGAGGTCGCGGTGGATCACGCCCACCGAGTGCACGACGGCCAGCGCCGAGGCCACCCCGTGGGCGACCCTGAGCAGCGCGGGCAGGTCGAGCGGCCCGTCGTTCTTGACGATCTCGTCGAGCGGCGGCCCCGGCACGTAACGCGTGACGATGTACGGACGATGACCGGTCACATCGGCGTCGAGCACCTCGGCGATGTACTTGCTGCGCACCCGGCGCATGGTCTCGACCTCGCGCGAAAGCCGCCGCCTGGCGACCTCGTCACCGGCGACCTCTCCGCGCAGGACCTTGATGGCCACCTGCCGCCCCTGAGGGTCGACAGCGAGGTGGACAACGCCCATCCCGCCTTCACCGAGCCGCCTGAGCAGCCGGTAAGGGCCTAGTCGGTCATCGTTCATGGCATGAAGCACCATACCGGCTTAATCCCCGCCCACGAGATGAACCATGAGGCCACATTCCCACTCGTACAACGTCCAGAACGGCCTCATCGGTTTCCCATCCAACGGTCTCGAATCGGCCTCAGTTTCCTTCAGCCTGCCAGGGAGAGCACCTCTGCCCTCTTCAGCCCGGCCAGCGCGGCGCCGGAGACGGCGAGCTTCGACCTGCGCAGCCCGCTTCCGATCACCACTCTCGCGTGCTCCGCGACGTGCGTGTCCACCAGGACCGGCCACTCCTCGGGCAGGCCGAGGGGCGTGATGCCGCCGTACTCCATGCCGGTCAGCTCGACCGCCTCCGCCATCGGGGCGAAGCTGGCCTTGCGGGCGTCGAGGTGCCTGCGCACCACGCCGTTCACGTCGACCCGCATCGTCGCGAGCACCATGCACGCGGCGTAACGCGTCTCGCCGCCCCGCTTGGCCGCCACGACGACGCAGTTGGCCGACTCGTCGAGGGTCACGCCGTACTTCTCGCAGAACGCGGCCGTGTCGGCCAGATCGGGATCGATCTCGGCCACCTCGGCTCCCTCCACGTCCGGCACGGCTCGGGCCACCGGATCGGCCAGCAGATCGATCCGCTCGGTCGCGGGCACCCAGTGCAACGTCATTCCATCTCCTCGATCGCCTCTCCCAGGAGCCTACTTGCGCTCCCGGGAGCAGCGGGCGGCGTCACGGAGACTGCAGGACTCTCCTGTGCAGTTGGGTGACGGCGCCTCTGGCGGACTCCATGGCCCCCGCCTGCCACGCGATCAGATGGGTGAGCCAGTCGCCCGCGAAGTAGACCCTTCCGGCCGGGCGTTGCAGAAGAGTGAAGGACGAATCAAAGGACGGCCAGCGCACCCAGCCGCCCTGGATGTGCTCCTGGCGTTCCCAGGCGATGGAGACGCTGGACAGCAGGTTCTGGCGGTACTTCTCGCCGTGGATCTTCTTGCCCTGGGTGAGCGCCCTGCGCCGCCTGTCCTCCGGGGTGAGGGCGCCGTACAGCTCGGCGGCGCGCTCGGTGTTGTAGTACCCGACGAGCAGGCCGCGCTCGGCGTGGTAGTCGTGCGACGGGTACCAGATGTGCGTGATGTCCAGGTCGGTCTCTGTGACGCCGCCGTAGACGCGGTCCTCCAGCTCCCACCAGCGCCTGCCGTACTCCAGGCCGATCTTGCCGGCGGCGATGGGGACGGGGGTGCTCAGCGCGGCCGTGATCGGGGCGCCGAGGTTGTGCGGGATCTTGGCGAGGAGGTGGGGCGGGAGGGTGGCGATGCAGTAGTCGGCCTTGAGGATGCCGCCGGTGTGGGTGACCTCGACGCCGTCGTCCAGGGTGGTGATCCCGGTGACCCTGGCGCCCGTCTTGATCCTGTCCTGGCCGATGGCCTGCTGGAGCCCGGTGGCGATGGCGTCCATGCCGCCGACGGGCTGGAACATGGGGGTGGCCTGCTCGTAGCCGAAGTCGTTGGTGATGGCGCGGCCGGTGCCGGCGGCGAGGACCTGGTGGAGGGTGCCGGGGTCGGGCATGGGGACCCCGCCGTCCAGGGCCGGGAACCTCGTGAAACCGCGGCGCTCGGAGCCCTCGTAGTCGAGCTTGGGGCCGAGGTCGCCGAACCGCCTGAGGAACTCCAGCAGGCTTTCCCTGTCGTCCTTGGTGAGGGCCTTGTCGAGGGCGCCGAGGTTGGTGGCCTTGGCCAGGAGTTCGGCGATATATCCGTACATGTCGGCTCGGGCCGTACGGGCCCTGACCGTCTGGCCGTTGGTGTGGACGTAGGCCGAGGCGTTGTTGTTGATGAACGTCTCGATGGGGATGCCCAGCTCGCGGCAGTAGTCGAGGGTCACCATCCACTGGGCGATGCGGCCGGGGCCGGCGTTGAAGTAGACGCCCGTGCCGAACTTCACGTCCTGGGCGGGGCCGTTCAGCTCGGCCAGGCGGTCACCGGCGCGCAGCGTGAGGTTCCGGCCGCCGGGCTTCTGCCGGGCTTCGAGCAGCGTGCAGTCGTAGCCGGCCTTGCCCAGCTCGTACGCCGCGGTCAGCCCCGCCACGCCCGCACCGATGATCACGACCTTGGCCGAGGCCCTGCCGCTCAGCGTGAAGTCGCCCTGGCGCGGCGGCGTGTACTCCTTGTCCTGCCCGGTGGGGGCCAGGCCGAGCGCGCCCATGGCGGCGTACATGGCGCCCGCGCCACCGGCCGCGCCGATCCCGACGAGCAGCCCCCGCCTGGTCAGCACGCCGCCCTTGGTCTCAGCCATAGGGCCCGCTGCCGCAGGCGACCTGGCCGGCGATGCTGGCGAACAGGCCGAACAGGGCCATGATCTGGTTGAAGTCGCCGGTGGTGAACTCCGTGTGCCGCGCCCCCACCGACTTCACGCCCGGGATCAGCGACACGGCCGCGGCGATGGCGGTGGAGTTCCACTCCACCCCGAGCGTGTACGGCGCCTCCACCACGTACGGCGTGAAGTCGTTCAACCGGCCCAGCGCCCGAGCCGTGGCCTCACGGATCCGGGTCTGGGCGACACTCGGCGGCAGCAGCTCGGCCGAGAACTTGTCGATCCCCTTCTTCACCGCCACGGTCTCGACGTCGCCGAGCAGCTCGCGGGCCTCCTCGCCCACGGCCTCGTCCCCGGTCACCAGCACCACCGGCACCCCGTGGAACCCGGCGCAGGCCGCGACCAGCCGCGTCTCGCCGCACAGCTCGCCGTTGAGGTAGACGTTCTGGATCTCCTTGCCCATCCACGTGTGGTTGAGCACCCCGTGCGGCACGCCGGCGCGGGCGTGGTAGCCCACGAAACCGGCCGCCTGGAACGAGCCGTCGAGCCCGTGCGCCATCCGCTGCGCCTTGCCGGGCCCCCTGATCAGGCTCGCCCGGGGGTCGAGGAGGTCGATGCGGAGGTTCTTGGTGGAGCCGTGGGCGTCGTTGACCAGCACGCCGCTCGCGCCGGCCGCGAAGGCGCCCTCGACGGCGGCGTTCGCGTCGGCCGTCATCAGCTCGCAGCCCCGCTCGTACCCGCGCTTGCCGGCGTGCATCTCCTCCGGGTCGGTCAGACCCGTCACGCCCTCCATGTCGACCGACAGATAGACCTTCACACGCTCCCCCACGACTCGACCCTGCGGACCTCGGACTCCGTCATCAGCCCGACGTTCGCCTCGATGAACGCCGCCGCCTGCGCCCGCCAGCGTGCCGGGATCTCCTCCAGGGCCGGCGGGTAGCAGTGCTCCAGCCAGCTCGTGGACTCCTCCGAGACGTCGAAGTAGTCGAGCGCCGGGGCGAACAGCGTGTTCTCGATCCCGGGAACGCGGGCCAGCCCGTACTGGATCATCTCCTGACCCCCGTACGGCGGCTTCTTGAGGTACTTGCGGGCCACGGGGCGGTCGGCGGTGATCGGCGTGTCGAGCGGGCGGCGCTCCACGGCGGCCTGGATGAGCTCCTTGTACAGGCACTTGCCGCAGTTGCGGCACGGGCCGTCGGTGCCGCGCAGGCACCAGCGGACCTGCTCCCGTAACGGCGAGCTCAGGGCCAGCCGCATCGTGACGGCCTCGCTCACGCCGCCCACGGGCAGCACGAGGTGCACGCCCGCGGCGGCGAACAGGCGGCCCCACCTGCCGTGGGGCGACCACATCGGGTTGTCGGGGGTGAACCGCCACAGGTAACGGCCGCCGCCGAGCCAGCGGGAGCCCATCTCGTAGCCGAAGCCCAGCCCGCCCAGGTCGAGCTGGTCGGCCAGGAGCAGGGCGCCGGCGGCCACCGCGTGGTGCTCGGGGTAGCCGGGGCGGGGCTCGGCGAGGGTGTACTCCAGGTCGGAGGTGACCGTGCTCAGCTCGCGGCCGGTCTTCGCGGCCAGCTTGGCCAGCACGTCGGAGCGGTAGTGCGGCCAGCGGTTCGGCACGCGCGGGTGGGCGACCCTGCGGAAGTGCACGAACGGGGCCTCGGGGAAGACCGTGGCCGCCGCCACGGAGTCCGCGCCGCCGCTGTACGAGATCGCCAGCCGGTCCCCCGGCCGCCGGGGCTCCGCGCCCACCGGCCCCGCCTCGATGCCCCAGCCGTCGTGCAGCACCTGTGCCAGCTCCGCCGAGATCGCCCGGTCGAACGTGATCCGCCTCCTGGTCCAGGGGGCGACGATCGTCCAGGCGGCCACGGCGTACAGGTCGGGGTGCGCGTCACCGGGGACCCCGCCGATGGAGCACGAGTTGATGGCCAGCTTGATCGGGTACTCGTCGGACGCCTGGCCGGTGATCTCGTCCTCCGGGTCGAGCCGGAAGGTCAGGTTCGACCCGGCACTCCAGGTCACGCGCACGGTTGCTCCTCGGGCCTGCCCGGCTCGCCGCGCCCGGCCCGCAGGCCGTCGATGGCCTGCCAGACCAGGACCTCGTTCTGCAGGACGCCGTCCATCGCCCTGGCCGTCTCCTGGGCGAGCCGGTGGGTGTCGTCGAGCTTGGCCTTGAGCGCCGGGTCAGGCCCCGGCGCCGCCGCCGGGCGGGCGCTCCGCAGCCGCTCGACCTCGCTCTGCAGGGTGGCCATCTCCCGCCGCAGGGTCTGGACCTCCCAGAGCGCGTCCCGGATGTCCTGGCGATGATCGGCGATGGAGATGTACCGAGAGTCGAACCATGTGCGCACGGCCTTTCTGAGCCGGGCAGGGACGGGGACGCGCATCATGAAACGCCACCATAGTGGCAAACCAACATCGGAATGGACGACCCTTACCGAATGCGTTGACTTCTCGTTGCACCCGGCGCGACGGGGCTACCGCCCGGTGAACTTGGGCTTGGTCTTCTCCGCGAACGCGCGCAGGCCGATCTTGGCGTCCTCGGTGGCGAACAGGCCGGAGAACTGCAGGCGCTCGATCTCCATCCCCCGGTCGAGGTCGGTCTCCAGCCCGTGGTCCACGGCCTGCTTGGCGGCGCGCAGCGCGACGGCCGGCCCGCCCACGAAGGTGGCCGCCCATTCGAGGGCCGCGGTGTAGACCTGCTCGTCCGGCACCATCCGGTCGACCAGCCCGATCGCCAGCGCCTCGGCGGCCGGCACGTGGCGGCCGGTGAAGATGAGGTCCTTGGCGCGGGCGGGCCCGACCAGGCGGGGCAGCCGCTGGGTGCCGCCCGCGCCGGGGATGATGCCGAGCAGGATCTCGGGCTGGCCCAGCTTGGCCGACTCGCCCGCGACCCTGAAGTCGGCGCAGAGCGCCAGCTCGCAGCCGCCGCCCAGGGCGTAGCCGGTGATCGCGGCGATGACCGGCTTGCCGATCTTGGCGACCGCGGTGAAGCAGGCCTGGAGCGTGGCGGAGTGGGCGGCCATGTCGGCGTACGACATGTCGGCCATCTCCTTGATGTCCACCCCGGCGGCGAACACCCGCTCCCCGCCGTACAGGATCACCGCCTGCACCTGCGGATCGGCGTCCACGATGCCCGCCGCCTCGGCGAGTTCGGCCTGGACCTGGCCATTGAGGGCGTTCATCTTCGGCCGGTCAAGACGGATCGTGGCGATCTGGTCGGCCACCTCGACGCTCACAAACTCACCCATGTGATCGAACCTAACAGGTGCTCACCCGGCCGCCGCCGCGGACTTGACCGCGTCCACCGACTTCTTGCTGCGCGAGACCCGCACCAGGGCGGCCGACAGGCGGGCCAGCTCGTCGCCCGAGTGCGCCAGCTCGGCCAGCGGGCGGGCCTGGCGGGGCAGCCCGAGCTTGCCTGCTCCGTCCAGCACCCGCTTGTCCAGGTGCGGCGCGACCTGCGGCCAGACCGCCTGCACCTCGCGCAGGAAGATGTCGGCGCCTGTCGGCCCGATGCCGGGGAACTCCATCAGCAGGTCCGCGATCCGCCGCTCGTCGCCCTTCGCCTCGTCGCGCAGGCGGCGCAGGTCGCCCTTCCAGCGGTCGTTGATCAGGTCGGCGCCGTCGCCGAGCATCGTGGCGGTCCGCTCGTCGTAGCGGCGGTAGTGGCCGCGGCCCAGCGCGTCCACCCGGTCCTGCCAGCTCGCCTCGCGCATGCCCCTGGGCGTGCCGTACCCGGCCGCGTACAGCTCCCTGGCGGCGGCCACGGCCACGTCGGCCGAGATGCGCGCGCTGAGCAGGGTGGCCAGGACGAGCAGCTGGTAGAGCGGTTTGGGCTGGTCGGCCAGCTTGATGCCGGCCTCGGTCGCGAACGTGCGGCCGAACCGGTCGAGCAGGGCGTCCAGCACGGCTCCATCCTTCTTACCCATGCCGCTGCGCCTACCCGCCACCCGCGCGGGCATGCCGGGGCGGTGTTTGGGCTCGTGGAGGCAGGTAAGGCGGAGTTCTCCCGCAAGTGAAGGAGCAGGTCGTGCTGACATTGACCGACAACGCCGTGGTGGCCATCCGTGATCTCATGGTCGGGGAGGACGTGCCTCCCGACGCCGGTCTGCGCATCTCGCCCAAGGCCGACGAGGCGGGCACGCTGGAGGTCTCGCTCGCCAGCACTCCGGAGGCCGGTGACCAGGTGGTGGAGAAGGAGGACGTGCGCGTGTTCGTCGCCGAGGACGCGGTGCCGATCCTCGACGACAAGGCGCTGGACGCCCAGCCGGGCACGCCGGGGCATCCGACGTTCCGCCTCGACCGGCGGTCCTGAGCCCACGGTCCGGGTTCCTGGGCCGTCAGCCCTGGTCGGAGTCGCTCTCGGGCGGGCGGGTGTCGCCGAGGCCGAACAGGCCCACCAGCGTCCCGTCCGCCTGGGTGACCACCACGTGGTCCACCTTCGCCTGGTCCATGCGCTGGACCAGCGGGTCGATCTCCTCGCTCGGGCGCACCGTGGTGGCGCCCACCCGCATGACGCTCTCGGCGGTGCCGTCCAGGTCACCACCGCGCAGCTCGCGGGAGCCGATCACGCCCTGGACGACGTCGTCCTCGTCCACCACGACCGCCAGCCCGGCCGGGTCGGCGATGATGCGCTCGGTCAGCATGCCCAGCGGGTCGTCCAGCCCGGCGGTCACCGGGTCCCTGCGCACGTTCCTGGACACCAGGGCGGCGTGCCCCTCGTACGGCAGGTCGGCGGACAACCAGTCCATCTTGCCCACCCCGTAGTCGTACACCTGGCCGAACCCCAGCCGCTGGAGCCGGTGCGCGGCCCGCGGGCTCAGGTCGCAGAGCCAGTCGTGGCAGTACACGATGACCGGGCGCGCCCGGTCCAGCGGCGGCGTGCCGTCGATGCGGCCCAGTGGCAGGTGGACGGCCCCCGGCAGGTGGGCCCACTCGTACTCGCGCTCCGGCAGTACCTCGACGAGCTGCGCCTGCCTGGTGGCGACCAGGTCCCGCACGGCCTCGCGATCGATGATGTGCGTCATGACCTCCCCGTACCCAGAGTCGGGGGACGCAGCGGACGATTCGTGTCACGATGACGGCGCGTCCTCTTCAGGGAGTATCCGATGTGTGACGATCCGCTGCTGCCTCCCGCCGTCGCCGCCGCGCTCGCGGACTACCGCTCGTTGCGGGACACCCACGACGTCCGCTGGGGCGAGCCGCCCCTGGGGTACGTGGTGCAGGCCTGGGCCACCGTCTTCCTCGACAACCGCTACGGCTACTGGGCCGCGGCCCTGCGGCAGATCGCCGGACGCCATCCCGGCGTGCCCCCGGAAGACCTGGAGGCCCACCTCGGCGAGGTGGACCCCGACCGGGTGGTGCGCGACGCGCTGGCCGGTGACGTGCTGGACAACCTGGCCGCGCTGCGCCTGACCCCCGGAGGGTGCCTGCTGGAGGCCGAGACGCAGGTGGTGCTGGGCGACCGGCCCTTCCGTACGGGGTTGCTGCTCGACTCCAGCCGGGACGAGCCGGTCACGGTGGTCGTGGACGGGGTCCCGTACACGGTGGGGCCGTACGGGGCCAAGGTGGTCGAGGTGGCCGAGTCCGTGCTGGTGGGCGGGCGGCCGGTCGAGCTGTCGCCGCTGAGCAGGCGGGCGGAGGCGGCCGTGATCAGGGTGCGGGCCGGGTTCCCCTGCCGGTGGAGCGTCATGGGGGCGAACGGGCAGGGCTGGTACCCGCAGGGTGTTCCGCCCAAGCGGGACGCGCACCGGCGGCCGTACTTCCACGGCGACGACCTCGTGGTCGAGGTGCCCGCCGAGCCGATCACCGTGGGCGTGGCCAGGGGCATGGAGTACACCACCGCCGAGCTCGTGGTGACCCCGGAGGCCGGTGCGACGACGCTGGTCGAGCTGGCCCCCGAGCGGCTGTACGACTCCGCCGCCCGCGGCTGGTACGGCGGCGACCTGCACGTCCACCTGAACTGGATGGGCGAGGAGCCGGCCGCCCCCGTCCTGGCCGCGGCGGCGCAGCACGGCGAGGACCTGCACGTGCTCAACCTCGTGGCGGGCAACGTCGCCGGCGAGCGGGTCTACGACGTGGAGGCGCTGCGGCACTGGGCGGGCAAGGACCTGCCCTGGTCCGACGACCGGCACCTGGCCAGGCTCGGCGTCGAGTACCGCAACGACCTGATCGGCCACTGCACCGCGTTCGGGCTGCGCGAGCCGCCGCGCCGCTACCACTCGGGCTTCCTTGGCACGGCCGACTGGCCGCCGAACGCCGTGGCGCTGGAGGAGCTGCGCGCGCTGGGCGGCGTGACCGGGTACGGGCACCCGTTCCACACTCCGTTCGGCGACGACGACCCGCCGGACGTCGTGCTCGACCGCGGGCGCTCCTGCGCGGCCAGGGAGATCGTGGCCGACGCGGCGCTCGGCCTGATCGACACCCTGGACGTGCTCAACCACTCCTCGATCGCGGCCACCGCCGCCGTCTACCGCCGGCTCATCGGCGCGGGCAACCGGCTGGCGGTCACGGCCGGCACCGACGCCGTGCTGTCGTTCTGCCGCCGCGGCACGGCCTCCTCCCCGCCGGGCTGGGAACGCGTGTACGCCAACGTCGCCGGCCCGCTCACCGCCGAGTCGTACGCCGAGGCGATCCTGCTCGGCCGCACGTTCGCCACCACCGGGCCGTGGCTGGAGCTGACCGTGAACGGGCACGGCCCCGGCGACACGCTGGAGCTCCCGCCCGGGCAGCGCGTGGAGATCGCGGTCTCCTCGATCGGGCCCGAGGTCGAGACCCTGGAGATCCGCACCGCGGACGGCGTGCTGGCCCAGGGGCCGCCCGGGCGGCTGACGGCGTTCGTGGAGGTGCGCGAGCCGACGTACGTGGTCGCCGTGGCCTCCGGCCCGCCGCACCCGCGCAGCATGCACCGCTCCGGCGCGTACGCGCACACCAGCCCGGTGTACGTGGACGTCGCGGGCGGGCACGTGGCCAGGGAGGCGGACGTGCGGTGGTGCCTGGCCTGGCTGGAGCGGCTGGAGGCGGTGTTGCGCGAATCCGGCACGTTCGAGACCCCCGGGCAGCTCGGCGACCACCTCGCCCTGTACGAGCGCGCCAGGGAGGTCTACCGGCGGCGGCTCGCGCCTCCCGGGGTCAGGTGACGCCGGCGAGGACCCGTTCCAGGCCCCAGCGGAACTGGCCGGCCGGTCGAGACGTAGGCCGCGACGGCGTCGGCGGCGGCGTGCGTGCGGGGGAATGCCTGCTCGTCCACCGCGAGCGCCGCGCGGCGGGCGGCGGGCGGCGATCCGCTCCACCTCCGGCGGCACCGGGCCGTCCACCTCGGCGGCCTCCAGGGAGATGGCGCCCAGCACGTACACCATGATCGTGTACGAGGCGCGGGGGTCCGGGAGCGCGGCCAGCAGCGCCTCTCCGACGCGCAGCGCGACGGGGCCGCTGAAGGCGGCGCCGAGGATGGCGGGGACGGCCGCGGGGTGGCGCATCAGCACCTCGCGCAGGTCGAGCGCGAACGCCGTGATGCGCTCGGCCGGCGGCCTGCTCTCGTCCTCAAGCGACGCCAGGTCCGCCTCGCCGAGCAGCCGGTCGCGCCGTCCTCCTCGGGCGGCTGCTGCCCGCGCTCGCCTGATCCGCGTGCTCGTCTGATCCCCTCGCTTGTCTGGGCCCGGTCAGCGTTCGGTCGTCTGGATGTATGCGGTCGCGGTGGCCACGGCGACGGGCTCGCCGTCGGGGGCCAGCAGTTCGCCGGACATGAAGCACACCTGGCGGCCCCGCCGTACGACCCTGCCCCGGCCCACCAGCCGGCCGGGGCGGGCCGGGCGGAGGAACTGGACGTGCAGGTCGAGCGTCGGCGCGAACTGCCCGGGCGGCAGCGTGGCGACCAGCGCGGGCCCGAGCGTGTCGTCGAGCATCGCCGCCAGGAAGCCACCCTGGACCGCGCCCACCGGGTTGGTGAAGCCCTCGCCGGCCGTGAACGCCACCTCGATGGCGCCCTGGGCGGGATCGACGTGCAGCAGCTCCCAGCCCAGGGTGGTGGCGGCGGGGGGTGGGGGCACCCGGCCGGCCATCACGTCCCAGAACGGGCCCTCGCGTGTGGGTGTTTCCATGCGGGCCATTCAACGCCGCGGCACCGACAAGTTCGGGGACGGCCGCCTGGAAATCGTGCTTCGCGCACTCGGGGTTACGCTGCTGTGAGGAAGGCGATGGACGAGCAGAGGAAGGCGGCTGACCGCATGAGCGCGCCGGGCCATCTGACAGCGGAGGCCGGAGGAGACCGAGGGGCCATGCTCGCCGACCAGGTGAATCGCATGATCGCGCTGGCTGAGGAGGCGCGGGCGGAGGAGACGTGGGCGTTCGATGCGCTCAGCAGGTTCGTGGCGGGGTGTGCGGGGCTGGGGCTGGATCCGCTGGCGGCGGTCGGCGTTGCAGAAGCTCCTGGTGCGGCACGTGATCGTTTGATGAAGGTGCTCGAAGACGTCGTCCGGGCCGGTCACGACGAGGGTGCGCTGCGTGGTGACGTGGGCGCGGGTGATGTGGTGGGGGTCGTCGGGCTGCTCGTCCGGGGACTGCCCACGGTGCCCGCCGGGTTGGGCGAGGAACTGCGGGAGCGGGCCGTGCGCCTGGTGCTCGCCGGGATGCGCGCCCACCCCGCGCCGGTCCCGCCGGGCGCGGCGCTGACGGCCGGGGACCTGGCGCGGCGCGTTTCCGGGTAGGGGCCCGGGCACCGTACGCGTTGCGCCGAACCCCACCGCACGACGACCCGCCGACCCGGCGCAGGCCAGCGAGCCGACAGTCCTCGCTCGGCCCACGGCGCAGGTCAGTGGGCCGGCGGGACTCGCCCGGCCCAGCCGGCGCGGCTTGTCGGCCGACGGGAGTCGCCCGGCGCGTCGGTGGGCCGGGCGAGGTCCGTGTGCGGTGAGGGCGGGATCCGGGGTGGGCGGGGTTAGGCGGGTGGGTGGAAGGTGGTCAGGCCTTCGGGCATGCCGCGCCGTACCGCCTGGACGATCTCCTGGTGGAGGCGTGGGCCGGGGTCGGCGGGCGGGCCCAGGGGGCTGCCTTCGACCTCGTACCACTCGTCGGCGTCCAGGTACTGCACGCGTACCGTCACCCGGCCCCCCGCCACCACCGTCCGCACCGTCACCTCACCGGTGATGACGCCGACCTCCTCGGTCATCACCCCGCCCGGCCCGGCGACGACGCTGCTCTGGTAGGTCTCGGCGCTCACCTCAGGCCCCGGTCTCCCCGTAGCAGGTGGCCACCATCTCGGTCAGCGCGTCGCGTTCGGCCTCGGTGACGGTGAGGTCGTAGCGGGACTTGACGTCGATCCAGGCCCGGCTGTACGTGCACCAGTACGACCGCAGCGGCGGCTTCCACTGGTCGGGCGACTGGTCGCCCTTGGAGCGGTTGGAGGCGGCCGAGACGGCGAGGAGCTGCGGCCCTTCGAGGTCGTTGGCGAACTGCCTGCGGCGGGCGTCGGTCCACGTGTTCGCGCCCGAGCGCCACGCCTGGGCCAGCGGCACCATGTGGTCGATGTCGAGGTCCGCGGCGTTGGTGAAGTCCCTGCCGTCGTACACGCTGTGCCAGGTGCCGCTGATGGCCCGGCAGTTCTCGTCCTGTTTGACGTCGGCGCCGTCGCGGGCGAGCACGGTCTCGCGGGTGTCGCAGGAGTGGCCCTGCGACGTCCAGTGCGGGAAGCGGCTGCGGCTGTAGCCGGCCATCGAGCGGGGTTCGGCGATGACGAGCTGCTGGAGCTGCGCCTGGGCGGCGGGGGCGGAGAGGGTGGGCGGGAGTTCGGCGGGAGAGGCGGCGCCCGCGCCGGCCGCCGGGACCAGGGCCAGGATGGTCGTGGTCGCGGCGGTCGCCGTGCGGGCGGGCCATGATCGCAATGAGAACATGGCCCACGACTACTGCGATGATTACTCTGAGTAATCGAAGGCGCGCTCCGCTTGTCACTTGGAGTGACAGAGTTGGGGTTGGCTTTGGTCAGGCGGTGCCCGAGAGGCGTTCGACGCCGCGCAGCAGCGCCGAGTGGTCGAGCGCGCCGTCGCCGACCGCGTTCGCCGACGCGACGAGCTGGGCCACCAGGGCGCCGAGCGGCAGCACGACCCCGGCCTCGCGGGCGGCCGAGGTGACGATGCCCAGGTCCTTGTGGTGCAGCTCCAGGCGGAAGCCGGGCTCGAAGGAGTGGGCGGCCATGTTGGCGCCCTTCTGGCTGAGCACGGCGGAGCCCGCCAGGCCGCCGCCCAGCACCTTCAGCGCCGCGTCCAGATCCACCCCGTACGCCCGCAGGAACACCACCGCCTCCGCCAGCGCCTCGAGGTTGGCCGCCACGATGAGCTGGTTGGCAGCCTTGACCGTCTGGCCCGATCCGCTCGGCCCGACGTGCACGACGGTCTTGCCCACCGCCTCGAAGACGGGCCTGGCGGCCTCGAACGTGCCCGCGTCCCCGCCGACCATGATCGACAGGGCCGCGTTCCTGGCACCGGCCTCGCCGCCCGAGACGGGGGCGTCGAGGTAGCGCAGGCCGCGGCGGCCCGCCTCCTCGGCCAGCTCGCGCGTGACGTCGGGGCGGATCGTGGAGAAGTCGATGATCAGCGTGCCAGGGGCGGCGTGCTCGAAGACACCCCCGGGGCCGGTCAGCACGTCCTGGACGTCGGGCGAGTCGGGCACCATGATCGCGACGACCTCGGCCCCCGTCACCGCGTCGGCGATCGACCCCGCCGCCCGCCCGCCGGCCGCCGCCAGCGGCGCGGCCTTCTCGGGCGTGCGGTTGTAGCCGGCCACGGCGTGCCCGGCCTTGACCAGGTGTACGGCCATGGGGCTGCCCATGATGCCGAGGCCGATGAAGGCGATGGCGGTCACGTCGAAAGGTCCTTCCGTGTCGGGTTCGGTGGGCGTCACGCGGACGGCCGCTGCTCCCTGGGCAGCCAGCCGAACGCGTCCTGCCCCTTCGCGAGGTACTCCAGGCCGACGTACCCGTCGTATCCGGCGGCTCGCAGGTCGTCGAGCCACTGCCGCAGCGGCAGCTCGCCGCTTCCAGGCGCGCCCCTGCCCGGCGCGTCGGCGATCTGTACGTGGGCGACGCGCGAGCCGTACCGCTCGATGGCGGCGGGCACGTCGTCACCGTTGACGGCCAGGTGGTAGAGGTCGGCGAGCAGCCCGGCCCCCGGCACGCGGTCGAGCACGGCCACCGCGTCGGCGGCCGTCAGCAGCGGGTAGCGCGGCGCGCCGCTGACCGGCTCCAGCAGCACGGTGCCCGGCACGCCCGCCACGCAGGCGGACAACATCTCGACGGCCAGCTCGTCCTGCTCCCCGGCTCCGGCGCCCTCGACGCGGTTGCCGTACAGGGCGTTGAAGGCGCGGCAGCCCAGCCGTTCGCCGATGGACGCCACCACGGGGATGTTGTCGAGCAGCTCGCGCGAGCGACCCGGCCACGACACCACGCCGCGGTCGCCGCCGGGCATGTCGCCGGCGAAGAAGTTGAGCCCGGTGAGCCGGACGCCGGCGTCCTCGACCGCCCGCACGAACGCGTCCACGTCGCGGTCGGCCGGCACCGCCACGGGCCACGGCCACCAGAACTCCACCGCCGTGAACCCGTCGGCCGCCGCCGCGGCGGGACGTTCGAGCAGCGGCAGATCGGTGTAGAGGATGGAGCAGTTGACGGTCCACTTGGTCACGCGCGGGCCTCTTCCCGGTTCTTCACGGTCTGGTCGTCGATGCCACGAGTATGTCGCCGTGCTCGTGGACGGCGTACATCGGGGGCCGCGCGACACGGGCGTGGGGCGGGTGTGTCATGCGGGCAACATGAAGCCGGAGCGGGTCTATGATGTTGGAAAGTAAAGCGGCGGGAGGTCGGGCATGCGGATGTCCCAGTGGGCCCACGACACGTTCGGGCAGCGCGTTCCCCTGATCAGACAGGGCATCGCGGAGGCGCTGTCGGTGGCGCTGGAGAACGCGCTCGACGCCCAGAAGGTGGCGCAGACCGATCATCTGCATCCGTTCGGGTTCACGCTGATGTCCCGCAAGTTCGAGGCGCTGGCCGAGGCGTTCGAGGACCTGGGCGACGTGCGCGTCGTCAAGCCCGGCGGCTCCCAGCACGAGCTGGTGGTGCTCGACGGCAAGCTGCTGTTCCCGTTCCGCTACGCCAAGGACCGCTCGGTCAGCGTGATGAGCGCGCGCATCGGCGACGGGCGGCCGTCGGCGCTGGTGCAGGCGCTGTTCAACCGGTTCGGGCCCGAGCCGCGGATGCGGCAGCTCGCGCTGCACGACCTCCCGCCGCACGCCGTCCCGGTCGCCGAGGCGCTGGGCGACCTGCCCGACGACACCCGGCTGGTGCTGATCGCGTACGCCTGCAACGCGCACTCCGGGCTGCTCGACGCCTGGTGGGGCGAGGCCGAGCTGCTCGACCGTACGGGCAGCCTGCGCTGGCACCACTGCGAGGAGATCCCGCTGGTGCAGGAGAGCGTGGCGCCCGCCGGGCGCGAGGGCGAGGCCGCGGCGTTCGACCACGGGGTGCCGCCCGCGCCGGCGCTCAACCCGCGCAGGGGCGCGGCGCGCCTCGCGGCGCCGGTCAGCGAGCCGCTGCCGTTCGGGCCAGAAGCCGCCAGCGGTGCGTGACTCCGGCACGGGCAGGCGGCCCCCGCACTCCGGTACGGGCGGGCCGAGCCCGCAGGCGGTCGCCGACGCGTTCGACGCCACCCGCCTCACCCAGGCCCGGCACCTGGCCGCGCTCACCAAGAAGGAGGTCGCCGAGCACCTCGGCGTCTCCCCCGCCGCGGTCGGCCAGTACGAGTCGGGCGTCACCCGGCCCCGGCCCGACCTGATCCCGCGGCTGGCCGAGGTGCTGTCGGTGCCGATGGCGTTCTTCCTGTCCGGGCGCCCGCACGGCAAGCTCGACGGCTCCATGGCGCACTTCCGCAGCCTCCGCTCCACCCGCGCCTACCAGCGGGCCAAGGCCGTGGCGTTCGTCGAGCAGGTGTGGGAGCTGACGTACGCGCTGGAGAAGCGCGTCCAGCTGCCCCCCGTCGACCTGCCCGGGTTCGCGGGCGGCGAGATGCACTCCGACCTGCCACGCGACCCGGCGGGCGCGGCCCGCGCGCTGCGCGCCCACTGGGGGCTGGGCACCGGCCCGATCGGGCATCTGGTGCGCCGCATGGAGTCGCACGGCATCGTCGTGGCCTTCCCCCGCCACGACCCCGACGCGGTCACCGTCGACGCCTTCTCCACCTCCAGCCTGCCGCGGCCGATCGTGGTGCTGACGCCCAACCGGTTCGACGACATCTACCGCCACCGCTTCACCGCGGCCCACGAGCTGGGTCACCTGGTGCTGCACGGCGACACGGCGGCGGGCGACCCGCAGCAGGAGCGGGAGGCCGACGCGTTCGCGGCCGAGTTCCTCACGCCGCGCGACAGCATCCTGCCCCAGCTCCCGCTCCGCGCCGACCTGCGGCGGCTGGCCGAGCTGCGGCTGACGTGGGGGGTGTCGGTCGACTCGCTGCTCTACCGGTGCAGGGAGACGGGGCTGCTCTCCGACTCCGCCGCCGGCCGGGCCTACCAGCGGCTCGCCGCGCTGCGCGACCAGCCGGGCTTCACCAACGAGCCGGTCTCCGGCTATCCGGGTGAGCAGCCGGTGCTGCTGGCGCAGGCGTTCGAGCTGGCCGGCCGGGAGAGCGGGCTGAGCGTCGCCACGCTGGCGCAGGAGCTGGCCTGGCCGATCGCCCGCGTACGCGAGCTGATCGGCCTGCCCGACCGGCGGCCGTCACTGAAGCTCGTGCCCTGACCCGCGCTCTTCCTGCCGGGGAGCGGCGGTCAGCGTGAGGCTGCCCGGCAGGGCCGCGACCGTGTCGCGGAAGCGGGCGGCGAGCGCCGGGACGGACGGCGGGCCGTCCGCCTCGGCCGACCACTCGCCGACCGCGACCCGCCACGCCGCCACCAGCATGTCGCCCGCGAGCCGGGTACGCGGGTCGTCGGGCAGGTCGAGCCGCCGGTGCAGCACCTCGATCACGGACCCCATGGTGCTCTCGCAGAAGTGCAGGTTGTGCGCGTCCATCGTGGACGTCTCCTGCGACAGCCGGTAGCTCAGCACGGCCCGCCCGGCCCACGCCTCGTCGGCCACCCGGTCCAGCGCTGCCAGCAGGGCCGTCTGCATCAGCTCCACCAGCGGCCCCCCGTCGGCCGGGATCGTCTCCAGCTCGTCGAGGAAGACCCGCCACATGTCGTGCAGCGGCGCCATCGCGACGTCCTCCTTGCCGGCGAAGTACCGGAAGAACGTGCGCTTGGACACCTCCACCTCGTCGCAGAGCTCGTCCAGGGTGACCGCGCCGAAGCCGCGGCGGCCGAACAGGTCGAGCGCGGTGTCGATCAGGGCCTGTCGGGTGCGCTGCTTCTTGCGCTCGCGCAGCGGCGGTGCGGCGGTCATGCAGGAAGTGTACGCGAGCGGCATACGCCACTTGCAGGCTTATGCCACTGAGTGGCATAAATTAGCCGTTGTCCCCTTCCGGAAAGGCGCGAACCCATGCGTGCTCTGCTCATCGACCACTCGACCACCTCCGGCCTGCGCCTCGGCGAGGCCGCCGACCCCGTGCCGGAGCCGCACCAGGCCCTCGTCCGGGTGCACGCGACGTCGCTCAACTTCGGCGAGGTCAGACACGGCATCGAGCACGCCGCCGACGGCACCGTGCTGGGCTGGGACGCCGCGGGCGTGGTCGAGCGCGCCGCGGCCGACGGCTCGGGCCCGGCCGCCGGCACCCCGGTGATCACCATCGGCTACGCCGGCGCGTGGGCGGAGCTGCGTGCCGTGGACACCTCGATGCTCGGCGTCGTACCCGCCGGAGCCGACCTCGGGGCGATCAGCACGATCCCGGTGGCGGGCGCCAGCGCGCTGCGCGCGTTGCGCAAGCTCGGGCCGCTGCTCGGCAAGCGGGTGCTGGTGACGGGCGCCACGGGTGGGGTGGGCCGGTACGCCGTGCAGCTCGCCCGCCGCGCCGGCGCCCACGTCATCGCCTCGACCGGAGACCCGGCCGGGCAGGGCGACGGACTGCGCGCGCTGGGCGCCCACCAGGTGGTCGCCCGCCCCGAGCAGGCGGACGGCCTGGTGGACGGGGTGGTGGACAACGTCGGCGGGCCCCAGCTCGTGGCGGCGTTCGGCAGGCTCGCGGCGCACGGCACGCTCGTCTCCGTCGGCCACGGCACGGGCGAGGCGGAGGTCTTCCCGTTCGGCGCGCTCTTCGGTGACGAGGGGCGGCACGACCGCTCCATCGTCACCTTCTACCTGCTGGACGGCGCGGACCTGGTCCCCGACCTGACCTGGCTGGCCGCCCGCGTGGCCGCCGGCGGCCTCGACCCCGGGATCTCCTGGCGCGGCGAGTGGAAGCGGGCGGACGAGGCCGTCGCCGCCCTGGTGGAGGGACGGCTGCACGGCAAGGCGGTGCTCGACTTGACCTGAAGCAAAGTTGAGGTTGCAGGCTCGTAGGCAGTACCGCAGTCAAGTCCTCCGGGAGAGCACCATGCGCGCCGTCGTCCTGCACACCTTCGGACCCGCCGAGAACCTCAGCTACGAGACCGTCCCCGACCCCGAGCCCGGCCCCGGCCAGGTGCGCATCGCGGTGAAGGCGGCCGGCGTGCACCTGGTCGAGACCATGATGCGCTCCGGACTGGCGAGCGATTCGCTGCCGCCGCTGCCCGAGCTGCCGACGATCTTCGGCGGCGAGGTGTCCGGGCAGGTGGACGCCGTGGGGCCGGGAGTGGACCCCGCCTGGATCGGCCGGGACGTGGTGACCTCGGGCGGGCAGCCCGGCGGGTACGCGGAGCTGGCCGTGGCCGACGTGACCGGCCTGCACCGGCTGCCCGCCGGGCTGGGCCACGAGGCGGCCGTGGCGATGATCGTCACCGGCGTCACGACGCTGCGGTTCCTCGACGTGGCCGAGCTGACCTCCTCGGACGTCGTCCTGGTGACCTCGGCCGCGGGCGGGATCGGGCGGTTGATCATCCAGTACGCGCGCCGCCTCGGCGCCCAGGTGATCGGCGCGGCGGGCGGCCCCGGCAAGGTGGCGGCCGTCCGCGAGCTGGGCGCCGACTTCGCCGTGGACTACGACGTGCCGTCCTGGCAGGAGGAGGCCGCCTCGTGGCTGGGCGGCAGGAAGGTCACCGCCCTGCTCGACGGGGTGGGCGGCGACAAGGCGCGGGCGGCGTTCGAGCTGCTGGCGGACGGCGGCCGGTACGTCACCATCGGCAACGCCTCCCAGGGCGGCTTCACCCCGGACCCCGAGACCGTCCGGGAACGCGGCCTCACCGTCACCAACGCCCTGCTCCTGCTGCTCGGCCGGCCGGAGGAGCAGCCGGCGTACGAGGTCAGGGCGCTGGCGGCGGCCGCCGACGGCACGCTGGTGCCGGACGTGCAGGTGTTCCCGCTGTCGCAGGCCGCGGCGGCACACGCGGCGCTGGAGTCGCGGCAGACGACGGGCAAGGTCGTCCTCGTGCCGTGACCGCACGCGGCGCGCTGGCGTTGCGGCGGACCATGGGCGCGGTCGTCCTCGTGCCGTGATCGCACGCGCCCCCTCCCGCCAGATCCGGACTCTGCGCTCAATAGGGTGCAAGGCATGGCGGATCGGACGATGAATCCGGGCACCCCTGACTGCCGCAGCGCCGGACGGTACCTGTGGTGGCTCGTCATGCAGCAGCGCGGCCGGGTCCTGGCGGGCGCCTGCCTGGGCACCGCGTGGATGGTCTGCCTGACGCTGCCGCCGTACTTCCTGTCCCGCGCCATCGACGACGGCCTGGCCAAGGGGCGCTGGCCCGTGCTGGCCGGGTGGACCGCCGCCGTGTTCGGCATCGGCCTGCTGAACGCCTGGCTGGCCATCATGCGCCACCGGACGATGACCCGGGTGCGCATGGACGCCGCGTTCCGATCCGTCCAGGTGGTGGCCCTGCAGGCGACGCGCCTGGGTGCGGCGCTGCCGCGCAAGGTGACGACCGGGGAGGTGGTCACCATCGGGTTCGGCGACGCCGCCATGATGAGCAGCACCCTCACCGTCACCGGCCCTGGCGTCGGCGCGGTGCTGGCCTACATCGTCGTGGCCGGGCTGCTGCTGACCGTCTCCCCTCTGCTGGCCGCCGTGGTGCTGCTGGGCGTGCCGCTGCTCGTCGTCCTGCTCGGGCCGCTGCTGGGACGGCTGCGCGGTGCGGAGACGGCCTACCGCGTACGGCAGGGCGAGCTCGCCGCCAGGTTCGCCGACATCGCGAGCGGGCTGCGGGTGCTGAACGGCATCGGCGGCAAGGACGTCTACGCCGCCCGCTACCGGCACGGCTCCCAGCAGCTGCGGGAGCAGGGGTACCGGGTCGGGGCGGTGACGAGCTGGATCCATGCCCTGGGGGTGGGGCTGCCCACGCTGTTCCTGGGCGCGGTGACGTGGCTGGCGGCGCGGATGGCCGTGCAGGGGGAGATCACGATCGGGGAGCTTGTGGCGGTGTACGGGTATGCCGCCGTACTCGTGGTGCCCGTCGCGTTCTTCGTCGAGGGCGGCTACGACATCGGCCGCGGCCTGGTCGCCGCCCGCAGGGTCGTGCACTTCCTGACCCTGAAACCCGACACGCCCGGCGGCGGCCTGGCCCCTCCGGCTTCGCCCGCCTCACTGCGTGATCCGGCGTCCGGCGTCGAGATCGTGCCCGGCCGGCTGACCGCGCTGGTCAGCGCCCGGCCGTCGGAACCGGTCGCGGTGCTGGACCGGCTGGGCGGGTTCGCCCCGTCGGAGGCCACCTGGGGCGGGGTGCGGCTGCGCGACATCGATCCGGCGCGGCTGCGGGAGCGCATCCTGGTGGCCGACAACGAGGCGGACCTGTTCGCGGGCACCCTGCGCTCGGTCGTCGCGGGCCGCCTGGACACGCCGGACGAGACCGCTGCGGGCCGCACGCGCTCGCTGGAGGAGGACATGGCGCGGGCGATCCATGCGGCCATGGCGGACGACATCGTGCAGGCGCTGCCGGACGGGCTCGGCTCCATCATCGCCGCCCAGGGCCGCAACCTGTCGGGCGGGCAGCGGCAGCGGTTGCGGCTGGCCCGTGCGCTGCTGGCCGACCCTGAGATCCTCCTGGCCGCCGAGCCCACCTCGGCCCTGGACGCGCACACGGAGGCCACGGTGGCGGGACGGCTGCGCGCGGCCCGCGCCGGCCGCACCACGGCCGTCGCCACCACCTCACCGCTCGTCCTGGATCGCGCGGACCTCGTGCACTACCTGGTGGACGGCGTGGTGGCAGCCTCGGGCTCCCACCACGACCTGCTGCGCGACCACCCCGGCTACCACGCGCTGGTCTCCCGTGGCACGGACGACGACGGTGATGGAACGGACGCCGGCACAAGCTCAGACGGCGAAGCAGGCGGCGACGGCGGCCGAAGATGCGGTGGCGGCGTTGCTACAGAGGAGCGGGTGAGATGAGCGCCGCCACCCCTCACCCGCCCGCCGCCGCCCACCCCGGCGACACCCCCGGCAAGCTGCCCGTCGCCGAGCCCAAGCAGACCCGGCGGGCCGCGCTGCGCCTGATCCGCCTGGACGGGCGCGCCTTCGCGGGCATGCTCGCCCTCAACGCCCTGGCCGCGGCCGCCGGTCTGGCCGCGCCGTGGCTGCTGGGCCGCATCATCGACGAGGTCAAGGCCGGCGCGAGCCTGACCACCGTGGACCGGCTGGCGCTGGCCATCCTGGTGTGCGCCGTGGCCCAGCTCCTCCTGTCCCGGTACGCGAGCTATGTCGGCCACCGCTTCGGGGAGCGCACGCTGGCCCGGATCAGGGAGCAGTTCACCGAGCGGGCGCTGGCGTTGCCGTCGTCGGCGGTCGAGCGGGCCGGGACGGGTGATCTGACCACCCGGGGCACCACGGACGTCGCCTCCGTCGGGGCCATGTTGCGTGACGCGGGGCCGGACGTGGCGATCGCCGCCGTGCGGGCGCTGTTCGTGGTGGCCGCCGTCTTCGTGCTGGACCTGCGGCTGGGCGCGTGCGGGCTGCTCGGGCTGGTGGGCATCTGGTTCGCCTCCCGGTGGTACCTGCGCAGGGCGGTGACGGCGTACCTGGATGAGGGGTCCGCGAACTCGGCGCTCGCGGAGGAGCTGGCCTCGACCACCGGCGGCGCCCGGACGATGGAGGCGCTCCGCCTGGAGCGCCGGCGCATCGACGCGTGCCAGGGCGCGATCGAGGAGTGCCGCCGCACCCGGCTCAGGACGTTGTTCCTGCGCAGCGTGCTGTTCCCGGTGGTGGACGTCTCGCACGTGCTGCCGGTCACCGCCGTCCTGCTGCTCGGCGGGGCGCTGCTGATGCGGGAGCCGAGTGCCGTGACGCTGGGCACGGTGGTGGCGGCGGCCCTGTACCTGACCCAGCTCTCCGCGCCGCTCAACACCATCCTGGAGCAGCTGGAGCGCCTGCAGAGCAGCACCGCCTCGTTCGCCCGCGTGGAGGGGCCGGCCCCGGCCTCACGGGCCGCCGAGGTCTCCCCCGTGCCGGCCGACGACCGCATCGAGGTCTCCGGCGTGCGCTTCGCCTACGACGGGGGCCCCGACGTCCTGCACGGGGTCGATCTGCGGGTACGCCCAGGCGAGCGGCTGGCTATCGTCGGCCCCTCCGGCGCGGGCAAGACCACGCTGGGCAGGCTGCTGGCGGGCATGGACGTGCCCAGGGCGGGCTCCGTCACGGTCGGCGGCGTCCCCGTGGCCGGCCTCGACCCGGCCCAGCTCCGCGAGCGCGTCGTTCTCGTCACCCAGGAGCACCACGTCTTCCTCGGCACCGTACGCGACAACCTGCGCATCGCCGCCCCCTCCGCCACGGACGCCGAGCTGCGCGCGGCCCTGGCTGCGGTGGGCGCGGACTGGGCCGGCGACCTCCCCGACGGCCTGGACACCGACCTGGGCCACGGCGCCCACCGCCCGGACGGCGCCCAGGCCCAGCAACTGGCGCTGGCCCGCGTGGTGCTGGCCGACCCGCACACGCTGATCCTCGACGAGGCGACCGCGCTGCTGGACCCGCGTACGGCCCGGCACACCGAGCGCGCGCTGGCCGCCGTGCTCAGGGGCCGTACGGTCATCGCCATCGCCCACCGGCTGCAGACCGCGCACGACGCGGACCGGGTGGCGGTGATGCGGGACGGGCGGCTCACGGAGCTGGGGACGCATGACGAGCTGGTCGCGGCCGGCGGGGCGTACGCGGCGCTCTGGCACTCCTGGCACGGCGGCCGTTAGGACCTCAAAGGCTGAAAAATATCTTCGCAAAGATCTCGCCTGCGAAGGAAAATGTTGAGACGCTGAACTGCACGACGCGCCCCCCAGTCCCGAGGAGTGCCCATGCGCAGACTACTGGCGATCTCCCTGGTCGCCGTACTCCCGTTAAGCAGTATCAGCGCCGCTCACGCCCAGGAGCCCGCCGACCGGCAGCAGGCGTTCGCCGCGGCCGCCGAGGAGTTCCAGGTGCCGCAGAGCGTGCTGCTCGGCGTCTCCTACCTGGAGTCCCGCTGGGACGCCCACGCCGGGCAGCCCTCCAGCGACGCCGGCTTCGGGCCCATGCACCTGACCGACGCCGCCGCGTTCACCTCCGGCAACCACCACCACGAGGGCACCGAGGACGCCCGCGGCGACGAGAGCCGCCCGCTGCCCGCGCCCGTCGAGCAGCCGGCGCCGGCCGACGTGCCCGCCTCGCTGCGCACCATGGAGCGGGCCGCCGCGCTGACCGGTGAGAGCCACGAGAAGCTGCGCACCGACGACGCCGCCAACATCCGCGGCGGCGCGGCGCTGCTGGCCGACTACCAGAAGGCGCTCGGCGCGCCGCTCAGCGACGACCCCGGCGAGTGGTACGGCGCCGTCGCCCGCTATTCGGGCGCCGAGGAGGCCGGGGCGGCCAGGTTCTTCGCCGACGAGGTGTTCTCGGTGATCGAGCAGGGCGTCACCCGGACCACCGACGACGGCGAGCGGATCGCGCTCCCGGCCGTGCCCGGCCTGGAGAAGATCGAGAAGTGGCTGGAGAAGCTCGGCCTGCGCCCGTCACGCCCCGACGGCGTGGAGTGCCCCGCCTCGATCTCCTGCGAGTGGATCCCGGCCGCCTACCAGGAGCTGCCGGACAACGACTACGGCCACTACGACCTGGCGAACCGCCCGTTCAGCCAGAAGGTCGACTACATCATCATCCACGACATGGAGGGATATTTCCTCCCGTCCATCCGCCTCAACCAGGACCCGAACTACGGCGCGAGCTGGCACTACTCCATCCGCTCGTCCGACGGCCACATCGCCCAGCACATCAAGACCAAGGACGTCGGCTGGCAGGCCGGCAACTGGTACGTCAACGCCAAGTCCATCGGCCTCGAACACGAGGGCTTCCTCGCCGAGGGCGGGACCTGGTACACCGAGGCGATGTACCGGTCGAGCGCCCGCCTGGTCCGCTACCTGGCGCTCAAGCACGCCGTGCCGCTGGACCGCGCCCACATCCTGGGCCACGACAACGTCCCCGGCACCCTGCCGACGACCGTGCGCGGCATGCACGAGGACCCGGGGCCGTTCTGGGACTGGGCGCACTACTTCCAGCTCATGGGCGCCCCTCTGCACGCCTTCGGCGGCCCCCGCGCGGGCTCGGTCATGATCAAGCCGGACTTCGCCACGAACAAGCCCTACTTCTACGGCTGCGACCGCAAGAACCCCGAGGCCGCCTGCCCGCCGCTGCCCGCCGGCACCGTCTGGCTGCGTACCGAGCCCCGCGCGGACGCGCCGCTGGTCAAGGACATCGGCAAGCACCCGACCGGCGACTCCCTCTACAGCGTCTACGACCACAGCGCCCGGGCCAGCACCGGCCAGCGCTACGCCGTGGCCGACCGGCAGGGCGACTGGACGGCCATCTGGTACCTCGGCCAGAAGGCCTGGTTCCACAACCCGGCCGCCGCGCCGACCGCGGTGCCGTCCATGGGGCTGGTGGTCACGCCGAAGCCGGGCAAGGCGACCGTCCCGGTGTACGGCAGGGCGTACCCCGAGCAGGAGGCGTACCCGGAGGGCATCCCGTACCAGGCGGTGACGCCGCTGCAGTACACGTTCTCCGCCGGAGAGAAGTACACGCTCGCGGGCCCGGCCGCCACGGAGTACTACCGCGCGGTCACGTTCAATCTGGAGGACCACCAGGTGGTCCGGGGCAGGACGAAGTACCTGGAGATCCAGTTCGGGCACCGCGTGATGTTCGTCAAGGCTGACGACGTGCAGGTGACGTTCTCCGGGTGAACTCCTTGACGGCGCGCCTGGTGCTCGCCAGCGCCTCCTGAGAGGAGTCGAACGTGCGCTGGGCGACGCCGACGAACACGCAGTCGACCACGAGGAGCTGGCTGATCCGGCTGGCCAGGGCGCCGGGACGGAACTCCGTCTCGCGCCCGGCCGAGATCAGCACGTGCTCGGCCAGCTCCGCGATGGACGAACGCGGGTTGTTCGTGATGGCGACCGTGGTGGCCCCCGCCTCCTTGGCCCGGCTCAGCGGCTCGATCACGTCGGGGGTCTCGCCCGAGGTGCTGATGCCGATGGCGACGTCGCCCTTGCGCAGCAGCACCGCGCTGGTCAGCGCCAGGTGGGCGTCCTGGAAGGCGTGGCTGGACAGGCCGATGCGCAGCAGCTTCTGCGCGACGTCCTCGGCCACCAGGCCGGAGGCGCCGACCCCGAAGGCGTCGATCCGCCTGGCGCCGACGATGGCGTCCACGACCAGGCCGAGCCGCTCGGAGGTGAGCTGGGCGACGGTGTCGTTGATCGCCTCCGACTCGGCCCGCGCCACCTTCTGGATGACCTCCGACAGGGGGTCGTCGGGGGCCAGGTCGCCCGGCACGAGCCGGTCGGGCTGCGCGGCCGCCGCCGCCAGCGCCAGCCTGAGCTGTGGATATCCGGCGAAGCCGAGCAGCCTCGCTGTGCGTACGATCGTGGCCTCGCTGGTGCCCGAGGCGGCGGAGAGCTCCGTGATGGTGCTCCTGGCCACCGTCGCGGGGTCCTCCAGGATGAGGCGGGCGACGGTCTGGGCGGCAGGCGTCAGGGACGGCAGCACACCGCGGACCGTGGCCACAAGAGTGTCGGCGCGCACGCCGTTCCCACTGTCGTCCACGGACCGATTATGCCGCCATAATCCGAAACGCGAGCGCGGCCATTTTTCCACCACGACCTGTCAAAACCCTCACAAGCCATGTGTGAACCCCCACGGGCCGCCGCCGTCATGCGTGTCGGAGACCCGCCGCGCTCGCCGTAACCCACGCATCCGCTCACGCCGTACGGTCGTGACCGTCGCTCAGCGCAGCGTGCCGTTCGTCATGCCCGCCGGCTCCTCGGGGACGGCGATCAGGCCCAGCTCGGCCGGGGTGGCGAGCAGCGGGTGGGACGGGACCACGCGGACCGTGTAGCCGAAGGCGCCCGTGCGGTCGAGCGGGACCGCGCCGGTGTAGTGGGCGCGGCCGTCGTCGTCCACCGAGCGCACGATCAGCTTCGTGTACGAGGGGTGGACGAGCTCGTCGTGCGGGCCCACCTTGCCGTGCGCGGCCTCCACCAGCACGTCGTCCGGCTCCAGGTCGCCGAGCGCGATCGTGGCGTGCAGCTCGATGGCGGCGCCGACCTCGGGGGTGTCGCCCACGCCCGCGGCCTCCACATGCTCCACCCGCACCCCGGGCCAGGCCCTGGTGACCCGCACGCGCCAGGCGGCGAACGCCTTGGCGGGAGAGTAGGCGTCGGCGCTCAGGGCGCGGGCCGCGGCGGCGGCCGGGTTGTACAGGCCGACGACGTAGTCGCGCAGCATGCGGCCGGCCAGCAACTTCGGCCCGAGTGAGGTCAGCGTGTGCTTGACCATCTCCATCCAGCGCCGCGGCAGGCCGTCGAGCGCCCGGTCGTAGAACCGGTCGGACACCTCGTGCTCGATCAGGTCGTACAGGGCGGCGGCCTCCAGCTCGTCGCGCCGGTCGGGGTCGCTCACCCCGTCGGCGGTGGGGATGGCCCAGCCGTTGGTGCCGTCGTACCACTCGTCCCACCAGCCGTCGCGGATCGACAGGTTGAGACCGCCGTTCAGCGCGGACTTCATGCCGGACGTGCCGGACGCCTCCAGGGGGCGCAGCGGGTTGTTCAGCCACACGTCGCAGCCCTGGACCATGAGCTGGCCGAGCGTCATGTCGTAGTCGGGCAGGAAGACGATCCGGTGCCGCACGTCGGTGCGGTCGGCGAACTTGACGATCTGCTGGATGAGCTTCTTGCCGCCCTCGTCGGCGGGGTGGGCCTTGCCCGCGATGACGATCTGCACGGGCTTGTCGGGGTCGAGCAGCAGCTCGGTGAGCCGTTCGGGGTCGCGCAGCATGAGCGTGAGCCGCTTGTACGACGGCACCCGCCGGGCGAACCCGATCGTCAGCACCCCCGGGTCGAGCGCGTCGTCGATCCAGCCCAGCTCGGCGTCGGAGGCCCCGCGCTCGCGCCACGACCTGCGCAGCCGCGCCCTGGCCCCCTCGACGAGCCGCCCGCGCAGCACGCCGCGGATCTCCCAGATGTCGGCGTCGGAGATCTTCTGGATGGCGTCCCAGCCGCGGGCCCGCTCCAGCAGGGAGGGCACCTCGCGCCCGGCGAGCTCCATGAGCTCCCTGCCAACCCAGGTGGGCGCGTGCACGCCGTTGGTGATCGAGCCGATCGGCACCTCGTCGAGGTCGAATCCCGGCCAAAGATTCTTGAACATCTCCCGGCTGACCTCGCCGTGCAGCTGGGACACCCCGTTGACCCGCTGGGCCAGCCGCATGCCCATGACGGCCATGTTGAACCGCCCGGGGTCGGATTCGGCGCCCAGCGCGAGGATGCGCTCCACCGGCACCGTCGGCCAGGCGTTGGCGCCGCCGAAGTGCCGCGCGATCATGTCGACGGGGAACCGGTCGATGCCGGCGGGGACGGGCGTGTGCGTGGTGAACACCGTGCCCGCGCGCACCGCCTCCAGCGCCTCGTCGAACGTCATGCGGGCCTCGGTCAGCTCGCGGATGCGCTCCAGGCCGAGGAAGCCGGCGTGGCCCTCGTTGGTGTGGAAGACCTCGGGCTCGGCATGGCCGGTGATCTTGCAGTAGGCCCTGATCGCGCGCACGCCGCCGACGCCGAGCAGCAGCTCCTGCATGAGCCGGTGGTCGGTGCCGCCGCCGTAGAGGCGGTCGGTGATGTCGCGCGCGGCGGTGTCGTTGTCGGCCACGTCGGAGTCGAGCAGCAGCAGCGGGACCCGCCCGACCTGCGCCACCCACACCTGCGCGTGCAGCACCCGGTCGTCGGGCAGGGCCAGGCGGATCTTGACGGGCGTGCCCTCTACGTCCTTGAGCAGGCTCAGCGGCAGGCCGCCCGCGTCGAGCGACGGGTAGTGCTCGAGCTGCCAGCCCTCTGGCGACAACGACTGGGTGAAGTAGCCGTGGCGGTAGAGCAGTCCGACCGCGAGGATCGGCACGCCCAGGTCGCTGGCCGCCTTGAGGTGGTCTCCCGCCAGGATGCCGAGACCTCCGGAGTACTGCGGCAGCGCGGCGGCGATGCCGTACTCGGGGGAGAAGTACGCGATGGCCCGCGCGCCCTCGGGCAGCGTCTGGTACCACCGCGCGGACGTCATGTACTCGCGCAGGTCGTCGGCGGCGTCGGCGAGGCGGCGCAGGAAGCGGCGGTCGGCCGCCAGCTCGCTCAGCCTGGCCGGCGTGACGGCGCCGAGCAGCGCGACGGGATCGTGCCCGACCTGTTCCCACAGGGCGGCGTCCACCTCCGCGAAGAGGTCCATCGTCTCCGGGTGCCAGGACCACCGGAGATTGTGGACGAGCTCGCCGAGGGCGGCCAGCTCCGCGGGTAGGACGGTGCGGACGGTAAACCGGCGGATAGCTCTCACGTTTCTGCACCCTACGGGCTAGGAGGGACCTCTGAGTCCTTCACCCTCATGAAGGCCGTTCAAACCCCTTCCGGGAACAAGCATGAAGAGGGACTATTGGGGCAACTTTCCAGGTTGTTGGGCTCTCCCGTACACACCGACGGGAGGTCTATCCGCTGCTGTCCACAATTTACATGCAAGGATCGATCCTGCCAGGGAAGCCTCCGGCGGCACCGGGAGTGCCGCCGCAAACTCTCGAATGCGATGATCGGACGAATTCCCATCACGGACATCTCCCCCGTCGTCGACTGCGGGCAATGGCCCGCCAAGGCGGTCGCCGGCGAGACCTTCCAGGTCTCGGCGACCGTTTTCAGAGAGGGCCACGACGCCGTGGCCGCGGGCGTGGTGCTCACCACTCCCGACGGCAGGCGAGGCCGCCTGAAACCCATGCGCGAGCTCGCCCCCGGCACCGACCGGTGGGGCGTGGACGTGAGCCTGCCCGCCGAGGGCGACTGGCTGTTCCGCGTGGAGGCGTGGAGCGACCCGATCAGCACCTGGCTGCATGACGCCGAGATCAAGATCCCGCGCGGCATGGACGTCGATCTCATGTGCGAGGAGGGCGCGCGGCTGTTCGAGCGCGCCGCCAAGGCCGTGCGCGCCGCCGACTGCCCCAACGGCGCGAGCGACGCGCCCAGGCAGAACGGCACGCGCAAGCAGAACGGCAACGGCGACAGCGCCTGCGGCCACCGCGCCGCGCTGCTGTCGATCTCCGCCACCCTGCGCGACCAGGACCTCGACCCCCGGGCCAGGCTCTCGATCGCCCAGCTCCCCGAGACGGCGGCGCTGCTGGACGCGCACCCGTTCCGGGAGCTGGTGACCAGGTCGAAGTCCCACAAGGTCAGGGTGGACCGGCGCAGGGCGCTCTACGGCTCCTGGTACGAGTTCTTCCCCCGCTCGGAAGGCGCGGTGGTCAACGAGCTCGGCATCTCCAAGTCCGGAAATTTCCAGACAGCGGCGAAGCGGCTGCCCGCCATCGCCAAGATGGGCTTCGACGTCGTCTACCTGCCGCCCATCCACCCGATCGGCACCACGTACCGCAAGGGCCGCAACAACACGCTCAGCCCCGAGCCCGACGAGCCCGGCTCGCCGTGGGCGATCGGCTCCGAGGACGGCGGCCACGACGCGGTCCACCCCGACCTCGGCACGATCGAGGACTTCGACGAGTTCGTCGGCCGGGCCAGGGAGCTCGGCATGGAGATCGCCCTGGACTTCGCCCTGCAGTGCTCCCCCGACCACCCGTGGGTCAAGGAGCACCCCGAGTGGTTCACGGTCAGGGCGGACGGGTCGATCGCGTACGCGGAGAACCCGCCGAAGAAGTATCAGGACATCTACCCGGTCAACTTCGACAAGGACCCGGAGGGCGTCTACACCGAGGTCAGGCGGGTGCTGCGGCACTGGATGGACCACGGGGTGCGCATCTTCAGGGTGGACAACCCGCACACCAAGCCGGTGGCCTTCTGGGAGCGGATGCTGGCCGACATCCACCGCACCGACCCCGACGTGATCTTCCTGTCGGAGGCGTTCACCCGGCCGGCGATGATGCGCGCGCTGGCCAAGACCGGCTTCCACCAGTCATATACGTATTACACCTGGAAGAACTCCAAATACGATGTGGAGACCTATCTGACCGAGCTCGCCCACGAGACCTCCTGCTATCTGCGGCCGAACCTGTTCGTGAACACGCCGGACATCCTGCACGAGTTCCTGCAGCACGGCGGCGTGCCCGCGTTCAAGATCAGGGCCGTCCTGGCGGCGCTCGCCTCGCCCACCTGGGGCGTCTATTCGGGGTATGAACTCGGGGAAAATGTCCCGGTACGCCCGGGTAGCGAGGAATACCTCGATAGCGAGAAATATCAATACAAACCGCGCGACTGGGCTGCGGCTGAACGTGAGGGACGGAGCCTGGCTCCCTTCATCACGCACCTGAATTTGTTCCGAAGAGCGCATCCGGCGCTCCAGGAATTGCGTAATCTACGGTTCCACAGGGTCGACCAGGCGGACATCGTCTGCTTCTCCAAACGACTCCCGGGCGCCTATGACACGGCCACACGAAGGCACGGGCTGGGCGACGTCGTTCTGGCGGTCATCAACCTTGATCCGCACCACACCCACGAGGCGACGGTCGACCTTGACCTGCCCGCCCTCGGCCTCGACTGGAACGCCGAGTTCGTCGTCGACGACGAGCTGTCGGGCGAGTCGTACCGCTGGCGGCAGAGCAACTACGTGCGCCTCGACCCTCACATCCAGCCTGCCCACATTCTCACCGTACGAGCCGCGCCACGGTAGAAACTGAATTCAGCGGGGAGTCTTCAATTGTGTGTTAGCGCCTCCCTCATGAGCCTCCTGCGGGGCGACTCATGAGCTCAACACCCATTCCCAACACCTTTGACGAGGAAAAGCCGCGCGACCCCTACTGGTACAAGCGCGCGGTTTTCTACGAGGTCCTGATCCGGGGCTTCGCCGACTCCAACGGCGACGGGACAGGCGACGTCAGGGGGCTCATCAGCAAGCTCGACTACCTGCAGTGGCTGGGCGTCGACTGCCTCTGGCTGCTCCCGCTGTACGAGTCGCCGCTGCGTGACGGCGGCTACGACATCGCGGACTTCATGAAGATCCTCCCCGAGTTCGGCGACCTCGGAGACTTCGTGAAGCTGGTCGACGAGGCGCACAAGCGGGGCATGCGCGTCATCGCCGACCTCGTCATGAACCACACCAGCGACGCGCACCCGTGGTTCCAGGCCTCCCGGCACGACCCCGAGGGCCCGTTCGGCGACTTCTACGTGTGGTCGGACACCGATGAGAAGTACCAGGACGCCCGGATCATCTTCATCGACACCGAGACGTCCAACTGGACCTACGACCCCGTGCGCGGCCAGTACTACTGGCACCGCTTCTTCCACCACCAGCCCGACCTCAACTACGAGAACCCGGACGTCCAGGAGGCGATGCTGGAGGTGCTGCGGTTCTGGCTGGACCTCGGCATCGACGGGTTCCGGCTGGACGCGGTGCCGTACCTCTTCGAGGAGGAGGGCACCAACTGCGAGAACCTGCCGAAGACGCACGAGTACCTCAAGCGGACCAGGGCCGAGGTGGACCGCCTCTTCCCCGACCGGGTGCTGCTGGCCGAGGCGAACCAGTGGCCCTCGGACGTCGTGGAGTACTTCGGCGACCCGGTCGGCGGCGGCGACGAGTGCCACATGGCCTTCCACTTCCCGCTGATGCCGCGCATCTTCATGGCCGTGCGCAGGGAGTCGCGCTACCCCATCTCCGAGATCCTCGCCCAGACGCCCAAGATCCCCGAGCACTGCCAGTGGGGCATCTTCCTGCGCAACCACGACGAGCTGACGCTCGAGATGGTCACGGACGAGGAACGCGACTACATGTACACCGAGTACGCCAAGGACCCCCGCATGCGGGCCAACGTCGGCATCCGCCGCCGCCTGGCGCCCCTGCTGGAGAACGACCGCAACCAGATCGAGCTGTTCACCGCCCTGCTCCTGTCGCTGCCCGGCTCCCCCGTGCTCTACTACGGCGACGAGATCGGCATGGGCGACAACATCTGGCTCGGCGACCGCGACGGCGTGCGCACCCCCATGCAGTGGGACCCCGACCGCAACGCCGGCTTCTCCGACTGCGACCCCGGCCGCCTCTACCTGCCGGTGATCATGGACCCGATCTACGGCTACCAGGCCATCAACGTCGAGGCCCAGCAGAAGAACGCCGGCTCGCTGCTGCACTGGACGCGGCGCATGATCGAGATCCGCAAGCGGCACCCGGTCTTCGGGCTGGGCGGCTACGCGGAGCTGAACTCCTCCAACCCCAGCGTGCTCGCCTTCGTCAGGGAGCTGGGCGACGACCGGATGCTCTGCGTGAACAACCTGTCACGATTCCCGCAACCGGTCGAGCTCGACCTGCGCAGGTTCGTCGGCGTCTCCCCCGTGGAAACCATGGGAGGCGTACCATTTCCGGCAATTGGCGAACTTCCGTATCTTTTGACGCTTCCCGGGCATGGGTTCTATTGGTTCACACTCCCGCCGGCCATCACCCAGGAGGAGTAAGCCGTGCTTGACGAGCTCCTTGCCGCATGGATCAGCCGCCAACGTTGGTTCGGCGGCAAGGGGCGCCCGATCGACGAGTTGTCGATCGATTCGGACGTCGAGCTGACACCCGGGCTGAGGCACCTGATCGTCGCCGTCTGGCAGGAGGGCTCGCGGGACCGGTACCAGGTCCTGCTGGGCGAGCGGGACGAGCTGCCCGACCGCCTCACCCACGCCCTCGTCGGCACCATCGGCGACGGCTACCTCTACGACGCCCTGCACGACAGCGAGCGCACGGGCTGGCTGCTCGACGGCATGGCCCGCGACGAGACCCGCAGCGGCCTGCGCATGCGGCACGTGCCCGGCGTCACCATCGACACCACCCCGCGCAGCCTCGTACTCGGGGCCGAGCAGTCGAACACCTCGCTGGTGTACGGGGACTCCTACATCTGCAAGCTCTTCCGCCGGCTCATCCCCGGGGTGAACCCCGAGCTGGAGATCATCACCGCGCTGGCCGGCAGGAACGCGCCGCACATCGCGCAGCCGTACGGGTGGATCGAGACCGACCTCGACGGCACCAACACGACGCTGGCCATCATGCAGGAGTTCCTGACCCCCGCCAACGACGGCTGGGACCTCGCGCTGGCCAGCGTCCGCGACCTGTACGCGTCGCTGCCCGAGCTGCCGGCGGCCGAGGCGGGCGGCGACTTCGCCGCCGAGGCGGTACGGCTGGGCAGCGCCACCGCCCGCGTGCACCACGAGCTGGCCGCCGCCTTCCCCACGAGCATCGTGGAGATCCACGAGGTCAAACGCATGGCCGAGGGTTTCAGGCGCCGGCTGGGGCGGGCCGTGGCCGAGGTGCCCGAGCTGCGCGAGCATGTGAGCGCCATCGAGGCCGCCTACCACCAGGTAGAGCTGCTCACCAGCGAGGTGCCTGTGCAACGCGTTCACGGCGACTACCACCTCGGGCAGGTGATGCGCACGCCGACCGACTGGGTCATCCTCGACTTCGAGGGCGAGCCGGGCCAGCCGCTGGCCGAACGGCGGGCGCTGTACTCGCCGCTGCGGGACGTGGCGGGCATGCTGCGCTCGTTCGACTACGCGGCCAGGCACCTGCTGGCCGGCCATGCCCAGGCCGAGGAGCTGGAGCCCAGGGCCCAGGAGTGGGCCGACCGCAACCGGGCCGCCTTCCTCGACGGCTACACCGAGGGCGGCGGCGTCATCTCCCCGGCGGACGCGGCGCTGCTGCGGGCGTTCGAGCTGTCGAAGGCGGTCTACGAGGTCGTGTACGAGGCCCGCAACCGGCCCTCCTGGATCCCGATCCCGCTCGCCGCCTTCCGGCCTCGCTAGAACCCGCTGGAACCCGCCAGAACCCGCTAGAGCTCCTCGATCAGACCCGACAGCCCCTCGTGGCCCAGCCCCCTGGCGGTGCGCTGGTCGATGACGGCCTTCAGCGGCAGCAGCAGGTCCGGCTTGACGCCCTGCTCGCGGAAGGCCCGCACCAGGTTCTCCACGCCCGCCCGGTTGATCTCCAGGTTGGAGACCTCGGTGCTGTGGTCGCCCGACGCCATCTTCTCGGCCCACAGGGGCTGCTGCGCGGCCATCGCGTTCAGCCAGGGCACCAGCAGCGACGACACGAACTCCGTGAGCGGGTAACCGGCCGACCTGACCAGCGCGGCGGCCTCCAGCAGGCCGGCGATCTGGCCGTACATGCCGGTCAGCATGGCCAGGTCGAGCAGCGGCGCCATGCCGGGGTCGGTGCCGGTGAAGCGAGCCTCCGCCATGGCGGACAGCGCGCCCTCGTGCCGGTCGAAGGCCGGCTGGGAGCCGCTGTAGAGGATGAGCGCGCCGGGCCGGGCGATCATCTGGGGGACGGCCATGATGCCGCCGTCCAGGTACTCGCCGCCGCGCTCGGCCACCCACGCCGCCAGCTCGCGGGCCTCGGCGGGGCGGCCGGTGGTGAGGTTGGCGACGACCCGGCCCGGCAGCGGCGTTCCCGCCAGCGTGGACGTCACGGACGGGTAGTCGAGCAGGCAGACGATCACCAGCGGGCTCGCCGCGACGGCCTCCTCGGGGGTGGCCGCCTGCTTGGCACCCCTGGCGAGCAGGGGCTCGGCCTTGGCCGGCGTACGGTTCCAGACCGTCACCTGGTGCCCGGCGGCCAGGAGGCTCTCGGCGAGCGCGGTGCCCATGAGCCCGAGGCCGAGCACGGAGATATTTTCCGACATTTCGGTGTTCCTTACGAGTGAGGGTTGTCTCTGCGACCACCCTGCTCGCGGGCGGTTATGGTCGCATTCGGAGTTGGTTATGGGGGGCTTGATGCGGTTCGGGGTGCTTGGCCCGCTCGCTGTGTGGACGCCGGACGGCCGGCCGGTCCGGGTGCCCGAGGTCAAGGTCAGGGCGCTGCTGGCGGGGCTGCTGATCCAGGCGGGCCGTACGGTCTCCGCCGACCGGCTGATCGAGGACCTGTGGGGCGACCGGCCACCCGCCGACGCCGCGGCGGCGCTGCGGGTGAAGGTGTCGCAGCTGCGGCGGGTGCTGGGCGACCGGGAGCTGGTGGCGTACCGGGCGCCGGGGTACGTGCTGCGGGCCGAGCCCGAGTCCGTGGACGCCGGGCTGTTCGAGTCGCTGCTCCTGCGCGCCCGGCGCACCGGCGACCTCGACGCGCGGGCGGCGCTGCTGCGCGAGGCGCTGGGGTTGTGGCGGGGCGGCGCGTACGCCGAATTCGCCGACGAGCCGTTCGCCAGGGCGGTGGTGGCACGGCTGGACGAGCAGCGGCTGGTCGCCCTGGAGGAGCTGGCCGAGACGCGGCTCGCGCTCGGCGAGCACGGGCCGCTCGCCGCCGAGCTGGCCGACCTGGTGGCCGACCATCCGCTGCGGGAGCGGCTGCGGGCCGTGCAGATGCGGGCCCTGTACCGGGCCGGGCGGCAGGGCGAGGCGCTGGCCGGCTACGGGGACCTGCGGCGGCGGCTCGCCGACGAGCTCGGGCTGGACCCCGGGCCGGAGCTGGCGGCGCTGCACCAGGCGATCCTGGAGCAGGACCCCGCGCTGGAGGCGCCCGCCGCGCGGCCCCGTACGAACCTGCCCGCGCCGCTGACGGCGCTGGTCGGACGGGACGAGGCGGTGGCCGAGGTACGCGCGCTGCTGCGCGCCAACCGGCTCGTCACGCTCACGGGCCCGGGCGGCGTGGGCAAGACCCGCCTCGCGCTGGCCGCCGCGAGCGGCTGGACGGCGGGCGCCGAGGTGACACCGGACGCCGCCCAGCGCTTCGAGGGCGGGGTGTGGCTGGTGGAGCTGGCCTCGCTCGGGGCCGGGGCGCAGGTCGTGGAGGTGGCCGAGGCGATCGCGGCCGTGCTGGGCCTGCGTGACGACGCGGCGGGCTGCATCATGGACCGCCTGCCCGGCGTCCTCGCGGCCCGGCCGACGTTGCTGGTGCTGGACAACTGCGAGCACGTGGTCGAGCAGGTCGCCACGCTGGCCGCCCGGTTGCTGCGCGCCGCCCCCGGGCTGCGCGTGCTGGCGACCGGCCAGGAGTCGCTGCGGATCGAGGGCGAGGCCCTGTGGAGCGTGCCGCCGCTGGGGCTGGAGGCGGCGATGGAGCTGTTCACCGTACGGGCCGGGATCGAGCCCGACGGCGACGTCGCGGAGATCTGCGAGCGGCTCGACGGCATCCCGCTGGCCCTGGAGCTGGCGGCCACGAGGATGCGCGCGCTGACCCCGCGACAGCTCGCCGACCGCCTCGACGACCGGTTCCGGCTGCTCGCCTCCGGCCTGCGCGGCGCCCCGGCCAGGCAGCGAACGCTGCGCGCGATGATCGACTGGAGCTGGGAGCTGCTGACGGAGCCCGAGCGGGTGGTGCTGCGGCGACTGGCCGTGCACGCCGACGGCTGCACGCTGGAGGCGGCCGAGCACGTCTGCGCCGAGCCGGGCCTGGACGTGCTCGGCCTGCTGGCCCGCCTGGTGGACCGCTCCCTCGTGGTACGCACGACCGCGGGGCCGCGTTATCGCCTGCTGGAGTCGGTGGCCGCGTACTGCCAGGAGCGGCTGCGGGAGGCCGGCGAGCTGGACGACGTACGCCTCAGGCACGTCCACCACTACGCCGCCCTGACCGCGCAGCTGGAGCCCGCCCTGCGCGGGCCCGGCCAGCGCGACGCACTCGCCCGGCTCGACGCCGAGGCCGCCAACCTCAGAACGGCCCTGGAGACAGCGGTCCGCATGAACGCGGCGGACCAGGCGCTGGCACTGGTGAACAACCTGGCCTGGTACTGGGTGCTGCGCGGCAGGCTGGGCGAGGCCCGCCGCGCCCTTGAGTCGGCCCTGTCCATGGCGCCGCCCGGAGACCCGGCCACGGCGCGGGCCGGGGTGTGGCTGGCCGGGTTCGAGATGCTCGCGGGCCGCCTCGTACGGCCGGACAGCACGCTGTTCGAGGCCATCGAGGACCCGTGGGCGCGGGCCCGGGCGCGGTGGTTCGCCGGGTTCGCCCTGTTCGGCTACGAGGACCTGTCGGCGAGCCACGAGCTGGTGACGACGGCGCTGGCGGAGTTCCGCCGGCTCGGCGACGACTGGGGCACGGCCGCCGCGCTCACCCTTATGGGCAGGTACGCCGCCATGCGCGGCGACCTGACGGCGCTGCGGGACAGCGCGGAGCGGGCACAGGGACTGTTCCGCGGGATCGGCGACCGGTGGGGCGAGCTGCGGGCCACGGAGAACCTCGGCACGCTGGCCGAGATCACCGGCGACTACGGGCGGGCCGCGGCGCTGCGCCTGGAGGTGCTGGCGATGGCCGAGGAGCTCGGGTTGTGGAGCTCGGTGTCGGAGGCGCTGTCGCGGCTGGGCAGGATCGCCATGCTGACCGGCGACCACGTACGGGCCGACGACTACCACGAGCGGGCCAGGAGCCTCGCGGTGGCGCAGTCGAACCGGCCCGCCGAGGAGTTCGCCGAGCTGGGCCTGGCGCTCAGCGCGCGCAGGCAGGGGCGGCTGGACGAGGCGGAGCGGCGGTTGCGCGCCTGGCTGGGCTGGGTCGAGGACGTGTCGGGCGATCCGGGCGCTGCTCTGATCCTGGCCGAGCTGGGGTTCGTGGCCGAGCAGCGCGGCGACGCGGCGGGCGCGCTGGACCTGCATCGCCAGGGGCTGGCCGTGGCCCGCAAGGTGGGCGACCCGCGGGCCGTCGCGCTGGCCCTGGAGGGGCTGTCGGGCGCGCTCGCGCTCGACGGGCGGCCCGAGCAGGCCGGGCGGCTGCTGGGCAAGGCGGCGGCGCTGCGGGAGTCGGTGGGCGCCCCGCTGCCCGAGGGCGAGCGGGGCGACGTCGAGCGCATCACGGCGGCGGTACGGCGGGCGGCGGGAGCGGACGCCCTCGCGGCGGCCATGAGCGCCGGCGCGACCCTCCCACTGGAGACCGTCATCTCCCCGGAGCCGCAACCCGGCAGGCGTCAGCCCGCCGGGTGATCACCGCGCTGCCGGTCAGCCCCGCCGAGTGATCACCGCGCGCCCGCCAGCAGGCCGGGCGATCCACGCGCGCCCGTCAGTACGCCGGGTAGCCGCCGTGGGCGGCCGGCGCGGCGGACGTGGCCTGGAGGTGCTGTTCCTGGGCGCTGCTGATCCTGCGGATGACGCCGATCGCCAGCACCGCCGCGACCAGCATCAGCCCGATGCTCACCGTGTCGAACCGCGCGGCCGCCGCCAGGGTCTCCAGGTCCTCGGCCCGGAACAGCAGCCGCCCGGCGAAGTTGCTCACCAGGCTGCCCACGAGCCAGGCCGCCCACCAGGCGTCGATCAGCCCCTTGGACGCGGAGCCGTCGCGCGTGGAGGCGTACCAGATGTCGTCCACGACCTGCTTCGGGAACCAGAAGTTGACGATCGGCACCACCCAGCCGAAGATCACCCACGGCTTGCCGCGCCGGTGCCCGCCCGGGGAGAGGAGCTCCGCGTTGGCACGCACCCTGAACAGCCAGACCAGGAACGCGACGACGGCGACCACGTACACGATGAACTCGGCGATGCCGGACAGCCCGTAGATCAGGTCGGCGGTGTCGATCTCCGAGTCGGAGACGGAGTCGAGGTCCACGATCATGCGGTCCACGAGCCCGCCGTACCACAGGCCGACCCCGGCCGCGCAGAGGCCGACGACGGAGTCACACGCCAGGGCCACGATCGCGAACAGCGCGACACCGCGGACCGGGCGTAAGGGGGGCGGGGGCGGGGCGTATCCCTGTGGTGGGTGTCCGGGCGGAGGTGGATACATGGCTCGCCTTTCTGGGAGGGGACGCGAGCAGCCCACCAGTATGTCGAGCCAAGAACGGGGAAAGGATCTCTAGACCACCTCGGCATCCTCTTGTGATAAACCCGGGATTTCGCACATCCGGTGATTGTCGCCGTGAAAGCGGGCAGTGCCTGGGATGGACGGTCATCTTAGGGCAGTGTTGGGAGCATGCCGATGAGGACAGAGCTCGACCGCCTCGCGGGCGGTGCGCACCACGACCCCCACTCCGTGCTGGGAGCACACCCCGTGACCGGCGGGGTGGTGTTCCGCACGCTGCGGCCCCTGGCCGAACGCGTGCGGGTGGTGCTGGAGGACGGCTCTGCCCACGACATGAAACACCAGGCCCACGGGGTGTTCGAGGTGACGCTCCCCGGGCTGGACAAGGTGCCGGCGTACACGCTGAGCGTCAAGTACGCGGGCGCGGACCCGTACGAGGTCCGGGACCCGTACCGGCACTGGCCCACGCTCGGCGAGGTGGACCTGCACCTGATCGGCGAGGGGCGGCACGAGCGGCTGTGGGAGGTCCTCGGCGCGCGTGTGATGGAGCACGAGGACGTCCAGGGCACGGCGTTCGCCGTCTGGGCGCCGAACGCGCGCGGGATCAGGGTCGTCGGCGACTTCAACCACTGGGACGGCGTCGCCTACCCGATGCGGTCGCTGGGCCGGTCGGGCGTGTGGGAGCTGTTCGTGCCGGGGCTGGGGGCGGGCCAGCGGTACAAGTACCAGGTGCTGGGCGCCGACGGGGTGTGGCGCGACAAGGCCGACCCGATGGCCAGGCGCACCGAGGTGCCGCCGATGACGGCCTCGGTGATCGACAAGTCCGACTACAGCTGGCAGGACGACGCCTGGATGGTCGACCGGCGCGAGCGGCAGCCGCAGCACGGGCCGATGAGCATCTACGAGGTGCACCTGGGCTCGTGGCGGCCGGGGCTGTCGTACGTGGAGCTGGCCGACCAGCTCTCCGAGTACGCCGCGGACCTGGGCTTCACCCACGTGGAGCTGCTGCCGGTGGCCGAGCACCCGTTCGGCGGGTCGTGGGGTTACCAGGTGACCTCCTACTACGCGCCGACGGCGCGGTTCGGCACGCCCGACGAGTTCCGCCACTTCGTGGACCGCATGCACCAGCGCGGCATCGGCGTGCTGCTCGACTGGGTGCCCGCGCACTTCCCGATGGACGACTGGGCGCTGGCCCGCTTCGACGGCACCCCGCTGTACGAGCACGCCGACCCGGCCAGGGGCGAGCACCCCGACTGGGGCACCTACGTGTTCGACTTCGGCCGCAGGGAGGTGAAGAACTTCCTGGTGGCCAACGCGCTGTTCTGGCTGAAGGAGTTCCACATCGACGGCCTGCGGGTGGACGCGGTGGCCTCGATGCTCTACCTCGACTACTCGCGGCGCGAGGGCGAGTGGACGCCCAACGTGTACGGCGGCAGGGAGAACCTGGACGCGGTCGAGTTCCTCAAGGAGATGAACTCGGTCTGCTACCGGGAGGCGCCCGGCATCACGACCGTGGCCGAGGAGTCGACGGCCTGGCCCGGGGTCTCGCGGCCGGTGCATCTGGGCGGGCTCGGGTTCGGGTTCAAGTGGAACATGGGCTGGATGCACGACACGCTCAAGTACCTGCACCACGAGCCGATCTTCCGCCAGTACCACCACCACGAGATGACGTTCTCGCTGCTGTACGCGTACTCGGAGAACTACGTGCTGCCGCTGTCCCACGACGAGGTCGTGCACGGCAAGGGCTCGCTGCTGGGCAAGATGCCGGGCGACGAGTGGCAGCGGTTCGCGCAGCTGCGGGCGTTGCTGGCGTTCATGTGGGCGCATCCGGGCAAGCAACTGCTGTTCATGGGCGGCGAGTTCGGCCAGGGCTCGGAGTGGTCGGAGAGCCGCGGGCTCGACTGGTGGGTGCTGGAGTTCGACGGGCACCAGGGCGTGCAGCGGCTGGTCCGCGACCTGAACCGGCTCTACCGCGACACCCCGGCGCTGTGGGAGCAGGACTCCAGGCCCGAGGGCTTCCGGTGGATCGACGCCGACGACGCCTCGGGCAACACGCTCTCGTTCGTGCGCTACGCCAACGACGGGTCGGCGGTGGCGTGCGTGGTGAACTTCAGCGGCGGGCCGCACGAGAGCTACCGGCTCGGGCTCCCGTACGCGGGCCGGTGGTCGGAGGCGGTCAACACGGACGCCTACGATTACTGGGGCAGCGGCGTCGGCAACCTCGGGGCGGTCGAGGCGGAGGCCGAGCCGTGGCACGGGCTGCCGTACTCGACGACGTTGCGGGTGCCGCCGCTGGGCGCGGTGTGGCTCACGCACGAGGGGAACCGGCTGAACGATTGAGGTGCACCCGCTGAAAGTTCGGTGAGAAACCCCCTGGGGGCCTGTGCCTCTGGGGCAAATCGCCCTAAACTCCGAGATCATCCCCCTCGGAGGACGCGTGCGATTCCGCCCCCTGATCGTCAGCACGATCGCCCTGGCCCTGCTGCCGCTTTCGGGTCCCGCCTACGCGGAGGACCCGGCCGCGACACCGGCGCCGGGCGTGACGCAGACCCCGACGGAACAGCCCCCGGCGGAACAGCCCCCGGCGGAGGAGACCCCTCCCGCGGAGGCTCCCGCCGACCCTGAGAGCAAGGTCGAGGACGGCTTAGGCGTCGACGGCGGCACCGAGCGGGCCATCGTCGAGCTGACCGGCCCGGCCGAGACCGCGCCCGTGGCCACGCAGGCCGCGGCCGAGAGCGTGGACGTGGTGCTGCAGCCGCAGAGCCAGTCGTTCATGGTCGTGGAGGGGACGGCGGAGGAGCTGGCCAAACTCGCCGAGGACCCGCGGGTCTCCTCCATCCACCGCGACCGGACGTACACGCCGGCCGAGGTCGCCCCGAGCCTCTCCCTGATCGGCGCCGACAAGGTGCACGCAGGTGGCAACACCGGGGCCGGCCAGGTGGTGGCCGTGCTCGACACCGGCATCGACGTCGACCACCCGTGGTTCCAGGGCCGGATCGTGGCCCAGGCGTGCTTCTCCGCCACGGAGGACAGCGGCGTCGTCTCGCTCTGCCCGAACGGCATGAACGAGCAGAGGGACGGGAACGCGGCGGACGCGACGACCCCCAACTGCCTGCTCGACGGCGTGAACCTGTGCGACCACGGCTCGCACGTCGCGGGCATCGCGGCAGGCACCGGCGGCGTGGCGCCGGGCGCGGGCATCGTGGCCGTGCAGGTGTTCAGCCGGCTGAACGACGAGGACAGCTGCGGCGAGCCGGCGTGCCTGGTGGCGTACGAGTCGTCGCTGCGCCAGGCGCTCGACTACGTGGCGAGCCTGAACCAGCCCGTCGCGGCGGTGAACATGAGCCTCGGCGGCATGCTCTACGACACGAACTGCGACGCCACCGTGGAAGGCGCGATCTTCAAGGAGAAGTTCGACGCGCTGCTGGCCAAGGGCGCCGCGACCGTGGTGGCCGCGGGCAACGAGTACTACGAGGGCACGGCCCACCCCGCCTGCGTCTCCACGGCGGTGGCCGTCGGCGCGAACGACAACGCCGACGCCATCGCGGAGTGGTCCAACCGGGGCCCGCTGCTCGACCTGTTCGCGCCCGGCGTGGACATCGAGTCGGCGGTGCCCGACAACACCACGATCGTCTACAGCGGCACCTCGATGGCGACCCCGCAGGTGGCCGGCGCGCTGGCGCTGATGAAGGCGGCCTCGCCGGACAAGCCGATGGCCGAGCTGATCGAGACGCTGAAGTCGACCGGCAGGCCGTACGTGTACGACGTCGCCGGCGCCCAGGTCACCACCCCGCGCCTGGACCTGGCGGCGGCCCTGACCGGCGCGGCCGCGCAGCCGCCCGTCACCCAGAGCCCGTCCCCCGTGGCGGACGACACGGCCCCCGAGCCCGACCCGAGCGACAGCAGCGGCCCCACTCCCGAGCCGGAGGATCCGGCGGAGCCGGCGCCCTCGCCGTCCTCCACTCCGGTCCCGCTGCCGACGGTGACGGTCACGGTGACCGTGACGGAGACGGCGAAGCCGCCGGCCGCGGTCTGCACGCGGGGCACCGCCGCGCGGAAGCTGGCGACCCCGCAGTGGGCCGTGGAGCTGCACCGGGCCAGCGGCACGATCCCGGACGAGACGCTGACCTGCTATCTGAAGCTGATCGGCAAGTCGAGCAAGGTGTTCCCCGAGCTGACGAAGGCGTCGTCGCTGGGCAAGGCGTACCGCGTACTGAAGAGTTCGAAGACCCGCAAGGCCAAGCTGGACAGCGCGCTGCTGACGGCCTGGCTGAACTGGGCGCACGGGACGAACGGCACGACGGCGCTGTCCGCGGCCGAGAAGGTCAGGCTCAGCAGCAAGCCGAGCGCGGCGGCGCTGAAAAAGGCCACCAGCAATATCCTCAAAACCGTCAAATAGCGGAATTTCCGAATAAGGCCGGTCACTTCAGACCGGCCTTTTCGCTTGTGTCGCATAAAAGCAAAATAGCCTCCAACGTTTAATCGGGTTACATACGTCACTGACATCACAGTTGTCGCAGGTGGGGAGGTAAGCGGCTGTACGCAGCCGCGAGCCGGAAACGCTTCACGGCTCCAGCTCCCGGGAGGAAGAAGTGAGGCTACGGTCTCTGCTGGTCGGCGCGACGACGCTGGCCATGACGACCGGCGCCCTGTGCGCCGGTACGGCTCTCCAAGCCGACACCATCGACACCGGTGACCCGATCATCAGCCCCGCACTCGTCTCGGAGATCCAGGAGAAGAGCGCGGTACGCTCCATCATCCAGCTCAAGCCCGGCCAGAGCGTCGAGGCCGTGGCCGCCGACATCGAGCAGGCCTCCGAGGGCAGCCGCGTCCTGGAGGCGGCGGAGTCGCCCAACTTCTTCGTCGCCGAGCTCGACGGCGCGACGCTGGAGAAGCTCAAGCAGGACTCCCGTGTCCAGTCCGTCTACAAGGACGAGCTGAGCATGCCCCTGCTCGACACCAGCACCGCCACGATCCGCTCGGTCCAGGCGAACGCCGCGGGCTGGAACGGCACGGGCACCACGGTGGCCGTGATCGACACGGGGATCGACAGCGACCACCCGTTCTTCACGGGCCGGGTCGCGGACGAGGCGTGCTTCTCCTCCTCCAGCGGCAGGGACGGCGCCGTCTCGCTCTGCCCGAACAACCAGCCCAGCCAGACGGGGCCCGGCGCGGCCAACGTCGAGATCCCGCAGTGCACGGTCAACGGCCAGAACGCCTGCTCGCACGGCTCGCACGTGGCGGGCATCGCGGCGGGCAAGATGGTCGCGGGCGCGCCGGGCAACGGCGTGGCGCCCGAGGCCCGGGTCCTCCCGATCCAGGTGTTCAGCCGCATCGACAACCCGCTGACCTGCGCGATCGGCGGCTCCACCGCGCCGTGCTTCCTGAGCTACACCTCGGATCAGAAGCTGGCGCTGGAGTACGTGACGCGGGTGGTCAGGACCTACAACATCGCGGCGGTGAACATGAGCCTGGGCAGCGCCCGCGGCTACACCGAGGCCTGCGACACGGACACGACCGCCGCGGCGGTCAAGCCGGAGTTCGACGCCCTCGTGAGCCTGGGGGTGGCCCCGGTGGTGGCGGCGGGCAACGCCGCCATGCAGAACGCCGTCGCGTCGCCCGCCTGCATCTCCACGGCCGTCGCGACCGGGGCCACGGACGACGCCGACGCGCTGGCGCCGTTCACCAACCGCGGCAACCTGCTCGACCTGTTCGCGCCGGGCGTGGCGGTCAACTCCGCGGTGCCGGACGACCTGTATGGCGTGAAGGCCGGGACCTCGATGGCCGCGCCGCACGTGGCGGGGGCGTTCGCGCTGATGCGGCAGCGGTTCCCCGAGTTCACCGTGGCGCAGAGCCTGCAGCGGCTGCAGGACACCGGCACGCCCGTCCAGTTCGACTCGTCGGGAACGGCGGTGATCAAGTCGCGGATCGACCTGGAACGCGCCACCTCGAACACCCAGGGACCCGCCAACCCCGGCGCCTGACCACGAGCCATCGAGGGGCCGGGCCACCCGGCCCCTTTCGCATGCCGGCAGGTCACGACAGTCGCATGCCCGCAGAGCACGACAAGAAGCTATAACGGAACACACGCGCCTCTCTGACATCAGTTGTCCGATTACTAGACTTTCGTCAACAAACACCCCCTGAACCCCCGGAGGAGCAGTTGAGACTCTCGTCTCTGCTGGCCGGCGCCATCGCGTTAGCCGCCACCTCGGCAGCGCTGGTGGCCACACCCGCCCTCGCCGACCCGGAAACCAAGCTCGACCCGGCGATCACGGCGAGCGGCGAGCACCGCGTGATCGTCCGCGTCCAGCAGCCCGCCCAGGTCAAGTCCGCGCAGTCCAGCGCGGAGGCGGTCGAGCAGGACAGGAAGAACGTCGGCGCGGCACCGCCTGCCGAGGTCGCCGGCGAGCTGGACTTCTTCGTCTACCGCGGCACCCGCGCCGAACTGGAGCAGATCGCCCAGCAGTCCGACGTGGTCTCGATCCGCAAGGACAGGCTCAACGAGCCCACGCTGGTGGAGAGCATCCCGCTGATCGGCGCCGACAGGGCGCACCGCCTCGGCTACACCGGCAGGGGCACCGCCGTGGCGATCCTCGACTCCGGCATCGACAACGACCACCCCGCCTTCGGCGACCGCATCGTGGCCCAGGCGTGCTTCTCCGCCACGGACCCGGTGGACGGCTCCAAGCCGCTGTGCCCGAACGGCAGCCAGTTCCAGATCGGCGACGGGGCCGCGAACGCCGAGACGGCGGCGTGCATGACGGGCGCCCCGCAGCCGCAGTACGGCCTGTGCTACCACGGCACCCACGTGGCGGGCATCGCGGCGGGCCAGCGGACGGCCGACTTCGCCGCCAGCGGCGTCGCGCCCAAGGCCAAGATCATTCCGGTGCAGGTCTTCAGCCGCTTCGACAACTCGCCGTACTGCTCGGGCCGCCCGGTCTGCATCCTGGCCTACGACTCCTCCATCCTGACTGGCATGGCATACGCCGACACGCTGGCCGACCAGTACAACATCGCCTCGGTGAACCTGAGCCTGGGCGGCGGCAAGTACGACACGGCCTGCGACGAGGGCGACGGCGCCGACTTCAAGGCCGAGGTGGACAAGCTCCTCGCCAAGGGCACCGCCACGGTGGTCGCCTCCGGCAACAACGGCTACGACGCGTCGGTGTCGTGGCCCGCGTGCGTCTCCAACACGGTGGCCGTCGGCGCCACGGACAAGCAGGACGCGGTGGCCGCCTTCTCCAACCGCGGCGCCCTGCTCGACCTGTACGCCCCGGGCGTCGCGATCACGGCGGCCATCGCGGGCAACACGTACGCCGCCCTGAACGGCACCTCCATGGCCACCCCGCACGTCACGGGCGCGTTCGCGCTGCTGCGCCAGAAGAGCAGGCACGCCACGGTGGACAGGCTGCTCGGCTCGTTGCAGCGGACGGGCAAGCCGATCACGTACCCGAGCGCGGACACCGAGGTCACCACCCCCCGCCTCGACATCTGGTCCGCCCTCCGCAAGGGATAGACCCCCACCCATCGCCCATAGGGGTGGGCCACCCACCCGTTGCCCGTCGGGGTGGTCGCCCATGGGAGCCCACCCCGAAAGGGCTTCGCCGGGGGCGCTTCGCGCGCACAGCTCAGACGCTCTGATCAGGCGCCTCCGGCGCAACCCGGCCTTCGGCACCCCAGCGCCTCCGGCGCCCCGCCCGGGGGCGCCTGCGGCGCCACTCGGTCCGCTCCCTTGCCCATCCGCCGGAGTGAGCCACCCGAATCCCGCAAGAGAGCCGCTCAAGAAGGCACCCGTCGTGCCCGGGCTCGAACGCCCTAACCCGCGATCACCCCTCCACGGCGCGTTCAGACGCCCGCCGCGATCTTGAGCAGGACCACCCCGCCGATGATCGCCGCGAACGACCCCAGCTTGGCCGGAGTGATCCGTTCCTTGTAGATGAGGGCGCCGAGCAGCACCGTGCCGATGGAGCCGATGCCCGTCCACATGGTGTAGCCGACGCCGACGTCCAGTGTCCTGAGCGCCAGGCTGAGGGTGAAGATGCCGCCTGCGGCCGACAGCAGCGTGAAGACCGACGGCCAGAGGCGGGTGAAGCCCTTGGTGGCGTTGGTGCCGAGGGCGAAGCCGATCTCGAAGACGATCGCGATGGACAGGTAGAGCCAGGCCATGATGGCGTTCCTCCGGTTCAGGCGGCGGTGGTAGTGGCGGTGGTGGACGGGCGGTCGGCGAGTTTGAGGCCGAGGACGCCGCCGATGATCAGGACGAAGGCCAGGGCCTTCCACACGGTGATCTGCTCGTCGAAGATCAGGGCGCCGAGCACGACGGTGCCGACCGAGCCGATGCCGGTCCACACGGTGTAGCCGACGCCGACGTCCAGCGTCTTCAGCGCCAGGCTCAGGAAGAAGATCCCGCCGGCCGCCGCTCCCGCCGTGAGCAGGGACGGCCACAGCTGGGTGAATCCCTCGGTGGCGTTGGTGGCCAGTGCGAAGACGACTTCGAACACCGCCGCGATGAGCAGGTAGATCCAGGCCATCGGAGATCCCTTCTCGGAATTTGCATGTATCTGCAAGTAGTTGGGCCGAGCAGAAGGATGTATGTACATGTATATTGTTGTCAAGTGAAAGCCGCCTGACACCGGGAGGTCCCCATGACCGCCGCGCCGCCCGTCTCGGAGATCGCCTCGACGTGGAATCACGTCCTGCTCCTGCACGCACGCGTGGAGAGCAGGCTCGGCACCGCGCTCCAGCGGCGGCACGGCATCGGCCTGTCGGAATACCGGGCGCTCGGCCACCTCGCCGCCTCCCCCACCAGCGAGCTGCGCATGCAGGAGCTGGCCGACAGGATCGGGCTGAACCAGAGTTCGGTGACCCGGCTGGTGGCGCGGCTGAACGCGGCGGACTTCACGTACCGGGACCTGTGCCCGGACGACAAGCGCGGCGTCTACACGGTCATCACCGAGGCCGGGCGCGCCCGGTACGCCGAGGCGAGCCAGACCTACGAGGAGACGCTGAGGAGCGCTCTGGAGGAGGCCGGGCAGGCGGACCCGGCACTCGCCGCAGCGGTCACGGCGCTGGCCGGAGCGCTGACACGCGGCTGAGCCTCCGGCGCTGGGGGGAGCGCCCGGCACAGGCGGAGCGGAGGGCCGGCGGCTGAGTTCTCAGTGAGGAGATCCGGCCGGCCCGGATCGGTGTTCGCTCTCGTACCATGATTGCGTGCAGGGCCTCCTCCGCTCGCTGTGGGACGAGCCCCGTCCGCCCCAGGCGCCGCGCCGGGTGTGGCGGGACTGGGCGCTCGTGGGGCTGCTCGCCGTGGCCATCGTGCTGGAGGCGGTGTTCCGTACCGATCTCCAGTGGCGGCCGATCTCGGTGATCTTCGCCGCGGCGATGCTGCCCACGCTGTTATGGCGCCGTACGCGGCCGCTGCCCGCCGTGGCGGTCCCGGTCGTGCTCTCGGTCCTGGTCCAGCTGCTCACGGGTGCCGATCCGGCCGAGATGGGCTCCATGGCCTACATCCTGATCCTGCTCTACGCCCTGTCCCGGTGGGGGTCGGGACGGGAGGTCGCCGCGGGGCTGGTGCTGATCACGGCCGCGGTGCTGGCCGGCGTGGCGTCGGGGAACATCCTTCCCGGCGACGTCGGCGGGGCGTTCGCGGTCGTGTTCGCGGGGATGACGCTGGGCGGCACCTTCCGCTACCGGGCCAGGGCCAGGATGCGCGAGCTCGATCAGGTCAAGCTGCTCGAACGCGAGCAGCTGGCCCGCGACCTGCACGACACCGTGGCCCATCACGTCTCGGCGATGGCGATCCGGGCCCAGGCGGGCATCGCGACCGCGGCCTCCGATCCCGGCGCCGCCGTGGACGCGCTGCGGGTGATCGAGGCCGAGGCGTCCCGTACGCTCGCCGAGATGCGCACCATGGTCCGCGTCCTGCGCCGCGACCAGGGATCCCCGGCCCCCGAGCTGGCTCCGAACCCGCACCTCGACGACCTCCGGCAGCTCGCCGGGCGCGGCCGGGTCGGCCCCGCCGTGGACGTGCGGATCGACGGTGACCTCGACGACCTGTCCGCGTCCGTCGGGGCCGCGATCTTCCGGATCGCCCAGGAGTCCGTCACCAACGCCAGGCGGCACGCCCGGCACGCCACCCGGATCGAGGTCCGCGTGGCCGCCGACGACACGTCCGTGCGCCTGCGGGTGAGCGACGACGGCGACAGCACCGCGGGCCGTCCCGTCACCCCGTCCGGGTACGGGCTGCTCGGCATGATCGAACGCGCCGGCCTGCTCGGCGGCACCTGCGAAGCCGGACCCAACCCTGGTCGCGGCTGGACCGTGACCGCCGAACTGCCTCGAACGGGAGCCTCCACATGACCACAGGGCCGGCGGAGCACCCGGGTGAACCGACCAGGAACGCGGGCGAAGCGGCCCGGAACACAGGCAAAGCGGGCCAAAACGCGGGCGAAGCGGCCGGGAACACCGGCGAAGCAGGCCGGAACGCGGACGAAGCGGACACCGGGATGCGCGAGCAGCCGCACCACGACGGCCCCATCCGGGTGATCGTCGCCGACGACCAGGAGATCGCCCGTACCGGCCTGCGGATGATCATCGACGCCCAGCCCGGCATCGAGGTCGTCGCCGAGGCCGCCGACGGGCACCGCGCCGTCGAGCTGGCGCGGCGGCTGCGACCAGATGTATGCCTGTTCGACATCCGCATGCCCCGCTGCGACGGCATCGAGGCCACCCGCGCCCTGGCCGGGCCCGAGGTGGCGGACCCGATGGCGGTCGTCGTGATCACCACGTTCGACCTCGACGAGTACGTCTACGCCGCGCTCAGGGCGGGCGCCCGCGGGTTCCTGCTCAAGGACGCGGGCCCCGCCCTGCTCTCCCAGGCGATCCGCGCCGCGGCGGGCGGCGACGCGCTCATCGCGCCGAGCATCACCGCCCGCCTGCTGTCGGCGTTCGCCGGCACCGGCCCCGCCCAGCCCCGCGTGCAGCCGATCGAGCCGCTCACCGAGCGGGAGGAGGAGATCCTGGTCACCGTGGCCCGCGGGCGGACCAACAACGAGATCGCCGACGAGCTGCACATCTCGCTGAGCACGGTGAAGAGTCACGTGGCGAGCCTGATGACCAAGCTCGGCGTCCGTAACAGGGTCGAGATCGCCATGTGGGCGTACGAGACGAACCGGGTCAGGCAGCGCTGACCCGCCACCCCCGCCGGCGGATGATCGCCTCGGCCACGGCGGCGTTGATCGCCCAGCTCGCGCCCAGGACCAGCGCCCGGGTGAGGTGGTCGGGCTCGCCCGCGGCCGCGATCCACACTCCCTGCGTCACGGCCTGGGTTCCCGCGCCGGCGCCCATGGCGTACGCGCGCATCATCCAGGCGCGGTGCCGCGGCACGTCCCCGCGGCGGATGGCGGCCAGGCCGAGCACGAGGGAGCCGCACATGACCGTCCCCGCCACCCAGCGGAACACCGACAGCAGCCCGTCGTCGCCGGGCGGCAGCTCGGCGAACGCCGTCATCCACAACCCCGACAGCCCCGCCACCAGCCCGAACCCGACCAGCGCCCGCCCGGCGGCCCGGTGCCACGCGCGCCTGCGCCGCCGGAACCTGGGGGCGAACTGGAACGCGCCCACGGCGCTGTAGACGGAGACGGCCACGACGTGCGCCACGATCGGCGCGGGCGAGGCGAAGAAGCGGGCGTTGGCCTGCGTGATCTCGGCCCCCGCGGTCAGCTCGGTGAGGCGGATGGCGCCCGCGAGCAGGGGGACGAAGCTGAGGGCGATCAGTCCGGCCGGCACGAGCCAGCTCGTCCTGGGGGCTGCGAGGTCGTTGGGCATGCCCCGATGGTGACCGCCGGGCCCGCCCCGGCTCATCGCCCTGACGGCCCGACCTGGTTGAGCCGATCGGCCGGTCGACAGGTCGTACTTTCGACCGTTGAGCCTTCCCGCAGGTCGCGCCCACACTGAGGCCATCGACCCCACGGAAGGAGATTCCCGATGAAGGCCTACGTTCTCACCTCGTACGGCTCCCCCGACGCCCTGGAGCTCAAGCACGTCGCCCAGCCCGCCCCCGGCCCCGGCGAGGTCCTGGTACGGGTGCGCGCCGCCTCCGTCCAGCCCGCGGACTGGCACCTCATGCGCGGCGAGCCGTTCGTCTCCCGGCTCATGCCCGGCCCCCTGGGCCTGCGCAAGCCGAAGATCAGCGTCCTCGGCGCGGACGTGGCCGGGGAGGTGGAGGCGGTCGGCCCGGGCGTCACGCGGTTCGAGCCGGGCGACGAGGTGTACGCGATGACCGCCAAGGGCGGCGGTTTCGCCGAGTACGTGTGCGTGCCGGAGACCGAGCTCGCGCCCAAGCCGGCGAAGCTGTCGTTCGAGGAGGCGGCGGCCGTGCCGCTGGCCGCCGGCACCGCCCTGCTGGCCCTGCGCGACCAGGGCCGGGTGCGGCCGGGGCAGCGGGTGCTGATCAACGGCGCCTCGGGCGGCGTGGGCACGTTCGCGGTGCAGCTCGCCAAGGCGTACGGCGCGCACGTCACGGGCGTGTGCAGCACGCGCAACCTGGACCTGGTGCGCTCGCTCGGCGCCGACGAGGTGGTGGACCGCACGAAGGAGGACTTCACCCGTGGCGGGCAGGTCTACGACGTGCTGCTCTACATCGCGGGCAACCGCTCGTTCTCCGAGTGCCGCAGGGTGATGGCGCGCAAGGGCGTCTGCGTCCTGATCGGCGGCTCGGCCAGCCGCTGGCTGCAGCCCGCCGGCCACGTCTTCGCGACCCTCGCCGCGTCGGCGTTCGTCTCCCAGAAGGCGGTGCTCACGAACGTGCTCGCGGCCACGGGGAACCGGCGGAACCTGGAGGAGCTGACGGACCTCGTCGAGGACGGCCGGCTCACGCCGGTCGTGGACCGCGTGTACGACTTCGAGGAGCTGCGGGCGGCGATCCGGTACCAGGAGGAGGGCCAGGCGCCGGGGAAGGTCGTCGTCCGGGTGTGAGGGCCGATGGGCGAGTCAGGCGTACAGGTCCTCGAGGCCGACCAGGCGGGCGTCCTTGGGGAGGTCACCCTGGAAGCCGGCGCCTGTGTAGCACGTGAGGACCGTACCGGTGGTGTCGTACCCCTTCACGGACAGCAGATCCCGGGCGCGGCGGAGCCGTTCGACATGGCCGGCGTTCATGACCTTGTCCCATTTCACCTCGCCGAGGGACAAGATTCGGCGTGGCCGGCCGTGCTCCTCCCGGGCGAGGACGGCCACATCGACCTGGATCTGTGTCCGGTTGTGCGGGTCTGCCACAGTTCCGGCGGCCACCTCGCCAGGCGACTCACCGAACATTCCGGCGTCCACGGTCCACACCCACTCCCTGCAGAGGGCCTCGAAGTGCGGCCCTACCACCTGGGACAGGAACGTCCCGCGAGAGTCGCGCCACGCGGCCTCCGGCTGACCGCGTTCGAGCCGGGTCCACTCACGGCGCATCACGGCCTCGTAGAAGACGATCAGGGGCTCGCTGATGCGGAAGACCGACTTTCCCCTTCTGAACGCGTCAGCCTCGCGGGTGATCAGCTGCGAATCCTCGAGGACGTTCAACGGATGACCTATGTCTGGAGATTTCCGGCCAATGTGGTTGGCGATCCCGCCACGGGTCGCGTTGCCCGATGCGATGGCGTCGAGCACGGCGTGATAGACGGCCGTTTCGCGGATGTCCGCTTCCTCCGCCAGGAGGTAGCGGGCCTCGCGGAAGATCGGCACCTGCGGGTTGAGCACGGTGCGCACCACCCAGTCGTCGAAGTCGTCCAGGGACTCAGGCACGTCATCGGCCACGAACTCCCGGCGGTAAGCGGGTGTGCCGCCCGCGATCGAGTGAACGAGCACCGCGAGCCGTGGATCGTCGATGCCCCAGAACCTGGCGGCGGCACGGTAGTCCAGCGGTTTCACCACCAGTTCCAGGCTCGCCCGCCCGCGCAGGGGCGCATTGCCCGCCAGAAGACGGCCCATCACGCCCATGGCCGATCCGCACAGCAACAACCGCGACTTCGCACCCCTCGCGTAGCCACGCGGGTCCAGGGCGAGCTGGAACACCGAGGCCAGGGAAGGGGAGGCCTTGGTGAGATAGGGGAACTCGTCGATCACGATGAGTCCCTCGGGCACATCGATGTACAGGCGCTCCAGCGCCTCATGCCAATCGGCGAACGCGTATCGACCGCCTCCGGTCTGCGCGGCCAAGGCCCGGCCGAACCGGGCCAGCGCCGCGGTCTCCGTCTCGTCGGTGGCCGTGAAGAAGAATCCGCCCGCTTCTTGCACCAGTGCGTCCAGGAGGAAGGTCTTGCCCTGCCTCCGCCTGCCGCTCACGATGCCGAGCCTGACGTCAGGACTCGGGGATGTCGCGAACCTGGCCAGGCCCGCCCACTCGCGATCACGATCGAACACGTGTGCAGGCTTGGGGATGGTCTTCATGAGTAGAAGTATACAGCTAAGGTTTACACCCCTTAGCTGTATATCCCTACGCGCGTTTGGAATTGTGTCGCTTAGGGTGGCTTCTATGGACGCAGGCAAGGTGATCTTCGAAACCGTGGAGAAGCTCCGTCAGCGGCGGACGGCCCCGCTGATCCTGGAGCTCGATCTCACCGAAGGCCTCACCGAGGGCCCGCCGGCGGATCCGCTCGCCGCTGTGCTGTCCATGCGCAAGACGCGCCTGGCCGACGTCCTGTCCGGGCTCAAGCGGGCCAGGCAGGACTCCAGGGTCAAGGCGCTGGTCGTGAAGATCGGGGGGCAGCCGCTGGGTCTGGCCATGGTGCAGGAGCTGCGCCAGGCCGTGATCCACTTCCGTGCCTCCGGCAAGCTGACCGTGGCGTTCTCGGAGTCGTTCGGGGAGTTCGGCGGCGGCACCGTGCCGTACTATCTGGCCACCGCCTTCGAGCGGCTCTACCTGCAGCCCAGCGGCGACGTCGGGCTGACCGGGGTGGCGATGGAGCAGCGCTTCGTCAAGGGGGCGCTGGGCAAGCTGGGCGTCGGGTTCGAGGCGGGGCAGCGGCACGAGTACAAGACCGCGCCCAACACCTTCACCCAGGACCACATGACCGATCCGCACCGCGAGTCCATGGCGCGCATCGTCGAGTCGGTCACCGAGAGCCTCGTCGCGGGCATCGCCGACGGCCGCCGCCTGGACCCGGGCAAGGTGCGGGAGCTGATCGACCGCGGGCCGTTCACCGCCGCCGAGGCGCAGGAGGCCGGGCTGGTCGACGGGCTGGCCTACCGGGACGAGGTGTACGACGAGCTCAAGCGGTCCGCGGGCGACGACGCGCACCTGCTGTACGTCGGCCGCTACGCCAAGGCCGCGGCCGTGCGCAAGCTGCCGCACCCGATGGCCGACGCGGTCGCGCTCGTGCACGCCACCGGCATGATCAGGACCGGCCGCAGCGGCCGCAGCCCGCTCGGTGGCGGCGGCGCGATGGGCTCCGACACGATCAGCGCCGCGCTGCGCGCGGCCAGGCGGGACGACCACGTCAAGGCCGTCGTGTTCCGGGTCGACAGCCCCGGCGGCTCGTACGTGGCCAGCGACACGGTCTGGCGCGAGGTGACGCTGACGCGCAAGGTCAAGCCCGTGATCGTGTCCATGGGCGACCTGGCGGCCTCCGGCGGTTACTTCATCGCGATGGCGGCCGACGTGATCGTGGCCCAGCCCGGCACGCTGACCGGCTCGATCGGCGTGTACGGCGGCAAGCCCGTCTTCTCCGAGCTGCTGGAGAAGGCCGGGATCAACTCGGAGATGGTGGCCCAGGGCGCCAACGCCGGCATGTTCTCCACCTCCCGCGGCTTCTCGCCCGAGCAGTGGGACCGCATCAACGCCTGGCTCGACCGCATCTACGACGACTTCGTGGGCAAGGTGGCCCAGAGCCGCGACCTGTCCCGCGAGCGTACTCACGAGCTGGCCCGCGGCCGGGTCTGGACGGGCGCCGACGCCCGGGCGAACGGCCTGGTGGACGAGCTGGGCGGGCTGGAGGACGCGCTGGCCATGGCCAGGAAGCGAGCCGGCCTGGCCGACGACGCGCCGGTGCGCACCTATCCGCGGATCAACCCGCTGGAGCGGCTGCGCGGGCCGGAGTCGAGCGAGGACCGGTCGGCGGCGCTGGCCAGGATCAGGATGGACGCCTGGGGGCCGCTCGCCCGGCTGTCGGCCGAGCTGGGCCTGCCCGCGGTGGGGCCGCTGATCCTGCCCGGCTGGTACTCCATCCGCTGACCGCGTGCGGGCGGTACTCCGTCCGCTGACCGCCCGAGGGCTTCGCGGTCGGGGAGCCCTGCGTCAGGTGGCGGCCGTCGAGCGGTAGCGGCCGCGTAGCCGTACCAGGGGCTGGAGGGACGCGTCGACGTAGTCGACGGCCAGCACGGCGGCGATGAAGATCGTGTGATCGCCGGCCGGGACCACCTTGGTGGTCTCGGCCTCGATCGCGGCCACCCCGCCCTCGATCACGAGCGCCTCGGTCAGCGGGCCCCGGTGGTGCGGGGTGCCCGCCACGAGCAGCCGGGCGCTGGGCCGGCCGGCGGTGGCGAAGCGGCTGGCGACGGCGGCCTGGCCCGACGACAGCAGGGAGGCCGCCCAGCGGTCCTGCCGGAGCAGGACCTCGTTGAGGTAGCCGCGGCTGGCCAGGCTCACCAGCACCAGCGGCGGCTCCAGCGAGACGGACATCAGCGCCGACACCGTGGTGCCGAGGTCGTCGCGCCCGTCGCGCGCGGTCACGACCGCCACCCCCGCGGCGAGCTGCGCCATCGCCTCCGTGAACAACTCGCTCACCGCACGGGCCCCCGGCTTCCCGGGGCCCGCGGTGGCGAGACCGTCCGCACGGGCGCCCGGCCTTCAGAGGCCCGCGGTGGCGAGGCCGTCCGCGCGGGCCCCCGGTGACCGGGGGCCCGGAGCGCGGAGGTCATCCGAGACCGTTGGTGGTCAGCCATTCCTTGGCCACGACCGCGGGCTCGTCCTTGTTGACGGAGATCTTCTGCATCATCTGCAGGAGGGAGTCGGTCGTCAGCTTCGCCGAGATGCCGTTCAGGGTGGTCCTGATGGTCTCGCTGGCCGCGGCCTTGTTCAGCAGGGGCGTCACGTTCTGGGCGGGGAAGATGTTCTTGGGGTCCTGCAGCGCCACGAGGTTGTTGGCGGCCATCTTCGGGTCGGTGGTGAAGACGTTCCCGACCTGGATCGAGCCGTCCTTGATCGCGTCGGAGGTGGTGGGCCCCGTCGGCTTCCACTCCTTGAACTCCAGGCCGTAGACCTCCTTGAAGCGCGCCTCCCACCGGTTCTTGAACTCGGGCGGGCCGCCGACGATCATGTCCTTGGAGACCTTGGCGAGGTCCTCGATCGTGTTCAGCGACTGCTTGGTCTGGGTGTCCTTGGAGATGGACAGGCTGTCCTTGTCCTCCGCCGGGGAGGAGTCGAGCACCTCCAGCTCGGCGGGCAGCTTCTCCTTCAGCGCCGTGTTCACCTCGTCGGTGGTGGCGGCGGTGGCCTTCTGGTCGATGAAGGCGAGCAGGTTGCCGTTGTACTCGGGGACGATCGTCAGGCCGCCGCTCTTGACCTGGTCGTAGACGACCTCGCGGCTGCCGATCCGCGGCTTCTCCTCCACCTGTACGCCCTTGGCCTCCAGTGCCTGGGCGTAGATCGAGGCGAGCAGCACGCTCTCGTCGAAGTCGAAGGAGCCGATGACGGCCTTACCTCCAGCGCTCGAAGCCGAGCCGGTGGGAGCGGCGCTCGTCGTGTCGAGGGGGTTGCCCCCGGTGCTGCCGCCGCCCCCGCAGGCGGCGAGTGCGAGCATCGCCGTGAGGAACACTCCGGCGACGCCGTACTTGCGTCTCATCTTGCATTTCCCTTCTAAAGCGGGAGGTAATATAGGAGACTATCGGACCTTCAGTCGCTGGCTCACCCCCGGAGAGACCGTCACTCTCTGGACGAGCGCGAACAGGACCTGCACCACGAGCGCGAACAGCACAATCAGTACTGAACCGCCGACGACGCTCGCGTAATCCTTGGTCGCGAAACCGTCGATCACGTAACGTCCGAGGCCGCCCAGCCCGGTGTAGGCGGCGACCGTGGTGGTGGCCACGACCTGGATGGCCGACAACCGGCAGCCGAGCAGGATCAGCGGCAGCGCCACCGGCACCAGCACCCGCCCGAGCACCTGCCCGCCGCGCAGCCCCATCCCGTACGCGGCGTCGCGCAGCTCGGGGTCGACCCCCTTGATCCCCTCGAACGTGTTGACCAGGATCGGCGGCACCGACAGCAGCACCAGCGGGATGATCACCGGCCAGATCGAGGCCGTGCCCAGCAGCAGCACGAACATCACCAGCAGGCCCAGCGTGGGCAGCGCCCTGGCCAGGTTCGCGGACACGACGACGAGCAGCTCGCCCCGCCCGGTGTGCCCGATCGCCAGGCCCAGCGGCACGGCGATCAGCACGGCCAGCAGCAGGGCCAGCGCCGAGAACTCCAGGTGCTCCAGCAGGCGCATGGGGATGCCGCCGGAGCCCGACCAGTTCTCGCCGTTGCCGAAGAACTCGCCCAGCCAGCTCAGGAACGACGTCAGCCAGTTCACGCCACCGTCCCCTTCCGTGCGCGTACCTGGACGGCCTTCCGCTTCCGGCCCGTCTGCCCCTTACGCGCGCGTACCCACGGAGTGAGCAGCCGCTGCGCCAGGACCAGCAGGCCGTCGGCGATCAGCGCGAGCAGGACGATGAGCACGATGCCGACGATCACCGGCGGCATGAACGGGTTCTGGTACGCCCGCGTGAACAGCCCGCCGAGCCCGCCCTGCCCGATCAGCGCCCCCACGCTGACCAGGCTGATGCTGGAGACCGCGACAACCCGCATGCCCGCCAGCACCACCGGCACCGCGATCGGCAGCTCCACCTGCAGAAGGCGGCGCAGCGGGGTGAAGCCCATCGCCACGGCCGACTGGCGTACGTGGTCGGGCACCGAGTCGATCCCGTCGACCACGGCCGGGATCAGCACGGCCATGCCGTAGAAGGTCAGCGGGATGATCACCGTGGTCTGCGACAGCCCGGTCACCGAGATCAGCAGCATGAAGACCGGCAGCGACGGCAGCGCGTACACGATGTTCATGAACCCCGCCGTGGGCTGGTAGAGCCAGCGCCAGCGGATGGAGGCCAGGCCGAGCGGGAGCGCGAGCAGCAGCGCGAGCACGATCGGCACCAGCGACATCGTCAGGTGGTCGGTCAGCAGGTTCCTGATGCTGTCGGCCCGGCCGGTGTCCCAGTTGCGCCCGATCCACTCCCAGATGGAGGGAGGCCCGTCACCCATCTGCGGCCTCCGCCAGCGCCTCGTCCAGGGCCTGCCTGGTGGCCACGCCGACGGCCTTGCCCCGCTCGTCCACGGCCACCGCGCAGCCGGACGGCGACAGCAGCGCCGCGTCGAGGGCGGAGCGCAGGTTGTCGCGGCCGTGCTCGTACGTGCCGGCGGGCTCCAGCTCGCCGGGCCGATCGCCGCGCCGCCAGCCCACCGGCCGGCCGTCGCCGTCCACGACCAGCAGCCACGGCTCGGACGTGCTGCCGTCGAACCCCTCGGGCACGGTCAGGTCGGTACGCAGCCGCAGCCCCGCCGTGGAGATGAAACGCAGCCGCCTGATCCCCCTGTCCTGCCCGAGGAACTCGCGGACGAAGTCGTCGGCCGGCTCCGACAGCAGCGTCTTGGGGTCGGCGAGCTGGGCCAGCCTGCCGCCCACGCGCAGCACCGCCACCCGGTCGCCGAGCTTGATGGCCTCGTCGATGTCGTGCGTGACGAACACGATCGTCTTGTTCAGCTCGCTCTGCAGCCGCAGCAGCTCGTCCTGGAGGTTGGTGCGGACGATGGGGTCGACGGCGCTGAACGGCTCGTCCATGAGCAGCACGGGCGGGTCGGCGGCCAGCGCCCTGGCCACGCCGACGCGCTGCTGCTGGCCGCCGGAGAGCTGGAACGGGTAGCGGCCGGCGAGCGCGGGGTCGAGGCCGACGCGCTCCAGCAGCTCCATGGCCGCGGCGCGGGCCTTCTTCCTGTCCCAGCCCAGCAGGTAGGGGACGGTCGCGATGTTGTCGACGATCTTCCGGTGCGGGAAGAGGCCGGCCTGCTGGATGACGTACCCGATGCCGCGCCGCAGCGCCGGCGGGTCGATGCCCTGCACCGGCTTCCCGTCGAGCAGGATCCGGCCCTCGGTGGCGTCGATCATCCGGTTGATCATCCGCAGCGAGGTGGTCTTCCCGCAGCCCGACGGGCCGACGAACACGGTGATCTCGCCGGTGGGCGCCTCCAGGCTGAGGTCGTCCACGGCGACCGTTCCGTCCGGATAGCGTTTGGTGACAGACTCGAATGTGATCACGCGCGAACTCTCGCTTCGGGGCCTCCGGCGGCAGCGCCGCAGCCCCCGTGCCACGACCGCCGCATGATCTGCTGAACCCACAGACTACGGCGGCTCGTACCGACCTGTCCCCTCGGGTTTTCCTGAAACGCTTCACTTGAGCTGGGAGATTCGTATGAAATCTGGATCTGGTAGTGCGCCGGACCACGGTGTGTTGGCATGATTACCCTCACCATTCCTGACGCATCAGCTCACAACTCCTGACGCGCCTCTCACCCCCAGCGTCCGCATCCAGCAAGAGGAACCGGCCCCGTGTCTCAGTCGCTCACCGATCAGCGCCATCGTGCAGAACTGATCGCAGAGCTCTACGACCTCCATGCCGCCGGGCTGTTCGCGTACTGTGCCGACCAGCTCGGTGACCTCGGCTCGGCCTCCGACGTCCTGGTGGCCGTGCTCAGCAGCGTCCCCGCCACCGCGCCGCCCCGCGCCGCGCTCTACGCCTTCGCCCGCCGCGAGATCCACCGGCGGGACATCGTCTACTCCCCGCCCGCCGTCGACCCGCTCATCGACCCGGCCACCGCGCTCGTCGAGCGTTCCCTGCGCGAGCTGCGCCCGCACCAGCGCGAGGTGCTGGTGTTGTGCGCGGTGTGCGGGCTCAGCAAGGCCGAACTGGCCTGGGTGCTCGACGTCGCGCCCGACACCGCCGAGGAGCTGGCGGTGGGCGCGGGGCACCGCCTGCGCCAGTCGCTCGGAACGGCACTGGCCTCGACCGGGGTCCGCGTGCCCAAGCCGGTGGCCGACGTCTACGGCGCGCTCGGCGTCGCGCCGCTGCGCGACGTGCTCGGCCGCCTGCCGTGGCCGCAGCCGCCGGGAGCGCTGCGCATCCACTTCGCGGGCTCCCGTACGGCGGCGCCCGCACCGCTGTTCGTCAAGCCCCGCTGGCCCAGCCCGCCCATGTGGCCGCAACCGCTGGCGGACGCCGATCCGGCGACCAGCACGGTGATCTTCCCGGCCGAGCTGCTGACACCGCCCTCGGCGGCGCAAACGCCCGTGCACGAGGCGACCACCGCCCCGATGCCCAAGCTCCGCGACCCGTTCTCGCCCCCGAGGGACGTGCTCGACCCGGGGCCGCCGCTGCGGGATCCGCTCGGGTCGGCGCGAACGCTGCGGGACCCGCTGGGCGAGCTCCGGCCGCGCACCCCCTCCACCGGCGACCGGCCGGTCTCCGGCGACCGGCGGGATGGTGAGCGGCGGGATTCGGTGCCGTACGCCGGTGACCGGTGGGTCGCCGGGCCGTCCTCCGGGGCGTCGGCGCGGGAGCGGCCGTTCTTCATGGCGGCCCCCGACCCGACGGCCGCCGAGCCGTTCGCGACGGGTGACGTGATCCTGCCCAAGGACGCGCCGGACCCGTACATGACCGGCGACGTGCTCGTCCACGGTGACCCGTCCCTGCCGCTCCCCCCGCCGCGGCGGACGCCCGCCGAGGAACGCCGCCGGCAGCCGCTGGAGCCCCAGCCGACACCGGAGGAGTTCCGCAGGCCACCGTCGGCTCCCGAGGGGTTCCGCAGGTCGCCATCGGCGCCGGAGGAGTTCCGCAGGCCGCCGTCGGCTCCCGAGGGGTTCCGCGCGCCGCCGGCGGCTCCCGAGGGGTTCCGCGCGCCGCCGGCGCCGGCTCCGCGACGGCAGGCGTCACGGGCCGAGGAGCCGGTGCGCGGACCGGCGGCCCCGCTGTTCAAGCCCCGCGCCAAGCCCCGTCCCAAGCCCGCCGCCGAGCCGGTGTACCGGCTGCCGGACACCCGCGAGGACGAGCAGGACCAGGCGGGTTCCCTCGGCAGGCCGCTCGAGAAACCCCTGGAGAAGCCGCTGGAGAGGCCCCTGGACAGACCGCGGGAGCGGCCGCTGGACAGACCTCTCGACCGGCCGCTGGAGAAGCCGCTGAGCAGGCCGCGGCAGAGCGCGGAACCGCGCAAGCAGGGCCGGCCGGCGGGCTCGTCCCTCCTGGACCCGCGCCCGGTACGGGCCAGGCCCGCCCCCAAGCGACGCCCCGAGAGCGGCCGCCCGCCGAAGAAGGTGCGCCGCCGCAAGGACCGCCACCACGACTGGGTCTGGGAGCTCGTCGGGTTCCTGCTCTGCGTGGCCATCGCGATGATCGTGTTCTTCTCCATGCCGGTCTTCGTGGACCCATGACGACCGCTCCGGTGGCGGACCTGGAGGCCCGCCACCGGACACGCGGTCAGGACCGGCCGGTGAGCGCGGCCACGTCGAAGCCGCCCAGCCGCGCCGGGTCGCCGAGGATGTCCAGGGTCACGATCTTGCCGTCGACGATCGTGAACGCCCCCACGGCGGTCGTCCGCCCGTCCAGCACCATGAGCGCCCCCGCGGTGCCGTTGACCAGCACCGGGCGGGCGAACGGCGCCATCCGCCGGAACATGAGCGCCTGCTTCGCGACCGTGAGCGCCCCGCGAAGCTCGTTCCAGCCCCTGGCCGCCGAGGGACCCACGTCCGTGCGGAGCACGATGTCCGGGTGCAGGAGCGACACGAGCGTGTCGAAGTCACCGTCGCGGGCCGCCGCCATGAACGCGTCCACCACCTCGCGCTGCCGCGACACGTCCGGGTCCGGCGACGGGGCGGCCCCGGACACCCGCCGGCGGGCCCGGCTGGCGAGCTGCCTGGTGGCGGCGGGCGTACGGTCGACGATCCGCGCGATCTCCTCGAACGGCACCGCGAACAGGTCGTGCAGCACGAACGCCAGCCGCTCCGTCGGCTCCAGCTGCTGCAGCACCACGAGCAGCGCCAGCCCCACCGAGTCCGCCAGCAGCGCCTCCTGCTCGGGATCGGCGCCGCCCGCCGGGCTCACCACCGGCTCCGGCATGCGCTCCTCCAGCGGGTCCTCGCGGCGGTGCTCGCGGGAGCGCAACATGTTCAGGCAGATGCGGGACACGACCGTGGTGAGCCAGCCGCCCAGGTTCCGCACGTCGGCGGTGTCGGTGCGGTTGAGCCTGAGCCACGTCTCCTGCACCGCGTCGTCGGCCTCGCTCACCGACCCCAGCATCCGGTACGCCACAGCCCGCAGCTGACCCCGCTGCGCCTCGAAGAGGCCGGTCAGCGATTCGTCGTCGTTCACCTGTCACATTCCTTCGTCCGCCCGCGTCAATGCTTCGACCCATGAAAGCGGACCGATGTGACGTCATCGGCCCCGGGACCCTTGGAGTGACCGATGGAAGCACGGATGGGCCAGCCCGCCTTCGTCCTGCCCGACGCCATGCAGGCCCTGATGGCCCTGGAGAAGACCGTCAACGCGGCCGGTGTCTCCAGACAGCTGCTCAACCTCGTCTACCTGCGCTGCAGCCAGATCAACGGGTGCAGCGTGTGCGTGGACATGCACGCGCGGGACCTGAAGAAGCACGGCGAGAGCGACGAGCGGCTCTGGTCGGTGGCTGGCTGGCGGGACGCGCCGTACTTCACCGACGAGGAACGCGCCGCCCTCGCCCTCGCCGAGGCCGCCACCCGGCTGAACGACCGGTCCGACCCGGTGCCCGACGACGTGTGGAGCGCCGCCGCCGACCACTTCAGCGAGACCGAGCTGGCCGGGATCATCATGGGCATCGGCCTGGTCAACCTCTGGAACCGGCTCAACGCCTCCACCCGCCAGGTCGCGGGCGCCTGGACGGGCTGAGCCTCCCCGGGGGCGTTACCCGGCCGACAGGATGAGGCCGCTGGTGGGGACGCCGGTGCCGGCCGTCACGAGGACGTTGGTGACGTTCTGGAGCTGGTTCACCGCGGTGCCCCTGATCTGGCGGACGGCCTCCGCGATGCCGTTCATGCCGTGGATGTACGCCTCCCCGAGCTGCCCGCCGTGCGGGTTGACCGGGAGGCGGCCGTCCAGCTCGATGCCGCCGTCGGCGAGGAAGCCGGGTGCCTCCCCACGCCCGCAGAAGCCCAGCTCTTCGAGCTGGGTCAGCACGAACGGGGTGAAGTGGTCGTACAGGATGGCCGTCTGGATGTCGGCGGGAGACAGGCCCGAGAGCTCCCAGAGGCGGCGCCCGACGACGGACATCTCCGGCAGCCCCGTCATGTCGTCCCGGTAGTAGCTGGTCATCATCATCTGGCCGGCGCCCGCCCCCTGCGCCGCGGCGGCGATCACGGCCGGGGAACGGCGCAGGTCGCGGGCCCGTTCGGTGGAGGTGACCACCAGCGCCACCGCCCCGTCGCTCTCCTGGCAGCAGTCGAGCAGGTGCAGCGGCTCCACGATCCACCGGGACACCTGGTGCTCCTCCAGCGTGATCGGCCTCCCGTGGAACCAGGCGGCCGGGTTCGTGGCCGCGTGCCTGCGCATGGCCACCGCCACGCGGCCGAAGTCGGCGGAGGTGGCGCCGTAGGCGTGCATGTAGCGCCGCGCGAACATGGCCACCCACGCCGCCGGCGTCATCAGCCCGAACGGCACGTGCCAGCTCATCTCCAGCCCCTGGGAGCTGGGCTGCCCGGTGAGCCCCGCGTTCGGCTGGCCGAAGCGGCGGCCAGAGCGCTCGTTGAAGGCCCGGTAGCAGACCACGGTGCGGGCCGCGCCCGTGGCCACCGCCATGGCGGCGTGCGCGACGGTGCCGCAGGCGGCGCCGCCGCCGTACTCGACGCGGGAGAAGAAGGTCAGCTCGCCGATGCCCGTCTCCCTGGCGACGGCGATCTCCTGGTTGGCGTCCTGGCTGTAGGTGACCAGGCCGTCCACGTCGCCGGGTGACAGTCCGGCGTCGTCCAGCGCCGCGAGCACCGCCTCGGCGGCGAGTTGCAGCTCGGAGCGTCCCGACCGCTTGCTGAACTCGGTGGCGCCGATGCCCGCGATGGCCGTGCCGACTTGCCCTCCAGCGCTCACAGTCCCTCCCGCGCTCACTGGCCCTCCAGCGTGACGGTGCCGGTGGCGTGCTCGCCCAGGCTCACCCGGCCGCGTACCTCGACGGTGAGCCGGGCGCCCTCGCCCGCGACGACCGTGCCGCTGAAGGTCAGGCGGTCGCCGGCGTACGCGGGCACGCCCAGCTTGACGTCGATGCTCCTGATGACGGCCTCGGGGCCCGCCCAGTCGGTGACGTAGCGCTCGACCAGGCCCATGGTGGTCAGGATGTTCAGGAAGATGTCCGTGGAGCCCTGGGCGCGGGCCAGCGCCGTGTCGTGGTGCACCGGCGTGTAGTCCATGGTGGCCAGGGCCGTGGAGACGACCATGGTGGGCGTGAGGTCGATCGACAGCTCTGGCAGCGCGTCCCCGATCATGGCTCCTCCGGCGCCCACATGGGCAGGACGAGCCGGTCGTCCATCCGGCGGTACGTCACGCGCAGCGGCATGCCTATCCTCACTTCCTCGACGGGGCAGTTCACGACGTTGCCCACGATCCGCACGCCTTCCGGCAGCTCCACCACGCCCACCACGAACGGGGTCTCCCTGCCGGGCACGGGCGGATGGTGGTGCACGACGTAGCTGAACAGGGTGCCCGTGCCGCTCGCCAGCCGGTACGCGCGCTCGGCCGAACGGCAGTGCGGGCACAGCGGGCCCGGCGGGTGGCGCAGCTCGCCGCAGTCGGCGCAGGACTGGATGCGTAGCTCGCCCCGGTTCACGCCCTCCCAGAAGAACGCGGTGTCCTGGTTGACGGCAGGCTGGAGCGGGTACGGCTCCGCGGCCTTCGCCGCCGGCGGGCGGAACTTCAGCACCCGGAACATCATGTCGGCGACCGGCTCGTCGTCCTCGGTGTACCAGGTGATGTTCCACGTGGCGAAGTAGCCGACGCCGAGCGCCGTCCGCTTCGGGCCCGCCAGGCCGGAGAACCTGGTGGCGGGCGTGAGGCGCTCGCCGACGCGGACGTAACGGTGGTAGGTCTGCTCGCAGTTGGTGGCCACCACGCCCGTGTAGCCGCTGTCGTTGAGCGCGCTCATCATGTCGTCGACCGGGGAGCGTTCCTTCTGCCCTCTGGACAGGCCCGGCATCGTCCACACCTGGGCCATCGCGGGCGGGGCCAGGCCCTGCTCCAGGTAGCGCGGGTTCTCGTCGCCCATGGCGGCCAGCCAGTGCCTGATCATGGGGACGTTCACGGGGTCGGCGGCCGGGGCGCCGCGCACCTCGCCCAGCGCCGTCTGCTTGCCGGCGAGCTCGTGCAGCTCCTCGTCCGTCATCGTTCTGCGCTCGGTGCCTTCGGTGCCTTCTGTGCCTTCGGTGCCTTCTGTGCCTTCGGTGCGTTCGGTGCCGTCGGTGGAGGCGGTGCGGTCGGTCATCGCGGGGGCCTCGGCAGGCTCAGGCCGAGCATGGCGATCAGCTCGCGCTGCACCTCGTTCACGCCGCCGCCGAACGTCAGCACCACCGCCCCCTTCACCCCGTGGTCGAAGCGTTCGAGCAGCTCGGCCGTCTCCGGGTCCGACGGGTCGCCGTACCTGGCCAGGACGTCCCCGACGATCCTGCCGATCTCCTGCATGCGCTCGGAGCCGTAGATCTTGGTGGCCGACGCGTCGGGGGCGCCGAGCCAGCCGAGGTCCATGTTCGCCGCCACCTGCCAGTTGAGCAGCTCGTTCGTGCGGAAGGCCGCCCACACTCTCGCCAGTGCCCGCCGTACGTCGGGCTCGGCGTCCAGGCCGGTGCGGCGGGCCCAGGCGCGGAAGCGGTCGTAGGTCTGGCCCAGGTTGCCCGCGGGGCCGAGCGTGACGCGCTCGTGGTTGAGCTGGTTGACGATCAGGTCCCAGCCCCGGTCCACCTCGCCGACCACCATGTCCACCGGTACGCGCACGTCGGAGTAGTAGGTGGCGTTGGTGTGGTGGCGGCCGTCCATGGTCACGATCGGGGTCCACGAGAAGCCGGGGTCGTCCGTGGAGGCGATCATCATGGTGATGCCCTTGTGCTTCTTGGCCGTGGGGTTGGTGCGGGCGGCGAGCCAGATGTACTGGGCGTAGTGGGCGCCGCTGGTGAAGATCTTCTGGCCGTTGACGACGTAGTGGTCGCCGTCCAGCACCGCCGTCGTCCGCAACGAGGCCAGGTCGGTGCCCGCCTCCGGCTCGCTGTAGCCGATCGCGAAGTGGCACTCGCCGGCCAGGATGCGCGGCAGGAAGTGCTCCTTCTGCTTCTCCGTCCCGTACTGCATGAGCGTCGGCCCCACGGTCTGCACCGTGATGATGGGGTACGGCACCCCGGCCCGGGCGATCTCGTTGGCGAAGATCTGCTGCTCCAGGGGGCCGTAGCCGCTGCCGCCGTACTCCTTGGGCCAGCCGAGGCCCAGCTTGCCGTCGCGGCCCAGCCGGCGGCAGTGCTCCATGTACGCCCCGCCGAACGGATCCTCAGCGATCTTGGCGCGGTCCTCGGCGGTGAGGCAGGCCTGGAAGTACTCGCGCAGCTCGTCGCGGAGCCTGCGCTGCTCGGGGGTGAGGTCGATGAGCATCAGACGAGCGCTCCGATCAAGTCGAGCTGGGCGTCGGCGCCGCCGAGCAGCTGGGACAGGTGCCTGGCCTGGGCGAAGTAGCGGTGCAGCGGGTAGGTGACGTCGAGGCCGAGGCCGCCGTGCAGGTGCTGGCAGGTGTAGAGGGCCCTGGACGCCTCGCTGACGTGGTACGCCGCCAGCGCCAGGTCCTCGTCCGCCGGCAGGCCCTCGCCCAGCCGCCAGACGGCCGACCACATGGCCACGTCCAGCGCCCTGGCGGCGATGTAGACGTCGGCGATCTGCATCGTCACGGCCTGGAACTCGGCCAGCGCCCGCCCGAACTGCTTGCGCTGCTTGATGTAGGCGGTCGTCAGCTCCAGCGCGCCGGCCAGCACCCCGCTCGCCTGCGCGGCGACGGCCGCCATGAGGATCCGCCGCGCGTCTGTGACCGCCTCCTGGCCCGCCACCCGCTCCGCCGGGGTGCCGTCGAGCACGATCGTGGCGGCGGGCTCGCCCGTGGAGGTGTACTCGGCCGCCGTCGCGGGCTCCCGCACCAGGAACAGGCCCTCGTCGGCGGTGACCAGCACCTCGGCCGAGGGGTAGGGCACCGAGACCTTCCGCCCGCTCAGCACCCACCCGCCTTCCGATGCCGGGCTCGCGGGGGCGGGGCGGGCGGTGGTCGTGGGTGGGTCGGCGAGGGCGCGGGCGGGCTCGCGGAGGGCGAGCGTGAGGCGGCCGGCGAGGCGGCCAGCGAGGTGGCCAGCGAGGTGGCCGGTGCGGTCGCCGGTGTGGTGGTGCTGCCGGCCGGAGGGGGCGTGGCGGGCCAGGAGCAGGGTGGCGGCCAGGGTGGGCAGTGCGGGCACCATGGCGGCCCGGGCGCCCGCCTCGCGCAGCACCACGGCCATCTCCACCGGCCCGAGCCCGGCCCCGCCCGCCTCCTCCGGCACGCACACGTCCATCAGCCCGGCCTGCCGCAGCCGCTCCTCGCCGCCGTCCTTGGCGAGCACCTCCGCGGCCAGTTTCTTCAGATCCTGTTGGGTTTCGTCCAGGTTGAAATCCACTACGTCTCCAAGAGGTGTTGCCTGCCGTGCTGTACGAACTCCTCCTCGATCCCCTTCACGTCGGCCTCCGTCAGCAGCCGCAGCCCGCCGGGGCCGCGTACCCACACCGGGTCGGTGGTGCGCCAGGCGTCCCTGGCGAGGTGCCGCTTGATGACCTTGTGCGAGGCCGTCTGGGGTAACTCCCGGCACAACCGGACGAAGCGGGGCAGGGACTTGGCGCCGAGGTCCCGGCGCGAGGCCAGGAACGCGGCGAACGCGACCGGATCAAAGACTCCCGACCCGGCGGCTCCCGAGGCAGGGGCTCCCGGGGCGGCCGCCGCCGGATCCGGGGTGGCTTCCAGGACGAGGGCCGCCATGACCTGGTCGCCGGCCGCCGGGTCGGGCACCGGGTACACCGCCGCCTCCACCACCCCGCCGAACTCGCGCAGCGCCGCCTCGATGGGCGCGACCGCCAGGTTCTCGCCGTCCACGCGCAGCCGCTCGGTGCCCCGGCCGGCGAAGAACACGTAGCCGCCGGCGTCCGCGTAGGCCAGGTCACCGGACCAGAACGCGCCGTCCCTGATCCGCTCGGCGTCGGCGTCCGGGTCGTTGTAGTACCCCTCGAACAGGCCGAGCCCGGCCGTGTTGACCAGCTCGCCGATGGCCTCGTCCGGGTTGAGCAGGCGGCCGTCCTCGATCCGGGCGGGCGGGCAGGGGCGGGTGGTGAGCGGGTCGAGTATCCGCACGCCCTCGGGCAGGCGGCCCAGGCAGCCCGGGGGCCCGGCGGGGTCGGGGGTGAGCGAGATGGCGGTCTCCGTGGAGCCGAACGCGTCGATGACCAGGCATCCGAACCGCTCCCCGAACCTCCTGACGGCCACCGCGCTGCCCTCGTTCCCGAACGCGATCTTGAGCGGGTTGGCGGCGTCGTCGGGCTGTTCCGGGGTGGCCAGGACGTAGGAGAGGGCCTTTCCGACGTAGTGGAGGTACGTACAGCCGTATCGCCTGATGTCGGGCAGCAGGCCCGAGGCCGAGAAGCGCCGCCGCAACACCAGCGCCGCCCCGGACGCGACGGCGGGGGCGTAGGCCGCCATCAGCGCGCCGGAGTGGAACAGCGGCATCGAGCAGTAGACGGCGTCCTCCGGGGTGAGCATCGCCGCCAGGCTCACCCCGGGCACGGCCAGCTTGCGCTGCGTGATCCGCACGGCCCGAGGACGCCCGGACGTGCCGGAGGTGAAGATCAGCATCACGAGGTCCCCCGGAGCCGGCGCAACGCCCTCCGACCGCACGCCGGCCTCGGCCGAGGCAGCCCCCGACACGGCAGCCTCCGAGGCGAGCGGGAGCGACGGCACGCGCAGCGCCTCAGACACCGCCCGCGCGGTCCCGCCGCAGGACTCGTCCGCCAGGACCAGGTCCACGTCGGTGGCGCGGGCGTCGCGGATCAGCTCGTCCACCGACCGGGTCGGGTTCAGCGCCACGACCACGTGCCCGGCCAGCGCCGCGCCGCCGATCAGGACGACCAGCTCGGGAACGTTCTCACCGAGCACCCCGACGTGCGTCCCCGCTCCTCGCGCGGACAGCCGCGCCCCGGCGGCCCGGCAGGCCGCGACGTGCTCGCGCCACGACCACACCCTCCCCTCGTGCACCAGCCCCGGCCGGTCGTCCTCGGCCCGGGCGAGCAGCAGGGAGGCGAGCGTGTCCGCGGTCATCGCTCCTCCAGCAAGCGCTAGGTAAGCCGACTCGCAAACTAGAACAGATTCTAATTGCTGTCCAGTATCCACTCCTTGGGATAAGTCCAGATATATCCGTGTAACGCCGGAGACATGGGCCAATACGGCTCGTTTGTGACCCGCGAGTAACAAGCCGCGTAATCGAGAAATCAGATAACGTGTTCTTATGCGTACCACGCAGCCCGCCATCACCGCGCCCCCGAGCGAGACCGAGGGACCCTTGGAAAGCCACCCCGCGCCGGGCGGGCACAGCGTCCGTACGCGCAGCCAGCATCAACGTCGCAAGCGCATCGTCCAGGCCGCCGCCGCGCTCGCCTCGCGGGGCGGCGTGGAGGCCATGCAGATGCGTACGGTGGCCGAGCGCGCGGGCGTGGCGCTTGGCACGCTCTATCGATACTTCCCGTCCAAGATGGACCTCGTCGTGGCCGTCGTCGGCGAGGAGATCGACCTGCTGGAGAGCAGCATCGAGCGCCGCCCGCCCGGAGCCGCCACGCCCTCCAGCCGCGCGGTCGACGTGCTCATGCGGGCCACGCGGGGGCTCATGCGCGAGCCGGAGCTGGCCGACGCGCTGATCCGGTCGCTGATCCTGGCGGAGGTGCAGACCCCGTTCGGCGACCGCATGACGGGGCTGCTGCTGCGCGTCTCGGCCGACGGGCTGTCGCTGGAGGAGGCCAGCGAGGAGCAGCTCGACCTCGCGGGGTCGCTGTCCAGCGTGTGGGTGCAGGAGCTGCTGGAGATGCTGCGCGGCCGCCGTACGTATGACCAGATCCAGCGCCGCATCGAGACCGCCGCCGCCCGCCTGCTCGCCGACATCTGAGCTTCCGCGCCCGACCACTCGTTACGGCTTCGCCCCCCACCCGCCGCCGCACTCCGGCCGGGGGCCTTCCAGGAACACGGCCGCTGAACCCGTCAGTGGCGAGCCGCCGTTACGGCGCGCACAGTGGGCCGTCGGCGTGGCCGGGCCTCAGCCCTGACGCTCGTGACCGGGCCCCAGCCCCGACGCTTGTGGCCGGGCCTCAGCCCTGACGCCCCACGAACTCGGCGACACCCTCGTAGTGCCCCTGCGACGCCTGCCCCGCCGGCTCGTACTCCAGGAGCAGCAGGCCGCTCGGCGTCGCCTCGTGGCGGACCAGGCGCAGGCCGGACGTGGCGCCCTGGCCCGACAGGAGGCGCCGGCCGGTCCGCAGCACGGTGGGAGCGATCACGAGGCGGAGGGTGTCGATCAGGCCCGCCGCCAGGAGCGTGTCCCCGAGGCGGGCGCTGCCGTGGATCTGCAGCTCCCGCCCGGGCCGGGCCCTGAGCGCGGTGACCGATCGGACCGGGTCGCCGCCGAGCACGGTCGTGGGGTGCCAGGTGCCTTCGGTGAGGGTGTTGGACACGACGTACTTCGGCAGGGTGTTCATCCGCGCGGCGTACGGGTCGGCGGGGTCGGTGATCTTCGGCCAGTCGCGGGCGAACGCCTCGTAGGTGCGCCGCCCGAACAGCAGGCCGTCGGCGAGGTCGAGCCACTCGGAGGTGCGCCGGACGAACGTCTCGTCGAGGTGCGGCACGAGCCAGCCGCCCCGGGTGAAGCCGCCGGTGGTGTCCTCGTCGGGCGAGCCGGGGCCCTGGCTGACGCCGTCGAGCGTGACGAACTCGGTGAGGGTGATCTTCACGGGGTCACCGTGCCTTCGGCCAGGGCGGCGAGCTGGGCGGTGACCGTGCCCCAGCCGTCGGCGAAGCCGAGCTTCTCGTGGCGGGCGCGGGCCTCGGGGTCGCCGTGCCGGACGAGGATCCGGTAGGCGGTGCCGTCGGGGTGGTCGTCCAGCGTGACGGTGGCGGTCATGGCGACCGGGTCGGGGTTCGCCGGGCGCCAGGTGCTGGTGATCGCGTTGGTGAACACGAGGCGTTCGAGCTCGTCCACGGCGAGGAAGCAGGCGTCCAGGTGCGGGGCGAACGCGGCGCCGCCGTCGCTCAGCCGGGTCACGAACGCCCCTCCCGGCCTCGGGTCCAGCCGGTCCACCCGGCAGCGGGACGGCGCGGGGACCCACCACCGTTCGAGCCTGGACGGGTCGGTCCAGGCACGCCAGACGGTCGCGCGCGGGGCGCGGATGACGCGCTCCAGAACCAGGTCGAGATCGGGATTCACCGGTTGTTCTCCTCCGGGTCGGTGACGAACTGTTCGAGGCGGTCGGTGCGCTCCTCCCAGATCCGGCGCTGCTCCGCGAGCCAGTCGTCGACGAGGGCGAGGCGTTCGCGGTTGAGCACGCACGTGCGTACCCGGCCGGACTTGAGCGTGCGGATGAGCCCGTTCGACTCGAGCGTGCGCACGTGCTTCATGAACGAGGGGAGCGTCATCGGGAACTCGCGGGCGAGGTCGCCGACGCTTGCGGGCCCGTGGCCGAGGCGCCGGACCACGGCGCGCCGGGTCGGGTCGGCGAGGGCGACGAACACGCCGTCCAGTTGCGCCGAATACTGTGCCATGAGGCTAAGTATTGGGAGCGGCGAAGGTAAGCGCAAGGGCTAAGTTTCGTGTCGGCTTGTCAAAGGATTCGAGTTTCTGTCGGTGGCGGGGGCTATACAGGGTGGTATGACCGACAAGCCGACGAACGAGGATTTCCTCCGGCTGGCTGATCCGATGCGGCGCGAACTGCTGGCGCACTGCTACCGCATGATGGGTTCGGTGCACGAAGCCGAGGACCTCGTGCAGGAGACGTACCTACGCGCGTGGCGCGGCTACGAGAACTTCGAGGGGCGCTCGTCGCTGCGCACCTGGCTCTACCGCATCGCCACCACCACCTGCCTGACCGCGCTCGACAGCCGCTCCAGGCGGCCACTCCCGACCGGCCTCGGCGCGCCGAGCCTCGACGCGAGCGCGCCCCTGGTGCAGGACGGCGAGGTGCCGTGGCTGGAGCCCGTGCCCGACACGCTGGCGGGCGTGACCGGCGACGACCCCGCCTCCATCGTGACCTCGCGCGAGAGCATCCGGCTCGCGCTGATCGCCGCGCTGCAGCACCTGCCGCCCCGGCAGCGGGCCGTGCTGATCCTGCGCGACGTGCTGAAGTGGAAGGCCGCCGAGGTGGCCGAGGCCGTCGGCACCTCCACGGCGGCGGTCAACAGCATCCTGCAGCGGGCCAGGGCGCAGCTCAGCGAGGTGTCGCCGAGCCTCGACGACCCGGTGGAGCCGCTGACGCAGGAGCAGCAGGCGCTGCTCGACCAGTACGTGGCGGCGTTCGAGAACTATGACATCGACGGCCTGGTGGACCTGTTCACCAAGGACGCGGTGTGGGAGATGCCGCCGTTCGTCGGCTGGTACCAGGGGCCGGAGAACATCGCGAGGCTCGTCGCCACGCGCTGCCCCGCCGAGCAGGCCGGAGATCTCAAGCTGGTGCCCATCGGGGCCAACGGCCAGCCGGCCTTCGCCGTCTACCACCGCCGCGGCGACGTCTACGAGCAGTTCGCGATCATGGTGCTGACGTTCTCCGGCGAGCGGGTCGGCCACGTCGGCATGTTCTTCGAGGAGACGCTGTTCGAGACGTTCGGGATGCCGGCCAAGTGGGAGGGTTCCGAAACAAAGTAGAACGCGTTACAGTCGCGCCAGAGCGTCGTTCTGGAGGCGGCCATGGGCACACCGGTAATAGTCGAGGCCGTTCGCACGCCCATCGGCAAGCGGGCGGGATGGTTGTCGGAGCTCAAACCGCAACAGGTTCTGGCCGCGGCGCTGAACGGGCTCGTCGAGCGCGCGGGGCTGGATCCCGGGGCCGTGGAGCAGGTCTTCGCGGGCTGCGTGACCCAGGCCGGCGAGCAGGGCGGTCACGTCGGCCGCCACTCGTGGCTGTACGCCGGGCTGCCGTACCAGGCGGGGGTCACCACCGTGGACGCCCAGTGCGGCTCCTCCCAGCAGGCGGTGCACCTCGCCGCGGCGATGATCGGCGCGGGCGTGATCGAGGCCGGCGTCGGGTGCGGGGTCGAGGTGATGAGCCGGGCGCCGCTGGGCAGCAACGTGCGTCCTGCCAGGCCCAGGCCGGACGACTGGAGCATCGACCTGCCCGACCAGTTCACCGCCGCCGAGCGGATCGCGCGGCGGCGCGGGCTCACGCGCGAGCGGCTCGACTGGTTCGGGGCGCGGTCGCAGCAGCGGGCCGGCAAGGCGTGGGCCGACGGGCGGTTCGAGCGGGAGATCGTGCCCATCGGCGACGTCCGCAGGGACCAGGGCCTGCGCGAGACCACCGTGGAAGGGCTGGCCGGGCTGAGGCCGGTGGTCGAGGGCGGGCTGCACACGGCCGGCACCTCGTCGCAGATCTCCGACGGCGCGGCGGCCGTGCTGGTGATGAGCGAGCAGGCGGCGCGGCGGCACGGGCTGCGGCCCAGGGCCAGGATCCTGGCGCAGGCGCTGGTCGGGGCCGAGCCGTACTACCACCTGGACGGGCCCGTGGAGGCCACGGCACGCGTGCTGGCGGCGGCCGGCATGGCGATCGGCGACATCGACAGGTTCGAGGTGAACGAGGCGTTCGCCTCGGTCGTGCTGTCCTGGGCGAGCGTGCACGAGCCCGACCTCGACCGGGTGAACGTCAACGGCGGCGCCATCGCGCTCGGCCACCCCGTGGGTGCCACGGGCGCGCGGCTGATCACCACGGCGCTGCACGAGCTGGAGCGGTCGGACTCGGCGACCGCGCTGGTCACGATGTGCGCGGGCGGCGCGCTGGCCACGGCCACCATTCTTGAACGCATCGGCTGATCAGGTATCCGATCGCCGCATCCGGCGCTCGGAGCACGTACGCACTCATCTCTCGGGGGGCACATGAAGTCCAGGCGCAGGCCGTACGCCGAGCAACGGCCGCAGGGCCTCGGCGGCGGGGTGTGGAGCGTGCCGGTGCCGATCCCGGGCAACCCGCTCGGCTACACGCTCGTCTACGCCATCGAGTCGCCCCGGGGCCCGGTGCTGGTCGACGCCGGCTGGAACCATCCCGACGCCTGGGAGGCGCTCAGCGGCGGCCTGGCCGCGGTCGGGCTGGACGTGAGCGCGGTGAGCGGGGTGGTCGTCACCCATTTCCATCCCGACCACGCCGGGCTGGCCGGGCAGGTCAGGGAGGTGGCCGGCGCCTGGATCGCCATGCACGAGAGCGACGCGGCGCTGGTCAGGCTCATGACCGAGTACGCCGGCAGCAAGCACGAGGCGTTCCAGGCCGACATGCTCAGGCGGGCGGGGGCCGACCCCGGCGAGGCCAGGCAGGTGGCGGGCGAGCGCCCGTCCCCGCCCGCGCTGCCGGACCGGGAGCTGCGTGACGGCGACCTGGTGGACCTGCCGGGCCGCAAGCTGCGCGCGGTGCACACCCCCGGCCACACGCCGGGGCACATCTGCCTGCACCTGGAGGACGCGGACCGGCTGTTCACCGGCGACCACGTGCTCCCCGACATCACCCCTCATGTCGGGATTTATCCGTACGATCGGGACGACATCGATCCCCTGGGCGACTTCCTGGAGTCCCTGGACCGCGTGGGCGACCTCGGACCGCTCGACGCTCTCCCCGCACATGAGTGGATATTTCCTGATGTGGCCGCACGCGCCGCTCAGATCCGCCACCATCACGAGGAGAAACTCGAACGGCTGCGCGCCCTCCTGGACCAGCGGCCGCAACCGCTGACCATCTGGGAGGTCGCCGCGATGATGACGTGGAACAGGCCGTGGGACGAGCTGCCGCCCCCGCTGAGGGGCATGGCGGCCGGCGAGGCCGCGGCGCACCTGCGCACCCTGGAGGCCAGGGGCCAGATCCGCCGCCTCCCAGGTGTCGATGCCGTGCGCTTCCACGCTCTAGACTCCTAGACATCCGATGTCTAGGGAGAAAAGCGTGGCGGTCACCGATGCGGCCATCGACAAGATCAAGCAGATGATCCTCTCCGGCGAGCTGGCGCCCGGCGACCGGCTGCCGAAGGAGGCCGACCTCGCCGAACGGCTCGGCCTGTCACGCAACTCGTTGCGCGAGGCCGTACGCGCGCTCTCGCTGATCAACGTGCTGGACGTGCGGCAGGGCGACGGCACGTACGTCACCAGCCTGGAGCCGCGGCTGCTGCTCGACACCATGTCGTTCGTGCTCGACCTGCACAGGGACGACACGGTGCTGCAGTTCTTCGAGGTGCGCAGGATCCTGGAGCCGGCCGCCACCGCGATGGCGACGGAGCAGATGACCGACGCCGACATCGCCGAGCTGCGCGTGATCCTGGAGTCGCTGCCCGAGCGGCCCACCGTCGAGGAGCTGGTGGCCAACGACCTGCAGTTCCACCTCCGGATCGCGCAGGGGTCGGGCAACAGCGTGCTCTGCTCGTTCATCGAGAGCCTGTCCGGGCCGACCACCAGGGCGCGGATCTGGCGCGGGCTCACGCAGGAGGGGGCGATGGACAAGACGCGGGAGCAGCACACCGCGATCTACGAGGCCATCGCCGCACGCCAGGCCGACGTCGCCCGCTCCTGGGCGACCGTGCACGTGGCGGGCGTGGAGTCGTGGCTGCGCCGGGCGCTGGAGCTCGACTGACGCCGTACGCACACATCGGAGGGCTGCGCTCCGCGAACGTTCGCCGGGGCGCGGCCGCCTCGTGGGCGTGCCGTACCGGCTCGTGATCGGGGAGAGCACGAGCGGGTAGTACCGGTTCTGTGTCCGACAAACTCTCGAAATACCGGAGCAAACGCGACCCGAAACGTACCCCAGAGCCCGTCCCCGACGCCCCCTCCTCCTCCCCCGATGGGAACGCCTTCGTCATCCAGGAGCACCACGCCCGCTCCCTGCACTGGGACCTGCGCCTGGAACGCGACGGCGTGCTCGTCTCCTGGGCCGTCCCCAAGGGCCTGCCCGCCGACCCCGGCACCAACCACCTGGCCGTGCACACCGAGGACCACCCCATGGAGTACCTCACCTTCCACGGCGAGATCCCCCAGGGCGAGTACGGCGGCGGCACCATGACCGTCTGGGACACCGGCACGTACGTGACGGAGAAGTGGTCGGATCGCGAGGTCAAGTTCGTGCTGCACGGCGAGCGGGCCTCCGGCCGGTTCGTGCTGTTCCAGACGCGCGGCAAGAACTGGATGATCCACCGCATGGGCTCCGCGGTCCGCGACCCGTTCCCGTCCGTCTCCCCCATGCTCCCCACCGAGCGTGCCAAGCCGCCGAAGGACGCCTCGGCGTACGCCTTCGAGTTCGCCTGGGGCGGGCGGCGGCTCCTGGTGCCCATCGACGGCGGCCGCACGGACGCCGCCCGCGAGCACCCGTGGCTGCGCGGGCTGGCGGAGTCGTTCGGCAGCCGTACGGCGGTGCTGGACGGGGAGGTGGCCACCCTCGGCGGCGCGGAGATCCTCGTCTTCTACGACCTGCTGTACGACGACGGGCGGTCGCTGGTGGCCGAGCCGTACACCGTGCGCCGGGCCGCGCTGGAGGCCCTGGACCTGACCGGAGCCCACTGGCAGACCGCGCCGTCCTGGCCCGGGGAGGCGGGCGCGGTGCGGCGGGCGGCACGCGAGCAGGGCTTGCCGGGGGTGGTCGCCAAGCGGCTGGACTCGCCGTACGAGCCGGGGCCGTCGAAGGCGTGGCTGTTCATCGGGTCCTGAACGGTGGCGACCATCGCGTCACGAGAGTAGCGACCATTGCGTCACAAACCATGCGACCAATTCTTCATGGGGTCAGCGGCCGATGCACCACAGACCTGTGTCATGCTGCGAATATGGCCAACACTCCTCTGGGCGACTTCCTGCCTCGGCATGCGGAGAGAGCGGTGGTGGAGGCGCTGGGCGACACGAGAGTCGTCCTCGTCAACGGCGCCCGCCAATGCGGCAAGAGCACACTGGTGCGCCGGCTCGCGAAGGGCAGAACGGCAGAATGGCGCGACCTGGACGCCGCGGTGACGAGGCAGGCGGCCCTGACCGACCCGGACGGCTTCGTGGCGTTCCCCGAACTCATGGTGATCGACGAGATCCAGCGAGCACCTGAGCTCCTGCTCGCGATCAAGGCACAGGTAGATCACGATACGAGGCCCGGTCGTTATCTACTCACCGGATCGTCCCGGCTGCTCGATCTCAAGGACCTTCCCGACACGCTGCCGGGCAGGATGGAGACGATCGAACTGTGGCCGTTCGCCCAGGGCGAGATCGACGGCACGGCCGACCGCTTCGTTGACGCGATCTTCGCGGAGGGACCCGCGTTGCGGCACTACTCCGAGATCACCCGCACCGGCTACGCCGACAGGCTGGTCCGCGGCGGCTTCCCTGAGGCGGTCGCCCGCGATAACGTCCGCCGCAGGGGGCGATTCTTCGACTCCTACGTCGGTGACCTGATCGCGCGGGACGTACGGCAGCTTGCCCAGATCGAGCGCGGCCCCGACATGCGGGCGCTGGTCCGTCTCCTGGCAGGGCGTTCCGGCCAGTTGCTGGTCGCGAACGCCTTGAGCACTGAGCTCGGCGTGCCCGCGAGCACCGTGAGCCGCTATCTCGTCCTGCTCGAAGAAGTGTTCCTGATCAAGCGGATCCCGGCATGGTCGAGGAATCTGACCAGCCGTGCCATCGCCACGCCGAAGGTCGGGTTCGTGGACTCGGGTGTGGCGGCGAACGTGCTGGGCACCGACGCCCGCGGGCTCGTCCGCCCCGGTGGCGCGTTCGGGCCGCTGCTCGAAGCGTTCGTGCTCATGGAGCTCGCCCGCCAGCTCACTTGGTCCGATGAGCCGGCGGACCTGTACCACTACAGGACCAAGGACGGCGCCGAGGTGGACGCGGTGCTGGAGAACCGGCAGGGACGCGTGGTGGGCATCGAGGTCAAGGCTGCCTCCACCGTGCGCGCCGAGGACTTCAAGGGGCTCAAGCACCTCGCTGACCGGCTCGGGGACGACTTCGTCGCGGGCGTGGTCCTCTACACCGGCACGCAGACTCTCCCGTTCGGGGACCGGATGAGGGCCATGCCGGTCGGCGCGCTGTGGGAGGTCGGGTAGGGCCGTCGAGGCGACGGCCCTCGCGATCCCTACGTGGCTGCCAACAGCCCCTCCCTCTCCAGGTCCGCCCACAGCCCCTCGGGCACCGGCCGCGACCACAGGCCGGCGTTCCGCCGGACCTCCTCGGGCGTGCGGGCGCCCAGGACGATCGTCGAGATCGCCGGGTGGCGCAGCGGGAACGCCATGGCCGCGTGCGGCAGGGTGACGTCGTGGCGCTCGCAGACCCGGGCGATCCTCGTGGCACGGTCGAGCAGCTCCGGCGGCGCCGGCGCGTAGTTGTAGGTGCCCGACGGCTCGTGGGTGGCCAGGATGCCGCTGTTGAACACCCCGGCCGCCAGCACCTGGACGCCCCGCTCGGCGCACTCCTCCAGCAGGGGCAGGCCCGACTGGTCGAGGAGCGTGTAGCGGCCGGCGAGCATGACGACGTCGATGTCGGTCTCCTGGACGAAGCGCAGCGGCGCCTCCCACTGGTTCATGCCGACGCCGATCGCCCGCACCCGGCCCTCGGCGCGCAGCTCGGCCAGTGCCGGGGCGGCCTCGGCGATGGCCTGGTCCACGTGGTCGTCCGGGTCGTGGATGAGGGCAATGTCCACGGCCGGGAGCCCCAGGCGTACCAGGGAGTCGTCCAGGGAGGCGCGGACGCCGGCCGGCGAGAAGTCCCACACCCGCTCCAGGTCGCCGGCGACGTCGAAGACGTCGTCGTCGCGGCCGTCGCCGGACGCCCTGGGCCGCAGCAGGCGGCCCACCTTGGTGGACAGCAGGTAGCCCGACCGGCCGGCGAGCGCGGCGCCCAGCCGGCGCTCCGACAGGCCGAGGCCGTAGTGCGGCGCCGTGTCGAACAGGCGCACCCCGCTGTCCCAGGCCGCGTCCACCGTGGCGCGGGCCTGCTCCTCTGCGACCTCGTCGTAGAGGTTGCCGATGGGTGCGCCGCCGAAGCCGTGGCGGGGCAGGTCGATGGGCATCAGTCTTGTGCCTTTCCGCCCGCGATCCGGCTGATCATGAGGGCGATGAGGATGATCGAACCGTAGATCACCGGCTGCCAGAACCCGGAGACGCCGATGAGGGTGAGGATGTTCTGGACGAGGCCGATCACGAGCACGCCGGTGAGCGCGCCGAGGATCGTGCCCTTGCCGCCGTCCATGCTGACGCCGCCGATGACGGCCGCGGCGAACACCATGAAGATCCAGCCGACGCCCTGGTTGTTGCCGATCGCCCCGAGTCGTCCGGTCTCCAGGATGCCGGCCAGCGCCGCCAGCGTCCCGCCCAGGATGAAGACGCCGTACAGGACCCGGTCCACCCGGATGCCGGCGGCGCGGGCGGCGTCGATGTTGCCCCCGATGGCGTACAGCGCGCGGCCGAGCCTGAGGTAGCCGAGGCCGAAGATGCCGGCGGCGAACAGCAGGCCGGCGATCCAGATGGCGGCCGGGAGGCCGAGCCACATGGCGCTGCCCAGGTAGAGGATCGATTCGGGGAGCTGGAACAGCGTCTTGCCCTCGGTCGGGCCCTGGAGGAACCCGTGCACGATGATCAGCATGGCCAGCGTGACGATGAACGCCGAGAGCTGGAACCTGATGATCAGGAAGCCGTTGAACGCCCCGATCGCCGCCCCGATGAGCAGCGCCAGCGGGATCACCAGCGCCCCGGGCAGCCCGAGGCCGAACCCGCCCGCCGCCACCGGGACCACCAGCATCACCGCGATGGCCGGCGCGGTGCCGACCGTGGACTCCAGCGAGAGGTCGAACTTGCCGGCGATCAGGATCATCGCCTCGGCCAGCACGAGCAGCGAGATCGCCGCCTGCTGCTGGAGCACGTTCGTCAGGTTGCCCGCCGTCAGGAAGGTCGGGTCCAGGAACGCGCCCACGATCAGCAGGAGCACGATCACCGGCACGAGCGTCAGGTCGCGGAACCTGGCCAGCTTCAGCCGGGGGGCCGGCGCAGTCAAAGTCGTCACTCTTCCATGCCTTCCATCACGGCCACGAGCTCGTGGTCGGTCCAGCCACGTGGCACGTCCTTCACCACCCTGCCGTGGAACATCACCAGCACCCTGTCGCAGATCCGCAGGTCGTCCAGCTCATCGGAGACCACCACGGCGCCCGCCCCGCGCTCGACCGCGTCCTCGACGGCGCCGAGCAGGGCCTGCTTGGCCTTGACGTCCACGCCGGCGGTCGGGTTGATCACCACCAGCACGGTCGGGTCGTCAACGAGCGCCCGGGCGAACACGACCTTCTGCGCGTTCCCTCCGGACAGGTCGCCGACCGGCTGGTCGGGGCCCTCGGTCTTGACGTCCAGCGCCTCGATCATCTGCTCTGCCTTGGCTCGCCGCCTGCCCGGGGAGACCAGGCCGTAGCGGCCCAGCTTGCGGGCGATCGGGAACGTGGCGTTCTCCCCCACCGAGAGCAGCGGGACGAAGCCCTCGTGGTGGCGGTCCTCGGGCACGAACCCGAGCCCGGCCCTCATGGCGGCGGGCACGTCGCCGGGCTTGACCCGGGTGCCGTTCACCGTGACGGTGCCGGTGTCGGGCCTGCGCAGCCCGACCAGGGTCTCGGCGAGGCCGACCTTGCCGCTGCTCGCGGAGCCGGCCAGGCCGACGACCTCGCCTTCTTTGACGGAAATATCGATATTCGCGTATCGCCCTGCCAGGCTGAGGCCGGCGCCCTGCAGCACCACCCGCTCGCCGGGCGTGTGCTCGCGCGCCTCGTACGCCGCCGTCGCCTCCCCCGTCATCGCGGCCACCAGCTCGTCGTGCGGCAGCTCGGCGACCGGCCTGGTCAGGACGTGCCGGGCGTCGCGGAAGACGGTGACGCTCTGGCAGATCTCGTAGACCTCGTCGAGGTGGTGCGAGATGTACATCATCGTGACGCCCTGCTCGCGCAGCGACCGCATGCGCGTGAACAGCCGCTCGATGGCCGGGCCGTCCAGCCGCGCGGTCGGCTCGTCCAGGATGATGAACCTGGCCCCGAACGACAGCGCGCGGGCGATCTCCACGAGCTGGCGCTGCTCCACGCCGAGGTCGCCGGCCAGCGCCTGCGCGTCCACGTCCACCTCGTACGTGTCCAGCAGCTCGCGCGCCCTGGCCCGCAACGTGCGCCAGTTGATCATGGCGCCCTTGGCGGACTGGCGGTTCAGGAACAGGTTCTCGGCGACCGAGAGCGCCGGGATGATCGTGGACTTCTGGTAGACGCAGGCCACGCGCTGCCGCCAGGCGTCACGGTCGGCCAGGGCGGGCGCGGCCTCTCCCGAGAACCGCACCTCGCCCTCGTCCGGTCGCTGCAACCCGGTCAGGATCGACACGAGCGTGGACTTGCCCGCGCCGTTCCTGCCGACCAGCGCGTGCGTCTCGCCCTCGGCGATCGCGATCTTCGCGCCGTTGAGCGCGGTGGTCGGGCCGAAGCGCTTGACCACGTTCCGGGCTTCGACGTGCATGTTCATCTACTTGACCTGGTTGCCCCAGAGGGCCTTGTCGTCCACGTTCTCCTTGGTCACCAGGGGCGCGGGGAGCTGGTCCTCCAGGCCGTTCGGGAGCTGGATGATCGTGCTGTCGTGGTCCGTCGGGCCCGGCTTGAACGTCTTGCCCTCCGCCGCGGCCTTGGCGTAGAAGAGGGCGTACTTGGCGTACAGGTCGGCCGGCTGCGACACGGTCGCGTCGATGTCGCCCTTGCGGATCGCCTCGAACTCCTGGGGGATCCCGTCATTGGAGATCACGAAGATGTGCTTGGGGTCCTCCGGCGGGACGAGCAGCCCCTTCTGCTTGAGCACCTGCAACGTCGGCGCCAGGTGGACACCACCCGCGTGCAGGTAGATGCCCTTGATGTCCGGGTTCTGCTCCAGGCGGGTCTGCAGCATGGACGCCGCCTTGCTGCCCTCCCACTCCGTCGGCTCGCTGAACACGGTGATGCCGGGGAACTTGGCCTTCATGCACTCCAGGAACGCCTCCGACCTGTCACGGCCGTTGATCGAGCTGAGCGCGCCCTGGAGCTGCACCACCTTGCCCTTGCCGCCGAGCTTCTCGCCGAGGAACTCGCACGCCTTGGTGCCGTACGCGCGGTTGTCCGCGCGCACGACCATGTAGACGTTGCCCTTGTCCGGACGGGTGTCCACGGTGACGACCGGGATCTTCTTGTTCTCCAGTTGCTGGAGCGTGTTGGCGATGGCGCCGGTGTCCTGCGGGGCCATGACGATGACCTTGGCGCCCTGGCCGGTCAGCGCCTGCACGTTGTTGACCAGCTTGGCCACGTCGTTCTGCGAGTTCGTGGCGGGCATGAGGTCCACCTTGAGCTCGCCGGCCATCTGCGGGACGTACTTGATGTAGGAGTTCCAGAAGTCGGAGTCGGCGCGCGGGTGGTCGATGCCGACCTTCCCGCCGCTTCCTCCTCCTGCCGTGGTGCCTGAGCCACACGCGGTCACGACCGCCAAGAGGGCCGCTGCCGCGACCGCCCGTCCGAACGTCATTTGGGGGGTTACCTTCCTTGAGTCGCTAGTTGGCGGGCCGGAGCCGGAGCCCCTGCATGCCGCCGTCCACCGCCAGCGCGGTGCCGGTGGTCGAGGCGGACTCGGGGCTCGCGAGGTACGCGATCGCCGCGGCCACCTCCTCCGCGGTGACCAGGCGGCCCATCGGCTGCCTGGCGTTGAGCGCCGCCCGCTCCGCCTCCGGGTCGTCGGCCGCGTCCAGCAGCCTGCCGACCCACGGCGTGTCAGCGGTGCCCGGATTGACGCAGTTGACCCGGATGCCCTCGCGGATGTGGTCCGCCGCCATCGCCAGCGTCAGCGACAGCACCGCACCCTTGGTGGCGCTGTAGAGCGCCCGCTGCGGCAGCCCCGCCGTGGCGGCGATCGAGCACGTGTTCACGATCGCGGCGTGCTCGGACCTCCTCAGGTACGGCAGCGCCGCCCGCGCCACCCGGACCATGCCGAGCACGTTGACGTCGAACACCTTGTGCCACTCGCTGTCCGGGTTGTCCTCGATGGTGCCCTGGGCCCCGATGCCCGCGTTGTTCACGAGCACGTCGATGCCGCCCAGCCGCTCGGCCGCCTCGGCCACCGCCGCCCGTACCTGCGCGTCGTCCGTGACGTCGGCCTTGATGCCGACGAACGGCTCGGCGGGCGGGTTCAGGTCCAGGCAGGCGACCGTCATGCCGCGCCCGGCCAGCGCCTGCGCCGCCGCCAGCCCGATGCCCGACCCGCCGCCGGTCACGACCGCCTTCAGACCCACGCCTGTCTCCTTCCCGATCATGATGCGCCGCCGTCCCTCCAGACCTCGCCGCCGGGGAACGTGTGGGCGGCGATCGACTCCGCGTGCATCTCCGCGCTGAACCCGGGCCTGGACGGAGCCACGTACCGGCCGTCGCGGATCACCACCGGGTCCACGAAGTGCTCGTGCAGGTGGTCGACGTACTCGATCACGCGGCCGTCCATGGTGCCGGTGACCGCCACGTAGTCGAACATCGACAGGTGCTGCACCAGCTCGCACAGCCCGACCCCGCCAGCGTGCGGGCACACCGGCACCCCGAACTTGGCCGCCAGCAGCAGGATCGCCAGGTTCTCGTTCACCCCGCCGACGCGGGCGGAATCGATCTGCACGAACGAGATGGCCTCGGCCTGGAGGAGCTGCTTGAACACGATGCGGTTCTGCACGTGCTCGCCCGTGGCCACCGGCACGGGGGCGATGCCCCTGGCGATGGCGGCGTGCCCGAGCACGTCGTCCGGGCTGGTCGGCTCCTCCACCCAGTGCGGCCTGAACTCGCGCAGCGCGTTGACCCACTCGATGCCCGAGCCGACGTCCCAGCGCTGGTTGGCGTCGATCGCGATGGGGAAGTCCGGCCCGCACACCTCGCGCGCCACCCTGAACCGCCGCCTGTCGTCCTCCAGATCCGCGCCGACCTTCAGCTTGATCTGCCCGAACCCCTGCTCCATCGCCTCCTTGCAGAGCCGGCGCAACTTCTCGTCGTCGTACCCGAGCCAGCCGGGGGACGTGGTGTAGGCCGGGTAGCCCTCCTGGATCAGCCGCTCGATGCGCTCGGCCTTGCCCGCCTCGTTCCTCTTCAGGATCTCGAGGGCCTCGTCCTTCGTCAGCGCGTCGCTGAGGTACCGGAAGTCGATCAGCTCGACGATCTCCTCCGGCGGCATCTCCGCCAGCAACCGCCACAGCGGCCTGCCCGCCCGCTTCGCCTTGAGGTCCCACAGGGCGTTGACCACGGCGGAGATCGCCATGTGCATGACGCCCTTCTCCGGGCCCAGCCAGCGCAACTGCGAGTCGCCCACCATGTCGTGGTAGAGCGCGCCGAGGTCCTCGACGTCCTTGCCGATCACGTACGGCTCCAGGGCGCTGATGGCCGTGGTCTGGATGTCGTTGCCGCGGCCGATCGTGAACGCGAACCCGTGGCCCTCGTAGCCGTCGTCGGTCCTGAGGACCACGTAGGCGGCGGAGTAGTCGGGGTCGGGGTTCATCGCGTCGGAGCCGTCCAGCTCGCGGGAGGTCGGGAACCGCACGTCGTGCGTCTCCATCCCCACGATCCGGTACGCCCCCTGACCGGAACCCGCACCCTCCACGGAACCCGCACCCTCGGCGGAACCCGCACCCTTCGTGGGACCTGTACTCTCGGCGGAACCCGCACCCTCGGCGGGGCCCATCACGCCGGTCATGCCTGACCCACCGTCTGACGCTGCCGCCCGAGACCCTCGATCTCCAGCTCCATCACGTCACCGGCCCGCAGGTACGGCTGTCCGGCCATCCCCATCGCCACCCCGGCCGGCGTACCGGTGTTGATCACATCACCGGGCTCCAGCACCATGAACTGGCTCAGGTAGCGCACGACCTCGGCCACGTCGAAGATCATGTTCTTGGTGTCGCCGTCCTGCCGCAGCTCCCCGTTCACCCAGAGCCGCATCGCCAGGTTCTGCGGATCGCCCACCTCGTCGGCCGTCACCAGCCACGGGCCCAGCGGGTTGAACGTCTCACACGACTTCCCCTTGTCCCACTGTCCACCCCGCTCCAGCTGGAACTCCCGCTCGGAGACATCGTTGGAGATCGCGTACCCGGCGATCACGCCGAGCGCCTCCTCCCGGCTGCCGAGGTAACGGGCCCGCTGCCCGATCACCACGGCCAGCTCCACCTCCCAGTCGGTCTTCACGCTGCCACGGGGCACGAGCACCTCGTCGTACGGACCGACCATGGTGTTGCCGGCCTTCATGAACACCACAGGCTCGGCCGGCACCGCGGCCCCGGACTCGGCGGCGTGATCGCTGAAGTTCAGGCCGATGCAGACGATCTTCCCGGGGCGCGCGACCGGCGCCCCGATCCGCGCCCCTCCGGCCTCGACGACGGGCAGCTCACCCCGCGCCAACGCCTCGCGAACCCGCGCCACTCCCCCGGACGCGAGGAAGGCCCCGTCGATCTCGCTCTCCCCGATGTCGCGCAGATTACCGGCGTCATCCATGACCACCGGCCGCTCCTGGCCGACGGGTCCAACTCGCAGCAGCTTCACACCGCACCCTTCTCATCGATACATCGGATGTCTCGTTTCAAGATGCTCGTGCTGGTGGACGGAGTGTGTCAAGGGGCAACAAGACGGATACATCCGATCCGTAACCACGAAACACTCCCATAATGCCCGCGACCTGCCTGTGAACCCACTTAACCATCCAAGGTTTCGCCGTTCACGCAGCCGAAATCCCCTCCTCCCATACATCGGACCACAACCCTCCGACTCCCCACCCCAGACCAAATCCCCCCACACCGCCACAACAAGGGCAGCACACCACCCAAAGGGCGAGGCCGATGCTGCGTGGCCCCGCACCGCCCTGCACCACCTCGCACCCTGCACCACCTCGCACCCTGCGCCATCCCACGCGCGCTGCACCGCCTCACGCACTGCGCCGCCTCATGCCTCACGCCATCCCACGCGTGCTGCAGCGCCTCGCGCCGCCCCGCACTGTCTCGCGCAACCTTCCCCGCGGTACGTCGCGCCGCCCTCCTCACCCTGCGGCCACGCCCTGCCACCCCCCTGCCGCCCTGCCGCCTTGCAGGACGGCAACGTGCTACACGACCAGATCAGCGCAGGTCAGCGGCGCTTCAGGGCGGGACGGATCAGGAACGATCCATGGCCGTCCTTGACGCCCGTACAGCTCCGTAATAGAACACGTTTCAGATAGACCTAACCAAGCGCTTGATCAAGAGGTGACCCGCGTGCACATCGACCTTGTCGACAGGGACATTTACGCGAACGCCGGCCCACCCCACGACCAGCTAGCCTGGCTACGCGCGAACTCCCCCGTCCACTGGCACGAGGGCGAGCCCGGCTTCTGGGCCGTGACGCGCTACGAGGACGTCGTACACGTGTCACGACACTCCGACCTCTTCTCCTCCCACCGCAAGCTCGCCCTCTTCGACGACCTCCCCGAGGACCAGATCGCGCTCCAGCGCCTCATGATGCTCAACCAGGACCCTCCCGAGCACACGAGGCGGCGCTCGCTGGTCAACCGCGGCTTCACCCCGCGCACGATCGGAGCACTCGAACAGCACATCCGCGATATCTGCGACGACCTCCTCGACAAGCTGACCGGCGAGATCGACTTCGTCACCGAAGTCGCCGCACCCCTGCCTCTCTACGTGATCTGCGAACTGCTCGGAGCCCCGGCGGCCGATCGCGACAAGCTGTTCAACTGGTCCAACCGCATGATCGGCGCCCAGGACCCCGACTACGCCGCCAGCCCCGAGGAGGGCTCGGGCGCGGCCATGGAGGTCTACGCCTACGCCAACCAGCTCGCCGCCCAGCGCAAGGCGAACCCCAAGAACGACATCGTCACCAAGCTCCTCCAGCCGGACGAGCACGGCGAGACCCTCGGCGAGGACGAGTTCGACCTCTTCGTCCTCCTCCTCGTGGTCGCCGGCAACGAGACCACCCGCAACGCGGCCTCCGGTGGCATGCTCGCGCTCTTCGACCATCCCGACCAGTGGAACCGGCTGGTCGCCGACCCGACGCTGGCGAAGACGGCGGCGGACGAGATCGTCCGATGGGTCTCCCCCGTCAACCTCTTCCGGCGCACCTCGACCACCGACCAGGTGCTGGGCGGGCAGGAGATCAAGGAGAACGACAAGGTCGTGGTCTTCTACTCCGCCGCCAACCGCGATCCTTCCGTCTTCCCCGACGCCGAGACCTTCGACATCTCCCGCGACCCGAACCCCCACATCGGCTTCGGCGGCGGCGGAGCGCACTTCTGCCTGGGCAACCACCTGGCCAAGCTGGAACTGCGGGTCCTCTTCGAGCAACTGGCCCGCCGCCACCCCCGCCTCCGCCGGACGGGCGAGGTGCGGCGCCTGCGCTCCAACTTCATCAACGGCATCAAGGAACTACCCGTGACCATCGGCTGAGCCGAACCTCCTTCCTTGTGGCCGCCATCTTTCTGGGAATGGGTGGCTGGTCCTCCTACCGATCGGTGGCTGCAGTCCTTCCTGCTTTCGGTGGCGAGCGTCCCTTCCGGTCGCCGGCAGGCATTCCCGCCGGCCGGCGGCAGGCGTTCCCGCCCGAGCGGCAGCAGACGTTCCCGGGAGTGGGTGGCGGGCCTTCGTGCCGGTCGGTGACGAGCCCTCCTCGGGGTGGGTGGCAGACCTCTCGGTGGGGACGGGGCGCGAGGGTGGGGTCATCGGTAGCGGCGGCTGCGGCGGGCTGCGCGGATGCGGCCGAGGATGCGGATCGTGCCTTGCGGGCCCGGGCGCCAGCCGCGTTCGATCAAGGCGTTGGCCACGTGGTGGAGGAGGTCGGCGATCTGGCCGGGAATGACGTCCCGGCGGACGGCGATCACGCGCCAGCCACGTCGGCGCAGCTCCTCACGACGGTCCGCGTCGTGCTGCTGGTCGGCGGGTGAGGTGTGGTGCTGCTGGCCGTCGTACTCCACCGCGACCTTGAACTCCTCCCAGCCCAGGTCGAGGTAGGCGAAGCGGTCTTCGCCCAGCTCCACCTTGATCTGGGTGGTGGGTCTGGGGAGGCCGCCGTCGACCAGGATGACCCTGAGCCAGCTCTCCCGGGGAGAGGCTGCGCCGCGGTCGGCGAGGCTGAGGGTTTCGCGGAGGCTCCACGTGTTGAGGGGCCGGTGCCAGAGGGCTTCCAGGTCCACGCCTCTGCGGGCGAACTGGTCGAGAACGGCCACGGCTTCCGTGCGCGGCAGCCAGCGGGCGCAGTCGAGGGCCGTGCGAGACATCGTGGTGAGACGGATGCCTCTGTGCTCCGTGATGTCCTCGTCGGGGAGAGGCACCACGTAGGTGACGCAACCGGGGATCGCGAGGTGGCCTTGAGCGGTCAGCTCCACCGGCCAGTCCTCCTCCGGTGTGGAGAGGGTCTTGATGCCCCAGAGGTGTGCTGCTGTCTGACGGCAGATGGTGGCCTGCGGGGCCGCTCGCGTCACGGAGCGGGCGCGTTCCGCCAGAGATGAGGGAGGTGGGGTCGCCGGTCTTGTGGACGATGACGGCGCAGGTGGGAGGGGTGTGCCCGGCGGCGAAGGGGGAAGTAGCGGTGAGTTCATGGGCGAAGGATGCCGCGAGCGGGCCGAGCGGGGAGGGGCAGAACGGCGTTCTGTGGACGGGCGCGTGGCTACCGGCCCGTCCACAGAACCAGCCCGACCTCCTCGGTACGGCGAGCCGAACGCCTACGCCATGATGATCGGCTTCCAGTCCGGCACCTCCAGGTAGCGTCGCAGCTCGGCGACCCCCGACAGGAACCCGCCCCAAGCCGCGTACGGCGGGTTCGCCTGGTCGAAGCCGCTCTGCACCAGCGTCAGCCGCGTCTTCCCGCCGGCCCCCTCCAGCTCCCACGTCCCGACCCCGCCGTCACCCCAGTCCACGGAGAACTTGCGGTCGGACACGACCTCCAGCACCTTGGCGGGGTCCGGGTTGTCGTCGAAGCCGCCCATGGCCAGGCGCCCGCCCTCGTACGGCTCGATGTCGACCCGGTAGCCGAACCACAGCGACACCGCGTCCGAGTCGGTGATCGCGTGGAACACCTTGGACGCCGGCGCGTCGATCGAGACCTCGACCCGCATGTCCGTGGAGGTGTAGTCCTGCATGGGCGTCGGCACCCGGCCGGTCAGGTGATCGGCCAGGTTTGCCAGCACCTGGCACCAGTACGTCTGCAGCACCCCCCGGATGCTCTTGCCCGTGATGACGTCCTGGAAGTCGAAGTGCGTCTGGGACAGGGTCAGGATCGTCCGGTCGTCGCCATCGGCCTCGATCGACAGCTCGGTGGTCGTCTCCTCGCCGTCGAGCAGCCACGCGAAGCGCAGCGTGCGCTCGTCCGCGTGCAGCAGCCGCTGGTGCGGCGCGTCGCCCTCCGGCGTCGTACGGCCCCAGAACGCGAACCGTTCCGGCAGCTCCACCTCGACGTGCTCGGCCAGCCAGACACGCAGGTCGGCCGGATCGGTCAGCGCGCGGCGCACCCGCTCGACCGGGGCCGGGATGCCTGCTCGGACGATCATGGGCTCAGTCATGGTCTCGTTCTCCTCTGGGCTCTTGAGCGGTCTGCGGATAGCAGGCGAGCGCCAGCTTGAAGGCGTCGCCCTCGGTCCCGCCGTAGCGGGTGAACAGGTCCTGCAGCATGCTCTGCAACTCGTTCAGGAACTCCTGGCGGTTCTCCGGACGCACGCGGATCTCTCCGGAGATACCGATGGACGGCAGCTCGGAGGCGGCCCTGTCGAGCGCCGCGATGTCGGCCTGGACCTCCTCCATGAGGTCGAGCAGGTAGCCGAGGCTGAGCTGGTCGCGGGCCTTGCGCAGCCCGAGCCTGCCCACGAGCCGGGGCGACAGCCAGTACGAGCGTGCTCCGGCCTGGTAGATGCCCTCGTGGATGCCGCGCACCTTGCGCTCGGACACCTGATCGACCAGGCCCGCTTCGACCAGGCGCTTCACGTGGTAGTAGACCCGCTGCGGCGTCTGGCCCAGGCGTTCGGCCACCTCTGAGCAGGTGCGCGGCTCGGCGAGCTGCCGCAGCACCTCCACGCGCTGCGGTTTGAGCAGGGCTTCGGCCTGCTCGATCTCTTCGAGGTACAGGACGTCTCTCATGGCAAAAGCAATTTTTTACGTAAAAAACCGGCTTGTCAATGGTCCGTGAGGGAGGGAAGGGGATTGAAACGCGCGGGCGCCCATGGGCGAAGCACGTGGGATGGAGGCGGGGTGCGGACGCACATACCCAGCGCCCCGGGCGCAGGAGGCAAGGAGGCAGAGGCCAGCAGTCAGCAGCCCCTAGCAGCAGTCAGCGGCCAGAGGTCAGGAGTCAGGGGTCAGCGGGGGATCACGGCCAGGAGCTGTCGTCGTGCGGGTCCCCACCATCCGTGAGCAACCGCAGATCCGCCTCCACCATCATCGCCACCAGCTCATCGAACGACACCCGAGGCTCCCACCCCAGCTGCACCCGAGCCTTCTTCGGATCCGCACACAACAGATCCACCTCGGCCGGCCGATGCAACGTCTGATCGGTGACGACGTACCGCTCCCAGTCCAGCCCCGCCGCACTGAAGGCCGCCTCCACCAGCTCCCGGACCGACTTCATCCGCCCGGTCCCGATCACGTAGTCCTCGGGCTTGCCGGCCTGCAACATCAACTGCATGGCCTTGACGTAGTCACCGGCATACCCCCAGTCGCGCCGCGCCTCCAGGTTCCCCAGCCGCAGCTCCGAGGCCAGCCCCAGCTTGATCCGGGCCACCCCCAGCGACACCTTCCGGGTGACGAACTCGGCGCCGCGCCGCGGCGACTCGTGGTTGAACAGGATCCCGGACACGGCGAACATCCCGTACGACTCGCGGTAGTTCTGCGTGAGGAAGTGCCCGTACGCCTTGGCCACCCCGTACGGCGACCGCGGGTGGAAGGCGGTGCGCTCGTTCTGCGGAGTCTCGCTGACCTGCCCGAACATCTCAGAGGACGAAGCCTGATAAAAGCGGATCTGTCCACCGGAGCCCGACGACCGCGACACGCCCGAGCACACCCGGATGGCCTCGAGCATGCGCAGCACGCCCATCCCGGTCACCTCGGCCGTGAGCTCGGCCTGCTCCCACGACATGGGCACGAACGAGATCGCCCCCAGGTTGTACACCTCGTCCGGCTGTACCCGCTCCACGGCCGAGATCAGCGACCCCTGGTCCAGCAGATCCCCCCGCACCACCCGGACGTCGGCCAGCAGCTTCCGCATCCGCGACACGCGCGGGTTGGCCTGCCCCCGGGCCAGCCCCCAGACCTCGTACCCCTCTTCGAGCAGGTGCTCCGCCAGATAGGAACCGTCCTGGCCGGTGATGCCGGTGATCAGAGCGCGCCTGGCCAAGGGGTCCTCCAACTATCGCCTGCCCTGTCCCTTTGAGACGGGAATGTACAGCTAAGCACTTCACAAGGACATCAGGCCACGTAGAACACGTTCCACCGAACCACGCTCGGTTACGGCAATGTCGCAGTTCGCACGCCCTGCAACGGCCGTTGTGAACAATTCCAGCCGACCTACCGAATGGTAGCCTTCTCGGACTAAGGTCATCTTTCACGGTACACGCCCGACTCCGGGCCCTACCGGCGGAGAAAGGGGTGTCCGTGCGGGAGCGAAAGCTGCGGATCGCGCTTCTGTCCTACCGCAGCAAGCCCACCTGTGGTGGCCAGGGGGTCTACCTCCGCCACCTGAGCCGGGAGCTGGTCGCGCTCGGGCACCACGTCGAGGTGTTCTCCGGCCAGCCCTACCCCGAGCTGGACGAGGGCGTCATCCTCCGGAAGGTCCCCAGCCTCGACCTCTACCGCGACGAGGACCCGTTCAGAACGCCCAAGCTGCACGAGTACCGCGACTGGATCGACTGGCTGGAAGTCGGCACCATGTGGACCGCCGGGTTCCCCGAGCCGCTGACGTTCACGCTGCGGGCCCACCGCGAGCTGAAGAAGCGCGTCGGCGACTTCGACGTCGTGCAGGACAACCAGACCCTCGGGTACGGCCTGCTCGGCATCCAGAAGCTGTTCCCCGTGGTCGGCACCATCCACCACCCGATCAGCGTGGACCGCCGCATCGAGCTGGAGGCCGCCCAGGGCGCCAAGAAGCTCACCATGCGCCGCTGGTACGGCTTCGTGAAGATGCAGTCGCGCGTCGCGCCGAAGCTGAGCCCGATCCTGACCGTCAGCGAGTCGTCGCTGGCCGACATCCACCGCGACTTCAACGTCCCGCAGGCCAACATGCGCCTGATCCCGCTCGGCGTGGACACCCGCTACTTCCACCCGCGCCCGGACAAGCCCAGGCGCAGGGGCTCGATCGTGGCCGTGGCCAGCGCCGACTCCCCCATGAAGGGAGTCGCGACGCTGCTGCGCGCGGTGGCGAAGCTGGCGACCGAGCGCGACGTGAACCTCACCGTGGTCAGCAAGCCCACCCCCGGCGGCCCGACGGAGCAGCTCGTGCAGGAGCTGTCGCTGCAGGACCGGGTGCGGTTCGTGCACGGCATCTCCGACGACGAGCTGGGCGAGCTGATCGCCACCTCGGAGATCTCGGTCGTGCCCTCCCTGTACGAGGGCTTCTCGCTGCCCGCCGTCGAGCACATGGCCTGCGGCACGCCGCTGGTCGCCAGCCGTACGGGCGCGCTGCCCGAGGTCGTCGGCGACGCGGCCGTGCAGGTGCCGCCGGGCGACCCCGAGGAGCTGGCCGCGGTGCTGCGCCGCCTGCACGACTCGCCGGAGGAGCGCGAGCGGGTGGGCCAGGCCGGATACGACCGCGTCATGGAGCGCTACACCTGGCACGTCGTGGCCAAGCGGACCGTGGAGGCGTACCACGAGGCCATCGAGAACCACAAGAGGAGAGGCTGACCAGTGCTGACCGTGGACTTCGCCCGCTTGCCCGTGGGTCCGGGCGTGCGCGTGCTCGACCTGGGCTGCGGCGGCGGCAGGCACGCCTTCGAGGTGCTGCGCCGCGGGGCGGACGTGATCGCGTTCGACATGGACCAGTCCGAGCTGGACGGCGTGGCGAGCATGTTCGTGGCGATGGACAAGGCGGGCGAGGTGCCCGAGGGCGCCACCGGCGAGATCGTCCAGGGCACCGCGCTGGACATGCCGTTCGAGGACGAGAGCTTCGACCGGGTCATCGCGGCGGAGGTGCTGGAGCACATCCCCGACGACATGGCGGCCATGCGCGAGATCTTCCGCGTGCTCAAGCCCGGCGGCACCGCGGCCGTGACCGTCCCGAGCTTCCTGCCCGAGCGGATCTGCTGGGCGCTGGACGAGGACTACCACACAGCTCCCGGCGGCCACGTACGCATCTACACGCTCGCCGAGCTGTCGGCCAAGCTGAAGTCCACCGGCTTCGAGATCGGCCCCCACCACCACGCCCACGGCCTGCACGCGCCGTACTGGTGGATCAAGTGCGCGGTCGGCGTCAACAACGACGAGCACCCGCTCGCCAAGGCGTACCACGAGCTGCTGGTCTGGGACATCATGAAGCGCCCCGCCGCCACCAGGATCGCCGAGGCCCTGCTCAACCCGGTCATCGGCAAGAGCGTGGTCCTCTACGTCAGGAAGCCATGATCTCCCGCGAGGAGGTCGTCCGTACGGCCGGGAGCATCGCGGCGATCCAGCAGGACGACGGCGGCGTGCCCTGGCCGGAAGGCCACGTGGACGCGTGGAACCACGTCGAGTGCCTGATGGCGATGTCCGTGGCCGGCCTGGACGAGCCGGTGCGCCGCGGCTACGCCTGGCTGGCCCGCCACCAGCGCGCCGACGGCTCCTGGCCGATGAAGCTGGTCGACGGCGTGCCGGCGGAGCCGGGCGGCGAGACCAACCACGCCGCCTACGTGGCCGTCGGCGTCTGGCACCACCACCTCGTCACCGGCGACCGGCGCCTCACCGAGGAGAGCTGGCCGATGGTCAAGGCCGCGCTCGACTACGTGGCGGGGCTGCAGACCGAGCGCGGGGAGATCGTCTGGGAGCGCGACGGGCAGGGCAGGGCCTCGACGTACGCGCTGCTCACCGGCTGCTCCTCCATCCACCAGGGGCTGCGCTGCGGCGTGCTGCTCGCCGACCACCTGGGCGACCCGCAGCCGCACTGGGAGCTGGCCGCCGACCGGCTGGCCCACGTGCTGTCGGCGCATCCGGAGGCGTTCGCGGACAAGAGCCGCTTCTCCATGGACTGGTACTACCCGGTGCTGGGCGGCGCGGTGCGCGGGCAGCAGGCGCTGGAGCTGCTGGAGCGCGAGTGGCAGACGTTCGTGGTGCCGGGGCTGGGCATCCGGTGCGTGTCGGACCAGCCGTGGGTGACCGGGGCCGAGACGTGCGAGCTGGTGCTGGCGCTCGACGCGCTGGGTGAGCGGGAGCGGGCGCGCGCGCTCTTCGCCGACATGCAGCACCTGCGGCACGAGGACGGCTCGTACTGGACCGGCTGGCAGTTCGCCAACCGCAAGCACTTCCCGCACGAGCGCTCCGGCTACACCGCCGCCGCCGTCGTGCTGGCCGCCGACGCGCTGCTCGGGCTCTCGCCAGGGGGCGGGCTGTTCCGCGACATCGACGGGACCGCCGTGTTCGATCCGGAGGTCTGCGGCTGCGCCGCAGTGCACACCGAGGGGCTCTGAGCCGCCCGCACAACCGCTTTTGCGGGTTCTTTGCCCGTACGGGCCGGTGCGCCGCCGATGCGTCGCTCAGCGGGCTTACTAGCTTCTGAGTGACGTACGAGGCGTCTTCGGGGGAAGCGTGGGCGACACGGGCACACCATCGTTCTTGGATCAGGTCAGGACCGAGCCGACACCGGGTCCGGCGCTTTCCGGGGCCAGGGGGCTGCGGCGGTTGCTGGCCAAGGATCCGCTGGAGTCCGATCTGAGCCGGCGCAGGTTCCGGCACAGGGGCGGAGCGTCGCGGACGGTCTTCACGAAGTCCGAACGGTCGTACGTGTTCGGCTACAACGCGGTGATGTCACGAGAAGCCGAGAAGGCCGAGGAGCTCCCGGAGGACCAGCGGCCCTTCGCCTACGAGGGGGCCGCGGCCGCCTGCACGCTGCTCGACCTGCTCACCCTGACCCGGGGCCGGCGCCTTCACGAGCTACTTGCCGGCCCCGCCCAGCATCACCGCCACGCCGCCTACCTCGGCGCCGGCCGCGCGTACGCGCTGCTGCGGCTGCGCCCGGTGTGGGGCGCGCGCCGGGCCCATCCGCTGCTGCGGTGGCTGGCCGTGGACGGGTTCGGCTTCCAGTGGAGCCTGTCCAGGGCCGACCGCATGGTGGGCGAGCGCACGATGCCCGACCTGCTCACCAGGGCGCACTGCGCGGTGTTCGACCAGGGGCTGGGGCGGCTGCTCTGGTACCACGAGTGCGGCGCGCCCGACGACGTCTCCGCCAGGATCGCCGGGTACGCGATCCCGCGGCGGGCCGACCTGTGGAGCGGGGTCGGGTTCGCGGCGGCGTACACGGGCGGGGCCGAGGCCGACGAGCTGTGGTGGCTGACCGAGCGGGCCGGGGCCGACGGCTTCCGCGCGTACCTGGCCCAGGGCTGCGCGTTCGCGGTGGCGGCGCGGCTGCGCTCGGGAGAGCTGCCCGGCCACACGGCTCAGGCGGCGCCGATCCTGGCGGGCGCCGATCCGGAGGAGGCGGCCTCGTGGACCGACAGGGCGCTGATCGCGCTCGGCCACGAGGCGCACACGCACGAGGACTTCCGGCGCTGGCAGACGCAGACCCGGGGCTCCTGGACCCGCCGCCACCGCTACTGAACGACTCCTTACCGGAGGAGCCGGACCGCCGGCGGGAGCGGCGCGGCGACGGGGCCGGCGCGGAACGACTGGAGCATCAGGGCGGCGAAGCGGCGCGACGCCGCCACTCTGAGCTCGGGTGACGCCGCGCGGATGCCCTCGTTCGCCATCAGCGCCACGACGACGTCCTCCAGGACGAGATCCGCCCGCAGCCCGCCCGACTCCTTCGCGCGCCGGACGAGCTGCGCGAACAGGCCCATCGTGCGCTCGCGGTCGGCGGTGAAGTACGGCAGCCGCGAGGTGAACGCCCGGGAGAGCCCCCGGTCGAGCGCGTGCACCTCCATCAGCTTCTCGACCACCTGGCAGAACCCCTGCCACGGGTCGCCCGCCGCCAGCCCCTCCTCGACGACCGCCGAGCACATGGCCATCGGCTCGGCGAACGCCTCGGCGAGCAGCGTCTCCTTGGTCGGGAAGTGCCGGTAGACGGTGGCCGGGCCCACCTGCGCGCGCCGGGCGATCTCCCGGATCGGCACGTCGAGGCCCTCGGCGGCGAAGGCCGCGCGGGCGACCGCGAGGATGCGCGCGCGGTTGTCGCGGGCGTCCGAGCGCGACTTCTGACTCACTTCGGCCGTCACCGCTCTCACTTTAGTCAAACGGACGGGGTGCTCCGTTACGGTCCCGTCGCATGAGAGCAGTTCAGTTTTCCGAGTACGGCCCGCCCGCCGTGGTGCGGGTCGCCGAGGCCGAGGAGCCGCACGCCGGCCCGGGGACGATCAGGATCGCCGTCAGGGCGTCCGGATTGTCGGTGGGAGAGACGTACATCCGCTCGGGGAGGATGCGGGAGGTGGTGCCCGTGACGTTCCCGTACCGGACCGGGTTCGACGCCGCGGGAGTGGTGGACGAGGTCGGCGAGGGCGTCATGGGCGCCGGCATCGGCGACGAGGTGTTCGGCATGACCGCGATGAGCGAGCGGGGCGCGAACGCCGATCACGCGGTCCTGGCCGCCTGGGCTCCCAAGCCCGCCGTGTGGAGCTGGGAGGAGGCAGGTGGCGCCGCGGGCAGCGTCGAGACGGCCACCAGGGTGCTCGACCGGCTGGCGGTCGGCGCCGGGCACACCGTGCTGGTGCAGGGCGCGGCCGGCGGGGTGGGCACGGTCGCGGTGCAGCTGGCGGTGGCCAGGGGCGCCACCGTCATCGGTACGGCCCGCGAGCGGAACCACGACCTGCTGCGCTCGCTCGGCGCGCGGCCGGTGACGTACGGGACGGGGCTGCCCGCGCGGGTGCGCGCGCTGGCACCGGACGGGGTGGACGCGGTGTTCGACTGCGCGGGAGGGGCGCTGCCCGACCTGATCGCCATCGCCGGCGACCCGGCGCGCGTGGTGACGATCGCCCCCGACCTCACCGCGGCGGCCCTCGGCGTGCACATGTCGCACGGCGTGGCGGGAGACGAGACGTCGTCGGCCATCGGGGCCGCCGCCGACCGGCTGGCGGTGCACGGCCTCGGCCTCTCTGTCGAGCTGGCCGCTCAGGGCAGGCTGCGGGTGCCGGTCGCGGCGGCGTTCCCGCTCACCGAGGCCGCCGCCGCGCACGAGCTGAGCGAGCGCGGCCACGACCCCGGCAAGATCGTGCTGGTGAACTGATCAGATCCCCGGCCCGACCCGCTCCAGCACGCGCATCGACCCGGTGACCGACACCTCCTCGAACGCGCCGGAGTCCAGCGCCCGCCGGTACACACGGTACGGCGCCTGCCCCCCGTCGGCCGGGTCGGGGAAGACGTCGTGGAAGACCAGCGCCCCGCCCGCCAGCACGTGCGGCGCCCAGCCCTCGTAGTCGCGGGTCACGGGCTCCTCGGAGTGACCGCCGTCGATGAACAGCATGCCGAGCGGCGTGTTCCAGAGCCCGGCGACCCGCTCCGACTTCCCGACGACCGCGATCACCTCCTCCTCCAGCCCCGCGGAGGCGATCGTGGCCCGGAACGTCGGCAGCGAGTCCATCTTCCCGAACCGGGGATCCACCAGGGTCGGGTCGTGGTGCGCCCACCCCGGCTGGATCTCCTCGGAGCCCCGGTGGTGGTCCACCGTGACGACCACGGAGCCGCTCTGCCTGGCCGCCGCACCGAGGTAGATGGCCGACTTGCCGCAGTAGGTGCCGATCTCGCAGATGGGGCCCAGCTTGCCGTACCGGCAGGCCGTCTCGAACAGGGCCAGCCCCTCGTGGGGCGGCATGAATCCCTTGGCGTGTTTCGCCGCGTAGAGCAGCTCTGACGGCATCGTCATAGGCATGCACCCTAGCCGAACCGAATAACATTCCAAACGGCTCTTGCAGGGCCGATCTGCAACCTGTTCTACTTGGCAGCGTGAATCAGCGCGCTCGCATCGCCATGTCGGACGACGAGGTCACCGCCTTCCTGGAGGGCTCGCGCAAGCTGCAGCTCGCGACCATCAACGCGGACGGCACCCCCCACCTCGTCACCATGTTCTACGGCCTGGACGAGGGCAAGATCGCCTTCTGGACCTACGCCAAGGCGCAGAAGACCCGCAACCTGAGCCGCGACCCCCGGGTGAGCTGCCTCGTCGAGGCCGGCGAGGACTACGCCGAGCTGCGCGGCGTCCTGCTGTACGGCAAGGCCGTGCGGGTGGACGACCGCGACCGGGTCCTGGCCATCGGCCTGGCGATCGCCCGCCGGATGACTCCGGGCGTACCGGACGAGCTGATGCTCCCGTACGTGGAGAAAACCGGCGCCAAGCGGGTTGCGTACGTCGTCGAGCGCACGAGAGTGGTCTCATGGGACCACAGGAGGCTCACATGAAGGTCAAGGTGGACGAGCTGGTCTGCGAGGCCAACGCCGTGTGCATGGGGCTCGCGCCGGAAGTGTTCGAGGTGGACGACGACGACCAGCTCCACATCCTGCTGCCGGAACCACCCCCCGAGATGCGGGACCGTGTCCGCCATGCGGTCAGGTCCTGCCCGAAAGCCGCTCTGTCCCTCGAGGACTAGCCCGCGGGAAACGAGGAGGAACCCCCATGCGCGCCGCGATCCTGCACGCCGTAGGCAACGACAAGCTCGACATCCGTGACGACGTCACCCTGGCCCCTGTCGGGCCGGCCGACGTACGCGTCCGGATCAGGGCGACGGGCGTCTGCCATTCCGACCTGTCTGCCATGACCGGTGTGCTGCCCCAGCCCGTGCCGCTCATCCTCGGCCACGAGGGCGCGGGTGAGGTGGTCGAGGTGGGCGAGCACGTCACGTCGGTCAAACCCGGCGACCACGTCGTGATCAGCTGGCGCCCGGCCTGCCAGGAGTGCGAGCTGTGCGTGGGCGGCCAGCCGTTCCTGTGCATGAAGTACGTCATCGAGTCCTTCAGCAAGGGCAACTTCCGGCTCGGCGACGGCTCCACGGTGTTCGGGATGGCCGGGTGCGGCACGTGGGCGGAGGAGATCGTCGTGCCCTGGCAGGGCGCGATCAAGATCGACGAGGACGTGTCGTGGGAGGCCGCGGCCCTGATCGGCTGCGGCATCACCACCGGCGTCGGCGCCGTGCTCAACACCGCGAAGGTCCGCCCCGGCTCGACGGTCGCGGTGGTCGGCTGCGGCGGCGTCGGCCTGGCCGTGATCCAGGGCGCGCGCATCTCCGGCGCCAGGACGATCCTGGCGATCGACCCGCTGGCGTCCAAGCACGAGCTGGCCAGGAAGGTGGGCGCGACCCACGCGGTGACGCCCGAGCAGGTCCCCGAGGCGCTGAACGAGCTCACCGGCGGAGGCGGCTTCGACTACGCCTTCGAGGTGGTCGGCAAGTCCGCCACGATCCAGAGCACCTGGCAGCTCGCCAGGCAGGGCGGCGACGTCATCGTCGTCGGGGCGGGCGCGATGGACGACAAGGTCTCCATCTCCGCCTTCAGCCTGCTGTTCGAGGGCAAGAACCTGCTGTCCAGCCTGTACGGCGAGGCCGACGTGCGGCACGACTTCCCGTACTTCGCCAAGCTCCACAAGTCCGGCCTGCTGGACCTGGAGTCGATGATCAGCTCCCGGATCCGCCTGGCCGACCTGAACGACGCGGTCGCGGCGCTGAAGGGCGGCGAGGTGCTGCGCCAGATCGTCCTCATGGACTGACGACGCCCGCGCAGGTCCTCCCCCGCGCCCGGGGGAGGATCCGCCTGCGTCCCCCGGCTTACAGGCCCGCCCTCCTACGCCCGCCGTAGTACCCGCGGAAGCCCTCGGGGAAGGACGACCGGGCCGGGCCCGGGGCGCGACGATCAGCCGTGACCGCCTTCGCCCTGGTCACCGCCATCGGCGTGCTGTCCGCGCGGCGCCCGTAGCCGGAGCGGGGGGCGCCGCGCGGCGCGCGTCAGGTCGTGGAGAAGGCCGCGTCGAAGGCCGTCGTCGGCGGGGTGATGGAGTTCAGCCGGCGGATGTAGGCCAGCGCCTCCTTGGCCCCGTCGAGCCGGTCCATCCCGGCGTCCTCCCACTCGATCGAGATCGGGCCTTCGTACCCGATCGAGTTGAGCGCGCGGAAGCAGTCCTCCCAGGGCACGTCGCCGCGCCCGGTGGAGACGAAGTCCCAGCCCCTGCGCATGTCGGCCCACGGCAGGTGCGACGACAGGCGTCCCTTGCGGCCGTCACCGACCCGCATCCGCGTGTCCTTGCAGTCCACGTGGTAGATGCGGTCCTTGAAGTCGAGGATGAACCCGACCGGGTCGAGGTCCTGCCACACCATGTGGGACGGGTCCCAGTTCAGGCCGAACGCGGGCCGGTGGCCGATGGCCTCCAGCGTGCGCACGGTGGTGTGGTAGTCGTAGGCGATCTCGCTCGGGTGCACCTCGTGGGCGAAGCGCACACCCACCTCGTCGAAGACGTCGAGGATGGGGTTCCAGCGGTCGGCGAAGTCCTGGTACCCGGCGTCGACCATCGACGCGGGCACCGGCGGGAACATCGCCACCGTGTGCCAGATCGACGAGCCCGTGAAGCCGACCACGGTGTCCACGCCGAGCAGGGCCGCGGCGCGGGCGGTGTTCTTCATGTCCTCGGCCGCGGCCTGGCGCACCGACTCGGGGTCGCCGTTGCCCCAGATCCGGGCCGGGAGGATGGCCTTGTGGCGCTCGTCGATGGGGTGGTCGCAGATGGCCTGGCCGACGAGGTGGTTGGAGATCGTCCACACCTTCAGGCCGTGCTTGTCGAGCTGGGCCCGCTTCTGCTCCACGTACGCGGGGTCCGCCACGGCCTGGGCCACGTCGAAGTGGTCGCCTGAGCAGGCGATCTCCAGGCCGTCGTAACCCCATTCCGCCGCCAGCCTGCACACCTCCTCGAACGGCAGGTCGGCCCACTGTCCGGTGAACAGCGTGACTGGTCGCATCAGTCCTCCACGTTCGTGTAGCGGCTTCCGTCAGCCGCGCTGCGCTCGACCGCCTCCAGCACCCGCTGCACCCGCAGGCCGTCGGCGAACGACGGCGTGGGGTCGGCGCCGGTGGCGACCGCCTCCAGGAAGTCCTTGATCTCGTGGGTGAAGGTGTGCTCGTAGCCGAGGCCGTGGCCGGGCGGCCACCAGGCGCCGACGTACGGGTGGTCGGGCTCGGTGACCAGGATGCGCTCGAAGCCGCCGCCTCCGGCGCTGAACCACAGCTCGTTCATGGCCTCGAAGTCGAAGGACAGGCTGCCCAGCGAGCCGTTGAGCTCGATGCGCATCGCGTTCTTGCGCCCGTTGGCGAAGCGGGTCGCCTCGAACGAGGCCACCGCGCCGCCCGACATCCGGCCGATGAACAGGGCCGCGTCGTCCACCGTCACCTCGCCCCTGGCGGCGGACCCGGTGGCCCCGAGGCCGGCCGACTCGGTCGCCAGGGGACGCTCCTTGATGAACGTCTCGGTCAGCGCCGACACGCCCACCAGGTTCTGCCCGGTGATGAACTGGGCGGCGTCCACGATGTGCGCGCCGATGTCGCCGAGCGCGCCCGAGCCGGCCTTGTCCTTCTGCAGCCGCCAGACCAGCGGGAACTCGGGGTCGACGATCCAGTCCTGCAGGTACTGTGCCCGCACGTGCCTGATCTCGCCGATCCGGCCCTCCTCGACGTACCGGCGGGCGAGCGCGATCGCGGGCACCCGCCGGTAGTTGAAGGCCACCATGCTCTTGCCCTGCGCGGCGGCGGCCGCCGCCACCATGGCCTCGGCCTCGGCGACGGTGTTGGCCAGCGGTTTCTCGCAGAGCACGTGCTTGCCGGCCTGCAACGCGGCGATGGCGATCTCCGCATGGGAGTCACCGGGCGTGCAGATGTCGACGATCTGCACGTCGTCGCGCTTGACCAGCTCTCTCCAGTCCGTCTCGATGTCGGCCCAGCCGAGCTGTGCCGCTGCCGCCTCGGTGCGTTCCTTCGACCGGCCCGCGAGCACCGCCATGCGGGGCGCGACCGGCAGGTCGAAGAACGCTCCGACGCTGCGCCAGGCTTGGGAGTGGACGCGGCCCATGAAGGCGTAGCCGACCATGCCCACGCCGATGGTGGTTCTGTCTGACATGCAACCCCCGATCAGGATCAGGATTCGAAGCCGAGTGCCAGGTACTTCTCGACGTTCTCCTTGGTGATGGTCTCGGACGCGAGCGTGATCGACTGGGGAACCTGGTTCTCCACCAGATCGCTCATGCCCTTCCCCTGTGCTATCAGACGCGCCAGCTTGATCGCCGAGGAGGCCATGGTCGGCGAGTAGGTGACGGTGGCCTGCAGCACGGAGCTGCCCGACTGGATCTCGCGCATGGCGTTCAGCGAGCCGGCCCCGCCGACCATGATGAACTCGTTGCGGCTGGCCTCCTTGATCGCGGCCAGCACGCCGACGCCCTGGTCGTCGTCGTGGTTCCAGAGCGCGTCGATCTTCTTGTGCGCCTGCAGCAGCGAGGTGGCCACCTCGTTGCCGGTCTCGACCGTGAACTGGGCGTCCTGCTTGGCCGTGACGCTGAACCCGTACGACTTCAGCGCGTCGGCGAAGCCCTTGCTGCGGTCCTGCGTCAGCGGCAGCGTGGCGATGCCCTGGATCTCGACGATCACGGGGTTCGAGACGCCCTTGTCCTTGAGCTGCTTGCCGATGAAGTGCCCGGCCGCCACGCCCATGCCGTAGTTGTCGCCGCCGATCCACGACCGGTAGGCCAGCTTGTCGGGGAAGATCCGGTCGAGGTTGACGACCGGGATGCCGGCCGCGGTGGCCTGCATCGCGACCTGGTTGAGCTGCTGGCCGTCGTTGGGCAGGATGACCAGCGCGTTCACCTTGGCCGCGATCAGCGACTCCACCGCGGAGATCTGCTGGTTGATGTCGTTGGTCGGCTCCACCGGCTTGAAGTCGATGTCGGTGTACTGCTTCGCGGTGGCCTCGGCGTTCTTGGCGATGGCCGCGATCCAGCCGTGGTCGGCCGCGGGCGCGGAGAAGCCGATCGTCACCTTGGTGCCCGGCTGGTCGTTGCCGCTGGCCGCCGGGGCGGGTGCCGGGGCGGCGCTGGTGGGGCTCGCGGCGGGCTCGTTGCTGGTGCAGCCCGCCGCCAGCAGCGCGGCTCCGCCGAGTCCGCCGATGAGGAATCCCCGGCGCGCGACGTTGTCACTCATGGTGCTCTCTCCTTCAGATTCCGCCGCTGGAGAAGGACGGCGACGACAATGATCAGGCCCTTGGCGATCAGCTGGTCGCTGGTGTTGAGCCCGTTGAGGATGAACAGGTTGGTGATGAGGGTGAAGATCAGCAGGCCCAGGATCGAGCCCACGATCGTGCCGCGGCCGCCGGTGAGCAGCGTGCCGCCGATGATCACGGCGGCGATGGCGTCGAGCTCGTACAGGTCGCCGTGGGTGGACGAGCCGGTGGTGGTGCGGGCCATGATCAGGATGGCCGCGATGCCGCAGCACAGGCCCGACAGCGCGTACAGCAGCATGGTGTGCTTGCGTACGTCGATGCCGGCCAGGCGGGCCGCCTCGGGGTTGCCGCCGACCGCGTACGTGCGCCGCCCGAACGTCGTGCGGTTGAGCACGATCCAGCCCAGCACCACGACCAGCGCGAAGATGTAGACCAGCAGCGGGATGCCCAGCAGGCGCGTGGTGGAAAGTTCCACGATGGCCGTGTTGTCCGCCCCGATGAGCTGCGTCTTGCGGTCGGACATGCGCTGCGCGAGCCCTCGGGCGGCCACCAGCATGGCCAGCGTGGCGATGAACGGCACCAGCCGCCCGTAGGCGATCAGTATGCCGTTGACCAGCCCCGCTCCGGTGCCGACGAGGATCGCGCAGATCGCCATGACGACCGGCCCGTACGACTGTGTGGCCACGGTCGTGGCCCAGACGCTGGCCAGCGCCATGACCGCGCCCACCGACAGGTCGATGCCCCCGCCGATGATGACGAACGTGGCGCCGACCGTGATGACGCCGATCGTGGCGGCCAGCGACAGGATGCTGACCAGGTTCGAGGTGGTCAGGAAGTTCTCGGGGCGGGTGATCAGGCCGACGACGACCAGCAGCGCCAGCGCGCCGAGCAGGCCGAGGTGGCGCATCTCGCTGACCCCGCGGATCGACGGCAGAGCCGGTGCGGCCTTGGTCGTGGGCTCGCCCATCACGCCGCCCTCCCATTCATGATCATGTCCAGTACGCGGTGCTCGTCCAGCTCCTCGGCCTCTCCCTCGTGGATGACGGACCCTTCACGCAGCACCAGCACCCGATCGGCCAGGCCCAGCACCTCGGGCACCTCGCTGGAGACCAGCAGCACGCCGATGCCCTGCTCGGCCAGGTCGTGGATGACCGCGTACAGCTCGGCCCTGGCCCCCACGTCCACGCCTCGGGTGGGCTCGTCGAGCAGGAGCAGCTTGCGCCCGCCGAGCAGCCAGCGGGCGAGCACCGCCTTCTGCTGGTTGCCGCCCGAGAGGGTCCTGATCGGGCGTTCCGGGTCGGGCGGGCGGATGCTCAGCAGCTCCGACAGCCGCTTGGCCTCGCTCCGCTCCCGCTTGCGGTCGATCCAGCCGAACCTGGCGAACCCCGGCAGGGTGCCCAGCGTGATGTTGGCCGTGACGCTCTGGTCCAGCAGCAGGGCCTGGGCCTTGCGTTCCTCGGGGGCCAGGCCCATGCCGCTCCTGACCGTGCCGACCACGCCGCGGCGCACCGGGCGTCCGTCGAGCAGCACGCGGCCCGTGGCGGGGCGGGCGCCGTACACGGCCTCCAGGATCTCCGAGCGGCCCGAGCCGACGAGACCGGCCAGGCCGACGATCTCGCCCGCGCGTACGGCGAACGAGACGTCCTTGAAGACGCCCGGCGAGGACAGGCCCTCGACCCGCAGCACCTCCTCGCCGAGCTTGCGCCCGCCCCTGGGCGGGAAGACGTACTCGACGTTCCTGCCCGTCATGAGCGAAACGATTTGCGTGGTCGGCGTGTCGCGGGCGGGCAGGCCGACCGCGACCGTGCGGCCGTCCTTCAGCACCGTGACGCGGTCGCCGATCTCGCGGATCTCCTCCAGGCGGTGGGAGATGTAGACCACGGCCACACCCTGGGCGGTGAGCTCGCGGATGATGCGGAAGAGGTTGGCCACCTCGTCGTGGGCGAGCGCGGCGGACGGCTCGTCCATGATGATCAGGCGGGCCTCGTGGGAGAGCGCGCGGGCCATCGAGACGACCTGCTTGGCCGCCGGGGACAGCCGCCCGACCTCCGCCGCGGGCCGGATCTCCGGGTGCCCGAGGCGTTCCAGCACCTCGCGCGCGGCCCGCCGGCCCGCGGCCCTGTTCACGAAGCCGAGGCGGGCGTGCTCGTGGCCGAGGAAGATGTTCTCGGCCACGCTGAGGCCGTCGACCAGGTCGAGTTCCTGGTAGATGGTGGCGAAGCCGAGCTTGATGGCGTCGATGGGGCTGCCGGGGCGCACCTCGGTCCCGTTGAACGAGATCGTGCCCTCGTCCGGCTGGTGAACTCCGGCCAGCACCTTGATCAGAGTGGATTTGCCGGCGCCGTTCTGGCCGAGCAGGCAGTGCACCTCGCCCGCCCGCACGTCCAGATCGACCCCGTCCAGCGCTCGCACGCCGGGGAACTGTTTGACGATGCCCTTCATGACCAGCATCGGGTGGTCCCTTTCAGGCGTTGACGATGCGGTTGATGTTGTCCGGTGACAGGTAGTGCTCGATCGCGAGGATCCCGGCGCCGAGTGCGGCGGCGTTGATCCCCGTACGGCTGGGCGTGATCGACAGGTGGTGCGTGGCCAGCGGGAGAGAGCGGCGGTAGACCGTCTCCCTGATCCCGGCCAGCAGGTGCTCGTGCACCCGCGACAGCGCGCCGCCGATCACGATGACTTCGGGGTTGAAGAAGTTGACCAGGCTGGCCAGCACCTCGCCGATGAGCCGGCCGGCCTCCCTGACCAGGCGCAGCGCCTGGGTGTTGCCCGACTGGACGAGGGCCACCACGTCGGCGCCCGTCTCGGCCGCCAGGCCCAGCTCGGTCAGCCGCCGCGCGATGGCGGCGCCGCCGGCCACGGCCTCCAGGCAGGCGCTGTTGCCGCACCGGCAGCCGGCGTCCTCGTGGCCGCTGACCCTGATGTGGCCGATGTCGCCCGCCGAGCCCTGCGCGCCCCTGTGCAGCTTGCCCTCGGCCATGATGCCGCAGCCGATGCCGGTGCCGACCTTGACGAACAGCAGATGCTTGGTGTCGGCGAACGCCTCGCGGTGCTCGCCCAGCGCCATCACGTTGACGTCGTTGTCCACCAGGACCTCGACGCCCTCGAAGTAGTCGGGGACGGGGTAGTCGTTCCAGCCCGGCATGATCGGCGGGTTGTTCGGCCGGCCGGTGGCGAACTCCACCGGCCCCGGCACGCCGATCCCGACCGCCCGCAGCGCGCTCCTGGGCCGGCCCGCCCGGCCGAGCAGGTGGTCGAGCCGCTGGTCCACGTGGGCGAGCACCTTCTCGGGGCCCTCGCCGATCAGCAGCGCGTCCTCGCACTCGGCCAGCACGTCGCCCGAGATGTCCATGAGCGCGACCCGGCAGTGGGTGGCGCCCAGGTCCACGCCGGCGAAGGCGTGGTCCTCGGTGTGCAGGCGGAGCTGGCGCGGAGGGCGGCCGCCGGTGGACTCGCCGCTCTCGGTCTCCTCGACCAGGCCGCGCTCGATCAGCGCGTCCACGCGCTGGGAGATCGTGGACCTGGCCAGGCCGGTGAGCCTCGCCAAATCGGAACGGGTCGTCGCGGAGCCCGCGCTGATCAGCGTCAGCACGTCGCCGGCGGAGCCCGGCTGGGGGGTCATGCCGCGACAATAAGATCACCGATGGGGCAAATCAAGAGTGTGGATCGACCAAACTCCCCCAACTTCCGCCGAAGATCGAACAAAGCCCGCTTATTGCCCTATTTGTCCTAAAACGCGAAGGCGCCGGCCCCCCTTCATCCGGGGGACCGGCGCCTCACCTTTCGCCGATCAGAGCATGGCCTTCATGGAGTCGGCCGCCGTCAGCACGTACGGCTGCTCGGCCATCACCGACTCCCAGTTGCCCGCGATCGCCTCGGGCGTCAGGTCGTCGGTCTTCCATCCCGGCCCCTCGGCCACGAACACCCGCGCCACCTTGCCGCCCCCGACCGTGAACACCTCGCCGCTGGCCTCGCACGACTCGTGCACGAGATAGGCCACCAGCGCGCTGACCCGCTCCGGCGTGAACTTGGCCTCGAACTCGGCCGGCAGCAGCGCCTCGGTCATCCGCGTCCACGCGACGGGCGCGATCGCGTTGGCCTTGATGCCGTTGCGCGCGCCCTCGATGCCGAGCGTCTTGGTCAGGCCGACCAGGCCCATCTTCGCGGTGGAGTAGTTGGCCTGGCCGAAGTTGCCGAACAGGCCGGCGGGGCTGGAGGTGTTCACGACCCGGCCGTAGCCGGCCGCCTTCATCAGCGGGTACGCGGCCTGGCTGACGAGGTAGGAGCCGCGTACGTGCACGGCCAGCACCGCGTCGAACTCCTCGACCGTCATCTTCCCGAACGACTTGTCACGCAGGATGCCCGCGTTGTTGACGACGATGTCCACCCTGCCGAACGCGTCCACCGCCGCCTGGACCAGGGCCTTGGCGCCCTCGGGGGTGGCGACGTTGTCGGCGCTGGCCACGGCCTGGCCGCCGTTCTTCGTGATGAGGTCGGCCACCTCCGCCGCGGGGCCCGCCGAGGCGCCCGTGCCGTCGAGCGCGCCGCCGAGGTCGTTGACGACGACCTTGGCGCCCCGCTCGGCCAGCAGGAGCGCGTGCGACCTGCCCAGGCCGTGCCCGGCCCCCGTGATGATCGCGACCCTGTCATCGAACCGAAGCATCGAACCTCCCAGGCGAGGAGAACAACATTCTAGTCCTCAGTACGATAACCGCCCCTACCCCGGGTTTCGAGGTCGAAGACCGCCTTTCCCGTACGTGGTCCCGCTCCGGCTCGCCAACCGGCGGGTCAGGGCAGGCGCCACAGGTCGGGCTCGCCCGGCTCCCTGACCAGGCGGCCCTTCGCCTCCAGCCACGCCAGGTGCGCCAGCGTCTCGTTGTTGGCCGAGCGCCGCATGAACGGCGGGATCGTCTCCCAGGGCCGCGACCACGTCAGCCGGGTGGCCACGTCCCAGCAAGCGGCGGCGCCGGCCGCGCCCACCACCTGCTCGATCTCGGCCAGCCGCGCGTCGTGGTGCGCCATCACGGTGTCCACCCGCTCGGCCAGCTCCAGGAACCGGTACTCGTGCGCGGGCAGCACCTCGTCCACCTCCAGCTTGCGCACGGCGTCCAGCGAGTCGAGGTAGTCGGCCAGCGGGTTCGGCCCCGACTGGGGGTGCACGGCCACGATGGGCGTGATCTTCGCCAGGACGTGGTCACCGGAGAACAGCACCCTGCGCTCCGGCGAGACGAAGCACAGGTGACCGGGCGAGTGCCCGGGCGTCCAGATGGCCCGCAGGTCCCAGCCCGGCAGGTCGAGGTCGTCTCCGTCCTCGACCAGCCGGTCCGGCCTGGCCATGGAGACCATGTGCCTGATCATCATGGAGGCGCCGGCCAGCTCGTCCAGGGTCAGGTCGGGCACGCCGCAGCGGCGCAGCAGCGCCCGCTCGCGCTGGACCAGGGAGTCGATGGCCTCGTCGTCGTAGCGCTCGCGGACCAGGCGGGCGTCCGCGGGGTGCAGCGCGATCCAGGCGCCGGAGCTCTCCCTGATGCGGCCCGCCAGGCCGTAGTGGTCAGGGTGGATGTGGGTGACCAGCACGCCCTTGACGTCGGTGATCGCGTACCCGGCCACGCCCAGGCCCGCCACGAGCGCGTCGTACGCCTCGTCGGTGTTCCAGCCTGCGTCGATGATCGCCACGCCGTCGGGCAGCTCGAGCGCGTAGACCAGCACGTACCTGAGAGGGTTGATCGGGATCGGGACCGGGATGGACCACAGGCCGGGACGTACCCGCTCGACGCCGGGGAGCGTCCCGCCGACCCACGCCTCCCGCTGTGCGGGGTTCGCGGGGGTCACCACAAATTTCGCCACATGCCCGAATATAGTTCTGCGTCCGAATCATGTTCTACTTGGGGGCATGAAGCTGAGCCGCGAGATCTCCGATGATGGCCGCTTCGTCCGGCAGCCGAACCGTTTCACGGATCGGCTCGGCCCTCCCGAGCCCGGCCGCTACCGCCTCTACGCGTCCTACGCCTGCCCGTGGGCGCAGCGCGTGCTGATCGTCCGGAAGCTCCTGGGCCTGGATGACCTGCTGGACGTCACGATCGTCGATCCCATCCGCGACGAGAAGGGCTGGCGCGTCCCGGGCGGCGACCCGGAGTACCTGTCCGAGCTCTACCACGCCACCGACCCGGGCTACGTGGGCCGCTACACCGTCCCGTGCATCTGGGACGCCAGGGACGAGCGCATCGTCACCAACGACTTCCCGCAGATCACCCTCGATCTGGAGACGTCGTGGGGCACCTCGCCCAACCTCTATCCGGAACGCCTGCGCCCCGACATCGACATCATGAACGACCGCCTCTACCACGGGCTCAACAACGCGGTCTACGAGGCGGGCTTCTCCCGTGACCAGCAGGTCTACGAGGAGGCGGTGGCGCGCGTGTTCACCACCCTCGACTTCCTGGAGGTGCGGCTGGCCGAGTCGGAGTTCCTCTTCGACACGCTCACCGACAGCGACGTGCGCCTCTACACCACGCTGGCCAGGTTCGACTCCGTGTACTACGCGCACTTCAAGTGCTCGGTGCGGCGGCTGACGGACTATCCCGCGCTGTGGGCGTACGCGCGCCGCCTCCACGCGATCCCGGCCTTCCACGAGACCACCGTCTTCGACCAGATCAAGCGCCACTACTACGTCACCCAGACCAACATCAACCCGAGCCGGATCGTGCCGGTAGGGCCTGAGCTGGACTGGAGCCTGTAGGCGCCGGCATCCGTACGAACAGCAGCGCCGAGGCCAGCATCACGACGGCTCCGACACTCCAGGCGGCGGCGAGGCCCGCCTGGGCGGCCAGGGAGCCGAGAGTGAGATTGGCCACGATGCCGCCGGACTGCAGCGACAGCGAGCTCGTCGAGGTGACCGTGGTGCGCTCGGCGGCGGTGACGGCCTTGTGCGTGAGTTCCAGGCACAACACGGCCGTCACCGCGCCGCCGACGAAGAGCGTGACGTAGGCGAGCCCGGCGCTCAGCATCCCGGGCAGGCCGTCCACGCCCGCCGTCGCGGCCAGCGCCCCGACGGAGAGCGCGGTCAGCGCCGTGCCCGCGATCGCGCCCCCGGCCGAACCGCCCGCCAGGCGCGCGGCCCTGGGCGCCAGCGCGCTGCCCATCGCGCTGCCCGCGAACCCGAGCGCCGCCACCACGGCGTAGGCCAGGCTGCCCTCCTCCGCCGTGCCGGCCAGCTCGGCCAGGCGGCCGGGCGTGAGCAGCTCGATGCTCATCAGCACCATGCCGGACGCGGCGGCGGCGAGCATGAGCCTGCGCAGCACGCTGCCGCCCAGCGCCAGCCGGACACCGCCGGCCACGGTGGCGGGCACCTCGCGCAGCACGCCCCGCAGCGAGCGGCGCTCGTGGGCCGGCTCCGGCAGCGCGAACAGCACCACCACCAGCAGGACCAGCGCCGCCACCGCGCCCACCAGGGGCGGCGCGGCCAGCGGGAGCAGCAGCGAGGGCGGCACCAGGAGCGGCACCAGGAGCGGCAGGGCGCCACCCGCCAGCACCCCGAAGCACAGGGCCACGGACTCCATCGCGCCGCCCCTGGCCAGGCCGGGCCTGAGGTCGGCCGCGGGCCCCTCGATGCCGTGCAGCGTGTCGACGTACCAGGAGGTGGCGGGGCCGCTGGACAGCGCCCGCGCGACGCCCTTGAACACCCCGCTCAGCAGGAACATCCAGAACGTGGTGGACACGCTCATCAGGGCCAGCCCCGCCACGGTGAACGCGGCCGAGGCCGCCAGCACCACGCGCCTGCCGACGACGTCGGCCAGGCCGCCCGTCGGCAGCTCCAGGCTCACGGTCACGACCGAGTACACGGTCACCACCAGCCCGATCCGGGCCAGGCCGAGGCCCCGCTCGGTCATCAGCAGGACCATGGTGGCCATCATGATCCCGGGTGGCAGCCAGGTCAGGAAGCTGACGAGCATGTAGCGCCGTAAGGCCGATCGTGCGGTCACGGCTCCTCCCTCCGCATGCGGGGGAAGCCCCCCACCCAGATCCGGACCTGCTCGGCGTCGGGCGCGCCCGCGTGGCGCGCCTCCAGCTCCCGCAGGATCTCCTCGGTACGCGCCATGAACTCCGCCAGCGCGGCAGGCGGCAGCTCGGTGATGTGGTCGCTCATGCCGGCGATCTCGACCCACTCGGGAGACCACTCGGACTCGTCGAACTCCTGCACGATCTGCCCGAGGGCATCGGCCTGCCACAGCCGCATGACCTTGACCACCTCGCGGCCCTCGGCCGTGTCCGACATCTCCCGGCTGTTCCACGAGGTGTAGCGGTGGCGGGCCCGCCACCGCCGCTCACGGCCGTCGCGCTGCTCGGGGTCCTCCTCGATGAAGCCGTACTTGAACAGCTCCCGCAGGTGGTAGCTGGTCGAGCCGGAGCTCTCGCCCATCTTGCGGCCCAGCTCGCTCGCGGTGGCGGGGCCGTCGGCGCGCAGCAAGCCGAGCAGCCGGGCGCGCAGCGGATGGGTGACGGCCCGCAGCACCTGCGGGTCACTGATCTTGTAGCTCTCCTCCACACCTTCACCGTAGACCGCAAAGACAATTTTGCAAAGTGAATTTTGCGGTTTTCGCGCTCCCTAGACTGTGGGGATGCTCGACGACATCTGGGTGGACGACTCCGTCCTCGCACTGCGCCCCGACTTCGCGGTGCTCATCGTGACCGCGCACGGCCTGCGCAACGGGCCGACCGACGACCGCTCCCGGGCCTGGCTGGCGGCCGCCTCCGCGGTGGAGGTGCAGACGGACAAGATCGACGCCTGGAAGGACGCCTACCGCGCCTTCGGCGCCAAGCCGCAGCGCACCCGCCCCTCGGTCGACGCCCTGACCCGGCGCATGCCACTGCCGGAGATCAACCAGGTCGTCGACGCGTACAACACGATCAGCGTGAAGCACGCGCTGCCGATCGGCGGCGAGGACCTCGACAAGTACGCCGGCCCCGCCCGCCTGGTGCGGGCGACCGGCGACGAGGCGTCGGAGGAGGCGCTCGGGCAGCCGGAGCCCGGCGAGGTCATCTGGCGCGACGACATCGGTGTCACCTGCAGGAGATGGAACTGGCGCCAGGTGGTGCGGACCCGCCTCACCGAGGAGACCACCAACGCGATCTTCCTCCTGGAGCGCCTGGAGCCCATGTCGCTGGAGGAGCTCAAGCAGGCCGGCGAGGAACTCTCAGACCTTCTGTCCGAGTTGTCCCCCGGGGTGCGCATCGCCAGCCGATTGCTGTCCGACGGGAAATAAACCTCTTGCCGAGCCGTTGATACCAAAGAGTAATAATTGCTACACCACCCGGATTGACGAGGCGGGCGTGACCTCTTTGCGCGGTCCTGAGAGGATCGTTCGAGGCGGCACGGGTCCTTCGGCGCGCGCTGCCAGTCCGGGCGAGTAGCCTTGGACAGGTTCTCTAACATCAACGCCGATCTGCGGAAGAGGGCGATTTCCGCCGTGTCGTCTGAGTCGTCGCGGACAAACCCGCTGGCAAGCTTTGGTCAGAACGAGTGGCTTGTCGACGAGCTGTACCAGAAGTACCTCCAAGATCCCGAGTCTGTCGACAAGGCCTGGTGGAACTTCTTCGCTGACTACAACCCTGATTACGGACCGGGCCGAACCCCGGTCAGGGAGGCGGCGAACGGCTCTGTGACCGCGCCCGCACCTCCCCAGGCTCCCAAGGCGCCACCCAAGGCGCCTGCCAAGACCCCGCCGGCGGCCGAGAAGCCGAAGCAGCCGGCCACCCCGGTGCCCAAGGGCGCCGAGGAGGTCAAGCTGCGCGGCGCCGCCGCGCGCACGGCGGCCAACATGGACCTGTCACTGTCCGTTCCGACGGCGACCAGTGTCCGGGCCATCCCGGCCAAGCTGCTCATCGACAACCGCATAGTGATCAACAATCACCTCAAGCGGGGCCGTGGCGGCAAGGTCTCCTTCACGCACCTGATCGGGTTCGCGATCGTCAAGGCGCTGAAGGCCATGCCGGAGATGAACTACTCCTACGCGGAGATCGACGGCAAGCCGACGCTCGTCAAGCCCGAGCACGTCGGCTTCGGCCTGGCGATCGACGTCCAGAAGAGCAACGGCGAGCGCCAGCTCCTCGTGCCCTCGATCAAGGGCGCCGAGGAGATGGACTTCCGGCAGTTCTGGATGGCCTACGAGGAGGTCGTGCGCAAGGCCCGCGGGGGCAAGCTCGGCGTCGACGACTTCTCCGGCACCACGATCTCCCTGACCAACCCGGGCACGATCGGCACCGTGCACTCCGTCCCGCGCCTGATGCCCGGCCAGGGCACGATCATCGGCGTCGGCGCGATGGAGTACCCGGCCGAATACCAGGGCGCCTCCCCCGACACGCTCTCGCGGCTGGCCGTCTCCAAGGTCATGACGCTGACCAGCACCTACGACCACCGGATCATCCAGGGCGCCCAGTCGGGCGACTTCCTGCGCCAGATCCACCGGCTGCTGCTCGGCGAGGACGGCTTCTACGACGAGATCTTCGAGGCGCTGCGGATCCCGTACGAGCCGGTCCGCTGGATCCAGGACATCTCGGCCACCCACGACGACGACGTGGCCAAGTCCGCGCGCGTGATCGAGCTGATCCACGCCTACCGCGTCCGCGGCCACCTCATGGCCGAGACCGACCCGCTGGAGTACAAGCAGCGCAAGCACCCGGACCTCGACATCCAGTCGCACGGCCTGACGCTGTGGGACCTGGAGCGCGAGTTCGCGACCGGCGGCTTCGGCGGCAAGCCGCTGATGAAGCTGCGCGACATCCTGGGCGTGCTGCGCGACTCCTACTGCCGCACGGTCGGCATCGAGTACATGCACATCCAGAACCCCGAGGAGCGGGCCTGGATCCAGGCGCGGGTGGAGAAGCCGCACAAGTCGCCCGAGCGCGACGAGCAGCTCAACATCCTGTCCCGGCTCAACACCGCCGAGGCGTTCGAGACGTTCCTGCAGACGAAGTTCGTCGGCCAGAAGCGCTTCTCGCTGGAGGGCGGCGAGGCCCTGATCCCGCTGCTCGACTCGGTGATCAGCGACGCCGCCGACGAGGACCTCGACGAGGTCGTCATCGGCATGGCCCACCGCGGCCGCCTCAACGTGCTGGCCAACATCGTGGGCAAGTCGTACGCGCAGATCTTCGGCGAGTTCGAGGGCAACATCGACCCGCGCACGGCGCACGGCTCCGGCGACGTGAAGTACCACCTCGGCGCGACCGGCACGTTCACCGCGCCGAGCGGCAAGACGATCACCGCCTCCGTGGTCGCCAACCCCTCCCACCTGGAGGCGGTCGACCCGGTGCTGGAGGGCGTCGTCCGCGCCAAGCAGGACCTCCTGGAGCGCGGCGAGGAGGGCTTCACCGTCCTGCCCGTGCTCGTCCACGGTGACGCGGCCTTCGCCGGCCAGGGCGTCGTGGCCGAGACGCTCAACCTGTCGCAGCTGCGCGGCTACCGCACCGGCGGCACCGTGCACGTGGTGGTCAACAACCAGGTCGGCTTCACGACCTCGCCCGCCTCGTCCCGCTCCTCGGTCTACGCGACCGACGTGGCGCGGATGATCCAGGCGCCGATCTTCCACGTCAACGGCGACGACCCCGAGGCCGTGGTGCGCGTGGGCGAGCTGGCCTACGAGTACCGCCAGGCGTTCCGCAAGGACGTCGTCATCGACCTCATCTGCTACCGCCGTCGCGGCCACAACGAGGGCGACAACCCCGCCTTCACCCAGCCGCTGATGTACGACCTGATCGACGCCAAGCGCTCGACCCGCAAGCTCTACACCGAGGCGCTGATCGGCCGGGGCGACATCACGGTCGAGGAGGCCGAGCAGGCGCTGCGCGACTACCAGGCCAAGCTGGAGCAGGCGTTCACCGAGACCCGCGAGGCGGCCAAGAAGCCGGCCGAGGCGGCCGCGATGCGGGTGCCCCCGACCGAGGTCGTCAAGTGGTCGCACGACGACACGCCGACCGGCATCACCCACGAGACGCTCAAGCGCATCGTCGACACCCAGCTCAACCTCCCCGACGGCTTCACGCCGCACCCGCGCCTGGCGCCGGTGCTGCAGCGCCGCGGCCAGATGGTCGAGCAGGACGCGATCGACTGGGCGATGGGTGAGACGCTGGCGTTCGGCTCGCTGCTCATGGACGGCCACCCGGTGCGCCTGGTCGGCCAGGACTCCCGGCGCGGCACGTTCACCCAGCGCCACGCCGTCCTGGTGGACCGGATGACCGGCGCCGACCACACGCCGCTCAAGACCTTCAACCAGGGCACCACGAAGTTCTACGTCTACGACTCGCTGCTCAGCGAGTTCGCGGCGCTCGGCTTCGAGTACGGCTACAGCGTCGTCCGCCCGGACGCCCTGGTCCTGTGGGAGGCGCAGTTCGGCGACTTCGTCAACGGCGCCCAGACGATCATCGACGAGTTCATCTCGTCGGGCGAGCAGAAGTGGGGTCAGAAGTCCTCGGTCGTGCTGCTGCTGCCGCACGGCTACGAGGGCCAGGGCCCCGACCACTCCTCCGCCCGCATCGAGCGGTTCCTCCAGGTCTGCGCGCTGGACAACATGACGGTCGCGCAGCCCACCACCCCGGCCAACTACTTCCACCTGCTGCGCTGGCAGGTGGAGTCGGAGCGGCACAAGCCGCTGGTGGTCTTCACGCCCAAGTCGCTGCTGCGCCACAAGGCGGCCACCTCGAAGGCGTCCGACTTCACCGCGGGCTCCTTCCAGCCGGTCCTGGGCGACACGACCGCCGACGCGGCCAAGGTCACCAAGGTGGTGCTCACCTCCGGCAGGCTCTACTACGACCTGGCGGCGCACCGCGACAAGACCGGCCGCGACGACGTCGCGATCGTCCGGCTGGAGCGGCTCTACCCGTTCCCGTCCGAGGAGCTCGCCGCCGAGCTCGCCCGGTACGGCGACCAGGTGGAGCTGATCTGGGCGCAGGACGAGCCGGCCAACATGGGCCCGTGGCCGTACCTCACGCTCAAGCTGGCCGAGGACCCGCAGACCCTGAACGGCCGGGCGGTGCGGCGCGTGTCGCGCACGCCCAACAGCTCGCCGGCGACCGGGTCGCACAACTCGCACGACACGGAGCTCGAGGAGATCCTGCACCAGATCTTCGGCTGAGTCACCGGCTTCCGAGCCCCCGGCCCGCCCGTTCGGGCGGCCGGGGGCTCGCTGCTGCTCAGGCAGGCTAAAGTGCAGGCCGGAGGCCTGCTGACCTTGTGAATGGAGAGCGATGTACTTCACCGATCGGGGGATCGAGGAGCTGGTCGAGCGGCGCGGCGAGGAGGAGGTCAGCCTGTTGTGGCTGGGCGAGCGGCTGCGCGAGTTCGTCGATCTCAACCCCGAGTTCGAGACGCCGATCGAGCGGCTGGCCACGTGGCTGGCGCGCCTCGACGACGACGATGACGACTGACCACCTGCGCGGCCGCCGCTCTTAAGCCGTAGGCTCGAATAACGCGATACATCTTGAGTTTCCGCGAAACGCGACATATCGTGATTCGTGAGAACAGGTGTCGCCTAGAGAGGGGCGGGGGAGCATGCAGCAATGGACCATCGACGAGCCGGGTCAGCTGACGTTCGGTGAAGTGGAGACGCTGGACGTCCGTATCGTCGCCGGCCGCCTGGACGTGCTGGCCAGCGACGGGCCGCCGACACTGGAGATCGCCGACATCGAGCCCGCCTCGCCGCTCACCGTCACCTACGACGAGGCCACCCGGTCACTCACCATCGCCGACCGCGACCTCACCTGGGACGGCGTGCTCGGCTGGCTGCGCCGCGACCGGCACAGGTCGGTGCTGTCCATCGCCGTTCCCAAGACCTGCAAGGTCAGGGCGGGCGTGGTGTCGGCCCCGGCCGTACTGGCCGGGTTCGAGAGGGTGACGCACGTCAAGAGCGTCTCCGGGGACGTCGTGCTGGACGGCGTCAGCGGCGACGTCGCCGCCAACACCGTCTCGGGCGCCGTCGAGACCCGGGCCATGGACGGCGACCTGTCGTTCATCAGCATCTCGGGCGACCTGACCGTGGCCGACGGCACCCCGCGCCGGCTGAAGGCCAACACCGTCTCGGGCCGCATCACGGCGGATCTCGCGCTGCGGCCGACGGGTCACGTGACGTTCAACAGCGTTTCCGGTGACATCCTGGTCAGGCTGCCAGAGAACGTGGAGGCGGACGTCAGCATCAGATCCACCTCCGGCAGGCTGGTCAGCACGTTCGAGGAACTGTCCAACACGAGCGGCCCCGGGGCGAAGTCGCTGTCGGGGCGGCTGGGTGGCGGCATGGCCTCACTGTCGGCCATCACGGTCTCCGGTGAGGTCACGCTGCTCAAGGGAGAGAAGGAATGAGCCCTGTCTTCGGTCACGGCCGGCTCCGGCTGTACCTGCTCAAGCTGCTGGACGAGAGCCCGCGCCATGGCTACGAGGTCATCCGGCTGCTCCAGGACCGCTTCCTCGGCGTCTACTCGCCGTCTCCCGGCACGATCTACCCGCGCCTGGCCCGCCTGGAGGAGGAGGGCCTGGTGACGCACGAGGTGATCGAGGGCAAGAAGGTGTTCTCCATCACCGACAAGGGCCGCGAGGAGCTGAACGCCCGGCTCGACGAGCTCGACGACCTGGAGCAGGAGATCTCCGCCTCCGTCCGCGACATCGCCCGCGAGGTCAAGGAGGACGTGCGCGACACGGTCAAGTCGCTGCGCGACGAGCTGACCCGGATGGCCAAGGACGTCCGCACGGGGGCGGCCGAGGACACCAGGCGCCTGCGCGACCAGCAGAAGGAGGACCTCAAGCGGCTGCGCGACCAGCAGAAGCGGCAGTGGATGGAGCACGCCTACCACTGGCAGGACGAGGGCGAGCGGATCAGCAAGGAGTGGCGAAGGATCTGGTCGGAGGTCTGGGCCACGCTCGGCGGGCCCTCGTCCGGCGGCGCCTCGCCCAACCGGGCCGAGCTCGACGCCGAGCTGGGCGAGCTCCTCGCCGACTTCGTCGCCACGGCCCGCGAGGAGGCGTCGGAGGCGCGGCTGACCGCGGAGAAGCTGGCCGAGCTGCGTACGACGCTCGACGAGGCCTCCCGCCGCATCCACGACATCCTCGACCGCTGACCCACCGGGGAGCGCCCCCCGCCTCCCCGGCACCACATGTTCCGCCCGCCTGCTCGCCGTCGCCTTGGTCTGGAGGACGCGGCGCGCGGCAGGTCGCCCGCCCCGCCGCCGCCTGGAAACGGCGGGCGCGTCAGGCCGCTACGCCGACAGGCGTTCCGGGCGGCGGCGGCGCGAGCTGCGCGCGGCCCTCCTGGCGTGGTACGCGATCGGCATGTACCGCAGCCGCTCCGGCAACCGCGGCGTCAGCATCGCCACCGCATGCCCGAGATGCCGCAACCGCCGCTCGTCCCTGGCCGTCCACCGCAACCCGAGCTTCTCCCGCACGGCAGGCGGCAGGGTGCCGACGGTGACGAAGTAGTTGAACTCCCCCGCCCCCACCCCCACCGGCGTCCACAACCGCCGCAACGGAGCGGGCAGCCGGGGCGGCGCAGGCGTGCCGCGCATCACCGTCAGCACGTCGAGCGCGGTGGCGTGCGCCTCCAGCCGGCGGCTGACCATGTCGTCGAAGTACCGCCAGAACGCCTCCAGATCCGCGGGCAGCTCCCGCTCTGGCACCCGCAGGATGGCGCCGAGCTGCCGCGACTCCGCATAGAGCCGCCGCTCCTGCGCCGTGGTGAACGGGGTGCCGAAGTACCGGTTGAGCGCGATGAACCGTTCGAACAGCGACAGGTGCACCCACGCCCACGCCTCCCCGTTCAGCGCGTGGTAGTGCCGGCCCTGCTCGTCCACCCCGCTGATTGGCTTGTGCAGCTCCCTGAGCCGCTGGCCCTCCGCGGGACCGTCCGGACCGCCGTAGACCCACTTCTGCACGGAGGCGAGCGTGCGCTCCAGCCTCCCCCACGGGTCGTCCTTGTACGTGGAGTGCTCGGCGACCGCGGCTCCGACGGCGGGATGCATCGTCTGGAGGACCAGCGCGCTGCCGGCCACGAGCAGGTTGCGGTACTCGCCGGCGGTGTCCCAGTGCATCGAACCTGGGCCGAAGGGCTCAACGTCCATGATGACTGCCTCCTGGGTGGTACAACCCCCTTCCTCTTGTATCACCCAGGAGGCTCAGAAGTAACCCTTCACTTATTCAGACGGTAAAGACGATCTTTCCGAAGATCTCCCCTGCCTCCATGGCGGCGAACCCGTCCCGCGCCTCGGCCAGCGGCAGCACCCGATCGACCACCGGCCGCAGCCCGGTCTGCTCCAGGAACACCGCCAGCCGCCCCAGCTGCTCCCGAGTCCCCATCGTCGTGCCGATCACGGACAGCTGCAGGAAGAAGACCCGGTTCAGATCGGCCGGCGGAACCGCGCCGCTGGTGGCACCGGAGACGACGATGCGGCCGCCGGGTCTGAGCGACTTGAGCGAATGATCCCAGGTGGCCTGCCCGACCGTCTCCATGACCGCGTCCACCCGCTCCGGCAGCCGCGCCCCGGACTCGAAGACCTGGTCGGCGCCGAGCTCCCTGGCCCGCTCCCGCTTCTCCTCCGAACGGCTGGTGGCCCACACCCGGTACCCGGCGGCCCGGCCGAGCGCGATCAGCGCCGTCGCCACGCCCCCGCCCGCCCCCTGCACGAGCACGGTGGAGCCGGGCTGCAGCCCGGCCTTGTCGAACAACATCCGGTACGCCGTCAGCCAGGCCGTCGGCAGGCAGGCGGCGTGCTCGAAGTCCAGCCCGGCGGGCTTGGGCACCAGGTTGCGGCGCGGCACGGCCACCCGCTCGGCGAACGTGCCGTCGTGCACCTCGGACAGCAGCGTGCGCTTGGGGTCGAGCGTCTCGTCGGCCCCGGTGCCGATCACGGAGTGCACGATGACCTCGTTGCCGTCCTCGTCCACGCCGGCGGCGTCGCAGCCGAGCACGATCGGCAGCCGGTCCTGCCTGATGCCGACGCCCTTGAGCGTCCACAGGTCGTGGTGGTTGAGCGCGGCCGCCCGTACGGAGACGGTCGTCCACCCGTCGGGCACCTTCGGCTCCGGGCGCTCGCCCAGCGTCAGGCCGGCGAGCGGGTTGTCGGGATCGGTCTGTGTGGCGGTTACGGCGAACATGGCCGCACCTTACTTCAGCCCTCCTCCCCGCTACTTCATCGTGACCCGGATGCCGGAGATGGCCTTCGTCCGGAACGACGGCGGCCCGGTGACGGCGACCAGCACGTCTCCCCTGCACACCATCTCGCCCCGCCGCCCGGGCCGGTCGATCGCCCCGGGCATCCTGGCCTGCTTCCCGCAGTCGGGCGTGGGCACGAGCGCGACCATCTCCCCAGCCCCGCCCCCGAACCACAGCTGCGGCCCGACCGACTCTCCCTGCAGATGCTCGCCCGGCTCCGCCAGCCGCACCCCGCTCCGCGCCGTCAGCACCAGATACCCGTCCTTGGTCACCCGCCCCTTCAAGCCCTCGGCCACGGCCGTCCGCTGCTCGAACGTCAGCCCCTGCCCCCGGTCGTACATCGCCAGCCGCCACGGCCCGAACGCGAACAGCAGCACCTGCCCGTACTGCCCGCTGCCGGCCTGGCGCGGCCAGAGCGTCACGTTGGCCGCGTAGTTCCTCAGCGCCCGCCCACCCCGCGTGACCTCGATCTCACCCCCGTAGGGCGCGACGAACTCCCGGAACACCCCGTCGATCCACCCCGCCCTGTACGGCCGCGACCCCAGCTCGGCCAGCCTCAGCTCGGCCGGATAGCGCACCTCGGCCCGCGCCCCGTGCGGGAACACCACCTGGATGACCTCGTCGTCCCCCTTCTTCCTGGCCGGCACGCTGAGCACGTTGGGCGCGTTGTCGAGCGTGGTCAGCGAGCTGATGGGCCCCGGCGTCCGGCTCGCCGGAGCGGCCTCGGACCCGGGCTCGGGGTCCCGGCTGACGAGCAGGCCGACAACGGGAATCAGCAGGAGCGCCAGAACCACCACCAGCCCGGTCCACCGGCGACGGCCGCGCTCGCCTGCCTCGATGACGTCGAACTGGTCAGCCACGACGTTCCTAGCCGAGTAGTGCCGGCTTGCGCCCTTGCAACTCAGTTCAATTGAGCGGCGACCGCCAGCGCAAGCCCTGGAACCTGGCGAAATCCTGGTCGCAGGTCACGAATTCACAACCGTGCTCGATGGCGAGTGCGGCGAGGTAGGCGTCGGGGATGAGCTTTCTTCGCGCGTTCGTCTCCCGGCACAACCTCGTGAAGATCTCCCAGTGACGCTCGCCAGGGGCCACGACGATGGCGTGCGGCTGGTTGCGCACCTGGTCGGCGAAGGCGAGGATCCGCTCCATGGAAGGCGGAACCTCGTGGATGGCCTCGACGCTGAGAACCCTGACGAGGCCGTTGACGACATGGTCGGAGACCGCGTAGGCGGCGTCACCGTTGACCATCTCATCGACCAGCTTGTAGCACGCGATGTGATGGGGCGCCTCGGTGCGAAAGGCATTGACCAGGACGTTGATGTCATTGAGCAGCATCGGCCTGCACCCGGTAGACGGTCTCGATGTCTTCCTGCTCCATGAGGGCGTAGATGAACTCCGGCGTGAGCTCGATGCCCGGCTTGAGCCGCGCGTCGGTGGTGACCAGCTCCACGCGGGGCCGCTCGGCCACCTCCGTGGATCGGTTGAGCAGTTGTCGCAAGGCGTCCTCCATGACCGAGTTGAGACTGCGTCCGTTCTTCGCCGCGTACGCCTTCGCCTCGTTGAGGAGCACCTCGTCGATGCGCACTGTAGTCCTCCGCATGACTCCAGCGTCCGTGCGTGACATAAAAATGTCAACACCAGATAGTAGTCACACGATCACAGAATTTGCCCCTGCTTTACGTCACCAGACAGCCACATTGAGCTTCCCATCGCTGGACACCCGCACCTCCTCCCCCACCAGCTCCCGCCCCTCGGCCTCCACCAGCAGCGCCCGTTCCTCCACCACCGCGTAAGCCCTCCCCCCGGGCACGTCCACGACCAGGAACCCCTTCTCGGCCTCACCGTCCCGCCCGTGCGCCACCGTGTACCCCGCCACCACCCCCACCCCTTCGTACGAGGCCACCAGCGGCACCTCCTTCGCGACGTGCACCGGCGCGACATCCCCCAGCCGCCCGCCCGGCTCGCTCGACCACACCGCGTACGTGTGCTTCGTCAGATGCATCCCCACCCCGCTCACCAGCCCGTGCCCCGACTGCGCCCGCAGCAGCCCGGCCATCGTCGCCGTCGAGTGCAGCACGTAGTCGCTGGCCGGCCCGCCCGCGTACGGCAGCCCGCCGGTCACGGTGAGCCCGCGCGGGTCGAGCGGGTCGAGGCCGATGGCGTCGCACGCCTGCCGCAGCGCGATCGCGAAGCAGCTGTACAGGTCCAGCGCGTTCATGTCGTCCAGGCCGAGCCCGGCCCGCTCGAAGGCGGCCTCGGCGGCGCGGGCGATGGCGGGCGAGGCGCCGAGCGCTGGCCGCGTCGCGACCTCCCAGGTGTCCTCCGCGTACGCCCATCCCCGCAGGTAGACCCGCTGTTCCGGCGGAACCCCCAGCCGGTCGGCCAGCCGCGAGCTGGCCAGGATGACGGCCGCGGCCTGGTCCACCTCCAGCACGGCCACCGTGTCCGTGGTGTAGGGCCAGCCGACGAAGCGGCCGCCGGAGAGCTCGCCGGGGGTGCGGGCGGCCCTGCGCCAGGCGTACGGGTTCGCGGCGGCGACCTCGGTCATCGGCGCCATGATGCGCGCCCGCTCGCGCATCTCCTCCTCGATCGTGGTCCCGGCCGCCGCCCGCCGCGCGGTCTCCATGATCGGATAGGTGTGCACCGGCAGGAACAGTCCGTGCGCGAGCGCCGACGGGTGCGGCGGCCGTTCCCACCCGTACGGGGGCTTGGGGTCGGCGGGGTGACTCCACGGCGCGTGCTCGCCCGCCTTCCTGTACGCCCTGCGCGTGGCGAGCGCCTCGGCACCGGCGACCAGCGCCGAGTCCAGCTCGCCCGCGGCGATCGCGGCGGCCGCGGCGCCGATGAGCAGGTGCGGGGCCGTACCGCCGACCTTGGAGTAGACCTGGTGGCGCGGCGCGGCGCCGAGGCGTTCGGCGAGGCGGCCGACGGGCGAGTCGTAGTACCAGGAGTCGGTCCAGACGAGCTGGATCGAATCGAGCCGATCGACGGGCAGCCGCGCGTCGCCGGCGGCCTCACGCGCCACCGACTCCCAGAGGTCGAGCGGTTCAGGGCCGGGCTGCTCGCGAATGGTGCGCTGCGCGATGCCGATGAGGCAGGGGATGCGAGGGTCCATGGCTCATGCTAACCAGAACATCGCTCGGTTTGACAGGGAGTGGCGTTTGATAATTGCCGTTACCGTTGTGACGAGAGAAATTCAAACCAGGCGCCGACCTGCGGAGATGCCAATCTTGAATACATGCTTATTTGCTATTTCTATAACGGAATGGAACCGGCCCATGCTTTTTCACGTCGATTCCTGGCCGCCGGATCGAGCCGTTCATTAACGTTCCGATCGTTTTCCTGGCCCACCGGGGCGCAGTACCCCGCTCTGGGCCGCCGAAAGCTGAGAGGAGCTCCATGTATTCCCGAGCAAGGCGCATCGCGATCCCCCTCGCCGGCCTCGTGGCCATCGGGCTGGCGGCGGGCATGGTCAGCGGCGCCGCGGCCAACGCGACGACCGCACCCTCGGACGTCGTCTCGAAGAACTCGGCGACCCCGGCTGAGCAGGCGGTCCAGTTCTGGACGCCGGACCGTGTGAAGCTGGCCACCGACCACGACGACGGCGTCGACCTGAGCACCAAGGGCGTCAAGGGCAGCAACGACGCCCCCGACGGCCCGGCCGGCTCCGTTCCGCCGATCGGCGCGGAGAAGACCTCGTCCAAGAAGAGCAAGCACGTCAACCTGCCGAACACGGTCGGCCGCGTCTTCTTCACGCTGCCGAAGGCCGACCCCCGCAACCCGAAGAACTGGCGCTACTGCTCGGCCAGCTCGGTGCAGGGCAAGTACCGCAACCTCGTGGCGACCTCCGCCCACTGCGTGTACGACACCAAGAAGAACACCTTCTACGACAACTGGATCTTCATCCCGTCGTACTGGGACGGCGACAAGGTCTGGAACGGGAAGGCTCCCTACGGCATCTACGCCGCCAAGACGTTCAACGCGCACGACGACTTCGTCGTGAAGGAGGACTACGACTACGACTACGCGTTCGTCAACGTCTTCAACGGCATCAAGGTCAACTGGGAGAAGGTCGGCGGCCGCTGGAAGTGGACCGTGAAGAACGTCGGCCGCCTCGGCGACAACGTCGGCGGCCAGGGCTTCACCTGGAACCGGAGCACCAAGCTGAACGTGTTCTCGTTCGGCTACCCCGCCGGTGAGCACCCGGACGGCGACAAGCCGTTCACCGGCCGCACGATGAAGTACTGCTACGGCAAGACCAAGGCGATGCCCGAGGCCAAGAAGTACAACCTGCAGGAGCACATCGGCTTCAAGTGCGCCTTCACCGCCGGCGCGAGCGGCGGGCCGTTCATCTACAACTACAAGAGCGCGTCGCGGACCGGCTACCTGGTCGGCGTCAACAGCGTCGCGTGGGACACCGACGGCAACGACCGCTACGACCACATCTCGTCGCCGTACTTCAACACCGACACCTACAAGGTCTACAAGGCCGCAGCCAACCGCTGGACCGGCAACTGGCGGTGATCGACGGCACCCCTGGCCCCGGTTCCCCCAGGGAGCCGGGGCCATCCTTCGGTGGAATGGGGGTCACTTGCCGGCGTGGCGTAGGCCACTTGGAGCGTGCGAATGCGACCGCGAATGGGCGCGAATTCCGTGCGCGCGGATCACTCGCGAACCGGCCTCTGACCTGCGGAGACATGGCCGCTCTAATGATCATTTACACGTATCAGGGGCGTTCGGCTGACGGTGTCCTTATAGTTCACGATGCACGCTTGATCAGGTAACGAATCTCTATCCGAGCTGCAATACCGTCTGTACATCTGGAAAAATCCACCCTTACGACCCCAAGAAAGGCATTTCATGATCCCCCGAGCCAGGCACTTCGTGGCCGCTGCCCTCAGCAGCGCGCTGCTGATCGTGCCTGCCTTCACGGGGATCGCCGCCCAAGCCGCCCACGCCGCCGTCGCCCCCAGCAAGGTGTACGCCGTCCCGCTGGCCAAGACGCTCGCGGACGTGAAGCGGGTCGCCGACTACTGGCGGCCCGACCGCCTGAAGAAGACCGACCTGTCCACCCCGGCCACGCCCGGTTCCGGTGCCGCCTCGACGACCTCGTCGGGCGCCGCCGCGGGTCCCGCCGCGGCCACCACCGCCGTGAAGCGGACGACCGCCGCGGCCGGCGTCGACCCGGCACCGCCGCGCAAGGGCAACGCCGCGAACACCATGGGCAAGGTCTTCTTCCGGTTCGGGGACAAGGAGTACTGGTGCTCCGCCGCCGCGGTCGCGGCCAAGAACCGCAGCGTGGTGGCCACCGCCGGGCACTGCGCGTACGACTCGCGCACGGCCAAGCCCGCCGACTACTGGATCTTCGTGCCGACCCCCGACCCGAACGGCGAGGCGCCCGAGGGCATCTACGTGGGCGCCTCGATCAGCCTGCACGAGGACTGGTCGGGCAAGGGCGACTACGACTACGACTACGCGTTCGTGACCGTCCACCGCGGCTTCGCCTGGGCCGCCAAGGACGGCGGGTACGTCATGCAGGACATCGGCCGGCTCCAGGACAACGTGGGCGGCCTCGGGCTGGAGCTGAACAAGAAGCCGGGGACGTACACCGTGACCGCGTTCGGCTACCCGGCGGGCCAGCAGCCCGACGGGTCGCACCCGTACGACGGCAAGACGTTGCAGAAGTGCCTGCCCGGCAACACCCGCTTCACCGTCGCCCCCGGCCGCGACCTGCAGAAGGGCGTCGAGCTGACGCCGTGCGACTTCAGCCCGGGCGCCAGCGGCGGCCCCTGGGTGATCGGTTACGACGACAACCGCAGGCTCGGCAGCCTGGCCGGCGTCAACAGCCTGACCTGGAACAGGGACGCCAAGGGCCGCTACGACTCGGTGTCGGCCCCGTACTTCGACACCACCACGGGCGAGGTCTACCGACGCGCCGCGGGGCTCAACACCCTGCCAAATGTGACCTAAGTCATAGCAACCGGCTGATCACGACAAGTGATCAGCGGCTTCTCTGTCTCGGTACGGTCACGGCGCGCCTTGGAACGCTGACAGGATCTACCGGTAACGCGCATGACCATTGTCAAACCTGTAGGTTCCGGGCTGTCCGTTTGCTGAGTTATGGAGGTGCATGAGGCGCCTCATGTCAGCGCAACCTGGAGCTACCTTGAAGCGAATCCTTCTCCCCGCCGGCGGCGCCATCCTGGCCACCGGTCTGCTGGCCGCCGGCCTGTCCGGCACGGCGCAGGCCGATGGCGACGTCGCCCACGACCCGATGGCCCGCAACAACTCCTCCGCGATCTCCGTCGCCTCCTTCTGGCTGGCCTCGAACGGCGCCGCGCTCCGGTCCGCGACCCAGTACACGTGGGACTCGAACGAGGTTCGGAAGGTCGTCTCCAAGGGCGGCTACAGCCCCGACGGCAGCCCCGGCACCACGGCGCCGACCGGCGAGTCGAAGTCGACCGGCAGGGCCCAGAACGTCAACCTCCCCAAGACCGTCGGCAAGGTGTTCTTCGTCGACGGCCACGGCAAGTTCCGCTGGTGCTCGGGCACCTCCATCCAGTCGAACTACCGCAACGTGGTCGCCACGGCCGGCCACTGCGTCTACGACACCGACAGCAACAGCGCCACGATGGACAAGTGGGTCTTCGTCCCCGGCTACTACCAGGGCAAGGCTCCGTGGGGCATCTACGTGGGCAAGCAGGCCTTCACCCACTACGACTTCGACGTCTACGAGGACTACGACCGCGACTACGCGTTCGTCACCGTGTACAACGGCATCACCTCGAACGGTGTCAAGCAGGTGGACCGCAAGGACTTCGAGCGCTTCACCGGCCCGAAGCGCGCCTGGGGCGGCCGCTACTACATCCTGCTGTCGAAGGACGCGGGCCGCCTCGGCGACAACGTCGGCGGCCAGGGCTTCGCCTGGAACCAGCCCACCGGCAAGCCGGTCCGTGCCTTCGGCTACCCGGCCGCCCCGCACCCGGACGGCAACAAGCCGTACAGCGGCGTGACGCCGAAGCACTGCTACGGCAACACCACCGCCAAGACCGTCGGGGCCTCCTGGCTCAAGATCGAGGAGCACGTCGGCCTCAAGTGCGCCGTGACCCCGGGCTACGACGGCGGCCCGTGGCTCCTGAACTACAGCAACGCCAAGCGCCTCGGCTACGTGAACGGCGTCACCAGCACGTTCGCCGACCAGGACGCCAACGACAGGATCGACTACATCACCTCGCCGTACTTCGACGGTGAGACCGCCGCGGTGTACAACGCGGCCAAGAACGTGTGGTCCGGGAAGATCGTGGGCCCGAACGGCGAGCTGTACAAGTAAGCCCTACCAGGGGAAAGCGAGGGCCTCGATCCCGAGGCCCTCGCCTTGCTGTTTCCGGGGGTTCCACGCACGGCCTTCCGCCGGAGGGCGCTTCGCGCCGGCACAGCTCCAGACAGCGCCTCCCAAGGGGCTCCGCCCTCCTTCGATCCCCCAGCAATCCCGCTCGCTCCTCTCGCCGCAGCGCTGCCGCCGTACGCCCGCGGGGCGGCACCGATATGCCGCACAGCCGGATCTTCCCTCCACGGAACGAAGATCTTTCTTTGTTCAACTGACAGACCGTGTTTGCCTTGTCACGATGGGCGCATGCGTCGCGATGATCTGACAGACGCCGAATGGGCCAGGGTCGCCACCCTCCTCCCCCAGACCAGCGTCCGCGCCGGCCGCACGACCGACGACCGCACAGTGATCAACGGCCTCCTCTACCAGGCACGCACCGGCGTCCGATGGCGCTACCTCCCCGAGCGGTACGGCTGCTGGGTCACCATCTACAAGCGCCACCGCCGCTGGCTGGCGGACGGCACCTGGCAGCGCCTGACCCTGGCACTGCACGCCGACGACCCCGGCGACCGCGCACCGGCCCGTACAGGCCGGCTCGGCCCGGCGCAGCTCGACCTCATCCGCAGCCACCCACCCGGCTCCCCCAGCGCCACGCCCCACCTGCCCACCGCGAAGGACCCGGCCAAGGACACTGCGGTGCTCGCCAGCCTCCAGGTCCTTCTGGGCGAGACGGTCAAGCCCAAGGGAGCCTGACCACACCTCACCGGCCCGCCGACGATGCGTCGGCGGGCCGTTTCATGCGCCGGGCGACGCCCCAGAACGCCGATGGGCACGGCTCTCCGGACGCCTTCAGAGCCGAACCTGAAGATCTCCTGTGAGGATCAGGCCAAGTTAGACGGAGCAGGTTCCCATCTGGTTCCTGTGATCTGAGTCACGTTTTACTGACTACGTTATGTGTCAGCCCGCTAACGGCACTTTCGTCCCAGCAGCAACAACCCCCTCATACCCTGCGAAAACGTGACCTGACGATCACAACGCGCAAACGTCTCTGACAGGTCACGGAAAGGTCACGGCGAAAGGGGGGCATACCGGATCACGCAAAGCGGGTTTCACCTGCGGAGATCACCACGCTATGTTCCTTGCTATCCCTTTACTGACGCATGGGACGCAAGTTGCGACCCACGACAGAGCAAGGAGCAGTTCCCTTGAAGCGCATCCTCATCCCCGCCGGTGGCGCCCTCCTGGCCACCGGCCTCCTGGCCGCCGGCCTCGCCGGCACCGCCCAGGCCGACGACACCGTCGCCAAGGACGCCATGGCGACGAGCGCGGCCAACGCCAAGGCCATCGCTCAGTTCTGGGCGGAGAACAACGGTGCTGCCCTCAAGGCCGCTACCGAGTCGAACGTCTGGGACAAGACTGACGTCGCCAAGCTGCAGAGCAAGGGCGGCTACAGCTCGGACACCAAGCCGGGCTCGACCGCTCCGATCGGTCAGGAGAAGAAGGCCTCCACGAAGGTCCAGAACGTCAACATGCCGAAGACCATCGGCAAGGTCTTCTTCGTCAACAGCAAGGGCGAGAAGAAGTGGTGCTCCGCCACTTCGATCCAGTCGCAGTACCGCAACCTGGTCGCCACGGCCGGTCACTGCGTGTACGACACGGCCGCCAACACGGACGTCCTCGGCAAGTGGGTCTTCGTCCCCGGTTACTACCAGGGCAAGGCTCCGTGGGGCATCTACGTGGGTAAGCAGGCCTTCACCCACTACGACTTCGATGTCTACGAGGACTACGACCGCGACTACGCGTTCGTGACCGTGTACAACGGCGTCCACGTCTCGGGCAAGACCACCAAGGTCACCCCGAGCGAGTACAAGTCGCACGTCGCCAAGGGCGGCGTCGGCTTCGTCAAGGAAACGCCGATCACGAAGGAAGAGTTCGAGGCCGGCTACGACAAGTACGGCGAGGCGGGCCCCTTCAAGTCGAAGGCCGCCGACCCGAAGGTCGAGACGGTCGCCAAGCCTGCCGACGTGACGGCCAGCAACGTCGACGCCTACATCAAGGGCGAGGGCCCCACCAAGGGTGTCCAGCTCACTGGTGCGGAGGTCTACAAGTCGCAGTACACCGCGGCTGGTACGGGCTTCGACAACGGCGACAAGTTCGAGCGCCTGAGCACCGAGGTGCCCATCAGCAAGGAGCAGTACGACGAGCTGAAGGCCGCCAAGGGCGACGGCAAGTTCATGGGCGAGGTCCGCGCCCAGCTGGGTGACGACAAGAAGACCGAGGTCGCCTGGTTCAAGACGCAGTTCTTCATCAAGAAGTGGGTCAAGACCACCGTTCAGATGAAGTACTGGGTCGAGGACTACTACGTCGTCGACATCGCCGGCAAGGACGCTGGTCGTCTCGGCGACAACGTCGGCGGCCAGGGCTTCGCCTGGAACCAGCCGACCGGCAAGGCCGTGCGCGTGTTCGGCTACCCGGCCGCTGCTCACCCCGACGGCAACAAGAACTACACCGGCGTGACTCCGAAGTGGTGCTACGGCAACACCACGAAGAAGCTGGTGGGTTCGGCTGCCAAGAAGATCGAGGAGCACGTCGCCCTCAAGTGCGCCATGACCGAGGGTGCCGACGGTGGCCCGTGGCTGTACAAGTACAGCAACAGCAAGCGTCTCGGCTACGTGAACGGTGTCACCAGCACCTTCAACGACCAGGACGGCAACGGCCGCGTGGACTACATCTCGTCGCCGTACTTCGACGGCGAGACGAACACCGTCTACAAGGCCGCCGCGGCCTCGTGGTCCGGCAAGATCGTCTGAAGTAACGGATAGCGACCGGGCTTAGACCGTTCGTGTAACCGTTGCCAGCGGAGGGCCCGGCATCCTGCCGGGCCCTTCTGCGTTTCCCGCCGAATGTGAACGCGTTTGGACGCACGGGACGTCCAGACGGTGCCATCAACCTGATGTGATCTGCGTCACATCGCCTGGTCGAGCGGAACCAGGAGGGTGCCTCAGCCCCGCGAGTCCCACTGACAACTTCCTTATGTTGATCTGGGCAAACGGTAAAGAGGCCCGCTTTCCTCAGCTCCTGCGCATCAGCCATCTAAACATCACAGAACGATCACGGCCGTCTTGTCCCCATCTTTCCGACCAAAGCGGCTACCGGATCTCAAGATCGACACTGTATGTTCCTGGCTATCCCTTTACTGACGCATGGGACGCAAGAGGCGTTCCACGACAGCGCAAGGAGTTACCTTGAAGCGCATCCTCCTCCCGGCCGGTGGCGCCATTCTGGCCACTGGTCTGCTGGCTGCTGGTCTCGCCAGCACCGCCCAGGCCGACACTGACGTTGCCAAGGACGACCTGGCCAAGACCGCGGCGCAGGCCGCCGAGGTCATCGACTTCTGGACCAAGTCGGACAACGCGGCGCTGAAGAAGGCCGTGGCGTTCAACCCCGACGCTCTCGAGGTTGAGAAGATCTCCTCCGGTGGTGGCTACAGCGCCGACACCAAGCCGGGCTCGACCGCCCCCATCGGCGAGGAGAAGAAGAGCACCGCCAAGGTGCAGAACGTGAACCTGCCGAAGACCATCGGTAAGGTTTTCTTCGAGTACCGTGACGGCTCGCTCTACTGGTGCTCGGGCACCTCGATCCAGTCGCAGTACCGCAACCTGGTCGCCACGGCCGGTCACTGCGTCTACGACATCGCCGGCAACGACGAGGTCGTTTCCCGCTGGGTCTTCGTGCCGGGCTACTACCAGGGCAAGGCTCCTTGGGGCATCTACGTGGGTAAGCAGGCCTTCACCCACTACGACTTCGACGTCTACGAGGACTTCGACCGCGACTACGCCTTCGTGACCGTCTACGACGGCATCGGCGGCGTCGCCAACCAGTCCACGAAGGTCACCCCGAGCGAGTACAAGGCGCACATCGCCAAGGGTGGCAAGGGGTACATCAAGGAGACCCCGATCACCGCCGAGGAGTTCGCGGCGGGCTACGACAAGTACGGCGAGGCTGGCCCGTACAAGTCGGCCCCTGCTGACCCCAAGGTCGAGACGGTTGCCAAGCCCGCCGATGTGAACCTCGGCAACATCGACGAGTACTACAAGGGCGAGGGCCCCACCAAGGGTGTCAAGGTCGTTGGCATCGAGGTCACCGAGGCTGTGTGGAACGCGGCCAAGGTCGGCTTCGACAACGGCGACCGCGTGCCCAGCCAGAAGGTTGCGATCTCCAAGGAGGAGTACGACTCCCTGGTGGCGCAGAAGGGTGACGGCAAGTACCTCGGCACCCTGTCCACCAACGAGGCGAAGACTGCCTGGTTCAAGCAGGAGTTCTACGTCAAGAAGTGGATCAAGACCACGGCTCAGGTGAAGTACTGGGTCGAGGACTACTACGTCGTCGAGCACAACGTGAAGAGCGTTGGCCGCCTCGGTGACAACGTCGGTGGCCAGGGCTTCGCCTGGAACCAGCCCACCGGCAAGTACGTCCGCACCTTCGGCTACCCCTTCGGCCCGCACCTGGACGGCAACAAGCCGTTCACCGGTGTCACGCCGAAGTGGTGCTACGGCAAGACGGCCAAGAACGTCCTCCGCATCCCGTCCAAGAAGGTCGAGGAGCAGATGTCGTTCAAGTGCACCGTGACCGCCGGTTACGACGGTGCGCCGTGGCTGTACAAGTACAGCAACAGCAAGCGTCTCGGCTACGTCAACGGTGTCACCAGCCTCATCGCCGACACCGACAGCAACAAGCGCTACGACACGATCACCTCGCCGTACTTCGACGGTGAGACCGCCGCGATCTACAAGGCCGCTTCGGCCTCGTGGTCCGGCAAGCTGATCCCGTAGTTCTCGCTGCTGGACAGAACGACGACCTAGTCATCGTTCACATGCTTCACCCAAAGGGCTCGGCTCTCCGCCGGGCCCTTTGGCCTTTCTATGAGAAATCTGAGCATTCCCCTTACCAGAGTGACTGAAGGGTCGATAGGGTCTTTACACCCTTTTTGACAACTGTGGAGCCTCCCGTGAAGCGCCTGCTCATCCCCCTCGCCGCCGCCGGCCTGAGCGCCGCCGTACTCGCCTCGCCCGCCACTGCCGCCCCGTCCTGGGAGTCGGAAGACCTCCTCCCCAAGCCGGCCGACGCGTACGGTGCCGCCGCTTTCTGGCTCGACTCCAACGGAGCCGCCCTCCGGAAGGCCACGCAGTACAACCTGGACGCCAAGGACGTACCGAAGGTCGTCAGCTCGGGCAGCAAGGGCGTGCCTGACGGCAAGCCCGGCATGACCGGCCCGACCACCGCCCCCAAGGCCGGCACGAGCAAGAACGTCAACCTGCCGAAGACGATCGGCAAGGTCTTCTTCCTCGACAAGTCGGGCCACTACCGCTGGTGCTCGGCCACCTCGATCCAGTCCAGGAACCGCAACCTGGTCGCCACGGCCGGCCACTGCGTGTTCGAGAACGGCAAGGACCAGGTCTACCGCAAGTGGATCTTCGTGCCGGGCTACTACCAGGGCAAGGCGCCCTGGGGCGTCTACGTCGGCGCCTACGCCTTCACCGCCTACGACCTCGACACCTACGACGACTACGACGGCGACTACGCCTTCGTCGCGGTGCACAACGGCTTCGCGCTGACGGGCTCCAAGGAGGTCGTCAAGAGCGAGTTCCACGCCTGGGGCGGCGACAAGTGGGTCAAGCACGAAGAGATCAAGAAGGAAGAGTACGACGCCGGGTTCGACAAGTACGGGCCCGCGGGGCCGTATTGGTCGAAGGACTTCGACGTCACGCCGGAGAAGGTCGCGCACAACTACACGGGCGAGAAGATCCTGACCAAGGTCGAGGTCACCGAGTCCGCGTACGGCAAGGCGCCGAAGGACACCGCGAGCGACGTCAACGGCGAGCAGTACGAGCAGGCCGGCCCGAACCCGATCAGCCAGGAGGAGTTCAAGAAGCTCACGGCCGAGAAGGGCGACGGCAAGTTCCTCGGCAAGCTCACCGCCACCAAGGACGCCAACGGCAACGAGACCGCGTGGTTCGAGACCCGCTACTACATCAAGCAGTGGGTGAAGGCAGGCAAGACGGTCCGCTACTTCCGCGACCACTACTACATCGGCCTGGCCAAGGACCTCGGCCGCCTCGGCGACGTCGTCGGCGGCCAGGGCTTCGCCTGGAACCAGCCGCTCGGCCAGCAGGTGACCGTCTTCGGCTACCCGAGCGCCCCGCACCCCGACGGCGACAGGCCGTTCACCGGCGTCACCCCCAAGTGGTGCACGGGCAAGACCGGCACGAAGAGCGTGCAGGTCAACATGTTCAAGGTCGAGACCCACCAGGTGCTCAAGTGCTCCATGACGTGGGGCGCCGACGGCGGCCCGTGGCTCATGAAGTACAACAACAGCAAGCGCACCGGCTACGTCAACGGCGTGACCAGCGTCTTCGCCGACAACGACGGCAACGACCGGATCGACTACATCAGCTCGGCCATCTTCGACGGCGAGACCGCCGACGTCTACAACAAGGCGAACTACGCCGAGACGAAGAAGATCGTCGGCCCGAACGGCGAGCTCCTCAAGTAACCCCGCGTTGGGCCCGGGCGTGCCCCGGGCCCACCACAGGGATCACACGGCGGTGAGCTCGCGCGTGCGCTCGCGCAGCGCCGCCACCGGCCGCTCGTTCTTGTACGGCTCCAGCCGCCGCCGCAGATCGGCCGCGTACGACCGCGACCGCGCCGACTGGAGCTCGGCGGCCAGCGCCAGCGCGCCGGCCGCGGCCGTGCACGCCTCCTCCAGCTCACCGCACTGCAGCAGCCCGGCCGCCAGCAGCGACAGGTTGAACATGCGCCCCCGCACGTACCGGGAGTCCATGTCGAGCGAGCGCCGCGCCTGGCGCACGACCCGCTCCCCCTCCCCGAGGTCGCGGAAGCAGTGGGCGAACTTGGCGGACAGGTAGGCCTCGTCGAAGTAGCTGAGCCACTTGGGCTCCTCGGCGGGCTTGCGGGCATCGAAGGCGCACTCGGCCTCGTGGAGGGCGTGGCCGCAGGATCCGGCGTCGCCCAGACCGGCGTGCGCGTGGGCCTCCAGGACGTGCGCGGAGGCCAGGAGAGTCTTCACCCCGGCCTTGCGGGCCGCCATCTGGGCGGCCCTGGCCAGGTCGAGGGCGTGGGCCGGCTGGCCCATGTAGATGGCCTGGTGCGCCATGCCGGCCAGGATCTCGCCGCCCAGCGTCTGGTCGTCGGCGCCCCTGGCCAGGCGCAGGGCCTGGATCAGGTACCGCTGGGCGAGGCCGTGCTGCTCCATGTCGTAGGCCATCCACCCCGCCAGGCGGGTCAGCTCCGAGGCCGCGGCGGCCAGCTGCCTGCCGGTGGACTCGCCGTACGAGCCGTCCTTGAGCAGGGGGGAGACGGCGGTGTCGAGGTATTTGACCACGGACGAGCGGACGCGTCCGCTGCCGAAGCGGTTGTCGAGCTCACCGAACGAGCGGGTGACCTCGTGGATGGCGGCGATGTCGGCGCGGCCGACCCGCCGCGTCCCCATGCCGCTCGGGCGCCCCTCAGAGGGCGATGTCAGCCAGCGTACGGCTCCAACAGAGCCTGCTCCTATCGCGAACGTCGAGTCGATCAGGAACCTCCGTCTCTCTACATCGGCCCGCCACAGCGCCGTCACGGTCGCGACCCCCTCCTGCCAGGTGTGCGTGAACTCCTGTCCGAGATCGAGGGGTGTGATGACGGCCGGCATGCCCAGGTCCTCCGACGAGACCGGCCTGCCTAGCCGGAGCGCGAAGATCTCGGTGAGCAGGCACGGGACCGGATCGCGCGGCCTCTGACCCCCGATCCAGCGCAGGACGGAGCTGTGGTCGTACTTGAGGCCCGGAGTGCCACGTGCGGCTCCCAGATCGTTGAGGCGCCTGGCCAGTCCCTTGTGGGAAAAACCCGCCTCTGCGATGAGCTGCTGCAGCAGTCGATTCGGCTCGCGTTCCATCGCTCTCCTCGTCACAGGAGTCGGCGCCCACATCATTACAGAGAGCTACTGTTATAGCACCTTGCGTAAAGGGTTTATGGCAGTTCCCAAAGGTCACCCAAACTCCATCCCACACCCCGGGCCGTCTGCGCATGGTCAGCGGGCCCTGGCTCCTGGACGGGGATCTCAACTACCCACGAAACGCCCATGTAACCCGAAAAGCAGAACCACCTGGTGAGGGGCGGTAAAAAAGGGGCGAGCGAGGGCCCGGAAAGGGCTCTCTCGCTCGCCAGGACGGCCCGTGAGGGCTAGACGCGCGCGACCCCGTCCGCCCGGGCCTGGGCGGCCACGGCGGCCGTCACGGCGGGCGCGACGCGCTCGTCGAACGGGCTCGGGATGATGTACGTCGCCGAGAGGTCGTCACCGACCACCCCCGCCAGCGCGTTGGCCGCGGCCACCTTCATGTTCTCGGTGATCGCGGTGGCCCGCACGTCGAGGGCTCCCCTGAACACGCCGGGGAAGGCCAGCACGTTGTTGATCTGGTTGGGGAAGTCGGAGCGCCCGGTGGCCACCACGCTGACGTGCCTGGCGGCCACGTCGGGGTGCACCTCCGGCGTCGGGTTGGACAGCGCGAACACGATGGCGCCGGGCGCCATGGACGCGATCGCCTGCTCAGGGACCGTGGACCCGGACAGCCCCAGGAACAGGTCGGCGCCCGCCAGCGCCTCCTCCGTGGAGCCGGTGTGACCCGCCCGGTTGGTGTCGCGGGCCAGCGCCTGCTTGACCGGGTTGAGGCCCTCCCTGCCCTCGTAGATCATGCCCTTGGAGTCGGAGACCGCGATGTCGCCGATGCCCGCCTCCAGCAGGATGCGGGTGACCGCGACGCCGGACGCGCCCGCGCCGGCCACGACGGCCCGCAGGTCGCCCAGCGTGCGGCCGGTCAGGCGGGCGGCGTTCTGCAGGGCGGCCAGCGCCACGATCGCGGTGCCGTGCTGGTCGTCGTGGAAGACCGGGATGTCGAGCAGGTCGCGCAGCCGGTCCTCGATCTCGAAGCAGCGGGGGGCGCTGATGTCCTCGAGGTTGATGCCGCCGAACGAGGGCGCCAGGCGCACCACGGTCTCGACGAGCCCGTCGACGTCGGTGCAGTCGAGGCAGATGGGCACGGCGTCGACGCCCGCGAACTCCTTGAACAGCAGCGCCTTGCCCTCCATGACCGGCATGGCGGCCGACGGGCCGATGTCGCCGAGGCCGAGCACCGCGGTGCCGTCGGAGACGACGGCGACCACGTTGGAGACCCAGGTGTAGTCGTCGGCCAGCGCGGGCTGGTCGGCGATGGCGGTGCAGACCCGGGCGACGCCGGGCGTGTACGCGAGCGACAGGTCGTCGGCGTCGCGGACGGGAACCGTGGAGCGGATCTCGATCTTGCCTCCCCTGTGCAGGGCGAAGGCGGGATCGAGATCGGGTGTTTCGACGGAAGCAGAAGCGGGCGTGGCAGCCACAGCGACCCCTGTAGTCATCGGTAGCGGAAGTAACCTTCGGCGGACGAGCGCGAGCGGGCTGGCTTCGGTAGCTGCCAGGATCCCCTCGCCGGTCGTCTGGTGAGGGGGTTCGGGGGTCACCCGTCTTCCCATCTTGCCACATGCTGAGATGCTCTTCAGTGTCGGCGCCGACGCCGTTCTGTTGACGCATCGTTAAATCCCGGGTGACAGACCGCAGCTAAACCCCATCTAAACTGCACAAAACGCAAGTTTCATGGCTTTTCACTACGAGGAGGCCGTACATGGCCCTCAGACCCCTGAGCCGCCGAGGCTACGCCGCCGGCGCGCTCGTCTTGGCCACTGCGCTCACGCTCACCGCGTGCGGCAGTGACGCCGGCTCCGGCACCGGCACGACCGGTGCCAGCGCCTCCGCCGCCGGCGGTGCCAAGCTCGTGCAGCCCGGCAAGCTCACGGTCTGCACGAACATCCCGTACGAGCCGTTCCAGTTCAAGGACGGGAGCGGCAAGATCGTCGGGTTCGACGTGGACATCGTCGACCTCGCCGCGAAGAAGCTGGGCGTGACCCAGAACATCGTGGACATCGACTTCGCCGTGATCAAGAGCGGTGCCGCCATGTCCGCCGGCAAGTGCGACGTCGCCGCCGCCGGCATGACGATCACCGACGAGCGCAAGCAGAACATCGACTTCTCCGACCCCTACTTCGACGCCACGCAGGCCCTGCTGGCCAAGAAGGGCACCGGCGCCACCTCCCTGGAGGACGTCAAGGCCAAGGGGCTCAAGCTCGGCGCCCAGGCCAGCACCACCGGCCTCGACTACGTCAAGAAGCAGGGCTTCGACCCCACCGAGTACGCCGACTCGGCCAAGGAGCTGCTGGCCCTGCAGGCCGGCCAGGCCGACGTGATCGTCCAGGACCTGCCCGTCGTCCTCACCTGGCTGAAGAAGCCCGAGGTCGCCGCCAAGTTCGAGATGATCGGCAGCCTCGACACCGGCGAGCAGTACGGCATCGGCCTGAAGAAGGGCTCCGACCCGGTCCTGCTCAAGACGATCAACGAGGAGATCGCCAAGGCCAAGCAGGACGGCACCTACGAGAAGATCTACGTGAAGTGGTTCGGCAAGAAGCCCGGCGAGCTGGGCTGATCCATGGCCGACCAGCCGAAGACGGCTGAGCCCGGGCGTACCGGGCTCAGCCCTCGGAAAAAGCAGCAGGTCAGCCGGGGCGTCCAGTACGTCATACTGGCCGCCGCGCTCGTCGCCGTCGTACTGTACGCCGACTGGCCGAGCCTCGCCCAGAACTTCGCCAAGCTCGACGTGGCGCGTGCCGCGCTGCCCGATCTGTTCACCATCGCGCTGCGCAACACGATCATCTACACGCTGGGCGGGTTCGTCTTCGCGTTCGTGCTGGGCCTGGTGCTGGCGCTGATGCGGATCTCGCAGGTCCGGCCGTACCGGTGGATCTCGATCATCTACATCGAGATCTTCCGCGGGCTGCCCGCGCTGCTGATCTTCCTGCTGATCGTGTTCCTGCCGCTGGCGCTGCCGGGCTTCGAGGTGCCCGGCGGCACGTACGGGCAGGGCATCCTCGGCCTCGGCCTGGTCGGCGCGGCCTACCAGGCGGAGATCTTCAGGGCCGGACTCCAGGCCGTGCCCAAGGGGCAGACGGAGGCCGCCAGGTCGCTCGGCATGTCGGCCTCCCGCGCCCAGATCACCGTGGTGATCCCGCAGGCCATCCGGATGGTCATCCCGCCCACCACCAACCAGTTCGTGGCCCTGCTCAAGGACTCGTCGCTGGTGCTGTTCCTCGGCGTGTCCGGCGAGTACGTCGAGCTGGCCAAGTTCGGCAACGACCTGGCCTCCCAGTACGCCAACGCCACGCCCATCATGGTCGCCGGCATCACGTACCTGATCGTGACCATCCCGCTGGGTTACCTCGCGTCCCGGCTGGAAGGGCGTAAGGGGAGGAATCGATGACAACCCACGCCATCGAGCTGAGCGACCTGCACAAGTACTTCGGCAAGAACGAGGTGCTCAAGGGCATCGACATGACCGTCGACCCGGGCCAGGTGGTCTGCGTCATCGGCCCGTCGGGCTCGGGCAAGTCCACCCTGCTGCGCTGCGTGAACCTGCTGGAGACGCCCACCAGGGGCAAGGTGTTCGTGGAGGGCGTCGAGATCACCGACCCCGACGTGGACATCGACGCCGTACGCCGCCGCATCGGCATGGTCTTCCAGCAGTTCAACCTGTTCCCGCACATGACCGCGCTGCAGAACGTCATGATCGCCCAGCAGCGGGTGCTGAAGCGCGGCAAGCGCGAGGCCGAGGTCATCGCCCGGGACAACCTGGAGAAGGTGGGCGTCGGCTCCAAGTGCGACTCCCTGCCCGGCCAGCTCTCGGGCGGCCAGCAGCAGCGCGTCGCGATCGCCAGGGCCCTGGCCATGAGCCCCAGCCTGATGCTCTTCGACGAGCCCACCTCGGCGCTCGACCCGGAGCTGGTCGGCGACGTGCTCACCGTCATGCGCAAGCTGGCGGAGGAGGGCATGACCATGCTGGTGGTCACCCACGAGATGGGCTTCGCGCGGCAGGTGGCCGACCGGGTGGTGTTCATGGACGGCGGCGTGATCGTCGAGGACGGCGCCCCGGCGCAGGTCATCGGCGACCCCCAGCAGGAGCGCACCCGCACGTTCCTGCACCGCGTCCTGCACCCGGAGGAGTGACCGGCAGGGCGGGGCGCTCACCATCCGGGTGCCCCGCCTTTCTGCTGTAATGGACCGGGATGGACCTCACCTCTTACGCCGAGTGGGCGGTCCGGCTGGCCAACGACCCGGACCCGCCGCCCGAGCTCAGGAACCTGCGTGACGAGCTCGCCGCCGTCTTCGACGCGGCAGGCGACGAGCGCGCCGTCGCCGGGCTGCTGAACGCCCTGCTGGTGCGCTATCCCGTACGCCCCCAGCTCTCCGACCACGACGGCCACGCCTGGCACCTCCACCTGGCCGAGGACCCCGCCGCGACCGCCGTCATGGGCCTGGCCGCGGTCGTCGCCGAGCTGGGCGTGGACCGCCTCGGGCGGTGCCGTGAGCCGCACTGCGGGCTCGCCTTCCTCGACACCTCCTCCAACCGCTCCCGCCGCTACTGCTCGGCCCGCTGCGCCAGCCGCGCCAACGTCGCCGCCTTCCGCGCCCGCCGCCGGAACGGTTCCTAGCCCTTGCGAGGCGCCCTGCGCAGGAGCGGCCAGTAGCGCAGCACCACGCGGCCCACGATGTCGTCGACGGGCCCGAAGTCCCAGCTGTCGCGCCTGCCGCTGGCCCGCTGGTTGTCGCTCTCCAGCCACCACCCGCCGGCCCCGTGCCACTGCGCCCGCTTGACGATGAGCCGGTCGGGGTCGCCGGGCAGCCTCGCCACCACGAGGTCGCCGGGATGCACGGTGGCACCCCGGCGTACGAGGAGCCAGTCTCCGGGCACCAGCGCGGGCCGCATCGAATCCCCTTCGACACGCACTCTCATCGTCAAGACCCCCCACTCCGCGGGCGTTGGGACACGAGTAAGGTCGGTTGTGGACCAAGCTGATTCAGCATCCAGGAAGGACTTTCTGATGCTCGCACGACTGCTACGACCCAAGCATGTCGCTTCCGCACACTGCGACCTGCCCTGTGGGGTCTACGACCCCGCTCAGGCCCGCATCGAGGCCGAGTCGGTCAAGGCGATCATGGAGAAGTACGCGGCCAACGAGGACGCCGTCTTCCGCGCCCGCGCGATCAAGATCAAGGAGGAGCGGGCCGAGCTGGTCAAGCACCACCTGTGGGTGCTGTGGACCGACTACTTCAAGCCGCCGCACCTCGAGCAGTACCCTCAGCTCCACCAGCTCTTCTGGGACGCCACAAAGCTCGCCGGCGCCGCGGGCGCCAAGGGCACCGTGGACGTCGCCAAGGCCGAGGACCTACTGGGCAAGATCGACGAAATCTCCAAGATCTTCTGGGAGACCAAGGCCGCCTAAAACGGCACATAAGGCTCTGTGCGGTCACACCCCGCACAGAGCCTTTTCCGTTGATGGCGAGTCTGAATCGTCCAAGCACCTCTCAGGGGCGGTAAGTTGCAGACAGCGTCGGATTCGCGAGGAGGAACGTGACCGAGGAAACCGAGACGCGCGCGGAGGGCGTGGCCGGCATCCGTGACGTGGTGAGCATCAGGCTCCCCGCAGCGAGTGCCTACCTGTCTGTGCTGCGTACGGCAACCGCCGGCCTGGCGGCGCGGCTTGACTTCACCCTGGACGAGATCGAGGACCTGCGGATCGCGGTCGACGAGGCCTGCGCGATGTTGCTGAACGAGGCGGTGCCCGGCACCGACCTCACCGCGGAGTTCGAGCTCACCGGGCAGGAGATGCAGGTCAGGGTCGAGGTGGCCACCGTCGGCAGTTCCGCGCCCAAGCGCGACGACTTCGCCTGGATGGTCCTGACCGCCCTGGCCGACGACGTCGACGCGGTGACCGACTCCCCTGATCGCATGGCGATCGTCCTGCGTAAGCGCCGAGGCGCGGCCCGGAGTACGGCAGGGCCGGCGTGACGGAAAGGACTGGAGCCATGGCCACCAGCGAACACGCCGTGCCCGACAGGGTGCGTGCCCGCATGCTCTTCGCCGAGCTGGCCGAGCTGGGCCCCGAGGAGCCGCGCCGCCAGCGCATCAGGGATGAGCTGGTCGAGCTTCACCTTCCTCTGGTCGAATACCTGGCTCGCCGCTTCCGCAACAGGGGCGAGTGGCTCGACGACCTCACCCAGGTCGCCACCATCGGGCTGATCAAGTCCATCGACCGGTTCGACCTGAACCGGGGCGTGGAGTTCTCCACCTACGCCACGCCCACCATCGTCGGCGAGATCAAGCGGCACTTCCGCGACAAGGGCTGGGCGGTCCGCGTGCCGCGCAGGCTGCAGGAGCTGAAGCTCTCGCTGACCAAGGCGATAAGCGATCTGTCCCAGCGCGAGGGCCGTGCCCCGACCGTGGCGGAGCTGGCCTCCTACCTCAAGATGACCGAGGAGGAGGTGCTCGAAGGGCTCGAGTCGGCCAACGCGTACTCGACCGTGTCGCTGGACGCGCCCGACTCGGGCGACGACGACGCTCCCGCGGTGTCCGACTCGCTCGGCATCGTGGACGAGTCGCTGGAGGGCGTGGAGTACCGCGAGTCGCTCAAGCCGCTGCTCGAACGGCTGCCGCCGCGCGAGAAGCGCATCCTGTTGCTGCGGTTCTTCGGCAACATGACGCAGTCGCAGATCGCCACCGAGCTGGGCATCTCGCAGATGCACGTCTCGCGCCTGCTCGCCCGCACGCTGGCGCAGCTGCGCGAGGGCCTGACCGCCGACGACTGATCCCCGGCTTCCGCGCATCGCCTGCGCGGAAACGGGTCTAACGGCGCGAGGGGTCGGTGTCAGCTCCCGACGCCTTGCCGTCACCGTAGAGGGCCTGCGTGGTGGGGGGAGCCAGCAGCGTCACCAGCCCCGCCAGGGCCACGACGATCATCGGGATCCCGAGCTGCGGCTGGCTCGACGTGATGAGGGTGCCGCCGACCGGCAGCATGAAGATCTGCGTCAGCACGCCGGGCGAGCGCCCCCACCGCTCCATCTTGAACAGCCCGCCCCAGGCCACCCAGAGCAGGCCCGCCCCGACGAGCAGCCCGAACCCCGCCACGGCCAGGGCAGAAGTGACGTCGTCCGGCGCCCCGGTCAGGGTCTCCACCGCGACGTAGACGCCGAGCCCGAGCGCGACCAGCCCCTCCAGGGCGACGACCGCGGCGGCGATGAGCAGGGTAAGCGGGCGACCGTTCACGTCCGTACCCTACCTCCCGGGCCGGACGGGGCGGAAAATAGGACGTTCGGCCGATAAGTCGGACAAGGCCACCGGCTACGCTGGCGATATGCGCGCAATGCTGCTGGTCAACCCCAAGGCCACGACCACGAACGCCCGTACGCGGAACGTGCTGATCCGCGCTCTCGGCGCGGCGGTCGACCTCACCGTCGAGGAGACCCGGTACCGGGGGCACGCCGCGTCGCTGGCGGCCACCGCGCGGGCCAAGGGGTACGACGTGGTCGCCGTGCTGGGTGGCGACGGAACGATCAACGAGACCGTCAACGGCCTGCTGAACCCGGTGAACGGCGACGACGACCCGCCGAGGGCCGACCCCAGCACCGGCCGCCCCGGCCTGATCGTCATCCCCGGCGGCAGCGCGAACGTCTTCGCCCGCGCGCTGGGCCTGCCGAACGACCCGGTGGAATCGACCGGCCAGGTGCTGGAGGCGCTCAGGGAGAACCGGCGCAGGACCGTGGGTTTGGGCCAAGCCCTCTGGGAGGGGCAGAGCCGCTACTTCACCTTCTGCTCGGGCATGGGGTACGACGCGGAGGTTGTACGGGCCGTGGAGGGCCTCAGGGGCACGGGGCGTAAGGCTACCCCTGCACGGTATGTGAACACGGCTCTGAGGCACTATCTGGCCACGGACAAGCGGCATCCCGCGATGACCGTGACCGGCCCGGGCATCCCTCCCGCCGAGGGGGTGTTCATGGCGATCGTCTCCAACACCTCGCCATGGACGTACGTGGGCAGCAGGCCGGTCCGGCCCACCCCGTGGGCGAGCTTCGAGACGGGGCTCGACCTCCTCGGCATGCGGCGCATGGGACCGATGACGCTGGCGAAGGTGATCCGGCACATCCTCACGGAGAGTGACATCCTTCCGTCCGGCCGGCACCTCGTCCAGATGCACGACGAGGCGGAGATCACGCTCACCGCGGACCGTCCCGTGGCCTTTCAGCTGGACGGCGACTACCTGGGAGAACGCGAAACCGTAACATTCCGGTCTACACCGAACGCGTTACAAGTTCTGGTCTAGTCGGTTACATTCGGTCATTGTGTGACGCATCCGACATCCATAACCGCCAAAACTTCCCGCCAACCCCCTTGCGTGCACTCTCCGTGGCTGACAGGCTCGTTCATGACGTCGGAACGTAGGACCTTTAAACACCCCAGGGTCCTCCGAAGGTCAGCGGGCAACCCCGGTCCTCACAGGATGCGGGTAATTGTTCGCGCGAGTTAGTGAAACTCTTCACAAAGTAGTAGCCGCACGGAGCCGACCAGAGGCTCCATCTACTAAGGAGTGGACGCATGGACTGGCGCCACCGAGCTGCCTGCCGTGACGTGGACCCCGAGCTGTTCTTCCCGATCGGCAACACCGGCCCGGCACTCATGCAGATCGAGGAGGCCAAGCAGGTCTGCCGTTCCTGCTCGGCCGTCGAGGCCTGCCTGAAGTGGGCCCTGGAGTCCGGCCAGGACGCCGGCGTCTGGGGCGGCCTGAGCGAGGACGAGCGCCGCGCGCTCAAGCGCCGCTCCGCCCGGGCTCGCGCCCGCGCCACCGCCTGACCCTGTCACACCCAAGAACATACGCGACGCCGGTCCGCGCGCAGCAGCGGCCCCCGTCGTTCAGTTCGGCTGGAGCGGGAGCGGGATCGACAGGACGACCTCCGTGCCGCCTTCCAGGCGCGGCTCAATGGTGAGCCGCCCGGACAGCTCCCCCTCGACCAGCGTACGCACGATCTGCAGCCCCAGACTGGTGGAGCTGTCGAGGTCGAAGCCGCCGGGCAGGCCGCGGCCGTCGTCCCAGACGGTCACGTTCAGCCGCTCGTGCGCGGGCTCGACCACCACCTCCAGCCGCTTGGGCCGGCCGTGCTGCAGCGCGTTCTGCAGCAGCTCGGTCAGCGCCATGGCCAGCGGTGTGGCGATGAGCGAGGGCAGCACCCCGAACTCCCCCACCCTGCGCGGCGTTACGCCCACCTCGGGCGAGGACACCTCTCCCGCCATCGCGATCACCCGGTCGGCGATCTCGTCGAAGTCCACGAACTCCTCGGGCGCGTGCGACAGCGTCTCGTGCACGATCGCGATCGACCCGACCCGGCGCACCGCCTCCTCCAGCGCCTCCCGCCCCTCTGGCACCTGGAGCCGCCTCGCCTGGAGCCTGAGCAGCGCGGCCACGGTCTGCAGGTTGTTCTTGACCCGGTGGTGGATCTCGCGGATGGTGGCGTCCTTGGTCATCAGCTCGCGCTCGCGCCGCCGCAGCTCGGTCACGTCCCTGATGAGCACCAGCGCGCCGATGCGGCCGCCGCCGACGATCAGCGGGATGGCCCGCAGCTGCACGATCGTGCCGCCCGACTCGACCTCGGTCTCCTTGGCCGCGCGCCCGCTGGCCACGATCATGAGGTCCTCGTTGATCGGCTCGTCCGAGTAGCACAGCGTGGCGGTGACCCGGCCCAGCTCGGCGCCGACCAGGTCGGCGTGCAGGCCGAGCCGGCGGTAGGCGGACAGCGCGTTCGGCGACGCGTACGTGACGCGCCCGGCCCGGTCGAGCCTGAGCAGGCCGTCGCCGACGCGCGGCGAGCGCACCAGGATCGGCTCCTCGCCGGAGAACGGGAAGCGCCCCTCGGCCACCATCTGCGCCAGGTCGGAGGCGCTCTGCAGGTAGGTCAGCTCCAGGCGGGACGGCGTGCGGGCCGAGGAGAGGTTCGTGGAGCGCTGGATGACCGCCAGGAAGCGGCCCTCGCCGCCCTCGACCGCCCGGCGCACGGGGATGGTCTCCTCCCGGACGGGCACGCCGGTGGACCAGTCGGGGTCGCCCTCGCGGCAGATGCGGCGCTCGTTCCAGGCCGTGTCGATGAGGTTGCGCTCGCCCTTGGCGGCCACGGTGCCGACGATGTCGTCGTGGTAGACGGTCGGGCCGGTCGTCGGGCGCATCTGCGCGATCGCGATCCAGCCGCTCTCCCCCAGCAGCGGGGCCCACAGGATGAGGTCGGCGAAGGACAGGTCGGCCAGCAGCTGCCAGTCGGAGACCAGCGAGTGCAGCCAGTCGAGATCCGCCTCGTCGAGCGCTGTGTGGCGGGCTACGAGGTCGCTGAGAGTCGGCACGAGTGCATCATGCGTGCTTTCCCCCGCAACAACCAAACCGACTCCCGGTGAGACGGGCCGGGCTCGGGCCGGTAAGGGACGAGCAGGCAGTGTTCACGCCAGCGGCGGCATAGCACCATATGACGGGGGGTTCAATCTCATATTGTGAGAACCATCACAGGGTCGAAGTCGCCGGATCCCAGGACGGGACGGTGCGCGGCGAGCCGGAGGTGATCCACACGGGCAGGTGGTTCTACCGCGACACGGCGCGCGGACCGGCCTCGGTTGTGATCGCGCGCGCTGCTGTGGATATCCTTCACAATCAACCTGAGCTGCCCGGATCCGCGTGTGCTCACACCCGTACGCGCCCGGAGCCTGCGGGCGGCTCCAGCCCGCGGTTGACCGCCCGGGCCAAAGTGAGTTCCGATGATCTCGCGGTGATCAGACACGCCCTCACCGCCGTGGCAGAAGTGAAGGTGAGAGCGTGACAGACGACAGCCCCCGCGTTCCCAAGTACTACGACGTGAAACGGGCCCTGCTCGAGCTCACCAAGACCCTGCCCCCCGGCACGGCCCTGCCGCCCGAGCGCACGCTGGCCGTACGGTTCGAGACCTCGCGCACCACCGTCAGGCAGGCGCTGACCGAGCTGGTCGTCGAGGGGCGGCTGCTGCGCATCCAGGGCAAGGGCACGTTCGTGGCGCAGCCCAAGGTGGCCCAGGTGCTGCAGCTGACCTCGTACATCGGGGATCTGCGCACGGCCGGGCTGGAGCCGGACACCAAGATCCTGGAGATCGGCTACATCACCGCCGACGAGGCGCTCGCGCGGCGCCTGGCCATCAACCCGGGCGGCCGCGTGCTGCGCATCCACCGGCTCAGGCTGGCCAACGGCGAGCCGGTCTCGATCGACACCACCCACCTGTCCGCGCGCCGCTTCCCCCGCCTGCGGCGCGAGCTGGAGGTGCACGCCTCCCTGTACGAGACGCTGCACAACGCCTACAACGTACGGCTGACCGACGCCGAGGAGATCATCGAGACCGTCCTGGCCACCCCCTACGACGCCAAGGCGCTCGGCGTGGACGTCGGCCTGCCGATGCTCCTGCTCACCCGGCACGCCTTCGACGCCGACGGCAACCCCGTCGAGTGGGCGCAGTCGCTCTACCGCGGCGACCGGTACAAGTTCGTCACCCGCCTGCGCCGGCCATGAGCGTCCTCGTCGTCACGGGCACCGGCACCGGCGTCGGCAAGACGGTCGTGACGGCGGCGCTGAGCGCGCTGGCGCTGGCCCGCGGGTCCGCCGCGGCGGTGGTCAAGCCCGCCCAGACCGGGCTGGCGGCCGGCGAGCCAGGCGACGTGGACGAGGTCATCCGGCTGTCCGGCGTCACCACCACGTTCGAGCTCGGCCGCTTCCCCGCCCCGCTGCCGCCCGCAGCGGCCGCCAGGGCCGCCGGAGAGCCGCCCGTGTCGCTGTCCGCGGCCGCCGGGCTGGTGCGGGAGCTGGCCGAGAGCAACCGCCTGGTCGTCGTGGACGGCGCCGGCGGGCTGCTCGACCGCTACGACGAGGAGGGCGCCACCCTCGCCGACCTGGCCCGCGCCCTGCGCGCGCAGGTCCTCGTCGTCGTACGGCCCTGCCGCGACACCGTCAACCACACCGCGCTCACCCTGGAGTCGCTCGCCCACCACGGCCTCGACCTGGCCGGGATCGTCATCGGACGGTGGCCGGCCACGCCGGGCCCCACCGCGTGCGGCAGCGTGACGGACCTGGAGATGCTGGCGGCCAGGCCGCTGGCCGGCGTGCTGCCCGACGGGCTGGGCGGCCTGCGCGGGCGCCACGAGTTCGCCGAGGCGGCCCGCGAGGGGCTGGGCGCCACGCTGGGCGGCACCTTCGACCCGCTGGCCTTCAGGCAGCGCCACAGCCTCTGACCCGCGGGTCCTGAGGGTGGGGCTAGCCCCACCATGCACCGGCACACCAGACCCATTTCGCGTCCTCGCTCCAGGTCAATACCGTTGAAGACATGAGAGTCCCCCGTCCCTGGTCGGCGCGGGCCTGGCTGGACACGGCCCATGTGATGATCGGTTTCCCGGTCGCCGTGCTGCTCGGCGGGCTCACGCTGCTGACGGCCGTGGCGCCGCCGCTGCTGAAGCGCGCCCTGCCGTGGTTCACCAGGGTCCAGCGCTCGCGGTTGCGCGCCTTCCAGGGCGTGCTCATCCCGCCCGTGCCCGCCCCGGCGAGCTGGCGCGACCCGCTGACGTGGCGGCAGATCGGCTACCACCTGCTGTCGCCGGTGGTGGGGGTGGCCGGTGCGGCCCTGGTGGCGTTCGCGTGGGGCGGGGCGGTGGTGGGGCTGCTGGCGTTCCTGCCGCCGAAGCTGCAGAAGCCGCCGCTGGAGTTCATGATCGATCTCAGGGACAACCGGGTGATGGGGACGTACATGCTGGTGGGGCTGGCGTTGCTGGTGCTCGCGCCGCTCCTGGCCCGTGGCATGGCCGCGCTGGACCTGTCGGTGGCCCGCACGCTGCTCGGGCCCAGCCGTACGGAGCTGGGGCAGCGCATCGAGACGCTGACCGAGAGCCGGGCCGGTGTGATCGACGCGGCCGACGCCGAGCGCCGCAGGATCGAGCGCGACCTGCACGACGGCGCCCAGCAGCGGCTCGTCTCCCTGGCCATGAACCTGGGCCTGGCCAGGGCCACCCTGACCGACCTGCCCGAGCCGGCCCGCGAGGCCATCGAGCAGGCGCACGAGGAGGCCAAGCAGGCGCTCAAGGAGCTGCGCGACTTCGTCCGCGGCCTGCACCCCGCCGTGCTCAACGACCAGGGGCTGGACGCGGCACTGTCGGGCGTGGCGGCCCGTACGCCCATTCCCGTGAAGCTGCGCGTCGACATCGAGCGGCGTACCACTCCGACCATCGAGGCGGTGGCGTTCTTCATCGTGTCCGAGGCACTGACCAACATCGCCAAGCACGCGGCGGCCACCAGGGCCGAGGTGAGCGTGCGGCGCGAGCGCGACCGCCTGCACGTGCTCGTCTACGACGACGGGTGCGGCGGTGCCAGGATGGACGGCGGAACCGGGCTGCGCGGCCTGGCCCAGCGGATCGACTCCGTGGACGGGACGCTACGGCTGTCCAGCCCGCTGGGCGGACCGACGACGATCGAGGTGGAGCTGCCGTGCGAGTAGTGCTCGCAGAGGATTCCGTGCTGCTGAGGGAGGGCCTGATCCGGCTCCTGGCCGCCGCGGGCATGGAGGTGGTGGCGGCCGTGGACGAGGCCGAGGGCCTGCTGCGAGCCGCCGAGGAGCACAGGCCCGAGCTGGTCGTCACCGACGTCAGGATGCCGCCCACGCACACCGACGAGGGGCTGCGGGCCGCGCTCGTGCTGCGCCGCCAGCAGCCGGGCCTGGCCGTGCTGGTGCTGTCCCAGTACGTCGAGGAGCGCTACGCCGCCCAGCTCCTCGCCTCCGCCTCGGCAGGCGGCGTCGGCTACCTGCTCAAGGACCGCGTTGCGGACGTGGCGGAGTTCATCGACGCGCTGCGCAGGGTGGCCTCCGGCGGCACCGCGCTCGACCCGGAGGTCGTGGCCCAGCTCCTGCTGCGCGGCAACAGCGACCCGCTGGAGCGGCTCACGCCGCGCGAGCACGAGGTGCTCAGGCTGATGGCCGAGGGCCGCTCCAACGCCGGCATCGGGCAGGCCCTGGTGCTCAGCGAGGGGGCCGTGGGCAAGCACATCGGCAACATCTTCACCAAGCTCGACCTGCCGCCCGCCGAGGGCGACCACCGGCGGGTGCTCGCCGTGCTGCAGTTCCTCAAGATCCGGAGCCTGCCGTGAGAGCCATGTGGCTGGCGGCGGGCGCCGTGGCCACCGTGGTCGCGCTGACGCTGTCCACGGTGGGGCTCTGGCACGGGTTCTCCAGGGCCAGGACACCGACGGACGTCACCGTCCGGTCCATCCCGTTCGACGGCGAGAAGCTGCGGATCCTGGCCGGCAAGGGCCAGGTGGACCTGGTGATCATGTCGGGGCAGGCGGGCGAGGTGCTCATCCAGCGGGCGCTGCGCTGGACGCGCGACAGGCCCACGGTCACCGAGGACTGGGACGCCCGCTCGGGCACGTTGCGGGTCGACGCGGTGTGCCCAGGCCACGACCAGCCGACGGGGCCGGTCTGCCGGGCCGACTACGTGGTGCAGGTGCCGCCCGAGACCACCCTCGAGGCCCGCACCTCCGGGGGCGACCTCTCGGTGGGCGAGCTGTTCGGCGACCTGCGCCTGACCACCGTCTCCGGCAACGTCCGCGCCAACGCCCTGGCAGGCGACCTCTGGGTGCGGACCGGCACGGGCAACGTGGACGGAGACGGCCTGCGCAGCTCGCGGGCCGACGTGGAGGTCGGCTCGGGGGACGTCAAGCTGACGTTCCGCAGCGCTCCCTCCGAGGTCAAGGCGGTCGTGCGGACAGCGGGCGACGTCACCATGTACGTGCCGCCGAGCCTGTACGACGTGACGGCCGAGGGCGCCAACACCACGCTCGACGTCAAGCGCTCCTCCGGCGCGTCAAGGAAGATCACCATGCGGGCCACCGAGGGATTCGTGAGCGTGTGCTGCCGGTGAAAGTCTGTTTACGTGTGTGACTGGTTGGTAAGTTCCCGGCATGGAGTCTGCGAAGCACGCCGGTGACGCCGCCGTCGCCGTGTCCAAGGCCTACGGTGTCGAGACCATGTTCACCCTGTCGGGAGGGCACGTCTTCCCGATCTACGACGGCGCCGTGCACGAGGGCATGCGCATCCTCGACGTACGCCACGAGCAGAGCGCGGTCTTCGCCGCCGAGGCGACCGCCAGGCTGACCAGGAACCCCGGCCTGGCCGTGCTGACCGCGGGCCCCGGCATCACCAACGGCGTCAGCGGCGTCGCGACCGCCCACTTCAACGGCTCCCCCGTGGTCGTCCTGGGCGGCAGGGCGCCGCAGTCCCGCTGGGGCAGCGGTGCCCTGCAGGAGATGGACCACCCGCCGCTGCTCGACCCGATCACCAAGCTGTCGTTCACCGCCGCGGGCGCCGAGTCGGTCGGCCAGGACGTCGAGGTCGCCTTCCGCACGGCGGTCGCGCCGCACCGCGGCCCGGTCTTCCTCGACTTCTACATGGACCACCTGTTCTCCCCCTCGCCGGTCCACGAGGTGCGCACCCAGTCGCCGTCGCCGCTGGAGCCCGACCCCGACGACCTGGCGGGCATCGCGCGGCTGCTGGCCGAGGCCGAGCGCCCCGTGCTGGTGTACGGCTCCGACGTGTGGATGGACCGCGCCGAGGAGGCCGCCCGCGACTTCGCCGAGACGTGGCGGCTGCCGGTCATCCCCAACGGCCAGGGGCGCGGCATCCTGCCGTCCGGCCACGAGCTGCTCGTCACCCGGGCCCGCGGCCTCGCCTTCGCCCAGGCCGACCTGGTGATCGTGGTCGGCACGCCGCTCGACTTCCGCCTCGGCTACGGCTGGTTCGGCGGCAAGGACGGCGCGCCGCTGGCCAGGGTCGTGCACATCGCCGACGCGCCCTCGCAGCTCGCCACGCACATGCAACCGGCCGCGTCCGCCGCCGGCGACCTGTCGGTGGTGTTCTGGAGCCTCGGCACGGCCTGCGGCGAGGCGGGGGTCAAGCCCGACTCGTACGCCACGTGGGTGACGAAGCTGTCCGAGGCGGCCGCCGCGGCCATCGCCGGCGACGCTGAGCTGCTGGCCTCCGGCTCCGACCCGATCCACCCGATGCGCATCTACGGCGAGCTGAACCGGGTGCTCGACGACGACGCCGTGGTCATCGGCGACGGCGGCGACTTCGTCTCCTACGCCGGCAAGTACGTCGAGCCGAAGCAGCCGGGCAACTGGCTCGACCCCGGCCCGTACGGCTGCCTGGGCACCGGCCTGGGCTACTCCATCGCCGCCCGCCTGGCCAGGCCGTCCTCGCAGGTGGTGCTGCTGCTCGGCGACGGCGCCGCCGGGTTCTCGCTGATGGACGTCGACACCCTCGTCCGCCACAACCTGCCGGTCGTGATGATCTGCGGCAACAACGGCATGTGGGGCCTGGAGAAGCACCCCATGCAGATGTTGTACGGCTACGACGTGGCCGCCGAGCTGCAGCCGCAGTGCCGCTACGACCAGGTCGTCACCGCGCTCGGCGGGGGCGGCGAGCTGGTGACGAAGCCGTCGGAGATCGGGCCCGCGCTGCGCAGGGCGTTCGACTCCGGCGTGCCGTACCTGGTCAACATCGCCACCGACCCGCAGATCGCCTACCCCCGCAACACGACGGGGGTGTGACTACGACTTCTTCACCGTGGGGGTGGGGGTCGTCGGGGTGGGCGTGGGCGAGGCGTCCTCGGGGCAGACACTGTCGACGACGACCAGGGTGACCGTGGTGCCCTTGGTCACCGACTTGCCCGCGCCCGGCGTGGACGCCTTGACCCTGCCGCAGCGCATGCCGTCGGTCGTGGTCGTCTGGTCGTCCAGGGTGGACAGCAGGCCGGCCGCCTCGACCATGTCCACCGCTTCGAGGTAGCGCTTGCCGATCACGTTCGGCATCAGCACCTTGTTGGCGGACGTGGTCGGGGTGGGCGTCTTCGACGTCGACGGGGTGGACGAGGGCGTGCTGGACGGCGTCTTCGTCGGCTCCTCGGTCTCGTCCGGGGTCTGCGTGGGCTGCGGGTCCCGGGTGGGGGGCCTGGACTGCCTCGTCGGCTCGGGTTCGGGCTCGGGCTCAGAGGTCTTGGACGGGGCCTTGGACGGCGGCTTGGTGGTCTTCGTGGCGTTGCCGACGGGGGTTTCGCTCACCGTCTGCTCCGGGCCGCCGATGGGCATGCCCGTCAGCGCGACCGCGGTGGCGCCCACGCCGAGCACGACCGCGGCGGCGATGCCCGCGATCAGGCCCGTCCTGCGCGGCGCCTTGGCCGCGCGGCGGCTCCCGCGCCGGTCGCTGATCGCCGTGTCCTCGTGCGCCGTCCTGGCGCCCGTCTGGTACGGGCCGGCGTCCTGCTGCCCGGGCTGCTGGAACTGGCCGGTCTGCTGGTACTGCTGGCCGGTCTGGGCGTACTGCTGGCCCGTCTGCGGGTACTGCTGCTGTCCGGGGGGCTGCTGGTGCTGCTGGACCGGCTGCTGCTGCGGGGGCTGGGCCATGGTGGAGCCGGTGGCCAGCTCGGGCACGGCGGGCGCCTGGCCGCTGGCGATCGCCCTGGCGGCCTCGCTCATCGCGCGGGCGCTCGGGTAGCGCCTGGCCGGGTCCTTGGACAGGGCGATCTCCACCAGCGTGCGCACCGACTGGGGGATGTCCTGGGGCAGCGGGGGCGGGGCCTCGCGGATGTGCTTGAGCGCGATCGTGACCGCGCTGTCGCCGTCGAACGGCCGCTGGCCCACCAGGCACTCGTACGCGACCACGCCGAGCGCGTAGATGTCCACGGCGGGCGTCACGGGGGCGCCTTCGGCCTGCTCGGGGGCGCAGTAGGCGGCGGTGCCGAGCACCATGCCGGCGTCGGTGAGCCGGCTGGCGATGTCGGAGCGGGCGATGCCGAAGTCGGTCAGGACGAGCGTGCCGTCGCGCTGCACGAGCAGGTTGCCGGGCTTGACGTCGCGGTGGACGATCCCCTGGTCGTGTACGGCCTGCAGCGCCGACGCGGCCTGCGCGATGAGCTCCATGGCCGCCTGCGGCGGGATGCGCCCCAGCCTGCCGAGCAGCCGGTCGAGCGGCTCGCCGTCGACGAACTTCATCACCAGGTAGACGGTGTCGCCGCTGACGCCGTAGTCGTAGACGTCGACCACGCCGGAGTGGTTGATCGTGGCCATCGCCCGCGCCTCCCCCTGGAAGCGAGCGACGAACCCGGGGTCCTCCATGCGGCCGGGGAGCAGCACTTTGACGGCGACGGTGCGTGCGAGCACGACGTCCTCGCCTCGCCACACCTCGCCCATGCCACCGGCGCCGATGCGGGTATCCAGCCGATACCGCCCAGCCAGCGTCGTCCCTTGGGCCACCATGATTCCCCCGCTACCCCCCTACATCCCGGAACCCAATTACCTCGCCCACCCCGCGGATCTCCAACAAAGCGAAGTTTTGTCGCGGTGAGGTAACACAGTGGTCACGGAACTCAGAGAGTGTACGACTCACCTGACCCACATGCCACTCAAATGCCTCAAGCCGTACAAAGCCTATCCTGGGGCCTTCCAGCCGCACTTGTCCGCGTTTCCGGGAAGTCGGCGGCCTCATGAGAGGCTCGTCCCATGACGCTCACGCCAGGTCTCCGTGCCCAACTGCTCATCGTGGTCGAGATGGAGGACACCGCGAAGCGGATCGGCAGCGGAGACGTTCCCGTGCTGGCCACGCCCCGGTTGCTCGCCCTGGCCGAGGCGGCGACCGTACGCGCCGTCGAGCGGCACCTCGCGCCCGGCGAGACGTCCGTCGGCACCCGGGTCGAGCTGGAGCACCTGGCCGCCAGCCCGCTCGGCACGCACGTGCAGGTCGGCGTGGAGCTGACCGAGGTGGACGGCCGGCGGCTGGTCTTCGCGTTCGAGGCGCACGACAAGCACACCGTGGTCGGCAAGGGCACGATCGAGCGGATCGTGGTCGACCGTGCCAGGTTCCTCGCCCGCGCCACTCGCTGAGGGCGATCGGATCGCCTTCTCCGGATCACTCCGCTGATCTCACACGCGCCCGCGGTCGATCACCCGGGCGAGCGCCTCGACCGCGTGAGGATCGTACGCGCTGCCCGACGACAGCCGGATCCGCTCCAGCGCCGCCCCGCCGCGGTCACGGTCGGTGGAGGGCCCGACCAGGTCGTCGTAGGCGTTGGCGACCTTGATGATGCGGCTCGACAGCGGCGGGTCATCGGTGATCGGGTCGCACTGCCTGCTGACCACCTCGGCCACCCGGTCGAGCACGCCCGTCTGCCTGATCACCTCGGCGCCCAGCTCGGCGATGCGGCGGGCCTGCTCGGGCTCGGTCAGCACGGTCGCGCCGCCGGGGATCGGGTCGCGCAGCGAGAGCTGGCCGATGTCGTGCATCAGCGCGGCGTACTCCAGCTCCAGCAGCTCGGGCTCGGCCATGCCGAGCTCCCTGCCGATGGCCACGGCCAGGCGGCTCACCCGGCGCGAGTGCCCCGGCTCGACGTAACCGCCCACCTCGGTGACCCGCGACAGCGCGCGTACGGTCTGCAGGTAGGTCGCCCTGATCCCGGCGTACTTGCGGAAGGCGACCTGCGTGACCAGCAGCGGCGCCGCGAACACCAGCAGCGCCACCAGGTCCATGCTGTGCGTGGCCAGGGCGAGCAGCACGCCCGACGAGGCCACCGCGGCGCCCAGCGGGAAGGCCATGTTGATCTCGTCGCGCACCGCCACCCTGAACGCCGTGCGCACCTGCTCGGCCCGCAGCAGCGCGGCGATCAGCACGTCGATGAGCAGGGTGATCGCGATGAGCGCGACCATGACCATGAGCGCCGGCCACCACGTCTGGGTCGGCGGCTTGGTCATCAGGTAGAGCGGCTCCGCCAGCGGCCGGAACGCGAAGGCCAGCAGCGCGCCGGTGAGCAGCCGTCTGGCCATCGCGTCGAGCCGCGGCGGGCGGCCCACGGCCAGGTGCGGGAGCGCCCCCGCCGTCATGCCCACGGCGATCACGGCCACGACCTGCAGCGCCGAGTGCTCCAGCGGGACCTGGCTGAGGTCGAGCAGCAGCGTGTAGCCCAGCGCGGCGGCGGCGCCGATCGGCGCGACCTCCCTGTTGCCCGGCATGGTGAGCCTGGCCAGCTCGCCGACCGCGATCAGCGCGCCGAACCCGACCGCGATCTCCGGCCGCTCCAGCCCGACCGCCGCCGTGTGCGCCACGCCCGCCAGCGCGACCAGCCCGGCCGCGCAGATGAGCAGGAGCTGGCCGGAGTCGAGGCGGCGCAGGACCGTGTTCAGCGACCGCCCGGAGGTGCGCCTGACGCGCTCAGTGGTGATCATGAGCCGGTCACGACCTGGATGGGCATGGTCGGGTCGTCGTGGTCCTTGATCGTCGCTTCCGCGTCGTCGGGCGGCGGCTCGTCCACCCGGCGCGGCGGCTGCCACGGCTCGTGCTCCAGCGCGCGGATGAAGGCCGCCACCATCACCGGGTCGAAGTGCGTGCCCGCGCTCTTGCGCAGCTCCTCGACGGCCTCGGGGACGGGCCTGGCGCCGCGGTAGGAGCGGTCGGAGGTCATCGAGTCGAACGCGTCGGCCACCGCGATCACCTTGGCGAACTCGGGGATCTCGTCACCGGCCAGCCCCATCGGATAGCCGGTGCCGTCGTGCTTCTCGTGGTGGTGCATGATCCCGGCGTACGCCTCGTCGAGGAAGCCGATGCCCCTGACGATCTCCAGCCCGCGCATCGGGTGCAACTGGATCGCGGCGAACTCCTCCTCGGTCAGCGGCCCGTCCTTCTGCAGCACCTTCGTGGGCACGCCGAGCTTGCCCACGTCGTGCAGCATGCCGGCGTAGCGGATGGCACGCACGCGCTCCAGCCCCATGCCGATCTCCTGGGCGATCATCGAGGAGGCGTGGGAGACGCGCGTGCAGTGGCCCCTGGTGTAGTAGTCCTTCGTCTCCACGGCCTGGCAGAGCGCGGCGATCGTGGCGTCGTACGAGCGCTGCTGCGCGTGGTACTGGCCGAACGCCCAGCGCGCCACGAACAGCGGCAGCAGCACCAGCACCGCCGAGATCGACGCCACCGTGGCCCACAGGCCGGCCACCAGCAGCCCGAACGTCCCGTAGCCCAGGTAGGACAGCAGGAACTGGGCCATGCCGCGCATCGGCACCTCGGTGGCCCGCACCTGGGTGGCCAGCCCGATGATGGTGAGCGTGAGCGCGATGTTGAGCGGCACGAAGACGGCCGTGGCGGCGGCGTACGGGCCGATGAGGTCGTCGAAGGCGTTGACCTCGGGCACGCCCACGCTGCCGTCCAGCGCCTCGTAGACGCGCCCCGCGACGTAGCCGCAGATGGCGAACTGCGCGCCGTTGAACAGCCGTTTGATCAGCGGCAGCCCCGGCCGCACGCTGAGCACGGCGGTCAGCCCCACAAGGGCCGCGCCCTCGGGGCCGAGCAGCACCACGGCGGCGAGCGAGGCGGAGAAGCTCACCGACACGGCGAACTGCTCCACGTTGAGCAGCGTCGGCATCGACTCGCACACCAGGAACAGCAGGGCGAGCACCAGGAGGATGTCCAGGTCCTCCGTGGCCACGGGCGCGCCCGAGACGACCACGCCGCGTACGACGAGTGCGGCCGCCGCACCGATCACGGCGACCAGATAGACCCTTGCGGGCCACGGCAGATCACGCATTGCGGCCCCCCACGGCGATCAGGTCCAGGACACCCCAGGAGGAAACGCTCCGCCGATCAGCATGATCACCGGAGTGACCAGAAGGATGGCCGTGAGCAACCGGGTGACCGTAGCCTTGAACATCCACATGCCTCCACGTCGACTTGTGGGGTTCACGCTACAGAACCGGGCGTGGCCACATGGGCGGAGTCGGAAATCGCAAGCAAAGCGTAATCAAGCCACTACTTCGCGCGACGGCCCGCGGCCCACTCGACGGTCTTCTTCACGCCGGTCGACAGGTCCGTACGCGGCTGCCAGCCGAGCCCCTCGTGGGCGGGCACCGGATCGACCGCCATCGCCGGCAGGTCGCCCACGCGCGGCGGCGCGAAGCCGGGCTTGTCCTGGGCGCCCGCGGCGTCGGCGATCAGCGAGTGCAGCCGCCGGTCGGTGGTCTGGATGCCGGTGCCGAGGTTGAAGCGGCGGCCGTTGCCGTCGGCGCCGCACGCCCTGACGAAGCCGTCGACCACGTCGCCGACGAAGACGTAGTCGCGGGTCTGGGTGCCGTCGCCGTACAGGACCGTGGGTGTGCCGTTGAGCAGGGCGTCGGTGAAGATGGCCACCACGCCGGCCTCGCCGTCGGGCGATTGGCGCGGGCCGTAGACGTTGGAGAGCACCAGCGTCGTGTACTCGATGCCGTACAGCGCGCGGAACGTGGCGAGGTAGATCTCGCCGCTGAGCTTGGAGGCGGCGTACGGCGAGCGCGGGTCAGGCGCCGCGTCACCGGGCACGGGGATCGAGGCGGGACGGCCGTAGACGGCCACCGACGAGGCGAACACCACCTTGCGCGTTCGCCCCTCGTGGGCGGCGTTCAGCACGGCGGCCGTGCCCTCGACGTTCAGCCTGGCGTCGTGCGCCGGGTCGGTCACGCTCTTGCGCACGCTGATCTGCGCGGCCAGGTGGCAGACGACCTCCGGCTGCAGCTCGGCCATCAGCCCGATCAGCGCCGGGTCCCTGATGTCCATCTCGTGCAGCCGGAACCGGTCGCTGCGCGCGGCGTCGGCCAGGTTGTCGCGGGTGCCGGAGGACAGGTCGTCCACGACGTGCACCTCGTGCCCGTCGGCCAGGAGGCGATCGACGAGATTCGAACCGATGAAGCCGGCACCCCCGGTGACCAGAACACGCATGCAGCCGATCCTAGTCGGCCCGCCCTTCCGGTCGGCCAGCCCCTCTAGTCGGCCAATTCGGATCTCACCTGGTCGATGCGGGCCAGCACCTTCGAGCGCAGGTCCGCCGGGACCGGGTCGCAACCGCAGTGCTTGTGCACGAGGGCCTTGATGGCCTTGTCGAGGTCGTACTCCTTCAGGCACGGGCTGCACTCGTCGAGGTGCACGCGGATCTCCGCGACGTCCCCCTCGGTCAGCTCACCGTCGAGGTAGGAGTACACCTTGTCGAGGACCTCGCGACAGTCGGTGTCATGCGGGTTTCCACAGCTCATTTCGATCCCTCCGCCGGGACCAGGCCACGCTCGCGAGCATAGTCCTCAAGGAGGCCCCGGAGCTGCCTGCGTCCTCTGTGCAGCCTCGACATCACGGTGCCGATCGGAGTGCCCATGATGTCGGCGATCTCCTTATAGGGGAAGCCTTCCACGTCGGCCAGGTAGACGGCGATCCTGAACTCCTCGGGGAGTGCGGCGAGCGCCTGCTTGATGTCACCGTCGGGCAGGTGCTCCAGCGCCTCCACCTCGGCCGACTTCAGCCCGCTGGAGGTGTGGGACTCGGCGCGCGCGAGCTGCCAGTCCTCGATCTCCTCCGTGCCCGACTGCTTCGGCTCCCGCTGCTTCTTGCGATAGCTGTTGATGAAGGTGTTGGTGAGGATCCGGTAGAGCCACGCCTTGAGATTCGTGCCCTGCTGGAACTGGTGGAACGACGCGAACGCCTTGGCGAAGGTCTCCTGCAGCAGGTCCTCCGCGTCCGCGGGATTTCGGGTCATCCGGAGCGCGGCGGAGTAGAGCTGCTCGAGATACGGCATGACGTCGCGCTCGAATCGCTCGCTTCGCTGCTCCAGCGTCTCCGCGCCTGTCGCGGGCACCGGACCCACCCCCCTAAGATCACCGGTGGCCGGCTGTGGCGGAACACCGTACTCAGGGGAGGATACCCGCTGGCCCGTGACCAGTCGGTCAGCGGGCTGGGGTTCTACCAATGTGAGCATGCTCGTCGCAACACGCCCGCGCCCTTGTCTGTTCCCGCAAGATAGAAGGTACGAAGGACCCGGTGCGGGGAACGTCATACGTACCGGCTGGTAGCCCTTTTTCCGGAACCCAGGAGTCGCGTGTGCTGCCCATTCCGGCCGAGGAACTGAACGGCTCAGGGACGCTCGGGCCGTACTGGACCTTCTACCGCGCCGTCGCCGCCGAACAACTCAACCGATGGCTCCCCGGCGAACCCTCGGTGATCCTCGATCTCTCCGGCGGCCGCGGCAAGTGGTCCGGCCAGGCCGCCAGGCTGGGGCACCGGGTGATCGAGGTGCTCGACTTCCGCCGGACCCCCGACGGGCTGTCCCGGCTCCGCGACGCCGACCGCGTCCGCCACGTACGCGCCGACGACCTGGCCTTCCTGCCCGACGCGAGCGTCGACGCGGTGCTCGCGGAGGAGCGGGTGATGTCGATCGAGCTGATGGCCGAGTCGGCGATGAACGACGTGGCCAGGGTGCTGCGGCCCGGCGGCCGGGCGCTGGTGTGCGTCGACTCGCTGGTGCTGGGCATGGCGATCCTGGCCGAGCAGGAGCAGTGGCAGCACCTGCGGCAGACCGGCGAGGTCATGCTCGTGCCCTGGCCCGACGGCAGCATCACGCGCTGCTTCAGCAGCGGGCAGCTGCGCGAGCTGCTGATCGGGGCCGGGCTGGAGGTGGAGTGGATGCGCCCGCGTACCGTGCTGTCGCCGTCCACGGTCGATCATGTGCTGAGCTCCGACGCGCGGGCGCTCAACTACCTGGTGCGCACCGAGCTCGAAGCCCAGCCCAACGACGACGACACGGTGGGCATCCACCTGGTGGCCAGCGCCCGCCGTCCTTCTTGATGGGCGCCCCTGGTCGGGGTGACCCGCCGGAGTTGCCGTGCCGCCGTTCTTCGTGTCCGGCGGCGAGCGTACGTCCTCAGCGGCGGCGTTCGCGCTTGCCCTGGCACTGCACGCAGCGCGCGGCCTCCGGGCGGGCCTCCAACCGGCCCTCCGGAACGGAGCTGCCGCAGTCGACGCACCTCCCGTACACGCCTTCGTCGATGCGCTTGAGCGCCTCCATGATCGCCTGGCGTTGTGCCGTGGCCACGGTCATCATGGCCTGGGCGCGGTCGGCGTCGGTCAGGTCGGAGCCTGCGTCCGCCGCGGAGTGCTCACGTACGGCGACGGGATCCCCCTGGAGGACCCCGATCGAACGATCCAGTTCCGCGAGCATTTCTTCCAGCCGCTCACGAGCGGTCGTGACGTCCACGAATCCGCACCTCCGGGTGAATGAGGGCAACCCGCGGCGAGGACTTCCCCGGATGTCCCGCCCGGTGCAATTAGGGGGCATTTTCTGGCGGTGACACCGAGTAAACGGATGCATCGCTTTCCTCACCGGATGCCCACTTACCGCGCTTCTTACACCTTTAGAAAAGCGCGGTTTCCTCCTCCTCGGGGAGAGGTTTGATGAGGTCCGGGCCATTGTTCCGTACGTTGTTCACGTCCGTCGCCACCGCGTACGCGGTCAGGCGCCCAGGCTCGGCCGGCACCAGCAGCCGCCCCGCCTGCTCGGTGTCGGTGAGCTTGGGGTCGAGCCACTCCGCCCAGCGCTCCCGCTCGATCATCATGGGCATCCTGTCGTGGATGCGGCCGAGCTTGTCCTCGGCGTTCGTGGTGATGACGGTGCAGGTCACCAGCCACTTGAGCGGGTCGTCGTCGTCACGCGACGGGTCCTTCCAGAACTCGTACAGGCCCGCCATGGCCAGCACCCCGCCGTCCGCGGGATGGATGAAGTACGGCTGCTTCTTCTTCTTTTCGCCCTCCACGGGCATCCACTCGAAGTAACCGTCGGCCGGCAGCAGGCACCTGCGCTTGGCGAACGCCTGGCGGAACGACGGCTTCTCGGCCAGCGTCTCGGCCCTGGCGTTGATCAGCCGCGACCCGATCGACGGGTCCTTGGCCCACGGCGGCACCAGGCCCCACTTCACGACCCTGAGCTGCCGGACCGCCCGCTCGGCCTCCTTGGGCACGCGGCTCAGCACGGCGTAGACGTTCTTGGTGGGCGCGACGTTGTAGTCGGCGTTGAGCTCCTTGTCGGGCTCCGCGTCCTGCTCGACCTGGAACTCCTCGAGCAGCTCGTGCTTCTTGCGCGCCGAGGCGTATCTACCGCACATGACCCCACACTGCCACGTCCGGCTTCCGCCCGCATGTCTGCCGCGTGCGGTTCATCCCACCCGGCGGCCCCGGCCTTTCCGCCGCCGTTCCGGCGGCGCTGGCCTTTCCGCCGCCGGAACGGCGGCGCTGGCCTTTCGCGGCTGTTCCGGCGGCCACCGACACGCCAGGTCACGCTGTTCATCCGGTGTCCATCCACAGGTCGCAACAGTGCGGCAGTCGTTATCCACAGGCTGTGACCCCCGCCCCGCCACGGCCAGTACTCTTTGACCATGCCCGCTCCGCACTGGCCCGCGCCGACGGCGACCACCCCGATCACCGCCACCGTCCCGCTGCCCGGCTCCAAGTCGGTGACCAACCGCGCGCTCCTCCTCGCCGCCCTCGCCGACGGCCCGGGGGTCGTGCGCCAGGCGCTGCGCAGCCGCGACGCCGACCTGATGGTGGCGGCACTGCGGGCACTGGGCACCACGCTGGTGGCCGTGCGGGAGACCTCGGCGGGCGTCGACTGGCAGGTGACGCCCGGCCCGGTCCGCGGCGGCGCCCACATCGACGTCGGCCTGGCGGGCACCGTCATGCGGTTCGTGCCCCCGGTGGCCGCCCTGGCCGACGGCCCCGTCTCCTTCGACGGCGACCCGCACGCGCGCAAGCGCCCGATGGGCCCCATCCTCGACGCCCTGCGCTCGCTCGGGGCCAGGATCGACCACGACGCGCTGCCGTTCACGATCAGCGGGCCGCTGGCCGGCGGCGAGGTCACGCTCGACGCGTCGGGCTCGTCGCAGTTCGTCTCGGGCCTGCTGCTGGCGGCGGCACGCTTCGAGAAGGGCATCACGATCCGCCACGTGGGCCCGCCGGTCCCCTCGCTGCCGCACATCGAGATGACGGTGGAGATGCTCAGGGCGGTGGGCGTCAGGGTCGACGCCGGCGAGCGCGACGTCTGGCGGGTGGAGCCCGGCCCGATCGCGGCCAGGGACATGACGGTGGAGCCCGACCTGTCGAACGCGGCGCCGTTCCTGGCGGCGGCCCTGGTGACGGGCGGCACGGTCACGATCCCCGCCTGGCCGCTGCGCACCACCCAGGCAGGCGACGCCCTCCGCGACCTGCTCACCGCCATGGGCGCCACGGTCACCCGCGCCCCGGCAGCCTCCTCCCCTGCAGCCCCCGCCTCGGGAGCCCCTGGCGCTTCCGGGAGCTCCGGCGACTCCACGGGGCCAGGCACCACCGACCTGGTGGTCACGGGCACCGGCCGGATCACCGGCCTCGACACCGACCTGCGCGACGTGGGCGAGCTGACCCCGACGATCGCCGCCCTGGCGGCTCTGGCCTCGACCCCGAGCCGGATCCGGGGCGTGTCCCACCTGCGCGGCCACGAGACCGACCGCCTCGCCGCCCTCGCCACCGAGATCAACCGCCTCGGAGGCGACGCCGAGGAGACGGAGGACGGCCTGATCATCCGCCCCCGCCCGCTGCACGGCGGCACCTTCCACAGCTACGACGACCACCGCATGGCCACCGCGGGTGCCGTGATCGGCCTGGCCGTGCCGGAGGTCGAGGTGGAGAACATCGCGACGACCGCCAAGACCCTGCCGGAGTTCGTCCAGATGTGGACGGCGATGCTGGAAGCCCGATGACCTCCGCGATCAGGCCCGGCCGGCACCGTCCTGTCCTGGCGGCTGGTTTCGCCCGTGGCACGCCGGGCACTTCGGAAAAGGGCGGCACGTGACCGCGCGCTGCCCGCACCCGTTCAGCACCGCCCGCACGTGCCGTCCCTTCACGAGCCTCGACCGCGCGCACCGGCGCTCGCCAGGGCACGGCCGATGACCGCCCATCCGGTATCGGTGACGCGGGCAGGGCCTCCGCCGGTGGCGGACGCCGGCACGAAGGCAGCCTGGCCATCACGACCGCACGTACACAGCACAAGGACAGAGGGGTAGCGAGCGCATGGGAGCGGACCGCTGAGTAAGCGGGAGTACGACGAGGACGACGTACGGGTCAGGCCGGGCAAGGGTTCCCGCCCCAGGACCCGGATCCGTCCTGCGCACGAGGACGCCGTCGAGGGGTTCGTGGTGGCCGTCGACCGGGGCCGCTACACGACGCTGGTCGAGCCGGAGCGCCCGAAGGGCTCGGCCCAGAAGCGCAAGCCGCCGCAGCGCCGGCTCGTGGTCGCCATGAAGGCCCGGGAGCTGGGCCGCAAGGGCATCGTCGTGGGCGACAGGGTGGCCCTGGTGGGAGACGTCTCCGGCCGTCCGGACACGCTGGCCAGGGTCGTACGCGTGGAGCCGCGCACCTCGATGCTGCGCCGTTCGGCGGACGACACGGAAGACACCGACGGCATCGAGCGGCCGGTCGTGGCCAACGCCGACCAGCTCGTCATCGTGACGGCCCTGGCCGACCCGCCGCCGCGCCCCCGCATGATCGACCGGATCCTCGTGGCGGCCTTCGACGCCGAGATCGACACCCTGCTCTGCCTCACCAAGTCCGACCTCGCGCCACCCGACGAGCTGGTGGCGCTGTACGAGCCGCTGGGCGTGTCGCACGTCGTGGTCCACAAGGGCGGGTCCCTGGACGAGCTGCGCGATCACCTGGCAGGCCGCGTCAGCGTCCTCGTGGGCCATTCGGGCGTCGGCAAGTCGACGCTGGTCAACGTCCTGGTGCCCGATGCCAACCGGGCCGTCTCCCAGGTCAACGCCGTCACCGGCCGCGGCCGCCACACCTCCACCTCGGCGGTGGCCCTGGAGCTGCCCGAGGGCGGCTGGATCATCGACACGCCGGGCGTACGCAGCTTCGGGCTGGCGCACGTGTCGGTGGAGACGGTGCTGGCGGCCTTCCCCGACCTGGTGGAGGGCACGGTCACCTGCCCGAAGGGCTGCACGCACCTGGACGAGAGCTGCGCGCTGGACGCCTGGGTCGCGGCCGGCAACGCCGACCCCGCCCGCCTGGAGTCACTCCGCCGCCTCCTGTCCAGCCGCGAGGGCACCCCAGACGACCCGTCCGCCCCCCGCCGCGAGCCCGTCCCGGACGACGCCTCCTGACCCACGGGACTTGAGGGAGCTGAAACGCGGCGGCCCGGCGCGAACGCGCGAGGGTCGACGCGGCGGCCCTGCGCGAACGTGCGAGGGGTCACTGCCGGGCCAGCTCCCACCACCCGGCCGGCCGCAGAGTGCCCAGCACGTCGAGCAGCTCCACCCGGGTCGCCGAGCTGCTCCTGAGCACGACCAGGGCAGCACCACGCACGGAGTACAGCTCCATGTCCAGACTCCGCTCGTTGGTCCACACGCCCGGCGTCACCTCCTGGCACTCGGCCCGCACCGAATGCTCCTCCTGGCACACCCGCTGAGGAGTCAGCTCACCTCTGGTCCGCAGGACGACGCCGATCGTCGCACCGTCCCGCTCGTAGGTGAGGGCGAGCTCCTGCCCCGTGGCGCGGACGTGGGTGAGCCGGTGCTCCGGCAGCTCCGGCGCGACGACGGGCACTCCTTGGTGAGCCGCCACCTGGGTGCTGACCAGCACGATGCCGGCCCCCGTACCCAGCCTGACGGCGATCCCGCCGACGGCCAGCACCGCGACGGTGATCAGCCGCGTCGCGCGGGGCATCGGCATCACCAGGGCGGCGGCGAGCGTGAAGCCGAACGCGCCGAGGCCCATGAACACCAGACGGCCGCCCCACTCGCCCAGGTTCGTGGTGACACCCGGCCAGAGCCAGATCAGCACCATGCACATGCCGACCGCGATGGGCCCCATGACGGACAGCAGCCACCACCGGGGCAATTTCGCCCAGAAGGACAGCAGCATGCCCGCGGGGAAGGGCCCGGCCAGCAGGGCCAGGAACGCGAGCCGTTCTCCATGCTCCAACGCCGGAGTGACGAGAGCGTGCTCCGCGAGCCCGATCACCGCCCCCACCAGGGCGGCCCGGATCAAGGCGTTCATGCCCGACCATCGACCATGATCGCCACCATCCACTAAGCCCCGTTCACCACCAAATCAGCTCCTGCCACCCTAATGGCCCGCAACGTGGCGAACGCGGCCCGCAGCTCCACTGTGGCAGGCGGTGGTCAGGAACGCCGAGCCCGATGACGGGCACACCCTCGCGGCCGGCTGCCGCGTGCCCGCCGGCACCTCACCGGGTGCCGCCCCAGCAGAGCGGTGACGGCGAGCGCGACGACCAGCGGGCCAGGTCAGCGGGCCAGGTCGGCGGGCCAGGTCGGCGGGCCAGGTCGGCGGCGCGGGTCACCGGGTCAGGCGGGCGGCGCGGGTCACCGGGGCGGGGTCCGTGAGGCGGGTCAGCGGGGCGGGGTCCGTGGGGCGGGTCAGCGCGGGCGGTTCGGGCGGAGGGTCCAGGTGACGGTCAGGGCCGACACCACGACGCCGTCCGCGTTGGTGATCTCCACCGCCACGTCGAACACCGGCCGCTCCCCCGCGTCCAGCCTCGCCACGACCTCCTCCCGCGAGGCCAGCAACCGGGCCTCGGCCCGCACCTCCCCCAGCGCCACCTTCCGGTACTCGATGGTGGCGGTGGTGGGCAGCGGCACCGCCCGGCTGAGCTGGTCCCCCAGCGACGACAGCACGGCGGCCCCCGACGCGGACTCCGCGAGCGTGAAGAGCACCCCGGCGTGCGGCCCCGACACGTGGTTGCGCAGGTCCGGACGGTCCGGTACGCGGCACACCGCCCGCCCGTCCTCGACCACGTCAAAGACGATCCCCAAGGTCCGGGCAAACGGAACTGTATCCAGCAGGAGGCCACCGACATCTACCGACATACCGACCATGCTACTGGCGAGTAACTGGAATGCGAGTTACCAGAAAAGGGGCTTTAGTGACTGATGCTCTGTATACCCGACACGGTAGCGTGGGCGACCGTGCAGGGTTACAACGATGATCTTCGCCTCGCGCATGTCATGGCGGACGCCGCCGATGACCTGACCATGCGGCGGTTCAAGGCGGTCGACCTCAAGGTCGAGACCAAGCCCGATCTGACGCCGGTCAGCGACGCCGACCGCGCCGTGGAGGAGGCCATCCGGGGCACGCTGCGGCGCGCCAGGCCGCGCGACGCGGTGGTGGGCGAGGAGTTCGGCAAGACCGGCTGGGGCGCCCGGTCGTGGATCATCGACCCGATCGACGGCACCAAGAACTACGTGCGCGGCGTGCCGGTCTGGGCCACGCTGATCGCGCTCATGGAGTACGGCAAGGTCGTCGTCGGCCTGGTGTCGGCCCCCGCCCTCGGCCGGCGCTGGTGGGCGGCGACCGAAGGCGGCGCGTGGACGGGCAAGAGCCTGACCAAGGCGTCCCGCATGCAGGTGTCCTCCGTGTCGGCCCTGGAGGACGCCTCGTTCTCGTACTCCAGCTTCGGCGGCTGGGAGAAGCGCGGCAAGCTCGACAACTTCCTCGACCTCAGCCGCGCCTGCTGGCGCACGCGGGCGTACGGCGACTTCTGGTCGCACATGATGGTCGCCGAGGGCTCGGTGGACCTGTCGGCCGAGCCGGAGCTGTCCCCGTGGGACATGGCGGCGCTCACCGTGATCGTCGAGGAGGCCGGCGGCGTCTGGACCGACACCGCCGGCGTGAAGGGCCTGGAGGGCGGCAGCCTGGTCTGCACGAACGGGGTCCTGCACAACGAGGTGATCGACCGCCTCAACGGCACCACGATCAGAAGCTAGCCGCGGGGCCGGAGCAGACCCGCCCGGGACCGGATGTCCTCGGTCGCGGCGTTCAACTCGCGTTCATCCTTGATGGTCACGTTCCCCTCGTACGTGACCCCGCTCGGCGGGTCGTCGTGCCCGAGCGGGTCGGCGTCCCAGAAGTTGCCCCGGAAGACCACGTTCTCCAGCGGCGGCCCCACGTGCAGGACGGACGTGTTGTCGGCCCGCATGACGACGTTCTCCTCGACGATCACCCCGCTGGCGCCGTAGTCGAGGTAGAGCCCGAAGTTGTACGGCGTGCGCGTGTCCTTGATCACGTTCCCCCGCACCTCGGCCCCCGCCCCCTGGGGCCCGGCCAGGTACACGCCGCCCCCGTCGGCCAGCACCTGCATGGTGTTCACCGTGAGGTTGCGCAGGATCCTGGTGCCGTCGGCCGATCCGACGACGATGCCGCAGTGCGGCACCTCGCTGACCTCGTTGTTCGCGACGACGCAACCGTGCGTGCCCATGACGGAGATCCCCGGCGACCCGCTGAACTCCAGCCCGACGCGCCGCACCCGGTTGTCCTCCAGGGTGGTCCCCCGGCTGCCGGACACCACGATGCCCCCGGCGGACAGCGTGTCGAAGTCGCAACCGCGTACCGTGAGCCCCTCACCCCCGGAGACGCCCAGCCCGGAAGCCCCGAGCCGGGTGAACCGGCAGCCCTCGACCCGCACCCCTGCCGTCTCCTCGAACCGGATACAGGCCGGAATCGTGACGGAATCCGCGGGATACGTCACGGACGAGCCCTCTCCCAGCACGGCCGTCTCGACCCCGCCGCCCTCGTAGTACCCGCTCCCGTGGTAGTGCACGAACCCCTCGGGACGGCCTGGCCGCGACCACGTGGCCTCGGCGAAGACCAGCCCCTTGAACGCCACGTCCCGCGCCCCGGCGACCCGCACCAGCGTCTCCAGGACCGGCGCGACCACCGTCGTACGCGCAGGATCCTCACCCGGCAGCGGCAGGTACAGCAGCACGTGCTCCCCCGGCCGCGACCGGTCGAGCGCGAAGGTGCCCGGCTCGCGCAGGAACGCCGGGTCGTTCTCGATCGCCGTCGGCAGGCCGGGGCCGCGGGAGGTGTTGCCCTCCCAGACGGAGTTGTACAGCTCCATGGCCCACCCGAACCCGGGCTGGGCCATGGTGATCACCGTCCGGCCCCCGTCGGCCTCGGCCGCGGCCATCCCCAGCCGCGCCTCGGACCAGGGGTAGACGCCCCGGTGGACGAACTCGGCGCTCCGCCACGCCAGCGGCTCCGTGCTGTCCGTGACGTATCCCGTCCCCGTCGCCTCCGCCGCGCCCGGCAGGCCGGGGATGGCGGCGCGGGCGGCCCGGCGGCCGTCCACGTAGAGCTGGCGGACCTCCAGGTCGCCGACCTCGGCCCGCCAGACGCCGTCCCGCACCCGCCACTCCGTGATCGGCCGGCCGCCGCTGATCACCGCCTCCTCCTGCCCGGCGGTCCCGTGGCCGTACGCCTCGTAGACCGTCCCGGAGTCGGCCTCCGTGAGCTCGAACGGCCGGGTCAGCACGTGGGTGCCGCCCATCAGCCGTACCACGGCCTCGCCGGGGACCTCGCGGGCCGCGGACCGGGCCCGCTCCAGGGTCAGGAACGGGCGCTCGAAGGAGCCCTCCCAGGAGTCGTCCCCCGCCGGAGACACGTAGAACATCTCAGCCACCTCCGATGTGTTTATGCCGTACACGAAGTAGTACACCATAAACTAGAGGCATGCCAATGAGCCAGGATCCCGTCGAGCTGCTGTGGCGGCAGGAGGAGCCCGAGCCGCGCCCGGGCCTGAGCGTGGGCAGGATCGTGCGCGCCGCCATCGAGCTGGCCGACGCCGAGGGCCTGGAGGGCCTGTCCATGCGCAAGGTCGCCGACCGGCTGGGCTTCACGACCATGTCGCTCTACCGCCACGTGCCCGGCCGCGACCAGCTCGTCGACCTCATGAGCGACGAGGTCATGCGCGAGCACCCGAAGGCCCCGCCCCGGCAGGAGGGCTGGCGTGCCCGGCTGGAGGCGATCGCCAGGCAGGGGTGGGAGATCCGCAGGCGGCATCCGTGGCTGGCCGAGGTGCGCGGCAGCCGCCACCTCCCCGGCCCGCACGCCGTCGCCCACTACGACGACATGCTCGCCACGCTGACCGGCACCGCGCTCAGGCCGTCCGAGGTGATCGCGGTCATCGGCCTGATCGGCCGCTTCGTGGACGCCGAGGCCCTGGTCCTGGTCGAGACGCAGCGCGAGGAGCGCCGCAGCGGCGTGTCCGAGCAGGAGTGGTGGGGCTCCCGCGACTCCCTGTACGAGCGCCTCGACCGCTACCCGGCGATCACTCACCTGTGGGAGTCCGGCGGCTGGAACCACCCGGAGGACTCCTTCGAGTTCGGCCTGCGCCGCCTCCTGGACGGCATCGAAGCCCTCATCCACGAGCGTGACGAAAACCGTGACGAAACTTGCAGGGAGTGCGGCAAGACGCTGGAGCCGGCCGCCTCGGGCCGTCCCCGCCTCTATTGCTCGCGCGCATGCCAGCAACGCGCCTACCGCAAGCGCAACCAGCACTCGCCGAGCCGCGAGGATCGCTAGAGGGCCAGACCCGCGAGGGCCGTTAGAGAGCCAGCACCCGCCGCACCGCGCTCATCAGGCTCTCGCGGTACCCCTCCCCGTACAGCACCACGTGCACGAGCAGCGGATGCAGCTGATGCAGCGGCACCCGCTCGCGCCACCCCTCCGCGAGCGGCCACTCCTCCCGGTACGCCCCCAGCACCCGATCCAGGTACGGCAGCCCGAACAGCCGCAGCATGGCCAGATCCGTCTCCCGATGCCCGCCATGGGCGGCCGGATCGATCAGCACCCCGTCCCCGCCGGACCAGAGCACGTTCCCGCTCCACAGGTCCCCATGGATGCGCGCGGGCGGCTCCGCGGGCCCCGCGACGTCGGCGAAGCGCCCCACCGCCCGCTCCACCAGCGCGACGTCGGCGGCGGGCAGCCGGGCCTGCCGCAGGAACGGCAGCACCCGCCGTTCACCGTAGAACGCCGGCCAGCCGTCGCACGGCGAGTTGTCCATCGGCAGCTCGGCGATGAACCCGGCCCACGGCGCGCCGAAGGCGGGCGCCCCGGCCCGGTGCAGCCGGGCCAGCGAACGCCCGAACCGTTCGGCGGCGGAGGCGCCGGGCCGTTCCTGGCGCACCCAGGACAGCACGAGCAGGTCGGGCCCCACCTCGATCACCTCGGGCACCGCGGCGGCCTCGCCCAGCCAGCGCAGCCCCGCAGCCTCCGAGGCGAACACCGCGGAGGCGCTCCCGCTCTTGGCGAACACCTCGCGCCCGTCGTCCAGCACGCCCCGCCGCAGCCGCCATCCGTGCGACGAGCCGAGCTCCTCAGTGAATCTCATCGAGCGAGTCGGCGACGTGCTTGGCGACCCCCTCCGAGGCGGCCTCGACCAGCCCCAGCACCTCCTCGAATCCCTCCCGGCCCCCGTAGTACGGATCCGGCACCTCGGCCCCGTCGGGCGCCGCCGGGTCGAACGAGCGGAACAGCCGCACCTCCACCCCGCCAGGGGCGAGGTGGCGGAGGTTGGACAGGTTGTCCCGGTCCATGGCGAGCACGAGGTCGTAACGGTCGAACCAGTCCTTGGTGAACTGCCGGGCGCGATGCGCGGTGCCGTCGTAGCCGTGCTCGGTGAGGATCTCCAGCGCCCGCTCGTCCATGGGGTCCCCGACGTGCCACCCGCCGGTGCCCGCGCTCTCGACGATGACGCGGTCGCCGAGACCGCGATCCGCGAGCGTTCGGCGCAGGACGACCTCGGCCATCGGCGATCGGCAGATGTTCCCCATGCACACCAGGCATACGCGATAAGTCATAACACCCATCATGAGGGTGACCTGGCGCGTTCACCGAACGTTCACCCTCGGTAGGGGGTCTGAGTCACCTTCGCTGCATAGCTTCATGGCGACTAAGGACCAAGTGGGAGGAACCCAACCGTGAAGTATGCAGGCCGGCTCGCCGCCGTCGCCGTCGTCGGCGCGCTCTCGCTCGCTGCGTGCGGCACAGACAACAACGCCGGCGCTGGCAGCACCAGCTCCGCCAGCGCCAGCGCACCCGCCGCGGGCAACGACAACGGTGGCCTGAGTGGCACGATCAACGCCGCGGGCTCCTCGGCCCAGGCCAACGCGATCACCGAGTGGACGAAGAACTTCACGGCCACGAACCCTGGTGTCACCCTGAACTACCAGCCCAGCGGCTCGGGCGCGGGTGTGCAGGCGTTCATCCAGGGCACGGTGGCCTTCGCCGGCTCCGACTCGGCCCTGAAGGAGGACGAGCCCGCCCAGGCCAACGCCCGCTGCAAGACCGGCAACGCCATCAACATCCCGATGGTGACCGGCCCGGTCGCGGTCGTCTACAACCTGCCCGGCGTCGAGGGCCTGCAGCTCTCCCCCAAGACGCTCGCCGGGATCTTCAACAGCAAGATCACCAAGTGGGACGACGCCGCCATCAAGGCCGACAACCCCGAGGCCACGCTGCCCTCCACCCCGATCCAGGCGTTCCACCGCTCGGACGAGTCGGGCACCAGCGACAACTTCACGAAGTTCCTCAAGGCCACGGCCGAGACCGACTGGCCGCACGAGCCCGCCAAGGCCTGGCCGGCCGAGGCCAAGGGCCAGGGCTCGAAGGGCTCCGACGGCATCGCCTCCTCCGTCAAGGACACCGAGGGCGCCATCAGCTACGTCGAGCTCTCCTACGCCGAGAACTCCTCGCTGCAGAAGGCCAAGGTCGCCAACGGCGCCGGCGAGTTCGTCGAGCTGACCCCCGAGAGCGCGGCCAAGACCGTCGAGACGGCCGAGATCAAGGGCACCGGCAACGACCTGGCCCTGTCGATCGACTACGCCACCAAGACCGCGGGCGCCTACCCGATCGTCCTGGTGACCTACGAGATCACCTGCGAGAAGGGCCTGCCGGCCGAGGAGTCCAAGGTCGTCAAGGAGTTCCTCAAGTACACCTCCAGCGACGAGGGCCAGGCGGCGCTCAAGGAGCTGGGCTACGCCCCGCTCTCGGGCGCTCTGCTCACCAAGGTCCGGACCGCGGTCGAGGCGATCTCCTAATCCCCTATGGCGACCAACGTACGTACCCGTGACGGCGGGCCGGCCACGAGCCGGTCCGCCTCGCGGCGCAGCCGCGGTGAAGCGCCCTTCCGCTACCTGTCCACCGCGGCCGGCGTCGCCCTGCTCGCGATCATGGCGGCCATCGCCGTGTTCCTCATCAGCGAGGCGATCCCGGCCCTGCGGGCGAACGAGGCGAACTTCTTCCTGGACCTGACCTGGGAGCCCAACAGCAGCCGCGAGTTCGGCATCGCGGCACTGGCGTTCGGCACCGTGCTCAGCTCCCTGCTCGCGCTGGTCATCGCGACCCCCATCGCGGTCGGCGTGGCGCTGTTCATCTCGCACTACGCGCCGCGCAGACTGGCCGCCCCGCTCGGCTACCTGATCGACCTCCTCGCCGCCGTGCCCAGCGTGGTGTACGGCCTGTGGGGCGTGGCGTTCCTGGTGCCCCTGCTCAGGACCCCCTCGCAGTGGCTCAACGAGACCTTCGGCTGGTTCCCGCTGTTCGCCGGTGAAGGCATCATCGGCGGCAAGACCATGCTCGCCGGCTCCGTCGTGCTGGCCATCATGATCCTGCCGATCATCGCCGCCATCTCCCGCGAGGTGTTCCTCCAGGCCCCCAAGATGAACGAGGAAGCGGCGCTCGCGCTCGGCGCGACCCGCTGGGAAATGATCAGGATGGCCGTGCTGCCGTTCGGCCGGCCCGGCGTCATCAGCGCCGCCATGCTCGGCCTCGGCCGCGCCATGGGCGAGACCATCGCGGTCGCGCTGATCTTCCCCGCCACCTTCGACATCACCATCCAGATCCTCACCCCGCACGCCAACAGCATCGCGGCGAACATCGCCAACGGCTTCGGCGAGGCCAACGACATCGGCCGGGGCGCCCTGATCGCGTCCGGTCTGGTGCTGTTCATCATCACGCTGCTGGTCAACATGGCCGCGCGGTTCGTCATCAACCGCCGCAAGGAGTACGCGAGGGCCGGCGCATGACCACGATCCAACACATCTCCACCGGCCGCCGGATCAAGGACCGGGTCGTCCAGGGCCTGGTGTATCTGGCGTTCGCGCTGGCCGTGGTCCCGCTCGTCTCCGTGCTCTGGCTGGTCATCTCCAACGGCCTCGAGCGCTTCGACCTGGACTTCCTGACCCACTCCATGAACGGCATCGGGGCCAGGGACGCCCACGGCGGCGCGTACCACGCCATCGTCGGCACACTCGAACAGGTCCTGCTGGCCTCGCTCATCTCGGTGCCGATCGGCCTGCTCACCGCCATCTACCTGGTCGAGTACGGCAACAACGGCCGGCTGAGCCGCTCCATCAGCTTCTTCGTGGACGTCATGACCGGCGTCCCTTCCGTCGTTGCGGGCCTGTTCGTCTTCGCGTTCTGGATCCTCTTCCTCGGCTTCGAGTTCTCCGGCTGGGCGGGCGCGCTGGCGCTGTCCATCCTGATGATGCCGACGGTCGTGCGGTCCGCGGAGGAGATGCTCAGACTGGTGCCGAACGACCTGCGCGAGGCCTCGTACGCGCTGGGCGTGCCCAAGTGGCGCACCATCGTCAAGGTGGTGCTGCCGACCTCGTTCACCGGCATCGTCACCGGCGTCATGCTGGCCGTGGCCCGCGTCGCCGGTGAGACCGCGCCGCTGCTGATGACGGTGTTCTTCACCAACTCCATCAACAACGACCCGTTCAGCGGGCCGCAGATGGGCCTTCCGCTCTTCGTCTTCGACCAGGCGGCCCGTCCGAACGACACCGCCATCGACCGAGCGTGGACCGGAGCCCTCACGCTCATCCTGATCGTCATGCTGCTCAACCTGGTGGCGCGCCTGATCGCCTGGTGGCGCTCGCCTGCCAAGGGCCGATAGGGGGAAACGACCACAATGTCCAAGCAGATCCAGGTCTCGGGCCTGGACGCGTACTACGGGTCGCACAAGGCGATCGAGGACGTGTCCATGACCATCGAGCCCCGCTCGATCACGGCCTTCATCGGCCCGTCGGGATGCGGCAAGTCGACGTTCCTGCGCACGCTCAACCGCATGCACGAGGTCATCCCCGGCGCGCGGGTGGAGGGCAAGGTGCTGCTCGACGGCGAGGACCTGTACGCCCCCACGATCGAGCCCGTCTCGGTCCGCCGCATGATCGGCATGGTGTTCCAGCGCCCCAACCCGTTCCCGACGATGTCGATCTACGAGAACGTGGCCGCCGGCCTCCGCCTCAACCGCGGCCGCATCTCCAAGTCCAAGCTGGACGGCATCGTCGAGGAGTCCCTCAAGGGCGCCAACCTCTGGAACGAGGTCAAGGACCGCCTCAACAAGCCCGGCGCCGGCCTGTCCGGCGGTCAGCAGCAGCGCCTCTGCATCGCCCGCGCCATCGCGGTCCAGCCCGAGGTCCTGCTGATGGACGAGCCGTGCTCGGCCCTCGACCCGATCTCCACGCTGGCCATCGAGGACCTGATGGCCAAGCTGAAGGATCAGTACACCATCGTCATCGTCACCCACAACATGCAGCAGGCCGCCCGGGTCAGCGACAGGACCGCGTTCTTCAACCTCGCCGCGCAGGGCCAGCCCGGCAAGGTCATCGAGATGGACGAGACGTCCCGCATGTTCACCAACCCGACGCAGAAGGCGACCGAGGACTACATCACGGGGCGCTTCGGCTGATGACCCAACAGCAGGCGGCATCCACGATGAACGGGGACACGAGGACCAAGCCCGTACTGCTCATCGCCGATCCCGACGACGCGGTCGTGGACGACCTGGCCACGGCCCTCGAACGCGAGGGCGTGGCCGTGACCGGCGCCCCGGACGGCGCTCAGGGGCTGCTGCAGGCCGGCGCCCTCCAGCCGGACGTGGTGCTCGTCTCGGCCACGCTGCCGGTCATCGACGCGGTCGAGTTCGTCCGCGCCGTACGGCGGGCCCGGGCCGTGCCCGTGCTGCTCGGCGTCGGCGAGGGACACGCCGAGCAGGCGGTACGCGCGCTCGCGGCCGGCGCCGCCGCCTGCGTGGCCAGACCCTACAGGGTGCCGGAGCTGCTGCCGTTCATCCAGGCGGCTTCCCCCGAGTCCCGCAAGGTGCTGGCCGTGGGCGGGGTCGAGCTGGACGTACAGGCCTATCAGGTACGCGTGGCCGGGCGCGCCGTGCACCTGCCGTTGCGCGAGTTCGAGCTGCTGCAGTACCTCATGCGCAACGCCGACCGCACGGTCACCCGCGAGCAGATCATGCGCCACGTCTGGCACGCCGCCGCCAACACCTCGACGAACACCATCGCGGTGCACGTCAAGCGGCTGCGGGCGCGCCTGGGCGACGAGGACGACCAGCTCATCCAGACCGTACGCGGGGTGGGCTACCGGCTGGTCACGCCCGGCATCGCCGGAAGTCACGCATGATCCGCTCGGCCACGCCTTCGACCGTCGCGATGCCGTACCCCACCTCAGGGCTGCCCTCGGTGAGTACGGCAACGGCGTAGTCGCGCCCGCCGTCCCTGATCAGCCCGACGCTGATCGTGGCCCAGAGCTTGTTCGAGACGCGCCTGAGCCAGCCGTTCTTCAGCGCCACCCGTTCGCCCCGGCACGCGGCGGCGCTGATGCCCCAGTCCTGGCCGTCGATGACCGCGCCCATGAGCCTGAGCACCTGCTCGCGGTCCCCGGCCTTGAGCGGGCTTCGCTCCGACACGAGCGCCGCCATGAGCCGCACCTGGTCGTCCACGGACGTCCTCGTGATCCCCCAGCAGTACAGGTCGACGCAGCTCCCCGGCACTCCTCGGGTGTGCTTCAACCCGAACCTCCGCCCCGCCGCGCTGAACCCCTCCGCGCCCCCGATCCGCAACCACAGCCGGTCGGCCGCGTGGTTGTCGCTGTAGCGGATCATCTTCTCCGCATCGCGCCTGACCGCCGCGGGAAGCTTCTTCCACCGGGTACGCAGAAGCAGCGTCATGAGGATCTGTACCTTGGCCGTGCTCGCGGTGATCAGCCGCTCGCCCGCGTGATACCGGAAGACCCGCCCGGTCCCCAGCTCCTTCACCATCGCCGTCACCGGCCCCGGCCTGCCCGCCAGGAACCGATCGAGCCGCTTCGAAATCCGCTTCGCCGGCACCGCCTCCTGCTCCTTGGCGGTGGGCTCCTTGGCGGTGGGCTCCTTGGCGGCAGGCTCCTTGACAGCGGGCTCTTTGGCGGCAGGCCGCTTCTCCTGCGCGGCCGCGACGTGGTGCACAGCCCCTCGCCCGGCGCCAGGAGCCGTCGGCCCGGCCAACGGCCCACGGACCACCTCACGGAGTGGCACGCCGACACCAGGCCCTATGGCGTCGCCACCAGGCCCTATGGCGTCGCCACCAGGCCCTATGGCGTCGCCACCAGGCCTTATGACGTCGGCAGCAGGCCCCATGGCGTCGGCTGCGGGCGGTGGCATGGCTCCGGTACTGACCTCGGCCATCCCCTGGTTCTTGGCCGTCACGAGCGGTGCCAGCAGGACGAGAACGATGATCAGTCGTGGTATCGCCTTCACCCCGACCGCGATCACTGCAGCATTATCACGAAAAGTCGCGACCTACCGCTAGATGACTGCTTCGAAACCTCAGCCCCTCGCGGCCCGGCACTCGCCGCAAACACAGAAAGGGCCCCGACGCTCGGCGTCGGGGCCCTCCCATAAAGATTGTCCGGCGGTGACCTACTCTCCCACACCCTCCCGAGTGCAGTACCATCGGCGCAGGGAAGCTTAACTTCCGGGTTCGGAATGTAACCGGGTGTTTCCTTCCCGCCATAACCGCCGTAACCCTGCGAAACAGCCGTTTGCTGTCTCAGAACTGCATAGTGGACGCGAGCAAAAGAAAGTCTGCTTTGTGGTCAAGTCCTCGGCCTATTAGTACCGGTCAGCTCCACACGTTACCGCGCTTCCACCTCCGGCCTATCAACCCGGTCGTCTACCGGGAGCCTTACCCCCTCACAGGGTGGGAGACCTCATCTCAAGGCGAGCTTCCCGCTTAGATGCTTTCAGCGGTTATCCCTTCCGAACGTAGCCAACCAGCCGTGCACCTGGCGGTACAACTGGCACACCAGAGGTTCGTCCGTCCCGGTCCTCTCGTACTAGGGACAGCCCCTTTCAAGTCTCCTACGCGCGCAGCGGATAGGGACCGAACTGTCTCGCGACGTTCTAAACCCAGCTCGCGTACCGCTTTAATGGGCGAACAGCCCAACCCTTGGGACCTACTCCAGCCCCAGGATGCGACGAGCCGACATCGAGGTGCCAAACCATCCCGTCGATATGGACTCTTGGGGAAGATCAGCCTGTTATCCCCGGGGTACCTTTTAGCCGTTGAGCGACACCGCTTCCACACGCCGATGCCGGATCACTAGTCCCAGCTTTCGCTCCTGCTCGACCCGTCAGTCTCACAGTCAAGCTCCCTTGTGCACTTACACTCAACACCTGATTGCCAACCAGGCTGAGGGAACCTTTGGGCGCCTCCGTTACTCTTTGGGAGGCAACCGCCCCAGTTAAACTACCCACCAGACACTGTCCCCGATCCGGATCACGGACCAGAGTTAGACGTTCAAAACGACCAGAGTGGTATTTCACCAATGACTCCACCCGAACTAGCGTCCGAGCTTCCCAGTCTCCCACCTATCCTACACAAGACGCTCCAAACGCCAATGTCAAGCTGTAGTGAAGGTCCCGGGGTCTTTCCGTCCTGCTGCGCGTAACGAGCATCTTTACTCGTAGTGCAATTTCGCCGGGTCTGCGGTTGAGACAGCGGGGAAGTCGTTACGCCATTCGTGCAGGTCGGAACTTACCCGACAAGGAATTTCGCTACCTTAGGATGGTTATAGTTACCACCGCCGTTTACCGGCGCTTAAGTTCTCACCTTCGCCCAGAAAACTGGACTAAGCGGTCCCCTTAACGTTCCGGCACCGGGCAGGCGTCAGTCCGTATACATCGTCTTACGACTTCGCACGGACCTGTGTTTTTAGTAAACAGTCGCTTCCCCCTGGCCACTGCGACCCCCACCAGCTCCGAGTGCAAGACTCATCACCAGCAGAGGTCCCCCTTCTCCCGAAGTTACGGGGGCAATTTGCCGAGTTCCTTAACCACAGTTCACCCGATCGCCTTAGTATTCTCTACCTGACCACCTGAGTCGGTTTAGGGTACGGGCCGCCACAACACTCACTAGAGGCTTTTCTCGGCAGCATAGGATCATCCACTTCACCACAATCGGCTCGGCATCACATCTCAGGCACATGGAACGCGGATTTGCCTACGTTCCGCCCTACATGCTTACCCCAGGACAACCATCGCCTGGGCTGGACTACCTTCCTGCGTCACCCCATCGCTTACCTACTACCCAATCAGGCCGAGCGTTCACCCTGACGGTCGTCCCGAAGGACAACCCGAGCTAAGGACTCTTAGTATCAAGGGGTTCAGTATGGGCGCATTGAAGCGGGTACGGGAATATCAACCCGTTGTCCATCGACTACGCCTGTCGGCCTCGCCTTAGGTCCCGACTTACCCTGGGCGGATTAGCCTGGCCCAGGAACCCTTGGTCATCCGGCGCGAGGGTTTCTCACCCTCGATTCGCTACTCATGCCTGCATTCTCACTCGCACAGCCTCCACAACTAGATCACTCTGCTGCTTCGCCGGCTGCACGACGCTCCCCTACCCATCAACTCCACATAGGAATCAATGCCACGACTTCGGCGGTGTACTTGAGCCCCGCTACATTGTCGGCGCAGAATCACTTGACCAGTGAGCTATTACGCACTCTTTCAAGGGTGGCTGCTTCTAAGCCAACCTCCTGGTTGTCTCTGCGACTCCACATCCTTTCCCACTTAGCACACGCTTAGGGGCCTTAGTCGGTGATCTGGGCTGTTTCCCTCTCGACTACGAACCTTATCGCCCGCAGTCTCACTGCCACGCTCTCACTTACCGGCATTCGGAGTTTGGCTGACGTCAGTAACCTTGTCGGGCCCATCGGCCATCCAGTGCTCTACCTCCGGCAAGAAACACGCAACGCTGCACCTAAATGCATTTCGGGGAGAACCAGCTATCACGGAGTTTGATTGGCCTTTCACCCCTACACACAGATCATCCCCCAGGTTTTCAACCCTGGTGGGTTCGGTCCTCCACCCAGTCTTACCTGAGCTTCAACCTGCCCATGCGTAGATCACTCCGCTTCGGGTCTACAGCATGCGACTCAAACGCCCTCTTCAGACTCGCTTTCGCTACGGCTCCCCCACACGGGTTAACCTCGCCACACACCATAACTCGCAGGCTCATTCTTCAAAAGGCACGCAGTCACATCACAGCCGATCCGAAGATCAGCTAAGCTCCTACGGCTTGTAGGCACACGGTTTCAGGTACTATTTCACGACCCCTCACCGGGGCACTTTTCACCTTTCCCTCACGGTACTCGTGCACTATCGGTCATCAGGGAGTATTTAGGCTTACCAGGTGGTCCTGGCAGATTCACACAGGATTTCTCGGGCCCCGTGCTACTTGGGATCCCCTCCAGCAGTCGACAAGGTTTCGCCTACCCGGCTCTCACGGTCTACGGCAGCCCTTCCCAGAGCTTTCAACTACCCCATCGATTTATCACTGCTCGAAGCAGCGGCAGCCACTTCAAGAAGGTCCCACGACCCCGGACATGCAACGCCTGCCGGCTATCACACACGCCCGGTTTAGCCTCATCCGCTTTCGCTCACCACTACTCACGGAATCACTCTTGTTTTCTCTTCCTACGGGTACTGAGATGTTTCACTTCCCCGCGTTACCACCAACCGCCCTATACATTCAGGCGGAGGCAACACCACATGACTGGTGCTAGGTTTCCCCATTCGGACATCCCCGGATCAACGTCTGGTTGGCGACTCCCCGAGGCTTAACGCAGCCTCCCACGTCCTTCATCGGCTCCTGATGCCAAGGCATCCACCGTGTGCCCTAAAAAACTTGGCCACAAAGATGCTCGCGTCCACTATGCAAATCTCAAACAACAAACAGCAAACCACCGCCACAACACGTACCCGTGCTGCTTGAGTGGCCCTGTCTCCGAAGAACCGGTCGCCCGTTTCCTCAGGACCCAACAGTGTGTCCAACCAGACCGAACCCCCGAAACGCCCGTTCCCACTCCTCCCGCAGGAGGCGGTACTAGCACGCCGGCGATCCCGGCCCGGCTGAGTAGCCAGTGCTCCACTAGTGAGCTGTCACCCCACCACACACTCGGTGGCGATGGGTGAGAGTGCTCCTTAGAAAGGAGGTGATCCAGCCGCACCTTCCGGTACGGCTACCTTGTTACGACTTCGTCCCAATCGCCAGCCCCACCTTCGACCGCTCCCCCCCTTGCGGGTTGGGCCACGGGCTTCGGGTGTTGCCGACTTTCGTGACGTGACGGGCGGTGTGTACAAGGCCCGGGAACGTATTCACCGCAGCATTGCTGATCTGCGATTACTAGCGACTCCGACTTCATGGGGTCGAGTTGCAGACCCCAATCCGAACTGAGACCGGCTTTTAGGGATTCGCTCCACCTCACGGTATCGCAACCCTCTGTACCGGCCATTGTAGCATGTTTGCAGCCCAAGATATAAGGGGCATGATGACTTGACGTCATCCCCACCTTCCTCCGAGTTGACCCCGGCAGTCCCCCATGAGTCCCCAGCACGCCGAAGCGCCTGCTGGCAACATGGAGCAAGGGTTGCGCTCGTTGCGGGACTTAACCCAACATCTCACGACACGAGCTGACGACAGCCATGCACCACCTGTCACCCAGTCCGAAGAGGCCCACATCTCTGCAGGTTTCCGGGTGATGTCAAACCTTGGTAAGGTTCTTCGCGTTGCGTCGAATTAAGCAACATGCTCCGCCGCTTGTGCGGGCCCCCGTCAATTCCTTTGAGTTTTAGCCTTGCGGCCGTACTCCCCAGGCGGGGCGCTTAATGCGTTAGCTCCGGCACGGAGATCGTGGAAGATCCCCACACCTAGCGCCCAACGTTTACAGCGTGGACTACCAGGGTATCTAATCCTGTTCGCTCCCCACGCTTTCGCTCCTCAGCGTCAGGTAAGGCCCAGCAAGCCGCCTTCGCCACCGGTGTTCCTCCTGATATCTGCGCATTTCACCGCTACACCAGGAATTCCACTTGCCCCTACCTACCTCTAGCCGGCCCGTATCCACCGCAGACCCGCAGTTAAGCTGCGGGCTTTCACGGCAGACGCGACCAGCCACCTACGAGCTCTTTACGCCCAATAATTCCGGACAACGCTTGCGCCCTACGTATTACCGCGGCTGCTGGCACGTAGTTAGCCGGCGCTTCTTCTGCAGGTACACGTCAACTTCGTCCCTGCTGAAAGAGGTTTACAACCCGAAGGCCGTCATCCCCCACGCGGCGTCGCTGCGTCAGGCTTCCGCCCATTGCGCAATATTCCCCACTGCTGCCTCCCGTAGGAGTCTGGGCCGTGTCTCAGTCCCAGTGTGGCCGGTCGCCCTCTCAGGCCGGCTACCCGTCGTCGCCTTGGTAGGCCACTACCCCACCAACAAGCTGATAGGCCGCGAGCCCATCCCCAACCGAAAAAACTTTCCACCACCACCCGATGCCGGAGGCGGTCGTATCCGGTATTAGACCCAGTTTCCCGGGCTTATCCCAGAGTCAGGGGCAGGTTGCTCACGTGTTACTCACCCGTTCGCCGCTCGAGTACCCCGAAGGGCCTTTCCGCTCGACTTGCATGTGTTAAGCACGCCGCCAGCGTTCGTCCTGAGCCAGGATCAAACTCTCCAAACAATGTCTGGATTATTCATCCGAGCAAAATCCATCAAGAAAATCTCTTGACGAGGTGTTGCATGAAAATCATGCACTGGCTTTTAACACACTGTTGAGTTCTCAAGAAACGGACGCGTACTTCCTCACCAGGCCCGCTCTCGCGGCCCCCGCTCGGAGGCGTTCATTTCGTCGTTGTGGTCTTAATTCTTTCAGCCGTTCAAGTTCCTGTCAAATTGACCGGACTTGCTCGACCTGCGGGAATTAATCCCTGCCCCCTTTCGGAGACAACCCCTCTAACTTACCAGCCCGTTCGAAGTGGTCCGAACCATCAACGGACGACCCTGAAGGTAGTGGGATTTGCCGGGTATCTCGGGGCTCCAGGAGCCCCTCTCGATCGCCCTGCGGGAAGCAACTCTAGCAGCCTCGCGCGCCCGCTTCGGCCCACTCAGGTAATCAGGAGGTTCTTCCCTCACCACCTGACCCTCAAACCTCGCCAATCCCCAGCGGTCCGACGCCCCCAGGCAAGCCGACCGCAAGTCATCCGCAATCGTCCCTCGGTACGAAGTACCTACGAGCAGTCTGCGCTCACGGAGGTGGCCGACATGACACGGTCGGAGTTCGACGACATCCGCGCGTTCCTCGCCGACGGGGCGACTCACGCCGGAGATCTGCTGCGAGTCGCCAGGACTCTGATCGACGACCTGGAGCACGCCCGCATGCGTGAGGCCGTCCTGCGTACCCACTACCTGCGCCTGCTGACGGCCGCCCGCGCGACCGTCGCGGCCGAGCTGGCGGACATGCCGGAGCCCCTGGCGTTCCTGAAGCACGAGCTGGCCGAGCGCGGCCAGCTGCCGGGGGACGGCGAGGCCGTGCAGCGCATCCTGTCCGACGCGCGCACGGCGGCCGCGTTGCTCGCCTGCCTGGAGGAGATGCCGCAGCCGCGCCCTCGCGGCCCCCGGCTGCGGCGCTGCGTCGGCACCGGCCGCGCGCTCCCCCGCTGACCACAGCCCGCGCCGGGCGGCCCACTGGACGCGACCCTCACCGCAGAACCGCGGCCCTCACCGCAGAACGCGGAAGCCCGCCCGCAGAACGCGGCAGCCGACTCGTAGAACGCGGAAGCCAGCCCAACGCCGCGCCCGAGCGAACAAACGGGACAAAGTTGCCGCCCACTGACGTGGGGACAACTGCGGGCATACTCCCCCTTGGCCGGCTGCCTGCAAGACTCCGCATATGTGGCAGCGGGGGCTGAACTGGACGGCAATCGTCGTGGTCGGGATATTCGGCCTGATGTGGGTCGGCATCGTGATTTATGCGGACAAAGGCTCGCCCCCCTGGATGCGCATCGTCCAGGTCATCTTCGGCCTTCTCCTGCTGGCCTGGTCCGTACGGAAGACCGTCCACATGCTCAGCAAGGCCTGACCCGGCGGCCTACGGCTGGAACCGGTACCCCATCCCGGCCTCGGTCAGCAGATGCACCGGATGCGCCGGATCCCGTTCGAGCTTGCGCCGTAGCTGCGCCATGTACTGGCGCAGATAGTGCGTCTCCTTCAGGTAGGAATCGCCCCAGACCTCGGTCAGCAACTGCCGCTGGCTGATCAGCTTGCCGGGATTGCGCAGCAGGATCTCCAGGAAGTGCCACTCCGTGGGCGTCAGGCGTACTCCGTCCGAGATCGTCTTACGGGTGAGGTCGACGACGTGCTCACCCACCCGCACCGTGGCGTTCTCCTCGTCGTGCTGCCCGGTGCGGCGGGTCACGGCGCGCACCCGCGCGAGCAGCTCGTCGACGCTGAACGGCTTGGTGACGTAGTCGTCCGCGCCGGCGTCGAGCGCGTCCACCTTGTCGGTGCTGTCGGCCCGGCCGGAGAGCACGATGATCGGGATCGAGGTCCAGCCGCGCAGCCCCTGGATGACCTCCACCCCGTCGAGATCGGGCAGGCCCAGGTCGAGGATGACCAGGTCCGGGTGCCACTCGGCGGCCTGGCGCAGTGCCGTGCCGCCGTCGGGGGCGACCGCGACCTCGTACTGCCTCGCCGCCAGGTTGACCCGCAGGGCGCGGAGGATCTGGGGCTCGTCGTCCACCACCAGCACGCGGGTCATGGGGCCCGCCGCAGTGAGACGGTCATGGTGAGTCCTCCTCCGGGCGTGTCCTCAGGGACGAGCGTGCCGCCCATCGCCTCGGTCAGCCCGCGCGAGAGTGCCAGGCCGAGCCCCACGCCCGTGTGGTTGTCACGGTCGCCGAGCCGCTGGAACGGCAGGAACACCCTTTCATGGGCTTCGGGCGGAATGCCGGGGCCCCTGTCGATGACACGGATCTCGACGCGGTCGCCGTGCCAGCTCGCGCCCACGAGCACGGGCAGGCCGGCCGGGCTGTGGCGGACGGCGTTCGCCATCAGGTTGACGAGCACCCGCTCCAGCAGCGCGGGGTCGGCCATGATCTCGGGTGTCCCCGGCGGGATGTCGGTCGCGAGGCGGTCACTCAGCGGCCCGAGGTCGTCCACCGCGTGCGGCAGGACGTCCTCGATCGCCACCGGTCCGAGCGTGACGCCGAGGACCCCGGCCTGGAGGCGGCTCATGTCGAGCAGGTTCGACACGAGCCGGTTCAGCTTGATCAGCGATTCGCCGGCGGTGGCGAGCAGCTCGGCGCGGTCGTCGTCCGACCAGGTGACGTCGGTGCCGCGCAGGCTCTCGACCGCGGCCATGGCCGAGGCGAGCGGCGTGCGCAGGTCGTGCCCAACGGCGGCGAGCAGCGCCGTACGCATCCTGTCGGCCTCGGCCAGCGGCCCGGCCCGGTCGGCGGCCTCGCGCAGCCGCTGCTGGCGCAGCGCCACCGCGGACTCCGCCGCGAACGCCTCCAGCACCCGCCGGTCGCCGGCCTCCAGCGGACGACCCCGTGCGGTGAGCACCAGCCGGTCGTCGATCACGACGTCGTGGTCGCCGGTGCCGGGGCTCGTGGCGGGCTTCCCGCCCGAGGTCGCCACGATCCGCCACCCGCCGCTCTCCCCCGGCTCGCCCCGTTCGAGCAGGGTCACCGCCGCCAGCCCGAACGTCTCGCGCATCCGGGCGAGCAGCGACGGCAGCGCCGACTCGCCGCGCAGCACGTGGCCCGCCAGCGTGGACAGCACCTCGGCGTCGGCCCGCGAGCGTGCCGCCTCCCTGCTGCGCCGGGCCGCCAGGTCGACGACCGTGCTGACCATGGCCGCCACCAGCACGAAGATGGCCAGCGCGAGCACGTTCTCCGGCTCGGCGATCGACAGGGTGTGCAGCGGCGGCGTGAAGAACCAGTTGAGCAGCCCGAACGCGAGCACCGCCGCCGTGAGCGCCGGCCACATGCCGCCGGTCAGCGCGACGGCCACCACGAACAGCAGGAAGATCAGGATCTCGCTGGGCAGGGTCAGCTCCACCGGCCGGAGCGCGGCCGTGAGCAGCGGGATCCCGAGCAGCACCAGCGCCCAGCCGGACGCCCGCCGCCGGCCCGGCAGCGCGGCCCGCGGCCGCGTCCGCCGGCGGCCCGCCGCAGTCTCCTCGTGCGGCACGATGTGCACGTCGATGGCCCCGGAGAGCGCGGCCGTCGTCGCACCCACGCCCCGGGTGAGCGGCCGCCGTCTCCTGGACGCCCCGAGCACGAGCTGGGTGGCGTTCGCGCCGCGGGCGAACTCGAGCAGCGCCCGCGGCACGTCGTGCCCGACCACCTGGTGGTACGTCCCGCCCAGGTTCTCGACGAGGGCGCGCTGGCGTACCAGATGGGCGGGGTCGTCCTTGGTGATCAGCCCGTCGGCGCTGGTGATGTGCACGGCGAGCAGGTCGGCGCCCTTGCCGCCGGCCGCGATGCGCGCGGCGCGCCGGACGAGGGTGTCGCCCTCCGGCCCGCCCGTGAGTGCCACGACCACGCGTTCGCGGGCCTCCCAGATGCCGGCGATCGAGTGGTCGCTGCGGTAGCGGCCGAGTTGTTCGTCCACCTTGTCCGCCACCCAGAGCAGGGCGAGCTCCCGCAGAGCGGTCAGGTTGCCGACGCGGAAGTAGTTGGCGAGCGCGGCGTCGACCCGTTCCGGCCGGTAGACGTTGCCGTGGGCGAGCCGGCGGCGCAGCGCCTCGGGCGCCATGTCGACCAGCTCGATCTGGCCGGCCCTGCGCACCACCTCGTCGGGGACGGTCTCGCGCTGCGGCACGCCGGTGATCCGCTCGACGACGTCGTTCAGCGATTCGAGGTGCTGGACGTTGACCGTGGAGACGACGTCGATCCCGGCGTCGAGGATCTCCTCGATGTCCTGCCAGCGCTTGGTGTTGCGGGAGCCGGGGACGTTCGTGTGGGCGAGCTCGTCGATCAGGGCGAGCGCGGGGGCGCGCTCGATGACGGCGTCGGGGTCGAGCTCGGTGAACATCGTGCCGCGGTAGCTCGTGGTCCGCCTCGGCACGACCTCCAGCCCGTCGAGGAGGGCGGCGGTGCGGGCGCGGCCGTGGGTCTCGACGAGGCCCACGACCACGTCCTTGCCGCGCTCGCGCGCGCGCCGCGCCTCGCTCAGCATGGCGTACGTCTTGCCCACGCCGGGCGCCGCACCCAGGTAGACGCGCAGCCGCCCTCTCATTCCTCCAGGTTACGGCTGGTACGGCGGCGCGACTCCCCACCCCCAGTGCGGCACCGGAGCCTCGGGCGGCGGGGTCGCCCCCGGCTGCGAGTTGTGCCTGGCCAGCCTGGTGCCCCATTCGATGTAGCCGGCGAACGCGGCCCTGAACTCGGGGTCGTCGGGCAGCCCGACCTCGTCGGCCGCGTCCATGAGCAGGTTCACCCATCGGCGGCGCTGCGGCTCGGTGATCGACTTGCCGAGGTGGTGGCGGAGCATGTGGGCGTAGCCGCCGCGTTCGGTGGTGTACCGGTCGGGGCCGCCGAAGACCTCGCTCAGCCACATCGCCACGTACTTCGGATGGTCCGGGTCCATGTGCGCGAACAGCGGCCCGACCAGGTCGTCCTTGACGACGCTGCGGTAGAACACCTCGGTCAGCCGCTCGAAGGCCTGGGTGCCGCCGGCCCATTCGTAGAGGGTCGGTACTGCCTCATCGGTCATGTAATCATGTAATCATCCGCGGCCATGGCGGACAAGGGTTGCTTTTCCGGGCAAACGAAAAAGTCCCCGGCCGCCGGATGAACCGGCGACCGGGGACTTTCCTTGGTAGCGGGGACAGGATTTGAACCTGCGACCTCTGGGTTATGAGCCCAGCGAGCTACCGAACTGCTCCACCCCGCGTCGGTGTGTCAGTACTTACTATACAGGCTTCCGAGCAGTGGACGAACCACACACCCGCCCACTCACGCGAAAGCCCGGATCTCCGTTTCCGGAAACCCGGGCCTCTGCCTGGTAGCGGGGGCAGGATTTGAACCTGCGACCTCTGGGTTATGAGCCCAGCGAGCTACCGAACTGCTCCACCCCGCGTCGCTTGTGCCTTTGTAGGCTACCGGGCAACGCGGGGCGGGCGCAAACCGAATGCGTCAGGACGTGTTCTCCGTCGGCGATCCCGTGGGCGACGCCGTCGGGGACGCCGACGGCGAAGCACTGGGCGAGGCGGCCGGTGAGGCGGTCGGTGAGGCCGTGGGCGACGGCTGCTGCTGCGGCTGCGCGTTGGCCCCCTCCAGCGCCTGCAGCGCCTCCTCCAGCCGCTTCTGGGCATCGCCGTAGGCGTCCCAGTCGGGCGGGCTGGCCTGCAGCGCCTTCTGCGCGTCCGAGTAGGCCTTCTTGGCGTTGGCGATCGCCGAGTTGAGTGCCGAGTTGGACGTGTTGGGCTGGGCCTGTTGCTGCTGGTCGCTCGGTTGTTGTTGCTGCTGTTGCTGCTGCTCGCCGCCGAAGACCTCCGCGAGGGCCTCCTCCAGCGTGCGGGCCACACCGATCTTGCTGCCGAACGACACCAGCACCCGCTGCAGGATCGGGTACGGCTCCTGCCCGCCGCCCGCGGTCACCTGGACGTACACCGGCTCGATGTAGACCAGCCCGCCCGCGTACGGAAGTGTCAGGAGGTTGCCGTAACGGACCGCGGAGGCACCCACACCCAGCAGGTTCAGCTCACCGGCGAAGCGGCTCTGGAAGGCGTTCTGCGCCTGCCCCGGGCCTGGGATGGGGGTGCTCGACGGCGGCATCCGCAGGATCCGCATCCGGCCGTACTCGGGGCCGGCCGTCGAGTTGACCGCCATGAACGCCGCCAGGTTGGGCCCCTGCCGGGGCACGAACGTCGTGGTCAGCGAGAACGCCGGAGTGCTGCTGCCCGGCATCGTGGTGGTCAGGTAGTAGGGCGGCTGCTTGATGTTCCTGTCGCCCTGGGTCGGGTCGCCGGGGACGTTCCACACGTCCTGGCCGCCGTAGAAGGCCCCCGGGTCCTGGATGTGGTAGCGCGACAGGGTGAAGCGCTGCACCTTGAACAGGTCCTCCGGGTACCGCACGTGCTGGCGCAGCTCGGCGCTCATCTGCGAGGCCGGGCTGATGACGCCGGGGAACGCGTTGCTCCAGGTCTTGAGCAGCGGGTCGTTGGCGTCCCACGCGTAGAGCTTGACCGTGCCGTCGTAGGCGTCGACCGTGGCCTTGACGGAGTTGCGGATGTAGTTGATCTTGTCGGTCGGCTGCTGGGCGATGACGCGGCGGTCCGTGGACGTGTCGCGTGTCATGTCGCCGAGGCTCTGGCTCTGCGAGTAGGGGTAGTCGTTGGACGTGGTGTAGCCGTCGACGATCCACTGGATCCGGCCGTCGACGATCGCCGGGTAGGGGTTGCCGTCGAGCGTGAGGAACGGCGCGACCTTCTCGACCCTGTCCCGCGGGTTGCGGACGTACAGGATCTTGGAGGCGTCGTTGATGTCGCCCGACAGGACGATGTTCGCCTCGCTGTACTTGGCGGCGTACAGAAGCCGGTTGAAGAACGAGCCGACGGGCACGCCGCCTGCGCCGGTGTAGGTGGAGTTCTTCTGGCCGGTGCCACCCGTCTCCGGGTAGTCGAGCTCCTGCGGGTTGTTCGGGTCGCCGCCCGCGATCACGTACTCGGAGGCCGACTCGTTCTCGCCGAAGTAGATGCGGGACTCCTTGAGCTTGGTCGTGTCGACCAGCGGGCCGGTGACCGGCATGTCCTTGGCGTCGTACGCGGGCAGGCCGCTGGAGTCGACCTGGTTGCCCGGCGCGGCGACGAAGCCGTAGCCGTGGGTGTACTTGAGAACGCGGTTGATCCAGTTGTTCTGCTCCGTCGGCGGGCCGGTCAGCTCGCGCACGCCGACGATGTGGTCGACGAGCTTGCCGGAGCTGTCGGGGTAGCGGTCGACGTCGAGCGGGTCGGCGAAGCTGTAGAAGCCCCTGATGCGCTGCGTCTGCTCGTACGTCGAGCCGAGCAGGAACGGGTCGAGCAGGCGCACGCCCGAGACGGAGGTGTCGCCGTTGGCCTGCACCCGGGCCGGGTCCGCCTGCGCGTTGTACGTCTCGACCTCGGTCTTGTCGATGTTGTACGCCTCGCGGGTGGCCTGGATGTTGCGCTCGATGTAGGCCGCCTCCTTGCCCTGCTGGTTGGGCTTGACCTGGAACTGCTCGACCAGCGCCGGGTAGACGCCGCCGATCAGGATGGCCGAGAGCACGAGCAGGCCGAAGGAGACGCCGGGCAGCATCCCGCCGGGCCGGAACACGCCGGCGAAGAACAGTGCGGCGCAGATCAGCGCGATGATCGCGAGGATGGTCTTGGCCGGCAGCACGGCGTTGACGTCGGTGTAGGAGGCGCCGTGCACGTAGCCGCGGTCGGAGAAGACCAGGCCGAAGCGGTCGACCCAGTAGGCGACGGCCTTGAGCAGCACGAAGACGCCCAGCAGCACCGACAGGTGGACACGGGCCGCCCTGGACGCGTGCACGCCGGGCGACTGCAGGCGGAAGCCGCCGTACAGGTAGTGCGTGATCGCCGCCAGGACGATCGAGATGATCACGGCGGTGAACAGGAAGTTCAGCACCATGCGGATGAACGGGTAGTCGAACATGAAGAACGAGATGTCCATCCCGAACAACTTGTCCGTCTTGCCGAACGATGCGCCGTTGCTGAACTCCAGCCACGTCTTCCACTGGCCCGCGAACGAGGAGCCGGAGAAGAGGGCGAGCAGCCCCATGCCGACGATGAAGATCAGCTTTCGGTGGGGATCGAGCGCCATGCGATAGCGGTCGGCGCCGCTGCCACCACCGAAGATCGCCGGCCCGAACATCGGGCGGGTCTTGAAGGCCAGCAGCATGTTGCCGCCGGCGATGCCGACCATGAGCACCGCGCCGACCACGAACAGCACGATCTGGGTCAGCACCATGCCGCTGAAGACCGACGTGAAGCCGGTCGAGTCGTACCAGAGATAGTCGGTGTAAATGCCCGAGAAGAGGAAAAACAGCGCGACGATCGCCACGAGGGCGATCGCCACAGGCAGAAGCAGTCGCGGTCGGCGGGGCAAGCGCATCGCCCTGCCGGCTCCTGGGGTCCGGAAGCTCAAGGCCAACCCCTCGTCGTAATGAAAAAACGGTCCGTGACTGGCAACCTACACCGCTGTGCCAGCCCTACTGCTAACGCACGGCGATCGCCAGAAGTTTCATCCGGCCTCGCAGGAGGGCACCTGGCCCTTGCCGGTACGCAGCGCGTCGAGCGCCAGCACCGCCTGGTGCAACGTGTCGGCCCTGACCAGCCGGAGGCCGTCGGGCACCGCCTGGGAGGCCTCCGCGCAGTTGCCCGGAGGCGTCAGGAAGATCGTGGCGCCCGCGTCCTTCGCGCCGATCATCTTCTGCGCGATGCCGCCGATCGCCCCCACCTCGCCCGTCGGCTGGATGGTGCCGGTGCCCGCGATCTTCTTGCCGCCGGTCAGCTCGCCGGGCGTCAGCTTGTCGAGTATGCCGAGCGAGAACATCAGCCCGGCGCTCGGCCCGCCGACGTCACCCACGCTGATGTCCACGTCGAACGGGAACGTGAACTTGGGCCCCATCGTCAGCCCGACGATGGTCTGCCCCTGGGGGCCGGCCACGGTCTGCAGGGTGACGTCGAGCTTCTTCCCGCCGCGCACGACGCCGAGCACCACGCTCTCGCCGGGCTTGTGCGCCTTGACCGCCTTCTGGACGGCCTCCGAGTCCTTGGTCGGCTCGCCGTCGACGGAGGTGATCTCGTCGTCCTTCTGCACCTTGCCGTCGGCGGGCTTGCCCGGCTCGGTGGACAGCACGCCCACACCCACGGTGTACGGGATCTTGAGCTCGGTCAGCGCGGCGGCGGTCGCGGAGTCCTGGGAGTTCGTCATCTCGACGACGTTCTCCTCCTCGACCTCCTCGGCGTTGCGGCCGGGGGCGAAGATGGTCTCCTGCGGGACCACCGCCACCGTCGGGTCGAGCCAGCCGCGCAGCGCGGTCAGCAGGTCGATCTGGGCGGCGGGGCCGCCCTGGTAGGCCACCGTGACCAGGCTCAGCGCGCCGGAGGTCGGGTAGGTCTGCCTGCCCTTGATCGTGATCACGGGCTTCTTGTCGACCTCGCCGATGGTGTTCTCCGTCGGGCCGGGGCTCAGCACGACGTACGGAACGGGGCGGAACGCGCCGATCACCCCGAGCGCGAGCACGAGGAAACCCGCGAGCAGCAGGGTCAGGGCGCGTCGTGACATGTCGATGAGCTTATTCGCCGGCGCCGACCCACTCGGTCTCGCCGTCGGCGAACACCTGGTGCTTCCAGATCGGAACCCGTGCCTTGAGGTCGTCGATCAGGCGCCGGGACGCCCTGAACGCCTCGTCCCTGTGCGGCGCCGCCACCGCGACGATCACGGCGGCGTCACCCAGCTCCAGCTCGCCCACCCGGTGCACGGCGGCGATCGCCGTCACGGGGAAGTCGGCCGCGATCTTCTCGGCGACCAGCCGGAGCTCGGCCTCCGCGGAGGGGTGAGCCGAGTAGGAGAGCTTGGTGACCGGCTTGCCGTGATCCTGCTCACGGACGGTGCCCACGAAGAACGCGGTGCCGCCCGCGGCGTGGTCGGCCACGGCTGCCAGGACCTCGTCAACGGAGAGCGAGGTGTCGCGAATGCCGAGCAAGCGGATGACGTCCACGAGAAAGACTCTAACCGTTCATCCGCGCCGCTTCTTACGGACTTGACGGACGATCGCGGCGGTGCCGATCACCGCCACGGTGGCGCCGGCGGCGGTGAGCGTGGCCTCCTTGACGGGCAGGCGCCTGCCGACCACGGTCGTACGGTTCTCCCGCAGCTCCAGGAGCTGCTCGAAGGCGGCCTCGTTCGTCCACGACGGCTTCCAGCCGGCCTCGCGCAGCGCCGCGCAGTCGACCACCCAGGGGTAGACGACGTAGTGCAGATCGGTCGCGGGCGCCGGGGTGATGCCGAGGCGGTGCAGGCGCTGGGCCGTGCCGAACGTCAGGCCCGCCGGGAGCTCCAGGCTGCGGATGCCGGACAGCTCCTCGACCTGCTCCTGCTCCAGCCAGCCGTCGGAGCCGACCGCCACCACGCCGCTGACGAGGCCGCGGGCCGCCAGCTCCAGCGCCGAGACCAGGTCGTCGAGGTGGCAGAACTGCCAGTGCGGGCTGCAGCCCTTCACGGTCAGCAGCCTGGGCGACTCGAAGTGGCGGGTGATCACCGTGTCGATGCCGGGGCCGACGACCGCGGCCGGGCGCAGCACGGTCACCTCCAGGCCGGGGTGGCTGCGCAGCGACCGGCGCACCAGGGACTCGATCTCCAGGAAGTCGCCGACGACGCCGGTGTCGGGCTCGGCCGCCACGGGGGCGTCCTCCGGGAGCGGCACCTCGTTCTCGGGCGCGGCGCCGTACACCATCGCGCTCGTCACCAGCACCACCCGGCGCACGCGCGCGGCGGCGCAGGCCGTCAGCACGGTCTGGGCGGCGCGCAGGTTGTACGCCCGCCGCTCGGCCGGGTCGGAGTCGACGGCGTAGTCACCGGCCAGATGGACCAGGACGTCGATGTCCGAGATCCGGTTCGCCAAGAGCGGATCTCGTACGTCGATCACTCTCCACGTGGCTTCCTGGACGTCTCCGCGTTCCTCGTCGATGGCCACCACTCTGCGGAAATCCGCGGAGTTCACGAGTCTCGCGAGCACCTCGCGGCCGAGGCCGGAGGCCGCGCCCGTTACGGCGACGACGGGTTGACGCGGGCGTTTCGAGGTAGGCACCAGGTCCTCACTTTGCACTGATCCGCCGTCGGACGACTAACGTGGCGGATGTGGATTCCTCCTCCATCCTGCATGAGGTAGACCGGTGACTGACCTGCCAGGTCGCGAAAACGACCCCAACGAGAACCCGTTCGCCATGTTCGGCAACCCTGAGCAGATGGCTCAGGCGATGCGCCAGTTCGCCGACATGCTGTCGGCTCCGCAGGGCTCAGGCCCTGTCAACTGGGACATGGCGAAGAACATCGCCAGGCACGCCGTGGTCGCCGAGGGCGACCCGAGCGTCATGGAAGGCGAGCGGCGCCAGATCGTCGAGGCGCTCAGCCTGGCGGATCTGTGGCTGAACGAGGCGACGACGCTGCCCAGCGGCGTGTCGACCCCGCAGGCCTGGAGCCGTTCCGAGTGGATCGAGAACACGATCCCGATTTGGCGCAAGCTTTGCGAGCCGATCGCGGAGCGCATGGTCGACACCATGGGCGGCGCGCTCGGCGGCTCGGGGCTGCCACCCGAGGCCCAGCAGATGGCCGGGCCGCTGATGGGCATGTTGAAGCAGATGGGCGGCATGATGGTCGGCCAGCAGATCGGGCAGGCGCTCGGCTCGCTGGCCCGCGAGGTCGTCGGCACGACCGACATCGGCCTGCCGCTCTCCGACACGGCCGCGCTGCTGCCCGGCGGCATCGCGCACTTCAGCGAGGGCCTGGAGATCCCGGCCGACGAGATCAGGCTCTACCTCGCGCTGCGCGAGGCCGCGCACCACCGGCTCTTCCAGCACGTCCCGTGGCTGCGCTCCCACCTGCTGGGCGCGGTGGAGGAGTACGCCAGGGGCATCACGGTCGACACCTCCGCGCTCGAAGAGCAGATCCGCGGGCTCGACATCAACAACCCCCAGGCCATCCAGGAGGCGCTGAGCGGGGGCAACCTGCTCAAGCCCGAGGAGACCGAGCGGCAGAAGGCCGCGCTGGCCCGGCTGGAGACGATGCTCGCCCTGGTCGAGGGGTGGGTCGCCACCGTGGTCGACAAGGCCGCGCAGGGCAAGCTGCCCTCCGCCGTCGCGCTCGGCGAGACCGTACGCCGCCGCCGCGCCACCGGCGGGCCGGCGGAGCTGACGTTCGGCACGCTGGTCGGGCTGGAGCTGCGGCCCAGGCGGCTGCGCGAGGCCGCCGCCCTGTGGCGGGCGCTGGAGAGCGCGCGCGGCCTCGACGGGCGCGACGCGCTGTGGGGTCACCCCGACCTCATGCCGACGGCCGAGGACCTCGACGACCCCGACGCGTTCGTACGCGGCGAGGCGGCGTGGGACATCTCACAGCTCGACAAGGGTCCCGACGACGACAAGGGCGACGAAGGTTGAGCCTGCTGCACCACGACGCCGTGGAGGTGCTGTCCGCCTGGACCGCGCCGACGCCCGGGGAGGAGGCGCTGCGCGCCGAGTTCCTGGAGCACCTGCGGACGCACGACGACGCGATGCTGCGCGAGTGCGTGCCCGGGCACCTGACGGCGACCACGGCCGTGCTGTCGCACGACGGCTCCATGGTGCTGCTCACGCTGCACCCGAAGGCCGGGATGTGGCTGCCGATGGGCGGCCACTGCGAGATCTCCGACACGTCACTGGCGGCGGCCGCGCTGCGGGAGGCGTGGGAGGAGTCGGGGATCTCCGGGCTGGAGCTGCTGCCTGGGCCGCTCGCGGTGGACAAGCACGTCGTGTGGTGCCATCCGCCGCACAGCTGGCACCTCGACGTCGAGTACGCCGCCGTGGCGCCTGCCGGGGCCGAGGCCGTGATGAGCGACGAGTCGCTCGACCTGCGCTGGTTCCCCGTGGACGAGATCCCCGAGCTGTCCGACGAGGCGACGCGGAGATTGGCCGCACGCGGACGGGCCGCGCTCGGCTCGGGTTCGCGCCTGCTTGGCTAGAGTCCATTGCGTCGTTCCAAAGGGGGGCTGCGTGGAGACTTCTGCCGTCGGCGGCACGATCGTGACACCGGTACGCAAGCGCAGGAAGTTTCCCGCAACCGCGCTGACCTGGGCCGCGGTGACCCCGTTCGCCGCCTGGGCGGTGGCCAGGGTGGCCGGGCTGGAGCGCGGGTCGCTGCCGACGCAGCTCATGACCGCGACGCCGTACGCCGCGGCGGGCTCGCTCGTCCCCCTGCTGATCGCGGCGGTCGGGCGCAGGCGGGCCGCGACGGTCGTCGCCCTGCTGTCGGCCACGGCGCTCGGCATCAGCGTGCTGCCCAGGGCGCTGGGCGGCGCCGAGGCGACCACCGGCAGGCCGTTCAAGGTCATGACGATCAACATGCTGTTCGGCAGGGCCGACATCGCGACGATCATGAAGCTGGTGCGGGAGTTCCGGCCGGACGTGCTGAGCACGCAGGAGTTGACCCCCGGCGCGGTCGCCGACCTCGACGCGGCCGGGCTCAAGGAGATCATGCCGCACCGCGTGCTGCAGGACGAGTGGAGCGCCGGCGGCAGCGGCATCTACTCCAGGCACCCGGTCGAGGCGCTCTGGGACGTCATGCCGCCCGTCGGTCACCAGATGCCCGCGGCGACGATCTCGCTGCCGGGCGGCAAGCCGATCGAGTTCATCGACGCGCATCCGTTCCCGCCGCTGGGGCCGCAGGTCAGTGACTGGAACGCGGCGCTCGCGGCCTTCCCCTCCGCCTCCGCCGACCGGATCAGGATCATCGCCGGCGACTTCAACGCCTCGCTCGACCACGCCGCCATGCGGGGGCTGCTGTCACGGGGTTACCTGGACGCGGCCGACCAGGTGGGGGCCGGGCTGATCCCCACGTGGCCGGCGAACAAGCGGGTGCCGCCGCTCATCACGATCGATCACGTGCTGGTGGACCGGCGGGTCGGGGTGCGGGAGGTCAGCGTGCGCGACGTGCCCGGCACCGACCACCGGGCCGTGCTGGCCGAGCTCACCGTGCCCTGACCAGGGCCCTGGTGTTGTCCCAGCCTTCGAGGCCGGGGTCGAGGCGTCCGACGTCCTGGGGCGTGCGCAGGCGGTGCCAGCCCGGGGTGGTGGCGACCCTGCGCGGGCCCGGCGCCTGGGCGCGCAGCTCCTTGACCACGTCGTACGCGTCGAGGTCGGGGTCCGCCCAGGCGGGTGCCGGGAGTGCGCAGGCCAGGGCCACGGCGCCGCCGTTCTCCGCCGGGCAGATCGTGATCTCGGCCCTGCCGAGCTCCCTGAACAGCTTGCCGATGAGCAGCGGCGGCAGATCGGGCGCGTCGGCGCAGACGACTGCGGCCTGATCGGCGTCGAGACGGGTGAGAACGTCTTTCAGCGGCTCGTCCTCGGCGATGGCGATCACCTCGGTGCCGGGCCAGACGAGGTCGTCCAGGCCGGGGACGCTGGTGATCAGGACGGGGGTGACGAGCTCCAGGCCGGCGACGATCTCGTACGTGTCCTCCGCCACCGCCTCCAGGAAGTCTCCCGGGTCGACGCCTGGGGGCGCGGCCTGCGCCATGTGCTGTCGTACCAGGACCGCGGCGATGCGCGTCAACACTCCTCCGGTGCCATGTGGGCCGCGGCGGAGAACCCCTCCAGGAACCCGCGGGCCCGCTCCGCCTTGGGATACTGTTCTACCAGCGCCCAGAACTTGGGCCCGTGGCTGGGCACCAGCAGGTGCACGAGCTCGTGGATGATCACGTAGTTGATGACCCATTCGGGCAGGCCCTTGAGCCTGGTGGAGATCCGGATGGTGCCGGTCTCGGGGGTGCACGAACCCCAGCGGTGCTGCTGGTTGTCGACCCAGCGGACGCTGACCGGATCGGGCTCGCCGTTCAGGTACTTCGCCGACAGCTCCTTGGCCCGCTCCAGCAGCGCCTCGTCGGTCGGCCTTCGGCGGCGTTCCTTGGCGGCCAGCCGATCCAGCATCCGGCTCACCCATTCATCCGCGTCTTCGCCGCTCAGCCAGGCGGGCAGGAGCACGATCGTCTTGTCGCCGTCGCGGTATGCGGACACCGTACGCCGGCGACGAGAACTGCGACGAACCTCGACTGTCTCGGGGGGCACATATGCACGGTAGCCGAGACTGGCGAAATTCCACAGAGGGTGGACGTTGTTTCTGCTGGTCAGATGATTAAGAGCCGGTGAATTTGGGCATGCGCCTTTCCCGATGCGCGGCCAGGCCCTCGATCATGTCGGCGGAGGCCATGGTCACGGGCTGGGCCAAGGATTCCCACCTCAGAGCGGCTTCCAGGCCTTGATGGTCTTGGTTGAGGGCTACTTTGGTGAGCCTTGTGGCAATGGGAGCGTTCTGGGCGATCTTCATGGCGATGCCGGTCACTTCCGACATTAGGCCATTTTTCGGGAAACTCTGATTTACCAGGCCTTTATCCGCCGCTTCCTTGCCCGACACGGTGCGGCCCGCCAGCAGCATCTCCCGGGCCAGGCCCGGCGCCCTCCTCGGCAGGAGGTAGGTGGCCGCCATGCCCGGGTGCAGGCCCAGGGTCGTGAACGGGGCCAGCAGCCTGGCGTCGTCGGCGGCGTACACGAGGTCGCAGGCCAGCGCCACGCACAGGCCCGCACCCACCGCCGGGCCGTTGACGGCGGCGATGGTCGGGATCTCGAGCTCGGTGATCGACAACCAGGTGCGGTAGAAGGCCAGCATGCGCTCGCGCAGCCGCGGCACGGCCTCGGCGCCGCGCTCGCCGATCCACGACAGGTCGCCGCCGGAGGAGAAGGCGGTTCCCGCGCCCGTGACGATCAGGCAGCGGGCGTCCCGGTCGGCGGCCAGGGCGGTCATGGTTTCGCGCCATTCGGCCGTCATGGTGTCGGTCATCGCGTTGCGCATGTCGGGGCGGTCGAGGGTGATCTGTACGACTCCGTCGTCATTGCGATCAACTGAGAGCTCGTTCATGCGGGGAAGCGTAACGTGGGCACCTTCCCAGTTGACGATCAATGGGCCCGTAATGACGGCGGCGACCCATATGACCGGGCGGCCGATCATTACTCCTGTCCACAGGGACGCGCCTCATTTCCGAAGTTATCCACAGCCGCCACGGAACCCGCTCGGGATCTTGCCCGGGCATGGAAGCCTTTCCCGCCATGAGGCCACGTGTGAAGCCCACCCTGCGGCACATCCTCCGCGACGAGCGCACCCTGCAGCTCGGCGTGCACCCCCTCCGGGCCGTCATGCTGAGCGGCCTGACCCAACCCGTCCGGGAGTGGGTCGAGGGCCTCGACGGCACCCGCGACCTGGAGACCGTCCTGCGCGAGGCGGCCCTCGCGGGTCTCGACGAGTTCCGCGCCCGTTCCCTGCTCGACCAGCTCGCCGCCCAGGGCGCGCTGCACGACGCCGCCACCGGCCCCGGCTCCCTGCGCGACCTCCCCCTGGCGGAGCGCGACCGCCTCAGACCCGACCTCAACGCCCTCGACCTCGGCTCCACCGCGCCCGACGGCATGATCGCCCTCTTCGAGCGCCGCAGGCGGTCACGCGTGCGGGTCTACGGCGCGGGCCGCATCGGCGCCCAGGTCGTCGCCCTGCTCGCCGCCGCCGGCGTGGGCCACATCCGCGTCCTCGACCCGGACGAGGCGCGGCCGCAGGACATCACCCCTGGCGGGCTCACGTGGGCGGAGGTGGGCATGGCCCGCGAGGCCGGCGCCGTGGCGGTCGCCAGACGGCTCACGTCGGCGGGCCTGCCGCCTCTGGAGAGCGACGAGCCGACCGCGGCCGAGTACCGGGAGGCCCTCGACGCGGCCGGCGTCCTCCCCGACCCCGTTCAGAGCGCGGGCCAGGCGGCCACCAGAGCCACGGGAACGGCCGCGACTCCCCGGCCCACCGCCCTCCCACGCGGCAGCGGCCGCAGCACCAACCTCTCACCGCGTGATGGCGGTAACGGCGCCCCTTCGCGTGGGGCAGGTAGTGGCACCGGCATTTCTCCGCGCGATGCGGGCAGCGGGGCCCCCTCCGGCAACCGGCCCGCCACGTCGTCGCCGCGAGGCACGGGCGCTGCTAGCCCGCCGAGCGCGCGCTCGGGTGCCGCTCCATCGCCGAGCGCGCGCACAGGCGCCGCCCCGCGGCCAAGCGCGCGCTCGGGCATGTCTGCGCAGGGCGTGGGTGGCTCCTCCAGCGCCCAGTCCGCAGGCTCGGCCACACGGCAGGGCACCGGCCCCTCTTCCCCGGGAGACGCCCGCACAGCGTCCCCACAAGACGCCTGCACAGCATCCGCACAGGGCGCACGCGCAGCGTCCGCACAAAGCGCCCGCGCAGCGTCCCCACAGGACGCTCGCACAGGGTCGTCACAGGACGCCCGTGCAGGGTCCACGCAAGGCTCCCGCACAGCGCACGCACAAGGGGGCCGTACGGGGGCCGCGCAGAGTGCGCGCGCCGCTGCTCCTTCGCGCGGTGCCGGCGCGGCCACTCCTCCGGGTCATGGCGGTGCCGGCAGAGGTGTTCCCTCCGGCGCTCAGCCCGGTGGGCGGCGTGGGGAGAGGGAGGCCGGCGGGGTGGAGGGGCGGTGCCGGCCGACCGTCAAGGCGGTGGCCGGTGGGACGAGCCTCGGGGACAAGTCGGACCGGCCGGATCTCGTCATCCTGGCCCCGGTCGGTCCGCTGGACATGTTGCTGGTCAACGACCTCGACTCCCTGCGCATCCCCCACCTGCTGGTGTCCGCCTTCGAAGGGCACGGGACCGTGGGGCCGCTGGTCCTGCCGGGGGACACGGCGTGCCTGCACTGCCTCGACCTGACGCGGCGCGATCGCGACCCGTACTGGCCGATCGTCACGGCCCGGTTGGGCGGGTATCCGCCGGGGGAGATCGCCTGTGACGTCGCCCTCGCGACCGTGGTCGCGGCGCAGGTGACCGGTCATGCGCTGGCGTTCCTCGACGGCAAGGAGCCCTCTGTGACCAACGGCACAATGGACGTAACCCCTGATTGGCGCTGGAGAAGGCGCTCCTGGAAGGCCCACCCCCAATGTCGTTGTATGCGAAACAATCCATATTCGCTAAGAATGGTCATGGCACCTGACCGCGACTGACGTGCTCAGAAGGACCACGAAGGGGGGAAGCGGTATCTCGCCGAGGTTCCGCGCATCAGTGTGAGCGATCTTCCGCGCCGTGCTGTCACGCGTTCGGCCAAACTGGCCACCCTTCCGCTCAGCTTCGCCGGTCGCGCCGCCCTTGGGCTGGGCAAGCGCATCGGGGGCAAGTCCGCGGAGATGGTGGCCCAGGAGGTTCAGCAGCGCACCGCCGAGCAGGTCTTCAAGGTGCTCGGCGAGCTCAAGGGCGGCGCCATGAAGCTGGGGCAGGCGCTGTCCATCTTCGAGGCGGCGCTGCCGCAGGAGATCGCCGGCCCCTATCGCGCCACGCTGACCAAGCTCCAGGAGTCAGCCCCGCCGCTGCCCGTGTCGACGGTGCACAAGGTTCTGGCGGAGCAGCTGGGTGACGGCTGGCGGGAGCACTTCCTGTCGTTCGACGATCAGCCGACGGCGGCGGCCTCGATCGGCCAGGTGCACAAGGCCGTGTGGCACGACGGCAGGGAGGTGGCCGTCAAGATCCAGTATCCGGGGGCGGGCAAGGCCCTGCTCGGCGACTTCTCCCAGCTCGCCCGGCTGGGCAAGCTGTTCGGCGCGCTACTGCCGGGGCTCGACATGAAGGCGCTGCTGGGCGAGCTGCGCGAGCGGATCGCGGAGGAGCTCGACTACCTGCGAGAGGCCGAGGCCCAGCACGCCTTCGCCCTCGAGTTCCACGAGGATCCCGACTTCCACGTCCCCGATGTGGTGGCGGCCAACGAGATGGTGCTGGTCACCGAGTGGATGGAAGGCACCCCGCTGTCGCGCATCATCTCCGACGGCACCCAGGAGCAGCGCGACCGCGCCGGCCTGCTCTTCGTACGCTTCCTGTTCTGCTCCCCCGCCCGCGTCGGCATGCTCCACGCCGACCCGCACCCGGGCAACTTCCGCATGCTCGCCAACGGCAAGCTGGGCGTGCTCGACTTCGGCGCGGTCAACCGGCTGCCCGACGGCTACCCCAAGGCCTTCGGCCAGCTCACCCGCATCTTCAACCAGGGCGACATGGAGACCGTCACGGCGGGCCTGCGCAAGGAGGGGTTCATCCGCCAGGACATCGAGATCGACCCGGACGCGCTGCGTGCCTTCCTCGCCCCGTACGTGGAGCCGACGGCGGTCGAGGAGTTCACGTTCAGCCGGGAATGGCTCCAGGCCCAGGCCGCCAGCGTCGCCGACCTCCGCCCCACCAACGTGATCCGGCAGCTCAACCTGCCGCCATCGTACGTGCTCATCCACCGCGTGCATGCGGCTGGGGTCGGCGTGCTCTGCCAGCTCGGCACCACGGCGCGCTTCCGGGACGAGGTGATCCGCTGGGTGCCCGGCTTCGCCGACGACCCCGACGACCAGCCGCTCGCGATCGGCTGAACGGCACCTGCTGAGTGGCAGGTGGGTGGTACACGGTGGCCGGGCGCCGCGTGGGAGACGTCTGTGGCCAGGCCCGTGCGGGAGAGCACGATGGCGGGCGGTCTGCGAGAGCGCACAGTGGTGGGGCCGGCACCGTCGCAGGCTGCGTGTGAGAAGGCTCGGTTACAGGGCGGCACGGTGGCCGGGCCACGTGCGCGAGAGCGCGGTGGTGGGGCGGAGTCTGGGAAGGCACTGTTGGGCGGTGACTACGATGTGTAATTATTCGAGTGCCAATCGTTACTCTCTCTTGGGGGGATGCAGATGCACCGATCCGCGCGCCTGCTGGCGGGTGCTGCCCTGGTTGCCGTAGGGGTGTTCGTGGTGGCCCCGGCTGCGAGTGCCGTCGTCGATCCGGTTCGGGCCGGGGAGTGTCTGGCCTCGCGGGCGGGTGAGGTGACGACGACGGTGGATCCGTCGCTCAAGGGTGTGCCTGTCGAGTTGAGCGCCGTGCGTTGTCTCACGTCTCCCTGAGTGCATGGCGCCGTCACCGAGTGCGTGAGCCTTCGTGGTCCTCTTGGGGCGCGAGTGGGGCGCACGGGTGATCGGCGGTTGGGCAGGGCTGTTCGCCGGTGGCGTTCCCGTCAGGTTTGATCTTCCGCACGGGCCTCATGGGTGACCGGCGGTGGGCGGCTCGTTGGCCGGCCGGCAGGGCACATGCTCGCACGTGTCCTGCCGGTCGGCGCATTGTGCCCGTGCCTGGTCAGGTGAGGCCGGCGAGGAGGGCCTGGATGCCGTCGGTGAGGATGCGCTCGCCTTCCTCGCGCGAGTTCAGGAACCAGCCGGGTAGCGGGGTGCGGAGCGAGCAGGTGAGTTCGATGCTGACGAGGCCGTGGATCGTGGTCCATACGAGGTAGGCGGAGCGCTCCGGGTTCGAGGAGCGGATGAGGCCGGCTCGGGTCGCTGCCGTGGTGGCCTCGACTAGCAGGCCGAAGCAGCGGCGGAGGGCGTCGTGGCGTTGCTCGGGCGAAGGGTCGAAGTCGGGGAGCGGGCGCTCGAACATCAGCGCGTACAGGGCCGGGTGGGTCAGGGCGAACCGCCTGTAGCCGTACGCGATCGCCATGATCCTGGCCGGCGGGTCCGTGTGGCCGTTCAGGGAGGTGGTCAGCGCCTCGTGGAGGAGGTGGAAGCCGTGCTCGTAGACCGCCTCCAGGAGGCCGGCGCGGCTGCCGAAGCAGGTGTAGATGCCCATGGTGGAGGTGGCGGCGGCGTCCGCGACGCGGCGGAGGGTCAGGGAGGGGGCGCCTTGTTCGCGGAGGATGCGCAGGGCCGCGTCCAGGAGGTCCTGGCGCAGGGCGCCGAGTTCTTTCGGGGTGCTTACGGCTCTCGGCACCCCCTCACCATAGCGGGCGATAACGCGCATCATAACGAGCGTTATCGCCTTATCGGCCGGAGGTGAGAGGTCCGGTTCCGGAGGGCGGGTGCCATGGGTTCAAGGAAAGGGGATTCGTCCATGAGTGTTCAACGGGTCGCGGCGGTGGCGGGGTTCGCCTGCGCCGGGCTGCTCGTCGTCAACGCCGCCCGGCGGGGTGGGTTGCTGCCCGAGACAGCGTTCACCCATGCCATCGCACCGTTCGCGGCGCTGACCGGGTTACTCGCGATCACCGGTATCTACCTGCTCATCCGGGTTCGTGCCGGGGCGCTCGGGCTCGTCGGGTACGTGCTCAACTCGGCCGGGCTGGCCGGGGCGTTCGCGGTCGAGTACACGCTGCACTTCGTCTTTCCCTACCTGGGTGGCGGCACCGTGAGCGAGCTGCTGGCCGGGGGGACGGGGCGGGCGTTCCTGGTGACGTCGGCCGTTCTGCTGGTGGGGGTGGTGACGTTCAGCGTGGCGGCGGTCAGGAGCGGGGTCATGCCTGTGGTGGGCGTGGTGCTCTACGGGGTGGGCATGGTGCCCGGGTCGCTGCGGAACGTGGTGCCGGAGCCGGTCTATCTGGGCGGGCTGGTGATGGCGGCGGTGGGGGTCGCGTGGATGGTGACGCGGCTCTGGAACGCGGAGGAGGAGCCGATGGTGGCGTTGGGGTCGCGAGGGGCGAGCCCCGCCGGTTGAGGGCGTAGGAGGGTGCCCGGCAGCGCGGGATGAAACCCAGCGGTCGAGTCTCCGGGAAAGTGAGAAGGCGGCCGGCGTCAGGTGGCGAGGAGCGGATCCGTGCAGGGGCGGCGGCTCACGTCGTGCGGTGCGGACGGCGACGGAAAGGCCGGGCGCTCGGTCTGGGGAGCAAGGGAAGCAAAGGGGAGCAAAGGTAAGAGCCGGGCGCTCGGTGCGCCCGGCTCTCAGGAAAGGATCTGACGGGAGATCCTGCGCCGGCGGCAGGATCTCCGGATCAGATCTGGCGGCTCAGGGCCTGGCGCAGGCGGTCGTTCGCCCGCTTGACCTCTCGCCGCGCCCGCTGCACGCGCGTGACGCGCAGGATGAGGCGTTGCTCCTCCGCCTCTCGGTGGAGGGTTTGTATTCGGTCATTGACCAGGTCATGGATGAGATCCGGCACTGCTCGGCTCCTGCTCGGTCGAGTCGTCATTGGTTTGTTTCGCTTTCTGGTGCGTGGGTGGAGATGGCGGTCAGGCAGCGACCGGGTGCTTGCGGGGACGCCCGCGCGGACGCTTGCGGGGAACAACGGTTCCCCTGAGGATCAGCTCGCCGCCCCAGACGCCCCACGGCTCCTCGCGCTCGAGCGCGCGGGCCAGGCAGGCCTTCTGGATCGGGCAGCCGCCGCAGAGTGCCTTGGCGAACTCGACGTCCTCCGGCGACTCGGCGAACCACAGGTCAGGGTCGGTACGACAGGGGATCTTGGCTTCGTCGATCAGGTCCATGATCGTCTTCGCCCCCATCTGCTTCTCCTTCGATCGATCTTTGATCTTTAGTCGGGCACCTCATAGGTGGTCGGAGGATCACGGACAAACAAGAAGGCCGCGGATCCTGTGTGCGGATCCGCGGCCTGGAGGCTGCTATGTGCCGGTCAGGTTATGACCGGAGCATCCCTCCAGGGTTGCGGACCGCACAGTCCACCCTTGGTGAGCTGGTTGGCCGGCAGTTCGATACGTCCCTCGTAGACAGGAGCGCCTGGCATGGCGGCCACACCGACGTGGGCGCGCGCGTAGAAGGCGGCGGCCTGGCTACGGGCAGACTTCTCCTGCCGCAGCTTGGCGGACCCATCTGCGAGTCTCACCGAGTCGCGGCATGCGAAGGCGAGCCACTGCGTGGCCGACATCTGAATGCTGATCACCCGGACTCACCTTCTCTCTCTGGATCGTCGGAACAGACCTGTCCGACTCGCTTGACCATGACCCTAAACCGGGAAGCCGGGAAGGGGCAACATATTTTCTACCTGCGATTTCGCCTAATTCGTGAGGCGAATCATGGCCTCCTGGACGACTGAGACCACGAGGTCACCCGACGCGGTGTACATCTCACCCCGCGCGAGCCCTCGAGCCCCCGCCGACCACGGTGACTCCTGAGCATAGAGCAGCCAGTCGTCGGCCCTGAAGGGGCGGTGGAACCACATGGCGTGGTCGAGCGAGGCGCCCATGACGTTCGAGGCGCCCCAGGCCATGCCGTGGGCCAGCAGTATCGTGTCGACCAGCGTGAAGTCGGACGCGTACGCGGCCAGCACCACGTGCAGGAGCGGGTCGTCGGGCAGGTCGGCGTGGTAGCGGAACCACACGTTCGTCTGCGCGCTGCGCAGCTCGGGGTTCTGGAACGCCTCCCACGTGAGCGGCGAGGCGTAGCGCGCGTCCACCGGCCGGGGGCGGGTGAACCACTCGCGCAGCTCCGGGTGGTCGCCGACGAGCTCGTACATCCGGTCCTGGAACGTCGGCAGCGTCTCCGGGTCGGGCACCGAGGGCATCACCGAGGCCTGGTGCGAGACGCCCTCCTCGAAGACGTGGAACGAGGCGGACATCGTGAAGATGGCCTTGCCGTGCTGGACGGCCACCACACGCCGGGTGGTGAACGACCGCCCGTCGCGCAGCCGCTCGACGTTGTAGACGATCGGGATGGAGGGGTCGCCCGGGCGGATGAAGTAGGCGTGCAGCGAGTGCACGTTCCTGTCCTTGGGGACCGTGCGGCCGGCGGCCACCAGGGCCTGCGCCGCCACCTGACCGCCGAAGACACGCTGGATGCGCTCCTCCGGGCTCCTGCCGCGGAAGATGTCGAGCTCGATCTGCTCCAGGTCGAGCAGATCGAGCAGCTCCTTGAGCGCCGAGTTCACGTGTGCGTCCCCCTCGTGGTCACCGGTCATCGGGACACGTTCCCCCTCATGGTTACCGGTCCCTGGACAAGTTTGGCGTGCCGTCCATTCCACCCCATGAGGGGGTCTGGTTTGTCCGATGATGCCCCGGCCGGGTTTCGGCTCCGTTACGAACCCCGGCACAGGGACAGAACGGCCTCGCCGTACCGGTCGAGCTTGACTCGGCCGACGCCGGCGATCGAGAGCAGCTCCTGCTCGGTGACCGGCGCGCGCTCGGCGATGGCCTGCAGCGTCACGTCGGTGAAGATGACGTACGGCGGCACCTTGCTCTCCTTGGCCGTGGCGGTACGCCACGCCTTGAGGCGTTCGAGCAGCGCCTCGTCGTAGTCGGCGGGGCAGGTCGAGCAGCGGCCGAGCTTCTGCTCGGCGGCGTTGACCAGCGTCTTGGCGCACACGCGGCAGCTCACCGGCGTGGCCACCTGGCGGCGCTCGCGGGTGGGCGGCGCCAGGCGCGGCGGGGACGCGGCGCGGCCGGTGAGGCCGTCGAGGAAGCGGGACGGGCGGCGGCTCTTGCGGCCTCCCGGCGCGCGGGCCAGGGCCCAGGAGATCGACAGGTGCTCCCTGGCCCGCGTGACGCCGACGTAGAGCAGGCGGCGCTCCTCCTCGATCTGGTCGGGGGTCTCCGCGTAGATGATGGGCAGCATGCCGTCGGTGACCCCGACGAGGAAGACGGCGTCCCACTCCAGGCCCTTGGCGGCGTGCAGCGAGGCCAGGGTGACGCCCTCGACGGGCGGCGCGTGCTGCTCGGAGGCGCGGCGCTCCAGCTCGGCGACGAACGCGGGCAGGTCGGCCCCCTCCGCCGCCATGTCCTCGGCCAGGTCGGCCAGGGCCTTGAGCGACTCCCACTTCTCCCGTTCCTTGCCTCCCCCCGGAGGCGTGGGACTGAGGCGCAGGATGTTGTGGACCTCCGCGGCCAGGGGTTCGCCGGCGGCGGAACGGGCGGCGCCGCGCAGCAGCACGACCGCCTGGCGTACTTCCGGACGTTCGAAGAAGCGCTCGGCGCCGCGCAGCACGTACGGGATCTCCGCCTTGGTCAGGGCCTCCTCGTACGCCTCCGACTGGGAGTTGACCCGGAACAGCACGGCGATCTCGCGCGAGGGCACGCCCTTGTCGAGCAGCTTCCTGATGCCCCTGGCCACTCCGGCGGCCTCGGCGGGCTCGTCGTCGTACTCGTTGAAGAGCGGCTTGGGCCCGTCGGGCCGCTGGGCGACCAGCTCCAGGCGGTGCGGCGAGCGGCCCTTGGCGATCACCAGGTTGGCCAGGTCGACGACCTGCGGGGTGGAGCGGTAGTCGCGGACCAGCTTGATGACGGACGCGTTCGGATGTTCCACCCCGAACCCGGTCAGGTAGCGCGGGCTGGCGCCGGTGAAGGAGTAGATCGTCTGGTTGGGGTCGCCGACCACGCAGACGTCGTCGCGACCGCCGAGCCAGGTGTCGAGCAGCAGCTTCTGCAACGGGTTGACGTCCTGGTACTCGTCGACCACGAAGTAGCGGTACTGCTGGCGGATCTGCGCCGCCACCTCCTGGTGCTCGGTCATCACGGCCGCGGTCAGCTCCAGGATGGTCTCGAAGTCGACCAGGTGGCGCTCGCGCCTGATCCGCTCGTACGCCTCGTAGACGCGGCTGAGCTGCTCGGCCGGGATCGGCGGCGTGCGGTGGTACTTCGTCGCGGCCGCCACGTAGTCCTCGGGGCCGATCTGCGTGACCTTGGCCCACTCGACCTCGGAGGCGATGTCGCGCAGCTCGGAGCGCTCGGGGGTGAGCCGCAGGCTGCGGCACGCCTCGCCGAGGACGGGCAGCTTGGACTCGATGACCGACGGGGCGGTGCCGCCGATCACGCGCGGCCAGAAGAAGGTGAGCTGGCGCAGCGCCGCGGCGTGGAACGTGCGGGCCTGCACCCCGGGCGCGCCGAGCGCGCGCAGCCGCTGGCGCAGCTCTCCCGCCGCGCGCGTGGTGAACGTCACAGCCAGCACGCTCTGCGCGTCGACCACGCCACTGCGCACCGCGTACGCGATGCGGTGGGTGATCGCCCGGGTCTTGCCCGTCCCCGCGCCGGCCAGCACGCACACCGGCCCGCGCACGGCCTCGGCGACAGCGCGCTGCTCGGGATCGAGTCCGATCAGTACGTCGTCCGCGTCGTTCACGTGTGTATCCTCCCAGCCGCTGGCGGAGAACCACTTTATTCTGGCAACATGCGGGGCCGAACTATGTTCGTAAGCTAGTCGTCAACAAGATGCAAAGAACTGGTCTTTTCCCCCACAATGGGGCCCGACCATTGCATGGGGGAAAGGAAGGCCGTGCGAACTGCGGTTTCCGTGAGCGCTCTGGCGCTCGCTGCCGTCGCGCTCACACCCGTCGCCGCGAGCGCGTCCATGGAGCCGACCCCAGCTCCCACGGTGGACAACCCCGTAGACGCCGAGGGCATCGGCGGGTTGTCGATGGAGACAGTCCAGTACGGCTCGCACAAGCGCCAGAGCATGGATGTCTGGTGGACGCCCGACGGGCAGCAGCGGCCGGGGATCTTCCTCATCCACGGCGGCTGGTGGTCCAGCGGCGACAAGAAGTACATGAGGGAGATCACCCGCAGCTACGCCGAGCTGGGGTACACGGTCTTCAACCTCAACTACCGCCTGTCGGGTGACGCGGCCTGGCCCGCGCAGCGTACCGACGCGCTGGCCGCCATCGCCGCGGCGCGCAAGCACGCCGACCGGTACGCGTTCGACGCGAACAACTACGTGCTCATGGGTTTCTCCGCCGGCGGGCACATCGCGGCGGCGGTGGGCACGTACGGCGACGGCATCGGCGGGCTCAAGGGCGTGGTGGGGCTCTCGCCGATCATCTCGCCGCTGCGCGCGTACTCCGACGGCGAGAAGAGCGACAACGCCAGCAAGCGCAAGCTGCGCACGGCCGCGATCAAGCTGGCCGGCGGCTGCGCGCCCAAGGGCAAGTGCTCGCGCATCTGGGCGAGCATGGAGGTGGCCTGGCACGCCAGCCGTAACGACGCCCCGATGCTGACCATCCACTCCGAGAACGAGTTCGTGCCGCCGGTGCAGAGCCAGTTGCTCAAGCAGATGCTCGGGCAGGTGGGGGTGCAGGTGTCGGTGTTCACGCAGCCGGGCACGAACCACAGCTCGCCGCTCTACCGGGAGCCGGGCGTGGCCGAGCGGGTGCAGGCGTGGATCGCCGCTCGAATCGGGTAATCCGGGATTAGACGGGCGCTGCGCGTTGTTGCACGGATCGCCCGTTACCTGACCTTGGAGGGATGTCCCAAGATGGCGCTCACGGTCTACAGCACCACGTGGTGCGGCCCATGTAAGCGGCTCAAGGCCCAGCTCACCCGCGAGGGCATCAGCTTCGACGACATCGACATCGAGCGTGACCAGTCGGCGGCGGAGTTCGTGATGAGCGTCAACAACGGCAACCAGGTCGTGCCGACCGTCGTGATCGAGACGCCCAAGGGGCGCGTGGTCCGGACGAACCCCTCCGCCCTCGAGGTCAAGGCGCTGCTCGGAGCAGCCTGATCACCAGTCGCCGACGAGCTCGCCGCCGTACCAGGTCTCGATCAGGCGGCGAGCGATCGAGACGGGCGGCGGCAGGCGCAGCTCCCCCGACTCCAGCGCCCGCGCCAGCTCCTCCCGCGAGAACCAGTGCGCCTCGGCGATCTCCTCGGCGTCGGGCGTGAGCGTGGTGGTCACGGCCTCGGCGAAGAAGCCCAGCATGAGGCTGCGCGGGAACGGCCAGGGCTGGCTGCCGAGGTAGCGCGGGCTGGTGACGGCGATGCCGACCTCCTCGGCCACCTCGCGCACGACGGCCGCCTCCAGCGACTCCCCCGGCTCCACGAACCCCGCCAGGATCGACAGCCGCCCCTCCGGCCACTGCGGCCCGCGGGCCAGCAGGCAGCGGTCGGCTTCGTCGCGGATCAGCATGATCACCGCGGGGTCGACGCGTGGGAAGTGCTGGCTGGAGTCCTTCGGGCACACCCGGATGTGACCGCCGGCCTGCACCGCGGTGCGCGTGCCGCAGCGCGGGCAGAACTCGTGGGTGGCGTGCCACGCCTCCAGCGCGACGGCGTAGACCAGCAGGCCCGCGTCGCGGTCGCCGAGCAGGCCGCCGACCTGGCGCAGCCCGGCCGCCACCGGCTCCCCCTCCGGCGTGTCGCGCAGCGACATCGGGATCGTCACGCGGCCGTTGATGTCGCCCTTGGGCAGGCCGGGCAGCGGCGCGGCGACGGCGAAGTAGGCGACGCCGTCCTCGACGCCCAGGAGGTAGCGCTCACCGGGAGGTGCGTCGGCGGGCGTGAACAGCACCGCCTGCACGTCGTCACCCACCCGCCGCACGAGCGTGTGACCGTTGTCGATCACCAGCACCTTGGTCGCGGGATCCGCCCAGGCCCGCTCCAGCCACCGATCGTCGGCCCGCAACGCCGAGGATCGGTCGATGGTCCCCCGCGCAAGCAGTAGCGGGCCGATGAGTTGCTCTTCCGCGGTCTCCACTGGTGCCGCCCCCTCCTGAGTCCCATGTCATCCTATGACCTCGCAGTTAGCCGGTGTTTACGGTATCCGCGCGCCGTGGTGATCTCTGAAGGGCTAAGATTCGACGGGTTAGGTTAGCCTTACCTGATTCTTCGGGGGTGCCTTCGCGTTGCGGCTCTACCTGACCGCGCTCAAACCAACCGATTCCGTGACGGACGGCTTCCTGCCTGCGGCCCGGGCGCTCGGCTGCGAGGTGACCATCCTCACCGACCGGCCCGAGCGGCATCCGTCCGCGGTGCCGTGCGACGTGCGCGACCCGCGCGCGCTGATCGACACCATCGAACACCTCGGCAGGCCGGACGCGATCTTCTCCAACTCCGACCACCTGCAGACCGAGACCGCGCTGGCCGCGGACTACTTCGGGCTGCCGGGCAAGGACTGGCGGGCGTGCGCGGCGGCGAAGAACAAGTTCCTGATGCGGCGCAGGCTGCGGGAGGCGGGGGTCGAGCAGGTCTTCTCCGTACGGCTCGGGCCCGGCGATCCGGTGCCGTCGCAGGTGCCGTACCCCGTGGTGCTCAAGCCCCGCGAGGGGGTGGCCAGCGAGGACGTGATGCTGGTCGAGAGCGGGCTGGAGCGGGCCGTGGCCGAGGTGAGGCGGCGGCGGCCCGGCGAGTCCCTGGTCGTGGAGGAGTACCTCGAAGGGCCGCTGCGGACGCTGGAGACGCTGGGGGACGAGGGCGGGCTGCGGGTGCTCGGCGGGTTCGAGACGACGCTGGGGGCGTTGCCGTACTTCGTCGAGGAGCGGCTGGACTGGGCTCCTTCCGACGGGTCACAGCAGCATGTGCTGGGGGCGTTGCGGGCGCTGGGGGTCGGGTTCGGGGCCTGTCACACCGAGTACGTGGTCACCGCCGGTGGGCCGCGGATCGTCGAGGTGAACTACCGGGTGATCGGCGATCACTGCGACTTCCTGCTGGGGGACGTGCTCGGGGTGCCGGTGTTCGAGTGGATCCTGGGGGTGCATCTGGGGGCGCGGGTGCCTGCCGTTCCGGAGGTTTCCCGCTTCGGGGCTGCGGTCAGCGTGGTCGCCGATCGGGCCGGGGTCGTCAAGAGCGCGCCCGGGCACGAGTCCGTGGTCCTGGAGGACGTACGGCTGTGGCACCGGCCGCTGCGGGCCGTTGGGGACGTTGTCACCCTGACCCGTACCAACCGTGACTACCTCGGCGTGGTGCGGGCCGTCGGGCCGTCCCGGGAGCGGGTGGACGCCGTGGTCGAGGAGTTCCGGGCCGCGCGGCCGTGGGTGGTCGAATGAGGTCGCGGGAGGCCTACCTGGCCGCTCGGGTGCTGGACGCGCTGTTGCGCGAGGACTACGGCGGGCTGGCCTCCCGCGTCACCCGGACCAAGGACGGGGTGGGGCTGCCGCTGGCCGATGGGCGGTGGGTGCGGCTCGCGCCGGGGGTGTTGTTCCAGGACTTCGTGGTGGCGGCGGAGGAGCGGCTGGGGCTGGAGCAGGTGCTGGAGACGCTGGTCGAGGTCTCCCCGGGCGAGGACGCCCAGGGGGTGGCGGCGTTCTTCGAGGAGTGTGTGGCGGCGCTGGGGGCCTTGGAGTTGTTCGACGAGCGGAAGGCGGCTGTGCCGGAGGGCTCGTACGAGGTGCTGGCCGCTGCTGTGGATCATCCTGTTTATCCGACTTCGCGGGCTCGGGTGGGGTTGTCGGAGGCCGAACTGCTGGCCTACGCGCCGGAGTTCGGGGGGTCGTTCGAGTTGCGGTGGGCGGTGGTTCCGCGGCGGGCGCTCGCGCCGGGCTCCGCCGTACACCTACCCGCCGACGCGGCGCCGGGTTGGGCCGGCGCGTCCGCGAAGGCGCGCAGCCCCACGGCGCACAGCCTCGCGGACGCCGATGAGGTGTTGTTCCCCGTGCATCCGCTGGCCGTGGACGAGGTGCGGAAGATCGACGGGGTGCGGGTGCTGGACGAGGCGGCGGTGACAGTACAGCCGACGTTGTCCATGCGGACCGTGGAGGTCGGGCCGCGGCTGCATCTCAAGCTGCCGCTGCCGATCAGCACCCTGGGTGCCAGGAACCGGCGGTCGATCAAGCCGGGGACGCTGGCCGACGGCGCCAGGGCCGAGTTGCTGCTGCGGGAGCTGGCCGGGCCCGACGTGGTGCTCGCCGACGAGCAGACGTACGCGGACGCCGGGCACGAGTACCTCGCCTGGATGGTGCGGCGGCTGCCCGAGGGGAGGATCGTGCCGGTGGCCGCGCTGGCCGTTCCCGGTGTGCTCGACGAGCTGGGTGACGTGCTGCCCGGTTATCTGCGGCTGCTGTTGCGGTGGAACGTACGGCTGTTCGTGCGCTACGGCGTCGCGCTCGAGGCGCACCAGCAGAACCTGGCGCTGCTCTTCCAGGGCGACCGGCTCAAGCTGCTGGTCAAGGACAACGACGGGCTGCTGGCCTCCCCGTCGAGGCTGCGGGCCGCGGGGGTCGCGGTGCCGGAGTTCGCGGACGAGCGCATGCTGAACGACGACCCCCACGCCCTGGCCGACGTCTTCGTGACCATCACGCTGCACCTGGCGGCCGCCGCCGTGGTGTTCGGCGCGCTGCCGCACGACCGGGCCGCCGCGCTGCTGCGGGACACGCTGGCCGAAGCGCTCGACGAGTACGGCGACGACCCCATGGCCAGGCTCCTGCGCGCCAGGACGCTCGACGCGGCCAGGCTGACCGGCAAGTCCATGATCACCGCTGGCACGCTCGTCTCGAAGGAACGTTCCGGGGCGCGCGACGTCAACAAGTTCTACGGCACCAGCGGGCCGAACTACCTGAGGAGAGCCTGAACATGCACGGACTGGCCATCGACGCGCCTTCCGGCCCTGCCGAGCAGGCGACGCTGGCGGGCCTGCTGCGCTGCTGCGTGCGGGAGGTGGCCGGGCCGCGTGGCCTGGTGTGGCCGGCTCCGCCGTACCTGCTGCTGCGGGTGGCGGGCACGCTGCTGCGGGCCCGTACCCATGGCGGGGCGGCGCTGCGCTTCGACGGCCCGCCCGAGCGGCTGGAGGCCGGCGCGTGGCGGCCGCTGACGGCCGACGAGCTGGTCCGCCTGGTCGAGACAGAACTGCAGGGGCAGGGCGGGCTGGTGGAGGTCCCCGGCGGGCCACCGGTGCGAGGCGGGGTGGAGGCGCACGGCGGGGCGCAGGGGTACAACGGGGAGTTCGCCGAGCAGGTGGCGGCCAGCAGGGACGCGGTGGCGGCCATTCTGCGGGCCAGGGCCGCGGCTGTGCCGCCCGCCGATCCGTGGCTGGCCTCGGAGCAGGCGCTGGTGTACGGGCACCCGTTCCATCCCAGCCCCAAGGCGCGGGGCGGGGACGGCTGGCTGGCGTACGCGCCCGAGGCGCACGCCCGGTTCCCCGTCCGGCTGCTCGGCGTGCCGGAGGACGCGGTGGCCGAGGGCGGCGACGCGTCGGCGCTGGACGGCATGGGGCGCGGGCCCGGCGGTTACCGGGTGCTGCCGGCGCATCCGTGGCAGCTCCGGCTGCTGGGGCCGGTGCTCGGGAGCGAGCTGATCGACCTGGGGCCGGGGCCGACCGTGGTGCCGACGTCGTCGGTCCGGACGGTGTACGTGCCGGAGGCGGAGGTCTGCCTGAAGTTCTCCCTGGACGTGCGGATCACCAACTGCGTACGGAAGAACGCCTGGTACGAGCTGGCCGGGGCCGTGGAGCTCACCGAGCGGCTCAGGCCGATCTTCGCCGAGATCTCCGTCAAGCACCCCGCGACTCGCTGGCTCCCCGAGCCCGGGTACCGGTCGGCCGCGTCCGGGCGCAGGCTGCACGAGGGCCTGGGCGTGATCGTCAGGCAGAGCCCCTGGGCCGTCTGCTCCGCCAGCGTCACCCCGATCCTGGCCGGCGCCCTGGCCCTGGAGGTGAAGGCGCCCGACCCGGTGACGTGGTGGCGCTCGTACGTCGAGGTGGTCGCGCTGCCGGTCCTGGAGCTGTACTTCGCGCACGGCGTGGTGCTGGAGCCCCATCTGCAGAACGTCCTGGTCGGGCTGGACGGCGACGGCCTGCCCGTGGAGGCCGTCTTCCGCGATCTGGAGGGCACCAAGCTCGTCGCGGGGCGCCACGACCTCGGCGGGCTGCAGCCCGAGGTGGCGCGCGCGTTCACCTACGACGCCGAGCGCGGCTGGGCGCGCGTGGTGTACTGCCTGCTCGTCAACCACCTCACCGAGATCGCCGCCACGCTCGCGGGCACGGACGACCAGCTGCTGCGCGAGTTGTGGCGGACCGCCAGGGACCTGTTCGACCGGCAGGCGGCGGGGCTGGGGTGGCCGCTGCCGCTGTCGGACCTGCTGGCCGGCGCGCCGCTGCCCGCCAAGGCGAACCTGGGCGTGCGCTGGGCCAGAGCGGCCGACCGCGCCGCCGGTTACGTCCCGATCGCGAACCCGCTCGCATGACCGGCCCCCGCGTCCCGGCCTCCGCCGCGATCGATCCCCGCGTCCTGGCGGCAGCCGCGGCCCTGCCCGGGGTGCCCGCCTACCTCTACGACCTGCCCGCGCTGGACGAGCACGTCGCGTCCGTGCGGCGCGCGCTGGGCGCCGTCGAGCTGTACTACGCGGTCAAGGCCAACCCCGACGCCGAGGTACTGAGGGTGCTGGCCGGGCACGTGGACGGGTTCGAGGTGTCGTCGGCGGGCGAGCACGCGCACGTCACCGGACTGTTCCCGGGCGCGAAGGTGGCGCTGGGCGGGCCCGGCAAGACGGACGCCGAGCTGCGCCTGCCGCACCACCGCCTGCACGTCGAGTCCCCGAACGAGCTGCGCCGCCTGCTCGCCACCGGGCTGGAGGCCGACGTGCTGCTCAGGCTCAACCCGGACCTGCCGGTCGAGGGCGCGGCGCTGACGATGAGCGGGCCGTTCGGGATGGACGAAAACGGCGTGGCCGAGTGCCTGCCGCTGTTCGGCGACCGCGTACGGCTGCGCGGCCTGCACACCCACCTGGCCAGCGGGCTCGACGCGGAGCAGTTGCTGGGGCTGGCGCGGCGGTTGCTGGACAACCCCTACGAGGAGGTCAACCTCGGCGGCGGGATGGCGGTGTCGTACGAGTCGCCCTGGTCCCGCTTCGACTGGGAGGCGTACGGCAGCGGGCTGGCCGGGCTGGGCCGGGGCAGGCGGTTGCGGATCGAGCCGGGCCGGGCGCTGACCGTCTACTGCGGGTACTACGTGACCAGGGTCGTGGACGTGAAGCGGGTGCGCGGCCAGGCGTACGCGATCCTGCTGGGCGGCACCCACCACCTGCGCACGCCGGCGACGAAGGGGCACGACCAGCCGTTCACCGTGCTGCCGGGCGGCAGGCCGGACTTCACCGACGAGCCGGTCACGCTCGTCGGCCAGCTATGCACCCCGAAAGACGTCTTCGCCCGAAATATCGTGACCTCGGTGGGCGTGGGAGACACCGTGGTGTTCGAGATGGCCGGAGCCTACGCCTGGAACATCTCGCACCACGACTTCCTCATGCACCCGAAGCCGGCGTTCCACCATCTACGAGCCTGACCCGCTCGATCAGCTCCACCAGCCCGGCGGCGTCGAGCAGGTCCACCGGGCGTACGGTGCGGTTGGCGCGGACGTAGTGGAAGGCCGCGCCCACCTCCTCCAGCGGCACCTCCGCCAGGTGCGACCAGGCCAGCCGGTACGCGGCGAGCTGCACGGAGGCGGCCCTGGTGGCCTTCTTGCCCCTCGGCGGCTGCCCGGTCTTCCAGTCGACGACCTCGTAGCCGCCACCAGGCCGCTCGAAGACGGCGTCCATGCGCCCGCGCACCAGCCGATCGGCGATCATCGTCTCGAACGGCACCTCCAGGTCCACCGGCCGCCGGTCGGCCCACTCGCTCTGCTCGAACCGCTCCTGCAGCTCCGCCAGCCGGACATCGGCCTCTTCGAGCTCCTCGTCGTACAGCTCCAGGTCGTCGATCAGCCGCTGCTGGTCCCAGCGCGTCTCCAGCCACTTGTGGAACGAGGTGCCCCGGCGGGCCAGCGGCGCGGGCTTCTTCGGCACGGGACGGCGGATCCTGCGGGCCAGCTCGCGCGGGTCGGCGGCCAGCGTGACCAGCGACGACACGGTCAGCTTCATCGGCAGCTCGACCGTGGTGGCGGGCTTGCGCCGGTGCAGCTCCCGCTCGCGCAGCAGCAGGTCCGTGTCACGCTGCCAGGCCCGCAGCCGCTCCTCCTCGTACGCCTTGACCGGCTCGTCCTCGTACGGCCCGAGCGTGCCCGCCAGCGCGTCCTCGACCAGGCGGGCGCCGTCGAGCACCGACTCGTAGCGCAGCCCCTCGGGCTCGACCGGCCAGGTGGCCTCGGCGGGCTCGGCCAGCAGCGGGTTCGTGGCGCCCTCCGCGAGGTCGTCCGCCCAGAATGAGATGCGGTCGGCGGTGTCGCGGATCTCCAGCAGGAAGTCGGACGGCTCCAGCGGCTTGGTCGCGCTGCCCCAGCGGTAACCGGAGGCGATCAGGTGGTAGTGGGCGCGCGTCACGGCCACGTACGCCAGCCTGCGCTCCTCCATCAGGTCCCGCTCGCGGCAGTGCTCGTCGAACGCCGCCAGCTCCTCCTTGCTCAGCCCGCCCAGCCGGGGCAGGTCGGCGGCGTCGCCGCGCAGCGCGTACGGGAGCTTGCGCGGGTTCTCCGTCCACCGGCTGTTCATCACCGGCGTGGCGGGGAAGATGCTGCCGGTCGCGATCGTGCCCTTCGAGCTCACGAGCTGCGACAGGCCGGGCACCACCACGACCGGCCACTCCAGGCCCTTCGAGGCGTGCACGGTCATCAGCTTGACGCTGTTGCTCTCGCCGACCCGGCCCGCCTCCAGGCCGAACTCCTCGCTCTCCGCCGCCTGAAGGTAGGCCAGGAACGCCCCCAGCGTCGGATCCTCCGCGTCGCCCGCGAACCTGGAGGCCGCGTCGAGGAACGCGTCGAGGTCGGCCCGCGCCGCGAACGCCCCCACCGTGCCGCTGCGCGCCGCCACCTCGATGTCCAGGCCGAGCCTGCGCTCCACCTCGCTGATCAGGTCGGGCAGCGGCTGCGCGGTGTGCGCGCGCAGGTGCCGCAGCTCCTGGGCGAGCGCCACCAGCCTCGTGCGGGCCAGCGGCGAGAACGGCTCCAGCCACTCCTCCCTGTCGGGCAGCTCGTCCAGCGCGTCCACCAGGCTGCCTCGCTCCTCCGCCAGGTCGGCCACCACCTGGTCGAGCGGGTCGTCCTCGCGGTGGCTCTCGCTCAGCTCGCGGGCCAGCGTGCGGGCGTGCTCGCCCAGCACTCGGAGGTCGGCGGGGCCGATCCGCCAGCGGGGCCCGGCCAGCAGCCTGGCCAGCGCGTCGCCCGCCGTGGGGTCGTAAAGGACGCGGAGGGTGGCCACGATGTCGTTCACCTCGGGCACGGTCAGCAGGCCGCCCAGGCCCACCACCTCGACCGGGATGTCGCGCTCCTCCAGCGCCCTGCGGATGGCGGGGAACTGCGAGCGCTTGCGGGCCAGGATGGCGACGTCCTGGGGCTGCAACGCGAGGGTCTTCTTGCGCTCCTTCTCGCCCCAGGGCAGGCCGTCGGGCGCGGTCTCCTGGCCGAGGAGCCTGAAGACGCCCTCGGCGATCCACTTGGCCTCGTCCTCGGCGGTCTCGTGGAAGGCGCAGGTGACGCGGCCGCGCTCGACCCGGTTCGCGCCGGGGACCAGCACGGGGACCTCGCGGGCCTCCATGCGCAGCGGGAGCTGGACGCGGGCGGCCACGTCGAGCACGCGGTCGCCGTTGCGGAAGCTGACGCTGAGCTGGCGGACCGGGGCCGGGTCGCCGGTGGCCGTGCGGAAGTCCTGCGGGAAGCGGCGCAGGTTGCCCGCCGAGGCGCCGCGCCAGCCGTAGATCGACTGGCACGGGTCGCCGACGGCGGTGACCGGGTGGCCGCCGCCGTAGAGCGAGCGCAGCAGGACGAGCTGGGCGTGGCTGGTGTCCTGGTACTCGTCGAGCAGGACCACCGAGTAACGGCCCCGCTCGATCTCGCCGACCTCCTTGTGGTTCGCGGCGATCCTGGCGGCCAGCGACATCTGGTCGCCGTAGTCGATGACCTCGCGGCCGCGCTTGAGCCGCTCGTACCGCTCCACCAGGGGCAGCAGCTGCTCCCTGGCCGAGTGCACGCTCAGCGGCTTGCGCTGGGCCAGCGTCGTCCTGCCCGGGAGCGCGGCGTGCCTGGCCTCCAGCCACTCCCCCACGCGCCGTACGTCGGCGGGCGAGCGCAGGTGCTCCGACAGCTCGCCCGCCAGCTCCAGCAGCGCGGCGGTGACCGAGGGCGGGCCCAGCTCGATCTTGTCCATCGGCCCGTCGTACATCGCCACCACCCGCGAGGCGAGCTGCCACGACACGGCGGGCGTGACCAGGCGCATGGTGGGCTCCAGGCCCTCGCGCAGCGCGTGGTCGGTGACCAGGCGGGCGGCGTAGGCGTGGTAGGTGGACACGGTGGGCTCGTTGTCGAGCGCGCCCGGCTCGACCAGCCCGGCCTCGGCCAGGCCGTTGAGCCGCTCCCGGACCCTGGTGGCCAGCTCGGCGGCGGCCTTCCTGGTGAACGTCAGGCCCAGCACGTTCTCCGGCTTGACCAGGCCGTTGGCGACCAGCCAGACCACGCGGCCGGCCATGGTCTCGCTCTTGCCCGAGCCGGCCCCGGCCATGACGACCATCGGCTCCAGCGGGGCCTCGATGACCGTCGCCTGCTCGGGGGTGGGCGGGAGGATGCCGAGCTTGCCGGCGAGTTCGGCGGGCGTCAGCACACCTGGCCCCCGTTGTCGTTGACCGGGCAGCTCGCCCTGGCCGCGCAGGTGCGGCAGCCGTCGTTGACCTTGGCCTGGAAGAACGGGCCCGACATGCCGATCGCCACGGTGTCGACCAGGTCCTTGGCCCAGCCGGGGTCCTTGTCGTCACCCAGCGCGCCCTGCGACTGCTCCAGCGCGTCGTTCTTGCCCGCCGCCTTGCCGAGCTGCACCAGCGCGGCACCGCCCGGCTCGGTCATGCCGTGCCGGGCGAACGCGCCCAGCAGCGCGGCGAGCTGGTAGACGCCGAGCTGCGGATGGCGGTCGAGGTCGCCCGCCTTCGGCTTGGAGCCGCCCGTCTTGAGGTCGATGATCACCGCGCGGTTGTCGGAGTCGCGCTCCACCCGGTCGACGCGGCCCTTGATCTGGACGCCCTCCGACACCATCGCCGTGAACGCCTCCTCCAGGGCCACCAGCTCGCGCGGGTTCTCCTTGTGCCAGCGCAGGAACTTGCCGATCATCTGCTCGGCCACCTGGCGCTGCTTGCGGTTGTACCAGACGCCGCCGAAGTCCAGGTCGTTCCAGATCTGGTCGAGGCGGTCGCCCAGCAGGTCCTCGCTGGGCAGGTCGGTGGCCGCCAGCACGGCCAGGGCGTGGATGATGTTGCCCAGGCCCTGGGCGGTGCTGGTGCCCGCCGCGCCGACCGCCGTCTCCAGCAGCCAGCGCAGGCCGCACTTGGTGAAGCTCTCCACCGCCGACGGGGAGATGCTGACGACGCCGTCCGGCCAGCTCAGGGGGCGGTCGTCGGAGATCGGGGTGAGCGCGTACCAGTCGTTGGGGTGGGCGCCCTGCACGCCGGCGGCGGCCAGGCGGGCGAGCTGCCGCGCCGCCTCGTGCCTGACCCGGCGCGGCTTGGTCGGATCGGTCACCGCGCTGCGCAGGTCGGCCACGAGCGCGGGCATGTTCAGCCAGCGGGCCCGGTCGTCGACCGTGGCCGACTCCACCGCGCCGGGCATCAGCTCCGACAGGAACCTGGACGGGCGCTCATCGGTGTCCTCGCCGCCCACCGCCGTGATCACCAGCCTGCGCCTGGCCCTGGTGGCGGCCACGTAGAAGAGCCTGCGCTCCTCCGCCAGCATCTTGGAGACCAGCGAGGTCCTGTTCGGCTCGCCGCCCTCGACCGTCTCGATGAGGTCCTCCACACCCAGCAGCGAGCCGCGCAGGCGCAGGTCCGGCCAGACGCCCTCCTGGACGCCCGCCACGACCACGACGTCCCATTCGAGGCCCTTGGAGCGGTGGGCGGTCAGCACGCGTACGGCGTCGCCGTCAGGTGCCCGGTCGGCCAGCGTGTCGCCGGGGATCTCCTGGGCCGCCAGGTCGTCGATGAACACCTCGGGCCCCGCCATGGGCATCCGGTCCACGAACCTGGCCGCGTGGTCGAACAGCGCCACCACGGCGTCGAGGTCGCGGTCGGCCTGGGCGCCTCTGGGGCCGCCGGACAGGCTCTGCTCGCTCCAGCGGCGGGCCAGGCCGCTCGCGTCCCAGATCGTCCACAGGAGGTCTTCGGCGGTGCCGTCCTGGTGCACGGCCTCGCGGGCGGCGGCCAGCAGCCTGGCCACGCGCTCGGCGGGGAGCGCGACGTGCGGCTCGACGCGGGTCAGCTCGCGGATGTCCTTGATGGCGGCGACGAGCAGCTCGCCGGACGAGCGCGCCTTGAACGGCAGCCCGTCCACCTCCTCGGCGGGTTCGGCCGGGGCGCCTGCCTCGGCGGAATCGCCAGGATTGCCCGCCTCGGCCGGTTCGCCTGGGGCGGTCGCCTCGGCCGGTTCGCCTGGCGCGGTCGCCTCGGCCGGTTCGCTAGGCGCGGTCGCCTCGTCGGCGGCCACGCCCATGGCCTCGTTCTCGGCGATCTTGAGTGCGCGGCGGAGGCGGCGTACGCCGATCATGTCGGTGCCCCCGAGCGGGCCCGTCAGCAGCTCCTCGGCGGTGCCCTCGTCGAGCTCTGACGGATCAAGCGCCACCCGCAGCATCGTGAGCAGCGGCCGCACGCCCGGCTCCTGCGCGATCGGCACCTCGTCACCGGCGATCATCGTCGGCACGCCGGCGTTGGTCAGCGCCCGCCGCAGCAGCGGCACCTGCCGCCTGGCCGAGCGGACCAGCACCGCCATCCGGTGCCACGGCACCCCGTCGATCAGGTGGGCCCGGCGCAGCGTGTCGGCCACGATCGCGGCCTCCTGGCTGGTGCTGTCGGCCAGCAGCACGCGCACGTCGCCCGGATCGGCGTCCGGCGGCGCGACGAGGTCGCGGTGGCCGTGCCGATGGTCGGGCCGATGGTCGGGCCAGTCGTCAGGGTCCTGGCCGGGCTCCCGCGTCGGCGCCGGCCCGACGGGCAGCCTGGCGGCCACCCGGCGGGAGGCCTCCAGCAGGTCGGCGCCGCTCCTGCGGCACACGCGCAGCGCCAGCACCGGCGCCTCCCGGCCGTCGAGCGTCCTGAACCGCTCGGGGAACTTCATGATGCCCTGCACGTCGGCGCCCCTGAACCCGTAGATCGACTGGTCGGGGTCGCCCACCGCGACCAGGTCGCGGCCGTCGCCGGCGAGCTGGGACAGCAGCAGCTCCTGCGCCGGGTCGGTGTCCTGGTACTCGTCGACGAACACGACGTCGTGCGCGGCCCGCTCGCGCTCCCGGATCTCGGCGCTGGCCAGCAGCGCGGTGGCGGCGCCGACCAGCTCGGCGTAGTCGTAGGTCTCCTCGGGGGCGAGGTCGAACCGGTCCTGGTAACGCTCGGAGAAGCGCCCGGCCGCCACCCAGTCGGCGCGCCCGTGCCGCCGGCCGAGCGCGACCAGCCGTTCGGCGTCGAGCCCGCGCTCGTTGGCGCGGGACAGGAAGTCGCGCAGCTCCTCGGCGAAACCGCGCGTCTTGAGCGGCTCGCGCAGCGACTGGGGCCAGTCGGGGGCGCCGTTCTCCAGCTCGCCGTGGAGCAGCCGCCGGATCTCCAGAAGCTGCTCGGGGCCGGTGAGCAGGCGCGGCAGCGCCTTGCCCGCCAGCACGCTCTCGCGGCGCAGCAGCGCGTACGCGTAGGAGTGGAACGTCATGGCCACCGGCGTGCGCGTGGTGCGGCGCAGGCGGCCGGTGACGCGGCGGCGCAGCTCCTCGGCGGCCTTGCGGCTGAAGGTGAGGATCAGCACGCGCTCGGGGTCGACGCCGCGCCGCTCGATCCTGTCGACCACGCTCTCCACGATCGTGGTCGTCTTGCCGGTGCCAGGACCTGCGAGAACGAGGAGCGGGCCGCTCCGGTGCCCGACCACGGCACGCTGATGCTCATCGAGCACAGGGGGCACATCGGGCCCCCCGCTGCCGCGCCGCACCAACCGCCAGGTCTGAGCACTCACAGCACTAGATTCCACCAGACCACAGGGGTAGATCGTGCCGACTTGCCCGGTCTCCCCTAGCGATCCGCCTACCGTATCGAGGCAAAAGTCAGATTTTCTTGCGACACGCCGGGCACTTTGTTCGCCAGGAGCTTCACCGATACCACGATATATCTTGACTTGCGGATAACGCGATATATCGTGTTGGCCATGACGAAAGCCTACAGAGGCATGAGCATGGAGGGCACGATCGCCCGCTGGTACGACGCCAGCAACGGCAAGGCCCCCTCCCGCTACGACGAGCAGGTCGCCAAGGTACGGCAGCACGCCCCCAAGGGCGCCAGGGTCCTGGAGGTCGCCCCCGGCCCCGGCTACCTCTCGATCGCCCTGGCCGGCACCGGCGACTACACCGTCACGGGGCTCGACATCAGCGAGACGTTCATCGCGATCGCCCGGGGCAAGGCCCTCGACGCCGGCGTGCCGGTGGACTTCCGGCTCGGCAACGCCTCGGCCATGCCGTTCAACGACGACACCTTCGACTTCCTCATCTGCTGCGCCGCCTTCAAGAACTTCGCCGACCCGGCGGGGGCGCTGCGCGAGATGCGGCGGGTGCTCAGGCCCGGCGCGACCGGGCTGATCATCGATCTGCGCAGGGACGTGTCCAGGCAGGCCGTCCGGGACGACGTGGCGCGGATGGGGATCGGCGTGGTGTCCAGGGCGTTCACCAGGTTCGCGCTGCGGTCGTTCCTGCCGAGGCGGGCGTACACCAAGGCCGAGTTCGAGGCGCTCGTCTCGAAGGCCGGCTTCGGCGCGCACGAGATCCGGCAGACGCCGCTGACCCTGGAGGTCGAGCTGCGCAAGTGACTTCGGCGATCCGGTCACCTACGGAACGTGCCGGCTTGTAACGTAGGGTCAACATTTTCCGGTGCGGGGGTTGATCGCATGCGCTGGCAGGTCCACTCCGAACGGTCCGTCTACCTCGACCCGTGGCTCGACGTGCGGATCGCGGACGTGGAGTTGCCCGACGGGCGCCATCTCGACCACCGCCTCGTCCGTACGGCGCCGGGCGCGGGAGCCGTCGTCACCGACGAGGACAACCGGGTGCTGCTGATCTGGCGGCATCGCTTCATCACCGACACCTGGGGGTGGGAGATCCCGCTCGGGCAGGTGGACGAGGGCGAGCTGCCCGTGGACGCGGCGGCGCGGGAGGTCGAGGAGGAGACCGGCTGGCGCCCGGGCGCCCTGCGGCCGCTGCTCGCGGTGCAGCCCGGCAACGGGTTCTCCGACGGGCTGAACCACATCTACCGGGCCGACTCCGCGACCCGCGTCGGGGCGCCGGCCCATCCGTGGGAGGCGGAGCGGGTGGAGTGGGTGCCGCTCGCCGGCGTCCGCAAGCTGATCGGCAACGGCGACCTCGCCTGCGGGACCAGCATCTCGGCGCTGCTGTACGCCTACGCCGAGAGCCTGCCCGACGACATCGTGCTCAAGAGCTCGGATCTGAGCTTCCTGTACGAGTACGACCCCAAGAAGATCTACCCGCTGCCGGGAAACCTCCCCGACCTCTTCTGACCCCGGCGGCAGCCCGCGGGATCAGGAGAAGAGGCGGTCCACCACGCGGGCCGTGGCCTTGCCGTCGTCCCTGGGGGCGAACGTGGCGCGGAAGGCGTCGTAGCGGTCCGCGTGCGCCGCCGCCACCTCGTCGATCGAGCGCAGCGCCTCCACCACCTCGGCCGAGGTCGACAGCAACGGCCCGGGCGCCTGCTCGGGCAGGTCGAGGTAGAGGCCTCGCTTCGAGGAGTACTTGGCCAGGTCGTAGCCGTACAGGACGATCGGCTTGCCGGTGGCGGCGAAGTCGAACATGACCGAGGAGTAGTCGGTCACCAGGACGTCGGCCACCAGCAGCAGGTCGGCGAGGTCAGGGTAGGTGGTGACATCGCGGGCGATGTCGGGCACGGCGGGCATGGCCTGCATCGGGTGGGCGCGTACCAGGATCTCGTGGTCGGCGCCCAGCGCCTCGCGGGCCTTGGCGAGGTCCAGCTTGACCATGGCGTTCTTGCGGTCGTAGTCGCGCCACGTGGGCGCGTACAGCACCACGCGCTTGCCCTCGGCCAGCCCCAGCCGCTCGCGCACCGCCGCCGCGAGCGCGTCGCGGTCGGGCGAGTTGAGCACGTCGTTGCGCGGCAGGCCGCTCTCCAGGATCTCGCCCTTGTAGCCGAACGCCTTGCGCAGCACCGGCGTCGCCCAGGGCGACTGCGACAGCAGCAGGTCCCAGCCGCGCACCTCGGCCGCCTGGCGGTGCCAGATCGGCGGCCGGGGGTCGCGCTGCATGTGCGGCTGGTCGTTGCCGATGAGCTTGGCCGGGGTGCCGTGCCACGTCTGCAGCACCACCTGGTCCTCGCGCGCCCGGAACCAGGCGGGCAGGAAGGAGTTGGTGACGATGTGGCGGGAACGGGCCAGCGCCTCGTGGTGCTCGCGGCTGCCCGCGCGCACGACGGTGGCGCCGCCCGGCGGCACGAAGGCGCCGTCCTTGACGATCCAGATGTGCTCGCGGTCGTCGCCCCTGCGCAGCCGCTCCTCGTAGACGGCGCGGACGCTGTCGGAGTAGTGGCGGCCGTCGTTGACGACGTAGACGGTCGAGTCGCGCAGCGGCTCGGTGCGCTGGGCCGGGTAGAAGACGCGGCGCAGGACGTGGGTGCCGGCGACGCCGCGCTCCTCGGCGGGCCTGTTCTCCTCCACGGTGATCACCGGCACGTCGAAACGGGTCGAGATCATGCGGAAGACGTGGCCGCCGAGCGTGCGCGGCTCCTCGTCGAGGCCGGCCAGCGCCGCGTGGTCCATGCGCAGCGGGACGATCTCGCCGGACGGGTGCCGCAGCGACAGGTTCCACGTGCCGGAGGCCAGCGGCACGGGCTCGCCGAAGCGGTCCATGGACGCGGGCTCCACGCGTACGGAGAACTCCTCGCCGGAGCGCTCCATCGGCAGCAGGTACGACAGCCCCGTCCGGTGGCGCAGCGTGAGCGTGCGCGGGCCGGGGGCGTCGGGGTAGTGGCCGCGCAGGAGCAGCGCCGGGCCCTCCCAGACCGCCGAGGTGATCACGGGGCGGATGCGGTGGGCGGAGACGACGACGCGGTCGCGGCGGTCGCCGAGCACGGTGATCTCGCGGTCGCCCACCGGCGTGCGGGTCTCCACCAGGTCGGCCAGCATGACGGAGGCCGCCGGGTCGCCCTTGGGCTCGACCCAGAGCCGCCTGCCGTCCTTCTCCTGGAGCAGCGCGGGCACCGCCAGGCCGACCACGACCTGAGTGCCGTCGCCCGACGGGGTGAACTCGGCCGCGATGCGGTGGCCGCCCAGCCGGGCGTGGCCCTTGGTGACCTGCCTGCCGGGCAGGAAGATCTTCAGCTCCAGCCGGTCGCCGTCGAGCGTCACGCCGGTCAGCTCGGCCCTGTTGGGCTGGAGCACGACCTGCAACGCCCGGTCGGAGGTCCAGACCGGCCTGACCCACCAGCCGGGCTTCAGCTTGAGCCCGGCGGGCCGCTCGGGACGGCCGATCGAGGAGCCGCGCAGCAGGCCCGTGGCCCGCGCGCCCCGGCTCCAGAACACGATCTCGGCCCGCCACGTCGTGGCGTCGGGCACGGAGGGGCGGTGCCGCATGCGGCGGCGCACGCCGGACACCACGCCGCGCACGGCGCCGCGCCAGCGCAGCGGCCACGGGCTCAGCTCGGCGGTGAAGCCCGACCAGTCGTAGTTGCAGCCCGGCTCGCGCGCGCCGTGCGTGGCCTCGGGGGCCAGGACGCGGCGGGTGCGCAGGCGGATCGGCGGCAGCCAGCGCGGCCCGCGCAGCACCACCGTCGCCCGGTTGAACCTGCGGCTGCGCACCGACAGGCCCGCCAGGTAGGCGAAGCCGCTCACGCGCAGCTTCCCGTCGGCCCACACGATGTCGTCGATGTGGGTGACGGGCACCAGGTCGGAGCGGCGCAGCCGGTAGAGGTCGGGCGGCAGCTCGTCGCGGAAGGGCAGGTCGGCGTACCAGCTCAGGCCCTTGCGGATGCGCTTGGACGGCTCGGCCGCCGCGGTGACCACCTTGGTGAGGGTCTCGCCCTCGACGAGCTCCTCGTCGGGACGGTGCTCGATCAGGTGGCAGATGACGCGGCGCGCGACCGGCAGGTCGCGTTTGACGCGGGGATCCACGCCCTTGAGATAGGGACGCACGAGGTCGAGCATTTCCCGCCGCCGCGCCGCGCCGCGCTTGACCGCGAGGTCGATGCGGGCCCCGAGCGGGCCGCTGAGCACCTCGTTGTCGAACGCCGCGTCGCGACCGCCGGGGCCGACCGCTCGCATGACCGCGTCGAAGGGCTCGCCACGATCGCAGAGATCCTGGACAGCCTTCAGGCGGTCGGCGAGCGAATCGCCGCCCTGGCTCTGGGCTGTGACGCCGGTTGCCATAGGGGAGGCACCGCCTTTCGGGCCGCCATCAGTGTTCTGCCCATGGTAATGGGAGTCACATGTCACAGAATCGCCTGTTCGGCGAAACCGCAGGTCAGGTGGGTTACTGAAAATCGCCTGAACGCCCGTCCCAGCGGGCCAGGCGCATGTCCACCCGCTCGCCGCGCAGCGGGGTGCCCTCCTCGCGCCAGTGGGACAGGCATCGTTGCAGGTGGTCGGGGGCGGCGGCGGTGCCGTCCGCGTGGACGACGCGCCACCACGGCACGCCGCCTCCCCACGTGCTCATCACCTTGCCGACCTGGCGGGGGCCGCCCTCGCCGAGGTATTCGGCGATGTCGCCGTACGCCATGACCTTGCCGGGCGGGATGCGTTCGACCAGGTCGAGCACCCGCTCGACGAACGGGTTCACGGGCTCCATGCGGCGGGACCCGCGTCGATGATCTCCTCGAACTTGCCGATCTCGACCACGCCGCCGGCCGCCGAGACCTCGATGACGCCCTCGTTGAGCGTGTACTCCTCGCCGTCCTCGCCCATCAGCCTGCCGCCGAGCGCGGTGGACAGGCGCAGGAGCTGGGCGACCTGCCAGTCGGAGCCCGGCTCGCCGACGAGCTGGCCCTGCCAGCGCGCCACGGTGTGCAGGCCGCCCGCGTGGCCGATCACGATCTCCTCGGATCCGCGCAGCTCGAAACCGGCCGGCGCGATGGCCTTCGCGAGCTCCGCGAAGGCGAGTGGTGACTCACGCACCACCCGCAGCTCGTATCCCATGGAGCGGGACCATAGCGGATCTTCCCTTCCGACGAGAATCGGCCGCGGTCACTCCTCCTTGCGCTGGTTGAGCACGACGATCGCGCCGCAGAAGGCGACCAGCGCGATCAGCACCCCGCCCCCGTACAACCACAGCCGCAGCGGGTCGGCCCCGGGCCGCGTCGGCACGGGCGAGTCCTCGCCCTGCCCGAAGTGCTCCATGCCGGGCACGACGCTGCGCTTGGCGCCGGTCAGCCGCTCGGCGGCGTTCAGCGCGGCGGCGGCGTCCACGACCCCGAAGCCGGTCTGGTCGTCGTACCCGGCGGCAGGCCGTCCCCTGGCGCTGGCCGACAGGGCCTGGGCGACCTGCTCGGGCCGCAGGCTCGGGTAGCGCGACTTGACCAGCGCGGCCACGCCCGCGACGAGCGCGGCGGCCGAGCTGGTGCCCTCCGACAGCTCGTAGCCGCCCTCGCGCTTGACCACGGGCACCTCGACGCCGGGCGCGGAGACCAGCACGGACAGGTTGTCGCTGCTGAACGTGGCCCGCCTGCCCTGCTTGTCCGTGGCCGCCACGCCGATGACGCCCGGGTAGCCGGCGGGGAAGCTCCAGTAGGAGGTGCCCTTCTCCTTGGCGTACGGGGTCTGGCCGTCGTTGCCCACGGCGGCGACGAGCACCACGCCCTTGCCCAGCGCGTACGAGACGGCTTCGCGCTCCGACCGCAGCGGCCCGTAGGAGCCGATGGACATGCTGACGACCTGCGCGCCGTGGTTGGCCGCGTACCGGAGCGCGCGGGCGAGCGGGCTCTCGGCCGTCGTCCCGTCCCCTTCGACCGGCGGGACGGCGAAGCCGGGCTCCTCGTCGATGACCATGGGCAGCGACAGGATGCGCGAGCCGGGCGCGACGCCGATGAAGCCCTCGTCCTCGCCGGAGGCGGCGATGAGCCCGGCCATGGCGGTGCCGTGCCTGCCGGGCGGCAGCTCGCGCTGGACCGTGCCCGAGGTCATGTCGGGCCCGCTGTCCACGCGGCCCTTGAGCTCCTTGACCCCGGTGTCCACGGCGCTGTCGACGACGGCGACGGTGACGCCCTCGCCCTTGGTGACGGACCAGGCCTGCTCGACGTTGAGCGCGTCGAGGACCCATTGCTGCTGGTCCCTGACGGGGTCGGCGCTGGTGGTCCCCGAGAACGCGAGTATCGCGGCCGCGAGCACGCGTACGGCGGTCAGCACACGTTCCCCTGGGTGCAGGGCGGCACCTTGGGCGGGTCCGCGAGGAAGTAGGCGATCTGGTTGCCGATGGACTTGGCGGCCGGCCACAGCTCGCTGTGCAGGATCTCCTCCGGCGGGATCGCGGCCCTGGTACGCCCGTCGGCGTAACCGCCCGTCGAGAACACGAGGTACGGCCCCGCGCCCACCCAGCCGGTGCGCTGGCGCTGGTCGGGGCCGAAGCGTTCGCTCACCGTGCCGGGGAAGGCCACGGGCAGCACGCCCACGCGGTCGTCCTGGGTGAGCTCCTCGCCTGCCGAGATCCGCGACGCCTCGTCCTTCAGCACGGCCACGCCGACCGTGAACACGAAGGAGGCCGTCTGGTCCATGTAGGTGGCCCGCAACATCGTGACGCAGCCGTGGCTCTGCAGGACCCCGGCCACGGCGGCGTCCGCGGCCTTGCCGCAGTCGCTCTCGGGGGCGATGCCGACCCGTCTGGCGTACTGCTGGGCGCGGTCCAGCCCGAGGTACTTGACCTCCTCGGGGAATACCCCCGTGGCGGGCCACGCCTGCCAGCGGCGGGCGATCTCCTCCTGCTTGTACTGGTCCTGCTCGTCGGCCGTCAGCGGGCGGGAGCGGGTCTCGGCGAACAGGCCGACGGTGCCGAGCAGCACGACGACGGCCGAGATGGCGATGATGACGCCGAGCAGCGCCACGAAGATGCGGCGGTACCGGATGCCCTGCCGCAGGCTGAGCAGCTCGGCGCGTTCCCTGGCGGCCGTGCGCCTGCGCGAGTTCGCCGCCGGCCACGAGCGTACGCGTGACCGGCGGCCGGTGGAGGCGCCGAGCGGATTGCTCCGTCCCTGCGTGGCTTCTCCCCCGGCGCGCGGTAGCCCTGAGGTCGACCTACGTGCCTTCACCACCGCCTCGTTCCCGCATTCGACTTCTTGTCTATTTCGTCCCCCTAAGGGGGAGGATCATGCCTCTTGTGAGATGTGTGCCCGCCGTACGCGTCTGACCAGGATGAATATGACCGACAGGGCCGCGAGCGCGCCGACGGCGGCACCGGCGGCGATCGCCGCGTACACCGTGACCCGCCGCTCGTCCCTGACGACGACCTGCACCGGGCCGGGCGTCCCGCCCGCCACCGGGCGGGACGGATCCTGGGCCTGGGCGCCGGTGGCGGTCTCCTCGTGACCGGCCAGCCGGGACGCCTCGGTCAGCGCCCTGGCGGCGTTCACGACTCCGAAGCCGGTCGCGGTGTCGTAGCCGCCGGGCGGCCGGTCGGTGGCGCCGGCGGCCAGGGCCCGCGCCACGAGCGGCGGCGACAGATCCGGATGCCTCGCCTTGACCAGGGCGGCGACCCCCGACACCAGCGCGGTCGCCTGCGAGGTGCCCCTGCCGACCCAGTACTCGTCACCGGGGCCCGCGCCCATGATGTCCACGCCGGGGGCGGCCACCAGCACCGAGGAGTTCCAGTTGGAGAACGAGGCCCGCCGCAGCCGCCGGTCGGTCGCCCCGACGGAGACCACCCCGGGGAACGCGGCCGGGTAGGAGTACGGCGCGAAGTCGCCCTCGACCTGCCGGTCCCCGTCGTTGCCCGCGGCGGCGACGAGCACGACGCCCTTGGAGATGGCGTAGCGGATGGCCGCCCGCTCCTCCCTGGTCGCCAGCTCTTTGGAGATCGACATGTTGATCACGTCCGCCCCCTCGTCCACCGCGTAGCGGATGCCCCGGGCCACCACGTTCTCGAAGCGCTCCGCCGAGTTGAACTCCCGGAAACCCGGCTCCTCGTCCTCGAGGATGACCCTTACAGACAGTACGTCCGCATCGGGCGCGACGCCGATGATCCCCCTTTTTCTCCCGGGCCCGTGGCCGTGGCCGGCGATCAGCGAGGCCATGTACGTGCCGTGCAACCTGCTGGGAGGCGTGCCAGGCGGGTTCGCTCCCTCGGTGAAATCCCTGCCCTCGCGTACCGAGCCCGCCAGGTCCCGATGGCCGGGATCGACGCCGGAGTCGAGCACGGCCACCGTCACGCCGGCGCCCGTGCTGGTCCGCCAGGCCTGCGTCAGCGCCAGCGTCTCGATCACCGCCTCCTGCCCGCCGCGTACGTCGTCGGCCCGCGCTGGAGGCGCCGTGAACAGCAGCACCCCGGTCACCGCGACCGCCATCAGACGCCTGCCCGCGTTCAGCACCGCCACTCCTGGGAGCCGCAGTCGGGGATGCTGGGCGTGCTCAGCTCGGTCAGCACGCGCTCGGCCAGCTCGGTGGCGAAGGCGAAGATGGCCGGCCGCTGCTCGCCCGCCGACTTCGCGGGCCTGCCGTCCACCTGGCCGGCCGTGGTCAGGACGAGGTACGGGCCCGCCTGCCGTACGGAACCGGACTGGCGCACGGCGGGGGTGAACCGGTCGGACAGCGTGCCGCGGAAGGCCAGCGGCCGCAGGCCGGGGGCGGGTTTGCCGGTGCCGGGAAAAGCGGACTTGGCGCGTACGGCGGCCAGCTCGTCGCGCAGGGCGACCACGCCGACGGTGACGAGCACGCCACGCAGGGCGTCGATGTAGGTGGCCCGCAGCACGCCCTGGCAGCCGGCCCTGCGCAGGGCCTTGACGGCCTTGGTGTCCACGGAGTCGCCGCAGGAGGTGTGCGGCGAGATGCCGATCCTGCTGGCACGTTCCCGGCCGCCCTGCTCGGCGGAGTACGGCAATGTGGCGGGGAAGATACGGCCGGTGGGCCAGGTGCGCCAGCGGCCGGCGACCTCCCGCTCGGCCGCGGCCCGGAGCTCGGCCGCCGTGGGCCCGCGGGTCAGCTCCGTGCCCGCCGCGCTGCCCGCCACCCCGGCGGCCACCGCGCAGATCAGCGTCAGCGCGGAGGCCACCACGAGTGTCGGCCACGGGCGGGCGGAATTCACGGCATCGACCTTAACCGGGACGCCCCGGCGCAAACCCCTTAATAGCTGGGCAGGCTCGGGTCGACGGTCTTGACCCAGCTCAGCACGCCGCCGCCGACGTGGACGGCGTCGGAGAAGCCGGCGTTCTTGACGACCGCGAGCGCCTCGGCGGAGCGGGCGCCGGACTTGCAGTGCAGCACGATCTTCTTGTCCTGCGGCAGCTTCTCCAGGGCGGAGCCGTTGAGGAACTCGCCCTTCGGGATCAGCGTGGCGCCGGGGATCGAGACGATCTCGTACTCGTTGATCTCACGGACGTCGACGACGTAGATGTTCTCGCCGCGGTCCATCATGCCCTTGAGCTCGAGCGCGGTGATCGTGGAGCCGCTGGCAGCCTCGGCGGCCTCGTCGGAGATCGCGCCGCAGAACGCCTCGTAGTCCTCGAGCAGCTCGGTGACCGTCGGGTTCTTGCCGCACAGCACGCACTCGGGGTCCTTGCGGACCTTGACGTCGCGGTACTTCATCTCCAGGGCGTCGTAGATCATCAGGCGGCCGACCAGCGGGTCGCCGATGCCGGTGAGCAGCTTGATGGCCTCGTTCACCTGGATCGAGCCGATCGAGGCGCACAGCACGCCCAGCACGCCCCCCTCGGCGCACGACGGCACCATGCCGGGAGGCGGGGGCTCCGGGTAGAGGCAGCGGTAGCAGGGGCCGTGCTCGGCCCAGAAGACGCTCGCCTGGCCGTCGAAGCGGTAGATCGAGCCCCAGACGTACGGCTTGCCGAGCAGCACGGCCGCGTCGTTCACCATGTAACGCGTGGCGAAGTTGTCGGTGCCGTCGACGATGAGGTCGTAGCCGGAGAAGATCTCCATGACGTTCTCGGTGGTCAGCGCCATGTTGTGGATCACGACGTCGATCAGCGGGTTGATCTCGCGGACCGACGCCGCGGCGCTCTCGGCCTTCAGCCTGCCCACGTCGGACTGGCCGTGGATGACCTGGCGCTGCAGGTTGGACTCATCGACCACGTCGAAATCGATGATGCCGAGAGTGCCGACGCCCGCCGCCGCGAGGTACAGCAGCGCGGGTGAGCCCAGGCCCCCGGCGCCCACACACAGCACCTTGGCGTTCTTCAGCCGCTTCTGCCCCGCCATGCCCACGTCGGGAATGATGAGGTGGCGTGAGTAGCGGCGCACTTCGTCGACGGTCAGCTCATCGGCCGGCTCGACCAGCGGTGGCAACGACACTTTTCTACGCTCCCGTTTCAGGGGGTCTTATCTCACAGTGAAACCTAGCTGGGCAGTGGGGCATTCCCCAATCGAGTCTCACCGATCAGACGGCGTGCTTCCGCCGCCACGACCTGCGGCATCTCCATCATCGCCACGTGCCCCGCTGTCGGCAGCAGGACGAGCCTGACCTGCCGGAACGTACGGTACGCCTTCCTGGCCATGGCCGGGCGGACCAGGCGGTCGTGGCGTCCGTGGATGATCAGGGTGCGGGCCATGACCTTCGAGGCCTGCTCCCAGAGCGTGTGCTTGCGGCGGAAGTACTCGGCCACGATGCCGCGGGCCGAGCCGACCATGGCCTTGCCGGCGTACGGGAGGTCGTCGCGCCTGCGCTGCTCCTCGATGGCCTCGCGCAGGCGCAGCGGGTGCACGGCGTCCATGTTGGCCCAGACCACGGCCATGGAGGCGGTGATGCGCTGCTCCGCGGGAACCAGGGTCAGCCTGGACGCCACCCACTCGCCCAGCAGGGGGATCGCCGCCGCGGCCACGCGGAGCGGGCCGTACCTGGGCAGCAGGTCGGGCAGGGCCGGCGAGATGAGCGTGAGCGAGCGGACGAGCTCCGGCCGGGTGGCGGCGACCTTGACGGCGACGGCGCCGCCGAGCGAGTTGCCGAACAGGTGGGCCGGGCCCGTGTGCTCCAGCAGCCCGATCACGGCCCTGGCGTGGCCGTCGACCGTGTAGTCGCCGTCGGCGGGCGCGGGCGAGAACCCGGCGCCGGGCAAATCGATGGCGTGGCCGGTGACGACGTCCTTGAGCTCGCCCATGAGGTCGGTCCAGTTGGTGGCGGCACCTGCCAGCCCGTGCACGAACACCGCCTGCTCGGCTGGGCCGTCCGGGGTGGACCGAACGTGCACCGAGCCGATCATGCGTCCCGGCCAGTGCGGGATCGGCTCCGCGGTCATCTCGGCTCCTCCTTGTCGCTCTCCGAACGCCTCTTCCCGTTCCATCAACGATAACCATCGCCCCCTGATGGGGTCTGGATTCGGTACAGGGGGTTATTTACCGGAAGTTTCTGGCAGTAGCGCACATACGTCCCAAACGTGCACAGGGGGTACCGCCATGCTCACGTCCCGTATCGTCGCCGGCCTCGTGGCCGCGGTGCTCGCCGCGTGCGGGCTCGCGGTCGTGAGCACCCCCGCGCGGGCGAGCGCCGAGGACCGCCCCGGGTGCCTGTATCGGGTCGTACGGGTGAAGACCCGGCTCAACATCCGGACGGAGCCGCGGGGGCGGGTCGTGGACAAGCTGTATCCGGGAGATCGTACGTGGGGAAGCTGCGGGAAGTCCGGGGACTGGCGGCGGATCCACGGGACGGAGATCGGGCGCGCGGGGTTCGCCCATGGGCACTTCCTGAAGAAGATCGGCAGGCGGTAGCACCCGGGTTCGGGCTACGACACCCCAAGAATGGGGCAAATGCCACACTTGATCGTTTATCGTCATCACTCTGGGAAATCAATACGGCACTCAGCGTGACTCGCTTCACTCGCCATGACGGCGGGCCGGCGATTCGTCACCGATAATGCGGCAGGCCTGCACGGGTCCTTTTGTTGCCCGAAGGCCACGGCAATGACGGCGAGAATTCCGGCGATTTCCTTTTCGCCCGCGAATTCCGCGCCGGAGCACCGCGCCGCCGCATGCGCGAACACATCACCACCTCATCACCACCGCCGGTAGCACCTGGATACGGCCGGCGAACTGCTCGTTGCCACGCGCACTCGCTACTCCATATGCGACACAATCGGACATATCCTCTCATTTCATTTGATAAATGTTTAATGCGAGCAATAAGATTGTTAATGCAGAGCAAAATGGAGTCGTATCTGTTTGCCCGCGCACCGCCCCGGAAATGACTTTCGGTGGATGAGCCTTCAGCAGCCGTCCAAGATCTGTTTCCTGGCAATTCGGAAACGCCGAGAACGGGGCAATCGATCCTTTAGGGGGAAACACAATGCCCAAGCTCAAGAGTGTTATCGCAGGCCTCGCCATCAGCACGGCGCTGACGGGCGGCATGGTGGGCGCGGGCGCGGCGACGACCGCGGCCAGCGCGACCACCCAGTTCAGCACCGGCACGTCCCTTCGCACGGACGACGGCTGGGGCTGGGGGCGCCGTCACCACCACCACCACCGCCACCACAACCACCGCTGCGGCAGGGGCCACCACGGTGGCGGCGGCTGGGGCTGGGGCTGGGGCGGCCGGCGCCACCACCGTGGCCAGGTCTGCATCGTCATCCGCAACCACAACCACAACGACAACGGCGCCCGCCACCACCACGACAACCACAACAACGGTGAGCGCTGGTAAATGACCGTGCGTCAATGGCGCAAGGAGTTCTCGGGGGCGGCCTGATTTACCGTCGCGGCTGGGCCTGAGGTTCATTTCTCCTCGTCTCCACGGCAACCTTGGTGAGGGCTCTCCCGGCATCAGCCGGGGGGCCCTCGCTGCGTCGCGTCCCGGTCCGGTTTCGGGCCGGGATTTCGGCGTCTGCCGGCGGTTTCGGCGAGGCTTGCTTTATGCGCGGGCCTTGCGATGGGCAAAAACGGACAATTCCGGTTTGTCGCCCTTTAGGTGGGAAATATGCACAGTGCGGGTGACTTGCTAGTCGTCATCCGTAACGGGGCAATCGAATCCTTTAGGGGGAAAACGCAATGCCCAAGCTCAAGAGTGTTATCGCAGGCCTCGCCATCAGCACCGCGCTGACCGGTGGCGTGGTGAGCGCGGGTGCCGCCACCACCGCGGCCAGCGCCGACGCCGCCACTCAGGTCAGCACCGGCGGCTCCGTCCTCGCGGGCAACCACTGCGGATGGGGCTGGCGCCGCTGCGGAGGCTGGGGCTGGGGGTGGAACCGCTGGAAGAGGTGGGGCCACCGCCACCACGGCCATGGCCGCATCAGGGTCGTCATCGTCAACAGGAACTACAACAACAACGGTCACCATCACCGTGGTCGGTGGTAGAACCCTTGGCTGACGAGCCCCGCCGTTGGGCGATGAGCTCGGGCCGTACGTAGGCGAGTGCCCGCGTTTCGCCGGGGACCGGCGTCCGTCCTCTCCGTGAGGACGGATGTGGAACCTGGGGGACGCGGGCACTTCGCGTGTTCGGGGTGGGGGTGCTGTGGGGGTTGCTGCGGGGTGCGCGGCCGTGGGAGTGCACCACACAGTGCGCGCTCCCACGGGGCGAACCCGTAGCGGGCATCCGTGCGCGCCCTCGCAGCGCGGCGCCCTCGCAACGCGTGCCCCCCATGACGAGCGCTTTCCCGCGGCCTGCCCTTCCACGGCAGCGGGTGCCGATGGCCTCGGGGTATCACCATGCGGCCGGTCGCACCGCGTACCGCATATCGCGCACCGCACGCGCAAGCCGCGCACCGCACGCGCACCCGTCGGGCACCGGGCAGCACAAGGCGCGCATCGCGAACCGCGCGAGGACGCCATGCACCGCGCACCGCACGCCATGCACCGCGCACCGCACGCCATGCACCGCGCACCGCAGGCCGCGTACCGCCAGCGCAGGCCGCATACCGCCGAACCGCGCAGGACCGCCGCGCACCCCACACCTCAAACCGCGCACCGCGAGCCGCATGCGCACGCCGCACGGGGCGCCGCCCTGCCGTACCTGCGCACCGCGCGCCGCAGATCGCGGACGGGCGGCTCCCAGGTGAGCACGCCGGCACGCCCGGCACGCCCAGCACGCCCAGCACGGCCGGCACGCTGACACGCCCCAGCTCCGCCTGTTTGCCGTGCTTTGCCCGCCACAAACCCGCCGGCAATAAAGCCGGCAACGACGTAACGAGGGCTCCCCGGTCGATACCGGAGAGCCCTCGCGGAAAGCGCCATGAGACGAGGAGAAAATCCTGCGCCATTAACGCCCGGTCGCGTCAGTCCGTCGCGTTGTCGTCAACGCGGCGCTCGGTCCGCGGCTCGTGGTGGCGGTGTTCTGGGTTGCGGTTGTAGTTGTGGTTGTGCACCTTGATCTTCACCCTCATGCGGTGGTGGTGGTGACGCCGGTGGCCCCAGCCCCACCCGCAGCGGCGCCAGCCCCAACCGCAGTGGTTCCCGGCAAGGACGGAGGCACCGGTGCTGACCTGGGTGGCGGCGTCGGCGCTGGCCGCGGTGGTGGCGGCACCCGCACTCACCACGCCACCGGCCAGTGCCGTGCTGACGGCGAGGCCGGCGATAACACTTTTGAGCTTGGGCATTGCGTTTTCCCCCTAAAGGATCGATTGCCCCGTTCTCGGCGTTTCCGGATTTACCCGAAAACAGCTCTCTTGGATGTCTTCCGAAGAGCCATCCATGATGTGTCATTTCCGGCGGATGCCCGGGCAAACAGCCACGACTCCTTTTTGCTCTGCATTAACAATCTTATTGCTTGTCTTAAAGATTTATCCAATGAAAAAACACCACTTATCCGTATATGTCCCACTCCGTCGGGTCGGGCGGCCCCGCGAGGCCTGGCTACGATGACCGACCATGGGGACGGACTGGGTGCCTGCGGCGGTACGCGATCTCACCGACCCCGCCGAGCTGGACGGCCTGATCCGCGTGCACGCCCACCTGTCCCACGCCCTCGGCCGCACCCTCCGCACCGACCCTCCGGAGGAGATCGGCCACGACACGGCCCTGCGCCGCTGGCGGGACGCCGACGCCCGGCTGCGCGCCCTGCTGCTCCTCGACACGGACGCGGACGGCGCCCACCCGTCCCACCGCGTGGCCGTCATCGGCGCCAACCGCCCGCCCACCCCCGGCCACGCCCGCCGACGACCGGCCGTTCCCGGTCAGCGGGCTGATGAGGAGGCCGTGGCGAGGCACCTGGCGCTGCTGGAGCACTCGGCACGCGAGTTCAGCCGTACGGTGCCGGGCCCGTACAGGCGCGCCCTTCGCCTGTCACCGGCGACCGGCATGGAGGCGGACCCTTGGCTGGAGGGGTTCTTCGACTGGCTGGTGCCCGTCGTACGCGCTGTCCGCGCCCTGTACCTGTGGGCCTGAACAGCCCATGCAAGCCGAAGGCCAACACAGGGCTGAGGCCAACGCGAGGCCGGGGCCGACGCGCGCACGCCGGGCTTGGCGCACGCCGAGGCCGACGCCCGCCAGGGCTGGCGAGAGGCCAACGCGGGGCTGCGGGCGACGCGAGACTGCGGGCAACGCGGGGTTCAGGCGGACTTGCGGGTCTTGCGCTTGGGCGCGGCCTTCTCTTCGTCCTTGTCGTCCTTGGCGGCTTCCTTGGCGTCCTTCGCCGACTTGCCCGCCGCCTTCTTCGGCTTGGCCGCCTCGCCACCGCGTTCCCGCTTGGCCGCCTCGACGCTCGCCCGCAGGGCCGCCATGAGGTCCACCGCGGGCCCGGCCTCCTCCTCCTCGCGGGCCGGGATGACCTCCTTGCCCGCCACCTTCGCCTCGATCACCTGCTGCAACGCCTCGCGGTAGGTGTCGTGGTACTCGGCCGGGTCGAAGTCGGACTCCATGGTGGTGATCAGGGACTCGGCCATCTTGAGCTCCTGGGCGCGGACCTCGATGTCCTCCTCCAGGAACCCGAAGTCGGGCGTGCGGATCTCGTCCGGCCAGAGCATCGTCTCCAGGACGAACACCCCGTCCCTGACCCGCAGCGTGGCCAGCGACTCGCGCTGCCGCAGCGCCACCTTGACCACCGCGACCTGCCCGGAGCTCTCCAGCGCGTTGCGCAGCAGCACGTACGGCTTGGCCCCCTGCGCGTCGGGCTCCAGATAGTACGACTTGGCGAAGTAAATGGGGTCGATCTGCTCGGCCGGCGTGAACTGCAGCACGTCGATCCGGCGGGAAGTGCTCAGCGGCAGGTCCTCGAAGTCCTCGTCCGTGAGGATGACCATCTCGCCCGAGGCCAGTTCGTACCCCTTGGCGATGTCGGCGTAGGGCACCTCTTCGCCGTCCTGGGTGCACACCCGCTTGTAGCGGATCCGGCCACCGTCCTCGCGGTGGACCTGGTGGAAGGTCACGTCCTTCTGCTCGGTCGCGGAGTAGAGCTTGACCGGGATCGTGACCAGCCCGAAAGAGATCGCACCCTTCCAGATGCTGCGCATGGGGCACCCCTCAGCTCTCAACCGGCCCGGCAATGGGCACATACCCGTCATGGGGCAACCAATGCCATACCCAATCGAACCGATGCTGGCCGTACCTGGGGAACTACCCTTCGATCGCGATCAGTACGGCCTCGAGGTCAAGTGGGACGGGATCCGCGCCCTCGTCCATCTTGACGGCGGGATGCGGGTGACGGGGAGGCATGGAGTCGAATACACGCGGAGATATCCGGAAATTTCCGGGTTCGGGCTGAAGAACGCGATCATCGACGGCGAGGTCGTGGCGCTCGACCAGCACGGCCGGCCCAGCTTCGAACGGCTCCAGCACCGCATGCACCTGACCGACCCCGAGCCGATCATGCTGGAGCTGTACCCGATCACGTACATGCCGTTCGACCTGCTCTATCTCGACGGCCTGCCGCTGTTCGACCTGTCGTACCGCGACCGGAGGGCGCTGCTGGACGAGCTGGACATCGGCGCGCCGCCGTACTTCCCCGGCGAGTCCGACCTGCTCTCGGCCACGTACGAGCAGGGCCTCGAAGGCGTCATCGCCAAGCGCCTCGACTCCCCCTACCGCTCGGGCGTCCGGTCCCCCTGGTGGATCAAGGTCAAGAACCTGGCCACGCGCGAGGTCGTGATCGGCGGCTGGAAACCCGGCAAGGGGCGGCGAGCCGGCGGGGTCGGATCGCTGCTCATGGGGGTGTTCACGGACGCTGGGCTGACGTACGTCGGGCACGTCGGCACCGGGTTCACCGACGCGGTGCTGGACGAGCTGTACCGGGTGCTGCTGCCGCTGGAGATCTCGCGCAGCCCGTTCACGAATGAGGTTCCGTGGAGGAATCGGTGGGTTAGGCCGGATCTGGTCGGGGAGGTGGCCTACACGATGTGGACCGACGAGCAACGGCTACGGCACCCGGTGTGGCGCGGCCTGCGTCCCGACAAGCTCCCCGCGGAGGTGACGCTATGAAGGTGCCGGTCAAGGTGGACGGGCGCGAGCTGACCCTGAGCAACCTGGACAAGGTCCTCTACCCCGACTACGGCTTCACCAAGGCCGAGGTCATCGACTACTACAGCCGCATCGCGCCCGTACTGCTGCCTCACCTGCGGGGCCGCCCCCTGACCGTCAAGCGTTACCCGAACGGCGTCACCGGCCAGTTCTTCTTCGAGAAGAACGCCCCCGAGCACACCCCCGGCTGGGTCAGGCGGGTGAACCTGCCCGCCCCCGGCAGCACCAAGAACCGCGAGACCATCGACTTCGCCGTCGTGGACGACCTGCCCACGCTCGTCTACTACGCCAACCTGGCCGCCCTGGAGCTGCACGTGCCGCAGTGGCGCGTGGACGAGGACGGCCGGGCGCTGCCGCCCGACACGCTCGTGTTCGACCTCGACCCGGGAGCGCCCGCGACGATCGTCGAGTGCACCCGGGTGGCGGTCATGCTGCGCGAGGTGCTGAAGGAGGAGGGCCTGAAGGCCCTGCCGAAGACCAGCGGGAGCAAGGGCATGCAGCTGTACGCCGACTGGGACTGCCGCGAGGAGCCGTCCGCGTACGCCAAGAGGCTCGCCCAGCGCCTGGAGAAGGAGCATCCCGGCCAGATCGTCAGCGTGATGACGAAGAAGCTGCGACCTGGCAAGGTGTTCATCGACTGGAGCCAGAACAACCCCGCCAAGACCACCGTCGCCCCGTACTCCCTGCGGGCCAGGGAGCAGCCGACGGTCTCGACCCCGCTGACGTGGAAGGAGGTCGAGAGCTGTGAACACCCCGACGACCTGGTGTTCACCGCGCCCGACGCCCTGGCCAGAGTGGAGAAGCGCGGCGACCTTTTCGGCCGGGCGTAGGCTGGTTCCGTCCGTACCGAGAGGGGGACTCGAACATGTCGGAGATGGACGTACGCGGGGACGAAGGCCCCTACACCGACGAGGAGGGGGAACGGTCGATCGAGACGCCGGAGGCCGACGCCGCCGAGCAGCACCGCGAGGTGCTCCAGAGCACGGGACGGCTGCGCCGCGAGCTGCCGCTGGACGTGGATCCGGCGGACGCGTCCGACCAGGACCGCGAGGTCGATCTCGACGACGACGAGTACCGCTGAGCCGATCCGGCACCGGCCCGGCGCCGGTTCGCTTGCCGGGCCGGTGCCGGGCTCGGTGGCCGGGCCTGTGCCGGGCTCGGTGGCCGTGACCTGCGCGGAGGCCGCCCGTCATCGGCGTCCGTCGCCGACGTGTGACCTACCGGCACGTAGGATGTGCGCTGCGTGCGACGCTACACACGCACAGCCCGCCTGAGAGACCAATGGAGACCCGCGTGACCGCAACCCCGGATGCCAAACCCCGGGGCACCCGGCTGCCCCGACTGGCCCGACGCCGGCAGCTCCTGAGCGCCGCGCAGGAAGTGTTCGTGGAGAACGGCTATCACGCGGCCGCCATGGACGAGATCGCCGAGCGGGCCGGGGTCAGCAAGCCGGTGCTCTACCAGCACTTCCCCGGCAAGCTCGAGCTCTACCTGGCGCTGCTCGACCTCCACGTCGACGACATGGTCAACCGCTGCCGCGAGGCGCTGGCCTCCACCCACGAGAACAAGCTGCGCGTGCAGGCCACCTTCAGCGCGTTCTTCGACTTCGTCTCCAGCCAGGGCGAGGCGTTCCGCCTGGTGTTCGAGTCCGACCTGCGGAACGTCGCGCCGGTGCGGCAGCGCGTGGAACGCTCGCTGCGTGAGTGCGCCGAGATGGTCAGCGAGCTCATCCAGGAGGACACCGGCTGCACCAGTGACGAGGCGCACCTGCTGGGGGTCGGGCTGGTCGGCATGGCCGAGGTGAGCGCCCGCTACTGGGTCACCACGCAGGGCTCGATCCCGAAGGACGCGGCCGAGCAGCTCATGGCCCGGCTGGCGTGGCGGGGCATCAGCGGTTTTCCGCGTACGGCATAACCCGTTCGCTGGGCGCGATCATTGGCCCTATTTCGGGGCCGGACCCGCGACGATGGGGGTGAGCCAGCCCGTCGACTAGGGAGCCACGATGGAAATCAAGATCGGCGTACGCTCCGTACACCGCGAACTCGTTGTCGAGACCGACCTCAGCGCCGAGCAGGTCGAAGAGGAGATCAGGAACGCCCTGGCGGCCGATCGCGGCGGCGTTTTCGCGATCACCGACGCCAAGGGGAGGCGGGTCGTGGTGCCGGTGGCCGCGCTCGGGTTCGTCGAGATCGGCGAGGACGAGTCCAGGCCGGTCGGATTCGGCGGCACGCTCTAACAGGCCAGCTGGGCCGGGGGGTACGGCTGTTCGCCGTACCCTTCACGAGCCCCGTCACCGCGGGCTCAGCTCTTGGGGTGAGGCCCCGTCATGCGGCAGCCGCGGGGCCGATGCTCCCTGACGACGGCATCACACCTCGGGTCGGTGGCCGGGCAGCGGGTGCTCTCCCTTCGCAGCACGGCGCGGGTGGTCCAGCGATTCGGCCCACATCTCGTCAGGGAACTGCCGTAGCGGCGCGAGGCCCTCATGCTGGCACGCTACAACCGCGGGCCGCCCCTGCGCCGCCCGATGGCAAGACCCGCTCAGATGCCCATCGCCGCCATGCGCTTGTTGTGCGCCTCCGTCAGCTTGGCGAACAGCCGGGAGATGTCCGTCTGGCCCTCCTGCTGCGACTCCATCAGGAGCAGTGCCAGCTCCGGCCGGGCCGAAGCCACCTGCTGGCCCTGGCTGAGCGCCTCGCCGACCAGCCGCCGCGCCCACAGCGCCAGCCGCCCGGCCGCCGCCGGCTCCGCCTCGATCCCGGCCCTGACCCGCTCGACGGCGAACGCCGAGCGCTCCTCGTCCACCAGCACCTCGTCCACCAGCTTGACGATCGACGGGTCGAGCAGCCTGGCCGCCTCGCGGTAGAAGTCGAGCGCGATGCCGTCGCCCACGTACGTCTTGACCAGCGCCTGGAGCCAGTCGGCCGGCCTGGTCTGCGCGTGCCAGGCGTCCAGCGCGCCCACGAACGGCGACATCGCCTCCCCCGGGTCGGCCCCGAGCTCGGCCAGCCGGTCGCGCAGGAGGCGGAAATGGGCGTACTCGGTGACGGCCAGCTCGCTCAGCGCCGCCCTGTCGGCCAGGGAGGGTGCCAGCGTGGCCGCGTCCTCCGTCATCCGCGCGTACGCGCTGAGCTCCGCGTAGGCCAGCACACCGAGCAGGTCGACGACTCCAGGAGACTCCTTCATGGAAGGCAGCGTACTTCGGAGAATCTTCGGGAACATACGCGAGCTGGGTCGGCGTTGTGGTAATCGAGTACACTGCTCTGTGAAAGTGCGACCGCACTGTGTTAATTCGGGGGAATCCCCCGATTACCCCCCGATTCCCCGGGTGCGCGGTCGCTGATGACGCGAGAGGGCTGGCTCTACCGCGAGGACCCACGAAACAGGCGCTGTTTTCCGCCCGTCGGTCCCGGCAGGCCCGCCTTCATTTGAGACTGAGGCAGGCCACGCTGACGACTTTCCGAGACCTCGGAGTCACACCAGAGATCGCCGATGCCCTCGAGACCGAGGGCATCGTCACACCGTTCCCCATCCAGGAGATGGCGCTCCCGCTCGCGCTGAGCGGACAGGACCTGATCGGCCAGGCGCGCACGGGCACGGGCAAGACCTACGCGTTCGGCATCGCGATGCTCCAGAGCATCGGCAAGCCGCGCAAGAACCGCAAGAAGCCCCGCGGGCTGGTCATCGTGCCCACCCGTGAGCTGGCCACGCAGGTCAGCGAGGACCTCGTGACCGCTGCGGGCAAGCTCGGCTCCCGGGTCCTGACCGTGTACGGCGGCCGCGCGTACGAGCCGCAGATCGAGGCGCTCAAGGCCGGGGTCGACGTCATCGTCGGCACCCCGGGCCGCCTGCTCGACCTGGTCAAGCAGAAGCACCTCGACCTGAGCCAGATCACCACGCTCGTGCTCGACGAGGCCGACCGCATGCTCGACCTGGGCTTCCTGCCCGACATCGAGCGCATCTTCAAGCTGATCCCCGAGCAGCGGCAGACGATGTTGTTCTCGGCGACGATGCCGGGCGAGATCGTCGCGCTGTCGCGCAAGTACCTCAACCGCCCGACGCACGTACGCGCCGAGCACGAGAGCGGCGAGGGCGAGACCACGCCGCAGGTGCGCCAGATCGTGTGGCGCACGCACCGCATGGACAAGATCGAGATCCTCGGGCGGCTGCTGCAGGCCGACGGCCGCGGGCTCACCATGGTCTTCTGCGAGACCAAGCGGGCCTGCGACATGGTCGCCGAGCAGCTCGACACGCGGGGCTTCGCGGTCGCGGCCGTCCACGGCGACCTCGGCCAGGGCCAGCGCGAGCAGGCCCTGCGGGCGTTCCGCAACGGCAAGATCGACGTGCTGGTGGCCACCGACGTGGCCGCCCGCGGCATCGACATCGACGACGTCACCCACGTGGTCAACTACGACTGCCCCACCGACGACAAGACCTACGTGCACCGCATCGGCCGCACCGGCCGGGCCGGGCGCACGGGCATCTCTGTCACGTTCGTGGAGTGGGAGGAGCTGACCCGCTGGAAGATGATCAACCAGATGCTCGGGCTCGACTTCGCCGAGCCTGAGGAGACCTACTCCACCTCGCCGCACGTCTACTCCGAGCTGAGCATCCCCGAGGGCACCAAGGGCGTGCTGCCGCACGCCGCCCGCTCGCGCGCCGGGCTGTCGGCCGAGCGCCTCGAGGACCTCGGTGAGACCGGACGTACCCGCACTCGTGGCGGCCGCCGCCGTGACGAGCGCGAGGAGCGTCCCGCCCGTACGCCCCGCCAGCGCCGCCGCACCCGCGGCGGGAAGGAGCTGGCGGAGTCCGCACCCGCCGAGAGGTCGGAGGTCGAGCTCGTGGATGCCAAGACGGAGGAGACTCCGGCGATCTTCACTACGGACGAGATCCAGGCGGCCACCGAGCCCAAGCGCACCCGTACGCGCAGGGGCGCCGCCTCCTCGGCCATCGAGCAGGCGCTCTCCGACGCCCCCGAGGCGCCGGTCAAGCCCACCCGCTCGCGCCGGGCCGAGACTCCCGCGGAGGAGACCATGGAGGCACCCGCCGCCACGCGCACCCGTACCCGCAAGGCTCCCTCCGAGGAGGCCGCCGAGGCGCCGGCCAGGCGTACGCGTACGCGCCGGGTGGCGGCTCCGGCCGAGGTGGACAGCGTCGAGCCGGCCCTGGAGCCGTCCGCCGCACCCACCACCCCGCCCGCCCGTACGGCACCCGCCGCCGCGGACCACCAGGCACCCGCCGCAGCGGAGCGTCAGGCACCCGTTGTCGCGGACCGTCAGGCACCCGCCTCCGTGGAGCGTCAGGCACCCGCAGTCGTCGAGCGTCAGGCACCCGTCGTTACGGAGCGCCAGGCGCCCGCCGTCCCGCCCGTCGCCTCGCCGGAGTTCGAGCCGAGCTTCCTCGCGACGCCGCCTCCGCCGGTGCGCAGGGAGCCGGAGCGGATCATCCCGGCCAGCCCGTTCACGGTGATCTTCCAGTCGCCGGACCTGGCGTCGGACGACGACGACATCGCGCCGTCGGCGGCGACGGAGCGCAAGCAGCAGCGGCGCCAGCCGCGTGGCGGGGGTGGCGGCAACCGCCGCCGCACGGGCTGACCGCCCGGTTTCGCCCGCCACGCGCGTGACCTGATCGTCACGGCCACGCGCACGGGCCGCGAAGCCACGTCTTCAAGGCGCGCACCCATCCAGGGTGCGCGCCTTTTCGCGTACGCGCCTCTGAATCACCCCACCGTACGCCGCATGATCGGCCGAGTCGGCGACCGCCGTTCCACCTCCTCAAACCCCGCCCCCTCGAACAACCCCCGCCACCCGTAATACAACTCATCGGCAGCCAGCCGCTTCTCCGAATCCTTCGGATACCCCTCGACCACCCGCGCCCCCTGCGAAGCCGCGTACGAGACCGCCCCCTCCAGCAGAGCGGCCGCCACCCCCCGCCCCCGCCCTTCGCGCCGCACGTAGAAGCACGTCACCGACCACACCCCCGGCGACCCGGGCGAGGCGGGCCGGGTGACGCGGGACCGGAGGAGCCGTGCGTGCTCCTCAAGCGGCGCCACAGCGCACCACCCCACCGGAGTGCCTGAAAGGTAGGCCAGCACCCCAGGCGCCCGCTCAGCGCCGTCTACGAGCCTCTGGAGGCGTTCCCTGCGCCCACCGGCGGGGGTGGCGCGGAATTCCGGCCCGGAGAGCCGGAACCACATGCACCAGCACCCGGAATAGGCCCCCTGTGGCCCGAAGACCGCCTGAACGTCGTCCCACGAGGTGGCGGGCCGGATCTCGAGATCGCGCATACCTCACAACTCCTCAGAACTCGCACCAGCGTAGTGGGCATGCCGGTGTCGAGGCGCTGACCTCTGGGTATTGTTGCCCCACGTGAGTACGCCGCGATTCCTCGACCTGCCTCCTGGCGTCACCCCGCAGAAGATCGAGACGCCACAGGGCACGTTCGCGGCCCTGGAGGCCATTCCGGTCAGTGGTGTGGTTGAGCGCTGGCCCGCGCTCCTGGTCCCCGGCCTGACGGGCAGCAAGGAGGACTTCATCGCGGTCCTGATGACCCTGGCCCAGTCGGGCCGCCGGGTGGTGGCGATCGACCTGCGCGGCCAGTACGAGACCCCGGGCCCCGCCGACCCCGCCGCCTACACGTGCGCGGCTCTCGGCGCGGACGTCGACCTGCTCTCCCAGGTGATCGGCGCCGGCGACCCCGTTCACCTGGTGGGCCACTCGTTCGGCGGGCTGGTGGGCAGGGAGGCGGTGATCGACGGGCGCACGCGGTTCGCCTCGTTCACGCTGATGGGCTCGGGCCCGGGGGCGATCGAGGGCAGGCGGGCCCGCAACGGCAGGAAGATCATGGAAGAGGTGCCGTCGCTGGGCCTGGAGGCCGTCTGGCACTCCAGGTTCGAGCCCGACGCGCTGGCGCAGGACGTGTCCGACGAGATCCTGGAGTTCCTGCACAGGCGGCTACTCGCCAACTCCCCCACGGGCCTGTCGTGCATGGCCGAGCAGGTGCTGTCCATGCACGACCGCACGGACGAGCTGCGCGAGGTCGAGGTGCCCACGCTCGTCCTGTACGGCGAGCACGACGACGGCTGGCCGCCCGAGCTGCAGTCGGAGATGGCCGCCAGGCTGGGGGCCGAGTGCGTGGTGGTGCCCGGCGCGGTGCACTCCCCCGCCGTCGAGGCCCCGGAGACGACCGCGGCGGCCCTGGTGAGGTTCTGGAACGCGGCGGAGAAACACTTCTTGGACATCAGGTCCAATGCGGTGTAACCATGTACTTACTATGGAAGACCTCGTCGTCCAGCCGCCGCAGAGCGCGACCTGGCAGGTGCACCTCGACCGTTCGATGTGGGTGGGCGGGGTGCGCGGCCTCATGCTGCAGGCGCTGCACCCGCTGGCCATGCTGGGTGTCTGGCAGAACTCCAACTTCCAGGAGGACCCGTTCGGCCGGCTGCGCCGCACCGCCGACTTCGTGGGGCGGGTGACGTTCGGCAGCCCGCGGGAGGCCGACGAGATCGGCAGGCGGGTGCGGGGCATCCACAGGGCGCTGCGCGTCCACGATCCCGAGACGGGCAGGACGCACCGGGTGGACGACCCCGAGCTGCTGCTGTGGGTGCACTGCGCGGAGGTGTCGTCGTACCTGGAGGTGGCCAGGCGCGGCGGGCTGGGGCTCAGCGAGCGCCAGGCCGACCGCTACCTGTACGAGCAGCGCAGGAGCGCCACCTACGTCGGCCTGCACCTCGACGACGTGCCCGGCTCGTGCGCCGAGATGGACGCCTACTTCAAGCAGATGCGCCCCAGCCTGCGCGTGACGCCGGAGGCGGCCTCGACCGTGCGGTTCCTGCTGTGGCCGCGGCTGCCGCGCGAGCTGCGCAGGTTGTCACCGGGCAAGCCGGCGTACTTCCCGTTCGGCGCGCTGTGCTATTACACGCTGCCCGGCTGGGCCAGGCGGATGTACGGCACGCTGCCCGAGGTGCCCCAGGCCGCGGTCACGGCTGCGCTGAAGGCGTTCAGGCTGGGCCTGAACTCGCTGCCCGAGCCCGTGCACGACCTGGCCTTCATGCCCGCCACCAGGCAGATGTTGCGAGCGTCCAGGGAGCGGCTGGGCGCGGCGGGTTACGACGTGGGCAAGGGGCTCAAGGGCCTGACCGATCCCCGCCGGTGGCCGCGCCGGGCCGCTTGACAGGTAAGAGCACGGCTCCCGCCAGCACCACGGCCGACGCGCCCGCCATGAGCCAGGCGCCGCCGCCCAGCCCCGCCCGGTCGAACAGCACGCCGAGCAGCACCGACGCGGTGCCGGCTCCGACGTACCTGGACGCCTGGAAGAGGCCCACCGCGGCTCCGGTGTCGCGCCGGTCTGCGTGCACGAAGACCAGCGAGTTCAGCGCGAACTGGGTGAAGGCCGCCGACATCCCCAGCAGCGCGGCGGCCAGCAGCACGGGCCACACCGTACGCGCCGCCAGCATCGCGCAGGAGCCGGCGAGCAGCAGCGCAGAGCCCGACACCAGCACGGCGCGCATCCCGGCCCGCCTGGCCAGCGTCACCGCGAGGGGCGTGACCACGATGCCGAGCCCCGCCAGCGGCAGCACGAGCAGGCCCGCGACGTGCGCGGGCAGGCCGGCCGCGCTCTGCGCCCACAGCGGCACCGCGAAGAAGGCCACGTAGAAGACCACGTTCCCGAGCGCGAACTGGCCGCAGGTGGCCAGCAGCCCGCCGCTCAGCCGGGGCAGCGCCGCCTCGCGCGGGCCGTCCGCCCGCACCTCGGGCAGCCGGCGCAGCGCCACCATGAGCGCGAGAATCGCGAGCGGCACGTTGACCAGGAAGATGGCCCGCCATCCCCACAGCGCGACCAGGAACCCGCCGAGCACCGGCCCGGCGGCGGCGCTGGCGGTGAGCACCATCGAGATCGTCGCGATGACCCGCGGCGGCGGCCTGCCGTCCTCGCCCGGCATCACGGCCTGCACGATGGCCATGCCCGCGGGCAGCGTCGCGCAGCTCCCGAACGCCTGCAGCAGCCGCACCGCCACCAGCACGGCGAACGACGGCGCCAGCGCGGCCAGCACGCCCGTGACGGCCATCGTGACCAGCCCGGCGCAGAACACCGGCCGTGGCCCGAACCGGTCCGCCAGCGTGCCCATCAGCGGCGGGACCATGATCCCGACCAGGTAGAAGCCGGCCGCCAGCCAGGTCACCGCGGCGATCCCGACGCGGAACTCGGCCTCGACGTGGGCCAGCGCGACGGAGATCATGGACGAGTTCAGCGGGTTGAACAGGGAACCCAGCGCCACCACCGCCGGTAACCGGCCCACAGGTTTCACATGGGTCCCCTACCGCTATTCGGCCAGACCATCCCAAGGTTGGCGTTCGGGACCGGCGGCCTGGCCCTCGGGGCAGTGGCGGCGGAAGTCGCACCAGGAGCAGATCGGCCCGGGGCTGGGCGCGAACAGCTTGTCGACGTCGGCGGGCACCTCGGCCGGGCCGATCGTCTGCCGCTCGCCGGGAGGCCGGCGCGGCCCTGACCGCTCGCCCACGACGGCCCGGTAGCGGTCGTCAGCCTCGGACGCCTCCATGGCGACCTCTTCCGCGCGGCTCAGGTGACGGGCCAGGGACTCCTCGGTGTGCCGCCACTCGACGACCTCGCCGGTGGGCAGGTGGTGCAGCTCGACCGTGCGGCACGGGGTGCGCATCATGGTCGAGGCCGCGACGGCGTACACGGCCAGGGCCAGCGAGGAGCGGGCGTCGTCCTGCGTGAGCGGGCGGCGGCCGGTCTTGTAGTCGACCACGACCAGCTCGTCGCCGCGCCGGTCGAGCCGGTCGATGCGGCCGGACAGGGCGATGACCTTGGTCCGCGTGGCGACCGTGCGCTCGACGCCGACCGGGTCGTCGGACGGATCCAAGGTCGCGACATATCCGGACACGAGGTCGCGGGCCCGGCCCAGCCAGCGTCCCGACTGCTCGGCGTCCCTGAACCCCTCGGTGATCCACCCGTTCGTGAGCAGGATGGCCGCCGTCAGCGGGGTCCTGCGGTCGTACGGCTCCCGCCACCAGCCCGCCAGCGCGTTGTGCACGCTCGCGCCCACGCTGTTGTGCGCCCAGGCGGGCCCCTTGGACGGCTGCGGCCGGTCGAGGTAGGTGAACCGGTAGCGGCGGCGGCAGTCGAGCCAGGTGTTCAACCGCGACGGCGTGCACGAGTAGAGCCGCCGCGGCATCCCTTCCAGCGGAAGCTGCCCCTGCACGGACACCTAGTCGTCGCCCAGCTTGATCCCGGAGATCCTGGTGCCGTCGGTGAGCGGGCCGTCGCTCTCGGCCTCGGTGTCGACGCGGGTCAGCGAGCCCGAGACCCAGTCGTCGAAGTGCGGCTCCAGGTCGCCGATGGTGACCTCGTCGCCGTGCGCGGCCAGCACCCGCGTGTCGCCGGGCAGCGTGAACAGCCGCCCGCCGATCGAGGTGAGCTGGTCGGCCAGGGCCGGATACTCGCCGCCCAGCTTGCCGGGGCCGTCGGCCTGCAGGGCCTTGCCGGTGAACACGGCCCCGAGCGCCTCGCAGTAGAGCGACACGCCGCCGGGCGAGACGCCGGGCGTCTCCATGACGTCGAGCTGGACGTCGGCCACGCCGAAGATGCCGTCGTCCTCCATGTCGATGTCGGGCCAGGTCTCGCGCCAGGTCTCCCGCCACAGGGGCTTGTCCTTGGGGTGCAGGGCGACGACGGCCTCGTCCCTGCTGGCCACCTCGATGGCGGCCCCCACGTGGTCGGGCAGGCCCGCCGTGCAGATGACGGCCAGCACCTCCCGCTCGCCGACCTGCTCCAGGATCTTGTCGGCGTCACGCGAGGCGTCAATGACGATCACCTCGTCGTCGTCACCCACGATCCAGGTGTTGTTCTCGACCTTGTGCTCGGTGCCGTCGATGTCGACGACGCCTTCGGTCACCACTCGCTCGATACGCGCTGTCACGCTTCCGAACTCTAGTCCGTTCCCCTGACAGCGCGAATCGCTAATCTTCGAGTCTGGGGGAAAAGGCCCCGAACGGCACGTCCAGCTCGTGGTCACGGGCGTCGAGCAGCGACAGCTCGGCCAGCGCGATCATGCATCCGGCGTCGGCCGGCCAGGCGATCGCCCACAGCCAGTTGCCCATCGCCTCGCCCGCGTAGACGGCCCTGTCGTCCTGGCCGTCCACGCACCACAGCGCGGTGGGATGACCGAGCACGGCGATCTTCGCGTTCGGCGGGCCGGAGTCGAACCCCTCGCCGGGGTCGGGCCCGTCGAGCCCGGCGAACGCGGCGCCCAGCCCGATGCCCGGTTCCTCGGCGATCACCACCAGATCCGCCGGCCCCTCCGTCAGCGACGGCCCGGTCAGCGCGACCAGGCTGGCGCGCGCGCCGGTCCGCTGGTCGCCCACCTCGCCGAAGCCGGTCACCAGCCAGCCGGCGGGCAACGGCCAGGGCAGCCACACGGGCACGACTGAGCTCTTGCGTATCGCCTCTAGCGCGGTGCTGGTCGGCGGCCACGGAGGCTGATACGGCAGGACATCGCCGTGCGTGTCACATCGAAACGCACTCGACCAGGCGCTCGGCCCGTGAAGCGGGCCAAAGCACCGTGGACAGGTTGGAGCCGCTCTCACAACTACCCACGGTGCTTTCTCCGGCACGGCCACGTCAAGGGCGGCGGCCGTTATCCCGTCGTAATCTTGGTCATGTGCGCGTAAATTGTGTGGGCGCGATCATCTTCGACGCCTCCGGCCGGCTGCTTCTCGTCCAGCGGGGTCGCCCGCCCGGCAAGGGCCTGTGGTCCGTTCCCGGCGGGCGGCTGGAGCCCGGCGAGTCCGACGAGGCGGGGGTGCGGCGGGAGGTGCTGGAGGAGACCGGGCTGCGCGTGGAGGTGGGCCGGCTGGCCGGCACGGTGGACCGGCCGGGGCCCGGCGGGGTCACGTACGTGATCCGCGACTACCTCGCCACCGTGACCGCCGGGACGCCCGCCGCCGGGGACGACGCGGCGGGCGTGGGCTGGTTCGGCCGCGCCGAGCTGGAGCGGCTGCCGCTGTCGGAGGGCCTGCTGGCGGCCCTGGCCGAGTGGGACGTGCTCCCCGGGCGGCCCTGACCGAGTGGGAGGTGCTCTCCCGGCGGTGGCCCTACCTGTTCGACGTCAGGCTCGACGTCCACAGGATCAGGTGGTCGGCGCTGTACGTCGTGGACCGGCCGAGCGCCACGACCTCCGCCCCGTCCACGGCCACCGCCGACAACCACTGCGTCCCCTGGCCCGCCAGGCGGTCCTGGGTGAGCGCCATGCGGTTCCACGACAGCCCGTCCTGCGACGTCCAGGCCGCGCTGTCGCCCTCGCCCGGCACGCCGTGCCAGCCGACCGCCACCAGGCCCTCCTGCGCCGCGGCCAGGTCGTACACGGCCGCCGCCCGGTCGGCGGGCAGCCAGGCCGTCTCCCAGGTCTGGCCCTCGTCCTCCGAGACGGCGGCGAACGCGCGGCGCGCCCCATCGGTCAGCGCCGTGCCGATCGCCACCAGCTTGCCCTGGTACGCGGTGATCCGCCGGAGCCCGGCCGACGTGGTGTCCGGCGGGGCCACGCTCTCGCGCGCGGTCCAGTTCACGCCGTCCTCCGAGTGCCAGACCACGGTGCGCTCCTGGTCGGCGTCGCCGGAGCCGCCCACGGCCAGGTACCCGTCGCCGCTCGCGATCGCGTCGTGCACCCGCACGCCCGCGCCGCCCTGCGGCAGCTTGTTGGAGCGGGTGTACTTGCGCATGTCCGGCGTGAACCACATGGCCGCGCCGACCGTGCCCGCCTGGTCCCTCGACTGCCCGGCCAGCACGTAGCCCTCCTTGCCCGCGGTGACCACGTCGGTGCGCAGGTAGGGATGGTCCTGGCGGCGGGCCAGGTCGCCGGTGACGTCGACCCGCTTCCAGCTCTCGCCGTCGGCGGAGGTGACGAGGAGGGGGTCGGTGACGCCGACGTTCGGCTCGGTGCCGCCGACCGCGAGCCAGCCGCGGCTGCCGTACGCGACGTCCTCGAGCGTCTGCCTGCCGGTGCCGCCCAGGCTCATCGACTTCCAGCTCTGCCAGTTCCTGATCGTCCACAGGCCGGCGTCGCCCGAGGCGGAGCCCACGGCCACGTATCGGCCGCCGTGTCCGGCCAGCGCGTTCGTCTCGCGGGCGATCCTGGTCAGGCCCTCCACCTCGCCGAGCTGCACGCGCGAGGCGTCGCCGCGCGCGGGCGCGGCCATGAGCACGAGCTGGTTGTCGACGTCGGAGGCCGCGCGGTCGCCGCCGGCGAACAGGGTGCCGCCGTCGGAGATCGTGAACCCGCGCAGCGTCGCGCCCGTCAGGTTGCCGAGATCGGCCCGTTTCGTCCACGAACGCCCGTCCGTGGTGGTCAGCACCGTGTACGTGCCCATCCCGCCTGGGCTGATCGCGGCCACGCCCGACGGGTACGAGATCACCGACTCCACGCCGACGCTCTCGGGGGCGAGCCCTTCGATGGAGCCGCACTGCGACCACTGCGCCCCGGTCGGCGAGCAGTAGACGCGCACGTCGCCCTCGACCGTACGCCGCCGCGTCGGCACCAGCACGAACCGTTTGGGCAGCACCGCCACCGTCCCCGCGCGGGGATCGGTGGCCTCGGGGAGCTGGAAGCCGGTCGCCTGCCAGTCACGCCCGCCGTTCGCCGAGCGCAGCACCCGCGATCCCTCGCCGTCCGCGGGTACTCCGATGGCCACGACCGTGTCGCCCTTGGCCACCACGGCCTTGAGCTCCCGGACTCCCAGCTCCCTCGTCTCGACGCGCTCCCAGGCCCGGCCGTCGGCCGAGCGCCAGGCCGCCGGTCCCGTGCCGCCGTCGTCTCCCGTCGTACGCCCGACCGCGACGAACCCGGACCCGGTCCGCGCGATGTCCTCGATCCGGTCACCCGCGCGGAACGCGGCCAGCCCCGACGCCTCCACGGCCGTCCAGCTGTAACCGTCGGCGCTGGTCCACAGGCCGCGCTCGCCGGCGCTCTCGTCGCCGCCGCTGGCCAGCCACCTGCCCTCGCCGCCGACCACGCGCCGCACGATGGCCGTGGAGGCGCCGTTGACCTGGCCGAGCCGCCAGTTCTTGCCGCCGTCGGGGGAGAACAGGAACAGCGGGCGCGGGGTGGGGCTGGTCGTGTCGCTGCCGACCGCCACCACGGCGCGGCCCACCGAGGTCATGTCGTTGAGCTTCTGGTCGGTGCCGACGCCGGCGGCGGGGACCGTGAACAGCTCGTCCCCCGAACGTCCGGTGCCCGCCTCCAGGCGCAGGCCGGCGGCGTCGTCGTCGTTCCACTGCCAGACGAGCACGCCGGTGGCCACCAGGACGGCCGCGGCGACGGTCAGCACGATCGGGATCGCCCTGCTGCCCCGGCGGGCGGGGCCTGACCTGCGCACGGCGGCGGGGGCCGGACCGCGGTGGTGCCGGCCGCCCGGGCCCTGCGCGCCCGCCGGGCCGCTCGCGACCAGCAGGTCCGGTCTGGTGGGACGGCCCGCGGGGGGCCGCCCGACGCGCCGCACCTCGGTGTCGTCCCGCTCCTCGCCGCGCTCCTCCCCGCGCTCCTCCCCGCGCTCCTCGTCCCGCTCCTCGCCGCGGCCTTCCCCGGCCGGCACGGGATACACCAGCCGGTACGGCGGCGTACGGTCCCGCCCCTCCCCGTTGCCCGCCGCCACCCCGTGGTGCGGCGCCACCGCGTCACCCTCGGGACGCGGCCTGGGCACCTGCGGAGCCTCGGGCAGGGGCAGGTTCCGGACGTAGGGCCGCGCCCCGGCCTCGGACCCGGGCCACTCGCCGACACCCGCCCGCGACCCGGCGCCGGCCCCGGGACTCTCGTCGGCACCAGCCTGGGGCGCGTCGTCGGCGCCCGCCTCAGGTGCGTCGTGGGTGCCCGCCCGGGACGCGGCCGCCTCGGACCCGGGCGGAGGCACATCGCCCGCGTAGGGCCGCGACCCGGCATGGGCCCCGGGACTCTCGTCGGCGCCCGCCCGAGGCACGTCGGGGGCGCCAGCCTGGGGCGTGTCGGAGGCGTCCGGGCGGGGCGTGGGCGTGTCGGGCCGGGGCTCGCCGGGAGCGTCAGGCTGCGGTGTGGCGGGCTCCGGGCGGAGCGGGGTGCCGGCGACCAGTTTGTCGGGCCGGTTGACGATGCGGCGGCGCCGGCGTGGCTCGTCCTCGGGCTCCGCCGTCGGCGAGGTGTACGGCCTGCGCCCCTTGGGCAGCTCCTGCGGCTCGTCGTCCGGGATGGGAGCGGCGAACGGCGGCATGCCCCAGGGCGAGGTCAGCGGTAAACCCCTGGCCCGGTCGTCGGTGGGACCGGGCGGCGAGTGGCTGATCCTGGGCTCGTCCGAGGGGGAATGGGGCTCGGACGCGCCCTCGGAGCGAGGGTCGTCGTCTTCCGGCGGTCGCCGTGGCGGTTCGCTGGGGCCGGAGGCCACGCGCCGTACCTCCTAGTCGAGCTCGTCGTACAGGCAGATCCGAGGCCGCGTTCGCGGACCGTTCCATGGCGGCGCGGAGGTCCGTGCCGTCCCGACAGCATCCAGACCAGCATGACTCAGCCGGAATTACGAGACCTCTCTAGCGAGATTCCCCGCACCCCGCGCCGGATTTATTCCGAAATAGTCCTAATTGACTGCTTTTTGGCTAGATACATCACACCAAACGCATACACCCCGAGCTGCACCACGGTCCCCGCCAACGCCTGCCACGGCACCGGCACCTTCGCCTGATCCAGCGCGTCCTCCAGATCCCCCGCCGCCGCGCTGATCCCGAAGGCCACCACGTTGTTCACCACGTGCAGCGCGATCGGCGCCTCCAGCCCGCCCGTACGCACCGCCAGCCACGCCATCACCGCCCCGAACGCGAACACGTCCACCAGCCCCGCCCACGAGTACCCGTGCAGCGACGCGAACAGCGCCGACCCGATGAGGATGCCCCAGACGGGGCTGCGCACGTGCGCCCCCACCGCCTGCATGAACCAGCCACGGAAGACGTACTCCTCGGCCGCGGCCTGGAACGGCACCAGCAGCACGATCACGATGATCAGCGGCAGGAAGGCCGACCAGCCGGTCCACCCGAACATGCCCGCGTCCAGGCCGGAGAGCGACAGGGCGAGATACTGGGCCCCCTGCCCGAGCGCCAGCGCCAGCACGGCCAGCGCCCCGCACCACGCCATCCAGGACCAGCGCAGCCGCCCCGCCACGGACGAGAGCGTCCCCGGGCGGCGCCGCTGGACGAGCGCCGCCGTGCCCTGCACGAGCAGCAGCACGGGCGCGATGGACAGCAGCGTCATGGCCAGCCCGTACGCGGTGCCCCGCGGCACCCCCGTCTCGGGGTCCACCGCCTCGGGCAGCCCGAACAGCTCCGTCCCCAGCATGAACGAGATGACGACCACGACGCCGATCGCCAGGAACCCGGCGCCGACGATCAGCGTGCCGACGATCGCCCGCCACGGGCGGACGCCCGGAATCGCGGCGAGATGGTCGAACCGGGCTCCACGCGGGACGGCCACGAACCAGGGCGGCGCCTGCTGCGGGTACGGGTACCCGGCCGCCTGAGGACCGTACGGAAGGTGGGGCCCCGGATTTTCTTGCATATCTCCATTCTGTCCGCTTGATGCGCATTAGTTCACAGACGGTCCACCGTTTTAGGCGGATGCTCGGAGTCGTAGGCAATTCGACCCTGGGAGCAGTCCATGTCAAGGCTGGGACCTGTCATCACCCTCGCGGCGGGAGCAGTGCTCGCCGTGGGGCTCGGTGTCGCCAGCACCATCGCGACACCCGCGGCCGAGGAAACGGCCGCCGGCACCGCTGCCGAAGCACCCGCCGAGGCACCCACCGAGGCACCGCCGGAGGAGCAGAACACCGCGGCACCGTCGCCCTCTCCGTCGCAGACGGCGGCCAAGAAGATCGCCAAGGCGGACTACGGCGGCCGGGTGAAGGGCAACGGCGCGCTCATCGCCATCTCCATCAGGAACGGCAAGGCCATCGGCTACTTCTGCGACGGCAAGACCGAGGCCTGGTTCAAGGGCTCGGAGTCCGACGGCGACCTCCAGCTCAAGGGCGTGGCGAACGCCGGCTCCAAGGTGACGGCCGAACTGGGCGGCGGCCGCGCCGAGGGCTGGGTTTCCGTCGGCGGCAAGAAGTGGGACTTCACGGCCCCCACGGTGGTCAAGCCGTCGGGCCTGTACCGGGCCACCGCGATCGTCAGGGGTGCCAGGCTGCGCGCCGGCTGGATCATGATCAAGAACCCGAACGGCGGCTACTACCAGGTCGGCGCCGCCTTCGCCGGGGAGGAGCAGCTCGACATCCCGCAGCTCGACAGCGAGCAGCCCACCGCCCCCGTCACCGTGGACGGCACCACCGTCAACCCCGAGGACGTCGACGGCTTCATCGAGGAGATGCAATGACCGCCATCCACCAGCAGCGCCGCACCCCCAGCGCGACCTCGTTACTGGTGCCGCTGCTCATCGGCGGCCTCGTGGTGCTCGCGCTGGGCGTCTACGGGCGGGCGCACACGCCGACCGGGTTCGCCGTCGGCGTGGCGGGCTTCTCCGCGGCGCTGCCGATGAAGGTGTGGCTGACCACCGGCGCGTTCGTGCTGGCGATCGTGCAGGTGGTCTCGGCCCTGTCGATGTGGGGCAAGCTCGGGATCACGATCCCGCCCGCCGTGCACCGCTGGTCGGGCCGGCTGGCGTTCGTGCTCACGATCCCGGTCGCCTTCCACTGCCTGTACGCCCTCGGCCTGCAGTACGACGTCCCGCGCGTGCTCGCGCACTCGCTGCTCGGCTGCTTCTTCTACGGCGTGTTCACCGCGAAGATGCTGGCCCTGCCCAAGCGCGACACGCCGGGCTGGACGCTGCCCGTGCTCGGCGGGCTGGCGTTCACGGCGCTCGTGGGGCTCTGGCTGACCTCGTCGTTCTGGTTCTTCACCGCCGTCGGCTTCAAGGTGTGAACCTCTTCGTACGGCCCAGCCCGGCCGCCCGCCCCTTGGCGGCCACGACCAGCGCCATCTTCCTGGACGCCTCGTCGATCATCTCGTCGCCCAGCATGACCGCGCCGCGCTTCTCCACGGTGGTGTAGTACTCGTACGCCTCCAGGATCAGCTCGGCGTGGTCATAGTCCTCCTGTGACGGCGAGAACACCTCGTTGGCGGCGTCCACCTGCGACGGATGCAGCACCCACTTGCCGTCGAACCCCAGCGCCGCCGCCCGCTGCGCGACCCTGCGGAAGCCCTCGACGTCCTTGATCTGCAGGTAGGGCCCGTCGATCACCTGGAGGTCGTGCATCCTGGCCGCCATGAGCAGCCGCATGAGGATGTAGTGGTAGGCGTCGCCCTCGACGTAGCCGGGCGGCTGCTCGCCGACGACGAGCGTGCGCATGTTGATGGAGGCCATGAAGTCGGCGGGGCCGAACACGAGCGTCTCCAGCCGCTCGGACGACCCGGCGATGGCGTCGGCGTTCACCAGGCCGCGGGCGTTCTCGATCTGCGCCTCGATACCGATGCGGCCCACCTCGTAGCCCATGGTCTTCTCGATCTGCGTGAGCAGCGTGTCGAGCCAGACGACCTCGGTCGGGTCCTGCACCTTGGGCAGCATGAGGCAGTCGAGGTACGCCCCCGCCCCCTCGACGATCTCGATCACGTCGCGGTACGTCCACTGCGTCGTCAGGTCGTTCACCCTGACCACGCGGGTCTTGCCCGACCAGTCGCCCTCGCGCAGGGCGGCCACGATGTTGCCCCGCGCCTCCTCCTTGGCCAGTGGCGCGACGGAGTCCTCCAGGTCGAGGAAGACCTCGTCGACGGGCAGGGTCTGGGCCTTCTCCAGGAACCGGGGGTTGCTGCCTGGCACGGCGAGCACAGAACGTCGTGAGCGCATGCGCACACGCTACTGGTCAGCCGGTGAAGCCGTTCGCCTCGAGCCGGGCGACGAGGCCGTCGATGCCGCACGGCTCGTCCCATCCCGCCAGAGCGAGCATCTCGGTCCTGCCGCCCACCGCACGCCCGCGCCCGTCGGGCCCCACCTCGTGCAGCACGACGCCCTGCGGGGCGGCCGCGTAGTCCGGAGTGCCCGGCGGCAGCCCGGCACGGTCCTCGACCACCGGATACCCGGACGGCCTGGCGGCCTTCAGGAAGAGCAGCACGCGCGTGCCCGTGGGCACGGCCCGCTCGAAGTCCTTCTCGTCCTGGAAGGGCTTCCTGGCGCTGAGCAGGGCGCCCTGATAGTAGGGAAAGTGGACGACCTCGGCCGAGGAGCCCTTGAGGCGCCGCTCGACCCGCACCCGTAACAGCACGTGGTAGGTGCGGCTGTCCGGGATCTCCTCGATCACCGGCCCCGGCAGCCAGCCCGTCACCCGCCCCATGACTACCAGCTCGGCGGCCTCCCGCGCGAGCGCCTCGGGCGTGTCGAACGGCGGGTAGTCCATCTCGGTCTGGTACAGCACCTTCGTGTCGAGCGTGCCCGTGGGACGCTCGGTGGCGCAGGCCATCGGGGCAGGGTCAGGGGCCGTGGACGGGGCGGCGCCGCAGCCGGTCGCGAGCGCCAGGAGAAGCGCGAGAGAAATCGTTCGCATGCTCTGGAGACGAGATCGTGGCGGCGGCGGTTCGCCGGTTACAGTCACATCTGTGAGCGACAACACCATGGCCATCGAGGAGGGCGCCAAGAAGTCCGGCATCCTCTGGCTCACCCTCGACCGTCCCCGCCTGGCCTGGCACGCCTGGCACGACGGCGCGATCTACCTCGTGACGGGGGGCGAGGAGCAGCGGCTGCCCGGGCTCGACGCGCTCGACCGGGTGCACGTCACGCTGCGCAGCAAGGACAACGGCGCCAGGCTGGTGGAGTTCGAGGCCGCCGTGGCGGCCGTCGACCAGGCGGCGGCGGCCGAGGCCGTGGCGGTGCTGGCCAAGGAGCGGCTCAACGCCCGCGACAGCGAGCACCTCACCGAGCGCTGGGCCCGCGAGTCCACCGTCTGGCGGCTCACCCCGGAGCGGTGACCGCCTCCGGCTCCGCCGCGAGCTCCGGCTCAGCGCTGGAGGTGGCGGTCTGGGCGAGCAGCGCGCCCGACAGCACGAGCAGGCCGCCCAGGATCTGGAACGCGCCGAGCGTCTCGCCGACCAGCGCCCAGGCCACGATGGCGCCGCCGATGACCTCCAGCGACGCCACGGTGGCGCCCACCGCGGCCGACAGCCGCCGCACGGCGTTGACGCCCAGGATGTACGCGACCACGGTGGCGATCAGCACCATCCACAGGTACGCCCCCAGCACCGGCAGCCGGAGCCCGCCCTCCGGCGCGGCGGTGACCGTGAAGGCGTCCCACGGGATGTTCCACGGCCTGGCGAACGGGATCAGCACCAGGGCCGCCCCTGCCATGCCCCAGGCGATCAGGCCGAGCGGGTCGACGTCGTCGCCGAAGCTATCGTTCATCAGGAAATATCCGGCGCAACACGCTCCGGCCAGCAGCCCGAGCAGCAGGCCCAGCGCGTCCAGCCGCAGGCCCTGCCACGCCTCGACGACGATCCCGAGGCCCACGACCGCGACGACGGCGCCCACGTACGCGGCGCGGGCGAGCCGTACCTTGCGGATGACCCGCACCCAGGCCACCACCATCACCGGCGCCATGAACTCCAGCAGCAACGCGATCCCCACCGGCAGCCTCGTGATCGCCACGAAGTAGAGCGCCTGCACGCCGGCCACCGCCATCACCGCGTACAGCGCGAAGAACGGCAGCCGGGAGCCGGGGATCCGCAGCGCGCGCGGCCTGACGACGGCCAGCACGGCCAGGAGCAGCAGCCCCGCGCCCGCCATCCGCGTCCACACGGCCTCGATCGGCGCCAGCCCGGCGGCGATGAGGTACTTGGCCATGGGCCCAGAGAACGCGAAACAGCACGAGGACACGAACGCGAGCGCCAGCCCCGCATACCTCATCGCACACCACCTGCCACGTAATCACCGTTTAGCAGGTTTGATACTGACACGCCGGGCATCCGGGGTGCAATGGGATACCGCTGTTAGCCTGGCCACGTGAAGATCTTCGTGGCCCGGCTTCCCGGGACCCCGGTCTTCGACCCGGCGGGCGACCAGATCGGCCGGGTCAGAGACGTCGTGGTCGGGCTGCGCATCGGCCGGCGCCCCCGGGTGCACGGCTTCGTGGTGGAGGTGCAGCCGCGCCGCCGGGTGTTCCTGCCGATCACTCGCGTGCGCCGCATCGAGGCCGGTTCCGTGGTGTTCACCGGGCGGCTCAACATGCGCAGGTTCGAGCAGCGCGCCTCCGAGACGCTGGTCATCGGCCAGATGCTCGACCTCACCGTACGCGTCGGCGACGAGCCCATGACGGTGTACGACGTGGGCATGGAGGAGATGAAGCCGTACAACTGGGAGATCACCAAGGTCGCCGTCTACAAGGGCAGGCGGCGCGAGCCGCGCACGGTCGGCTGGGGGGAGGTGTCGGGGTTCGACACGCTGCAGAAGGACCAGGGGGCGGCCGGGCTGATCGCCGCGTTCGAGTCGCTGCGGGCCGCCGACATGGCCAGCGCCCTGCACGACCTGCCCATCAAGCGGCGCGTCGAGATCGCCCGCGCGCTGCACGACGACCGGCTGGCCGACGTGCTGGAGGAGTTGCCGCCCGACGACCAGATCGGCATCCTGGGCACGCTGGAGCCCGAGCGGGCCGCCGACGTGCTGGAGGAGATGGGGCCCGACGACGCCGCCGACCTGCTGCACGACCTGCCGGAGGAGCAGGCGGCCAAGCTGCTGGCGCTGATGGAGCCCGGGGAGGCGGCGCCGGTGCGGCGGCTGCTGACGTACCCGGAGACCAGCGCGGGCGGCGTGATGACGAGCGAGCCGGTGATCCTGCCGCCCAGCGCAACCGTCGCCGAGGCGCTGGCGCACATCAGGCACCAGGACCTGACGCCCGCCGTGGCCTCCCAGGTCTACGTCACCCGGCCGCCGACCGAGACGCCGACCGGGGCGTACCTGGGGGTCACGCACTTCCAGCGGCTGCTGCGCGAGCCGCCGTCCACGCTGCTCGGCGGCGTGCTCGACCCCTCGATCGACCCCATCAGGCCGGAGTTCACGCTCCGGCAGGTGACCTACTACCTGGCCAACTACAACCTCGTCGCCGCCCCGGTCGTGGACGAGCTGGGCCGCCTGGTCGGCGCCGTGACGGTGGACGACGTACTGGATCACATGCTGCCCGAGGACTGGCGCGAGCGGCCCGACGACCTGTGGCCCGACGACCCGCGCGAGAGGGCCGGGCGACCGTGACGGCTGACCGCCTCGACCAGCCCAGGGACCTGCGCCGCACGCTGCGCCCGCACTACGACCCCGAGGCGTTCGGCCGCCTGTCGGAGCGGATCGCCCGGTTCCTCGGCACCGCCCGGTTCCTCGTCTACATGACCGTCTTCGTCGCGGTCTGGGTCATCTGGAACGTGACAGTGCCGGAAGGCTGGAAGTTCGACCCGTACCCGTTCATCTTCCTCACGCTGATGCTGTCGCTGCAGGCCAGCTACGCCGCCCCGCTGATCCTGCTGGCCCAGAACCGGCAGGACGACCGCGACCGTATCCAGTACGAGCAGGACCGCGAGTCCGCCGAGCGCAACCAGGCCGAGATCGAGTACCTGACCCGCGAGATCGCCGGCCTGCGCCTCGCGCTGAACGAGGTGGCCACCCGCGACTACCTGCGCGCCGAGCTGGGCAGGCTGCTGGAGGAGCTCAGGGAGAGCGGTCAGGAGCCGGGGCGCTGAGCCCGTCGCCGAGCTCATCGCCGAGCCCGTCGCCGAGCTTGGCACCCAGCTTGGCGCCCAGCTTGGCGAGCATGCGGCGCACCTGCGCGATCTCCTCCGCGTCCAGCAGGTCGAGGAACTGCCCCCTGATGCCGCGCAGGTAGGTCGGCGTCGCCTCGGCCAGCCGGGCCGCGCCGGGCTCGCTCAGCACCGCGAACAGGCCGCGGGCGTCGTCGGCGCACGCCTCGCGCGTCACCAGGCCGTCGCGCTGGAGCCGGTCGATGAGCCTGGTCAGGCCGCTGCGCGAGAGCAGGACCCGGTCGGCCAGGTCGTTCATGCGCAGCCGCCCGCCCGGGGCCTCGGCGAGCTGCATGAGCACCTCGTACGAGGCCAGCGGTAGATCGTGCGCGACGAGCAGCTCGCTCTCCAGATGGCGGGCGACGCGCACCTGGGCCCGCTGCAACATGCGCCAGACCGCGAGTTCCCCGGCGGTCAGGCCCTCGTCGCGCAGAAGAGTCACGGAGTAACCTTAGACGTTGTTGCACAGACATCTAACAGTGCGGATTAACCCAGCGCGGGCTTCGGTTCATACCATGGAGGGGCATCCTCGCTGGCGACCAGCGCCTGTCACACATAGACCGACTAAGGAGGGACGGCACTCCCTCGTGCCGAGACTTCGATGGCACCAACCCAGGAACTCGTGACGGCGGCCCTCGCCACCGTCATCGACCCCGAGATCCGTCGTCCGATCACGGACCTCGACATGGTCAAGAACATCGAGATCGCTCCCGACGGGGCGGTGCGCGTAGGCGTGTACCTCACCGTGGCCGGCTGTCCGATGAAGGACACGATCAGCCGCGATGTCACCACCGCCGTCTCCAAGGTCGAAGGCGTGACCGGCGTCCAGATCGAGCTCGACGTCATGAGCGCCGAGCAGCGCAAGACGCTGCAGACCAAGCTGCGCGGCGACCGCGGGCCGGAGAAGGAGATCCCGTTCAACCAGCCGGGCTCGCTGACCCGCGTGTTCGCGGTGGCCAGCGGCAAGGGCGGGGTCGGCAAGTCGTCCGTCACGGTCAACCTCGCCGCCGCCATGGCCGCCAGCGGCCTCAAGGTGGGCATCGTCGACGCCGACATCTACGGTCACAGCATTCCTCGCATGCTGGGCGCCGCCGAGCGGCCCACCAAGGTCGAGGACATGATCATGCCGCCGGTGGCGCACGACATCAAGGTCATCTCGGTGGGGATGTTCAAGCCGCCGGGCAACACGCCGGTGGTCTGGCGCGGTCCCATGCTCGACCGGGCGCTCCACCAGTTCCTGGCCGACGTCTACTGGGGCGACCTCGACGTGCTCCTGCTCGACCTGCCCCCGGGCACGGGCGACATCGCCATCTCGGTGGCCCAGCGGCTGCCCGGCGCGGAGATCCTCGTCGTGACCACGCCGCAGATGGCCGCCGCCGAGGTGGCCGAGCGGGCCGGCTCGATCGCCGCCCAGACCCACCAGCAGATCGCCGGCGTCATCGAGAACATGGCCTGGCTGCCCTGCCCCCACTGCGACGAGCGCATCGCCGTCTTCGGCGAGGGCGGCGGCCAGACGGTCGCCGACGCGCTGACCCGCACGCTGGGCGCGCGCGTCCCGCTGCTCGGCCAGGTGCCGATCGACATGCGGCTGCGCGAGGGCGGCGACGAGGGCAAGCCCCTGGTCCTCACCGACCCGGACTCGCCGGCCGCCGCCGAGCTGGCGAAGATCGCGTCCGGCCTGAGCAAGCGCTCGTCCAGCCTGAAGGGCCTCCAACTCGGCCTCGCCCCGCGCCGCTGACGGCCCGGCTCGTTCCAGCCCCCTCTTCGGAGGGGGCTTCTTCATGCTGTACGGCGATGTACGGCTCTATCAGGTCGCTTCGGAGTCGTAGGGCGGCAGTTCCCCGTAACCGAGCTCGTCGACCGGCTCAGCCGCGTACGGGGCCGGCGCGCCCGCGGGCTCCAGCTCGCGGGGCTTGTTGTCGTTCCAGTCGTCCTCTAGGTCGTCGAGGAGATGCTTGCGGACGAAGTTACGCGGGTTGAGATCCGCGGGATCGAAGTTCTGGAACTCCGGCCCCAGCCCCGCACGCAGGTCGTCACGCGCGTTGTTGGCCATCCGGCGCAGGTTGCGCAGCGTCTTACCCGCCTGCGCGGCGGCCTGCGGCAGTCTTTCTGGACCGAAGACGAGCAGCGCGATCACGATCAGCGCGCCGACCTCCATCCACCCGAGTCCGAACACCGTGAGCTCCTACCGCAGTCAAACCTCTCCGAGGACAACCCCGGCCTATCCACAGACTAAGGGCTCCATCGGGTAGGTCGGTCGTCTCCCCTGGGTCATATCATCCCCCACCCCTCCCTGGCACCCGCAGCCCGTGCCTGATCAGCGACGCGGGCAGGGACGGGGTACGACGGGACGAGGTACGGCGCGGCCCGAAGCAACCGCCCGATGGCTACCCCGGCACGCAGCGCGGGCGCCGGCGCAGCGACGGGCGCAGCGTAGCCAGCGCAGCGTAGCCAGCGCAGCGTAGCCAGCGCGGCGTAGCGGCGCGTCTTCGCACCGCGCCGGGTCGGCGGGACGTGGGGCGGCGCGGTTAGCGAGGAGGGGATGCGTCAGGAGGGCGAGGGGTGGGCTCGACCTCAGCGGTCAGGAGGGCGAGGGGGTGGGCTCGTCCTCGGCGACCACCGTGAGCGTGGCGGTGCGTTCCTGCCCCGCCCGCTGGTATTTGATGTTGATCTTCGAGCCGGGCGTCTTGCTGCGGATCAGGGCGATCAGCTCGTTCCCGTCCTGCAAGGCGAGCCCGTCGATCTCCAGGATCACGTCACCGGCCTGCAGCCCCGCCAGGTCGGCGGGACCGCCCTTGGTGACCGGCTGCTGCCCGCCGGCGGGCTCCGAGGCGATGCGGACGCCCTGGCCCCGGTAGTCCTTGTCGAGGACGATGCCGATCTTGGGGCGCTTGGCCTTGCCTGTGGTGATCAGCTCTTCCGCCACCCGTCGCGTCTGGTTGACCGGGATCGCGAAGCCGAGGCCGATGCTGCCGCTCTGGCTGCTCATCGAACGTCCCAGCGTGGCGATGGCCGAGTTCACGCCCACGACCTCGCCCCTGCCGTTCACCAGCGGGCCGCCGGAGTTGCCCGGGTTGATGGCGGCGTCGGTCTGGATGGCGCTGATGTAGGCGGGCTCCTCCGAGCTGGTGCCGGTCTCGTCGCCGGCGATGACCGGGCGGTTGAGTGAGCTGACGATGCCGGTCGTGACCGTGCCGGTCAGGCCCAGCGGCGAGCCGATCGCGATGACCGGGTCGCCGACCACCACCTGATCGGAGTTGCCGAGGGTGATCTCCGGCGTGCCGAACGTCTCCTCCGGCTTGACCACCGCCAGGTCCGAGCCCGGGTCGCGGCCGACGATGCGGCCCGTGGTGGTCTTGCGGTTGTTGAACATGATCCGGATCTCGCCGCCGTTGGCCGCCAGCGAGACCACGTGGTTGTTCGTGACCACGTAACCGTTCTTGATCAGGAAGCCGGAGCCGGACGCGCCCTCGGTGTTGCTGCCGTTGCCGACCTCCAGCGAGACCACGCTGGGCAGCACCCGCGCGGCCACGCCCGCCACCGAGTCCGGTGCGCGGTTGGTGGCCCCCGTCGGGAGCGGGCCGAGGCTGTAGGAGGGGTCGTTGGCGCCGCTCGGCCTGGTCAGCAGGTACGTGCCCACGCTGCCGAGCACCGAGGCCACCAGGGCGATGACCACGGCCATGGAGATCAGGAGACCGGTGGCCGGGCCGCGCTTGGCGGTGCCCGCACTGCCTGGAGGCGGCGGCGCCCAGCCGGGGCCCATGCCGAGCGCCTGGCGGGGCGGCGGCGGCTGGGCCGGCCCGCCGCCGTAGTTCGGCGGACCGCCGAAGGGCGGCCCCTCGTAGGAGCGGGCGCCGCCGTCCGGTGAGCCGAAGAACGGGCTGTCGTAGGCGCGGGTGCTGTTCTCGGGCCGCGTGCCACCGCCCTCGGGCGAGCCGAAGGAAGGTCTCTCGTAGGACGGGCTGTCGTAGGAGCGAGTCGTCCCGTCGGGCGGACCGAAGGACGGGCCTCCGCCGCCGTCGGGCGGACCGAAGGACGGGCCGCTGCCGCCGTTGGACGGGCCGAACGAGGGCGCGCCGTACTGAGAGCCCGCCTGGGGTCCGGTCTGGGGTCCGGTCTGAGGGCCGGTCTGGGCGCGGTGGTCCTGGCCGGTGCCGGGGGCGCCGTGCGAGGAGCCGTTGGAGGGCGAGGCGTCGCCGTACGAGGAGCCGTACGAGGGTCCGTAGGACGGTTCGTACGAGCGGGACTCGTACGGCGGCGAGCCATAGGGCTCGGGACGCCCGGAGGGGTCGCCCCACGTGGTGCCGAACGAGGCAGGCGGCTCCGGCCGCCTGCCTTCCTGTCCGGGCCTGTCGTCAGCGGGTAGGAAGTCCGGCCGCCCCTGTGGCTCGGGGGAGTCCGACGGCGTGCGTCCCTCGGTGGACCGCGTCTCGTCGGTCATCTAAGTCTCACCACTCCTTGGCTCGGCCACCGCAATCCTCGCTCTTGCGGCATACGAGGGTAATGAAGGTTTTGTCAGGACTTGCTTGTGACAATTCCCGAACCCAGATCGTATGCCCCGCGCGCCGCCGACTACGCCAACCGTTTGCTCCCCGGCATGACCCGGTCAAGGCGTGGCGGTCGAAGAGCCGTTCGTAGGCGTAGTACGGGCCTGCTGCTGGAACAGTTCAACCGGCGGGGCCGGATTGTTCTGACCTATGCCGGTGGTGGCGAAGAAGGTGCCGATCGCCACGGCCGCCGAGACCACGCCGACGGCCACGTACGCCGAGCGCCTCCTGCTACCACCGCGACCAGGGCCCGAGGCCCCACCAGAGGCGTCCCTGCGCGGGCGGTTGTCCAGCGGGGCGATGGTGTGCGGCCCGGGGATGGGCACTCCCCCGAACGTACGCGTGGGGAAAGGGCGCTCCCTCGGCGGCAGCGGCCCGCCCGGCTCCGCCATCCGGAGCAGGGACATCGTCAGGTCCGCCGGCATGGCGGGGGTCTCGAGCGAGCGCAGGCGCGACTTCAGCGCCCGTACCGACTCGACCTCGCGCCTGCAGTCAGCACAGAAAGTCAGGTGGGCGAGCGCACGGTCGCGCTCGGTGTGGTTGAGCTCTCCGTCGACCAGCGCGGAAACACGCTCTCCAAGATGGGACATATCAGACTTCCTCCCCACGGATTACGGTCGGGGGGAGTTGAGAATTACGGGGGGCCCGATGGTCGAGCGCCTCCCGCAACTGCGCCCGGCCACGGTGAATACGGCTTCGGACCGTACCCAGCTTGACGCCGAGCGTGGCCGCGATCTCCTCGTAAGACAGGCCCTCGATGTCACACAGCACGATCGCGGCCCGGAACTCGGGGGCGAGCGCGTCGAGGGCGGCCTGGATGTCGGGCTCCAGGTGGGCGTCGTCGAACGCCTGCGCCGGAGACGGCTCACGGCCGCGCAGCCGCTCGGCCGCGTCGTCCGCGAGCCCCTCGAACCTGATGCGCTGCTTGCGCCGCGCCATGTCGAGGAACAGGTTGGTCGTGATCCGGTGCAGCCAACCCTCGAAAGTGCCAGGGGTGTAGCTCGACAGCGACCTGAAAACCCGGACGAAGACCTCCTGTGTGAGGTCCTCGGCATCGTGGACATTGCCGGTCAGCCGGTACGCAAGCCGATACACACGTGCGGAGTGCGTCCGCACGACCTCCTCCCACGTCGGAGGAGTCCAATCAGACGACACGGGAGTATCGGTCTGGTGGTCGCTTTCGTCCACCAGAACTCCTCTCTCTGGGACCACCGCTACCGCCATAGTGCCTGGTTTCGTCCCTTCGTGCGCACTGCCTGCCTTCCGGACCGGCAAAGCCCGTTTAAACCTGCAACGCCTTAGGTCCCTCCTGAGTTCCCGTCCCGGCGCGTCTCCCCTAGGCTGCGATCGGTGCCAATCTCGCGGACCAATCGCACGAAAGTGGGGGGAGGAGGCCGATGACCACTCCGGTGGAGGCCACTCTGGCCTATGCGGAGCAGTTCCATCACGAGGATGAGATCCTGCACGCGGCGCGGCAGCGCGGGCTGGAGATGGGTGCGACACCCGTCCTTCCCGGGGCCGGGGCGGCGCTGTGCTTCCTCGCGACCGCCGTCAACGCCAAGTCCGTCGTCGAGATCGGCACGGGGTGCGGCGTCTCGGGGCTGTGGCTGCTGCGCGGCATGCGTACGGACGGCACGCTCACGAGCGTCGACGTCGAGCCCGAGCACCAGCGGCTGGCCAGGCAGGCGCTCACGGAGGCCGGCTTCTCCGGCAGCCGGGTGCGGCTGATCTCCGGCCGGGCCCTGGACGTGCTGCCACGGCTGTCCGACGGCGGCTACGACATGGTCTTCGCCGACGGGGCCAAGCACGAGTACGCCGACTACCTGGCCGAGGCGGTCCGCCTGCTGCGCGTGGGCGGCATCGTGGCCTTCGACAACATGTTGTGGCACAACCGCGTGGCCGACCCCGCGCAGCGCGACCCGGAGACGGTGACGCTGCGCGAGGTGGGCAAGCTGGTCCAGTCGGACGAGCGGTTGCGCTCGGTGCTGATGCCGCTGGGCGACGGCCTGCTGGCCGCCGTCAAGGTCAGCGGCTGACGGCGATCCGCCGGGGGCCCGGCTAGCCTCGCGTCAGCCACTCCAGGAGCAGGCGGACGCCGAAGCCGGTGGCCCCCTTGCTCAGCACGCCCTCGTCCGCCGTGCTGCGCCCGACCCCGGCGATGTCGAGGTGCGCCCACGGCCGGTCGCCCGCGAACTCCCGCAGGAACAGCGCCGCCGTGATCGAGCCGGCCCCGAACGTGGACCCGGCCTCGACGTTGGCCAGATCGGCGACCGACGACTCCAGCGCGGGCGTGTAGTCCTCGATCAGCGGCATCCGCCACAGCCGGTCGTCGGCGGCCTGCCCCGCCTCCACGAGCTGCTTCGCCAGCGCGTCGTCGGAGGCGTAGACGGCGCCGACGTGCGGCCCGAGCGCCACCGTGATCGCCCCCGTGAGCGTGGCGACGTCCACGACCGCGTCGGGGTCGAGCTCGGCGTCGGCGTAGGCCAGCGCGTCGGCCAGCACCAGGCGGCCCTCGGCGTCGGTGTTGAGCACCTCGACCGTGCGCCCGCCGTAGTGCGTGATCACGTCGCTGGGCCGCTGGGCGGTGCCCGACGGCATGTTCTCGGCCGCCGCGACCAGCCCGGTGACGCGTACGGGCGCCTTCAGCGCGGCCAGCGCGCCGAGCACGGCGATGACGACGGCGCCGCCGGCCATGTCGGTCTTCTGGAACTTCATGTTGGCCGTCGGCTTGAGCGACAGCCCGCCCGAGTCGAACGTGATGCCCTTACCCACCAGCACGACGTGCCGCTCGGCCGGCTCCTCGGGCGTGTAGGAGAGCTGGATGAGCCGGGGCGGGCTGGCCGAGCCCCTGCCCACGGCGAGGATGCCGCCGAACCCGTCGGCCCGCAGCCCCTCCTCGTCCCAGACCTTGACCGGCAGGCCGCTCTCGCCGGCCCGCTCGGCCAGCCAGGCGGGGTTCTTGACGGAGGACGGCGTGTTGGCCAGGTCGCGGGCGAGCGCCACCGCCCGCGCCACCGTCTCCGCGCGCCGCACCTGCTCCTCGTCGGCCCCGGCGAGCACGAGCGCGCGCACGGCCTGCTTGCCCGCGCCGCCGATCCTGAACGTGTACGCAGCCAGCAGCGCCGCCTCGGCGAACGCGGCGACGTCGCCGTCGGGTGTCACCACGGTCAGCGTGTCGCGGCCCTTGGCCCTCCTGGTCAGCCCCGCGGCCGCGGTACGCAGGGCCTTGGGCGAGCCGTCGCCCACGCCGTACAGCAGGATCCGGCCCACCCCGCCGGCCCGTGCCACCGGAACCTCGACGATCTCGCCCGCCGCGCCCTTGGCCTCGTAGTGGGCCAGCAGGTCGGACACCGGCAGGGGCAGCTCCACCCCCGGGCTGAGGTCGGCGGCATAGGGTACGGCCAGCAGCTCGGCGTCGTCGGGAACGTCGGCGACCACCGTCGCAGTGGTCTCAATGGGCACGGATTTCTCTCCTCGAACGTCAGCGACCCTGGCGCCGTTCTACGCCAGGGTCGTGGAACAAGTTGTGTCTCTCGGGAGCGCTCAGCCGACGACGTTCTTCAACGCCTCGCCGAGCGCCTTTGCCTCGTCGGCGGAGATCTCCACGACGAGCCGGCCGCCACCCTCCAGGGGGACCCGCATGACAATGCCGCGCCCTTCCTTGGTGACCTCGAGCGGACCATCGCCGGTCCGCGGCTTCATCGCCGCCATGCGTGCATCCCTTCCTGCCTTGGGCTCCCGCGGCCCGCGATTTCCGACCTCCCGAGGGGGTGGTCGGCGCATTCACGTCTTCTGTGATGTCCTATTCTCCCGCATCGAGAGCCCTCATGGGTAACGATCTCCTCCCAGAATGCGTTGTCGGGGCGTGCGATGACGTCCAAACTGGACTTCGTGCACGCTCGCGCCGCTCTGTTCGACCTCTACGGAGACCACCTGCGCTCGCGCGGTGGCCAGGCGTCCGTCGCCGCGCTCGTGCGGCTGATGAAACCCCTGGATATCGCCGCTCCGGCGGTGCGCACGGCGGTTTCGCGCATGGTCCGGCAGGGGTGGCTGCGGCCGCTGCGGCTCCCTCAGGGGGCGGGCTACGGGCTGACTCCCAAGTGTGTGAGGCGGCTGGACGAGGCGGCGTTGAGAATTTACCGAGCCGGGACACTCACCTGGCACGGCCGCTGGCACGTGATCGTCTTTGAGCCGGTGAAGGAGCGCCCGCGCAGGGAGCGGCTGCGGGCCGACCTGACGTTCCTGGGGTACGCGTCGCTGTCGGAGACCACCTGGATCGGCCCGCGCTCGTCGATCGAGCTGGACAACCTGCTCGAAGGCGAGGGGGTGCGGGCCGACAGGTTCGACGCGGCGCTGGAGGGCGACCCGCGCGAGCTGGTCGCCAGGGCGTGGGACCTGGCCGCCATCGGCGAGGCGTACGAGCACTGGCACGCCGAGGCCGTCACGCTGATCAGCACGCTGCCCGAGGGAGCCCCGCCCGACCAGGTGTTCGCCACGCGCAGCCGGCTGGTGCACGGCTGGCGCAACTTCCTGTTCCGCGACCCCGGGCTGCCGCCCGAGCTGCTGCCGGCGGGCTGGCCGGGCGAGAAGGCCAGGGTGTACTTCGAGCAGGAGGCCGCCAGGCTGCTGCCCGCGGCGGCCGCGTTCGTCGACAAGGAGCTGTGAGGCGCCCTCCTCGCGAAAGAGATGCCAACCTTCAACGGTGAGTAACTGATCGGCCACGCTCCCATGGGTCAAGCTAGCGGCATGCGCTCATCCGACGCCTCGCGATCGCTCGCCACGCGCGACTTCGAGGCACTACGCACGACCGCCGCGACCCTCCTCACCGGCGGGGACTTCGACATCACCGACCCGGTCTACGCCCGGCCGCTGGCCGCGCTGAGCGAGCGGGCGGCCACCTGGCTGGCCCAGATGGTGCCCGGCCTGATCTGGCCCGACCTGCCGCTCGAAGGCCGCCCGGGGCACGTGACCGGCAGCTACGGGCGGTTGCGCGCCATCGTGACCGCCTGGGCCACGCCGGGCACCGCCCAGCACGGCGACGAGGCCGTGGCGGCGAAGGTGATCGAGGCGCTCGACCTGCTCTACGAGCGGCACTACCACGAGCGCCTGCCCGAGACCGGCAACTGGTGGTTCTGGGAGATCGGCACGCCCGCCGAGCTGAGCCGGGCGTGCGTGCTGCTCGGCGACCGGCTCGACGAGGGCCGGCTGGGGGCCTACCTCGGGGCGATCGACCGGTTCTGCCCCGACGCCGACCGCCGCGCCGGCCGTCCCGACGCCAGCGAGAGCGGCGCCAACCGGGCCGACAAGGCCGCCATCGTGGCCTTCCGCGGCGTGGCGGGGCGCAGCGCGGACAAGCTGGCGCTGGCCCGCGACGGGCTCTCCGACGTGCGCGACGCCGGGCGGCACAGCGTGTTCGGCTACGTCGACACGGGCGACGGCTTCCACCGCGACGGCTCGTTCATCCAGCACGCCGTGGTCGCCTACACGGGCTCGTACGGGCTGTCCCTGCTCATCGCGGTCGCCGAGACCGTGGCGCTGCTGCACGGCTCACCCTGGGAGATCACCGACCCGGGACGGCGGGTGGTGCTGGACGCCGTGGAACGTTCCTTCGCACCGTTCGTCCACGACGGGCTGCTCATGGACACCGTCAGGGGCCGGGCCACCAGCAGGCAGGCGTTCCCCGACAGCGTGGCGGGGCACGGCGCGACCGGGGCGGTGCTGCTGCTGGCGCGCAGCGCGCCCGAGCCGTACCGGAGCCGGTTCAGGTCGCTGGCCAAGGGCTGGATCGAGCGGGGCAGGGCGCTGCCGTACCTGGAGCACGCGAGCGTCGCGGAGACCCGGCGGGCGGTCGAGGTGCTGGACGACAAGACGATCGAGGCCGCGACGGGGCCCGACGGGCACTTCGTGTTCCCCTCCATGGACCGGGTCGTGCACCGGCGGCCGGGGTGGACGGTGGCGATCAGCATGTCGTCGCAGCGGACCGCCGCGTACGAGGCGATCAACGGCGAGAACCGGCACGGCTGGTACACCGGCGACGGCATGACCTACCTCTACACCGGCGACCTGGACCACTACGGCCGCGACTTCTGGCCGACGGTGGACCCGTACCGGCTGCCGGGGATCACGGTGGACCCGCGCGAGCGCGAGGACCTCGACTTCCGCGTGCACCGGCCGCCCACCGCGTGGGCGGGCGGGGTGGCGCTCGACGGCCTGTACGGCGTCAGCGCCATGGAGCTGATCGGCGACGGCGTGAGCCTGCGGGCGCGCAAGTCGTGGTTCTGCCTCGACTCGGCCGTGGTGGCGCTGGGCAGCGGCATCTCCAGCTCCGACGGCCGCCCCATCGAGACCGTGATCGAGAACCGCGCGACCACCGCCGAGCCGCACGTCGGCGACGGCTGGGCGCACCTACCGGGGACGGGCGGCTACGTGTTCGAGGGCGCCAGGATGCTCGTGGAGACGCGTACGGGCCGCTGGCGCGACATCAACACGGGCGACGACACCGCGGGCGCCTTCGAGCCCGTCACGCGCCGCTACGTGACGTTCTGGTTCGACCACGGCGTGGACCCGGTGGACGCTTCCTACGCGTACGTGCTGCTGCCCAACGCCACCCGCGCGCGGACCCGCTTCCTGCGCGGCGCCCATCCCGCGCGGGTGCTGTCCAACACGCCCGAGCTGCAGGCGGTGGAGACGCGGGCGCTGTTCGGGGCCACGTTCTGGAGCCCGGGCAGCGCGTGGATCGTGAGCGTGGACCGGCCGTGCGTGGTGATGGCGCGCCGGGCGAGCCGCCGGCTCCTGCTGGCCGTGGCCGACCCGGCCAGGACGGCGGACGTCATCACGGTCACGCTGGACCGGGCGGTGGGCGGGATCGTGCGCGCCGACGACACGGTCACGGTGCGGACCGGCAAGAAACCCGTCATCGTGGTCAGGGCCGGCGGGTCGCTGGGGCGCTCCCACAGCGTGGAGCTCACCGACTACGGGCCACGCACTCCTCGAGGTGGTCGTTGACCAGGCCGATGGCCTGCATCAGCGCGTAGGCCGTGGTCGGGCCGACGAACCTGAAGCCGCGCTTCTTCAGCTCCTTGGCCAGCGCCTTCGAGCCGGGCGTGACGGCGGGCACGTCGGCCATCGTCCTCGGCACGGGCGCGTCGGGGTCGGCGTGCCGCCACACCAGCTCCGACAGGCCGCCGGGCAGGTCGAGCGCGGCCCTGGCGTTGGCGATCGCCGCCTCGATCTTGGCCCGGTTGCGGATGATGCCCGCGTCGCCGAGCAGGCGCTCGACGTCCTGCTCGGTGTACGCGGCGACCTTCGGGATCGAGAAACGGTCGAAGGCGGCGCGGAAGTTCTCCCGCTTGCGCAGGATCGTCAGCCACGACAGGCCCGACTGGAACGCCTCCAGCGACACCCGCTCGAAGACGGCGTCGTCGCCCCGGACGGGGCGGCCCCATTCCTCGTCGTGGTAGGCCAGGTACATCGGGTCGGCCATGCCCGCCCAGGTGCAGCGGATCGGCTCGGTCACGGGTGCTCGTCACCCTCCTTGGCGGCCGAGATCTTGGGCTTCTCCCCGTCGGCCGCCTCCGGCACGCCCTCGTCCCCGGCTTCGGCCGTGCCCTCCGGCCCGGGCTCGTCGCCGGCCTTCGCCTCCGCCCTCACCTCGGGCTCGTGCTCGTCCCCGGTCTCCGCCTCGGGCTCGGCCTTCGCCTCCGGCTCGGGCTCGGGCTCGTCGCCGGGCTTCGCCTCCGCTTCGGCGGGCAGGCCGGCCTTGCCGTTCAGTGCGGGCTCGGCGTCGCCGGGCCGCGGCAGGCGCCACTCCGGCTCCTCCGGCAGGTTGGTCAGCTCCGCGCGGCCCGCCCAGTCGACCGAGGAGCCGCTGACCGACACCGGGTCGCCCGACTCGGGCAGCTCGCGCGGCGCGGCGGGCGCCTCGGGCCGGTGCTCGGTGCGCGGCCCCGCCCCGGGCGCGGCGTAGATCTCCTGCCGCGCGTGCAGGCGGCTGGACAGCAGCTCGGAGACCCGCTGCTCCAGCACCGCGATCCGGGTGTCGCGCGCGCTGATGGCGCCGGCGGCGCGGCGCAGCGTCTCGTCGACGCTCTGCGTGTGGTAGCCGACCAGGTTGACCGGCAGCTGCAGCGCCATGAAGTCGACCGCCGTCAGATGACCGGCCTCGGGCAGGTCGAGCGGCGGCACGTCGGGCGGGAACTCGGTCAGCTCACCGCCCCGGCCCAGGGAGACCAGCACCACGCAGGCCAGGATGGCGATGGCGGCGATGGCGAGTATGACCAGCACATTGGCATCGTACTCACACGGTGGCCCACATTTTGCGCTCCGCCGCAAGTCGTGCATTCCGTGCGTACCGCCGGAGAACGGCTCCCGCCCAGGTCAGCCGGTGGCCTCGCCGAGCTCGGCGACGCTGGGCCTGACCGGCTGCGCGCGCGATTCGAGCGCGGCGAACGCCTCGTCGACGGTCGAGGCCCAGGAGATCGCGTCGAAGACGTCGGGACGGGTGAAACCCTCGTCGTACATGCCCTCGACGAGCTTCTTGAGCGGGCCGTACAGGCCCCACGGGTCGAGCAGCACCAGGGGACGGTCGTGGATGCCGAGCACCCGCGCCGTCCAGATCTCGAACAGCTCCTCCAGGGTGCCGATGCCGCCGGGCAGCACGAGGAAGGCGTCGGAGCGGGCGTCCATGATGCCCTTGCGCTCGCGCATGTCCTCGGTGACGATCAGCTCGTCCGACTCCTCGTCGGCCACCTCCATGTCCACCAGGACCTGCGGGATCACGCCGACCGTGTGGCCGCCGGCGGCGCGGGCCGCCGCGGTGACGGCGCCCATGCACGAGACCGAGCCGCCGCCGCTCACCAGGGTGTGGCCGCGCTTGGCGAGCTCGGTGCCCACGTTCGCGGCCAGCTCGATGTACTTCTTGTCGATGGTCAGGCTGGAGGCACAGAAGACGCAGATGTTCACGTCGTCAAACCCTATTGGGGCTCGGCGATCTGGGCGTCGGTGGCCTCCAGCTCCTCCTCGCGCTGCTTGGACCTGGCCAGGTCGGCGTCCGCGATGATGCGTACGGCCTCGTCGACGTCGTCGGTGACGCTGATCAGGTCGAGGTCCTGCGCCTTGATCTTCGCGGTGCTCAGCAGCGAGCCCTTGATCCAGTCGAGCAGGCCGCCCCAGAACTCCGAGCCCATCAGCACCACGGGGAACGAGGTGACCTTGTGCGTCTGCACCAGCGTGAGCGCCTCGAACAGCTCGTCCAGCGTGCCGAAGCCGCCGGGCAGGGCGATGAAGCCGCACGAGTACTTGACGAACATCGTCTTGCGCACGAAGAAGTAGCGGAACTCGATGCCCAGGTCGACGTAGTCGTTCATGCGCTGCTCGAAGGGCAGCTCGATGCCCAGCCCGACCGACACCGCGCCGTCGATGTCGCGCGCGCCCCGGTTCGCCGCCTCCATCACGCCGGGCCCGCCGCCGGTGATCACGGCGTAGCCGGCCTCGGCCAGCGACCGGCCGAGTGCCCTGCCCAGCTCGTAGTCGGGCGAGTCGGGCGTGGTGCGGGCGGAGCCGAAGACGGTGACGGCCTGCGGCAGCTCGGCGAGCTGGCCGAAGCCCTCGACGAACTCCGCCTGGATGCGCAGCACCCGCCACGGGTCCATGTGCACCCAGTCGGACGGCCCCTGCCGGGCCAGCAGGCGCTGGTCGTGGGTGGAGCTGGGGACGAGGCTCCCCCTGACGACGGCCTGGCCCTGGCGGCGTTCGCGACGATTCTGTTCCATGCGGATCACGCTAGCCCCTCTCCCGGACGGCGATTTCGCGCCCGTCCCCCTGCCCGGCCACGCACCCAGACTGCCCGGCTTCGGCGAATCCGCAGGTAGCGGCGGTAGAACGGGGGCCTAAAAAATCTTGAAAGATACGTGGAACCGAATTTCGACTCCCTCGCGTCTAAACGCATGAGGGTGCTGCTCGGGACTGAAAGTGGTCTTCCCCGCCAAATGGCCGGCGAGGAAGGCCACTTTCATATGGTCAGCCAGTCGAGCATGGCCCGCTCGCTCTCCACGATCTTCGTCAGCGACACGTACTCGCCCTGCTGGTGTGCCAGGTTCGGGTCTCCAGGGCCGTAGTTGACGGCGGGGACGCCCAGCGCGGAGAAGCGGGCGACGTCCGTCCAGCCCAGCTTGGCGCGCGGCGTGCCGCCGACGGCCGCCGTGAAGGCCGCCGCCACCGGGTGCGTCAGCCCCGGCCTGGCCGCGGGCGCGGCGTCCACGATGGTCACCGCGAACCCGGCGAACACCTCGCGTACGTGCTCCTCGGCGTCCTCGATCGACAGGTCGGGCGCGAAGCGGTAGTTGACCGTCACCACGCACAGGTCGGGGATGACGTTGCCGGCGACCCCGCCCTGCACGCCGACCGCGTTCAGCCCCTCGTGGTACTCCAGCCCGTCGACCACCGGCCGCCGCGGCTCGTACGCGTTCAGCCTGGCCAGCACCGGCTCGATGCCGTGGATGGCGTTGACCCCGAACCACGAGCGCGCGCTGTGGGCCCGCTTGCCGGTCACCGTGACCTCGGCGCGCAGCGTGCCCTGGCAGCCGCCCTCGATCACGCCGTCCGTGGGCTCCATCAGGACCGCGAAGTCGGCCGCCAGCCAGCCGGCGTGGTCCCTGGCGACCCTGGTCAGGCCGTTGCGCTCGGCCTCGATCTCCTCGCAGTCGTAGAAGACGTACGTGACGTCCCTGCTGGGCGCGGGCACGGTGGCGGCCAGCTTGAGCGCGACGGCCACGCCGGCCTTCATGTCGGAGGTGCCGCACCCGTACAGCAGGTCGCCCTCGACCCTGCTGGGCAGGTTGCCCGCGGTGGGGACGGTGTCGAGGTGGCCGGCGATCAGCACGCGCTCGGAGTGCCCCTGCTCGGTGCGGGCCACCACCGTCTCGCCCGACCGGGTCACCTTGAGGTGCGGCAGCGCCGACAGGGCCCCCTCCACCTCGTCGGCCAGTGCCCGCTCGGCGCCGCTCACCGACTCGATGTCGACGATCGCCGCGGTCAGGTCGCGTACGTCCTGGGTCAGGTCCAGCATCAGGTGTTCACTCCATGTGCGCGCAGCGTCTCGTTGATCGCCGCCTTGCCGTGCCGCCGCCCCGGCTCCAGCCGCTTGATCACCAGCACGCACGGCAGGCCGAACGTGCCTCCGGGGAACTCCTTCATCCGCGTGCCCGTCACGGCCACGCACCACGGGGGGATCTGCCCCCGCGCCAGCTCCTCACCCGTCGCGGTGTCGATCACCGGCATGGACGCGGACAGGATCGTGCCCGCCCCCACCACCGCGCCCTGCCCGACCCGGGCGCCGTCGACGATCATCGACCGGCTGCCGATCAGCACGTCGTCCTCGATCACCACGGGCACGGCGCTGGGCGGCTCCAGCACGCCGCCGATGCCCACGCCGCCGGACAGGTGCACGTTCTTCCCGATCTGGGCGCACGAGCCGACCGTCGCCCAGGTGTCGACCATCGTGCCGGCGTCCACGTACGCGCCGATGTTCGTGAACGACGGCATGAGCACCACGCCGGGCGCCAGGTACGAGCCCCAGCGCGCGATCGCCCCCGGCACCACCCGCACGCCGTCGAACGAGCTCTTCAGCGGATGCCGGTCGTGGTGCTGGAAGTCGCCCACCTGCGAGCGGGCCAGGCCCAGCACCTTGAAGCTGAGCAGGATGGCGCGTTTGGCCCGCTCGTCGACGACCACCTCGCCGCCCGCCACCCTGGCGGCCCTGGCCTCGCCCTTGTCGAGCAGGTCGACCGCGCCGACCACCAGGTGACGCGCCTCGGCGTCGGCGGGAGACAGCTCCGAGCGGCGCTCCCACAGCTCGTCCACCACGGAGGGGAGCGGTGACGAGGTGCTCACTTGACTCATGGCCACGGAGCTTATCCGGCCGGGTAGGTTTTCCAGGGTGCGCCTGCGCTTCTCACGTGGAGTCATCACCATCGCGATCATCGTCGTCGTGCTCGCCGTGGGCGTCTCCGCCGGTCTCTACTGGCTGCTCAAGAGGGTGCCGCAGTTCGCCGAGCGGCAGCCCGCGTTCTGCTCGGTGACGACCCCCGGCGGCGTGCGCACCCTGCTGCCCGAGCAGGCCCGGGTCGCCGCCACCATCGCGGCCGTCGCGGCGCGCCGCAAGCTGCCCGAGCGGGCCGTGGTCATCGCGTACGCCACCGCGATGCAGGAGTCGAAGATGCAGAACATCGACTGGGGCGACCGCGACTCGCTCGGGGTGTTCCAGCAGCGCCCGTCGCAGGACTGGGGCAGCAAGAAGCAGATCATGGACCCGGTCTACGCCACGAACAGGTTCTTCGCCGAGCTGGTCAAGGTCAAGAACTACCGGAAGATCCCGCTGGCCGAGGCGGCGCAGGCCGTGCAGCGCTCGGCGGGCGGGTACGCGTACGCGCCGCACGAGACCGAGGCGAAGATCCTCGCCGCCGCCTTCACCGGCCGGGTGCCGAAGGCCGTGCACTGCTGGTACCCCTCGGACAAGACTCCTGCCCCGCAGGCGCGGACGGCCGAGGCCCGCAAGGAGCTGGCCAGGGCGATGGGCAGCACGGCGATCACCACGAAGAAGCGCGGGTGGCTGGTGGCCGCGTGGTCGGTGGCCCACGCCGAGACGTACGCGCTCCGCAAGGTCGACTACGACGGCGCCACCTGGGTCAACGACTACGAGAGCGACGGCTGGCGGCAGGGCGGCTCGGGCGGCGCGCGCAGGGTGGAGCTGGCGTAGCCCCGGCGGTCAGGTCCCCGGCGGTCAGGAGGCGCGCCGCACGATGGAGATGGAGCCCGGCGGGAGGGGCTGGGCGTAGCTGGCGGTCCAGGAGCCGCCCTGGATGCGCTCGAACGACAGCAGCCGCCCGTCGGAGGAGCGGTAGTCGGCGAAGTCCAGCAGCCCCCTGTCGGGATTGCCCGTGTCACCCTCGCTGCGGAAGGCGGCCGTGCCCCGGTCCATCGGGAAGAACTCCACGCCCTCCATGATGATCATGCTCTTGGCCGGCACCATGCCCTGCGTGGGCACCTCGTTCCAGAGCTGCACCTCCAGGTGCGGCGGGTCGCCCGCGCGCACCTCGACCGAGAGCCACTGGTAGCGCCGCGAGGCGTCGCGCAGCAGGAACTCGACCCACTGCTGCCCCTGCCAGGAGATGTGCATGGCGCCGAGCACGCGGGCGGGAGCTCCGAGCACCTCGATCCGGTCGCCGATCCGGATCGTGCGAGGGTCGGTGTAGTCGGTGCCGACATGGCCGGGCCCGCTCACCGGCGCGCCCAGCGGGGTCTCGATCGCAGCGACCTCGGCAGGCGGCGTGCTCGTACGGCGGCCCTTCCTGTCTTGCCGCAACGTGGCCCAGAAGGCCCCGAGCAGCAGCAGGACGGTGGCGATGCTCAGCCCGAGTACGACCATGGAGGTCATGCTCATCGATCAGCTCGCTCCACTCGCGGTCTGCCTCGGCGTTAGCCCTTATTCAATGTATGCGTGCCGAGCCGGCGCTCCGGCTCACTATGACGGGCGATCCTACTGGAGGCGGCGCACCGCCGCACCGATCCGTTCGTCAGTGGCGGTGACGGCGATACGGATGTGCCGCCCACCTGCCGCTCCGTAGAACTCGCCGGGCGCGACCAAAATCCCGATTTCGGAAAGCTTGCCTACCTGATCCCAGGCGCTCTGCCCGTTCGACGCCCAGAAGTACAGGCCCGCCGTCGAGTGGTCGATGCTCCAGCCGGCCTTCTCCAGCGCGGGGCGCAGCACGGCGCGGCGGGCGGCGTACAGCTCGCGCTGCCGGTCGGCGTGCTCGTCGTCGGAGAACGCGACCGTCATGGCCGCCTGCACGGGCTGGGGCATCAGCATGCCGGCGTGCTTGCGCGTCTCCAGCAGCCGCTTGACCAGGACCGGGTCGCCGGTCACGAAGCCGGCGCGGTAGCCGGCCAGGTTGGAGCGCTTGGAGAGCGAGTGGACGGCGAGCAGCCCCTCGTGGGAGCCGCCGCAGACGTCGGGGTGCAGGATCGAGATCGGGCGCTCCTCCCAGCCGAGCTCGATGTAGCACTCGTCGGAGGCGACGACGGCGCCGCGCTCGCGGGCCCAGGCCACGACCTTGCGCAGGTGCTCGGCGGGCAGCACCCGGCCCGTGGGGTTGCCCGGCGAGTTGACCCAGATGAGGTCCACCGCCTCGGGGCCGAGCGCCAGCGTGCTGTCGGAGGCCGTGCCGGCCGCCCCCGCCAGGCGGGCGCCCACGTCGTACGTGGGGTAGGCCAGCTCGGGGAAGACCACCCGCTTGGCGCCCAGGTACGTGGGCAGCCAGGCGACGAACTCCTTGGACCCGATCAGCGGCAGCACGTCCTGCTGGTCGACCGTGACGCCGTGCCTGCGGCCCAGCCACCCGGCGGCGGCCTCGCGCAGCGCCTTGGTGCCGTGGGTGAAGGGGTAGCCGGGACTGTCGGCCGCCCGGGTGAGCGCGTCCTGGACGATCGCGGGCACGGGATCGACCGGCGTGCCGATCGACAGGTCGACGATGCCGTCGGGGTGTGCCAGCGCGCGCTCCTTGTACGGCTCCAGCCGGTCCCAGGGGAAGTCAGGCAGCTTGTTCACGATTCTCCAGGGTTTCTGCGTTGCCGTACGTCCGGGCGCACGCGTACGGGGCGCATCCACATTCGCCGGATGCCCCCGTGCACGGCGTTGACGGGACTTAGTGGTCCTCGCCCTGCGGCGGCAGTGCCGCCACGACCGGGTGGTCCTTGTCGATCTTGCCGACCTTCGAGGCCCCGCCGGGCGAGCCGAGGTCTTCGAAGAAGTCCACGTTCGCCTTGTAGAAGTCCTTCCACTGCTCGGGAAGGTCGTCCTCGTAGAAAATCGCCTCGACGGGGCACACAGGCTCGCACGCGCCGCAGTCCACGCACTCGTCGGGGTGGATGTAAAGCATGCGCTCGCCCTCGTAGATGCAATCGACGGGGCATTCCTCGATGCACGCCTTGTCCAGGACGTCCACGCAAGGCTGCGCGATGACGTAGGTCACCTCGAGCTCCTTCTTCTCCAGCACCATGGCATGACTCTGACCGCGGTTTGCTACGCCCTAGTATTGCCGTGCTTGCCAGCTGGCCGAAACGGAGGGTGGCAAACTCGTGGTCGCACGCCTCGTGATCGCCATTACAACTCAGGACATAGGCGCACGGATCACCACCCGGAGAAGGGTCCCCGGCGGGTTTCGCGACGCCGTCGGCATCCTCGTGTCGTGGGCGGACGGAGTGCTCGAAGTTCGCAAGAAGGACGGCACGGTGGTGACGATCCCCGAGGAGAGCCTGGTGGCCGCCAGGGTCGTTCCGGCCGCGCCTCCTCGACCTGGGCGAATGCAACAGTAAGTATTCGTTGTGTGACTGTACGTACCTGCGCCGCCGCAGCAGCCATCCTCGCCAGCGCCGGATGCGGCGCGTCGTCCACCGACTCCACCACCACCACGGAGAACAAGAACCTGCCGCCGGTCAACACCCAGGCGAGCTCGATGAAGGCCGGCTTCGGCACCATGGAGCGCCTGGCCGAGGCGGCCAAGCGCGAGGGCGAGCTGAACGTGATCGGCCTGCCCCGCGACTGGGTCAACTTCGGCGAGATCATCGACACCTTCGCCGACAAGTACGACATCAAGGTCAACCAGCTCGAACCGGGGGCCAGCAGCGCGCGGGAGCTGGAGATCGCGCCCAAGCTCAGGCCCGACGTCTTCGACCTGACCATGGACGTGGCCGTCTCGGGGGCCGACCGCTTCGCCCCGTACAAGGTGCAGGGCTGGCAGGACCTGCCCGACCACGTCAAGGACCCGTCGGGCGCCTGGTACGCCGCCTACGGCGGCTACATGTCCATCGGGTACGACCCGCGCGCGGTCAAACCGCCGGCCACCTTCGCCGACCTACTCAAGCCCGGCCACCGGGTCGCGCTCGACGGCGACCCCCTGCGCTCGGCCGCGGCGTTCGACGGCGTCATGGCGGCCTCTCTGCGCGCCGGGGTGCCGCGGCCCGAGCAGGGCGTGGCGCTGTTCGCCAAGCTCAAGCAGGAGGGGCGGCTCACCGACCCGGCCAAGGCCAACGTGATCGTCGCCTGGGACCACCTGAACGCGGCCCGCGGCGCCAACCATCCCGATGCCTGGAAGGTCACGATCCCGCGCGACTCCGCGCTCGGCGGCTACCACGTCCAGGCGATCAGCAAGGCGGCCCCGCATCCCGCGGCGGCCCGGCTGTGGCAGGAGTTCCTGTTCTCCGACGAGGGCCAGAACCTGCTCCAGAAGGGCTTCGCCCGCCCGGCGCGCGGCGAGGCGATGCTCATGAAGGGCACGCTCGACACCGAGCAGGCCGCGAAACTGCCCAGGCCGCCCGGCCCGCCCGTGCTCATGACGATCCCGCAGGCCGACGCCGCGAAGGCGTACCTGAAGAGGGAGTGGGGGAAGAGCGTGGGATGAGTCCGAAGTGACTTGATATGTCGTAGGGACGATCAGGCTCTAAAGTGAACAGACAGCACGGCCACGGGGGCCCGATGTCTGATCGAATGTGAGCTGATCGTCTTGCGATACGACACACCGAGCTTGGAGCGGTGGAACAGTCGCGCCTACGACAGCAGCTTCGGCTACGTCTCCACGCAGGGCGCGCCACTGGTCGACCTGCTGGACCCGCGGCCCGGCGAGCGCGTGCTCGACCTCGGGTGCGGCACCGGGGTGCTGACCGCGCAGATCGCGTTCAGGGGAGCCGAGGTCCTCGGGATCGACGGCTCCGCCGCGATGATCGAGAAAGCGCTCGCCCAGTATCCGGGCATGAACTTCATCATCGGCGACGGGCACGACTTCACGATCGTGGATCCGTACGACGCGGTGTTCTCCAACGCCGCGCTGCACTGGATGAGCCGTGACCCCGGCGCCGTGATCGCCAGCGTCCGCGAGGCCCTCGTGCCTGGCGGGCGCTTCGTCGCGGAGATGGGCGGCGCGGGCAACTGCGCCGAGCTGACCACCGCGATGCTGACCGCCTGGCGCGAGTACGGCCTGCGCGAGCCCGAGCTGCCGTGGTACTTTCCCACGCCTGCCGAGTACGCCCGCCGCCTCGAGCAGGAGGGGTTCGTGGTCAGGTTGCTCGAGTACTTCGACCGGCCGACTCCTCTGGACGAGTGCCCCGGCGGGGCCGCCGACTGGGTGCGCATGTTCGCCGCCCCGGTGCTCGAAGGGCTTCCCCCCGACATCGTGGAGCCCCTGCTCCGGCGCGTGAACGAGCTGGCCGCGCCCGCGCTTCGCAGGGAGAGTGGCTGGATGGCCGACTACGTGCGTCTACGCTTTGCCGCTGTTCGGCGTTGATGCGTCGAGCATGATGCGTAGGGCTGATTTGCCGGACTATGGTCTGTTCCGTGGGCGGCGAGATTATGGCTGCACCGCTGCGGCGGCGTGAGGGGCTGGTGAACGGAACGGGATGAACTTCTGCCTGAGCGACCTCGTACCACCGTTGAGGTGGAGCGACTCGTCGACGATCACGCTACTCACCGGGCAGCCGGACCTGCCGGATGCGTGGTGGCGCAGTTTGCCCATGCCGCTCGTCCTGGCGGCGATCGGCCCCGAGTCACTGGGCGAGCTGCTGACGGAGATCGCCCTTGAGCACTGGCCCGCGGCGGCGGTGGGCGACGTCCTGCCGGCGCTGCACGTCCTGGACCCGGACGAGGCCGACGAACCCGCCGTCGCGATCGCGCTCGACCGCGCCGGATCGTGGGCCGGGCTGCTCGCGCTGACCAGCCGGGAGCTGGTGGACCAGCCGTTCATCCAGGCTCGGCCGGTGCTGAACACGCTCTTCTCGGCCGTCCTGGTGCGGCTCGCGCACCCGCACGGCGACCAAGCCGCGCACGAGCCCGTGGGGCACGAGCCCGTGGGGCACGAGGCGGGGGCCGTGGCCGAGCACGCGTATGTCGCCGACGAGGCTGAGTCGGCCGCTGCGGCGCCGGAGCGCGTGGAGGTGGGTGAGGAGGAGGTCTCCGAGCCGGTCGCCGCTCAGCACGCCGCTGAGGGCGTCGAGGAGCGCGATGCCGCGCCGGAGGCCACCGAGGAGCCCGCCCAGCCGGCCGCCGAGGAGCCTTACCCCGCCGAGCCCGGGCCCGAATCAGCCGCCGAGCACGCGCACGAGCCTGCCGCCGCGCACGAGCCTGGCGCCGCGTTCGAACCTGGTGCCACGTTCGAGCCTGCCGCCGAGCCCGTGCTTGACGCCGGGTCTGAGCCCGTCGCGGAGGACGAGCCCGGCGCTGCGCCCGCCTCAGGGGACGAACCCGCTGCCGAGGACGAGCCCCTCGCCGAACGCGCCGCCGAGGACGTTCCCGCCGGGGACGCCTACGCCGGGGACGCTCTCGACGCCGGCCACGGCGAGCCGCGCGAGGCCGCGGCGCATTTCGAGAGTGCCACTCTGGACGAGGAGGAGCCGGAGGAGGCCGGGCCCGTCCTGGACGCCGACGCGGAGCCGGCGACCGACGAGGCCCGCGAGCCGGAGCCCGAGCCGGTGCTGGACGCCGCCGACGAGCCCGCCCCCGAGCCGGCCGTCCAGGAGGCCGAGGCGCTCCAGGCCGAGGCGGCGCACGAGCCGGAACTCGACTCCGGCCACGAGGCCGCCGAACACGAGCCCGCCGCCGAGCAGGCGCCCGACGCCGGACACGATGCCGAACACGGGGCCGGACACGACGACGCGCCGGAGCGCGCGTTGCCCGAGCTCATCGAGGCCGCGTTCGCCGGTCTCGACGACAAGAGCTGGGCGGTGGCCCAGAACCGGGTCTTCACCGACGAGCCCTCGGCCGTGGACCAGCTGGCCAAGCTGTTCGCCGTCCCCCCGGCCGAGATCTCCGCCACCGAGGACGAGCTGCGCACCCGCCTGGACCGCTGGCTGTCCAGCGACGAGGCGGCCCCGTACCGGGCGCACCTGGACGAGCTGACCAGGACCCTGGGCCCGGCCGCCCCCAAGGAGCAGCTCATCGGCGCGGCCGACTGGCACAGCGTGGAGATCCAGGCCCTGGAGGTCCCAGCATGGCAGTTCGTGCTGGCCACGCTGGGACCACCGCCGCCGCCGGCCCAGCCGCAGTCGGGACCGCCGCCGGGACAGCCGCAACCGAGCCTGCCGCAGCCGGAGCCGCCGGAGCTCCCGCCGCCGCCGCTGCCGCAGCGCAAGCCGTACCAGCAGCAGCCGCAACCGCCGGTGGAGCTGGTGCCGTCGGCGTTCGGCCCGGTCGGGCTGACGCCGCCGGGGCCGCCGCAGTTCCAGGCGTTCACCCCGGCCGTCCAGCCGTCGCAGGAGGCCAACGGCGAGCAGGACAAGCCGTACCAGCCGCTGAAGGACGTCTCCCAGACGCGGCGCTGCTTCAGGCAGCCCGACGGCCGCTGGTGGTTGCGCATCGACGTCACGGCCGAGCAGCTGGCGGGCGGCGAGTGCGTGCTGCCGACGGGGTTCGCGTCGTACCTGGGGCTGTCGCCGGGCGAGAGCAGGACGGTCAGGAGTGCCGCGGGCGAGCTGGCCATGGTCTGGCACGGCAAGCCGATACTCCAGAGCATCGAGCGGCTGCTGGTGGACGTGGGCGCCCGGGAGGGCGGCCACCTGTTCCTGACGCTGTCGGACGAGGGGGTGCTGCGGGCCAGGCACCTGCCGGTCGCCGCCCAGGGCGCCGAGAAGATCACCAAGGCGCTGCGCCTGGTGGGGTACACGGCTCCGGGAGGCACCCGCGACCAGGCGGCCAGGGTGATCGCCACCAGGATCGGCATGACGGGCCCCGTCGCCCTGCCCGACCTGCTCAACAGGCTCCGCGAACGCGGGGATCGCGACCTGCTCGAGCTCCTGGACTGAGCCGGGTGCCGCGGCTCGCGATCGGCCCTGAGTTTCCCAGGGAGCTCAGCGCACTGGCCCAGCCGGTGCGCAGGGACGCCGTGGTCGCGCTGCGCCGGTTCCTGCTGAACGTGGCGGGCGCCCCGCACCCCGAGCGGGTCAGGGGCGCCAGGGACCCGCGGGTGGCGACCCTCCGGCTGGCCGAGGGCCATCGCGGGGTGGTGGTGCGGCAGCGGGACGTGTACTGGCTGCGTACGCTGCTGCCCGACCCCGAGGCCTGGTCGTACGCCCGCCGCCACCGCTACGGCGTCAACCCGGCGATCGGCGTCGTGGAGGAGTGGGACGCCGAGGCGCTGGAGCGGGTGGAGCCCGCGTTACGCAGGTCCGCCAGGTCCGCGCGGCTGTTCGCGCCGATCTGCGACGGCGACCTGCTCGGGCTGGGCCTGGACCTGGAGGCGCTGCCGCTGTTCCGCCTGATCACCACCGAGGCCGACGTGGCCGCGCTGGAGCCGCTGCTGCCGCCCACCCAGTACGTCCCGCTGGCGGTGCTGGCCAGGGGCGGCTCGCTGTCGGAGGCGTGGAAGGAGCTGAACGCCTGGCGCGCCACCGAGCAGGAGCCCGGCCCGATCGACCCCGAGGACCTGTACGCGGCGCTGCGGCGCAGCCCTGACCGGGCGGCGTTCGTCTCCGACAAGGTCGCGCTGGACCGGGTGCTGGAGGCGCCGGGCTGGTGCACGTTCCTGTACCCGCCGCAGCACCGGCTGGCCAGGGCGGCCAGGTTCGAGCACCCGGTGCTGGTCGTGGGCGGCGCGGGCACCGGCAAGACGGTGGTCGCGCTGCACCGGGCGGCGCACCTGGCGGCGCGCGGGGCGGGGCCCGTGCTGCTGGTGACGTTCTCGCAGAGCCTGGCCGACGAGCTGTCGGCCAAGCTGGACCTGCTGATCGAGGACGAGGTGGTGCGCAAGCGGGTCGAGGTGGACAACGCCGAACGCCTGGCCGTCCGCATCGTGGCCGGCGCGGAGGGCCGCCGCCCGCCCCTGGTGGGCCCGGGTGCGCGCTCCCTGGCCCAGCTCACCGAGGACGCGCTCAGGTTGCTGTCGATCACGACAGGTGATCTGCTCGACGATGTGGATCCGGGGCGCAAGCCGTACCGTCACATGGTTGTGGACGAGGCACAGGACATCAGCCCGGCGCAGTGGCGGCTGCTGAGGGCGGCCGTGCCGCGGGCGCGGGACGACCTGTTCGTCGTCGGCGATCCGCACCAGCGCGTCACCGACACGAAGGTGGCGCTCGGCGCGGTCGGCATCCCCGCCGACCAGCACGCGCTCGACCGCTCCCACCGGCTGCCGCAGGAGCTGCTCACCTTCGCCGTACGGCTGCGCGGCGGCAGCCCCTCGCCCGGCCTGGTCAAGGGGGTGACCGACCTGTCGGCCTTCAGCGCGGACAGGCACGGCGAGCGGCCGGTCGTCAGGGCGTACGACTCGCAGGAGGCGGAGCTGGCCGGGTTGCGCGGCACCATAGACGCGTGGCTGGCGGACGGCGTGCCCGCCCGCGAGATCGCCGTCGGGGCCCGCGACCAGCGGTTCGTGCGCGCCGCCAAGCGCGCGCTGACCGGCCTGGACGTGCGGGCGTCGACCTTCCAGCAGTTGAAGGGGCTGGAGTTCGAGCGGGTGGCGCTCATCGGGGTGGCGGAGGGCGTGGTGCCCGCGCCGCCGCCGGAGGAGCCGTACGCGCGGGCTCGTGCCCTGCAACGCGAACGGAGCATACTGTTCGTCGCCTGCACCCGGGCGCGTTCGATGCTCTATATCTCCCATTCCGGAAGAGGCAGCCCTTTTTTACCCCTCTGATCACATAGTCTGAACTGCGGATATCTTCCCTTTGCCGGTTGGACCTCAATGAACCTCAGCCTGAGCGACCTCGCGCCACCCCTGCGCTGGACCTCCCCTGGTCAGATCGCGCCGATCGTGGAGGAGCCCCAGCTGCCCGAGGCCTGGTGGCAGGCGATACCCCTCGACCGCGCGTGCGCCATCGTCGGCACGCAGACCGTCGCGGGCCACCTGGCCGACCTGGCCGTGGCCTGCTGGGGGCACCTCATGCTCGGCGACATCCTGCCGCTGCTGCGCTTCTCCGACCCCGCCGAGGCCGAGCGCACGCCGGAGACGCTGGGCAAGGACGTGGTGCAGAAGCTGTTCAGCGGCGTGTTCGAGCGGCTGCTGGAGCCCGCCCCCGAGGCCGTGCCCGCGCCGTCCAGGCCGGACAGGCCGGACAGGCCGCTGCCCGAGCTGATCGACGAGCTGTTCGGCGCGCTGGACGACCGGCAGCGGGCCATCGCCCGCGACCGCCTGTACGCCACGCAGCGGGCCACCCTGGACGAGCTGGCACAGCGGTTCTCGGTGACGCGGGAGCGCATCAGGCAGATCGAGCGCGACCTGCGCGACCACGTGGAGTCCTGGCTGGGGAGGCCGGAGGCGGCCGCCCTGGTCGCGCACGTGACCTGGCTGCGCGGCCGGCTGGGCTCCGCGGCGCCGGCCGACGACCTCCAGGCCACCGTGCCGTGGCACCGCACCGAGCTGCGCACGCTGGGGATCCCGGCGTGGCGGTTCGTGCGTACGCTGCTGACCGGCTACGAGCAGGCCGACGGCTGGCTGGTGGCGGGCGGGTCCGACGAGCTGAGGGAGAAGACGCGCCAGCTCTTCGCCGACGGGCCGCACCCGCTCGGCGAGGCCGTGTCCATGGTGTCCCAGCTCGGCGTGCGCGAGGACGTCGCCGAGCGGTGGATCCTGGCCGTGCCACAGCTGCGCGTGCTGGGCCAGCACGTGGTGCCGTGGCCGCGCAGCATCAACGAGAAGGCCGAGGCGGTGCTGGCGGTGGCCGGCGCGCCGCTGTCCCCCGAGGAGATCCAGGAGCGCATCGGCGAGGACTACAGCCTGGTCGGCATCCGCAACCAGCTCACCGCCGACGAGCGCTTCCGCCGGGTCGACCGCAACAAGTACGGGCTGACCAGGTGGGGCGGCGACGAGTACCTGGGGATCAGGGAGATGATCGCCAGGGAGATCGAGCGGGCCGGCGGCGAGGCCTCGGTGAGCACGATCGTGGCGAACCTGACCTCCCGCTACGACGTGAGCGAGAGCTCGGTGCGCGCGTACTCGGGCGGGCCCGGGTTCGAGCGCACGCAGCGGGGCTGGATCAGGGTGGCGGGCTCCGCCCCTGGCGGCGAGGCGGAGCCGTACCAGCCGCGCAAGGACGTCTCGGAGACGCGGCGCAGCTTCCGCTCCCGCGACGGCCGCTGGTGGCACCGCGTGGACGTCAACGCCGAGCACCTGCGCGGCTCCGGGTCGCCGCTGCCGACGGGGTTCGCGGCGTACCTGGGGATGGCGCCGGGCGGGCAGCTCACAGCGTCCGCGCCGTCCGGGGACGTGGTGATCAGCTGGCACAACCAGCCCACGATGGGCTCGATCCGCAACGTGCTGGCGGAGTACAAGGCGCAGGAGGGCGACCACGTCTTCCTGACCGTGTCCGACGGCGGCGAGCTGCTGACCCGCTACCTGCCGGCCGCGCCCGTCAACATGCCGCCCATCAACCGGGCGCTCTACCTGTTCGGCTACACCGCGCCGGTCAGCTCGGAGATGGAGGGCCTGCGGCTGATCGGGGCCAGGATCGGGCTGCCCGACACGGCCACCCGCGAGGAGGTCCTGGGCAGGCTGCGCGAGCGCGGTGACCGGGACATACTCGGTTTCCTGGGCGGATGACGCCGGGCTAAGCTCGGGAGATGTTGCGGATCTACGACACGCGTGCCAGGCAGGTCGAGGAGATCGCCGCCGGGCGCGCGGTGCGGATGTACACGTGCGGGCCCACGGTCTACCGCCACGCGCACGTGGGCAACCTGCGCACGTACCTGCTGTCCGACCTGATCAGACGGGTCCTGGAGCGGCGGCGGGTGCGGGTCGTGGCCTGTCAGAACATCACCGACGTCGGCCATCTCGCCGACGACGCCGCCGACGAGGGCGAGGACAAGGTCCTGGCGCAGGCGCGGGCCGAGGGCCGCTCGCCGCTGGAGCTGGCGCGCCACTACGAGGAGGCGTTCGTGGCCGACACGGCCGCGCTCAACCTCCGGCCGCCCGAGCACCTGCCCAGGGCCAGCGAGAACGTCGACCTGATGGTCGAGCTGATCGCCAAGCTGATCGAGCGCGGGCACGCCTACGCCGTGCCCGACGGGTCGGTGTTCTTCGACGTACGGACGTTCGCCTCCTACGGCGAGATCTCCGGCAACCGGCTCGACGCGCTCAAGCCCGCCCACCGCATCGACACCGTCGATCCCCGCAAGCGGTTCCACGCCGACTGGGCCCTGTGGAAGCCAGGCGAGGGCGAGCTGACCTGGGAGACGCCGTGGGGGCGGGGCTTTCCCGGCTGGCACGTGGAGTGCTCGGCCATGTCGCTGCGCTTTCTCGGGCCGCGCTTCGAGATCCACACCGCCGGGATCGACCTGCGCTTCCCGCACCACGAGGACGAGCGGGCGCAGTCGAACTCGGCGACCGGCCACGAGGTGGTCGATCACTGGGTGCACGGGGAGCACCTGCTGTTCGACGGGCAGAAGATGGCCAAGTCCACGGGCAACGTGGTGCTGCTGTCGGACGTGGTGTCGGCCGGGCTCGACCCGCTGGCCGTACGCATGGCGTTCCTGGAGCACCGCTACCGCCAGCAGCTGAACCTCACGTGGGACACGCTGAAGGCCGCCGACCGCACGGTGCGCAGGTGGCGCTCGCGGGTGGCCGAGTGGGCCGAGTCGGTCAGCGCGCCCCTGTCGCGCGAGTACGCGGACCGGGCCGAGTCGGCCTTCGACGACGATCTCGACACCCCGGCGGCGCTGCGGGTCCTGCGGGAGCTGGAGCGGGACGAGTCGGTGGCGCCGGGGGCGAAGTTCGAGACGTTCCTGCATCTGGACCAGGTGCTGGGGCTCGACCTGTCCACCGACATCGGCAAGCCCGGGGTGCTGCCGCCCGGGGCCGCCGAGCTGCTGGAGGCGCGGGAGCGGGCGCGCGCGTCGAAGGACTGGGCCGGCTCGGACCGCCTGCGCGACGAGCTGGCCGAGCTCGGGGTACGCGTCTCCGACACCCCGGAGGGGCAGACCTGGACGGTGTGAAGCGTCCGGAGGAGTGATCAAGAACTGCCAGACTTGATGCCAGTTCGGCATGAAGGAGGTGGCGGTGAGACCCTTTGCGTGGATGCCGCGGCCATTGCGGTGGTTCGCTCGGGTGTTGACCGTTCTTCTCGCGCTGGTTCTGGTGCTGGCGGGGGTCGTCGTCTACACGGTACGCAAGTCGTTCCCGCAGGTGGACGGGTCGCTCCGGCTCCCGGGTCTGACCAGCAACGTAGAGATTTATCGGGATAAGTCGGGGATCCCCCACATTTATGCCGATAGCGCCGCGGACCTGTTCATGGCCCAGGGCTTCGTCCACGCCCAGGACCGCTTCTTCGAGATGGACTTCCGCCGCCACCTGACCGCCGGGCGCCTCTCGGAGCTCTTCGGCGCCTCCACCCTCGACAACGACAAGGCCCTGCGCACCATGGGCTGGCGCAGGGTGGCCGAGCAGGAGGTGCCGGAGCTGGCCCAGGAGACGCGCGGCTACCTCGACGCGTACGCCAAGGGGGTCAACGCCTGGCTCAGCGCCAACCCGAACGCCTCCGACCGCAGCGTCGAGTACTCCGTCCTGAAGCTCCAGGGCGGCGGCGGCACGCCGGAGAAGTGGACGCCGGTCGACTCCGTGGCCTGGCTGAAGGCGATGGCGTGGGACCTGCGCTCCAACGTCGAGGACGAGATCGACCGCGCCCTGGCGCTGACCAGGCTGCCCAGGGAGCGGGTCGAGCAGCTCTACCCCGGCTACCCGTACGACCGGCACCTGCCGATCGTCAACGAGGGCACCGTCCTCCAGGGCCGCTTCGACCAGCAGGCCGAGCCGCGGCTGCGCGGCAACCGCGCCCTGGCCGACGCCGCCGGCACGCTGGCGGACGTGCCGGGCACGATGAGGACCGCCGACCGCTCCGGCGTCGGGTCGAACTCGTGGGTGATCTCCGGCGAGTACACCACCAGCGGCAAGCCGCTGCTGGCCAACGACCCGCACCTGTCGGCACAGTTACCTTCCGTCTGGTACCAGGCGGGGCTGCACTGCCGGAAGATCACCGAGGCGTGCCCGTACGACGTGACCGGGTTCACGTTCTCCGGCGTGCCCGGCGTGATCATCGGGCACACCGACAAGATCGCGTGGGGCTTCACGAACCTCGGCCCCGACGTGGCGGACCTCTTCCTGGAGCAGGTGGACGGCGACACGTACCTGTACAAGGGCTCCCGGCTGCCGGTGGAGTCCCGCGAGGAGAAGATCAAGGTGGCGGGGGGCAAGACCGTCACGATCACCGTCAAAAGCACCCGGCACGGCCCGCTGATCAACGAGGTCATCCCCACCGCCAAGCCGAGCGGCGAGGCCAACGCGGTGGCGCTGCAGTGGACGGCGCTGACGCCCGGCAGGACGGCTGACGCGATCTTCGCGCTGAACAAGGCCGCCGACTGGCAGGAGTTCAAGGCGGCTGCGTCCCTGTTCGACGTGCCGTCGCAGAACCTCGTCTACGCCGACACCTCCGGCAAGATCGGCTACCAGGCGCCCGGCCGCATCCCCGTACGCGCGAACGGCGACGGCACCTGGCCCGTCCCCGGCTGGACCGGCGCGTACGACTGGAACCCCGCCCCCATCCCCTACGACCAGCTCCCCTCGGTGGAGGACCCGGCCGACGGCTTCATCGTCACCGCCAACAACGCCGTCATCGACCCCGAGCGCTACAAGCCGCTGCTCACCAAGGACTGGTCGTACGGCTACCGCTCGGAACGCATCCGCACCCTGATCAAGGAGGCCATCAAGAAGGGCCCGATCGACGCGGCCACCATGTCCGAGATCCAGCAGGACACCTCCAACGGCTTCGCGGAGACGCTCGTCCCCGCCCTGATGCGGGTGGACCTGGCGGGCCCGTCCGTCCGGGCCAGGGCCCTGCTCGACGGGTGGGACGGCGAGCAGGGCCAGGACTCGGCCGCCGCCGCGTACTTCAACGCCGTCTGGCGCCACGTGCTCACGCTGACGTTCGACGACGACCTGCCGGAGTCGGCCCGCCCCACGGGAGGGGACCGCTGGTACGAGGTCGTCAGGCGGCTCCTGGAGGCCCCGGAGGACCCGTTCTGGGACGACACCGCCACCAAGAACCTCACCGAGACCCGCGACGACATCCTCCGCCAGGCCCTGGCCTCGGCGCACCAGGAGCTCGCCGACCGGCTCGGCGAGGACGTCAAGGCGTGGCGCTGGGGCGACCTGCACCGCCTCGAACTGGTCCACGGGTCGCTCGGCACCTCGGGCATCGCGCCGGTGGAGGCCCTGTTCAACCGGGGTCCGCTGCCGATGGGCGGGGGCAAGGACGCGGTGAACGCCACGGGTTGGAACGTTCAGAGCGGCTACGAGATCACGGCCGTGCCGTCGATGCGGATGGTCGTCGACCTGTCGGACCTGGACAAGTCCCGGTGGATCAACCTGACGGGCGCCTCCGGGCACGCCTTCCACGGCAACTACTGGGACCAGGCCGAGGCGTGGGCGCGGGGCGACCTGCTGCCGATGCGGTCCAAGCCGGAATCGGTGAAGAAGGCCGCGGTTCACACGCTGAGACTGAGCCCCTGACGCCGGGCGCCGCCCCTCGCGCAGGGGTGGCGCCCCTTACAGACCGTGTCAATCAGGAGCTCCTGGTTCGCCGCCACCACAGGTGCTTGTGCGGATATCCGCCGTCGTCCAGACCGGCCAGGCGTTCGAAGACGTTGTACGAAGCCTGATGGCCGCAGACGATCACCGAGCCGAGCATGGCCAGCAGATAGAGCGGCAACATCGGCAGCCCGAGGCACCAGGCCCACTGCGTGGCGTGCCGCCCCTCGTGCAGGACAAGCCGCTCGTCCAGCGCGTCTCTCCTGGTCAGGACCACGTTCCCGACCGTGAACGCCCCGGCGACGGGGAAGCGGTAGCGGTAGCCGAAGGCCAGGATGAGGCCGTCGGGGCCGGGCAGCCTGGACGCGCCGCCCACGATCGCGATCAGCAGGCCGAGCGGTGTGGAGAGATTCACGTAATTCACCGCGCGCCGGAACCGCAAGCGCCTGTTCATGCGTCAGAGCCTTGACCAATCTTGACAAGTCGGAATAATGATCCCCGTCCTGAAATCTCCCACAAGAGCAGGATTATGAGATTCTCCATCCTGGGCGCGCTGCTCGGCACCGTCGCACTGGCAGGAGCCGGCGGAGTCGCGATCACCCAGACGTCAGCGACCGATTCCCTACGATTCACTGACACTCCTCTCAACGCGCAGGTGGCGTTAGCCGGCGACCCATCGACGTCGCCGCCCCCCACGACGTCGCCGACCCCGACCGAGACCACCAGCCCCCCTACTGAGGGGGAGTACACCGCGGAGACGCGGGTGGTCAAGAGGCGAGGCGTCTCCTATCTGAACGTCTCGGTCACCTACGAAGGGGCGGCGTTCTTCAACGTCGATCAGCGAGTGTGCAAGAGGAGAGCGTGTAAGACCGCGAGTGTGGACCTCACGGTCGTCGGGGGCGAAGGTAGCGCCACCACCCGGCTGGGCCGGGGCACGTACAAGAAGCGAGGGCAGGCCGGTGTCAGCATGGCGCCCCTGCCGACCGTCACCGTCCGCGAGACGGTCACGGTGACCGAACCAGGTCCCACGGTCACCGTCACCGAGCCGGGGCCGACGGTCACGGAGACGTTCACCTGTCAGCCGTACGTCGAGCCGACGGACACCCTTCCACCCTCGGAGGAACCCACCGTCACCGTCACCCCGACGGGGACCGTGACGCCCACCGTTTCGGAGACCCCGACCGTCTCGGAGACCCCGACCGTCTCGGAGACCCCGACCGTTTCGGAGACCCCGACGCCGACCGTGTCCGAAACCCCGACCGTCACCCCTCCGACGGACACCGTGTCTCCCACGGTCAGCCCCACGGAGACCCTGACCCCCACCGAGACCCCCACCGAGACCCCCACCGAGATTCCGACCTGTCCGCCGCCGACCGAGGTGCCCGCGGACCCGACACCGACCGACACCAGCGTCCCGACCGACACGAGTGTTCCCACCGACACCGCGACGGCCTCGCCGTCGGAGTCGGTCAGCGCTCCCGCCGCCCAGTAGGGCCGCGACACCCTGTCCGGGCCAGGCCACGTGCCTGGCCCGGCTCGGTTCACAGGGACTTGTAGCGGCCCTCGTGGTAGAGGAGCGGCGCCCCGTCCGACGGCGTGCCCAGCGCCGTCACCTCGCCCACCACGATCGAGTGGTCGCCGCCGTCGTGCACCGCCGTGGTCGCGCACTCCACCGTGGCGATGGCCCCGTCGAACAGCGCCACCCCCGACTCCCCCCGATGGTGCGGCCAGCTGCGCAGCTGCCCGTTCAGCGGCCTGCCCCGATGGGCGAAGAAGCGCGAGGCGTCCTCCATGGACGCCGGCAGGACCGACACGCCCCACACCCCGGACTCCATCACGGCGTCGTGGAAACGCGCCACCTTCTCTGCGCAGAACAGCACGAGCAGGGGATCGAGGGAGACGGAGGTGAAGGAGTTGATCGTCATCGCGTGATCGACGTCGCCCAGCCTGGTCGTCACGATCGCGACTCCGGTGGCGAAGCGGCCGACGACCTTCCGATACGCTCCCGGGTCCACGTGCCGCTCGATGGAATGCACCTAGCTACTTTATGCCTCTACGTCTGGTTTTTCGGAGGGGTACCCCCGCAAGAGCCATGATCCCCCTCCCGACGTGGGCGAAAGCAGATAGGCCCCGACGAGGCCCACCAATCCCCCGTACAGGTAGACGTACCCGGGCGGACCCGACGCGATCACCAGGTCCCCCATCCCCAGCTCCAGCGTGAACGGCATGGTCACCAGCAGCCAGCCGAGCGCCGTCACCATCGCCCCCAGCCTGGCGCGCATCAGCCTGCCCGCCCCCAGGCACACCCCGAACAGCGCCAGCACCCAGACGATCGCCGACACCGGGATCGCCCCCACCTGCAACGTGGGATGCGTGAAGCCGCCCACGACGGCCATGACGACCCCGAGCACGAACAGCATGCCGTACGCCGCCCCGCCCAGCGCCGACTCGGCCTGGCTGCGATGTTCCATGTCGAATGAGGTTAGTGGATGCCCGCGAAGAGATCGTTCTCGCGGTTGTGCGGCTCACCGAGGCCTCCCGCGTCGACCGGCGGCCCTGGCACCGGAGGGCCGGGGACGCCGATGGCCAGCGTGTAGTGCTCGACCGCCAGCACCTCCTGGCCGATGTTGTTCGACAGCGCGTACCAGGGGGGCCGGACGCTGATCTGGGTGGCGTGCGCGCGCAGCGCCTCCAGCTTGTTGCCGATCCAGGGGCGGGCGTCGATCTCGGTGGTGATGTCCTCGTCGGGGCTGCCGAACGGCATGTCGTCGACGTTCTCCGTCAGGAAGTCGACGTCCGCCTCGCCCAGCGCCTCGGCCGCGCGCCGCATGACGGACCTGGCGACGGCCGTGTGGTAGAACTTCGCGATCTGCCACGGCTCGCCCTCGCCGAAGCCCGGCTTCGCCGCCAGCTCGAACGCCCTGCGCGAAACCCGGTGCGCCTGGATGTGGTCGGGGTGGCCGTAGAAGCCGTTGGCGTCGTAGGTGACGAGGACCTGCGGGCGTACCTCGCGGATGACCTTGACCAGCTCCCCCGCCGCCTCGTCGAGGTCGGCGCCCCAGAACGCGCGCGGGTGGTCGTTGGAGGCCACGCCCATCATGCCGGAATCGCGCCAGCGGCCCGGCTCGCCGAGGAACCGGTGGTCCTCGACGCCCAGCGCCTGGCACGCCGCCGCGAGCTCGCCGATCCGGTACGGGCCCAGCGCGTCGCCCCGGTCGGCGGCCAGGTGCGCGAGATCACCGGGGATGATCTCCCCCTCCTCGCCGAGGGTGCAGGTCACCAGCGTGACGTGGGCGCCTTCCGCGACGTACTTGGCCATGGTCGCGCCGGTGCCGATCGACTCGTCGTCCGGGTGGGCGTGCACGAGCAGGAGCCGTCGATCAGTCATGCCCACGAGCGTAGCAATGGCAGGATTGAGGCCATGAGCGAGAGCTTCCCGCGCCTGTCAGCCAGGACCCGACGATTCACCCTGGGGGTTCCCCGCGGCTTCACGATCTCCCCGGACGGCGGCCGGGTGGTGTTCCTGCGGACGAGGTCGGGCACCGATCCGGTGACCTGCCTGTGGGAGCTCGACACCGAGACCCACGTCGAGCGGCTGGTGGTCGATCCGCGCACGCTCCACGCCGACGAGGAGGACCTGCCGCCGGAGGAGCGCGCCAGGCGCGAGCGCAGCCGCGAGGCCGCGGGCGGCGTGGTCGCCTACGCCGCCGACACCGCGCTGACCAGGGCCTGCTTCGCGCTGTCCGGCGGGCTGCACGTGGTCGACCTGGCGAACGGGGAGACGAACCGGCTCTACTCGCCCGGCCCCGTCATCGACCCGCGCCTCTCGCCCGACGGGCGGCACGTCGCCTACGTCTGCAACGGCTCGCTGATGGTGCACGACCTGACCACCGGCCACTCCCGTGCGCTGGCCTCGCCGGAGTCGGAGACGGTGACGTACGGGCTGGCCGAGTTCATCGCCGCCGAGGAGATGGACCGCATGCGCGGCTACTGGTGGTCGCCCGACGGCGACGCGCTCCTCGTCGAGCGGGCCGACGAGGCTCCCGTGCACGTGTGGCACATCGCCGACCCGGCCAACCCCGACCGCACGCCGACGGCCCAGCGCTATCCGGCCGCGGGCACGCCCAACGCGCGTACCGAGCTGTTCGTGCTGGGGCTCGACGGGTCGCGGGTGGCGGTGCCGTACGAGGAGGAGTACCTCGTCACGGCGGCGTGGGACTCCCACGCGCTGTCGATCGTGACGCTGACCCGCGACCAGCGGACGATGCGGCTGTTCTCGGTCGATCCGGCGACCGGCGCGTCCACCCTCGTGCGCGAGGACACGGACCCGGCGTGGATCGACATCGTCGGCGGCGTGCCCGCGCACCTCGACGACGGCTCGCTGGTCTGGGTGGCCAACTCCGAGGGCGGCCACCGGCTGTTCGTCGGCGACCGCGCCGTCACCCCGCCGACGCTGCAGGTGCGCGCCGTGCTCGACGTCGACCACGACAGCGTGCTGTTCAGCGCGAGCGGCGACCCCACCGAGATCCACCTGTGGACGTGGGACGGGCACTCGCTGCTGCCCGTCTCGACCCGTTCCGGGGTGTTCTCCGGGCGGATGGCGGGCGGGGTCGGCGTGCTGAGCGAGCAGAGCCTCGACGACGAGGGCGTCTCGACCACGGTCGTCCGCCGCGACGGCATGGCCGTCCCGATCCCGTCGTTCGCCGAGCGCCCCGGCCTCGACCTGCGCGTCTCGCTCGGCCGCTCCGGCAGCCGCGAGCTGGCCACCGCCGTGGTGCTGCCCACCTGGTACGAGCAGGGGTCCGGCAGGCTCCCCGTCCTCATGGACCCGTACGGCGGGCCGCACGCGCAGCGGGTGCTCAACCGGCGCGGGGCGTTCCTGGAGAGCCAGTGGTTCGCCGAGCAGGGCTTCGCCGTCATCGTGGCCGACGGCCGCGGCACCCCAGGCCGGGGCACCGAGTGGGAGCGCGCCGTGCTCGGCGACCTGGCGACCCCCGCCCTGGAGGACCAGATCGACGCGCTGCACGGCGTGGCCGAGCAGTACCCCGACGACCTCGACCTGACGCGGGTGGCCATCCGCGGCTGGTCGTTCGGCGGCTTCCTGGCGGCGCTCGCGGTGCTGCGCCGCCCCGACGTGTTCCACGCCGCGGTGGCGGGGGCGCCGGTGACGGACTGGCGGCTGTACGACACCTGCTACACCGAGCGGTACCTGGGGGATCCGGGGCAGCAGCCGGAGGTGTACGAGAAGTCGTCGCTGTTCGCGGACGCGGCCAAGCTGGAGCGGCCGTTGATGCTCATCCACGGGCTGGCCGATGACAACGTGGTGGCCGCGCATACCCTGCGGCTGTCGTCGGCGTTGCTGGCGGCTGGGCGGCAGCACAGTGTGTTGCCGTTGTCGGGGGTAACGCATATGACGCCGCAGGAGGTTGTGGCGGAGAACCTGATGCTGCTCCAGGTGGACTTCCTGAAGAAGTCACTGGGCTGATCCCGGGCCGCACCGGCCCTTGGAAGTTTCGGCGCCGGCGTGACGACGTTCGTCCGCCGGCGCCCTTCTCGGCGGTTCTCCGCCGCGTGACCGCGTACCTCCGCCGACGCCCGTTCGGCGGCTTGGCACTACGTGACCGCGTACCTCCGCCGGCGCCCGCCCGGCAGCTCTCGCTGGCGTGGTGTGCCACCTCGCACCCCGCACGCGGCCGATCTAGACGGCGCCCCTGCCTCCCTGTCCGGCACGCCCGCCGACCTGGCCCAGCCACGCGATCCGCTCTCCCTCACCACGCGGTCGATCAACCCGTGGTCCGACATCCCTCCCCCGAAGACCAAACCGTGGTCCGACGCGGCCCACCCACCCGCTCCGGCATCGTGAACGCATGCTGAAGCCCCTCGCCCTGACCCTCGCCATGCTCGGCACAACCCTGCAGCCCTTGCAAGCATCGGCCCCCACCACCAGCACACTCAGCTGGCAACCATGCCCCAACGACAACAACAACGACACCGGGCTGGAATGCGCCGACCTCCAAGTCCCGGCCGACTGGCAGAAGCCGGAAGGCCGCAAGATCACCCTCAGACTCGGCCGCCTGAAATCCACCGGCACCCCGAAAGGCTCGGTCCTGATCGCCTACGGCGGCCCGGGCGCCCCAGGCATCGCCATGACCCGATCTCTCCAGAGCTGGTGGACCGACCTGCGCAAGAGCATGGACGTCATCACATGGGACACGCGAGGCTACGGCAGCGACCAGTTCCAGGGCCTCAGCACGGGCCTGCCATGCACCTGGACCCGCATCCCCATCGCCGACCTCCCGCGCGACGACGCCGACTTCGGCCGCCTGTCCGACACCAACCGCGGCTACGCCGAGGCCTGCCGCCTGAAAGACCCGGAGCTGTTCGCCAACATGAGCTCGGCCGACCACGCCAGAGACATGGAGGCGATCAGAAAGGCACTGGGCGACGACCGGCTCAACTACTACGGCGCCTCCTACGCGGGCTTCTACGGCCAGGCCTACGCCCGCCTCTTCCCAGGCAACCTCCGCACCATGGTCCTGGACGGCACGTGGAACCACAGCGCCGCCGACTGGCAGCGAGAGCTCGAGGCCATGGCCACCACGAACGAGCAGCACCTGCGGCGCTTCTTCACCTGGTGCACCGCCCACGACTGCAAGGACGTCCCCGCCCTCTGGCGCAAGCTGATCGCCCGCGCGACCGGCACCCCCGTACCCACCAGGACGCCGAACGTCGCCTACAAGTCCGGCGACCTCCAATCCTTCGCCCTGGGCCTGGCCCGCCAGGGCGAAGCGGCCTGGCCCAAGCTGGCCACCGCGATCCGCAAGGCGAGCAAGGGCGACGCCTCCGACTTCGTCCCCGCCAGGGGCGCCCGCTACCCCGACCAGGCCACCCCGGTCACGGAATGCACCGACTGGCCCCGCTTCACCACCCTCAAGCAACTGACGACGACGATCGCCCGGCTGCGCAAGCTCGCCCCCAACGCCGGCGCCGCCAACACCTTCGCCACGAACACCCTCAACTGCATCGGCTGGCCCGTCCCCGTCACCAACCCACCGGCGCCCCTCCCCGACAACCTCCCTCCCCTGCTCGCCGCAGGCGCATGGGGCGAGTCGGACGCAACGGAACGCGTCCTCGCCCAGGTCCCGGGCAGCGTCACCATCCGCCACGACGGCCCCGGCCACACCCTCTACGGCACGAACACCTGCGCCCGCGACCACATCAACCGCTACCTGACAGTCGGCACCCTGCCCCCCGCCAAAACCTCCTGCTGATCACCACTCGCCCCTTGACGCCTACATTTCTATAGTCTAACTCTAGTAACAATCACTAGAGTCCAACTCCAGTAATCGAGTGACGAGGGGTCGCATCATGCTCGACATCGCCAACACCCAACAAGCCGAGGCCTGGAACGGATGGGAGGGCAAGCTCTGGGCCGACAACCCGCGCTACTACAACGGCATGCTCGACGGCTTCAACGACGCGCTCTTCACCGCCGCCGCGATCCAGGCGGACGACCAGGTCCTGGACGTGGGATGCGGCACCGGCCGCACCACCCTGCTGGCGGCCGGCAGGGCGTCACGAGGCACCGCCCTGGGCATCGACCTGTCAGCCCCGATGCTGGAGCGAGCCCGTGCCGACGCCGCCGCCCAAGGCGTGCACAACGCCGTCTTCGAGCAGGGAGACGCACAGGTCCACGCCTTCGGCGACGGCAAGTACGACGTGGCCATCAGCCGTGGCGGCGTGATGTTCTTCGCCGACCTCGTCGCCGGCTTCGCCAACATCGCCCGCGCCCTCCGCCCCGGCGGCCGCCTGGCCATCATCACCTCGGTCCCGTCATCCCCCGACGGCGACTACGCCCGCGCCACCGCCGCCCTGCGCGACCACATGCGCCGCCCGTCCCCCGCCGCCCAGGGCATGATGTCCATGACCGATCCCACCCGCATCCACCAGGTCCTGACCGACGCAGGCTTCACCGGCATCGACATGACCATCGTCGAAGCCATGGAAAACCTCGGCCGCGACGCCACCGAGGCGGCCACCCACATCTGCGCCATGGGCCCGGTCCGCTACAACCTCTCCCACCTCGACGAACCGGCGATCGCCACCCTCCGCGACACCATCCGCGACGCCCTACGCCCCCACGAAACCCCGGACGGCGTACAACTCCGCGGGAAGGTACGCCTGACCACCGCCACCCACCCCTGACCAGCGGGGCGGCCGGACAGGTCGTGGTGGCCACCTTCAGCCGCGCCGCGACCCCGCAGGAGGGGCTGGCACGATGAACCAGAGCGCAAAGCGCGTGGTTCCCCCGCAAGAGAGCTACCGGTGCGCCCAGGGCCCGAGATGAACCTGCTGACCGCGACCATGGATCCACGGTCTGGATGAGTGAGGCCAAGGGGCCTGGCTACGGCTGGTGGTCGTATGCGGCCAGGGAGCGCTTGGTGCAGCTCACGCTCGGCGAGCCCGGCTTCGAAGAGGCGGCGGTAGTACTGCCGATCGGCGATTGATCGTGTGACCCGGCCGGGCGGCCAGGGCCTGCAGCATGCCAGGCAGGACCTGGCGCTCATCGGCCTTGGCACCGCTCAGTGCGAACAGCGCCGGCTGCCCGGCCGGCGTGCACACCAGATGCGGCCGCAGCCCCCAGAGGTACGGGGGCGCTCGTTCAGTGGAGGGCCCTCTGGAGGAGATCCTGGAGGAGGGTCTGCTCCTGCGGGGAGAATCCCGCCATGGGCGAGCCCTCCGTGAGGATCTCCAGCAGTCGCTCCCGCAAGGCGCTCCCCTCGGAGGTCAGGACGAGTTGCTTGGCGCGGCGGTCGCTCGGGTGGGGGCGTCGCTCGACGAGCCCTTGCTCCTCCAGCCGGTCGATGACGAACGTGGCGTTCGACGGCTCGCAGCCCATCCGGTCGGCCAGGTCCCGCATGGTGAGCGGGGCGCTGAGCTCGCGTAGCGCGGTCGCCTGCGGGGCGGTCAGGTTGAGGGTGACCGCCCGCTCCCGCACGTGCTGCTCGATCTGCCGGGACAGCGCGCTGACGAGCCCGCAGAGGTTCCGTTCGGCGAGAGCTTGCGCTTCGGCAGCCGCACTTCGAGCGTCGGCGGCACTGCCAGCGTCGGTGGCACTGGCGGCGTCGGTGGCACTGGCGGCGTCGGCGAGCTCCTGTTCGGTTGTGGCGAACGGGCCATCGAGCGACGTCATGCCGTGAACAATACCCCAAGTCATGACATTTGCAGCTTGAATAGTTCTAGTTGTAAGTTTCTGCCCCATGAGCACCTTTGAAGAGCGCTTGCGCCGTACGTCCCTCATCCGTTCGCTCCAGCTCGGCGACCTCAAGATCAGCTACGTGCCCGACGGAGTGGTGGCACTCAAGCCGTACGGCTGGCTCCCCGCCGCGACGGAGCAGGACTGGCAGGACAACGCCGCCTACCTCGACGACGACGGGAACCTGGTGGCCACGATCGGCGGGCTGCTCATCGAGTACGGCGAGCGGGCCCTGATGATCGACGCCGGTGTGGGCCCGGTGTCCATGCCCGACGACCCCGGCAACGAGAGGATCGGCGCCCTGCGCGGGGGCGACCTGCTCGGCAATCTCGCCGAGCTGGGTCGTACGCCGGAGGACATCGAAGCCGTGGCGTTCACCCACCTCCACCCCGACCACCTGGGCTGGGCCCACCACCTCGCCCCCGGCAGTGACCGGCCGGCCTTCGGGCGCGCCGCGTACCTGTTCGGCGAGCCGGAGTGGACGCAGCGGCACCTGAGTGCGGTCAACGACATCACCGGGGAGATGCTCGCCACGATGGAGCCGCAGGCGCGTACCGTCGCCGACGGCGAGGAGGTCTTTCCTGGGGTGCGGGCCATGTTCACGCCGGGGCACACGGTGGGGCATGTCAGCTACACGATCTCGTCCGGCGGTCAGCGCCTGATCGTCTTCGGGGATGCGCTGCACTCCGCGGTGCAGATTCGCCATCCGGAATGGTCTGCCGGCGTGGATGTGGACTCCGTGGAGTCGACCGTGCACCGGCGCCGGCTGGTCAAGGAACTGCAGAGGCCCGGCACGATCGGTTTCGGCGGGCACTTCGCCGACGTCGTCTTCGGCCGCGTCCACGACACCGCCGACGGCCCGGACTGGCGGCCCGTGGTGTGAGACCACTGCCCCGGCGATCCCCGGCCGCGTCGACGACGCCGCCGCACGGCCAACGGCCTCACCGATCTCCGGCCGCTTCCGCGATCGGCGCCTGGCGGCATGAGCCAACGGCCTCGCCGATCTCGGCTACCTCCGCGATCGGCACCCCACCGCACGGGCCGGCCGGGTCAGGAGAAGGCGAGGCCGATGGCCAGGGCGGCGAGGAGGGAGCCCATGGTGAGCCGTTGCAGCCGCAACCAAGAGGGCCGTGCCGCCAGAAACCCCGCGATACCGCCCGCCGCGACCACGATCGAGAGGTTGACCAGGAGAGCGACCGCCACCTGCACGCAACCCAGAACGATCCCCTGCAGCAGCACATCCCCCCGCTCCAGGTCGATGAACTGCGGGATGACGGACACGTACAGAAGGGCGATCTTCGGGTTGAGCAGGTTCGTCATCAGCCCCATGAGGAAGAGCCTGCGCGGGGAGTCGGGCGGCACCTCCCGCGCCGCGAAGACCGACACCCCGCCGGGCTTGAGCGTCTTCCAGGCCAGCCACAGCAGGTACATCGCCCCCGCGACCCGGATCACGGTCAGCAGCCCGGGAAAGGCGGAGAACACCACGGCCAGCCCGAGGTTCGCTGCCACCAGGTAGACGAGGAAGCCCGCCGCCACCCCGGCCAGGGAGATGATCCCGGCTCGCCGGCCCTGGCTGGTGCTGCGGGAGACGAGGTACATCATGTTCGGCCCCGGCGACAGCACCATGCCGAGCGCCACGAGCACCACGCCGATCACCGCACTCTGTTCGACCATGACAGCGAAGCTATCGACGACACAATCTCGGTACAATACCTACGATTGCACTCGGATCAATTACGATAATCCTCCGTGAGCATGGAGGACTACCGGCGCATCGCGGACTCCGTCGCCGCGGACATCGCGGCGGGGCGGCTGCGCCCGGGTGACCGGCTGCCCCCGCAGCGGGTCTTCGCGCGGCGCCACGGCATCGCCGATTCCACCGCCGCCCGCGTCTACCGGGAGCTGGCCGGTCGCGGGCTGACCGTAGGGGAGGTCGGCCGGGGCACGTTCGTCAGGGCCGCCGTGCCGCAGCCGGGGCCGGCGCTGGTCGAGCCCACCGGCAGCAGGGTCGACCTGGAGCTCAACTACCCCGTCGTTCCCGAGCAGTCCAGGCTGCTCGCCGACGGCATCGGCCCGTTGCTGCGTGCCGACGTGCTGGAGGCGTCCATGCGGCCGGTCGGCGCGGCGGGCACCCCGCCGGCCCGGCGCGTGGTCGCCGACCTGCTGGCGCGCGGGGAGTGGCGCCCGGACGAGGAGCGGCTGCTGTTCGCGGGCAACGGCCGCCAGGTGATCGCGGCGGCCATCGCCGCGCTGGTCCCCGCCGGCGCGCGACTCGGGGTGGAGGAGCTCACCTACCCGGTGCTCAAGGGGCTCGCGGCGCGGGTCGGGGTCACGCTCGTCCCGCTGCGGGTGGACGAGGCGGGGCTGGATCCCGCGGCGGTCGAGGCCGCCTCGCGCAGGGCCCCGCTCAAGGCGATCTACGTGCAACCGACGTTGCACAACCCGCTGTCGATCAGCATGCCCGCGGAGCGCAGGGCCGAGCTCGCGGGCGTGCTCGACCGCCTGGACGTGCCCGCGATCGAGGACTCCATCTGGTCGTTCCTCCGCGACGACCTGCCGCCCCTGGCCGCGTTCGCGCCGGAGCGCACGATCCTCGTGGACAGCCTGTCCAAGCGGCTCGCGCCGGGCCTGTCGCTGGGGTTCGCCGTCGTGCCCGGCTCCGCCGTGCCGCGCGTGGCGACGGCGCTGCGCTCGGGCGGGTGGACGCCGATGCGGTTCGCGCTGGAGGCGGCCACCCGCTGGCTGACGGACGACACCGCGCGGTCGGTGGCCCGCGCCAAGCAGCGGGACGCGGCCATGCGCCAGGAGATCGCCGCCCGATGCCTCGCCGGTTTCGCCGTCCGCGGCGACCCGCGCTCCTACTACTGCTGGTGGGAGCTGCCGCCGCCGTGGCGGGCCGACACGTTCGTGGCGACCGCCGCCCGGTACGGCATCGCGGTCACCCCCGCCGCCGCCTTCGCCGTCAGCCCCAACAGCGCTCCGAACGCCGTCCGCCTCGGCCTGGCCTCCCCCACCCCTGACACCCTGTCCCGGGCTCTGACCGTCCTAGCCGGCCTCGCCCGATCAGCACCGGACGATCTAGTCGTCGAGTGAAGGTGCGGGACGCGGGGCCGGGCCGCCGTGCCAGCTGCTCCAGAGCGCCGCGTACGAGCCACCCTCGGCCACCAGCTCCTCGTGCGACCCCAGCTCGCTGATCCGCCCGTCCTCCACCACGGCCACCCGGTCGGCGTCGTGCGCCGTGTAGAGCCGGTGCGCGATGGCGATCACGGTCCGCCCTTCCAGCACGGCGGCCAGCGACCGTTCCAGATGCCTGGCCGCACGCGGGTCGATCAGGGACGTGGCCTCGTCGAGCACCAGCGTGTGCGGGTCGGCGAGGACCAGCCGGGCGAGGGCGAGCTGCTGCGCCTGCGCCGGCGGCACCGCGAACCCGCCCGACCCCACCTCGGTGTCGAGCCCGGACGGTAGCCCCCGCACCCAGTCGAGCGCGTCCACCGCCTCCAGGGCCTTGAGCACGGCGTCGTCGGCGGCGTCGGGGCGGGCGATGAGCAGGTTGTCGCGCAGCGTGCCCTTGAACACGTGGTGCTCCTGGGTAACGAGCGCGACGTGCCCGCGCAGCTCGTCCAGCGGCAGGTCCACCAGCGGCACGCCGCCCACGGTGACGGACCCCGTGCGGGGGCCGTGGATGCCGGCCAGCAGCCGCCCCAGGGTGGACTTCCCGGCCCCGGACGGCCCCACCATGGCCAGCCGCTCGCCGGGCTGGACGGTGAGCGACACGTCGTGCAGCACGTCGCGTCCCTCCCGGTACGCGTACCGGACCCCGGACGCCTCCAGCAGCTCCCCGGAGGGCCGCGCCGCGGCGGGTGCCCGGTCGTCGGAGACGTTGGCCACCCCCAGCAGCCGCGCCATCGACGCCGCGCCCACCTGCAGCTCGTCCACCCACATCAGGAACCGGTCGAGCGGGTCGACGAGCTGCTGCGCGTACAGGATGGCCGCGACGACCTGCTTCACCGTCACCCAGTCTTCGATGTAGAACAGGCCGCCGACCAGCAGCGCGCCGACCACGGGGATGACGTAGCCCAGCTCGACGGCGGGGTACCAGGTGGTGCGCAGGCCCAGCGTGTACCGTTCGGCCGCGTACGAGCGGGCGATGTCGCCGTCGGTACGCGCCCGCCGCCGCTCGCGCAGGCCCAGCGCCTCCACGGCCCTGGCGCCCTCGACGGTCTCGGCCAGCCCCTCGGTGACGTCGGCGTAGGCGGCGTTCTCGCGCAGGTAGCCGTCGCGGGCGCGGCGCAGGTACCACCGGGTGGCGATCCACAACACCGGCCCGGCGGCCAGCATCGGCAGCATGAGCAGCGGCCCGACCAGCATCAGCGCGCCGACGGTGATCACGAACGTGACCATCGCGATCAGCGTCTCGGGCACGGCGTGCCGCACGGTGCGCGACAGCGCGTCCACGTCGCGCGAGGTGCGGGTGATGAGGTCGCCGGAGCCGGCCCGCTCGACGGTGGACAGCGGCAGGGCGAGCACCCGGTCCACGAACTCCTCGCGCAGCTCGGCCAGCACCTTCTCGCCGAGCCTGGCGGAGGCCAGCACCGCGTACCGGACGAGGAGGCCCTGCAGCAGCAGGAAGGCGCCGATGGCGGCGGCCACGACGGCGACGTCGACCTCGGCGCCCTGCTGGATCCGCTCCACCAGGTCGCCGAGCTGCCACGGGACGACCAGCCCGGCGACGGCGGCCAGGCCGTGCAGGACGAGGGCCAGCGCGAGCCGGCGCGGGTACTTCAGCGTCAGCCGCCTGGCGTAGGCGCGCACCTGCTTGCGGTCGGCGACCGGCAGGATCTCCCTGGCCATCAGTCCTCCCCTCGGGTCACAGTCGCGGCGTAGGCGGGGGAGCCGTCCAGGAGCTGGCGGTGCGTCCCCTCGGCCAGCACGCGGCCGTTCTCGACGTAGATCACGTGCTCGGCCCGGTCGAGCACGAGCGGGCTGGTGGTGCAGATCAGGGTGGTACGCCCCGAGCGGGCCTTGGCCAGGCGCTCGGCGATGCGGGCCTCGCTGTGGGCGTCCACGGCGCTGGTGGGCTCGACCAGGATCAGCACCTCGGGGTCGGTCACCAGCGCCCTGGCCAGCCGCAGCCGCTGCTGCTGCCCGCCGGAGAACTCGCGCCCGGCCTCGGCGACCTGCGCGTCGAGCCCGTCGGGCAGGGCCTCGACGATGTCGGTGGCGCAGGCGGCGTCGAGGGCCTCGCTGATCTGCGCGTCGGTGGCGGCGCCGCGCACGTCGAGCTCGTCGCGGAGCCGGCCGTTGAACAGCCTGGCGCCGTTGTCGGCGACCAGGATCCGCGAGCGGACCTGCTCCAGCGGCAGCGTGCGCAGCTCCACCGCGCCGAACGTGACGTCGCCCTCGGCGTAGCGGCCGAGCCGGTCGGCGATGGCGATGGCGTCGTCGGGATCGGCGGCGGCCACGGCGGTGAGCGTGCCCGGTTGGAGCGTTACACCGCTGTACGAGTCGCGCAGCACGCCGCCCTCGCTCGTGCCGCTGCCCCCGCCGACCTCGGGCTCGATGGACAGGATCCTGATCACCCGCCCGGCGGCGACGTGCCCCTTGGTGAGCTTGTCGGCGGCCTCGGTGAGCGTGCGCATGGGCCCGATGAGGAACACGGCGTACAGGTAGAAGGCGACGAGCTGGCCGGTGGGGATGTCGCCGGCGACGGCGAAGGAGGCGCCGACGCCGGTGACGATCGCGATGAGCAGCCCGGGCAGCACGACCTGGGCGCCTTCGAGCACCGACTCGACCCCGGCGACGCGGACCCCGGCGTGCCGTACGCGCTGGGACTCGGCGCGGTAGCGGGCGGCGAACACCTGCTCCCCGCCGATGCCGCGCAGCACGCGCAGCCCGGCCACGATGTCGGCGGCGCGGGTGGACAGCTCGCCGGACAGCTCCCGCTGCGCCTGCTGCCTCCTGTGCAGCGGCCGCAGCAGCGGCCCGACGGCGACGGCCATGAGGGGCACGCCGAAGAGCACGAGCAGCCCGAGCGGCAGCGAGGTCGAGATGAGGATCACGGTGACGGTGACGATGGCCAGGATCGAGCCGACGCCGCGCAGCAGGATGTCCATGGAGCTGCCGATGTGCGCGATGTCGGAGTTGCCGACGCTGACGACCTCGCCGGTCGACAGCCGCTTCGGCAGCGTGGCGCCGAGTCTGGCGGCCTGCCTGGAGGTGAGCTGCACGGTGCGGTACGCGGCGGCCAGCCAGTTGAAGACGGCCATCCGGTGCCGCATGATCCCGGTGAACGCCTGCAGCAGCCCGAGCCCGAGCAGGATCGCCGACCACACCAGCAGCGAGCCGGTGTTCTTCGCGGTGACGGCCTCGATGCCCTTCCCGAGCACGGCCGGCATGAGCGCCTGCACCAGCCACCACAGGCTGGCGTAGCCGATGCCCGCGAGCAACGGCACCGCCTGGCGCCGCGCGTTCCACCACAGGAAACGCAGCGGGCTGCGGATGTCGGGCACGCCGGGATCGGCCTCAGGAAGGGAGCGCATAGCCTGACAACCCTGACAGCCGCCCCCGCACGCGGCAAACCATTTTCGTCACCGCCGGAACGCCCGCAAGGTGTACACCAGCGCCACCGCCGCCGTGACGGCCAGCAGCACGTAACCCACGGTGTACGCGCCGGTGGCGGCGTAGACGACCCCCATGACCAGCGGCGGGAAGTACCCGCCCAGCCCTCCCGCCGCGCCGACCAGCCCGGTGACGGTCCCCACCCTGGACGCCTCCACCACCTGGGCCACCAGCGCGAACACCCCGCCGGTCCCCAGCCCGAGGAAGAACGCCATGAGCACGAAGCTCAGCCCGGCGGGCACCTCGACGGGCGGTTCCAGCGTCAGCACGAGCGCCATCAGCGCGGTCCCGGCGAACGAGATCGCCAGCACCTTGACGGGCCCGATCCGGTCGGCGGCCGTCCCGCCGAGCGGCCTGGACAGCACGGCCGCGATCGAGAACCCGGCGGTACGCAGCCCGGCGTCGGTCTGCGCGAAGTGGTAGACGTTCTGCAGCAACGTCGGCAGGTAGGTGGAGAACGCCACGAACCCGCCGAAGGCCACCGCGTACAGGAACGCGCACTGCCAGGTCGCCCTGATCTTCAGCGCCTCCCGCACGCGCGGCAGCGCGGAGCCGGTGGCGGGCGACCAGCGGGGCGAGTCGCGGCTGCCGCCCAGCATGACGATGCCCATCAGCGCCAGCACCGCCGCCATGAGCAGGTGCGCCTGGGGCCTGCCGAACTCCTCGACCAGGCGCGGGGTGAAGAACGCCGACAGCGCCGTGCCGCCCATGCCCGCCCCGAACACGCCGGTCGCGTATCCGCGCCGCTCGGGCTCGTACCAGGCGTTCACGAAGGGGATGCCGATGGCGAAGGACGTGCCGGGGATGCCGAGCAGGAAGCCCCAGAACAGCAGCCATCCGTACGAGTCGGACCAGCCCACGAACAGCACGGGCACGATCGACACGAAGCAGATGATCGCGAACATGCGCCGCCCGCCGAGCCGGTCGGCCAGCATGCCGATCGGGATCCGTCCCAGCGAGCCGACCAGCACCGGGATGGCCACCAGCAGCGAGGTCTGCGTCGGCGACAGGTGCAACATCCTGCTGTAGCTTCCGGACAGCGGTCCGATGAGGTTCCAGGCCCAGAACGTCACCGCGAACGCCACCGTGGCCAGAGCCAGGTTCCGCACCTGCCCTTTACGAAGCTCAGAACCTTTACGAAGCTCAGACATACACCCTGTGTAACAGAGGGTCACCTTCTGTGATGAAGTGGGGGTATGACCGCCGAGGACCTCCTGCTGAAGACCGGCCGCTTCCTACGCCGGTCGACCACCACCGGCGACCTGCACACCCTCTTCCTGAAGGGCGGCACGGAGGGCGACGCCTTCTACCGCGACCGCTGGAGCCACGACAAGGTGATCAGGTCGACCCACGGCGTGAACTGCACGGGCTCGTGCTCGTGGAAGGTGTACGTCAAGGACGGCATCATCACGTGGGAGACGCAGGAGACCGACTATCCGAGCGTCGGCCCCGACCGCCCCGAGTACGAGCCGCGCGGCTGCCCGCGCGGGGCCGCGTTCTCCTGGTACACCTACTCGCCGACCCGGGTGCGTTACCCGTACGCGAGGGGTGTGCTGGTCGAGATGTACGCCGAGGCTCGGCGGCGGCTCGGCGACCCGGTGGCCGCCTGGGCCGAAATCACGACAAATCCGGAAAAGCGGGAGAGATACCAGAGCGCCCGGGGTCGTGGCGGGCTCGTCCGCGTCTCATGGGAGCTGGCCACGGAGCTGATCGCCGCCGCCCACGTCCACACCATCAAGGCGTACGGACCCGACCGCATCGCCGGGTTCTCCCCCATCCCGGCCATGTCCATGGTCTCCCACGCCACCGGCGCCCGCTTCGTGTCGCTGATCGGCGGCACCATGCTCTCCTTCTACGACTGGTACGCCGACCTCCCCGTGGCCTCTCCCCAGGTGTTCGGCGACCAGACCGACGTCCCGGAGTCGGCGGACTGGTGGGACGCCGCGTACCTGGTGATGTGGGGCTCCAACGTGCCCGTCACCCGCACCCCGGACGCCCACTGGATGGCCGAGGCCCGCTACCGGGGCCAGAAGGTCGTGGTGGTCTCCCCCGACTACAGCGACGCGGCCAAGTTCGCCGACGAGTTCCTCGCGGTGCGGCCCGGCACGGACGGGGCCCTGGCCATGGCGATGGGGCACGTGCTGCTGAAGGAGTTCTTCGTCGACCGCGAGACGCCGTACTTCACGGACTACGTCAAGCGCTTCACCGACCTGCCGTTCCTCGTCACGCTGGAAAGGCGCGGCGAGGCGGGCGGGGCGTACGTGCCCGGCAGGTTCCTCACGGCGCAGGACCTCGGCTCCCAGGAGGAGTCGGCCGGGTGGAAGACCGTGCTGCTGTCGGAGGAGACCGGCGAGCCGGTGGTCCCGAACGGCTCGGCCGGCTTCCGCTGGACCGACTCCGGCATGGGCCGCTGGAACCTGAACCTGGACACGTCCCCGAAGCTCACCCTGCGCGGCGGCGAGGAGGCGGAGATCCTGCTCCCCCGCTTCGACGGCGGCCACTCCCTGCGCAGGCGCGTGCCCACCGCCCGGGTGGCCGGCAGGACGGTCACCACGGTCTTCGAGCTCCTCCTGGCCCAGTACGGCGTGGGCAGCGACTACGACGACCCCGCCCAGCCCTGCACCCCGGCCTGGCAGGAGCCCATCACCGGCGTCCCCGCCGCCCGGGCGGTCAAGATCGCCAGGGAGTTCGCCAGGACCGCGGAGGCCACCGAGGGCCGCTGCATGATCATCCTGGGCGCGGGCACCGCCCAGTGGTTCCACGGCGACACGATGTACCGCGCGTTCCTGTCGCTGCTCCTCCTGACCGGCTGCCAGGGCCGCAACGGCGGCGGCTGGGCGCACTACGTCGGCCAGGAGAAGTGCCGGCCCCTCGCCGGATGGCAGCTCCTGGCCGGAGCCCTCGACTGGTCCAGGCCGCCCAGGCAGGTCCCCGGCACCCCGTACTGGTACCTGCACACCGACCAGTGGCGCTACGACCACTTCGACGCCGGTGCGCTCGCCAGCCCGCTGGCCAGGGGCGACTTCCGCGGCAAGCACACCGCCGACCTGGTGGCGGAGTCCGTGCGCAACGGCTGGATGCCGATGGCGCCCACCTTCGACCGCAACCCGCTCGACCTCGGCGACGCCGAGGATCCCGTCGCGTACACCAGGGCCGAGCTCGACGCGGGCAGGCTCAAGCTCGCGGCCGAGAACCCGGACGACCCGCGCAACTGGCCCCGCGTGCTCACCCTCTGGCGCTCGAACCTGCTCGGCTCCTCCGCCAAGGGCAACGAGTACTTCCTGCACCACCTCCTCGGCGCCCGCTCCAACCTGGAGAGCCCCGACCCGGACGCGCCGAAGGGCAAGCTGGATCTCCTCGTCACCCTCGACTTCCGGATGACCAGCTCCACGGTCTTCTCCGACGTCGTGCTCCCCGCCGCCACCTGGTACGAGAAGTACGACCTCTCCTCCACGGACATGCACCCGTTCGTGCACGCCTTCAACCCGGCCATCAACCCGCCCTGGGAGACCAGGACGGACTTCGCCGCCTTCCACGCCATCGCCCGCGCGTTCAGCGACCTGGCCGCGGACCACCTGGGCGTGCGCAGGGACGTCGTCGCGGTGGCGCACCAGCACGACACCCCCACCGAGCTGGCCGGCCGCACCGGCTTCGGCCTGAAGGTGGTGGAGCGCGACTACGGCGCCACGGCCGAGAAGCTCGCCGCGCTGGGACCGCTCACGGAGAAGCTGGGCATCCAGGTCAAGGGCGTGACGTTCCTGCCCGACGAGGAGGTGGCCTGGCTGGGCCAGCGCTGCGGCCTGGTGCCGCGCGGCACGGCCAAGGGCAGGCCGGAGCTGGACAACTCGGCCAAGGCGTGCGAGACGATCCTCGCCCTGTCAGGCGTGAGCAACGGCAGGCTGGCCGTCCAGGGCTTCCGCCAGCTCGCCCAGCGCACGGGCACGAGCTTCGACGGCCTGACCCACGAGGACCACCGCATCGTCTTCGGCGACACCCAGGCCAGGCCGGTGCACGTCGCCGCCAGCCCCGAGTGGTCGGGCAAGGAGTCGCACAAGCGCCGCTACTCCCCCTTCACGATCAACGTCGAGAACGGCAAGCCCTGGCACACGCTGACCGGCCGCATGCACTTCTTCCTCGACCACGACTGGATGCACGAGTACGGCGAGGCCCTGCCGATCTACCGCCCCCCGCTGGACCTGGCCGCGCTGTACGGCGAGAGCGGCACCCTGCGCTACCTCACCCCGCACAGCAAGTGGTCCATCCACTCCGAGTACCAGGACAACCTGCTGATGCTCTCGCTGTCGAGGGGCGGCCCGACGATCTGGATCTCCGTCGAGGACGCCACCGACCTCGGCATCGCCGACAACGACTGGATCGAGGCGGTCAACCGCAACGGCGTCGTCGTGGCCAGGGCCATCGTCTCCCACCGCATGCCGAAGGGCACCGTGTACATGTACCACGCCCAGGACCGCCTGATCGACGTGCCGAAGTCGGAGGCCACGGGCCGGCGCGGCGGCATCCACAACGCGCTGACCAGGGTTCTCATCAAACCCACGCACCTGATCGGCGGCCACGCCCAGCTCTCGTACGGCTTCAACTACCTGGGCCCCACCGGCAACCAGCGCGACGAGATCACCACCATCCGCCGCAGATCACAGGACGTGAGGTACTGATGAAGCCGATGGCCCAGATCGCCATGGTGATGAACCTGGACAAGTGCATCGGCTGTCACACCTGCTCGGTCACCTGCAAGCAGACCTGGACGAACAGGCCGGGAGTCGAGTACGTCTGGTTCAACAACGTCGAGACCCGCCCGGGCCAGGGCTACCCCAGGCGCTACGAGGACCAGGAACGCTGGCGCGGCGGCTGGGAGCTCACCCGCGGCGGCAGGCTCAAGCCGCGTGCCGGAGGCCGCCTGCGCAAGCTGCTGACCATCTTCGCCAACCCCCTCATGCCCTCCATCCAGGACTACTACGAGCCCTGGACCTACGACTACGAGAACCTCACCAACGCCCCGCTCTCCGACGACGTCCCCGTCGCGCCGCCCAGGTCCCTGATCACCGGCGAGCCCGTGAAGATCGGCTGGAGCGCGAACTGGGACGACGACCTCGGCGGCGACCCCAGCCCGGACCCGGTGCTGGCGAAGCTGTCGGAGCAGGTCAAGGTGGCGTTCGAGCAGGCGTACATGTTCTACCTGCCGCGCATCTGCGAGCACTGCCTGAACCCGTCCTGCGTGGCCTCCTGCCCGTCCGGCGCCCTGTACAAGCGGGCCGAGGACGGCATCGTGCTGGTGGACCAGGACCGGTGCAGGGGGTGGCGGATGTGCGTGACCGGCTGCCCGTACAAGAAGGTGTACTTCAACCACAAGACAGGCAAGGCCGAGAAGTGCACGTTCTGCTACCCGCGGGTGGAGGTGGGGCTGCCGACGGTCTGCTCGGAGACGTGCGTGGGCCGCCTGCGTTACATCGGAGTGCTGCTGTACGACGCCGACCGCGTCACGGAGGCGGCCTCGGTGACGGACGAGCGCGACCTGTACGAGGCGCAGCTCGACCTGTTCATCGACCCGCACAGCCCGGCCGCCGCGGCCGCCGGGCTGCCGTCGGACTGGCTTGACGCCGCCCGCAGGTCGCCCGTCTACGACCTGATCAAGAGGTACCGCCTCGCGCTCCCCCTGCATCCGGAGTACCGCACGCTGCCCATGGTCTGGTACGTCCCGCCGCTCTCCCCCGTCGTGGACGCCCTGTCCGCCACCGGCCACGACGGCGAGGACGCGGACAACCTGTTCGCCGCCATCGACGCGCTGCGCATCCCCATCGGCTACCTGGCCGAGCTGTTCACCGCCGGCGACCCGGCGCCCGTGACGGCCGCGCTGCGCCGCCTGGCGGAGATGCGGTCGTACATGCGGGCGGTCAACCTGGGCGAACGGCCGCCTGAGGACCCGGAGCTGGAGGCCATGTACCGGCTGCTCGCCGTGGCCAAGTACGAGGACCGGTACGTGATCCCGACCGCGTACGGCAACGTGCCCGGCGTCGTCGAGGAGGGCGGCTGCAGCCTCGACTACGACGGCGGGCCCGGCATGCAGCAGCCGTTCGGCGAGGCGTCGGGGCGTCCGGTGCCGGTCGCGATCGAGAACTTCCACGGCCTCAAGGAGCGCCAGACGAGCAGCGAGGTCACCCACGACCGGGTGAACCTGCTCAACTGGGACGGCCGCGGCACCCCCGCCGGCCTCTTCCCACCGAAACGGAGGAGCTCATGACCCAGTTCCCGGCGCAGCGGAGGTGCTCATGACCCGGCCGGTGATCTGGCAGGCCGCCGCGCACCTGCTCGCCTACCCCGACGAACGGTTCTGGCGCCGCCTCCCGCTGATCAGGGAGGCCGCCGAGCCGTACTTCACGGCGTTCCTCGCGCTGGCGGAGGAGCTGGGCCCCGGGGAGCTGGCCGCCCACTACGTGGACACCTTCGACCTGCAGCGGCGCTGCTGCCTCTACCTGACGTACTACACCGACGGCGACACCCGCCGCCGTGGCGAGTCGCTGGCCGGGCTGAAGCACCGCTACCGGACGGCGGGCTGGGAGCTGATGGACGACGAGCTGCCCGACTTCCTGCCCGTCATGCTGGAGTTCGCCGCGTGCGAGCCCTCCGGCGCCGAGCTGCTGCAGGAGCACCGGGCCGGGCTGGAGCTCCTGCTCACCGCCCTGACCGAGCGGGACTCGCCGTACCGGCACGTGATCGGCACGGTCTGCGCCGCGCTGCCCCCGCTCACCCCCGCCGACCGGGACAGGGCGGCCCGCCTGGCCGCCGGCGGGCCGCCGGCCGAGAGCGTGGGAGGGTACCGGTGAGCTGGGCGGAGAGCATCCTCTGGGTCGTCTCGCCGTACGTCACTCTGGTGATCTTCATCGGCGGGCTGATCTGGCGCTACAGGTACGACAAGTTCGGCTGGACCACCCGCTCCTCCCAGCTCTACGAGAGCCCGCTGCTGCGCGTGGCCAGCCCGCTGTTCCACTACGGCCTGCTGATCGTGATCGTCGGCCACGTGACCGGCCTGCTGATCCCGCTGTCGTGGACCAACGCCATCGGGCTGTCGAACGAGGCGTACCACGCCAACGCGCTCATCTGGGGCGGCCTGGCGGGCGTGGCCACGCTGGTGGCGCTGGGCCTGCTGATCTACCGCCGCCGCACCAACGGCCCGGTGTTCCTGGCGACCACGGTCAACGACAAGGTGATGTACGTGGTGCTCGCGGCCTCGATCATCGCGGGCGTGGTGACGACGGTGGCGGGGTTCGTGCCGAGCGAGGTGAGCTACCGGACCACGGTCGCGCCGTGGTTCCGCGGCATCTTCGTGCTGCGGCCCGACGCGGAGGCGATGGGGCACGCGAGCGGTCTTTACAAGGTGCACACGCTCATCGGGATGGCGCTGTTCCTGCTTTTCCCGTTCAGCCGCTTGGTGCACGCTCTTTCCGCCCCGTTGGGGTATTTGTTCCGTCCTTACATCGTGTATCGGAGCCGCGCGGATGGCGCGCCGAGGCACCCGGCAGGGGTGCGGATGCGTCAGAATCGACCCTTGTGAAGCACGGGTACACCAACAGCACGTTCGGCGACGGCGCCCTGGTCGTGAAGTGCTACGAGGGGCCCGAAGCGGCGTTCAGGCTGAGCACGGAGAGCAGATACCTGCGGCGCCTGCGTGGCCGCCTCCCGGTCCCCCGGGTCCATCAGGTCACCGCCACGAGCCTGACCACCCGCTTCGTCGACGGCTCCCACGGCCAGGACCTCCTCGACGACGGCCGGGCGGTGGAGGTGTTCACCGAGTGCGGGCGGATGCTGGCACGCATCCACCGGCTCGGCATCGTGCACGGCGACTATGGGCCGCAGAACATGCTGTTCCACCCCGACACGTTCGAGACCGCCGCGATCCTCGACTGGGAATGGGCCCACCCGGGCCGGCCCGTGGAGGACCTGGCCTGGGTCGAGTGGATCGTCCGCAGCCACCACCCCGAGCACGTGCCGCTGCTCCCGCACTTCTTCACCGCGTACGGCGACCCCGTCCCGCCCTGGGCCGAACGGCACGCGGCCATGATCGAGCGCTGCCGCGGCCTGCTCGACTTCTGCACCCGCTGGGAGCCGGGCGGGGGCGGGGAGAAGCTGTGGCGCGAACGCCTCGACACCACGGCGGCCTGGACCGGGTAACCCGCCCGGCGCACCACCGGCCACGTCCTGACCTGGTCACCACCTGCGGCGGATTCACCTGCTCAGGATGCCTTTGACGGGTTCTGTCGGTGCCCTTTGCTTGGCTAGGGGCATGACACGCGATGTGATGATCCTCGTCCTCGGTGCCACAGGGTCCACCGGCCGCCGCGTCGCGGAGCAGCTGCGTGCCGCCGGCCATGCCGTACGGGGCGCCTCCAGGAGCGGCCAGGCCACCTTCGACTGGTCCGAGCCCGGCACCTGGGAGCCGGCCCTGTCGGGCGCGTCGGCCCTCTACCTGATGGCGCCCGACGGCGTCCCTGTCGATCCGGCGTTCGTGTCACTGGCCGTGGAGCGGGGCGTCGAGCGCATCGTGCTGCTGTCGAGCGGCGCCATCGAGGCCATGGGCGACGAGCGCCTGCTGGCGGCCGAGCGCACGGTGCGCGACAGCGGGGCCGAGTGGACGATCCTGCGCCCGAGCTGGTTCAACCAGAACTTCGACGAGGGCTTCTTCCGCCCGGCGATCATGGCGGGCGAGGTCCTGATCCCCCTCGGCGACGTACGCCAGGCGTTCGTCGACGCCGACGACATCGCCGCCGTCGCCGCCGCGGCCCTCACCCGGAAGGGTCACGCCGGGCGCGCCTACGACCTCACCGGGCCCGCCTCGCTGGCCTTCGGGGAGGCCGTGGAGATCATCGGCCGTGCCATCGGCCGCGAGGTGCGCTACCTGGGCGGCGACGAGGACTACATCGCCGCCAACGGCTTCTCCGGCGAGTCGATCCACGCGGCCAAGGCGTTCGGCGCCCTCCGCGCCCTCGGCGACCAGCCGGTCGCCGACACGGTGAGCGAGGTGACAGGCCGCCCCCCGAAGTCCTTCGAGACCTTCGCCGCGGAAGCCGCCGCCAAGGGCGCCTGGCACTGACACCTCGGGCCCGCCGCCATCAGCCCGGGCCTGGTACCGACACCCCGAGCCGACCTCCATCAGCCCGCCCCACGCCCGGCCAGCCGTCTGATCAGCGCCACCGCCTCGTCCAGCAGGCCGACCTCGCGCTCGCTGAGCGCCCGGTCGGCGGCGCGCCGGGCCATGGCGTCGTCGAGCGGCCCGCCCGGATCCAGGTCCTCCCCCAGCTCCCCGACCAGCACGGCGACCGCCGCCCCCGCCGCCCGCGCCAGCTCGCTCTCACCGTCCACGGCCACCTGCGCGAGGATCAGCGCCGACAGAGCGCAGTCCAGCGCGGGCCGCCCCTCCCTGGCGTTGCACCAGTCGATCACCACGGGCCCGTCCGGCGTCAGCATCACGTTGTCGGGATGCAGGTCCAGGTGCAGGATCCGGTCACGGGGATCGCGGGACGCCCTGGCCGGGATCCGGTGCAGCCGTCGCAGCAGCCGGGCGAGCGTCCGGCCCGCCTCCTCGACCGCGATCTCCCCGGCCAGCAGGGCGTGCAGCATCGTCGGCCCGGACACCCGTCCCATCACCAGGTCGGTGGCGCTGCTCTCGCCGGGGAAGACCTCCGGCACGGGAAACCCGTGCGCGGCCACGTGCGCCATGATCTCCAGCTCACGCCGGGCGTCGACGTCGACCCGGTAGCGGCGCAGCACCCGCCCGTCACCGATCGCGTACACGTCCGCGCTGCGCCCCGCGCCCACCAGTTCCCCGAGCTCCATGCCCCTCAACCTACGCGGCGACCGCCCGATCCAGCTCGGCGAGATCGTCGCTGTGCTCGCGGGCCATCGTCTCCGCCAGCTCCCGTGCCGCCGCCGCGCCGCCGGAGTCCCGTTCGCCGTTCGCGACCAGCACGAGCTGCTCCAGGTGCGCCCGCAGCAACTCGGCGAAGCGCCGGTCGAAGGCGTTGTCACGCAGCCCAGCCAGGGTCTCCAGGTCCTGTGCCGTGGGCATGCCGGGCATGTCGTGCCGGGTGTGCGGGTTCTCACCGCTCACCCCGGCCTGGGCGAGCAGGGCCCGCAACCGGCCACGGCCCGCCTCGTGCGCCTTGCCGAGCCGTACGGCGAGGCCGGCCAGCGACCTGCTGGCCGCGTGCCGCGGCGCGAGCTCCAGCAGGGGCAGCGCCCGCGTGTGCAGGGCGTCGGTGAGCTGCAACCACGCGACGTCGGTCGTGGTGAACTCCGAGGCGGGGCTCGCGACGCCGCTCGAAGCAGCAGACGGCACGCCACCTCCGGAAGCGGGGACAGCGTCCCGTTCAGCGGGTGAGCACCCCACCGACGCAGCAACCAGCAACACGCACACGAACCGCCGCGACACCGGCAAGACCGCCTTCCTGAGACCATGAGCAGGCACGTCCGGGCAGGCGCGCACCCGCCCGGACGTACGGAACACCTACGAAGGACGCCCGTCGGCGCCGCACTTGATGATCGGCCGGATGCAGTCACGCACCCGCCGTTCCATCTCGGCCACCGGCCAGGCATTGAAGAAGTCGCCGTGCATCGTGAACCCGCCGCCCGACGACAGCCGGAACCGGGACGGATCCCCGCTGACCGGATACCGGATCACCTGCCGCAACTTCGGCACCGGCACCGGATGCGTGCTCGGGCACGCCCCCGCCACCGGGTAGGCCATGTGGCTCTTGTGGTCGGCGGAGTCCAGGTCCCGCCCGTTCCAGCACTGCGGGAAGTCCAGGTACGACTCCAGCATCGTGCCCGACGGGCAGTTCACGAAGTCCTTGGAGGCTCCCACGTGCCCGGCGTGCAGGCACGACCACCGGGAGATCGTCGTGCTGTCGGGGCCGGTGGCCTTGGCGTTGCCCGCCACGATCCGCAGCCCCAGCGGGAGCGGCTGGATCCTGGCGATGATGTCGTCCCTGACCCCTTCCCCGAGGTAGTAGAACGTGACGATGGCCGGCTCGACCGGGGCGCCGTCCCGGTAGAGGGTCGGCACCCAGTACGACGACTTGTCCACGGCCGGGTTGCAGTTCGTGGCGCCGTTCAGCAGGTCGTTGAGCTGGGTGTGGGCGTTGGTGACGCGGCTGCCGAAGAAGCTGTGCATGTGCGAGGCGCCCGGCAGGCCGGGGAAGACGATCGGGTCGTCGGGCAGCCGGTGGCTGAACGGGCAGTCGGCGAGGAACTCCGCCACCCGTACGGGCTCGGCCGCGGCGGGCGGCGGCGCGGCGACGACGAACGTGCCGAGCAGCAGTGACAACAGGGCTAAGATCCGCATGGCGGCTCCCTTGACGCGGGTCACTGGTAGACCCGCACGTAGTCGACGAGCATCCTTGACGGGAAGGGCGTGGCGGCGTCCGGCGGCCCCGGCCAGTCGCCGCCCACGGCGAGGTTGAGGATGATGTAGAAGGGGTGGTCGAAGATCCAGGGGCCGCGCGTCTGCTCGACCTGGTCCTTGCTGATCGTGAACACCGTCCGCCCGTCGAGCGTGTAGACGATGCCCTTGCTGTCCCAGTTGGCTGCCCAGACGTGGAAGTCGTCGGAGTAGTCGGCGCCGTTCGGCAGCGTGTACGGCGACCCGACGCCGCCGCCCCCGTTGTACGCGGGCGCGTGCACGGTCGAGTAGGACGTCTTCACGTCCTTGCCGAGCACCTCCATGATGTCGATCTCGCCGTTGTACGGCCACGGCCGCCCGGTCAGGAAGTCGGCCCCCATCATCCAGAACGCCGGCCAGAGCCCGTTGCCCTTCGGCACCTTGATCCGGGCCTCGACGCGGCCGTAGGTGAAGTGGAACTTCGTCCCGGTGTTCATCCTGGCGGAGGTGTACTGGCAGGTGGTGCTGCCGGTGAGCGGGTCGGGCGGGCAGGCGGAGCCGGGCGTGGCCTGCTTGCGGGCCTCCATGACCAGATGTCCCTGGCCGTCCATCGAGGCGTTGTCGTGGTTGGTGTAGTACTCCAGCTCGTTGTTCGGGCCGGTGCCGGGGTCGGCCCGCCACTTGGCGGCGTCGGGCTTGGTGCCGGCGGCGCCGTTGAACTCGTCGCTCCACACCAGGGCCGGCGGGTTGGCGGGGTCCCTGGGCGGGGCGGGCGGGGTGGTGGGGTTGCCGCCGGTGCCGTACACCTGGAACTCCCACAGGCTGTAGCCGTAGGCGCCGGCGCGCTGGGTGCCGTACATGCGGACGTACCGGCCGGTGCCGCTGACGTTCAGCGTCTGCTTGAAGCCGGTGCCGCTGGTCGTGCTGTAGATGGTGGTCCAGGTGTTCGCGTCAGGGGAGGTCTGGATCTGGAACGACCTGGCGTAGGCCGGGTCCCACTGCAGCACGACCTTGCTGATCTGGGCGGTCGCGCCCAGGTCGACGTGGATCCAGCCCGGGTCCGACCACGCAGCCGTGGCCCACCTGCTGGCGGGGTCGAGGTCGAACGCCCTGGCCGGGGTGCACTCCCAGCAGTTCGCGTCGTGCTGCGAGCTGGAGGCGACGCCGGGCTTGTTGTACGACAGCAGCCGCTCGCCGCCGGTACCGCTCCCGGTCCCGTACACCTTGAACTCCCAGAGGCTGTAGCCCCACTGGGTGGCGCGCTGGGTGCCGTGGACGCGGACGTACCTGCCGCTTCCGGACACGGACAGGGTCTGGTTTCCGCCGGTGCCGGCGGCGGTCGAGTAGAGGGTGCTCCAGGTGCTGCCGTCGGTGGACGCCTGGACCTGGAAGGCGGTGGCGTACGCGGCCTCCCAGCTCAGCTCGACCTGGCTGATGGTGGCGGCCGAGCCGAGGTCCACCTGGATCCACTGCGGGTCGGAGAACGCGCTGGACCAGCGGGTGCCGGGATCGCCGTCCACGGCGGCGGAGGCGGGGAAGGCGGCGGCGCTCTCGGTGGAGGAGGCGGTGACGGGCTTGCCCTGGGACAGCAGCGGGTCGGCGGCGTGGGCCGGCAGGACCGCCAGGGAGGACAGGGGGATCACGAGGGCGACGAGCGCCACGAGACGGCGTAACAGTGGACTCACAACGTCTCCGTCAAACTGGGGGATGGTTCGAGGGAGCGCTCCCTGAGAAGGAGAGTGCTCGCGTCGCCAACCCCTGTCAAGGCGTTCGTTAACTCCCCAGAAACCTCTCCGACGCAAAAGAGAGCGCTCTCTTCGCCACGCCCGCGACCCCTTCCATACCATCTGACCAGCCACGATCCGAGATCCACCATGCGACCGACCCCAGCGCCGCCCGAGCCCCGAGAAACATTCCCCGGCACCCCCCTTCTTGACTGCTCCGCGCCCCGCACCCCACCCTCATGGGGAAGCGCTCTCTCGCCCGCTAGGAGGGAAGTGAACAGACCCACCCTGGAAGCCGTGGCCGCCCGCGCCGGCGTCTCCAAGTCCAGCGTGTCCCGAGTGATCAACGGCGCCACCACCGTCGCCCCGTCCATCCGCGAGGTCGTGCTGAGAGCCGTCAGGGAGCTCGGCTACGTCCCCCACGCCGCCGCCCGCAACCTCGCCACCCGCCGCACGAACGCCGTCGCCCTCGTCGTCTCCGACCCGCCCAAGGGCCTGGTCTCGGACGACCCGATGTTCTCGGCCGTGATCCGCCAGGCCAGCAGGAAGCTGGAGTCGGCGGGCAAGCAGGTGGTGCTCATGCTGGCCGGCTCCGAGGACAGCCGCGCCCGGGTCACACGGTACGTCGCGGCAGGCCACGTGGACGGCGTCATGCTCGTCTCCATGCACGGGGCGGACTCCCTGCCCTCGACGCTGGCCCGCCAGGGCATCCCGGTCGTCTCCCTGGGCCGCACGAACCCGGCCGTCCCGTACGTGGACAACGACAACCCCGGCGGCACCGACCTCGCCGTACGGCACCTCCTGCGGCAGGGCAGACGCCGGGTGGCCACGATCACGGGCCCGCTGGACATGATCGCCTCGCAGGAGCGCCTCACCGGCTACACGGACGTCATGCGCCGGACCGGCCACCGCTCCATCGTCGCGATCGGCGACTTCACCCGCGTCTCCGGCGCCGACGCCATGCGCCAGCTCCTCCAGGACGACCCCGGCCTGGACGCCGTCTTCGCCGCCAACGACCTCATGGCCATCGGCGCCCTGCGCACCCTGCGCGAGGCGGGCCGCAGGGTGCCGGACGACGTGGCGGTGGTGGGCTTCGACGACATCGAGGCCGCCCGCTACACCGCCCCCGCCCTGACCACGGTCCACAGCCCGATGACCGACTGGGCCACCGCGACCGTGGACCTGCTGCTGGGGTTGTTCGAGGGCGGCTCCGGCGAGCCCGTACTGCTGCCGGCCGAGCTGGTCGTACGGGAGTCGGCGTGAACCGGCGGCGGCGGGCCACCCGCCGCGCCCGGCCCGCCAGCCGCTCTAGCCCTTGATGCAGATGAGCTGCCGCAGGTGCGCGACCACCTGCACCAGGTCCGTCTGCGCCGCCATCACGGACTCCAGATCCTTGTACGCACCCGGAATCTCATCCAGCACCCCGGAGTCCTTGCGGCACTCCACGCCCGCCGTCTGCTCCTCCAGGTCCTTGACGGTGAACGTCTTCTTCGCCTTGGTACGGCTCATCTTCCGCCCCGCCCCGTGCGAGGCCGAGTTGAACGCCGCCGCGTTGCCCAGGCCCTTGACGATGTACGTCCCGGTGGCCATCGAGCCCGGGATGATCCCCAGCTCCCCGGCGCCGGCCCGGATCGCGCCCTTCCTGGTCACGAGCACGTCCACCCCGTCGTACCGTTCCTCCGCCACGTAGTTGTGGTGGCAGGAGATCGGCTGGTCGAACGTGATCTCGGGCAGGTGCCGCCGCAGCACGTCGCACACCAGCCCCATCATCAGCGCCCGGTTGCGCCGCGCGTAGTCCTGCGCCCAGAACAGGTCGCGCCGGTAGGCGTCCATCTCGGACGTGCGGCCGAGGAAGACCGCCAGGTCCCGGTCCACCAGGCCCTGGTTGTGCGACAGCCCGCGCGCCACCCCGATGTGGTGCTCCGCCAGCTCCTTGCCGATGTTGCGCGACCCGGAGTGCAGCACGACCCACACCCAGCCCTCGTCGTCCGCGCAGACCTCGAGGAAGTGGTTGCCACCGCCGAGCGTGCCCATCTGCACCTCGGCCCGCTCGCGCCGCGCCATGACGGCCGGCGCCAGCTCGTCGAAGCCCTTCCAGAACTCCGCCCACCCGGCCGGCTTCATCCCGTGCACCTCGCCCGGATCGACCGGCCGCTTGTGGTGCCCGAACCCGACCGGCACGGCCTGCTCGAGCTTCCCGCGCAGGTAGGCCAGGTTGTCGGGGAGCCGCGAAGCCTGGTACGACGTCTTGACGGCCGTCATGCCGCACCCGATGTCCACGCCGACGGCCGCGGGCGAGACAGCGTCCCGCATCGCGATGACCGAGCCCACGGTCGCGCCCTTGCCGTGGTGCACGTCCGGCATGACGGCGACACCGTGAACCCACTCAAGGTTCGCCACGTTGCGAAGCTGCTGCATCGCCTGCGGCTCGACTGTCTCCGGCTCCGCCCACATCCTGAGCGGACGCCGCGTTCCGGTCACCTCGTTGTACGTCATCTCGTATCGCCTCCTCCCGGTCACACTCCGAACGCGATCTATCTGGCCAGACTTCTCATACCCCCGCAACCGATTTAGCGTCAGTTGCCGTACTGCTTGGTCTCCGGCTTCTCCACCATGAGCGCGTGGGCCGGCTCGTCCGCCACGGGCCTGTGCCGCAGGCCGCGCGGGACGACGAAGAGGTCGCCGGGCGTCATGACGACCGGCTCGCGCCCCTCCAGCTCCAGCCGGAACGTGCCGTCCCAGCACAGGAACAGCTCGTCCTCGTCGTGGTAGTGCCAGGGGAACTCGCCGTGGAGCCGGGCCAGCCGCACGACCGCGTCGTTCACCTCGGCGAGTTGCCGCTGCTGCCAGGGGCCCGGGAGCGTCCCGATGGCCTCGGGGACCGACACTGCGGCGCTGATGTCGACAGCCATGATCATTGCCTCCTCGATACGTTGAACAGGTCCCATCAAAACGGCATGAATGGCCAGGCCATAGAGCCAATCTCGCTAAATTGGTCCGCCTCTCGGACCAATCAGCTCCAGGGTCCGCTCGTGCAGCCGTTCCGCCGCCCGCGCGTCGAAGGACGGCAGGTCCAGGCCGATCCGCCGGTGGCGGGCGAAGGCGGTGAGCGGCTCCGCGGGCGGGTCGTCGAGGCGGGCGACGATCGGCTTGATCCCCTCCTCGACCGGGACGCCGTGCCGCTTGAGTGCCTCCACGTGCGCGGCGGTCGCGGCGTCGTACTCGCCGGCGACGCTCGTCGAGACCCCGCCCGGATGGATCAGGACGTACCGGGTGCGTGCCCCGTGCCGTGCGGCGAACGCGACGCCCAGCAGGTCGTTCGCCTTCCCGGCCTGGAACTGCGCCGTCACGCCGTCGTACGAGCGCTCCAGCATCAGGTCATCCCAGTGGATGCGCCCGTCCGGCTGCCCGGGCCCCGACACGTTCACGATCGTCCGGGGCGCGGTGAGGCCGTGGCTGAGCAGGAAGCGGCTCAGGTAGTCCAGCGCGAACGTGCCCTCCAGCCCCTCCTTCGTCACGAACCGGTGCGTACGGAAGTACCGCGCGCACAACACCAGCGCGTCCACGGCCGGGAACCTGGCGTTGACCTCCTCGATCACCCTCCGGTTCTCGCTGATCAGGCTCAGGTCCGCCTGGATGAACACCGCTCCCGGCAGCGCCTTGGCCGCGTCCCTGCCCACGACGGCGACCGTGTCGCCGCGCTCCAGGTAGGTGCGGGCGAGCGCCCTGCCCATCCCGTCGGTGCCGCCGGTGATCACCAACGTCTTCACGCGTGCACTCCTTCTCGCCGTACGGGCTCCTGCGCGCCGGCCTTGCCGGGCAGGAGCGGGATGAGGGACAGGACGACCAGGTTCGAGACCACGGCCAGCCAGAAGACGCCGCGCAGCCCGGTGATCGTGGCCGTCACGGCCAGCAGGAACCCGGTGGACGCCCAGCCGATCGTGCTCAGCGAGGTGTCGAAGGCGGCGCCCAGGGTGCCGGTGGCGACCGCGGCCAGGGTGCTGTTGAGGATGCCCAGCAGCCCGCCGAGCAGGATCACGGCGATCAGCCACAACAACCGACCGTCCAACTTTTCTGAACTCATGAGTTCAAACATAGACCGACGTGCCTACGAAAGTGAACCCATGAGTACAATCGATGCCATGACGACCACGCGGGGGCGCATCGACAAGCGGCAGGCGATCCTGGAGGGCGCGTTCACCGTGTTCGCGCGGGAGGGCTACGCCCAGTCCTGCGTGCAGGAGATCGCCCGCGAGGCGGGCGTGGCCAAGCCGACGGTCTACAACCACATGACCGACAAGGCCACGCTGTTCAGGCACGCCATGGAGGCCGCCGCCCGCGCCATCCTGGAGCAGCGCATCGCCGCCCTGGAGCCGCTCGGCACCCCCGGCGGCGACCTGCGCGCCACGCTGGAGGGGGTCGCCCACGCCCTGCTCCGCCTGCACACCGACGGCCGCTCGTGCGCGCTGCGCCGGCTCCTCTACTCGGAGATCATTCACTTCCCCGACATCCTGGAGATCATCCAGGAGAGCGGCCCCGACCGGCTCAACCAGGCGCTGGCCGACCGCCTGGCCCGTCTCGCCCTGGCCGGCTGCCTGCGGGCCGCGGACCCGGACCTGGCGGCCGAGCAGTTCCTGGCCCTGCTCCTCGGCCCGCTGGAGGCCCGCACCCAGCTCGGCACCCGCCAGCTGGAGGACGCGGAGCTGCGGACGATGGCCGTCGCCGCCGTGGACGCCTTCCTGCGGGCCTGGAGTGTCCGGTAACCAACACGCATGGCGAAATCATGCCGACAAGACCCATTGTCGATGGTAGCCAAGGGATATAGTCTGCCGCGTGTGGTAGAACGAGACGACTACGCGGCCATCCGCGATCGGATCATCGGGCTCTCCCACCACCACGGCCTGCGCTGCGACTGGGCCGAGACGACCAGGCGCCAGCGGCTCCTGCTGCTGTGGGACGCCGAGGGCCGGGTCGCCGCCCGCGCGATCGTCCCGCTCTACCCCGGGGAGACACCGCACCTGGTGGACTCCCTCGAACGAGGGCTGGCACACCTGTTCGGCGAGGGCTGGCTGAAGGATTGACTGGAGTACCCATGACCGCAGACCGCGTCGACGTCCACGTCACCATGGCCGGCAACCTCTGGCTGGCCCAGGTGGACGGCGTGGCCGGCGGCATGTCCGCGCGCACGCTCAGGGAGCTGCACGCGGACGTGGCCGAGGGTCTCCCGTTCCTGTTCGGCGACCGGGACCGGCCGCCGTCGCCGGTCTTCCACTACACGCTGCCCGGCCTGTCCGAGCAGGATCTCGACGACTTCGCCGCCCTCCAGCGCCAGGCGGCCGCGATCGCCGAGGACTACACGCGGACGCTGAAGAAGCGGGTCAAGCACATGCACGAGCTGGGCCTGTCCGACGGCGACATCGGCGAGCTGCTCGGGCTGACCAAGCAGCGCATCCAGCAGATCCGTACGAACGCCAACGACGAGGCCCGCCAGAGCGGCTGACGCGCCAACCACGAGGCCCGCCAGAGCGACTGACGGGCCCCGGCGGCGTCAGGAGGCGGGCCGGTCGTCCGTCCAGCCGGCCTCGATCAGCGCGTTGGAGCTCCAGACAGTGCCCGGCTCGAAGCCCGCCTGCAGCCCGCCCGGCTTCACCACCACGTACTCGCTGGCCAGCGCCCGCCCGGTCGCCTCGTCGAAGACCAGCCGGTTCTCCGAGACGCCGCCCGCCTCGTAGTGCTCCACCACCGACACGGCGGTGCCCTGCCGCCCCTCGGCGTCGGTCACGTTCTGGGTGACCTTCACGTCGTCGAGCCCGGCCAGCATGCGGAACGCCGCCCCCCGCACCTCCGGCGTCACCGGCATGTCCATGATCAGCCCGACGCTGACCTTGAACAGCCACGTGTCCCCCGACATCTTCTCGCCGGTGGACTCGGTGCCGTGCCCCGCGTACGAGGCCATCAGCCACTTCTTCAGCTCGCCGGGGTCGCTCGGCAGCCCGCGCAGCTCCTTCATGGTCACGTTCCTGCCGAGCCAGAACACCTTGTCGCCGTCCACCAGCGGGGTGTGGCTGGTCGTGGCCTTCCCGTCGGACGTGGACAGCGCCATCGGCCCGTACTTCCCCTTTCCCCTGCCCTTGCCCGGGACGACGACCTCGATCTCGGACGGCGACCCGGCCCGCTCCCAAGCCTCCCGGTCCGCCTCGGTGGCGGGCTCGGCCCCGAGTTTCCGGCTGCGGGCCCACTGGTCGCCCCCGACTCCCTGGGGCGTCCACCCTTCGCTGCGGGCCCGGTCCATGACCAGGTAGCCGCCGGTCCGCGCGGCGTACAGGTGCCTGCTCACCGTCTCGCTCCGCCACCAGTCGCCGCTGCCCTCGGCCTGCCTGTCGGCCTTCTCAGCCGCGGCGAGCAGCACGTCCCGCGCCGACAGCCTCACCCGGGGCGCGTCCGTCCCCGCGCTCGCCGCCACCTGCCCGCCGTCGGGCGCCCGCGGCGGCGTGGGTGCCGCGCCGCTCCCCGACATGACCACCGCCACCGCCGTCACGGCGGCGGCGGCCGCCCCTGCCAGCCCCAGCCCCCACACGGGCCGGCTCCGCCGCCTCTTCACCTGCCCCTGCCTGGGCCGCGCCATGGCGCGGCCCAGCTCCACGGCCCTCGTCTGCTCGTCCACCGGCCGGTCGCCGAGGTGCGCGGGCCTGGCGGCCCGAAGCTCGTCGATGGGGTTCATGACCACTCCTCGCTGAGGTTCCGAACGTGCGGCCTGGACCGCTCGGGTACACGCCCTTCCGGCTCCGCCTCCATCGCCTGCTTGAGCCGCCTGCGCGCCCGATGCAGCCGTACGCGGTACGCCGCCGACGAGCAGCCGATGACCCTGGCGGCCTCCTTGGGGGTCAGCCCGTGCCAGGCGACGAGGACGAGGATCTCCCGGTCGTCCTCCTGCAACGCGGCCAGCGCGCGCAGCACCCCCATCCGCTCGGTCACCTGGTCGGCCACGTCCCCCTCGGTCCAGGCCCGCAGCTCGGCGGCCATCGCCTCCCGCCGCAGCTCCGCGCGCACGTTGTCACGCAGCACGTTCCTGGCGACCCCGAGCAGCCACGGCAGCGCCGGCTCGGGCACGTCGTCCAGCCGCCGCCAGGCGATGGCGAACGTCTCGCTCACCACCTCGTCCGCCACCTGCCGGCCCGCGCGGCTGACCACGTAGGCCCACACGCGTTGCCGGCATTCGTCGTACATGCCGGTGAACCGGTGCGCATCATCCGTCACCGCCCAGCCCCTTCGTTCGGGATGCTTCTGACACCAGGAAGTGGTCCGAGCCCTCCCGTTGTTACGCTCCACCTCGAAATTTCCGACCCGGCAAGGACCGATCCGCTTTGGGCCAGCAAAAGGCCACCTCTCGACCAGCCGCTCCACTAGCATCTGTAGCGGCAATGTCACGCCGGGTGATGGCGGCCGGGGCCTCCGTCGTCTGGGTCAACCGAACGGAGCAGGGCCCTGGCCGCCTTACTCGCCGGCCCCCTTCAGGAGGTGCGGCGCGTACGTCTTGACGGCGTCCAGGAGCTCGCGTCGCGACGGATTCACCATCGGCCTGCCCGCCACCGTCACGGTCGGCACGGTCTCGAAGCCGTTCGCCACCGACCGCACGAACGCGGCCGCGTCCGGGTCCTTCCAGATGTTGACCTTGCGGTGGCGGAGGCGGGTGAAAAGCAGGCTGAAGCGAAGTTTCATGCAGTACGTGCACATCGGCCGCCAGTAGAGGACGACCTCTTCACCGTGGTCTTCCATCGTTCCACCATCCCCTTCGCCGATCGCCCGTGCCGCAGGGGAGCGTACGCGACGAGTCCGGCTCCTCCTGTAGGGTGGTGGCCGATCGGAACGCCTTCAAGAGCCGGGGGCGACCGACGTGACCGGGACGTAGCGCAGCTTGGTAGCGCACTTGACTGGGGGTCAAGGGGTCGCAGGTTCAAATCCTGTCGTCCCGACCAGGTCCTGGCCGGTCGCCCGGGGTGCGGAGCTGCTCTGGCACCCCGGGCGTTCGGTTGCCTCGCGGCCTAGAACGCTGTTCTCTGGCTGCTGGGGAGGTACTCCCAGGCCTGCCCGGGGTAGCTCGGCTTTCCGTGAGCGCGGATGTAGGTCGCTTCGGACTGCCTGACCCCCGCCGTGTAGGCCGCATCGGTGCCTACGATGGTCCGCGCCAGGTTGCTGCCCCATCCGCAGAAGTGGGGATTACCCGAGTTGTCCCACCAGCCCGTGGTGATTTGCGCATCGAACAGGAACGTGGAAATCCGGTTCATGTCGACCGGGAACATTTTCGACCATCCGTACCGCACGGAGTTGGACGAAACGGTTCCCGCGATCGGGCGCCAGGTCAGATTCTGCTGTGCGCCCTCCGGCGAGGGGGCATCCCAGTAGTACTCTCCCGCGTAGTAGTGGGTGACGGCTTCCAGGGTGACCGCACCAGGGTTGCTGAGCCAGCTTCCGCACCAGACGTCGGCCGCCTGAATGCTCACGTCGCTGCGAGCGGCTCGCCGCTCCGAGTCGTTCAGTGGAAGGTCTTCCGGCGCGATCGGCTGCGGCGCGGGTGCCGGAGCGTTGAGGACTTCTTGCTCGGCCTTCCGCAGCTCCGGAGATACGAGCCTGGCGTTGTTGCTGAACTGGGGGTCTTCCGGGCGTGAGGTCTCAGCGCTGGCAGCGCCTGGAACGGCGATTCCCAAAAGCCCCGTTGCGGCGACGGAGACCACCGCGAGTCCATTGGCCAGGGGGCGGGAGATCTTCATGGGTGCACCTTTCTTGTGGCAACTGTATTCGGCGGACTAGGACGGGTTCTCACCCAGTACTTTCAGAGCGTTGCGGTATCGGGTTTGCTGAAGATTCCGGAGGCGCTCCAGCTGCTCTGTTCTCGCCGCGATGATGTTCCGCTGCGCCTCCGACCACGCGGCCTTCCTTGCGCCGCTGTAGTTCACCTGGAGCCGGCATTGCTCATCCGCTGTCGCGGTCTCCAGTTCCTCCTTCGTGGGCGGGGCAAGGTGTTTTCCGTCGGGGACCTCCCGCCGCCCCGCCCAGCGTGGGTCGTGCTCGGCATCCGAAGGCCGGCCGTAGCCGAAACCCTTCGCCTTCATGCACGAGCTCCAGCGCGCTGTCGACTCGGCGATCCGCTGATCCACACGTGATCCGTCGGACGAGACAGCCGCCTCGGCCGCGTCGTCCATCAGGACGTAGAGGTCCTTGTAGATGTGGGGCCTGGCAGGTACTTTTCCGTCAGGTCCGGGAGCCTGCCCGTTGAGCTTTCGCTGCGCTTCGCCGTCACATCCCTCCGGCGGGACCTGCTTCCCCTTGAAGGTTCTTACGCTGCCGATGTGCACGGCATCCTGCTCCGCCGGTATGGGGTATCCGCGGATGCCGTCACGGGCAGGAAGCCGATGGCGAAGCACCTGATCCTCCGTGCCGGTGTAACCGTTCACGCTCACGTCGAGGGCTCCGAGCCAGCCGAGATAATCGGCGTTGGCGGGATACCTCGCCGGGCTGGTGTCATGCTCAGGCATGTCGAAGCCGAATCTCGCCAGGCACTCGGCTATCAAGGCGTAGCGAGCGGTCTGGACCGTTGAGCGGCCTGCTGCGTCGAGGTCGTAATCATCGAGAGGCAGCCTGAGGTCTGCCTCCTCCCGCACAACCGGAACAGCCGAGCCCTGGTTTGCCGCCTCGGCCGGCGCCACATTGGGTTCAGAGTCTGAGCAAGCACCTGCCGATATCGTCGCCATGAGGAACAACATCGCTGCTCGCTGGAGCGCACGGAGACGCAAGAACTACTCCTCCTCTTCGACAGAATCCGCCATTGGAGGAAGGAGGACTCTTGCGTCTGGAATTCATGCCGGAACGTCGAGCTGCACCTCCCCACTAAAGGCCGGACTCTGTTCTGGTTCCAAGATGCCGGTGGGGTGTAAATTTTCGGTAATCGCGGCGCTATTCGCCTGTTGATGCAGCGTTCAGATAGTGGTTGAGCACGCGAGTATGCAGGTTGCGGAGGTCGGGGCCGGGGTCGACACCGAGGTCCTGCGCGAGGCAGCTCCTGATGCGGTCGAACTCGACCAGGGCCTCAGCCGGCTTGCCGACCTCGATCAGGGCGTTCATCAGGAGCTCGGCCGACTTCTCGTCGATGGGGCACAGAGCCAGGTTTCTGCGCAAATCCGGGATGGACCAGCGGGCCTGCCCGCACCCCAGCATGGCCTGCGTCCGCACCTGTTCAGCCAGGGTGGCGTATTCGTCCAGGTGGATCGATTCGGCGGTCAACGCATCGCCGGCGCACACGTCGGCCAGCACCGGGCCGTGCCGCATCGCCATGGCTTGTTCGGCCAGTTCTCGTGCCAGGTGCGGATTTCCTTCGGTCAGGGCCCTCCTAGCGGCCTCGACCAGAGAGAGGAAGCGATCCGCATCCAGTTCGTTCTCTTCCAGTTGCAGCTGATAGCCGGGGTCTCGAGTGGCGATCCTGCGATGGCCGTCGGGGAGCCAGCGACGAAGCTTCGTGATGGCGCCGCGCACGATGACGGCCGCGGTGGATGGTGGTTCGTCGTCCCACATGCTGTCGATGAACTGCTCTCTCGTCACGATCCTGCCGCGAGCGAGAAGCAGAATGGCCAGGGCGGAGCGGCAGTGGCGTGAGGTGATCCCGTGCCAGCGACCGCCCTTCCAGTACTCGACCGGTCCCAAGATCCTGAAGCGTGGAGTGCCCGCCGGTCCGGCCACCGATTCCTCTGCATGTGCGGATAACAAGGACATGCCTTTCTGACCCCGAACGTGTTGAACCACCGAGAGGTGGGCGCGGGCCGGACGGAATCCTCCAGCCCCGGCCTTCAGCTATCTGCGTCCCGCGCCCACGCCTGGCTTCTGATTCCAACCCTGAATCTTTTCTGCGACCCTCACCAAGCGGATGTCGCCAGGTGGAACGCCGATCTCGAAGTGCCCTTCCGCAGGAGCTCGATCGACGTCACCGCCCCACTGGACCACGCCCTCACATTCGTCCAGGATGTCGCGGATCACGGCCAGTTCCTGCGGGAAGAACCCGCCTCTCGACCCTGACGGATACCAACCGGGTTTGATGTCGATCGCAGTCCCGGAAGAATGATTGCTCTCCGCGGCCGACAGCCTCGTGTCACCGAGTGGTCTGTACCCGACCACGTCCCCGTCCTCCAGCGTGCCGATCTCGTAGTGGAAACGTGCGGCCACGTGGAGGAGTACCGTCGCCACCTCGCCGATCCGGAGTGTCACGTTCGCGCTGCTACCGCTGATCAGCCAGGCGGGAGCCCAGCTCAGATCCTCTTCCTGCTCCACCTTCCGGCCGGCGCGGTTCTCGCCGACGAGGACGGGCCACCCGTTCGCGCTGTACCGGACGGACGAGCGCCGCGACGAGTCCGTGGCCACGGCGCCTGCCGCAGACGCACTCGCCGGACTCGATACTGCCCAGGAAGCCGACGCCGCGCCTATCACGCCGATGGCGCCGCGAAAGAAGAATCGCCGGGATAATGCTGACGCCGAGGTGCCCTCGAGTTGATTCTGGAATTCCACACGGCCCTCCGGGGTGTGCCTGCTACCACCGAGCGCTGGATATCGCGATGATCGGAATCAGCTGGATCGCCGGGATCACGAGAATCAGGATCGTCGCGATGACGAAGTAGATCTTCATCGACGCCACGGAGCGTCTTGCGATCGGTATGTTGGGAAGGATCGCCATGGCCAGGAGAACAAGCCACGATCCCACGGTCATGGCGACGAAATACGAGAAGGAGTCACGGTTGTTCGTCGGTGGAAGTCCGACCAGCAGCGCATAGGTGAAGTCGATCGGAAAATAGGCGAAAATGCCGAGCAGCAGGTTGTAGACGACACCCAATGCAGTCCACGAAAGCCGCGCTGCCGATTTCCGATCCGTAGGCACCTGCGCTTCTCCGTTCCACGACCGTCGTCAGCTCAGGTTACGTGCGGGCGCATTGTACTTCTCGAACACCCGGTAGATCCCGAGCACTTCTACCCCGTACTGGTCGGCTTCGGTGCCGGTGCCGTTGTAGCGGGCGATGACTCGGCGCGTCAGATCATCACTGTCGGCCAGGCCAGGCCTGGCCACACCGATGTCGGCCGCGCCCCAGAAATGCAGGAGCGGGATTGTGCTGATGTTGTACTCGTTGTCGTTCTTGAGCTTTTTCCACACATCCCACATCACGTGCCAGTCCGAATCGTCCAGAACAGCTTCCTCCGTTATTCCTTGACGAGCGCAGTAGTTGCGCGCACTGATCGCACTGCCCGCTCGAATCTGCCCGATCCCCGTGCTCGAGTCCTCCTGAACAGGAATGGGGACCGTGGGTTCAGGGCCGACCTTCCCGGCCTCCTCCCAGGCCTCATAGGCGATCTTGTAGGTGTACCAGTTCGTGACCGCCGCCTCGGCCAAGGCATCATCGGGACCGGACATGCGCGTCTCGAAGAAGGCCGGCGCCTGAAGGAGTGCCTTGCGGATCCTGAAGGCCCGGGCCAGGCCGGTGAACAGCCCGTCGTGATTCAACAGTCTGTCGACGGTGTCGGCGTTACTGAGCTGCCACGGCCTCTCCGGATAGCCGATGCCTTCGAGATAGGCAGCGAGGTCGGCGATGAGGGCGCCTCGATTGGCGGCGTCGAACGCCACGTCCAGCTTCGGGCCGCCGGAGACCGCGTCGAACGTGTTCTGCCCGCTGTCCCGGCCCGAGGCGATGTTGTTGTCGATCTCTATCCGGCCGTCACCGCTGCCCACCGTTATCGTGGAGATCTGGTCGAAGGCCCAGTCCTCAGGCATGGGGAAGCCGAGATTGCCGCTGAACCCACTTGACATGTCGGAGACGAAGCTGGCCGTGGTCAAGCCCTCCCGTGCGACGCGGGAACAGACGTTCCTGGGCCCGTAGATGCCGATTTGATATTCACTGGCGTACTGTCCGAAGCGCGTTTTGATCGCGCGGAAGTGAGGGATGATGTTGCTCGTGACATCCGAGTCCAGGGCGTCGAAGTCGACAGCGAAGTAGATCCTGGTGCCCCGCTTGAAGCCGTAGCCGCGGGCAGCGTCAAGAGCGGCCAGTGCGTCGGCGGCACCTTGCGCAGGGTTGAAGTAGGTGACCGACCCACCATAGGTCTGGTAGATGGGGAAGACCCGTAAGCCTCCGCCGCTGATGACCGCGAGCTCTCCTGGCTGGATCTTCTTGTTGAGCGAGGTGTTGGGTACGTTCGTGAGGTAGCGGCCCACGATCGCATAGCCGGCCGCCTTGAGAGCCTGCGCCCGGGCCGTGGTGATCTCCGTCACGCAGTCACAGGCTGTTCCTCGCCGGGTGGTGTCACCATGGCTGACCACGAGCGAAGCCCACGTCTGATAATCTCCCCGGCCGGTGGTCGCGAGTTTCACGAACGACTGGAAGTCACGCACCTGCGTCTGCAACTCCGAGCCGAAGGAACTGCTGAAGGCCACTCCGTTCCTGCGATTGAAGATCATCGCGCCCGTGAAGAGCTGGACGAACACTCCTGCGGACCCGACGGCCACCTCGTTCGCTCGCAGACCGGCCTGCGTCATCGGGCCGAAGACGCCGTCCACCTGCGCTTCGGGGGTCCCGAACTCGTACTGCAGCGCTTTGAGCAACGCTTTCTGCACATCGCGCGAGAAGTGTCCGTCACACGGGATGATGAAGAAGTTGGGCCGGTGCGCGTAGCGGCCGTTCAGCCATTGCTGGACGCCGCGGACATCCCCGGCTCCGCCGGACACCGGTACATAAGCGTCCATGGTCAGGAGTGCCTTGAAGAGTTTGGGCACCATGGCGTCGCCGGCGAACAGGCCACCGACGCCTGCGTCCGCCTTCAGTTTCGAGACACCGGCGGAGACCCGATCATTGTATATTCCATCGATTTCTCCGCCGTCGTAGCCCTTGCAGTACAGCCCGGACTGGATGATGCGGACCAGATTCGCCGGGGCGCCGGTGCCGCGGTTTATCGACGGCCATTGCGCCGTGAGAGTCGCCATCGTGGTGGGTCCGAAGTTGTCGGACAGCGTGGTGATGCCCAGCTGGTGTTGCAGGCAGCGGGTCAGGGCGTACATCGTCGACCACCCGGTGATGCCGTCCTCAGCTACCTTGTTGATACCGGGAACGCTTCCATAGACCGAATTGATGAACCGCTGAGCGCGCAACACCATTTCGTCCATTGATACCCCTTCTCGTCGAGTCGCCGTCCGCACGGTCACGGAGAAGGCACCGTCCGGGCAGGCTCCGGCCACAGCCGAATCACCTCTCGTCGAGAGGCATGGTCACGGTGCAACAGTCCGAACGGGCGACTACGTCGACATTCTCGCCATTGCGCGGATCCGCAAAGGAGTTGCCCGGCCGGCCTGCGCGCCAGTCGTCGTGGCGGGGATTCCCGTAATGGCGGGTGCGACGACAGCCGCCCGAATCGAGCGGTAACGCTTGGTCATACCGAACCCTTCTGGCCGTGTGCAGAGAAGCGTGGGCGGAGTTGTCGGGACGCACTGACTGGCGCGTTTACTTCCGGCCGGGACGCTTGTGACCAGCATGCCTGAGGCGCGATTGTTGATCAAGATAGCGTTTTCCGGAACTTTGATTGCAGTCCCATAACAAGAGGAAGATTAGCTGACCAAATGTTCGGGACCGGGGATAGCGCCTGCCGTTTATCTCATCTGCGCATGTCAAACCGCCTGGGCAGCTCTCATGCCCAGCGCCGTCCTGAACTGCGGAGGGGGAACCAGAGGCCCTGCTGCCTTCGTTGTCGGACCAGCGACTGAAAGCCCTGACGATGTCGCTTCATTCGTCTCCGGGAGCGGGTGCGGCTGACCGAACGGCTCCTACCAGCAGCTCACCAGGGAGGACCTCAGGGACGAGGGCAACTACGCTCACTACGCGGCGGTCAGCGGCTACGCCGCCGGCACCTGCATCAGGTGGACGGGATCCATCAAGGCGATCTACGGCGGCGGCATCTACGGCACCACCACCACCCAGTGGAGATACTGCGACTAGCGCCTGTTCACCCGGCGAGCAACTCCTCGGGGCCGGCCTCGGGCGGGAACCCCGTGCCGGCCCCCCACATCTCCGCGAACCGGCCGTCCTCGATGCGGAAGATCTCGAACAGCATCGGCGGCGTATCGCCGTCCGGAACGGTGATGCCCTCGACGGTCGAGCGGACGGCGGCCTTGTCGCCGTCCACCAGGATGTCCTGGGCGACGACGCGGATCCCGGGATGCCGGGCGACGAGTACCTGCCAGGCCCTCTTCCCGGCCTCGAAGCCCGGGGTGCCGAGCGGATGGCTGTAGAAGCCGGGGGTGTGCAGGTCGGCGGCCTGGTCGAACTGGCGGCTGTTGAAGCACTCCTGCATCCGCTGCACCAGAGCGCTGACGTCCTCGCGGGTGGTCATCGGCGTGATCTCCTCAGGGCTGACGAATCGGGTCGAGGAGCGGCGCGGCGGTAAGCGGTGCGTCGCCCCGGTTAGGGACATGGTATGCGGTGCGGCGCCCCGGTTATGCTGATTTCCGACATGTCCAGCCAGCCACCTGACCTAGCCCGAGCGAACCCGTCCACAGCTCACGGGAGCGACAGAGAGCTGCGGGCCGACGCGCGCCGCAATCGCGAGCGGGTGCTGCGCACGGCGCAGCAGTTGTTCGCGGCGCAGGGTCTCGGCGTCTCGCTCGACGAGATCGCCCGCCGCGCGGGCGTCGGCCCCGGAACCGTCCACCGGCACTTCCCGACGAAGGAAGCGCTCTACCTCGCCGTCGCGACCGACCAGCTCTGGCAACTGGTGGCCAAGGCGGAGGAGCTCACCGCTACGGACGATCCCGCGGCCCTGTTCACGCTGCTGTCCGCGATGATGGCCGGCGGCGCCGAGAACGTGGCGGTGAAGAGCGCGCTGGTGGCCGCCGAGTTCGACCTGCGCACCGCCGCCCCGGACGTCGCGGCGGCTCTCACGGGCCAGGTGGCGGGCCTGCTGGAACGCGCCCACGCGGCCGGCACCGTGCGCCCCGACCTCACCGTCGAGGAGGTCATGGCCCTGGTCGCCGGCGCCTTCGCCGCCATCCGCCACGCCGGTGCGGAGACCAGCCGTACGCGCTCGGCCCACCTCGCCCAGCTCATCCTCGACGGTCTGCGCCCCTCCGCCGGCACCCCGAGTTGACAGCCCGTACGGCTAACCGCTAGCTCTTAGCTAACCGTTAGGGGGATGCCGTGCAAGACGCAGTGCTGGCGATGCTCGCCAAGGAGCCGTCCCACGGGTACGGCCTGCGCGCCCGGCTGCGCCAGAGCCTGGGCCCGCTGGGCGACTCGATGAACCCCGGCCAGATCTACGTGACCCTGTCCCGGCTGGAGAAGGCCGGGCTCGTCGTCTGCGAGCGCGCTGACGGCCTCCCCGAGCGGCCGGACCGCAAGGTCTACGCGCTGACCCCGGCCGGCCAGCAGCGGGTGGCCGCGTGGCTGGCCGAGGTGGGCTGGCCCAAGCCGGACCTGGCGGAGTTCCATCTCAAGCTGGTCGCGGCGGCCGCCGCCCGGCTCGCCGACCCGCTGGAGCTCGTCGCGGCGCAGCGCCGAGAGCTGCTGCGCCGCGTGCGCGAGGCGCAGCAGGCGATCCTGGCCGAGCCGGCGGGCTCGAAGGCCGTGCTGCTGCTGGAAGGGGTCGTGCTGCGGCTGCAGGCGGACCTGCGCTGGCTGGAAGCCTGCGAACGAGCCTGGTCCGGCGCCGGCGACCCGCGAGCCGACCGCAGAGTTGAGGGCGTGTGAACGAGCCGAATGCCGTGGTCCGGGTCCGCGACCTGGTGAAGGAGCACGGTCAAGGGGAGAGCCGGGTCCGGGCGGTCGACGAGGTCGATCTGGAGGTGCCCGAGGGGCAGATGCTGGCGGTGATGGGGCCGAGCGGCTGCGGGAAGTCGACCCTGCTGCACCTGCTCGGCGGCCTGGAGCGGCCGTCCCGCGGGGAGGTGTGGCTGGCCGGGCGGCGCATCGACGACCTGAGCGAGCGGGCTCTGGCACGCATGCGGCGCCGGTCCGTTGGGTTCATCTTCCAGGCGTTCCACCTGGTGGAGGAGCTGTCGGCGGCGGAGAACGTGGAGCTGCCCGCTCTGCTGGCCGGCCGTTCGCCGCGGCAGGCCAGGCGGCGGGCGGGCGTCCTGCTCGAACGGGTCGGGCTCACGGGCCGCGCCAGGCACCTGCCGTCCGAGCTGTCCGGCGGGCAGCGCCAGCGCGTCGCCATCGCCCGCGCGCTGGCCAACGAGCCGCGGGTGGTCCTGGCCGACGAGCCGACCGGCAACCTCGACAGCGCGGCCACCCTCGACGTGCTGAGGATCTTCGAGGAGCTGCGTTCCGCGGGTCAGACGCTGGTCATCGTGACGCACGACGAGCGGGTCGCGGCCACGTCGGATCGGCTGGTCTCGATGCGTGACGGGATGTTCGTCGACGACACGAGCCTGGCCGGCTCCCACCCGCGCGGGCTCGGCGGGCTGATCGGGCTGGAGGGCTGAGCGTCATGGGCTCCCTCGTGCTCGTCGTGCGCCTGGTGCTCGCCGACGTACGCCGGCATCGGGCCCAGGCCGCGATGCTCCTGCTCGCGGTGACCATCGCCACCGCCACGCTGGCCCTGGGCCTGTCCCTGAGCGGGACGAGCCGTACGCTGTACGAGCAGACCCGCGCGGCCACCGCGGGACCGGACGTGGTGGCGCTGTCCGGCGACACGGGCCCCGCCGTGACCTCGGCCCTGACCGAGCTGGCGGACGCTCCCGAGGTGGCCGGCCACCACGGCCCCTACCGCATCGTCTACGCCGACCTCACCACGCGCGGCTCCGTGACGTCCCCCGTGGTGGTGCACGGCTTCGCCGAGCAGCCCGGCGCGCTCAACCGGCCCCTGGTGACCTCGGGCCACTGGGTACGCTCGGGCGGCACCGTCCTCGAACGCGGCTTCGCCACCGCGCTGGGCATCGGCGTCGGCGACCAGGTCACCATCGCCGGCCAGCCGTACCCCGTCGTCGGGATCGCCGTCACCGCGGCCACCTCCATCTACCCATGGGCGGCCCAGATCGGCCCGGGCGGCGGCCCCAGCGACTACACCGGCCTGGCCTGGATGACCCGGCAGGACGCCCGCACGCTGGCCTCCTCCCACGATCTGCCGGTGACGACGGCCATGGACCTCAAGCTGCGCGACCCCGCCGCCACCGAGACCTTCCGCGACGCCCACCGCCACTCCGACGCCCGGATCAACTTCCACTCCTGGCAGTTCAAGGCCGAGCAGGACGCCGTCATCCTCAGGGGCACCCAGCCAATCCTGGTCCTCGGCAGCTGGCTGCTCAGCTTCCTGGCCATCACCGGCGTGGCGGCCCTGGCCACCGGCCGCGCCGTCCAGCAGACCCGGCGGGCCGGGCTGCTCAAGGCGGTCGGCGCCACCCCCGGTCTGATCGGCGCCGTCCTGCTCACGGAGTACCTGGCCGTGGCGCTGCTGGCCGACGTGCTGGGGCTGTTGATCGCGCGCCTGACCGCACCCGTCGTCGCCAGCCCCACCGCCAGCAGGATCGGCGACCTCGGCGGGCCGACCGGCCCCGTCATCGCCGCGACGACGCTCCTGGCCGTGGCGGTGGCGGTGCTGTCGGCACTGCGCCCCACCCTGCGGGCCCTGCGCACCGCGACCGTCACCGCGCTGGCCGACACCGCCCACCGCCCCCGCCGCCGCCCCTGGCTCACCGCGCTGTCCGCGCTGCTGCCCACGCCGTTCCTGCTCGGGCTGCGGCTGACCATCCGCCGTCCCGGGCGGGCCGTGCTGCAGGCGTGCTCCACCGCCACCACGCTGATCGCGCTCACCGGCCTGCTCTCCCTCTCCGTCCAGTCGTCGCGGGGCTACGGCCTGAACGGCTCCTCCGCCATTCCCAACCTGCGGGACGAGAACGCCGGCCACCTGCTGATCGCGGTCTCCGCCCTGCTGATCGCGCTGGCCGTCGTGAACACCATCACGTTCACCTGGACCACGGCGACGGAAGCCCGGCCGAGCCTGGCCGTCGCACGCGCCCTCGGCGCCACCCCCGGACAGGTCTCCGCGGGCCTGTCCATCGCCCAGCTCCTGCCCTGCCTGCCCGGCGCCGTCATCGGCATACCCCTGGGCATCGCGGTGTTCTCCGCCTTCAGCGCCAGGAACGCGGTCCTCGCGCCGTTCTCCACGATGCTCATCGCCGCACTCGCGACCCTCCTGGTGACGGTGGCGCTCACCGCCCTGCCCGCCCGCCTGGCCGCCCGCCGATCCGTGTCCCAGACCCTCAGCGCCGAGACCACCTGAGAACCCTTCACCCGTGCAGGACCTTGACGATCTGCTCCCGGGCCTGGTGCAGGCCGATGCCGAGGGTCGCCGTCCCACCCTCGTGGAGGAGGCCGAGCAGGAGGTGCTCGGTGCCGACGTACCGGTGCCCGAGCCCGGCCGCCTCCTGCCGGGCCAGCTCCGTGAGGCGTCCGAGCTCGGCGTGGACTGCCGGGGAGGGTGTGCGGGCGAGATCGACGCCCAGGCTGCCGAGCGTGGTGACGGCCACACCCTCACCCAGGCGTGCCAGGGCCGCCAGCAGGTGATCGCCGGTGACCCGATCAACGCCCTGAGCCCTGGCCTCCTGCCCGGCCAGGTCCAGGGCCCGCTGGGCGCGAGTCGTCAGCAGGCGCTCCAGGGGTTGACGACGGATCGTCCTCTTCAGCATGCGTCCTCCCTCGGGGCGGGCACACCACAAGGGTACGAAGGCGCCAGGCGGGGAGGGTCTCACACCCGTAGGACGGTGACCTGGCGACCGGATGGCGTGGCGGCCCGCTCGAAGGCGCCCCGTTCCTTCCAAGGCGGAGCCTCGGGGCGGCGGTCGAAGACCACGAGCACACCTGTGAGGAGTGTGAGCCGGTCCAGGTAGCGGTCGAGCTGGGCCAGCCCCTCGGATGTCGGGTCATCTGCCTTGGCTCGCCAGACCTTCAACTCCATGGCCTCGCGTTGCATCAGCCGCTCTCCGTCAGGGCCGGTGTACGGCCAGCGGACCAGCACGTCCAGGCGTTTGGTGCCGGCGGCGTACTCCCGGTCGAGCTGGCCGCCGCCGTTGACCAGCCGGTGCAGGAAGGCCATCAGGATGATCTGGCAGGCAGCCTCGTGATAGCCCTCCTGCTGAATGAGGACCTCGCCGTGCTCGCGCCAGAACACCACGAACTCCTCCAGCAGGCGCGGCAGGTCGAACCGGCCGTCCGGCAGCACGAAGCTGTGCGGATGGGCCATCACGAGCCGCTCCGTGCGAGCGCCGAGGACCCGTAGCAGGACCTCCCGATAGATCGGGTTGGCGATCTCCAGCCTCCTGGTGTCCGGGATGAGGCCCAGATCGTGGACGTAGGAGACGTCGTCGTCGATGGTGTCGTCCATGCTCGGCACCGTCCCGGCCACGATCGGTTCGATCACCCGCTTGACCCGGGGCTCGTGCAGCCGGGCAGCCAGAGCATCCAGGTGGGTGGCGCGGGCCCGGATCAGCCGCTCCTTGGCCTCCTCCACCTGCCCGGCGGTGATGGTGCCGGTCACCCCCATCTTGAAGGTGATCTCATGGGCGAGGGCGTTGACCAGCCAGGGCTGGCCCTGGGTCAGCTCGAAGACCCGGTCCACGGCATCCTTGGTGAACTCCTGGCCGGTCGCCTGCGTGTGCCGGCCGTACAGCTCGGCGATCTCGTCGGTGGTGAAGTCGCCCAGGCGCAGCGACTCGGCGACGATGTTGAACGGGCTCGCCGGGTTCGACCGGTCAGGCTCGCCACCTGAGGCGACCTTGTAGTCACGCAGGTCGCGCAACCCGCACAACACCACCGACGCGGGGAACGGATGGCCCTTCGGTCGCCTGTTGTGGCCGTCGCGGAGCTGGCTGAGGATGCTGACCAGGCTGTTTCCCTGCAGTGCGTCGATCTCGTCGATGAGCAGCACCACTCGGCGCGGGCAGCGCCGGCACCACTCCCGTAGTGCCGCACCGAACCGGCTGCCCGGCGTGACCTGCGGCCAGGAAGCCGGCGGTAGCAACTTCTTCGGCAAACCCGACAGATCGGCGGCCTCGCGCAGAGAATCCAGCACTAGCGACTCTGCGGCCGCGTAGTCGTCGCCGGCCGACTTGGCACGCTCGCAAGAAAACATCAGGGCGGCGATGTCGCCCTCGGCGGTCAGCTCGGCGGCCAGGGCGTCCAGGATGGTGGTCTTCCCGGTCTGCCGGGGCGCGTGCAGCACGAAGTAGCGGTCCATCTCGATGAGCACCCGCGCCTGCGGAAGCCGCGGCGTAGGGGGCAGCATGTAGTGGAGCCGCGGATCGCACGGACCGGTGGTATTGAACGACGTCGCTGGGGGTTGCCGCATGATCACAGTCTGTCACACTTGTGAGCCGTGCGCCCGGGACAACGGACGGCCACACTCCCGTCCAGGCATTGGTGACGGCTGGTCCGAGGATGGCTGTGGGCGGACCCATTCCTCAGCATGGTGATCACCGGACGCGTCCATCGAGCAGGGCCGCCCAGATGGTCCAGGCATCGTTGATCGACATGGGGATCGTCTCGTGTACCTGATGTCCGCCGACGAGTTGCACCGTACGACGGAGAAGAGCCCTGCTGCCGCTGGTGCACAGCTCATAGACGGTGGCCCGACAGTGGCAGGTCCACGCCAGAGGACGAACCCGCGCAAGAGCATCGCATGGGAGCAGCCACTCCAGTCGGACGTGCTCTTTCCGGAGTGTCGGTACGTGCCGGCTCACGCACTGGCCGAGCGCGAGGGCCTGAAGCTCGGATGGGGTCATGGCCGCACCGTAAGTTCCCGAAGCCAGGGCAGGCGATGGATGGCGTGCCATGGCGCGCTATCCATCGCCTCGGCAGGGCACACCACCTAAGGTGGCTGCGGTGGTGGAGCTGCAGGTGAATCAGCCCAGGTGGCGGCGGGTGCACGCGATCATCGTCGAGCGCATCCGCAGGGGTGAGTACAAGGCGGGGGAACGCATCCCGTCGTTGGTCGACCTCATCGAGGAGTTCGGGATCGCCAACGTCACCGGCCAGAAGGTCATGCGCGCCCTGCGTGCGGACGGCCTGATCCGTACGGAGCCAGGCATGGGCAGCTTCGTGACGACCGCTGAAGAGCGCAAGGACGTCGAAGCCGCGCAGGTGAAGCGCTCAAAGTTTGAGTGAGGTCTCGGGTCAAGCCGACGGCCGGCGGCCTTCGACAAGTGTCAGGGGCAGCCAATCCTGAGGTGAGCCACATGGGCACCCAGAGCTGTCCTCGCACGGGCAGCTAAGTTCTAGGAACCCCAACGGTCGGGGTGGGTGGCAACGGCCCACCGCCTCCACGGGCAACGGGTGGGAACGAGACGCCGTAGGCGTGGGGGTGCGCCGAAGGCGCCCAAGACAAGAACAGCCTGAGCCCGCCCCGCGCGAAGCGCGCTTCCAACGGCGAAGCCCTTTGTGCGGGGCGGGCAGCAGACGGTCGACCACTCAGATGGGCAACGGGTGGGAGAGCAGGGCTACTTGGCGTTGGCCTTGAGGTAGTCGCTGTTCATCTGGGCGATAGTGTCCAGCGGGATGCCCTTCGGGCACACCGCCGTGCATTCGCCCGTGTTCGTGCAGCCGCCGAACCCCTCGGCGTCCATCTGGTCCACCATCGCCTTGGCGCGGGACAGCCGCTCCGGCTGCCCCTGGGGAAGCAGGCTGAGGTGGGTGATCTTGGCGGCGGTGAAGAGGGAGGCGGAGCCGTTCGGGCAGGCCGCGACGCAGGCCCCGCAGCCGATGCAGGTGGCCGCGTCGAAGGCCGAGTCGGCGTCCTCCTTGCGCACCGGGACGCTGTGGGCGTCCGGGGCGGAGCCGGCCGGGACGGAGACGAAGCCGCCCGCCTGGATGATGCGGTCGAACGCGCTGCGGTCCACCACCAGGTCCTTGACGACCGGGAAGGGGGCGGCGCGCCACGGCTCGATGGTGATCTCGGCGCCGTCCTCGAAGTGGCGCATGTGGAGCTGGCAGGTCGTGGTGGCGCGCTGCTCGCCGTGGGCGACGCCGTTGATGACCATGCCGCACATGCCGCAGATGCCTTCGCGGCAGTCGTGGTCGAAGGCGATCGGGTCGTCGCCCTCCAGGATCAGCTTCTCGTTGAGGACGTCGAGCATCTCCAGGAAGGACATGTCCGGGGAGACGTCCTCCACCTTGTACGTCACCATCCGGCCCTTGTCCGACGGTCCGCTCTGGCGCCAGACACGAAGAGTCAGGTTCACTTGTAGCTCCGCTGGGTCATCTTGACGTACTCGTACTCGAGCGCTTCCTTGTGCAGCACCGGCCCGTCGGTGGAGTGCTCCCAGGCCGACACGTGCGCGAAGTTCTCGTCGTCGCGCAGTGCCTCGCCGTCGGCGTCCTGGGACTCGGCGCGGAAGTGGCCGCCGCAGGACTCCGTACGGACCAGGGCGTCCAGGCACATGAGCTCGGCCAAGTCGAAGAAGTCGGCCACCCGGCCGGCCTTCTCCAGCACCTGGTTCAGCTCCTCGGCGGTGCCGGACACCTTGACGTTCTGCCAGAACTCCTCGCGCAGCTCGGGGATGCGCTCCAGCGCCTTGCGCAGCGACTCCTCGGTGCGCTCCATGCCGCAGTAGTCCCACATGAGCTTGCCGAGCTCGCGGTGGAAGGAGTCGGGCGTGCGGGTGCCGTTGACGGAGAGCAGGCGGTCGATCTTGTTGCGGACCTTGATCTCGGCCTCGGCGACGGCCTCCTCGTCGACGTCCCCGTACGGGCCGTTGGCGAGGTAGTCGCCGATGGTGGTGGGAAGCACGAAATATCCGTCGGCCAGGCCCTGCATCAGCGCGGACGCGCCGAGGCGGTTGGCGCCGTGGTCGGAGAAGTTGGCCTCGCCGATGACGAACAGGCCGGGGATCGTGGACTGCAGGTCGTAGTCCACCCACAGGCCGCCCATCGTGTAGTGGACGGCGGGGTAGATGCGCATCGGCACGTCGTACGGGTTCTCGCCGGTGATGCGCTCGTACATCTCGAAGAGGTTGCCGTACTTCTTCTCCACGGCGTCGCGGCCGAGGCGGTTGATGGCGTCCCGGAAGTCCAGGTACACGCCGAGGCCGCCGGGGCCGACGCCGCGGCCCTCGTCGCAGACGTTCTTGGCGGCGCGGGAGGCGATGTCGCGCGGCACCAGGTTGCCGAAGCTGGGGTAGATGCGCTCCAGGTAGTAGTCGCGCTCGTCCTCGGGGATGTCGCCGGGGGCGCGCTCGTCGTTCTTGCGCAGCGGCACCCAGACGCGGCCGTCGTTGCGCAGCGACTCGGACATGAGCGTGAGCTTCGACTGGTACTCGCCCGACACCGGGATGCAGGTCGGGTGGATCTGCGTGTAGCAGGGGTTGGCGAAGTACGCGCCGCGCTCGTGCGCCCGCCAGATGGCGGTGGTGTTGCAGCCCTTGGCGTTCGTGGACAGGAAGAACACGTTCCCGTAGCCGCCGGTGGCGAGCACCACGGCGTCGGCCAGGTGGCGCTCGATCTCGCCGGTGACCATGTCGCGCACGATGACGCCGCGCGCCCGCCCGTCGGAGACGATCAGGTCGAGCATCTCGTGCCGGGTGTGCATCTCCACGGTGCCGGCCGCGACCTGCCGCTCCAGCGCCTGGTACGCGCCGAGCAGGAGCTGCTGCCCCGTCTGGCCGCGGGCGTAGAACGTACGGGAGACCTGGGCGCCGCCGAACGAGCGGGTGTCGAGCAGGCCGCCGTACTCGCGGGCGAACGGCACGCCCTGGGCCACGGCCTGGTCGATGATGTTCACGGAGACCTGGGCGAGGCGGTAGACGTTCGACTCGCGGGCGCGGAAGTCGCCGCCCTTCACGGTGTCGTAGAAGAGGCGGTAGATGGAGTCGCCGTCGCCGCGGTAGTTCTTGGCGGCGTTGATGCCGCCCTGGGCGGCGATGGAGTGGGCGCGGCGCGGGGAGTCCTGGTAGCAGAAGGACTTGACGTTGTAGCCCAGCTCGCCGAGGGTCGCCGCGGCGGAGCCGCCCGCCAGGCCGGTGCCGACGACGATCACGTTGAGCTTGCGCTTGTTGGCCGGGTTGACCAGCTTGGCGCCGAACTTGCGCTTCTCCCACCGCTCCTCGATGGGCCCTTCAGGAGCCTTGGTGTCCCTGATCTCGGGGCCTTCGGTGTACTTCACTTGACAACTCCGAACGTGATCGCGAGGGGCGGGACCAGGAAGCCGATCACTAGGACGATGGAGACCAGGCCGGCGGTGGCGCGCAGCGCCTTGTTGCGGTCCTTGTTGGCCCAGCCGAGCGTCTGGAAGGCGCTCCAGATCCCGTGGCGCAGGTGCATGCCGACCATGACGACGGCCACGAAGTAGATCAGCGTGACCCACCACCGGGACGGGTCGAACCCGGAGATCATCCGATCGGCGGGGGCGGAGTCGAAGCCCTTGGGGTTGACGACGCCGAAGGTCAGGTCGAGCAGGTGCCAGATCACGAAGAGCACGATGGTCACGCCGCCCCAGCGCATGATGTGCGTGGCGTAGCCGTTCGCCTGCGACTTCTTGGCCACGTACTTGACGGGCCTGGCCTTGCCCGCGCGGCGGGACAGCGAGATCGCGGCCCACATGTGCAGGACGACCGCGGCCACGAGGCCGATCTCCAGGATCGTCAGGACCGTGCGGTACGGCGCGAACGGCTCAAGCAGCGTACGCAGCCAGTGGGCGTAGTCGTTGAACGACTCCCGGCCGAAGAAGATCTTCAGGTTGCCCAGCATATGGAGCACGAGGAAGCTCACCATCACGGCGCCCGTGACGGCCATGACGACTTTCTTGCCGTTGGACGAGGTCAGGAACCCGCCCGGCTTCTTCGGCGTTGGAGTCTTCTTAGAAGCAGAAGCAGGGGTGTTAACAGGCGCGGTGGCGGAGCCGCGCTCTATCGTGGCAGTCACGTTTAAACGCTAGGTATCCAGCGATGATCCGTCCAAGTCATGATGGGCTTGGTTTCGATAGCCCGAGGCTATGATGTGGGTAGGCGCGGCTTTTACAGGCCGCTTACACCGCGCCGGTGCGAGGAAAATCACATGCAGTTCCAGCAGCTCGCGTACTTCCTGGCGGTGGCGGAGACCCGGCATTTCACCCAGGCGGCGGAGCGCATGCGCGTCGCCCAGCCGTCCCTCAGCAAGCAGATCAAGGCGCTGGAGGACGATCTCGGCGCGCGGCTGTTCTCGCGGGCGCGCGGCAACGTCGCGCTGACCGCCGCGGGCGAGGCGCTGCTGCCGCTGGCCCGCCGCATCCTGGCGGACGCCGACACCGCCAGGCAGGAGGTGGCCCAGCTCGCCGGGCTGCGCCGCGGCCGGGTACGGCTGGGCGCCACGCCCTCGCTCTGCGCGGGGCTGCTGGCCGACGCGCTGGCCCGCTTCCACCGCGCGTACCCGGGCATCGAGCTGCTGGTGGAGGAGGGCGGCTCGCGCGACCTGGTCAGGGCGCTGGCCAGGGGGCAGCTCGACCTGTCGCTGATCATCATGCCGCTGCAGAGCGACGACCCCGCGCTGGTCACCGAGGAGATCCTGCGCGAGAACCTCGTGGTCGTCTCGCCGTCCCACGAGCAGATCAAGGGCCCCTACCTGCACATCGAGGATCTGCGCGGCAGGCCCATGGTGATGTTCAGGCGCGGCTACGACCTGCGGGAGGCGACGCTGGCGGCCTGCCGGCAGGCGGGGTTCGAGCCCAGGTTCGCGGTGCAGGGCGGGGAGATGGACGCGGTGCTGCGGTTCGTGGAGGCGGGGCTGGGGGTGGCCGTGGTGCCGTCCATGGTGCTCGACGGGCGGCCCGGGCTGCTGGGCACGCCGCTGGCGCCGCCGGGGCTGAGCCGTACGATCGCGCTGGCCCACCGCAAGGACGTCGAGCCGACCAGGGCCGCGCAGGCGTTCAGGGAGACCCTGCTGGCCTTCGTGGTCGAGGCCGGTCATGAGGGCACGCTTCCACAAGGGGTGGCGCTCATCGCAGAATGAGCAACAAGTGGCCCCACTCCCCGAAGAGGCGTCTTGACGGCAAATCTCTCGGAAACGCTCACGCTGCTCCTCGTCGAGGACGACGACGGAGACGCCCTCCTCGTCGAGGAGCTGCTCAAACACGCCATGGCGCCGCCCACGATCTTCCGGGCGCGCAGCCTGCGGGAGGCCAGGGCGAAGCTGACCCCCCAGATCCAGTGCGTGCTCGTGGACCTCTCCCTGCCCGACGCCAGCCGGCTGGAGGCGCTGGAGGAGGTGCTGGCGGTGGCATCGCCGCACACGGCCGTGCTGGTGCTCACCGGGCTGCGGGACGTGCACGTCGGCGTCTCCGCCGTCCAGTCGGGCGCGCAGGACTACCTGGTCAAGGGAGACGTGGACGCGCGCCTGCTGGCCCGCTCCATCAGGTACGCGATGGAGCGCAAGCGCGCCGACCTGGCCCAGCTCAAGCTGGTTCAGGCGGAGCTGGTGGCCCAGGAGAACACCCGGCTGGAGGGGGCCCTGCTGCCCGATCCGCTGCTGCGTACCGCGGCGATCGAGCACCTGACCCGCTACCTGCCGGGCAGCGGCGGCACGCTGGCCGGCGACTTCTTCGACACGGTGCAGACGCCCGACGGCGCGGTGCACGTCGTGGTCGGCGACGTGTGCGGGCACGGCCCCGACGAGGCCGCGCTGGGGGTGGCGCTGCGCATCGCCTGGCGCACGCTGGTGCTGGCCGGGCAGACGGGCGACACGCTGCTGCGTACGCTCGACATGCTGCTGCGGGCCGAGCGCAAGGCGCCGGAGATCTTCACCACCCTGTGCATGGCCACGATCGCCCCCGATCTGAGCTCGGCGAGCATGCGCGTGGTCGGCCACCCGCCGCCCGTGCTGGTGCGCGACGGCGCCGTCGAGGTGGTGCAGGGCACGCCGTCGGGCCCGCCGCTGGGGATCTTCCCGGACGCGGCGTGGTCGGTGCTGGACGTGCCGCTCGGCGGGGAGTGGTCGATGATGCTCTACACCGACGGCCTGATCGAGGCCGCCGTGGGCGAGCCCAGCCACCTGCTGGGCGTCGACGGCCTGGTCGAGCTCGTACGCGAGCACGGTGCCATCGACCTCGACCGGCTCATCACCCACGTGGGCACGCTCAGTGACGACCTGGCGGTGGTCATGCTGCGGAGGAGAACAGAATGAGCATTCACCCGCTGCCGCCGCCCAAGGCGCCGACAGGGCTGGGCAGGCTGCCGGTGGCCCGCTGGTTCGTGCTGATCGGGGTGCTGGCCGGCGTCACGTTCGCCGCCGGGGTCGCGATCGTCATGACGCTGAGCACCCGGGCGGAGGCGCTGCACCCGCCGCCCGAGCTGGCCGCCCAGCTCGACCGGCTGAACGCGGCCCTCATCGTGGTGTTCGCCCTGCTGCTGGCGCTGGGCGTCGGGCTGGCGGCCATGGTGCGGTACGCGGTGCTCAAGCCCATCGACCAGCTCACCGCCCAGGTCCGTACGGTCGCCGGCGGCGACTTCGACCACGACCTGCACGTCGACCGGCCGGCGGAGCTGGCCGAGCTGTCCAGCCACATCGACTCCATGCGGGCCCGCATCGTCTCGGCCTGGCGGGTGGCCACCGACCAGACCGAGGAGCTGCGCAGGTCGAACGGGGAGCTGGAGCAGTTCGCGTACGTGGCCAGCCACGACCTCCAGGAGCCGCTGCGCAAGGTGGCGAGCTTCACCCAGATGCTGGAGCAGCGCTACGGCCCGCAGCTCGACGAGCGGGCCAGGCAGTACATCCACTACGCGGTCGACGGCGCCAAGCGCATGCAACTGCTGATCAACGACCTGCTCGACTTCTCCAGGGTCGGCCGCGTCACCGGGGAGAAGGGCGAGGTCGACTCCGGCGCGCTGCTGGAACGGGCGCTGGAGAACCTCTCGGCCACGCTGGAGGACGCCGAGGCCACCGTCACCCACGACGAGCTGCCCCGGATCAACGGCAACGAGCTGCAGCTCACCCAGCTCTTCCAGAACCTGATCGAGAACGCCGTCAAGTTCCGCTCCGAGGAGCCGCCGCGCGTGCACATCGGGGTCAGGCGGGACGGCGACCGGTGGGAGTTCAGCTGCTCCGACAACGGGATCGGGGTCGAGCACAAGTACGCCGACCGCATCTTCCTCATCTTCCAGCGCCTCCACCCGCGCGACGTGTATCCGGGGACTGGCATCGGCCTGGCCCTGTGCCGGAAGATCGTCGAGTATCACGGCGGACAGCTGTGGCTGGACGGTGACTCCGACGGTCACGGCGCCACGTTCCGCTGGACGATCCCCGCGTCGGGAGGCGAAGGATGAACGGCTGGCGCCCGATCGAGGTGCTCCTGGTCGAGGACGACCAGGGGGACATCCTGCTCACCAAGGAGGCCTTCGATCTCAACAAGGTGCGCAACAGGCTGCACGTGGTCAACGACGGCGAGCAGGCGATGGCGTTCCTGCGCCAGGACGAGGGCTTCGCCGGGGCGCCGCGGCCCGACCTGATCCTGCTGGACCTCAACCTGCCGAGGATGAGCGGGATGGAGGTGCTGCGGGAGGTGAAGGCCGACGTCGCGCTCCGGACGATCCCCGTGGTCATCCTGACGACGTCCGAGGCGGAGGAGGACATCCTGCACAGCTACCGGCTGCACGCCAACGCCTATGTCTCGAAGCCAGTGGATTTTGAGCAATTTATCCGGGTTGTCCGGCAAATTGATGATTTTTTCGTCACTGTGGTGAAGTTGCCGGTGCAGGGGTAGCGGTCTGACGCACGTACGTGACAGGAATCACAGTCAGTCATCGAAAAAGTGAGTGACCCCGCTCACAAATTTCGATCCTGTCGTCGTAACGTATCCCCCACCAACGCGCGCCCGAGCGGATACCGCCGTGTGAGCGCGCCCAGCGAAACGAAACCACGGACCCCCTGCGCAGATGGGTCCGCGGGAGGTGGAGAGGTCCGCGATGACGCAGACGACGCCCGACGCCCCGGTCCGACGGCAGCGTGCGCAAGTCAAGGTGCGCACCCTGCGCACAGACAGATGGTGGCTGGTCCCGCTCCTGACATTCCTGGGGCTCAGCTCGTTCCTGGTCTACGGTGTATGGGCGATCATCGACAGCAGCTACTTCGTCGATCCGTACATCGCCCCCTTCTCATCGCCCTGCCTGGCCACGTCGTGCCCGGAAGGCGCGCGACTGTTCGGGTGGGCGCCGTTCGGCGACTGGTACGCCCTTCCGCCAGGCCTGCTGATCCTCGGCCTGCCCGGCGGCTTCCGGCTGACCTGCTACTACTACCGCAAGTCCTACTACCGCTCGTTCTGGTTGTCCCCGCCTGCCTGCGCGGTGCAGGAGCCGCACGGCAAGTACACCGGTGAGCGGCGCTTCCCGCTCATCCTCCAGAACATCCACCGGTACTTCTTCTACGCGGCCATCGTGATCGGCCTCGTCCTGGCCTACGACGCCGTCCTGGCGCTCGTGCACAAGCCGCTGGGGCTCGGCACCTGGATCCTCATACTCAACGCCGTGCTGATCAACGCCTACACGCTGTCGTGCCACTCCTGCCGGCACATCACGGCGGGCAGGCTCAACCACTTCTCCCGCCACCCGCTGCGGTACCGGGCCTGGACGTTCGTCTCCAAGCTCAACGCCAAGCACCAACCCCTCGCGTGGGCCTCGATGTTCTCCGTCATGGGCGCCGACCTGTACGTCCGCCTGGTGGCCAAGGGCATCATCGCCTTCCCGTACGCGTAAGGACAGCTTCCCGTGGAAAACACCTACAACACTGAGCGCCACGAGTACGACGTCGTCGTCATCGGCGCGGGCGGCGCCGGGCTGCGAGCCGCCATCGAGGCCCGCCAGCAGGGCAAGCGGACGGCGATCGTCTGCAAGTCGCTGTTCGGCAAGGCGCACACGGTCATGGCCGAGGGCGGCGCCGCCGCCGCGATGGGCAACGTCAACCCCGACGACAACTGGATGGTGCACTTCCGTGACACCATGCGGGGCGGCAAGTTCCTCAACAACTGGCGGATGGCCGAGCTGCACGCCAAGGAGGCCCCCGACCGGGTGTGGGAGCTGGAGGCGTGGGGCGCGCTGTTCGACCGCACCAAGGACGGCAAGATCAGCCAGCGGAACTTCGGCGGGCACGAGTACCCGCGGCTCGCACACGTGGGCGACCGTACCGGCCTGGAGCTCATCCGCACCCTGCAGCAGCGCGTCGTCGCGCTCCAGCAGGAGGACTACGAGACGCACGGCGACTACGAGGCCTACATCAAGGTCTTCGCCGAGTGCACGGTCACCCGGCTGCTCAAGGACGGCGACGCGATCTCCGGTGCCTTCGGCTACTGGCGCGAGACCGGCAACTTCGTGCTCTTCGACGCCCCCGCCGTGGTGCTGGCCACCGGCGGCATCGGCAAGTCGTACGTGGTGACCTCCAACTCCTGGGAGTACACCGGCGACGGCCACGCCCTGGCCCTGCTCGCCGGCGCGAACCTGATCAACATGGAGTTCATCCAGTTCCACCCCACCGGGATGGTCTGGCCGCCGTCCGTGCGCGGCATCCTCGTCACCGAGTCCGTCCGCGGTGACGGCGGCGTGCTGCGCAACTCCGAGGGCAAGCGCTTCATGTTCGACTACATCCCCGAGGTGTTCAAGGACAAGTACGCCACCACCGAGGAGGAGGGCGACCGCTGGTACACCGACCAGGCCAACAACCGGCGCCCGCCGGAGCTGCTCCCCCGTGACGAGGTGGCCCGCGCGATCAACGCCGAGGTGAAGGCCGGGCGCGGCTCGCCCCAGGGCGGCGTGTTCCTCGACGTCTCCACCCGGCTGCCCGCCGAGGAGATCAAGAAGCGGCTGCCGTCGATGCACCACCAGTTCAAGGAGCTGGCCGACGTCGACATCACCGCCGAGCCCATGCAGGTGGGCCCGACCTGCCACTACATCATGGGCGGCGTCGAGGTGGACGCCGACACCGGCGCGGCGGCCGTGCCGGGCCTGTTCGCGGCCGGCGAGGTCTCGGGCGGCATGCACGGCTCCAACCGGCTGGGCGGCAACTCGCTGTCCGACCTGCTGGTGTTCGGCCGCCGGGCGGGCGCGGGCGCGGCCACGTACGTGGACTCGCTCAAGGCCCGGCCCAAGGTGCTGCCCGAGCAGGTGGAGACCGCCAGGGAGGAGGCGCTGGCCCCCCTGGGCCGCAGCGGCGAGAACCCGTACGAGGTGCACCACGAGCTCCAGCGCACCATGAACGACCTGGTCGGCATCATCCGCAAGGCCGAGGAGATCACCGAGGCCCTCGGCGTCGTGGAGAAGCTCAAGGAGCGCGTGCGCATGGTCGGCGCGGCCGGCTCGCGCATCTACAACCCCGGCTGGCACCTGGCGATCGACCTGCGCAACATGGTGCTGGTGTCGGAGTGCGTGGCCCGCGCCGCGCTCATGCGCGAGGAGAGCCGCGGCGGGCACACCCGCGACGACTTCCCCGGCATGAACCCCGGCTGGCGCCGCAAGCTGCTCGTCTGCTCCACGCAGGACGGCAACGCCGTGAAGGTCGAGGAGCAGGAGCAGCCGTCGATGCGCGACGACCTGATCACCCTGTTCGACCGGGACGAGCTGAAGAAGTACCTCACCGACGAAGAGATGGCCGAGTTCGACGGGATAGCGAAGTCATGAGCTACAAGGCAAAGTTCAAGGTCTGGCGCGGTGAGGGCGGCGAGGGCAGGCTCGAGGACTTCACGGTGGAGGTGAACGAGGGCGAGGTCGTCCTCGACATCATCCACCGCCTCCAGGCCACGCAGGCCCCCGACCTCGCCGTACGGTGGAACTGCAAGGCCGGCAAGTGCGGCTCGTGCAGCATGGAGATCAACGGCAAGCCGCGGCTGGGCTGCATGACCCGGATGTCCACCTTCGAGGAGGACGAGACCATCACGGTCACGCCGATGCGGACGTTCCCCGTCATCAAGGACCTCGTCACCGACGTCTCCTACAACTACCAGAAGGCCCGCGAGGTCCCCTCCTTCACGCCGCCGGACGGGGTGCAGCCGGGCGAGTACCGGATGAAGCAGATCGACGTCGAGCGCTCGCAGGAGTTCCGCAAGTGCATCGAGTGCTTCATGTGCAACAACGTCTGCCACGTGATCCGCGACCACGAGGAGAACAAGAGCAACTTCTCCGGTCCCCGCTTCCTCATGCGGATCGCCGAGCTGGACATGCACCCGTACGACGTGGCGGACCGGCAGGAGGCGGCCCAGGAGGAGCACGGGCTCGGCTACTGCAACATCACCAAGTGCTGCACCGAGGTCTGCCCCGAGCACATCAAGATCACTGACAACGCGCTGATCCCGATGAAGGAGCGCGTGGTGGATCGTAAGTACGACCCGCTGGTGTGGCTGGGCAACAAGATCCTCAGGCGCAAGTAGCCGCACGCCGAAAGCGGGGGCCGGTTCTCCGGTCCCCGCTTTCGTGTGTCCGCTACTTCTTCCTTCTGCCGAAGCGCTTGCGCGTCGAGTCCGGCAGCTCCTTGGTCGGCTCCGGCCGCTGCTCGGGCTCGGGCTGGGGCGCGGGCGGGGGCTGCGGCAGCGGCTGGACGGCCGTCACGTCCTCGTCGGGGGGCAGGTAGGGCGGCGGCTCGTAGCCAGGGCCCGGCTCGTGGCCGGGTGCAGCCTCGTTGCCGCGGGCGGGCTGGAAGAGCGAGCCCGGCTGCTCCTGGTCCCACGGCACCGGGTCGCCGGCCTCCGCGGCCGAGGCCGGGCCGAGCGGCTGCTCGGCACCGCCGTCGTACGGGTCGGCGCCGCCGGGCGGGATGTCCGTCGGCACGGGCGCGGGCGGCACCAGCGGCTCGAACATGTCCCGCTCACGGGACCTGGGCGGCTCGCTGTAGGAGTCGAACTCGTCGGGGTGCAGCACCACGGGCTCGGGCTCCGCCGGGGGCGGCTCCTGCATGTAGCCCTGCGGCGGGTACGGGTGGTTCGGGTCCTGGTAGCCGTACTGGGGCGGGCCGCTCGGATAGGTCTGCACCGGCACGAAGCTGATGATCGGCGCGTACGCCGTGCCGCCGGGATACGCCGGCGCGGGGGCAGGGAAACCGCCCGCGGTGGCGGCGTAGCCGGGCCCCGCAGGGTAGCCGCCGGTCGGGTGCATCTCCGGGCCCATCGCCGGGCCGGTCATCGGCGGGGGTCCCGCCTTCCGTACGGCCGCCGCGTGGGCCATCCTGCGCAGCCTGCCCTCGAAGATCAGGACCGCGAACAGCGCGAGCAGGACCAGCACCAGCGCCGGGATGCTCAGCTTGCGCGTCAGGTCGGTCTGGTCGAACTCCGGCGCGGCCCTGCGCAGCTCCAGCGGCACCTCCTCGGTGGAGGCGGCCTCCGTCTGGCTCGGCAGCGTGCTGGACGGCGTGTCGGTCGGCGCGATGGCCGGCATCTCCACCGACTGCTCGGGCGTCGGCGTGGTCGGGATGACCGGCGGCACCTCGGCGCTCTGCGTGGGCAGGGGCTGCGGGTTCTGCGCCGGCGTGCTCTGCGTCGGGGTGGGCGAGGGGGCCGACGTGGTCTTGGTCGGCGTGGGGGACTTCGAGGTCTTGGTCGGGGTCGCGGTGACGGTCTTGGTGACCGTCGTCTCCGGCGCCTCCTCCGGCCCCGTCGGGCTGGGCGAGCCTAACGTGGTGGTGACCGTGATGGTGGTCTCGGGTGTGATGTCGCCGCACAGCGTCACGTCGGGATCGCAGGGCTCCACGATCGGGTCGAACGCCACGGAGGCGCTCGCGCTCTGCACGATGAACGGCGTGGCGCCGGCGCCCGTCAGTCCGAGCGCCAGGACGATTGCGGACACGGCTGTCGCTCGTGTGCGTGCCACCGGTGCCCTCCGCGTGGTCCCGGAACCATGGTCAAGGGAATACTAGCCGGGTAAAAGTAACAGTAAAGACGGAATTACAACACCTTTCTACGGTTACGGCCTCGTTGTACCGTGACAACGGCCCACAGGGCTGCCATCAGTACTCCGATACCCCCGAGAACCATGGGCAACGCCTTCGGCCCGTCGATCGGGCTGTCCCATCGGACAGGCTCAACAGGCTTCGCCGACACGGCCATCCCCCACGGCAACGGCGCCTCCCCGGCGGCGGCCTCGGGCTGGAACGAGACAACCGGCGACTGGGAGGCGGCCCCGGAGATGGTGGCCAACGGCCGCGGCACCCCGCTCGGGATCGTGCTCGGCACCCCACTCGGGATCCCACTCGGCAGCCCGCTCGGAATCGCACTCGGCAGCCCGCTCGGCACCCTGCTCGGAATCGCACTCGGAATCGCGCTCGGGACGGCACTCGGAATCGCACTCGGGACCGCACTCGGCACGGCACTCGGGATCGCGAGCGACGTGGCAGGTCGCGGCACTGTCGCAGCCCGGACCCGCCGCGGCGCAGCTTGCGCGCGTGCGGGCGAGCCTTGGCCGCGTGCCCGCGAGCCCTGCGCACGTGCAGGCGAGGCTTGCGCACGTGCAGGCGAGGCTTGCGCACGTGCGGGCGAGGCTTGGCCGCGGGCAGGCGCGGCTGTGGCTGGAGCCGGCGCGGGCGCGGACGCGGACGCGGACGCGGACGCGGACGCGGACGCAGTTTGGACCGCGGGCGCGGTTTGGACGGGTTGTGGCAGGGCCTGCGGCAAGGTGCTCAGGCCCCCTTCCGTGCCGTCCGGGCGGACCGTGCCGGGCCGCTTCGGGCGGAGGCGATGGGCGGGCCCCGAGAAGGTCGCCGCGTCGCCCGTGATCATCTCGCCCGACCGGACGGCGGCGGTCCTGCTCATGGTCGTCAGCCCACCGCTCTCGACGTCCCGCACCCTGGCCACGGCCGCCAGCACCACGTCCTCAGCATCCACCGGCGCCTTGAGCGTGACGTCCACGGCCCGCTCACCGGAGACCTTCCCCAGCGCGCACACCCGCGTCCCCGGCAGCGCGGCCCCCTTCGCCCGAGAACCGCCCACCACGGACAGCGCCCGCATGGTCAACGCCCCCGCCACCCCGACGTGCGACGTCCCGCCGACCTTCGGCACCGCGCCGACGACGGAGGCAGTACCCACGCGAGCAGCCGTACCGGCATCAGTAGCCGTACCGGAGCCAGAAGCCGTACCGGAGCTAAGAGCCGTACCGGAACCAGGAGGCGCACCCGGCGCGCCGGGGGCGGCGCCGCAGGCCACCTCCGTCAGCGCCTCCACGGGACTGGCCGCCACCGCGACCCGGGCCCCCCGCCCCATCCCGTTGAGCCGCACCCGGAACCGCTGCGTATCCCCGGTCCTGACCCACTTGCCGACCTCGTCGACCCCGCCCACCCGCTCCAGCACCAGCGACACCCCGGCCGCCGCCACGGGCACGGAGGGCGCCACCACCAGGATCAGCACACCGGCGACGACCCAGCTCCTCCGCATCGTTCCCCACTCCCCCGCCGCGACAAATTACGCACAGTAATCATTGTGTCACAGAGAGGGATGTCCTAATCACGCAGGAGCAGATTCTCCACGGTCTTCATGATCGGCAGATCCGCCGCCAGCCACTCGACGTCGTAGTACTCCCCCGGCCCGAGCCACCTCAGCGCCAGATGCTCCTTCGCCTCGGGGCGGCCCGACAGCAGGGAGCAGAGCCAGACCCGCATGACGTACCCCTCGGCCAGCGGCCAGTCCCCGCCGACGCGTTCGCCCACGGCGACCTCCACGCCGAGCTCCTCCCGGCACTCCCGCACCAGCGCCGCGCCCTCGCTCTCCCCCGGATCCACCTTCCCCCCGGGGAACTCCCAGCCACCGGCCAGCGCGGCCGGTTCGGCACGCTGGGCGGCCAGCACCCGCCCGCCAGGGCCGACGATCACCGCGGCAACCACCACAATGCTCATAGGGAAGGATTCTGCAGCTTCTTGATCTGCTCGATGACATCGGGGTTCTGCAGCGGACGGGTGAAGCCCACGCGGTTGTCCCGCGCCTGGTAGCTCGTCACCTTGATCGGCCCGCACAGCCGGCACCGGGCCTCCAGCATCTTGCCCTTCGACACGACCAGCCCGACGTGGCCGGGGCTGTCGGCGGAGGTTCCCGGCCCCGCGTTGAAGAACACCAGATCCCCCGGCTGCTCCTCCCCCTCTAACACCTTCACGCCGAACGGCCACTGCGTGAACGTCGTACGCGGGATCGTCAGCCCCGCCGCCTTGTAGGCCGCGTAGATGACGCCCGAGCAGTCGAAGGAGTCGGGCCCCGTGCCACCCCACAGGTACGGCTTGCCACGCTGCGCCAGCGCGTACTGCAGGATCTTGGCCACGAGATCGCTCGGCGCGGCCTCGACCAGCGGGTCGTCGCAGTCCTCCGACGCCTGCGGCGGCACCTTCACCACGCCGGACTTGGCGTACTGCCTGGCGATCTCCTCGACCTGGTCGACATACCACCAGGCCCGGTTGTAGACGAACAGCGCCTGCCGGACGTTCTCCGGCGCGCCGTTGCGCTTGAGCATCTTGGCCGCGCCGAGGATGGCGTCCGCCGGGTTGTAGACGTCGGCCACGCCGTCGCCGTCGCCGTCGGAGGCGTACCCGTTGAACTCGGACGACGCCGGGATCCTGGCCTTGCCGCCCCACGTGGAGATCAGGAACTGCATCGGCCCCGCGGCGCCCGCGGAGTTGGTGCCGCTGCTGACGCCCGGCAGGGTGGAGCGGCCGTGGTCGGTCTCGCGCTTGCCGACGGCGGCCAGGATGTTCCACTGGACGCCGATCTTCTTGCCGTGCTCCTTGTACAGCTCCAGGTACTCGGCGGGGATGTCGGACGCGGCCGAGTCGGAGACCTCCTCCACCTGGGCGGTGTCCTCGCAGTCGACGGTGATGCCGCCGTCTGCCAGGAACGACGGCATCGACATCAGCAGCAGCGGCGACACCAGGACCGCGACCAGGAGCAGCAGCCCCGCCGCGCCGATGATCAGGGCGAGCCGCGCCCGGGAGAGCTTCACTGGTCACCCTCCTGGCCCTCGGTGGACGGCAGGATGTCGTAGATGCGCCAGTCGGCGCCGAGCTGGCTGACCGTGACCGCGTACTCCTCCGCCGCCAGCTTGTTGCCGCTCCTGGCGGTGACCTGCCGGCTCGCGGTGATGACGAACACGATGGAGGACTTCTCGACCTGCCTGATCTCCTTCAGGCGGGCCGTGGCGGTGGAGACGGTCTGGTCGGCGCGGTTCTGCTCGACGAAGCCGGCCGAGGTGACCGTCCTGGTCAGGGTGCCGGCGAGCTCCGGCGTCGTGTACACCTTCAACCGCTCGGCGTACGCCGCCGGGTCCTCGTCGTACCGGAAGGTGCCGTACGCGGCGGTGAACCGTTCGGCCAGGTCCGCCGCCGCGGCGAGCTGCTCTTTCTGCATCGGCAGGTACGCGTAGATGTCGAACGGCGCGGCGCTCGCGGTCGCCAGCGGCGTGCTCGACACCACGGCGGAGCTGGTGGCGATGCTCGCCTCCGGCTCCCGCGCGGCCTGGTCGGACGAGTCCGGCCACATCGTCAGGTAGATGCCGACCGCTGCGATGACCACGACGATGGCGGCGAAGGCCACCCCTCGCCTGTCACCTGCCTGCGCCATGTTCAGTCCTTGTCCGGGTTGTTCGGCTTGAGCCAGAAGGGCACGTCGGGGCTGTCACCGCCGGAGCCGCCGCCGCGGCTGCTGCGCAGCCAGAGCGGGGGTGCCTCGGAGGCGCGGGACGACGGCTCGTCGGAGCCGAAGATCCGGGGGCCGGACGAGGCACCGCCACCTGACCTGGCCCCTCCGTTGCCCGACCCGCCGAACAGGCCGCCGCGCGAGCCGTTCGACCCGTTCGAGCCGCCGGACCCGCGCGAGCCGCCGGATCCGCGCGAGCCGCCACCGCCGAACAGGCCGCCACCCGAGCCACCCGAGCCGCCGCCGAACAGGCCGCCGCCGCCCGAGCCGCCACGCGAGCGGGCCCCTCCCGCCCGCGAGCCGCCCGAGCCGCCGAAGCGCGAGCCACCGGAGCGGGAGCCGCCAGAACCCGAGCCGCCGGAGCTCGTGGACCCGCCGAAGCGCGAGGTGCGCGCGCCGGTGCTCCGCGTGCCGCCGGACGAGCCGCCGGAGCCGCCGCGCCGGGCCCAGCCGCCGCCGGACGCCCCACCGAACCAGCCGCCGGCGGAACCGGAACCGCCGCCCGAACCGCCCGAACCGCCGCCCGAGCCGGAACCGCCCGGGCCGCCCGTCGTCGGGGAGGCCGCGCCCGCCCTGGGGCCGCCCGCCGCTCCGCCGCGGGTGCGGGCCGGCGTGCCGTTCAGGTTGAGCGGGGGCGCGGTGCCCCTGCGCGGTTCGAGCGTGGCCCGGCCGGCCGCCTTGCCGCCCTGCTGGTCGGTGTCGAGCGGGGCCGCCGTGGCCGGGATCCGGGTGCCGGAAGCGGCGCCCTCCCCCTCCTCGCCGCGCGCGCGCAGCTGCCCGGCCGCCGCCGTCGCCGCCGCGCCCGCCGGGTTGGCCGCGCCCGCCGCCCTGATGAGCGGCTCGGCCTTGCGCAGCCCCCAGCGGCCGATGCGGGCCGAGGCGACCGGCGGCAGCGCGCCCGCCGACCGTTCGAGCACGGACGAGCTCGCGGCCTCGCCCAGCATGCGGGTGGCGACCGTGTGGCCGCTCATCGAGGCGAACAGGTGCTGGAACGGCCGCCGGTAGAAGAACACCGCGATCGTCAGCAACGCCATGAACAGCACCTGCATGCCCCACGGCATGGCCGTCGAGATGATCAGCGCGTACCCGTACACGAGCACGCTGAGCACGACCGTCAGCACGGCCTGCCGCAGCAGCGTGCCGATGAGCATCTCCACCCAGCGCATGGCGACGATCCGCCCGCTGCCCGGATGCACGCCGATCAGCAGGAAGATCGGCCCGAGGATGAGCAGCAGCAGGAAGCCGACCTTGAGCACCAGCAGCGAGACCGCCACGAGGAAGATGAGCAGCCCCGCGACGATGGCCGCGATGAACGCTCCGACGGCCACTCCGAGCCGGTTCGACCAGTCACGGCCGGAGAAGGTGGCGTAGCGGGGGTCGTTCCTGAGCTTGTCGGCCAGCGAGGCGTACTCCGACTGCCTGGCCCCCACGTCGGGGGCAGGCTGGCCGGCCTGTGGCGGCGGGACCGACTGCATCTCCAGCACCTTGCGGCCCCAGTCGCGCACGACGGGCTGCTGCGGGTCGGAGGTGCCGAACAGGCCCACCAGCCACGGCTTGCAGACCAGGGTGGACCACAGCGCGTCGGCGTTCTGGTCCACGCCCGCCGTGCCGGTCTGGGCGTACCCGCCGGGCGTGACCTGCGGGTTGGCGTTGCCGGGCGGGGGCAGGCAGGACGCGCCGCCCGCGCCGGGCAGGCCGGAGAAGGCGGAGTTGACCACCTCGCCCGTCTTGTCCGTGACGACCTTGCCCAGGCCGGTGAAGTCGCCGGGGCGGCTGAAGAACCAGACCGCCACCGTGACCGCCAGCACCATCCAGATGACACCCTCGGCGGTCGTGGTGGCCCGCTTGCGGATCAGCCCGTACCAGGCCAGCCAGATGGCGCCGAGGATGACGATCGGGCGGAGGTAGGGCCAGTACATGGCGTTGGACAGGTTCGTGACGATGTCGTCGACCACGTCCTTGATGGCCTGGAGCGGTCCCTCGGTCGCCGCCGCCTGGTACGTGGTGATCGTCAGCCGGTCGACCGCCTTGGCCGCGGTGAAGATGCCGTTCGCCCACATGTTGCCGAGCACGGCCACGTAGTCGGAGCAGGTCAGCTCGTGCGTGTGCCAGAACTGGCCGCTCATGCCGAACTGCGTGTAGTTGGTGGTCGGCGCCTGCGGGCCGGCCGTGGTGGCCGGCGGCTGGATCAGGCCGTCGACGCCGCTGCCGACCATCTCGGGCGAGAGCGGGCCCGACAGGTCGCAGGGGGCCGCGGCGGCCGGGGTGGTGGTGGCGCCCAGCACGAGCGGCACCGCCAGGACAGCACCGATGAGCGCGAGAACCAGCGCCAGTCGTCGGGATAGCCGGACCTTCATGACCGTACCTCCTGCGCCCTGCCCACGCCCCCTTGATGATCATCATGCCCGGCGGCGCCGGGTTTGTCGTGCGTCGGGTTCGTGTCGAGCCAGCGGAGAAGTTCCTCGGAGATCAGGTCTACTCCGATCCGGCCCGCCCTGCCATCCAGATCGCGGAATACGCATTCGCCGTTGCCCAGCGAGCGCAGCACGGCCTTGTGCTCCTCCGACGGCTCCACCCCGAGCAGGGACATGACGTGGTCCACTTCCACCCGTTCCGTGGACCTGAACGCGAAGACGGACGACAGGCAGTTGGTCACCTGCTCGTTGAGCAGGTCTCCCGCGTTCTGCGAGACCAGCACCAGAGCGGTGTTGCGGGAGCGGCCCATCCGGCTGACCTCGGGCACCAGCTTGGCGCCCTCGGGCGTGGAGGTGATCGCCCACGCCTCGTCCAGGAAGATCGCCTTGGGGGCGCGCCGGTCGAGGCCGTTCATCAGCCTGCGCGCGAACTGGGACACCAGGTAGAGCAGGGCCACCGACAGCCGCTGCTCGTAGGAGTAGTCCTCCCTGCCCGTGGTCACGTCCGGCAGCGTCAGCCCGCCGAGCGTGAACACGGTCGTCCACCCCTCCGAGTCGATCTGGTCGCCACCGGAGGGGTCGAAGCAGAGCCTGGCCAGGTGCATCTCCGACATCGAGCGCAGCACCGCGCCGAGGTTCTTCGAGGCGGGGTCGTCGGCCTGCTCCAGGAAGTCGACGACCTTGCCCAGCGAGGGATCCTCGCCGTTGGACACCGCCGCCACCGCCTGGATCATCGCCGACTCGCGCTCCTCCGACATGCGGGGCAGCAGCAGCCGCAACGTCTCGGTCGCCATCGTCTTCTTCGCCGCGATGTCGTCGCCGAACGAGAACGGGTCCAGCAGCCCCGGCGCGGCCGAGCCCAGCGGGATCACGCGGGCCTTGCGCCCCCGCTTCTCCAGGAGCTGCACCAGCGACTCCGCGTCGCCCTTCGGGTCGATCACCGCGACCGTCACGCCGCGCAGCGCCATCTGGTAGATCATCAGTAGCGCGAGCGTGGTCTTTCCGCCGCCCGGCTCGCCGGTGATCGCGATGGCGGTCGGCCGGTTGCGGGTCGCCGCCACCAGCGGGTCGAAGTGCACGATGCTGCGCGCCCTGCCGACCGTCTCGCCGATGTACGGGCCCAGCCAGCCCTCGCTGCCCTCACCCAGCCGGTCGCCCAGATCGACCGTGGCCGTGGACATGCCGCCCGCGATCGTCCGCAGGGGCTGGCGCTGGGCGTAGGCGTTCATGCGAACCTTCTCGCCCGGCAGCGACTCGCAGAACAGCGAGAACTGGTCGCCGGTCGAGTTCACCACGTCGATGCCCATGTCGCGGTAGTGCTCGACCACCGCCTCCACCCGCTGCACGCAGATGTCCTCGGTGGGGGCCGAGACGATCAGGCGGTGCCAGCCGTACACGAAGGGCAGCCGTTCCTTGGTGATGCCGTGCTCCAGCATGCGGGCCGCGTCGATCTGCTCCGCCAGCGCCAGCGGCGCCTCCGCGCCCGCCTCGCGGATGTGGTGGTCCATGTCGCGGGCGTGCGCCAGCTTGCGCGCCACGTCCTTGGACGCCTTCACCGGCGGGATCAGCCGCATCCGCGACGACACCTCCACCGGGAACGGCAACTGGTCGGCGAAGTGCATCCACGGCTCGCCGTCCGGGAACGGCATCAGGTCGGGGAACCGCGCGAACGACAGGTACGCCACGTACGAGTCGCCCTGGGGCTGCACGATCCGCAGCAGCGACCTGCCGTTGTGGATCTCGCCCTCCACCAGCGACTCGATCTCGCCCCTGCCCCAGCGCCTGCGCGGGCTCGCCGACGGCGCCGGATCCCCCGCCGAGCCGGCGGCCGCGTGCTGGAACAACCACGCCACCTCGACCGAGGTGGCGTGACGGGCGTACAGGGCGCTCGACGCGAGCGCCCTGCCGAGCCGTTCGGCCTGCTCGGTCCACCGCCCGATCTCGCTGTCGGGCACGTGGTCGTCCTCCATGCCCAGCGCCTTCTCCGTCTTCTGGTAGAAGCCGAAGAGCTGGGACAGCACGCCGCTGCCGAGCTGCTTGCCGCGCGGGCCGAGCCGTACGCCGAGGTAGACCTCCTTGGTCCAGAAGTCCTTGGCCCAGACGTGCCGGTACATCTCCTCCAGGTAGTCGCGCCAGCCTGGCCCCTCGTCGGACGTGGCGTTCAGCGCCATGGCCCACTCCGCGGCGGGGTACGTGCGGTGCGCCACCCTCAGGTGGACCTCGGCGTCGGGCATCCTGATCGCCGCCAGCGCGATCGTGATGTTGGTGGCCAGCGCCTCACGCTCTTCCGGCGTGACGAACTCGTAGCTGACCGTCGGGAGGCGGAAGTACGCCCATGCGCAGGTGTCTGTGAGCAGGACGCGGTCGTCGAAGTAGCGGACCGCGAGGCGCTGGTGCGCTCGGGACGCCCTGCTCATGCCGCCCCCTCGGCGCATGAACGGGCCAGACCTGCTCGCTTGTTCACTTAACGCTCACCGATTCTCGTGCCCGGGGGGTCACTCGCCAACTCCTCTTCGCTCGTCCGTACGGTCTGTGCCGCGAAGCCCGCGACCACGACACCGGCGAGGGCCAGATAGGCCCGCCGCCCGGCCGCGCGCAACTGCCCGGGATCGACGACCTCGGCGCCGCCGGGCGCCAGATCGTCCTCCCAGGGGACCCTGACGATGGCCCGGCACCTGCCTCTGGCCACCGACTCCGCCTGCTCGACGTCGGTCATCGAACGCCTGCTGACGCCGTTGACCACCATCACCGCCCGCCTGCGCAGCTCCGCGCAGCCGTGCCCGTCGAGCCACTCGTACGTCATCGCCACCGCCTCCGGCGCCTCCTCGCTCGCCGGAACCACCAGGACGAGCTGGTCCGCGTACGGCAGCAACCTGGCCGCCAGGGCGGCGGCCGGGTCGATGACGGCCAGCTTGTAGTGGCGGTCGAGCAGGCGCATGGATTCGCCGAGCCGGTGGTCGGAGAAGAAGGACCGGTCCGCGAGACGCTGCTCGGCGCCCGCGTCGGTGTCCGCGCTGATCACCTCTAGCCCGGAGGCGGTCCGCGTGGTGTAACCCCGCATGGTGAGATAGCCGCTGACCCGGTCGAGCCCCGACAGCAACGACGTCAGGGTCTCAGGGGTCTCCGGCTGGATCTTGCTGGTCAGCGTGCCGCCGCCGGTGTTGGCGTCGACGGCCACGACCCTGTCGTCGCGTACCTGGGCGAAGGTGTGACCCAGCATGAGCGCCGTCGTGGTCTGCCCGGCTCCGCCGGTGCAGCCCAGCACGACGACCCGCCGGCCGCCCGCGAACACGGCCCTGGCCCGCGCCTCGTCGATCTCCGACCCGTCGGTACGGACCCCGCCGCCGCCGACGACGACCTGCGCGATGCGGCGCCAGCCGCCGGAGTCCCTGCCCACCACGGACTCGACCCTGCGCACCCTGCCCTCACCCGGCCTCGGCACCGGCACGGGCGCCACACTCTCCCCAGCCCGCCCACCCCGCTCACCGGCCGGCTCACGCGACTCCTGAACCGCGCCGCCGCCCCGCACGGCCGCGCCCTGGGCGCTCGCCGCCTCGCGCCCGTGGGCGCTCCTGCGCTCGCTGGCCGCCTCGCTCGCGCGGGTCGCCTCACGGTCGCGCGGCGTCGGCGCGCTGCGCTCGGGCACCGCGGGGGGTTCCTCGGTCGTCGGCGCGCGGTCACCTGCCACCTTGTCGCGGGGCTCGCCCGCCACCGGCGCGATGCCGGCCTCCGCGGTCGTGGCACCGCGGTCGCCTGTCTCCGTGGCGCTGTCATCGCCCGCTGCGGTCCCGCTGCCGTCGCCGGTCACCACGGCGCTACCGTCACCCGCGGCAGTCCCGCCGTCTTCGCGGGTCACCACGGCGCTACCGTCACCCGCAGCCGTCCCGCCATCGTCGCGGGTCACCACGGCGCTACCGTCACCCGCAGCCGTCCCGCTGCCTTCGCCCGTTACCGTTTCGCCGTCGTCGCCTGTCACCGCGACGGGCTCGTCAGCCATCACCGGTCCCGGCCCCTGAGTGCCGCCGCTCTCCCCGGCGACCACCTCGGCGGGCGCGTCCGGCGCGACGTCCTGCGGCACCTCATCCGAGCCCGGCACATCGCCCACAGCCGTCTCCACCGGAGCGGCTTCCGGCGCGCGGTCGCCGGGGTTCTCGCCGTGGTTCTCGCCGGGGTTCTCGGGCCGGTCCGCTGGAGCGTCGGGCGTCGCGGGGGCGGCAGGGCGGGGCTGGGGCTTGGCGTTGGGGTTGAGCGGGGGCCAGACCCGCTGGGTGCCGGGCAGCACCAGCCCGCCCTGGGCCAGCCGCGGCGGCTGGCCCTTCCTGTGCTGGTCCCTGGCGACCTCGTCCTCACCCCGGGCCGACGGCCCCCGGCGCACCACGCCCTCGGCCCGTCCCGGAGCGTCGGCGGGGGCGTCGGCGCTGGCCGCGAGCCGTCGCAACCGCCGCAGCGCCTCCGTGTCGATGGGCTTGCCCGCCGCGGGCTTGCGGCTCTCCGCCGTCTTGATCGGCACGCTCGCCTCGCGCGCGGCCACCGCCTCCGCGCTCATCTCCGCGTGCGCACCCAAGAGGCCCGAGCCGCCCAAATCTGAGCCGCCCGTAAGCTCCGGGCCGCTCGTAAGCTCCGAGCCGCGATCCACCGCGGCGCCCGTCTCCTGCGCCTGCTCCAACGCACGCCGCGCACGAGCGTCGTCCGCCGCCCCGTCGTCATATCCGCCGGCGATCTCGCGTGCGGCAGCGGCTCCTTGACCGGCGGTAGCGGCCTCCTGGCCGGCGATCTCGCGTCCGCCTGCTTCGCCGGCGGTTTCGCCGGCGGAACCGCCGGCGATGCTCGTTGCGCGCTCGTCCAGCCCGGGGACCGGTGCCACAGCCTCGCGCCCACCGGATCCGGAGCGAGGGCCGGTCGTCTCGGCCGGCGGGTGCGCCGTGCCGACAGCCTCGTCCAGAAGCGACACCGGCCGCTCCCGACGCCCCCCAGAGCCGCCTGAGACCCCCTTCTCACGCCACTCCGGCCCACCCGTGGTCCCAGATGCCGGGGGCGCGGCTCCCTGGCGTACCCGGCCCTTGAGGGCGGGCGCGGCGCCGCGGCGGCTGCCCCAGCCCGTACGGGCGGGCGGCTCGGCGACGGGCGCCTGGGAGGCGGCGGCAGCGGCGGCGGCGACCGCGGGGCGGACCTGGCGGGGCCCGGTGATCCGCTGGGCCTCGCGCCTGCGCTGCGGCTGGCGGGCCTTGCGGGGCGCCTTCGACTTGGCGCGGGCGGGGCCGGTGCGCCAGACGCGGCCGGAGAACGTGACGGTCTCGGGCTCCGAGCTGGGCGCCATGCGGTACCACGCCTTCGGCTGGCCCAGGTAGCGGAGCTGCGATTCGAGCAGCTCGGTGAGCCGCTTGCCCTCGATGACGGGACGGGTGGACAACCACGTCACGATGCCCGGCGGCACCAGGAACAGCACGTGCCAGGGCATCTCCACCGGCACGCCCACCAGGACCAGCAGGAGCGACCACGGGACGAACACCCCGACGAACACGCCGATCCAGACGATGGGCAGCGGCATCGGCAGCCGTAGGTCGTACAGCTTGTACAGCCGCTTCTCTATCCGCCAGATGTTCGTATACGTGGGCAGGTCCACACGGTCCTCCTCTCCACCCGCTCGTTCATGACCGCCGCGAAGCGGTCTCAACCCTTATCTGATGCCCAGTGCGCCCGCGATCGCCCGCGCTGTCACCTCGATGATGTTGGGCACGTAGAAGATCACTCCGATGGCCACGGCCAGGATCAGGAACTGCACGAACCGCGTGATCTCGCGGGTGAAGAGGAAGAACAGCGCGACCACGGAGACGACGACCAGGAACAACGGGGCGAAGAACGCGCGCAGGAAGTTGGCGAGCCCTCCGGTGTCGATGCCGGTGGACACCGGGGTCGGTGTCGGCGACATCTCGATCAAGGTGAGCATTACTGTCTTCAAGGTCACTTCTTGTCCTCCCGGGGGGTACCGATCAGCGGCGCGGCCGTGCCTCTATCCAACGACGCGGCCGCCACCGCGGATGTCGGCGACGAACCACTTGTCGCCCTGCTTTTCCACGGTCAGGCGGTAGACCTGCTCCAGCGTGCCGCCGACCGCCGCCGGGTCGGTGGCGTTGGGAGTGGGCGGGGCGTCGCCGCTGGGCACGGCCCACACCACGACCGCCTGGATCTCTCTGGTGGCACCCCCCACAGGCACCACGACTTCCTTGAGCTGCGAGAACGCGAACGCGCCGCCGAAGCTGGGCAGGCTCCTGCCCGCGGCGACGTAGCGCTGCAGCCCCGCCGCGTCACCGGACGCGTATTCCTTGAAGAAGCCCTCCAGCTGGGGCTTGAGCTCGGCTGCCGCGGCGTCGTCGGTCTCCGGCGCGGCCACCTGGGGAAGGTCGGCCGGGGCCGGTGCGGGCAGGATCGCCGGGCGGCCCGCCACGACGAAGCGCCGTCCGGCGTCGTCGCCGGAGTAGTAGATCGGCACCGACAGCAGCATCCGGCGCGGGCCCGACTGGAACGCCACGCTGACCACGGCGTTGTGGGCGTCGCTCGCCTCGATGTCGTACGGCTGGACGGCGACCGCCGCCAGCTTGCCGTAGCCGTCCCAGCCCATCTGCGCGTCCATGCCCTCGGCCAGGAACGCCGCGAGCTTGCTCGACCTGCTGGCCGCGTCCTCCGGGCTGAAATTCAGATAAACCCCAGCGAACTGGGCGGCGAACGCCATGCCGCCGTCAGTGGGGAATCCCTTGTCGACCTGCGCGGCAACATTGGACGAAGCAGGCTCTTGCTGCGTAAACCGCTCAAATGGGGCACGAATCCCATTCACCACGATAACCACGATAAGCGCCCAGAGAATGATGCGGCCCGTCCACACCAGCCATCGTCCGCCGCCACCCGACCAGCCGCCGCGCCGCGGCCTGCGGGGCGGCGGCGCCTCGAAGTCGGCCGTGTCCAGGGTTGCGGAAAGCCCGGGCCCGTCAGCGATCCGAGGATCGTGCTGGACGGTAGACCTACGAGCCATCACGCCTCCGCTCGCGCCGATCCCCCCGGCTGGCGCGGTGTCGTCCGTTGCCGATCCCCATCATCCGCGGTGAAGTAGTCACCCTATCCGGTCTCCGCCATTGTTCCGAGAAAGCCACGCCCATGCTGCGGCATGACCCTCCCCACCGGCAAACCGGGCCCGCATGACAGGCCACAGTGCCGATTCCTGTCAGTTCCCGTTGGAATCGCCTTTTGACCAGGCCAGACGCCTAAAATCGCATAGCGCGGCAGCCATGGATTCCTGTCCAAAACAGGCATGGACCTGTCTCGACCTGCGGAATCGGCATGGGTCGGAATCGGCTGCGGATCGTCAGGCCGGCTCGGGGTCCTGGCTCGTCCGCGCCTGACGGCGGCTGTGCAGGTCCACGACCGTCGGCCGCACCGAGCGCTCCAGCGAGCCCCGGAGATCGGCCAGCATCTCGGCGGGCTCGCGCTCGCGCATGCGCGACGCCATCTCGACGCGCTCGTCCACCTTCCTGCGGAGGTACGCCTCGCGGTTGACGCGCAGGCCGTACATGAGCTCGACCCGGATGAGGGCCAGCTCCTCCTCGAGGCTGATGCCCGCGAGCGTGGGCGCCGAGCGCCGCTTCCTGGTGATGCGACGGAACATGAGGGCCTCCCGATTCAGCGTGAACGCCGTGACGATTCGACGCGCGGGGGCCCAAAGTGGTTGACGCCTCAGTAATCCCTGGAACGAACGTCTGGCGTTCCAGGGACACCAGACGCTTTGGGGGCTTCGCCGTCGGCCGCCGTCGGTAACCTACCGTAGCGAAGCCTTGCTCTACGTGAGCGCCGTGCCGTCGAAAGGCGTCAGACGTTGAAGCGGAACTCCACGACGTCGCCGTCGCGCATCACGTAGTCCTTGCCCTCGATGCGCGCCTTGCCCGCCGACCGGGCGCTGGCGATCGAGCCGGCCTCCACCAGGTCGCCGAAGGAGACGACCTCGGCCTTGATGAAGCCGCGCTGGAAGTCGGTGTGGATGACGCCCGCCGCCTCCGGCGCCGTGGCGCCCTTGCGGATCGTCCAGGCCCTGGTCTCCTTCGGCCCGGCCGTCAGGTACGTCTGCAGCCCCAGCGTCTCGAAGCCGACCCTGGCGAGCTGGCGCAGGCCGGACTCCTCCTGGCCCACCGACTGCAGCAGCTCCAGGGCCTCCTCCTCGTCGAGCTCCACCAGCTCCGACTCGATCTTGGCGTCGAGGAACACGGCCTCGGCCGGGGCGACCAGCGTCGAGAGCTGCTCCCTGAGCGCGGTGTCGGTCAGCTCGTCGGCGTCGAGGTTGAACACGTACAGGAACGGCTTGGCCGTGAGGAGGTGCAGCTCGCGCAGCTCCTCGCGGTCGAGGCCACTCTCGAAGACGGTCTTGCCGGTCTCCAGGACGGCCAGGGCGGCCTCCGCGGCCTCCAGCGCGGCCTTCTTGTCCTTGTTGTTGCGCGCCTCCTTCTGCAGGCGCGGCACGGCCTTCTCGACCGTCTGCAGGTCGGCCATGATCAACTCGGTGTTGATCGTCTCGATGTCGCGCTTCGGGGAGATGTCGCCGTCGACGTGCGTCACGTCGGGGTCGCTGAAGACGCGGATGACCTGGCAGATCGCGTCGGTGTCGCGGATGTTGGCGAGGAACTGGTTGCCCCTGCCCTGCCCCTCCGACGCCCCCTTGACCAGGCCCGCGATGTCCACGAACTCGACCTTGGCGGGCAGGATGCGGGCCGAGCCGAAGATCTCGGCCAGCACGGGCAGCCGGTCGTCGGGCACGCCGACGATGCCCACGTTGGGCTCGATGGTGGCGAACGGGTAGTTCGCCGCGAGCGCGTTGCCGGTCTTGGTCAGCGCGTTGAAGAGCGTGGACTTACCGACGTTGGGCAGGCCGACGATGCCGATGGAGAGACTCACGGACGCAGAGTTTACTTGCTGAGAACGTACAGACAGGTCACCGGACGGTAGCCCTCGTCGGCGCGCAGGTAGCGCCGCGAGCTCGGCGGGCAGCGCGCGGGCGTGACCTCGAACGACAGCACCCTGGCCCAGGCGTGCGGGGAGTCGCAGGGCACGCGGGTGACGGCCGAGCGGGCGATCACGTCGGTGGCGGGCTCGGCCACGCAGGTGCCGCGGTCGAGCACCTGGCCGCCCCGGCCCAGGCAGATGACCTGGGAGTCGCCGTCCAGGGTGTCGAGGGTGCCGTCGGGGCAGGCGGCGGACTCGTCCGCGAGGGCGAGTGTCCTGCCGTACCAGCCGGGCCGCGCGCAGGCCCGCTCGCGGCCCTCCAGCGTGACGCAGTCGCCCGGCCTGAGCAGGCCGCCGCCCCCGCCGGGGTCGCCGGGATGGGGCTCCAGGAAGTTGCGTACGCACGCCGTACGGCCCGCGCCGACCCGCAGGACCTCGTCGGTGTCCACCGGGCACTCGCCGGGCGCCGGCGGGTCGGCGGCCATGGCCACCACCTCGGAGTCGCCCCCGTTGCACGCCGTCAGCGCCAGCTCGCCCGTGACGCACGCGCCCGGCGTCCAGCGCAGCACCGGGCGGGGCTGCGTGGACTCCCCCGAGCCCGCGATGACCGCGCCGGCCAGCGCGATCAGGGCCGCGGTCACGGCGACGCCCGCAATGGCGAGCTTCGGTACCGTATCCATCCCAGTACTGTGCGTGACGGGTGATGAGGCGCACAAGCGGAACGCCCAAGCGTGTCGGGAAGATTCGAGCCCCGCATCCTGGGATCATCGCTGGGGTGGACGTCGTGTCGCTTCTCATCGGTCTCGCCGTCGGTCTGCTCGTGGGGTTCCTGGTCGCCAGGACCAGGGCGGCGGTGCGGGTGGCCGAGGCCGACGCGCGCGCCAAGTCGGCGGGCGAGAAGCTGGTCTACGTCGAGGAGCAGCTCGCCGAGCGGTTCCAGGCGCTGTCCACGCGCGCGCTCGACGTCAACAACGTCCGGTTCCTGGAGCTGGCCGAGACCAGGCTCGCGGCCACCCGCGCGGAGGCCGCCGGCGATCTGGAGCAGCGCAAGCAGGCCGTCGAGCACCTGGTCGAGCCGCTGAAGGACGCGCTGGCCCGGGTGGAGTCCCAGCTGCGCGACACCGAGTCGGGGCAGCGGGCGGCGCGGGCGGAGCTGGCCAAGCAGCTCGAGTTCGTCCGCCAGAGCAACGAGCAGCTCCGCTCCCAGACCACCGCCCTGGTCAGGGCGCTGCAGCGGCCCGAGGCCCGCGGCCGGTGGGGGGAGCTGCAGCTGCGCAGGGTCGCCGAGATCGCCGGCATGCAGCGCTACTGCGACTTCGACGAGCAGGTCACCGAGGGCGCCATGCGGCCCGACATGGTCGTCAGGCTCGCCGGGGGCAAGAACATCGTGGTCGACTCCAAGGTCTCGCTGGCCGCCTACCTGGAGGCCGCCGAGGCGTCCGACGAGTCACTCGCCTCCGTACGCCTGGACGCGCACGCCCGCCACGTGCGCGAGCACATCGACCGGCTGGCGGCCAAGTCGTACTGGCAGGGGTTCAACCCGTCGCCGGAGTTCGTGGTGCTGTTCATCCCCGGGGAGGCGTTCCTGGCGCCGGCGCTCGAACGCGAGCCCGGGCTGCTGGAGTACGCGATGACGCGGCGCGTGCACATCGCCACCCCCACGACGCTGATCACGATGCTGCGCACCGCGCACTACGCCTGGCAGCAGGCCGCGCTGAGCGAGAACGCGCGGGCGGTGTTCGAGCTGGGCAAGGAGCTGTACGAGCGGCTGTCGTCCCTGGGCAGGAACGTCGAGTCGCTGGGCAAGGCGCTGACGCGGGCTGTGGAGGCGTACAACAAGTCGGTCGGATCGCTCGAAAGCCGCGTGCTGGTCACGGCGCGCAAGTTGCACGATCTCGGCGTCGTGGACGGCGAGCTCGACGCGCCCGAGATGCTCGAAGGGCTGCCCAGGCCCCTGGCCTCCCCCGAACTGCTCGAAACCTCATCTCTGATAACCCACGCGAACGGTAAGTTGGCAGGCGGGTCGCAGTAAAAGGGGGGTGGGCCAGTGGCAGGTGAGAAGGGCAGGCGCTCTGCGGTCAGGCTGACGGCTCGCGGCGCCATCGCGCTCGCCCTGGTGGCCACCCTGGCGGGCTACGTGCTGACAGCCGTGTTCGGCGTGGACCAGATCGTGGGCGCGGCGTTCGTGCTGGCCAGCGTGCTCGGCGTGGTGCTGGTCAACCAGCGCGAGCTGCTGTCGCTGGTGGTGACGCCGCCGCTGGTGTTCTTCTGCGCCACGCTCTTCGTGGAGCTGGGGCGGGCGTTCGGCTCGGTGTCGATCGTGCAGTCGCTGGCGCTGGGCCTCTACACGTCGATGACGCAGGGCGCGCCGTGGCTGTTCGCGGGCTCGGCCCTGGTGCTGGGCATCGCGTGGCGGCGCGGGCTCCGCGACAACGTACGGGAGCTGCGGGAGGAGCTGAAGGCGGGCACGGAGATGTCGCGCCCGCGCCAGCCGTTCGTGCCGGAGCCCGAAGGGTACTTCGAGCCCAAGGTGTACGGGACCCCGCGCGGCGAGGACTGAGCCGTCAGGAGGCGCGCAGGTCCTTGCGCAGCTCGTGGGGCAGGGCGAAGCGCATGCTCTCCTGCACCGGCTCCACCTCCGTCACGTCGCCGAACCCGTGCCGGGCCAGCCTCGCCAGCACCTCCTCGACCAGCTCTTCCGGCACCGAGGCGCCGCTGGTGACGCCGACCGTGGTGACGCCGTCGAGCCACTCGTCGCGGATGAAGTCGGCGTTGTCCACCAGGTACGACGCCTGCGCGCCGTAGTCCTTGGCCACCTCGACCAGCCGCTTGGAGTTGGAGGAGTTCTCCGAGCCGACCACGATGACGAGCTGCGACTCGGCGGCGATCTCCTTGACCGCGACCTGGCGGTTCTGGGTGGCGTAGCAGATGTCGTCGCTGGGCGGGTCGATCAGCGTGGGGAAACGCTCCTTGAGCCGGGCCACGGTCTCGGTGGTCTCGTCGACCGAGAGCGTGGTCTGCGACAGCCACACCAGCCTGCTCGGGTCCTTGACCTGCACCTTGTCGACCGCGTCGAGCCCGTCGACGAGCTGGATGTGGTCGGGGGCCTCACCGGAGGTGCCCTCGACCTCCTCGTGGCCCTCGTGCCCGATCAGCAGGATGTCGTAGTCCTTGGCCGCGAACCGCTTGGCCTCGTTGTGCACCTTGGTCACCAGCGGGCAGGTGGCGTCGATCGTGCGCAGGTTGCGCTGCCTGGCCTCCTCGTGCACGGCCGGCGAGACGCCGTGGGCGGAGAAGACCACGATCTCCCCCTCCGGCACCTCCTCGGTCTCGTCGACGAAGATGGCGCCCCTGGCCTCGAGCGTCTTCACGACATGCGTGTTGTGGACGATCTGCTTGCGGACGTAGACGGGCGCGCCGTACTGCTCCAGAGCCTTCTCGACCGCTACCACGGCTCGATCGACTCCGGCGCAGTAACCCCGTGGCTTGGCTACGAGGACTCGGCGGGATGAGGGGGTCTGGGGCTCCATACTTTCTATGCTACGTGGAGCGGTCATCTGGCCCGCGCGTGCGTGGTCGCCCGCGGTGCGCCAGACTAGCCGTCCAATACTGACCTCCCAGGGAGACGTTCATGTCCCTCAGCGACGTGATACGCAACATCGCAAGAACCGTCACCAACAAGGACGAGCTCAAGGAGAAGGCGAAGGACCTGCCGCTCATGGTCGTCCAGACCACGCTCAGCGCCGCCGGGCAGGCGTTGCTGCTCGTGGACAGGATGAAGAACTCCATCAAGGGGCTCGGGGGCAAGCAGGAGCGCGAGGAGGAGGAGTACGACTCCCGGCCGTCCGCCGCCGACCAGGTGGCCGCCGCTCCCGCCGAGACCTCGGAGGACAAGCCGGCGCGCAAGGAGCCGGTCATCTTCGCTCCGCGCTCCGGCGCTGCCGAGCCCAACGGCGCCGCCAAGGCCAAGCCGGACCCGGTCATCTTCACGCCCGCGACCAAGCCCGAGCCGGCGGAGAAGGCCGAGCCGGCCGGCAAGACGGAGCCTGTCACGGAGCCCGTCGCCGAGCCCGAGGCCGCTCCCGAGGCGGCTGTGGCGCCTGCCGCCCCCAAGGCCGTGGCCGAGCCCGCCGTGGAGACGCCCGCCGTGGAGGCGCCCGCTCCCAAGCCGAAGGCCGCCAGGAAGCCCAAGGCTCAGCCCAAGGCCGCCAAGGCCGCCGAGCCCGCCCCCGCGCCGGAGCCCGCCGCCGCCACCGCCGAGCCCGCCGCGGCTCCCGAGCCGGTCGCCGCCCCTGAGCCGGTGGCCGCGCCCGAGCCCGCCGCCGCCGTGGACCTGGCCGAGCCGCTGCCCGGCTGGTCCGGGCTGACCGTCGCCTCGCTGCGCGCCAGGATGCGCGGCAAGACGGCCGAGCAGATCGGCGACTTCCTCGCGTACGAGCGGGCGACGACGGCGCGGCCCGAGGTCATCAAGATGTTCGAGAACCGCCTCGCCAAGCTCCAGGCCGGCGAATAGGTCACTAGTCTTCCCCCATGACCTCGAAGACCACGCCTGAGTCCCCCCTGCCGATCCGCACGGTCCTGCAGATGGTGGGCGGCTGGATCGGCAGACTCGGCACGGTCTGGGTCGAGGGAGAGATCACCGACCTGAGCGCGCGTGGCGGCACGGTGTTCCTGACCCTGCGTGACCCGGTCGCCAACGTGTCGGCCAGGGTCACCGCCCCGCGCGGCGTCTACGAGGCGACGGTGCCCCGGCCCTCCAACGGCGCCAGGGTGGTGCTGCACGTCAAGCCCGACTTCTGGGTCAACAGGGGCTCGTTCGCGTTCACCGCGCTGGAGATGCGCCCGGTGGGCGTGGGCGAGATGCTGGTCAGGCTGGAGCGGCTCAGGCAGTTGCTGGCCGCCGAAGGGCTGTTCAACGCCGACAGGAAGCGGCGGCTGCCGTTCCTGCCGGGCACGATCGGGCTGATCTGCGGCCGCGACTCGGCGGCCGAGCGCGACGTGCTGGAGAACTCGCGGCGCCGCTGGCCGGCCGTGCGGTTCAAGGTCGAGGAGGTGGCCGTCCAGGGGCCGTACGCGGTGGCCGAGGTCACGGAGGCGCTGCGCAAGCTGGACGCCGACTCCTCGGTCGACGTGATTGTCGTCGCCCGCGGCGGCGGTTCCCTGGAGGACCTGCTGCCCTTCTCCGACGAGACGCTCGTGCGCGCGGTGGCGGCCTGCCGTACGCCCGTGGTGAGCGCCATCGGGCACGAGCAGGACAGCCCGCTGCTCGACCTGGTGGCCGACGTACGCGCCTCCACCCCCACCGACGCCGCCAAGAAGGTCGTGCCGGACGTCGGCGAGCAGCTCACGCTGGTGCGCCAGCTCCGCGACTGCGGGCGCAGGGTGATGAGCGGCTGGCTCGACCGGGAGATGTCCTGGCTGACGTCCGTACGCTCGCGGCCCTCGCTGGCCGACCCCGTACGCGAGCTGGAGCGCCGGGCCGAGCAGGCGGAGGCGTTGCGCGACAGGGCCAGGCGCTCGTTGTCGGGCTCGCTCGACCGCGCCGCCGACGACCTCGCCCACCTGCGCGCCCGCCTCGTCTCCCTGTCCCCGGCCGCCACGCTGGAACGCGGCTACGCCATCGTGCAGCACCCGTCGGGCGAGGTCATACGCCTGGCCAAGGACGTCGCGCCCGGCACCCTGCTGACCATCCGCCTGACCGACGACCGCCTCACGGTCCGCGCCGAGGACCCGGACGCCTGACCGGTCCCGGCCGGCAGCCTGCTCAGGCTGGCGGCCTGCTCAAGCTGACGGTGTGGCGCGGGTGACGGCCTCGGCCAGGGCTTCCAGGCCGGACTTGATCTGCTCGACCGTCATGCCGCGCTCCTCCCGCTGGCAGGCGATCAGGTGCGCGTTGACCGGCGCGAGCAGCGCGTCGGCCAGGTACGCGGCGTCCGCGCCCGGGCACGCCCGCGCGAGCAGCGTGGCGAGGTGGATGTGGTGCACCCGGTACGGCCCGGTGAAGCGCTTGGCCGTGCCGCCCTTCTCCAGCAGCAGGAACAGCGCCTCGTCCGCCAGGATGCGATCGACCAGCGCGTGCAGGAACGCCACGATCCGCTCGCGGGCGGGCGCGCCCGGACCGAGCGGCGGCGGCCCCGACAGGAACGCCGCCTGGAACCGCCGCTCCCGCTCGTCGATCAGCGCCAGCAGCAGCCCGGTACGGTCGCCGAACCGCCGGTAGACGGTGCCCACGCCGACGCACGCCTCGCGGGCGACCTCGTCGAGCGAGAGCTCGTCGGTGCCGCACTCGGTGACCATCCGCGCCGCCGCCTCGATGATCTTCTGCCGGTTGCGGGCGGCGTCGGCCCGCTCCGGCTGGGGCTGCCCGACGACGGGCAGCGATCGACGTTCGCGCACGGGCGCAGCATACCGGTTGTAAACGGAGAGTTCTCCGATTAACCTGTCAACCGGAGAACTCTCCGATTATTGAGGAGCCGAGGATGCCCAGCGATTTCAACCAGCAGATCATCGACGAGTTCCGGGCCAACGAGGGCCGGGTCGGCGGCATGTTCGAGGGCTCCCCGCTGGTGCTGCTCACCACCACGGGGGCCAAGAGCGGCCGGTCCGTCACCACTCCGGTCATGTACCTGGCGGACGGCGACCGTTACGTCGTGATCGCCTCCAACGCCGGTGCCGACAACCACCCGGCCTGGTACCACAACCTGCGCGCCACGCCCGAGGCCACGGCGGAGATCGGGACGGAGGAGTTCGGGGTGAAGGCGGAGTTCGTCGAGGGTGCGGAGCGCGACCAGCTCTACGCCCGGATGGTGGCTCAGGCGCCGGGCTTCGCCGAGTACGAGGCCAAGACCACCCGCCGCATCCCGGTGGTGGCTCTCCACCGCACGTCCGCCTGACTGCCGGAGACTGTACGGCCGGCGGGCCACCGCAGGGGTCGAGCGGTCCGGCGAGCCCAGAGCGACGGTGCGGGGGCCCGTCGCGCTGGGCGAGAGCGCGCCCGCGAAAGCCTCTGGAAGCGCCGGGCGAGAGCGCGCCCGCGAAAGCGTCTAGAGGGCGCTGCCCGATAGCCTCTAGAAGGGCGCGTCGTTGGAGTGGCCGGAGGCAGGGTCGGAGCGGCGGGCCATGGCGGCGGCGAGCTTGACGCGAGCGCCCTGGAGCCACTCCTCGCACACGGCCGCCAGCTTCTCCCCCCGCTCCCAGAGCTCGATCGACTGCTCCAGGGTGAGCCCCCCGGTCTCCAGCCGGCGCACCACCTCGGTCAGCTCCTCGCGAGCCTGCTCGTAGGAGGGGTTCTTCTCGCCTGATTCCTCTGCCACGGCCACCACCCTAGACGCGCCGGCCGACAACCTCAGCCTTTGGGCCGCTGCTGGAGCCGCGCCGCCAGCTCGCCCAGCTCCGTCCAGTCGGCCGTGCCGGTGATGACGAGCGTCACGTCGGGCAGCACGCGCACCAGCGAGCGCTGGTTCTTGTCCTCACGGAAGCGCTGCTCCCACGCCACGCCGCCGATCTGCTGCGTGCCTTGCGTCTTGTCGGTGTTGGACATGCGGTTGGCGAAGCCGGCCGCGGGCTGCTCGTTGCTCTGCGCGAACATCGCGTGCTGGCGCTTGGCGGTGGCGTAGCCGAGGTAGAGGACCTGCGCGCCGCTCTCGCCCTTGGCGATCCTGTTGCTGTTGGGCACCCAGCCTGCCGGGTCCTGGCTCGGGGCCCAGACGCCGAAGGGCACGGTGTGGCCGAAGTTGGCGACGGTGATGGAGTAATCAAGCCGCGGGATGTGCTCCTCCCGGCTCTGCGGGGTGACCAGGAGGAAGATCCCGGCGCCCGCGAGGCAGACGAAGAGGGCTACCGCGTAGCCGTACAGACCTTGGGTGAACCGTCGCACAGTTGGCGAGGTTACCCGCTGGAGGGCGTGGTCGCGGAAGCGGCCGGGCGGATCCGGCCGATGATGGCCAGCACCTCCTCGGCCAGCGCGCGGTCGCCGGAGCGCACCACCTCGGACACGGCCGCCGCCAGCGCCCCGGTGACGACCACGACGAGGGCGGGCTCGTCCTCGAACAGGGCCGCGTTGCGCTGGGCCCACACGCGCAGCCGGTCGCGCATCACCACGTCGAACCCGGGCGGCCCGTCGCCGCGCAGGAACAGCGCGGCCAGCTCGCGCTCCTCCAGGCAGCCCTCCAGGTACGCGCGGGCGGCGCCGACGAACACGCGCATGGGGTCGTTCTCGCCGTCGCCGCGGGCCGTGCGGACGGCCCGCTTGGTCCGCTGCGTCTGCCTGGCCTGGAACTCCTCCCACAGCGTGAGGTACAGGTCGGCCTTGCCGGAGAAGTGGTGGTAGAGGCTGCCCACGCTGGCGTCGGCCCTGCCCACCACGTCGGTCACGCCCGCCTCGGCGAAGCCCTTCGAGACGAACACCTCTCGGGCGGCGGCGAGCAGCGAGCTGCGCGTGGCGGCACCACGCTCGGACGTACGCGGCTGGGCCACCGCATTCTCCACATCAGGGCTCATACGGGATCTCCTCCACGGCGGGGGCGCCACGCTCCATGGTGGAGGCAAGATCCTTGGCGCGCACAGGGTATGACGCAAATCCTCTCGGTAAGCAGATTAACCGCCTCCGACCGGGCAGAGACCGGCAACTACGATCGAGGCAGTTGTCCCACGAGGAGGGCCCGTCATCATGTCCGACCAGACTTCCGTGCCACCGGCGCTCGCCACCAGCGAGCACGCTCCCGATCGAAACCTGGCGCTGGAGCTCGTCCGCGTCACGGAGGCCGCCGCGATGGCCGCCGCCCGCTGGGTCGGCAGGGGTGACAAGAACGGCGCGGACGGCGCGGCCGTGAACGCCATGCGCCAGCTCATCAGCACCGTGTCGATGAACGGCGTGGTCGTGATCGGCGAGGGCGAGAAGGACCACGCCCCCATGTTGTACAACGGCGAGCAGGTCGGCGACGGCAGCGGCCCCGACTGCGACGTGGCGGTGGACCCCATCGACGGCACGCGGCTGACGGCGCTGGGCATGCCCGACGCGGTGTCGGTGATCGCGGTCAGCGAGCGCGGCTCGATGTACGACCCGTCGGCCGTGTTCTACATGGAGAAGCTGGTCACCGGCCCGGAGGCGGCCGACGTGGTGGACATCGAGGCCCCCGTGGCCGCGAACATCAACGCCGTGGCCAGGGCCAAGCACTGCTCGGCGTCCGACGTGACCGTGGTCGTGCTCGACCGGCCCAGGCACGAGCGGCTGGTCAAGGAGATCAGGGAGACGGGCGCGCGGATCAAGTTCATCACCGACGGCGACGTGGCGGGCGCGATCATGGCGGCCCGCGCGGGCACCGGCATCGACCTGATGCTGGGCATCGGCGGCACGCCCGAGGGCATCGTGGCGGCGTGCGCGCTCAAGTGCCTGGGCGGGGTGATCCAGGGCAGGCTGTGGCCGCGCGACGACGCGGAGCGGGCCAAGGCCGTCGAGGCCGGGCACGACCTCGGTCAGGTGCTCACGACGAACGACCTGGTCAGGTCCGACGACGTGTTCTTCGCCGCGACCGGGATCACGCACGGCGAGCTCATGCAGGGCGTACGGTTCCGCGCCGGCTCCGCGGTGACGCAGTCGCTGGTGATGCGCGGCAGGTCCGGCACCATCCGCAAGATCGACAGCGAGCACCAGCTGTGGAAGCTGCGCGCGTACAGCGCGATCAACTTCGACACGGCGGGGTAGGGGCGGTCAGCGGCGGCGCTTGCGGCGGGGCGGTTCCTTGACCTTGACCTCGCCCGCGAAGTTCGTCGTGCGCACCTCGACCACCGGCGCTCCCGGCTCGGTGGGCTGCTTGGTCAGGCGGACCGTCTTGTCCTTGGCGACCCTGATCACCTCGAGCCCTTCCGGCACGTGGATCTCCAGCCCGCCGAAGACGAGGGTGGCGTTGATGATGATCCGCCGGTTCTGCAGGATCGCGTCGCGGAAGTCGAGCTTCGTCGTGCCGAACATGGCCGTCACGCCCAGCTCCGCCGGCACCACCCAGCGCCCGCCCCGCTGCTCCTGCTTGAAGATGGCCGAGACCGGCCGGCCGTCGAGGTTGAGCGGCTGCTGGTCGGGGGGCAGCAGGTCGGTCGTGAGCGCGGCCAGCTCGCCGAGCGTGCGCGCGGAGTAGAGCACGCCGAGCCGTTCCTCCAGCTCGTCCAGGGTGAGCCGGCCGTCGGCGTGGGCGTCCTGGAGCACCTGGGCGATGCGTTCGCGGTCGGCGTCGGACGCGCGCAGCTCGTGCGGCTGCGGCACGTCGTCGGAGGCCGGGGGACGGCGAGCGGACACCCATTCCTCGGCCAGCCGCTCGCCGACTTCCTGCAGCTTGGGCAACCACGATCCCGCGCGTTCGTTCACACTTCTGACGATATCTGGCTCTCGCCCTGTTCGCTCGTGCCGAATGACCCGGTGTCGGCGGATTCTGGCCAGGAGACCGGCCATCTCCTCCGCCAGGTTCTCGTTCACGTCGGCGTGGCGGTTGAGCAGCCGGTGCCGCGTGACGACCTGATCAGGCAGGCGCTCGGCTGAGCGGCTTTCTCACGAATTTCTTAGGAATCTACGCGCGCGCATCGCCGTTATCCCGGCAAAGGTATCCCGGTAGAGGGAGGTGTGCGTGCATCAACCGGCGCGGTGGGGTCTCGGCGCGGCAGGCACGGGCAGCATGGTCATCCTGGGCCTCGACCTGACGAACCTCGACGAGACGAACCCGTTCAGAAGGACCATCAGCGAGCACGGCCTGGGCCCCGACGGATGGATATTCGGGCTCGGGGTGGGGCTGCTGGCGGCGGGTTCGCTGGCCATCGGCGTGTCGCTGGCGCGCAAGCGGCTGGCCGGGATCTTCGGCAGCATCGCGCTGCTGGGCTGGAGCGTCGGGCTGTTCCTCACGGCCTGGTTCGAGAAGCACGACTGGTCGGTCGGGCCGAGCCTGAGCGGCAGCATCCACCGGGTGGGCAGCTTCGTGGCCTTCCTCTGCCTGCCGCTGGCCGCCGTGATCATCGCCAGGCCGTGGCGGCACAAGGAGCGGTCGAAGGCCACGCTGGCGGCGTTCGGGCTGGGGATCTGCTCGGTGCTGTGGGTGGCCGGCATCGGCGCGGTGATGCTCGTCGGGGCCGGCAACGGGCTGCCGTGGTACCGCGTCATGCCGCTGGGGCTGGTGGAGCGGGGGATGGCCGTCACCGAGGTGGCGGCGCTGCTGGCGCTCGGCGTGTGGGCCGCGGCCAAGCGCCTGGAGGACGTGCCGGCGCCCGCCGCTCAGGGGCGCAGCGTGGCGATGAGGTCGTCCACGTAGCCCTGGAAGACGGCCGCCATGTCCACCCGGTCCGGGTCGATCAGCCACTGTGTCTGCAGGCCGTCCATCATGGCGATCAGCCGGTCGGCGTGCGCCTCGGCGTCGAGCCCCGCCCTGAACTCGCCCAGCTCGACACCCTTGCGCAGCGCCGCCGCCATCATCGCGCGCAGCCGCCGGTAGCGCCGCCTGGCCCAGTCGTGCCCGGGGTGGCCGGGCGTCACGGCCTCGCCGCTGATCACGGAGAAGAGCTGGACCAGGCCCGGCACCCGGGAGTTGTGCTCGACGACCGCGGCCAGGGCGCGCAGCGCGCCGATCCCGCCGGACGGCTCCAGGTCGAACCTGCGCACGTCCAGCTCGTCGCGGTAGTCGAGGACGGCGACGAGCAGCAGCTCCTTGTTCCTGAAGTGGTGCAGCAGCCCGGCCTGTGACAATTCGGCACGCTCGGCGATGCGGGCCAGCGACGCGCCCCGGTAGCCGTGCTCGGCGAACTCCAGCAGCGCGGTGGCCAGGATGCGCTCCCTGCGCGCCGCACCGGTCGCGTAGCCCCGTCTCACGCGCGGCAGCCTATCTCGCCCCTGGCGGAGGGCCTTGGGCAGCCGTTAACCTGACCGCGCCTCACGTTTGATTCCCCCCCCCCGATCAGGAGGCCGCTGTGCCGTCCGCACGTGATCGCCAGGCCCGCGTCGCCACGTACGTCGTCTACGCCGTGCAGGGCCTCTCCTTCGCCTCGTTGCTCATCCAGGTCGCCAACCTTCAGGCCAAGCATGGGCTCGACGAGGGCTCGCTGACGATGTTGCTGCTGGTCGTGCCCGTGTTCGCGGGGGTCGGCAGCGTGGCGGCGGGCGCGTTCGCCGCCCGGTTCGGCAGCAAGCTGCTGCTGCGGATCGCCCAGCCGGTGGTGGCCGGCGCGGTGGTGCTGGCCGGGCTCGCGCCGAACGTGCCGCTGCTGCTGCCGGTGCTGCTGCTGTTCGGGGTGGCGGTCGGCGCGGTGGACGCGGGCATGAACATGCAGGGCGTGGCCGTCGAGCGCAGGTACGGCGTGGAGGTGCTGAACGGGTTCCACTGCGTGTGGAGCGTGTTCAGCCTGGCCGCGGCGCTGTGGGCGTCGGGAGCCGCCGGGCTGCCGCTGCCGGTGGTCATGGCCCTGCCCATGGTCCTCGCGGTGGCCGGCTCGCTCTACGCCGGGCGGGACCTGTGCACGCGCGAGGAGGAGAAGGTCGAGGCCGAGGGCACGGCCGTCGCCGGCCGCTTCCCGTGGCGGCCGATCATCCCGCTCTGCCTGGCCATGGGCTTCCTGTACGTCGGCGACGCCGCCGTGTCCAACTTCAACACCGTCTTCATGAAGGACGTGCTCGCCGCGAGCCCCGCCGTGATCCCGCTGGCCTACGCCGCGTACCAGGCGACCACGCTGGCCGTCAGGCTCGGCGGCGACTTCGCCGTCCGGCGGTACGGCCCCGCGGCCATCGTCAGGATCGGCGGCGTGATCGCCACGCTCGGGTTCCTCGGCGTGGTGCTGGCCCCGACGCAGCCGCTGGGCATCGTCGCGTTCGGGCTCACGGGCGTGGGGCTGGCGGTGGTGGCGCCGCAGTCGTTCTCGGCGGCGGGCAAGCTCGACCCGGCGGGCACCGGCGTGGCCATCGCCCGCGTGAACCTCTTCAACTACGTCGGCTTCATCGTCGGAGCCGCCCTGGTGGGTGGCATCGCGGACGCGGCCGACATGCGGGTGGCGTTCGCGGCGCCGCTGGTGCTGGCCGCCGCGATCATCGCGCTGGCCCCGGGCTTCGAGCCCAAGCGCGCCCCCGCCGCCACCTGAGGCCGGCGCCGCACCTCCACGCCCCCGCCGCGACCTGACGCTAGTGCCGTACCTCCGCGACCTCGACGGGACGGCCCTCGCGCAGCGACAGGTCGGCGGCCTCGGCCACGTAGAGGGCCTCCAGCGCGTCCTCGATCGAGCACGGGCTCCGGTCGCTGCGCAGGAAGGCGTCCAGCTCCGCGCGGTAGGCGGTCTCGAAGCGGGCCACGAAGTCCGGCCAGGGCGGCTCCAGGCCGGACGGGCCCTCGGTGGTGTGCAGCGGGGCTCGCGGGCCGAGGCCGACGGCCTGCGTGCGCCTGGTGCCCGCCAGCTCCATGCGCACGTCGTACCCGCCGCCGTTGTAGCGCGAGCCCTGCAGGGTGGCCAGCGTGCCGTCGTCCAGCGTCAGCAGCGCGGCGCTGTTGTCCACGTCGCCCGCCTCGGCGAAGAACGCGGCGCCGCGGTTGGCCCCCCTCGCGTAGACTGACACGACCTCCCGGCCGGTCACCCAGCGCAGGATGTCGAAGTCGTGGATGTGGCAGTCGCGGAAGAGGCCGCCGGACAGCGGGATGTACGCGGCGGGCGGCGGCGCCGGATCGGCCGTGACCAGGTGCACGCGGTGCAGCTCGCCCAGCTCGCCGGCCCTGAGCGCGTGCGCCGCAGCCACGTAACCGGGATCGAACCTGCGCTGGAACCCGATCTGCACCCGGTTGCCCGCACCGGCCTCCAGCACCTTGACGGTGTCGGCCACCGTGCCCGCCACCGGCTTCTCGCAGAAGACCGGGATGCCCAGCCGGCACGCCTTCATGATCAGCTCCGCGTGGGTGCTGGTCGGGGTGGCGATGACGACGGCGTCCGCCTCGAACGCGTCGCCCGGCCTCCCGTGCGGCGAGGTGTGTACGGGATCGCTCACGATCAGCTCGTCCACCAGGGGATGCGCGGCCAGGGTCGCGGCGTGGAAGGCCCCGATCCTGCCCAGCCCCAGCAGTCCCACCCGCATGGCGCCTCCCGTTCGCTCGTCCGGCTCTCTTTCTAAGCGAGCACTTCTCCCTCAGTCAACAGTTTGTCCTGACATGCGGACCTTCAACCCGCGTACGGCCTCGGCCGCCTTGTGCGGGGGCAGCCGCGCGAACCCCACCACCACGGCCGCCGGCCCCGGCAGCTCCCGCATCGGCCCCACCGGCTCCGCGGACAGGCCGAGCTGGAGGGCGGCGAGCACGGTACGCGACTCGTCCCACCCCCTGGGCAGCTCCAGGTACACGTGCAGCCCGGCCTCGATGCCCCTGACCCGGACTTCCGGCAGCTGCTCGGCCAGCGCCTCGACCAGGGCGTCCCGGCGGCGCCGGTACTCCCTGCGCATGCGCCGCAGGTGCTTGTCGTAGCCCCCGGTACGCAGGAAGTGGGCCAGCGCGTACTGCTCGATCACCGGCGAGCCCAGGTCGAGCTCGCCCCGCGCCCGCCGGATGGCCTCGGCCAGGTCGGGCGGCGCGGCCACCCAGCCGAGCCGCAGCCCGGGCGCCAGGGCCTTGCTCACGCTGCCGGAGAGGATCACCCTGTCGGGCGCCAGGCCCTGGAGGCAGCCGACGGGGTCGCGGTCGAAGCGGAACTCGGCGTCGTAGTCGTCCTCCAGGACGATCCGGCGCCCCGCGTACGCCCACTCCATCAGCGCGGCCCGGCGCTCCGGAGAGAGCACCACCCCGGTCGGGAACTGGTGGGCGGGCGTCACCAGCACGGCGTCCCCGCTCAGCCTGCGCACGTCGAGGCCCTGCTCGTCCACCGGCACCGGCACCAGGTGCGCCCCCGCCCTGCGCAGCAGCGGCACCTGCCGGTGGCTCGTCGGGTCCTCCACGGCCAGCCGAAGCGAGCGCTGCTGGGCCAGCACGTGCAGGGCCAGGCTCAGCCCCTGCGCCACGCCGCCGACGATGATCAGGTGCTCGGGCCGCACGTCGGCCGCCCTGACCCGCCTGAGGTAGGCGGCCAGCTCTTCGCGCAGCTCGGGCACGCCGCCGGGGTCCCCGTAATCGAGGGCGTCCGAGGGTACGGTGGTCAGGACGTGCCTTACGGCCGCGAGCCAGCGTTCACGGGGGAAGTGGCCGAGGTCGGGGGAGGTGGGGCGATGACCGTAGTGCGGGGGAGACGCCTGGGCGCTCGGCGCCCGGCGGACCGGATCGGGCCTGGCGGGGGCGGAGCCGCGCGGCCCCGGGGCGGCGCGGGTGGCGTTCTTGGGGGTGACCCGGGTGCCGGCGCCCACCCTGGAGACCAGGAAGCCCTCGGCGACCAGTTGCTCGTACGCCTCCACGACCACCCCTCTGGAGACCTGGAGGTCGGTGGCGAGGTCGCGGGTGGCGGGCAGGCGGGTGCCCGGCGTGAGCCGGCCGCCCCGGATGGAGGCGCGCAGCTCAGCCGCGATCTGCCCGGCGATGCCCCCCTTTCCGCGATTTATCTGGATATGAAGGTCTGCCATATTGGTCCTGTCTCCCGGCGGGACATTGGACTGTTTGTGCGAACCATTGTCTCCCTAGCATCCTTCGCATGAGAAACGGCATGAAAAACGGCATCGTGGGCGCCGCCGCGGCCATGTTCCTGGTCGGGACGCTGGCGGGGGTCTCCGGACTGGTCGGCGCATACCCCATATACGGCGGCCAGGCGGTCCGGTATCTCGTCGCTTCGGTCATCCTGCTTGTCATAACGAGAGTGCTCGGCCTTCGGTTCGTCCGCATGACGTGGCGCGAGTCGCTCTGCCTGCTCGGGCTGACGCTGCTGGGCCTGGTGTTCTTCAACGTGGCCGTGGTGGAGTCCACCCGCGCCTCGGGGCCGGCGCTGGTGGGCACCGTGCTGGGCACCGTGCCGCTGGCCCTGGCGCTGGCGGGCGGGCGGCCCGCGCCCCGGCTGCTGGTCGGGGCCGGCGTGGTGGTGGCGGGGGCGACGCTGGCCACTGGGCTCGGCAGCGGCACCCAGGAGAGCCTGCTGTGGGCGCTGGGCGCGCTGGTGGGCGAGGTGAGCTTCTCCCTGCTGGCGATCCCCCTGCTGCCGAAGCTGGGGCCGATCCGGGTGTCGGCGTACTCGACGACGCTGGCCGTGCCCATGCTGGCGGTGGTCGGGCTGGCCGACGCGGGGACGGGCATGCTCAGGGTGCCGACGCTGGCCGAGGCGCTCGGGTTCGCCTACCTGGCGGTCGTGGTGACCGTGGTGGCGTTCTTCCTCTGGTACACCTCGCTGCCCAAGCTGGGGCCCGGGCGGGCCGGGCTGTTCGCGGGGCTCATCCCGGTGGCGGCCATCGTCACGGGGGCCGTGCTCGGGGTGGCCATGCCGACCGCGTACGACCTGCTGGGCGCCGGCCTGGTGGTCGCCGGCATCCTGATCGGCCTGAGCGCGGAACGCGCGGGCGCGCGGGCGGCGGTGCGGCCGTCCGAGGCCTGACGGCCCTCCCCTCCTATCGGTGCGCGTAATCTCTTGTGCGACCGAAAGGATGGACATGGGCGAGTTCGACTACACCGACCTGCTGCCGCTTGGAGCCGACGAGACGGAATACCGGCTGATCACCTCGGAGGGGGTGCGGAAGGTCGAGGCGGCCGGGCGTACGTTCCTCGAAGTCGACCCCGAGGCGCTGCGCCTGCTCACCGAGACGGCCGTGCACGACATCTCGCACTTCCTGCGCGCCTCGCACCTCGCCCAGCTCAGGAAGATCGTCGACGACCCCGAGTCCAGCGGCAACGACCGCTTCGTCGCCCTCGACCTGCTGAAGAACGCCTCCATCTCGGCCGGCGGCGTGCTGCCGATGTGCCAGGACACCGGCACCGCCATCGTCATGGGCAAGCGCGGCCGCCACGTGCTGACCGACGGGCAGGACGCCGAGCACATCTCGCGCGGCGTGTACGACGCCTACACCAAGCTCAACCTGCGTTACTCCCAGATGGCCCCCATCACCATGTGGGAGGAGAAGAACACCGGCGACAACCTCCCCGCCCAGGTCGAGCTGTACGCCGAGGACCCCCACGGGCACCCCGACGAGTACAAGCTGCTGTTCATGGCCAAGGGCGGCGGCTCGGCCAACAAGTCGTTCCTGTACCAGGAGACCAAGGCCGTGCTCAACGAGAAGCGCATGATGGCCTTCCTGGAGGAGAAGATCCGCTCGCTCGGCACGGCGGCCTGCCCGCCGTACCATCTGGCCGTCGTCGTGGGCGGCACCTCCGCCGAGTACGCCCTCAAGACCGCCAAGTACGCCAGCGCCCGCTACCTCGACTCGATCCCCACGGAGGGCTCGCCGTCCGGGCACGGGTTCAGGGACCTGGAGATGGAGGCCAAGGTCTTCGAGCTGACGCAGAAGCTGGGCATCGGGGCGCAGTTCGGCGGCAAGTACTTCTGCCACGATGTGCGCGTCATCCGCCTGCCCAGGCACGGGGCCTCCTGCCCGGTCGCCATCGCCGTGTCCTGCTCCGCCGACCGCCAGGCCCTCGCAAAGATCACGCCGGAGGGGGTGTTCCTGGAGAAGCTGGAGACCGACCCGGCCCGCTTCCTGCCCGAGACCACCGACGAGCACCTGTCGGACGACGTGGTCGCGATCGACCTCAACCGGCCGATGCCCGAGATCCTCGCCGAGCTCACCAAGTACCCGGTCAAGACCCGCCTGTCCCTGTCGGGCCCGCTGGTGGTCGCCCGCGACATCGCGCACGCCAAGATCGCCGAACTGCTGGACAACGGTGGCGAGATGCCGCAGTACCTCAAGGACCACGCCGTCTACTACGCCGGTCCTGCCAAGACGCCCGAGGGTTACGCGTCGGGCTCGTTCGGGCCGACGACGGCCGGGCGCATGGACTCGTACGTGGAGCGGTTCCAGGCGGCGGGCGGGTCGATGGTGATGCTGGCCAAGGGGAACCGGTCCAAGCAGGTCACCGAGGCTTGCCAGCAGTACGGCGGCTTCTACCTGGGGTCCATCGGCGGGCCCGCGGCGCGGCTGGCGCAGGACTGCATCAAGAAGGTGGAGGTGCTGGAGTACCCCGAGCTGGGGATGGAGGCGGTGTGGAAGATCGAGGTGGTGGACTTCCCCGCGTTCATCGTCGTGGACGACAAGGGGGACGACTTCTTCACCGACAGGACCGGCCCGGTCCTGTCCATCGGCCGCCGCTGACGCCGGCGCCGGGGAGTCAGGCGCCTGCGGGCGCCTGACAGGCAGGTGCAGGAGGGGCGGCGGCGGCCGCGCGGTCAGGCCGGCCGGCGGGATCGGCCGCGCCGGGCGGCGGCGCGTCCCGCCCTGCGCCGGGCCCGGTGATCGGGGAGATGCTCATGCGGCCACCGGGGCCCGGTGCGGTGCCACGACGGAGCCGTCGGGCAGCAGCAGACCGGTGTCATCGAACAGCACGACGCCGTTGCAGAGAAGGCTCCAGCCCTGGTCGGGGTGGGCCGAGATGACGTGCGACCGCTCGCGGTCGGGGGAGTCGGCACTGGGGCAAACGGGCTTGTGACTGCACATGGCGCACCTCTCAGATTGCGCTCCGGGTTGCGGGTCTTCAAAAGGGCAGCGTGCGCCCTGACGGTGTGCGGAGGTCCAGTGCGGCTCTGGTCGGCTTCTTCGGCCGGCGGCGAACCTGGATCTGGCGCATCCTCATCACGTCCTTAGTGGTCTGACTTCATCGGTGGGACCCTCGGGCGTTCTGCTCTCAGTCTGACGTTCGGCACCGACAGTTTCCTGGATGACGGTCAGCGAGGGCGTTCGGCCTTCTTTCCTGGTCCTAACCATGCCCCCGTCCCCTTACGGCACCCTTACAAGTCGCTGACGGCGCCCCGTGGTTCCTGTCAGTCAGCCTGCCGTACGCCTGAATGTCCCCTACCAGGCATCATGCACAAATTTTCGGCCTGTCGTTGTGCCGATCGACACAAACGGCACATGAGCTGCGGAAACGCGCGGAGAGTGGTCGCGGGTAAAGCGCTCGCGCGGGCGGCGCGAACCTGCCCGCGCGCGGGAGCCCGGGCGGGCCCGGGAGCCGCGGGCCGCGAGCCCGTCACTGAACCGTGACCGATGGGAGAACACCACGCCGCCGCTCGTGTTCGACGCACCGGGGCAGGCGTACTACCTTCGGTATCGCGACGCGCCCGTCCGGATCACGCGGAGAAACTGCGGGGCCTCATCAACTGGGATGATGTGGCCAGGACGTTTGCTGACGTGACGAGTCAGGCGGCTTGACTTAAGTTCGCAACAAATTATCGGCCCCGCCTCTACTGGTCGGTTTACACAAATAGGTAAGCTGCCTGGCATGCGTGCGCCCTCCGGTTACCTACTCGCCGCGCGCTATCGGCTCGTGGAGCCGGTTGGTCGCGGCGGCATGGGCACCGTTTGGCGGGCACATGACGAGCTGCTCGACCGGGACGTGGCGGTCAAGGAAGTACGGCTGCCCACGGTCCTCGACGAGGAGCTGCGTGCCGAGCTGTGCGCGCGCACCGAGCGCGAGGGCCGGGCGACCGCGATGGTCGCGCACCCGTCGGTGATCACCGTCTTCGACGTGGTCACCGAGGACGACCGGCCGTGGATCGTGATGGAGCTGCTGCGGGCCAAGTCCCTGGAGCAGCTCATCCAGGAGGAAGGACCGCTCCACCCGCGCAAGGCCGCCGAGATCGGCCGGCAGATCCTGGGGGCGCTGCGCGCCGTGCACGCCAAGGGCATCCTGCACCGCGACGTGAAGCCGAGCAACGTGCTGGTGACGGAGGACCGCGCGGTGCTCACCGACTTCGGCCTGGCCGCACTCGAGGGTGACGTTTCCATCACCCAGGCGGGCATCGTTCTCGGGTCCGCCGGTTACATCGCTCCCGAGCGGGTGCTCGGCTCGAAGGCCAGCCCCGCCGGCGACCTGTGGTCGCTCGGCGCGACCCTCTACACCGCCGTCGAGGGCAGGGGCCTGCACGGCAGGCGTACGGCCGCCGCCGCGCTCGCGGCACTGACCAGCGGCGAGCCGATCCCGATGACCAAGGCGGGCCCGCTGGCGCCCGTGCTCGACGCGCTGCTCAGGATCGACCCCGCGACCAGGCTCGACTCCGTGCGCGCCTCGCTCATGCTGACCAGGGTCGCCGCGGGCGGCTCGGCGGAGGAGCCGCTGACTCCGCGCAGGCCGGCCCGCCCCTCGCCGTCGATCACGATCCCGCAGCCCCCTTTCGTGCGCAGGCCCGCGCACCGCGGGCTGCACAGGGCGGATCCGCCGGCGGGCTCCGTGAACGTGCCCTCGCCCCGGCAGGAACGCAAACCAGGCGAGGGCGTGCACAGGAAGCGGGTCGAACCGCGTCCGGCGCCGTCGGCTTATGCCCGTTTCAAAGCGACGGTGATAAAGTTGTGCCTTCCTCGGCGGTTCTGGCCAAGAGAACTTCGCAAGCGAGGGTAAAGCACTTCCCAAGCGAGAATCGATATCTTCTTCTCATGCCGGAACAGCAGACACGCCTGCTCGCGGAGCGCTACGAGCTCATCACCCCGCTCGGGCGGGGCACGATGGGCACCGTGTGGCGGGCCCGCGACCGCGCGCTCGGGCGCGAGGTGGCGGTCAAGGAAATCCGCCAGGACCCGGGTCTCACCGAGGAACAGCGGGCCGAGCTGCGCGAACGTATGGTGCGCGAGGGCCGCATCGCCTCCCGGATCAGCCACCCTTCCGTGGCCTCCATCCATGACGTGCTGATCCAGGACAACAGCCCGTGGATCATCATGGAGCTCATCGAGGCCCGCTCGCTGGAGCAGGTCATCGAGGAGGAGGGGCCGCTGCCGCCGCGGCTGGTGGCCGAGATCGGCGTGGACCTGCTCGGGGCCCTGCGCGCGGCGCACGCCCAGGGCATCACCCACCGCGACGTCAAGCCCGGCAACGTGCTCATCACCGAGAGCGGGCGCGTGGTGCTGACCGACTTCGGCATCGCCAAGGCCGAGGGTGACTCCCGGCTGACCAAGACCGGCATGGTGATCGGCTCGCCCGGCTACACCGCGCCGGAACGCGCCAGGGGTGAGTACACCGGCCCCGAGTCCGACATCTGGTCGCTCGGCGCCACGCTCTACTTCGCCGTCGAGGGGCGGCCGGCGTACGAGCGGTCCACGATCGCGGAGACGCTGGCGGCGCTGCTCACCGAGAGCGCCGACCCGCCCACGCAGGCGGGGCAGCTCAGGCCCGTGCTGAACGGGCTGCTGAACAAGGACTACCGGCAGCGGCTGAACGCTGCCAAGGCGGAGACCCTGCTGCGCATGGTCGCCGACACCCCCACGAGCGAGATGCCGGTGCTGACGGCCGAGGCTCTTATGGCGCAGGAGGCCGCTTTGCCCGATCCGTTCGCCACCCCCGAGAACCCGGCCCCAGGCGCCCAGCGCCCGGCCGGCCAGCCGCCCTACGGACCTCCTGGGCAGGGACCCGGCGGGCCTCAGGGCCGCGGCCCGGTGCCCGCCGGTGGGCCGGGGGCCTCCGGTGTGGGGCACGCGATGCAGGGCATGAGCGGGCCTCAGGCACCCACCGGGCCGAACGCCTTCAGCGGGCCCCCTGCCGCCCACACGCCGCCCGGACAGCGCCCGGCGGGCGCCCAGGGCCCGGGCACCCCGTCAGGGGCTCAGCCCGCGCCAGGGCCGCAGTCGGCGCCCGGACGTGGCAGCCCCTCAGGGCCGCAGCCTGCCCCGGGATTCGGCGGCCAGTCAGGGCCGCAGCCCGCGCCGGGAGCCGGCGGCCACTCAGGGCCGCAGCCCGCGGCGGGACCCGGCGGTCCGGCGGGACCGCGGCCTGCCCCGGGACCCGGCGCCCCCACAGGCCCGCACGCGGCTGGCCCGCAGGGGCCGGCGCACGGGCCGAACGCGCCGACCGTGCCGCAGGCCGCCGGCGGCGGCCACGGGCAGGGGCAGCAGCCCTTCGCCCCGAACGCGGGCCAGGCCCCAGGTACCGAGGGCGACTACGACCCCGAGCGGACGGTCAGCATCTCGCGCCCCAAGGGCCCGTTCCCCGGGGCGCAGGAGCAGGGCGGAAGGCCGCAGCGCCCCGCCGACGAGGGCTCCTTCGCGACGACCCGCATCCCGAAGGGATCCCCCGGCCAGCAGGTCTATCCGGTGCCCGCTCCCCCGCCCGGCCAGCCCCAGCCGCAGTCCGGACCCCCGCCGCAGCTGCCCCATCAGCAGAGCCTCCAGGGGCAGCAGTTCGGCGGGCACGGCCTGGGCACGGACCTGTTCGCGATCGCGGGCCCGCCGGAGGAGAAGCGCCCCGCGGGCAACCGCAACGGCATGCTGGTGCTCATGGCGGTGGCGGCAGCGGCGGCCGTGGTGATCGCCGTACTCATCGTGGCCCTGTTCTCGAGCTGAGGCGGGTGCCTCCGGGCCGTTCAGACCGCCGTGGGTCAGACTGGAAGTCATGAGTGAGTTCCGGATCGAACATGACTCGATGGGCGAGGTACGCGTGCCGGCTGGCGCCAAGTGGCGCGCGCAGACCCAGCGGGCAGTGGAGAATTTCCCGATCTCAGGCCGGCCCCTGGAGCCGTCGCACATCGCCGCGCTCGGCCTGATCAAGGCGGTGGCGGCCGAGGTCAACGGCGAGCTCGGCGTGATCGACAAGGACCTGGCCGAGGCGATCGCGCAGGCCGCCGCCGACGTGGCGGAGAACGAGCACGACGCCGACTTCCCGATCGACGTCTTCCAGACCGGCTCGGGCACCTCGTCCAACATGAACGCCAACGAGGTGATCGCGACGCTGGCCGAGGAGCGGCTGGGCCGTCCCGTGCATCCCAACGACCACGTGAACGCCTCGCAGTCGTCCAACGACGTGTTCCCCACCTCGATCCACGTGGCGGCGGCCACCGAGGTGACCTTCCACCTGCTGCCCTCGCTCAGGCACCTGGCGCAGGCGCTGAGGGAGAAGGCGATCGAGTTCGACGGCGTGGTGAAGTCGGGGCGTACGCACCTGATGGACGCGACGCCGGTGACGCTGGGTCAGGAGTTCGGCGGGTACGCCACGCAGGTCGAGCACGGCGTCGTGCGCGTCTCGGCGGCCCTGGAGCACGTGCTGGAGCTGCCGCTGGGCGGCACGGCCGTGGGCACGGGCATCAACACGCCGCCGGGCTTCGCCCAGGAGGCCATCGCCAAGCTGCGCGAGGCGACGGACATCCCGTTCCAGGAGGCCGCCGACCACTTCGAGGCCCAGGGCGCGCAGGACTCGATCGTGGAGCTGTCGGGGCAGCTCAAGGTGGTCGCGGTCTCGCTCACCAAGATCGCCAATGACCTGCGCTGGATGGGCTCGGGGCCGCGCGCGGGGCTCGGCGAGATCAACCTGCCCGACCTGCAGCCGGGCTCGTCGATCATGCCGGGCAAGGTCAACCCGGTGATCCCCGAGGCCACGGCCATGGTCGCGGCCCAGGTGATCGGGAACGACGCGGCGATCACGTTCGCCGGCGCGTCGGGCAACTTCGAGCTGAACGTGCAGCTGCCCCTCATCGCGCGCAACATCCTGGAGTCGATCAGGCTGCTGGCGAACGTCTCCCGCCTGCTCGCCGACCGCTGCGTCGCCGGCATCACGGCCAACGTCGAGCGGCTGCGCGAGTACGCCGAGTCGTCCCCGTCGATCGTCACCCCGCTGAACAAGTACGTCGGCTACGAGGAGGCGGCGAAGATCGCCAAGCAGGCCCTGGCCGAGCGCAGGACGATCAGGGAGGTCGTCATCGAGCGCGGCCACGTGGCGGCGGGAAAGCTCACGGAGGAGCAGCTCGACGCCGCACTCGACGTGCTGTCCATGACTAGGCCCTGACCGTCCCGGCGGCGGCCCGCCGGGTGGCGTCGGCCCAGCGGGTGAGCAGGGAGAGCGCGGCACCGGAGTCGACGGCGTCGGCGGCCCGCTTGTAGCCGGCCGCCAGCGCGGCCGTGATCTCGGCCGCCGGCGGGGTGCCGTCGGCGGCCACCAGGGCGGCGGCCGCGTTCAGCAGGACGACCTCGCGCACGGGGCCCTGCTCTCCGGAGAGCACGGCCCGCGCCACGCCGGCGTTGTGCCGCGCGTCGCCGCCACGCAGGTCCTCGGTGCGGGCCCGGGGGATCGACAGGTCGAGCGGGTCGAAGCCGGTACGCGTGACCCTGCCCCTGCGTACGACCCAGATCGTCGAGGGGCCGCAGGTGGTCAGCTCGTCGAGCCCGTCGTCGCCCCTGAAGACGAGCGCGGAGCAGCCGCGCTCGGCCAGCACGCCCGCGATGGTCGGGGCCATGGTCGGGTGAAAGACGCCGACGGCCTGCGCGGAGGGCAGGGCGGGGTTGGTGAGCGGCCCCAGGAAGTTGAAGACCGTGGGCACGCCCAGCTCGCGGCGCGGCTGGGAGGTGCGTCTCAGCGCCGGGTTGAACGCGGGCGCGAAGCAGAACGTGATGCCCACCTCGTCCGCCACCCGCACCACGGCGGCGGGCGGCAGGTCGATGACCACGCCGAGCGCTTCGAGCACGTCGGCGGCGCCCGCCATGGAGGAGGCGGCCCGGCCGCCGTGCTTGACCACCTTGGCCCCGGCGGCGGCGGTCACGATGGCGGCCATGGTGGAGATGTTCACGGTGTTGGCGCGGTCGCCGCCGGTGCCGACCAGGTCGACGGGGTCGCCGGGCACGCGGATCGCCGAGGCCCTGGCGAGCATGCCGTCGGCCAGCCCCGCGACCTCGGCCACGCTCTCGCCCTTGGCGCGCAGCGCGATCGCGAACGCGGCGATCTGGGCGTCGGTTGCCATGCCGGACATGATCTGGTCCATCGCCCAGGTGGCCTGGCGGGCGGTGAGCGAGGTGCCGTCGAGCAGCGTGGTGAGGATCCGTGGCCAGGTGGTGGTCATGAGTGCCCCTTCGTGTCTGTGCTCGACGGGGGGCACCCACTGCAACGGTGACGGCCGCCTCGTCGAGGCGGCCGTGCGCGTATCGCCGGAGGTCCGCCTAGGAGGCGGGCCACCACTGGGACGAATACGCGATCATGCCCTCACCATAGCAGACGCGCTTGATCCACATAGGCGGCCAGCCATCTATGTCGCCCGCACCCATGCGTCGCGGCCGGGCGAGCGCTTAGGGTGGCGAGGTATGGCGAAGGAGCTGACGGGGCGCACCGCGCTGGTGACGGGGGCCGGGGGCGGCATCGGGGCGGCGTGCGCGCGGCGGCTGGCCGCGGCCGGGGCCAGGGTGCTGGTCGTGGACCTGCGGGCCGAGTCCGCCGAGAAGGTGGCCGCCGAGGTGGGCGGCGCCGCGGTGGTGGCCGATCTGAGCGAGCCCGGCTTCGTGGCGGCGCTGCCCGACGAGCCGGTGGACATCGTGGTGAACAACGCCGGGTTCCAGCACGTGGCGCCGATCGAGGAGTTCCCGCCCGAGGTGTTCGCCACGATGCTCAAGGTGATGGTGGAGGCGCCGTTCCTGATCGCGCGCCGGGTGCTGCCCGGCATGTACGCCAGGGGCTGGGGGCGGTTCGTGAACATCTCGTCGGTGCACGGGCTGCGGGCCTCGCCGTACAAGTCGGCGTACACGACGGCCAAGCACGCGCTGGAGGGGTTCTCCAAGGTGGTGGCGCTGGAGGGGGCCCCGCACGGGGTGACCTCGACCTGCGTCTGCCCGGCGTACGTGCGCACCGGGCTGGTGGAGGCGCAGATCGCCGACCAGGCCAAGGTGCACGGCATCCCCGAGGACGAGGTCGTACGGGACATCATGCTCGCCCCCGCGGCGATCAAGCGCCTGATCGAGCCCGAGGAGGTGGCCGAGCTGGTCGCCTACCTGTGCGGGCCCGCCGGGGCGTTCATCACCGGCGTGTCGCTGCCGGTGGACGGTGGCTGGACGGCGCACTAGTGAGCATCCGGTTCCTGGAGCTGCTGGCCAGGGAGGCGTCCGCGGTCGAGTTCGAGGGGCCGATCATCCAGGCCAGGGCCGCCGGCGCGGACGCGGCGGCGATCGAGGAGCTGGAGCGCGCCAAGGTCGAGGCGCTCAAGGTGCGCGACCTGCTGAAACGGCGGGCCAGGCGCGAGGCGGAGCTGTCCGCGCTGTACGACACGGCCGGCGACCTGGCGGCGCTGCGCGACCTCGACGCCGTGCTGGAGGCCATCGTGCACCGGGCCAGGCAGTTGCTGGCCACCGACGTCGCGTACATGACGCTGCACGACCCCGAGCGGGGCGACACCTACATGCGGGTCACGGACGGGTCGATCTCGGCCAAGTTCCGGGCGTTGCGGCTGGCCATGGGGGCGGGGCTGGGCGGGCTGGTGGCGCAGACGGCGGTGCCGTACGCGACGGCCGACTACTTCGCCGACGCCAGGTTCCGGCACAAGGAGCACATCGACGACGCCGTCAAGGAGGAGGGCCTGGTCGCCATCCTGGGCGTGCCGCTGCGGCTGGGGCAGCGGGTGATCGGGGTGCTGATGGCGGCCAACCGCAGCGCCAGGCCGTTCCACCAGGAGGAGGTGTCGCTGCTGGCCAGCCTGGCGGCGCACGCCGCCGTCGCGATCGACAACGCCAGGCTGCTGCAGGAGACCAGGAACGCGCTGGAGGAGCTCTCCCACGCCCACCGGACCGCCAGGGAGCACGGCGAGGCCGTGGAGCGGGCCGCCATGGCGCACGACCGGATGACCTCGCTGGTGCTGCGCGGCGGCGGCATCGAGGACGTGGCGGCCGTGGTGACCGACGTGCTGGGCGGCTCGCTGGCCGTGCTGGACGACCTGGGGCGGGCCATCAGCGGCGACGTGGGCGAGCTGGACACGGGCGTGTTCGAGGCGGCGCAGGCGTCCAGGGCGCTGGGGCGTACCGTGCGCAGGGGCGATCTGCTGATCGCGTCCGTGGACGTGGGCGGCGAGCCGCTGTGCACGCTGATCCTGCGCAGCGACGACGCCGACGAGCGCATCCTGGAGCGGGCGGCGCTGGTGTGCGCGCTGCTGCTGCTGTTCCGCAGGAGCGTGGCCGAGGCCGAGGGGCGGGTCAGGGGCGAGCTGCTCGACGACCTGATCTCCCGGCCCGGCTCGCCGGGGCTGGCCGACCGGGCACGGCGGCTGGGCATGGACCTGGGCGCGCCGCACGTGGTGGTGGTGGCCAAGCACGCGGGGCAGCGCGAGCGGGCGGCGTTCTGGGCGTCGTCGCACGCCGCCGTGCGGCACGGCCTGGCGACGGGGCGGGGCGACGAGGTGGTGCTCCTGCTGCCGGGCGACGACGCGGGAGGGCTGGCGCAGCGCGTGGCCCGCGAGCTGACGTCGTCCCTGCACAGCCCGGCGACGGCGGGCGCGTCGTGCGTGGTGATGCCCGGCACGTGGCAGCCCGCGGCCGGTGCGGGAGCGCCGGGAGCGGGGCGGCAGCGCACCGGCGCGCCAGGAGGGCAGGAGCAGGAGGCACGGGACGTGGCCGCCGCCTACCAGGAGGCGCGGCGGTGCGCGGAGGCGCTGATCGCGCTCGGACGGGCCGGTGACGGCGCGGGCGCGGCCGAGCTGGGCTTCGTCGGGCTACTCGTCGGCGACGGCCGTGACGTGGGCGGCTTCGTCGGCAGGACGCTCGGCGCGGTCATCGACTACGACGCCCGCAGGGGCACCGCCCTGACCGACACGCTGGCGGCCTACTTCGGCACCGGCGGCTCCCCCTCGCGCACGGCCGAGACCATGCACATCCACGTCAACACCGTCACGCAGCGGCTCGACCGGATCGGCAAGCTGCTCGGCGAGGGCTGGCTGGAGCCGGAGCGGGCGCTGGAGATCCAGCTCGCCCTCCGCCTGCACCGGCTCGGCCACACAGACACGCCCGACACTATGGGTCCGCACGCTATATGAGTGACCCCGGTCACAACCTACGGTGACCGGCATGGCCACTTCCATCAAGAAGATCGTCGCCGCGAGCCTGATCGGCACCACCATCGAGTGGTACGACTTCTTCCTGTACGGCTCGGCAGCCGCCCTCGTGTTCAACAAGCTCTTCTTCCCCGAGTCCGACCCGCTGACCGGCACGCTGCTGGCGTTCCTCACCTACGCCGTCGGGTTCGTCGCCCGCCCGCTCGGCGGCCTGGTCTTCGGCCACTTCGGCGACCGCATCGGCCGCAAGACGCTGCTGGTCGTCAGCCTGCTGATGATGGGCACGGCGACGTTCCTGATCGGCTGCCTGCCGACGTACGAGACGCTGGGCCCGGCGGCGGCGCTGGTGCTGACGACGCTGCGGCTCGTCCAGGGCTTCGCGCTCGGCGGCGAGTGGGGCGGCGCGGTGCTGATCGTCTCCGAGCACGGCGACACGGCGCGGCGCGGCTTCTGGGCCTCCTGGCCGCAGGCCGGCGCCCCCGGCGGCAACCTGCTGGCCACCGGCGTGCTGGCGGCGCTGGCCGCCTGGCAGTCGGAAGAGGCGTTCCTGTCGTGGGGGTGGCGGGTGCCGTTCCTGCTGTCGGGCGTGCTGGTGCTGATCGGGCTCTGGATCAGGCTGTCGATCAGCGAGTCGCCGGTCTTCCAGCAGGCTCCGCCCGAGCCCAGGGCCCCGATCGTCGGGGTGCTGCGGCACCACTCCAAGGACGTGCTGGTCGCGATCGGCGCCCGCCTGGCGGAGAACATCTCGTTCTACCTGCTGACCGTCTTCGTCATCACCTACGCCAAGCAGACCGGCATCGAGAACTCGACCGTGCTGAACGCGGTGCTGATCTCCTCGGGCATCCACTTCGTGACGATCCCGCTGTGGGGCGCGCTGTCCGACCGGGTCGGCCGCCGCCCGATCTACCTGGCGGGCGCCGCCGGCATCGGCGTGTGGATCTTCGCGTTCTTCCCGCTCGTGGACACCGGCAACTTCCTGGCCATCACCCTGGCCGTCACGGTCGGCCTGCTCTTCCACGGCATGATGTACGGCCCGCAGGCGGCCTTCTTCTCCGAGCTGTTCGGCACCAGGACCCGCTACACCGGCGTCTCCATCGGCGCGCAGCTCTCGGCGATCGTGGCGGGCGCGCTGGCCCCGATCATCGCGGTGGCGCTGCTCCAGCAGTTCGGCAGCAGCGTGCCCATCTCGGCCTACCTCGGCGTGGCGGCGCTGCTCACCCTGGTCGCGGTCTACGCCGCCCGCGAGACTCGGGGCAGCGACCTCGCCGAAAGGATCCACGCGAAATGAAGGTCACCACGCCGAGACTCACCCAGCACGTCCTGACCGTCGAGGGCAGGACCACCGGCGAGCCCGTACTGTTCGTGCACGGCAACGTCTCCTCCGCCGCCTTCTGGCGCGACGCCATGGCGGCGCTGCCCGGCGGGTTCCGGCCGCTGGCGGTGGACCTGCGCGGGTTCGGCGACACCGACCCGGCGCCCGTGGACGCCACGAGGGGCCTGCGCGACTACTCCGACGACCTCCTGGAGCTCCTGGACGCGATGGAGCTGGACGGGGTGCACCTGGTCGGCTGGAGCATGGGCGGCGGCGTCGTCCTCCAGGCGCTGCGTGACCGCCCTGCGGCCGTCAGGAGCCTCACCCTGGTCAACCCGGTCTCCCCGTACGGCTACGGCGGCACAGAGGGCCCTGACGGGCGGCTGACGCACCCTGACGGGACGGGGGCCGGCGCCGGGGCGGCCAACCCCGACTTCGTGTCCAGGCTCGGCGCGGGCGACCTGTCGGAGGAGGCCCCCGCCTCGCCCCGGAACGTCTTCCGCTCGTCCTACGTCAAGCACCCCGTCCCCGACGAGGACTTCTACGTGCGGGCGATGCTCACCACGCGCGTGGGCGAGTCCCACTACCCCGGCGACGCCGCCACCTCCGGCGCGTGGCCGGGCGTGGCGCCGGGCAAGACGGGCGTGCTCAACGCCCTGGCCCCGACCCACTTCCGCGTGGACGACCTGCACGCGATCGACCCCAAGCCGCCGATCCTGTGGATCAGGGGTGCCGACGACGTGATCGTCTCGGACGCCTCGCTGTTCGACCTGGCCCACCTGGGCGCGCTCGGCGTGGTGCCCGGCTCCCCCGGCACCCCGGCCCAGCCCATGGTGAGCCAGACCAGGGCCGTGCTGGAGCGGTACGGGAGATACCGCGAGGCCGTCCTGGACGACTGCGGCCACAGCCCGCACCTGGAGTACCCGGAAGAGTTCCAGCGCCTGCTGGCCGAGCACCTGAGGGAGGCGTAGATGCTGGTCGCGCTCACGCTCGTGGCGAGCTTACTGACACCTGCCGGCCAGATCACGGTCCCGGGCGCCGAGCACGCGCAGATCGCCGCGCTCGACGACCTGACCACGGCCGGCACGGCGCGGACGGGCCACACCGACCCCGCCGACTGGGCCGGGCTGCACTCGGCAGCCACGGTCAACCCCACCGGCGTGCCCGGCCTCCAGATCGACGGCTACTTCCCCGACACCTCCACCGGCAACACCACGCACGGCTGGAACCACGACTCCCAGTTCGTGATCAGGCTGCCGAAGGAGTGGAACGGCGGCCTGGTCGTCTCCGGCACCCCCGGCAACAGGGAGCAGTACGCCAACGACTTCACGATCTCCGACTGGGTCCTGTCGAAGGGCTACGCGTTCGCCTCCACCGACAAGGGCAACGTGGGCGTGAACTTCCACGAGGACGGCCGCCGCCCCGGCGACGCCATCGCCGAGTGGAACCACCGCGTCACCCAGCTCACTGTGGCCGCCAAGGCCGTGGTCAGGCAGCGGTACGGCAGGCAGCCCGAGCGCACGTTCGCCGCGGGCATCTCCAACGGCGGCTACCTGGTGCGGTGGCAGCTGGAGAACCGCGGGTGGCTCTACGACGGCGGCGTGGACTGGGAGGGCACGCTCTGGCGGGTCAAGGGCGACAACCTGCTGAACTACCTGCCTCCGGCGCTGAAGGCGTACCCGGACGAGGCCGGGGTGCGGGCGGCCGGGTTCGCGGCGGGCTCGGAGTTCCTGTGGCCGTTCCACCGGCAGTACTACTGGGAGCTCACCCAGCAGCTCTACCAGAAGGAGCTGGACCCGTCCTACCAGGGCGCCGCGGCGGACTACGACTACGACCAGCGCAAGCCGTACGCCGCCGTGGCCAGGATCGCGCTGACCGGCAGGATCACCAAGCCGCTGATCACCCTGCACGGCACGCTGGACACGCTGCTGCCGATCTCGCGCGACTCCGACGTGTACGCGAAGATGGTCGGCCCGCACCGCCCGTTCCGCTACCACCGGATCGAGGGCGGCAACCACCTCGACAGCCTGGTGGACGTCTACCCCGACCGGCTCAAGCCGATGCTCCCGGCCTTCAGGAGCGCCATCGACGAGCTGGCCGGCTGGGTCCGACCATGAGGGGTCAGTCGGTGAGGTAGCGGTACCTGCCCGCGCGCGCCAGGCGCACGAGGTGCCGCGCGCCGGGCAGCCTGCGGCCGAGCCGGTGCAGCGCGGTGTCGCGGCCCATGGGCGGGCGGCGCTCGGGATCGACGGCGGCGGCGGGCCTGGCCTCGATCCTCCCCTTGCGCATCTCCAGCGCGAACCGCAGCCCGACCTCCTCGTCGGGAGAGCGCAGCGTGCACAGCCAGCTTCCCGGCCCGAAGTGCTCGGGGCCGGGAAGCAGGCGCTTGACCGGCACCTTGGCCACGAGCTGGCCGGCGAGCCTGCCCGGCACCCCGGCCTCGACCAGCGCCGGCGCGCTCACCTCGCGGGCGCGCCTGCCGGTGCTGCGCATGACGAGCTCCAGCGGCGGCCCCCCGCTCGGCGGCACGTACGGCACCGGCAGCACGACGTACAGGTGCCGCCCCAGGTGCTTGACCTCCACGCCCGGCGACACCAGCTTGATCGACTCGGAGAACGAGCGCGGCTCGATGGCCAGCCCCAGCTCCCCCGAGTCGCTCCAGCACGGCACGACCAGCCGCATCCTGGGCCGCTGGGCCAGCACGCCGAGGCAGTTGAGCGGGCCGTCGGGGCGGCTGACGCGGCTCCTGGCCTGGTTGGCGCCGCTGAACATGCGCACGTGCACCTCCCACACCCCCGGCCGCAGCGGCTCGCCGAGGGCCGCGGTGGTGATGTCCAGGCGGGTCTCGCCCTTGATGCGGACCCGGACCCGGCGGCGGCCCGCCGGGACGCGCTCGACGTGCTGGGCGAGCGGCAGGAAGTGCACCACGCCGGTCTCGGCGTGGCGCACGTAGAGCTCGATGCGGGCCCGCTCGACGTCCCTGGTGATGTCGGTGACGTCCGCGGGCAGCTTCCTGGTCTCCAGCGAGCGCGGCGGGATCCAGTGCAGGTTGTCGCCGTCCACCTGGTACTTGTCGGGCGTGCCGTCGCCGGCCAGCACCTCGGCGGTCAGCCCGAGCACCAGGACGTGGGCGTCCCAGCGCACCTCGGTGAGGTCGGCGCGCAGGCCCGCGCGCCTGGAGGAGTTCGACATGAGCACGATCTGGTCCAGACGACCCATGCGGACGTACGCGGCCACCACGCGGAGCTGGACGGGCAGGTGGCGGTCGAGGTGCTCGGGGAAGCGCCGCTCCATCAGCTCCTGCACGACGCGGAAGTGCATGCCCCTGTCGACGGACGAGTCGGCGAACCTGCTGGTCACCAGCGGGCGCAGGACGGCGTACCGCAGCCAGTACGCGTACATGCGGTCGCGCTGGCGCCCCTCGCCCACGTAGGTGTCGACGTCGTCCAGCAGCTTGTGCAGCTCCCTGACGATGGCCCGCGGCTCCTCCTCGGTGCCGGGACGCTCCCCGAGGTGGCAGCAGACGTGCTCGGCCAGCACCGCGATGACCTTGGCGTGCAGGTAGGCGCGCAGCACGAACGCCTGCTCCCCCATCCGGCTGCCCGGCACGGAGAAGCCCAGCTCGTGCTCCTCCAGGAACGCGCGCCGGAAGAGCTGCTCCGGGTGGAGCACGGTGAGCAGCCGGTCGCGCAGGATGTCGGCCCGGCCCGTGCTGCGCGCGAAGGCGGTCATCGGCGGGCCGAAGTCGCGGACCATGCGGCCGACCAGCACGTCCGCGTCGGTCTCCACGGCCCGGTCGTGCATGCGCTCGACGGCGTCCCGCTCCAGGCGGTCGCCCGGCTCCAGGAAGTAGACGTAGTCGCCGGCGGCCGCGGCCAGCCCGACGTTGCGGGCGCGCGAGGGTGAGCCCGTGTACGGCAGGTGCAGCGCCCGGACGTTCTCGCGAACGGCCGCGATGGTGTCCAGGCGCTCGGCGATCCCGTCCGTGGACCCGTCGTCCACGACGATCACCTCGTACTCGTCCGGGGGCATCGTCTGCTCCAGCGCGGAGCGGACGCACGCGTCGGCGGTGTCACCCGGATTGTGGACATTGATGATCACACTGACCTTCACACCCATGCGGCCAGCGTGCGCCCGTATACAGGATCGGGCGCGGCGGCTTGCCGATTGGGGAAGGAAAGTTGACCCGCTGCGGACCTAATACCAACCGACGCGCTGCGAGTGGCCCCAGGCGGCGCAGGGCGTGCCGTAGCGGCCCTTGATGTAGCCCAGGCCCCACTTGATCTGGGTCGCGGCGTTGGTCTGCCAGTCGGCGCCCGCGCTGGCCATCTTGCTGCCGGGCAGCGACTGCGGGATGCCGTACGCGCCGGAGTAGCGGTTCATCGCCCGCTCGTTCCAGCCGCTCTCCTTGTGCCAGAGCCGCTCCAGGCAGCCCCACTGGTCCGCGCCGAACCCGAACGAGGCCAGCATCGCCTTGGCGGTGGCCTTGTTGCTGCCCGGCGAGGGGTCGCTGCCCGGCGGGAAGTTCATGGCGGGGAAGCCGTCGCCGGCGGGGGCCTGCTCGGGCACCACCCAGTCGAGGCCCTTGCCGGCCTGGCCGGTGCGGTCCTTCTTGAGCTTGTCGGCCCTGTACGCCTGCTCGGCCTCGGCCTTGAGCAGGTCGGCCTCGGGGTCGGGCGCGTACAGGTCGCCGCTGGCGAGCCTGCCGAGATCGGTGATCGACGGCGGCTCCTGCGCCGGCCTGTTGGCGTTCTCGATGGCGCGGTTCACGACGAACCCGCCGCCACCGAAGACGATCACCAGCGAGAGCACGGTGATGATGATGCGCTTGGGAGTGAAGCGCGAAGGCCGCCGCGCCGAAGGGAGATCTTCCTTCGGGGGGCGCTCACTCAACCGCGGACCGGGGCTCACGATGCATGAGCTTGCCCTGTCCTGGGGGGTGGTCCGCAACCGAAACGCGGGAATCGCTTGACGTAAATTTCACCAACCAGCAGGTTAGCCCCGCGTTTCCGGAAAATTGTGACTTTAGTCACAGAGTTGACAGCCCCCCTTCGGGCGCCCGTTGACCGAAGGGAAGCCGCTTTCAGGGTCGCTGCCCACCTTCCGGATCTCATCTACGCCATGTCACAGTTTGGTGACACATACCGGGTATTCGAGACATGGATTAATAATGTGCGCGTGGCTGGCATCCTCCTCGTAGAAGACGACCCCTCGGTCCGCACGGCGCTAGAGCTGGCGCTGACCAGGCAGGGGCACTCCGTCACGTCGTACGCGACGGGTGAGGAGGCTCTCGACCACATCAGGGCCCGCCGCCCGGAGATCGCGATTCTCGACGTGATGCTCCCGGGCATCGACGGCGTCGAGGTGTGCCGCCGCGTACGCAAGCTCGACCAGCTCCCCGTCATCCTGCTCACGGCCCGCGGCGACGACCTGGACGTGGTCGTCGGGCTGGAGGCCGGCGCCGACGACTACGTGGTCAAGCCGGTCGAGCCGCGCGTCCTGGACGCCCGCATCCGCGCCGTGCTGCGCCGCGCCGAGTCCGCCGCCTCCGACCGCATCACGTTCGGCGACCTCGTGATCGACCGGGGTGCGCTCAAGGTCACACTGGCCGGCAAGGAGATCCACCTGACCCCGACGGAGCTGCGGCTGCTGCTCGAACTGGTCCGGCACCCCGGCCAGGTGCTCAACCGCCGCTACCTGCTGCGCGCCGTCTGGGACCACACGCACATCGCCGACTCCCGCCTGGTGGACGCCTGCGTGCAGCGCATCCGCGCCAAGATCGAGCCCAAACCGGCCGAGCCCGTCTTCATCCACACCGTGCGCGGCTTCGGATACCGGTTCAGCCCCCCGTGATCATCCCCCGTCCCACGGGGCTGCGTGCCCGCCTGGTCATCACGTTCACCCTCGTCGCCGTCACCGCCTCCCTGCTGGTCGCCACCATCGGCTACGAGCTGGCCAAGAGCGCGCTGCTCACCAGGACCGAGACCACCTCACTGGACCTGGTGACCAGGGAGCTGGCCACCATCAACTTCCCCATCGGGAAGCTCAGGCCGGGCGAGGCCGCCCCGACGTCCAGGGAGCTCTCCCGGGTGGCCCACGCGCTGGCGGGGCCGGGACGCAGCGCCCTGGTCGAGTACGGCACCGTCGTCGCCTCCGAGGGCCCCATGTCGCTCAGCGACGTGCCCAACGAGCTGCACGGCAGGGCCAAGCAGAGCGTCGTCACCCAACGCAAGATCATCGACAACGAGCTCTACCTCATCGTCGGCGCCGAGGTCTACCGCGACAACGCCGGCCGGCCCGAGTCCACCGGCCTGCAGGCGTTCGTCTTCTTCCCCCTGCGCGACGACCAGCGCCAGCTCGACACGCTGAGGACCACGCTCGCCCAGACCGGCCTCGTCATCGTGCTGATCGCCCTGGGCGTGGCGCTGGTGTCGGCCCGGCAGGTGCTGCTGCCGGTGCGCCGGCTGAGCGCCGCCGCCCAGGCGCTCGGGCAGGGCAGGCTGGACACCAGGCTGCCCGTGCACGGCCAGGACGAGCTGGCCGGGCTCACCGCCCGGTTCAACGACGCGGCGGCCGCGCTGGAGCTGAGCGTGTCGGAGCTGCGCTCGCTGGAGGCCATGTCCCGCAGGTTCGTGGCCGACGTCTCGCACGAGCTGCGCACACCGCTGACCGCCATGACGGCCGTGGCCGACATGCTCTCCGACGAGGCCGACCACCTGCCGGAGGCACCCGCGCAGGCCGTACGGCTGGTGCTCAGGGAGATCGAGCGCCTGCGCGAGCTGGTCGAGCACCTCATCGAGATCAGCCGCTTCGACGCGGGCACGGCCACGCTCAACCTGGAGCCGGTGAACGTGGCCGACTCCATCCAGGACTGCCTGGAGGTACGCGGCTGGAGCGACCAGGTGACGGTCACCGCCTCCCAGGGCCTGACCGCCAACCTCGACCCCAGCCGGTTCGACGTCATCGTGGCCAACCTGGTCGGCAACGCGCTCAAGCACGGCCTGCCCCCGGTCGTGGTCACCGCCAGGACCACGGAGAACGGCCTGGAGGTGAAGGTGCGCGACCACGGCAAGGGCATCCCGCGGGAGGCGCTGGCGCACGTCTTCGACCGCTTCTTCAAGGCCGGCGCGGGCCGGGCGCGCAGCCAGGGCAGCGGCCTGGGCCTGGCCATCGCCCGCGCCAACGTCCAGCTCCACGGGGGCACGATCTCCGTACGCCTCCAGCACCCTGGAACCCTCTTCACGGTCTGGCTGCCGCACATATGAAGGCCATCACGAGCATCGCCGCCCTGCTGCTGCTGGCCATGACGGCCTGCGGCATCTCACCCACCGACGTGCAGGACAGGGGCAGCGCCCCCACCGTCAGGATCCCGCCGCCGACCAAGACGATCTACCTGGTCAGGAACGGCAAGCTGGCGCGGGAGCCGGCCGACGTCGAGGACGACACCGTGGAGAGCGTGCTCGGCGCGCTCTTCGAGGCCTCGGCCCGCCCGCTCGGCGACCGGGACACCGCGCTGCGCGGGTTCACGTACCTGCGTACCAGGAACTCGATCAACCCGCCGCAGCGTGACGAGATCCAGCTCCCCCGCACCTCGACGCTGACCGTCTACATCAGCGGCGACGGCACGCTGACCAAGCTGGGCATGGCGCAGATCGTCTGCACCGCGCAGCAGGACGCGGCGTACGAGGTGGTGCGGATCGTACGGGAGAACCAGGGCCGCCCCCCGAAGGACGAGGGGCGGCACACGTGCGGTGAGCTCAAGTGAGCGTCACATGGTGATGTCCTCGAGCATCTCCGTCACCAGCGCGGCGATCGGGGAGCGCTCGGACCTGGTGAGCGTGACGTGGGCGAACAGCGGGTGACCCTTCAGCTTCTCCACCACCGCGACCACGCCGTCGTGCCGGCCGACGCGCAGGTTGTCGCGCTGGGCCACGTCGTGGGTGAGCACCACCCGCGAGTTGGCGCCGATCCGGCTCAGCACGGTCAGCAGCACCCCGCGTTCGAGCGACTGGGCCTCGTCCACGATCACGAACGCGTCGTGCAGCGACCGGCCGCGGATGTGGGTCAGCGGGAGCACCTCCAGCATGCCCCGGTCGAGCACCTCCTCGATCACCTCGGGTGAGGTGATGGCGCCGAGGGTGTCGTAGACCGCCTGGGCCCACGGGCCCATCTTCTCGCCCTCGGAGCCGGGCAGGTAGCCGAGCTCCTGGCCGCCCACGGCGTAGATGGGGCGGAAGACGATCACCTTGCGGTGCTGGCGGCGCTCCAGGACCGCCTCCAGGCCCGCGCAGAGCGCCAGCGCCGACTTGCCGGTGCCGGCCCTGCCGCCGAGCGAGACGATGCCGATCTCCGGGTCCATCAGCAGGTCGAGCGCGATGCGCTGCTCTGCTGAGCGGCCGTGCAGGCCGAACACCTCGCGGTCGCCGCGGACCAGGCGCACCGACTTGTCGGGCTGCACCCTGCCGAGCGCGGAGCCCTTGGCCGACAGCAGCCGCAGGCCCGTGTGCGCGGGCAGGTCCCTGGCCTCCTCCAGGTCGGCGGTGCCCGACTCGAAGAGGGTCTCCACGTCGTCCGTGGTGACCTGGACCTCCGCCATCCCCGTCCAGCCCGACTCGTGCACCAGCTCGGCGCGGTACTCCTCGGCCACCAGGCCGATCGAGGCGGCCTTGACCCGCATCGGCAGGTCCTTGGAGACCAGCACGACGTCGCAGCCCTCGGCGGCCAGTGAGCGGGCCACGGTCAGGATGCGCGTGTCGTTGTCGCCGAGGCGGAAGCCCACGGGCAGGATGGACGGATCGCTGTGGTTGAGCTCTACCCTGATCGTGCCGTCCCCTGTCGGCATCGCCTCGTCCAGCCTGCCGTACTGGACGCGCAGGTCGTCCAGGTAGCGCAGGGCCTTGCGGGCGAAGTAGCCGAGCTCCGGATGGTGCCGCTTGCCTTCCAGCTCCGTGATGACCACGATCGGAAGGACCACGTCGTGCTCGGCGAACCGGGTCATCGCCGCCGGGTCGGCTAGGAGGACCGAGGTGTCCAGCACGTACGTGCGCTTGGCCGACTGGTGAGTAGGGTTGCTCGAGGACACTGCCACACGTTCTCCCCCGGGTACCCCTTGGTGCGGGCACCCTGCAGACGAGGTGGGAATCGGACCGGACCCGCGTCCCCGACCGCGAACTGCCGTCGGTGCCGGAGTCCGGCCCCCCTCGGCAAGTGTTGGTGCAAAGGCGGGACCTCTCCGAAATGTCCGACCTGTGACCGGACACTTCCAACGTTACGTCCTGGATACCCGAATGTCGTGTCAGGAACCGTAACGTCGGTGTCTCGCAGCGTAATCACGCAGCGCCCGCAGGAAGTCCACCCTGCGGAAGTCCGGCCAGTAAGCCTCGTGGAAGTAGAACTCGGAGTGAGCACTCTGCCAGAGCATGAAGCCGGACAGGCGCTGCTCGCCCGAGGTCCGGATGAGGAGGTCCGGGTCGGGCTGGCCGCGAGTGTAAAGATGCTCCGCGATGTGCTCGACATCGAGTACCTCGACCAGGTCCTCGATGCTCGCTCCCCTGCTCGCGTGCTCCTGGAGCAGTGAGCGCACCGCATCGGCAATCTCACGTCTTCCTCCATACCCAACTGCAACGTTCACAATCAGGCCTGGACGGTGTGATGAAGCTTCTTTTGCATTTTTTAGGACATTAGCCGTCCGGTCCGGTAGCAGATCGAGGGCGCCGACCGGGCTGATCCGCCAGCCCTCGGCCACCAGCTCCTGCGTCACGTCCTCGATGATGCGCAGCAGCGGCTCCAGCTCTTCCCTCGGCCGGTTCAGGTTGTCGTTGGACAACATCCATACCGTGACCACCTCGACGCCCAGCTCCCGGCACCAGCCGAGCAGCTCGGAGATCTTGTCCGCGCCCTTGCGGTGGCCCGTGGCCACGTCGCGCAGGCCCATGGCCCGCGCCCAGCGGCGGTTGCCGTCGATGATGACCCCGACATGCCGGGGGATGCTGTCCTTCGACAGCTTGGCCTCCAGCCGGTGTTCGTACAGCCGGTAGACCAGGTCGCGCAGGCCCACGGAGTGCCTCCCCAGCGGTGCTTATGCCCCATTGGTCGTATTGCCCCAACAGGCAATTATCACCGCGGATCGCCCGTGCCCGCTCCGTCTGCGCTATTCCTCCGCAGACTCTCCACCTTTCAGACACCCTTCCGCCTCATTCACGAGCTGCCGCACGAACACCGACAGCTCCGCCGAGGTGAGCACCGCCCGCATGCCCACGCCGGTGGCGCCCCAGGCCTCCACGTAGGCCCTCCTGGTCAGCCGCCACTCGCCGGGACCCGGCTGCCACACCGGGATCGTGCGCAGCTGGCAGCGCAGCTCGCCGCCGCCCCGCCCGGCCCTGGTGAGGTAACGGAAGGAGAACAGCTCGCCGTCGGGCTCCTCGCCGGGGAAACGGTCGTCCGGATCGGCCCAGCGCGTGGCCGCGCCCCGGCCCTGGCGGGCCTCGTCCACGCCGTGCGCCAGGCGCGCCAGCAGGTGCCCGCAGCGCTCGCCCACGCTGCCGTACGGGGTGCCGTCGCGGTGCAGCTCCAGGGTGATCTCGTACGGCGCGCCGACGCTGTCCGTGCACGCCACAGGCGTCACGGTCAGGTACGACCCGTCGACGCAGCGTAGACCCCCCACCCCCTCCCCGTTACCCCGCGCCTCCCGGCTAAACCCTCGGCTCCCAGGCGTGCTCCCGCCAGCCCGGCGGCTGGTGCCACTCCGTCCAGCCGTACCCCGTCCGCCCGTCCTCGGTCTCGTACGCGCACAGCGCCCTCGGGAACTCCGCCACCACCCCCTCGGGCGAGGTGAGCGTCACGGGGGCGAACGCGATCGGGCGCACGGTCGTGGCGCAGCCGGGGAAGTTCAGCACGGTCCGCGCCGGCCGGTCGCCGTCGAAGACGGTGGCCGCCGAGAAGCCCTCGACGTGCGCCAGGCCGTCCTTGCCCGCCAGGAACGCCGGCCAGGGCAGCTCCATGCCCAGGTTGGCGCGCATGCCGTGCAGGTACGTGCCGTCGTCCAGGCGGGCGCTGCTCCACAACCACGAGATCGACCACCAGTCGCGCACGCCCCAGCTGTGGTCACGCTCGCCGTGGCCGCGGAAGGGCACGCCGCCGATCGTGCCGGTGACCTCGCAGGGGATCTCGTAGCGCGGGGTGATCGCGTAGCCGTAGACGCCGGCCGCCGAGCGGAACTCCAGGTCCAGGGTGAGCTCGGCGGAGTTCAGGTGGATCTCGGCGCGCTCGAAGGGGTCGGGGGTGCGGTGCGCGGCCGTGTAGGCGGGGCCCGCCACCGTCAGGTCCCGGGCGGGCAGGGCCGCCTCGTTGTCGAGCACCGCCACCGTGCCGCCGCCGGCGGTGACCAGGCAGGCCCAGTACCAGGCGCGGTTCCAGCCGGGGTAGAGGCCGAGCCGGACGTAGCCGGCCGTCCCGCCGTCCTCGGAGACGAAGTCGTAGTACCAGGACTCGTTCCACAGCGGCTCGCCGCCGGGGTCGTGCTGCCGCTCGTCCTCCTGGTCCAGGGGCCACTCGCCCATGTTGACGATCCGCATGCCGCCTCCCAAGCGCTTGCTGCGATCAGGGTATGCCAGGGAGGGGCGGGGTGATCAAGGGCCGATCAGCGCCTGCCGGGAAGGCGGGACCACCAGCGGCGCCTGGGGGCCGGATCTCCGGGCATCCTGCCGCGCTCGCGCAGCCAGGCGGCGAAGTCGTCGGCGTCGGCGCGGTAGCCGGGTGGCGGGGTGGCGCGGGCGGCGGCGTACGCGGCGAACTCGGCGGCCAGGTCGGGGCCGGCCGCCTGGGCGGCGTCCGGGCGGATCCTGGCCACGATGGCGCGGCGCTTGGCGATCAGGCTGAGCGCCTGGGCACGCATGCGCTCCGGGTCGAAGCCCTCGGGCACCTCCGCCCCGGCCACCAGGGCCGCCACGACGCGGCCCTGCGCCTCGGCCAGCCGCCTGCGCCGCTCCTCCTGCTCGCCGAGCCCCCGTGGCCCGCCGTGCTCGTGTCGCGGGGCAGGCCGCGGCGGCTGCGCCGACGGCCCCTGTACGTCGGCGAGCCGCCGCGCCTCCTCCGGGCTCATCCGGCCTCTCCGGCCACCGCCATCGCGGCCCTGATCCTGGACAGCTCGCCGGCCAGCACGGCGTCGCTGGGGTACTCGTCGTCCCACTCCAGCAGCACCCCGGGCGGGGTGACTCTGGAGCACAGCTCGGCGAGCAGGTCGAGCACGGCCTGGGGTGCTGCCGTGGTGTGCGTGTCGTGCCAGATGCCGTGATGCTCGTAGCCGCCGGCGACGTGCACGTACGCCAGGTGCTCCAGCGGCAGCGTGTCCAGCGCCGCCACCGCCGGCAGGCCCAGGTTGAACTGGTTGGTGTAGAGGTTGGCCACGTCGATCAGCAGCCCCACGCCGGTGGCGTCCACCAGCTCGGCCAGGAACTGCGCCTCGGTGAGCTCGTCCTCGGGCCAGCCGAAGATGGCCGCGACGTTCTCCAGGGCCAGCGGGACGGGCAGCGCGTCCTGGGCCCGGCGCACGTTCTCGACGACGACCTTCAGCGACTCGCGCGTGCGCGGCACCGGCAGCAGGTGCCCGGCCTCCACGCCGCCGCCGCGGACGAACGCCAGGTGCTCGCTGACCAGCGGCGCCTCCAGCGCCTGCGCGCAGGCGGCCAGGTGGGCCAGCCGGGCAGGGGAGGGCGGCTCCGCGCCGCCGACCCCGAGCGACACCCCGTGGGGGATCACCGGCAGGCCCCTGGACCGCAGCACGCGCAGCGACTCGGGCAGGTGGGCGGGCTTGACGTTCTCGGCGACCACTTCGAGGAAGTCGACGCCCGCCATGCGCTCGATGGTCAGGTCCAGCTCGGACCGCCAGCCGATGCCCACTCCCAGCCCCGCCATGGTCAGCTTCCTCCTCCGCAACCACCGCCGCCGCAGCCGCCGCCCCCGCCGCACGACGATCCGCTTCCGCAGCCCGCGGTGCCGTGGGCGCTGCCGCCGCCACCACCGCAGCTCGACGAGCCGCCCCCAGCGTACGAGCTCCCGCGCCGCCGCTCGCGCCTGGCCTGCTGCCTGCCGAGCTCGGCCCGCAGGGTGGGGTCGCGCAGCGACTCGACGCCGTAGAGCGCGAGCGGGACGGGCCCCTCGGCGACGCCCCTGGCGTTCGCCTGCCTGGCCGAGTCCAGCGCCTCCCGGCCGGACGCGGTCAGCGTGGCGCGCAAGGCCCGGCGGTGGGTGCCGAGCACGACCTCCGCGCCGAACGCCGTGCCCAGGAAGACCAGCGTGGCGAGCAGCGCGTAGAGGTTCGGGGCCACGACCATGGTCAGGCCCTCGATCACGAAGCCGGCGTACGCGGCCAGCGACAGCACCCGCAGCCGCACGGCCAGAGCGCGGGCCCGGGTGAAGACGTCGTCGGGCAGGAGCAGCCCGTGTGCCAGGAGCCGCTGCTTGATCTCGTCCATCGCCAGGCTCCTGGCGACCTCGATCCTGAGCGACATCACGGGCAGGCCCGAGCGCGCGGCCACCATGCCCAGCACCGCCTCCTCGACGGGCTCCCGCGCGACGGTGCTCGAGATGACGCGGTGCACCCGGCCGCCGCGCGAGACGCGGAGGTCGTGGCGCTCGGCCAGGGTGGCGATCGCGGTGTCGGCCACCCGGTGCGGGCCACCCGCCAGATAGGCCAGGTCGTAGTGGCCGAGATCCCGGTATCGGATGCCCGCGGTCTCGCGCCGGATGGCGGCGTGCGCGCGGGTGACGGCGGAGGTGGTGGCGACGGCGTAAGCCGCGATGGCCACCGAAACGATGAGCAGGAACAGGTCCATGTGCGGCCTCCCCTCGTGCGGCCGATCAGCCTGCGTGCCGGAAAGACACTTATTCGCACGGTAAAGGGTGGGCCAGGGCAGGCCATGGTTTTGCTCGTTTAGCTCCCGCTGGATCCGCCCCCGCAGCTCGATCCGCCGCCACAACTGGATCCGCCGCCACTGCTGGACCCTCCGCCACAGCTCGACGAGCCGCCGCCGAAGTCGAGCCCGCCGTGGGAGTCGCTGCCGAACGTCGAGCCGTCGCCTCCGTACGAGCCGCAGGAGCCGGCGCAGTCACCGCGCGGGTCCCCGGCCGACAGCCCGTCGCACAGGCTCTGGTCGCCCAGCTCGTGCAGCCCGTACAGGCCGACGGGGATGCCGACGGCCAGGACGAGCGAGCTGTGGTCGCGTACGCCCCGCTGGTGGTAGGCGCGGGCCGAGACCAGGACGTCGCGCCCCTCGCGGGTGACGACGTTGCGCAGTCGCCGCTTCTGCCGGTGCAGCGCCGCGGCACCGCTGACCACCGCGAACCCGGAGATCAGGAACGCCCCGACGAGGTAGCTCTCCTTGCCCGCCACCCCGATCGCGCTCAGCACGACCAGCAGCACCAGGTACGCCACGGCCACCGCCACCGCGAGCTGGGTCCGGTCCCTGAGCCGCCACGCCGTCGCGAACGCCTCCTCGCGCACGATCAGCCCGCGGGCCTCCAGCCCGCCTGCCAGGGCGCGGAGCGCGGGATGATGCTCCAGCTCCCGGCGCAGCTCGCCCGCCCGGTAGCCGCCCGGCCTGGCGGCCAGCGCGTCGAGCACGGCCTGCTCGATCGGCTCGGGCGACGGGCGCGCCCCGTGCACCGGGGTGACCTGGGAGGACCGGGACACGCGAACGGCGCCGGCCGTCGCGAGGACGGCCAGCGCCGTGTTGACGGCCCGCCGCGGGCCGCCGGAGAGATAGGCCAGCTCGTAGTGGGAGAGCTGGTGCCCCGTGCCGCTCGGCGTGACCTCGCTGATGCGCCTGCGCTCCCGCTCGACGCGCTGCTCAGCGCTGCCGACCAGGAAGAAGACTCCGAAGGCTGCGATGAGCAGGACGAGATCCAAGGCTGCCCTCCCGAGCGGCGGTACGGCGTCCGGCCAAGTTAGACGGCCTGGCCGTACCGCACAAGGGAGCGGCGCTCAGCCGAGGCGGTCGAGCAGCGCGTTGTACTCGTCCCACAGCTCCTTGGGCAGGTGGTCGCCGAACGTCTCGAAGTGGCCGGGGATCAGCGCGGCCTCCTCCCGCCAGACCTCCCGGTCGACGGTCAGCAGCGTGCGCAGGTCCTCCTCCGACAGGTCGAGGCCCTGGGTGTCGAGGTCGGCCGGCAGCAGGCCGATCGGCGTGGGCACGGCCTTGGCCTCGCCGTTCAGCCGCTCCACGATCCACTTGAGCACGCGGCTGTTCTCGCCGAAGCCGGGCCAGACGAACTTGCCCTCGTCGTTCTTCCTGAACCAGTTGACGTAGTAGATCCTCGGCAGCTTCGCGCCCTGGCGGCGGCCGATGTCCAGCCAGTGGCCGAAGTAGTCGCCCATGTTGTAGCCGCAGAACGGCAGCATGGCGAACGGGTCGTGGCGCAGCTCGCCGACCTTGCCCTCGGCGGCGGCGGTCTTCTCGGAGGCGACGTTGGCTCCGAGGAAGACGCCGTGCTGCCAGCTCAGCGACTCCGTTACCAGAGGTACGGCGGTGGCGCGGCGACCGCCGAACAAGATCGCTGAGATGGGCACGCCCTTGGGGTCCTGCCACTCGTCCGCGATGGTCGGGCACTGGGCGGCAGGGGTGGTGAAGCGCGCGTTGGGGTGGGCGGCGGGCTCGTCGCTGTCGGGCGTCCAGGAGCGGCCCTTCCAGTCGGTGAGGTGCGCGGGCGGCTCCTCGGTGAGTCCCTCCCACCACACGTCGCCGTCGTCGGTGAGCGCGACGTTGGTGAAGATGCTGTTGCCCCAGAGAGTCCGGATGGCGTTGGCGTTGGTGACCTGGCCGGTGCCGGGGGCCACGCCGAAGAAGCCGGCCTCCGGGTTGATGGCGTAGAGGCGGCCGTCGTCGCCGAACCGCATCCAGGCGATGTCGTCGCCGATCGTCTCGACCTTCCAGCCCGGGATCGTGGGCTGGAGCATGGCGAGGTTGGTCTTGCCGCAGGCGCTCGGGAAGGCGGCCGCGATGTATCGGGTCTCGCCGGAGGGCGGCGTGAGCTTGAGGATGAGCATGTGCTCGGCCAGCCAGCCCTCGTCGCGGGCCATCACGCTGGCGATGCGCAGCGCGTAGCACTTCTTGCCGAGCAGCGCGTTGCCGCCGTAGCCGGAGCCGTACGACCAGATCTCGCGGGTCTCGGGGAAGTGGCTGATGTACTTCGTGGAGCTGCACGGCCAGGGCACGTCCGCCTGGCCCTGCTCCAGCGGCGCCCCGACGGAGTGGACGGCCTTGACGAAGTCGCCCCTTTGTTCGATCAGCCGCAGCGCCCTGTCCCCCATCCGCGTCATGACGCGCATGGAGACGGCGACGTACGCGGAGTCGGTGATCTCCACCCCGAGCTGGGAGATCTCGCCGCCCAGCGGGCCCATGCAGAACGGCACCACGTACATGGTGCGGCCGCGCATGCAGCCCTTGAACAGCTCGCCGAACGTCTGGCGCATCTCGCCGGGAGCGATCCAGTTGTTCGTGGGCCCGGCGTCCTCACGGCGCTCGGAGCAGATGTAGGTGCGGTCCTCGACCCGCGCCACGTCGGTGGGGTCGGACTTGGCGTAGAAGCTGTTGGGCCTGGCGGCCAGGCGGGTGAGCGTGCCCTGCTCCACGAGGAGGTTGGTCAGCCGTGTCCACTCCTCCTCCGACCCGTCGCACCACTCGACGCGGTCCGGCTGGGTGAGTGCTGCGATCTCGTTCACCCACGCGGCCAATTCGCGATTGCTGGTGGGCGCTTCTACTTCCACGGAAACGGACACGGCTTGACTCCTCCACTCTCTCAGGGCCCAGTCATCATTAACGACGAAGCGCCCCGAAAGCCAATTGGCATAGACCTTTTGACTGGGGCGTCGCCGCAGGCAGCGGCCCTGACGATTGGGGGAGCCTACCCAGGCGGAGCGGATTTAAAAGAGAAGTTTTTCACACGTCCGAAGGCCAGTGGTCCAGTCCAATTACGCTGGTCTAAACCAATTTCCGAAGTGGTTTAGTCCTTTCCGCGAGCCGTTTCCGCTGGCCGATCTCAGGAATTGACGTCGGGCCCGGAAGAGCGAACGCGGTCGACGTGCTGGAGGGCGTCGCGCAGCTCGGCCAGCCACTCGTCGGTGTTCTTGCCGACCAGGCGCACGCACCACGCGAGCGCGTCGCTGCGGCTCCTGGCCACGCCGGCGGCCACGAGCGTGTCGAGGACCTGGCGCTCGGCCTGGCGCAGGCGTGTCATCACGGGCACGGAGAGTGTGGTGAACATCACAGTCTCGCCGCCGCAGACCACGCCCCAGGACACCTTCTGCCGGAACCTGCGCTCGGCCTCCCTGGCGATCTCGATCCGCCGCTCGCGGGTCTCCTCCCTGAACCTCCTGGCGAGCCCCTCGATCAGGGCCGGCCGTTCGGCGTCCGGCGTGTCGGCCGGCGGGTCGGGCAGCGTGCCGAGCACCGCGATCTCCTCGCGGTCCCTGACGATCACGGGCGCCCCGGTGAACCACCCCTCGGGCAGCCGCCCGGTGAACCAGCCGCGTACCTGTGCGGTCGCGTCGTCTGTAGTCATGTAATCAACATTACATTCTTGCGGCCCGAATGCACGCGCAGGTAGAAGGACCTGTTCGTCAAGGGAAGGGTCAGCGGACCTTGGCCGCCGCGATGGGGCTCACCCGGACGACGCCCGCCAGGTTCCTGGTGCTCACAGGGACGATCTTGACCACGTCCCCGGTACGCGGCGCGTGCAACATCTTCCCGTCACCCCAGTAGATCGCCACGTGGGAGATGTAGTCGGGGTTCGTCGGGTCGTTGCGCCAGAAGAGCAGGTCACCCGGATGCGCCTGCGAGTACGGCACCTGCGGCCCCGTCACCCACTGCTGGTGCGTCACCCGCGGCATCCGCACCCCCGCCTGCCCGTAGGCCCACTGGACCAGGCCGGAGCAGTCGAAGGTCTCCGGCCCCTCGGCTCCCCACACGTACGGGCGGCCCAGCTTGGAGACGGCCGCCTTCAGCGCCACCGTGAGCTGCTCGCCGGTCATGAACGAGCCCGCCGGCCAGTTCCGCTGGGTCACCTTCTGCTGCGGCTGCGGCAGCACGGGGTTGACCATGGCCACCTGCGTGCCCTTGCCCAGCGCCTTCTTGATCTTCCTGCTCAGCGTGTCGGAGTTCGCCTTGGGCGCGCTGACGATGAGCGCGTTGTCGCGGGGCAGCCCCAGCGAGCGGCCGACGTCCTTGGACACGACGGCGTCCACGGCGCCGAAGCCCGTCGTGGCGTAGGCGCCGATGCGCAGCTGCCCGGCCGAGCCGGCCGACACCCGGCTGTGCAGCGACAGCCCGCCGTCGTTGCCGAGCACGAACGAGACCGCCACGTCCCCGGCCGCGACGTTCTGCCACAGCGCGTCGGACGAGGCGGTCACCTTGGGGGTGTAGGACCGGAACGTGGAGGGGTTGACGGCCAGCGTCTGCACGCGCTTGCCGTCGAGCGTGACCGAGGCCGCGTCCGCCAGCTCCAGCGCCCGCACGCCGGACAGCCTGGCGACCTTCTGCAGCATCTCGTTCGTGAACGGCCTGTTCGTCAGCACGAACAGGTTCGGCTTGTGCAGCTTGCTCAGCGGCGCCACCGGCTGCGTGGTCACGGCGGGCTGCTGCTGCGCGGGCCGCTTCTGCGCCAGCGGCGTCTGCCGGGGTGTCACCCGCACGACGTCGTCGACGGGCGTCATGGCCGCGTCCGGCTGCGTCAGTAACAGCACGTCCGCGGTCAGCACCGCGACCAGGGCCACCACGATGAACGGCACCAGTTTGTAGGTGTTACGCCGTTTACGGGTCTTGACTAAGAAACTGAGGTCTTGCCGGATTCCGGACCCATGCGAAAAGTCCGCCGGGCCAGCGTGGGCCCGGCGGTCGTGGTCCATGGGGGTCAGTTGCCGATGTACGGCACAGCCTCGAGGATCTCGACGGTGTTCTGCCGTCCGTTGGGCAGGGAGTAGGTCGCCTTCTCACCGATCTTCTTGCCGTTGATCGCCGCCCCGAGCGGGGACTTGGGCGAGTAGACGTCGATCGGCGCCCCGCTCTCCTCGCGGGAGGCGAGCAGGAAGGTGACCTCGTCGTCGTCACCGACGAACCGGATGGTCACGGTCATGCCGGGGCCCACCACACCCTCGGCCTTGGGGGCCTCTCCCACCTGGGCGTTGTCGAGAATCTGCCGGAGGTGGAAGATCCGGGCCTCCATCTTGCCCTGCTCGTCCTTGGCGGCGTGGTATCCGCCGTTCTCGCGCAGGTCGCCCTCCTCACGGGCGGCCTCGATCTTCTTGGCGATGTCGACGCGCCCGGGGCCAGAGAGATACTCGTACTCCGCCTTCAGGCGGTCGTACGCCTCCTGCGTCAGCCATGTGACGTTCTCATCGCGAGAGTCGGCCACGGGTTCTCCTTGCTTGCCTAGGGGGCCCTGAGATCATCTGAGGTTGCGTACGGTTGAATTGCGAAAGGCTAACAAGTTAACCGCTCGAACGCTTCCCCAAATGTCTCACTATACGAGATTGCAGTACTGGATGTGGACGGAAGTCGCCTGACCACTCGTGTCGAGGCTTTCCTTGAGCTGCTTACTACCCTCACCAGCCGGGATTCTTACTTCCTTGCTGCCCACTTCCGCATGATTGACGTCCAGAGCCCTGATCCGGCAGACGGCCACCCTATCGTCTGGCTTGTAGACCTCAAAGGTGATCTCGGCCCTGCTGGGTCCGTTGACCTTGAACGTCACGACCTGCGCCGGCGCCTCCGACCCCCCGGCCGTCATCGACCACATCACGTAGCCCCAGCCACCTGCGATGATGGCCACCAGCACGCCGATCACCACGTGGACGACCAGCCGGCCACCTCGCTTGGGTCGGTCCGGAAAGTCGTCGGGCGTGCCGAGAACTGGCCCGTTCCCGGCATCTTTGGTGACCATGGCGGAATCTCCCTGCACTCCCTCAGCGTTATCCGAGACAATTGTCGCCCGCGGGGGGTGTGCCCTCGCGACCGCCCAGCAGAAACTAACCTCTCTGGGTGACTGACCGGTCCCAACTGAGGAGCATCGAGCCCGTGAGTGCACCGCTGAGGCTGATGGCCGTTCACGCCCACCCCGACGACGAGTCGAGCAAGGGTGCCGCCACCATGGCGCGTTACGTGCGTGAAGGCGTGGAAGTGCTGGTCTGTACCCTCACGGGCGGCGAGCGCGGATCCGTGCTCAACCCGAAGATGGACCGGCCTGAGATCGTCGCCAACATCGCGGAGGTGCGCAAGGCCGAGATGGCCAGGGCGCGCGAGATCCTCGGCGTCGAGCAGCGTTTCATGGGTTTCGTGGACTCCGGGCTGCCGGAGAACGAGGACGAGGCGCTGCCTGAGGGCTGCTTCGGCCTGCAGAAGCTTGAGGACGCCTCGGCGCCGCTGGTGGCCGCCGTGCGCGAGTTCAGGCCGCACGTGATCATCACGTACGACGACGACGGCGGTTACCCGCACCCCGACCACATCATGACCAACAAGGTGTCCGTGGAGGCGTTCGAGGCGGCCGGCGACCCCGACCGCTACCCCGGCACCGGCGACCCGTGGCAGCCGCTCAAGCTCTACTACCAGATGGGCTTCACCAAGGAGCGCTTCGAGGCGCTGCACGAGGCGATGACCGAGCGCGGCCTCGGCTCCCCGTACGCCGACTGGATCTCCCGCTGGGAGGACCGCCCCGCCAAGTGGCCGGTGACCACGCGGGTGCCGTGCGGCGACTACTTCGAGATCCGCGACGAGGCGCTGAAGGCGCACGCCACCCAGGTCGACCCCGACAGCTGGTGGTTCGTCTGCCCGCGCGAGCTGCAGCAGGAGATCTGGCCGACCGAGGACTACCACCTGGCGCGCTCGCTGGTCGACACCGAGCTGCCGGAGGACGACCTGTTCGCGGGCATCCACGCCGACGAGGTCGAGCCCGCCTGCCACTGAGCGGACCACTGAGCGGACCGCTGAACGGACCACGGCACCTCGGTGGCAGACTGGAAGGGTGATGGTTCTAGCAGCAGGTGAAGTGAGCCCGGGTCTGCTCGGGTTCGTCGTCGTGGCCCTGCTCGGGCTCGCCCTGTATATCCTGATCAAGTCGATGAACAAGCAGATGTCGAAGATCCAGGTGCCGCGCGAGGGCGAGATCGAGGAAGCGGCCCGCGACGACGAGAAGGCCAAGAAGTAGATGCCGATCGAAATAGTCGACAACTCGACGGAGAGCCGGTTCGAGATCCTCGTGGACGGCAAGGTCGCCGGGTTCGCCGACTATCTGCTGCTGCCCACGAAGATCGTCTTCACGCACACCGAGGTGCTGCCCGCGTACGAGGGGCAGGGGCTGGCGGGCAAGCTGGTCGGGCACGCCCTGCAGGCGAGCGCCGACACCGGCCTGCGCGTCGAGCCGCGCTGCCCCTACGTCGCCAAGTACATCGAGCGCCACCCCGAGTTCCAGGAGCTCGTGGGCTGAGCGGTCACTCGGCGGGGGGCGACCAGGCGCGTTCGAGGGCCTTGGGCAGCCCCCACCAGCCCAGTGGCGTGAGCACGTCGTCCTTGTCCACGACGCCGAGCACCCGCCACAGGGTCACCACCGACTCGAAGAGACCCTCCGTGGCGTCGAGGTCGTCGTCGTCCTGCTCGTCGACGTCGATGTCCTCCGACTCTGCGATGAGCCGTGCCATGCGCTCGGGCGAGGCCAGCACCCCGGGGCCCATGCGTACCAGTGCCGCCACCCCGGCCAGCCAGTCGGCGTGCTGGATGGCGCAGAGGTTGGCCAGCGCGGTGTCCTCCTCGCTCAGGTCCCTGTCGAGGTCGGCGAACTCCTCCAGCACGTCAGCGCCGTCCGACAGGTCCGAGATCGGCCCGGCCACCCCGGCCACCACCGCCAGCCACAGCTCCGCGTCGCCGTCCGGCACCGGCCGGTCGTCGAAGCCGGCGCAGGCCCGCAGCACGTTGGCGGGATAGCCGGGCAGGGCGAGCAGCGCGCGCAGCCGCGCCGCGGCCGCCTCCAGCTCCGTGACGGGCAGCTCGGGCTGCTTGGGCAGCTCCGCCATGATCCGCCGCAGCTCCGACAGCGCGAACGCCTCCTCCTCGTCCCAGGCCGCGAACAGCTCCTCGTCCTGCTCGTCGCTGACCGCGAACCCGGGCACCCTGCCGTCGGGCAGCGGCGTGCTCAGCCAGCGCTCCTGCAGCTCCTCGTAGGCCGTGCGGGCGTCCTGGTCGCCGGTGGCCAGCGCGTCGGGGTCGATCTCCCCCGATTCCACCCGCTCCTCCAGGTACGCCACCAACCGGGCGAACATCTCGCTCGCCACGGGCCCGCGCTCGTCCTCCTCCGGCCAGACGAAGTAGCTGGGCGTCATGAGGATCGGCTCCGTGCCCGTGGACTCAACCCACCTCTGCACGTCGCCCACCGTGGCCACCCCCGCCTCGATCGAGCTGAGCGTCGCCTTGGCCGAGTCCCAGAACGCCAGCGAGAGCGGGTTGCCCGCCGACATCATGGCCCGCCGCAGGTCGGGCAGCGCCACGAGCGCCACGCCCGATGGCACGACGAGCAGCGCGCGCGCCACGTCCCTGCGCGTGAGTTCCGGCGCCGGACGACCGGCCTGAGCGCAGACGAAGTCCATATCCACGCCCGTAACCTACGCCGCGTCCTGTTCCGGCCGCACCCCCTGATCCCCGGCGCGGCGGCCGCCGCCGTCTAGGGTGGGCGGGGGAGGTCCTGATGAACCGCTTGAAAGACGCGACGAGCCCCTACCTGCTCCAGCACGCCGGCAACCCGGTCGACTGGCACCCGTGGGGCGAGGAGGCGTTCGCGGAGGCGCGCCGCCGTGACGTGCCGCTGCTCATCAGCGTGGGCTACTCGGCGTGCCACTGGTGCCACGTCATGGCCCACGAGAGTTTCGAGGACGCCGAGACCGCGCTGCTGATGAACGAGCACTTCGTCAACATCAAGGTCGACCGCGAGGAACGGCCCGACGTGGACGCCGTCTACATGGGCGCCACGCAGGCCATGACGCACCAGGGCGGCTGGCCGATGACGGTGTTCGCCACGCCCGAGGGCCACCCGTTCTACTGCGGCACGTACTTCCCGCGCCCCCACTTCCAGCGCCTGCTCAGCGAGGTGCACAACGTGTGGACGGGCGACAGGGAGTCGGTGCTGAAGCAGGGGGCGAAGGTGGTGGAGGCGCTCACCACGCAGACCACGCTGCCGAGCGGGCCGCTGCCGGGCGAGGAGACGCTGCGGCAGGCCGTGGCCAACCTGCGGGAGTCGTTCGACGCGGCTCACGGCGGGTTCGGCGGGGCGCCGAAGTTCCCGCCGTCGATGGTGCTGGAGTTCCTGCTGCGGTCCGGCGAGCGCGAGATGAGCGGCGCGACGCTGGCGGCCATGGCCCGCGGCGGCATGTACGACCAGCTCGGCGGCGGCTTCGCGCGCTACAGCGTGGACGCGCGGTGGGTCGTGCCGCACTTCGAGAAGATGCTCTACGACAACGCCCTGCTGCTGCGCGTCTACACGCACTGGTGGAAGGCGGGCGGCGGCGACCTGGCCAGGCGGGTGGCGCTGGAGACGGCCGGCTGGCTGCTGCGCGAGCTGCGCACGCCCGAGGGCGGCTTCGCCTCGGCGCTCGACGCCGACAGCGAGGGCGTGGAGGGCAAGTTCTACGTCTGGACACCCGACGAGCTGCGCGAGGTGCTCGGCGAGGACGACGGCCGGTGGGCCGCCGGGCTGTTCGAGGTGACGCCCGCCGGCACGTTCGAGCACGGCGCCTCCGTGCTGCAGCTCCTGCGCGACCCCGAGGATCCCGCGCGGTACGCCGACGTGCGGGCGCGGCTGCTGGCCGCCAGGGAGCGCCGGGTGCGGCCCGGGCGCGACGACAAGGTCGTGGCCTCCTGGAACGGCCTGGCCATCGCCGCCCTGGCAGAGACCGGCGTCGTGTTCGAGCGTCCCGACCTGGTGACGGCCGCCACGGAGGCGGCCGAGCTGCTGGCCGGCACGCACCTGGACGGCGGCAGGCTGCTGCGCACGTCCAGGGACGGCAGGGCGGGCACCAACGCCGGCGTGCTGGAGGACTACGCCAACCTTGCCGAGGGCCTGATCTCCCTGTACGGCGTCACCGGCGAGGCCCGCTGGCTGCGGCAGGCGGGCGCGCTGCTGGACACCGTGCTCGACCGCTTCTCCGACGGGACGGGCGGCTTCTACGACACCGCCGACGACGCCGAGCGGCTCTTCCAGCGCCCGCAGGACCCCACGGACAACGCCACCCCCTCCGGCCAGTACGCGGCCGCCGGCGCGCTGCTCTCCTACGGCGCGCTGACCGGCTCCATGCGCCACCGTGACGCCGCCCACGCCGCGCTCGGCACCGTGTCGGTGCTGGCGGCGGGGCACGCCAGGTTCGCGGGCTGGGGGCTGGCCGTGGCGCGGGCGGCGCTGTCGGGGCCGGTGGAGGTGGCGGTCGTCGGGCCCGCCGACGATCCGCGCACGGCGGCGCTGCACCGGGAGGCGCTGCTGGCGGACGCGCCGGGGCTGGTGGTCGCGCTCGGCCGCGGCGACACCGCCGACCGGGGCAGCGGCGATCCGCTCGTGCCGCGCGAGAGCGCCTTCCCCGCTCTGCTGGAGGGGCGCGGGCTGGTCGGCGAGGCGCCTGCCGCGTACGTGTGCAGGGGGTTCACCTGCCGCATGCCCGTGACTACCGTCGAGGAGCTGCGCGCCGAGCTGACCTCCGGGTAAGCGGAGGGTTCGCCCGAGCACAGCGGCGGCACGCGCGGCGGCGGGCCGGGGCGGGGTCAGCGGCGGCACGCGCGGCGGCGGGCCGGGGCCGGGTCAGCGGCCAGGTTGCTCGTCGCGGCCGCCCCTGCCGCCGTCCACGCCGGAGTCCTGCACCGACGGCTGATCCGGGACCTCGCTTTCCGGCGGGGACGTCTGCTCCGGCTGCTGGTCCGGCCCGTTGTCCTCCGGGGTCTCCGTCACCGGCGGCTCGTCGGAGAACGGCGGCGGGCTGAAGTCGGGCTCCGGCCGGTCCCAGTCGTCCTGGCTCGGCGGCGGGCTGTACTGCTGGTCGGGCACGTCGCTGTCACGGTCGGGCTCGGAGTAGCGGGACGTCCACCCGTACTCCGACGGCTCTGGGAACTCCTCGACCGGCTTGCCCTCCATCGCCTCGGTCATGAACGCCCGCCAGATCTGCGCGGGGAGCTGGCCGCCGAACTGCGTGCCGTACCCCGGGATGCTGACCGTGGCGTTGTCGTCGCGGAACATGTTCACCGCCACCGCGAGCTGCGGCGTGAAGCCGTTGAACCAGACGGACCTGGAGTCGTCGGTGGTGCCCGTCTTGCCGGCCACCGGGCGGTCGTAGAGGCGGGCGGCGGTGCCGGTGCCGTACTTGACGACCTGCTGCATCGCGTAGATCGTGTCGGCCGCGGCCTGCTCGCCGACCACCTTGGTCTCTACGGGCTTCACCAGCTCCTTGCGGGCCTGCGCGTCGGTGACCGACCGGACCACGTGCGCCTCCACGTGCACGCCCTTGTTGGCGAAGGTGGAGAAGCCGGAGGCGTTCTGGACGGCGCTGACGGAGGACACGCCGAGCGGGAAGGACGCGGCCGTCTTCTGCTTCTCGAGCTGGGCGGCGGGGATGCCGGCCGCCTCGGCGGTCGCGGCCACCTTGTCCAGGCCGACCTTCTGGCCGAGGTCCACGAAGGCGGTGTTGACGGAGTTCTGGGTGGCGCTGATCAGGTTGATCTGGCCGTACGAGCGGTCGCCGTCGTTGGGGATCGCCTGGGACGCCGACGCCACCCGCAGCGGCGAGTTGCCGTTGACCCTGGTGGACAGGTCGAAGCCGTTGTCGAGCGCCGCGGCCAGCGTGTACGGCTTGAACGTGGACCCGGCCATCACCTTGGCCGAGAACGCGCTGTCGTAGTACTTCGACTGCGACGGCCTGCCGCCGTAGAAGGCGACGACCTCGCCCGTGGCGGGATCGACGGCCGCCAGCCCCGTACGCACCTTGTCGGGCGTGCTGTCCGGCAGCGTCTCCTCCACCGCCCGCCGGGCGGCCTGCATGAGCTTCTTGTCGAACGTCGTGACGATCTTGAGGCCGCCGCTGTTGATGTCCTCGTCGGTGTAGCCGCGCCGGTTCAGCTCGGCGGTGACCTGCTCCAGCATGTACTGGGACTGACCCTTGAGCTCGAAGGGCTTCTTCGGCACCGCCAGCTCGGGGAACCGCTCCGCGGCCGCCTGGCCGGCCGACAGCGCGCCGGTCTGGGCCATGGCGTTGATCACGGACTGCCAGCGTTCCCTGGCCGCGACCAGGTCGGAGCCCTTGGGATCGGCGAAGCGGCTGGGCTGCTGGATCACCGCCGCCAGGTACGCGCCCTCGGAGACGGTCAGGTCCTCGACGTCCTTGCCGAAGTAGGCGCGGGCGGCCGACTGGACGCCGTTGGCGCCGCGGCCGAAGTAGATCGTGTTGAGGTACTGCTCCAGCACCCAGTCCTTGGACTTGGACTGGTCGACCTTCATCGCGATGAGGATCTCTTTGAACTTCCTGGTGACGGAACGTTCCTGGCTCAGCCCGCTGTAGTAGTTGCGCACGAGCTGCTGGGTGATGGTGGAGCCGCCCTGGAGCTGCTGCCCGGTGAGGGTGGACCAGACGGCCCTGCCGGTGCCCTTGAGCGAGACGCCCGCGTCCTCGTAGAACGAGCGGTTCTCGGCGGCGATGACCGCGTCGCGCACGTGCTTCGGCACCCGGGCCAGCTCGACGTTCCTGCGGTCGATGCCCTGCCGGGCGAGCACGCTCTTGCCGTCGCGGTAATAGATCACCGAGCCCTGCGCGGTCGCCTGCTTCTGCGTCGTATCCGGAATGGGAGTCAAAGCCCAGGCAATGGCGAAAAGCCCGGCCAGTACGACGATTCCCGTGCCGATTGAAACCAGGAGAACCCGGAGAATCCGCCGCCTCTTCCGCATTCCGTTACCACCGCCACTCCGCACCCTCGACCCCCCTCGTCAAGCGTCGCCCAACCCCCGCAAGCTGGGCGAATGGTAAGGGTAAACGATCGACAATGGTGCCTAGTCCCTCAGCGATAGTACGTCTACCTAGCCTCCCTACGCGGAACATCGGCGACCAATGGCAGCACCCGGTAGGGAACCGGGGTGTCCAGTGCGATGATCGAATTAGTCCGGAGTACGCCCTGAACATCGACGATCCGATCGATAACCCGCTGTAAATCGGCGTTCGTCCGGGCGACCACGCGGCAGAGAAGATCGCTGTCACCGGTGATCGTGTGCACTTCCAGCACCTCCGGAATGCGGGCCAGCCGGTCGGCCACCGGGTCGTGCCCGGCCACCTGCCTGATCTCCATGCTGACGAACGCCGTGACGTCGTAGCCGAGCGCGGCGGGCGACACGTCGGGGCCGAAGCCGGTGATCACTCCCCTGTCCACCAGCCGGTCGAGCCGGGCCTGGACCGTGCCACGGGCCACGCCGAGCCGCCGCGAGCACTCCAGCACGCCCAGCCGGGGCTCGGCGGTCAGCAGGGCGATCAGCCGGGAGTCGAGCTCATCGATCGTCATGCTGTACAGAAATACCCGATGTGACGGAGGACGGCTAGGCAGATTGTGCACTCATCGAGGTAACTGTTGCGCAACTCGTCCAGGAAAATAAACAGTTAGCGGTATGAGTGATGTCTTTCCGGTCAACGGCATGCACGCCGTGGTGTTCGCCGTGGGAAACGCCAGGCAGGCGGCCCACTACTACTCGACCGCTTTCGGCATGCGGCTCGTGGCCTACAGGGGGCCGGAGAACGGCAGCCCCGACCTGGCCGCGTACGTGCTGACCTCGGGCAGCGCCACCTTCGAGCTGCGGGCCTCGATCCGGCCCGGCACGGACCTGGCGCGGCACGTGGCGGAGCACGGTGACGGGGTCGTCGACCTGGCCATCGAGGTGCCCGACGTGGAGGCCGGCTACGCCTACGCCGTCGCCCACGGGGCGAAGGGCCTGGTGGAGCCGCACACGGTGGAGGACGAGCACGGCAAGGTGGTGCTCGCGGCCATCGCCACGTACGGCGAGACCCGGCACACCCTGGTCGACAGGTCCAACTACGGCGGCCCCTACCTGCCCGGCTACGCGCCCGCCGAGCCGCTGGTCGCGCCGCCGGCGACGAAGAACGGGCGGCTGTTCCAGGCCGTCGACCACTGCGTCGGCAACGTAGAGCTGGGCAAGATGGACGAGTGGGTGGAGTTCTACCGCGAGGTGATGGGCTTCACGAACATGGCCGAGTTCATCGGCGACGACATCGCCACCGAGTACTCGGCCCTCATGTCGAAGGTCGTGGCCGACGGCACCCGCAAGGTCAAGTTCCCGCTCAACGAGCCGGCCGTCAGCCGCAAGAAGTCGCAGATCGACGAGTACCTGGAGTTCTACGGCGGGCCGGGCGTGCAGCACATCGCGCTGGCCACCAACGACATCCTGACCACGGTCGACCACATGCGGGCCGCCGGGGTGAGCTTCCTGCAGACGCCCGACTCGTACTACGACGACCCCGAGCTGCGCGCTCGCATCGGCCAGGTGCGGGCCCCGATCGAGGAGCTGAAGAAGCGCGGCATCCTCGTGGACCGCGACGAGGACGGCTACCTGCTGCAGATCTTCACCCAGCCCGTGCAGGACCGGCCCACGGTCTTCTTCGAGCTCATCGAGCGGCACGGCTCGCTCGGGTTCGGCAAGGGCAACTTCAAGGCGCTGTTCGAGGCCATCGAGCGGGAGCAGGAACGTAGAGGCAACCTTTAGTTTGTCCCGACTTAGTGGTGGTCATCCAGACATCATGGGATTGCCGCCACCGGGGCTGGCGGGACGCTGGCGGCGGCTGTTCGCCGGCGTCCTCGACTGGCTCATCGTCAACATCGTCGCCGCGCCGTTCAACTGGACGAGCTGGGACCACGTCTGGAACGAGAACCGGGGCGAGTGGGAGCGCTATCCCGTCGAGCACACCTTCGTGGCCGGTCTGGTGGCCTTCCTGTACTTCTGGCTGCTGCACGCCTTCTGGAACGGTCAGACCCTGGGCAAGAAGGTGTTCGGTCTCCGTGTCGTGTCCGAGTACGGCGGGAGGATGGGGGTGGGCCAGGCGGCGGTCAGGCAGGCCGTGTACTCCGTACTCGGGTGGCTGTGCTGCGTCGGCATCCTGGTGGATCTCGGCTGGATCCTCTTCGACCCCCGCAAGCAGGCCGTACACGACAAGGCGGCGAGGACTGTCGTCGTGAACGCCTGACTCAGCGTAATATTCTGGTCACGAACTGAAGGGGGCTCGTACGCTCATGCGTTCCAACAGGCGTGGGGTGGCCATGCTCGCGACGCTCATCAGCGTGCTGGCCTGCTCGCCCGCCGACGAGCCGACCCCGCCCGCCGCGGGGCAGAGCGCCGCCGACCGGCGCGCGGGCGCGCCCGGCATCGGCGACCCCGACTTCCCCCGCGACGGCAACGGCGGCTACGACGTCTCCCACTACGACCTGGTCGTCGACTACACGCCCGCCACCAAGCGGCTCGACGGCGTCACCACGATCAGCGCCGCCGCCACCCAGGAGCTGTCCAGCTTCAACCTCGACCTGACCGGGCTCGACGTGCGCGAGGTCGCGGTCGACGACGCGCCCGCGACGTTCACCAGGAAGGGCGACGAGCTGACCGTACGGCCCGCCCGGGCCATCACCGGCGGCACGCCGTTCACCGTCAAGGTCACCTACACCGGCTCGCCCAAGCCGGCCAGCGACAACGCCAACCTCGGCACCTACGGCTTCATCCCCACGCCCGACGGCGCGTTCGTGGCCTCCGAGCCCAACGGCTCCAAGACCTGGTTCCCGAACAACGACCATCCCGCCGACAAGGCCACGTTCGACTTCACGATCACCGTGCCCGCCGGGCTCACCGCCCTGGCCAACGGCGAGCAGGCCGGCCGGCCCACCACCTCGGGCGGCAGGACCACCTTCCGCTGGCGCGAGCGCCATCCGATGGCGACCTACCTGGCCACGGCCACGCTCGGCAAGTTCGACCTGCGCCAGGGCAGCACCGCCGCCGGCATCCCCAACCTGGCCGCCACCGACCCCAGGTTCAAGAGCTCGCTCGACCCGCTCTACACGCTCTCCGGGCAGATCACCGACTACTGGGCGACGGTGTTCGGCCCCTACCCGTTCTCCTCGACCGGCGGCGTCGTCGACGACTACTCGGCCGGCTACGCGCTGGAGAACCAGACCAAGCCGCTGTACGGCGGCTTCCAGCCCGACGAGACGATCATCGCGCACGAGCTGGCGCACCAGTGGTTCGGCAACAGCCTGACCATCAAGCGCTGGAAGGACCTCTGGCTCAACGAGGGCTTCGCCACGTACGCGGAGTGGCTGTGGGCCGAGCACAAGGGCAAGAAGACGGCGGAGGCCACGTTCACGGAGCTGCTCAAGCGGCCCGCCTCCGACCCGATGTGGAGCTATCCCCCGGGCCGCGCCAAGCCCGACGACCTGTTCAACCAGTCCGTCTACACGCGCGGCGGCATGACCCTGCACGCCCTGCGCAGGGCCGTCGGCGACGCCACGTTCTTCACCCTGCTCAAGGCGTGGGCCGCCGAGCACCGCTACGGTCATGTGACGACGGAGCAGTTCGTCGCGCTCGCCGAACGCCTGTCCGGCAAGGAACTCGACGCACTCTTCGACGCCTGGCTCTTCCAGCCCCGCAAGCCCGCCTGACCTGCGGGGAAACGCTTCGCGTCGCCCGAGCCAAGTACGAGGTGTAAGGGCGAACGACGAAGGGAGCGAGGCCGGTGCGCCTCAATGAAGACCCTGTGGCCTTTGAGGCCTTCTATCGCCGCCACGTCGATGCCGTGCTGAAGTTCGTGGTCCGGCGGGTGAGCGATCCTCACCTCGCCGCGGACCTGACGGCGGACATCTTCCTGGCGGTTCTGGACTCCGCGGACACGTACTCGCCCGGACGCGGCAGCGAGGTCGCCTGGCTGTACGGCGTCGCGCGCAACGTCGTGTCGGCCCAGTACCGCAAGGCGAGCCGGGAGGCCCGGGCGACCGGCCGGCTGGCAGCGCGTCGCCTGATGGACGACGACGACCTCGCCCGGATGGAGGAGCGGATCGATGCCGAGCGCCAGATGCGCAGCGCTCTGGAGGCCATGGAGGGCCTGCCGGAGGGCGAGCGCGCGGTGCTGGAGCTCGTGGCGATCGACCAGCTCACCGTCACCGAGGCCGCCGAGGCGCTGGGCATCAGGCAGGTCACCGCGCGGGTCCGGCTGCACAGGGCCAGGCGGGCCCTCGCACACTTCACCTCGCCCTCGGCTGTGTATTCGGAAGGACGGGCATGAGCAACTTCGAAGATCGCCTTCTCGGTGCACTCAAGGAAGAGATCACGACGAGGAAGGCGGAGGACAGGATGACGACTGTTGCACCGGCACGCAGGCGCCGTTGGGTCGGGGCGGCCGCCGCGGTGGCGGGGGTCGCGGCGGCCGCCACCGCGGTGGTGGTGGCGACGGGCCTCATCGGCGGCCCGGCGTACGCGGTGAGCAAGGGTGCGGACGGCGGGGTCGGCGTGGAGATCCACACGTTCACCGATCCCGATGGGCTGGAGGCCGAGCTGGCCAGGGCCGGGGTCAAGGCGGTGGTGGACTACCTGCCGCAGGGGCAGACCTGCAAGCAGCCGCGCGGCACGCACGGGGGCAGGTCCGGGGAGTTCGCCGCGAGCATCGGGCGGAAGGGCGACGGGATCGCCTTCAAGATCGAGAAGGGGCAGGTGCCGGCGGGGTCCACGCTGGTGCTGACGGTCTCGAAGAGCAAGGACGGCGACGACCGGCCGCCGTTCGCGACCTCGCTGGAGATCGTCCAGGGGGCGGTGTCGGAGTGCGAGCCCACCTCGACGCCGCTGCCGGGTGACGGCAGCGGGGGCACCACGGAGAAGCAGGACCAGGGGCCCGGGCTCGACTCGGGCACCGAGCAGCAGGACCAGGGGCCGAGCCTGGAGAGCAAGACCGGCTGACGTCCCGACCCGGCCCGGCGGCCCTCTCCCGAGCAGCGAGGTGCCGCCGGGCCACATCGCTTCAGGCGCTTCCGGCAGTCCGGCCGGGGTCGCGCGTCCAGGACGTGCGCTCACGCGTCGCGGACAGGCCGGGTGGCGTCGCCCGCCCAGGCCGCGTGCTCAGGCGTCGCGGGCGGGCCAGTAGGTGTCGCCCGCGAGGAGCAGGGCCGCGGCGCCGATGAGGCCGGCCTCCTGGCCGAGGGCGGCGGGCAGCACCTTGACGCGGCGGGCGAACCCCATCCTGGCGTGCTCCCGCAGCGCCTCCTCCAGCGGGCCGAACAGCGGCTCCCCCGCCTGGGACAGGCCGCCGCCGATCGTGATGACGTCGAGGTCGCACAGGTGGGTGGCGGAGGCGATGGCCACGCCGAGCGCCCGCCCGGCCCGGCGCATCGCCCGCGACGCGACCGGATCCCCGGCCCGCGCATCGGCGGCCAGCTGCCGAGCTGTCACAACCCGATCCTCCGCATACGCCCCATTCAGCGCCGCACCGCCCCCGGCGACACCACCGCCGACCCCACAGGGCACCACCGGGCCGGCCATCGCGACATCCCGGGCCACCGCGCCACGCGCTGCCGCACGACCGGCCACCGCGCCAGGCTCCCAGCCCTGTTCCAGCGCCCACGCCACCAGCGCCGGCCCTCGGGCGACGGCCTCCAGGCAGCCATGACCGCCGCAGCCGCAGCGCGGGCCGCCCGCCGCGTCGACCACCACGTGCCCGATGTGTCCCGCGTTCCCGGTACGCCCGTGGAGCAGCCGCCCGCCGAGGATCAGCCCGCCGCCGACCCCCGTGGACACCACCATGCCGAGCATGTCCCCGCTCCCCTGCCCGGCCCCCCGCCAGTGCTCGGCCACGGCCAGGCAGACGGCGTCGTTGTGCAGCCGTACGGGCACGGAGGGGAACAGCGCGGCCAGCCGGGCGCGCAGCGGGAAGCCGCGCCAGCCCGGGATGTTCAGCGGCGAGACCTCACCGGCAGGCCAGGTCAGCGGCCCGCCACAGCCCACCCCCACCCCCTCGGCGGCGGACGCGAGCGGCGAGACGAGGCCGGCGAGCACCCGCCACAGGGTCTCCGCGTCCGCCCCCTGCGGCGTCGCGGCGCGCCGGGACTCGGCCACCGTGCCGTCGGGGGCCACCAGGCCGGCAGCCATCTTGGTGCCCCCGACGTCGATGGCCAGGATCACGAGCGGCGACCGCCCGCGATCGACGCCGGCCCGCGGTACAGGACCGGGACCCGCTGCCGGCTGTCGGGGATCACGACCCGCCCGGAGTGCTGGAGAACACGAGCACGGACGCCGTGAACCCGTGCACGTGGTTGTGCCCCGCCACCGGCCCGACCTCCCCCGCCGCGAAGAAGCCGGCCACGCCGATGGGCCCCAGCGTGTCGCGCAGCGCGACCGGGTCGTGGTCGGCCGTGCCGAACATCGCCGACCCCCGCCCGTTGCAGGAGAACAGCAGCGCCCCGTCCACCTTGCCGAGCTCCTCGCGATGGGCGTCGAGCAGGTCGTACAGGTCCTCGTCGGCGGTGGCCGCGTCGCGCACCTGGAAGCGCACGGTCCTGCCGACCTCCACGATGTCGCCGATCGCCACGGCCTCCCGGTCCGGGTCGATGCCGATGACCCCCCTGATGAGGAAATCTCCGCGTTCGTGGCGTTCGGCGTACTCGTCCATGGCCAGCCCGATCTGCAGCCCGGACGCGACCAGCTCGCGATCGTCCTCGTCCAGCTCGCTGACGATGTCCTCCAGCCGGGCCAGCGCCGGCTGCCCGGCCAGCTCCAGCAGCAGGTTGTCCTCGGACGCGGTGACCACCATGCTCGGCCCGATCGGCCGGCAACCCTGGCTGACCACGGTGCTGACCTTGAGCGGCCCGCTGAGCAGCACGCCGATGGCGCCCTCGGTGTAGATCTCGCCGTCGGCGAACAACCGTACGGAGCCCCGTCCCTGCAGCCCGTTCGCCAGCCCGCCGATCAGCGGCAGCTCGCCCAGCACGTCGACCGAGCGCTCGACGAAGGCGTCGGTCGGGAAGCTGTACGGGTCGGCCAGCAGGATCGCCACGTGGTCGTCCCCGCCGCGCTCCGGCAGCCCGACCACCACGAACCGGTCCTCGGCCGCCAGCGTCTCCAGCGCGAACGTGGTCAGCCGCGCCCCGTCCAGGGTCGCCGCCCACGCGCTCACGGCAGGCGTCAGCTCCACTCCCTGCCCGTCGCCGATCACCCCTGTGGCGCTGCATCCGATCACGTGCGCCTCGGGCGCGAGTTTCATGGCGGCCTGCCCGGCCCGCGCGACGTCGTCCGGATCGTCGCCGCAGATGAAGAAGCAGACCAGGTCTGCTTGGCCGCTGAGCCTCGACAGTGCCTGACCGACGGCGTGCTCCGCGGCCTCCACCAGGTCGGAACCCACGGCGAGGCCGTCGGCGAAGCGGCTTGTCATCAAGGCCACGGATCTCGCCTCCCTCGACATGTCCAAGTTCCCTAGGCCCGATTCTCCCCACTAAAGGGACAAGCACGCCCACGAACCGTCACGCAATAGTCAAGATCCGAAATCTCCGCCAAGTGCGAAAGTCTCTGCCACATTCCTCGCAGGGGACGTAGTCTCGATCCCGTGCATCAGCCACGTATTCTCCGCGAGTTGCGAGAGAGCGGCCACGTTCATCGCACCGTCAAGGCCGAGATCCGGGAAAACCTGCTGGCCAGGCTGCGCGCGGGAGAGCCGCGCTTCCCCGGCATCGTGGGCTTCGACGACACCGTCCTGCCTCATCTGGAGCGGGCCCTGCTCGCCGGGCACGATCTGGTCCTCCTCGGCGAGCGCGGCCAGGGCAAGACCCGGCTCATCCGCACCGTCACGGGCCTGCTCGACGAATGGACGCCGGTGGTCGATGGCTGCGAGATCAACGACCATCCGTACGCGCCGGCCTGCACGCGCTGCCAGAAGCTGGCGCGCGAGCTGGGTGACGAGCTGCCTGTCGCGTGGAAGCACCGGGACGCGCGCTACGGCGAGAAGCTCGCCACGCCCGACACCTCCGTGGGCGACCTGATCGGCGACGTCGACCCCATCAAGATCGCCGAGGGGCGCACGCTGGGCGACCCCGAGACGGTCCACTACGGCCTGGTGCCCCGCACCAACCGGGGCGTCTTCTCCGTCAACGAGCTGCCCGACCTGGCCGAGCGCATCCAGGTGTCGCTGCTCAACGTCCTGGAGGAACGCGACATCCAGGTCCGCGGCTACAACCTGCGGCTGCCTCTCGACATCCTGCTCATCGCCAGCGCCAACCCCGAGGACTACACCAACCGCGGCCGGATCATCACGCCGCTGAAGGACCGGTTCGGCGCCGAGATCCGCACCCACTACCCCACGACCGTCGAGCACGAGCTCGCGCTCATCCGCCAGGAGTCCGTGCCGGACATCGGGGCCGACGTCCCCGAGCACCTGGTCGAGGTGATCGCCCGCTTCACCCGGCTGGTCCGCGAGTCGACCGCCGTGGACGCCCGTTCCGGCGTGTCGGCCCGCTTCGCCATCGCCGCGGCCGAGACCGCGGCGGCCTCGGCCGTGCGCCGGGCGGCGCTCGCCGGCGAGGAGCAGGCGGTCACGCGCGTGGTGGACCTGGCCTGCGTGGTGCACAGCCTGCGGGGCAAGGTGGAGTTCGAGGTCAGCGAGGAGGGCAGGGAGACCGAGATCCTGGCCCACCTGCTGCGCCGGGCGACGGCTGAGACGTTCAGGAGCCGGTTGGGCGGCATGGACCTGTCGGCGCTGACCGACAAGTTCGCCGAGGGCAACCAGGTGGAGTCCGGCGAGCTGGTGCCGGCCGGCGAGCTGCTGCACCGCATCGGCCCCGTGGCCGGGCTGGCCAAGGTCATGTCGCGGCTGGGCATGGGCGCCGGCGAGGAGTCGCCGGGGCACGCGGCGGCGGCCCTGGAGTTCACCCTGGAGGGGCTTTACCTCATGCGGAGGCTGTCCAAGGAAGACCTTGACGGGGTCAGCGTTTACCGGACGTGAACACATCGGCGGTCTCCCGCGTCATAGTGATTAGCTGATCACCAGTTCGGGGGAGACCGTTCATGCGCCTGCTCGTCGCCTTTGCCACCGCCGCCGCCGCTGTTTCCCTGAGCGCGCCCGCCGAGGCGGCCACCGCCGTGTACGGCTTCGCCTGGGCCGACGGCAAGGGGCACCTGCGCCTGGTGCCGAAGTCCGCCACCAGGGCGTCGAAGACGTTCTACACGTTCAAGGCCCTGCCCAAGGGCAAGGAGCTGCGGCTCGACTACACCAGGGCCGCGTACGGGCGGGTCACGGTCGCGTGCGACCTGGTGGAGACCGAGGGCAGGATCGCCGTGGACGCCAAGGGCCTGGGGCGTACGAAGTGCGGGCCGGGCGACCTGACCGACACGCTGGCCCGCGGCCCGCAGCCCGTACGCGTCGAGTACCGGGGCGGGAAGGCCACGCGCGTCAACGAGGTCCTGATCAGCGGCTGGGGCACCCCGCGTACGGCCACCGGCACCATCAAGCGGGTCAACGACACGACCGTGCTGTTCACCACGGGCGGCAGGACGATCAAGCTCGGCTACACGTACATGACGACCTTCTACCGCACCACCGCGAAGTGCGGCGACGGCTGGCTGGCCGGCAGGCCGGTCAACGCCGGCAGGAACGGCCTGGGCAAGAAGCAGTGCACCTGGACGGACCTGACGAAGGCGCTCAAGGGCAACCGGCACCCGGTGCTGGTGAAGGCCGGCTACACGCCGCTGGCCGACTCGCTGAACGAGGTGTGGGAGGTCTTCGGCGACGCCTGAAACGTCCCGCCGGGGGGTTTCTCGGGTTAGCGTGGGTTTGTGATGGCCTTTCGCTATGGCGAGTACCACGACGGCCCCGATCCCCTGGCCCCTCCCTACGACGTCCGTTCGGCGCTCGACGAGATGGGCGACGCCATCCTGTCGGGCTCGACGCCGGTCCACGCCCTGCGCGACCTGCTCAAGCGCGGCCTGCCCGGCGCTCAGGACCGGCGCGGGCTCGACGACATGCTCAGGGAGGTCCGCAGGCGCCGCCGTGACCTGCGCGAGCGCGGGCGGCTCGACGGCACGCTGGAGCGGGCCAGGGCCCTGCTGGACAAGGCGATCGGGCAGGAGCGGGCCGAGCTGTTCCCCGACCCGTCGGACGACGCGCGGCTGCGGGAGGCCGGGCTCGACGCGCTGCCCGAGGACACGGCCAGCGCGATCCAGGAGCTGAGCACGTACGACTGGCGCTCGGCCGCGGCCCGCCAGACCTTCGAGGAGCTGCGCGACCTGCTGCGCAGGGAGGTGCTGGACAGCCAGTTCAAGGGCCTGCGCGACGCGCTGGCCAACCCCGACCCGCAGGCGATGGAACGGATCCGGCAGATGATGTCGGATCTCAACGACCTGCTCGACAAGGACGCCAGGGGCGAGCACACCCAGGCCGACTTCGATGACTTCATGTCGAAATATGGGGACCTGTTCCCCGAGAAGCCCCGCAACCTGGACGAGCTCGTCGACATCCTGGCCCGCCGCGCCGCCGCCACGCAGCGCATGCTCGCCTCGATGACCCCGCGCCAGCGCGAGGAGCTGAGCAACCTCATCAACCAGACCCTCGACCAGGCGGGCCTGTCCGACCAGATGCGCCGCCTCGGCGAGGCGCTCTACGCCCGCCGCCCCGACCTGGCCTGGAACGCCCCCGAGCGCCTCACCGGCGAGGAGCCGCTGGCCATGGGCGACGCCGTGACGGCGCTGGAGGAGCTGGCCGACCTCACCCAGCTCGAGACCGCCCTGCGCCAGGACTACCCGGGCGCGCGGCTCGACGACATCGACGAGGCCGCCGTACGCCGCGCGCTCGGCCGCTCCGCGGTGGACGACCTGGAGGCGCTCAAGCGCATCGAACGGGAGCTGGAGGAGCAGGGCTACCTGCTGCGCCGCCGCGGCAAGCTGGAGCTCACTCCGAAGGCCGTACGCCGCCTGGGCGAGACCGCGCTGCGCCGGGTCTTCTCCACGCTGGACGCGGGCCGCCGCGGCGACCACGACCAGCACGACGCGGGCTCGGCCGGCGAGCTGACCGGCTCGTCGCGGCCATGGCGGTTCGGCGACGAGCAGCCGCTCGACGTCGTACGCACGCTGGTGAACGGCGTGCGCAGCGGCGGCGTCGCCCTGGGCGACCGGGTCGGCGTGCGGCTGTCAGTGGACGACTTCGAGGTGGCCGAGACCGAGCGCCGCAGCGCCGCGGCCGTCTGCCTGCTGGTGGACCTGTCGTACTCGATGGCCCTGCGCGGCACCTGGGCCGCCGCCAAGCAGACGGCGCTGGCCCTGCAGGCGCTGGTGGCCTCCAAGTTCCCGCAGGACGCCGTGCAGATCATCGGCTTCTCCAACTACGCCAGGGTGCTGCAGCCGGACGAGCTGGCGGGCCTCGACTGGGACATGGTCCAGGGCACGAACCTGCACCACGCCCTGCTCATCGCCGGCCGCCACCTCGACCGGCACCCCGACTTCGAGCCGGTGGTGCTGGTGGTCACCGACGGCGAGCCCACGGCGCACCTCATGCGCAACGGCCGGTCGGCGTTCGAGTGGCCGCCGTCGCACGAGACGCTGGAGCTGACGCTGGCCGAGGTGGACAAGATGACCCGGCGGCGGGCCACGATCAACGTCTTCATGCTGGCGGCGGACGACCGGCTCAAGGAGTTCGTGGACGAGGTGGCCCGCAGGAACGGCGGCCGGGTCTTCTCACCGAGCGCGGAACGGCTCGGCGAGTACGTCGTCAGCGACTTCCTCCGCCTGCGCCGCGCCCGCTGAAACGCGGCGCAGCCCCACCTCGGCCTCCCCGGGCCGGTCTCCCGGCGATGCGGAACTGTCGGTCCCGGATGGCAGACTCGCCTGACATGGACGACATCGTGCTGCTCAGGGATGTGACCGAGGCCGACCTGGAGGTGCTGCTGGAGCAGGAGCACGACCCGGAGGCCGTGCGGCGGTCGAGGTTCCGCCCCCGGGAGCGGGAGGCGTTCATGCACCACTGGAAGACGCGCGTCCTCGGCGACCCGACCGTGTTCGTGCAGGCCGTCATGGTGGAGGGCGAGCTGGCGGGCAACCTGGTGGCCTGGTGGGAGGGGGATCGGCGGTTCATCGGCTACTGGTTCGGCCGGGCGTTCTGGGGGCGCGGCATCGGCACCCGCGCGCTGGAGCTCTTCCTGGACAAGGAGCCGACGCGGCCGCTGTACGCGGATCCGTTCCACGGCAACACCGCGTCGGTGCGGCTGCTGGAGAAGCACGGGTTCGAGCGGGCGGGGACGGTGCGGCACGGCGAGGACGAGCACGTCCTGCTGGTGCTCCACCCGCCGCGGGTCTAGAGATGTCGGTGCCTGCGAGTAAGGTCCGCCGCATGGACGAGACCTCTGAGAACCGGCAGGCCGCGCACGCCTACGTCGACACCGCCGAACGACGCGACTGGGAGGCGTTCGCCGCCCTGCTCGCCGAGGACGTGGTCTACGAGATGCCGCAGACCCGGGAGCGCATCCGCGGCAAGCAGCTCTTCCTCCGCTTCAACATGGAGTATCCCGGCGACTGGCACCTGAAGGTCAGGAGGATCGTCGCGGACGGCCGCCACGCCGCGGCCTGGCTCGACACCCGCGTCGGTGACGAGCGGCAGGACGCCTGCGTGTGGTTCGAGTTCTCGGACGACGGCCTGATCCGCCGGGTCACCGACTTCTGGCCCGAGCCGTACGACCCGCCCGCCGGCCGCGAGCACCTCGTGGAGCGCTGGTAGGCCGGTCAGCTCGCCGTGGCCGCGTACCGCCAGAAGTCGCGCATCCACGCGGCCGGAACGGGGCTGTCCATGCCCACCTGCGTGAGCAGGATGCTCACCGTCCCGGTGGACGGGACGAGGTGGGCCGTCGTGCCGGTGCCGCCGACCCAGCCGTAACGGCCGCGCACGTTCCACGGCTCGGTGTCCGTGATGTCCACCGAGCCGCCGAAGCCCCATCCCTGCCCTTCCAGGAACAGCTCGCCCACCTTCCGCTGGGCGGCGGTGGTGTGATCGCTGGTCATCAACCGCACCGACTCGGCCGACAGGAGCCGCCGCCCGCCGCCCGTGACGCCTCCGGCCAGCAGCATGCGGGCGAAGGCTAGCCAGTCGTGGGCGGTCCCGGCCAGCCCCGCGCTGGCCAGGGGGAAGGCGGGCAGGCTGCTCCACTGCCCGTCGGGCCCGTCCACCAGTTCCAGCCCGGTTCTGTAGTAGCTGGTCAACCGGTCGCGCTTGGCCGCCGGGACCTCGAACGCCGTGTCCGCCATGCCCAGCGGCTCGAACACCCGCTCCGCCAGGAAATCGGGCAACGACCGGCCGGAGGCCCGCGCGATCAGCACGCCCTGGAGCGTGGAGCAGGTGTCGTACAGGTACGCCTCGCCCGGCTGGTAGAGCATCGGGACCTGGGCCAGCTCGGCCAGCCACACGTCCGCCTCCGGGAAGCCGCGCACGTCCCGCCCGTCCCGCTGCACCGGGAAGAGCCGCTGGACCGCCGGCAACGAGAAGTCCGACGGGAATCCGTACCCTGCGGTGGAGGTGAGCAGGTCGTACACGGTGATCGGGCGCGAGGCGGGGACCACGTCGTCGGGCTCGCTGGAAGGAGTGCGCACGACCACGGGGTCGGCGAGCTCCGGCAGCCAGGTGCGGATCGGCTCGCCGAGGGCGAGCCGGCCGTCCTCCACGAGCATCATGACGGCCGCCGCGGCGATGGGCTTGGTGATGGAGGCGAACCGGAAGATCGAGTCCACCGCCATCGGCGCGCCCCCGACGGCCATCGAGCCGGCGGCCGCCACCTCGACCCGGCCGTCCCTGGCCACCAGCCCTACCGCACCCGGCAACGCTCCGTCGTCTACATACCCCTGGAGAAGGCCGTGCAGGTCCGCCATCGTCGTGCTCCCCTCGCGTGTCGTCGGTGATCAGACCACCGCCGCCACCAGAACTCATCGCGAGCCCCGGAGCTTCAGCCCACTTCGAGCACCAGCTTGCCGGTGGTGCTGCCGGACTCGATGCGGCGGTGCGCCTGCGCGGCCTGCTCCAGCCGCAGCGACTCGACCCGCACCCGCAGCTCCCCGCTCGCCGCCGCGGCCACGACCCGGCGCAGCGCCTGCCCCGCCGTCTCGGGGAAGGCGGCGGAGAACGCGGCCAGGTTGAACCCGGAGACCGTCCTGTTGGTCAGCCACAGCTCGTTGGCCGGGATCCCGACGTCCCCGGCGCCGGAGGCGTTGCCCATCACGACCATCCGGCCCATCGGCGCGAGCAGGTCCAGGCTGCCGCGGCGGGCCGCGCCGCCCACCATGTCCACCACGACGTCGAACCGTCCCGCCCCGGCCGCCTCCTCCCGCAGCACGACCTCGTCGTACCCGAACGCCTTGGCGGCCTCCAGTTTGGCCGTGCTGCCCACGGTGCCCACCACGCGGCCCGCGCCCAGCAGCCGGGCGGCCTGACCGAGCTGGCTGCCCACGCCGCCGGCCGCCGCGTGCACCAGCACGCTCTCCCCCGGCTCGATGCGGGCCACCCGGTCGAGCACCAGGAACGCCGTCGTGCTGTTGGACGGCAGCGCCGCCGCGACGCCCAGGCCCAGCTCGTACCCGTCCAGCGGCGCCACCAGCTCGGCGGAGGTGACCACCACCTCGGCGTACCCGCCGCTGTCCACGATCGTCAGCGCGGCGACCGGCTGCCCCACGCGCAGCCCCTCGACGCCGGGACCCAGCGCCCGTACGCGGCCGGACACCTCGATCCCGGGCACGAACGGCAGCGGCACGTCCGCCAGCCCCTGCCGGTAGAGGATCTCGGCGAAGTTCGCCCCCGCGTACGCCACGTCGATGGCGACCTGCCCCGGCCCCGGATCTGGGACCTCGACCTCGTCGAGCCGGAGAACGTCAGCGCCGCCGAATTCGGGAATCGTGATTGCCTTCATGCCGTCCATCGTGCTGGGACGGCTCCGGGCGAGGCAGTGTCAGCTCATCCAGGGTGTAGGGCCACCAGGCTGGCCACCTTCTCCTTCGTGCCGGTGTCGGGATCGGGCGTGTGCAGCACCACGTTCAGGTCCGCCCGGTCCGGCAGCCGGAACAGCGAGTACTCGAAGACGAGGTCCCCGACCTCGGGATGGGTGATCGCCTTGATCCCCTGCGACCGGGACCGCACCTCGCTCCGCGCCCACAACTCGGCGAACTCGGGACTGGCCGCGCGCAACCTCCCGGCGATCTCCCCGAAGACCGGATCGTCCGGATACCGGGCCGCTCCGGCGCGGAAGTCGGCCACCATGTCCGGCGCGAACTCGTGCCACGCGGTGAACCGGCCCCGGTAGACGGGATGGGTGAAGAACGCCACCATGCAGTTGCTCACGTCGTCGTCGAAGCCGAACACCGACCTGGAGGCGTCGTTCATGGCCACCAGGTCGTAGTGCCGGTCCAGCACGTGCGCCGGGTTCGGCATCCAAGCCTCCAGCACGGCCCTGAGCTGGTCGTTCACCGGCGCACCAGGCTTCCCGGCGGGGTCAGGCGGGTTCAGCCCGGCGAGCACGTACAGGTGCGTGCGCTCGGCCTCGTCGAGCAGCAGCGCGCGGGCGACCGCGTCGAGCACGGCGTCGGAGACCTTGATGTCGCGCCCCTGCTCCAGCCAGGTGTACCAGGACACCCCGACCCCGGCGAGCACGGCCACCTCTTCCCGCCGCAGCCCGGGCGTCCGGCGGCGGCCCGCGGCGGGCATGCCGACGTCGGCGGGTGTGAGCGCTTCGCGCTTGGCGCGCAGGAACTCCTTGAGCTGCTCGCGGCGGCGTTGGCTGGCAGTCACAAAACTCACCATAAGCGACAATCAACCCCAACCATCCGCCCGCGCCGCGTCCCTTGTCATGACCGTCGTCCTAGATCGAAGATGACATCCAGCCCGACGCTCCGGGCAAGGCCAGAGAGGATCGGTTGGCGATGGACAGCACGTTCTGGGACGAGACGGACCGGCTCCTCATCCGCTACGGAGCCGCCTTCACCCCGCGCATCATCGAACGGGCCTCGGGCGCATACGTCTTCGACCACCACGGCACCCCGATCCTCGACTTCACCTCCGGCCAGATGAGCGCCATCCTCGGCCACGCGCACCCGGACATCGTGGCCACGATCTCGTCCGCGGCGGCCTCGCTGACCCACCTCTACAGCGGCATGCTCAGCACCCCGGTGCTGGAGCTCGCCCGCAGGCTCACCGCCACCCTGCCTCCCGAGCTGAGCAAGATGCTGCTGCTCACCACGGGAGCCGAGGCGAACGAGGCCGCGGTCAAGATGGCCAAGCTCGCCACCGGCCGCTGGGAGATCGTCTCCTTCGACCGCTCGTGGCACGGCATGACCCAGGGAGCGGCCTCCGCCACCTTCTCGGCCGGCCGCCGCGGCTACGGCCCGCCCACCCCCGGCAACCTCGCCCTGCCCGCCCCGAACGCCTACCGCTCCCCTTTCCGCACCCCCGACGGCTCGTACGACTGGGAGACCGAGCTCGCCTACGGCTTCGCCCTCGTCGACCAGCAGTCCGCCGGCAGCCTCGCCGCCTGCCTCATCGAGCCCATCCTGTCGTCGGGCGGCATCCTCGACCTCCCGCCCGGCTACCTGCGCCGCCTCAAGGAGCTGTGCGACGAACGCGGCATGCTGCTCATCCTCGACGAGGCCCAGACCGGCCTCGGCCGCACCGGCACCATGTACGCCTTCGACCGCGACGGCGTCACCCCCGACATCCTCACCCTGTCGAAGACCCTCGGCGCCGGCCTCCCCGTGGCAGCCGTCGTCACCACCGCCGGCATCGAGCAGACCTGCCACGACCGCGGCTTCCTCTTCTACACCACCCACGTCTCCGACCCGCTGGCCGCCTCCGTCGCCCTCACCGTCCTCGACGTCATCCACCGCGACGACCTCGTCACCCGCGCCGCCCACCTGGGCGCCCAGCTCACCACCCGGCTCCAGGCGCTCCGCGACGGCTACGAGGTCGTGGGCGACGTTCGCGGCCGGGGGCTGCTGCAGGGGCTGGAGCTGGTGAAGGACAAGCAGAGCAAGGCGCCGGCGGACGCGCTGGGCCAGGCGGTCACCTCGGCCTGCCTCGAACGAGGGCTGCACATGAACATCGTGCAGTTGCCGGGGATGGGAGGCATCTTCCGGATCGCCCCGCCTCTCACGATCACCGAGGACGAACTCCACACGGGCGTGGACATCCTGGAGTCCTCACTCAAGTCCGTGCTCGACGACGCCATCGCGTGAATCACCCAGCGGTTTGATCAGGAACCGGCACGGGTCCGCCACATCATGGCGGACACCCTGATCGTCGACGTAGTGGTAGCGATCGAGGTACCGGCACCCGGTCTCCTCGTAGCCGAGCCGGAGGTAGAGGGCGGCCGCGCGGACATTGTGGTCATCGACCCCCAGGCCCAGGTGCCGGTTGCCACGCCGAACGGCGATGCTCTCAGCGGCGCCGATGACGGCGGTCCCGATGCCCGAGGACTGACGTTCAGGAGGCCAGACGGCGAGCCCGTTGAGCTCGGGGCAGCCGGGAAAGCGCTCGCGCACTTCGACGGCCGCACACCCGCCCCAGCGGATCTCCCCGTGCCCGACAGGGACGTCGTCGATCCAGGCGGTCAGAAACGTGCTCGAACCCTGCTGCTGGCGGTGGAAGCGGGCTTCGTGAATGCGGGTGCGGCCGGAAGGGAGGTGACGCTCCAGCGTGACGAGGTCGTCCTCGCGGCACTCCCGAATGATCATGATCCTCCTTCGCCCAGGGGGCGCCGATCATGACATGCCGGCCTGCGGCCACGCATCACCTTTCTGCGCGTCACCGTGAGACCGAACCAGGACTGGCGCGGCCCACCGGCCTCCTGCCAAGTCATGATGGCCTTCAACCTCATCCCATGGTGTCCGCCTGGCGGACCTCCGCAGGTGCGGACTTCTCCTCGACGAGCGGTGCCCGCACCGCCCGATCGGTCTTCCCCCACATCGTGTACGTCACCGCGAGACCGGTGTAGTAGCCCGCCCGGCGCTCCACCGCGGGGATCCCCTCCGGCTCGATGCCGCGCGCCTACTCGACCGCCGTCCCAGCATCACCGGGTACGCCGAAGCCCTCGCACCATGTGGGAGACGCTTACCTCCCAGCACCACCACACGAATACAGCCGAAGGGTAAGAGCCCTTTCCCCATGGTCCCCGGTCGCGGAAACCGCCGCCACAGTGACGCCGCTACCGGGCGGAACCCGGCCAGGACTCGGGGGTCCGGGGGTCGGAAGACCCCCGGCAAGGGGGCCCGGGGGAGCTAGGCTCCCCCGTAAGAGGAGCCCGGAGCCGATCCGCGCGCAGCGCGCGACCTGCGCAGGCCCATGCAGTCAGCTGGAGGTTCAGGCGAGGGCGTAGAAGTCGAGGGCGACGTCGAAGCCGTCACGGCAGTTGCGGTGGGAGCGGTAGCAGGGTCGCCAGGCCGAGCTGGCGCCCACACCGGCCCGGGCGTCCTGAAGGGCCGGGGGGACACGTTCCGGCCGGGGAAGCAGGCCGTGGCCCAGGTAGCGGACGCCGGACAGCTCCGTGTGCCGGCCGCGGTCGCCGGAGACGAAGGCGCCCAGGCGCCAGCCGCTCTCCTCGTCCCACACCAGCGCGGTGTCGTCGGTGAGCCTCACCGTGGCGTCCCTGGGATCGCACGGGCCTTCCCACCAGTCGGTGACTTCAGCTCCGAGCAGGTCGACGACCTGCTGGACGTAGCTGATCGGCTGCTGCAGCCACTCGTCGGTGTACGGCTCGACGTGCCTGATGGCCACGTACGGCACCCCCTTGTGCCCAAACGGTAAGGAAAAAGCGGCGACACGCAACGATACCCGCGCCGAACTTATTCCGTTGCACGTCCGTCTAGTTATTACGGACGATATTTACGTCCGAGACGGGGAAGGAGGGGTTCCCATGATTGCCACGGTTCTCCTCTTGGTGCTGATGGTCGTCGCGGTGGCGACCACGGAGCTGTGCATGCGCTGTTCCAGAGACGGCAAAGAGAGTGTCGAGTCCCCCAGCGAGATCACCGGGGACTAGTCTCTCTGCCATGCCGTCCCTGCTTCTCTGGCTGCACATCGGCTTCGCGATCTTCACGATCGGGCCGGTGACCGCCGCGACGATGTCCGCGCCGCGCGCCATCCGCACCAAGAACGTGCCCGCGCTGCAGTTCATCCAGCGCCTCACGAGGATCTACAGCCTCGGGAGCCTGGGTGTGTTCGTGTTCGGGCTGGTGCTCGGCATCGTGCTCGGCGACGGGTTGCTGGGGCGGTGGTACATGACGGCGTCGATGACGCTGTTCATCGTGGCCGCCGTCATGCTGGTGATCATCGACCGGGATCTGCGCACCGCCGTACAGGCGCTCTCGAGCGAGAGCGCCGACGACGACGCCAAGGTGCAGAACGGGCGGATCGCCGCGATCAGCGGGCTGCTGTCCGTGATCTGGCTGGTGATCCTGTTCCTGATGGTCGTGCCTGAATAGAGGCGGTCAGCCCAGGGCCTGGGTGAGGTCGGCGAGCAGGTCGTCGACGGTCTCGATGCCGACGGAGAGCCGTACCAGGTCGGCGGGCACCTCCAGCGGCGAGCCCGCGGCCGAGGCGTGCGTCATCCTGCCCGGGTGCTCGATGAGCGACTCGACCCCGCCGAGCGACTCGCCGAGCGTGAACAGCTTCGCCTTGTCGCACACCGCGACCGCCTCCGCCTCGCCCCCGGCCACGCGGAACGACACCATGCCGCCGAACCTGCGCATCTGCTTGGCCGCCACCTCGTGCCCGGCGTGCTCGGGCAGCCCGGGGTAGAGCACCGAGGTCACGCGCGGGTGGGCGAGGAGCAGGTCGACGACGCGTTCGGCGTTGTCGCAGTGGCGGTCCATGCGTACGCCGAGCGTCTTGAGCCCCCGCAGCGTCAGCCACGCGTCGAACGGCCCGGCCACCGCCCCCATGGCGTTCTGGTGGTAGGCCAGCTCCTCCCCGAGCCCGGCGTCTGCGGCCACCAGCGCGCCGCCCACCACGTCGGAGTGCCCGCCGACGTACTTGGTGGTCGAGTGCACGACCACGTCGGCGCCCAGGGCGAGCGGCTGCTGCAGGTACGGCGAGGCGAACGTGTTGTCCACGACCAGCAGCGAGCCGTTGTCGTGGGCGAGCTGCGCCAGCGCGGCGATGTCGGCGATGCCGAGCAGCGGGTTGGTGGGCGTCTCGACCCAGACCACCTTCGTCTTCTGCGTCATGGCCGCGGCCACGGCGTCGAGGTCGTGCAGCGGCACGGGGTCGTAGTGCAGGTCCCAGCGCTCGTGCACCTTGGCGAAGAGCCGGTAGGTGCCGCCGTACGCGTCGTTCGGGATGATCACGTGGTCCTGCGGCTTGCACACCGTACGCAGCAGCGTGTCCTCGGCGGCCAGCCCCGACGCGAACGCCAGCCCGCGCGCCCCGCCCTCCACGGCGGCCAGCGCGGATTCGAGCGCGGTCCTGGTGGGGTTGGCCGAGCGGCTGTACTCATATCCGGAACGCAGGCCGCCCACCCCGTCCTGCTTGTAGGTGGACGTGGCGTAGATCGGCGGCACGACCGCGCCGGTCAGCGGGTCGGGCTCCTGACCTGCGTGGATGGCCAGAGTTTCAAAACCGTTGCTCATACAGGTCACGTTACAGGCCGCCGCATACGCGAACGGCCCGCGATCCGGTCCGTCCGGAGACGAGGGCGGGCCGCGATCCGGTCCGTCCGAAACGCGGACGGCCCGCGATCCGGTCCCCTCCGGATCGCGGGCCGCTCACGGGAGCCCGTCCCCACGTAGCCCCCGTGCGGGCTCGCGCACCATGCCCGCGCGAGCCGGGCCTGCTCAGGCCGCCTTCGGCTCGTGACGGTCCCCGCCTGACCGGGACGGGAGCCGTACGACGTCCGCCTTGACGAAGCGGCCGCTGCCGCCTTCCGCCTGCTCCCCGTTGATCCGCGAGAGCAGCACGGGGTCTGCCAGCGCGAGCAGCACGCCCACGACCAGCCCGACACCCAGCAACGCGAACCCGATGGCAACCATGTCTTCTCCCCTTCCGACACATCCAGCATCGGTGACCCGCCCCGCCCGCCGCCTCCGCTGAAGGGCTGGTCTCCGTCAGGCCCTCTCGGCCGAACGGTTGATACGAGATGTCCGACTTCCGGCTTAGGCTCGACGCCGTGGGGGATTCGAAGCGCGTCGTGTACTGGCTACGCCGGCTGAGCGAGATCGCGATGTACGGCTGGCTGGGCATGCTCCTGCTGCTCGACCTCGTGCTGGCCGGGGTCGTCGGCGGCGTCCAGTGGCTGGTGCTGGCCTGCAGCGTGGCCGGCATCGCGGCCGTGGCGCTGCGCCGCAGGTACCGGGTGGAGGGCTTCGCCATCATGCTGGCCCTGTCGTTCGGCACCTCGCTGCTGGCCGGCTCGACCGGCGCCGACACCGCGCCGGGCATGGCGGAGACGGGCTCGCTGCTCGTCCTGACCATCGGGGTGCTGCGGCACGTCGAGCCGGTGCGCCGGGCGGCCGGGCTGGCGTGCGCGGCGCTGTTCGTGCTGATGACCGAGGCGAGCGGGCGCGACTACCAGAGCTCGGGGCTGGCGTTCGCGTTCCTGCTGTTCGCGGGCTGGTCGACGGCCGCCGGCATCGGCGGCTACCTGCGTTTCCAGCAGGAGCGCCGCACGGAGGCCGTCCACTCGGTACGGCGGGCGGAGCGCCTGGAGCTGGCCAGGGAGCTGCACGACCTGGTCGCCCACCACATCACCGGCATCGTCGTCCAGGCCCAGGCCGCCCGCACGGTCGCCGAGACCAGGCCGGACGCGGTCGCTCCCGCGCTGGACGCGATCGCGTCCGCCGGCACGGACGCGCTGACCTCGATGCGCCGCATGGTCCAGGTCCTGCGTACGGAGGACGGCGCGGAGCGCAAGCCGGGCACCGCGCTGGCGGACCTGCGGATGCTGGCCGACCGGTTCTCGGCGGACGGGCCCAAGGTGGCGTTCGAGATCGGCGCGGGCCTCGACGATCGCACGCTGCCGCCCGAGGTCATGACCACCCTGCACCGGGTGCTCCAGGAGGCGCTGACGAACATCCGCAAGCACGCCGCCCGCACGGCCTGGGTGGAGGCCGACCTGCGGCGCCACGAGCGGGTCGTGGTGTTGCGGGTGCGCAACTTCGGGTCCGGGTCCGATCCGCGGGTGGCGCGGCTGGGCGGCGGGTTCGGGCTGGTCGGGATGGCCGAGCGGGTGGAGGCGCTGGGCGGCCGGCTCTACGCCGGCCCGTCCCCGCAGGGCGCCTGGGAAGTGGTCGCCGAGTTCCCACTCCCCTGACGCTGTTCCCGTTCCCCTGACGCTGAACGCTAGTGGTTGGCCAGGAAGGCCAGCAGGTCCTGGCGGGTGATCAGCCCGGCGGGCTTGCCGTCTTCCAGCACAACAGCCGCATCAGCCTTCTCCAGCGCTTCCACCGCACGCGCCACAGGTTCACCGTTGCCGATCGTGGGTAGCGGCGCGGACATGTGATCGGAGATCGGATCGTCGGAGGAGAGCCTGCCGTGGTAGAGGGCTTCGAGGAGGTCGCGCTCGACGATGGAGCCGATCACCTCCGCCGCCATGACCGGCGGCTCCTCCTTCATCACCGGCAGCTGGGACACCGAGTACTCGCGCATGATCGCGATGGCGGTGCCGACCGACTCGTGCGGGTGGGCGTGCACGAACTCGGGCAGCCCCGGCCCCTTGCGCGCCAGCACGTCACCGACCAGCCCCTCGTCGGAGGAGGTGGTCAGGAAGCCGTAGTCGGCCATCCAGTCGTCGTTGAAGATCTTCGACAGGTAGCCGCGGCCGCCGTCGGGCAGCAGCACGACCACCAGGTCGTCGGGTGCCGCCGCGGCCGCGACGCGCAGAGCCGCCACGACCGCCATGCCGCACGAGCCGCCGACCAGCAGCCCCTCCTCGCGGGCCAGGCGGCGGGTCATGTTGAAGGACTCCTTGTCGGACACCGCGATGATCTCGTCGCAGATCCCGGTGTCGTACGTGGCCGGCCAGATGTCCTCGCCGACACCCTCCACGAGGTACGGTCGCCCGGACCCGCCGGAGTAGACGGAGCCCTCGGGGTCAGCTCCGATGATCTTGACCCGCCCGCCGGAGACCTCCTTGAGGTACCGGCCGGTGCCGCTGATCGTGCCACCGGTGCCGATGCCCGCCACGAAGTGCGTGATCCTGCCGCCGGTCTGCTCCCACAGCTCGGGGCCCGTCGAGTGGTAGTGGGAGTCGGGGTTGTTGACGTTGGAGTACTGGTCGGGCTTCCAGGCGTTCGGCACCTCGCGGGCCAGCCGGTCGGAGACCGAGTAGTAGGAGTCGGGGTGGTCGGGCGAGACCGCGGTCGGGCAGACGACGACCTCCGCGCCGTACGCCCGCAGCACCGCGATCTTGTCCTGGGCCACCTTGTCCGGCACCACGAACAGACACCGGTAGCCCTTCTGCTGGGCCACGATGGCCAGCCCCACCCCGGTGTTGCCGGAGGTGGGCTCGACGATCACGCCCCCCGGACGCAGCTCACCGGACTTCTCCGCGGCCTCGATCATGCGGATGGCGATGCGGTCCTTGACCGATCCGCCCGGGTTGAAGTACTCGACCTTGGCCAGCACCTGGGCGGGCACTCCCGCATTGACCTTGTGCAGCCTGACGAGCGGAGTGTTCCCCATGAGGTCGACCAGGGAATCGTAAACGCGCACCGAGGTGTTCACCTTCTTCACCGAAGCTTGGTCAGCTTGCCAACGGCCGAGTTCCAGTGGGGGTGGCAGTTCCTCGGCTAGTTATGAAGCAAACGCTACCGCCGAGTTGGACCGAGGAGGCACGTACGTGGTCTGGGCAGCTGGCATGGCGCGCGCGGCACGGAGGATCGCTACCGCGGCGGCGCTCGGAGGGGGCGGGCTGACGGCGCTGGGAGCCACGGCGTACGGCCTGCTGATCGCCGAGGGCCTGCTCGCCAGGAAGGCCATCGGCCAGCCGCACGGCCTGGACGGTCCCTTCTCCGACGGCGTGTACGGCGAGTTCCCCGGCGAGCCGCTCAGGATGGCCATGCTCGGCGACTCCACCTCCGTGGGCCTGGGCGTGACCGACCCCGCCAAGACCCCCGCCGTGCTGCTGGCCAACGGCCTGGCCGCGGTCGCCGAGCGGCCGGTGCGCCTGGTCGTGGCGGGCAGGTCCGGCGCCCCCTCGGCCGACCTGGCGGAGCAGGTGGACGTGGCGCTCGCCATGGAGCCCGACCTGGCCGTGATCTTCGTGGGCGCCAACGACATCATCACGCAGACGCCGCCGGCCATCGCCGTACGGCACCTGACCAAGGCCGTGCGGCGGCTGCGGGACGCGGGCGCCGAGGTGATCGTGGGCACCTGCCCGGACCTGGGCACCGTGCGGCCCATCGCGCAGCCGCTGCGCTGGGTGACGCGGCGGTGGAGCAGGCAGCTCGCGGCGGCGCAGACGGTCGCGGTGGTGGACGCCGGCGGCCGTACGGTGGCGTTCGCCGACGTCCTGGGCCCGGAGTTCGCGACAAATCCGACAGAAATGTTCGGACCCGATCGTTTCCATCCATCTGACCGAGGTTACGCGCAGGCCGCTTACGCGGTGCTACCGTCGGTGTGCGCTGCGTTGGGGCTGTGGCCTGAGCCGCGGCCCGCACGCGGCGAAGCTCTGCAACCGATCTACCTCGCGGCGGCTACGGCCGCGGAGGAGCCCGGCACCGAGGTCACCGCGACCCGGGTCGACGGGCGGGCGACGGGCCTGCACGGGAAGTGGGCGACGTTGTTCCGCCGGCGACTCGGCGAGGCAGTCAACGACGCCTGACGGCCGCACGCCTCCAGCCGGTCACTCTTCGCGCCCGAGCCGTCACTCCCCCATTCTCTTTGGAGTGAATTGCCCGTGCTCCGGCCCCTCTGGAAAACGTCCATCGCTCTCGCCGGAACCCTCGCCGCCACCGCCTGCTCCGGCAGCGACGCGGCCACCTCGAAGTTCCCGACCTGGCACAACACCCAGGTCAACGCCGTCAGCCGGATGGCGGTGGCGGGCGGGGTCGTCGCCGTCACCTCCATGAGGCCCGACGGTGCCCTGGAGACGGTCGCCGTCAACCTGCGCGACGGCAAGCGTCTGTGGGCCTACCCCGCCACGATGGCCGGCCGCCTGCCCGGCATGGGCGTCTCCGCTCCCGCGATCGTGGAGACGCCAGCGAAGCAGGGCGTGGTGGTCGCGCTCGATCCGGGCAAGAAGGGCAAGTGGAACGCCACGCTCGTGGCCCGCGACGCCCACTCGGGCGCGCAGAAGTGGACGCGGCCGGTCCACTCGACGTTCGGGCCGCAGCGTTGCGGGCCGTACGTGTGTCTGTCCGAGCACACCGCCCTGGCCAAGGCGCGCATGGTGGTGCTCGACCCGGTGACCGGCAAGCAGTTGTGGAAGCTGCCCGGCATCTCCGAGGTGGAGTGGTCGGATCAGAGCCGGGTCGTGCTGCTCAGGCTGGCCGCCAACCCCATGGTGGAGTCGTACGAGGTCAAGACCGGCAAGCTGCAGTGGCAGCAGCCGATCGAGCAGGCGCTCGGGCCCGGGATCGACCTGTCGGGCGGGTGGGCGTTCGGCGCGGCGGGGGACGACCTGGTCGGGTACGTCGCCCCCTACACGAACCCGCAGAGCAAGAAGGTCTCCACCTTCGGCCTGTTCTCCGTCGGCATCGCCGATGGCACGATCAACTGGATGCGGCCCTCGGTCGTACGGGTCTACCCCAGCGGCTCCCCCGGCTTCGCCCCGGTCGTCAGGCCGGTCGATCCGCAGGGCGCCTACGGCGGGTTCGCCCGGCTCGACCCGGCCAGCGGGCGGGTGGTCGGCCAGATCAGCGCCACGGACGTGCCCGGCTCCGGCTGGTGGCTGGCCTTCCCCGACCGCATGGACAGGCTGGGCTTCCTCAAGCACGGCGCCAAGGGCACGGCGTTCGACGTGGCGGGGGGCAAGCCGGTGCCGGTGGAGGAGGAGCGCGGCTGGTCCTTCTGCGTCACCGACCCCAAGCCGCTGCCGCTGAAGGGGCAGCCTCCCGGCTTCTACTCGACGGCCGCCCTGTGCGAGTACGACCTGGGCACCGGCAAGCGCGTCTCCCCCGTGGCGGTCCCGCCGCCCTGGTTCACCGGCAGCCAGGACGGCTGGCGCCTGTGGCGCGACGAGAAGGGCGGCCTGCACGCCGTCAACGACCACGCGGCGACGGCACCCGGCATGTACGGCTGACGCGGCCTCGCGGACCGGGGGGCGGCGGGCCTTGCGCGAAGAACTGGAATATAGTTCTACTATTAGCGCCGACAAAGGAGGGGCCATGCCCGAGGCAGTCATCGTCGCAACCGCGCGTTCCCCGATCGGACGAGCCTTCAAGGGTTCGCTCAAGGACATCCGCCCCGACGACCTGACCGTGCAGATGATCAAGGCGGCGCTGGCCAAGGTGCCCCAGCTCGACCCCGCCTCGATCGAGGACATCATGCTGGGCTGCGGCCTGCCCGGCGGCGAGCAGGGCTTCAACATGGCCCGGGTGGTGGCGGTGATGCTCGGGCTCGACAACGTGCCCGGCACCACGGTGACCCGCTACTGCTCCTCCTCGCTGCAGACCACGAGGATGGCCTTCCACGCCATCAAGTCCGGCGAGGGCGACGTGTTCGTCTCCGCGGGCGTCGAGACCGTCTCGCGCTTCGCCAAGGGCAACTCCGACTCGCTGCCCGACACGCACAACCCGCTCTTCCTGGAGGCCCGCGACCGCACCAAGGCGTACGCCGAGGGCGGGAAGACCTGGCACGACCCCCGCGAGGACGGCGCGATCCCCGACGTCTACATCGCCATGGGGCAGACGGCCGAGAACCTGGCCCAGATCAAGGGCGTCTCGCGCCAGGAGCAGGACGAGTTCGGCGTGCGCTCGCAGAACCTGGCGGAGAAGGCGCTGGCCGACGGCTTCTGGCAGAAGGACATCACCCCGGTGACGCTGCCCGACGGCACCGTGGTCGCCAAGGACGACGGGCCGCGGGCGGGCACCACGTACGAGAAGGTCTCCACCCTGCAGCCCGTCTTCCGCCCGGACGGAACGGTCACGGCCGGCAACTGCTGCCCGCTGAACGACGGGGCGGCGGCGGTCGTCGTGATGAGCGACGTCAAGGCCGCGGAGCTCGGCATCACGCCGCTGGCCAGGATCGTCTCCACCGCCGTCTCCGGCCTGTCGCCCGAGATCATGGGCCTCGGCCCGGTGGAGGCCTCGAAGCAGGCGCTGGCCAGGGCCGGGATGGCGATCGACGACATCGACCTGGTGGAGATCAACGAGGCGTTCGCCGCCCAGGTGATCCCCTCCTACCGGGAGCTGGGCATCGACCTCGACCGGCTCAACGTCAACGGCGGCGCGATCGCGGTCGGGCACCCGTTCGGCATGACCGGCGCGAGGATCACCTCGACGCTGATCAACAGCCTGCAGCACCACGACAAGAGCATCGGCCTGGAGACGATGTGCGTGGGCGGCGGCCAGGGCATGGCGATGGTCATCGAGCGCCTGAGCTGACCGTCAGGGAAAACCGGGAGAAGCGAGCCGCGGCCGGGGTCCACACCGCGGCTCGCCGCACCCCCCGCTACCCGTGCCGGGTCGGCCCCACACGGGACGGGGCGATGCGCATGATGACGCGCTGGTCACGGACCATGGCGGCGCGGTAGTCGTCCCAGTCGGGGTGCTCGCCGGAGATGTCGCGGTAGTAGGTGACGAGCGGCTCCATGGCCTCGGGCAGGTGGATGATCTCCGCCGTACCGTCGACCTGGATCCACTCCCCGAAGAACCCGTCCGTGAACGCGCACACCGACACCTCGGGGTCGCGCAGCGCGTTGCGGACCTTGACCGCCGTCTCCCTGGAGCTGATGACCAGGTGGCCGTCCTGCACCCCGACCGTGATCGGGGACAGTTGAGGACGCCCGTCGCGATGCCTGGTCAGCAGGACCGCGCGGTGATTGTCGCGGAGAAAACCGAGTGCCTTGTCGAGATCCATGACCTCATGATGACGCGCCCGCGCTTGGGGCACGGGCGCGGGGATGGCTGGGCCTAGATGAAGCCCATGCGGTTACGGCGGTGCCGCTCGTGCTCGTGGACGATGGCGGCGGCGTAGCCGTGGGTCAGCCCGTGCTCGTCGGCAAGCCAGTTGGCCCGCTCGTCACACCGTAGGAAAGCCGGGCCGTTGTCGATGGCTTGGAACCACTCGGGGAGTTCGCGTCCCGTGATGGTCGGGACCCTTGCGATGAGCTTCGTCTGCGTCTCCGGTGAGTGGTTCAAGGACATGGGCACCTCCGCGGATTAAGGTCCTTTGCTTGACACTGCAACACGCACGTGCGAATGGCAAGCCCCAAGTCCGGCATCATTCTGTGACGGCAGGTAGATTTTCGGTCGCACAGCGAGAGGGCCCCGCCTGAACGGCGAGGCCCTCCTGCATGTCACGACGTTGAACGGCTAGTCGCTACTGGTGAAATAGCTGACGAACCTGAGGATCTCCAGGTAGATCCACACCAGGCTCAGCGTCAGGCCGAACGCGCACTGCCAAGCGAACTTCTCCGGCGCGCCCTGCTTGACGCCCTGCTCGATCGAGTCGAAGTCGAGCAGGAGGAAGAAGCAGCCGAGCAGGATCATCGCGACGCTGAAGATCCAGCCGATCGGCTCGTCGGCACGCAGGCCCAGGCCCTGGCCGTCGTTGACGCCGAACACGCCAAGCAGCAGGTTGAGGAGCATGAACCCGACGGCCGCGATCGCGGCGGCGATCACGAACTTCACCAGCTTGGGTGTCACCCGGACGATGCGTAGCGCGTAGACGGCCAGCACCGCCGCGAACGCGAAGGCCGTGCCGAGCACCGCCTGCAACACGATGCCGCTGGCCATGCCGTTGAAGACAAAGCTGATCTTGCCGAGGAAGACGCCCTCGGCGACCGCGTAGCCCAGGATGAGCGCCGGGTTGGTGCTCATCGTGAACGAGACGATCAGGCCCAGCGCCAGCGCCACGATGGCGGCGCCGATGGCCACCATGGGCGGCACGTTGAAATACCAGGCCGCAGCGGCGGCCAGGACGAGTGTCCCGAGGGTCAGGAACCCTCGGACCACGACGTCGTCGAGCGTCATGGTCCGATACGCCGGCCGGGACGGGGGTGCGTACGACGGCGCGTCGTACATGTTCTGCAGCTGGTCGGGGGACGGGGTGGGACCGGCCCAGCCCGCCGCGGCCTGCTGCCGCGACCTGCTGAATACGGGGTTCTTGCTCTCCATCGCTGCCTCCTGTGACGCCGAGCCTACGGGGCGCGGCGGCACCTTGGTCAACTGACGCTCAGTTCGATGTTCATTCGGGACTTCGGCAGCGTTCACAACGAACGTGCCCGCCGCGGAGTTCCCCAGGTCATCAGGCGACAAGGAAATCTTGCCACGGGCGGCGCCCGAGGGCCACGGCCCGCGCCGCGCGGGCCCGTCTCGCACTATGGACGATTGCCCTCCCGAAAACCCCGGTTGTAAGGCGTAGTCAACCATTCACGGAAAGAAACTCCCGCAAAGGCCCGCACAGAGAACCGGCCACTTGTCAATATCCGTCCGAGCACGAAAACTTTTCGAGCGGGCGAACAGGAGGCCACGCGCGGAGGTGCTCGCTCTCCCGCCCGCCAGCGGCGCTGCGACCGGCCGTCCACCAGCAGTGATCGCCCGGTCACAGGGCACTTCCATAACAACTCGATATCAGCCGCACGGGCCCATCCGGCTGCCGCGGTAAACCCCCAGGTCAGAGACCTAAATTGGGTATAAGTTGGCAAGTGCCCCCGGCGGGATTCGAACCCGCACGTCAACCCTTTTAAGGGGTTTGCCTCTGCCATTGGGCTACGGGGGCGCCGCAATCATACGAAACGGACCATGCTTCCGAGGAGCACAACTTCGCATCAGGCGTCACAAGTGTGAAGTCTGCGGTGAAGTGATAGCACTCCCGGGACTCTGTCCAAGAAGAGTAGACCGTCCAGATGGTCGAGTTGGTGCTGAATGCACCGAGCCTCGATGGCATCCGCTTCGATGGTGACGGCCTCGCCCGTGCCTGGCAAATGCCCATGTACGGTGATACGCGTCGCACGGCGTACGTCGGCCGTGAGACCGATGATCGACGCGCACCCCTCGCGGCCCTCGTCCCAGTGGGCCGCGGCGGCGAGCCGTGGATTGGCCACCACGAGCTCTCCGGCCCACGACCTGCTCCGGGGGTGGCGCCGGGCGTCAAAGGCGATCAGCCGCAGGCTCAGGCCGATCTGGGGGGCCGCCAGGCCCGTCGTGGCGGGCGAGCGGCGCAGGGTGGCCAGCAGATCCGCCGCGGCGGCGACCACCTCGGGAGCGGTCGGGTCCACCGGCTCGGCCACGGCGGACAGGAGGGGGTGCGGGGCGCCGAGCACCTCGCGAGCCGTACCCCCCGGCCTGGTCACAGCAAGTCCGGTTCGACAGGCCGGAAGGTGATGTCCGAGTCGAGACCGGCGCCGACGGCCGCGAGCCTGCGCATGAGCGCCGCCACGTCCACCTTCTTCGGCAGCTCGACGTCGGCGATCAGGACGTACAGCCGGCCGGTGAGCCTGGTGCTCATCCCGGTGATGTTGCCGCCGTCCGCCGCCAGCACGGCGCTGATGGCGGAGATGATGCCGGGCCGGTCGGGGCCGTGGACGGTGAGCACGTAGCCGAGCCCGTCGCCCTCCTCGCAGAAGTGCCGCCTGGCCTCGATGGCCGAGGCGGTCACCACCAGGTCGGGCGCCCCGAGCCGTTTCATCAGCTCCGCCGAATCCAGCTCGCCCGAGACAAGCAGCATCATCGCGACATGGCCGCCGAGCAGCGTCATGGTCGAGTCCTGGATGTTCGCCCCGCAGTCGGCGAGCGAACCGGTTACTGCGGCGATCACGCCGGGCCGGTCGACGCCGAGCACGGTCACCGCTGAAAGACCCACCCGTGGTACCCCTTCCGCTTGCGACCAGGGGCGCCGAGAACGCCCCGGCAGTGGTTCGCCGGGGCGCTGCCGTACCTGGGCTAGCGGCGGGTCGTCGCCACCGCGGCCCTGAAGCCCTCACGCGGGTGCTCCATCTCACCCAGTGAGATCGTCTCGCGCTTGAAGAACAGGGCCAGGGTCCAATCGACGACGACACGGACCTTGCGGTTCAGCGTCGGCACCCGCGACAGATGGTAGGTCCGGTGCATGAACCACGCAGGGAATCCGCGAAGCTTGACGCCATAGACATTGGCGACGCCCTGATGCAGGCCCAGGCCGGCCACCGATCCGACATACTTGTGGCGGTATTCGACCAGTTCCTGCCCGCGCAGGTGGCGGACGATGTTGTCGGCCAGCACCTTGGCCTGGCGGACCGCGTGCTGGGCGTTGGGCGCGCAGTACTGCCCGGGGTTCGTGACGTCCGGCACCCCGGCGGCGTCGCCCGCGGTGAAGGCTCCGGGGGCGCCCGCCACGGTGAGCATGGCGGTGGCCTTGACCCGGCCGCGCTCGTCGAGCGGCAGGTCGCTGTCGTTCACCACGGGGCTGGGCTTGACGCCCGCCGTCCACACGAGCGTCTCGGCGTCGAACTCCTCACCGTCCGACAGCACCACGTGCCCGCCCTCGCAGGACACGAGCCGGGTGTCGAGCCTGACGTCGATGCCGCGCTCGCGCAGCTGCTCCAGCGTCCACTTGCCCATCTCGGGGCCGACCTCGGGCAGCACCCGGTTCGTGGCCTCCACCAGGACCCAGCGGATGTCCGACGGCTTGAGGTTGCGGTAGTAACGCGTCGAGTCCTTGGCCATGTCCTCCAGCTCGGCCAGCGCCTCGACGCCCGCGAAGCCGGCCCCGACCACCACGAACGTCAGCGCCCTGCGCCTGATCTCCGGGTCGTCGGTGGACTCGGCCACGTCGAGCAGGTGCAGCACGCGGTTGCGCAGCGCGATGGCCTCGCCGACGGTCTTGAACCCGATCCCGATGTCGGTCAGGCCCGGGATGGGCAGCGTGCGCGAGATCGAGCCGGCCGCCATGACGATCACGTCGTAGGCCACCTCCCGCGGCTCCCCCTCGGCGGGCTGGAAGGTGACGGTACGGCCGGCGTGGTCCACCTTGGTGACCGTGCCGTTCAGGATGTGCACCTTCGGCAGGATCCGGCGCAGCGGGGCCACCATGTGGCGCGGCGAGAGGTTACCCGCCGCCGCCTCAGGCAAGAAGGGCTGGTAGGTCATGTAGGACTGGGGGTCGATGATCGTGATGCGGGCTTCGCCGGCGCGCAGCTCGCGGTGGAGCTTGCGCTGCAGCCGGAGCGCTGTGTACAGGCCGACGTATCCGCCGCCGACGATCAAAATGTGCTTGTTCATCCTGAGGCCCCATCCCTCGTGGAATGCTTGTGAAAGCATTCACAAGCTTACGTCAAGCGCTCTCGGCGAATCCAATCCAGGGGTGGTGGGACGCGTCACACAGCCAGTGACCTGGCCCTGGTGAAGATGTCGTCCAGCATCTGGGCGGTGACGCGGCCGGTGAACGTGTTCTGCTGGCTGGGGTGGTAGCAGCCGATGAGCGTGACGGGCGCCTCGCCGTACGACACCTCGGCCTCGGCCCCGTGGCCGAACGGCGGGCGGCTGCGCGGCAGCGCGTAACCCGCCTCCTTGAGCGCGGGCCACATGGCCTGCCAGGCGAACCCGCCCAGCGCCACGATCACCCGCACGTACGGCGCCACGAGCGCCATCTCCCGCGCCATCCACGGGAAGCACGCGGCCTTCTCCGACGGCAGCGGCTTGTTCGCGGGCGGGGCGCAGCGCACCGACGCCAGCACGCGCGTGCCGAGCAGTTCCTGGCCGTCGCCCGCGTGCGTGCTGGTCTCCCGCGCCGCCAGGCCGCAGCGGTGCAGCGAGGCGAACAGCCAGTCACCGCTGCGGTCGCCGGTGAAGATGCGGCCCGTCCTGTTGCCCCCGTGGGCGGCCGGGGCCAGCCCGACCAGCAGGATCCCCGGCCGCTCCGCGCCCCACCCGGGGACGGGACGGCCCCAGTACGTCTCGTCCGCGAACGCGCGCCGCTTCGCCGTGGCGACGTCCTCGCGCCACTCCACCAGGCGGGGGCACGCACGGCAGACCGACTGCTCCGCCGTGAGCTCCGCGAGGGTGCTGCTGGCGGCGGCGAGGCGGCGCACGTCCGCGGGGTCCAGCGCGACCGGGGTGTCGGGGGTCGCGGGGTCGCCGGGCCATCCGGTGCCAGGAGGTACGAAGGTCATGACACCGATGGTGCCCGATCAGTCACGCGGATTCGTGTCCGGGCGCTTCCGCTCGGGCGTCGCCGTGGCCATCGGCTCCGGCGCCGGAGTGGGGCAGGTGGACGCGGTGGCCGCGGGCAGGCCGTCGTCGCCCATCGCGGGCCCCTCCTCGACCAGGGGCAGCGGGTAGCGGTTGAGCACCGGCTCGCCGCACGACCTGTCCACCTTGTAGCCGTAGAACTCGGGGTTCGTCACGAACGGCTTGCCGTCCTGGTCGTAGAGGTAGACGTCGGCCAGCGGGGTGCCGTCCTTGGCGTAGGGGCGCAGGTTGTAGACGCCGTCGGACGAGGCCGGCTGCATCCACACCGCCTGCTCCTGCGCGGGGCTCGGCGTCATCGCGTCGCCCGCCTCCACCATGCCGACGAACAGCGCGAGCCCGGCCACCACGTTCGCCGCCAGCGCCGCCAGGGTAACCACCCGCCGCCTGGCCCGCCTGCCGAACCAGACCGAGACCCAGACGCCCGCCGCGACGGCGACCCAGCCGGGCGGCGTCATCGGGACGAGCGCGGGCTCGCCCGCCATCGACACCAGCACCATGGCCAGCACGTAGCCCCGCAGCACCCACCAGCCCGGCCGCAGCTCCGGCAGGAAGCGCGTGAAGCTCCGGTAGGGCCCGTATCCCGTCAGCCTGGCATGCAACCCCAGCGCCGCCGCCCGCGGCCCCTGACGGCGCCTTCCAGCGCTGCGGGGACGCTCTCCGTAGGCGGAGGCCAGCTCCTCGGCGTACGCCGCGGGCGGGCCGAGCCGCTCCTCCAGCGGCAGGCCGGACTCGGCGGCGATCTCCGCGAGGTGGTCGTCGAGGTCCTCCAGCAGTTCCTCGCGCTCGGGATGGTCGGCCAGGGCATCCCGTACGGCCTGCGCGTACTGTTCGGGGGTCATGCTTGTCCCTCCTTGAGCAGGGCCGCCATGGTGGCCGAGAAGGCGGCCCAGGTCTTGGCCGAGGCGGCGTACATCTCCCTGCCGACGTCGTTGAGCCCGTAGTACTTGCGGTGCGGCCCCTCGTCGGAGGCCACCACGTATGAGGTCAGGGCGCCAGCCTTGAACAGGCGGCGCAGCGTGCCGTAGACCGAGGCGTCGCCGACCTCCTGCAACCCGGCCTCCCTGAGCCGGCGCACGACGTCGTAGCCGTAGCCGTCACGGTCGTTGAGCACGGCCAGGACGGCCAGGTCGAGGACGCCCTTGAGAAGCTGGCTGCTGTCCACGTGAAGCACACTACTGTGCAAAGCGTAATAGTGGCAACAGAAAAACCGGGTGGCGTCCCGAAGGAGCCACCCGGTTCAGCCGGTCGTGCCGCTCAGGCGCGTCTCACGCGGCCTAGCTGCAGACGTAGGACTTGCTCTCGGTGTCGCTGCCACCCGCACCCGAGACCGAGAGGGTCACGGTGCCGCTCTTGATCTCCGACGTGGTCGAGAAGCCGTTGATGGGCTCCGACCCGCCGTCAGCGCCGAACACGACCGTGCCGTTGCTCAGCACGGTGCCGTTCAGTGCCCAGCTGTAGGTGACCGTGCCCGCCTTGGCCGAGGTGACCGAGCCGGTGGCGGTGACCGAGCAGCCGGCGCCGGTCGTCACCGAAGCGGTGGCGGAAAGCGCGCCGGCGGGCGAGTCAGGGGTCTTGTCATCGCCCTTGTGGTCGCCCTTGTGGTCATGGTCCTTGTACTCGTCCTTGCACCAGACCTTGTAGTAGGCCCGGTTCGAGGAGGTCGCGTCGGGGCTCAGCACCTGGAGCTGCGCCCAGCCGCGCTGGCTGTGACGCGGGTTGATGCCGAAGCCGACCTTGCGGACGTCGCGGACCTTGATCTTGCCGTAGTCGACCACTTCACCGTTGAGGACCCAGCGGTAACGCACCCACGAGGGGCGGTTCGTCTTGATCACACCGGTGAAGTCGATCTTGTCGCCGTAGGTGTCGCAGCGGCCGGCGTACGAGCTCGGGCTGGCCCACGCGCGGGCCGAGACCGACACGTCGAGGTGCGTACGCGCGTCATCCTGCGGCTTCTGGCAGGAGACGGAGAAGTAGCCCTTCTTCGAGGTGACCTTCTTCGGACCGAGGACCTGAACGGCCTCCCAGCCCTTGACGTCGTCCTTGAAGGTGATGGACTGCTTGACCGTCACCGTCTTGGTGCCCTTGCCCGAGAGCTTGATCACGCTGACCTTGCTCTTGGAGCCGTCACCGTGGAGCCAGCGGTAGGCCAGCTCCGTCTTGCCCTTGACGGGCACCTTGATCTTGGCCGAGAAGTTAATCTTGGTCGGGCAGGAACCGTCATAGTCGCCCGGCGTGGCCTTCGGCGCGGACACCGCGACCTTGGGCCCGGAAGCCGCCTGGGCGGGGCTGGACATCAGGCCCGCGGACAGGGCGGCCAGCACCGCGGCCGACGCGCCGAACGCAGCGGCCCTACGTGCTAACCCAACAGACATCATGTGAGAGTGCTCCATTCCGTGAGGGAAGAGACGCGCTCGGGAACGGTCGCCACGCCGGCGCCTTTCGCGCACAGCGATATGGCAAAGCCCCCGTAATGCCCCTTTACCTAATCACAATACTGAATGCACACTCAACACGGCCCACGGATCGGAAATGTCCGGATTTCTTCAGCTAGCCGGCGAGGGACCAGGCGATTCCATCGAGGATGTCGTGTTCGCTCACCACGACCTGGGAAAACGCGAAACGGCGAACGATCCGGTCAAGAATTAGCGCACCCGCGCCAATCACGTCAACCCTCCCCGGATGCATCACCGCAAGCTCGGCCCGCTCACCATGGGTCATCGCGAGCAACCGCCGCGTCACGTCATGGACCTGCTCGGCCGAGATCCGCGAATGGTGGATGCGCTGCGAGTCGTACTCGGGCAGGCCGAGCGCGATGCCCGCGACCGTCGTCACCGAGCCCGCCAGGCCCACGAGCGTGTGCGCGTCGCGCACCGGGACCTCGGCCTCCACCCGGTCGAGAGCGGCCTCGATGTCGGCCACCACGGCCTCCAGGGCCGGCGCCGGGGACGGGTCGCCCGCGTCGCGCAGGTGCCGCTCGGTCAGGCGTACGCAGCCGATGTCCACCGACAGCGCCGCCTGCGCGTGCTCGGTGCCGACCACGAACTCCGTGGAGCCCCCGCCGATGTCCACCACCAGGTACGGCGGCAGCGGCCCCTGCGGCACCTCCGTCTCGGGCGACAGGCGCACCAGCCCCCTGGTCGCGCCCGTGAACGACAGCTCCGCCTCCTCGGCCCCCGACACCACCTCCGGCTCCACGCCGAAGATCTCGCGGGCCCCGTGGACGAACTCGTGCCGGTTGGCCGCGTCCCTCGTCGCGCTCGTGGCCACCACGCGCGTGGCGGTGGCGCCGTGGCGCTCGATCAGCTCCTGGTAGGAGCGCATGGCCTTGAACGTGCGCGCCAGGGCGTCGGGCGCCAGCCTGCCCGTCCTGTCGACTCCCTCGCCCAGGCGGACGATCTCCATCAGCCGCTCGACGTCCGCCAGCTCGCCCCTCTCGAAGCCGGGGCCGGCACTCTGACCGGCGCCTGGGGCGACGTCGGCGATGAGCAGGCGTACGGAATTGGTGCCGCAGTCGACGGCGGCTACACGCATGGTCCGTCACTCCACCAGTCGGGGAGGGCGTCGAGCGCCTCCCTGCCGAACGGGTTCACTCCGGGGGCCGCCAGCTCGTGCGCCACCAGCGCGTGCAGGCACTTGACCCGCTCCGGCATGCCACCCGTGCTCTGCATGTCACGCGGGAGCGGCGTCAGCCCCTCCTCCTTGGCGGCCTCGTCGCGCCTGGCGACGTAGTCGTCGTGCGCCGCCTGGTAGGCCGCCGCCAGCTCGGGCTCGGTGGCCAGCCTGGCCTGCATCTCCCGCATCAGGCCGGAGCCCTCCAGCGTGCCGATGGCCGAGGCGGCCTTCGGGCAGGTCAGGTAGTACAGGGTCGGGAAGGGCGAGCCGTCGGGCAGCCGGGGCGCGGTCTCCACCACGTCGGGGTTGCCGCACGGGCAACGGTGCGCCACCCCGCGCAGCCCTCTGGGCGGCCGCCCGAGCTGCTTCTCGACGACCTCGGCGTCCTTACTGTCCAACACTTTCCTTCCCTGACACCACCCGGCGGCCGGTGCCCTTGTCGGCGGCCTCCACCGACTCCCAGAGCGTCTCGTACCACGGCGGCACCGCCACCGGCTGCTTGACGACCGTCTTCTCGGTGCCCTGGTCCGGCTCCATCACCACGTAGCACTTCTCGCCGGGCCCGCAGTAGTGCAGCCGTTCCTTGGCCGTCTTCTTGATCCAGTTGGGGTCGTCGGCCTGCCTGTCGCGGGCCAGCAGGGCCTGTCTCTCCGCCTCGACCCTGGCCTTCTCCGCCTCCAGCTCGGCGATGCTGCGGCGCCCGCTGATGTACTCGCGGACAGGGTAGGCCAGGCTCATCGCGATCGCGCAGACCACGACGGCCAGGATGGCGGCCCGCCCGGTCAGCTGCGGCCTCTTCGCCAATTGCTGCACACCCCCTCAAGTACGGCTCGCGGGAGATCTCGGGGACCCGCGAGCCGTACTCGAAACTAGCGCCGGAAACGCGGGAACGCCGCGCGACCCGCGTAGCGGGCGGCGTCATCGAGGAGCTCCTCGATACGCAGGAGCTGGTTGTACTTGGCCACCCGGTCGGAGCGGGCGGGCGCGCCGGTCTTGATCTGGCCGCAGTTGACCGCCACCGCGAGGTCGGCGATCGTCGTGTCCTCGGTCTCGCCGGAGCGGTGGCTCATCATGCAGCGGTAGCCGCTGCGGTGGGCCAGGTCCACGGCGTCGAGCGTCTCCGACAGCGTGCCGATCTGGTTGACCTTGACCAGCAGGGCGTTGGCCGCGCCGTCCTTGATGCCGCGCTCCAGCCGCTCGGGGTTGGTCACGAACAGGTCGTCGCCGACGAGCTGCACCTTGTCGCCGAGCGAGGCGGTGATGGCCTTCCAGCCCTCCCAGTCCTCCTCGTCGAGCGGGTCCTCGATGGAGACGAGCGGGTAGTTGGCGACCAGGTCCTCGTAGAACGCGATGAGCTCCCCGGCCGACAGGCCCTTGCCGTCGATCGTGTAGACGCCGTCCTTGTGGAACTCGGAGGCGGCCACGTCGAGCGCCAGCGCGATGTCCTCGCCCGGCACGTAGCCGGCCCTCTCGACGGCGACCAGGATCAGGTCGAGCGCGTCGCGGTTGGAGGGCAGGTTCGGGGCGAAGCCGCCCTCGTCGCCCAGGCCCGTGGCGTAGCCCTTCTCCTTCAGCACGGCCTTCAGCGCGTGGTAGACCTCGGTGCCCATGCGCACGGCCTCGCGGAACGTCTCCGCGCCGATCGGCGCGATCATGAACTCCTGGATGTCCACGTTGGTGTCGGCGTGCGCGCCGCCGTTGAGGATGTTCATCATCGGCACGGGCAGCACGTGCGCGTTGGGGCCGCCGAGGTAGCGGAAGAGCGGCAGGTCGGCGCTGTCGGCGGCGGCCTTGGCCACGGCCAGCGAGACGCCCAGGATGGCGTTGGCGCCGAGCTTGGCCTTGTTGGGCGTGCGGTCCAGATCGATCATGATCTGGTCGATGATGCGCTGGTCCTCGGCCTCGATCCCGCTGATCTCCTCCTGGATCTCATCGGTCACCGCGAGGACGGCCTTCTCCACGCCCTTGCCGCCGTAACGCTTGCCGCCGTCACGCAGCTCGACCGCCTCGAACTGGCCGGTGGACGCACCGCTCGGCACGGCCGCGCGGCCGCTGCTGCCGTCGTCGAGCACGACCTCGACCTCGACCGTGGGGTTGCCCCGGGAGTCGAGGATCTCGCGAGCGTATACGACCTCGATGGTAGCCACGGGATGCGCTCCTAAATCGAAAGGTGATATGCCATCAGAGCCTATCGGTACGGCAGCGCCGGGCTCAGTCGGTGGTGGACTCCCACGCCCGGACCCGTTCCCGGTACGACCGGGCCGCGGCCCGCAGCTCGGCCTCGGCGTCCAGCCCGGCCTCGGCCGCCCGCCGTACCAGGTCGAACAGCTCCCGCGCGACGCCCTGCCCGACCGCGGCCGACAGCGACTCCGGCGCCCCGGCGCGCCCGGCCCTGCGCATGAGCTGCGCGGCCAGCGACAGCGCCGGCTGCCCCATCGGGACCCCGTCGAGCACCGACTCGCGGCCCTTGGCCGCCCGCTCGGCCGCCTTGATCGCTTCCCAGTTGTCGTTGACCTCGTCGGCGCTCTCGGCCCGCACCGAGCCGAACACGTGCGGATGCCGCCGGACCAGCTTCTCCACGATCCCGGCGGCCACGTCGTCCATGTCGAAGCCCTCGGCCACCCGCGCGTGGAAGACCACCTGCAGCAGCAGGTCGCCCAGCTCCTCGCGGAGCGCGGGGTAGTCGCCCTGCTCGATCGTCTCGAGCACCTCGTAGGCCTCTTCCAGCAGGTACGGCACCAGCGTCTCGTGCGTCTGCTTACGATCCCACGGGCACTCCGTACGCAGCCGGTCCATCACCGCCACGAGGTCGAGCACCCGAGCCCCCGGCAGGTCGTACGACCCGGGCACGACCTCGATCAGCGGCGGCTCGTCGAGCGCGACGGCGGCGTGCCCGACGGCGCGCATGAAGTCCTCGCCGTCCTGGTCCGACAGCCACACCACGGTCTCGCCCGCCGCGCGCACGGCCAGCCCCCGCGGGTCGGGCTCGACGACCTCGACCTCGATCCCGGCCTCGGCCAGGTAGGGCAGCTGCGGGTGCGAGCCGGAGCCGGTGAGCACGGGGCCCGAGCGCAGCGCCTGCCAGGCCTGGTGGCTCAGCAGGCCCGGCGCGACCCTGGGCGAGGTGGTGACGACGATCAGCGGCACGATCAGCCCTGGGCCGGCTGCTGCGCCTGCTGCTGGGTGACCTTGCCGAACCTGCCGGTGTCGACGAACAGCGCCGGGTTCTGCTCGGAGCGCTGCGCGTTCAGCGTGCCGAAGCGCGGGTTGAAGACGGGCTTGATGGAGCTGAACTCCTGGATCAGCCGCTCCTGCCCGGCCTGCCCGCCGAACTGCTGCTGGAGCTTGGTCAGGCCCACCATGGCTCGCGCGTAGTCGCGGGCGTCGCTCGGCGCGACGCCGTTGGCCAGCAGGTTGATCTCGGGCGACTGGAACTGGCCCGGGTCCTTGAGCGCGGTGTCGATCTCGGTCTCGCTCACCTGCACCTTGTGGCGGTCCATGAGCTGCCTGGACACGCTCACGTTGACCAGGCGCTGCAGCACGGCCTGGTTGGCCGGCACGCCCAGCGCCGTCTCGTCGAGCTGAGCCTTCTTCAGCGCGGCGAGGTAGGCCTGCGTGTCGTTGTTGAGCTTGCCCATCGAGATGCGCTCGTTCCCGACCACGGCCGCGGCCCCGGCCTGCATGGGCGAGGAGCAGGCGGTCAGCGCCGCGACCGCCGCAGCGGCGGCCACGGCCACTCGTATCGATTTCACGTACGTCCCTTTCCGACCAGAAAACCGCCGCTAGCTTACCCGTGCGGGCTCGAGGAACATCGCCTCGACCAGGTCCCCGCACCATTTGAGCAGGTCGAGGTCGCGCAGCGGCTGCCCGCCCAGCGGCTTGGTCTTGGGGATCGGCACCAGCAGGGTCTCCGCGGCCTGCTTGTAGATGGCCTTCTTGTAGAGGCGGTCGAGGCGTACCTGCTGCGACTCCCTGAGCCTGGCCGGGCCGAACTTGATGTTCTGGCCCTGCAGCGTGACGTCGGTGAGCCCGGCCGCGCGCGCCCTGATCCGGAACCTGGCGACCTCCAGGAGGTTCTCCACCTCCACCGGCGGCTTGCCGTAGCGGTCGGTCAGCTCCTCGCGGACCTCCTCGATGTTGATCTCGGCGTTGATGGCCGCGATCCGCTTGTACGCCTCCAGCCGCAGCCGCTCGGAGGTCACGTAGTCGTGCGGGATGTGGGCGTTGATCGGCAGCTCGACCTTGACGTCGGCCTGCTCCTCCTCGGGCTCGCCGCCCGACAGCTTGGCCTTCTGCTCCTTGACCGCGTCGGCCATGAGCCGGACGTACAGGTCGAAGCCGACGCCCGCGATGAAGCCGGACTGCTCGGCGCCCAGCACGTTGCCGGCGCCGCGGATCTCCAGGTCCTTCATCGCGACGTACATGCCCGCGCCCATCTCGGTGTGCTGCGAGATCGTGGCGAGCCGCTCGTGCGCGGTCTCGGTCAGCGGTTTCTCCGGCGGGTAGAGGAAGTACGCGTAACCGCGCTCCCTGCCTCGCCCGACCCGCCCGCGGAGCTGGTGGAGCTGCGACAGGCCGTAGTTGTCGGCCCGGTCCACGATCAGCGTGTTGGCGTTGGGCACGTCCAGGCCCGACTCGACGATCGTGGTGGAGACGAGCAGGTCGTACTCCCGCTCCCAGAAGCCCACCATGATCTTTTCGAGCTGGTGCTCGTTCATCTGCCCGTGCGCCACCGCGATGCGCGCCTCGGGCACGAGCTCGCGCAGCCGCGCGGCGACCTTGTTGATCGAGGCCACCCGGTTGTGCACGAAGAAGATCTGCCCGTCGCGCATCAGCTCGCGCCGGATCGCCGCGCCGATCTGCTTCTCCTCGTACGGCCCCACGAACGTGAGGATCGGGTGGCGCTCCTCCGGCGGCGTGAGGATCGTGGACATCTCGCGGATGCCGGTCAGCCCCATCTCCAGCGTGCGCGGGATCGGCGTGGCCGACATGGCCAGCACGTCCACCTGCGTGCGCAGGTGCTTCATGGCCTCCTTGTGCTCGACGCCGAACCGCTGCTCCTCGTCGATGATGATCAGCCCCAGGTCCTTGAACCTGACCTCGGGGCTGAGCAGCCGGTGCGTGCCGATCACGACGTCCACCGCGCCGGAGCGCAGCCCTTCGAGCGTGCCCTTGACCTCGCCGTCGGTCTGGAAGCGCGAGACGGGCTTGATCGCGACGGGGAAGCTGGAGAAGCGCTCGGCGAAGGTGGACATGTGCTGCTGCACCAGCAGCGTCGTGGGCACCAGCACCGCGACCTGCTTGCCGTCCTGCACCGCCTTGAACGCCGCCCTGACCGCGATCTCGGTCTTGCCGTAGCCGACGTCGCCGCAGATCAGCCGGTCCATCGGGACGCCGCGCTCCATGTCGCGCTTGACCTCGTCGATGGCTTCGAGCTGGTCGCCCGTCTCGGCGTAGGGGAAGGCGTCCTCCATCTCGCGCTGCCAGGGCGTGTCGGCGCCGAAGGCATGCCCGGGGGAGGCCATGCGGGCGGAGTAGAGCCTGATCAGCTCGCCGGCGATCTCCTTGACCGCCTTCTTCGCCCGGGACTTGGCCTTGGCCCAGTCGGCGCCGCCCATGCGGTTGAGCGTGGGGGCCTCGCCGCCGACGTAGCGGGTGACCTCGTCGAGCTGGTCGGTGGGCACGTAGAGGCGGTCGCCCTTGGCGTACTCGATGACCAGGTACTCGCGGGTGGCGCCCTGCACCGTGCGCTGCACCATCTCGATGTAGCGGCCCACGCCGTGCTGCTCGTGCACCACGTGGTCACCGACCTTGAGCTGCAGCGGGTCGACCATGTTGCGGCGGCGGGAGGGCAGGCGCCGCATGTCCTTGGTGGAGGCCTTCTGGCCGACCAGGTCGAGGTGGGTGAGCACGGCCAGGGTGGGGGTGATGAAGCCGTGCTCGATCAGGCCGGTCGAGACGTGCACGACCTTGGGCTCGGGCGCCTTGTCCAGGAACTGCTGGAGCCGCGCCGGCACGTCCACGCCCTTGAGCAGCTCGACCATGCGCTCGGCCGGGCCGTGGCCCTCGCTGAGCAGCACCACGGCCTTCTCGTCGGCCAGCCAGCCCTTGATGTCGCCCAGCGCCTTGGCGGTGTCGCCGCGGTAGGCCTCGGAGTCCTGGGCGTCGAGCTCGACGCCGCCGCCGAACGGCGCCATCGTCCACCAGGGCTGGCCCAGCGAGTCCGCGTGCTCGCGGATCTCCTCCAGCGAGCGGAACGCGGCCGCGCCGAGGTCGATCGGCGCCTCGCCGCCGGCCGCCGCGTTGATCCAGGAGGCTTCGAGGAACTCCTGCGAGGTGCGTACGAGCTCCTCGGCCCTGCCCCTGATCCGCTCGGGGTCGCACACGAACACCGCCGACCTGATCGGCAGGTGGTCGAGCAGCAGGTCCATCTCCCCCGCGAGCACGGGCGCGAACGCCTCCATGCCCTCGACCGGCGTGCCCTCGGCGAGCTGGTCGAGCACCTCGGCCAGCGCCGGGTGCTCCTCGGCCAGCTCCCTGGCCCGCGCCCGCACCTCGCCGGTCAGCAGCAGCTCCCGGCACGGCGGCGCGAACAGCCCGTCCTCCGCCGCCTCCAGCGAGCGCTGGTCGGCGACCTTGAACCAGCGGATCTCCTCGACCGTGTCGCCCCAGAACTCCAGCCGCAGCGGGTGCTCCTCGGTCGGCGGGAAGACGTCGAGCAGGCCACCGCGCACGGCCACCTCGCCGCGCTTCTCCACCATGTCGACCCGGTGGTAGCCGTTGTTGACCAGGTTGTCCACGACGTCGTCGAGGTCGGCGTCGTCGCCGGCGCGCAGCCTGATGGGCTCCAGGTCGCCCAGGCCCTTCACGATCGGCTGGAGCAGGGCGCGCACGGGGGTCACGATCACGCTGAGCGGCCCGGCGGCGGTGTCGCCCTTGACCGGGTGCGCCAGCCTGCGCAGCACCGCCAGCCGCTGGCCCACGGTGTCGCTGCGCGGCGAGAGCCGCTCGTGCGGCAGCGTCTCCCAGGCCGGGAACACCGCCACGGAGCTGGGCTCGATCAGGCTCGTCAGCGCGGCGGCGAGGTCTTCCGCCTCCCGCCCGGTGGCGGTGACGGCGAGCACGGTGCGCTGGTCGTGCCCGGCCAGCGCGGCCACCCCGAACGGGCGCAGCGCGGACGGTGCGATCAGCGCGACGTCACCGCCCTCCTCGAGAGCGGCGGTCAGTTTCGGGTCGGCGCGAACAAGGTCAAGTAGCCCGGAAAGACTCATCAGATACGCCCACAGCCCCACGACGGCAACACGACTACCCCCGGCCGTGTCAGGTCGCGGGGGTCTTTTCCAAGCCTACTCGCCGCTGCAGCTCAGCCAACTCGATAACCAGGCACGGAAGGCCAGCGCACGGTCAGCACCGTCGAGGCCGCCTCCGCCCGCCAGGAATGGTCGACCCCCTTGCCCCACACCACGTAGTCGCCCGGCTCGCTCAGCAGCACGCTGCGGCCCGGCAGCTCCACCCGGAACCGGCCGCTGATCAGCACGAGCAGCGCGGTGCGCGCCTCGCCCCTGACCCATTCGGCCCGTTCGTCGCCCGCAGGGTGGACGCCCCACTTGATCTCGACGTCTTCGCTGTGTCTTGGGTCGCCAGGGGGTTTGAAGTGACCGAGCAACCACCCCCGGTCGCCCGCGGCGTCCACACCCGCGTTGCCAACGTAGACCTGATCGCTCACGGGCCAGGACGCTAGCAGGGAAATGCATTACGAACGGGGAGCGATTGATTACTGTAGGTCACATGTCTGAGGTGCGATCGGTCGCCCAGCGAGGCGACCTCTTCGGTCAGCGGGTCCGCGAGCACGTTGCCGGGCAACCGATGAGGCGGCTGGACGTGCTGGTCGCCGGGTGCGCCCACGACGAGCCCCTGGTGCTCGAGCACATCGAGACCAGGGCCACAGGGGCCGACGAGGACCATCCGGCGATCAGGCGGGTGCTGGCCGAGCGGGCCGACCTGGTCGCCTGGCAGCTCGGGGACCTGCGCTCGGTGCCGCTGACGCCGCGCGGCTTCGACATCATCCAGCTCTCGTTCCTGCTGGAACGGGTGCGGCACGCCGAGCTGGTCTTCGACCGGCTGCTGCAGTCGCTGCGGCCCGGCGGGCTGGTGCTGCTGCGCATGCGCGACCGGCGGTCGGCGTACGGGCTGCTCGACCGTCTCACGCCGAGCCCGGTGCGCCGCCTGCTCTGGCGCGGCCTGGTCCGGCCCGGCACGCCCGGCCCGCTGCCCGCCGTCTACGAGCCCCTGGCCTCCAGCGACGGGCTGCACGCGTTCTGCCTGAGCCGCGGCCTGATGATCACCGACGACGAGCGCAACCTGAGCGGGCCCGCCCGCTCGCGCCGGATCGGCGCCGCCGCCGTCGCGCTGGTGTCCAGGCTGACCAGCGGGCGCTTCCCCGCCTCCCACGACGAGATCACCATGGTGATCCGCAAGCCGCAGCACCACTTCGCGCGGCTGCTCTGAAGGCGGGCCGGGGTCCCACCGACCCGGAAGGGGCTCTAGCGGCACACTGGTATCAGCCGGTAGACTCCTTTCCTACCAATTCAATCGGAATAGTTGGGATGCAGACAACGTGGAGTGGACCCCCGACCCGCGCGAGCTGGCCGACCTCGAACTGCTGCTCTCCGGCGCGTTCGAGCCGCTGACGGGGTTCCTGGGCCACGACGACCTGCACACCGTGCACGAGCGCGGCACGCTCGCCGACGGCACCCCGTGGCCCGCGCCCGTCACCCTCCACCTCGGCGCCGCCGTCGAGCCGGGCGCCGAGGTCACCCTGCTCGACCCCGAGGGCCTGCCGCTGGCCGCCATGACCGTGGCGGCCCACGAGCCCGACGGCCTCACCTCGGGTCCTCTCAAGGCGCTGAGCGCCCCCGAGCACGGGCCGTTCGGGCGGCTGCGGCGTACCCCCGCCCAGGTCAAGCAGGAGCTCGCCGGGCGGCCGGCGCTGGCCGTCACCATGCGCGGCCCGCTCGACGACCTCGGCGAGATCGTCGCCACCGCCAAGGAGCTGGACGGGACGATCCTGCTGCTCCCCCTCTCGTACGGCGAGGCGGGCCCCGCGGTCGTCCGGGCCGCGCTGCGCGCCAGGGAACAGCTCCCCGCGGGCACGCTCGTCGTTCCCGTGCCCCTGGCCCCGCGCGACGAGCCCGAGCTCGACCTGGAGCTGCGCGAGCTGGTCGCCACCGCCTACGGCGCCACCGAGCACCTGGCGGGCCCCGACCCGGTGCACATCCCCGGCCCGCCGCACCGCCGCGGCCTGGTGGTGTTCTTCACGGGCCTGTCGGGCTCGGGCAAGTCCACGATCGCCCGCGGCCTGCGTGACGCGCTGCTGGAGCTGGGCACCCGCACGGTCACCTACCTCGACGGCGACGTGGTGCGCCACCTGCTCTCCAAGGGCCTGACCTTCTCCAAGCAGGACCGCGACCTGAACATCCGCCGCATCGGCTTCGTCGCCGCCGAGACCGCCCGCCACGGCGGCCTGGCGATCTGCGCCCCGATCGCGCCGTACGCGGCCACCCGCGAGGAGGTGCGCGAGATGGTCGAGTCCGTCGGGGCCGACTTCCTGCTCGTGCACGTCGCCACGCCGCTGGAGGAGTGCGAGCGGCGCGACCGCAAGGGCCTGTACGCCAAGGCCCGCGCCGGCCTGATCCCCGAGTTCACCGGCATCTCCGACCCCTACGAGGAGCCGGACGACGCCGACCTGGTCATCGACACCACGCACATCTCGATCGAGGCGGCCGTGTCCAGGGTGCTGGACACGCTCAGGAGCGGAGGGTGGATCCGTTGATCGACTGGGCGCTGATCGCCGGGTCTTTCGTCGTCGCCATCGTGGTCGGGCTGACCGGGATGGGCGGCGGCGCGCTCATGACCCCGATGATGATGTTGTTCTTCAACGTCCCGCCGCTGGCCGCCGTCTCCAGCGACCTGGTCGCCTCCGCCGTGATGAAGCCGGTCGGCGGCGTCGTGCACCTGCGCCGCGGCACGGTCAACCTGCGACTGGTCGGCTGGTTGTGCGCGGGCTCGGTGCCGGCGGCGTTCTGCGGGGTGTTCCTGGCCAGGGCGTTCGCGGTGAGCGACGCGGTCAAGTACGCGCTCGGCGTCGCGCTGCTGCTGGCCGTGGCGGGCATGGCGCTGAAGAGCTGGCTCGGCGGGCGGGGAGGCACGTCGAGCGCGCACGACATCGTCGTGCGCCCAATCCCTACCCTACTGGTCGGTACGGTCGGCGGCTTGGTGGTGGGCGTCTCCTCCGTCGGCTCCGGATCCCTGATCATCGTGGCGCTGCTCGTGCTCTACCCGGCGCTCAAGGCCAACCAGCTCGTCGGCACCGACCTGGTGCAGGCCGTGCCCCTGGTCGCCGCCGCCGCAGTCGGCCACATCCTGTTCGGCGACTTCCAGCTCGACCTCACGCTGTCGCTGCTCATCGGCTCCATCCCGGGCGTCTACCTCGGCGCCAGGATCTCCTCGCGGGCTCCCGGCGGCCTGATCAGGGCGATGCTGGCGATCGTCCTGCTCGCCTCGGCGCTGAAGCTGCTCGACGTGAGCAACGCGCTCACCGTCTGGGCGCTGCTCGCCGCCACCGCGGTCACCGTGGTCGGCTGGCGGGTACGGGTCAGGGCCGCGGCACGGGTGTCGAGCGGAAGTACGGATCTCGAGCCAGCTCGGTGAACGCCCGATCCGCCCCCGGGTCCGAGTCGAAGCTCGTGTCGCCGCGCGGCGCCTGCGGCGAGTCGAAGTACAGCAGCGCCTTGATCTGCGGGTAACGCTTGACCTGCTTGAGCGCGGACTCGAAGAAGCGCCGCTTGAACGAACGGTCCTTGGGCCGCTCGAACACGCCCCACTCGGCCACCATGACCGGCTTGCCGGGGAAGCGCGCCTGCATCCACCGGTAGAAGCCCGGCCAGTCGGGGTACTCCTCGCGCGTCTTGTTCACCAGCCCGTCGAAGTCGTGCACCCGGTCGTCGGCGTACGGGTCCATCGCCACCCAGTCGACCACGTCGTCACCGGGGTACAGCTCCTCGAACCAGGACTTGGCCGCCCAGTTGGGCGCCCCCATGTACGTCATGACGACGACCGCGTTCCTGACGCCCTGGTCGCGCAGCCTGAGCACGACGTGCCGGAACATGGCCGCGTAGTCGGCCGCCGCCATGCCGGAGCCCGAGGAGGCGTCGACGTCGTTCTCCGGCTCGTGGTGCAGGGTGAGGAAGAACCGCTCGGGGAAGGTGCGTCTCAGATGGCCTGCCAGCCGGTCGATCCTGGCGTCGAGCGCGCCCCCGGCGATCTCCGCCCACGTGTGGTCGAACGACGGCTTCCAATTGATCATGAGCAGCCGCGGCCTGGCCGGATCCCTGGCCAGCCTGACCTCCGCCTCGGTCGGGAACAGCTCGCTGCCCCGGTGGTAGACGTGCAGCACGTCGGCCGGCGCGCCCATGCGCGACTCCGCCCCGTGCAGCGCCTGTTCCACCGAGGCGCCGGTGAAGACCTCGGGCGCCATGCCCCACCACGCGCCGCAGGACGGGATGAGCCTGGAGGTGGCCGTACAGGCGGGCGCGCCCGCCGGCTTGGCCACGGGAGCCTGGACCGGCACCGGCAGGACGTCGGAGCTCTCGGCGCTGGAGCAGGCGGCCAGCAGCACGACCGTGGCCAGAATTGCGCTGGTGAATGATTTTTCCTGGGAAATGCCCCGTAGCTGCAAAGCCTTCCAACCCCCTCGTCGAACGACCCCCGCCTCTCACACCTGAACCTTGCCATGTCATTCCTGGAACTTCAGCCAGTGTGGAAGTCTCCCCAGTTCGTAGCGGTGAGGTGACGTTCCAAATTTCCCGATATTTCGCTTTATCGGATTGCTTGTTTATGGCCTTACCGGAGAAAATCTTGAGTATTCAACCGGGGTGCTGACCGTCCCTCTTATAGTGGGCGCACATGAGCTCCGGCACCGACCTGGACGAGCACCTCTCGCTGCTGCGCAGGCGGTGGCTGCTCCTCGTGGGCTGCGTCGTGTTCGGCGGCACCGCCGGGCTGGCCCTGCTGCGCCTGACCCCGCCCGCCTACACCGCCACGACGCAGGTGCTCGTCATGCCGGTCGGCCCCCAGGAACAGGCCAACCAGGTGACCAGCCGCCAGCGCGAGTCGCTCAACCTCGACACCGAGGCCCAGGTCGCGCAGTCGGCCGTGGTCGCCGCGCGCGCCGCCAGAGCACTCGGGCTCGACAGGACCGAGCCGGTCGAGGTCACCGTGCCACCGAACTCCGCGGTGTTGTGGATCTCGGTGACGGCCGCCGACGCCGCCACCGCCGCCGCGCAGGCCGGCGCGTACGCCGAGGCGTACCTCGCCAACCGCCGCGAGAGCGCGCTGACCTCCATGGCCGAGCAGCAGGAGGCCGTGCTCAGCAAGCTCAGGCAGGTCAACGCCGCCATGGACCAGGTGATCAAGCAGCTCGACGGCCTGCCCAGGGGCGGCCCGGAACACGCGATCGCCACCCAGCGACAGGGCGTGCTCAACCGCCAGGCCGCCAGCCTGGCACTGAAGTACGACGCGCTCAGGACGGTCGCCATCACCCCCGGCACCGTCATCAGCCAGGCCGCCCCGCCCGAGGCGCCCAGCTCCCCCAGCCTGCCCCTCCACCTGGGCACCGGGCTGATGGCCGGGCTGCTGATCGGCTCGGCCGCCGCCTACCTGCGCGACCGCCTCGACCGGCGCCTGCGCACCCCCGCCGACGTCGAACGGCTCACCGGCCTGCCCCTGCTCAGCGACCTGTCCAGCCCGCGCGAGCACGGCGCGCTGCACGACCTGGCCTGCGCCGTCGTCTCCGCGTGCCCCGGCAAGCGGCTGCTGATCAAGGCGCTGCCCGCCGACCTGTACGCCTCCTCGCTGGCCGAGCCGCTGGCCGTCAGCGCGCCGCTGGTCGTGCTCGACGGCTCCGACGTACGCGACCTGGCCAGGGCGGACGCCGCCGTGCTGCTGGTCGGCCTGGGCCTGGTCTCCGCGGAGGAGGTCGCGGCCACCGTACGCCAGCTCGGGCGGCACGACGTGCCGGTGATCGGCGTGGTGACGACCACCGACGCGGTGCCGTCGTTCGTGCCGCTGCTGGAGCCGCGCTCTCACGGCCCGCACGGCCCGCACAGCTCCCTCGGCAAGCTCGTCGCGACCGGCGAGCTGGAGCCGGGCGTGTCGGCCGAGACCACCCCCATGCAGGCGCTTCACCACCACCCGAGACGCCCCGGCAAGCAGTCGTGAAGGGGGCCGCATGGCCCATCGCCGCGTTGCTGGTCGGCTACCCGGTCTGGTGGGCGCTGGGGTTCGGCGGGCTGTCGGTGATCGTGCTGGCCGTGCCCATGGCGGTGCTGCTGTGGCGGCGGCGGCCGGTCAGGGTGCCCCGCGGGTTCGGGCTGTGGGTGCTGCTGCTGGCCGGATACCTGGTGAGCGGGCTGATGCTGGGCGAGTCGCCGCCCGGCACGTACGGCGAGCTCGGGGCGGGCCGGCTCATCGGCTACGGCATGCGGCTGGCGCTCTACTCCTCCGTCCTGATCACCGTCCTGTACCTGGGCAACCTCACCGAGCGGGAGCTGCCGCAGCTCCGCCTGGTCCGCATGCTCGGCGTCCTGTTCGTCAGCACGGTCGCGGGCGGGCTGCTCGGCGTCTTCGTGCCCGGCTTCGAGTACACCTCGCCGGTGGAGCTGCTGCTGCCGAACTGGATCAGCGGGAACTCGTTCGTGCGGAACCTCATCCACCCCACGGCCGCCCAGACGCAGAAGGTGCTCGGCTTCGCCTCGCCCAGGCCCGAGGCGCCGTACGAGTGGGCCAACGCCTGGGGCAGCAACGCGTCGGTGCTGCTGGTCTGGTTCGTGGTGGGCTGGTGGGTGTACGGCGGGACGCGGCACCGGCTCTTCGTGGCCGTGGTGCTCGCCCTGGCCGCCATCCCGATCGTGTACTCGCTCAACCGCGGCCTGTGGATCGGGCTCGGCCTGGCCGTGCTGTACGTGATCGTCCGGGTGGGCGGGCGCACCAGGGTGGCGCTGTGCGGCGCGCTCGCGGCGGCGGCGCTGGCGTTCGCGCTCAGCCCGCTGGCCTCCCTGTTCGCGCAGCGGCTGGACCGGCCGCACTCCAACGACATCCGCGCCTTCACCGTCAGCGCCACCCTCACCGCCGCCGGGCACTCCCCCGTGATCGGGTACGGCAACACGCGCAACGCCACGGGCAACCACCGCACGATCACCACGGGCAAGACCGACTGGTGCGACACGTGCGGGCACCCGCCGCTGGGCAGCGACGGGCAGCTCTGGCTGCTGATCATCACGCAGGGGTTCACGGGGGCCGCGCTGTACGTGGCGTTCTTCCTGGGCGCGATCCGGCGCCACTGGCGCGACCGCAGCCCCGTCGGGCTGGCCGGGGTGCTCGTGATGGGGCTGGTGCTGCTCTACATGTTCATCTACGACGGCCTGGTCACGCCCCTGACCCTCTACCTCGTCTCGTTCGCCCTCCTGTGGAGGAACTCATGAGGGATTCCGCCATCCGGCTCGGGTATCTCGCGGAGACCGTGCGGCTGCTGTATCCGGGGCGGGGGGCGCCGCGCGCGTACACGCTGCTGCCGCACGCCGCCGTGCCGCGCAGGCTGGCGCCGCGCCGCTGGTGGCACCTCGGATCCCAGGTCGTGGTGCCGGTCGAGGACTCCATCGCGGCGCATCTCAGCGAGGTCTTCCACCGGCCGGTGGAGACCGTCCTGCACGTGCGGCCGGCGTTGCGGGCCAACCGCAAGCCCATCCTGGAGGCGCACTCGGGCGGGCGGCGGCTGGCGTTCGTGAAGATCGGCGACAGTGCGCGGGCCCGCGCGCTGATCGACGCCGAGGCGGCGGCGCTGCGCCGGCTGGCCGGGCTGTCCCTGGACACGGTCGCCGCCCCGAGCGTGCTGCACCACGGCGACTGGCGGGGGCTGTCGGTGCTGGCGCTGTCACCGCTGCCGGTGCCCGGGCCGGCGCGGCGCCGCCGCGTGCCGGGCCCGCTGCTGCTGGACGCGGTCAGGGAGATCGCCGGCACCGGCGGCGACCGCCCGGCCTGGCACGGCGACCTCGCGCCCTGGAACCTGTGCCGCGCGCCCGACGGGCGGCTGCTGGTGTGGGACTGGGAGCGGTACGAGATCGGCGTGCCCTACGGCCTCGACGCCGTGCACCACTTCTTCCAGCGGGCGCTGCGCAGGATGCCGCCGCCGCTCGCGGCACGGGCATGCGTGGCGCGGGCCGCGCGGGTGCTGGCGCCGCTCGGGGTGTCGTCGCCGGCGGCCAGGCAGACCGCGATGCGCTACCTCATCGCACTGGCCGGGCGGCACGCCCAAGACGGTCACGCGCCGCTCGGCCCGCCGGAGTCCTGGCTCAACCCGGCCGTCGATCACGAGGAGCTGCTGACTTGAGGACGATGAAGCGATCGGTGCTGTCGCTGTCGCGGGCCACGGGACGGTTCACGTCGGCGGCCCGCGTGCTGCCCTCGTTCCTGATCACGGGGGCGCAGCGGTGCGGCACCACCTCCCTGTACCGGGCGCTGGCCCAGCACCCCCTCCTGCTCAAACCCGTCCTGCACAAGGGCGTGCACTACTTCGACGTCGCCTACTCGCGCGGCCCGGCCTGGTACCAGGCGCACTTCCCGCTCCGGGTGAGCGCGGCACTCCTCCACCACCGGTACGGCACCCGCGCCCAGGCCTACGAATCCTCCCCCTACTACCTGTTCCATCCGCTGGCCGGCGAGCGCATCGCCGCCGACCTGCCGGGAGTCAAGCTGATCGTGCTGGTCCGCGACCCGGTGGAGCGGGCCGTCTCCGCGCACGCCCACGAGCTGGCCAGGGGGTTCGAGACGGAGTCGCACTTCGAGTACGCGGTGGAGCTGGAGGCCACGCGCCTGGCCGGGGCCGAGGAGCTGCTGCGCGAGTCGCCGTTCGCGCTGCACCACTCGCACCGCCACCACGCCTACCTCGCCAGGGGCCGCTACGCCGACCAGCTCGACCGGCTGGAGCCGCTGGTCGGCCGCGAGCGTGTCCTCGTGCTGGACAGCCACCGGTTCTTCGCCGAGCCCGAGCCCGTCTACGACCGGGTGCTGGACTTCCTCGGGGTGCCGCACCTGGGGTATCCGGTGTTCGAGCGGCACAACGGGCGGGCGCTGCCGCGCCGGGTGCCGCAGGTGCTGGCGCGGGCGTTGCGGGACCACTTCGAGGCGTACGACGCGCGGCTGGTGCGCTGGCTGGGTGGTGAGCCGTCGTGGCGGCGGTGATCGGGCGCAGGGGGCTGGCCGGGCTCGGCGGGGCGGCGCTGGGGGCGGTGGCGCAGTTCATCCTCGTGGTGGTGGTGACCAGGGCGTACCCGGCGGACGAGGCGGGGGCGTTCTTCACCGCGACCGCGCTGGCGCTCATGGTGTCCGGCATCGCGAAGCTGGACGCCGGGAACGGGCTGATCTACTTCATCGCCCGCGCCAGGACCTACAGCTACCTCGGTATTTCCGGATATATCCGGGCGGCGCTCGTGCCGTGCCTGCTCGCGGCCCTGGGGGCGGCGGCGGTGCTGTACCCCCGGCTCGGGCCGCTGGCCGCGCTGCTGCCGTTCATGGTGGTGGCGGACGTGCTGCTGGCCGCCACCCGCGGGTTCGGGGTCATGCGGCCCACGGTGCTGCTCGACGGGGTGCTCGTGCCGGTCGGCCAGGTCCTGCTGGTGGGCGGGGCGGCGCTGGCGGGGGTCTCGGGGTGGGGGCTGACGGTGGCGTGGGGGGTGCCGTACCTGCCGGTCCTGGTCCTGGCGGCGGCCGGGCTGCGGGGGCGGGTGCCGCGGACGCCGTACCTGCCGGGGACGGGGCGGGACCTGTGGCGCTACACGGCGCCTCGGTCGGCGGCGGGGGCCATCCAGGCGGTGTTCCAGCGGGTGGACATCGTCATCGTGGCCGTGCTCGCCGGGCCCGCGCAGGCCGCCGTCTACACGGCGGCCACCCGGTTCAAGGTCGTCGGGCAGCTCGCCAACCAGGGGCTGGCGCAGTCGGTGCAGGCCGGGCTGGTCAGGGCGCTGGCCGACGGCGAACGGGAGCGGGCCGGCGAGCTGTACCAGGCGGCGACGGCCTGGCTGGTGCTGCTGACCTGGCCGGTGTGGCTGGCGTACGCGGCCGCCGCGCCGTGGGTGCTGCGGCTGTTCGGGCCGGCGTACGGGGTGGCGGTGCCCGTGGCGCTGGTGCTGGCGGGGACGATGATGGTGGCGACGGCCTGCGGGATGGTGGACGTGGTGCTGACGGCCGCCGGGCACACCGGGACCAGCCTGGCCAACCTGCTGGCCGCCGTCGGCTGCACCGTGCTGCTCGACCTGGCCCTGATCCCCGCCCACGGGGCGCTCGGGGCGGTCGCCGGGTGGGCGGGCGGCGTGATCGTCAAGAACCTGCTGCCCCTCTGGCAGCTCCACCGCCGCTACGGCCTGCACCCCTTCGGCCGCCACACCCTCCCGGCCCTGCGCCGGACGGCGGCCGCATGACCCCGCCCCCCGGCGACGAGAGCGCCGGCCTCATCACCCCGACTACAGGCAGAGGCGGGAGTCCTGTGCTGGTCACCGGGCTGCCGCGGAGCGGGACGAGCTGGGTGGGCAGGATGCTGGCCGCCGGAGGCGAGCTGGTCTACGTCAACGAGCCGCTCAACCCCCAGCACCCGCCCGGCCGCTGCCCCGGCGTGCTCGACGCGCGGGTGACCCACCGGTTCCAGTACATCTGCGACGACAACACCGCCGACTGGCTGCCCGCCTTCCGCGACACCGTGGGCCTGCGCTACCACTGGCTGGCCGAACTGCGCGCGAACCGCTCCCCGTACGACCTGGCCCGCCTGCTCCGCTACGGCACCGCCTTCACCCTCGGCCGCCTGTCGGGCAGGCGGGCGCTGCTGGACGACCCGTTCGCGGTGCTGAGCGCCGGCTGGTTCGCGCGGCGGCTGGGGTGCCGGGTGATCGCGCTGGTACGGGACCCGGTGTCGTTCGTGGCGAGCTGGCGGCGGCTCGGCTGGACGGTGGACTTCCACGAGCTGCTGGAGCAGCCGCTGCTGGTCAGGGACCACCCCGAGGTGCCGGCGCTGCGGGCGCTCACCGGGTCGCGCGACCACCTGGCCAGGGCGGCCGCGCTGTGGCGCCTGACCAGGTCGGTGCTGGACCGCACGCCGGGGATCCTCCTCACCTCGTACGAGTCGCTGGCCGCCGACCCGGTGCCCGGCTTCCGGCGGCTGTACGCGTACGCGGCGCTGCGCTGGACCCCGGCGGCCGAGCGTCGGATCGTACGGGCCTGCTGCCACCACTCGGGCAGCCCGGGGACGGGCTTCGCGTGGTCGGGCCTGTCACGCACGGCGTACCGGCCGATGGACTCGCGCCAGGCGATCGCGCACGGCGCCCGGGGGCTCAGCGAGCAGGAGGCAGCCCGCGTCCGCGCCCTGACGGGAACCTGAGCCGGGTGGCCAGGCACCCGCCGAGCAGCCGTACCGCGAACGGCAGGTCGTCCACCAGGTAACGGCCCGCCAGCCGCCCCGGCTCGCTCATCAGCCGGAACGCCCACTCCAGCCCGGCACGCCCGGCCCACGCGGGCGCCCTGGCGACCGTGCCCGCGGCGAACGCGATGGCCGCCCCGCACCCCACGAACCACGCCCCCGGCAGCTCCTCCCGCAACCGGGCGGTCAGCCGGTCCTGCCGCGGGAACCCCAGCCCGACGAACACCAGCCGCGGCCGGGCCGCCACCACCATCCCGCGCACCCTGGCCGCCCCCTCGGGGGTGGCGTCGAACGCGTACGGCGGCGCGTGCACCCCGCAGATGTCGAGCCGGGGGTTGCGGCTCCTGAGCTCGGCGGCGGCCCTGCCTGCCACCTCGGGCGGGCCGCCGCCGAGCAGGTAGACCGGCCAGCCGCGCCGGGCCGCGAGCGCGCTGAGCGACCAGATCAGGTCGGCGCCCGTCACCCGCTCGGGCACGGGGGTGCCGAGCAGCCGCGCCGCCCACACCAGCGGCATGCCGTCGGGGACGACCAGGTCGGCGGAGCACACCAGCTCGCGGAGCGCGGGATCGGCGGCGGCGGCGCGGCAGATGTCCACGTTCGGGGTGACGATCCGCCCGCCGTTCCCGGCCTCCAGCGCCTCGGCGACCCGCCGGACCACCTCGCCCTCGGTCAGCGCGTCCACCCCGACCCCGGCCACCTGCACCCGCGCGGGCCCACCACCCACCCGCACCCATTCACCCGCCCCGGGCCCGCTCAACGCTCCTCGACTCCCCTCAGTGCACCCGTGGCGAACAGCGGGCATGGCGGCGTCCATGACAGACCCTGGGGCCGTCCAGGAAGGGTCAAATGCCGTGCCCCCGGGCGTTCAGGACGGACAGCACGCCGGGCGCGGTGACGAGCCCGGACGCCACCGCCAGCGCGAGCGGCACACGCGGCTCCCAGCGCCGGGCGGCGAGGGCCCGCAGCGCCCAGCGGACGGCCGCGCGCCGCTGCCCCAGCGCCGCGTGGCAGAAGGCGAGCTGACCGCGGACCCGCGCCGCACCACGCGGGTCCACGGCCAGCTCGGGGTGCCGGGCGAGCATCCACTCGAGCCCGGCTATGCGGTCCGTCCAGCGGACCGCATAGTGGGACCCGGCCCAGCGCACCAGCACAAGCGGCCGGTCGACGTGGACAAGCGGCCGCCGCTTGGCGGCGCGCAGGGCCAGATCCCAGTCCTCGTTCTGCCCGCCGGGCGCGCTCTCGTCGGGCCAGAACAGCCCGCGCTCGAACAGGAACGTCGAGGAGTGCACCATCATCATCCGCGAGCGCACCAGGTCGCCGGCGCTGACGGTGGAGGCGCCCGCGAGGCGGGTCACGCGGCGCCCGCCGTGCTCCACCTCGATCGCGCAGCTGGCGAACTCGCCGCCCGCCTCCTCCAGCGCGCGCACCTGCGCGGCGAGCTTGCCGGGCAGCCACACGTCGTCGTCGTCGCAGAAGGCGATCAGGTCGGTGGCGCAGGCGGCGATGCCGGTGTTGCGCGCGCCGGGCAGCCCCGGCGTGAGCGTGTTGCGCAGGATCCGCACCGGACGCGGAACGCCGGTCACGTCGTCGGGCGAGCGGCCGTCGGCCACCACGACCACCTGCAGCTCGCCCGGGTAGTCCTGCAGCAGCACCGCGTCCACGGCCTGGCGGAGCAGCGCGGGCCGGTCGCCGCGCGTCGGGATGACGACGCCTACCGACGGGCTCACCTCACCACCCCCCAGTAGCCGTAGCGGGCCCTGAGCGGCCAGGTGAGGGCGTTGACGACCCGCCGGTCCGCGTCGGGCAGGCCGTTGCGCCAGGAGTCGTCGCGCCGCAGCTCGACCCGCCCGACGTGGAAGCGCATGGGGTTGCCCGAAGCGGTGTGCGAGGGCCCCAGCCAGGCCGTGCGGCCCTGGAGGAACGGCAGCTCCGGCTCCGGCAGCCCGAGCCGCAGCGCCAGCGCCGTCAGGGTGGCGCCGGGCGCGGCGAGCAGGTCCTCGTAACGGACCCGGGTCACCCGGGCGCCGCGCCCGGGCAGCAGCTCCAACGCGGTGTTCTGGGCCGACCAGTGGAGCGCGGTGCGGGCCGGGCCCCACCGGGTCATCGGCCGCCCGTCCTCGGGCCTGCGCACCGTCCTGCCCCAGGAGTGCGCGACGGCGCGCGGGTCCCTGACGACGTGCACGACGCGTACGTCCACGCCGCTCGCCAGCAGGCAGCAGGCCAGCGACGCGTGCTTGCTGGAGTCGATCACGACCCGTGCCCCGGTCGCGTCGTACAGCAGCCGGTACGCCCGCGCGTACTCGGCCAGATCGGGATGCGCGATCCGCGCGATCCTGCGGGTGCGGTCGATCCTGCCACGCAACAGGACCATGCGCTCGGCGTGTTCCGATCGCCAGCCGCCGAACGCCCGCTCCCCGACCGCCACCCAGAACGGACAGGCGGGGAACGCCGAACCGCACCCGCAGAGCTCCTCCGCGAGAACCCCCCGGTCCCACAGATGCACCACCTCGCCCAGCGGGACCACCCCGGGAAGCTCGCCGAGGAGCCTCTCGAGCAGCGTGGTGCCGCTTCGGCCGAGGCCGCCCAGGTAGATCACCTGGGCGGGCGCGCGATCAGTCACGGAGGAGGGCCTTCCCGTCACGACAACGGAACGCGACGACCCTACTGCGGAGAGTAAACGATCGGTAACTGAACGCTAAAAGATCTACCTTGCGTCGATGACCATGCCGGCGCCGACAGTGGCGTTCGTGGACTCGTCCACGAGGATGAAGCCGCCGGTGGCGCGGTTACGGGCGTAGTCGTCCACGAACAGCGGCTGCGTGACGCGCAGCGACACCCTGCCGATCTCGTTCAGGCCGAGGGAGGTCGCCTCCTCGTCCCGGTGCAGGGTGTTGACGTCGAGCCGGTAGTGCAGGTCGCGGACGAGCGCGCGGGCCGTACGGGTGGTGTGCTTGATCGTCAGCTTGGAGCGCGGCCCGAGCTTGACGCCGTCGGCCATCCAGCAGACCATCGCCTCCAGCTCCTGCGCCGCCTGCGGCTGGTTGTTCGGGCGGGCGATCATGTCGCCGCGCGAGACGTCCAGGTCGTCCTCGAACCGCAGCGTCACCGACATGGGCGGGAACGCCTCCTCGACCGGCCCGTCGAAGGTGTCGATCGAGGCGATGCGCGTGGTCAGGCCCGACGGCAGGTGCACGACCTCGTCACCGGGCTTGAGCACGCCGCCGGCCACCTGCCCCGCGTAGCCGCGGTAGTCGTGGAAGGCCGGGTCGGTGGCCCGCTGCGGGCGGATGACGTACTGCACGGGGAAGCGCACGTCGGTCAGGTTGCGGTCGGAGGCGATGTGCACGTTCTCCAGGTGGTGCAGGAGGGACGTGCCGAGGTACCACGGCATGTTCTCGGAGCGGGAGACCACGTTGTCGCCGTTGAGCGCGGAGATCGGGATGAAGGTGAGGTCGGCGATGTTCAGCTTGGAAGCGAACGCCGTGAACTCGTCCTTGATCTCCTCGAAGCGCTCCTGCGAGTAGTCGACCAGGTCCATCTTGTTGACGGCGAGCACCAGGTGCGGGACGCGCAGCAGCGAGGTCAGGAACGCGTGCCGCCGCGACTGCTCCAGCACCCCCTTGCGGGCGTCGATGAGCACGATCGCCAGGTCGGCCGTGGAGGCGCCGGTGACCATGTTGCGCGTGTACTGGATGTGCCCGGGCGTGTCGGCGATGATGAACTTGCGGCGCGGGGTCGCGAAGTAGCGGTACGCCACGTCGATCGTGATGCCCTGCTCCCGCTCGGCCCGCAGGCCGTCGGTCAGCAGCGACAGGTCGGTGTACTCGGTGCCGCGGTCGCGGGAGGTGCGCTCGACGGCCTCGAGCTGGTCCTCGAAGATCGCCTTGGAGTCGAAGAGCAACCGTCCGATGAGGGTGGACTTGCCGTCGTCGACGCTTCCCGCCGTGGCAAAGCGCAGAATGTCCATCGTTAGAAGTAGCCCTCTCGCTTCCGGTCTTCCATCGCGGCCTCGGAGGAGCGGTCGTCGGCCCTGGTGGCCCCGCGCTCGGTGATCCGGGTGGCCGCGATCTCCTCGATGATCTCCTCGACCGTGGCGGCCGTGGACTGCACGGCGCCGGTGCAGGTCATGTCGCCCACGGTGCGGTAGCGCACCACGGACTCGAACAGCGGCTCGTCCTCGCCGCGCTGGACGACGTCGGCGTCGGGCAGCAGCATGCCGTCGCGCTCGAAGACCTTGCGGGTGTGGGCGAAGTAGATGGAGGGGATCTCGATGCCCTCGCGCCTGATGTAGTCCCAGACGTCGAGCTCGGTCCAGTTGGACAGCGGGAAGACGCGGATGTGCTCACCCTTGCGGATGCGCGAGTTGTACAGGCTCCACAGCTCGGGGCGCTGGTTCTTCGGGTCCCACTGCCCGAAGTCGTCGCGGAAGGAGAACACCCGCTCCTTGGCGCGGGCCTTCTCCTCGTCGCGCCTGGCGCCGCCGAAGACGGCGTCGAACTCGTGTTCCTCGATCGCGTCGAGCAGCGTGGTGGTCTGCAGGCGGTTGCGCGAGGCGCGCCGGCCGGTCTCCTCCACCACGCGGCCCTGGTCGATGGAGTCCTGCACGCTGGCGACGATCAGCCGCGCGCCCAGCTCGGCGGAGCGGCGGTCGCGGAACTCGATGACCTCGTCGAAGTTGTGGCCCGTGTCCACGTGCATGAGCGGGAACGGGATCGCGGCGGGCCAGAACGCCTTCTCCGCGATGCGGAGCATGACGATCGAGTCCTTGCCTCCGGAGAAGAGCAGACAGGGACGCTCGAACTCGGCCGCCACTTCTCGCATGATGTGAATGGCCTCTGCTTCGAGCACGTCGAGCTGCGACGTCGTGTAGTCGCGCTGCAGCATGGAGCTCCCTCCGGCGGGTTCAGCGGTGCAGGTCCCGGATTCCGGCGAGCAGGGATGCCGCCAGCTCCGGTAGGGAAACCAGAATATCTGGTAGTGAGGGGTCGGCTTGGTTGTAGGTGGCCTCCGAGCCGTCGATGCGGCTCGCGTGCGCCCCCGCCGCCAGCGCGACGGCCACGGGCGCGGCGGAGTCCCACTCGTACTGGCCTCCGGCGTGCACGTACGCCTCCACCTCGCCGGTGAGCACCGCGGAGATCTTGGCCCCGGCCGAGCCGATCGGCACGAGGTCGGCCCCCACGAGGTAGGCCAGCTTCTGCACGAACTCGGGCGGCCGCGTACGGCTCACCGCGATGCGGAAGCGCCCCTTGTCGAAGGACGGCAGCTTGGGCGGCTCGGCGGTCGTCAGCGTGCGCCCCTGCGCGGGCAGCGCCACGGCCCCGGCGGCCAGCTTCCCCCGCTCCCACAGCGCCACGTGCACGGCCCAGTCGGCCCTGCCCTCCTCGGAGAACTCCCTGGTGCCGTCGAGCGGATCCACGATCCAGACCCGTTCGGCCGTCAGCCTCCTGGGGTCGAGGCGCTCCTCGCGGGTGGCCTCCTCCGACAGCACGCTGTCGCTGGGCCGCAACCGGGCCAGCGACTCCATGAGGTAGACGTGAGAGGACCTGTCGCCTTCGGCCCGCAGCGCGGCGGAGTCGGCGAACCCCACCCGCTCGCGGACCCGCAACAGCCTCTCGCCCGCCTCGGTCGCCAGGTCGGCGGCGAGGGCGTGGTCGTCGCGAATCGTCATCAATATGCTCCTTGCCCGCGGGCGACGGCCGACCAAGTCTTCCACAGGATCTGGAGGTCCAGGGTGAGGGACCAGTTCTCCACGTAACGCAGGTCGAGACGCACGGATTCCTCCCACGATAGGTCAGATCTGCCACTGACCTGCCACAGCCCGGTCAGCCCAGGGCGTACGAGGAGTCGTCTGCGCACATCGTCACCGTAGCGTGCCACCTCGTCCGGCAGCGGCGGCCGGGGGCCGACGAGCGACATGTGGCCACGTACGACGTTGAGCAGCTGCGGCAGCTCGTCCAGCGAGTGCCTGCGCATCAGCACGCCGAGCGGCGTGACCCGCGGATCGTTGCGGATCTTGAACAGCACGCCCTCCCTGTCGCTCACCAGGGTGATCTTCTGCTCCTCCGAGCCGCGCCGCATGGTACGGAACTTCAGGATCGTGAACAGCCGCCCGTCCCTGCCCACCCTGGTCTGGCGGAACAGCGCGGGCCCCGGGCTGGTCGCCCGCACCGCGATGGCCAGCCCCGCCAGCAGCGGCGACAGCACAACCAGCAGGGCGGCGGCCACCAGCCGGTCGAAGACGTTCTTGACGAGCTGCCTGACGCCGGCCAGCTCGGGGTGCTCGACGTGCAGCAGCGGCATCCCCGCCACCGGCCTGATCGTGGTGCGCGGGCCGGCCACGTCCATCAGCGCGGGGGCCACGACGAGCTCGGTGTGGCTGCGCTCCAGCCGCCAGGCCAGCCGGCGCAGCGCCTGGCCGTCCATCTCGGGGCAGGCCAGCACGGCCACCGTGTCGGCGTCGAAGTGCTCCACCGCGAGGGGCACGTCGCTGAGGTCGCCCGCGACGGGCACCTCGTCCAGCCGCTTCCCGGCATGACCGCCGGGCAGGCAGGCGGCCACGACGTCCATGCCGTGGTGGCGTTCCCTGCGGAACAGGCGGACCAGCTCGGCGATCGAGGCGGCGTGGCCGACGGCGACGACCCTGCGCATGCACGCCCCCGCGGCCCTGCGGCGGTACAGCGAGCGGCGCAGGGCGTGCCTGAAGACCAGCGTGAGCAGCGTGACCAGGGGCAGGGCCAGCACGACATAGCCGCGCGCGACGTCGGTCTTGGTGACGTAGGAGCCGATGGCCGTGCCCGCCGTCAGCGCCACCCCGGCCTGGACGACCCGGCGGAACTCCTCGGAGCCGACGCCGAGCATGCGCGGCTCGTAGGCGCGGCTGAGCGCCACCGCGCAGCACCACACCAGCGGCAACGCCAGGCTGACCAGCAGGTACGGCAGCACGTACGGGGTGAGCCCGCCGAACCTGACCGTGAACGCCGCCCCGGCCCCCAGCCAGGCCCCGCACAGATCGCCCAGCACGGCCCTGAGCCGGTAGGAGTGGACCCAGGAGGGCGTGCGCGGCCTGCTTCCCCAAGTGACCCCTTGACCCGACCAGACGACGGTCAAGAGCTCGTGGCCGCGCACGCCTAGCCTCCAGGAGGTGTTGTGTGACGAACGATCTCCCTGAACGGACAGTCACAGATAGTAGCCGCGCGGGAACCGGCCGACTGGCGAACGACCCTATGCGGGGATCAGCGAGGAGGGCCGGAAATGTGCAGATCAGCCCGGTGGAACTCGTTCTGGGTGGCCTCCAGGCCGCGGGCCATCAGCGACTCCACGACGTCGGCCGCCCGGTCCACGAGGAAGGGCAGGTCCTTGCGCTCCATGGTGGCGAAGTCGCGCAGCACGAAGGAGGCCGGGTCCATGCGGCCGGGCGGGCGCCCGATGCCGAAGCGGACCCGCAGGTAGTCACGGGTGCCGAGGACCTTGGTGATGGACTTGAGCCCGTTGTGGCCGTTGTCGCCGCCGCCCAGCTTGGCGCGCAGCGCGCCGTACGGCACGTCCAGCTCGTCGTGGACGACGATCAGCCGCTCCGGGCCGATCTTGTAGAAGTCGGAGAGCGCCTTGACGGGCCCGCCGGAGAGGTTCATGTACGTCAGGGGCTTGGCCAGGATGGCGGTGCTGGTCTCGCACACCTCGGCCCTGCTCTTGTGCGCCTTGAACCGCCCGCTCGCCCTGGCTGCCAGCTCGTCGAGCACCATGAAGCCCGCGTTGTGCCGGTTGCCCGCGTATTCGGCCCCCGGGTTGCCCAGTCCGGCGATCAGCCAGCGATCCATGCCCTACCCCTCACCTGCGGCCCCTCAGCTGCGGCCCCTCATATGCGGAACGGGACGGCTCGAGTCCGGCCGCCCCGTTCACGAGTGAACCCGTCGCCTACTCGGCGGCGGGAGCCTCCGCGGTCTCGCCCTCGGCGGCCTCGGCGGTCTCGCCCTCGGCAGCCTCCTCGGCCTCCTCGGCGGGGGCCTCGACCGGCTTGTTGATGACCTGGAGGATGACGGTCTCGGCGTCGGCGACCAGGGTGGCGCCCTTCGGGAGCTTGAGGTCGGCGGCGGTGACGACCGTGCCGATCTCCAGGCCCTCGACATCGACCTCGACACCCGTCGGGATGTGGGTGGCCTCGGCCTCCACGGCGACGGAGACGAGCTGCTGGTCGAGCAGGCCCTCGGAGTTGACGTCGCCGACCGTGGTGACCGGGATCTCGACGGTGACCTTCTCGCCGCGCTTGACCAGGAGCAGGTCGACGTGCTCGACGAAGCCCTTGATCGGGTCGCGCTGCACGCCCTTGGGCAGGGCGAGCTCGTCGACGCCCTCACCCTTGAGGTGGATCAGCACGTTGGGGGTGCGCAGGGCGAGCAGCACCTCGTGGCCCGGCAGGGTCAGGTGCTTGGGGTCGATGCCGTGCCCGTAGAGGACGGCGGGCACCTTGTCGGCGCGGCGGATCTTGCGAGCGGCGCCCTTGCCGAACGTGGTGCGCGGCTCGGCGGCGATACGTACTTCGGACACGACATCTCCTAGGGATGCAGTAGTCGGATGGTCTTCGGCGCTCACCCTCACCCGCCCTAGCGGAAGGCGTTACGAGCGCAACCCTCTTAGCTTACTGGCTTACGTGTCGCCCTCGAACAGGCTCGTGACGGAGCCGTCCTGGAAGATCTCCGTGATGGCGCGGGCGATGAGCGGCGCGATCGACAGCACGGTGAGCTTGTCGAACCGGGACGCCTGCGACAGCGGCAGCGTGTTGGTGACGATGACCTCGGAGATCCGGGAGTTCTTGAGGCGATCGACGGCCGGGTCGGAGAAGACCGCGTGGGTGGCGGCCACGATGACGTTGGTGGCGCCCTGCTCGTAGAGGGCGTCGGAGGCCTTGCAGATCGTCCCCGCGGTGTCGATCATGTCGTCGATCAGCACGCAGGTACGGCCCCGCACCTTGCCCACGACCTCGCTGACCTTCACCGAGTTGGCCACGTCGAGGTCGCGGCGCTTGTGGATGAACGCCAGCGGCGTGCCGAGCGTGTCGGCCCAGCGCTCCGACAGCCGCACGCGGCCGGTGTCGGGCGAGACGACGGTGGTGTTCTCCAGGTCGAGCTTGTTCTTGAGGTAGCTCTCCAGGACCGGCATGGCGAACAGGTGGTCCACCGGGCCGTCGAAGAAGCCCTGGATCTGGGAGGTGTGCAGGTCGATCGACATCAGCCGGTCGGCACCCGCGGTCTTGAACATGTCGGCGATGAGCCTGGCCGTGATGGGCTCGCGGCCTCGGCCCTTCTTGTCCTGCCGGGCGTAGCCGTAGAACGGCATGACCACGGTGATGCGCTTGGCGGAGGCCCGCTTGAGCGCGTCGACCATGATGAGCTGTTCCATGATCCACTTGTTGATGGGCCCGGTGTGGCTCTGGATGACGAAGGCGTCGCAGCCGCGTACGGACTCCAGATAGCGGGCGTAGATCTCACCGTTGGCGAAGTCGATGAGTTTGGTGGGGGTGAGGGAGACGCCGACGTGCTCTGCGACCTCCGCGGCCAGCTCCGGGTGGGCCCGCCCGGAGAAGAGCATGAGGTTCTTCTCTCCGGGCTGCTTGATGCTGGTCACTGCTGATTCTCCTGCTCTTGCTCGGCCAGCGCCCGTTGTGCGTGCGCGGCCGACTTCGTGCCCGCGCGCCTGCGCAAGACCCATTTCTCGATGTTGCGCTGTCGCGCACGTGCCACACCCATCGCGCCCGGCGGAACGTCGTTGGTGATGGTCGAACCCGCCGCCGTGTAGGCGCCTTCGTTAACCGTCAGGGGAGCGACCAGCATGGTGTCGCACCCGATGAACGCGCCGTCGCGCACGGTGGTGTGGTGCTTGTTGACCCCGTCGTAGTTGACGAAGACGGTGGAGGCGCCGATGTTCACGTCCTCGCCGATGGTGGCGTCACCGGCGTAGGTCAGGTGCGGCACCTTGGAGCGCTCGCCGACCTTGGTGTTCTTCATCTCGACGAACGTGCCGGCCTTGGACCTGCGGCCGAGCACGGTGCCGGGGCGCAAGTAGGCGTACGGCCCGACGCTGGCCTCGGGGCCGATCTCGGCGTGGTCGGCGACGGTGTTGCGGACCACCGCGCCCTCGCCGACGAGGGTGTCGGTCAGCGTGGTGGCGGGGCCGACCTCGGCGCCGGACTCGATGACGGTGGCGCCGTGGAGCTGGGTGCCGGGGTGGACGACGGCGTCGGGGCCGATGCGCACGCCGACGTCGATCCAGGTGCTGCCGGGGTCGACGATCGTGACGCCGGCGCGCATGTGCCGCTCCAGCAGGCGCTGGTTGAGCACCTTGCGGGCGGCGGCGAGCTGCACGCGGTCGTTGACGCCCTCGACCTCGACGAAGTCGCCGGCGACGCAGGCGCCCACCCGGTGGCCGTCGCGGCGCAGGATGGACAGGACGTCGGTGAGGTACTCCTCGCCCTGGGCGTTGTCGGTGGACACACGCTTGACGGCGTCGGCCAGGAGCAGGCCGTCGAAGGCGTAGATGCCGGAGTTCATCTCCCTGATGGCGCGCTGCTCCGGGCTGGCGTCCTTCTCCTCGACGATCTCCAGCACGGCGCCGGCCTCGTCGCGGATGATCCGGCCGTAACCGGTCGGGTCGGGCACCTCGGCCGTCAGCACGGTGACCGCGTTGCCCTCGGCGGCGTGCCGTTCGAGCAGGTCGGTGAGGGTCTGGGTGCGCAGGAGAGGCACGTCGCCGTAGGTGACGAGGACGGTGCCGGAGATCGTGCCGACCTCTTCGATCACCGTCCGCACGGCGTGGCCGGTGCCGCGCTGCTCCCGCTGCACGACGGCGCGGGCGTCGGGGCTGGTGGCGGCCAGGTGGCCGCCGACCCGCTCCAGCGCGTGGCCGATGACGACGATGAGCTGCTCGGGACCGAGGTCGCGGGCGGCGGCGAGCATGTGGTCGACCAGCGCGCGGCCGCACACCTCATGCAGGACTTTCGGGGTCTGGCTCTTCATCCGGGTGCCCTCGCCGGCGGCGAGGACGATCACGGCTGCCGGGCGCGGCACACTCACGGGCTGAGGCTCCCTGTGACTGGACGGATCGGGCTTCGGTACGTCAACTACTCAGGGCGTTCGGTACGTCAACCGCACCGCTACCCTCCCGACACCGTGAGGATACCTGGCCTCCCCCAGAACATTCTCTGGGGGAGGTCATCAAGGCTCCCGGAAGAGGACTCGAACCCCTACAAAGTGGACCAAAACCACTTGTCCTGCCGATTAGACGATCCGGGACAGATCGGACACGTGATGTCCGACACCCCCCTACGATACCGACCCCGCACCCGCACGCGCGCCCGATATTGGCCCTTGCGCATGTCCCGCCCGCGCGTGGGTAACAGACCGGCCGAAAAGACACAAGACACGAATCCCACTCACCTTGAGCCGGCACGCATCACCTTCTGGCCATTCCAGCCTTAGGTCTTCCTTACTTACGCTGGCGTAGGTTACGGTTGCGTAGCCCGGACATTCAATCTCATACATGCCCTTGGAGGTCGCCGATGACCGTTGTCGCCGAGCGCTCTGCACCTGCCCCCAAGCCCGATTTCGAAGCCGAACCGAAGTCGAAGTCCGAGCTGTTCACCTTCGGCCTGGTCGTCGGACTGCCCCTGGTCGCGATCGCGGCCGCCGTGCCGTTCGCGTGGGGATGGGGACTCGGCTGGACGGACATCGCCATCGCCTTCGTCTTCTACGTGGTCTCCGGCCTGGGCGTCACCGTCGGCCTGCACCGCTACTTCACGCACGGCTCCTTCAAGGCCAAGCGGCCGCTGAAGATCGCCATGGGCATCGCGGGCAGCCTGTCCCTGGAGATGTCCGTGCTGGACTGGGTCGCCACGCACCGCAAGCACCACAAGTTCTCCGACAAGGAGGGCGACCCGCACTCGCCGTGGCGCTTCGGCCCCGGGTTCAAGAACATGGCCAAGGGCCTGCTCTACGCCCACATGGGCTGGCTGTTCGAGAGCGAGCGCACCAACAGGGAGAAGTACGCTCCCGACCTGTGCAAGGACCAGGACGTGCTGAAGCTGCACAAGTGGTTCGGCCCGATCGCCCTCACCTCGATCCTGCTGCCGGGCGTGCTGGGCATGCTGTTCACCTGGTCCTGGCAGGGCGGCCTGACCGCGCTGTTCTGGGGCTCGCTGGTACGCATCGGCCTGCTGCACCACGTGACCTGGTCGATCAACTCGATCTGCCACGTCTTCGGCGAGGAGGACTTCCAGGTCCGCGACAAGTCCCGCAACGTGTGGTGGCTGGCCATCCCGTCCTTCGGCGAGTCGTGGCACAACCTGCACCACTCCGACCCGACCTGCGCCAGGCACGGCGCGCTCAAGGGCCAGATCGACCTGAGCGCCGGCCTGATCCGGATCTTCGAGAAGCTGGGATGGGTGTACGACGTGCGCTGGCCGACGCCTGAGCGGCTGGCGGCGAAGCGCATTGCCTAGCGCCAAACAGGCGGTGAGCGGTCATGCGGGCATGACCGTCATTATGGAAACCGTGACCGAACCCCGATCTCGCAGGCGCATGTCCGGTAGCGAGCGAAGAGAGCAGCTGATCCAGATCAGCCGCACCCTCTTCGCGGAGAAGGGGTTCGACGGGACCTCTATCGAAGAGATCGCAGCGACCGCACAGGTGTCGAAACCCGTGGTGTACGAGCATTTCGGCGGCAAGGAAGGCGTCTACGCGGTCGTCGTCGACCGCGAGATGCAGAAGCTGCTCGGCATGATCACCGAGGCCCTGGCCGCCTCCCATTCCCTCATCAAGCTGGAGCGGGCCGCGCTGGCCCTGCTCCGCTACATCGAGGAGAGCAGCGAGGGCTTCCGCATCCTCGTGCGCGATTCCCACGCCGCCTCCGGCACCGGCACGTTCGCGAGCCTGATCAGCGAGATCGCCAGTCAGGTCGAGGACGTGCTGGCCGACGAGTTCGCGGCCCGCGGCTACGACCCCAAGCTGGCCCCGATGTACGCCCAGATGCTGGTCGGCATGGTCGCCCTGACCGGCCAGTGGTGGCTCGACGTGCGCAAGCCGGGCCGCGAGGAGGTCGCCGCCCACCTGGTCAACCTGGCCTGGAACGGCCTGACCGGGCTCAACCCCAATCCGACGATCACCGCCACCAGCCGGGCCGTGACGAACGCCGCCAAGCCGCCGCAGCCGCGCCAGACCAGCGAGAAGGAGCTGCGCGAGCTGGAGAAGGCCCGCGAGAAGGAGCTCAAGGAGGCGGAGAAGGTCCGCCAGCGGGAGCTCAAGGAGGCCGAGAAGGCCCGCGTACGCGAGCTGAAGGAGCGCGAGCGGCTACTGAAGGAGGCCGAGAAGGCCCGCGAGCGGGAGGAGAAGATCCGCCAGCGGGAGGCCAGGCTCGCCGAGCGCGCCGCCCGTCTCGAACAGGTAGATCATCCCGAGTGACTCTTGAACGGGATGGGCGCGGAGAGTGACGATTGGGTTGAGCTGGGCTGACCATCACAGGTGAGCCGTTGCGGCTACGTTAACGTTCTGTTCAACCAAACGGGGCAATATACGCCATATGTCCGCGGAACCGTTCGAGCCTGCCAATGACCTGCCCCTGCCACAGGAGCGCTTTCTCAACCGCGAGGAGAGCTGGCTCCAGTTCAACCTGCGCGTGCTCGAACTGGCCGAGGATCCCTCGCTGCCACTGCTCGAACGGGTGCGCTTCCTGGCCATCTTCGCCAGCAACCTGGACGAGTTCTTCCGGGTGCGGGTCGCCGGGCTCAAGCGGCGCATGGCCACGGGCCTGCTGCTGCGCACCAAGAGCGGGCTCAAGCCGCGCGAGGAGCTGGTGCGGATCGCCACGATCGCGGACGATCTGGCCAGGCGGCACGCGGCGGCCTTCCACCGGCAGATCTGCCCGCAGCTAGCGACCGAGGGCATCGAGATCGTCCGGTGGGACGATCTGGGCCGCGAGGAGCGCACGGAGCTGCGCAAGCTGTTCAGGGAGCGGATCAGGCCCGTCCTGACGCCGCTCGCCGTGGACCCCGCCCACCCGTTTCCGTATATTTCCGGGCTCAGCCTGAACCTGGCGGTCCTGGTGCGGAATCCGGCGACCGATCACACCGTGTTCGCCCGGGTCAAGGTTCCTTCGCAGCTGCCCAGGTTCGTCCAGGCGTCGAAGGACCGGTTCGTACCGCTCGAAGACGTCATCGCCGCCCATCTCGGGCAGCTCTTCAAGGGCATGGAGATCCTCCAGCACCACGTCTTCCGCGTGACCAGGAACGAGGATCTCGACGTGGACGAGGACGTCACGGAGAACCTCATGCAGGCCCTGGAGAAGGAGCTGCTCAAGCGGCGCTTCGGCCCTCCCGTACGGCTGGAGGTCGAGGACACCATCACGCCCGAGGTGCTGGCGCCGCTCGTGGAGGAGCTGGAGCTGGCCCCGCACGAGATCTACCGGCTGCCCGGACCGCTCGACCTGACCGGCCTGCACGCCATCGCCGACCTCGACAGGGGCGAGCTGAGCTACCGGCCGTTCGTGCCCGCCGAGGTGATCAACGCCGAGGACGACATCTTCTCGACGCTGCGCGAGCGCGACGTGCTGCTGCACCACCCGTACGACTCGTTCGCCACCAGCGTGCAGCGCTTCATCGAGGTGGCCGCCAACGACCCGCGCGTGCTGGCGATCAAGCAGACCCTCTACCGGACCAGCGGCGACTCCCCCATCGTGGACGCCCTCATCGACGCGGCGGAGGCGGGCAAGCAGGTCGTCGTGGTCGTGGAGATCAAGGCCCGCTTCGACGAGCACGCCAACATCTCCTGGGCCCGCAAGCTGGAGCGGGCCGGCTGCCACGTCGTCTACGGCGTGGTCGGGCTGAAGACCCACTGCAAGCTCGCCCTCGTCGTCCGCCAGGAGGCCTCCGGCGAGCTGCGCCGCTACTGCCACATCGGCACCGGCAACTACAACCCCAAGACCGCCCGCCAGTACGAGGACTTCGGCCTGCTCACGGCCGACCCGCTGGTCGGCGAGGACGTGACGGACCTGTTCATCCACCTGACCGGCTACTCCCACCACTCCGCCTACCGGCGGCTGCTGGTCGCGCCGCACTCGATGCGCAGCGGGCTGGTGGCCAGGATCGAGCGGGAGATCGCCCACCAGCAGGCCGGGCGGCCCGCCCGGATCAGGATCAAGACGAACTCCCTGGTGGACGAGCCGATCATCGACGCGCTCTACCGGGCGTCCAGGGCGGGCGTCCCGGTGGACCTCTGCGTGCGCGGCATCTGCATCCTGCGTCCGGGCATTCCCGACCTGTCGGAGAACATCCGCGTGCGTTCGGTGCTGGGCCGCTTCCTCGAACACTCCAGGGTGTACGAGTTCGGCCTGGGCAGGCGGCCAGAGGTGTGGATCGGCAGCGCCGACCTGATGCGCAGGAATCTGGACAGGCGCGTCGAAGCCCTGGTCAAGGTGACCTCCCAGCAGCACAAGGCCTACCTCATCGACCTGATGGACCAGGCCATGGCCGACACCACCACCACGTGGTGGCTGAACTCCGACGGCACCTGGGTCCGCCATCTCGGCGAGGACATGCAGAGCCGTCTCATCGGTACGCGTCGATGGAGGACCGTTGATGACTGACCTGCTCCGCGCCGCCGGAGCCGTGGTCTGGAGGGGCGACGAGAGCAGCCCCGAGGTGGCCGTCATCCACCGCCCGAACTACGACGACTGGACCCTCCCCAAGGGCAAGATGAAGTCCGGGGAGCACGTGATCGCCGCCGGCCTCCGCGAGGTCCGCGAGGAGACCGGCCTGACCGTGCTGCTCGGCCGCGCGCTGCCGCCCGTCCACTACATGAGCGCCGGCCGGCTCAAGCGGGTCGACTACTGGGTGGCGCGGGCCGTCGCCGACGACGGCTTCGAGCCGGGCGAGGAGGTGGACGAGCTGCGCTGGCTGCCCGTGGCGGAGGCCAGGCGGCTGCTGACGTACGAGTGGGACGCCGGGCTGCTGCGGGCCCTGGGCGCCGCGCCGCTGGCCACGGTGCCCCTCCTCCTCGTCCGGCACGGCTCGGCCGGCTCCAGGAGCGAGTGGCAGGGCGACGACGCCGCGCGGCCCCTCGACACCTACGGGCTCTCCCAGGCGGCGAACCTGGCCACCGCGCTGCCCGCCTACCGGCCCGAGCTGCTGCTGAGCTCCCCCAGCACCCGCTGCGTGCAGACGCTGGAGCCGTACGCGGGCGGGACGGGGGCGGAGATCAGGACCGAGCCGCTGCTCAGCGAGGAGAGCCAGGACCCGGAGAAGACCCCCGCCCTGGTCGGGAGCCTTTCCGCACCCGCGGCCGTGTGCAGCCACGGCAAGGTGCTGCCCGGCCTGATCGAGGCCCTCAGCGGCAAGGACGTGCACCTGCGCAAGGGCTCGTTCGGGGTGCTGCACAGGGCCGGCGGGCGGGTCGTCAGCGTCGAGCGTTACCCGACCTGAACCTCACCACGTGACGGGCAGCTCGGCGTACCCGTCGGCGATCCTCCCCTCCGTGCGGGGCAGCTCCCGCTCCGGCACGGCCAGCCGCAGCGTGGGCAGGCGCTGGAACAGGCGGCTGAAGACCGCCTCCAGCTCGACCCTGGCCAGGCTGGCGCCGATGCAGAAGCGCGGGCCGTACCCGAAGCTCAGGTGCGGGTCGGTCAGCGGGCGGCGCAGGTCGAACGCGTCCGGATCCGGATAGATCCGCTCGTCCCGGTTGGCCGCCCCCGGTGTGATCACGACGGCCTCTCCCCTGCGGATCGTCAGGCCGCCGATCTCGATGTCCTCGTGCGCGTACCTGGCCAGGCCGTGCAGGCTGGGCGAGGCCAGGCGCAGGATCTCCTCGACCGCCCCCTGCGCCAGCCCCGGATCGGCCCTGAGCAGGCCGAGCTGGCCAGGGTTGGCGAGCAGGAGCAGCACGCCGAAGTCGATGCGGTTGACGGTCGTCTCGTGCCCGGCGAACAGCAACGATCCGGCCAGCTCGGCGATCGTCCCGTCGTCGTCCAGCTCCTTCGCCAGGTCCGACAGGACGTCCTCGGCCGGCTCGTGCCGCTTGCGCTCGATCAGGCCCGCCGTGTACGCGCTCATCTCGTCCATGGCGGCCTGCGCCCGCTCCCGGTCGCGCATGTCGCCCATCCGGTACGACAGGCCGCTGAAGTACTCCCTGTCCTCGAACGGGACGCCCAGGAGCTGGCAGATCACCAGCACGGGAAGCGGGAAGGACAGCTCGGCGTGCAGATCCGCCGGCGGCGTGAGCTTGGCGAGGTGCTCCAGCCGCTCGTCCACCAGCGTGCCGACGTGCCCGCTGAGCCGCTTCATGCGGCGAGCGGAGAAGGCCGGCATGAACAACCTGCGCATGCGGTCGTGCTCGGCCTTCTCCGTGGCCACGTCGCCGCGGGGCCCGCCGAGCAGCGGCGAGCCCGACAGGCGTGGCGCGTTGTCCGGGTCCGGGTGTGAGCGTCCCAGCCGGCCGTCGTTGAACAGGGCGCGGGCGTCCTCGTACCCGCTGACCAGCCAGACCTCGTCGCCCGCCGGAGTGCGTACCTTCGCGATGCCCTTCTCCGCCCGCAGTTCCCGGTACGCCTCGGGCACCTCGAGCAGACTGCTGCGTTCGAAGGGGATGGTAGGAAGGCTCCTCATAGAACCTTACTAACCGCTTTGACGGTCTCCTTCCAGACTCGGGGGAACTCGGCGTGTGCCCGCTCGGCCGCGTTGCGCTCGATCCCGATCAGCAGCCCGTACGTGAAGGTGTCCTCGCCCGCCTGCCGGGCGGTCTCGGCCTCCTTGGCCAGCGTCTCCTGCGCGACCACGCCGTCCTGGTAGGTGCCCAGCACCTCCTGGACGTTCTCGGCGTGCTTGGCGAGCCTGCCCAGGTCGGCGCCCAGGCTCGGCTGGAGCGCCTCGGCGGTGTAGCGGGCCCGCTTGGCCGCCTTGCGCACGTCGTGCATGGCGATCTCGCGGCGCTCCTCGTCCTCGATGGCCTGGGCCTCGTCGTACCGCTTGGTGACCCGGTTCCAGTTGGCGGCGGCGACGCTGCGCAGTTCCGTCTGCGCGGGCTTGGCGGCCGCCTTGCCCAGGGCCGGAGCGGCGACGAGCCGGTCGAGCGCGTCCAGCAGCACGTAGTAGCGGTCGCCGCTGAGCGCCTCCTTGATCCGCTCGTACGCCTCTTCCTCGCGTTTGCGCAGGTCCGAGCCGAGCCGGGCCTGGATGGGGCCCGTGACCAGCTCCGGCGCCAGCCCGGCGAGCGCCTTGCCGAACCTGGCCCTGATCACCTCCAGGTCGCGGGCCTCGCCGAGCACGGTGCCGAGCCAGCGCAGCTCCTCCTGCACCTCGCCGGTCTCCGTCACGACGGTCTTGAACGCCTTGAGCGCGCTGCGCAGCCTCCTGGCGGCCACGCGCATCTGGTGGACGGCGTCCTCCTCGGCCCTGCGCACGCGCGGGTCCTGGGAGAGCAGGGCCTTGACCTGGCCTTCCAGATAGCCGACGACGACCTCACCGGCGCTGCCCGGTTTCGTGGGGGCCGTGGGGAGGGGAGCGGGTTCGAGGAGTTTCGCGAGCTTGCTGGTGGACTCGGACGCGCTCGCGCCGGCCTTCCTGAGCCGCTTGCCGACCTTGGCCAGCAGTTGCCTGGTGCCGCCTTCGAGCAGCTCGGCCTCGACCTCGCGCCAGCGTACGATCTTGGGCTCGTCGCCGTACACGGTGCCCTTGACGCGGTCGTCGGCGATCTCGACCAGCCCGGTCTCGCCGTCCTTGAGGATCGTGACGCTTCTGCGGGTCTCCAGCTCGGCGACCACCTTCAGCTCGGCGCCCCGGGCGTAGGCGCGCACCAGTTCGGCCAGCTCCGGGGGGACGATCTTGGTACTGCGAGTGAGTGGATGGGTGATCTCCTGGCGTACGCCCTTGGCCTTGGGCAGCTTCAGATGCCAGCCGGCATCGGCACCGCCCCGTCTTCGCCTCAGCGTGACACCGCGCGCCGCCAGCCGCAGGTCGGGGGTGTCGAAGTAGAGAGCCACCAGCTGGTAGCTCTTCGGGCCGGCGACGTCTGCGAGACCGCCGAGGTCGGGGATCTCGTACTCCGGAGGGACGTCGAACTTGTCCTCGATCTCGATGCCCACTACACCTCACAAGTGTCCGATTTCGGACCATGATGCCACCGGAAGGTGAACATCACACGGGTTGCAGGAGTTCGATTCTGTTGCCTACCGGGTCAGAGACGTAGATGCGCCGGTATCCAGGGAAGAGCGTGTCTTCCTGCGCGCCGGGGATCTTCTTCGCGTACGCGTCGAGATCGTCCACCAGGAAGGCGGGATGGGCCTTGCGCGCGGGCCTGAACTCCTCCTCGACGCCGAGGTGGACCTCCATCCCTTCACCCCTGAACCAGACCCCGCCGCGCCTGGCCAGCTCGGCGGGCTTGGGCACCTCGCGCAGGCCCAGCACGCCCGCGTAGAACGCGCGTAACGCCGGCTCGCTGCCCGCCGGCGCGGCGAGCTGCACGTGGTGCAGCCCCTTGATCGTCATTTCTGCGCCACCACGAAGATCCTCCTGAACGGGAACGGGGTGCCGTAGCTCCTGGCGGGGTAGGCCTCGGCCAGCGGCTTGGCGAGGTCGTGCTTGAAGCGCCGCTGCTCGTCGGGGTCGAGGCGGTCGAAGACGGGGCGCAGGGCGGTGCCGGAGACCCACTCGAGCACCGGGTTCTCGCCGTGCAGGACGTGCACGTACGTCGTCTCCCACGCGTCCACCTGGGAACCGCCCTGGTTGAGCAGGTCGACGTACTCCAGCGGCTCCGCGACGGGCATGCCCCTGGACAGGTCGCCGAGCCTGTCGGACCAGGTGCGGGAGGAGCACAGCTCGCGGATCGCGACGTGGCTGGGGGCGTCGAAGTTCCCCGGCACCTGGAAGGCCAGCCAGCCGCCGGGGGCCAGCTCCTCGACCCAGTGCTCCAGCACGTCGCGGTGGGCGGGCACCCACTGCAGCACGGCGTTGGAGACGATCACGTCCATGGGGCGGTCGGGGCGCCATGTGGCGACGTCGGCCACCGCGAACCTGACCGGCGACTCCAGCTTGCGGGCCTTGGTGATCATCGCCGGCGAGGAGTCGTAGCCCTCCACGGTCGCGTTGGGCCAGCGGCTGGTCAGCTCCACGGTGAGCTCGCCGCTGCCGCAGCCGGCGTCCACGACGTAGTCGGGCTCGACGGCTCCGACGCGGGAGATCAGCTCGATGAACGGCCGTGACCGCTCGTCGGCGTAGACCGCGTACGTGACAGGGTCCCAAATATCTCTTGACATAGAGATAATTGATATCGAGAGAGATATCTCGATGTCAAGACAGTACACTCTTGTGTCATGACGGAGGATGCTAGGGACGAGGTCGATCGCCTCGTCGCGGCTTGGCGAGCGGAGCGCCCCGACCTTGATGTCGAGCCGCTCCAGGTGCTCTCTAGAGTGTCACGACTCGCCAAGCATCTCGACCGTGCGCGGCGGGCGGCGTTCGCCGAACACGATCTGGAGCCGTGGGAGTTCGACGTGCTCACCGCCCTGCGGCGGGCCGGCAAACCCTACGAGCTCAGCCCCGGAGCCCTGCTGCGGGCCACGCTGGTGACCTCCGGCACGATGACCAACCGCATCGACCGGCTCGCCCAGGCGGGGCTGGTGCGGCGGCGGCCCGATCCCGAGGATCGGCGTGGCGTGCTGGTCTCGCTGACCGATACGGGGCTGGGGCGGGTGGACGCCGCCTTCGACGACCTGCTGCGGCGGGAGCGGGAGTTGTTGTCGGGGCTGGGGGCGGCGGAACAGCGTGCTCTCGCGTCGCTGCTCCGCACCCTCCTCACGCCCTTCGACTCCCCGCTCTGACCCCGGCCCGCCTCCCGGGCACCCCTTCGCGAGCAGCCGCACGGCCTTCCGCACCCCTTCGCGAGCAGCCGCACGGCCTTCCGCACCCACGTGAACAGCCGCGCGGTCCCCTCGGCGCGGGCTCGAGCCCTCGTGCCGGCCCTCGGCTACCCTCCGCCGGCTCCGGCGCGGGGTGGCGTCAGTCGCCGAGGCGGTCGGCCACCTCCAGCCATTCGGCCTCGACCGTGTCCTTCTGGGCGGTGATCTCGCGGAGCTGGGCGTCCAGCGAGCCGAGCTTGGCGTAGTCGCTGGCCGCGTCGGCCATGGCCGCGTGCAGGCGCGACTCCTGCTCGCCGAGCTTGTCGAGCTGGCGCTCCAGGCGGTTGAGCTCCTTGCGCAGCTCGCGTTCCTCCTTGGCGGACAGCCCGCCGCCCTGCTCGGGCACCGCACCCGAGGGCGCGGCCGGCACGTCCGCGGCGGGGGCGCCGGCGCCGAGCCGGGCGGTCACCGCCGTGCCCGCGGCGCGGCGTTCGAGGTACTCGTCCACCCCGCCGGGCAGCAGCGACAGCTTGCCGTCGCCCAGCAGCGCCACGCACCGGTCGGTGACCCGCTCCAGGAAGTAGCGGTCGTGGCTCACCAGGACCAGCGTGCCCGGCCAGCCGTCGAGCAGGTCCTCCAGCTCGTTGAGCGTCTCGATGTCGAGGTCGTTGGTGGGCTCGTCGAGCAGCAGGACGTTGGGGTCGTCCATGAGCAGCCTGAGCAGCTGCAGCCGCCGCCGCTCGCCGCCCGACAGGTCGCCGATCACCTTCCACTGCGCGTCGCCGCGGAAGCCCAGCCGTTCGAGGAGCTGGGAGGCGGTCCACTCCCGCTTGCCGAGCTGCAGGTACTTGCGTACCTCCTCCACCGACTCCAGCACGCGCCGGTCGGGGTCGAGCTCGGCGAGCTCCTGGGACAGGTGCGCCAGGCGCACCGTCTTGCCCCTGACCACGCGGCCGGAGTCGGGCTTGACCGTGTCGGCGAGCAGCCGCAGCACCGACGACTTGCCCGACCCGTTCACCCCGATCAGCCCGATCCGGTCGCCCGGGCCGAACTGCCACGTCAGGTGGTCGAGCACCAGCGGGCCCGTGCCGGGGCCGCCCGCGTGGAGGGTGACGTCCTCGAGGTCGTAGACGGTCCTGCCGAGGCGGGCGGCGGCGAAGCGCATCAGCTCGACGGTCTCGCGCGGCGGGGGCTCGTTCGCGATCAGGGCCTGGGCGGCCTCGATCCGGAACTTCGGCTTGGACGTGCGCGCGGGCGGGCCGCGCCGCAGCCAGGCGATCTCCTTGCGCATGAGGTTCTGGCGGCGCTCCTCGGCGGCCTGCGCGATGCGCGCGCGCTCGGCCTTGGCCAGCACGTACGCCGCGTAGCCGCCCTCGTAGCGCTCGACCCGCCCGTCCACGACCTCCCAGGTGCGGGTGGAGACGGCGTCGAGGAACCACCGGTCGTGGGTCACCACCACCAGCGCGCTCTTGGCACCCGACAGGTGCCCGGCCAGCCACGCGATGGCCTCGATGTCGAGGTGGTTGGTGGGCTCGTCGAGCATGATCAGGTCGTGGTCGTCGATCAGCAGCTTCGCCAGCGCCGTGCGCCGGCGCTCGCCGCCCGACAGGGCGCCGGCCTTGGAGCCGAGGTCGAGGTCGCCGATCAGGTTCGCGAGGATCTCGCGTACGCGCTGGTCGCCCGCCCACTCGTGCTCGGCCAGGCCGCCGAGGACGAGCTCGCTCACGGTGGCGGCGGGGTCAAGGGTGTCCTGCTGCGACAGGAAGCCGACGCGCAGGCCGCGGTTGTGCGTGACGCGGCCGCTGTCGGGGTGCACGGTGCCCGCCAGCACGGACAGCAACGTCGTCTTGCCGCCGCCGTTGCGCCCGACGACGCCGATGCGCTCGCCGGCCTCCACCCCGAGCGAGACGTCGCTGAGGAGCGGTTTGGGGCCGTAAGCGTGGGAAACGGACTCAAGGTTGACCAGATTCATGGCCTTCCCAGGGTATCGGCTTCCCGCGGGCCTCCCTGCCGTCGCTTCGGGCCGCTCCGGTCAGATCAGGACGGCGCCCTGGACGGGGCCGTGGGCGGCCACCGCGGTGTGGGCCGCGCCCGTCGCGGTCAGGCTCTGGGCCAGGTCGCGGGCGTGGGTGGCGTCGATGGCCAGGAAGGCGCAGGTGGGGCCGGAGCCGGAGACGATCGCGCCGAGCGCTCCGTGCTGGCGGCCCGCGTCGAGGGTCGGCGCCAGCTCGGGGCGGAGGTTGAGCGCTGCCGCCTGGAGGTCGTTGCTGAGGTTCGAGCCGAGGGCGTACGCGTCGCCGGTGCCGAGGGCCTCCATCAGCGAGTCGTTGAGCTGGGGCCACGGCACCTGGGCGCCCGTGGCGGCCCTGAGCCGGTCGCATTCCGCGTACACGCTGGCCGTCGAGAGCCCGCCGTTGGCCAGTGCGAACACCCAGTGGAACGTGCCTCCCGTGGGCAGTTCGCTGAGCTGCTCGCCGCGGCCGGTGCCGACCGCCGTGCCGCCGATCAGCGAGAACGGGACGTCGCTGCCCAGATCACCGGCGATCTCCATCAGGTCCTCGATCGGCAGCCCCAGGCCCCACAGCTCGTTGCAGGCCACCAGCGCGCCCGCGGCGTCGGCGCTGCCGCCCGCCATGCCGCCGGCCACGGGGATGTCCTTCTGGATGACGAGGTCGGCGCCGTAGGTGCGGCCCGCGTGCTTGGCCAGGGCGCGGGCGGCCCGGATGGCGAGGTTGGTGTCGTCGACGGGCACCTGGTCGGACCACTTGCCGTCGACCTGGACGGTGATCGACTCGGACTCCTTGGCCACCACCTCATCGAAGATCGATACCGCGTGGAAGACGTTGACCAGGTCGTGGTAGCCATCTTCCCTGAGCGGGCCGACAGAAAGCTGCACGTTGACCTTCGCGGGCACACGTACGGTCACCGAACTCATCGATCTTCTGCCACTCTCATCGCTTGCCGGGGTCAAGGACACTCGATGTTATCCGGGCACGCTGGCCTGACATGCGATTCTTGAAATATGAACCGCAGGACACGACGGCTCGCCGACACGGAGAGTCAAGTTGGTGGGCATTTGCCGGGCCGCTAACGGGAGGCGGCCTCGCCCGACCTCGGCTGTGCTGCCTCGCCCGGCGCGAGCTGTGTGGCCTCGTCCGGGATCGGGTGGGCGGCCTCGGCGCGCAGGCCGTCGAGGAAGAAGGCCAGGCAGCGGCGCCAGGCGGCCGGAGCGGTGTCCATCGATTCGCGGATGACCTGGGACATCGCCCAGATCACGGTGATCAGGTCCTGCGGCCCGAAGTCGGCGCGGAGCCGGCCGGCGGCCTTGGCGCGCTCGATGATCCGCTGGGCGTCCACGAAGCCCTGGTGACACGCCTGGCTCACGTCACTGGCCAGGGAGAAGCCCTGGGCCAGGGCCTCGTTCAGGCCGTGGTCCTCGGCCTGCAGCGCGAACAGCCCTTCCAGGAAGCCGGCGAACCCCGCCCATGGGTCGGGGTCGGCCAGCGCCGTCGCGGTGATCTGCTCCAGGGCCGCCAGCCGCTGGGGCATGATCGCGCCGAAGAGGGCCTCACGGGTCGGGAAGTGGTTGTAGAGGGTGCCGATGCTGACGCCGGCGCGGCGGGCGACGTGCTCCAAGGGCACGTCGAGCCCGCGCTCGGCGAAGAGCTGAGTGGCGGCGACCAGCAGTTTGTCGCGATTGCGCGCGGCATCCGACCGCAGCGGCTTGGTTCCGGCTGCCATCCGTCCATCATACGAAATCGAGGGAGCCCTCAAGTTTTGTGGTACATTCAGGCTCTCGAAGTTGAGGGAGCCCTCGACTTAGTTGAAGGGAAGGCACCGTCATGCCCGCAGCAGCACGCAAGACCGTCGTCGTCATCGGAGCCGGGCCGGGGCTCGGCATGTCCATCGCCCACCGGTTCGGCCGCGAGGGGTACGCCGTGGCGCTCGTGTCCCGCAGCGACGCCCGCCATGCCGGTTATGTGGCGTCGCTGGCCGAGGCCGGGGTGGAGGCGGCGGCGTTCGTCGCCGACGTACGGGACCGCGGCCAGGCGGCGGCCGCGCTGGACGCGATCGGCGAGCGGTTCGGCGCGATCGACGTTCTCTACTACGGGCCCGGAGCCACCACCCTGGACGCCGCGCCCGCCCCCATCACGTCCATCACCTCAGGCGACGTGCAGGAGGCGATGGGGCTGGTGTATCCGGCGGTCGACCTGGTCGGCAGGGTGCTGCCGGGCATGGTCGAGAGGGGTGAGGGCGGGCTGCTGTTCGCCGGCGGGCTCAGCGCCGTCGTGCCGATGCCCGCGCTCGGCGGGCTGGCGGTCTCGTCCGCGGCGCTGCGCAACTACTCACTGACGCTCAACACGGCGCTGGCCGGGCAGGGGGTCTACGCCGGGAGCCTGATCATCGGTGGGCTGGTCGAGCGGGGGGACATCCACACGCACGTGGTCTCCCAGCCCGAGCGGTTCGGGGACGTGGGCATCAGGACCCTCGACCCGGACCTGATCGCCGGCACCGCCTGGGACCTCTACACCAAGCGGGACCGGCCCGAGGCGACCATCAGCGCCTTCGAGTGACGCGCGAAGCTCCCGCCCCCACATGGCTCGCATGCCTCCGAGCGTGGCGAGGCTCCGGGCTGGCGTGCTCCTCCCGGCTGCGTGCCTCCAAGCTCTTGGGCGGCGAGGCGCTTGGGCGGCAGGGCGTTCGCGCGCAGCGGGCTCCCGGCGCCGCGGTGGCCCTGAGGGTCAGGGTCTGAGCTCGGCGATGCGGGCGAAGGCCGTGACGTCGAGTTGCTCGCCTCTCGCCGACGGGTCCACCCCGGCCGCACGCAGCGTACGCTCGGCGTCGGCGGCCGTGCCGGCCCAGGAGGCGAGCGCCGCTCTCAGGGTCTTGCGGCGCTGCGCGAAGGCCGCGTCCACCACCTCGAACACCTCCTCCCGCGACGCCGACGTGGCCGGCGGGTCGCGGCGGACCAGGGAGACGAGGCCGGAGTCGACGTTGGGAACGGGCCAGAAGACGCTACGGCCCACGGGCCCGGCCCGGCGTACGTCGGCGTACCAGGCGGCCTTGACCGACGGCACCCCGTACACCTTCGAGCCGGGACCGGCGGCCAGCCGGTCGGCCACCTCCGACTGCACCATCACCAGGCCCTTGCGCAGCGACGGCAGCACCTCCAGGACGTGCAGCACCACCGGGACGGCCACGTTGTACGGCAGGTTCGCCACCAGGGCCGTGGGGGTGTGACCCGAGAGGTCGTCGAGCGTGATCTTCATGGCGTCGGCGTTGACGACCGTGAGGCTGTCGGCGGCCTCGCGCTCGGCCACCGTGATCGGGAGCTGCCCGGCCAGCACCGGGTCGATCTCGACGGCGACCACGTGCGCGGCCGCCGGCAGGAGCGCGAGCGTGAGCGAGCCGAGGCCCGGACCCACCTCGATGACCACGTCATCAGGCGAGAGGTCGGCCACGCGGACGATGCGACGGACGGTCCCTGCGTCGATCACGAAGTTCTGGCCCAGTTTTTTTGTCGGACGTAGATCTAGCTTGTTCGCCAAAATACGTATTTCTGCAGGGCCCAACAGCCTCATCATCCAACCAGTCTCCCGCATCGAAGAACGTGCGATGGCGGATGGGGAGACCAAAGGAGAGGATGGCGTGGAACAGGAAGGGACGTCGCTCATGGAACCAACGGGCGCCGCGCCGCTACGGCCGACCGACCTGCGCGCGATCGGGCCGTACCGGTTACTGGGCCGGTTGGGCGAGGGCGGCATGGGAACCGTGTTCCTCGCGCGGGCGCCGACGGGGCGGTTCGTCGCGCTCAAGGTGGTCAAGGCCGAGTTCGCCAATCAGGAGGGGTTCGCGGCGAGGTTCCACGTGGAGGTGGACAACGCCCGGCGGGTGGCGTCGTTCTGTACGGCCCAGGTCCTGGACAACGGCAACACCGGTGACGGCCGGCCGTACATGGTGACCGAGTACATCGCCGGCACTCCCCTGTCGGATCAGATAACGAAGTACGGCGCGCTGGAGCCGGGGCCGCTGCACGGCGTCGCGCTCGGCGTCGCGGCCGCGCTGGCGGCCATCCACGTGGCCGAGTTGGTGCACCGGGATCTCAAGCCGGCGAACGTGATCCTCTCGCTGTCCGGGCCCCGGGTGATCGATTTCGGGATCGCCAGGGCGCTCGACCGGGAGACGGGGTTCACGCTCTCCGGGGAGCTGCTGGGCAGTCCAGGCTGGTGGGCGCCCGAGCAGGTGCGCGGCGAGCCGGTCAGCCCGGCGGTCGACATCTTCGCCTGGGGTTGCCTGGTGGCCTACGCCGGGAACGGACGGCATCCGTTCGGGCGCGGCGACCCCATCACCATGGCCTCCCGGGTGCTCAACACGCCGCCCGACCTGGGGGCGTTGCCCGCGCCTCTGAACGAGCTCGTGCGGCGGGCCACGTCCATGGACCCGGCGCTGCGGCCCACGGCGCAGGAGCTGCTGATCTCGCTGGTGGGAGGGAACGCGCCGATGCCCGCGGCGGCCGATCCGCCGACGCTGGTGGCGACCGAGATGCTCAGCGACTGGCAGCCGCCACAGAACGTGGTGAACGAGCCGGACATCACGGCCACCTTCACGACACCTCCGCCCAGCGACGCGACCGGGCAGCGGGGCACGGCCCCCGGAGCCCCCACGGCCCCCGGAGCCCATGCTGGAGCCTCCTCGGTTCCCGGCGCCGATCCCCAGGCCGCCAGCCCAGCGACCGGTCCTGCAGCGCCGTTCACCGCGCCGGGTTCCGCCGGCGTGCCAGGTTCCGCCGGCGTGCCAGGTTCCGCGAGCGTGCCGGGGTCCGCGAGCGTGCCGGGGTCCGCGAACGTGCCGGGTTCCGCCGGCGTGCGCGGGCCCGGCGAGGCGGCGGGCGCGCCGGCGCCGTCCCTGGAAGAGCGGGCGCGGCGGGAGGAGGAGGCGGCACGGGAGGAGCTGGCGCGCTGGCAGGTGCCAGGGCAGGCGGAGGCTCCCCGGCGGCGCCTCGGGCTGTTCCGCTCGGGCAAGTCGTCGCGGCAGAAGCCGGAGCAGGTGCCCGGGCAGCCGCAAGATGGGCCCGCCCAGTCATTGCAGGGCCCGGGACCAGAGCGGCCGGGCACGGGGCAGGGAGCTGAGCAGTCGGGTGCTGGACAGCCAGGCGCTGGGCAGCGACCTGGGCGCCAGGGCACCGGACCGGGACTCGAGCGTCAGGCCGGCGGGCCAGGGCTCGCGTCGGCGGGCAGCGGGCCAGGGACGGCGGGAAGTGGGCCGGGGTTCGCGGCGGCGGGCAGTGGGGCGCAGGTCCCACACCCGGACGCAGCCGTCCCACACCTGGATGCAGCCGTCTCACGGCGGGACGCAGCCGTCCCGCGACCGGATGCGGCGGTCCCGCGGCCCGAGGCGGCCCTGGGGCACGTGCGGCAGGGAGCCGGCTTAGGGGCGGACACGCACCCTGGCACGCTGGCCTCCCCCGCCGAGCGGGCCGGCGAGGACGACACCATCGGCGGCACGCGCACGCCCGGCACCCGGTGGCTCATCGCCGCCGCGGCCGCGGTGCTGGCCATCGTGGTGACGGGCGCCGTACTGATCGTCACCTCGGCGCGCGACACGACCACCACCGTGACCTCGGGCACCCCGACCCAGGCCGCGGGCAGCCCCAGCCCGAACGACGTGGGCCGCAGGTTCGCGCTGGGCGCGAACTTCGACGACCCCGTCGCGATCGTGACCGGGGCGCCGGAGTGCGGGGTGAAGGAGTTCGAGGGGATCACGTCCGTCAAGGGCCAGCTCTGCGTGATCCGCTGGACGATGCTCAACCCGGGCGGCGAGCGCCGGGTGCTGGTCCAGCCCGTGGTGACCATGATCGACGACCGGGGCGGCGAGCACGACCCGGCGCCCGTCACGTTGCCGCCGGCCATCCTGCCGGGTGCGCGGGTGGACAGCGCGTTCGTGTTCGACCTGGCCATGTATCGCAAGCCGATGAGGATGACGGCGACCCTGCTGGAGAACGGCAAGCTGATCGAGGTGGCGCTGTGACGATCAGAGCGACCCTCGCAGCGCTCGCGCTCGTGGCCGGGACAACCGTGACCCCCGGGACAGCGGCGGCTCATGCGTCCGGCGTGAGCGCGGCGGCGGCCTGCGCCGGGGCTTCCGACTTCGATGGTGACGGTGCGGACGACGTGGCGGTGGGTGATCCGTTCGCGGACGATCAGAAGGGCGCGGTGCACGTGCTGTCCGGCGGCAAGGTGGTGCCGGTCGGTGTTCCCGGGCTGGCCAGGGGTGATGGCTTCGGGTGGTCCGTGCGGATGGCGCAGGTCAACGGTGACGACTGCGCCGACCTGGTGATCGGTGCACCGTACGCGGACGTGGACGGCACCGAGGACGCCGGCGTCGTGTACGTCGTCTACGGCGGCGGCGCGGCGGCCCCCGAGCGTCTGACGCCGCCGCGACCCCAGCGGTTCGCGCACTTCGGCTGGTCGATGGCCGCGCGTGGCGACCTGGTGGCGATCGGCGCGCCGTACGAGGACGAGGCCCAGCTGCTCGACGTGGGCGCCGTCTACGTGCGCAAGGGTGCGGGTGAGCTGCGCAGGGTGAGCCAGGAGAGCGTGGACGTGCGGGGCAACAGCGAGGTGGGCGACCAGTTCGGCTGGGCGATGGCGTTCGGGCCGGAGAACGGGCTGGTCGTCGGGGTGCCGTACGAGAACGACGACGGCGCGGGCCGGCAGATCGAGGCCGGCAAGATCGACTCGGGCTCGGTGGTGTTCATCGACGACGTGCTGGCGCCGCAGATCAGCTCGTTCAAGCTGGACTCGCCGACGAACGCCTCGGGCGACCGGTTCGGGTACTCCGTCGCGTACGCCGAGGGCTCCGGCTACGCGGTCGGCTCGCCCGGGCCCGGGTACGTGCAGTTCCTCGATCTCGCGCGGAAACCCACCAGGAGGGTGACGCAGGGGGGCAAGCAGGCGTTCGGGTTCTCGATGGCCGTCTCGGCGGACGGGCGGCTGGCGATCGGCGCGCCCTACGGTGGTGGTGTCCGGATCGTCTCGTGGAAGGACGCCGCCGAGGAGCGGGAGCTGGCGACCGCTGACGGGCTGTTCGGCTGGTCGGTGGCGTTCAGCGGGAACAAGCTGTATGTGGGGCAGCCGGACGCCGCGCCTTACGGGAAGGTCGCGGTGGCGGCCCGCAACGACGAGGCGGCACCCCAGCTGCTCCAGCCCTCGAAGGGTGCCGACTTCGGCGTCTCACTCGCCGGTTGACGAACGCCGGGCACCCGCCGGCGAACTGCGAGGCGCGCCGGGCGCGAACTGACAAGCGGGCCACCCGCGAACTGCCGGGCGCGCTACCGGCGAGCTGCTGCGCGTGCCACCGGTGAGCGCCGGGCGTGCCATCAGCGGGCCGAGCGGGTGGGCGGGGCAGGGCGCAGGAGTGCGGGCGCAGAGGCGCAGGGGTGCGGGGTCAGTAGGCGGTCATGGTGAACAGGCGGTCGCCGCAGTGCGGCCACTGGCCCTGCCACCGGCCGCCCACCTGCTGGTACAGGACCTGAGCCCGGTACGTCTGCTCCTCCTCCGGCCACGTGCTCGGCGTGTCCATCCCGCCCACCGACTCCCACATCGGCAGGCTGAACTGGTACAGCCCGTAGTACGGCCCGTCCGGGTTGTACGCCTCCGGATCGCCACGTGACTCGCACTCCGCCAGCGCCTCCCAGTCGAGCTGGGCGACCTCCGGCTGGATCTGTACGGTCCTCGGCGGGGTGACCGTGATGACCGTGCCGTCCTTGGGGAAGCTGCCCAGCGGCGGGTTCACCAGGTACCCGCGGCGCAGTGCGATGCGCTTCTGCTTGAGCACCTCGCGCACCGTCCTGGCTGTCGTGCGCGAGCTCACCCGCGTGGTGCCGGCCACCACGTACACCCGCCTCCGCGTGTACACGGTCAGCTCCATCCCCTCCAGCGGCACCTTGTCGCCGGGCGGGGCGGAGAGCTTGCTGGCGGCGGGGGCGATGTCCAGCTCGGCCAGGGCGTCGCCCACGTTCGTGGCGGTGACCAGGTGGGTGCTGGTGCGGCCGTCGAGGGTCAGGGTGAGGGGACGGGCGCGGCGCACCTCGATCGTGGCGCCGTCGTCCACCGGCGCCTGCGTGGACGGCCGTACGACGTCCCCGTACCCCACGGACACCTCGGCGTCGGCGAGCACCTCTTGGACCGTTCCACCGAACGCGCGGACGTGCCTGCGCTCGCCATCGACGACCACGATGACCTCTTTGACCAGGAACGACACCATGACGAGCGCGCCGACGGCCACCGCCCCCGCCACGCAGACCACCGGCGTCCACGGGGAACGCCATGGAACAGGCGGTCGGGGCGCACGCCTCTTTCCTCGCACGAGCCACCTCCGGTGTGGTGCCAGACGGCCCGAACTTTACGCTTGTCCGGTGCTTGTATCGAGGAGTTCGCCAAAAGTTGGTCACCACTCGCCGAAAACAGTGACTCCGTTGACGCTGATCGCCCCGCACAACTCGTCCGGGTGGACGTTCTTGACCTCGGCCAGGCATCGCAGGGTGAGGGGGATGAGGTAGGGCGCGTTGGGCTTGCCGCGGTGCGGGACCGGGGGCAGGTAGGGGGCGTCGGTCTCGACCAGCATGAGCTCGGCGGGCGCGACCTCGGCCGCCTCGCGGAGGTAGCCGGCGTTCTTGTACGTCACAGGCCCGGAGAACGACATGAAATATCCGGCTTCGACGCACTTCTTCGCCATTTCGGCGTCCCCGGAGAAGCTGTGGAAGACCACCTTGTCCGGGGCCCCCTCGGCGGCCAGCACCTTCAGCACGTCGTCGTGCGCCTCGCGGTCGTGGATGACCAGCGCCTTGCCGGTGCGCTTGGCGATCTCGATGTGCGCCCGGAAGCTGGCGTGCTGGTCGTCCTTGCTCGCCCAGTCGCGGTAGTAGTCGAGCCCCGTCTCCCCCACCGCGCGCACCTCGGGCCGCCCGGCCAGCGCCTCGATCTCGGCCAGCACCTCCGGGGTGGCCTCGTGCGCCTCGTTCGGGTGGATGGCCACCCCGGCGTACACGCCCTCCTGCGCGGCGGCCACCTCGGCGTTCCAGCGGGACGAGGCCAGGTCGTAGCCGATCGTGACCAGCCTCGTCACGCCCACGGCCCGGGCGTCGTCGAGGATGCTCCGTACGCTCGCCGAGGCGGCCTGCGCGGCCTGCGCCACCGGGTCGCCCGACGACGCCTGCCTGTTGCCGACCATGATGTCGAGGTGGCAGTGACTGTCGAACACGGGCGAGGAGAGCGGCTCTGGCGCGGCGGGAAGCTTGGTCACGCCATCAAAGCCTAGCCGCCGCGCCGGGCCCCGCCGTCACTCACCCGAGCCGCCCCGCCGCACCGAGCCTCTCCGTCACTCACCCAGCCGGGCCAGCTCCTCGTCGATGACCTTCGGGTCGAGCTTCTTGAACAGCGGCACGGGCGGCGCCAGCGGCGTGCCCGGCCTGATCGGCCGGTGCTCCCACCGCGCGGCGCTGTCCGCGTAGTCGCCCGTGATCACCGGGTACGGGGTGCCGCCGTCCTCGTCGACCTCGCGGATCTCCGGCATGCCCGACCACACGCCCTCGCCGCCCAGCATGGTGAAGACCTTGTTGGACGAGCCGGGCAGGAACGGCGTGAGCATCGTCTTGGCGTCGTCCACGACCTGCAGCGCGACGTGCAGGATGGACTTCTGCCGCTCGGGGTCGTCCTTGAGCTTCCAGGGCTCCTGGTCGGCGAGGTACTTGTTGGCCTCGCGCACCACGTCGAACGCCTCCGTGATGGCGTTCTTGAAGCGCGAACGGCCCAGCTCCGCCCCCACGGGCCCGAACGCGTTGCGCGAGCGCTCCAGCAGCGCCCTGTCGGCGTCGGTGAGGTCGCCGGGCTCGGGCACGGCCCCGAAGTTCTTCGCCGCCATCGAGATGGACCGGTTGACCAGGTTGCCCCAGGCCGCGACCAGCTCGCCGTTGTTGCGGTTGACGAACTCCTGCCAGGTGAAGTCGGTGTCCTGGTTCTCGGGGCCGGCCACGGCGATGTAGTAGCGCAGGGCGTCGGCGTCGTAGCGGGCCAGGAAGTCGCGCACGTAGATGACGACCTGCCGGGAGGAGGAGAACTTCCTGCCCTCCATCGTCAGGAACTCGCTGGAGACCACCTCGGACGGCACGTCGAGCGCGCCCAGCGAGCCGGGCGAGCCGTCGCGCGCGCCGATGCCGCTGTAGCCGAACAGCATCGCAGGCCAGATCTCGGCGTGGAAGACGATGTTGTCCTTGCCCATGAAGTAGTAGCCGCGGGCGTCGGGGTTCTGCCACCACTGGCGCCACGCGTCGGGGTCGCCCGAGCGCCTGGCCCACTCGATGGAGGCGGACAGGTAGCCGATGACGGCGTCGAACCACACGTACAGCCGCTTGTTGGGCTGCTCGCGCCAGCCGTCGAGCGGGATCGGCACGCCCCAGTCGAGGTCGCGGCTGATCGCCCTGGGCTGGAGGTCGCCGAGCAGGTTGAGGGCGAACTTCAGCACGTTGGGGCGCCACTCGCCCTGCTTGGACTGCAGGTAGGAGCCGAGCACCTCGGCGAAGGCGGGCAGGTCGAGCATGAAGTGCTCGGTCTCGACGAACTTCGGCGTCTCGCCGTTGATGCGGCTCTTGGGGTTGACGAGCTGGATCGGGTCGAGCTGGTTGCCGCAGTTGTCGCACTGGTCGCCGCGCGCGCCGTCGTAGCCGCAGATGGGGCAGGTGCCCTCGATGTAGCGGTCGGGGAGCGTACGGCCGGTGGAGGGCGAGATGGCGCCCATCGTGGTCTTGGGGAAGATGTAGCCGTTGTTGTAGAGACCCTTGAAGATCTCCTGCGTGACGGCGTAGTGGTTCTTCGTCGTGGTCCGGGTGAACAGGTCGTAGGACAGGCCGAGGCCGGTCAGGTCTTCGGCGATGACGCGGTTGTAGCGGTCGGCCAGCTCCTTGGCGCTGACGCCCTCCTTGTCGGCCTGGACCTGGATGGGGGTGCCGTGCTCGTCCGTGCCTGAGACCATCAGCACGTTGTTGCCCGCCATCCGCTGGTAACGGCTGAAGACGTCGGACGGCACGCCGAACCCGGATACGTGCCCGATATGGCGTGGCCCGTTCGCATACGGCCATGCCACGGCAGTCAGAATGTGCTGGGTCATGGTGCTCAGCCTACGGGTCTTCGAGATTGTTTTGTTACGCGGTGCCGTGGCCGCCGGGTACGGCGGGGTGGCTGACCACGGCGGCCCGTAAAGGAATCCCTAACGCTTCGTCTCTTCGAGAGTGATCGCGGCGGCGGCCTCCTCGGCCGCGGCGGCGGCGTTGTCGATGGAGGTCTCGCGGGTGCGGCGGATGCCGAGGATGCTGATGAACAGCGCCGCGAAGATCGTCTGGAAGCTCATGATGAGCGCCGTGGCCGCGGGCACCACGATGCGCAGGGACTCGCGCGGGTCCAGCTCGCCGAAGTCGCGCACCTGCCAGTGCACCAGCGACATCACCAGGCCGACGAGGCCGGCCACGGCCAGCAGCCCGCCGACGACGAGCCCCTTCTCCAGGCTCACGATGTCGATCAGCCGCCGGATCCGCGGCGACTCGGGCAGGAAGCCCTCCTCCGCCGCGTACACCTTCGTGAACACCGCGAACAGCGCCGCCTGGAAGCCGATCACCACCAGGGCAGCCGATCCGACCAGGGTGTCGACGTCGAAGGCCAGCTCGCCGATCTCCACCGGCCCGAACACCAGCGCCGTGCCCGCGACGAGCCCGACGATCATCATCAGCACGCCGGGGTAGAAGAACAGCCACTTCGGGCTGTAGAGGAGCAGGAAGCGCAGGTGACGCCAGCCGTCGCGCCAGGAGCGCAGGTGCGGCGGGCGGGAGCGGCCGTCGGGCGAGAGCGTGGTCGGGACCTCGCGCACGTCGAGGCCGGCCAGGGTGGAGCGGACCACCATCTCGGAGGCGAACTCCATGCCGCCCGTCTGGAGCTGCAGGCGCAGGATCGAGTCGCGCCGGAAGCCGCGCAGCCCGCAGTGGAAGTCCTTGATCGCCGAGGGGAAGAACAGCCGCCCGATGAACGACAGCACCGGGTTGCCCAGGTAGCGGTGGAGCGGCGGCATGGCGCCAGGGGAGATGCCACCCCTGAAGCGGTTGCCCATGACCAGGTCGGCGCCGTCGCGCAACTGCTCGACGAACGGCAACAGCGCGGTGAAATCGTAGGAATCGTCGGCGTCGCCCATGATGACGTACTTGCCGCGCGCCGCCCTGATTCCGCCCATGAGGGCGTTTCCGTACCCCTTCTCGTCCACATGGACCACGCGGGCCCCGGCGTCTCGGGCGAGCTGCTGTGAGCCGTCCGTGCTGCCGTTGTCGGCGATCAGCACTTCGCCCTCGATGCCGTGCTCCTCCATGCACGCCAATGCCTTGCGTACACAGACTTCCACGGTCTCCGCCTCGTTGAGGCAGGGCATGACCACCGTCAGTTCCACGTGTCTACCCTTCAGTTAAGGCTCTTCCAGTGAACCATCATGCCCTGAACGTGTCCGTGCTCGGGCACAGACCCGAAAACGACTGGCATTCTTTACAGCATGGTGAGCGTTGCGGAGATTACCCCTGTGGACCCCTCCGCCCCTGGCAGGACGGCCCGTCTGCTGGCCATGGTGCGCAGGCATCGGGTGTTCGCCGCGGCCTTCGGCGTGGGCGCCGTGCTGCGGCTCGTCACCATGCTCGGCTACGGCCCGGCCATGTGGTTCAACGACTCCTACGAGTACGTCTCGGTGGCGCTGCACCCGCGGCCGCACCCGATCAGGCCCGACGGCTACAGCTTCTGGCTGATGCTGCTCCAGCCGTTCCACAGCTTCACCCTGCTGACGTTCACGCAGCACCTCATGGGCCTGGCCACGGCCTGCCTGATCTACGCGTTGCTACGGATCAAGTTCAGGCTGCCGAAGTGGGGGGCCACGCTGGCCGCGGCGCCGGTCCTGTTCGACGCCTACCAGATCCAGCTCGAGCAGATGGTGATGTCCGACACCCTGTTCATGCTGCTGGTGGTGGGCGTGATCACGATGGTGCTGTGGAAGCGGCGGCTGACGTGGAAGGCGGGCGCGGTCGTCGGGCTGCTGCTGGCGCTGACCTGGCTGACCCGCTCGATCGGGCTGCCGATCCTGGCTCTGGTCGTGCTCTACCTGCTGGTCAAGCGCACCGGCTGGCGGCCGATCGCCGCCGTGATCACCGCCTGCGCGATCCCGGTGATGGTCTACATGGGGTGGTTCGCCTCGGCGTACGGGAAGTTCGCGATGACCAACAGCGACGGCCTGATCCTCTACATGCGCACCGCGATCTTCGCCGACTGCAACAAGATGGACATCGACAAGTACAAAGAGGTCCAGCTCCTGCTGCTGTGCATCAACGACCCGGTCAGCCAGCGCAAGGACTACGCGCAGTGGTACCTGTGGGGTCAGGGCAACGGCGACGGCACCGGCACCGGCGAGGTGCTGCACCGGTGGGGCATCAACAAGAAGTGGAGCGAGATCACCAACGACGCGGCCAGCAAGTTCGCCACCCGGGCGATCCTGTCGCAGCCGGGTGACTACCTGAAGGTCGTGGCGCGCGATTTCTTCCGCTCCTTCCACTGGGCACGTCCACGCTTCCCCGACGAGTCGACTTACAACATGTACCAGTTCAAGCCGTACGTGGAGCGCGACGAGACCGGCCAGCCCAAGCGGCTGCCGAAGTGGTCGTCGTACGCGGGCGGCCGCACCGACACCGACGCCTTCAGCTACGAGCAGGGCCCGCCGGAGACCCGGATCGTGCAGCCGTGGGCCACGATCATGAGCAACTACCAGAAGGTCTTCTACCTGCGCGGCATCATGGTCGGCGGCATCCTGCTGATCGGCCTGTACGGCGTGGTCGTGCGCTGGCGGAAGTTCGGCGGCCCCGTGGTGCTGCCGTGGCTGGGCGCGGTCGGGCTGCTGCTGGCACCGGCGGCCACGGCGGAGTTCGACTACCGGTACGTGCTCCCGGCCGTCCCCCTGGCCTGCATCGCGGCGGCGATCACGCTGCGCCGCGGGGTCACTTGGGTGCGGCGGTCACCCAAGAGCTCATCAGCATCCGAGCCCACCACTGTGCGTGCGTGATCGTCTCGGCGGTCAGCACCGGGTGGAGCCACCAGAAGTTGATCAGCACGACGAGCGCGAACGCGCCCACGACCGCGGCCCCCGCCGCCCTCCGGGGCGCGGGGGCGTCCTGCTTGCCGAGGGCGAGCCCCGCCATGAGCACCAGCGCCAGCACCATGAACGGCACCACGGGGATCATGTAGAACAGGTACATCGTGCGGTTGTCGGCGATGGCGTAGTAGAACCACGGCAGCCAGCCGGCCGCGAAGCCCAGCAGCGCCGCCCCGGCCCGCCAGTCGCGCGAGGAGACGTACCAGGCGATGAGGCCGAGCAGGGCGAGCGCGGCGGCGTACCAGAGCGCGGGGGTGCCGACGCCGAGCACGGCCTGGGAGCACTGGCCGCCGCCGCAGGCGGAGGCCGGCAGGTCGGTGGGGTAGTGGAAGGAGACCGGCCGCAGCAGCAGCGGCCAGGACCACGGCTCCGACATGTACGGGTGGTAGTCCTCCAGGCCGCTGTGGAAGCCCAGCACCTGCGTCTGGTACTGCACCCACGACCGTAACGAGTCGAAGACGAAGAACACCGGCCCCGAGGAGGTGGCCCGGTCCCAGTTGCGGCCCCAGCCGTCGGCGGAGGCGAACCAGCCGGCCCACGACGCCGTGAACACCAGCGCGGGCACCAGCACCATCGCTCCGGCCCCGCCGGGCAGGTCGTACGACAGCGCCCCCCGGTACGGCTCGCGCAGCCCCAGCGCCCGACGGGCCCCCAGGTCCCACATGATCGACAGCACGGCGAAGGCGACGAGGAAGAAGATCCCCGACCACTTGACCGCGCACGCCGCACCCAGGCAGGCCCCCGCCGCCAGCCGCCACGGCCGCAGCCCCAGCCGCGGGCCCGTCTCGGTGACGGGCGCGCTCTCGTACCAGGCGACCAGCTTGCGCCGCGCCCAGTCGCGGTCGGCCACCAGGCACGCGAACCCGCACAGCACCCAGAACATCAGGAAGATGTCCAGCAGCGCCGTCCGCGACAGCACCAGGTGCAGCCCGTCGAGCGCCAGCAGCAGCCCGGCCAGGCAGCCCAGCAGCGTCGAGCGGGTCATCCTGCGCGCCACCCTGGCCAGGACGAGGACGGACAGCGTGCCGGCCAGCGCGGCGGCGAAGCGCCAGCCGAACGGGTTCATCCCGAACAGCCACTCCCCGGCGCCGATCATCCACTTGCCGAGCGGCGGGTGGGCCACGAAGGAGGCGCACTCGGACGGCTGCGCGCACTGCTTGAAGATGTCCAGGTTCCCGGCGATGAGGCGCCGGTCGGCGATGGGGTTCTTGGCGTCGCCGAGCGTGGCCATCTCGACGCCGTGGACGATCAGCGAGTACGCGTCCTTGACGTAGAACGTCTCGTCGAAGACGACGGCCTTGGGCTCGCCCAGCCGGACGAACCGCAGGATGCCGCCGAAGATCGCCACCGCGAGCGGCGCCAGCCAGCCCAGGAGGGCCCCGCCCTGCATCGGCGGGATCAGCCGCTGTGCCGGCACCCCCCAGTTCCTCACGATGCGCACCCTATGGCGTGGCGGTTCTCCTGTGAACCAGGTCGTACAGCTCTCGCCTGGGAACGCCCGCGCCCCTGGCCACCTCGGCCACGGCCAGGCTGCGCCGCTCCCCCGCGGCCACCCTGCGGTCGACCTCCGCCGCCAGGGCGTCGAGGTCGGGCTCGGCCTCGCCCGGCGCGAACCCCGCCACCACGATCGTGATCTCGCCCTTGACGCCCTTCGCCGCCCACTCGGCCAGCTCGCCGAGCCCGCCCCTGCGGACCTCCTCGTAGGTCTTGGTCAGCTCCCTGCACACCGCGGCCCGCCGGTCGGGCCCGAACGCCTCGGCCATGGCCCGCAGGGACTCCTCCAGCCGGTGCGGCGACTCGAAGAAGACCATCGTGCGCTCCTCGGCCGCCAGCGCGCCCAGGCGGCGGGCCCGCTCGCCGGTCTTGCGCGGAGGGAAGCCCTCGAAGCAGAACCTGTCGCTGGCCAGCCCCGACACGGCCAGCGCGGTGGTGACGGCGCTCGGTCCCGGCAGCGCGGTGACCGTGACACCCGCCTCGACCGCGAGCTGCGTCAGCCGGTAGCCGGGGTCGGACACGCCGGGCATGCCCGCGTCCGTGATCACCACGACCGTGCGGCCCTGTTTCAGCGTCTCGACGAGCTCCTGGGCCCGGCCCGCCTCGTTCTGGTCGTAGTAGGACACCACCCTGCCCGTGAGCTCGACGCCGAGGTCGGCCGCGAGCCTGCGCAGCCGCCTGGTGTCCTCCGCCGCCACCACGTCGGCGCCCGCCAGCAGCTCACGCAGCCGCGGCGAGACGTCTCCGACCTGGCCGATGGGGGCTCCTGCCAGCACCAACCTGCCGTTCCCAGTCACCAGGCCATTGTTGCAGGGCATCCCAATTAGACCGTGTTTCCTTGGTAACCACCGCTCTGGGGCCCGTACGATGTCCGAATGGCGGTGACCGATTCCCCGTACCAGGCCTACGAGAGCTCGGAGGTCGGCGAGAGCCATCCCACAGCGCATCCGAAGACCCGGTCCGTACGCGAGCGGGTCGTGCCCCCCATGCGCGGCAGCGTGTTGTGGGGATGGGTGGGGCCACTGCTCGTCACCCTGTTCGGCGGAATCCTCCGCTTCATACAGCTCGGTCATCCCAAGGCCGTGGTGTTCGACGAGACGTACTACATGAAGGACGCCTTCTCGCTCATCACCCACGGGGTCGAGAAGGTCACCGTCAAGGACGCCGACAAGGCGATCATCGCGGGGAACACCGACATCTGGCAGGCGTGCACGCCGGACGACCTCGGCAAGTGTGCCTCCTACGTGGTGCACCCGCCGATGGGCAAGTGGATGATCGGCGTCGGCGAGTGGCTGTTCGGGCTCAACCCGTTCGGCTGGCGCTTCGCCGCCGCCGTGGTCGGCACGCTGTCCATCCTCATCCTGGCCAGGGTGGCCCGCCGGATGACCCGCTCGACGCTGCTGGGCTGCTTCGCCGGCCTGCTGCTGGCGCTCGACGGCCTGCACTACGTGCTCTCCCGCACGGCACTGCTGGACATCTTCCTGATGTTCTGGGTGCTGGCGGCGTTCGCCTGCCTGGTGGTCGACCGTGACCGCGCGCGCGAGAAGCTGGTCACGTGGTACGAGGGCTCGCCCCTGTCGCCGCAGGGCCCGTCGCTGGGCATCAGGTGGTGGCGGATCGGGGCCGGGGTGTGCCTGGCCTTCGCGATGTCGGTCAAGTGGTCGGGCCTGGCGTTCGCGGTGGCGTTCGCGATCATGTCGCTGATGTGGGACTTCGGCGCGCGCCGCGCCGTGGGGCTGCGCCGGCCGTACCTGGGGGCGATCAACAAGGACGTGCCGCAGGGGGTCGTGGCGTTCGGCGTGGTGCCGTTCGTGGCGTACATGGCCACCTGGACGGGCTGGTTCGTCAACGCGTCCGGTTACGGGCGCAACTGGGACCAGGCCACCTCGCCGGGCAACCCGCTCTTCTTCGTCTTCGACTCGATGCGGTCGTGGGTGCAGTACCAGTGGCAGGTCTTCACCTTCCACAGCGGGCTGGAGACCTCGCACCCGTACATGTCGGAGCCGTGGTCCTGGCCGCTGCTGCTGCGCCCCGTGGCCTTCTTCTACGAGGGCAAGCAGAACACGTGCGGCGTCAAGGACTGCTCGCAGGCCGTGCTCGGCGTGGGCACGCCGGTGATCTGGTTCGGCGCGGTGGCCGCGCTGGTGGCGCTGGTGGCGTGGTACTTCTCCTCGCGCGACTGGCGGGCCGGGGCCGTGCTGCTGGCCTACGCGATGGGCTGGCTGCCGTGGTTCTACTTCGCCATCGCCGACAACCGCACGATGTTCCTGTTCTACGCCATCCCGATGGTGCCGTTCATGGTGCTGGCCATCACGTTGTGCGCCGGGCTGCTGATCGGGCCGTCCGCGCCGGCCGTCAAGGGGGCGACGCCGATGCGGCGTACGCTCGGTGCCGCCGTCGTCGGCGCGTTCGCGCTGCTCGCGCTCATCAACTTCTGGTGGCTGCACCCCATTCTCTCCGCCGAGCTGATCCCGTACGTGGACTGGAAGGCCCGCATGTTGTTCGAGAAACGGTGGATATGATCACGTTACAGTCGGCTCAATAGGGGTTTCTTAGGGTAGTCGCTGTGCAAGACCCAATACGCACCGGATTCGGTCATCGTCAGGCCCGGGGTCGATACGGCAAACTTCGAGGCATGAGTGCACCGGATGTCACCGCCCTTCTCGCCGAGTTGGAGCGATCTCACCCGGATCTGGCCGAGGAGGCCAGGACCGCCGTCGAATGGTTGACGGGTGGGGAGCCGCTGGAGACGGTGACCCAGCTCGACGTCTGCGAGTTCCTCTGGTACACGTTGCCGCTCAAGGTCGCGCCGCCCACTGCCGGGGCGGCCAAGGGCAGCGGCGACATGGAGCGCCTGGCACGTTCCCTGGGGCGGTTGCTCCAGCTCGGCGGCATGGACCGGTACGCCGCCATGTGCGTGTCCCCGACGACCGTACAGATCCTGCGCACCTACGCCCGCGAGGGCGAGGACGCCGGCACCACCGCCTACCAGCAGGCGCTGGAGGCCACGGGTGTGCTCCCGCCCGACGTGCCCGAGCTGCAGTGGAGCATGATCATGGGGCCGGAGGAGCTGGGCGCGCACATCGCCTGCTCCGCCGCCCTGGAGCTGGCGATCGTGGCCGGCGAGAGCGTCGACCGCACGGCCCTGACCCGGCGCTGGCTCACCGAGCCCCGCGCCGACCTGGGAGGCGACAGCTGGCTCAACCGCGTGCACGGCGAGCGGCTGAACCGCTGGGTGCTGGGGCGCGGCCCGGCCAGGCGGGAGCTGGCGCAGCCGTTCGAGGTGCGGCTGCACGCGCCCGTCACCCCGCAGCCGCTGCCCGCGCTGCACCGGCTGCTGTCCGTGGCCGCCTCCGGGGAGTCGCTGCCGCTGCGGCTGGCGCCCTCGCCCGAGGCGGCGCGGCTGCGTGACCTGGCCGAGCGGGAGCTGGGCGCGATCCGCCGCGAGGGCGCCAAGCTGGCCATCACCGAGTACGGCCTGCGGCTGCTGCAGTCGAAGTCGGCCATGTGGTCGGCGGTCACCCGGCTGCTGCTGGCCAGGGGCGAGCACGAGTTCGAGGTGTCGGCCAGGGAGGCGGCGCTGATGCTGCTGGCCGACGGCACGCTCATGTCGCCCGCGAAGCTGCGCGAGCGGGTGGCCGAGGTGGTGGGCGGCGAGGGCTGGCATCCGGCGACGAGCCTGGAGGACGTCACCGGGCCGGTGACCGATCTGGTGGCCCAGCTCACGGCCCTGGGCCTGGCGTTCAGCGACGACCTGGCCGTACGGATGGACCGGCCGGGGCAGTTCGCCGCCCTGGCGGCCCTGCGCGCCCACGCCCTGCGGCCGAGGAAGTACGTGAGCTCGGCCTGAACCGCGAACGGCGGGCGGGTGCCCGCTCAGCTCGGCCTGAGAAACGCCGGCGGGTCGCCCTGGGTCAGCCCTGGGGCACCCGCCGTACGGCCTGCTTGAACTCGGGGCATTCCACCAGCGGGTCGTGCGTGCAGACCACCGCGTGGCGCAGGCTGTCGCGCAGCCGGGTGAGCTGGTCGACCCGCTGCGACACCTCGCGCTCCTTGGCGGCCATCCGGGCCCGCAGCCGCTCGTCGGACGGCCCGGCCCGCAGGAACTCGCCGATCTCGGAGAGCGTGAACCCGGCGTCGCGGGCGCAGGAGATCAGCGCCAGCCGCTCCAGCGTCTCCGGCCGGTACGCGCGGCGCAGCCCGTTGCGCCCCTCGGCCTGGATGAGCCCCTTGCGCTCGTAGAACCGCAGCGCGGACGCGGCCAGGCCACTCTGCCTGGCCACGTCACCGATGTCGATCAACGTGTCGTCCACGTCCTGGCTCGCTCCTTGACTTGAACCGCACTTCAAGTCGCAGTCTATCCGCATGCGAATTCACCATCTCAACCTCGCCTCGATGCGCGAGCTCGACTCCCCCGACGGCCGGCCCTCCCAGCCCGCCGTCTGCCACGCGCTGCTCGTCGAGACCCCGGCCTCCGGGCTGGTCCTCGTGGAGTCGGGCCTCGGCCTGGACGACGTGGCCGACCCCGCCGTACATCTCGAACGCGAGTGGACGGAGCTGGTCGAGCCGGTGCTGTCCCCCGCCGAGACGGCCGTGCGACAGGTGGCGGCGCTCGGGCACGACCCCGCCGACGTGCGCCACATCGTGCTGACCCACCTGGACGTGGACCACAGCGGCGGCCTGCCCGACTTCCCGCACGCCGAGGTGCACGTCATGGAGGCCGAGCTGAAGGCCGCGCTGGCCCAGGGCCCGAACCGCCGCTACCGCCCCTCGCACTGGGCGCACGCGCCGCGCTGGGTGACGTATCCGGGCACGGGCACCCGCTGGCTGGGCGTGGACGGGGTGCGGCCGCTGACCGGCCTGCCGGAGGAGGACTTCCTGTACGTGCCGCTCGACGGCCACTCGGACGGCCACGCGGGGGTGGCGGTCAGGGACGGCGACCGGTGGCTGCTGCACGCCGGGGACGCGTACTTCTACCACGGCGAGCTGGCCCGCGAGCCGAGACCCCACCCGCTGATGGACCTCGTGCAGCTCCAGGCCCAGGTGGACGAGGGGCGGCGGCTGTCGAGCCAGGAGCGGTTGCGCTCGCTCGCGAACGACCACGGGGTGGCGGTCTTCTCCGCGCACGACCCCTGGGAGCTGACCGAATACTCCCAGTAGTTACGATTGTCGGGAAATGCTCTACGTCGGAGGGGGCCGTCATGGAGCTGTTCCCGGCCATGCCGCTCGCGGAGTGGACAGAGGCAAAGGAGACCTTTCACAGGTTCGCCCAGATCGTGGGGAAGATCCGGCTGGCGTCGAGCAACCGGCGCAACCACTGGTGGCAGGTGCCGTTCCACCCGACGGGGCGGGGGCTCACCACCCGGCCGATGGGCGGGCTGGGCGAGCAGCCGCTGTTCTGCGTCGACTTCGACCTCGTACGCCACCGGCTGGTCGTGGACGTCTTCGACGGGCGCAGCGCCGAGTTCAGCCTGATCGGCAGGTCGGTGGCCTCGTTCCACGACCGGCTCTTCGAGACGCTGGCCGGGCTGGGGATCCGGCCGGAGATCTGGGCCGTGCCGTTCGACCTGAGCGACGACACGCCGTTCGCCGACGACACCCTGCACGCGCGTTACGACCCGGTGCTCATCAACCGGTACTGGCGGATCCTGTCGCAGGTGGTGCAGCTCCTGGACCGGTTCGCCGCCGACTTCGCCGGGAAGACGAGCCCCGTGCACCACTTCTGGCACACCTTCGACATCGCGGTCACCCGCTTCACCGGGCGGGTGGTGAAGGTCTCGCCCGACGCCGACCCGGTGACGCGGGAGGCCTACAGCTGGGAGGTGATCAGCTCGGGGTTCTGGTTCGGGGACAAGGAGCGGCCCTATCCGGCGTTCTACTCCTACACCGCGCCGGAGCCCGAGGGGCTGGAACGGGAGCCGCTGTGGCCCGCCCAGGCCGAGTGGATCACCGCCAGGGGCAGCCATCTGGCCGTGCTGCGCTACGACGACGTACGGGCCATGGAGGACCCGGTGGGGGCCGTGCTGGAGTTCCTGGACAGCGCCTACCAGGCGGGGGCGCGGCTGACCGGGCTCGACTCCGAGGCGCTGGCCTCTCCCGGCGGCATCACGGACCCGTACCTGCGGACACACACGTGAGCGCCCGCCCTCCGGGGAGGACGGGCGCTCTACGAGTGCGTACCGGTGTGCGTGTCGCCTCTCGGCGAAAGGCACAACACGGCTCCAGCCGAACGGTATTCCGTGAAGGCAATAGGTGAGGCCCGGGGACACTGGGCACACCGGCCACGAGATATGTAACCACACCTCGGCGGGATCCATTCCCCCGCCACGGCGATTATTTTCCGGCGGGCCGTCCGGTCCACCGCGGATCGTGCTCCGCCGCCAGTTGCTCGAACGTGCAGCCGTCGATGAGCCGGTCCAGCATCGCGACCGCGACCTCGCACTCCGCGGCCGGATGTTCCTCCTGGCAGCGCAGCCCGTGGCGGAGCACCTCCTGGGCCACCCTGGCCCGGATGATCACCGCCTCCAGCTCGCCGATCCGCTCCCGCACCGCCGCCCGCCACTGCTCGCCGGGCGCGTCCAGCATCGCCCCGGCGGTGTCCAGGGGCACGCCGAGCCGCTGCATCGTGCGCAGGAAGACCAGCCGCCGCAGCTCCTGCCTGCCGTAGACGCGCCGCCCCTGGTGGCGCCGTGCGGGGGCGACCAGGGCACGCTCCTCGTAGTACCGCAGGGCGGAGGCGTTCACGCCGAGCAGGCGGGCGGCCTCGCCGATCGGGATCGTGTCGTCCATGGTCCCATTCGACGCCACGTCCGCTCGAAACGTGAGAAGTCCCGCCATCTTCCGCCCTAAGCTGAGCGGCATGCTCGTGTGGATCAACGGCACGTTCGGGGTGGGCAAGACGCAGACCGCGTACGAGCTGCACCGGAGGCTGCCGGGAAGCGTGGTGTGCGACCCCGAGCACGTCGGCCTGGGCCTGCACAGGATGACCCCGCCCGCGCTGCGCTCGGACTTCCAGCTGCACCCCGCCTGGCGGCAGGGCGTGTTCGAGGTGCTGGACCTGGTGCTGGGCAAGCAGCAGGGCGTGGTCATCGCGCCGATGACGCTGACGGAGCCCGCCTACTACGACGAGATCCTGGGCCGGCTGCGCGAGGCCGGCCACGAGGTGCGCCACTTCGCGCTGCTCGCCGATCGGGAGACGGTGCTGGCGCGGCTGCGGGAACGTTCGCTGAGCCGCAGCCTCAAGCGGGAGGCGTTCGCGGTCGCCAAGCTCGACGGGTGCCTGGAACGGCTGCGCACGCCGGAGTTCGCCGAGCACGTCGAGACGGACCGGCTGACGGTGCCGCAGGTCGCCGACCGGATCGCGGCCTCCGCCGGGCTGAGCCTGGCGGCCAACGCCGACGGCCCGCTACGCCACCGGCTACGCCGGATCGGGGTCACCATCCGGCACATCAGGCTCTAGCCTGGCGGCCCTGGCGTGCAGGTAGCGCTGCTGGGGCAGGCTCATGGCCCGCTCCGCCGCCTCCTTGTACGCCGTGCGGGCGCCCTCGTCGTCGCCGGACATCTCCAGCAGGTGAGCGCGGACCGCGTACAGCCGGTGGTCGCCCGACAGCCGCTCGTCGCCGGCGAGGCCGTCGAGCAGGTCGAGCCCGGCCCCTGGGCCTCGTGCCATGGCCACGGCGACGGCGTGGTTGAGCGCGATCATGGGGTTGTCCGTGCCGCGCATCAGCAGCTCGTACAGGGCCGTGATCTGTGGCCAGTCGGTCTCCTCCGCGGTCGGCGCCTCGTCGTGCAGGGCGGCGATGGCCGCCTGGAGCTGGTACGGGCCCGGAGCGCCCCGGGAGAGCGCGTTCGTGACCAGCTCGACGCCCTCGGCGATGAACGCGGCGTTCCACAGCGTGCGGTCCTGCTCGGCCATCGGGACCAGCGCGCCGTCCCTGCCGGTACGTGCCGGGCGGCGGGCGTCGGTGAGCAGCATGAGGGCCAGCAGCCCCGCCGCCTCGGGGTCGTCGGGCAGCAGCCGGTGCACCACGCGGGCCAGCCTGATCGCCTCGGCCGCCAGCTCGGCCCGGTGCAGGTCGGGGCCGGATGTGCTGGCGTACCCCTCGTTGAAGATCAGGTAGAGCACGTGCAGCACCGCGCCCGTCCGCTGGGCGCGCTCGGCGGCCCCCGGCAGGCGGAACGGCACGCCGCTGTCCTTGACCCGCTGCTTGGCCCGGGTGATGCGGCGCGTCATCGTGGCCTCGGACACCATGAAGGCACGGGCGATCTCCGCCGTGGTCAGGCCGCCGACCGCGCGCAGCGTGAGCGCGAGCTGCGAGGGCGGCGACAACGACGGGTGGCAGCACATGAACAGCAGCACCAGCGTGTCGTCCGACGCGGGCGCCGGGCGGTCGGCGGGCGGGGACAGCCAGTCGTCCGGCAGCGCGCGGGCGGCGACGGTGTCCTCGCGGCGGCGGCGTGCCTGCTCGGCGCGGAGCAGGTCGGTCAGGCGGCGCGCGGCCACCGTGACCAGCCAGGCGCGGGGATCGTCCGGCACGCCGTCGCGCGGCCACTGCGTCGCCGCCGCGAGCAGCGCCTCCTGAACCGCGTCCTCGGCGAGGTCGAAGTGCCCGTAACGGCGCACGACCGCGCCGAGGACCTGCGGCGCCAGCTCACGCAGCAGGTCCTCGGATGCGCTCACGTCGATCAGAACCCCATGTCCGCCGCCGACTCCATGATGGGCCTGATGTCGGCGTAGGCGCTGGCGTAGGTGCCCTCGGGAGCCGGGCACTGGCCCAGGCGGCCGGCGATCTCCAGGGCCCTGTCGAAGCTCTCGCACTCCACGATCCAGTAGCCGGCCAGCACCTCCTGGGTCTCGGCGTACGGCCCGTCGGTCACGTACGGGACCCCGTCGCGCAGCCCGACCCTGCGGGTGTGCACGGGCGCCGCCAGGCCGCGGGTCTCGACCAGCTCGCCCGACTCCTCCAGCTCCTTGTTGACGGTCGTCATGAACGTCGTCATCGCCGCCAGCTCCTCCCCGGACCAGGCGCCGCGCCCGGCGTCCTTGCCGGACATCTCGTCGTAGTCCTGCTGGGAGGCGTACGAAAGGATCATGTACTTCATCGGGATCGTCCTCTCTCTCGTGGGCTCTCACCAGGGACGTCGGAGCCGGAGCAGCGCACCGGACATGGCACCATCGAGTTCGTGTCCTACGCAACCACAGCCGAAGGCGTGAAGCTGTCCTACCAGGTCCGCGGCCACGGGGAGCCTCTCGTGCTGCTGCAGGGGCAGGCCAACGACCACCGCTGGTGGGACTCCGTACGCGACGACTTCGGCTCCTACCTGACCATCACCCTCGACTACCGCGGCACCGGCGGCAGCGACAAGCCGGACGAGCCGTACAGCACGCGCGGGTTCGCCGCCGATGTGCTGGCCGTGCTCGACGAGGCGGGCGTGGAGCGGGCGCACGTGTACGGCACGTCGATGGGCGGGCGGGTGGCCCAGTGGCTGGCGGCGGACCATCCCGCGCGGGTCGGGGCGCTGGTGCTCGGCTGCAGCTCGCCGGGCGGCGCCCACGGGGTGGAGCGGAGCAACGAGGTACGCGGGTCGCTGGCCCAGCCCGACCGGGCAGCCGCCGAGCGGGCGCTGCTGGAGCTCATGTACACGCCCGCCTGGCTGGCCGCCCACCCGGGCCCGTACCGCACGATCGGCGACCCGCACATGCCCGCCCACGCGCGCCGCCGCCACCTGGCCGCCAGCGCCGGCCACGACGCCTGGGACGCGCTGCCCGGCATCGCGGCGCCCACGCTGGTCGTGCACGGCACCGACGACGTCTTCAACCCGGCGGCCAACGCCCCGCTGCTGGCCGGACGCGTCCCGGGGGCGGAGCTGCGGATGATCGAGGGGGCGCGGCACGCGTACTTCGAGGAGTTCAGGCAGGTGGCGAGCCCCCTGGTGCTGGACTTCCTGCGGCGGCACTGACTCCTTCACTGCCAGAGCGCCGCCAGTCACCGCCAGAGCGCCGCCAGCGCGCGCAGGTCCGGGGCCGTGAGGTGTGGGGCGGACATCGTGTCCGGGTACGGCACGCCGCGCCGGTCCAGGTACGCCCCCGACAAGCCCGCCCGCTGGGCGCCGTGGACGTCCCACGGGTGCACGGCCACCAGGGCCGCCTGGGCCGGCACCACGCCCGCCAGGCCCACGGCGTACTCGTAGGCCGCCCTGGCGGGTTTCCACGCGCGCGGGCCGCTCACGTCGAGCGTGGCCTCCACCAGGTCCAGCAGGCCCTCGCGGCGCAGGATGCCCGCGGTCGTCGCGGCGGAGCCGTTCGTCATGGTGAACAGCCTGATGCCCGCCTCGCGCAGGCTCCGCATGCCGTCCGGCACGTCGGGGTGCACCCGCAGCCCGGCGAGCCCGCTCAGCACGTGGTCCACCGCCTTGTCCTGCAGCCGCATGCCCTTGAGCACGTCCGCGCCGATCCGGGCGAACTCGGCGAACCCACCGGATACCGTGAGCGCGAACCCGTCGCGCAGCACGCTCGCGAACCACGTCGGCAACTGCTCCCCTGACAGCCCCACGTCCTCGAACCTGGCCCGCAACGGCTCCATGTCGATCAGCGTCTCGTTCACATCGAAGATCACAACGTGCGGTCTGGCGTTCATGGGTTTTCTCCTAGCGCTCCACCGTCGCGTCCATGCTAAATTGACGCTCATGTCCAGCCCTGAGGCGTCAAGACGCTAGCCACCGGTCGTCCGGTGGCTGTTCCGCGCTGCCTCCCCGCCGCTTGAGGCGGGTGTTCTCCATGGGCGCTCTCGCCATCCGGATCACCGTGTCACGGGCCATTCCAGCCTGAGCCGCTTGACGCGCTTCTCGCGTGGTCGCGCCGGGCTGTTCCATCGCGAGCGGGACCGGTCTGCCGGCCTGCCCGCCGTCCTGTGAGAGCTCTCTGATGCCTTTCGCTGTCTACCTGCTCGGGCTGGCGGTCTTCGCCCAGGGCACGTCCGAGTTCATGTTGTCCGGGCTCGTGCCCGCCATCGCCCGCGACCTGGGCGTGTCCATTCCCGCCGCGGGGCTGCTGACCTCGGCGTTCGCCGCCGGGATGGTGGTGGGGGCGCCGCTGATGGCCGCCCTGAGCCTGCGGCTGTCCAGGCGGGCCGCGCTGCTCGCCTTCCTTCTCGTCTTCCTCGCCGCGCACGTCGTCGGCGCGGTCACCACCAGCTACGAGGTGCTGGTCGTGACCCGCGTCCTGGCGGCGCTGGCCAACGCCGGGTTCCTGGCCGTGGCCATGGCGACCGCCGTCGCCCTGGCGCCCGCGGACGCCAAGGGGCGCGCCACCTCCGTCCTGCTGGGCGGGGTGACCATCGCCTGCGTCGCCGGGGTGCCCGGCGGGGCGCTGCTCGGCGAGCTGTGGGGGTGGCGGTCGGCGTTCTGGGCGGTGGCGCTGGCGCTGGTGCCGGCCATCCTCGCGGTCCTGAAGTCCGTGCCCGGCGGAGCCCCTGACGGGGGTGCGGGGAGCGTGCGGGGCGAGGTGCGGGCGTTGCGGCGGCCCCGGCTCGTGCTGCTCCTGGTGCTCGGCGCCCTGGTGAACGGGGCCACCTTCTGCACCTTCACCTACCTCGCGCCGGTGCTCACCGGCGTCAGCGGGATCGGCTCCTCCTGGATGCCGGCGATGCTCGCACTGTTCGGGCTCGGCTCGTTCGCCGGGGTGACGATCGGCGGCCGGATCGCCGACCGGCGGCCCGTGCCGCTGATGGTGGCCGGCGGGGTGGCGCTGGCGGCCGGCTGGGCCGCGTTCGCGCTGGCGGCCGGGGCTGCCGGGCCGGCGATCGGGCTGGTCCTCGTCCAGGGCACGCTGTCGTTCGCGGTCGGGTCCACGCTGATCTCGCAGGTCCTGTACGCCGCCACCGGCGCCCCCACCCTGGGCGGCGCCTTCGCCACGGCGGCGTTCAACGTGGGCGCCACCCTCGGCCCCGGGCTGGGCGGCCTGGCCATCGAGGCCGGGCTCGGGTTCCGGTCGCCGCTGTGGGTGAGCGCCGGGCTGGTGGGGCTCGCGCTGGCCGTCGCCGGGATCGCCGGGTTGCGCGGACGGCGTAAACCGATGGAGGTCGATCTCCGGCGTGCGGCACAGTGAGGTCCATGGATGCTGCCGCACATTTCCACCGGGAAGTACGCGCCTTCCACGCCGCCGCCCGCGAGGCCGCTGAGGCGGGCGACGCGCCCTTCGTGCCGTCCTGTCCCGAGTGGACCATGTCCGATCTGGTGTTCCACCTGGCCGCGGTGCACCGGTTCGTGACCGCCATCATCAGGGACCGGCTCGACGAGCCCCCGGACCCCGCCGAGCTGGGCAGGACGGAGTTCCCGCCCGACACGGCGGGCTGGCCGGTCCACGGCAGGAACCCGACTCCCGGGCCCATCCCGGCGACCCTGCTGGACGCCTTCGAGGAGGGCGCCGGCCGGCTCGAAGCGCTGTTCAGGGAACGTTCGCCGGACGATCCCGCGTGGACCTGGTCGCGGGAGCAGACGGTCGGGTTCTGGCTGCGGATGCAGACCATCGAGGCCGCCGTGCACCGCTGGGACGCCGAGAACGCCGTCGGCGCGGCCGGCCCCATCCACGAGGAGATCGCGGTGGACGCCATCACGCAGACGTTCGAGGTGATGGCGCCGGCCCGGCGGGCCTGGGCGTCGGCGCCGCCGGGAGCGGGCGAGCGCTTCCGCTTCCTGCGGACCGACGGGCCGGGCGAGTGGGTGGTGCGGTTCGACGGGGAGCACGTACGCGTGGGCGACGGGGCCGATTTCGAGGTCGAGCTGGCGGGCACGGCCTCGGATCTCATGTTGTTCCTGTGGCAGCGGATCCCGTCCGGCGCGCTGGCCGTGCGGGGGGACAAGGGCGTGCTCGATCGCTACTTCGAGCTGGTTCCCCCCATATGACCTAATCTGGCGGGCATGCAGGTCAGGGACGTGAACGGCACCCAGCTCGCCGTCGTCACGCCGGCGTCCGGGGGGTTCGCCCGGCACAGCCATGACGAGTACGTCATCAGTGTCAACGTCAGCGGGCGGGAGCGGGTGCGGCTGGATCGGGCCTCGTTCGAGGTGGATCTGGACGAGGTGACCGCGTACAACCCCGGCCAGGTGCAGTCCTGCACGACGCGGACGGGTGAGGGGGTGGCGTTCACCTGTGTGAGCTGGTACGTGCCGCCGGGTGTGGTCGGAGGGCTGGTCGGCGGGGCGGCTCCGGACTTCTCGCGGCCCGTCGTCCGGGCTCCTCAGCTGCGGCGGGAACTGCTCCGGGCGGCCCGCCACCTGGCCGTGACGGGGGGCGATCCTTCTGGGAGCGACTGTCTCGGTGGGGGTGAGGTGCTCGCTCTGGTCGAGGAGCGGCTGACGCTCGTGCTGCTGCGGCTGCTCGACCTCGCCGCTCCCGGCCTGGCCCGCCGGTCCCCGGGGCCGGAGCCGGGGGATGCCAGGATCGCCGCCGTGCTGGAGCGGCTGCGGGACGACCTGTCCAGCGCGCCGCGGCTGGCCGACCTCGCCGGTGAGGCCGGGATGTCCCGGGAGCATCTGGTCCGCTCCTTCACCCGGGCCACGGGCTGCCCGCCGTACGCGTGGCATCTGCAGGCCAGGCTGGCCGAGGGGCGCCGGCGGCTGCGTGGCGGGCTGGCGGTCGCGGAGGTGGCGCACGGGCTGGGGTTCGCCGACCAGGCCCACTTCCACCGGCACTTCACCGCCGCGTACGCCATCACGCCCGGGCGCTACCGGGCCATCAACATCTGACAAGACGCCGTACGACGCCCGCCGACAGAGTGAACGCCATGTCCGAGATCTTCACGCTGGCCCTCTGGATCGGGCTGGTGTTCAACGCGGCGCCCGGTGCGGTGTTCAGCGAGTCGTTGCGCAGGGGGGTGCGGGGCGGGTTCGGGCCGGCGTTCGCGGTGCAGGCCGGGTCGCTGGCGGGGGACGCCGTGTGGGCGGTGCTCGGGCTGGCGGGCGTGGGGGCTCTGTTCGCGGTCCCCGTGCTGCGGGTGCCGCTCACGGTCGCCGGGTGCGTGCTGCTCGCCTGGCTCGGGCTGACCGGCCTGCGCGACGCCGCCTTCCCCCGGCCCGGCCCCGAGGCGGCGGGGGCGGTCGCGGGTGGGCGGTCCAGCCGGGGTGCGGTCGCGGTCGGCGCCGCCATGTCGCTGGGCAATCCCTGGAACGTCGTGTACTGGTCGGGGGCGGCCGGGGCGGTCGGGGCCGTGCTGGGTGAGGACGCGGGGGCCGGGAGCCTGGCTGTGTTCTTCGCCGGGTTCATGACGTCCTCCCTGGCCTGGTGCTTCGTCTCGGCGGGGCTCATCGCCGTGCTGCGCAGGGCGTTGCCTCCGGTGGCCGTACGGGTGCTGGAGGCGGCGTGCGGGGCGGCGCTGATCGTCTTCGCCGTCCTCCTGGCTGCCAGGCTGCTGTAGAGGGCTCACCGGAGCAGCGGCAGCCGCCCCGTGAGCCGTTCGACGATCGCCCGGGGGCCGAAGAGGCTGACCGCGTAGTACGGCGGCTCCTCCGTGCGTGCCAGCTCGGCCAGATAGTCGTCGTAGACGTTGGTCCGCTGCGCGATGGCCGCCATGTCGGTCACCACCAGCCCGGGCTCGGCGGCGGCGTCCTTCCTGATCCGGCTCACGATCGCGGCCGGCGCCCCCAGCACCGTGCAGCCCGTCCACGGCAGCCCGGCGTGCGGGAGCCCGGAGCCGTCCACGCCGCCCGACCCGACGATCGCCGGCACGGCGACCCCGACGGAGGCGGCCAGGCAGGCCGCGGCGTTGGCCTGCAGTCCTCTGGGCAGGTCGCGGTCGATCACGATCACCCACTTGACCGCGAGCTCCTTGGTGGGCAGATCGGTACGGCGTTCGAGCTCGTCCAGCACGGTCATCGACGGATCCCTCCTCCGAAGTTGTGCCAGAAGGTTCACACCTAGGCCGCCGTTCCACCAACCAGGAAGCGGTATTTCCGAAGAAAATTCGGAAAGACGTGCCACGATGTGCACGTGGACGAACTTGATACGGCGATTCTCGCCGAGTTGCAGCGCGACGGCCGCCAGACCAACCGCGAGCTGGCCGAGCACCTCGGCATCGCGCCCTCGACCTGCCTGGAGCGGGTGCGGTCGCTGCGCTCGTCCGGCGTCATCGAGGGCTTCCACGCCGAGGTCAACCTCGACGCGATCGGCCGGCCGGTGCAGGCGCTGATCAACGTGCGCCTGCACCCCAAGATCCGCGAGGCCGTGGAGGGGTTCCGCGACTACGTGGCCGCGTTGCCGGAGACGCTGGCCGTGTTCGTCGTCTCGGGCGGTGACGACTTCATCATCCAGGTCGGGGTGCGGGACGCCGGGCATCTGCGCGACTTCGTGCTCGACCACGTCTCGCGGCACCGCAACATCGCGGACGTACGCACCTCGCTGGTCTACGACCACATCCGCAAGACGTCGGTGGAGGTGCTGCCACCGGAGCGGCCTTCCCGCCCGCGCACCGCCCGCAAACGCTGAACCCCTGCCGACACGTCCAGACAAAGAAGATGAACACGCGCTGGCCGCAACGCTAAATAGGTGGTGGCCGAATGGGCCGCCCGGCTACGGTTACGGCAGGTCAGCGAGCGGACAAGGGGTGGCGATGCTGCTGGCGGCGCCTCGCCGCGCCCTGTCCGCCTGCCAGCCTGCGAACCCGCGGCTCACCCGTACGGAGTCGTCCGACGGCGAGGCGATGGTCACCAGGGGCACCGTCCAAACCCCAGAGATGATCGCGAGCCGCGGGTTCACCCCTCCTTGGCCGGAGAGAACCTCTCGATGGCCTCCTGGAGCACCTTCCTGAACGTCTCGCTGCCCGTGTGCCCGGAGTCCCCCACCACGTGCAGCTCGGCGTCCGGCCAGGCCCTGGTCAGCTCCCATGCCGTCTGGAGCGGGCCGCCCATGTCCAGGCGCCCGTGGACCAGCGCGCCGGGGATGCCGGCCAGCCGTCCCGCGTTCCGCAGCAGCTCGCCCTCCTCCAGCCAGGCGCCGTTGGAGAAGTAGTGCGCGCAGATGCGGACCAGGGCCATGACGGCGTCGCCCGGACGGTCGCTGTAGGCGTTGGGCTTGCCGTTGGCCTCCTGGGAGATGACCGCGTCCTCCCAGGTCACCCAGTCCTGGGCGGCCTTCTCGCGGACCCGCTGGTCGGGGTCGGACAGCAGCCGCGAGTAGGCGGCCAGCACCTGGAAGACGTCCCCGTCGCGATCGGCCTCGGGCACCCCCCGCACGAACCGCTCCTGCTCCTCGGGGAAGAACCTGCCGACGCCGCGGTAGAGCCACTCGATCTCCGAGCGGCGTGTCATCGTGACGGCGGGGATGACGATCTCCGACACGCGTTCGGGATGGGTCTCGGCGTAGGCCAGGATCAGCGTCGAGCCCCACGACCCGCCGTACAGCAGCCACTGGTCGATGCCGAGGTGCTCGCGCAGCAGCTCCATGTCGGCGATCAGGTGCCGGGTGGTGTTGTTCGTCAGGTCGGTGGCCGGGTCACTGGCGTGCGGGCGGCTGCGGCCGCAGTTGCGCTGGTCGAACAGGACGATGCGGAAACGTTCCGGGTCGAACACGCGGCGCGAGCCGGTGGAGCAGCCCGAGCCCGGCCCGCCGTGCACGACCACGGCCGGCTTGCCGTCGGGATTGCCGCAGACCTCCCAGTAGACGAGGTTGCCGTCGCCGACGTCGAGCATGCCGTGCTCGTACGGTTCGATCGGGGGATACAACGAGGGCTCCTCTCAGCGATGTAACAGCGCTTCAATATATCCTGAGAGTCACTGTGCCGATTTGAGCTCCTCGAGATACTCGTTCAGGGGCTTCAACCCGACGCCGGCCCGCCGCTCGTCCACCTTCGCCTCGTCCTCGATGGGGGTGCGCGGCCGCCACTTGCCCTGCGGATCGGTCTCCCACTGAGTGCCGTACACCTGCGGCTTTTTCTCCGCCACGCGCACCCTGTCCACGAGGAAGGCCAGGTCGGACGGGTCGGCGTCGCCCTCGTCGGCGGCCCGCCGCATCAGCTCCAGGCCGCGCTTCTGCAGCTCCAGGTCGCGGTCGGCGTGCTGGATGAGCGCCCAGGCGGCCTGCGCGCCGTCCTTGCCGACCAGTTCGTAGCCGGGCCAGCCGTGCTGGTCGAGGATCTGGCGCATGCGGTCGGTGTTCGCCTTCTCCACGCGGTCCCAGTCCTCCTGGGACGCGTCCAGGGTTCTGACCTCCTGGTCCAGTTTGAGCATGGCGAGCAGTTCGGTGCGGAGGGCCGGGTTCACGGGCGCGGGATCGCCGCAGGCCGTGACGAAGGCGAGTGCGGTTAACAGGAAGGCGAGGAACTGGCGCATGCTTCGGCTCCTTCCGGCCGATGCCCCCGCGGCGACCGGGCGGCCGCCGCGGGGGGGTTCTTCAGGCCACCTTGGACGTGCGGCCCTTCAGCGGCCAGACGCTCTTGATGAAGGCGACGCCCAGACACGTCGCAGGGTGCGGTTCTTGGCACAGTACAAAGCCTGGGAGTCGTCCTTGTCCGTCTCCATGCCGCACCACTTCTTGGGGAACTTGGTGACGTGTTTCACGTTCACCTTGCCATAGGTCAGGCCGGCGTCGGTGAAGTGGTTCTCCCACGTCGTCTCCAGGCAGGTGACGACCGCGTCGAAGTAGGTGCTGGCCTGCTTGACGTTGCCGTTCCCGGCCTTGCGCTCCGCGCAGGTCGTGGTGGGGAGCGCGCACGCCAGGACGGCGGTCCTCAACGATTTCACGAAGCGTGACAACGGAGTCCCGGCGTAAAGAGGGCTAGATCCAACTATGAAGTAATTGAACCACCACTAAGGGTACTGATCGCAGCGATAACCGGATCATCACCCTCAGGGAGCATCATGTACCGGCATGCCGTTGCCGTCGTCACCGCCACCTCCGCCGCCCTGCTCGCGACCGCCGCACCGGCGATCGCGGACGACCCCAAGCCCGAGCCCGCCGCCCAGTGCAGCAACCACGACCTGTTCAGCATCAACGTGTCGCCGCCCCCGCCGCTCGCCGGGACCGTCACGGCCGATGACATCAGGGGGCTGATGGACACGATCGTCGCCGGGTCCCGGCTACAGGGGTTCTTCTCGGCCGGCGCGGGGGCGCCTGCCGTTCCGGCGGTGCCGTACGTGCCGTACGTCATGCCTTGGGGTGCGGCGCGGTACGCGGCGCCGTACGAGCCGCAGCACGCCCTCCCGGGGCAGCCGCTGAACGGCGCCACGTACCAGCCGGGGGCCGGTGACGGCGCGGATACAGGCCAGCCGGGGGCCGGTGGGGCGATTCCGAGCCAGCCCGGGTATGGCGGCCCCAGTCCGAGCCTGTCGGCGAGCGCCAACCCGAGCCCGTCCGCCGCCCCCAGCTCCTCAGCCTCGGCCTCCGCGTCCGCCGCCCCGAGTACTTCCGCGTCCGCCGCCCCGAGCGGCTCGGTGTCCACGGTTCCCGGTGGCTCGGCGTCCACCGCGCCCAGCCTCGCCCCTGCCCCGCTGAACGCGGGCGAGGCGTCGGTCTCTCCTGTTCAGGCCATCTTCGAGGACCTCATCGGCCGGGCGCTGGAGTGCGCCCGCGCCACGGCGGCCCCGGGCACGGAGGTGCCGCCCATGCCGGACATCGACACCTCGGAGATCGCCCGGTATCTCGAAACGCTCGCCACCAGCCTTCCGGCCTCCTGCGTGACGGCCGCCTCCCCCTCCACCGGCGCGTCCACCGGTTCGTCCACCGCTTCGTCCGCCGGCTCTCCCGCCGCCGGTGCGGCCAGTCCGGCGCAGAGCCCGGCCACGCTCCTGGACGCCATCGGCGTGAGCCAGATCCTGAGCACGCTGGCCAGCTACCCGGCACTCTGCGCGGGCACGGTTTCGACGGGCGGCACCTCCACCTCGCTCCTGGACTCGATCGGCGTGACGAGCCTGTTCAAGTCGCTGACCGGCTGACACGAGCCGCGGGGGAACCGGGCTGCCCGACAAGTAACGCGAGATCAGCGAACGGGCCGAGCAGCCCGTTCCAGGACACCGCGCCCGCTCCCGAGCCGCCGCCGGGCGTACACCTCGATCTCGATCTTCATCCGTGGATCCGCCAGGCCGCACATGAGCATCGTGGCGGCCGGCCGTACCTTGCCGAAGCATTCGCGCAGTACGGGCCAGCACGGCTCGAAGTCGGCGCGGTCGGGCAGGAGGTAGCGCACGCGTACGACGTCGGCGAAGCCGCACCCGGCCTCCTCCAGCGCCTGGCCGATGTTGCGCAGGCACTGCCGGGCCTGCTCCACCACGTCGTCGGAGATGGTCATGGTCGAGTAGTCGAACCCGGTCGTCCCCGAGACGTGCACCCAGTCACCGTCGACCACGGCCCTGGCGTATCCGATCTGCTCCTCGAACGTGGAACCGCTGAGGATCGCGCGTCGCTCCGTCATGCGCGGAACGGTACGTGGCCAGCACCGATACGTCTAATACAGCCTGAACGATGGGCTGATATCTCTAGAGGTATGGATCGCCCGGAACTGCCGCTGGCCCAGCTGCATGCCTTCGTCGTGCTCGCCGAGGAGCTGCACTTCGGCCATGCCGCCGATCGCCTGGGCATCGCGCAGCCGCCGCTGAGCCAGCAGATCCGGCGGCTGGAGGGCAAGGTGGGGCACGCGCTGTTCAGCCGTACGCCGGGCCGGGTCGCGCTCACCCCGGCCGGTCGCGAGCTGCTGCCGGCGGCCCGCCGGGCGCTGGACGAGCTGGCGGGCGGGCTGGCGGCGGCGCGGGCCGTGGGCAGCGGGCGGGAGGGGCGGATCCGGGTCGGGTTCGCCGCCTCGCTGGCCTTGACGATCCTGCCGAAGTTGCTGAGCGCGTACCGGGAACGGTTCCCGCGCGTGCGCATCGAGATCCACGAGATGACGACCGCGCCGCAGCTCGACGCCCTGCGGGAGCGGCGCATCGACGTCGGGCTGCTGCGGGAGCCGCCGGACGACGAGCCCGGGCTGGCGTTCGCGACCGTGCTGCGAGAGCCTTTCGTGGCCGTGCTGCCGACCGGCATCGAACTCGCCACCGGCCACCCGCTCGCCACCGGGCACCCGCTCGCCGCCGGGCGGGTGGTCGAGATCGCGCGGCTGGCCGGCTCGCCGTTCGTGTTGCTGCCGCGCGAGCACGGTCCCGGCCTCTACGACCGGATCGTGGGGATGTGCGAGGACGCCGGGTTCACTCCCGAGGTGGCGCAGCACGCGGTGGAGTGGCAGACCGTGTGCGCGCTGGTGGAGGCGGGGCTGGGGGTGTCGCTGGCGCCTGCGAGCATCCGCCGGATCCGGCTCAAGGGGGTGGCGTTCCGCCGGGTGACGCCGGGCGGCGTACGCACGAGCGTGGCCGCGGCCTGGCGCGCGAGCGACACCGACCCGCTCGTCACGGGCCTGCTGGAAACGCTCGTCTGATCGGGACGAGGTCTCGGAAGGGGCGGCTGAACGGGACGAAATCCCGGAGGGCCGACGGCAGCGCCGATCATGCCCGGAAGGAGCCGGCGAACAAGCAGGCTCTAGCGGGGGATCAGCACGGTGGCCTGGTTGCTGCCGGGCACCACGCCCGCCTTCCGGTGTGCCTCCTTGAGCGCGTCGGAGGCGAAGTGCCGCCGCATCCCCTGGGCGTCCTCGCATTCGAACAGGACGACCGCCTCCTCCGGCTGCTCGGCGTCCACGGTGACCAGGACGGTGCGCATCCCGGCCGCCTCCCGCACCTCCGCCAGCTCGTCGAACGCCGCGCGCCACGTGTCGTAGTCGGTGAACCGCTGCCTGATGAGCAGGTACTCCATGGCTGGAACTCCTCTAACTCAACACTGTTGAGTTCACTGTAGCAGGCAAATCTCAACAGCGGTGAGTTAATCTGGGCCCATGCCACAACAGAAGCGGGCCGGAGGGCGGCGACCAGGCGCGACACGTACGCGCGAGGAGATACTCGAAGCCGCGCAGCGCAGCTTCGCCGACTCCGGCTACGACGGCACCACGATCCGCGGGGTGGCCAGGGCGGCGGGCGTCGATCCCGCTCTGGTGGTGCAGTTCTTCGGCAGCAAGGACGGGCTCTTCGACGCCGCCCTGCGTGCCGACCCGCCCATGCGGGACCTCGTCACGCTGGCCGGCGAGGGCGAGGCCGCCGACCTCGGCGTACGCCTCGCCCGCCGCTATCTGGAGCTATGGGAGGACCCGCACACGGGCCCCCGGATGCTGGCCGTCATCCGGGCCGCCACGGCCGCGCCGAGCGCGTCGGCCATGGTCACGGCGTTCATGACGGACGCGGTGATGTTGCCCCTGGCGCGGGCCATCGAGGCCGACGAGCCCGAGCTGCGCGCCGCACTCGCCGGAGCCCACCTGTTCGGCATGGCGACGGCGCGGTACGTGCTTCACATCGGGCCGCTGGCCTCACTGTCCCGGCAGGACGCCGTGTCCGTGCTGGCGCCGGTCATCCAGCACCACCTCACCGGCCGGCTCCGGGGTCCGGTCGCCCAGCGCCACCCCACCGGCTAGCTTCCGGGGTTTCGAGGCCCGAGCACCACCGGCAGCGTCATCGGCCCCTCCGTGATGAGCGAGGGCGTGTACGCGATCTCGTCCGCCCCGACCGCCAGCCGCAACCCCGGATACCGCCCGAACAACGCCGACAGCGCGATCCGCATCTCCAGCCTGGCCAGCGGCGCCCCCAGGCAGAAGTGCGGCCCGCGCCCGAACCCGACGTGCGCGTCCGGCTCCCGGGAGGCGTCGAAGCGGGCGGCGTCCGCGCCGTACCTGGCCGGGTCCGTGTCCGCCCCGTCGAGTGCGACGACGATCGGCTCGCCCGCCGGGATCTTCGTCCCGGCCACCTGCACGTCCTCGAGCGGGTAGCGGAACATCACGTTGAGCACCGAGTTGCGGCTGCGCAGCGCCTCCTCCACCACCTTCGCCCAGGAGTCCTGGTCGTCGGCGGCGGGCACCTGGGCGGGATGGGCGCACAGGGCGATGACGGCGTTCGCGATCAGGTGCACGGTGGTCTCGTGACCGGCGACGAGCACCAGCCACAGGATCCACAACATCTCGTTGTCCGACAGCCGGTCCCCGTCGTCCTCCTGCGCCTGGATGAGGCCGGTGGTCAGGTCGTCGCCCGGCTCGGCGCGCCTGCGCTCGATGAACGCGGCCAGGTATCCCAGCATCGCCTGCGCGGCCTCGGCGGCCTGCTCCGGGCTGGCCGTGTGGAAGAGCAGCACGTTCGTCCACTCGCGGAGCTGGTAGCGCTCCTCTTCCGGCACGCCGAACAGCTCGCAGATCACGGCGATGGGCAGCGGCTCGCTGAAGTGCCGTACGAGGTCCACCACCTCGCCCTCGGCGGCCAGCCCGTCGAGCAGCCCGTCGGTCATCTCCTGGATGCGCGGCGCCATGGCGGCCACCCTGGCGGGGGTGAAGGCGCGGTTGATGAGACCGCGCAGCCGGCGGTGGTCGTCGCCGTCCTTGGTCAGCAGGTGGTCGCCCTCGACGAGCTGGCGCAGCGGCCAGTCGGGCGGGATGGTGCCGTCGTGCATGGCGGGGCAGTTGCGGGAGTTCTTGCTGAACAGGGTGCCGTCGTTGAGCAGCACCTCGCTGACGCTCTCGTACGAGGCCACCATCCAGGCGTGGACCTTGCCCGGCAACTCGATGGGAACGACAGGTCCGCCTTCGTCCCTGAACCGGCGGATCGTCTGCGACGTTCGCTCACCAGGGACTGGAATCTGCAGGGGTTCCATGCGCAGTCTCCCGTGTCGGAGGGACTTCAACTGTCCGCTCAACCACCGACCTGAGCCAGCCTGCTTCATGGTCATGTCACCACACAGTCGGCGACACCTGCCGCCGGAGTTACATTCTGCTACGGGACGACTTCATCCAGTCCCACCCTCACCAGGAGGTGGATGGCGCCCTTCTCCGCCCGTTGTAGCAAGATGTCCGGATGATCGCCCCCAGCCCGTTACGGCCACGACGACTGCCGCTCTTCGGCCTCGCCGTCGCCCTCGCCTCCGTCGCCTTCGCCTTCAGCGCACCGTCACTGTTCGAGCTGACCGCCATGACACCGGGCGTGTACCACCTGCGCGGTCTGGCGGTGACCGTCGCGGCCGTCCTGGTGGCGCCGCTGCTCGGGGTGCTCGTGGACCGGGCGCGGCGGCGCCGTACGCCGATGGTCGTGCTGCCGCTCGTGGGTGCGGCGGGGATCGCGATCGCGGGCGGGACGGCGGCGGGATGGGACGCGGCGGGCACCCCCGCCGTCACGACCGGGATGATCATGGCGGCCGGCCTGGCGGCCCTGTGGCCGGTCGGGCACGAGGCGTACCTGCCGTCGATCGTGGGCCGCGAGCGGCTGGTTCCGGCGAACGCCCTGCTGTACGTGCTGCCGCAGCTCGTCATGGTGCTGGTCGGGATCGTGCTGTCCTGGGCCGAGTACAGGGACCTGGCTCTCGTGATCGCCGTCTGCGTGCTCCTGGTCCTCGCCGCGGTGGCGTTCCGCGGGGTCGAGGCGGTCGAGGAGCCGCCACCGGCCAGAAGCGGGCTCTGGCGGGAGGCGGTGGAAGGAGTGCGCTTCACGCTGAAGGAACCGGTGCTGCGGGCGATCGCCCTGTGCCTGGTGGTGACGACGCTGTCCGCCGAGTTCGCCGACGAGGTGGTGGACGCCGCCCGCGGTGCGCTGCTGGAGAACCGCCTGTCGGCGGGGCCCTTCTCGCTGTCCCTGACGATCACGAGCTACGGCGCGATCATCCTGGGGCCGCTGGTGGCCGTGCTGCTGCACCGCAGGCTCGGCGCCTACCGCCTGGCCTCGGCGGTCCTGCTGGCGAGCCAGCCGTTCACGCTGTTGCTCGCCCTGTCGGGGGTGGCGGGCGGGTTCACCTGGTACACGCTCGGCAGCCTCGTCCCGCTGGCCGGCTCGATCGCCGTCACCATCGCGCTGACGAGTCACCGCCAGGCGATCACCCCCGACCGGCTGCTCGGCCGGGTCGGCGGCACGCTGATCGCCCTGGTCGCGCTGAGCGAGGTCGCGGGGGCCCTGCTGCTGGGCCGGCCCGGGGACTGGCTCGCCGAGCTCGCGGAGGACGCGACGTCGCCGCTGCCCCTGCTTCCCGGCCTGGTCCTGGCCACGGCGCTGGCCATGGCCGCCGCCGTCCCGCTGCTGCGCGCCCGGCACCCGGTGGTCTCCGAAGAGGCGGCCGAGTCAGCGCACCCGTAGGACGCGGCCCTTGCGCTCGCCGGTGAACTCGCCGGACTCCACCACCACGTGCCCTTCCAGCAGCACGTGCACGATGCCGGACGGCCGCACGGAGGGGGCGGCGTAGGTGCCGGCGTGGCCGATGGTGGCCGGGTCGAAGACGCAGATGTCGGCCCAGGCCCCGGGTCCCAGCCAGCCCCTCCCGCGCAGGGCGAACTGGTCGGCGTTCGCGGAGGTCGCCTTGCGTACGGCCTCCTCCCAGGAGACGACCTGGCGCTCCCGCACGTACGTGCCGAGGAAGCGCGGGAAGCAGCCCCACGTACGAGGGTGCTCCAGGCCGGCGGGAAGCCCGTTGTCGGAGCCGATGCCGATGAGCGGATCGGCCATGATCTCGGTCAGGTCCTCCTCGGCCATCAGGAAGGCCACCATCGTGGCGGCGGGGTCGGCGGCGACCAGCGCGCAGGCGGCCGCCCAGGCGTCCACCTCCAGCCCGCGGGCGATGTCGGCCAGCGAGCGGCCGGTGTAGGCGGGCTGGGCGTGCGCGGTGACCAGCACGTCGTCCGGCGTGACGTCCTGCCACAGGCCCGCTCCCGTGCCGCCCGCCTCGGCCCGCGCGCGCAGCCGGTCCCGCTCGGACGGCGCCGCCAGCACCTCGCGCACCCGGCCGCCGGCCAGCGCCGACGGCGGCAGCAGCGCGGCCAGGACGGTCGCGCCCGCGACGTACGGATACTGGTCCCCGCGCACGTCCACCCCGCGCATCCGGGCCTGGCGCAGCCGGTCGAGCAACATCCGGGCCCGCCCGTGGTTCGCCCGCCCGGCGACCTTGCAGTGCGAGACCTGCAGCCGCACCCGGGCCCGCCGCGCCACCTCGATGGCCTCGTCCAGCGCCGCCGCCAGCCCGGCACCCTCGTCACGCAGGTGCGTGGCGTACGGCACCCCGTACCCGTGCGCCACGCCGGCCAGCGCCACCAGCTCGTCGGTGCCGGCGTAACCGCCCGGAGGGTAGATCAGCCCGCTGGACAGCCCGCACGCGCCCGCCGCGAAGGCCGCCGCGGCGAGGTCGCACATCCGGTCCAGATCGCCGTCGCGCAGGCGCTCGTCGAACCCGGCCACGGCCGCGCGCAGCGTCGAGTGCCCGATGAGGGTGGCCATGTGGTTCGTGGGGCCGGCCGCGGTGATCGTCTCCAGGTACTCGGCGAACATCCAGTCCGGCACGGCGGCGCCGGTCACCTCCGCCAGCACCGAGGCGTCGGGCGCGTAGGAGAAGCCGCAGTTGCCGTTGACCTCGGTGGTGACGCCCTGCAGCAGCTTGAACGGCTGCGGCTGCGCCATGAACGGCACCAGGTCGGAATGTGCGTGCGCGTCCACGAACCCCGGCGCCACGGCCAGCCCCGTGACGTCGATCACCCGGCGCGCGGCCCCGAGCTCCCGCCCGATCTCCACGACCCAGCCGCCCGAGATGGCGACGTCACCGGCGATGGCCGGGGACCCGAGACCGTCGTACACGGTGCCACCGCGAAGGATGAGATCGACCATGTAACCCGCCCATCATCGAATGAGTCAATAAGTCTTGTCATGTCATACAACGTCGCTCGCGAGTTTGGGTTCCACGGCGTCTCCCCGATCAATGACATCCAGTCAGAGCGGGAGCAAGGACCCTCTTGCGGACCGCATACCGGCTGGCTTTAAATACGCCCTGGCGCCGACCGAGCCGCCCCCGCCGCCAACGAGGAGCTTTCGTGACCATTCCCGCAGGTAGGGCACCAATGACCGATCTCCACGCCACCCTGTTAGCGCTATCACCGCGCCGCCCCGCCTCATGAAACTTTCTTTTTGCCCATCGGGAAAGCGCTTACCAGCCGCAAAGGAAACCGCCATGCGCTTACATCTGGCCGCCGCGGCCGCCGTCCTGGCCCTGGCCGCGACCGCGTACCCCGCCCAAGCCGCACCGCCCACCAAGCAGATGGAGGACCTGGACCGGGGGCTGGTCAGCGTCCGCTCCGGCTCCGGCAACCTCGTCTCCTGGCGGCTGCTCGGCACCGACCCCGACGGCGTCTCCTTCAACGTCTACCGCGGCTCCACCAGGGTCGCGTCCGGCCTGACCGGCTCGACCAACTACCTCGACAACGGCGCCGCCGCCGACTCCTCCTACACGGTCCGGGCCGTCGTGAACGGCTCCGAGCAGGCCGCCTCACCGGCCTCGCTGCGCTTCACCGGCGGCTCCTACCTGGACGTGCCCATCCAGCCGCCCTCCGGCGGCACCACCCCTGACGGCGTCTCCTACACCTACAGCGCCAACGACGCCAGCGTCGGCGACCTGGACGGCGACGGCCAGTACGAGATCGTGCTGAAGTGGGACCCGTCCAACGCCAAGGACAACTCCCAGTCCGGTTACACCGGCAACGTGTTCGTGGACGCGTACCGGCTGAACGGCACCCGGCTGTGGCGCATCGACCTGGGCCGCAACATCCGCGCCGGCGCACACTACACGCAGTTCCAGGTCTACGACTACGACGGCGACGGCCGCGCCGAGGTGGCCATGAAGACCGCCGACGGCACCAGGGACGGCGCCGGCACGGTGATCGGCAGCTCAGGCGCCGACCACCGCAACTCCAGCGGGTACGTGCTCAGCGGCCCCGAGTACCTGACCATGTTCAACGGCCTGACCGGCGCCGCCATGTCCACGGTGAACTACGACCCGCCTCGCGGCACGGTCTCCTCCTGGGGCGACAACTACGGCAACCGGGTGGACCGGTTCCTGGCCGGGACCGCGTACCTGGACGGCGAACGCCCGTCGCTGATCATGGCCCGCGGCTACTACACCCGCAGCGTCATCGCCGCCTGGGACTTCCGCAACGGCACCCTCACCAAGCGCTGGACGTTCGACAGCAACTCGGCCGGCTCCCAGTACGCCGGGCAGGGCAGCCACAGCCTGTCCGTCGGCGACATCGACCAGGACGGCCGCGACGAGATCGTCTACGGCGCCATGGCCGTCAACGACAACGGCACCGGCATGTGGTCCACCCGCACCGGCCACGGCGACGCCCAGCACCTGGGCGACTTCGACCCGGCCAGGGCTGGCCTGGAGTACTTCAAGGTCAGCGAGTCCAGCTCGCAGCCGAGCTCGCTCTACATCGACCCGCGCAACGGCGGCGTCCTCTGGTCCACCCCCGCGGGCTCCGACAACGGCCGCGGCGTGGCCGGGGACATCTCGACGGTCAGGGCCGCCAGTGAGTTCTGGTCCGCCGCCGACACCACCCTGCGCAGCGTCACCGGCAACGGCGCGGGCCGCGAGCCGTCCTCGGTGAACTTCCTCATCTGGTGGGACGCCGACCCGGTCAGGGAGCTGCTCGACCAGACCAGGATCGACAAGTACGGCACCAGCTCCGACACCCGCCTGCTGACCGCCTCCGGCGTGCACTCCAACAACGGCACCAAGGCCACCCCCTCGCTGTCGGCGGACCTGTTCGGCGACTGGCGCGAGGAGGTCGTCTGGCCCACCAGCGACAACCGCGCCCTGCGCGTCTACGCCACCACCACGCCGACGGACCGGCGCATCTACACGCTGATGCACGACCCGCTCTACCGCGTCTCGGTGGCCTGGCAGAACACCGCCTACAACCAGCCCCCGCACACGAGCTTCTTCCTCGGCGACCGCATGCCCGCGCCGCCGAGGCCGGACATCTACGTGCGCTGACCTCCGTACGTGCCGGATCCCGCGCCGGTTTCACCCGAGGCCGGCGCGGGCCCGCGCGAGCACGCGCAGGGCGCGGGGGAAGCCGGCGACCCGGTCGGCCAGCGCGTCGAGGGCGGCGGGAACCTCGGACTCCGGGACGCCGCGCGCCGTGAGCACGCCGGTCATCCAGCCCACGAAGGAGGTGAAGAGCTCGGGGTCGTCGACGTACAGGGCGGCGCGCAGGTAGTCGACGAGGGCGGCGAGGTGCTCCGCCGTCCATCCGGGCGGCTGCCCGGGCCTGGTGAGGTCGGCCACGAGGCCGCGTACCAGGTCGCCGGCGGACCGGGTGAGCTCGGTGTACTCCCGGTCGGCCAGTCGCCGCGGCTCGTCGCGGGAGGGGGCCCGGCGCGGCAGCGGCCCGGCGGCCAGGAGGTCGGCGGCGGCACGGGCGTCGGGGGCCCAGGCGTCGGCGCCGAGCAGGCGGGCGTAGCGGCCGCCGGGGCCGAAGGCGGCGCCGCCCACCACGACCGGCGTGCCCGCCGACTGGCAGGCCGTGATCGCGGCGTGCGCGGCCGGCAGCCGGATCGCCAGCGAGCTGGACAGCGCCACCGCGTCCGGGTTCGTCAGGTGCAGGTGCGCGACCAGGTGCGGCGTGGGGACCTGGGCGCCCAGGTAGTCGACGTGCCAGCCGCGCACCCGCAGCACCTCGGCCAGCAGCCGCGCGGGGAACGCGTGCCACTCGCCGTCGATGCACGCCACCATGATCCGCCCCATGGCCCGATCGATCTGCCGGGACGAGCGGTGCGCCAGGGAGGCGAGCACCCGCTCGTTGACCGCCGTGGCGGTGTGCTCCTGGGCCACCGAGATGCGGTTGGCCGCCCACTCGTGGCCGACGCGCGCCTGCACGGCGGCCACCACATCCAGCAGCAGGGTCTCCATGGGCAGGCCGGCGTCGAGCGCGTCCGCCGCCAGGCCGGTCGCGGCGTACTCGTCGCCGGCCGTCGCCGCCGCCCACAACGCCTCCACCCGCTCGGCGACGCCGGCCGTCACAGGCGTTCCCGCCCGGCCGCCCGAGGGGCCGAGATGGCGACGACCGCCATGTCGTCGTGCTCGCCCTCGCCGGCCCACTGGGAGGCCAGCATCTGCACGCGTTCAGCCAGCGCCTCCGGAGGCATGCCCGCGCACTGCCCGAGCTGCTCGCTCAGCCGCTCCTCGCCGAAGAACTCGTGGCCGAGCGGGCCGCCTCTGGCCTCGATGATGCCGTCGCTGTAGAGCAGGCAGGTCTCGCCGGGCTCCAGCACCGCCGAGTGGGTGACGCTGGTGATGTCGTCCAGGATCCCGATCAGCGTGCCGACGGCCGGGACGTCCTCGACGCGGCCGTCGTTGCGCAGGATCAGCGGCGCCGGGTGGCCGGCGCTGGTGAGCCGCAGCGCCACCCGCGGGCCGAGCTGCTGGAACGAGGCCAGCACGAGGGTGACGTAACGGGTCGGGTCGTCGTCGTTGACGAGCACCCCGTTCAGCAGCTCCAGCACGCGCTGGTGGTCGTCGGCCAGCGGTAGCAGGGCCCGCAGGGTGTTGCGGATCCGGCCGGTGAGCACGGCGGCCTCCAGGCCCTTGCCCGCCACGTCGCCGAGCACCACCAGCGACTCGCGTCCCGAGCCCGCGACCGGGTACACGTCGTAGAAGTCGCCGCCGACCCGCTCGCTGGGGCCGGCGGGCCGGTAGCGGGCCGCCAGCTCCACCCCGGGCAGGGCCGGCGTGGGCGGCGGCAGCAGCTCGGACATCAGCGTCTCGGTGACGAGCGCCTGCTCGGCGTAGAGCCGGGCGACCGAGATCGCGGAGCCGGCCCACAGCGCGAACAGCCGCACGAACAGCCGCTCGTCGTCGGAGAAGCCGGCCCGAGAGCCGCGTACCAGCACCAGCGCGCCCGCGGGCAGCCCGTGTCCCGGCAGGGCGGTCACCGCCACGGAGCCCACCTCGCCGGGCCCGTCACGCAGCACCCAGCCCGGGACGTCCTCAGGGGCGCTCCAGCGCGGGGGCACCGGCGGGAACCCCTGCAACGCCTCGGTCAGGCCGGGGAGCGTGCCGGGGTCGATGACCGCGTCCTCCCTGACCGCCTCGCCTCCCCGGGCGCAGCGGGCGATCGCGTACCAGCGCCCGGGCCGCGGCAGGACGACCAGCGCGGTGTCGGCCAGGCGGCGGGCGGCCAGGCAGGCGGTGACCTCCAGGCAGCGGTCCAGGTTCAGCGAAGGCAGCAGCTCGTTGGAGGCGTCGGACAGGAACGCGGCCCACTCCCGCAGCGAGTCCACCGCGTGCTGCCTGCCGGTGACGTCGATGAGCCACCAGACGGTGCGCCCGGCGGGCGCGTGCACGGCGTGCGCCTGGTAGACCCGGTCGCCGATCTCCCCGTACGGATCCGCCCCACGGCACCCGAAGTGCGCCCGCGACAGCCACCCCGGGACCACGTGCTCCAGCCGGTCGCCGATGACGGGGCCGGGCAGGAGCAGCCTGGCCGCCTCGTTCGCCTGCTCGACGGTCCCCATGGTGCTGACCGCCAGCATGGGGTACGGCGCGTCCTCCCACACCATCCCGACCATGGCACCATCCCGCGAGACCCCCGGATTCCTCACGCTACCGGCGGGACACCGGGGCCCTCTTTCCGCAATATCGCTTCTTTGCAGGATCTTTCCTCCGCTGGGCGTACGTGACCCGGGCGGCGCAGGCCGTACCGATGAGGAGGAGCGCGGCGACGGCCACGGCGACCCGCTGCACGCCGGCGGCCGAGGTGGGCGCGGCGAAGTAGACGCTGCCGAGCCCGGCCACGGCGGTCACCCCGGCGAGCACGGGACCCGTGGCGTTCAGCGCCGAGATCGCGGAGGCCAGCCGCGGCTCCACCAGGGACGTGATCCGCGCGATCAGCGGGCTGTACCCGGCGGCGTGCCCGGCTCCGGCGAGCATCAGCAGCGGCACGGAGGCCACCTCGTGCCAGCGCAGGGCCAGCAGGCCGGCTCCGGCCGCGAACGCGAGCGGTCCCGCCACCGGCAGGGCGTCCCGCAGCCGGCGCGGGTAGCGGCTCCAGGTCAGGCTGAGCGTGCCGAACCCCAGCGCGTACGGCACGAACGCCAGCCCCGCCCGCAGCGGCGAGTACCCGAGCGCGTCCTGGAGGTGCAGGGTCAGGGTGAGCAGGAAGACGGTATAGCAGCCCATGACGATCCAGCAGGCCGCCAGCCCCGGCTTCACGCCCGCCGGTCGCAGCGCCGCCGGGTCCAGCAGCGGATGCCGCGCCCTGGCCTCGTAACCGGCGAACCCCGCCAGCAGCGCCACCCCACCCGCCAGCGAGATCCACGCCCAGGCGGGCCAGCCCTGCTCCTGGCCGAAGATGAGCGGGACGGTGAGCGCGGTCATCGCGGCCGTCAGCACGGCGACGCCCGCCGGGTCGAGCCTGGCCTGCCCGTCCGTACGCGAATCGGGCAGCACCCGCCGCCCGGCCAGCGCCACGACCAGCCCGATCGGCACGTTGACCAGGAAGATCGGCCGCCACGAGAGCCCGAACAGGTCCGCCCCGGCCACCAGCCCGCCGATGACCTGGCCCAGCGCCACCCCCAGGGCGAGCACCATGCTGTAGACGCCGATCGCCCTGCGCCTGGCCGCCCCGTCGAAGTGCTGGAGGATGAGCGCGAAGATCTGCGGCGTCAGCAGGGCCGCGCCGGCGGCCTGCGCGACGCGGGCGAGCACCAGCACGGTCGCCGTGGGCGCCAGGCCGCACAACAGCGACGCGGCGGTGAACCAGCCGAGCCCCAGCAGGAACGCCCGCCGGTGCCCGATCACGTCGCCGATCCGCGCGCAGGTCACCAGGAGCACGCCGGTGGTCAGCAGGTAGCCGGAGACGATGAGCTGGATCGCGGCCCCGTCCGCGTTCAGCCCCTCGCGGATGGTCTGCGCCGCCACCGAGACGATGGAGCCGTCCATGGAGGCCATGACCTGGCCGGTGAGCAGCACGGCCAGCATCGGGCCACGGCGGACAGGTGTGATCATTCACCCAGCATGGTGCGGGGGTGGCCGGGCCGTATTGAAGGAATGTGCGGATCCGCGCGTTGTCGTACGGTGGTGCGGTGCGTACCACGAGGACGGTGATCGAGAGCCGCCACTTCGCGATCCGCGCGGTCGAGTGCACCGACGACCACGCCCGCTGGTCGGCTCCGGAGGCGGCGCCGTCCGCGCACATCGTGCTGGTCCGGCGGGGGCGGTTCCGGGTCGACGTCCAGGGGCGGAAGGTGACCGTGGAGCCCGCCACCGGATACCTGCACCTTCCCGGGGAGGAGATCCGGTTCGCGCATCCGGCGGGCGGCGACGTGTGCACGGCGGTCGCGTTCGCCGGGGACGAGCTGACCGCCGGGGTGCGGGCGGCGCCGCGCTCGCGGGCCGTCCGGGTGGACGCGCGGCTCGAACTGGCCCACCGGCTGCTCCTGCGTTCCGGCGGCGACCCCGGGTTCGCCGCCGCGGAGGCCGTGCTCGACCTGCTGCGGCTGGCCCTGCGCGAGCAGCCGCACGACTCCCCGCCGCCTGGGCGGGCCTTCCTGGCCGAACGTGCCAGGGAGGCGGTGCTCGCCGACCCGCTCGCCGGGGCGAGCCTGGTGGAGCTGGCCCGGCTGCTGGGGACGTCACCGTCGCATCTGAGTCACACGTTCCGGCACCACGTCGGCATGCCGTTGAGCCGTTACCGCAACCGCGTACGGGTCAGCCGGGCGCTGGCGCGCCTGGACCGGGGCGAGACGGACCTCGCCGCGCTCGCGGCCCGGCTGGGCTTCAGCGACCAGGCCCACCTGACCCGGGTCATGCGTGCCGAGCTGGGGCACACGCCCGGCCGGGTGCGGGCCCTGCTCGCGTCATGAGTGTGGCGGGGTTCGTGCCGCGGCTGGCGAGCGCGGTGGAGCTGCGCGACTGGTGTGCGGTGTTCGGCGAAGGGCATCGCGAGGTCTCCGGCGACCCGGCCCTGCCGGGCGCGCTGGCCGCGCGGCTGCTCGCCGAGGAGGGAGACGGCGGCCCGCTGCGCTGGGCCGCCCGCGCCAACACGCCGGCCAGCCGGACCCTCAACGATGCCTGTGCGCGGATCGTGGGTGCCGCCGAGTTGCGGCGCCAGGCGCACGATGCCCGGATCGGGTTCCTGCGCCTGTTCGTGGCCCCGCCGGCCCGCCGCAACGGGGTCGGCACCGCCCTGCTGGCCAGGGTCGCCGCGGACGCGCGCACGTCCGGGTGCGAGCGGATCCAGGCCACGGCACCGGCAGGAGGGCCCGGCGAGGCGTTCGCCCGGGCCTGGGGCGGCGTGCGGGAGCTGCTCCGTCTGGAGCTGCAGGAACAACGGCTCGACGAGGACGTCCTGGCCCGCTGCCGCGAGCTCGCCACGTGCCCCGACCCCGCCCGCTACGAGCCCGCGCACTGGTACGGCGCGGCCCCTGATCCGCTGGCGGACTCGTTCGGACAGGTGATGAGCCACGTCCTGGACGCCCCCGGCGCGACGCTCCAGCTGGCGCCCCGAGCCTGGGACCGGGCCGCGGTGCGCGCCTGGGAGGCGGGCATGACCGGCGAGCACCTGCTGGTCACGGCGGCCCTGCACCGCACCACCGGCCACGTCGCCGCCGCCACCGTGACCACCGTCGCCGCGGGCCGGCACGACCTGGAGGCCACCGCGGCGGATCGGCACGACCCGGAGGTCACCGCGGCGAGCCAGCACGACACCGCCGTGCTCCCCCAGCACCGGGGCCGCGGCCTGGCCCGCTGGATCAAGGCCGAGCAGACCCTCCGGCTGCACGCCCGCTTCCCCTCCGTACGCACCATCACGGCCACCGTCAACACGCGCAACCTCCCGATGCTGGCGGTCAACCGGGCCGTGGGCTACCGCACGATCACCGAACGGCTCCTGCTGGAAAATCCGCTGTAATCCGAATCCGGGTCCCAACCGGTAGTCATCACCGGAAGACGACGAGACGGAGATGACGGATGGACGACGGGTTCGCCGAGTACGTGGCACACCGGCAGCTACGGCTGTGCCGGATGGCGTACCTCCTCACCCGGGACTGGGGCACGGCCGAGGACGTGGTGCAGACCGCGCTGGCGAAGGCGTGGCTCGCCTGGCGCAGGATCGAGGGCAACCCCGACCCGTACGTCTACCGGATCATCGTGAACACCCACACGTCCTGGTGGCGCAGGCGCTGGCGCGGCGAGGTCCCGGCCGAGTCGCTGCCCGAGACCGCCGATCCGCGCGACGCGGCGGCCGAGGTGGACGACCAGGCCGCGCTCTGGAGCGCCATCGGCACCCTGTCCCCGCGCCAGCGCGCGGTGGTCGTCCTGCACTACTACGAGGGCCGCACGCTGACGCAGGTCGCCGGCATCGTCGGGTGCTCGCTGGGAGCGGTGAAGAGCCAGCTCAGCCGGGCCCTCGCCCGTCTCCGGGTCGATCCGGACATTCAGACCATGAGCTTGGAGAGGGTCAAGCGATGAGCCACACCGAGAACGACCTGCGGGAGCTCCTGACCGGGCGGGCCGGGGAGCAGGAGGGCGCGGCGGCCCGGCTCGACACGATCATCGGGCGTGGCCGCCGCATCCGCCGTACCCGGCGGGCACTGACGGCCGGCGCGGCGGCCCTGGCCGTCACCGCGGTCGCCCTGACCGGCGTGCAGCTGCGGCCCGGCGAGGCGCCGGTCGCCCAGCGGCCCGTGGACTCGGCCCAGGTGGAGCCGCCCGGTCCGGAGATCCCGGAGAAGTTCGAGGTGCGGCTGGGGGCCGAGCGGTTCGACCTCGGCCTCATCCACTCCGAACGCTTCGAGACGATGGGCGCCCGTTCCGTGACCTTCACCCCGACCAGCACCTCGACCGGGTACAGAGTGGTCTGCGACGATCCCGGGGCCTGGGTCGTCACGGTGCTACGGCTCAAGGGCGGTGAGCCGGGCGGCTCGGCCGCGCGGTGCGGCAACGTGCCCGGCGGGCACCACGACGAGCGCTCCGCGCCCGCTGACTGGCTGGAGCGTCCGCACTCCATGCAGGTGTGGGTCTTCCCAGCGGACGCCCCGGTCCGGAAGGTGGCGGAGGAGGTCACGGGCTGCCGGCCGATCGGCAAGGGAAGGGACTGCGACGGGCCTGCCCAGCTCCGCGCGCTGATGAACCCGGAGGTACGCGAACGGCTCCTGGCCGAGGTGGGCGACCGTACCGGCAGGTGGGCGGTCGCGATCTACGACCGGCCCGCCGCTCCGGGAACCCCCACCGGCTGAGCCCGTACCGGGCCGGTCACCGATCGGGCAGCAGGGAGCCGCGACGCGCCCGCCGGGTGGCGGCCAGCGCGCCCGCCAGCCCGCTGGCGGCGCAGACCAGCACCAGCCCGGCGTACTGCGGCAGCGAGTAGGCGAACCAGGGCCGGCCGGTGGCGGCCTGGCCGAGCGCGGTGAGGCAGGCGGCGGCGATGCCCGTTCCGATCAGCACCCCCGCGGCGGTCACGATCAGCGTCTCCCAGACCACCGCCCTGGTGAGCTGCCGCGGCGCGGTCCCCACCGTCCGCAGCAGCCTGAGCTCCTCGGCCCGTTCGGTCATCGTCATCGCGGTCGCGTTGAGCACCGAGATCACGGTGTAGATCACCGCCGACCCCACCAGGGTCGGGGCGGCCCACGCCGACGCCCCCGTACGGGTGACGCCCGCCGCCACGTCGGACGTCGTCACGGCGAACAGGAAGGTGCACGCGAGCGCCACGGTCAGCATCACCGGTGACGCCGCCGACATCGCCCGGCGCGGCTGGGCGACCAGGGACGCCCTGGCGAGCATCCCCGCACCGGGGTCGAGCCCGGCCACCACGGCCCCCAGCAGCCGGCCGATCCCGCGCAGCACGACCGGGCCCAGCGCCGAGGCGCCCACGCAGAGCACCATCGCCGCCCCCAGCCCGGCCGGCACCGCGTCGGCCGGTTCGAGCCGCGGCACCAGGAACACCAGCACTCCGCCCCCGACCAGCGCCACCACCCCGGCGACGGCCCTGGGCCAGGGCAGCAGCCGTTCCTGTGCCGCGCTGTCGCGCAGCACCTCCAGCGGCCCGACGCGTACCGCCTTGCGTGCCGCGACCCGGGCCGCGAGCAGCGTCACCACCAGCCCGGCCACCAGCGCCAGGACGAACGGCCCCGCCGTCACCCGCACCTGCACGCCGGCGGGCGCCAGCCCGGTCACCCGCACGAACCCGGCCATCAGCACGGCGTACGGCACGGCCAGCACGCAGCCCGCCGCGCTCGCCAGCACCGCCACCACCAGCGCCTCCGCCGTGACCAGCCGTCGCACCTGCCGCGGCGTCATGCCGACCGACCGCAGCAGCCCCCAGGTCCTGCGCTGCCGCAGCACGTGCAGGCTCAGCGTGCCCGCGACCACGAACACCGCCACGAACCCGGACACCACGGCCGACAGCACCAGCAGCCCCATGACCCCGTTCAGGTCGTCCCTGCCGGCCGCGGCGGCGACGACCAGGCCGCCCCCGGCCACCAGCGTGACGGCCAGGAGCACCGCAGCGAACGACGCGGCCACTCCCATCCGGTTGGCCCGGACGTTGTTGAAAGCGAGCACGAGCGTCACCGGCGGCCGCCGAGCCGCGTACCGATCTGCTCGGCGGTGGGCCGCTCCAGCACGTCCACGATCCGGCCGTCGGTCAGGAACAGCACCCTGTCCGCGCGCGCCGCCGCCTCCGGATCGTGCGTGACCATCACCACCGTCTGCCCAAACGCGCCGACCGCCTCCCGCAGCAGCCCCAGCACCTCGTGCCCGGTGGCCCGGTCCAGCGCCCCGGTCGGCTCGTCGGCGAACAGCACCTCGGGCCTGCCCAGCAGGGCACGCGCGATCGCCACCCGCTGCTGCTGCCCGCCGGACAGCTGCGCCGGGCGGTGCCCTTCCCGCCCCTCCAGGCCGACCCTGCGCAACAGCTCCCGCACCCGCGCCGGATCCGGCCGCCGCCGGGCCAGCCTGCTCGGCAGCACGACGTTCTGCCACGCGGTCAGCGACGGCACCAGGTTGAACGCCTGGAACACGACGCCGACGCGGTCGCGGCGCAGCACCGCGAGCTGCTTCTCCCCGAGGCGGGTGATGTCCTCCCCCGCCACCCGCACCGCTCCGGAATCCGGCCGGTCCAGCCCCGCGGCACACTGCAGCAGGCTGCTCTTCCCCGACCCGGACGGGCCCATCACCGCGGTGAAACTCCCGCGCGCGAACCCGACGCTGACCTGCCGGAGCGCCGCCACCTCGGTGGCGCCCTTCCCGTAGGTCCTGGTCACCTCCTCCAGGAGGACCGCGTGATCATTCATGATCAGCAGCGTGCCGGAACCCGCGCCCGCCGCCCATCGGGGACATCCCCGGCCCGCCCCTGGGACCTGCCCGGACCCGCCCTGACGGCGCCGGAGCGGTCAGAGCCAGTGCCACGTGACGCGGGCCCGCTCGGCCGCGTCTGCCAGCCACTCCTCGAAGGCGGCCGTTCCCGCCGCCGCCAGCGTGTCCGCGTCCGCCACGGCCTCCTCCCGCTTGTGCACCGAGCCCGTCAGGAACCGCCCCTCGAAGGGAACCGGCCCGGCGCAGCCCCCGGCCGGCACCGCTCGCAGCGGCTCGGGCAGTTCGCCGGACCACGCCCGGGCCCTGTTCAGCCGCACCTCCCAGCGATCATCGAGAGAGCCGTCGAGCTCGGCGACCTCGACCGGCTCCTCGGACACCACCCAGGCCGCCCACACCCTCGCGAACCGGTCACGGTGGCGGGCCAGGTACTCGGGCGCCAGCTCGGCACGCTTCCGGGCCCGGAACCGGTCGTCCTTGGCGTTCGTCGTCATGTGGTCGTGGAACGCCTCGGCGCTCATGCCCATCCGCTCCAGCCACTTCAGCATCGCCTCCCGGCCGGTGAGGCCGTGCCGCCTGCGGAAGCCGTCCGCGGCCGCCTGGACGTCGTCCGGGGCGACCTCCTCGCCGGCGGCGGCGTTGCGCAGGACGCAGAACCGTACCAGCTCCTCCTGCGGCGACAGCCCGGCACGCGTGAGCGAGCGGAGCATGAGCATCGCCTCCGGCATGGAGATCTGCATGCCGTCAACGGTGAGCAGGTTGCCCGCGGCCCAATGGGTCGAGTGATCGACCAGCCAGGACGTGCCGTCGTCCGGCTGCACGCCGAGCATGATCGTGCCGCCCGCGGGGTCGTCGATCAGCAGGTCGTAGTCCACGACCGGCGAGCCGGGCCGCGGGTTGCTCACGAGCTGGGCGGCGAGCGCGGGATACGACCGCGCCCAGTCGGCGGCGGCACGCCGGGCCTCCTCCACCGCCGAACGCCGGCGGGTCAGGCCGCGGAGCAGGCTCACGCCGCTCTCGAGTGCCGGGCCGAGCGAGGACTGTGTCATGGCGCATCCGTTTCTCCGGTGAGCCAGTCGGCGATGGCGTCGCCGATGGGCAGGCCGGTCAGGTCTTCGATCCAGGCCCACTGGCCGTTGGGGTTGATCTCGAGGAACACGTACTCCCCGTCGGGGGTCAGGATCAGGTCGATCGCGCCGAACGTCACGCCGAGCGCGGCGACCAGGTCGGCGCACCGGCGGGCGACGTCATCGGGCAGGTGGTGCACGCTGTGGCGGGCCCGGTCGAAGTCGTAGTGGCGCCAGTCGTCCCGGGTGCGCGGCGAGTCCTGCGAGGCGATCTCCGCGGCGAAGACCTGCCGCCCGACGACGGTGACCCGCAGCTCCACGGCCTTGCGGACGTACGGTTGCAGGATGGTCGGCTCGTGCGCCAGCCGCGCGCGGCCCGCCAGGTCCCTGCGCTGCACCACGGTGGTGTAGACGGTGTGCCGCGCGCCGTCGAGCTCGAACGGGGCGTACTCGATCGGCTTGGCGATCAGCCGCCCGCCCGCCCGCTCGTAAGCGGGCACCAGCTCGGACGGATCGTTGGTGACCACGGTACGCGGCACGGTGAAGCCCAGTTTCCTGGCCAGGGCCAGGTGGACCAGCTTGTTGTGCGCCCGGCGCAGCACCGGGTGCCTGGCCGGCAGCCAGCGCGCGTCCAGCAGGTCCCAGAACCCTTCCAGGAACCACTCCGAGAGCTCCCCCACGCGCTCCCGGAGATCACCGGCCGTGACGCCCGGGGCGGCGGCGGGCTGCCCGGGGCGCCGGTTCCACACGGCCGTCGTCCCGGCGAGATCCACGACCTCCCCGCCGGTGACCAGCCTCAGCTCGGTCCCGCCCGCCGCGAACCGCGCGGTCAGGTGGGCGGCGGCCGGGTACTGGGCGGGATCCCACCAGACGACCTCGGCGCCCCTGGCCTTCAGCTTGGGCAGGACCATCCGGACGGTGGTGTCACCGGGTTCGCTGAGAATCAGTAGCATGTGCCCCCCTCAGCCGCGCGGGAGGAGCACGGGGCCCCTCCCACGCGACGCCGAGTGATCTTTAGTAGTCGGACACCCAGCCGTCGGACGGCCTGCCCTCGGTGCCGTTCGTGTGGTAGCAGCGCTCCATCGGCCTGCCACCCGAGACGAGACCGAGGTCGGCCTCGTCGATCACCGGCAGCTCGTTGCTCAGATCGTCCAGGTTCACGATCTTCTTGTTCATGTCTTTCCCTCCCTTTCCTTCGAGGTACGAGCCGCAGCGCGTCCGCGCCGGAGTTCCGCGGCTCGTGGGGTGAAGCACACCAGCCGGGATTTGGAGCCGACTTGAATGTGGCTTGGAGGGGGAAAAATCCCTTGATGCGGGTCCTCGTCGTCAGTCCCGCATGGCCCGGATCAGCACGGGCAGGGCGACCAGCAGGAAGATCCCGCGCAGCGCTCCCGCGACGGGATACGCCGCGTGCACCCCGAACGTGTGCGCCACCAGCCCGCCGGCCAGCGCCCCGAGCGGCATCAGCCCCCAGCCGAGCATCCGGTAGACGCTGTTCACCCGGCCGAGCAGCCCGGACGGCACGATCTGCTGCCGGAGGCTGACGGTCACGATGTTCCAGAGCGTGGTGACGAAACCGGTGACGGCCAGCAGGGCGCCGAGCACGATCGCGTTCGGGCTCAGGCCGATGCCGGCGAACGTGACGACGTTCGTGACGAGGGCGGCGAGCAGGGCGGGCAGCGTGCCCAGCCGCTCGACGACGAGCGCGCCGGTCAGCCCGCCGAGCAGGCTGCCGATGGCGGCGCCGGCGAGCAGCAGGCCGTAACCGGGCGCGTCGAGGTGCAGCTCCTGGGTCGCCAGCAGGACGAGCGAGACGTTGCCGAGCTGCCAGCAGAAGGTGTTCACGCCGAGCAGGACCGCGAGGATGCGCAGCAACCGGTGCCCGGCCAGCCACCGCAGCCCGTCCGCGATCGCCGCCCGCATCGGCGGGTGCCCGCCCTCCCGGGGGGCGCCCGGCCGGGCCAGGGACACCAGCAGCACGGCGGACAGCGCGAACGAGGCGGCGTCCAGCCCGAACGGCAACGCCGCGCCGATGGCGAAGAGCAGCCCGCCGACCGGCGGCCCGGCGAACTGCAGGCCGACCGTGGTGATCGCCTGCTGATGACCGTTCGCCTGGTGCAGCAGCGGCTTGGCCACGAGGTCCGGCAGCACGGCCTGCGCCGCGTTGGAGAAGACGACCGTACAGGCGCCCAGCGCGAACGCCAGGACCGCCAGCACCGGCACGTCGATCCGGTCGAACGCGACCAGGACCGCGATGACCCCGACGATCACCGCCTGGATCGCCTGCGCCCGCCACATGAGCCGCACCCGGTCGTAGCGGTCGACCAGCACCCCGGCCGGCAGCGACAGCAGCAACCAGGGCAGGAACGTCGCCGCGGACACCACCGACACCAGCCGCGCGTCCTGGGTGACCGTGACGGCCAGCAGCGGGACCGCCGCCGCGAACGCCCCGTCCCCCACGCTGTTGATCCCCGTCGCCCACCACAACCGCCAGTACCCCGAGGTCAGGCGCGGCGCCGCTTCGCTCTGCGTCATGCCGCGATCTTCCGGCGAGGCGGCACCGCCACGACACCTTGTAGGTGACCGCTACATAATCGGCACATGGCTCTGACGGTCGATCTCGGCGTGGCCGAGCTGGCGGCGACCCGGTTCGCGATCTCGCCGCTGTCGGAGACCGTGTCCGCCCTGCAGCAGCTCGGTGATCGCGACCGCCACCCGGTCAACCTGCGCTGGCTGCGCTGGGCGGCGGACGAGCTCGCCAGGCGTCCGCTCGACCTCTCGCACACGTGGCCGCTGATCGTGAGCGACCGCCCGAACTGGCCGGAGTTCCTCGTCCCCGCTCCGCGCGGCTCGGGCGCGTCCATCGACGACGACCTGGCCGCGCTGCGGCGGACACCGGCGTCCCAGGTGCGGCTCAGCCTGCGGCGCGTGTTCGGCGAGCACCCGCCCGCGCCGATCGCCGCGCTCGCCGAGCAGCCGGCGGCGGGGCTGCGCGCGGTCGCCGGAGAGCTGCGCGCGGCGCACGACCGGCTCATCGCGCCGCACTGGCCGCGGATCCGGGCCGTGCTCGACGCCGACGTCGGCTACCGCGCCAGGCAGATGGCGGCGGGCGGTGCCGAGCGGCTGTTCGCCGACCTGCATCCCGACCTGCACTGGCAGGACGGCCGGCTGAGGCTGGAGGGGGCGCGCTGGCGGGCCGAGCGCATGGTGGACCGCGGCCCGGGCGGCCTGGTCCTCATGCCGGTCGCGCTCGGCACGCCGCACGTCCTGATCAAGGGGAGGACGTCCACGCAGACCACGGTCCGCTATCCGGCACGCGGGGTCGCGACGTTGTGGACCGCCGGGACGCGCGCGCCCGCGGGCAGCGCGGTCCGGCTGCTCGGCCGGGTACGCGCCGGGCTGCTGGAGGCCCTGCGCTCGCCCGCGACGACGACGGACCTGGCCCGCGCGCTCGGCGTCACCCCCAGCGCGGTCTCGCAGCACCTGCGCGTGCTGCGCGCGAGCGGGCTGGTCACCAGCGAACGCTCCGGACGCCACGTCCTGCACCTGACGACCGCCCTCGGAACGGCCCTGATCGGGGAGGGCTAGCTGTACGGCCGCCCGGCGTCCGGGACCGGCGGATCACCTCGGGAAGATCTCCATCTCTCCGAGCATGCGCCAGCTCTCCAGGGCCTTGATCGAGTTGGGGTATTCACCCTTGGCGATCCAGTCGCCCAGCCTGCGCTTGCCCGCGTACTTCTTCAGCTGCCCGTTGAACTCCCCCACGTTGTAGTACACGTACGTCCAGTAGACGAGCTCGTCCCTGGTCGGGGCGGCGTAGCCGTAGGTCCTGACGTCGGCCAGGAACAACGCGCGGCGCCGCTTCAGCATGGCGGCCTCTCCCTGCAGCCCCATCGTCAGGTTGGGGAACAGGGCCGACTCCACCAGGGTGCCCTTCTCGTTGCGCCTGGTGTCGAGGACGACCCTTCTCTGGTCGTAGGGCAGGAAGTTCCTGCCGGGCACCCTGGAGGCGTTCATGTCGAGGAAGAAGCGGTCGGTGCCGAGGTAGTCGTAGCCGAAGATCGGGCTGGTGGTGCTGACGCTCCTGAGCTGCGCGTCCGTCGGGTCGCCGTCGTCCTTCCCCAGGCCGATGCGATCGCGTACGTAGTCGGCCAGCCCCTCCAGGAACGCGTACGTGTAGAGCTGGTCCGCCGGCAGGTCAGGCGTCGCGGCGGTGAAGACGACCTCGAGCACCTGCGGCGGGGTGTTCTTCAACCAGTACTTGACCTGCGAGTTCGGGTACTTCTGGACCAGCCTGGCCAGAGGTGTGGTGAACGCGCCGAAGAACCGCCGCTCACCGGCGGCGTAGGCCGGCGTCCCGGCGCGGGCCCGATCGGCCACCAGCCCGGCCCACTGCGCCTGGACCGCCTCCACGTCGCTCGCCCTGCCGAGCACGCCCAGCGCGTGAGTGATCCTCGCCCGTCCCGCGTTCAGGTTGAACGTCACGCTCTTGCCCCGCTTCACCTCGCGCAACGCGCTCCTGAGCACGTCGACGTCGGCCTTCACGCTCGCGTCCGGGACGAGGTACCGCTTCCTGGCCTGGTCGACGACCCGCTCGCCCCGCGTCTGGAGTCCCGCCGCCTGCGCCGGGCTCCCGGCGACGGCCACGGCACAGGCCAGAGCGGCGACGGCGAACCCGCGTCGTGAGTACGTGTGCATGCCGGCTGCCTCCAGAGGTCGGTTGGGCCTCCTTGCTACCGGCGCGGGTGTTGACCTGCCATGGCGCGGCGTCCGTGGTCATACGTGGACAAATCCCCGCCTGGACGTCCGCCCACGGTCGGACCTCCGGCCTCTGCCTGAGGTCGTAGGAGCAGCACCGGCGTCCGCCCGAAGATGCGACCCGAGCCAGACGCGCCCGCACCCCGCCGCCCGCCACCATGCTGTTGCACCCTCCAGCCAGACCATTCCGGACAAGGACGGGCACGAACCCATGACCCCTCAGGGCCGCATCACCCGATGGCGGCAGACCGGCGCGGACCGCCGGGCCGCCAACGCCGCAGCCAACCTGGACCGGCAACCCCCGTTCCCTGGACGGTGGGTGAGCGCCGTCTCGCTGATCGCCGGCCCCGTCCTGATCATGACGGGCACCCTCCTGCGCTCCCCCTTCCACTTCTTCGTCCCGCACCAGCTCACCGCCTACACTCAGCACCCCACCCTGATCATGACCGCCTACACCTGCTTCGCCGCGGGTTTCGTCCTGTTGTGGCCGGCGGTCATGACCCTGGCCCAGCGCATCGCCGCCACCAGCCCGCTGTGGGCGATGTGGGGCGGCTGCCTGGTGATCGTCGGCCTGTTCACCCGCACCTTCCAGTACGGCACCGACTACCTGACCTTCCACCTGATCGACAGCCTCGGCCCGCAGACCGTGCTCGACGGCATCAACCACTACTACCGGGAACGGCTGGAATCGAGCTGGCACCCGTTCAAGGCCATGTCGGGACCGGCCTTCTTCGGCTGGATCGTGCTGGCCATCGGCGCCTACCGCTCCGGCGCCCTCGGCCTGGGCCGCTCGGTCGCGCTCGGCCTGATGTCGGCGCTCGCGCTCGGCACGCTCAAGGGCACCGAGCCCCAGTCCTTCCTCGCGGTGGGCGGCCTGTGCGTCGCGTTCATCCCCCTGGGCGTCTCGTTGCTGCGCGGCGGGCCCCCGCCGACCAGGCGTGCCATGTTCTGGATCGTTCTCCTCGTCCTCGTGCACGTTCTCATGACGGCGTACGGGCCCAAGGGGTGAAGGTCCCCCGTGGGAGGACACAATCGCCTGGGGTGCCCTCGGTGGCCAGGTCGTACAGGATCATGAGCACCGGCCCGGCGAAGCAGCTCAGGATCCACAAGGTGCCGGCGAATCGCTCCCCGGAGCTCAGATCTCCCGCGCAGTAGAGCTGCGCGCGAGCCACCAGGTGAATGTCGAGAAAGGTGCCGAACGTCGCGCACAGCACTGCGCTGATGAGGGAGAGCCCGCATCCGAACGTCCAGTAGACCTCCCGCACCTGTGGTAATCGCCGCTCTGTCACCGCGCCATCAAAACAGACACGTTTGCGCGCGCGGCGCAGCCCGTGTGCGGATCCGGTGCAGGTTACCGCCGCCCGGCAGGGCCCGCACCGTTGATCCACCTATCGGAGAGAGCGTGCTCGGCTGATCGGCATGGTGTCAGGAGCCGCTCGCGGTGCCGGGACCACCCAGGTGCCGGGCGAAGAATCGGATCGAGCTGTCGATCTCGAAGGACGGGACTCGAAAGTGGCTGCCGGGGTTGGCATGCAAGGTCTTCTCGGCGGAGCCGAGCGCGTCGAACAGCTTCATGACCGAATCCCGCGGACTGCCTTCATCGTCCCACTGCAGCACGAACTCGACCGGGATCGTGACCCGCGCCGCGGTCTCGGTGAGCCAGTCGCTGCCGACGAGGCCGAGGACGGCAGCGGTGATCCGAGGTTCGGCCGCGACGAGGCGGATGCCCATCTCACCGCCCTGGGACAGGCCGTAGTACCCGACGGGCCGGCTGTCGCCGACGGAGTCCAGTTTCCGGAGCGCGTCCAGGGTGGTCTGCCAGTCGGGTATGAGCTGTGCTGCCACGGTTTCGTTGAGGGCGGGCCACTCCGGGCCGGACCAGAAGGGCTCGCCCGCGGCCTCTCGTTCCTGGGTGAGCGCGACCAGTCGCCGGATCTCCGGGTGCTCCGGCCTGTCGCCGGTGCCTGGCGCGTCGATCGCGGCGACCGCGAAGCCGCAGGAGGTGACGTAGGGGAAGGCCCGGGAAACGACCTCCCATCCCTTCTTGTGCGACCCGCCGCCGTGCCCGATCAGGACCAGCGGACGGGGACCGGAGCCCTCGGCGGGCGTCCAGAGCACCCCGGGGATGTCTCCGATGGTGAAGAGCTGTTCGCGGATGCCATCAGCGACGGTTTCCGAGGTGATACGCATGGCCCGATTACATCGGCATTCCCGCTGACGCGACCAGTCAATTTCGGTCGCCGGAATCGTCTTATGATCACGTTCATGCCCGAAAGGATCTCCCGATCAACCGCTCGTGTGCTGCTGGTGGATTCCGTCGATCGGCTCCTGCTCTACCGCGGGCTGCTGCTTCAGGTCGAGAAACCTTTCTACGCCTGGTTCACCCCGGGAGGCGCCGTCGATCCCGGCGAAACCCTGCATCAGGCCGCCGCACGCGAGCTCCGGGAGGAACTGGGATACGTCATCGCCCCTTCGGCTCTCGGACCGGTCGTCGCGACCAGTTCGGGAACCTGGTCACTACGCGGCGAGATGTTCACCTCCGTGGATTCCTATTTCTTCCTTCGCGTCAGCGACCTGAAGGTGGACACCTCGGGCATGGACGACGAGGAACGTCAGACGACCGACCGTTTCGAGTGGTGGGCAGTTCCGCAGCTGAGGTCGGCGGCCGAGCTCGTGGTCCCGGCGGGCCTGCCCGCACTGATGGACCTCCTGCTGCAAGGGAACCTTCCCGCTCAGCCGATCGAGCTGCCGTGGCATTTGCCAAGTACGGGCCCGCGCCGAACCGGTAGCGATGTAGCGCTCCAACCACGCAAGCCCTATTCTCACCCGTCGTGAAGCCCCTGAAGATCGCGGCACTCTCCTGCGTGCGACTGGGACCGCACGCCGCCCTTCAAGATCGGCAAGTACTGGCTCCTCGGCCTTCCCGGACACCGGGCAAGACCAAGCGGGACTGGGAGAGGGTCGAGTCGTCCTTCTACCGCGACACCCCCGAGTCCGGCAAGGTCGCCAACATCAAGCGGTGGGTCAAGGCCGGCTTCCGCACCGCCGACCCGGCCTCCTGCAACACCTGGGCGGCCCCCTCGTCCAAGGTCTCCTGACATCATCACCCCAGCCCGGCCTGCCGGAACGTCCTGATCACCGGAGGCGCGGGCGGCATCACCGCGGCAACCAGCCGGGCGGTCGCCGGCGCTCGTGTGGCGGCCGGGCGTTCGCCACACGACGGCAAGACGCCCGCGCACCCGGGCCGTACCGTCGCCCCTACCGCGTGCGGGACGCGGTCGGAGTGTCATCCGCTTCGAGCGCGATGACCTGTTCCAGAGCGCGCCGCAACACGGCGACCACGTCCTCGCCGAGAAGCCGTGACCATCGCTGCTCGACGTCCGCGAGGATCCGGGCGGCCGCGGCCTGAGCCATCCTGCCTTGCTCGGTGAGGCGGATGATCTTCGCCCGGCGGTCGCCCTCGTCGGCGACCCGTTCGAGGTAACCGTGTTCCTCCAGGTCGCCGACGAGTTCGCCGATCGCCTGCTTGGTAAGCCCGGAGCGTTCGGCGAGCGTGGTCAGCCGCGAGCCCTCGGCGTCGATGTGCCGGAAGACCGAGCCGTGGACGTACCGGATCCCCTCGAACCCCTCCTCGGCCAGCCGCCGGTGAAGTCCCTCGAGCGCAATGTCCCTGACCTGCGTGAGCAGGGTGGGGAGTGGCAGCTTCCGGCGTTCTGAAGACGTCGTCATCGTGGTGCGGTCCCTCTTCCAGGCAAGTTCGTCAGGCGACTTGACAATATCAGCCGGCACAGTGGTAAGGTCGCCTGACTGTTAGGGCGCTTGACTAATTCCTGGGAGGACGACATGCTCACCATTGCCGAACAGCGCGAGCAGTTCGCGGCGATGTTCACCCGGCCCTTACCTGCGGATGTCGGCTCGTCGGCGACGACACTCGGCGGCCGGCCCGCACTGCAGCTGCGGATCACGACACCCCGCCCGACGGGCGACGCCGTGCTGCCAGGCGGACCCGTGCTGCTGTATCTGCACGGCGGTGGGTTCGTGGTCGGGTCGGCGCGGGTCACCGCGCACGTCTCCGCCGCGCTGCTCCGGCATCTGAACGGCCGGGCGATCTCCCTCGACTACCGGCTGGCGCCCGAACACCCGTTCCCGGCCGCACCCGATGACTGCCTGGCGGCCTACCGCGAGCTGCTGGACTCCGGCATCGACCCGCACCGGTTGGTGGTCGCGGGCGACTCTGCCGGTGCCGCGCTGGCCGTCGTCACCATGATGCGCGCCCGGGACGCGGGCCTGCCGATGCCGGCGGCGGCGGTCCTGTTCTCGCCGGCGGTCGATCTGACCCTCAGCGGCGCGAGCATGCGGTCCAAGGACGGGGTGGACCCGTTCTTCGCTCCGGCCGACCTCGAATGGCTCTTCGGCCAGTACGCCGCCGGCAGCGACAGGTCGGCGCCCGAGCTGAGCCCGATTTTCGCCGATCTCACCGGGCTGCCACCCCTGCTGATCCAGGCCGGCTCCAGCGAGCTCCTGCTGGACGACGCCGTACGGCTGGCCGGACGTGCCGGGGCCGACGAGGTCGCGGTGACGTTGGAGGTGGTTCCTCGCCAACCGCACGTGTTCCAGCTCGACGACGGATCGGCCGGGGCGGCGGCGGCGCTGGAGCGGGCAGGCCGGTTCCTGGCCACCCGGCTCGGCGGCGCGAAGGAGGCATCATGAACCGGCTGGCCGATCGGGTGATGGGCCCGGTACTCGCACCCCGCGACGAAGGATACGACGACGAACGCGCCGGCTGGCAGACCGCCCGCCGGCACCGTCCCGACCTGGTGGTGGGCGCCGCCCGACCCGCCGACGTGCAGGCGGCGGTCACCTACGCGAGCGACTGCGGGCTGCCGGTCGGGGTGCAGGGCACCGGGCACGCCTCGGCCGCCGTCGCCGCCGAGGGCGGAGTGCTGATCACCACCGCGCGGATGAGCGCCGTCCGCCTGGACGCCGACGCCGGCACCGCGTGGGTGGCCGCCGGAACCCGCTGGGATCAGGTGATCCACAGAACGGCACAGGCCGGGCTGGCACCCCTGTCCGGCTCGGCCCCGCGCGTGGGCGCGGTCTCCTACACCCTCGGCGGTGGCCTCGCCCTGCTGTCCCGGACCTACGGCTACGCCGCCGACCACGTACGCGGCCTCGACGTCGTCACGGCGGACGGCCACCTGCGGCACGTCACCCAGGACTCCGGCCCGGACCTGTTCTGGGCACTGCGCGGCGGCCGGGACAACTTCGGCGTGGTGACCGGAATGGAGATCGACCTGATGCCGGTCACCACGCTGTACGGCGGAACCCTGATCTTTCCCGTCGAGAAGGCGGCCGAGGTGTTCGGCACCTACCTGCAATGGGCCGCCACCGTGCCCGAGACGATGAACTCCTCGATCGCGCTCATCTCCCTGCCGGACGTTCCGGCGATCCCGGAGCCGATGCGCGGCCGTCACACCGTCCATGTCCGCATCGCCTGCGCGGCCGGTGATCCCGGAGCCGGCGAACGCCTGGTGGCGCCACTGCGGGCCATCGGCCCGATGAGCGACACCCTCGGTGAGCTGGCCTACGCCGAAGCCGGGTCGATCTACAACGACCCCGTCGCACCGGGCGCGGCCGAGTCGGGCACGGCCATGCTCGGCGAACTCGACGCCACCGCCGTGCAAGCCATCCTCGACCTGGCAGGCCCCCATGCGCCGGTGCCGCACGTCGTCGAGCTGCGCCACCTCGGCGGCAGGCTCGCCCACCTGCCCGCCGTGGACAACGCCATCGGCAACCGCGACGCGCGATACCTGCTCAACGTGGTGTCCCGGCTGGAACGCGCCGACTTCACCCAGATCCGGCCCGCACACGCGCGCCTGTTCGAGGCGCTCGCGCCGTGGAGCACCGGTGGCCGGTTCCTCAACTTCATGAACGGCGAGAACGCCACCACCCAGGTGCGCTCCGCCTACAACGCCACGGACTACCGGCGACTGACCGGACTCAAAGCCGTCTACGACCCGGAGAACATCTTCCGCCTCAACCACAACATCCCGCCCGGCCGAGGACCGACCCGCGATTGAGCCGATCATGTACAGCGACCTCGCCGCTGCGCCCGCCGTACTGATCGGCACGGGCAGTGAACCGCGCCTTCACCGACCAGACCGCTGACCACTTCGCCCGGCCCGCCCGCGCCCCGCAGTTCAGCACCGGACGTGCAGCGCTGTCCGTCGCGAACAACGGGCAGAACCTGGACAGCCGCCGCTCGCTCGGCCTCATGACAAAACGGCACCCCGACTCGGGTTCGTCGCTGATGTCCGGTCAGCCCATCGAGATGAGGATAGGCGCGACATATCGCCCGCGGTCGCCCGGATGCCGGTGGGCGCCGTAGACCATCGTCGGCAGGGCCGCGGGCCCCTCGGCGGGCCCCAGCCCGGTGAGCCACGGGCGCAGGCCCGGGTAGGCGTCCAGCAGGTCGATCCGCACGTCGCGGTCGGCACCGTGGGCGGCGGCCAGGATGAGCTCGCGGGCCGCTTCCTCCGAGGGCGCGACGACGGGCCCGATGACCCGGTGCGGGCCGGCGTTCCAGGCCACGGCGAAGCCGCCGTCGGTAACAACCGTACGCTCGGCCGTGGCCAGCAGAGCGCTCAGCGCCTTGCCCCGGTCGGCCCCGGTGACCTCGGCGTCCAGGGCGAGGAGCGCGGCGTGGTCGTCCGGTGTGGCCTCGCGGGCTCCGGACGGCCACGCCGTCCCCTGCATCGGCCCCATGGTGATCGTCAGGCTGCCCGTGGTCCGGAAGCCCAGCCGTTCGTAGACGGGACGCCCGAAGCGGGTCGCGGTCAGCTCCACGACGCGGTCCCCGGCGACCTCCAGGGCGTGCTCCATCAGCCGGGTGCCGAGCCCCTGCCTGCCGTACCTGCCGGCGACCAGCATCATGCCCACGCCGGCCAGCGAGTCACCGTAACGGGTCACCACGACGCACCCGGCCAGCCCGTCACCGTCGGCCGCATCGACGGCGTAGACCTCGCCCGCCTCGAACATCAACCGCCATTTGGCCTCGTCCGTGGACCAATCGCGATCACTTTCGAGCCGCTGGCAGAGGGGCAGTTCCTCAGGCCTGAGAAGGCGAATATCACTCACAGCCGAGAACCTACTCCGATCGTGCTTCCTTCCACTGGGCGCGGGTCGAACCGCACAGGCCAGCGGCCCAGCCGGCCAGGAATCGGAGCCGGCCTCAACCTACAGGGCTGGACACCCCGCGAGATGCGGCACAGCTTCGTCTCGCCGCTCCCCGACTCCGGCATGCCGATCGAAGCCATCAGGGAGCGCCCCTCATCTTGGGGTGACTTCACCGGAAGATCGCTTGCCAGGAACCAAGATGATCGTTTCCCAGGTTGAAGCCATCGGACCCCATGAGACTAGAGGGGCGGTTTGATGTCGTGTGTCCGACCGCCGTGCTACCCGATGATGTTCGGCCTGGCAATCACCTTGAACAACAAGATCCTGGGGTACGGAGGGTATGCGATGGGACTGGGGATCAAGATATTGGGCCCGTGGGAGCTGACGGCAGACGGCGACGTGCTGCCGCTGACCGGCAACCGGCGGATCGGCCTGCTGACCCGGCTGGCGTCGAGCGCCGGCCGGGTGGTCACCACTGACCAGCTCCTCACCGATGTGTGGGGGGAGAACCGGGTGGCGACGGCGCCGAAGCAGCTCCACATCGTGGTGTCGAAGCTTCGCGAGTTCCTTGCGCCTCGGGCCCTCGACGAGGTCATCGTGACCGCGCCGGGCGGATACTGCCTGGATGTACCACCTGATCACGTCGATGCTCACCTGTTCATGAGGCTGGTGCGCGAAGCGCGTGCCGGCCGGGCCAGGGGCGAGATCGTTGCGGCGGACGGGTTGTTCCGGCAGGCTCTGGCCTTGTGGCGGGGAGAGGCGCTGGCGGGCATGTCGGCGGAGTGGGCCCAGATCGAGGCCACCCGTCTGACGGAGGAACGTCTCACCGCTCTGGAGGATCACGTCGATCTGCGGATGGCGGCGGGTGATCACCATGCGGTGATACCGGATCTGACCGTCCACATCGAGGCGCACCCGCTGCGGGAGAGGCCGCACGCGCAGCTGATGCTGGCGCTGTATCGCGCTGGACGGTCGTCGGAAGCGCTCGCGCTCTACCAGGAGACTCGCCGCGTCATGATCCAGGAGCTCGGGATCGAGCCGAGTGCCGAGCTGCGCCGGCTCCAGCAGGCGGTGCTCACTCGCGATCCCGTCCTCGAGCTGACCACTCCGGCACAGGAGGCCACACTCGGCGACTCCGTCGCCCCGGCCGAGCTGCCCGCCGACACCCGCGCCTTCACCGCTCGCGACGTCGAGCTCGCCTGGCTCGACAAGGCGCTCACCACCCCGGAAGCCGGCATGCCGGCGATCGTCGCCATCGGCGGTCCCGGCGGGATCGGCAAATCCGCGCTGGCCGTACACCTGGCGCACGCCGTCGCCGACCGCTACGCCGACGGCGTTCTCTACATCGACCTGCACGGCGCCACCGACGGTCTCCGGCCGCTGTCGCCGCTCGAGGCGCTCGGCCGGCTCCTACGTTCGCTCGGCCTGGACGGCTCCGCCGTACCGACCACGGTGGACGAGGCGGCGGCCCGCTACCGATCACTCACTTCGGCGCGGCACGTGCTGCTCATCCTCGACAACGCCCTGGACACCCGCCAGCTCCGCCCGCTCATTCCCGCCGGGCCGGGGTGCGCGGTCGTCATCACGAGCCGGCAGGTTCTCACCGCGGTCGACGGGGCGAGCCAGCTGAACCTGCCCGAACTCGACCCGTCCGAATCCACCGCGCTGCTGGCCCGGATCGCCGGCCCCGGCCGGGTCCACGCCGAGCCCGAGGCTGCCGGGCGGATCGTCCGGCTCTGCGGTGGCCTGCCCCTCGCCCTGCGCATCGCGGCGGCGCGTCTGGCCGCCCGCCCCGACTGGACACTGTCCTATCTCGCCGACCGGCTCGCCGACGCCACCCGCCGCCTGGACACGCTGCAGCATGCCGACCTGGCCGTCCGAGCCAGCATCGCCGTCAGCCTCCAGCACCTCCAGGAGGAGCCCGCCGGCCAGGACGCCGTCCATCTGTTCGCCCTGCTCGGCCTTCTCGACACGCCCACCCACACGCCGGCAGCCACCACCGCTCTCGCTGATCGGCCCGAGCGCACGGTGGCGGACGCGCTGGACCGCCTCCTGGATGCCCGGCTGCTCGAATCGGCGGGGCCGGGCCGCTACCGGATGCACGACCTCGTCCGCCTCTACGCCCGCGAACAAGCGGACGACATCGTCCAGGAGAACGATCGGGTGGCCGCGACTCACCGCGCGTTGCACCATTACCTCGCCACTGCCAGAACGGCCAGCCTTCTGCTCGATCCCACCTCTCCCATCGTCAGAGATCTCCGCGCCGACCAGCCGGGCCTTCGCCTGGACACACCGCAGGAGGCGATCGACTGGATCGAGCTGGAGCGCGACAATCTCATCACCGTCGCCCGGCAGGCCACCGGCCGCACCGACGATCCCGTCACGGTGGAAGGCCTCGCCGCCAGTCTCAACAGACCCTTCAGCCACAGAGGCTGGCTCGCCGATCTGACCGAGATCCATCACCACGCCTTGCGCGTGGCCGCCCGGACCGGTGACTGGGCGGGCCAAGCCCGCGGGCACAACCATCTGGGCCTCATCCACAAGAACCAGGGTCGCTTCGAGCTCGCGATCGAGCAGTTCGAGCGCGCCCTCGCGTGCTGGGATCGAGCAGGTCTGCCCCTGCGCAAGGCGGGCGCCCTCCACAATCTCGGTACGACGTACGGCAAGCTGGGACGGTTCGACGACGCGCTCGCCACCCAGGACGAGGCGACAGCGGCAGCGACAGCCAGTGGCCTGCGCGACTACCAGGCGATGATCCTCAACGGCCGGGCCGCGGTGCTGATCAGGATGGGCCGGCTGGACGACGCGATCGAAGCCAGCCTACGAAGCCTGGAGATCTGGGCGGAGTTCGACAATCCCTACGGCGAGGGAACGGCGACCGACACGCTGGCCGACGCCTACCGGCGCGCCGGCAGGCTCGTCGAGGCCGAGGCCGGGTACAGGAGGGCGGCCCACCTCCATCACAAGGCCGGTGCCCGCGCGCTGGAGGCCGGCACCCTGTGGGGGCTCGGCGACACCCTGTACGATCTCGGACGGCAGGACGAGGCGCGGCAGCGCTGGCACCAGTCGGCTCGGATTCTGTGTGACGTCCATCTCCTCACCGAGGAGGAGCTGGAGGTCCTGCTCGCCCAGGACCTCCCACAAGCTCCCGACTCGGTCAAGCACTTGAGCGCGGGAGCGCGCTGATCAACGTGGCCGCCGGGTCAGGGAGCCGCCCGGAGCGACCTCGTCGAAGGTCTCGACGGCACCCGGGCCGTGACGCCGGACTGTCACGCCCCGGAGTCCGGGCCGAGATGGCTGCGGCGTTCTTCCGCGGTCAGCTCGCGGGTACGGCGTGATCTGGCCAGTTCGAGCACCGTTCCGGCCGGGCCGCACACCTCGCAGGCGCGGGTCCGGACCAGGCTGCCGCCCAGACCGGTCACCAGGGAGCGGCCGAGGAAGATCTGCGGGCTCAGCCCCCTGACGATCCGCGTACCGTCGGGGCTGAACGCCGAGAGACCGCCGCTCGCGCCCCAGCCGGTCAGCTCCAGCGGTTCGCCGCCGCCTGCCGCCCGCCACAGCCGCAGGTGGCCCGCGGGTTCGTTGGTGACCAGCCAGGTGCCGTCAGGGCTGAAGTTCACTTCGCGAACGGTGCTCTCGGCGCCGTGCAGCACGTCCGCGGACTCGCCCCGGCCGTCGAGGTCCCAGAGCCGGATGGCGCCGTCCGCGGCCGCGGCGGCCAGCCGCAGCCCGTCCGGGCTGAAGGCGAGGCCCGTGATGTCCTCCGCATGGCCGCGGAGGATCTTCGGCTCGCTCTTGCCGGTCAGGTCCCAGACGACGACGGTGTGGTCGTCACGGGCGTCGGCCAGCTTCGTGCCGTCCGCGCTGAGTGCCACGTCGCCGTCGGCGCGGCCGGTGGGCGGGGTCTGCCAGCCGGTGAGCGCTGTCAGCCCGCCGGACGGGGAGACCTGCCACACCTGCGGTTCGGTGCGGAAGGCGCCCGCGACGATCCGCTTTCCGTCGGCATTGAACACCAGGCCGGTCGGGAGGCCGTGGAACTGCGCGGGTGTGGTGACCGGCGCGCCGCCGGTGGTGAGGTCCCACAGGCTGAGGGTCCCGGCCCGGCCGATGCCCGCCATCCGCCGGCCGTCAGGGCTCAGCGCGACAAGGTAGCCGGTATCACGCGGGCCGCGCACCTCGGCCGAGGTCGTGCCGCGCCAGGTCCTGATGCGGACGTCCTGCGGGCTGAGGAGTGAGGTCGGCCCCGCGCTGACCGCCACCGTGCTCGTGTCAGCGCTGAGCGCCAGGGGTCTGCCCTCGCTCGGTGCCGGGTCGCCCGCCGTGACGTCCCACGTCCGCAGGGTGCCGTCCGCATCGACGCTGACCAAGGACTTCCCGTCCGGGGTGAACGCCGCTCCGTGCGGATCCCCCTTCGAGCTGCGCAACACCAGTGGGTCGGCGTCGCTGCCCGTCGTCCAGACGCGGATCACGCCGTCGGCGCCATAGGTCGCCAAACGATCCCCGGCCGCGGTGAACACCAGGCCGTTGAGCTTCGGGGCGTGGCCGGCCAGCTCGATCTGCGGGATCCAGTCACCGGCCGGCGTCTCCGTCGCGTCCCAGACCCGGGGAACGTCGCCTTCGACGGTCGCGACCCATGGTCCACGCGGGCTGAAGGCCGCCTGCTCCGGCTCGCCGCGCGTGGCCGCGCGCTGCAGAACGGGCCGGTCCCCGGTCATGTCCCACAGTCGCAGCGGCGATCCGTTGCCCCCGGTGGCGAGCAGCCGGCCGCTGGGGCTGAACGCGACGCTCCTGACCGCGCGGCCGGGGACGCTGAGCTTGACGGGCTTCGACCGTCCCGGCTTCCAGATGCGTACGCCGTCGCTGTGCGCGCTCGCCACCGTACCGTCCTGGCTGACGCTGACGCCGTGGACGCTGCCGTCAACGGTCCCCAGAACCACGGGCGGACCGCTGGACGCCAGGTCCCACAGCACCAGCTCTCCTCCGGAGCCTCCGGTGACGAGCTGCCGGCCGTCGCCGCTGAACGCGGCGCTCTGGATACCGTCCGTACGATCCGCCTGGAGCACATGGCCGGCCCGGCTCGGTGCGGCACCGTCCAGACTCCAGATCTCCAGGCCGGCCGGGCCCGACCCGGCGCCCCAGATCGCGATCTTCCGGCCGTCCGGGGTGGCCGTCGTTCCTGTGACCCTGCGCAGGCCGGACGGGGTGGAGCCGCGCAGCCGGGAGTCCGCGGTGGCCTGGCGGAGCACGAGGTCGGCCTCCGGAGTGGGCTCCGCCTCGTACGCCTCGATCGCCAGCAGCAACGCCAGTTCCGGGTCTTGCTGGAGCTGGCGGCGTGCCTCGGCGGCCAGCCGTACCGAGGTGGCGCGGTCACGCTCGATGTCCCTGTCGCCTGCCTGGACCAGGACGAGTGCGGCCAGCACGATGACGGCGACGGCAGCGACCGACAGTCCGCCGAAGGCGAGCCGGGTCCGGCGGCGGGCTCGGCCGCGCTCTGCCGCGCTCGAGTGGCAGGCCGCCAGGAAGGTCCGCTCCAGCTCGTTCGGCGGCACGAAGCTCGCCTCGCCGTCCCAATAGGCGAGGCGAGTGCCGCGGTACAGATAGTCCTCGCCGCGCCCGTTGCGCTCCCACTCGGCCGCGTCGAACGTGAGCCGCTGGTGGCGCAGAAGGGTCTCACGGTCGGCGGTGAGCCATTCCCGCAGCCGGGGCCAGCCGGTGAGGAGCGCTTCATGCGCGATGTCGATCAGGTCCTGGTCCACGACGATCAGCCTGGCGGCGGCGAGCCGGTCGAGAACCGCGTCCAGCTCGCCGGCGGGTCCGATGCCGGCAAGCTCGTCCCGGTCGAGACCACGGCGGGTGTCGGAGCTGCCCGAGCCCAGGACGACGAGCCGCAGCAGCACGGCGCGGAGCAACCGCTGCTGGTCGGCTTCCAGATCGGCGTACAGGTGCTCAGCGGTCCGCGCGATCGCGCCGGACACGCCGCCCACGGCCCGGTAGTCCGCCAGCGCCAGCGTGTCTCCCCGCTGCCTGCTCCACGTCTCGCGCAGCGCGTGCGCGACCATCGGGAGCGCCCCCTTCTGCTCGGCGGCCTCGGCCACCACGGTGACCACCAGATCCGGGTCCACGCGCAGCCCCGCCCGGGCGGCGGGTTCGGTGATGATGGCGCGCAGTTCCTGCTCGGACATGGGGCCGACCGGCAGGTGAACGCTGTCGAGGAGGGCCTCGGCCAGACCGGCGTGCGACATGCAGCGTTCGTAGAAGTCAGTGCGGATCCCGATCACCAGCGCCGGGCCGTCCTGACCGCTGACGAGCTCGCTCAGCGCGTCGAGGAAGCCGTCGCGCTCCTGCACGTCGGCGCAGAGCGTGAACGTCTCCTCGAACTGGTCGATGATCACCACGTCGGAGCCGTCGACATCGGAGGCGTGCAACTGGGACAGCGGGTGCGCACCCGGAGTGAGCAGCGTGACGGCAGCTCCGCCGGCGGTCAGCCGCGCGGCCAGCCCGGCCCGCAGCAACGAGGACTTACCGCTGCCGGTGGCCCCGCGGACCACTGTCAGCGGCCCCTGCCTCACGGCCTTCAGCAGGACCTCGAGAAGGTCGTCCCGGCCGAAGAACAGGTCGGCGGCGTCGACGTCCAGCGGGAGCAGGCCGGGGTAAGGGCAACGGCGCTGCGACCGTTCGAGTTCGGCCGCGACCGACTGCCACTTCCGCTCCCATTCGGCGGCGTCGCCACCGCAGGCGACGGCGTACGCCAGTGTCGCCTCAAGGGTGGGCAGCCGCGTCCCGGTGGCCGCCTCGGCGAGAGTGCTCCGCGAGAAATGCGCGCGCTCCGCGAGTACGCGGTAGCTCGGTCGCCCGGCCTCGTCCCTGAGCCGGCGCAATTCCCAGGCGAGCCTTTCGACGGGACCGGCCAACGGATCCACCGGCTGTTCGGGCCGTCCCAATGTGCTCTCACCTCTTGTTGTCCGGAGTCTTCGCCGCGTTGTCCTGAACCCACGGAGGGCTATTTCGGACATCCCTGGGCCGCCTTAGACCTTAGATCTCAAGCGCAACAAGAGGGGGCAGATGATGAGATTTCACGTATTGGGATCCTTCGAGGTCCGCACGGGGGATGGAGCCGTCGACGTCCACGTGAACCAGGCCGGGTTCCTGTGCGGCATGGGCTACGGGGTCTACGTCCGGCGCGGCATGGGCTACGGGGTTTACATCCGGCGCGGCGTCAGGGCCGGCCTGGCACCCGCGCCGTCCGATCCCCGCCTGTGGTGCCCGCGCGGCCGACTCCTGGGCCGACTCCTGGGCCGGCTTCCGGGCCGGCTCCTGGCCGAGGACAACGGCATTCCGGCTGCCAAGGCGGCCCTGCCCGCCGCGGTCGCAGCCGACTCCAGGCCGGCGGAAGTGTCCCGCAACGCGTCGGCCGACCAGGACGGAGACCTGGACGCCCCCGTCCAGTTCTTTGACGTCCACGCGGACGTTGCCGCGATCGCAGGAGGCCGGCGGCCTGGTCGTGGTCGTCCGGTGCCTCGGTCAAGCGCCCGAGGTGCCGGTGGCGGGCAGGGGGCTCGCGACAGGCGCGTGACTTGTTCGGGTCGACGGTAACGAGCGTGGTCTAGCCGCCGATGGCCTGCTCGTGGCCGCGGGACGGAGCCCGGGCAGCGGCCTGGGTGCATGAGCATCCAGCGTCCACGGAGATGGCTCGGAAAGCACGGGATCCTGTCCGATACAGATGATCGGACGGGATCCCATCAACCGCAGTCCAGCCGTCTCAAGAACGGCCCCGGTGGGGCGTTCACGAGTAGGCACGACCTGCGGTGGAGGGTGCGGCTTGTGTCCTGGCCGGGTCGTCCGCCCCACGACCGTGCCAGCCGAACCGATTTCTGGCCGGACATCACGGCGCGGGGTGTGGATCAACTGCCGGGCGGTGGCGTGGCGTCGCCGATGTCGTTGGCCGAGGGATCCGCCACGACCTTGCACACCTCGATGGGCCCGGTCGTCAGCCGCCCGCTGAACTGCCAGGCGACCCCGGGACGCTCCACCGTGGGCGTGGCTGGATTCTCCATGACCTCGATCATCGCGATCTGGCCCGGCTGGATGTGGCGAGGGTAGATGGTGATGCCATCTTGCGGACGGATCGCCTGGTAGGAGATCGACTTTTGCAGTCTCTCCCGAAGCCTGGCCTGCGTGGCGGCATCACTGCTCGACAGTTCCTCCTTGGTCGCGCCGAAGTCGTCACCCTCGACGAAGGGTGCCCGGTTGTTACCGCAGCGCTTGCCGAGAGGCAGATAGGTGATGTCTGCCGGCACACCCCAATCCTGCAGTTCCTTCTCGAGGCGCTCGGGGTCCCGGAAATCGTAGATCTTGAGGTTGATCGATCCGTCCTGGTTCTTCGTCAGGGCGTACGCCGGCTCGGCGGAACCGAGCAAGGAGGGCACGGCCACGCCCACCGCGACGGCCACCGCCACAGCGGTGCCCATCGCGAGCCGCCGCCCGCTCAGGAGCGGCCGTTCCAGCCGAGTGTGCCGGCCGAACGGAAGCAGCCTCCTCCGGCGCCGATCGAGCGGTGCCGCGGTCGCCTCCTGAGCGAGCCGGAGTCGTTGCCGGGCCAGGGAGTGGGGCGGCTCATGCTCCAGCTCCTTGATGAGCGTCTTCAGTTCATCCATGATCGTGCTCCTCCAACGGGTTGACCCCACCCAGGGTGTGGCGGACCTTGCGCCGGGCCCGGTTGAGTCGTGACTTGACCGTGCCGACCGGAATGTCGAGCGCTCGGGCCGCTTCCTCGTACGTCATGTCGCTCCAGGCGACCAGGAGCAGGACGTCGCGGTCGCCTCGCGACAGCAACGCGAGCGCGTTCAGCAGGATCGTCCGCGACCCTTGAGCGGTCAGATCACGAGTGATCGCCTCTTCTGGTCCCTCAACGGGCTGGGCCGGACTCTGCCGCTCCAGCGCACGGTAGCGGCTGACCTCGGTCCGGCGGTGGCCGGTGATGAGCTTGGTTGCGATGCCCAGCAGCCAGGGCCGGGCATCGCGGTAGGAGATGTCGTACGCGTGACGCCTGCGAAAGGCGATCAGGAACGTCTCTCCGACAAGGTCCTCGGCGAGTTCTGGGCCGAGCCGGAAGGAGATGTACCTGTAAAGCGTTGCGGCGTAGCGGTCGAACAGGGCGGCGAACTTCTCCGGATCATCGAGGGAACGTGTGATGATCTCGGAGTCCACCACCAGTGGCGACGTGTCGGTCACCATAGATGATCTATTTTCAGCACTGGACCCCCTCGAGATGTCATCTGTGTCTTGTCACAAGAGCCTCAAGTGTTCACGGGCATCTGCCGCTGGTTGATCGTCGGCGCCGTTGCTGGGGTCCTGAAGGGGCCCTTCAGGGACCTTGCAGTCTTTGAGGCCAGCAAATGGCTCAAGCGCTGGGCGGGCCCGACGCGCGGGGGCGGGTGGAGACGACCCGGGCACGGCTCAACCGGCTGACGGCGCTGGACTGGCCGACCCAGCACGAACCGGGCCTGTTCTCCATCGCCGCGGGCATCAATGGCCACGCGTTGGGAGGAGTCGCCAACGACGAGGCATAGAGCACAGACACATCGCTGGTCAGGCGTTCAACGACGGTCGTGGGCGCCGGGCCGGACGAGCAGGGTGCCGCCGAGATCAGGCCCTCGGCAGCACCCGAGGTTGCGTGAGCACCCTCCAGGTTCTAACTGACAGCGGCTCGCGCACTCCCGGGAGTAACTCGAATGGAGCCTCTTGGGGAGCCGTCGAGCCTGGATTTCGCCTGCCCTGCGATCACCAGGGCGAGGGCGGGAAAAATCGACGATGCCCTCACCAGGGCGAGAAGGGATTCGGCGCGGGTCAGCTTCCACCGGTCCCGGTGGGCGAAGCAGGCTACAGCCGAACGTCCAGACCGGCCTCCAGTTGGCGATGGTGGCCACATCCGGCCAACATCGCCCGACATTCACGTCGTTGACGGTCTGCCGGTTCACCCCACTGACCTCGGCCAGCCGACGGAAACTCAGCCCCCGCTCGGCCATCACTGCTTGCAGGGCCGCGGCAATGGCCTGGACGACGGCGGCGGCCGGATGACCGGACAGATCCGCGCCCGCTCCGCGGCTCCCGAACCAGGACGAACCCGCTTCGGAAATCCCTGAAGCGACAAAGATCCCGTCTGATCGCGATGATCAGACGGGATCCCGTCAACTTCAGTCCAGCCGTCTCAAGAACGGCCCTGGGTGAGGTGTTCACGAATAGGGCTGGCCTGGGGTGCAAGCGGGGCGGGAAAGATCGCTTCCCGAAGGGAAAATGATCGTTTCCCACACCTGCCGCGCGAGCTCTGGCCTGAAGAAAATTTGGTTGCCCCTCGCCCTGCAACCGCGGTCGTCTCCAACCGGGCAAGAGTCACGAGGACGCAGCACGGCGTGAGCTGTGTGAGGAGATTATTGATGGGTGTGGTGTCGGACCGCGGTGCGGCGAGAGCATAATGAGGACCCGCCGACTTGGCCAACGGCGTTGCGGGCTCGGACTTCACTCCGGTTTAGCCGTTCGGGGCCGCCTGGCCGCACTCGAGATCACAGGTTCACCACGGTCAGTGGATCGCCCACTCGTTCCTCGGGATCCGCTCGGTGTCGTCGGCCCATGCCTCGTTGAGGAAGAGCGGGCGGGTCAGGAGTCGATCGTCGGCACGTTGCACGCGCAGGATGAACCCCAGGTCCACTGACCCAGGCTCGTAGTTGCCGAAGTAGTAGAAGGGCAGTTCTTTCGCGGTGAGGTAGTTCTCCAGCCACTCCTCCATTACCGATGGCACCCGCGCCACCAGCTCAGTGCCGTCTAGAGTCACCTGCGGGCCGGTCCGCATGTCGATCGCGATACCAGCCAAGAGTTCGTGAATGTCGAAATACAGCTGCACCCCCTCGTGCTTGAAATCAAGCTCGCTGCTGCGTCGCATCAGATCCTCCGGGGACCTGCCGAGCGCACGCGCCACGTCGGCGTGGCTTGTCCCGAACCGCAGTGGTCCGACGCTCACCAGCGGCGCAAACTCCCACCGTTCCCGTTCCGCATCGTCCTTCACATCCCACCAGCCCATAGTCTCTCCCTCGTTTGCCGCTGTCTCGGCTGTCATCGTCATTCCATCCAGTGGCAGGGATGGAGCTCGATGCCCACGACGATCCCGCCGAATAGGCCCAGGCGGGATGAACTCGTCCAAGGCGGGCGCGGGCTTCCCGCTCCTGATCATCTTCACGAACCGTATGCTTCGCTGACGGCGGCTCATCCCCATGCTGCGACAAGCGGTTTGCGATCTACTGGGTCCACGGACGCAGCATCGCCGTGAGCATCCGGCGGGTGTGTAGTCGCAAAGGCGGAAGCTGCGCTCGGCTGTGAGGCGCCTGTTGCAGATGTGTCTCTTCACGCGAGCCGCAAAGCCATCTACAGTTACGGTTTGCAAGCGCCGGCCACCTCGACAAATTCCGCCATGGCCTGGCCTACCTCAGTCCCGCCTGGATCGGAACCTACAAATCCGTCCGGGCCATGACGGAGGGCCTCAACGGCAGGATCAAGGGACACGACCTCGACCTCGACGATCCCAAGAACCGGCTCGCCCACGGACGCGTCGCCCAGACCATCCTGGTCGCGTTGCTGCCGCGGTCGCCAACGACCAGTTCCTCGATCAGTGGCGCCACATACACGAGCCCCAAGACGAGCCCGTCACCCTCGCCGAGACTCCGGCCGGGACCTTCGACGGCACACCACCCGCAGGCCAGAGTCGGCCACCACCCACCCCATGAGCGCAAAACCCGCCACCTGGCCGCAGCACCCAGCCCACCGTCGGCTTCGCCATGCCCAACGGCCGGTTCCTGGTCCTCCACCAGCGGCCTGACACCATCCGGGCCTTCCCAGGCGCCCGTTCCGCAGTTCCCAACCCAGGACGAACCCGATTCGAAAACCCCTGAAACGACAAGATCCCGCCCGATCTCAACGATCAGACGGGATCCCGTCGACTTCAGTCCGGCCGTTTCAAGAACGGCCCCGGGTGGAGATGAGGGGATTCGAACCCCTGACCCCTTCGATGCGAACGAAGTGCGCTACCGGACTGCGCTACATCCCCAAGGACTCGACTAGATTAGCAAACTTCCGAGAGTCCTCGCGCCACCCATTCAGTCCCCCACCGCCCGCTTGGGCGGTTCGGCGTACTGATCGAAGAGAACGTCCTGATGCATCGTCGTGAGATCGATGACCTCGGCCTCAGCCTCTACGACGGCCCGCCGCTGCTCCCGCAGCCGCCGGAGCCGCTCAGCGCGCGCCTGGTGGACCCGATCGCGGCGTTCCCTGTCCACCTGTACGGCAATGCGCAGAAACGCCATGTACGCCACCATGATGACCCCGGACGGCGCCACCCCCCACCACGGGATCACCTTCACCGCGGCGGTCACGACGGAGGCCAGCACCAGCAGGGCGGTGAAGAAGAGCAGGCGCCGGCGGCGGGCCACGATGATGGCGCGGCGCCGGAGGCGGAACTGGCGGACATCGACCTTCTCGACCTCCACCGGCGGCGCCTCGTCGTCCTCGTCGGAGTCGGGCGGAGCCAGGTTGTCGAGGTCGGGAAGCTGGTGCTCGCCGGTGTAATACTCTTCGAGCTCCGCCAGCTCGGCGAGGTTGGCCTTGTCCTTGCGCAGCCACATCGGGATGAGGACGCACAGCCACATGACGACGATGGCCAGATAGAGGAGGACGCTGCTCACGACCACCTCCAGGCAGCACGAAGACGCGGATGTGCTCGTCGCGCCTTCAATATGCTCACGTCACGCACCGTAAGACCGCGTGTCACTGATTGACGAGCATTCGGTGCGGTGTGTCGCGAGATCGTCAAACCTCTTCGACGGGAGAACCCCCGCGAGCGGCTGACTCACGCGCGCGACGCCACTGCACGAGCAGCCCGCCGGGAACATCCTCAACGGTCAGCGCATAGCAAATGTGATCGCGCCAGGCTCCGTCGATGTGAAGTTGGCGACGCCGAATGCCTTCTTCCCTGAATCCCAGCTTCTCAACCACTCTACGGCTGGCTTGGTTCTCGGGGCGGATGTTCGCTTCCAGCCGATGCAAACCGGTGGTGAAAAAGCAGTGGTCAACGGCCATGGCGAGCGCGGTGGGGGTGATCCCTTTGCCGGCCAGCGCCCCATCGACCCAGTAGCCGACCTGGGCAGAACGGGCAGAGCCCCACACAATGGCGCCCACGGTCAACTGCCCCGCGAACCGGCCGTCGTACGTCACCACCCACGGCAGCGCCAGCCCTTGCCGTGCCTCGCGGCGGAGGGCGCCGACCATCGAGATGTACGGCCCCAGCCCGGTCCTGAACAGCGGGGTCTCAGGATTGCTCGGCTCCCACGGACGTAGCCAGTCGGCGTTGCGCAGCCTGGTCTCGCGCCACACGCGTACGTCGCTCAGCCGCAGCGGCCGGAGGCCTACCGGACCTTCATTCAGGGTCACCGGCCAGCCACGAAGTCGATCCACATCTCTCATCATCCCCCTATCGGGCACGATGTCGCCACGGATCAAGGAGGGCGATCGGATTCGCCGTCAACGCGGGTGATCGCCTCCCCTGATTTGATCAACGGCGTGCCTCAGAATCGGAGCCAGTACGGCCACGCCATCACGCACGCCGCCGGACGAACCGGGCAGATTAACGATCAAGGTGTTGCCCGCCTGCCCCGCCAGACCGCGAGACAGCACGGAGGTCGGCACTTTTTCGCGATTTGCCAACCGGATGGCCTCCGCAATACCCGGAATTTCCCGGGAAATTACCCGGGACGTCACCTCCGGCGTCAAATCCATCGGTGTCAGCCCGGTCCCCCCGGTGGTGACGATGACGTCGTAATCCTGTGCCACCCCGTCACGGAGCGCACCCTCGACCGGCTCGCCGTCCGCCACCACGACGGGGCCGTCGACGACCTCGCAACCGGCCTCCCGCCGGAGCAGATCGGCGAGCAACGGCCCCGATTTATCCTCATAAATCCCCGCCGACGCCCGGTTGGACACCGTAATAACCAACGCCCGCATCACGCCCGGCTCCTGTCTGCCTCTCCAACCACCCCGGTCAGGCCGCAACCTCCGGCCCTGCTCCAACCGCCCCGGTCAGGCCGCAAGCCTCCGACCCGCTCCAACCACCCCGGTCAGGCCGCAACCTCCGGCCCCACTCCCGACCACCCCGGTCAGGCCCATCATGCCCGACCACCAGCGGCCCCGCAGCCGTGGTGAATCGCGCTTTTCCCGCCCAGGTGCCTCAAGCCTGATCGCGCGCCCACCGCCCCGTCTTCCCGCCCAGCTTCTCCTCCACCCGCACGTCAGTGATCACCGCACCCGGATCCACAGCCTTGACCATGTCGATCAGCGCCAGCGCCGCCACCGACACCGCGGTCAACGCCTCCATCTCGACCCCGGTACGGTCGGCCGTCTTGACCCGGCACGTGATCCCCACCCCCCAGTCCTCGACCTCGAGGGTCACCTTCACCCCGTGCAACGCGATGGGATGACAGAGCGGGATCAGATCGGGCGTACGTTTCGCCCCCATGATCCCCGCGATCCGCGCCACCCCCAGCGCATCGCCCTTGGGCACCTCCCCCGACCGCAGCAACGCCACGGTCTCGGCCGACAGCAGCACCCGCCCTGTGGCCGTGGCGCTGCGGGCCGAGACGTCCTTGGCCGACACGTCGACCATGCGCGCCGCCCCGGTCTCATCGATGTGCGTCAGCTCGCTCACAGCCGGACCACCTCCACAGAAGCCCCCGCCTCCACCTCGGTCACATCCTCCGGCACCACGATGAGCGCGTTCGCCGAGGCCAGCGCGGCAAGCTGGTGCGACCCCTGCCCGTGCGCGGGCGACACCGTGCCGTCGGCCGCCAGCACTCCGCGCAGGTACGACCGCCGCCCGAACGGCGACCGCAACGGCCCGGTGGTCCGCGCGGTGACCGTCTCCGGCATCCCGCCGGGCAACCCGCGCATCTTGTCGAGCGCAGGCCGTACGAACAGCATGAACGATACGAAGGACGACACCGGATTCCCGGGAAGCGCGAAGATCGGCACCTGGTCGTCCCCCAGGACTCCGAACCCCTGCGGCATCCCCGGCTGCATCGCCACCTTCTCGAACCGGACAGTGCCCAGCGGCGACAGCGCCTCCTTGACCGGCTCGTACGCGCCCATCGACACCCCGCCGCTGGTGATGATCGCGTCGGCGCGCACCAGGTGCGTGTCCAGCCGATCGAGCAGGATGCCCGGATCATCCCCGACGGACCCGGCACGGAACCCGTCGGCTCCCACCTCGCGCACGGCCGCCGTCAGGGTGTAGCTGTTGGAATCCCAGATCTGGCCGGGCTGGAGGGTGCCGCCCGGCTCGATCAGCTCGGCGCCGGTGGAGATCACGACGACCCTGGGTCGCGGCCGCGCCCAGACGCGCCGCCGCCCCACCCCGGCGATGATCCCGAGCTGCGCGGGCCCGATCACGGTGCCGGCCTTGAGCACGACCTCGCCGGTCTGCACGTCTTCTCCGGCCCGCCTGATCGCGTTGCCGGCCTCGGCGCGGCGATCGATGCGTACGGAGACGGTGCCGCCGTCGGTCCACTCGACCGGCACCACGGCATCGGCCCCGGCGGGCAGCGGAGCGCCGGTCATGATGCGTACGGCGTGCCCCGGCCCCACGGCCCGCAACTCCAGCGACCCGGCCGCCACATCGTCGATCACCGGCAAGGTGACCGGAATCTCCGACAAGTCCTCGGCCCGGACGGCGTACCCGTCCATGGCCGAGTTGTCGAACGGTGGCAGCGGCACCGGTGAGGACACGTCCTCGGCCAGCGTCGTCCCCAGAGTCTGCTCCAGCTCCAGCTCAAGGGGGGCCAGCGGACGTACAGTGGCCAGGATCTCGGCCAGATGCGCGTCAACTGATTTCATCAAGGAACTCCCGCAGCCACGGCACGAACTCCGGCGCCAGATCCTGACGATCCGCCGCGAACTTCACCACAGTCCGCAAGTAGTCGAGCTTGTCGCCCGTGTCGTAACGCCGCCCCCTGAACAGCACGCCGTGCACCGGCCCGCCCTCCTCGGAGCCGCGCGAGGCGAGCGTCCGCAGCGCGTCGGTGAGCTGGATCTCCCCGCCGCGCCCCGGCGGCGTCTTCTCCAGCACCTCGAAGACCGCCGGATCGATCACGTACCGCCCGATGATCGCCCAGTTGGAGGGCGCCTCGTCGGCCGGCGGCTTCTCCACGAGGTCCGTCACGCGGACGACGTCCTCCTCGGCGGTCGCCTCGATGGTGGCCACGCCGTACAGCGAGACCTGCTCCTTCGGCACCTCCATCAGCGCGATCACGCTCCCGCCGAACGTGTCACGCACCTCGATCATGCGCCGCAGCAGGTGGTCACGATGGTCGATCAGGTCGTCACCGAGCAGGCAGGCGAAAGGATGATCACCAACGTGGTGCTTGGCACAGAGCACCGCATGGCCGAGCCCCTTCGGCTCGCCCTGCCGTACATAATGCAGGGTCGCCAGCGAGGCGGGCTCGCGAACCTGGGACAGCCGATGCTCGTCGCCCTTGGCCTCAAGGGCCTCTTCCAGCTCGAACGCCCGGTCGAAATGGTCCTCGATGGAGCGTTTGTTCTTGCCGGTGACCATGAGGACATCGAGGAGCCCAGCGGAGGCGGCCTCCTCGACGACATACTGGATCGCGGGCTTGTCGACGATGGGCAACATCTCCTTGGGTGTCGCCTTGGTCGCCGGGAGGAACCGGGTGCCCAGACCCGCGGCGGGCACGACGGCTTTCGTCACAGGGTCGAAGTCAGCCATGAGTAGACCCTAGTGGAGGGACCTGTGGACAAGCTGAACCTGCGCCGCGAGCTGAGCGCGGCGCGTACCTCCCTCTCCCCCGAGCAACTGCGCGCAAACGCCATCAAGGTTCGCGAAAACCTGCTCGAACAGCCCTGGGCCCAGATGGCCGGGCTGGTGGCTTGTTACTGGTCAACGGGGTCGGAGCCGGAGACGCACGGGCTGGTGTTCGCTCTCTGGAAACATGGGGCCACAGTTATCCTCCCGGTCCTCCGTGACGACAATGACCTGGATTGGGCGGTGTACGACGGGCCGGACACCCTCGCCCCCGGCCGCTTCGGGATCATGGAACCGGTGGACACCCGCCGCGGCGTGGACGCCGTGCGCACGGCCGCCCTCGTGATCGTGCCCGCCCTGGCGGTGGACCGGCGGACGGGGATCCGCCTGGGCCGCGGCGGCGGCTCCTACGACCGGGCCCTCGCCCGCGTCGGCCCGAACGTGCCCACCGTGGCGTTGCTGCACGACGGCGAACTGATCGACGATGTCCCATCGGAGCCGCACGACCGCACGGTCCGCTATGCCATGACGCCCGCCGGACTCACTAGGCTGATGTGAACGCAGGTACGAGAGAGGAGCCAGATGACGCTTGATCTCTGGCTCCTCGTCGGTGCCGCGATCGTCATCGCGGCCATCGCCTCCGTACGGCTGGCGCATCGCACCGGTCTGCCCAGTCTGCTGATATTTCTCGGCTTCGGGCTGGCTGTGGGGCCTTCGGGGTTCGGAATTCCGTTCGAGAGCCCGCAGCTCGCCCAGCAGATCGGCCTGTCGGCGCTCGCGGTGATCCTCGCCGAAGGCGGTCTGACCACGAACTGGTCCCATGTGCGGCGTTCCGTCCCCTTGGCCCTGGTGATGGCGACCGTGGGCGTGACGGTCAGCATCGTCGTGTTGGCACTGCTCGTCCAGGGGATACTCGGCCTCGACGGCACCACGGCGCTGATCCTCGGCGCGGTGCTGGCCTCCACCGACGCCGCGGCGGTCTTCTCCGTGCTGCGCAGGCTGCCGCTGCCGCCGCGCCTGGCGGGAGTGCTGGAGGCGGAGTCCGGCTTCAACGACGCCCCGACGGTCATCGCGGTGGTCCTGCTCAGCGGCGCGTCCGGCTCCCACGCGACGCTCGGAACGTTCCTGTTGGAGACGTCCGTCGAGCTGATCATCGGCGCGGCCGTCGGGCTCGCCGTCGGCCCCACGGGCGCGTACGCCCTGCGCCGCGTCGCCCTGCCCGCGTCCGGTCTGTACCCGATCGCCGTACTGGCGCTCACCTTCGTCTCGTACGGCGGCGCGGTGCTGCTGCACGGCTCCGGCTTCCTGGCCATCTACCTGACGGCGCTCATCCTGGGCAACTCCCGCCTGCCCCACCGGGCGGCGACCAGGGGTTTCGCGGAGGGCGCCGCGTGGCTGGCGCAGATCGGCCTGTTCGTCATGCTCGGCATGCTGGCCGACGTGGACGAGATGCCGTCCGCCATCGTGCCCGGCCTGATCATTGGCACGATCCTGGTGCTCCTGGCCCGTCCGCTCTCCGTGGTGGTCAGTTCGGCGCTGGCCTGGGCCCTGCGGCTGGGCTGGGTGAACTGGCGTGACCAGGCGTTCCTGTCGTGGGCCGGACTGCGCGGCGCGATTCCGATCGTGCTGGCGACCATCCCCTGGGCGGCCGGCGTCGAAGGCTCCAAGGACCTCTTCAACCAGGTCTTCGTGATCGTCATCGTGTTCACCCTGCTCCAGGGGCCGACTCTGCCGCTCACGGCGCGCGTCCTCGGGGTGTCCGCGCCCGGCGAGGCCCACGACCTCTCCGTGGAATCGGCTCCGCTGGAGGAGCTCAAGGCCGACCTGCTGCAGGTCAAGGTGCCGCCGGGCTCCCGCCTGCACGGCGTGGAGATCTTCGAGCTCCGCCTGCCCGCCGGCGCCCAGGTCACTCTCGTCGTACGCGACGGCAAGTCCTTCGTGCCCGCCTCCACCACCCGCATCCGTGCGGACGACCAGCTTCTCGTGGTCACCACCGCCTCCTGCCGTGAGCAGGTCGAACGCCGCCTGCGCGCGGTCAGCCGCAGCGGGAAGCTGGCCGGATGGTACGGAGAGCGGGGGTTGGAATAGGTGTTTGACCCGATCGGTTACCATTAGCAGTCGCATCGCTCGAGTGCTAGAGCTTGTTTAAGGAGGAGCGCGTGCCGACGTATCAGTACGCCTGCAACGACTGCGGTGAGCAGCTCGAGGTCGTCCAGAAGTTCACCGACGATGCGTTGACGGTCTGCCCGAACTGCCAGGGCAACCTGCGGAAGGTGTTCTCCGCGGTCGGCATCGTGTTCAAGGGCTCTGGTTTCTACAAGACCGACAACCGTTCGTCGTCCTCGACCTCGTCGTCCTCGACCTCTTCTTCGTCCTCGTCGAAGTCGGGGGAGAGCAAGTCGTCCGACTCGAGCTCGTCGAGCTCGTCGTCCAGCTCGACCACGTCGCCCGCGCCGGCCGCCGCGTCCAGCTGATCCGCACGGCTCCCGCTCGACGCGGAGCCGTGCCCCATGAGCCATCCCGCCGCCCCGGCGGGCGTTTAGTCGTGCCGCTGCCCCAGCGGGCGTCAAGGTGTGCCGCCGCCCCGGTGGGCGTGCGGCACCCGTCCAGCACGTACGGCGTGCTGCGGTTCGAGATGTGCCACCACCGCTTCGAACGGCTGTAGCTACCGGCGCCCAGCCCGCATCACCAGCGACGCCACACCGCAGCCCGCACTCCCCGGGCCGCCCGGCATGCCACAGCACGCGGTGCCCACTCCGAGCCACCACCGCCCCAGGACACGACCCGGCACCACCGGCAGAAGCACGCCGCGGCATACAGTGCTGAGCCCGCGCCACCGCCGCCCGCCCCGCGCACATTCATCTCGCGCCACGGATAGCAGTCAGGGCAACGTGCTGCTCAGCAGCACGTGCAGCCAGCACTTGGCGCTTAACCCATCACGTGGCGGCTCAGCCATCGCGTCGCGTTCAGCTCGTACTCAGCCATCACGTCGCGCTCAGCCATCACGTCGTACTCGGCCATCACGTCGTACTCGGCCTCACCCGCGACCAGCACGGCATCCGGCACGCCGGCTAAGGCACGCTGCGGCATGCGCGGCCAAGCCCACACCACCGCCGCCCCGCACCACGACCACGCGCACCCCACGCCCGGCGGACATCCGGCCGACGCCCCAGCGCGACATGCGTTAGCGTGCCCCACCCCAGGCACCCCACCCCAGGCACCCCACCCCAGGCACCCCACCCCAGGCACTCCGCACCAGCAACCACACGCACCCCACACCCCGCCGACGCCCAACAGGACACGCGACAGCGCACCCAGCCGACGCCCCAACACGACATGCGACAGCACACCTCACCCAAGGCACTCGCACGGCCTGATACCCCACCTCCCTCAAGCCCGTACGACACCGGGAGAAGCCTCTACGCCCCCATCAGCGGCCACCTCTAAGGAGGCCGATCAACCGGCGCCCCGAGCAGCTCCGGTGCGACCCGATCAACAAGCCGTTCAAGCTGCGGATCCGGCCCCCAATCAGCCACCAACCGCCTGAACCCCTCACACGCACACCGCAGAAGCCGTACAGCCGCCTCCTCCCCCTCCTCCGTGAGCCGCAACAGGTCTCCATCGTCCGACCGCCGCACCAGCCCCACCGCCACGAGCTGATCAACGTACGGCCGCCCGTACTCCCTGCTCACCTCGGCCCGTTCGGCGAGGTCCTCAGCCCTCACCCACCCCTCCCCGCCCAACCTGGCGAGCACCCACACCCCCTGCGGCGAAATCCCCTCCAACCCGGCCACCACCCCGAGCCGGTCGTAATACCCCCGCCGCAGTTCCGCATCGGCCATCCGCACCAGCCCTCGCTCGACCTCGGCCAGCGACGACCGCTCCGCGGACGTGGCCCCCAGCCCCTCACCCAGATCCGCCGCCTTCGTCGTCTCCCTGAGCCGCGTCTGCGGTATGAGCCAGCTGAGCAGGAACGCCCCGCACATCACGGGTGCCGCCACCCGGAAGACCGCCGCGATCGCATCCGCGTACACATGCAGAAACCCCTGCGCCAGCCCTCGCGGCAACCGCTGGATGACAGTCGGATCCTCCTGAATCCTCCCCGGATCGAACCCGGGCGGCAGCCGCGCGCCACGCAGCACCTCCCGCAGGTCGTCGTTCAAGGTGGCCGCGAACACCGACCCCAGGGTCGCCACCCCGAACGACCCCCCGATCGACCGGAAGAACGTGGCCCCGGACGTGGCCACGCCGAGATCCTTGAAGTCGACCGCGTTCTGCACCACGATCACCAGCACCTGCATGGTCATCCCCAGCCCCACCCCGAGAACCAGCAGGTAGGCCCCCATCGCGAGCAGACTGCTCCCCTCCGTTAGGGTCGCAAGCAGGAACATCCCCACGGTGGCCACAGCCGTCCCCGCGATGGGCAGGAACCGATATTTCCCGGTCTTGGAGATGATCTGCCCGCTCACGATCGACATGGTGAGCATCCCGGCCATCATCGGCAGCAGGTACACCCCCGACAACGTCGGGCTGACCCCATGCACCACCTGCAGGAACAGCGGCAGGTACGTGAGCGCCCCGAACATCCCGAACCCCACCACGAACCCGACCACCGACGACATCGCGAACGCCCGCACCCGGAACAGCCCGAGCGGCAGCACCGGCTCGGCCGCCCGCCGTGCGACGAGCACCCACCCGGCCAGCAGGGCCACCGCCGCCCCTGCCAATCCCAGGATGACCGGATCGGTCCACGCGTACGTCGTGCCGCCCCAGGTCGTCATCAGCACCAGGCACGACGTCGCCGCGCCGAGCAGCACCACACCCGCGTAGTCGATCGTATGCTTGGTACGCGTGTCGTCCCCCGGCAGCACCGCGACGACCACGAACAGCGCCACCGCTCCCAGCGGCAAGTTGATGTAGAACACCCAGTGCCACGACAAGTGGTCGACGAACACCCCGCCGAGCAACGGCCCCACAATGCTGGACACGGCGAAGACCGCCCCGAAGAAGCCCTGGTAGCGCCCCCTCTCCCGCGCGGAGACGACATCCCCCACGATCGCCTGGGCCAGCACCATCAGCCCGCCCCCGCCAAGCCCCTGAACGGCACGGAAGGCGATGAGCTCCCCCATGTTCTGACTCAGCCCGCAAAGCGCCGATCCCGCCAGGAAGATGCAGATGGCCCCGATGAACAGCTTCTTGCGCCCGTACTGATCGCCGAGTTTCCCCCAGAGCGGCGTGGAGACGGTCGAGGCCAGCAGGTAACCCGTCACGACCCATGACAGTCGCTCCAGCCCGCCGAGGTCACTCACGATCGTCGGCAGGGCCGTGGACACGATCGTCTGATCGAGCGCCGCCAGCAGCATGCCGAGCATGAGCGCGAGGATGATGAGCCCGAGGCCCTGTTGCCGCATGCGGCGATCCTACTCTTCGTACTGGTGTGCCCACTCCCTGCAACCGAGTTATCCACAGCCACCCGCCACGCGCCCCGGTTATCCACAGAACGCCGTTCGCGTTCACCCCGCCCACCACCGCTCCGGCTACTCTCTGCGCCATGGTCACTCGCGCAGATATCGGCGTTATCGGCGGTTCAGGCTTTTACTCCCTGCTCGACGACGCAGAGGAGATCGAGCTCGCCACTCCCTACGGCCCCCCGAGCGATGTCGTCACGGTCGGGCGCATCGGCTCGCGTTCCGTGGCGTTCATCCCCAGACACGGGCGAGATCACCGCTTCCCGCCGCACCGCATCCCCTATCGTGCCAACCTCTGGGCACTGCGTTCGCTCGGCGTGCGCCAGGTGGTCGCGCCCAGCGCCGTAGGTTCACTGAGAGCCGAGTACGGCCCCGGCGCCATCGTCGTCCCCGACCAGCTCGTCGACCGCACCTCCGGACGCCCTCAGACCTATTACGACGTCGACGGCGCGGTCCACGTCTCCTTCGCCGACCCGTACTGCCCGACGGGCCGCTCCACGGCCGTGGCGGCGGCCCGCGCCGGCGACTGGCAAACGGTGGACGGCGGCACCTTGGTGGTCATCGAGGGCCCGCGCTTCTCGACCCGGGCGGAGTCGCAGTGGTTCGCGGGCAACGGCTGGTCCATCGTGGGCATGACCGGCTTCCCCGAGGCGATATTGGCCCGTGAGCTGGCGCTCTGCTACACGTCCATCTCCCTCGTGACCGATCACGACGCCGGCGTGGAAGCCGGTCAGGGCGTGACCCACGACGAGGTGCTGGAGTTCTTCGCCCAGAATGTCACCCGCATGCGCACCCTGGTCGCGGAGACCGTCCAGTCCCTGCCGGAAGAACGCACCTGCCCCTGCGGCTCGGCCCTGGACGGCATCAAGCTGCCCTTCGAGTTGCCGTGATCCAGTCCTGGCTCTCACGCCACGGCCGTCGCCGCCGCCTCGTAGCGGCGGCACTCGCCGCCGTCTCGGTCATCGCGGCCTTCGTCGCCACCCGCCCCACCGGCTTCGCCCCCACGGTCCTGGTGGCCTCCCGCGACCTGTCCCCCGGCCCTCTCAACCCGGCCGACTTCCACCCGGCAGCCCTCGCCCCGCCACCCGCAGGAGCAGTACGCACGATCCCGGCGGGCCAGACCCTGGCCACCCCCATGCGCAAGGGCGAGCCACTCACCGACGTCCGCCTGCTCGCCTCCTACCGCCTTCCGCCGGGCCTGGTCGCCACCCCCGTACGCATCGCCGACGCCGCCGCGGCGGCCCTCATCTCCCCCGGCTCCACGATCACCCTCCTGGCCGCCTACGACCAGGGCGCCCCGGCCCGCCAGCTCGCCCAGGACACCACGGTCCTGTCGATCCCGAACCCACCGGTAAGGACAACTCACGACACAGGCGACGGCACGTTGATCGTGCTGGCCACAACCCCCACCCAAGCAGCCGATCTGGCGACGGCCCAAGCCCACGCCCGCCTGTCGATCACCATCAGAACTAACTTACCGTAATCATTCGGCTACGATTCCTTGCCGTGAACGGATTCAAGAAGTTCCTCATGCAAGGGAACGTCATCGACCTGGCCGTGGCGGTGGTCATCGGGGCGGCCTTCAACGCGATCGTGCAGTCGTTCGTGGCCGACCTGCTCACCCCGCTGATCTCCGCGTTCGGCGGCCTGCCCGACTTCTCCTCGCTCAAGGTGACGGTCGGCCAGTCCAACTTCATGTACGGCAACTTCGTCAACGCGGTCATCTCGTTCCTGATGGTCGCCGCGGTGATCTACTTCCTGGTGGTGAAGCCGTACACACACCTCAAGGAGCGCGCCGCCGCGAAGATCGAGTCGAAGACCCGCGACTGCCCCGAGTGCCTGTCGGAGATCCCCAAGCCCGCCTCCCGCTGCGCCTTCTGCAGCGCGGAAGTGGCCCCGGCGATCTGAGCGGAATCCCTCAGAGAAGCTCGTCGATCTTGGGGTCGTACTCCCAGTGCCAGGGCTCGAACGGGCTGCTGTAGGCCCAGGAGGGGTGGAACCACCCGTACCGCTTGGAGTTCTTCTCCATCCACACGAACTCCGCGGACCCGGACCTCTCCACCCCGCCACACAGGTCCACAGCCAGCCCGAGCCCGTGGTTGCTCCGCCCAGGCACCGCAGCGAACCCAGGCCGCCGATAGTAGATCGACTGCTGCTCGGCCAGGCTCCGGTACGCGTCGGTCACGCACATCGGCTTCCCGAACCGCTGCCGATAAGCCTCGTTCAAACTCACGAATGCGATGGTGGCATCGGCCCTCAGACTGAACCCCTTCTGCTGCAACGGACAGAGCATGCCCTTGGGAATCAGCCCGTTGGGGTACTGATCGGCCGTAGCAGCCCGAAGCGGATTGCATCCGAGCGCCGCCCGCCCCACCTTGTCGATCTTGATCCCCAGCTTCACCAGCGCCGCCGTCAGCGACTTCACGATCTTGTCCGACCGTTGCCGCAGGGTGTCGACCTCAGCGGCCAGCTGCGCCTCGGCCAGCAAGTTCCCCGCCCGCAGTTCCTGCGCCTCACCGGCCAGCCGCTCGGCCTCCTTGTACAAGGCGCTCGTCTGCTCAACGGCCTGCTGCCGCACGGCCACGATCTGGTTCGCGTCCATCAGCGCGCGCAGCGTCTTCTCATCCGCGCTCCCGGACAGGTACGGCACGATCCCCCCGGCCATGAACGGCTGCTGATACAGCAGCTCGGCCATCTGGGACACCGGCTGCCGCATCACGGCCAGCCGCCGTTCGAGGTCCTGCAGCGCGGTGAGCTTGCTCTTGAGCTCCTTCTCGGATGCCGCGATGTCGGCCCGCCGCTTCTCCAGGGCCTTGGTGGCGTCCTCGAGCTCCTTGGCCGACCGCTCGGCCTCTTTCCGCAGCTCACTCAGATTGGACGGATCCCGCCGCACGCCTTCCAGCTGAACCCGAGCCTGTGCCTGCGCAGGGATGCCCCGCAAGGGCACGAGAAGAGAAGCCACCGCCATGACAACCGCGATCAGACCCGCTGATCGAGGGGCTGGCACGTTCGACTCCTCCGTTTGCAATCTCGTTACCCTGGTCAGGCACGCACGTTACTACAGCCCCCCGAGTGCCCGGACCGAACTCCGAAGAGCTGTTATGAGACAAATAACCCACTTTGCGCAGCGAACCCCGCCCCGCACACCCCTCACCCAGCACCCCCGCCAAGACCACCCCTCTCAGCAGCAGCACAACCCCATCCCCTGACCCCACCTACGAGCTCCGCAGCACACCGACACAAACAACCCACACAGATCAGTACGCCCGCCCCTCACCTCCGGTTCAGATCCCAGGCAGCCAGCTGTCAACAGCCCCCTCCTGCTCCCGATCCCGGCACAACTCCCACAACCAGGTATCCACCCACTCCCCCGGACACCCGCCCTGAGTCTGCACAGGCGCCGGCGTAACAGGCTCCTCCTCGACGACCTCCGGAGCCCTCTCCTCACCCCTCACCCTCGGCACCCGCTCAGGCACCTCACGCACAGGCGAAGGCATCGCCGCCGCATACCGCCGCTCAGGCCGAGCAGGCGCCGGCACCAACACAGGCTCGAACGCCAACCTCACTGCCCCACCCCCACCCCCACCAGCCTCGGCAACCCCTTCCTCAAACCCACGTATCTCCCCCGCCAGCAACCCTCCCGCAAGAATCGCCGGCGCCAGCAACGCCCCGAACAGCACAACGGGCCGCCGACGGGCCTGCGCGCATCGCCTCCTGGTCACAGCCCCAGACGGTATCCGGGCGCGATGAGCAAGAATCTGATCACTTGTCATGCCTTTACCGCAGCTCAGAGCACCCATAACCAACCCCGGGAAACTGGCGGCGGGGCCACGTCGCACACAGTGCCAAACTTTCGCTAGGCTTACGGGAGTCCGCCTCCGTAGCTCAGGGGATAGAGCACCGCTCTCCTAAAGCGGGTGCCGCAGGTTCGAATCCTGCCGGGGGCACGCTTCTCGACCAGGCATTTCGGCTTCTGACCTGCGGTTTCTTGGCCGCAGGTCTTTGCTTTCTAGACCCTGTATAGGTCACCAAGAGCACCCGTATGCAGCCGTAGGACCTTGATCAGGGGACATGCGGGGGATGATCTTGGTGACGTTTCCCCAGTCACGGTCCCTGGCGTTGACGACCTTCCGGCGTGGGTGCTCTCCGGACGCCCGCTGTTGTCCAGCTCGGACAGTAGAGGCTCAATCAACTCCCATGGTGCGTCGGTCAGTCCCAAGGCAGCGATCAGGGGATGACTACTATCAGCGCAGCGTCTTCTGGGCTCCCCTTGGTGATGACGATGTAAATGGGCAGCCCGGCCGAGGAGGTAGCAGCGTGCTCGCGCTGGATGAGCATGGCGGTGCTGGTGGCAACGGTTCCTGCCAGGTCGGCGACGCTGCCCAGCAGTGGCTGGATACGGGCTGCGGAGCGGAGGGCGACGAGGACGGCCCGATCCTTAGCCGAGCTGCGGGGTGATGAAACGCGATAGAATCGCCGCACGATTTGCTGGGAGATCGTACGGTGACCGCGCTTCCGAGGTGGTGGTACCGGTTTCACCACTCTCACCCCGGTGGCGCGCAGATGTAACGGCTGTAGCGCACGCGTGCTCAGCTCGACGCTCGCTGAGGGGACACGATGGCCGATATTTCAGGGCTACCCGAATTCTGGAAGGAGTTCAGTGCTCTGGAGCAGCAAGTTGACTACTTTGTGACTGCCCGGCTATTCGACGGAACACCTGCGGTGTGGCCTCAAGAGCTTAACTACATCAGATGGCGACATCTGGTTGCAACCGAACTAGGCGTGGACCCGATGGCCGTCCAGCTGGTCGGAAGCGCTCGCCTGGGTTACTCCATGAACCCGAAGAAGAACTTCAGAAAGTTCCACGAAGGCTCGGACTTAGACATCGCAGTGATCTCACCAGAACTGTTCGACAAGGCATGGGGTGAGCTCCGACAGTTAATCGAGGACGAGCTTTTCCCCAGAAATAAAAACTACCTGCGCAAGCTGGTTTTCGAGGAGTGCATCGCCCTCGACATCGTGCTGCCGCGACTGTCCTTCGGCGAGCAGTGGTCACGGTCTAGAGATCTCTTCATCCAGGATCTCGGTGACGCCTTCAGAAACTGCGAGATCAATTACAGGCTATACCGCAACCATGCGTCACTCAGAAGCTATCAGGTCAAGAGTGTGAACATAGCGCGCGATCGCGCGATCGAGGAAGGCGTACACCATGGCTGATCACGGACTCAAGTTCGAGATCGAGTCGAAGACGGTGGCGGAGTTCCGGTCGCTGGACAAGTCCGGCGAGCTGATCCTCCAGCCCGAGTACCAGCGCAAGGCCGTCTGGCCCGACCGCGCCAAGGTCTCCTTGATGGAGACCATACTCCTTGGGTATCCGATCCCTGAGATTTACCTCGCATACGAAACAACGCCGGAGGGAGAGCAGACCGCATCCGTTGTCGACGGCCAGCAGCGCCTCACCTCCTTGCTCGAGTTTCTGAACAACAGGTTTCCCCTGGACGGGCTGGAGGATGAAAAGCTACGCGAGAAGTTCGAGGGTAAGCTCTTTAAGGAGTTGCCCGACGATGTGCGTCAAGAGTTCTTCCAATACCGCTTCCCGATTCGGCGCCTATCCAACCTTGCCGACGAGTTTGTGCGCGCAGTTTTCGCGCGCGTCAACAGGGTCAACATGGTGCTGACGGAACAGGAACTCCGAAATGCTTTGCTGCCTGGTCCGTTCAACGACTTCCTCAAAGACTGTGTGGCTCACCCGATAAGCGAACTATCCGGCGTCTTCAGCGGTGAACGACGCAAACGAGGCGGTGATCTAGAGTTCTATGCCGAGGTCTTCGGCACTTGCATATTCGGCCTGTCAAATAAAAAGACCGAACTCAACGAACGCTACGATAAGATCTCCGCAGATTTCGAGGACTACCAGGATCGTTCGGCGGAGTTTCTCGAACTACTGACGGTTCTCAGCAGCACCATCAAGTGGGTTGGCCGAACCAGATGGTCGAACATCGTCGACATGTTCACGCTGCTACATGTCTCCTGGGGACTGCGCGAGGAGCTAGCAAACACCAACCCGGAACAGACTATGCAGCTTCGCGACCTTCTGGACCTGTTCCAGCGCGCCGTCTCTGCCAGGAAGCGCAGTGGCGAGAACGGTGAAGCTAATGGCCTATTGGTATCCCTTGCGACCATGGTCAACATGACGGCCGAGGAAGTCGATAAGGTAATCGAGCAGTATACATCGGGCATCCGAAACTCGTCCGACCTTGGCTCACGTCGAGTTCGCTCCCAGCAACTGACATTGCTTCTTTCAAGAAAGCTTAAGAGCTGACCGATTTTAGCTTGGGGCGGCCATCAGCGACATGGTCCACCAGCTCACCTGAAATGAGCCCGCGAGTAAGGCATTCCCCTGCGATTCATCCTCGGAGAAGAGATTTACAGAGGATAGCCCCCATCGAGTCGGTTGCGTCGCGCGCACTCTATGGGGCATGTCGTCAACCTGACCGGTCCCGTAGGGATCTCGGTGGGTGTCAAGGCCGAGCCGGCGGTAGATGGTCCATCAACGCATGCGGTATCCGCCTGCACAATCACCCTTGATGCCGCCGATCGCTCGCCGCCCGCGCGAACATCTATATGGAGATGCGGCACCTCAGCTCTCAAGAGCTGATCGGATGGTTGCGGGCATGGGCGCGTGCCGAGGCGCGAAGACCACTCAAGTACGGATGAAATCCGTGACTGCGATTCTGATCCAAGTTGAGGGGGAGATCCAGCCGAGCGATCAGCTCGGCCTCTCCCGTCCAGGGCTCGTCATGACGAACCCAGCACACACGGGCATACTCCGCCATCCAGTCCGTCAGTTCCTTCTCGCCGGCCTGGCCGAAGGTCAACCGCTTCCCGCTGCCCACCCGCCGGAGTTCGAGCCCGAGCAGGCAACCGAGGCTGAGGCGCAGAGTGGAGCCCTCAGCGTTGCCCCGGAAGTGATACCGCACCCTACTCCGGAGATTCTGCTTGCTGGCCCGGGTCACCATGCGTCGGGGAGCGATCCCCACGTAGAGAAGGTGATCGGCGGGCAGGCTTGGATGCGGAGGCTGGGCGAAGTACCACCCATAGATGCCCGCAGCGTTCGGCACAGGACTTGGGCGGGTGAGTACTTCGGCCGCTTCCCACAACCTGACCGGGTTGAGCAGCCCGAAAGTGTCCATGCTCGCCCTCCACTCTTGTCCGTGCAGGAAGGCTAGGCCACGCCACCGACAATACGGATGAAGGTGCGACAGCGCGTACCGGGCAGGTTTGAATTCTGTCCAGTCGCTCATGCCTACGTCTCTAGCAGCCCCGCGAGGAACTCTTGCGTCGCCGGGTCGACCGAGTACACAGCAGTGCCCATCATGCCGCGGGTCAGCAGCACCTTGTAGGTGTTGCGGATCAACTGGTCCGCCTGTTCGTCGCTGACTCCCCTCCGCATCAGCGCCGGATCCTTGCTGGCGCTCCGAACAGTGACCAACCTGCCGTCGCGATAGACGAGGTCCGGGCCGAAGATCACGCCGTTCCAGTCGTACTCGAAGCCCTGCGCGGTGTAGACACACCCCACCTGCTCGAAGCCACCGGGCGCCGAGGCCCACAAGGCGCTGGCCGGCGCGTTCCCCACGGCCCTGTCACCCTTGACGTTCCACGGCCGCGCCCAGTCACCGATTCGCACGTCGGCGACCAGGCTGTCATCCCCGCTCGGTGCGCTCCAAGGCCAGCAGAACCCCGCTGTGATCCGTGCTGAATATCCCTCCTGAAGTCGAGCTCGCAGCATGGCCTCCAACTCGTACGGGGAATCGGTGAGGGAGACAGCGAAGTGGTCGTCCCTCTTCCATACCTCTGGACCGTCGCCGTCCAAGCCCAGCAGGCGCAGCACCCACTCCTCGTACCTACGGCTCCCGCCGCAGCGGAATTGCGCGTCCAGATCAACCTGGTGCACAGCAAGGCCGAGGGAATGAGCGTAGTTGGTGATGTCGGCGACACGCCCCATCTCACCGGGCCGTACCACCTGATGCTCGTCCAGGAGGAAGACCGGCACTCTCGCTGCGTTGATCAGCTCATCCAGTTGCGGCCGGCCTGTTCGCTGGTCCGATCTGGTGAACCTGTTGGCCGAAGTCTCGCGAATGCGGTGAGCCTCGTCGCAGATCAGGACATCCAGATCGTTCGGCTTGGCGGTCATGAAGTTGTTGAAGTACTTGAACATCGCCTTCATCCGGCTCGACCCCTTGGCGACGACGCGCCTCATCGTCTCAGTGAAGGAGCGTGAACCGGTGGCGTGTAGGGCCGAGTAACCACGGTCGGAGAGCTCGCCCAGCAGGGACAGCGCGATGACGCTCTTACCGGAGCCAGGCCCGCCAGTGATGATCACCACCTGCTTCGAGTTGCCCGCGCGAGCCTTCTCAACCGCATGCAGGGCCATCTCGTAGGCCAAGCGCTGCTCGGCCAGTAGGACGAACTGGTCGCGATTCTTGATCTCTCCGGCAGCGGCCTTGAGTAGTTGCTTGGACGGACGAATGGAACTGGACAGCAGACGATCGGCCGCCGCGGCACCAGGCTCGGGCGCGAACTGCGCCTGCAGGTAGTCGACGAACTGACCTCGGCGCGTCTTGCTGAAGAGCCGGGTGCGTTCGTCCTCGACGTGGTCATAGAGATCGTGGATGTCCGGGTCGCTGGCGTTGTGCAGGTAGGCAACCCCACGTACCGCGTTCCGGTGTTGGTCCAGGGCTCCGACGAAGTCAGCCAGGTACTCGCAGTAGCCCCGCACCTGTACGACCGGGTGAAGTTTGGGTCGATGCCCCATACCGGACACCAGGACGAGATCCGCGTCCTCCTCGTACAGCTCGGCCTGGCTCCACTGCTTGAGCTCGACGATCAGGTAAGAGTCGGCTCCTGTGCGCCGGTCGCGTCCGGCAAGAATGACGTCCGCCCGCTTGCTGGTCAACGGCAGTTGGTACTCGATGAGCATCTCGACGCCACCCAGCCCCGCTTCGACCAGATCTCGGGCCAGGATCGGGATGCTCCGGTCCCAGGACCTGCGTTCCCCCCTCCCCGGATTGATGCCTTGGGTAGCGCGCAGGTTCTCAGCGATTACCTCACTGAGGACACGTTCGGGCACCGACTCAGACACCAACTGCACAATGCTTTCCGCCGAGTGCCGGAAAACGGCCACGGATGTACCCCCAGGCAGCACGAAAGACTCGTGCGGTATGGGGGCCTGTCCGCCATCGAAGCGGAAGCCCGTCGGGCCGCATCACCGATACGTCCAGAAGATTACCGGGATCTTCCCTCAGTCCGGTCACGGATGAGCCATCGAAAGCCCGAACCGGCGCGCCCAGCAACTCTCAATGCAATCCGCCGATCGTGATCGCTAGAGCTAGCGCGAAAATTCGAAAGGGTAGTCCGAGTACGTAGCAGATCACGAACGGCCTGTTGTCGACGAGATGTTCGCACCTAAAGTGTCATCGTGCAGCGACTCACCCTCTTTGACCTCGATAGGACGCTCATTGACCTCAATGACGCGTTCTTGCGGTGGGCCGAGGAGTTCGCTGAGCGACATCGCTTGAACCATGAGGACCTGGCCTGGCTCGTCGGCCTGGACCAAGGCGTCCACCCACATCGAGAGGTCTTCTTCCAAACGGTACGCGAGCACTTCGCACTGGCGACACCGGTCGAGGAGCTGTGGGCTGGTTACCGTCGGCGGATGCCGTACCTCGTGCAGTGTTACCCAGGCGTCCTGTCGGGATTGGGAGAGCTGCGGACCGCGGGGTGGCGCGTCGGGATCGTCACCAATGGCATGGCAGACAACCAGCTCGGCAAGCTCCGCCGAACCGGCCTGGCTGACGTGGTCGACGGCTATGCCGTGTCAGGGGTCGAGGGCATTCGGAAGCCGGACGCTCGTCTCTTCCAGATCGCCGCTCAGCGGTGCGGAGCCAGCCTCACCGAGGGCGGTTGGATGGTGGGAGACAACCTCGTCGCGGACATCGCAGGTGCTCAGGCCGCGGGCCTACGCGGGATCTGGGTGGATCACGGGACGTGGTCAGGGCACGAACATCGGGCCGACCACGTGGTAGCGGACGTAACCGAGGCCATCGCCTTCATGAGTGATACGCACCAGCCGGGATGAATGTTGAGCTCATGCCATATGAGTAGTTCGGCTCGACGGCACCACGACGGCCCTTTATCGTCACATTGATCCCATAGATAGCCGTCCTCAAGGTCCAAAGGATCCAGGATGATGGCGACCCAGGAACAAATCGCCACCGCGCGACGCACGATCGAGCAGTTACGCGACCAGCACGCCAACGACGTGCGCAAGCTCATCGGCCTGCTCGAAGACGGCGCGATGAAGGGCAAGGCCGCCGACAAGCTGCTCAAGGACTGCCAGGCATGGGAGGCGGCGTACCGAGGCGTCTTCAACCGAGCCCTTGCACTGGTCGAGTCCGTACGTCCCGACCCGGCCAAGCCAGCAGACCCTGTAGGACTGTGGCCACCACCCCTGAATCTGCAGGGGAAGGCCGGCGGATGAGCCCAGCTCCGAACCGGATCGGCATCGACCCAGCGCTGATGACTCAGCTCATCAGCGAGTTCAAGCGCCTCAATCGAGCATGGCCGGACGCGGATGCGCAGATCGCCAGGGCGCTCAGCTCGATCGGCACCAGCATGACCGGACCAGGCCTGCTCAGGGACGTCGCTTCCCAGATCGCCCAGCACATCCCCGACCTCCAACGCCGCCTGGACCTCATCATCTCCACCCAGAAGATCGGTCTGGACAAGGGCGTCGTCTGGGCGGACGAGACGCTCTGGGTCTCCAGCTCACCGGCAAGCGGCGCCGCAGCGGCCAAGACCGTGGCCGGCCAGCTTCGCAAGGCGGTCGAGGACGTTGCCAACGGCCGGGGGGCGCTCTCCAAAGAGACCTTGGACCTGCTGGAACGGCACCAGCACGATCCCTACTTCGCCGTCGCTCTCGCCAAGGAGATACCGCCGAAGGAGTTGAAGGCGCTCCTGGAACGTCTCTACCTGGCGCACCGAGGATCCTTGGGAGACGACTGGGCGAAGCCGTCATCTTCCTCCGTGATGGACCGCCTGGCGCGAGCTCTCAGCGTGACGTTGGGAACGGCCTCGCGCGGAGTCGGCGACATGAAACTCCCCAAGACGTACGTCGACGAGCTGATCGCTACCGACGACGATCCGATGAGCGGCCGCATGGTCGACGAGCTCCTGCGCTACGGCACCTTCGACGACGCGTTCCTGCGCGAGGTCGCCAACAAGGTCTTCGACAACGCGCAGAAACCGGCATCCGAGCAGCAGGACATCATCAAGTTCGGGCCCGGCCTCGCAGCCGCCCTGGCGAACAACGCCAGGGTCGCCCAAGACTTCTTCACCGACCCTGTACGCAAGCCCCTGTCCTTCCTGATGCGAGACAACTTCTGGGGCAGCGGCAACGGTGAACTCGGCCGGGCCATCGAGGCAGCCACCACGAGGTTCCGCGACCACGGCCAGCCGCCCGGGAGTTCACGCGGGTACAAGTCGGCTTTGATTGCGTCCTGGGCGGCCCACTTCTGGTCTGACCCGCGAGCGCAGGCCAACCTTCCCGATACCAAGCAGAACGCTGCCCGCGTGTTCTCTGCCTACATGGGCGACGTTCATCGAGCGGCTATCTCCGATTTCCCGGAGCCGATGGGTGTGAATCCGCAGCCGGACTCTGACCCGAACCTCCCTGGCAAGCAGCCTCACGGAGCCATGTTCGACGGCGGCGCCGTCAAGAACGTGATGACGTGGGCCTTCAAGGATCCACAAGCGCTGAAAATCGCAGTCGAGGGACACGGCGAGTACAGCACGAAGGTGCTGGACGCCCAGGGCAAGGCGATCCGCGATACGGTCAACGCCGAATTCGCCGAGTGGCAGAGCACCCATCCGGACGCATCGAAAGAGGAGCAGGCGACACATCGCCAGAAGCTACTTATCGACAACATGAACAGCAATCCTGGAAAACTATTCAATGCTCAGGCGAGCGCCCTCGGCAAGTCGCTCCACCTCATAGTCGACGCCGGAAACTTGACCAACATTAACGAGGCAGACCAGAAAGATCAGAAGAGCGAAGCATTCAAGGATGGCGTATCCAGAACACTCAAGCTGGTACTTACTCCAGCCGGAGACTGGGTCGTTGCCGGCTACGAGTACCTCGAAGGCCCTGTTAGCGACAGCATCAAGCACACCGAGGGCAAGGCCGCACGCAGCCAGGGAGAGGAAACCCTCCGTGAAAGCCAGCGCCTCTTCAAAGACCTGACAGCTAATGTGATGATGCGGTACGGACTGTTCGGTGACGAATCAGCCAAAGGGTCCGCACATCCTCACGCATCCGAGAACTACGCTGAGCGGTCTGGTGGCGACTTCCTTGTCAATGGCCGGATCATCCCTCGTGACCAGATGACTTGGCAACAGAGGATTGCCTACGATGAGTGGCTGAAGAGCTCTCCGGCCGCCGCCGTCTTCCGTGAGGTCGACCGGGCAGTCTGGGAGGGATTCCAGCTAGACGTCCCTCCGTATCCGGAGGCAGAGGAATGAGAAACTGGTCGGCTCCCGCCTTGTTGGCTGTCATCCTCATCTCTGTGGCAGGGTGTTCATCGCCTCCCCCTGCGGATCGCCGCCCGCTCGGCAGTGTGACGACACCGCCTGTGGAATGCGGCCTGCTTTCCAACCAGGCCATTGGCCGGGCCATCGGGTTAAGCGACTTCTACGCGAGCGGGTCAACCTCGGCGAACGACTTCTCGCATTGCGTCGTCAGCAAATCTCCCAGCATCAGGGACAAGGCGTCGATGACCGTCGAGCTACAGGATCCCTTTCCTTCGACTTTGCAGAGTCTAGAGAACGGGAAAGCAAGGGATAGGGGCGTAGCTCTACCCAGCGGTGTCGGTCCAGGCTACAGCGCGTCGATAAAAGATACAGACGGAAACATCGTTGGGGCCAAGGCCTTTGCCTGGACGCAGGACGGCACCAAGATGCTGGCCATCCAGATCGTCAAGGGGGCACCGGGGCGGGATCATCAAGCCGATGCCGTCGAGTTCGCTCGCCAGCTCCGCCCCCTTCTCCTGACCTCGGCCCCGCAACAACCGCGCTAACCGTAGAGAAGGTGGCACGCCCGATTTCGGATTCGGAACTCGGGACGGGAAGGCGGGAACAGTTCGTCACATGCCGCGATGCTCTCCAGCAGCTCCGGGTTCATGTCTCTGGGGCGTGGCTCGTAGTTCCGCCTCCTCTTCGTGCGATCGGCAGGAACCACGGTCTTCATGGGCGGGACCAGCGGCCCAGTTCGATGACGATGGCGCGGCGTAGCTGACGGCGCTGGTCGCAGGTGGGGCCTCGGCGATTGCGCCTTGCGCTTCGACACCTTGGGGATGGACCTGGGCGTCGTCGAAGGCAGCGCTCGGGGCGATGGAGACACAGACGGCGCGGACGCGACCGAGCTCCCGCCAACGATCGGTGTGGGTGTCGGCATCGAAGCGGCGCTGGTTCGCGACGCGGCACCGTCCGTCCCCCAGGAACCCGACCAGACGCTGAAGGCCAGGCACCCCACGAGGCCCGCGACAAGCGCCGGCCGAGCCAGCCGACGCCGATCACGCAGCGGTGGTCGATCTGGCGGGATGGGGGTCGAGTACCTCCGCCAGCCGAGAGCATCGGGCGCGGTGCCAGGTCGAAGGCGGTCCCGGGGCGGCAGGCCGTATGGCGGGCGCCGCCGCGGGCGGGGCTCGTTCGGCGGCGGGGTGAGGCGGTTCTGGTCTTCTTGCATGATCCTCCCTACGGGCCGTCCACGCCTGCCAGGGTGCCGCAGGACACCTACATCCAGCGGGAATGACTCGGCAAAGACAGCGGTGCAAGACGAACCGGCCCCGCGATGAGCAGGGCCGGAAGCAGGTGAAATGTGGGCTATGTATCTAGGGCGTCGTTGATCTTGCCGTTGATCTGTTCCTGCTGGCCGTCCATGCACTTGGCATAGACCCGCAGCAGCACGTCAACGCTGTGTCCGGCCCTCTTGGCGACCTCCGGGGCCGGTACGCCGGCGTTCAGCCAGAGCGACACCGCCGCGTGACGAAGGTCGTACGGTCGAGCCGCCAGCGACGAGGCGACCTGCGCCGGAGTGAGGGCGAGCTTGCGGGCTTCCTGCCAGACGTAGGAGTGCGCCGAGCTGGAGTAGGTGCCGCCCGTGCCGGTGCTGAAGATCCGGCCGTCCTTGGCGGTGCCGTACTCGGCGATGTGCTCGCCGAGCATGGCGACCAGGACGGGCGGGATCGGGATCTCTCTGGTCTCCTTGTTCGCCCGGTGCTTCAGGCTGCGCGACTCGTGGGTCTGGCCGGAATCGGTCCAGCGCTTGATCCCCTGAGGCCGTGCGTTCTCCAGGACGATCAGGCCCCAGCCCGTCTCAGGCAGCGTGCAGTTCCTCAGCCGCAGGTCCGCTGCCTCCTCGGGCCGGAGGGCGGCGTAGTAGATGCAGGCGAACAGGGCTTTGAGCCGGGGTCCGCGCTTGCGGCCCACCTTGGGCACGGCGTCGAGGAGTGCCCGTGCTTGGGCGGGATTGACGACCGTGCGGGGATCGATCACCGTGACGGCCTTGGGCGCGGTCCACTTGATCTCATCCAGGGGGTTGCTGCCGAACAGCTTCTGCTCGACCGCGTGCTCCAGGAGGTGATGCAGGATGGCGCGCTTACGCCGTACCGTGTTCGCACCCGCCGGCGAACCGGCGAAGGTCACCGAGATCGCGTCGAGAGCCATTCGAAGGACCTGCGGCTCCTTCAGATCGGACAGCGGAAGCGACGCCCGTTCCAACCAGCCGAGAGCCACCGTCTGGGAAGCGGTCAGGACGGCTCGCCTCTTCTCCGGAAGAAGCGCGTGGATTCGGAGAACCTCCCGTAGGTCCTCGTCGGTAGGACGGTGCGGTGCCTTGGCCACCAATGCCGGAATCAGCGATAGGAGTGCGTAGACGTCGGTCTCCCGGGTTCGGGCCGCCGAGGTGTTCCAGCGGCGGAGAATGTACGCCTGAGAGAACTCGAAGAACGTCGGTCCGGAGGACGCACGGGCCAGCATCGACACCGGCAATCCGGTGACGACGTCGAACTCCTCCCCTGTCTTGGCCGCCTGCCGTAGATCGGACATGAAGGCGTTGGCCAGGCCCCTGGTCCGGAAGCTCTTCGACTTCTGCTTGCCTGCGACGCGCCAGCGGGCGATGAACGTGGGCGTGTCCCGGTCGGTACGGTGCTGGATTTCGCCGAGCTTCACGTCGTACGTGGTGTTCACGCCGCCTCCCGTCGAGTGTCGAGCCAGGCAGTGAGGTCGCTCCGCCAGACGCGGAGTTCGAGGTTGGGCAACTGGACGCAGACCGGCGCACGGCCGAGCTCACGCCAGCGGTAGAACGTGCGGCGGGAGACTCCGCCCAGTTCGGCGAGGACCTGAGGAACGGTCAGCAGCTCATCACGCCTGGTCATTGGCGATCACCCGCCCCTGAAAGTGGGGTGCCGCTGATTGCAGCCGCGATGACTTCTTCTCCTATCGAGAGCCCCTGTCCGGCGTACTCCCAATAGGCGATGACCAGGACGGTGTCCTCGTCGAACAAGGGCAGGCGCCCGGTGGTGATCTTCTCGTCGCGCATGTGTTCTTCGCGAGCGGCGCGGAGTTCGCCAAGGGTGGTGGAGTAGTGGCGGCTCTTCGTCGAGAAGTGGCCGCGGAAGCCGAGCATGTGGGCCCAGTGGATCAGCCGGAGGTCGACCAGGCCGGGGTGTTCGCCGAGGCGCATGCACGCCGCGATCAGCATGCGGGCGTGCTGGCGGACGGGTAGGGCGTCGAGGTTGTCGAGTGGTTGGATGCGCCGGTCGAGAGTGCCGACGCATTCGGCGGCCTTGGTGGCGTACTTGGCGATGTAGGCGGCGACCGCTTGTTCGGTGAGGTCGCCGTCCATGGTGATGCGCCGAACGTCGAGTTGTGTCCCCCAGCGGAAGGTCCGTCCCAGGGGCTTGATCTCCGCGGTGACCACGGAAGCCGCGTGCTGGGTGGCCTCCGCCAGAGCGTCAGCGGTCGCCCAGGCGGGCGGTGGCGAGGACGGGCCGTCAGGACCGTCGAGGCGGATGACGGCGTGGAAGTGGACCACCCCACGCCGCTGGTACTCGGCGACCTTGGCGAACGCGATGCTGACGAGCCCGCGCAGGGCCTTGACGGTCAGGCCGTTGAGGCGGGCGAAGCGACGGCGCAGAGCGAGTGTGAAGCGCCGCCACAGCTCGGGACTGATGGCGTTGAACAGGACCGAGCCGTCGTAGTCGTAGCAGTCCGGGCACAGCGGTTCCCCGAGTTGGGGGGCGTCGGCGCTGTGCCGGTCGGTGCAGGACATGACCCGCCCGTGCGGGCAGGTCTCGGCGTCTCGGCGGGCGTGGCAGGGCAGGACCTTGCCGTTCTTCTCCTTCCGGACGTGGACCGCGCCGAAGGAGGGCGCGGTGAGGGTGACGAACAGGCACGGGTGAGCGGCGACGGTCTCGGGCACGCCCTTGCCACCGACGAGGCCGGCGCGGACGAGCTGGTACGTGTCGGCGCGATAGACCTCGGCGCAGGCCGGGCAGCGGGAGGCGCGGCGGGTCTTGCACGGGACGCGCAGGACGCCGTTCGGTTCCGTGGTGGTGGAGTAGCGGTGGAGCAGGTGGCCGGTGGCCTGGTCGAAGTGTTCGACCTTGCCGCGCAGGTGGATGGGCTGTCGGCAGCCGCCGGTGCGCTTGATCTGGTTGGCCCAGCGGTCGTAGTCGGGTTGGTTGAGCCGGTCGATCACCCCGGCTACGGCGTGAGAGTGGGCAAGGCAGGGCAAGATGGGTTCCGTCCTATCCAGTGACGCTGGTGTGGATGGCCCCCGGCCTGGCGAACGTCTTGGCGGATGTGTGGCCAGGCGGGGGGCGCTACGGCTATGCGCCGTGGTTGTCGATGCCGGTGCCGTCGCAGTCGGCGCAGGTCCGGTCGTCGTAGAGGCCGGTGCCGTTGCAGGTGCTGCAGCCGTAGTGGCGGATATCGGTGTCCATCAGCGGTTGTCGCGCGGGCTGATGCGGACGTAGACGCGGTACACGCGGGGGTGTGCGCGGTCCGGGTAGGCCCGGGACATCGCGGTGACGGTGAAGACCTCGCGCAGGTGGATCAGTCCGAGCGTGATCTCCGCGCGGTTTCCTTCGAGGCGGATTCGCATGGTGGTTGGCTCCTAACTGGGGTCGATGCAGCCGCGGTAGCTGCGTTCGGCGTCGTGGCGGGCCTGGGCGGCGGCGAGGATCGCGACGGCGCGGTACTCGACCGGTCCGAAGGAGACGTAGGTCGCGTAGTGGCCGTACGGGGTGTCCTCGAAGTCGATCTGTGAGCCGACTCGGGCGGCGATCTGGTCGATCTCGGCGCGTAGGTCGTCGTCGTTGTCGTGGTTCGGGAAGTGGTGGAGGGTGAGGCTGGACGAGGCGGGCACGTCCGGGTGGGTTTCCAGGAAGATGGCCAGGTTGAGCAGGCCGTTGATCAGGGCTCTACGGAGGTCGTGCATGGTTCTCCTCAGGCGGTTTCCGATGCGGTCCGCAGGGTGCGGAGCAGGTCCGAGGCGAGTTGGTCGGACACGCCCAGGCGGGTACGGAGTAGGTCTCCGGTGATGGGCTTGCCGTGTTTGGCGTGGTGTTCGGCGGCGACGCGGCGCGCGTAGTCGATCAGTGCCGGGGCGGGCGCGGGCCCGTCGCCGGGGTCGTCCTCGTGGGCGGGGACGAGGGCGGGGCGATCCGCTTGCGGGACGGCTTGTGTTCTGTCGAGGACGTCCGGGGACGCCGCCGTCCAGGCCGGGGACGGTTGCGGGACGTCCAGGGACGGTTCGGTACGGGTTGTGGTGGCGCGGCGTTCGAGCATGGAGACCGCGACGAGGAAGGCGCCGGCCGGAGTGGCGGCGGTGATCCAGCCCCAGGCGGTCGGGGTGGCTTGTTGCAGGTTGGCGGCCAGCGAGAGGACCACGCCGCCGGTCAGGACGAGGACGGGCCAGGAGACGAGTCCGCGCCGAGCTTTGCCGATCTTCTTGTCTCGTTGGCGTTCGCGGGCGGCCATGACGCAGGTCAGGTCGATGCAGATGGCGATGGCCCAGGCCATCCAGCCTTGCTGGCCGTGCTCGGTGGCGGTGTCACGGATGTGGGTGAAGGAGCCAGCACCTGCGATGAGCGCGAGGACCAGGACTGGGCCGGTGTCGAGCAGCCAGGCGGCGAAGCGGCGCATCTCGTTCCTCCTCTCAGGCGGTCTGCGAGTCGGGCAGTTGATGAGGTTGTGCGGCCATGACCTCGGCCCAGGACGGGGCGCGGTCGGCGTAGGTGTGAGCGGCTTGTTCGGCGGTTTGCTCGCTGACGTAGAAGGAGCGGGCGCGGTACCACTGGCCGTCCTGGCTTGCGACGATGGCCACGCCGGGTGTTTCGGCGGCGATGGCACGGGCGGAGTCGAGCGCGGCGGGGTCGAGGTCGCCGAGCGTCATGGTGGCGGTCTCGGGATCGTTGACGCGGTGGCAGATCCGCCCCGAGCACTGAGCCCGGAGGGCGGTGACGCCGGGGCCGAGGTCGGAGCCGATGCGCTGGCCGCAGCAGAAGAGGTAGATGCCGAACGCCCGGCCGAGCTGTGCGATCCGGAGCAGTGCGGTCGAGGTTTTGGCGATCTCGTCCTTCTCCGACTTGTCGGCCATCAGGTAGAGCTCGGCGAGCTCGTCCACCAGGACCACGATCGGCACCGGCCGCAGGTGCGGCGGGAGTTGCCAGATGTTGCGGGCCGAGGCCATCCGGCAGACGCCCATGCGGTCGGTCATGAGCGCCACCAGGTCATCCAGCAGCCCGCCGCACTCGGCGCGTGTGGTGGCCAGCGCGGACAGCCGCGGTGCGTACGGGGTGAACTCCACGCCGCCCTTGAGGTCGAAGCCGACCAGAGCGACCGGTTGCGGTGCGAGGCCAACGATGAGCGCGTTGGCGAGGTTGGACTTGCCGGACTGGGTGGCGCCCGCGTTGATCCAGTGCGGGACGGTGCGGAAGTCGACCACCCACGGCTTGCCCGTCTCCAGCCGTCCCACCGTGACCTTGAGCAGCTCGGTGGACGGTGGCAGCTCATCGACCTTGACGAGCGGATCGCGGATGGTGGCGGCAAGCCGCACGCGGCCGGGCTTGTCGGAGGAGACGCGTACGGCGTGCACGCCCCAGGAGTGCGCGAGGCGTTCGGCGACGTCGGCATAGTCGGCGGGGATCTGTCCTTCCAGGGTGTGCAGGGTGACTCGCCAGCCGTGCCGGGTTGGCAGCGGCAGCCACATGAACGGTTTGGTGTCCACGGCGACGCGCTGGAACTTGCGCCGGACGCGGACGACGCCGGTCGAGGCGACCAGGCCAGGGACGGTGGTGAACCAGAAGCGCTGCCGCTTCTTGGTCAGCCCGCAGCCGAGAGCGACCTTTCGCCAGGTGCCCAGGATGCTGATCGCGGTCAGCGGGAAGGCGACTACCAGCCAGTACGACCGGTAGTGCCAGCGGCGCCAGGCCCACAGCCCGGCCGCCGAAGCGGCCAGGACTGCGAGCAGCGGGAAGAGCTGGTCAGACACTGGTGGCCTCCTGCTGCGGGAGCAGGGCGGTGGCCCGGTAGGAGATGCCCCAGCGGCCGGCCATCTCCCAGACGTAGCCGAGCAGCCCGACCGCGTTGACGGCGTCACCGGCCTTGATCGGAGGCTCTCCGCTGATGCCGATCTTGACGAGCTCGATCCGGCCGAACTCGTCCTCGACGGAGACGGTGACCTCGTAGACGGTGTTGCCTTTCTTGTCGGTCTTGATCTCACCGGTGTCCCTGTTGAGTACGCGAGGCCGAGGGGCCTTCACGCAGGTGATGGCGAGCTTGCTGGTGTCGACAGGGATGGGAAGGGTGCGCATGATCCGGGTTCCTTACGTAGTCGCGTTATGACTCTTAGTATTCATGGAACACTTGGCATCCTAAGTTGTCAAGGGATTCCACGAAGACTTGGTTGGCATGTCGTGCGGGGTGTGCTGAAGTAGAGGTCAGACGACCTCGTGAAAGGCATGGGATGGTCGAGAAGACCGGTCGCCCCGGCTACCTGCAGATCGCCGACGACCTCCGTACGCAGATCAGGACGGGCTCACTCGCGCCCGGCGCCGCACTGCCCTCGACCGCCCAGCTCTGCCAGCGCTACGACGTGTCCGCCAGCGTGGTGAAAGCGGCCATCAGCGTGCTTCGCACCGAGGGGCTGATCGTCGGCCAGCAGGGCAAGGGTGTGTTCGTGCGCGAGGACGCCGCGGCGTCGCTCGAAGAGCCGGCCTCGTCGGACATCATGGAGCAGCTCGCCCAGATGCGGAGCACCCTGGCGACTCTCGGCGACCGGATCGGGGAGCTGGAGAAGGCCGTGTTCCAAGAGCAGAAGCGATCTCGCTGACCCGGCAGGCCAGCTCCTCCATTTCTTCCCTTATCGCCTGAAGTTCAGCGAGAATCCGTTCGTTTGCGGTCACTTCGGCACCCCTTTTCTGGTCGGTCGTTATCCCGGCGGGGATGCCGTTAGTTCATCGCGTATCGGCGCTGGTGAGTATCACAGAGCGTTAGCTAAGCTTCTGCATTGCTGCCTGCATGGCGGTTACACATGCGCTTACACACGCCCGCCCTCCCGACGTGCGCAAAAGGATGCGATGAAGACAATTCAACGCCCTGGGTGGCAACCCATGATCTTGCGCCAGCACCGCGAAGCACACGGGCTCACCCTCGAAGCTGCAGGTGACCAGCTACGCCAGGTCGCCGCACGGCACGGCCTCACCGCACCAGCGGCCAATTTCCAGACACTATGGGCACACGAGCAGGGATCGGTATATCCCGGACCACATTACCGACGCGCCTATTGTCTCCTATATCAAGCGAACGAACCCACCCTTGGTTTCCGTCTGCCCCTACCCGGCGAAATAACCGAAGTGGAAAATTCCATCTCGGATTTGCCTCAGCCCACCGACCCCGCCATTGACAACGCCGCCGCCCAGGTGATCGAAGAAGCCTTGGTCAAAGTCTCCGGCGCCCCCACCAACGCCGAGCAGAACGCCCTGCTCAACCGGGTGGTGGACGCCTGGCGCCGCCGCCACGGCCAGGGCAGCCCCAAGCCCATCCTCACCCTCGTGGGCGGCTACGCCGGATCCGGCAAGACCGAGTTCTCCCGCTTCCTGTCCGACATCACCGGCTGGGCCTTCCTGGACAAGGACTCCCTGACCCGCCCCATGGTCGAGCGCCTCCTCATCTCCCTCGGCGGCGACCCCCACGACCGGCACACCGAGCTGTATCTGCGGGAGGTCCGCCCCCTGGAGTACCGATGCCTGATGGAGACGGCCTTCGACAACCTCAAGGTCGGCACCTCGGCCATCCTGTCGGCCCCGTTCATCGCCGAGCTCGCCGATCCCGACTGGGTCTCCCGCCTCACCAACCGCTGTGCCGCCAAGGGCATCGACGTCGCCGTGGTCTGGGTGCGCTGCGACCCCGAGTCCATGCGCGAGTACATCGAGTTCCGCGGCGCCGCCCGTGACGGGTGGAAACTCGCCAACTGGCAGACGTACGTCAGCGGCCTCAACACCGACACCAGTCCGCCTACCGCACACATCACCGTCGACAACCGTCTCGGCGCCGCGATCAGCCTCGCCGACCAGACCCGCGAGACCCTGAAGCGGATCCTCGCATGAGGGGCATCGTGCTGTACGGGCCGCCGGCCAGCGGCAAGAGCACCGTCACCGCTGCCCTTTGCCAGCTCGACCCGCGGTTCGCCCTCGTACGCAAGCTCAAGGCCGGCAACCGCCGCGGCACCGAGTACGACTTCGTCACCGCCGAGGAACTCGCCCGGCTGCGCGCCGCCGGACGCCTGATGCTGGAGACCCGTCGCTACGGCAACACCTACGCCATCGACCGCCACCACATCACCGAGCTCATCACCGCTGGCCACGTCCCCATCGTCCACCTCGGGAACACCGCGGACATCCGCCGCCTGGCCGAGACCGGCCCGTGGCTCACCGTCCTGCTGTGGATCCCGCGTCAGATGTGCGAAGAACGCTCCCGGCAGCGCGGCGACCGTGACACCCCGCAGCGGCTGAAGGCGTGGGACGAGACCCTGGCGGATCTGCAAGAGCACGTCGATCCACCTTTTCTCCACCGCTTCCGGACCGACCTCGTCACACCAGCGGAGATCGGCGAGCGGATCGCCGATTCGTATGACGAACTCACGACGATCCCGAGCAGTCAACGCGCCTGACCGGTCATGATCCGCATCCACAAGGTGCGCGCCGCCCGCGCGGACATCCACGCGCTCTCGACCACAATCTCCAGGTCCTTGCCGGTGAAGCGCCGGACGAACCACAGGCCGCCTGCCGTGCAGAGCTCGTAGGCCGGACGCAGGCACATACACGTGTGCTCCCGTACCCGCACCTTGGCGCAGCGATCCTCGCTCTTCTGCCAGCGCACCCGTAGCGCCCGGTCGTGAGGGCGAGCGGGATGATCGCCGTGATACTCGAAGTGCGAGGGCGGGGCGCTCATGACCTCACCACCAGTTCGGCTTGAGCCTGGAGCAGCGAGACGAAGGTCTCCGCATCGTCCGCGCTTACCGTCTGCCGGAAACCCGCATCGAGCTCCCGGGCACTGAGGCGGACCGCGCGCCGGCTCGCATAGTAGGCCCCGGCGTCACTACGGAAGATCGACCAAGCAGGGAAGGCGACGCGAAGCGCGTCCAGGTCATGACCAGGTAGTGCCATACCACGAGGGTAGGCACGAGTAAGCGAGCCTGTCTACCCCTAGGGGTACCGAGGGATAGCGATAGATCCCTATAGGCGCGTGAAGACCCTTAGAAGTCCCTTTCTACCCTTGACCCTGTGATCGAGTTCGAGCCTGACCGCCCCCGCTGGCAGCAGATCGCCGACGTCCTTCGCGCACGCATCAGCAGCGGCGAATACCCGCCAAAGTACCTCGTCTCCGAAGTGCGGCTGGTTCAGGAGTTCGGCGTCGCCCGCGACACCATCCGCAAGGCGATCCGCCAGCTTCGCGAGGAAGGCCTGATCTACACCGTCCCCAACCTCGGCAGCTTCGTCAGCCCACCCGGCGAAGTCTCCCCCGAAGGCACCTGAACCCCGGGGTACGAACATCGACACGTACTCGCAGCTCGGAGGGGTCTGTGATCAGCGATCAAGTTCCCGCATCCGCGTACGAGCCTTGCGCAGCTTCTCGTACGCCCTCCTGGCCTTCTCCGCTTCGGCGCGGCCGTTGTACCAGGAGGCTTGCAGTCTAGGAAACCACGAGCCGATCTTGTCCGGGTTCCTGAACAGATACACAACCGCGGAGATCACGCCCGCGCCCCCGGCACCCGTGGTTACCAGCTCCAGCGTGAGCGGAGAGTTCATGGAGATGGAGCGGAGGTGGACGTTTCCCCGGGAAACCACTCCGACCGACTCCCGATAGACCATCAGCTCAAGAAGTTCGATCACCTCCCTGCTGAAGGTGTCCACCTCGACGGGGAGCTCTTCGAGTGCGCCCACACGCTCCTTGATCTGCTGAGCGATTCTCACCGCTCTGATGACCTCGTTCAGGGTGCTCAGTAGGTCGAGAGCGTACCCATAGGCCGGATGAAGGTCAGCAGTCCCCACTGTCGAGTCGATCACGACCTCCAGGCCGCTGCCCACGCGGGTGCGCTCATCTAAGGCCTCTCCGCTCACAACAAAAGATCTTAGCCCCTGCCATCGGAGGTAGCGCCTGATGCAGACAACCTGCATCGGCTGTGGCACTCCCGACAAGGGCCACGACTCTCGCCGAAGCCGGACGCAACGTACGACGCCTATCTGGAGGAGCCTGACGGCCGGCCATTGCACGACTGCATCGAGGCCAGAGGTCAACCATCAAGCGAGACAGGACAAGGTCAAGCGATCAGCCGGATGAGAACTTTCTCTACGGTTTCAAGAGCCGAGCCGCCCGCGGCGCCTCGGCCGCGCGCCGGCGGCAAGCTGGCCCGGCTGCGGCTCTTCGGCCGGTCCGGGCCAGCACCGCCCACGCGCACATGACAATCAGCGGCACAGACCCACCAACCTTCAGCGATCAGAAATCACCATAGTGCGCGCGGATGTTCGACCTCTCCTCCGCCTCTTCCTCACCCGAGCGACTGTCGAGGCAGAAGCGGCCCACTCTGGGCATTGCCCCGGCCCTCTGCATGGACAGAAGGGCCTCGGCCGGTCATCCCCCAACGCAATCGTTCAGTCCGGCCGTGACGATCGCTCACTCTGGTTCTCAGCGTACGGGGCCGGGGCGATCGGCTGCCGCGGACCGACTTCGTCTGTCCTTGCCACCGGATGACCACGGCCGAGGTGAGAGATCGACGACCCCATAGTCCGCACCTGCCGTAAAAGGATCACTCATCCCATCTCCACTCAATTAGGACATGAGATGGGACACTTCGCATTTCGGTATTAGCAGGACAAGCTGCCCAGATTTTCATAGCCAGGATCAGTGCATGCTTGCGCTTCAAGCTCCCCAAGCCTGACAGTGCACCCTGTGACCGACGTGTCAAATAACGACTTAGACGCAGAATGATCATCACTTAACGACACCTCTGCCACTCCCCAGCGTCGTCTGATGTCATGTCAAGGTTCGGCAGATTTGGGGAACAACTTACGCTGCTGGAGCTCTTGAGCGCGCTAGAAACGGTGGGGTGGAGGCTTGTGGCACATCTGGTACCGCTCCGCGAGGTATGTCATCCTCGCGACGACGTCCTCGAAGGCGGGTTGGCGGACAACCACTTCGCAGCTCAGCTGGACAAGGTGGTCCGCGACGCGGAGCATTATCCGGTGTACGGCAACGCGGAAGCATTCTTCGCGCACACCTACCCCACGAGCGGTCTGAAGACGCTGCTCTCCAAGACTTTCGGTCGTCTCAGCGGAGTGAAGGGCGTCTCGGGGGAGAACGGCGTACTGCGCCCGACAACCTCGTTTGGTGGTGGTAAGACCCATGGTCTGACCGCCGTCTATCACCTCGCCAAGGGTGCTCGGCCGTCGAACATTACTGAGTTCCTCGACCTAAACCTGCTTCCCGACGGCCCGGTCCAGATCGCGGCGCTGGTCGGCGACGCGCTCGATCCAACAGCGGGTATCGACACCAACGGCCATCGCACGTACACGATGTGGGGTGAGATGGCCGCCCAGATCGGCGATGAGGCGTTCGCAGCGATGGAGGCGAACGAGATTCAACGCACCGCTCCGGGCACCGCCACGATCAGGGCAGCCTTCGGCGGCAAGCCAACGGTCGTGATCATCGATGAGTTAGCCAAGCATCTGCGCGCGGTGGCCTCCTCCGGAAGCGAGGACGTACGGCGCATGGCCGGCGCGTTACCGGTCTTCCTTGGCAACCTCTTCGAAGTCGCCTCCGATCCGACCAACAGAGTCTCGGTCATCATCACCCTGGCCGCGACCACCAACGCGTTCGGCGCGGAGACCACCGAGATCAGCGAGTTAACCGGTGAAGAGAAAGAGAAGACAGACGCCGCTAACGCAGTCTCGGTCAAGGCCGCCCAGGAGATTGGCGATGTGCTGACCCGCGCAGTGCAGCCGAGCGCGGTGATCAAGCCAGCCGATGACAACGAAATCGGCGAAATCCTCAAGAAGCGCATCTTCGGCTCTGTGGACGAGGATGCCGCCAAAGCAGCTGGGGATGCTTACCGGGACTTTTACGAAAAGCTCGCCAAGACCGAGCAGCTCGCCGGCGGCGCCGAGCACCCGGCTTCCTACGGCGATTTGGTCACCAAGAGCTACCCGTTTCACCCCGAGCTGGTTCGCGTCCTCGACAAGCGCCTGGGCAACATAACCGAGTTCCAGCGCGCTCGCGGCGCCCTAAAGCTCCTGGCTGAGGTTGTGGCCAACATCTACGCCACCAACGACAACACGGCGATCATCAACGTCGGCGACATTGACTATTCCAACGAGCCAGTCCTCAACCACCTCACCGACGGCCTCGGCCGCGCCGAGTACGCGGGCGTAGCCAAGGGCGACTTCGCTTCTAAGGCATCTCACGCCGCTGTCGTCGACGCCGACGTCTTCCCCGGCAAGCCCGCGTACGCCACCCGCGTAGCTCGCACCGTATTCACCCACTCCCTAGAGATGGTGTCCACTGCAGGGGCAGGCCGCAATGACTGGCTGGTCGGCACCCTGCGTCCTGGTGAGGACGCCACTATCTTCGAGAAGGCACTGACCGAGTCGGAGAAGGTCTTCTGGCATCTGTCGTACGACGGTGCTCGCTGGCGCTTCAATATCGAGCCCAACGTCAACGCCATCATCGAGACCGAGAAGCGCAACGTCGCCAACACCGCGGTGGCCGCGGAAGTCGATAGCCTGATACAGAAAGCGTTCGCCAATGACGGCGGCGTCACCGCAATCCATTTCCCATCAGGCCCCATTGAAATCCCGGACAAGGACTCGCTGCGTGTAGTCGTACTTGACCACGATGTCGTTACTGTCGACCCAGCCCACGCCGATCAGCCACCGGCACAGATCGTAGAGATGCTCGACAAGGTTGGCTCGGTCGGTGCGCCGCGTAAGTACCGCAACTCTCTGGTTTTCGCCTTGGCCGACGCCGAGCAAGTACACGTGCTCAAGGATCGTGCACGTGCCCTGATCGCTTCTAATAACCTCGCCACCGATACCCTCCGCCTGGGTCAGTTCAGCGAGGAGGTGCGCAAGAAGGTCGAGGCCTACGACAAGGAGGCCCACCTCAAGGCACGAATCGCGGTCACCCGATGCTTTAAGCACATTTACTACCCGGCCGACGAGAAGGCCACTGGCTACCTTCGCCACCGAGAGCTTCCCGCCCAGTCCCAGGGCGACCCGAAGAACACCACCTCCGCAGTCATCACCCTGCTGACCGACGAGGAAAAAATCCGTACCAGCCCGTTCACCGCCGCCTTCTTACGCAGCCGCACCTGGGCCAACAAAGAGGCCACGAACACGGCAGCGATCGCCGACTACTTCTGGTCCGACCACAAGGCCTCCATTGTCCGCAATACCTCCCTGCTGCGTGACGCAATCGTCAACGGCGTTAGCCACGACAACTGGGTCTACTACGACTCGGCCAGTGGCAAGGCCTACACGGCCCACAGTCAGGCTGGTATGTCGATCACCTTTAGTGCCGACGCCGAGGTCATGACCATGGCCGAGGCACAGAAGCGTGGCCTGCTGGTCCGTAAACCCACACAGACTGACCTTCGCTCGGTACTCACCGGCGACCAGCTCACCGGAGCCGATGTCCGCACCCGCCTTGAGGCCGTCTGCGGCGGCGAACCTTCCAAGACCGATGTGCTCGACTTGCTGGCCACCGCCGTCCAGTCCAGCGAGTACACCTGGTTCGTTGTCACCGACACCGCACCTGCCGCTGGCATCCGGGCGCTCTCACCCTCGGCGATTAAGGATAAGGGCCTTGACACCCTCTACGTCCTTCCCCGTGAGGCCGCCGACGAGATCGGCGTCGAGATCCCCACTCGCATCGCCACCGCCAAGGCCTTCACTGCGACCGGTCCCGGTGGCGCGGCCATGCAGACCCTGCTTGATGCTGTCTCCGACTACGCGATCCGCACCATCAGGACTCTCACCCTGAAGGTGGGCGCGGATACTGCGTCTGGCACGAACGACATTGACCTCGCCGTCCTCTCGCTCGGCATGCTGCAGAAACAGACCATCACAGTCCGCTCCACCATCCGCGCAGAGTACAAGGGTCTCACCGGAGGCGGCATCCAGTTCCAAGGCACCGCCGAGCGCGCCGACTTCCAGGTGGCCTATGGCCACGCCAAGAAGGCGCTCACCGCCGCAACGAAGGTGGTCGGCGACATCACCCTCACCTTCCGGTTCGACCCAGCACTCGACGTCGACGACCCGCAGTTCGCGCAGATCCATGACGTCATCAAGAAGCTCGGCATGAAGAGCACGACCATGACCGCAGAGGTGACCAAGTGACCGCCTCCCAAAACGTGACGACTGCCTTGAGTCGTCGGCTCGCTGCAGTCACGGGCGTCCGTGGTTTCCGTCTCATCGTGCACCCCGGCCGTGGCGAGACCTACGGCCTCACTATCGAGGAGACCTACGGCGAAGCTGGCTCTGTCCTTGCTACGGCCGTCGTCGCCCTCACCCCGCAGCAGACGGGACGCATCATCGACGCCCTCATTGCAGCTATCAGGGGATCGGGCCACCAGCCCAGTGTGCTGACCTTCACCCGGAAAGCACCGATTCGGCTCACCGAATCCTATGGCGTACGCCTGGCCCTGATTTTGATGGCCACCCAGCCCATTGCCAAGCACGAGCGCGTCCGTGCACTCGTCGCCGGCATCAACGCCATGAGCACCGAGGAGACCTATTACTGGTACTCCAAGTGCATTGGCATTGACGCTAATCGCGCCCGTAAGGCCCTCCGCACCCTCCTCTCCGGCGACTGAAAGAGCCACCTCATGAGCACCAAACCGCGTGTCCTCATCGAGGACTGGCTCCCCGTCGCTGAGCTCGGCATTGAATCCCGTCGCGAAGCGGCCCCCATCCCAGGTCAGTTTCCGAAGCTCAAGGCACTTCACGTATGGTGGGCTCGCCGTCCGCTGGTGGCGTCGTCCGCAGTCGTATTAGCAGGCCTGCTACCTGCATGGAGCCCAGAGCTGAGCAACGTCTTTCCTGACCATCCTGAGTTGTCGAACCCGGCAGCCTACAAACTCTGGGTTCTAAAGTTGGCTGGGATCTGGGGCGACCCCATTGCCGCACGCCGACGGATCGCTGCTGCCACTGAGCGAGGGCAGACACTGGGTGCAGCCGCATACGGGTACCGTCCCGCCTTCAAGAACCTACCGAGTCCTGGCGACATGGCACTTCTCCACAAGGTATTGCGTCACACCTGGGGTGGCTCCCTGCCGTTGGTGGCGGACCCAACCGCAGGAGGCGGATCCATCCCTTTCGTCTCAGCTCGGTTCGGTCTCCCTACCGCGGCGAATGACCTTAACGCGGTAGCCGCCACACTTCTGAAGGCCGGGGTCGAGATCCCCGTCCGGTTCGGTCACGAGCTGACGCCTGAGCTCAAAAAGTACGGGGAACGTTGGCGTAGCAGGGTCGAAGAGAGGCTTAGCAAGTTCTTCGTCTACGAAAAGGGCGAGAAGTACCTTACCTATATCTGGGCGAACGCCGTCCGCTGCCCGCGCACGGGCGGTCTTGTACCGCTCATCACTGATCAGTGGCTCGATAAGGCCAAGGGCCGCGAGACAGCCGTGCGGATCGTCGTGCACGACCAAAACGGCAACCTCCTGAGCGAGCCCATCTTCGAGATTGTTCGGGGCGACGAGATCAACTTCGACCCCTCTGCCGGGCTGATGACTGGCGGCACCGCCCGCAGCCCTTATGACGACCTTGCGATTGATGACACTTACATCAAGAACGAGGCCCGGTCCGATCGGTTCGAGCAGGTTCTCTACGCGGTTTACTACCGCAAGGCTGATCGCACCAAAGGATATCGGGCGCCAAGCAGTGAGGACGTGGCTTGTCTCGAACACGCCAGTGACTACCTCGCAAGACATCGGGCTAGCTGGGAGGCGTCTGGCTGTCTCCCAACAGAGGACATTGCCGAGATCTCGAACTACGACCGCGGCCACCGTATATACGGGATCACCAAGTGGGCAGAAATGTTCACGGACCGTCAGTTGGTTGTCCACGCCATTTTCGCAGAAGAACTTCAGCGCCTCCTTACTGAAGCAGAAGAGGAGTTTGGACAGGAGAAGGCGCGTGCGCTACTTACTGTGCTCGGGATGATCCAGGCTAAGGCGCTAAACTACAATGCCCGACAAACAACCTGGGATGTAGGTAGACAGAAGACACGGAGCGTCTTCGAAAAGCACAACTTCACGTTCAGATGGACCTTCGCCGAGTTCCAGGGTTCACAAGAACTTCCCTCTTTCGTACTAGATCAGATCCTCGACGCATACCACCAGCTAGTTACACTGGTGGGGCACACGTCACCAGATTCTTTGGTTGAGCCACAAATCGAAACACCGATCATGGTGACGCAGGGAACCGCAGCCAATCTCGGCGCGCTGGCGTCGGGGAGCGTCTCTCACCTATGCATGGATCCGCCGTACTACGACAACGTCATGTACGCAGAACTGTCTGACTTCTTCTATGTCTGGGAGAAAGCAACGCTCGGTCGCCTTTATCCAGACTTCTTCGCTGACACGGAGACCGACAAAGAGAACGAGGCGATCGCCAATTTCGCCCGTTTCGCTGCATTCGGGCGACGGAAGAAGCAACTTGCGGATGCCGACTACACAGCGAAGATGGTCGCAATATTTGCGGAGTGTAGTCGAGTTCTGCGAGAGGACGGTGTCATGACCGTGATGTTCACACATAAGAAGGCCGAGGCGTGGGACGCGCTGGGCACGGCCATCATCGACGCAGGCTTCACGATCGAGACATCCTGGCCGGTAAACACCGAGTCGGAGGCATCGTCCCATCAGAAGAACAAGAACGCAGCGAATAGCACCATCATGCTCACCTGCAGGAAGCGCGAGCAGGATGAGAGCAATGGGCCGATCTACCTAGAAGATGTCGAGGCCGAGATCCGGCTCGCAGCTCGCGATGCGGTACTTCGGTTTCAGAACGATGGCATCGGCGGAGTCGACCTTCTACTCTCAACCTATGGGCCAACGCTATCTGTCATCTCGCGTCGCTGGCCTGTGTACTCCTCGACACCGGACGAGAACGGGCGCGACCAACTTCTTCGGCCCGAGGACGCATTGTCCCTGGCTCGGGAGGAGATCGTCGACCTTCGTCGGGCAAGGCTGATTGGACAGGGCGCGAAGTCCGACACTCTGACCGACTTCGTCCTTCTTGCTTGGGACACGTTCGCGGCCAGGGAGTTCCCGTACGACACAGCTCGCCTGCTTGCCCTGGCGGTGGGCGGTCTGGATGTGGACAAGCTTGAGCGCGCGAAGATTCTCATGAAGGGATCTGGCACAGTCAAGCTCCTGACGCCCAGCGAGCGAGTGCGGCGTGGTGCCGAGCGCGATCTTCCCGGAGTACGTCCGGACGCAGAGTCCTTCGCGAACGTCATCGACGCGGTTGACACAGCCCTTTACATCGCCGAACACGACAACTGGGCAGCAGCTAAGAGGTTTCTCGACAAGCATGGCTACACCAGCGACGCTGGATTCACCGCCGTATTGCAGGGTCTTGTCAACGCGATTCCCCGTACGAAGGTCAAGGTTGGGTGGGCGGTGCCCGAGGCGGGTCGTCTTGACACGATGTGCACACTCTATTTCCCTGACGTGGCCCTGCCCGAGCCCGTCAACCTGGCCATGCATGACGACAAGCCCGGCACGCTCTTCGAAATGGAGTGAGGTTGGCTGAGGACGACGCTGCCCTGTTTCCCGGTGCTGCTGCCGAGCCAATGGCACCGGAAAGTCTCTTTGAATACAATCCAGCCACGGCCGAGGACTCGTTCCGTAGCGTGACGCTTAAGGCGATGTACTCGCCCGACGACACACCGTTCGAGACGTTCTATGAGCCGTTGCTTTCCCGGGCCGTCACCTATGACCGTGCAGTCGGCTACTGGTCAGGGGCAGAGCTGCAGTTTGCCGCACAGGGCACGGCGTACTTCATCGCCCGTGGTGGCGTGATGAGACTCATCGTCGGTGCCCAGCTCGGCAAGAAGGACGTCGATGCGGTGCTGTCCGGCGCCCCACTTGACGATGTGGTCGCCGAGCGTCTACTGGCTGATCCTGGCCTGGAAGGCACGAAGATCGTGCAGAGTCAGCATCTCAGCGTGCTGGCTTGGATGGTCGCCAACAACCGGCTCCACATCCGAGTCGGCGTTCCGATCGACAAGCATGGCCACTTGCTTACTCATCAGGAGTCGGGCCGCTACTTCCATACCAAGTACGGCATCTTCACAGACCGTTACGGCCAAAAGGTCGCATTCAGCGGCTCCAACAATGCCTCGGTCACCGCATGGGTGAAAAACCATGAAACCTTCGACGCCTACCGCTCCTGGCGTACCGAGTCCTGGGAGGACTACGGCAAGCCCAAGGAGCGAGCCTTCGATCAGCACTGGCGCGGCCACCCCGACAAAGGTTGGGCGGTCATCGACCTGCCCACCGCCGTCCGAGAACACCTGATTGAGCACGCTCCTGACGCTCCGCCGTTTCCCTCCGACGCTCTTATACCGCAGCCGAGGCCTGAGGAGACGGATCGTAAGACTCCGCCTGTCGAGATGGACGTCGATATCCAGGCGGCCTGGGACGAGCTGGTTGCACTCCGGGATGCGCCGAAGGCGTCCGCATGGACTGGCGTGGGTACAGCGTGGGCTCAGCCTCTACCACATCAGGCCGAGCTGATCCACCGGGTGGTGTCGACGTACCCGCGAGGCTATCTCTTGGCCGACGAGGTTGGCCTCGGCAAGACCGTCGAGGCCGGCTTGGTGTTACGCGAGCTCTTCACCTCCGGCAGAGCAAGGAACGCCTTGCTTCTAGTGCCGGCCTCGGTGATGAAACAGTGGCAGGAAGAACTCCACGAGAAGATGAACCTCGACGTCGCCCGCTACGACAAGGGCAATTTCGTCGACCGGTTCGACCAGCCCCTTGAGACCGATCTGAATGCCAACCCGTGGTCGGCCTTTCCGATTGTGCTTGCCTCCTCCCACCTCGCTCGGCGCCGCACTCGCCGTAGCGAGATCCTTGACGCTGGACCATGGGATGTCGTCCTTGTTGATGAGGCCCACCACGCCCGCCGCCGCGGTTCCAAGGCGACCGACACTCCCAATTCCCTGCTCACACTGCTCCAGGAGATGAAGAAGCGCGACCTATGGCGTGCGCTCTACCTGGCTTCGGCGACCCCGATGCAGATGCACCCCCACGAGGCCTGGGACCTCATCGAGCTCCTCGGGCTGCCAGGCAAATGGGGTGAGCAGGCGTTCTTCTTCACCCAGTACTTCACCTATCTCGGCGACCCGCCCAAGAGGCGCGGCTGGAAGCTCATCTGCGACATGTTGGAGGATTACTTCTCCGACCCGCTCGCTGAACACGACCACGAGCTGGAGCAGCAGGTCAGTGATGCACTCGGATGGGCCGACGCGTTGACGGTGATCGGGATGGCTGGCAACCCACCCTCGCCTGACCTCAGGGCACAGTTCCCCGATGCCACCTCCGAGTGGATGGATAAGTGGGCTCGCCGGCACACTCCAATGCGCGATCGAGTCTTCCGCAACACCCGCAAGACCATGCGGGCCTACCAAGCGGCCGGCATCATCCCTGCCTCGGTCGTCATCCCGTATCGACACGTCAGCGACGAGTTCATCTGCCTGGCTCCGAACGAGCGGACGCTGTATGACCGTATTGAGGAGTACATCCGCCGCCACTACAACGCCTACAAGTCCGACAAGGCCACCAGGGCCCTCGGTTTCATCATGACTGTCTACCGGCGCCGGCTGACTTCCTCCTTCGAAGCGATCAAGCAGTCTCTCCAGCGCCGCCTCGACGTACTTGAGCAGGGCAAGAGCCTGGCCGACCTCCTCACAGACGACGATGGTGCTGACCTGGAGAGCTCTCTCTTCGACCCCGAGGCTTTCGACGTCCGCGCCGACCGCCTAAAGGAGGAGATCGGCGAGCTCCGCTCCTTCCTCAACGACCTCGGCGACCTAACCGGTGAGGACACGAAGGCCAAGCAGCTCGTCGAGGATCTGGCCGAGTCGTTCAAGACGTATGACTCCGCGGTGGTCTTCACTCAGTACACCGACACCATGGACTACGTCCGCGAGCGCCTCCTGGCCGCCGGCTACAACAAGCTCGGCTGCTACTCCGGTCGCGGCGGCGAGATCTACGATCCGGTCGCAGGAAAGTGGAACCCGGTTACCAAAGCTGAGATCAAGAACCGGTTCCGCAACCGCAGTATCGAAGTCCTGATCGGTACCGACTCGATGAGTGAGGGCCTCAACCTGCAGACGTCGGGCCGCCTCATCAACTACGACATGCCCTGGAATCTGATGCGCGTCGAGCAGCGCATCGGTCGCATCGACCGTATCGGCGCTGCCTTCAAGGATCTCCAGATCAGCAACTACTTCTACCGAGACACTGTGGAGGAGCAGGTCTACATGGGCATCAAGGAGGACTACGACGACTTCACCAACATAGTCGGCGGCGCTGCACCTGTCCTTGGCACTGTAGAGAAGGTCATCGAAGGCCTCGTCCTTGCCGCAAATCTCAGCGACGAAGTCATCGCCAGCGAGATCGCGAGCATCCGAACCCAAATCGACGGCATCAACAACCAGCCCGTCAGCACCGACGACCTCGGCACCCCCGATGACGGCATCACCATCAAGACTCCACCGAACCTGGTAGGAGACATCACTCCGCCAGTCCTTGCCACCAACCTCACGAACAACCTTCTCTCAGGCCGCTGGCTGACCCCAGACGACGAACGCCCCGGTATCTACAACCTCTTCATTGCGCGTGACGCCCGTGTGTCCTTCAGACGTTCCGACGGCGCGATATCCATCGAGCACTACTTGGGTCAGCCACCCACAGCCTCAGTTCCCGTAACATTCGACCGCGACGTCTGGGACGCCAGCAGCGACAGCGACCTCATTTTCCTGACTTATGGGTCACCCGAGTTGGCCTCCCTCCTCCCCCGCGAACCCGATGAGCGACAGATGGCGGATTGGATCACTCCAACCGGCTAATTAGCAGCTCCCTCCGGTCTCCAACCTCAGCTCGGTTGCATAGAGGAGACCCTCGCCGCTGTTCCGTAGGAGTGCCGGGATCAACGAGATTTGGCGCGAGACGCCAGCAGCGGTGCTCGACGATCTTCCTGGCGCGGACTGTCCGTGAGTAGTTTCTCCAGCTCAAATCACATGTAGCCGGAGAGGGGCTCTCTCCTATCGCTGACGTGTCGATCAGCGATTGTCGAGCTGCCTGTTCCAGGGATATCGCCGCAGCCGCCGTCTGAAAACGGACGGTCACATCCCGCCCTGCCGATCTCTGCCTCGGCCCACAGACTATCGCTCTTCCCTTCCTAAGCGGCTGCTTCCTGGGTGAGTTGAGCATGGCGAGCCTTACGGTTCCGATCCTTTCGGACCGATTCATCAGTAGCCAACGAACTTCTATCGAAGATCAGTGGACCTGCATCAGCGGAACGTCGCGTACGTCGAAGTCAAAGTCCCCGTCATGCCACCTCCGTGTCATGAGCCGACTCAACCGGGATAGCAGCGACTTCAACCGTCACGCCGTACTGCCGCATGAGCGTGTCTGCGAGGTTCACGAGCGCCACCTGCGCGAACGGATAGAGCGAGTCGTGGGTTAGCTCCTTGTCCTTAAGAAGAATTGCCAGTATGACCTTTTCGGGCCTGAAGTCCTCCGGTACCGTGAGCTGGCCGCCGCTGAGCCTCGAGACTGCGGTGCTGAACTTCGCCCGCGCTTCCGGCTCCTCGTACAGGGCCTGGGTGGAAATGAGTGCCTGGTTGAATTGATGCCCCAGCGGTTCGGAGCTGGCGGCCGCCTTGACGTGGACCAGAGTGTGGCGGTCAGTGATTCCATCACAGGCCTCCATACCTCTGCCCCTGCTGTGCTGGGGCGTTCGGACGAGGTATCGGTCGAGGCAGACGTACGTGGCTGGGCCGAAGTGGCGCTGCATTCGCTTGTTGTAGTCCTCCTCGGTCTCGTCTGGATGCCACGGCAACATGGCCAGCTCTGGCTGCTCCACTACCAGCTCGCGCATTCGGCGCTTGATCGAATCCAGATAGACAGTGCCGCATTCGTACCACTCACCGTCACTGAGCTGATAGACACGCGGCCCGATTGGCACGATGGCCTCAATCCAACGGATCGCTGAGGTGTGGCCGATTGACTGCGTACCTTCGCCGTCGGAGCACATGTCGACGCGGCCCTCCCGAAGTGCGGCAACGGGGGTGCGGCTGTACTGGACCTTGCAGCGCTCCCGGAGGTCAACCAGGTCAAGCTCGTCTCTGACGATGGGCACGCTGCCGACTTTGATGAGATAGGAGCGACAACCATGGCGACGCTCGCCGAGATCCGCCGGGATGACGAGTTGCACTCGGATGTCGCCGCTCTCTCGTAGCCCTTCGTCTAGCAGCGCGTCCAGCCGCTGGGACAGCGCTTCGTCGCCCACTGGCTGGATGGCCTCAAGCGACTCGAACTCGGGACGCACCTGGCGGTCGCGGATCTCGTTGAGGCGCCGCAGCAGTGCCAGGAATTTCACCTGCTCCAGTGGGATCGGGAGTCGAAGCCCGTCTCCGCCTTCGACAGAGATCGACTCACGGTGGTTGAGGCCCAGATCAGCGGCTTTGATCAGGCCGCCGAGCCTCTTAACCAGTTCGGTGTAACCGCGCACCCCGACCACGCCAATAGGAATTCCGCCCGGGGCCATCGTCGAGTCCTGCCGGGAGAAGCCGCCGATTGCCCGGCGGACGACATCCTGGACCTGGCCCGGGTCGACGGTGCGTAGCGCGCAGCGAAGACCAAAACCGCGCTCCTTGATGCCGGAGATGGACAGATAGCCCTGGCCGAAGCCAAGCGCGTAGACGTGACCGTCGACGGCGATGACGAGTACTGCCTCCGCCTCCTGCCTAAGGAGGGCAAGGGGCAGGCCCGTGAGCTGGGACAGTCTCGGGCACCACGCAGGCTCCGTAGTGCCCCGCTGGCTGTGGTAGAGAATCGCTGGCGCGCCCGCGATCTCGAACGCGTGGAAATCGACGCCTGACCCTGCCAGGCGGCCGGAAGTAGTAGCGTCGAACATGCCCTCCATGGTCGGTCTGACGCCGGCGATTCGATAGACGGTGGCCCTCAGCGTGGTGGACGGCATAGCGTTTCTCCAGGGGAAGCCGAGGCGGCTATGCCGCCTCTGATATTTGCCTACACCCCCTACGACTGAAAACGCTGCCATTTAGTTCGCTATTTTTTTTTGCGGCTTTTATGTTGATGTCGTATACTTTGCCAGATATATCCATCATGGACGCCGAGTGGCAGATTTGACACATATGGACACTTTTGACTTTTGTTTTGACGCCATGCATGCAGCAAACCGGCAGTCTTTCCCTTTTCAATGAAATGCCCGTCAGGCTTCGGCGACTTTGTGCACGTCTACTTGAAGCAAATAGAGCGGCTTCCGGTTAGAGGTGCGCTGGCGTACGGCCGCGCTCGTCCTGTATTGATGCTCGCGCAGGGGAAGACACAGAGACCCGGCATTTGTGTACACGCGGCTGGTCGGTCTCACTATCGCGCGGTATCTGGGACGGAGCCGACCGGCAGTTCGGCGTATCCGAAATGGGGGTATTGGTCTATGCCATCCAAGCACGGAAGCAGTCCAGGTTTCACGGGCAGGAGCAGCGAATACTTACGCCTCAGACGCTCCGCATGCCTCGCATCTCGCCCAGAAATTGACGCGCCAGATAACGACTTAGATAGCTAGGTGAGCTTCTCGTCGTCAGCCAAAGGCTGCGCGATGCTGCCCAACCTTGTCAACGGTGGAGTGAGTGTCTTGGCGAGTCCTCGGCGGAACAGGGCAGCAGGGCGTCCGATGTCAGGGCTTCGTCGTTCACCGATAGGAACGACGAAGCCCTCCGTTTTCATGACCTTACGACGGAAGTTGCTGGGGTCGAGAGGGACGCCCCACACAGCTTCGTAGATCTGACGCAGGTCAGCGATAGTGAAGGGCTCCTTACAGAAAGCGGCGGCAATTGTGGTGTGCTCAATCTGGGACCTGACCCGCTCGAGGCCATCACGGAGGATCTCTTCGTGGTCAAAGGCAAGTGTGATTTGCCCGTCGAGGACGGAAGAGACCGGGATCCAGTGGGCGGCGGACGCGTCGGTTCCTGCCTGGGGCACAGGCAGATCGGGACCGAACGCGAGGTAGGCGATGGAGATGATCCGTCCACGCGGGTCGCGACCGGGCTCGCCATAGGCGTGCAGTTGTTCCAGGTGCAGGCTGCCGCCACCGACTCCGGTCTCTTCTCGTAGTTCCCGCCGCGCGGCCGCGCCCAGCGCCTCGCCGTCGCGGACGAACCCGCCGGGCAGCGCCGCTTCACCACGGTAGGGCAGGTTGCCGCGCTCGATTAGCAGAACTTGGAGTCGACCATTGCGTACGGTGAAGATCACCAGATCCACGGCTACGGCCAGGGAGGCGGGCGGGCGGCGTCGGCGAACTGCCTTGCTCATTGCCATACCCCTATTAAAGGTCTAGTTGACTCCAAGTCGTGACGGACTTATGGTCAGATTTACCTAAAGGACTACCGGGAGGGCTCATGGCCCGATCGCGCACGGTACGTCTCGAGAAGAGCACGGGGGCAGTCGACTCGAAGGCGACACGGTACCTCTGTGCCGGCGTCTACCTCGATCGCGACTTCCGCGAGATGGTCATCCGCCGGGTCTACAACGACTCCAAGCACATGGTCGCGCCCTCCTACGGCTTCGATCTGGTGCCAGTCGTTGTGCACGCGTGGCGGGCGTGGCGCCTGGAGACACTGAAATGGATGCTGGTCCTCGCAGTCCTCCTGGGTGGCATCGCATGGGCCCCGGCCGCGACCGCCGCTGAGGCCGCGGTATTCGGCCTGTGCTGGTCTGCTGCGGTCGCTGTCAGAAGCGCTCTGGTCGCCTTACCACTGAAGGCAAAAGAGCGTGCGGACCGGTTCTTGCGACGCGCCCGCTGGAACAGCGAGTCGAACGACCTCGCCGCGTACCTCCGCTCCCTGAAGCTTGCTTGTATCGGCAGCGGTGCTTTAGTCGTCGCCGTTCCCGTGATCTCCGGTATAGCGGGCATTCCGCTCTCCCAGTTGCTGCAGCAAACAGCGATCTTGGGGATTTTGACGGTTCTCGTCGCGGGCGGCTGTGGTGCAGCCCAACGCGGCGCACTGCACCAAACAGCCAAGAGTCAGCTGCCCTCGCCTGACAGCCACCGATATCAAGCGATCGACGAACAGCAGCACCACACATTCGTCATTTACCGCAGGGCGCCCAAGGAGGAGCCGGAGCCGGAGAGCTTCCGCGACATCCTGGCACGCGACGACTCACATAAACCATTCGTCGGAGCCGGACGATTGACTCATCGCTGGAACCCGCCACTCAACATCCACCTGTTGCAGATAGGCGAAGGCAGCATGGCCGATCGGGAGTTTGATCCTCCCCCGTTCAAGGCCCATGAGCTGGTCGCGTATCTGAAGGACGAGATGCAACGGCTCGACGGACAGGATGACGCCACCAGCCTTCCGGACTTCGGAAAAGCAGACCGTATTTATGTAGCGGAAGCTGATGTCGATCCAGAGCGCGGCTGGCTACAAGGCACCCCTGCTGCGCATGAAATCAACGAGATCATCGATCGGCCGTTCGACCGATTCCATCACTTCCTTGAGGTCCGTACATCGGTAGCCGGTGAGCTTGTCACCACTGTGTTCCTTCGCACCACAGTCAAAGGACGCGCGCTCAGCCTCGACTTCGCTGCCTGCGCGCTGACGCGGACGCCGGACGAATATCACGTCCTAGACGAGTACGGCGAGGTCGGAGTCACTGCCATCCTCCGGGCAGCGGTCCGAGCACTTACCGAACTTCCGGCCGACATCATGCAGTCATGGCGCCTCATCCACGTCCCGGCCACCCTGCTCGGGGCCCTTCGAGCACGGCGAGCCCGCGTACTCTATCCCAAACGCGGTGTGAAGATCGGAGCAAAGCTGAGTGTGCGCGAAGAAAAGCGCATGTCGTGGGAGACGGCCCAACTCGACCGAACGCTCATCTCCGACCACGTGAAGCTCATAGAAGACCGTCTACTGAAGGCGGCGACCGAGTTCCTGCGCGAAAAAAAGGTCGACATCTCGGAATTCGAAGAACGCGCCACCAACATCATCAATACAGGGATTATGAACTTCGGTGAATCGATGAATGTAAACAACTCCGCAGTCGGCACCAACGCGGTGAAACTCGATCTACCTGAGAACTTCGGAAGCGCATCAAGAGGAGGCCACACATGAACGATCAGTTCAAGAACAGCGGAATAATCAATCAGGGCGGCCCAATGACCATCAGCGGCTCCGCGATCGGCGACGGCGCTGCGGTCGTCCACCACCACCTGACGGAGGCCGTGGCTGGTAGGCGAGCAGACGTCGGCGTGATAACAATCAAAGAATCGGAGGCCAGGGCAGTCATAGATACCCTCAAACTCGAACATGCCCCCGTGAACGGGATTCCCTTCTGGCACGGCACTATCGACCTCCGAGGCGTACCCTCCAGAGTGGCGATGACTCGATCGCTGCGCCAGGGCCAACGATCGACAATGGCCGCGTTCGAGAATCTCAGGGAGATGTTCCGCCCGGCGGTCGTCGCACTTGTCGGCATCGGTGGCGGATTCCAGCCGGACGTTTCCACCGGCGACGTCGCCATAGCAACGAGAGCCGTCTACTATGACCTCCGAAAGGAGACGGCTGACGGCACCCAACGCAGAGGCGAGGACCGTGAGACATCCGCAATCGTGGGAAACGCCGTAAACAGCTTCTTCGTCGACTACGGCGAACCTGCACGATTCGGAAGCGGAGAGAACGAATTTCAGGTCATCCCCTGCATCGTCGGAACCGGTGACGCCGTTATCGCGGACGCCGAGTCCGAGATCAGGAAATACCTCAAACACTACAATGACAAGATCTCCGTGGTTGATATGGAAGCCGGCGGTCTGGCTCAAGCATTCCACGAGCGCGGCAATCTGGCTCAGATGCGCGGATGGGTAGTGATCCGCGGAGTCTCCGACTACTCGAACGAAGAAAAGGATGACATCCTACAGAAACCGGCCGCCCGGAACGCCGCAGAGGTACTGCGAGCCCTAATCCCCTACCTTCCGTCTCACACCTGACGGGAAGCCCCAATGGGAGAGTTCGTTATCGGGGTGGTGAGTTCGCTCGTCGCCACCGCGCTCGCCGTTGTGGGAGGTATGGCGTTGTCGCCCCGTGTGCGCTCCTGGCCAGCTCTGCTTCTGTCCAGATTCACCGGTTTGGGAATCTCCCGGGTGCATCCACGACAGCGCGTCGCCACCGAAGATCTCACAGCAGAACTCGGCAAAGCCCGCTGGGTACGGGTGCTCGCAGGCCGAGGGAATGAACTCACCCGCGACGGGTTCGTGGCCCTGTGGGAGGACGAAGGACGTCGCCTAGAGTTCGTTCACGTACTGCTTCCCGATACCAACCACGCCTCCGCATCATGGCTGGAGTGGCGCGAGGACCAGATCCGGCGCATCGACCCGGGCTTCTCCCGCGGAATGCTGGCTGAGCAGGTCGACATCAACGCTGGATACGTCAGGGAGGTCGCGGCTGACAGGGACAACATCGAGCTGCGCCGCTACAACCTTCCCAACCTCCACCGAATAGTGATCACCGATCGCGTCGCCTTCCTCACTCTCTACCGTCGAGCGGCCCACGGCCGCGACTCGCCCTGCATCGTGGCGCCCCGGCCTGGCCTAATGTATGACTACGCCCTTCAGCTCTTCACCACGGCCTGGGACCATGCCTAGATGGGCGTGACGTTAAGTGACGTGGTAGTGGCCAGCCTCGACGAGTCCGGGGACATACGCGGGATGATCTTCCAGCTGGCGCATGCGTCGCGAAGCTTCTGCACAGGTCAGAGCGTGTGCGCCAGCCCTACGGCTACCACTCTCCTAAAGCGGGTGCCGCAGGTTCAAGTCTTACTGGAGGCACGCATCTCGACCAGGCATTTCGGTTTCTGACCCGCGGTTTCTCAGCCACAGGTTCTTCCTGTGTAGACCTTGATAGGCAGCGGACGGTGCCCGCATGCAGCCACAAGACCATAATCAGGGGACAGAAGCGGGATCCCCTCCTGACCCAGGCCGCCGCAACCCAGCCCCGATCACCAAGGCCCGGGCCGGCAGCGCCTTTCGCACCACTCCCTCAAGGGTGCTGCCGCACTCGGCATCGACCTCAATGTCGTCATCCGCGACCCGCCACCAGAACCCCGCTGCGACGCCGCTGAGCGGCCGAGCGCACCCTTGGCAGGCTGATGCTGCGCCGCCGCCTGGTACGCGACTACGAGGCACGCCCCGACCGCTCCAGAACCGTGATCCATGTCACCATGCTTGACCTCGTGGCCCACCGCCTCACCGGCGAGCACACCTCCACCTAGCCTGGCGCCTGAACCCGGGGCCGGACAGGACTAAATGCCACGCAGAGGCAGCTGTCAGAGGTCGTGCCACACCAGGATCACGGCGCCGCGCCGACACCAGTTCAGCGCCTTACGGTGCCCGACCACGGCGATCGCCAGCACCGTCGAACCAGTGGGACGCGGCGGGACGGCCGTTCCCGGAGCCCGTCCTCGCCGACGGGGGGATCACGAGCGTTCTGTTGCGGTCGCCGGTGATCGCGTACCCCACCCCGTCGGTCGCCGCCAGCGTCACGGCGGTGACCGGATTCGCGTGGAGGACTAGCGGGTCGCCCAGTGGTTCCGGCGCAGTGCAGCGTGCGGCGTTGCGCGGTGGCCGAGGCCGGCCGCTTGCGCCACTCGTAGTAGCCCGAACGGGACACACCCAGCCAGGCGCACATCTTCACGATGAAGTGACGGGCCTTCTCCGCGTCGATGATCTTGTACGTGGCGAGCGTCATCGAGTCTCGGACGCGAAGAAGGCTTTTTCAGGAAGATCAACTTCTCGCGCAGCTCGGCGTTCTCCCGCTCCAGCTCCCGGATCCGGACCCGGACCGGCCCGGACCGGCCCGGACCGGTCCGGAGACCGGCTGCTCGTCCTGGGCGTGCGCGATCCGATACCGGTTCACCCAGTTGCCCAGCGTACTGGCGTTGATGTCGAACTCGCGCGCCACCGACGCGACCCTCCGGTCCCCCTCCAGCACCATGCGGACGGCTTCTTCGTTGAACTCCGGCGAGAACTACCTGCGACGCCTCGTCACGTACCTACCTCTTCCAGACTTATGTCAGCCTATGTAGCCGACTGTCCGGAATCTGATGGGCACCTCACTTGAGCGTCGTCTGATCGTGCAGTTCGACGCAGGCTGCAACAAGCGGCTCGTCGAGTCAATCTCTCCCGACGGCGGCGACGCGGTGCCGATCGAGGTGTGCGAGGACGGTGTGGTTGGCGGCCCAGCCGTCAGGAAACTTGATCGGCACGTTGAGCTGGACCTTCGGACTGGAGGGATGGCTGTCGAGCAGGTCGGTGATTCCGGCTCTGGCCACCACGATGCACGCGTGACGATGCCGGGACGTCAGCACGCACAAGCGCCCCGACTCGAGATGAAAAGCCGTGGCGTCACGGCGGCCGGACAATGGATGCCAGACGATCGTGATGTCGTACTCGCGCCCCTGCAGCCGGTTCGCCGTGTCGACGGTCACGCCACCGGGGACGCCTGCCTTTCGTACGGCTGCCACCTGGTCCTTGTGGGCACAACCGATGGCGATCCGGGTCACCTCCACGTCGTGCCAGCCGTGTTCGTCCTCGGCCACTGTCCCCCGCTGCAGCAGGCGGCGGGCGAGGCCGGCGCAGGCTTCGGCGAGCTCGGGGTCGGTGCGGACGGCGTGACGGTTGGGCAGTTCATGCAGTGCCCAGCCATGCGCCGCCGCCTCCGCCAGGGTCGGGTCCCAAGGGTCACGCAGTCCTGGAAGGGTGAAGCGAAGCCGCCTCTGTCCGGGCCCCGTTCCCGAGGTGAAGGCGTTGGCCGGGTAGAACGCCTCCGACACGACCTGGGCGGCGCTGGCCGGAAGCCTCCATGACACCGGCAGTTGATGAACCTTGAGCCGGTTGAGCCGCTGGGTCACGGCGACCGCACTCTGCATGGGGTCCCACGCCAGACCGGTCCACCGTTCGCTCTCGATCACTGAGAAGGGATCGAGCTGTCCCGGGTCCCCGACGAACAACGCCTGACCGTCGGCGAACAACGGAGCCACGGCCAGGAGCTTGTCCGAGCGCATCTGATAGGCCTCGTCCACGATCGCCCACTCCCACGTCCGGTCTTCGACGTAGGCCCACTTGTCGGCAGTGGAGACGACGACCTGGCACTTGTCGACGTTCTCGGCCTTGTTGTGCGTGGTGACGTTGTCGTGGCGGGTGACACGGGGCGGCGGTTCGAAGCCTTCGGCGTGCAGACGTCCGATGGTGAGTTGTGGGTCTCGGCTCGCGAGCCGGTCGACGAGGTCGTCCACCTGCTCATTGGTCTGCGCGACGATCATGAGCCGCTCGCCTGCCTTGGCGATTTCCACGGTGGCCGCCACCACCAACGTCGTCTTGCCGGCACCGGGTGGGGAGTCGACGACCAGGCCTTTGTGCGTGCGGCTGGTGTAGTCGGCGAGGATACTCGCAGTGGCGGCCGCGGCGGCTTCCTGTGGACTCATGACCAGATCTCCCCCGCGTCCTCGTCGGTGGGCACGTATTCCGTGGGCGGACCGCCGTGGGTCCAGGGCGTCAGTTCCAGCGAGGGCAGTCGCGGCCTGCGTCCTTCAAAGGGGTCCAGCTCCGTGTAGCAGACGGTCTCACCGATGGCGGGTATCGTCGCGCCTCTGCTCATGCCGGAGTTGATCTGGACCACCACGAGCCCGTCGTCGATGGATATGAGCTGGCACGACTGCTTGGGCCGTTGCGGGGACAGCAGCTTCTTGCCGGGCGTGAGGCGTACCGGATCATCGGTACGGATGGTGACCAGCGGGCGCAGGACCCGGCGAACCTTTCCAGGCGGGATGATCTTCCTGTCGGCCTCGAGATCCACGACCCGGCCCTCGAAGGCCACCCCTTCCATGCGGTGGTCCGCCATGACCAACGGATCATCGAACGCCTTGCCGGCTTCGTAGCCTTGCTGGGCGCTCTCCAGCATGGCGAGCCTGCGGGCCGCGGCCTGCGGGTTGTCCCACCGTCCCGGAGGAAACGCCCCCTCGGCGATCCTGATGCTCTCCCTGGCCAGCGCCATGCGGTCACGTTCCCAGCGAGCGGCCACGCGAGCAGCTGCAGGAAGAGCGCGTAGCAGGTCGGCGCCTCGCCACATGAGATCCCAGGTGGGCGTGAGCTGCTCAAGAAGCGCCGCACGGAGCTGGCTCTGAACGCCGGTGGACTCGTACAGCTTGATCAGCGGTTCCAGGACCTGATGGTCGAAACCGGGGTCTGTGTCGGGACCGGCCGGCGGCGACCGCAGCGGATCCTCCGCCAGCAGAGCCGCGGCATCGCCCCGCGCACCCGCGGGTGGATCGATCCAGGCCAGAAGAGCGGCCAAGTTGCCGTCCTCGGCGGTGCTCTGGCCGGTGACCCAGTGCTCGCTGAGCACGTCCGTCATGGCGAGCAACATGGCGGAGCCGGCGAACTCGCTGCGTTCGTGCAGGAAGGTCAGCCATCGGCCCAGCAACGGCACCAGCGGCGGCACGGCATACGGTCCAGTCGTGCTGCGGAAGCGGGTGGAGCGGCCGAGTAACCGCGTGAAACTCACCCCGCCTGGATTGGGCACCAGGATCTGGGGTGCGTCGAGGCAGCGCTCTTCCTGAAGGTCGATCCGGGAGGCGAACTGCCTGATGTACGGCACGAGGATCTCGGCCAGCTCGGCCATGAAGGCGAAGCGATGATCGCGGTTGCGCGGCTGCGGAACGATCAGAAGCCGGGGAACAGCCCGATCGTCCCCCACCATCGCGGCCACAGGTGCCGCTGCTTCTCCCGCCATGCGCAGCGGGATGAAAACCATGGGCCTCTCCGCCAGGTGCACGTGGCGGAGAGTCGTCAAGGCCTGGGCTCGCCCCGTCTGCAGGGCCTGCACCTTCAGGTAGGAGCCGAGGAAGGTCACGCGACCACCTCTCCGTGGATTCTGCGGGCGTACCTGAGCCGCTCGGTCACGGCAACTTGATCGTCGGATGGCACAGCGGCGCCGGTGGCGAGATTGACCACCGTGCTCACCGACTCGATCCCGCCGAGGTCGTCACGGACAGCCCTCCCGAGGGCCTCCAGCGAGCCGCAGGCCTTGGCCTCCGCCCGGCAGAAGTAGGCCAGCTCGCAGACGGACAGGCATTCAGGCGCATACCGCGCCGGAATCCCGGAAACGGCCGCGCCGAGCTCCGCTGCCGATCGCGTCGGGGTGTCACCGTCCATCATCAGGTCGAGGCTGAGATCGGGCGGCAGAGTGTCGAGGATCGTGTCGATCCTGGCCAGGCGTTCGAGCTGGCGTCGCAGCACCTCCAGTTGGTGGCGGACGTCGACCAGCCGGGCAGTCGGAAAGTTCCTGAAGTTCTCAGGACAGACCAGGACGATGTCGTGGGAGACCCGCTGTGGATCCAGTCGGAGTTGCTCGAACAGGACGCGCAACGCATGGACGTAGACGGCCGCCTCTCGCGCGGCCGCGGAAACCTTCGCAGTCTCGGCCTGGTCGTCGATGATGGCGAACGTCTTGATCACTACGACGTGGAACTTGCCCTGCGCCTGGAAGGCGATGACGTCCGGCTCAAGGTAGACGTCGTAGCCCGCGACGTTGAGCTTGAGCAGCGGATGATCCACGATCGTCGCCGCGTCACCTCGGTTCTCGGCGGCGCTCCTGAGCAGTTGCTCCGTGTGCTTTCGGAGCAGCGCGCGACCCGCGTGCTCGTCGACGTCCTCCACGTCCCGATAACCGGCCTCCTCCACGGCCAGCCCCAACAGCTCTCGTAGCAGGCGCAGGAGATGAGCACCGCCGCTCTCCTTGACGATCGCCTTGAACTGCCGGCTGCGGATCAGCGCGAAGGGCGACTGGCCGAACTGCATGGGGTGGCCAAGGTGCTGGACGACCTTTCCCTTGTCGATCCCCGCCGCGTCGAGCACGGCCCTGCGGTGACATGCGGGATTGGCGGCCAGGGCTGCGATGCTGCGGGCGTTGTGGTCGACGGGCGGGCTCGGGCCGCGCAGCGCGTCGAGCCGGCTCATGCGGTGCTCGCCGTCCTCAATCCCGCGCCGAAGAGCTGGTTGACCTCCGCGAGCTGTGATGCCGCACGCTCAGCGACCGCCTTGCGGTGCTGTTGGTCTTTTTCCTCGTGTACGGCGAGTTCGGCGCGGGCGGCGGTGATGACTCGGTCCGGATCCGCGGGGCCGAAGTCGGCCACCGCGCCGGGGATGTTCTGTGCCATGGCGGTGAGGAGCCGGAACCCGCCGAGCGGGCTCTCGCCGGCGCGGGTGAGCCGCTGCAGATGCTCTGCGATGCGGATGGTGGAGGTCAACAGGTCGGTGCGTGGACTCAGCGGCCCGATGATCCGCCGGTGCAGTGGCCAGGTGCTGACTGCCAGCACGCCTCGTACGGGAGATAGGCGTTCGGCGCTCAGCGCCGCGCAGAGGTAGTAGGGCCTTGAGTTGGGGGACGAGCGGAAGGATCGCTCCTCGTCCCTGCGCAGACTCGTGAGTTTGGCGTTGGTGATCGTACCGCTGAAGAACGACTCGTCGACCGCGACGATCGTCTTGGCCGCAGCCGGTACACCCAGCAGGGTCAAAGCCTGGTGCACATGTTCCCTGACCGGGGCGGGCGGTGCGGGAGGGGGATTGATGGCCTCCTCCCAGGTTCGCTCCACTTGACGGAGCTCGGCTCTCAAGGATCGCACCCGGGCGTGGTCTCCGGCGGCCGAGGCTACGCGTATCTCGCGCCTCAGCGTCAACATGCGTTCTTCAAGCCCGTCCATGTCCACGTTTCCGCAGCTTAGCAAGCGACACATCCGGAGCCAAGCTATTCCACTTGCTTCCACTATTTTCCACGGTTACTCTGGGCGAGTAGCCCTCACGGCAGACGTGGCATTCGGCGTGGATGGGGGATCCACCGCCCGTCCCCGAGGGCCATTTCTTCTTCCCCTAGGCGCCGGTCCCCTGGGCCGGCGTCTTCCGCGAGCTAGGAGACGACACATGGTGCGACCGAGGACGCGTGACCTGACCCTGTACCGGCTCACGGGCGTGGAGCCCACCCCGTACGGCATGCTCAGCGTGCTGGACCTCGCCAAGCTCGACGAGCTCGAGGTGGAGCCGCGAGAGCTCTCCCTGGCCGGGGCGCCCGCCCTGTGGGTGGCCGGGCACCAGGAGGTGCCGCTGGCCAGCTGGTGCGAGGACGCTGCGGCCACGACAGGCCTGAACGTGGCCTTCGACGAGCGGCGCTCCTTCGGGCTGCTGATGATCGCCGTCGACGGCGCCGTCTACGCCATCGGCTACGGCCAAGGCCACTGGTGGATTCCGGACGAGCACAAGGACCACGGGTTCGGCATCCGCTTCGCGGTGCGCCGCCTCGACCCCGACCACGTGCAGGACGTGGCGCGCCGCCGCATCGGCGCGCGTGGCCGCAGCGACCTGACTCTGATCCCCGGCGGCATGCCGATCTGGGCTCTCGGCATCGAGGAGCAGGCCGAGGTGATCCGCCGCATGGGCGGGCGCTCGCGCGACCTCAAGGTCACCTTCTCCAAGGCCGACGAGCGGCCGGTGCGCCTGGAGGCCGGCGTGGGGCTGAGCATGAGGTTCGGCATCTGGCCGGAGGACCTCGTCGCCGACATCCGGGAGATCGCCCGCGTCTGTCGTGAGGACGAGCCGCACCCGGCGCTCGAGTTCGTGGATCACATCCGCCCCATCGTGGACAACGCGCTGGTCACCCGGCTGGACGCCCAGCTCGACGAGCTCCTGGGCCACCCCGACAGGGCGGAGCTCGTCTGCGTGGTGCCGACCCCTTGCCTGCCCGGCTACGCTCAGGCCCGCCGGTTCGAGGTGAAGATCGGGACTGCGACGCAGCGCGTGGACGAGCTCGACGTCCAGCTCATCCGTGTCCGCGCTCGGCTCCAAGCCCCGGGGGCGCGGGTGACGGCGTTGCGGAAGGGCAAGATCCGCATGTTCCGGGACGCCGAGTGCACGCACGAGGTCGGGGACGCGGCGGCCATCAAGTGGCTGGAGGTCGTGCTGACCATGGGCGGGCGGCGCTACTTCCTGCTCGACGGCGAGTGGTACGAGATCGACCCCGCGTACCTGGAGGACAAGCTCAACGAGATCGTGCCGCTGTTCGCCTTGCACCCCTCCGTCGAGCTCCCGACGCGATACGCCGGTCAGAACGAGAAGGAGTACAACATCGACGTCGCGGAGATGTGCGACGGGTTCCTGTGCCTGGACCGCGCTCTCCTGAAGACGAAGTTCTTCACCGGCAACGGCTTCGAGGCCTGCGACCTCCTGGGCCCCGGCGACACCCTGGTGCACGTCAAGTTCGCCGAGGGCGCCAGCACGCTCAGCCACCTGTTCGCCCAGGGCGTCGTGGCGACGCAGGCGCTCCTGCACTCCGACGAGGCGCTGCGCCGTTTCAGGGAGAAGGTCGCGGAGGTGAGCCAGGGCCGTCGCCAGGTGCCGGAGGACTTCCGGCCGAGCAAGGTCGTGTTCGCCATCCACCTCAAGACGGGAGCCTCGCTCACGCCCAAGACGCTCTTCCCGCTGGCGCGAGTGGCACTCGCGAACGCGGCCAGGGTGCTGCGGACGTACGGCATCGAGGTCGAGGTGGTGGGCATCCCCGCCGCTGACGGCGTGCTGGCCGCCTAGATCCCTGCTTGCCGGCCAACATCGCCATCCTGCCCACGTCTCTCAGGGCGTCCCGTTAACCTGTGGTCGCCCTGAGAGCTCCAGTACCGAGACCTGACGTGGTCGAACCGGACGAAGTCCTGCAGTCCCTCAGCTAGGAGTGCCGTGAGCCATCTGAACGACAGCCGCGCGCGTGTCATGGAGTTCTGGCGGGCCTGCGAGCTGTTCAGCCCGCCCAGTCTGCCAAGGGTCGACCCTCGGGACGAGCGGGAGCCGGTGTTCCGGGTACAGGCCGGCGCCCTGCTGCCCTGGGAGGCCGGTCACCCTCTCCAGCGCAGGCGCATCAGGCCGAACATGACGTGGCGCTACATCGTCTACGGCGGCGTCTTCCAGCTCGAGCGCGTGCGGCTCCTGCTGGAGAAGGTGTTCGGGCCCGATCCGGAGAACTTCGACCGTGCCCCGCAGGGGGCGAGTGCGCTCTTCGCCATGCTGGTCACGGAAGAAGGCCGGCCGTTGCTGGGAGCGTGGGAGTTCTCCAGTGCTGCCTGGGCGGCAGGTCGCACGGTGTCCCCCGGCCACCGGGATCCGGCCTGGCTCAGGGGCTTCGACGTGGCGGCCGGACGCGTGGGTGCCGCCGGTGAGGAACTCGTCGCCGCCCTGGAGCATGACACGCGGGCCGCCGAACTGCGAGACGAAGGCGTCTGTGTAGGTCGTCCTCTCAGGCAGGACGACTTGCGGGCACTCATGAAGCTCACGGCCGACCGGTTCGGGGTGGAGGAGGTCCTGGCCCCCGACGGTCTGCTCGTCAAGTGCGTACAGGTTTCGCGCCGGCGCGAGCACGACGATGACGGCAGCACCGACTTCCTGAACAGCTTCATCGTCCAAGATCTCGAACGAGTGGCCTCAGCCGTCCGGGCAGGCGCCTATGGCGCAGCCTTGGACACCTACCTGCGGATCCCAGAGCCGTCCCGTGTGGACGTGCGCAAGGAGCCGCAGGTGGTTCTCGACCACGTGGCACCCGAACAGGTCCCTGCGGGACGTTGGCCTCAGGGGCCGGGCCTGCCGCTCGCGCTGAGCCAGCAGTTCGCGGTCAACACGATCATGTCCGAGCTGGCCCCGCGGGCGGGATTGTTCGCCGTCAACGGGCCTCCGGGCACCGGCAAGACCACGATGCTCAGGGATCTGATCGCGGCCAACGTCGTGGAGCGCGCGCTGCGCCTGTCCAGGCTCCCCAGCACCGAGGCCGCGTTCAGGGGAGAGATGCGCTGGCAGACGGGCGACTTCCGGCGGGTGGTGAGCCTGTGGCGCGAAGAGCTCACCGGCTTCGAGATGGTGGTCACCTCGGCCAACAACGGGGCTGTGGAGAACGTCACGACCGAGATCCCCGGAGAGAAGGCGATCGACGCGCTCTGGCGAGGAGAGGCCGCCTACTTCGACGACGTGGCGAGCCGCGTGCTCGGCGAGCCCGCCTGGGGCCTGGTGGCGGCCAAGCTGGGCCGGAAGTCCTACCGCATGGAGTTCGTCAGCAAGGCCTGGTACGGCACCGCCGACGAACCCGGTCTGCGGATGAGCTTCGAAACCTGGCAGGACACCACGACGGAGCCATGGGCGACGGCGGTCGAGTCCTTCACCCTCGCTTACGAACGCGTCCAGGCTCTTCGGAGCGAGCGAGCCACCGCCCACGACGCCTTGCGGGACATGCCCGTACAGCAGCGCATCATCACACGGGCGACCGCGCAGATCACCGCCGCCGAAGATCGCCTCACCACCCTGCGCACCGAGTTCGACGACGCCAAGCGGCTCGAAGGGACGGCCCGGGAGGAGATCACCGCACGCAAGCGCAGCCGCCAGGAGCATCAACAGTTCCAGCCCAGCCTGGTCACCGCGCTCTTCACCCTCGGGAAGGCCTCCCGGGAGTGGCATGCGCAGGACCGGGCCCTGGCAGGTGACGTTCAGAGCGCTGAGCACGCGCTCGGCACCGCGACCGCGCGATTGGAAAGACTCCGCCAGGCCGCCGCGCAGATCTCCCACGAGCGCGACTCCCGGCGCGCCGAATTGCACAACGCCCGGTCCCGGCTGGCCGAGATCCAGTCCCGGCTGGCCGTCCAGCAGGAGCGGCTCGGGCGGTTCTTCCCGGACGAGCGCTGGTGGACCGACGAGAAGCACCGGGAAAGTCAGACGCTGTGGACCGACGAGGCCTGGAACCACGCCCGCACCGACCTGTTCGTGGAGGCCCTCCGCCTGCACCAGGCGTTCCTCCGCGCGGAGGCGAGGCGGATGCGCAGAAGCCTGCAAGCCGCCATGGACGTCGTCACCGGGGACGTGCCCGCCGGCGTGCCGGAGGAGGCCGTACGGGCAGCGTGGCAGAGCCTGTTCTTCCTGGTCCCGGTCGTCTCCACCACCTTTGCCTCCTTCGATCGCGTGTTCGCGCACCTCACTCGTGAGGCGCTGGGCTGGTTGTTCATCGACGAGGCCGGCCAGGCCGCACCTCAGCTCGCGGCGGGCGCAATCTGGCGGTCACGGCGAGTGGTGGCCGTAGGGGATCCTCTGCAGCTGGAGCCGGTGGTCACGCTGCCGTTCGCCGCCCAGCAGGCACTGCGGCGTACGTTCGGCGTCCAGGAGGAGCACTGGCTTCCGGGACGCACCTCGGTTCAGCAGCTGGCCGATCACACGAACGCGTACGGCACGTATCTGCCCGGAGAAGACGCTCCCGTCTGGGTCGGAGCCCCGCTGCGCGTCCACCGACGCTGTGACGAACCCATGTTCGGCATCTCCAACACCATCGCGTACGACGGGCTCATGGTTTACGGCAAGATCACTGAAGCCCCGGTCGAACTGCCGGAGAGTGTGTGGATCGACGTCGTCGGAGCCGGCTCGAGCGGACACTGGATCCCCGAGGAGGGGGCCGCGCTGGAACGCATCCTGACCCGGCTCGCCCGCGACAAGGTCGCACCGGAGGACATCTTCGTGATCAGCCCGTTCCGCGACGTCGTACGCGGGATGCAGCAGGTCGCACGGCGATTTCCCGGCGTGGAGGCAGGGACCGTGCACACGGCCCAGGGCAAGGAGGCCAAGGTGGTCGTGCTCGTCCTGGGCGGCGATCCGCAACGGCCAGGCGCCAAGGCCTGGGCGGCCATGCGTCCGAACCTGCTGAACGTGGCGGTCAGCCGCGCCAAGCGGCGCCTCTACGTGATCGGCGATCGGGCGTCGTGGTCGACGCAGCGCTACTTCAACGTACTCGCCCGCGATCTTCCGAAACTCGTGCTGCCGCCCGAGTCCCCGACGTACTCGGACCGTTGAGATTGCCAAGCAGGTCATCGACCGGATGCCCGTGCTCCTCCGCCCAGGTGACACACCGCCGGATCAGCAGGTCCTTGGCGGCCTCGAACTCCTCGGCCTTGTCGGGCGCGAACCAGGTACGCACGGTCCAAGCCTCCCATTGCGCGGGCTGCCGACGGCGCGATCACCCTCGACCTGGATCAGCGCTTGACGTCGTACACCAGCTTCAGGATCCCGTTCGGGTAGCTCTCCGATTCCCGCAGCGTCAGCATGTACTTGTCCCGGTCGGCGCGGCCGAACATGCTCTTCCCGGCACCGAGCAGCACGGGAAAGACGAGCAGGTTGTACTGGTCGATCAGGCCCGCGTCCGACAGCCGCCGAGCCAGCTCCGCGCTCCCGTGGATGTAGATCGCGCCGCCCTCACCCTCCTTGAGCGCGGCGACGTCCTCGGTCGAGCGCAGGATCGTGGTCGGTCCCCATCCGTCGACGATGGCGTCGTCGGACAGCGTGGCCGACACCACGTATTTGGGCAGCTCCTTGTAGTCGGCGTGGTCCTCCGAGCCGGGCCAGACCGCTGCGAACGATTCGTAGCTGCGACGGCCGAACATCAACGCCGTCGTGTCGGCGAGCTCCTCACCCTTCAGCGACCAGGCCTCGGGGACGAACTCGAGGTCCTTGAACACCCATCCGCCGCTGCGGTGCTCCTCCCCCGGCCCGCCGCCGGGCGAGTCCACGACGCCGTCGAGTGACATGAAACCGGTGTAGACCAAGTTACGCACTGTGCTGTCTCCTCGTGCTCGGGCGTGCTCCGGGGTACACGGTAGATGACGGCCGCGGTTGCCGTCTTGGGCGGAGACGACGGATTCAGAACGCGTAGGTGATGACGTCGGCTTCACATTCGCGCCGGGACCACGCCAGGTCTGCGGAACCGAGGATCACCCGGCTCTCGTAGGTGATCCGGCCATCGTACGATCCAGGCGGGTACGGCAGACTCGTCGCCGGGACACGTCGTCGATCACCCGGATTGATGGAGGAGACGGATGGCCGATCGCCAAGCCATGGAGCGCATGTGGGAAGCGCACACCGCGGCCGAGTTCGAGACCCGCGACGTGGACGCCACGATGCGTACGATGACGGATGATCCGACCGTCCTGCACGTGCCGACCGGCATGGGCGGTACGGGGTACGAAGGGGTTCGTGACTTCTACCGGCGATGGTTCGTGGGGCGGAACGCGGCCGACATGTCCATCGAGTCGCTGAGCCGCACGGTCGGGGACGATCGCATCGTCGACGAGATGATGATCACCTTCACCCATGACATCGAGATCCCGTGGATCCTGCCCGCCGTGGCGCCGACGGGCAGGCGGGTGCGCGTCCCGGTGATCGGGATCGTGGGGTTCGAGGGGACGGCGGTCGCGAGCGAGCGCATCTACTGGGATCAAGCCGCGGTGCTCGCCCAGGTGGGGTTGCTCGACGGTGACGTGGTCAGGGGGTTGCCCATCATCGTCTCTCCCGATGGGCTGCTGGACGGAACGGTGGCTCCCAACGGACTGGCGCAGCCCCGCTAGGCGCAGCAAGTCCTCCGCATTCATGACCGCAGAGCCGATCTTCTACGACGCCGGTTGCGGGCGCTGCGCCGGACGGTCAGCCGAGCCAGGCCGCGATCTGGGACATGGCGGTCGCGGACCAGCCGAGCTTGAGGTGGTTGAGCGGGAGCGTCGCCGTGGCGGCCCGGTTCGCGAGGCCGTCGGGCGCGGTGCAGCTCGCCACGAAGACGGCGCCGTCGGACGGTCCTGTGTGCTCGTTGTGCAGCAGGGCCATGTCCGGCATGTTGCCGCACAGCTGGTAGACCGGCACGCTCGACGGTGTCCCCGCGTTGATGAGGGGTTGCACGAGCGAGCCTCTGTCGATGGCCCACTGGATGCCGCGGCCGGCGGTGTAGAAGCCGGTGCCGCCGTAGTAGGTGGTGTACCAGTCCTGTTCGGCGGTGGACAGCGGGTAGACGTTGTCCCAGCGGTAGAGCATGTCGTCGGAGCCGGGGTAGGCGGTGCCCTCGTAGCTCAGGTCGGGGTGGTTGCGCCACAGTCCGTAGCAGACCATCTGGGTGTGGGGTGCGGGTGCGTTCAACGAGCCCCCGCATTCCGGAAATATCGCGAAATCGTGGGTCCAGCCGTGCCGGTAGCCCCAGTCGAAGCCCTTGTTCGGCCCGCCGACGAGGATCAGCTTCCTGACGCCGCCCGCGTAGGCCGTGCCCCAGGACTTGCGCAGCGACGAGACGTACATGCGGGCGTTGAACGCGCCCTTCGACCAGCCGATCACGTCCACCTGCGCGGCACCGGTCTTCGCCCGGATCCTGGTGACGGCGTCGTGGATCTGCTCGGCCCAGTAGTGGCCGTCCCCCGTGACATGCGGGAAGCCGATCGCGAACACCTTGTAGCCCTGGCCGCTGAGGTGCTGCATGAGGCCGGTGGTGGGGCAGCTCGCCTGGCCGCAGCCGTACGAGCCGGCGGCGTTCGGGTTGGCCCAGGCCAGGTCGGCGGTCTGGTTGGCGCCGTGCACCAGCAGCACGGGCGTGCTCTTGGCGCCCGTCTGCCAGCCCGGCGCGTGGTACAGCAGGAACCGCGAGGAGTGCGGGCGGGCGACGTCGCCGAACAGGCGCCTGGTCTGTCCCTTCTGATCACCCCGCCCGTCGGGCGGGTAGGTCTCGGCCTGGAACGCGGTCGAGCCGTCCCGGTAACGCTCGACGAGCGCCCAGCCGTTCTCCAGGCCCGAGGTGTAGGTGGCCTCCAGCGTCACCGAGCGCGTCGCGGTCGCCGCGGCGGGTGTCGCGAGCAGCGCGCCGGCTGCCAACCCGAGGGCCGCGGCCATCCGTGTCCACGAACGTCGTCCCATCAGACCTCCCATGTAGCCGAGATGAGTCAAGTTCGCCCGATCCGGAGGTACCGGTCAATGTGAGCCGCCCCCATAGCCGGATGAGACGGCGTGGCCGGGCCACGACTCGGCCCGGCGCCGGGCGACGTACGTCGATCGATCGGAAGGCGGTCAGGCCAGGGCCGGAGCGCGCTCCTCCGCGGCGGCCAGCACCGGGTAGTCGGTGTATCCGAGCTCCCCACCCCCGTACCAGTACTCCGCGCGCACCGGATTGAGCGGCGCGCCGCGGCGGAACCGTTCGACCAGATCGGGGTTGGCCAGGAAGGCCCGGCCCAGCGAGATCAGGTCGGCGCCGGCCGCGAGCAGCCGCTCGCCCGCGTGACGCCCGCCGTCGGCGGGGAGCGGGGTCGGCCAGGGCAGTGCCGGGTTGGCGATCAACGCCGCCGGCCAGTCGGCGCGGACGCGGTGGAACAGGGGCTGGGCGGGGTCGGCGAACACGACATGCAGATAGGCCAGGCCCATGTCCGCCAGCGCGCCGACGAGCGCGGGATAGACGTGCTCGATGTCGTGCTCGCGCATGGCGTTGGCCGTGACGCCGGGTGCGATGCGCAGGCCCACCCGCGCGGGACCGATCGCGTCGGCCACGGCCTCGACCACCTCGACCGCGAACCGGATGCGGCCGGCCGCCGAGCCGCCGTAGGCGTCGGTGCGGTGGTTGGTGACCTCCGACAGGAACTGGTGGATGAGGTAGCCGTTGCCACCGTGCACCTCCACCCCCTCGAACCCGGCGTCGATGGCCCGCCGGGCTGCGGCGGCGAAGTGGGCCACGGTGGATCGGATCTCCGCGACGGTCATCGCGCGGGGCACGACCCCCGGCCTGGACCCGGCAGGGGTGTGGATCGGATCGGGGAACGCCACCGGCGAGGGGGCGAGCGGCGTCAGCCCGGTGGTGTCCGGGTGGCCGATCCGGCCGCCGTGCTGCAACTGCAGGAACATCGTGCCGCCCGCGGCGCGCACCGCGCCGGTGACGCGCCGCCAGCCGGCCACATGCCTGTTGTGGTAGATGGCGGGAATGTCGGGATAGGTCTGCCCGACCGCGTTCGGCGTGGTGGCCTCGGCGATGATCAGTCCGGCGGACGCGCGCTGGGCGTAGTACGTCGCCATGATCGGCTGGGGGACGCCGTCGGCCGACGCGCGGTTACGCGTCAGCGGCGCCATCACCAGCCGGTTGGGCAGGTGCAGGGAGCCGAGCCTGGCGGGCTCGAACAGGCGGGAGGTCAACGCTGTGCTCGACATGGTCGTCGTCCGATCTCTCATGTTCCGTGGGCGATGACGACTGTGCTCCTGAGCGCTTCGGAGCCCCTGATGGTCCGCTGATGGCCCGCCGACCGGCCCTGTGTACGGTGACCACTGTGTGGTTCGGAGTGCTTGGCCCGCTGATGGTGCGGGACGACGAGGGCCGGCCGATCAAGGTTCCCGAAGTCAAGGTCAGGGCGCTGCTCGCCGACCTGCTCGTGAACGAGGGACGGCCGGTCGGCGCCGATCGGCTCATCGAGGACCTGTGGGGGGCGGAGCCGCCGGGCAACCCCGCCAACGCCCTGCAGGCCAAGGTCTCCCAGCTGCGCCGGGCCGTCGGCCGCGACCGCGTGGCCTACCAGGCGCCGGGCTACGTGCTGCGCCTCGGCCCCGCCGACCAAGTGGACGCGGACCGGTTCCGTGCCCTGGCCGCCGGGGCCCGGTCCGCCGACCCGGCGACGCGGGCCGCGCTGCTCGCCGAGGCGCTCGAACTGTGGCGCGGGCCGGCGTACGCCGACTTCGCCGACGAGGAGTTCGTCCGCGCGGCGGTGCACCGGCTGGCCGAGCAGCGCCTCGCCGTCGTGGAGGAGCAGGCCGAGCTCCGCCTCGCCGCGGGCGACCACCTCCTGCTCGCCGGGGAGCTCGCCGATCTGGTGGCCCGTCATCCGCTGCGCGAGCGGCTGCGCGCCGTCCAGCTCCGGGCCCTCTACCTGGCCGGTCGCCAGGGCGAGGCGCTGGCCTCGTACGAGGAGCTGCGCCACCGGCTGGCGGACGAGTTCGGCGCGGACCCCGGCCCTGAGCTGGCCGAGCTCCACCAGGCGATCCTGCGCCAGGACGCGCCGGATCGTCCACGGGCGAACCTTCCCGCGCAGCTCACCACCCTGATCGGGCGTCGTCATGCCCTGGAGGAGATCGACAGGCTCCTCGCCGGTGCCCGCCTCGTCACGCTGATCGGGCCGGGCGGGGTGGGCAAGACGCGGGTCGCTGTGGAGGCGGCGGCGCGAGCGGGCGGTTCGCGGTTTCCCGATGGGGTCTGGCTGGTCGAGTTCGCCGGCCAGCGCGGGGGCGTGGCGGACCTCGCGCAGGCCGTCGCGGCCACGCTCGGCGTGAGCGGCGACGTCCCAGCGGGCCCCGGTACGCCCGCCGACCGGCTCGCCGCCGCCCTGCGCGAGCGCCGGATCCTGCTCGTACTCGACAACTGCGAGCAGGTCGTCGAGCCGGCCGCCGAGCTCGTGGACCTGCTGCTGCGCGCCGCGCCCGGGGCGCGCGTCCTGGCCACCAGCCGGGAGCCGCTCGGCCTGGCGGGCGAGACGCTGTTTCCGGTCGAGCCGCTGCGGCCTGACGACGCGATCCGGCTGTTCACCGAACGGGCCACCGCGTCCGCCCCGAGCTTCACCCTCGACGGCGAGATCCGCGAGGCGGTGGCCGAGATCTGCCATCGCCTCGACGGCATCCCGCTCGCGCTCGAACTGGCGGCGACCCGCGTGCGGGGCCTGGGCGTGCGGGAGCTGGCTGCGCGGCTCAAGGACCGGTTCCGGGTGCTCACGGCCGGGCAGCGGGGTGCCCCGGCACGGCAGCAGACCCTGCGGGCGGTGATCGACTGGAGCTGGGAGCTGCTCGGCGAACAGGAGCGGATCGTGCTGCGCCGCCTGGCCGGGTTCGCCGGCGGTTGCACGCTGGACGCGGCCGAGGCGGTGTGCGCGGGGGCCGGCCTGCCCCGCGAGGAGGTGCTCGACCTGGTGACGCGCCTGGTCGACCGGTCGCTGGTCGTCATGGCCGACAGCCCGGCGGGGCCGCGCTACCGGCTGCTCGAATCGGTGGCCGCGTACGCGATGGAGCGACTGCGCGAGGCGGATGAGCTCGCCGGCGTCCGCGAGCGGCACCTGCGCCACTACCTGGACCTCGCCGAACAGGCCGAGCCCCAGCTCCGCGGCGCGCGGCAGCAGGCGTGGCTCGGCCGCCTCGACGCGGAGGCCGCCAACTTCCGGTCGGCGCTCCAGGAGGCGGTCCTACCGGATGCGGCCGCCCGGCTGGCCACCGCCCTCTGCTGGTGGTGGCTGCTGCGCGGCCGGCTGAACGAGGGCCGCCGCGTGTTGTCGGCGGTGCTCGACGCCGTCCCCGAGGCCGCCGAACTGCGGGCGCTGTCGGCGGTGCTCGGTCTCGGTGCCGCCGAGCTGCGGGTGCTGGAAGGTGCGTTCATGCTGCTGACCGGCGACCGCTCCCGCCCGAAGCCGCCGTCCCACGAGGAAATCACCGATCCTGTACGGCGGGGCCGGGCGTTGTGGCTGCACGCGTACGGCCTGTTCCACGCCGGGCTCCCGGACGCCTGCGAGGAGGTCAGCGCCCAGGCTCTGGGCCTCCTGGCCACCGATGACTGGGGCACCGCCGCCGTACTCGGGCTGCGGGCCATGAACGCGCTGGCTCGTGGCGACCTCGACACCGTCACCCGGGACGGCCTGCGCGGCGCCGCGCTCTTCCGCGAGCTCGGGGACCGCTGGGGCGAGTTGCAGACCGTGTCGCCGCTGGCCACGCTCGCCGAGATCAAGGGTGACTACCCCGAGGCCGCCCGCCGCCAGACCGAGGGGCTGCGCATCGCCGAGGAGCTCGGGCTGGCGGCGGAGGTCGCCGCCCGCCTGTCCGGGCTGGGCCGGCTGGCGCTGCTCTCCCATGACTGGGATCGCGCCCGTGACCTGCACGAACGGGCCCTGCGGCTGGCCGTGGAGCAGGGGTACGTCTACGGCGAGGTGCACGCGGTCATGGGGCTCGCCCTCGGCGCCCGCCGTTCCGGCGACCTCGACGCGGCGGAGGCGCACCTGGCCCGGCTCCGCGACGAGCTCGTGTCCTCGCCGGCCGGCGAGCACCTGCTGCTCGTCGAGCTGGGCTTCACCGCCGAACTGCGCGGGGACGCGGCGCGGGCCGCCGACTGCCAGTTGCGCGGGCTGGAGGTGGCCCGTTCGATCGGGGAGCCGCGGGCCGTGGCCCTGTCCTTCGAAGGGCTGGCGGGCGCGGTGGCGTTGTCCGGGGACGCGGGCCGCGCCGGGAGCGCGGTGCTCCTACTCGGTGCGGCGGACGCGGCGCGGCGGAGCGTGGGCGCGCCGCTGCCGCCCGCCGAACGGGGTGACGTGGATCGGATCACGGCGGTGACCAGGGCTCTTCTCGGTGAGGACGCGCATGCCGAGGCGTTCCTGCGTGGTGCCCGACTGGGTGTGCAGGAGGCCGCGTCCCTCGCCAGGTCGTTGTTGCCCGACGTGTCCTGACTGTCCCGGTCGGGGACACGTCGGCAGCGTCAGCTCGCCTTCGTGGTGGAGCGCCGGGCGTAGGCGCGGGCGGCGCGGGCGCGGTCGCCGCAGCGGGTGGAGCACCAGTGGCGGCGGCCGTGGCGTAGCAGGTAGCGGTTGCAGGGGGTGGAGCCGCAGGCGGTGAGGCGGCCGGCGTCGGGGCCGGTCAGCAGGTCGGCCGCGTTGGCGGCGAGGGTGGCCAGAGCGCGGTCGAGGATCTCGTTGGTCGGGCACGGGATCGCGCGGAAGGGGCCGCTCTTCTCGTCCCACTGGAGCAGAGCGGCCGCGGGAGCCCTGGTCAGCGCGTCGTTGACGGCGGACAGGGCTGCGGGATGGGGCGGCAGCCCGCCGACGCGGGCGGCGAACAACGCCCTGAGGTGTTCGCGCAGCGATCGTAGCTGCGTCGCGCACATCTCCTGCACCCCGGCATCGGCCGGAGCGAGGCCGCGTTCGGTGAGCCACCGGTTCGTCGCCTCGGGCGTGCCGAGGAGATCGACGAACTGCCCTCCAGGAAGCGCGATGGCGCTGTTCACGAAGTCGATGGCGAGGTAGTCCCCCGCCCCTGGCGCGGGCGGCAGCACGGGCTCGGCGCTCATACCTCTCATGGTACGGCTTGCGTTCATCCGTGATGCACCGCTACCGTCCTTCACGGATGAATTACCTTCTATCCGTGAGGCATTGATGAACCCCGACCAGATTCCCGTCCGCGTCCTCGGCGGCCCCACCGTTCTCTTCGAATACGGTGGCCTGCGCTTCCTGACCGACCCGACTTTCGACGCTCCCGGCGTCCACCTCGTGCCGGGCGGCCAGTTGACCAAGACGGCGCCCTCCGCCGCCACGCCTGCCGAGCTCGGCCGGGTCGACGTGGTCCTGCTCTCCCACGACCACCCGGACCATCTCGACGGCTCCGGCCGGGAGCTGCTCTCCGGCGTCCCGCTCGTCCTCACCACGCCCGCGGCCGGGCAGCACCTGGGCAACGGGGCCAAGGGGCTGGCCGACTGGGAGCCGGTCGAGCTGGACCGTCCGGGTGGCGGTGTGATCACCGTCACCGGTGTGCCCGCCGTCCACGGACCCGGGACTCGCGAGGAGGTCGAGCCGGTCACCGGGCAGGTGGTGGGGTTTGTGCTGACCGGCGAGGGCCTGCCCACGGTCTACATCAGCGGCGACAACGCCTCGCTCGACGCGGTCAGGCAGATCGCCGAACGCTTCGGCCCGGTGGACACCGCCATCCTCTTCGCCGGAGCTCCCCGGTTCCCCATGCTCTTCGACGGCGCGCTGATCGTGCTCGACAGTGCGCAGGCCGCCGAGGCCGCCGGGATCCTCGGCGCCCGGCGGGCGATTCCCGTTCACTACGACAGCTGGGCGCACTTCACCGAGGGCCGCGACGATCTGGTGACCGCCTTCACCGCCGCGGGGCTGGCCGACCGCCTCGACCTGGGCGACCGGCTCGCCCCGCATGACCGCCTCGCTCCGAATGACCGCCCCGATCTGGGCGACCGCCTCGATCTGGGTGAGCGGCGATGACGTGTGGCCGATCAGCTCCGGCCCCGGCGCGTCCGAGCGGAAGAGGTCGCACGTGACGGCCGGCGTCCCCGCCCGGATCGACGACCTTCCGCGCGTTCGGGCACAGCGCCGCGCTCTGATCGTCCTGGCCGCCACCCAGGTTCTCAGCGGTGCCGGGCTGGCGGCCGGCGTGACCGTCGGCGCCCTGCTCGCGCAGGACCTGCTCGGATCCACCAGCCTCACCGGGCTGGTCAGCGCGCTGGCCACCGCCGGCTCCGCGCTGGCGGCCGTTGCCGTCGGGCGCGTCTCACAGGCCCGCGGGCGCCGTCCCGGCCTCGCGGCCGGTTACCTGGCCGGCGCTGCCGGGAGCGCGGGGGTCATCGCCGCCGCCGCCCTCGGCAACGCCGTCCTGCTGTTCGTCTCGATGTTCGTCTACGGCGCCGGCACGGCCACCAACCTGCAGGCCCGGTACGCGGGGGCCGACCTGGCGACGCCCGCGCGCCGCGCCCGTGCCGTGTCCACCGTGCTGGTGGCCACCACCATGGGCGGCGTGGCCGGCCCCAACCTCGCCGCCTCCACCGGCGACCTCGCGCACGGTCTCGGCATCCCGCACCTGGCCGGGCCGTTCCTGCTCGCCGGCGCCGCCTACGCGCTCGCCGCCCTGGTCCTGACCGTCTGGCTGCGCCCGGACCCGCTCCTGCTGGCCCGCACCCTGCAAAGCGAACGCGCCGACCCGGCGCTCGACGAGCACGAACGTTCGGAGACCGCGTACGGCGAGCACGCACGTACGGACACGGCGCATGGCGAGCACACGCGTACAGACAGGGCACACGGCGAGCAGGCACGGAGAGACACAGAGCACGGCGACGTCGGCCGCCGGCCAGTGGCCACAGGGCGGAGCCCCGGCGTGCCGGCCGGGGTGCTGATCATGGTGCTCACCCAACTGGTCATGGTCGCGATCATGACGATGACGCCCATCCACATGCACGGCCACGGCCACGGCACCGCCGCCTCCGGCCTGGTCATCGCCATCCACATCGGCGCGATGTACCTGCCCTCACCCCTGAGCGGCTGGCTCGTAGACCGCTACAGCCATCTCACGATCGCCGTCACCGCCGCGCTGGCCCTGCTGGCCGCCGGAATCGTCGCCGCCACCGCCCCCGGCGGCTCCGTGGCCTCGTTCGCGGTGGCCCTGGCACTGCTGGGCCTGGGCTGGAACCTCGGCCTCGTGGCCGGCACCACGATCATCACCGACTCCGTCCCGCTGGCGGTCCGGGCCAGGAGCCAGGGCCTGGTCGACCTCTCCATCGCCATCGCCGGCGCCGTGGGAGGCCTGGTGTCCGGCTTCCTCGTCGCGGCCGCCGGCTATCCGGTCCTGGCAGTCGGTGGCGGCATCCTGGCGCTGGCCATCGTGCCGGTGGTCATCTCCACGGCACGCGGCCGAAGAGCACCTGGGGTGACAGATCGATGGTGATCGCGCCAGAATGCGGCAGCGTCTACCGCGACTGGAGGAGCTTCCGATGCGCCGATCCCTCGGGTTACTCGCCGCAGCCACCGCCCTGGCCACGATCGGCACGCCACTGAGTACGGCGCAGGCCGTCACGGCGTCCGGAACCGGCGCCGCCAGAGTGGGAACGGCGCAGGAGAACCTGGTCGTGCGGCTGGTCAACGCCCGGCGGGCGAAGAAGAAGGGATGCCGGGCGCTCAGGCACCACCCGCAACTCCACCGGGCCGCCCGCGGGCACTCGGCCGACATGGCGGAACAGGGCTACTTCTCGTACACCTCCCGCGACGGCCGAACCTTCACGGACCGCATCAGGGAGGCCGGCTTCACCGGCGGCACCCGCTTCGCGGAGAACATCGCCAAGGGCCAGCGCACCCCGGCCGAGGTCGTGCAGTCCTGGATGGACAACTCCGGAACCAAGGCCGCCATCATGGACTGCAGGTTCACCTTCATCGGGGTCGGCGCGGTCGAGGACTCCGATGGCGCGATCTACTGGACCCAGGACTTCGCCGCCAAGCGACCCGCGTCGCGGTGAGCCGCGCGTTCACGCCGGTCCGGGCCGCCGAGCCGCGCTTGGTCACGCCGGGCCGGGCCGAGCCGCGCTAGGTCACATGTCGGCGATGAGCTTGTTCACCCGCTCGTCCACGCTGCGGAACGGATCCTTGCACAGCACGGTCCGCTGCGCCTGGTCGTTCAGCTTCAGGTGCACCCAGTCCACGGTGAAGTCGCGCCGCTTCTCCTGCGCCCTGCGGATGAACTCGCCGCGCAGCCGCGCCCGGGTGGTCTGCGGCGGCACCGACTTCGCCTCGAAGATCTTGATGTCGGGGGCCACCCGCTCCACGGCCCCGCGCCGCTGCAGCAGGTAGAACAGCCCCCGCTTGCGGTGCACGTCATGGTAGGCCAGGTCGAGCTGCGCGACCCGCGGGGACGACAGCGGCAGGTCGTACTTCTTGCGGTAACGCTCGATCAGCTGATGCTTGATCACCCAGTCGATCTCGCGGGAGACCAGGTCCAGGTCCCCCGTCTCCACCGCGCGCAGCGTGCGCTCCCACAGGTCCAGCACCCTGTGGGTGACCGGGTCGCCGCCGTGCCGGTCCACGAAGTCCTTGGCCTTGCCGAAGTAGTCCTGCTGGATCTCCAGGGACGACGCCTCCCGCCCGTTGGCCAGGCGGACCCGCCGCCGCCCGGTCATGTCGTGGGAGACCTCGCGGATCGCCCGGATCGGGTTCTCCAGGCTCAGGTCGCGCATCACGACGCCGGCCTCGACCATGCGCAGCACCAGGTCGGTCGCGCCGACCTTGAGCAGCATCGTGGTCTCGCTCATGTTCGCGTCGCCGACGATCACGTGCAGGCGGCGGAACCGCTCGGCGTCGCCGTGCGGTTCGTCCCGGGTGTTGATGATCGGCCGGGACCGGGTGGTCGCCGACGACACGCCCTCCCAGATGTGCTCGGCACGCTGCGACACGCAGTACACCGCCCCGCGCGGGGTCTGCAGCACCTTGCCCGCGCCGCAGATGATCTGCCGGGTGACCAGGAACGGGATCAGCACGTCGGCCAGTGCCCCGAACTCGCCGTGCCGGCCCACGCAGTAGTTCTCGTGACAGCCGTAGGAGTTGCCGGCCGAGTCGGTGTTGTTCTTGAACAGGTAGACGTCGCCGGCGATGCCCTCCTCATGGAGCCGCTTCTCGGCGTCCACGCGCAGGCCCTCCAGGATGCGCTCCCCCGCCTTGTCGTGCGTGACCAACTCGACCACGTTGTCGCACTCGGGCGTGGCGTACTCGGGATGGCTGCCGACGTCCAGATAGAGGCGGGCGCCATTGCGCAGGAACACGTTGCTCGACCGGCCCCAGGACACGACCCCCCGGAACAGGTAACGGGCCACCTCGTCCGGGGACAGCCTGCGCTGGCCCCGGAACGTGCACGTGACGCCGTATTCGGTTTCCACGCCAAAGATGCGGCGATCCATTACCTCACACTACTCTGATCCTTCCCGCGCCGGCGGTGGGGATGATCTCGGCCGCGAACGGCGGGCGGCCAGCTCGACCCGGATGAAGAGCACCACCAGCACGACCATCACGACCGACGGCGCCACGAGCCAGAGCCAGCGCTGGGCCCACCAGGCGGCGGTCGGCTCCGCCGGCAGGGTGCCGCCCAGCCCTTCGTAGGCCCACAGCACCACCAGGTACGCGGTCATGTGCCAGAGAAAGATGGTCAGCGCGCCCACGTTGAGTGCCACCACCGGCTTCCAGGCGGCCGGGTGGCGCAGCAGGCGTTCGGCGGCCGGCGTGATCAGGACCAGCAGCCCGAGCTGGAAGACGGCCAGGGCGGCGATGGCGGCGTTGGTCGGGAAGATGTTGGATTCGACGCCGGCGGTGGCCACCATCGAGGCGGGGTAGCCCGCCACCGCCGTCAGCCCGGCCAGCCCCGCCAGTCCTGCCCCGGCGACCGCGAGCCGTTGCGCCAGCGGCCGCCGCCCCAGCTCCCAGCCGCGCCAGGCGTAGCCGAGCTGGTGGCAGAACAGCCACACCAGGCCGGCGGTCACCCAGCCCGCCCAGGCCAGGCCGGCGCCGCGGTGCGCCACGCTGCCGAGGGCGATCAGCAGGACGAGCACCGCCAGGACCCTGGCTCCGTAGCGGGCGTCCAGGCTCGCGGTGATCGGCACCACGGCGATCAGCAGGCCGTACACGACCAGGAACCACAGCGGCGTCAGGTAACCGGGGAACCACTCCCCCATCCACCGGTGCGGGCCGGGCAGGGCGGCCGCGACCAGCTCGCCGGCGAGCCAGATCAGGGCCCAGACGGCGGTCGGCCAGAGCAGCCGGCGCAGCCGGCTTCGGACGAACCCGCCGGCGGTCGTCCCGCGGGCCTGGGCCCGCTGCCAGCCGACCAGGTTGGCGTACCCGCCGACCAGGAAGAACACCGGCATGATCTGCAGCACCCAGGTGGCCAGCCAGCCGCCGGGCACGGCGTGGATCGGGTTCGGCATGGTCAGGCTGCCGTCGGCGGTGCGGTGGGTGACCGACAACGTCCAGTGCCAGAGGGTGACGACCACGATGCACAGCGCGCGGGCGGCGTCGACCACCCGGTCGCGGGACGCCGGCGTGGCCGCCACCAGCCGGTCCAGCGCCGATCGTCGGTCCGTGGCGGGGCGGGGCCGCCGGTCCCGGCGTCCGGCGCTCAGCGGTACAGCTCCTCGATGTCGGCCGCGAAGTCCTTGTGGACCAAGGCCCGCTTGACCTTCAGGGTGGGGGTCAGATATCCGTTCCGCTCGGTCAGGTCGACCGCGAGGATCCGGAACCTGCGGATCGACTCGGCCCGGCTCACCATCGTGTTGGCCTCGTCCACGGCCGCCTGCAGCCTGGCCAGCAGCTCCGGATCGTCACGGAGGTCGGCCGGGCCGGCCTGCTCGGGCCTGCCCGCGGCCCGCTTCCACGACGCCAGCGCCCCGGCGTCCAGGGTGATCAGCGCGGCGGTGTACGGCCGCCGGTCGCCGACGACCACCGCCTGGCTGATGAGCGGATGGCTGCGCAGGCGGTCCTCCAGCGGCTCCGGGGCCAGGTTCTTGCCGCCGGCGGTCACGATGATCTCCTTCTTGCGGCCGGAGATCGTCAGGAAGCCGTTCTCGTCCAGGGCGCCGAGGTCGCCGGTGAGCAGCCAGCCGTCCTCGGTCAGGGTCTCCCTGGTCTTCTGCTCGTTGCGCCAGTAGCCCTGGAACAGGACCGGTCCCTTGATCAGGATCTCGCCGTCGTCGGCGATCCGGATCTCGACCCCGGGCAGGGGCGGCCCCACCGAGCCGATCTGCTGCGCCTGGGGCAGGTTCACGGTCGCGGCGGCGCTGGTCTCGGTCAGCCCGTAGCCTTCCAGCACGGTGATGCCGATCCCGCGGAAGAAGTGGCACAGCCGTACGCCCAGCGGCGCCCCGCCGGAGATGGCGTAGCCGACCCGGCCGCCGAGCGCGGCCCGCAGCCGCCGGTACACCAGCCGGTCGGACAGGCGGTGTGCCAGGCGCAGGCGCAGTCCTGGCCGCCCGTCCTCCAGCGCCTGGCTGTACGCCACGGCGGTCCGGTCGGCCCAGTCGAAGATCCTCCCCTTGCCCTGGGCGTGGGCCCGCTTCCGGGCACCGTCGTGGACGCGCTCGAACACCCTGGGGGCCGCCAGCAGGAACGACGGTCGCAGGGCGGCCAGGTCCTCGGTCAGCCTGGCCCGGTCGGCGCTGTGCGCCAGGCACACGCCCCGCTCCACGCAGGCCACCTGGATCACCCGCGCGAACACGTGTGCCAGCGGGAGGAACAGCAGGGTCGAGGCGTCCCGGCCGAAGATGCTCTCCAGGCTGTCGATCGCGGCGCGGGCCTCGTACAGCAGGTTGCCGTGGCTCAGCATGCAGCCCTTCGGGCGGCCGGTGGTGCCCGAGGTGTAGACGATCGTGGCCAGGTCGTCGGCCGACACCGTACGGCGGCGCTCGCGCAGCCGGGCGTCGTCCACGTCCCGCCCGTCCTCGCGGAGCCGGTCCAGGCCGCCGCCGTCGATCTGCCACACCTGCGGCGGCCTGGGCAGGCCCCCGGCCGCTTCCTCGACCAGGCGGCGATGCGTCTCCTGCTCGGCCACCACGGCGACCGGGCCCGCGTCCTCCAGCACCCAGCGGATCTGCTCGGCCGAGGAGGTCTCGTAGATCGGGACCGGCACCGCCGCCACCGTCCACAGGGCATAGTCCACCAGCGTCCACTCGTAGCTGGTTGCGGCCAGCAGCGCGACCCGGTCACCGGGCTCTATCCCGGCGGCGAGGAAGCCGGCCGCCAGATCGCGGACGTCGGCCGCGAACCGGCCGGCCGTCACCGGCCGCCAGCCTTCGTCCGACCGGCGCTTGAACAGGACCAGGTCACCGTTGACCCGATCGTCGGCGAACACCACGTCGGCGAGCTGGGTGTCGGGGGCAACGGTTATCGGAGCGGGGATCGTAGAGACACCCATCGTCCATCTCCCTGTGCAGAACCGGCCAACCGGGCGGCGGCGAGTAGCGGCCCATAAGCCTGTTTCCCCAGGTCATCACGTGCACACCTGCGATCAGCGACCGGAGCCCTGCCGGGTTCGTGCCACGCGCAGCACAGCGGCACCGCATAGGTACGAGAGCACCCCGCCCCATGGCAGCCCGGTCGGCCCGTGGTAGCCGGGCCCGGAAACGGCGACGAGGAGCAGCCCGGCCAGCACGGCGGCCGATCCGAGCACGGTCGCGCCATCGCGCCACGGACCGCGCTCGGCGGGACGCGGCGCCGACCGGCGCAGTTCGATCCGCCCGAAGAGGGCGACCAGGACGCCGAGGGCGAGGGCGCAGGCCGCTATCCACGGCACCCGCCACAGCAGCCACGCCGTGGAGTGCGGCGGCGGCTGTGCCAGGACCCCGGTCGGGAACAGCAGGGCGGCCGCGACCGCCGCCGCCGTCATGTGCCAGAGGAACACGGTCAGGATGACCGCGTTGACCGCGATGACCGCGCTCCACGGGCCGGTCCGGCGCAGCCATCGGTTGGCCGCGGGTGCGAGGGCCAGGACCAGTCCGATCTGCGTGGCGGCGAGCGCCATCAGCGCCAGGCTCGGCGGGGCCGTGTTGTACCCGACCATGCCCACCGGGTACGGGCCCACCACGGTCAGCCCGATCAGGGCGACCAGGCCGCCGGCCACGACCGCGAGCGCCTTGCCGCGGCTCAGCCGCAGGAGCCCGTCCCGCCAGCAGAAGCCGAGCTGGTAGATCGCCATCCAGGCGAACAGGTAGGTGCTCTGGCCGACGACCGGCACGTGCAGGCCCCTCCGCAGCAGGTCGGCGATGGCGACGAGGACCACCATCGCCACCGGGGCGGCAAGCCCAGCGCGGCGGTGCAGCGCGTGCAGCAACGGCGTGAGCACCACCAGGACGAGGTAGGCCAGCAGGAACCACAGCGGGATGGAGGCGAGCCACGCCGCGTGACCGAGCAGCTGGCTGTTCACCCCGGCCGCCGTCGCGGCCAGGGATGCCAGCGCCACCACCAGGAACAGCGCGGTCGTCGGCCGGAGCAGCCGGTCGGTCCGCCTCAGCACCCAGCCGATGCCGTCGCCGCCGGAGGCGCGGTGCGAGGCCATCGAGGCGCCGCCGGCGTAGCCGCCGACCAGGAAGAAGATCGGCATCACCTGGAACAGCCAGGTGACCGGGTCCATCCAGCTCAGGATGTCGAGCGCGTTGTACCCGGACAGCCGGCCGTCCCGGTAGGTGACGGCGACGACGAACCAGTGCCCGAACACCACCAGGCAGATGGCCAGCGCGCGCCACATGTCGACGCTGCGCTCGCGACTCTCCGGCGTACGCGCCGCCAGGTCGCGCACCATCGCCGCCAACCCCCGCATGACTGCAACCCTCGCCCACCATGGATCATCGCGCGCACTTGTTGAGCCTGTCCCCGTGACCTGCGGTTTCTAACCTTCGGCAGGCAGCCGCAGATCGTCGGTCCAGCGGATTTGACCACAAATACCGCAGCGGGTTGACGACAGGATGTAGGGGGCGGTCCCTACTGTGCGGGGTGGAGATCGGGGCACGGGCGGACGTGCCGATCTTCACCCACCTGAGCAGGAGGACCAGATCGTGCACGCCCCCAGAGCCCCGTTGACGGAGCGGTGATGGCGCCCGTTCGCATCGCAGCAGTCGCCGCGGCGGCTGCCTTCTTCATGAGTCCGGCCCTCATGGGCTCGCCGGCCCACGCCGTCCAGCAGGCGCCTCCGGCGGAGGCGGAGCGCACCGACACCGAAGCCGGCGCCCGGCGGGCCGCGCTGCGGTCAGGTGAGCGGGTCGAGGTCGGCTCCCTGCGCACCGAGACCCGCACCGTCTACGCCACCCCCGAGGGCCGTTTCGTGCTGGAGCAGCACGCCCGCCCGGTGCGGGTGCGGCAGAACGGGCGCTGGGCCGAGGTGGACACCACCCTGCGCCGCCTGCCCGACGGGTCGGTGGCGCCGGTGGCGACGGCCGTGGGGCTGCGCTTCTCCGGCGGCGGGAAGGCGCCGATGGCGACGGTCGCGCGCGGCGCCAGGTCGCTCGCGCTGTCCTGGCCCGGCGAGTTACCCGCGCCGGTCCTCGACGGTCCCACCGCCACCTATCCCGAGGTGCTCAAGGGGGTGGACCTGAAGGTCACCGCCGACGTCGACGGCTTCTCGCACGTGCTCGTGGTCAAGTCCCGCCAGGCTGCCGCCAAGCTGGGCAAGCTGCGGTTCTCCCTCGGGTCGGAGGGCCTGAAGGTACGCGAGGGCAACGGCGGCGGGCTGCAGGCGGTGGACGAGGCGGGCGCCGAGGTGTTCGCCGCGCCCACCCCGCTGATGTGGGACTCGCCGGGCAGCAGCGCGGCGGCCAGGGCGGTCGAACCCGGCAGGGGCGTACCCCCGGGGTCCCGGCACGAGGCGATGGGCCTGGAGGTCAGCGGCGAGACGCTGGAGCTCACGCCCGACCAGGCCATGCTCAGCGACCCGGCCACGCGTTACCCGGTCTACCTGGACCCGTCCGTGTCGGCGCCGCGCGGCGCCTGGGCGGCCGTCTGGCAGCGGTACCCGAACACGAACTACCTGAACGCCGCCGACGTGGCCAGGGTCGGGCACGAGAGCCAGACCGGCCACACCAACCGCTCGTTCTTCCAGCTCAACAACGGCAACGCCATCCACGGCAAGCAGATCATCAGGGCCACGTTCCGCATCTACGAGGACTGGTCGTGGTCGTGCAGCCCGCGCCCGGTCGAGCTCTGGCTCACCAGCATGATCGGCAACACCACCACCTGGAACAACCAGCCGGCCTGGGTGACGTGGCTGGACACCGAGCACGTGGCCAAGGGCTGGGGCGCGGGCTGCCCGCCCGGCGGCGTCGAGTTCGACGCCACGCATGCCGCGGCGCGCGCCGCCGCGGAGAACTGGCCGCACATCACGCTCGGGCTCCGGGCCGCCGACGAGCGCGACACGTACGCGTGGAAGAAGTTCAACAGCAACCCCGTCCTCGTGATCGAGTACAACAGCCCGCCGGCCACGCCCGCCGCCGCCGACGTCTGGTCCGACCCGGGCGGCGCCTGCACGACCGTCGCGGGGACGGCGACCCCCGGCTGTACGCGCGGCTGCACGACGGCGACAACGCGGTGCGCGGCCGCTTCGAGTGGTACGACGGCGACGCCAGGGTGGGCGAGTTCCTCACCGCCTCGGCCGGCTCGGGCAACGCGTTCTACGCCACCGTCCCGGCGGGGGCGTACCAGGACAGATCCACGATCCGGTGGCGCGTGCGCGCCGAGGACGGGATCACCGCCGGCGGCTGGAGCCCGTGGTGCGAGCTCCGCGTCGACACCACCGCCCCGGAACGCGAGCCCGAGGTGAGCTCGGCGCGGTACCCGGAGAACGCCTGGGGCGACGGGGTCGGCCGGGCCGGCTCGTTCGCGTTCGGCGCCAACGGCGTCACCGACGTGACCGCGTTCGTGTACGGGCTCAACCACGAGCCGGACACCGAGGTCGAGGCCGCCGACGGCCGCGCCGCCGTCGAGATCACCCCGCAGGAGGAGGGGCCCAACGTGCTCTCCGTCCGCGGCAAGGACGGCGCGGGCAAGCTGGGTCCGATCCGCACCTACGTCTTCAACGTACGGGCGGGCACGGCCCCCGCCGGCCACTGGTCCTTCGACGAGGGCCAGGGCGGCACGGCGGCCGACTCGGCCGGCGACCATCCGGCGACGCTGGCCGGCGCGGGCTGGACCGAGGGCAGGCAGGGCGGCGCGGTGCGCTTCACCGGCCAGGGACAGCACGCCGTGACGGGCTCCCCGATCGTGGCGTCCGACCGGAACCTCGCGATCTCGGCCTGGGTGCGGCTCGACACGCTGCCCGCCCACAACGCCGCCGCGGTCGCCCAGGACGGCGAGCTGCACGCCGGCCCCTGGCTCGGCTACCGGGCCGCGTCCCGATCGTGGTCGTTCAACCTGAACCACACCACCGGCACGTCCCAGCCGGTGTGGGCGTACAGCGCGCAGGACACCGCCAAGGCCGGCGTGTGGACGCACCTGACCGGCGTGTACGACGCCGCGGCCAAGAACATGTACCTGTTCGTCAACGGCCGCCTGGCCGCCGGACCCGTCAAGTACCACGGCGGCGCCGGACCCGCGGGACCGCTGCGGTTCGGCGAGGCCCAGTTCCAGGGGAGCATGGTCGACCCGTGGCCGGGCGACGTGGACGACGTGCGGGTCTGGGACCGCGCCGTGGTCCCCGAGGAGATCGCCGGCCTGGTCAACGGGGCCAAGACGCTGACCGCCCACTGGACGCTGGACGGGACCGGCGAGGACGCCACCGGGGGGACCGGGCCGCTCACCCCGGGCGGCGGCGCGGCGTGGACCTCCGGCTGGCTCGGTGACGCGATCACGCTGGACGGCGTCGCCGGCCACGCCGCGGCGGGCCAGGCGGCGGTGCGCACCGACCAGAGCTACACCGTCTCCGCCTGGGTCCAGCTGGACCGCCTGCCCGCGTCCGACGCGGTGGTCGTCTCCCAGGGTGGCAGCCGGACCAGCCATTTCTCGCTGGGGTACTCCTCGGCGGGCCGCTGGGGGATCGGCGTGGCCAGTGCCGACACCGACAACCCCGGCGCGTGGGCGGCCCTGTCGGACGCGGTGGCGTACCCGATGGAGTGGACGCACCTCGCGGGCGTCTACGACGCCCCTGCCGGGAAGGTGCGCATCTACGTCGGCGGGCAGCACGTGCCGTCCACCGATCTCGGCTACGTCAGCACCTGGAACGCTGAGGGCCCGCTCCAGGTGGGCCGCGGGATGTCCGCCGGAACGGTGGGGGGCCACTTTCCCGGCGCGATCGACGACGTCCGCGTCTACCAGGGCGCGCTGAGCTCCGACGACATAGCCCGGCTCGCAGCCGGATAACCCCTTCCGCAGTCCCCGGGTCACCCCGCGCGGGTGGCCGGGTGCTCCGCGGGCGATTCCCTGGATGGTGAGCATGGACGGCTTCGGGGAGATCCCTGAGACCGAGCGTTCGACGTTACTGATCTACGACCGGTCTCCGCGTGCCGCGCGATGGTTCGCCCGGGCCTGCGCGGTGATGGCGGTGCTCGTCACCGCGCCGCTCGCGCCGGCCCTCCCGGCGCGGGCCGAGAGCCGGGACCGGCCCGGCGTGCAGGAGGAGGAGCCCGTCCCGGGCACCTCGGTCCCCGTGCTGGCCAAGCGCGAGGACCCCGCGGCCGGCGAGGCGCTCAAGCAGCCGCCGGCGGTGGCCTGGCCGCGCGCGGGCGCGGTGGAGCTGGAGCCCGGCGGGCCGGAGAAGACGGCGGGCGGCTCGCTCGGCGTCCGCCTGGACAAGGCGCCGGGCCGGGTCCGGCTGGAGGTCCTGGACCGGGCCCCCGGCCAGCAGGTTCAGGCTTCCGCGCGGGCAGGGGCTCAGGGCACGGGAGGGGCTGAGACCCCGGCGTCGGAGCTGGTGCTGCGGGTGTCGCCGGGGAAGGGCGTCGCCGCGCGCGGCGGCAAGGCGCGGGTGCGCCTGGACTACTCCGGGTTCCGCCACGCCTTCGGCGGCGACTACGCCGCCCGGTTACGCCTGGTCGAGCTGCCCGGCTGCGCCGAGGACTGCGCGACGCCGGAACCGGTACCGGCCGAGAACGACGTGCGCACCGCGACGCTCACGGCCGACGTGGACCTGAGCACCACCAGGTTGTACGCGCTGACCAGCACCGCGGCGGGCCCGTCCGGCGACTACAGGGCGACGTCGCTGGCACCGTCGGCGAAGTGGAGCGTGGGCCCGCAGTCGGGCGACTTCTCCTGGAGCTACCCGATGCGGGTCCCGCCGGCGATCGGCGGCGACGAGCCGGCCGTGAACCTGAACTACTCCTCCCAGAGCGTGGACGGCCGCACCTCGGCCACCAACAACCAGGCCTCCTGGGCGGGCGAGGGCTTCGACCTGACCCCGGGCGGCTACATCGAACGCCGATACAAGGCGTGCACGGCCGACGGCAGGAAGACCGGCGACCTGTGCTGGGACCACGACAACGCCACTCTGGTCCTGAACGGCTCCGCCGTGGAGCTGGTCAAGGGCGCCAATGGCTGGCGGCTCAAGCGTGACGACGGCACCAGGATCGAGCAGCTGACCGGCGCCGCCAACGGCGACGACGACGGCGAGCACTGGCGGGTCACCGGCACCGACGGCACCCAGTACGTGTTCGGCCTGAACCGGCTGCCCGGCTGGAGCTCCGGCAAGCCCGAGACCCGCTCCGCCTGGACCGCGCCGGTGTTCGGCAACGAGGCCGGAGAGCCCTGCCACAACAGCGTGGCCGAGAACGCCTGGTGCCAGCAGGCCTGGCGGTGGAACCTGGACAGCTCCACCGACCGGCACGGCAACACGATCACCTACTGGTACGAGACCGAGCAGAACCACTACGGCCGCGGCGAGCACCCCGAGTGGGGCACCCCGTACGTCCGCGGCGGCCACCTGGCCAGGATCGACTACGGCTACCGCTCCGGCGAGCTGTTCACCGGGCAGCCGGCCGCCCGCGTGGTGTTCACCGTGGCCGAGCGCTGCCTGCCCAGCGGGACCATCACCTGCGACCCGGCACAGCTGACCAAGGACACCGCGGCCCACTGGCCCGACGTGCCGTTCGACCGCAACTGCGCGGCCGGCGAGCAGTGCAAGGACAGGACCTCGCCCACGTTCTGGACGCGCAAGCGGCTGGCCAAGGTGACCACGCAGATCCGGTCGGGGAACGCGTACCAGGACGTCGACTCCTGGACGCTGAACCACTCCTTCCCCGCCTCCGGCGACGGCCTCAGCCCGGCGCTGTGGCTGAAGGGCATCCGGCACGCCGGGCACGTCGGCGGCACCGTCCAGCTTCCCGAGGTGACCTTCGCCGGTGTGCAGCTGGACAACCGGGTGGACGGCGACGAGGGCCGCGCCCCGCTGATCAAGTGGCGGGTCCAGTCCGTCTACAGCGAGGCCGGCGCCGAGCTGCGCGTCAACTACGCGCCCGAGGAGTGCACCCCGGCGAACCTGCCCGCGCCCGACCGCAACCCGATGCGCTGCTTCCCGCAGCGGTGGGCGCCGGAGAACGAGCAGGAGGTGCTCGACTGGTTCCACAAGCATGTCGTCGCGCAGACGGTGGAGATCGACCGCACCGCCCGCTCGCCCTGGCTGGTCACGGACTACGAGTACGCCGGCGGCGCCGCGTGGCGCTACGCCGAGAACATCCTGACCAGGCCGGAGCAGCGCACCTGGTCCGACTGGCGCGGCTTCGGCAAGGTACGGGTACGCCAGGGCGACGGCCAGGACGGCAGGCGCACGCTCACCGAGCACGTGTACTACCGCGGCATGCACGGCGACCGGCTCGCCGCGGGCGGCACCAAGAGCGTCCAGGTGATCGACTCGGAGGGCGGCGCCCGCGACGACCTGGACCAGTACGCCGGGTTCGAGCGGGAGACCGTCGTGCACGACGGCGACGGCGGCAGGATCCTCACGGCCACCGCGCACGAGCCGTGGTCGCGGCAGACCGCCTCCTCGACGTTCGAGGGCGTCACCAAGGCGGCGCACCTGGTGCGTGCCGGGGCCACGACGGTGCGCACGCTCACGGCCGACGGCTCGTGGCGGCGCACGTCCGAGGAGCGCGCGTACGACGAGCACGGTCTCGTCACCCAGGTCGACGACCACGGTGACCTGGCCGATCCGGGCGACGACACGTGCACCCGCTACACCCGCGCCAGGGACACCGCCACCTGGATGATCGACTTCGTCAGCCGTACGGAGACCGTGGCCAGGCCGTGCTCGGTGACGCCGCAGCGGCCCGCGGACGTGCTGGCGGACGACCGTACGCACTACGACGGGCGGGCCTTCGGCGAGCCGCCGGTCAGGGGCGACGTCACCAGGACCGAGGAGCTCGCCGAGTACGCCGGCGGCGCCCCCCGCTACGTGACCGAGGAGGTCCAGACCTACGACGCCTACGGCCGCGTCACCTCCGAGACCGACGCGGCGGGCGCGAAGGAGACCACGGCGTACACGCCGGCCTCCGGCGCGTACGCGACCGAGGTCAAGGAGACCAACGCGCTCGGCCACACCAAGGTCGGCCACCTGCACCCCGCGTGGGGCGAGCCGGTGGCCGAGGTGGACCAGAACGGCCGCCGCATCGACCTGGCCTACGACCCGATCGGCCGGCTCACCAAGGTCTGGCAGCACGACCGCGACCGGGCCGCCGGCCAGTCGCCCAGCACCGAGTACGCCTACCTGGTCCGCACCGACGGCCCCAACGTCGTCACCACGAGAACCCTGTCGGCCGAGGGCGCCTACATCACCAGCCACGAGCTGTACGACGGCCTGATGCGCAAGCGACAGACCCAGGAGCCGGCCATCGGCGGCGGCCGGGTGCTCACCGACACCTTCCACAACTCGATCGGCGAGGTCGCCAAGACCAACTCCGGCTACTACAGCACCGGCGAGCCGTCGACCGACCTGCTGGCCGTGTCGGACGACGACGTGACCGGCCAGGTCGTCAGCACCTACGACGGCGCGGGCGAGCTGGTCAGGCAGGCCTTCCTGGTCAAGGGCGCGGAGAAGTGGGCGTCCACGGCTCTGCGGCAGGGCGACCGGGTGAGCGTCACCCAGCCGCAGGGCGGCGGCGCGACCACCCACGTCGGCGACGCCGAGGACCGGGTGATCGAGCTGCGCCAGTACAAGGGCCCCACGCCGACCGGCGCCTACGACGCCACGAAGTACACCTACGACCAGGCCGGCCGCCTGTCGACGGTGACCGATCCGGCGGGGAACGTCTGGCGCTACCACTACGACCTGCGCGGCCGGGTGATCAAGACGGAGGACCCGGACAAGGGCGTCACCACGACCGTCTACGACGACCTCGACGAGGTGATCTCCACCACGGACGCCCGCGGCAGGACGCTCCACCACGTCTACGACGCGATCGGCCGCAAGCTCGCCACCCACGAGGGCTCGGCCTCCGGGCCGAAGCTGGCCGAATGGCGTTACGACACCCTCGCCAGGGGACACCTGGCCGGGACCGTGCGGTACGCGGGCGGGCAGGCGTACACCGCGCAGATCAACGCCATCGACCGGGACTACCGCACGCTGCGGCAGACGATCACCATCCCCGCCTCCGAGGGCAGGCTCGCCGGCTCGTACGTCTTCAGCACCCGCTACACGGCCGACGACCAGATCCAGTCGATCACGTTCCCCGAGGCGGGCGGCCTGCCGGCCGAGACCGTCACCTACGCCTACGACGGGCTGCGGCAGCCGGTCCAGGTCACGGGCCTGGACTCGTACGTCACCGACGCCCGCTACAGCAAGCTCGGCGAGACCCTGCAGTACGAGCTCAGCACCGGCACCCGCAAGACCTGGCTGACCTTCACGCGCGAGGAGGGCACCCGCCGGCTGGTCGGCTCCCGGCTGGACCGGGACCTCGCGCCCGGCGCCGACCTGGACCTGCGCTACGCCTACGACCCCGCGGGCAACGTCACGAAGATCGCCGACAGGGACGCCGACACGCAGTGCTTCACCTACGACCACCTGCGCCGGCTGACCTCGGCGTGGACCGCCACCGACGACTGCGCCTCGCGGTCGCCGCGGGCGGAGGTGATCGGCGGCGTGGCGCCGTACGCGACCAGCTACGAGTACGACGCCGTCGGCAACAGGACGAAGGAGACCCAGCACGCCTTCGCCGGGCGCGGCGAGGTGACCAGCGCGTACTCCTACGCGGGCCCGCACACGCTGGCCTCCGTCACCCCGACGGCCGGCACGCCCTCCGCCTACTCCTACGACGCGGCCGGCAACACCGTCACCAGGCGGGTCGGCGGCTCCGAGCAGCAGCTCGCCTGGGACGCCGAAGGCAACCTGGAGTCCGTCACCCAGGACGGCAGGACCACCTCGTACGTGTACGACGCCGAGGGCGAGCGGCTGCTGAGCAAGGGCCCCGACGCGACCGTCCTGTCCATCGACGACCTGGAGCTGCGGCTCGACCGCGCCAGGGACGTGGTGGAGGGCAGCCGCTACTACACCGTCAACGGCGAGGCCGTGGCCATGCGCGACTCCGCCGGCAAGGTGTTCTTCTTCGGCAGCGACCACCACGGCACCGCCAACGCCGCCGTGGACGCTGCCACCGGCGAGCTGGCCGTCCGCCGCCAGACCCCGTTCGGCGCCGATCGCGGGGCCAGGCCGGCCTGGTGGCCGGGCCGGCGCGGCTTCGTCGGCGGCACCGTCGAGGCGAGCACCGGCCTCGTCCAGCTCGGCGCACGCGAGTACGACCCGGCCACGGGCCGGTTCGTGTCCGTGGACCCGGTGATCGACGTCTCCGATCCGCAGCAGCTGCACGGGTACGCCTACGCCGGCAACAACCCGGTGTCGATGAGCGACCCCGACGGGCAGCTCTGGTGGTTCCTGGCCGTCGCCGCCGTCCGCATCGCCATCCAGTTCGCCGCCAGGCGGGCCGCGATGGCGGCGGCCGCGCGGGCGGCAGCGGCGGCGGCGCGGCGCGCGGCCCTCGCGGCGGCGGCCAGGCGGGCTGCCGCCGAGGCGGCCAGGAGGCGCGCGATCGAGCTCGCCAGGCGCCGGGCCATGGAGATCGCCAGGCGGCGGGCGGCCCAGCTCGCGGCGCGCCGGGCGGCGGAGAAGGCCAGGCGGGCGGCCGAGGCGGCGGCCCGCAGGCGTGCCGCGGCGGCGGCGCGCGCGGCCCGGGCCCGCGCGGCCAGGGCCAGGCAGGCGCAGCGGGCGCTGCAGGCGATGCGCCGGCAGCAGCAGAAGCGCTGGGCCAAGCGGGAGGCGTGGACGAAGCGGTCCACCCCGAACCACCGGCCCACCAACCGCAACGCCTACCACCGCCAGTCCCCGCCCAAGACACAGCGCACGCCCGTCTCCGGCACTCAGCGGCGCTACGACTGGAACAAGATCCACGAGCAGGTCTTCCCCGGGTCGACCAGGGAGCGCTACGCGTTCTCCACGGAGCCGGAGACGCCGGCCGTCATGTTCAAGCAGCACGACCCGCCCGGCGGGCCCACCATCAAGTACGACGGACGCGGTGGCAAGGCGGCCGCCGTACTCAAGATCGGTGAGCTCCTCGTACGGCTGCTGAGGCCGGCGGAATGACCGGCCGCCGTGGCCCCTCCGGGCGAGGGGTCACGGTGAGGGCCTGACCAGACCGCGGTCGTAGGCGTACGCGACCACGTGGGCGCGGCTGGACAGGCCCAGCTTGGCCATCACCCGGTTCAGGTGCGTCTTGACGGTCGCCTCGCTGATCCACAGGTACGCGGCGATGTCCTCGTTGGACAGCGCCCGTGCCACCAGCGCGATCACCTCGGCCTCACGCCTGGTCAGCACGCCCGGGCCGGGTGCCTCGTCGAGCGGGCTCTCCGTCAGCGCCTCCACCACGGCCCGGGCCAGCACGACGTCGCCCGCCGCCACCGCCCGGATCGCCGACAGCACCCGGGCGGGCGGGGTGTCCCGCGGCAGCAGCCCCGCCGCCCCCGCCCGCAGCACCGCGCGGGCGTAGCCGCCGATCTCCTCCCGTTCCCCCAGGACCAGGACCTTGGGCTCGCCTCCGGCCAGGACCCTGGTGGCCGCGACGGCGCCGGGCGCCCGCGCGTACAGCAGGGCGACCTCGGCGCGGATGCCCGCCGCCTCCTCGGCGGTCGCCGCCTCTCCGGCGACCTCCAGGCCCCGCGCGCCCCGGATGAGCGCCGCCACGCGCGCCCGCCCGAGCTCCTGGTCGCCGGCCACCACCACCGTGATCGTCTCCCTGTGGGCCGGCGGGCAGCACGGGATCGCGGCCCGCTCCCGCCCCCACGGAGCGGCACGACGCCTGGACGGGGATGCTGCGGTCATCGGGGCTCCTCGAACGGGGAAATCTGCCCCTTACTACCGGATGCCCTTTTCGTTTTCTTGGTGTGCCCGGCCTGCGGTTCGGCGGCCGCTCACCGGTGTGCCCGGGTGACCGTGGAAACACCGGCGGAGGCGTTTTGACAGCACCGATCCTGTGGCCATGATGGAGGAGCACATTCGGCTCAGGAGCTGATCGACGTGTACGGAGACAGCAGGGCGCAGACCGGTACGGACGCTGACGAATGGCCCGCCAGGCTCAACGTCGGGCTCTTCCTGGAGTCAGGCTGGCGCCCCACTGCCTTCCGCCAGTTCATCCTCAAGCTCCACAGCCGCTGCAACCTCGCCTGCGACTACTGCTACGTCTACGAGATGGCCGACCAGAGCTGGCGCCGCCAGCCGCGCAGCATGACGCGGGCGACCGTCGACGGCGTGGCGGCCCGCATCGCCGAGCACGCCGAGACCCACCAGCTGAAGAGCGTGGAGATCACCCTGCACGGCGGCGAGCCGCTGCTGGCCGGCATGCCGCACCTCCGCTACGCGGTCAACGCCCTGCGGTCGGCTCTCGGTGAGAGGACGACGGCGACCGTCCAGGTGCAGACCAACGGTGTCCTGCTCGACGAGCCGTTCCTGGACCTGCTGTCGGACCTCAACGTGTACGTCGGCGTCAGCCTCGACGGCGACGCCGAGGCGCACGACCGCCATCGCCTCCGTCCCGACGGGCGTGGCAGCCACGGCAAGGTGACCGCGGGGCTGGAACGCCTGACCTCCCCGCCCTACCGTCACCTGTTCAGCGGCCTGCTGTGCGCGCTCGACCTGGCCAACGATCCGGTGAAGACCTACGAGGCGCTGCTGGAGCACGATCCGCCGACGATCGACTTCCTGCTGCCGCACGGGAACTGGGACTCCCCTCCGCCCGGCTGGTCGCCGACGGCCTCCCCCTACGGCGACTGGCTCGTCGCCGTCTTCGAGCGCTGGCGGTCGGCCCGGCCCCGCGAGACCCGGGTCCGGCTGTTCAACGAGATCATCCGGCAGCTCTGCGGCAGCCCTTCCAGGAGCGAGTCGATCGGGCTGGCCCCCGTGGCGGTGGTGGTCGTCGAGACCGACGGCGGCATCGAGCAGATCGACACTCTTAAATCCGCGTACGACGGGGCGACCAGGACACCCCTGCACGTCCTGCGGAACTCCTTCGACGAGGCGCTGTTCGAGCCGGCCATCGTGGCCCGGCAGATCGGCCGTGACGCGCTGTCGGAGACGTGCCTCTCCTGCGACCTCGCGGGGATCTGCGGCGGCGGCCTCTACCCGCATCGGTACCGCAGCGGCAGCGGCTTCCGCAATCCGTCCGTCTACAGCCGCGACCTGTACCGGCTGATCACGCACATCCGGAGCGCGCTCCGTGAAGAGCTGGCCGCACCGGCGTCGCGCCCGTCACCCGCCGAGGCGTGAGGCCGGCGCCGGCCGTCACACCGGCGGAGGGTCGAAGTCGAGGTCGAGATGGCGGCCCTCCTCGGCCGCCAGGGCGTCGGGATGCTCCATGCCGCGCGTCTCGCGGTAGTTGCGCAGCGTCTCCTCGCGCAGGGCCTCCGCTTCTTCCCTGTGCCCCGCCTTGGCGAGGTCGGCCGCGAGGTTCGCGGCACAGGCCATGGTCGTCGGGTGTTGCTCCCCCACCAGCGGGCGCAGCCGCCGGTGGGCGTCCCTGCCCAGCTCGCAGGCCGCCTGGTAGTCGCCGAGGGCGGCCAGGTCGCTGGCGAGGTTGACGGCGACGGTCAGCACGTAGTGGTGCCCGTCGCCGAGCTTGGCCTTCAGCCCGTCGATGACGCGCTCGTTCAGCTCCCGCGCGCCCTTCAGGTCGCCGCGGACCCGCAGCAGGACCGCCACGTTACTGGCACAGCCGAAATAGTACGGATGGTCCGCCCCGTACAGCTTCGGATACCGCACCATGGCGTCCTGGGCCAGCTTGTACGCTTCCTCGATCTTGTCGTTGACCCGGAACGCGTTGGCCAGGCACAGGGCGGCGGCCAGCGTGCCCGGGTGCTCGATCCCGAAGTTGCGCACGTAGCGCGCGTGCACGTCGTACGCGAGTTCGAGGGCGTCGGGCGCCTCTCCCATCCGGAGCCGGGCGATGGCGAGGTCCTTCTGCACGAGCAGGATGCGGGGGTGATCGGCGTCCAGTTGCTCCTGACCGTAGGCCAGCGCCTCCTCGCCGATGTCGCAGGCCTCCACGTAGTCACCGCACAGCCTGGTCATGCGGCTCAGGCCGGCCCACAGGTTCAGCACGGTGCCTCTGCTCACGACCGACTCGGTGAGCTGGGCCGTCGTGAAGGCCTCTTCGAGCAGCTTCCTGGCGCTTCGGTAGTCGCTGTTGAGCCCGTGGTCGAGCGCCAGGCTGTTGACCGCCATGAGCGTGCGGGCGTGGTTGGGGCCGAACACCTCTCTGTGCAGCTCGACCGATTCGGCGTCGTGCTCGCGCGCCTTCCGGAACAGGCCGCGTCCGCGCAGGTCGGCGCCGATGCCGTTGCGCAGGACCAGGGTGTCGCGGTGCTCGCCGCCCGCCACCTCTCGCATCGCGGCGAGCGTGGTCATGTCGAGCTCGTAGGCCTCGTCGTACCTGCCCAGGAACCGGAGCAGGTCGCCCTGGACCCGCTTCGCGCGCAGCACGCTCATGTCCCGCGGGCCCGAGTCGGCGGTCCACCGTTCCACGAACCTCTCGACATGGGTGCGCGCGACGTCGTAGTTGCCCGAGGCCATCAGGTAGTCGAGGATCTGCAGGGCGAACTCCCGCACGTCGGCCCGCTCGCTGTCGGCCAGCCGGGTCGGTGCGACATGGGCCAGCAGGGCGTCGAACCGCGGCCAGTTCGCGGGGTTCGCGCTGCCGCCGGGCGCCGCTCCGGCGAGCAGGGAGTGCACCTCCGCCCGGATCTCGTCCTGGGTGGCGGGTGGCAGGGCGTCGCGCAGCAGCGCCTGGATGAGCCGGTGCACCTGGATGGTGCGCTCGCCGGTCACCGTGCGTTCGCCGGACTCGGCCTCGATGCGGACCAGTGCGTACTTGCCCAGCCTCTTGATCGCCCGGCTCAGCCGCAGCGGGTCGGCGACCAGCTCGGCGATGACGGGGCGCACGGGCCCCTTGACCGGGCGGAAAACACCTCTGGGGATGGGCTCGGGCCCGAAGAAGGCGCAGCAGCGCAGCAGCTCCATGGCCTCGGGCAGCTGCTCCTTGAGCTTGTTGACCGACAGCTCCCACGCCGCGGACATCGAGCGCGGGTACTCGCTGGGCTTGCCCTCGTCCAGCAGGCTCGCGGTGCGCTCGTTGAGCAGCTGAAGGTACTCCTCCGCGGACATGCCCGTCTCGGTCTGCAGCGCGGCCGACTGCTCCAGCGCCAGCGGCAGGTCCCCGAGCGCCTCCGCGAGCCGGTCCGCCGCGTCGTCGGCGAGCGACCGGCGCATGCGCCTGCGGAGGAACTCCACGCTCTCCTCGCGGGTGAACACGTCGACGGCGACCGTGTCGGCGTTGTTCGCCCAGTCGTGGTTGCGCGAGGTGATGAGCACGTGCCCCGGACCGGGAGGGATGTTCGGGAGAAGGTCCTGCGGCTCGTCGGCGTTGTCGAAGATCAGCAGCCAGCGGCTGTACGGCTCCCCGCTGCGCAGCTTGTCGAGCACCGCCTCGGCGGCGTCCTCGCTGCTGGTCATGGTGGATCCCGGCACGCCGAGCTTCGGCGCGAGCTGCGCGAGGTTCGACCGCACGAGGCCCGGCTGGTCGGCGGGGATCCACCAGACGAGGTCGTAGTCCTGGTGGTAGCGGTAGGCGTACTCGATGGCCATCTGCGTCTTCCCGACGCCTCCCAGGCCGTGGAGGGCGCTCGGGCCCTGCAGTCCGTGCGCCACCACCGCGGTGACCCTGTCGAGGATGCCGCCGCGGAGCTTGTCCAGCAGCTCTTCGCGGCCGGTGAAGTTCCGGTTCCGCGGTGGCACCTTCCAGACCGGAGGGAACCCGCCCGTGGTTCTCCGCGTAGCCGACTGCGGTGCATCCGTCACGCGTTTCGCCTCCCATCCGGAGTACCAGCAAGGGATTACCGCACTGGCGACAGGGGCAAGATGGTGATGCCGATATTATGATGAATAGCGTACAGGTCAACACTTGCCGACGATTACGGTCAGCGCCACCGACCCTTTCTGGTTAGTTCCTTCAAATTCGGGCCGGCGAACGTCAGTGCCTCCGAGACGAGCATGAGGAGATGTCCATGGCAACATCGCAAGCCGATGTCATCGAGCTGTCCGACCTTGACAGGCTCGGCGACTCCCCCATCGCTCTGACCGTGCGGGAGATGCTGGTGGAGCCCCGCCAGTCGGAGGACGTCAGGTTGTTCGACAACCGCACTCCGCCGCCCGCCCCAGGAAATTGGTAGAAACCGGCTTTTAACGCCCTTAGGTGAATAATTTCGTCTATTCATCAGAGGTCTAACCATAGGGCCACATCAGCACCCCCAACCGTAGACGACTCATCCTTCGCTGTGGTGTAGGTCTTGTGTGACCGTAGGGTGGTTCAACTATTCGGATGCCGTGAAAGTGCTCGGCGGCGACGGGAAACTCATCAAGGCGATCGATCGCCTGGTCGGAGGGCTGCTGCACACCGCTACAGGCCCGGCCGGCGAGCTCGTGGTCAGCCTGTTCGACGTGCAGGGAGAGCTGTCCCGCTTGAGCGGGCAGCTCGGCTCCGCGTTGCACGAGCGTTTCCTGGGGCTCGGCAGATACCAGCGCACCCAGCGCATCGCCGCCGCCCACGCGGTCATCGTCGTCACCGCGTTCTTCGACACCGTCCGGCAGGGCGAAGCGCACCTCGGCCCCGGCAGGCTGCGGATGCTCAGGTCGGAGCAGGCGATCATCGCCGGCGCCCGGGACGTCACCGGCACCAGGCTCGGTGACCTGGTCGAGCAGCTCCTGCACGTCAAGCTCCCCTGCCCGGGCCCGACCCAGCCGTACGAGCAGGTCGAGCAGGCCCTGGACGACTACTACCGGCTGCTGTCGCAACGGCTGCTGGCCTTCCTGCGCGGTCTGCGCCTGTGGGAGTCCATGACCGAGTCCCAGCGCGAGCACGCCGAACGCTGGCTGACCGACGCCGTACCCGCCGAGGCACGCCACCGGTACGACGAGCTCTTCCACCGCCTGGCCACGGAGGTGCCCGAGATCGCGTACTGGTCGGCCCGCGTCGACCACCAGGCCACCCGCGCCGTCATCGGGTCGCTCGACACCGGTCTGCGCGACCTGCGCCGCCTGCTCGAATCGGTCGCGTCGGGAGCCGTGCCCACCGGCATCCGCGACGCGCTCTCCCAGCACTACCGGATGGCGTTGAACCAGCCCATCATCTCCAACGCCGACCTGCCGGACGAGATGACCATGCCCTCGCTCGACCAGGCGTACATCAGCCCGTGCTTCCGGCGGGCGATCATGACCAGCTCGGCGAAGCCGTCCGAATGGAGCTGGTGGCGGAACTGCCCCCTGGAGAACGACCTGCACACGTTCCTCTTCGGCTATCTCACGCACCCGAGCGCCACGCAGCTCCCGCTGCTGGTGCTCGGGCAGCCCGGCGCGGGCAAGTCCGTCCTGACCAAGATCCTGGCGGCCAGGCTGCCGCCCGAGCAGTTCGCGGTCGTCCGCGTCCCGCTCCGGGAGGCGCCGGCCGAGCAGGACCTGCAGATGCAGATCGAGCACGCCGTCCGGCAGGCCACCGGCGACAGCGTGCGCTGGCCCGCGCTGTACGCCGGAGCCGCCAACCTCGTCGGCGTCGTCATCCTGGACGGCTTCGACGAACTCCTCCAGGTGACGGGCGTGAGCAGCTCCAACTACCTGGAGAAGGTGGCGCGCTTCCAGGAGCGCGAGGCGGCCCAGGGAAGGCCCACCGCGGTCATCGTGACCAGCCGTACGGTGGTGGCCCACCGCGCCCGCCTGCCGCGGGAGACCGTGGTGATCCACCTGGATCCGTTCAACGAGACCCAGATCGAGCGGTGGCTGGACATGTGGAACCGGCTGAACGCCGAGTACTTCGCCGGCCATTCCCTCTCCCCGCTGGAGATGCCCGTGGTCGCGCGGCTCGGCGAGCTCGCCTGCCAGCCGCTCCTGCTGCTGATGCTCGCCCTCTACGACATGGACGGAAATCCCCTGCGCCACGAGATGGGCAGGCTGGACCGGGCGCAGCTCTACGAGAGGCTGCTCGTCAGGTTCGCCCGCAGGGAGGTCCGCAAGTCCGGCGAGGCGCTGTCGGAGCAGGCGTTGGAGCGTTCCGTCGAGCGGGAGCTGTTACGGCTGTCGGTCGTGGCGTTCGCGATGTTCAATCGCTACAGCCAGTGGGCGACCGAGGAGGAGCTCGCGGGCGACCTTCTCCACCTGCTCTCCGAGCAGACCACCCAGCCCGACGAGTTCGAGACCCCGCTGAACGCCGCCGAGCTCATCGTCGGACGGTTCTTCTTCGTCCACGAGTCGCAGGCCGTGCAGGAGGACAGGAAGCGGAAGGCCTACGAGTTCCTGCACTCCACGTTCGGCGAGTATCTCGTGGCCCGCCTCACCACCCACGAGGTCGAGGACCTCGTGGCCGCGGCGGAGCTGCACACGGGGCACGCCCGGCGCAACCGGCCGAACGACGACTTCCTGCACGCGCTGCTCTCCCACAGCCCGCTGTCGTCACGGGAGTCGGTGCTGGAGTTCCTGCAGGACCTGATCCACGGGCTCGATCCCGGGTTGCGGGACAAGCTCAAGCGGACCCTGCTCGCCCTGTTCCACGACGCGCTGCACTACCGCAGCTCCTCGGCCTACGGCGCGTACCTGCCGGCACGGGTCCGCGGGCTGCGCACCGCGCCCATGCAGTTCGCCACGTACAGCCTCAACCTGTTCCTCCTGCTGACGCTCGCGGGCGGCGAGGTCACCGGCGCCGAGCTGTTCCCCGAACCGGCGGCCACGGCGGGCACGCCGACCTCCGTGGTGAGCAGGTGGCGGAGCATGGCCCGCCTCTGGCGGTCCCAGATCGCCTACAACGCGTGGATGAACCTCGTCCGGAACGTGGAGGTCCAGCGGCGCTGGCGGGACGGGGAACGCGACCTGTCCATCCACTGGGCCGGGAGCAGGGGATCCAGCCCGCCCACGTTCGACCTCTACTGGACGTTCGAGATGGGGCCGGATCACGAGGCCCGCGGGCAGTCCTCATGGATGCACGAGGAGTTCCTGGCGGCGGCCCGCTACTTCTACTTCCTCTGCGGTTACGAGGAGGAGCTGCTGATCCATGCCGTCGCGCCGCTCGCGGCGGACCTCAGCCGATCGCTCATGACCGTGGCCGGCTACTGGCCGGATCAGGCGATGTCCCCCGCCAACGCCCTGCTCCGCCTGTGGTTGCTCTCCAGCCGAGGCGCCGAGCCGACCGAACTGGCCGGCGCCTACGCCGACTGCGTGCTGCTGAGCCAGGCGTTCGCCCCGTACGCCGAGAAGGACGCCACCGGCTTCCTCGACATCGTCCTGGGGCATCTCAGGCTGGACGCTCCCCGGCTCCGCGGCGTGCTCACCCTTCGCGACCTGCGGCTCGGCAAGGACAAGCCCGAGATGGCGGCGAAGATCCGGTCGGTGCTGGCGGAGCTCGGTCTGGTGTGAGCCGGCGCGCGGCTAACACTGGGAGCGATCGGAGACGACCCGCACCTCCTTCCCGGTGGTCAGGTCGATTATGGTGATCTCGGTGACGTTGGGGTTGGCCAGGAGCTCGAAACACTCCGTGGGCTTCCACACGCTCGTCGAGCGCACCTCCGCTCCGAGAATCACTCGAACGTCGCCCGAGGCGTTTCTGGCATAGGCGAGCGACACCCGCTTCCACAGGGCGTCCACCTGGTCCTTGATGGCGTCCCACGGCACCTCGGCCGGGTCCCAGTCCATGTCTCTGCTGCCCCAGGTCGCCTGCGGAATTCCGCGGCTGTCCATGAGCCTTTCGAGCGTGGTGCCGCCCATTCCCTTCGCGATCTCGGCGGCCTTGTCAGGCCCGGCGTACACGTACGCGTCTCCTTCCGGGCTGCGGCCGGACCAGAAGAAGGCGGTGCCGCTGGGGGCGGTGTAGTTGCCGGCGGAATGCAGGCTGGCCTCCACCGCCCGGACGTGCGCGAGGACCAGTTGTTCCTTGCTCCTGATGAGGCCGATCTGGATTTCCGAGACGGCGTCCGAGCCCGTCCTGGCGGCCGTGTAGGCGTTCTTGAGCGCCTGGAAGGTGAGGGCGTATCGCTGCATTCCCTCGAACGCGGGGTCCAGGGTGCTGTTGATGCAGTTCTCGTAAGACTGGCTGTCTTGCGGATATATGTCGCAGAAAGCGGAATTGATATAGGCCCGGGTGGCCAGATCCTCAGGATTTCCGATGACGTTCTCTATACAGTTGCTGTAGAAGCCGCCCTCTTCTAAGCCGTACAGATCCTCCAGCTTGGCGTAATCGTCCCTGGTGTACTCGTGACCGCATTTGGCGATTTCCACGCCAGCGGCATATTCGTAGGCCTCGTAGGCCTCGTTGGCCGCTGCGACAGCCGCCTCGGCGTCGAGGCCGGCCTCGTTGACCGACCTGTAGGCGCTCTGGGCGGCCGCGGAGGCCCTGTTGGCGGCGTCCACGGCGATCTCGTAGGAGGCGATCGCCCAGGTGGCATCCACGGACGCCTCGGCGGCCTTCTGGTTGGCCTTCGCCGCCATCTGCGCCGCCTCGGCCGCCTTCTGCGCCGCCCGCTTGGCCTGCGCCTTCACCTCGGCCATGTTCTCGCGCGCGGCCTCGGTCGCCTTGGCGGCCTCCGCCGCGGACCGGCGCGCCGCGGCTGCGGCGTCCCTGGCGCGGTCGGCCTCGCTCGTGGCGTTGGCGGTCTCCTGGGCCGCCAGCGCGGCGGCCGCCTTCGCCTGGCCGAGCAGGTCTTCCAGCGTCGCGGTCTCGTCGTCCCGCGCCGAGGCCACCGCCCAGCCGTGGACGAGGAACGCCTCCAGCGCCTCCGGCGTACCGGCGCCCAGCGCCTTCTGGCCCGCGGCGCGCACCTGCGGGCCACCGGTGGCCATGGCCTGGTTGATCCGTAGCCGCTGGTCGGTGTTCCACTACGCCTGCCGGCCCGACTCCAGGAACTCCCGCAGCGCCTGGGTGTCCCCTGAGTCCAGTACGGCCTGCGCCGCCTGCTTGACCTGTTCGCCGCCGGCGCTCATCAGCTGGTTCACCGGCACCCGCACGTCGATGTCCGACGGGCCCTGCCATCCGCTCTGCAGGAACGTGGCGATCGCGCTCTGATCACCTGCCGCGTCGGCGTCCAGGGCGGCCTGAGCCTTGGCCCGTAGCGCGGGACCACCGTTGCCGATGACGCTCGCGAGGCTGTCCCGCTCGTCGAGACGCTGCGCCTGGCGCCATCCTCCGGCCAGGAACGCGCTGACCTGCTCGTCCGAGCCCAGCAGCGCCGCCTCGGCCGCTGATCGAACCTGCGGGCCGCCCTTCTGCCAGGCCGCCACCACGTGGGAGCGATCGGCGGCGACCGGCTGCTCCGCATGTGCGGGCGTCACCCGCAGCAGGCCGGCCAGCAGAGTCAGGACCACGAGGGCCGCGATCCTCGCCTGCCGGCGCACCGCGCCTGGGCGCGTTCGTCCCTTCGTGACCGGTGTCCACGCACGCATTTGCAGCCGCCGTCACCGCTCGAGCCTTCGCACACGGGGAGCGCTGAAGAGGTGAAACCGATCACCGTCCATTCAGCACTGCTGAGTGTCACACGCTGCTCGAATGCCCGGCAATCCCAGAAATGGGCGGATATACCGGCCGCATACCGGGCGTCTCTAGCCTCGCTTCGGGCCCGTGGATGGAACGGGTCGGGGCAGTCACCGGAGGTTTGTGATCATGAGTTCTCCACCGCGCTGGGCGACGCTGGGCGTCGTCGCGGCGATGGCAGCGTCCTTATCCGTAGCCGTCGGGCCGGCGCCGGCCGGCGCGTCCGCGATCTCGCCTCCGTCGCTGGTGGACGACGGCGTCCACCCGTACCCCGGTGCGGCGGAGATCCTGGCGGCTCAGAACGTCAGGCTGATCTCCGGCGACGGCCACATCCTGCTGGCCGACTGCGCCACGCCGGCACAGGGTGACCTCGGCCTGCTGAAGATCTGGACCACCGACGAGGCCATCGGCTCCGACGGGATCGGCCGGGTCTGCTTCAAGGTGACCGCCTCCGCCGGCGTGCTGAACCTCGAGGTCCCGGGCGTGTTCGAGATCCGCGGCGACGGCCAGCGGGAGGGCACCGGTCACCAGGTGACCGCGCGGCTGCGCAGCGACGACGGCGAACAGCTCACCGTCGACGTGGATCCGGACGGCAGCACCCAGGTGGGCCTGGGCGCCGACCCGAACGCGTCGCCGACCATGCTGCTGCAACTCCGTGCCGGCACCGGCCCCGCGCCGGGCACTGGCGAGCACCCGGCCGTCGGCAAGCTGGCCACCACCGGCCGCGAGTGCACCGCGACGCTGGTCGCACCGCGCTGGGCGCTCGGCGCCGCGAGCTGCCTGGCCACCGATCCGAACCAGCCCCAGCTGGCCGAGGGACCGCCTGCCGGCGCGACCTACGTCGCGTTCCCGGGAAAGGCCGCCGCCAAGGTCGACTGGCTGAGCCCGCGTCCCGGCCGCGACGTGGTGCTCGCCCGACTCGCTGCCCCGGTCGAAGGGATCACCCCGATCCCGCTGGCCGCCACCGCTCCCACCGGTGCCGAGCTGACCGCCGTCGGCCACAGCCGCACCGTGACGGCCACCGACTGGACCACCGACCGGCAGCAGAGCACGCAGGTCACCTTCACCGCCGCCACCCCGACGACGCTGACCGCCGCGACCGCCCCGCTCGTGTGCAGCGGGATGGCCGGCGCGCCCGTACTCAACGGCGGCAAGCTCGCCGCCGTGCTCAGCCAGGCGGGCCAGGCAGGCTGCCCCGGCACCGCCGGGAACGGCACCGCCCTCACCGCCGCCCGCGCCGACGATCTCTCGACCTGGGTCAGCGCCATCACCACCAGCACGGCGGCCCACACCTGGTCCCTGGCCGACCTGCCCGCCACAGCCGCTCCGGGCAGCGCCGTCGGCACCACCGCCGACAGCGCCTTCACCGGAACCGGCCTCCCGCTGACCGCCACCGCCGGCGCGACCTGGAGGACCGGCGACACCTTCAGCCCGGCCGTCGAGCTCAACGGCACCACCGGAACCCTCTCTGCCGGCGGCCCCGCCGTCGGCACCGATGCCGACTTCAGCCTCAGCGCCTGGGCCAAGCCCGCCGCCGGCGGTACCGTCCTGTCCCAGGACGGCGTCAACACCGCCGGCTTCAAACTCTGGGCCGAGAACGGATCCTGGCGCTTCGCCATGAGCCGGTCCGACGTGGCCAGTCCCGTCTGGGACACCGCCACCGCGCCCGCGGGCAGCGCCCCGGCAGGCGTCTGGTCACAGGTCGCCGTGACCTACAAGGCCGCCACCGGCGTCGCGATCCTCTGGGTCAACGGACGGAACGTCGCCAGCGTGCGGCACACGGTGAAGTGGAAGGCGACCGGCGCACTGCGCGCGGGCGCGCACAAGACCGGCGCCACCAGCCTCGGCGGCCACTTCAAGGGTGTCCTGTCCACTCTCCAGACCTGGAACGGGCTCTCGCGCACGCCCGCGCCGAACGATCACGACTTCGACGGGGACGGCAGGAACGATGTCATCATCACCGACGCGGCCGGTGACCTGTGGATGTACCCGAGCCAGGGCGGCTCGGGACTGAACACCGTCAGCGGCGCCAACCGGGTGAAGATCGGCACCGGGTGGGGCTCGCTGAAGTGGATCGTCACCGACTGGGACGCCGACGGCCTGGCCGACGTCGTCATGAAGGACTCCGGCGGCGATCTGTGGATGTATCCCAACCAGAACGGACGGCTGGTGTCCGGCGCCAGGAAGCTGGTCGGCACCGGCTGGGCCAACTACGTCCACGCCGCGGGGAACGCCAACAGCAGGCCGGACGCCGATCTGTTCGGCGTCAACAACAGCAACGGCGCGCTGTACTACTACCCCGACGGGGGCGGCAAGACGCCGATCGGCAACAGCGGCTGGACCGGCTACCGCGTCTTCCCCGCCGACTTCAACGGCGACGACCGCGCCGATGTCATGGCGATCGACACCTCGGGCGAGCTCTGGTTCTACGCGAACACCAGCCAGAACGGGGTCACGCTGGCCGGCCGTACCCAGTCCGGCACCGGCTGGAGCACCTACAAGCTCGCCGCCATGGATCTGAGCGGCGACGGCAAGACCGACCTGGTCGCCCTCGACGGCAGCCGTAATCTGTGGGTCTATCCCGGCCTGGGCAACGGCCGCTTCGGCAGCCGCTCGCAGATCGGAACCGGCTGGACGGTCAACGCCATCGGCTGACACACGGGATTCGGCGGGCTGGACGTCGGCGTACGGCCCGCCGAATCTTCCTTGGATCTAGAAATTCCTATCCCAGCCGGCGATGGCGGCGTCACCTGGAGGCTAGGTGGCCTCGGCCGTCCAGGACCTTGCGGATGCCCGTCATGGCCGATGACCTCGCCAGATCGTGGACGGGCTCTCCCCGCCGAACGGCTCCCGGCCGCGCCGCCGCACGTCACTACGGGTGATCGCCTCAGCACGCTAAAGGATCTCTTCCTGTCAGGGCTCCCGATCAAGGCCCTCTCGCCCCTCATAGATACATACGCCCTCGACAAGCGGGCCCGGCAGTGTCTCAGGCGAGACCGAGGAGAGATGATCATGAACTCCGACTCGGTGATCGCGGTGGTGGCCGACCTGGTCGCCATCGGTTACGCGATCGCCTACGCAGGGCGCGGCATCATCGACTGGGCCCGAGCCAGGCGTTCTCGGGACGGCGCCGTGGCGGCCCGTCGCACCCCGGATCCAGCCCTGGTCGAAACCGGCGCGAAGGCCCACCACGATGCCTGACGACGACCGGGCCTTCTCGTATCACGACCAGCTCACCGGCACCACCTCGGACCACCCGGCCACCACGCTGCGCAGCCAGTTCCTGAAGCTGTTCGACGGCGAACATCGCAAGGTGGTGGGCGCGGTGATGCGCTGCGGCGCCTCGCTGCCGGAGGCGGAGGACGCCGCCCAGGAAGCCTTCATGGCGCTGTGGAAGCAGATGAAGAAGCAACAGGATGGCACCGAACGCATCAGCAAGGTGCCGGAGTGGTTGCGGACGGTGGCGGTCAAGGCTTACTGGCGGTCGTTGCAGCCGGCGATCACGGCCGTGGCCGAAGTACCCGCGCCCCACGCCGCCGTGGACGATCACCAGGACCTGGCCGCCCGCACGATCGACGTCATGACGGCCCTGCGGGAGCTCGATCCCGACACCCGCATGATCCTCGCCCTGTCCATGGAGGGCTTCACCGCCGTAGAACTGGCCGCTCAGCTGGAGCACCTGAGCGCACAACAGATACGCGACAAGCGGAAGCGGGGCCGCCGGCATCTGGCCCGCCGGCTGGGCCTCACGTCCAGAAGGAGGGCCGACTGATGCTCCCCCCTGAGCCTCCGCCCGGCGCCGACGGCGATCAGGCCGATGCCCGGTCTCTCGACGCCGACACCGAGCGCGCCCTGGACGATCTGCTCCAGGCCGTCCACCATGACATTCAGCTCTACGCCGACCGGAACGCCGACCCCACCGCCACGCTGATCGCGATCATGGCCGCGGACGAGGCCGGCACGCCCCACGACGAAGCCCGCTTGCTGGATCACCTGGACCTGCTGCGCCAGCGCATCGAGGCCACCATCACCACAGCGGTCACCGCACCGGCAGCACTGCTCGCCCGCTGGGAACAGCGCACCACCCGCCACGCCCAGCACTACATGAGCGCGGCTCCGCTGACCTTGCTCGGCGAGGTCACCTCCGACCTGGAGGCCATCCAGCACCGGTGCGGTCCAGGTCCGTGGCCGGACCGGCATCGGCGCCTGTGCCGCATCACCGCCAAGCTCACCGGTCTGACCGGCATGCTGCTGATCAACCTGGGTCATCAGGATCCCGCCAGCGCCTTCTTCACCACGGCCCGCGCCGCCGCCGACCGCGCCGCCGATCCCGCGCTGCAGGCCTGGGCGACCGTTCGTCAGGCGCTGGTCTCGCACTACTACGGCGATCCGCGCGAAACCCGCGAGCTCGCCCTGACCGCGACCGCGCTGGCCGGCGACCGCCGCTGCGCGGCCACCGCGATGGCCCCGGTCACCGAGGCCCGGGCGCTCGCCCGCACGGCTCAGCACGCCGAGGCGGTCGCCGCGATCCGCAGCGCGCTGGCCCGCGGCCAGGAGCTGCTCGCCGAAACCGACCAGTCCGAGCAGAACGACCCGGTCTTCGGCTACACGCGCCGCCAGATGTTGTTCCACTCCGGTGAGGCCATGGCGGAGCTGGGGCTGTTCGAGGAGGCCGACGACTACCTGAACCGGGCCCTGGAGCTGTACTTGCCGAGCGAACGGCTGGATCGCACCCTGATCCAGCTGGACCGGGCCTACTGCCAGGCCGCCAGCGGCGAAACCGAGCAAGCCGTCAACCTGACCCTGCAAACCGCCGAGAGCCTGCCCGCGGACTACCGCACGCGCATCATCCGCCGCCGCGCCCACCACCTGGAGCAGGTCATCGGCTCCCACAACCCCGAGGCCCCGGTCCTGCGCGCCTTCCAGCACGCCCTCGCCCAACTGTGACAGCCGATCGTCGTGCTGATCGGCAACGGCCGCGGCGGCGAGCCCCATCAGGAGCCGCGGGGGTCGGGGAACCCGACCCAGCGCAGCAGGACCATCCGGGCGTCGGCGGGCGCGGCGTCGCGGTCGACGCTGAAGCGGTGCACCAGCTTGAGGTACTCCTCGTGGAACTCCTTGAGCTGCGCCTTGGTCATGAAGGTGCCGGCGCGGGAGCTCTGCTGCCAGTCGCTCTCCTCGTCCCTGTTGCGGGCGAAGGCCGACAGCAGCCGCAGGTCTTCGGCGAGTTTGGAGTCGCCGAGCCGCTCGGCGAGGTCCTGGTCGGCATCGGTCAGGCTCTCGCGGGCAGGCGTGCGCCGGTCGGCCTTGACGACGTCCCACCAGCGTTCCCGCCCCTTGGCGCGCTCGCGCAGCTCGGTCACGAACCCCGTGTCGGACAACATGCGCAGGTGGTAGCTGGTGGTCCCGGTGTTCTGGCCCATGGCCCTGGCCAGCGTGGTGGAGGTGGCCGGTCCGTGGTTGGCGAGGTGCCTGAGGATCTCTCGCCGCAGGGGGCTGGCCAGTGCCTTCATCGCCGCCGGGGTGTGCATGACCGGTTCGGTGGACATCTGGCCAGCTTAGACGTACTGAGGCCGTTGTGCAGCAAAAATTCTGCAGAGAAAAACTTGCAGAAAAAATTCTGCATGATTAGGGTCGGGGCCCATGATCTGGAAACGAATCGCCGGATGGTCACTCGTCCTGGCGCCGGTCGCGCAGCTCGGCGGCTGGACCTTCATGAGGTTCGGCGGCAACGAAGGAGTCGAGCCGTGGACGACGATCGCGCACTCGGTATGGCTCGCCGGCTTCGTGATGCTGGCCTTCGTCTGCGTCGAGCTGTACAGCCGCGTCCGAAGCCGCGGCGCCGCGCAGCTCCTCGCCAGGGCGAGTCTCGCGGTGGCGCTGATCAGCGTCGCCGCCTCGATCGCCGAGATGATCGTCGACCTGTACGTCGGCTTCGCCACCGACGATCACGCGCAGTGGGAGGTCATGGACCAGCAGATCCGTAGTATCCCGGCAGCCGAGGCCATCCTGTACGGCTTCGGCACCCAGCTGGTCTACCTGGGCCTCCTGGTCCTGATCATTCAGCTGGCCGTCCTGAAGCGGATCAGCTCGACCACCCTGGCACTCATCCTGGCCACCCTGGCGCTGTTCGTCACCTACGAAGCCCTGGACGGGGCCGGCCGCCAGGTCCTCATGCCGTTCGCGGTGCTGTGCATGTGGCTGGCCCTGGCACCCTTGGGGTGGAGGTTGCTGAAGCAGGCGCGGGGGCCGCTCGACCCGTCCCGTCAGGCGTCACGGACTGCGGTGTCGTGAGCGCGGGTGGCGACGCCCGAGGGCTCAGCGCGGCATGGACCGGGCGTACCGCGCCGAAAGCTCCGCCCATCGCCCGGCGGTGCCGCCGCCGGGCAGCCTGGTGGCAGGGCCGCTCACCTGCACGTCCCGCCAGCCGTCGCCGTCCACCCGCTCCGATCGGACCAGTTCCGCGCCGCCGCGCTGGACGAGCACCAGCGCCGTGGCGATGAATCCCTCCATGAGCGCGTGCAGGACGGGGTGGTTCGAACGCTCGTAGCGTTCGACCAGTGCGCTCACGAAGGCGGCGAAGGCCTCCAGGTCGATCTGGCACTCGTCGCTCCGCATCGGCCCGAGCCCGGTCGGCAGGCCCGTCTCCGGTGCCAGGGCGTGAGCGGATCGCATGAACAGCGCGGAGACCCCGTTCGAAGGGTTCCAGAGGACTTGATCGCCGACCTGGTAATACTGGCTCACCGCACCTCCAAGGCATGTGGACGCGGCCATACTGATGGGGCGGCGGCTCCGGCCGCAACAGGCGGCTCGCTGCCTGACAGGGCTTGGCCTCGCAGAAACGGGCACGTGATGACGAGCGTTGACGAGGTCTTCCCCGACCCGGTGGGTGTCCTCTGGCTCAAGGGCGTCGCCGCCGATGAGGTGCTGCGCGGCCTGGGCGCCGATCCGGCCGTCGGCTGGAGCCGGGCACAGTGGGACGACGACGAGGGGCGGCTCGGGCGTGCGGCGTTGTTCGCCGTCGAGAGTGACGGGGCGGTTCTGATCGAGCCGAGGTCGTGTGTCGGCAGCGACACGGCGCTGCTCCGGCGGCTGACCGCGTCCGGTGGAGAGGCGCTGGCCCTGAGCTGGACCGTCAACCTGCATGTCTCGGTGACCTTCGCCGCGCACGGCGGCATCCTGGCCACCTTCGACCCGATGGAGCTGTTCGCCGCGACCGGCGACGACCCGGACGCCGTAGCCGGCTGGCTGGACTCCTTACCCGTGACGGCCGCCGAATGGCACCACAACGGCAAGGCAGCCGCCTTCGCCCTGGGCGAGCGCCTGACCGGCATCCACATCGACCGCGCCTGGCTGGCCCGTCCCCACCGGCTCGTGATCCCGTCCGCCGCAGCGGAGCGCCCCGTGCTGTTCCTCGACAAGCAGATGCGCGAACTGGCCGCGGCCGACCCCCGCATCGCCGCGCTCGCCGCCGACCCTGGCCCGGACAAGCTGCCGGAGATCATCCGCATGGCCGTGGACCTGGCCCTGCGCACCACCGACCTCAACGGCGAACTCGTGGACGAGGTCCTCGAACTGCTCGCCACAGGGGAACGAGGAGACCGCGGCGCGGTGGCGGGCGAACGGCTCAGAAGCCTGCACGAGACCCTGCGGCAGGAGGCCCAAGCCACGTACGAGCGCTCCGGAGCGACCGGCTACGCCGTGCCCGGCCACGACACGGAGATCGGCCGGCTCATGCTGCGGCAGGAAGCGGTCGAAGCCCTGCGGCACGCACTCGACCCCGACCTGGAGAGAGCCGCCTCCAACGCCCTGGACCGGGCGAGGGCAACCCACTTGAGCCAGGAGAACGGCGACCACCTTCGCCACCGCACCCTCACCGCGATCCAGTACTACATCGCCCACGGCGAGAACTGGCTGTAGCCCACGACAGGAGATGGCCAGACCATTTCCGGCGAGTAGGGCGCGAACCCGCGAAACGCCCTGTCACCCTGTGGCCCGTGATCTCCATGGAGCACGTCGAGCGGCTGCGCGTAGACGGCGTGCTGTTCCGGGGCTATCTGGACGCCGGACGGCGCCTGGTGCGGCTCGCGCTGCCCAGCGTGCTGGTGCACGTGCCGCTCGCCACGCTGTCCCTGCTGGCCCTGATGTTGACGGCCGGCGGTTCTGCGGTGCTGGTCAACCAGCGGTTCCAGCTCATCGGGACGTCCGATGCCCCGCTGCTGACCTGGACGGTCGTGCTGGCGGCGGTCGCGCTCGCCGGGGACGTCGTGGTGTTCCCCGCGACAGTGGTCATCGCCGCGGGCCACCTGGTCGACCGGCACGTTCCGCCCATCGAGGCGCTGAGGGCGACGGTGCGGCGGCTGCCGTCCCTGCTCGTGCTGTTAGCGGTGGCCGCGCCGGCGTTCGGGGCGAGCTGGGCCGCGAGGGCCGGCATGCTGATGGCGACCGATCGGCGGTGGCAGGCCGATGCTCTGCTGGTGGTGGTCTCGTACGCGGCGATGCCGGTTCTGCTGGCCGTACCCGGCGTTCTGCTGCACGGCTGTTCGGGGCTGGGCTCGATCCGCCGCGCCTACCAACTGACCAAGCTGCGTTTCCTGCCGACCGCGTGGACGCTGGCCCTGGAAGTCGTCCTCCTTCCGGGCGCGGCGGCGTGGGCTCTCCATTCAGGGCTGCTTCTGCTCCCCGGGCCGGTCGCGACGCTCGGATGGGGGCTGGCCGGAACCGTGCTGGTGCTGGCGGTGACGCCGTTCCAGGCCGCCGTGGTGGCGCGCCAGTTCCTCCACTGCATGGCCTGGCGCACCCAGGTGGACGACTCGGACCTGGCACACGGCCTGCCCGACGGCCCGCCGCCACGCCCGCTCACGCCACGCTTCCTACCTGCGGCGCTGCTGCCCGGGCTGCTGTTCAGCGGGGCTGTGCTGATCAACCCGTTCGGCTGGCCGGAGATCGCCGAGACGAACGTGACGGAATCCTGGCCCGCCTCCGCCCACGCTCGCACACCGGAGGTGCGCCCGTTCGACCTGCAAGCCGTGCACACCGGACGCGGCGAGCGCCTGATCGTGGTGATGGACGGCTACCAGGACCATTCCAGCCTGCTGGAATGCGCCGACCCCTCATGCCGGAGCACGAGCTTCGATTGGGCCGAGCCGCAGAACCGCGGCTCCCGGTGGGAGGCCGCCACGTCCGGCGCACGACTCCCCGACGGGCGGCTCCTGCTGACCAGCTGGACCTTCAACAGGCTCGAACTGCTCACCTGCGAGGGGACCAGGTGCGTACGGAGCAGCGGAACCGTCGCGACGACCCGCTCGCGGCCGGAAACGGTGGGGGTGACGCCGGCCGTCCGGCAGGGCGGCGGCCTCGTCCTGGCCTACGCCGACGAAGATCCGGCGAGCGGTGACAGACCGACGCACGACCTTCTCTCCTTCATCTTCTGCGCGGACCCGAGCTGCGCACACCCGGAGCGCCGGCAGGTCGCCCGGCTGGAGACGACCGTGTACTCGGCCACCGACCACAACCTGGCCGCCGCCGTCGGCCCTGGAGACCGCCCGGTCGCCGCCCGGTACGACCCGCTCAGCGGTCAGATCCACGTGATCTCCTGCCTGGACGCCACCTGCCACCGGCCGATCGTGACCAGTCCCGTGCCTCCCGCCGCTGCGGACCCCTACGACCTGCCTTGGACGTTCGGCCTGGCCATGGCCGTACGCCCCGACGGCCGCCCGGTCATCGCCTACCGGGATCCGGGCGACCACGCGAACAAGCTGCTCGACTGCCGCACCGCCGACTGCGCCCAGGCCGACGTGCGCACGCTGGGCGCCGGGAACGAGTACCACGCGGCCCCGGCGCTGGTCCTGGATCGGGCAGGGCGGCCGCTGGTGGCGTTCGAGAGCCGCGAGCACCAGCGGCTCATGCTCGCCACCTGCACCGGCGACCGTTGTGAGAGCATCGCGGTGGCCAGGAACAGGGGCGGCTTCGGGGAGAGACTCGCCATGACCCTGAACGCCGGGGGCGACCCGACGATCGCCTGGATCGACCACCAGCTCGCGCCACCCGGCCTCAGCTGGAACCTGCACGTCACCACCCCGCTCAACCTCACGCGTGACCCGCCGTGAAGCTGCACCGCCCGGCATGATCCGCCGCTGCCGTCCGGAACATGGCCGGCGCTCCACCGGACGGCCCCGCCACCGTTCACATCTTCCTGGGACGACTTCTTGAGCGTCATGGGCCGGCAGCGGTGTCACGGATGACGGCGACGGCGATCTCGCCGCCGGCGGCATGAGCCGCGACCACTGGAGCTACGACGCTGTCGACGATGACCGTGGCCTGACTGGCCGACCCGGACGTGTAGCTCACGCCGTCCACCACCGCTTCCTCCGCGACAAGCACCGGCACTCCGGTGTCATGCCTGCGCCCGGGGATGTGGATGAGCTGCACCCGTTCCCCTCGCCGCAGGTCATGGGGCGCCTGGCCCGGCTTGAGCGCCAGCCCCAGCCTGACGGCACACCATCGGAATGTCGTGAACGGGCCAAGCGCCGGCAGGTACGACGCCAGCGGCTGCATGGCGAGCTCGCACCGGCGGCACTGACCGCCGCAGGAGCACCCCCGAAACGCCTAGGAAGATCTTTTAGCCTTCTCCTGACCGGCTGCTGAACGACCCACCACACTGAGTGTCGTGACATCCGATCTCGCCAACGCGCGGGACCGCCTGGTCCCCCTCCACCGGCTCCACCAGGTGGCAACCCTGCTCAACATGCCGCACCTGGGCGAGACCGCCACCCAAGCCGACACCCCCCAGATCAACCAGCATGCGGCGCTCTATGCCGACATCGCCGACTGGGCCCGCCTGTCGGCGCACGCGGCGCGGCAACTTCGCGATCCGGACCAGGGCGAGAACGCCGGCCCATTCGTCTACCTCATCGAATACACAGACCAGCACACCAAGGGCTGGCGTAAGGCTCCCGGCGAGCACACCGACGGATGCACCCTGGCCGAGAGAGCCGAGACGGTCGCGCAGACCGTACTCACGCGCTACCTCACCCACCTGGCCGACCACCGTGACGACTACGAGCTGTGGCTGGTGGATTCGCTGACCCTGCGTGCGAACGTGTGGCACATGGTCACCGCCGACGCGCACCCACGTGGCCGCCGCTCCAGCTGGCCCTCCTCGGCGTGCACCTTCCAGGAGGCGCAGATCTTCCCGCACGCCATCGAGATCCGCACACCCGCCCAGATACAACGATTCATGGATCATCACATCTCCCCATGACGGAGAGCCGAGGAACATGCCCAGCGGCGCGGGCCGGCGTGACCAGATGAATCAGCCGGATGGAGCGGTCAGGGTTTGGAGTTCGCCCCGGTACAACATCTGGTTGGCGAACATCACGTTCGTGGTGCCGTTCAGCGTCAGCACCGCCCGCAGCACCGTGTGATCGTCCGCACTGACCCGTTCGTGCGTGATCTCCGTAGAGTGCTTCCCGTACGTCCCGCCGTCGCGCATGTTCCCCGCCGGGGTGAGCCGGGTGGTCAGGGTGCGTTCGACGTCGGCGGTGGCGGAGGGTGACGGGAGCACGCAGATGACGTTGACCGGCTGGTCGTTCAGGCCGGACGGGCGGCGCAGGCCCACGCCGTACAGCGTGATCGTGGTGGCGGGGGACGGGGCCATGATGGTGGCCGCGGCGACGTCGCCGAGGCAGGTGGCCATGGCCGCGTGCGGCGGGTTGTCGGCGAGGGTGGAGTCGCCGCCGAGGACGGCCGCGAGGGGGTCGGGGGCGGAGGCGGTCGCTACCTGGGTGTCGGTGATGACGACCTGGTTGAGCTGGTTGGTCACGCCGGGGACGATCAGGCGCGACAGGTCGATCTCGTTGCCGGGGGCGAAGGAGAGGCCTTCGTGGCCGGCGAGGTCGCGGGGCTTGGCGCCGAGGGCGGTCAGCTTGGTCCGTACGTCGTCCGCCTGGATGTCGCCGTCGTAGCGGAAGGCCTGGTGCGGAGGGACGCCGATCGAGATCGCCCGGATGGCGGTCGCCGGGGTCAGGCCCGTGGCCTTCGGCAGGGCGTCCGCGGCGGTGGCCAGGCTGCCGAGGCCGGAGACGGCCGCGGGTAACCAGCGGCGGGCCTCGGCGGAGCCGGGTTCGACGCCGAGGTCGCGCCACCAGGACGGTTCGCCGTATTCGAAGTACGCGGCGGCGGGTCCCTCGGCCGAGACGGTGGCCATCGCGTCCCGCAGCCCGCCTTCGCCGGGCTTCTGCGCGCACCCCGTCAGGACCAGCAGCGCCGTCAGCGCCACGCCTACTTTTCGCATGGGCGTGAGCGTAGGGGGTGGGACTTGCAACTCGCTGGTGAACGGGGTCCCGGATCCCTGTCTCCAGAGAGCGCTTTCTCTTATTCTTGGCCAATGGAATTAGCGGAGATCCGCACCTACCCCATCAAGTCCATCAAGGGCATCTCCCGGTCATCCGCCCGAATGCTCCCCTGGGGTCTGGAAGGGGATCGCCGCTGGGCGGTGGTGGACCCGCTGGGAGAGTTGATCTGGGTGGGCGAACACCCTCAACTCCTCTCGGTTTCGGCTGAAGAGACGCCCGAGGGCGACCTGCTGTTGTCAGCGAGGGGTCTGGGCGAGCTGAAGGTCTCTCCGGCCACCGGCGAGACGATCGCCGTCGGTTTCGCCAACTTCGAACGGGGCGTCCTCGCCGGCGCCGACGCTCATGAATGGTTCACCCGGCTGCTCGGTAAGCCGGCCCGTCTCGTCTGGCAGGACGAGCCGCGACGATACAGCGTCAACGGGGAACCCGGCGGGGGCCCGGAAGAGTTCGCCTGGGCCGGCGCGCTGCACCTGGTCTCCCGGAGTTCGCTGGCGCGCCTCGACGACTGGATCGCCGAAGGCGCCATGCAACGCCAGGAGCCTGCCCCGGATCCCCTCGACGTCGCCCGCTTCCGTCCCAACGCGATCATCGACGGCGCGGAGCCGTTCGCGGAGGACGCCTGGACGTCGGTGCGCATCGGCGAGATCGACTTCCGGGTCTCGGAGTTGTGCGACCGCTGCGCCGCCACCACCTGGCATCCGGCCACGCAGGACGGCGGCAAGGAACCCCTGAGGACCCTGGCCAGACATCGCCGCTGGGACGGGGCGTCCTGGTTCGGCATCCGGCTGGTGCCCAGGAACCTCGGCGAGTTGAAAGTCGGTGACGAGGTCCGGCCGGGCTGACCCTCCGTTACGGGGTGGTGCCGAAGAAGTTCGCGATGGTCTCGGCCGGTCGCCGTGGCTGGTCCTCTTGCGGGAAGTGCCCGGCGCCGGCGAGCGTGACGTGCGGCTCCCCCTTGGCTCCCGGGATGCGCTCGGCCATGCGTTCGCCGTGCAGGAGGACGACGGTCTCCCCCGGCGGCCGCCCGGCGGGACGTTCGTCGAGGTAGTGCACGAGCCCGGGCGGGGGGAAGGGTGGCGCGCCGAGGCTGAGTACGTCCCCGAAAATCAGTTGCCCCGCGGTGGCGCGCTCGGGGAACGTGGTGTCCATGAGGCTCTGACGCACAGCACCCGCCCCCCTTCGAGACGCCACGGCGCCCGTTCGCGCCGTGCTGCCCCCGTACCCCTTTCAGCGAAGAGAGCGTCCTTGTCTCAGCAACAGGCCACGGTCACCGTGTTCGCCTCCCCCACGAGCTGGATCGAGTCCGATGCCGTCGCGCAGTGCCACCAGGTGGCCGCCCTCGACGGCATGATGCACGTCGCCGCCATGCCGGACCTGCACCCCGGCAAGGGCGCCCCCATCGGCGCCGCCATGACCTCGACCGTCCTGTACCCGTTCCTGGTGGGCTCCGACATCGGCTGCGGCATCGCCGTGTTCCCGGTGAGGCTCAAGCGCGCCGTGCCGGAGAAGCTCGCCAGCCGGTTCCCCGACCTCGATCGGGCGCTGGACCCCGAGCGGGACGCCGGCGATCCCGCCTGGGACGTGGTGAAGGACGAGATCCCCGCGGGTCACGTCGAGGGGCTCGGGACGGTCGGCCGGGGCAACCACTTCGTCGAGCTGGCCCGGATCGGGACCGTCTTCGAGCCCGGCCACGCGAGCCGGCTCGGGCTCGACGCGGGTGACCTGGTGCTCGTCGTCCACAGCGGTTCCCGCGGGCTGGGCGAGCGGATCCTGCGGGAGCACACCGAGGTCCACGGCGCGGGCCCCGCCGCCGATCCCGCGGCCTACCTGGCGCGGCACGACGACGCCGTACGCTGGGGGTCGCTCAACCGGCGGCTGCTGGCCGCCCGGGTCGCGCACGCGCTGGGGTTCGAGCCCGCCGAGCCGATCGTCGACCAGTGCCACAACCTGGTGGAGGTCCGCGACGGCGCCTACCTGCACCGCAAGGGGGCGGCGCCGGGTGACGGCCGCGACGTGCTCATCGCCGGTACGCGCGGCACCCCGTCCTACCTCGTGGCCGGGCACGCGGGGCCGGAGGCCGGCCATTCCGTGGCGCACGGCGCGGGGCGCAAGATGTCGCGCGCGGACGCGCTGCGCCGGGGGAAGGCCAAGCACACGGTCGAGGAGCTGCGCCGTACGCCGGTGGGGTCGCTGGTGGTGTGCGGCGACCGGCAGTTGTTGTTCGAGGAGGCGCCGACGGCGTACAAGCGGATCGAGCAGGTGATCGCCGACCTGGCCGACCACGGCCTGGCGACGCCGGTGGCGACCACGATCCCGCTGGTCACCTACAAGACGGCCGACCTCGGGTCCGCGCCTCGCGGGCGGCGCAGGCGGGGGCAGGCGTGAGCGTCCATCTGCTGCTGTCGGCCGGGCGCGGGCCGCAGGAGTGCGCCTGGGCGCTGGCCGAGCTGCTGCGCCGCCTGGAACGCGAGGCCGGCCGGCGGAAGCTGGAGACGCATCGGGTCGAGACCGTTCCCGGCGACCGGCCCGGCACGTTCCGGTCGGTTCTCGTGCGGATCGCGGGTGACGGCGCCGAGACGTTCGCCGCCTCGTGGACGGGGACGCTGTGCTGGCAGGCGCCCAGCCCGTACCGGGCCGGGATCGGGCGCAAGAACTGGTACGTCATCGCCCAGCAGTGCCAGGTCGGCACCCCGCGTACGACGTTCGCGGAGGCGGACGTCGACGTCGTCGCCTGCCGCACCGGCGGCCCGGGCGGGCAGCACAGGAACAAGGCCAGCACGGCCGTGCGGGCCACCCACCGGCCCACGGGGATCGTCGTCGTGGTCGACACCGAGCGCCAGTTCAGCCTCAACCGCCGCCTCGCCATGCGGCTGCTGCGGGAGCGCATCGAGCGGGGCGACGAGGTGGCGGAGCGGGCCGCCGGCACCGCCCGCTGGCGGATCCACGACGAGCTCGTACGCGGCAACCCGACCAGGGTCGAACGCCGATCATGAGCTCCCGGCGGCGATCGGCGAGGCCGGGCGCCGCCGGGACGGGGTCATCGCGTCAGACGCGCTTCCACAGGGCGGCCACGTTCGGGGGCTCCCAGCCGGCGAGCGCCGTGTGCGGCTGGATGCATTCGTAGGTCTGCCCGTTGTACGTCACCCTGTCCCCCGCGCGGTAGGCCGTGCCCGCGCTCCAGGTGCCACCGGGCTGGGTGACGGTCGGGGTCGGCGTGGGCGTCGGGGTCGGGGTGGGCGTCGGAGTGGGGGTGGGCGTCGGGGTCGGGTTGCCGCCGCCGCCGAAGTCCACGTCGGAGCAGGTGTAGAACGCCTCGTTGCTGCCGACCACGCGTTGCCAGATCGAGTACAGGATGTGGCGGCCGGAGCGCTGCGGCAGGTTGATGGTCCAGTTGGTGAACGTCGTCGGGTTCTGGTTGTTGAACGTCCTGATGTGGACCAGGTCGGACCACTTGAGGGGCATGGTCGGGTTCCAGCCCTCGCGGGTGATGTAGAACTCGAAGTTGCTGTTGGCGTGCGGGGCGGAGGCGTGGTAGGTGAGCGTGAAGTTGCCGGGGCTCACCCTGGTCGCGGGCCAGTCGGCGCGCTGCAGGTCGAGGCCGCGGTACTTCTCCCGGCCGGCGCTGCAGAGCTTGCCGTCGGGGATGAGCTCGCGGTGCCGTCCGCCGGCCTCCAGGAGGGAGACCTCGTTCCAGTCGTAGTAGGCCTGCGTGCCGCCGGCGGCTACGGCGGCCTTGCACGCGGCGGACTTCGGCGTCTCGGGGCCCTCGTTCTTGCAGACGTAGACCCGGCTGGGCGGGTTGGACATGGTGCCGTGGGCGTTGGCCGCGGACGCCGGCAGCAGGGCCAGCAGTCCGGAGGCCGCCACCGTGGCGGCGATGGTGCTCTTGCGCATCTCGTACTCCCGGGGGTGAGAGGAGTTCGTACGGGCCGCGAATTAAAAAGGAAACTTTCCTAAGATTTAGCCGTTCCGGACGGCTTCCGCAAGCGGTTCGGGACAGAAGCCGCCCGCGATCGTCAGCAGGAGAGGTTGCCGCCGGGGCTCACGCCGAGGATCTGGGTGAACCTCTGATAGGCGTTCACCCGGCTCTGGACCTGGGCGGGGTTCGCGCCGCCGCATTCCTTGCTGCCATTGATGCTGCGGATCGTCTCGCCGAACCCGCGGCTGTTGACCATGGCGTTGTGCGCGGTCATGGTGCCGGGGCCGTTCTGGGTCATCCAGTACCAGAGTGCGGTCTTCCACGCGACGGCGGATTCGCGCTCCACCCGCCACGGGTCGGCCAGCAGGTTGATGCCGAGGGCGTCGCCCGCCGCCTTGTAGTTGAAGTTCCAGCTCAGCTGGATCGGCCCGCGGCCGTAGTAGGCGGCCTGCCCGGCGGGGCAGCCGTAGGGCTGGCCGGCGTCGCAGTAGTGCGGGTAGTTGGCGGTGTTCTGCTCGACGATGTGGACCAGGCCGCCCGTCTCGTGGTTGACGTTGGCCAGGAAGGCGGCGGCCTCCTGCTTCCTGATCGTGTCGCTGCCGGTCTTGGCGAACGCGGGATAGGCGGACATGGCGGCGGTCAGGCCGCTGTAGCTGTAGAACGTGTTGCGGCTCGGGAACATCTGGTTGAACTGGGCCTCGCTCACCACGAACCCGCCCGGGGCGGGCGGATCGGTCGGGGTCGTCCCGCCGCAGGTGTACGGGTCCCAGTACCAGTGGGAGATCACCGGGTCGTACCCGGGGTTCTCGTGGACGGCGATGTAGTAGTTGCCGTCGGTGTACCGGACGATACTGCCCACCGCGTACCACTGCCCGGCCGCCCAGTTCGGGTGGTTGCAGGACGGGGCGGGCGTCCAGCCTCCGCAGGTGCCCTGATCGGCCCAGACGCCGGCGTTGCCGGGGGTCTCGTTCTGCGTCCACCACTTGGCCGACCAGTTATGGCCGTTGTAAGAGACGACGGCGCCGCCCTGGTAGGCGGCGGAGGCGTTCCATGCTGTCGCGCAGGCTGCCGCCGAGGCCGACGACATGGGGAGGATGACTGAGATCGTGCCCGCGGCGAGCAGCGCGGCGACCAGCGACGTCAGGCTTCGTCGCACCCGACACTCCCTTCCTCAGGAATTTCTCTTAGGAAAGTTTCTTAAGAGTTGAGGTGATCGTGGCATGTTCGGCCCGGCGCCACAAGGCTCATTGTCAAACTGCCAGTCAGCCGGGAGGCGTTCTGTCGTCCGCTGTTGCTATAGATGGCTGCCACCACCTGATCTTCACGGAAGCGGGATCGTTCGATGGCATCAGTGACGTTTCGCGATGAGAGCGCGACCGGCCGGGCGCTGGCGGAGTTCTCCCTGCCCGATCTGCCCGAGCGGATCTCGGCCAGGGAGCTCGTACGGCTGCGCGTACGCGAGGAGGTGGCCAGGCACAACGCCGCCCCCCGCCCGCACTTCCACGGCCTGGTCAGGCCGACCGACGCCGAGGCCGAGCTGAACGGCTACCGCATGCGCACCGCGCGCAGGCTGGACTGGGAGAAGCAGGCCGACGCCGCCGAGGCCGCGTTCGCCCGCAACGGCTTCCTGCTGCTGGTCGGCGACCGGCAGATCGAGGACCTGGACACCGAGATCGACCTGATCGCCGATCCCGTCATCTCGTTCGTCAAGCTCGTCCCGCTGGTCGGAGGCTGAGATGAGCGTTCTGGACGGCGTGCTCTCCCCCTACCGACCCGTCCATCACCCGCCGGCTACGGACCCGGGTTCAGGTGGCCGGAGGAAGACCTTAAGACTTCGGTAAGCGGGCGCTGCGAGGCTACAAGCACCTCGAGAAACCAAGCAGAAGGAACACCATCATGAGGACGATCGCCGCCAGCCTGTTCATCTCCCTCGACGGCGTCATCGACGAGCCCGGGGAGTGGCACTTCCCCTACTTCAACGACGAGATGGGCGCGGCCGTGGACAGCCAGATGGCCGACACCCTGCTCCTGGGCCGCAAGACCTACGACAGCTTCGCCGGAGCATGGCCGGGCATCGAGGCGGAGGGCGGCGAGGACGCCGGCTACGCCAAGACGCTGGGCGACGCGCGGAAGATCGTGGTCTCGCGCCAGCCCCTGGAGTTCACCTGGCGCAACTCCGAGCTGCTGCAGGGCGACCTGGTCGAGGCCGTGACCGCGCTGAAGAACGAGCCCGGCGGACGGATCGCGATGAGCGGGTCGGTCTCGGTGGTCCGCCAGCTCCTGGCGGCGGGGCTGCTGGACGAGCTGCACCTGCTGGTGCACCCGATCGCGGTGCGCAAGGGCGAGCGCCTGTTCGACGAGGGCGACACCACCGTCCCGCTGGAGCTGGTCAAGTCCGAGACGTTCTCGACGGGCGTGCTGTACCTGGTCTACCGGCCCGCCAAGACCGCCTCCTAGACTCGCTCAGTTGCCCACGCCGAGGTCGGCCATGAACACGGACGGGTACCGGTCGCCGCGCGCCGCCCCCCGCGGCACCGCCTTCTCGATCTCGGCGAGCTCGTCCGCGGTGAGGACCAGGTCCGCCGCGGGCAGCGCCTCGGCCAGCCGCTCGCGGGTGCGGGCGCCGGCCAGTGGCACGATGTCCGTGCCCTGCGCGGCCACCCAGGCGATGGCGAGCTGGGCGACGGTGCAGCCCTTCGCCTCGGCGATGCTGCGCAGCGCGTCCACGAGGGCGAGGTTGTGCTCCAGGTTGCCGCCCGAGAACCGCGGGCTGTGGCCGCGCATGTCGCCGGGGCCGGCGGTGTGGCCGGCGGCCCAGTGGCCGGACAGGAGGCCGCGGCCGAGGACGCCGTAGGCGGTCAGGCCGATGCCGAGCTCCCGGAGGGTGGGCAGGACGTCCGTCTCCACCGCCCGCGAGAGCAGCGAGTACTCGATCTGCAGGTCGGCGATGGGGTGCACGGCGTGCGCCCGGCGGATCGTCTCCGCGTCGACCTCCGAGAGCCCGATGTGCCGTACGTACCCGGCGTCGATCAGCTCCTTGATCGCGCCCACCGTCTCCTCGATCGGCACCGCCCGGTCCAGGCGGGCGGGACGGTAGATGTCGACGTGGTCGGTGCCCAGCCGGGTCAGCGAGTAGGCCAGGAAGTTCTTCACCGCCTCGGGACGGCCGTCCTGGCCGCCCAGCACCGAGCCCGGCCCCCTGAGCTGACCGAACTTGACGCTGAGCTGGTAGCCGTCCCGATCCCGGCTGCGCAGCGCCTCGGCGAGCAGCAGCTCGTTGTGGCCCATGCCGTAGAAGTCGCCGGTGTCGATCAGCGTGACGCCGGCCTCCAGCGCGGCGTGCACGGTGGCGATGCTCTCCGAGCGGTCGGACGCGCCGTACCCGCCGGACATGCCCATCGCGCCCAGGCCCAGCGCGGAGACGGCCGGCCCGGTGCGGCCCAGGGTTCGGGTCTGCATGACGTTCTCCCTCGATGTCGTCGGTGTGGTCCTCACTCTGGGCCGCGCGCCGGGCGGGCGGAAGCGGAGCGTTCATCATGGGAGAGCCGCTCCCTGGCTGGGCTCGCCGGACGCACGGCAGGATGGAGGCATGGAACGTGAGCAGCTCGCCGACTTCCTGCGCCGCCGCCGCGAAGCGATCCGTCCCGCCGAGGTGGGCCTGGCCGGCAACCCTCGCCGCCGCACCAGCGGCCTGCGCCGGGAGGAGGTGGCGATGCTCGCCGGCATGTCGGTGGACTACGTCGTACGCCTGGAGCAGGGGCGCAGCAGCCAGCCGTCCACGCAGCTGCTCGGCGCGCTGGCACGGGCGCTGCGCCTGTCGGACGACGAGCGTGATCACCTGTTCCACCTGGCCGGACACCAGCCCCCGCCCGCCGACGGGGTGGCGCGGCTGGCTCGCGCCGGCCTGATGCGCATGCTCGACCTGCTCGGCGACACGCCTGCCCTGGTGCTGTCCGACCTGGGCGAGGTCCTGGCCCAGAACCGGGCCGCCCTGCTGATGGCGGGCGATCTGACCCGCTTCTCCGGCGACCGGCGCTACCTGGTGTACCGGTGGTTCACCGAGGACGCCGCCCGCGCCGTCCACCTGCCGGAGGACCGGGAGCACCAGGCCCGCCAGATGGTGGCCGACCTGCGCGCGGTGGCCGGGCGCCGGGCCGGTGACCCGACGGTCGCCAGGCTCATCGAGCGGTTGCAGGCCGAGAGCGCCGACTTCCGCCGGCTCTGGGCGGAGCACGAGGTGGCGGTCCGGCGCGCCAGCCGCAAGACGCTGCTGAACGCGCGGGTGGGCCCCCTGGTGATGGACTGCGAGACCCTGATCACGCCCGACCAGAGGCAGCAGCTGCTGGTGTTCACCCCGGGTGACGACGAGACCCGCGAGCGGCTGGACCTGCTGCGGGTGCTCGGCCTCGAAGAGTTCCCCACGGGGGTCGCACGGCCCGGCCAGGACTGAGCCTGCCACCTGCCGCCTGCCGCCTGCCGCCTGCTGCCTGCCGCGAGGTGCCGGGTTGCCGGGCCCGGCCGAAAGTACTGCCCGGAGCCCTGCTTTGTGCCGATGTGGGGGGCTCCGCCTGCTTGCAGGATGACGTCCCATGTCATCTGAAGTGCGGCAACCCCGCTCCCGGATCGCGGCGCTCGACGTGATCCGCGGGTTCGCCCTGTGCGGAATCCTGCTGGCCAACGTTCAGCCGATCGCCTACACCGGTGCGGCGGTGGCGGCTCCGGAGAGCCCGGGATACACCTGGTTCGGCCTGCTCGTCGAGCAACGCTTCTTCCCGATCTTCTCGCTGCTGTTCGGCGTCGGGTTCTCGCTGCTGCTGCGCTCGGCCGGGGAGCGGACCGCCCGGCCGCGGCTGCTGCTCCTGCGCAGGCTGACGACGCTGCTCGCGATGGGGGCGGCCCACCATCTGCTGCTGTGGCAGGGCGACATCCTGGCCATCTACGCCGTCGTCGGGCTGGTCGTGCTGCTGCCCTCGACCTGGCTGCCGCGCTGGGCGGTGGCGGGGCTGGCGGCCGTGTTCCTCGTCGGCGCGCTCGCGCTGGCCCCCGGGTCTGTCGCGCTGGTTCCCGGGCTGTTCCTGCTGGGCTCGGCACTGACCCGGTACGGGGTGATCGACCGCATCGAGCGCTCCACCCGCGTTCCGGCCGTGCTCGGGCTCCTGCTCGCCGCACTGGCGGTGCCCGTGGCCAGGCTGCAGGTCGAGCAGGTGCAGTTCGGCCTCACCCTGGCGCTGGCCGGGCTGCTGACCGCGGGCGCTTACGTCTGCGGGATGCTCGTGCTGCTCAGGACGCCGTTGCGGCGGGCGCTGGAGATCGTCTTCGCGCCGCTGGGCCGGATGGCGCTGACCAACTACCTGAGCGCCACCGTACTCGTGCTGACGGCCGCGCCGATGGTGGGCGGGGTGCCGCACGAGTGGCCCGCCAGCACCGTGCTGATCATCGCGGGCGGCATCCTGGCCGTCCAGTGGGCGTGGTCCACGCTCTGGCTCGGCCGTTTTCGGCAGGGGCCGGTCGAGTGGTTGTGGCGCTGGGTCACCTAGTTGCGCCGGCCTGCGGTACGAAAGGGACATGACATACGAGATTCGTCCCATCGGGGTCGTCCGATCGGCTCTGGTGGATCCGGAGAGCGCGCCGAAGCAGGGCCTGGAGGGCGCTCCTGACGCCTGGCTGGAGTTCGACCCCGCCGTGGCGGACGGGATCCGTGACCTGGTGCCCGGCGACGTGGTGTTCGTGCTGACGTGGCTGCATCTCGCCGACCGGTCCGTGGTGGCGGTGCATCCGCGTGACGACCCGCGCAACCCGCTGACCGGCGTCTTCAGCACGCGATCAGCCGACCGGCCCAACCCCGTCGGGCTGCACCGGGTCGAGGTGCTCGCGGTCGACGGGCTGCGGGTGCGGGTGGCCGAGCTGGAGGCCGTCGACGGGACCCCGGTCGTGGACGTGAAGCCGGTCCTGGACGCGACCCGCTGAACCAGCGGGGCGCCCGGGTCACCGCTGGAGCGCGGGAACGGGCCCCGAGCAGGGGAAGGCCCGCCGGTACTCGGTGGGGGCCACGCCGAGGTGCGTGGCGAAGTGGTGGCGCAGGTTGTTCGCGCTGCCGAGACCGCTGCGCTCGCTGACCTGGTCGATGGGCAGCTCGGTGGTCTCCAGGAGTTGTTGCGCGCGGGCCAGGCGCTGGTGGAGCAGCCACTTCATGGGGCTCGTGCCCGTGGCCGCCCGCAGGTTGCGGTGGAAGCTGCGCACGCTCATCCCGGCGCGGGCGGCCAGGTCCTCGACGGTGAGCGGCCGGTCGAGGTGCTCCAGGGCCCAGTGCAGGACGGGGGCGATGCCGTCGTCGGTCACGTCGAGGGCGCGTTCCACGTACTGGGCCTGGCCGCCGGGCCGGTGGGCGGGCACGACGAGGCGGCGGGCGAGCTGGTTGGCCACCCGGGCGCCGAGGTCGCGGCGGACGATGTGCAGGCACAGGTCGAGCCCGCCGCTGAGCCCGGCGCTGGTGAGCACGTCGCCGTCGTCCACGTACAGGACCGACTCGTCCACCTGGACCCGCGGGTAGCGCTCGGCCAGCTCGCGGGTGTGCTCCCAGTGGGCGGTGGCGGGGCGGCCGTCGAGCAGGCCGGCGGCGGCGAGCGCGAACACGCCGTTGCAGAGGGAGACCAGGCGCGCCCCGCGGGCGGCGGCCCCGCGCAGCGCGGCGAGCAGGTCCGCGGGCAGCTCGCGGCCGCCGTTCATGTACGACTCCGGCACGACGGGGACGATCACCGTGTCGGCCTTCTCCAGCTCGTCCAGCCCGTACGGCGCGTTCAGCGTGAACCCCGGCGCCGTCGAGGGCGCCCCCGGCCGCGACCCGACGAGGCGCAGGTCGTACCACGGGTCGGCGAGGTCCGTGTGCGCCACGCCGAAGACCGCCGTGGCGATGCCCAGCTCGTACATGTCCCACATCGAGATGGCGTCGTCGATCACGACCAGCGCCACGGTACCCGCACCCATGCGACCCACCCTATGGCAGTAATTTGGTGAATGTCGGCACTCCTGCCAGTGTCGGCCGGCTGCTCGCGCTGCCATCGTGGTGGACCGTCACCATCGAAACGGACAGAAAGTGACAGACATGGCAGGAACACCGGTCACGGTCATCGGCATGGGGTTGATGGGCCGGGCGCTGGCGGGCGCCTTCGTGCGCGCCGGCCACCCCACGACCATCTGGAACCGCACCCCGGGCAGGGCACAGGCGCTGGTCGAGGCCGGGGCGAGCGAGGCCCCAACGGTCGGGCCCGCCGTCGCCGCCTCTCCCCTGGTGGTCGTCTGCGTGCGCGACTACGACGCCGTCCGCGAGCTGCTCGCCCCGGCCGAGACGGCTCTGGCGGGCCGCGTCCTGGTCAACCTCACCTCGGGCGCGTCCGACGAGGCCCGGGCGATGGCGGAGTGGGCGGCGGAGCGCGGGGCCGGCTACCTGGACGGGGCGATCATGATGACGCCCCCGGGCATCGGCGCGCCCGAGACGGTCGTCCTGTACGGCGGATCCCCGTCGCTGTACGAGACGCACCGGCCGGCCCTCGCCGTGCTGGGCGGCGGCACCACGCTCATCAGCTCCGACGTCGGCCTGCCCGCGCTGTACGACGTCGCGCTGCTGGGGATCATGTGGTCCACGTTCAACGGCTTCATGCACGGCGCGGCGCTGCTGGGCACGGAGAAGATCCCCGCCACCGAGTTCCTGCCGATGGCCACCGGCTGGCTCAAGGGCGTGGCGACGTTCCTGACGGCGTACGCGCAGCAGATCGACGACGGCTCCTTCACCGCCGAGGACGCCACACTGGAGACCCAGGTGCCGCCCGTGCGGCACCTCATCCACGAGAGCCGGATCCGGGGCATCGACGCGACCCTGGCCGAGTACACCGAAGCCCTGCTCACCGAGGCGATCGGCCGCGGCCACGCGCTCGACAGCTACGCCCGCGTCATCGACCACTTCCGGCCATGAACGCCGACCTCGTCCTGGAGGCGGCGGACGAGACGGTCGCCGCGCTCGCCGGGGCCGCCGACCGGGACTGGACGCGCCGCGCGGCGGGGCTGGAGTGGATCTGCCGGGCCACGCTCGACCACGTCGCGCTGGGCGTCGTTGGCTACGCCGGGCTGCTCATCGCCCGGCTTCGCCGCCATGGGGATGGTCGAGCTGCTGGTCCACGGCCTCGACATCGGCCGCGCGCTGGACCTCGGCTGGCGTCCGCCGGAGCACCTGTGCGCTCCCGCCGTGCGGCGCCTCTTCCCGGAGGCTCCGGACGGCGCGGACGCGACCGAGGTCCTGCTGTGGTGCACCGGCCGCGCCGAGCTGCCGGGGCTCGGCCGCAGGGACCGCTGGCAGTGGGACGGCGCCGTCCGCCCGAGCACCTCCGTGATCTGACCCCGATCGCGGGTAGGCGCGTGCACCAGGAGGACAAGGGAGGTCCGGATGCGCCGGTTGGTCGCGATCGTCAACTCGTCGGCGGGCAGTGCCGGCGACGAGGTCGTGTCCCGGGTCCTGGCGGAGCTGGGCGAGCACGCCGACACGGTCGCGGCCCGCATCGGCGATCCGGCCGAGCTGCCGCAGGCGCTGGCCGCCCATCCCGGACGGGACCCCGTCGTCCTGGGCGGCGACGGCACGCTGCACTGCGTCGTCGAGGCCCTGGCCGAGCGGGGCGAGCTGGGGCGGCGCACGGTCGGGCTGGTGCCGCTGGGCACCGGCAACGACCTGGCGCGCACCCTGGGCGTGCCGATGGACCCGGTCGAGGCGGCCAGAGTCGCGGCCCTGGGCGAGCCCCGCCCGCTGGACCTGCTGCGGGACGACGGTGGCGGCGTCGTGGTCAACGCCGTGCACCTGGGGGTGGGGGTCGAGGCGGCGCGGGCGGCCAAGCCGCTCAAGCCGGTGCTGCGCCGGTTCGCGTACGCGGCGGGCAGCGTGATCGCGGGGGCGCGGATGACGGGGCTGCCGCTGAAGGTGGAGGTGGACGGCCGGGTCGTCGCCGACGGGCGGCGCAGGGTGCTGATGGTCGGGATCGGCAACGGCAGGTCCATCGGCGGCGGCACCCCCATCGCCCCCGACGCGCGGCCGTCCGACGGGCTCGCCGACGTGGTCGTCTCGTTCGCGACGAGCCCCCTGCGCCGGCTGCTGTACGGGGTGCTGCTGCGGCTCGGACGGCACACGAGCAGACAGGACGTGGTCACCGTGCGCGGCGCGCGGATCAGGATCTCCGGCCCGCCCGTGCCCGTGAACGCCGACGGCGAGCTCACCGGCCCCGTGACCGGGCGCACGTGGACGGTTGAGGAGGGCGCGTGGCGGCTCAGCGCCGTACGTGCCGGAACGCGTCCCTGAGCTCGGAGACCAGCAGGTCCGGCTGCACCATGCGGCCGAGGCTGACGGCACCCGCGCGGCGCCCCCCTGACACAATGCCCGGCATGCACAAATCTGACCTCCATCACTACCTCAGGGCCGCCCGCGAGTCCCTGGTGTGGAAGCTCGACGGCCTGTCCGAGTACGACATCCGCCGTCCGCTGACCCCGACGGGCACGAACCTCCTCGGCCTGGTCAAGCACCTGGCCAGCGTCGAGCTCGGCTACTTCGGCGACTGCTTCGGCCGCCCGCACGGCGAGTCGCTGCCCTGGTTCGAGGACGGTGCCGAGGTCAACGCGGACATGTGGGCGACGCCGGACGAGTCCCGCGAGCAGATCGTCTCCCTCTACCGCCGTGCCTGGGCCCACGCGGACGCCACCATCGAGGAGCTGCCGCTGGACGCGCCCGGGCACGTCGCCTGGTGGCCGGCCGAGCGCAACCCCACCTCCCTGCACCGCGTCCTCGTCCACATGCTCGCCGAGACCCAGCGCCACGCCGGCCACGCCGACATCGTGCGCGAGCTGATCGACGGGGCCGTCGGCCGCCACCAGAGCGACGACCTGCCCAGCGACGACCAGTCGTGGTGGCACGACTACCGCGAACGCCTGGAGCGGGCCGCCCGGCAGGCCGGCTGACCCCCGCGAGGTCCTAGAGCATGTGCCCGATCGGCCCCGGCATCTCGGGAACGGGCCGCCGGATCAGCTCGTCCACCTCCGCGCGGGTCAGCAGGCGCGCCTCCAGCAGGGTCGTGAAGCAGTCGTGCCAGTCCCTGCGTGCCTCGGCGTGCCGCCCCAGGGCGTGCAGGGTCTGGCCGGACCACCAGGCGGTCACGGCGTAGCCGATGCGGTAGCCGGCCTCGCGCAGGAGCGCCAGCGCCACCTGGAAGGTGTCGGCCGCCTCGGCGAGCCGTCCGGCGTGCATGTAGGCGCGGGCCAGGGTCGCGCGGGACGAGCCCTCGGCGTACAGGCTGCCGCTCCACGTGGCGACGGCCACCCTCGCCTGCGCGATGGCCTCCTCGAAGCTGCCCTGCCGGTAGAGCAGGTGCGCGCGGTTGTTGAGCACGGCGCCCACCGCGTAGCGCTCGTCCCGCTCCTCGGCCAGGCTCAGCGCCCGTGACAGGTTGACGTGGGCGAGGTCGAGCCGGCCCAGCAAGGTGTAGATGATGCCGAGGTTGTTGAAGGATCCCGTTCGCCGGTGCGGCAGGCCGGCCTTGCCCCAGCACGCCACCGCCTGTTCCAGGTGGGCGATCGCCTGCTCGTAACGCCCCTGGTCGCGGTAGACCCAGCCCAGGTAGTTCTGCGCCTGCGCCTGCCCGGCCCAGTCGCCGTGCCGGGCGGCCAGCTCGATCGCCTTCAGGTGCGCGTCGGCCAGGTGCGTGACCCAGCCGCGGTAGTTGAACGGCATGTGCAGGCCCAGCGCCAGCCCGATGGCGGTGTCCGGGTCGGCGGACCCGGCGGCCTGGCGGCTCACGGCGAGCAGGTTGTCGCGCTCGGCCCCGGTCCACTCCCTGGCCTCGCGCGCGCCTGCGAGCGCGACGCCGGGCTGCTCCGCGCCGTAGCAGGGCTCCTGGACCTGCGGGTGCACGAGCCGCGTGGCGGTGTTGACCGTGGCCAGGTAGTGGTGGAGGCCGCGGCGGAGGGCGGCCGCGCGTTCCCGGTCGGACAGCTCGCGGGCGGCCTGCTCCCTGGCGTACAGGCGGATGAGGTCGTGGAAGCGGTACCGGCCGCGGCCCACGGGCTCCAGGAGCCGGGCGACGCGGAGCCGTTCGAGAGCCGCCTCCGCCCGGGACTCGGGCCAGCCGGCCAGGGCGGCGGTGGCGGCCGGGGTGTGGGTGGGGGCGTCGAGCAGGCCGAGGAGCGGGAGGGCGCGCGCGGCGTCGTGGCCGCTCGGCTCCTCGCGCAGGTGCTGGTGGCCGACCGCGATGCCGGCCCGTACGGCCAGGTCGTCGTACTGCAGGGTGTCCAGGCGGCCGGTGGCGTCGGCCAGGCGGGCGGCCAGGTCGGACAGGTGCCAGTCGGGCCGGGCCCGCAGCCGGGCGCCGGCGATCCGGATGGCCAGGGGGAAGCCGCCGCACAGCACGGTGATCTGCGCGGCGGCCTCCGGCTCGTGCTGCACGCGGTCGGGACCGGCGATCCTGGCGAGCAGCGTGACGGCGTCGCGGTCGCCGAGCCCGGCCAGCTGCAGGTGGCGGGCCTGGTCGAGGGTGGTCAGCGCGTGGCGGCTGGTGATCACGGTCCGGCAGCCCGCTCCGGCCGGGATGAGCGGGCGCACCTGGTCGGCGTCGAGCGCGTTGTCGAGGATGACGAGCAGGTGGCTCGACGCGGTGAGCGACCGGTAGCGCGCGATCGCCTCCTCCGGATCGGCCGGTACGGCGGAGCCGTCCAGCCCCAGCGACCGCAGCAGGTGCCCCAGGGCGTCGGGCACGGGCAGCGGCCGCAGCCCGGGGGTGGCACCGTTCAGGTTGACGTAGACGACGCCGTCGCGGAACCGCCCGGCCAGCGCGTGCGCGACGTGCACGGCGAGGGCCGACTTGCCCACGCCGCCCGGCCCGTCGACCACGGCCACGCCCTCGTGCCGCAGCGCCTCCCTCAGCCACTCCACCTCCTCGTGCCTGGCGGTGAACGACCGGGTGTCGGCGGGCAGCTCGGCGGGCACGATCGGGCCGGCCTGCGCCGGCGCGGCCGGCTCCAGCGAGGGGTCCCTGGTGAGGATGGCGTGCTGGAGCCGGCGCAGCCGCACGCCCGGCTCCAGGCCCAGCTCCTCCACCATGGCGGCGCGCCCCTCCTGGTAGACGGCGAGCGCGTCGGACGGCCTGGCCGCCCGGTAGAGCGCCAGCATGAGCTGGGCGCGCGGCGCCTCCCGCAGGGGATGGGCCTGGACGTGCGGCGCGAGATCGGTCACCACCCCGTGGTGGTCGCCCGACGCCAGGCGCAGCTCGATGTGGTCCTCGAAGACGGCCAGGCGCTCCTCCTCCAGGCGCCTGGACTCGATCTGCGCCCACGGCTCGGCCAGCTCGCCCAGCGCCCGCCCGCGCCACAGGGCCAGCGCCCGCCGGAACAGCTCGTCGGCCGTGCCCGGCTCGCGCCTGTCGCGCGCCATCCGCGCCTGGCCGGCCAGCAGCGTGAAGCTGTGCGCGTCCACCTGCTCGCGGGGCAGGTCCAGCAGGTAGCCGCCGGGCACGGTGGTGATGAGCCCTGGGGTGAGCGTGTCACGCAGCTTCGACACCACGATGTGCAGCTGCTTGCCGGCCGTGGCCGTCGAGGTCTGCCCCCAGACGTCGGCGACGAGCTGGCGGGTGCTGACGGGGCGGCCGGCGTCCAGCGCCAGGCGCGTCAGTACGGCGACGCGGCGGCGGCCGGCCAGCCGGACCGGTTGCCCGTCGAGCTTGATCTGCCAGGGGCCGAGGAGCCCGATTTCCACTGTCATCAGGGAAGAGAGCCTAGGAAGGCGAGGTATGTCGGCGGTATGTTCTCCGCCCGGTATGCGCCGGGTATATCGGGCGGCGTCCACGGCCGGATCCTGTTGACAGCCCATCCGGGGGCTGGCGGAATGGGCGTCCTGTCTCTGGAGGGAAACCCGTGCGTCCAGCTCGTACCGCGGCCGCCGTCGTGCTCGCGGCCGCCTTCTTAGCCATCCCGCAGCCCGCGCAGGCGGCGGTGTTCAAGCATCCCGGCGTGCTGGTCAGCCGTGCCCAGCTCGACTTCGTCCGGGCCAACCTGGACCAGGAGCCGTGGCGGGCCGCCTGGCGGAAGCTGCAGCGCCACTCTTTCGCCTCGCTGTCCTACACGCCCGCACCCCGTTCCGTCGTGAACTGCGGCCCCGGGTCGAATCCCGACAACGGCTGCTCCGACGAGCGCGAGGACGCCATGGCGGCCTACACGCACGCCCTGCAGTGGTACCTGACCAAGGACGCCCGGTACGCGAAGAAGGCGATCCAGATCATGGACGCCTGGTCGGCCGTGATCACGAGCCACACCGGGGCGAACGCGCCGCTGCAGACCGGCTGGGCGGGGGCGAACTTCTCGCGCGCCGCCGAGCTGATCAAGCACACCTACTCCGGCTGGCCCCAGGCCGCCAGGTTCGCCGGCAAGCTGCGCACCGTGTACCTGCCGACGCTGATCGCCGGCCGGCCGGACAACAACGGCAACTGGGAGCTGATCATGACGGACGCGGCGATCGGCATCGCCGTGCACCTGGACGATCGGGCCTCGTTCGACAAGGCGGTCGCGACCTGGCGGGGGAGGCTGCCCGCCTACATCTACCTGAAGACGGACGGCTCGCTGCCCAAGGCGCCTCCGCGCAGCAAGTACGACACCAAGGCCGAGATCATCGACTACTGGCACGGCCAGACCACGTTCGTGGACGGGCTCACCCAGGAGACCTGCCGCGACTTCTGGCACACCGGCTGGGGCCTGGCGGCCGTCGCCCACGTCGCGGAGACTGCCGGCCACCAGGGCGTGGACCTGTACTCCACGGCCAAGCACCGGCTGCGGCACGCGATGGACCTGCACGCCCGCATCCAGCAGGGCGGGACCGTCCCGTCGTGGTTGTGCGGCGGGAAGGTCACCCGCGACCTCGGCGACCACTTCGAGGTCGGCTACAACGCCCTGCACGGCCGCCTCGGCTACGACCTGCCGGACGCCGGCCAGTGGGTCGAGGCGAAGCGCCCCACAGGGGTGTCGCACTTCCTGGGCTGGGAGACCCTCACCCACGCGCTGAACCCGCAGCGTGCCGGGATGGGCATGTCGGCCACGCCCGACTTCGACGCCGACGGCGTGGGCGACCTCTTCTCCACCGCCACCGGCACCCTGACCATCTGGAACGGCCAGGGTGGCAACACGTTCGCCCCGCCCGCCACGGTCGCGGGCCAGTGGATCGGCTTCTCCCGGCCCGTCGCCGGCGACTTCAACGGCGACGGCCTCAGCGACCTGCTCGCCGTCAACAAGGACACCGACCGGCTGCACGTCTGGAACGGCACGGGCGGCAACGCGTTCGGGCCGTCCATCGAGCTCGGCCCCGGCTGGGGGCCGTACGCCGACTCGCTGGTGTCGCTGGGCGACGTCAACGAGGACGGCCGTACCGACCTGGGGGCCGTGCACGCCACCACCAATGTCTTCACTGTCTGGAACGGCAAGGGCGGCAACGGCTTCGCCCCCGCCGACCCGATCGGCGGCGGCTGGGCGGCCTTCACCCGGCCGGTGGCGGGCGACTTCAACGGTGACGGCATCGGCGACCTGCTCGCGGTCAAGAAGGACACCGCGACGCTGCACGTCTGGAACGGCAAGGGGGCGAACGGCTTCACCGGCGCGATCGAGGTCGGGCCCGGCTGGGAGCCGTACGCGGGCTCGCTGATGTCGCCCGGGGACGTCAACGGCGACGGGAAGGGCGACCTGGCCGCCGTCAACGCCGAGACCGGCACGCTCTACGTCTGGAACGGCAGGGGCGGCAACAAGTTCGCCCCGCCCGTCACCGTCGGCACCGGGTGGAAGTCCGCCTTCTGAACCGTGAGAAAGACCCCCGAGACCATCAGATTCGGGGGTCCTTTCATGCTCTGTCAGAAATACGAGGCCCAGCCGGAGCTGACGGCGGTGCCGGGGCCGAACCCGTTGCCGCCCTTCCCGTTCCAGATGTAGAGCGTGCCGTCGCGCGTGGCCGCGAGATCGGAGTGACCGTCCCCGTTGACGTCTCCCGGGGACATCAGCGAGCTCGCGTACGGCTCCCAGCCGGGGCCCAGCTCGATCGCGCCGGTGAAGCTGTTCGCCCCCTTGCCGTTCCAGACGTGCAAGGTGTTGCCGTCCTTCTTGACGGCGAGCAGGTCGCCGATGCCGTCGCCGTTGAAGTCGCCCGCGATCGGACGGGAGTAGGCCGTCCAGCCGCCGCCGATCGGGTCGGCGGCCGCGAAGCCGTTGCCGCCGGTGCCGTTCCAGACGGTGAAGACGCCGGTCTCGGCGTGCACGGCGCCGAGATCCGGGCGGCCGTCCCTGTTGACGTCGCCCAGCGACACCAGCGAGTCGGCATAGGGCTCCCAGCCGGGCCCGAGCTCCCTGCCCTCGCCGAACCCGTTGGCGCCCGTGCCGTTCCAGACGTGCAGCCGGTTGGTCTCCTTCTTGACCGCGAGCAGGTCGGTGCGGCCGTCGCCGTTGAAGTCGCCCGCGACCGGACGGCTGTAGGCGGCCCATCCGCCGCCGCCCGTGGCGGGCGGGCCGAACCTGTTGCCGCCCTGGCCGTTCCAGATGGTCAGGGTGCCGGCGGAGGTGGAGAAGAGGTCGCCCACGCCGTCGGCGTCGAAGTCCGGCGTGGCCGAGCCGGTCATCGCGTTGTAGTGGGAGCGCAGCTCCGCTCCCGACAGCTCGCGGTTGTAGATCGCGAACTTGCCGATCGCCCCCTTGAAGTAGGACTTGCCGTCGCGGGTGCCGACCCGGACCGGCGCCGAGCCCGGCCTGGGCTTGATGATGACCTCGTCGGCCGTGCCGGGCCGGAAGGCCAGGTGGTCCATGCCCGCCAGCACGCCGTTGCGGTAGATCCGCACCCTGCCGTACGAGCCCTCCGCCGTGTCGAACGTGACGGCGTAGTGGATCCACTCGTTGACCTTGACCGGCTGCTGGAAGTACGCCCCCGCGCCGAGGCCGCCATCGAGGTTCCACGCGTAGCCGGAGATGCGGTTGGGCCGGTTCTCGTCGTTCTCCTTCGAGTACATGCGGCCGGCCCACTCGCGATCGCCGCCGGCGTTCGACTTCGTGCCCTTGCCCATGAAGTAGACGTAGCCGGTCTGTTCCTCGTCGGGGAACTGCAGGGTGTGCGGCCTGATCCACGCCTCCACGGTGAACCTGCCGGTGGTGGAGATGTGGAACGGCTTGGCGGTGGGGACCTCGAAAGAGCCCGAGGAGCCGTTGAAGACCGCGGCGCCGTCCCGGTTGGGGAGCTGGACCGTGCTGGTGACGCCGCGGAAGGTGCCCTTGTGGCCGTTGCCGGTGCGGTCGGTCTCCGTACCGGCGGAGGGGTGCGAGAGCCGCCAGTAGGCGACCGGGCGGTGCGAGAGCACCAGCTCGTCGTAGGCGCTCAGGCCGGCGGTGCTCGCCGCGGCCGCGTGCGGAAGGCATACCATCGAGGCGCCCAGGCCCGCCGCGGCGAGCAGGCGCCGCCCGAGCGCCCTGCCTGGGGCGATCTGAGTTCTTAATGCGTGCACGGCGGCAGACTAGGAACCGGCGGTATGGCGCCGGTATGCCGTCTCCCGCGGCAGGTGGCGGGCGGCGCGCCCGCCGTTCAGTACAGTGGCGGGATGGCAGCTGAGCAGGTGAGCGCGCGGGTGGACAGCTGGATCTGGTCGGTGCGGCTCACCAGGACTCGCTCGATCGCCTCCGACGCCTGCCGGGGCGGGCACGTCCGGGTCAACGGGGTGCGGGTCAAGCCCGCGCACGCCGTACGGGTGGGTGACGAGGTCAGGCTCCGGCACGAGGGGCACGAACGCATCGTGGTCGTCTCCCGGCTCATCACCAAGCGCGTCGGCGCCGCCGTGGCCGCCGAGTGCTACGTGGACAAGAGCCCTCCGCCTCCGCCGCGCGAGGAGACGGTGCAGGTGGCCGTCCGCGCTCGCGGCGCGGGCCGTCCCACCAAGCGCGAGCGCCGCAGCCTCGACAAGCTGTTCGGCCGCCCGGCCGTGGAGAGGCGGTCGCGCCCGGAGTGATCCGGGCATGACGCCCCTGCAAGAGTGACGTGTTTCACCGTCGCCGGCGCCTCTTCCGATGTCACACTCGCCGTCCCGGCCGCGTCTTGTGTGTGTAGGCGAGGCTAGGGGGCCTGAGATGCGTTCATTGTCGGTCAAGCGCCGTTCTTTCCAGTTCTCCCACTGGTCGTTCATGTTCGCCGAGATCGCCGTCTGGTCGTTCGTCGTCCTGCTGGTGACCGGCGCGCTGTTGATGCTGGTCTACGTGCCGAGCATGTCGCAGGTGACCTACGACGGCTCGTACGGCCCGCTGCGCGGACTCCTCGTCAGCGAGGCCTACGACTCGACCATGCGCCTGAGCCTGGAGGTGCGCGGCGGCCTGTTCATCCGGCAGATGCACCACTGGGCGGCGCTGGTCTTCGTGGCGGCCGTCGTGCTGCAACTGCTGCGCATGTTCCTCACCGGCGCGTTCCGCCGGCCGCGCACCACCCAGTGGCTGATCTGGGTGACGCTGCTGGCGCTCGGCATGGCCGCCGGCGAGACCGGCAACGCCCTGCCCGACGACATGCTGTCGGGCGGCAGCCTGTGGCTGATGCTGTCGGTGGTGCAGTCCATCCCGGTGGTGGGCGCCTGGGCGACGTCGCTGCTGTTCGGCCCGGACTTCCCCGGCGACCAGATCATCCCCACCCTGTACGCGGGACACCTGATCATCCCGGCCGTCATGGCCGCGCTGCTGATCGGCCGCGAGCTGCTGGTGCGGCGGCACGGCCACACGCGGTTCGTCGCCACGCTGCCGGGGCGGCGCAGCGCCCGCCCGATGATGGCGACCGCGACGGTCGGCATGCTGATCATTCTCGGGTTCGGCTTCCAGATCGCCCCGATCTGGCTGTACGGCCCGGCCAAGCCGACGCAGATCTCGGCCGGCTCGGTGCCCGACTGGTACATGGGCTTCCTCGACGGCGCGCTCCGGATCATGCCGGGCTGGGAGGTCACGCTCGGCGGCTACACGCTCAGCCTGGCGGTCCTCGTGCCCACCCTGGTGATCCCCGGGCTGTTCTTCACCGCCCTGGCCGCGTACCCGGCGGCCGAGCGGCTGGTCCTGGCCTGGCGCGGCCGCCGCGACGCGCTGGGCCGGCCCAAGAGCGCGAGCCGCGTGGCCCGCGAGACGGCCGCCCGTGACACGCTCGACCGGCCCCGTGACACGCCGGTGAAGACGGCCATCGCGGCCGCCGGGGTCGCGTTCTACGGGCTGCTGTGGGCGGCGGCGGCCAACGACCAGCTCGCCCACCAGTTCGACCTCAACGTGAACACGGTGACGATCTTCTTCAGGTACGCCGTGGTCCTCGGTCCCGTCGTCGCCTTCGTCGTCACCCGGCGGATCTGCCTCGCGCTCCAGCAGACCGACCGCCACGAGGCCGAGCACGGCGTGGAGACCGGGATCATCACGCGGTCGGCGGACGGCGGCTTCCACGAGCGGCTGGAGCCGGCGCACAAGGAGCCGGCGATCAGCGCGAGGGGATCCCGGTAGCTCCCCGCAGCGGTGTGCGGGGGCGGTTCCACCAGAGGGAGAGCGACAGGGCCGCGGTGATGAGGACGGCGCCGCCGGCGGCGAAGCCGGCGGCGACGTCCACCTGCTGTCGGACGACGGTGAAGCTGCCGGGCAGCGAGGCGAGCGCGTTCTGGAGCTGGTCGGCGTTCTCGGCGCGGTGGTAGGAGCCGCCGGTGGTCTGGGCGATCCGCTTGAGCGCCGGCTCGTCGATGAGGCGGATGTTGCGGCCGCCCCTGTCGAACCCGCCGCGCCCGCGGCCCCAGCCGCCCCAGCCGTCGAACTGGGAGTTGTCGCAGACCATCGGGGACGGGTTCGTGGTGCCGAAGCCGATGGTGAAGACGCGCAGGCGGCGCGCGGCCGCCTCCTGGGCGGCGGTCTGCGGGTCCACGCCCTGGGTGTTGGCGCCGTCGGTGAGCACGACGATGGCGGCGCTGGCGTAGCCTTCGCGGGCCTCGCCGGTGGGGGTCGCGCCGGTGGGGGGAACCGACGGGTCGAGGTCCGAGATCGCGTCGATCGACGTCAGCATGGCCTGCCCGATCGCGGTGCCGCGGTAGGTGGTGAGGTCGTCCAGCGCCTTGATCAGCGCGTCCGTGTCGTCGGTGGGCGGGACGAGCAGTCCGGCGGTGCCCGCGAAGGTGACCAGGCCGATGCGCGGCCCGCCCCGCTGCGACTCGATGAACTCCGCGGCGGCCTTCTTGGCGGCGGTGAGGCGGTTGGGGTCGACGTCCGTGGAGCACATGGAGCCGGAGGTGTCGAGCGCGAGCAGGATCGTCGCCGACGTCTGCGGCACCGGCACCGACGCCTGCGGCCGCGCGGCCCCGACCGCGAGCAGCGCGAGCCCGGCGACGAGCAGCGCCGGTGGGATGACGCGGGTCCAGCGGGTCCGGCCGGGCAGGGCGGTGCGTACGAGCGCGATCGAGGTGACCCGCACGGCGGCCCGCCGCCGGCGGCGCCGCGCCCACCAGCGGATCGCGTAGATCAGCGGGATGACCAGGACGGACAGCAGCGCCCACGGCCATGAGAACGTCATTTCAGATCACCCGTCCCGATCGGAGCACGGTGAGCGCGGCTCCCGCGGCGAGCAGCGCGAGGGCGAGCCCGATCAGCCCGCCGGCGAGGGGCAGCGGCTCGTCGGAGACGGTGAGCCGCAGGTCGATCGTGTCGGCGACCCCGTCGAGCCGCGCGGCGTCGGAGGCGGGGTGGTAGCCGCCGCCGGTGGTCTTCGCGATCAGCGTGAGGGTGTCCTCCTCCAGCGAGGTCTGCAGGTGGAACCCGTCCACCTGCACCGTCGCCCCGGCCGTCGTGCCGACCCCGACGGTGTGGATGTGCACGCCCGCCTTCTGAGCCGCCTCGGCCGCGCGTTCGACGTCCGTGTCCTGGCTCGCGTCCCGGTTCTGGCCGTCGGAGAACATCACGATCGTGGCCGACGGCCAGTAGCCGACGTCGGGCACGTTGCCGTCGCGGTCGATGGCCACCTGCTTGCCGGTGATGGCCGACAGGGAGCCCATGATGGCCGTGCCCAGAGAGGTGCCGCCGGTGAGCCGCAGGCGTTCGATGGCCTTGAGCGCGATGGAGTGGTCGGCGTCCGGGCGGGCGGTGGTGAGCGCGCCCCGCTCGAACGCGACCACGCCGATGTCGACGCTGGCGGGCTGCGCCGCCACGAACGCGCGGGCCGCCCGTTGCGCCGCCGCCAGGCGGTTGGGCGCGATGTCGTCGGCGCCCATGCTGTTGGAGACGTCGATGGCCAGGATGACGGTGCCCGCCGCGCGCGGGACCGGCAGCATCGCCGTCGGCCCCGCGGTGGCGACCGCGAGCACGCCGACGCCGGCGATCGTCAGGCCGACTCCTAGGTACGCGCGCCGCGCGCCCGGCACGGCGACCCCGGCCGCGGCGAGCGCCGCCGCCCGGCGGCGCGCCGAGACGACGGCCGCCCAGGCGAGCGCCGCCGTGACCAGCAGCCCGACGGCCAGCAACAGCGGGGAGGACAGGGTCATGGGGCCTCCTCCGCCAGGCCCGTGCCCCCGGTCATGAGCGCGCCCCCGCCCGGGCTCGCGCTCCCCGTCATGGCGACCGGTCCTGGGTTCTGGCGACGACCTCGACGAGTGCCTCGGCCAGGTCGCGGTCGGTGTCGATGCGGTGGACGGGCACCCCGGCGCGGCGCATCCCCGCCGTGAGCCGGGCGTCGCGGGCGTCCACGGCCTCGCGGAAACGCACCCGCAGCAGCGGGTCGGCGGAGTCGACGACGAGCTGCTCGCCCGTCTCGGCGTCCTCGACCACGATCAGCCCGGCCTCCGGCAGGACGTCGTCGGCGGTGTCCACGATCCGCAGGGCGACCACCTCGTGCCGCCTGGCCAGGCGCTGGAGCGAGCGTTCCCAGTCGCCTTCGCCGATGAAGTCCGACAGCACGACGACGAGCGCGCGGCGCCGGGCCAGCCGTCCGGCGGCGTCGAGCATCTCCGCCAGGTCGGTGGTGGCGCCGCCGTGCGACTCGGCGGTGCGCTCCAGCTCGGCGCCGATCCGCAGCGTGTGCCGCCGGGAGGTGCCGGGCGGCACGACGCGCAACAGGCCCGTGTCGAACAGCAGCGCGCCGACCCGGTTGCCGCCCCGCCCGAACAGCCGGGCCAGGACGAGGGCCAGCTCGGCCAGCACGTCGTGCTTGCCGCGCCCCGGCCGCCCGGCCGCCATCGACGCCGACCGGTCGAGCACGAGCCACACCGTCAGCTCGCGGTCCTCGGTGAACACCCGCAGGTGCGGCTCGTCCAGCCGGGCGGTGACGTTCCAGTCGATGTGCCGGGCGTCGTCGCCCTCCTGGTACGCGCGCAACCCGGTGAAGTCGATGCCCGCGCCGCGGTACGTGGTGCGGTGCGCGCCCTGGAGCCGGCCGTCCAGCCTGCGGACGACCTTCCACTCCAGGCGGAGCAGGAGTTTCTCGGGGGCGGTGGCCATGGCGGCTCAGCGGTTCTGCAGGACGACGTCGGGCGCCCTGACGGCCCCGAGCACCCTGGTGACGATGGTGTCGGCGTCGACGTCGTCCGCGAGGGCCTCGTACGACAGCACGAGGCGGTGGCGCAGCACGTCGAGCGCGAGCTCGGACAGGTCGTGCGGCAGGACGTACTCCCGCCCGCGCAGGAACGCCAGCGCCCTGGCGCCCGTGACGAGCGCGATGGAGGCCCGCGGGCTGGCCCCGTACGTGACGTACCGCTCCAGCTCGCCGAGCCCGGCCGTGGCCGGGGAGCGGGTCACGGAGACCAGCCGCACCGCGTAGTCCACGATCGCCGGATCGACGTACACCTCCCGCGCCCGCACCCGCATCGCCATCAGCTCCTCGGCCGCCACCGTCGGCTGCGGCGGGTCCGGCGGGCGCAGCGCCCGGTCGACGATCGCCTGCTCCTCGGCCTGCGTCGGATAGTCGACGACCACCTTCATCATGAAGCGGTCGACCTGCGCCTCGGGCAGCGGATAGGTGCCCTCGGACTCGATCGGGTTCTCCGTCGCCATGACCAGGAACGGCTCCGGCACCCGGAACGTCTCGCGGCCGATCGTCACCTGGTGCTCCTGCATCACCTCCAGCAGGGCGCTCTGCACCTTGGCGGGGGCACGGTTGATCTCGTCGGCCAGCAGCAGGTTCGCGAACACCGGGCCGAGCTCGGTCCTGAACTCGCCGGAGTGCTGGTGGTAGACCCGCGTGCCGACGAGGTCGGCGGGCACCAGGTCGGGCGTGAACTGCACGCGCTGGAAGCTCCCGGCGAACGCGGCGGCCAGCGACCGCACGGCGAGCGTCTTGGCCAGCCCCGGCACGCCCTCCACGAGCAGGTGCCCGTCGGCGATCAGCGCGACCGCCATGCGTTCGAGCAGCACGTCCTGCCCGACGATCGTGCGCTTGACCTCGAACAGCACCTGTTCGAGCGGATGGATCTCGGTCGAGGTCATGCGATCCCTTCGGTCATATCCGGGGCCCGTCGGGGCCTTCGCCGTCTTCTCCGCCCAGTGCCACGCCGATCGGCACCGCGAACGCGATACCGGCGAACGCCTCGTCGCCGCCCGGGTCGGCGATCGAGACGACGATCCCGATGAGCAGGCCGCGGGCGTCCAGGAGGGGGCCGCCGGAGCTGCCCGGGTTCACGGAGGCGTCGAACTGGATGAGCCCGCTCAGGTCGCCCTGCTCGGCGGACCTGTCCAGCCCCGACACCACGCCGGTGGAGACGCTGTACGCGAGCCCCAGCGGGTTGCCGATCGCCACGACGGGCGCGCCCACGGCCACGCCGCCGCCGAGCGTCGCCGGGACGACGATCTCCGGCAGCTTCGCGGGCTTGAGCGTCGCGACGTCCCGCTTCGGGTTCGACGACGAGACCACGGCCTTCGCCTTCGTGCCGTCGGCGAACGTCAGGTTGACGTCCTTGGCTCCCTTGACGACGTGGTGCGCGGTCAGGATCGTGCCGTCGTCGGCCGCGATCACCCCCGTGCCGAGCGACTTCCCGGCCTGGATGACCACCACCGACGGCCCGACCCGCTTGTAGACGTCGGGCACCGTGAGCGTCGCGCTGGGGCTCGGGGTGGGGCTCGGACCGGGCGCGGCCTCGCCGCCGCTCCCCCCGATCCCGCCCAGCCAGTACGCCAGCGCCGCGACCACGACGACCGCGCCGGCCCCGGCGATCAGCCGCCCGGGCCTCCCGGCCACGGCCCTGCGAGCCCCGGCCGCGCCGGCCTCCTGCGGCAGGTGCTCCATCGCTCCATAGTCGTAAAAGTTACGTCAATGTGCCACAAACTCCACCTGAGAACTCCATGAGAACCGGCCCCGCGTCAGCTACCCCGGAGCTCGGCCAGCAGGTCCTGGGAGTACGCGATGCGGCCCGTGAGCTCCGCCGCCGGGCGGTGGCACAGCGCCAGGGCGGCGTCGGCCATGACCGAGGCGGGCTCGGTGCCGGGGGCGTCCTCGGTGGTGAGGCGGTGGAAGAGGGTGCCGGGGGTGGGGACGACCTGGTTCGGCGACAGGGCGTTCACGGCGATGCCGTCGGCGTAGAGCTCGGCGGCCAGGCCGGTGGTGAAGCGTTCGAGCGCGGCCTTGCACATGCCGTACACCGTGCCGCCGAAGCCGGCGTACGGGCCGGGCGGGAAGGCCGGGTGGCGGGCGGCGATCGAGGAGATGTTGAGTATCCAGCCGGCGCCGCGTTCCCGCATGCCGGGGATGACCAGGCGGGAGAGGTGGAAGGGCGCGTTCACCTGCACCTCGAACATCAGGTGGTAGCGGCGGTCGGTGAAGTCGGAGACCGGGGTGAAGTAGGTGACCGCGGCGTTGTTGACCAGGATGTCCACCGTGCCGTACCGCTCCGCGGCGGCCTCGACGAGGGCCTGCCTGTCCTGCTCGCGGGACAGGTCGGCGGGCTGGGCGAAGGCGGTGCCGCCGGCCGCCTCGATCCGCGCGACGGTGTCGCCGATCGTCCCTTCGAGGCGGCTCTGCGACGCGTCCACGGTGCGGGCCGCGGCGACGACCCTGGCTCCCTCCGCGGCCAGGCGTTCGGCGATCGCGGCGCCGATGCCCCTGCTCGCTCCGGTGACGACCGCGACCTTGCCTTCCAGTACGCCCATGGCTGCCCTCCTGGACCTCGCCGGCCTAGCCTCCCTGGCAATACTAGAACGATATTCAGTTATTTCACCCTCGGGCGGGTCATGCGGGATCAGGGTTAGCATCGTCCGCCATGACCGACTCTTCCTCCTATCTGACCACCACCGCCCAGGCCTACGACGCCATCGCCGGCGTCTACGCCGAGTTGGCCAAGGGCGAGCCGAAGTTGCCGCTGGACCGGGCGATCCTGGCCGCGTTCGCCGGCTCCGTACGGGCCGCGGGCGGCGGGGCCGTGGCCGAGCTCGGGTGCGGGCCGGGGCAGACGACGGCGCATCTGCGGGAGCTGGGGCTGGCCGCCTTCGGGATCGACCTGTCGCCGGTGATGATCGACCTCGCCCGGCGGACCTATCCCGAGCTGCGCTTCGAGGTCGGTTCGATGGAGGCGCTGGATCTCGCCGACGGCGAGCTCGCCGGCATCCTGTCGTGGTATTCGATCATTCACACGCCGCCGGAGGAGTTGCGGCCGTACTTCGCCGAGTTCCGGCGGGTGCTCGCTCCCGGCGGGCACCTGCTGCTCGGGTTCTTCGAGGCCGAGGGCGGGCCGGTGACGGCGTTCGACCACAAGGTGACGACCGCTTACCGGTGGCCGATCGACGACCTGGCGAAGCTGGCGGCGGAGGCCGGGTTCGTGGAGATCGGGCGGATGTTGCGGGAGCCCGAGCCGGACGAGCGGTTCCGGCGAGGCAACCTGCTGCTGCGCGGCTGAGCCTGCCTGGCGGGCCGGAGCGTGCGGGCTCCGGCTCGCGGGTTCAGCGGCCGCACGTCGGGCAGTCGGGCCGCTGGGCTACGGCGCGCGAGCGGATCTCCAGCGGCCAGAAGTCCACCTCGCTCCACCGGTCGCCGAGCGCCGGCGGCAGCCCCGCCAGGATGCGGATCGCCTCCCAGGCCAGGATGTTGCCGACGAGGCCGGACAGCGCGCCCATCGCGCCGGCCCTGTCGCGCTTGCCCACGACGGTCTCCAGGCCGTCCCGCCCGTGGTCGGCGAACGTCTCGGCGCGTACGCAGGCCCAGCAGGCGGTCCGGCCCGGGATGATCGAGGTGCCGAGGACGCCGATGTGGTAGGCGTAGCCCGTCCCCATGATGTGCGGGATGTCCGGCCAGCAGGCCTCGCTCACCCAGCCGGCCACGTCGTTGGGGGTGGGCAGGTCGGCCGCGTTGATGACGATGTCCGCGCCCTTGACGACGTCGGCGAGGTCGCCCGCGCCGCCGATGCGCCGGGCCACGGCCTCCACCTCGATGAACGGGTTGACCTCGCGCAATCGGGCGGCCGCCGCGTCCGCCTTGGGCACGCCCAGGTCGGCCATCCCGAACAGCACCTGCCGGGTGAGGTTCGAGACCTCGACCCGGTCGAAGTCGCAGACGCGGATCCGGCCGACGCCCGCGCCGGCCAGCGCGAGCGCCACCCATCCGCCCAGCCCGCCGACCCCGCAGACGACGGCGGTCGCCTCGCCGAGGCGCCGCTGGAGCGCCGCCCCGCTGGTCTCCGGCGACCAGCCCTGGTCGCAGAAGTCCTGGAACAGCCGGAGTTGCCGGTCGTAGAATTCGGCGCGCGCGGTGCCTAAAAGTCGAAATTCGAGCGCGGGGTCGGCGACCCGGCTCAACAGCCCTTCATGCTCCAGGATTTGCACGACTTCGGCCACCCGCTCCCGGGCATCGGGACGGCCGCCACAGGCGAGAGCGCCGATCTCCGCGATCGTGCGGGTGCCGTCGAGAAGCACCACCACGTCTTTCACGAATTCGTCGCAGGCGAATCTCTTCACGGTCCGGTCGGCCAGGCACAGGAACAGCAGCGTGCCGCCGTCCGCCTGCACGATGACGCTGTCACGCAGGCGTGGGCGTAATGCGGTGTCGGCCACGGACATGCCTCCTACGCGGGTGTGGGTGAGGCAGGGAATGCCTCACCCACAGGACGCTACCCGAGCCGGCGTTTCAGTTTCCGTGGGAGTTCGACGCGGTCACGGCCCCGACGCGCAGCGGGACTTCTTCCACCTTCACCATCACCGGGCGTCGTTCCATCGCTACCCTTTCTCCTCTGATATTCTCCCGGCATATCATGCCGAGTTCGGGGTTGCCTGACAAAGTCGCTTACTCGGCATTCCTCATCGAGAAAACTCGTCGAGTTCGCGTACGGCCTGATCGAGCTCGTCGGCCACCCCGCGCCGCAACAGCCGGCCGTAGAGCCCCTCGCCCGCGTGGCCCAGCCGTCGGATCAGCGCGGCCCGCTCGGCCATCTGCACCTGCACGTTCCTGACGAGCGCCTCGGGCCGGCCCGACCACCCGTACGCGTCCAGGAACCGGCGCAGCCTGGCGGGCCTGGCCTCGAACGCGGTGAACCCCGTCGAGGCGTCCACGTGCCGGGCGTGCAGCGGCACCCAGCAGTGCGCCACCAGCGCCACCTCGGCGTCCACCGTGGTCGGCCCGGCGAAGTCCCAGTCGAAGAACCCGGTCAGCCGCCCGGCGCGGTAGGCGGCGTTGGCCGGGCCGGCGTCGTTGTGCCCGATGATCAGCCCGGGCGTCCAGCGCCCGCCGGAGCGCCAGCGGGCGTGCGCGGGCGGCACGAAGTCGGCCACGGCCTCGTGGTAGGCACGCAGCCACCGGGCGACCTGCACGAGCGTGTCCTCGGTACGGGTCCACGACGGCCACACCGCCGCGTCGCCCATGGTCTCGCCCTCCAGGTACGTGAGCACCTCGTACCCGCCCTCGTCGACGCCCAGCACCCGGGGAGCCCCCTCGAACCCCTTGCGCTCCAGGTGGCGCAGCAGCTCGTGGACCGCGGCCGTCCACTCCCTGACCGGCCGCCGGACGGTGGCGCCCACGCGGACGGCACCGCCGTCGTTCCCCCCGCCTAGCGGTTCCCCCGTCATGAGGGCATCGTGCCTGGCGGCCTCGCGACCCATCAAGGCCAGATTTCTTACCACGTGGTAGAAATGAGCCATGCATGTGGTCCCGCTCCCCCGTCACCTGTCACCCGCCGGTCAAGGCGTCCTGGAGCTCGGCGGCTCGCCGCGGGTCGCCGTGCCGTCCGGCCGCCTGCTCGGCCTGGGGCGGATCGTCGCCGCCCTGCTCGGCGGGTCCGCGCAGGTGGGCGGGGAGGCGGAGGTCACGCTCACGCTGGGCGCGGGCGACGGCGAGGAGTACGAGCTGGTGGTGACGGCCGAAGGGGCAACCGTCACCGCCGGGTCGGCCGAGGGACTCTTCCGGGGCGCGACGACCGTGGCACAGCTCGTCACGGAGGACCGTACGGTGCCGTGCGTGCGGGCCGGCGACGGCCCGGCCCTGGCCTGGCGCGGGTTGTCGCTGGACGTGGCACGCCGCTTCTTCACCGTCGAGCAGGTCAAGCGGGTCATCGACCTGCTGGCCCTGTACAAGTTCAACGTCCTGCACCTGCACCTGACCGACAGCCAGGCCTGGCGGCTGCGGATCAGCGCCTGGCCCCGGCTCACCGGCCCCGAGTCCTACACGCACGACGACTACCGGGAGATCGTCGCGTACGCGGCGGAGCGCTTCGTCACGGTCGTGCCCGAGATCGACATGCCGGGGCACGTGCTGGCCGCTGTCCGGGCGTACCCGGAGCTGGGGGGCGAGGACGAGCCGGCCCATCCGCTCGTCCCGTTTCTCGACCCGCGGGCCGAGGTGACGTGGCGGTTCGTGGCGGACGTGCTCGGCGAGGTCGCGGTGCTCACCCCGGGGCCGTACCTGCACATCGGCGGCGACGAGGCGTTCGGGATGCCGCACGAGCTGTACGCGGCGTTCGTCACCAGGGCGCTCGGCCTGGCCAGGGCGGCGGGGAAGCGGGTCGTGGGCTGGCAGGAGGTCAGCCGCTCGGGGGCGCTGACCTCCGCCGACCTCGCGCAGTGCTGGGTCGGCGACGGCGACGCCTTCGACCCCGAGGCGGCGCGGAAGACGGCGCCGCCGCAGTACCACCCGCTCATCGACCTCGCGGCCGCCGCGTTCGAGCAGGCGCCGCACGACGTGCCCGGCGCGGTGGCGGCCGGGGCGGCCGTGCTGGCCTCGCCGAGCCGGGTGCTCTACCTCGACCGGCGGTACGCGGAGCCGTCGGTGCTGGAGGAGCAGAACGAGCGGCGGGAACGCGTCGGCTTCGCCTCCTACCGGCCGATGACCAGCCGGGAGTACTTCGGCTGGCGGCCCGGCGAGCTGGTGGAGATCCCCGCCGGCGCCCGGCTGGCCGGGGTGGAGGCCGCCATCTGGTGCGAAACGGTGGGAGACTTCGACGACCTGGCGTTCCTGCTGCTGCCCCGGCTGGCCGGGATCGCCGAGAAGGCGTGGACGGATCGGGCCACCACGTGGGAGGACTACCGGGAGCGGGTGCGCACCCACACCGCCCGGTGGGAACGCCTCGGGTGGGGCGGCTACTACCGGTCCGCCGACCTCTTCACGTAGACCTCTTCACGAAGGCCTCTTCATGTAGGACTCGAACGCCTCCCGCCGGGCCCGCTGCGCGGCGACGTCGGCGACCGGGGCCGCCAGCAGCAGGCCGCGCGTGTACGGGTGGCGCGGCTCGCCCGTCACCTCGGCCGCGGAGCCGGTCTCCACGATCTCGCCCCGGTGGATGACGGCCACCCGGTGCGCCATGAACCGCACCACCGCGAGGTCGTGCGAGACGAACAGGTAGGACACCCCGGACTGCTGCTGGATCTCCAGCAGCAGGTCCAGCACCGTCCGCTGGGTGGTCAGGTCGAGCGCGGAGACCGGCTCGTCGCACACGATCAGCTTGGGGTCGATCGCCAGCGCGCGGGCGATCGCCACCCGCTGCCGCTGCCCGCCGGAGAACTCGCGCGGCAGCCTCCGCGCGGCGTCCGCGGGCAGGTGCACGCGGTCGAGCAGCCGGGACACCCGCTCGCGCGCGTTGCGCGCGCCCAGCCCCAGCAGGGGCTCTGCGAGCGTGTCGCCGATGGTCCGCGAGGGGTTCAGCGAGGTGTACGGGTCCTGGAAGATGACCTGCAGATCGCGGGCCAGCTCCCGGCGCCGCCGGCCGGTGAGGCCGTCGATGCGCCGCCCGCCGAACGTGATCGTCCCCGACGCGACCGGCACCAGGCCGAGTACGGCCCGGCCGATCGTGGTCTTGCCGGAGCCCGACTCCCCCACCAGGCCCAGCGTCTCGCCCGGCGCGATGTCCAGCGACACCCCGCGCAGCACCTCCGTACGCGGGGCCCGCCACCCCTTGCCGGGGAAGGAGACGTGCAGGTCCTCGACCGCGAGCAGGGCGTTCACGAAACCTCCAGCACTGCGCCGAGCAGCTTGCGGGTGTAGGGGTCCTCGGGGGCGCTCAGCACCTGCTCGGCGGTGCCGGTCTCGACGATGCGGCCCTCGCGCATGACGGCGACCCGGTCGCACAGGTCGGCGACGACCCCCAGGTTGTGGGTGACGAGCAGGACACCGAGGCCCCGTTCCGCCTGCAGCCTGCGCAGCAGGCCGAGCACCTCGGCCTGGACCCTGACGTCGAGCGCGGTGGTGGGCTCGTCGGCGATGAGCAGCTTCGGGTCGCACGACATGGCGCCCGCGATGAGCACGCGCTGGGCCATGCCGCCGGAGATCTCGTGCGGGTAGGAGCGGAAGGCCCGCTCCGGGTCGGCGATCTCCACCTGCGCCAGCAGCTCCAGGACGCGGGCGCGGGCCTCGGCCCTGCTCAGGCCCAGCTTGTGCCGGATGGGCTCGACGAGCTGGCTGCCGATCGTGAAGGCGGGGTCGAGGTTGCTCATGGGCTCCTGCGGGACGTACGCGACGACGGTGCCGCGCAGCGCCCGGTGCCGCCGCTCGGGCAGGCCGACGACCTCCTCACCCTCGATCGTGATGCTGCCGCGGACGATCCGGCCGTTCTCGGGCAGGATGCCGAGAACGGCGAAGGCGGTCTGGGTCTTGCCCGACCCCGACTCGCCGACCAGCCCGACGATCTCCCCGGCCCGTACGTCGAGATCCACCCCGTGGACGACCTCGCGCCCCGGGTAGGCGACGGCCAGGTCGCGTACGGACAGCAGGCCCTCCCGCGGCTCGTGCACCACGGCGGGCGCCCTGGCGGGCACGGGCGCGGCGGGCCTGTCCTCCAGCGCGTCGCGCAGCGCGGCGGCGAGCAGCACCAGCGCGCCGCTGGTGAGGCCGAGCGCGAGGCCGGGCCAGAGCAGCAGCAGCGGCTCGCGCTGGATGTTCTTGAACGCCTCGTTCAGCATCGCGCCCCACGTCGGCACGTCGCCGCTGCCGATGCCGAGGAACTCCAGCCCCGCCTGCAGGCCGATGGCGATCCCCGAGACGAGCGCGATCTGGATGATGATCGGGGCGCGGACCACGACGAGGATGTGGCGGGCCACGATCCTGGTGTCGCTCAGCCCCGACACCCTGGCGGCGTCCACGTACAGCTCGTTGCGCACCCCCGCGACGATGCCGCGCACTAGGCGGAAGAAGGCGGGCGCGACGAGGAAGCCGAGCACCACCATCAGCACCCATACGGTGGAGCCGAGGATGGCGCGGGAGGCGAGCAGCACCACCATGGCGGGCAGCGCCATGATCAGGTTGACGGTCCAGCTCGCCGCCGAGTCGAACCAGCCGCCGTAGTAGCCGGCCAGCAGGCCCGCCGGCACGCCGAGGGCGAGCGCGACCGCCAGGGCCAGCGCCGCGCCGCCGAGCGTGTTGCGGCCGCCGTGCAGCAGGCGGGACAGGATGTCCCGGCCGGCCGAGTCGAAGCCGAGCGGATGGCCCGCCGCCGGGCCGGCGAAGGCGTCCCGCAGGCTGGAGGCGTCGGGAGCCTGCGGGCTCAGCGCGGGCGCGAACAGCACCGCGAGCAGGATCGCGGCCAGGACGAGCGCGGACGCCAGCCCGAGCGGGTGCCGCAACGTCTTGAACAGGGTGCTCACGCGATCCTCGCCTTCGGGTTGAGCCAGCCGATGAGGATGTCGACGACGAGGTTGACGGCGATCACGCCGATCACGGTGAGCATGACCAGCGCCATGATGATCGGGATGTCGCCCCGGGTGGTGTAGGTGACGGTCATGCTGCCGATGCCGGGCAGGCCGAAGATCTGCTCGACCAGGACGGCACCGCCGAGCAGGCCGACGAACTGCATGCCGAGCACCGCCAGCGCCGGGGCCGAGGCGTTGCGCAGGACGTGCCTGAGCACGATGCGCGACGGCGGCAGCCCCCTGGCGCGCAGGGTCCGTACGTAGTCCTGCCGCAGCACCTCGATCACCGAGCTCCTGACCTGCTGGGCGACGCCCGCGACGGACCCGACCGACAGCGAGAGCACGGGCAGCAGCACCGTGGACAGCCACCCGGAGAACGACTCGCCGATGCCGACGTACCCGATGGCGGGGAACCACCGCAGGTGCACCGCGAACACGAGCACGAGGACCAGCGTGACCAGGAAGTTCGGCAGGGCGTAGCCGATGACGGAGAAGACCTGGACGAACCGGTCCACCGCGCCGCGCCGCACCCCCGCCCAGACGCCCAGCAGGAACGCGAGCACCGCCGTGACGAGCGTGACCCCGGCCATGAGGCTGATCGTGACCGGCAGCCGGTTGGCGATGGCGCGCACCACGTTCTCGCTGGTGAACCAGGACGTGCCGAGGTCGCCGCGGACGGCGTGGGCGAGCCAGTCCAGGTACTGGACGAGGACGGGGCGGTCCAGGCCCAGCGCGGCGTTCTTGGCGTCCACGAGGTCCTGCGACGCGCTCTGCCCCAGCAGTTGCCTGCCCACGTCCAGGCCGGGGATCGACAGCAGCGTGTAGGACAGGAAGGAGATCACGAGCACGAGCAGCGCCCCGGCCGCGATCCTGCGGACGACGAAGGCCGCCATCACTGCGCGGGCGCGTAGTTGTAGATGGCGGGCACCGCCATGCCGTCCTGCGGCTTGATCGTCACGCTTCCGTCCGAGACGTGCAGGTATGTCATCCGGTAGAACGGCATGAACCAGCCGTCGGCGACCAGGTGCTCGTTCAGCGCCTGGAGGTCGGCCTTGGCGTCCTGCGCGGCGCTGCCCTGGATCCTGGGCAGCAGCTTCTTCACCGTGTCGTCGGTGTAGCCGAACATGTTGAAGGCGCCGGGCAGCACCACCTCGCCGACCGCGACCCAGTCGGCCGACGACTGGCCCATGTTCATGACCATGGCGGAGTAGGCGCGGTCCCTGAAGATGCGCTGGACGGCGGAGCCGGGGTCGAGGTCGTCCCAGACCAGCTTCACGCCGACCGCGCCCAGGTCGGACTGGAGCGAGGCGGCCAGCGCGTCGGAGACGATGGCCGGGATGCGCGGCAGCTTCAGCGTGAAGCCGCTCTCGTGGCCGGCCTCCTTGAGCAGCGCGCGGGCCTTGGCCTGGTCGAAGCCGTAGTAGGTGTCCAGCTCCGGCTTGTAGGCGGCGGTGGCGGGGCCGAAGACCTGGCTGGTGACCGCGCCGCGGCCCTGGCGGATCTTGGCCAGCATGGTCCGGCGGTCGATCGCGTAGTTCAGCGCCTGCCGTACGCGGGGGTCGCGCAGCTCCGGGGTGACCGCTCCGGCCCGGTCGAACAGGAACACGCCCTGGAAGTCGAACTCCTGCTTGACCGTCTTCACCTTGGGGTCGCTCTCGACGCTGATCTGCTGGTCGGCGTCCTGGATGAGGGCGGCGTCGAGCTGGCCTGTCTTGATGCCGTTGACGATCGCGGTCTCGTTGTCGAAGTAGCTGATCGCGATCGTGTCGTACGGGAGCCGGGCGCCCCAGTAGCGGGCGGTGCGGGTGAAGACCCACTTCGTGCCGATGACGGTCCGGCCCTGGTCCAGCTCGTACGGGCCGGTGCCGCCCGGCCTGGTCTTGAGCGTGTCGTCCTGGGCGAAGTCCTTCGGGTTGGCCATGAGGCCGGCGGCGTCGCTCAGGTAGTACAGCATGGCCGGGTTCGGCTTGCTCAGGACGAGCGTGACGTGCGTGGGGTCGGCGACCTCGATGGACTTGACGTCGTTCAGCGTCTTGGCCTGGGCGCCGCCGCCCTTGCGGAAGCGCTCCAGGTTCGCCTTGACGGCCTCGGCGTCGAACGGCGTGCCGTCGTCGAACTTCACGTCGCCGCGCAGGGTGAGGCTCAGCTCGGTGAGCCCGTCGTCGTATTTCCACTCGGTGGCCAGCATCGGGCTGTAGGTGCCGTCGGGCTCCCGCTTGATCAGCGTGTCGTAGACCGCCTGGAAGAACGGCAGCGCGCTGCCGTTGGCGTCCTTGGGGTCGAGGCTCTGCGGCAGGGTCATGGTGGCGATGTTCAGGGTCGTGCTCGCGCCGCCCGCCGTACCGCCGCCGCCGGGGCCGGAACAGCCGGCGATCAGGCTCGCGGTGACGAGGAGGGCTGCGGTGGCGGATCTCTTCATGGCGCTCACTCCGTCTCGTTTGCCGGGGAGCATACACCGCAAAACTAACCACATGGTAGGTTTAATTCGTGCGGGCTACTCTCGCCCTACCGCGGCACGTAACCGCAGCCCACGTGCCCACCACCGCAGAAGGGGCCGTCCGGTGAGCGAACCGACGCCACGTCGAGGCAGCAAGGGCGAGCGCACGCGCGCCCGCATCCTCGAGTCCGCCACAGAGCTGTTCTCGCGCTCCGGCTTCCACGCCGTGTCGCTGCGGGACATCGCCGCGCACGCGGGCCTGACGCACGCCGGGCTGCTGCACCACTTCCCCGGCAAGGAGAGCCTGCTCATCGAGGTGCTCAGTCACCGCGACCAGGTGGACGGCGAGCTGATGCACGGGCGCGACGTCGAGCTGTCGCCGGAGGAGCTGCTCGACCGCATCGCGGACCAGGTGGCCAGGAACATGGGCGCCCCCGGCCTCGTCGCGCTCTACGTCAAGATCTCCGGGGAGGCGGCCGACCCCGGCCATCCGGCCCACGACTACTTCGTCAAGCGGTACCGCAAGCTGCGCCGGCAGGCGGCGTGGCTGCTCGGCATCCTGTTCGCGCGCTCCACGCCGCCGCTGCCGCACGATCCGGGCGCGGTCGCCCAGCAGCTCATCGCGCTGATCGACGGGCTGCAGACGCAGTGGCTGCTCGATCCCGACCAGGTGGACATGCGGGCCGCGGTGATCACGTTCCTGAGGCAGCTCGGCTTGGATCCCAAACCCTGATAGATCGAGGTATTTCATGAAACTCTCCCTGGAGGAGAAGGCGTCGCTCACCTCCGGAGGCGGCACCTGGCACACCACGGCGGTCCGGGACGTGGTGCCGGCGCTCACGCTCTCCGACGGCCCGCACGGGATCCGCCGCCCGCGCGACTCCTCCACCGGCTCCACCGGCTCCTCCGGCGATGCGCTGGGCCTGCGTGACAGCGTGCCCGCCACCTGTTTCCCGCCCGCCGTCGCGCTCGGCTCCTCCTGGGATCCCGGGCTGGCCGGGCGCGTGGGCGCGGCGCTGGCCGGGGAGGCGCGCGCGCTCGGGGTGGACGTCGTGCTCGGGCCGGGGGTGAACATCAAGCGTTCCCCGCTGTGCGGGCGCAACTTCGAGTACTTCTCCGAGGACCCGCACCTGACCGGCGTGATGGGGGCGGCCGTGGTGACCGGCATCCAGTCGCTGGGCGTCGGGGCGTGCGTGAAGCACTTCGCGGTCAACAACCAGGAGACCGACCGCATGCGCGTCAGCGCGGACGTGGACGAGCAGACGCTGCGCGAGATCTACCTGCCCGCCTTCGAGCACATCGTGCGTGAGGCAGGGCCGTACGCGGTGATGTGCGCCTACAACCGCGTCAACGGCGTGCACGCCAGCCGGAACCGGTGGTTGCTGAGCGAGCTGCTGCGCGGCGAGTGGGGGTTCGACGGGCTGGTGATGTCCGACTGGGGCGCGGTGAACGACCGCGTGGCGGCCCTGGAAGCGGGCCTCGACCTGGAGATGCCGCCCACCGGCACGGACGAGGAGATCGTCGCGGCGGTCCGCGCGGGCCGCCTGCCCGAGTCCGTCCTGGACGTGGCGGCCGGACGGGTGATCCGGCTGGCCGAGCGGGTACGCGCCCGGCCGCGGCACGACGGCGGCTGGAGTGCCGAGGCGCATCACGAGCTGGCTCGCGAGGCCGCCCGGGCCTCGGCCGTGCTGCTGAAGAACGACGGCGTCCTGCCGCTGGCTCCCGGCCTGCGCGTCGCGGTGCTGGGCGAGCAGGCCCGCAGCCCCCGCTACCAGGGCCACGGCAGCTCGCACGTGGTACCGACCAGGCTGGACAGCGCGCTGGAGTCGCTGCGCACGGCGATCGGCGTGACGTTCGCGCCCGGCTACCGGCTCGACGGGGTGCCCGATCCCGAGCTGGAGCGGGAGGCTGTGGAGACGGCCGCCGCCGCCGACGTGGCGGTCCTGTTCCTCGGCCTGCCGGACGCCGCGGAGTCGGAGGGCTTCGACCGCACCACCCTCGACCTGCCCGCCGTCCAGATCGCTCTGCTGCGCCGGGTGGCCGGGGCCTGCCCGCGAGTCGTCGTGGTGCTCTCCAACGGCGGCGTCGTCTCGGTCGCCGGATGGCAGGAGCACGCCTCGGCCGTACTGGAGGGGTGGCTGCTCGGCCAGGCGGGCGGCGCGGCGCTGGCCGACCTGCTGCTCGGCACGCACAGCCCGTCGGGACGGCTCACGGAGACGATCCCGCTGCGCCTGGCCGACGTGCCCTGCCACCTGCACTTCCCCGGCTCCGACGGGCACGTCCTGTACGGCGAGGGCCGCTACGTCGGCTACCGCCACCACGACACGCTCGGCACCGAGGTGGCCTACCCCTTCGGCCACGGGCTGACGTACTCCCGCTTCGCCTACTCCGACCTGGAGGTCCGCGAGACCGGCACGAACGAGTGGCTGGTCGCGTTCACCGTCGCCAACACCGGGGAGCGGGCCGCGCAGGAAGTCGCGCAGCTCTACGTGGCCTTCGAGGAGGAGCAGCCCACCCGGCCGCGCCACACGCTGCGCGGCTTCGCCAAGGTCGGCCTGGAGCCGGGCGCGAGCGCGCGGGTGCGGCTGCCGCTCACCGGGCGGGACCTGGCCCAGTGGTCGGTGGAGCGCGGGGGCTGGCGGGTCGATCCCGGTGCCTTCGTCGTCGAGATCGGCGCGTCCTCCCGGGACATCCGGCTGCGCGCCGAGGTGACCACGCCAGGCGACGGCTACCTGCCCGAGCTGACCGGGATGTCCACGCTGGGCGAATGGCTGGCGCATCCGGTGTGCGGGCGGGTGCTGCGGGAGCGGCTGCGCGGGGCGCCGGGCGACTCCGAGCCCGACCCGGCGCTGCTGCGGCTGGCGCTCGGCATCCCGCTGATCAAGTTCCGCACGTTCGGGCTGGGGCTGACGGCCCAGGTCGTGGACGACCTGGTCGCCGCCGTCCGCACCCACTCCTGACAGCCATGGGAAGCGCGCGCCCCGCGCCGACGGGCGCGGAGGACGTGCCTCCACGCCGCTTCCCCAGGACGCCGGGGCGCGCCGCCCGCGCCCGGGTTACAGGGCGTTGGCGCGGGCGACGTCGCCCAGCCAGCGGGCGCTGGGCTTGGCGTCGCGGGCGAACGTCTCCCGGTCCACCGACACCAGCCCGAAGGTCGGCGCCCACGACCCCCACTCGTAGTTGTCCAGCAACGACCAGTGCAAATAGCCGCGCACGTCGGCCCCATCGGCCATGGCCGCGTGCAGCCCGGCCAGCGCCGCCCGCGTGTACTCCACGCGCTCGGCGTCGTCCCCCGTGGCCACGCCGTTCTCCGTCACCAGGATCGGCACGCCGGGCAACCGCCGTGCCGTGTGCCGTACGGCGTCGCCGAGCGCGCCGGGGTAGAACTCCCACCCGGTGAGCGTGCGCCGGGCGCCGTCGGGGACGGGCAGCGCGCCGTCGCGGCCGATCCGCACCCGCGTGTACGCCTGCACCCCCACGAAGTCGTCGCCCGAGGCGGCGTCCAGGAACCGGTCCTCCCTGGGCCAGGCCCACGCGTCCCGCTCGGCCTGCGCGCCGTCCTCGGCCTGGAAGTTCTGGTTGGCGATCGTCCAGCCCGACCTCAGGCCGGCCGTGCCCAGTTCCTCGCGGGCGGCCCGGTGCGCGTCGGTCAGGGTGTCGGCCATCGCCTGGTCAGGGGCCGCCATGGCGCCGGCCACGCCGCCCTCGTGGTGCCCGTTCCGCATGGCCTCGGCCATCATCGCGAGCATGTTGGGCTCGTTGATCGTGCATACCCAGGAGACGCCGTCCAGGATGGGCAGCACCGTCCGCACGTACCTGCGGAACCGCTCGACCGCCGTGCCGGACCGCCACCCGCCCTCCCGCTGGAACCACAGCGGGCTGGTGAAGTGGTGCAGCGTCACCACGGGGGTGAGCCCGCGCTCCAGGCAGCCTTCCACCATGCGGCGGTAGTGCGCGAGGTGGGCCCGCGACACCTCGCCCTCGACCGGCTCGATCCGCGCCCACTCGATGCCGAACCGGTAAGCGCTCAGGCCGAGGTCCCGCACCAGGTCGAGGTCCTCGGGCCAGCGGTGGTAGCTGTCGCAGGCGTCGCCGCTGCGCTCGGGCAGCCGGCTCTCCAGCCCCCACAGGTCGCTGGCGACGTTGTTGCCCTCGATCTGGTGCGCGCTGCTCGCCGCACCCCACAGGAAGCCCTCCGGAAACGCGATCCCCATGCCCCGCCGTCCCTTCACCATCATCAGAGTCGACGCAAAACCTACCAGCTGGTTAGTAAACGCGGCCCACGAACTGATCTCCCGCGCCAAAACCGCCCCATCGCAGGGCACAGTTCGGGAAGATGGGGGCGAAATGGCAAGCCGACCCCGTACCGCGACCGAGTAAGGCGCCATGATCGAAGAAGCCGAAATCCTGCCCCTCACCCGCGAGGACCCCCGGCAGATCTCCCGGTACGCCATCCAGGGGCGTCTCGGCGCCGGCGGGCAGGGCGTCGTCTACCTCGGGCGCGACCCCGGCGGCAGGCCGGTCGCCGTCAAGGTGCTCAGGGAGAGCGGGCTGCCGGCCCCGCAGGCCCGCGCCCGCTTCGCGCGGGAGGTGGACGCAGCGCGCAGCGTCCCCCAGGCCCACACCGCCGCGATCCTGGACGCCGACGTCCTGGCCGAGCGGCCGTACATCGTCAGCGAGTACGTGCCCGGCCTGTCCCTGCAGGCGGCGGTGGAGCGCAACGGCGTGTTCACCGGCAACGCGCTGGAACGGCTGGCCACCCACACCATCACCGCGCTGGCCGCCATCCACGGCGCGAAGGTGGTGCACCGGGACTTCAAGCCGGCCAACGTGCTGATCGGGCCGGACGGGCCGCGCGTGGTGGACTTCGGCATCGCCCGCGCCCTGGAGTCCGGCGCGCATCCGACGAGCTCCATGCTGGGGACGCCGCCGTACATGGCTCCCGAGCAGCTGCACGAGCAGCCCGCCGGCGCGTACACGGACGTGTTCGCCTGGGCCGCGACGATGGTCTTCGCCGCGACCGGCAGGCCGCCCTTCGGCCAGGGCCCCTTCGCCGCGGTGGCCCACCGCATCCTGAACGCGTCGCCGAACCTGGACGGCGTGCCCGCCCCGCTGCGTGACGTGCTCGCGCGCTGCCTGGCCAAGGACCCGGCCGAGCGGCCGGCCGCCATCCAGGTGCTGCAGTCGCTGATCGGCCACGGCACCGTGGTGGAGCCGGAGTCCTGGCAGGCGCCCACGGAACCGGCGAGGAAGCGCACGGGCCTGCTGGTCGGCGCGGTCTCCGCCGCGCTGGTCGTCCTCACGGCCTGCTCGGTCGCGATCCTGCGCTACACCTCCTCGGGCGACGGCGAACCCGCCGCCTCCCGGCACACCGGCCCCGCCGCTTCCCAGCACACCGGCCCCGCCGCTTCCCAGCACACCGGCCCCGCCGCTTCCGAACGCACCGGCGCCGCCGCCTCGGAGAACGCGGAGCCCGGCACGAAGGACCCGGCGGACCCGGCGGGGCGGCGCAACCACTGGCCGCTCGGCGAGGGGTCGGGCACGCAGGCCGCCGACTCCGCGGGCGAGGCGAAGCTGCTGCTGCACGCCGGCGCCGGCTGGGACACCCGCCCGCCCGCGCCGGGTCGGAACGCGCTGCTGTTCGACGGCGTCAAGGGGTACGCCGCCACCGAGGGGCCGGCGGCCGTCGATCCGGCGCGCAGCTTCACCGTCGCGGCCATGGCCCGCATCGACCGGCTCCCGGCGGCGTCCGACTTCGCGGCGGTGCTGAGCCAGGACTCGACCGACGACGTCTTCTCCTACACCCTCCAGAACATGCGCTGCACCGCGGCGGGGAAGCCGGACCGCTTCTGCCCGGGAGCGGGTTCGTACTGGGCGTTCTCGGTGCACGAGACGGGCAGCGTCGACGCGGAACGGGCCGTGGCCGCCACCGCCGCCGAGCTCAGGACCTGGACGCGGGTCGCGGGGGTCCACGACCGGGAGGCCGGCGAGATCCGGATCTACGTCAACGGCCGTCTGGAAGGCATCAGGACGCTGACCAACCCGGTACGCCCCGCCTCCGGCCCCTTCTACCTGGGGCGCGCCACGTACGCCGGGCCCGTGGACTTCTGGCCGGGCGCGGTCGCCGACGTGGCGGTCTGGGAGCGGGCATTGCCGGACGAGGAGATCGGCGCGCTGAATTAGCCACCAGAACATAAACCTAGACAAACCGGACAGGCCGCCGCTAGCCTGAGGGCGCTCCAGTGGGGGCCAACTGGAGCACCAAACTTTCTTGCTCGAACTGGGCCGCGGGATTTCCCAGTCGGCTCCAAGCCATGGACAAGAGCATCCCCTCACCATCTCCATTCGTGAGCGGATATTTCAGGAAAAGGTTGACGAAGATCGCCGCGGTCGCGGCGGCCGTCGCGGTTGTGGCACTGCCCGCCGCCCCCGCGGCGGCCGACGGCGCGCCAGACGAGCGGCCGGACGTGTCCGTCGGCACCTGGCTGGCAGCACGTACGCAGCCCGCCGTCCAGCTGACGAGCTTCACCTATACCGGCACGGTCGCCGTCCCGACCAGCACGATCAACGAGACCACGTTCAACGCGCTGACCCAGCAGGCCGTCGACGCCGTGCAGGCGGGCAAGATCTCCTCGGACGAGCGCAGCATCGCCAAGTGGCTCTTCCAGCGGATCGCCGCCGACGTCGACACCTACCTCACGGAGACCACCCCGGAGCGTACGGTCGAGGCCGAGGTCGGCGGCCTGTGCACCGGCTGGTGGGTGACGCCCGACGGGTACATGGTGACCGGGGCCCACTGCGTCCAGGTCGGCGAGACCGAGCTCAGCCAGCTGTTCGCGCAGCAGGCGCTGGCCAAGTTCAACGAGCAGGACGCCAAGGAGATCATCGCCGGGCTGCAGGGCATCGAGGCCGACGAGGAGATCCTCAAGCTCGCGCAGCAGATCTACGTCACGTTCAACACCGGCCACATGAAGATCCGCAACCTGCAGCAGAGCCTGTCGGTGCTGCAGAGCCTGCCGGGCGGCGGCGTGGACAAGACCGCCAAGGCGACCCCGGCGGAGCTGGTCTCGGTGGGCGAGAGCTACCCCGGCAAGGACTTCGCGCTGCTCAAGGTCAACGGCCAGCAGAACCTGCCGACCGTCCCGCTCGGCGACGACGCCGACGTGCGCACCGGCGACACGCTGTACATCAGCGGCTTCCCCGGCCTGGTGACGAACACGCCGTTCTTCAGCCTGGAGTCGAAGCTGGAGCCCGCTCTGACCGAGGGGCCGTACAACGCCAAGCGCACCACCCAGACCGGCGTGCCGTACATCCAGACCCAGGCGCCGTCCTACCAGGGCAACTCCGGCGGCCCGGTGTTCAGCAAGGACGGCAAGGTCATCGGCATGCTGATCGCCGGCACGGTGAGCGCGGGCGGCGAGGCCTCGGAGAGCGAGAGCTTCGTGCTGCCGGTGAGCATCATCAAGGAGAAGCTCGGCGAGAAGAACGTCAAGCCCGCCCAGGGCGTGACCACCACCCGGTACAACGAGGCGGTCAACGACTACTTCCGCAACTACTACGAGGACGCGCTGCCCAAGTTCCGCGAGGTGCAGGCGCTCTTCCCGAACCACCCGTACGTGGCCAAGTACATCAGCGACACGCAGGCGGCGATCTCGGCGGGCAAGGACGAGTCGCCCAGGCCGATCCTCATGTGGGTGCTGATCGGGGCCGGCGCGCTGCTCGTGATCGTGCTCGCCGTGGTGCTGGCTAAGGTGCTCGGCCGGCGCCGGCGCCGCGCCGCCGCCGCCCACGCCCCGTACGGCGCGGTGCCGTCGCCGCCGTGGCAGCAGCACCCCCTTCCGTCGGGCCAGGCCCAGGTCTCTCCTCCGGTCCCGCCGTCCTACCAGCCGTACGGGTACAACGGCTCGAACTACGGTCACGGGCCGCAGGCGGGGCAGCCGTACCTGGGCGACCAGACGCGCGACGTGCGCTACGGCCAGTTCTCGCCCCCGCAGGACGGCCGCCCCTCCTGAACGTCCGCCTTCCTGACCGCTTCGAGGGTGACCGCCAGCTCGGTCTCCGGTACGAACTGGCCGAAGGTGTCGTTCGCGAAGAAGGACACCCCGGCCACGGACCCGGCGTGCGCCGCCAGCACCTCCCGCTGGTAGAGATAGGTACGCCGGTCGTCCAGATAGGTCCGGTACCAGTACCACGGATCCACGAAGTCGAGCCCGAGCAGCGGCCGCGGCCCGCCGAGCGCGGCCTTGCTCAGCAGGTTCGGCACGATCTCGGTGCGCTCGACGAGCACGGCGAACGTGCTGACCAGGATCGCGTCGAGCGAGCGGTAGGCGGCGTCGGTCATGCCCCAGGCCGCCCGCTCCACCTCCGCCCGCCAGTACGTGTCCATCCAGTAGACGAGCCGGTCCCCCATGGCCTCCCGCAGCCGCAGGAAGAACCGCTCGATCCCGGCCGACCGCTCCGGCGTGAGCGGCGGCGCGTTGTCCGGATGCCAGAACCCGACCAGGCCGAACTGGTTGCCGAGCAGGATCCCGTCCAGCCCGAAGTCGGCCGTGAACGCGGCCGTCTGCGCGGCCACGAAGTCCCCGGCCGGCAGCCCGCCCTCGATGCCGCCGGGGTAGGCGGCGTACGGGCGGGTATCGGCCGCGAGCGGCGCGGTCACGTCGATGACGCCCGGCACGAGGTGCCCGCCGGCGTCGGCGGTGCCGGCCGCCACCTCCGGGTGCCGCTCCGTCTTCCACTCGCTGCGGCAGAACTCGGGGCCCGGCTCCAGGTACTCCAGCAGGCTCACCCGCAGGCCGCGCCGCTCCGCCTCGGCACGCACGGCCGCGTAGACGCCGGCCAGCGTCCGGTAGTCCATCGGCTGCTCGGACAGCACGAACATGGGCCCGGCCGAGTACGGGTTGAACGAGCGCTCGCCGCCGTCGCGCACCCGGGCCAGCCAGTCGCGGTTGTGCGCCCTCGCGGCGGCGGCCGGCCCGCCGGGGGCCGCCGCGAAGCAGTTGTAGCGAGCCCAGTCGAAGCGGTGGTCCCAGGCGTCGCGGCCGGCGTAGTTGAGCACGTGGTCGCCGTTGCCTGCGCAGAACACGATCGTGACGGGCCGGTCGGCGAGCCAGCCGGCGTGGTGGTCGAAGAAGGCCGCCACCCCCGGAGCCGGATCGCCCAGATCGTCGAAGATCTTGGGGGTGATCCAGAGGCAGGCTTCCAGGTTCACTTGGCCTCCTCGAACGCCTGGTCCATGCGGCCGAGCAGGGTCGGCACGTCGGTCGTCCCGTTGAACAGCTCCTGGATCGAGGTCAGGTGCTCCTGCTGCACCTTCGGGCCCGGCCAGCCCTGGTCCGGGTAGAGGGTGGACCTCCCGTTCTCGACGGCTTCGAGCACCGGCCGCTGGAGCGCGTCCGGCTGGAAGGCCGGGCTGGACAGCGCCGGGCTGCTGCCGGACTCCGTGGCGTACAGCGCCTGGCCTTCCGGGGAGGCGAGGAACTGCATGAACTTCCTGGCCAGTGCCGGGTTCTTGGCCTTGGCGTTGACGCCGTACACGATGCCGACCGACACCGGCAGGTAGGTGGCCTCGGCGCTGTCGGTGGCCGGGAACGGGGTCATCGAGAACGTGGTGCCCTGCGGCGCGGAGTTCAGCGCCGACTGCACGGCGGACAGCACGTGCACGGCGCCCAGCGCCTTGCCCTGGCCGAGGAGCTGCATCTGCTCGTCGTAGCCGACGCCGTTGGGACTGTCGTTGAAGCAGCCGGAGTCGCGCAGTTGCAGGTACTGCTCCATCGCCCGCTTCCACTCCGACTTGGCGAAGCTGGCCTGGCCGTCCTTCTGCTGCTGGGTGAACCGCGGGTTCGGGCCGTAGACGAGGGAGGCGGTCAGCGCGTACGGCACGAGCTGGGCGACCCACGCCGACTTGAGCCCGAGCGCGAACGCCACGACCCCCTTGGCCTTGGCGTCCTCGCAGAACGCGAGCACCTCCGGCCAGGTCGTGGGCTTGCTCAGGCCGGTCCTGGCCAGCGCCTGGTCGTTCCACACAGCTCCGATGGCGCCGATCGTCACGGGGACGGCCACCACCTTGCCCGCGGGGTCGCTGGTGACGGCCTTGAGGTCGGCGCTCAGGCCGCTCGCCCAGCTCTCGCCCGACAGGTCCATCAGCATGCCGTCGGCGCCGAGGTCGCGTACGGCCATGGTGTTGCCGCCGCCCGGCCACATGCGGAACACGTCGGGGGCCGTGCCCGAGGAGAGCTGGGTGCGGAGCTGCTGCTGGTAGGAGGCGTCGTCCTCGGTGAACGTGGTCCTGACGGTGACGCCCGGATTGGCCTTCTCGAACGCCTCGACGGCGGCCCGGGCCGGGCCCTGCCCGGCGGCGGCGAGGGTGAGGACCTGCTCGCCGGAGGTGGCGGTGTTCTGGCCGCCCGAGGTCGAGCAGGCGCCTGCCGCGACCGCGAGGCAGCAGGCGGAGGCGAGCGTTCTGACGATCTTCATGCGGAACTCCAATGGGGGGTGGGGGTCAGCCTTTGAGGCCGCCGGCGAAGCCCTTGATGATGTGTTTCTGCAGCGCGAAGTAGACGACGAGGATGGGGATGACGCTGATCACGAGGCCGGCGAAGATGAGGGGCCACTGCGAGACGTACTGGCTGACGAACCCGTAGATCGCGACCGGCGCCGTGGTGTTGCCGCTGCCGCCGAGATACAGCAGCGGCGTGAAGAACTCGTTCCAGATGCCGACGGCGTTCAGGATCACGACCGTGCCGGTGACCGGGCGCAGCAGCGGGAAGACCACCGAGACGAACGAGCGCAGCGGCCCGCAGCCGTCGAGCAGCGCGGCCTCCTCGTAGTCGAGCGGCAGCTCGCGCAGGAACATCGTGTAGAGGAAGACCGAGAACGGGATCTGCTGCCCGACGTTGATCAGGATGACCGACCAGAGCGAGCCGAGCAGGCCGAAGTCGCGCATGGTGGCGTAGAGCGGGAGCAGGGCGAGCTGGCCGGGCACGAGCAGGCCGCCGATGACGAAGTAGAAGGTGTACCGGGACCAGCCCCTGGTGACGCGGGCCAGCGGGTAGGCGGCCGTCGAGGCGAAGGCGATGATCAGGACGACGCTGACAGCCGTGATGAGGAAGCTGTTGGCCAGCGCCGCACCGAGGCTCGCCTGGTTCCAGGCCTGGACGTAGTTGTCCAGCGTGGGCGGGAACGCGAAGGCCAGCGCCCCGCTCTGGCTGTCCCGCGGCTTGAGCGAGACGTTGAGCAGGCCGGCCAGCGGCACGAGGAAGGCCAGCGCGAGCAGGATCAGGCCCACCTCGCGCGCCAGCGTGCGCCAGGTGTATCGCGCGTGCATCAGCTGCTCCTCCTCTGCGTCAGGCGGAACTGGACCCCGGCCAGGACCGCGATGACCACGGTCATGACGACGGCCAGCGCGATCGAGAACGGGAAGTCGCCGAGCGAGAACGCGCTCTTGTAGATGGCCGTCGAGATCGTCTCCGTCGCCGTGCCGGGCCCGCCGCCGGTCATGGCCATGACCTGGTCGAACTGCTTGAGCCCGCCGATGAGGCAGAGCATCACGTTGATCACGACCGCGCCGTTGAGCAGCGGCAGCACGACGCGGCGGAACTTGCTCCACGGGCCCGCCCCGTCGATGGTGGCCGCCTCCAGCACCTCGGCCGGGATCGCCTGCAGCCCTGCCAGGTAGATCACCATGGAGTAGCCGGAGAACTGCCAGACGATCTCCAGGACGATCGCGTACAGGGCCGTGTCGGGGTCGCCGAGCCAGTCGTGGGCCAGCGCGCCCAGGCCGGCGGCGCGCAGGGCGTCGTTCACGACGCCGTTGGGCGACAGCAGGAAGCTCCAGACGTACCCGGCGACCAGCGGGGTGAGGACGACGGGCGCGAAGAAGATCACCCGCAGCACGTAGCGGCTCTTGACCATGCTGTTCACGCCGAGCGCGAGGAGCAGGCCGGCGACGTTCTGCACGACCGTGGCGGCCGCCGCCAGGGTGAGGGTGTTGACCAGGGCGTCGAGGGCCGTGCGGTCGGAGAAGACGGAGGTGAAGTTGTCCAGGCCGACGAAGGACCAGTCGGCGCGCAGGCCGTTCCAGTCGGTGAAGGAGAACAGCGCGCCGTTGGCGCTGGGGACGACGACGATGAAGAGGTAGATCGAGATGGCGGGCACGACGAACCACCAGGGCGCGCGGACCCCGACCCGGCGGCGCCTGGCGGGGGCCTGCCGGGTGGGTTCGCGGACGCCGGGCGATGTCGCCGGCGCATGAGTGGCAGCCACGTGTGACTCCTCTCGGGGGTGACCATGGATGCACGTGGTCTGCTGGACGGAGGCGGGATGATCGCGGCCTCGTCATGGAGCCCACAGGTCGTGAATCGATTCACGACGTTGCGGGCACATTACGCGGGCGATCGGAGCGATGTCAACGAGATCGCGGGCCCTCCCGCGGCCTTCGTGAATCCATTCACGGATCCGCTAGGCTGAGGGCCGACATCCCGGACCCGACGACAGGTGTGAGGAGCCCGATGGCCTCTGGACCGGCGCAGAAGCAGTCGAAGGCCGAGGTCTCCGCCCCCACGGTCGCCGACGTGGCGGCCCGCGCCGGGGTCTCGCGGGCGACGGTCTCCTACACCTTCACCCAGCCCGGCCGGGTCTCGCCCGACCTGCGGCGCCGCGTCATCGAGGCCGCCGACGAGCTGGGCTACGTCGGCAACGAGGCGGCGCGCCGGCTGCGCGTGGGGCACAGCCTGGCGCTGGGGCTGCTGGTCTCCAACATCGGCAACCCCGTCTACGCCGAGCTCGCGGCGGGCGCCGAGGCGGAGGCCGCCGCGCACGGCCGCTTCATCCTCGTGGCCAACAGCGACGAGAGCCCGGAGCGCGAGCGGGCCTACCTCGGCTTCTTCGAGTCCCAGCAGGTGAGCGGGATCCTCGCGGCCCCGGTCGGCGACGTGCCCGAGGAGCTGCTCGGGCTGGGCCGCAGGGGCACGCCGTTCGTCCTGGTCGGCACGGCCACAGGGCCGCACAGCTATCCGGCGATCTCCGGCGACAACGAGCGCGGCGGCCATCTGGCGGCCACGCACCTGCTCGCCCAGGGGCGGCGGCGGCTGATCTTCATCGGCGGCCCGCACCCCCACGTCGACCTGCGGCTGGCGGGGGCCAAGCGGGCGGTCGAGGAGTTCGGGGAACCCGCCTCGCTGGAGATCATCCGGGTCCAGGTGCAGACCGCGAAGGTCGGCGAGGCGGTCGCGCGGACGCTGCTGCGGCGCCCGGCCGACGGCTCCCCCGACGGCATCGTGGCGGGCAACGACCTGCTCGCGCTGGGCCTGCTGCACGGGCTGATCATGGGCGGGATCCGGGTGCCCGATGATCTGTCGCTGGTCGGGTACGACGACATAGAGTTCGCCGACTTCGCCATCGTGCCGCTGACGACCATTCGCCACCCGTCGGCGGCCCTGGGCGCCAGTGCCGTACGCATCCTGCTGGGCATCGAGTCCGAGCGCGACATGCTGGGCCGGTTCGAGCCCGAGCTCGTGGTCCGCGAGACCTCGCTGCCCGGGTGACGCACTGTTGACACGGCCGCGACGCCGCTCGTAGGCTCCGCGCATCGTCGTGAATCGATTCACGAGCACATCGGCCGCATCGGCCCAGGTCACGACGGTGCTCGCACCCCCTGGAGGCACCCCCATGAGCTCGAAACGGATCGTTGCGGTGGCCGTGACCGCGGCGCTGGCGCTGACCCCCGCCACCGCGGCGGCGGCCTCCCCGCGACCGGCCCCGCTGCCCGAAGTGGCCGCCCTCGACCCGGCCACGATCGACCTCGCCGACTTCACCGGCCTGGAGCAGCAGATCGCGCCCTACCTGGGCAACCTGGCCCGGCTGGCCAACAGCGTCAACGACGACAGCGCCACGAACCACGGGTTCATCACCTGCGGCTGCTGGCGCGCCGGGCAGGGGCCGAACGACGCCCGCGTCATGGAGAACGTCCTCACGCTCGCCTACTTCTACACCGCCGACCGCCCGTGGAACCCGTACCACCGGGATCCGGCCCTGCGGGCCCGGCTGGAAGCGGCGCTGCGGTTCATGCTCGGCACCCAGAACGCCGACGGCTCGTTCCCGCAGGGCTCGGGCGACCTGCATTCGCGGGCCGCCACGGGGTTCGCGCTCGAGCTGTACGCGATCATGCTGGAGCTCCTCGACGCCGACGGCACCCTCGATCCCGCCCTGGTCGCGGAGCTGACCGCGGCCATGAGGGCGGCGAGCACGTGGTTCCTGGAGGACGCGGAGGTGTGGGGGCCGCGCGGCGCGCAGTTCGCCAACCAGGTCGCCGGCGGGCTGGTCGGCATCTCCCGCCTGCTCGCCCGCTTCGGCGACGCGCGGTTACGCGCCCGGTTCGAGCAGCGGCTGGCCGAGCACGAGCAGGTCTCGCAGGGCGAGGCCGGGTTCTTCCGCGACGGGACGGTGGCCCACCGCTACAGCCTCGAAGTCGAGTCCGAGGATCTCGCCGGCTGGGCCGACCCCGCCACCCGGCCGGTGATCGACCGGATGCAGGCGCGCTACCTGGACTGGGCCCAGTACAACCTGCTCTACGACCAGGGGCTCGACGGCTACTTCATCAACACCGCCAGCGACTCGCGGCACCGCGGCTGGAACTACGCCGACGAGCTCCCGATCGGCTCCAACAACCTCTGGGGCGCGGTGATCCCGCAGGCCCGCGCCTACTCGGCCACCCGGGAGGAGACCGAGGAGCGCCACGCCGCCTTCGCGCGGGCGGGCTGGCAGACGTCGGTCGCGCCGCTCATCGCCCCGACGTGGGCCTACCTCGACCCCTCGGTCATCAGGGACGTGGCGCTGGGCGAGGAGTACCACCCGGCCGCCGCCGACCGCCGGGCCGCCATCGGGACGCTGCGCCCCTACGCCGGGGCGCCGTACACCGAGTACCGCGCGGACGCGGCCACCGGGCAGCGGTTCGTCTTCGCCAAGCGGCCCTCGTACGTCGTCGGCCTGGGCTTCGGCAGGCACGTCGACACCCAGTACGGCTTCTGGGACAACCAGCGCTTCGGCCTCGGCTACCTCTACGACCCGGAGCTCGGCGTGGTCGTCCAGGGGCAGAACGCGCCCCAGATCGGCGCGCCGCGCACCCGGCCGGTGGACGCGGAGCTCTCGTGGGGCACCGGCTGGACGGCGGCGGACGGCCCGCACTTCGACTCCTACGACCAGCCCGTGCCCGCGTTCTTCCGCGACGGCGCTCCCGTGGACCCGGCAGCCGGGGGCGACCTCGACGACCTGGAGATCCGGTACGCGGCGGCGGGCGGCACCAAGTCGGTGACGCTGGGCGACCGGCTGCGGGTGCGGGTCGAGGGCGGCGCCGCGCCGTTCTTCGAGCGCATCCCGCTCGTGCTGGACAAGGGTGACACGCTCCAGTGGATCGGGGGCGGGCCCGTCGCGGTGGGATCCCGCTCCGAGGCCCAGGATGTCAGCGGCGTGGTGGTCAGCCGCGACGGCCGCAGCGTGGAGATCCGCTGGTCCGGCGCCGGGTCGGCGGTCCTGTGGCCGTCGTCGTTCCCGGTCGCGGGCGGGAAGCGCACCCTCCAGGTGCTCGACCTCAGGGCCACGGGCACGCTGGCGTACGACCTCCGGATCGTGGACGACGCGTGCGTCGGGTCGGACGAGCGGGCGAGCGTCTTCATCGGCGACCACGACACCGGCGTCGCCAACTCCGGCGACGGCACCGGCTGCACGGTCGCCGACCGGCTGCGCGCCGGCGAGCAGTGGGACAGCCACCACGCCTTCGTCACCCACGTCACCAGGACCACCGCGGCGCTGGCCCGCGAGGACGTGCTGGCCCGGCGCGACGCCGCCCGCCTGGTCTCCGCCGCGGCCCGCTCCGACGTGGGCAGGAACCTCGTCACCGCCTCCCTGAGCGCGGCCGAGGCGGTGGCGGGCACCGGGCTCGACGTGCAGCTGTCGGGGCGGAGCATCCGCGAGGCGACGGTGTCGGGCCCCTGCCTGGCCGGCGACGTCACCACCACCGGCACGGCGCGGGTCACCGTGCGGGAGACGACGCTGCCCGGCCCCTGCCCGCTCACCGTCCGCACGGTCCGCACCTCCGGAACGGTCGAGCTCGACACCCTCCCGCTGGTCATCGTGCCGGACGCCCAGGGCGTCGTCTTCCGGGACGGCTTCTCCTCGCCGTCGCAGGCGTGGACCGCCGTGGACGGGACCTGGAGCGTCACCGGCGGCGTCTACCGCCAGGAGGACACGACCCGTACGGGCCGGCGGACCTACGTCAACGGCCTGACGATCGCCGACGGCACGGTCGAGACCCGCATCGACTTCCGCACGGTGGCGACCTCGACCGCGTTCGCCGGTGTCCAGGTGCGCACGGCCGCCCCCGGCGACGCGTACACGCAGTCGGGGTACCTCGTCTACCTGCGGCCCAACGGCTCCGTGGACGTCCACCGGGCCGGCACGGGCGTGCTCGCCACCGGCACCGGACCGGCGGTCACGGGCCCGGCGACGCTGCGGGTCGAGCTGCGCGGGGCGCAGATCCGCGCCTTCGTCGGCGACGACCCCGCGCCGCGCGTCACGGTGACCGATCCGAGCCCGATCACCGGCCCTGGCTCCGTCCAGCTCATCACCGGCAGGGCGGCGGCCGACTTCGACGACGTCCGCGTCACCAGGTGAGCAGCTCGGGGGTGTGGTCCTTCAGCACGTCCAGGAAGGACCCGGCGAGAGTGCCGCGGTAGCCGCGCCGCCGCAGGACCGCGACCACCGGCAGGCCGGCGTCCAGGCTCTCGACCTCGATCGCCCGCAGGCTGCCCAGGCGCAGCTCCTCCCTGACGCTGCTGGTGGGCATGAGCGCAAGGCCGAAGCCGGCCTCCACCAGCCGCCGTTGCGCGGTGAGGCTGTCGATGCGGGTGATCGAGGGCTCGGTGAGCCCGGACGCGGCCAGCAGGCGTTCGAGGAGGTGGCCGTAGGAGTCGGAGCGGCCACGCTCGGGCGGGAAGCTCAGCCAGCGCTCGCCCTCGAAGGCGCGCAGGTCGGGCAGGCGGGCGGCGGTGACGGGGTGGGAGGCGGGCAGCACGACCAGGAGCCGCTCCGCGCCGAGGGGGATCGACTCCAGGCGCGGGTCCGGGTCGGGGAAGTAGCGCAGGCCCATGGTCGCCTCGCCACCGCGGACGAGGGCGCTCACCTCGCGGCTGGTGGCCGTGCGCAGCTCGACCTCCACCTGCGGGAAGCGCGACTCGAACGTGCGCAGCGCGTCCACGATGTGCGAGTCGGCCAGGGTGCCGACGATCACCAGGCTGAGCGTGCGGGCGTTCCCGCCGGCGGACGCGTCGCGTACGGCCCGCTCCGCGTCACGGACGGAGGCGAGCACGGCCTCCGCGTACGGCAGCAGCGCCAGGCCCGCCTCGGTCAGCGCCACCCGGCGCCCGGACCGCTCGAACAGCGCCGCCCCCAGCGACCGTTCGAGCTCGTGGACGCGGCGGCTGATCGCGGGCTGGGACCGGTTCAGCCTCCTGGACGCCTCCGTGAACCCGCCCACCCTGGCGATGCAGAGAAAGGTCTCGAGCTCCTCAAGCGTCACGACTCATCAGTATTCCTGATGGAAAAGATCCCGGCTATGCATTTGACCGATCGATGGGCCGGTGCCGAAAGTGGGCCCATGACGGATCAGCTGACCAGGGTGTCCCGCTTCCGCGCCCTGCACGAACGACCCGAGCCCCTCCTGCTGCCCAACCCGTGGGACGCGGGCACCGCCAGGCTCCTGGCCGGCCTCGGCTTCGAGGCGCTGGCCACCACCAGCCTCGGCGTGGCCAACGCGCTCGGCCGCACCCGCGCCGGCCGGCAGGACATCCTCGACAACTGCCGCCTGATCAGCGAGGCCACGGGCCTGCCCGTCAACGCCGACCTGGAGAACGGCTACGCCGACGACCCCGCGGAAGCCGCCCGGATGGTCGCCGACGCCTGCGCCCACGGGGCGGCCGGCGCGTCCATCGAGGACGCCACAGGCGACCCACGCAGCCCGATCTACGCGTTCGAGCCGGCCGTCGAGCGGGTACGGGCGGCCGTCGAGGTCGCGCGCGGGCTGCCCGTCCCGCTCGTGCTGACCGCCAGGGCGGAGAACCTGCTGCACGGCGTGGACGACCTCGGCGACACGATCCGCCGGCTGCAGGCGTTCGAGGCGGCGGGCGCGGACGTCCTGTACGCGCCCGGCCTGCGCACGCTCGACCAGATGCGCGCCGTCGTCTCGTCCGTCGGCAAGCCTGTCAACGTCGTGATGGGCTTCGCCGACCCGGGGATCACGCTGGAGCAGCTCGCGGAGATCGGCGTGCGGCGCGTCAGCGTCGGCGGCGCGTTCTCCCGGCTCGCCCTGCGCGCGTTCCTGGACGGGGCCAGGGAGATGCGCGCGGGACGGTTCGGGTTCGTCACCGGGATGGCCTCGATCGGCGAGCTGCACGAGGCCTTCCGCTGAGTCAGCGCTCGCAGGCGGCCTGCCGCGACTGGACCGCGCGCACGCGCCCGACGTCGAGCTTGGTCGTGCGGTCGAAGCGGTAGATGCCGTTCTCCTCCTGGAAGACGTCGGTGAGCTGCGTGTAGCAGTAGCCGAACATGTCAGGGTCGTCCAGCAGCACGCCGGTCAGCCCGGCGAAGCGGGCGTGGAACTCCTCCTCGTCGCGCACCCGCTGGCCGTAGCCCCAGGAGCCGACGCGGGCCGCGTCCTGCTCGGTGCCGGCCAGTTCGGGGTTCCACCAGATGCCGCCGTACTCACTGACGAAGTACGGCTGGCCCCGGTACGGCACGGAGATGGGCCGGTCGCCGGCGGTGTTGACGTAGGGCTGGTCCTTGCCCAGGCCGCTGAGCTGCCCGGCGAACGCGGCGGGCTCCTGCTCGTAGTTGTGCGAGTCGTAGACGTCGGTCTCGGGCACGCGGTGGCTGTAGCCGGAGGCGTCGATGACGGGGCGGGTGGGGTCGGCGAGCTTCGTGGCCAGGAACAGGCCGCGGGTGACGTCGTCGAGCTGGGTGACCTGGTCGTTGATCATCTGCGTCGTCTCGTTGAGCGGGCACCAGCCGATGATCGACGGGTGGGAGTAGTCGCGTTCCAGGACCTCCAGCCACTGCGTGACGAAGGACGCCGTGGGGTGCTGCTCGCGCCCGTCGAAGGCGCCCCAGTCGCCGAACTCGCCCCACACCAGGTAGCCGAGCCGGTCGGCGTGGTAGAGGAAGCGCTCCTCGAACACCTTCTGGTGCAGGCGCGCGCCGTTGAAGCCGGCGGCCACCGACAGCTCGATGTCGCGCAGCAGGGCGGCGTCGGAGGGAGCGGTCATGAGGCCGTCCGGGTAGTAGCCCTGGTCGAGCACGAGCCGCTGGAAGACGGGGCGGCCGTTGACGAGCACGCGCTTGCCGTCGATGGCGATGGAGCGCAGCCCGGCGTAGCTGTCCACGGCGTCGGTGACGGCGCCGCCGGCGTCGAGCAGCTCGATCCTGACGTCGTACAGGAAGCCCTGGCCCGGCTCCCAGAGGCGTACCCGGTCCTCGGGGAGCTGGAGGCGCAGGGAGGGGGCGAGGTCCACGTCGGCGCGGGCGGTGGCGGTGGCGGCGGGGCCGTCGCCGTCGGAGACCGTCACGCGGACCGAGGTGCCGGGGCGGTTGGCGGACAGCGGGGTGACGACGGTGAAGGAGGAGGTCGCGACGTCCGGCGTGATGCGCGGGCGGCGCAAGTGCGCGTCGGGGACGGGCTCCAGCCACACCGTCTGCCAGATCCCGGTCGTGCGGGTGTAGAGGCACTCGTAGTTGCCGTACCTGGTGGACTGCTTGCCCCTGGCCTGGGGGCCCTGGCGGGGGTCGCGGACGCGTACGACGATGGTGGCGTCCTCGCCGGGACGGGCCACGTCCGCGAGGTCCGCCGTGAACGGCGAGAAGCCGCCGCGGTGGCGGGCCACCTCCACGCCGTTCACCCACACCGTGGCGTCGTGGTCGGCGGCGCCGAAGTGCAGCAGCGTACGGCGGCCCGCCCAGGCCGCCGGGATCGTCACCGTACGGCGGTACCAGACCGCCTCCATGAAGTCGGTGTGCCCGATGCCGGACAGCTCGGACTCGGGCGCGAAGGGCACGGTGATCGTCTGGGCGAGCTCGCGCTCGCGCAGGCCGCGCTCCAGGCCGGAGTCGGCGGAGTCGATCTCGAACTGCCACTGCCCGTTGAGGTTCAGCCAGTCCGCGCGGGCCATCTGCGGGCGGGGATACTCCGGTCGGGGAAGGTCGTGGGCGGCGGAACTCGGCATCTGACACCCTTCGCTGGGAACGCGCTTTTGCTACGTAGCAAAGCGTGCCATACGCCCTCCGGCCGCGCCTCACCGGCTGGACTCGCGCACCTCCAGCCGGAAGTCCACGACGATGCGCGGCTCGCGCCCGCCGGACCTGCCGCTGATCTGCTCGTGCAACATCGCGACGGCGTTCCTGGCCAGCGCCTCGACGTCCGGTGAGACGGAGGTCAGCGACGGTGTCGAGTACCTGGCCTCCTCGACGTCGTCGAAGCCGACCAGCGCCACCTCCTCCGGCACCCGGACGCCGCGTTCCTGCAGCGCCCGCAGCGCGCCGAGGGCGAGGGAGTCGTTCATCGCGAAGATCGCGTCGGGCATCGCCCGCCCGGCGTCCAGGTGCTCCTCGATCGCCTGCTGCCCCTCCGCGCGGGTCCACCCGGCCTCGACCAGCAGCTCCTCGTGTGCCGCCAGCCCGGCCTCCGCCAGTCCTTCGAGGAAGCCGCGCCACCGCATCCGCCCGGTCTGGTGCTCCGCCGGGTTGTAGCCAAGCAACATCAGCCGCCGCCGGCCCCGGGCCGCCAGGTGGCGCACCACCGCCTTGGACGCCTCCCGGTTGGGGATGGCGACGTGCTGCACGTCCCCCTCCAGCGCCTCGTCGCCCACCAGCACGACGGGATAGCCGGGGCGGCGCCGCCGCCCGTCCTCCGGCCGCAGCGCCAGCGCCATCATGATCGCGCCGTCGGTGAGCTGGTTGCGGCTGCCCGTCAGGACCTTCAGCTCCCGCTCCCGCTCCGACTCCGTCAGCTCGATCAGCACCGTGTACCCGAGCGCCTCGGCCTCCCGGACGACCGGCCCCGCCAGGTCGGCGAAGATGCGGGCCCTGAAGTCGGGCACGACGAGCGCGATCAGCCCCGTACGCCCGGCGCGCAGGCTCCTGGCGGCGGCGTTGGGCACGTATCCGAGCTCGGCCATGGCGTCGAGCACGCGCTGACGGGTTTCGGGCCGGACGTAGGCATAGTCGTTGACAACGTTGGAAACCGTCCGCTGGGAGACCCCGGCCGCGCGGGCCACGTCGTGCATGCTCACGGCCATCAGCGTCACGACTCACGTGAGGTCGGTGCCACGGCCCTCATCGTAGTGTTCGCTGCGGCCCGCTCCCATCGTGCTACTCGCGCGTCACGTGAACTGCAGGACGATGATCGCGACGCCGAGCGTGAAGTCGAGCACGGCGCAGAACTCCGCGAGCGACCGGGCCACGACCTTGTTCGCCCGCCAGACGATCACGTCCTGGACGGCGTGGCCGATGAGCGCGACCGCGACCAGCCACGCCCCGAGCACCGGGTCCAGGGCCAGCGCGACGAGCGCGGCGGCCCCGAAGACCAGCATCAGCGGGATCTGCGCGGCGGCCAGCCGGGGCCCGCGCGGCAGGCCGCTCACCAGGCTGAGCACGGTGACGGTGACCGCCCCCGCGACCAGCACCGTCCACAGATCGGCCCCGAGCACCCGCACCACCGTCACCCCCGCCACGGAGGCGCCGAACAGGATCCACACGACTCCCGGCCGGCCGACCACCGCGGTGCCCAGGTAGATGAGGGCGGCCAGGAAGACGACGAGGCCCTGGGCCCGGCCATCCTGCTCGTCCATGACGGAGAGCGCCGCCGCCGCCAGGCCGGCCAGGGTGGGCCAGCGGTGGGCGAGGAAGGTCAGCACGCGGCCGGGTGCCGAGGTGGCTGAAGATGGGGAAACGTCTGTCATGCCCCGACTCTCGGGGGCCGGCCGCCCTGACGTCCCGACCGGCCCATCGAGCTGTCCGGAATTCTGGGCATCCGGTCCGTCAGGAATGGCCTTCGGCGGCGGCGAGGCCCGCCGGCTGCATGCGGCCCTGCTCACGCAGGCGCGCCACCCGGGCGAGGTTCCGCTGGGACCAGTTGCTGCGGGGCCGGCGCGGGGTGTAGCGCTGGAGGTAGGTGGCGGCGTCGCGGCCGCGGGTCAGGCCGTCGATCCAGCCGTAGCACAGCGCCTCCTCCAGGGCCTGCTCGTACGTGAGGCTCGTCGGCTCCGTCGTGCCCTTCTTGGCCAGCACCACCCACGCCTCGGTCTCCGTGCCGTGGTGGTCGGCCAGCCAGCTCCGCCACGCGGCCGCGTCGGGGAAGATCGTCATGACGTCTCCTTCATGGAGGCGAGGATCTCCAGGTAGTGCGGGTTGTACATCAGGCCGAGCACGTTGCCCCACGGGTCGATCACCGAGGCGGTGATGAAGCCGGTGCCCCGGTCGTGCGGCGCGTCGTGCGCCGTCGCGCCCATCTCCACGAGCCGGGCCTGCGCCGCGGGCACGTCGTCCACGTGCCAGTAGACGATGGCGCCCGCGGGCCTGCCGATCGTGGCGGGGTCGGGGGTCATGGCCAGCGGGCTGCCGGCGTACTTGCTGTGGATGACGCCGAACTCGTGCTGGTAGTCGCCGATCCGCCACTCCATGTACGCCGGGGTGTCCATGTACGGCGGGATACCGAACAGCTCGGTGTACCAGCGCTTGGTCGCCTCGAAGTCGGGCGAGTAGAAGGCGGTGGTGGTGAGTCCTCGAAGCATCTCCGGCTCCTGTTCGCTGGGTTGTGCCCCCATCATCACCCCCGAAAGTGCTCACCGAATGAGCACTTTTCCGAGCGATTTCAGCTCCGTCGCCGACGGGCCTCCCAGACGCCCGCCGCGATCCCCGCGGCCAGCGCCACGACGGCGATGACGGCGATCTCGACGGGGCCCATGGCGCCCAGCGGGGCCAGCAGGCTTCCGATCACGATGAACGTGAGCAGGGCGGCTATGGCGCCCACGATGACGGGCATGTTCGACCTCCTGACCCCGAGGGGACAGATTCCCGGTCAGCGCCAGAGGAACACCAGGGCGGTGAGGGCGATGGTCAGCACCACGAAACCCGGCGTCCTGGGCCGGCGGGCGGCCTCCCTGCGCGAGGAGACGATCAGCGTGACGATCAGGGCCAGCGCGGCGAGCAGGTGCAGGCCGTACCAGACGACGATCGGGATCCCGCCGAGGACGGTGCCGGACAGCCAGTCGTCCACGGAGCCGTAGCCGCTCACGGCGCTCAGCACGGTCAGGCCAAGGCCCAGCCACGCGGGGGCGTACCGGAACTGGCCGAGCATGACCCAGATGACGGCGCCCAGCAGGAACAGGGTCGAGGAGGTGAGGTGCAGCTGCCGCATGAGCAGGCCGCCGCGCACGTCGAAGCTGATGTGCAGGGTGGATTCGTAGGCGGCGCTCATCATGACGCCGTGCAGCGGCCGGTAGGCGCCGTCGTACGGCACCTCCTGGCCGCTCGGCGTGAAGTGGAAGGCCAGGAAGGCGCCGGTGGCCAGGACGACCACGAAGCAGTAGATGAGCATCTCGCCCACGAGCTGGCGGACCCTCTCCAGGCGCTCAGTGGAGGGTGGCACTGAAGGTGCGCCCGTAGGCGTGGTGGGTCGTCGCCTGGATCAGGGTCCCGCCCGGTACGCGGTGCACCGTCACCCCTTCGTCGGCCGTGTCGAGCCTGAGGCGGGCGCCGCGCACGACCACGGAGACCCGCTCGCGTCCCATCGTGGGGTCGGACAGCGCCACCTCCGTCCGGCCGCCGGACGAGCGGACGATGACCGAGGCGGGGCCGTCCACGAGCAGGTTCCCGGCGCGGCGCGGGCCGTCGCCGAACACGTTGCAGGCCACGATGCCGAGCGCCCTGTGCCGCACGGCCTGGACGTGCCGGTCGTTGGCCAGAACGGTCAGCGGGCCGTCCTCGTACGCCCGCAGGGCGGCCTCGGTGGCGTTCGGGACCAGGGCGTAGGCGAAGGCGGGCACGCCGGCGATCGTGGCGGTGAACACGTTCTTGGTGACGGCGGTGTCGGGGTTGGCGGTGCGGACGACCCGGCGGCTGCGGGTGACCGTCTCCAGCCCCGCCGCCACGGGCTGCCTGGTGAGGAAGGCGTAGCCGACGGCGGTGCCGCGGGTGCCGTTGGCGTAACGCAGCCAGCGCGGCGGCGTGGCCGGGGCGCCCGGCTGCCAGGAACTCCCGTCCCAGCGCTCGCCCGTGAGTGCGACCGCATTGCCGGGTGCGGCGATGCGGCTGTCCACGGTGGTCACCACGTCCCGGCCGCCCTGGCCCGAGACGTCGGCGGCCAGCACCACGATCTCGTCGTCGAACAGGAACCAGGACTTGGTGGCGCGCGCGTTCCGGTAGGCGACGAAGTCGTCGGGCAGGATGCCCGCCTGCTTCGCGGTGTACGCGGCGTCGTCGGACTGGACCATGCCCGCGGCCCCGTACGCGCCGAGGGTCGCGCCGCCGGAGAAGGCGTTCCCCGCGCGCGGGAAGTACACGTAGGTGTTCTGGGACTCCGAGGAGGAGGTGAAGCCGAGCGGGTGCCCCGGGTTCTCGTACCAGAAGCGGCCGTACAGCTCGGGCACCGTCCGCCGCTCCTCCACCGGCGCGGTCACCCCCGCCAGCCGGTACGGCGAGACGGCCGTGTAGTAGTCGACGCCGAACACCTCGCGCTGGTCCTCACCCGCCAGGTACAGGTAGTACGCCCCGTCGCCCTGGAACCAGGGCATGAGGTTCTCGCCGTTCATGTACTCGTACTTGCTGATCCGCTCCGAGCTGCGGGCCAGCGCGAAGGCGTACCCCGGGCGGCGGTGCACGGTGCGGTCCATGGCGTTGAACGCGACGCTGCGCGCGGCCGGGTTCAGATCGGCGGCCGGGACGGTGGAGTCGGCGCGGATGGCGGCGTAGCGGGCGATGCTCACCGGGGAGACGAACGCGGTCGTGTCCGCCGCCGGCAGGAACCTGAGGTACCTCTTCAGCGGCAGCGCGTCCTCGACGTGGTCGGCCAGGTCGGCCATGGCCTCCACGACCACGCCGATGTCGGTGTAGCCGCTGCTGGTGCGCGAGACCGCCCGCCCCTTGACGATCTCCATCATCCAGCCCTCGAAGATCAGCGGGGCGAAGCCGTCGGTGATCCACCGGTACACCACGGCCGGCAGGTCCTGCGGGCCGCTCGCCACGCCTTCGAGCATCTTGAGCGTCTGCACGACGCGGGTCAGCAGGCTGCGGCCGTACGAGCCGGTGTAGGCGACCGAATGGTGCTGGATGAAGGAGCCGTCGCGGTAGTAGCCGTCGGTGACGCCGTGCTGGAGCCGGTACGGGTCGATCGTGGCGAAGACCGTGGCCTGGTCGGCGATGGCCTTGGTGACGCGGGCGTCGTCGGCGGTGAGCGCGCCCTGGAGGATGCGGTTGGCGGTGATGTCGGCCAGGTTCGCCCCGGTGTGGAAGCGGGAGTCGAGGTCGACGTCGCCGTCCTTGCCGTTGCGGAGGTAGGCGTCCATCGAGGCGAGGTACGTCGCCGTGAGGTCGCCGCGTAAGCCCTCGGGCAGCAGGGCCAGCGTCCTGCTCACGTGGGCGGGGATGGCGATCTCCCAGTTGTGCCAGTTGCCGTAGTAACCGGCCTGCTGGTCGGCGAAGTGGCGCTCGTGCAGCCAGCGCAGGCCGCCGGCGACGCGCTGCTGGGCGGCGGCGTCGTCGGCGAGCGCGCTGCCGGGCGCGCGGGTGGCGAGCGCGATCTCGTACAGGTACTGGTAGGCCAGCCGGAGGTTGACGTCGTCGGTGCCGAGCCGCAGGCCGGCGAACAGCTCGCCCTCGCCCGCCTGGTCCATGGCCGCCAGCCGCTGCCTGGCGGTGGCGAGGATGGCGGCGAGCTTGCCGGCCACCTCGGGGCGGGCGTTGACGTCCGGCGTGCCGGCGAAGATGGCGAGGGTGTTGGCCAGCAGCCTCGCGTGGTCGACCGCCGCGGCGTGCGACGGGGAGGCGGCGACGGCGAGCAGGCCGGCGCCGGGAAGCAGGGAGAGAACCTGGCGGCGGGACAGGTGCGGCACGGCGAGCTCCAGGCCGGTGGCGGATACGCTGGGGCTCACCGTACATGATCGTCCGGGGTTACTTCGAGAGGTAGAGGGTCTTCCACGTGCCCGCGTACAGGCAGTTGAGCGACGGCTTGGCGGCCTTGCGCTCGGCGCAGACCTTGAGCTCGACCTGGTAGACGTGCCGGTAGGTGAACGAGAACCGCTTCGGGGTCCTGTAGGAGCAGTCGCGCGCCCAGTGCTCGCGGTTCGGCAGCTGGTTGCCCGACCGGTAGGTGATGCGGAAGACGGCCCAGCCGCAGGCCGCGCCCCGGGTGTTGTCCTGCACCTTGCCCGAGACGCGCACGACGTCGGCGGTCGGCAGGTCGGCGTGGTCCTCGCCGGTGGCGGTCAGGGTTCCGGTGGCCTTGGCGGCCTGTCCGGGGGCGTAGTAGGGGCCCCACGGCGCGCTCGCCGCGGCGTGCGCGGGGGCGGTGAGGGCGAGGGTGGCGGCGGCTGCCGCGAGGGTCAGGCCTGCAAGGGTTCGGGTGATCGCCATGGGGACCGTCCTTCTCAGGTGGGATGGACCCACTGTGCGGTCGGGCGATTTCAGCGGGCTTGCCGGATGACTTCTTCCACTTTCAACCTGATTGCCAGGCAGCGCGAGCCGTCAACCCCGGCGATGGCCGATCTCCGCGCATAGGCTGGAGCCGACCGACGAGAGGTGCGGACATGGCCGAGGCGACACCTTCCAACCCCGGCGGGACCTCCGGGCCGCCGCGGCGGTTCCGGCAGAGCCGCGGGCGCCGCGTGGGCGACGCGGTCATCAGCGTGTTCATCCGGGCCGGCCTGGTGCCCGGCTCCTACCTGCTCACCACCCGGGGCCGCAAGACGGGGCGCCCGCGTACCAATCCGGTGACCGTCGTCGAGCACGAGGGTAAGCGGTGGCTGGTGGCGCCGTACGGGGTCGTCTCCTGGGTGCACAACGTGCGCGCGGACGCGCGGGTCACCCTGGGCCGGCTCTTCGGCAGGCGGGCCTACACCGTGCGGGAGGCCACGCCCCAGGAGGCCGGGCCCGTACTCAAGCTCTACGTCGCGGTCGCGACCCCCACGCGGCCGTACTTCCGGGCCACCAGGGACTCTCCAGTGGCGGACTTCGTCGCCGAGGCGGAGCACCACCCGGTGTTCGAGCTCGTACCCGCCGGCTGACGGCCCTACGGCTCCTGCCCGGCCACCACGGCCAGCAGCACGTCGGCGTGGCAGTCCTGGTCGGGCTTGCACCAGCAGGCGAGGTCCCTGCCCGCCAGCTCCTCGCGGGCCCGTTCGACGAGCTCCGGATGTTCGCGCAGGTGCACGCGGTACAGCTCGATCACCTCGGCCCGCTCGTGGACCCGCCCGCCGCACGTCCGGCAGCCCTTGCCGCCGACGCTGTGCGGGCTGTTGTACGGGCTCGCCTTCAGCCCCGGCGCCGCCCTGCCCACGTACGCCGCCCCCTCGGGCACGTGCCCGTGATACCTGTCGCCCTCGACCTTGACCCGGTGTGCCACCGTGGCCTCCTAGTAGACCGCTCCCAGTCGCCGCACCGCCTGATAGTACGAGCGGGCGAGCCTGTCACACGCGGTCTTGCGGATCTCGGCGTAGGCGGCGCACACCCGGCCCAGGTCGAACAGGAAGGCCTGGTCGACGCGCTCCCGGTGGGCGGGGAGCCGGCCCATCGCCTTGTAGTTGCGGTAGCCGAAGTCGTGCCGCACGCAGGGCAGGCTGAAGTCGAAGCCGAGCGGCTTGTCAGGGCTGCCGGAGCACAGGTCGGTGGACCAGTCGAAGGCGTAGGGGGCCCAGGAGGACCGGTCCTGCCAGGCGGCGCGCCAGGCGGCGGCGCTGCGTGCGGTGGGCTGGGTGAGCGCCGAGAGCGCGGTGAGTTTCTGCTGCAGCGTCACGGCCGGGGCCGGGAACGCGGTGATCAGGGCGAGGGCGGCGAGCGATGATCCAACCATGAGAGCCTGCTCCGTCGTGCCAGGAAGCTGTCATGGGTAGCTTCGCCTGACCGCCCCGGCGTCCAGGCGGAATGCGGGGCAATGCCGGTTCAAGATTTAGTAGATGCGGTACTTCTTGCCGCAGTTGTCGAACTTGCCGGCCCAGCAGGTGAACGTGTAGACCTTCTTGATCCCCTTGCCGCTCCAGGCGCCGACGACCTTGCCGTCCCAGGACTTGTTGAACTTGTGCCAGGAGCCGTTCTGGTAGTACTCGAACCACACCCAGCCCTTCTTGCCGCCGACCTTGTCCACGCCGTACCACTTCGTGAACACCTTGCCGCCCGCGTTCCAGGTCTTGCCGTAGGTGTAGGCCTTGCGGTCGCCGGAGAAGAACTTGCCCCACTTGACGAGCGTGACGGTGCTCGCACCGGCGGTGGTGGTGGCCGGCGTGGCCGCCTGCGCGGCGGCCGGGCTCAGGGCCAGGCCGGTGACGGCCATCGAACCGGCCAGGGCGGCGATCGTGAGGGTCTTACGCATGATCGGGTCCTCTTTCTTCTGTGTTCGGTGCTGCCGGGCTCGTCCCGACGTCAGGAACACTACGGAGGCACCCAGGGATCATCTGTGGAGGAATCCACACACCAGCCGTGATCAGCACCACACCGGTTCACGTCATCCGGAAGGGCGCCTCACGCGAACGCGCATCCTGATGTCGTTCTCGGCCCACAACACGAAGCGTTCCACCGGCACCACGGGATGGTCCTCGACCGGTTCGAAGCGGAACCTCCTGAGCAGCACCGCCAGCACCAGCTCCGCCTCCACCATGGCCAGGCTCGCGCCCTCGCAGCTGCGCGGGCCCAGGCCGAAGGGGATGTAGGCGTACCGGGGACGGCGCGCCGACGCCTCGGGGGTGAACCGGTCGGGGACGAACGCGTGCGGGTCCGGCCAGTGGTCCGGGTTCAGGTGAACGGCCCAGAAGGGGTAGAAGATCGTGGTGCCCGCCGGGAGGTGGTGGCCGGCGAGGGTGAGGTCCTCGGTGGTCTCGCGGGCGCCGTACGGGCCGGGCGGGTAGAGGCGCATCGACTCCTTGAGCGCCCTCTCCAGGTACGGCAGGCGCTTGAGGTCGGCGTAGGACGGGGCGGGACGGTCGCCCAGGACGTCGTCCAGCTCGGCGGCCACCCGCGCCGCCTCCTCCGGGTGCCCGGCCAGGAGGTGGAGGGTCCAGGAGACGGCCACGCCGGTGGTGTGGTGGGCGGCCAGCATGATCATGAGGACGGCGTCGCGGATGCGGGCCGGCGTCAGCTCCGCCTTGACCAGGGCGGCGACCAGGTCGCTGCCACCGGCGGCCAGGACGCCGTCCACGACCTCGCGCAGGTACGCCAGCGCCTGCTCGGCCCGCGACAGGTCGTCGTCGCTCTCGTGGAGGCGGCCCAGGTAGACGGTCAGCACGGTCTCGAACGCGCTCACCACCCGGGCGGGGTCGTCGATGTCGCCGCCGAGGGCGTACTGGCAGATCATGCGCAGGGAGAGCGCGCTCAGGTCCTGCTGCAGCGCCACCTCGCCCAGGCCCGCCCAGCGGTCGGCGAGCTCCGTGGCCAGGGCGGTGAAGGCGGGGAAGTGGGTCTCGTGGGAGCGTCGGCCGGCCAGGACCGACAGCAGTGCCCGGCGGAACGGGACGTGCTCGCCGGCGGGCAGCGTCTGGAGGTTGCCCGCCTCGCACAGCGGGGCCAGGAACTCGAAGAGCTTGTCCGGGCGGGCGTTGACCGCGGCCGTGGCCTCCAGGAGCACGGGATCGGCCACCGAGACGGCCGACGGGGCGCCGGGGAGCTGGAAGCGCACCAGCGGGCCGTACCGGTCGTGCAGGTCGAGCTGGTAGGCGTGCAGGCCGCCCGCGGCCGTGATGGCGCTCAGCCCGCTGTCTGACTGGGCGGGAGGTCCGGGGATATCGCGCACGTCGCCACGGTCTCCCGAGCACGTTCGCTTGGCAAGCCTCCCGATGGTTCTGTCAAGATCACCACATGGTGCGATTAGGGGTGACGCTGGTGGCCGTGCTGCTGTTCCTCAGCGGAACGCACCCGCTGGTGGGCACGCCCCGGACGTTCGAGGACGACGCCGCGCGGGCCGTGTGGACGTGGCGGACCAGCGGCGCGGCGGAGCGGTGGCGCGACGGGTTCCTGCCGCTGGGCGGGCTCAGCTCGGCGCCGCCGGAGGTGCTCAGGAAGGTCCGGCGCGATGAGGAGTTCGGCTGGAAGGTGGCCGGGCCGCTGCCCGCCACGCCCGCCGACGGGCAGGTGCGCTGGGACGACGGGACCACGAGGCGGGTGCCGGTGATCGGGGCGCGCGAGGCGATGCTGGAGCAGTCGCCGTGGGAGGACGGCGACTCCGGCCTTCCCGACGAGCAGAGCTACCACATGACCGGCGCCACCTTCACCACGATGCGGCTGCGGACGCTGCGCGGCATGGCCACCGTGCCCGCCTGGCGGCTGCGCTTCTCGGATCTGCCCGGCACGATCGATCAGGTCGCGGTCGACTGGGACGCGGTCGGGCGCGTGGGAGACCTGGTCGGCGGCATGTGCGCCGGGGTCGGGATGTCCGGTGAGGGCGTCGCCGAACTCCAGGAGCCGCTGGGGAACCGGGTGGTGCTCAACGCGGGGAGCGGGCTTCCCGTCCTGTGCCTCCGGATGCCGGAGGGGTGCTAGCGGCTCCGCTCCTCGCCGTAGACGCTCGCGTATGGAGGTGAGAGGGCCCACCATGGACCGTCTCGCCGGTCGGGCGTCACGATATGACCATGCTTGTACTGGCTCTGATCACCCTCGTGCTGCACGGCGCCCTCACGGGCCTGTTCTACTCCTTCTCCATGTCGGTCATGCCGGGGCTGAACGCCATCGACCCCGCCCAGGCCGAGGCGGCGATGCGGAGCATCAACCGCAAGATCCAGAACGGCTGGCTCTACCTGATCTTCCTGGGCTCCCCGCTGGCCGCCCTGGCGGCCGGGTTCCTCGCGGACGGCATGGCCGCCACGTGGTTCTTCGCCGCCGCCGGGGTGAACTTCCTCGGCTCGTTCGTGGTGACCATGGCGATCAACGTGCCGATGAACAACGCGATCGACGCCGGGAAGCTGTCGTACCAGGACTACTCGCCCCGGTGGACCACCTTCAACACGCTCCGCACGGTGGCGTCCGCGGCCGGCCTCGTCCTGGTCGGGCTCGGGCTGACCGAGCTCTGATCCCCGGGCTGTGATCAGGACCCGTAGCGGGTCCGCAGCAGGCCCCGGCAGAGCCCGGCGTTGCCCTCCATGCTGACCCGCACCGTACGGGCGAACCGCAGCCGCCGCTCCGCCTCCTCCTCCAGGATCGGCCGCCCGCGCTCGTCGAGCAGCAGCGGCGACCCGGGCGAGCAGTCCAGCCCGAGCTCGGCGCGGCGGCGCAGCAGCCCCGCCAGCTCGGGTCCGTCAGGGACGTCCGCCACCCGGGCGCGCCTGCCCCACCGGCGCACCACCCGGTCGAGGCTCGCCAGGTACGCCTTGCGCCGGAACGTCAGCCGCAGCCCGTCCAGCTCCCCGGCCGCCGCGCCGGGGAAGCTCTCCTCCTCCCCGGGGAACGCGTCCGTCTCGCCGGGGAACGCTTGTGCGAACCCGCCGCCCGCCGCCACCCCCGCGTTGATCTCCTCGGCCGCGAAGTGGTCGACCAGCCGCACCCGCGCCGACCGCACGCCGGGCACCGCCCGTACGGCGTCGAGGGCGTCCGCCACCATCAGGTACGCGAAGTTGGGCGCGCAGAAGTACGTCGGCAGCCGCAGCCGCACCGACGCGTGACCGTCGTCGGTAAGCTCCGCCGAGCTGACGAAGCCCAGGTCGGTGATCGGCTCGTCCAGCTCCGGGTCCCGCACGGTGGCCAGCGCGGCCCAGAGCCCGTTCACGCGGGCACGGGGATGTCGTAGAGGCGGGCCAGGTTCAGGCCGAGGATCTTCCGCTTCACCTCGGTCGCCTCGGGCGACAGGTTGCGGTGGTAGTCGTAGAAGCAGTTGATGAAGCCGGTGCCGTAGCGGTTGGCCTGGTTGGACGGGCGGCCGTCCCAGAAGTGCACGTGCCCGTCCACGACGAAGTACCTGTTGCCGTCCTTGTCGTACATGTCAGCTCCTCGACGGCACCAGGATCCCGCGGCCCCGCAGGCGCCCGCCGTCCAGGTCGTCCATGGCGTCGTTGACGGCGTCCATGGGGTACGTCCTGGTGTGCAGCCGCACCTTGCCCCTGGCGGCGAGGGCCATCAGCTCGTCCAGGTCGTTGTAGGAGCCGACGAGGTTCCCGATGACGTTGATCTCGGTGGAGATGATGTCGATGGTGGGGAGCTCGACGCGGCCGCCGTACCCGATCACGAAGTACGAGCCCGCGCGGCGCAGCATCGCCACGCCCTCCCGCTCGGCGCCACCCTCGCCCACGAAGTCCAGCACCACGTGCGCGCCCTGCCCGCCGGTCAGCTCGATCACCGACTCCACCTGCCGGCCGTCGGCGGGCACGGTGTGCGTGGCCCCGAGCCCTTCGGCGAGCTTCAGCGCCTCCGCCGACCGGTCGACGACGATGATCTCGGCGGGGGTCATCGCGGCCAGGCACTGCACCCCGATGTGACCGAGCCCGCCTGCGCCGATCACCGCGACGCTCGTGCCCGGGTGGAGCAGCGGCTGCGCCTTGCGTACCGCGTGGTAGGCGGTCAGCCCCGCGTCGGCCAGCGCCTGTACGGCAGCCGCACCCCGCTCTTGCGCGCCCACTGCCCCTCGACGATGTGCAGGTCCGTACGGCACAGCCCGGCCCCGCCGATCTCGACCAGCACGTCCAGCGGGCCGGTGACCCTCGGCTCCGGGACGTCCTCCACCACGGGACGCTTGGTGTACTCGTGCAGACGTACGGCTTTCATCGTCGGCCGCTCCCTGATGAGACGTCAGCCCGATCGTCGGACCGCTCGTCGGGAACGGTCAACGCCCGAAATTTCAGAACACGGGAATCCCGCACCGCCGGCCTCACCCGTTGACGGCGGGAAGATGATCGCTCATGATCATCGATCGTGATCGACATCCGCCGCGCCACGCCCGGCGACGCCGCCGCCCTGCTCGCCCTGCAGCTGCGGCTGGACGAGGAGTCGAGCTTCATGCTGCTGCAGCCCGGCGAGCGCGCCCCGTCGCCATCGCCGTCACCGTCACCGTCGTTCGTGCTGCTGGGGATGGCGGACGAAGGCGTGGCGGCCGGGTACGTCGAGGTGGAGGTGCTGCCCTACGCACGCGCCCGCCGTACCGGATATGTCGTGATGGGGGTCCGGGCCGCGTACGCCGGTCAGGGGCTCGGGCGGCGGCTGCTGGACCGGGCCGCGCAGGAGGCGCGGACGGCCGGGATGGCGCGGCTGGAGCTCACCGTGATGACGCACAACCAGCGGGCGCTCGGCCTGTACCTGTCGTGCGGCTACCAGGTGGAAGGGCTGCGGCGCTCCGCCCTGGACGTGGACGGTCGGCGGGTGGACGAGTACTACATGGGGCTGCTGCTGGAGGTCTGAAAGGATCGGACGCAGCGTACGCCCTAATCGGAAAGGCATATCGAGATGGCTCCGAACATCGCGACCGCGCGCCGCGTCGACCTGCCCGAACTGCTCGACTTCCTGCGCCCGCGCCACCACGGCCTGCTGTCCACCACCCGTGCGGACGGGCGGCCCCAGCTCTCACCCGTGTCCTGCGGCGTCGACGACAGCGGCAGGATCGTGGTCTTCACCTATCCCGACAGGGCCAAGGCGGTCAACGCCCGCCGTGACGACCGCGTGTCGATCTGCGTGCTGTCCGACGACTGGAACGGGCCGTACGTGCAGGTCGACGGCCGGGGTGAGGTGCTGGACATGCCCGAGGCGCTGGAGCCGCTCGTCGAGTACTACCGGTGCATCGCGGGCGAGCACCCCGACTGGGACGAGTACCGCGAGGCCATGCGGCGCCAGGACAAGTCGCTGATCCGCATCCACATCGACCGCTGGGGCCCCATCGCGACCGGCGGCTTCCCCGCCCGCCTGGCCTCCGGCCAGTAGCGCGGCAGGCGGGGCCCTCAGAACTCGCTCAGCTCGAACACCCCGAGGTCGTCGGCCGAGGTGCCCTGGCTCGGGGACGTCCGGTTGAGCGACGCCTCGACCGCCACCCATCCGTGGAACCGCCGGAGCTGTCGATGATCCGCAGCATGGGCTTGACGTGCGAGTTTCCGGTGTAGCAGTGCTCGCCGCGCCCGTCGGCCAGCTCGCGCCGCCAGTGCCAGATGGTGTCCCTGCGGTCGGTCGAGGTGGCGTTCGCGGTGGCCAGGTAGTAGTCGGTGCCCGTCGTGGCGCCGCCCAGGCAACGGCTGCCCGAGCAGCGCCGCCACGCGGTCATCCTTCGCGAGCCGCCCGGGGGGATCGGCTCGCTGACCGTCCGCTCCTCCCAGCCGTTGCCGGTCCAGGTGATGCGCAGCACCGCCCCGGTCACCGTGTACGTCCCGCTGAGCTCCTTGGGGAAGCCGGTCGCCTGGAACCCGTTCGCGGTCTGCACCTGGCACGCCCGCGCGCCGCAGCCGCTGACCCCCGTGTAGGTACGGTTCACGCGGACCCGCTGCGACCCGTGGAAGTGGGAGTCGTACGCCTTGCCGTCGGCGGTCAGGGAGTAGGTGGCCAGGCGTACCCACGCCAACGATCACACCATCGCCAGGTAGGCGGCCAGCTCTCCGGCCGAGGAGGTGGCGATGCCGACGTACCCGTCCGGCCGGATGAGGGTGTGCCGCTCCCCGCCGTACGGCCGCGCCGGGACGTACGCGCGCACCTCGGGGCCGCCGGCGACGCGGGGCGCGGGGTCGGGGGACAGCAGCGTGAAGTGCGGCCCCCGCAGCAGGTCGAACAGGCGCGCCCGCCGCCCGCCCGCCAGCTCGACCTGGCCGTCGGGCACCCGCTCGCCGCCCTTCGCCGCCAGCGAGCCGCCCCGGTAGCTCAGCGTGAGCTGGTACGTCTCCGGGTCTCGCTTGATCGTCTTCTTGTCGTGCAGGTCCGCGCTGAGGCCGAGCACGCCGGCGGCGATCGGCCTGCGTTCCTCCTCGTAGGTGTCCAGCAGCGGCTCCGGCGCGCCCGCCAGCGTCCTGGCCAGCTTCCAGCCGAGGTTGTAGGCGTCCTGCACGCCGGTGTTGAGCCCCTGGCCGCCCGCCGGCGGGTGCACGTGCGCGGCGTCGCCCGCGAGGAGGACGCGGCCGGAGCGGTAGCGGTCGGCGAGCCGGATGTTGACCCGGTAGTGGGAGGACCACAGCAGCTCGGTCAGCCGCACGCCGCGCAGCATCGACCGCTCCGCGAACAGCCGCTGGTACCAGGCCAGCGTGGGCTCCGGCTCGGCGCCCGGCCGCAGCGGGGCGAGCAGCTGGAAGGTGTCGGTGCCGGCCATCGGGTACAGCGCCACCGTCCCCCTGCCCGGCCGTACCCAGACGTGGATGTGCTCCCTGCCGAGCCCTTCGACCCGTACGTCGGCCAGCGCGCTGCGCTGCTCCTCGCGGGTCTCGCCGGTGAAGCCGATGCCGAGCGCCTTGCGTACGGTGCTCCTGCCGCCGTCCGCTGCCACCAGGTAACGCGCCCGCACGCTCTCCCCCGAGCCCAGCCTGGCGGTCACCCCCCGCCCGTCCTGCTCGAACCCGTCGAGCGCGACCCCCTGCTCCACCTTCCCGCCCAGCTCCGCCAGCCGCTCCCGCAGCACCGCCTCGGTGCGCCACTGCGGGTGCATGACCACCGTCGGGTACGGCACCGCGTCCGTGGCCGCGTCGCGCCGGTGCATGCGGGCCTGCCAGACGGGGACCCTGCCGATCCTGACCCGCAGCGGCGGGTACGGCGCGGACGCCGCCAGGATCGGCGCGACCACGCCGAGGTCGTCGAAGACCTCCTGCGTGCGGGGCTGCAGCCCTTTGCCCTTGGAGCCCCCGGCGGGCTCGGGCGCCCGGTCGACGATGCGGCAGGCGACGCCGCGCCTGGCCAGGTCCACGGCGAGGGTCAGGCCGGTCGGGCCGGCGCCCGCGATGAGCACGTCCGTGTCGTTCATGCCCCGACCGTGCCAGGCGGCTCTGCCGGATCGCTGTCAGCCTCTGTCATCCCCGGCGCCCCAGTCCCATAGGGCCTGGAGCACGGGACCGAGGCGACGACCGCGCGGGGTCAGCCGGTAGGAGGTGCGGGGCGGCCAGCCGGGCCGGCGGTCGCGGACGAGCACGCCGCTCTCCGCGAGCTGCGCCAGCCGATCCGACAGCACCTTGTCCGACAGCGCGGGCAGCGCACGGGCGAGCTCGGTGAACGTGCGCTCGCCCCGCAGCAGCTCGCGCACCACCAGCGTCGTCCACCGGCCGCGCAGCGCGCCGAGGGTGATCTCCACCGGGCAGGACGGCGTGGGCTCCGCGACCGCCGCCCGGGCGTCGTCCGGCAACCCCGGGATCGTGTCACCAACCGTTTGGTGAGTCACTGAGCAGTCTCCTAGCGTTGCCGCGTCTCGAAATCCCTGAATCCGTTCTACCGGGAGTGATGGATGATGCGTGAGCCGGCCAGGCGGCCCGAGGACGTGCCCGCGGTGTTCGCCGAGCGTTTCAACAGCGGTGATCCGGCGGCGGTGGCCGAGGTGTACGAGGACGGGGCGGTGTTCGTGCCCGAGCCGGGCCGCCCGCTGACCGGTGCCGAGGCGCACGCCGCCAACGCCGCGTTCATGGCGCTCGGGGTTCCGATCGCCGTACGGCCCCGGCACGTCTACTCGACCGGCGACCTCGCGCTGCTGATCGTGGACTGGACGATCGAGGGCACGAGCCGCGCGGGCGAGCACGTCCGCATCGAGGGCACGGCCACCGACGTCGCCAGGCGCGGCGCGGACGGCCGCTGGCGGTACACCATCGACAACCCCTTCGGCGTCGCCGGCGGGTGAGAAGGGGCGCTGGAATTGTCAGTGCCACCAGCCATGATGGGTCCATGACCGAGACGCCCCCCATCACCGTCCTGCCCGACGACACGGCCTACGCCGAGGCCGTCCAGCTCGCCGTCGACTCCGCCGCGGCCTACTACGCCGACGGCACGTCGACGCTCGACGACGACGACTACGACCGGCTGGTCCGCGGCATCCAGGCGTACGAGGAGGAGCACCCCGAGTCGGTGCTGCCGTCGTCGCCGACCGGGAAGGTGGCCGGCGGGGCGGTGGTGGGCGACGTGCCGCACACCGTGCCCATGCTGAGCCTCGACAACGTGTTCGGCGCCGAGCAGCTCGCCGACTGGGCGGCGGGGCTGGAGCGCAGGCTCGGGCGGCCGGTCACGGTGTGGAGCGTGGAGCCCAAGCTCGACGGGCTGGCGATCTCGGCCCGCTACCGGCACGGCCGCCTGGCCCAGCTCGTCACGCGCGGCGACGGCACCGCGGGCGAGGACGTCTCGCACGCCATCGGCACCATCGTCGGCCTGCCCGACCGGCTCGCCGACGCCGTGACGGTGGAGCTGCGCGGCGAGGTCATGATGACCACCTCCCAGTTCGAGGAGGCGTGCGCCAAGCGGAACGCGCACGACGGCACCACGTTCGCCAACCCGCGCAGCGCCGCCGCGGGCACGCTGCGCGCCCAGGACCGGCCGTACGTGTGCGAGCTGACGTTCTTCGGCTACGGCGCCCTCCCGGCGCCCGGCGACGAGTCCGAGCTCGCCGTGGGCCTGCGCGAGTGGCCGCACAGCCGGATCATGGAGTGGGTGGCCGCGCAGGGCGTGCAGACCACGGCCACCACGCCGGTGGCCGGGATCGTGGCCGAGACGCTCGACCAGGCGCAGGCCCGGGTCGGGGAGATCGCGGCGGCGCGGGCCGAGCTGCCGTTCGGCATCGACGGCATCGTGATCAAGTGTGATCTGGCGGCCGACCAGGCGCAGGCGGGGTTCAGCTCGCGGGCGCCGCGCTGGGCGGTGGCGTACAAGCTGCCCGCCACGGAGAAGATCACCAAGCTGCTGGCCGTGGAGTGGAACACCGGCCGCACCGGCGTCATCGCGCCCCGCGCCGTGCTGGAGCCGGTCGAGCTCGACGGCAGCAGGGTCACCTACGCCACGCTGCACAACGCCGCCGACATCGCCAGGCGCGGCCTGATGCTGGGCGACAGCGTGACCGTCTACAAGGCGGGCGACGTGATCCCCCGGGTCGAGGCGCCGGTCGTGCACCTGCGCACCGGCGAGGAGCAGCCCATCCCCATCCCCGAGGTCTGCCCGATGTGCGGCGACGAGATCGACCGGTCGCAGGAGCGGTGGCGGTGCGTGCGCGGGCGCGACTGCCAGGCGATCGCCTCCGTCATCTACGCGGTCGAGCGCGACACGCTCGACATCGAGGGGCTGGCGGCCAACCGCATCAAGCAGATGTTCGAGACCGGCCTGATCGCCGACTTCGCCGACCTGTTCTTCCTGACCCGCGAGCAGGTCCTCGGGCTGGAGCGGATGGGCGAGACCAGCACCGACAACCTCCTCGCCGCCATCGAGCAGGCCAAGAGCCGGCCGCTCAGCAGGGTGTTCGCGGCGCTCGGCGTGCGCGGCACCGGCCGCTCGATGAGCCGCCGCATCGCCCGCCACTTCGCCACGATGGACAACATCCGCGCGGCCGACGCCGAGGCGATCCAGCAGGTCGACGGCATGGGGCCGGAGAAGGCGCCGGTGGTGGTGGCCGAGCTGGCCGGGCTGGCCCCGCTGATCGACAAGCTGGTACGCGCCGGGGTGAACATGACGGAGCCCGGCGCCACCCCGCCGAGCGAGGAGCCGAAGGTCGCGTCCGAGGAGCTGCCGCTGGCCTCGATGTCGGTGGTCGTGACCGGCACGATGACGGGGCCGCTGGCGGCGCTGTCGCGCAACGAGATGAACGAGCTGATCGAGCGGGCCGGCGGCAAGTCCTCCTCCAGCGTGTCCGCCAAGACGTCGATGCTGGTGGCAGGCGAGAAGGCGGGCTCGAAGCGGGCCAAGGCCGAGACACTGGGCGTCCGGATCGTGAGCCCGGAGGAGTTCGCCGACCAGGTCAGCGCGTTCCTCTGAGCCTGCTCCTGCGAGCTCGGCCGAGCCTGGCACCTCGCGGGGTGGCGCGGCCTACTTCGCGGGGGTGCCGCGGCGGCGGAGCCAGCCGGCGGCGCGGTGCGCCACGGGGCCCAGCACGCTGACCTCCTTGGTGGCCTTCTTCAGCGCCTGGACCGCGTTCTGCGACTCCGCGGTGACCTTCTTCAGCTCGGCCGTCGTGTGCCGCAGCTCGGTGGCGAGCCGGTCGAGGTCGCTCTGGGGCTGGGCGGGCTTCGGCTTCTTGCGCTGGTTGACGCGGACGAGGTGGTGCTCGCCCAGCACGTCCGTGGTGTGCCACAGGTCGGGGCGGGTGGCGAGCCATGCGAGCAGCCGCTCCCGCACGGGCGCCGGGTCGCCCCACGTCCCGTACAGCTTCTGCGTGCTGACGCAGACGGGCGCCAGCCCGAGGCCGGCGACGGCCTCCCAGACGGCCAGCGCGACGCCCGGCGTGTGCTCGCTGCGGTAGTCGTCGAACGCGACGATCCCGCCCTCCCTGAGCACGGTCCGCGCCGCCAGGACGTCGCCCTTGACGTGCGTGTAGAGGTGCGAGGCGTCCACGTGCACGAACCGGCAGGTGTCCGCCTTGACGTGGTCGAGGATGACCGACGTCGGCCCGTGCACGATCTCGGGCAGGGCGTCGTGCACGCTCAGGTAGTTCCGCTCGAACCGGTCGCGGGTGAGCGAGGAGTACGACCTGGTGGTCTCGGCGTCGTTGTCGGCGTCGGGGGCGTCCGATTCGAACAGGTCGCAGACGGTGAACGTCTCTCCCCTGCGTACGTGCCCGCCGATCAGGACAGCACTCTTGCCGAGGTACGTCCCCATCTCGAGAACGTCGCCGGAGACGTCCTCGTTCGACAGGAACCACTCGAACAGGCGCTGGTCGGTCGGCCAGAACCAGCCGGGGATGCGTTCCAGCGCGGCGGTGAGATCCGGTGCTGACATGCCCGGACGCTAACAGCCCCGTTTTCCGGGAAAGAAGGGGCTTCACCTCATGGCCATCCAAGTGTCGCCGAAAGTTCGGCCGGTCCGGCTCGACCCGCGGCGGCCCTTCCCCAGCTGCGATGACCCTTCGCGCGGAAATGCCGGACGCGGCGGGTGCCGTGACGTGATCGGCTTCGCGTTAGGGTTGGGCGCCTTCGTTCCTTCACCCCCCGAGGACCCCGAGGAACCGCCCGTGCCCCGCCACCGTCCTGGCCGGATCGCCGTCACCGTCCTGGCGATCCTGGTCGTCGCGTCCGGCGTCGTCGCCCTGACGACCGGCGACGCCCGGCTCTCCGTGCTGCTCGTCCACGCCAGGTTCTACGAGCGGCCGCACGAGGTGGACGCGGACGTCCTCGCGATGCTGGTCCTGGTCGGGCTGGTACACGTCTGGGGGCTGTGGCAGGTCCTGCCGAAGCGGCACGACGGCGGGCGGCCGGGCAGGGACGAGCGGCTGCTGCGGATGGCGCTGTACGCCTGGCTGGTGCTCGAGTTCGCCGACCGCCTGCCGTTCGGGTCCGACGTGCTCCTGGACCTCGCGCAGGCCGCCGCGACCGTGCTGTTCTTCCGGGTGATGCGCACGGTGCACCTGGCGTTGCGGCTGGTGGCGCTCGTCGTGGGGCTGCTGGCGCCGGTGCGGAGTCTCGCGGTCGTGGCGCTCGCGCTGGCCGGGGTCGACGGCCGGGCGCTGTATGACGTCCTGCCCGTGGGCGGGGTGCCCTGGGTGCTCTGGCTGGTGCTGACGCTCGTGGCGCAGGCGAAGGACGGCCGCTGGCGGCGGGGCACGTTGTGGGTGGGAGCGGTGGTCGCCGCGCGGCCGGAGCTGGAGCCGATGGTCTCCTTCCCCTTCGGCCGGTACTACGTGTGGTTCGAGGGGGCCTCGGTGGCCTTCGACGTGCTCCTGCTGGTGTGGCTCGGCCGGTCCGCGCGCGAGGCCGCCGGCGAGCCCAAGCCCCCGCCCGGCGCCGTGCCCAGGCGTGCGCTGCGGTGGTGGCCGGCGCAGGGGGCGGCGGTCGTGGTGCCGCTGGTGCCGGCCGTGGTCAACTGCGTGAACGGGGTGTTCGCCTGGGTCGGGCCGCACGGGGCGGTCGCGTCCTGGTTCTACGGGAACGGGTGGTTCCTGCGGCAGCTCTGGCTCCCGCTCGACCTCCTCATCGGCATCGGCGGCGCCTCGGGGCTGGTGCTGGCGGCCGTGCTGCTGCGGACCCGGCGGCTCGTGCTCGGCACGATCGCGGCGCTGCTGCTGGCGGCGGCGGCCGGTGCGGTGAGCGGGATGACGACGTGGAACGAGGGCACGCGGGCGGTCCAGGCCTTCGAGTCCGCACTCCACGACACCGTCTTCGGCAGCGCGCCGAAACTCTTCGACGAGCTGCGCCCGGCCGGGCCCGGCCTCTCCCCGCTCTGGTTCAGCGCCGCGTTCACGGTGTCGGCCCTGCTCCTGTTCCTCGCGTACGTCACCCCGCCGGCCAGGCGCAACCCGTACCGGGTGGCGGCGGCGAGCCTGGCCACCGGCGTGCTGCTCGCCCTGGTGCCGGCGTCGGACCAGGAGCCGGACCGGACCAGCACCTCCAGCGAGTGCGAGGCCGAGTTCAACCGCCGGTCCACCGTCGCGATGACGGGCGAGCGCGAGTTCGTGTGCGGCGTGCGGTACAGCACCGCCCCGCTGTTCGGCGAGGACATGCCGGACCGGCGGGTGATCGCGTACGGGCACCGCATGTGCGGCGTCTACACGCGCGGCGACGCGCGGGAGAGCGCCCGCTTCCGGCAGGCGTACGGGGTCGACCCGCTCGAGCAGACCGGGCTCCTGGCGAGCATCTGCCCGAAGGCCGAGGCGGAGCTGGAGCGGGCGGCGGCCGAGGAGGAGGCCGAGATGCTGGCGTGGGAGGCCGAGGAGCGGGCCATGTGCGACCGCGCGCCGCGCCATCGGCCGCTGATCGAGCCCGTGCGGGCCACCAGGAAGACGGTCTGGCCGGAGATCGGGCTGGAGGCGTTCGAGGACGCGGACGTGCCGGAGTCCGGGCTGTACGAGCAGGACGTCGATCTGGTGGCCGCCGCGCCCGGTCACCTGGTCATCGTGTTGGACAACACCGAGAACCGCCTCTGCGTCACCACCGAGACCTACGGCCGCCGTCCCCCGGTCGAGACCAAGGGCTGGCAGCACGTCGTCGAGGTCGGGTACGAGAGCCCGACGGGCACCATCGAGCTCGCCGACAACCTCGCCGGCATCGTGCTGCCCGACCTCTCACTGCGCGGCAGGAAGGGGCACTACCGCATCCGCGTCCACTACGACCCGCCCGACTGGGAGCGGAAGGTGGGGCAGCGGCTGCTCGTCATGGCCTGGCCGGGACGCGGCGAGGACCGCGTGGTGCACCGGGCGCCTCAGGGCTGAGCGCAGACGGCGGTGTCCAGCTCGACCTTGCCCTCGCCGACGACGATCGTGGTGGGGCTGCCACTACCGTCCGGCCGCGCCGAGGTCATGCGCCGTCCTGCCTCCGATTTCAACCGGCGCTGCGGGGAAACGTCCAAGACGGCGGCAACGTGAGGAGCAGACCCATGAACTCCGGCCCCCCGAGAACGGACGTCGACGAGGCCCTGCTGGGCCACGCCACCTACGGCGGCCTCGCCGAGCAGCGACTGACGCCGGCCGAGGAACGCTTCGAGAAGGCCAGGCGCACCACCGGCCTGTGGCTCGCGCCGCTCGTCACGGCGGCCTTCCTGCTGCTGCCCATCGAGATGGACGCCGAGCAGCACACGCTGGCGGCCGTGCTGCTCGGCGTCATCGTGTTGTGGGTGACCGAGCCGGTGCCCATCCCCGTCGGCGGGCTCATCGGCGTCGGCGTGATCGTGCTGCTCGGCGTGGCCTCCGCGACCGACGCGCTCACCCCGCTCGGCTCTCCCACGCTGTTCACCTTCATCGGCGCGTTCATCCTGGCGCAGGCGATGCTCAAGCACGGCGTGGCCCGCCGCTTCGCCTTCCGCATGTTGTCGCTGCCGGGCGTGGGCCGCTCGACGTTCCGGCTGGTGGTGGCGTTCGGCCTGATCACGTGCCTGCTGTCGGCGTTCGTCTCGAACACCGCCACCGTCGCCATGCTGCTGCCCACCGCGCTCGGCATGCTCGCCGTCATCGCCAAGCTGCTGCAGGACCGCGGGCTCGTCGCGCCCGACTTCAACCCGCTGCGGCTGCGGGTCGGCGCGGCGCTGATCCTGATGCTCGCGTACGGGGCCAGCGTCGGCGGCCTGATCACCCCCGTCGGCAGCCCGCCGAACCTGATCGGCCGCGGCCTCATCGAGGAGGCCACCGGCAGGCGCATCTCGTTCACCGAGTGGATGCTCACGGCGCTGCCGATCTGCGCGCTCATGTTCGCCGCGCTCGCGGTCGTGCTGCTCCTGCTCAACCGGCCGGAGATCCGCAGGATCGAGGGCGTCGAGGAGTACGTGCACCGCGAGCGCGCCACCCTCGGCCCGCTGTCGCGCGCGGAGTGGAACACGCTCGTCGCCTTCGGCGCCACCGTGTTCCTGTGGATCTTCCCCGGCCTGGTCGCGGTGTTCACCGGGACCGGGTCCGCCCTCTACACCACGATCAGCGGCCGGCTCAACGAGGGCGTCGTGGCCGTGCTCGGGGCGGCACTGCTGTTCCTGCTGCCGACCGACTGGGGAAGGCGCGAGTTCACGCTCACCTGGAGCGACGCCACGAAGATCGACTGGGGGACGATCGTGCTGTTCGGCACCGGCATCATCTTCGGCTCCCTGCTGGAGGAGACGGGGCTGGCCAGGACCATCGGCTCGACGGCGGGCTCGGCGCTCGGGCTGGGCAGCGTGTTCGCCATCACCGCGTTCGCCGTGGTGCTGGCGGTGCTGGTCTCGGAGACCACCAGCAACACGGCGTCCGCGGCCGTGGTGGTGCCGATCGTCATCCCGATCGCGATGGCGGCCGGGGTGAACCCGTTCGTGCCCGCGCTGGCGGCGACGTTCGCGGCGTCGTTCGGGTTCATGTTGCCGGTGTCCACGCCGCAGAACGCGATCGCGTACGGGTCCGGGGTGGTGCCGATCACGACCATGATCCGGTCGGGGGCGAGCTTCGACGTGCTCGGTGCGCTGCTGATCATCGTGCTCCTGCCGCTGCTCGTCGGGCTGACCGGCATCGGCACCTGATCACGCCCCCTGGAACTGCGCCTCCCTGGACCTACGCCTCCCTGGACCTACGCCTCCCTGGACCTACGCCTCCCTGGACCTACGCCTCCGTGGACCTATGCTTCTCTGGAGCGCAGGAACGCTTCCAGCGCTGCCCGGACGGCGGCCCGCGTCGGCTCCAGGGCGATCCCGTGCTCCCACAGGAGTTGTCCGGCCGTGCCCGACTTGTCGTGCAGGAGGCCGAGGAGCATGTGCTCGGTGCCGATGTAGTTGTGCCGCAGCTCCGCCGTCTCGGTCAGCGCGGCCGTGAGGGCCCGCCGGGCGTCGGCGCCGACCGAGAGCGCCGCCGGGGAGCCCGCGCCGGTGGGCAGCCGCCGTTCCAGGGCTTCGCGCAGGGCGGACGGGTCGGCGTCCTGGGCGGCGATGGCGCGGACGGCCAGCGTGTTCGGGTCGTCGAGGATGCCGAGCAGCACGTGGCCGGCCTCGATGGAGGGACGGCCGAGGCGGCGGGCGTGCTCCTCGGCCCGTTCGAGCGTCTCCCTGGCCCGGCCCGTGTACCGCTCGAACGCCCCCGACCTGGCCAGGTCGGCGATGGTCAGGCTGGACCAGCGCCGGCCGTACCGCTGCTGGGCAGCCTGGCGGCTGATGCCGAGGTGGTCGCCGATGTCCGCCCACGAGCAGCCCTCGGCCCGGGCCAGCTCGACCAGGTAACCGAGCAGGCGGTCGCCGACCTTCTGCAGGTCGGACAGCACGCCTTCGGCCACGGTCAGGCGGGTCAGGGCGTCGGTGTCGTCCGCGCTGCGCTCTTCGACGATCGACAGCAGCTCGGCGAGGTCGGGTAGCTGGGGCACGGTACCATTATGCCTGTCAACGCTTGGCTTGACACTTCATGGATGTCAATGCGAGCGTTGACACATGGACATCAGCACGCTGGGAGAGGCGCTCGACACGTACGTGCCGGAGATCATGGAGCACTGCGGGACCCCTGGGTTGTCGATCGCGGTGGGGGCCGGCACGGAGGTGGCGCTGGCCCGGGCGTACGGGGTCGCGGACCTGGCAACCGGCCGGCCGATGACGGTGGACACGGTCGGGCCCACGGGGTCGGACTGCAAGCCGTACACCGGGGTCGCCGCCCTGCAGCTCGTGGAGCGCGGGGTGATCGGGCCGGACGAGCCGATCGAGGCGTACGTACCCGTCGTCAACCCGCACGGGCAGCGGCCGATCACCCTGCGGGACCTGCTCACCCACCGCAGCGGGCTCGGCATCGGCATGGGCAACTTCGGCCGGGTGCCGCCACCTCCGCTGGGGGAGCACCTGCGGCGGGTGCTGGAGGCGGGGCGGTCGGACGCGTACGGGGGGACGATGGTCCCGTTCTGGGCCGGGCCCGTGGGGGCCGCGTACCAGTACAGCAACGTGGGGATCGCCGTCGTCGGGCACCTCGTGGAGCTGCTCAACCCCGACGGGGTGACGTTCTCGGAGTGGGTGGCGCGGCACGTGTTCGCGCCGCTGGGGATGGGCTCGACCGTGTTCCCGCGGGCGCAGCATCCCGACTTCGTGCCGGCCGAGCTGCTGGACCGCCGCTCCACCGGGTACGCGACGCTGCCGGGGGTGTGGCTGCCGCTGCCCACCTTGTATCCCGGGGACTATCCGGCGGGGTCGGCGCTGACCACGCCTTCCGATCACGCCCGGTTCGTGCTGGCGATACTCAACGGCGGGGCTCCGGTGCTCTCCTCTGAGCTGGCGACGCAGATGGTCACACCCCAGGCGTCGGGGGGCACCCTCATGGGGCCGCAGGCCGAGCTGTCGGTCGGGCTGGTGTTCAACGTCTTCGGTGGTGAGCATCCGTACATCGGGCATGGCGGCGAGTACCCCTGGGGCTGGACGCACTTCACCCGTGGCTGGACGTCGGACCGGGTGGTGCTGGTGATCTCCGCCAACCAGTTCGACCTGGGCGACTTCGGCCTCTCCGACCGTCCCGGCCATGCGGCCGCCCGGCTGGTCGCCGAGATCGTCACCGCCTGGGTGCACGGTGCCGACCCCCGCCCCCGGCGTACCCTCGCGGCCGGGCGGAGCTTCCTGGCGGGGCTGCTGGTCGGCGACCGGCTCACGACCCGGCTCGGCATCGCGTCCCCGCCCTCCGCCGAGGACGTGGCGCGGGTGGCCGAGGGGGCTGTGGTGTCGCTGCCGTGGGATGCGGAGGCGTTCCGGCAGGGGGTGGGTGAGGTGCGGCTGACGGCTACGCCGCTGGCGGACAACGCCGCGACCGTACGGCGGGAGCTGCCGGGGCACGAGCTGGCACTGCTGGCGCGGCAGCTCGGGGTGCCCGGCCTGGTCACGCACCCGGCCGGCGGCACGGGCGCGCGGGCGGCGGGAAGCGGTGGCGGCCAGACAGCGGGAAGCGCGGACGCTGCGAGCGGAGCGCGGGGGGCGGGGAAGTGAGGGTGGAGGACAGCCGTACCGTGCTGGAGGCTCTGGCGATCGCGGTATCGGCGGGCGTGCCGACGCTGTTGTGGGGCAGCCCTGGCACCGGCAAGACCTCGGCCGTCGTGGCCCTCGCCGAGTCCCTGAACTGGCCCATCGAGGTGGTCATCGGCTCGATCAGGGAGCCGAGCGACTTCGCGGGCCTGCCGGTGGTCTCCGACGGCATGGTGCGGCTGACCCCTCCGGCCTGGGCCCACCGGCTCGCCACGGCCGGTCACGGGCTGCTCTTCCTCGACGAGCTGACCACCGCTCCCCCGGCGGTGCAGGCCGCGATGTTGCGGGTGGTGCTGGAGCGGGTGGTCGGCGACGTACGGCTGCCGGACAAGGTGCAGGTGGTCGCCGCCGCCAACCCGCCCGAGGAGGCCGCCGACGGCTGGGACCTGGCGCCGCCGCTCGCCAACCGGCTCGTGCACCTCAACTGGCCGGTCGACGGCAGGCAGATCGCACGGGGCCTGGCCGTGGGCTTTCCCACGCCATCGCTGACCGGGTTCGCGCAGCCGCCGCCACCCGAGCAGGTGCTGGAGGCCCGCGCGACCGTGGCGGCGTTCCTGGAGGTCAGGCCCGCACTGGCACTACAGGTCCCGTCGGGCGGCAACCTGACAGGCAACGGGACGGCCGCTCTACCGGGCGACGGTGCGTCCAGGGCGGGTGGTGGTCAGGGGTGGCCCAGCCCTCGGTCGTGGGAGGCGGCGGCCAAGCTTATGGCGGCGTGCAAGGCCGCCGGAGCACCGCCCGAGGTGCTGGACGTGCTGGTGGCGGGGGCCGTCGGGGAGGGGGCGGCCCTGGAGTTCCTGTCCTGGCTGGAGCACCTGGACCTGCCGGACCCGGTGGCGGTGCTGGCGGACCCGGACGCGTTCGAGCTGCCCCGGCGCGGCGACCGGGCCTTCGCCGTGCTCACCTCGGTGGTGGCGGTCGCGGTGGCCGCCGGCGACGTGGAGCGCTGGGACGCCGCCTGGAAAGTGATCGCCAAGGCCGCCCGTACCGCGCCGGACGTGGCCACCCTCGCGGCCCGCACCCTGGCCGGCCGGCGCCCGCCTGGCGCCAGGATCCCGGCCGCGCTGCTGGAGCTGACCCCGATCCTGCGCTCGGCGGGACTGCTCGGTGACTAGCCCCGACCTGCGGGAGAAGTGGTCGGCGGCCAGGGTCCGGGCCGCCCACCAGGCCCCGTACCTCGCAACCGCCCTGCTCTCCCTGGACCCCGTCATGGTCACCGGCACCTCCGGCGAGCTACGGCGCTTCCCCACGGACCCGGGCTGGCACGTGTACGTCGGGATCGAGGAGCTGGCGCGGCAGAGCGTGCAAGAGGTCGCCTTCTGGCTCGTCCATCAGGTGACCCACCTCCTGCGGGCACACGCCCGCCGCTACCCGGGCGGCGTGCTGGAGCCACAACGCGAGGAGCAGCACACCTGGAACCTGGCCACCGACGCCGAGATCAACGACGACCTCCCTCCGGACCTCCCACCAGAGCCGGCCACCCCGGCCAGGCTCGGCCTCCCGGATGGCTGGACCGCCGAACAGTACTGGCACGCCCTGCGCGAGAACCAGCCGTACCCACCGATCGCCCCAGGAGACTGCGGCAGCGGGTGTGACGGCCTGCCCCGCGCCTGGGACCACGACCTGCCCCCCGCAATCTCCCCCACCACCGCCCGCCTGACCGCCCTGGACACCGCCCGCAGGATCCGCGAACGCCTGAACGCCCAGGACGACGTCCCGGCCGGTTGGCGCCGCTGGGCCGACCAGCTGCTCGAACCCTCCGTGAACTGGCGCCACCACCTGTCCGCCAAGGTACGCCACGGCCTCACCCAGGCGGCGGGCCGCGTCGACTACACCTACCGCAGGCCGTCCCGCAGGGCGGCCGCGCTGCCCGGCGTCGTCCTGCCGAGCCTGCGCCAAGCCCTGCCCTCGGTGACCGTGCTGATCGACACCTCGGGCTCGATCACCGAGACCATGCTGGCCCGGGCCCTGGCCGAGGTCACCGGGGTGCTGGGGGCGGTGGGCATCGGACGCCGCCTGCTCACGGTGATCACCTGCGACGCCCGCGCGTACCGCCCCCAGACGCTCACCCGGATCTCGGACCTGCACCTGGACGGCGGCGGAGGCACCGACCTGCGCGCGGGCTTCGCCGCCGCCCTGGCCACCCGCCCGCCCCCTGACCTGATCGTCGCGATCACCGACGGCCGCACCCCCTGGCCGCACCACCCACCCAGAACCCGGGTCATCGTCGCCCTGCTCGACCCGGCCGGCCGGGCACCCGAGTGGGCGGAGACCGTACGCGTAGGAGGAGCATCATGACGTCCGGCACGCCGCAGTTCGACCCCGCCCCGTACGAGGCGGCCGGCATCCCGCCCGCCGAGGCGCACCGCTGGTGGGCCTGGCGGCTGACCGCCGAGCAGGCCGCCGCCTGGCGGCGGGCCGGAGTCACCGACCCCGCCGAGGCCACCCAGTGGACCACCGCCCACCTCACCCCGGACACGGTCGCCACCTGCCGCGCCGCCGGCCTCACCGCCACGGAGGCACTCCTCTGGCACGAGTACGAGTTCGACCTCGACGAGGCCATCACCCTCAGGCAGCATGGCCACACCCCGGGGCAGGCGTACGACCTCAGGCGAGGCCGCAAGCCGCGCAGCCCGGACGACCCCACAGCCCCGGGGGACGCGTTCACCAGCCTGATGGCGTTCGCGGGCGGCGGCGACCCGCGCGACCGCGCCCAGCGGTTCATCGCCCGGCTCGGGAACGCGGACGCCCTCGTCATCTACAGCTACTGCGGCGAGGACTGGGTGGACGACGAGGCCGCCGCCTGGGCCCGGCAGAACGTGGCCGCCCCGACGGCCCGCATGTGGCAGGAGCTCGGCCTCAGACCCGCCGAGGCCAGGCGCTACATCCAGCGCGGCCTCACCCCGATGGCGGTCGCCAGGGCGTGGTGGCAGGCCGGCATCCCGTTCGAGGAGACGGCGTCCTGGGCGGGCGCCGGCCTGACCCCGGAGGAGGCCGCCGTCCAGCGTGCCAGAGGCGTCACCGCCGAACAGGCCGAAACCCTCCGCACCCTCCGCGACGGCCGCTGACGCCCGGCGACGCCTCAGGTGGGACGCCGCCAGTACGCCGCGGCCGCGCTGCTGTGCTTGACCACCTGGGGCAGCGACTCCTCCGCCGGCCAGATCTGCAGCAGGTAGTGATCGACGGGCCCGTTCGACAGATCCACCCCGTCGACGGCGTCGTCCATGCCCCGCGCGTGGTACCGCAGCCGGTACCACCCCGGCCCGGCCGGGAGGGCGGGCAGCTCGTGGCTCTCGCCACCCCACTCCTGCAGCATGAACTCGCCGGACTCGGACTCGATGCTGATCTCCACGACGTCCTCGAAGCCCTCGAGGTCCGCCCCGGGGTCATGGCCGGCCACCGCGACGTTGAAGTCGACCGTCCCGGTGTGCAGGCCCGTGATGAGGAACGCGTCTCCGCCCTCCACGCGGATGATGCCGACCGGGTGGGTCGGGTGATCGTCGAGAAGGTCCTCGGGACCTTCGGCGTCGTCGGTGCAGTCGATCAGGTACGCCTGCGCATAGCTGACGTGAAGGTCGAAGTGCAGGGCATGCACTGTGTCCGGTAAGCCGGTTGATTCGCTCATGGGCACGAAGCGTAGAGGTGATCACCGACAGTTCGGGGGCGGGGCCTGAGCGGCTCACATGGTCGTCCCGCCCGAGACGTCGAGCCGGTGCCCCGTGATGTAGCGGCCGTCGTCGGAGGCCAGGAAGGCGACGGTGTCGGCCACGTCCTGCGGCGTGCCCAGCCGGCCGAGGGGTGTCTGCGACGACAGCCAGGCCAGGGCCTCACCGACCAGGCGCCCCTCGTGCATGTCGGTGTCGATGACGCCGGGGGCGACGAGGTTGACCGTGATGCCGCGGGGCCCGAGCTGCTTGGCCAGCGCGACGGTGAGGACGTCGAGCGGCGCCTTGGACATGGCGTAGTCGATCGCCCTGGGCATGGCCGCTCCCCTGGTCAGCATGGTGCCCACGGTGACGATCCGCCCGCCGTCACGCAGCCGCGCCAGGGCGTGCCGGGTGATGAAGAACGGGGCCGTGGTGTTGACGGCGAACAGGCGCTCGAAGCCCTCCCGGGTGACGCCGTCGATCTCCGTCTGGCCGCCGAGGATCCCCGCGTTGTTGACCAGGATGTCCAGCCCGTCGGCGTGCGCGTCGAAGCCCGACCACAGGGCTTCGGCGTCGCCCGGCTCGCCCAGCTCGGCCTGGACGGCGAAGGCCCGCCCGCCGGCGGCCTCGATGGTGGCGACGGCGTCCTTGGCGGCCGCGTGGTTGCCGCCGTAGTGCACGGCGACGCGGGCGCCCTCGCGGGCCAGCCTGGTGGCGATCGCACGGCCGATCCCCCGGCTCGCGCCGGTCACCAGGGCCGTCTTCCCGGTCAATCGCATTCTGATCATCTCCTATTCGCGTACCACGTACGTGAATAGGACCATAACCATTCAGGTACGATGTACGCAAATAAGGGGAAGGGGGTGCGCATGGCCGACGAGGAACCGACCAGCATCTGGATGGTGCCGGAGCGGCAGGAGCGCTCAGGCCCGGGCCGGCGCCCCGGCTACAGCCGCGAGCAGATCACCCGGGCAGCCGTCCGGATCGCCGACGCCGAAGGGGTGGAGGCCGCGACCATGCGGCGGGTCGCGGGCGAGCTGGGCACCGGCGCCATGTCGCTCTACCGGTACGTGCCGCGGCGCGACGACCTGTTCGACCTCATGATCGACCTGGCTATGAGCGAGATCGAGCTCCCCGGCGGCCCCTCCGGTGACTGGCGCTCCGACCTGGCGCTGCTGGCCGGGCGGACCCGCGCCACCGGCCTGCGCCACCCCTGGCTGATCACGCTGCTCACCAGCAGGCCCACGCTCGGCCCGCAACTGCTGCGCGTGCACGAGTTCGCGCTCGGCGCCCTCGACGCGACCGGGCTCGGCATCGACGACATCACCGGCCTGGTCGGCATGCTCGACGACTACACGCACAGCGCGGTCCGCCGCGAGCTCGGCTGGCTGGACGAGGCCCGCCGCACCGGCCTGGACCCCGAACGCTGGAAGCGCGACTACATGGGCCCGTACGTGCGCCAGGTCGTCGAATCCGGCGACTTCCCGCTGTTCAACCGGTCGATTCTCGACTCCCGCACCGCCCACCTCACCCCGGAGGAACGGTTCCGGCACGGCCTCGACCGCGTCCTCGACGCCATCGCCGCGCTCATCCCGTCGCTCCTGCGGAAGAGGTCATCCCCACCCGCTCAGCCGGAGCCGACCGGCACGAAGCCGGACCCCGCCCGGTAGTTGGGCGACTGGTGCCGGAAGTAGGTGTTGTAGACCTGGCAGTAGCGCCCGCCCCTGGCCAGCAGCGTGGCGTGGTCGCCCTCCTCCACGATCTGCCCGTGATCCAGCACGATGATGCGGTCGACGTGCTCGATCGTGGACAGCCGGTGCGCGATGACGATGGACGTCCGCCCGGCCAGCACCACGTCCAGCCCTTCCTGGATCTGCGCCTCGGTCAGCGGATCGACGCTGGCCGTGGCCTCGTCGAGCACCACGATCGCCGGGTCCTGGACGAGCAGCCGCGCCAGCGCGACGAGCTGCCGCTGCCCCATCGACAGGGCCCGGCCGTGCTCGCCGACGTCGGTCTCCAGCCCGTTCGGCAGCGCCTCGATCCAGTCGCCGCCGCCCACCGCCGACGCGGCGGCCAGCACCTCCTCGTCGGTCGCCTCGGGCCGCGGGTAGCGGATGTTGTCGGCCACCGTGCCGCTGAACAGGAACGGCGCCTGCGGCACCGCCCCGATCTGCCTGCGGTAGCTGCCCAGCTCCAGGCTGCGGATGTCGCGGCCGTCGATCAGCAGGCGGCCGTCCTGGAACTCGTAGAAGCGGGTGATCAGCTTGCTCAGCGTGGACTTGCCCGCGCCGGTGTGCCCCACCAGCGCCACGGTCTCCCCCGCCTCGATGGTCAGGTCGAAGTCGCGGAGCACGGGGTGTGCCGGGTCGTACCCGAAGGTCACGCCCTCGAACTCGATGCGCCCGGCCAGCCGCCCCGCGGGCTGCTCGTCCGTCTGCACCACCCGCGGCGGCGCGTCGATCAGCGCGAACACCCGCTCGGACGCCGAGAGCCCCTGCTGGAACTGCGACCAGAACGCGGCGATGGACGTCAGCGGGAACCAGAAGAGCGACACCCCTTGCAGGAACAGGTACCAGTCGCCCGCGTCCAGCCGGTCCGAGACGACCGACGCGCCGCCGAGCTGGACGAGCGCGACCGTGGCGAGCCCGGCCACGAGGAAGAGCACCGGGAAGATCGCGGAGAAGACGAACCCCTGCCGCAGCGTCACCTGGTAACTCTGCCGGTTGATCGGCCGGAACTCGTCGTAGACCTGCTGCTCCTGCCGGAAGTTCTTGGCCACGGCGATGCCGCCCATGGTCTCCTGGAGGTTGGCGTTCACCCGGCTCAGCGACCGCTGCGCGCGCCGCGTGCTGACCCTGGCCAGCCGCCGGAACAGCAGCGCGAGCCCCACCACGACCGGCACCACCAGCAGCGTCAGCAGGGCGAGCTCGACGCTGCGCCAGAACAGCAGCCCCGTGACGAAGCCGACCATCAGCACCTGGCTGATCAGGTCCATCGTGAGCGTGGAGACGGTGGCGAAGTCGTCGGTGTCGGACGTCACCCGGCTGACGATCTTGCCGGACGGCGTCTCGTCGTAGAAGGACAGGTCGCGCTTCAGCACCGCGTCGAACGCGTCCTCGCGCAGGCGCAGCACGACGTCGCCGGTGACCTGCGCGCTGAACTTCTGCCGGACGAAGTTGAAGCCCCACGACAGCACGCCCATCGCCAGGACCCCCGCGATCAGCATCCAGCCCACGTCGCCGATCGTGCCGCCGGCCACGGCGTTGACGGCCACGCTGCCCAGCGCCGGGATGGCCGCCTGGCTCGCGGAGCCGAGCACGATCATGGAGCCCACCAGGACCATGGCGCCCAGCTTGGGCCGGAAGTAGGAGACGATCCGGCGCAGCAGATCGCGGTCGTTGTAGGTGCGGTCGTAGTCCTCGGCGTCGAGGCCGTCCATGATGAAGCCCATCAGCGGACCCCTCCCTGCTCGCCGGCCAGCACCGGCCCCTCGTCACGGAGGTCGGCCTCGTCGTAGTGGGCGAAGACCCGCCGGTAGAGGCGGCTGCGCCCGATCAGCTCGTCGTGGGTGCCGAAGTCGGCCACCTGGCCGCGCCGCAGCAGCAGCACCTTGTCGGCCCAGCGGATCTGCGAGAGCCGGTGGGTGATCAGCAGCGTGGTGCGCCCTTCGAGGATGCGCCCGATGGCCTGCTGGATCTTGTCCTCGGTCGCGGAGTCGATGGCGCTGGTGGAGTCGTCCAGCACGAGGATCGCCGGGTCGGTGATCAGCGCCCGCGCGATGGCCAGCCGCTGCCGCTGGCCGCCGGACAGCGTGACGCCCCGCTCGCCGATCACCGTGTCGTAGCCGTCGTCCAGCTCGTCGATGAACTCCGCGGCCTGCGCGTCGCGCGCCGCCTCCACCACCGCCTCGCGGCCGGCCTGCTGGCCCTTGCTGAAGGCGATGTTCTCGGCCACGGAGCGGGAGAAGAGCACGATGTCCTGCTCGATCGTGGAGATCTGCGAGCGCAGCGAGTCTAGGTCCCACTCGCGTACGTCCACGCCGTCCACGAGGATCCGCCCCGAGGTGACGTCGTAGATGCGCGGCACCAGCTTGGTCAGCGTGCTCTTGCCCGACCCCGTCTCGCCGACGATGGCCACGGTCTCGCCCGGTTTCACGGTGAACGTCACCCCGCGCAGCGCCGGCTCGCCGTCGGCCTCGTAGCCGAACGTGACGTCCTCGAAGAGGATCTCCCCCCTGATCGGCGCGGCGTGCCCGTCGGGCCGCTGCTCGATCTCGCTGTCGGAGGTGATGATGCCGAGGATCCGGCGCGAGGAGACGATGCCGATCTGGATCAGCGAGAACGTGAAGATCGACATCTGGGTCGGGAACCCGAGCATGCCCATGAGCCCCATGAACGCGACCAGCTCGCCGACCGTGATCGCCCCGAGGCCCTGCAGGTAGAGGGCGTGCCCCAGCCCCGCCGCCATGGCGAACGCGAACAGCAGCGTCGGCAGGTAGCGCGCCTGCACCAGCCCGTTGCGTACGAACGAGTCGCGATACCGCCGCGCGTTGGCCCGGAAGCGCAGCCGTTCCTGCGCCTCCTGCGCGGTCACCTTGATCACCTCGATGCCCCGCACGGCCTGGTTGAGCCCCGCGTTGAGCTCGCCGAACTCCTCCCGCATGCGGGTCGCGACCGGGTTGAGCTGCCGCATGTAGTGCCAGAGCGCCACCACGAACACCACCGCGAACGCGCCCGGCACCAGCAGCAGCCGCGGATCGATGGCGGCGATGAAGAACAGCGGCACCAGCCCGGTCAGCCCCGAGTCCACGATGAGGTCGACCCCCGGCGTGATCATGATCGAGAGCTGCCGGATGTCGTTGGCCGCCCGGGCCATCAGGTCGCCGACCCGCTGCCGGTTGTGGAAGGTCTGGCTCTTGCCGAGCAGGCTCACGTACAGCTCGTCGCGGGCGTCGCGCTCCAGCCGCTTGGCCAGCACCTCGCTCGACAGGCGCGCCCACAGGTCGAACAGCCCGCGCGCCACCACGATCGCCAGCAGCGCCCACGCGATCAGCCCGAGCGCGTCCATCGGCTCGCCCCGCACCCCCAGCACCGCGTCGAACGCGTCGCCGGTGAGCAGCGGCACCAGGGCGTTGAGCACCACCATGACCAGCGACCCGCCGAGGAAGCCGAACAGGTGCAGCGGGTGGCGGCGCAGGTGCGACCAGAGCCAGCGCACCGGGCCGCGGCGGTTGTAGCGCGGCCCAGCGACGGAGAACTCCGAGCCACTGGTGATCGACATGCTCAAGCCCCTCGGCTAGGTGGACCTGCTTTGTATCACCGGCCACCGACAGTTCTCGAACCCTTTTACGTCGTGGCGTAGCGTAGCCGTATGGAACACATGAGTGAGGACGAGTGGCGGGCGTTTGCCTCGGCGGGCACCCGCACGGGCAAGCTCGGGGTGACGCTGTCCGACGGCGCGCCGCACATCACGCCGATCTGGTTTCTGCTGGACGACGACGAGGTGGTGTTCAACACCTCCGAGACGGGCCTCAAGGCCAGGGCGCTGCGCCGCGACCCCAGGGCCGTGCTGTGCGTGGACGATCAGACGCCGCCGTACTCGTACGTGCAGATCAAGGGGCGCGCCTCCATCTCGCTCGACCTGGAGGAGATGCTGGTGTGGGCGGTGGAGATCGGGCGGCGGTACATGGGTGACGGGCGCGCCCAGGAGTTCGGCACGCGCAACGCCGCCCCTGGCGAGTGCCTGGTCCGGCTGCGCATCGACAAGGTGATCGCCCAGCGCGCCGTCGCGGGCTGACGCTCCTGGATCGGCCGAAGGATGTAGTCCCGTTTCCTCAACCGGCAGGAGGTCCCGCGGGCCGGGCCTGATTACGGTCTTCTACTGAAGATTCGGTGTGCCCGTCCCGATCGAGAAGGATCGTCCATGTCCTCTGCCTTCAAGACACTGTTCACCGGTCTGATCACCTTCGCGATCGGGCTGGCGCTGTGGCTGTTCGGCTCGGACGAGACGGTCCTCGTCTTCACGCCGTCCAAGGTCGGCGTGGTCCTGATGGTGGTGGGCGGTCTCGAGTCCTTGTACGGGGTCTACAGGACCGTACGCGGCTGATCGGCCGTCCGGGGAACCGGATCTCCAGCGCCTCGCGATAGAGAGAGGCGTGGGACCTTTCAACCTCTGGCGCAGACGCACGGCCGACCCTCCGGACGTCGATGCGGACAGCACCGACGCCGAACTGCTCGCCGCCGTGGCCGCCCGCAGCACCACGGCGCTGCGCCTGCTCCACCAGCGGCACGCCCCCTGGCTTCGCGCCAGGCTGTCCAGGCGCTGCGCCGACCCTGACGCGGTGGACGACGCGCTGCAGGAGACGTTCCTGGCGGTGTGGCGGTCGGCGGGGCGGTTCGACGGCGGCAACGCCGCGGGCTGGTTGTGGACGATCGCGATCCGGCGGCTGGTCTCCGCGCTGCGTGCGCGCGGCTCCCGCTGGATCGGCGGCGACGTCGATCCCGGCGACCTCGCGAACGGCGTGATCGGGTCCGCCGAGGAGGTTGTGCTGCTCGGCGTGGAGCACGGCGACCTCGGCAGCGCGCTGAACAGGCTCTCCCCCGAGCTGCGCGCGGTCATCGAGGCCACCGTCCTGGACGGTCTCACCACCAGGGAGGCCGCGCGGCTGCTCGGCATCCCCGAAGGAACGGTCAAGTCCCGCGCGGCGCGGGCCAGGGCCCGGTTGCGCGAGGAGCTGTCATGACCGACCGGCAGATCCGATCGTGTGAGGAGCGGTCATGACGAACTGGCACATCCCGGATAACCTTCGCGAACGCTACCTTGCCGGCACCCTGGAGCCCGCCCCCGCGATGTCCGTGGAGGCCCACCTCGAACGGTGCGCGAGCTGCCGGGCGGCCATCCCGTACGAGCCCGGGTGGCTGGAGGATTCGTGGCGGCGGCTGGAGTCCCGCCTCGTCCCCGGGCCGCGCCCGAGCCCGGCCGAGCGCATCCTGCGCCACGGCGGCGTGCCCGACCACCTCGCCAGGCTGGTCGCGGCCACGCCGACGATGAGCAGGGCCTGGCTGGTCGCGGTGGTGGCCGCGCTGGCGTTCGCGGTGCTGGCGGCGCGGGAGGCTCCCGAGCTCATGCCCGTGTTCCTGGTGGTGGCGCCGGTGTTGCCGCTGGCGGGGATCGCGCTGGCGTACGGACCGCGTGTCGATCCCGCGCACGAGCTGATGGCCGCCACGCCGATGGCCGGCCCGCGCCTGCTCCTGGCCAGGGCGGTGGCGGTCCTGGTGGCCGCGACCGGGCTGGCCGCGATCGCCGCGCCGCTGCTGCCCGCCCCGCCGGGGCTGAGCGCGGCCTGGCTGCTGCCCTCGCTGGCGGCCGGCTCGGGCTGCCTGGCCCTGTCCCGCAGACTGCCCGTGCCGATCGCCGCGTTCGCCATGGGCGGGCTGTGGCTGGCCATCGTCGGCACGGGCCTCGTCCTCAGCGGCCCGCTGGCCGCGTTCGGCCCCCCTGCCCAGCTCGGGTACGCCGGGGTCGCCCTCCTGCTGATCCTCCGCATCCGTAAGGCGAGCACTTCATGATCCACATTACGGGCCTGACCAAGACGTACGGCGGCAGGCATGCCCTCGACCACCTCGACCTCACCCTCGGCACCGGCGTCACCGGCCTGCTCGGCCCGAACGGCGCCGGCAAGACGACCCTGCTGCGCTGCCTGGCCACCACGCTGGCCCCCGACTCCGGCTCGGTGGACGCGTTCGGCCTGGACCCGGCGATCCCCACCCAGCGCACCGCGCTCCGCCGCAGGCTCGGCTACCTCCCGCAGGACCCGGGCTTCTACCCGCACTTCACCGCGTTCGACCTGGTGGACTACGTGGCCATCCTGAAGGAGCTGACCGACCGCACGCAACGGCACGCGGAGGTGCGGCGGGTGCTGGCCGAGGTGGACCTGACCGGACAGGCCAGGACAAAGGTACGCAAGCTGTCGGGCGGCATGCGGCAGCGGCTGGCGCTGGCACAGGCGCTGCTCGGCGAGCCGGACCTGCTGATCCTCGACGAGCCCACCGTGGGGCTGGACCCCGAGCAGCGGATGTCGTTCAGGGCGCTGGTGTCGCGGCTGGGCGAGACGCGCGCGGTCGTGCTGTCCACCCACCAGACGGAGGACGTCGCGGCGCTGTGCGAGCGTGTGATCGTGCTGCGCGGCGGCCGGGCGGTCTTCGACGGCACCCCGGGCGAACTGGCCGGGGTCGCGGCCGGGCAGGTGTGGCTGTCGGACGGGCCGCCGGCGGCGTCGCGGGTGTTCTGGCGCACCGCGGACGGGCGGTACCGCACGCTCGGGGACCGCCCGCCCGCCGCCGAAGGGACGCCGCCGGGGGTCGAGGACGGCTATCTGATGCTGCTCGGAGAGGAGGCGGCGGCATGACGGCGAGCACCGGCGCACGGCCGGGCAGCGGGCGTGTGACGCGGGCGCTGTTCCTGTTCGAGGCCCGCAGGCTGGCCGGGCACCCGCTGGTGTGGGGCGCGACCGTGCTCGTGCTGGCCACACAGACCTATCTCAGCCGCGATCAGCAGCCCCACCTGGGCATCGACCCGGTGAACGCGTCCGGGTTGTCCGCCTGCCTGGCGGGGGTGGTGCTGGTCGTGGCGAGCCTGGCCGCCTCGCGCGACGGCCGCCACGGGATGCCGGAGAGCCTGGCGGCCCTGCCGGGGCGGGCCGGACACAGGACCCGGGCGATCCTGCTGGCCACGCCGCTCGTCGCGGGCCTGGCCGCGGCGGTGGCCGTCGGCGGTTACCTGGCGATCAGGACGCTCGGCGGCCCGGCGGCGGGCCGGCTCGACGTGTGGGAGCCGCTGACCGCGGTCGCCACCGCGATGTTCGCCGCCACGCTGGGGGTCGCCGTCGGACGGTGGGCGCGGTGGCTGATCGCGGGGCCGATGGTGGTGGCCGTGCTCGGCTACCTGATCTTCACGAACGCCCAGAACGGCCCGGCCGCCTGGCTGCTGCCGGTGATGCAGGTGCACAAGACCGACTGGCCGGACCGCCCGTCCGGGATCCATCTGCTGTACGTGCTCGCGCTCGTGGCCGGTTGCGCCGCCCTCGCCCTGCTCCGGCACCGGGCACGGCTCGCGCCCGCCCTCGCCCTGGTGGCGGCGGTGGGCGTCGCGGTGCCGTCGGGGGCCGCCGCGACGTCCACGCCACCGGTGTCCATGCCGCGGGCGGGCTGGGTCGACCTGGACGACGTGGATCCCCGGGTACGCGAGCGCTACTTCGGCCCCGGCGCCCACCGCTGCTCGGCCCGGCAGGGCATCACCTACTGCGCCTACCAGGGGTACGAGTCCTGGATCCCGCTCTGGGAGCAGGCCGTGCTCCCGGCGGCGAACGTGCTGCCCCCGGCGCTGCGGGCGCGCGTGCCCCGCGTCGAGCAGCTCACCTCGACCTGGTCGTACGGCGCCGACTGGGACACCTACAAGATCAGGCCAGGGATGACCTGGGGGCACCCGGACCAGCGCTTCATCCTCGCCCAGGAGGTGGCGCTGTGGGCCACGGGCCTGCGCGGCGGAGGCGATCCGAGGCACAGGTGCGACGCGAGCGGGCAGGCACGCACGATCGTGACGCTCTGGATCATCGGTCAGGTCTCCCCTCCCGAACTGCCACGCGAGTACCGCCTGGACGACGGCTACGGCACCCGGCTCCTGGCCGACTGGAGCGCCGCCGAGGTCGGCTACGCCGAGCGCCTGCTGGCCACTCCGGGCGCCCGCGAGCGCGTCCACGCCAACTGGGCCACGCTGACGAACCCCACCACGACCATCGACCAGGCCCTCCCCCTGCTCGGACTGGAGCGCACGCATGACGCGCGGAGAGGAGCGAACCCATGTCGCTGACCCTGCCCACCACGACGAGACCCGCCGTTGACGACACCCTCGCGCCGGACACCCCCCGCCTCGCCAGGTGGCGCACGGCGATCCCCCTGATCCCCCCGCTGGCCAGAGCCATCGACTGGGCCCCGCTGGCGCTCGTCACGGCCTTCGTCGCGGGCGTGCTGTCCCTGACGAACGCCGGGGAGCCGCTGGCGGGCCAGGACGCGCTCCTGCTGATGCGCGTCTCCGGCACCCTGCTCGGCTCGGCCGTAGCCTTCGCCCTGGTGGACGCCATGTCCGCCGACCTCGGCGCGACGGCGGTCCCCCGCTGGGTACGCCAGTCGCTGCGCTGCCTGCTGGCAGGAGGAACGGCGGTGGCGGTCTGGCTGGGCGCGTTCAGCTACGCCCTGTCCCGGCTGCCGGACGGCACTCTCTTCCCTGTCGGCGACCTGCTGATCGAGATGGCCGCCTGCCTGGGCATCGCGCTGGCGGCGGCGGCCACGGCCGTCCGCTTCGCCTCGGGCCGCCAGGCCGCCATGGCGGCCGTGGTGGTGCAGCTCGGCCTGGTGCTGGCCACCATCCTGCTGCCGGAGCAGGTCAGGCTCTGGCCGCCGACGTGCGGGTTCGGCTACTGGGACCAGGCGCACCAGTTCTGGCTGGCGATGTCGCCGCTGCCGTACGCGTGGCTGGGCCTGGCCCTGCGCGACCTGCGCCGCTGAGCCCGCTCAGCCGAGGACGAGGGGCAGCCTCCCGGCCAGCTCGCCGAGCGCGGCCCGCTCCTCGGCGGCCGGCGCCCGCCGCCCGGTGCCGACGAGCAGCGCGTCCGCGTCGGAGAACGCCGCGGGGAACGCCGCCCCGGCCAGCTCCTCCAGCATCGCGCGGGCACGGGACAGCCCTTCGGCGGGCGGCCCGGGGACGTGCGGCAGGTGGGCGATCAGGTCGAGGTGGTGCAGCGTCCACTCCATGACGTACGCGGACAGGTAGTCGCCCACCGTGAGCACCTGGCCCTTGGTCCCGACCCGGGCGGCCGGGTCGGCCAGCGCGGCGGCACGCCCGGCCGCCGCCCCCACGTCGTCGAGGTGGAACTTGAGCAGCCGCGGCTCCTGGTAGGCGGCGGCGAGGCGCACGATCAGCGCGTCGAGCGGGTCGTCGCCGGTCGGAGGCTCGTCGAGGAGGTCCCAGTAGGTCACCGCGTTCCTGGTCGGTTCCCCGTCCTCGGGGGTGGCCAGGGTGATCAGGACGTCCTGCGCGTCGATGACCAGGTGGCAGGCGAGGTCCCGGACGAGCCAGCCGGCGCAACCGGACGGCCGCTCGAAGTCCTCGCCGGGAAGCTCGGCGACCGCCGTACGCAACGCCGCCCACGACCGTGAGAAGAGATCCACCGCGGCACGCTAACAGCGCACCCCACCGGAAAGCGACCGATTACTCCGCCGAGCTACTGCCGTGCGAGCGCGGCTTCCGCGAGACCTTGATCGGAGTGCGTCCGAAGCGCTGACTGTCTTCCGCGCTGCCGGCACCGAGCATAAGAACGATGGATCGGCTCTGCGGCGGCGTCACAGCCGCGACCTGGACGTTCCCGGGATCACACTTTTCTGACGACGATCGATTCCGGAACCAGCTTTTCCAGGTCGTCCACATCGGAGGTGAAAATGGTCACCTGCCCCCTCTGCTGTCGGGCGATTACGGCAAGCACTGCATCGATCGCGTACTTGTGGCCGTGCAGTCCGGCGTCCGAGAGGAGCCGCCGGGCCTGGCGAGCCTCGTCCTTGCCGATGCCGACGACGTTGAGCCGGGAGAGCACCCAGTCCCAGCGCTGCTCGGTGATCCGTCCGTCGTACGCCTCGACCACCGTCATCGGGGACGTCACCACGTCCGCCTCCCCCCGCGCCGCGAGGTCGAGCATGGCAATCAGCTTCCTGTCACCCTTCACGGCCAAGGACAGCGCCTGGCAGTCGAGCACGAACACGCGCAGAGATGGCTGCCCGTGCTCACCACCACGCTTCCTCACGCAGCCTCTCCCCCGCTACGCATGTCGCCGGTGCGGCGGCGCGCATGCTCGGCATCCAGATCTTCGAGTTCCGCCATCGCCGCAGCGCGCTCGTCATCGGCGACAGGACCGTATTCCTCTTCCAGCCAGCCCACCAGCTCGCGCAGCCGATCTCGGTCGCGTTTGGCGCGGAGCGCCTCCGCGACGTAGGCCGACAGCCCTCGTTCCGCCGCGTCCACGCGGATCTCCTCAAGAAGGTCCTCGGGAATCGTCACCGTAATCTTCTTAGTCGCCATACAAGTCACCATATACTCCGTGTCACGCTCCATACTAGCGTTCACGTGTCGCGCCGCAGAGCGAGCGCGGCCGCCAGGCACGCGAACGGGATCGCCGGCAACACGTACCGATGGTCGAAGTCGAGCGCCGCCACCGGCGCGACCAGCAGGAACATCGCGAACGACCACGGCAGCAGCGCGGCCCTCCGCCCCCGCCGCAAGGCGCCCGCCCCGCCCGCCACCAGCAGCACCCCGAACACGGGCCCGTGCAGCAGCCAGGGATACGGGTAGGCGGCCAGCACCGACGCGAACGGCTCGACCGACCGCATCCCGCGGATGTCCGAGTCGTACTCGCCGCGTACCTTGCCGATGAGGGCGTGCTGCTCGGGCAGCGGCCAGGAACCGCGCGGGAAGGTCGTGTGCGCGCTGACCCGCTTGGGGTGGGCGACGGGCTGCCAGGTGAAGGCGAGCGCGGTGTCCTCGACCACCTCGCGCAGGTAGTCGAACGGCTGGGCGGCGATCGCGGCGACGGCGAACGACCTGGCCCGGTCGTTGTGGGCGAACCGGTCGCCGGGCAGGCGGTTGAGGGAGGAGCCGGGGGCCCAGACGTACTCGGAGGCGGCGTCGAGCACGGTGCCGTTTGGGCAGAGCGGGGCCAGGTCGGGTGGCGGCTGGATGCGCGAGCAGTCGGCGAACGTCATGGTCCGGGCCCAGAGCGCCACTCCGTCGGAGCCGCTCAGGGCGAACCTGCCGTGGTGCTGGGCGTACCAGCCGGCGTAGGCCAGCAGGGGCAGCCCGCCCGCCAGCACGAACGGCACCACCCGCCGCCACGAGGTGCGGCGCGCCAGCAGGAAGAGGGCGGCCAGGCCGAGCAGGGGCACGGCGGCGGTGCGGGTCAGCCCGGCCAGCGCGAGCAGCAGCCCCGCCGCGACCGCCGCCCTGGTGGAGAGCTGTCCGGTGGGACGCCACAGCAGGGCCAGCAGCGCGGCCGTGACGAGGAAGATCACTTGCAGGTCCGACAGAACGGCGTGCTCCAGCCGGACGAAGGACGGGTCGAACAGCACCGGCACCGTGGCCACCGTCGCCGCCCAGCCGGGCAACGACCAGCGGCGAAGCAGCACGTACAGCAGCACCGCGACGCCGAGCCCCATCGCGTGCTGGATCCCCGCCACCAGCTCCACGCTGTGGAAGGGGCGCAGGGCCCACAGGAACCACGAGTACCCGGCGGGGTGGAAGGCGCCCTGGGGCCGCAGGTGCACGGCCGTGTCGAGGTAGGTGAACGAGTCGTACCAGTAGAGCTGCGCGGTGTCGTACCCGAGCATGACCAGCACGCGCAGTGCGGCGGCGAGGACGAGCACGCACCCGAACACCCGGTACCCGGAACGGGTGGCGCCCTCCTGAAGGCGTGGCCGGGTCAGGGTGGTTGTCACGGACGTTCCCCCGAACGAGCGGGCCGGGCGGATCCCGGCCGTCGGGGAGGTAGTCCAGCGGGCGGCTCATAACCCGGCCGTCACCAGAAGTGGTTATGCCCGCGTTATGCCGATGAGCAGGGCGTCAGGCGGCGTCGAGGGCCGCGGTGATCTTGCGGAGCATCTCGGCCACGGGCGGGCGGGGCGCACCCAGGTGGGTCCGGGCGGCGGCCTCGACGGCGACGATGACGGTGCGGCGGAAGTTCACGGCCTCGGCCGGGTCCTGCTTGTTGAGCAGGCGCATGGCGCTGGTCAGGGACGGCAGGACGACGTCGGCGAGCTCGGCCACGGACTTGCCGCGCAGGTTCACGCCCTTGGGCCACTCGGCGAGCACGTGCCCGGTCAGGCCGGTCGCCGAGGCCAGCGCGATGGAGCCGTCGGTGGCGGCCCGGTGCGGCTTGCCGGCGGCGTCGGCGGCGGCCATCAGCGAGATCGAGCCCCAGGCGGCGGTACGCATGGTGATCTTGTCCTGGTGGGTCAGGGTGAGGGACATGGCGGGTGCTCCGTTCCGACTGTCGTGTCTTCGTGGCATCCACCATCGCCGGACGCTCTGATACCGGGCCGTCACCGCTCTGACGCGGCCACTGACACGACGGCGATCGTGCCTTCCAGGCTGGTGTCGCGGAGCGGCCGACATGGACCTGACCGCGAAGATCTGGCCGCTCGTAGCCGGATCCCTGGCGAGGCAGAGGAACGCTCACAAGTTCTCCCGCAACCGCAGGTACTCCCGCCCCGCCTTCGTGATCCTGACATATCCCGCCAGGTCGAACTCGTCGTAGGCATGCCCGTGGTCATCGCGAATCGCGTTGAGCCCGCGCTTCGAATCGACCGGCTCCACGAACCCCATGGCGTCCAGCCGCTCCAGTTCGAGCTGCAGCTTCCCGTCCTGCCGGAAGCGGGCGGGCACCGGCCCCTCACCGGCGAGCCGCCGCAGATGATCCCACTCGTACTTGGTCACCAGCCCGCTCAGCGCCACCTGCAGCGCCCGCAGCTCCGACTCCAGCGCCCGCTGCTTGGCCTCGGTCCTGTCCAGCCTCGCACTCACCCCGCCGGCGCCGATCGAGAAGTCGGTGATGGAGTACGACGAGGCCGCGAACCACACCCCGACCAGCAAGGCCGCCGCCAGCGCCACCTCGTGCACCTCCAGCCGGTGCGTCACCAGGCCCAGCGGGATGATCACGATGTAGGCCAGGTAGATGATCGTCAGCAGAATCGCGAGGATCGTACCGATGCGCCGCGTCTCCATACCCGGAGTGTGATGCCCCGGGCCCTTCGAGGAAAGCGGCCATAGACCTTGCCGGGCCGCCCTTCGGACTCAGAGCCTGCCGCGGATGTAGGTCCGGATGAATGAGACGGTGAATCCAATGGCCGGCGCGGGCGGCTTCGGAGAGCGCCCGGAAGGAATCACTGCCACCCTTCACATCCTGCAACACGAGCCGCCCGGTTGCGCACCTGTCAAGATCGATCAGCGAGATGCTCAGGGATGCCAACTCCGCGGGAACTGCGTCCAGGGCACATGTAGGGCAGGACACGGGCGGCCTATCGCCAGGTGTAGTTCTCGTCGGTGATGGAGGGCAGGTAGGGATTCCCGGCGGGGGCATCGGGCGCGGGCAGCGCGCTCACAGCCCTGCCGATCAGAGGATAAAGCGGCAGTTCAACGGCCTTTTGGTAGTCGATCCACTCGACGATGCCCGGCTCGCTGCCACCACCCGGGAGTTCGTCGTATTCGACGGTGGCGAGCCGGGCTCGCACCTCCGGGACGATGTGACAGCGGAAGGTCATGTGAATCTTGCGTGGAGGCGGGGTGGGGCCGGGCCGGGTGACCATCGAGTCCTGTATCCAGCACAGCTCGGGTGAGGTCGCGTCGGCGAGGTCGAGCTCAAGTTCCTCAGCGAGTTCCCTGCTCAGTGCGTCCAGGAGGTCTTCTCCAGTGTGTACGTTGCCGCCGGGCGTGGTGTAGTGCGAGCCGGACGGCCGGTCACGGCGGATCAGCGCGACCTGCTGGCCGCAGAACACCAGAGCGCCAGTACGGATCTTGATGCGGGAGAAGGGCCTCGTCGGGTCAGTCACGCAGGCAGTTGTGCCCAGATCTCACCGCTCGCCTCGGCCCAAGCCGAGGATGTCCTGGATGGCCCAACCACCGATCATCCGACACGCCCATCCAGAAGAAGGCCCCAGAGGCGCTTCGCCTGAGCGCATGCGAGCCACGCCGTCTCGTGCCGTTCCTCTCCGCCATCGGACCGAACCGTACGCTGGATGAACATCAGTCCACCCGCCTGGCAGAGCTCATAGATCACGGACATGCACTCGCATGTGTGGTCGCGCACCCGCACCCGCCGCGTCCGGCCGCGCGGCGCCCGCCAGGCGAGACGTTGATACCCGTCCTCGAACGGCACCGGGTGAGAGCCATGCCAGTCCTGGTCAGCCATGACGCGGGTCGCCTCCCACCCCGACCGCAGAGTAGATCGTGCGGAACGGACGACCGCTCGATGCCCAACAGCGGCTACAGGCCGTCCCCAGCAGCGGAACTTCCTCCCACATGCCCGCGCCAACCGGGTCGACCTGCGCGCCATCGCCCTCGCGCCACAGATCCGCCCACACCACCCGCCCTTCCTCGTCTCCCGAAACCCCAAGCCTTCCGGCGAGCGCGACAACGATGGCGCGCCCTCGGCCACCTTCGGCCAGATTTCCCTGACTGCCTGAGCGAAGCACTGGCTCATCCCAGCCTCCGGCATCCTTAACCGCGACCCGGGCACCGGCCCCGGCCGACCAGATCCCGACCGTGAAGACACTGCGCGCCGATCTGGTGTGCAGGATCGCGTTGCCGGCCAGCTCGACCAGGCACGAGATCGCATCATCACGGACCTGGGAGTCCTGGAGCAGGGCATTGGCAAGCCGTCGCACGTTCGCCAGCTGTACGCACTCGCCGGGGAAGTCGCCCCGCCACGTCATCCCGTTCATCGTCCCGCCCTTCGCCACCGCCGGTGGCGTCCGCCGCCACACGAAACCGCATCGATGTCACGCTGAGCAATCGATCCGATACTGACATGCGCTGTGCAAACTTGCATAGCGAAAAACTGAATAGCTCTGAGCTGCATGTTGCAGGTGTAGCCTTCGGGACAGCCGATCGAGGTGGTGACCATGAGCGGGAAGCGCGGAGTGACGCTCCGAGCCCAATGGCTCGGCAAGCACCTGCGAGAGCTACGCGAACGCGCCGGCCTCACCCTCAAGGAGGCCGGTGAGTACCTCCAGCGCGACGGATCCACGGTCAGCCGCTTCGAGGCCGGCCTCTACCCGGCCCGCACCCCTGACGTCCTCGCCCTCCTCGACCTGTACGGCGTCACAGCGCCCCAGGCACGCGACGGCCTGGTCCGCCTCAGCCGGGACGTATGGCAGAACGGTTGGTGGGACGACTACTCGGGTGACGTGTCCCTCGGCATCGTGGACTACGCCTGGCTGGAAGCCCGCGCCGAGAGCATCACGTCCTTCGACACTCTGGTGATCCCCGGACTCCTCCAGACTCGCGAGTACATGGAAGCCGTTATCCGCGCCGAGGACCCGGACGCATCAGACAAGCAGGTCAACCGGTGGGTCGAGTTCCGCCTCACCAGACAGGGGATCCTGACCAACGACGGTCCTCGCCTCTTTACGATCCTGGACGAATGCGTTCTCCGCCGCCCGATCGGCGGGCCAGAGATCATGCGCAGGCAACTGGCCCATCTCGCGCAGTCCACCTCCGCGCCCAACATCGAGATCCGGGTTCTTCCACTGCAGGCAGGTGCTCATGCCAGCCCCGACGGCGCGTTCCGCATCTTCGGGTTGCCCCAGCCCTTCCCCGCTGTGGCGTACGTTCCCACCCCAGCCGGCGCGATCTACGTCGAAGGAGAAACCGCCGACGGGCTTAAGCTGAAATATGACCGCATTCAGCGCAATGCGCTCAGCATCGAGGACTCACGGAGGCTGATCGCGGCAGCCAAGGAGAGTCTCGCCGACGCCTAGAGATGGAGCCACTCGGTCATGACCACACCTGAGATCGCCTGGCACATCAGCAGCTACAGCGCCGATGGCGGTGGGAACTGCGTGGAGGCCGGCCCGCTTCAGGACGGGTCCGATCGCGTGGCCGTCCGACACAGCAAGCTTCAAGGCAAGGTGATCGTCTATACCAAGGCCGAATGGCAAGCCTTCCTGGCCGGGATCCGTGCAGGAGAGTTTGACTTCTTCGATTGATCTCAGCGTGCGCTCGTCGCCTCCGCATGCATGCGCACCGCAGCGGCTCCTCCACCGGCACCACCACAGCCGTTTTCCCAGGTCGTTGGTGCACTTCGCATCGCATCCACGAGCTGTCCCCGAGTCCCGAGGCACTCCCCCCAGGCTTCTCCTTGGTACGCGCGATCGCGGATGAACGTGCCTGGCGGTCTCTTGTCATCCTGGTCGGCATCAGCTAGACATGTGATCTTCCAACGTCCCTGAGGGCATGAGATGACCGACGCTCCGATCCTGGGTCTCTACGACTCCTTGCTCACCGGCACGCTCGACGCGAAGATCAACGCCTGGCGGCAGGCTGGCCACCTGGTCGAGGTGTCGAGGATCGACGTCGAGGAGGTGGCCCATCTGCTCGGCCGTTTCGTCGGCGAAACGGCGGCGCGGGCCTTCGCTGAGCTGAAGGGACACCCTGACCAGCAGGTAGCACTGGCCAACCGGCTACTGGCGCTGCTCACCGAACCTGACACGGTTGCCGAGGGACCGAGCCAGCTCCTATCGATCGTGCAAGACATCCCGGGAGAAGCCGCTCCGCGTCGGCCACTGACGTCACTCTCGGAAGCGGCCCTGCTGACCAACGCCCGCGAGGACCCGAACCTGGCGCACGAGCTGGGGGCCGAGTTGGCGAGTGCCGACCGCGTGGATCTGCTGTGCGCATTCGTGAAGTGGTCGGGACTACGCATTCTGGAGAAGCCGCTTGCCGAGCTACGGCGTCGGGGCGTACCGCTGCGGGTGATCACAACCACCTATATGGGGGCGACCGAGCGGCGGGCGCTGGACCGGCTGGTCAACGATTTCGGCGCCGAGGTGAAGATCAGTTACGAGCGTAACTCCACCCGGTTGCACGCCAAGGCCTGGCTGCTACGCCGCCGTACCGGCTTCGACACCGCCTATGTCGGCAGTTCCAACCTTTCCCGCGCGGCACTGCTGGACGGGCTGGAGTGGAACGTTCGATTGTCGTCGGTGACCACCGCGCGGCTGCTGGACAAGTTCGAGGCGACCTTCGACTCCTACTGGAATCGGTCCCAGTTCGAGCCCTACGACCCAGCGACCGATGCCGATCGCCTCGATGAGGCGCTGGCCCGCTCCCAGGCGGGCAAGCAGTTGTTCGACATCCCTGAGCTGGTACCGCATCCCTTCGACCACCAGCGCGAGATGCTGGCCGATCTCGACCGGGAGCGCACCATCCATGACCGGCACCGCAATCTTCTGGTTGCCGCGACCGGCACGGGCAAGACCGTGGTGGCCGCGTTCGACTACCGCAACCTGCAGCAGCGGCTGGGCCGGCAGCCGTCGTTGCTGTTCGTGGCGCATCGGCGGGAGATCCTGGCTCAGGCCATGCGCACGTATCGGCAGGTGCTGGCCGTACCGGACTTCGGTGAGCTGCATGTCGGAGAGGAGAAGTCGCGGCACTGGCGGCATGTGTTCGCCAGCGTGCAGTCGCTAACCCGCCGGATCCTGGAGTTCGACCCGGAGCACTTCGATGTGGTGGTGATCGACGAGTTCCACCACGCCGCCGCACCGACCTATCGGCAGATCATCAACCATCTCAAGCCGAAAGAGCTGCTCGGCCTGACCGCGACGCCGGAGCGGTCGGATGGCACGTGGGTACAGGATGAGTTCTTCGACCGGCGGATCGCCTCCGAGCTGCGGCTGTGGGATGCGTTGGATGCCGATTTGCTGTGCCCGTTCCACTACTTCGGGATCAACGACGGCACCGACCTGTCCGGAGTGAAGTGGACGCGCGGCTCCTACGACGCCTCCGCTCTCGACAACGTCTTCACCGGCGACGACGCCCGTGCCCGGCTGGTGTTCAACGCGGTGCGCGACAAGGTGAGCAACCTGGAGACGGTACGCGGGCTGGGCTTCTGTGTTTCGGTTCGGCATGCGCACTACATGGCTGAGTTCTTCACCAAACATGGGCTGCCGTCACAGGCGGTGGATGGCTCGACGGAGGACGGCACCCGCAAGGCGGCACTTCGAGCGCTCGCCGATGGGGAAATCAGGTTCCTGTTCGCGGTGGATCTGTTCAACGAGGGTCTGGACGTACCCGATGTTGACACCCTGCTCATGCTGCGGCCCACCGAGAGTGCCACGATCTTCCTGCAGCAGCTTGGCCGCGGGCTCCGTCGTACGCCGGAGAAGGACGTTCTGACGGTGCTCGACTTTGTTGGGCAACACCGTAAGGAGTACCGGTTTGCCAACCGGTTCCAAGCGCTGACCGGATTCTCCAGAGGGCGCTTGGACAAGCAGGCCAAGGACGACTTCCCGCTGCTCCCGTCGGGGAGCCAGATCGTGCTGGACCGGGTGACCAAAGAGAGGCTGCTGGCCGATCTCAAGGTTCAACTCGGGGCGACGGTGAACACGCTGTCGCAGGAAATCCGCTCTCTCGCGGAGCTGTCGCTCATCAGATATCTGGAGGAGAGCGGGCGCGACATCAGCGATCTTTACCGCAATCGGCGCTACTGGACTTCGCTACTGCGCCGTACAGGACTGTTGGCCGGGCAAGTCTCGCCGCTGGAAGAGGAGCTGGGACGACGCGTCCGCGCGTTGCTGCACGTGGACGATCGAGCCCGTGGCGAGTCCTACGCTCGGCTGCTTCAGCCGGATGGCCCTCGCTACGCGACGATGTCCTCAGCCGATCAGGCCTTCGCTCGGATGTTGTTCTTTTCGTTCTGGCGCGATGGGGGTGGGTTCGCCTCCTATGACGAGGCGCTGGACCAACTGCGCGGCGAAGCGGCGCTTTGCGATGAGATCAAGCAGGTACTCGCCTACGGTATCGACCGGCCACGATATGTGGCCAAGCCGGTGGAGGTTGACGGTGTGCCGCTGGCAGTCAACGCCCGCTACTCCACCGACGAGGTACTCGCCGCCATCGGCTGGGCCTCGGTAGGCGGCCTGGTGCCCTCCACTATGCGCGAAGGCGTTGCCTGGAGCCCCGCCGCCCAGTGCGACGCTCTCTTCGTCACCTTGCAGAAGAACGAGAAGGAATTCTCGCCGCAGACCATGTACCGCGACTACGCCCTTACCTCGCGTCTCTTCCACTGGGAATCCCAGAATCGGACCAGCGCCACCTCGGCCACTGGTCGCCGCTACCAGAACCATATGGCGGAGGGTAGCCACGTGCTGCTGTTCACCCGCGAGCGTAAGGAAAACGAGCTCGGCCACCCGGAGGCCTTTGTCTTCCATGGCAAGGTCCGCTACGTAGAGCACCGCGGCGAGCGGCCGATGGGTATTACCTGGCGGCTCGATGAGGAAATGCCCGCAGACTTGTTCCGCCGCGCGGCCATCGCCGGATAAATGGCATTTATACACATCAAGGGCAGGCAATTTCTACGAAGGCCCTCAAATCCGGAGATGTTCCCGGGCCTCGTTAGGCAAGTCGGCAATGAGTGGACATGCTACAAGCAGAGACGGATGTCAGTGAGGCGTGAAGCGGCTGCCATGACGCTTCCACTACCATGGCGTTCATATAATTTGCGCTAGCCACACCAGCACTGTTATCCATGCCATCCGCGCCAACTCGGATGCGCATTCCCATGAAGACAGAGTGGATTACGTGAAGACCTTCACCGTGACTGTCGCCGGTACTGAACGATTTGACGGTGAAGCGCCATACACGTGGGTTGTACAGGCGCCCGATATGGCTACCGCGATCAACGAGGCCGTGGCCTACCACGCCCTGACGCAAGATCAACACTTGGCCGATCTGCAGATCGACCCTCTTCGCACCTTCGAGGGCCCACCCCCTCCCAGCTGCGGCTATTACTGGAACGATTTGCGAGCTCAGCGCCCCTGACCGTGTGCCCCAGGATCGCATCAGCGCGGGCGCAAACCGGCAGGGCGGAGTACGGCCCACTACCAGGCGATGATGTCCTCTTCGGGTTCGGGGACGACTCCACACAGGTAGGTAGCTTCCTCCAGCAGCCGAGGCGTCAGCTTGATCCCGGTGAGGTGCTCGGCCAGAAGGAACATCGGCCCTCTATGGGGGTCGACGAGCGGTGGGTAGCGGGCGTAAATCTCGTTCATGGTTTCTACGAGCTCGGCCGGCACTGGCTCCATGTAGCCCTCCTGTGCGATGAAGCAGAACCGGAGCTCTCCATCCTCAAGCCAGTAGAAGTAGTCGAGGGCTTTGATGTCGAGGCAATAGTGGGAGACCAGGCGGGTGCCTGCGGACAAGCGCGTGACGATGTCTGTGGTGATGCCGAGCACGGTGCCCGCATCTCGACGATCATCACCCAGTCACCGACGACTGTGATGCCGAGGAGCGCCCCGGATGAACTGCTGCCGCACAGCTGCTTGAAGGTCGCCGGTTTGAAGTCCTCAAGACGACCGCCGAGCCGGATCGCTATTTCTTTCGGCGTCAAGCCATGGACGTAGGTGATGCAGCCGCCGATCTCGGCCAGCTCGGCATGGTCCTTGTCGAACGGTGTGATCATGGCGCAATGCTCGCAGGCGCTGCCGGCAATTGGACCGGCTCGGGCCCACGTAACGAAGTAACGGGACTCGGACCAGGCCGGGGGTCCGGGGGCCGGGAGGCCTCCGGCAAGGGGCTGTGGGGGAGCTCGGCTCTCCCACAGGGCGCAGCCCGGAGCCTGAATGCGCGTAGCACTGCCTCAGGCGTAGGCCCGAGCTTTTGGCTGTGGCGCTGACCGGAGCCCGGACTCGTGTAGCGAGTTCAGTGGCGGTCAGAGTTTGCCGGTGCCGGCGCCGGCCTGGACTTTGGCGGGGACGGTGGAGGGGGCGTCGAGGGTGTACGGGTAGTAGGTGGAGGGTTCCGCCACGGTGCCGGATGATTCCGGGGTGCCGGAGTTGATGTAGAGGTTGTTGCGTTCTACCAGGCGGCCTGGGTCGCTTTCGGCGTAGCCGACATGGGTCGGGTGGGCGACGTTTTCGAAGTAGTTGCCTTCCACGAGGACGCCTGCGTTCTGGGTCGAGGCGATGCCGTACATCGAGTTGTTTCGGTAGTAGTTGTTGAAGACGTGGATGGGGTCGCCGAAGCGGGCGCGGGGGTGGCGCTGGTCGGTGCCGTCGAAGAGGTTGTGGTGGTAGGTGACCTTCAGTTTGCCGATGTCGGCGGTGTAGGTGTCGGAGTGGCCTACCAGGGTGGTCTTGCTGTGGTTGTGGAACTTGTTCCAGGAGACGGTGACGTAGTTGGACTCGCGCTTGATGTCCAGGAGTCCGTCGTAGCCGTTCGACAGGTCGTTGTGGTCGATCCAGACGTGGTGGGCCTTGTTGGTGACGCTGATGGAGTCGTCGTCGGCGTTGGTGAACTTGATGTTGCGGATGATCACGTTGTTGCCGGGGCGTGTGGTGGAGCCCAGTTGGAGGCCGCCGCCGGTGATCTCGGCGGTGGTGCCGAGGCCGATGATGGTTTTGTTGGCGACGACGGTGATCATGTCGCTGATCTGGATGCGGCCTGAGATACGCAGGATGAAGGGGCCGGCTCGGCCTGCGTAGTCCTGGAGTTGGGCGCCGGTGGTGATGGTGACCTCGGTGCCGCCTGCGCCGCCGGTGGTGCCGTTCTGGCCTAGGGCGTTGACCGAGGCGAAGCCGATGGGGGTCGTCTCTGCGGCGGTGGTGGTGATGGCTGACGTGGTGGTGGCAGTCGCTGAGGATGCGTGGGCGGCTGAGGTGGTGGTGGCGGAGATGGGGGTTAGGGCCGTGATGAGCAGGGCCGCCGCGACGGCCGGGCCACGGAAGAGGGCTGGCATGGTGAGGGCTCCTCAGATCTTGCCGACGCCTGCGCCCGCCGGCACGACGGTCGGGACGCTGGAGGCCGGGTCGGCGGTGTACGGGTAGAGGGTGCGGGGTTCGGGGACGGAGCCGCGGGTCTCGATCTCGTGGTTGCAGTCGACGAGGATGTTGTCGCGCTGGACGATGCGGCCCAGGTCGCCGCTGAACTCCACCCGTCCGGGGTTGTTGACGCTGAAGAAGTAGTTGCCCTCCATCAGGATCTTCGCGTCGTAGGTGGAGGCGACGCCGTAGCTGTTGTCCCGGTAGTAGTTGTTGTAGACGTGGGTCAGCTCCGAGAAGCGCACGCGGGGGTGGCGCTGGTCGGAGCCGTCGAAGTAGTTGTGGTGGTAGGTGACGCGCAGGCGGCCGACGTCCTGTGCGCCGTTGTCGTCGTCGTGGCCCAGGAGCAGGGTCTTGTCGTGGTCGTGGAACCTGTTCCAGGAGACGGTCACGTAGTCGGAGCCCCGCTTGATGTCGATCGCGCCGTCGTCGCCGTTGGACAGGTCGTTGTGGTCGATCCAGACGTGGTGGCTGAACATCTGCACGTTGATCAGGTCGTCGGTCGCACCCGACAGGGACAGGTTGCGGATGATGACGTTGTGGACGGCCTCAGCGGGTGGTGAGGTGACGTCGTCGTCCACGGGGAGGCCGATGTTGAGGCCGCCGCCTACCAGGCGGGCCGTGCTGCCGAGGCCGATGATGGTCTTGTCGGACGTGACGTCGTGCATGCCGTCGGACGAGCCCGTGGGGAGGGTGATCGTGCCGCTGACCTGGATGATGTACGGGCCGGGGCGGGCGATGTAGTCGAGGAACTGGGCGGTCGTGGTGGCCGTGACCGTGGGGCCGCCGGCGCCGCCGGTCGTGCCGTTCTGACCCAGCGCGTTGACTGCGGCGAAACCGACGGGGCCTGTGTCCACTACTGCGATGGTCGCCGCGGTCGAGGGAGGTGGGCAGGTCAGGGTGGCTGTGACGAGCAGGACCGTCGTGATGGTCGAGCGCCGTAACGAAAAGCGGACAGTCATGGCGAAAACTCCTTGAATCTTGTCGACGCCGACGCCTTCACCGAGTTCGGGGCCGCCCCCGTGTACGAGTAGTACGTGGAGGGTTCCTGGATGGCGCCGCCGAAGGGCAAGCGGGTAAAACGCGGAACTTGGCCAAGGCCGGGGGGCCGGGGGCCGGAAGGCCCCCGGCTAGGGGGTGTGGGGGAGCTCGGCTCCCCCGCAGGGCGCAGCCCGGAGCCTGAATGCGCGTAGCGCCGCCAAGCGGAGGCCCAAGCTTTGAGCTGGAGCGCTGCCCGGAGCCCTGGAGCGCCCCGGCCCGAGCCTTTACACCCGGAGCCCTGTTTCAGAGCTTGCCGACGCCGGCGCCGGCCATGACCGTCGCCTTCACGGAGCTGGGGTCGGCCACCGTGTACGAGTAGTACGCCGACGCCTCCTGCACAGCCCCGCCACAGTCAGGAGCCCCCGACTCGTCCACGAACACGTTGTTCCGCGCGACACACCGCCCACCCGGCCCCGCGTACGAGTTGGTCACCGGCTCCTCCACCCGCTCGAAGTAGTTCCCTTCGACCAGGCACCCGGCATCAGCCTGGCAGGCCACCCCGGTATCGGTGTTGTAGAAGTAGTAGTTGTTGAACACGTGCACCGGCTCCCCGAACCGCACCCGCGGGTTCCGCTGCGGCGTCCCGTCGAACCAGTTGTGGTGGTAGGTGACCTTCAACCGCCCCACGTCCTGCGCCGCGTTCCCGTCGTCGTGCCCGAGCAGCATGTTCTTGGTGTGGTCGTGCGTGTGGTTCCAGGAGACGGTCACGTACGACGACCCGCGCTTGATGTCGATCAGCCCGTCGTACCCGTCGGCCAGGTCGTTGTGATCGATCCAGACGTGGTGGCTGAACATCTGCACGTTGATCGAGTCGTCGGTGGCCCCGCGGAACGACAGGTTGCGGATGATCACGTTGTGCACGGCGTTCGGGGGCGGCGAGGTCACGGAGTCGTCGGCGGGCAGGCCGATGTTGAGCCCGCCACCGGTGATGCCGGACGTGGACCCCACACCGAGGATGGTCTTGTCGGAGGCCACGTTGTGCATGCCGGCCGGGACGGTGATCGTGCCGAGCACGCAGACCGTGAGCGGGCCTTCCTGGCCGATCGCGGCGATCAGCTCGGCCGCCGTGTCCACCGCCACGGTGGGACCGCCCGCGCCGCCGGTGGTGCCGTTCTGGCCCCAGGCGTTGACGGAGGCGAAGCCGGTGGGGGATCCGGACGGGGGCAGGCAGCTTCCCGGCGGGATGGTGGGGACGGTGGGCGAGGCCGTGGGGCCGCCGAGGTCCGTGACCAGCACGTCGTCGAAGGTGGCGCTGGCGTAGTAGCCGGCCAGGCCGGCGCGTCCCGAGCTGAACGAGGTGTCCGTGGCGGAGACCACCTGCACGTCGTTCACGAAGCCGCGCAGCGTCGAGCCGAACGCCTCCAGCCGGACCGTGTGCCAGGATCCGGGGGTGACGGTGGCCGCGCCGGTGGCGAGCGTGATGGGGGCGCCGCCGGTCCGCTTGCCGAGGACGGCGGTGCCGGAGTTGCTCAGGCCGAGGAAGTAGTAGCTGCCGGTGTTCTGCGCTCTGGCCAGCACCGCGACGTACCGGCCCGATCCGTTGAACGTGATCGGCTTGACGCGGGCCTGCACCGCCTGGTCGCCCCAGCCGGTGCCGGCCAGGGCGCGGGCGTCCGCGCTGGTGCCCGACTGCCGGTACGCCGGGGAGCCGTCGGTCACCACCGACCAGCTCCCGCCGGACCTGGTCCAGCCGGTCGCGTCGCCGTCCTGGAAGTCGTCGCCGAACAGCGTCGCGGCGGACGCGCTCGGGATGACCAGGAGTGCGGCGACGATGGCCGCGCCGAGCGCGGCACAGGCGAGATACAGAGGGTTGTTGCTGCGCACCGTGGAGCCTCCGGGGGGTGAGGGGCGGCGACAGGGCGCGTCGAGGGATCGGGTGAGCGCCGTATCGCGCTGCCTGACGGAACGAGCTTCACATCTTTATGCAACCGATTGTTAGGCGCGTCAACCCGATTGGTGTGCAGTTTTGTTGCAGCAACAGCAGAAGATCTTGCAAGCGATTGTAAGGCTTAGGCTGGTGATCATGGCTGTGGCAGACCTGTGGTTCGACCCGTCCTGCCCGTACACCTGGGTGACCGCGCGCTGGCTGATGGAGGTGCGGAAGGTGCGCCCGGTCGAGGTGCGCTGGCACGTCATGAGCCTGTCCGTACTGAACGAGGGCCGCGACGACGACCCGGAAGGCGACCCCGAGGGCTACCTCTGGATCCCGGTCCGCATCTGCGCGGCCGTCCAGCGCGACCACGGGCAGCAGGCGCTGGAGCGGTTCTACACAGCCCTGTGGACGACCGGCACGGGCGACTGGATCGGTGACCTGCGCACCGCGCTGGCGACCGCCGGCCTGCCGGTCGAGCTGGCCGAGCTTGGCCAGACAACCGACTGCGACCAGTTCGTACGCGCCTCGCACGCCGAGGGCATGGCCCTGATCGGCGGCGACCACGTGGGCACCCCGATCGTCGCGGTCACGCGCGAGGACGGCGAGCGGGTGGTGTTCTTCGGGCCGGTGGTCTCCCGCGTGCCCACCGGCGAGCAGGCCGCCCGCCTGTGGGACGGGACGCTGCTGGTGGCGGGCACCCCGGGCTTCCACGAGCTGAAGGGCAGGCCGCACGAGGACCCTCACCTAACGTAATGGCTTCTGCCGATCGCGTGATCCCGGCCGGTCGTGCGGGCTATCTTGGGTGCCCCCATCAGCCGAGGACGAGAGCGCACCAGTCTCCATGGACGAGCACGTCATCACCACCGAGTGGGTGGACGCCCCCGACGAGATCGCCTACCACGACTACGTCGAGGGCACCTACAACTCCTTCTCGTGCACCTGCGACCTGCCGCTGCCCGACCGGGACGCCGCCACGCGGCACGCCTCCGAGGTCGGACGGTGCCCGATGTGTCTCGGCTCCGGCACGATCTCCATCAACCCTCGCGAAAGCGGCGGCTGCGGCAGTTGCGCCGGCTCCGGCGAGTCGGAGCCGGGCACGGTCATGGTGCAGGCGCGGGTGACGGAGAGCTTCGTCAGGGAGGTGGCCGCGCTGCTGCCGGCGGAGTTCGGGATCCGTGACGTGGTGGCGGTGCTGGAGCAGCGCATGCCGGGCGGGGTCGAGGCGGTGCTGTCGGTGGCGGCGGGGCTGATCAGGTATCTGGAGGTGCAGGGCGCGGTGGTGCTGTGCACGGCGCCCGACTTCCTGCCCGGGGAAGGGGTGGAGCAGCGCTACGACGATCCGCGGTGGCTCCGCGTGCCCTGATGCTGATGGGGTGACCGTGACGGCGTGGGCGGCGGTGACCGTCTTCCTCGGGGCCCGCCCGGAGGGCCTACGGCGTCACCCACGCGTGCACCGGCACGTGGTCCGACCAGTGTTTCCTGGCGTAGTCGACGAAGCAGCGCCGCATGCGGCCGTCGGCGGCGAAGACGTAGTCGATCTTCCGCTTGCGGGTGACGTAGGTCCAGCGTGCGCGCGGGTCGCATTCGTCGCGGCCCTCGTAGGCGCGGGCGGCGTCGCGCGGCACCAGGTTGAGGTCGCCGCCGACGACGCCTCTGCCGAGTTCGAACAGCTCCCGGAGCTGTCTGTGCCGGTAGGGCTTGCCCTTCTGCCTGTCGTCGTAGACCGAGCCGGACGAGAGGTGCGCGGTGCAGAGCGCCCGGCCGGCCGTGCAGATCGCGGACCTGCGCAGGCCCCACGGCGGCGTGGTCAGCGCGTGCACCTCGAAGCGGGCGTCCCGCTCCGCCACGGCCAGCGTGACGCTCTGGACTCCGCGCGGCGCGCCGTTCCGGTCGGGAGCGCACTGGTACGGCGAGCCGTCCGGGTGCGCGAACCCGGCCGACCCGACGCTCCACGCCCGGCCGGTGCGGGTCTCCAGCTCGCGCTCCAGGTCGGCGTCCGCGCCCGCGCAGAACTCCTGGAGGAAGAGCACGTCCGCCTTGGTCGCCAGCACGGCGACGTGCCAGGCCAGCTCGGTGGTGGTGCGGCGGTAGAGGGGGCAGCTCCGGTACGTGCCCGCACAGACGTTCCACGTCATCACGTGGAGCGCGGGCGCCTGCGCGGGCAGGGAAACGGGCAGGGAAACGGGCAGAAGAGGGGATACCAGCCCGGTGATCACGAGAAATCTGAGCATCACCGGTCATTTCACCACGCGGGTGGCCTACCTGAGCGGTAGCACGTCCACGCCGCGCTCGTCCTCGCCGCGCGGCCCGAAGATGCGCCGCTCGGGCTCGGAGATGCGCACGTCGTTGATGCTGGCCTCCCTGCGCCGCATCAGCCCGGACTCGTCGAACTCCCACTGCTCGTTGCCGTAGCTGCGCCACCACTGCCCCGAGGCGTCGCGCGACTCGTACTGGAACCGCACCGCGATGCGGTCGCCGAGCACCGCCCACAGCTCCTTGCGCAGCGCGTAGTCCAGCTCCCTGTCCCACTTGCGGCGCAGGAACGCCCTGATCTCGTCCCTCCCGGTCACGAACTCGTCGCGGTTGCGCCACACCGAGTCCTCCGTGTACGCGAGCGCGACCTTGTCCGGGTCGCACGTGTTCCAGGCGTCCTCGGCGGCCTGGACCTTGATCCGGGCACTCTCCTCGGTGAACGGCGGAACGGGCGGGCGGGACATGGCGGCCTCCTCGACGCAGTGAGAACGGTCGTTCTCACGAGCTAGCCTAGAGAACGGACGTTCTCCGAAGCAAGCGAGGTGCCATGGAACACGCCGAACGACTCCTGACGGCGGCCGGCGAGCTGTTCTACCGGCGCGGCATCCAGGCCGTCGGCATGGACGACGTCAGGAGCGCCTCCGGCGTGTCGCTCAAGCGCCTCTACCAGTGCTACCCGTCCAAGGAGGCGCTGGTCGTGGCGTACCTGGAGCGGCGCGACGAGCGGTGGATGGACTCGCTCACCTCGTACGTGGCCGAGCGCGGCGACTCGGTCGAGGCGGTGTTCGGGTGGCTGGAGCGGTGGTTCGGCGAAGAAGACTTCCGCGGGTGCGGCTTCCTCAACGCGTACGGGGAGCTGGGCGCGACCTCGGAGGCCGTCGCGGAGGTGGTGCGGCGGCACAAGCGGAGGCTGCGCGACTACCTGCGCGGGCTGGTGTCCGACGACCTGCTGGCCGACCAGCTCCTCGTGCTGGTGGACGGGGCCACGGTCACCGCCATGGTGGACCCGGAACGAGGAGCGCAGGCGGCGCGGGCGGCCAAGGAGGCCGCCCGCGTGATCACAGCAGCTTGCCGAGCGTGAAAGGCGGCCCGATCACAGCAGCTTGTCGAGCGTGATCGGCAGGTCGAGCACCCGCTTGCCGGTGGCGTGCCGCACGGCGTTGGCCACGGCCGCCGCGGCTCCGGTGATGCTCACCTCCCCGACCCCGCGCAGCCCCATCGGCATGGTCGAGTCCGGCTCGTCCAGGCAGAGCACCTCGATGCGGGGAATGTCGGCGTGCACCGGCACGTGGTACTCCGACAGGCTCGCGTTCATGATCCGCCCGCTGCGGTGGTCGATCAGCGTCTGCTCCGACAGCGCCATGCCGATGCCCATCACGATGCCGCCGCGCAGCTGGCTCGCCGCCGTCCTGGCGTTGATCACGGTGCCGACGTCGAAGACGCCCAGCCAGCGGGAGACGCGTACCTCCATGGTGTCGGGATCCACCCGCACCTCGCAGAACTGCACGCCGGTCGACGCCCGCACCAGCCGCCTGCGCTCGCGCAGGGTCCTGGCCACGAAGCCCAGCATGCCCGCCTTGCTCTCCACCTCCACGTGGCTGCGGCCGGCCGCCTTGAGGATCTCCGCGTACGGCTGGCCCGCGGCCCCGGCGTACAGGCCGCCGTCGCGCGCCTCCACCTCGTCCGGCTTGCGGCCGCGCAGCGGCGAGCCCGGCGAGCGGCGGACCAGGCCGAGCAGCGTGCGCTTCAGCTTGGCGGCGGCGTCCTGCACGCCGGCCGCCGCGCTCGCGGTCTGCATCGAGCCGCCGGCGCCGGGCCCGACCGGCAGCTCGGAGTCGCCGTACTCGACGCGTACGGACGCCAGCGGCACCCCCAGCTCGTCGGCGGCCATCTGCCCGAGCACCGTCGCCGTGCCCATGCCCATCTCCTGGAGGCCGCAGCGCACCACGACCGTGCCGTCGGCGCCCAGGCGGACGGTGACGTTCGCCGGCATCCGCATCGACGGGTGGTAGGCCGTGGCCACCCCCATGCCGACCAGCCACCGGCCGTCCCGCATGGACCCGGCCCGCGGGTCCCGCTCGCGCCAGCCGAACCGTTCGGCCCCCAGCGCGTACGCCTCCCGCAACCTCCGGTGCGCCAGCTCCTGCCCGCCCACCGGGTCGCGGTCGGGCTCGTTGCGCAGGCGCAGCTCGACCGGGTCGAGGCCCAGCTCCCAGGCCAGCTCGTCCACGGCCGACTCCAGGGCGAAGGTGCCGATGGCCTCGCCCGGCGCCCGCATGAAGGTGTTGGGCAGCAGGTCGAGCTGGACGACGCTCTGCCGCAGGTGGATGTTGGGCGCGGCGTACAGGTGCCGGGTACCGGCGGTGATCGGCTCTCCGTGCCCGCCGACGCGTCCCGTCCTGGACACGCTGGTGTGCAGGATCGCGGTCAGCGAGCCGTCCGCGTCCGCGCCCAGCGCGACCCGCTGGATGCTGCCCGTGCGCCCGCCGACCGTGTGGTAGACGCCCTCGCGGGTGAGCGACAGCCGTACCGGCCGGCCCGTCGCGCGGGCGGCGAGCACGGCGAGCAGCGTGCCCGCCCAGACGGAGCCCTTGCCGCCGAACCCGCCGCCCACGTACGGGGACAGCACCCTGACGCCCTCCGCCGGCACGCCGAACCGCTGGGCCAGGTGCCTGCGCGTCCACGTGATGCTCTGCGTGGCCTCGTGGACGGTGAGCCGGTCGCCGTCCCAGACGGCGGTGGTGGCGTGCGGCTCGATCGCGTTGTGGTTGTGCGGCGGCGTGGTGAAGGTCAGGTCCACCGAGTGCGGTGCGGTGGCGAGCGCGGCCTGGGCGTCGCCCTTGTCGGCCGCGGCCTCGGAGATCATGTTCCCCTTCTGGGGGACGGCGTGGTGCTGCTCCGACGCGAGATCCACGGTGGCGGGCAGCTCCTCGTACGCCGGCCGCACCAGCGACGCCGCGTACCTGGCCGTCTCCGGGGTCTCGGCGACCACGACCGCGATGGGCTGGCCGTTCCAGTGCACCTCGTCGGTGGCCAGGTAGTTGACCGGGGTGCCGGAGACGAGCGTGCTGGGGTTGAGCATGCTCGCCTTGGGCGCGGGCTTCATGGGCGGCGCGTTCTCGTGGGTGAGGACGTCGATCACGCCGCGCACGGCGCTCGCCTCCGCCGTGTCGATGGCGGTGATGCGGCCGCGCGGGATGGTGGCGTGCACGAGCGCGGCGTAGGCCAGCCCCGGGTACGGGTACTCGGCGGCGAAGCGGGCCTCGCCGGTGGTCTTGGCGGGGCCGTCGACCCGGTCGATCGCCTGGCCGACGTACTTGGTGGTGCCGGTGGCCTGCTCGGTCTCGGCGTACTTGATGCTCATCGGGCCGTCACTCCCCCGTTCAGGTCGCGCAGCGTGGCGGTGATCGTGGCCACGGCGAGGCGGGGCTTGAAGGCGTTGCCCTGCCTGGTGGTGGCCTCCGCCAGCTCCGCCTCGGCGGCGCGCCGGAAGGCGGTCTCGTCGGCCGGGCCGCCGACCAGCAGCCGCTCGGCCTGTGTGGCCCGCCACGGCTTGGGCGCGACGCCGCCCAGCGCCAGGCGCACGTCGGTGACCGTGCCGTCGCGCACCTCCAGCGCCGCCGCCACCGAGACGAGGGCGAACGCGTACGACGCCCGGTCGCGGACCTTGCGGTAGCGGGAGTTGGCCGCGACCGGCGCGGCCGGCAGCTCGACCGCCGTGACCAGGTCGCCGGGGGCCAGCGCGGTCTCGACGTCCGGGGTGTCACCGGGCAACTGGTGGAAGCCGGCCATGGGGACGCGCCGGGTGCCGTCCGGGCCCTGCACCTCGACGACCGCGTCGAGGGCGGCCAGCGCCACGCACAGGTCGGACGGGTGCGCGGCCACGCAGCTCTCGCTGACGCCCAGGATCGCCGTGCCCCGGTTGAACCCGTCGAGCGCGTCGCAGCCGGCGCCGGGGGAGCGCTTGTTGCAGGCCGAGGCGTGGTCGTAGAAGTACGGGCAGCGGGTGCGTTGCAGCAGGTTGCCGCCCACGGTGGCCATGTTGCGGAGCTGGGCGGAGGCTCCGGACAGCAGCGCCTGCGACACCATCGGGTAGCGGGTGCGCACCCGATGGTCGGCGGCCAGGGCACTGTTGCGGACGAGCGCGCCGATCCGCAGCCCGCCGCCGGGCAGCTCGTCCACGGTGTCGAACGGCAGGCCGGTCACGTCCACGACGGTGTCGGGGCGTTCGATGCCCTCGCGCATGAGGTCCACCAGGTTGGTGCCGCCGCCGAGGAACCTGGCGCCCGGCTCGGCGGCCACGCGGACGGCCTCCGCCGCGTCGGCGGGCTTGACGTACGCGAACGGTCTCATCCCGAGACCTCCTTGATCGCGTCCATGATGCCGTTGTAGGCGCCGCAGCGGCACAGGTTGCCGCTCATGCGCTCCCTGATCTGGGCCTCGTCGAGGCCGCTCGACTCGGGCACGGCGCTGGGCATGCCGGCCTCGTACTCGGCCAGCATGCCGATCGCCGAGCAGATCTGGCCCGGGGTGCAGTAGCCGCACTGGAGCCCGTCGTTGCGTACGAACGCCTCCTGCAGCGGGTGCGCCACCCCCTCGATCGTGGTGATCTCCCTGCCGTCGTACTGGACGGCCAGCGCCAGGCACGCGTTGATCCGCACGCCGTCGGCGAGCACCGTGCAAGCGCCGCAGGCGCCCTGGTCACAGCCCTTCTTGGGGCCGGTGAGCCCGAGCCGCTCGCGCAGCGCGTCGAGCAGGCTCACCCACGGCTCGACGTCGAGGGACTCGACGGAGCCGTTCACCTTCATCCGTATCTCGGTCACTCGTATCCTCCCGGCTATGCACCGGACGCTAACAGAACGGTGTTCCCTTAACAAGGGAACGGTGTTCTTTTAAATCGGCGCCAGTATGCTGATGACGACATGACACGGTCGGCATTCCTCCGGGCCAGGCGGCCTGAGCACAAGCAGCAGCGGCGCGAGGCCATCCTCGCCGCCGCCCGCGAGCTCGCCCGCGCCTCCGGAGTACGCAACGTGAGCCTGGGCGCCGTGGCCGAGGCCGTCGGGCTGGCCAAGTCGAACATCGTGCGGTATTTCGGTACCCGCGAGGAGATCTATCTGGAGCTGCTCATCGAGGAGTGGGGGCAGTGGGCCGAGGCCGCCTCCGACCGGCTGCGCACGGCCGGCTCCGCGGAGGCGGCGGTGACCGTGCTGGCCGAGACGGTCTGCGACCGGCCGCTCTTCTGCGACCTGCTCAGCCACACCTCCACCAGCCTGGAGCACAACGTGTCGGTCCCCGCGGCGCGCGCGTTCAAGCACGCGGTGCACGACCGGCTCGCCGAGATGGGCGTCGCGATCGCCGCCGTGACCGACCTGACCGAGCGCGAGGGAGGCGAGCTGGCCGCCGCCGCCAGCGGCCTGGCCGGCATGCTCTATCCGGCGTCCAACCCGCCGCCCGCGCTCGCCCAGGTGTACGCCGAGGACCCCGAGCTGGCGGCGTCCTGCCCCGTGCTGCTGCCCACGCTCGTCCGCGCGCTCAGAGCCCTCGCGGCCGGCCTGCCCACGCTCAGGGACGAGTGAAAGTTTCACCCCTCTCCAGGCATTCCTGACCGTCCGGCCTCGCCTTCCTGTACATCGGGGCGGTTTCCGCAGACCATGTGCCCGATACCTAACCGGTTAACAACCAGAAGGGCACCCCCCATGATCAAACGACTCGGGCTCGCGGCGGCGGCGCTCCTGTCGCTGCTCGTCTCGATGCTGATCGTCCCGGCTCCCGCCCACGCCGCGGTCGGGCTCCGGGTCAGCGGCACCAGGATTCTGGAGGCCAACGGGAACGCGTTCGTCATGCGCGGCGTCAGCCACGCGCACACCTGGTACACGAACCAGACGGGCTCCTTCGCCAACATCAAGGCGCTGCGCGCCAACACCGTGCGCGTGGTGCTCAGCGGCGGCCGGTGGACCCCGAACAGCGCCTCCGACGTGGCCAACGTCGTCTCCCTGTGCCGACAGAACCGGTTAATATGCGTGCTTGAGAACCACGACACCACCGGGTACGGCGAGCAGAGCGGCGCGTACACGCTCGACCAGGCGGTCGACTACTGGAGCAGCGTCCGCAGCGCCCTGACCGGCACCGAGAACTTCATCATCGTCAACATCGGCAACGAGCCGTACGGCAACAACAACGTCTCCGCCTGGACCGCCGCGACCACGAGCGCGATCACCCGCATGCGCACCCTCGGCTTCCAGCACATGCTGATGGTGGACGCGCCCAACTGGGGCCAGGACTGGCAGTTCACCATGCGTGACAACGCCCGCACCGTCGCCGCCGCGGACACGCAGCAGAACACGGTGTTCTCGGTCCACATGTACGGCGTCTTCGACACCGCCGCCGAGATCACCGCCTACCTGGACGCCTTCCAGACCGCCGGGCTGCCGCTGGTGATCGGCGAGTTCGGCCACAACCACTCCGACGGCAACCCGGACGAGGACACCATCATGGCGCAGGCCGTCTCGCGCGGCCTCGGCTACATCGGCTGGTCGTGGAGCGGCAACGGCGGCGGCGTCGAGTACCTCGACATGGTCACCAACTTCTCCCCGACCGCGCTCACCTCCTGGGGCCAGCGCATCTTCAACGGCGCCAACGGCATCGCGGCCACCTCCCGCGAGGCCACCTTCTTCGGCGGCGGCACCGACACCACCGCCCCGACCACACCCGGCACCCCGTCGTCGTCCGGGGTCACCTCCACCGGCGCCACCCTGACCTGGACGGCCTCCACCGACGCCGGCGGCTCCGGGCTGGCGGGCTACGACGTCTACCGCGAGCAGGGCAGCACCGACCCGCTGCTCGGCTCGACCACCACCAACTCCGTCAGCCTCACCGGCCTGACGCCCGCCACCCAGTACCAGGTGTACGTCCGGGCGCGTGACGGCGCGGGCAACCAGTCCACCGCCTCGGCCACCACCACCTTCACCACCACCTCCGGCGGCGGGAACGGCGGCTGCACGGCCGCCGGCACCGTGCAGAGCCAGTGGAGCGGCGGCTACGTCGTCCAGCCGGTCACGGTCACCAACACCGGCACGTCGGGCATCACCGGCTGGACCGTCACCTTCACGCTTCCCGCCGGGCACACGCTGGCCGGGTCGTGGAACGCCACGGTGACGACCAGCGGGCAGACGGTCACAGCGAAGAACGCCGGCTACAACGGCACCGTGGGAGGGGGAGGCAGCACCGGCTTCGGCTTCCAGGTCAGCCGCCCGGGCGGGAACACCGCCACGGTCGGCTCGTACACCTGCGCGGCCTCCTGACGGACACCCAGGGCCGCCCTCCGGGGCGGCCCGCTCTTCACTCCTCGCCGTGGGTGGGGACGAGGCCGAGCTCGTTCATGCGGCGGGCGCCCCACTCCCCCAGGGCGCCCAGCGCCGCGTAGAGCGCGACCCCGGCGTCCGTCAGCTCGTACTCGACCCGGGGCACCGTCTCGTCGAACACGGTCCGCCGGACGATCCCGTCCGCCTCCAGCTCGCGCAGTTGCTGGGCGAGGACCTTCTCGCTGATGCCGGGCAGGCTGCGGCGCAGTTCGCCGAAGCGGCGCAGCCGCTCGTCCAGCGCCCACAGGATCAGCGCTTTCCACTTGCCGTCGACGACGTCCATGGCGGCGTCGAGGGCGCAGATGTAGGGCGGGTTACGCACCGGCCCCATGGTAGTCAGGCGGCGGCGCGGCGCATCCGCCACAGCGACGCGCGCAGGTGGCCGGCGAGGTCCTCCGGCACGCCCGCCTCCTGGGAGGCGGCGAGCATGTTCTCCAGGCCGGTCGCCTGCATCGCGGGGTTGTACTCCTCGGGAACGGACTCGCTCATGTCGGCGCCGCCCACCATGAACGGGAGCATCTGCTCCATCCACGGCCCCAGCACCTCGCGCTTGAACGCCTCCACGTCGCCGCCCTCGCGGTGGACCATGGTCACGGCGTGGTCCGCTCCGGCGCTCATGCCGTACATGCCGCTGAGGGCCGCCATGTCGTACAGCGCCGCGAAGCCGGGGTCCGCGCCCACCCACTGAGGACGGCCGATGGGCGCGAGCACGGGGGCGACCCGGTCGAACAGGTCGCGGGCGCCGCTGTAGAGGATGAAGGCGCCGTCGGTGCCCACCGTCGGGGGCACCGCCATGATGCCGCCGGCGAGGAGCCGAACCCCGTGCCCGTCCAGCCAGCCGGCGAGCCGGCGTGCCTGCCGTGCGGAGCCGCTGGTGAGGTTGACCAGGGTGGCGCCGTCCAGCTTCGGCGCCACCGGGGCCAGCGTCTCGCGCACGCTGGCGTCGTCCAGCAGGCAGACCACCGTGAGGTCGCCCGCCTCGATCGCCTCTTCCACGCTCGACGCCTCCCGCGCGCCGAGCCCGCCCGCCTTCCCGGGGGTACGGTTCCAGACCGTCACTTCGCGACCGGCCGCGAGGAGCGCGCTCGCCAGCGCGCGCCCCATGGCTCCCAGTCCGAGGATGCTCACGTGTTCGTTCATGCGCACCACTGTTGCCGCGGCCCGGTTCGCGCTACAAGAACGCACTTTGAAGTGCGTGGTTACCCGCAGGTTAGGAGACCCCGGGCGGCGAGGTGGAGTCTCGGATCACGAGTTGGCAGGGCAGCGTGTGCACCCCGGGCGTGGCCTTGCCGTCGATGGCAGCGAAGAGGTGTTGCGCCGCGGTCCGGCCCAGCACCTCCAGGTTCATGTCCACGGTCGTCAGCGCGGGCCGCGTCTCGGTGGAGAGCACCTCCCAGTTGTCGTAGCCGACCACCGCGAGGTCGTCGGGCACCCGCCGCCCGCGCTCGCGCACGGCCTCCACGAACCCGGCCGCGATCTGGTCGCTGCCGCAGAACACCGCGTCGATCTCCGGCTCGGCCATCAGCAACATCTCGGCCGCGTGCCGCCCCCACCGCTGCGACCACACCCCTGACAACGTCTGCCCCGCCTGCTGGACCCCGGCCTCGGCCAGCGCCCGGCGCAGCCCCTCCTCGCGGTCGCGGGCCGCCTTGTAGTGGGCGGGCCCGGTGACGTGCGCGATCCGCCGCCGTCCCAGGGCGAGCAGGTGGTTGACGGCCATCGCCGCCGCGCCCACGTCGTCGGGGACGAACGACACGTCCGACGGGTCCTCGGACGGCCCGTACGCGTACACCACGGGCACCGGCAGGTCCTTGCTCACGGACGGCCGCGGGTTCGTGCTCTCCCCCACCACGATCAGCCCGTCCACGCGCCGCGACAGCAGGGCGCGCAGGTGGTGCTGCTCCCTGATCGCGTCCCCGCGCGCGTCGCACAGCAGCACCGCCATCTCCCCGGCGCCGAACGCGTCCTCGGCCCCCAGCAGCACGGGGATGCCGAACCGGCCGACGCTGTCGGAGGTCAGCAGCCCGACAGTCCTGGTCTGGCCCGAGAGCAGCCCTCTGGCCAGGGCGTTCGGCTGGAAGGAGAGCTCGGCCGCGGCGGCGAGCACGCGTTCGCGCGTGGCCGCCCGCACGTCCTGGCGCCCGTTGAGCGCCTTGGAGGCCGTGGCGATCGATACCCCCGCCAGCGAGGCCACGTCGTTGATGGTCGCCCGCTTACCCGCCATACGTCGAAACCCTTTTCGTGAATTGTGAACCGCTTAGCACCTTAGCACCCATTGACATGGGCTCATGTTTCTTCTACGTTTCCGAAAACCTTTAAGTCCAGGAGCACATCATGAGACGAAGGCTGGCCGGGATCTCCCTCCTCGGTGTGTTAGCGCTCACAGCGGCGGCCTGCGGCAGTAGCGGCGGTGGTGGCGGCGGGGCACAACCGGCGGACGGTCCCGTGACGATCACCATGTGGACCCGCGCGGCCACCCAGACGCAGAGCGAGCGCCTGGTCGCCGAGTACAACAAGACCCACAAGAACCAGGTCAAGCTCACCGTCATCCCGACGGACAACTACCAGCCCCGCATCGCCGCCGCGGCCGGTGCCAAGCAACTTCCCGACGTGTTCGCGGCAGACGTCATCTTCGTCCCGAACTACACCTCCCAGGGCCTGTTCATGGACATCACGGACAGGATCGCGGCCCTGCCGTACAAGGACAAGCTCGCCCCCTCCCACATGAAGCTCGGCACGCTCGACAACCGGCAGTACACGCTGCCCCACACCCTCGACCTGTCGGTCTGGTTCTGGAACAAGGACCTGTACGAGAAGGCCGGCCTCGACCCGGAGCAGGGCCCCAAGTCGCTCAAGGAGTTCGCCCAGCACGCCACCACCATCCAGGAGAAGCTGGGCAAGGACGGCAAGGTGCACGGCACCTTCTTCGGCGGCAACTGCGGCGGCTGCTACGTCTTCACGTTCTGGCCGTCCGTCTGGGCCGCCGGCGCGCAGATCATGAACGACGAGGGCACCACCTCGCTGAACGACCAGCCGGTCATGACCGAGGTCTTCAAGATCTGGCGCGAGCTGTACGAGAAGAAGGCCACCGGGCCGACCGCCAAGGAGGAGCAGGGCCCCACCTGGACCGGCTTCTTCCCCAAGGGTGAGATCGGCGTGATGCCGATGCCGTCCACCACGCTCGGCCTGATGCCGAAGGAGATGAAGATCGGCGTCACCCCGATCGCCGGCCCCGACGGCGGCGAGTCCACGTTCGTGGGCGGCGACTCGCTCGGCATCTCCGCCACCTCCAAGAACGCCGACGCCGCCTGGGAGTTCATCAACTGGACGGTCTCCGACCAGGCCCAGGTCGAGGTGATGGCCAAGAACAAGGACGTGCTCGCGCGTACGGACCTGGCCGGCAACAAGTACTCGGCCGAGGACCCGCGCGTGGTGATGATCAACTCGCTGGTGGCCAAGGGGCAGACGCCGTTCGCGCTGCGCTTCGGCCAGACCTACAACGACCCGCAGGGGCCGTGGCTGCGGCTGGCCAGGGAGGCGGTCTTCGGTGACGCCTCGAAGGTCCCGCAGCTCAACGCCGAGATCACGAAGTCGCTGCAGCAATGACGCTGACGGTAACGCGTTCCAGGCGGGCGGCGCACTCGGCGCCGTCCGCCCGGTGGCGGAGCAGGAAGGTCCAGGGCTGGCTGTACGCGGCTCCGACGGCCGTCATCGTGGGCGTGCTGTTCATCGCGCCCCTCGTGCTCGTCGGCTGGATGTCGCTCAACCGCTGGCCGCTGCTCGGCCAGGCCACGTTCAACGCCCCCGCCAACTACCTCAAGATCGCCGACAATCCGCTCTTCCTCGACGCGGTCGTCTTCACGCTGAAGTACACGGCCATCACCACCGTCCTGCTGTCGGGCGTGGCCCTGGGCCTGGCGCTGCTGGTCCAGGAGCGCAGGCCGGGCGTCGCGTTCTTCAGGACCGCGTTCTTCCTCCCCGGCGCGGTCGGCTTCGCGGCGGCCGGCCTGCTGTTCTACGGGATGCTGAACAACGACTTCGGCCCCATCGACCCGATGTTGCAGGCCCTGGGCATCACCAGCGAGCCGGTCAAGTGGATCGGCACCCCGAACATGGCGCTGTTCTCCACGATCACGCTGGTGATCTGGCGCTTCGCCGGGTTCAACATGCTCATCCTGCTGACCGGCCTGCAGGCCATCCCGACCGAGGTGTACGAGGCCGCCAGGAGCGACGGCGCGAACCGCTGGCAGATCTTCACCAAGATCACGCTCCCGCTGCTGCGCCCGACCCTGGCGCTGATGCTGATCCTCAGCGTCACGGGCTCGCTGCTGGCCTTCGACCAGTTCTTCGTCTTCACCAACGGCGGCCCGGACAACAGCACGGTCTCCATGGTCATGGTCGTCTACCGGGACGCGTTCTTCCGCTTCGACCTCGGCGGCGCCGCGGCCCTGTCGGTCGTGCTGCTCGTGGCCCTGGTCGGGCTCAACACGCTGATGATGCGGAGGCTCAGGTGAGCCGTTACCTCACCCTGTCCGCCCTGGCGGTGCTGTTCCTGTTCCCGCTGGTCTGGAGCGGATACGTCTCGCTGGAGGAGCCGTCGAACTACCTGGAGATGGCCCGCTTCGGCGAGGGCATCGACACCTACGCCACCAACAGCCTGCTGGTGGCGGTCATGACCGTGGGCGGCACGCTGATCGTCTCGGCGCTCGGCGGCTACGGCTTCGCCCGCTTCGACTTCCCCGGCAAGAACCTGCTGTTCCTGGCCACGCTGGCGATCCTCATGGTGCCGTACGCGACGATCCTGATCCCGCTCTACGTGCTGCTCGGCTACCTCGGCCTGCAGAACTCGCTGGTCGGGCTCTCTCTGGTGTTCGTGATGTTCCAGCTCCCGTTCGCGCTGTTCATGATGCGCAACGCGTTCGAGGCGCTGCCGCGAGAGCTGGAGGAGGCCGCGCTGGTGGACGGTTGTGGCACGTTCCGGGCCTTCTGGCGGATCCTGCTGCACGCCGTGCGGCCCGCGCTGATCACGGTGGGCCTGTTCGCGTTCCTGGCCTCGTGGAACGACTTCTTCGCGCCCCTCATCCTGCTCAACGACGGATCGTCCTTCACGCTGCCGGTGGCCGTGGTCAGCATGACGCAGCACTCGTTCGGCGCGATCGACTACGGCATGCTCCAGGCCGGAGTCATGGTCATGGCCTTCCCCTGCCTCATCCTCTTCATCGTTCTGCAGCGCCACTACGTGCGCGGATTCATGTCAGGAGCTCTGCGTGGCTAATCCCGTCCTGCCCTCATCGGGTGTCCTGTCCCCCCTCGGTCTCGACTCCGTACGCGTGCTGCCCGGCTTCTGGGGCGACCGGATCGTGCTCAACAACGAGGTGACGATCGCCCACTGCCAGGAATGGGAGGAACGCGAAGGCTGGATCGGCAACTTCAGGGGCGAGCGGCCCCGCAGGGGACGGGAGTTCAGCGACTCGGAGATCTACAAGCTGCTGGAGGCCATGGCCTGGGCCGACCATCCGGGGCTGCCCGCGCTGGCCGAGGTCGTGGCGCAGGCCCAGGAGGGCGACGGTTACCTCAACACCCGCTGGTCGGGCAGCCGGTACACCGACTTCGAGTGGGGTCACGAGCTGTACTGCTACGGCCACCTCATCCAGGCCGGGGTGGCGCGGCTGCGCATGCACGGCGAGGACCAGCTCACCCAGGTCGTCACCCGGGCCGCCGACCACGTGTGCCGGCGCTTCATGGACACCGACGAGACCTGCGGCCATCCCGTGATCGAGATGGCGCTGGTCGAGCTGTACCGGGCCACCGGCACCGAGCGGTACCTGGAGATGGCCCGCCGCTTCGTCGAGCGCCGCGGCCTGCCCGCGCTCGCCGACATCCCGTTCGGCCGCGGCTACTACCAGGACGACCTGCCCGTACGGCAGGCGCAGGTGTTCCGCGGGCACGTCGTGCGCGCGCTCTACCTGGCCTCCGGCGTGGTGGACGTGGCGGTCGAGACCGGGGACCAGGAGCTGCTGAAGGCGGTCGAGTCGCAGTGGGAGCGGACGGTCGCCCGGCGGACGTACCTGACCGGCGGCATGGGCTCGAGGCATGCCGACGAGTCGTACGGCGAGGACTGGGAGCTGCCGCCGGACCGCGCCTACAACGAGACGTGCGCGAGCATCGCCTCCATCATGCTGTCGCACCGGCTGCTGCTGGCCACCGGCGACGCGCGCTACGCCGACCTGGCCGAGCGAACCATGTACAACATGCTCGCCACGGGCGTGGCGCTGGACGGCAAGTCGTTCTTCTACGTCAACCCGCTGCAGGTGCGGGTGCCGGCGACGCCGCTCGACGGCGTCAACCACGCGGCCGAGGGCGGGCTGCGCTCGCCCTGGTTCGACGTGTCCTGCTGCCCGAACAACATCGCCCGAACCCTGGCCTCGCTGCCCGCCTACGTGGCCGCCGCGCGGGACGGCGGGGTGCTGATCCACCACCTCACCCCGGCGGAGATCCGCTCCGGACGGCTGGCGCTGCGGGTGGAGACCGGTTACCCGTGGCAGGGCTCGGTGAGCGTGCGCGTGCTGGAGGACGGCGAGGGCCGCATCGGGCTGCGCGTCCCGGCCTGGGCGACGGACGCCACGCTGGCGCACGTCCCGGTCTCCTCCCCGGACGCGCCGCTGCCCGATGGCCCGCTCATCCGTCCGGTGAACCCCGGGTACGCCTACGTCGAGGGGCCGTGGCGGGCCGGTGACGAGATCCGGCTCGAACTGCCGATGCGGCCCAGGTGGACCGTCCCCGACCGGCGGATCGACGCGCTGCGGGGCAGCGCGGCCGTGGAGCGGGGGCCGCTCGTCTACTGCGCGGAGTCGGTGGCCGACGAGCCGCCGCTCGCCGGGGTGACGGCGCTCGTCGACCCGCCGGTGGAGCACGAGACGGACGGCGTGGTGGAGCTGGAGGTGGGCGCGCGGCTGGCGTCCGGCGGCAACGGCTCCTGGCCGTACGGGGCCGCGCGCCCGCCCGAGGAGGGCGCCGGCGTGCGGCTGCGGCTGGTGCCGTACCACCGGTGGGGCAACCGCGGCCCCGCGACCATGCGTGTCTGGCTACCGACGATCTAGGAGATGCACGTGCGCAAACCGTTGGTGTGCTTAGCCGTGTTAGCGCTCACAGCCTCGCTGGGCGTGGCGCCGTCCCACGCGGACGACGCGCTCGGCCTGCCGGTCTTCACGGGCGGGGATCCCGTGCCGGCGGAGCCCGTGGGCTACCACCCGCGCAGGATGATGGAGCGGATCTACAAGAAGGAGAAGGGCGGCGACTCCTACTGGATCGACCGCATGCTCGCCCGCCCCGGTGACGATCCGGCGGGGCCGTGGCTGATGACGCGCGGGCGGGCGCTGTTCATGAAGGAGCACGACCCGTCGGTGCTCGGTTTCGGCGGGTACGTGGCGTACTGGGAGAGCATCGACAACCGCGACGCGTACGAGATCTCGCTCGGCACCCCGCTCACCGAGAACGTCGCCGAGCGCCTGCAGATGCCCAGCCACTGGACCGGCCGGTACGCGGGTGACGGGCTCGCCGTCGGGGTCAAGAAGTTCATCACCCACGAGAACGTGGCCGTGACGACCCTGGAGATCACCAACACGGGGGCGGAGCCGCGCACCGTGCCCGTCACCGTCACCTCGCCGTACACGAAGAGGGCCGACGGCGACCGCGAGCTGACCGGCGCGGTGTGGGCGAAGAACAAGCTGACCACGATCTTCCCCAGGCTCAGCGGCGACGGTCTGAAAGTCTCGGACGGCGCGCTCAAGGGCTCGCTGACCGTCGAGCCTGGCAGGACCGTGCGGACCAAGGTGCAGCTGGGCTTCGTCACCGAGGAGCTGCCGGGGTCGCGGGCGGAGTACGACGGGTACAAGGGCCGCTCGCCCGAGCAGGCATTGCGCCGCCAGCTCCAGGACTACAACGCCTGGTGGGCCGAGAACCTGCCCTACATCGACGTGCCCGACGAGAACATCAAGAAGTTCGTCTACTACCGCTGGTGGCTGATGCGCTTCAACTTCCTCGACGCCGACATCCCCGGGAACGACTTCCAGTTCCCCACGTCGGTGGAGGGCGCGCTGGGCTACAACAACGCGATCGTGCTGACCGTGCCCATGTTCGTGCAGGACCTGAAGTACCTGCGGGACCCGATCTACTCGTACGGGCCGTGGGTGTCGGTGGGCGAGAGCTCGCGTAACGCGAAATACACCGACAACCCCGGCGACCCGGAGAACTGGTCGAACAGCTACACGCAGTACATCTCGGCCGCGGCCCTGGAGAGCTACCAGATCCACGGCGGGCAGCCGTCGATCCTGCGCAACCTGGCCAGGTACGCCGAGAAGGACGTGTACGGGCAGCTCGACGCGTACGACTCCAACGACAACGGGGTCATCGAGTACGACTGGGAGGCCATGACCGGCAACGACGCCGACGCGGTGTCGTTCCACTACTACGACCGGGCCAACGAGCGGCTGGAGGGCGCCTACGTCTACGCCAACGCGATGGCGGCGGCGCAGGCGTACGAGCTGGCCGGCGACGCCGCCAAGGCCGCCGAGCTGCGCGGCGTGGCAGACAAGGTGAGGAACGGCGTCCTGACCCTGCTGTGGGACGAGCAGAACAAGCTGTTCAAGCACCGCGACCTGCAGACGGGCACCCTGATCCCGTGGAAGGAGTCCAACAACTACATCCCGTACGCGACCGGCCTCGTCCCCACCGATGACCCGAAATATCGGGAGGCGCTCAGGTTGTGGGCCGATCCGGCGGAGTATCCGATCTTCCCGGCGTACACGGCCAACCAGAAGGACAAGGCGGAGGCCGCCGCCGCGGGCCACCCGGGCACCAACAACTTCTCCCAGATCAACTCCACCAGGAACTTCGCGCTGTTCTCCAAGGCCATGCGCCAGTACGAGACCCCGTACATCACGGCCGAGCAGTACAAGCAGCTCCTGTACTGGAACGCCTGGTCGCAGTACGTCGGCGGCGACACCCGCTACCCCGACGCCAACGAGTTCTGGGCCAACTGGAACCCGCAGACCAAGACGATCGGCTACCGCTCCTGGATCCACCACACGATCCTGGGCAGCAGCAACTGGACCGTCATCGAGGACGTCATGGGCCTGCGCCCGCGCTCGGACGGCAAGGTCGAGCTGTGGCCGGTGGACATCGGCTGGGACCACTTCACCGTCAACGGCGTCAACTACCGCGGCTCCGACCTGACCATCGTCTGGGACAAGCCGGGCGACGGCACCAGGCACTACGCCGGGGTGCCCGAGGGGTACTCGATCCTGATCGACGGCAAGCGCAAGGTCACGCTCTCCGGCCTCGCGCACGCCACCTGGGACCCGAATACGGGCAAGGTCGAGGGCGGCCCTCAAGAAAAAAGCGCCGTGGTGCACGCGGAGAAGGCGTCGCTCAAGTCCCCCACCGACGTCAGGCTGACCGGCGACCGCATCGAGGACCTGTTCCAGAAGGCCGGCGTGGACCTGCGCGCCCCCCGCCGGAACCTGGTCGAATCCGCCACCGCCTCCCACGGCGACCCGGCGGGCGCCGTGGACGGCTTCACCATCAACGCCCCCGCCTGGGACTCCAAGGGCTCCGGCAACCCCCAGGACTGGCTGGAGGTGGACCTCGGCTCGGCCCAGAAGGTCGACCAGCTCAAGCTCTACTTCTCCAACGACCGCAAGACCTCCGGCGAGCCCGCCTTCTACTCGGTGCAGTACCTCGACGGCGCCACCTGGAAGGACGTGCCGCGGCAGGACAAGCGGCCGCTCTACCCGCGGGCGAACCTCAACGAGGTGCGCTTCCCCGCCGTCACCGCGCGGAAGCTGCGCGTGCTGGTCACGCACCGGCCCGGGCACTCGACCGGGCTGAAGGAGGTGCAGGCCTACCGGTCGGGCGCGGACGCGGGCCGGGTCACCAACCAGGCGCCGTCCGTGGTGCCCGTCGTCGATCCCGCGTTCACCCGCCCGGGGCAGGCCAGGATCGAGGCCGTGGTCAAGGACGACGCGCTGCCGAAGGGCACGCTGGCCGTGCAGTGGTCCAAGGTGGACGGGCCCGGTGAGGCGTACTTCACCGACCCGACCGGCCCGGCCACGGTGGTCGCGTTCTCGGCGGCGGGGCCGTACACGCTGGAGCTGGCCGCCACGGACGGCGCGCGGACCACCACCGCCACCGTGAACGTCACCGCCACCGACCAGGCCACGCAGGTGAACATCGCCCCCAAGGCCACGCCCACCGCCTCCTACACCTCGCCGTGGGAGCGCGTCACCGCGATCAACGACGACATCGACCCGCCGCGCTCCAACGACGGGGCCAACCCGCGCTGGGGCACCTGGCCGCAGCAGGGCACCCAGTGGGTCCAGCTCGACTGGCCTGCCCCCGTCCAGGTGAACAAGGCGGACGTGTACTTCTTCGACGACGGCGGCGGCGTGCGCGTACCCGCCTCGTGGAAGATCCAGCAGTGGGACGGCGACTCCTTCGAGGACGTCACCGGCGCGCAGACCTACCCGAAGGCCGTGGACGCCTACAACACCGTCTCCTTCGACCCGGTCACCACCTCGCGCCTGCGCGTGCAGCTCGAATCGGGCGGCGCGTCGGTCGGCCTGCTGGAGGTCAAGGTGTACGAGGTGCCGCCGGACGCGGTGCGCCCCGTCCACGTGCCCACCCTGGTGGACACGCTGCCGCGGCTCCCCGCCACGGTCGAGACCCTGTACGCCGACGGCTCCCGCGGCCAGGCCGCCGTCACCTGGCAGCAGGTGACGCCCGAACAGGTCAGGAACGGCGGCACCAGCTTCACCGTCACCGGCCTGGCAGAAGGCGTGCGCCGGCCCGCCCAGGCCACGGTGTACGTCCGCGCCTCCGCGGCGGTGACGATCACCTCGGTGGCCGAGGAGGCGGTCACGACCCGGGCCGGGGTCGCGCCGGCGCTGCCGAGGACCGTCGTGGCGACGTACAACGACGGGTCGAAGGACAGCTCGCTGGCCGTCACCTGGGAGCCCGTCGATCCCGCGCGGTACGCCCAGCCCGGCACGTTCACCGTGACCGGGCAGGTGACGGGCACGACTGTGACGGCGAAGACCACCGTGACGGTCCAGTAGCGCCTATTCTGTCCTGGCCCCACCTGTTTCGCGGGGCCAGGACAGGAGCGGGACAAGAGCACGATGGCCGAACTCGCCGAGAACACGCCCAGGCGTCCGACGGGCCCGGTGGTCGTCGCGTCCGCCATGGCGGTGGCCTCACCGCTGCTGTCGCTGGCCGCGATCCTGGTCTGGGCCGGGCTGCCCCCCGAGTGGGAGCCCGGCGCGACGGTGAGCCCCCAGACGGCCGTCACCTTCACCTTCCCCGCGGTCGGCGCGTTCCTCATCTACCACCGGCCCCGGCTGAACATGGCCTGGCTGATGTGCGTCGGCGGCCTGGCGGCGGCGGTCAGCGACCTGACCAACGCGCTGATGTACCGGTTCTCGGCCGACGGCGAGCTGCTCCTGGCCGGCTGGATGCGGGTCCCGTCGCAGCTCGGGTGGGCGGTGTGCGGGCTGACGCTCACGATGTTGCTGCCGCTGTACTCGCCGGACGGCCGCCTGCCCTCCAGGCGCTGGCGGCCCGCGCTGTGGCTGGGCTGCGCGGCCATCACGGCGTCGGCCGTGCGTTACCTGCTCCGGGTGCCGGCGCCGACCAGCCTGTCCGGGCTGCCCCAGGTCGTGCCGAACCCGCTGCAGGTGCCGGCGCTGGCCCCGTACATGGACGTGGTCGGGGTCGTGGGCTGGGCGGGCATCTACACCGCGATGGCGCTGGCCGCGCTGTCGATGGCGGTGCGGATGCGGCGGGCCGACCCGGTCGGGCGGCGGCAGATCGGCTGGCCGCTGTTCGCGTTCGCCGGGTACATCGTCTTCCTGATCCTGGGCGCGATCTGGCCGGTGTTCATGTGGCCGGCGATCGCGTGGGCGGCGGCGATCCCGTTCGCGGTGGCGTTCGCCGTGATGCGTTACCGGCTCTACGGGATCGACACCGTCATCAGCCGCGCCATCGTGGCGGCCGGCGTGGTCGTCGTGGTCAGCCTCGTGTACTTCGGCGCGGGCACGCTGTCGAGCGTGGTCGTCTCCGGGTACCACCAGGTGACGGGGATCGCGGCCGCGCTGTTCGCCGGCGCGTTCTTCCAGCCGCTGCGGCGGGCGTTGCAGCGGGCGGTGGACCGGCTGCTGTACGGCGCGGTCGGCGACCCCGGCATGCTGGCCGAGCGGCTGACGCAGGCCGTGCGCGGCGCGGACCCGGCCAGGGCGCTGAACTCGGTGGTGAGCGTGCTGCGCGACGGGCTGGCGGTCGAGGGTGTGGCCGTGGAGGTGGCCGACGGCGAGCCCCGCTACGTGGAGAGCGGCCGCGTCGGACCGGACGCGCGGGAGGTGCCGCTGGTCTGGCACGGGGTGCGGGTCGGCCGCCTGCTCGTGGGGCCGCCCGGGCCACGCCGCTTCCCGGCCGCGCACAACGAGCGCGTGCTGGCCACGCTCACCCCGTACGCGGCGGACGTGGCGCACGCGGTGCGCATGGCCGCCGACCTGCAGCGCTCCCGCGAGCGCATCCTGACGGCCAGGGAGGAGGAGCGCCGCCGCCTGCGCCGCGACCTGCACGACGGCCTCGGCCAGACCCTCTCGGCCATGGCGATGACCATCAACATGGCCCGCCTCAGCCTGAAGAGCTCCCCCGAGGCCGCCGACGAGCTGCTGAAGGAGCTGCACGCGGGCATGAGCGCCGTCACCGGCGACATCCGCGAGCTCGTGTACGGCCTGCGCCCGCCCGCGCTCGACGACCTCGGCCTGGCCCGCGCGGTACGCGACCTGGCCGGGCAGTCCTCGCCCGGCACCGAGATCGAGGTGGAGGTCGAGGGGGACCTGGCGGACCTGCCAGCGGCCGTGGAGGTGGCCGTGTACCGCATCGTCCAGGAGGCGCTGACCAACATCCGCCGGCACGCCGAGGCGTCGCGGGCCAGGATCGTCCTGCAACGCGAGGAGCCGATGTTGCGGGTGCTGATCGCCGACGACGGCAAGGGGCTGCCCGCCTCGCACCGCGCGGGCGTGGGGCTCGGCTCGATGCGGGAGCGGGCCGCCGAGCTGGGCGGCATCTGCGTGGTGACCGGCGAGCCGGGTGCGGGCACCCGCGTCGAGGTCATGCTCCCGCTGCTGACGGCCGGCATGAGCCTCCGCCCCTGACCGGTGCGTGCCGGCCTTTACCCGGTCGATGCGGTGGCTTGACGGCCGTACCACCGGCTCTGGAGGTGACTCCTGGCAGCCTGAAAGGGATGTATTCGTGTGGGGGTGAGCCCATATGACGCGATTCAGCGTTCCGGCCTGCGTCCTGCTACTGACGTCCGCGGCCGTCGTGGCGCCGGCCGCCGCGGAGCGGCGGGCTCCGTGCCCCACGCCAGGCGCTGCCAGGCCCACCGTCGTGCTGGTCCACGGCGCCTGGGCCGACACCTCCAGCTGGAGCGGCGAGATCCGGGCGCTGCAACGGGCGGGTCATCCCGTGCGCGCGGTGGGCAACCCGCTGCGCGGTCTGACCGGCGACGCGCAGACCGTACGCGACTTCCTGCGCACGCTCTCCGGCCCCGTCGTCCTCGTCGGCCACTCCTACGGCGGCTCGGTGATCACCAACGCCGCCGCGGGCGACCAGAACGTCAGGGCCCTGGTGTACGTCGACGCGGCGGCGCCGGCCGTCGGCGAGACGACCGCGCAGCTCAGCGGCTCCGGCTCGGCCCTCGGCGGCGACCCGGCCACCCTGTACGACCGGGCCGCCTACTCCGGAGCGGCGGGCGATGCGACCGACCTGTACCTGAAACGGGACGTCTTCGTCCGCTCCTTCGCCTCCGACCTGCCCAGGGACACGGCCCACCAGCTCTGGGCGACGCAGCGGGCGGCCTCCACGGCCGCGTTCACGACCCCGTCGAAGGCCGCGGCGTGGCAGACGATCCCTTCCTGGTACTTCATCGCCACGGGTGACAAGATCATCGTTCCGGACTCGCAGCGGGCCATGGCGAAGCGGGCCCGCTCCAAGGTCACCGAGTTCGAAGGCGGCTCGCACCTGGCCCTCGTCTCGCACCCCGAGGCGGTCACCCGGGTGATCGAGGACGCGGTCTGCTCGGTCCGCTGAAGGCCGCGGCGCAGGCGGGGCCGCGGGGGTGGTTTCCTATACGCATGCCTGATCTCGTGGTCGACGGCGGCGACAAGCTGTGCGTGCAGTTGCTCATCGAGCTGCGTGCCCACGTACGCGCCGCCGGGCCGGGCGCCGTGATCCATCTGATCGCCACCGACCCCGCCGCCCCCGTGGACCTGCCGGCGTGGTGCCATCTGACCGGGCACGCCTACCTGGGGCCGGTGGAGGGGGCGGAGCGGCCGACGTTCGCGCTGCGCGTGGCCGGGTCCGCCAAGGAGACGCAGGACGCGAGGCCCTGGCACGCGACTTAAGCGGTTAACGCTCAGGCGGGGTGGGCACCATGCCAGAGGGGCGGGGTGACCTACAGTGTGGAGGGTTACCCGGTTCAGAGAGGGAGTCCGTGAAGCGACCGACGATCGCCGACATCGCCAGCCGGGCGGGAGTGTCCAAGGTGGCGGTCTCCTACGCGCTCAACGGGCAACCGGGCGTGTCGGAGGCGACGCGGGCCAGGATCGTCGCCATCGCCGACGAGATCGGCTGGCGGCCCAACAGCGCGGCCCGCGCGCTCAACGGCGCCAGGGCCAACTGCGTGGGGCTCGCGCTCTGCCGTCCGGCGCGCATCCTGGGGGTCGAGCCGTTCTTCATGGAGCTGATCAGCGGCATCGAGGGCGTGCTGGCCGACCGGTCGTACGCGCTGCTGCTCCAGGTCGTCACCAGCCACCAGCAGGAGAGCGAGGTCTACCGCCACTGGTGGGGCGAGAGCCGCATCGACGGCGTGTTCCTGGTGGACCTGCACTACGACGACTCCCGCGTGGCCGAGCTGGAACGGCTCGGCATGCCGGCCGTGGTGATCGGCCATCCCTCCGAGTCGGGCTCGCTGTCGGCCGTCTGGTCGGAGGAGGGCGAGGCCGTACGCGAGACCGTCGGCTACCTCGTGGCGCTGGGGCACCGCCGCATCGCGCGGGTGGCCGGGCTGCCGGAGCTGGTCCACACGACGGTCCGCGACCAGGCGTTCAGGAAGGCGTGCGAGGGCGTGGCCGAGCACGTCATCGTGCACACCGACTACACCGGCGAGGAGGGCGCCAGGGCCACCAGGCGGCTGCTGAGCTCGCCCGACCGGCCGACCGCCATCGTCTACGACAACGACATCATGGCCGTGGCGGGCCTGTCGGTGGCGCAGGAGATGCGGGTGGAGGTGCCCCGCGACCTGTCCATCGTGGCCTGGGACGACTCGCCGCTGGCCCAGGTGGTGCGGCCGCCGCTGACGGCGCTCACCCGCGACATCCCGGCCTACGGCGCCCACGCCGCGCAGCGGCTGCTCGCGTTGATCGCGGGCGAGGACGTGCCGCCGTACGAGGACCAGGCCGCCATCCTCACGCCGCGCGGCAGCACCGGGCCCGCCCACTCCTAGCGCTCCTGCTCCACACCCGTCCGGGCCCCACACCCGTCCGGCACGTGTCACGGGCTCCAGCCCACACCCGTCCGGCACGTGTCACGGGCGGGGACCGCGGCTGGCAGACCGCCCGTCCGAGCCCGTGACACGTGCCGTCCCCTCCTCGCGGCATTCCCCTTACCGGGAAACCGCCCCTGCGTCCCCCGCGCAGAGGCGGCTCCATGATGACCGAGGCGGGAACGTACGTCCTGAGTACCTCCGTGCCTAAACGAGATACGAAATTCAGCGAATCGTGACCGAATCGGTTGACAATTTTTTTTGTCGGCTTCTACCCTCTTCCCCATACGGCACTGGAGGGTTTCACGATGAGATTCCGCACCACGGTCGAGCTCGGCGGCAAGACCGCCACGGGCTTCGAGGTCCCCGCCGGGATCGTCGAGGAGCTGGGCAGCGGCAAGCGGCCGGCCGTCAACGTGACGATCAACGACTACACCTACCGGAGCACCGTGGCCCCCATGGGCGGCCGCTACCTGGTGCCCCTCAGCGCGGAGAACCGGCAGGGCTGCGGCGTGGCGGCGGGCGACGAGATCGAGGTGGAGGTCACACTGGACACCGCACCCCGCGAGGTGACGGTGCCCGACGACCTGGCCGCGGCCCTCGACGCGGCACCGGAGGCGAGGAAGTTCTTCGAGAGCCTGTCCTACTCGCGCAAGCGGTGGCACGTGCTGAACGTCGAGGGTGCCAAGAAGCCCGAGACCCGGCAGCGGCGCGTCGCCGACACGGTGGCCAGGCTCGCCGACGGCGTCGGGTGAACGGTGACGGGCATCGGGTGACGGGTGCGTAACGCGGGACGTGACGGGTAGGCGGGCGATATGACTGAGGGTTTCGACACCGACGTGCTCTGGAACGAGTTCCACCGGGCGGTCAACATGAACTCCGAGGAACTGCGCTCGTACCTGCTCGCCGAGGCCTCCGACGAGGAGGGCTTCCCGCCCGACCCCGACCTGGGCATCGACGAGCTGGGCCGGGGCGTGCTGCACGTCCTGAGCAAGCGGAAGGGCGACCTCACCAAGAGCGATCTCGACGTGATGCGCCAGGTCGTGGAGCTTGTCGAGACCATGGGCGACCGTACGGACGACGACTCGCGGCGCGAGCTCATGTCCGTGGGTCACGACCCGTTGAGAGGATGACCCCATGGTCCAGCCACATCCGTGGATCGAGGGCTACGTACGCGCGTGGAACTCCAACGATCCCGACGACATCGCCGCCCTGTTCACCGAGGACGCGGTCTACTACACCGAGCCGTACAGCTCGCCGTGGCAGGGGCGGGACGACATCCTCCGTGAGTGGCTGGGACGAAAGGACAAGCCTGGTGAGGCCACATTCGAGTGGCATCCGGTGAGCGTGACGGAGGACGTGAGCGTCATCCAAGGAGTCACGACATACCCGGACAAAACGTACAGCAACCTCTGGGTGATACGGTTCGCTCCCGATGGGCGATGCCGGGAATTCACCGAATGGTGGATGCGGCACGATGCCAAGTGATGCAATGGGCCGAACCGTCTTCACCCGAGGAGATCCGTTGAGAGACAACCTCGACCTCGCCGCGAGCGCCCAGGAACTGGCCGACGCCGCCCCGACGGGATCGATCGACCGTGCCGCCGCCTCGTCCGTGGCCATCACGCTGGCCACCACCCGCGACATCGACGACGCCAGGCAGACCCTGGACGGCGTCTCGCCGGAAGAGGTCAGGCAGGCGGCACTGGCCCTGTTCGACCGTCTCTCGACCCAGTAACCCCGGCACACAGACGGGGGTTGCTCGCCGGCGGGCGTCAGGCAGGGACTCGCGCCGGAGCGGCGGGGTGTCGGACGGGACTTCACGGTAGGGCCGGCGTCAGGCGGGTCTCCACGGCATGGCGGGCACGGGCGGCGGCCCGCTGGTCGCCGTGGAGCTGGATCGTGTGGTTCAAGGCCATCACCACGCCCAGCAACTCGAACACCACCTGTTCCGGATCCGTGCCCGCGGGCAGTTCCCCCGCATCCACGGCCCGGCCCGCCTCCTTGCCCAGCCGCGCCCGCCAGACCGCGAACCGGCTCTCCACGGCGTCCCGCACCGCCCCGGGCCTGCCGTCGAACTCGTGTGCCGCCGCCACGAAGAAACACCCGCCGGGAAAGACCTGACGCTCCAGGTACGAGATCCACGCCTCGCAGAGCACCCGCAACCGCGCCAGCCCCGGCGCGGCGGGCAGGGCTGGCACCCACACCTCGGCCCGGAAGATCTCCCCTGCCCGGTCCAGGACGGCGAGCTGCAGCGCCTCCTTGGAGCCGAAGTGCCCGAGCACGCCCGACTTGCTCATGCCCAGCTCGGCGGCGAGCCGGCCGATGGTCAGCCCTTCGAGCCCCTCCATCGAGGCGATGGCCACCGAGCGGTCGAGGATGGCCGCCCGCGTGCCCAGCGCCTCGGCGACCGACCTGCGCGGGCTCATGCGGGGCCTCCGTCCGTTGGGGGAACGTTCATGCGAGGCACTTTAGCGTCCGAACGTTCGCTTGCTATAGTCCGCCGCATGAGCGGATCACGACTTGTCGCCACAGGCCACTACCAACCCGCCAAGATCCTGACAAATGATGATCTGGCGGAGCTGGTGGAGACCAGCGACGAGTGGATCGGCAAGCGGGTCGGCATCCGCACCAGGCACGTGGCCGAGGACGGCGAGAGCGTCGCCGACCTGGCCACGCACGCCGCCGCCAAGGCGCTGGCCGCCAGTGGCCTGGACGCCTCCGACATCGACCTCGTGCTGGTCGCCACCTGCACCCAGACCGAGCGCGCCCCCAACGTCGCCTCCCGCGTCGCGGCCGGGCTCGGCGTGCCCGGCGGCGCCCTGATGGACCTGGGCGCCTCCTGCTCCGGCTTCACCCACGCCCTGGCCCAGGCCGACCACGCCATCCGCGCGGGCGCCGCCACCCACGCCCTGGTCGTGGGCGCCGACAAGATGACCGCCGTGACCGACTGGACCGACAGGACCACCTGCGTGCTGACGGGCGACGGCGCGGGCGCCGCCGTGGTCAGCGCGTCCGAGGAGGCGCGGATCGGCCCCGTCGTCTGGGGCTCGGCGCCGGAGCTGGGCCGGGCCGTCCGCATCGAGGGCACCCCCACCCGCTTCTCCCAGGACGGCCAGACCGTCTACCGCTGGGCCACCACCCGGCTCCCCGCCATCGCCAGGCAGGCGTGCGAGCGCGGCGGCGTACGGCCGGAGGACCTGGCGGCGGTGGTCCTGCACCAGGCGAACCTGCGCATCATCGAGCCCATCGCCGCCAAGCTCGGCGCGGTCAACGCGATCGTCGCCACGGACGTGGTGGAGTCCGGGAACACCTCGGCGGCCAGCGTCCCGCTGGCGCTGTCCAAGCTGATGGAACGCGGGGAGGTGCCGCAGGGGGCGCCGATGTTGCTCTTCGGCTTCGGCGGCAACCTGTCCTACGCGGGCATGATCGTCCGCTGCCCCTGATCCACGACGGGTCCGCGAGGGCACGGGTGGTTGCGCTCAGCGACGAGTACGAACACTGTGGAGGCATGCCAGGCGTCGACACGCTGGACGGCCTGCTCCAGGCCGTCGCCGAATTCCGTACGGACGACTACGAGCTCCCGGTCGAGAAGACCGCGCTCGACCGGGCCAGGCGCTCGCTGGAGGACACTGGGCTGCTGCTGCTCGGCGAGGTGCACGGGGTCAGGGAGAACCCGCTGATCGTCCTCGGCCTCATGCGGGCGCTCGGTCTGACCCATCTCGCCCTGGAATGGCCGGAGAACCTGAAGCCGCAGCTCGACGTGTACCTGGCCGACGGCACCGGGCTCGACCATCCGCTGTGGTGGCTCGGCGACGGGCGCGTGACGGCGGGGCACTTCGCCGTGCTCAAGGCCATCCCCGGGCTGGTGGTCACGCTGTTCGACGGGGGGATGTTCACCGGCGACTGGTCGCAGCGCGACGCGCTGATGGCCGAGCGGGTGCTGACCGCGCACCTGGAGCCCGCGCTGGTCGTGGCCGGGAACGCCCACACGCTCACCTCGCCGACCGAGCTGGGCCTGCCGATGGGGGCCTGCCTGGCCAGCGCGCGGCCGGCGCTGGAGAGCGTGAGCATCCAGTACGGCAGCGGCAGCTACTACAACATCGAGCCGCGGCAGAGCAGGGGGTACGCGGCGGTGGCCGGGCTGTACGCGGCCGACGAGGAGCTGTTCGTCGGGCTGCCGGAGTTCGGCGAGGCCACGGTGCCACACCTGCCGGTCGAGCTGCTACGGGACCGCCTCGGCCTCTGACCACCACCTGCCGGTCGAGCTGCTGCGGGATCGGCTCCGGCACTGAGCACCACCTGCCGGTCGAGCTGCTGCGGGACTGCCTCGGCCTCTGAGCACCGGTGCGGCGGGGCGTACTGTTGAGGCGGCGCGCGGTCGTGGAGGGTGGATGCGGGTCGGGATTCTGGGGCCGCTGCGGGTGGCGGGGAGCGAGCTCGGCGGCGCTCGGGTGCGCGCGCTGCTGGTGCGGCTGGCGCTCGACCCCGGGCGGGTGGTGACCGCCGGCCGCCTGATCGACGACCTGTGGCCTGACGAGCCGCCCGCGCATCCGGCGGCGGCGCTGCAGTCGCTCGTGTCCAGGGCGCGCAGGCAGGCGCCGGGGCTGATCGCCTCGCATCCCGCCGGTTACCTGCTCGACGTGCCGCCCGGCGAGGTGGACGCGCAGGCGCTCGAGCGGCTGGTGCGCGAGGGCGACGTACGGGCGGCGCTGGCGTTGTGGCGCGGGCCCGCGCTGGCGGACGCGGCCGGGCTGCCGTTCGCGGCGGGCCCCGCGGCGCGGCTCGAAGAGCTGCGGCTCACGGCGCTGGCCACCCGCCTCGCGGCGGACCTCGACGAGACCCCGGCCGGCCAGTCTCGGGCCCGCCGGCCTTCTGCCCGCGGCCGAGCTGCTGGGGGCCGCGCGGGCGCTGCGCGGGATCGGTGAGTCCGCCGACCCCCACGTGAACGCCCTGATGGCCAGGTGCGTGCGGGCCCTGGGGGCCGAGGTCTGCCAGGCGGCGCTGGCCCACGGCGCGGCCATCCCCGACCCGGAGAAGTACGCGCTGGAGCGGCTCCTGCCTGCTTGACGATCAGGGCCGCAGCCGGGGATTCGTCCCGGTCGAGCACGGCCACCGGCTCGCCGTCCTTGTGGGGCGACGGCCTCGGGTAGAGTGACGAAGGCGTACCGGGCGATCGTGTGATACCACTCCCGCTCGCCGACGACACGCCCTTCAGGCCGATCCTGATCACATCACCATCGAGGCGGTAGGCGCCCGATTCCTCCCCGCCGTGCAGGCGCTCGACGCCCCAGGTCGCGGACGCGGCCTCGCGGATCGCGGAGGTAAGGGCCGTGTTGACGTAGATCACATGCCAGGCCATACGCTTCCGGTTTGACGGCGGATGCGCGATGGTTAGGGCAACTTGCACCGTGAGGTAAGGAGAGCAGTGGCCAGTCCTGGCACCATCGACACTCGAGGCAGTGACTTCGCCCGACTAGCCCATCGCATCGCGGACGCCGGTCTCCTCGACCGGCGTCCCGTTTATTACGCCCTCCGGATGAGTATCGCGGCCGTCGTGTACGCCGGCGGCTGGGCCCTGTTCTTCTGGGTAGGCGACTCCTGGTTGCAACTTCTCGTCGCGGCGGCGCTGGCTGTGATCTTCGCCCAGTTCGGCTTCCTCGCCCACGACCTCGGGCACCGGCAGGTCTTCAGGACCCGGCGGCCGAGCGACGTCGCGGGCCTGATCCTCGGCAACTTCGCCATCGGGCTCGGCTGGGGCTGGTGGACGACCAAGCACAACAAGCACCACGCCAACCCGAACCACGAGGACCACGACCCCGACGTCTCACCGGCCGTGATCGTCTGGTCCGAGGACCAGGCCGCCCGGAGCACCGGCCTGCCCCGCTTTATCGCGAAATATCAGGCGTTCTGGTTCTTTCCGCTGCTCACCCTGGAGGCCTGGCACCTCCACATCGCCAGCTTCAAGGCGCTGTTCCAGCCCACCGCCAAGCGGCGCAGCCTGGAGCTGACGCTGCTCCTCGTCCACTTCGTGCTCTACTTCGGCGTGGTCTTCACCGTGCTGCCCTTCGGCAAGGCCCTGCTGTTCCTCGCCGTGCACCAGGGGCTGTTCGGGGTCTACCTCGGCTGTACGTTCGCCCCCAACCACAAGGGCATGCCCGTCCTCACCAAGGAGGACAAGCTGGACTTCCTCCGCAAGCAGGTCCTGACCTCCCGCAACGTCCGCGGCAACCTGTTCACCGACGTGGCGCTCGGCCAGCTCAACTACCAGATCGAGCACCACCTGTTCCCCAACATGCCGGCCCCGAACCTGCGCAAGGCCCAGCCCATCGTGGAGCGCTACTGCAGGGAGATCGGCGTCGACTACCTCCAGACCGGCCTCGTCGAGTCGTACGGGCAGGCGCTGAGACACCTGCACGAGGTCGGCGCCCCGCTTCGCTGATCTCCCCGGGGCGCCCCTCAGCGGGCGCCCTCCTCCTCCAGCCGCTGGATCAGCCGGTCGCGGCGGCGTTCGAGCTCGGCGATCAGCTCGACCTGCTCGTCCGCCTGGCTGATCATCGCCGAGACCTCGATCTGGTCGGTCGCGCCCATGTCGCGGATCTGGTCGCGCACGTCCTGGTTCTCGGCTCGCAACCGGGTCAGGTCCTCTTCGACCCGCCGGAGTTCGTCCTTTGTACTCATTCAACGGCTCTACCCAGAAGTGCCCCCGCGATCACCGGGCCCTGATAACCGGCCGCGGGCTCGGGCGTACAGAATGAAGGGCATGCGCAGGCCCTCCAGCAGCACGGTCGTGTCACTCGTGACCATCGCCGCCGTGCTGGCCGGGACGTTCCTCGCCTTCGCCAACGACGGCCCGGCGAACGTGCTGGACGTCGTGCTCCCGGTGCTCGCCTGCGGCGGGCTGCTGGCACGGGAGCGGTTCCCGGTCGCGGCGCTGATCGTCGTGACGGTCTCGGTGGCGGCGTACTACCCGTACGCGGGGCTCGACGGGCCGCTCCTCGTGACGCTGTTCGTCACCCTCTACACGGCGGCCGACCGCGGCCGTCTCACCGCGGCCATCGCCACGGGCGTGGCGGCGCTGCTGGCCATGGGGCTCGGCGAGACCGGCGGGATCAGGCACGTGGACGACAGCATGTTCATCTCGATCACCGGCTGGGTGGTCGCCTCCATCGCGTTCGGCGGGGTCACCCGCAACCGCCGCGCGTACCTGTCCGAGGCCCGCCAGCACGCGCTCGACGCCCTGCTGACCAAGGAGGAGGAGGCCAGGCGGCGGGCCAGCGAGGAGCGGCTGCGGATCGCCAGGGAGCTGCACGACGTGCTCGGGCACAACATCTCCATGATCAACGTGCAGGCGTCGGCGGCGCTGCACGGGATCAGGAAGCGGCCGGAGGAGGCCGAGACGGCGCTGCGCACGATCAAGGACACCAGCAAGGAGACGCTGCGCGAGCTGCGGACCACGCTGGGCGTGCTGCGCCAGGTGGACGAGGACGCGCCGGTCGCCCCCGCCGACAGCCTGGCGCGGGTGGACGTGCTGGTCGCGGCGTCGGGGCTGAAGGTGCGTACGGACCTGTCGGGCCCGCTCGACACCCTGCCGACCGAGGTCGACCTGGCCGCCACCCGCATCGTCAGGGAGGCGCTGACGAACGTCTCCCGCCACTCGGGCACGGAGCACGCCTCCCTCGCGATCACCAACGAGGCCGGACATGTCATCATCACCGTGGAGGACGACGGGCCCGGCGCCACGTACGACGGGGGCAGCGGCTTCGGGATCCAGGGCATGCGCGAGCGCGCGACCGCGCTCGGCGGCACCCTGGAGGCCGGCCCCCGCCCCGAGGGCGGCTTCCGCGTCACCGCCCGCCTGCCACTGACCCAGCCGACGAACGGGGCCCGATGATCCGCGTACTGCTCGCCGACGACCAGACCCTGGTACGGGCCGGGTTCCGGTCCATACTCAGCGACGAGGACGACATCGAGGTGGTGGCCGAGGCCGCCAACGGCGCGCAGGCGATCGCCGGGGCCCGCGAGCACCGCCCGGACGTGGTGCTCATGGACATCCGCATGCCCGAGCTCGACGGCCTGGAGGCCACCCGCCGCATCGCGGGCGACCCGGCGCTCGACGGCGTCAAGGTGATCATCCTGACCACGTTCGACCTCGACGACTACGTCTATGGCGCGCTCCGGGCCGGCGCGGGCGGCTTTCTGGTCAAGGACACCGAGCCGGCCGAGCTGATCCACGCTGTCAGGGTCGTGGCCAGGGGCGACGCGCTGATCGCGCCCTCGATCACGCGGCGGCTGATCGCCGAGTTCGCCGGCCGGGTCAAGCGGCCGGAGCCCGGCCCCGAGCTGAACGCCCTCACCGAGCGGGAGCGCGAGGTCATGACGCTGGTGGCCGCCGGCCTGTCCAACGACGAGATCGCGGCCCGCCTCGTGCTCAGCCCCGCCACGGCGAAGACGCACGTCAGCCGGATCATGACCAAGCTGCGCGTGCGCGACAGGGCCCAGCTCGTGGTCATCGCGTACGAGGCCGGCATGATCACGCCGGGCTGGCTTACTCCCTGAGTCGTACGCCGGCCGATCTCCTGCGCCCCGGGAGGTAAGCCGGGTGCCCGCCCCGGCATGACGCGGCGGGTGCGGCCGTAGCGGGAGGGTCTGCGGTATGGACATCGTGGACCTCGCCCGCCTGCAGTTCGCGCTCACCGCGGGCGCGCACTTCCTGTTCGTGGCGTTGACGCTCGGGCTGGCGACGCTGGTCGCCGTCGTCCAGACCCGCGCCACCCTCAGCGGCGACCCCGTGCACCTGCGGATGACGCGGTTCTGGGGCCAGCTCTACATCATCAACTACGCGATGGGCATCGTCACCGGGCTCGTGATGGAGTTCCAGCTCGGGCTGTCGTGGAGCGGGCTGACCGAGTACGCGGGCGACGTGTTCGGGTCGGCGCTGGCCATCGAGACGCTGGTGGCGTTCTTCGTCGAGTCCACGTTCCTGGGGTTGTGGATCTTCGGCTGGAACAAGCTGAACCGGTGGGCGCACCTGGCGCTGATCTGGGTGGTGACGCTGACCGCGTACGCGTCGGCGTTCTGGATCATGGTCGCCAACGGTTTCCTGCAGAACCCGGTCGGGCACGTGCTGGAGGGCGGCCGGCTGCGGCTGACGGACTTCGGGGCCATGGTGGCCAACCCGGCGGCGCAGGTGGCGTTCTGGCACGTGCTGTTCGGGGCGATGATCGTCGGCGGGTTCTTCATGGCCGGGGTGAGCGCCTACCACCTGAGCAGGCGCACCCCCGAGCAGGACCTGTTCCGCAAGTCGCTGCGGATCGGGATCGGAGTGGCGCTGCCCGCCCTGCTGCTCACGGCGACGTTCGGCGGGATCGGGTTCGAGAGCTTGCAGCCTGCGAAGGCCGCCGCGTGGGTGAACGACGCCGAGCGGCTGGCCGCCGCGCAGGCCGAGATGGTGGCCAGGTTCGGCCCCGGCGACTACCTGCCGCCCGTGGGGGCGGTGCAGGCGGGCGGCATCACGATGCTGACGCTGTTCGCGGTGATGCTGTTCGTGGCCGCGCCGAGCTTCCTGCTCATGCTCGTCCGGCCCGTGGTGCGCGGGTTCAGGGTGTGGCACTGGCTGCTGACGCTGATGATCCCGGTCCCGTTCGTCACCATGCTGGCCGGCTGGGTCTTCCGCGAGATGGGCCGCCAGCCGTGGGCCGTGTACGGGCTGCTCACGACGTCCGACGCGATGTCGCCGGTGACCGAGGGGCAGATGGTCTTCTCGCTGACCGCGTTCGTCACGGTGTTCGCGGTCCTGATCGCGGTCAACTACTGGCTGCTGGCCAGGCAGGCGCGGCGCGGGCCCGGCGCGGTGGCGCTGGGCGACCGGCCGGTCGACGCCCCCGTTCCTGCTCCTTCGTTCTAGGGGACGCTTGTCATGGAGATCTTCGTTCTGGGCTTCTTCGCGATCGGTTACCTCGTGCTGGCCGGGGCCGACATCGGGGTCGGCATGGCGCTGCCGTACCTGGGCAGGTCGGCGGGCGAGCGGCGCGAGGTGATCGCCGCGATCGCGCCGTTCTTCCTGGGCAACGAGGTGTGGCTGGTGGCGACGGGGGGCGTGCTGGCCGGGCTGTTCCCCCGGCTGGAGGGGGAGCTGCTGCACGGCAACCACACGGTGGTGGTGACGCTGCTGGTGGCCTGGGTCGTGCGGGACATGGGGCTGTGGCTGCGCGGCCGCCTGCCGGGGGCGCGCTGGCAGGCGTGCTGGGACGGCGCGATCGTGGCCGGGAGCTGGGGGCTGGCGCTGAGCTGGGGCGCGCTGCTGTCCCACGTGCTGCTCGGCATCGAGGGGCCGGTGGCGCTGCTGCCCGCGCTGGTGATCGCCGCGCTGTTCGGCACGCACGGGCTGACGTTCGCGGCGCTGCGGCTGCGCGGGACGCTGCGTGCGCGGGCCGCGGTGCTCGCGGGCGGGGCCGGGGAGGTGCGCACGTACGCGCTGACCTCGGTGGTGCTGGTGGTCGTGGGGGTGCTGGCCGGGCTCCGGCTGCCGCTGGAGCCCGGCACGTCGGGGCCGCTGCTGGTGCCGGTCGTCCTGACCCTGATCCCGTTCCTGGTGGCTGCCCAGGCGTGGGTGTGGTGGACGTTCAGGCACCGGGTGAGCGGCCCCTCCTATCTCTAGAACCCTCTAGAACCCTCTGGAACCCTCTAGAACAGGGGCGTGCCGTCCCTGGTCAGCTTCCAGTTGGCGGCGGCGAAGCCGGCCGGGTCGATGGTGCCCTGGGCGGTGGCGTACTCGATCAGCGCCTGCCGGATCTCCACCTGCGCGTTGTAGAGCACGGGGGCGGTGGTGACGTGCGGGAAGCCGCCGCCGCCCGACTGGCGGTAGTTGTTGATCGCGACCAGGAACTCCTTCCCGGCCGGGATCGGCGCGCCCTCGAAGGTGAGGTTCGTGACGCGCTCGCCGGCGGGCCTGGCCACGTCGATGTCGTAGGAGACCCCGGCAAGCTGGTCGTAGTTGTAGTCGGGGGTGTTGTTCGCGTTGGTCAGCTTGGCGACATCCACCGGGGCGCCGGGGGCGAGCTGGTTGAAGTACCTGGCGGAGTACTCCAGGTAGTCCTTGAGCTGGGCCCCGGTCAGCTTGACGGCCATCAGCGTGTTGTCGTAGACGTACAGGCCTGCCACGTCCCTGACCCGGACGTCACCGGCGGGGAAGACGGCGCTGCGGCTGAACGGCGCCGCGATCGACAACACCGGCAGCTGGTTGTCCGGCAGCGCCTGCTTGACCGTCTCGATCTGCACGTGCTGGATGTAGTCGAGGATCGGCGTGTCCCTGTAGGGCGACTCGGCCGCCGAGAGCTGCTGTGCCGACTTGGCCACGACCTTGTTCACGTAGCCGACCGTGGTGTCGTGCTGCGGCTTGAGCAGCGCCACGATCTTGGGGTCCTCGGGCAGCTGGTTCGTGTTGAGCGTGGTGGACGACTTGCCGGTGACCACCCACTTGCCGCGCTGCTTGGTGAGCTGGAAGTCCAGCCGCGACAGGCGCTGGCCCCACTTGCCCGGCTCGGTCAGCAGCACCTGCTTCCCGGTGGCCTGGTTCGTCACGAACCGCTGGGCGACCTCGTTGTGCGCGTGCCCGAACAGCACCGCGTCGATGCCCGGCACCTGCTCGGCCACCATCGCCGAGGCGTTCTCGACCGGCAGGTCTCCGCCGTAGGACGACATGCCGTTGTCGCCCGCGTGCGCGGTCACGACGACCACGTCCGCGCCGAGGCCGCGGATGACCGGCACCCACTTCTTCGCCGACTCGACCAGGTCGGTGAAGCGCAGCTTGCCCTCGACGTTGGCCTTGTCCCAGATGGCCACGCCGGGGTTGGTGAGGCCGAGCACGCCCACCTTGACCGGCTTGTCGCCCTTGACCTTCATGGTCTTGATCACGAACGGCTTGTACGCCGGCAGCCCCGACCTGTCGTGGACGGCGTTCGCGCCGAGCACGGGGGCCTTCATCTGGTCGATCCACGTGGCCAGCAGCGGCAGACCGTAGTTGAACTCGTGGTTGCCCAGCGTCACGGCGTCGTACCCGATGGCGTTCATGGCCTTGGCCATCGGGTGGGTCTCGCCGCTCTCGGTGATGGGCTCGACCTTGGCGTAGTAGTACGCCAGCGGCGTGCCCTGGATCGTGTCACCCGAGTCGAACAGCAGCGTGTGGTCCGCCCCGCGCTCGGCCCTGATCTGGTTGACCAGCGAGGACACCTTCGCCAGGCCGACGTGGTTGCCCTGGCTGTCGCTGTAGGCGGTGTCCTTGAAGTAGTCCCAGTTGAGCGCGTTGCTGTGGAGGTCGGACGTGCCCATGACGGTGACCGTGACCGTTTTCGCCGGCGCGACGGCCTGCGCGGGGAGCGTCACCAGGGCCAGCACGCTGGTGGCGGCGGCCCCGGTGAGGGCGAGCTTCATGGTCTGCATGGTGCGGAGGTTAACCAGGACAAATCACTCAACGGTTACGAACGGGTGATGAACGTCCAGCTCAGAGATTTCCGCCGCCGGTGGCGTCGATCGTGGTGCCGGTGACGAAGCCGGCCTGGGGCGACGCGGCGAAGGCGACCACGTCGGCGATCTCATCCGCGCGGCCGACCCGGTTGACCGCGTGCCTGCCCGCCGCGCGAGCCTGCGCCTCGGGGTCGCCGCGCAGCCAGCCGGCGTTGGCGTCGGTGTCGATGATGCCGGGTGCGACGTTGTTGACCGTGATGCCGCGCGGGCCCAGCTCCTTGGCCAGGGCCAGGGTGAACGTCTGCACGGCGCCCTTGCTCATCGCGTACGCGATGGCCTCGGGGAAGGCGATGCGGGTCACGCCCGAGGTGAGGTTGACGATCCTGCCGCCGTCGGGGATGAGCGGCAGGAGCTGCTGGGTGAGGAAGAACGGGCCCTCGACGTTGACCGCGAACAGGCGGGCATAGTCGGCCCGCGTCACCTCCCCGATCGGCCGGGGCAGGCCGATCCCGGCGTTGTTCACCAGCACGTCGAGCACGTCCGTCTCGGCCGCGACGCGCTGCGCGAGCGCGGTGACCTCCTCCGGCACGCCCAGGTCGGCCCGCACCGCGACCGCGTTCGCGCCGATCCGGTCCACGACCTCGCGGGCGGCCGCGCCGTCCCTGGCGTAGTTCACGATCACGCGGAACCCGTCCTTGGCCAGGCGCAGCGCGATGGCGCGGCCGATTCCCCTGCTCGCACCCGTGACGAGGGCAGTCCTCATCGATGCCACCTTTCTTTAGTGATCGATACAGAAAGATAGCATAGCGATCGCTATAGAATGGCGGCATGGCCAGGCGACGGGAGTTCGACAGGGAGGCGGCGCTGGAGGCGGCGCTGCTCGCGTTCTGGCGGCACGGCTACGAGGCCACCTCGATCGCCGAGCTGACCGCCGCGATGGGCATCAGGCCACCCAGCCTGTACGCGGCCTTCGGCGACAAGCGGCGGCTGTTCGAGGAGGCCGTACGGCGTTACCAGCAGACGTACGGAGCCTTCACCACCCGCGCGCTGGCCGAGGAGCCGACGGGGCGGGCAGCCATCGAGCGGGTGCTGCGGGAGGCGGCGGCCGAGTACGCCAGCACCGAACACCCGGGCGGCTGCCTGGTCATCACGGCCGCCGTCAACTGTGGGCCGGAGTCGGCCGAGGTCGAGGAGCTGCTGCGGCGGTTCAGGACGGAGGCCAGGGCGGCGTTCAAGGCGCGGATCGACGACGACGTGGCGGCCGGGCGGCTGCCCGCCGGGACGGACACGGCGGGGCTGGCCACGTTCTACGCCGCGACGATCCAGGGCATGTCCACGCAGTCGCGCGACGGCGCCCGCTACGAGGACCTGCTCGCCATCGCCACCCTCGCCATGTCCGCCTGGCCCGCCACCCGGGAGGCCGTCACAACGACTTGACCGAGGCGTCCTCCGGGGGGATCTCCGGGGGCGAGGCCCGCAGCCAGCGGCAGCCGTGCGGGTCCAGCGGCAGCCGGGCCACGCCCTGCTCCGACACCTTCAGCGTCCCGTCCACCAGCAGGTCCGTGAGCAGGCAGCGCTCCAGCCCGTCCAGTCGCAGCTCCACGTCCTGCGCCGTGTCGCAGAGGTTGTGCGCGACCACCACCGTGGCCCCGTCGGCGTCGCAGCGGTGCGCCAGGACCGCCGGATGGCCGGTCTCCAGCACGGTGTACGTGCCCCACGCCAGCTCGGGGCACTCCCGGTAGCGCTCGATCAGGAGCTGGAACCAGCGCAGCAGCGAGCTCGTGTCCCGCTTCTGATCGGCCACGTTCACCCGGTCGGGGGCGAAGGAGCCCGCGGGGATCTCGCGGACCGGCTCGGCCTGGCTGAAGCCGCCGTCCTCCGACCACTGCATCGGGACACGGACCGCCATGCGGCCCTCCTCCTCCAGGTTCTCCCCCATCCCGATCTCCTCGCCGTAGAAGATCACGGGGGTGCCGGGCAGCGAGAACAGCAGGCTGTAGGCCATCTTGACGCGCCGCAGGTCGCCGCCGAGCATCGTCGGCAGGCGGCGGCGCAGCCCGCGTCCGAAGATCTGCATCTCCTTGCGCGGCCCGAACGCGCGGAAGACCTCCTCCCGCTCCTCCTCCGTCAGCTTGTCGAGGGTCAGCTCGTCGTGGTTGCGCAGGAACATCGCCCACTGGCAGTCCTTGGGCGGCCTGGGGCGCTCGCGCAGGGCGTTGACCAGGGGCGTGGCGTCGCTGCGGGCCATCGACAGCCAGGCGTTCTGCATGCCGATGAAGTCGAAGCACATGGTGATCTGGTCGCCCAGCCCGTCACCGAAGTAGCCGATTAAGTCCTTGTACGGCACGTTCACCTCGCCGAGCAGGATCGACCCGCCCTTGCGCCGCGTCATGAACGCCCGCAGATCCGCCAGGAACTCGTGCGGGTTCGCCAGCCGCGGGTTGACGTTCTCGATGAGGAACGGCACCGCGTCCACCCTGAACCCCGACAGCCCGAGCTCCATCCAGAACCCGAGTATGCGCGTGATCTCGTCCCTGACCTCGGGGTTGCCCACGTTGAGGTCCGGCTGGTGCCGGTAGAAGCTGTGCAGGTAGTACTGGCCGGAGCCCTCGTCGTACTCCCAGACGCTGGTCTCCTTGTCGGGGAAGACGATCTGCTCGGGGTTGTCCGGCTCGGGCTTGTCGGACCAGACGTACCAGTCGCGGTGGGCCGAGTCCCGGCTCGACCTGGCCTCCACGAACCACGGGTGCTGGTCGGAGGTGTGGTTGACGACGAGATCGGCGATGACCCGCAGGCCGCGGTCGTGCGCGGTCCGCATGAACTCCACGAAGTCGCCCAGCGTGCCCAGCCTCGGGTCGACGCTGTAGAAGTCGGTGATGTCGTAGCCGTCGTCCTTGTTGGGGGTGGGGAAGAACGGCATGAGCCACAGGCAGGTCACGCCGAGCCCCGCGAGGTAGTCGATCTGCTGCGTCAGGCCGCGGAAGTCGCCCACGCCGTCGCCGTTGCCGTCCTTGAACGTCTCGACGTCCAGGCAGTAGACCACGGCGTTCTTCCACCAGACGTCGGAGGTGTACGTCAGTCGCATCCGTCCCCGCTACCCCCGGCGGCGGCACTCATGACAGCGTCGATCCGGGCGGTTCCCGTTCGTGTAGAGGGAAGGAACCCATCTCGGAGAAGGGAAAGAACAGCATGTCGTTCACCGACGAGGAGATCGCCTACCTGCGATCGCAGCCGCTCGCCCGCCTGGCCACGCTGTCCGGCGACGGGCAGCCGGACGTGGTGCCGGTGGCGTTCGAGTTCGACGGCGCGCACTTCTGGATCGGCGGGGTGGGCGAGCAGGTGCTGCGCACCAGGAAGTTCCGCAACATCGGCTCGGGCGGGGCCAGGGTGGCGCTGGTCGTGGACGACATGGTGTCGTTCGAGCCGTTCGTGGTGCGGGGCGTGCGCGTGTACGGCGTGGCCGAGGGGCCGGTGGAGCGGGTCGGCATGGTCGGTCCCGGCATCTACACGCGCATCACGCCGACGGTCTCGTGGAGCTGGAACCTGGCCGGCGAGCCGGTCGGCGACACCTGGTACGAATCCCGCCGCACCGAGCACTAGCGGCCGGGCATGACCGCCTGCCTGGCCCGTAACGCGATCTCCAGCTCGAACCGGATGTCGGGGTCGGCGAGCTGGTCGCCGTACAGCTCTTCGAGCTGCCGCAGCCGGTAGCGCACGGTCTGCGGGTGCACGTGCAGCTTGGCGGCCACCTCGCCGGCGCCGCGGCCGTGCCGCAGCCACGCCAGCAGGGTCTCCGCCAGCCGGTCCTGCTGGTTGGGCCGCAGGTGCGCCAGCGGCGCGAGCCGCACCTCGGCCAGCGCGCTGACCAGCTCCTCGTCCTTGAACACCACCAGCGTGGCCAGGTGGTCCTCGCAGCGCAGCAGCCCGCGGGGCAGGACGCCGCGCCGGGACAGGTCGAGCGCCTCCCCCGCCCAGCGCAGCGACGTCGCCGCCGCGGTGAGCGGCACGGCGGGCCCGATGGCCGCGCGGTGCCCGCGCAGAGCGCGCTCCAGCAGCTGCGCCTGGCCGGGGCCCGCCGGGTCGGGCACGAGCAGGCACGGCAGCGCCCGCCCAGCCCCGGTGAGCACGTCGGGCGGCAGCGGGGGCACCCGGCAGGCGCCGTGCTGGTCGTCGAGCGCCACGCAGGCGACCGTCCTGGGCAGCCGCCAGGCGGCGGCCTTGGCCAGGTCGGCGATGGCGTCCGGGCTGGCGGGCGGCACGCTGAGCAGCAGGTCGAGCAGGCGGCCGCGGCGGCGTTCCATCTCGCCGGCGGCGTGCGCCCTGGCCTCGTCGAAGCCCTCGGCGGCGGCGTCGGCGAGCTGGTCGAGGTAGACGAAGATGGCCTCGCCCAGGTCGTACAGGGATTGGGGGGACAGGCCGAGCGGGCCGGCCAGCTCGGTCAGCCGCCGCCAGCCGACCCGGGCGCCGAGCCGCATCGCGGCCTGCAGCGGCTCCAGGTTGCGGCCCTCCGCCGCCTCTCCCTTGCCGATCATGCGGAACGGCTCCGGGTCCCACGGGGCGTCCGGGCTCTCGATGCGGTCGAGAAAGCCCTCGATGGCCTGCTCGACCGCCATGCGCACGACCTTGATGTAGATCTCGTCCGATGGCCGGGCGTACTCGGGGATGCGGGCCTGGATCTCCTCGATCACCTCTTCGGAGACCGGACCGATGCCCGACCTGAGCGTTTTCACGATGTCCGCGGGTGTACGGCTTTCGCTGATGTCACTCTTGATCGCCATCGTCCCTCCTGCCGCCATTGTGACCCAGGCAACAGAAGAATGTGTAGCAAACGCTTGTTTCTTATCACTTCTGGAGGAACGCGCTGAACTCCTCGAGGTCGATCAGGCCATCGCCGTCCTTGTCCAGCTTGAGCACCCCCTCCTGGGCGGCCTCCAGCGTCACCGGCTTGCCGAGCACCTCCATCAGCCGGACGAGCTCTACCGCGGAGATGCGGCCGTCCTTGTCGGCGTCGATCAGGTCGAAGGTGGTCGCGTAGTCACTCATGGGGGGCACCTCTCTACGGGTCCGATCTCGGGTTCAGACCTTAGTGGTCGCCTGTCGCAGCGCGTCGATGAATGCGAGTACTTGTGGGCTCGTGTCCCCTTCGCGCCAGGCAATGGCCAGTTCCCCCGGAGGCAGCCCGATAACCGGCCGGTACGTCATGCCGGGCCGCTTGTAGAGCGCGGCGTTCCCCTCGGCCACCAGCACCACCCCGAGTCCGCTGGTCACGGCCTCGAACACCTCCTCCGGCGTGCTGGCCGTCACCCCGATCACCGGCTCGTCGCGGCGCGCGTCGAGGCCGAGCCAGAAGTCCCTCAGCGGCCCCGCCGCCGGCGGCAGCGCGATGAACGGCTCCCGCCGCAGCGCCTCGAACGGGATCTCCGCCAGCTCCGCCAGCGGGTGATCGGCGGGCATGGCGACGCCGCGCCGCTCGGTGGCCAGCACGTACGTCCGCAACCCCGCCGGGACGGGCAGCCAGATGAACGCCACGTCGGACGACCCGTCGGCCAGCCCGCCGCTGGGATCGTCCCAGCCCACCAGCCGCAGCGACACCTCCCACCCCGGCATCGCCGCCCGGAAGCGGCGCATCGCCTCCTGCTGCAACCCCCTGCCCACGGCCGTCTGCAGCCCGATCACCAGCGTGCCCGTGGGCGCCGCCGCCCGCGCCTGCTCCACCCCGGCGTTCCAGCGTTCGAGCAGCTCGCGGGCGACCGGCAGCAGCGCCGCCCCCTGCCGGGTGAGCACCACCCCGGCGGGCACCCGCTCGAACACCCGGAACCCGAGCAGCCGCTCCAGCACCCCGAGCTGCTTGGACAGCGCGGGCTGCGAGACGAACAGCCGCTCAGCGGCCCGCGTCACGTTCAGCTCCTCCGCCACCGCCACGAAGTACCGCAACTCCCGCAAGTGCACGTCCATAGCCACTGGTTATAGCAAAGGGTCTTGGACTCCGGGCGGAACCGCGCGGCACGATCTGACGCATGAAGACACGGACTCTCGGCGGCTTGCAGGTTCCCGCGATCGGTTTCGGCGCCATGGTGCTCTCCCCCGGCGTGTACGGCGAGGTGGACGACGCCCGCGCCGAGGCGGCCATCAAGGCGGCGCTGGACGCGGGCGGCACCCACGTGGACACCAGCGACGCCTACGGCCCGGACGGCCACAACGAGCGCCTGGTGGGCCGCGCGATCAAGGGCCGCAGGGACGAGGTGGTGGTCGCGACCAAGTTCGGCCTGGCGATCCCGGAGGGCGAGCCCAGCCGGTCGTACCCGGTCGGCTACGCCTTCGGCGAGCTGCGGGTCAACGCCGAGCCGCGCCTGGTGCGCCGGTACGCCGAGCGCAGCCTGCGCAACCTGGACACCGACGTGATCGACCTCTACTACGCCCACTACCCCGACCCCGGCGTGCCGATCGAGGAGACCGCCGGCGCGCTGGCGGAGCTGGTGCGCGACGGGCTGGTCAGGCACATCGGCCTGTCGAACGTGACGGCCGCCCAGCTCAGGGCGGCGCACGCGGTGCACCCGGTGACGGCGGTGCAGAACGAGTGGTCGATGTGGCGGCCCGTGGACGCCGATCTGCTCGCGGCGGCGCGCGAGCTGGGCGTCGGTATCGTGGCGTGGAGCCCGCTGGGCAACGGCTTCCTGACCGGCACGGTGCAGGCGCTCGGCGAGGGCGATTTCCGGCACAACGCGCCCCGGTTCTCGGCCGAGAACCTCGCGGGGAACAACGACCGCTACGCCCCGATCCGGGCGCTGGCCACGCGGCTCGGCATCACCCCGGCGCAGCTCGCCCTGGCCTGGCTGCTGCACCAGGACGAGCACGTGGTGGCGATCCCCGGCAGCCGCACCCCGGCGCACATCGAGGAGAACCTGGCCGCCGCCGACCTCACCCTGCACCCCGACACGCTGGCCAGGCTCGGCGAGGCGCTCGCCAGGTTCGAGGTGAGCGGGGGGACGCTGCTCTAGAGACCGGCCGTGGCCCGGCCCCTGACGGGGGTGGCCAGCCAGACCGTGGCGATCGCGACGTACAGGGCGAGCAGGGCCACGCCGGGGTTGGAGAGGATCACCGCGACCACGACGGCCGCGGCGAGCAGGGCGGCCCAGCCGTACAGGATGGCCCGGCGGCGGGGGGTGCCGGTGTGCGCGGCCTCCTGGACGGGGGTGACCAGGGCCATGGTGGCCGCGCCCGCGGTGCCCAGGGCGTCCTGGCCGAGCGCGATCCCCACGCCGAGCAGCACGGCGCCGGCCGCCACCAGGGCCAGGCAGAGCACGGCCACCCGCGCCTCCACGCCCTCGAACAGCAGCCGGGTGGCCCTGCCGCGGGTCAGCCGCATCGTGGTCCACGCCTCGGCGACCCAGCTCACCCAGTGCAGCAGCGCGAGGAGCACGAAGATCGCGATGACGGGCGGGACCGCCGGCAGCAGGAAGATCAGCCGCCAGCCCTGCGGGAACCTGCCGCGCAGCCGCGACAGCCGCCGGTAGACCGGGTTGCGCTGCTTGAGCGCCCGCACCAGCAGGTCCCTGGCCACGCCGAAGCCGGGGTCGAGGCGGAGCACCTCGCGGAAGCTCTCCGCCGCCCGCCGCGGCTCCCCGAACCGCAGCGCCGCGCGGCCGTCGACGAAGTGCGCGGTGGGGCTCTCCGGGTCGATCCGCAGGGCGTGCGCGGCGGCGGCGCGGGCCTGCTCGGCGTCGCCGAGGTTGGTGTACGCCAGCGACACCAGGCTGACCAGGTCGGCGTCCTGAGGGTCGATGCTCAGGCCGCGCAGCGCGGCGTCGGCCGTCTGCTGCCACTCGCCCTTGAGCAGGTGCGCGCGGGCCAGCACCTCCCAGGCGGGGGCGTACTCGGGGGAGAGGTCCAGGGCCGTACGGATGGCGGCGATGGCGTCGTCGGGGCGGCGGGCCCGGTGGTAGACCTGGGCGGCGGCGTAGTGGGGGAACCACTGGTCGGGGGCGAGCCGTACCGACTCCTGGGCCTCCTGGACGGCCTCGGTCACCTGCCGCTGCTCGATCAGGGCGAGCGACAGGAGGGCGTGCCCCGCGACGTGCTGCGGCTCCTGGGCCAGCAGGCCGCGCAGCTCCCGCTCGGCGTCGGCGGGGCGGCGCAGCCGCAGCAGCGCCCGCGCCCGCTCGACCGGGTCGGCCACCTTCACCGGAAGGCCCTCACCACTTGGCCTTCACCCAGGGCATCAGCTCGTCCCAGGCGCCGGAGTCGTTGGCGTGCATGACGTAGTTGCGCGCGGTGCCCATCCACTCGCGGACCGCCGTGGGCCGTACGGTCTTCGCGGCGGCCAGCAGGTCCTGCGTGGTCAGCGGGATGGGGCGGCCCGCGCTGAGCGACTGCTGGAGCTTGGCCTCCACCGCCCGGTCCACCAGGCCCTTCAGGTCCGCGCCCACGAAGTGCTCGGTGACCTGCGCCACCGCGTCGTAGTCCATCTCGGCCAGCGGTTTGTCGCGGCAGAGGATGCGCAGGATGGCCGCGCGCGCCTGCTGGTCGGGCGGCGGTACGAACACCGGCTGGTCAAGGCGTCCCGGGCGGCGGAAGGCCACGTCCACGTACCACGGGGCGTTCGTGGCGGCCAGCACCAGCACGCCCTCGTTGGCGTTCTGGTCCACGCCGTCCAGCTCGGACAGGAACTGGTTGACGAGCTGGCGGCCGTGCGCGCTGCGCATGTCGGAGCGGCGGCCGGCCAGCGCGTCCACCTCGTCGAAGAACAGCACGCACGGGCGGTTGCGGCGGGCCAGGTCGAACGTGGCGCGCAGGTTGCGCTCGCTGTTGCCGATGTACATGTCGAGAATGTCGGCCAGGCCCACGTTGACGAACGCCGCGCCGAGCTCGCCGGCCGCCGCCCTGGCCAGGTGGGTCTTGCCCGCGCCCGGCGGCCCGTACAGCAGCACGCCGCCGCCGGCGCGCTTGCCGAACGCGGCGAACATCTCCGGCTGCTGCGTCGGCAGCAGCAGCTTTATCCGCAGCGCCTCCTTGACCGTCTCCATGCCGGCCACGTCGGCGAACGACACCCCGGACCGCTCCACCTCCGCCGTGCTCGCGTCACCGGGGAGCGGCACGGAGGGAAGGAACGGCGACGCGGCACCGGGCGGGGCCGGCGGTCCGGCGTGGGGCGGCATCCCGGCGGGCGGGCCGGCGGGTGCCAGGGCTCCGGCGGCAGGTGGCCCGGGGCGGGGGGCGCCGGTGATCTTTGCTTCCAGCTCCTGGTCCGCCACCGACGCGTCGCGGGAGGTCGCCTCGAAGTAGCGGTAGGCGGCCTTGGCCGTGTCGCCCTCGCCCAGCAGCGCCCGGGCCGCCAGCACGCCCGCGGCGGGCGGGTAACCCGGCGTGGCCAGCAGCGGCTCCAGCGCCGCCATCGCCTCCCCGAAGCCGCTCTGGCGGATGAACGCGTCCGCCAGCCCGATGATCAGCTCCGGGTCCTGCGGCGACAGCGCGAGCGCGGCGCGGAACTCGGCCTCGGCGTCCGCCAGGTACCCCTTGGCGAGAAGCTGACCGGCGAGGAGCCGGCGCAGGGGGAGGTTGTCCGGGGAGAGACGCGCCGCCTCGCGGAGCGCCTGAAGGCCGGCATCGTCCGACACGTGCCGTTCCCTTCTGTCGCAGATTTCGGTCATCTCGGACTACGCAAGATACCGAAGTCTCGCCTACCTGGGGTTATTCACGCCCGGATAGGGGTGGTCTGCGCGGAAGCGATCCGCCAGGCGCCGTCCTCCTCCTTAACCACCACGTACGTCAGCCACCCGGACGCCGACGGCAGGGCCGCGCGCGGATCCTCCCTGACCTTCGGATCACGGCCGTCGAACACCCGCTTCATCGAGGCCACGATCGCCACATCGGGCCGGACGAACCGGATGTCCGCCACCTCCGTCCTGGTGATCACGTCGGCCAGCGGCGACTCCAGGGCCGCCTTCATCGCCTCCGCCAGCGCGTCCCTGCCCGTGACCCGGCGCCCGGCGATGTTCACGATGGCCGTGTCGGCGGTGTGCAGGGCGAGGAACGGGTCCAGGTCGTTCTGGTGCGCCTCGGCGTCCGCGACCAGGTGCCTGATGGCGGCGACGTCCCCGTTGGACTCCATGATGACCTCATCTCTCTAAATCGGAGCGATTCGCTCCGATAAGAGGATGTTATAGCGGAGCGTTCCGCTCCGCAAGCCGGGTCAGCGCGGGCGAAACAGGCGCAGCCGCTCCTCGCCCACCCGTTCCCGCAGCCCGGGGTCCTCCACGCCGAGCCCTTCCGCCGGCGCCAGGGCCAGCACGCCCACCTTCCCCACGTGCTGGTTGAGCTGCACGGCACGGGCCGCCTCCGCCGCCCGGGTCAGCGGGTACACGGTGGAGAGCGTCGGGTGGATCAGGCCCAGCGAGATGAGCCGGTTCACCTCGTGGCATTCCTGGTAGTTCGCGCCGTGGGAGCCGATGATGCGCTTGAGCTTCATCCACAGGTGACGGTTGTCGTACTCGTGGGCGTAGCCGCTGGACGAGCCGCACGTCACCACCGCGCCGCCGCGCCTGGCCACGTACACCGAGGCGCCGAACGTCTCCCTGCCCGTGTGCTCGAACACGATGGCCGGGTCCTCCCCCACCAGCCGCCTGACCTCCGCGCCCAGCCGCCGCCAGGCCTTCTCCTCGCCCAGGTCGTCGAACTGCGCGCGGTCGATGACGTACGGGCAGCCCATCCTGCGCAGCAGCTCCGCCTTCTCCGGCGAGCTGACCACGCCGACGGGGATGCCGCCGCCGCCCAGCACGAGCTGCACGCCGTACCCGCCGAGGCCGCCCGTCGCGCCCCACAGCAGCACCACGTCGCCCTGCTTCATCCGCGCGCCGCGCTCGCCGACCAGCATCCGGTACGCGGTGGAGGCGCACAACATGTTGCAGGCCGCCTCCTCCCAGGTCAGGTGCCGGGGCTTGGGCAGCAGCTGGGTGGCCTTGACCACGGCGAAGTCGGCCAGGCCGCCGAAGTTCGTCTCGAAGCCCCAGGCCCGCAGGTCGGCGGCGAGCATGCCGTCGTGCTGCACGACCGGGTCCTCGCCGTCCACGTACGCGGGGCTGGTCACCACCCGGTCGCCGATCCGCCACCGGCGGACCGCCCGGCCCGTCCTGACGACCACGCCCGCCGCGTCCGAGCCGAGGACGTGCGTGGGCAGATCGTGCCTCGGGTCCGTACGCCCGAACCGCTCCAGGAACGCGAACGTCGGGATGGGCTCGAACATCGCCGACCAGACCGTGTTGAAGTTGATCGCGCTGGCCAGCACCGCGATCAGCACCTCGTCCTCGGCCAGCTCCGGCATCGGCACCTCGCCGACGTGCAACGTCCTGCGCACGTCCTTGTCGGGCTCGTCCTGGTCGAACGTGCCCACCTCGTCCTTGCGCAGGTGAGCGGCCCGGTAGGTGGCGGGCACGTCGAGCCGCGCCAGCTCGTCGGGCTCCGCGCCCGCCACCACCGCCTGTGCCAGCGTCATAGCAGTCCTCCCAGGTGCTCGGCGATGACCTCGACGTGCGGGGGGTCGAGCAGGTCGAGGTGGTGCGCCCCGGGGATCTCGACGATCTCCAGGTCCGTGCAGTACGGCCCGAAGCCCCTCGCCGGGTCGCCCTCGTGGGCGTAGCGGGGGTCCCGTACGGTCCAGGGGGTGGGCTCGGTGGAGCGGTAGAGCACGACCCTGCCGTGGAACGGGGTGGCGGGGCGGTAACGCTCGATGGCCCTGGTGTCCTCGTGCGAGGTGAGCTGGTGGCGGAGCACCGCGCCGGGCAGCGCGTCCATGGCGCCCGACTCGGCCATCCTGGCCCGCACCAGGGCCGTGCGGGCGTCCTCCGGCAGGTCGAGCAGCTCGGCGGGGTCCAGCTCGATCGGCACGCCGTACGTTCTGCGCAGGTGGGCCGCGAAGTCCGCGTAGCGGCGGGCCTCGATCTCGCGGCGGGCCGCCTCGGGCACCTGCTCGGGCAGGCCCGAGTCGATCATGGCCACCAGCTCGACGTCCGGCTCGCCGAGCCGGCTCGCGATCTCGAACGCCAGGATCCCGCCGAACGACCACCCGCCCAGCCGGTACGGGCCCGGGCCTGACGCCTTGATCGCCTCGGCGTAGCGTTCGGCGCGCTCGGGGATGCCCAGGGTGGTGTCCAGGCGTTCGAGGCCGTGGACGGGGGTGGTGGGGAGGTGGGCGGCGAGGAGCGCGTACACGCCGGTGGTGCCGCCTGCGGGGTGCGCGAGGAAGAGCGGCCTTCCGGCGGCGACGGCGTTCAACCGCCGCACCACCCCTCGCCCGGCCTCCACCTCCTCGACCCCCCGCACCACCTCGGCCAGCTCCGCCACACTCAGCCCGCCCAGCCTGCTGACCTCGCCCAGCCCGGCCTCGCCGGACCCGCCCGCCTCGCCCATCGAAGGCGGTGGGACCGGCCTGCCGAGCTCGCGGCTCAGGACAGTGAACGCCTCGGCCAGCACGTCCGGCGGGATGGGGTCCGTGACGGAGGGCTCGCGGCCGAGCAGCGCCGCGAGCACCCGCACCACCTGCCGTTCCGCCGCGTCCCTGGCCGCGACGGCGGGTGCGGCCATCGCCAGGCCCAGCTCGGAGGCGACCATGCCCGCGAGGGTGCCCACCGTGGTACCTGTGAGCATGGGCGCGGTGGGCACGGTGACTCCGAAGTCGTGCTCGATCGTGCCCCGGAGCCGGGTCGCGGCCAGCGAGTCCAGCCCGAGGTCCGTCAGCACCGCACCCGCGCCCGGCCCGTCCGCAGGCATCCCCAGCACGGCGGCCACCCGCTCCTGCACCCGCACGAACACGTCTTCAGGCGTGAGCGTGGTGAGATCCACCGGACCGGCGGACCCGGCCAGCGCCGCCGGGAGGCCGGCCTGCACCGTCGCGAGGCCAGCGTGCGCCCCTGGGAGGCCAGCGTGCGCCATCGCAAGGCCAGCGTGCGCCGTGGGCCGGCCGAAGGAGTCGGCTGCGGCGGCGGACGGGCCGTGCGGGCGGGTGGTGGCCGGTTCGCGTGTCACGTCGGCGAAGTACGGAATGCGGCTGATGGCCGGAAATATCGTGACTGCTTGGCTGACGTCCACCTTCACGACTCCGGCCGACACCCCGGCGCCGATCAGCGACTCCAGCGCCTCAAGTCCCTCCTCCGCCGTCAGCGGCTCCACGGCAGGCAGCCCGGCACCGGCGGAGGTCCCCGCCCACGGCCCCCAGGCGATGGCGACGCCGGACAGCCCGTCCGCACGGCGCAGCTCGCACAGCCCGTCCAGCCAGGCGTTCGCCGCCGCATAGGCCGCCTGCCCAGGGGAGCCGAGCATCCCGGCCGCCGACGAGAACGCCACCCACCAGTCCAGGTCCAGGGACCTGGTGGCGTCGTGCAGGCGCGACCCGCCGACCACCTTGGCCGCCCACACCCGTTCGAGGCTGCCCGGGTCCAGGTCGGCGATCAGGCGGTCGTCCAGCACACCGGCCGCGTGGATCACACCGCGCAGCCGCATCCCGCCCGCCGTCGCCGCCGCCACCAGCCGCTCCGCCGTGCCGGGCAGCGCGAGATCCCCGGCCACCACCTGCACGACCCCGTCGGCGGCGGCTTCGGAGCGGCCGTTCAGCACGACCCGGGTCGCGCCCCGCTCGACCAGCCGGCCGGCGACGAGCCGTCCGAGTCTGCCCGTTCCGCCGGTGATGAGGTACGCGCCCGGCCCGACGACCGCGCCCGCCTCGCCCGCGGGCGGGGCCGGGACGCGGCGCAGGCGGGCCGCATACCGCACCCCACCACGCCAGGCGACCTCGTCGTCCGCGTCACCGCCGGCCCGACTAGCCACCCCACCACGCCACGCCACCTCGTCATCCGCCACGCCACCCCCCGCACCCGGGTCCTCCGTGGAGGTCAGCTCCGTTGCCAGGTCGGCGAGGTCGTCGAAGTCCACGAGGGTGGCGCGGAGCTCGGGCCGTTCGAGGGCGAGGACTCGGATCAGCCCGCGCAACGCCGCAGCCCCCGGATCGGGTCGATCGCCTTCCGCGATCGCCTGCGCCCGCTCGGTCCCGATCGCGACCCGGCAGCCGCGCGCTGCGAGGGCGGCGACCCTCAGGATCACCTGCCGAGCCCCTGCCGGATCGAGTCCCCGGGAAGGGAGCACGAGCACGGACGCCGCCGGGCCGAGCCCGCCGGGGAGCAGCGTGGTGCCGGGTTCGACGTGCAGCAGTGTGGAGGTGGGGCCGAGCAGGGAATGGAGGCGGGCCGCCCGCGCATCCCCCTCATCGGCCAGGATGAGCCACGCGCGGGACGAGCCCGCCTCCCGTGGTGGCGCGGGTGCCCAATCTCTTGTGACCAGTTTGCCGTCCAGAAAGTTCGGCCGGGGCAGGGGGCCGGCCCAGTGGCGGACGTGGTGCCACGGGGAGTGCGGAACGTCCACGACGCGCCCCGAGGTGCGCGGGGGGACGGCGGTGGCGGCGGTCGCGAGCTGCGTGTAGAGGTCGCCGGTCGTCAGGACGGCGGTGGGCGGGAGGGTGTCGCGCAGCGCGCCGGTCAGCACCGGATGCGGGCTCAGCTCGGTGAACAGGCTCCAGCCGTCCTCGACGGCAGCGCGTACGGCCTGCATGAGCCGCACCGGACGCCGCACCCCCGCCGCCCAGTAGGCCCCCTCGAACACCGGCACCTCACGGGGATCCTCGAAGACCACCGAGTAGTACGGCACCAGGGGCTTACCCCCCGCGACCCCCGCCAGCTCCACCCTGAGCACCGGCAGCAGCGGCTTGACCTGCGGCGAATGCCCGGCCCCCTCGGCCGTGAGCGTCCGGGCGAACAGCCCTCGCGCCGCCACCGACTCCGCGAACGCCGCCACCCGCTCCGGCTCGCCCGTGACCACGCACTGCCCCGGAGCCGCGTACACGGCCACGTGAAGATCAGCGGGCACCTCGCCGGCGCCCACGCCCACGACGGCCATCGCGCCGCCGCCGTCCAGGCCGCCGAGAAGCCTGGCCCGGGTGCAGATCACCTTGACGGCGTCCCGCAGCGGGAGCCCGCCCGCCACCACGGCGGCCGCCACCTCCCCCATCGAGTGCCCGATCACGGCGGCCGGCTCGAACCCGTAGGCCCGCCAGGTCTCCGCCAGCGCGAGCTGAGCCGTGAAGAGGATCGGCTGGATCTGGGCGACGCCGGAGGGGAGCGGGTCGTGCACGTCGATGCCGGCCTCGGCGGCGAGCAGCGGGGCGACTGCGTCGACCGTCCGGCGGTAGGCGGGCTCGACGTCGTAGAGGCCCAGGTCGGGAGGGTGGGGTCGGTAGCCGCCGAAGACCCACACCGGCCCCGCGCCCGTCGGGTGCGTGGGCCCGGCGGTCGCGACCCGCCCAGTCCCAGCACCCGGCCCGGCGGTCGCGACCCGGCCGGGTCCCGGGCCCGTCGCCTGTGCGGGACGCAGGTCGCGGAGGCGTTCGGCCAGTTCGGCGGCGTCGCCGGCCACGACGGCGGCCGCCACCCTGCCCCGTCCGGCGCGCCGGGCGAGGGTGTGGGCGACGTCCCGCAGGCCGGCGTCCGGCCGCCAGGCGGCCATCACCCGGGCGTGGTCCCGGACCCTGGCCTCGGTGGTGTCGGTGAACAGGAAGACGTGCTTGGCGGTGCTCCCGAGCGGGGCGGCGTCCGCACGCACGCCGTAGGCGTCCAGGGTGACGTGCGCGTTCGTGCCGCCGAATCCGAACGCCGACACCCCCGCCCGCGCGTCCGCCCGTGGCCAGGGGGTCGGGGAGGTGACGACCTTCAGCGTGTCCCAGGGGATGTGCGGGTTCGGGCGGTGGAAGTGCAGGCTGGGCGGGATGACGCCGTGGTGCAGGGCGAGCACGGTCTTGATGAGCCCCGCGATGCCGGCGGCGGCCTCCAGGTGGCCGAGGTTCGTCTTGGCGGAGCCGAGCAGCACCGGGGTGCGGATGGCGGCGGCGATGGCGCGGGCCTCGATCGGGTCGCCGAGGAACGTGCCGGTCCCGTGGGCCTCGAGGTAGTCGGGCCCGCGATCGGCGTACACCTGCCGCAGCAGCGCCTCCTGCGCCTCAGGGTTGGGGGCGACGAGGCCGTTGGAGCGGCCGTCCTGGTTGACGGCGGTGGCGCCGATGAGCGCGAGCACGCGGTCCCCGTCCCGGACGGCGTCCGGGAGCCGTTTGAGCACCACCACCCCGCACCCTTCGGCCCGCACCATCCCGTCGGCCGAGGCGTCGAACGCCTTGCACCGCCCGTCGGGCGCGGTGCCGCCGCCCCGGTCGAAGGCGAGGGTGATCACCGGGGAGAGCAGCAGGTTCACGCCGGCGGCCAGCGCCAGGTCGCACTCGCCCGCGCGCAGGCTGGAGACCGCCAGGTGGGTGGCGACGAGGGAGGAGGAGCAGGCGGTGTCCACGGCCATGGAGGGGCCGCGCAGGTCGAGCAGGTAGGACAGGCGGTTGGCGCCCATGCCGAGCGCGGCGCCGGTGGCCGTCCAGGCGTCCACGGCGGCCAGGTCGGCGGTGGTCAGGTACGCGTACTCGTTGCCGGAGATCCCGGTCCACACCCCGGTGCGCGTGCCGGCCAGCGATCCGGGGGCGATGCCGCCGTGTTCGAGCGCCTCCCAGGCGGTTTCCAGGAGCAGCCGCTGCTGCGGGTCCATGGCCGCCGCCTCGCCCGGCGCGATGCCGAAGAACTCCGCGTCGAACCCGGCCACGTCGGCCAGGAATCCGCCGTACCGGGAGGCCCGCGCGGTCGCCGTCCCGAACGCCTCCCATCGCCCCGCCGGCACCTCGCCGACCGCGTCGCGCCCCTCGATGAGCAGCTCCCAGTACGCCCGCGGCCCGTGCGCCCCGGGAAAGCGGCAGCCCACGCCGACCACGGCGACGGGCACGCCGGCGGGGGGCGCGGCGCGTACGGGGACGGCGGGGGCGGACAGCGCGCGGGCCAGGCGGTTCACGGTGGGGTGCTCCCACAGGAGCGTCGGGCTCAGCTCCCGGCCCAGCAGCTCTCCCAGCTCGGCCGCCACGGCCACCGACTCGCGCGAGGAGAGCCCGTACTCGCCCAGGGGCCGATCGGGGTCCACGTCGTCGCCGAGCCGCGCGACGAGGAAGCGGCGGATCTCACCTTCGCCGGGTACGTCCATCAGCGCTCCCATGCATCCGGGGTGATCGGCCAAGATACCCACGGGCCGGGGGCGAGGGTCAGGCCCGGACGGAACATTCCTCGGCCGCGTTTTGTCACGGCGGTGATGATTTATCCGGCGTGGCGCAAGGAGGGGCGGAATTTCGTACGGACGCTCATAGCCGCGCCGCCGCCCCACCGCCTACCCTCGCCTGCACTGCCGGCGAAGGAGCCCGACCATGTCATCAAGCATGCGCCGCCTGCTGGCCGTGGCGACGGTGCCGCTGCTCGTCCTGTCCGCCCCTGGCGTCTCCACCGCCCGCGCCGACCCGGACTGGTCGATCGTCCCCGAGGGCTCGGCTCAGCCCAGCGCGAAGCCGACGGCGCAGCCCACCAGGGACACCGGCCACCTGCCGTGGCAGAAGGCGCTGCCAGGGCCGGCCCGCGTGGTGCGCGAGCGCCGCCTCGACGCCCGCACCCTGGACATCCTGATCTCCTCGCCGTCGGTCGGCCGCATGCTGCCGGTCCGGCTGCTCCTCCCCCAGGGCTGGTCGAAGAGCGCGAGACGTACGTGGCCGGTGCTGTACCTGCTGCACGGCGGCGCGGACGACTACACCTCGTGGACCCGCATGACCGACGTCTCCGCCCACACCGCCGACCTGGACGCCATCGTCGTCATGCCGGAGGCGGGCCGCGCCGGCAACTACACGGACTGGTACAACGGCGGCAGGGGCGGGCCGCCCGCGTGGGCCACGTTCCACACCTACGAGGTGCGCCGGCTGCTGGAGGTCGGCTACCGTGCCGGCGGCCGCCGCGCGATCGCGGGCCTGTCGATGGGCGCGTACGGCGCCGTCAAGTACGCCGCCCGCAACCCCGGCATGTTCCGCTTCGCCGGGGCGTACAGCGGCATCCTGGCCACCCGCCTGCCCGGCATCCCGGCGATCATCATGAACGCCCAGGCCAGCGAGAAGCAGGACCCGCTGGCGCTGTGGGGCGACCCGAAGCGGAACAAGCGGGTGTGGGCGGCCAACGACCCGCTGGCCCTCGCCGCGAACCTCAGGGGCGTCGCCCTCTACCTCTCCAGCGGCACCAACAGCTTCAACGGCCCGCTCGACCCGCCGGGCTCGCCGTGGCATCCGGCGCACCTGGGCGAGCCGATCTCGGCGTACACGGGCAAGGCGCTGAGCAAGCGGCTCAAGCAGCTGCGCATCCCGCACACGCTCCACCTGTACGGGAACGGCACGCACACCTGGCCGTACTGGATCAGGGAGTTCAAGAGCTCGTACCCGATGATCCGCAAGGCGCTCGGGGCCTAGGGGGCGGCTGCCCGCACGTCCCACCCGGAGCCGCGCCGGTGCAGGCGCGGCGTCAGGTCGGCCATGCCGGGCCGGCCCCGCTCGCGCCACTCCAGCGCCCACCGGTCGAGCCGCTCGGCCGCGGCCGGGGTGCCCGCCACGAACAGGTCTCCCGAGACGCCCGCCAGCGCCACGCCGCCCGGGTCCGAGCAGCCGATGCCCCAGCCCTGGTCGCCGAGGGCGGCCGTGGTCAGCCCTTCCGGGCGGGTGGCCAGGAGGTAGGCGTGCAGGTCGGCGGCGCCGGGCCAGCCGGTGCCGCCACGCCCGTCGGTGATCATCAGTTCGAGCAGCCGCATGCCGACGGCCGGCTCGTGGGCGCGCAGCCACTCGGCCGCCACCCACCACATCCGGCCCGCGGCGTCGCGGGTGAGCGCGTCCACGCCGTAGGAGGGCACCGGCCACTGGCCGGGTGGCTCGGGCCTGGCCTCGGCGAAGCCGCCCGGCATCAGCAGGTCGGCGGCGAGCCGGTCGGGGCCGGCGCCGCGGCGCAGGCGTACCACGGCCATGGCGCGGGCCAGCGGGGCGAGGTGCACCGGGGTGACGATCACCGCCCCCGGCGCCGACTGCCGCACCCAGACGTCCGGGACGCGTACGGGCGTGACCCAGGCGATCACCCGGTCGTAACCCGCGCCGGAACGCCGACGCCGCTGATCGCTCGCGGCCGGGGCGGCGGGAGCCCAGCGGGTGCCGTCGCCCGTGACCAGCCGTACGTTGCGGCACCCGTCGTCCGCCAGCAGGCGTGCGGCCCGCCCGGTGAGCCGCGCGTCGATGTCGATGGACGTGACGTGCCCGCCCGCCCCCACCAGCCGCGACAGCACGGCGGCGGAGAACCCGGACCCGGTGCCGATCTCCAGCACCCGGTGCCCGGGCTCCACCTCCAGCCGCTCCAGCATGCCGGCGACCACGGCCGGGCCCGGGATCTGCGGCAGCGCGGCCCCGCCGGGCAGGACGGTGTAGGCGGGCCGGTCCACGCAGGCCAGGGCGCGTCGCACGGCCTCGCCGGCGATCGCGTCCCAAGCCCGCGTCATACGAGAGATCGCCTCCTACGGCACGTCGAACGTCTTGCGGTTGCCGGCCCCGATGACCTCGATCCCCTTGGTGCCGAGGATGCCGTCGAGCGGCAGCGACACCGTGTACGGGGCCGTGGCGGGCAGCCCGATGCCGGGCAGCGACCCGATCACTTCGATGCCCCAGTACTCCGGCTGCTGGATGTAGACCAGCGGGGAGAGCGAGACCGACATGTTGAGGTACGGCTTCGTACCGCTGACGATCAGGATGAACGACCTGGGCACGATGCCGGGAACGACCCGCGCCTCCTCGAAGTCGATGAGCCGTACGGACGACGGAGCCGGCAGTTCGGCGAAGTTCTCGACCATGGTGGAGCCCCCTTCATGACCAGTGAAACCCCCACGCGGGCCACCGCCGCGCGCTCCGGCCGATGACCCGTCCATGGCTCAAACTCTCATGCCCCGCCCGAGCGGCGACAGGTCCACTGCGCACTCCCACGAGACCCTAACGGCCAGGACATGCCTCGCTGATCTACAGCTTCCTGAGCACCACCAGCTCGCTGCGGTGGTCGGCCCCGATCGGCTCCCACGCGGCCGGCCGGATGCCGGCGCCCATGAGCGTGGCGCCGTGCCGGCGGGAGCCGTCGGACTCCAGCTCGTACAGCGCGTCCGGGTCGAGCCCGGTCAGCCGGAGCGTGCGCGGGCCGCGCTTGGCGTTGCCGAGCGGGTTGTAGACCAGCACCACGACCTGGTCGTCCAGCACGTACTGCACGGCCGAGCGCTCCTGCCCCGGCGTGCCGGCCAGCCGGTACTGCATGCCGTGCTGCACGGTCCTGCGTACCCGCTTGTACTGGGCGATCAGCTCGGCGGCCGTCTCCAGCTCGCCGGAGGTCCACTCCGACAGGTTCCCGCCGACGCCCAGCACGCCGGCCATCGCCACGTGGAAGCGGTAACGCAGCGGCATCGCGCGCCGGGTGGTCGGGTTGGGCGAGTCGGTGACCCAGGCGGACATCGTGCCGGCCGGGTAGAGCTGGGAGAACCCGTGCTGCACGGTCTGCCGGTCGCGGGCGTCGGTGTTGTCGGACGGCCAGACCTCGTCGGTGTAGCGCAGGATCCCGTAGTCGACGCGCCCGCCGCCGCCCGCGCACGACTCGATCCGCAGCCCGGGATGGCGCTCGCGCAGCGCCCGCATCACCCGGTAGACGCCCCGGGTGTGCTCGATCCAGACCCGGTCCTGGTCCGCGCCGCGTTCCGGCCAGCCGGCCTGGGTGAACGGGCGGTTCATGTCCCACTTGAGGTAGTCGAGGCCGAGCTCGGTGACGAGCCGGTCGAGCCAGCCGAGCGCCCACTCGCGTACGTCGTCGCGGGCGAAGTTGAGCACGAGCTGGCCGCGTTTCTCGTCGCGGCGCCGGTGCTCCAGGTGCAGCGCCCAGTCGGGATGCGCCCGGTACAGCTCGCTCTCCTTGCTCAGCCCTTCCGGCTCCACCCACAGCCCGACGCGCAGGCCCAGGTCGCGGATGCCGTCGAGCATGCCGCGCAGCCCGTCGGGGAACCGCTCACGATGCGGGAACCAGTCGCCCAGCGAGGTGGTGTCGTCGTCGCGGCGGCCGAACCAGCCGTCGTCGATCACGAACAGCTCGACGCCGAGCGAGGCGGCGGTCTTGGCCAGTTCGAGCTGGTGCGCCTCGGTGACGGCGAACGTGGTGGCCTCCCACGAGTTGTACAGCACCGGCCGTTCCTCGAAGGGGGTCGGCAGCACGTGCCCGCGGGCGTACGCGTGCCAGGCGCGGCTGGCCCCGCCGAACCCGCCGGTGCTGTAGAGCCCCAGCGCGGACGGTGTGACCAGCTCCTCGCCCGGTGCGAGCGTCCAGCGCGGGCCGTCGTGGCCGAAGCCTCCGGAGACGCAGACGCCGCCCTCGGGCCGCTGCGTGGTGGTCAGGCGCCAGCTCCCGCTCCAGGCCACGGCGACGCCCCAGACCTCGCCGTGCTCCTCGGTGGCCTCCCCTGCGTCGATCATCACCCAGGGGTTCGCCACGTGGCTGGTGATGCCCTGGCGGCTGGTGAAGACCAGCTCGCCGACCGGCAGCGGGCCGCGCTGGAGCTGCGACTCCTCCGCCCAGGCGCCGAAGACGCCGCTGTAGCGGTAGGCCGGGGCGTCGGGAATGAACCAGTTGCCGGAGTCCAGGCGGGTGACGGTGACCTCGGCCCCGGCCCTGACGGTGGTCCAGCGTTCGATGACGTCGGTGTCGTCGCGGACCCGCAGCGACAGCACGACCTCGAACGGGTGGTGGGCGTCGGCGAGCAGCACGTCCAGCCGCTCGGCGCCGCCTCCCTCGTCGTGCCGCTCGGCCCCGGTGAAGCGCAGCTCCAGCGAGCGCGTGTGGCCGAACGCGACCTGCAGCGAGGGCGAGCCCCACCGCTTGCCGCCGTCCACCGGCAGCAGCTCCTCGGCCTCGCCGGGTGTGGAGAAGCTGGAGACGTGCCGCCCGGGCAGGCCGGTGGCCTCCCGCGCGGCCTCGGCGGAGAGCCGCGGGCCCCAGTACGTCTGCCGCGGCGCGGCCTCCCCGGTGTCCGGGTCTATCTCCACGCCTACGACGTACGTGGAGGCGGGCGTGGTGAGCGCCCAATGGTGGTCGTCGAGCGGGATTACGGGCATCGGCGTCCCCCGAGCTGGTTCGATCAGGCGGCTGGAGACTAACCCGCTTTAATGCACCCGGTCAATGAAAGAGCGGCACCTTACCCAGGAACCTGTGATCCACACCACGGCTTTACTTGACAACGAGAACTAATAAGCCCAACCATGGCCCCGTGTTCTCACACCCCGCCACGGACCCTGTGCGGCTCACCGACGCCATGAGATCGGTGTTCGTCGAGCTGCTCGTGCACGGTCCCCTGTCCAGGGCGGAGGTGGCCCGGCGGCTGGCCCTGTCGCCGTCCGCGCTGACCAAGCTGACCAGGCCGCTCATCGAGGCGGGTTACCTGCTGGAGGCCACCGGCGAGGACGGCCCGGCGACCGTCGGGCGGCCCTCGCAGCCGCTGCAGGTGGACGCCTCGCGCATGTCGTTCGTCGGGATCAAGCTCACCGAGGACGAGCTGTTCGCCGTGCGCACCGACCTGTCGGCCACCGTGCACGGGGAGACGTCCAGGCCGCTCGCGGACCACGGCATCGAGCACGTGCTCGGCCGGATCGTCGAGGCGGTCGAGGAGCTGACCGTGCCGGAGCGGCCCCTGTCGGCCGTCGGCATCAGCCTGGCCGGCACCGCCACGCCGAGCGACCCCGTCGTGCACACCTCGCCGTTCCTCGGCTGGAGCCAGCTACCGCTGGCCGAGCTGGTCGAGCGGGCCGTGCACGTGCCGACCGTGCTGGACAACGACGTGCGGGCGCTGACGGCCGTGCAGCAGTGGTTCGGCGCGGGCGTGGGGCACTCGTCGTTCGCGCTGGTCACCGTCGGGGCGGGCCTCGGCTGCGGGCTCGTCATCGGCGACCGGCTGGTCACCGGGCGGTCGGGCGCCACCGGCCTGGTGGGCCACCTGCAGATCGACGACCGCGGTCCCCTGTGCGAGCGGGGCCACCGCGGCTGCGCCCGCGCGTACGCCTCCTCCCCCTCCATCCGCCGCTCGATCGCCACCACGATCGACCGGCCCGAGCTCACCTTCGACGACTGCCTGGCGCTGGCGGCCGACGGCCACCCCGTCGCCCGCCGCGTGCTCGACGAGGCCGGCGCCGCGCTCGGCCAGGTCGTCGCCACCGTCGCCAACATCACCGGGCCGGAGCTCGTCGTCCTGTCCGGCGAGTCGGTCCACATGTACGAGGTGTGCGCGGACGCGTTCCACGCCGCCCTCGCCGCCCACACGCACTGGACGGCCGGCCCCGTACGGGTCGCCGTCAAGCCCTTCGCCTTCAACGAGTGGGCCAGGGGAGCGGCCGTCACCGCTCTCCAGCATCTGCTGTTGCACCGCTGAACGAACCGCCGGCGGGCACTAGGAGGTCAGTTGACCAGTGATACCGTCCGCGCCGCCCCCCGCACCCCATCCGGAACAGTGCCCGGGACAGTGCCCAGGACTCCCAAACCCCCCTTCCGACGCCGCCTCGGTGACCTGCCCGTCGCCGTCCTGTTCGTGCTCCCCGCCGCGGCCGGCTTCGCGCTCTTCTACCTCTGGCCCGCGATCCGGGGCGCGTACCTCAGCCTGACCAGGTACAACGTGCTCACGCCGCCCCGCTTCATCGGGCTGGAGAACTACGAGAAGCTGTTCGGCGACCGCCTGTTCTGGAACGCGCTGAAGGTCACCGCCGAGTACGTGGTGCTCAACATCGTCTCCCAGACGGTGATCTCCATGCTGCTGGCCGTGCTGCTGTACCGGCTGACGAGGTCCATGCTCGTGCGCGGGATCGTGCTGCTGCCGTACCTGGTCGCGAACGTGATCGTGGCCCTGCTGTGGTTCTGGATGCTGGACTTCCAGCTCGGCGTGGTCAACAACGTCATCGAGTGGCTGGGCTTCGACCGGGTCGCGTTCTTCGGCTCCGACCTGGCCATCCCGACCATCGCGGGGATCAACACCTGGCGGCACATGGGCTACACCGCGCTGCTCATCTTCGCCGGGCTGCAGATGATCCCACCCAGCGTGTACGAGGCCGCCGCCATCGACGGGGCCTCGGAGTGGCGCACGTTCTGGCGGGTCACGCTGCCGCTGCTGCGGCCGGTGATGGCGCTGGTCATGGTGCTCAGCGTGATCGGCTCCTTCCAGGTCTTCGACACGATCGCGGTCACCACGGGGGGCGGGCCGATCAACGCCACCAGGGTCATCTACTTCTACATCTACGACCTGGCGTTCAACCGGTTCAACTTCGGCTACGCGGCCGCGCTGTCGTCCGTGCTGTTCGTGCTGCTCGCCGGGATCGCGTACCTGCAGCTACGCCTCTCCCGCGCCGGCGAGTCCGACCTGAGGGGGGCGTGATGGCCCGGATCCGCTGGGGCAGGGTGGCCGGCTGGGCCGTGCTCGGCCTGGTCATGCTGGTGACGCTGTTCCCGTTCTACTGGATGTTGCGCACGTCCTTCTCCAACACCCGCGCGCTGGCCGCGGGAGCAGCCGACCTGCTGCCCGTGGACTTCACGCTCGGCGCCTACCGCCGGGTGCTCGGCCTGTCGAGCACCGCGGAGGCGGTGGCGGAGGGCGGGTCGAGCGGCACCGTCAACTTCTGGCTGTACCTGCGCAACTCGATCGTCGTCTCCACGCTCACCACGGCCGGGCAGGTGTTCTTCGGCGCGCTGGCCGCCTACGCCTTCGCGCGGCTGCGCTGGCCCGGCAGGAACGCCGTCTTCACGCTCTTCGTCACCGCGCTCATGGTGCCGCCGATCTTCACCACGCTGCCCAACTTCGTGCTGATCAAGGAGCTGGGTCTGCTCAACACCTTCCTCGGGATCGTGCTGCCGCACCTGCTCATGACGCCGTTCGCGGTGTTCTTCCTGCGGCAGTTCTTCCTCGGCATCAACGCCAGCGTGGAGGAGGCCGCCCGCATCGACGGCGCCGGGCACGTACGCACGTTCTTCCGGATCGTGCTGCCCATGAGCCGGGGGCCCATCGCCACGCTGGCCATCCTCACCTACATCACGAGCTGGAACGACTACTTCTGGCCCCTCCTGGTCGGCAAGGCGGAGAACGTCCGGGTGCTCACGGTGGCGCTGGGCGTCTTCCGATCCCAGACGCCGCAGGGCAGCCCCGACTGGGCCGGTCTGATGGCCGCCACCCTCTTCGCCGCGTTGCCGATCATGGTGCTGTTCGCCCTGCTCGGCCGCCGCGTCATCGACTCCATCGGCTACACCGGCGTCAAGTGAGCGCCGTCCCCCCACCACGGAAGGTTGTTGTGATGAAGCGTTGTCTTGCCGTCACGGGCGCGGCGGTGCTGCTGCTGGCCGGATGCGGAGCCCAGGAGGAGCCGCAGGCCGCCGCCGGGCCGGTCTCGATCGACTACTGGCTCTGGGACACCGCCCAGCAGCCCCAGTACCAGGCCTGCGCCGACGCCTTCCACAAGGCGAACCCGAACTACACCATCAAGATCACCCAGTACGGCTGGGACGACTACTGGAACACGCTGACCACCGCCTTCGTCTCCGGCACCGCCCCCGACGTCTTCGTCGGCCACCTGTCGCGCTACCCCGAGCTCGCCGCCCAGGGCCAGATCCTGCCCCTGGACGACCAGGTCGCCAAGGACAAGGTGGACCTGTCGATCTACCAGGACGGCCTGGCCGACCTGTGGGTCGCCAAGGACGGCAAGCGGTACGGGCTGCCGAAGGACTTCGACACCGTGGCGACCATCTACAACACCGACAAGCTCAAGGACGCCGGCATCAAGCCCGAGGAGATGGCCGAGCTCACGTGGAACCCTCAGGACGGCGGCACGTACGAGAAGGTCATCGCCCGCCTCACCGTGGACAAGAACGGCAAGCGCGGCGACGAGCCCGGCTTCGACAAGACGAAGGTGGCCACCTACGGCCTCGGCCTGAACGGCAGCGGCGCGGGCTTCGGGCAGACCGAGTGGAGCCAGTACGCGATGAGCAACGGGTGGCAGTACGGCGACCAGAACCCGTGGCCCACGAAGTTCAACTACGCCGACCCCAAGTTCAAGGAGACCGTCAAGTGGTTCACCTCGCTGATCGACAAGGGGTACATGCCGACCATGGACATCGTGAACTCCGGTGTCGGGCAGATCGACGCGTACGGGGCGGGCAAGTACGCGATGGTCAGCGAGGGAAGCTGGAACACCAAGACGTACTGGAACCTGAAGGGCGTCAAGTCGGCTCTCGCGCCCACCCCGATCGGGCCGACGGGTAAGCGGGCCAGCCTCTTCAACGGCCTGGCCGACAACATCTCCGCCTCCACCGACAGCCCGGACGCGGCGTGGGCGTGGGTCAAGTTCCTCGGCTCGCCCGCGTGCCAGGAGGAGATCGTGGCCAAGGAGGCGATCGTCTTCCCGGCGATCAAGACGGCCACGGTGAAGGCGGAGCAGGCGTTCAAGGACGCGTGGATCGACGTCAAGCCGTTCACCATGCACGTCCAGGAGGGCACCACGCACCTGGCCCCGATCGCCGAGCACTGGGCCGACATCACGGCGACGATGACGGAGACCATGGACGCGATCTTCTCGTTCAAGGCGGACGTGAAGTCGCTCGACCAGGCGAACGCCACCGTGAACGGTTACTTCGGCTGAAAAGGCGAGAGCCGGGCGCCACCCGGGCGCCCGGCTCCGCCGCGGTCATGAGGTCAGGAGGTGTGCAGGTACACCTGACCGAAGACCTCCGACAGGTTCTTCAGGTCCGTCGCCAGGTCCACCTCGGGGTGGGCCGGGTCGTAGACGGTGGCCAGGCGCGGCTTGATCGTGCCGAGCTTCTTGAGCTGCTCCCACGTGGTGTTGCCGGCCCACTTCTCGCCGTACACGCGGCTGACCTGCCCCTGGTCGTTCTGCCAGCGCGACCAGAGCGTGACCGTCTCGGCGGCGTCGTCCCGCAGCGGCGCGGCGATCCGCTCGGCGATCGCCTTGGTGACCTGCTCCTCCGTCAGCGCGGACGAGCCGGCGGCGGCGAACGAGGCGTCCTCGGCGGCGATCTGCGCGTAGGCGTCCCAGGCGCGGGCCTGGACCTGGGCCCACTGGTTGCGCTGGGCGGCGGTGGCGTCGATCTTCCAGGTGGCGTACTCGGTGGCGAAGTGACCGCTGTCGAGGGCGAGCTGGTCGAGGTAGCCCTTGCTCAGCCAGGCGCCGATCCGCTCGGGGTCGAGCAGCGGGTACTTCTTGGCCAGCTCGGCCGTGCAGGCCTGGTCGGCGCCGCAGCCGAGCACCGGCACCACCGTGTGCGCGGCCAGCTTCTTGCCGGGCAGCAGCGTGCGCAGCGTGGTCGCGGTCTCGGAGACGAACTTGTCCAGCTCCTCGGCCGTGGCGAAGGTCTGGTTGTAGCCGAGCTGCGAGGTGAACCGGACACCCACGACCCCGGGCTGCGTGGCGACCAGCGCGGCGACCCTCTTGGCGGCCTCGGCGAGCTTGCCGGCCTTGTAGTCGTCGGCGAGCTCGGTGTCGATCCAGACCCGCATGGTGGTCTGGGTCTGCGCCATGGTCTGCGTGGCCTGGCCGGCCGGGGTGGCCTGGGCGGCGGTCTTCTCGGCGGCGGTGATCGAGTTCGGGTCGACGTAGCACTGCTCGCCGTTCTGGCACTCCGGCGTGCCACCGTCCTCGGCGCCCGGAACGTCAGGGGAGTCGACGTCGTGGAGCTGGCCGTCGCCCTCGGCGTCGGTCGGGCACTCGTTGCCCGCCTCGCCGCAGTCGATCATGATCGGCGGGATCGGGGCGGCGTTCTCCATGTTCTCGCCGTCGTTGCCGAGCCAGAACAGCGCGGTGTCCAGGGCCTCTTCCGGCGTGTTCAGCCAGGTGCACACCACGTACGACGGGGTGCCGGGAGGCAGCTGGTCGTTGCAGTTCCTGTCGCCGTCCTCCGCCGACGCGGCGGTGGCCCCGATGCCGAGCAGCGAGAGGGTGAGACCGATGATGAATGCCTGCCGTAGCCGCCGTCTCATGGCACCTAACTTCCAGGGGGTGATCGTGGGCATATGAACAATATCCGGACGATCAAGGACGTTCAATGAGATCTGCGGCGTTCTTCACGCCATGCTCAACACGTAGTAGCCGTCCCAGTCGTGCGGCGTTCTCCCGATATTCACCTATGACGATCAGCCGCGCCGCCAGCTCGTCCCTGGTCAGCTCCGTCACGGGCAACGGCCGGGGGCCCGCTCCCAGCGCGGCCACCCGCCTGCCCCAGAACGGCTGATCGGAGAAGAACGGGCAGACCACGTTCGGCACCCCCGCCGCCAGCGCCGTGCCCGTGGTCCCGGCGCCGCCGTGGTGCACCACCGCGGCCGTCCTCGGGAACAGCCGCTCGTGCGCCACCTCACCCACCACCCGCACGTCGTCGTCCTCCGCGACCGGCAGCCCCTGCACGACCCCCCGCATCCGCGCCCGCCGCAGCGCCCCCGCCACCTCGGCCGCCACCCGCTCCGGCTCGTCCGGCACCATGCTCCCGAACCCCACGAACACCGGCGCCGGCCCCGCCCGCAGGAAATCGTCGAGGCCGCTGCCCGTTCCCGCCTCCAGGTAGTCCTCGATGCCGCTGCCCGTTCCTGCGGGCGGCAGGCGCCAGTAGCCGGTCAGGTGCACGTGCGCCGGCCAGTCGGCCGGGCGGGGCACGACGTGCGGGCTCACCCCGCACAACACCGGGACCCGCGCGCGCCGATCTGCCGCGAACGGACTCCCGCGCAGCGGCTCCAGACCCAGGACGCTCGACCGCAGCCGGTTCACCATGCGGCCCAGCACCAGCCAGCCGAGCCGCTCGATCACGGCGTAGCTGGCCCGGTTCCCCAGCGGGCCCAGGGTCGCGCACCGCACCAGCGGGTTGGGGAACTCGCCGGTCGGCTCGCCGGGCTGGAAGTGCAGGAGCCGGTACGGGGTGCCGTACCGGTCGTGCAGGTGCCGGCCGAAGGCGCCAAGGGCGGGGGCGAGCACCAGGTCGGCGCCGGCGCAGGCGGCGTCCACCTCCTTGACCAGGGTGGTGGCCAGCGGCTCGACGACGCTCCTGAACCCCCGCACGAACCCCAGCGGGCCGCTCCCCAGCCACCGCCTCCCCTCCTCGCTCTCCACCACCGCCACCGGATCCACACTCAACGCCGCGAATCCCACCTCGAACCCTGTATCGCCGGCCGGAACGACGTTCCCGGCGCCGTGACGGGCGAGCCAGGCGTACCGACCGGGCGCGACCAGCGTGACCGCGTGGCCGCGCGTGGCCAGCTCACGGGCGAGCGCCGCGCACGGCTGCACGTCCCCTCGGGACCCGAGCCCCAGGACGGCCACCTTCACGTGCCCGCCCCCGGCCGCCATGGGCTCACGGCAGGGTCGCCAGGCTGATCAGCGCCCCGGCCAGCACCAGCCCGGCCGCCGCCAGCAGCCCGGCCGCGTACCCGGTGGCGAAATCGCCCGCGGCGTGCACGATCACCCCGACAGCGGCGATCCCAAAGAGTCCCGAAATTTCGCGACTCACGGAGAAGATCCCACCCGCCACCCCGGCCCTCGCCTCCGGCACGGCGCCCAGCACCGCCGACCCCAGCGGCATGGTCAGCGCCGAACCCACCCCGATGGCGCACACGGCGGGCAGCAGCCGCCCCCACCCGTCCCCCGCTTCCAGCGTCGCGGCCAGCGCCATCCCACCGGCCACGAGCACGAGCCCGGCCGCCACCGTCCGCCCCGCCCCCAGCCACCGCTCGACCAGCGGCGCGAGCGGCGTGACGATCACGACCAGTAAAGCCAGCGGCACGAACGCCATCCCGGAGTCCGTCGGCGTGAACCCGAGCACCCCCTGCAGAAAGATCGCCGTATAGAAGAACACCCCGTTCACCCCGAGCCCCCACAGCACCTGGGCGGCCACCCCGCCCGAGAAGCTCCGCACCCTGAACAGCCTCAGCTCCACCATCGGTTCACGGGCCCGCCGCTCGGCCACCACGAACGCCACCCCGCCGCCCGCACACCCGAGCACCGCCACCACGACGGCGGGCGACGTCCACCCGTGCGCCACGCCATGAGTCAGCGCGAACGTCCCGGCCCCCAGGAACACCACCGACGCCACCGCCCCGGCCACGTCCAGCTCCCGCCCACCGCCCGGACGGCCACCCGCACGCCCGATCCCGCCCGGCCCCTCGCCCGAGCCCTCCGGGAGTGCCACGGCCGCGCCATCGGGGAGTGCCATGGCGACCAGCGCCATGATCGCGACACCCAGTGGCACGTTGGCCAGGAACACCCAGCTCCAGTGCGCGTGCTCGCTGACGTAACCGCCCGCCACCGGCCCGAGCGCCAGCGCCGCCGCCCCGGAGGCCATCCACACGGCCACCCCCATGGAGCGCTGCCGCTCCTCCCGCCCGGCCAGCACGGCCAGCGTCGCGGGCAGGATCAACGCCGCCCCGGCCCCCTGTGCCAGCCTCGCCGCGACCAGCACCCCGACCTCCCCGGCCAAGCCCGCGCCGAGGGAGGCCGCCGTGAACGTCCCCAGCCCCGCCAGCAGCACCCGCCGAGGCCCGTGCACGTCGGCCAGCCGTCCGCCGGCCGGCATGAGGCCCGCGAACGTCAGGATGTACCCGGTCGCCACCCATTCCAGGGCGGCCAGGCCCGCGCCGAGGTCGCGCTGGATGCTGGGGATCGCGACGGTGACGACGGTGTTGTCCAGCGTGGTCATGAAGCCGGCCAGGCCCGTGACGAGGAACAGCGCCCACGCCCTGGCGGGCCGCCGCCGCGCCCCGGTGACGGTCAGGCTCACTCGTCCACCTCCACCCACGTCCACCCGCCGCCCGGCAGCCCCCGGACCACGCGGGCCCGCCTCTCCTCCACCCGCACCCACCCCGCCCGCCGCCCAGCCTGACCACCTTCGCCCGGCTCGCCCGCAAGCCTCTGGGCGGCGGGTTGCGCGGACGCGGCGGGGAGCGGCACGGGATCGGTGTCCGCCCCGAAGACGGCCGGCCGCCCATTGACGGTCACCGCAGGCGGCACGCCCTCAGCCGCCTGCGCGATCGCTCTCGTCAGCCGCCCGCCGGACGGAGTACCGGCGGCGAGGCGCGGCACAGGCGCGGGCGCGGGCGCCGGTGTGGACGCCGGTGCGGAGATGCGCGCGGATCGAGGCGCGGGCGCAGGCGCGGGCGCGGGCGCGGATCGAGGCGAGGGCGCGGCCGTGGGCAGGCGGGCGGGCGCAGGTGGCTGCACCGGAACGGGGGCGGAGGCGGGGGTGGGTTCGTGGAGGGCGATGCGGTGGTGGAACGCGCGCCACGACCGCGGCAACCACCAGTTCACCCCACCCATCAACCGCATCGAAGCAGGCACCAGCAACGCCCGCACCAGCGTCGCATCCACCACGATCGCCACGAACATCCCCACCCCGAGCAACTTCACGATCGTGATCCCGGCTGTGGAGAACGCCCCGATCACCACCAGCAGCAGCAGCGCCGCACTGCTGATCACCCCGCCCGTCTGCTGCAGCCCAGCGGCCACCGCAGCCGTGTTGTCCCCCGTACGCACCCACTCCGCCCGCACCCGCGACAGCAGGAACAGCTCGTAGTCCATGGACAGCCCGAACACCACGGCCAGGATGAGCACGGTCACGGTCGCCTCGATGGACCCGGTGGAGGTGAAGTTCAGGGCGGCGGCCAGGTGGCCGTCCTGGAAGGCCCACACGATGACGCCGAACGAGGCCCCGATGGACAGCACGTTCATCAGCAGCGCCTTGACGGGCAGCACGAGCGACCCGAACGCGGCGAACAGCAGCACCGCCGTGACCGAGCAGACCACGAGCGCCATCCACGGCAGCGTGGCGACCAGGCTGTCCTGGAGGTCCAGCTGGGCCGCCGTGGGCCCGCCGACCACGACCCGCCGCACGTTCGGCTCGGGCGGGATGGCGCGGATCGACCGTACGAGGGCTCTGGCCTCGTCCGACATCGGGTCGGAGGCGTAGCGGACGGCGAGCCGCACCGCCCCGTTGGCCTGGGAGAGGCCCGCCACCTCGACGTCCGTGACGCCGGGCAGCCGCTCCAGCCGCCGCACCAGCGGCCGGACGTCCGCGGGGCTGACGGGGGTGACGGCGCTGATCGGCGTGTGTCCCCGGCCGAGGGGCCCGGGCAGCGGCGGCGCGTCGGTGAAGGAGCGCTCGACCAGGACGTGCACGTCGATCGCGGCCATGGCGTTGCGGGCGAAGTCCCGGTCGAGGGTCTCGGCGACGCGGCGGCTCTCGGACGCGGCCGGGAGCACCCTGTGGTCCACGTTCCCGAACTTGACGTGCAGGAACGGCACCGCCAGCGCCACCAGCACGACGCTCACCGCCACCAGGTACAGCACGGGCCTGCGCATCACGCTGGACGCCACGGCGTGCCACAGCCCGCCCTCCCTGCGCGGCCCGAAGTCGGGGGTGATGCGCAGGGCGTTCACGCGCGGCCCGAGCACGCCGAGCACGGCGGGCAGCACGACCAGCGCGGCGCCCACCGCGACGAGCACCACGGCGGCGGCGCCGAGCCCGATCGAGCGCAGGAACATCTGCGGGAACAGCAGCAGCCCCAGCAGCGCCGTGGCGACGGTCAGCCCGGAGTAGGCCACGGTGCGCCCGGCCGTGGCCATGGTCCGCACCACGGCCTGCTCGTTCGTGGCCCCGCGGGCGATCTCCTCCCTGAACGCCTTGAGCACGAACAGCGAGTAGTCGATGGCCAGGCCGAGCCCGAGCATGGTGACGACGTTCAGCGAGAAGACGGACACCTCGGTGACGGAGGTGAGCAGCCGCAGCAGCACCAGCGCGCCGAGGACCGCGAGCAGCCCCACGACCAGCGGCAGCCCGGCGGCCACGAGGCTGCCGAAGACGACGACGAGCAGCACCAGCAGCACGGGCATGGAGATGGCCTCGGCGCGGGCGAGGTCGGCGGCGGTCTGGTCGTTGAGCTCGCCGAGGAGGGGGACTGAGCCGCCGACCGAGACGTAGAGGTTGTCGACGTTCCTGAGCCGGTCGGCGATGGCGGCGTAGGCGCGCTGCCGGTCGCCCTTGAGCGTGACGATCGCGTACGTCGAGTGCCCGTCCTCGGAGACCATCTTCTTGGACCCGGTCGTCCAGTACGTGGCCATCGACCGCACGTGCCGTCCCGGCAGCGCCCGCAGCGAGTCGTGCACGGTGGCCTTGTACCGGGCGTCGCGCACCTTGACCGAGGGATGCCGGTAGAGGACGACGACGTCGGGGGCGTGGCCGCCGTACCAGTCGTCGTTCCAGCGGGCGGCGGTGGTCGAGTCGGCGCGCGGGTCCTCGAAGCCGCCGTCGGCCATGCGGCCGAACAGTTCCAGGCCGAGCGGCGCGACGAGGACGGCCGCCGCCAGGGTCAGCGCCAGCAGGGTCCACCGGCTCCGGTAGACCAGACGGCCCGCCCGCTCAAACAAACAGACCCTCCTGGTACGCCTGGAGGCAGGCCCGCCGGGCGATCTTCCCGCTCGACGTCCGCGGCACGGTCCCGGCGCCGGTCAGCACGAAGTCGTGCACCGATAGATCGTGATATTTCCGGACAGCGGCCCGGACCGCCCGCCCGACCTCCTCCACGCCGGCGGACTCCCCTGCCCGCGACCGCTCGGCCACCACGACCAGCCGCTCCCCCTCGTCGCCGGCCAGGGAGAAGGCCGCGACCCGGTCCCGCCGCACCGCCGGATGCGCCTCCTGCACGGTGGCCTCGACGTCCTGCGGGTAGTGGTTGCGCCCGTCCACGATGATCAGGTCCTTGATCCGCCCGGTCACGTACAGCCGCCCGTCGTGCAGCACCCCCAGGTCCCCGGTGCGCAGCCAGGTCCCGTCCGCACCCTCCAGCGCCGCTCCGAACACCTCCGCGCTGCGCGCGGGATCCCGCCAATAGGCGCGGGCCACGTTCGGGCCCTGCACCCAGATCTCGCCCACCTCGCCGTCGGGCAGGGCCCGACCCGCGACGCCCGCGATGCGCACCCGCTGCCCGTAGGGGCGCCCGCACGACACCAGGCTCGACCCGGCGCCGGCGGGCACCGCGCGCCCGTCCCGCAGCGCGTCGCGGTCGAAGACGGTCACCACCGGCCGCTCGTCCCGCCCGGTGGCGGTGACGAAGACGGTGGCCTCGGCCAGCCCGTACGCGGGCGTGTGCGCCTCGGGCCGCAGCCCGCACCCGGCGAACGCCGCGTCGAACGCCTCGATCGCCCCGGGCCGCACCGGCTCCGCGCCGTTCAGCATGACCCGCACCCCGGACAGGTCCAGCCCGGCCTTCTCCTCGGAGGTGACGCGGGCGGCGGTGTACTCGTAGGCGAAGTTGGGCCCGGCGGTGTAGACGTCCCCGAACTCCGACAGCAGCCGCAACCAGCGCACCGGCCGCATGACGAACGCCACCGGGTCCATGAACGCCGCCTGGTTCCCGCCCATCATCGGCATCGCGACGGTGGCGACCAGGCCCATGTCGTGGAAGAGCGGCAGCCACAGCGCCGCCACCGAGGTCCTGGGCCTGGCCCGGAACAGCTCCCAGAGCTGGGTGGCGTTGGCGGTGAGGTTCCCGTGGGTGATCTCGACCCCGGCGGGCGCGCGGGTGGAGCCGGAGGTGTACTGCAGGTAGGCCAGGTCGCCGGGGCCGATCGGCTCGGCCTCCCACTCGTCGGCGAGCAGGTCGGAGACGGTGTCCACGGCGAGCACGTGCTTGGGGGCGTGGGCGGTGGCCAGAAAGTCCTCGACGCCGGGCAGCGCGGGGGTGGTGGTCAGCACGATCAGGGGGTCGGCGTCGGCGTACGCCCCGGCCAGCCGCTCGCCGTGCCGCGGCAGCCCCGGCGCGAACAGCGGTACCGCGACGAGCCTGGCGTACATCGTGCCCAGCATCGCCACCACGTAGTCCAGCCCCTGCGGCACGAGCACCGCCACGCGGTCACCCGGCCCGGCCAGCTCGCGCAGCCGCACGGCCAGCGCCCTGGCCCTGAGGTCGGCGCGCTGCCAGGTGAGCGTGTGCCGCGCGCCGCCCCCGAGGTGGTCCACGAACGTGTACGCGGGCGCCTGCGGGATCTCCCGGGCCCACCGGGCCACCTGGGCGATCAACATGTCGCGCATGCCTGGTCCCCTCGCCGTGAGCAGGACCTAGCAAATTACGGGAGAAGCAGGCGCGATTCTTGCCAGCCCCCGGCACATTCCGCGACCGGTCTTGTTGCCCGGGTGACAATAAATATCCATACGACAGCGCGGATTCCTTGCGGCAGAATAGTGGGGTTTGGCTGTTTTCAGGGGGTTTGCGAAAATGCACGGTTTTCTAGGTGATCTCGGCCTGCTCAGGGACCGCCGCTTCGCGCTCCTGCTGTCGGCGCGCACGATCTCCGTGCTGGGCGGCGCGTTCGCCCCCGTCGCGCTGGCGTTCGGCATCCTCAACCTGCCCGGCGCCGACGCCTCCACCCTGTCGGCGGTGCTCACGGCCGAGTCGCTGCCCATGATCCTGTTCATGCTGGTCGGCGGCGTGATCGCGGACCGGCTGCCGCGCCACCGGGTGATGATGGCGGGCGAGTTCCTCATGGCGACGGGCTTCTTCGCCTTGGGCGCGATGCTGCTCACCGGCTGGACCCCGCTGACGGCGCTGATCGCGGCGGCGGCGCTGGCCGGGGTGGCGACGGCGGTCACGTTCCCGGCGCTGACCGGGATCATCCCCGAGGTCGTCCCCGTGGACCGGCTGCAGACCGGCAACGCGCTGCTCGGCCTGGGCGCGAACGCCTCGCGGGTGGCGGGCGCGGTCCTCGGCGGCGGCATGGTGGTGCTGTTCGGCGGGGGCTGGGCGCTGGTGATGAGCGGCGCCATGTTCGCCGTGGCAGGCGTGCTGGTCGCCCTGCTGCGGCTGGAGCCGGGCGACCGGCAGCGGGGCGAGGCCCACTCGGTGCTGGCCGACCTGCGCGACGGGTGGCGGGAGTTCAGCTCGCGGCAGTGGATCTGGGTGGTGGTCGCGCAGTTCTCGCTGCTGGTGATGGCCGTCCAGGCCGCGCACGGCGTGCTCGGCCCGCTGCTGGCCAAGGAGAGCCTGGGCGGGCCGCTGGCCTGGTCGGGGTTCCTGGCCGGGGAGGCGGTCGGGACGATCGCCGGGGTGCTGATCTCGCTGCGGCTGCGGCCGAGCCGCCCGATCCTGGTGGGGGTGCTGCTCTGCCTGCCGACCGCGCTGCCGTACCTGCTGCTCGGGCTCGACGCGCCGCTCTGGGTGATCGTGGCGGGCGCGTTCGTGTTCGGCGTGTGCTTCGACGTGTTCGGCGTGCTCTGGCAGACCACGATGCAGCGCGAGATCCCGGCGGAGTCGTTGTCGCGGGTCAGCTCGTACGACATTCTCGGCTCGATGATGTTCGGCCCGATCGGGCTGCTGCTGGCAGGGCCCGCGGCGGGCTGGTTCGGCACCGAGGAGTCGCTGCTCGGCTGCGCGGTCATCGTGGTGATCTCCACGCTGGCCGCGCTGCTGTCACCCGGCGTGCGCAACCTGCGCGCGCCGGAGCCGCGGGCCGCCGCTCAAGCCGACCTGAAGTAGGCGTTGGCCCTGGGCTGGAACATCAGCACCAGCGCCCCGAGCACGGCCAGCACGTGCAGCACCCGGCTGGCCGTGAAGGCCCACGCCATCGCGTCGGCCCCGGCCACGGCCTCGGCGATCGAGCCGCCCGCGAGCAGCCACTCGATCGGCTCCTTCACCAGCGAGACCGTGCCGAACACGCCGAGCGTCCCGGCCAGCGTCCACCGGGCCCAGTTCACGCCGCCCTTCAGCTTCAGCGCCAGGAACACCGCCCCGGCGAACACGGCCAGCCGGAACCCGGCCTGGGGCAGCAGGCCGAGCACCGGCGTGCCGTCGTACAGCAGCTTGCCGATCATCAGCACGGCCTCGAACGCGCCGAACGCGACGGCCGACAACCAGAGCATGGCGGCGGTGTGCACGACGGGCGGGGCCGGCTCGGTCCTCACGACAGTGGTGGTGCTCATGGCGGAACCTCCGGGAGAAGTGGTGATACCGCAGTCTCCGCCGCGGGACCCGCCCGAATCATGCCCGCCGTCCCCCGAGTTCCGGTGGGGCGCGCCCTACCCCACCTGGCCGCTTGTCCGCAGGCCACGGGTAGGGACACGCTCGTGCAGCCCGAAGCGCGGGTCCGGCGCGTGCTCGCCGTCCAGCACGCCCGCCACGTACCCGGCCAGCGCCGGCGCGTGCTTGAACCCGTGCCCCGAGTCCCCGCCCAGCAGCCACACGCCGGGTGCGGACTCGGCGAGCAGCCACTCGGCGTCCGGCGTGAGCGCGTACTGGCAGACCTGGCTGAACAGCACCGGCGCCTGCGCCAGCGCGGGGAACCTGCGGCCCAGGTAGCTCGCGGCCCGCTCGACGCTGTCCGCGTCGACCGCGCGGCTGCCGTGCTCGGGCTCGTACGGCCGCCCCTCCGCGTCGGAGGTGGCCTTCATGCCCACCCCGTCCACGTCGCCGTGCCCGTAGGCGGAGGCGTCGTAGTCGACCCAGGCCGGGGTCTCCGGGACCGACCAGGCGGCCGGCACCGCGAAGTGCAGCGTGTCCTGCTTGGTGACCGTGATCGGCAGGCCGTCGAAGAGCTGGGGCAGCCAGGCGCCGCACGCCCACACCACCCGGTCGGCGCGGTGGACCTCGCCGTCGATCAGGACCGCGGGCTCGCCGGGCACGGGCAGCGCCCGCGCCCTGACCAGCCGGACCCCTGCGTACGCCGCCAGGCCGGCGGTCACCTGCGTGGCCCGCCTGGCCCTGATCACGCCCGCGTTCGGCTCCCAGAGCAGGAAGCTGAGGCCGTCGCCGCTGAAGTCGGGGAAGAACCTGGCGCCGTCGGCCGGGTCCAGCACCTCGCACGCGATGTCCAGGCCCTTCAGCACCTGGGCGCTGGCGTGCTCCCACCCGTCGGGGGTCCTGGCGAACCAGAGCATCCCGGCCTCCAGGTAGAGCTCCTCCCCCGCCCGCTCGCTCAGCCGCCGCCAGCCGTCCCTGGCCTCCCACGCGCGGCGGGCGTACCAGTCGTCGGCCCCGTGGGCGCAGCGCAGCAGCCGCGTCTCGCCCGCGCTGGCCTGCCGTACGTGCCCCGGCCTGTGCTGCTCGACCAGCGTCACCCGCCAGCCGGTTTCGGCCAGCCGCAACGCCAGCGACGACCCCCAAATGCCCGCTCCGACCACAATGACCGATTTCATGAGACCACCGTGACCGGAGAACGGGCTCCGCCACAAGACTTCAGACGATGATCAGCCGGACGACCACGCCCGCGCAGTTGCCCGCCACGCAGATGCGTACCGGCACCTCGGAGATGCCGGGCGCGGCCGGGACGCCGCCCACGTGGCCGTCGGGGCCGATGCTCACGCCCTCGGGCAGCTTGTCGTGGTCGGTCACGGTGAAGGTGGGCACCACCCCGGGAGGGCCGCCGTTGATGCCGATCTCGCCGTCGAGCGCCGTGCCCGCCCTGCCGGGGAAGGTCAGCTCGCGCGGCTCCCACGGCACGTTGGCCAGCACGACGAGCGTGACGCTCTGCTCGCGGCACGACGGCCCCGTGCAGACCTGCACGCCGGCCACGAACGTGCCGGCGCGCTGCGGCTTGCCGTACAGGCGGCCGCTCTGGTCGACCTTGACGCCGACCGCGAGGTAGGCGGGGCGGAAGGTGACGCCCTTGGCGACGGGCAGCAGCCACTGGCTCACCTCGATGCCCACGGTGACGTAGTACGTGCTCTCCACCAGGGCCTGGTCGGCGGGCGTCTCGCGGGACACCTGGACCATGGGGGTGGTGAGTGAGGGCATGGCAGGCGAAAGGGCGCACATCGCCAACCCGGCAAGCAGGAGAACCCACGTTTGCCGCATCATTACCCCCCGGCTCTTCTACGCCCATACGTACCCCCCTTCGCGGTGCCTTCACAGCGGAGCGTCACTCCATAATCGGTCGCATGGCCGCTGAATCAGCTCAGACCCTGGAGCGCGGGCTCCGCCTGCTCCGACTGCTCGCCGACGGCAAGGGCGGGCGCACCCCGACCGAGCTGAGCGCCGAGCTGTCACTGAGCCGGCCCGTGGTGTACCGGCTGCTGACGACGCTGCTGGGCGAGGGGTTCGTCCGCAGGGACGCCGAGGGGCGGGTGCACCTGGGGTTCGGGGTGCTGGCGCTGGCCCAGGCCGTGCAGCCGCTGCTGCGTGCGGCGGCGGTGCCGACGTTGCGGCGGCTGGCCGAGCAGGTGGGCGCGACCGCGCACCTGACCGTGGCCGAGGGCGACGACGGGCTGGCCGTCGCGGTGGTCGAGCCGTCCTGGACGAAGATGCACGTGGCCTACCGCGAGGGCTCGCGCCACCCGCTGGCCAAGGGCGCGGCCGGGCAGGCGATTCTCGCCCTGCGGGAGGGGCGGCACGACTACTTCGTGACGGAGGGGCAGTTGCAGGAGGGGGCACGAGGCGTCGCCGCGCCCGTCACCGGGCTGCCGTGGCTGGAGGCGTCGGTGGGGGTGGTGACGTTCGGGCCGCTGGAGGAGTCGACGGGGCCGCGCGTGGTGGCCGCCGCCGCGGAGCTGGCTGCCGCGCTGGGTTGACATCTCCTCCCCGATAGCGGACGGTAGTTACATATAGAGGACACTTCCGTCCGATAGTCGGACAGGCATGGAGGGGCCGATGCCGTACTACCGGGTCGTGGGAGAGGTGCCGCGCAAGCGGCACACACAGTTCAGGCGGCCTGACGGCGGCCTGTACGCGGAGGAGCTGATGGGCGAGGAGGGCTTCTCGTCCGACTCCTCCCTGCTCTACCACCGCCACCTGCCGACCGCGATCATCAAGGCCGAGGCGGTGACGCCGGCCGTCGAGCCGCGGCTGGAGCCCAACCTGCCGCTCTCGCCGCGCCACTTCCGCACCCAGGAGCTGACCAGCGCCGGCGACCTGGTCACCGGCCGGATGACGCTGGCCGGCAACGGCGACGTCCGATTGTCGTACGCGACCAGCGACCGGCCCAGCGAGCTCTACCGCAACTCCATGGGCGACGAGTGCGTCTACGTCCAGCGCGGGCGGGTGCGCTTCGAGTCCACGTACGGCGTGATCGAGGCCGCCGAGGGCGACTACGTGGTGATCCCGACCGGCACCATCCACCGCTGGGTCCCGCAGGGCGGCCCGGCGAACGTGCTGGCCATCGAGGCGGCCGGGCACATCAGGCCGCCGAAGCGCTACCTGTCGCAGTACGGCCAGTTCCTGGAGCACGCGCCCTACTGCGAGCGCGACCTGCGCGCCCCGTCGGAGCCGCTCGTCGTCGCCGGCGAGGAGGTCCCGGTCCTGGTACGCACGCGCGGCGGGCTGACCAGGCTCGTCTACCGCAACCACCCCTTCGACGTGGTGGGCTGGGACGGGTACCTCTACCCGTTCGCGTTCAACATCGAGGACTTCGAGCCGATCGTGAAGAAGACGCACGCGCCGCCGCCGGTGCACCAGACGTTCGAGGGGCCGGGGTTCGTGGTGTGCTCGTTCTGCCCGCGGCCGCTCGACTACCACCCGGAGGCCGTGCCGATCCCGTACAACCACCACAACGTGGACTCCGACGAGTTCATGTTCTACGTCGGCGGCGACTACTCGGCCCGCGCGGGCTCCGGCATCGACGTCGGCTCGATCTCGCTGCACCCGGCCGGCTTCACGCACGGGCCGCAGCCGGGCGCGGTGGAGGCGGTGATCGACGCGGTCTCCCGCGGCGTCACGACGACCAGCGAGGTGGCCGTCATGGTGGACACGTTCCGCCCGCTCGACCTCGGCCAGGGCGCGCTGTCCTGCGAGGACCCCGGATACGCCTGGACCTGGGCACGATGAACCTCTACACCGCACTCGTGGACGACGCGGGCCTGTTCCCGCCGACGTCCCTGCACATGGACGAGGCCCTGGCACGCAACCAGCGCGACCTGGAGCGGGGCGACGACGTCCTCACCCACCGCTTCCTCTGCCCGGCCAGCCGCCTGGAGCGGCTGCGCGGCAAGGACTACCGGCCGCGCAGGATCGGGCTGATCGCGGACACGAGCACGCTGCCCGACTGGGGCGACCTTCCGGTCGACTACGTCGAGATGAAGCTGCCGCCCGACACGTCCGTCGAGGAGCTGGCCGGGCGGCTGGAGCTGGGCGCCGGCGTGCGGCTGTTCGCCGAGGTGCCCCCGCGCAAGATGTCCGTGGACGTGCCCGACGGCGTCGGGCTGAAGGTGCGCTGCGGCGGCACGACGGCCGACGCGTTCCCGCCCGTCGAGCATCTGGGGCAGTTCATCAGGTCCTGCGTGGAGAGCGGCATCCCGTTCAAGGCGTCGGCCGGGCTGCACCACGCCGTACGCCACTTCGACCCGTCGCTCGGCGTCGACCGGCACGGCTTCCTGAACCTGCTGCTGGGCGTCTGCGAGGCCGTGGAGGGCCGCGACCCGGCGCCCGTGCTGCGCACGACCGACGTCGGCCACCTCGTACGGATGGCCACCGCCGTCCAGGAGGACACGGCGCGGCGGGCACGGCAGCTGATGGTCAGCTACGGCTCGTGCAGCACCAGCACGCCCATCGACGACCTGCGCACGCTGGGGCTGATCTCATGAGCTGGGGTGTGGACAACCTGCCGTACGGCGTCTTCTCCTGCCCGGGCCAGGCGCCCAGGGTCGGCGTCCGGTACGGCGACAAGGTGCTCGACCTGGCCGCCGCCCTGCACGACGAGGTCTTCGCCGCGCCCTCGCTCAACCCGTTCATGGCCAGGGGCCGCGCGGCCTGGCACGACACCAGGGCGCTGATCAGGAACAAGCTCACCGGCGACCGGTCCGTCACCGAGGCGCACCTGATCCCGCTGGACCAGGTGCGGCTGCACCTGCCGTTCGAGGTGGCCGACTACGTCGACTTCTACTGCTCGATCGACCACGCGAGCAACATCGGCAAGATCTTCCGCCCCGGCTCGGAGCCGCTGCAGCCGAACTGGCGGCACCTGCCCGTCGGCTACCACGGCAGGTCGGGCACGGTCGTGGTGTCGGGCACGCCGGTCAAGCGGCCGCAGGGGCAGCTCGGGGCCGGGGCGTTCGGGCCGTGCCAGAAGCTCGACATCGAGGCGGAGCTGGGCTTCGTCGTGGGCGTGCCGACCACGATGGGCTCGCCCGCGGGGGCGTTCGAGGACCACGTGTTCGGGGTGACGCTGGTCAACGACTGGAGCGCGCGGGACATTCAGGCGTGGGAGTACGTGCCGCTGGGGCCGTTCCTGGCCAAGTCGTTCGCCACGTCCGTCTCGCCCTGGGTGACGCCGCTGGAGGCGCTGCCGAGGATCCCCGGCAGGGCCCAGGAGCCGGAGCCGGCCGCGTACCTGCGCAGGCAGGGCGACTGGGGCCTCGACATCGAGCTGGAGATCCTGCTCAACGGCGAGGTGGTGTCGCGGCCGCCGTACTCGGCCATGTACTGGACGCCCGACCAGATGCTCGCGCACCTGACGGTGAACGGCGCCTCGCTGCGGACCGGGGACCTGTTCGCCAGCGGCACGATCTCGGGCCCCGAGCAGGGCCAGCGCGGCTCGCTCATCGAGCTGACCTGGAACGGCACCGATCCGATCAAGCTGCAGGGAGGCGAGACGCGCACGTTCCTCCAGGACGGCGACACGGTAACGATCCGGGCCACCGCCGCCGGGCTGACATTGGGCGAAGTTTCCGGAACCGTCGGATAGCTGACTCGGTGTGCTTGAGCAGTGACTCACCGCTACCCTGGGATCACCCCTTCCCTCGGAAAGCAGGAGTCACATGCGGCATGCCGCGACGTTTTGTGTCGCCTTTCTCCTGGTCTGCGGGTGTCTGCTCCTGGTCGGTGCTTGCGGTTCCGGCGCGGCCGGGCCTCCGGCGGCGCCGCCCGTCGTGCAGGTCTGGCCGCCGTTCGACTCCAAGCGCGCCAGGACCGACCGTGGCCTGGTGATCAGGGCGCAGGGCGGCACGCTCACCCAGGTGCTGGTCTACGAGAGCGGCGAGCCGGTGCCCGGCCGGCTCGACGACTCGCGCACGACCTGGCGCACCGACTGGACCCTGCGCCCCGGGGCCGAGTACACCGTGACCGCCACCGCCACCCGCGAGGGCGCGCCCGCCACGGTCGCGATGGGGCGCGTCCGCACCCGCACCGCCGCCAGGACGTTCCAGGTGGCCGGCACCGCGCCGCTGCCCGGCGAGACGGTCGGCGTCGGCATGCCGATCGTCATCGACTTCGACGCGCCCATCGAGGACAAGGCGGCCGTCGAGCGCGCACTGGAGGTGCGGGCGCAGGCGCCGATGGAAGGCGCCTGGCGGTGGACCACCGACACGCAGGTGGTCTACCGCACCCGGCGGCTGTGGCCGTCCAGGCAGCAGGTCACGGTCACGGCGCACCTGGCCGGCGTGCGCGCGGCCGACGGCCTCTACGGCGCCACCGACTCCACCTTCGCCTTCACCGTCGGCCGCAGGCAGACCAGCACCATCGACACCCGCACCCACCAGATGGTCGTCCTGCGTGACGGCACTGTCGCGCAGCGCATGGCCATCAGCGCCGGCATGGCCACCACCACCGAATACACCACGACCAGCGGCATTCATCTGACCATGGACAAGGGAAACCCGGTACGCATGGTCTCGCCCGGCCGGCAGAAGGGCGATCCCGGTTTTTACGATCTGATGATCGACCACGCCGTGCGCATTTCCAACAGCGGCGAATACGTGCACGCCAAGGACAACGTGTGGGCCCAGGGCCGGTCGAACGTCAGTCACGGCTGCGTCAACGCCCGGCCCGACCAGGCGGCCTGGTTCTACGCCTCCTCGTTGCGCGGCGACCCGGTCACGATCACCGGCACCGATCGCGAGCTGGAATGGGACAACGGGTGGGGTTTCTGGCAACTGCCGTGGGAGAAATGGCGGCAGGGAAGTGCCCTGCGCGAAATCGACGCCACAGGTGGAAGGGTGCCGCAGCGCTGATATCAGGATTACGGTAGAGGAAGGAGGAACCACACGCGGACCCCGGCCCGTTGTCCTATCAGGAGGGCCAGACATGGATGAATGGATCATCTGGGTAATCCTCGCAGTCGTCCTCGGCGTGGCCGAAATATTCACGCTCACGGCGTCACTCGGCCTGCTGGGCGCCGCCGCTCTGCTGACCGCCGCCACCGCGGCACTCGGCCTGCCCGTGCCGCTGCAGTTAATCTTCTTCGCGGTGTCCTCCGCGGCCGGCCTGCTGGTGCTCAGGCCGATCGCGATGCGTCATATCAACCAGCCGCCGCTGCAGCGGTTCGGTGTGGAAGCGCTCGTCGGTAAACCCGCGTACGTCGTGGCCGAAGTGACGGGCCGCGACGGCCGCGTGCGCATCGGGGGCGAGGAATGGTCGGCGCGCGCCTACGACGAGACGCTCGTGATCCCCACAGGGGCGACGGTCGACATCATCGAGATCGAGGGGGCGACAGCCCTCGTATATCCCCGGGAGTGACCCATGGATCCGCTGTTGCTGGTCGGATTGTTCGTCATACTTTTCGCCGCGATCACCCTGCTGAAAGCGGTGCGGATCATCCCGCAGGCCCGCGCCCGCAACGTCGAGCGCCTCGGCCGCTACCACCGGACGCTCAAGCCCGGGCTCAACTTCGTCATCCCGTACATCGACCGCGTCTACCCCATGATCGATCTGCGTGAACAGGTCGTCTCCTTCCGTCCCCAGCCCGTCATCACCGAGGACAACCTGGTCGTCGAGATCGACACCGTCCTGTACTTCCAGGTGACCGACCCGCGGGCGGCGGCGTACGAGATCGCCAACTACATCACCGGCGTCGAGCAGCTCACCGTCACCACCCTGCGCAACGTCGTCGGCTCCATGGACCTGGAGAAGACCCTCACCTCCCGCGACACCATCAACAGCCAGCTGCGCGGCGTGCTCGACGAGGCCACCGGCAAGTGGGGGCTGCGCGTCAACCGCGTCGAGATCAAGGCCATCGACCCGCCGAAGACCATCAAGGACGCGATGGAGAAGCAGATGCGGGCCGAACGTGACAAGCGCGCGGCGATCCTGAACGCCGAGGGCCAGCGGCAGTCGCAGATCCTCACGGCGGAGGGCGACAAGCAGAGCCGCATCCTGCGTGCCGAGGGCCAGCGCACGGCCGCGATCCTGGAGGCCGAGGGCCAGTCGCGCGCCATCGACCAGGTCTTCCAGGCGGTCCACCGCAACGACCCCGACCCGAAGCTGCTGGCCTACCAGTACCTCCAGGTGCTGCCGCAGCTCGCGCAGGGCGACGGCAACACGTTCTGGGTGATCCCCAGCGAGGTCACCTCCGCCCTGCAGGGCGTCTCCAAGGCGTTTACGGAGGCCCTGCCGCGGTCGGCGGCCACGCGGGACGAGGTGCCCGACACCTCGGCGGCCGACGAGGAGGCGGCCAAGGCCTCCGAGGCCGCGGCCGAGGCGGTGGCCGACGCCCAGGACGCGGAGAGCCCGAACGGCCCCCGGCAGATCACCCAGAAGGTCGAGGAGCCGTCACCGTTCCCCGACCTGGACAAGAAGCACTCCGAGGCCGAGCGCTGACCCCTTGGCCGGTGCCCGCCGCAGGGGTGGGCACCGGCGGGAGCGGTCAGTGCGACAGCGGCGCCTCGGTGGTGTCCACCAACACGCACTCGGCGATCGGTCCCTCGCCCACCTTGGCCCAGATGCCCGCCACGACGCCCCCGTTCTCGTGCTCCGAGACGCTGAACTCCAGGACCCCCGTCTGGCCGGGCCCGATCACGCGGGGGTCGATGACGAAGCCCGGCCCGGTGCCCTCAGGCGTGGGGAACACGTCCAGCGAGGCCTCCTCGGTGCTGAGGAAGTGGCTGCTGCGGGGCTGCGGCGCGCACTTCTTGCCCCGGGGGATGTAGTCCACGACCACGTTCGCCCCCAGGGCGCGCAGGTCCGCCTCCAGCTTGTCCGGGTCCTTGGCCTCCCTGATGTCGATGTGGATCAGCCCGTCGGGCAGCCTGGACACCGCGTACGCGGGCGTGCCGCCCAGGAACAGCGGCACCGCCACCGCCGCGGCGACCGCCAGCCCGAGCGCGGGCGCCAGGACGGTGAGGCGGGGCAGGCGGCGCCTGCGCGGGGCCTGGTCGATCTCGGTCATCACGAACTCCTTGAGCAGTCGGTGACGGCCCTCGGGAAGATCGCGTTCAGCCGGCATGTTCATCGGATCTCCTCCCTCGCCGGGCCTTGGTCACCTACTACCTGTCGGCTGCGCGGAGGAGGTTCCCCCGCATCGGCGAGCTTCTTCCTGGCCCGCGAGAGCCGCGAGCGCACCGTGCCCACCGGGACGCCGAGCGCCTCGGCCGCCTGGGCGTAGTCGAGGCCCGACCAGACGCACAGCGCGAACACGTCCTGCTCCTGGCGGCGCAGCCGACCGTACGCCGCGCGGACGGCGGCCAGGCGTTCGGCGTCGTCGATGCGGCCCACGACCTCGTCGGCGAAGTCCGGCACCGCCTCGCCCCTGGGCATCCTGGCCAGCGCGTCGTCGTGCCGGCGGGCGGCCCGGCGCACGTTGCGGTGCACGTTGGTGGCGATGCCCAGCAGCCAGGGCCGCAGCGAGCCGCCCTCGGGGTCGATCCTCGCCCGTAACCGCCAGGCCTCCAGGAAGGTCAGCGCCATCACGTCCTCGGCGGTGGACCAGTTGCCGGTAAGGCGGAAGGCATGGTTGTAGACGGCCCTGGCGCACTCGTCGAAGAGCTCCCCGAAGGCCGCTTGGTCGCCGGCACGGATGCGGGCGCGCGTCGACATATCCACATACGTTTACTGTCCGGACGCGCTCCCCGGTTCCGTCTGGCCGCGGTCGAAGTACGCCGCCAGGTCCGCGTCCAGGGCCGGCACGTCGTACGGCATGCCGCCGTCCCGCAGGGACATCGTCGCCATGTACCCGGCCGCCACGCTCATCCTGGCCGCCACCGGCGAGGTGTCCGTCACCCCGCCTTCCCTGACGAACCTGAGGAACTCGGTCACGATCTCCATGTCCGCGCCCCCGTGCGAGCCCGACGCCGCCGGCACCCTGTACGCGATGTCGCAGTCGTCCCGGTACCCGGTGGGCCCGGTGTTCCACACCTTGACCGTGTCGCCCGGCCCGTCGCCGAAGTTCTCCAGGCGGCCCTCGGTGCCGATCACCGTGTAGTTGCGCACGTAGTCGGGCGAGAAGTGGCACTGCTGGTAGGCCGCGATGACGCCGTTGTCCAGGCGCATGTTCATCACCGACACGTCCTCGACGTCCACGACGTGGTGCAGGTTCCGCCGCGTGGTGGGCGGCCACTCGTACTCCTGGAGCCAGCCGTCGGGGCGCGGGGTGCCGGGCGCGCGGCGGGGCAGGTCGCCGTAGAGCATGAGGTCGCCCAGGGCGTTCACCCTGGTCGTGTAGCCGCCGGCGAGCCAGTGGATCACGTCGAGGTCGTGCGCGGCCTTCTGCAGGAGCAGGCCGGTGGTGCGGGTGCGGTCGGCGTGCCAGTCCTTGAAGTAGTAGTCGCCCCCGTACGAGACGAAGTGGCGGACCCAGACCGTCTTCGGCTCGCCGATGACGCCCCTGGCGATGATGTCGCGCATCAGCCTGACCACGCCCATGTGCCGCATGTTGTGGCCGACGTACAGCCTGGTGCCGCTCTCGCGGGCGGCACGGAGGATGTTGTCGCAGCCCTCCACCGTGATGGCCATCGGCTTCTCCAGGTAGACGGCCTTGCCGGCGCGCAGGCAGTCGATGGCCAGGCGCTCGTGCGTGTCGTCGGGCGTGTTCACCACGACGGCGTCGAGGTCGGGCCGGTCGAGCAGCTCCCGGTAGTCCTCGGTGAGCAGTTCGGCCTCGAACGTGCCCGCCTGCCTCTTGAGCACCGCCGGGTCGGAGTCGCACAGCGCGGCCACCACCGCGCCCTTGCCGGGCCGGTGCGCCGCCAGGGCGAGGCTGGTCCGCAGGCCGAGGCCGATGACTCCGAGGCGCAGGTCTTCCACGGGGGTTCCTTCCGACAGCGCTGATTTATCCAAGAAGTCAGCTTAAATCATGCGGTTCTACGCAAACATGACAGATATGCCCACTTTTCTGGCAGATCTTCTCAGGACACCTGCGTAAAGAGCTGCCGCTCGGCCTGCTCCAGCGCCAGCCTGACCGCGCCCAGCGCGATGCACTCGCCGCCCAGGCCCGAGGCCACGACGGCCGGTGGGTAGAGGCAGACCTCCGCGAACCGCTCCCTGATGGGCTCGATGAGCAAGTCACCGGCCTTGGACAGGCTGCCGCCGATCACCACCAGCTCCGGGTCCAGCGGGGTGACCACGGTGATCAGGCCCTCGCCGAGATGGCGGGCGAAGTCCCGTACGGCCCGCCCGGCCTGCTCGTCACCCGCGCGGGCCCGCTCGATGGCGAACTCGGCCGCCTCGCGCTGGGAACGCATCTCGCCCGGCTCGACCGAGATCGCGTACTCGGTCACGTGCCGGTAGGCCCGCCAGTGGTCGCCGGGCTGCCGGCCGATCTCGCCCGAGGCCGCGTGCGCGCCGCGATGCGGCCTGCCGCCGATGAGCAGCCCCAGCCCCAGCCTGCTGCCGGTGAAGAGGTAGACCACGTCCTGGCGGCCCCGCGCCTGCCCGCGCCAGTGCTCGGCCAGCACGGCCAGCCGCATGTCGTTCTCCACCAGCACCGGCGCCTGGAGCCGGCGGGACAGCTCGGCCCGCAGGTCGAGCCCCGTCCACCCCGCTAGCGCGACGCTCTTGACGACCCTGCCCGAGCCGTCCACCGTACCGGTGGTGCCGACGCCCACGGCGGCCACGTCCGGCACCGTCAGCCCTGCCTCGGCCACCACCGCGCCGACCAGGTCGGCGATGGCGTCGAGCCGGTCGCCCGCGGGCGTCGAGGGATGGCCGGGCACGTGGCGCGCGGCCACGACGGCGCCGTCGAGATCGGTGACCATGGCCCGCAGTCTGGACGCGCCCACGCCGACGCCCACCACGTGCCCGGCCGCGGCACGGAACCTGAACCGCCTGGCCGGCCGCCCGCGCCGGCGGTCGCCCTGCTCCCCGCCCTGCCCCCCGCCCTGCCCCCCGCCCTGCTCCTCACCGCACTCCTCCGCCCAGCCCTCGGCGAGCAGGTCCTCCATGACGACCTCGGCGGTCGGCCTGGACACGCGGGCCGCCCTCGCCAGCTCCGACAGCGTGGCAACCCCGCTCTCGCGCAGGCCGCGCAGGATCGCCGCCGAGTTGAGCCTCCGCAGGAGAGAGACGTCACCGCTCCGCTGTCGCACCCGACCTCCCACTGGTTAATTCAAGAAGTTTGTCTAATTCTGCCAGGTACGGCGGTCGCGTGAAGCAGAGCTGTGGGGGCACTTAAGAACTCCTCGATGGACACGTCCCGTGCCGGGCGGGCACAGTGCACTAGGTTCGTAATGGCGAGAGTGGGGGGCCATGAAAGCGCTGGTCAAAGAGCGGGCCGAGGCCGGCCTGTGGCTGGTGGACGTGCCCGAGCCCGAGGTCGGCCCCGGCGAGGTGAAGATCCGGGTGCTGCGGACGGGGATCTGCGGCACGGACCTACATATCCGGAAATATGACGACTGGGCGCGGCACACGCTGGAGCTCCCGCTCATCGTCGGGCACGAGTTCTCCGGCCACGTGGTCGAGGTGGCGCCGGGCGTCGAGGACATCGCCGTCGGCGACCTCGTCAGCGGCGAGGGCCACATCGTCTGCGGCAAGTGCCGCAACTGCATGGCCGGCCGCAGGCACCTGTGCGCCAACACGATCGGGCTCGGCGTCAACAGGGACGGCGCCTTCGCCGAGTACGTCACGCTGCCCGCCTCGAACGTCTGGGTGCACCGCGTCCCCGTCCACCCCGACGTGGCGGCCATCTTCGACCCGTTCGGCAACGCCGTGCACACCGCGCTGTCGTTCCCCCTGGTCGGCGAGGACGTGCTGATCACCGGCGCCGGCCCGATCGGCCTGATGGCGGCGGCCGTGGCCACGCACGTCGGCGCGCGCAACGTGATGATCACCGACGTCAGCGACGAGCGTCTCGACCTGGCCGGCAAGCTCGGCGTCTCCCTGGCTGTGAACGTCGCCCGCTCCTCGATCGCCGAGGGCATGCGCCAGCTCCACCTGCGCGAGGGCTTCGACGTCGGGCTGGAGATGTCCGGCAACCCGGTCGCCGTGCGCGACATGATCGCGAGCATGGCCCACGGCGGCAGGATCGCCATGCTGGGGCTGCCCGCCGAGGAGTTCGCCGTCGACTGGTCCACCATCGTCACCTCCATGATCACGATCAAGGGCGTGTACGGCCGGGAGATGTACGAGACCTGGTACAACATGTCCGTCCTGCTGGAGAAGGGCCTCGACCTCTCCCCCGTGATCACCGACCGGTTCTCGTACCGGGACTTCGACGCCGCCTTCGACACGGCGGCAAGTGGCCGTACCGGCAAGGTCATCCTGGATTGGAGCCTGTGATGTTCACGAACGTGCGCCAGCAACTGCGTACGACGCTCGACGAGATCACCGAGGCGGGCCTGCTCAAGCCCGAGCGCGTGATCTCCACCCCGCAGAGCTCCCAGGTGAGCGTGGCCGGCCGCGAGGTGCTCAACTTCTGCGCCAACAACTACCTGGGCCTGGCCGACGACCCCACCGTGGTCGAGGCCGCCAAGCAGGCGCTGGACCGGTGGGGGTTCGGCATGGCCTCCGTACGCTTCATCTGCGGCACCCAGGAGGTGCACAAGGAGCTGGAGTCCCGCCTGTCCGACTTCCTCGGCATGGAGGACACCGTCCTCTACAGCTCCTGCTTCGACGCGAACGGCGGCGTGTTCGAGACCCTGCTCGACGCCCAGGACGCGGTCATCTCCGACGCACTCAACCACGCCAGCATCATCGACGGCATCCGCCTGTCCAAGGCCCAGCGCTTCCGGTACGCCAACCGCGACATGTCCGAGCTGGAGGCCCGCCTGAAGGAGGCGTCGGAGGCCCGGCGGCGGCTGATCGTGACCGACGGCGTGTTCTCCATGGACGGATATCTCGCGCCGTTGCGGGAGATCTGCGACCTGGCCGAGCAGTACGACGCCATGGTCATGGTCGACGACTCCCACGCCGTCGGCTTCGTCGGCGCGACCGGCCGCGGCACGCCCGAGTTGCACGGCGTCACCGACAGGATCGACATCATCACCGGCACGCTCGGCAAGGCCCTGGGCGGGGCCAGCGGCGGCTACGTCTCGGCCCGCAAGGAGATCTGCGAGCTGCTGCGGCAGCGCTCGCGCCCGTACCTCTTCTCCAACTCCCTGGCCCCCGTCATCGCCTCGGCGTCGCTGCGCATCCTCGACCTGCTGGAGACCTCGAACGAGGCCCGCGAGCGGCTGCGCGCCAACACCGCCCGCTTCCGCAGCGAGATGACCAGGAACGGGTTCGACATCCTGCCCGGCGACCACCCGATCGTGCCCGTCATGATCGGCGACGCGTCCGAGGCCGCCGCCATGGCGGAACGCCTGCTCGACCTGGGCATCTACGTGATCGGCTTCTCCTACCCCGTGGTGCCGCACGGGCAGGCCAGGATCCGCGTGCAGCTCTCGGCGGCCCACTCGGAGGAGGACGTGGAGCGCGCCGTCCAGGCGTTCGTCCAGGCGAGAAGCTGAGTATCGTGACTGCGTGATTGACACGCGGCGGCTGCGTACGCTGCGCGCGGTGGCCGACCACGGCACGGTCACCGCCGCGGCGGCCGCGCTGCACCTGACGCCTTCCGCGGTGTCCCAGCAGCTCGCGGCCCTGGAGCACGAGGTGGGGCACCGCCTGCTCACCCGTGACGGGCGCGGCGTGCACCTCACCGCCGTGGGCAAGATCATGCTGGATCACGCCAACCAGGTCCTCGCCCAGCTCGAACGCGCCGAGGCGGAGGTGGCCGCGTACACGACGGGCGAGGCCGGCGAGGTCACCGTGGCCTGCTTCGCCACCGCGATCAGCGCCGTGCTCTCCCCCGCCATCGCCGCCCTGCGCGAGACGTCGCCCGGCGTGCGCGTCCGCGTGCAGGACGCCGAGGGCGACCACAGCCTGGCGATGCTGCTGGACGGCCAGGCGGACCTGGCCATCACGGTGGAGTACCGCGGCGCGCCCGACGCCGCCGACCCCCGGCTGTCACGCCGCCCCCTGTACGCCGAGCCGTTCGACCTGGTGCTCCCCGGCGACCACCCCCTGGCAGGCTCGGCCACGCTGGTGTCGCTGGCCGCCGAGACCTGGATCGGCCCCTACCCGGGCAACCCGGTGCACGACGTGATCACCTTCGCCTGCCAGCAGGCGGGCTTCACGCCGGGCCTCGTGCACTGCTCCGACGACTTCCGCGCCGTGGTCGCCCTGGTCGGGGCGGGGGCCGGGGTGGCACTGGTGCCGCGGCTCGCGCTGCGCGACATGGCGCTGCCCGGGGTGGCGGTGCGGCAGACGCCGGGGCCCGAGCGGCGCGTCTTCGCCGCCGTACGCCGGGGCTCCGACGCCCACCCCCTCCTACGCCCGCTCCTCGCGGCCCTGCGCGAGGTGGCCGAATCCCTCGGAACGGGCTCGCCGGAAGCACGCCGGGGCGCTGCTCGTGATCAAGCCGTCTAGCCTGAAGCGATGTCGTTTCGCGTGATGCTCCGGCTGCCCGGCGTGGCGGCGCAGGCCGTGCTCGGATTCCTGGCCCAGCTCACGCAGCAGGTGGCGCCCGTCGGGATCGTGCTCGTGGTGCAGGGCGCGAGCGGTTCGCTGGCCCTGGCCGGGGTGACGGCGGCGGCGTTCTCCGTCGGGGCCGGCATGGGCAGGCCCGTGCAGGGTCGGCTCATGGACCGCCACGGGGCCAGGACGGTGCTGGCCGGCACCGCCCTCCTGCACGTGGCGGCCCTGCTGGCGCTGCTGGCGTGCGCGCGGCCCGGCTTACCGTGGTGGCCCATGGTGGTGCTGGCCTGGGTCGCGGGCCTCGGGCTGCCGCCGGTCTCCGTCAGCATGCGGATCGAGTGGGGCCGCAGGGTCGACGCCCGGGACCGTACCGCCGCCTACAGCCTGGTCTACCTGGTGCAGGAGCTCGCCATGCTCACCGGGCCCCTGGTGTTCGGGCTGCTGATCGCGGTGGCCTCGGCGTCGCTCGCGCTGGGCCTGGTCGCGGGGGCTGCCGGGGCCGGCACGCTGGTCTTCGCGCGGGCGCTGCTGGCGGGCGCGGACGGGCACGCGCGCGAGCGGGGGCGGGTCTTCGCCGACCGCCGGATGCTGGTGCTGATGGCCGTGGTGCTGCTGCACGGCGGCACCTTCGGGGCGCTGCAGGTGGGGCTGCCCGCGCTGGCGACCGCCCGCGGCATCCCCGCCGCCACGGGAGTGCTGGTGGCGGCGCTGTCGCTGGGCGGCATCGCGGGAGCCACCGCCTACGGGGCCCGCTCGTGGCGCTCCTCCGCCCAGGTGCGGCTGATGGGGCTGATGCTGCTGCTCGGGCTCGCGCTCGCACCGCTGGCGCTGGTAGGGCCGCTGCCGCTGTTCTGCGTGGTGCTGTTCGCCGGCGGGCTGGTGCTCAATCCGGCGCTGACGACGTCGTCGCTGCTGGTGGACGAGTACGCGCCCACCGCCCAGGCGGAGGCGTTCGGCTGGGTCTCGACGGGGCTCGGGATGGGTGGCGCGGCGGGATCGGCTGTAGCGGGCGTGGTCGGCGAACGCTTCGGCCACGGCGCCCCCTTCCTCGCGGGCGCCGCGTTCGCGCTGGCCGGGGCCGTGTCGGCGGCCCTGCTGCTGAGGCGCGCCTGACGGATCACCAGGTGAGCCCGCCGGGATAGGTGTCGCCTCGCCAGACGACCCTGTGGGGGAAGGCGCCGCCGGCCGCCGGGGTGAGGCCGACGCGGAGCACCTCGTGATCCTTGCCCCCGCACGGCCTGTTACCGGCCGCCTCACCGTTCTCGTTGTCCTTGCCGACCAGGAGATGCCGGCCAGAACGGTCCACCGCCATCGACAGGATCTCGCCGCAGCTCAGGCTGAGCACCGTGGCCACCTTCCGGTCCCCGTCGTAGAGGACCAGCTCGGACGGCTGCTCGTAGCTGCCCGGGTGCACCCGCAGGGTCCGGCCGTCCGGCAGCGGGTGCGGGAGGGTGAAGCTGCCGCTGTTGCGGGGCGCCCGGACCAGCACCGCCGCGGCCGGCGGGTTCGAGGCGGGCAGCCGTACGTCGAGGCCGCCCTCCCAGGATTTCACCAGCTCCGGCTTCGGCGGGTACGTGACCCCGGTGAAGTGGAGGTCGTCGGGCAGCACCAGCGTGTGGGCGTCCCGCCAGTAGAACCCGGACGGGGACGCCTGCCATTCGGCGGCCGGGCCGAGGACGCCGACGTAGGCCGTCCGGTTGTGATCGCGGTCCTCGGTGGAGCGGCTGTAGGCGACGCGGCCCCCGGGCGACACCGCGATCCGGCCGACGTCCCCGTTCAGCCTGCCGGACAGCGCCCGGCCCAGCTTCGCCCGGCCGTCGGCGTCCACCGTCAGGCGGTGGATGCGCGAGACGGAGCCGCGCGGCGACCAGTCGTCCCGGCCCTGCCGCAGGGTCACGCTCACGACGTACTCGCCCGGCTGCGGGGTGGCGGCCACCGCCCTGATCTGGGTGATGCGCCCACGCTGCTCCGGCAGGTACTGGTGGGCGACGCGGCCCGTGTCCAGGTTCACCGTCTCCAGGTGGAGGCCGGGGAGCAGCGCGTACCGGGGGGTGCCGTCGGCCGCGACCGGTGGCGCCGCCGGCCGCCCGGGCAGGAGCCGCACGGCCTGCACGACCAGCACGATCACGCCGAGCGCCGCGACCAGCCGCAGCACCTCGCCGCGGCCCGGACGCCCGCGGGTCCCGGCGCCCGCCAGCATGATCAGCGCCAGTGCGGAGACCACCCAGGCCAGGGCCATCGGCAGGGCGCGGAACGGCCCCGGGTCCGGCGGGCAGCCGGGCGACGGCTCAACGGGCGGCCCGAGCAGCTCTCCGGCGACGGCCAGCGCCTCGGGCAACACCACGAGCCCGAACCCGGCGACCACGGCCAGCACGTGCACGCGGGTGTGGTCGCGCCTGGCCACGTACAGGGCGATCACCGCCAGGAGGAACGGCCCCGCCAGGTACAGCACCGCCGCGACCAGCTCGGCCGCCTCGGCGGCCGCTCGGCGGATGGAACGCGCCGAGTTCGAGATCGGTGACCCGGCGCACGCGAACCGCCGCGCGGGCGCCAGCACGTCCCAGCCGATCTGCCATAACGCGTACGAGGCCGCCACCCACCACCAGAGAACCGGACGAGGGGACCGCGGCCCGAGAGTCGACACGGAGAGCACGGCGGCCCGCCCTTTCTTACCCGGATGATCACGAACCCTACCGGGTCGGGCGAGTGCTCAAGCGGAGCCGCGGGCCAGGTCCAGGGCCTCGGTGAAGCGCGCGTACGTGTCCAGCTCCGCCTCCACGGGCTCCAGCACGAGCTCCCTGCCGACCTGGCCGATCGACGCGCGCAGCGCCCTGGCCGTACGGCGGGCCCTGCGCCGGCCGCCTGCCCAGGCCGCCAGCCTCGACAGCAGCGCGATCAGCACCCCCGCCAGCGCGCCGCCCACCAGCAGCACCGTCGGCCACGGCACCACCCCGGCGGTCGGCAGCGGCGGCTGGGGCAGCCGCAGGTAGTCCATCGCGAACAGCGCGCCCAGCCATCCGGCACCGGCCAGCATGGCCGCGAACACCAGCCACTGCAGCCCGTTCACGGCCCGCCACCACCGGGGCCGCCGCGTGCCGACGGCCGACGTCGTGGCCACCGCCCGGTCCACCGCGTCCGCCAGCTCCCTGGCGCGTGACCTGGCCGCCTGCCGCACCGCCACTGCCCACGCCCCCGGCAGCCCGGCCGCCGCCACCTCGCCGACGTCCCTGACCGCCGTCTCGACCTGCGCCCGCTGCACGGCGGACGCCGCCGGCACGGACGTACGCCCGACGATCTCCCCGCCCGGCCGGCCCTTGGGCGCCAGGCCGCCGAGGCGCAGCCTGCGCAGCGGGTCGGGGCGGAACCTCCTGATCCACCTGGTGACCGGCCAGCCGGTGGCGACGACGGCCCGGTGCCGGTGCCCCTTCGCCACGGCCTCCACGACCACGGGCACTCCGGCCGCCGCGCACAACGTACCGGTGAGCGCCCGCTCCGCCCCCGCCATCCGCTTGGCGCCCCCTTGCGCCTCGGCGGCCGGTTCCACCTCTCCGGGCTCGGCCCGCCCGAGTGCCACCGCCCCGCCGCCGTCGCCCTCCACAGCCTGTGGAGGGTCGGCCGTGGCGAGGTGGCCGGCGGCGGTGGTGATGTCGGCGGCCAGGCGGGCCGACCAGGACCTGCGTTCCGAGACCCGCTCGGCGAGCAGCGCCCTGAGGTCGTCCAGGCCCCGCCCCGTACGGGCCGAGACGGCGAGCACCGAGATCCCCGGCAGCCCGTCGTCGTCCAGGAGGCGGCGCAGGTCGCGCAGGCAGCGGTCCACCGCGTCGGCCGGCAGCCGGTCGACCTGGTTGAGCAGCACGACCATCACGTCCCGGTGCCCGGCCAGCGGGCGCAGGTAGCGCTCGTGGAGCGCGGCGTCGGCGTACTTCTGCGGGTCCACCACCCACACCAGCAGGTCGACCTGCTCCACCAGCCTGTCCACCTCCAGGCGGTGGGACAGCCGGATGGAGTCGTGGTCGGGCAGGTCCAGCAGGACGAGCCCGGACAGGCCCGGGTCGGCGGCGGAGTCCGCGGCGGGGCCGGTGGCGGGGCCGGTGGCGGAGTGGCGGCGCGGGATGTCCAGCCAGTCCAGCAGCGGCCCGGCGCCCTCGCCGTCCCACAGCGCGGCCTGGGCGGTCGAGGTCGTGGGCCTGGTGACGCCCACGTCCGCCAGGTCCTCGCCCGCCAGCGCGTTGTAGAGGGAGGACTTGCCGCTGCCGGTGGCTCCGGCCAGTGCTGCCACGGTGTGGTCGAGGGAGAGCTCGCGGCGTACGCCGGCGCGTTCGGCGACGGTCCGCGCGCCGGACACGGCCCGCTCGGACAGCCGCCCCTCGCCCAGCGTGGCCGCCTCCAGCAGGGCGGCCAGCCGGGAGTCGAGCGAGGGCCCCTCCTTGCGCCGCAGCAGCTTCACGACCTCTCCTCCGGCGTCTCCCCGCCCTCCGGCGCGTCCTTCACCCGCGGCACGTCGCGCACGTCCGGCGCTCCCGGCACGTCCTCGGCCCCCAGCACTGGCAGTTCCGCCGTCACCGCGGCGGGCAGCTCGGCGCGGTGGTCGCGGATGCGTCCGGCCGCCGCGCGCAGCGTGTCCGCCGTGTCCCGGGGCGGCTCCATCGGCTCCAGCCGGCCGGTGAACCTGGCCGCCTCCTCGTCCAGCAGCCCGCGCACCCGTTCCCGCAGGTCCTCCCTGGCCCGCGCGGTCAGCGACCGCACCGCCTGGTCGCCGAACACCGCCTCCAGCAGCTTCTGCGACAACACGCTCGTCCCGCCCGCGATCCCCACCTCGATCCCCGTCAGCCCGCCCGTGGAGGCGAACACGGCCAGCATGAGCAGCAGCCCCGCCCCGTTCACCCCGAACGAGGCCACCCTGGCCGTGGTGCGCCGCTCGGCGCCCTCCTCGCGGACGAGGTCGAGCACGTACTCCTGCCATCCCCGCACCGCCGACTCGGCCCGCTTGGCGAGGTCGGCCGAGGCGCGGCCGAGCCTGGCCGACTCGACGGCGCCCAGCCGGCCGAGGAGACCGGGGCCGCCCGGCGCGGCCGACCAGCCCTCCAGGGCCCGCTCGGCGGACCCGTCGGCGGCGCCCCTGATCAGCGCCTCGACGCCGCTCTCCAGGGCGTCCCTGAGCTGGACCTCCGGCATCCGTCCCGTGAAGAAGCCGACGACGCGGTCGCGCAGCCGGCCGACGCGGCTCTCCAGCGAGCGCATGAGGTCGCCGGTGCCGATGAAGTCCTGCCAGCGGGCCAGCACCTCGCCGCGCAGCAGCGAGCCGTCCCGCATGCCCTCGTCGAAGTCGGCCATGCCGCCCGCGTACGCGCCCGCCACGATGGAGCGCAGCCCGTCGAAGGCGGCCTGCTGGCGTTCGACGGCGGCGGCCAGCGAGGGCACCCGCGTGGCCAGGCTGTCGAGCGCGCCGGACAACGTCTGGCGCACGACCCGCGCCCGTTCGGCGGCGTCGGCGGCCAGGCCCGTGAGCCAGGAGGAGATGTCCTCGACGGAGGCGGCGGGCAGCCTGGCCTTCTCGTCGGGCAGCGCCGCCTCGGGGACGGTGAACAGCCGGGTGCCTTCGAGGCCGTTCTCGGTGAGGAGGCGGGCCAGGTCGCGGGAGACGGGCTCGACGGCCTCCGGAGGCACCCGGTCGAGGACGACGGCCAGGGCGGTGCTGCGTTCGCGGGCGGAGCGCAGGAAGCTCCACGGCACCTCGTCGGCGTACCTGGCGGCGGTGGTGACGAACAGCCACAGGTCGGCGGCGGCCAGGAGCTGGGCGGCCAGCTCGCGGTTGGCGGTCACCACGGAGTCGATGTCGGGCGCGTCGAGCAGCGCCAGCCCCGCTCCCAGCGCGGGCGAGGTCACCACGCGCAGCGCCCCCGGGCCCTCGCCGGTGCCGCGGGACAGGCCGGGCAGCACGTTCTGGCCCATGAACCAGGAGCGGTCGGCGGGGCTGACCACGAGCGTGGGCACCAGCGTGGTGGGGCGCAGCACGCCCGGCTCGGCCACGTCGGCGCCGACCAGCGAGTTGACCAGCGTGGACTTGCCGGCGCCGGTCGAGCCGCCGACGACGGCGAGCAGCGGGGCGTCCAGGGCGCGCAGGCGGGGCAGCAGGTAGTCGTCGAGCTGGCCGGTCAGCTCGCGCAGCGCGCGCCGGTCGGTGTCCGCCTCGCCGACCGCCAGCGGGAACAGCTCCCTGTCCAGCGGCCGCCGCAGCGACTCCAGCGCGTGCAGCAGGTCCATGGGACCACGCTAACCCCGTTTCGGGCACGCCCTGGTGACTGACCCGCCTTCCCCTCTCCCTCCGTACTTCGGTACAGGTCCTTTGGGGGAGAGGGGGCGGGAGGCAGGCCCCCGCCCCAAGACGCGGGCGGGGGTCAGTTGCCGGAGGTGGGGGGCTCGCGGAGGACGTAGCCGACGCTGCGGAGCGTGTGGATGAGCCTGGGCTCGACGTCGTCCACCTTGCGCCGCAGATACGACACGTACGACTCCACCACCCCCGCGTCCCCGCCGAAGTCGTAGTTCCACACGTGATCGAGGATCTGCGCCTTCGAGAGCACCCGCCCGGCGTTGACCATGAAGTAGTGCAGCAGCTTGAACTCGGTGGGCGACAACCGCACCTGACGCCCCCCGCGCGACACCTCGCGCGCCTCCTCGTCCAGCTCCAGATCGGCCACCTTCAGCTTGCTGGCGGGCACGGCCTCCCCCCGCGTACGCCGCAGCACCGCCCGGATCCGAGCCTGCACCTCCTCCAGGCTGAACGGCTTGGTCACGTAGTCGTCCCCCACCCGCAACCCCGCGATCTTGTCCTCGGTGGCGTCGCGGGCGGTCAGGAACAGCACGGGCGCGTCGATCCGCCTGGCCACCTCGAACCCGTCGAGGTCGGGCAGCATCACGTCGAGCACCACCAGGTCGGGCGAGGTCCGGACGGCCACCTCCACGGCCTCCTCACCGTCGGCGGCCGTCAGCACCTCGAACCCGGAGAAGCGCAGGCTAGCGGCGAGCAGATCCCTGATGCTGGGCTCGTCGTCCACCACCATGATCAGCGCCTCGGGTTTCGTCACCTACTTAGAGTGACAAAACGACCTGAGGGTTAGCTGAAGGGTCACTCCAAGGCGAGTGGGAGTTCGACGCGGAAGGTGGAGCCGCCTTCCGGGGAGCTGTCCACGGTGACGGTGCCGTCGTGGGCGCGCACGAGCGCCTGCACGATGGCCAGGCCGAGCCCGCTGCCGCGGTCCTCGGCCGAGCGGCGGCGGGACCTGGCGGAGTCGGCCCGGTAGAAGCGCTCGAAGACGTGCTCGACCTGCTCGGGCGTGAGGCCGGGGCCGTGGTCGACGACCTCGACGAACAGCTTGTCGCCGCTCGCCCCGGCCCTGACGATGATCGGGGAGCCGGGCTCGGTGTGCACGATGGCGTTGGTGACGAGGTTGGTGACGACCTGGCGCAGGCGTACCTCGTCGCCGGAGACGATCAGGGCCGCGCCGCCGACCACGTCCAGCTTGACCAGCCGGTCGGGAGCGAGGATGCGGGCGTCCTGCACGGCGTCGGCGGCCAGCGCCAGCATGTCCACCGGCCGCATCTTCAGCGGGCGCTGCTGGTCCACCCTGGCGAGCAGGAGCAGGTCGTCCACCAGCACGCTCATCCGGCCCGCCGCCTTCTCCACGCGCTGCATCAGCTCGACGGGGTCGGCGCCGGGGTTCTGCCTGGCGTACTCGGCGAAGCCGCGGATGGAGGTGAGCGGGGTGCGCAGCTCGTGGGAGGCGTCGCCGACGAACTGCCGCATGCGGTCCTCGGAGCGGCGGGCCGCCGCCTCGGACGCGGACCTGGCGGCGAACGCGGCCTCGATCTGGGCCAGCATCCCGTTGAGCGATCTGGCCAGCCCTCCCACCTCGGTACGGGGGTCGCCGTCGGGCACCCGGCGGCCCAGCTCGCCCCCGGCGATGGTCTCGGCGGTGCGCTCGATCTCGCGCAGCGGCCGCATGCTGTGCCGGACGATCGTGACCCCGGCCACGGCCAGGATGAGCAGGATGCCGCCACCGCCCAGCAGCTCGATGAGCACGAGCCGGGTGGTGATCGCGTCCACCTCCTCCAGGCTCACCGCGACCACGAGCGTGCGCCGCTGGGGGGCGACGCTGGCCAGCACCCGCCACTCGCCGTCCCCGCTGATGGCGGGCGCCGTGTACGGCTCGGACCCGGGCGAGCGCGGCAGCACGGGCATCGGCTTCTTGTCCACGTCGCGGTCGGTCAGCATCGGCACGTACGGGCCGCCGGGCTCCTTGACCAGGGCGATCGCGTCGGACTCGATGAGGATCGGGTGCTCGGCGGTCTCCCTGTCCTTGCGCCAGTCGCTCCTGACCTTCTTGTCCATGCGCGCGCTGAGCAGGTGGAGCTGGCTGTCCACGCGGTCGAGCAGGTAGCCGTGCAGCACCGAGACGCTGACCACGCCGATGAAGAACATGCCGAGGCCCAGCAGCGCCAGCATCGACGCGATCAGCTTGATCCTCAGCGGCAGGCCGCGCATCAGGAGCCCGTCCTCAGGAGCTCGGTGGCAGGCGCAGGACGTATCCGACACCGCGCAGGGTGTGGATGAGCCGCGGACTCCGGTTGTCGATCTTCCGGCGGAGCACGGACACGTACGACTCGACGATGCCCACCTCGCCCCGGAAGTCGTAGTCCCACACGTGGTCGAGGATCTGCGGCTTGGACAGGACCCGCCCGGCGTTCGTCATGAAGTAACGCAGCAGCTTGAACTCGGTCGGCGACAGCGCGACCGCGTTGCCTCCGCGCCACACCTCGTGGCTCTCCTCGTCCAGCTCGATGTCGGCGAACGTCAGCCGGGGCGGCGCCGCCTGCGTCTCCCCCGCCGTACGGCGCAGCACGGCGTGGATCCTGGCGACCACCTCCTCCAGGCTGAACGGCTTGGTCACGTAGTCGTCGCCGCCGATCGTGAGACCGCGGATCTTGTCCTCGGTCTCGTCACGGGCGGTGAGGAACACCACCGGCGTGTGCAGCCCGCCGCCGCGCAGCCGCCTGACGATCTCGAAGCCGTCCAGGTCGGGCAGCATGACGTCGAGCACGACGAGGTCGGGGCGGTGTCGTTGCACGGCCGCCACGGCGTCGAGGCCGCTCTTGGCCGTGGTCACGTCGAAACCCGCGAACCTCAGGCTCGCGGCGAGGAGTTCGAGGATGTTGGGGTCGTCCTCGACTATCAGCAGGCGTGATTCCATCACATCCAAGGATGCACTCATCAGACGAGTGCTGGGACAATTCCGGCAATATGCCGGGCAATGGCCAGACTCGAGGTGGCGGCGGGGGAAGGGGCATTCCTCACCAGAACTACCTTTCCCCGGACATCCACCACGAAGTCATCCACCAGGCTTCCGTCCCTGGCGACGGCCTGCGCGCGGACGCCGCCGGGAGCCCGCTCCAGGTCGGCGGCGGTGAGCTCGGGCACGTAGCGCCGGGCGCCCATGAGGAACGCCCCCTTGGCCACGGATCCATAGACTTCCTTAAGTCCGGTACGCCAGTGGGTCCTGGCCATGCGCAGCGTTCCCGGCCAACCCAGAATTTGCCGAACATTACGGAAATTCGACCATCGGTAGCCCTCGTACGCCGTGGCCAGCACCGCGTTCGGCCCCACCAGCACGCCGCCGCCGATCCGCCGGGTCAGGTGCACCCCCAGGAACGGGTAGCGCGGGTCGGGCACGGGATAGATCAGCCCCCGCACCAGGCCCCTGGCGGCGCCCTTGAGCGCGTAGTACTCGCCCCTGAACGGCACGATCCGCACGTCACCGCCCGCCCCGGCCATCCCGGCCACCGCGTCGCTGCCGAGCCCCGCGCACACCACCAGGCGGTCGAAGGCGAACCTGCGCCTGCCCGCCAGCACCTCGACCTTGCCCGCCCGTTCCCTGAGTGCCCTGACGGGGTGCCCGAGGCGTACGGACCCGCCCAGCTCGGCCACGTCCAGCGCGAGCCGGCGCGCGACGGCGGGGAAGTCGCAGATCGCCGTGTGCGGCGAGTGGATGGCGGCCACGCCGACCGCGTGCGGCTCGATCTCGCGCAGCGTGAGCGCGTCCAGCTCGGCGATGCCCGGCACGCCGTTGGCGCGCGCCCGCTCGGCCAGCGCCGCCAGCCGCGGCCGCTCGGCCCGGCTCGCGGCCACGACCAGCTTGCCGACCTCCTCGTACGGCAGCGCGTGCGCCGCGCAGTACTCCTTGAGCAGCGCCACGCCCTCCCGGCAGAGCCTGGCCTTGAGCGAGCCCGGCGGATAGTAGATCCCCGCGTGCACGACGCCGCTGTTGTGCCCGGTCTGGTGGGCGCCGACGCGCCCCTCCTTCTCCAGCACGGTCACCTCGGCCCCTCTGGCCGTGGCCAGCTCCCGCGCCACCGCGAGCCCGACGATGCCGGCGCCCACGACTCCGATCTTCTCCGTCACACGATGATTTTCCGCTCTACCGGCCATCCCCGCCATATCCGGGCGAATCGAACATGAGTACGATGCCCGTATGTACGTCCCACCAGAATGGCCCGCGGAGGTCCGGCCCCCCAGCGTGCCCGACTGGGAGACCTCGGCAGTGGCCTGGCTGCTCGACGCGGTGCCGCCGGACTACCGGGCGTACGAGGTGCTCAGACGGCATCCCGTGGCGCTGGCCGCGATGGCCCGCCACCACGTCAGGTCGGCCGTCGAGGCGGCCCGCGCCGGCTACCGGGCGGCCGCGGTGGACCTCAAGGGCCACCTGCCGCCGCACGCCATCGAGGCGGTGCTCGACACCTACAGGGAGGAGGGGCCGCGGCTGGTGCGGCTGTCACGCTCGATCGAGGTGGTCGAGCGGGCCCTGAGGGGCGACATCTTCACCGCCACCATGCGCCGCGAGCCCTGAGCGCTCAGCGCGTGCGGCGGGCCAGGAAGGTGATCACGCCGATCGCGGCCGCCGCCGCGGCGAGCCAGATGAGCACGTCCCTGATCGTCAGCCCCCCGCCGTCGCTCTCCTCGGCGCGCGCCACCGGGCTGGGCTCCTTCTTCTGCTCCTCCTCGGCCCTCAGCGGGCTCGGCGTGGGCGTGCTCCCGGCCGGGAGCGGCACCCGGTAGACCGGGCTGCGCGGCCCCTCGCTGCCGGCGAGCAGCGACCGCCCGTCGGCGGTGTACGCGATCGACTCGGCCTGCTCCAGCTCCGGCATCGTCACCCTGCCGATGGTCTCGCCGGAGGGCCGGTAGAGGGTGGCGGAGAAGTAGGTGCGCACGACGTAGGAGGAGCCGTCGGGGGCGTAGGCGGCGTCGGTGGCCATGAGGGGCGCGCTGGCGATCTTCCGCAGCACGTTCACCCGGTCCGTACGCAGCTTCTGCGGCGCCGCGTACACCGAGCCGGCGAACTCCTTGGACACCACGTACAGCCGCCCGGTCTTCGGATGCACCATGAGGCCCTCGGCGTTGCGCGCGCCGTCGGCGTACCGGAACCGGTAGCGGGTGGCGGGCAGCGTGGCGTCGGCGATGGTCTGCGGCTCGATCACCTTGTAGACCGACACGTTCGGCCAGGCGCCGTCGAGGTTGTCGCCGATGTCGGCGAACCAGAGCACCCCGCGCCCCGTCACCGGGTCCTTCGTGGCCGCCATGGCCTCCCAGTCGCGCGCCTGCGCGCCCCGCACCTGGAACGTGGCCCGCGTGCGCCCCTCGCCGTCCACCGCGTAGAACGCCGGGGCGGCCGCACTGTCGTTGTGCGTGTAGTAGAGGCCGTCGTGCGTCGGCGACACGGCCAGCCCGCTCGACTCCGTGATCCGCTGGTCCTTGAAGGTGAACAGCTTCTCCGCCCCGTCGTCGGGCGCCGCGAACGCCGGCCCGGCAGGCAGCAGGCACACGGCCGCCACGACGACGAGAATCCTGGTCACGAAGTCCCCCACGCCAGCCATCATGCCCCACCCGCGCACGCGCCGGACCGGCCTTCCAACGCGGTCGCCCCGGGTCGCGTTGTTAGGGGGTGAAAGGAGAGGCATGGATCCATACGAGGGCTTCAGGGAGTTCGTACGGGGGCGCCAGCGATCGCTGATGCGTACCGCGTACCTGCTCACCGGTGACGCCCCGCAGGCCGAGGACCTGCTGCAGACCGTGCTGATGCGAGCGGCCAGGCACTGGAGGCGGCTCGCCGACGGCAACCCTGAGGCGTACGTGCGCCGTGCCCTCGTCAACGAGCACACCTCCTGGCGCAGGCGCAGGCGGGCCGAGACGCCCACGGCCCATCCACCGGACGTCGGGCCGGGCCGGGACCCGGGCGACCAGAGCCTGACGCGCATGGCGCTGCAGCGCGCCCTGATGCGCCTGACGCCGCGCCAGCGGGCCGTCCTGGTGCTGCGTTACTACGAGGACCGCAGCGTCGAGGAGACCGCCGACCTGCTCGGCTGCTCGCAGGGCACGGTCAAGAGCCAGACCAGCCACGCGCTCGGCCGCCTGCGCACCCTCGCCCCCGAGCTGGCCGAGCTGCTGCACGACGTCGATCCCGAGGAGGTACCCCGATGACCAGGTTCACCGACGAGCTCCGCCTGCTCGCCGAGCAGGCTCCCGACGTGGACCTCGCCGAGCGGGCCGTGCGGGGGGCACGGCGGCGCAGGGCGGCGTCGTTCGGGTCGGTGGTGGCCGCGCTGGTCGCGCTGGCGCTCGGCGTGCCGTTGCTCACCGCCTCCCCCGGCGGCGACACGATCAGCGGCACGGTGACCGACGTGCTGCCCGGGCAGGGCGTGGACCGGGCCGCGTACGCGTACTACGACTTCTGCGGCAGGCAGTGGGACTACCGGAAGAACACCCACACCTTCGCCGGCCAGGAGTGCGCGCAGTGGCGGCTGGTGACCCGCGGGGGCGAGAGCTTCAGGATGCCGGACGCGGTGAGCGTGTTCACCGAGCAGACCGCCGGCAACTACATGAACACCGGCGCCCCGCTGGTGATCTCCTCCGACGGGCGGAAGGTGGCGTACTACCGCGAGTCGGACCAGCGCTACGCGGTCCGCGACCTGGAGACGGGCGCGGTCCTGCTGACGCCGCAGACGTTCCCGCGGGACACCATGGTCAAGGGCGCCGGCCTGGTACGGCTCTCGCCGGACGGCCGTTTCCTGGCCATGACCGGCCGGGGCTGGCCGATCGTCGTCGTGGACATGGAGAGCGGCCAGGTGACCGACGTGCCACCGGGCTGGTACATCCAGCGCATCGGGAACGGCGGCAGCCCCGTCGTCCTCGGCGACGACCGGGGCAGGCTGGGGCTGCTGAAGGGAGGCGAGGTGCAGGTGGTCCCCTCGCCGGCTGACGACCTGCGACGCTTTGGCGAGCCGTCGGCCGACGGCCGGGTCCTGCCCTTCCTGGACGGCGCGACGCAGGGGATGAACTCGCGCCCGCCCGACACGATCGTCACCCTGGACGTCACCACCGGGCGGGAGCTGACGAGGGCGAAGCTGCGCGACGCGCCCGAGGGCTTCGAGGTCTCCCGCATCGGCGGCTGGCTCAGCGCGAACGAGGTGATGGTCACCGGCAACCCGCCGTTCGAGCGCGGGAAGGACGGGACTCCGACGCTGGGCGAGACGACGTACGCGGTGGACGTGAACAGCGGCCGGGTACGGAAGCTGGAGTCCTACACCTACCGGGCCTGGGCGGGGGACCTCGTGCTGCCCGGGTTCTGACCCACCCTGGCGCTGTGGCGGTGGAACCCGGTGCCCTGGAGCACCACCAGGAGCCCGTTGGCCACCGCCATGGCCGCCCACAGCCCGTCGATGCCCCACGTCCTGGCGACGGGGACGGCGGCCACGACCAGCAGGCCGTACCCGATGACGAAGTAGAGCAGGCTGGACGCGGAGCGCTTGAGCGCGGTCAGGCCGGTGCCCTGCACGGCCTGGGCCGCGTCGAGCGTCGCCGACAGCAACATCAGCGGCAGCAGGCCGAGCGCCCGCTCCCGCACCGCGCCGTCGTCGGTGAAGAGCCCGAGCACGTTGTCGCCGAGCCCGAGCAGCAGACCGGCCACCACGAGCGTCCCTGTTACAGCGAGCAGAGCCGCGCTCCGGTGGGCCCGCCGCGCGCCGGCCGGGTCGGCCGCGCGGGCCACCTCGGGCACCGCGGCCTGCGCGACGGACAGGGAGGCCAGCATGATCATGCCGGTGAGCGTGCTCAGCACCGCGTGCGCGGCGGTGTCGCGCGTGCCCGTGGTGCTCGCGGCGAAGGTCACCACGCTCAGCACGCCGAACTTGATGAGCACGGTCCCGGCCAGCGGGATGCTGACCCTCGCCAGCTTCATGATCTCGCGGGTCCTGGGCCGCCCCTGCCCGATGGGCCGCCCCAGCGCCTTCCGCAGGCTGAGCGTGGCCACGCCCGCCGCCCCCGCGCCGGAGAGCACCCAGGCGATGCCCACCCCGGTCAGCCCGAGGCCCGGCACCAGCAGCGCGGTGAGCCCGGCCACGCCCACCCCGAAGACCAGCGTGGGCCAGAGCACGTACCCGCTGCGCCCCAGCGCGACGAGGATGGTGCTCGCCCCGCCGGTGGAGGCGAAGACCAGCAGATACGCCGCCAGGAACCACGGCAGCACGCCCATCTCCCGCACCACCTCGTCCGGCACCCCGGTGAGCCGGGCGAGCGGCGGCACGCAGAGCACCACGAGGGCGCCGAGCAAACCCGTGGCCAGGCTGAGCCAGCGCGCGTCCCGCACGACCGGCACGGCCGCCGCGGGCTCCTCCCTGAACGGCGCCACGAACGGCCCGAGCCCGCGTAACGCGCCCTGCACGGCGGCGGCCGCGGCACTGAGCACGGCGCTGATCACGGCGAACGCCGCCAGCGTGACCGTGTCGTGGTTGCCCAGCACCGAGGTGACCACCAGCGACCCGGCCGTGCCCGCGACCATCGCGAGGAAGAGCGGCATGGCGGCACGCAGCAGCGCGATCACGAGGGGAGGAGATCCGGCCGGGGCTGCGAGATCATGGAGCGAGTCTATGGCCTGGAGTGCACTCCAGGTCCTTAGGGTTGTTCGTCATGGACTACGTCAATCTCGGACGCAGCGGTCTCCTGGTGAGCCCGCTCTGCCTCGGCACCATGAACTTCGGCCCGCGCACCACGGAGGAAGACTCCTTCGCGATCATGGACCGGGCTCACGAGCTGGGGCTGAACTTCTTCGACACGGCGAACGTCTATGGCGGCCAGAAGGGCGAGGGCATCACCGAGCAGATCGTCGGCCGGTGGTTCGCCCAGGGCGGCGGCCGCCGGGAGAAGACGGTCCTGGCCACCAAGGTCTACGGCGACATGGGCGACTGGCCCAACGAGCGGGGCCTGTCCGCGCTCAACATCCGCCGGGCCTGCGACGCCTCGCTGAAGCGCCTCCAGACCGACTACATCGACGTCTACCAGGCCCACCACGTGCACAGGACGACTCCGTTCGAGGAGTTCTGGGAGGCCATGGAGGTCCTGCGGCAGCAGGGCAAGATCCTCTACGTCGGCTCGTCCAACTTCGCGGGCTGGCACCTGGCCAAGGCCCAGGAGACCGCGGCCCGCCGCGGCTTCTTCGGCCTGGTCAGCGAGCAGACCCACTACAACTTGCTCACGCGCGCGCCGGAGCTCGAAGTGCTGCCCGCCGCCGAGGACTACGGCCTCGGCGTCATCCCGTGGAGCCCGCTGGCCGGTGGCCTGCTCGGCGGTGTCCTGCGCAAGCTCGACAAGGGCCGCTCGGGCGCCGACCACATGCTCAAGCAGCTGGAGCGGCACCGCGACAAGATCGAGCAGTACGAGAAGTTCAGCGACGAGTTGGGCGCGGACCCGGCGGACGTCGCCCTGGCCTGGCTGCTCAAGCAGCGCGCGGTCGTGTCGCCGATCATCGGCCCGCGCACGATGCAGCAGCTCGAAGGCAGCCTGCGCGCCCTGGAGATCGACCTCGACGAGGCCGCGCTGGCCCGTCTCGACGAGATCTTCCCCGGCCACCGCACCGCCCCGGAGGACTACGCCTGGTAGCCGCTCCACCGTACGGCGGGCCGTTGCCGTGGCGTCACGCGTCCGGCAGCGGCCCTCACGGCGTGCGCGGCATCAGCTCAGCAGGGCGCCGACGACGACGATGAGCAGCAGCAGGCCGAGCACGATGGGCAGCAGCCAGGGGCGAGGACGATCCACGACCTGGAGCCTAGCCCTGCTCGGCGGGTGCCAGCGCCCATTCGGCGAGTGACTCGTACCTCACCTGCGCTCCCGTGTGGCTGCGGACGAGCCGGACGCGCTCGGCCCGCCACGGCGACCCGCTGAACCCCGACAGCGATTCCACCAGCTCCCGCAGGTCCGTCTCGGCCTTGGCCCTGGCGAGCGTGAGGTGGGGGTGGAACCGCTTCTCGTCGGTCTGCGCCGCTCCCGCCCGGCGCGCGCCCGCCTTGACGGAGTCGGCGAGCCTGGTCATGGAGTCGCCGGTGACGCCCACCCAGAGGACCCGGGCCCGCCGTACGGAGGAGAAGGCGCCGAACCCGTCGAAGGCCAGGTTCAGCACGGGGTAGCGGCGTACGGCACGGGCCAGGCGGACCTCCAGCTCGGGCAGCACCTGCTCGGGCACCTCGCCGAAGAACCCGAGCGTGATGTGCCAGGTCTCCCGGTCGGGCCAGCGCAGCCCCGGCACCTGCCCGACGTGCGGCGCGATGGCACGCGCGATCTCGTCCAGCACGTCGTCGGGCGGCACCAGCGCCGCGAAGAGCCTCATGCCTCACGATTCTCCTCCCGCCCGCCCTCGCCCCTCACACCGCCCGTACGCCAGAGGCGGGCACCCGCCTGCCGCGAGTGCCCGCCCGGATGCAATGACTCATGCCACGGCGAGCGCCGGCCTGCCCACGCGCGAGCTGATCAGCCGCGTCATCAGGACGGCCAGCCCCGTCCCGACCAGGACCAGCGCACCGGACAGGATGACTCCCGTCCGCGGCCCGCCCAGCTCGGACAGCCACCCGATCAGCGGCGCCCCCAGCGGCGCCCCACCGGTGAAGACCAGCATGTAGATCCCCATGACCCGGCCCCGCATCTCGGGCGAGGTGGCGATCTGGACGCTGGCGTTGGCGACGGTGTTGATGGTGATCAGCGCGATCCCGGTGGGGATCAGCAGCAGCAGGTAGGCGGGGTAGAACGGCGCCACCCCGGTGGCGATCTGGAACAGCCCGAACCCGATCGCCCCGGCGAAGAGCACCTTGCGCGACAGCCGCGCCCGCCGCGCCGCGAGCAGCGCCCCGCCGAGCGCGCCCACCGCGAACATGCTGGACGCCAGCCCGAACGAGGACGCCCCGGCCCCGAACACCTCCCGCGCCATGAGCGCGATCGACATCGAGAACGACTGCGAGAACATCGACACGAAGGCGATCAGCAGCACCGGCATGAGCAGCTCCTCGTGCCGCAGCACGTACCGGAGCCCCTCGCGGAGCTGGCCCTTGGCCCGGGGGACGGGCTCGGCGACGTTCAGCTCGGCCTTGCGCATGAAGATCAGGCTGGAGATCACCCCGCCGAACGTCAGCGCGTTGATCAGGAAGATCGGCCCCGTGCCGCCCAGCACGTAGATCAGCACGCCGGCGAGCGCCGGGCCGACCACGCGGGCCAGGTTGAAGATGGAGCTGTTGAGTGCGATCGCGTTGGGCAGGTCCGCGCGGCCGACCATCTCGACCACGAACGCCTGCCGCGTCGGCACCTCCACGCAGGAGATCATGCCGAGCAGGAACGCCATCACGTACACGTGCCAGACCTGGGCGGTCCCCGTCATGGTGAGGATGCCGATGGTGAGCGCGAGCCCGGCCATGAGCGTCTGGGCGCCGATGAGGATGGGCCGCTTGGGGTAGCGGTCGGCGAGCACCCCGCCGAACATCCCGAACAGCAACATCGGCAGGAACTGCAGCGCGGTCGCCGTGCCGAGCGCCGCCGCGCTGCCGTGGGCGTTGCCGGGGCCGGCGGTCAGGTCGAGCACCAGCCAGTCCTGGGCGGTGCGCTGCAGCCAGGTGCCGATGTTGGAGACGGTGCCGCCCGCCGCGAACATGCGGTAGTTACGAACCCTGAGTGACCGGAACATCCCGGTCCTGGGTTCTTCGGGCTCTATATCTTGCTGAGCTTCTCCAGGATCGGCGCCGCCTGCCTGAGGATCGACCTCTCCTCCGGAGACAACTCCTTCAACCGCTGCGTCAACCACGCCTCCTTGCGGCGGCGCTCCTCCTTCAGCAGCTTCTCGGCGGCCTCGGTCACCGACACGGTCACCTGGCGCCGATCGGTCGGATGCGGGGTGCGGGCGACCAGGCCGCGCTCCTCGAGGGCGGCGATCACGCGCGTCATCGAGGGTGGTTGCACCTTCTCTAGCTCGGCCAATTCGCCGGGGGTTATCCCGGAATGCCGTTCCACCGCGGCGAGGGTCGCGAACTGGGTGGGCGTCAGCGTGTGCGCTGCCGCCTGGCGTCGTAGGCGTCGGTTCAGCCTTGCCAATGAAACGCGCAGGGCTGAAGCCAGACCTGCGTCGCTGCGCAGGTCCATCTTGGGCTGGGTTTTGGTTAGCATGAGTCATTACCTTTGCTAACTATACGGCAAGGCAAGATATTTCCGGACACAACTGTCGTTCCACCCCTTGATACCCCGAAGCCGCCCCGCGCGTGCGGGACGGCTCCGAAGGTGTGACGATCGGGTACGGCCTCAGAGGCCGAGCAGCGCCCGGATCGGGCCGATGGCGAAGTAGAGCGCGAACAGCGCGGCCACGCCCCACAGCAGCGGGTGCACGTCGCGGGCCTTGCCGCGCACCACCTTGATCAGCACGTAGCTGATGAACCCGGCGCCGATCCCGTTCGAGATCGAGTACGTGAACGACATGATCACGATGGTGAGGAAGGCCGGGATCGCGATGTCGAAGTCGTTCCAGTCGACGTCCTTGATGGCGGTCATCATCAGGAAGCCCACGATGACCAGCGCCGGCGCGGCGGCCTCGTACGGCACGATGGTGACGAGCGGCGCGAAGAAGATGGCCACGAGGAACAGCAACCCCGTGACCACGCTGGCGAGGCCAGTGCGAGCGCCCTCGCCGACCCCCGCGGCCGACTCGATGTAGGTGGTGTTGGAGGAGACGGAGCCGGCGCCGCCGGCGGCGGCCCCGAGCGAGTCGACGAGCAGGATCTCCCTGGTCCGCGGCAGCGTCCCGTCCTCCTGCACCAGGTTCGCCTGGCGGCCGACGCCCACGATGGTGCCCATCGTGTCGAAGAAGTCGGTGATGAGCAGGGTGAAGACGAGCAGGGCGGCCAGCAGCACGTCCACCCGGATGAACCCGCCGAACGGGTCGAACTCGGTGAACAGGACGAGCGGGTTGTTGAAGCCGAAGATCTGCTCGGGCACGACGGGCCGGTTGAGCTGCCAGGTGTAGGGGTTGTCCGGCGAGGACGGGCCGAGCTTGGCGATCGCCTCGACGATGATGGCCAGGATCGTGGTGCCGACGATCCCGATCAGGATGGCGCCCTTGACCTTGCGCGCCACCATCGCCGCCGTGGCCAGCAGCCCGATGATGAACACGAAGATCGGCCAGGAGGTCAGGGTGCCGCCGATGCCGAGCTCCAGCGGCGTGCCGGCGGCCTTGCGCACGAAACCGGCGTCCACGAACCCGATCAGCGCGATGAACAGGCCGATGCCCACGCTGATGGCGGTCTTCAACTGGGCGGGGATGGCGTGGAAGATCGCCGTCCTGAGCCCCGTCAGCACCAGCACGGCGATGATGACGCCTTCGAGGAAGACCAGGCCCATGGCCTCCTCCCAGGTCATCACCGTGGCGATCTGGAAGGTGACGAAGGCGTTCAGGCCGAGCCCGGCCGCCATCGCGAACGGCACCCTGCCGATGACCCCCATGAGGATCGTCAGCACGCCGGCCACGAACGCCGTGCCCGCGGCGACGAGCGCCACGGGAGCGGTCGCGCTGTCGGCGATGAACTGGCCCTCCACGTCCTTGCCGCTGGCCAGGATCAACGGGTTGAGCACGACGATGTACGCCATCGTGAAGAACGTGGCGATGCCACCGCGTACCTCTCGGGAGACGGTGGAACCTCGTGCGGAGATTGCGAAGAAACGGTCTATCGCATTACGTGTGTCACTCACGACGCGAAGAGTGACAGTAGTGGTGAACTGCGAAAAGAGCCAGTGATGAGATCGAGACCCGATTGGAAGCTAGGCTGGACAACGTGAAGCAGCAGTGGCACCCCGACCCCGAGCCGATCAAGACCAACGACACCGCCGCCATCGCCGTCGGCACCGGCGCCTGGGCGGTCGCCCTGGTCGCGCTGCTGATCTTCCGTCCCGCTCCCGAGAACACCTGGTGGATCTGGACCTGCCTGACGGGTGTGGGGTTCGGCTTCTTCGGCATGTGGCTCGTACGCAGGCCCAGGGGCGACTGACGTCCCCGCGCGGCAGGTGACATTCGTCATCTCCGACTGTTCCCCGAAGTCACCTCTAAGTGGTGTTTTCGCCCACTACATCGGCATATGCCCGTCAACCCATGCTTGGTTGCATGAAGAAGCCCATCGCAACCTTCCTCCTGGGCGCCGTGGTGCTCACCGCCTGCAGCACCGGCGGCACTTCAGCACCGCCCGCCGGGAGCAGCACGGCGGGCACGGGCACGGTGGCGTGGAGCGCGTGCACCGACCTCGTCGGCCCCGACGGCAAGCAGCTCACCCCCGGCCCCGGCGTCGAGTGCGGCAGGCTCCCGGTCCCCCTGGACTACGCCAAGCCCGACGGCGAGAAGATCGACCTCGCGCTCATCCGGGTCAAGGCCACCGGCGACCGCCTCGGCTCGCTGGTGTTCAACTTCGGCGGCCCCGGCGCGTCGGGCGTGGACTCGCTGGCCATGTCCGCCTCCGCGTTCAGCAAGCTCGGCACCCGCTACGACCTGGTCAGCTTCGACCCGCGCGGCGTCGACCGCAGCGCCGGCGTCACCTGCGGGAACGAGTTCGCCGAGATGATGGCCTCGGACGCGGACGCCGACCAGGACGCGCTGGCCAAGGAGTTCGTCCAGGCGTGCCGGCAGGAGTCGGGCAAGGTGCTGCCGCACGTGGGCACCGTCAACGCCGCCAAGGACCTCGACCTGCTCAGGGCCGCGCTCGGCGACAAGCAGCTCAACTACCTCGGCTTCTCGTACGGCACCCACCTCGGCGCCGTCTACGCCACCCACTTCCCCAAGAACGTCGGCCGCTTCGTCCTGGACAGCGCCTTCGACCCCTCGGTGACCTACGAGGAACGCGCCGTGATCCAGGCGACGGGCTTCGACCAGGCGCTCGACGCGTTCGCCGAGGACTGCGTGGCGCAGAGCTGCGAGCTGGGCGCCACCCCGGCCGCCGTCGTCAAGACGATCGAGGACTTCGTCGAGGGGCTCAAGACCGAGCCGATCAAGGTGGGGGACCGCGAGCTCACGTACTGGCTGGGCCAGCTCGCCGTCATCACCCCGCTGTACGCCAAGCAGAGCTGGCCCGTGCTGGAGCAGGCGACCGCCGCCGCGCTCAAGGGCAACGCCACCATCCTGCTTGCCCTGGCCGACTCCTACACCGGGCGGCGCGCCGACGGCACGTACAACACGATGATGACCAGCCTGCAGGCGATCAACTGCGCGGACTACGCCGAGCGCCCCACCTCCGCGCAGATGGCGAAGATCAACGAGCGGGTGAAGAAGATCTTCCCGGTGCTGTCCTTCGACGGGGTCACCAGCGGGGGGTGCGAGTTCTGGCCGGTCCGCGGGGACGACGAGGCCAGGCGCATCGACGCCACCGGCTCGGCGCCCATCGTGGTCGTCGGCGGCAAGGGCGACCCGGCCACGCCGTTCCGGTGGGCGACGAGCCTGACGGAGAAGCTGAGGACCGGGGTCCTGGTCACCTACGAGGGCGAGGGTCACGGCGCCTACCTGACCGGCGACAACTGCGTCATGAAGACCGTGGACGCGTACGTGATCGACGGCAAGGTGCCGGCCGCGGGCACCACCTGCGGCGCCTGACCAGGAACCGGATCCGGGGAGGGCCCACGGGGGCGCCTCCCCGGCGTGCGGCGTCAGGACAGGTCGGCCTCGGCCAGCAGCAGCGGCACCGCCTCCGGGTCGCGCAGCAGGGCGGCCACCGCGAGCCTGTCGTTCCACTGCCCGGTCGCCCAGGCCAGCCCTCTGGCCAGCCCGTCGACCCCGGTGCAGTGCACGGCCCCCTCGAAGAAGCGCCAGGCGCACTCCACGCCGTCGACCAGCAGCTTCTCGTGCTCGACGTACGTCCCGGGCGCGGCCGGCAGCAGCGACCGCACCTCGGCGGGCACCTGCCGCGTCACCCCTTCCGAGGTGACCGCACCGGAGGTCAGCTCGCCGGCGAGCGGCAGGTCGAGCAGCTCGGACAGGGCCTCGGCCAGGTCGTACGGGGCCAGCACCAGCGGCCGGTCGGTGACGAGCTGCAACAGGTCGGGCGCCTCCACCACCACGGCGTCCTCGGCCGAGGCCACCACGATCTCCCCGCCGAGCACCGCCCGCAGGCTCGGCGGCGGCGCCACCCGCGACGGGTCCACGGCGGCCAGCGAGATCCACAGGGCCCGCAGCTGGGCCCGGTCGACCTCGATCGACTCGTCGGCCATCAGGTCGAGCAGCTCCTCGGGGCCGCCGTGCGAGGCCAGCAGCTCCGGCAGCGTCGTACGGACGCCGATCATCGACAGCGCAGCCTCGTCGAGCCCCGCCGGGGCGTCGGAGTACAGGCCCTGCAGCAGCGGGTCGGCCCCGGGCAGCCGCAGCTCCAGCGGCTTGCGCCCGCCCAGCACGGGATGGTTCGCCAGCCACCACGCCGTGTAGGACGGCACCTCGACGCCCTCGACGCGCAGCGGGTGCAGCGCGGCCCGCAGCGGCGGCGTGGTCAGCAGCTCCAGCGCGGCCGGCCAGTCGGCCACCAGCTCCAGGTCGCGCACCGCGAGGAACTCCGGCACCAGCGGCGGCACGTCCAGCTCGGGCAGCAGGTCGAGCACGTGGTCCAGCCAGTCGGCCTCGCCGTCGAGGTCGTGGTCGCACTCGTCGGGGTCGAGCAGCACGTCGGGCTCGTGCACCACGGCGAACCCGTCGAGCACCCCCGCCGCCGCCAGCACGCGCGGCCCGTAGGTCTCCTCCAGCTCGGCCGCGGCCACCCCGAGATGCGTGCCGGACTCCAGGACCGCCGCCAGCGCCCCGTCGGCCAGCATCAGCTCGCCCGCCGGGTACAGCTCGCCGTCGGTGCCGCGCAGCGCCAGCTCGGCCAGCCACGGCGCCTCGCCCGGCCCCAGCCCGGACGCCTCCACCAGTGACAGCACGGCCCGCGCCACCGGCTCGGGGTCGGGGCTGTCGAGCGACTGCGCGACGGCGGCCTTGGTCAGCGGGTCGTCCAGCACCGTGCGGGGCGTCGCCTCGGCGGCGCCCAGCCGCAGCAGCGCCGGGTGCGCCGCCTCCGGGTGCACGATGCGCAGCCCGAGAGGGGTCAGGTCGAGCTCGGCGCCGCCGTCGGTCAGGATGAGCGTGCCGCGCGGCCCGCGTACGAGCCGGCCGTCGGCCAGCGGCACCGGCAGCGCGCCCAGCGACTCGGGGTCGTCGGCAGGCAGCACCTCGTACAGCGAGCGCCACCACGACGGCTCGCGCGCCTCCACGGTCTCGCCCGACAGCAGGTCGACGATGTCGGCCAGCTCCACCCTGCGCACCCCGAGCGCGGCCATGGCGGGATGGCGGGCCGGCCAGCCGGCGGGCAGCAGCCCCGGCACGAAGGCGGCGACGGTGGCGAGCAGCTCGGCCGAGGCGGAGGCCACGACGGCCGCCTCGCGGCCCGTCACCACCCAGCCGTCGCCGTCGGGCTCCGGCGCCGGGTGCTCGACCTGCCACTGCGCGTCGGGCTCGTAGACCTTCTCGTCGGCGAACGACGGCGTCTGCACGGCCGGCGCGGGCGCCGACAGCGCGGGCAACAGCGGCGTGCCGGGCAGCCGCTCCAGCACGGCACGGCGGACGCGCGCGTCGAGCTCGCCCTTGCCCATGAGGGACGGCACGAGGTCGAGCAGCCTGGACGTGCGCGGCAGCTCGCGCAGCAGCCGCACGTAGGCGTCGGCGACCCGCTCGACCAGGAAGTCGGCCAGCGGCCCCTTGGCCACGTGGCGCCGGTCGGTGGCCATCGGGAACGAGGCGATCAGCAGCGCCGGCAGGTCGATGGGCTCGTCGCTGGGCGTCGGGGCGTGCACCACGGGCGGCACGGCGGCGGGCAGCGGCCCCGGCTCGCCGGTGCCGGTGACCGGCACCGCCCAGCGCAGCGACCAGTACGGGCGGGCCCGCTCCTCGGTGGGCCGGTCGGCGAAGAGCCTGCCCACCTCCTCGGGCGTGAACTCGCCGGACTCCGACACGACGTGCCAGCCGTCGGCGACCACCGTGCGCGCGGAGCCGTCGACGTCGATCTCGATGCTCTCCAGCGCGGGCATGCCGAGCAGCAGCGCCGGGCTCGCCTCGGCCAGCATCCGGCGCACGGCCTCGACGGCGGCCTGGTCGCGCAGCGGCAGCCGGACCACCGTGTCGAAGCCCTCGGGAATGTCGATCATCGGCGGCTCGTCGAAGGGCAGCCGCAGCAGCGGCACGTGCCCGCCGCGCTCGGCCAGCTCGCCCGCGAGCGCGGGGATGTCGGCGACCAGGGCCGCGGTCTCCGTGCGGGACCAGCGCACCGCGGGCGCCCCGCGCGAGCCGATGGAGGGCGCGTCGCAGACGGACACCACCGCCGCGAACCCGACCCCGAACCGGCCCGCCGCGCCCGCCTCGTCACGCTTGCCCGAGGCGCGCAGCGTGGACAGGCTCTCCACGCCGGTGGCGTCGAGCGGGGCACCGGTGTTGGCGGCCGTCAGCACCTCGCCGCGCAGCGTCAGCCGCAGCACCCCTGGCACGCCCGCCCGCAGTGCCGCGTCGGCGGCGTTCTGCGCCAGCTCGACGATCAGCCGATCGCGGTAGCCGCCGAGCGCGAAGTCCTCCTCCGCGTTGGCGTCTTCGCGGAACCGGGCGGGCGAGGCCGTCCACGCCGCGAGGACGGCGGCTCGCATCCGGTCAGTGCCGTAGGTGTCGCTCATCGATCACGATCCTGATTGGAGGGTAGGGGGCCACCGTAGGTTAGCGGCCATCACCGACACTCACGGTCAGGAATGGCCGAGCTCCTCGGAAGCCGAATCGTCCACCGAACCTGCTTCCTCCTCCATGAGGTCGTAACCCAGATCGTCGAGGATCGGGATGGCCTGCTCCACGGGCGGCGGCAGCACGGCGGCCTCCGAGTGGGCGCCGCAGCCGTGGTCGGCGGTCACGACCTTGCCGTCGTCAGGTGCGTACTCGTTGGTGCAGACCCCGAGCATCTGCCGCAAGCCACCCGCCAGCAGCCAGTAGAAGCCGCAGGTGGAACATTGCGCGGGAGCGGCGTGTGCGATCGGCGTGTGCGGCCCGTGCTCGCCCGAGTGCCAGCGTCTGGCCGCCCGGTCCTTGCCGATGGCCGAGAGCACACGGGCTCGGCCCAGGCCGTACTCGAAAACCGCCTGGTGGTCGGCGTCTTCTTCGGCATCGGTGAAACCCGGTGCGAGTCTGTCGTCGTCGTCCGCGGTCGGCAGCAGGTCGCCCACGCCGAGGTCGCCGGGGCGCAGGCGCTCGCTCCACGGCAGCCACTCGGGCGCGAGCAACGCGCCCGAGCCCGGCAGCAGAACGGCCTCGCTGACCGTGACCTTCTTCGCGCGCGAGGCACGCGTCACGGTGACGGCCCAGCGCCAGCCGCGATAGGCCCGATCGAGGCAGGCGAAGTAGTGGGTGACGATCCGGTCGCCTTCGCTCTCGTAACCGAGATGCTCGCCGGGCTCGCCCGGCCGCGCAAGCTCCTCGGCCGCGGCACGCGCCAGATCGACCGCGGCGACACAGGCCTGGTCGGGAGCGGAGACGCGGGCCCTGGTGCGGCTCATCGGGCCGCCTCCGCCGAAAGGTGCTGTTCGCTCACACTTCATTCTCACCCATCACGGGACCTGCGAGGGCCCACACGGCTGAGATCGCGCCAGGATCGGGTAAGACTGGTAGTCGTGGAGGGAGGCTGGAACCGGGCACGCCAGATCTCCCGGCGCGTGGCGCGCGGCGCCGCCGACGCCGGTCGCGCCACCGTGCGCGCCACCAAGGCCACGGCGAACGGCACCGCGCGAGCGAGCAAGGCCACCGCCAAGGGCGCGCGAAAGGTCGGCAAGGCCACGCGCAGGCTCACGTACGCGGGCGGCGCGGGCCGTACCGGGCTCGGCCGGCTGATCGAGCTGTCGGCCGGCAACAGCGCCTGCGACGCGCTCGTCACGGTGGCACTGGCCAGCACCGTGTTCTTCGGCGTGCCGGTGGGCGAGGCCCGCGGCTCCGTCGCCCTCTACCTCGTCATCACGATGTTGCCGTTCGGGCTGCTCGCGCCGTTCGTGGGGCCGATACTCGACCGGTTCAGGTCGGGCAGGCGCTACGTGATGGCGGGCACGCTGTTCGGGCGCGGCCTGCTGTGCTTCGCCATGGCGGCGGCCGTCGGCCCTGGCGACCTGCCGACGCTGTTCATCGGGGCGCTGGGCGTGCTGGTGTTGTCGAAGGCGTACAACGTGTCGCGGGCGGCGATCATGCCGAGCGTGCTGCCCGCCGACATCACGCTGGTGTCGGCGAACGCGCGGGTGGCGCTGTTCACGCTGGTCTCGGCCGGGGTGGCGGTGCCGGTCGGCGCGGGCCTGACCGCGTGGCTGGGCAGCGCGATGATCCTGCGCGTCGCCATGGTGGGCTTCCTGCTGCTCGGCGTCGTCGCGGTACGCCTGCCGCGCCACGTCGACTCCCCCGACACCGAGGAGGAGGGCGCCGCGCCGCGCTGGCGCACCCTGCTGAAGGTGGGGCCCGCGGTGGCCGAGGCGGTCTGGGCGAACGTGGCCATCCGCGTCTTCTCCGGGTTCCTGCTGTTCTTCCTGCTCTTCCTGGTGCAGGACCAGGCCGTGCCGTGGCTGGCGGCCGCGGAGCCGTGGGCGCGCGACCCGTTCTTCGACATCCCCAAGACGATCGCGCTGCTCGCGGGCGCGGCCGGGCTGGGCGGCCTGGCGGGCGCCGCGGTGGCGAACTGGACGCGCAACCACGCCCCGCAGCTCATCGTGCTGGCCACGCTGGCTCTCACCGTGGTGACGGCCATCGTCACCGCCGTCTTCTTCGGGCTGTGGACGGCGCTGGCGATCTCGCTGGTCGCGGCCTTCGCGCAGGAGCTGGGCAAGCTGGCGCTCGACGCGATCGTGCAGCGGGAGATCGGTGAGGAGGTGCGGTCGTCCACCTTCGGCGTGGTGGAGGCCGTGCTGCAGCTCGCCTGGGTGTTCGGCGGGCTGGTGGGGCTGGTGCTGTCGCTCACCGAGAGCAGCCTGGCGGGGCTGGTGACGCTGGCGGTCCTGCTGACCGCGGCGCTGGGGTGGCTGCTGGTCCTGCGGAGGAGGCGGGTCCGCGCGACCAAGGCCGAGCTGCGCCGCCGGCGCGCCGAGGCCCCCGCCCCGTCCGGCGCCCCGTCCGGGGCCGCGACGGCCCACGCCGAGCCCGGCCCTCACCGCGAAACCGCTGCCCCCGAAGAGGATTCGGCCTACGACGAGCCCACCCCGTACGACCAGACCGTCCCTTACGACGAGCTGCGGGGCGGCGAGGAGCCGCCCCGGAAAGAGAAGATCGACCCCACCAAACCCCTCACCAACCCGAACGGCTGACCCGCCCGGGGGAGGGCGGGTCGAGGCGCGGGGAGGTCAGGCGTCGAGGTCGTCGGCGACCGCCCGGAGCACCTGGGCGATCTTCTTGGCGTGTACCGCGTCCGGATGCTTGCCCCGCTGGTACGAGGTCGAGACCCCGTCGAGCAGCTTGATCAGGTCCTCGACGATGACCACCATCTCGTCCGGCTTCTTCCGCTTGCCCTTGGGCTTGGTCTTGGCCAGCGTCGGCGGCTGCTCCAGGATCCTGACGGAGAGCGCCTGCTGGCCCCTGCGGCCCTCGGCCACGCCGAACTCGACCTTCTGGCCGGGCTTGAGCGGGCCTGCGCCGGCGGGCAGCGCGGATGAATGCACGAAGACCTCACCGCCGTCGTCGCGGGTGAGGAAGCCGAAACCCTTGTCGGCGTCGTACCACTTGACCTTGCCACTCGGCACAGGAGGACCTCGTTCAAACAGTCGAAAAGAAGGATGGATGGATGTAGGTTATGCCCCGCGAAGCGCCGGGGCGACCGGGTAAATGCGGGACAATTACCGAAGTGCGTCATGCTCGCGCCAACCGGCGAACCAGGCGGCGAATTCGGTCAGGTCGCCCAGTGCCACATCTGCTCCGTGATCACGCAGCTCTCCCACCGTGTAAGGGCCGGTAGCGACTGTCACGCTCACGGCGCCGCCCGCGCGTGCCGCCTGGATGTCCGCGACATGGTCACCAACATAAGCCGCCGCGCCGAAGCGCGCGAGTGCCGATCCCTTGTCGGCGCCGAAAACCGAGCCGACCACTTCGTCCACGTCCAGCCCGAGTACGGCGACCGTGCCGCGGGCGTCGCGGACGTTCTTGCCCGTCACCACGATGACCCCGCCACCGGCCCGGCGTACGGCCTCGATGGCCTCGTGCGCGCCGGCCATGGCCGTGTGCACCGGAACCCCCATTTCCGGATATATCTCTCGATAGAGGTCGGCGGCGGCCGGCACCTCCTCCGAGGGCAGCCAGTTGGCCAGTTCCACCTCCAGCGGCGGCCCCAACCGGCTCACGATCGCCGCGCTGTCAAATGGCACGCCCAATCGCACGGCCAGCTCGTCGTAAACGGCCGCGATGCCCGCCCGCGTGTCGGCCAATGTCATGTCAAGGTCGAATCCCACCGAAGTCATCACACGTTGCAGGATGCCAAACGAGCCCCTACCCCGCGTAACGGCCCTTGTTCCGCGGCAACAGAAATGGGAAGAAAGGAGTTACTTATCGGAGAGGAGCGGCCGTGACCGACACCCCTGAGCCCGGCGACCGGCTCGTCGCCTCCTCCGCTCCGCCCCGCCCCCACCGCCCGGCCCACCCGGGCGGGCGCCCCGTGACGGTCAGGCAGCGCGCCGCCACGACACTGGCCGGCCTGGTACGGCTGGCCTCCAGGGTCGCCGCGCTGGCCCTGCTGCTCCACGCGCTCTTCACGGTCTTCCGCGCCAATCCCGGCAACGTGTGGTACCAGTTCGTCGAACTCCTGGCGGCGTGGCTGTCGCTGGGCCTGGCCAACCTCTTCCAGCTCGCCGACCCGCGCTGGACGGCGCTGGTCAACTACGGGCTCGCCGCGCTCGTCTGGCTGATCGCCGGCTCCGCGCTGGCGGGCCTGATCCGGCGCGCGGGCTCGTGAGTGCAAAGTCCGATTCGCGCAGCGTGCCGCTGAACCGCCGCCCGCCGAAGCGATTACTCTCCTTACGGAGGTATCAGCGTAGATATGAGCAGATCGACCCGTGAGCGGATCATCGATGAGTCCCTGCGGCTGTTCGCCGAGCGGGGTTACTCCGCCACTTCCGTGGCCGAGATCGAGGCCGCCTCAGGGCTGTCTCCCGGTGCCGGCGGGCTCTACCGGCACTTCAAGTCCAAGTACGAGGTGCTGGCCGCCGCCATCAACGAGCACGCCAGCCGTACGCGGCTGCAGGTGGCCGAGAGCCTGGCCGCGCTGAGCACCATGGAGGCGTCCGTCGATCTGGAGGAGCGCCTGTCGCACGTGTGCCGCGCCGGGCTGGCCAAGGTGCGCGAGGAGTCGGAGCTGACGCGGGTCTTCTTCCGCGACCTGAGCCAGTTCCCCGAGCTGGTCGCGGTGGTGCGCGAGGGGCTGATGCAGCCGATGTTCGACGCCATCGTGACCTGGTTCCAGGCGCAGCCGGAGTATCGCGACGTCAAGCTCGACTGGCCGGGCATCGCGACCGTGCTGGGCGGCTCCGTGGTGCACTACCGGCTCTTCCAGGAGACCGTGGGCGAGCTGCCGGGGCACGCGGAGAAGGACCAGTTCGTGGCCGCCTGGGTACGCCTGGCGGTCGGCCTGCTGCCCAGCCCGGCGCCGGTCAGCTGACGTCGAGCAGCCGGTAGGCCAGCCAGACCACGCCCACACCCGTACCGATCATGAACATCGTGCCGCTGACGTCGAAGAACTGCTCGACGAACGCCTGCATCCCGGCCTCGATGCCCACCCGCAGGCCGCCGATGAGCACCCCGCCCACCGAGTAACCGAGCAGCGGCGCGCCGATCCCGAGGAACTTGTCGCGCACCTTCCAGCTCTCGCTGAACAGCACCAGCGCCGCGCCCACCGCCCACACCACCACGGGCACCTCGAAGATCGCCAGCGGCGGCAGGTCGATCGGCACCAGCAGCGCCGCCACCACCAGGATCACCATGGCCGACACGTCGCGGGGCTGCTCCTTGACGATGGTCCTGGCGTCCCTGCCGCCGGTGGCCATCGGGTTCGCGCTGGACATGGCCGCCCTGCGCAGCCCCGCGAGCGGCAGCCCGTGGCCCTGCCGCTGCTGGTCGAGCCGCTCCTGGGCGATCCTCCGGTACGCGCGGACGCCGGGCGGCGCGTCACGGTCGTCCACGATGGCGGGGAACGTCCGCGTACCCCCCGGGCCCTCCCCCGACACCGCCACCTCCGGGGTGGCCGGCACGCCCGCGGGGGCCAGGTCGCGCTTGGTGGGGACCCCCTGCTCGGCCAGCCTCCTGGCCTCGCGCTCGACCAGCGCGGCCGGATCGCCGAACCGCGCCAGCACCTTCGCCACCTCGCGCGCGCTCTGGCTGCCGTGCCGCTCGACCTCGATCCTGGCCCGCAGCCGCTTGGCGAAGTCGAGCCGCTGGTCGGCCCTGAGCACGCCGTGGGCGGCGTCGGCCGCCTTCGAGACGTAGTTCAGCACCAGTTGGTCCGCGCGCTCTATCACGTCTAGCAATGCTGCCCCAATCAGGGGGGACATACCATGGCAACGATGGAGTTCACGGAGTGGATCAGGGGGCGCACCGACGAACAGCTGCGGGCGCTCGTCTCCGCGCGCCCCGAGCTGATCACTCCGGTGCCCGCGCATCTGGAGGGTCTCGCCTCGCGGGCCGCCAGTCCTTCGGCGATCGGCAGGGTGCTGGACCGGCTCGACCGGTTCACGCTGGCCGTCGTGGAGACGCTGGCGGTGCGCGACGAGCCGATCGCGAAGGACGTGCTGCACGACCTCATGAGCAGGGCGCTGGGGTCCGGCGACCCCACGCACCCGCGGGCGGCCGAGGGCGGCGATCCCGGCGAGCCGGAGCCCGCGCTGTCCACGGCGCTCGACAGGCTGCGCGACCTCGCGCTGGTCTACGGGCCCGACGACGCGCTGGAGCTGGGCCCCGGCGTACGCAAGGTGCTCGACGACCCGGCCGGGCTCGGCCCGAGGGCGGCCGACGCGTTCCGGCACCACGCGCCCGAGCAGCTGGAGGAGATGGCCGACGACGTCGCCCCCGGCACGGCGGGCTCCGGCAAGGAGCGCCTGGCGGCGGCGCTGGCCGAGCCCGCGGCGCTGGTCGCGGCCGTCTCGCCCGAGGCGAGGGGCGCGCTCGACCAGCTCGTCTGGGGCCCGCCGACCGGCCGCGTACCCAACGCCAGGCGCGAGGTGCGGATCGAGTCGGCCCGCTCCCCCATCGAGGAGCTGCTCGCCCGCGGCCTGCTGGCCGCCACGGGCGAGGAGAGCGTGACGCTGCCCCGCGAGGTCGGCCTCTTTTTGCGTGGCGGCCGGGTGCACCGCGACCTGCTGGCCGTGCCGCCGCCGCTGCACGGCGCCACGCGCGATCCGTCCCTGGCCGACCGCACGGCGGCGGGGCAGGCGTTCTCGTTCGTCAGGGCCGTGGAGGAGCTGTGCGAGCGGTGGAGCGTCGAGCCGCCGGGCGTGCTGCGTACCGGCGGGCTCGGCGTACGCGACCTGAAGCGGGCGGCGGGCGAGCTGGACCTGCCGGAGTGGGTGACGGCGCTGGTGGTGGAGGTGGCGCACGCGGCCGGGCTGATCGCGGCCGGCGGCGGCGTGGACGGCGAGTGGCTGCCGACCTCCGGCTACGACCTGTGGCGGGTCAGGTCCACCGCCGACCGGTGGACGGCGCTGGCGGCCACGTGGCTGCACATGGACCGGGTGCCCGGCCTGGTAGGCGAGCGCGACGACCGCGACAGGCCGCTCAACGCCCTGCACACCGACCTGCGGCGCTCCTCCGCGCCGGGCGTCAGGGCGGCCACGCTGGGCGTGCTCGCCGCGGCGCCCGGCCTGGCTCCCGAACGCGACTCCGTGCTGGAACGGCTGGCCTGGGAGCAGCCTCGCCGCCGCGGCCCGCTGCGCGAGCAGCTCGTGGACTTCACCCTGCGGGAGGCCGAGCAGGTCGGCGTGACGGGGCTGGGCGCGCTGTCCGGGCACGGGCGGGCGCTGGTCGAGGGCGGCGAGGCGGCCGGGCTGCTGGCGCCGCTGCTGCCCGAGCCCGTCGATCACGTGCTGCTGCAGGCCGACCTCACCGCCGTCGCGCCGGGGCCGCTCACGAGCGAGCTGAACCGCTGGATGACGCTCACCGCCGACGTCGAGTCCAAGGGCGGGGCCACGGTCTACCGGTTCAGCGAGAGCTCGATCAGGCGGGCGCTCGACGCGGGGCACGGCGGCGAGGAGCTGGTCGCGATGCTGGGCAGGCACTCGGCCACGCCGGTGCCGCAGGCGCTGTCGTACCTGGTGACCGACGTGGCCAGGCGGCACGGGCGGATCCGGGTGGGCACCGCGAGCGCCTACATCCGCTGCGACGATCCCGCGCTGCTCGACCAGATCACCGCCGACCGCCGCTCGGCGGCGCTGCGGCTGCGGCGGCTCGCGCCGACCGTCATCGCCTCCCGCTCGTCCAGGGCGGCACTGGTCGACTCGCTGCGGGCCATGGGGTACGCGCCGGTCGCCGAGTCGCTCGACGGCGACGTGATCATCTCGCAGCTGGAGAGCCGGCGTACCGAGGGGGTCGCCCTCGCCCGCGCCGTGGCCTCGCCGAACGGCCTCGATCCCGAGGTCGCTGCGGCGGCCGTACGCGCGCTGCGGGCGGGCGACGCCGCCCACCTGGCCCGGCGGGAGCCCGTGGACGCCCCGGGCGGCCAGGTGCCGCGCGGGCCCGCCACGGCCACCATCTCGGCGCTGCAGGAGGCGATCAAGCAGGGGGTGCGGGTGTGGATCGGGTACCTCGACTCGCAGGGCAACGCGACCTCCCGCATCCTGGAGCCGGCGCGGATGGAGGGCGGCTACCTGACGGCGTACGACGAGACGCGAGCGGCCGTCCACCGCTTCGCCCTGCACCGCATCACCGGCGTCGCCGGCCTCTGACCACCCCGCCCGGGGCCACCGGCACTCTGAGCGCCCGCCTGCCGTCGGGGCTACGGCCGGCGGGCGCTGGGTCAGTGGCGGGGCAGGGTCTTGAGTGACTGGGCGGCCACCGCTGCCACGGGGCCGCCCTGGGACGCCAGGTGGCGCAGCAGCCGGGCGCAGTCGGCGGGGTAGCGCACGGACAGCCCGCCGCCCAGCGCGACGGCCGCCGCCGTCGCCCTGAGGTCCTGCGGGTCGGCGGCCCAGCCCAGCGCGATCCCGAGCGCCTCGGGCGCGAGGGTGTCGTCGGCGCACAGGTACGACAGCACGTTGGCCGCCGCCACCCGCTCCGCAGCGCTCCCCCGGGCCCAGACCTCCAGGAACTCCTGCCGGACCTCCTTCATCGAGTGTCCGGCCAGCAGCGCCACGCCCTCCGCCGCCCGTACCTGGACGGCCGGCCCCTGCCCGGGCAGCGACCTGACCCACTCGCGCAGCGGCTGCCACAACCAGAACCCGTACCGCCCGGCCAGCTCGCCCAGCACCCGCGCCCGCTGCCCGGCCGCGCGGAAGGCGACGAGCCCGTCCTCGACGCCGATCAGCGAGCCGGTGAGCGGGCGGCGGCCGATCTCGTGGCAGAGCCGTTCGAGCCGGGAGAGCTGCTCGTCGAAGGCGGCCTCGGCCAGCCGGTGCGTGAACGCCAGCGCCGCCACGGCCAGCACCTCGCGCATGGGCGGCTTGGTGTCGAACCAGGCCGCCACCTCCTCACCGGCCGCCTCGCCCCCGGGCGCGAGCCGCGCGGCGAGGCGGACGACCTCGGCGGGCGTCGGCAGCGCCAGCGCCACCTCCCTGGCCCGGGCCAGCTCCTCCGGGGACACCCCGGCACGCAGGCCGTACGTGCTCAGGCACAGGTCGAACAGCTCCCCAGGCTCGGGCGCGGCCCACGCGTGCTCCACCTCGACCGCCTGCGACGGCTCGCCGCTCCTGGTGATCACCAGGTACGAGCCCAGCTCGGCCAGCTTGCGCGCCAGGTTCACCAGCTCGGTACGGTCGGTGCCGGCCACGATCCAGTCGTGCAGCAGGTACGCCCGGCCAGGCTCGTACTCGGTGCCGGTCAGCAGGTCGTGCGCGCCGGCGGCCGGGGACAGCACGGTGATCGTGCTCTCGGCCAGCGACATGCGCGACAGCAGCGCGAGCGCCCCGAGCCGCCGCCCCGTCTCCTGCTCTCCGACGAGAACCAGCAGGTGGCGGCCGGCCAGCCGGCGCACGGCCTCGGGGAAGCAGCCGGGCTCCAGGTACGAGCGGAGCAGCGTGTCGGCCTCCCATCTGGTCAGGTCTCTGGTGGCCGGACCGGCCACGGCGCGGAGGTGCTCGGTGACGGCTATGAGGCTCCCTGTGAGCGTCATGTTGTCGAGGTCGATCTCGCCTGGTTCAGGCGTTTCGGTCACGAAGCCACCTCGGAAGTTAACGGGAAACTTTTCTACAGGAATTATGGCGAGACAACGAGTTTCTTCGCTTTATCCATGAGCGTTACCGAGCGTCACCATTCCACTCCTGAACTGCGAAGACAGGTGGGCCAGGACCGTCTTGCGACGCCCGGTACCCCACCTTTACACGATCTAGACGAACTTGAAAACACGAATGGTGATAGAGGCAGCTTTATGCCCATTTACGGGCTACAAGAACACCGTCCACAATGACTAGTCAAGAGGCCCCGGGCTTGACTGGGCCTGCTCACAAGCATCAGGTTGTGCATGTGACCGAGCAAACGCTGGGCAGGCTGGCGGAGGAGTCGTGGAGCCGGTTCGACGACCACGACTCGGTGTACTACGAAGGCGTCTGGCACCGCAGTCACGCGCTCGCCGCGCGGGCGCGCCGGATGTGCGGCGGCTTCGCCGAAGCAGGCATCCGGCCGGGCGACCGGGTGGCCGTCATGATGGCCAACTCCCCCGAGGTGCCGATCGTCTACCAGGCCCTGTGGGCGGCGGGCGCGGTGGTGACGCCGGTGGTGTTCCTGGTGGGGCCGGAGGAGCTGCGCCACGTCCTGCTCGACAGCGGCGCGCGCGCGATCGTCACCTCGCCCGAGCTGGCGGACACCGTCCGCGCCGCGAACGTCGACCTCCCCATGTACGTGGACACGTCCGAGCTGGAGCGGGCGGCCGAACGCGGCCCCGTCGCCCGCGACCCCGACGACCTGGCCGCGCTGCTCTACACCGGCGGCACCACCGGCAGGGCCAAGGGCGTCATGCTCAGCCACCACGGCCTGTGGCACGTGGCCAAGGACGCCTTCGAGCTGTCCCACCAGAAGGGCAAGGACCGCGCGCTGGTGCCCGTGCCGCTGTCGCACGCGTACGGACTGATCATCACGATCGCCTCGCTGCACGCGACCGAGCCGCAGCAGGCGGTGCTGATGCGCTGGTTCGAGCCGGGGGCGTTCCTGGAGCTGGCGGCCGGGCAGCGCGTGCACTACGCCACCGTGGTGCCCTCCATGATCCACCTCCTGCTCGCCGAGCCGCTGGAGCAACATCCGCTGCCCGACCTGGCCTACCTCACCTGTGGCGCGGCACCGCTCGGCAGGCAGACGCTGGAGGAGTTCGAGCGCAGGATGCCCGGGGTGCAGATCCTGGAGGGGTACGGCCTGACCGAGACCAGCGCGGTCACCACGTTCAACCCGCCGGGCAGGCGGCGGGCGGGCAGCGTCGGGCTGCCGCTGGCCGGCTACACGATCACCATCCGCGACGGCGACGGCGAGCCGATGGAGACCGGGGACGTCGGCGAGATCTGCGTCACCGGCGACTCGCTGATGCTCGGCTACTGGGGCGAGCACGAGCCCGACCCCGAGGGCACCGCGCTGGCCGGCAAGGAGCTGCGGACCGGGGACATCGGGTGCGTGGACGACGACGGCTACCTCTACATCGTGGACAGGAAGAAGGACCTGATCATCCGCGGCGGCTTCAACGTGTTCCCGCGCGACGTCGAGGACGCGCTCAACGGGCACCCCGACGTCGTGGCGTCGGGTGTCGTGGGCCGTCCCGACCCCCGCCTCGGAGAGGAGGTCGTCGCGTTCGTGCAGCTCAAGCCCGGTGCCGAGGTGCCGGCCGAGGAGCTGATCGAGTGGGCCCGCGACCGGGTGGGGCGGGTGAAGTACCCGCGCGAGGTGCGCTTCGTCGAGTCCGTCCCGCTGACGAGCGTGCTCAAGCTCGACCGGAAGGCCCTGCGGAGCCTGCTCGGCTGAGCTCTCCTTGGATCTAGGGTGAACTCGTGCTCTCGGTCAGACGCGTGTCAATTCCGTGATAAGTGTTGACCTGTCTGGAGGTGAACATGAGTCAGGGTGACCCGTCGGGATATCCGTACCAGCCTTATGGCGCGCCCTACGGCGAGCAGCCGCCCCCGCCGTACGGCTACGGCTATCCGCCGCCTCCCCCGCGCAGCAGCGGGCCGAGCGCCAACGCGATCGTCTCCCTCGTGCTCAACCTCTTCGCGCTGGTCTCCTGCTGCAACGTCCTGGGCATCCCCGGGGCGATCCTGGCGGGCCTGGCCATCGGCAAGTCCAGCACGGAGCCGGAGACGGCGCGCACCATGGTCATCTGGAGCTGGGTCCTGTTCGGGCTGGGCTTCGTGCTCACCATCGGCACGTTCATCGCACTCGGGGTCAGCGGCGCCTTCGACGAGTGACCAGGCGATCCTGAGGACTAATCCTGGCCCTGCCGTTGTTGGAGACTCGGAGCGGGGGAGCCGGGATCAGGAGACGATGGTCCTGTTGCGCCAGGCCCCCGTCCGAAACCCCACGGAGATAGCCAGTGAGCGATGGACCGCTGATCGTCCAGTCGGACAAGACGCTGCTGCTCGAGGTCGACCACGAGCGGGCCGACGCCTGCCGTAAGGCGATCGCGCCGTTCGCCGAGCTCGAGCGCGCTCCAGAACACGTGCACACCTATCGCGTCACCCCGCTGGCGCTGTGGAACGCGCGCGCCGCCGGCCACGACGCCGAGCAGGTCATCGACGCGCTCATCAGCTACAGCCGCTACCCGGTGCCGCACGCGCTGCTGGTGGACGTCGCCGAGACCATGGCCCGCTACGGGCGGCTGCGCCTGGAGAAGGACCCGGTCCACGGCCTGATCCTGACCTCCACCGACCGGGCCGTGCTCGAAGAGGTGCTGCGCTCGAAGAAGATCCAGCCGATGCTGGGCGAGCGGGTCGGCGACGACACGGTCGTGGTGCACCCCAGCGACCGGGGCAACGTCAAGCAGGCCCTGCTCAAGCTGGGCTGGCCGGCCGAGGACCTGGCCGGGTACGTCGACGGCGAGGCCCACCCGATCAAGCTGCGCCAGGACGGCTGGGAGCTGCGGCCGTACCAGCGGGAGGCGGCCGAGGCGTTCTGGAACGGCGGCTCCGGCGTGGTCGTGCTGCCCTGCGGCGCGGGCAAGACCATCGTCGGCGCGGCCGCCATGGCCCACGCCGAGGCCACCACGCTCATCCTGGTCACGAACACGGTCTCGGCCCACCAGTGGAAGACCGAGCTGCTCAAGCGCACGTCGCTGACCGAGGACGAGATCGGCGAGTACTCCGGCACCAAGAAGGAGATCCGCCCGGTCACCATCGCCACCTACCAGGTGATGACGACCCGGCGCAAAGGCGTCTACAGCCACCTGGAGCTGTTCGACGCCCGCGACTGGGGGCTGATCGTCTACGACGAGGTGCACCTGCTGCCCGCGCCGATCTTCCGGATGACCGCCGACCTCCAGGCCCGCCGGCGTGTCGGGCTGACCGCGACGCTGGTGCGCGAGGACGGGCGCGAGGGCGACGTGTTCTCGCTGATCGGCCCCAAGCGGTACGACGCGCCCTGGAAGGAGATGGAGAACCAGGGCTGGATCGCGCCGGCCGACTGCGTCGAGGTCCGGGTGACGCTGACGGACGAGGAGCGGCTGGCGTACGCGATGGCCGAGTCCGAGGAGCGTTACCGCTTCTGCGCCACCACGCCGTCCAAGACGCAGGTGACCGAGGCCCTGGTCCGCCGCCACCTGGGCGAGCAGGTGCTGGTCATCGGCCAGTACATCGACCAGCTCGACGAACTCGGCGAGCACCTGAACGCCCCGGTCATCAAGGGCGAGACCAGGGTGAAGGAGCGCGAGCGGCTCTACCAGGCCTTCCGCGACAAGGAGATCCAGGTGCTGGTGGTGTCGAAGGTGGCCAACTTCTCCATCGACCTGCCGGAGGCGACGGTCGCGATCCAGGTGTCGGGCACGTTCGGCTCGCGCCAGGAGGAGGCGCAGCGGCTGGGGCGGGTGCTGCGGCCCAAGTCCGACGGCGGGGGCGCGCGGTTCTACACGGTGGTCAGCCGCGACACGGTGGACCAGGAGTTCGCGGCGCACCGGCAGCGGTTCCTGGCCGAGCAGGGGTACGCGTACCAGATCATCGACGCCGATGACGTGCTGGGCGGGGTGTGAGGATGTGATGCCCGGCCGCTCGTCCTGAGCGGCCAGGCATTCAGCGTGGCGTCACGTCCACGAGACTCCGCGGGCCGACATTCGAACCACCCCCCTCACCTGCGTACTATCACGCCGCCTGCGACATACCCCCATGATCCGGCAAACCCACCTGATATGCCCGAATTTTTCGGGTATTCCCAGGTTCGTTACAGCTTGCGTGGGTCAGCGCACCAGCAGGCCGCCCAGGAAGAGCACGCCCTCCGCCGCGATCCAGGCCAGCACCCCGGCGCCCATCAGGCGCGCGAACGCCCGCGAATCCTGCCTCGACCAGGGAAGCAGCCAGGCGGCCGCCGTGCAGCAGGCGGCCAGCGTGGCGAACAGCGCGGACACGGTGGAGACCGTGCCGAGCCGCTGCGAGCACGCGTCGGCGGCCTCGCCCCCCGCGCAGAACGCCTCCATCCCCCACCCCGCGAACACCGACAGCGCCCACAGCGCCGCCAGCAGGAAGCTCGCGATCGTGGGGATGATCGGCGAGAAACGGATCTGCACCCGCGCCATCTCCTATCCCTACCCTGCCCCTCGCCGGTAAATGCTTTGGAAGCACGCGGAAGTCGCCACTAGACTGGCCGATTCGCTGCCTTTGACCACCTCCGTTGACCAACCAGGGAGGCGCTTTCGCATGCCCACACACAAGCTGGCCCCGGACATACCCACCGACGTGCTGGCCGCCGAGCAGGCGCACCTCGCGGAATCCAGGGCCGCCCTCAAGGCCATGCGCGCCCACGCGCAGTCGCTGTCCGCCGACGCGGCGGGCGACTGGGTGTCGCAGCAGATCCTCCAGTCGCTGCTCGACCAGCGCGTGGCCGCGCTCGCCGACCACCCGGACACCCCGCTGTTCTTCGGCCGCCTCGACCGCACACTTGGCGACGATCTGCCCGGCACGATCTACGTCGGCCGCCGCCACGTGCACGACGGCGGCAGCAAGCCGCTGGTCATCGACTGGCGGGCGCCGGTCTCCCGCGCGTTCTACCAGGCCAGCCCGGCCGACCCGATGGGCATCGTACGCCGCCGCCGCTTCGGCTACCACGGCGGCGAGCTCACCGCGTTCGAGGACGAGCCGCTCGGCGAGGGCGGCGAGATCGGCCCCTCGAAGATCCTCACCGAGGAGATCGAACGCCCGCGCACCGGCCCCATGCGCGACATCGTTGCCACCATCCAGCCCGACCAGGACGAGATCGTCCGCTCCACCCTGGCCCAGACCGTGTGCGTCCAGGGCGCGCCGGGCACCGGGAAGACCGCCGTCGGCCTGCACCGGGCGGCCTACCTGCTGTTCACCCACCGCGAGCGGCTGGCCAGGTCCGGCGTCATGATCGTCGGCCCCAACCGGGCCTTCCTGTCCTACATCTCCTCCGTGCTGCCCGCCCTCGGCGAGGTCAAGGTCGACCAGACCACGGTGGCGGGCCTGCTCGGCGAGCACTCGGCGCCCGAGGACCCGCTCGTCGCGGCGGTGAAGGGCGACGCCAGGATGGCGGCGGTGCTCGAACGCGCCCTGTGGATGCACATCGTGAAGCCGTCCGAAGGCGTGGTGTTCACGAAGGGCGCCTACCGCTACCGGGTGGCGGACTACGAGGTGCGCGAGATCGTGGCCTCCCTGCGGGGCACCACCCGCTACAACCCGGGCCGGGCCGCGCTGGCGCAGCGCCTGGCCCACATGGTGCTGGTCAGAATGGAGCAGCGCGGCGAGTCGCCCGACGACCGGGTGCAGGACGCGGTGGCCAGGTCGAAGCCGGTCAAGCAGCTCGTGGACGCGGTGTGGCCCAAGCTGACGCCCGAGCAGGTGCTGTTCCGCCTCCTGTCCGACCCCGAGTTCCTCGCCAGGGCCGCCAAGAGCGACCTGTCGGCCGAGGAGCAGGAGACGCTGATCTGGCGCAAGCCGTACCGGAGCTGGAAGTCGGCGAAGTGGACGGCGGCGGACGCCGCGCTCCTCGACGAGCTGCGCGACCTCATGGAGCGCACACCCTCGCTCGGCCACCTCGTCGTGGACGAGGCCCAGGACCTGTCCGAGATGCAGCTCAGGGCGCTCGGCCGGCGCTGCCGCAACGGCTCGGCCACCGTGCTCGGCGACCTCGCCCAGGGCACCACGCCCTGGTCGACCCGCTCGTGGGAGTCGGTGCTCGAGCACCTCGGGCAGCGCGAGGGCGAGGTGACGGAGCTGACGCTCGGCTTCCGCGTGCCCCGCGAGGTTCTCGACTACGCCGCCCGGCTGCTCCCCTCCATCGCCCCCGACCTGGCCGCCCCGCGCTCGCTGCGCCCCGGCGCCGGCTCGCTCACCGTCCGGCAGGGGCTCGCGGTGGCGCAGGCCGCCGAGGAGGCGCTCGCCAAGGAGGGCTCCATCGGCGTCATCGTGCCCGACGCGCTGGTCGGCGAGGTCTCCGCGGCGCTGGGAAGCCTGCCGCACGCCGTGCTCGACCCCGACTCCGCCGAGGAGCACCGCCTCCTGATCGTCCCCGCGACGCTGGCCAAGGGTCTGGAGTACGACCACGTCATCGTGGTCGAGCCGGCGGACATCGTCTCGGCCGAGCCGCGCGGGCTGGCCAGGCTGTACGTCGTGCTGACCCGGGCCGTGACCTCACTGACGGTCCTGTACGACAAGGCGCTCCCGGCACAGCTCGTGGCCTGACGGGCGGCGGGCGCGGCCGCTTCTAGGATGGCTGGGCAAGCAGCTACTCAACCTAGGAGGATGCCGTGCCCGCACCCCTTCCCCACGAGTTCCTGCCGCCGGCGCCCGCGCTCGCGGTCGAGAGCGACGACATCCAGGACGGCCAGACGCTCGCCGAGCTCCACGTCTTCAACGACTGGGGCATGAGCGGCCAGAACCAGTCGCCCCACCTGCGCTGGTCCGGTGCCCCCGAGGGCACCCGCGGCTACGCCGTCACCTGCTACGACCCCGACGCCCCCACGGGCAGCGGCTTCTGGCACTGGGTCCTGTTCGACCTCCCGGCCTCGGTGACCGAGCTCCCGGCGGGCGCGGGCACGGCCCCCGACTTCAAGGGCCTGCCCGACGGCGCCGTCCACGCCCGCAACGACTACGGCACCAAGGCCTACGGCGGCGCGGCCCCGCCCCCCGGCGACCCGCACCGCTACGTGTTCACGGTGCACGCGCTGGGCGTCGACAAGCTGGGGGTCGACAGCGACGCCAGCCCGGCCGTGGTGGGCTTCAACATCACCGCCAACACCCTGGCCCGAGGTAGCGTCATCGGCTACTACGGCGTCTGAGCAGCCCGTCACCGGGCGCCTGGCTCGGCGTCAGGCGCCCGGGGCTCAGCGGCCCAGAGCGGCCGCCGGGCAGCCCACGAGCCCCGGCAGGATCTGGTCGACCAGCGGGATGCCGAGCCCCGGCCCGGGCGCGCAGATCGGCATGTGCAGCTCGCGCGGGAGCAGGATGTCGGGCATCGACTCGCCGTCGAGGTGCACCCGGGCCCCGGTGTCGCCGGCCTGCTTGGATTCGAGGTCGGTGTCGTCCTCCGCGTACGCCGCGGCCTCGTCGGCCGCGTCCTCCGCGTCGTAGGCGGGAACGGTCACCACGGTCAGGTCGTCGTCGGCGTGCGCGGGAACGGCCAGGGTGGTCGCGGCGGCCAGCGTCAGGGCGGCGATGCCGAATAGGCGGGAAAGCACAATCTGCTCCTTCGGTCGAGGTGTGAGCGCCACCACCTTCCCTCACTCCAAGTAACCGATCAATTGTGAAACGTAATAGCAGATAAACAAAACAAGAGCGGCCCGGAAAAACCCGGGCCGCTCTTCGTCCGCGCGGCGAGAAAAGACCTAGAAGTCCATGTCGCCGCCGCCCGGCATGGCCGGGGCGGCGGGGGTCTTCTCGGGCTTCTCGGCGATGACGGCCTCGGTCGTCAGGAACAGCGCCGCGATGGAGGCGGCGTTCTGCAGCGCCGAGCGCGTCACCTTGGCCGGGTCGATGATGCCCGACTCGAACATGTTGACGTACTCGCCGGAGGCCGCGTTCAGGCCCTCACCCGGGGTGAGGTTGCGCACCTTCTCGACCACGACGCCGCCCTCGAGACCGGCGTTGACCGCGATCTGCTTGAGCGGCTCCTCCAGCGCCTTCTTCACGATGGCGGCACCGGTGGCCTCGTCGCCGTTCAGCTCCAGCTTGTCGAACGCCTTCGCGCCCGCCTGCAGCAGCGCCACGCCACCGCCGGGCACGATGCCCTCCTCGACGGCCGCCTTGGCGTTACGCACGGCGTCCTCGATGCGGTGCTTGCGCTCCTTCAGCTCGACCTCGGTCGCGGCACCGGCCTTGATGACCGCCACGCCACCGGCGAGCTTGGCCAGGCGCTCCTGGAGCTTCTCACGGTCGTAGTCGGAGTCGGTCCGCTCGATCTCGGCGCGGATCTCGTTGACCCGGCCGGAGATCTGCTCGGCGTCACCGGCACCGTCGACGATCGTGGTCTCGTCCTTGGTCACGACCACCTTGCGGGCGCGGCCCAGCAGGTCGAGGGTGGCGGTCTCCAGCTTGAGGCCGACCTCCTCGGCGATGACCTGACCACCGGTCAGGATCGCGATGTCGTTCAGCATCGCCTTGCGGCGGTCACCGAAGCCCGGCGCCTTGACGGCGACGGAGCGGAACAGGCCGCGGATCTTGTTCACGACCAGGGTCGCCAGGGCCTCGCCCTCGACGTCCTCGGCGATGATCAGCAGCGGCTTGCCCGACTGGACGACCTTGTCGAGCAGCGGCAGCAGGTCCTTGTTGGCGGAGACCTTGCTGTTGACGATCAGGATGTACGGGTCCTCGAGCACGGCCTCCATGCGGTCCGAGTCGGTGACGAAGTACATCGACGTCATGCCCTTGTCGAAGCGCATGCCCTCGGTGAGCTCGAGCTCCAGGCCGAAGGTGTTGCTCTCCTCGACGGTGATGACGCCTTCCTTGCCGACCTTGTCCATCGCCTCGGCGATAAGCGAGCCGATCTCGGCGTCGGCGGCGGAGATGGAGGCCGTGGAAGCGATCTGCTCCTTGGTCTCCACGTCCTTGGCCAGCTTGGAGAGCTCCTCGCTGACGCGCTCGACGGCCGCCTCGATGCCCTTCTTCAGGGCCATCGGGTTGGCGCCGGCGGCGACGTTGCGCAGGCCCTCACGCACCAGCGCCTGGGCGAGCACGGTGGCGGTCGTGGTGCCGTCGCCCGCGACGTCGTCCGTCTTCTTGGCGACTTCCTTGACCAGCTCGGCGCCGATCTTCTCCCACGGGTCCTCGAGCTCGATCTCCTTGGCGATGGACACACCGTCGTTGGTGATCGTGGGAGCGCCCCACTTCTTCTCCAGCACGACGTTGCGGCCCTTGGGGCCGAGGGTCACCTTGACGGCGTCGGCGAGCTGGTTCATACCGCGCTCGAGACCGCGCCGGGCGTCCTCGTCAAACGCGATCATCTTGGCTGCCATAAGGCTAGACCTCCCACATGCAGGGTGGCTTGTCGTGGACCGAGCCGACGCCCGCGACGGCATGGGTCAGCATCTCCGTTCGGCAGACCCCATCGTCTCGATCCGGTGTTGGCACTCTGCTGCACAGAGTGCCAACGAACTGTTTAGCACTCTACCCTGCCGAGTGCAAGCGAACGCCACCCCGCCCGGCATTCCCGCCCAGGTCAATCAGTCGGTACGGCGAGCCGCGCGGAGCGGCTCGCCGTACGCGAGTCGGCGAAAGAGAGGTGACGGCTCGCGCGGACTGCGTTGCCGCGCGATCCCGCCCGGTGCATACCAGCTTGGACGTTCAGACCGTGCGGACGGACTCCGCCTGCGGCCCCTTCTGGCCCTGCGTGATCTCGAACTCGACACGCTGCCCCTGTTCGAGAGAGCGGTACCCGTCCATCATGATCGCTGAGTAATGGACGAATACATCCTTACCACCGTCTACCGCGATGAAGCCGTAGCCCTTGTCCGCGTTGAACCACTTGACGGTGCCCTGCGCCACTTCCGACTCCTCTTACTGGTCTCCCAGATCTCGCCCATTCCTCCGCGGGACCTGTAATCGTATGACTTAACGGAAAAGCAGCCAGACGATCGCCCTCGACCATACCTGTGGCACGGGGTTTGGCAACAGAGTCAATCCGCAAACTGCCTATTTCTTCGCAGTACAGGTGGTTCAACGTTGAATTGCCAGGGAAAAGGAGAAGGCGCCCACTAGGGGCGCCTTCAAGTGGGTAGGTCTCCGGGGCTCAGCCGCCGGCGACCGCCGGGATGATGGAGATCTGAGTGCCCTCAGGGGCCGGCGTGTCGAGGCCTTCGGCGAAACGGACGTCCTCTTCCCCAACGTAAACGTTGACGAAACGACGAATCTTGCCCGATTCATCCAGAATTCTCGCGCCGATCCCCGGGTAGTCGGAGTCGAGCTTGGCGAGCACGTCACGAAGAGTCGCGCCTTCGCCACTGACCTCCGCGTTCCCCCCGGTGTACGTGCGCAGAATGGTGGGAATCCGCACAGAAACGCTCATGGTTCTAATCGCCTTTCCTGGTTGTCAGACAGTCGCGCGGAACGCGTCGAGAGAGGGCTTGATCACGGCGGTGGGCTCGACGGCCTCACCGGTGAGCACGTCGAGCGTCTTGAGCCCGTCGCCGGTGTTGAGCACCACGGTCTCCGCCTCGGGGTCGAGCACCCCGCTCTCGGTGAGCTTCTTCAGCACGCCGACGGTGACCCCGCCGGCGGTCTCGGCGAAAATGCCTTCCGTCGAGGCCAGCAGCTTCATCGCGGCCACGATCTCGGCGTCCGTGACGTCCTCGACGCCGCCTCCGGTACGCCGGGCGATGTCCAGCACGTACGGCCCGTCGGCGGGGTTGCCGATGGCCAGCGACTTGGCGATGGTGTCGGGCTTGACCGGCTGCACGACGTCGTGCCCCGCCTTGTAGGCCGTGGACACGGGCGAGCACCCGAGGGCCTGGGCCCCGAAGACCTTGTACGGGGTGTCCTCCACCAGGCCCAGCCTCACCAGCTCCTTGAAGCCCTTGTCGATCTTCGTGAGCTGGGAGCCGGAGGCGATGGGGATGATGATCTGCTCGGGCAGCCGCCAGCCGAGCTGCTCGGCGATCTCGTACGCGAGCGTCTTGGAGCCCTCGGCGTAGTAGGGCCGCAGGTTCACGTTGACGAAGCCCCACTTGTCGCCCATGGGGTCGCCGATCAGCTCCGAGCAGAACCGGTTGACCTCGTCGTACGTGCCGTCGATGCCGATCAGCCGCCCGCCGAACACGCGGGCCATGGCGATCTTGGCCTTCTCCAGGTTGGCCGGGATGAACACGCACGCGTCGAGCCCGGCCCGCGCGGCGGCCGCGGTGACGGCGCCGGCCAGGTTGCCCGTGGAGGAGCAGGAAAGGGTGTGGAAACCGAAGTTGCGGGCCGCCTCGACGGCCATGGCCACGACCCGGTCCTTGAAGGAGTGGGTGGGGTTGCCCGAGTCATCCTTCACGTAAAGGGACTTGATGCCGAGCGCGCGCCCCAGGTTTCCGGCCTTGACCAATTTCGTCCAACCGGGGTTCATATTGGGCTTACTGGCCACGTCCGCGGGAACGGGCAGCAGCGAGCGGTAACGCCAGATGTTCGCGGGACCCGATTCGATCTCCGCGCGGGACACGTCACCGAAGTCGTAGGCCGCCTCCAGCGGCCCGAAACACTCCTGGCACGCGAAGCTCGGGCCCAGCGGGTAACGGGCGCCGCACTCGCGGCAGGACAGAGCGACGGCAGGACCAAAGTCGAGCGACATGAAGCGAGGCCTTCCCTCATCTTCGCCCACGGCCACCTTGACCGCGAACCGGAATTGGCACCTTGTCCCGGTCGGCCTCGCCAGGTCGCGAGTCGAAAGCCGGGAGGGTTGCCGGGGCTTCGCAGGGCCGGTCCCTCCACCCCTCTGGATGAGCAATATGAAGTTGTTGAAATGGACTCTACCCGCTTAAGTGCCCGAAATGACCACTCGTCTCAACATGCGAGACAAGCAGTCTCAGCGATAGTCCTCACCGAGCACGCCCTGCACGTATTTGCGGGCCTGATGAATCCGGGATTTCGCCGTGCCCAGCGGGATGTTGAGCTGCTCGGCCACCTCGTTGTAGTCGAGCTGGACGATGTCGCGCAGCACCAGTGCCTGCGCCAGGTCGGGCTTGTCGGCCTCCAGCGCCTCCATCGCGTCGAGCAGGTCGAGCCGCGACCCCGCGATCACGCTGACCCGCCGCGCGTCGGGCTTCTGCATGGGCAGCTCGTCGGAGGTCTGCTCGGCCGCCCTGCGCTTCAGCGACCGGTACGTGGTGCGCGCGCAGTTGGCCGTCACGATGTGCAGCCACGTGCTGAACCTCGCCCGACCCTCGAAGCGCCCGATGTTGCGCGCCACCGCCAGCAACGTATCCTGCGAGGCCTCCTCCGCGTCCTGGTGATAGGGGAGGATCCGGGCGCAGTGTCGCATCACATCCGGCTCAATCCGCGCGAGGAGCTCGCCAAGTGCGCGATGATCTCCCGCAGCAGCGGAGCGGGCGAGTTCCTCGGTTAGCTCATCAAGCGCCATAGCTGGGATCCTATGATCGAAGGGAGCCGAGATGAACAGCGTCCTGCTGGCCTCGAACAGAGGGCCTGTCTCCTTCACCGTCTCCGACGACGGCGAGCTGACGATGAGACGCGGCGGCGGCGGCCTCGTCTCGGGATTGTCGGGCGTGGCCAAGGACGACGGCGTGCTCTGGGTCTGCGCCGCGCTGTCCGACGGCGACCGCAGCGCCGTCCGGCTGGCCACCGGAGGCCGCATCGACCACGCCGGCTACGACACCGGCCCGCTGCGGATGCTGGACATCCCGCCCGCCACCTTCCACCGCGCCTACAACGCCGTGGCCAACTCCACCCTGTGGTTCGTCAACCACCTGCTCTACGACATCCCCAACTCGCCCAACTTCGGCACCAGGTTCGAGCGCGAGTGGGAGTCGTACCGCGACTACAACGGCGCGTTCGCGCTGGCGCTGGCCGAGGAGGCCGGGCACGGCGCCCGCGTGATGGTGCAGGACTACCACCTGACGCTCACCCCCGCCATGCTCCGCGCCGAGCGGCCCGACCTGCGCATCGCGCACTTCAGCCACACCCCGTGGGCGCCGCCCGAGTACTTCTCGCTGCTGCCGGACGACGTGGCGGGCGAGGTCCTGGAAGGCATCCTGGGGGCCGATCACGCCGGGTTCCTCACCGACAGGTGGGCTCAGGCGTTCATGGACTGCTGCGAGCGGCTCCTGGGCGCGGAGGCCGACCGGGTGGGGCGCAGCGTCACGTACGAGGGCAGGACCACCCGCATCGGCGTGCACAGCCTCGGCGTCGACGGCGACGCGCTATGGCAGCGGGCCTGCGAGCCCGATGTCGAGTCGCACATGACCGCGCTGCGGGAGCAGGTCGGCGACCGCAAGCTGATCGTCCGCATCGACCGCACCGAGCTGTCGAAGAACATCGTGCGCGGGCTGATCGCCTACCGTGAGTTCCTCGCCGCGCACCCCGAGTGGCACGGGCGGGTCGTGCACCTCGCCTTCGCCTACCCCAGCCGCCACGACCTGCCCGAATACCGCGAGTACACCGCGTCCGTGCAGCGCTGCGCCCAGCAGATCGAGGACGAGTACGCCACCGAGGACTGGGACCCGCTGATACTCAACGTCAACGACGACTACCCGCGTTCGCTGGCCGCGTACCGGATGGCCGACGTGCTGCTGGTCAACCCCATCCGCGACGGCATGAACCTGGTCGCCAAGGAGGGCCCGATCCTGTCGCCGCGGTGCGCGCTGGTGCTCTCCCGCGAGGCCGGCGCCGCCGCCGAGCTCGGCGCGCACGCCCTCGTGGTCAACCCCTACGACATCAGCGGCACCGCCGCCGCGCTGCACGGCGCGCTCGTCATGCCGGAGGACGAGCGCCGCATGCGCCGCGACAAGCTGCACGCCGCCGCCACCGCCCTGCCACCGCAGAAGTGGCTCGCGGCCCAGCTCGAAGCCCTCACCTAACATGGGAGGGCAAGGTCAGTCCGATCACCGGGAGGCTGCCGGGTGAGCACGGCCTTATCGCCCGTCCGTCTGATCAGAGACCGCCCTACCTGGCTCATCTACCTCCAGCTCAGCACCTTCGCCACCTTCGTGTACGGCCTCAGCGCCGCCGTGCCGCTGCTGCGCGCCGACCAGGGCACCTCGGCCACCGTCGCGGGCCTGCACGGCACCTCCATGGCCGCGGGCACGATCGCCGCCGGGCTGCTGCTCCCCCTGCTCACCCGTACGTACGGGCGGCGCGCGACGAGCTGGATCGGGATGGCGGGAATGAGCGCCGGCATGCTCACGATCTTCGCCACCGACGCGCTGCCGCTCACCCTGCTGGGGTACGGCGTGGCCGGTGGGTTCGGGTCGGTGATGCTCTACACCGCCATGGCGGCGCTCAGCGACCATCACGGGGCTGCCGGGGCGGCCGCGTTGAGCGAGGCGAACGCGGTGGCCGTGGTGGCGGGGATGGGGATGACGTTCGGGCTCAGCCTGATCGGGCAGAGCACGGTCGGCTGGCGGGTCGCGCTGCTGGCCACGCCGGTCATGACCGTACTGCTCGCACTGGCCATGGGCCGGGTCTGGCCCGGCCCCCGCCCCACCGCCCCGCCCGACTCCGCGACCGGCCCGCACGACGCTGCGACCGGCGCGGGCCCGAGTGGCCTGACTGAAGAAGCCACCGGTGCCGCGGCTCGGGTCGGGTGGCGGTTCCAGTTGGCGGGGCTGGTGTTGTTCTGCTGCGTGGCGCTGGAGTTCACGTTCAACCTGTGGGCGGCGGAGCTGCTCGCTCTCAGCACCGGGCTGTCCACGGTCGCGGCGGCGACCGGGCTGACGGCGTTCATCGCGGGCATGGCGGCGGGCAGGTTCGCGGGGGCGCAGCTCGCGCTGCGGCTGCCCCGGGCGCCGCTGTTCGCGGGGGCGCTGGGGCTGACGCTGGCCGGCTGGCTGGTGTTCTGGACGAGCGGCCAGCCGGTGCTGTCCTACGCCGGGCTGGTGATCTGCGGGCTCGGCGTAGCCCTGCACTTCCCGCTCGCGCTGGACGCGCTGATCGCCGGCGCGGGCGGCCGGGCCGACCTGGCGGCGGCGGCCTCACCCATCTGGGCGGGCGCCGCCATGGCGATCGGGCCGCTGGTGCTCGGCGCGCTGGCCGACGGCTTCGGCACCCGGAGCGCGTTCCTGATGGTGCCGGTGCTCATCGGCCTCGCGGTCGCCGGGGTGCTCGTGCCCGGCCGGCGCGGATGAGCGGGAAGTCCCCGGGCCGGGCACAGGTGAGCGGACGTGCCCGGGCCGGGTGCATGTGAGCCGGGGGCTGTGCTACCGCCAGTCGGCGTGCTTGAGCGTGTCGGCCAGGCCCGGCGTGTTCCACTGGTCCACGACGAGGATCTTCGACTTCGGCAGGTACCACTCGCGCTGCGTGAAGCGCTTGTACACCTTGGTGCTGGAGTAGGAGACGCACTTGGACTGCCATGCGTTGTAGGCCGCCTTGTGCCCGGGCCCGACCTGGCGCAGCCCCCGGCTGACCTTGGGCCCGATCACCTCGCCCCACTTGTCGTTGAAGGGGCAGGGCTGCACGTCGCTGGCCGTGTAGAACGGCCGCTTGCCGGTGTAGGCGCCGAAGCCCTCCGCGCCGATCTTGATGTACTTCGGTCCGAGGATGTAGAACGAGTCGCACTCCGGCGTGCTCCACCCCTGGGCCTTGCCGCACTTGCCGGTGACCACCTGGACGGCGTCGGCGCCGAACCGGTGGACCACCCACTGGATCGGGACGTAGAGCGTCATGCCCCTGAACGTGAGCTGCTGGGCGGGAGCGGCACCGGCAGGCAGCGAGGAGGTGAGGAGGGTGGCCGCGGCCACCCCGGTGGCGGCCACGACGGCGAGGTAACGCTTGTGCATGCGACCGACCCTAGGGACCGCGACTTGCAGATCAGTCACCAACGACTGAAACCGCGCGGAGGAACCCGCTCAGGGACGGCTGAAAGCGGAGTCAGGGACGGCTGAAAGCGGCGGAACCCGCTCAGGAACGGCTGAAGGCGGAGGCCAGCTCGGCGAGCAGCGCCACCACTCCCTCGGGCCCGTCCACCACGATGTCGGCCCGCTCGGCCAGCGCCGTCACCTCGGTGGACCCGCTGCACACGGTCACACCCGGCAGCCCGGAAGCGCGTACAGCGTCGAACGCGGCCAGATCCCCCAGATCGTCGCCCACGAACATGACGGACCTCGCCTCCCGCTCCGCCAGGAACAGGCTCAGCGCGTGCCCCTTGTCCATGCCGGGCGGCCGCAGCTCCAGCACCATCCGCCCCGGTTCGAGCACCAGGTCGTGCTTCTCTGCCAGCTTGGCCAGGGGCTCGCGCAGCTTGGCCAGCGCCCCCTCGGGGTCGGGGCTGCGCCTGGTGTGCACGGCCACCGCCCGGCCCTTGTCCTCGACGGTCACGTCGCTCAGGCCGAGCGAGTCGAGCAGCAGCGGCAGCTCCGCCTCGGCCCTGGGCACTCCCGGCGGGGGCGGGGGCGCGGAGATCCGCCCGCCCTCCCAGCGTTCGAAGCCGTAGTGCCCGAGCACGACCAGCCCCGGCACGTCGGCCAGGCCGGGTCCGAGCTCCAGTGCGGTGGCCGCGGGACGCCCGGTCACGATGGCCACCGCGAGGACATGCGCGCCCAGGTCGGCGAGTACACCAGGCGCTTGCGGGTGGATCACGGCCTTGGCGGGGTCGGGCACGATCGGCGACAGGGTGCCGTCGAAGTCCAGCCCGATCACGGCGCCTGCCGGATCGCTCAGGATCGCTTCCATTCCAGGGATGTTCTTCACGCGCCTGCCGTACCCAGCAGGTCAGGGACGCATGCCAAGCCTTCTGGCAGCGCGGTCACGCTGTCGCGTGGACCGTAACCTGCGCAGCCTCTTGACCAGCATGGGGTCGTGCTCGAGTGCCTCCGGCCGGTCGATCAGCACGCCGAGCAACTGGTAGTAGCGGGTGGCGGAGAACCCGAAGGTCTCCTTGATGGCGTGCTCCTTCGCGCCCGCGTAGCGCCACCATTGGCGCTCGAAGGCGAGGAGCTCGAGTTCGCGGTCGGAGAGTGGTTGGCGGGACGGTTCCTGGGCAGCATTGTCACCGCTGAGCGGTGCTCCCATGGTGTCCTCCTCGAAAGGGGCGGATGACGATCACGTCGCCCGCACGCGGCCCGTGGCCATCGTAATGTGCGGAGTGCGGCTGTTCACGGCGGATTGAGAGACGTACAGTCACGAAATGTGACCCCAGTCATCACGCTCCTCACGGACTACGGGCTCGAGGATGGTTATGTGGCGGCCTGTCACGGAGTGATCGCCGGGATCGCCCCCGAGGCGCGGGTGATCGACGTGTGCCACCTGATCCCCGCCGGTGACGTACGGCGAGGCGCGGCGGTTCTCGCCCAGACCATCCCGTACCTCCCCCAGGGCATCCACATCGGCGCGGTCGATCCGGGCGCGGGCGGCGCCAGGCGGGCGGTGGCCGTGGAGGCGGGCGGCCGGGTGTTCATCGGCCCCGACAACGGGCTGCTGTCGTGGGCCCTGCACGCCAGCGGCGGCGCGCGGGCGGCGTACGAGATCAGCAACGCCGATCACTTCCTGCACCCTGTCTCCCCGACCTTTCACGGGCGCGACGTGTTCTCGCCGGTCGCGGGGCGGCTGTGCGGGGGGCTGAGGCCGGCCGACCTGGGGCCCGAGGTGCCGCTGGCCAGGCTCGTCACGCTGCCCGAGCCTACCTCGCTGCTGCGCGAGGGCTCGGTGGAGGGCGAGGTCGTCTCGGTGGACCGCTACGGCAACACGCAGCTCTCGATCGCGGCCGGCGACCTTCAGGCGCTGGGTGTCCGGGTGGGCGACACTCTCGGGGTCTGGCTGGGGCGGCGGCAGCTCGCGCTGCCGTACCGGGAGACGTACGCGGCGGTGCCGCCCGGGGAACTGGTGGCGTTCGCGGACTCGGCCGGGCTGATCGCGATCGCGGTCAACTCCGGTGACGCGGCGCAGCGGCTGGGGCTCCCACCCGGGGCACATGTGCGACTTTCACCCACTCCATAGGCTTCTAGCGGCGGAAAGCCGCAGATCCGCAATTACTCCGCGTATCGGTCTGTTTACCGAAGCGTCGGATTGAGCGCGCACCCGCATGTCAGAATGCATGGACAGATCGGAGGTCCCTCCCCTCCCGTTCGAGGTCGCCGTGTACCACCTGTCCGTTGTGCTGCTCTCCCTCGTCTCCCTGGTCCTGCCCGCCCCGGCGCCGCCCGTCTCCGAACGCTGGCACGCCTGGCCGGTCGTCCGCGTGTTCCCCGCCGCGGTGCCCGGCCACAGCCCTTCGGGGGCCAGGGTCACGTACGTGCTGACCGGGGTCGCCCCCGAGGCGCCCTGCCGGGTCGCCTTCCAGCCCGCCGCGGTACGCCCCGGCTGCCGCACCGCCTTACGCGCCACGTACGCCGACAGCACGCAGACCTTCGTCGTCACCGTGGGCATCGCCGTGCTCGACACGCCCCTGCCCGGCCGGAACGGCTCGGGCCGGCCCGCCACCGTGCGCCCCGCGGCGTTCCCCGGCGGGCCGGCCGAGCGGTTCGGCGACCGGCAGTACTTCACCGGCGTGGTCGTCGGGTCCGCGGGGCGGTACATGGTGGCGACGGCCGCGGGGTACGCGGACGGGCGGGCGTACCAGCCGGGCGACCGCATCGTGCCGCGACTGCGCGACGCCGCACGGCGGCTCGCTACGGCGCTGCACGAGGCCCTGGTCCGATGAGGACCCCTGACGGCGCGTCTGGGCCCACGACGAGTCCCGGCGGCGGCGCCGGATCCGCGACGGGTTCCGGCGGCGGTGCCGGGCGTGGCGCCGGCCGGCGGAGAAGGCGGGCTCTGCCTGTGCTCCTGCTGGCAGGGCTGGTGTCCTGCGCCGCCGGGTCCGGCGCGTGGGCGGACGACGGGGATGAGGGCGCGGAGGCGGACAACGTGGCCGAGGCGGCGCGCGCCGGGCAGTGGCAGCTCGCCGCGCTGCGGCTGCCCGAGGCATGGCGGTCGAGCAGGGGCGAGGGCGTGGTGGTGGCCGTGCTCGACACCGGCGTGAACGCCCGCCACCCCGACCTCCAGGGCGCCGTCATCCCCGGCCCGGACCTGACCGGCGCCACCACCGGCGCAGCCCCGAGCACCACAACCACCCGCACAGCACCGAACACCACAACCACCCGCACTGCCGCGAGCAGCACGACCACCCGCACGACGCCGACCGCGGGAACCACCACCCGTACTGGCGCGAATGCGGACGCCGCCGCCACAGACCTGGACGCGGGCGCGGCGGGTGCCGACAAGGGGGCGTGGGGGCCGCATGGGACCGCCATGGCCAGCCTGATCGCGGGGCGCGGGCACGGCGACGGCCGCAAGGGCGGGATCCTGGGGGTGGCGCCCGCCGCCAAGGTGCTGTCGGTCAGGGTGACGCTGGAGAACGGCGACCCGCGCCGCGAGAAGCAGCGCTCGGGCTCGGGCTGGCGGGACGCGCTGGCCATGGGCATCAGGTACGCGGCCGACCACGGCGCCGACGTGATCAGCATGTCGCTCGGCGGCGGCAGCGGCGCGTGGGAGGGTTCGGCGGCGGAGGAGGAGGCCGTCCAGTACGCGATCGCCAAGGGCGCCGTGCTGGTCGCCTCGTCGGGCAACGACGGCGCGGCCGGCAACAGGAAGAACTTCCCCGCCGCCTACCCCGGGGTGATCGCGGTGGGCGCGGTGGACCGGCGGATGAAGGTGGCCGCCTTCTCCAACAGGCAGGACTACGTGTCGGTGGTCGCCCCCGGCACGGAGATCGTCACCGCCGACGGCAGCGACTCGTACGTGGTCGGCGACGGCACCAGCTCGGCCGCCGCCATGGTCGCCGGCATCGCGGCCCTGATCAGGTCGGCGCATCCGGACCTGTCGCCGTACCACGTGCGGATGGCCATCGAGCTGGGCACCAGGCGGCGGCCCGCCGACGGCTACAGCCCCGCCTACGGGCACGGCGTGGCCAACGCGCTGCTCGCCCTGCGCGAGGCCGACCGGCTCGACGTGCCGGCGACCGCCCCGCCCCGGCCCGGGCCGTACTTCGGCGCCGGGCCCGCGCCCGGTTCCAGGATGCCGGTGGTGGCGGGCATGGTGCTGCTGGCCGTGGTGATGTCGGCCCGGGTGGTGCTGCGACACGGCGGCCACCGGCGCGACAAGAGCTGATCACCGCAAGAGCCGACCGACGCAGGCCGGCACGCCACCACGTCCGAACGGATCACCCGACGCCGGCACGCCGCAACGTCGGAGTCGGCCCGCTCACGGTGGCGCGCCGTCGCGAGGGATTCAACCTAGCAAGCGCTTGTGTGATACTCCGGCTATGACGTACGCCATCGACGGCTGGTTCGCCATCTCCCCCGAGGACGGCGTCCACCTCCTCGGCACCAGCTGCACCGCCTGCGGCACGATCACCTTCCCGCCCCGCCCCGGCTCATGCCCGAACCCGCGCTGCGCGAGCACCGACACCCAGGTGCGGCCGCTGCCACGCCGCGGCCGCGTCTGGTCGTACACGAACGCCTGCTACCCACCCCCGGCCCCGTACGTGGCGGCGGACCCGTACGTTCCGGTCACGCTGGCCGCGGTCGAGCTGGACGAGGTAGGCATCGTGGTGCTCGGCCAGGTCAAGGGCCTGACGGCAGACCAGTTGCAGGTGGGCATGGAGCTGGAGCTGACCTCGGGACCGCTGGCCGACGGGCCGCTGGTGTGGATGTGGGGGCGGGCCTCGTGAGCGCGGTGGCGGTGCTGGGCACGGGCATGCACCCGTGGGGCAAGTGGGGCCGGCCCTTCCTGGAGTACGGCGTCGCGGCCGCCCGCGCGGCCCTGCGGGACGCCGGCCTGGAGTGGACCGACGTGCAGTACGTCGTCGGCGCCGACACGATCAGGAACGGCTACCCCGGCTTCGTCTCCGGCGCCTCCTACGCCAGGGAGCTGGGCTGGTCCGGCGCCAGGGTCGCCTCCTGCTACGCGGCGTGCGCGTCGGGCGCGCAGGCGCTGGACATCGCCAGGGCCCGGATCCTGGCCGGCCTGTGCGACGTCGCCCTCGTGATCGGCGCCGACGCCACCCCCAAGGGCTTCTTCAAGCCGGTGGGCGGCGACCGTCCCGACGACCCCGACTGGCTGCGGTTCCGCCTCCTCGGCGCCACGAACCCCGCCTACTTCGCCCTCTACGCCCGCCGCCGCATGGCCCTGTACGGCTCGACCTCAGCCGACTTCGCCGCCGTCAAGGTCAAGAACGCGCTGGCCGGCTCGCTCAACCCGATGGCCCGCTACCGCAAGCCCGTCACCGCCGAGGAGGTGCTGGCCTCGCCCATGGTGGCCGACCCACTGCGCCTCATGGACATCTGCGCCACCTCGGACGGGGGCGCCGCGGTGGTGCTCGCCTCGGAGGAGTACGCCCGCCGCCGCGGCACGGGCTTCGTCCGCCTGGCCGCCGTGTCCACGGTCACCCCCCTCTTCCCGAACACGGTGCTGGAGCTGCCGGACTTCGCCACGGACTCCTGCGCCGCCGTCCCCGCGCCTGAGAGGCCCTTCAGAGCCGCGATCACGCACGCGGCGTACGAGGAGGCCGGGGTGGGCCCGGATGACCTCTCATTGGCGGAGGTGTACGACTTGTCCACGGCGCTGGAGCTGGACTGGATGGAGGACCTCGGCCTGTGCCCGCCGGGCGAGGCGGAGAAGCTGCTGCGCGACGGCCGGACGGCCCTGGGCGGCCGCGTCCCGGTGAACCCGTCGGGTGGCCTGGCGTCGTTCGGCGAGGCCATCCCTGCGCAGGCCATCGCCCAGCTCGTGGAGCTGGCCACGCAGCTGAGAGGGCGCGCGGGCGCCCGCCAGACGGCGAACGCCCGCGTCGGCCTGGCCGCCAACCAGGGCCTGTTCGGCCACGGCTCGGCGATCATCGCCACGGTCTAGCAGGCCACGGAGACGGCCCACCATGCGCCGTAACGGCGGCCGGCCACTGACGGGTTCAGCCGCCGTCTCCCTGGAGGGCCCTCAGCCACGTACGGCGTCTGGGGTGCCCATGGCACTGCCGTAACGGATGAGGGCCCTTGAACGGAGCGGCACAGTTCAGCTCACGTGCACCACATCATGGGTTTCGGCGAAGTGGCAGGCGCTCTCGTGGCTCGTGCCCGGGCGGATCTGGAGGAGCGGTTCCTCCTCCGCGCAGATCTCCTGGGCCTTCCAGCAGCGCGTGCGGAAGCGGCACCCGCTGGGCGGGTTCGCCGGGGACGGCGGGTCGCCCTGGAGGATGATCCGCTCCCGCTGCTCCCGCCCGTCCGGGTCGGGCACCGGCACCGCCGACAGCAGCGCCTGCGTGTACGGGTGCGCGGGACGGTCGTAGATCTCCGTGTCCTTGCCCAGCTCCACGAACTTGCCCAGGTACATCACGCCGACCCGGTCGGAGATGTGGCGCACCACCGACAGGTCGTGGGCGATGAAGATGTAGGCCAGGTTGAACTCGTTCTGCAGCCGCTCCAGCAGGTTGATCACCTGCGCCTGGATCGACACGTCGAGCGCGGAGACCGGCTCGTCACAGACGATGATCTCCGGCTGCAGCGCCAGCCCCCGGGCGATGCCGATGCGCTGCCGCTGGCCGCCGGAGAACTGGTGCGGGTAGCGGTTGATGTGGTCGGGGTTGAGCCCGACCACCTCCAGCAGCTCCTGCACCTTCTTGCGCCGGTCGCCCTTGGGGGCGACCTCCGTGTGGATCTCGTACGGCTCGCCGATGATGTCGCCGACGGTCATCCGCGGGTTCAGCGAGGTGTACGGGTCCTGCATCACCATCTGCACGTTGCGGCGCATGCGCTTGAGCTCGCCGCCCCTGGCCTTGGCGATGTCGCGGCCGTTGATCATCACGGAGCCCGAGGTCGGCCGTTCGAGCGCCATCAGCACCTTGGCGAGCGTGGACTTGCCGCAGCCCGACTCGCCCACGATGCCCAGCGTCTCGCCCCTGTTCAGGTCGAACGAGACGCCGTCGACGGCCTTGATCGCGCCGATCTGCTTCTTGAAGAGGATGCCCTGGGTCAGCGGGAAGTGCTTGACCAGATCACGCACTTCCAGGATGCGCTCACTGCTGTTCGCCATCGAGGACCTCCCTCCAGTAGTGGCAGGCGCTGCCGCGCGTGCCGCTGATCTCGTAGAGCGGGGGGACGTCGGTCACGCAGTTGTCCTGCCGGTACGGGCACCGGGGATGGAACGCGCACCCCGTCGGCAGGTCCAGCAGGTTCGGCGGGAGACCCTTGATCGCGTACAGGTCCTGGCCCTTCTGGTCGACCCTGGGGATCGAGTCCAGCAGGCCCTTCGTGTACGGATGCGCGGGCGCCCGGTAGATGTCGTGCACGGGGGCCCGCTCGACGATGCGCCCCGCGTACATGACCGCGATCTTGTCGGCCACGTCGGCCACGACCCCGAGGTCGTGGGTGATGAGGATCAGGCCCATCTGGCTCTCGCGCTGCAGCTCGGCCAGCAGTTCCATGATCTGCGCCTGGACGGTCACGTCCAGCGCCGTGGTCGGCTCGTCCGCGATCAGCACTTCGGGGTCCAGCGCGATCGACATGGCGATCATGATGCGCTGGCGCATGCCCCCGGAGAACTGGTGCGGATAGTCGTGCACGCGCTGCCTGGCGGCCGGGATGCGGACCCGGTCCATGAGCTCGACGGCCTTCTTCATGGCGTCGGTCTTCGACATGCCCCGGTGGACCCGGAACATCTCGCTGATCTGCCAGCCCACGGTGAAGACCGGGTTGAGCGCGGACAGCGCGTCCTGGAAGATCATCGCGATCCGCTGGCCGCGCACCTGCGTGCGGGCCTCCTCCGAGAGCTTGAGCAGGTCGGTGCCCCTGAAGCGGATCTCCCCCTTGGGGATGACCGCGGGAGGCATGTCCAGGATGCCCATGATGGCCTGCGCCGTCACGGACTTGCCCGACCCCGACTCGCCCAGCACCGCCAGCGTCTCGCCGGGCCCGACCGTGTAGCTCACGCCGTTGACGGCGCGGACGATCCCTGCTCGCGTACGGAACTCCACGTGCAGGTTGTCGACCGCGAGCAGCGGCTCGTCGCCCAGCCCTCCCTCGGCGGGCAACAGGTTTGTGGAGGTTTTCTTCACTGAGTCACCTTCTACCTGAGCTTCGGGTCGAGCGCGTCGCGCACGGCGTCGCCCATCATGATGAACGCGAGCACGGTGACGCTCAGGAACACCGCGGGGAACACCAGGGGCAGTGGCGCCTCGAGGAACCTGTTGCGCGCGTCGGCGATCATCAGGCCCCATGAGATGTCCGGCGATTGCACGCCGACGCCCAGGAACGACAGCGCGGCCTCGGCCGCGATGAAGGTGCCCAGGTTGATGGTGGCGACCACGATGACCGGGGCCAGCGAGTTCGGCAGCAGGTGGCGGAACATGATCCGGCCCGCTCCCGCGCCCAGTGCCCTGGCCGCGACCACGAAGTCCTGACTCTTCGCCGTGATCACGGCGGCCCGCATGATGCGGAACACCATCGGCCAGCCGAGCACCGTCAGGGCCACGATGACCAGGAAGATGCTGTTGGCCCTGCCGCGGAACGTGGCCGCGATCAGCAGCGCGCCGAGGATCGAGGGGATGGCGAAGAAGATCTCCGTGACCCGCGAGGCGAGGGTGTCGACCACGCCGCCGCGGAAGCCGGCAACGATGCCGAGCAGGCCGCCGATGATCGTGGTCATGAGCGTCGTGAAGACGCCGATCACGATGGAGTTGCGGGCTCCGTAGATGGTCCTGGCGAAGACGTCACAGCCCAGGTTGTCGCGCCCGAACAGGTGGCCGGGACTCGGCCCCTGCCGCGCCGTGGACAGGTCGCAGGTCCTGGCGTTGTACGGGTCGATCGAGCTGAACAGCGACGGCCAGAGCGACATCACCAGCAGGATCAGGATGATCACCACCGAGATGATGAACATCGGCCGGCGCCTGAGGTCGTACCAGGCGTCGGTCCACAGGCTGGCGGGCTTGCCGCCCTTGGGCTTCCTGCCCTGACGCTCGGGCGCCGGGGCGGGCACCGTGTCGGGGACCAGCGTCTGCGTCTCCGGGAGTCCCGGCCCCCCGACCGGCGGGGTTGGGTTACTCATAGCGGATCCTCGGGTCGAGCACGGCGTACAACAGGTCGACGACCAGGTTGGCCAGGATGTAGATCAGCACGAGCACCGTGATGGTACCCACCACGACCGGCTGTTCTCGCAAGTAGACCGATGTGAAGAGCTGATTGCCGATTCCCGGCAGGTTGAAGATCGTCTCGGTGATCACCGCGCCGCCCATCAGGTTGCCGAGGTCGGCGCCCAGATAGGTGATGAGCGGGATCAGCGCGTTGCGCAGGCCGTGCCTGCCGATGACGCGCCGCCTGGACAGGCCCTTGGCCGTGGCCGTCCGGATGTAGTCGGCCCTGAGGGTCTCCACCAGGCTGGTCCTGGTGAGCCTGGTCAGGTACGCGACCGACACGCCGGCGAGCACGAACCCTGGCAGCAGGTAGCTGCGCAGGCCCGCGAACACGCCCGCCACGGGGAAGATGTCCAGCCCGGTCCACTGCTTGAGCTTCACGCCCAGGACCAGCTGCAGCACGAAGCCCGTCACCAGCGTGGGGATCGAGATCAGCAGCAGCGTCGAGGCCAGGATCATGGTGTCGGTGGCCCTGCCGCGGCGCAGCGCCGCCCACAGGCCGAGGCCGACGCCGAGGATGGCCTCCATGATCAGAGCGGTCAGGGCCAGGTTCAGCGTGACCTGGAACTTGCCCGCCAGGATCTCGGAGACCGGGACCTGGGCGAAGTTCACGCCGAAGTCGCCGCGGAAGAGCACGCCGCTGATGTAGTACCAGTACTGCAGCAGCAGCGGATCGTTGAGGTGGTACTGCTCGCGCAGGACCTCGGCCACGGCCGGGTCCGGGCGCTTGTCCCCGAACAGTGCCGCGACGGGATCACCGGGCAGTGCGAAGACGATGCAGAAGATGAGTAGCGTGGCGCCGATCAGGACGGGTATCGCCTGGATCAGTCGCCTGATTACATATCGGCCCATTTCAAGCCCTCCGGTACACACTTGGAGGCAGCCCCCGGAGTCCGTGATTTACCCGGCCCGAGTGACTGCCTCCAAGCTCAGTCCTCCGACGGGCGGACGGCAAGTACCGTCCGCCAGACGAATGACGTCAGCCCTTCTCGACGTCAGCCCAGTTGATCTGGTTGAGCAGGTTGAGCTTGACGTTCTTGACCTTGGTGGAGTGCCCGAAGTTGCTGCGGTAGAAGTACACCGGGATGTACGGAAGCTCCTTCAGCAGGATGTCATCCGCCTGCTGGTAGAACTTCAGACCCTCGGCCGCGTCCGTGGCCTGGTCGCCCTTGGCCACCAGGTCGTCGAACTCCTTGTTGGAGTAGCCGCCGTAGTTGGAGCCGGTGCCGATGGCGCCGGTGCCGAAGATCGGCGTCAGGTAGTTCTCGGCCGCCGGGTAGTCGATGGACCAGCCCATGCGGAACAGGCCCTTGTACTCCTTGGCGTCCAGGGCGTCCAGGATGCCCTGGAACTTCTCGAACGGCTTCGGCGTGACCTCGATGCCGAGGTTGGCGCGAAGGTTGTTGGCGACGGCCTCGATCCACTCCTTGTGACCACCGTCGGCGTTGTAGCCGAGCTCGATGGTCTTGGGGCCGCCGGCGCTCTCGTACAGCTTCTTGGCCTCGGCCGGGTTGTACGTGCACGCCGTGCAGGCGCCCTGGCGGTAGCCGGGGATGGCCGGGTTGATGAAGTCGTCGGCCGGGGAGCGGGTGCCGGAGAAGACCGTGTCGGAGATGGTCTTCCGGTCGATGGCCATCGAGATGGCCTTGCGGACGTCGACGTTCTCGAATTCCTTGTTGTACTTCAGCGGGACGCCGATGTAGCCGATGGAGGCGTCGGGCTCGTCGAAGTACCGGTCACCCAGCACCTGCTTGGCCGTGGAGATGGCCGTAGCGGGCAGGGAGTCGTGGATGTCGAGGTTCTCGGCCTGGAGGTCGTTCCACGCGGTCTCGGAGCTCGTGTAGACCTTGAACTGGAGCTTCGTCCAGCCGGTCGGCTTCTTGCCGGGGAACTTGTCGTACACCGACATCTCGATGGTCTGGTCGGTGCCCTTCTTGTAGGGCTTGTCGACCTTGAACAGACCCTGGCCGATCGGCTTCTCGCCGAAGGTCGGGCTGAGCTTGCCGTCGGAGCCGATCGCCGAGGCGGGCAGCGGGTAGAACGCGGTGTAGCCCAGCATCGTCTTGAACTGGGAGAACGGCGCGGTGAGCGTGACCTCGAGCGTCGTGTCGTCGACGACCTTGAGGCCCTTCATCTCCTTGGCCGTCGGGGTCTTGCCCTCACCCGGGTGCACGTCGTTGTAGCCGTCGACGCGCCCGAAGAAGTAGGACGAGCTCATGGCGTTGTCCTGGAGGGCGGCGAAGTTCCACGCGCGCACGTAGTCCTCGGCCTTCACCGGGGTGCCGTCATGCCACGTGTAGCTGGACTTCAGCTTGATCGTCCAGACCTTGCTGTCCGTCGTGGTGATGGACTCGGCGGCCTCCTCGACCGGCTGCTTGTTCTCGTCGTAACGCACGAGCGGCGAGAACACCGCGGCGAGCACCTCGGCACCTTCGGTCTCCGTGGTGTCCTGCGGGTACAGCATCTTCTGGGGCTCACCGACCTCCATGCGGACCGGCGTTTCACCGCCCGCGGCAGTGCCACCGTTGTCCGAGGCACCGCCGCCACACGCGGCAACCGCGAGGGCGAGCAGCGCGGTACCGGCGACGATCCGTGCGCCCTTAGTAACACGCATGGTGAAGTAAATCCTCCCTCTACAGGTGGGCGCCTAGCGCTGAGCTGCGGTGATCAAGAGCAGCCTGACGGGGAGTTCCTGGTATCCCCCCGGATTTGGCTGACATGGTCAAACCAGCCGACGCCCTGCCAGTCGATCGCGACTATCCCTCACTACTTGCCACCAGCGAGTCTCTGGCGCGTTGCAGTTCGGTCACACGTGTGCCAATCCAGCGTCACAGACATTTGACCCCATGAGGAGCAATCAGTACAAATCCGCCCCAACGAGGAGGGCCTGGACGTGAACAGTCGATGAAAAATACCCCCTACACGCCAGTGCTCGCGCCTCTGCCACCACGCCCCGGCTCGCTGGGCTACCGTTGAGCAGGTCTTGACGACGCCTTGGAACCCCGGCGTCCGGAGACTCCGTCCAACAGTCTGTCCAACTGTCTGCCGTCAACCCGTACGACAGGCACCCCACCGACCGGGATCCAATAGAGTCCTTGCCATGAGCCAGCCGGAATCCGCTGTCGCGGACGCCCAGGCGGGCGGCCGGAGCGGGCAGGAGCCGCTGGCCAAGCTCGCCAAGAGATATGGGCTTCGCCGTGCCATCGCGCGGCCGAGGTTCCCTGTCTACCTGCGCATGCTGTGGCAGCGCCGACACTTCATCCTGACGTACGCGACCTCGCGCAACGTCACGAAATACTCCAGCTCCGCGCTCGGCCAGCTGTGGCAGGTGCTCACGCCCCTGCTCAACGCCGCCATCTACTTCGTGATGTTCGGCGTCATCCTGGGCGGCGGCAAGGATGTCGAGAACTACCCGGCGTTCCTGCTGACCGGGATGTTCATCTTCACCTTCACCCAGCGCACGGTCACCGCGGGCGCGAAGTCGATCTCCGGCAACCTGTCGATGATCAGGGCCCTGCACTTCCCGAGGGCCTCGCTCCCGCTGGCGTACACGATCCAGGAGCTCCAGCAACTCGCCATCTCCATGGGCGTGCTGCTGGTCCTCGTGGTGGCCACGGGTGAGTGGCCCACCTGGTACTGGCTCATGATCCCGGTGGTGCTGCTGCTCCAGACGCTGTTCAACATCGGGGCCGGCCTGGTGATGGCCAGGCTGGGCGCCCAGATGCGCGACCTCAACCAGTTGCTGCCGTTCATCACCCGCACCTGGCTCTACGCCTCCGGCGTCTTCTTCGTGATCCAGGCCAAGGTCGTGGGGTCCGCGGGGCTGCCCCAGTGGGTGGCCGACGTGATGTACCTGAACCCGGCGGCCTCCTACATCGAGTGGATGCGCGAGATTCTCATCCCGAGCTACAACACCTCCTACGGACACCACCCCCCGACGATGGTCTTGGTGTCTTGCGTATTCTGGGCGGTGTTCGCACTCGGCTTCGGCTTCTGGTACTTCTGGCGGTCCGAGGAGAGGTACGGGCGTGGCTGAACTGACCAAGGAGCTGTCACAGGTGAAGGGCGACAAGCCCGCCGACCCCGGCAAGGATGTGAGAGTGCATCCCAACCCGGAGCCTCCGGGCAAGCGGCCCCTCGATGTCCCCACAGGCACTCCCACCGTCATCGTCGACGATCTGCACATCGTCTACCGCGTCTACGGGGCCGCCTCCGACGCCGAGAAGGGCAACGCGGTCAACGCCCTCACGCGCATACTCAAGCGCCAGGGCCGGCCGCAGATGAAGGAGGTCCACGCCGTCAAGGGCGTGACCTTCGTGGCCTACCACGGCGACGCCATCGGCATCGTGGGGCGCAACGGGTCGGGCAAGTCCACGCTGCTGCGTGCCATCGCGGGCCTGCTGCCCCCGCACAAGGGCGCCGTCTACACCGACGGCCAGCCCTCGCTGCTGGGCGTCAACGCGGCCCTCATGCGCGAGCTGACCGGCGAGCGCAACATCGTCCTCGGCTGCTACGCGATGGGCATGACGCCCGCCGAGGTCAAGGAGAAGTACCAGGAGATCGTCGACTTCTCCGGCATCGACGAGTTCGTGCAGCTCCCGATGTCCACCTACTCCTCCGGCATGGGCGCCCGCCTGCGCTTCGCCATCTCCTCCGCCAAGACCCACGACGTCCTGCTCATCGACGAGGCGCTGGCGACGGGCGACCGGGAATTCCGCAAGAAGAGCGAGGAGCGCATCCGGCAGATCCGCGAGTCGGCGGGCACGGTGTTCCTGGTCGCCCACGACCTGCGGGTGATCGAGCAGACGTGCAACCGGGTGATCTGGCTCCACAAGGGGAAGATCAAGATGGACGGCGACCCGAAGGAAGTCATCGCCGCCTACAACAAGGGCTGACCCTCTATGATCGGCCCGGCCGTGCTCAGGCCGGGCCACATGTGCCCGCCTCACTTCGGCTGAGGCTCTTTTCTTCTTTACGCGCTGCCGTGGCCCGCCACCCACCGCACTCCGGCTGACGGCCCTCCAGGGAAACGGCCTCTGACCCTTCAGTGGTGACCCGCCGTTACGCGAGCCCATGTTGCCCATCTCCGCGGTATTCGATCTTGCGTGCGAAACGGCGGCGACTGGAGGGGCAAATGACTGACACCGAGCCGGCCGTTCCGATAAGATTCGAACGTCATTTCGATCCGAGGAACGGTGATGGAGTGGGGGCGCGCGATGGGAGAGCTTGCGACCGCGATTGACCACCTGGCCACCGAGGACGTGTCAGAGATTCCGCGGCTGCAGCTCGCCGAGCAGCTTCTCGAGTTGCACTGGCAGATGGCAAGACTGCAGGCCCAGATAGCCCGCCGCACGGGCGTCCGGCTGCCCTGAGATCCGCGCAGGGCGGCTGAGGGGCCGCCGAGGGTGCTGGGGGGCGCCTGCGACGATCTACGGCTTCTACGGCCTTTTCCGGCCCCGGGAGGCGGCTGTCACGATCTTCGGGGCGGGGCTTGGAGCCCCGCCACCGGCCTGGGCCGGTGGCGGGGTGGGGCGGCGCGGGCGCCGCTGCCCTGCAGTGGCGGCGCCTCGCGTGCCCCGTGGCGTGGGCGCGTCCGCCCAGGCCCGACGTGAGCCCGCCCGTTCTTGGCGGCGGGCTCGCAACCTACGCGCGCCAGTCCCACGAGCGCCCGGCACCTGAGGGCGCCTCGTGGCCTGCCGCGTCAGTGCGACGGCATCCCGATCCGGAGGACCGGTCCAGCACTCCGGCCAAGGGGCCTTGATCAAGGGAAGGCGGGCCTCCCGGTCACCCGGCCCGGGGCGCGAACGGTCCCGGGCCTCTGACGACAGGGGCCTGGGGGCAAGCGATCCCCAGACCTCTGACGAAAGGGAGCCCAGGGGCGTCCGATCCCCGGTCCTTCGGCGGGAGGCCGGTTCCCAGACCTCTCGGTAACGCAGCCCGGGGCCGGCGATGCCCGGATCTCCAGTGGGAGGGCCCAGATCAGGGGATCGCGGAGCGGCCCCGGTCGAGGGAGCTTGCCGTCAGGGGACTGCTGGGGCGAGCGAGCGTGCCGCCCGGTCACCGCCAGGGCCGGTGCCCGGGTGTCGGCACCTGGGACACCCGCGAACCGTCCTGCCGGTTCCCCGGCCGGCCGCGCTCGTCAGCGCTCCATCGCGGCCCTGTCGCGAACCTGGGGGTCGCGCCTAGGAGCCGCGCCCGGCCACGAGCCCGGATGCCGCGGCCCAGGTCACCCGCCCAGAAGTCGCGCCTAGCCACGAATCAGGGAAGTGCCTGGCCACGAACCCAGGAGTGTCCAGCCGCGTTGCTAGGAGTGCCTAGTCGCGAGCCCAGAGAAGGCGACTAGTCGCGGGCCGCGGTGCCCCGCACCGAGCTCGTCAGCGCGTCGGTGGTCCAGCCGAGGGCGGTGATCAGGTCGCTGTAGGCGCCGGCGGCCTGCATGCCGCGGCCCTCCACGAGGGCCGAGGTGTCCTGGACGAGCGGGGCGAGCTCGTCCATGGCGGCGGCCTGGGAGGTGGCGGGCAGCGCCTCGGCGACCGGAGCCATCTCGGCGGGCGTCACCTGCCCGAGCGCCGGGGACAGCTGGCGGCCCGCGCCGTGCGGCAGGGCGAGCCACGTGGCCCGGGTGACGCCGCCCAGCAGGGCGTCGGCGGACAGCGCGCCGAGGCCCTGGGAGCTGCTCGACATGGTCTTGGCCGTGCCGCCGCTCGTCGAGCCCGGCAGCAGGCTCGTGCCCGCCAGCGTGCCGACCGTGCGCTCGACGGACGAGCCGACCGTGCCGGTCACCGCGCCGGTCACGGCGTCACCCGGGGCGGCGGCCGCGTTCTGGCCCTGCTTGCCGGCCTTGACGGAAGGCGTGGCCGGCTGGGCCATGCGCGCCGAGCCCAGGAGGGGCAGGGACTCGGTCAGGCCGCCCCCGCCGAGCGGGATGCTGCTGACGCTGCTGACGATGGGCATCAGCTCGGGCACCGGGCCGCCGCGGGCGGTGACGTCCTCGGCCGCGTTGCCCGTGGTGCCGGTCTCCGCCTGCTTCTCGGCGGCGATGTCGCGCTCGACCTCGGACATCTGGCCGCCCTGCTGGGCGCCGGACTTGGCGGCACCGCCGCCGAGCGCGCCGAGCAGGCCCCCGCCGCCGCCGATGAGGCTGCTCAGCAGCCCGCCGAGCGGGTCGGTCCCCGCAATGGTGCCTCCGCCCAGGCCGTCGACAGGTGCGTGCTTGGCGGCGTTGTATTGAACTTCCGCTTGGGCCGGCACGGCCATCGCCGCCGCCGCCAAGCCGAATGCTGTGACGGCCAGCGCCGTCTTGACTACTCGATTCATGATTGCCTTCCCGGCTCGTGATCGATCGCTCTCGAATGCGGTGGAAATGCGAATCGATAACCCCCGTATGCCGTTGCGGACGCGCTATGGGCACCACACGAAGCGTGTCGCTACGGCTGAGCTACGGAAGCAGTTCTATCACTCGGCTTGATCGACCGCAGGCGCATGAATGCCCATGTAGCAGGGGTTTGCAGCCCGGTTACCGAGTAAAGGGGGAGTGTTGAGCGGAGAGACAAACCGGGAAATAGGCGGGTCTTGTTTCCGATATTGCGCGCTTCTTGCACCGGAACGCAAGAGGGCCCCGACGGCCCGTGAACAAAGGGTCGCGAAAACAAATGTTCACAGGCCGCGGGGCCACTTTTTCCGGTCGCGGTGGACGCGCGCGGCCGGGATCAGACGGTCAGCAGGGCGTCGGCCGACTCGAACGGAAAACGTTCGGCGAGGGCCGGGCGCAGATCCGTCAGCCAGACGGCGGACGGGTCGTAGCGCGCGAAGAACGGCCGCCCCACCAGCGATGGGTCGCGGGCCTGGATGAAGTGGAGCATGAACACCTGCTCCCCGGCGATTTCCGTGACGCCGTCCACGCACACCTTGCCCGGCGTGGCCGACATGGAGGGCCCCCGCACCGTGCGGCAGAGCCCGGAGACGCTCGCGTAGGCGTCCCTGAAGACCTCGTACGCCCGCGCCAGCGGGACGGCGAAGTAGTCCTGCGGCCCGGTGTCGCGTTCGACGAACATGTAGTAGGGGATCAGCCCCATCCTGAGCTGGCGCCGCCACATCGCCGACCACACGGCCGGGTCGTCGTTGATGGACCTGATCAGCGGCGCCTGGGTCCTGATCGTGGCCCCGCTGCCGAGAATGCGCTTGACGGCCGATTCGACCAGTGGCGACTCCAGCTCGCGCGGGTGTGAGAAATGCGCCATGAAGGCGAGGTTCTTGCCCGACTCGACCACCCGCTCGAACAGGCGGAGCGTGTCGTCGGCGTCGGGGTCGGTGGTGAAGCGCTGCGGCCAGTAGGCCAGCGCCTTGGTCCCGATCCTGATGGACTCGAGCTGGTCGAGCTCCAGGAGCGGCTCGATATATCGTTTGATCACCGGCTCGCCCATGATCATGGCGTCGCCGCCGGTGATCAGCACGCTGGTGACTTCGGGATGCCTGCGGATGTAGGCGACCATCTGGTCGATGTCGTCGGAGGCGAACTTCAGGTCGGCGTCGCCGACGAACTGCGCCCACCGGAAGCAGTAGGTGCAGTAGGCGTGACAGGTCTGCCCCTGCTTAGGGAAGATCAGCACGGTTTCCGGGTACTTGTGCTGCATGCCGGGGACGGGCTCGTCGCCGATCCTCGGGACGTTGAGCTCCTTCTGGCCCGCGGGGTGCGGGTTGAGCTGTGCGCGTACGCGGTTCGCCTCGGCCTGGATCTCGGCGTTCGGCGCTTCCGCCTTCAGCAGGTCGGCCAGCCTGGCCACGTCCGCCGCTGGCAGCATGTCCTCCTGTGGGAAGACGAGCCGGTATATGGGGTCGTCGGGCGCGGCCGACCAATCTATGAGTTCATCCACGACGTAGGCGTTCGTCCGGAAGGGCAGCACCGTGGCGACGGCGCGCACCTTGAGGCGCTCGTCGTCCGCCAGCCCCGCACGCTGCAGGAGCTGGTCGAGGTGCTTGGACGTGAACGCCCGGAAGCGTCGCGTGCCTGCTTGGTTCAAGATCACTAGGCCGTTCCCATCTTTTTTGTTCGATCGGGTGTAAACCTCACGACCCTGTCGCGCGTCTACGGTTCTTAATACCCGGACGCGGCCACCTGCGTTCACGGTTCCGCTGGGCTCCAAGTTTTCCTTGAGGTTTGTGGACACTCGCGACATATCGCGTATAGGCGTACACTGACCTGTCGTGACCGACGATCCGGACCTGCGCGCCTCAGACGCCGACCGCGACCGCGTGGCCGCCGTGCTGTCGGAGGCACTCGCCACAGGAAGACTCACCACCGTCGAGCACGCCGACCGCCTCGACGTCGCCTACACGGCCAAGACGGTCGGCGAGCTCGTCCCCCTCACCCGGGACCTGCCCGAGGTGTCCGCATCCAGAAGGCCCGCCGCCATCGAACGGCAGGTCATCCACTCCAAATTCAGCAAGGTCGTGCGCAAGGGGCGATGGGTCGCCTCACGGCACACCGCGCTGTCGGCCTGGTTCGGGGCGCTCATCATCGACCTCTCCGACGCCGTGCTGCCGGGGCGCGAGATCTCGATCCACGCCGACGCCATGTTCAGCAAGGTCATCGTGCGGGTGCCGGAGAACGCACAGGTGGTCGACGAGGGCAGCTCGCTGTTCGGCAAGCGGAACGTGACGGCGGGATCCACGGGGGACGGGCCCTTGATCAGGGTCCTGGGGACGTCGAGGTTCTCCAAGGTGATCGTCACCCGGGGCAAGGACGACTGGAACCTGCACTAGCAGCCGGGCGACCAGGACTGGAACGGCCGTGGGCGGGAACCAAGAGGTCCTACCCGCCGGTTAACCTGACACCTGCCTTGCCTGCGATGCGGACATCCGAGCCCGCGTGACGGCCAAGCCGTGGCGGCGGGCTCGATGCCGTACGAGGTGAGCAGTGTCCGAGAGCAGGCCAGTCGCGCTCGACGCCATGGGCGGCGACCACGCGCCGCACGAGATCGTGGCGGGGGCGGTGCACGCGGTGCGCGAGCGCGGCCTGCCCGTCGTGCTCGTCGGCTCCCCGCGGGTGCTCTACGAGGCGCTGGCCGACCACGACGCCACCAAGGAGATCCCGATCGTCCGGGCCGAGGAGGCGCTGGAGATGGACGAGGGCGCGCTGGCCAGCCTGCGCCGCCCCCGCTCCAGCATCGCGATCGCCTGCCACCTCGTACGCCGCGGCGACGCCTGCGCGGTCGTGTCCGCGGGATCGACGGCGGGCATCGTGACCACCGGCAGGCTACGGCTCAAGGGCCAGCAGGGCGTGCTCAGGCCCGCCATCGCCGTCGACCTGCCCACGCTGCCCGCCCCGGCCGTGCTCCTCGACGCGGGCGCGAACGCCGAGGTCAAGCCGGAGATGCTGGTGCAGTTCGCGCACCTCGGAGCCACCTACGCCGAGCTCGCCCACGGCATCGAGGACCCCAAGGTCGGCCTGCTCACGATCGGCAGCGAGGCCGAGAAGGGCGACAAGCTGGTCAGGCGCGCGCACGAGCTGCTGCAGGGCTCCCCCGGCATCACCTTCGCCGGCAACGTCGAGGGCCACGACCTGCTGACCGGCAAGGTGGACGTCATCACCACCGACGGGTTCACCGGCAACGTGGCGCTGAAGACCATGGAGGGCGCGGTCCGCTACGCGTTCGCCGAGCTCAGGCAGGCCATCAGCGAGAGCAGGCTGGCCCGGCTGGGCGCCGCCATGCAGCGCTCGCGCCTGCGCGAGCTGCACCGCCGCCTCGACGCCGAGGCCCACGGCGGCGCCGTGCTGCTCGGCCTGAACGGCACGGTCGTCATCGCCCACGGCGCCTCCAGGGCCCAGGGCATCAGCGCGGCGTGCCGGCTCGCCGCGGACCTGTCGGCCGCCGGCGTGGTGAACGCGATCGGCGAGCGCATGGCCGCCACCAGCCGCTCCCACAGGCTGTGGTGGTCGAGCCACGGTGGAGATCGCCTGGAGTGAGCCCCCTGTAGCCGGTGTGAGCCCTTAGGGTGTGAGACCGATCCACAGAAACGGGGGCCAATGTGGACGGGCTCATCTCGGTGGCACATGGGCTCACCTCTGAGCAGGTGGCGAGCGCGAAGGCGAACCACATCCCGCGCCGATCCAGCCGCTCCCTGAGCGCGATCCTCAGGGCGAACGTGTTCACCCTGTTCAACCTCGTCATCGGCGTGCTCTGGGCCCTGATCCTCATCTTCGGCGAGTGGCAGGACGGCCTGTTCGGGCTGGTCATCGTGGCCAACGCGCTGATCGGCATCATCCAGGAGCTGCGGGCCAAGCGCACGCTCGACCGCCTGGCGGTGGTCAACGAGGCTCCCGTACGCGTGCGCCGCGACGGCGAGGAACGCGAGATCCACCCCCGTGACGTGGTCCTCGGCGATCTGATCCTGCTCGGCCCCGGCGACCGCCTCCTCGTGGACGGCGAGATCGCCCGCTCCGACGGCCTGGAGATCGACGAGTCGCTGCTCACCGGCGAGGCCGACCCCGTGCACAAGCAGCCCGGCGACCAGGTGCTGTCGGGCAGCTTCGCGGTGGCCGGCTCCGGCGCGTTCGTGGCCACGCGGGTCGGCACCGACGCGTACGCGGCCAAGCTGGCCGAGGAGGCCAGCAAGTTCCACCTGGCCCACTCCGAGCTGCGCGCGGGCGTGGCGAACTTCATCAAGTACATCACCTGGCTGGTCATCCCGATCGGCGCCCTGCTCATCTACAGCCAGCTGCACAACTCCGCCGACCTGCGCACCGCCGTCACCGGCGCGGTCGCGGGCATCGTCACCATGATCCCCGAGGGCCTGGTGCTGATGACCTCCATCGCGTTCGCCGTCGGCGTCGTACGCCTGGGCCGGCGCCAGTGCCTGGTCCAGGAGCTGCCCGCGATCGAGGGCCTGGCCAGGGTGGACGTGCTCTGCCTGGACAAGACGGGCACGCTCACCGCGGGCGGGATGGACCTCGACGAGGTGCTGCCCGTCAGCGGCGACGACCACCGGCTCGCCGGCGCCACCCCGGTGCCGGCGAGCCCGCAACCCGCCGGCGGCACATCGGTGCCGGCGTTCCCGCTACCCGCCGGCGAGGCCCTGGCCGCGCTCGCCAACCTCGACGACCATCCGAACGCCACCGCCGAGGCCATCAGGGCCCGCTACCCCGCCGCCCCCGTCGGGTGGACCGCCCGCTCGGCCGTGCCGTTCTCCTCGGCGCGCAAGTGGAGCGGGGCCGACTTCGGCGAGCACGGCGCCTGGGTGCTGGGCGCGCCCGACGTGCTGCTGCGGGGCGGCGCCTGCCTCGACAGGGCCACCGAGCTGGCCGCCACCGGCACGCGCGTGCTGGCGCTGTGCCGTACCGGCTCCCTGGCCGGCACCGAGCGCGGCGAGGCGGAGGTGGAGCCCGTCGCGCTCGTCACGCTCAAGCAGCGCATCAGGCCCGACGCCCGCGAGACCCTCGGGTACTTCGCCGAGCAGGGCGTCACCGTGAAGATCATCTCCGGTGACAACCCGCTGGCGGTCTCCGCCATCGCCACCGGGCTCGGCATCCCCGGCGGCGAGCGGTCGGTCGACGCGCGTACCCTCCCGCACGACGACCCGGCCAGGCTCGGCGAGCTGCTCGACACCCACACCGTCTTCGGCCGGGTCAGCCCGCGGCAGAAGCGCGAGTTCGTGACCGCGCTCCAGGCCCGCGGCCACACCGTGGCCATGACCGGCGACGGCGTCAACGACGTGCTCGCGCTGAAGGACGCCGACCTCGGCATCGCGATGGGCGCCGGCAGCCCCGCCACGAAGGCGGTCGCCCAGGTGGTGCTGCTCGACAACAAGTTCGCCACGCTGCCGTACGTCGTGGGCGAGGGCCGGCGGGTGCTGGCCAACATCGAACGGGTCTCCAACCTGTTCCTCACCAAGACGTTCTACGCGATCGTGCTGTCGCTGATGGTCGGGCTCGCCGGGATGGAGTTCCCGTTCGCGCCGCGCCACTCGACCCTGACGAACGCGCTGGTCATCGGCATCCCGGCGTTCTTCCTGGCCCTGGCGCCCACGCTGGAGCGCTCCGAGCCCGGCTTCGTGCCGCGGGTGCTGCGCTTCGCCGTACCGGCGGGGGTGTTGTGCGCGGCGGCGGTGCTGGTGTCGTTCTGGGCCGCGCACAGCGGCACCTCCACCCTCCTCGAAGACCAGACGGCCGCCGTGATCACCCTGTTCCTCACCACCTGGTGGGTGCTGGTGCTCATCGCCAGGCCGCTCAACTGGTGGCGGGTGGTGCTGGTGGGGGCCATGCCGGTGCTGTTCGCGGCCGGCATGGCGGTGCCGTTCGTCAGGGAGTTCTTCGCCCTCGAACCCGGCGATCTCAGCAACGATCTGACCGCCGTCGGCATCTCGATCATGGCGGCGCTAATGATAAGCGTCGCGGTCAAGCTCGCCGGTACCCTTAGACCATGACCGACCCGCAGATAGTGCTCACCGAGCGCGTCCAGCAGGCGCTGGCCCGCGCGTTCGGTCCGGAGCACGCCGACGCAGATCCGCTGATCCGGCCCTCCCAGTTCGCCGATTTCCAGGCGAACGTCGCGATGAGCCTGGCCAAGCGCCTGCGACGGTCCCCGCGGGAGGTCGCCGAAGCGATCACTGCGGAGCTGTCCGACTTCCCCGGCACGATCGAGGTCAGCGGCCCGGGCTTCCTCAACATCACGCTCGGCAACGCGTGGATCGAGGCCGAGGCCCAGCAGATGCTGGCCGACCCGCGCCTCGGCGTCGGCACGATCACCCCGTCGCAGACCGTCGTGATCGACTACTCCGCGCCCAACGCGGCCAAGGAGATGCACGTCGGCCACCTGCGCACCACGATCGTCGGCGACTCGCTGGCCCGCCTGCACGAGCACCTGGGCAACACCGTCATCAGGCAGAACCACCTGGGCGACTGGGGCACCCCGTTCGGCATGCTCATCGAGCACCTGCTCGACATCGGCGAGCAGGCCGCGGTCGAGCAGCTCGAAGCCGGCCAGGGCACCGAGTTCTACCAGGCGGCGCGGGCCAAGTTCGACGGCGACGAGGCGTTCAAGACGCGCGCGCGGGCGCGGGTGAGCACCCTGCAGTCGGGCGACCCCGACACGCTGCGGCTCTGGCACGTGTTCATGGACGCCACCGTGCGCTTCTTCAACAAGGTCTACGACCTGCTCGGCGTCACGCTCACCGACGCCGACATCGCCGGCGAGAGCATGTACAACCCCATGCTCCAGAAGACCTGCGACGACCTGGAGTCCTCGGGCACGGCGGTGATCAGCGAGGGCGCGCTGTGCGTGTTCCCGCCGGGCTTCACCGGCTCCGACGACAAGCCGCTGCCGCTCATCATCAGGAAGAGCGACGGCGGCTACGGCTACGCCACCACCGACATGGCCGCCATCCGCTACCGCGTCAACGACCTCAAGACCGACCGCATCCTCTACGTGGTCGGCAACGAGCAGGCGCTGCACTTCCAGATGGTGTTCGCCGCGGCGAAGCAGGCGGGCTGGCTGCCCGAGACCACCTCGGCCGAGCACGTACGCATCGGCATGATGCTGGGCAAGGACGGCCGCCGCTTCAAGACCCGCTCCGGCGAGTCCGTCAAGCTGATGGACCTGCTGCAGGAGGCCGTCGACCGGGCCGCCAAGCTGATCGAGGACCGCGGCTACGACGAGGCGACCCAGCGGGAGATCGCCCACGCCGTCGGCATGGCCGCCGTGAAGTACGCCGACCTGTCGGTCAGCCACGACAGCGAGTACGTCTTCGACCTCGACCGCATGGTGGCCACGACCGGCAACACCGGCCCCTACATGCAGTACGCGACGGCCCGGATCCGCTCCATCTTCCGCAGGGCGGGCATCTCCCCGGCCGACGCGACCGCATCCATCGTGCTCGCGGCTCCGGCCGAGCGCGCGCTGGGTCTCCACCTGCTGGGGTTCGGCGAGCTCGTCGCCCAGGTCACCGCCGACTCCGAGCCGCACCGGCTGTGCGCGTTCCTCTTCCAGACGGCCAGCCTGCTGAGCACGTTCTACGAGGAGTGCCCGGTGATCAAGGAGGGCGTCGACCCCGAGACCAGGGACCACCGGCTGGCCCTGTGCGCGCTGACGTTGCGGGTGCTGGAGACGGGGCTCGACCTTCTGGGCGTCCCTGTCCCCGAGCGCATGTAACAGGCAGTTGGCTCAAAGTCTCCCGTTCCGTCGTGGGCGCGCCTCCACCGGGTTGGCGCGCCCTTACGGCTAGGCTTTACGCGGTCATGAACTGAGGCCGAAATGGGGGAGTTCTCTGCCTTGAGCACGGACCTGACTGCGAGCCCCCCAGCAGCGACCGAATTGCATCGCTACGCCGAGGCGCTGCTGGCGCACCTCGCCGCCAAGGGCACCGCGCCTCCGGCCGCCCCGAGCTATCGCGACGTACCGGGCTACTGGTTGCCCCCGGCCCTCGAAGCGCTGGTCGCCATCCTGGCCGGCGACGACCCGCTGGAGCCGCTGAGCCGGGCCGCCGGCCGCGACCAGCAGCAGACCGCGCTCTTCCTCTGCCTGGCGCTGGCGGTGTCCGGGCAGGGCAGCCGCATCCACGCCTCCTGGCTGGGCACCGCGTTCGGCGAGCTGTCGCTCGACCGCCCCGTCTCCCACGGCCAGCGCTCACTCTGGCTGGCCGCCGCCAGGGGCGCGTACGGGCCCGCCGGCAAGATCTTCGTGCTGCGCAAGCTCGACGCGCTGGCCGTCCAGGAGCACGCCGATCCGCAGCAGTGGGTGCAGGCCCTCGTGCCCGGCGAGCCCTCGGTCGTCGTGCCGCCGTCCCTGGCCGACTTCCCGGAGATGGCCGAGATCCCCGAGCTGGCCAGGCCCGCCGTGGCGGCCGCCCGGCTGGCCAGGCTGCGCGGGCGGTGCGCGGAGATCACCTCGGCGCGGCAGTCCGAGCACGACTCCGCCCCGCTCGACAACAGCCCCGCCACCCCGGCCGCCGCCTGGGCCGAGGACGAGCCGCTCGCCGTCCTGCGTACCCTGATCGGCCAGGGCGGTCCTGCTGGGCCGATGGCCTCGCTCAGCACGTACCTGCTCGACGACCTGCGCCCCGGCGCCGACCCGCACCTGGCCGCGATCGCCCTGCACGTGGCCGCGCCGATCCTGCGCGGGGTGGCCGAGGAACTCGAGGCCGACAGCCGCCTCGAACCCCCCGCCACGCTCACGGTCCCGCTGCTCGGCCACCGCATCCACCTGCGCCCCGAGGGCCCCGACCAGGCCTCGCTCGCCGCCGCCGAGGAATCGATCCTCACGGAGGGCATGATCCCGCGCGGCCGCCCGTGGGCCGCCCTCGTGCTCGTCGTCGCCGGCGTCGCCTGCCTCGTCGCCGCCGCCCTCGGCACCCGCATGCTCGCCGCCGCCGCGGTCGCCATGATCGGCCTCGCCGGCTGGCAGCTCTGGCAGCGCCGCAAGCTCGTCGAGGCCGACGTCCGGTACGTCACCGGGCAGGTGAACGAGCTGAAGGAGCTGGCGGAGGGGGCGGTCTGGGCGCTGCACGCGTACGCGCGGGAGGCGGAGACGCGGGCGACGCAGGCGGCCGAGGACGCGGCCGAACTGACCCGCCTCATCCGCCGCGGCCCCCGCGCCGCCCACTGACCCCGCTGCACCCCGTCCGGCTGGCCTGCCCGCACGTGCTGCCCGCACGACAGCCTGACCCGTGCGTACGCGCTGCCCGCGCGACAGCCTGACCCGTGCGCGCACGCGCTGCCCGCCGCACCGCAGGCGGGGCGCGGCGCTGCAAGGGCGTGACTGCGACTTGGCGCGACAGACCATCCACACTGGACGCGCCGGGCGACGGGCCGGCACAGCACGTCTGAACGCGCCCGTCTCCCCAGCCCCGCACCAGAGGGCCAGAACGACAGCCCGTCCTGAAGCACAAGGCGGCACAAACGACGAGGAACCCGCCCGGGCCGGGCAGGTTCCTCGTGCTCAGCTCGTCTCTACGCGCTCAGGTGGTCTCGATCTCCACGTGAGCCGGGGCAAGGAGGAACACGCGCTCGGCGATCCGCTCGATCCGCCCCTCACAACCGAAGGCCAGCCCGGCGGCGAAGTCCACCATCCGCGTCGCCTCAGGCATCGACATGCCCGTAACGTCCATGATCACCGTCTGACCTTCTCGGAAGTGCTGGCCGATCAACGGTGCGTCGTTGTACTTGAGCGGCTGAACCATAACGATGCGCGAGGAGTCCACGTTCGCACGCCACCGCCTGGCGGCCCGCTCCGTGGCGGGGACGTACTCGTCCTCGTACTGCTCGTCGTCGTCATAGCCCTCGTCGTAGTGATCGACCCCGCTCAGGCCAAGGTAGCTCACCACCTTGCGCACTGCCCCCATCGGCTTGTCCTTTCCTCAGGAACTCACCGTAATCGGCACGTCCCTACACATTGGACGGTAACCGACGATTCCGCATTCGCCACGCGACACGCCCAGCCCTAATTCCATTTTGTACGGCTTGCAGCCTGCTTGCAGCTGGATATCCGACCCCCGTATACCATCAGCCACATGCGCCTCTTCACGGTCGACGCCTTCACTGACACAGCTTTCCAGGGTAATCCCGCGGCTGTCTGCCTGTTGGACACTCCGGTTACAGAGCACTGGATGCAGAGCGTAGCGACCGAGATGAACCTCTCCGAGACCGCCTTCCTGCTCGGGGATTCGCTCCGCTGGTTCACGCCGGCGGTGGAGGTCACACTCTGTGGTCATGCCACGCTCGCCACGGCGCACATCCTCTATTCGACGGGTGCGGCGGACGGGCAGCTCGAATTCAACACGGCCAGCGGGACGCTCACCGTGAATCGACGTCCGGACGGCATGATCACAATGGATTTTCCCGCCAAGGAGGTGTCCCCCGCAGAGGCTCCTCCCGGCCTGGAGAAAGCCCTCGGCGCCACCCCGGTGCGGGTCGGCAAAAGCCAGCTCGACCTGCTGGTGGAGCTCGAGTCAGAGGAAACGGTAAGCGGCCTTACCCCAGACATCACCGCGCTAAACACAGTTGACGCAAGAGGAATCATCGTCACAGCACCCGGCACCGAAACCGACTTCGTCTCCCGCTTCTTCGCCCCCAGGGTGGGCGTGCCCGAGGACCCGGTGACGGGCTCGGCGCACTGCGCCCTGGCCCCGTACTGGTCGGCCCGCTTCGGCCGTCCATCGTTGGTGGGCGCTCAGCTCTCCGCCCGGGGCGGCCTCGTCCACGTGACGCACGCCGGCGACCGCGTCCACCTCGCGGGCCGGGCCGTCACGATGATGTCGGGCACCCTGCACATCAGCTGAGGCCTGTGTCAAAAGTGGATCTTGCTTGTGAGGCACCCGTACTGGTAGCGGCCATCAACGAGTGGCTGTGACCAGCACATCTGACGCCATGCCCGCTCCGAGGCGGACAGCAGCTGATGAACCGCTCGCCCAAGCCTGAGCGCTGCGGCGTCTGACGGCGGATTCCTGTCAACGCCGGTGACGTCAGGAAGACGTCAGGCAGAAGGGGTGGCCGGCCGGGTCCAGGAGTACCCGCCAGCGTCCGTCGCCGGGCTGATGGTCCGGTTTGGTCGCGCCGAGCTCCAGGGCCAGCTCTTCCATCGCATCGAGGTCGTCAGCGCGGAAATCCAGGTGCAACTGTTGTGGCACGTCCTGACCCGGCCACTGCGGAGCCCGGTATCCGTCAACCCTCTGGAATCCAAGATCACAGCCGGTGTCGTCCGTCAGAGCGACGAACTCGTCCGTGCTGAAGAGGACCCGCATCCCGGTCAGTGCGCCGTAGAAGTCCGCCAGCGTCGGCGGGTCGGCACAGTCCAGAGTCACCCCTCGCAGTACAGCGCGTGGCATCATTCGCTCCTTCGCGTCCGCGCGTCTGTCTCCGTGAGCCGCCGCTGCACGCGATCACCGGCCACAGCCACACCGTACTCGCCCCATCCACTGCTGAAGTAGCGGTTTACTCCTGCCACCAAGCAGCCCCGGAGATCGGGTGCGGGTTGAGGACCAGAGCGGAACTTGGGAAGGTCAGGTAGAGGTAGCGCTAGCCGCGGTCGGTCATCCCGCAACACTGCCCCACGGCCGACATCCCCCGCCTGTAGCGAAGCTGGGGGCACAACAGAGCCCAGAGCGCCGTCGGCCAGCAGACCCCCGGCCCCAAGCGCTGGCGGCGCAGCACAGCCCCACCTCCAGGCGCTGGCGGCACAGCGGGACCATCGAGTGCGCTGCCAAGACCCAGCCAGTACTCCTCAGCTCCGCGGAGAGGAAGCTACTGAACGCCATGAGCCAGCTGGACGGCTTCGCAGCGCACCGCTGCGTCCGTCTTCGGTGAGATCGCGGGCAACAGCCATGCCACCGGTCCCGCTCCCCTCTCGTAGGCCGAGACCGGTGGTGAGCGGAAGAACGCAGTGAGCGACAGGCCGCGGGAAGCCGAGAACTGCGGTGGCCGTCGCTTTCAAGCAGCAATCCCGTTCGCGGCGGATACCGGCTGCGGGTCGCGGTCATGGGAACTGTCGACCTGCCGCCCCTGATCGGTCAAGCAGGGCACCCATCACACTCCCAGGCTCCACAGCCAAGGTCCGTCCTGCAAACCCGCCCTGCAACGCAGAAAGGGCCCCGACGCTCGGCGTCGGGGCCCTCCCATAAAGATTGTCCGGCGGTGACCTACTCTCCCACACCCTCCCGAGTGCAGTACCATCGGCGCAGAGAAGCTTAACTTCCGGGTTCGGAATGTAACCGGGTGTTTCCTTCCCGCCATAACCGCCGTAACCCTGCGAAACAGCACAGCTTGCTGTCTCAGAACTGCATAGTGGACGCGAGCAAAAGAAAGTCTGCTTTGTGGTCAAGTCCTCGGCCTATTAGTACCGGTCAGCTCCACACGTTACCGCGCTTCCACCTCCGGCCTATCAACCCGGTCGTCTACCGGGAGCCTTACCCCCTCACAGGGTGGGAGACCTCATCTCAAGGCGAGCTTCCCGCTTAGATGCTTTCAGCGGTTATCCCTTCCGAACGTAGCCAACCAGCCGTGCACCTGGCGGTACAACTGGCACACCAGAGGTTCGTCCGTCCCGGTCCTCTCGTACTAGGGACAGCCCCTTTCAAGTCTCCTACGCGCGCAGCGGATAGGGACCGAACTGTCTCGCGACGTTCTAAACCCAGCTCGCGTACCGCTTTAATGGGCGAACAGCCCAACCCTTGGGACCTACTCCAGCCCCAGGATGCGACGAGCCGACATCGAGGTGCCAAACCATCCCGTCGATATGGACTCTTGGGGAAGATCAGCCTGTTATCCCCGGGGTACCTTTTAGCCGTTGAGCGACACCGCTTCCACACGCCGATGCCGGATCACTAGTCCCAGCTTTCGCTCCTGCTCGACCCGTCAGTCTCACAGTCAAGCTCCCTTGTGCACTTACACTCAACACCTGATTGCCAACCAGGCTGAGGGAACCTTTGGGCGCCTCCGTTACTCTTTGGGAGGCAACCGCCCCAGTTAAACTACCCACCAGACACTGTCCCCGATCCGGATCACGGACCAGAGTTAGACGTTCAAAACGACCAGAGTGGTATTTCACCAATGACTCCACCCGAACTAGCGTCCGAGCTTCCCAGTCTCCCACCTATCCTACACAAGACGCTCCAAACGCCAATGTCAAGCTGTAGTGAAGGTCCCGGGGTCTTTCCGTCCTGCTGCGCGTAACGAGCATCTTTACTCGTAGTGCAATTTCGCCGGGTCTGCGGTTGAGACAGCGGGGAAGTCGTTACGCCATTCGTGCAGGTCGGAACTTACCCGACAAGGAATTTCGCTACCTTAGGATGGTTATAGTTACCACCGCCGTTTACCGGCGCTTAAGTTCTCACCTTCGCCCAGAAAACTGGACTAAGCGGTCCCCTTAACGTTCCGGCACCGGGCAGGCGTCAGTCCGTATACATCGTCTTACGACTTCGCACGGACCTGTGTTTTTAGTAAACAGTCGCTTCCCCCTGGCCACTGCGACCCCCACCAGCTCCGAGTGCAAGACTCATCACCAGCAGAGGTCCCCCTTCTCCCGAAGTTACGGGGGCAATTTGCCGAGTTCCTTAACCACAGTTCACCCGATCGCCTTAGTATTCTCTACCTGACCACCTGAGTCGGTTTAGGGTACGGGCCGCCACAACACTCACTAGAGGCTTTTCTCGGCAGCATAGGATCATCCACTTCACCACAATCGGCTCGGCATCACATCTCAGGCACATGGAACGCGGATTTGCCTACGTTCCGCCCTACATGCTTACCCCAGGACAACCATCGCCTGGGCTGGACTACCTTCCTGCGTCACCCCATCGCTTACCTACTACCCAATCAGGCCGAGCGTTCACCCTGACGGTCGTCCCGAAGGACAACCCGAGCTAAGGACTCTTAGTATCAAGGGGTTCAGTATGGGCGCATTGAAGCGGGTACGGGAATATCAACCCGTTGTCCATCGACTACGCCTGTCGGCCTCGCCTTAGGTCCCGACTTACCCTGGGCGGATTAGCCTGGCCCAGGAACCCTTGGTCATCCGGCGCGAGGGTTTCTCACCCTCGATTCGCTACTCATGCCTGCATTCTCACTCGCACAGCCTCCACAACTAGATCACTCTGCTGCTTCGCCGGCTGCACGACGCTCCCCTACCCACCCAGACCCAAAGGTCTGAGTGCCACGACTTCGGCGGTGTACTTGAGCCCCGCTACATTGTCGGCGCAGAATCACTTGACCAGTGAGCTATTACGCACTCTTTCAAGGGTGGCTGCTTCTAAGC